>NZ_JUGV01000002.1:0-51421 GCF_000800055.1 Pseudomonas sp. 11/12A | reverse complement strand
GTTGGCCATTACATGGCGATCAGCTCTTTGGCTGGACGAAGCCGGCGAGCATCGTAGCTATAACGTCACCGGCCAGGTGTTCTTCAGCTCGGCAGACAAGTTCGTCGCGGCCTTCGACTTCAAAGAAGCCCTAAACAAGGTAACCATCGACCTGAACCGTGCTCACTTCTGGGATATCACCGCCGTTGCCGCTTTGGACAAAGTGGTCATCAAATTCCGCCGCGAAGGCACCGAAGTTGAAGTGCTGGGCCTCAACGAAGCGAGCGCCACTATCGTGGATCGCTTCGGTGTTCACGATAAACCCGACGCCATTGATCAACTCATGGGCCACTAAGAAGGAGAACAACAATGACCCAAGTAATTGCCTGTATAGACGCTTCCGCCTCGGCTCCAGCCGTGTGCGACTACGCGGCCTGGGCCAGTCTGAGCCTGGAAGCCCCGCTGACCTTCCTGCATGTGCTGGATCAGCGCCAGTACCCGGTTACGGCCGATCTGAGTGGCAATATCGGCCTTGGCAGCCGCGAGCATCTGCTCGATGAGCTTGCTTCCCTGGATGAACAGCGTGGCAAGTTGGCCCTTGAACAAGGGCGGATCATGCTTGCGGCCGCAAAAGAGCGGGCCATTAAGGATGGCGTGGCCGCGCCGGAGTCCAAGCAACGTCATGGCGATCTGCTGGAAAGCCTGCAAGAGCTGCAAACCGAAACGCGCCTGCTGGTCATCGGTCGCCAGGGCGAATCTAGCGGTGGTCTGAGTCAGCATGTCGGAAGCCAGCTGGAGAGCGTGATCCGTATCATGCACCGACCGATTCTGGTCACCCCGGCCAACTTCCAAAAGCCTGAGAGCGCGATGCTCGCCTTCGATGGCGGCGCTACTACCCGCAAGGGTGTGGAGATGCTGGCGGCCAGCCCCCTGCTGAAGGGGCTGCCGATCCACCTGGTCATGGTTGGGCCCGTGAGCGACGAATCGTCGGCGCAGCTGGACTGGGCGCAGAAAGTGCTGCTCAACGCCGGATTCACTGTTCGCGCCGAGGCCCTGAACGGCGAGATAGAGCCTACCCTCCACGCCTATCAGAAAGAGCATGGCATTGATCTGCTGGTGATGGGGGCCTATGGCCATTCACGTATCCGGCAGTTCCTGGTCGGTAGCACCACGACCAGCATGCTCCGCACCACCACCAGTCCGTTGTTACTGCTGCGTTAATGTCCATGGACGACGCCCTGGATCTTGCCCATTTCAAGACCCTGCTGGAACAGCGGGCTGCCGAGCTGGATCAATTGCTGGAAGACGCTGAGTCTCGCTCGCAATCGGTAGAGCTGGATCAAAGCAAGGTAGGGCGTCTGTCGAGAATTGATGCACTCCAGCAGCAAGCAATGATGGCTGGTGTAACCAATGCGGCGAGTTGATCGCCTCGGGCCGTCTGGAGTTCGATCCGGCCACGCCATTGTGCATCACCTGTGCGAGTCGCACCGAGTCGGATTGAAATCGTCACGACTCGTGGCGTCAGCCCAAATAACGAGGCTCCTAATGTATTTGATGGCTAAAAACTGGCTGAGCCGAACACGGAAAGCAAGCGCTTGGATGTGGGCACTGCTGTGCCTTGTGTTGCTCACCGTATTCCAAGTCCGCACCCATCACCTTGATGATCGTTTGTACTTCTGGATAAAGACCAGCTGGCACACCGACGATTGGCAGGAGCGCTCTGTGTGGCTGCCTGGCTATCGGGTTGAACTGGATGCTAAGGCGGTCCCCGGTGTGGACAACAATCTTTCGGGTCTGACCTTTGACCCTGACCTAAACCTGCTGTGGGCAGTCACCAACGGCCCAAACGAACTATTGGCCCTTAGTCGTGACGGTGATGTGGAAAGGCGTTACAACCTGGATGGCTTCCACGATGTGGAGGCGGTCTCCTATGCCGGCAACGGCCAGCTGGTAATCGCCGAGGAGCGCCGGCAGAGCCTGGTTATTGTGGATGTCCCCATCGCCGAAGACGGTAAGCTTTCTCCCGATCGTTCATTGAGCCGGGACCAGTATCCAGCTCTGACCCTGGCGCTTGGCAAGGAGGACAACAAAGGCCTTGAAGGGCTCGCCTACGACCTGAAAGGTGATCGCTTGTTTGTGACCAAGGAGCGTGACCCTCGCCAATTGCTGGAAGTGGGCGGCCTTCGTGCCAGCCTGGCAGGAGGTTTTTCCCTGCACGTGCGCGACCTGTCCAACTTGGTAAAGGACAAGGTATTTGCCACTGACTTGTCTTCGGTCGTCTTCGACCAACAGAGTGGCCATCTCATACTGCTCAGCGACGAGTCGAAACTGCTGATTGAAATGACCGATGAGGGCAAGGTGGTGAGTTTCCGTTCCTTGGCGAGGGGTTTTGCTGGTTTGCTGAAAGGCATACCCCAGGCCGAAGGCGTAACCATCGATGATGAAGGGTATTTGTACGTGGTCAGTGAGCCAAACCTGTTCTATCGCTTTACCCGTGAACCAGATTGACCAGCCAACAAGCTACTGTCGGGCGTGGTCGGGACACTTGAGCTGTTAGCGTACGATTTTTTCCGAATTCTGCGGGCTCCCCGATTGCTGCGATTAAAGCGCAAACGACCACTCATGATGCCAAGGACCAAAACCATCTGACGGGCGACGGCACTGATTTCCTCACTCTGCTGTCGCCTGACGTGCCGTTACTGGTGAACACCATCATCGTGCAGAACACCTTGGCCACGTCATCGACACCGCTGACCCTGACCGGCACCTCCAGCACCTCGCAACACACGGCGCTGGTCGTCGACACCAGCGCACTGACGAGCAAGAGCAGCATCGTCCTGGACAAAGTCGACTTCGCCGCCATGGTCGGTGCTGCCTCAGTGACCGGCAGCACAGCAGGCCAAATCCTCACCGGTGATGCCGCCAGCCAGACGTTCATCCTTGCCATCAGCACGCCTAGCCAGGTCTTCGCAGGCGCCGGTGACGATCAGCTTCACTATGGTCTGGGCTCCACTGGGACGTCTTCCGGCACGGGCACGGCGAGCGTCAACAATATCAACATCACCCACGAAAACCCGCTCAGCACCGCCACATCTGTCCATCTCAACGCGGGGACCGGCAACGATGTGGCCGTATTCACCAAGGCACAATCGGCCTACAGCATCGACCAATATGATGGTTACGTACTGGTCACCGACAAAGCCGATCCGACTCAGCAAATCACCATCACCAACACTGAAAACATCATGTTCAACGACGGTGCAGTTGCCGTGCAGAGCCGTGACGAATTAACCATCCTTGCCGGGCTATACAACACCGTCCTGGGGCGCCAGGCCGATATCGGTGGCTTCGACTACTGGGGGGCGCTGCAATCCAACGGCGCGTCCCTTGGGACCGTCACCGTCAACATCCTCGGCAACGCGGAAAGCATCGCCCGCGGTTTCGGCCTAAATGGTGATGCCAGCCACGATGTCGACGTGCTCTACCAAGCTGTCTTTGGTCGTGCAGCAGACGCTGCGGGTAAGGCTTACTGGGTTAATGCGCTCAACAACGGCAGCACCATCGCTGACGTGGCAAATGGCTTTGTGACCTCAGTAGAAATGACAGGGCACAAGCTGGCGACCACAGACTGGGACCTGCACTTCTAAGGAGGAAGTGGCAAGTCTGCCGGGATAAAACCCGGCTTCACGGTCTGATAAACAAAAAGGGCAGCCACGAGGCTGCCCTTTTTCATCCTGAAGACGGGACCGCTAATTATTTAGCCAAGCGTCCGTAGCGGTCTTCGAAGCGCACGATATCGTCTTCACCCAGGTAAACCCCTGACTGCACTTCGATCAATTCCAATGGCACCTTGCCCGGGTTCGACAGCGAATGCTTGACCCCCAGCGGGATATACGTGGATTGGTTCTCGGAAAGGATCAATTCATTGTCACCACAGATCACTCGAGCCGTACCCGACACCACGATCCAGTGTTCGGCACGATGGTAATGCAGCTGCAACGACAGGCACTCGCCCGGTAACACGCTGATCCGCTTGACCTGATAGCGCTCGCCCTTGTCGACCGTGTCGTAGTGGCCCCAGGGACGGTTGACCAGTGGATGGGTGACAAACTCGGCGCGCTCTTCGACCAGCAGGCGCTTGACCACATCCTTGACCTGCTGGCTGTCGTTCTTGTTGGCGACCAGCACGGCGTCCTTGGTTTCGATGACAATCAAGTCATCAAGGCCGACGGTGGCCACCAAGCGGTGATGCGATTGCACCAGGCAGTTGCGGGTATCGATGGCCATCACGTCGCCTTCGAGGCGGTTCTTGTGGGCGTCGTGCGGGCCAACGTCCCAGATCGCCGCCCAACTGCCCAGGTCGTTCCAACCGGCATCCAGCGGCACCACCAAACCGGCGTCGGTGTGCTCCATCACGGCATAGTCCACCGACTCATCGGCGCACATCACGAAATGCTCGGATTGCACATGCAGGAAGTGGCTGTCCGCTTCGGCGTGTTCCAGCGCCACGTGGCAGGTGGCCAGAATGTCCGGGCGATGCTTCTTCAGCTCGGCCAGGAACACCGAGGCGCGGAACATGAACATGCCGCTGTTCCACAGATAAGCACCCGAAGACAGGTACTCCTCGGCCACTTCCAGCGAAGGCTTTTCCTTGAAGGCGGCGATCGCGAAACCGCCCTGATCGATGGCAGCCCCGCACTGGATGTAGCCAAAACCGGTTTCGGCGTGGGTTGGCGTGATGCCGAACGTCACCAAATGCCCTTTTTCCGCATAGGCCTGAGCTTGACACACCGAGTCACGGAATGCCTTTTCATTATGGATATGGTGGTCGGCAGCCAGCACCAAAAGGATCGGATCGCTACCGTCGGCAGTGGCTTCCAAAGCAGCCAAAGCAATGGCTGGCGCGGTGTTGCGAGCCAGCGGCTCAAGAATGATCCGGCGGCTGGTCATCTTCGCCACCCGCAGTTGCTCGGCCACAATGAAACGGTGCTGCTCATTGCTCACGATGATCGCGGGTGAATGCTCCAGCCCCTGCAGCCGAGCCAACGTCCGTTGAAACATCGTCCCCTGATCTTGCCCATCCAGGGCGAGAAACTGCTTGGGAAAGCTCTGACGCGATAGAGGCCACAAACGTGAACCATTACCGCCAGCCAGGATTACAGGGGTAAACATAGAAGCTCCAGTCTTGTGCCACGAGGGCGTAGCGAAGGGCAGACATTATCCGGGGGGTGTAATAGGGATGCAATATGGATAGCGACATGAAGGCCGGGTATGAGCACGGATGACGATGTTGCAGGCTAATGGCGGGTGAAGTGCTAAAAATGCCTGAATCTCTCAGTCATGTTAGGCTCCGCGCCCTGATTTCCAATCACCTCTACACAATGAAATCAGGTCACTGGCTGGCGAGCCATTTATGCAATTCGTTGATCGAGATCGTTGAAGAATGAAGATTGGCTTGAGCTGTACGGTCTGGGCTGCCGGCGAGCGCGCTGGACACCTGGACGGTATTGGAACTTACTCACGTGCGTTATGGGATGGCCTGGACCAGACCATCCAGGGCAGCGGTTCCGATATCCAGCTAAAACCCTATGCATTCGGTCGCGACTTGCCATCGATGGCCTGCGGCACGCCCAAACAGCTGGCCGTGCGCTACCCGGTGCATGCTCTGCTGAGCGGTATCCTCAAGCTTCCATTGCCTAACTCGCGGGCGATTGCCAGGGACATCGATCTGTTTCATGCGACCGATCACCATATCCCGCGAATCCACGGTGTACCCACGGTTGCGACCATCATGGACGTGATCCCGATGCTGCACCCCGAGTGGATCAAGAACGACCTGCGCAGCCTCAAGAGTTGGCTGTTCGCCACCGCGATCCGCAAAGCCGACCACATCATCACCATTTCCGAATACAGCAAGCAGGACATGGTCGAGCACCTGAAGATCGCCCCCGAGCGCATCAGCGTGACGCCATTGGGCGTGGAGCCGATCTACTTCGAGCGCATCGAAGCCGAGCAACGCCGCGCCGTCCTGGACAAGCATGGCCTGCAGCCCGGGTTCTTCCTGTTTGTCGGCACTCTGCAACCGCGCAAGAATCTGTTGCGGGTGCTGCAAGCCTTCCAGCAACTGCCCGACACGGTGCGCAAGGCGCATCCGCTGGTCATTGTTGGACGTGATGGCTGGAACAATGAAGAGTTGCTGCCGCAGCTGCATGCCCTGGAGCAGAAAGGCGAAGGCCGCTGGCTCAGCTACCTGCCGCAATCGGACGTCTTGACCTTGCTGCAAAGCGCCAGCGCGTTGGTGTTCGCATCGTTGTATGAGGGCTTCGGCTTGCCGGTTATCGAGGCGTTCGCGGCACAATGCCCGGTGATCGCCTCAAACAGCACCTCGGTTCCCGAGGTAAGCGGCCATGCAGCGTGGCCGGTCGACCCTTACAGTGTCGAGAGCATCAGTGCGGCCATGCAGGACGTGCTGGACCAGTCGACGCTGCGCGAAGAGAAAATCCAGCTCGGCCTGGCCCGCGCCCATCACTACAACTGGAATGAATGCGCCAGGCAGACACTGGATGTGTATCGCAAGGTGCTGAAAAACGGCTGAAGCGTCTTCCTTTAGTGCCAGCGCAGTTCGAGGCATTAACTGCTTGAAATGGCTGCGCATGCTAGTCTCCGCCCCTGATTCCCCATGACATAGCGCCCATGCGGCAATTTTCGAAATGTCATACCTATTGAAGAGTTACATGCATGCTTGAAGTGGAAAACGTCTGCAAAGAGTTCAAGCTCTACAACAGACCCTGGCACAGGCTCAAAGAAGTCGTCATGCGCCGCAGCTTCCACCGCACACACAGGGCGTTAGACAACATCTCGTTTCGTGTTGCCAGCGGAGAAACGCTGGGCATTCTTGGCCGCAATGGCGCTGGCAAGTCCACGCTCCTGAAGATGCTCAACGGTGTCCTGCTGCCTGACGCGGGCCAGATCAAGATCACCGGCAGGGTCACCGGTTTGCTGGAACTTGGCACGGGTTTCGACCCCAATCTGAGCGGCCTGCAGAACATCACCGGCAACGGCCTGCTGCTCGGCATGACTCGCCAGCAGATCGAGGAGCGCCGCCAGGCGATCGTCGAGTTCTCAGAGCTGGGTGAGTTCATCCATGAGCCGATCCGCACTTATTCCTCGGGCATGAACATGCGCCTGGCCTTCTCCATTGCCATCCATGCCAACCCGGACACCTTCCTGATCGACGAAGCGCTTTCGGTCGGTGACGGCCACTTCCAGCAGAAGTGCATGCGCCGCATCAAGGAATTCCGCGCCAACGGCGGCTCGATCATCTTCGTTTCCCACGACCTGAATGCGGTCAAGATGATTTGCGATCGCGCCATTGTCCTGAGCGAGGGCAAGATCGTTGCCGACGGCGATCCTGAGGATGCCGTCAACATCTATAACCAGTTGCTGGGGGCCGACGAAGAGGAATACAGCAAACGTGAGTTGCTGGAAGCCGGTTACGGCACGCGCCAGGCGATTCTCGAAGACGTCACCTTCTGCGGACAGAACTCGCAAAGCTCAATACTGGCCAGTGGCGACACCGGAACCCTGGATGTGACGATCGCCGCGCAGTCCGATCTGCCGGATGTTTCGCTGGGCCTGATGATCCGGGACCGTTTCGGCCAGGACATCTTCGGCACCAACAGCCACTACCTGAGCTTCCCGATCGCCCTGGTCAACGGTGAGCGCAAGCACCTGCGCTACAACTTCCCGATGCGACTGGCGCCGGGCAAATATACAATCACGCTTGCCCTGCATGACGGCGCCGATCACACCATTAACTGTTACCACTGGCGGGACAACGCCATTGGTTTCGAGGTGGCCGGTATTACCGGGACATTCTTCGCCGGCGTATGCGACCTGGCTCCGACGCTCCAGGAAATGCCATCCGAGACTTTCAACGGAACTGTAAGTAATGCTGATACCCAATAACCCGGACCTCGACTTCCAGGAACTCAACCGTCGCATCGAGGCCGAGGTCGAGCGTTATCGGCTGGGCAATAGCGAGCGCGCGCTCCCGGTGTTCAACCCTTCGCCGGCCGATCGCTATGACCGCCCGTATGGCTGGATGCAGCTGATCCAGTTGGAGGACGAGGCGCTGGCCCGCGCCGCCTACCCAACCCTGATCGGTCGCAAGGCCGAAAACAGTGAACTGCAGAGCACCCTGCACAAGTTGCGTTCGGGCTGGGACAAATTCGAGGTCCTGGCCGAGTTGCGTTACTCGCCTGAAGGCAACGCGCACAATGCTGATGTACAAGGCCTGCGCCGAGCGCGTCTGAAGAACACCATTCGCCGCATCCCGGTGGTAGGCAAACTGATTCTCAGCGCCTACGGCCTGCTGCTGACTGAGGCGCGTAACCGCCACTACATCGCCCGCCTGGACCTGCTGACCCGCCAGATCAAGCAACACAACGGCGAAATGCTGAGCAACAAGGATCAGTTCCAGACTCACCTTCAGGAACTCAATACCTATTTGCAAGACCACCAAAAAGTCTTGCAGGAGCACCACGAAGCGCAAAAACACCAGGCGGAACAATTCGCACGCCTGGAAGCCGAACTGAAACAGTCCCGGACCGTGCAACAAGAGCTGCGCGCCCGCCTGCAGCAGCTGGAGCGCCAGCCGCGCCAGGTGGCTGTCGCCGCGCCGCAAGAGACTGCCGCAGCGGTACCGGCTGTTCTGCAACACCAAAGCAACATCCCGGACAGTTTTTACCTGGCCTTCGAAAACCGTTTCCGGGGCGACGCCGAAACCATCCGTGGTCGCCAGTCCTATTACCTGCCGATCCTCGATGCGATCGTGCCGCTCAACCACGGGTTACCGCTGGTGGACATCGGCTGCGGCCGTGGTGAATGGCTGCAAATGTTGCCTGAACACTACTCGCGCATCGGCGTCGATCTGAACTCGATGAATGTCGAGGCCTGTCACGAGCAGGGTTTGAGCGCCGTGCAGCAGGACGCGCTGTTGTGGTTGGCCCAGCAGCCGGAGAACAGCCTGGCGGCGGTCACCGCGTTCCATGTGATCGAGCACCTGACGTTCGAACAGTTCAACACCCTGCTGGATGAATGCCAGCGCGTACTCGCTCCCGGCGGCGTGATCATCTTCGAAACACCGAACCCGGAAAACCTGGTCAGTGCCGCCACGCACTTCTACACCGACCCGACGCACCTGCATCCGCTGCCGCCGGCTTTCACCGAGTTCCTGGTGGAGTTCAAGGGCTTTGAGCAGGTACAGATCCATCGCCTCAACCCGATCCCGCGCGAGTACGCACTGAATGAAGATTCTGAAGTCGCTCGCCGTTGTGATGCCTTGTTCTACGGTCCTCAGGACTATGCCGTAGTGGCCAGCAAGAGCCTGACATGACCCCAGTTCGCATCGATCAATTCGCCCCCAGCGTTGCCGCCGGGGACGGCGTTACCAACGGCCTGCTGTTCACTCGAAGCCTGCTGCGCGACCTGGGTTACGAGTCGCACATCTACAGCTTCAACATCCCCGAGCAGATGGCCGGGGAAGTGCTGCCCGCACGTACCTTTCATCCGTCCAAATGCTCGCTGCTGCTGTATCACCACTCCATGGGCCACGATCACGGCCCATGGCTACTGGACCAGCGCTGCCCCAAGGCACTGGTCTATCACAACATCACGCCGCCAGAGTTCTTCCCCGCGGGAAGCGGCCTGCGTCGCTATGCCGAAATGGGCCTGGAGCAGCTTGAGCAATGGCGTGACGAGTTCGTCCATGCCCTGGCCGACTCACCGCTGAACCAGAGCGAACTGATTGCCGCTGGCTACCCACGCAGCAAGACCTTGCCCTTGTTGGTCGATACCCGCCGGCTGGAAGGGCCGACTGCAGAACCCGGGTTCATCGCCCGGCAAGCGAGCGACACCCGGTACTACCTGGCGGTGGGCCGTTTGGCGGAGAACAAGCGCCAGTACCTGCTGATCGAGGCGTTTTACCATCTGCTGCAGCTGCAAAAGCAGGCTGACTCCAGCCAACCGCCGCAGCGTCTGATCCTGGTCGGCGGCACCACCAGCGAAGCCTATGCCCGGGGGCTGGAGCAGTACATCTTTGATCTCGGCCTGCAGGATCAGGTTCTGCTGGTTGGCAAATGCTCCGAGCCGGAGTTGCGCTGGCTGTACCGCAATGCCCATCAATACTGGTGTGCCAGCGCCCACGAAGGCTTTTGCATGCCGTTGCTGGAGGCGAACTATGCCTCGCTTCCGGTGGTCACACAGGCACGTTCCAACATCCCCGATACCCTGGGCGAAGGTGGACTGCTGCTGGACAGCGACGATCCGATCGTCTTCGCATTGACCTGTCATTTGCTCAATACCGAGCCCGGCCTGCGGGAAACGACGATCGCTGCCGGCCTGCGTAACCTGCAGCGCTATGAGCGCGACAACCTGCGCGACGCGCTGGTGCAGTGGCTCGGTCAGCTTGAATTTTTACCGCCTTGTGATGGAGCAAAACCGGATGCCACGTCTACTACTCACAGGAGCTAACGGCTTCGTTGGCAAGATACTGACGCGCCGCCTGCAGGACGTGGGCTATCAAGTGATCGCGCTGAGCAGTAGCGAGCCCCGGGCCGACCACGGCGCCGATGAGCACCTGGTGTGCGACATCCGGGACGCGGACGCGTTAGAGCAGGCCATGGCGCAGGACAAGCCCAGCCACGTCGTGCACCTCGCGGCTGTCTCGCATGTGCCGACCAGCTTCAAGGAGCCGCTGCGCACCTGGCAGACCAACGTCATGGGCAGCATGAACCTGCTTGAAGCGATCCGGTTGCAGGCGCCGGATGCATTCGTGCTGTTTCCCAGCTCTTCGGAAGTCTATGGCGCCGCGTTCAAATCGGGCCTGGCGCTGGATGAACTGACGCCGTGCGAGCCGCTAAACCCTTATGCGGCCAGCAAGGTGGCGGCCGAAAGCGCGTTCCGCGAATACTTCCGCCAAGGCATCAAAGGCGTGATTGCCCGCCCGTTCAACCACATCGGCGCCCAGCAGAGCCCTGATTTTGTGAGCGCTTCGTTCGCCCGGCAGATCGCCCTGATCGAAGCGGGTCAGCAAGCACCGGTGCTAAAGGTCGGCAACCTGGAAGCCACCCGGGATTTCCTCGACGTCCAGGACGTCTGCAACGCCTACATCGAGCTGCTGAAACTGGCCGACAAACCAGGCCACCCAAACTGCGTGAACATCGCCAGCGGCCGCTCGCTGCAGATCCGGCAGGTCCTCGACCTGATGCTGTCGTTGAGCAGCGCCACCATCACGGTGGAACTGGACCCTGAGCGCCTGCGCCCTTCCGATATTCCGGTCGCACTCGGCAACAGCACACGCCTCATGCAATGCACCGGCTGGACACCCAGCATCCCGCTGGAGCAGACCCTGAAGGAATTGCTGGACTACTGGCGCGAGCAGGTCAAACACACCGATTAAGCACAAGCTCGCTTCTGCCCCTGCCCTAATGGGCCTTGCACCGGTCGAACTCAGGTTTGACCAGCTCGATCAGGTGACGGGTGTACAGGGGTCGGGCGGCGGCGTTGAGGTGGTAGTTGGTGTCAAAGAAGCGGTCCATCGGATACAGCGTATCCAGCGGCGAGCCAACATAGTTCAACCCGTGTAAACGTGCCTGTTCCGGCAGGGAAGCGTAGTAACGGCGCTCTTTGCCCTGGTGGTAATCCGCCCGATCGAGCATCGGTGGCGGCACGAACACGGCACATCCACCGGCCGCCGTCACTTCATCGGCCAGCGCCTTCCAACTGGCCCAGTTGGCGTTCCAGGCGTGGGCCTGCGCGCCATAACGCTCAACCCCTGAACGCTCAACCAATTCATGCATCCAGACTTCCTGCTGACTGGATTGGGTGTTGATCTGATCGCCGTGTTGGTCGAGGTTCTGTGGGCCGTATAACCCGCTCACCTTGAAACCCGATGGCAAGCCCCGGTAGCCATCGACGACGCGTAAAACCGGCGTCAGCCAGAACACCTGGGCCAGCTGCACCAGGTTCACGTCCAGGCGCCGAAATCCCGGGTGCCCCCACCAGTAATCGATGAAGGACATGTTGATCGAATAGCGACCATGGAACATCGGGTATTCCACCGGCAGCACAACCCAGTCGCCGGGCTTGATGGCCTGTCGGGCGTAGCTCTGGATGTAGGGCGGCAGGATCCCGGCATTGACGCCCAGGTTGACCACCGGACGGCCCAAGGCCTCGGCCACGGCCTTGGAGTCCACGCCGAACATCGCCGCGGAGCCTGCGACCACCAGCACCTTGGGTTGTTGGATCGTGTTCGCCTGGGCCAATTTGTACTCGTAGGCCTTTTCGACCCAATGCGTGCTGGGCACAGGGCGCCCGAGCTGTCCGGCCAACATCAACAGCCACAGCCCGCCCACCAGCGCCAAGCCCAGCAAGGCGCCCCGTAGAAAACCACGAGATGACGTCTCCGATTTCATGGCCACCTCAGAAGTTGAAATACAGGAAGGCGCGATCCGGTGCACCGGCCAGCGCCTTGAGCACCATGAATAAACCGACGGTCACCAGCAGACCGCGGCCAAATGCACCCAACGTCAGGCACAAACGGCGGCTGCCCGGCAAGGTCAGGACCATCGCCAGCAGCGCCACACAGACCCAGGGCAAGCTCTTGTCGATGTGCATGCTGGCCACTTCCCGAAGCAGTACCAAGGGCTCGAAAGCCCAGGTCCAGCGCCAGTCGGCCAGCCCTTTGAACATGTGCAGGCTGGTGGTCAGCGAGTCGGCACGGAACGGAATCCAGGCCAACATCACCACCAACAAGGTCAACGGCACTGCGACAACCCGCGGCAGCCGCCAGCGGCTCAGGTGCCGCCAATAGTGGTTGATGACCAACAACAGGCCATGCAGGCCGCCCCACAAAATAAACTGCCACCCCGCGCCATGCCAAAGTCCGCCTAACAGCATGGTGATCATCAAGTTGCTGTTGGCCATCAGGCGCCCACGCCGATTGCCGCCCAGCGTGATGTACAGATAGTCACGCAGGAAATGCGACAACGTGATGTGCCAGCGGCGCCAGAACTCGATGATCGAGGCGCTCTTATAAGGAGAGCGGAAGTTCGCCGGCAGCTTGATGCCGAACATCAGGCCCAAGCCAATGGCCATGTCCGCATAGCCGGAGAAGTCGAAATACAGCTGAAGGCCGTAACTCAACCCGGCCAGCAGCACACTCGGCCCCGGCAACGCGTCCCCTGCCTGGGCGTGATCGAACAGCGCGGCGACGCCTGGTGCCAGCGGATCAGCCAGCAACACCTTCTTCATCAGCCCCACGGTGAGCAGCGAAATACCCAGCTGCCAGGTCAGTGGTCGATTGAACCAGCCTGCGGCTATCTGCGGAAAAAGGGTACGGGCATGAACAATGGGGCCGGCGATCAGTTGCGGGAAAAAACACACGAAGAAGCTGTACTCGAGCATCGTGCCCGTGTCCGGCAGACGGCGGCGGTACAGGTCCATATGCCAGGCAATTTTCTGGAAGGTAAAAAAGGAAATGCCGAGCGGCAAAATGATGTGCCAGCTGGCGGAGGACGGCAAAAAAGAGAAAAAGAACCCCGCGTACTTGAAGTACGCAAGCACCGACAGGTTGAACACCACCGCCACGACCAACCAAAGCTTGCGGCGGGTTTTCACCTGCTGCAGGCCCAGCAGGTAATTGACGACAATCAGCCCCAGTAACAGCCCCAGGTAGCGCCAGCTCCACATGCCATAAAACACCAACGAGGAAATGACCAACATTGCCAATGCCGGCTGCTCGAGACGAAAACGCCGCAACAGCAGAAACAGACCGTAAACCGCCGGAAAAAACAGCAGCAGGAATGCATACGAACTGAAGATCATTAGGACTACTTGATGAGGTACTGGCAGGCACAGCGAGCAAGGCGCCCGCTGCAGTTATCGAAGAACTTCCCGTTACAGGAAGTCGCGTATATCGCGCTCGAGGCGCCGACCGACCCAGATCGAAACGGTCAACAATCCCAACGAGAAGAGCGTCAACACACCGATTGCAAACAGGTTGGGCATTTGCCCGGTGATGAGGGCTGCCCGGTACGCGAGCACCAGGTGGTAGAACGGGTTAAGCGCCACCAGATGCTGGATGAAACCAGGCAGGATATTGGCGACATACACAATCGGCGTCAGCCAGAACCAGAACTGGACGACCACGCCGACCACTTCCTTGATGTCACGCATGAACACCGAGAGGATCGCGCAGGTGATGCCCAGCGCGTAGGCCAGCAATTGCTGGCACAGGAAAATCGGGATCCACCACAGCAAACTCCAGGTGAAGTTAAAGCCGATGGCGATCAAGAAAATCATGAAGAAACCGGTGGCGATCAAATAATGCACGGTTTCGCTCAGCACTACATATAAAGGCAGCGACCACAGCGACATCCGTACTTTGCCGATCAGGTGGGCTTTTTCGTGAAAGACCTGAGTGATACGCGTCAGCGTGGCAGAGAAGCAGTTCCAGGCCAGCAGACCACTGACCAGATAGACGCTATAGCCCCAAGGCCCCAGATCCTGGCCCAACCCGCCCAAGCGCATGCCCATGATGCTGGAAAACACCAGGGTAAAAATAAGGATGTTGATCAGCGGCAGAATGAAGGTCCAGGCCGCGCCGAGCATGGAAGCAGAATGCCTGTCGATCAGATCCTGGCGAGTGAAGTTGAGAATCAGGTTCCAGTTCATCAGGCCATCCGGTACAGAAGAAAGGGCCAGAGGATACGCACTCTCCAGCTATAAAAAAACCCGCCTTTTAAGGGGCGGGTTTTCTTGAGATCAGCTTGCGATGGGCCGAAGCCCATCACAACTATCAATCACGAGGCAATTAAGCTACGTGGCTGATAACGCCGTTCGCGAAAGCAACTTGCGAAACGTCGGTAACGCCAACCAGTTCGATGATCGATACTTTGTCAGTAGTCGATGCAGCGAAGCTGTTGTTGACAACAGTGGTGTTGCCTTCAGCTGCAGTTTCGATAACTGCGTTGACTTTGCCCGATGCAGCGTCTTTGAAGAAGAATACTTCCAGCGCGCTGTTGTTGGCACCGTGGATGCCAGTAGCGTCGATGGTAGCAGTCTTGTTCAGAGTGTAGCCTTCGCCCAGGTAGATGGTGTCTTTACCAGCTTCCAGAGTTACAGCGCCGTCCGAAGAGGTTACTTTGCCAGCAGCGAAGTAGAACACGTCGGCTTTGTTTACGTTACCAACAGCAGTACCGTCACCGGAGATCACGCCAGCAGCATCGCCCAGTTTTTCCAGGACTTGATCAGCAGTAACTTTGGCGTCTGCGGCAACTTTAGCGTCGCCAGCAGCGGTGTAAGCATCAGCAATGGCTTTGTACGAGCTTTCCAGAGCGTCCAGAGACTTGGAAGCGTCTACTTTAGCTTTGGCAGTTGCGTCAGCTTGGTAGTCGTTTGCCCAAGTAGTGCCTTCAGCAGTTGCTTTAACTGCAGTGTCAGCCTTGGTGAATGCATCGAAAGCCTTGTTGTAAGCCTGGTCTTTAGCAGCAAGAGTACCAACGGCAGTGAAGTTGCTCACGCCCGAGAAATCGGTAGCAATTTTGGCAACGTTAGTAGCCGAGGTATCTTTGTTAGCCAGGAAATCGTAGATCGCCTGAGCCTGAGCAGCTGCAGTAGTAACGACAGCTTTGTCGATACCAGCATCAGTCAGAGCTTTGTTCCAGACGGTGGCGTTTGCAGCGTTGGCACCGTAGGCAGCCAGGGTAGCAACTGCTTGAGCAGCATCAGGACCAGCAACTTGCGAAGTAGCAGCAAAGGCTACAGCAGCTTTTTCGTATGTAGTGATCTTGTCGATCGAAGCAGCGTCCTTAGCGACCAGGGCTGCACGAGCAGCAACCAGATCAGCAGCGGCAACGGTTGCATCGCCAGTCAGTTGCAGAGTGGTCTTGCCACCCAGTGCACCAGCACGAGCTGCAGTCAGATCGCCAGCCAGCTCAGCAGTCAGGGTCGCGTAGTCAGCGGTGTCAGCTGCTGTTTGAGTCTGGTCAGCCAGCTGTGCGTTTGCAGTCGACAGAGTAACCAGTTGCTTTTCCAGAGCCAGTACGTCAGCAACTTTGGTGGTTTCGAAAGCGGTTTTGGCAGCGTCAGCAGCCAGAGCAACTTTCAGAGTTGCAACGCTTTCCGGGATGGCGATACCGCTCAGGCTGCCGTCGGTCAGGTGACCTACCGCTGCGGTCACGCTAGCAGCAGTGTCGTCAACTTTAGAAATGATGGACTTGGCATCAGCCGCGTTGTAGTTAGCGCCAGCAGTCGAAGTGTAAACTTCGGAAACCAGTACTTTGTTGGCGATGATTTTAGCGTCAGTCGCGCCAGCACCAGCAACGAAAGCGGTCAGCAGTTGGTCAGCGTTGACGGTAGCGCCACCACCAGTAGTCCAGTAAGCCAGGCCAGCAGCGTCTGGAGCACGACCGAACAGGTTGTTGTAGATTTTAACAACGGTGTCGGAACGGGACAGACCGGCGTAAGCGTTAACGTACTCTGGTTGCTCGTTAACGAAGTTAGCGCGCAGGCTTTCCAGAGTCAGAACAGGCTTGTCAGCGTTCAGTTGCTGGGACCAGTAATCCAGGCCAGCCTTGTCTGCAGCGCGGCCCAAGTAAGCAACATACAGCTGTTGAATCTGTGCAGTGGTAATAGCCATTACGTTTTCATCTCCAATATGAGTCGATATCGACATCCAGGCTTCCGTTCGGATGAGAGCCCGTCGGCCCCAGCCTGTTGCCACGTCCCGGTAGGCCGTGGCCCCCTTTATGGGAAATCAGCTTTCACTGACCCTGTGCCAGTTATTTTTCCGGGACTTTTTTAAGTCCTTCAGAGTGATAACTGGCAATTGCCGGGCGATCATACATGCCAAATTAGCGGCGGAACAATAGCCGACCCCCTTCTTTTTCATCTTGTCTGTAGGAACTTTCTGAAAAAAAAATAAAATATTTGGTTACTTTCTGACCACTAAAGTTTTAATACTTTCAGCAGAGAGGGCGATTAAAACGTTACGTAGACGGGCCGAAACCGTGGACCATCCATGGTTGCGGATCCAATCGGCCTGCCGAGCCAGCGGGCCGGCGTCAAGATTTTTACGCAAACCATCTGCCATTGATTGGCTATCAGTGCCCGGGAGGAAGGTCACGGCATCCGCCACGTCCTCGAAGATGGCCAATGGGGTGCAAAAAATCGGACGACCGGTACTCAGGCCCCAACGTACGGCAGCACTCGAAGACTCTTGGGTATGTTGATACGGGAACACGATCGCATCGGCCATTCCCAGCCACGCCAGAGACTCCTCGTCAGGCAGGTAGTCGGTGATCAAGGTGACTCGTCCCGCCAGATCCGGCGCCTGAATCCGCTGACGGCAGGTTTCGGCAAGCGCTGCCGAAGCGGGTACCGGATATTCAGCATTGACCAATAGCAGGTGCAGAGCGTCGTCATGCTTGGCCAATAGGGCGAACGCCTCGATCAGTTCCGGCATGCCTTTGTGGGGCAATAAAAAGCCGTAACTGGCAATAATCGTTTTGCCTGTCAGGTTGGCGGCTTTCTGACGCGGTCCCGGCGCCGGCGCCGGGGTATCAATGACCCCATGAGGGAACAGCAGCAGGTTCTTGCTCAGGCCAAAGCCTTTAAGGCGATTGAGGTCACCCACACTGTGTACCAGCAGGCGCTCTGAACCGGCCAGCGACTCCCGCATGTCGGACAACGACTTGAGCTTGTCGCCATGCTGAACATCGGCCGTGGAGTGGAAAACCACCAGCGTACGGATGCCGCGGCCATGCGCCCAATCCAGCAACGAAGCGAACGCCTGCAGCCCGAAGAAGGAGAAGTTGAACTGGAGCAGCAACGTATCCACGCCGGAGCGTTCAATAGCGGCTTTCAGTCGATCCAACGGATCGAAATCGCCCGCGCTCCAGCAGCGTTCAATGTTTCCCTGATCGGCACTGGTCAGTACTGCGTCATCGTTGGCGAATACATGGCACTCCAGACCAAAGGCCGGCTCGAGCAGTTTGGCGCTGTAGGTCGCAATGCCGCAGGCACTGTTCCAGGTGGTGACGCTGCCCAGCCGCGGCGCTTTCTTGAGTAACGGCTGACGCTTGGCCTCGGCAATGGCCTCGACGCTGGCCTGGGCCACGTGTGACCAGGTGAAGCGGCTGCGGATCAAGGCATCGGCAGCCTCGACACGCTCGGCGGTCATCTCGTTCAGATCACCTTTGCTCCAGGCCTGGTAGAACTCGCCCAAGAGACCGGCCAAGTGTTCGCTGCTCGGCTCAAACCATACTGAGGCACTGGCTTTCAGGTGAGTGCGAGCACGCTCGTAACGGTAGTCGATGAGCCAGGCGGTCTGTTCGGTACAGAAATCCGTCTGACCGCCCTGCCCCGTCACGATCACCGGCAAGCGATGCAGCATCGCTTCTGCCAGCGGCAGGCCAAAGCCCTCCCCTCGCGAAGGCGCGACCAATGCATCGGACAAGGTGTACAGCGCGCGCAGGGCAGAGTCCGGCAGATCCTGTTCGATCAACTCGACCGCAGGCGCGGATGGGAACTCGGCACGCCAATCCGCCAACTGCTGCTGGATGTTGTGGTGCGGGTTGGGGAAGGTTTTGATAATCAGCACCACCGCGTGCTCGGCGGTGAAGGCCTGGCCGTAGGCCTTGAGCAAGACGTCGACGCCTTTGCGCGGAAAGCAGGACGATACGTGCAGCAGCTTCAGGCGCTCGCTGGTCACCTGCGGCATGGCCGGCAGGCTGTCGAAATCGATGTCCGCCTTGAGGATATGGTCCGCGCCCAGGCCCACCGTGGCCAAGGGCACGGTCACGCCGTTGTCCTGCAACGTGGTGGTCACCCAGCTGGACATGCTGGTGATCAAGTGCGTCTGATGGTTGAAATCATGGCAGTAGGCTTGCGGCAGGCAGGATTCTTCCCAGCCATAGCAAGACATGACGTTCAGATCGCCCTGCATATCGGTGACCCGGGGTGGGTACATCAGACGCATCACGGTGTTCGCCGGTTGTTCGGCGCGTGCGTGCAGGGCCGCACAATCGGGGTTGTTCAGCAGGAATGTCTGATCGACCGGGATCGGCCCCGGCCCTTCGGTGGCGCGCAAGGCGACCTTGTGGCCGTGTTCAGCGATCGCTTTGGCCAGCTCACGATTCACCAGCGCCAGGCTGTAGGTGCTGTCGAATGGACCCTCGATGCGGTAATCCACCGCTGCTTTCGGCACCGCTACCGGAAATGTGTGGTGCGGCAACACGATCTCGAATTTGGCCAGGAAAGCGCTCAGGCGGTCGTAAAGCCGTTGGTAGCCAAACTCGTCCATGCGCTCGATGCCGTAGCGTTTCATGCTGCGACGCAGCGCCGGGTTTTCCATGATCTGAGCAATGGTCGCCGCGACTTCGTGAGGCTCGGCGTTGTCCAGCAGCAGGCCTGCATTGCCGAGTGTGTGAACCACGTTGCTGTTGGGCGCGTCGTAAGCCAACACCGGCAGACCGTGGGCCATGGCCTCGATCAGCGGCATGCCGAAGCCTTCGTGCTTGCTCAACGACACGAACAAGTCGCTTCGGCAGTACAGGGCGTTGAGGGTGTCATCATCAACCTTGCCGGTCAGGTTGACGAAGGCTTCGATCCCGAGCTCGCGAATGCGCGCCTGAATCTTGTCTTTGTAATCGGCCACGGTAAAACCGCCAACGAGATACAACTGCAGCGGCACTTGTGCACTGCGCAACAGGTGAGCGAATGCCTCGACCAGGGCCAACTGGTTCTTGTGCGGCATGATCCGGCCAACGAACAGCAACGTGAACGGACGCGGGGTGTCGTGACGCTGCACCGCATGCGGCTCGATGCGCTCCAGGTCCACCAGCAATGGAATCTCTGTCACCTTGTGTTCGTCATACCCGCGCTTGAGCAGCTCCTGCAGGTTCTGCCGGGAGTCGGCAATACTGCCCGTCAGCCAGTGCTGCCAGCTATCGACCTGTTCCCAGCCGTGGGCCAGCATCGGCTGAATGACGTGATCGGCGGGGAACAGCTCGCCCGGCGTGATGTTGTGGAACACCATGAATTTGCGCTCGGGCAAATCACGCAGCCAGGATTCAACCGGGTTTCCGATGCCGTGATGCACCAGCAACGCATCGGCACTGCCCGGCAGATAGTCATCGATACACAGTACGTCGCCGGCCATTTGCTCTGACGGTTGGATGCAATAGATATCCGACTTGACGCCTGCCAGGCGCAGCAGCTTGCGGGTCAACATCATCCCGTTGCTGATGCCGTCACCGTGACTGACACTGATGGCGAACTGGTGGATGGTGACCTTTGCTTCGTTTTGCATGAGCTGACCTGGGACGAAAATTGAAAAGAAAATAAAAGAGGGTGTTATTGAACACTACAAAGAGGTGGGCCGCATTCGGCATTCGGTTTACGTGGCAACCGCTATAAAAAAGGGCCGCGTTTTCACGCGACCCTTATGACTAGCTAGCTAGATATCTATAACGATATCAGAAAGACTTGCCGACCTTCACTCGCTCCAGGTCAGCCTTGACCATCAGCTGGCAAAGCTCTTCCAGCGTAGTCTTGGGTTCCCAGCCAAGTACGCGCTTGGCTTTTTCGGGGTCACCAATCAGCAGTTCGACTTCGGCAGGACGATAGAACTTCGGGTTGACCTGAATAACGGTCTTGCCGGTCTTGGTGTCGATACCGTGTTCGTTGTCCGCACTGCCCTTCCAATCCAGTTCAATGTCTACGGCCTTGAACGCCATGGACACGAAGTCGCGAACTGTCTCGGTACGATTAGTCGCCAGGACAAAGGTGTCAGGCTCATCGGCCTGCAGCATGCGCCACATACCTTCGACATATTCCTTGGCGAAGCCCCAGTCACGCTTGGCGTCCATGTTGCCAAGCTCCAGGCAATCCTGCATGCCAAGGGAGATGCGCGCAACGGCGTCGGTGATCTTGCGGGTTACGAACTCTTTACCGCGAAGGGGGGATTCGTGGTTGAACAGAATGCCGCTGGAACCAAAAATCCCGTAGGACTCACGGTAATTGATGGTCATCCAGTGCGCATAGAGCTTGGCCACGCCGTACGGGCTGCGCGGATAAAAATCAGTGTTTTCGGTCTGCGGGATCTGCTGAACCTTACCGAACATTTCCGAGGTAGAAGCCTGATAGAAGCGAATCTTCGGATTAACGATACGGATCGCTTCCAGCAGGTTTACTGCACCGATACCGGTGATTTCCGCGGTGGTGATTGGCTGGTCGAAAGAGACGCCTACGAAGCTCTGAGCCGCAAGGTTGTAGACCTCGGTTGGCTCGGCTTTCTGTAGCAGACGGATGCTGGCGCCCAGGTCAGTGAGGTCATGTTCAACCAGCTCCAGGTTTTCATGGGAGGCAACCCCCAATTCTTCCAGACGCCAGAAGTTAACCGAACTCGTGCGACGATAAGTGCCATATACCTTGTAGCCCTTCTCCAGCAGCAGCTGGGTAAGGTACGCACCATCCTGACCTGTTACGCCTGTGATGATGACTGACTTTTTACTTGTGTTCATTGCTTCATGTTCCGGTCGGAGACAGGGTTCGTTGCGCTGTTATTACTCAACCACACATTGACGCTCTCGACGCTTTCCTCGGAAAGCTTGCCAGCCCAGCGGTTGAGGATGAACAGGTTCGTAATGAAATCGTATTGAGTTTTTAGCAGATCGCGACGAGCTTTGAACTCGTTTTGTGTCGCGGTCAACACGTCCACGGCATTGACCACACCAAAGGCAAACGCCTTTTCTGCAGCAATACTGGACTTCTCCGCGGATGCCAACGCGGTGCGGTTAGCCCGTATTTTTTCGACGCTCGAATCCGCAGTCAAATAGGCATTGGTGGTTTCTTTGACAACCTGGCGGCGCATCGCCTCCATTTGCATTTCCGCAGTCAACTGGTCCTCATACAGACCACGCACCCTGGCGGACGTCGAACCGCCACTGTAAATCGGGATTTGTACCCCAATACCCGCCACATAGCTGTCGGTTTTTGGTGCCAAGGCGTTGTTGTAGCCTTCGTTGGTATTCTGCGCGCTTAAATTCAAGCTGACCGTAGGGTAATGACCACCCTTGCCGCCGCGCAAAGCCGCCTGAGCCGCTTCGACCGCGTTTTGGCTGGCTTTGAGTTGGGGGTTGTCTGTCACTGCCAACTGCACCCAGCTGTCCAGGCTTTCGGCCGAAACCTGCAATTCCACGTCATCGCGCACGCGACTCAACTTCTCCTTGACGGGACGGCCGATAATTTCTGACAACGCAACGCGGGTCACTCGCACCTGGTTTTGAGCATCCACTTCTTGCGCAGCAAGGGCGTCTACACGCGCCTGGATATCGAGCTGGTCCGTGATCATTGCCAGTTGCTTGCTATACAGGGCATTGACTCGGTCGAGGTTTTTTTGCGTTGCACGGCGTTCGGCCTGGACCAATTCAAGCTCATCGTCAGCCGCCAGGGCGGCGAAATAACGCTGCGCCAAATCGACGGTGGCTTCTGCCCGCGCCTCAGTAGACTCGTCATTTGATTGCTTGGCGAGGCTCTTGAACTTCTGATAGTTCTCCCAGGCAGCCTTGTTATAGATGTGCTGACTCAGATTGATACTGTAGTTTTCGCTGTTATAGGACTGACGGCTGAGGTCATTCTCTTGACGAATCCGGTTTGCGCCGCCATTGACCGTGACTTGCGGCAATAGACCACCCAATGCCTCGCGTTGCTGCTCCTCACTGGATTTAGCCCGGGAGTAAGACGCCAGCACCCGCGGATCTTCCAGGCGCGACTCGCGGTAGAGTTGCATCAGATCAGCTGAGTAATCCTTGGCACTCACACTCTTGAGGGGCGGTTTGGGCGTCGACGGTTCAGCGGTTTTCGGCTCGGCGGCATGTGCTTGCAACACAAGCATTCCCAACATCAGGCATGGAAACAGACGCACAATCACTCCTCAATCATCGATTGCGAGATAGCGTTGTGCGCTGGCTGCATCAGATATTGCAGCATGGTGCGTTCACCCGTATTAATCAGCACGTCAGCCGGCATACCCGCCAGAAGCTTACGATCAGCAAGTTTTTTTAGACCCGCCTCGGTGACGCTGACTCTGGCCAGGTAATAAGGCTGGCCGGTTTTTTCATTGGTTAACCGGTCTGCCGATATGTTCGTGACACTGCCTTCGATCACGGGGGTCGTGGCGCTGTTGAACGCACTAAAGCGAATGTCCGCCAGTTTTCCAATGGCGATGCGGTTGATGTCTTGAGGCGCGACTTGAGCTTCGACAATCAACTCGGAGACAGACGGGACGATATCCAGCAGAGGGGTTGCCTGGCGTACAACACCGCCGACGGTATGAACGGTCATACCGATGACCATACCGTCATCCGGAGCGCGGATGATGATGCGACTCAGGCGATCTTCCAGTGCTGCCGTACGCTCTTGCAGGTCATAAGCCTTGGTCTGGATTTCAGACAACTGCTTAACCACGTCGGAGTTGAAATCCTTGTTGACTTGCAATATCTGCAATTGCGTTTCATTGATCTGCAGGCGAGTCTTGGTAATGGTAGAGCGATGATCTGCAACTTCGGATTTGAGCATATCGAGCTTGCGCTGCTGTTCCAGCATGCGCTGCTTATCGACGAAGCCTTGAGCAAGCAATTCGTTCAAATCACCAATTTCACCGGTGTAGGACTGCTCAAGGTTTTGCTTGGTACCAATGATGGTATCGGTACCTTTGATTTGCTGGTTTAACTGTCCAATACGCTCTTGAAGTACTGCAATCTGGCCCAGGCGCGCACCGCGGCGCGCATTGAAAACCTCGGTTTCACCCGCACGCGCTTCGATGCCCCGCGGACTTTCAGGCTCGTACATTTGGTCAAACGTTATGACAGATTTGTCGTCCCGCTCTGCGATCAGGCGGGCTTCCATCGCCTTGGCTGCAATCAGCTGATTGCGTGTCATTTCGTATTCGGAGCGCAGCTGGGCATCGTCAAGGATGATCAGCGGATCACCTTTCTTGACGATGTCACCATCGTGAGCCAGCACGTCTTTAACGATACCGCCCTCAAGGTGCTGGACCGTCTTGCGGTAAGTCTGCACGGTGACAACACCAGGGGCGTAAACAGCGCCATCGAGTGGCGCGAATGCAGCCCAGGTGCCGAACAAGCCGAAAGTCACGAACACAATGCCAAAGCCGAGGCGACGCGTTTTTCGGTCGGAAATCGGAAGATCAGCGAAGCTATCGGTTTGATTACTGAGAGAGCGGGTCATCGACATCTTCCTGTCAGGCGCTGGCCGGAGCCGTGCCCGTGGCAACTTGAGCAGCTTTTTGTTGAGCGGCAAGTTGTTGTTTGTTGAGTTCTTCCATTACTTGATCACGCGGACCGTACATGCTGACTCCACCTGCGCTCATGACGAGCAACCGATCAAGTTGAGACAGGATGGTGGTGCGGTGAGTGATGACGAAGATGGTCGCCCCAGTAAGCTTTAGCTCCTGGATAGCGGATGCCAGAGCACGCTCACCAACCTCATCGAGGTTGGAATTGGGTTCATCCAGCAAAATAAGGCGCGGCGAACCATAGATGGCACGGGCCAGGCCGACACGCTGACGCTGACCACCGGAAAGGTTGACCCCTTCACTGCCGATGACAGTGTCATAGCCATCGGGCAGCAACAGAATCATTTCGTGTACGCCTGCAGTCTTGGCAGCGCGCACCACTTTCTCGGGATCGACGTCGGTGAAGCGTGAAATATTTTCGCTAATGGTGCCTTCAAAGAGCTCAATGTCCTGAGGCAAATACCCCATGTAAGGCCCTAGCTGGTCTTTATCCCAGTTGCTGATGTCGGCACCATCCAGGCGTACGACACCATTCTGGGGCGCCCATACACCCATCAATGCTCGGGCCAGCGTGGATTTTCCTGACGCGCTCGGGCCAATAATGCCGACTACAGAGCCGGCCGGGACACCAAAGCTGATGCCACGCAAGATCGGCGTTTTTGAACCGGGAGGGCAAACGATCAAGTTCTCAACCAATACATGCCCTTGAGGTGCAGGCAATGCCATGCGCTCTGGCTCTGCATGCAACTTATCGAGAGTGTCGTTGAGCCGGTCATATTGCGATCGGGCGGCAATAAAGCCTTTCCAACTACCGATAATCAAGTCGATAGGGGCCAGCGCACGTCCCAGCAAGACCGAACCTGCGATAACCAAACCAGGGCTGATCTCATGGTTTACGGCTAAATATGCCCCCAAACCGAGGATCAACGACTGAATAAGCATGCGGAAGGTTTTGGAAACAGCACTGACTATCCCGCCCTTGTCGCTGGCCTGGGACTGAAGGATCAATACATTTTTCTGACGCATACCCCAGCGGTGCATGAGGGTATTCAGCATCCCCATTGATTCGATTACTTCGGCATTACGCAGGTTTTTAGTCGTGTACAGGGTTGCAGCGATGTTTTCTTTATTCGCTTGCCCTAAAGCCTTGCCTGTCATCTTTTCATTCATGTAGGCGAGGAATAGCAGCACCAGGGCGCTACCAATAGCGACCCATCCATACCAAGGATGGAACAGGAACATCACAGCAATGTAGATCGGCAGCCACGGAGCATCAAAAAAAGCAAACAATCCATTGCCCGTTAGAAACTGCCGCAGGCCTGTCAAATCGTTGAGTGACTGGGCCGAAGCATCCATACCGCCACTTTCCAGTGAACGCTTGAAACTGGCCTTATATACATCGCGGCTTAGCAATACATCCAGCTTGGTGCTGACGCGAACCATGATCCGCGAACGGACCCACTCCAGGGACCCCATCGTGATAACCAGCACGGTCATGATGATGGTCAGCATCACTAACGTAGAAATGCTACCGCTTGTTACCACTCGGCCATAGACCTGGAGCATATAGAAGGTAGGAACAAGCATCAGGGCATTCACAAATAAACTGAAAATACCGACTGATATGAAACTGCCTTTACAAGCTTTCAGCGCAGCTTGCAAGCTGTTTTCATGAAGGTTACGCATAATTTCCTAATGCCGCTGGGTATGGAAAAGCGCGGGAGTGTAGCACCTCGCTTAGGCTGCAATAAATGAAAAAACGTTTAGAGGAAGGCGCTGTTGGCCCACAAAACAATGGGTGCCGTTTTTTTGCGTTGCAAGCCTCCGAAGCTAGCAGTTAATCTCTCAGGCCTTTTCTCACATGCGCCCAGGCTCCCCCTGTGTGTTGAGCGTTTTCGGCATGAACAAGGGCTTTTGGCGTTGTTCAAAGCAGCCAAAGTCAAATGTTTTAGCCAAGGTAACTCATGCGCATCCTGCATTTTTTCAAGACCTATTATCCCGACACCACAGGTGGCATCGAGCAAGTCATATTTCAGCTCTGCCAAGGCAGTCGTGTCTTAGGCGTTGAAAGCCAGGTGCTGACTATCAGCCAAGATCCTTCTCCTGCGCGGCTACAGATGGCTGATCATCAGGTCACTCGTGCCAAAGAAAATTTCAACTTGGCCTCTACAGGCCTCTCGATGCGAGTGTTCAGCCAATTTAAGGAAATGGCGGCCGAAGCCGATCTGGTGCACTTTCATTTCCCGTGGCCCCTCATGGACCTGGTGCATTTTGCCACCGGCCATGGTCGCCCCACCGTGCTCAGTTATCATTCGGATATCGTCAAGCAACGCACCTTGCTCAAGCTTTATGGCCCTTTAATGAAGCGTTTTCTCAGGAGCATGGACCGAATAGTGGTGGCCTCGCCTAACTATCTGGCTTCCAGCGAAGTGCTCAAGCCGTTTGCCGACAAGACGATGGTCATCCCTTACGGATTGGATCAATCGGCGTACCCAAAAGCATCGACGGAAACACTCAGCCACTGGCGAAAAAGTCTGCCAGAAAAATTCTTCCTGTTTGTCGGCGTGCTTCGCTATTACAAAGGCTTGGATAGCCTGCTTAACGCGCTTGAAGGCGTAGATTATCCAGTGGTGATTCTCGGTAGCGGCCCGCAAGAACTTGAACTCAAAGCTCAAGCGCAAAAGTTGCAACTGCGCAACGTGCTGTTTTTGGGGCGTCTGGATGATGAGGAAAAAGTCTGTCTGCTGCAGATGTGCTACGCCCTGGTCTTCCCTTCCCATCTTCGATCTGAAGCGTTTGGTATCTCTTTGTTAGAAGCTTCGATGTATGGAAAGCCGATGATTTCTTGCGAGATCGGAACAGGGACCACCTACGTCAACATTCACGAAGAAACAGGTCTGGCCGTCCCTCCAGATTCGCCCGTGGCCTTGCGCGAGGCCATGCATCGCCTGTGGAATAACCCTGAAGAGACGCAGCGTTTCGGCAATAATGCTCGCGCCCGGTTTCAAGAGTTGTTCACCGCTGACCGCATGTGCGAGAGCATGGTGCAGCTTTATAATGAAGTAATTAACTTGAAATATATTAAAAATAAACCGTAAATCACATTATCCAAGCCAGACCAAACAATAAATAATCGTATCAAACTCAGCTACTATGCTCTGATATATTTTTAATTGCCAATATCTGCATTACAATAATTAGTATTATATGCTTTGATACATATCATTCAGCACACAATCGTAGACACCAAAATCCATACTGGACTACTGGTAGTTGGACGGTCCGTCATCTCGTGGCAATCCATCGATGTAAATAAAAAGAACCCGAGCTCATCGCACGTCTGCTTGGCGGCACCTATAGTTTGGGTCGCAACCCTCTACGACTGGAGCGATCGCAGGGGGCAGCTGGGTTCCAGAATGATAAAGCGCTGCTCAAAGAATAGCTGATGCTTGGTGTATCACTAAAAAAGCGGACAATGTCGCGACGTATGGAAAGTCGGCTTACTGCTTCAATGCCAGGGCCTGTGCGCGATACCACTCGGACACTACATGTGCACCTGTTGAGATGAACATCAAGTCCTCGTGTGGCCGACCGTGGGAGCAACGACACTCGCCGCATAACCGGAAGACCACTGCTGCCGTGCTGCTAAAAACCAGATTTAAGCCAAAAATCGAGCAACAACTCATCGACACCAAATCCTACAGGCTAGAAAAGCTTTCGTACTGATTTGGTATCGACTACAAATTCTGGCTATATAGTGATAGCTAGCTATAATGTTAGCTAGCTATTCACGTACCTAAGGAAAGAGGTCTGTCCTTAGGTGCTGACTTTTAGGGCAGTAAAACGCCGTCGTGAAATGACTCATCCCAATTTTTTGCACACGCGGCCGCGGTTCACCAAAAGCAATGGCTTAGGCGTATCCGCTAACAGGAATGATGACGCTCATGCAGCTGTTGGCGTTTGCCTCTTGGGTGGGTAAAACGACAGATTTATAATCTGCACTGGATAAATTGCTTTCACTTAATGAAGCCGAACTCAGGCAGCCCCCTACCTTCCAGAACTCTAAGCACACAATGAACTGTGCATCAGGTTTCTGTCAGAGACCGCGTTACACCTTCGCAAAAAACAACCCTCTGGGCGGACATCCCGTGCTAGCGGATTGGGAGTTTCCAAAGTTTTCAGGGTGCGCTGAGCATCCGCAAACCTGCCCTGGGCGGTCGAACGTGACCTATGTTTGAAGCTCTTGTGATGCAACCCCACGGTAACCGGGGGCTGCCTTAGCGAAGGCCTATTCTACTTTTTTAGGGTGCTGGCTGACCAAAACCCTGCCCACGGCGCCACCTTGGGCATCACGTGCCGCGCATGCGCGATCAACCAGACCAAAACGAATTTGCTCTTACAGGATCTCGACAACCGCACGGCAGGGGGAATGGAAATTCTATGGTGTGGGCTTTTGCGACTGGGCTGTGGTGCCAAGGCGCCGGTTCGCATCTTGCTCTGTGAGAATTGAATGCTATCGACTACAAATTCCGGCTATGCGTATTAGCTATCTATAATGATAGATATCAATATATCAGTCGTAAGTCATTGATTTTACTTACTTTTAAATCACAAAAGACTTTCTTGTTGAACCGCTTCCATCCCCTCGCCAAGCGAAAGTCGTAACTGAGCAGCTTCTTGGAAACGAAATATCAGGCTTTTGACAGCTTTACCTTCAGTGATCGTTTGGTAAGTGATGACTATTCCAGATTTGGCCATGATTTCGGCGATCGACGGAGCTATCACCCTCTGCCGAAGATTGTTGAAACGCTTGTAGCTGTCGCCTAAATCCAACAACGTCCGCAGTTTCTCTACCTCGATGATCAATATGCCGGTGCTCTTGAATTGCATCATTAATTCGAACAATCGAAAACTGTGCATGGAATTCAGATTGGCCACGCGACGTAGGTCATACGAAGTGAGCTTGCTGTTGAGCATCGATAGATAAGGAATCACATCGACCGTGAAATTAAGGGTCACTCGACCCTCACCCTCTGCGTAGGTCGCCTTGTACACCCAACGGATACGGGTTCGATTTTTGCCATCAAAGGTCTGAATGTCACGCTCGTAGAGGGAGTCAGCCGCCTCCTTGAGATTGGTGTAAGCAAAACGTATTGGTATGCCATAGATCTCGGAGAAGCTAGCCGCAGTAACCGTGATCTTGGAAGGCATTGGTTTACGTGGATCAACCTGGGCAATTGCAGCCAGCAATAGGCGTTGCTCTTGAAGAGTCAGCCGGTAGGAGGCGCTGATCAAATCATTGGCTTTTGTGACAAGCAATGACGACGGTTCTTTGGAGCTCATCGACTAATCCTGATGCAGTGATGAGTCGATAGTACCAAGCTTGAGGGCACGCTGCGTGATGGTTTTCCAATAGCCAGAATTTGTAGTCGTTGAGTGGCTTTTGGCTACTGCCGGAATTTGTAGTCGTTAAATAGTCAGCACCATTTATGACCAGGAGCTCACCTGCACGAAACGACACAGGCGAAAATGACGAGTCCATAGCCGGAATTTGTAGTCGTTAACCGGACGTACTAGCCGGAATTTGTAGTCGATCACTTTGCGATGCAGGTGGTTTCTGATTTATGCCTCTCCAAAGGGGCTGTGAGGAGAGAGGAAGAACTCTTTCTCCAGCAGAATGCCTGTGGATAACAGCCGGAATCTGTAGTCGATACAGCTGGAATCTGTAGTCGCAACAGCCGGAATCTGTAGTCGATACAGCCGGAATTTGTAGTCGTATAGCCGGAATCCGTAGTCGTTGACCCGCTGCAGGCCACGGAAACAAAGGCCTCCAGCGATGCTAAAAACAAGCTTTAAAAACAAGCTTTAAAAACAAGATAAAAAGATTTTAAAAAAGGAGCTTAAAAATTATTTTCTTGATTGAAAATCAAAAGAAAAAGCAAGAGCATGTAAAAGCGCCTACGGCACGGCAGAGGTCGATAACGCCGAATTGCCTTGCTCCCTATTGATAACAATCAAAAAACGCCTCAAAACGGCTATTAAGTGCCTTAGAATTGATTTATCCCGCATGGATCCAAGCGAATACCTGTAGGCAGAACCAAAATCGCATCCACAAGTCATGGCTGCATCGGCATACAATTTGACAAACAAGGCTAAAATATATATAGCTATCTATATATCTAAATGCTCCCGTAGCCTCTTATAGGAAGAGAACCACAGTGACCATATTTGCTTGTGTAAATACCAAAGGTGGCGTTGGGAAAACAACAACCGCCGTTCACCTGGCAACGATGCTAGCTAAACTTGGGAAAACCTTATTAATAGATGGCGACCCTCAAGCAAGCGCCGCCAGCTGGGCTGCATGGCGCCGAGACAACCCAGAATATAGCCCTAGTCCTACAACTGTCTGTCTCCAAGGTAAAGCGATCAATTCCGAAGGCAGGCAGCTAGCAACAGCATATGAGCATGTTGTGGTAGACGCTGGAGGCCGAGACTCCGTGGGCTTACGCTCAGCGCTGCTGCTTGCAGAAGTTGTAATTGTACCTGTTGGCGCTAGCTCATTTGATGCTGCTGCTATGACAGACCTATTGACCGTCGTAGACCTAGCGCGAGATTACAATCCAGAGCTCGACGTCAGGATGTTGCTTTCCAGGGTCGATACACGGACAAAAGACACGGGGGAAATGCTCACATTCCTTGAGGAGCAATCCTTTAGTGTTTTCAAAACCAAGATCTGTGAGCGGGTTGCATTTCGTCGTTGCATCAGTGAAGGCGCAACTGTTCATGAACTCAAACGTGACAATGCAGCAATTCAAGAAATGAATGCTTTCTTTGCTGAGGTGTTGGGATGATTAAGGCCAAGCCAGATATAAAGAGCTACAAAAAAGATCCCAATGAGTTTCTGGAAGGGGGGGAGGCGGATAAGGCTTTATCAAAATCTGCTTCTACTCGAAAGCAGCCAGAAGTCGAAGAAACTGCGTCTTACATGATCGAAGCACTCAAACCAGAACCTACGGTGCAAAAATTATTTCGGCTACGTTGGGACATCGCTTGCGCTCTTAAGCTTGGAGCCGCTCAAGAGTCAGCCAAGACAGGAAAGCGAGTGACAGAAACAGACATCGTTCAGCAGCTATTAAAGAAACACTACAATCTATAATGCTAGATAGCTAGCTATCTGGCATTATAGTTAGCTACACGCGATCCTCATCGCCAAGTCCTGAAGCCTATAGGCGCTCAATGCATAATAATACCACCCCTCAATGCGAGCATAATAATGCGCACCACCGGCCTCAATCGCAAAGGTTTAAAAAGGGTGACTTACTAAAGATGCTAAGTTTAGGGGTGGTATTATGATGGCTGATATCGTGCATTTACACGCCTGCCTAAATGCTACGCTCAAAGAGTTCGGCAACGCATGGCCAAATTTCGTGGTGCGCTCGAAGGTATGGCAACTGCCCTTGTTGGCTGAACAAAAAGCAGCCGACCATATCGAGGCTCGAGCGTTAGAAGGCTGTGCGGCGATAGATGCGGCAATTCAAGCCATGTCGATGTTCGAGAGAATGCCTGATCAAGCACCTGGCACTGTCATGCGCTTACCAGGGTATTTCGCCCTCAGCGAGAGCGTTCTACATTGGGTGAAAGAGATCAACCAGCTTAAAGATCAACTCATGATGGCGATTGAGAGAACGCGCATTGAGATGAATTTGGCACCCTCGGCACGTTCGAAAATCTTGCGTCTGGCTTTAGGTGGGCAAATGAGCATGAAGCAATTGCTTCGTCATATTCAGGCTTTTGATATTTGCCCGCGGCTGATCGTATTCACATGGGCTGGCCATACTACAGGAGGGGAGCGGGTAGCAGTTGGTAAGGTCAGGGAGTTACTTGGCAAGACTGCAAAGCAACAAGCGATGAAAGAGGGGGTTGAGGTTGATCAAACACTGGCGGGCGCCGAATTACGACGCATCATTAACCTGGCTGACCAAGCGAGCCTAATCAAATATAAAAAAGTTGCTCCACATCCAAGAGCAATGGTGTATTTCTCGGACAACTCTCGCTACGACGCAATGACTCATAGCAACTTACCAATGTTCGTATTAGCAGGAGATCATCCCTCCGACATACACGAACTACGGGATTTTAATCGTCATACGCGTCAAGCCCAGAGGCCTGATAAAAAAACGCGCATCGAAGTGATCCCTCGTATGAACCTCTATCTCAATCCGGATGACCTAGTGGGCCAGCGCAAAGCAGAGGTGCAAATAAGTAAACCAAGTAGCGTATCCTCAACCTATGCAGCCGGCAGTCAACGAAAAAAAATTATAGAAACGCCTGACACGCCACAACTGGATCTCAACTTTTCTCTGCTTGATGATTAAAGCTAATCATTGCGCCAACGCTGATAAGGGTCGCCCACTCATTCATCAATTGCCGACGCTTATCTAAAAGATCGCCGCGGTTATACGCCGCTTCTACTTTGTCTTCCAAGGAGTGAGCAAGCGCCATTTCACAAATCTCTCTCGGGAAATTTGTATGCTCGGCAGACCAGGTGCGGAAGGTAGAGCGAAAGCCATGGGGAACGAATTCTCCAGCCTGCAGCTCATCCATGACGCGGCGAATAGCGTTTCCGGGCAAACTGCCGGTGCGTCTGGCGTTGGGGAAGACATAGATGGGATGCTTGCCTTGCTGTTGCTCCAGGGTCTGAATAGCGCCTGCTGACAGCGGCACACGGTGGACCTTTCCTGCTTTCATTCTTGCTGCATCAATCGTCCATATACCTGCCGCGAAATCGAACTCAGACCAGCGAGCATCGCACACTTCATTGCTCCGGCAAGCTGTATAGATCAGAAGCTCGCACGCACGTGCGGCCGTGCTCTCCAGGCTGTCGAGTTGCCGAATAAACGGACCTAACCGCTCTGCGGGCATGGCACTGAAAGGTACTTTTGCGCGTTTTTGACGTGGCAGCAGTTTATCGAGATGGCCTCTCCATCGAGCTGGATTTTCTCCTTCGCGCAACATCCTGGCTTTGGCTGCATCAAGCACTAATTCAATACGATTTCGCAGACGAAAGGCTGTTTCCGGAATGCGGGTCCAGATCGGTATGAGTACATCGAGCACATGCTCGGTTTTGATGCTGCCTACAGGCATTTCCCCTAGCAATGGATACACATGATCGCGCAGAGAGTTCGACCATTGCTGTACGTGCCTAACGTTTTTCCAGCTTTGACGATGGGTACTGATATACCGCTCAGCTTCGTGGCGAAACGTCACTGACGCGCGCGTTATCAGGGTCTGCTCGTACTGCAGCGATGCCCGTTTAGTGAGTGGATCAATACCCTGTGAAAGGTCCAGTCTATAGGTGTCGACCGCCAGTCGCGCAGCCTTCAACGAAACCGTCGGGAAGGATCCCAATCCTAAATCATGACGTCGGTTGTTGAGCTGATAACGCAAGACCCAATTCTTGGTGCCATTAACGCTAACGCGCAGAATGAGCCCCCGTTCATCGTGATAGCTACCTGGGGTTTCAACTGAGCGGAGAAAGGATTGAGTCAATTTGGCCATTTCAGGTGTCGGACTCCCAATTCTGACCGTGGCAAGACGAAGTGCGAATTATAATGTACGCGGAGTATGTATCCTCGTACAGACAAGGTTTTACCCAATAAAACCTACAATTCTCATATCAATTTTATTCTAAAGCCCACACTTCATCCCACATGAGTTTCATCAGTCCGTTCAGTGAGCGGGCCAACCTCAAGCTCGAGCGCCTACCGCTCATCGTTAAAATTCAGAAATCCAAAACGACAGCCGATAGGGAAGTTAATGCGTTGTCCGCAGGGATTCAGAATTGGCACCCTATCCCTCGCGTCCAACGCAAAACGCGCGGATCGAGTAGTTTCGACTGATCCAGGCAAAGCACCATTCTCGGCGACTACATAGCCGGAATTTGTAGTCGTTACCTGAAAAAACATAGTTATTTATAGCTAGCCAGCTAGCTATAAATAGATCGCGCGGTACAGAAAATTCGGGGCAGTATCTTCCAATCACCGCTGAAATCGTGTGTTTAAAGCAAACGGAGGCGTGGCATAGAGCCGGATGGCCGGAGGCCGCTTGAAACTCTACAGAGCACGAAAGCAGCGATTTCAGAGAAGGGTGGTATCCGTGACAAACGCCGCAGTCGCTGTGCGCACAAAGCAAGTAGTATTGGATCCAAGGACAGCGTACTGCCATTAATGTGGAATTGATCCAGTTGCCGGCGCAATAACAATCGGCAAAAAAGCCAACGCTGTTAACAGCTCACAAAGTAGAGCCAGGGGAAGTGATGGTTCCCTAGCCAAGTCAACTGCACGTGAGCGCCAATACTTAGCTTGATAATGGCCATAAGACATCATTTCAGCTAAAAATCCCACTTTATAGTCCTACACTCCATCGGAAGGATCACATGAGTAATAAAGCCTCTGTTCTGTTCGTAGACAGCCGTGTTCAGGATCGCGCCACTTTGCTTGCTGGCTTGGCGCCAGATGTAGAAGTCTTTGTGCTTGATCCTGACGTGGACGGCTTGAGCCAGATGGCCGCCGTGCTGGCCGGGCGTAGCGATATCAGCTCCATTCAAGTGCTGTCCCACGGCACTGAGGGCATGGTGCAGTTGGGTAGCCTGAACCTGACTAGCGCCAATGTCGTTACTCACGCAGCGGATCTGGCGACGATAGGCAGTGCGCTTACCGCTGATGGCGATATTCTTCTTTATGGCTGTAACACCGGTGCGGGCACCGATGGCGAAGCGCTAATACAATCGCTGGCCAAACTGACCGGAGCCGATGTCGCAGCGTCCAGTGACCTCACCGGTGCGGTGAACCAGGGCGGCAACTGGAATCTGGGGTTGTACGCCGGAATCCCAGAAATTTCCGTCAGCCCAGCTCCAGTCCCGCCACGAGCGCATCCAGGTCGATGAACTTGCCGTCAGTCTGGAAGGTGTAATGCCCGTTCAGCAGGATGTGCCGCCAGGCCGCTGGCGACATCTGCGTGATCAACGCCAGCGCCTTGGCATTGCCAGCTGCCTCGTACTTCGTCAGCAGCAGGGACAGGATCGCCGAGTTGTAGAAGATGATCGCGTTGCCGATCAGCCTGGCGCACTGGTTGCTGATCTCGATTTCGATGTCGGTGCGGCCGGTCAATTCCTTCTTCCCACCGACTTGGGCGATGGTCGAGCGTAGCTGGTGATAGGACTCAATGCGGTTCTGCGAGCGGTGAACATTACGCTCCAGTTGCGGGTCGCGCAGGTAGCGCAGTGTGTAGATACTGCGGATGAGCTTGTCGAACTCGAAGATTGCGCGCCGCGTCGGGTTCGGCGCCGTATAGGTGCACAGCTTGCGGATCAGCGTGCCCTGCGTCATTTCCTTCAGGCCCAGTGTGGCGACGATTCGGTCGATGTTCGCCTTCTCACCGACGATGAGTTGCCGGTCGATCTGGCCAGCCGGCCGGATCAGGCATTTCTCGTACAATGCCAGATCATCGGCGCAATACAGCTCCTGCAACTGGTCGTCGAGGTCGGTGAAGCGCGGCTCGAAACGAAGTCCGAACCAGTGCAGGATGGCGAAGTTGGCCTTGTTGATGCTGTGCATGTCGCCGGTGATCGCGCTCGGCACGATGTCCGACGTGTTGCGGTACCAGATGTCGAACACGTGGTGAGCCTCGTACTCGTGTGCGCCTATCAGGTAGCCGTTCAACGGCACGTGATTGCACAGCAGCGTGTAGGCGACGACGCCCTTGCCGCGGCCGAAATATTTGCGCGAGTAGCGCGCCTTCACAGTTGGTCGCTCGACGCCGAATTTCTGCCCATCAACGGCACCGTACAACGAATCGAGGTCGAACGAGTAATGCGGGAAGATCGGCAGTGCGGCGATGGCGTTGCTGATGCAATCGTTGGCCACATGTAGCGTCGCCTGGCGCAGGTACTGCTGGTAGGTACTCTCCAGGACGTGGTACGGGATGTCGCTGGTACGTGCCATAACCTGGTTGCCGTGGTTCATGGCTTGGGCAATGATCACCGCCATCAGACTGTCGGCGTCGGCTACCTTCTTCGCATAGCGTGGCTGCAATGGTGTCAGCGCCGACAGGAACTGGCACTGGCCGTTGACGAAGCGAAACACGTCGGCGACATCGCAGTATGGCAGTTGCTCGTAGAGAGCTTGCTCGCGCGCCTTCTGGTTCTCCCCCTTGGGCTTGCGCCAGGTCAGTCTCTGCGTGTCCTTGTCGTATTCCAGGTGCGTCAGCTTGCCCTGTTTCAGCTCGCGATTGAACGCCACCCATTGCGCACGCAACTCGGCCGCCAGTGCATCGAGCTGGGCACTGACCGGCTGCCGCAGGAAGGGGATGTCCATCTGCGCGAGCACGGCGGCTTTCTCGTCCATCGAAACCAACTCGTCGGACAAATGCCGGTGCTGCAAGCTGTCGTCAATGTAGAGCTCGCCCGCCTGGAAGCGTTTCCTGACCTGACGGTAAAGCCAGAATTCGTAACGATCGGCATGCAGGCCTGTCGGCGTGCCTTCGGCATCGAACATCAGCAGGTACGGACGCAAGCGTTTCGGCAGCGTTGCCGCCGGACATTCGTCGAGTGGCCGTTGTGATAGGCGCTGCTGCTTGGCGAACACGCTCTTGGCCCAAGTCAGCGCCGCGAGCCATGGGTTATCGGGGGCCGTGCCGGCGAAGTCGAGCGCGACGTACAGCGGCCGTAGATGGCGTCGAATGCGTTCGGCCAGGCCGTCCACCGCCTGCCAGTGCAGCGCCAGTTTGTTCAGTGGCTTGACGCTCATGCGCTGCGCCGTGTTTTGCAGCAATTCCCTGGACATGATTTTGTAGGCGCGTTGGCGCACCTCGCCGAACGGCGTCGGATCGGCCACGCTGTCGTCCACGTACAGCGACAGCAGGCGGCCAACCTGCGGCGTTTCCTGATGGCGTCGCAGCTGTTCGGCGACAAAGGACTGTTTCGCACCCGTGCGGCTCTCGTCCTCAAGTTTTTTCATGTGGAAGGCCATCGCGTCGACCAGGTTGTCGGTGAGCTGCCGGTAACGTACCCAGGCATAGCACAGCAGGTAGAGCCGGGTCTGCTCCGCCTTCAGGTGGCGCAGGTCATGGACGGTATAGAAGTTCGCCAGGCTCGCGTAGTACAGCAGGTTCTGCTGCGAGATGCCGAGCTTGGGCAGCAGCGCCTTGGCGATCCCGTGCAAGGACTTCAGCGTGGCGCGCTTCTCGCGCTCCCCTGCCATCTGACGCCAGCCGAAATCTTTAGCGTCCTGCTTGAGCGCTGCCAGTTGAGACAGGGTGTCGTCACGCACCAGGAGCTGGCCCAGCGCAGCTTTGGCCGATTCGTCCAACACTTCTGCCAGCAAGCCGCCCAAGCGCCTGCGTTCGGTGGACAGGGCTTCACTGACCAGCTCTTGTAAGGTGGTGTGGCCGGGCCGGATGATTTTGTGCTCGCTGAGCCAAACGATCAGTTCGGCGGCCACGAATCCTGGCATTACGTCGCGCCGCACGATCTGTTCAGCCTGCTGTGCCAGTTGCGGCAGGAAGCTAGCCGCCCACGACCGGTAGCCGAACAGTTCGGCGATCTGACCCCTCTGGCTGTAGTGCTCATGCTTGGTGATCGCCTTGCGTTCGAACGCTTCGCCGTGGAAATAGCGACTCAGCACGAAGGCGCAATCGTCCTCGACCTCATGCCAATCGAAGCGGAAGAAAGCATGCTTGGCCTTGAAGTAGCCGATCTGCAAGACGCAATAGACTTGGGCCTGCAGGCTAGGCCGGCTGCTGGCGAACGCCAGTTCAGATTCGGTCAACGCCAGGTATTCCAGCCGCTGAGCATCGTCGAAGTCCGGTAGGCCGTACAAGGCTTCCTGCTCTGCGTCAGAAAAGACGGTGAGTAGCTTATTCTTGTTGCTCATCGACCGTCCTTCCCGCACCACGCCAACCTGCTCGCGTCAATGTTTCGATCAACGTAGTGCGCTTGACATTGAAGTTGCGGCACACCGCCGCCTTAGACATGCCGCCATCGAGCGCGGCGACGATGGCGTCCAGCTTCTCACCAGTGATCGCCTGCGGCCGGCCGCCGATCCGGCCGCGTTTGCGTGCGGCGGCCAAGCCCGCGACGACGCGCTCCTGAATCAAGGCGCGCTCGTACTGCGCGAGCGCACCGAACACCTGGAACAGGAATTCGCCCGAGGGCGTCGTAGTGTCCAGGTTCTCTGTCAGCGAGCGGAACGACACCCGCTTGTCCTTGAGCGAAGTCACAATGGCGAGCAGGTGCGACAGCGAGCGACCGAGCCGGTCGAGTTTCCACACCACCAGCACATCGCCGGCTCGAACGAACTCAAGCGCCCGCGCCAAGCCGGCACGGTCATCCTTCGCGCCAGAGGCACGATCCTCAAACAGGTGACGCGGATCGACGCCGGCGGCGAGCAGCGCGTCGCGCTGCAAGTCCGTGCTCTGGCGGTCGGAGTCCGACGACACGCGCATGTAGCCAACCAACATAGGCGGATAACCATCAAAAACAGGTTTCCGCATAATAGTGAATAGCGATAGAGTTTTCCGTACATTTTTGAGGGGGTGTTGCACAGGTAGCACAGCGGCGGCTGACAGCCTGTCGCAAAACAAATGTTTTACGACACCTCCTTGAGGTTGCCGCGTTTACATCATTACCTGAACAGGTATAAAATTCCGTCATGACAAACAAAGAAAAACCGCTCGAATGGATCGCGAGCAGCCACAAGGATTTGATGGCGTTGCCGTCCGACGTGCGTCGCCGTTTCGGTTACGCGCTCTCGTTGGCGCAGATAGGCGATCAGGATGACGCAGCAAAGGTGCTCAAGGGGTTCGGTGGTGCCGGCGTGCTGGAGGTCGTCGAAGACGATGCCGGCGGCACCTATCGAGCGGTATACACGGTCAAGTTTGCGGAAGCGGTGTTCGTCCTGCACTGCTTCCAGAAGAAGAGCAAGAGCGGAATCGCCACGCCAAAGGCCGACATGGACATCATCCGCGCTCGGCTGAAGGTGGCCGAGGTATTGGCACAGGAGCTACGAAATGCAAAAACGAATCATTGAAGGCGTCGAGGTTCAGCGCAGCTCGGGCAACGTCTTTGCCGACCTTGGACTGCCTGACGCTGAAAAGCTCAAGATCAAGACCGGCCTGGTGGTCGAGATCAGGAGGGCCATGCGCGCCCTTGGGCTGACTCAACAAGCGGCGGCCAAACGCATGGGCATCCCGCAACCGAAGGTGTCGGGCATGATGCGCGGCGACTTCACCAATCTATCCGAACGCAAGCTGATGGATTGTCTGAATCGCCTCGGCTACGACATCGAAATCAAGGTACGGCCAGCAGCCGAGCCGATCGGGCATCTAACGCTCGCAACCGCTTAATCGGAGCTCTCCTGATGGCAGCCCGCATCACCGACGACGAATGGGACGAACTGACTCCCGAGAATTTCGATACCACGGCACTGCTGCGTGCAGTCGATGCCGTGGACGTGCTGCGCGGCGATTTGAATGACAGCGCAGACGGCGCACCTCCGCAACTGCGCACCGACCTGTTGAAGCTGCATCAACTGGCAATGGCCGCGTTCAACGAGGGATCACGCAGCCGAGTGGCTGAGCTATTTGATCTCGCCGTGGATCTTCAGGATCAGGTTGATCATCTGATGACCTCGCTGGAACAAGTGCAAGAAACCCTGTCCCGGTTGACGGCGCTCTACCCAGAAAGCCTGTCCTGAATGTTCTTGGAGACAACCACATCATGAGCCGCAGCCGCCGCAAAACGCCCATCGTTGGGCACACGACCTGCCGTAGCGAGCGCGAGGACAAGAAACTCTGGCATCAGCGCTGGCGAACCCACGAGCGCACCGCGCTGGCCAGCGCGTCGCCGGAAGCTCTATGCGCCCATCTGCCTCTACTGGAAAACCAGGTCAGCAACGTCTGGTCGATGGGTAAGGATGGCCGCTCCTACTGGCCCATCAAGCGCCAGGCCGCCACGGCGGATCGCATTGCCAACCACAAGGGACGCAATCCGCAAGAGCGCGCCTCCCTGAAAAAGCGTCTGCTGCGCAAGTGGATGAGCAAATGAACCTGTCCACCATCGAGGCGCTGGCTATCGCTTGGGCGCGAATCGCTGAAGAAGCAGAACTCCCAGCCGGCTACGAGGGCACGGCGACGCCAGAGGCGCATCGGGCCTGCGAGGTGATCCAGGAGCGGATTCGAGAGCACGTCGTCGCCACCAATGACATGCGGCTGTTCGGCCTGCTGCACCTGCTTGGGCAGGCGTCGCTGCGCATGGAGCAAGCGCTGTGGCCGGAAGAATATGCGCGGATGACCCGCGAGGTCGAGGAAGCTCTCCGAGAGGCCGACGACCCCAACGCCAAGTCGTACACCCACGAAGAAGTCATGCAGGCGATGCAGGAACGCATCGACCGAGCGCGAGACAAAGCCATGTTGATCGGCTGACGGAAATTTCGGCGGTTCCGGCTGATCCAAGAATCTTGGCGTGACCTTACCTCCGCTCTACCGCTGGGTGCCAGCCTCGGCGCACGCCTAACCACCCAACTCAGAAAGGAAAATAAGTTGGTAAAACGCATTCCCGTATCCGAGCTTCGTCTCGGCATGTACATCCACAAGCTCGCCGGCTCTTGGGTTCGACACCCATTCTGGCGCGGCAGCTTCCTGCTGACCGAGCCTCAGGATCTCTCTGCCATTCGAGAATGTGGCGTCGGGGAGGTCTGGGTCGACTTGGCCAAAAGCCAAGTCGACCCAGAGAGCCCAGAGAGCCCAGAGAGCCCAGAGCCCAGAGCCCAGAGCCCAGAGCCCAGAGCCCAGAGAATTGTCGGAGGAGCAATCTCTGCCGTCTAGTCCACTAAGCAAGAAAAGTGACGGCGCAACCTCAATGGAGAGCGAAATGTGTTATGCACGGAAACTCTGTCTTGCGGCCAAGTCCCAAGTCATGGACATGTTCCAGGAAGCCCGGCTTGGCAAGGCCGTCGACCCAAGCACGACGTTGCCGCTGGTCGGAGAAATCGCTGCCTCGGTGCTGCGCCAACCTCATGCCCTCATCAGCGTCGCACGCATCAAAACGCACGACGATTACACCTACCTGCACTCGGTTGCCGTCTGCGCCCTGATGCTATCGCTGGCCCGGCATCTCGATCTAGACGAGGAGCAAACGCGCCTGGCTGGCATCGGCGGACTGATGCACGACCTAGGCAAGGCCGCGATGCCGCTGGAAGTGCTTAACAAACCAGGCAAGCTCACCGATGCCGAGTTCGCCATCATGAAGCGCCACCCTGTGGAGGGCGCAAAGATGCTGCGCGCAGGCGGGGCCGAGCCCGGGGTGGTGGACATTGCCCTGCACCATCACGAGAAGATCGACGGAACCGGCTACCCGGATCGCTTGGCCGGTGACGCCATTTCACTCCTGGCCCGCATGGGCGCAATCTGCGACGTCTATGATGCCGTGACGTCGGAGCGAGCCTACAAAAAGCCGTGGGACCCGTCCGCGGCGATGCGGCAGATGGCCAAGTGGGAGGGCCATTTCGACAAACGCATCTTCCACGCCTTCGTCAAGGCCGTGGGCATCTACCCCGTCGGCTCCTTGGTTCGCCTGTCCTCTCAGCGTCTGGCCGTTGTCGTTGAGCCGGGAATGGAATCACTGCTGACTCCCAAGGTTCGCGTGTTCTTCTCGCTACGCTCGAGAGAGCCGATCCCGATGCAGACCATCGACCTGGCGGCCACGAGTTGCAAGGACAGTATCACTGGCCCCGAAGACCCGACGCTCTGGAACTTCAAGAACCTCGACGACTTGTGGATGGAATAGCCCCCACAAAACGACGGCCCCGTGAGGGAGCCGTTGAACATCGTCGAGCGATGCCCGTCCAGGGAGGGATGGCCGAGCTCGATTCTCCAGAAGGTAGCTGGTGACACGAGTGTTGAGCCCACCCAACTAGGGTGACGGAAATTTCTGGGGTTCCGGCTTACATCCCCAATCTTGAGGTGCAGACCGGACCGATCGAGGCGGTGCTGCCGTTCAATACGCAGGCGCTGGCGGATTATCAGGGGGTATTGGCAACGGGTACTGCGCTGGAGCCGACTACCAGCGGCAACTACGACTCTGCCCAAGGCATTGCATTGCTGAATAACGGCGGACATGCCGATGTGTACTTGCACCAAATCAGCGGTGACAACTCGTACAACGGGGCGTCGCCACAATACGCGGCCAAGGTTGTAGTAGCTGATGCCTCCAACCACATCATTAATACGCTGACTGTCTCCGGCAGCGACTACGTCGTGAACGCCTCTGTCGCTAAATTGGCAAATGGTGGTTTCGTGGTCGCCTGGTCAGCCGATACCTCAGTCGACCACGACTACAGCACTTTCGGCGTGTTTTATCAGGTTTACGATAACGCTGGCGTTGCCCAAGGCACTACCCAGCCGCTGAGTAGCAAGGCTGGGCAAAATGTGTCGTTGACGTCACTGGCCGATGGCGGTTTTGCCGCAGCTTTCTATACAGCAGACCAGACATTGACGCTGGATATCTACGGCGAAAGCAATGGAACGCTGACCCGTACTAATGAAACGACGATGGGTGGCAATACCATTCGGTATTCAAGTGCCGAAGATCACGACGTTCTCTACAAATTCATGTATGGCGCGGGTCCGTCCATCGTCCAGTTGGCTGACAAGAGCATCGTGGTGACAGACGGTGTCTATGTCTATTACTCGCCCACCAGCACGCCGCTTGGCGATTATGCCTTCAAGTTCGACAGCATGGGTACGCCTGCCAATTTCGCTTCAGGCTATTCGAGCCAGCGCTTGAACTGGTCTACTACCGCTGGCGGCGGAGGCACTGAGGACGGCGAGCATGCCATCGCACTCAGCGGTGGCGGCTTTGCCGTGATCAGTCTGAACAGCTATGGCGGCACCCAGCAGTACGAACTGATGCTGTTTAACAGCGACGGCACGCCGGTTAATTCAGGCGATACCCTCACTCAGAACGGCTCCTATGACGGTGCTAATGCCCCTAAAACCATCTACGCGAAACAGATCGTCGCCTCCGTCAATCCTGGAGATAAGGCTTGGTACGTGCTGGGGCCTGCCCGCTTCAGCCTGGCCGAGTCAAGCGACGGGAAAATCCTGGTCGCCTTGCCAAAGAGCGATATGAGCGGTGTCAATATTTACACCTATACCAGTAGCGGCGTTGCCGTTTCTGGCCCCGTTGACTCGGGCATCACTGTGGCTGCGGGCCAATGGATTGATCATCCAGTCATCGTGCCCGCCGCCAATGGTGGCTTTGCGATTACCTATGATGCATTAAGCGTTGACAGCGATAGTGGCGTGATCTCCGGCACGGCCTACAGCTATGGCATACCCTATTCTGCAATCCCGGCTCCAGCCGCTCCGGCCCTGTCCCTGAGTTCAAGCAGCGATACCGGCGTACTCGGCGATGGAATCACCAGCGTAAAAGCCCCTGAAATCAAAGGGACCGGCGTCATTGACGCGACGGTCTCGCTTTACGATACCGATGGCACCACAGTATTGGGCACAGCTATGGTCGATAGCGCCGGCAACTGGACCATCACCAGCAGCACGCTGGCTGACGGTACTCATTCCCTGACGGCCAAGCAGACAAGCGGCTCCCAGACATCCGCGGCCAGTACGGTGCTTTCCCTTAAGGTCGATAGCGCTGCCCCGACGACGCCCTCTGCGCCGACGCTAGACTCGGCCAGCGACAGTGGCACGTCCACCACGGATGGCATCACCAAGATCGACACGCCAGTCATCACCGGCACGACCGAAGCCAACAGCACCGTCAAGCTCTACGACACTGACGGCATCACGCTACTTGGAACCGGCACGGCCAACGGGAGTGGCGCCTACAGCATCGCCACCTCGGCGCTCGTGTCTGGCACGCACTCAATCACCGTCAAGGCCACGGACGCCGCCGGCAACACTTCGCCAGCCTCGTCGGGCCTTACGGTGAATATCGACAAGAGCGCCCCGACGGACCTTGCCCTGAGTTCAAGCTCGATCAGTAGCCTGGCGGCGATCAATGGCGCGACATTAGCCACGTTGTCGAGCACCGATGCCCATTCGGTCAGCTATGGTCTGGCCACTGGCGATACCACCAATGATGCTGACAACGCGAAATTCTCGATCTCAAACGGCAATCTAATTGCTGCGCAGAATCTAGCCGTTGGCACTTATCACATCTACCTCAAGGCTAGCGACGCGGCCGGCAACGACGCATTCCAGGCATTGACCATCAGCGTCACCGACAGTCCTGCTGTGAGTTCCATCGTGCGGGAGACCGGAGCGGCGGTCGATCATGCAGTCTCGTCCGTGAACTACACCGTGACCTTCAGCCAAGCAGTAACCGGAGTGGACCTGAATGACTTCACACTGAACTCCACCGGGACCGCCACCGGAACCATTGCCGGCATCACCACCAGCGACAACATCACCTACACGGTCAACGTCAATAGTCTGACCGGCGACGGTACCTTGAGGTTGGACCTCAAGAGCAGCGGCACTGGTATCCAGAACGGATCCTCGGTGGCAATCGCCGATGGCTTCACCAGCGGCCAAGCCTATGAGCTTGATCACACTGCACCGCCGGCACCGACGCTTGCCCTGTCGTCAGGCAGTGACAGCGGCGCCTCGAACACTGATGGCATTACCAGCAACACAACGCCGGTATTCACCGGTACGGCTGAAGCCAACAGCACCGTCACGCTGTTCGACACCGACGGCACTACAGTGCTCGGCACGGTGACTGCCGACGGCTCCGGGGCCTGGAGCATTACCAGCTCAACGCTGAGTGGCGGAGCTCATGCCGTAACGGCCAAGGCGGTCGATGCAGTAGGCAACGTATCGTCAGCCAGCGTCGCAAAAAGCGTCACAATCGATACCGCCGCGCCTGCCGCGCCGACGGCCCTGGCCCTGGCCACGTCCAGCGACACGGGCGTGCCGGGTGACGGTATTACAAATCTCGGCACGCCAATCATCACCGGTACCGCCGAAGCCAACAGCACCGTCACGCTGTTCGACACCGACGGCATCACCATTCTGGGAACCGGCACAACCAATAACCTGGGTGTGTGGAGCATCACCAGCAGCACGCTGGCCAGCGGCACCCATGCACTGACCGCCAAAGCGGTCGATGCAGCAGGTAACGGTTCCGGAACAAGCACATCACTGTCAGTCACCATTCAAAACACGGCGCCTGCTGCGCCGGCTGATGTGATCCTGGCGCCAGCCAGTGACACGGGAACATTGGGCGATGGCATTACCTACGCCAACCGCCCGATCATCACCGGTACCGCCGAAGCCAACAGCACCGTCAAGCTCTACGACACCGACGGCATCACCATTCTGGGAACCGGCACGGCCAATAACCTGGGTGCGTGGAGCATCACCAGCAATGCCTTGTCATTGGGCAATCACAGCCTGACGGTTAAGCAGGTGGACGTCGCGGGCAATGTCTCCAATGCCAGCAGCGCCCTGGTACTGTCCATCGTCGCGGCGCCGGTTACCCCGACAGAGCCAACAACGCCGACACTGGTCGACGGCGTGCCGGTCACCTCGGCCCCTGTTACGTTGCCAAGTGGCGGTACCGGGACGTCGGTGACTATTCCTGTGGTGTCCAACGGCGAAGGGAGCACCGTGGGTAGCCCTAATGTGGCGGACATCCCGCTGGTCAAGGCCAACGGCGCTGCCCTGCTGACCAGCCAAGTGCCCATTGGCACCGGCCTGACATCGATTGGCGGCGCCAGCATGCCTGCTGGCAACTCGCTGGAAACGCTGATTGGGGGAGCCCGCAGAATTCGGAAAAAATCGTACGCTAAGGTTTTCCGGGCAGCCTTAGCGGCCGAAACTTCCCGTCCTCCAGCCTGCGGCTCTGCCGCCAGACATAATCGCCGGTCAGGTTGATGTGCTCCCACCCCAGCGGCGACAGGTACTGCAGCAGCTCGCCATCCACCGACTTCCCCGCTTCGCCCATCGCCTGGGTGGCGCGTTCCAAGTACACCGTGTTCCACAGCACGATGGCGGCCGTCACCAGGTTGAGACCGCTGGCCCGGTAGCGCTGCTGCTCGAAGCTCCGATCCCTGATTTCGCCGAGGCGGTTGAAGAACACCGCCCTGGCCAGGGAGTTGCGCGCCTCGCCCTTGTTCAGTCCGGCATGCACGCGGCGACGTAGCTCTACGCTTTGCAGCCAGTCGAGGATGAACAGTGTGCGCTCAATCCGGCCCAGTTCGCGCAAGGCCACGGCCAGACCGTTCTGGCGCGGGTAGCTGCCGAGCTTGCGCAGCATCAGCGAGGCAGTGACGGTGCCCTGCTTGATCGAGCTGGCCAGGCGCAGGATGTCGTCCCAGTGGGCGCGGACATGCTTGATGTTCAGGGTGCCGCCAACCATTGGGCGCAATGTCGGGTAGTCCTGGACGCTATTCGGAACATACAGCTTGGTTTCGCCGAGGTCGCGGATGCGCGGTGCGAAGCGGAAGCCCAGCAGGTGCATCAGGGCGAAGACGTGATCGGTGAAGCCAGCCGTGTCGGTGTAGTGCTCCTCAATCCGTAGGTCGGACTCGTGGTACAGCAAGCCGTCGAGCACATAGGTGGAATCGCGCACGCCGACATTCACCACGCGGGTGCTGAACGGTGCGTACTGGTCGGAGATATGGGTGTAGAACAGCCGCCCCGGCTCGCTGCCGTACTTCGGGTTGACGTGCCCGGTGCTTTCGCCCCGACCGCCCGCCCGGAAGCGCTGGCCATCGGAAGAAGAGGTCGTGCCGTCGCCCCAGTGAGCGGCGAAGGTATGACGGTACTGGTGGTTGACCAGCTCGGCTAGGGCCGCCGAGTAGGTTTCGTCTCGGATGTGCCAGGCTTGCAGCCAGGACAGCTTGGCGTAGGTCAGGCCGGGGCTCGACTCGGCCATCTTGGTCAGCCCGAGGTTGATCGCATCGCCCAGGATCGCTGCCAGCAGCAATGTCCGGTCTTTGGCCTCGGCACCGTCCTTCAGGTGGGTGAAGTGGCGGCTGAAGCCCGTCCAGTCGTCCACGTCCATCAGCAGTTCGGTGATCTTGATGCGCGGCAGCAACTGGCTGGTCTGGTCGATCAGCGCCTGCGCGGTATTGGGCACCGCGGAATCCAGTGGGGTGATCTTCAGCCCCGACTCGGTGAGGATGGCATCGGGCAGCTCGTTGTCCTTGGCCAGGCGGGTGACGGTGGCCAGCTGCTCGTCCAGCAGCTGCAAGCGCTCTTCCAGGTACTGGTTCCTGTTCGGGTTGATCGCCAGGGGCAGAGCCTGCGCATGCTTGAGCGCGGCGAACCTCTCTGCCGGCAGCAGGTAGTCGTCGAAGTCGCGGAACTGCCGCGAGCCCTTGACCCAGATGTCGCCGGAGCGCAGCGCGTTCTTCAGCTCTGACAGGGCGCAGATTTCGTAGAAGCGCCGGTCGAGGCCTTCCGGGGTTATCACTAGCGGCCTCCAGCGCTGCTTGATGAAGGCGGTGGGCGCATCGGCCGGCACCTTGCGCAGGTTGTCGGCGTTCATCTCGCGCAGGGTCTGCACGGCCGCCAGCACGCCTTGCGCAGCCGGGGCGGCGCGCAGTTCCAGCACCTCCAACAAGGCTGGCGTATAGCGGCGCAGGGTGGCGAAGTTCTCTCCAACCAGGTGCAGATGGTCGAAGCCCTCCGGCCGGGCCAGCAGCTCGGCCTCGCTGACGCTCTCGGTGAACTCGTCCCAGGGAATCACCGCCTCGATGGCGGCGTAGGGATCGCTGCCGCTTTCCTTGGCCTCCAGCAGGGCCTGGCCGATCTTGGAGTACAGGCGCACCTTGTCGTTGATCGCCTTGCCTTGCTTCTGGAACTGCTGCTGATGCTTGTGCTTCGCGCCGCTGAACAGCTTGACCAGGATGCGGTCGTGCAGATCGACCAGCTCATCAATCACGGTCGCCGTACTCTCCAGCACCACGGCGGCCAGGGTCGCGTAGCGCCGCTGCGGCTCGAACTTACAGAGGTCTTTGGGCGTCATCTGCCCACCCTCGCGGGCCAGCTTGAGCAGGCGGTTCTGGTGGATGTGCCGGCCCAGAGCTTCGGGCAAATCCACCAGCTGAAATGTCTTCAGCCGCTCGATGTGTTCGAGCATGTGCCGGGAGTTCGGTTTTAGTGGGGCCTGCCGCAACCAGGTCAACCAGGTGATGCTGCTGCCGGCCTTGAGCTTCAACAGCTCGTCCAGTTTGGCCCGATGCGAGTCCGTGAGTGGTTCGACCAGGGCGCGGTAGACCCGGCGATTGGCCCGCGCAATGGCTTCCGAGCAGGCCCGGTCAATCACGCTCAGCGCCGGCAGGATGCGCCGCTTCTGCCGCAGACTCTCCAGCGCCTGGCCGGCCAGCAGCAAACCCTTGTCGGTCTGCTGGGCCAACTCGGTCAGCTCGCGCACCAGGGCGCGGAAGTCGGACAGGCCGAACGGGGCCAGTTGTAGGTAGGTGCGCAGTTCCTGGGCGTGCTCGCGGCGAGTCACGTCGCGTTCGCCGTATTTCGCCCAACTCGTTGGGTCGGCCTGAACTTGCTTGGCCACCCACTGGATGACCGGCTCGGGCAACTCGCTGTCGCTGCCCAGCGCATAGCCTGGATATCGCAGCAGGCTGAGCTGCACCGCGAAGCCCAGGCGGTTGGCGTCGCCGCGCCGCTGGCGGATCAGCGACAGGTCGGAGTCGTTGAAGGTGTAGTAGCGGATCAGGTCATCCTGGCTTTCCGGCAACGCGAGCAGGGTATCCCGCTCCGTAGCCGAGAGGATCAAGCGACGCGGCATGTATCAATCGTCCGTGCGTAGGTACTGGTAGAGAGTTTCCCGGCTGATGTTGAACTCGCGGGCAAGCTGCGCTTTGGGCTCGCCGGCCGACGCCCGCTGTCGCAGGGTAGCAGCCTGCTCGTCGGACAGGGCCTTCTTGCGGCCCCGGTACGCGCCGCGCTGCTTGGCCAGGGCGATGCCCTCCCGTTGCCGCTCACGGATCAGGGCGCGCTCGAACTCGGCGAAGGCCCCCATCACCGACAGCATCAGGTTGGCCATCGGCGAGTCATCGCCGGTGAACACCAGGCCCTCTTTCAGGAACTCGATACGCACGCCGCGCTGGGTCAGCTTCTGCACCAGGCGTCGCAAGTCATCGAGGTTACGGGCCAGGCGATCCATGCTGTGCACCACAACGGTGTCGCCCTCGCGGACGAAGCCGAGCATGGCCTCCAGCTGGGGACGCTGGGTGTCCCTGCCCGAGGCTTTGTCGGTGAACAGCTTGCCGACCTCAACTTGCTCAAGTTGTCGTTCCGGATTCTGATCGTAACTGCTGACCCGGACATAACCGATGCGTTGTCCCTGCAAGATGCCTCCATGGGCTGTAGGGCTTACGTTGGTTTTTGGTTCCATTGCGCCCGAAGCCTTGAATTTGTCAGGCTGAAATCTATGACCTTGGCAAGCATGTGTCAAAGAATGTGAAAGCGGATTCTATTCTGACGGCGCGGTGCGGCCTTGCCTGACATCCAGTTAGGGTATAGCTCAGGCTGACATCCAAACAGGACGCCCTAGTCCGGGGGTGACTCGCAGAAATTGCCCTCTTCCTGTAGACTGTTGCGGCCATTGAGTTACTAAAGACACTCGATAAGACCTCATGCTTACCCTGCAAAACATGATCTGGCTGCCTACGCCGCCATAGCGCTTCGCCCCCCGCATCATCTGTGACTGCTTGCTCTGCCAGCGGTCGCGTTCTGCTGTGCTTTAGGTTTTAACACCCGCCACAGCTCCTCTACATCCGACAATTTGACCTCGTATCGACCAGCTGCACATGGCCTGCGCCATGCTGTTCTGCGCGATCCATTGCCTTGGGAATTCTGATGCTCCACTCGTTAAAACAAACCTGGTTATCCAACATCCGTGGCGACATCCTCGCCGGTATTGTGGTCGCACTGGCCCTAATCCCTGAAGCCATCGCCTTCTCGATCATTGCCGGCGTCGACCCCAAGGTCGGCCTGTACGCCTCTTTCTGTATCGCCGTGGTTATCGCCTTTGTCGGTGGTCGCCCCGGAATGATCTCGGCCGCAACCGGTGCAATGGCACTGCTGATGGTGACCCTGGTCAAGAACCATGGTCTTGAATATCTGCTGGCCGCCACGCTGCTATGTGGCGTGCTACAAATCGCTGCTGGCTACCTGAAGCTCGGATCGCTGATGCGCTTCGTCTCGCGCTCGGTGGTGACCGGTTTCGTCAATGCACTGGCGATCCTGATTTTCATGGCTCAGCTGCCCGAGCTGACCAATGTCACCTGGCACGTCTACGCCATGACAGCCGCAGGCCTCGGCATCATCTATCTGTTCCCCTATGTCCCCAAGATCGGCAAGCTCATCCCATCGCCGCTGGTGTGCATCATCGTGCTGACCGCCGTCGCCATGTCGGTTGGGCTGGATATCCGCACGGTCGGTGATATGGGTGAACTGCCGGATACGCTACCGATCTTCCTCTGGCCTGACGTGCCGCTGACATTCGAGACGCTGGCCATCATCTTCCCTTATTCGGCAGCACTGGCTGTGGTCGGTCTGTTGGAATCGATGATGACCGCGACCATTGTCGACGACCTGACCGACACCTCCAGTGACAAGAACCGCGAGTGCAAGGGTCAAGGCGTGGCCAACATTGCTTCGGGCCTAATCGGCGGTATGGCAGGTTGCGCGATGATTGGTCAGTCGATCATCAACGTTAAATCCGGCGGTCGTTCTCGTCTGTCCTCCCTGGCCGCAGGCGTATTCCTGCTACTGATGGTGGTATTCCTCGGCGACTGGCTGAAGCAGATCCCGATGGCTGCGCTGGTGGCAGTGATGATCATGGTGTCCATCGGCACCTTCAGTTGGGATTCGCTGCGCAACCTGAAGAAGCACCCGTTGTCGACCAACATTGTCATGGTCGTCACCGTGGTGGTCGTGGTCGCCACCCACAACCTTGCCTTCGGCGTGTTGGCCGGCGTACTGCTGGCCGCGATGTTCTTCGCCAACAAG
>NZ_JUGV01000001.1:6220000-6727030 GCF_000800055.1 Pseudomonas sp. 11/12A | reverse complement strand
CCCTGGCCCGCGCCCTGGTCAACCGTCCGCGCGTGCTGCTGCTCGACGAACCCCTCGGCGCGCTGGACCTCAAGCTGCGCGAGCAAATGCAAGGCGAACTGAAGAAGCTGCAACGCCAGCTCGGCATCACCTTCATCTTCGTCACCCACGACCAGACCGAAGCACTGTCCATGTCCGATCGCGTCGCTGTGTTCAAAAGGGCCGCATCGAACAAGTCGACACCCGCGCAATCTCTACATGAAACCGGCGACCACGTTCGTCGCCGAATTCGTCGGCACCTCCAACGTGATTCGCGGCGATATGGCAAAACAGTTGAGCGGCAATCCCCAGCCGTTTTCGATTCGCCCGGAACACGTGCGTTTCGCCGAAGGGCCGCTGGCCGCACACGAGATCGAAGTCAGCGGTTTGCTGCACGACATCCAGTACCAGGGCAGCGCCACCCGCTATGAACTGAAGCTGGAAAACGGTCAGACCCTGAACATCAGCCAGGCCAACAATCAGTGGCTGGACGTCAGCGCCCAGCACCAGACCGGGCAACGCATCAGCGCACGCTGGGCACGCGAAGCCATGGTCCCGCTGTCCGATACCGTTGCAGGCGGGGTGTGACATGAACACCTTGGCCCTCTCTCAAAACACGTCGGGCGGCTCGCCGTTGCGCAGGTTTTCCAACCTGCTGTATCGCCGCCCCAACCTGTACCTGTCGCTGCTGCTGGTGCCGCCGCTGCTGTGGTTCGGCGCGATCTACCTGGGCTCGTTGCTGACACTGCTGTGGCAGGGTTTCTACACCTTCGATGACTTCACCATGGCGGTCACGCCGGAGCTGACCCTGGCGAACTTCGCCGCGCTGTTCCAGCCATCGAACTTCGACATCATCCTGCGCACCCTGAGCATGGCCATCGTGGTGTCGATCGCCAGCGCCATCGTTGCGTTTCCGATCGCCTACTACATGGCGCGCTACACCACCGGCAAGACCAAGGCGTTTTTCTACATCGCGGTGATGATGCCGATGTGGGCCAGCTACATCGTCAAGCCTATGCCTGGACGTTGCTGCTGGCCAAGGGCGGCGTGGCGCAGTGGTTCGTGCAGCACCTGGGCCTGGAACCGGTGCTGCAGTTCGTGCTGGGCATTCCCGGCGTAGGCGGCAGCACCTTGTCGACCTCGCACCTGGGGCGCTTCATGGTGTTCGTCTATATCTGGTTGCCGTTCATGATCCTGCGATCCAGGCGTCGCTGGAACGCCTGCCGCCGTCGCTGCTGCAAGCGTCCGCCGACCTCGGCGCCAAGCCGCGCCAGACCTTCATGCAAGTGATTCTGCCGCTGTCGATTCCGGGCATCGCCGCCGGCTCCATCTTCACCTTCTCGCTGACCCTCGTGACTTCATCGTGCCGCAACTGGTCGGGCCCGCCGGGTTACTTCGTCGGCAGCATGGTGTACGCGCAACAAGGCGCGATCGGCAACATGCCGATGGCGGCGGCCTTCACCCTGGTGCCGATCGTGCTGATCGCCATTTACCTGTCCATCGTCAAACGTCTGGGGGCCTTCGATGCACTCTGAAAAGGCTTCAATAGGGCTGAAAATCGCGGCCTGGGGCGGGTTGGTGTTCTTGCACTTCCCGATCCTGATCATCTTCCTGTACGCCTTCAACACCGAAGACGCGGCGTTCAGCTTTCCGCCAAGGTTTCACCCTGAAGTGGATAGGCGTGGCGTTCTCACGCCCTGACGTACTGGAGGCCATCAAGCTGTCGCTGCAGATCGCCTCGATTGCCACGCTGATCGCCATGGTCCTCGGCACGCTGGCGTCGGCGGCGCTGTACCGCCGGGATTTCTTCGGCAAGCAAGGCATCTCGCTGATGCTGATCCTGCCGATCGCCCTGCCCGGGATCATCACCGGTATCGCGCTGCTGGCGACCTTCAAGACGCTGGGCATCGAACCGGGGATGTTCACCATCATCGTCGGTCACGCGACCTTCTGTGTGGTGATCGTCTACAACAACGTCATCGCCCGCTTGCGTCGCACCTCGCACAGCTTGATCGAGGCCTCGATGGACCTCGGTGCCGACGGCTGGCAGACCTTCCGCTACATCGTCCTGCCGAACCTCGGCTCGGCGTTGCTGGCCGGCGGCATGCTCGCCTTCGCGCTGTCGTTCGACGAAATCATCGTCACCACCTTCACCGCTGGCCATGAACGCACCCTGCCGCTGTGGCTGCTCAACCAGCTCAGCCGCCCTCGGGACGTACCGGTGACCAACGTCGTCGCGATGCTGGTGATGATAGTGACCATGCTGCCGATCCTCGGTGCCTATTACCTGACCCGTGGCGGTGAAAGCGTTGCGGGCAGTGGCGGCAAATAACCGAATCACAAGAGGAACCCGGCCGCTGTAGGAGCGAGCTTGCTCGCGATGATCTCAAACACACCGCGCGCAACCAGACTGAACGCGTCATCGTTCACGTCCATCGCGAGCAAGCTCGCTCCTACAAGGCCCGGTTCAGACAGAAAACAAACAGTTTCGAAGAGGAGAAGAACATGCAAACCCAACTCTTGATCAACGGCCAGCTCGTCAATGGCGAAGGCCCTGCCCAACCCGTGTTCAACCCGTCGCTGGGCCGCGTACTGGTGGAATCAACGAAGCCAGCGAAGCCCAGGTCGATGCCGCCGTGCGCGCCGCCGATGCCGCGTTTGACAGCTGGTCGCAAACCCCGCCGAAAGAGCGCTCGCTGCTGCTGCTCAAACTGGCTGACGCCATCGAAGCCCACGGCGAAGAGCTGGCCAAACTGGAATCGGACAACTGCGGCAAGCCTTATAGCGCTGCGTTGAACGACGAGATTCCGGCGATTGCCGACGTGTTCCGTTTCTTCGCCGGTGCCAGCCGCTGCATGAGCGGTTCGGCCGGGGGCGAATACCTGCCGGGCCACACCTCGATGATCCGCCGCGACCCGGTGGGCGTAATCGCCTCCATCGCGCCGTGGAACTACCCGCTGATGATGGTCGCCTGGAAAATCGCCCCGGCCCTCGCCGCCGGTAACACCGTGGTGCTCAAGCCATCGGAACAAACGCCGCTGACCGCATTGCGCCTGGCGCAACTGGCGTCGGAAATTTTCCCGGCTGGCGTACTCAACCTGGTATTCGGTCGCGGTCCTACGGTCGGTAGCCCACTGGTCACCCACCCGAAAGTGCGCATGGTGTCGCTGACCGGCTCGATCGCCACCGGCTCGAACATCATTTCCAGCACCGCCGACAGCGTCAAACGCATGCACATGGAACTGGGCGGCAAGGCCCCGGTGATCATTTTCGACGACGCCGATATCGACGCCGCCGTGGAAGGCATTCGCACCTTCGGCTTCTACAACGCCGGGCAAGACTGCACCGCGGCCTGCCGCATTTATGCGCAGGAAGGCATCTACGACAAATTCGTCGAGAAGCTCGGCGCGGCCGTCAGCAGCATCAAGTACGGCTTGCAGGATGATCCGTCGACCGAGCTCGGTCCATTGATCACCCCGCAGCACCGCGACCGCGTGGCCGGGTTCGTCGAGCGCGCCGTGGCGCAGCCGCACATCCGCTTGATCACCGGTGGCAAAGCCGTGGACGGCAACGGTTTCTTCTTCGAACCGACGGTGCTGGCCGATGCCCGACAGGACGACGAAATCGTCCGTCGCGAAGTGTTCGGGCCGGTGGTATCGGTGACCAAATTCACCGATGAAGCGCAGGTATTGGGTTGGGCCAACGATTCGGACTACGGCCTGGCATCGTCGGTGTGGACCGCCGATGTCGGTCGCGCCCATCGCCTGTCGGCGCGCCTGCAGTACGGCTGCACCTGGGTCAACACCCACTTCATGCTGGTCAGCGAAATGCCGCACGGCGGTCAGAAACTGTCCGGCTACGGCAAGGACATGTCCATGTATGGCCTTGAGGATTACACCGTCGTGCGCCATGTGATGTTCAAGCACTAAAAGCATCGCCAGCAGGCTCGCTCCCACCGTTTGGAATGCGTGTTCCTGTGGGAGCCAGCCTGCTGGCGATTGTGTCACTCCGGCTTCAAGGTAGAAACCGGCACTAAGCACCACCAGGCTCCACACCAAAGAAGTCAAAACAATAACCACCGATCCGGGCTGAGCCACCACGGCCCCGCCACGGCTTCGGACATCCGAAATCTGCCGATTTTCCGGAGCAAACACTATGAGTAAATCACCCGAACTCTCTGCCGGCGTTGTCGATAGCGACGCCGAGCAGCTACGTAAACTGGGTTATACGTCCAACTTCAATCGCAGCATGAGCCTGTGGGAAAACTTCGCCCTGGGCTTCACTTATCTTTCCCCGGTCGTCGGGGTTTATACCCTCTTCGGCCTGTGCCTCGCCGCGGGTGGCCCACCGATGTTCTGGGCCTACCTGCTGGTCGGTTGCGGCCAGTTACTGGTGTGCCTGATCTTCGGTGAAGTGGTGTCGCAGTTCCCGATTTCCGGTGGCGTGTACCCCTGGGCCCGTCGTTTGGTGGGCAAGCGCTGGGCGTGGATGGTCGGCTGGATCTACTCCATCGCCCTGTGCGTGACCATCGCTGCCGTTGCCGTGGGTGCCGGTCCCTACCTGGCCGCCATGATGGGCTTTGAACCGAACAACAACACCAACATCGTCATTGCCCTGTTCCTGACGCTGTTCGCCACGCTGGTCAACCTCAGCGGCACCAAAACGCTGGCGCGCATTGCCATGTTCGGCTTCCTCTGCGAACTGATCGGCGCGGTGATCGTCGGTGTCTACCTGTTGGTTTTCGAACGCCATCAGTCGCTCAGCGTGTTGTTCAACACCTTCGACATCAGCATCGATGGCTCGTACCTGCCCGCCTTCCTCACCGCGTCGCTGGCGGGGATGTTCCTGTACTACGGCTTCGAGGCCTGCGGCGACGTCGCCGAAGAAACGCCGAACCCGAGCAAGAAAATCCCGGTGGCCATGCGCATGACCATCTACATCGGTGGCATCGCCGCGATGTTCGCCTGCCTGGCGCTGATCCTCGCCGTGCCAGACATGCAAGCCGTGATCAACGGCACCGACAAGGACCCGGTCACCACCATCCTCAACAACGCCTTCGGCCCCGTGGGTTCGAAAGTGGTGATGGGCGTGGTCATGATTTCCTTCATCTCCTGCGTCATCAGCCTGCAAGCGGCGGCGAGCCGTCTGCTGTATTCCTATGCCCGTGACGAGATGGTGATCGGCAGCCGATTGCTGAAGAAGATTTCTCCTACGACCCAGGTTCCGGTTGCCGCACTGTTCGTGTCCGGTGTCCTGCCGGCCCTGATCATCATCCTCGGCTTCTTCCTGCAGGACGCCGTCGCCACCATCGTCAGCTTCGCCGCCATCGGCATCTACCTGGCGTTCCAGATGATCGTGCTCGCCGCGCTTTATGCACGCCTCAAAGGCTGGAAACCGAGCGGCAAATTCACCCTCGGTGCCTGGGGCTGGCTGGTGAACATCGGCGCACTGACCTACGGCATCGGCGCCATCGTCAACATGGCCTGGCCACGTACCCCGGATGCGGCGTGGTACATCAACTACGCCATGGTCCTGAGCACCGCCATCGTCATTGGCCTGGGCCTGCTGTACATGTGGATCGCCAAGCCGTATGACCACGGTACGGCGCCTGCCGGGGATGCCTGGAAGGTGAGCCGCTAACGGTATTTGCCCGCTGAACGAACACCCTGCCTGCTGTGATGCGGGCAGGGTCAGGCGGCTGAATCGCTTGCGGCTTGACGAGCCGTTCGACGGACATAAAAACCGCCCCTGAAGGCGGTTTTGCTTTTTAAGACATGTCACTTTTGCAGAGGCAAAAGCAGAAAAAAACTACAGATTCGACCTTCGTGAAAAACCCGCGATTCCTACATCACGCGTCGCCAGAGTAGACTTGGCGCCGCGAGCGCCTGACCGATAGGCTTTATCCCGTCGCTGCACAATCAGCGACCCGGAGTCGAAGCCGGAACATATCAACATGGCGCATCCGCGCCCCCATACGAGCTGGGGCATTTTTTTGCCTTTCAGCTTCGCGTTATGGCGGGCCTTGTGGCGCGGGCCTCTCGGCTTCCATGTTGATCGAGAATGTTCCGACTTCGAACGCCGCACGGTCCGCCACCCCAATCTGTCGAAGGATCAGTGGCGGCTCCTTTTTCAACATGGAGTCGAACAATGCACAAGCACGCGTCAAATCCGTCTGACACTTATCCCTGCTTCACCCCTACCGTCTTCACCCGCCACAACCGTTTCCTACATGCCTTCATACAGGACCACCAAGCCTGGTTCTGCGTTCAGGACCTTGGCCGCCTGATGGGTCAACCATTGAACGAACGCCTCATCCAGAAGCTGGATCCCGATCAGCGTCGCAGCGTTTGCTTGCTCAAGGACGGCAAGATCGTCGATGCGTTGATGGTCAGCGAATCAGGCATGTACGCGCTGCTGGTTCACCACTTCATCCCGGAAAACCGCCATCTGAGGCAATGGTTGAGCAACGAAGTCGTGCCCATGTTGCGCAATGCACAGGCATCGTCGTCGGAAAACCTGCCCAGCTTGAGCGCCTTGAATTGGGCCGGAGTTTCGGTGCCTCTGCTGCATTACCAACATCACGCCTGGGTAAAGTGGCGGGACATGCCTGAGTTGATGCAGGTGCAACGACCGTTCCCTATAGCCGGAACCCGCTGAATCGATTCGATTGGCAAAAGGGCGAACTTCATAGTCCGCCCCTTTGAATTTCTTACCTAAAACCTCGAAACACTGCGCATCGCATCCACCAGATACCTCATCGCAATCCGGTCGCTCTCCGACAATTCGCGATAGCGCTCCACCAGTTTCATCTCTTCGGAATTGAGCCGGCGCCTTCGCCGCCCGCTGCCCAGGCACGGAAAGATTCCCAGCAGTTCGGTGATGCCTTGTACTTTCGACATGGACGATGTCCTTCTCTACGTCAAAGAAAACTTCAGAAACCGCATCGCCCTACCCTTTTCAGCAGCCTTCTCGTGCCGACTGAATCGCACCGGTCCGAAGGGCATAAACCGGTCATGCCCACAGAATAGAAATAATCCGGACGCTGAAAAGCGGTTTTTAGAGTAATTAGTCGAAAAAAGCAGAAATGCCCTATAAATCAGACGCCACTGTCGGAAATGTTTCCCGACATGTCTTGTTTCATTGCCGCGCTAGCGTCGTGCCATCAATCAATTTTGCTCCGCCATCGAACGGTTTAAGCTATTCGGCATCTGTTTAAAGTCCCTTGTGTTTGGCCGAAGGCATGTCCGAACCCTTATTTCTGATCCAGCACGTGCCAGGAACGGCGCGGGATTGTTCACGACAGGTTGTATTTATGCACCGCAGGAATTTGCTCAAAGCCTCCATGGCCATCGCTGCCTACACCGGTTTGTCCGCCACCGGCCTGCTTGCCGCCCGCGCCTGGGCCGCCACCGGGGCCGCCGATGGTGAAGCCCAGGCCTTCGATTTCGAGTCGCTGAAAGTGCAGGCCAAGCAACTGGCCAGCAATCGCTATCAGGACACCAAGCAAGTGCTGCCACCGACCCTGGCGACCATGACCCCGCAGAACTTCAACGCGATCCGCTACGACGGCAATCATTCGCTGTGGAATGAATTGAACGGTCAGCTGGATGTGCAGTTTTTCCACGTCGGCATGGGTTTCAAGCAGCCGGTGCGCATGTACAGCGTCGATCCCAAGACCCGCATGGCCCGTGAAGTGCATTTCCGCCCGTCGCTGTTCAACTACGAGAACACCACGGTCGATACCAAGCAATTGACCGGCGACCTGGGTTTCTCCGGCTTCAAGCTGTTCAAGGCACCGGAGCTGGACAAACACGACGTGGTGTCGTTCCTGGGCGCCAGTTACTTCCGCGCGGTGGACGCCACGGGCCAGTACGGCTTGTCGGCCCGCGGCCTGGCGATCGATACCTACGCCAAAAAGCGTGAAGAATTCCCCGACTTCACCAAGTTCTGGTTCGAGACGCCGGACAAGGACAGCACCCGCTTCGTGGTCTATGCCCTGCTCGACTCGCCGAGCGCCACCGGCGCCTACCGCTTTGATATCGATTGCCAGGCCGAGCGCGTGGTGATGGAAGTCGATGCCAACGTCAATGCACGGACCGCCATCGAACAACTGGGCATTGCACCGATGACCAGCATGTTCAGCTGCGGCACCCACGAACGCCGCATGTGCGACACCATTCACCCGCAGATCCACGACTCCGATCGCCTGGCGATGTGGCGCGGCAACGGCGAGTGGATCTGCCGCCCGTTGAACAACCCGGCCACGCTGCAATTCAACGCCTTCGCCGACAAGGACCCGAAGGGTTTCGGCCTGGTGCAGACCGATCACGAGTTCGCCAGTTATCAGGACACCGTCGACTGGTACAGCCGCCGCCCGAGCCTGTGGGTCGAACCGACCACCGCGTGGGGTGAAGGCTCCATCGATCTGCTGGAAATCCCTACGACCGGCGAGACGCTCGACAACATCGTCGCGTTCTGGACCCCGAAAAAACCCGTGGCGCCCGGTGACTCTCTGAACTACGGCTACAAGCTCTACTGGAGCGCCCTGCCGCCGGTGGGCACACCGTTGGCGCGGGTCAACGCAACGCGGTCGGGCATGGGTGGTTTCACCGAGGGCTGGGCACCGGGCGAGCATTACCCGCAAGTCTGGGCCCGACGCTTCGCGGTGGATTTCACCGGTGGCGGCCTGGACCGCTTGCCGGAAGGCGCGGGCATCGAGCCGGTGGTGACCTGCTCGAATGGCCAGGTCAAGGACTTCAACGTGCTGGTGCTCGATGACATCAAGGGCTACCGCATCACGTTCGACTGGTACCCGACCAACGACAGCGTGGAGCCGGTAGAACTGCGCCTGTTCATTCGCACCCATGACCGCACGTTGAGTGAAACCTGGTTGTACCAGTACTTCCCGCCAGCGCCGGACAAGCGCAAATACACCTGATAGCGGGTTGCGCCCTCTCACCATTCGGTTTTCCGAACGCGACCTGCCGGTCAGTTCGGTTAACCGGACTATTCAGCACTGCAAAACGCGTCAAATAAATTTAATCTCCTTATAAATCAATGATTTGATTGATTCGTCCTGGTCTGGCATGAGTCATGCTCTACACTTCTTCGACGAATGCCTGCGGTGCCAACACTTCAGGAACTCAGGCATCCGCAGCACAAAAAGGGCCGATCAACTGGCTCCATAAAAAAAACAATGTCGAGGAAAATTTGATGCGCATCGTTCCCCACATCCTGGGCGCAGCCATTGCTGCCGCTCTGATCAGCACGCCAGTTTTCGCCGCCGAACTCACCGGCACCCTGAAGAAGATCAAAGAGTCCGGTGTCATCACCCTCGGGCATCGCGACGCTTCCATTCCGTTTTCCTACATTGCGGACGCTTCCGGCAAACCGGTTGGCTACTCCCACGATATTCAACTGAAAGTCGTCGAAGCCATCAAAAAAGACCTGGACCTGCCTAACCTGCAAGTCAAATACAACCTGGTCACTTCGCAAACCCGTATCCCGCTGGTACAGAACGGCACCGTGGACCTGGAGTGCGGTTCCACCACCAACAACGTCGAGCGTCAGCAGCAAGTTGACTTCTCCGTTGGCATCTTCGAAATCGGTACTCGCCTGCTGTCCAAGAAAGGCTCGGCGTACAAGGACTTCGATGACCTCAAAGGCAAGAACGTCGTGACCACCGCCGGTACCACGTCCGAGCGCATCCTCAAGTCGATGAACGCCGACAAGCAAATGGGCATGAACGTCATCTCCGCCAAAGACCACGGCGAATCCTTCCAGATGCTGGAGTCGGGCCGTGCCGTCGCGTTCATGATGGACGACGCGCTGCTGGCCGGTGAGGCCGCCAAGGCCAAGAAGGCGGACGACTGGGCCGTGACCGGCACTCCACAGTCCTACGAAATCTATGGCTGCATGGTGCGCAAGGGCGACGAGCCGTTCAAGAAGGCCGTGGATGACGCTATCAAGGCCACCTACGCTTCGGGCGAGATCAACAAGATCTACGAAAAATGGTTCATGCAGCCAATCCCGCCTAAAGGCCTGAACCTGAACTTCCCGATGAGCGACGAGCTCAAGGCCCTGATCGCCCATCCGACCGACAAAGCGGCTGACGACAAGAAATCCTGATTTCTGACTAACCTTATCTCCTGAGAGGGCCTCGGCCCTTTCGGGAGGTTGTCATTCCCTGCTGGCATTTCTGGAAACACTCGAACCGGTGGCTGTCGAGCCGATCGTGTGTGCCTGATCGAACTGACCTGTGTGTCACCCGATCGGGCGGGAACGGAGCTTTCCCCAGGCGGGTACTTGTACATCGATCGAATCCGAGGGGAGACCCTAATGAATTACAACTGGGACTGGGGCGTGTTCTTCAAGTCCACCGGCGTGGGCAGCGAGACCTATCTCGACTGGTACATCGCCGGTCTGGGCTGGACCATCGCCATCGCCATCGTGGCCTGGATCATCGCCCTGACACTGGGCTCGATCCTGGGTGTCATGCGTACCGTGCCGAATCGCATCGTATCGGGCATCGCCACCTGCTACGTCGAACTCTTCCGTAACGTGCCGCTGCTGGTTCAGCTGTTCATCTGGTACTTCCTGGTGCCCGACCTGCTGCCGCAGAACCTGCAAGACTGGTACAAGCAGGACCTGAACCCGACGACCTCGGCCTTCCTCAGCGTCGTTGTCTGCCTGGGCCTGTTCACCACCGCTCGCGTCTGCGAACAAGTGCGTACCGGCATCCAGGCCCTGCCCAAAGGCCAGGAATCCGCGGCTCGCGCCATGGGTTTCAAGCTGCCACAGATCTACTGGAACGTGCTGCTGCCGCAGGCTTACCGGATCATCATTCCGCCGCTCACCTCGGAATTCCTGAACGTCTTCAAGAACACCTCCGTGGCCTCGTTGATCGGCCTGATGGAGCTGCTGGCGCAGACCAAACAGACCGCCGAGTTCTCCGCCAACCTGTTCGAAGCCTTCACCCTGGCAACGCTCATTTACTTCACCCTGAACATGAGCCTGATGTTGCTGATGCGTCTGGTCGAGAAGAAAGTCGCCGTACCGGGCCTGATCTCCGTGGGGGGTAAATAATGGAACTCGACTTCTCGGGCATCATCCCGTCCCTGCCGGGCTTGTGGAACGGCATGCTCATGACCCTGCAACTGATGGCGCTGGGCGTCGTCGGCGGGATCATCCTCGGCACCATCCTGGCGCTGTGCCGTCTGTCCCACAGCAAATTGCTGTCGAACCTGGCCGGTGCCTACGTCAACTACTTCCGTTCGATTCCGCTGCTGCTGGTGATCACCTGGTTCTACCTGGCGGTGCCGTTCGTGCTGCGCTGGATCACCGGCGAAGACACCCCGATCGGCGCGTTCGCCTCGTGCATCGTGGCCTTCATGATGTTCGAAGCGGCGTACTTCTGCGAAATCGTCCGGGCCGGCGTGCAGTCGATTCCCAAGGGCCAGATGGGCGCTGCCCAGGCGTTGGGCATGACCTATGGCCAGATGATGCGCCTGATCATCCTGCCGCAGGCGTTCCGCAAGATGACCCCGCTGTTACTGCAGCAGAGCATCATCCTGTTCCAGGACACGTCGCTGGTGTACGCGGTGGGCCTGGTGGACTTCCTCAATGCCTCGCGCGCCAGTGGCGACATCATTGGCCGTTCCAATGAGTTCCTGATCTTCGCAGGTCTCGTGTACTTCATCATCAGCTTTGCCGCCTCGCAGCTGGTCAAGCGTCTGCAAAAAAGGTTTGCCGTATGATCTCTATCAAGAATGTCAACAAGTGGTATGGCGACTTCCAGGTACTGACTGACTGCAGCACCGAGGTCAAAAAAGGCGAAGTGATCGTGGTGTGCGGGCCGTCCGGCTCGGGCAAATCGACCCTGATCAAATGTGTCAACGCCCTGGAACCGTTCCAGAAAGGTGACATCGTGGTCGATGGCACGTCCATCGCCGACCCGAAGACCAACCTGCCGAAACTGCGTTCCCGCGTGGGCATGGTGTTCCAGCACTTCGAGCTGTTCCCGCACCTGACCATCACCGAAAACCTGACCATTGCGCAGATCAAGGTATTGGGTCGCAGCAAGGAAGAAGCCACCAAGAAAGGCCTGCAACTGCTTGAGCGCGTCGGTCTCTCGGCCCACGCCCACAAGCATCCGGGCCAGTTGTCCGGTGGTCAGCAGCAGCGCGTGGCGATTGCCCGGGCACTGGCGATGGACCCGATCGTCATGCTGTTCGACGAGCCGACCTCGGCGCTGGACCCGGAAATGGTCAACGAAGTGCTCGACGTGATGGTGCAACTGGCCCACGAAGGCATGACCATGATGTGCGTGACCCACGAAATGGGCTTCGCCCGCAAGGTCGCTGACCGGGTGATCTTCATGGACGCCGGCAAGATCATCGAAGACTGCAAGAAAGAAGAGTTCTTCGGCGACATCAGCCACCGTGCCGAGCGTACGCAGCACTTCCTGAACAAGATTCTGCAGCACTAAAGCCCACGCTCGCTCCTCCCTGTGGGAGCGAGCCTGCTCGCGATGAGTTCAAAGACACCGCGTACATTCAGAATGAACGCGTCATCGTTGACGACCCTCGCGAGCAGGCTCGCTCCTGCAAGGATCAGGCAAGCGCTGGTTGACCCAAGGCATCTGTGATGAAATGCGACCCCACCCCCTATCGCGCCCCGCCGCCATCACTCGCCGTGAAACCCCGTCTGATTCGTCATTTGTTCCTGCCGCCACTGATCATCGCGCTGATGATCGGATTGGGCTACGTCGGCTTCTGGATCAGTGAACACTACGGCATTCGCAGCCTGGGCGAGAACGGCCAGCGTCAGCTGGAGTTGCATGCCCGCGCCGTCGAGAGCGAAATCAGCAAATACACCTACCTGCCCAGCCTGCTGGAACTTGAATCCAGTGTCTCGCAGTTGCTGGCCGAACCGACCCCGGAACACCGGCAGACGGTCAATGATTACCTTGAAGGCCTGAACCGGCGCAGCCGCAGTCGGGCCATCTATGTGATGGACACCACCGGTCGCGTCCTGGCCACCAGCAATTGGCGCGATGTCGACAGTTACCTGGGGGAAGACCTGTCCTTCCGGGCCTATTTCCAGAACGCCGTACGCGGCCAGCCAGGGCGGTTCTACGGCATCGGCAGCACCAACGGCGAACCCGGTTACTACCTGGCCCATGGTCTGGAAGAACACGGCAAGATCATTGGCGTCGCCGTGGTCAAGGTTCGCCTCGAAGCCATGGAAGAGCGCTGGCAACGGGCGCGCCTGGAAGCCTTCGTCAGCGACGAGAACGGCATCATCATTCTGTCCAGCGATCCGGCGCGGCGGCTCAAATCCGTGGTGCCGCTGAGCGACGAGACCAAGGAAAAACTGGCCCGCAGCCTGCAGTACTACTGGTTCCCGTTGAACGAACTGCAGCCCCTGGCCCGGGAAACCCTGTCCGAAGGCGTGGAAAAACTGACCTTCCCCGCCAACAGCGAGCTGGACTCCGATGAAGAAAACATCAGCTATCTGGCGCAAACCCGGCCGTTAAGCGATACCCCATGGAATTTCACCTTGCTGACGCCACTGCAGGATCTGCGTCGCGAAGCGATCAATCAGGGCATTCTGGTGGCGGTGGCCTTCGCCCTCGTGGCGTTCCTGCTGATCGCCTGGAACGAACGGCGCAAGGTGATTTCCACACGCCTCGCCGCCCGCGAAGCCTTGCAGGAAGCCAACAGTCAACTGGAGCGTCGGATTACCGAACGCACCGTCGACCTGCGTGCCAGCAACGAACGGCTCAAGGGGCAGATCCGCGAACGGCGTCACGCCGAAGAGACCTTGCGCCGCGCCCAGGATGAACTGGTGCAGGCCGGGAAGCTCGCCGCCATCGGCCAGATGTCCACCAGCATCGCCCACGAATTGAACCAGCCGCTGGCGGCACTGCGCACCCTGTCCGGCAACACCGTACGCTTTCTGGAGCGCGGTCAGCTGGATGTGGCCAGCACCAACCTCAAGACCATCAATGAACTGATCGACCGCATGGGGCGGATCACCGCGAGCCTGCGCGCCTTCGCCCGACGCGGTGACGACAAGGGCCAGGCGTGCCTCGGCAAAGCCGTGGAGGCCGCCTTGCAGTTGCTCGGCAGTCGCGTGGAAAACGCCCATCTGCAACTGCACCGCCATTTCGACGACGTACAACTGCAGATCGACCAGACGCGCCTGGAGCAGATCCTGGTCAACCTGATCGGCAACGCCCTCGATGCCATGCAGGCGCAACAGCAACCCGAGTTGTGGCTCGAGGGTGAAGTGTTCGAAGGCAAGTATCGACTGCGCGTCAGGGACAACGGCCATGGCATCGACGCCGAAGCGCGCAAGCACTTGTTCGAACCCTTCTTCACCACCAAACCCGGCGAACAGGGTCTGGGCCTGGGCCTGACCCTTTCCGCAAGCCTGGCTGCCGCCACCGGCGGCCACCTGGGCGTCGAACACCCCGCCAGCGGTGGTACCGCTTTCGTCCTCAGTTTACCGTTGGTAAGCCCCACTCCTGCCGAGCCAATATGAACAACGACCTTAGTGTGCTGATCGTCGAAGACGACCCCCATGTGCTGCTCGGCTGCCAGCAGGCGCTGAACCTGGAAGACATTCCCTGTATCGGCGTAGGCAGCGCCGAAGAAGCCCTGGAACGGGTCGGCGACAACTTTGCCGGCATCGTCATCAGCGACATTCGCCTGCCGGGCATCGATGGCCTGGAACTGTTGAACCGGCTCAAGGCCCGCGACCGCAGCCTGCCGGTGGTGCTGATCACCGGTCACGGCGATATCTCGATGGCTGTCGGCGCGATGCAGAAAGGCGCCTACGACTTCATGGAAAAACCCTTTTCCCCGGAGCGCCTGGTGGACGTGGCCCGCCGCGCCCTGGAACAACGCAGCCTGGCGCGGGAGGTCACGTCGTTGCGTCGGCAACTGGCCGAACGCGATTCCCTCGAAGGCCGGATCATCGGCCGCTCGCCGGCCATGCAGAATCTGCGCGAGTTGATCGCCAACGTCGCCGACACCTCGGCCAACGTGCTGATCGAAGGCGAAACCGGCACCGGCAAGGAACTGGTTGCCCGTTGCCTGCATGATTTCAGCCGCCGACACAGCAAACAGTTCGTCGCCTTGAACTGTGGCGGCCTGCCGGAAAACCTGTTCGAAAGTGAAATCTTCGGCCACGAAGCCAACGCCTTCACCGGCGCGGGCAAGCGGCGCATCGGCAAGATCGAGCACGCCGACGGCGGCACGCTGTTCCTCGACGAAGTGGAAAGCATGCCCCTGCCCTTGCAGATCAAACTGCTGCGGGTGTTGCAGGAGCGCACCCTCGAACGGCTCGGTTCGAACCAGAGCGTGGCGGTCGATTGCCGGGTGATCGCCGCGACCAAGTCGGACCTCGTCGAGTCGAGCAAGGCCGGCGAATTCCGCAGCGACCTGTATTACCGCCTCAACGTGGTCACCCTGGAACTGCCACCGCTGCGCGAACGTCGCGAAGACATCCTGCAATTGTTCGAGCATTTCCTTCAGCAGTCGTCCCTGCGCTTTGACCGTACCGCGCCGGAACTGGATAACCAGACCTTGTCGAACCTGATGAGCCACGACTGGCCGGGCAACGTGCGCGAACTGCGCAACGTCGCCGAACGCTTTGCCTTGGGTCTGCCTGCCTTCAAGAAACCCGGCGCCAGCGCCGGCAGTCAGGGCCTGGCCTTTGCCGAAGCGGTGGAAGCCTTCGAACGCAACCTGCTCAGCGATGCCTTGCAACGCAGCGGCGGCAACCTGACCCAGGCCAGCCAGGAACTGGGCATGGCCAAGACCACCTTGTTCGACAAAGTGAAGAAGTACGGGTTGAGCCACTGATGGACTTGATACTCAAGGCGACCCTGGGCGCGGCGGTGGTGGTCATCCTCGCTGCGCTGGCCAAGACCAGAAACTATTACATCGCCGGTCTGGTGCCGCTGTTTCCCACTTTTGCCCTGATCGCCCATTACATCGTCGGCAAGGGCCGTTCTGTGGAAGACCTGAAGACCACCATCCTGTTTGGCATGTGGTCGATCATTCCGTATTTCGTCTACCTGGCCACGCTCTACGTGATGGTGGACCGGATGCGCCTGGAAGCTTCGCTGGCGGTGGCGGCAGTGGCCTGGTTGATGGCGGCGGCCGTGCTTGTCTCGGTCTGGGTTCGCCTGCACACCTGACACCCCCCTTGTGGGTTTGGCCCATCCCTTGCATTTACCCTCAAAAGCCCTCTCGGCCGGCCTTCAGGCTGGATGAACCTGCGGGGGCGACCGCCAAAGGGTAAATCCTGACTGTGAACATCGTTATTGCAAACCGAAAGGCGCCACGCCCATGACCTTCACCGTGATTGTGCTGGTGGCGTGTTCCATTGTGATGGACGTCATTGGCCAGCTCTGCTTCAAGCTCGGCCTGGACCGATTGCCGGAGCTCGAAGGCGGATTTCGCCTGAATGCGTTCTGGGGCCAGGTGTTCAACGCGCCGCTGCTGTGGTGCGGGATCGGCGCCTTCGTGGTCGAGTTTCTGGTCTGGCTCGAAGCCCTGTCCCGGGCACCGCTGAGCCTGCTGTTTCCGGCAGCGGCGCTGGCCTACTGCGGCGTGGTGCTGGCGAGCAAAGTGATCCTCGGCGAAACCGTCAGTCGCCGTCGCTGGGCGGGTACGCTGGTGATCTCGGCGGGCGTGATGCTCGTGTGTGTCGCTCATGGATGAGGGTCAATCGATGATCGACAGCAAGACGGGCTGGCTGCACGAACGGCTCGGCACCCTCGTTCTCTGGGCCTTGCTGATCGGCTTCGAAAGCGCTGGCCAGATCGCCAGCAAAGTCGGCGGCGATCAACTCGGGCAGATGGACTTCACCCTGCACTGGCTGTTGGCCGTGGCCGACAATCCCGGGGTGTGGGTGGCGATCGCCTGCTACATCGGCGCGTTCTTCGTCTGGATGCTGATCCTGCGACGCAGCAGCCTGTCCCTGGCATTCCCCCTCAGTTCACTGGTGTTTGTCGGGGTATTGCTGGGGTCATGGCTGGGGCTGGGAGAGCAGATCAGCGTGCTGCACTGGGTGGGGGTGGCGGTGATCATGGGCGGGGTCGCGTTGCTGGCCGAGGGTGAGCAAACCTGAAGCTACCGCGACTTTTGTGGCGAGGGCGCTGACTCCCTCGCCACACCCTCTCATTTGAACGTGTAGGCAATCGCCACCTGCGCTTCACCCTGGTTGGTATCGCCAACGGCTTTGACAATGCTGCTGTCCGCCGCCGAACCCGTCAGGTGGATCCAGCTCGCGCTGGTCAGCAGCGACCAATGGGGTGCCAACGGGAACTCGAAACTCTGGGTCAGCGCCACGTTCTGCAACCCGCCGCCGGCGTTGTAGCGACGAATCCCCGAGGCCTGTGACTCGTCACTGCTGACGCCGAAGTAGGTCTGGGTTTGTCGGGCATCGGCGAAATGCGCCGTCAGGTTCGTGCTGCCGATCACCCCGCCACCCAGCGGATAACCCACCTCGCCACCGACCCTCCCCAGCACCCCACCCTGCCCGCTGCCGCCGCCCACTGCCTGGCCGACCGAGGCAAACACCCGCCAGAAATCGGCCGGTGCGTACTGCACGAACCCGCCCACCTCGGCCATATCCGGCACATCGCGCAAGCCGCGCAATGACCCGTTCGCGGTTCGGCCCGGCAGGTAGTTCGCAAAAGGCCCGGCGCTGAAGCCGTTGGCCTTGAAGGCACTCCAGGTCAGCCCGTCGTCAGTGCTGAGACTGACATCGCCCCAGTCCAGATCGAGGTACGGCACGGGTCGGGTTTCGTATCGACTGCCGGTCGGATCATGGGGTTCATAGCTCAGGCCCAGCCCGGCTTCGCCGGTGAGGCCATCGGCGTTGGCGTTGATGGAAAGACAGGTCAGCGCGGTAAAGAGCGCAACGGTAATCCTCGACATGAGGCAATTCCTTGAACGGGACATGCGCGCATCAATCGCCGATTTGCCCCCGTCAGGCAAGCACTCATGTTGTTTGTAGCGACCTACAAAAATTGTAGCTTCGTCAACGCAAACACAGGCCAGAACCCCAGCCCTGCTGGGCTTGACGTGATTGGCACAGTCCCTGCTCTACCCCGTTGGCAAGCGCAAACAGCGCGAAACGCTCAATAGGTACAACAGATGATTGACTGGCATATCGTGTGTGATTTCGACGGGACCATCACCCGCACCGACGTGATCGACAGCATCCTCCAACGATTCGCCGACCCCAGCTGGGAAACGATCGAAGAGGAGTGGCTGGCAGGCGACATCGGTTCCCGTGAATGCCTCAGTCGCCAGCTCGCACTGGTCAAGGCCACCCCGACCGAACTGCTCGGGTTCTTCGACGGCATCGACATCGACCCGGACTTCCCTGACTTCGTCGACCACGTCATCGGCCTCGGCGCGTCCCTTGAAGTGGTCAGCGACGGCATCGAACAAGGCATCGCGCGCATCCTGGCGCGCCACTACGTCAGCCTCCTGCCGATCCTTGCCAACCGCTTGCGTCAAGTCGATCACGACAGCTGGCGCATCGACTTCCCCTACGCCAACGATGCCTGCCGCGCCGCCGCCGGCAACTGCAAATGCAAATCCACGCCCAAGGCCAAGCGCGTGCTGGTGATCGGTGACGGCCAGTCCGACATGTGCGTGGCCGCCACCGCCGATTTCGTGTTCGCCAAGGATCGCCTGGCCGAGCACTGCGAGCGCAACGGCATTGCCTTTGCGCGCTTCGACAGCTTCGCCGAACTGCCGGCCCTGTTGGCCCTTTTACCCAACGCCAACGCCGCCAACGCCACCTCTTTCAACGCAGAAACACAGGAACTTTTCCACCATGTCTGATATTCGAATCGCTACCGCCGAAGACCAAATCCTGCTGGAAAAGGAAGCCAAATACTGCTCCTACGGCGACACCGTTCACTACATCGAGCCGCCACGCATTTTCAGTCGCTGCGAAGGCTCGTACGTCTGGGACACCAGTGACCAGGCTTATCTCGACCTGCAAATGTGGTACTCGGCGGTCAACTTCGGTTACGCCAACCCGCGCCTGAACAACGCGCTGAAACAGCAGATCGACACCCTGCCGCAGATCGCCAGCCAATACCTGCACAAAGGCAAGATCGAGCTCTCGGAAATGATCGCCGTGGACGCGAAGAAGAAGTTCGGCCTCGACGGTCGCGTGCACTTCAACGTCGGCGGCTCGCAGTCCATCGAGGACTCGCTGAAAGTCGTGCGCAACGCCACCAACGGCAAGAGCCTGATGTTCGCCTTCGAAGGCGGTTATCACGGCCGTACCCTCGGCGCCTCGTCGATCACCTCCAGCTACCGCTATCGCCGCCGTTACGGCCACTTCGGCGAGCGCGCCAATTTCATCCCGTTTCCGTACCACTTCCGTGGCCCCAAGGGCATGACCAAGGAAGAGTACGGCAGCCACTGCGTGCAGCAATTCGCCCGCTTGTTCGAGACCGAATACAACGGCGTCTGGGACCCGAAAGTCGGCCAGAGCGAATACGCAGCGTTCTACGTCGAACCGATCCAGGGCACCGGCGGCTACGTGATCCCGCCGATGAACTTCTACAGCGAACTCAAGCACGTGCTGGACCAGCACGGCATTTTGATGGTGGTCGACGAAATCCAGATGGGCTTCTACCGTACCGGCAAGTTGTGGTCGATCGAGCACTTCGACGTCAAACCGGACGTGATCGTCTTCGGCAAGGCCTTGACCAACGGTCTCAATCCGCTGGGCGGCATCTGGGCCAGGGAAGAGTTGATCAACCCTAAAGTCTTCCCGCCGGGCTCCACCCACTCGACCTTTGCCTCCAACCCCCTGGGCACGGCGGTGGGTCTGGAAATGTTCAAGATGACCAGCGAAGTCGACTACGGCGCGATGGTCATGAACAAGGGCAAGTACTTCCTCGAAGGCCTGAAAGACTTGCAGAAACGCTACCCGATCATCGGCGACGTCGATGGCCTGGGCCTGGCCCTGCGCTGCGAAATCTGTGGCCCGGACGGCTTCACGCCGGACAAGGCGACCCTGGATTTCATGGTCGAAGAAGGCATGAAGGGCGACATCGAAATCGACGGCAAACGCCTGGGCCTGATCCTCGACGTCGGCGGTTACTACAAAAACGTGATCACCCTGGCCCCATCGCTGGAAATCAGCTACCCGGAAATCGACCTCGGCATCGCCCTGCTCGATCGCCTGCTGCACCGAGCGATGAAACGATGAACGCGACGGTTTCACCGGATGCGATTGACATGGGCGAAGGCCGCGCCGGGTTTGTCCTCGGCAGCGGCGAGGTCGCGGTGTTGTTGATCCACGGCCTCACCGGCACCCCGACGGAACTGCGTCGGGTGGCCATGGGCCTGGCGAAAGCCGGGCACACGGTCTATGTGCCGACCCTGGCCGGCCACTGCGGGGGCAACGCCGACCTGCAAGCCACCGGCTGGCGTGACTGGTACGAAAGCGCCCGCAACACCTTCGTCGGTATACGGCGCAAGCATGAGCGCGTGTTCGTCGGCGGCTTGTCGATGGGCGCGGTACTGTCGATGTACCTGGCCGCCGAACACCCCGGGCAAATCGAAGGCTTGATGCTGTACTCCACCACCCTGCGCTACGACGGCTGGAGCATCAACAAACTGGCGTTCCTCACGCCGCTGCTGATGAGAATCCCGTTCGGCGTGCACCTGTGCAGCTTCGAAGAAAAACCGCCCTATGGCATCAAGAATGAACGCCTGCGAGCGATCGTCGAGCGCCAGATGAAAGAAGGCGAAAGCAGCCAGGCCGGTTTGCTGACCATGGAAGGCGTGACCGTGCGCGAACTGCACCGACTCAACGCCGTGGTGAAAAAGCGCATGCCGTCGATCACCACACCCACGTTGGTTCTGCACTCCCTGGAGGACGACATCACCAGCCGCTGGAACGCCGACTATGTCGAACGCAAGCTCGGCGGGCCGGTGGTCAAGGTCATGCTGGACGACTGCTATCACATGATCACCGTCGACCTGCAATACCACCGGGTGATTGAACTGAGCGTCGACTTCATCCAGCGGCGCTTCATCCAGCAAATCTCCGAGCCACAGCCCCTGCCACAGGACCATCGGCAATTGGCCTGACCCCCCTGACCCCCCTGGCGACCCCGGCAGCAGACGGGTCGCCACAGACGGGGCAATGTCGGCTACTGTATTGCACCAGGACTCACGATTTATCCCGCCAAGGCTTTCGACAAGCGAAACCCGATGACCAGACACCGCCCCTCCAACGCCCGCCCCTTTGCCCTCTCCGGCTGGAGCCTGCAACGCAAACTGGTGCTGGCCTTCTGGCTGGTCAGCGTGATCCCGACCATGATCGCCGCCGAACTCGCGGCCACTACCCTGTCGCAGATTTTCGACAGCAACGTGCGAATCTGGCTGCAGGAATCGACCAAGATCGTCGAAGACGAAATCGGCGAAATCCTGCGTGACAATGCACGGGCCGCACAGCTGTTCCTGCGTTACAGGCGCCCACCCATCGATCAACTGTCGGGCCAGAACGACAAGTTGACCGCCGACATCGCCGACGCCATCGGCATCGACGTGGTGGCGCTGGTGCGCAACAGCGATCACAAAGTGCTGTTCAGCACGGCCTCCGACGACATCGTCCGGCAGATCAGCCTCGCCCCCAAAGCCGTTCTGCAAACCCTGCAAGTCGGCGGTATCGCCACCGGCACGGTGGTCTCGACCTTCGAGACAGAGCAGGCCGGCGTCGAGTATAAATTGCTGGTGGCCACTTACCTGGACAGAAATTTCCTCACCAGCGTGGCCGAGGTGCATTCCCTGGACCTGCGGTTGTACCTGGCCACGGCCAATGACTTCGCGGAAGTGTTCTCCTCCCAGCGCTTCGAAGATCACCCGTCGGCCGTACCGGAAAAAATCGAACAGATCCTGCGCGCCACCCGGGAACCGACCGAGCAGTTCACCAATCGCTACAGCGGCATCTACCGCCCGATCTTCAATGAAGAAGGTGAGCTGCAAGGCGTGATTTTCAGCGGCCTGCTACGCCACAGCAGCCTGTTGGGACTGGTCAATCAAAGCAACCTGTTCATCCTGATATTCCTGCTCAGCTCGGCGGCGTCCCTGACGGTCGGCTGGCTGGTCTCGCAGCGCCTGACCAAACCCTTGCGCGGGCTCTCCAACGGTGTTCAAGCCGTGATCGCCGGCGACTACCGCCAACGCTTGCCGGTGACCGGCGGTGACGAACTGGCGGAACTGAGCAGCACCTTCAACCACATGAGTGAGCGCCTCGGCGAGTTGCAGCATCTCGAATCGCAGCTGCGTCGCCGCGATCGCCTGCATGCCCTGGGCGAAGTCGCGATGGGCTTGGCCCATGAAATCCGCAATCCACTGGGCATCATCAAAACCGCCACGCAACTGCTGCATCGGCGCGCCGACCTGCCCGAAAGCGACAAGCGGCATCTGGAATACGTGGTCAGCGAAGTCAGCCGGATCAATGACCTGATCACCGACTTCCTCGATTTTGCCAAGCCCAGCGCACCGATGCGTTCGACCCAATCGGCGCGACCGCTGGTGGATGAACTGGCCGGGTTCTGCGCGCCGGAACTGGCCAGCCACCACATCGACGTGCGCATCGACGATCAGGCCCCCGGCGCCACGGTTTACGCCGACGCACGGCAATTGAAGCAGGCCGGCCTGAACCTGATCGTCAACGCCATCGACGCCATGCCAGACGGTGGACACCTGACCCTGGGCATCAGCCGCGATGGCCCCTACACCGTGATCAGCATCAGCGACACTGGCGAGGGCATCGAACCGGACATGCTCGAACGCATCTTCACACCGTTCGTCACCACCAAGGCCTCTGGCACCGGGCTGGGTCTGGCGAAGGTCTTCTCGATCATGGAAAGTCATGACGGACGCATCGAATGCGCCAGCGAAAAACAGGCCGGGGCCACGTTCAGCCTGTACATTCCGGCCAATGGTGCCGACTTCGACGAGGGCAGCGATGACACATAACGTACTGGTGGTCGATGACGAGCCCAAGCTCTGCGACCTGCTCGCCTCGGCGTTGAGCCAGAACGGCATCAGCGTCTTCACTGCCGGCAACGGCCTGCACGCGCTCAAGGTGCTGGAGGTCGAAGACATCGACCTGGTCATCAGCGACTGGCGCATGCCCGGCATGGACGGCCCGCAATTGCTGGCGGAAATCAAAAGCCGTTTCCCGCAACTGCCGGTGATCGTCATGACCGCCTACAGCACGGTGAAAAACGCCGTGCAGTCGATGCGCAACGGCGCCTTCGACTACATCGCCAAACCGTTCGACATCGATGAGCTGGACATCACCGTCAGCAAGGCCCTGCAGTTTCGCGACATTCTCAAAGACAACCAGCGCATGCGCGCCGAACTCGATGAACACCAGCAGATCGACAGCCTGATCGGCGACAGCCCGAGCTTCCGCCGGGTGCTGCAGGCGATCGATTCAGTGCGCGAAAGCAACGCGACGATCCTGCTGACCGGCGAAAGCGGCACCGGCAAGGAAATGGTCGCCCGGGCGATCCACAAGCACGGCAATCGCGCCGACAAACCCTTCGTTGCGGTGAACTGCGCGGCCATCCCCGAAGGCTTGCTGGAAAGCGAAATGTTCGGCCACCGCAAAGGGGCCTTCACCGGCGCCGTGACCGACCGGATCGGACGGTTCCAGCAGGCCGACAAGGGCACGCTGTTTCTCGATGAAATCGGCGAAATGCCCCTGGCCCTGCAGGCGAAAATCCTTCGGGCCTTGCAAGAGCGGGTGATCGAACCGGTGGGCGATCCCCGCGAGCGCAAGGTCGATGTGCGGGTCATCGCCGCCACCAATAAAAACCTGCTCGAAGCGGTGGCCAACAAGGAGTTTCGCGAAGACCTCTACTATCGGCTCAACGTGTTCCCGATTCCCCTGCCGGCCCTGCGTGAACGCGTCGAAGACATCGCCCCGCTGGCCCGGCATTTCGCCCATTCGCTGGGCGCTGCCGCGGGCAAGCGCATCACCGGTTTCAGCCCGCAAGCGCTACAGGCCATGGCCCATTATTCATGGCCGGGGAATATCCGCGAACTGCAAAACTGTGTGGAGCGCGCCACCATCGTCGCCTCGGGGGCGGTGATTGAAGACGATGATCTGCCGGCGTACCTGTTTGCTTCGTCGCCGGCCGGCAGCGGCGCCATTCTCAACGAAGGCGCCAGAGTGCCGCCGGATCTGGACGCCGCGTTGGCGGAAGTCGAAAAGGCCTACATTCTGGCGGCGCTGGCACAGAGCAACGGCGTACAGGCCGCCGCCGCGCAGTTGATCGGAATCTCCGAGCGCAGCTTCTGGTACAGGCTGAAAAAACTCGGGATTCATGTGGACAAGATCGTGCGCTGAACCAGGACACACACCGCCCTCTGTGGGGGCGAGCTCGCTCGCGATAGCGGTAGACCGGTCAAGCATGAAGTTGAGGCCGATGCCCCCTTTGCGAGCAGGCTCGCTCCCACAGGGGAATTTCAGTGAGCGAAGGTTTCGTGCACGACCGCCATCAACGGTGGGAGCTGGCCTGCCAGCGATGGCGGACTATCAGACACATCCATGGTGAATGTGCCGCCGCCATCGCGAGCAGGCTCGCCCCTACAGTGTCCGTGTATGCCACAGGATCAGCTGACGGCTCCGCCCTTCGCTTCACTCATGATCTGCCGGATCGCCCCGACGAAGGTTTCCACCGGTTGCCCGCCCGTGACCGCGTACTGGCCGTTGAAAACCACCGTCGGTACCGAGTTCACCCCGCGTGACAGCCATCGCTGTTCCTCTTCGCGAACCGCGTTGGCGAATTCATCCGACGCCAGAATCGCCTCGGCCCGTTGCCGGTCCAGGCCGACGCTTTGCGCAATCTGCGCCAATTGAACGGGGTCGGACGGGTTACCGCCATCGCTGAAATACGCCTTGAACAAGGCCTCTTTCAGCGGCAGCTGCAAGCCTTCCAGAGCCGCCCAATGCAGCAGGCGGTGCGCATCGAAGGTGTTGTAGATCCGGCTGTTGGCGTCCGTGCGAAAGGCAAACCCGAGCTCGGCACCGCGCGCGCGGATCATCTCGCGATTTTTCTGCGACTGCTCGGGTGTCGAACCGTACTTCTCGGTGATGTGCTCGGTGATGTTCTGCCCTTCGGGGCCCATCTTCGGGTTCAGTTCGAACGGCTGGAAACTGATCTCGGCCCGGACCTCGTCGCGCAGGATCTCCAGGGCGCGGGTCAGGCCGTACAGACCGACGACGCACCATGGGCAGGACACGTCGCTGACGAAATCGATTTTCAAGGGGCTGCTCATCACACACCTCGCTGGCGGGAAACACGTCGTAAAGCTCGAACGATACACCTGAAGCCCACGCTGCAGGAGCCGGCTTGCCGCCATTGCTGGCAGGCCAGCGCCTTCAGAGAGATCGGGGGGGAATTACAGCAGATTGTGTTCGGCCACCGGCTCGATCTGTGCCCAGTGCGAGGTGTCCTCGCGATGAGCCCGCAAGTACGGCAACACCGCCGCCAGCAACGGCGCCTTGAACGCCTCCTGGAAACGATGGGCCAATCCCGGAATCAATTTCAACTGGCTGCCACGCAAATGCGCGGCCAGGTGCACGCCATGCATCACCGGCAACAACGGATCGGCCGTGCCATGCACCACCAGCGCCGGAACGCGTAACTGGTTGAGCAACGCCACCCGACTCGGCTCAGCGAGAATGGCCATGATCTGGCGTTTCACCCCTTCGGGATTGAATGCCCGGTCATAAGACACGGCTGCCTGATGCAACAGCGCCTGACGATCATCGGTCACCATCGGACTGCCCAGCGCCGCCAGCAGATCGGCCTGTTGCTCCAGGGCAACTTCACGATTGGGCGCGCCACGCCGCGCAAGCAACTGCACCAACGCCGCACTCGGCGCCGGCAAGCCTTCGGCCCCGGAGCTGGTCATGATCAGGGTCAGGCTCTCGACCCGCTGCGGCGCCATGGCTGCCATGTGCTGGGCGATCATGCCGCCCATGCTGGCCCCCAATACGTGGAATTGCTCGATGTGCAAGGCATCCATCAGCCCCAGGCCATCCTCGGCCATGTCGGTCAGCGAGTACGGCGACGACACCGGCAAGCCGAGCTTGTAGCGCAACACTTCGAAGGTCAGGTTGGCTTCGACCGGCGGTTGCCGCCAGGTGGACAAGCCGACATCGCGATTGTCATAACGGATCACCCGGAAGCCCTGCTGACACAGCGCGACCACCACCTCGTCCGGCCAGTGAATCAACTGCCCGCCCAGGCCCATCACCAGCAGCAACGCCGGATCGGAGGCGCGGCCGATGCTCTGGTACGCCAGGCTCACCTGCGCCAGGTCTGCCCGTTCGGTCGGGACATTGACGTCACAACGAGACGCCGCCCATGACGGCAGGCCCAACAACGCGGCCATAAAAAAGACTGTTGATAAAAACAAAGCACGCATGAAGAAACACCGAAACGCAGAACCCCAGTAGAGCGCGAGTCTGATGAAGTTTGTTCAAGCGCGCTGCCACAGTTCGATGACAGTTTGATGAAGAGTGCCGGGCGGTCATCAGGGCACGTTCAGCGCCACACAATAACTATGTACCGCCATGCCGCTTTCCGACCGACCTCTAATGGCTCCGATTTTTCACCCATCGGAGTTTTTCTTCATGTTCGAATCAACGAACGCACCACTGGCCGACTTCGGCCTCGTCCCCCCCTTGGCCCAAGGCACGGACGACAACCTGCACCTGAGCGCCTCGGCACGCTGGAACGACTGCCGCGAACAGTGGCTGGCCCTCATGGCGCAGAACCCGCAAGCCCCCCTGACCGCGAACTGGTGGCAGGCACGCGCACGCGGCACCGACCTTTCACGCAAGGCACAGGCCATTCGCTTGTATCGCCAGCATTTTGAAGCATCGTGCCAGTTGGCATTTGCCCAGGGCACCTTGAATGCCGAGCAGCTCAACATGCTGCTGGACCTCGTCACCCCGGCAGTGCAAACGACCTCCCCCGAGATCCTGGTTTACGTCGAGACCCTGTCGCTCAGGGGCGACAGCGGTCTGACTGACGAACTTCGGGGTGCCCTGGCCATTACCCGCAATACCGATCAACCGGTCACCCAGTTGCTGTATCTGCCGTCTCGGCAAGTGCCCTGGATGATCTTTGAAAATCGCAACAGTCTGGAACGCTGGTTAATCCAGCAGCAACCTGAACCCGAGACCCGCCACGTCACGGTCGATTACACCGTATTGGACACCCCGCAGCTGACGAAAAGTGCTGAGTCCTTGTTGGCGCGACTGGCCACGGCGCCTGCCGAGCGGCAACACAACGACCGTGTCTTTGCCTCGCCCCCCGACCTGCCCATGCCGGAGGCAAACCAGGATATCGCTCCGTTCGGGCAACTGAGCCCCGATATTCCCTTGGACCTTCGCCACAACGCCGTAGTGCAACAGCAAACGGCACTGCAGAACCTGCTGGGGCTGGACTTTGCAGGCACCGCCGACGACCCGCGCATGCAGCGGCTGCAACAGCAATTCGACGCCCTGCGCGCCGCTCAACAGGCCAGCAGCGAGGCCGCAAATGCCCTGTTAAGCGCCGACAATGCGCCGCAACTGCTGGAACTGCGTCACTCATCGCCCTCTCTCTACAAGGCCCTATACCAAGCGCGCCTGAACGGCCTGCGTGCCGAAGCCGACCTGCAATTGAGCCTGGATCAGATCAGCGGCGATGAACATCAGTGGCTCACGGTCGTGCTCGACGCCCCCGAAAAACCCAGACCGGCCGACGTGGTGGTCGCCCGACTGGTGTTGACCGCGACTGACAGCGAAGGTGACACCCTGCGCACGCAGACCCAGGAACTCGACGGTGTGCTGCTGTTTGCCCGGCCATCGGCATTGTTGCCGTCCGCCAGCGACAGCGTGCTGCTCTACTGGCCCGGACATTTCGGCGGCCTGCAGCGGTTCGCCTCTTGCCAGGCACTGCAGCAGAAGATGTTCAGGCAGCCGGCCAACGACGACACGCAAGTGCTGCAGCTTTTGCCGCTGACGGGCAACCCGTTCGAGTACGCCCTGCAAATCCAGCTTCACAGCTGTGAACAGCATGCGACGCGGCTGATGACCGCCCACTCCGCGCCCTCCCATGCCGACCAACGCACGGCGGAACTGGAACACCTGCGAGAACAGACCCTCGCCCGCCTGACCGTCCCCGCCAGCAGCGCGCGTGAGCTGGCCTTTGCGCACATCCTTGAGCAAAACCGCAGCGCGCTGCTGGCCACTCGGCTGCCGTCGCCCCTCCGCGCGCTGACCGAGGCCGAACGCGAACGTCTCAAGGCGCTGTTCACCGCCTACATCGCGGCGATGAAGCGCTCCCAAAAACTGCTGGAACGGGAACTGCCAATGCGCGACTCATTCAGCAAAAAAGCCATCGACGCCCGCCTGCGCAAAGACTTCTCCCTCACGAAAAACGTTGAGGTGTTGCTGGACCTCCCCGACACCACCACATGGCGCAAGGTGCCGATTGAAGGCCCGGCACCGGGAACACCGCAAAAGAATGTACTGACCGCCAGCCTGCAGCGCAGCAAGGTGTCCCTCGCCGAACTGGCGCAAAGCAATATCGATCAGTCGATGTGGTTGCGCGTGTCGTTGATGCGGGTCGAGATCAGCGGCGCTGACGAGGGGCAACGGCAGAAGCTGAGAACCGGCATCACCCAGGCCTACCTGCGCAAACTGGTCACCGAGCTGGATCTGGCCGGGAAATATGAAAACTTGATCCGCCAGACCTTCCTGGGCACCCCGACTGCCTCGGCCTTCAGCAATGAATATCGGCGTGAATGCCTGAGCGAGCCGTGGCACCTGATGCTTGAGTTGCAAGGCGAGTTCGCCGTGCTCGCCAAGGACATCGATGCCGCCGGCCTGAAGGTGCTGCGAATCGCCATCGACGCCAACAGCCGTGAAGCCTTCTCCGTCGACGGCAAACGCATCGAGTTATTACCCGCCCACCTGACGGTGGGCGGCAAGGACACGCCCGGCGAGGGACCGAGCACCCTGGCCGGGGTGACTTTCATCGTCGAGCAGGTCAGCGGCCTGACATTGCTCTATCGGCCTGACTGCCCCGATGGGGTCTTTGTCCGCCAGTTCGACAACCTCGAACAGGCACGGATGTTCCTGTTCAACCAATGCCTGCATAGCACCATGGTCACCTACCTGGCCGGTCGCGCATTGACCGGGGAATTTGCCTCACACGTCAGCCGGATCAACCAGGCCCGGGTGAAAAACTTCGATGCCCTGATCGGCGTCGGCACCGCCTGGCCGGCCAGCACCTCCCTGGCTGCGCATCTGCTCAATGTGCACATGGGCCGTTTGCTGGAGGCGCATCGGTCGACATCGCGTTCCAACGATGCCTTGTATCTGGAGCAGGTCGCGCTGCGCTCCGGGGCCATGTTCAACTACCTGAAAATGGCGCTGGGCGTGGTGCCTTTCGTCGGTACCGCCATTGCCCTGTACGACGCCTGGAACAGCGCCAACCTGGCCGTGGCGGCTTTCCTGCGCGGTGATGTCGGCCACGGCCTGGCCGAGGTGGAAGCCGTGCTGCTGTCGTTGATCGACGCGGCCATGGACGTGCTGCCCGTTGCTGGCGCCACTTCCAGCGCCGCGCGCGCCGCCACTCGCGGACGACAATTGCGCGCCCTGACGAAACAGCCTGGCGCCTTGCAGGTCTCGACCCCGCAGCAGGTGCGACACACCCTCAAGCGTTTCGCAGGTTATGAGTACGAGCAGGCGATTTCCCTTGCCGGCCTGCAACCGGGTACCGAAGGGATTTATCGCAACGTTTATCGCCACGCCGATGGCGACTTCATGATCAGCCAGGGGCGTATCTATCGCATCGAATTGACGGACAACCCACCGCAATGGCGCTTGGGCGCAACCAGCACCCGAACCTACAAACAACCCATCGCCCTGGATGAAGCCGGCAACTGGAACACCCACTATGCGGTGTACGGCACCGTAACGGCAGGCGGCGGTGCCGGCGGCGGCGCGGTGCTCGGTCATATGGCTGACGGTCTCGACCCGCTCTGGCCCGCCGCCATTCGCCGCTGGTTGCCACGCTGGTGGGCCGACCGGGCGTTGCGACGCCAGTTGACCCTGACCAACACCGCCGATGCCTACACCCGGCGACTCGGGACCCAAACCAACAACTCCAACGCCGTGCTGGAACGTTACTTCAGTCTTGATCAGGAGCAGCGCCCACCGCTTCGAGCCAATGCCGACATTACTTGCGTGAACGACATCGAGCTGGCGCAGGCCCAGTACCTGAACCTTGAAGAACTGATGCTGATCAGCCACGGCCGAAGACGCCTGCTGGTCGAAGATGTTCAAAGCCGCTGCGCCTGGATGATCGTCGATCGAATGGTACGGCGAATCGCTTTGGTCAAGGAACGCCTGCTGGAACACCTCAACCGTATCGATCAGTTGATTGCCCGATCGGAGGCCACACCGCTCAACGATACCGCCGCACACATTCAACTGATGGCGCAACGCAAAGAAATACGAATCGAGTTTCTCAAGGACTTTGACCTGCTTCACACACAGGTCGCAGAAGCCAATCGATGGAACGGCCGGATCACCAACCGCGTACAAAAATCGAAAGTGGCCCCGGAGATGGCCACGGTTAACGAAAAATTCAGCGATGCCAACTACTACTACCTGAAAACGGCGAATGAGCTGGAGATCATCACTCACTACAATGCCGTCACCGACCAGTCCTGGGCCTACTTTCACGTACAGTTGAAACAGGCCCGCAACAAGGTCGGGCGAGCGCTGCTGACCCAACATCAATTGCCTGAAGTACAGGCCACGTTTACCCAGCGCAACAAGGTGCTCGAAGATTGCCTGGCGACCTATGCCGAGTTTCGTCGCAACCTCGGGGCCTGGTCCCTGGGTTATCCGCAGCACCTGGATCTGGAGCAGGTCACCGCGTTTCTCGACAATCTGGCAAACGTCGAAGCAGCGGCTCTCCATGCCATCAAGACACGCCCCTCCAACAGTACAAAAGCGGGAAGCGCGGCAAAGCAACTGTTCGAGACTGAAGACAACCAGTTGCTTATCGGCGTCGCCAGCACTGATGCCGCGACCCGCCAACAGCGCTTCACCGTCGAGGGTGCCAATGGTTACAGGGAAACCTGGCTACCGCGCTCATCCAGCGGCAAATATCACCTCAGTGAGCCAGTGGCAGCTGCGCCAACGGAGCTTGTGACCGATATCACGCCGTTGCTGGTGGAGGCCAGGAAACGACTCGGCACGGTGGACGCCTACAAAGGCAAAGTCGAAGGCTACGCCCGCCAGGACATGTTGCCGGTCGATCTGGAGCACATGATGACCAATGAAGCCGCGGAACTGAACATGCGCGCCCAGGCCATCGAACGGCTGTCGCCCACGGAGACGGTGGCACTGCAACTGCGCAATCGCGCGAATGAATTGTCCCGTGCCGGGCGCACGCTGCGAATCGACCAGACCCTGAACAGCAAGACCCCGACCGAGGGCTATCTGGACTATCTGCTTGAACAACGCGTGGTGGACATTCGCAAGGAAGGCGGCCTGCGCGATCTGGGCAAGCGCACGGACGGGCGCAGGGATTTCCTCCAGGAGTACGAGGTTCGCGATGTGCGCGGCGAGTCACCCCAGACGTTGTGGTACGCACATTTCCACTACACCTCGGCAAAACCTGCGTTCAACGATTTCGTCAAAGGTCATTTGAAACTGCCGGAGCAACGCAACCTGGGCCTGCAATGGCAGCAGGCCCAGGCCGGCAGTGGGGCAAACGTGCAAGCGATCTGGCGCGGCGACATCGGCAAACCGCTGGGGATCAAACACTTCGCCGAACTCTAAACACCGTAAACCTCTGTAGGAGCGAGCCTGCTCGCGAAAAACGCAGGTGCACCGCTGGGTATCTGGCTTCCCGCGTTATCGTTGACGTCCATCGTCGGAACGCCGCCCGGAGCCGGCTCGCTCCTACAGGGGCGTAGTGATCACGCCAACTGGCTACGCAACTGTCGCGCCGCCGCCACCATGTTCACCAGCGCCGCTTCGGTTTCCGGCCAGGCACGGGTTTTCAGACCGCAATCGGGGTTGACCCACAAACGCTCGGCCGGAATGCGCTTCACCGCTTTGCTCATCAGCTTGACCATCTCGGCGGTGTCCGGCACCCGTGGCGAGTGGATGTCGTAGACGCCCGGACCGATGTCGTTCGGGTAGTCGAACGCCTTGAACGCTTCCAGCAATTCCATGTCGGAACGCGACGTTTCAACGGTGATCACGTCCGCGTCCATGGCCGCGATGGCTTCGATCACGTCATTGAATTCGCTGTAGCACATGTGGGTGTGGATCTGGGTTTCGTCACGCACACCACTGGCACTCAGGCGGAACGCTTCCACCGCCCAGTCGAGGTATTCCTGCCATTGCGCCCGACGCAGTGGCAGGCCTTCACGGAACGCGGCTTCGTCGATCTGCACGATCTTGATGCCAGCGGCTTCCAGGTCCAGCACTTCGTCACGCAGGGCCAAGGCCAATTGTTGCGCCTGGACTTTGCGTGACACGTCTTCACGGGGGAACGACCACATCAGCATGGTCACGGGCCCGGTGAGCATGCCTTTCATGACCTTGTCGGTCTGACCCTGTGCATAAGTGATCCAGTCGACGGTCATGGCGTTCGGTCGGCTCAGGTCACCGTAGATGATCGCCGGTTTCACGCAGCGCGAACCGTAGCTCTGCACCCAGCCGAAACGGGTAAACAGGTAGCCGTCCAGCTGTTCGGCGAAGTACTCGACCATGTCGTTGCGCTCGGCTTCACCATGGACCAGCACATCCAGCCCCAGGCGCTCCTGGATCTGCACGGAGTGACGGACTTCATGACGCATGGCGTCGGTGTAGTCATTGGCCGACAGCTTGCCTTGCTTGAAGGCCTGGCGTGCCAGGCGGATGGATGCCGTCTGCGGGAACGAGCCGATGGTGGTGGTCGGAAACGCCGGCAGTTTCAGGCGTGCACGCTGCTGTTCGATGCGCTTGGCAAACGGCGCATGACGCTGGCTGTCGTTCGGGCCAATCGCCGCGACACGTGCCTGCACGTCGACCTTGTGGATGCGCGGCGACTCGGCGCGGCTGAGCTGAACGGCGCGGCTCTCGGCCAGGGCGGCTTGCACCTTGGGCGCCTGCGGATCGTTCAAGGCATCGCGCAACACAGCGATTTCGCCACACTTTTGGACGGCAAACGCCAGCCAGCTTTTGAGTTCCGGATCGAGTTTGTCTTCACGCTCCACATCCACCGGACTGTGCAGCAGCGAGCAGGAACTGCTGACCCACAGGTTGTCGCCAAAGCGTTCCTGGGCAAATTGCAGTTGTGCGAGGACAGGCTCCAGTTCGCAGCGCCAGACGTTGCGGCCATTGACCAGGCCCACCGAGAGAATCTTGTAGGTCGGCAGGCGATCGAGCACATGCAGCAGTTGGTCGGGGGCGCGCACCGCATCAATGTGCAGACCTTGCACCGGCAGGCCAACGGCCAGGCCAAGGTTGTCCTGCAGACCGCTGAAGTAGGTCGCCACGAGTTTTTTCAGCGGCGAGTACTGGAGGATGTGATAGGCGCGTTCGAAGGCGTTTTTCCAGGCTTGCGGCAGGTCGAGGGTCAGGATCGGTTCATCGATCTGCACCCATTCCACGCCTTGGGCGGCGAGGCGACCGAGGATTTCGTTGTACACCGGCAGCAGGCGTTCCAGCAGGTCGAGCTTGTCGAAGTGGTTGCCTTTGGCCTTGCCCAGCCACAGGTACGTCAGCGGGCCGATGATCACCGGTTTGACGTTGTGACCCAGGGCCCTGGCTTCAGCGACTTCGTCGAACAGCTGTTCCCAGCTCAGCTTGAACGGCTGCTCGGCGCTGAATTCCGGGACCAGGTAGTGATAGTTGGTGTCGAACCACTTGGTCAGTTCCTGGGCGTATTGCGTCTGGCCATGCTCACCGCCGCAGCAGGTCGCCGTGGCGCCACGGGCCATGGCGAACAGGGTGTCGAGGGTCGGCAGGCCGTACGCGTCGCGGGTGCTGTCGAAGCGCTCGGGGATCACACCGAAGGCCAGGGAGTGGGTCAGTACCTGGTCGTACCAGGCGAAGTCGCCGACGGGCAGCAGGTCGATGCCGGCGTCTTTTTGCAATTGCCAGTGGGTGGCACGCAGCTGGCGGCCGACGCTTTGCAGCGCATCCTGGTCGAGATCGCCCTTCCAGTAGGATTCGAGGGCTTTTTTCAGTTCGCGGTCGGCGCCGATGCGCGGAAAACCAAGGGTGTGGGCCAAGGCCATGGTGAGTTTCCTCCCTTAAAAGATGGCGCTATTGTCGACAGCCAGGGCAACATGAGACAAACTCAACCTTTTCGTGTTGATCACAAGTTTTCCTCATGGAGCAACCCGGTGCTTGAAATCCGTCACCTGAAGACCCTGCACGCCTTGCGCGAAGCCGACAGCCTGGTGGATGCGGCCGATCGCCTGCATTTGACCCAGTCGGCGCTGTCCCACCAGTTCAAGGAACTGGAAGAGCGCATGGGCATGCCGCTGTTCGTGCGCAAGACCAAACCGGTGCGCTTCACCAGCGCCGGCTTGCGCCTGCTGCAACTGGCCGACGCCACTCTGCCGCTGCTGCGTGGCGCCGAACGCGACATCGCGCGGCTGGCCGGTGGCACCGCCGGACGCTTGCACATGGCGATCGAGTGCCACAGTTGCTTTCAGTGGCTGATGCCGACCATCGATCAATTCCGCGACGCCTGGCCGGAAGTCGAGCTGGACCTGGCTTCGGGGTTTTCCTTCGCGCCCCTTCCGGCCCTGGCCCGTGGCGATCTGGACCTGGTGGTGACCTCCGATCCGCTGGACCTGGCGGGGATCACTTACGTGCCGTTGTTCACCTACGAGGCGATGCTCGCCGTGGCCAACCAGCACCGGCTGGCGAGCAAGGCCTACATCGTCCCGGAAGACCTGGTCACGGAAACCCTGATCACCTACCCGGTGGAACGCGACCGCCTCGACATCTTCACCCGCTTCCTGGAACCGGCCGATATCGAACCGGCGCAAGTGCGCACATCGGAACTGACGGTGATGATGATGCAACTGGTGGCCAGCGGACGCGGCGTCTGCGGCATGCCCCATTGGGCGCTGCACGAGTACAGCTCACGGGGTTACGTGAAGGCCAAGCGGCTGGGCGAGAAAGGACTGTTCGCGACGCTGTACGCGGCCGTTCGCACCGACATGCTGGATGCACCGTACATGCGTGATTTCCTGCTGACGGCGAAGGACACGTCGTTTTCGACGCTGGATGGGGTTAGCGCGGTCCGCTAGAAAACCACAACCTCTGTGGGAGCGGGCTTGCCCGCGATGGCGTTGGTAGATCCAACATCAATGTGTCAGACATGACGCTATCGCGAGCAAGCTCGCTCCGACAGGGATTGGCGGTGTGCCTGGATCTCACACCACATGTGAATCTTGTCGAAATACTCCTCGCCCACCCGCACCGCCATCGGCTCAAGCCCGAACTGGATGAACCCGCAACGACGGTACAGGTTGAACGCCGCGTCATTGCCGGCGGTGACGGTCAGTTTGATCAGCCGCAGTTCCGGATGCTGCTGCGCCTCGGCCAACACTGCCTGCACCAATTGATAGCCGAGTCCGCGTTGACGGACATCGGCGGACACGTACATACCAAACAGCGTCGCCTTGTGCCGGGCCTTTTCCCGAGGCTCGAAGGCCAGCCCGACAATGCCCGCCAACCTGCCCTCTTCGAACGCGCCGAACACTTGATCCAGCTTGCCGGTCAGGCGCGACTCCCACCACTGCAAGGGCATGGAGGCCCGCTCGCGCACGCTGGAGGTGAACGCCTGCGGGTGACGGTCATAGGCTTCGAGCATCAACTCCCGGTAAGCCAGGGCATGGCTGGCATCGAGACGTTCGATCCACATGTTCAAGCCATCCGGCGTTGTTCAAGCATCAGCCGCAGCGCCAGCGCCGACAGCACGAAACCCATGAAATAACGCTGCAGCGCCAGCCAGGTCGGGTTGCTGACGAACCACGAAGCGATGCCCGCAGCAAACAGGGCGATCAGCAGATTGACGCAGAAACTGACGCTGATCTGGGTCAGGCCCAGCACGATGCTTTGGGTGAACACCGAACCGTGTTCGGGGCTGATGAACTGCGGAAACACGGAAAGGTAGAACACCGCGATTTTCGGGTTCAGGGCACTGGTCAGAAAACCCATGGTGATCAGTTTGCGCGACGAATCCGGCGGCAACTGTTGTGCCTCGAACGGCGACCGCGCACCGGGTTTGACCGCTTGCCAGGCCAGCCACAGCAGGTACAGCGCGCCGGCCCATTTCAACACTTCATAAGCCATCGGCACCGCCAGGAACACGGCGGTCAAACCGGCCGCCGCGGCGAACAGGTGCACGAAAAAACCCGCGACCACACCCAGCAAAGACGTCACACCGGCCTTGCGTCCCTGGCAGATCGAACGGGAGATCAGATAGATCATGTTCGGCCCCGGCGTCAGGACCATCAGCAACGCGGCAGCGGCGAAAATCAGCAAATCCTGAAGCGGGATCATGGCGGTTCCTTGGCGTGGATGATCAGGCGATCGCGGTCAGCGAAGCCCGATAAAACGGCAAGATCAGATCACGTGTCAATGGCGCGAGGGTGACATTGCCATCGGTGGCCGGGTCAATCCAGATCACTTCTTCGATCTCTGCTGCTGGGCAAACTTCAGCTTCAATGGTCAGCAGAAAGATTTCCGCCTGTACGACAAAACCCGGCTCGTTGGCAGCCGGAGCCGAGAACTGCCCGAGAAAAGTCGCGCAGGCTGGATCAATGATCAAACCCAACTCTTCTTCCAACTCACGGGCCAGGGCATGGACCGGTTGCTCATGGGCCTCGATTTTGCCCCCCGGCTGCATGAACGCCTCGGTGCCGCGCTTGCGCACCAACAAGGTACGGCCGTCGGGGCCGATCAGCAGGGCGGCGGCGATGTGGATAAGTCCGGAATCAATGAGAGAAACATCAGTAGGAAAAGACATTGCTGACCAAAGGTCCATGTGAGGGCCGTACAGAATCCCACGCCTTTTTGCCTCGGCCAAGGGCTGAGTCTCGCCAAGGACCAGAACGGTCCGCTGACAAGTCCGGAAATTTCCCACGAACGAGTTTGGTAGCGTGTTTGCACCGATTTTCTACGGTCCCTCACCCCATTCGCTGCCCATGGAAGCCCCAGCATGTCCGACATCTCAACGCTGAAAGAAAAAATCAACACCAAGACCTTTCATCTCGTTCTGTTAGGGCTACTGACGGGAGGGCTCTATTTGAACATCTGGATGTATAAAACCTTTACCGCACTGGAGGACGTCACTCGAATAAAAACCATGAGCTCGGCCTTTTTTGTCGGCTACCTGGCCCTCATCGGGATAATCGGATATGTCAGCGTCGTCCCCCATCTCTATGCACTCGTGCTGACCGGTATCCTATTGTTAGTACTCATTGCACTTTCCCTGCTCTGGTGCTTTCGCGTGCGGCGGGTGCTGAAGGCTTACGCCTTGGCTGTACACAACTTCGAGCTGCGCATGAACCTGGTCTATACCGGGCTTTTTTCCTTTTACTACGTCAATTACTGCATCAACGCCCTTGCGAGTGACAAGCAGAAGCACGAAGACAAAATGCGAGCGAAACACGAAGCCATTCAAGCCTGAACGAAAAAGGCGAACACCCGTAAAGATGTTCGCCTTTATGAAAAACCAAAGTGAGTACCAACCAGATCCTTTGTGGGAGATTGCCCGGTCGCTGTCTGTGCGCCAGTATGCGCAGCAAGCCAGCAGGCGGGGAAATACGCCGCCGGGGTAACACGATAGGGGTAAAGGCATGACACTCTCGTTGGACGACATCGCCTGTCGGAGGTGGCGCCGGAGCATTTCGAACTCACCGAGTACTATCAACGCGACTTTCGTGTGAATGTCGTGGCGGACGAAATCCAGTTTAATTGTCAGCTCGAAGGCGACCGCACGCTGTGCCTTTCACTGGGCAGCAAGCAGCCTGGAGATCTCCATCGAAACCGTAAAGGTCCACAAGAAACACATGTACAGCAAGCTGGGGATCAAATCCCGGTCCGAGCTGTTTTCGATTTTTCTACAGGCACAAAACGCCTGACATGGCACTGAAATGCTTTTCTGCAGGAGCGAGCCTGCTCGCGATGATCGTGAACGATAACGCGGGGAACCTGATGCCCCGCGGTGTTCTCTGGTTCATCGCGAGCAGGCTCGCTCCTGCAATGATTTGCGTTTAGCCGAACCATTGAGTCCGAACCCACGGAAACCGTATGAGTCTGTCACTCCTGAGCCGCTACGCCTTCTTTGCCGTCTGCGTGATATTCACCCTCGCCAGCCTGCCCTTTCTCGAGCACGACTGGCTGTGGCCGATCACCGCCGTCACGGGCGTACTCAGCCTGGTCGGTGTTTTCGATTTGCTGCAAAGCCCCCACGCAGTACGCCGTAATTACCCGATCCTCGGCAACATTCGTTACATGTTCGAAGCCATTCGCCCGGAAATCCGCCAGTACCTGCTCGAATCCGACAGCGACGCCCTGCCCTTTTCCCGGGCCCAGCGCTCTCTGGTCTACTCCCGGGCCAAGAATGAAAGCGCCGACAAGCCGTTCGGGACCCTGATCGACGTGTATCAATCGGGCTTCGAGTTCATCGGCCATTCCATGCGTCCGGCGCCCTTGAGCGACCCCGCCAGTTTCCGCGTGATGGTCGGTGGCCCGCAATGCACCCGGCCGTATTCCGCGTCGGTGTTCAACATATCGGCCATGAGCTTCGGCTCGCTCAGTGCCAACGCCATCCGCGCCTTGAACCAGGGCGCCAAACTCGGCAACTTCGCCCATGACACCGGCGAGGGCAGCATCAGCCCGTATCACCGCGAACACGGCGGCGATCTGACCTGGGAACTGGGCAGCGGCTACTTCGGTTGCCGTACCTCGGACGGGCGTTTCGACCCCGAACGCTTCGCGGCGCAGGCACAGACGCCGCAGGTGCGGATGATCGAAATCAAGATGAGCCAAGGCGCCAAACCGGGGCACGGCGGGATTCTGCCCAAGCACAAGGTCACCCAGGAAATCGCCGATACCCGCGGCATCCTGATGGGCGAAGACTGCATTTCGCCGTCACGTCACAGCGCGTTTTCCACACCTATCGAGTTGATGCATTTCATCCAGCAGTTGCGTGAACTGTCCGGTGGCAAACCGGTGGGCTTCAAGTTCTGCCTGGGCCATCCGTGGGAGTTCATGGGGATCGCCAAGGCCATGCTGGAAACCGGCATCCTCCCGGATTTCATCGTGATCGACGGCAAGGAGGGCGGCACCGGCGCCGCCCCGGTTGAGTTCACCGACCACATCGGCGTGCCGATGCGCGAAGGGTTGCTGTTCGTGCACAACACCCTGGTCGGCCTGAACCTGCGGGACAAGATCAAACTCGGCGCCAGCGGCAAGATCGTCAGCGCCTTCGATATCGCCAGCGTCCTGGCCATCGGCGCCGACTGGGCCAACTCGGCGCGTGGCTTCATGTTCGCCATCGGCTGCATCCAGTCGCAAAGCTGCCACACCAACAAATGCCCGACCGGTGTTGCCACCCAGGACACCTTGCGCCAACGGGCACTGGTGGTGCCGGACAAGGCCCAGCGCGTCTACAACTTCCACCGCAACACCCTCAAGGGCCTGGCGGAGATGCTCGCCGCCGCAGGCCTCGAACATCCGTCGCAGTTGTCGGCCAAACACCTGGTACGACGCATGTCGGCAACCGAGATCAAACTGTTCTCGCAGTTGCATGTGTCCCTGAAACCGGGGGAATTGCTGACCGGTGAAGTGAATGGCGAGTTTTACTCGCGGATGTGGCAGATGGCGCGGGCCGACAGTTTCGAGCCCAATGAGATCGCGGCTGCTTGACCGCCACGGCCCCGTCACTGCGCTTCACCAGCGAAGCGTTTTGACCGGGGCCGGTTCCTTCATCACGATAAAGCCGTAATCCCCGATCAGGTAGATCCGGTAATACCGGCTCTCCACCAGCGAGGGAAAGCCTTGATACCCGACCTTCGTCGCGTTACGCCGCTCCTTCTCCGCGACCACGTTGGTGATGCCCACCGTGGGCAGGTTTTCGGCCAGCATGAAATAGTCGATGTTCAGTAAATAGTGCAACACCGGCATGTGCTTGAACGAGCCCGCGGCCCCGGCCAACCAATGATCGGAATAGGTCACCGACAGGTAAATGCGCTTGGCCTCGCGCAGCGCCCGATGGCTGGCGATGTCGTACTCGAGGCTGTAGAGCGCGCTGCTGGCGAAGGTTTTCTGCAGCACCAGCACACGCCCATAGGCGAACGACAGTGACAACATCGCCAACAGCGGCACCACCAACAGCAGCGGCAATCGCTCGTGCAGGGGGGCCAGTGCCAGATGAGCCAGGTAGAACATCAGCACCAGCAAGACCGCGAAGCCCATCAGGGTTCTGGCGCCTTCGTTGAAGTCGCGGAAAAACAGGGCAACCCCCGACACCAACAGCAGCACCATGGGCACGCTCAGCACACAGAGCAGGCCGATCAACAGTTTCTTCGGTCCACTGTCCGGACGCCGCACAACCCGTGAACCCAGGCGAACCGCACCGGCAAGGGCGCACAGCAGCAACCCGGTGAACACCCAGGCAAATCCGCCATGGAACAGCAACACCACGTTCTCCAGCACCCGGCCGAGGTTGATCCGGATTTGCAGCAAGGGATGCGCGCCCCCGCTCAGCAACAGCGTGCGCCCCTCTCCCATGAAGGGGTAAGCGCTGACGCCGTAGATCAACCCGCCCAGCACGAGTTGAGCGAGCTTCCAGCCGATCAAGCCGCCCCACTGCGGCCAGGCCACTTTGTCATTGGCGGCCCGCAACACTTCCAGGCAACACAGGCCGAGAAACACATTGAGGCTCACCTGATACAACCCGAGCGCCAGTGCAATCAGGAATGACGGCACCAGCCATTGCACATTGCGCGAGGGATGGCGAAAGGTGATGGCGTAGATCACCGCCACCACGCTCAGGACCATGATCGGGCCGTCGTACTGATAAGAGAGGTTTTGCAGGAAGAACGGGTTGTACCAGAGCGGCAACAGCACCAGACAACGGGCGACCGTCGGTTGACGGAAGTAATGAAAGGTCAGGCTGGTCAGTGCCGAGGCCATGGCCACCGTCGCGATCAACAGCGGCAACGGAAAGATGTTCGGCGCGGCGCTGCTGAAGGTCAACGCGTTGTAGAACAGCTCGGCGAACAATCGTCCCTGTTGGGCCCAGGCCATCCCTGCCGACAGCGAGCGCCAGTTGTCATCAATGTAGGGGAAGTCCGCCAGGATCAGCGGCAGCACATACAAAAAGGTCGCGAGCAGGAAAAACAGCCAGACCTGACGGCGACCGAGTTCCCTGACGAAGAAATCACTGAATCTGCCCATGCTATGGCCCGTGCCGGTCTTTGCCGCCGCCTCTGTGTTCGACCACAGCGAGGGGGCGGTGAATCAGCGTGTTCGCAACGCCGATCACCCTGTCGCCGGCCAAGCCTTTGCGCACCCGTCTCATGCTGACAACCCTGTGTGGGAACCCAGTACGTCCACCTACATTTGAGCTTGTCTACTGTCAGAAATCACAGGCGTGAGGCCCTTTCAGACCAGCGGTTAAACGCTGCGAGACATTCCGAAATATCCCGACTTTGCATTTGTCGGCGAATCACGCCACCCTGCGCGCCGCCGATGTGCCGGGGCGCAACCTTTCGCCCCTTCCGGACTCCTTTGTTTAACCCCCCGTTTACGAGCCTGATGTCATGACGTTCGAGCGCGATCACCGGATCGACTTTTTTCGCGGTCTGGCACTGATCTTCATTTTCTGGGATCACGTGCCCCACAACCCTCTGGGTCAAATCACCTTGCGCAACTTCGGCTTCAGCGACGCGGCTGAAGTCTTCGTGTTTCTGGCCGGTTATGCCGCGGTGCTGGCCTACGGCAAAATCCTGGCCCGCGAGGGGTTCCTGATCACCTGCGTGAAAATCCTGCGCCGGGCCTGGGTGCTCTACGTGGTGCATATTTTCCTGCTGGCGATGCTGATGGGCATTGTGTTCTTCGCCAACAGTCACGTGGAGACCCGGGATCTGGTGGAGGAAATGGGCATGCACCACTTCATCGCCAGCCCGCAACAGGCCCTGATCGATGAGCTGTTGCTGCGCTTCAAACCGAACCTGATGGACCCGCTGCCGCTGTACATCGTGCTGCTGGCCGGGTTGCCGCTGGTGCTGCCGTTGCTGGTGCGCAAGCCCTGGGCCGTGGTCGCGATGTCGTTGACGGTGTACCTGCTGGCGCAATGGCTGGGCTGGAACCTGGCCGCCATCAAGGACGGCGTGTGGTACTTCAACCCTGTCGCCTGGCAGTTGCTGTTCGTGCTCGGTGGCGCGGCGGCGATTCACTCACAGCGCTCGCGCGTGCCCGAGACCCGACCTTTGATCCGCCAGCCGTTGTTCCTGACGGCAGCGGCATACGTTGTGGTCGCCGGCGTGCTGACGGTGTTGTGGCGCTGGCCGCAGATCCACGATGCGCTGATGCCGGCCAGCCTGAGCAACCTGATGTACCCGATCAGCAAGACCAACCTGTCACCCGTGCGCCTGTTGCACTTTCTGGCGCTGGCCTACGTCACCGCGAAACTGCTGCCCGACACCGGCTGGACGAAAAACTGGCTGGCCCGGCAAAGCTGCCGCATGGGGCGTTTTTCCCTGGAAATCTTCTGCCTCGGCGTGCTGCTGGCGCCGCTGGCGGACATGATCAATGCGATGACCGACGATGCCTTCGCCATGCAGATCTTCACCGCGCTGGTGGGGGCCGGGTTGATGGCGTTGCTGGGGGCCTGGCTGGAGTTCAACAAGCGCTTGAATCAGACCCTCAAAAGATCGCAGACGGTGACAGCGTCTGCCTGAGCAGATCGCGTGCGCCTGTCGATGCCGAGTTGATCTGCAAAAATACAAAAGCCCCGGCCTAAAAAGACCGGGGCTTTTGCGTTTCAGGCGTTACGACTTACGAAGCCGACTGCATCGCACCCTGCGACACAGGGGCCGGTTGCAACTTGAACACGTAGAACAACACGGTCAGCAGCACCAGGAACGCCGGGCCGACATACAAGGCCACGCGAGTGTCCGGGAAGTAGGCCATCAGACCGACCACCAGCACCAGGAACGCCAGCGCCAGGTAAGAACTGATCGGGTACAGCCACATGCGGTATTTCAAACCCGCACGTTCGCTGGCGCTCAGGCCCTTACGGAATTTGAGCTGGGCCAGCAGGATCATCACCCAGGTCCAGATCGCACCGAAGGTCGCAATCGCCGTCACCCAGACGAACACCTTTTCAGGCACCAGGTAGTTGAGCAGCACGCCCAGCAACAAGGCGCCCATCGACAGCAGCAACGCGCGACGCGGCACACCATTGCTCGAGGTCTTGGCGAAGCCGGCCGGGGCCTGACCGTTCTGCGCCAGGCTGTAGAGCATGCGTCCGGTGCTGAAGATGCCGCCATTACAGGACGACAGCGCCGCCGTAATCACCACGAAATTGATAATGCCGGCGGCGGTCTTGATGCCCAGGCGCTCGAAGGTCATCACGAACGGGCTGCCCTGGGTACCGATTTCATTCCACGGGTAGATCGACAGGATCACGAACAGTGCGCCGACGTAGAACAGCAGAATCCGCCAGAACACCGAGCCAATCGCATCGGGAATGGTCTTTTGCGGGTTCTTCGCTTCACCGGCGGTCAGGCCGATCATTTCCACGCCGAGGTAGGCGAACATGACCATTTGCAGGGACATCAACACGCCTTGAACGCCATTGGGCATGAAGCCGCCATGGGTCCAGAGATTGGAAATGCCCAGCGCGACCCCGTCGTTGCCCAAGCCAAAGGCGATGATGCCGATGCCACCCACGACCATCGCAATGATGGTCACGATCTTGATCAGGGCGAACCAGAACTCGAATTCACCGAAGGCCTTGACCGCGATCAGGTTGATGGTGCCCATGCTGACCAGGGCCGACAGCGCCCAGATCCAGCGCGGTACATCGGGGAACCAGACGCCCATGTACACCGCCACGGCGGTGATTTCCGCGACGCAGGTCACCAGCCACAGGAACCAGTAGTTCCAGCCGGTCAGGAAGCCCGCCAGAGGGCCGAGGTAGTCTTGGGCATAACGGCTGAACGAACCGGCAACCGGGTTGTGCACGGCCATTTCGCCGAGGGCGCGCATGATGACCAGAATGGCCAGGCCGCCGATGATGTAGGACAGCATGATCGCCGGCCCTGCCATCTCAATGGCCTTGGCCGAACCGAGAAACAGACCGACACCGATACAGGCACCGAGTGCCATCAAGCGAATATGCCGTTCGCCGAGTTCACGTTTGAGCGGGCCGCCCTGAGCGGTCTCGCCGTGGGGCAGATGATTGCCAACTGGCATAGGGGTACCACCTCGTCTTGTTATTGGATATAGCCACCGAGTGTTGAAGCATTGGCCGATGAGCCACTGCTTCCCGTAACCGGTTCTGCCTCGTGGACGAAACCGTCCTGCAGGACACAACCTGCAGGATCAGCGGGGCGTGCAGTATAAAAAGCCAGAGACAGTTATTTTCACTCTATAAACCACAATATTCAGGCTTAACTCTCGGCAAAAGCCCGGTTCACGGAGATGAATTGTCTGACTTTTGTAGGATTTTTCGCCTTTTTACAGTGGCGGCGAGTATTGCACGGTATTGGTGCGTCGTCATGTACATACGCAGGCCTTTTTTACCCAATGGACGCGTCTAGATCGGCACTTCCAGCGTGCAGCGACCCCTGTGGCGAGGGCGCTGCACGCTGGGCTGCGAAGCGGCCCCAAACCCTGCCATTGGGTTGTGCCTGACGGAACCGGTTGCCTGGTTTTGCGCCTGCCGCGCACTCGAACGGGACGGTGCGGCGATCCGACAAACTCTCTCGCCACAGGAAACAGAAGAAACCCGATAGTTGGAGGTTCACAATTTTTTCACCATCGCCAACCACCGTCTAAGCTTCAGGCAAGTCAGATCAATCTGCGTGAATGGATCAGTCGACTATGGGCGCGTTATGGCAAACCGATTCGAGTAAAACTGTGGTCCCGACTGAACGTGTGGATGAAGCGCCTATACCTGAGAAACCCCGTCGCAGTCGCGTCAAGCATGGGTGGAAGGCGTTTTGGTTGCTGATATTGATCATTGCGATTGTCGTAGGCCTGGCGGCATCCAAGGAGATGCGCACGTCGAGGTTTCAATCGCAGGAGATCAGCAAGTTTGCCCAAACCCTCAACTATGAACTCAAACCCGGCCCTAGTGATGCCATTCACTACCCTGGCGCCGGCCCGTTCGATCTGCGCCTGGGCTATAGCTCGCTGGGCGAGTTCCTGCCCCGTTTGCTCAAGCGTGATTTCGTCGTCGAAGCGCAAACCCGTTTTTCTCCGGCGCTGATGAATTACACCGACAGGGGCCTGTTCGTGCCCTATTCCGAGAAAATCCAGGCCGGGTTATCGATTACCGATTGCCGCGCCGCGCCGTTGTACCAGTACCACTATCCGCAACAGCTCTATTCCAGCTTTGCCTCGATCCCGCCGGTGGTGGTCAACAGCCTGTTGTTTATCGAGAACCGCTTTCTGCTCGACCCCAGGCAACCCCTGGCCAACCCTGCCGTGGACTGGCCACGCTTCGGCATGGCGGCCTGGTCCCAGGTTGCCAAGTTGCTGCACGTACCCGGCCAGTCCGCCGGTGGCAGTACTCTGGCCACGCAGCTGGAAAAATACCGGCACTCGCCCGATGGCTTGACGGTCAATGGCGCGGAGAAAATCCGCCAGATGATCTCCGCCACCGTGCGTGCCTATCAGGCCGGGCCACAAACCCTCGAAGCCCGGCAGAACATTGTTCGCGATTACCTCAACAGCGTGCCGTTGTCAGCCGTACCCGGTCACGGGGAAGTGCATGGCATGGCCGAAGGCTTGCGGGTGTGGTACGGCTCCGATTTCAACCAGGCCAACGAAGCACTGACCAGCACCGCCACAGACCCGCAAACCATGGCAGCGAAAGGTCTGGCCTTGCGCGAGATGCTGTCATTGATGATCGCCCAGCGCCGCCCGTCCCATTACCTGACCAAGGGTCGCGACGAACTGGTCGACCTCACCGACAGCCATATTCGCTTGTTGGCCCAAAATGGCGTGATCGACGCCCCGTTTGCCGCCGCCGCATTGGCCAGCAAGGTGACGTACCGCGACTGGGCCACCCAGCCGACCATCCAGCCGATCGAAACCAACAAGGGCATCAGCGTGGCCCGCAGCCGTCTGGCCGGGATGCTCAATCGCCCGCTGTACGACCTTGACCGCCTCGACCTCTCGGCCACCAGCACCCTGCAAGGCGAACTGCAAACCCAGGCCACCGAGTACCTGAAAAAACTCGCCGACCCGGCCTTCGCTTCGCAGATCGGCCTGATCGGCGAGCGGCTGTTGACCCCCACCAGCACCACGCAAGTGCGCTACAGCTTCACCCTGTTCGAACTGACCCCGGACGGTTCGCGGGTGCGGGTGCAGACCGACAGCACCGATCAACCGTTCGACATCAACGAAGGCAGCAAACTGGAACTGGGCTCCACAGCGAAAATGCGCGTGCTGACCACCTATCTGCAGATCATTGCCGAGTTGCACGATAAATATGCCGGCATGACCATCCCGGAACTGAAGAAAGTCGACGTGCCGGAACAGGATCACCTGAGCCGCTGGGTGGTCGATTATCTGATTCAAAACAAGGACCGCAGCCTGCAGCCCATGCTCGGTGCGGCGCTGGACCGCAAATATTCCGCCAGCCCCGGCGAAGCGTTTTTCACCGGTGGCGGACTGCACGTGTTCCATAACTTCCGCAAGGAAGACAACGGCCGTATGCCGACACTGCGCGATGCCCTGCGGGAGTCGATCAACCTGCCGTTCATACGCCTGATGCGCGACCTGGTGCGCTACACCACCTATTCCGGCCCCAACAACAGCTCCGAATTACTCAAGGACGACCGCGACCCGCGTCGTCAGGAATACCTGGCTTCGTTCGCCGACCGCGAAGGCACTTCATTCCTGCTCAAATTCTGGAAAAAATACAAGAACAAGGACACCCAGGCTCGGCTCGAAACCTTTCTCGACAGCATGCGCCCCACCCCGATCCGCATGGCCGCCGTGCACCGATACCTGTTGCCGCACGCCAGCCAGGAAAGCTTCAACACCTTCGTGCGCTCGCACCTCACAGGCGCCAAGCTCACCGAAAAACTCACGGATGAACGCCTGATAAGGCTCTACGACAGTTACGGCCCGGGCAGCTACGACCTGCCGGACCAAGGCTTCATCGCCAAGGTCCACCCGCTGGACCTGTGGATGATGGGCTATTTGCTGAATCACCCGGACGCCACGTTCAAGGATATCGTCAAGGCCAGCCAGTTCGAACGCCAGGAGGTCTACAGCTGGCTATTCAAGAGCAAGCACAAAGGTGCCCGTGACGGCCGCATTCGTACCATGCTGGAGATCGAGGCGTTCCTCGACATCCACCAGCGCTGGCAGAAAGTCGGCTATCCGTTCGACCACCTGGTGCCGTCGCTGGCGACCGCCATCGGCAGCTCCGGCGACCGCCCTGCCGCGTTGGCCGAGCTGATCGGCACCATCCTCAACGACGGCGTACGCATGCCGACCCTGCGCATCGACAGCCTGCACTTTGCCGCCGGTACGCCGTACGAAACCAAACTGATCAATGACCCGGAAGTCGGCAAACGGGTGATGCCGTCCGAAGTCGCCACCGCCATGCGCGAAGCCCTGTCACAAGTGGTGGATGCCGGTACCGCCAAGCGGGTCGCCGGCAGTTTCAAACTGCCCGACGGCAGGCCGCTGGCCATGGGCGGCAAGACCGGCACCGGCGACAACCGTATCGAAGCCATCGGTTCCGGCGGACGGATCCTGAGCTCCAAGTCCCTCAACCGCACGGCGACCTTCGTGTTCTACATCGGCGATACCCATTTCGGCACCCTGACGGCGTTCGTGCCGGGGCGTTCGGCCGAAAATTTCACCTTCACCTCGGCACTGCCGGTGCAGGTGCTCAAGGGCATGGCGCCGATCCTCACGCCTTACCTGCAACCGGGCACCCACACCATGTGCCAGCCACCCGAGGTCACCGCCGGCCGCTGAGAGAACTCAATGGAAGGATGGCGGTACATATGTATTTTTCACTCTTGGATTTTGCGAGAACGGTGCCGGCAACGGCGCCGATTCAAACCGATTTTTGCGCTTTTTTTTGACCTCATGCCTACCTAGTCTGGTCGTCCGATTCATGATCAAAGGACGATCAGACAATGCCCATTACCCCCTCGGCGATTCAAGGATCAGACCCGCTCGACATCCCCCCGTTCGACAAAAGCATCCACTTCCATCAGGTCAGAAAGGCCATTCCGGCCTGGCTGCTGAACACCTCCCCATCGCGCGTCGACGCCCTTAAATCCGTCAGGCTGACGTTGCCCGACTGGCACAGGAACGCGTCAACCACCGCTCACCGCAAGCTGAAAAAAGCCATCCAGCTCGGCTGGACCGCGCAAAACACCGCCGATAAGGCATTGAGTGATGTGCAGGATGTTTCCGCCTTTGCCAAACCCCTGTTGGAGCAAGCGCTGAAGGACCGCTTCGGCGTCGATGACGATGTCGAGGACACCTGGCTGCGCCTGTATGCCCCGGTGAAGACGGCCTGGTGGGTGCATGATTTTTCTGGCGGCACCACCAGTCGCACTGTCTCGCTGCTGGATGCCGCGCTGCACAACTTTTCCCGGGACGAGTCGTTTACCCAGGACTCGGAGTTCATCACCCGCCCCGACAAACGCGGGCATTTCAACGTCAAACCGCTCAAGCAAAAACTGAGCATCGAGCAGTTCAAGTCCCTGTGTCGCGAACTGGACATCGGCGCCCGCTACCAACAGCACCTTAAAGACACGTTGCTACCCACCGAAAAAGCGACGAGCAATGTCCTGCGACACAAAGTCATTCTCAGCCAGAAAAGCGCGCTGAATGTCGCCGCGCATATGGCCCTGATGAAGCACGACATCGACCAGGAGGCCTTTGATGTCGTGCAAGGCATGCTCGAAGATCGTTCACGGCTGAAGTGGAACGGCAAACCCATCGCCTATTACAACCTGGCAATGATGGACACGCGTTTGAGCGGCATCATCCTGATCGCCGAGGACACTGCCATCGCCAGCGGCCCGGTCCCGGTGATTGCCTATGTTCCCCATGATCCGCTGCACCCGCTCAAGCAATACCCTTCGTCACTGGAATTCATGGCTGAACTGACACGCCAGCTGCGCGATGGCGCATCCGCCAACAGCTATCAACAGTTCTTCAGTCAATTCGTGCCCCATGAGCAACGCGGGCATTTTTTCGCCGGGTTGAACGCGCGTCTGAGCACGGTGAAGTGGCAACCGGTGGCCGCCGGTTCCAACTTGCCGAGCTGGCGCGAAACCCCTGTGGATAAACCCGCTCTGCAATTCAGTGTGTCGAGTATCAAGACCGACCGCGAGACGACCTTCAACAATGACCTGTGGGGCTACCGTTACCGACAGACCCTCAACAAGGTGTTCAACGATGGCCGGGAGATCGCCATCGCCACCGAATACGCCGACCGCATGGCCCGCTGGGCCTGGTGGGACAACCTGGAAAAAATGCTCTCGGACATCCTCAACGTTGCCTTGCTGGTGGCGACACCGTTGGTGCCTGGCCTCGGTCAACTGATGCTGGCGTACACGGCCTGGCAACTGACCGATAGCGTGGTCGAGGGCCTGGTCGACCTGGCCGAGGGACACTTGGCCGAAGCCGGTGAGCAGGCCCTCGGCGTGCTGGAAAGCGTGGTCCAGTTGGGCGCGTTCGCGGCGGCAGGCGCCGCCGGCAATGTGGTACAGGCGAAGCTTTCGCCGTTTTTCGAAGGCCTGAAACCGGTGCAACTGGCAAACGGTGAGACGCGCCTGTGGAACCCTGACCTCAGCCCCTATCAACGCACCGACGTGGTTTTGCCCGAGGGCGCCCGGCCTGATGACCAGGGTATCCACCCGCATCAGGGCCGGCGCATCCTGCGCCTGGACGATCAACACTTCGAAGTGCTGGATGACGCAGTCACCGGGCAACCACGCATACGCCATCCACAGCGTTTCGATGCCTACGCCCCGACCCTGCGCCACAATGGCCATGGGGCCTGGGTCTGCGAAACGGAAAACCCGCGCGAATGGGAAGGCAAAACCCTGATGCGCCGCCTCGGCCACAGCACCGAGGGTTTCGACGATGAACAACTGGAGCAGATCCGCCAGATCAGCGGCACCGAGGAAGGCGCGTTGCGCCGGATGCATGTTGAAAACGCCCCGCCGCCACCGCTGCTGACCGACACCCTGCAACGCCTGTCTTCACCGCCCATCGCGCCCGCTGCGTTACCCGCTGAAATCGCGCCGCTGTTCAGCGACTTCCCCGAGCTGCCGGCGACCGTTGCCGAACAAATCCATGCGCATGCCAGCGCCACGGAACGTCAGCGGATGACCGAGGAAAACCGCCTGCCTCTGCGCCTGAGGACCCAGGCACGGGAGCTGCAGTTCGAAACGCAAACCGTACGAGCGGCCCAGGGTCTGTACCCGAGCGCGGCCATCACGCCCGACACCGAGCGTCTGGTGCTGGGCACCTTGCGCTTCAACACCGACGCCTTCGGCGACCTGCGCCTGGAGATTCGTCAGGGCACCTTCGATGGCGATCTGCGTTACAGCGTCGGCCCCGAGGACGCCACGCGGGTGCGGGTGCTGATTCGCGACGAGGCCGGGCAATATCAGGTGCGTGATGGCGAGGATCAGCCGATCCATGAAGCCGATGATTTTTTCGAAGCCGTCCTGCAGGCCACGCAAGAAAATGGACAAAACGCCCTGGGCTACAAACCGGGGGATGCTGAACAGTTCAGGGAATGGGTCATGGCCAAATCGGCCCCGCCCAGCGAACGCCGGACCGTACTCGCCGACCCGCCCATTCGCCCGGTGGCCGAGCATGAAACGATGTTGTTGGTGCGTGGAGGGTGGCTGAGCAAGGAAGGCCTGACACTGCACGAACGCATTCAGGATCTTTATCCGCATTTCAGCGAGGCCGAGGTCGACAGCTTCGCCGCTGCCCTGACCGAACAGGGCGAGCCAATGAAGCTTCTTGAGGAACAGGAAAACGATCTCAACCAATTGCGCAATCTCATTGATTTGTGGGAGGCGCAGTCGGCCGGGCTGGATGCCGACAACCCGATGCCTATGCGCCGCGTTCGACGACACATTGCCGATTGTTTACTCGCCTGTTTCGAACGAAAAAATACCGAGCTCGGCAGCCGTACCGAACCCCATGGCTATGCGCTGGATCTGTCGCGGGAACTGCTTCCGATCAATCTAGAGTCCGAATGGCCGGAACGACCGCAGCTGAAAAAGTACCTGGACAAAGTCACTGTCCTGAAACTGGATAACACGCGGTTTTCCGCCAAGGCCAATGGCTTATTGAAAGATTTCCCCAACCTGCGCGAACTCAGCGCCAGCCGATGTGAGCTGACGAGCCTGCCCGAAAACATCGGCACCCTGCAGCGGCTCGAACGCCTGCGCTTGAGTGACAATCAAATCGTGCTGGACGCCACCGCCGTCGAGCAACTCAAACACCTGACCTATCTGGAGATTCTGCGTCTGGACAAAAACCCGCTGGGCAGGCCTGTCGATATCTCGCGCATGCCCCGGCTGAAGGTCGTCGGGCTGCGGGACACGGTCATGACCACCTGGCCCGAAGGTACGTTGAACAAAACCAGGCCCCGGGGTTTTCTGCTGGACCTTCGGGACAATCCGATCAGCCTGATTCCCGAAGTGGTCCCAGGCTCACCGCAGGCCTGGGTCGTGGCGCGCACCCGGCTGAATGTCGGCAACCTGTCGGAATCCAACCAGGTTAACTATCAGGCCATTCGTCGCTCGGTGGCGTTGCCTCCGGAGCCCGTGGTGCCCGCCAACAGCCAGGCGGACTGGGTGGTCAATTCCAACTACAGCGCGGACCATTGGAACGACGTGCCCGGCTGGGGCGTCGACCGGGCCAATCACTGGTCGCAGCTGGTCGACGAGCCTCAGGCCAAGCGCTTCCTGGAAGTATTGCTAGATACCCGCCTGAGCCGCGACTTCCAGGCCGGCGGCCCGGCCCGGGATCAACTGGTGCAACGCGTCTGGCGCATGCTCGATGCCGTCTACGTCGACATGCCCCTGCGCGAGAAGCTGTTCACCATGGCTGTCGCGCCGGTGGATTGCGCCGACGCCGGTGCGCAGTTGTTCAATCACATGGGCATTGATGTACTCGCCTACGAGGCCCACGCGTATTCCACCGACCCGGCGCAGCTGGAGCAGAAGCTGGTGACCCTGGCCAAAGGCGCGGCGCGGCTGGAACAGGTCAACGAGGTTGCCCGCGCCGATGTCGCCAGTCGTGGCGGCAACCCGGACGAAGTCGAGGTCTACCTGGCCTATCAAACCGGATTGGCAGAGCGCCTCGACTTGCCCTGGCAGTCGAAGGGCATGCTTTACCGGCCGGTGTCCGGCGTTACTGACACGATGATCGATCAAGCCTATGACACGGTGCAGGCCCTGGGTGAAGGCGACGGTCTGGTGGACCGAATGCTCGAACAGGATTTTTGGCAAACGCATTTGAACGAGCGCCATGCGAGCGAAATGCAAGCCAACAAGACTCGCTATCAGGAGCTGTCGGATCAACTGGACACCCTTCGCGATACCCAGCGCGAATGGGCCGAATCGACGTCGGATACTCAGCGCGCCGCACTGCGCAGCCGGCTCAGGGAGCTGATGAACGACCTACCGGCACCGGACACAGTAGTCTTCGCCGATGAGCCGTTCAGCGATGCGGTTTTCGACCGCCTGCTGGTCGATCTCGGTGACGCCGAGAAAGAGCTGTCGAGGCGTTTGACTCGTCAAGCCATGAAGCGCGCCGGCCAGTAAAAAGCACAAACATGAGTGTCACGCGGCGTTAATGCTGGATGTGCCTGCCTCATCGCGAGCAGACAGAACGCCGCCCGACTCGCTCCCACAGGGGATCGGTGGTTGCCACACGATTTGTGTACGACACCGACCCCTTCGACGTTGCCCTCACTGTGGGACACCCGGGCGTTGAGCGAATCCTTGCGACTGATGCGGTGATTCAGCGCCAGCGATGAATTGCTGGTCTGGCCGGTGAATACATTGCGTTGGCGCACGCGGGTGCCATCGGGCAGCGTGTCGTAAGTGTTGGTGGTGTCGAGCCAGCTACGGTTGTGGCTGATTACCAGGCTGCCGGCACCGTAGTTGTAGAGACCTTGCAGGTCGGCACCGGTGCCGTGGTCTTCGGTCTGGTAGAGGTTGGCGTAGACACTGGTGCTGTTGCCCAGGGTCCAGTCAATGGAGCTGCCGTACTGGAGCGTTTCCCGCACCTGGCGTGCCGACAAACCGAGAATCACCCGTGGATGCAGCAAATAGTTGATCGAGGCGCCCGCCGTGGCATCGCCGCTGCTTTGTTGATCCCAGTTGCTGAACAGTTTGCTTTCCTGCCCGGCGAACAGGTTGTAGCGCCAGCGCTCATCGTGGTTGCGCCAGTTGCTCGGTTTGTAGATCAGCTCCTGAGTGGTCGAGGTGACTTGACCGTCTTCGATCAACCGCACTTCCACTTCATAAATGCCGCCGGGCAATGGCCGCGTGTCGAGGGTCTGCAAACCGGCCGGGACCGCCTGTGTATTGATCAACAGGCCATCGCGATAGATCTCCACGGACGCCTGGCGGTTGGCCGTGACATACACCGGGTATACGCTGGGTTTCGGGCTGTCGATGGCCAGGCTGTCAGAGCTGCCATACATCACGCCCACGGCGGTGTCGGGACTGGTGCCGAACGAACGGGGCTGGCGAGTCAGGCCTTCGGAGTTGGGCGTGAAGTAGCCCAGCCGGAAGAAACGGCCCTCCAGTTCGCGCTGGGTGAAAAGCTCCTGCACGGCGTGATAGGTCTTGTCATCCGGCCCGCCCAGGCGCGCCAGCTGCATGTTGAAGCTCTGGCTCCAGTTGCCCAGGCTGCCGCTGGCCTCCAGACCGAAACGACCACCCAGGTCTTGATCCTGACCGCCGTTGAGATTGAGTTGGTTACGCACCATCAGGCCGCTGCTGCCGCCTTCCGGTTGAGCGTAGAAACGCTTGGCTTCGCTATCGCGCTCGGCATTTTCGGTGACGATCGACAGCAATGAATTTTCCAGGTTGTAGTGAACCGCCAGCATTTGTTCCGGGCATTGCCCCTTGCACGCCCCGAGGGCCACGCCGGGCTTGAGGATGTAAGACCAGGCCTGGCGCTCCCCTGCACCGAAACGGCTTTCACTGGTGTCGGTAAAATCGAGCAACGTCACCCGGTCATCGCGGGACAACACAATCATCGCCTCGCCGAGCGGTTGCTGATCGAGTTCGACCCGAACCGCCAACGGAACGTCGAAGAAATGCTCCTCGAACTCTGCCGGCAAGCCTTTGGCCTGAGCCAGCAAAGTTCGCGGCGTATGATCAATAGAAGTGGGCGCCGCAAATGCACTGCTACATAACAGCAACGCAAGCGCTGCCGCGATGGGCGTCATCGGGAACATGAACAAGTACTCTGATTACGAGAAAGTCAAAGCCCGGTCGACAGACAGAGTTGTTTGTCGACCGGTTACGTTACTTGAAGCAAGTAAGCGTTTTACCGTCGTGTTTAAACTTAGACGGAAGGTTCAACCACCAACATGACAACGCCGGTGTAGTCGCCCGAATCAGGTTTGCCACCGACCGCACTGATCTTGAACGGCGCGCGATAACGAGTATTGGATTCGGTATCGCCCACAACTTCTTGCGAAGTGGTTGTCAACGCTTTGCCGTTGAGTTCGACTTTCAAATCGATTGCCTTGTTACCGGCAATCAGCTTCGGCACGCCTTCGAGTCGGGCGTTTACCTTACCGGCGGTGTGAAGGACATCAAAGTGCCCGTCGACGGTTCGCATGGAGCCGGTAGACGGGTTGTAACTCATATCCTGGTCTTTGTTGACCAGATCCGAATCAACCGGGACCGCGTAGAAGTCGTCGGCCGGCACGTGGGCAATCAGGCTGATGGAGTGCTTGGCTTCAGTGGCGGCAAACGCCATGGAAGAACTCAGTGCCAGAACAGCCAGAGGAGCAGCGAACGCGATTTTCTTGAACATCTTTCAGTACCTGTCTTTTAAAAAGGATTAGCGCAGAAAGTTCAAGTTGAGCAAAACCGTCACGAGCAGCTAGTTGCTCAACTGAACTTTCAACGCCGAAAGATGATCGATCAATTTATCTGGAAAGTAAGCAGGCAAATTCCTGCAAGTGCGTAGCCAAAGCACTATCAAGGCAGCAAGAAAAAACCTGAAATTATTTAATTTAGAATGTCTGACTGTAAGAGAAATACTACAAGCCGGACACTAACGACAATGACTCGCAGACACTACCCAAGTTACTTCTGTAAGACCAATACCACAAGCCCCGCATTCAATAGGCCAAAAGATAATATTAGAGAGTTAACACTAATTTAAACTTTTTCACCCGTTTTGGTCACACTATTTTCGCGCTGTTGGCTGGCTCAGCGGCTCGACGATCGGGGCGGCCATCGGTCGGTGGGGATTGCTTTTTTCTTAAGATATATCTTAAGTTGTATCTAAACACGACGAGAGAAAGCACAAATGAGAGACCATCATTCCCCCTACCGCGAACACGGCGACGGCCGCGACGGCTTCGAGAAACGCCCCGGCCGCGAGCGCGGTGGGCGCGGCCCCCGGGTCTTCGCCCCCGGTGACCTGAAACTGCTGTTGCTGGCGCTGATCGCCGAACAGCCTTGCCATGGCTACGACCTGATCCGCCAGATCGAAGGCATGTTCGACGGCGCCTACAGCCCCAGCCCCGGCGTGATTTACCCGACCCTGACCTTTCTGGAAGAGAGCGAAATGATTCAGGGCGACGCTGAAGGCGGGAAAAAACGCTATTGCGTGACCGACGCCGGGCGTCAATCCCTGGCCGAGCAAGCCGTCGCCCTTGAAGGCGTGCGGGTGCGCATCGATGTCAGTAAACGTTCCCTGCGTGGCCATGATCGCCCACCCGAAATCCACGAGGCGGTGCACAACCTGCGCCATGCCCTGCAACTGCACCACGGCCGCTGGAGCGCAGAAGAAATCCGGCGTGTCGCGACCCTGCTCAACGACACCGCCAAAGCCATCGTCGACGGCCCCGCCGTTCAAGCTGCCCAGGAGAAAGCCGAATGACTGAAGTCGTTACCCAAGCCATTCATCGCGTCATGCACGAAATCAAACGCCGGCGCCTGGAAGTGTTGCGGGTGGTCGACCTGACCCCGCGCATGCGCCGGATTACCTTGGGCGGGCCTGAGCTGGCGGGTTTTGTCAGCCTCGGCACGGACGATCACGTCAAACTGCTATTCCCGCAGAACGCGGCGGAACAGGCAGCGCTGGAAACCCTGGTACTCGGCGCCGGCAAAAGCGACGGACCGATGCCGGCCATGCGCGACTACACCCCGCGTCGCTATGACCTGGACACGCTGGAGCTGGACATCGACTTCGTGCTGCACGGCGACGGCCCTGCCTCGACCTGGGCCGAACAGGCCAAGCCGGGGCAGTTCCTGCACATCGGCGGGCCGCGCGGTTCGATGATCGTGCCGGACATGTTCGACAGCTATCTGCTGATCGGCGACGAAACCGCCCTGCCCGCCATTGCCCGGCGTCTTGAAGGCTTGCCGGCGAATCGGCGCGCGTTGGTGATTATCGAAGTGGAAAACGGCAAGGAGCAGCAAGTGCTGGAGAGCGCTGCCCAGGTCAATGTGATCTGGGTGCTGCGCGAGGGTGGCAAGGACCACCTGCTGAGCACCGTACGGCAGATCAAGGTGCCCACTGGCAGCCTGTATGCCTGGGTCGCGACCGAGACCAAGGTGTCGCGGCAGATCCGTCGAGTGTTGCTCGATGAGCATGGGCTGGATGAGCAGTTCGTCAAGGCCGTGGGTTACTGGCGGTTGGATAACACTGACGAAGAGTGACCGGCTTTAGGGCCCCATCGCGAGCAGGCTCGTTCCCACATTGGATCTGTGTGCAGCAAACCTTTGTGGGAGCGGGCTTGCCCGCGATAGCGGATTGGCAGGCACTTCAAAGGCGCCTTTCAGGCCGTCATCGCTGGCAAGCCAGCTCCCACAGGGTTAACGCCGTCGATCCAGGCCAACCATCAACAACGCAATCAACACAAACCCCGCCAACAATCCCCCGGCATTGATGAACACCTGTGGATAACCCAGCTTCTCCACATCAACGAACGGATAGGGATAAACCGCCAGCAAATGCCCGCGCAGCAGCGAATAGCCGAAGTACAGCAGCGGATAAATCACCCACAACGCGATGTGTCCCAGCCGCAATAGGCCCTTGGGCACACAACACCACCAATACACCAGGAACAGCAGCGGCATGATGTCGTGCAGCAGCTCATCGGCCAGCCACTGCCAGCCCTGGGGATGCCACAAATGGCGCAGTAACAGGTTGTAGGCCAGGCTGACCACGGCGATGCTCACGGCAACGCCGCTACTGACCGACGATTGCAAAAACCAGCGCCGTGCAGCGGATTCGCGGGACGTCAATTCACAGGTCAGGACCGTCGCCACCAGCGTATTGCTCAGCACGGTGAAGTAGCTGAAAAAGCTCATCAACCCACCCAGCAGACTGGCGCCCAGGGTCCACCGCGAATAGAAAATCAGGTACATCTGGATGCTCAGGCCGGCCCAACCCAGGACCGCTGCCACGGCAACAAAATGACGTCGCGCGACAGACCCGGTCGCCATCGGGTTGACCCTGTTCAGAGCGGGCGCTTGGTGCGCATCAGCTTGACGTAGAGGCGCTCGACCTTCTCCCGTGCCCAAGGGGTTTTACGCAGGAACGTCAGGCTCGACTTGATGCTCGGATCACTCTTGAAGCAGCGAATATCGATGCGCTCGGCCAGCCCGGACCACTCATAATGCTCAACCAGGGCGTTGAGGATCTGTTCCAGGGTCACGCCGTGCAGCGGGTCAGTGTTGTGTTCGGTCATGCCGGGCCTTCGAGCAGAGTGAGGATTGGAAGCCGCGCACCTTAGCCGAGGGCTTCTTCGGGTGGAAGCGCTCTATCAACTGTAGGTGATCTTGGGATCCTGCAGGAGCGAGCTTGTTCGCGAAAAACGCAATGACACCGCTGGGCATCTGGTTTTGCGCGTTTTCGTTCAAGTCCACCGCGAGCAGGCTCGCGCCTACACTGTTACGGATTGCGAAAGAATGCATCTCAACAAAGCGCTTTCTCTATTTGTAACAGAACATTATCCTTGCACCGGCCTTAGCTGAAACGCTTCCGCTAATACGCATCTTGCCTGCCGTTTCCAATCATCCCCAGAAAAAGATCAAGAATTTCCCCTCTATGCCTGATTTACAATCTCCGAAAGACAGCGCTGTCTTTACGCCTGTCGCCTGCCGAAACGCCTTGAACCTGATCGGCGGATTGACCGCGATGAGCCTCGTCACCTGCGCCCAGGCTGCGGCAGCCTTTGATAGCGACTCACCGTGGATGCTCGGCGATTGGAACGGCACGCGCACCGAACTGGCGGAAAAGGGCTACGAATTCAAACTGGATTACACCGGCGAAATGGGCAGCAACCTGCACGGCGGCTACGACCATGACAGCACCGCGCGCTACAGCGACCAGTTCGGCCTCGGTACGCATCTGGATCTGCAGAAGATCCTCGGCTGGAACGACGCCGAATTTCAGCTGACCGTGACCAAACGCAGCGGCAACAACATCAGCAACGACCGGATCAACGATCCGCGTGTCGGCGGCTTCACCTCGGCTCAGGAAGTCTGGGGGCGTGGCCAGACCACGCGCCTGACGCAGATGTGGTATCAGCAGAAATTCCTCGACCAGACACTCGACATCAAGGTCGGCCGCTTTGGCGAAGGCGAAGACTTCAACAGCTTCCCTTGCGACTTCCAGAACCTGGCGTTCTGCGGCTCCCAGGTCGGCAACTGGGCCGGCGGCATCTGGTACAACTGGCCGGTCAGCCAATGGGCGATGCGGGTCAAATATCACCTGACGCCCGAGCTGTACGCACAGGTCGGTGCCTACGAGCAAAACCCGTCGAACCTTGATCGTGACAACGGCTTCAAACTCAGCGGCAGCGGTACCCAAGGCACGGTCCTGCCGGTGGAGCTGGTGTGGACGCCGAAGCTCAACGGCCTGCCCGGCGAGTACCGCGCCGGTTACTACTACAGCAGCGCCAAGGCCACCGACGTCTACAAGGACAGCAACGGCCAGCCCGCGGCCCTGAGCGGTGAGGCCTACCGCAGCGCGTCGAGCAAACACGGCGTATGGCTCGGCCTTCAGCAGCAGGTCACCAGCGTCGCCAGCGATAACAGTCGCGGTTTGAGCCTGTTCGCCAACGGCACGATGCACGACAAGAAGACCAACGCCATCGACAACTATGTCCAGGCCGGCCTCGTCTACAAAGGCCTGTTCGATGCCCGCGCCAAGGATGACATCGGCTTCGCCATGGCCCGCGTCCACGTCAACCCGGCGTATCGCAAGAATGCTGAAGCGACCAATCAGGCCCACGCCGTCTTCGATTACGACAATCCGGCCTTTCTGCCGCCCCAGGACACCGAATACAGCGCCGAACTCTATTACGGCGTGCACGTCACCCACTGGCTGACCGTGCGCCCGAACCTGCAGTACATCCGTCATCCCGGTGGCGTGAACCAGGTCGATGACGCGCTGATTGGCGGGATCAAGATCCAGTCATCGTTCTGACCCACGCCACAAAACCTGTAGGAGCGAGCCTGCTCGCGATGGTCGTCAACGATAACGTTGGTTGCCTGACACCCCGCGTAGTTTTCGGGTCCATCGCGAGCAGGCTCGCTCCTGCAGGTGGTTGCATCAATCAAACCGTTTTTATCTGAACCATGCCCGCGCCGGATCGTCATCTACAGTGAACTGGCGCGGGACAACTTGAAACGTCACGGAGAATCACACTATGAGCACTGAGGGTGCCTTGGGTCGAAGCCGTCTATTGCCGACCTTGCTCGGCATACTGCTTCTGCTAATGGGCCTGGCCATGCTGGCCGGGGGGATCAAGCTGAGCATGCTGGGCGGCTCGCTGTACTACCTGCTGGCCGGTATCGGCATTGCGTTGACCGGCGTTCTGCTGATCGCCGCCCGTCGCGCAGCCCTGGGCCTGTACGCGCTGGTGCTGTTCACCAGCACCGTCTGGGCCTTGTGGGAAGTGGGCCTCGACTGGTGGCAACTGGTGCCGCGTCTGGCGCTGTGGTTCGCCCTCGGCATCGTCATGCTTGTGCCATGGTTCCGTCGTCCACTGCTGCGTGACGGCCCCGCGACACTGGGCACCGGTGCGTTGAGCGTGGCCGTGGTGCTGGCCGGTGCCACCGCCCTTGCCAGCCAGTTCACCCACCCCGGTGAAGTCCTCGGCGAGTTGGGCCGCGACAGCGCCGACATGACCAGCACGGCGCCAACCATGCCCGAAGGCGACTGGCAGGCCTATGGCCGCACCGAATTCGGTGATCGCTACTCGCCGCTCAAGCAAATCACCCCCGGCAACGTCGGCAAGTTGCAGGAAGCCTGGCGCATTCGCACCGGCGACCTGCCGACCGCCGATGACCCGGTGGAACTGACCAACGAGAACACCCCGCTCAAAGCCAACGGCATGCTCTACGCCTGTACCGCCCACAGCAAGGTGCTGGCGCTGGACCCGGACACCGGCAAGGAAATCTGGCGCTTCGACCCGCAGATCAAGAGCCCGGTGGGCTTCAAGGGCTTCGCCCACATGACCTGCCGTGGCGTGTCGTACTACGACGAAGCCGCTTACGCCAAGTCTGAAACCGCTGCGTCCGCCGTCATCTCCGAGGCCGGTAAAGCCGTTGCCCAGGCTTGCCCGCGTCGCCTGTACCTGCCGACCGCCGATGCGCGCCTGATCGCACTGAATGCCGACACCGGCAAGATCTGCGAAGGCTTCGGCAACAATGGCGTGGTGGACTTGACCCAGGGCATCGGCCCGTTCACGCCGGGTGGCTACTACTCCACCTCGCCGGCCGCGATCACCCGCGACCTAGTGATCATGGGTGGCCACGTCACCGACAACGAGTCGACCAACGAGCCGTCCGGTGTGATCCGCGCCTACGACGTGCGCGACGGTCACCTGGTGTGGAACTGGGACAGCAACAACCCGGACGCCACCGAGCCTTTGGCACCGGGCCAGACCTACAGCCGCAATTCGGCGAACATGTGGTCGCTGGCCAGCGTCGACGAAAAACTCGGCATGGTTTACCTGCCGCTGGGCAATCAGACGCCTGACCAGTGGGGCGGGGACCGCACCCCTGGCGCCGAAAAATTCAGCGCCGGCCTGGTCGCTCTGGATCTGGCCACCGGCAAGGTGCGCTGGAACTACCAGTTCACCCACCACGACCTGTGGGACATGGACGTCGGCAGCCAGCCAACCCTGCTGGACATGAAAACCGCCGACGGCGTGAAACCTGCACTGATCGCACCGACCAAGCAAGGCAGTCTGTACGTCCTCGACCGTCGCGACGGCACGCCGATCATTCCGATCCGTGAAATCCCGGTCCCGCAAGGCGCCGTGAAGGGTGACCACACCGCACCGACCCAGGCCCGTTCGGACCTGAACCTGCTGGCCCCGGAACTGACCGAAAAAGCCATGTGGGGTGCCAGTCCGTTCGACCAGATGCTGTGCCGCATCCAGTTCAAGGAACTGCGTTACGAAGGCCAGTACACCCCGCCATCGGAACAGGGCAGCCTGATCTATCCCGGTAACGTCGGTGTGTTCAACTGGGGCGGCGTGTCGGTCGACCCGGTTCGCCAGCTGTTGTTCACCAGCCCGAACTACATGGCTTTCGTCTCGAAGATGGTACCGCGCGCCCAAGTCGCGGCCGGTAGCAAGCGCGAGAGCGAAACCTCTGGCGTGCAGTTGAACACGGGCGCCCCTTACGCGGTGATCATGCACCCGTTCATGTCGCCGTTCGGCGTGCCATGCCAGGCGCCGTCCTGGGGTTACGTGGCCGGTATCGACCTGACCACCAGCAAAATCGTGTGGAAACGCAAGAACGGCACCAGCCGCGACAGCTCGCCGCTGCCGATCGGCCTGCCCCTCGGCGTGCCAAGCATGGGTGGCTCGATGGTCACTGCCGGCGGCGTCGGCTTCCTCAGCGGCACCCTGGATCAGTACCTGCGCGCCTATGACGTCAACACCGGCAAGGAACTCTGGAAGTCGCGCCTGCCGGCCGGCGGCCAGGCGACACCAATGACCTACACCGGCAAGGACGGCAAACAATACGTGCTGCTCGTGGTCGGCGGTCATGGTTCGCTGGGGACCAAGATGGGTGACTATGTGATTGCGTACAAACTGCCCGAGTAAGTTTTAGCGGCAGTAAAACGAAAGGCGACGCCCTCACAGGCGTCGCCTTTTTTGTGCCCGCAGATTTCATACCACCACACGCCCCACCCCTGTAGGAGCGAGCCTGCTCGCGATGGTGTATCCGCTACGTTGGTGTCAACTGACACGCCTTCGAGAGCAGGCTCGCTCCTACAGGTGGACGTGTCGCCGTGAAATCCAGCTAACCTGAATCCCTGCTGAATACACCTTTGAATGACTGGTTAATGCCCAGGCATCATTGAAACCACCGCCAACCTGCCCCATCTAAGACCCATACTCCATTGCGCAGGTGCCCCATGAGCGACCAGCAAGAATTCCCTGAAGACCCGAGCGAATACGCCGACCCCGAAAACGCCACCCAACACTCCACCGGCAAAGGCCTCGCCCTGCCTGGCCAGAACCTGCCGGACAAGGTCTACATCATCCCGATCCACAACCGACCGTTCTTCCCGGCCCAGGTGCTGCCGGTCATCGTCAATGAAGAGCCCTGGGCCGAAACCCTGGACCTTGTCGCCAAATCCGATCACCACTCCCTGGCCCTGTTCTACATGGACACGCCCCAGGAAGACCCGCGTCATTTCGACACTTCGGCCCTGCCGCTCTACGGCACGCTGGTCAAGGTGCATCACGCCAGCCGCGAAAACGGCAAGCTGCAGTTCGTCGCCCAGGGCCTGACCCGCGTGCGCCTGAAGACCTGGCTCAAACACCATCGCCCGCCGTACCTGGTGGAAGTCGAATACCCGCACCAGCCCACCGAGCCGACCGACGAGGTCAAGGCCTACGGCATGGCGCTGATCAATGCGATCAAGGAACTGCTGCCGCTCAATCCGCTGTACAGCGAAGAGCTGAAGAATTACCTCAACCGCTTCAGCCCCAACGATCCGTCGCCGCTGACCGACTTCGCCGCCGCCCTGACCTCGGCCACCGGCAGCGAACTGCAGGAAGTGCTCGACTGCGTACCGATGCTCAAGCGCATGGAAAAAGTCCTGCCGATGCTGCGCAAGGAAGTCGAAGTCGCGCGCCTGCAGAAAGAAATCTCCGCCGAAGTTAACCGCAAGATCGGCGAACATCAGCGTGAGTTCTTCCTCAAGGAACAGCTCAAGGTCATCCAGCAGGAACTGGGGCTGACCAAGGACGACCGCAGCGCCGACCTCGAACAGTTCGAACAGCGACTGGTGGGTAAAGTCCTGCCGGTGCAGGTGCAGAAGCGCCTGGAAGAGGAAATGAACAAGCTGTCGATCCTCGAGACCGGCTCGCCGGAGTATGCCGTCACCCGCAATTACATCGACTGGGCGACCTCGGTGCCGTGGGGCGTGTACGGCGAGGACAAACTCGACCTCAAGCACGCGCGCAAGGTGCTGGACAAGCACCATGCCGGCCTCGATGACATCAAGGACCGCATCCTCGAGTTCCTGGCGGTCGGTGCTTATAAAGGCGAGATCAGCGGCTCCATCGTGCTGCTGGTCGGCCCGCCGGGCGTGGGCAAGACCAGCGTCGGCAGATCCATCGCCGAATCCCTCGGCCGGCCGTTCTACCGCTTCAGCCTCGGTGGCATGCGCGACGAAGCCGAGATCAAGGGCCATCGTCGCACCTACATCGGCGCGCAGCCGGGCAAACTGGTGCAGGCGTTGAAAGACGTCGAGGTGATGAACCCGGTGATCATGCTCGACGAGATCGACAAGATGGGCCAGAGCTACCAGGGCGACCCGGCCTCGGCGCTGCTGGAAACCCTCGATCCGGAGCAGAACGTCGAATTCCTCGACCACTACCTCGACTTGCGCATGGACCTGTCGAAGGTGCTGTTCATCTGCACCGCCAACACCCTCGATTCGATTCCCGGGCCATTGCTCGACCGGATGGAAGTGATTCGCCTGTCGGGCTATATCACCGAAGAAAAAGTCGCCATCGCCAAGCGTCACCTGTGGCCGAAACAGCTTGAGAAGGCCGGCGTGTCCAAGGGCAGCCTGAGCATCAGCGACAGCGCGCTCAAGGCATTGATCGACGGTTATGCCCGCGAAGCCGGTGTCCGTCAGCTGGAAAAAAACCTCGGCAAACTGGTGCGCAAAGCGGTGATGAAGCTGCTCGACGACCCGAATGCCGTGATCAAGCTCGGCCCCAAAGACCTTGAAACCTCACTGGGCAAACCGGTGTTCCGCAACGAGCAAGTGCTGTCGGGCATCGGCGTGATCACCGGGCTGGCCTGGACCAGCATGGGCGGCGCCACCCTGCCGATCGAAGCAACGCGCATCCACACCTTGAACCGTGGTTTCAAACTCACCGGGCAACTGGGTGATGTGATGAAGGAATCCGCGGAAATCGCCTACAGCTACGTCAGTTCCAATCTGAAGTCGTTTGGCGGTGATCCGAAGTTCTTCGACGAGGCGTTCGTGCACCTGCACGTACCGGAAGGCGCCACCCCGAAAGACGGCCCGAGCGCCGGCGTGACCATGGCCAGCGCCCTGCTCTCGCTGGCGCGTAACCAGCCGCCGAAGAAAGGCGTGGCGATGACCGGCGAACTGACGTTGACCGGGCACGTGCTGCCGATTGGCGGGGTACGTGAAAAAGTCATCGCGGCGCGGCGGCAGAAGATTTTCGAGCTAATCCTGCCGGAGGCCAACCGGGGCAATTTCGAGGAACTGCCGGAGTATCTGAAGGAAGGCATTACCGTGCACTTCGCCAAGCGCTTTGCGGATGTGGCGAAGGTACTTTTCTGATAGTCCTGTAGTGACTGTTTGATTGCTTTCGCGGGCAAGCCCGCTCCCACAGGATTTTGCGGTGAACACAACATGTGTGAGCACCGCTGAACACTGTGGGAGCAGGCTTGCCCGCGAAGGCGTCCTCCCTGCCACCACATCCTTCTGCGACTGTTACACCCTGTCTCATCTCAGTTATGCTCACCGTTCGTCGTGAACGCCGGAGCCACTGACCTTATGTCCCCCACTCGCCTGTTTGTCCCCCTCGCCCTCGCGCTGCTGGCCGCCTGCGCCACGCAACCGAAGCAGAATGTGACCGTGGAAAAACAAAGCGAATGCCCGGTGAAGCTCACCAGCGGGCAAAACCTGATCCTGACCCTGCCAAGCAACCCGACCACGGGTTACCGCTGGGCCATCCAGGATTCGGCCGGTGGCGTGTTGCGTGCGCTCAGCCCCGAGGTCTATACCAACCCGGAAGATGCCGGTGTGGTCGGCGCCGCCGGGATTTCCACCTGGCGCTTTCAGGCCTTCACCACCGGGACCGGGCGTTTGCGTCTGACTTCGCAACAGCCTTGGGCGCCGGAAGTGCTGCCGGTGGACGCCTTCGACTGCAACATATCGGTTAACTGACCGTGGGCTGGCTGATTCTGGCGCTCATGGGCGCGGTGACGTTCCTCTACGGCCTGAGCGTGCACGCCGCGCTGCTCTGCCTGTTGGTCAAGCCACTGCCCGTCCTGGCGCTGCTCGGCTGGCTGCACGATGCGCCACCGAGCGAGTATCGGCGCTGGATCAGCCTCGGATTGATCTTCTCCCTGCTCGGCGATGTGCTGCTGGCGTGGCCGAGGGACCTGTTCGTATTCGGGCTCGGGGCGTTTCTGGTTGCGCATCTGGCTTACCTGAAAGCGTATCTGAGCGATTGTCGGCGCCTGGCCTTGTTGCCATTGATCCTGGCCTCGGGTGTGGGCGTCGTGCTGCTGGGGATTCTGATCGCTCACGGGCTCGGGCCGTTGCTGATCCCGGTGATCGTCTACGGCCTGGCGATCAGCGCGATGCTCTGGCGTGCGCTGGCGCGACTCGGCACCGATGTGCCCAAGCGCTCGGCGCTGCTGGCAGCGGTTGGTGCAGTAGCGTTTGTGTTTTCGGATAGCGTGATTGGCATCAGCCGCTTTGTCGTGCCGTTCAATGCCGCGCCTTATGTGATCATCCTCAGTTATTGGCTAGGGCAATGGGGAATTACGGCGTCGGCGTTTCCTCAAGAGTTCGCTCACCCACGACCCTAACACCGTCTGTCGGAACTAGTATTTCTGACAGTTAAGATCCCCGCACGCCTTCGTTAACTTAATTACTCCATTAAAACGGAGTTAATTATTATGGAATTTTCATCAAACAAAACAGATCGAAAAACCATTAACGGCTTCGACGACGTCATTCAAACAAAAGACAAGCCCACTGGTATTTTTGCACTAACTATAACCTCGCCTAAAAATAATGAGTCCATTGGTGATGAAGATCTCTATTGGGCTGGAACAGGCGGCACGCCTGGAAAAGCGGTATATATCGAAAGATCTGACAGCCCGAATGTATGGCATTGGGCTGGCGATGTTGGCCCATCAGGAAACTGGAGTAAAAAGATAGACGGCTTCCCTCACCCTGCACTCACTATTCGCGCGCGCCATTTTGGGTCAGATGAGATCTCCAACTCAGTAACATACAGCGTTTACGCCTCCCCACCCGTTATATATACGCCAATGAACACAGCGCCTATTTTTGACAGGAACCAGCAGTTCGCAGGCAAAGCACTTGCCAACTCCATTATCGAAATTGAAGCATTCCATCAAAGTACGCCAAACCAAGTCCACTTAGGATCCGGCGTCACGAATCTCGGGGAATGGGGACTTGAATGGAGGGTAGTTACAAACTGGAGTTTAACTAGAGGTGTTTACACCTTGAAGATAAGACAAACATGGGGAGAATTCGGAGAATACATTTCAGATTGGACCACCTCAACTCAACATCCTGCCCACTTTCCATAAAGCACTCACCAGATTATTGCGCTGTTTTTATCTCTCGGCTATGGAGGTAACGGGACATTACAGCGTCGGCGTTCACTCATAAATTGCGCTGCCCCCATCGCGAGCAAGCTCGCTCCCACAGGCACAGCGCCGTCCTTGTGTGAGTGAGCTTGCTCGCGATAGCAATATCACTGAACACACAGACTTTGCAGGCTGCCTGGCGGTTTATCAGACAACCCGCGCATCCCCGCGCCAACTTGGCTAAAATGCCGGCCTTTTCCACCTACGCCGCTGGAACCGCCGTGAGCAAAGAACCCGATCGCCTTTTCGCCCAGCCTTTGGCCCAGGTGCCTGACTTCGCCTTTAACGAGGACGTGGTGCGGGTGTTCCCGGACATGATCAAGCGCTCGGTGCCAGGTTATCCGACCATCGTCGAAAACCTTGGCGTGCTCGCCGCGCAGTTCGCCCAGCCCAACAGCGTGCTGTACGACCTGGGTTCGTCGCTGGGTGCCGTGACCCAGGCCCTGCGCCGTCATGTGCGCACCGATGGTTGCCGGGTGATCGCTGTGGATAACTCGGCGGCCATGGTCGAGCGCTGCCGCGAGTACCTCAACGGTCAGGACTCCATGTTCCAGGAATTGCTGCCGGTCGAAGTGATCGAAGGCGATATCCTCGCCCTCGACTTCCAGCCAGCCTCGGTGGTGGCGCTGAACTTCACCCTGCAATTCATCGCCCCGGAGCAACGTACGGCGTTGCTGTCGCGCATCCGTCAGTCGCTGCTGCCCGGCGGTGCCTTGATCCTCTCGGAAAAACTGCGCTTCAACGACCCCGAAGAGCACGCGCTGCTCACTGATCTGCATGTCGCGTTCAAACGCGCCAACGGCTACAGCGAACTGGAAATCGCCCAGAAGCGCAGTGCCATCGAAAACGTCATGAAGCCCGACAGCCTCGAAGAACACCGCGAACGCCTGCTGGCCGCCGGGTTCTCGAAAGTCGTGCCGTGGTTCCAGTGTCTTAACTTTGCCTCGTTGATTGCCTTGCCATGATTGATCTGTCCCCCCTCGCCCGCCGTCTGGCCGGTACACCGCTGGCCGACTGGGCCAACACCCTGCAGGCACAACTCGACAAGAAAATGGAAAAGGGCCACGGCGACCTGGAGCGCTGGCAAAGCGCGCTCGACGCCCTGCCGAAGATCCAGCCGAGCGAAGTCGATTTGCTCAACGGCTTGAAACTCGACACCGATTGCGACGATGAAACCCGCGCGCAAATGCGTACGGCGTTGATGGGGCTGTCGCCATGGCGCAAAGGGCCATTCGATCTGTTCGGTGTGCACGTCGACACCGAATGGCGCTCGGACTGGAAATGGTCGCGAGTGGCTCCGCACCTGGACCTCAAGGGCAAACGCATCCTCGATGTCGGCTGCGGTAACGGCTATTACATGTGGCGCATGCTCGGCGCCGGCGCAGACAGCGTGATCGGTGTCGATCCGAACTGGCTGTTCTTCTGCCAGTTCCAGGCCGTGCAGCGTTTCCTGTCCGAGCCGAATGCCTGGCATCTGCCGTTCCCGTTCGAAGACTTGCCGCCGAACCTGGAAGGCTTCGACACGGTGTTTTCCATGGGCGTGTTCTACCACCGCCGCTCGCCGATCGAGCACTTGCTGGCGCTGAAGGATTGCCTGGTCAAGGGCGGCGAACTGGTGCTGGAAACCCTGGTGGTCGAAGGCGACAAACATCAGGTGCTGGTGCCGGAAGACCGTTATGCACAGATGCGCAACGTGTGGTTCCTGCCGTCGGTACCGGCGCTGGAATTGTGGCTGCGTCGTGCCGGTTTCAGCGATGTGAAGTGCGTGGATGTGAGCGTGACCACGGTCGAGGAACAGCGCGGCACGGAGTGGATGAAGTACCAGTCGCTGAGTGACTTCCTTGATCCCGAAGATCACAGCAAGACCATTGAAGGGCTGCCGGCGCCGATGCGGGCGGTGATTGTTGCCAGAAAATAATGCAGAAACTTGTAGGAGCGAGCCTGCTCGCGATGGACTTGAAAGCGCCGCGTTCATTCAGAAAGCCCGCGTTATCGTTGTCCACCATCGCGAGCAGGCTCGCTCCTACAGGGGGTCGGTGTTTAGTCTGAAGGTTTGGCGCGCCGCGCCTTGAAAAACTCGCTCAACACCGCCCCGCACTCCTCGGCCAACACCCCGCCTTCATACAACACCCGGTGATTCAAGAAGCCTTGGGTGAAGAACTGCCCCTGGCTCTGCACGATCCCCGCTTTGGGCTCCAGCGCGCCATACACCACCCGCGCAATCCGTGAGTGCACGATCAGCCCGGCGCACATGCTGCACGGCTCCAGGGTCACGTACAGCGTGCTGCCCGGCAGGCGATAGTTGCTCACGGCCTGGGCGGCGGCGCGGATCGCGACCATCTCGGCATGGGCGCTCGGGTCATTGCCGCTGATCGGGCAGTTGAAGCCGCGACCGATGATTTCGCCGTCCTGTACCAGCACCGCGCCCACTGGCACTTCGCCGAGAGCGGCGCCCTGGGCAGCCAGGGCCAGGGCTTCACGCATGAAGTCGCGATCACGGCTGCGGTCGATGATGGCGGCGGGACGAATCTGTCGCATCACGCCACCTCGATGGCGGCCATCAGGCCGGTTTCCATGTGGTCGATCACATGGCAATGGAACATCCACACACCCGGGTTATCCGCCACCAGCGCCACTTGCGCGCGCTCGTTCTTGCCCAACAGGTAAGTGTCGGTGAAGTACGGGATGACCTTGTGCCGGTTCGAGGCGATGACTTTGAAGCTCATGCCGTGCAGGTGAATCGGGTGCTGGTATTGAGTCATGTTTTTCAATTCGAAGAGGTAACTCTTGCCCTTCTCGAGCCTGGCAATGGGCCGGTCGGCACAGGTCTTGTCAGTGATGTCCCAGGCTTTGCCGTTGATCTGCCACAGGCTCGGCGGCTTGCCATTATCGACGTTGACCGACACCGAGCCCACCCACTCGAAATTGAAGTTGAGTTTCTCGGCATTGGCCAGGTCCGGTTCGGCCACCGGGTTTGGGGGCAGCGCCGGTGGCCAGTCGGTCGGCGCATCGGTATTGGCCACGGAGCGCAATGTTGCCAACCGTACAGGGCCGTTGCGCAGCGACAACTCTTCACCGGCCGGCGGGGCCTTGATCGCCAGGCAAATGCGCATGCCGGGACCGAGCCAGTATTCCTTGCCGAGCGGACGCGGCTCGACCGGATTGCCATCCAGCGCATAGATCTGCGCTTCGACGTCAGGGATGTTCAGGCGATAGGTCAGGGTGTTATCAAGGTTGAGCAGGCGCACGCGGGTGATCTGTCCGGCGGGCAAATCGATGACAGGTTGAGAGACCCCGTTGATGGTCGAAAGACGCCCCGCCGTACCGCCACGGGCCGCCTCGCGAGGAACGCTGAACGTGACGAAAGCGCCTTCATCATCGACGTGCCAACTCTTGAGGCTCAAGGTTTTTTCGTACTTGAAACCGGTCGGCTCGCGCTCTTCGATGATCAGCGGGCCAACCAGTCCACGACCGAGTTCCTCGCTGCTGCTCACATGGGGGTGATACCAGTAGCTGCCAGCATCCGGCACGCGGAATTTGTAGTCGAAGTATTCGCCCGGCAGCACCGGCAGTTGCGAAACATACGGCACGCCGTCCATTTCCAGCGGCAGGCGGATGCCGTGCCAGTGGATGGTGGTGGCAACCGGCAGGTGGTTGATGAAACGCACCCGCAACCATTCGCCTTGACGCACGCGCAACTCGGTGCCCGGCGCCGACGGGCCGAAGGCCCAGGCTTCGGTTTTGTGTCCAGGCACCAGCTCGACGTCCAGCGGCGCGGCGATCAGCTCGTAGTCATGGCCCGCCTCGGCGTCGGCCATTTTGCCCAGCCAGTAACGCGACGCGCCGCCGGCTCCCACGCCAACCACTACAAGACCGGCCAGACCACCGAGTATTTGTCGACGGGTAAAGGACATGGACTCAACTACCTCACGTATCAGCTTCGGGCCCTGGGCCCGCAAAAGGCGAATACGATACACCTGCAATTGCGAAACAGTAAGGGTGATGTGTGGCCGCACACCCGCTGTGGGCATAACTATGTAGTGCACTTGCCTCGAAAAAACCGGCCATCCTCGACATCCCGTTATCTCATGGAAAGAGAGCGCATGAACCCGAACGAAACACAGCCGCTGCCCAATGCCGCCGACAAAGCCGCGCTCAAGGCGATCGCCACCACCGTCATCCAGACGTGCCCAAGCCTGCAAGACACGGCGCACGAAGTCGCCAGCGACTTACTGAAAAAATCCGGCATTACCGACCTCGATCCCGATCAGGTGTACTTCCACCGTTTCGACACAGCCGAAAGCAGTTCCAAAGCTTTCACCGGTTGGGAGCACGTCCCCGCCACGCTGACATCCACCATGACCCTGACGCAGTTGGTGATCCAGCGCTTTCGCGTCGGCGACCAGGACAACGCTGACCTGCTGGACGTCTATTCAGGCTTTTATACCGCTGGCCCGAAAGCCGCGAGGTTCAACGAAACCAACGAAGTACGCCTGCACGGCAACGAGGTGCTGAAGGCGTTCTGGGACATCGATTTCAGCACGCTCTATACCAACAAGTTGACTGCGTTCTGGAAGCAGTCCGGCACCGACTTCCGAACCCTGGCCAAATGCAATTTTCTGATACAGGCCGTAAAAGCCAGGGACAAACGGCAGTTGAGCGACGATGACTTCCAGTTCGTCACAAACGCCGTGATGGGACCGATCAACTGGCCCGTCGACCTGCAAATGCTGCGGGCTCAACACCCTTGCGCCGACAGTGTTCGGGCTCTGGACGTCGACGGATACGTGGCCACCAATATCCTGCGTTTTGTCGCGCCCAAGGGTCGCCAGATCGTGTACATGCCCGGTGAAACCGTCGCTTTCAAAGTGCTGGAAACCGCGACGGACATGCACTACTGGATGTTGCAGCAGATGAACGAAGAAGGCGCTCGCCAGGGCTTCATGACCCACTTTTCCCTGGCTGATCGTCAGGCCATCGACAAGAACATCACCGATATCATGAACCGGCTGGTGAGTACCTGGGGCAAGTACGACCATCACCTGATCAATCAAAAAAACCAGGTCATCACCGGCGACGCATTCAGCTGGTTGAGCAACTCGACCCAAAACGCAATGTTCGCCGAAGCCGAACTCTCGCTGACGTCCAATGGCGATCTGCGCAAGAAACTGTGGATCGGTTACCTCAGTGCCGGATTAAAAGTATTTGGCCCCATGGCGGTGGTCGGTTGGCCGATTGCCCTGCCGGTGGTCGGCGCCAGTATTGCCAGCCTGGGCTTGAACATCGATCAGGCAGTCAATGGCAAAACCGCCGGGGATCGCAAGGCCGGCGTTCTTGGCGCCGTGTTCAGCGGCATCGATTTGCTGTTCAACCTCCTGATGCTCAAAGGCCCGGGATCGCTGGAGGAAATCGGCCCCGACATCGAAGCAGCCGAAGCCAGGGAAATGGCCGATCTGGTTGAATCAACCACCCCTGCCGAAACCGCCGGATCGAAGGTCAAACCCATTGAAGGAGCATCAGAGGCTGTCACGGGCTCGACTGAGGGCAGGCCAGCGCCAGCGGTGCCGGACGCCTTCAGGATTAATGAAGTGCTCAGCGACAATGCCCTGGTGCGTGAGCCAGGCAAATTCGAGGGTACGTATCGGCTCGCCTCGAATCCTTCGTCCGCCATCAAACTCAACGGCAATGCCTATTACGTGCGCTATGAAAACAGCCTCAACGGGCGAGGATACTGGGCGATCATCGACCCGGCCAATCCCGACGCCTTCGGGGATTCGATTCCAGTACGGTTTGTGAATGATTCGGGAGAATGGGAAGTCGTTCCAAAACTGGGCCTCAGAGGCGGGATGCAAGCACCGGCCGTCTCCTCCCCCGCCGTCGAGGAATGGTCACAACGACCAGGCGTTCACGTGCCGGGGCTTGACGACCCTGAAATGAGGGCATGGGCGCTTGGCGGACCCGACGTCCGCAGCCCGTTCAGACGGATCTGGTCAGTGGCCGGCATCGACGTGCACAGCGTACTCATGTCCGATGCCGGCGAAGAGGTCGTCACGCTCAGCGAATTCGAGATGGCCCAGGAAGAACCTCGTCGCAACCTGATCAGCGACGCCAAGGCCTGGTACGAGCTTCACCCACCGACGCAGAGCCAACCGGCACTCTCTGCACAAGCGTTTGCCACGCCCGGCGAACTGTTTGAAACGGCCTACGCGAAAAAACCGGGCCTGGTCGTCGGCGAGAGCCGGGGCAGCATCGGCAGCAAACAGTTCCTCATCGAAAACATGCCAACGCTCGCTCAAAAGGGTGTGAAGACTCTGTACCTGCAGGAGCTGCTGGCCAACGTCAATCAACTCGAACTGGACACCTTTGCGCGCACCGGTGAAATGCCTGCCGAGCTGGAAAACTACCTGAACAAACTCGACATCAAGGCCGGCAACGACCCCACAGGCGAATTCAATCTGCTGGCGCTGGTCAAAGCCGCCAACGCCCAAAAGATCCGGGTGCAGGCCCTCGACATGTCGACGACCTACAACATCAACAAAGAAGCGATTGACTGGGAATCCGGCTACCAGATGGCCAGGAGTTTTTTTGCCAGCGAGGTCATCCGGTTCAACGAAGCATTAAAAGAGCCGGCCAAATGGATTGCCTTGGTCAATCAGGAAAACATGGCGACATTCAGAGGCTATCGCGGCATCAGCGAACAGACCGACGCCCTGAGCATTCGTATCGGTGAGGTAGCGCCGGGGCAAGCGCAACCCATCAACACCGATCCGGGGTTGGCTGTGGAGCATGCGGACTATCCGGATTCCCCGGTTTTTTACGTATCGGATGGCATGGACTTCGACAGCGTCCATGCACTGATCAAAGGTGACGTGCTCGTGCAGGTGGAAACTCTATGGGCATACAGGTCCCCGCAACAACTGCGAGCGCTGTTGCCTGAACCGGGGATGTTCACCTTTCAGCGCTACCGCAGCAGCGTCCTTGTGGTATATCGCAATGCCAACAACGGGATGGCAGACAGCGTCATCAGATCCACGCCGGGTGGACGGCTGAATCTGGATACCCCGCTTCGCCCAGCCTACGAGTCCATGACCGTGGACAACCTCGAAGAGCTCAAGCAAGCGTTGGTTGCAAAGGGCATGAAGCCCATGGGCTGGCCCGCCGAACTGGCAACTGAACTCGATTCGTCCTTGTCAGAAACCACTCACCCCATCGAGATACCGGATCACTGGCAAGCCAATGAACTGCTTGAGGGGCGGACACCCGTGAGTGATGCCGGAAAATTCCAGGGCATCTATCAACTCGACTCCAACCCCTCCAGCGCGATCTTGCTCGATGACATGGCCTACTACGTGCGTTACGAAGCCGATCCCAACGGAGGCGGCACCTGGGCCATCATCGATCCTGAAAATCCCAACGCATTTTCAGGTTCCCTCCCGGTGCGCCTCAATGCCGAGGGTCAATGGGAGCTGACGCCCAGAGGCGGGCTCAAGGGGGGTGGCAACCGGCATCCGGGAGGGTCTCGCGCTTCAGCCTCCGCGCCTGCTCCGGCTTCGCCCCCTGTTCAAGAACCATCACAGGCCATCCCGCGCCGCCCTGCCACGCAATACGATGCAGCTAACCGATTCCGTGTCAGACAAGTTGCGATGGGCCAGAAAGAAACCCATGTCAAAGTGGTCCGTCAGCCAGACGGCAGCTTTCGCACAGAGCCCACTTACGAGAAATACATCGCGGCCCCGCGCGCCAAGCTGTCGCAAGACGCCCGTCAATTCTTTTCCCGCAGTGAATTCACCGCCTCATTACCTCCTCGTCCTCCGCTTCCTGGCGTGACGCCAGCAACCACTGCCGAAGAATTGATTCCAAAGGTATTTAAAGCGGCACCGGGCCTGGTCATCGGTGAAAGCCAGGACCGCATTGGCAGCATGCGGTTTCTCATTGAGAACATGCCGGCCCTGGCCCAACAGGACGTCAAGACGATCTATTTCCATCGCCTGCTCAACGATTTCAACCAAGTGGAGCTCGATCAATTTTTCGAGAGCGGGGCAATACCCGATGATCTCAGGGTGTATTTGCAAAAACTGAAAAGCGATCCCACCGGGAGATTCACCCCGCTTGAAGTGGTCAAGGCGGCTCAACAAAATAACATTCGGATTCAGGCAACCGACTGCCTGGCCAGTTACCGTTACCCCGGCTCATCACTCCCCGACATGCATGAGCAAGCCATCAAGACCTACCTTACCCACACCATCATGGAGGCCGACAAAACGATCAACGGAGCAGGAAAATGGGTAGTGCTGACGGACCAGGAAAACGTCAACACCTTTCGCGCAATGCCCGGGATCAGCGAAATGCAGGGCGGTATTGGCTTGCGCATCGAAGAAGTGCTGCCGGAAGAAAGCCTGCTGATTGAAACCGATCGAGGCGTCGAAGTGGGCCGCGGTTTTGCAGACCAGCCCGAGTCCACCGGCGGAAATTACGACACCCTGCACGCTGACTTGAGCTTGCAGATGCCACTGCCGTTGCTCGAAAGGACGCCGGAGGAATTGAGCCGGATGTTATTCAGGCAAGGCATGTTCACGTTTCAGAAATCGAACGGTAGCTGGGCGCTGTTCCATCGCAGCAGAGACGGCCAAGTGGTCCGAACAGCGGTCGAGCGCACGGCTGATGGCAGCTACCTGATCCATCGCCCCGCCTGGACCGAAGTGCATCAAGTGCCTTACGCCAGCATCGACGAGCTGTCCTGGGGTCTTAGCCGTATGGGCATGAACCTCCAGGGGCGCGTGCCGGTGTAACTCATCGGCGGATTCACTGTGGGACTCAACCCCTGAAACGCAAGAAGCCCCCGATCTCACGATCGGGGGCTTCTTTTGTCGCTATCGTTAAGAGCCTGTGTTCACAGGCTCAATTACGATCATTCCCACTCAATGGTCGCTGGCGGCTTGCTCGACACGTCGTAGGTGACGCGAGAGATGCCTTCGATTTCATTGATGATGCGACCGCTGACGGTTTCCAGCAGTTCGTAAGGCAGGTGTGCCCAACGCGCGGTCATGAAGTCGATGGTTTCCACGGCACGCAGGGCCACGACCCAGGCGTAACGACGGCCATCGCCGACCACGCCAACCGATTTCACTGGCTGGAACACCACGAAGGCCTGGCTGACCTTGTGGTACCAGTCGGCCTTGCGCAGTTCTTCGATGAAGATGTGGTCGGCGCGACGCAGCAGGTCGGCGTATTCCTTCTTCACTTCACCGAGGATCCGCACGCCCAGGCCCGGGCCCGGGAACGGGTGACGGTAGACCATGTCGTACGGCAGGCCGAGTTCCAGGCCCAGTCGACGGACTTCGTCCTTGAACAGCTCGCGCAGGGGTTCAACCAGCTTGAGGTTCATTTCTTCCGGCAGGCCGCCCACGTTGTGGTGCGACTTGATCACGTGGGCCTTGCCGCTCTTGGCGCCAGCCGACTCGATCACGTCCGGGTAGATGGTGCCCTGGGCCAGGTACTTGATGTTGTCCAGCTTGCAGGATTCGGCATCGAACACGTCGATGAAGGTGCGGCCGATGATCTTGCGCTTCTTCTCTGGATCGCTTTCGCCAGCCAGGTTGTTAAGGAACTGGTCTTCAGCGTTGGCGCGGATCACCTTGACGCCCATGTTCTCGGCGAACATGGCCATCACTTGCTCGCCTTCGTGCAGGCGCAGCAGGCCGTTGTCGACGAACACGCAGGTCAGCTGGTCGCCAATGGCCTTGTGCAGCAGCGCGGCAACCACCGACGAATCCACACCACCGGACAGGCCGAGCAGCACGTTGTCGGTGCCGACCTGGGCACGCACCTGGGCGATGGCGTCTTCAGCGATTTTCGACGGGGTCCACAGGGCTTCACACTCGCAAATGTCGAGGATGAAGCGCGACAGGATACGGCCGCCTTGCTTGGTGTGGGTCACTTCCGGGTGGAACTGCACGCCGTAGTAACGACGATCGTCGCTGAACATGCCGGCGATCGGGCAGCTTGGGGTGCTGGCCAGGATGTGGAAGTCTTCCGGCATCTTGGTGACCTTGTCACCGTGGCTCATCCACACGTCGAGGCCGAACAGGCCGTCGGCGTCGATGTGGTCTTCGATGCCGTCGAGCAGGCGGCTCTTGCCGACCACGTCTACGCGGGCATAACCGAACTCACGCAGCTCGGAACCTTCTACCTTGCCGCCCAGTTGCTCGGCCATGGTCTGCATGCCGTAGCAGATACCGAAGACCGGTACGCCCAGGTCAAAGACAGCTTGCGGGCAGCGAGGGCTGTTGGCTTCGTGCACGGACTCGGGGCCACCGGCGAGGATGACGCCTTTCGGAGCGAATTCGCGAATCGCTTCCTCGTCCATGTCGAACGGATGCAGTTCGCAGTACACACCGATTTCGCGAACGCGACGGGCGATCAGCTGGGTGTATTGGGAACCGAAGTCGAGGATCAGGATGCGGTGAGCGTGAATATCGAGGGCCATGGGAGAGACTCTGAAAAGCAGTTGCAAGCTTCAAGCTGCAAGCTGCAAGTAATCGGAAGCCGCGCGGTAACTGCATTAACTCAGCACCGCTTGCGGCTTATAACTTGTGGCTTTTAGCTGTCGGCGTCAGCCGACTCGATAGTTTGGCGCTTCTTTGGTGATCTGCACGTCGTGAACGTGGGACTCGGCCATGCCAGCGCCGGTGATCCGCACGAACTCAGGCTTGGTGCGCATTTCTTCGATGTTGGCGCTACCGGTGTAGCCCATGGAAGAACGCAGGCCGCCCATCAGTTGATGGATGATGGCGCTCAGGCTGCCCTTGTACGGAACACGCCCTTCGATGCCTTCCGGAACCAGCTTCTCGGCGCCTGCCGAAGAGTCCTGGAAATAACGGTCGGAGGAGCCTTGAGCCTGGGACATGGCGCCCAGCGAACCCATGCCGCGGTAAGCCTTGTACGAACGGCCCTGGAACAGTTCGATCTCGCCCGGCGCTTCTTCGGTACCGGCGAACATCGACCCCATCATCACGCAGGAGGCACCGGCAACGATGGCCTTGGACAGGTCACCGGAGAAACGGATGCCGCCGTCGGCGATCAACGGAACGCCAGTGCCTTCAAGGGCAGCGGCGACGTTGGCGATGGCACTGATTTGCGGGACGCCGACACCGGCGACGATACGGGTGGTGCAGATCGAGCCAGGACCGATACCGACCTTGACCGCGTCAGCGCCGGCTTCGGCCAGGGCCTTGGCGGCAGCGCCGGTGGCGATGTTGCCGCCGATGACCTGCACTTCAGGGAAGTTCTGCTTGACCCAGCGAACGCGGTCGATCACACCTTTGGAGTGACCGTGGGCAGTGTCGACCACCACCACGTCAACACCGGCGCTGACCAGGGCCGCGACGCGATCACCGGTGTCTTTACCGGTGCCGACGGCGGCGCCAACGCGCAGACGACCTTGATCGTCCTTGCTGGCCAGCGGGTAAGCCTTGGCTTTTTCGATGTCGTTGACGGTCATCATGCCTTTGAGGGCGAACTTGTCGTCGACGATCAGCACGCGCTCGATGCGGTGCTTGTGCAGCAGTTCGCGGACGTCGTTCTTGTTGGCGCCTTCCTTGACCGTGACCAGACGCTCTTTAGGCGTCATCACTTCACGGACGCGGGCGTCCAGACGGTTTTCGAAACGCACGTCACGGGAGGTGACGATGCCGACCAGGTCGCCATCGTGCAGCACTGGAACACCGGAGATGTTGTGCATGCGGGTCAATTCGAACAGTTCACGCACCGTGGCGTCAGCCTCGATGGTGATCGGGTCCTTGACCACGCCGGCCTCGTAACGCTTGACCTTGCGGACTTCGGCAGCTTGCTGCTCGATGGTCATGTTCTTGTGGATGATGCCGATACCACCTTCCTGAGCCATGGCAATTGCCAGACGGGCTTCAGTGACGGTGTCCATGGCAGCGGAAACCAGTGGGATATTCAGCTCGATGCCACGGGTAAGGCGGGTCTTGAGACTGACTTCGTTAGGAAGCACCTCGGAATAACCAGGCACTAGGAGAATGTCGTCGAATGTCAGAGCTTCTTGGCTGATACGCAGCATCGCGGGGGCTCCCGAGCGGGAAAATGGAAGCGCGCCATTATAGTCAGACACCCCCTCGGGTTCAATGTAAAACTCTGTCTATTATCAATGTGGTGATCGACGGGGCATCTAACGCCGTAAATCTATGTAGGAGCGAGCCTGCTCGCGATGGACTCAAGAACGCCGCGGGGAACCAGACTCCCCGCGTTATCGTTAACGACCATCGTCGGAACGCCGCCCGGAGCCGGCTCGCTCCTACACGTGTTCAAAGTTCGACTTTGACCCAACTGACAGGCTGGTCGAGCCAGTCGGCAAACTCGTCGAGAAAGCTCTGCTTGAACCCGGCCTCGGCCCAGTTGTTGAAGATGAAGCCCAGGTTGGAAAAGCCGCATTCCTGCAGGAACAGAAAACCGTTGATGTCGTCTTCGTGCCCGCATTCCGGACAAGTGAAGTTATCGGTACGCCCCGGCATCCAGTCTTCCAGACTTTCGAACAAGGCCTCACCCACCTCCTTGCGACACTCGGCACAACCCGCCTCGCCAAGAAAACCCTTGGCCGGTGTGTAAATGCAGCGCTTGGTCACGATCTCCAGACCGTTGATCTGTTCGCCAAACGGCAGGGCTTCGGGGTGCAGGACCACGTCGCGGGCGCCCTCGGCGATGGCGTGGGCCATGCGGTTGCCGGTGCGACCGCAGGTGGTCAGTTCTTCCTTGATGATGTTCTTGCGCACCAGCCAACGCACAATCGCCCGGGCCCGGGGCTCGTGTACCGGCAGGGTGGAGATTTTCGGGACGATGATGCTTTGGGAATTCATGGGTACAGGCCTGGAGCATTGATAAATGACCTGTAGGAGCGAGCCTGCTCGCGATGGACTCAAGAACGCCGCGGGGAACCTGATTCCCCGCGTTATCGTTAACGACCATCGCGAGCAGGCTCGCTCCTACAGGTAAAGCATTGGCGCGATGCCCATAGAAGGTATAGGCCCGCCAGCGAGGTTTTTACAGTTCCACGACCACCGCCTGCGACGCACGGGTCGCCTTGGCGCGAGCGGCTTCGATCGACTCATCGCGAGCCAATGCCACGCCCATGCGGCGCTGGCCGTTGACTTCAGGCTTGCCGAACAGACGTAGCGCGGTATCCGGCTCGCTCAACGCGGCGCCCAGGTTGGCGAACGCGGTCTGGGTCGACTGCCCTTCCACCAGGATCACCGCCGAAGCCGAAGGCCCGAACTGACGGATCAATGGAATCGGCAGACCCAGAATCGCCCGGGCGTGCAGGGCGAACTGCGACAGGTCCTGGGAAATCAGCGTGACCAGACCCGTGTCGTGCGGGCGCGGCGACACTTCACTGAACCACACCTGATCGCCCTTGATGAACAGCTCCACGCCAAACAGACCACGGCCACCCAGGGCTTCGGTCACGGCTTTGGCCACGCGCTGGGATTCAGCCAGGGCAATCGGGCTCATGGCTTGTGGCTGCCAGGATTCCTGGTAGTCGCCCTTCTCCTGACGATGGCCGACCGGCGCGCAGAACGTGGTGCCGCCAACATGGCGCACGGTCAACAGGGTGATTTCGTAATCGAAGTCGATGAAACCTTCGATGATCACTCGGCCTTTACCGGCGCGGCCGCCTTCCTGGGCGTAATCCCAGGCGTCCTTCACGTCATCGACGCTGCGCAGCAGGCTCTGGCCCTTGCCCGACGAGCTCATGACCGGTTTCACAACGCACGGAAAACCGAGGTCTTCGACCGCTTTGCTGTAATCCTCGAAGGTGTCGGCGAAGTGGTAAGGCGAGGTCGGCAGGTCCAGCTCTTCGGCGGCCAGGCGACGGATGCCTTCACGGTTCATGGTCAACTGCGCGGCGCGCGCGGTCGGAATCACGGTGAAGCCTTCGGACTCCAGCTCAACCAGGGTCGCGGTGGCGATGGCTTCGATTTCCGGCACGATGAAGTGTGGCTTCTCGGCTTCGATCACCGCACGCAGGGCGGCGCCATCAAGCATGTTGATCACGTGGCTGCGATGGGCAACCTGCATGGCCGGTGCGTTGGCATAACGATCCACGGCAATCACTTCAACGCCCAGGCGTTGCAGCTCGATCACCACTTCCTTGCCCAGCTCACCACAACCACACATCAATACGCGGGTTGCAGTCGGCGACAATGGAGTTCCGATACGGGTCATCTGAAGGTCCTCAAAGGAGCGGATCATCAAGGATACGGCGCAATACGCGCGATCCATGGGGAGAAAGCGCGGCATTTTACATGAACCGCAGGGTTTGGCTTCAGCTGACGACGGCCTGTTTGCGCAAGCGCCAGGCCATGATCAGCCACACGGCGGTGACCCCGGCGAACTTCGAACCCAGGGCGGTGAGGATCACACCCGGGGTCAGCGCACCGATCATGCCGAAGAAAATGAAGGTATCGAGGGGAATGCTCAGGGCCGAACTTATCCACAGGCGATCATGCAGCGGACGCTTGGTGACGCTGAACACCAGCCAGTCAATGCACTCGGAAACCGCGAACGCCGTGGCGCTGGCCAGGGCAATGGACGGATCGGAGGTGATATAGGACAGCACCAGCGCCGCCAGCATGGCTGCGATGGCACCATGACCGAAGCGGGTTTGCACCATGTCGCGCAATACGAACACCAGACCACCCCAGGCCGACCAGATGATGTCCAGGTGCGGCGCGGTAGAAAAGGCGTAGTTGATCAGCACGACGCTGCTGATGTAGGCGATGAGGAAGAGCATGGTGCGTGGGACTACCTGTCAATTTTGTGCGCAGGATACTGTAGGAGCGAGCCGGCTCCGGGCGGCGTTCCGACGATGGTCGTTAACGATAACGCGGGGAGTCTGGTTCCCCGCGAAGCTCTTCAGTCCAACGTCGGAACGCCGCCCGAAGCAGGCTCGCTCCTACAAGGGGCCCGCCTCATTTGCCCGATTTTGTGCCGATCATCCACACCAACCCACTGGCCTTGGCTCGCTCATGACACAAGCCCAGCACCGTGCGGCGTTCGTCGTTGGTCATGCGGCTCCAGCGGGTAATCTCTTCGACCGAGCGCTGGCAGCCCGTGCAGATGTCATCGTCGTCCAGCGCACAAATATTCACGCAGGGCGATGACACAGGGCGTTCGGTGGTGGTCATTCTTCCTGCTCAACCAGATCGCGGGCGTAACGCTGGGCGTTATGCACGTAGTGAGCGGCGCTGGCCTCAAGCATTTTCTTCTGCGGTTCGGTCAGTTCGCGCACCACTTTGCCAGGCGAGCCCATGACCAGCGAACCATCCGGAATTTCCTTGCCTTCGCCAATCAGCGAGTTGGCGCCGATGATGCAGTTCTTGCCGATTTTCGCACCGTTGAGAATGACCGCGTTGATGCCGATCAGGCTGTAATCGCCCACGGTGCAGCCGTGCAGCATGGCATTGTGGCCAATGGTCACGCCGGTGCCGATGGTCAGCGGGTAGCCCATGTCGGTGTGCATCACGGTACCGTCCTGGACGTTGCTGTTCTTGCCGATCAGGATCAGCTCGTTGTCGCCCCGCAGCACAGCGTTGAACCAGACGTTGGCGCCCTCCTCCAGTTTGACCTTACCCACCAGCACGGCATTGGGCGCGACCCAGCTCTGTGGGTGGGTCTCGACACGGGCGTCGCCCAGGCGGTATTTCATTGTGTTGTCCTCAAGGCTCAGGCAGCGGCGTGTTCAGGCCATTCGAGTGATGGCATCAGGTATTGATAAAGCTTTTCGGCGGTTGATGCAGGCTGATTTTGGCGTCATAGAGCAGGTTGATCAACTCGACGATCATGATCGCCGTCAGCCCCCAGATCTTGTATTCGCCATAGCGATAACTCGGCACGTACCAGCTGCGGCCCTGATAATCGATGCGGTGGGTATGTTCGCGCGGGTCCTTGCGGAAGAACTCCAGGGGCACGCTGAACACCGCGGCAATCTCGGCATCGTTGGCCTGGTATTCGACGAAGTCGGGAATCACCCCGACATAAGGGGTGACCTTGATGCCGTGCAGGGAAATCAGCGGGCTGAGCGGGCCGATCACTTCGACCAACCCTGGCGGCAAACCAATCTCTTCTTCGGCTTCGCGCAGTGCGGTGAAAATCAGGTCGGGGTCTTCGGGGTCGCGTCGGCCGCCGGGAAAGGCCACCTCGCCGCCGTGGGTCGAGAGTCCGCTGGCACGCAAGGTCAGCAGCAGTTCCGGCTCGTCACTGCGGGTGATGGGCATCAGTACGGCGGCCTCGGGGAAACGTCGGTCGGTCTCCAACGTGCGCGGTGTGTGGTTGCTTACCCGATGCAGTAGCTCGTCCAGCATGAGTGTTCTCGATCTGTGCCTTACCCTGCATCATGCACCAATCGCCTCGGTCGCCCAACCCCCCGGAGAGCGGCGTGTCGCGAAACGACAACTTGCCGACAGACACCGCCGCACGCCAAGATAGGCGCAGCATTCAGGAACTCAAGCATGAAATTTTGCAGTCAGTGCGGCAACCCGGTGACCCAGCGCATTCCCGAAGGTGATTCGCGCCTTCGCTTCGTTTGCGACAGCTGTCAGACCATTCATTACCAGAACCCCAATATCGTCGCCGGTTGCGTGGCGACCTGGGGCAACAAGGTATTGCTGTGCCGACGCGCCATCGAGCCACGCCTGGGCTATTGGACCCTGCCCGCCGGCTTCATGGAAAACGGCGAGACCATCGAGCAGGCGGCGATTCGCGAAACCGCCGAGGAAGCCTGCGCCCGGGTGCGCAACCTGAGCATCTACACCCTGATCGACGTGCCGCACATCAACCAGGTGCATGTATTTTTCCGCGCCGAACTGGCGGACCTGAACTTCGCCGCCGGCCCTGAAAGCCTGGAAGTGCAATTATTCGACGAAGTCGACATTCCTTGGGATGAGCTGGCTTTCCGCACGGTGGGCCGTACCTTAGAATGCTTCTTCGCTGACCGGCGGGCCGAGGTCTACCCCGTGCGGTCCGAATCGATCCCGCCGCTCGCTCAGCCTGCCAACTAAAAAAACATCTATAAATGAATAGTCGCGACACCTTTTGGGGAATCGTTTCAATGCGCTGGTTGCTTGCCCTGTTTTGCTTGTCTTTCATCACGGTATCCCAGGCTTCTGCCGTGGAAACGCTGAACGGCAAGGTCATCGAGAAAGTCCTGGTTCTCAAGTCTGCTCATCAATTGCAATTGATCAATGACGGCAAGCCGATCAAGACCTATCGCATTTCCCTGGGCAAAAACCCCAGGGGGCCGAAACTGATGGAGGGCGACAAACGCACGCCGGAGGGTTTCTACTGGATCGACTGGCGCAAGACCAGCAACAACTTCAATCTGGCGATGCACATCTCTTACCCGAACATCACTGACTCTGCCCGCGCGCGCCGCGAAGGTGTCGCGCCAGGCGGCATGATCATGATCCACGGCACCCCGGATACCGAAGACACCCCGGAAGACCTGTTCCACACCCTGGACTGGACCGACGGCTGCGTGGCCATGCGCAACAGGGACATGCGTGAAGTCTGGAACCTGGTGCCGGATGGCACGATGATCGAGATTCGTCCGTAGCCCTGTACCGAGGGAGCCTGCTCCCTCGGTACAAAAGCCTCCCTGGGTCGATACTGCGCTGACCTGCAGGATCGCAAGTGAATACAGGCAACAAAAAACCCGCTGAAATCGCTTTCAGCGGGTTTTTCATTTCAGCAGCCTGGAAGATCAGAAATCCTCCAGCCGCCACACCTCATAAGCCGGTGTCTCGTAGGGATGGCTGTCTTTCAAGGCAGCCACCACCGAACGGATCAACTCATCGGCCACGACCAGCTCAACCTTCCATTCCTCGGCCTGTTCGACCTGCCCTGCCTCACCCAGGAACGGCTGACTGCCCTCCAGTGGACGAAACTGGCCTTGGCCCAACACCTGCCATGCGCAGTGATCGTAAGCGCCGATCCGTCCGCCACCGGCGGCGAATACGGCACTTTTGACCACTTCGACATGGCTGTCGGGAACAAAAAAGCTGAGCTTGTACACGGCCCTTAGTCCACCCGCTCTTAGTTCACCCACACGCGCGCATTACGGAACATGCGCATCCAAGGGGCGTCTTCGTTCCAGTCATCCGAGCGCCACGAGTTCTGCACGGCGCGGAACACGCGCTCCGGGTGCGGCATCATGATGGTCACGCGACCGTCGCGGCTGGTCAGACCGGTGATCCCGCGCGGCGAGCCGTTCGGGTTGGCCGGATAGTTTTCGGTGACCTTGCCGTGGTTGTCGACGAAACGCATGGCTACGCAACCGGACAGATCGGCTTCCAGCAACGCTTCTTCGCTGGCGAACTCGGCATGGCCTTCGCCGTGAGCAATGGCGATCGGCATCCGCGAACCGGCCATGCCTTGCAGGAAGATCGAGTTCGACTCCTGGATCTGCACCATCGCCACACGGGCTTCGAACTGCTCGGAACGGTTACGCACAAAGTGCGGCCAGAACTCGCTGCCCGGAATCAGCTCGTGCAGGTTGGACATCATCTGGCAACCGTTGCACACGCCGAGGGTGAAGCTGTCGTTACGCTCGAAGAAGCCCTGGAAGGCATCGCGGGCACGGCTGTTGAACAGGGCCGACTTGGCCCAGCCTTCACCGGCACCCAGTACGTCGCCGTACGAGAAGCCGCCGCAAGCGACCAGGCCCTTGAACTCGTTCAGGTCGACACGGCCGGCCAGAATGTCGCTCATGTGCACGTCGATCGCGCTGAAACCGGCACGGTCGAACGCCGCCGCCATCTCCACCTGACCGTTGACGCCCTGCTCACGCAGCACGGCAACCTGTGGGCGAATGCCTTTCTTGATGTAAGGCGCGGCGACGTCCTGGTTGACGTCGAAGCTGAGCTTGACGCTCAGGCCCGGGTTGTCTTCTTCCAGGATCACGTCGAACTCTTGCTCGGCGCAGTCGGCGTTATCACGCAGGCGCTGGATCTGGTAGCTGGTCTCGGCCCACTGGCGTTGCAGCAGGCGGCGTTGACCTTCGAACACGGTGTCGCCATTGAAGACGATGTCGATCTGACCGTTGTTGATCGGCTGCCCGATCACCGCCACGCATTCAGCCAAACCAGCCGCACTGAACTGTGCGAGTACGCTTGGCGTCGCGTCCTGACGCACCTGGATCACTGCGCCCAGTTCTTCGTTGAACAGGATGCCGTTGATCTCGGAGGCATCCTCGGCAACGCTGTCGAGCACCAGGTTCAGGCCGCAGTGACCGGCAAAGGCCATCTCGACCACGCTGGTCAGCAGACCACCGTCGGAACGGTCGTGGTAAGCCAACAGGTGACCGTCGGCGTTGAGGCCCTGGATCACAGCGAAGAAAGCTTTGAGGTCTTCGGCGTCATCGACGTCCGGGGCCTGCTTGCCCAGCTTGCCGTGGGTCTGGGCGAGGATCGAGGCGCCCATGCGGTTCTGGCCGCGGCCCAGGTCGATCAGGATCAGATCGGTGGTGCCCTTGTCCATGCGCAGTTGCGGGGTCAGGGTCTGACGGATGTCAGTCACTGGCGCGAAACCGGTCACGATCAGGGACATCGGCGAAGTGACAGCCTTGTCCACGCCTTCATCGTTCCAGCGCGTGGCCATGGACATCGAGTCCTTGCCCACCGGAATGGTGATGCCCAGCTCAGGGCACAGCTCCATGCCGACCGCTTTCACGGTGTCGTACAGACGCGCGTCTTCGCCCGGGTGACCGGCAGCCGACATCCAGTTCGCCGACAGCTTGATGTCGGAGATCTTGGCGATGCGCGAGGCCGCGATGTTGGTCAGGGTTTCGCCGATGGCCATGCGGCCCGACGCCGGAGCGTCCAGCAGCGCCAGCGGAGTGCGCTCGCCCATGGCCATGGCTTCACCGGTGTAGACGTCGAAGCTGGTGGCGGTGACGGCAACGTCGGCCACCGGAACTTGCCACGGGCCGACCATCTGGTCACGGGCCACGAGGCCGGTGATGGTGCGGTCGCCGATGGTGATCAGGAAGCTTTTGCTGGCCACGGCCGGGTGATGCAGTACGCGCTCGACGCACTCGCCGATATCGAGGGTCGACGGATCGAAATCGTCGCCCACCTCGTTTTCACGCACCACCGAACGGTGCATGCGCGGGGCCTTGCCCAGCAGCACTTCGAGCGGCATGTCCACCGGGCTGTTGCCGAAGTGGCTGTCGGTGACAGTCAACTGCGGTTCAGCAGTAGCTTCGCCGACCACGGCGAACGGGCAACGCTCGCGTTCGCAGATCGCCTTGAAGCGCTCGAAGTCAGCCGGGCCAACCGCCAGAACATAACGTTCCTGGGATTCGTTGGACCAGATTTCGTGCGGGGCCATGCCCGGCTCGTCGTTTGGAATGTTGCGCAGTTCGAAACGGCCACCACGATCGCCGTCGTTGACCAGTTCCGGGAAGGCGTTGGACAGACCGCCCGCCCCCACATCGTGAATGAAGCTGATCGGGTTCTTGTCGCCCAGTTGCCAGCAACGGTCGATGACTTCCTGGCAGCGACGCTCCATCTCAGGGTTTTCACGCTGTACGGAAGCGAAGTCCAGGTCCGCCGAACTGGTGCCGGTGGCCATGGAGGAAGCCGCGCCGCCGCCCAGACCGATCAGCATCGCCGGGCCGCCGAGCACGATCAGCTTGGAGCCAACGACGATTTCGCCTTTCTTGACATGTTCTTCACGGATGTTGCCCATGCCGCCGGCCAGCATGATCGGCTTGTGGTAACCGCGAACCTCATCACCGTGCGGGGTGGAGATGGATTGTTCGAAGGTACGGAAGTAACCGGTCAGTGCCGGACGGCCGAATTCGTTGTTGAACGCCGCGCCGCCCAGAGGGCCTTCGATCATGATGTCCAGCGCGGTCACGATGCGCTCAGGCTTGCCGTATGGCACTTCCCATGGCTGTTCGAAGCCCGGGATCTGCAGGTTCGATACGGTGAAGCCGGTCAGGCCAGCCTTCGGCTTGGCACCGCGACCGGTTGCACCTTCATCACGGATCTCGCCACCGGAACCGGTGGACGCGCCCGGGAACGGAGCAATCGCGGTCGGGTGGTTGTGGGTCTCGACTTTCATCAGGATGTGCACCGGCTCCTGCACCGCGCCGTACTGGCGGGTTTCAGGGTCCGGGAAGAAACGACCGGCCACGGAGCCGACGATCACCGATGCGTTGTCCTTGTAAGCCGACAGAACGCCTTCGCTGTGCATCACGTAGGTGTTCTTGATCATGCCGAACAGGCTTTTTTCCTGGCTCTCGCCGTCGATGTCCCAACTGGCGTTGAAGATCTTGTGACGGCAATGCTCGGAGTTGGCCTGGGCGAACATCATCAGTTCGATGTCGTGCGGGTTGCGCTGCAAGCCGACGAAGGCGTTGACCAGGTAGTCGATTTCGTCTTCCGCCAGGGCCAGGCCCAGCTCGGTGTTGGCTTTTTCCAGCGCGGCGCGGCCACCACCCAACACGTCGATCGCGGTCAGGGGCTTGGGTTCGGCGTGGCTGAACAGGCCGGCAGCCTGTTCGAGGTTGCCCAGGACGATCTGGGTCATGCGGTCGTGCAGCACATCGGCAATCAGCTGTGCTTCTGCGTCGCTGAACTGGCCGGCAACGTAGAACGCAATGCCGCGCTCCAGGCGCTGGATCTTGGTCAGCCCGCAATTGCGAGCGATGTCGCTGGCCTTGCTCGACCATGGCGAAATGGTGCCAAACCGCGGCAACACCAGAAACAGACGACCGGTCGGCTCCTGGACCGGAACGCTTGGACCGTATTTCAGAAGGCGCGCAAGCACCTGCTGTTCGTCGCCGGTCAGGACGCCGGTAACTTCGGCGAAGTGAGCGAATTCAGCATACAGGCCACTGACAGCCGGGACCTTCTGGCTCAGTTGCTCAAGGAGTTTGCTGTGGCGAAAGGCAGAAAGGGCAGGAGCGCCGCGCAGGATCAACATCTTCGGGACAGCCTCGGGAAGGGGTGTGCTTTGAGGCCGTGCATTCTAGCCTAAACAGCCCGCGACATCACCCGAAACGCTACGCACGGTTGCACCCGGACGTCGGAGCGGGTGTCCGACCGGAAAACCGGCGCCGATCGGGGCGCTCGGCTCGAGTTATTTTGACGGGTTAAAAATCGGGTTATAGCCCATTCCTGCGGGCTCCAAGTGGGTTTTTCGCCTTCTAGCAGACAAGCCCATTGCTGTCGAGATATGGCGCTCGTGGTCCTTTGCGTATACTGCGCAAATGTTTTTCCCAACGGCTTTGCGTCCGCGGTACGCCAAATGGCTGATCGCAACCGGACTCTTCCTGATGCTCAGTGGCTGTGTTGATAAACCCAACACACTGGAGCGCGTAAAGGAGGATGGCGTGCTGCGGGTGATCACCCGAAACAGCCCCGCCACCTACTTCCAGGATCGCAACGGTGAAACCGGCTTCGAATACGAGCTGGTGAAGCGCTTCGCCGACGATCTGGGGGTCGAACTCAAGATCGAGACCGCCGACAACCTCGACGACCTGTTCAACGAGGTGGGCAAACCAAAAGGCCCGGTATTGGCCGCCGCGGGACTGGTCAGCAGCGAAGCGCGCAAGAAACAGGTGCGATTTTCCCACTCCTATCTGGAAGTGACCCCACAGATCATCTATCGCAACGGTCAGTCGCGCCCTACCGAAGCGAAAGATCTGGTGGGCAAGAAGATCATGGTGCTCAAGGGCAGCACCCACGCCGAACAGCTGGCGCAGCTGAAAAAGCAATTTCCCGGCATTGAATACGAAGAGTCCGACGCCGTTGAAGTCGTCGACCTGTTGCGCATGGTCGATGAGGGGCAAATCGACCTAACCCTCGTGGACTCCAACGAAGTCGCGATGAACCAGGTCTACTTCACCAATATCCGGGTCGCCTTTGACCTCGGTGACGCCAGCAACCAGAGCTGGGCGGTGGCGGCCGGGGATGACAACAGCCTGCTCAACGAGATCAACGCCTACCTCGACAAGGTCAAGAAGAACGGCACCCTGCAACGCCTCAAAGACCGTTATTACGGGCATGTCGACGTCCTTGGCTATATGGGCGCCACCACCTTCGCCCAACACTTGCAGCAACGCTTGCCCAAGTACGAACAGCACTTCAAGGCCTATGCCAAGAAAGAGAAAGTCGACTGGCGCCTGCTGGCGGCCATCGGCTATCAGGAATCGTTGTGGCAACCGGCCGTCACGTCAAAAACCGGCGTGCGGGGCCTGATGATGCTGACCCAGAACACTGCGCAGGCCATGGGCGTGTCCAACCGCCTCGACCCCAAGCAGAGCATCATGGGCGGCGCCAAGTACCTGGCTTACATGAAGGATCAACTGGACGAGTCGATCCAGGAACCGGATCGCACCTGGTTTGCCCTGGCGGCCTACAACGTCGGCAGCGGCCACCTGGATGACGCCCGCAAACTGGCAAAGCGGGAAGGCCTGAATCCGGACAAGTGGCTGGACGTGAAGAAAATGCTGCCGCGGCTGTCCGAGAAGAAGTGGTACAGCAAAACCCGATACGGCTATGCCCGTGGCGGTGAGCCGGTGCATTTCGTGGCCAACATCCGCCGCTATTACGACATCCTGACTTGGGTCACGCAGCCGCAACTTGAAGGCGATCAAGTGGCCGAGGGCAAGTTGCTCGTGCCGGGGATCGACAAGACCAAGCCGGCTCCGGAACCGGCACCGCTTTAACAGGCCCATCCAACAATGGTGGGAGCGAGCCTGCTCGCTCCCACAGGGTTTTGTGGTGTTCTCAGGCTTTTGCGGCCGCCGCCAGAATCAGCGCCTTCATCTCCGAAACAGCCGACTTGAAGCCAACGAACAACGCATGGGCCACCAGCGCATGGCCGATGTTCAGCTCGTTGATACCTTTGATTGCCGCAACGGCTTCGACGTTGTGGTAATGCAGGCCATGGCCGGCGTTGACGATCAGGCCCTGGGCCAGACCAAACGCCACGCCATCGGCAACCCGCTTGAGTTCTTCAGCCACCTCGGCAGGCGTCTCGGCATCGGCGTAACGCCCGGTGTGCAGCTCGATGGCCGGCGCGCCCACACGACGGGACGCCTCGATCTGACGCTCATCGGCATCGATGAACAGCGACACTTCCGAGCCGATCTTCGACAGGCGCTCCACCGCCGCCTTGATACGGGCTTCTTGCCCAGCCACGTCCAGACCACCTTCCGTCGTCAGCTCCTGTCGGGTTTCCGGCACCAGGCAAATGTGCGCCGGGCGAATCCGCTCGGCGAACGCCATCATTTCTTCGGTGACGCCCATCTCGAAGTTCATGCGGGTCTGCAGCACGTCCTTGAGCAGCAACACATCGCGCTCCTGAATGTGACGACGGTCTTCACGCAAGTGCACGGTAATGCCATCGGCGCCCGCCTCTTCCGCATCCAGTGCTGCCTTCACCGGGTCCGGGTAGCGGGTACCCCGAGCCTGACGCAAGGTGGCAACGTGGTCGATATTCACGCCAAGAAGAATGCGGGTGCTGGTGGTCACGGAAGCGCTCCAGAAGAAGAGAAAGTTCGGTGCACAGCATACATGGGGAATTTACGGTTTTCGAAACAACTCTCGGGAAACCAGCGGCCGACCGCCCAAATGAACGGCCAGCGCCTGCCGCATCAAGCGCTTGGCCGCCGACAAGGCACCCGGCGCGCTCCAGTCAGCATCGGCCATGGCCAGCAATTCCGTGCCATTGAACAGGCCCGGTTGCAACAGATAGACCCGCTCCAGTCCCGCATCCACTTGCAAGCGATAAAGGCCGTCCGGCGCGATGGGGGCGTCGTGGATGTCAGTGATCAGAGAAAAGCCGTAACCGAGGTCATCGAGCAACCGCCATTCGAATGAGCGCAGCAGCGGTTCCAGCGGACGACCTTCAGCCAGGGCCAGCAGGGTGGCGGCGTAATGATCGAATACGGCGGGATGCGGATCTTCGGCGGGCAGCAGGCGAATCAGCAACTCATTGAGATAAAGGCCGCTGAACAGGGCTTCTCCATTGAGCCAGGTGGAAACGCCGGCGCTTTCCATGCGCCCCACGTTTTTGAGCTCGCCACGCCCCCGAAACTCCACTTCCAGTGGAACGAATGGCCGTGCCAGCGTCCCGGCCTTGCCTCGCGCACTGCGCAATACAGCCCGCAGCCGACCTTGCGGCGTGAGGAAGTCCACCAGCGCACTGCTTTCGCGGTAGGCGCGGGAGTGGAGGACGTAGGCGGGTTGGCCAATTGGCTGGGTTGCGGACATGGATGTCTCACTGAAGGCATGCCGTTTTGAAATCAACACAAACCAATGTGGGAGCGGGCTTGCCCGCGATGGCGGATTCACCTTCAACATCTCTGCTGAATGTTACATCCTCATCGCGGGCAAGCCCGCTCCCACAAGGTTCTACGGTGTAGTGCAAGCCTGATTTACAGGTCGCCGTAACCCAGCGAACGCAAGGCGCGTTCGTCGTCGGACCAGCCGCCCTTCACCTTGACCCAAAGGTTGAGCATGATCTTGGAGTCGAACAGCAGCTCCATGTCCTTGCGCGCCTCGGTGCCGATACGCTTGATGCGCTCGCCCTTGTCGCCAATGATGATTTTCTTCTGGCCGTCACGCTCGACGAGGATCAACGCGTGAATGTGCAGGGTTTTCCCCTGCTGCTTGAACTCTTCGATTTCGACGGTGATCTGGTATGGCAGCTCGGCACCCATCTGGCGCATGATTTTTTCGCGAACCAGTTCAGCGGCAAGGAAACGGCTGCTGCGGTCGGTGATCTGGTCTTCCGGGAAGAAGTGATCGTTTTCCGGCAGATGCCCGGCAATCACCCGCTCCAGCGCGTCGAGGTTGTGCCCGTGCTGGGCCGAGATCGGGATGATCTGCGCGTTCGGCAACTGTTCCTGCAACCAGGACAGGTGCGGCATCAGCTCCGCCTTGTCTTCGATGCGGTCAGTCTTGTTCAGCGCCACGATCAGCGGGCCGGTCACGTATTGCACGCGCTCAAGGACCATCTGGTCTTCTTCGGTCCACTTGGTGCGGTCGACCACGAAAATCACCACGTCGACGTCTTTCAACGCCGCCGATGCGGTCTTGTTCATGTAGCGGTTCAGGGCCTTCTCGCCACCCTTGTGCATGCCAGGGGTGTCGACATAGATGGCCTGCACATCGCCTTCGGTCTTGATACCGAGCATGTTGTGACGAGTGGTTTGCGGCTTGCGCGAGGTGATCGCCAGTTTCTGACCAAGGATGTGGTTCAGCAACGTGGATTTGCCCACGTTCGGACGGCCGACGATGGCAACATAGCCACAGCGCGTTGCGGTTGTATCAGTCATTGCCATTCTCCACACCCAGGGCAATCAGTGCTGCGGCGGCCGCTACCTGTTCGGCAATGCGACGGCTCACACCCTGACCTCGGCTTTTTTCATTCAGTAAGGTGATTTCGCATTCGACGAAGAACGTCCGGCAATGCGGCTCACCCTGGATATCCACCACTTCGTAACGCGGCAGCTCGCAACCACGGGACTGCAGAAACTCCTGCAGGCGGGTTTTTGGATCCTTGTTGGTGTCGACCAGTGTCAGGCCTTCGAACTCGCCGGCCAGCCAGGCCAGCACGCGTTCGCGCGCCACTTCCATGCCGGCATCGAGGTAGATCGCACCAATGAGCGCTTCCAGGGCATCGGCCAGAATCGACTCGCGACGGAAACCGCCGCTCTTCAATTCGCCGGAGCCCAGGCGCAGATATTCGCCCAGATCGAAACCACGGGCCAGTACGGCCAGGGTCTCACCCTTCACCAGACGGGCACGCAAACGCGACAACTGGCCTTCGCGGGCCAGCGGGAAGCGATCGAACAATGCCTCGCCAGCCACGAAGTTGAGAATGGCATCACCGAGGAACTCCAGGCGCTCGTTGTTGCGCCCGGCAAAGCTGCGGTGAGTCAGGGCCAGGACCATCAGTTCCTGATCCTTGAAGGTGTAGCCGAGCTGACGCTCGAGACGGCTTAAAGAGACGCTCACGGTTTACCCACGCTGAGTTCGTGGTTGGATTCCACCGCCATCGCCGGGGTTCGGCGCAGGCTTGGGACAATTAACGCTGTGTTCAAAAATAACGTCCTGAATATCGTTGTTTTCATGCTGCCGGCGTCGATTGTGTCGACTCCAGAAATGCATTCGGCGCTGTGTTCAACAGCGCCGTGTTTGATTACTTGATCAGGCCAACCCGCGAGAAATTCGGCAGGTGACTGAGTTTGGGTTCCGGCCAGCTCATCCAGACTGCAAAGGCCTTGCCGACGATATTCTTGTCGGGAACCATGCCCAGCAGATCCTTGGGAATGTTCGGATCATCCCAGTAACGACTGTCGTTCGAATTGTCGCGGTTGTCGCCCATCATGAAGTAGTGCCCGGCAGGTACGGTCCATGAACGGTCCGGCGTAGCACGGTAACGACTCATTTCCTTGCGGATCAGGTGCTCGGCGGCGCCGAGTTTTTCCTTGTAGAGCTCGGCGCTCCCCAAGGTGCCCGGCTCGGAGCCGACCAGTTGCTCAGCGATCGATTCACCGTTGACGAACAGGCGCTTGTCAACGGTGTAACGAACCTGATCACCCGGCAGACCGACTACACGCTTGATGTAGTTGACGTTTGGATCGCTCGGATAGCGGAACACCATCACATCGCCGCGTTGTGGCTCACCGACTTCGATGACTTTCTTGTCGATCACCGGCAAGCGGATCCCGTAGGAAAACTTGCTCACCAGGATGAAATCGCCGACGTCCAGGGTCGGTTTCATCGAGCCGGAAGGGATCTGGAACGGTTCCACCAGGAACGAACGCAGCACCAGCACGATGAACAACACCGGGAAGAACGACTTGCCGTATTCGACCAGCAGCGGTTCTTTGTTCAGCTTCTCGACCACCATCACATCAGGCTGGCTCACGCTGCCCTGATAGGAGGCAATGGCGGCACGCCGACGCGGCGCCAGGAAAAGCAGATCGAGCAACGCCAACAAGCCGCAGACGAATACGGCGATGACCAGCAACAGCGGGAAATTTAGTGACATAGGACCTAACTATCCAACCTGAGCACTGCAAGGAAGGCTTCTTGTGGAATTTCCACGTTACCGACCTGCTTCATGCGTTTTTTACCGGCCTTTTGCTTTTCCAGCAGTTTTTTCTTACGGCTAACGTCACCGCCGTAGCATTTGGCCAATACGTTCTTTCTGAGTGCCTTGACGGTTGTCCGCGCCACAATCTGACCACCAATGGCGGCCTGGATTGCCACGTCGAACATCTGCCGCGGAATCAGCTCTTTCATCTTCTCGGTCAACTGGCGACCTTTGTAGTGCGCATTGTCCTTGTGCACGATCAGCGCCAGGGCGTCGACCTTGTCGCCGTTGATCAGCACATCCAGTTTCACCAGATTAGCCGATTGGTAACGGTCGAAATGGTAATCCAGCGAAGCATAGCCGCGACTGGTGGACTTCAGGCGGTCGAAGAAGTCCAGGACCACTTCGTTCATCGGCAGGTCGTAGGTCACCTGGACCTGGGTACCGAGGAACAGCATGTCATGCTGAATGCCGCGTTTCTCGATGCACAGGGTAATGACGTTGCCCAGGTGCTCCTGCGGCACAAGAATATTGGCCCGCACGATCGGCTCGCGCATGTCTTCGATGGAAGACAGGTCCGGCAGCTTCGACGGGTTATCGACGTAGATCGTTTCGCCGGACTTGAGCAGCAGCTCGAAAATTACCGTCGGCGCGGTGGTGATCAGGTCCAGGTCGTATTCGCGCTCCAGGCGCTCCTGGATGATTTCCATGTGCAGCATGCCGAGGAAACCGCAACGGAAACCGAAGCCCAGGGCATCGGAGCTTTCCGGGGTGTATTGCAGCGACGAGTCGTTCAGCGTGAGCTTTTGCAGCGCCTCGCGGAAGTCTTCGAAATCGTCGGAGCTGACCGGGAACAGACCGGCATACACCTGAGGCTGAATGCGTTTGAAACCTGGCAGCACATCGACGTCCGGCGTCGAGCTCAAGGTCAGGGTGTCACCCACTGGCGCACCGTGAATGTCCTTGATGCCGGCGATGATGAAGCCCACTTCACCGGCTTTCAGGTCAACGGTAGCGGTGTGTTTGGGATTGAAGACACCGACGCTGTCCACCAGGTGGATCTTGCCGGTGGACTTGACCAGAATCTTGTCGCCTTTCTTCACACGGCCATGGCGTACGCGCACCAGGGACACAACGCCCAGGTAGTTGTCGAACCAGGAGTCGATGATCAACGCTTGCAGCGGATCTTCGATGTTGCCGGTTGGCGCCGGAATGGTGGTGACCAGGCGCTCGAGCACTTCATCGACGCCCAGACCGGTCTTGGCACTGCAAGTGACCGCGTCGGTGGCATCGATGCCGATGATTTTTTCGATTTCTTCTTTAACGCGGTCCGGATCGGCCTGTGGCAGGTCGATCTTGTTCAGCACCGGCATCACTTCCAGGCCCTGCTCGATCGCCGTGTAGCAGTTGGCTACCGACTGTGCCTCAACACCCTGACCGGCATCGACCACCAGCAACGCGCCTTCACAGGCCGCCAGCGAGCGGCTGACTTCGTAGGTGAAGTCAACGTGGCCGGGGGTATCAATGAAGTTCAATTGATAGGTGATGCCATCACGGGCCTTGTAATACAGGGTAACGCTATGCGCCTTGATGGTGATGCCGCGTTCACGCTCAAGGTCCATGGAGTCGAGGACCTGCGCTTCCATTTCACGCTCGGCCAGGCCGCCGCACATCTGGATGAAGCGATCGGCCAGCGTCGACTTGCCATGGTCAATGTGGGCGATGATGGAGAAATTGCGGATATGACTCAAATCACTCACGGATCAACACTCAAAAAGGCTGCAGGCATAGCCCGCCGAAAAATAGCCGGGAATTGTACCTGATCCACGGCGCTAGCGTCACGTTCGCAGGTCAGACGGCCAGTACAAAAACGCCCCGGTCTTGCGACAGGGGCGTTTTTTATGACCAAAGAAGCCGGGAACGCCCCGCCATCAACCGGCGCGACGCAACAACCACAGCCCGGCCAGGGCGCAGGTACCGGCCGGCACCAGCACCGCAAACAGCGGCGAGAAACCGAACACCAGGCTCGAAGGGCCCAGCAAATCCTGGGCAATGCGGAAAGTGAACCCCACCAGCACGCCGGTAAACACCCGCTGACCAAGGGTCACCGAACGCAACGGGCCGAAAATGAAGGAAATCGCCATCAGCACCAGCGCGGCAGTGACCAACGGTTGCAACACCTTGACCCAAAATGCCAGCCAGTAACGACCATTGTTCAAGCCCTGGTCCGCCAGATAGTGGATATACCCCCACAGACCGCTGATCGACAACGACTCGGGTGTCATCACCACGGTATTGAGCAATTGCGGGCTCAATGCCACGTCCCAGCGCTCCACAGGGGCAGTCACCACCTCAGAGCTTTTATCGTGGAACAGCGTGGTGGTGATATCGGTCAGCTGCCAGTGCTCCTTGTCGAAGTCTGCGCGCTTGGCGAAGCTGGCCGACAACATATGCCGCTCGGCGTCAAAGCGATAACGGGTCACACCGTACAAAATGCCATTGGGCTGAACGGAGTTGATGTGGATGAACTCATCGCCCTGACGGTGCCACATGCCGTGCTTGGCACTTTGCGCGTCACCACTGCCCTGGGCCAGCGAACGATTGGCTTGCGCGAGGTTTTCACTGGCGGGGGCGACATACTCGCCGATCAGCACGCCGGCAAGCATCAGCACCAGCATGGGCTTCATGACCGCCCAGACGATTCGGCCGATCGACACGCCGGCCGCGCGCATGATGGTCAACTCGCTGTTGCTGGCCAGGCTGCCGAGGCCGATCAGGCAACCGATCAGCGCCGCCATCGGCAACATGTCGTAAAGACGGCGCGGTGCAGTCAGCAGTACATAACTCGCGACATCGGCCAGGGTGTAGGTATCACTGATCTCGCCCATTTCATCGATGAACGCAAACAACGTTGCCAGCCCAAGGATGATTCCCAGCACAGCCAGGATCGCAATGAGCACGCTGCTACCAATGTAGCGGTCGAGCTTAACCACGGGCCACCTCCAGCGCGCTGCGGCGACTCGCCATCTTCAAGCGCAGGGGTTCCCAGTAAAGCAGGCCCAGGCCGATGACCAGGAAGATGGCATGCACCCACCACAAGCCCAACGCCACCGGGATCTTGCCCTTGTCGAGGGCGCCGCGTGCGGCAATCAGCAGGGTCAGGTAAGCCATATAAAGAAGAATCGCCGGCAACAGTTTGAGGAAGCGCCCCTGGCGCGGATTGACTCGCGACAGCGGCACCGCCATCAGGGTCACGATGAAGACCAGCAAGGGCAAGGACAGGCGCCACTCAAGTTCGGCGCGCATACGCAAGTCATCGCTATGGATCAAGACACTGGTGCTCAGCGCATCACGGTCGGTGACTTCGTCGCTGACATCCGGCTTGGGCAGCAATACACCGTACTCGTCGTACTTGATCGCACGATAGTCGGCCTGCCCCGGATTACCGTCGTAACGGTAGCCATTGTCGAGGATCAGGTAACGATTGCCATCAGGCTTGATTTCCTGCCGGCCCTTTTCGGCCACCAGGACGGAAATCCCGCGATCTTTCCCGTCGGATGAGGCGTTCTTTTGCGAAATGAATACGCCGCCAAGGTTGATCCGATCTGCCGACAACTGCTCGGTGTAAGTCACTCGCGTACCGTCGCGCAACGCCTGAAAGCGCCCCGGCTCCAGGGTATCGAACTCGGTCAGGGCATCTTGTTTGTTCAGCAGCAGCTGGAACTGATTGGCACCTTGTGGCGCCAGGCTCAGGCTCAGCCACGCCACGATCAGCGCCACCAGCGTGGCCGGAAAAAGGGTCATGACAAACAGACGCTGCTGGCTCATGCCGGTCGCCGAAAGCACGGTCATCTCGCTTTCCAGATACAGCCGGCCATACGCCAGCAGAATCCCCAGGAACAGCCCCAAGGGCAGGATCAGCTGCAGGAATCCCGGCAGGCGGAAGCCCATGATCAGAAACAGTGAACCCGGATCCAGAAGGCCCGAAGCGGCCTGGGCGAGGTATTTGATGAAGCGTCCACTCATGATGATGACCAGCAGCACGGCGCTGACGGCGCTCAAGGTCAACAAGACTTCGCGGGATAGGTAACGGAAGACGATCAAACCAGACACTCCAGGATTGTCAGGCGAAGGCAGCCAAACAAACAAACATATCAGGCAACCCGCAGGGCAGAGCCGCCGAAAAAGATGGCGCATTATCCTGTGATTGGGTGCGCCTGTCACTGCGCAATGCATGGAAGCGCCTGTAGGACCGAGCGTGCTCGCGAAGGGCGACGTCCATCTCTCGCGAAGCCTGAAACCCCGCCGCGGCCTCAAGTTCTTCGCGAGCAGGCTCGCTCCGACAATCGTACAACCGAGGGTTGTCAGGCGCCGCTAGCGAGGTTCAAACTGCGGCCTTCGTCGCCGGTCGGTACTGGCGCCTTTCTATTACTTTCTATTTAGATGCAGGCAGGCGACGCACATTCGGTGTCGAGCGCTTGCGAGTTGACCATCAATTCAGGGACCCGGACATGGAACTGGTTGTAAAGAGCGTTAACCCGGAAACGTTGAAAACCGCCACGTTGGTGGTCGCCGTCGGTGAAGGCCGCAAACTCGGCGTCGCCGCCAAACAACTCGACGAACTCAGCGGCGGTGCGATCAGCGCCGTGCTCAAGCGTGGCGACCTGGCCGGCAAGGTCGGGCAGAGCCTGCTGCTGCACAGCCTGCCCAACCTCAAGGCCGAGCGCGTGCTGCTGGTGGGCGTGGGTAAAGATGAAGAACTGGGCGACCGCCCGTTCCGCAAAATCATCGCCGGCGTACTCAATACCCTCAAAGGCCTGGCCGGCAGTGATGCGGTCCTGGCCCTGGACGAAATCGTGGTCAAGGGCCGCGACAGCTACGGCAAGACCCGCCTGCTGGCCGAAACCCTGGTGGACGGTGAATACCAGTTCGATCAGTTCAAGAGCCAGAAAGCCGAACCACGCGCCCTGAAGAAAGTCACCCTGCTGACCATCAAGGCCGCCCAGGCTGAAGTGCAACGCGCCGTGACCCACGCCACCGCCATTGCCAACGGCATGGCCTTCACTCGCGACCTGGGCAACTTGCCGCCAAACATCTGCCACCCGACGTTCCTCGGTGAACAAGCGAAAAACCTCGGAAAAGAGTTCAAGGACCTGAAAGTCGAAGTCTTCGACGAGAAGAAGATCAAGGCACTGGGCATGGGCTCGTTCTATGCCGTTGGCCAGGGCAGCGCCCAACCGCCGCGCCTGATCGTCATGCAATACAACGGCGGCAAGAAATCCGAGAAGCCCTACGCCCTGGTCGGCAAAGGCATCACCTTCGACACCGGCGGTATCAGCCTCAAGCCAGGCGCCGGCATGGACGAAATGAAATACGACATGGGCGGCTCTGCCAGCGTGTTCGGCACCCTGCGTGCCGTGCTCGAGCTGAAATTGCCAATCAACCTGGTGTGCATCCTGGCATGCGCCGAGAACATGCCGAGCGGCAACGCTTCTCGCCCGGGCGACATCGTCACCACCATGAGCGGCCAGACCGTGGAAATCCTCAACACCGACGCCGAAGGCCGTCTGGTGCTGTGCGATGCCCTGACCTACTCCGAGCGCTTCAAGCCGCAAGCCGTCATCGACATCGCCACCCTGACCGGTGCCTGCGTGGTTGCCCTGGGCTCCCACACCTCGGGCCTGCTGGGCAACAACGATGAACTGATCGGCCAACTGCTCAGCGCCGGCAAGGCTGCCGACGACCGCGCCTGGCAACTGCCGCTGTTCGATGAGTACCAGGAGCAACTCGACAGCCCGTTCGCCGACATCGCCAACATCGGCGGCCCGAAAGCCGGCACCATCACCGCAGCCTGCTTCCTGTCGCGCTTCACCAAAAACCTGAACTGGGCGCACCTGGACATCGCCGGCACTGCCTGGACCAGCGGCGGCAAGGACAAGGGCGCCACTGGCCGTCCGGTTCCCCTGTTGACCCAATACCTGCTGGACCGCGCCAAAGCCTGAAACCGATGATCCCGGGCGGCGTTGCTTGCCAGTGACGCCGCCCCGGCTCAGGAACCGCAATGACCAAAGTCGACTTCTATATCCTGCCCAGCGCCGATCCTTCGGCACGCCTGGATTTCGCCTGCAAGCTCACTGAGAAAGCCTGGCGCATGGGGCACCGCATCTACCTGCATTGCAGCGACGCCTCCCAACGCGACGATCTCGACGCACGCTTATGGGCGTTCAAAGGCGAGAGTTTCGTGCCCCACGGCCCTGCCGAAAGCGAACCGGACAGCCTGATCGTCCTGGGTCTTGGCGAAGACTGCGGTCAGCACCAGGATCTGCTGGTCAATCTCGACCTGAAAGTGCCGGCCTTTGCCCAGCGCTTTGCCCGCGTGGCAGAAGTGGTGGTGGAAGACCCGGTGATACGCCAGGCCGCGCGGGAGAGTTTCCGTTTCTACCGCGAACAGGGCTATCCTCTGCAAGATCACCGTTTACAGCGACTCTGAGCATTCCGATGGACACTCCAAAACCGCTGCAAAAGTCCGTGCACCTGCTGGACGACCTTGAGTCGATCCGCCAACTGCTCGGCGATGACAACCTGCAACCACCGCTGCTGACCGACACGGTCGAAGAAGGTGAACAGGAACAGATTCCGATGCTGTTCGATACCGTCAGCGCCCCCGCGCCGACCGTCGAACCGAAAGCGCCCGCGCCAGCCGCCGAGCCGGCACCGAGCGCCAGCAAGGGCGCCGACGCCCTGCTGTACCTCGACAGCGAACTGCGTGCCGCCGCGCAATTGATCATGCAGGACGTGATCGACGACTTCGCGCCGCACATCGAAACCGAAATCAAACGCCGCTTGAATGCGCGGATGGAACGGTTGCTGAGCCAGTACAACGATTGAACAACCTGCGCCAAGCGCGCCTGTGTGGAAGCGTGCCTGCTCGCGATGGCGTCTTGATTTTCACCGACGATATCGCCTGCCGGACTGCTTTCGCGAGCCAGCTCACTCCACAAACAGCCTCCAACAACTGATTTGTGCGGGGTCATAGAGATTGGTCACCGAATGCCTTTATCATGCGCCCCATGATTAAAGATCCCTTTGCAAGACTTGGCCTGGACCGTGAAGTCCTGACCGTCAGCCAGCTCAACGGCCGTGCACGGGTGTTGCTCGAAGACGTGTTCAGCAACATCTGGGTCGAAGGCGAAATCTCCAACCTGGCCCGTCCGGCATCCGGCCACGTGTACTTCACGCTCAAGGACAGCGGCGCCCAGGTGCGTTGCGCACTGTTCCGGCAGAACGCTGCGCGAGTGCGACAAGCATTGAAGGATGGCCTGGCGGTCAAGGTACGCGGCAAGGTCTCGCTGTTCGAGGGGCGCGGGGACTACCAACTGATCCTCGACACCGTGGAACCTGCGGGCGATGGCGCGTTGCGGCTGGCCTTCGATGCACTGAAGGAAAAACTCAGCGCCGAAGGCCTGTTCAGTGCCGAGCGCAAGGTACCGCTGCCGGCCCATCCACAACGGATCGGCATCATCAGTTCACCCACCGGCGCGGTGATCCGCGACATCATCAGCGTGTTCCGCCGTCGCGCACCTCAGATACAACTGACGCTGATCCCTACGGCCGTTCAGGGCCGCGAAGCCACCGCGCAAATTGTTCGCGCGCTGAAACTGGCCGATGCCCGCGGCTTCGACGCCTTGATCCTGGCCCGAGGTGGCGGCTCGCTGGAAGACCTCTGGTGCTTCAACGAAGAAGCAGTGGCCCGCGCGGTCGATGCCTGCGTAACGCCGATCGTCAGCGCCGTCGGCCATGAAACCGATGTGTCGATCAGTGACTTCGTCGCCGACGTTCGCGCCCCGACCCCATCCGCCGCCGCTGAATTGCTCGCACCGGACTCCAGCGATCTGGTCCGCCGGGTCGAAAGCCTGCACCGACGGTTGGTGATGCGCATGCGCGACCGTTTGATGCGCGACCGCCTGCGTCTGGAAGGGATCTCCCGGCGACTGCGCCATCCGGGTGAGCGCCTGCGCCAGCAAGCGCAACGCCTGGATGATCTGGACATGCGCATGCGCCGCGCCTTTGAACGCAGCCTCAACACTCGCCGTGAACGGCTGATCCGCCTGGAAACCCGCCTGGCCGGGCAACATCCCGGTCGGCAACTGGCGTTGTTGCGCCAGCGCCTCGACAGTCTCGCCGAACGCCTGCCCCGCGCCATCCGCGAGGGGCTGAAAAACCGTCGCCTGCAGTTGCAAAGCCAAATGCAGACACTGCATGTGGTCAGCCCCCTGGCGACGCTGGGCCGCGGTTACAGCATTTTGCTCGACGAGCGCGGCAACGCGATTCGCAACGCCGCGCAAACCCATAACGGTCAACGTCTGAAAGCCAAACTGGGCGAAGGCGAACTGCAAGTGCGGGTTGAAGACAATCACCTGACGCCTGTCACCCTTTCATTACTGGATTGATCCATGCCGCGCCTTTTAGCTTCTCTGCTATTGATGTGCCTGACCCTGAACGCCCACGCCGACAGCTATATCACCCGCCTGTTGAACAAACCGGTGCCGGGCGGCGTCGCGGTGGTGGATCTGGGCACCTCAGCGCAAGCGCCGAAAGCCAGCTATCAGGGCAAACCGGTACTGGTGGTCAAGGAGCAGAACAATTGGCTGGCCATCGTCGGCGTACCGCTGACTGTTAAACCGGGCGCCCAGTCCATCAGCAGCGGCGGCCGTACGCTGAGCTTCACCGTGGGCCAGAAAAAATACCCGGAACAACGCATCACCTTGAAGAACACGCAGCAGGTCAACCCTGACCCGGAGAATCTCAAGCGCATAGAACGCGAGCTGGCAGAGCAGATTGCCGCCTATCGCACGTTCAGCCCGAATACCCCCAGCAACCTGCTGTTGGACAAACCGGTCAACGGGCCGCTGTCGAGCAAGTTCGGGGTGCGCCGTTTTTTCAATGGTGAAGAGCGCAATCCCCACGCAGGCCTGGACTTCGCGGTGCCGGCTGGTACACCGATCAAAACCCCGGCCGCTGGCAAGGTGATTCTGATCGGCAATTACTTCTTCAACGGCAACACCGTGTTTGTCGACCATGGCCAAGGCTTCATCAGCATGTTCTGCCACATGTCGAAAATCGATGTGAAGGTCGGTCAGCCATTGGCGCGTGGTGATGTGGTCGGCAAGGTCGGCTCGACCGGTCGGGCGACCGGGCCGCATATGCACTGGAACGTCAGCCTGAACGACGCGCGGGTAGATCCGGCAATTTTCATCGGGGCGTTTCAGCCTTAAGCTGGCAGCGGTGCAGCCGGTCCGCTCGCGATGACGGCATCACCGGCGCCGCTTACTCAGCGTCCAGGTCCTCTATCCCGTGGGCTTCCCGGTCGGCCAGGCAGTGCTTGATCCATTCCCGGGTTTCCTCCGAGAACCCGGTCAGCTCTTCAGCCGTGACCAGCTCACGGGCGCATAGCCCGAGCAAGTGAGAACGCGCTTCATGCCGCGAAAACCTGAACACCCCAAACGCCCAGTACAACTCCTTTTGACCGGCCTGGAGCAATTCCTCGCTCGCCTCTATCCGCTCATAAGGTGAGAGGTTTTTATCCAGCACTGTCTTTTCGACATCCGCCATGATCCGCACGCACATCCGCTCATGGGCGACCGGACGCAGCACGCAATAGAGCTTCCAATCGGACTCGTTCATCGCCGACTCCTGCTTGTCAGTCGAGGCCATAAGCATAGCTGCACGGGCACGGCCCGATGCCAAAATCCTCGATTGCGCATCACTCAAACCCTGCGCAAGCAACTGAACAAACAGCACCATTCAGCACAATAAAATCTCGATAAATACATAGACACGAGTATTCCTCTCAATTTTTTTCGACTGCTTGCCATCTTTCTCCCCCGCGGTTAGGGTTGAAGGCATGAAAACTCCTCACACCCTCATTCAGCTTCGCCAGCACCGCAGCCTGTGCCTTGTCAGTGCACGACTGCCGGGCTGATCGCGGTGCCTCGTCTCACGCCTTACCCCCAAAATATTTGATCCACCGGCTGGCCGCCTTTTTTCGGCCCACACAATAAGGATTACTCCAATGAGCATGCTCAAAGACCCGTCTTCGAAATACCGCGCGTTCCCGACCATCGACATCCCGGACCGTACCTGGCCGTCGAAAACCATCACTGCCGCGCCGATCTGGTGCAGTTCCGACCTGCGTGACGGCAACCAGTCGCTGATCGAGCCGATGGACGCCGTCAAGAAGCTGCGCTTCTGGAAAACCCTGGTGCAGGTGGGCGTGAAAGAAATCGAAGCATCGTTCCCGGCCGCTTCGCAAACCGACTTCGACTTCGTGCGCACCCTGATCGAAGGCAACCACATCCCGGACGACACCACCATCCAGGTGCTGACCCAGGGCCGTGAAGACCTGATCGAGCGAACCTTCGAATCCCTGCGCGGGGCGAAGAAAGCCATCGTTCACCTGTACAACGCGACCTCCCCTTCCTTCCGCCGGATTGTCTTCAATCAGGACAAGGACGGAGTCAAGGCCATCGCCGTGAACGCCGCCAAGCTGTTCGTCAAATACGCGGCCATGCAGCCGGACACCGAGTGGACCTTCGAATACTCGCCAGAAACCTTCAGCGCCACCGAACTGGAGTTCGCCAAGGAAGTCTGCGACGCGGTGATCGAAGTCTGGAACCCGACGCCCGAGCACAAGATGATCCTCAATCTGCCGGCCACCGTGGAATGCGCGACCCCGAATATCTATGCCGACCAGATCGAATGGTTCGGCCGTCACATCAACCGTCGTGACAGCGTGATCATCAGCCTGCACACCCACAACGACCGTGGCACCGGCGTGGCCGCCACCGAACTGGGCCTGATGGCCGGCGCCGACCGCGTCGAAGGCTGCCTGTTCGGCAACGGCGAGCGCACCGGTAACGTTGACCTGGTGACCGTCGCCCTGAACATGTACACCCAGGGTCTGGACCCTCAACTGGACTTCTCCGACATCGATGGCGTGCGCAAAGTCGTCGAAGAATGCAACCAGATCCAGGTGCACCCACGTCACCCGTACGTCGGCGACCTGGTCCACACGGCGTTCTCCGGCTCCCACCAGGATGCCATCCGCAAGGGCTTCGCCCAGCAGAAACCGGACGCCCTGTGGGAAGTACCGTACTTGCCGATCGACCCGGCCGACATCGGCCGCAGCTACGAAGCGGTTATCCGCGTCAACAGCCAGTCGGGCAAGGGCGGTATCGCCTACCTGCTGGAACAGGAATACGGCATCAGCCTGCCGCGTCGCATGCAGATCGAGTTCAGCCAGGTCGTGCAGCGTGAGACCGATCGCCTGGGCCTGGAAATGACGGCCCAGCAAATCCACGCCCTGCTGCACAGCGAGTACTTGCAAGCCAATACCCCGTACGCGCTGGTTAGCCATCGCCTGCAGGAAGAAAACGGCCACAGCGCCGTCGAAGTGGAAGTCGCGAGCCAAGGCCAGGGCGAAACCAACCTGCATTGGCGCGGCAAGGGCAATGGCGCCCTGGAAGCCCTGGTGGCCGGTTTGCCAGTACCCGTGGAAATCATGGACTACAACGAACACGCCATCGGCGCGGGCACCAATGCCAAGGCAGCCGCCTACATTGAACTGCGGGTGAATGGCGAGCGTGCGGTGCATGGCGTCGGCATCGACGAAAACATCACCACCGCCAGCTTCAAGGCCCTGTTCAGCGCGCTGAACCGCTCCCTGAGCCAGCCGGAAGCGAAAGCGGCGTAAGCCTACGCTGTCATGTAAAAGGCCCCGGGGTGCGAACCTCGGGGCCTTTTTTTGCCTGCTGGTTTTGTGCTGTCTGAACCGGCCCCTTCGCGGGCAAGCCCGCTCCCACAGTTGACCGTTGTGAACTCAAATTTTGATTACACCCACATACCCTGTGGGAGCGGGCTTGCCCGCGAAGAGGCCAGGTCAGGCGACGACGAACTCAGGTGAACTCGAAAGTATCCGCATCCAGATTCGCCGGAAACCGCGTGCGATACGCCGCCAGTTCCGCCGCATCCAGTACCACCTTGAACACCCCGTCAGCCTCACCGGCACTGAGCAGTGTCTCACCCTGGAAATCCAGCACCTGGCTGTCACCGGTATACGCGAAGCCTTTGCCGTCCGTACCGACACGGTTCACCGCCGCCACGTAGCACAGGTTTTCGATGGCCCGCGCCGGAAGCAAGCGGTTCCAGTGCTGGCGTCGTGCACCCGGCCAGTTGGCGGTGTATAGCAACAGGTCAGTGTCCTGGGCATCGCGGCTCCACACCGGGAAGCGCAGGTCGTAGCAAATCAACGGCCGCACGCGCCAGCCCTTGAGTTCGAACTGCACCTGACGCTCGCCGGGGGTGTAGTGGTGATGCTCGCCCGCCATGCGGAACAGGTGGCGCTTGTCATAGTGCAACACCTCACCGTCCGGCCGCGCCCACAACAGACGATTGCGATGGCTGCCATCGGCCGCATGAATGATGACGCTGCCCGTGATCACCGCGTCGAACTTAGCCGCCTGAGCCCGCAGCCATTTGCTGGTGGGGCCGTTTTCCGCTTCAGCGAGGGTCTCGGATTCCATCGAGAATCCGGTGGTGAACATCTCTGGCAGGATAATCAGGTCAGCGCCTTGGGCCTGTTCCAGTAACGATTCGAAATGCTCCAGGTTGGCCTTGCGGTCATGCCAGGCCAGGGAAGTCTGGATCAGTGCGATGTTCAGATTCGCAAGCACACTCAGATCACGCATAGTTTTTCCGCTGCTTCACGCAGGGTCTCCTCACGTTTGGCAAAGCACAGTCGCACCAGGCGCTGGCCTTCGGGTGGCGTCTGGTAGAACACCGAGATCGGAATACTTGCCACGCCATGCTCGCGAGTCATCCACAGGGCCATTTCGACGTCATTGAGGTCCGGGCGGATCTGCGAGTAATCGACCAGCTGGAAATAAGTGCCGGTCACCCGGGTGAAACTGAAACGCGACGGTTCGAGCAAATCGCAGAACAAATCACGCTTGGCCTGATAGAAACCCGGCAGTTCTTCGATGTGCTCCGGATGCTCGGCCATGTAATCGGCCAAGGCGTATTGCAGTGGCGTAACACCGCAGAAACTGACGTACTGATGCACCTTGCGCAGCTCTGCAGTCAGGACCGGCGGCGCGACGACATAACCGGTTTTCCAGCCGGTGACGTGATAAGTCTTGCCGAAGGAACTGACCACGAATGCACGCTGATACAGCTCTTCATGGGCCAGCACGCTGACGTGTGGCACGCCGTCGTACACAAGGTGTTCGTAGACCTCGTCGCTGACGAGGTAGATGTCGCGATCACGGATCAACGCCGCCAACTGATCCAGCTCGGCGCGGCTGATCAAGGCACCGCTGGGGTTGTGCGGGGTATTGAGAATGATCATTCGCGTACGCGGGCTCAGCGCAGCGGCGAGCTTGTCGAAGTCGATGCTGAAATCGTTCAGCCCCAACTGTACGTGAACACAACGGCCACCCGCCAACTCAACCGAAGGCTCGTAACTGTCATACGCCGGATCGAACACGATGACTTCGTCACCGCTGTGGATAACCGCCTGGATGGCGCAGAAAATGGCCTGGGTCGCGCCGGGAGTGACGGTCACTTCGCTATCGACATCCACCTGAACGCCATAGCTGCGAGCAATTTTGGCAGCAATCTGCTGACGCAGCACCGGCAGGCCCGTCATTGGCGAATACTGGTTGTGGCCATTGGCAATATGCCGACCAACCGCGTCGCACAGGGCTCGTGGAGCATCGAAATCGGGAAAACCCTGGGACAGGTTGAGCGCCCCGGTCTGCGCCGCGAGCTGAGACATCTGAGTGAAAATAGTGATGCCGACATTCGGCAGCTTACTGGTGATCATCGGTGGGCCCCTGCAGGTGAGCTGCAAGTTTCAAGCGACAAGCCGCAAGCGGTCAAGCCTCAAACCATCAGGCACAAAAAAGGGCCCTTAACAGGCCCCTTTTTGGTTTTGACTTGAAGCTTGCAGCGTGTAACTCAGGGCTGCCTTAGCGCTTGTCGCGGCGCTTCTTGTCGGCTTTCTTGTGGTGCGACATCAAACGACGCTTCTTGTTGACCTGACGGTCGGTGAGCGAGTTCTTGTTACCTTCGTACGGGTTCTCGCCGCCCTTGAACTCGATGCGGATCGGCGTACCGACCAGCTTGAGCACACGACGGTAAGTGTTTTCCAGGTAACGGACGTAGGACTTCGGCACCTTTTCGATCTGGTTACCGTGAATCACGATGATCGGCGGGTTCGCGCCACCCAGGTGGGCATAACGCAGCTTGATCCGACGGTTGTTTACCATCGGTGGCGCATGCTCACCGACCGCGTCTTCCAGAATCTGGGTCAGGCGGTTGGTTGGCCAGCGGGTGACCGCAGACTTGAACGAGTTCTGTACCGACGCGTAGAGGTTGCCCACGCCGGTGCCGTGCAGCGCCGAGATGAAGTGGATGTCGGCGTAGTCAACGAAGAACAGTCGACGTTGCAACTCGACCTTCACGAAGTCGCGTTCGCTCGGGGTCATGCCGTCCCACTTGTTGATCGCGATGACCAGTGCACGACCCGACTCAATGGCGAAGCCCAGCAGGTTGAGGTCGTGATCGACCACGCCCTCACGGGCGTCCATCACGAAGATCACCACGTTGGCGTCTTTGATCGCTTGCAGGGTTTTGACCACGGAGAACTTTTCGACTTCTTCGTGGATCTTGCCGCGCTTGCGCACACCGGCGGTGTCGATCAGCGTGTACTTCTCGTCGTTACGCTCGAACGGGATGTAGATACTGTCGCGAGTGGTGCCGGGCTGGTCATAGACAATGACCCGGTCTTCACCGAGCATGCGGTTGACCAAGGTCGACTTGCCCACGTTCGGGCGACCGATGATCGCGATCTTGATCCCGTCTTTTTCGCTCGGACCAGGAATGCGCTTGGCTTCTTCGCCCTCGGCGACTTCCTCTTCCTCGCCTTCTTCCGGCTCTTCTTCGTCTTTCGGGAATTCGCTCAGGGCGATTTCCAGCATCTGGGTGATGCCTCGGCCGTGAGCTCCCGCGATTGGAATCGCGTGGCCCATGCCCAACGGAGCGAATTCGGCGCGGGCCATTTCAGGGTCGATGTTGTCGACCTTGTTGGCAACCACGTAGGAACGCTTGTTACGTTTGCGCAAATGCTCGGCGATCATCTGGTCGGCGGCGGTAAAACCGGCCTTGGCATCTACCAGAAACAACACAACATCCGCTTCTTCGATGGCCAGCAGCGACTGCTCGGCCATTTTTTCGTCCATACCATGCTCGTCACCGGAGATACCGCCGGTGTCGACCAGAATGTAGGAACGCCCTTGCCACTTGGCCTCACCGTATTGGCGATCACGGGTCAGACCGGACAAGTCGCCGACAATGGCGTCGCGAGTCCTGGTCAGGCGGTTGAACAAGGTGGACTTGCCGACGTTCGGTCGGCCCACCAGGGCGATTACGGGAACCATGCGGCTCTCCACTTCGTTATTTCAGAAAATACAAAAGCCGCTGCGAGGCAGCGGCTGGTGCTCGGGGCAATCACTGTAGGAGCGGACTGTTCGCGAAAAACGCAAAAAAACCGCGTTTTTCAGACAGCAAACGTAATCGTTGACGTCCATCGCGAGCAGGCTCGCTCCTACAAGTGAAGCAGCCTGGGGGGTTAACCCCAAGCATAGTCAAACCTTTACTTAATGGTCAGGGCTTCCAGTTTGCCGCTGTTGCCATACACATAAATCGTGTCACCCACCACCAGCGGACGGGCACGCAGGCCGTCGCTGTCGATGCGCTCGCGGCCGACAAAACGACCGTCCACCTGACTCAGCAGGTGCAGGTAACCTTCCAGGTCACCGACTGCAACGTAGCTGGAGAACACTTCCGGAGCCGACAGTTGACGGCGGGCCAGCGAATCGTTGCTCCACAAAGCTGTGGTGGAACGCTCGTCGACGCCTTCAACGGTGCCCGAAGACAGGCTCACGTAGACGCTGCCGAAACCCTGGGCGACACCGGCGTAGCTGGAAGCATCACGCTGCCATAGCTGGCGACCGCTTTGCAGGTCCAGTGCCGCAACGCGACCCTGGTAGCTCGCGACATAAACCGTCTCGCCAGACAACAGCAAGCCGCCGTCGATGTCGACCACGCGCTCCAGCTCCGAACGGCCTTGCGGGATCGCTACACGCTGCTCCCAAACCGGCACGCCGTTGGAAATGTCGAGAGCGACCACTTTACCGGTCGACAGACCAGCCACCGCGAGGCGGTTGGTCACGATCGGAGCACTGGTGCCACGCAGGGTCAGTACCGCCGGGGTGCTGTCATACAACCAGCGCTGGCTGCCGGTTGTGGCATCCAGACCGATCAGACGGTCGTCCTGAGTCTGGACCACAACCACATCACCGTTGTTGGCCGGCGGTGCGAGCACTTCGCTGGACACGCGAGCGCGCCATTTCTCTTCGCCGTTGATGGCGTCCAGGGCAACGATTTCACCCTTGAGCGTACCGATCGTCAGCAGACCGTAACCCACGCCAACAGCGCCGGAAACAGGCAGTTCGAGATCTTTCTTCCATTTGACGTCGCCGGTGTGGCGATCCATCGCAATCACTACACCAGTGACATCGGCGGCATAAATGGTATCGCCATCGATCGCCGGAACCAGCATGTTGTAGGTTTCGCCCTGACCGTCACCGATCGAACGGCTCCACTGCTTTTTCAGAACCACTTCTTCTTTAAAGTCGGTCAATTCGGCCGGTGGCAATTCTTTCTTGCTGTTGCTGCTGCAACCCGCGGCCAACAAGGCCAGAGCCAGCAATGCTGCATGTTTCCAACGGATCACGTCACGCATCCCCTTTGGCCAGGTCGTCCAGCTTGATTTGTAGGCCACCGACCGCCGCTTCATCCGACAGTGCCGCCTTGGCTTTTTGATATGCCGCGTACGCTTCATCGGTACGACCCAACTGCACCAGCAAGTCGCCCTTGAGTTCTTCACGAGTGGCCAGGAACGCTTTGTCGGCATCGCCTTCAAGCAGTTTCAGGGCTTCATCGGTCTTGTTCTGCGCGGCCAGCACCTGAGCCAGGCGCTGACGGGCGATTTCGCCCAGTGCCGGATTGGCCGGTTTGGCAACGATGGCTTTCAGTTCGGTGGCTGCGTCATCCAGCTTGCCGCTGTCGACGGCGACTTTCGCCACGAACAGGCTGCCGTACTGCGCGTAAGCGCTACCGCCGAATTCACTGTTGAGCTTGCCAGCCAGGTCCGAGACACGGGCCGCATCAGGCTTGCCGTCAGGCGTCAGCGTGGTTTCCAGCAATTGCTGATAGAGCATTGAGGCGCCTTGCGACTGATTGCTCTGATACTTGTGAAAGGCTTGCCAGCCGAACACGATGACCAGCGCCAACAGGCCACCAGTAACCAGGGGCTTGCCGTTGCGTGACCACCAGTCCTTCAAATCCGCCAGCTGTTCGTCTTCGGTACTCGACACCCCAATACTCCTTAATCGCTAAATCGGCTGTTTAGACAGCTTCAACCCTGCACGATGCAGGTGGCCAGGTGTGCAGCAAGCGCATCCCAGGCAATGCTTTGTTGTTCGCCCTGGCCACGCAGGGGTTTGAAACCTACCACTTGCTGGGCCATCTCGTCGTCACCGAGGATCAGTGCATACAGCGCACCGCTCTTGTCGGCTTTCTTGAACTGGCTTTTAAAGCTGCCGGCACCGGCATTCACTTGCAGGCGCAGGTTGGGCAACTGATCACGCACCCGCTCGCTCAACGCCAGGCCAGCCAGCTCGGCGGCTTCACCGAAGGCGCAGAGGTAGACGTCGACCTGGCGGGAGATCTCTTCCGGAATCTGCTCCAGGGTTTCCAGCAACAAGACCAGACGCTCGATGCCCATTGCAAAACCAACGCCCGCAGTCGGCTTGCCGCCCATCTGCTCGACCAGGCCGTCGTAACGACCACCCGCACACACGGTGCCCTGGGCGCCGAGTTTGTCGGTGACCCATTCGAAAACGGTCTTGCTGTAGTAATCCAGCCCGCGAACCAGCTTCGGGTTGATCACGTAAGGAATGCCGGCGGCGTCCAGGCGAGCCTTCAGGCCCTCGAAGTGCACGCGGGACTCTTCGTCCAGGTAGTCGGCCATTTTCGGCGCATCGACCAGAATCGCTTGTGTCTCGGCGTTCTTGGTATCGAGCACGCGCAGCGGGTTGGTCTTGAGGCGACGCTGGCTGTCTTCGTCCAGCTTGTCCAGGTGAGCGGACAGGAACTCGACCAGTGCTTCGCGATAACGCCCACGGGACTCGCTGGTGCCCAGGCTGTTGAGCTCGAGCTTGACCGCGTCACGGATACCCAGCTTGCCCCACAGGCGCCAGGTGAGCACGATCAGTTCGGCATCGATGTCCGGACCATCGAGGTTGAACACCTCGACGCCAATCTGGTGGAACTGACGATAACGGCCTTTCTGCGGACGCTCGTGGCGGAACATCGGACCGATGTACCACAGCTTCTGCACCTGGCCACCACCGGTGATGCCGTGCTCGAGCACTGCACGCACACAGGCTGCCGTGCCTTCCGGACGCAGCGTCAGGGAGTCGCCGTTACGGTCGTCGAAGGTGTACATCTCTTTTTCGACAATGTCGGTCACTTCACCGATGGAGCGTTTGAACAGCTCGGTGAACTCGACGATCGGCATGCGGATCTGCTTGTAGCCGTAGTTATCCAGCAGACGCGAAACGGTGCCCTCGAAGTGACGCCACAGAGGGGTCTGTTCGGGCAGGATGTCGTTCATGCCACGAATGGCTTGCAGAGACTTGCTCACATTAAATCCTTAAATTCCGTTCGGCTCTTTGGTCGGACTCAGCCACGCGCGATGACGGCAGCGTCAGCTTCGACCTTTTCGGCCGCTTTCTCGCGGATCAAGCGTTCGAGCTCATCCACGAGATTGTCATTCGTCAGTTTCTGCGACGGCTTGCCGTCGATGTAAATCAGGTTTGGCGTGCCGCCGGTCAAGCCGATATGGGCTTCCTTGGCTTCACCGGGCCCGTTGACCACGCAACCGATGACCGCAACATCCAACGGCACCAGCAGGTCTTCAAGACGCCCTTCCAGCTCGTTCATGGTTTTAACCACATCGAAGTTCTGCCGCGAGCAGCTCGGGCAGGCGATGAAGTTGATGCCACGGGAACGCAAGTGCAGGGATTTGAGAATGTCGTAGCCGACTTTCACTTCCTCGACCGGATCAGCCGCCAACGAGATGCGAATAGTATCGCCAATCCCTTCGGCGAGCAGCATACCGAGGCCCACGGCAGATTTCACTGTGCCGGAACGCAAACCACCCGCTTCGGTGATCCCCAGGTGCAACGGCTGGACGATTTCCTTGGCCAACAGGCGGTAGGCTTCGACGGCCATGAACACATCGGACGCTTTCACGCTGACCTTGAAGTCCTGGAAATTCAGGCGTTCGAGGTGTTCAACGTGGCGCAAGGCAGACTCAACCAGTGCTGCGGGCGTCGGCTCGCCGTATTTTTTCTGCAGGTCTTTTTCCAGGGAACCGGCGTTTACGCCGATACGAATCGGAATTCCGCGATCACGGGCGGCATCGACCACGGCACGCACGCGATCTTCGCGGCCGATGTTGCCCGGGTTGATCCGCAGGCAGTCAACGCCCAGCTCGGCGACACGCAGCGCGATACGGTAGTCGAAATGGATATCGGCAACCAACGGCACCTTGACCAGTTGCTTGATTTTGCCGAAGGCCTCGGCAGCGTCCATGTCCGGCACCGAAACCCGCACGATGTCGACACCGGCTGCTTCCAGACGATTGATCTGTGCAACGGTGGCCGCGACGTCATTGGTGTCGCTGTTGGTCATGCTCTGCACAGCAATTGGCGCATCACCGCCAACCGGTACGTTACCGACCCAGATCTTGCGCGATTCGCGACGTTTGATTGGAGATTCGCCGTGCATGACTTATTGACCCAACTTCAGGCGAGCAGTCTCGCCACTGGTGAATGGAGCAACATCAACTGGCTGGCCGTTGTAGCTCACCTGAGCGCCACGGGCGTAGCCCAGGCGTACGGAAAACGGCGGTTTGCCGCTGACGGAAACGCTATCGCCTTTACGCTTGAGGCCGCTCAACAACACCTTGCCGGTGCCATCGCTCACTTGCGTCCAGCAATCGGCCGTGAATTGCAGTTGAACCTGGCCCTGGCCGGCGACCGGGGCAACCGCTGGAGCTGCAGGCGCCGGGGTGCTTGGGACGCTCGGCGCGGTCACGGTAGGAGCTGGTACGGCGGGCACTGCCGGCGCCGGGGTCGCAGGAGTGACAACCGGAGCCGTGGCGTGCGCAGGTGCAGGTGCAGCTGGCGCAGGTGTGGCCGGCGCTACCGCAGGTGCGGTCGTTTGAGCCTCGGCCGGTGCTGGCGCCGACGTATCGGCCTGCGGCAACGCAAGAGCGGTTGCGCCTTCAGCCTGGCCTTGCGCGACGGCCTGGTCTTCCGGCTCGTCCAGTGGATGAATCTGGGTGGTGCCGTCAGCGCCTTCGACTTCCACGTGCTCCGGGCTCAGGCTGACCAGATCCTTGGTGTGCATCGAGGTCTGATCCTGCCACCAGACAAAACCACCGCCGATCACTGCGATCAGCAACAGCAGACTGACAATTCGCAAGATGGTGTGGGAAACCCGGACCGGCTCTTCGATGCGACCCAGGCTGTGAACGTTACTGCCCTGGGAGTCGGTGCCGGTGGACTGGTCGAACTGCTGGACCAGAACGGCCTGATCCATGCCCAGCAACTTGGCATAGGCGCGAATATAGCCGCGAGCGAAGGTATGCCCGGGCAGCTTGTCGAAAGCGCCGGCTTCCAGATTACTCAGGGAATTGACGGTGAGGTTGAGCTTGAGGGCCACTTCGGCCAGCGACCAGCCATTGCTTTCGCGGGCCTGGCGCAGGGTCTCACCGGGATTCACGCGATTCGCTGCTACAACTTCGGGATGCGCCGCTTTCATCATTGCTCCGACAGGTATTGCTGATATTCCGGTGTACCGGGATAGAGTCGTTTAAGTTGCAGGCCCGCACTGGCGGCCTTGTCGCGATCTTCAAACACTTTTGCCAGTCGAACGCCGAGCAATAGACTACGTGCATTTTGCTCGGTGAGCAGGCTAAAACGGTCGTAATAGTCACGCGCGGGCACATAATGCCTGTCTTCGTAAGACAACTCAGCCATTTCCAGCAATGCGCGAGGCTGCTGGTGGTTCAAGCGCAGGGCTCTCTCCAGTTGCTGCCGGGCCAAATCACGCTGACCGAGCATCGAAGCCGTCATGCCAAGGTTCTCGAACACACGCGAACGCTCAGGATACAGCGTATCGGCCGCCGCCTGCTCAAAGCGCTCATAGGCGTCCTTGTAGCGTTTCTGCTCGAAAAGAAAACTGCCGTAGTTATTGAGGATTCGCGCATCGGCGGGGCGGGATGACAGCGCCTTGCGAAAATGCTGGTCGGCCAGTTCCGGTTCCATTTCAGCCTGGAATACCAGGCCCAGCGCCGCGTTGGCGTCCGGGTCCGCGTCATCCAGCTCCAGCGCTTTCTTCAGCGGTATTTTCGCTCGCTCGGTCATGCCTTGCTGCAAATAGCCGATCCCGAGCTGCACATAGGCTTCACGCGCTTCATCACGGCCCTTGCTGGTCTTCATGGGATTGTAATCGCCCGAAAGAACACAGCCAGCGCACAGGCTGGCCAACAGCAAAAGCAGCGCAAAGCGCAGGGACATAGAGATCCTCTCTTAGTTGTTGTTCGCGGCGTTCTGCGCCATATCGTTGTCGGCGCTCAACTCGCGCACGGCGATATAACGTTCGCTGCGACGGGTGCGATCCAGCACCTGCCCTACCAATTGACCACAGGCCGCGTCGATGTCTTCACCACGGGTGGTGCGGACAGTGACGTTGAAGCCGGCGTGATGTAGCTGATCCTGGAACCGGCGAATGGCGTTGTTGCTCGGCCGCTCGTACCCGGAATGCGGGAACGGGTTGAACGGAATCAGGTTAATCTTGCACGGAATGTTCTTCAGCAACTCGATCATCTCGACCGCATGCTCAACCTTGTCGTTAACGTCCTTGAGCAAGGTGTACTCGATGGTCAGCACGCGCTTTTCGCCCAAGGACGACATGTAGCGCTGGCACGACTCGAGCAGCATCTTAAGCGGATACTTCTTGTTGATCGGCACCAATTGGTTACGCAATGCGTCATTCGGTGCGTGCAGGGACAACGCCAGGGAGACGTCGATGTGCTTGGACAGCTCATCGATCATCGGCACCACGCCCGAGGTGGACAGGGTCACTCGGCGCTTGGAAATGCCATAGCCCAGGTCATCCATCATCAGATGCATGGCGGCAATGACGTTGTCGAAGTTCAGCAGCGGCTCACCCATACCCATCATCACCACGTTGGTGATGGCACGGTCGACGGTCGCCGGGACGCTGCCAAAGGATTTGTTGGCAATCCACACCTGGCCGATCACTTCGGCGGCGGTGAGGTTGCTGTTGAAGCCTTGCTTGCCGGTGGAGCAGAAACTGCAATCCAGGGCACAGCCTGCCTGGGACGAAACGCACAAAGTGCCGCGCTTGCCCTGGGGAATGTACACGGTCTCGACGCAGCTGCCGGACGCCACGCGCACGACCCACTTACGGGTACCGTCGCTGGAGATGTCCTCGCTGACCACTTCCGGACCGCGAACCTCGGCAACAGCCTTGAGCTTCTCGCGCAGGGCCTTGCTGACATTCGTCATAGCGTCGAAATCATCGACGCCAAAGTGGTGAATCCATTTCATTACCTGACCGGCACGGAAACGCTTCTCCCCGATTGAGTCGAAGAATTTTTCCATTTCCTGTTGAGTCAGACCCAGCAGGTTGGTTTTAACAGTCGATGTAGTCATGGATTCACCTTCACTCTTAAGCCAATGCTTAGCGAGTGGTTACTTCAGTAGCTGCGAAAAAGTATGCGATTTCGCGAGCAGCAGCGGCTTCGGAGTCCGAACCGTGTACTGCGTTGGCGTCGATGGATTCAGCGAAGTCAGCACGGATGGTGCCGGCAGCAGCTTCTTTAGGGTTGGTAGCGCCCATCAGCTCACGGTTGCGAGCGATAGCGTTTTCACCTTCCAGAACCTGAACAACAACCGGACCGGAGGTCATGAAAGCAACCAGGTCACCGAAGAAACCGCGCTCGCTGTGCTCAGCGTAGAAGCCTTCAGCTTCGGCTTTCGACAGTTGCTTCATTTTCGAAGCTACAACGCGCAGGCCAGCTTCTTCGAAACGGGAAACGATCTTGCCGATCACGTTTTTAGCAACGGCGTCAGGCTTGATGATGGAGAAAGTACGTTGAACAGCCATGGTGTAACTCCAGAAACGGTAATTTGCGAAAAATTAAACCCGCGAATTATACGCGGGTTCTTGGGTATTGCCTAACTGCGTACGGCGCAGACTCAATCTGCTTCTTCGATCCAGGCGGCCTGAATGGCTTCAAGCACCTTCTCGCCACCGCGGGTCGGATCATCACTGAACTCCGGCAATGCCAGCACCCATTTGTGCAGATCGACGAAGTTCACGTAACGCGGGTCCACTTCCGGCCTGGATTCGGCCAGCTGGATCGCGATTTCCAGCACATCAACCCATTTCAGACTCATTTCATTTCCTTGAATCAGTGCGGCGCTTCGGCCGCATGGTTGAGCGAGTATTTCGGAATTTCGATGGTCAGGTCTTCAGTCCCGACTCGCGCCTGACAGGCCAGGCGCGATTGAGCTTCCAGCCCCCAAGCCTTGTCAAGGTAGTCTTCTTCCAACTCATCAGCCTCTTCCAGCGAGTCGAAGCCTTCACGGATCAGGCAATGACAAGTGGTACAGGCGCAGACGCCACCACAGGCACTTTCCATCTCGATATGGTGCTCATGAGCCAGTTCGAGGATGGACGTGCCAGTCTCAGCCTCCACAACCATACCGTCCGGGCAAAACTTTTCGTGTGGCAGAAAAATGACCTGCGGCATCGTTATTCCTCAATCTCATTCAGGTTGCGCCCCGCCAGCGCGGCTTTCACCGTCGAGTCCAGGCGGCGGGCAGCAAAGGCATCGGTCACTTGCGACAGACGCTTGGTCTGCTGCTCGATGGCGTAACCATCGGTCCCTTTCATCAGTTCGGTCAGTTCCTGCACCTGCGCATCGATAACCAGGCGCTCTTCAGCATCGAGCAAGCGGTCGCCGTCGGCCTCCAAGGCAGCCTGCACCGCCTCGATCAGGCGCTGGGCATCGACCTGCTGCTCACGCAGTACGCGGGCGACTTTGTCGTCATTGGCGTGCTGGAACGAGTCCTTGAGCATCTTGGCGATTTCGCCATCGGTCAGACCGTAGGACGGTTTGACCTGAATGCTGGCCTCGACGCCCGAACCCAGTTCGCGCGCAGAAACACTCAGCAGACCATCGGCATCAACCTGGAACGTCACGCGAATTTTCGCCGCACCGGCCACCATCGCCGGAATACCGCGCAGTTCGAAACGCGCCAGGGAACGGCAGTCACTGATCAGCTCGCGCTCACCCTGCAGCACATGGATCGCCATGGCCGACTGGCCATCCTTGTAAGTCGTGAAGTCCTGGGCGCGGGCGACAGGGATGGTGGTATTCCGAGGAATCACCTTCTCCATCAAGCCGCCCATGGTCTCCAGCCCCAGGGACAACGGAATCACGTCCAGCAGCAGCAATTCGCCACCATCGCGTTTGTTGCCGGCCAACGTATCCGCCTGGATCGCAGCCCCGATGGCCACCACTTGATCCGGATCGATTTCAGTCAATGGCTGACGACCGAAGGCCTCGGCGACCGCTTCACGAACACGAGGCACACGAGTCGAACCACCGACCATGACCACCGCGTGCACTTCTTCCAGCTCGACGCCGGAATCGCGAACGGCGCGACGGCAGGCCTTCAGGCTGCGGGCGACCATTGGTTCGATCAGCGCATTGAACGCTTCCCGGGTCAGCTCGGCCTTCCAGTCGCCATAGGCAACCTCAACGGACGAAGCATGAGTCAGCGCCTCTTTTGCGGCGCAAGCCGTTTGCAGCAAGTTACGTTGCGCGCCCGGATCAAGGTCGGCAGACAAGCCGGCATTCTCGATGATCCAGCCAGCGATCGCATGATCGAAGTCATCGCCGCCCAGAGCGCTATCGCCCCCAGTCGCCAGAACTTCGAATACACCGCCGGTCAGGCGCAGAATCGAAATATCGAAGGTGCCGCCGCCCAGGTCATAAATAGCGACCAAGCCTTCAGCATGCTGATCCAGACCGTAAGCGACCGCCGCAGCCGTCGGCTCATTGAGCAAGCGCAGCACGTTCAGACCGGCCAGTTTGGCCGCATCCTTGGTGGCTTGGCGCTGAGCGTCATCGAAATAGGCCGGAACGGTGATCACCGCGCCCACCAGCTCGCCACCCAGGGTCGCCTCGGCACGCTGGCGCAGGACCTTGAGGATATCGGCGGAGACTTCAACCGGACTTTTAGGGCCCTGGATTGTGTCGATGAACGGCATGTGCGATTCGCCACCGACGAAGCGGTACGGCAGCTGGTCGCCCAATTGCTTGACGTCGGACAGACCACGACCCATCAAGCGCTTGACCGACAGCACAGTGTTCAAAGGATCGGTAGCGGCAGCCAGTTTGGCGGATTCGCCAACTTCGACGCGATCGGCGTGATAGCGCACGGCGGAAGGCAGGATAACCCGCCCCTCTGCGTCAGCCAAAGGCTCGGAAAGACCACTGCGCAACGCAGCGACCAGCGAATTGGTAGTGCCCAAGTCGATCCCCACAGCCAGACGACGCTGGTGCGGTTGAGGACTTTGGCCGGGTTCGGCGATCTGCAGTAGGGCCATCGTAATCAGGACTTATCTGTATATCAGGCGTGCGACCGGAGCGGCACTGGGTTAATCGTCGAGGCGCTCTTCTAACTGGCGCACTTCGTAGGTGAGCTTGTCGAGGAACTGCATGCGCCGCATCAGGCGCTCAGCCCTTTCACGTTGCGCGGCATCGTTCCAGCAAGCTGCGAAGCTTTGGTTCAGCTCATCCTGGGCGGCTTTCAGGCGGCGCTTGAAGGCGGCAACGCCATTCAGGTCTGCACTGTCCTGCAAGTCTTCGAGCTCTTCACGCAGCGCCATTTGCTGCAGAAGAAACTCCGGATCATGTACCGTGACCTCCAGCGGCAGCTCGCCACCATTCAAGGCGAGCAAGTATCGCGCGCGCTTGGGTGGACTCTTGAGCGTCTGGTAGGCCTCGTTGAGGCTCGCGGATTGCTCTAGCGCCAGCCGCTGCTCGCGCTCGGTAGCGTCAGCAAAGCGGTCCGGATGAACGCCGCGCGCCAACTCACGGTAGCGCGTAGCCAGCTGGTCGAGATCCAGATTGAAACTCGGTTGCAGCTCAAATAATGCGAAATGACAAGGAGTACCCACGAGCCGCCTCAGATGTTGAAGCTTTCGCCGCAGCCACATTCACCGCGCACGTTGGGATTGTTGAACTTGAAGCCTTCGTTCAACCCTTCCTTGACGAAATCGAGCTCGGTGCCGTCCAGGTAGGCCAGGCTTTTCGGGTCGATGATCACTTTCTCGCCGTGACTTTCGAACACCTGATCCTCCGCCACCACCTCGTCGACAAACTCCAGCACGTAGGCAAGGCCGGAACAGCCTGTAGTGCGAACACCCAGACGAATCCCCTCACCTTTGCCGCGCCCGTCGAGGGAGCGTCGCACGTGTCGAGCAGCCGCTTCTGTCATGCTGATAGCCATCGGTGACTCCTTACTCGTCGCCAAATCTTGAAAGTCAGATCAAGCCTTTCTTCTGCTTGTAGTCGCGAACGGCCGCCTTGATGGCGTCTTCAGCGAGCACGGAGCAGTGAATTTTCACTGGCGGCAGGGCCAGTTCTTCAGCCAGCTGAGTGTTCTTGATGGTTTCCGCTTCGTCCAGGGTCTTGCCCTTCATCCACTCGGTGGCGAGGGAGCTGGAAGCGATTGCTGAACCGCAACCGTAGGTCTTGAACTTGGCATCTTCGATGATGCCGGCTTCGTTGACCTTGATCTGCAGGCGCATCACGTCGCCGCACGCCGGCGCGCCGACCATGCCGGTGCCGACATCAGGATCTTCCGCGTCCATCTTGCCGACGTTGCGCGGGTTTTCGTAGTGGTCGATGACCTTTTCGCTGTAAGCCATGATTCTTAATCCTCACTCATCAGGGAGTCGCTCTTGAAGCCCTGCAACCCGAAGGTTCGCAGGGCCAGTTTGCGGCGACTTGTAATCAGTGTGCCGCCCACTCGATTTTCGAAATGTCGACACCGTCTTTGTACATATCCCACAGCGGCGACAGTGCGCGCAGCTTGGTAACGGCCTCGCAGACTTTCTGCGCGGCGTAGTCGATTTCTTCTTCGGTGGTGAAACGGCCGAAGGTGAAACGGATCGAGCTGTGCGCCAGTTCGTCGTTGCGGCCCAGGGCGCGCAGTACGTACGAAGGCTCAAGCGATGCCGAGGTGCAAGCCGAACCGGACGAAACCGCCAGATCCTTGAGCGCCATGATCAGCGACTCGCCTTCAACATAGTTGAAGCTCAGGTTCAGGTTGTGCGGAACGCGGGCGGTCAGGCTGCCGTTGACGTACAGCTCTTCCAGGTGCTCGACCTGCTTGAAGAAACGGTCGCTCAAGGCCTTGATGCGCACGTTCTCGGCGGCCATGTCTTCCTTGGCCACACGGAATGCTTCACCCATGCCGACGATCTGGTGGGTCGCCAGGGTACCCGAACGCATGCCGCGCTCGTGACCGCCGCCGTGCATGGCCGCTTCGATGCGAACACGCGGCTTGCGGCTCACATACAGGGCGCCGATGCCTTTAGGGCCGTAGGTTTTGTGGGCGGAGAACGACATCAGGTCGACTTTCAGCTTCTGCAGGTCGATATCGACCTTGCCGGTGGACTGAGCAGCGTCGACGTGGAACAGGATGCCCTTGGAACGGGTCAGCTCGCCGATGGCGGCGATGTCGTTGATAGTGCCGATTTCGTTGTTCACGTGCATGACCGAAACCAGGATGGTGTCGTCGCGCAGCTCGGCTTCGATCATCTCTGGCGTGATCAGGCCGTCGGTGCGAGGCTCGATGTAGGTGACTTCGAAGCCTTCACGCTCCAGTTGGCGCATGGTGTCGAGGACAGCCTTGTGCTCAATCTTGGTGGTGATCAGGTGCTTGCCTTTGGTGGCGTAGAAATGCGCCGCGCCCTTGATTGCCAGGTTGTCGGATTCGGTGGCACCGGAAGTCCAGACGATTTCGCGCGGGTCGGCGTTGACCAGGTCGGCCACCTGACGACGAGCGTTTTCGACGGCCTCTTCAGCTTTCCAGCCAAACACGTGGGAACGGGACGCCGGGTTACCGAAGTTCCCGTCGACCAGCAGGCATTCACTCATTTTTTGCGCGACACGCGGATCAACCGGGGTAGTCGCAGAGTAATCAAGGTAAATCGGCAATTTCATGGACTATCTCCTAAATCAGGCTGGCTGGCGCGCCGTTGGCTCTCTGGCTGTCATTCGACGGCGGACGCTTCAATCTTGTCCAGGCGTGGCGCCTTGCTGTTGCAACGGCGTTGATCCTGGCGCTGGGCTACTTCTTGTACCTCACGGCGAGTCACAAGGTCAGCCAAGCTGATACCGCTCAGAAATTCGTGAATCTGCAAGCTCAGGTCGCACCACAGGTGGTGAGTCAGGCAGGTATCGCCCGAATGGCAATCACCCTGCCCCTGGCATTTGGTGGCGTCGACCGATTCGTTTACCGCATCGATCACCTGGGCGACCTGAATGCCCTGCATGTCGCGCGACAGCTGGTAGCCGCCGCCAGGACCACGGACGCTGGACACCAGATTGCTACGGCGCAATTTGGCAAAAAGCTGTTCGAGGTAGGACAGGGAGATGCCTTGGCGCTCGGAGATATCGGCCAGGGACACGGGCCCGTGCTGCGCGTGCAACGCCAGGTCAAGCATGGCGGTCACGGCGTATCGGCCTTTTGTAGTCAGTCGCATGGACAATTACCACGGAGTTCGGAATGGGGCGAGTATGCAATTCCTGAGTATTTAAGTCAACTATAAGACCTAGTACTTTAGTCAGGTTTACCCGCAAAAGAGCGCGCGCATCATAGCAGGGTCTGCGACCCAATGGCACACCGCTTAGCGCTGTGCCACTGCCTATTTGCGACCCGCCGCGGAATCAGCTGGCCTGACTCTGGTTCTTGTCCTTCACGCAGGCGAAATCTTCTTCGCGCAGCTCGGGCAAGTCCTTGGCACAGTAATTACTGCCCAGATCCTTCAGCGCCCCGCACATCCCCTCCAGACGTCCATCCACCGCCTGCAGGTGATCGAGCAACTGGTTGATGGCACGCGCCACCGGGTCCGGCATGTCCTCGCTGACACCGTAGGCATCGAAACCGATCTTCTCGGCCATCGCCTTGCGCCTGGCGTCCTGCTCTTCGTCGGACTTGACGATGATCCGCCCCGGAATCCCGACCACGGTCGCACCCGCCGGAACAGCCTTGGTGACCACGGCGTTGGAACCGACCTTGGCCCCCGCACCCACGGTGAACGGGCCCAGCACCTTGGCACCGGCGCCCACCACCACCCCATCCTCGAGAGTCGGGTGCCGCTTGCCCTTGTTCCAGCTGGTGCCGCCGAGGGTCACACCTTGATAGATCGTGACGTCATCGCCGATTTCAGCCGTTTCACCGATGACGATGCCCATGCCATGGTCGATAAAGAAGCGACGACCCACCTTGGCGCCCGGATGAATCTCGATCCCGGTCAACCAGCGCCCGAAGTTCGACACCAGCCGCGCCAGCCATTTCAGGTCCGCGCGCCACAACACCGACGACAGGCGATGGATCCAGATAGCGTGCATGCCCGGGTAGCAGGTCAGGACTTCAAAAGCGTTACGCGCTGCCGGATCACGATGGAAAACACTCTGGATATCTTCACGCAAACGCTCGAACATCATTAATCCTTCCGTTTCAGAAGCTCGCCACGGGCCGCTTTTTGGGTTTCCGTGAGGATGCCACGCAAAATATTCATTTCCGCCCGGCTGACCGAGCTGCGTCCGTATAACCGGCGCAGGCGCGCCATCAAGTGCCGTGGCTTTTCCGGATCGAGGAACTCAATGGCCACCAGGGTTTGCTCCAGGTGCTCATAGAATCGCTCCAGCTCATCCATGGTCGCCAGCTCAGCGCTTTTGACCGATGCCACCTCTTCCTTCTCGACTTTGGTCGGCTGACCTTGAGCGGCCAGCCAGGCCATGCGCACTTCATAACTCAACACCTGCACCGCCGCCCCAAGGTTCAGCGAGCTGAACTCAGGGTCTGAGGGGATGTGCACGTGATAATGACATCGCTGCAGCTCTTCATTGGTCAGGCCGGAATCTTCACGACCGAACACCAGGGCGATCTCGGCGCCTTGCGCAGCCTCCTCAACCACTTTCGAACCGCATTCGCGAGGATCGAGCAGCGGCCATGGAATACGACGATCACGAGCACTGGTGCCCAGCACCAGATTGCAGCCGACCAAGGCATCTTCCAAAGTGGCGACGACTTGCGCTTTTTCAAGGATGTCACCGGCACCGGAGGCACGGGCGTCGGCCTCGTGATGCGGGAACAGCCGTGGCTCAACCAGCACCAGCCGCGACAGGCCCATGTTCTTCATGGCACGCGCAGCCCCGCCGATATTGCCCGGATGGCTGGTATTGACCAGCACGACACGAATGTTTTGCAGCAAGGGAGGCGCTCTCGAACACTGAATTAAGGAGCGGAATCTTACAGCTCATCCTACCGTTAAGCCACGAAAGCGAACGTTGACCTTCACCTGTAGAAACTTTCTGATAGAATGCCCGGCTTTCTTTAACAACCTTAGGTGACACATCCATGCAGCCCATGCTGAATATCGCGCTGCGCGCCGCCCGCAGCGCCAGTGAATTGATCTTCCGCTCCATCGAGCGCCTGGATACCATCAAGGTCGACGAAAAAGACGCCAAGGATTACGTATCCGAGGTGGATCGCGCCGCCGAACAGAAAATCATCGATGCACTGCGCAAGGCCTACCCGAATCACTCGATCAGGGGTGAAGAAACCGGCCTGCACGCCGGCACCGGCATCGAAGGCGAAGAGTACCTGTGGATCATCGATCCGCTGGACGGCACCACCAACTTCCTGCGCGGCATTCCTCACTTCGCTGTCAGCATCGCCTGCAAATACCGTGGTCGCCTGGAACACGCCGTTGTTCTGGACCCGGTTCGCCAGGAAGAATTCACCGCCAGCCGTGGTCGCGGCGCTCAACTGAACGGTCGTCGCCTGCGCGTCAGTGGCCGCACCAGCCTGGAAGGCGCCCTGCTGGGTACCGGCTTCCCGTTCCGTGACGATCAAATGGACAACCTCGACAACTACCTGGGCATGTTCCGCGCCCTGGTGGGCCAGACCGCCGGCATCCGCCGCGCTGGTTCGGCGAGCCTGGACCTGGCCTACGTGGCGGCCGGCCGTTTCGACGCGTTCTGGGAGTCGGGCCTGTCCGAGTGGGACATGGCGGCAGGCGCCCTGCTGATTCAGGAAGCAGGCGGCCTGGTGAGCGACTTCACCGGCGGTCACGACTTCCTTGAAAAAGGCCACATCGTTGCCGGCAACACCAAATGCTTCAAGGCAGTCCTGACGGCCATCCAGCCGCACCTGCCGGCCTCGCTGAAGCGCTAAGCTTCCCGCGACAAAAAAGCACCCTTCGGGGTGCTTTTTTTATGCCTGGAATTTGCCCTCAAAAACACCATGCCCCCCCCTGTAGGGGCGAGCCTGCTCGCGAAGAACTCAATGACGCCGCGTTAATCCTGAATACCCGCGTAATCGTTGACGATCATCGCGAGCAGGCTCGCTCCTACAGGAAGGGGATTGCGGTGGTGCGTGAATCGCGGGCACAAAAAAAGCACCCCGAAGGGTGCTTCTTTTCGAGTCTCACGCCTGAGCTTATTGGCCCTGCTGATTCTGCGACAAGATCAACTTGCCTTCTTTATCCACAGGAATCTGGTTACCCGGATCGCGATCCATCCGCACCTTGCCTTCCTTGCCATCCAGCGAATACCGCACGTCGTAGCCCACGACCTTGTCACTGATGTCATTCACCGTATTACAACGGGTTTGGGTTGTGGTGTAGGTGTCGCGCTCCTGCATGCCTTCCTGAACCTTGTTACCGGCGTAACCACCACCGACCGCACCTGCGACCGTGGCGATCTTCTTGCCGGTGCCGCCGCCAATCTGGTTACCCAGCAGACCACCTGCCAAGGCACCGACCACCGTACCGGCGATCTGATGTTGATCTTTCACCGGCGCTTGCCGGGTGACCGTGACGTCCTTGCACACTTCACGTGGAGTCTTGATTTGTGTCTTGACCGGCTCAACGGCTAAAACCTGAGCAAACTCAGGGCCGCTTTTTTTAACCAGGCTGTAGGTGGCCACAGCACCCCCGGCAGTCACACCGACAGCACCCAGTACCGCACCAACCAGCATCGACTTGTTCACATGAACCTCCTGACCATCACCTGCGGAACGTGTCCGCGCTTCTCCCAGCCTTGGAGCATAAAAAAAGGCGCGAGTTCAACTCGCGCCTTTCAGGGCTTGCAACCGGGAAAACGATGGCCGTTATGGACGGTCGTCGACTTCCTTCTCGGTGGCCGCCGGAGGAATCAGGTCCTCGGAGTTCAGGTTCAGCCAGATCAGCACCACGTTCGCGATGTAGATCGACGAGTAGGTACCCGCCAGAACACCGATGAACAGGGCGATGGAGAAGCCGAACAAGTTATCGCCACCGAAGAACAGCAGTGCCGCAATCGCCAACAAGGTGGAGATCGACGTCGCCATGGTCCGCAGCAGGGTTTGCGTGGTCGAGATGTTGATGTTCTCGATCAGGCTGGCCTTGCGCAGTACCCGGAAGTTCTCGCGAACCCGGTCGAATACCACGATGGTGTCGTTGAGCGAGTAACCGATGATCGCCAGTACCGCCGCCAGCACCGTCAGGTCGAAGGTGATCTGGAAGAACGACAGGATACCGATGGTCACGATCACGTCGTGGATCAAGGACACGATCGCACCGACCGCAAACTTCCACTGAAAGCGGAACGCCAGGTAGATCAGGATGCCGCCCAGCGCCATCAGCATGCCGAGGCCGCCCTGGTCGCGCAGCTCTTCACCCACCTGCGGGCCGACGAACTCGACGCGCTTGACCGTTGCCGGGTTATCGCCGCCAACCTTCTGCAGCGCTTCAGCGACCTGATGACCCAGTTGCGGGTCTTCACCTGGCATACGCACCAGCAAATCAGTCGTCGCACCGAAGCTCTGCACGATGGCCTCGTGGTACCCGGAGGTCACCAGTTGCTCACGCACCTTGGTGACGTCGGCCGGACGCTCGTAGGTCAGCTCGATGAGCGTACCGCCGGTGAAGTCCAGGCCCCAGTTCATGCCCTTGTGGAATACGCTGAAAATGGCCAGCGCACTGAGGAACAATGTGACGCCGAACGCAAAGTTGCGAACGCCCATGAAGTTGATTGTACGTAACATGGCAGCCCCTTAAATCCACAACTTCTTGAAGTCACGACCGCCGAAGATCAGGTTGACCATCGCGCGGGTCACCATGATGGCCGTGAACATCGAGGTAAAGATCCCGAGGGACATGGTCACTGCGAAGCCCTTGACCGGGCCTGTGCCCATGGCGAAGAGAATCCCGCCGACCAACAGTGTTGTCAGGTTGGCGTCGAGAATGGCGGTGAATGCCCGGCCGAAGCCTTCGTTGATTGCCCGTTGTACGGTCATGCCCGCGGCGATCTCTTCACGGATCCGCGAGAAGATCAGCACGTTGGCGTCGACCGCCATACCCATGGTCAAGACAATACCGGCGATACCCGGCAGGGTCAGCGTTGCACCCAGCAGCGACATCAGGGCCAGCAGCAGCACCATGTTCACCGCCAGTGCGACGGTGGCGATGATGCCGAAGAAGCGGTAGATGGCGATGATGAACAGCGAGACGAACAGCATGCCCCACAGCGATGCATCGATACCCTTGGTGATGTTGTCCGCACCCAGGCTCGGGCCAATTGTGCGCTCTTCAGCGAAGTACATCGGAGCGGCCAGACCACCGGCACGCAGCAGCAGCGCCAGTTCGGACGACTCGCCCTGGCCGTTCAGGCCGGTGATGCGGAACTGGGCACCCAACGGCGACTGAATGGTCGCCAGGCTGATGATCTTCTTCTCTTCTTTAAACGTTTGTACCGGTACGTCTTTCTCGACGCCGTCGACCACTTGCTTGACGTAGGTGGTCACCGGACGCTGCTCGATGAAGATCACCGCCATGCTGCGACCCACGTTGCTGCGGGTCGCACGACTCATCAGCTCGCCACCATGACCATCCAGACGGATGTTCACTTCTGGCGTGCCATGCTCGCCGAAGCCAGCCTTGGCGTCGGTCACCTGGTCACCGGTGATGATCAGGCCACGCTCGATCTGTGCCGGCGGACGCTTGCCTTCACGGAACTCGAAGGTTTCGGAAGTGGCTTTCGAAGCGCCAGGCTCTGCGGCCAGACGGAATTCAAGGTTGGCCGTCTTGCCCAGGATACGCTTGGCTTCGGCGGTGTCCTGTACGCCCGGCAGCTCAACCACGATGCGGTTGGCGCCCTGACGCTGGACGATTGGTTCAGCAACACCCAGCTCGTTGACGCGGTTACGGACCGTGGTCAAGTTCTGCTTGATGGAGTATTCGCGGATTTCCGCCAGCTTGGCCGGGGTCATCGCCAGACGCAGCACCGGTTGGCCATTGAGGTCAGCCGAAACAATGTCGAAATCGTTGAAGTTCTTGCGCACCAGCGCACGGGCCTGTTCGCGGCTCGCTTCATCAGAGAAGCCCAGCTGAATGGCACCGCCCAGTTGCGGCAGGCTGCGATAGCGCAGTTTCTCTTTGCGCAACAGGCTCTTGACGTCGCCTTCGTAGACTTTCAGGCGTGCATCGAGGGCTTTGTCCATGTCCACTTCCAGCAGGAAGTGCACACCACCGGACAAGTCCAGACCCAGCTTCATCGGGTGCGCGCCGAGGTTGCGCAGCCATTGCGGGGTGGTTTGCGCCAGGTTCAGTGCAACGACGTAGTCATCACCCAATGCCTTGCGCACGACGTCCTTGGCAGGCAACTGGTCTTCCGCCTTGACCAGGCGAATCAGACCGCCCTTGCCATTGGCGGCCAGTGTCGCGGCCTTGACGTTGATCCCGGACTCTTTGAGCGCTGTGCTCACACGGTCCAGATCAGCCTGATTGACCTGCAGGGCAGTGCTCGCGCCGCTGATTTGAATCGCCGGGTCATCAGGATACAGATTGGGAGCGGAATAAATCAGACCGACCGCCAGCACCGCCAGGATCAGAATGTATTTCCACAGAGGGTATTTGTTCAGCATCACGCCGCCCGCTTATGACGCGGGGCGCCTTGCGCGCCCCGTCGATTGAGTAGAAGTTGGAACTTAGATCGCTTTCAGCGTGCCTTTTGGCAGCGTGGCGGCGATGGCGCCTTTCTGGAATTTCATTTCGACGGTGTCGGAAACTTCCAGAACGACGAAATCGTCGGCCACTTTAGTGATCTTGCCGGCGATGCCGCCGGTGGTCACAACTTCGTCGCCTTTTTGCAGGCTGCTCAGCAGGTTCTTCTGCTCTTTGGCGCGCTTGGCCTGTGGACGCCAGATCATCAGGTAGAAGATGACCAGGAAGCCGACCAGGAAAATCCACTCAAAGCCGCCACCCATTGGGCCGGCAGCGGCCGGTGCAGCAGCGTCAGCCATGGCATTAGAGATAAAAAAGCTCATTTAGCACTCCAGTTGCAAATGTTGAATCTTGGGGTCAGAAAACTCAGTCCAAAGGCGGAACAGGTAACCCGCGTTTGGCGTAGAAGGCATCGACAAAGGCGGCCAATGTACCCTGTTGAATAGCCTCGCGCAAACCAGCCATAAGCACTTGATAATGACGCAAGTTATGGATGGTATTGAGCATGCTCCCCAGCATTTCGCCGCACTTGTCCAGGTGATGCAGATAAGCGCGGGAGAAGTTCTGGCAGGTATAGCAATCGCAGGTCGGATCGAGCGGCGAATCATCATGGCGATGGAACGCGTTTCGGATCTTCAGCACGCCAGTATCAATGAACAGATGCCCGTTGCGGGCATTACGGGTTGGCATCACGCAATCGAACATGTCCACACCGCGGCGCACACCCTCAACCAAGTCTTCCGGTTTGCCAACGCCCATAAGGTAACGAGGTTTGTCAGCCGGCATCATGCCCGGTAGATAATCCAGCACCTTGATCATTTCATGCTTCGGCTCACCCACCGACAGACCGCCAATGGCCAGGCCGTCGAAGCCGATCTTGTCCAGGCCTTCCAGGGAGCGCATGCGCAGGTCCTGGTGCATGCCGCCCTGAACGATGCCGAACAGCGCCGCCGTGTTGTCGCCGTGGGCTTCTTTCGAACGCTTGGCCCAACGCAGGGACAACTCCATGGAAATGCGGGCAACGTCTTCGTCGGCCGGGTACGGCGTGCATTCGTCGAAAATCATCACGATGTCCGAGCCCAGGTCACGCTGGACCTGCATCGACTCTTCCGGGCCCATGAACACCTTGGCGCCGTCGACCGGAGAAGCGAAGGTCACGCCCTCCTCCTTGATCTTGCGCATGGCGCCCAGGCTGAACACCTGGAAACCGCCGGAGTCGGTCAGAATCGGACCTTTCCACTGCATGAAATCGTGCAGGTCGCCGTGCTTCTTGATCACTTCCGTGCCCGGGCGCAGCCACAGGTGGAAGGTGTTGCCCAGAATGATTTCAGCGCCGATCGCCTCGATATCCCGTGGCAGCATGCCCTTGACCGTGCCGTACGTGCCCACCGGCATGAAGGCCGGGGTCTCGACGGTACCGCGCGGGAAGGTCAGACGACCGCGACGAGCCTTGCCATCGGTGGCCAGCAACTCGAAAGACATACGACAGGTGCGACTCATACAGTTTCCTCTGGGCCCGATTCTTTAGGGGCAGTCGGCGCAGGATTACGCGTGATGAACATCGCATCACCGTAGCTGAAAAAGCGGTACCCGTTATCGACGGCTGCCTTGTAGGCCGCCATGGTCTCGGGATAACCGGCGAACGCCGAAACCAGCATCAACAGCGTGGATTCGGGCAAATGGAAGTTGGTGACCAGGGCATCGACCACATGAAACGGCCGGCCCGGGTAGATAAAGATATCGGTGTCGCCGCTGAACGGCTTGAGCACGCCATCACGCGCGGCGCTTTCCAGGGACCGCACACTGGTGGTCCCCACCGCCACCACGCGCCCACCGCGAGCCCGGCAAGCGGCGACCGCATCCACCACGTCCTGGCCGACTTCCAGCCATTCGCTGTGCATGTGGTGGTCTTCGATCTTGTCGACACGCACCGGCTGGAAGGTGCCGGCGCCAACGTGCAAGGTCACGAACGCAGTCTCGACGCCCTTGGCGGCAATCGCCTCCATCAGCGGCTGATCGAAATGCAGCCCCGCCGTCGGCGCCGCCACCGCGCCCAGGCGCTGGGCGTACACCGTCTGATAACGCTCGCGGTCCGAGCCTTCATCCGGGCGGTCTATATAAGGAGGCAGCGGCATGTGCCCGACGCGGTCGAGCAGCGGCAACACCTCTTCGGCAAACCCCAGCTCGAACAATGCATCGTGCCGCGCCAGCATCTCGGCCTCGCCACCGCCGTCGATCAGGATCTTCGACCCCGGCTTGGGCGACTTGCTGGAGCGCACATGGGCCAGCACGCGATGACTGTCCAGCACTCGCTCCACCAGGATTTCCAGCTTGCCGCCAGAAGCCTTCTGGCCAAACAGCCGCGCCGGAATCACCCGGGTATTGTTGAACACCATCAAGTCGCCGGGGCGCAAATGCTCCAGCAAATCAGTGAATTGACGGTGTGCCAGGGCGCCGCTGACCCCATCCAGGGTCAACAGGCGACTATTGCGACGCTCGGCCAAAGGATGGCGGGCAATCAGCGAATCAGGGAGCTCGAAGGTAAAGTCAGCAACGCGCATGATGGGGTGTCGTCTAGCAGGGCCGGGAAGTCTAGCGGAAATATCAAAAATTCTCCATGTACCTGATTGACCGACGGTTATCACCTCTCTATACTTCGCCGCCATTGAGCCCTGATGGCGGAATTGGTAGACGCGGCGGATTCAAAATCCGTTTTCGAAAGGAGTGGGAGTTCGAGTCTCCCTCGGGGCACCAAAATTAAGAAAGGTCTTGCTTAGCAAGGCCTTTTTTTTCGCCTATAGAAAAGTAACCGCCACGCCGCCAAAACCTGTGGGAGCTGGCTTGCCAGCGAAGCTTTTGATCTGCCCTCCCACACCACCCGCACCGCCGGAACATTTCACAAGGATTCCCCCCATGGAATTACACCTGGAAACCGTCGCCCTCTTCTCCCTCAAACTGGCATACGAATCGGAAGATTCAAGCCCGATTTTGCGGGATGACCTGGTGATGGGGGATTACCAGCGGGATGTGTTTGAGTTGCTGGTGCGGCGGGGGGATGTTGAGGCGATCCAGGTGAAGGTGGATGAGTGTGTGGGGTTGGCGCTGGAGGCGGTTGGGGGTGTGGATAAGCCGTTGGGGCGGGAGTTGCGGAGGTTGGCGGAGGAAGTGGCCGGGGTTCAGATGATGGAGCAGATTGGTGCACCGATTGTGGCGCTTAAGGATTATCTGAAAGACATTCAACGAATGACGGTGTGACCTAAAAAAGCGGGAGCGCCCGTAGCAGGGCTGAAATTGGTTGCCGTGTTCATCCGATAATCTGTCCCCTTTTCCCCCTGCCTCTATGTCATTTGCACCAGGTTGTTGTTCACAGGTTTGTTGCGCGAGTACATCGTTTGGACTATGCAGTATCTTCGGAATGCCCTATTCAATGGAGTGATTCATGGCTAATTACGGGCTATTTATACTTCTGGCAACCTTGACCGTGCTTAGCCCCGGCCCAGGGGTGGTGTTGACGATTTTAAACTCCCTGCGGCATGGCTAGACTGGCTCGCTGCCCGGTATCTTTGGAGCTCCACTCCCCCTTACTAATCTCTCCTACTCTTCGCCCTCCAACATGCAATCAAATCATTCCCCTGAATCACGTCCTGAGCTTTATATATGAATGACGGAGGAAAGACAGGGCGCCCCGACAACCATATAAAATATTAGCTCACACATCCCGCGAGTCGCGCTAAAACGAGCATGACACTCCACATATATGGCAAGGCATACACTACCGTGCACACAATCAAAAACTTATGAAGATTTCGCTGCAAATTTGGACGTCGATTCTTGTCGTCATCACTGTTGACTTTATCCACACTATTGATTGCTGCAATTAGTTCTGGAGGGCCCAAAGCCAGCAATTTCCTGGCTCGCGCTTGATGATGCTTAATCCAGAACCTAGACTTATCTACAAAAAGCATGGCCATGTAATTAATTAACACTAACAAGACCACCAGAACTAGCATCTGAAATGTATTTGAAACTACTTTATCCGCGGCAACCCATGCCAAAGCCCCAGTAGTAACTGCTATTACAAGACTGCTAAAAGCCAACCGTTGATTCTCGTGCTGCGCGATGCGCTCATACTGCAACAAATAAATATCTTTCCATTCATCATTCACCATTTTTCACCAACTCCTTTTATCGACTTCAATAAGAAACACATACCTTCACCCCTCCTCCCGGAATAGGGCTTACAACTCATTAAAAATCGTCTCGCAAATCATTGCTGTCCTTTCCCCATTCAACATCTAAAGAAGATATGCGAAAAACAAGGAAATAGACCACATTTCACTTCTGAGCAAGGGCCGAAGGTTGCAGCAAAGAGATCTGCACGATACCCTCCCTACCGTCGCTGCCAATTCAGCGACCGGGTGTGAGAGCCCGAAATAATCAAGGCGCAAAGCGCCCCAAAACCTGTCGTGGCGTTTTTTTTCGTCTGCGATATGGCTTTATGGCGGCTGTGCGTGGGAGACCTTCGGGTCTACCGGTTGCCTTGATTGCCGGTTTCTCACCCCGCGCACAGCTGTCACCCAAGCCCGTGAGAAGGCCGTGGCAGCTCCTCAAATCAAGGACGTTGACCATGACCAATACAAATCCGTTTGAAATTTGGCTTTCCCCCCTACTCAACCCCCAGTCACATAACCCCCTCCCCCACCACCTCTCCCTCATCGGAGGTGGCCAATGACCCACCAAACCGAACTCAAAACCATCGGCCTGACACCCGCCATCTACTGCGCGGATCAAGCGCTGTTCCACGTCACTCGCGGCGTTCCTCTTGGCGATGCGTTGTCCATGGCCTCCGATTTTCTGTTCCTGGCCAAAACCCTCACCGAAGATGCTGCCTACGCCACAGACACCGACCGTCACGCCTGGGCGGCGCATTATCTGACTTCGATGAGCAAGGCGTTGGTGGATGATGCGGTGAAGGTGCTGACGCGGGATCGGGCTTGTGCGGCGGTATCCAAGCGGGCGGGGGCCAAGGCTGACGCTTAGTGGTTGAGACCTGCGGGGGTGGGCGGTTTGTGAGGGTGGTGGCTGATTCAGCATTTCAGTTGGCTGGGCTGGCGCTATTGCGAGCAGGCTCGCTCCCACAGGGGTTCGTTTGATGGCTGGTACTCAGGCTTGGCCTTGAGGCTTTTCGGGTTTTTTTGTATTCGGCTCAGGGAATGGCTTTCGATTAATGGCGCAATGGATCAATGCCTCTGCACGCAGGGTTTAATGCCTGTGGATAGGTGTGCTTCAGCGAGTCTGAAACTTCATGTTACCGAGCCAAATTGACCGGAAAGCGTGCGGATCGACAATCTCCCGTCTCGACACGATGTCGCACGGAGATTTGTCATGGACAAGGACACGCCAGAGAAAACCCCTTTCGATGACATTTGGCGTCGAAAACGCCCGAACGGTGGCGCCTCGTGGGCCGCCTGGAATCCGCCTCCCGAGCCAGAGCGGGTCTATATCGCCAAGGATGAATGGCCGCTCCCCAAGGAGCGGACCGATCTGGTTTTTGCCAAATCCTGCGTCTCTGAAAATTGGTGCAGCACTCAAGTCGGCACCTCCACTGTCCCCGCCTCAGACTTCGGAAAAGTCATGCTGGCTGGGGCCATGCTTGTCCCCTCGGCTGCTGAGGCGGCCAGCCTCGCTCTAGGCTTTGACGCTGTGCTGGGGCGGATTGCCGGTGGCGGCATCCTGCAACAGGGCTTCACCTGGGCCATACGCGGGGTTACAGGTCCTGCTGGAGTGTTCGTACTGGGCATGCTCCCGAGCAAGATGGCCGACGGCACGCTCTACACCGACAGGCAACTGCGCAGCATGACCCGCGCTCCCACCCGCGTGCGGTTTCAGTTCCGCCGTGATGCCGAGGGCGTGTTGCAGGTTTACGGCATCCATACCGGCCCAACAGGGGACGACTCGGTACGTACGGTGCAGGCCAAGTGGAATGCCACCAGGACCGCAATAGAAGCCGAGCTGAACGGCGCCACCATCCTGTGGACGCCTAGAGAACGATCAGGCATTCCGGCGATGGTCCACCCTGACGCCAGCAACAGCCAAGGCACCCTGCTCGTACACCCGATCTCGCAAGGAACAGACTCTCAGATCGAGGGCTATCCGTCAGGGGACGACATAGAAACCGATGACTGCATTCTGGTCTTTCCAGCAGACTCTGGACTGAGTTCGTTGTATTTGGTGTTTTCGCGGCCCGCCCGACTCAATTCCGGCACCGTTACAGGACAAGGCGAGGACGTTACGGGTATCTGGCTTGCTGGGGCGGGCACAGCGCTAGGCTCGCCAATTCCGACGCAGATTGCCGATAAGCTCCGAGGCCGTGAGTTCTCAAACTTTGATAAGTTCAGGGAGGCGTTTTGGGTGGCAGTAGCGAATACCCCCGAGCTCTCGGAGCAGTTCATACCGGGGAACGTCGAACGGATGCGCAATGGCTTATCGCCAAAGGTTCGCAAACTGGATAGAGCAGGAGAGCGGACATCTTTTGAATTGCACCATGTTATCCATGTCGCCAGTGGGGGCGCTCTCTATGATGTGGACAACTTGCGTGTGAACACGCCTAAAAACCACATTGAAAACCACCGGGTAAAGCAGCCATGAAAAGAACCATTTCTGACTTCACAGAAGTCGAGTTCATTACGTTCATAAATACTGTGCTCGCAGCCAACACAAGCCCAGATGAAATTCTTGATCCGTTGCTATTTGAATTCGAGCGCCTTAGTGAACACCCTGCCGGATCTGATCTCATTTATTGGCCGGAAGATATGAGCAAAACCCCGACAGCCGAAAGTATCACCGAAACTGTAAAAAAGTGGCGCGAAGCTAACGGGTTGCCTGGTTTCAAGCAGTAGCTTCTGGGATGCCACGTGCTCTGGTGCGGTTGAAATGTACGATCCCCAGCGGAAACATCCTGTGGGGGTTAAATCCAGAGACGCGGAAAAGAGGGCGGATATTTTTTCGTTAGGCCGATGCTTGGCAGGTTTTTTGGTTGGAATACAAAACTGACCTGCACACTTTTCCATAGCACCAACAGACAACAACGAAAGACTCTTTCGGCATCACAAGGACGTATCAATGCGGCAAATCGCCCTCAGCAACAAGCCACTCAGAGGCGTTCACCGCCGCCTTCGCGCGCTGGAACACTGGGCCTGCAGTTTTCGCGACCAGTTTCACCCGCGATCCGTGCACATGGAGCGCTACACACATTGGAAGATTCCTGTGCACGAGGCCCTCGTCCAAGGCCCTCAAGCCAGGATCGAAGTTCAGGCCTTCTGCATTCAGCAACTGCTCGAAGCTGCTAGCCATCTCTCCAACGCCGCTGACCGCTCAAAGGGTTATTACCGGGTCGCGTGCCTGCTGGTGTGGCCATGGGTTCATCTGAGTGAGATCACCCTCTTCTATGACCGGGACTACTATCTGGGTTTTCTCGGTGAAACCAACTCGCTCAAGCCAGAGCGGATCAGTCATGCTCTTGCGTTGCGCACGCCAGCGCATTTCATCGAGCACGGGCATGACGTAACTCAATCTGAAGATGAGGTCGCAATACAGTGGTGGTGTATCGGCGAACCGGCCTGACGGCTTAGGCGAGCAGGAATCGTATGAAAAAAGGGACAGGTTCATTCTCGGAATCGATCCAACAATAAATCTGTCCTCTTTTTGCAGATTTGTTGCGCGAGGACATCCTTTGGGCTAAGCAGTGTCTTCGGAATGCCCTATTTAATGGAGTGATTCATGGCTAATTACGGACTGTTTATCATTCTGGCAACCTTGACCGTGCTTAGCCCCGGCCCTGGGGTGGTGTTGACGATTTCCAACTCCCTGCGTCATGGCTGGACAGGCTCGCTGCCCGGTATCTTTGGTATCGCGTTGGGTGCTTTTGTCGTCGCGGGTATTTCCGCCAGTAGCGTTGGGGTGATCCTGGCCACCTCGGCCACTGCGTTCACCCTTCTCAAGTACGTGGGTGCAGCGTACTTGTTGTATCTGGGGATCAAGATGTGGCGTGCCACGAGTTTTATCCCCGAACTCAAAGTCACCTCCTCGCGTCCGTGGCGTCGTTTTTCCGAGGCGTTGTCGATTCAGTTGCTGAATCCCAAGGCCGGTTTCTTCTTTCTCGCAGTATTCCCTCAGTTCATCCAATCGGAGGGTAACTACTACAGCCAGTTCTTCTTGCTGGTGTCGTCCTATAGCTTGCTCGTCCTACTGGTTCATACCGGATATGCCCTCATGGCCAACAGTGCAAGAAGCTGGCTCACCACGAACAGTGGCGCCCGGATTGTCGGCAAACTGTCGGGCACAACCTTTTTTTGCTTTGGCGTGCTGATGGCCTCGGCCAGCAAATAAACTGACTTGGATGATTTCGAAAAAGGGGCACAGATTAATTTTCAAGGTGATTCCCTTTTTGATTCTTTTTGATTAGCCCCGAGTTTTCGGGGCTTTTTATTGGGCGGGATTTGGCTGGGCGGGGATTCGGCAGACCGTCAGGTCAAAGCAGATGCTGAGAAATCAGTTTCGAAATTTCCACCATCGAAGTCCTGCCGGTGAATTCGAACTTCACTTTTCCCAGCGACGAGAAGTAGATCTCCAGTTCGGAGTCCAGGTCGAACGTGCCTGAGGTTTCCACCGAGTACGCCACGATGTTTTTGTACGGTAACGAGGTGAAGTCTTTTTTGCTGCCGGTGATGCCTTGGACGTTGACCGAGATGATGCGTTTGTTGGTAAACACCACGCCGTCACGCATGGATTTGTAGGCATCGATAACGTGTTCGCCGTCGATCAACAGGGCGGAAACGCGTTCGGCGTATTCGTCGTTTTGCTTGAGTTTGAAGAATCCCTTGTTGTTGAAGTCAATCATCTGTCTTTCCCTGTTTATCCAATGAACGGCTTGTGCATGACTTCATACCGTATCTCGATCGATAGTGCAGGGCCAACCCCCACTCCACCGCTTTCCCCGCAATGGCTCGACCCATCTGCTCCGCAGAATCGCCCACGGTTCTGATGCTTCTTCTCACCTGCAATGCTTGCTATACATCCCCCTCGACAAGCCCTCCGGGCATCAGGCCAGTGAGTGAACGCCCCCGGCGGCACTCATCTAGACTGAATGGAGAGTCGTAGGCAGAACCGAACACGTCGCTTTGGTGCAGTTCGATCAATAGCGGCGTGGCAAGCTGCCGTTTATGCCCAGTAGAGGTGCGGCAAAGACCGCGTCGGGCACAACAAGATGCCCATTGAGGGTGCCCTGGCCAACGGCCTGACGATGCCACGATACCGTGACGTGGTGTGAATGCCGCAGCCGACACTTTCGGACGACCGACAACCCTATGGTTTGTCCGTGACCGTGAGGATTGCTGAATGCCTGATGAGAGTATGCACTTGCCTTTGGTCAACAGCCTGCTGGAGCGCCACAAGGGCGCTGCGGGTGCACTGTTGCCCATTCTTCACGATATTCAGGAGCGCATCGGCTACATCCCCGATGCCGCCGTCCCCGAGATTGCCCATGCGCTGAACCAGAGTCAGGCCGAGGTGCGCGGGGTGATCAGTTTTTACCATGACTTCCGCACCGCGCCACCCGCTCGGCACATTCTGCGGCTGTGCCGGGCTGAGTCGTGCAAGAGTCGCGGCGCCGAGCAACTGGCCGCGCAGCTGCGCGAACGCCTGCAACTGGACGACCACGGCAGCAGCGCCGATGGCAGCATCAGTTTGCGGCCGGTGTATTGCCTGGGGGCCTGCGCCTGTTCGCCGGCGCTGGAGCTGGATGGCCGGGTGCATGCGCGGCTCAGTGCCGAGCGTCTGGATGCCCTGCTTGACGCTTGCCGGGAGGACGCTTGATGCCGACTCTCTATCTGCCCTGTGATTCGCTGGCCCGTGCCGTGGGCGCCGATGAGGTGGCGACGGCCCTTACCACTCAGGCCCACGAACGCCCTCTGTCGCTGGAGCTGCAACGCACCAGTTCACGCGGCCTGTACTGGCTGGAACCGCTGCTGGAAGTGGACACCCCGCAAGGCCGTTTCGGCTTCGGCCCACTGACGGCGGCCGATGTGCCGTCGGTGCTTGATGCCCTGGGCGATCCATCCGCTCATCCACTGGCCCTGGGCCTGGTGGAAGACCTGCCCTATCTGAAGACTCAACAGCGCCTGCTGTTTGCCCGCGCCGGCATCACCCGGCCGCTGTCGCTGGACGATTACCGGGCCCACGGCGGTTTCGAAGGTTTGAACAGATCCGTCACCCTTGGCGGCGAGGAGACCGCGACCGAGGTGTTCGATTCAGGCCTGCGTGGCCGTGGCGGCGCGGCCTTCCCCGCCGGAATCAAATGGCGCACGGTGCGCCTCACCGAAGCGGCGCAAAAGTACATCGTGTGCAACGCCGACGAAGGCGACTCCGGCACCTTTGCCGATCGCATGTTGATGGAAGGCGACCCCTTCCTGCTGATCGAAGGCATGGCCATTGCCGGCCTGTGCGTCGGCGCCACCTACGGCTACATCTATGTGCGCTCGGAATATCCGGATGCCGTGGCCACCCTGCGCGAAGCGCTGGAAATTGCGCGTTCGAACGGTTACCTCGGCGCCAACGTCGGCGGCAGCGGCTTGGCCTTCGACATGGAAGTGCGGGTCGGTGCCGGTGCGTACATTTGCGGTGAAGAAACCGCGTTGCTGGACTCCCTCGAAGGCAAGCGCGGGATCGTGCGTGCCAAGCCGCCGATCCCTGCGTTGAAGGGCCTGTTTGGCCAGCCGACCCTGGTGCACAACGTGCTGACCCTGGCCTCGGTGCCGCTGATTCTGGCCAAGGGCGCGCAGTTCTATCGCGATTACGGCATGGGCCGCTCCCTGGGCACCATGCCGTTTCAACTGGCGGGCAATGTGCGTCACGGCGGGTTGGTGGAACGGGGCTTTGGCCTGACCCTGCGGGAACTGGTGGACGACTACGGCGGCGGGACCGCCAGTGGTCGGCCGCTGAAAGCCGCGCAAGTGGGCGGCCCCCTCGGCGCCTGGGTGCCGCCGTCGCAATTCGACACTCCGCTGGATTACGAGGCCTTCGCCGCCATGGGCGCGATGCTCGGGCACGGTGGCGTAGTGGTGGCCGACGACAGCCTGGACATGGCCCAGATGGCGCGTTTTGCCATGGAGTTCTGCGCCGAGGAATCCTGTGGCAAATGCACGCCGTGCCGCATCGGCTCGACCCGCGGCGTCGAGGTGATCGACCGCTTGCTGGCCGCACCGGACGCGAGCGGTCGCGATGAGCAGGTGATCATCCTCAAGGACCTGTGCGACACGATGCAATACGGTTCGCTGTGTGCGTTGGGCGGCATGGTTTCCTTCCCGGTTGCCAGCGCCCTCAAGCACTTCCCCGCCGACTTCGGCTTGCAGCCCTCGGAGGCCGAGCAATGATCACTCTCTTCGACCCGAAAACCGATATCGATCTGGGCACCCCTGCCCGTGACAGCGACGTGCACGTCACCCTGAATATCGACGGCCGCAGCATCAGCGTGCCCGAAGGGACTTCGGTGATGCGCGCCGCCGCGTTGCTGGGCACCACCATTCCTAAACTGTGTGCCACCGATAGCCTGGAAGCCTTCGGCTCCTGCCGCATGTGCCTGGTGGAGATCGACGGCATGCGCGGCTACCCGGCGTCCTGCACCACGCCGGTCAGCGAAGGCATGACCGTGCACACCCAGACGCCGAAGCTCGCGACCCTGCGCCGCAACGTCATGGAGCTGTATATCTCCGATCACCCTTTGGACTGCCTGACCTGCTCGGCCAACGGCAATTGCGAGCTGCAAACCGTGGCCGGTCAAGTCGGCCTGCGCGAAGTGCGCTACGGCTATGAAGGCGACAACCATCTGGCCGATGTGAAGGACACGTCCAACCCCTATTTCGACTACGACCCGAGCAAGTGCATCGTCTGCAACCGCTGCGTGCGTGCCTGCGAAGAAACCCAGGGTACCTTTGCCCTGACCATTACCGGGCGCGGTTTCGAATCCCGTGTGGCCGCGGCCGGTGGGGATGACTTCCTCGACTCCGAATGCGTGTCCTGCGGCGCCTGTGTGCAGGCCTGCCCTACCGCGACCCTGATGGAAAAAAGCGTGGTTGAACTGGGCCAGCCCGAGCGCAGCGTGATCACGACGTGTGCCTATTGTGGTGTGGGCTGCTCGTTCCGCGCCGAGATGAAAGGCGAGCAACTGGTGCGCATGGTGCCGGACAAGAACGGTCAGGCCAACCACGGCCACTCCTGCGTCAAGGGGCGCTTTGCCTGGGGCTACGCCACGCACCCGGATCGCATCACCAAACCGATGATCCGCCAGCACATCAACGATCCATGGCAGGAAGTCAGCTGGGACGAAGCGGTGACCTACGCCGCCAGCGAATTCCGCCGGCTGCAGCAGAAATACGGCCGCGACTCCATCGGTGGCATCACCTCCAGCCGTTGCACCAACGAAGAAACCTACCTGGTACAAAAACTGGTACGCGCCGCGTTTGGCAACAACAACGTCGACACCTGTGCGCGGGTCTGCCATTCGCCGACCGGCTATGGCCTGAAACAAACCCTGGGCGAGTCCGCCGGCACCCAGAGTTTCGACTCCGTGATGCAGGCCGACGTGATCCTGGTGATGGGCGCCAACCCCAGCGACGCCCACCCGGTGTTCGCCTCCCAACTCAAGCGTCGCCTGCGCGAAGGTGCGCGGCTGATTGTCATCGACCCGCGGCGCATTGATCTGGTGGATTCGGTGCACGCCCGCGCTGAATATCACCTGGCCCTGCGCCCCGGCACCAACGTCGCCATGCTCAACGCCCTGGCCCATGTGATCGTCACCGAAGGCCTGCTCAACCAGGCCTTTATCGACGCCCGATGCGAAGGCAGCGATTTCGCCAACTGGCGTGAGTTCGTCAGCCGGCCAGAAAACTCACCGGAAGTGCTGGGCGCGATTTGCGGTGTACCCGCTGCCGACATCCGTGCCGCCGCGCGCCTGTATGCCACCGGCGGCAACGCAGCGATCTACTACGGCCTGGGCGTCACCGAACACAGCCAGGGCAGCACCGCGGTCATGGGCATCGCCAACCTGGCCATGGCCACCGGCAACATCGGCCGCGAAGGCGTAGGCGTGAACCCGCTGCGCGGTCAGAACAACGTGCAGGGCTCCTGCGACATGGGCTCCTTCCCCCACGAACTGCCCGGCTACCGGCACGTCTCCAACGAGGTGGTGCGCACGCAGTTCGAACAGGCGTGGAACGTCACTCTGCAATCCGAACCGGGCCTGCGCATTCCCAACATGTTCGAAGCAGCCCTGGGCGGCAGCTTCAAGGGCTTGTATTGCCAGGGTGAAGACATCGCCCAGAGCGATCCGAATACCCAGCACGTCACCGCCGCGTTGTCGGCCATGGAGTGCGTGGTGGTGCAGGACATTTTCCTCAACGAAACCGCCAGGTTCGCCCACGTGTTCTTGCCGGGCAGTTCGTTCCTGGAAAAGGACGGCACCTTCACCAACGCCGAGCGGCGTATATCCCGGGTGCGCAAGGTCATGGAACCGCTGGGCGGCAAGGCCGACTGGGAAGGCACCGTGGCCCTGGCCAATGCCTTGGGTTACCCGATGCATTACAAACACCCGTCCGAAATCATGGATGAAATCGCCCGCCTGACACCGACCTTCACCAACGTCAGCTACGCCGAACTGGAGCGCCACGGCAGCCTGCAATGGCCATGCAACGCGGCGGCTCCGGACGGCACGCCGACCATGCACATCGAGGAATTCGTGCGCGGCAAAGGGCGTTTCATGCTCACCGGGTACGTGCCCACCGAAGAGAAGGTCAACAGTCGCTATCCGCTGCTGCTGACCACCGGGCGCATCCTCAGCCAGTACAACGTCGGCGCTCAAACCCGGCGTACCGAAAACGTTGCCTGGCACGAAGAAGACCGCCTGGAAATCCACCCGACCGACGCCGAGAGCCGGGGCATCAACGAAGGTGATTGGGTCGGCATCGGCAGCCGTGCCGGGCAGACGGTATTGCGTGCGCGGATTACCGAACGGGTTGCGCCGGGCGTGGTGTACACCACCTTCCACTTCCCGGAATCGGGGGCCAACGTGATCACCACCGACAACTCCGACTGGGCCACCAACTGTCCGGAGTACAAGGTCACGGCGGTAGAGGTCAGCCGCGTCTATCACCCTTCCGAGTGGCAAAAGCGCTATCAGGCCTTCAGCGACGAACAGGACCGTTTGCTCAAGGATCGGCGCCAGGCCCGTGGCGATAAAGCGGAGGTACGCCGATGAGCAACGACAACCTGATCAAGATGGCCAACCAGATCGCCCAGTACTTCGCCAGCCAACCGGACCAGGAACAGGCCGTGCTCAGTGTGCGCAATCACCTGCAAATGTTCTGGGCGCCGAGCATGCGCAAGGAACTGCTGGCCTGGCAGACCGAGCATCACGGGGAGAATTTACACCCGCTGGTGCAGGCGGCGGTGACCGGGGCGGGCTGGGAGGCTTAGCCCAATACTGAAAAACCACCTGTAGGAGCGAGCCTGCTCGCGATGGACCCAAGACCGCCGCGTTTAGCCTGAAAGCACGCGTCATCGTTGACGACCATCGCGAGCAAGCTCGCTCCCACAGGGGAATTGGCGGCGTCACCCTATTCCGCGTTCGACCAGGCCCCCAGAATTATCACCAGCACCCGCGATACCGCCCGTTTGGGCACCCCATCAGCGTGGCACAAACGCTGGATTTCGATGGCCGGACCAACGCCGCGCCGCCCATCACCGACGGCCACCACGCCGGGCTAATGCGACAGAGGAAATACCGTAGCGACAGGCCTGTATCCGCGATTATTCGACCTCAATGGGCCCTTTTGTCCCGGCATCGCTGTCGGTCCAGTAGTCTTCCCCCGTCAGGCGCCGATCACCCTGGATCGTGAACGTCATCTTGCCCTGGCGGAACTGCAGCGTGCCGTCGGTGCGCTTGGCGTTGACCCGCTTGCCATTGACCCAGACGTTCTCCTTCGAGTCGATACGTATGGTGGCGACGGTCGCTCCGGCGTCGCTCTTGGCGACCCACTGCCCGGCATACGGCGTCTGGGTGTTCGCGCTGTCGTTGGCGACCGGCGCTTGCGGATTGCTGAACCCGGCCTTGGCGTTTTCGGCCTTGCTCTTGTGGATATCGCAGCCCTCCAGTTCACTCATCTGGGTGCAACCGGATTGTTCGAGTTGTTTGCGGTACTTGTCGTTGATGGCATAGGCCGGGGACTGGGCAACGATCAACATGGCCAGCGCCGGCAGGATGATCCTCTTCATGTGTTCCTCTTCTCTGAGCGAAAGCGTGTCGACAGTCAGGTTATTCACTCTAGCCTGTATTGGTCATCGGTCAGCTGACACTGATCACTTCAACGTGAACAGGCAGCAGCAACGACCTGCGCTATCATCGCCCGCTTCGGTGCCCCAAGAGTCTTGAACCCGGATGTCCGTCACTCTGCCATTGCCTGCTGATCATCATTCACTGCCACCGGTTCTGGCCGGGCCGCTGTTACGCCGTCTGGAGCCCACGCGGCTGGTGATGTGGCTGGTCGGCTCACGGTCGCTGGCACTGACGTTGCGCGTGCAGGGCATCGCCGATAGGCGTCTGGATGCCGGGCAATGCACAGTCATTCAGGTGGGCACGCAGGCCTTCGTGCATTTGATCGACGTGACGCTGGAGGCCGACCTGCCCTGGGACACGCTGATCGAGTACGACCTGCTGATCGATGACGCCCAAACAGGTATCGCCGACTGGGCGCCCCATCTGTTGTACGGCGATGCCCGTCGTCCGAATTTCGTTCTGCGCTCACGCATCGATCAGTTGCTGCACGGCTCCTGTCGCAAACCTCATCACCCGTCAGCCGACGGCTTGCTGTGTGTCGATGCCTTGCTGGCGCAAACCCATGAAGCCAGCGAGCGCCCGGCACTGCTGATGATGAGCGGCGATCAGGTGTACGCTGACGATGTCGCCGGGCCGATGTTGCGGGCCATTCATGCCTTGATCGAGCGACTGGGGTTGTTCGGCGAGCACCTGGAAGGCGCCGTGGTCAGTGACAGCGCCAAACTCTACGAGCATCCCGCCAGCTACTACCACCGTGCGGATTTGTTACCGGCGCTTGAGAGCAACGAGACCTTGCGCGAGCGATTTTTCGGCGGGGCGCGCAAGCCGATTTTCACCAGTAGCAACGCCGACAACCATCTGGTGACCTTCGCCGAAGTCATGGCCATGTATGTGTTGGTCTGGTCGCCCACGCCCTGGACCTTGATTGCCCCGCAGCCGCCGACACTGACGCCGGACAGGGCTCAACGTTATGCGCTGGAACAAACCCGCATCGATGGCTTCAAGACCGGACTCGGCAAGGTCGCCCGGGCGCTGGCGCATTTGCCGACGCTGATGATTTTCGACGACCACGACATTACCGATGACTGGAATCTTTCCGCGCAATGGGAGGAAACGGCCTACGGCCATCCGTTTTCCAAACGCATCATCGGCAACGCACTGCTGGCCTACATGCTGTGCCAGGGCTGGGGCAACAACCCGGATGCCTTCAGCGGCGTCCTTGAAAAAGCGCGCCTGTTGAGCGCCACCGGGCAGGACCGTTACCTCGACAGCCCTGTGCAAGATGACTTGATCGACCAATTGCTGACATTTCAGAACTGGCACTACGTGCTGCCCACCCAGCCGGCCATGGTGGTGATCGACACCCGCACCCGGCGCTGGCGAAGCGAGATGAACCTCAAGCAACCCTCGGGCCTGCTCGACTGGGAAGCCCTCAGCGAACTGCAACAGGAACTGCTGGATCACCCGTGCGCGATCATCGTTTCGCCGGCACCGATCTTCGGTGTAAAACTGATCGAGACCGTGCAGCGGGTGTTCAGTTGGTGCGGTTATCCACTGCTGGTGGACGCGGAAAACTGGATGGCCCATCGCGGTGCGGCGCAGGTGATCCTGAACATTTTCCGACACTCGCGCACGCCGGCTAATTACGTGGTGCTGTCGGGGGATGTGCATTATTCCTTCGTCTACGAAGTGCTGATCCGACACCGCAAGGCCGGGCCGCATATCTGGCAGATCACCAGCAGCGGCATCAAGAACGAATTCCCCCGCGCCCTGCTCGAGTGGTTCGATCGCCTCAATCGCTGGCTGTACTCGCCGCGCTCACCGCTCAACTGGCTGACCAAACGTCGGCGCCTGCGCATCGTGCCGTACGTCCCCGAGCATGCCGAGGCCGGTGAACGGCTATGGAATTCGGCGGGGATCGGCCAGGTGTTTTTCAATGATCAGGGTCAGCCGCAAGATATCTATCAGCACAACGCCAATGGAGCGCCGAAGACGCGCATGGTGCCGCCCGAAGCTGAAGACTGAAGGAATGACCACCGCTCGTGATCATGACCGCAAACCTGTAGGAGCCAGCCTGCTGGCGATGACCCGAGTGCGCCGCGTTTAACCAGGCCACACGCGTTATCGTTAACGACCATCGCGACGGTGCGACGATTCGACAGGCTCGCTCCTACACATGACCGCAAACCTGTGGGAGCCAGCCTGCTGGCGATGACCCGAGTGCGCCGCGTTTAACCAGGCCACACGCGTTATCGTTAACGACCATCGCGACGGTGCGACGATTCGACAGGCTCGCTCCTACAATTAATCGTGTCACGAATAGAGGCGATGCGAATTGGACCTCACTCGAACCCTGATCATCGGCAACTCAGGTTCCGGCAAGAGCTGGCTGGCTGACCGATTGGCGCAGCCGTTGAACGTGCCATGGACCGATCTTGATCGCATTCACTGGCTCTGTGACGAACACAGCATCGCCCGCCCCCGGAACGAGGCCTTGGCCATGGCACGGGTGGCGGCCAGTGAAGAGCGCTGGGTCATCGAAGGGGTTTATGGCTGGATCGCCCGCGAACTTCTGCCCCGCGCCACCGCGTTGATCTGGCTGAGTGTTGAAGATGAGGATTGCGTGGCCAACATTCGCCAGCGCGAGGCCGGGCGCGATGAAGATGACCTGTTGCTGATCGCCTTGCTGGACTGGGCCGGTTGCTATCGCAAGCGTAAGGGATCCAGTGGGTTTGCGGCGCATCAGCGGCTGTTCGAGGATTTCACCGGCTCGCGCATTCAGCTGACGAATCGGGCGCAAATCACCGACTTCGCAACACAGACTCCGCCCGTGTAGGAGCAGCCACAAGCGGCTCCTGCACGAGAACCCGGTTCAGGCAGCTCCTATCGACAACGCTATCCCCCTAACAATCATATCCACCTCCCGCTCATCAATCGTCAGCGGTGGCAGCAGGCGGATGATCTGGCCCCGGGTCACGTTGATCAACAGGCTGTGATCCCGTGCGGCGATCAGGGACAGGTCGCGGATCGGTTGCTTGAGTTCGATACCGATCATCAAACCCTGGCCGCGAATCGCCAACACGTTCGGGTGGTCCGCCAGTTCCGCGCGCAATCTTTCGAGCAGGCGTTCACCCTGCGTCCGCGCGTTTTCCCGCAGTTGCTGTTCCTCGATGATGTCCAGCACAGTGCACGCGACCCGACAGGCCAACGGGTTGCCACCGAAGGTGCTGCCATGGCTGCCGGGCGTGAAGAGTTCGGCGGCTTTGCCACGGGCCAGGCAAGCGCCAATCGGGATGCCATTGCCCAGGCCTTTGGCCAGGGTCATGACGTCCGGCACGATGCCTTCGTGCTGGAACGCAAACCACTGGCCGGTGCGGCCGATGCCGGTCTGGATTTCATCGAGCATCATCAACCACCCGCGCCGATTGCACAGCTCACGCACGGCTTTGAGATAGCCCGGCGGCGCCAGTTGCACGCCACTCTCACCCTGGATCGGCTCCATCAGCATCGCCACGATGCGCGGGCCATGGGCTTGTTGCACCTGATCCAGTGCCTTGAGATCGCCGAATGGCACCTTGACGAAATCCCCCGGCAACTTGTTGAAGCCCAGGCGCACGGCCGGGCCGTCGCTGGCAGACAGGGTGCCCAGGGTCCGGCCATGAAACGCGTTCTCCATGACCACCACCAACGGTTGCTCAATGCCTTTGTGCCAGCCATACAGCCGCGCGATTTTCAGCGCCGTTTCGTTGGCCTCGGCACCGGAGTTGTTGAAAAACGCCCGCTCCATGCCGGCCAGACGCGTCAGTTTCTGCGCCAGTTGCTGCTGCCAATCGATGCTGTACAGGTTCGAGGTGTGCAACAGCAAACCGGCCTGTTCGCTGATGGCCGAGACGATTTTCGGGTGTGAGTGGCCGACGTTGGTCACCGCCACGCCGGCGATCGCATCCAGGTATTCACGACCGGCCTGATCCCACAGGCGTGTGCCAAGGCCCTTGGTGAAACTCAAGGCCAGCGGTTGGTAAGTGCTCATCAGGCAGGCGGCGGTCATGGCAAAAGCTCCCTCTACGGTCGGTGTTTTTGCAGTATGGTTAGCCACCAGCGCTGGATAAACTCAGCAAAACTTCATTCATTTTAAAGCCAGGCTTGATAATGGATTTGTTCCAGGCAATGAGCGTTTACGTACGTGTGGTCGAAGCCGGCAGCATGACCGCCGCCGCGCAGCAATGTGAGATGTCCACGACCATGGTGGGCAATCATCTCAAGGCCCTGGAGCAGCGCTTGGGTGTGCGCCTGCTCAACCGTACGACCCGGCGCCAGCGCCTGACCGAATTTGGCACGGCGTACTATCAACGCTGCCTCGAAGTGCTGGGGCTGGTGGCGGATTCCGAGCGCCTGGCGGAGCAAACCCACGATGAGCCCAGCGGCACCCTGCGCATCACCGCACCGTTGACCTTCGGCACCGAGCGCCTGGCGCCGGCCTTGAGTGAATTCAGCTTGCACAACCCGCGGGTGAAGCTGGACGTGGTGCTCACCAATCGACGCCCGGACTTGCTGGACAACGGCTTTGACGCGGCCTTCCGCCTGGGCGCACTCGAACCGTCCAACCTGATCGCCCGCCCGCTGATCGACTACACCCTGACCATGTGCGCCTCCAGGGAATACTTGGCGCGTCGGGGCACCCCGGAAAAACCCGAAGACCTGCAACAGCACGACTGCCTGGCGTTCGCCTACCCGGCCGGTGATGACTGGCAATCAGTGGCCCGGCAATGGCGCCTGCACGGTCCTGAAGGCGAAGTCGAGGTGGCGGTCAGCGGTCCGATGCTGATCAACAGCTCGGCGGGTTTGCATCAAGCGGCGCGTACCGGCATGGGCATCGTGATGGTGCCCGATGCGCTGGTGGAGCAAGACCTGCGGGAAGGCAAACTGGTCGCCCTGATGCCGAGCTATCAACTGCCGAGCCGGCCGATGCACCTGGTCTATGCCCAGGATCGACATCGTCTGCCGAAACTGCGTCGTTTCGTCGACTTCGCCGTGAAGATGTGGGGCAAGCACTCGCCACCCCTCACATCCTCGCCTTCACCAGCACCGGTTTTTCCTGATAGCGATCCGGGTACAGCTGCTTGAGCTGCGCCACTTTCGGCAGGTCGTTGATCACGATGTAAGGGTACGTCGGATGCTCGGTCAGAAAGTCCTGATGCTCTTCCTCCGCCGGGTAGAAACCGTTGTAGCTCTCCAGTTTGGTCACAATCGGTTTGTTGAATGCATGAGCGGCGTCGAGCTGGCTGATGTAGGCCTGGGCCACCCGTTGCTGTTCGCTGCTTTGGGTGAAAATGGCCGAGCGATACTGGGTGCCGGTGTCCGGCCCCTGACGGTTGAGCTCGGTCGGGTTGTGTGCCACCGAGAAGTAGATTTGCAGCAAGGTGCCATAGCTGACCTGACTCGGGTCGAAGGTCACTTCAACCGACTCCGCATGCCCGGTATTGCCATTGCTGACGCGCTCGTACCGGGCCGTGTCAGCGGCACCGCCCGCGTACCCCGAGACGGCATTTTTCACGCCTTTGACATGCTGGAACACCCCTTGAACGCCCCAGAAGCAACCACCGGCAAACACGGCGGTTTCGCTGTGGGCCTGCGTGCTTTCATCCAGGGTCGGAGGGGGCAGGACGACAGCCTCTTCAGCACCACCGAAAGAGAACGCCGAGCACTGACTGATGAGGCCGGCAGCGGCCAGTCCCAATAAGGTACGGCGCCACGTGAACAGGTTTTTCATGACGTTGACTCCTGAAGAATTGAGGACCATCAGCCGAAGGTAAAGGCGTAGGCCGATGCGCCCGGATCCAGAAACTCGATGCGGCAAAAAACAAGGGATAGGAATCAGGCCGTCTTGGGCTCGAACGTCATCGCCAGGCCATTCATGCAGTAGCGCAGCCCGGTGGGTTTTGGGCCGTCATCGAAGACATGGCCCAGATGCCCACCGCAACGTCGGCAGTGAACCTCTTCGCGCAGCACGCCGAAGGAGCGGTCCTGTCGGGTGGCGACGGCCTTGTCCAGCGGCATCCAGAAACTCGGCCAACCGGTATGGCTGTCGAACTTGGTCGTCGAGGAGAACAACGGCAGGTCGCAACCGGCACAGGCAAACGTACCGTCGCGGTGCTCATTGTTGAGCGGGCTGCTGTAGGCCCGTTCAGTGCCCTCTTCACGGAGGATTTCGTACTGTTCGTCACTCAGGATCGCGTGCCATTCACTGTCGCTGTGGGTCACTTCGAACACCTCTGCCGCGTCCGCCTCGCTGATCAGCGCGGTACTGGAGGAAAATTTGGGCAACAGGCCGATAGCCAGGGCTGCAACCCCCAGTCCGCCGCTCACTGCGAGAAACTGCCGCCGCGAAAATCGTCTTGAATCCATCGCCGCCTCCAAAAATCCTGGGCCGTTTTCATTGAACACAGCCTAGGCTTGGGGTGATCGCCAAATCCTCACGGGGAGTTAAACAATTCGTGATAACTCCGGCCGCGGAAAAGCCGCACAATGCCCGGGTATTTCTATGTAGGAGCGAGCCTGCTCGCGATGGTGTGTCAGGTACGCAGGTGTCGACTGACACTCCATCGCGAGCAGGCTCGCTCCTACCACGAGCAGCATTTCGCACAATGCGTTCATTGCGCCGAAGGATTGAGCTGGATGGAACAGACCAAACGTGTCCTCGTGGTCGAGGACGATTTGCATATCGCCGACCTGATCTGCCTGCACCTGCGCGATGAGCAGTTCGAAGTGGTGCACTGCGCCGATGGCAACGAAGGCATGCGCCTGCTGCAGCAAGGCAGTTGGGACGCGCTGATCCTCGACCTGATGCTGCCCGGCGTCGACGGCCTGGAAATCTGCCGGCGCGCCCGTGCCATGGCGCGCTACACGCCGATCATCATCACCAGCGCCCGTTCCAGCGAAGTGCACCGGATTCTCGGCCTGGAACTGGGGGCCGACGATTACCTGGCCAAGCCGTTTTCCATGCTCGAACTGGTGGCCCGGGTCAAAGCGCTGCTGCGCCGGGTCGACGCCATGGCGCGCAACCTGAAAATGGATGCTGGCAGCCTGATCCTCGACGGTCTGGCCATCGATCCGATCACCCGCGAAGTGTCCCTCGACGGTCGGAGCCTGGACCTCACGCCGCGAGAATTCGACTTGCTCTACTTCTTCGCCCGCCAACCCGGCAAGGTGTTTTCGCGCATGGACCTGCTCAATGCCGTGTGGGGCTATAGCCACGAAGGCTACGAGCACACGGTCAACACCCACATCAACCGCCTGCGCGCCAAGATCGAGACCGACCCGGCGCAACCGGTGCGCATCCTGACGGTGTGGGGGCGCGGCTACAAATTCGCGACTGGGGAGGAGCAGCCATGAGGTTGACCCTGACACAACGCCTGTCGCTGGTGTTCGCCGTGTTGCTGCTGGTGTGCTGCGGCACGTCGGCGTGGATGCAGGTGCGCTCCAACCAGATGCACGAGCAGGAAGTGGTGCAAGGCTTGTCGCGGGACCTGGCGCAACACATCGCCAGCGACACGGTGCTGATGGACACCAAGGGCCTGATGCCCGGTGCCGTGCGCGATCTGTTCAGCCAGTTGATGCTCGTCAACCCGAGTGTCGAGGTGTACCTGCTCGACACCGAGGGCAAGATTGTCGGCAGCGCCGCGCCGGAGGGTCGGATACGCCGCGAGCGGGTCGACCTGGCGCCGATCCAGCGCCTGCTCAGGGGCGACGCCTTGCCGATTCCCGGCGACGATCCACGCAGCGTCGACGGGCGCAAGGTGTTCAGCGCCGCGCCGCTCAAGGTCGATGGCAAACCGGCCGGGTATCTCTATGTGGTGTTACTCGGCGAAGACCATGATCGCCTCGCCGAACGCGGTGCGACCAGCGCGGCGCTGAATACGGCGCTGCTGTCCATCGGCTTGGTGGCGTTGCTGTGCCTGATTGCCGGTCTCACGGCGTTCGCCCTGATCACCCGGCCATTGCGCCGCCTGACCGAAACCGTCAGCCAGTTCGACATCGACGGCGTTCCGGTCACGCCGCCCACAGCGACTCCGCTGGAGAAAGCCGCCAGCCATGACGAAATCGCCATACTCGACGCCACGTTCCGGCAGATGCAGGCACGCCTCGGTGAGCAATGGCGCACCTTGACCCGCCAGGATCAGGAACGCCGCGAACTGGTGGCGAACATCTCCCACGACCTGCGCACCCCGCTCGCGTCGCTGCATGGTTACCTGGAAACCCTGTCGCTCAAGGATGCCACCCTGTCCCCCGCCGACCGTCGTCGTTACCTGGGCATCGCGCTGGACCAGAGCCGCAAGGTCGGTGGCCTGGCGCAATCGCTGCTGGAACTGGTACGACTCGAACATGGCTTCGTGCAACCGGTGCTGGAGCGCTTCTCCCTGACCGACCTGGCCCAGGACATCTTCCAGAAATTCGAGCTGACGGCCGAGGCGCGGCAGGTCGAATTGAAGGCCACGTTTGCCCCAAACGTTTCGGCGGCCTGGGCTGATTTGGGGTTGATCGAACGCGTGCTGACCAATCTGTTCGACAATGCCTTGCGCCATACCCCGCCAGGTGGCGAGATCGAACTCGGCTTGCGGCCACAGGGATCGTTTATTGAAGTCACCGTCAGCGACACCGGCCCCGGCATCGCCCCCGAGCTGCGCGAAGGCCTGTTCCTGCGGCCGTTCAATATTGGCGGGGCACGGCGTGATGGCGGGTTGGGCCTGCGGATCGTGCACCGCATCCTGCAATTGCACGGCCGCGACATTCAGTTGATCGATGTGCCAGGGCGTGGCGCGACGTTCCGCTTCTCTCTCGCAGTGGATGAAGCCACCGCGTCGGCGTTGGCAGAGCGTTCAATGAACCTGAACACACCGGGGCACGCCTGACGGGCCGAGGCGTCCCATCGCGGGCAAGCCAGCACCTGCAGCGAGGTGCACGCCTTGATTTGCTCCGTTGGCCTGTTGGTCCGTGACAACCCCGCCCCGGTCCAATAGATTAGGCGGCCTGAAAAGGCCCCCGTGCTTTCTCGCCTCTATTCAAGTTAAAAGAAGTAGTGAAATTTCAATGTCCGATTCCAACACCGCTGAATCCGTAGTCACCTTGTCGTCCAAAGCGGAATACGAAAACTCCATCAATCTTTCACAACACGTGCCTCAGGCGAAAACCATCAGTGAGATGGTCCTCGACGCGTTTCAATCGAGCCGTGAAAGCGATCAGATCCGCGAACTGCGCGCGGCGATTCGCCAGGCCCACGACAACTTCGACGACGACAAGGCTTACGAGTTGATGGGCGAACTCAAGCAGCTCAAGGACGCCGAAGCGGCCGACATCGCCGCCCTGGAAGACCTGAGCAGCAAGTTCCCGATCAGCCGCATCCTCTCCAGCTTCAAGGACGACCCGGCCTTTCAGGAGATCGTTTACGGGCTGGCATTGAAGGTGCTGAACCAGACGCACCAGGCCATCAGCAACCCGAGCAGCGGCAAGAGCAAGGCGGCGCGAGCCAAGAAGGATGCCGAAGTGTTCACCATCAGCAAGGACGGCATGAGCGTGACCCTGCCGCTGCGCACTCCGCGTTCGCGCTTGAACGTTGACCGTGACGCCCTGGAATTCCTGGGCTTTACCTTCGTCGGCGAAGGCGATGAAGCCGAGTTGGAAAGTGATACGTTCCTGGACAACAGCGGCGCCCCCCAAGCCGTCAACCGCAAGAACATCATCACCGCCCTGCAGCAGCAAACCGCGTTCGACGGCTACAGCATCGCCGCGCAGTAACCCGATACACCCTCGGCTTGCCCTGTAGCGAGGGGGCCCCCTCGCCACCGGCAAGCCACCTCGCCACAAGACCCCATAGACTCATTTAAGAGCCCCGCCCCAGCGCGGGGCTTTTTATTGCCCGTGATTCCTCGCAATCCGCGATTACTCTTCCAGTATCGACGCCAGAACCACCTTCCCTTAAACCCTTGAGCACCACGGGTCCGCCTGCGGGGGAGCGTCACCTCACTTTCCAGCCCAAGACCTCAGTGGTGCGATTGCTGAGGTCATCATGAACACGACGCCCTTGTATCGTCAGCTAGCCAACCACTACCTGGACGCCATCCGCAGCGGCACCCTGAAAACCGGTGAACGATTTCCCTCGATTCGGCTGATGATGGAAAAGCACGCCGTCAGCCTGTCGACCGCGGTGCAGGTGTGCCGCGAGCTGGAGGACTACGGAGTGCTGGAAGCGCGGCCACGCTCCGGCAACTACATCCGCCAGCCCGACACACCGGTCAAACCCGCCCCCGCCGCCCCGCCGCCACTCCTGGACACCGGGGTCTACGTCGGCATTCACGAACAGGTGTCCTCGGTGCTCAAGGCCAGCCAGCGGGCGACGATCAAGGTCAATTTCGCCAGTGCCTATTGCGCACCGGAGCTGTACCCGCTCAAGACCCTGCAAGACAACATGATCAAGGCGCTGCGCCACGATCAGCATTTGCTCGATGCCGCCGGCTCGACCTGCGGCAACAGCGCATTGCGCAACATACTGGCCCGTCGGGCGCTGACCACCAAGACCCATCTGACAGCCGATCGCATCGTGATCACCAACGGTGCCACCGAAGCGATCAACCTGGCATTGCGCGCGGTGACCCGGCCCGGCGACGCCGTGGCCGTGGAATCGCCGACGTTTTACGGCCTGCTGCAAATTCTCGAAAGCCTGAACCTGCGCGTACTGGAAGTCCCGGCCACGCCCCACAGCGGGATCAATCTTCTGGCCCTCGAACAACTGCTGCAAGGTCCGGAACGGATCAAGGCGCTGATCGTCATTCCCAACCTGCACAACCCGCTGGGCAGCATCATGCCGGATGCCAACAAGGCGCGGCTGGTTCAGTTGTGCACCGAACACAACACCGTGCTGATCGAGGACGACACCTACGGCGATCTGGTAGACACCGAGCAGCCGTTATCCACGCTCAAACACTGGGACCGCACCGGCAACCTGATCTATTGCGCTTCGCTGAACAAAACCCTGGCGCCGGGCCTGCGCCTGGGCTGGATCAGCGCGGGGAAATGGCACGACCGCGTAGAGATGCTCAAACACACCCAGTCCCGTGGGTGCGAGGCGTTGTCGCAACTGGCGGTCAGTGCGTTCATGGGGACACCGTCCTACGAGCGTTACCTGCGTCGCTTGCGCAAAACCCTGACGCAACAGCGCCTGCAAATGAGCGCAGCGATCACTCGCTACTTTCCCGAAGGCACCGGTGTGACCCACCCGCAGGGCGGTACCTTGCTGTGGGTGGAACTGCCGCGCGAGCACTCGGCCATGGCGTTTTTCCATGAGGCGCTGAAGGTCGGCATCCAGATTTCCCCTGGGGATATCTTTTCCAATGCCAAGCGTTTCAATCACTTTGTGCGCATTGGCTGCGGAACGCCGTATTCACCAAAAATCGACGAGGCACTGCAAACTTTGGGGCGAATCCTCAAGGACCATGGCTAGCCCACAGGGGATCTTGAACACAGGATTCATGCACGACCACCATCAACTGTGGGAGCTGGCCTGCCAGCGATGGCGGACTATCAGACCCATCCATGGTGAATGTACCGCCGCCATCGCGAGCAGGCTCGCTCCCACAGGGGTGTTTCAGTGAGCGAAGGATTCGTGCACGACCACCATCAACTGTGGGAGCTGGCCTGCCAACGATGGCGTCATGACAGACACATTGCTGTTGCCTGTGCCGCCGCCATCGCGAGCAGGCTCGCTCCCACAGGGGCATTTCAGTGAGCGAAGGATTCGTGCACGACCACCATCAACTGTGGGAGCTGGCCTGCAAGCGATGGCGGACTATCAGACGCATTGATGTTGCCTGTGCCGCCGCCATCGCGAGCAGGCTCGCTCCCACAGGGGCATTTCAGTGAGCGAAGGATTCATGCACGACCACCATCAACTGTGGGAGCTGGCCTGCCAGCGATGGCGGACTATCAGACACATCCATGGTGAATGTGCCGCCGCCATCGCGAGCAGGCTCGCTCCCACAGGGGCATTTCAGTGAGCGAAGGATTCGTGCACGACCACCATCAACGGTGGGAGCTGGCCTGCCAGCGATGGCGGACTATCAGACACATTGATGTTGCATGTACCGCCGTCATCGCGAGCAGGCTCGCTCCCACAGGGGAATTTCAGTGAGCGAAGGATTCGTGCACGACCACCATCAACGGTGGGAGCTGGCTTGCCAGCGATGGCGGACTATCAGACACATCCATGGTGAATGTGCCGCCGCCATCGCGAGCAGGCTCGCTCCCACAGGTTTGGGTGTTCTTCAGGTCGGGGATTGGTGCAGGCTGATGATGTGCGGGTCGTCGTTCCAGTGCGGGAAGCGTTCGGCGATCAGGGGGTCGTGACCGGGAATCACGTGGTCTTCGCTGTCGGCCAGGCGATCGATTTCGCTGAAGGCTTCAAGGGTCTGCGCCAGGTCGTCAAGGATCGGGAACGGGCTGCGCTCACGGATGTTGACCCACAAATGCGCAGCATCCGAGGCCAGCACGATCCACCCGCGTTCGGTATTGACCCGCACCACCTGACTGCCGGGTGTATGCCCACCCACCGGGTGCAGCGTCACACCGGGCATCACCTCGACCGTACCGCCGTGCAAGCGCATCCGCCCTTCGAACAACGGCGGCAGCGCCGACATCACATCGTCGACCTCGTAGGTTTTATTCACCGTGCGATGGGCCATTTTCGGCCCGGTGCAGAAGCGCAGTTCCGCTTCCTGCAGATGCACCGTGGCCTTGGGAAACAGCCCGAGATTGCCGGCATGGTCCCAGTGCAGATGCGTCAGGATCAGGTGCTCGACCTGCGCCGGATCGATGTCCAGTTGCCGCAGGGACTCCTCCGGCAGGCGATACATCTGACGATGGCGCCGATCCGCCGTGGCCGGTTGAAAACAGGTGTCGACCACGATCACCTGCTGCTCGTTGCGGATGACCCAGAAGTAATAATCCAGCGGCATCGGCGCATGGGGATCACCGCAGCAGGCGTCGTAAAGGAAATTCTCCCGTGCGGTGCGCTGGGCATTGGCGCCGACACGGATGGCGAACACTTCGTACACAGGAACTGACATGGGCGCCTCCGGTTCAGGCCGCTGCGGTGGTATTGAGGGTCGGACGAAAATCGAAATCGATCTGCTCGCTGATGCCCAGATCCTGCGCCAGACGATGCAGGCCGCTGTAGTCGCGCATGATGGTGGCGTTCTTGTTGCTCTCGCGGGTGTCGGCAATGATCAGCGCGGCGTCTTCGACCCCAAGCTGCGTCAGAATCGCCTCCCACATCGAGTAGTCCTGGGCGATAAAGGCACTCAGCGCCTGCGACAAGGTGCGTGCGAAAAATGCCTGCTGAGGCGCCTGCATGTTGGCGTACATCACCTTGGCCACTTCGGCCAGCACCTTGCTGTGGGCGTACTCATCGCGGTTGTGCTGTTCGGCCACTCGACGGTTTTGCGGCTGGATGGTCTGGTCGTCCGCCAGCAGATCCAGATAGGCGTTGACGCTGATCTCGGCCACCACCGCAAAGGTGATCGCCGCCAGATCCTTCTGCCATTGCTCGGTCAGTGTTTCACGCAGGGCCAGCAGGCGCAGGTAGGTGACGGACGGCGGCAAGTCCAGATCCTGATCCAGTGCCCGGTCGACCTTGGTGCGCTCGATGGCCCGCAGGTGCATCAGCGTGTGGTAATGCTCGTCGATCAGGGTCTGCTGCATCGCCTCGCGAAAATGCCAGTCGTCCTTGCCCAGGTACTGGTTGGCAATGACGCTCAGCGCCGGATTCACGACGTGCTCTTCGGCGGTGACGGTGCGCAAGTTGTAGCCGATCCAGCCCCAGGTCACCACGCTGCTCTTGAGCGTTTCGCTCAAGGCCTGGAATTTGGGGTGATGGAAAAACGGCACCATGCGCTCGGGGTAATCCGGGCGCGCCGGGTCGAACACTTCATCGACCGACCACTTGTCCGGCGAGCAGACGGTGGCGCGCCGGGTCCAGGCCTGATTGAGCCGCACGATCAGTTGATGATCGACCTTGGCGATCTCGATTGCTGTTTGCATGACGCGATACCTGTAAGACGCGTACCCACCAGGGGTACGCCAAAAGAATGAAGGGCGACGGAAAAATCAGGCCAGCCAATAGCGGGTCAGGTGGCGCGCCGGGTCAGTGTAACGACTGCGGGCGTGGATCATTCGCCAGTTGTCCCAAATCAGCATGCAGCCATCGGGAATCAGCACCGGGATGTTGTGCTCGACGAAATACGCCTCGCCGAGCGTGGCAAACCGGGCCAGCGGCGAGCGGCTGTTGGCGACCTGGGATTGCTGCAAGGCTTCCTTGGAAGGATTCACGTCGCCGTAGTGAAACTGGTTGTAACTGAAGCGGAAAATATCGCCGTCCTCTGTCGGCGTCAGGATGTATTCCTTGACCCGAGATTGCGCGGGTTCGCCGGGTTTGGCAGTCGCGACGAACTCCACCGGCGTGTCGTCCAGCCACTCGCGCAGTTCCGGCTCGGTGCGCTCCAGGGACTTCAGGAATTCGTAACCGTCCACCAAGCCGGTATGCCCGCCACCGCAAGTCGCCTGATGGTGACAATGCAGGGCCAGGTAACGCGGTGGCGGCCCGTATACCGGCGCTTCGGTATGGGGGCCGATGCCGTTCATGCTCTGGGAGTACGGCAAGTCTTCGTAGCCCGGTTTGCGGGTAATGGCAAAGGCCGTTTGCCCGTTGAACTGCGGAATGATCGGACCGAACTCATGCAATGTGCCTGTCACGTCATGGGCGAATTCGCCGGGGGTCAGGACAGTCCAGCCACAGGTCGACAATTCTTCATGGCGATGATCGAGTGAGACGTAAGGTTTGGACGCAACAATCCCTTGATTTGGCATGGTGAAATTCCTGGCGGTTGATCAGGCGTTTACGGTTGAGGTGTAGGCAGCAATGAATTGGCGACAAGCATCACCCGGTCGATAGTGCTGCTCATCGATGCTCTGTACGGGGGTGATTTCGGCGGCGGTTCCTGTAAGAAAACACTCATCGAAGTCGCCCAGTTGCGTCGGCAGAATCGTCGCTTCGACCACCTGATAATCCAGGGCCGTGGCCAGCTCGATCACGGTCTGCCGGGTAATGCCGTTGAGGAAGCAGTCGGGCACCGGCGTGTACAGCGTCCGGCCTTTGACGAAGAACACGTTGGCGCTGGTGGCTTCGGCGACGTGGCCGCGCCAGTCGAGCATCAAGGCGTCGTGGTAACCGCTGTTTTCCGCGTCGTGCTTGCTCAGTGTGGCGATCTGGTAATGCCCGGACGCCTTGGCCTCGAAAGGACTGCTGCTCGGCGGTGGACGTCGCCAGGTGGCGGTCTTCAACCGGATACCGGCCATGCGCGCCGCCGGATCGAAATAGCTCGGCCATTGCCAGCAAGCGATGGCCACATGCACGCGATTGAAGCGCGCCGAGGTGGAAATCATCTCGCTGCCGCGCCAGGCCACCGGTCGCAGGTAACCGTCGCTGACGTTGTTGCGTTGCAGCAGTTCGTGGCTGGCCGCTTCCAGTTCGGCCAGTTCAAACGGGATCGCAAAATCCATCCATTGCGCCGACCGATACAGACGCTCGCTGTGTTCGCGCAGCTTGAAGATCTTGCCGTTGTAGACGCGCTCCCCTTCATACACCGTGCTCGCGTAATGCAAGCCGTGGCTGAGCACATGCAGGCGCGCCTGGGACCACTCGACGAACTCGCCGTCGAGCCAGATCCATCCTTCGCGTTGATCAAACGGGATACCGCTCATGTCCTTGTCTCCCCAGTGTTCAAGATTCGTCCTACGCCGTTTGCAGCAGGACCGGTATCAATTCGGGCGCTGACTCAAGCAACCGCTCAGGCTCGCTCTGAAAGAAAAACCTTCGCTCGCCAAAGGCCGGTTGCAAGTCATCGAACCAGGTCACCTGCGGGTCGAAGCGCGCGTAAAAGGTGCGCAACACCCATTGCGGATCGCGGGCCTGGAGGAACTGCAGGACAAAGACTTTTTCCCCGGCGACAGTCTCGATGCCGTTGATCAACACCTTGCCGTAGAAGGTGCTCATGGACGGCCCGCGCACCGTGCGCGCAAGGCCCGACACCGTGCGGTACGCGGCCTGGAAGATTTCGAACGCACGGGCCAGCGGCATCGCGAAGTAATGGCTGGGGCCGGTGTCGCGCTCGACGAACATGTAATAAGGCACCGCCCCGAGCCGCACGCCTTCGGTCCACAGCGCCGCCCAATCGGCAGGGTTTTCGTTGATGTGGCGGATCACCGGCGCCTGCATGCGCAGGGTCGCGCCCGTGGAGCGGATGCGTTCGACAGCCTGACGGGCAATGTCCTGGCGAATCTCCACCGGGTGGTTGTAGTGCCCCATGATCGACAGGTTTTTCCCTGCCGCGACGATCCGCTTGAACAGCGCCAGCAGCTGCGGCGCGTCCTTGTCAGTGACGAATCGTTGCGGCCAATAGGCCACCGACTTGGTGCCGATGCGGATGTTCTTCAGGTGGGGCAATTCCAGCAGCGGCTCGATGTACCCGGCCAGGGATCGGCTGTTCATGATCAGCGGGTCGCCGCCGGTAATCAGCACATCGGTGACCTCGGTGTGCACCCGCAGGTAACTCACCAGTTCCTGGGATTCGCGCGCATTGAACTTGAGTTCTTCTTCGCCGATGAACTGCGCCCAACGGAAACAGAAGGTGCAGTACGCATGACAGGTCTGACCGGCACCGGGGAAAAACAGCACGGTCTCGCGGTACTTGTGCTGAATGCCCGGCAGGACTTTTCCGTCGAGGGTGACGCCGTTGTGCGTCAGCTGCCCCGCCGGGTGCGGGTTCATGCGCAGCCAGATCGCCTCGATCCGCCGCTTGATGGCGGCGCTGTCGTCCTGCTCGATCAACTGCTTGAGCGATTGGTACTCGTCTGGCAGCAGCATGTCCTTGTGGGGAAAGGTCATGCGAAAAATCGGATCGTCCGGAATGTTGTTCCAGTCGATCAGTGTTCCCAATACGTATTCGTTGGTACGAAACGGCATGACCCTGGCCACCACGGTCATGGCCTCCTGCAACGCCGGCGTCAACCGCTGCCAGTAAGGCGTGTCGCGGATGGTGCGTGCGTTATAGGGTTTGTATTTTTCGTGCTCCGACAGTCCTTGCATGGCAGCGCTCCTGTACTGGCGGTGGTTACTGGATGGCGGGCGCTTTGCGCTCTAAGTCCATCCATGCCCGGACGCTGTCGCGATCCCACTGGCGCTGCACATAGGCCGCCAGGCGCGCCGGAACTGGATCACCATTGGCAACCAGTCGGTTGAGCATGATCGCCAGGTCGGTGTCGGCAATGCTCCAGTCGCCGAACAGGTGCTCGGCGCCCTCCTCCAGCAAGCGGTCCGCCACGAAGAACAACCGGTCGACGGCGGCCCGGGCCTCGTCGGACAACGGCGTGTCCTTCTTGCCGAAATACACCAAGTCAAACGGACGCTCCCTGCGCACCACCAGCAGATCGCTGCGCAACCAGGCCTGCAATTGACGGGCACGGGCGCGTTGCTTGATGTCTTGCGGGTAAATTCTTTTTGAGTCTGGAACGAGCTCTTCCAGATACTCGGCAATGGCTGAAGACTCCGAAAGCGCAAAACCTTCGTGAACTAACACCGGGATTTTGCAAGTCAGCGAAAGATCGCGGTAATTTTCCAGATAGTTTTCACGCGCCTTCAAATCCAGCGTAACCAGCTCAAAGGAAAGTTGCTTTTCCTTTAAAGCCACAAAAGCCGACATGGCAAAAGCACTGACATAGTCCGCACCCAGATACAGCTTTAATTTCGTACTTTCCATAGAACGCTCCCTTGCATCAAACACATTAATCCGTTGCATTTGAAGCGATCGTAGTAAGTTGATTAAGCGCTGAACAGATACAGAAATTATCTGTTTCTATCGATACAGAAATCAGGGCATTTCAATTGTCCGAGGGCATTTTTGAGGTACGTAAAAATCAAAAAAGGGAGTCCGCGTACGCGGACTCCCTGGTGTGCAGCCGAGAAGAAATTACAGCGGGCGGGGTATCAGGCCAACGTTGTCGGCATGATTGGACAGCAATGCCATTTGCGGCATGTTGCTGAGGTTGAGCATGGCCAGCGCCTCGGTGGTGCTGGTGTTGACGAAGCCGTGGCGGGTCCAGGCCGGCACCAGCAAGACATCCCCGGGGCCGATGTTTACCTCGTCTGCATCCCCCAGTGACAACGTGCCGCTGCCCGACTGGATAATGAACAGATGCCACCAGGCATGGGCATGGCCATCGAGTGTGGAACCCGGCACCAGCCATTGCATGGACACCGCCATGCCGGGCGTCAATTGGCAACCTTCCAGCGTATTATCGTGAGCCAGCGCAACTATATCGACGTCGCTGGCCTCAAGGGTCTGGCGCATATCGCCAAGTTCGGAACATCTCCACACACGAGGTTTGATCGGTTGCCGATCCAGACTCTGGCGAAAGTCCTTATATGAAAAAAACGCACCCTGAACGTTATTCATTAGCTGCTTCCAACTTATTCTGCCGAAGTGTATTACCCGACCTTAGGCCAACCCTTCAACAGTGTAAAGCCGGTCAATTTCATTTATAATGCCGACGGTCGCAACGCCACGATCATATCCACTTCAATGGCCGCATTTTTTGGCAATTGATAAACACCGACTGTGGTGCGTGTATGTTTCCCGGCGTCACCCAGTACGTGACTGAACACATCCGACGCACCGTTGGCGACTTCACTGAGGTCGACAAAATCCGCCGTGGACTTCACATACACCGTTACCCGAATCAATGACTTGATCTTGTCCAGCGAACCGATGGCATCCACGATCAGCGCCAACCCCCGCATTGCACTGATGCTGGCGGCCGCCTGCGCGTCCGCCATGTCGAGTTCCAGTCCGACCCGCCCCGGGTAGTGGATTATGCCGTTCATGCGCGGCACCAGACCGCTGATATACAGTTCATCGTGATGACGTATCAGCGGCGCGTAATGCCCGCCTGCGGTGTTCTCGCCGTAGATGTCATAGTCAAATTCCTGTGCCAGAGCGATGAAGCGCTCATCACAGGTCATGTGTGCATTCATTTACTTTTCCCTCTTGATCAATACTGCAAAAAACATCGATCGCCGCTGCTTGTTCCACGACTCAACCCACAGCCCTTGCCGGTGCGGCCAGGCTGGTGATCCCGACACTTGATTCAATGGCCTCGGCCAGCCGCGACAGGTCCTGGCTGAGGTCCTCGTATCGCTCGTTGAACAACACGATGTGGCCGATGAACGAAAAGTTGTCTTTCACCAGTGCACTGACCGAATCACCGATGTGCTTGGTCAGCACCGCTTCCACCAGCTCGATGTTCAGCGAACGGGCCAGCGACGGGATGTCCGGTACATCCCGCAGGATGCCGCCGGTGTTCGCTCGCAACAGGCGGATGCCGCAGTAGCCGCGCGGCACCGGATCGTGGTTGGCGACCTGGCCTTCCACGGCCCAGCGGACCCACCGCTCCCACGGGTCGAAGTCGATGAACGCCTTACGTGCCAGGTCCCAGATGTGCATGCCACCGGGACGCATGTTGGTTTCCACCGCCGAGGTGCGGTGATTGGCCCTGTGGAAAACTTCGTTGTGCCAGGCCCCGTTGTCCTGCGATACCAACCCTGCCATGTGTCGGCCGGCGGCCATCAGCCGCGCCTGTGCGTCCGCTGCCAACGGGGCGGGCACCACTTGCTGGATCTCGGCGCGGTAGGCGCCATCGGTGGTGGTTTTCTCGGTGATCCAGGTGCTTCCGGCGACATAGTCCCAGCTGTATTCCCGGGCGTTCTGGATCAACTCTTCGAGTACGATGCCCCCCTCGCGATAGGGCTTGAGCGCCTGCCAGGCCTCGTCGCACTCGGACGGGTGCCGAATGACCCGGCAGCCGCGGCTGGCACCTTCGCAGGCAGGCTTGATGAACGCCTTGCCGCCCATTTCGATCACGCGCTGACGCAGTTCCGGAAGGCTCTCGATCCGAGTGGAAAGGATCGGCCGGTAATCCTCGGGCGCCTCTGTGGCCGTCGCTTCGAGCTGGCGGAAAATCTGTTTGTCGAGCCCCGCCCGCGCCTCGGCCGGGGTGATACCGGGCAGGCCGAAATGGCTGGCCAGCGCCGCACCGAGCAGCACACCGCGATCCGAAAACGGCAGCACCCCGATCAGTTTCCAGCGATCGGCATTGAGGCAACCGACCACCAGTTCGAGAGAGGCCGGAACGTCTTTCTCGGCCAGCGATGTACTGCAAACATGATCAGCGACCTGATCGTCCTGGGGCTGGATCTGCTCGACCAGCAGGATGAGCCTCGCGTTGTACAGCGACTTGCACAAATCGCGCAGCTTCCGGACATCGTGAACCCGGCTGCCGTTGTACCCCACCACTACTACACACGAAGTCGTATTCATAAATCCCCCGGCTTGCCAAATGAAAACCGAAACGGCGATGGCTCAGTCATGCAGCGACGCGATCGATTTACGGTTGAGCCAATACCAGACCAGAATCCCGCCAGCGCCGATGGCCGCCAGCACCAGCGCGTTATAGGGCGGCGGCATGACCCGCATGATCAACACGGTCAACCCGGCGCCGACGCCCAGGGACACTTCCTTGACGAACATGTTGTTCTGCTTGACCGAGAAGTAATCGAGGTGACTGAACGCGCACTCGGCGATGGACAGCAGCGCCACCCAGACCAGCGCGCCGACCAGGGTTTCGACGTGGAACGCCGCCGGTGAAGACAGCACCGCAAAACCGCCGACGATGATGGCGATCACTGTCAGCACCTTGAAGCGCCCGGTGCGCTCGATCAGTTTCATGACCGGCACTTGCGCGAAGACCACCACGGCGCTGTTGAGGATCAGCATCAGGCCGTACCAGGCCGGCAGTTCGCCGGTCTTGAGCAGGATCGCTTGCGGCAGGATCGAGAACACGCCAAACAGCTTGATGCCCATGATGACGCCGGCGATGACCCACGGCAGTTTGTTGGCCCAACCGCTGCCGTCCTTGCTGGCCGGGCGCGCCACTGCAGCTTCGGTGGTGAAAGTCGCGCCCATGGCGATGGGCAGGCACAACAGGACGAAACTGGCGGCGCCGAGGAAAAACATGCCCGGGGTCAACAGCGGCGACAGCAGGATCAGACCTGCCAGCAGGCTGCCCATGTTCATGGCAACGCGGTTGTAGGCCGCGCCTTCCTTGGTCTGTGCCGCTTCGCTCTTGATCAGGTAACCGGCAATCGCGATGCCGTAGGCAAACAGCGCCGCGGCAAACATGACAACGCCCTGGTTGTGGGTGACGGCCAACAGCACCAGGCCGGCGGCAGCGCACAGCAGCGTGACACTCAGGGAACGGCGACCGAGGACCAGCAACGTCAACGGCAGCAGCAACAACAAGGCCCGATACCCCAGGGCCAGAATGCTGTTGGTGGCGGTATCGAGCCAGACGTTGGCCTTGCCCAACACCGCGAACAACGCCACGGCCGTGATGATTCGAATGGTGAACAACCGCAGGTTGATCACCGGTTTCGCCACGACGGCGGTTGTTTCTAAACTCATGCGGCACCTCATGAACCTGGCGACGAAACGACTGGCAGCAGGTCGATAATCCGAAAACTTTCCAAAGTGATAGTAAAAAGAGATGCCTGTCTTGATCAGAGCAAGTTCGTATAGAATCAAACGAACTTTACTGCCGGAGAGACCAGTAAAATGCAGGCTCAGCGAGCAGTGATCGCCGCTATCGAGTTCCAGCCAGGTGTGCCGCTGGTCCAGCAGATCGTCGATCAACTCACGGTGGCGATCAGCCAGGGCGGCCTGCCCCACGGCTCCAGGCTGCCGCCGATTCGCGAACTCTCCGACTTGATGCACGTGGGCAAGTCCACGGTGGTCGACGCCCTGGACCGCTTGCGGGCCAAGGGCCTGGTGGTTTCCCGCCAGGGTTCGGGGCATTACGTACACCGCTCCAGCACTACGCTGCCAGCCAACGCCGGGCCGGACCTGCTCCCGCAAGACACCCTCAGCGTCGTCCGCCGCGCCGTGCTGCTGGACAATGGTGCGCTGCGCCCAGGGGCCGGTTTTCTGCCGTCCTCATGGTTGCCTGCCGAAGAATTGCTCAAAGCCGTGCGCGGAACGCTTCGCGCGACCACCTTGCGCATGGGCGAATACGGCAACGCCAGCGGTTACCTGCCTCTGCGCCAGGCCTTGCGGGTCAAGATGTCGACCTTGGGCATCGAAGCGCCGGTGCAGCAGATCATCACCACCGCCAACACCGTACAAGCCATCGACATGCTGATGCGCCTGCTGGTCAAACCCGGCGACACGGTGCTGCTCGACGACCCGTGTTACTTCACGATGCACACCAATCTGGCCTGGCATGGCGCCAAGGTCATCACCATCCGCCGCGGGTGCGACGGCATGGACCTGGACGCGTTCGAGCAATTGCTGATCACCCATCGTCCCGTGCTCTACATGACCAACAATGCCCTGCACAACCCGACCGGGCACTCGTTCACCTCGGCGCAGGTTTACCGCTTGGTGGAACTGAGCCATCGCTACAACTTCCACATCCTCGAAGACGATTTGTACTGCGACATGCAGCAACGCCGAACGCCGCGCCTGGCCGCGAGCGGGCTGGACAATGTCTCTTACGTCTCCGGGTTTTCCAAAACCCTGACCGCCAATAGCCGCGTCAGCTTCGCCGTACTGTCACCGCAACTGGCGGCGCGGATGGTGACGCTGAAAATGGCCTGCGGTGGCATGACCTCGGAAATGGCCGAGCAGATTATCTGCACCATGCTCAGCGACGGCAGCTACGCCAAACACATGCGCCGCACGGTGGACCGGCTCTATGAGTCGAACAGCCGGGTGGCGGCGTGGCTGGGCGAAGCCGGGTGTTCGGTGTCATCGCTACCAGGGGAAGGGTTGTACATCTGGACCCGATTGCCAGAAGGATTCAAAGCCGAGTGCCTGGCCAGAAAGGGTCTGGAAATCGACCTGGTATTGGCACCGGGAACCTTGCTCAGCAAATCGCAGGATGCCAATCAGTTTCTGCGATTCAACGTGGCGCACAGTGATCACGTGCAGGTGCGGGAGCGGTTTTTCCGGTTGCTGGACAGGCCGCAAAAATAACTGACTGTCTTCGATCCTGTGGGAGCGGGCTTGCCCGCGAAGAGGCCGTCACATCCAGTATCAATGTCGCCAGACACACCGCCATCGCGGGCAAGCCCGCTCCCACAGGGGTTTCGCTGTGCAATGAGATCCCCGGCCAGCAGATCGCCACGATTGCCGACCTCATCCTGAGTGACTAGCTTTGCCCGTCGCTGCCAATTCAGCGACCGGGCCTGAGAACTCGAATTCGATATGGGCACATTCGGTGTTTTCCTTATGCATGCCAGCTATCCGTTCCAAATTTATGCTTTTGCACCCAACACCTCCCAACCAGCAGGAGGTGAAGCCCAATGACCATTCCACAAGACCTCAAAACCATCGGCCTCACACCCTTCTCCTACCACGCCAACGCACCCTTGTTCCGCATCAACGCCGGTGTCCCGGTCATTTCTGCCCTGACCCACGCCTCCGACCTGCTCCACCTCGCCAAACTCCTCGCCTCAGACGCCACCATGGTCCGCGACTCCGACCGACACGCCTGGGCCTCGCACTTCTTGCAGGACATGAGCAAGGCCATCATCGATGACGTGGTGAAGGTGCTCGATGCACCGTGTAACAACCGCGCATAAATGAAAAAGCCCCGCGATTCTTTTGAATGCGGGGCTTTATGGATAACCGTATTGCGCCTGAATAATGCTTACTCGCGTTGTTACTCGCCAGCAGCTTCGACTCGTTGCTTTTCCTCATCCTGCTCTATGAGCAAGGCTTGCGTGACCTGTTCGATGTAATCAAACACTTCCTCCTGGACCGAATGCTTGAACTGCTTACGGCGATGCTTCGAAACAGTGCCATTTTGCGCGAGGCACATCATCACCAAATTGGACAAGTCACTGCCCCTGACGTCGTAGCGCTCATCGACTGTCCTAACAATCTTGTCGTAGTTTTCAAGAAAGATGGTCTCTTCACGCAGCTCGACTTCAAGCGCTCGCTTGGCCATTTCCAAAGTGAATTGGACACCTGGCGTAGCATCCCAGAAACGATAGATCGCTGGATGCCCTGTGAAGCTGAATGACAAGTTGCCCTGATCAATCCAACGAACGTCCCAAAACTCACGGGCTGGGCGAGAGAATTCCTGTAAGGCTTCTAGATACATACGCTCCTCGCGTTTCATTGCAACCGAGACAGGAAGCAGAAACCCGTTTTCCAAAGCCCCTGCGCGGCAAAGAGTCTGGTGGATGAGAAAACGAGAAAGTCGACCATTACCATCCATGAATGGGTGAAGGAAGACGAAGCCGAATGAAATGACTCCTGCGGCAACTAGTGGGTCAATGTGATTTGTCGCTTCATTTCCCAACGCCATAAGCTGGTCCATTAGCTCTCGGCACAGCTCAGGTGCAGGCGGGACAAATGTCACACCGGCAGCACCTTGCAGACCATTCGCCAAGTGGTTCTGCTCGTGGCGAAACGCAGCAGCCATATCATAAGGATTGGAAATCGTCGCGTTCTGGAGGGTCACCAAGTAATCCTCACTTAATGGAATGCGCTCATGCGCCTGTCTGAGCAATTGAATAAAACGTCGGGATTTCTCCTCGCTCGGCGAATCCTTCTCGATGGCGAACGAGTCTCGGGTTTCGTTCAGGTAGGCCCAGTTGATCGCTCGATCCATCATCCCAGATGGCAGGTTCTGAATGAATTGCTGCGCGCGCGCAAGAATATCGTGATCCAGAAGAGCTGTGATTTGAGGCGTCCGCTCAACTGTCGCGCAGTAAGCCAAAGTGCCAATACCGTTGAACGCCACACGCCAACGAGAGTTGCGTTCCCCTGGCATCGTCACATACCGCTTGGGGTCGAATAAGGGGATGAAGCTACCCTTTACTGGAGAGTGCTGGGTCAAGCCTTCACCAGTGAACGCTTCGTAGAGTAAACAAGCCTTGCGAATGTAGATCCCGTTCGGAGCTTTTTGTAGTTCCGTCTCAAGTGCTTGTGCAGAAATCTGGGGTAAAGCTTGGGCTAGAATGGTGAGGTTGATACCTTCATGCTTCAAGGCAAAGAGCACATGCCCCAGCAGATCGTCTGAAGCCGGGGCAATTCCAGGTGGAACTGCCAATGTGTCACCGATTCGCTCAATCCTTGTAACAGGTTGCACCCTGGCGGGCTGGTGCAAAGGAAAGGCTGAAAGCTGCAACTTATCCTGTAAGCAAGCGTATCCAGCTGATACTCATCGCGCAGATCCTCCTTTTGCTCAAGCCGGACATTTTTTCTTTAGTCGGCCAACAAAATCTTAATTTTTTAAGATTATCTCAATTTTTTCTTAAGTCGTAGTTTAAATACTCATCAGCTGAAAGCGCATCAACCTTGAGTTCTTGCGTCCCCATGTCAGCGGTCCGCGCGTCCTTCACGGCATTGCGGCCCTTTATAAACATGGCTTCGCGTAGAGCTCTCATTTCTTCGACGCCCTGTATCAACTCTTCAAACAGGTTACGTTTTCTCACTTATCCCCACTCTCATGTAATCGACGACACATACATCGCCGATGTCGTCTCCCCTACTGATCTATTAATTGATCAAGAGGTACCGTACCCGAGCAATGCAGGTGCTGGCGTTAGGAGGTTTCCCAAATGCCATACTCCGTTTTCCGAAATAACCACACCCTTCGCTGCCGGGTACAGAAAGTGAGGACACGTAGATGGAGTTGTTCAGCTACAAGATGACCCATGACACAGGGTTTGCACCGAACCCGTTCGGCCATACGCTCACGCTGGCTACCTGTAAACCGTACATGAGGAAATCCAAGGAAAAGGGCCAGTGGATAGCAGGTTTCACTTCAGTTGAATTGAACAATGACCCTGTAGGTGAAGAGCGACTCGTCTACTTGATGCGTGTTGGCGAGAAATTACATATGCGCGGTTACTTCGCTGATTCACGCTTTCAAAACAAAATCCCGAACGTCAATTCAGTGAATCCTATAGAAAGAGTCGGTGACAACATCTACCGTCCCTTGGTACCAGGAGCGACTGCCCCCTCTCATTTCGAACAACTGATAAATCCACATCACTGGGCAAGTGATAGGCCTTGTCAGCAACACTTGGCAGACGACATTTTGGGTCAGTACGTCTTGATCGCTGATTTGTTTTACTATTTTGGATCATGCCCTTTGAGCATTCCCGCCGAGTATCGGCCTCGAGTGCCACAAGGTCCGGCGAAGGAAGGCTACCTCACTCCCGCAGCTCTGGCAGCGCGCTTCATCCGGTTTATCCAGGAAAATCACAAACAAGGCATTCACTGCGATCCGACTGATTGGCTAGGGGAGCAATTTCTGAAAGAGCCTTCCTGTGCAAAAAAGCCAGGCCTACCGTCGACCAAATGTTAAATCACCTCAGAATCGCTTAGTTGAACCCAACAAAAAGCCCCGCTCTTCTCTCGAAGGCGGGGCTTTTCAATCCAGCATCTAAACCTTACGGCGCGTACGTCAGCAACAGCTCGGTCGGCACTTTGAAGTCCAGGGACATCATCACGCTCAACGCGGTAATGGTGAAGATCGAGAACACGAACAGCTTGCGTGCCCAGACCGTGTCATCCACTGCCTTGTAGCCGGTCCAGGCCATGTACAGCCAGTACATGCCCATGGCCGCGGCGACGGCGAGGTAGCTCATGCCGGCGTAACCGCTGAAGGTCAACATCAAGGTCGCCACGAGGAAGGCCAGGATGTAGATCAGGATGTGCTTCTTGGCCACTTCGATTCCGCGCTTCACAGGCAGCACCGGGATGGAGGCGGCCAGGTAATCGTTGAAGCGGAAGATCGCGATGGCGTAGGAATGCGGCATCTGCCACAGGCTGAACATCACCAGCAGGGTCAGCGCGGCCATGTCGAAGGTGTTGCTCACCGCGACGTAACCGATCACCGGCGGCATGGCGCCCGACAGGCTGCCCACGAGCGTGCCGTGAACCGACTTGCGCTTGAGGTACAGGCTGTAGAAGCCGACGTAGATGACGAAACCGATCACCGCAAACAGCGCGGCCAACGGGTTGGCCACCTTGTACAACAGCGCAACGCCGGCGACGCCCAGGACGGTCGCGTAGACCAGCGCCAGTTTCAGGGAGATCAAGCCCTGGACCAGCACCCGGTTCTTGGTGCGTTCCATCTTCAGGTCGATGTCGCGGTCGATGCAGTTGTTGAACACGCAACCGGAGGCGACCACCAGGGACGTGCCGATCATGGCGGCCAGGAAAATGGCCAGATCGACATGCCCTTTGGAGGCCAGGAAAAATCCGCCTGCCACAGAAAGCACGTTACCGAAAATGATCCCCGGTTTGGTGATTTGGATAAAGTGCTTAAAGGACATCCGGACTTACCTCACTTCGCCATCATGAACGTGTGGATGCTGAACATGATCCACAGCGACAGGCCAACCAGCAGGACGATCACAATCGCGGCGAAAACAAACGCAATCACGTTGTTACGCTGCGCGGCCGAACGGTCCAGGTGCAGGAAGTACACCAGGTGCACCAGCACCTGGATGATCGCGAACGCCAGTACGATCCACAGGGTGATCGACTTCGGCAGCGACGGGTACATCACCAGGCCGAATGGAATCGCGGTCAGGATCACCGACAGGACGAAGCCAATGACGTAGGACTTGACGCTGCCGTGACCGGCGTCGTCGTGACCATTGTGAGAATGAGCTGCGTTAGCCATTTACATAGTCCCCATCAGATAAACAACTGTGAATACGCAGATCCACACCACGTCCAGGAAGTGCCAGAACAGGCTCAGGCAGCTCAGGCGAGTCTTGTTGGTCGCCGTCAGGCCGTGCTTGTTGACCTGGTACATCATGATCGCCATCCAGATCAGACCGCTGGTCACGTGCAGACCGTGGGTGCCGACCAGGGTGAAGAACCCGGACAGGAAACCGGAACGGCTAGGGCCGTAGCCCTCGGAGATCAACATGTGGAACTCGTTGATCTCCATGCCGATGAAGCCGGCACCGAACAGGAAGGTCATGGCCAGCCAGCCCAGGACCTGCTTCTTGTTGCCACGGAAGAACGCCAGCATGGCGAAGCCGTAGGTGATCGAACTGAACAGCAGCAGAGCGGTTTCGCCCAGTACGTAAGGCAGTTCGAAGATGTCGTGGCCCGACGGGCCACCGGCTACGTTATTTACCAGAACCGCGTACACCGCGAAGATCGACGCAAACAGAATGCAGTCGGTCATCAGGTAGAGCCAGAAACCGTATACGGTCATCTCGCCCGAGTCGTGGTGGTGGTCATCGTGCCCATGGTCACCATGGGCGTGTCCAACATTGGTCACTAAATTCGACATGGTTTAAGCCTGTTCCAACGAGGTTTCGACACGGGTGGCCGTGGCCGGGATTTTCCCTGCCGCTACCAGACGCTTGTGCTGCTCGGCTTCGATGCGCTCGATCACGTCGACCGGCACCATATAGCCTTGATCATCACGGGCCGCGTGGATCGCGAAGTAGATCACGGTGCCAGCGAAGCTGGCGATGGCCAGCCACCAGATGTGCCAGATCATGGCGAAGCCGAACACGGTCAACAGAGCGCCCATGACCACACCGGTGGCGGTGTTGTTTGGCATGTGGATCGGTTCGTACTTGGCCGGAGCCTTGTACGCGGTACCGTTTTCCTTGGCTTCGGTGAACGGGTCGATGCAGTCAGCCTTAGGCAGCACAGCGAAGTTGTAGAACGGAGGTGGCGACGAGGTCGACCATTCCAGAGTGTGGCCATTCCAAGGGTCACCGTGCTCGCACTTGTTCTCTGGCTTGTTGCGGTCACGCACACTGACGTACAGCTGGATCAGTTGGCAGGCGATACCGAACGCGATCATCACCGCACCGAACATGGCGACGTACAGGTACGGCACCCACTCAGGGTTGGTGGTGGCGTTCAGACGACGGGTCATGCCCATGAAGCCCAGCGCGTAGAGCGGCATGAACGCGACGAAGAAGCCGCTGATCCAGAACCAGAACGCTGCCTTGCCCCAACCTTCGTGCAGCTTGAAGCCGAACGCTTTCGGGAAGTAGAAGCCGAAACCAGCGATGTAACCGAATACCGCACCGCCGATGATCACGTTGTGGAAGTGCGCGATCACGAACAGGCTGTTGTGCAGAACGAAGTCAGCACCCGGGATGGCCAGCAGTACACCGGTCATGCCGCCGATGGCGAAGGTCACCATGAAGCCCAGGGTCCACAGCACCTGGCTGGTGAAGCGCAGACGGCCTTGGTAGATGGTGAACAGCCAGTTGAACAGTTTCACACCCGTCGGGATGGAAATCAGCATCGTCGCCAGACCGAAGAAGGCGTTGACGCTGGCCCCGGAGCCCATGGTGAAGAAGTGGTGCAGCCAAACCATGAAGCCCAGTACCGAGATCGCGCCCGAGGCGTAGATCATCGAGTGATGGCCGAACAGTTTCTTGCCGGTGAAGGCGGAGATGACTTCCGAGAAAATGCCGAATGCCGGCAGGATCAGGATGTACACCTCAGGGTGACCCCAGGCCCAGAACAGGTTGACGTACATCATCGGATTGCCACCAAGTTCATTGGTGAAAATGTGGAAATCCATGTAACGGTCAAGCGTCAGCAGTGCCAGGGTAGCGGTCAGGATCGGGAACGAAGCCACGATCAGGACGTTGGCCCAGGTGCAGGTCCAGGTGAAGATCGGCATGTCCATCAGTTTCATGCCAGGGGTACGCATTTTCAGCACGGTGGCCAGGAAGTTGACCCCCGTCAGCGTCGTACCCAGGCCCGATAGCTGTAGCGCCCAGATGTAGTAATCCATCCCCACGCCAGGGCTGTATTGCAGGCCCGACAGCGGCGGATAGGCAACCCAACCGGTCTTGGCGAATTCGCCGACGCCCAGGGACAGGTTGATCAGCACAACGCCGGACACCAGCAGCCAGAAGCTCAGGGAGTTCAGGAACGGGAAGGCAACGTCACGCGCGCCGATCTGCAGCGGCACTGCAAGGTTCATCAGGCCGGTGAAGAATGGCATCGCCATGAAGATGATCATGATCACACCGTGAGCGGTGAAGATCTGGTCATAGTGTTCAGGTGGCAGGTAGCCAGGCGAACCCTCGGTGGCCATGGCCAACTGGGTACGCATCATGATGGCGTCGGCAAAGCCACGCAGCAGCATGACCATGGCGACGATGATGTACATCACGCCGATTTTCTTGTGGTCGACCGACGTCAGCCACTCGGTCCACAGGTAGGTCCACTTCTTGAAGTAGGTGATTGCAGCGAACAGTGCCAGACCACCCAGCGCGATCATGGCGATGGTCACCATCACGATCGGCTCGTGGAACGGGACCGCTTCCCAACTTAATTTACCAAACATCGTTTACTCCTCTGCCCCGGCAGCTGAATGCGAGTTCATGTCCGTAGCGGCGACTTCTTTCTCTTTCTTCTCGTGGTTCAGTTTCGGACCTGGTTTCATGCCTTCGTACTTGTCGACGATGGTCTGGAACAGGTTCGGCGTGACCGAGGAGTAGAGCTCGACTGGGTTGTTCTGGCTTGGCTTGGAAAGGGCAGCGTATTCAGCTTGTTCGAGCTGTTTAGGTGCCTTCTTGACTTCGCTGACCCAGGCGTCGAAATCTTCCTGTGTCGTGGCGATTGCCTTGAATTTCATACCGGTGAAACCGGCACCGCTGTAGTTGGCCGAGATGCCTTCCATTTCAGCGTTGCGGTCGGCGATCAGGTGCAGCTTGGTCTGCATGCCCGCCATCGCGTAGATCTGGCCGCCCAGGCCCGGGATGAAGAACGAGTTCATCACAGCGTCGGAGGTGATCCGGAAGTTAACTGGCGTGTGCGCCGGGAACACGATCTTGTTGACCGTGGCAATGCCTTGTTCCGGGTAGATGAACAGCCACTTCCAGTCCAGCGCGACCACTTCGATGGTCACCGGCTTCACGTCGGATTGAATCGGACGGTATGGATCCAGCTCGTGGGTCGTTTTGTAGGTGATGTAACCCAGGGCAAGGATGATCAGAATCGGAACAGTCCACACCGTGATCTCGATCTTGGTGGAGTGGTTCCATTTCGGCGTGTAAGTGGCGTTAGTGTTGGACGCGCGATATTTCCAGGCGAACAGGAACGTCATCACGATGACCGGGACCACGACCAACAGCATCAGCAGCGTTGCGGTGATGATCAGGTTTCGCTGCTCCAGGCCAACCTGGCCCGTTGGATTGAGCAAGGTCATGTTGCAGCCTCCCAGCAACAACGTGCCGAGCAGCGGCACTAGGCCTAGTAATCTGGGGTACCTGTTTTTACTCATCTCACGACCTCTAAAGCTGCTTGCGCAATGCAGTTGGGTTTTGATCGCCAACACTTCACCCTGCCAAGGGTTGGCATTTTTCTTGGATTGAATAAGGGCTGGCCCGTCGTGCGTCAGACGCGTTTCGACAAATCCTGGGCTAGCGTTGAGTTCTTATTCGAATTCGTGGTCAAAGGCCTTGTTACAGACCAATTCCATTTGGTGCGGATAATTGGAGGCACCGACACCAGGGGGTCGCATGAAGCCACCCGGCCTCTCGACACCCGGTTTCTGCTCATGCTCCTGAGTCAGGGCGAGCGGAGTCGGGAATTCAGTGCGGGCGATTGTAGATATGTAGCGTTTTATAAACCATGTCTCATCCCGAAATAATTTTTATCCAAACCGGCAACAATACTGACCGGTTTTCGTAAAAGTGGCGCATTTTATCGAAATTAATTCTCAACAAAAACACCAAAAATTGTAGGCCTACCACCCGCGATTCAGACAGTATCCGGGCAGCTCCAGGCGCCACCGACCTGCCCCAAACCCCGATATGACAAGGGCTCTGGCAAATTGCCAGAGCCTGTTAAAACTGCCTGCTCCAGCCGGATCCGGGCAAAATGGCCACCCCAAAAAGCAGGCCAATTTCCTTGCGTAACGGCGTACCAATCCGCCGTCCCGGGCGCCGCTGCGACACCCCTGATGTGACAACATGTCGCACACGTGTCACACCCTTCATTGCCACGCATCACGCTCTTTTCACCGAGCCGCTGAAACGCATTCCTCAAGACAAAAAAAGCCCCGGTCCTCTCATCGAGGACCGGGGCTTTTTCAGGTTCCTCAGCGCAGGGCTTTGCGGTTTCGCACCGTGAGCAGCGGCACCAGCACGACGACCAGCACGAAGGCCACCAGCGCCCATTGCGCCAGGGACAACCCGAGGATCGGCGGGTATGGCGTAGAGCAGAAGCCATCCACCTGGAAACCCAGCGGGAAGATCTTCGCCAGCGGCAAACCGTCCACGATCGGTTGCAGCACATCGATGCCGCAACTCACCGCCGGATAAAACTGCGTGTAGACGTGATGCCCGGCCACCCCGACGCCTGCCAGCGCGCAGATCACCACCAGGGTTTCAAATAGCGTGATGCTGCGCCGTGTGCTCATCGCGGCGCCAATGAAGGCGAACAGCGCGATCAGCAGCAAGGCATAACGTTGCAGGATGCACAGCGGGCAAGGGGCCTCGCCCAGTACGATTTGCATGTACAGCGCGCCGCCGATCAACGCCAGGCAGATAATGCCCAGCAACACCAGAAAGCGCCGCTCACGGCCCAACCGCATTGTTTCCTCGCTCATCGCGTTTCCCTTCAAGGTATCGATTGCCCGCCAGTCTACACGCCTGGTGCGTGTCGGGGGATGTCGGGGAAATAGACGATAAGCGGGTTAAGAAGGGATTAACTTTCGGTCTTTTTTCCATTCGGGACCGAGGTGCAGCCATCGCGGGCAAGCCGCGCTCCCACAGGGTTCCTGTCGATCCCAAGAAGCGCGAACGACATCAAACGTGTGGGAGCGCGGCTTGCCCGCGATGAACGCGACGCGGTGAGGCTGGCTCACCGCGCCTGGGACTTACTCCAGCGCCGCAGCCGGCCCGAAGAACTCATAACGGCTTTGTTTCTCCGGCACGCCCAAGGCCTTGAGGTGCCGTTTGATGGCCACCATGAAGCCTTTAGGGCCCAGGAAGTAAGCGTCCACATCGCGCTCTGCCGGCAGCCATTCGCCCAGTTGCTCCTGGCTCAACAACCCGACCTTGTGTGCCGCCGCGCTGACGCCGTCATCTTCGTCGTAGCAATAGAAGCGCTTGAGTTGCGGGTGACGCTCCGCCAGACCGTCGATCCAGTCGCGGAAGGCGTGAACGCTGCCATTGCGGGCGCAGTGGATGAAGTGCACTGGCCGTTCGGTTTCCAGCGCCGCTTCGAGCATCGCCAGGGTCGGGGTGATGCCGACGCCGCCGCTGATCAGCACCAGGGGTTTTTCGCTGGCGGTCAGGGTGAACTCGCCCGATGGCGGGAACAACTGGATGCTCGACCCGACGTGCAATTGATCGTGCAGATGGTTGGAGGCACGACCGCCGGTTTCCCGCTTGACGCTGATGCGGTACTGGCCTTTGTTCGCCAGGGCCGACAGTGAATAGTTACGACGAATCTCTTCGCCATCGAGGATCAGTTTCATGCCGATGTACTGGCCTGGCTCTGCTGCCAGAATCGGGCCTTTATCTGCAGGTTCGAAGTAGAATGAGGTGATTTCCGCGCTTTCTTCAACTTTGGCCGCCACGATGAATTCCCGCGCCCCGCGCCAGCCGCCCGGTGCCTGCTCCTTCTGATCGTAGATGCTGGTTTCGGCACCGATCAGGATGTCCGCGAGTTGACCGTAAGCCGCGCCCCAAGCCGCGATCACTTCCGGAGTCGCGATTTCTTCGCCCAGGACTTCGGCGATTGCGCGCAACAGGCAGGTACCGACAATCGGGTAGTGCTCCGGCAGAATTTGCAGGGCCACGTGCTTGTTGATGATCTTGGCCACCAGGTCGCCCAACTGGTCGAGTTGGTCGATATGGCGCGCATACATCAGTACGCCATTAGCCAGGGCGCGCGGCTGGTCACCGCTGGCCTGGTGAGCCTGGTTGAACAGCGGGCGCACTTGCGGATACTCGGAGAGCATCATGCGGTAGAAGTGGGTGATCAAGGCTTCGCCGCCGCTTTCCAGCAACGGTACGGTGGATTTGACGATGGCACGGTCTTGGGCGCTAAGCATAAAGTGACTCCAGGGCAACGAGGTTTTCTCAACGTTTGCCCTGTACTTATCAGTTTCCATGCCAATATTTATATTGTTAACAATCAATAAGTTATAGACAAGATAGTCATATCGACACAGCTTGCCTTATAGTCACACTGACTACATGGAGTCACTATGACTGCAAAATCCCTGCTAACCGCCCTGCTGCCACTGGTCTCGGACCTGTCCCGCGAACTGCCCGAAGGCGAGCGCTATCGGCGCTTGCTGGAAGCCATGCGCGCCCTGCTCCCTTGCGATGCGGCCGCCCTGCTGCGCCTCGACGGCGAATGGCTGGTGCCGCTGGCCGTCGATGGCTTGAGTACCGACACCCTCGGCCGCCGCTTCAAGGTCAGTGAACACCCGCGCTTCGAAGCCTTGCTCAGCAGTTCCGGGCCGACCCGCTTCGCCGCCGACAGCGACCTGCCCGACCCATATGACGGTTTGGTCGAGGGTCTGGATGATCATCTGGAAGTCCATGACTGCATGGGCTGTCCGCTGTTTATCGATGAGCGTCCATGGGGGCTGCTGACCCTCGACGCCCTCGATCCGGAACAGTTTCAACCGATCGAACTCGATTCGCTGGAAGCCTTCGCCAGCCTCGCCGCCGCTACGGTCAATGCCGCCGAACGCATTGAGCGCCTGAACAATCGCGTCGAGGACGAACACCAGCGCGCCGAGGTGTACCGTCAGGCCAGCGGTCAGCAGAGCCGTGAAATGATCGGCCAGAGCAAGGCGCACAAGCGCCTGGTGGAAGAAATCAACCTGGTGGGCGGCAGCGACCTGACCGTGCTGATCACCGGAGAAACCGGGGTCGGCAAGGAACTGGTGGCCCAGGCCATTCACGCCGCTTCGACCCGGGCCGACAAACCGATCATCAGCCTCAATTGCGCCGCACTGCCGGACACACTGGTGGAGAGCGAACTGTTTGGCCACGTGCGCGGCGCCTTTACCGGGGCGATGAATGATCGGCGCGGCAAGTTTGAACTGGCCAATGGCGGCACGTTGTTTCTCGATGAAGTCGGCGAGCTGTCCCTGACCGTACAGGCCAAATTGCTGCGAGTGCTGCAAAGCGGTCAATTGCAGCGACTGGGTTCGGATACCGAGCATCAGGTCGACGTGCGGCTGATCGCGGCGACCAACCGCGACCTGGCCGAAGAAGTGCGCAGCGGCCGTTACCGCGCCGACTTCTATCACCGCCTCAGCGTTTACCCACTATTAGTACCGGCACTGCGTGATCGCGGGCGGGATGTGCTGCTGCTCAGCGGCTACTTCCTGGAGCAAAACCGCTCGCGCATGGGACTCAACAGCCTGCGCCTGAGCACCGATGCCCAGGCTGCCCTGCTGGCTTACGACTGGCCGGGCAACGTGCGGGAGCTGGAACACTTGATCGGCCGCAGCGCCCTGAAAGCCTTGGGTAACTGCAAGGAACGGCCAAAGATTCTCAGCTTGAGCGCGGCGGACCTGGACCTGCCCAATGCCAATGCGCAAGCACCCTCCGAGCAACCGGCCCCCGCCGCCATGGCTTTGCTCACGGGGGATTTGCGCGAAGCCACTGAAAACTATCAGCGCCAGTTGATCGGCGCGTGCCTGGAGCGGCATCACAACAACTGGGCGAGTGCGGCGCGTGAGCTGGGCCTGGATCGGGCGAATCTTGGGCGGATGGCCAAGAGGCTCGGCATGAAGTGACGCCGAACTTGTGCCCGAATCACACACCTGTGGCGAGAGAGCTTGCCCCGTTCGGCCGCAAAGCGGTCGTAAATCCTGACGATTCGGATTGGCGGGTAAAAAGCAGGGGCCGCTTCGCGACTCAACGGGGGCAAGCCCCTCGCCACAGGAGTCGTGCTAAAACCAATGGATGGGTATTGGCCCTAAAGCCTGCCCCCAACAAGTCGATAACCCGGCATCGAAGTTATTGGCGATCCTCGCGATAGCCCATCACCTTTTTCCCAAGAAGGTACATATGTCTTCCATCAAAGCCCGTGCAGATTCACTGTCGCTTCTGCTGTTTACCTTGCGCAGCGGCAAGTTGATGGCAATCAACCTGCTCAAAGTCAGTGAAATCATCCCCTGCCCGCCGCTGACCAAGCTGCCGGAGTCGCACCCCCACGTCAAAGGCATTGCCACGCTGCGTGGTGCGTCGCTGTCAGTGATCGACCTGAGCCGCGCCATCGGCGAACGTCCGCTGGAAGACCCGAATGGCGGCTGCCTGATCGTCACCGACGTCAGCCGCTCCAAGCAGGGCCTGCACGTCCAGGCGGTGAGCAAGATCGTTCACTGCCTGACCACCGATATCCGTCCGCCGCCCTTCGGGTCTGGCGGGGTGCGCTCGTACATCACCGGCGTGACCTCGGTCGATGGCACCCTGGTGCAGGTACTGGACATCGAAAAAGTCATCCACGGCATCGCCCCGGCGCAGATCGAAACGGCACCGACCGAACTGAGCATGGAAGACGCCGAGCTGTTGGGCAACGCACGGATTCTGGTGGTCGATGACAGTCAGGTGGCCTTGCAGCAATCGGTGCACACGCTGCGTAATCTTGGCCTGCAATGCCATACGGCGCGCAGCGCCAAGGAAGCCATCGACTGCCTGCTGGATTTACAAGGCACCGCCCAGCAGATCAATCTGATTGTCTCGGACATCGAAATGTCTGAAATGGACGGCTACGCCTTCACCCGAACCCTGCGCGAAACGCCGGATTTTGCGCACCTCTATGTGCTGCTGCATACCTCGCTGGACAGCGCGATGAACAGTGAAAAGGCTCGTCAGGCCGGTGCCAACGCGGTGCTGACCAAGTTCTCCTCGCCCGAACTGACCCAGTGCCTGATCACGGCAGCCAAGGCTGTGGCTGAACAGGGTCATTGAGTCTTGGCCGAGGACTTTTGCTTGTTGATGCGGCGCAACCTCGCCGAGGCTGTGCCGGCCATCCCTTGGCCAGGCGATCTTCAATTGACCCGCTACCGCCCTGAACTTGCCGACACCGCCCATCAGTTAATGACACTGGGTTACCGCGAGGGCGGTGGGGGCGTACCGGCGCTGGAGTGCTGGCAACGGCAATTTGAAACCGACCCCGAATACGATCCCGACCTGTGTTTCATTGCCCTGGATGCCGAAGGTGTGGTTGCCGTGTGCCAGTGCTGGACCAGCGCCTACATCAAAGACCTGGTGGTGCATCCACGGGCTCAACGGCGAGGTCTGGGCCGCGCTTTGCTGCTGCACGCGTTCAAGGTATTCCAGCAACGCCGCGAAGGTTTTGTGGATTTGAAGGTGCTGGAAGTCAACCTGCGCGCGCAGCGGTTGTATGAAAGCGTCGGGATGTATGTGGTTCGCCGGGAACCGGTTCCAGCCTGACGAACACCCTCCTTCAGGCATAATCCGGTCCTTCGCCCTCCAAAAGGATTTCCGGACCATGCAAGCCGCCACCCTGACCTTACTCTGCCTCACCGCCCTCGCCACCCAGGCCCAGGCTTCAAGTCCCGACGCGTGGGCCGCTTACGACAAAACCGTCCTGGCCAGTTGCACCAAGGCCAGTGGCCTGAAGAATGCCAACCCCGTGGGCAATGCCGCCCAGTTCGACGACCGCGTCGGCTACACCGCGCTCCTGCTTCAAGGTCAGTACCCGCAAAAACACATGAAAGGCGCGCAAGGCACCGAGCTGTGTCTCTACAACAAAAAAAGCAAAACCGCGTATGTCACCGAATGGGACTCGATTTACCCCGCCGTCAAGGCACAGTGAATGGCGCATAACTTGCTTCGGCAGCAGACTTCACGGTGACATCCTGTCGCCTCTTCCCTCGACGCGACTGAGCGCTCAATGAATACGACGTTTTCCTGCGTAGGCTGTGGCAAATGCTGCAACGATCACCATGTGCCCCTGACCCTGCCCGAAGCCCGGATGTGGGCGGCCGATGGCGGGCAGGTGATCGTGCTGGTGGAGGCGTTCCTGGGCAACGGTCTGGGCCTGCCGGCGCAGCAACGCGACCACGCTGAGCGCCGCTCGGCAGTGGTTCACAGCGGCGAATCCGCGGCGTACGTCGCCATCACCTTTGCTGCCTACAACGTCGGCCCCTGCCGGAATCTTGACGAGGACAACCTCTGCCGCATCTACGAGCGCCGGCCATTGGTGTGCCGCATTTATCCGATGGAAATCAATCCGCACATCGCACTCAACCCGGCCATCAAGGAGTGCCCGTCCGAGTCATGGGAAAAAGGGCCGGACCTGATCGTTGGCGGTGAGTTGGTGGACCGCGAGCTCCGGGTACTGATTGAGCGTTCCCGCCAGGCGGATCGCGATGATATTCAGATGAAGGACGCGATTTGCGCGTTATTAGGCATTCGCACGACGGCACTGAAGGGGGATGGATTTACCGCTTATCTGCCGGACATGAACGAGTTTGCCTCGATCCTCGACGACTTGGCCGGGCAGACGTTGCCGCAGTGGGACAGCGAATGGCTGTTCCATGTGTCCGGTGAAGATATCGCCAGGCAGGTCACGGATGCCGGTGGGCAAGTGGCAACGCAGGCGCCGGCGAACTACTCGTTTATTTCGTTGCGGGTGGCTTGAGTCTAAAAAATGTGTCGCCTGTGAGGGCGTCATTGCAAGCAAGCTCGCTCCCACAGGGGAATGCATTCCAATTGTGGGAGCAAAGGCAGGCCTGACACCGCAAAGCCTGGAACCTAGCGCTTGCCCATCGAACGCCGGGTCCCTGGCGGCGCCATGCCCGGCGTCTTGGTGTGGCCATTCTTGGCGCCGTTCTTGTACCACGGCTGGCTGGCGTTCTTGGCGCCGGCCAATTCTCCTGGCTTGAACGGGAACTTGAACGCCGGGATGGCGGCTTTGGTTTCGCTGTCGGCGCTGGAGTCGACGCTGTCTGGCAGCTCTGCCTGCTCGTCGCTCAAGGTGTCGGCGACCGGCGGTTGTTTCGGGGAAGTCATGAAAGCTCCGGGTGATGCGTAAAGTGTCGGGCCCGGTCAGCGAGCCACGAAAGGCGGCAGTATAGCGGAACGGCAGCCACAAGCTTCAAGCGGTGAGCCTCAAGTTAAAAAGCGATGGGTACGGCTTTTAGGCTTGCAGCTTGCCACTTGATACTTGTAGCTTGCTAAGCATTCTCCGCCGCCCTGACGAGCCCCGCCCCATGAAAAAGACCGTCCTCGCCTTCAGCCGCGTCACGCCTGAAATGGTCGAACGCCTGCAACAAGACTTCGACGTCATCGTGCCGAATCCGAAAAATGGCGACATCAACGCCCAGTTCAATGAAGCCCTGCCCCATGCCCATGGCCTGATCGGCGTCGGCCGCAAACTCGGTCGCGCCCAACTGGAGAACGCCGCGAAACTGGAGGTGGTGTCCAGCGTGTCGGTGGGCTACGACAACTATGATGTCGCGTACCTCAGTGAGCGCGGGATCATGCTCACCAACACCCCGGACGTGCTCACAGAAAGCACCGCTGATCTGGCGTTCGCCCTGCTGATGAGCAGTGCCCGGCGTGTGGCTGAACTCGACGCCTGGACCAAGGCCGGCCAATGGCAGGCGAGCGTCGGTACGGCGTTGTTCGGTTGCGATGTGCATGGCAAGACCCTGGGTATCGTCGGCATGGGCAACATCGGCGCGGCCATCGCTCGCCGTGGGCGCTTCGGTTTCAACATGCCGATCCTCTACAGCGGTAACAGCCGCAAGACCGCGCTGGAACAAGAGCTCGGCGCACAGATGCGCAGCCTGGATGAACTGTTGGCCGAAGCCGATTTCGTCTGCCTGGTGGTACCACTCAGCGAGAAAACCAAACACCTGATCAGCCATCGCGAACTGGCGCTGATGAAGCCGAGCGCGATTCTGGTGAACATCGCTCGCGGCCCGGTGGTCGACGAACCGGCACTGATCGAAGCCTTGCAGAACAACCGGATTCGCGGCGCCGGGCTGGACGTGTACGAAAAGGAGCCGCTGGCCGAGTCGCCACTGTTTCAGCTGAAAAACGCCGTGACGCTTCCGCACATTGGCTCGGCGACCCACGAAACCCGCGAAGCCATGGCCAATCGTGCCCTGGTCAACCTGCGCAGCGCCTTGTTGGGTGAGCGACCGCAAGATCTGGTCAACCCGCAAGTCTGGAAAGGCTGATTAAAAACGGGCAGGCGTTACAGTCGCCTGCCCGTTCACACTAATGCCCGGAGATTCAACTTACCGATACATATCCTGCAATTCAGTTCACGGCCAATTAAATAATCCGCCGTATAAACTCCAGACTAAAAAAACACCCGATATTTTAGTTATGGAGCACATACACCTTGAGCCAAATCACGACCAACCAGGTTATAAAATTCAGTAAAGCCACACTGATGTTATTCGTCAGTTTCTTCGGTTTGCTGGTGATGTACAGCAACATTACCGATTACGCCACCAACTATGAGTACCTGTCGCATATCCTGAGCATGGACACCACCCATGCGAGTTTCAGGTACAGCGAACGAGCGATTGCCTCGCCCATTCTCCAGCATCGGATTTACTGGCTGATCATTACCCTTGAAGTCATGTACACGACCTTCTGCATCATGGGCACGTACTATCTGTACAAGAACATCAACTCCAGCAGCAAGAAATTCCACGAAGCGAAGAAGTTCGCCATTATCGGCTTATTGATTGCACTCTTTCTTTATTACCTCTGTTTCCAAGTCATTGGTGCCGAGTGGTTCAATATGGACCAATCGCAACACTGGAACTACAAAGACTGGGCCCAGCACATTGTCGACTTCATGTTGCCATCGCTGCTGTACGTGGCGATCAGGATCGAGCGTTGAAAACACACTCGACCCTGACAAGGCTTCAAGCCAGCTTGCCATTGCCTTGAACCATCGGCGCCTTGGGCTTGCGGAACACCAGTACGTTGCCCAGCATCACCAGCACCAGCCCCATCAGGGCCGGCAAGGTCCATTGATACCCCTCGGCGAACGCAGACACGTTCAGCGCCACCACCGGGAACAACACGGTGCAATACGCGGCGCGCTCCGGCCCCATACGCCCGACCAGTGTCAGGTAAGCCGTGAAACCAATCACCGAACCCGGAATGACCAGGTACAACAGCGAACCGATGTAGCGGGCGCTCCACTCCACATCGAATGGAATGCCCTTGACCAGGCACCACACCGACAGCATCGCCGCGCCATAGGCCATGCCCCAGGCGTTGGTGGTCAGCGGCTTGAGCCCGGCCTTCTGTTGCAGGCTCGACAGCATGTTGCCCGCCGAGAAACACAGGGTGCCGCACAGCGCCAGACCCAGGCCGAGCAGGGTTTGCGGGCTGGCGGTATGGCCGACCAGTTCCGGCCAGAACAGCAGGCCCAGGCCGCACAAGCCCAGCGCGCCGCCCATCAACACGTTGCGGGCGATTTTCTGGCCGAAGAACACCCGTGCATTGAGGGCATTCCACAGTGTCGCGGTGGAAAACACCACGGCGACCAGACCGCTCGGAATCCACTGGCTGGCCGTCAGGAAGCACATGAAGTTGACGCAGAACAGGCACAGCCCTTGCGCCAGGCAAATCAAATGCCCACGACGGTTCATCACCTGTAACCGCCGACTGAGCAGCAACATTACAAACAGCACCAGTGCGGCGAGGCCGAAGCGATAAACGATCGACACGGGAATCGCCACGACACCCAACTGCCATTTCAAGGCAATCCAGGTGGTGCCCCAAATCAGCACGGTCAATAAATACAACGAAAGGTTCATGACAAAGGCTCCTCGATAGGTGCCCAGTGTCCTGCGTCGCGCCATGGCGCACTTGCATAAACTTGCGCTTTTGTCGCGCCACTGGCTGGCAGGCGCACGCCTACGGAGTAGGATGCAAGGCGTTGGAGAAAACTGATCATGCCCGCACTGGAAACCCTGCAAGTCTTTCAAGCCCTTAACCGCTCGCCCAATGCTCGCCTCGAGCACAGCGCCGAGCTCGGTGACGGCATGGCGGCAGCCTTGTGGAGCAACCATCACGACGCCCAGGATTACGAAGCGCCGAGCCACCACACTTTGTCCTGCTACATCGCGGGCGGCACCGGCACTTTTCGCCGCGATCAGCCCGGCACCAAGGGTGGACCGGACAAGCTGTGCATCCTGCCGGCCGATCATCAGTCAGGCTGGGTGATCAACGGCGACATTCGTCTGGCCCACCTCTATTTCAGCCCGGAACAATTCGCCCTCGGCTGCGTCACGCTGCTGGACCGCGAGCCCCGTGAAGTGCAGTTGCGCGAAGGCACGTTCCTCGACGACCCGCTGCAAGCGCGGCGCTTTCGACAGATGATCGGCCTCAATTGGGATGAACCCGGCGAACGCCTGCTCACCAGCAGCCTGGCCCACGAAATGCTCAGCCATGCCTTGCTCAGTCAGGTCGGCCTGCGCGACGGATTACGACTCAAGGGCGGGTTGGCGGCGCATCAGCGGCGACAGTTGGTGGATTACATCGACAGCCAGCTGGGCGAAGCCATCAGCCTGGGACAACTGGCAGCGCTGTGCGCGCTGTCGGAATACCACTTTGCGCGGATGTTCCGCGAAAGCTTCGGCCTGCCGCCGCATCAGTACGTGCTGGCACGGCGACTGAGCCGGGCGCGGGAGTTGTTGCGCTCGACATCGCAGCCGCTGGGGGACATCGCGCTGGCCTGCGGATTTGCCAGTGCCAGTCACTTCACCAACCGGTTTCGCCAGGTCTCGGGGGGGACGCCGGGCGAATATCGGCAGGCGTTTTTGCGCTAGGTTCGGGATATCAAGCGGCTGTCAGACCGCCATCGCGAGCAGGCTCGCTCCCACAGGGGAATGCATTCCAATTGTGGGAGCGCGCCGGCTCGCGATAAACGATGACGCGGTCTTGCGTTAGAACTCCAACGTACTCGACAACGTCACCTGCCGCGAATCACCCATCGACACAAAGAACCGGCTCGCCGCCGAGGTGTAGTAGGTGCGGTCAAACAGGTTCTTCACGTTGAGCTGGAACTTGACCTTTTGCCCATCAAGCTGCGTGTCGTAGGTGGCGAATGCGTCGGCAACGGTGTAGCCCGGCAGATCGAAATCGTTCACCGCGTTGCCCTCCCGCTCGCCGACATAACGCGCTCCCGCACCGACCCGTAGCTGATCGCCACCGATAACGCGGCCGAAGTCGTACACCGCCGACAGCGAACCGCTGTTCCTGGCCACGTTTTGCAGTTGATTGCCCTTGTAGTCCGGGTCCTCGGTCACTTCGGCATCGGTGTAGGCGTAACTGCCAATCATGCTCCAGCGGTCACTCAGTTGACCGCTTAGATCCAGTTCAAGGCCGCGGGAACGCACTTCGCCGGCCGCACTGTAGATCGTGACCGGTCCTTCGGAGTTGGCCACCAACACGTTGCGTTTCTTGATATCGAACAGGGCGATGTTGCCCGTGACCCGCCCCGGCATATCAAGCTTGGCACCGATCTCCCAGGACTTGGCTTCTTCCGGTGCAATGCTGCCATCGAGCACGGTACTGCTGCCGCTCAGGGGGGCGATGGTCGAGTTGGGTTTGAAAGATTCGGTGTAGCTGCCGTAGAACGACAGCTCATCGGTGTAGCGATAGACGAGGCCGGCGCGCGGCACCCATTTCTGGCCGTTGTTGTCGGTGTTGGCCTTGAACGGCACGCCTTTGCCGGCGTACTGGTCGTACGCCTGAAAACGCCCGCCCGCTACAAAAATCCACTGGTCGGTGAGGTGAATCGAGTCCTGCACAAACACCGAATCGCTGCGCAGCAAATCGGTCTGGGCGCTGTCCGCCGGGCTGACTGTGGTGCCTTGGACTTCACGGCCGTAGACCGGGTTGAGGTAGCTGAACGTGCTCAGGCTTTTCTGGCGGATCAGGTCGGCGCGGTAGATCTTGCGGTACTCGTCATCGATCCCGAACACCAAGTCATGCTGCATGCCCGCGACATTGACCTTGCCTTCAAGGCTGGCCGTGGCGAACCGGTCGGTGCTGATCGCATTCTGCGTGCCGTCCATGCTGCGAGTCAGGGTGCCTTTGCCGGTGTCGATGGCGGTGACACGGACTTGGCTGGCGTCGTAGGTTTCGCGGTTCCAGCTGTAGCCGAAGTGGGCGTTCCAGTTGTCGTTGAGTTCGTGATCGGCCTCGAAGTGATAGAGATCCGAACGCCCTTCCATGTCGTTGAACGGCTCGTCGAGGCGCTCATTGCGAGAGATGTCCAAGGGGTGGTTAGTGCGCGGATCGATCACGGTGCCACGGTCGAACGGGGTGAGGAATTCGCGATGCTCATAGGCGAAGAGCAGCTTGGTGCGCTCGCCGAACCAGGCCAGCGACGGCGCCACCAGAGTCTCGCGATGTACACCGTAGTTGCGCCAGTAATCTTCGTCTTCGTGGTCCAGCACCATGCGATAGGCCAGCCCGGAGGTGCCCAGGGCGCCGGTGCTGTCGAAGCTGCAGCCACTGCCGTTTTTTCCTTCACCGTAAGTCGAGCCGCGCAGGGTCAGGGCGTTGTACTGCTCAAGTTCTGGCTTTTTGCTGACCATGTTCACCACACCGCCCGGGTCCTGAATCCCGTAGAGCAACGAAGCCGGCCCCTTGAGCACTTCAACCCGGTCCACCGTGGCGTTCATGCCACGGCCCTGCACCAGGGGCATGCCGTCGCGCATGATCGAGCCGTTGCGGTTGTCGCCGAAGCCGCGGGTCATGACTGAATCCTGGGTGCTGCCCAGCGTATTGCCCTGGGTAATACCGCTGACGTTGGCCAGCGCGTCATCCAGATTACGCGGTGCCTGATCGCGAATGACCTGGGCCGCCACCACGTTGATGGTCTGCGGGATCTCCTGAATCGGCGCCGAACTGCGCATGATCGAACTGGTGGGCGGCGGCTGGTAGCTGGTGGATTGATCCATCACCGAAGTGATGGTGGTCGCCCCTAGGTTCAAGGCGCCTTCGGTGGGCTGCGGTTCCAGTGCGATGGTGTGATCGTCGGTGCGACGGAAGGTGAAGCCTGAACCGCTGAGTAAACGCTGCAGCGCCTGTTCGGCACTCATCTGGCCGTTGATGGCCGGCGCGTTGAGGCCGTAGGGCGCTTCATCGGTGTAGATCACACTGATGCCAGTGACGCGGCTGAAGTCGCTCAGGGCCTGGGGCAGCGGTTTGGCGGCCATCGAAAAACTGAAGGGCGCGCGTTGCGGGGCACGGGTGTCTGCAGCCATTGCCACACTCAGCGGCAACAACGCCAACGCCGAAAAGCTCAACGCCGCAACACCCAACCATTGTTTGACCGAACCCGATTTTGCCCTGGACTTCATGACTCGTGACCTGTGTAGAACCGCAATGGATGCGAATGAATCGCAGTTTCAGTCACTACACGAATGGCGTTCGGATTTACCTCAGCACAAAGTTGAAAATAATTTAATCGAGGGTGATTGGCAGACCAGCGATGGCGCCATAAGGGTCAACGCAAAATAATCAAATGCCCCAGAAGCTGGTGTTGCTCAAATCCCAGTACTGTCTGCAACGAACTCAGCACCGACTGCGGGTCCTTGCTCGGGAAGCTGCCACTGACTCGACGTTTCGCCAGTTCATCGTTGAGCAACACGATCCGTCCCGGGTAATAGCGCTCCAGGTCCTGAACCACATCGGCCAGTGTCGCTTTGTAGTAATTGAGCCACCCCTGGCGCCACGCCAACTGCGCTTCGCTGTCCACCGCGTGGAGTTTTTCCGCCAGGCCTTTGCCATATGCCACTTGCTGACCGGCCGTCAGGACCTGCTGCCCGGCGTTCCTGTCCGCCGTCACGCCGACCCGCCCGGACAACACCGTGACCTTCGCCCCATGGGGTTGCAGGCGCACCTCGAACTGCGTGCCCAACACTTGGGCGCGGCCCTTTTCGGCCTCCACCACAAACGGCTCGCCGGTGTGGGTCACGTTGAAAAAACCGGCCCCTCGTCGCACCTGCACATGCCGCTCGCCACGACTGAAATCCACGGCGATGGCGCTGTCGGTATCGAGGGTGACTTGCGACTGATCGGCCAGGGTGACGGTGCGGATTTCCCCCGGTGCCGACACATAATCGGCCCCCAGGTCATCGACCCAGCGCGAGAGCTGCCAACCCGTACCGAGGCTGATCATCAACAGCAGGCATGCCGCCATGGCCAACGCCTCGGACCAACGCACAACGCTGCGGCGGCGCGAGCGGTTCATGGCGTCGAGATAACCTTGCAGGGCCGATGCATCCTCATCCGCCATCGTCCGCGCCGGCACTTCGCTCAGTTCCCAGACAACCTGAGCACGGGCATATGCCTCGGCATGGGCCGGGTCGGCCTGCAACCACTGGCTGAACGTCGCCTGATCACCGCTGCTGGGCTGGTCGTGCAGCAGACTCAGCCAGGCCAGTGCCGCCTGTTCCTGTGCTGGCGTCGGGATGACGGGTTCAATGGTATTCACTTCGCTTTCCCTGGCGTGCGAGGTTCGGGTTCCCGCAGGCTGGCCTTGCAGGCCTCGAGCGCGCGCATCATGTGTTTTTCCACGGCACTTTGGGACAGTCCCATCGCCTTCGCGATCTCGGCATATTTGCGGCCATGGATACGATTGAGCAGAAAGATCTGCCGCGTGCGTTCGGGCAATGCGCGCAATGCCGCCTCGACATGACGCAGATCGTTGCCCGCCTCCAGTGCCGCTTGCGGTTCGCTGCCCACGCCATCCACCGGTTCGACCATCAGACCTTCGCTGGCCCGCACCCGCGTGCCTTCACTGCGCAAATGATCGATGGCGATGTTTCCCGCGCAACGCAACAGGTAGGTGCCGAGCTCTTCGACCTGCACCAGCGGCCGTCGCCAGAAACGCAGGAACAGGTCCTGAACCAGGTCCGCCGCCGTCGCCCGGCAGCCGACGCGACGACTGACCAGCGCTTCCATTTGCGAACGTTGCGAGAGGAATACCTGAAGAAAATGCGCACGGTCGCCGTGCAGGCCATCGCGTTGGATTTCGCGGGGTTCGGGTGGACGAGTGATCATCGATTCAGTACTGCGCCAATGCGGTAATCAGCCTGGCCAGCAGCACCGCACGGAGCATCAACGGTAAAACGAGGGGACGTGCCGAGGGTGCCTTTCATGTCGCGACCTGTAAACCGATGAAGCCGCGTGAACATCACGGGCCAACAAGGTCGCCAATACTAATGATAAATATTCTCATGCGCAAAAAAAATAATAGGTGAAACAGCTTTCCAAGGCCCACGACGCTGAAAACAAAACGGGCCTGCAATGCAGGCCCGTTCGAGTGGGTGGTTTAAAAGTGAATCAGGTTTCAGCCGTTTTGCGCAGCCTGCTCGTTTTCAAGAAACTCTTCTTCCAGCAGCACGTCGGCGTTAGCCTCGCGCTCGAACGGCACCACAGTGGCTCGTGGCTTGCCGCGCAATTTGCCGAACAGGTGTTCCAGTGCGTGCTCGAGTTTCTCGGCAGCTCCATCGATCGCCAGTTCCAGGCTGGCGGCTTTATGGGTAACGGAAATCGGTTGGTGGCCTTTTGGCCGCGCTTCCAGTTGGCAGCGTAGATCGTGGGGACCAGGCTTGTCGCCGTTCTCGTCCCGCAGGTGAACCTCCACTCGGGTCAGGTCCTCCTCATAACGTTCGAGCGTGCTCTCAATGGTAGTACGTACCCACTCCTCCAGTCGGATGCTGCTTTGAATATGGTTATCGCTGTTGACTTGGATTTGCATAGTTCATCCCTTATTTCAGCTAGCTCGCGAGAGGCCGGTCAGCTAAGCCCTTGGGCGTCATCACCGTGACCTCTTGATTTACACAATCGGTCTGTACGCTGAACAATTCAACCCCTAAAAAAAGATAAATTTTTAATCGCAAAAAAAGCCGGACAACCGGCAAAAGCGCTGTTAAGGTCGGGAGTTGAGTCGCCCTGCTCCTCTGTCACAAATCCTCACATTTGCTGGTCCGCAGCGGATACTGGCCGCAAAAAATCCCCGCGTCCTCCTCCAGCGCCCACGCCGGCAATCGCCCCACATCCGTGCCTTCGAGGCCGGTAGCACTCAGATAGAACTCCAATACCCCAGACTCGTAACGGTCGTGCCGGGCGGTTTGACGGTGAACCGGGTGGAGGGCTGATCGCTTTGGAGGCACGCCCAGGTTTATTGCCCTCAAATGGGCAGGCGGGCACACATGAGCAGCACATATCCCTGTAGGCCCCGGCTTGCAGGTGAAGGCGATTCATCCGGCGACACCCGTGCCAATCGTTACTGTGCTGTCGCCAGCAAGCCAGCGCCTGAAGGGGTTACCTGGCGCGTATTCGCTGTAGAGCCCCTCGGCTTTTCCACAGCCATGATTGTCCGACAATCTTTCCGGCATGCCCCTTGCTACATCCTTGTTGCAAGCATTGATGGCGATTTGGCCATGAAGGCCGATGGTCCGGTGTTGCGAACTAATCCCGATATCGACCGGTCAACAACTGCACGTTCAATCAGGCGGTGACGCATCATGGACAACCCTTTCCAGCTCATTACCGATGCTTTTGCAGCGGATTATCAGATCAACCTGAGCATTCAGGGTCTCGATGGCTGCATCATGCTGACCCTGTCCAATAGCGGCCATATCGTGGCCAAACGCATGATCAGTGCTGACCAGCGCAACGACCCCGAGCGCCTCAAACGCCTGGTACAAAGCATTCAGTTCGGCATTGCCATCGAACAGGGCCACAGCGCCGTGGCCATTCTCGAAGCCATGACCGATGGCGACACGCGCAACCTGCCGCCGCCACCTGCCAAAGGCCGGCCTCGACCCGCCATGGGGTTTTAAAGCTCGCCCTTCTCCACTTCCGGATGTTCACTGGAACCCGCGCCTGTCTTGCGGTGCGGGTTTTCAATTTTCACCGATGGGAACTGCGACGAAGCGTAACGCACCACCAGAATCGAAAACGCCAGCAGCAGAATCCCGCCACACAGGTAAATGATCCCGATGTCCGGCGGGTTGTGGTGCGAGACATTGGAAATCAGCAACCGTGTCAGCGCCGTGATCGCCACGTAGATCAGGAAACGCACCGGCATGTGGTTGGTCTTGAAGTAAATCCCGACCATCGCCCCCAGCTCCAGATAGATGAACAGCAGCAAGATGTCATCGATCTTGATGTGCCCCTGTTCGATCATTCCCAGAAATTCCATCACCGCTGCCCACGCGGTTACCGCACCAATGGCGAACAGCGCCAGATAGTGAAAGGTTTCGACGAACAGGTTGCCCAGGGACTCGGCCAGTTCATGCACGTTCTGCCGCAGGTTTTCTGCCCAGTTGATTTTCACGATGATGCTTCCTTAGGTCGGCTCGACCGGATAATGCGGGTTGGACATGACGATTGTTCTGCATGCAGAAACAAGGCCACGCCATGATGGCGGGGCGCTCTGGAACGCGCTCCGTGACGTTTGGTCGCACCCACCTGTCATCGACGAGCCTGACAAACCCTGTTTTCGGTCTAGATTAAAAAGCCACTACCCAAACCCTGGGGTTTCGCTTATCCTTTTCGCTGTATATAGATACAGTAGTCGAATCAGACAACCAAATGTGAAGGCATGTGAGGTGGTGAATGGCCGTCGAAGTGGTATACCGCAGCAGCCGAGATCTGGAGCGCTTGTTCATGGATAAAGCCGAAGCTGACCGTCATGACAAAATGCTCGAACTGGCCGAGTTGTTGGCAGAAGTGTTGCAAAAAGCCGTTCCGTCCCTGACCGAGCAGCAAGTGGAAGAAGCCGGGATCTACATGGCGAAGAACCGCGATGTGTTCGCCAAGGCGTTCAAGAGCCAGCCGGATGCGTTGTCCGAATTGCTCAGCGCACCTGTCGAAGTCGCGGAACCGGTTGAAGTGGCGACGCCCGTCGAGGAGCCAGTGGCCGAGCCTATCGCCCCGGCGAAACCAGCCAAGGCCGCCAAAGCAGCAAAGTAAGCAACGCCCGAATTGAACAGGCCCTGAGTCCGATGGAGTCAGGGCCTTTTTCATGCCGGGAAATCCACTCAGCGATACAAGACTTTCTCCGCCAATTCATCCGCCACCCGGGCCGGCGAACGCTTTTCCGCCTGGGCGTGGGCGAAGACTTCCGTCAGCCGAGAGCTGATTTTTGACAGGTGGGCCGTGATGGTCGACAACTCTTCGCCACGGTGCTTGAGCGAAACGTAGATCAGTCCCCCGGCATTGATCACATAATCCGGTGCATACAGAATGCCCCGCCGCTCCAACTGATCGGCGACATCCAGATGAGTCAGCTGATTATTCGCCGAACCGGCCACTGCCGAGCAGCGCAGCTGCGTCACGCTGTGACTGCTGAGCACGCCACCCAGGCCGCAGGGAGCAAGTATGTCGCAAGGGGTGCTGAGCAATGCATCGTTGGCGATCGGGTGTGCACCGAGTTGCTCCATGGCCAGTTGCACCTTGCCGTGGTCGATGTCGCTGACCAGAAGCTCGGCACCCGCGGCGTGCAGTTGTTCTGCCAGCGCAAACCCGACATTGCCCAGGCCTTGAATCGCCACGCGTAAACCTTCGAGATTGTCGCTGCCCAGTCGCGCCATCGCGGTGCTGCGAATGCCGGTAAAAACACCCATCGCCGCATGGGGCGCAGGGTCGCCCGCCGAGGTGGTACTGGTGACATGTTGGGTCTGCTGGGCGATGCAATCCATGTCCGCCACCGACGTGCCGCTGTCGATGGCAGTGATGTAGCGGCCGTCGAGCTGCTCGATGCAGCGCCCGAAGGCCTCGAACAGCGCCGCACGGTTGGCCACATGGACCGGCCGAATGATCACCGCCACGCCACCGCCCTGGGCCAGGCCGGCCAACGCGGCCTTGTAGCTCATGCCTTGGGCCAGGCGCACCGCATCCTCGATCGCAGATTCGTCGTTGGGGTAGGCAAGGTAACGACAACCACCCAGGGCGGGCCCCAGTCGGCTGTTATGAATGGCAATGACCGCCTTCAACCCGGTGACCGGGTCGACGCTCAGATGCAGCGATTCAAGGCGAGTGCTTTGCATGAGAGCGAACATCGTAAGGCTCCCGAATCACTTCTTGTAGTCGCCAGTATAGGCTTGCGCCCAAAAATTGCAGAAGCGCACCGGAATAAGCGCAGCCTTGATGCAAGCATTCGGAAATAACCTGAATCAGCCTCTGCATGACACTGGACGAATGCTGGCGACGGGGCTAAAACGAGGCATTGCCCGGAGATTCTGATGACACCGCGCCAATCGTTTTTTGCCTGTCTGCAACGTTCACCGCCCGCGCTGTTCGAGGCAGCGCTATGGATTGCGGCCGAACATGACAACGAGGTCAATCCCGAGGCGTTGCTAAAGGAATTCCATGAGCTGCAACAGCGCGCGAGTTCCGGCTTGCCGATGCTGCCGGTCAACGAACTGGCGCAACCCTTGTTACGCCGCATGAATGACCTGGGTTTCGCCCAGGACGACTTCAGCCCACTGCGCCCACAGGTGGCCTTGCTCAACAAGGTGCTGGAGTTGCGTCGCGGGCAACCGCTTTCCCTGGGGCTGATTGCCCTGGAGCTGGCCAGGGGCCTGGAAATCCCCTTGGTCGGGGTTAACTTTCCAGGGCATTTCCTGCTGCGCGTACCGGGGGCCGATCACTTGCTCGATCCGTGCGGCGGCCGCCGGCTATACCCCAACGATTGTCGGGAATTACTGCAACGCCAATACGGCCCGAACATGAAACTCAGCGCCGAACACTTGGTTACCGCCGATCCCGTGCAGATGCTGCAGCGCCTGTCGCGCAACCTGCGTCAACTGCACCTTTCCCACGACGATTACATCGGCGCCTTGATCGACGCCGAACGCGTGCTGGAACTGGGCAATGGCAATGCCGCCGACTATCTGGCCCGGGCCAGTCTCTACCAACGGCTGGACTGCCCGAACGCCGAGCGCTTCGACCTGGAGCATGCGCTGTTGCTCAGCGACGACCCGATCCAGCGGATTCGCCTCACTGAACGGCTGGGGCATTTGCCGCCCAATTCCGTCGTGCATTGATCGCAATCCCCTGTGGGAGCGGGCTTGCCTGCTCCCACAGGGGATTTGTGTCGGGATTCAAGGCGTATCTGGCTGATTCGCCGGATGCGCCTTGATGAACGCCGGATGAGTCGCCGCCAGCGCCGCCACACGACGGATGCGCGGATAAGCTTCAAGTGCAATATTGAAGCGCTCGGCCGCATACAGCTGCGGGATCAGGTAGACGTCGGCCAGACCTGGCTCAGGCCCGAAGCAGTAATCTTCGTCGCCGATCAATTGCTCCACAGTCGCCAGCCCCTGGCTGATCCAGTGCCCGATCCACTCCATCACCTGCGGCTCGTCGTGTCCCAACTGGCGCAGCCTGTTGAGCACGCTGACGTTGTGCAATGGATGCACATCGCAGCCGATCACCGCCGCCACGCCACGTTCACGGGCGCGGGCCGCGAGGTCTTTCGACAGCAGCGGCGCCTGTGGATAACGCTCTTCCAGGTACTCGATGATCGCCGGTGACTGGATCAGCAACTCGCCTTCATCGGTGCGCAAGGCCGGCACGCGGCCCTGCGGGTTGATGGCCAGATACGGCGGCTGGCGGTGCTCGCCACCCGGCGGCGCGATCAGGTTGACCGGCAGTGCCTGGTAATCCAGGCCTTTGAGCGCCAATGCGATGCGCACCCGATAGGACGAGGTCGAACGGTAATAGGTGTAGAGCTGCATGACCCCTTCCCCTTAGCGTGCCGGCAACACTTTGCCACGGCATTCGCCGAAACCGATGGACGCAAAACCTTCACGGCTGCAACGGCCACGCAGGATGATTTCATCACCGTCCTCAAGGAATTTGCGCACTTCGCCCGACGCCAATTCGATCGGTTTTTTACCGCCCTCGGTGATTTCCAGCAGGCTGCCGAACTGACCATTTTCCGGCCCGGACAGGGTGCCCGATCCGAACAGGTCGCCGGCCTGCAACTGGCAGCCGTTGACGCTGTGGTGCGCGACCATTTGCGCCACGGTCCAGTACATGTGTTTTGTGTTGCTGAGGGTCAGGCGATGGGCAGGCAGGTTCTGCTCGCGCATGGCTTCGGTCAGCAGCAGCACTTCCAGTTCGATGTCGAAACCGCCAGCCGCCTGATCACGCTTGTCGAACAGGTATGGCAGCGGCTGTGGATCACCTTCAGGACGGGCCGGTTGAGCACGACGGAACGGCTCCAGCGCTTCGGCCGTGACGACCCACGGCGAGATGCTGGTGATGAAGCTCTTCGACAGGAACGGCCCCAGCGGCTGGTATTCCCAGGCCTGGATATCCCGTGCCGACCAGTCGTTGAGCAGGCAGAAACCAGCAATGTGATCGGCGGCGTCACCAATGGCGATGGCGTCGCCCATCTCGTTGCCCTGGCCGATCCAGATGCCCAGTTCCAGTTCGTAGTCCAGGCGCGCGCACGGACCGAAAGTCGGTTCGCTCTGACCGGCCGGCAAGGTCTGGCCTTTCGGGCGACGGACGTCAGTGCCGGAGGGGCGAATGGTCGAGGCGCGGCCGTGGTAGCCGATCGGTACGTACTTGTAGTTCGGCAGCAACGGGTTGTCCGGGCGGAACAGTTTGCCGACGTTCTGCGCGTGTTCGATACCGACGTAGAAGTCGGTGTAGTCGTTGATTTTCGCCGGCAGGTGCATCACGCAATCCGCCGCCAGCGGCAGGAGTTTTGCGCCTTGGGCTTCGATCTTGCCGCGCAGGCTGCTGCCTTCTTCGAGCAACTCGATCAAACGCTGACGCAAGGCCACGCGGGCTTCACGACCGAGTTCGAAGAACGCATTCAACTGACCGCCAAGGGTGGCTTCGACGGCGGCTTTTGCTGCGCCATCGAACAGGCTGGCAGCGAGTGCGGCCTCCAGGTCGACAATATGCTCACCGATGGCCACGCCACTGCGCGGCGCCGAACCTTTCACGCTGAACACGCCCAGCGGCAGGTTTTGCAGCGGGAAATCCGTATGACCGTTGGCGGAAGCAACCCAACTGCGAGGGAAGGAAGTCTGCGTCATGGGTTATCTCCGTGTCGGGTCGAAAGTGGCGGGCAGTGTGGCCCAGCAGGCATCGTAGTTGGTTTGCAGTTGCGGGCAATCGAGGGCGAACCGGCTCGGGCGCAGCACCTGGCTGGTCTCGAACATAAAGGCCATGGTGTTGTCGATTTTCACCGGCTTGAGGTCAGCATTGATGGCTTTGGTGCAGGTTTCGCCGTCGGGGCCGTGGGCGCTCATGCAGCTGTGCAAGGATGCACCGCCAGGCACGAAGCCTTCAGCCTTGGCATCGTATTCGCCTTTGATCAGGCCCATGAATTCGTTCATCAGATTGCGGTGGAACCACGGTGGACGGAAGGTGTTTTCGGCCACCATCCAGCGTGGCGGGAAGATCACGAAGTCGAGATTGGCCAGGCCGTGGACGCTGGTCGGCGAGGTCAACACGGTGAAAATCGACGGGTCCGGATGATCGAAGCTGACGGTGCCGATGGTGTTGAACCGCCGCAGGTCATATTTGTACGGCACGTTATTGCCGTGCCAGGCGACCACGTTCAGCGGCGAATGATCGAGCTCGCAGCCCCACAGCTGACCGAGGAATTTCTGCACCAGCGTGGTTGGCTGCTTGAGGTTTTCGTAATGGGCCACTGGGGTCAGGAAGTCCCGCGGGTTGGCCAGGCCATTGCTGCCGATCGGCCCCAGATCCGGCAGGCGAAGCGGCGCACCATGGTTCTCGGCGACGTAGCCGCGGGCTTGCGGGTCAAGCAATTCGATGCGGAATTTCAAGCCGCGCGGCAGCACGGCGATTTCCAGCGGCTCCAGTTCCAGCACGCCCAGTTCAGTGGCGATGCGCAGACGGCCCTGCTCCGGCACCAGCAGCCATTCGCCGTCGGCGTTGAAGAACACACGCTCCATGGAGCGGTTGGCGCGGTAGCTGTAGATGCTGATCCCGGCCGGGTTTTCGGCGCCGGAGTTGGCGGCCATGCTCACCAGCCCGTCAATGAAGTCGGTCGGTTCAGCGGGAATATCCAGTGGGTTCCAGCGCAGTCGATTGGGGGTCACTTCACCCAGTGGACCACCGGCCAGTTGCAGCTCGAGTTTGACGAATGCCGGGTGATTGGCCGATGGCTGGATGCGGTACATCCATGTACGCCGAGCCTCGCTGCGGACCATGGTGAACGCGGTGCCGGAGAACAGCTCGGTATAGAGGCCGTACGGGGCTTTTTGCGGAGCGTTCTGGCCAACCGGCAGCGCACCGGGCAGTGCCTCACTGCTGAATTCGTTGCCGAAGCCTGACTGGTAAACCAGCGCTGGCGCCGTTGAATCGAGGTTCATGGAGCCTCCTGAACAGGGAGTGGGCAGTGGCCTGTCACTCCGTTGCAGAGGTCTGGGCACGCCGGGGTTATTTTTATCGTAATTCAATTACGCATAACGTAATTTGATTGGTATTGACCGTCAAGCTATAAAGACGCCCATTCGTCCCGGGATCACACCGCCTCCATGGAAAAGCCAGACAGCAACGGTAAACAGAAAGTCCGCTCGGCCGAGGTGGGTACCGACATCCTCAAGGCCCTGGCCGAGTTATCACCCTCGACTTCACTCTCGCGCCTGGCCGAACACGTGCACATGCCGGCGAGCAAGGTTCATCGCTATTTGCAGGCACTGATCGCCAGCGGTTTTGCCGAACAAAACAGTGCCACCAACCATTACGGCCTGGGCCGCGAAGCCTTGCGCGTCGGGTTGGCCGCACTCAACAGTATGGACGTGCTGAAAGTCGCCACCCTGCCCTTGGCCGAGTTGCGCGACGACTTGAACGAGACCTGCTTCCTGGCGGTGTGGGGCAACCAGGGTGCAACCGTGGTGCACATCGAACCGGCGGTACGTGCGGTGACGGTTGTGACGCAATTGGGCTCGGTGCTGCCGTTGCTCAGTTCATCGACGGGCCTGGTGTTTGGCGCCTACCTGCCCAAGCGCGAAACCGTGGACTTGCGCGAACAGGAATTGCAGGGGCAATCAGCCCACGCGCTGGCGGATGACCAAACCTATGCCGCCATGTGCGAGCAGATCCGCGCACGCGGCCTGCATCATGTGCATGGTTTGCTGATGCCTGGTGTGGATGCGTTGTCGGCGCCAGTGTTCAACGCGATGGGGAAAGTAGTGGCCGTGCTGACGGTGGTGGGCCCGACGTCGCTGTTTCATGCCGACGAAAACGGCCCTGCGGCGCGGCGATTACTCGCAGCGTCGCGGGCCGTCAGTTGGCGCATGGGATACGAGAGCCCCGTCCAATCAGATCAGGAAATCCGGAACGATTTCGATCACTAAATCGCGGATATCCGTCGCCGTGAGCTGTGGATGAAGATGACGCTCTTCGGCACTGTAGGCGACCGAATAAACGCCCATCCCCTCGCCGGAATAGAACGGAATTTCATCGTCCTGCAAATGAGCGTATAGATCTTCAACCAGGCTTCTAGATTGAATGACTTTTTGCACCCCGAGTTCAACGATAAAACTGGTCACGTACACGCTATCAATATCCACTTCGGGTATTTGATATTTCAATGCCGCGTGTACCGTCTCAACGTCCAATGGCTTGATCGACCGTTTTGAAAGATTGATCGAGGGAGCACTGGTCAGCGCATTGACTATATCGATGACGATGCGCTCAAAGCCCGGCATATCCAGAGCCTTGACCCTGTCTTTGGCTTCAAAGGAAAACCGCCGACTGAAAATTTCATTTAGGACCTGTACATAATTAGGCAACTGTTCACTTTCGACCCAACCCAGTGTTTCTTCGAATAGTGTTTTGGAAGAGATGACATTTTTGCTGATCAGATCATCCAATGTATTCAAATAGGTCTTGAACGAGTTAACCCCGAGCTTTTGCAGCCGCTCATCCAACAACACCTCTACCGCGAAACCTGCGCGAATTTTCTTCAACGCCATCATCTTGTGGGGAGAAAAGAAACTGTCACTCATAAATACTTCCGGTGTCGTTATCAGGCACATGCATCCTGCACGGCCAGCTGTTTCACATCAGCACGCGTCGAAACCCGACGGTACTGAGGAAAACAAAATCAATAAATGATGTTCATACCAACTGACGCTGGCATAACCTCTTTCATCCGTTTACGGAGTCACCCAGAAAAACCCGGGCGATGTCCACGCCCATTCTGTTGACCTCATCAAAGTCCAGGCCCTTGAAACGATAGGCCGGGTCGAATGTGTAAGGCTCGGTAAACAGCCCCAGCGTCTCCCCTTCAAAGTGGGGAATCTCGCGGTCCTGCAGCTGTAGAAAGAACGCCCACACCAGTGTTTGGGAATAAGTTACCTGCGGATCTTCAAACTTATGAATGCCGTTCACATACACTTTATCGACATCGATACCACGCCCACTGAGCCTGGCATGCAACATGGCACGCACTCGCTCAATATTCAGGTCTTCCATGATTTATCTTCCTTGCTTGCCAACTAATTAATATCAGGTTTGTTGTTGCCGGAAGCATACTAATCAAATCTGCACATCACGCACGCAGTAGAATGTTTCGCCATCTTGCAAGTTATACTTAGATAACTTCACCCACAGCCACTTCACCCTGACGATATAAGCCCCAACTTCTTCGCGATGGCCACCGCTTGGGTACGACGTTCGACGCCCAACTTGCTATGAATTCTTCGCGCGTGGGTTTTTACTGTATGCAGCGAGATAAACAACTGCTCGGCGATCTGCTGATTCGAATTGCCCTGAGCAATCAGGCTGAGCACTTCCAGTTCGCGCGCGCTCAATGGATTGTCGTCCAGGGTCGAAGGCGTCATATGTTCGTCTTCGCCCAATCGACTGAGCAATGTCGGCTGGCGCAGGCGCAGTTCGCACAAGGCTTGTTGCAAATGGCAGCGTTTCACCAGCTCCAGCCCGGCCTGCAAGGCCGACTTGGCCAGTGCCGTCTCGCCCATCAGATCGGCCACTTCGCAGATCGCCAATTGCAGCTCCGCTTCAAGCGCCAGCCTCCCGTGACGTTGCGCTTGATCGAGCAACGCCTTGAGCCGCTCCAGCGGCTGCTTCGCCTGATGCAGATACGTCTCGGCCAGCACCAACAGGTATTCGATCCGCGCGATCAGTTCCACTGTGGCCGGAGGCGCGTGACGGGCCTGAGGCCCACGGTAGTGCCGCAATACGCGGGTCAACGCTTCACAAGCCAATGGCGCGCGACCTTGCTGCAACCAGAAGTGACTGCTGATTTGTAGCAACACACTGCGATAAACCGTGTCGGGAATCTGCCGCTGCTGCATCAGGCGTTCGGCATCGCGCAGCCGGTCAAAGGCCTGTGCGTAATCGCGCTGATTGGCTGCCACCTGTGCCAGCCCGAGAAAACCATACAGCGCGCGTTTGTCCTGACTGTGCAGGCAGTCTTGCAGACCGGACTGGAAGAGCTCGGAAGCCAGGCCGTCCTGCCCCTGGCAGAGCGCCAGTCGTCCGCGTCGCAAGGCAATTCGTCCCAGCAGCGGTGTCGGACGATCAGCCTGCCGATCCAACAATTCATGGATATCCGCCAGCAGGCTTTCGGCACGTTGGGGAGCGCCGCGTTGCTCCAGCCACTGGGCGTGATCGAGTTCGAGCAAGCCTTCAAAGAGCAGCGAACCTTGCGACCGCGCCAGACACAGCGCCTCACGGTTGAAGGCCTGCGCTGCATCGAGGTCGGCGCAGAGCAGTGCTTGCTGGGTCAGCCCGGACAGGCATAACAATCGCGCGGCCCAGGCATCAGCGCCCAGCTCGGCCAGCGCTTCGATAAAGTGCGTGCGCGCCGCTTCCATCCGCCCCTGCAAATGCAGCAACCAGCCTTGCTGCGCCTGCCAGCGCGCCAGCAGTTGCCGTTGCAGGGCAGCCGTGGGCTGGGGGGTGAACCGGACCAGTTGCTCAATACACGCGGCCGCCTGATCGAAACGTCCGGCAAACAACAACGCTGCGGTGATCAAGCCCACCAATTGCGGCGTTCCGAAGGTCAACTCTTCGCCCTGGCGCTCATGCAGATCGAGCAGCAAACGCACATTCTCTCGGCGGAACAAGTGCTCAAAGCTGAAGTGCTGCAACAGACTGACCGCGACCTCGAACTCTTCGGCCAGCAACGCCTGCTCGAACGCGCCCTGCCAGTCCTGCTCGGCGGTGAACCACTGACAGGCACGCCGATGCCAGGAACGCCCCGCCGAACCCTGCTCGTCACGCATGGCCCGGGCGAGTGGCACGAACACTCGCAGCCAGTCGGGCGAATCCTCCCAGGGTTCGATAAAACACCCCATGTCTTGCAGGGCGTGCAGCCACTGCGCGCCCTCACCGGCGCCAAACAGATGCTCGCACAGACCGGCATTGAATCGCGGCAGGTGCGCCAGTACTTGCCAGACTTCCAGCAGTTCCGGCGGCAGGGTGTTGAACAGTTCATGTTGCAAGTAGTCGAGCAGCGTCGCCGATCGCCCCTGCTTGTCCTGCCCGGCCATCTACTGACAACCATCGAGCAAGGCAATGCGCGTGCCGGCGCACCAGCCACCGCTGCGCTGGATGATCTTCCTGGCCGTAATCGCTGCCTGCTCTGGCGCGACATGCACGAGCAACTGTTCGATGTCCGACTCGTTGAACGCCAGCGCGCGCGCCTCGCACTCGTACAACTCATCATCGAGCAACAACCGTGGCCAGTTGCATGACGGACGCCGACGCGAGCCCAACCACCAGTTCAACAACGGATTTCTGACTGCCAGCAAACGGTCCAGCAAGCGGTCGAGTTCAGGATTGGGCACGCGACAGTAATCATCGAGAAACACCCAGGTCGGCGTCTGCAACCGGGACAGCGACTCCAGCAAAACGGGCTCATCCGCCGCTGCGAATCCCAGTGCCTGACTCAGGCGCTGCTGAAAATCGACGACACTCAAACACGTCCCCGACAACGGCAACCAATACACCCGACAGTGCTCCGGTGCACGCAGCAGGCACTCGGTAAGCAGTGCACTCTTGCCGCTGCCGGCCGGTGCGCAGAGCAGTTTGACCCGCGCCGACGAGGCCAGCAGCGGTTCGGTCAACCGCTCGCGAGAGAGGTGGTGAGAAGACAAACGAGGCAGGGGTCCAGGACGGTCCAGACTCAGGGTCATGGCAGTCATAGTAGAAGCGCCTTTTTATAATTGTGGCGCCACCCTAGACCTCTCCCGAACGCTTGTTGAAGAAGTATTCAGCAGACTGATTTACACCCATAAAAAAGGTGACCGCGAGGTCACCTTTTTGTGTAAGAGCCTGTAGGAAGACTACTTCACACCTGTACTCCGCAAGGCTGCAGGCGTGTAGTCCCCAGCTTTTGCCGCGATGTTGAATTCGAAGCTGCGCTTCTCTTCATTCTTCATCCCCAGTGCGATGTAACGGCCGGCAATGAGGTCATACAGCGCCTCGACGGTGTAGGCCGGAACCTGATGATCGTAGTAGAACTGGGCATGCCCTTCCGCCACGCGCCAGAGCTGGCCGCGACCGTCGTAGTGATCAGCCAGGGCGACTTGCCAGGTGTCTTCGTCAATGTACATGTGACGCTTGGCATAGACATGCCGCTCGTTAGGCTTGACCGTGGCGACGACCTCCCACACCCGGTGCAACTCATAACGGGTCAGGTCCTGATTGATGTGCCCGGCCTTGATCACATCGGTGTACTTGAGGTCAGGCGAATCGAGCTTGTAGCTGTTGTACGGGATGTACATTTCTTTCTTGCCGATCAGCTTCCAGTCATAGCGATCCGGCGCTCCGGAAAACATGTCGAAGTTGTCGGTGGTGCGTAACCCGTCCGATGAGGTGCCGACGCCGTCATACGCCACTTGCGGTGCACGCCGCACGCGACGCTGGCCGGCGTTGTAGATCCAGGCCTTGCGCGGTTCCTGGACCTGATCGAGGGTCTCGTGAACCAGCAACACATTGCCCGCCAGCCGCGCCGGTGCGGTCACCTCCTGTTTGAAATAGTTGAGCACGTTCTCCTCGCTGCCCGGTTTGTAATCCCCCAGCAGGGACGGTACGGCCACCTCGTCCTTGAAGCGGATGACGGTGAAATCACCATTCGATTGCGGCGTTGCCTGGGTAATGGTGCGGCGCAGATTACCGCCGTGATAACGGGTGATGTGGTTCCAGATCACCTCGACACCGTTCTTGGGAATCGGGAACGCGTAGTAGCGATTGCCAGTGAAATTGGCCAGACCGTTACCGTCGTTGATCGGGGTTACATTCAGCGCGCTGCGCTTGGCCGACTCATAGATTTCCGGTGGCAGGGCCGCCGTGCGGTGAGTCGGATACACCGGGATTCTGTAGGTCTCGGGATAGCGTTTGAACATCGCTATCTGCCCATCGGAAAGCTTGTCCTTGTACTTGTCGACCGTCGCCGCCGTGATGACGAACAAAGGCTTTTCATTGGCGAATGGATCGGCCAGGAAACCCTTGCTGTCGACCGCCCCGGCGTTTTTCGGAATTCCGCCGGTCCACGCCGGAATCGAGCCGTCGGCATTGCCGGCCTTCTCCGCGCCCAACGGCGTAAGGCTGGTACCCAGTTTGTTGGCCTCTTCCGGCGTGACCGCCGCCATCACGTTGGCGGCCAGCAGACCGAGGGCCAGGGCACCGCATTGCAGAATCATCTTGCGCATGGAAATCATCCTTCTCAGCCAGATCAGAAGTTCACGCCAAAGCTCAACGCCACGAAGTCGCGGTCCTCGAGGGTGTTGTAGTCCCCCCCGAAGAAATCGGTGTAATTGAGGCTTGCGGTGTAGGTATTGCGGTAGTCCGCGTCGACGCCGAGGCTGATGGCCTTGGCACCTTCGTTGAACAGCCCGTTGGGGCCATACCCGCTGACGTCGTGGGACCACGACAGGTTGGGTTTGATGTTGATGCCGGCGATGAGGTTGTTGTAATCGAGGATGGCCCGGGCTCGATAACCCCAGGAGGTCGAGGTCACGAAGCCATCGGTGTCGCCGCCGAAACCATACTGCCCGTACACCGAGTCGCGTCCATAGCGCAGCTTGCTGCGGGCCTCCAGGCCACCGACGTGAACCACCGCCGCCTCGCCTACCAGGGTCAGGCGATCAGCGCCCATCACCTGATCGACGAAGTGCGTCAGGGTGCTCTGGACCTGGGTTATTTCCTTGCGCCGATAGCCCTTGTTGTCGGCGCCTGGACGGGACGCAATGGGCGATGCCGCGCCACCGGCAATCGGGTTGAGCATGGCCAGGGTCAGGTCGTTGGTGTTGACCTGCACCGGCGCGTTGGGCCGATAACTGATCTCGCCGGTCCATGCGGTACCGGTGGACAAGGTGGTAGAGAAACTCGCGCCGTACAGGCGAATGTCTTCCGGGTAATCGAGGTAATACTGACCGCGCCCGAGCATCACACTTTGCGCGAGACCCGAGCCACTGCCGGGCGCGATCCGGTTGGCCGTGGCCACGATCCCCGGAATGCTCGCCAGCGTGCTGGCACCCGCGGTGACGGTGCCCACCGTCGGCGTGCGGCTGTGGTAGTTCATGAAGTACAGACCGTACTCGGTGTCGTCGCCGAGCCAGCGCAACGCCGTCCCCCATTGTCCGGAATCGCGGGCATCACGGTCACCGCCACGGGGCACGATCACGCCCTCCTTGCTGACTTCAAACCCTTGGCCAAACGCTGCGGCAATCGGCTGCAACGGGGCGATGGCCGGGCTGGCGACGGTGTAGTTCTTGTTGCAACCGTCCGCCGCCACGTCGACGCCGAAGAAGGTCCCGCAGTTGTCGAGAACGGTCTGGTCCCATTCCAGTTGGTAGAAGCCTTCCACGGTCAACTTGTCCGTCAGGCCCTGGGAAGCAAACAACATGTTCACCGGAATCAAGCCTTCCTTGATCTCGGCACCCGGGCGCCGGAACGCGGAAACATCCACCGGGTTGATGCTGTTGATCGAGTTACCGATGAATGTACTTTCGCCCCAACTGACCACCTGCTTGCCCGCACGCACCGTGCCCGGCAGATCGGCGATGGAGTAGTTGTGATAGACGAAGGCATCGAGGATCTGCCCGCCGGAAGACTTGGCGCCCTCCTTGCGGCCATGATCGCTGATGGGCTTGAACTCGCGGTCTTCGTCCTTCAGTTCGAAGTCGTACCAATACTTGCCACGGACAAACACACCGGTGTCGCCGTACTTCAGCTCAAGGTCATGGATGCCTTTGAAGATCTTCGAGAACGTCTCGCCTTTTTTGAAATTCAGCCGCCCGTCATCGCCGGTCGAGGACTGGCCCGAACCGCCATTGACCAAGCCCACCAGCGAGTCGTCAGCATCACGCATGCCCCAGCTCGCGCCCACCGACAGCGACGAGTCGAACGTCCCCTCGATCTCGCCGACGTTGAATGAAATGGCCTGTGCCTGGGCGCAGCAACCCAAGGCCACCGCAGCGGCCAGCGCCTGCGGCGTGAAGATGGCGCGCATTGTTGTTTTTGTCATGCGTCTTCCCCGGTGAGTGACAGAAGGCCTCACCCTACTGCCGCCCACCGGGGACGATAAGCGCACCAAGGAGGTATTCGTGGTGTACCTCTAAAGGATGAATGACCGCCGGGAACGGGGGTTTACACGGGGGTATGGATGGGCTGGATGGGAGGCCATCAGCTGTGCACATGTTGTGGCGAAATGGACCTCAAAGAGGTCATCAGGACTGTTACGAATGTCGCAATACAGCATGTCTCGAATCGCTATTTTTCCTTTACTGGCCAACACTTATTCTAGCCTGGCTTTCACGGGAACCCGCCCGGAAGCACGAAGCAGCGGCACGTGATTTACCGTGCCGACTGGCGACAGATTTCAGATGAGATTGAGGATCTCGACTCATCGCCCCGTGCACACCGACGTTGATTTGTAGCTCCTGGATCCAACGTCTTCTTTGGCCGCTGCGTTTGCAGCGGCCTTTTTTATGGGCGCGATTTTGTGGAGCCGACTGGATCCACTCTCATTATTTTTAATCTCTAGCAACTTTTAAACTAAACACCCCATGGCACTCAAACTCCCATCAGCCAAAAAAACCGCTTTCAACCCACATCATTCTCAGAATAAACCTACAAAACTTTGTACCTACCCGGAGCACTCCAACAATTAAGCTAAATCGCAGGTCAGACACTTCCCATCATCAGCTGACCTCTTCTTAATTCACTACGAGTGCTTTTATGAAATCCATCAGTTACAACAAGTATCGCTCCAGCAAAAGTTTCAACAGCCGAATACGCTTCCTTATCTTCCACTACACAGCCGACAACTTCTCCAGCTCGGTAAAAATTCTGACGGGGCCGAGCGCCAGCGCGCACTACCTGATTCCGGACATTACCGATTCAAGTTATTTGAGCGAAGGTTATACCGCACAGGAGGTCTTCAATCTGGTGGATGAGTCCCATCGGGCCTGGCATGCGGGGATCAGCCAGTGGGGGAGTCGCAGCAATCTGAACGACACCTCCATCGGCATCGAAATCATCAATCTTGCGACGGATAACAACGGCGATTTCAACTTCCCGCCGTATCATCCGGAACAGATCGCGGCCATTGAAGAACTGGCGCAGAACATTCTCAAACGCTACCCGGATATCACACCAACCCAGGTATTGGGGCACTCGGATATCGCGGTTGGACGAAAAAGCGACCCGGGACCTGCGTTTCCCTGGCATGCGCTTTATCTAAAAGGCATCGGCGCCTGGTTCGATGAGGTCACCCGGGACGACTTTCTACAGCAATACAATGCCAGCGCCATTCCGGCCCGCAGCGAGCTGTTAACGCTATTCAAAACCTACGGATATGACATTTCAGGCGCTTCGACCGAGGCAGGTTTCAAACAACTGGTCAGGGCCTTTCAGATGCATTTTCGTCCGGAGCGTTACGACGGGGTCATGGATGCGCAAACAGCCGCAAACTTGGCGGCGCTGGTGTCCAAGTACTTTCCTCGATAGCCCACGAATACAGTCGGCAAGGTCATTCAATATGACCTTGCCTGCCGCATTACAACGAATACTTCTGCAAATTCCCCATCATTTCCTTCAGCGCTTCAATGTTGTCCTTCGGATGCGCTGCGCCCTCGAAATCACAAATCTGCTGCCAGTGCGCCGCCACATCTTCCGGCGAAAAACCCACCCGTGGGTCGAACCCGGCGCCCAGGCTGCGCTCCCAGCGCACCTTGCCCATCCAGCCGCCGCCGACTTCGAACAGGCCAGAAGTTTCCTGGCAGTTTTCGCTGGCCAGGTACACCACCAGCGGGCTGACCAGTTCCGGTTTGAGTTGCTCGAACACTTGCGGCGGGATCAGGCCTTCGGTCATGCGCGTGCCGCCGGTGGGGGCGATGGCGTTGACCAGAATGTTGTTCTTGCGGCCTTCGATCGCCAGGGTGCGGGTCAGGCCGTAGAGGCCGAGCTTGGCCATGCCGTAGTTGGATTGACCGAAGTTGCCGTAGATGCCCGAGGTGGACGCAGTGAAGATCACCCGACCGTAGTTTTGCTCGCGCATGTGCGGCCAGGCGGCGCGGGTGACTTTGTAGGCGCCTTCGACGTGGACGCGGTAAACCAGGTCCCAGTCGGCGTCTTCCATTTTGTGGAAGGTCTTATCGCGCAGGATGCCGGCGTTGTTGACCACCACATCGACACGACCGAAGACGTCGAGTGCATGCTGAACGAGCTTGTCGCCATCGGTGACCGAGTCGTGGTTGGCCACGGCGGTGCCACCGGCATCACGGATTTGCGCGACCACGCGGTCTGCCGCAGATGCGTTGGCACCTTCGCCCTGGGCCGAACCGCCAAGGTCGTTGACCAATACTTTGGCGCCCTGTCGGGCGAACAACAGTGCATGCGCCCGCCCCAGGCCGCCACCTGCACCGGTGATGATCACGACTTTATCTTCGAAGCGCACAGACTCATTCATGGTGGGGACTCCAACAGGCCAGGGACATTGCCTTGGAGTTTCAGGCACGGCGCTGCGGGTCACAATGAACAGGGGGGAGGCTGAATGGTGCGCGATAAGGCTGGGGGATGATTGATGATGCAGAAGGCGAGCACAGCACCTGTGGCGAGGGGGTTTACCGCCTCGCCACAAAGGCACCCTCGCCACAAGGTGTTCAGCGTTCAGCAGAACTCAGGAACACGCCACCTTGAGCGGCGGCAGCATCTGCTGATCGCGAAACGCCAGGTAGTGCTTGAGTACCTGGCACGGTGCCTCGATCTGTGGGTAGTGACCGATGCCGCTCAACAGCACCGCATCCGGGTTGGGGATCAGCTCCCGATAACGCGCGACCATGTGCGCGCCGGAGATCGGATCGACCTCGCCATCGATCACGCGCAAAGGCACCTCACCGCGCTGCATGGCGGCGACCCAACGATCGCGTTGTACTCGCCGTTCGGGGATGTAGCCGATCAACTTGTGCATGACCCGTGGCCCGTTATTGCTTTCGATCAGGCTCCAGAAATCATCCATTTCGCTCTCGGTGGGAAGCGTTTGAGGGCCAAAGATCTGATGAAAACTCTTCACCAACCCATCGCGACTGAACGCGCGGCCAATCATCCAACCCAAGGGGCTAAGCAGTAGTTTTTGCATCAATACGGGACGATGGGTTTCCGGAAACAGCCCGCCGTTGAGGAACACGCAACTGGCAATTTGAATCTGCGAATCGTAATGCCGGGCCAGCAGCTCCTGGGCCACGCTGTCGCCGTAATCATGCGCCAGCAGGTGCACAGGCTGCTCGACACCCAGTTGAGCCAGCAGCGCCTGTTGCAGATCAGCCTGCTCCAGCAAGCTGTACTCGTGATTCACCGGTTTGGCCGAGTCACCGAAACCCAACATGTCGCAGGCAATCACCCGATAGCGCTGAGCCAGCGGCTGCCACAGGTAATGCCAATCCCAACTGGCACTCGGGAAGCCATGGATGAGCAGCAGCGGCTCACCCTGCCCCGCCGTCCAGTAACGAATGGTCTGGCCACGGAAGTCGAATGTCTGGCTGCGCTTGCGCCAGATACACAGAGGAATCTCAGCGAGTGCCATTAGAGTTTATAACCCGTGTCTTGTTTATCGAGTTTGCGCAGTAGCGCTGGCCAGGCCAACGCACCGCCCATGCCTTCAGCACTTTTGGTGACACCGGCGATCATCGCCTTGGCACCCGCCAGAATCTGCGGTTCGATGGCGATCAGTTCCGCGCCACCGCCCTGCGCCATGACCTGGATGTCACAGGCGCGCTGGAAGGTAAACATCATCAGGAACGTGTCGGCGATGGTGCCGCCGCAGGTCAGCAAACCGTGGTTGTGCAGCATCAGGAAATTGTTTTCCCCGAGATCGGCTTGCAGTCGCGCCTTCTCTTCGTGATTCAGCGCAACGCCTTCGTAGGCGTGATACGCCAGGCTGGAAAGGACAAACAACGACTGTTGGCTGATCGGCAAAATGCCTTGTTTCTGCGCCGAGACCGCAACACCCGAGGCGGTGTGGGTGTGCAGCACGCAGACGACATCATGGCGAACCTCGTGAACCGCGCTGTGGATGGTGTAACCGGCCGGATTGATCTCGTACGGGCTGTCCATCAGCTTGTTGCCGGCCTGATCGACCTTGACCAGGCTCGAGGCAGTCATTTCGTGAAACATCATCCCGAAAGGGTTGATCAGGAAGTCTTCAGTGCCAGGCACCTTGGCCGAGATGTGGGTGAAAATCAGATCGTCCCAGCCATGCAGGGCAACCAGGCGGTAGCAGGCCGCCAGGTCGACCCGAGTTTGCCACTCGGCGGCGCTGACCTGGTCTTTGACGCTGTTGGAGGATTGAACGGGGGCTACGCTCACGGCAAGGAACCTCTATTTTTATTATGGAGTGTTTCCAATGACTACCGAGTCTAGACATCCCCAGAGTCCGCGTAGTTGCATTCGCAGCCAGCTTGATGGCCGAGCGAGTCAGTCGCTCAATGAAGCGGGCCCCACGTCAAAGTACCGCCGCCAGAGATGGCGAGGCGGGCACTGCCTGCAGCCCCGGCAGCACCCTGAGAATTGACGTTTACAGACGTTGAGCGGTGCTCGGTCAGCCCCGCAGAGCGCCAGCCAGCTCTGCCAGCCAGGGCTCGGCATCCGTTTCGGGAGTGACGCTTTCACTGGCGTCCAGGCGCAGCATCGGCAGCACTTCGCGAATACCCAGCTCACCGAACAATTCACGCATCAATTCGCCGCCGCCGCAGAACGTATCGCCGTAGCTCGCATCGCCCAAGCCAATCACCGCGCCCGGCAAACCACGCCAGGCCGCGGGCAATTGGTCGCGGATCGCGAAGTACAGCGGTTGCAGGTTATCCGGCAATTCACCCATGCCGGTGGTCGAGGTCACCGCCAGGAAGGCTTGCGGGCCAAAGGCCTGAACATCGGCCAGACTTGCACGCGGGTTGTGCCAGGTTTCGAAACCGGCGGCTTGCAAAAGGCTGGCGGCGTGACGGGCAACCTCTTCGGCCGTGCCGTACACCGAGCCGGAAATGATGGCGACTTTCATCAATCTGATCCTGAAGCTGAGTCAAAGACCGGGATCTTAACAGCACAGTCTTTATTGTTCTTTTAGAATCCCCCCGACAACCAACAAGGAAGGGGTCCACCATGATCAACTCGAAACTGCTGCAATTGGCGATCAACGCCTCCAACGACGGCGTCGTGATTGCCGAAAAAGAAGGCGAGCAAGACAAGATTCTGATTTACGTCAACCCGGCATTCGAGCGCCTCACCGGTTACTCCAGCGAAGAAATCCTTTACCAGGATTGCCGCTTCCTGCAATCCGGAGACCGGGATCAGCCAGCTTTGTCGAAGATTCGTGATGCATTGAAGAGCGAAGGATCCTGTCGGGAAATCCTGCGCAACTACCGCAAGGACGGCACACCGTTCTGGAATGAGCTGTCCATTTCGACGGTGCAAAATCCGAGTGACGGGCTGGTTTATTTTATCGGTATACAGAAAGACGTGACGCTGCAAGTCAAGGCACAGCAGCGGATTGCGCAGCTTGAAGCGCAATTGGCCGAAGTCCAGGCTGAGCTTGCGGCGCTAAAAGCGACGAACGGTTAAAACAAATCCGCGAATCAATTGTCATTAACTACAATCACCGAACACTTTGTAACTATTTCTTTCGAGCCTGCCATGCATCGCGACGCGCTCCTCACTCAGGATGAGCTGGATTTCATCCAGACCATGCAACACAACCCGCAGCTCAATGTGCGTGATGCGACGTCGAGCCTGCTCGTAAACGGCGGTTCGCAAATCCGTGACTTACTCACGCGCCTGGCAGCGCATGAACAAGTCACCATCCAGGCCAACTTCGACAATCAACAAATGACTTTCCCCCTGCACTTGGTGGAAGACGAGTTTCATGCGCTGCATCTGCGCCTGGGTGTTCCCAGTATTTATGAAGACGGTCCATTGGTGCGGCCATGGCGACTGGTGCTCGAAGAGCCGGTAGCGCTGGAAAATGCCCAGGGCCAACCCGGCACTATGTGGGTGCATGAAGTCTCGTTCAAAGGGGTTTTGCTCGAGGTTCGCAACAAGACCAAGGCACCGAAGCATTTCGCTTTGTGGTTCAGCCCTTCAGGCTATGAGCGAATCGCGCTGCGCGGCACCTTCGAGAAGGAAACCGAGCAAGGCTTCTACGCCTATCAATTGAGCCAGAGCGACACGGATGAAACCGAACGCCTGCGCCAGTTCATCCTGCAGCAACATCGTTTGACCCACCCTAGCCTGCATCTCTGAATTCAAGTATCCAGATTGCCCGCCAGGAACTGATTCAGACGCTGGCGCATCACCACGCCCTCGCTTCCCAGACAACCAATCGACGATCCGGCAAGGCTTTCCTGCGCCAGCTCGGACGCATCACCGGCCAGCAGCAACGGACAATCAAGGCTCATCGCCAGGCGATTCAGGCGCCGTGGAAGTTCGGGGGCCGGTACGTGATTGGAAAAAAGCACCAATGCCTGGGGTTTGATCCTTTCGCACACCAGGGTCAACTCATCAAATGGCTGCCCGATGGCTAACACGCGCACGCCGGCTTGTTCGCTGCTCAGGAACAAGGCTGCAATCAATAATTCAAGTTCCCGGCATTGGCCCGACAGGGCGCTGACGATGACTCGCCCTGGTTGCTTGTCACGGATCAACAGCAACCGTTGCGTGACCCGTGATCGCAGGAAACTATCCAGAAACAACCACTCGCTGACCCGGCCGAATGAATCCTGGCGTTGCAGCAACTGCTTCCAGAGCGGGAGCAGGATGTCCTGAAACACCACCGGCTGGCTGTAGCTGGAAAAGATCTGTCCGTATATCTGCTCCAGCAGCACATCGTCAAAAGCACTGACGGCGGCCTGAAGCTGCTGATGCCATTGCGCATAGTCAGCTTGCACGAGGTCGTTGGGGATCAGGTGCGACAACGCCTGAAGCGGCGCTGCCTTGGCCAGTATCTTGCCGATCTTGCTGACCGCGACACCGCGTTCGATCCAGCCGAGGATGCTGCGGACACGCTCGATATCGGCCATCGAGTACAGGCGATGCCCACTTTCGGTGCGCGTTGGCACGATCAGACCATAGCGTCGCTCCCACGCACGCAGCGTGACCGGATTGACGCCGGTCAGGCGAGATACTTCGCGAATAGGGAAGAGCTCTTCCTGCTCAAGAGATACAGCCTGCGGTACGCCTGAAGCACCATCAGTAAGTACGGGCATCTGCGCCTCAACGTCCATGCGTGGTTCGAGCGGCATTTTAACTCGCCTGCCCCATGATCATTCAAGCCATGCGCGATCGAAAAACACCAAATATGAAAACAGGTAGAATGCGGAATAATCCTTGCTTGTCACGACACGCAGTCCACCACCCCGGCACTGCGTTCAGCGAAGTTCCTACCCGGATCGATGCAAAAGCCTTACGGAGATACACAATGTCTACCTCACCCGTCACGCTGATGGTTGCACGTCGCGTTGCCGATGGGCGTTATCAGGATCTGATCGCCTGGTTACGCGAAGGCGAACAACTGGCCACCGACTTCCCCGGTTATCTCGGCTCCGGCGTGCTCGCTCCGCCGCCCGACGATAATGAATTCCAGATTATTTTCCGCTTCGCCGATGAGCAGACTCTGCACGCCTGGGAACACTCCGCCTCGCGTACGGCGTGGCTGGCGCGCGGTAGCGACTTGTTCGCCCATCCGATGGAACATCGGGTCAGTGGCATCGAAGGCTGGTTTGGCGCCGCAGGCCAGCGCCCACCACGCTGGAAACAGGCGGTGGCGATCTGGCTGGCTTTCTTTCCGGTGTCGCTGCTGTTCAACTTTGTTCTTGGACCGTTGCTGAGTGAAATGAGCCTGCTGCCTCGAATATTTGTCAGCACGCTGTGCCTGACCCCCTTGATGGTCTACTTCTTCATTCCACTGTCGACCCGGTTGTTGGCGGGTTGGCTCAATAGCAAGCCTGTGCGCCGGTTGTCCGCCGAGCCAAGCCCTCAAAGCCGCTGATCTCCCGGTGCAGGAGCGAGCCAGCTCGCGATGAACCTGAGAACGCTGCGGGGTATCAGGCTCCCAGCGTTATCGTTCACGACCATCGCGAGCTGGCTCGCTCCTACCGGGGGCGTAGGTGAACGCTGCAATGCGCTGGTATAGTTTTGCTCTTACCGCGACGCGAGCCGTTCATGACCTCTTCCGCAGCCCCCATCCTCATCACCGGCGCCGGCCAGCGGGTCGGCCTGCATTGCGCGCAGCGATTGCTCGAAGACGGCCATCGCGTGATTTTCAGCTACCGCAGCGAACGCCCCGGCGTACAAGCCCTGCGCGATCTGGGGGCGACGGCGCTGTTTGCCGATTTCGCCACCGAAGGCGGAATCCTTGCCTTCATCAGCGAGCTGAAAACCCATACCGAGAGCCTGCGGGCGATCGTGCATAACGCCTCCGAATGGCTGGCCGAAACCCCGGGGACCGAAGCCGAAGCCTTCACCCGCATGTTCAGCGTGCACATGCTGGCGCCCTACCTGATCAATCTGCATTGCGCCGACTTGCTCCAACGCTCGAGCCCCGCCGACATCGTGCACATCAGCGATGACGTGACGCGCAAGGGCAGCAGCAGGCACATTGGCTACTGCGCCAGCAAAGCCGGGCTCGACAGCCTGACGCTGTCCTTCGCCGCGAAATACGCGCCAGGCATCAAGGTCAACGGGATCGCCCCGGCCCTGCTAATGTTCAACCCTGATGACGACGCGGCCTACCGCGCCAAGGCGTTGGCCAAATCCGCACTGGGCATCGAACCCGGCAGCGAAGTGATCTACCAGAGCCTGCGCTATTTGCTCGACAACCCTTATGTCACCGGCACGACCCTGACCGTCAACGGCGGAAGGCACATCAAATAAGTGTCCCGCGAGGATTTTCCATGACGTTATCCCTGCCTCAGAACGCTCTGTCTCAGAGCTACCGCGAGATCCTGATCGGTCTGGGTGAAGACCCCGACCGCGAAGGCCTGCTCGACACCCCGGTGCGCGCGGCCAAGGCCATGCGCTACCTCTGCCATGGTTACGACCAGAGTGTCGAAGAAATCGTCAACGGTGCGTTGTTCGCTTCCGACAACGATGAAATGGTCATCGTCGACAACATCGAGCTGTACTCGCTTTGCGAACATCACCTGCTGCCCTTCATTGGCAAGGCGCATGTGGCTTATATTCCCACGGGCAAGGTGCTGGGCCTGTCGAAGATCGCACGGTTGGTGGACATGTTCGCCCGACGCCTGCAGATCCAGGAAAACCTCACCCGGCAAATCGCCGACGCGGTGCAGCAAGTAACCGGCGCGGCCGGCGTCGCGGTGGTCATCGAAGCCCGGCACATGTGCATGATGATGCGCGGCGTCGAGAAACAGAATTCGACCATGAACACCTCGGTGATGCTCGGCGCCTTCCGCGAATCGAGCAACACCCGCCAGGAGTTCCTGCAATTGATTGGACGGAGCAAGTAGTAATGCCACAACTTCAACCAGGCATGGCACGCATCCGGGTCAAGGACCTGTGCCTGCGCACCTTCATCGGCATCAACGAGGATGAAATCCTCAACAAACAGGATGTGTTGATCAACCTGACCATCCTCTACGCGGCCCAGGAAGCAGTGCGCGACAATGACATCGATCACGCGCTGAACTACCGGACCATCACCAAGGCCATCATCGCCCACGTCGAAGGCAATCGCTTCGCCCTGCTTGAACGCCTGACCCAGGAGATTCTCGATCTGGTCATGGCCAACGAGTCGGTGCTGTATGCCGAGGTCGAAGTGGACAAGCCCCACGCCCTGCGATTCGCCGAGTCGGTGTCGATCACCCTGGCGGCGAGCCGGACTACTGCGTAGCAGCGGCTAGCTACAAGCTTCAAGCGGCAAGCTGTAAACTTCGCCGCATCGCAAATCCAACTTGCAGCTCGACGCTTGCCGCTTGCAGCTGTCTCAGAGAGACCCCATGAACGATCAACAACGCCTGGAACTCGAAGCCGCCGCCTTTCGCCGGCTGGTGGCCCACCTGGACAGCCGCAAGGATGTGCAGAACATCGACCTGATGAACCTCTCGGGTTTTTGCCGTAACTGCCTGTCCAAGTGGTACAAGGCGGCTGCCGACGAACGCCAGATCGAGGTGAGCCTCGACGAAGCCCGCGAAGTGGTTTACGGCATGCCGTACGCCGACTGGAAAGCCCAATTTCAGCAAGAAGCCAGCGCCGAACAACAAGCGGCGTTCGCCAAAGGAAAACCCAATGAGTGATTTGAACACCCTGCGCACCAGCCTCAAAAGCGGCGAACACGCCTTCGCCGATACCCTGGCCTTCATCGCCGCCAGTTACGACTACCAGCCACAGGCGTTCAACAACGGTGGCGTGGAAAACGCCGCCGGACAGAACGAAGGTTCGTGCAAGACGCTGGGCCTGGCACTGCTGGAAGGTTTGAGCGATGAAGAAGCCCTGCTGGCGTTCGGCGAACACTACCGTTCCGTGTTGGCCACACCTGAAGGCAGCGATCACGGCAATATCCGTGCGTTGATGGCCCATGGTCTGGCCGGGGTGAAGTTTGCTCAGCAGCCCCTGACCCGCCGCTGATTTAAATTGTAGGAGCAGCCGGTCGACGCTCGACTGCTCGCGATGGACGACAGGGCACCGCGGGGTGTCAGGTTGCCAGTGTTATCGTTGACCACCATCGCGAGCGGGCTCGCTCCTACAAGCCAGCGTTCACAGCGTGCAAAGCACATCCCGACTTTTCAGATTGACCCGGCCACTTTATTTCGTTTGCCCGCTAGTACTGCTCACGGCTTAGATAAAAGGAAGTCTTCCTTCTTCCGAGCCGGTCATCCATGAGCAGCGAAAGCATCAGTCAGTCGATCAACATCGTTCACCCTGTCACGCTCAGCCACGGTAAAAACGCCGAGGTCTGGGACACCGATGGCAAACGCTACATCGACTTCGTCGGCGGCATCGGCGTACTCAATCTCGGCCATTGCCATCCGCGCATCGTCGAAGCCATTCGCGAACAAGCCACCCGCCTGACCCACTACGCGTTCAACGCTGCGCAACATGAACCCTACATCGCCTTGATGGATGGTCTCAGCGCGTTTATCCCGGTGGACTACCCCGTCAGTGGAATGCTCACCAACAGCGGCGCCGAGGCGGCGGAAAACGCCCTGAAGATCGTGCGCGGCGCCACCGGCCGCAGCGCCGTGATCGCCTTCGATGGAGGCTTCCACGGTCGTACGCTGGCCACCCTCAACCTCAACGGCAAAGTCGCGCCGTACAAACAGAAAGTCGGTGTGTTGCCAGGGCCGGTGTACCACCTGCCCTTCCCGAGCAAGGACAACGGCGTCACCTGCGCCGAGGCCCTGAAGGCGATGGAGCGACTGTTCAGCGTCGAAATCGACGTCGAAGACGTGGCGTGCTTCATTGTCGAACCCGTGCAGGGCGAAGGCGGTTTTCTGGCGATGGACGTTGAGTTTGCCCAGGCATTGCGGCGTTTCTGCGACGAGAAAGGCATTGTGCTGATCGCCGATGAAATCCAGTCCGGTTTCGGCCGAACCGGCCAACGCTTTGCGTTCTCGCGACTGGGCATCGAACCCGATTTGATCCTGCTGGGCAAAAGCATCGCGGGTGGCGTGCCGCTGGGTGCGGTGGTCGGGCGTAAATCGCTGCTCGACAACTTGCCCAAGGGCGGGCTGGGTGGCACCTACTCCGGCAATCCCATCGCCTGTGCCGCCGCGCTGGCGACGCTGGATGAAATGACCGATGCCAACCTGAAAGCCTGGGGCTCGCAACAGGAAGAAGCGATCGTCAGCCGCTATGAAGCGTGGTGTGCGAGCAAGCTGTCGCCGTATCTGGGTCGACTGACTGGCGTCGGTGCCATGCGTGGCATCGAAATGATCAAACCTGATGGCACACCGGCAGCCGCACAACTGACGCAACTGCTGGCCCTGGCGCGGGACGCCGGGTTGCTGCTGATGCCCAGCGGCAAATCACGCCATATCATTCGGCTGCTGGCACCGTTGACCACCGAGGCCGCGGTGCTGAAGGAAGGGTTGGATATTCTCGAAGCGTGCCTGAAGAAACTGGTCTGAACACATTCCCCCCGTAGGAGCGAGCCTGCTCGCGATGGACGACAGGTCACCGCGAGGTGTCAGGTTGCCAGCGTCATCGTTGACCACCCTCGCGAGCGCGCTCGCTCCTACAGGAATGAGGTTTTTTCGACGCAATAAAAAAACCGGCCGAAGCCGGTTTTTTTCCGATCGCAGAATCAAGCGTTCTGCAGATTATCCAGGTAGCGCTCGGCATCGAGTGCCGCCATGCAACCGGCGCCGGCCGAGGTGATGGCCTGACGGTATACGTGGTCAGCCACGTCACCGGCCGCGAAGATACCTTCGATGTTGGTCGCCGTGGCATTGCCATCACGGCCGCCCTGCACAACCAGGTAGCCATCTTTCAACGTCAGCTGACCTTCGAACAGCGAAGTGTTCGGGGTGTGGCCGATGGCGATGAACACGCCGTCGACTTTCACTTCGTCAAAGCTGCCGTCGTTGTTCTTCAGACGCGCGCCAGTCACGCCCATGTTGTCGCCCAGGACTTCGTCCAGGGTAGCGTTCAGTTTCAGAATGATCTTGCCTTCGGCCACGCGGGCGTTGAGCTTGTCGATCAGGATTTTCTCGGCGCGGAAGGTTTCGCGACGGTGAATCAAGGTCACGGTGCTGGCGATGTTGGCCAGGTACAGCGCCTCTTCCACCGCCGTGTTACCGCCGCCCACCACAGCCACTGGCTTGTTGCGGTAGAAGAAGCCGTCGCAGGTCGCGCAGGCCGAAACGCCTTTGCCCATGAACGTTTCTTCCGACGGCAGGCCCAGGTAGCGCGCGCTCGCACCGGTGGCGATGATCAGCGCATCGCAGGTGTAGGTCGCGCTGTCGCCGGTCAGGGTGTAAGGCTTGGCAGCGAAGTCCACGGCATTGATGTGATCGAAAACGATCTCGGTTTCAAAGCGCTCGGCGTGCTCTTTCATACGTTCCATCAGCGCCGGGCCGGTCAGGCCGTGGACGTCGCCCGGCCAGTTGTCGACTTCGGTGGTGGTGGTCAGTTGACCGCCAGCCTGCATGCCGGTGATCAGCAGTGGCTTGAGGTTGGCACGGGCGGCATAGACCGCGGCACTGTAACCGGCAGGGCCGGAACCGAGAATAATCACTCGCGAATGACGGACTTCAGACATGACCTGCTCCTGTTGACCGGCCCGGAACACCTGGCGCGGATCGCCGGTTTGCCGGCGGGAATAAAAAAGGACCATTGAAAGCACTTGGGGAAGGCTTGAACTCGACAGTCCTGTAAAAAGAATGGGTGCAGCGTATCGAGGGGGCGAAGATTAAGGAAATACGGTTTAACAATCCAGCTCATAGGTGGTCTCTATCCCGGAAGCGTGATTATCAGGACGCCTTTGTTACAGTTAATGTCGATGCCGCTACCGCGCTTTCACCCGTCAGGCAAAGCCGGTAAGGTCGGCGCGTTTTCCCTCTGCTCGGAGCACGTTATGCCCGCCCCTGTTCTGTCCGGCCCGCAATACCTGCGCGAAGGCCTGAAACTGGTTCTCAGCCCCAGCCTGCGTCTTTTTGTATTGCTTCCACTTGTCATCAATCTGGTGCTGTTCGTCGGATTGATCTATCTGGCTGGTCACCAGTTCAGCCTATGGGTCGACACACTGATGCCTTCCCTGCCCGACTGGCTGAGCTTCCTCAGTTATGTCCTGTGGCCACTGTTCGTCGTGCTGGTGCTGTTGATGGTGTTCTTCACCTTCACCATGCTCGCCAACGTCATCGCCGCACCGTTCAATGGCTTCCTGGCGGAAAAAGTCGAAGTGGTGGTGCGCGGCACCGACGACTTCCCGACCTTCAGCTGGGGCGAGCTGATCGCCATGATCCCCCGCACCCTGGGCCGGGAAATGCGCAAGCTCGGTTACTTCCTGCCCCGGGCAATCGGCCTGTTCATTCTTTCGTTCATCCCGGTGGTGAACATCATCGCCGCGCCGTTGTGGCTGCTGTTCGGGGTCTGGATGATGGCGATCCAGTACATCGACTACCCGGCGGACAACCACAAGCTGGGCTGGAACGAGATGCTCGCCTGGCTGCGGCAGAAACGCTGGCAGAGCATGAGTTTCGGCGGCATTGTTTATCTGGCGCTGCTGATTCCGGTGGTCAACATCCTGATGATGCCGGCCGCGGTGGCCGGGGCTACCTTGTTCTGGGTGCGTGAGCGCGGTGCCGAGAACCTGGTGACCCAACGCTGATACGGTCACAAATCCATCACGCAAACGCCATAACGCCGACATGGCCTCAGCCGACACTGAGGTCATGACGACAGCTCTGCATATCACCCTGATCACCGAAACCTTCCCTCCCGAAATCAACGGCGTGGCCAATACCCTTGGTCGTTTGTGCGAGGGTTTGCGCGCGCGCGGGCATCAGGTGGAGTTGATTCGGCCGCGCCAAGGCTGCGATCAGCAACTGAGCAGCGACGATGAGTTAATGCTGTGCCGGGGCTGGCCGCTGCCGGGCTATCCCGGTTTGCAATGGGGTCAGTCGTCAATGCACAAGCTGTTGCGCCGCTGGAAGCGCCATCGCCCGGATGTGCTGTACATCGCCACCGAAGGCCCATTGGGGTTATCGGCACTGCGAGCGGCACGGCGCCTGGGGATATCGGTGGTCAGCGGCTTTCACACCAATTTCCAGCAGTACTCCCACCAATATGGGCTCGGCTTGTTGACGCGGCTGCTGACCCACTACCTGCGCTGGTTCCACAATCGTTCGACCATGACCCTGGTGCCCAGCGTCAGTCAGCGAATGGAGCTGGAACGGCGTCACTTCGAGCGCCTGGCGTTGCTTTCCCGAGGGGTCGACAGTCAATTGTTTCACCCCTCCAAACGCTTGAACGCCCTACGCGAGCAATGGGGATTGGCCGAAGAAGACATCGCGGTCATTCATGTCGGTCGCCTGGCCCAGGAAAAAAACCTGGGATTGCTCAAGCGCACCTTCCACACCCTCAAGGCCAGTTATCCACAGCGCACCCTGAAGCTGATCGTGGTCGGCGACGGTCCGCAGCGCCAGGAACTGCAAAACGAATTGCCCGAGGCGATTTTCTGCGGCACTCAGCGCGGTGAAGCCTTGGCCTGTCACTATGCGTCGGGGGATGTATTTCTGTTTCCGAGCCTGACCGAAACCTTTGGCAATGTAGTGCTTGAGGCGCTGGCCTCGGGGCTGGGGGTCGTGGCCTACGATCAGGCAGCGGCAGCCCAGCATATTCGCCATGGCTACAACGGCGTACTGGCGATGCCGGGGGATGAAGAAGCGTTCTGCGATGCGGCGGCGTGGCTACTGGAAGAGCGGGAAACCTTGCGCTGCGTTCGGCTCAATGCACGCCAGCATGCCAGTCGCCAGGGCTGGGCGTCGATTATCGAGCAGTTCGAGGGGCAGTTACGGGGGGCTTGCGTGGGGGAGCAGGTGGTGTCGAACGCGTCGATAGTCCCTTGAACACTTACTGACTTTGAGGCCCCCATCGCGGGCAAGCCCGCTCCCACAGGTTTTGTGTACAACGCAAGACACTGTGTAAGCGGGCTTGCCCGCGATGGGACCGGAACAGGCGCCTTTAACTCAACGTCATCAATGCTTCGCGACTGAAGGGCAGGATGTCCTGCTCACGACCTTCACGCACCTTCTGCGCCCAGTCCGGATCGACCAACAGCGCACGACCCACCGCGACCAGGTCGAACTCGTCGTTGTTCAAGCGCTCCAGCAGTTTTTCAAGACTGGCCGGTTGCGCGACCTTGTCGGTGTTGACCATGAACTGCAGGAACTCGCCATCCAGACCGACGCTACCGACGGTGATGGTGGGCTTGCCGGTGAGTTTGCGGGTCCAGCCCGCTAGGTTCAGTTCGGAGCCGTCGAACTCCGGCTCCCAGAAGCGGCGTGTCGAGCAGTGGAAAATATCCACGCCGGCGTCGGACAACGGCTGGAGAAATTCGCCCAGGGCTTGCGGGGTTTGTACCAGACGGGCGGTGTAATCCTGCTGCTTCCACTGCGAGAAACGGAAGATGATCGGGAAACCTTCGCCGACCGCCGCACGTACCGCCTGGATCAATTCGATGGCGAAGCGCGAACGGTTGGCCAGGCTGCCGCCGTATTCGTCGGTACGCTGGTTGCTGCCTTCCCAGAAGAACTGGTCAATGAGGTAGCCGTGGGCACCGTGGATCTCCACGCCGTCCATGCCGATGCTCTGGGCATCCCTGGCGGCCTGGGCGAACGCGGCGATCACGTCCTGAATATCTTGTTTAGTCATGCCGTGAACCACGACCTGACCGTCCTTCACTTTTTCCGACGGACCGTAACCCGGCACGCTGGCGTCCGGCTCGGTGCCGATGCGACGCACGCTGCCCACGTGCCACAGTTGCGGAACGATCTTGCCGCCTTCGGCGTGGACGGCGTCGACGACTTTCTTCCAGCCTGCCAGGGCGGCTTCGCCGTAGAAGTGCGGGACGTTCGGGTAGCCATTGGATGCCTTGTGACCGACGGTGGTGCCTTCAGTGATTATCAGGCCAACGCCAGCGGCAGCACGACGACGGTAGTACTCGATCACTTTGGAATTGGGTACACCGCCCGGGGAAAACGAGCGGGTCATCGGCGCCATGACGACGCGGGTCGGCAGTTCGAGGTTGCCAAGGTGGAACGGTTTGAACAGGGCTTGGACGGGCATGGGGACGCTCCACGAAGGATTACTTTATGACGGCGATAATATGGAGATCCGCAAGCGCTGGATAGCACTATTGATTTCGGTGATTAAGGAGAAAAAGGTTACGAATAACCCTGTAGGAGCGAGCTTGCTCCGGGCGGCGTTCCGACGATGGACCTGAGAACGCTGCGGGGGGTCAGGTTTCCCGCGTCATCGTTCACGACTATCGCGAGCAGGCTCGCTCCTACAGGTGGGGAGATCAGCTCAGGGCTTTTTCAATCGCCTGAATGACGCTCGGATCGTCCGGCGACGTACGTGGCGAGAACCGCGCCAGTACACGCCCGTCTTTGCCCAGGAGGAACTTTTCGAAGTTCCAGGTGATGTCACCCGGGAATTCCGCACCCTCGCCCGCCAACAGTTTGTACAGCTGATGACGTTCATGCCCGTTGACTTCCAGTTTGCTGGACAACGGAAAAGTCACGCCATAGTTGAGGCTGCAAAACTCCTGGATTTCTTGCTCGGTGCCTGGCTCCTGTCCGGCAAACTGGTTGCACGGCAAGCCCAACACGCTGAAGCCTTTGGCCTTGTATTGCTGGTAGAGATTCTCCAGCGCCGCGTACTGTGGGGTCAGGCCACATTTGGAAGCAACGTTGACCACCAGCACCACGTGCCCCTTGAACGGCGCCAAAGGTAGCGCCTGACCATCAAGGGCTGTCAATTTAAGGTCGTGAAAAGCACTCATGACGAACTCCAGATTCCCGTGTTCTTCTCGAAACAGCCACTTATCGGTGTCGCCTGGGACAGCCGCAGACTAAAAAGGCGCCCTCGGGGCGCCTCTCCAGTAATCGAAAGCTTAGCGCAGAAAATCAGTGGTGATGACCACCTTCGCCATGGACGTGGCCATGAGCGATTTCTTCCTGGCTGGCATCACGGATATTGATGATCTTGACCTGGAAATTCAGGCGCTGACCGGCCAACGGGTGGTTGCCGTCGACAGTCACGTCGTCGCCGTCCAGATCGCGGATGGTCACGATCTGCATCTGGCCGTCCGGAGCGGAAGCGTGGAACTGCATGCCCACTTCCAGCTCATCAACGCCTTCGAACATGCTGCGGCTCAGTGTGCTGACCAGTTCGGCAGCGTACTCGCCATAGGCATCTTCAGGTTCAACGGCTACGGTCAGCTCGTCGCCGACTGCTTTGCCTTCCAGTGCCTTTTCCAGGCCCGGAATGATGTTACCTGCGCCTTGCAGGTAGACCAGCGGCGCGCCGCCGGCTGAGCTGTCGATGACCTCACCAGCGTCGTTGGTCAGGGTATAGTCGATGGAGACAGCCTTATTGGCGGCAATCAGCATGGGGCGAGACCTTTTGCATAAGAATAATGAAAGACCCAGTTTAGCGAAGCAATCGTCCGAAAGCGAACACAACCCGGACAGACGGATTGCGACGATCACCGGCTTTCATCAAGACGAGGACGGACACTGGGTGGCCGAGCTTTCCTGCGGCCACACACAGCACCTGCGACACCAGCCGCCCTGGCAGTCCCGCGCCTGGGTCACGGACCCTGCACAGCGCCATGAAAAAATAGGCCAGCCCTTCGATTGCGGTTGGTGCGCACAAGGCTCGGTTAGCGATAACCTTGGCGACTGAATTTCGGTAGATCGTCAGATATAGATGATCACCACTGCCATGCACCTCCAGAGAATCCGCATGCAAACTTTTTTTATCGCACCCACCGATTTTGGTGTGGGTCTGACCTCCATCAGCCTCGGGCTGGTCCGTACACTTGAGCGTGCCGGCCTCAAGGTCGGCTTTTTCAAACCGATCGCTCAGCCGCACCCGGGTGACACCGGGCCTGAGCGCTCCACCGAACTGATCGCCCGCACCCACGGCCTGAAACCTCCACAGCCACTGGGCCTGGCCCATGTCGAGCGCATGCTCGGCGACGGTCAGCTGGACGAGCTGCTCGAAGAAATCATCACGCTTTATCAACAGGCGGCCATCGGCAAGGACGTGCTGATCGTCGAAGGCATGGTCCCGACCCGCAGCGCCAGCTATGCCGCACGGGTCAATCTGCACCTGGCCAAAAGCCTCGACGCCGAAGTGATCCTGGTGTCGGCGCCGGAAAACGAAGTGCTGACCGAACTGTCCGGTCGCGTCGAGTTGCAGGCGCAATTGTTTGGCGGCCCGAAAGACCCGAAAGTCCTCGGCGTGATCCTCAACAAGGTGAAGACCGACGAAAGCATGGAGGCCTTCGCCGCACGCCTTAAGGAGCATTCGCCGCTGTTGCGCAGTGGTGACTTCCGCCTGCTGGGCTGCATTCCGTTTCAGCCGGAACTCAACGCCCCGCGCACCCGCGACGTCGCCGACCTGATGGGCGCACAAGTGCTCAACGCCGGCGACTACGAAACCCGGCGCATGTCCAAAATCATCATCTGCGCGCGCACCATGCGTAACACCGTAGAGCTGCTCAAACCGGGCGTGCTGGTGGTGACCCCCGGCGACCGCGACGACATCATCCTCGCCGTGAGCCTCGCCGCCATGAATGGCGTACCGCTGGCCGGCCTGCTGCTGACCAGCGACACCCTGCCCGACCCGCGCATCATGGACCTCTGCCGTGGCGCCTTGCAGGCCGGTTTGCCGGTGTTGTCAGTGAGCACCGGCTCCTATGACACCGCCAACCAGTTGAACGGCCTGAACAAGGAAATTCCGATCGACGACCGCGAGCGCGCGGAAATCATCACCGATTTCGTCGCCAGCCACCTCGACGCCAACTGGCTGCACCAGCGTTGTGGCACGCCACGGGAAATGCGCCTGTCGCCGGCCGTATTCCGCTATCAACTGATTCAGCGTGCGCAGAACGCCAACAAGCGCATCGTCCTGCCCGAAGGCAGCGAGCCGTTGACCGTGCAGGCCGCAGCGATCTGTCAGGCCCGCGGCATTGCCCGTTGCGTGTTGCTGGCCAAACCGGCAGACGTTGAAGCCGTTGCACGCGCCCAAGGCATCGAGCTGCCACCGGGGCTGGAAATCCTCGACCCGGACCTGATTCGCGAGCGCTACGTCGAACCGATGGTTGCCCTGCGCAAAAGCAAAAGCCTCAACGCGCCCATGGCCGAGCAACAACTGGAAGACACCGTGGTGATCGGCACCATGATGCTGGCGCTGGATGAGGTCGACGGCCTCGTGTCGGGCGTTATCCACTCCACCGCCAACACCATTCGCCCGGCCCTGCAGCTGATTAAAACGGCGCCGGGCTGCACGTTGGTCTCGTCGGTGTTCTTCATGCTGTTTCCGGAAGAGGTGCTGGTCTATGGCGACTGCGTGATGAACCCGCACCCGAGCGCCAGCGAACTGGCCGAGATCGCCCTGCAAAGCGCCGATTCGGCGGCAGCGTTCGGCATCACGCCACGCGTGGCGATGATCAGTTACTCCAGCGGTGAATCGGCCAGCGGCGAAGAAGTCGAGAAGGTTCGCGAGGCTACGCTGCTTGCCCATGAGCAACAGAACTCGCTGTTGATCGACGGCCCGTTGCAATACGATGCCGCCGCCAACGAAACCGTGGCCCGGCAACTGGCACCGAACAGTCAGGTGGCCGGTCGCGCCACGGTGTTCGTGTTCCCCGACCTGAATACCGGCAACACCACTCACAAAGCCGTGCAGCGCAGCGCCGACTGCGTCAGCCTCGGCCCGATGCTGCAAGGCCTGCGCAAACCGGTGAATGACTTGCCGCGCGGTGCGCAAGTCGACGACATCGTCTACACCATCGCGTTGACCGCGATCCAGGCAGCCAACCGACCTATGGACGTTTAAATGCTGGTTTTTCTACCTGCCGCCGTGCTCGGTGTCATTGCTTCGTTGCTATTGGCACTCAATACAATCCTGCTGTGCTCATTCCTGTTCTGCGTGGCGCTGATCAAGGTACTGCCGTTCGCCTTCACCCAGCGCATCGCCGGATGGTTGATGAGCCATACCCACGAAGCGTGGATCAGTATCAATAAAGGCTGGATGAACCTGGTCCGTCGCACCCGTTGGCACATCAGCGGCCTGCAAGGCCTGGACTACCAGCATTCGTACCTGATCACCAGCAATCACCAGAGCTGGGTCGACATCCTGGTGCTGCAATACGTGCTCAACCGCCGCATCCAGCCACTGAAGTTCTTTCTCAAGCAAGAACTGATCTGGGTCCCGGTGATCGGCCTGGCGTGGTGGGCGCTGGGCTTCCCCTTCATGAAGCGCTACTCCAAGGCCTACCTGGAGAAGCATCCGGAAAAGAAAGGCAAAGACCTGGAAACCACCCGCAAGACCTGCGCAAAGTTCCGCAATAATCCGGTGGGGATTTTCAACTTCGTCGAAGGCACGCGCTTCACCGAAGGCAAGCATGCCCAGCAGCAGTCACCCTTTAAGTACCTGCTCAAACCCAAGGCCGGCGGCATTGCCTTTGTGCTGGATGCCATGGGCGAGCAGTTGGAGTCCATCGTCAACGTGACCATCCACTACCCCGCCGGGCGTCCCGGTTTTTGGGATTTGCTGTGCGGGAATATTGCAGATGTGGTGGTGCACTTTGAAGAGCTGAAAATTCCGCCCCAGTTCATCGGCAAGAACTACGACCAGGACGGCGAGTACCGCCTGCAGTTTCAGGGCTGGATCAATCAGCTGTGGCAGGACAAGGATGCGTTGCTGGGGCAGATGCATCGACAGTATCCCGCGAAGTAAAAAGGCGTCTGATCCGACCTCATCGCTGGCAAGCCAGCTCCCACAATGATTTTCAGTGGGTACAGGTGTTGTGTACGACCGAGAAACCTGTGGGAGCTGGCTTGCCAGCGAAGGCGATATTGAAAACACAAAAAAAACCGCCGATGATCACTCATCGGCGGTTTTTTTATTTGCAGCTAACGCTTAGATCGCGCCACGCTTGCGCAGCAGATCCAGCACTTGCTTGACGCTTTCTTCCAGCGACAACGATTGGGTGTCGATCACCAGATCGGCATCCAGCGGTACGTCGTACGGGAAGGACTCGCCCGGGATGTTATCGCCGGCCGCCGCGTACAGGCCTTGTGGATCGCGTTCGGCACAGACCGCTGGCGAAGCCTGGACGTAAACCGTCAGCAGACGCTCTTTGCCGATCAGTTCCTTGGCCTGTTCACGACCTTCGGAGCTCGGCGCAACGAAGGCCGCCAGGGTCAGCAAACCGGCTTCGTTGAACTGACGCGCCACGTGCGCGGCACGACGCCAGTTCTCGGTACGCCCGGCGCGATCCTGTGGCAGACCCTTGTTCAGGTCGTGACGCAGGTTCTGGCCATCGAGCACATACACCGCACGGCCCATGTCGAACAGCTTGCGCTCCACGGCATAAGCCAGGGTGCTCTTGCCTGCGCCCGACAAGCCGCTGAACAACACGGTGGCCGGTTGCTGGCCGAAGCGCTGGGCGCGTTCTTCGGTGGCGACGTGGGCCAGTTTGCCGTGGTGCGTGGCGCTGCCGTGTGCCAGAGGCTGGGCGACGATCATGCCGGCGCCCACGGTGCCGTTGGTCAGGCGGTCGATGATGATGAACGCGCCGGTGGTGCGGTTGCTTTCGTAACCGTCGAGGGCAATCGGCGCGTCAAGCGCGATCTTGACCTTACCGATTTCGTTCAGCTGCAATGCGCTGGCCGGGCCTTCTTCGAGGGTGTTCACGTCGACCTTGTTGACGATGCTGGCAATGGAGCCCGGCACGTAACTGGTGGCGCGCTTGATGTCGTATTTCTTGCCCGGCAGCATCGGCTCTTCAGCCATCCACACTAGCATTGCTTCGAAGCTGTCGGTGACGGGCGGCACGTTGTCGGCGTGGACCAACAGGTCGCCGCGGGAGATGTCGATTTCGTCTTCCATGGTCAGCGTCACCGCTTGACCGGGACCTGCATGCTCCAGCTCGCCTTCGAAGGTGACGATCGATTTCACGCGGCTGCTCTTGCCCGACGGCAGAACCACGACTTCGTCGCCTTTCTTGACGATGCCGCTGGCCAGGGTGCCGGCGAAACCACGGAAGTTCAGGTTCGGACGGTTGACGTACTGCACCGGGAAACGCAGGTCGGTGAAGTTGCGGTCGCCCGCCACTTCCACAGTCTCGAGAATTTCCATCAGCGACTGGCCGGTGTACCACGGCGAGCGCTCGGACTTGTTCACCACGTTGTCGCCCTTGAGGGCAGACATCGGCACGAAGTGCATGCTCGTCGGCTTCATCTTCAAGCCTTCGGCGAACTTCAGGTAGTCGGCCTTGATCGACTCGAACACGCCCTGATCGAAGTCCTTGAGGTCCATCTTGTTGATGGCGACGACGATGTGCTTGATGCCCAACAGCGAGGCAATGAAGCTGTGGCGACGGGTCTGGGTCTGCACGCCGTAACGGGCGTCGACCAGGATGATCGCCAGGTCACAGGTGGATGCACCGGTGGCCATGTTGCGGGTGTACTGCTCATGGCCAGGGGTGTCGGCAATGATGAACTTGCGCTTGGCGGTGGAGAAATAGCGGTACGCGACATCGATGGTGATGCCTTGTTCACGCTCGGCCTGCAGGCCGTCGACCAGTAACGCCAGGTCGATGTCTTCGCCGGTGGTGCCGACTTTTTTCGAGTCGCGGGTAATGGCTTCCAGGTGATCTTCGTAGATCATCTTGGAGTCGTGCAGCAGACGCCCGATCAGGGTGCTCTTGCCGTCGTCGACGTTACCGCAGGTCAGGAAGCGCAGCAGCTCTTTACGTTCGTGCTGGCCCAGGTAGGCGAGGATGTCCTCGCTGATCAAATCAGATTGATGCGACATGACAGCCCCTTAGAAATAACCTTGACGTTTCTTGTCTTCCATCGAGCCGGCGCCATCGTGGTCGATGACACGGCCCTGGCGCTCGGAAGTTCGCGTCAGGAGCATTTCCTGAATGATGTCCGTGAGGCTTTCGGCCTCGGACTCCACCGCGCCCGTCAACGGGTAGCAGCCAAGGGTACGGAAACGCACTTTCTTTTTGACGATGCGCGCTTTGTCTTCATCGCTCAGGTGTTCGAGGATGCGCTCGTCGTCGATCATGATCAGCGTGCCGTTCTTCTCGATGACTTCACGCTCGGCGGCGAAGTACAGCGGGACGATCGGGATGCCTTCAAGGTAGATGTACTGCCAGATGTCCAGTTCGGTCCAGTTCGACAACGGGAACACACGAATGGATTCGCCCTTGTTGACCTTGCCGTTGTAGACGTTCCAGAGCTCCGGGCGCTGGTTTTTCGGATCCCAGCGGTGCTTGCTGTCGCGGAACGAGTACACGCGCTCCTTGGCGCGGGATTTCTCTTCATCGCGACGGGCACCACCGAAAGCGGCGTCGAAACCATATTTGTCCAATGCCTGCTTCAGGCCTTCGGTCTTCATGATGTCGGTGTGCTTGGCACTGCCGTGGGTAAACGGGTTGATGCCTTGCGCCACGCCGTCCGGGTTCACATGGGTGATCAGGTCCAGGCCCAGCTCGGCGACCATCTTGTCGCGGAACTTGTACATCTCCTGGAATTTCCACCGGGTGTCGACATGCATCACCGGAAACGGCAGCTTGCCAGGGAAAAACGCCTTGCGTGCCAGGTGCAGCATCACGGCGGAGTCTTTACCGATGGAGTACAGCATCACCGGGTTATCGAACTCGGCGGCCACCTCGCGGATGATGTGGATGCTTTCCGCCTCCAGCTGTTTCAGATGCGTCAGTTTGTCGACCATGGCTACTCACGAAAGCTTTCTTATGAACGGCCAGCGGGCCGTGTTCGAGCGGGGAATCCTAGCACAGCGCCCACTTCTAATCAGGACGCCAACTAGAACGAAAGAGCATATGAATATGCCCCCTCGTTTGGGCAGAACGCACCGCCCCCCCCTGTAGGAGCGAGCCTGCTCGCGATGAACCCGAGAACGCCGCGGGGTGTCAGGCCCCCAGCGTTATCGTTGACGAACATCGCGAGCAGGCTCGCTCCTACAGGGATTGCGTTTTTTCAGATGGGGTTCGGGCAATCGATGAAGATGTGCTCCAGCGCAAATCTGCGCGCCAGATAGTCACCCAGTGCCTGAACGCCATAACGCTCGGTGGCGTGGTGGCCGGCGGCGATGAAGCTGATGTCGTTTTCCCGCGCGCTGTGGAACGTCTGTTCGGAGGCCTCGCCGCTCAGGTACAGATCGACACCCGCCAGAATGGCCTGATCGATGTAGCCCTGACCGCCCCCCGTGCACCAACCGACCCGACGAATCATCTCGCTGCCCTCGACCAGCAATGGCTCGCGGCCCATGACTTCCTGGACCCGGCGGGCAAAATCCCGAGGCATCATCGGCTCACTCAACGAACCGACCAGACCGACAATCTTCAGGTTGTCCGGATCCAGCGGGCCTTCGACAGTGATGTCGAGCTGCCGGGCCAACTGCACGTTGTTACCGACATCCGGGTGCAGATCCAGCGGCAGGTGATAGGACAGCAGGCTGATATCGTGCTTGAGCAATGTCTTCAGGCGACGCTGCTTCATGCCGGTGATGCACGGGTTTTCGCCCTTCCAGAAATAGCCATGGTGCACCAGCACCAGGTCGGCGTTGGCTTCCACGGCGGCATCGAGCAACGCCTGGCTGGCGGTGACACCACTGACAATGCGCATCACTTGCGGCCGGCCTTCGACCTGCAGGCCGTTGGGGCAGTAATCGGCAATTTTCGAACTGCTGAGGTAACGGTCGGCTTCTTCGACCAGGGTGCTCAAGGCGACGGCCATGAAAGACTCCTAAATATCCCGTTCAGAGGCACGCGCGGCCTCGTATAATGCGCGACATTATGGGCGGTCCGATACCGCCTGCAACCCTCTCAGGACGTGCTTAATGCTCAAGGCGCTGCGTTTTTCCGGCTGGCCGCTACTGGCCGGCGTGCTTATCGCTCTGTTGATAATCCAGCGTTACCCGCAGTGGGTCGGGCTGCCAAGCCTCGACGTCAATCTGCAGCAAGCCCCGCAGACCACCAGCATGCAGCAAGGTCCGGTGTCCTATGCTGACGCAGTGACCACGGCCGCGCCATCCGTGGTGAACCTGTACACCACCAAAGTCATCAACAAACCCAGCCACCCGTTGTTCGAAGATCCGCAGTTCCGCCGTTTCTTCGGCGACAACTCGCCCAAGCAGAAACGCATGGAGTCGAGCCTCGGTTCGGGCGTGATCATGAGCCCGGAAGGCTACATCCTGACCAACAACCACGTGACCAGCGGTGCCGACCAGATAGTGGTCGCGCTCAAGGACGGGCGCGAAACCCTGGCCCGGGTGATCGGCAGCGACCCGGAGACCGACCTCGCGGTGCTGAAGATCGATTTGAAGAACTTGCCGGCGATCACTGTCGGCCGTTCCGACAACATCCGTATTGGCGATGTGGCCCTGGCCATCGGCAACCCGTTTGGTGTCGGCCAGACCGTGACCATGGGCATCATCAGTGCGACCGGGCGTAACCAGTTGGGCCTGAACAACTACGAAGACTTCATCCAGACCGACGCCGCGATCAACCCTGGCAACTCCGGCGGAGCGCTGATCGACGCCAACGGCAACCTGACCGGCATCAACACAGCGATTTTTTCCAAGTCCGGTGGCTCCCAGGGCATCGGCTTCGCGATCCCGATCAAACTGGCAATGGAAGTGATGAAGTCGATCATCGAACACGGCCAGGTGATTCGCGGCTGGCTGGGTATTGAAGTGCAGCCATTGACCCAGGAGCTGGCGGAGTCCTTCGGTCTTTCTGGACGCCCGGGCATCGTCGTCGCCGGGATTTTCCGCGACGGCCCGGCGCAGAAGGCCGGCCTGCAATTGGGCGATGTGATCCTCAGCATCGACGGCGAACCGGCCGGTGATGGCCGTCGCTCGATGAATCAGGTCGCGCGGATCAAACCGACTGACAAGGTCACTGTTCAAGTGATGCGCAACGGCAAGGAGCTCAAGCTCACCGCGGAAATCGGCTTGCGTCCACCGCCGGCTCCGGTGAAGGAAAAAGAAGAAAACTAAACCTGGCCCGAGCATTTCTGGCCATTAGCAGACATTCTCATTAGACATGTTATATTGTTTCAATTATGGCAATTGGAACAACATAACATGTCGTCTCGAACAAAGGCCTCCGTGGCAAGTCTTGCCCTCGGGCTGCTGGGGAATCCGGTCTTAGCCGAAGAACCGCAAACCCTCGAACTGGACGCGATCAGCGTCACTTCAGATTACGAATCCGCCACCGGCCCGGTCGATGGCTACCGCGCCACCCGCTCTTCCAGCGCAACCAAAACCGACACCGCCATTCGCGACATCCCGCAATCGATCAGCGTGATTCCCGTCAGTGTGCTCAACGACTTGGGCAGCATCAGCGTCGAGCGTGCACTGGACTTCGCGGGCGGCGTGTCGAAACAGAACAACTTCGGTGGCCTGACGCTCTACGAATACAGCGTGCGCGGCTTCACCACCTCGGAATTCTACAAGGACGGATTCAGCGCCAACCGCGGCTACCCGAGCACGCCGGACGTGGCGAGTATCGAACGCATCGAAGTGCTCAAAGGCCCTGCTGCCAGTCTTTACGGTCGAGGCGATCCGGGCGGCACGGTGAATATCGTCACCAAAAAGCCCCGGCCCGAAGCCTTCGCCACCCTGCACACCAGCGCTGGCAGTTGGGATCGCTACCGCACCGCGCTGGACGTCAACACCCCATTGGATGAGGACGGCAACGTGTTGTCGCGGGTAAACCTGGCCATCGAGGACGGCCAGAGCTTTCGCGATCACGTTGACCGTGAGCGGGTGTTCGTCGCGCCGCCTTCAGTTGGCAACTCAATCCCGACACGACGCTGCTGGTGGAAAGCGAGTTCGTGCGCCACCGCTCCACGTTCGACCGCGGCATCGTCGCGCCGAACAACGTGTGGAGCGGCGTTTCTCGTTCGACCTTCCTCGGCGAACCCAACGATGGCGACATCGACAACCACAACAACCTGCTGCAAGCCACGCTCGAACATCACCTGAATGACGCCTGGAAACTGCGCCTGGCCAGTCACTACAAGCAAGGCAAACTCTGGGGCTTTGCCTCGGAAGCGCGCGCCTTAAATGCCGATGGCCACACCGTCAACCGTCGCTACCGCGAGCGTGACAACAATTGGCACGACAGCATTACCCAACTCGAACTGCGCGGATTATTCGACACCGGCCCGTGGCAGCACGAACTACTGATCGGCAGTGAATACGAGAACTACCGCAAGAACGAGCGCGTGACGACCATCGCCGGCAGCCCCTACGTCGTCGATATTGACCAACCGGTCTATGGCCAGCCGAAACCAGGCGGCGCACGTTCCGGCACTGACTTCTTCGAACACGTCGAAAGCCGAGCCCTGAACCTGCAGGATCAGATCCTCTTCACTGACACGTTGCGAGGCATGCTCGGTGCGCGTCTCGAACGGTTCGAACAAGGCATCGACGATCACACGCGCAACACCACCAACCGCCAGCAACACGACGCCCTTACGCAACGGGCCGGACTGCTGTATCAGCTGACACCCGAAATCGGCTTGTTCGCCAACGCCTCCACTTCGTTCAAACCGAACAATGGCCTGGACGCCGCAGGCAGATCCTTTGATCCGGAAGAAGGTGTTGGCTATGAAATCGGGATCAAGAGCGACCTGTTTGACGACCGTTTGAGCAGCACACTCGCCGCCTTCCATATCGAAAAGAAAAATGTCCTCGCCCTCGACCCGGGTACCGACACCAGCCGCGCCATGGGCAAGGCCCGCAGCCAGGGATTCGATCTGCAAGTCGCCGGGCAAGTCACCGATGCCGTACGGGTGATCGGCGCCTTCGCCTACATCGATGCTGAAGTCACCGAGGGCGACAAGGTCATTCCAACCGGGAGCCGCATTCTCGGCGTCGCCAAACACAGCGGCAGTCTGCTGGGGGTTTATGCGTTTCAGGACGGTCGCTTGCGCGGTTCAGATCTCGGTGCGGCCTTCACCTATGTCGGTGACCGCTCGGGCGAAGCCGGCAGCGACTTCCAATTGCCGGCTTATCACACGGTCGACCTGCTGGCCCATTACAAGGCCAGCGACAACGTCACTGTGGGCCTGAACCTCAACAACGTTTTCGACGAGAAATACTTCGAGCGTTCCTACAGCAACTACTGGGTCAACCCCGGCGAGCCGCGCAATTTCACCGTCAGCCTGACACTCACTCTATAAAAGGACGTCCCCATGCCCTCTCTCAAATCCCTGGCCCTGCTCGGTCTATTGTTCACTCATGAGGTTTCGGCCCATGGTCTCTGGACCGAACAACGTCGCGGTAACATCGAAGTGATTTACGGCCACGGCGCCGAGGACAATGCCTTCAAGGCGCAGAAAATCAGCGGCGCCTGGGCTTATGACATCAGCGGAAAAATGATCCCGGTGACCGTCCAGCGCCTGCCTGATCACGCGCGCCTGCAACCGCTGAAACCGCCCGCGGTGATCGCCGTGGCACTGGACAATGGCATGTGGTCGCAGACCACCGACAAGAAATGGGTCAACGAGGGGCGCAGCAAAGTACCGGGCGCGATCGAGTCGACACAGACATTCAAGTACAGCCTGGCGATTTATCAGCCAGCCGCCAGGTTGCCCAGGCTTGATCAACTGAAGTTGCTGATTCTGCCGGAGGTCGATCCGCTGACCGTGGGGCCGGGCAATTCGCTGCCGGTGCGTGTGCTACTGGATGGCAAACCGGCGGCCGGGGTGAAGTTGGTGGGTGACTACCGCAATGCGCCGAACACCTTGAGCACCGAAACCGACGCGGACGGCCGGGCGCGAGTGCTGGTGCGCAATGAAGGGCTGAATGTGATTTCGGCTCAGGTGGAAGTGCCGGTGAAGGACAGCGCTGACGTGAGCAGTCGTGGTTTTTTCAGTTCGCTGACATTCCTGGGCGAACCGCATCACGAGTAAGTCAAAACAACACTAAACACTGTGGGAGCGAGCTCGCTCCCACAGAGTCCGGGATGGTTTACAGATCGCCTAAACCGTCGATCAACGCCTGGTTCTGCTCAGGCGTACCGATGGAAATCCGCAGGAACTGCGCAATCCGCTCCTGCTTGAAGTGCCGGACGATCACGCCTTGCTCACGCAACTTCGCCGCCAGCCCCGCTGCATCGTGCTGCGGGTGACGGGCGAAAATGAAGTTCGCTGCCGACGGCAATACTTCGAAACCCTTCGCCTGCAGCTGTGCAATCAACTGCTCGCGACTCTCGATGACCAATCGGCAAGTCATGTCGAAGTACTCACGATCTTCAAACGCGGCCGCCGCACCGACATTCGCCATCCGATCCAGTGGATAGGAGTTGAAGCTGTTCTTGATTCGCTCCAGCGCCTCGATGAGGTCAGGATGCCCCACCGCCAAACCTACCCGCAGACCCGCCAGGGAACGGGACTTGGACAGCGTCTGAGTCACCAGCAGGTTCGGATAACGGTCCACCAGACTGATCGCGGTTTCTCCGCCGAAGTCGATGTAAGCCTCATCCACCACGACCACCGAATCCGGGCTGGCCTTGAGGATTTGCTCGATGGCGTCGAGGGCCAGCAGGCAACCGGTCGGCGCATTCGGGTTGGGGAAAATGATCCCGCCATTCGGCTTGGCGTAGTCCGCCGGGTCGATCCGGAAGTGCTCGTCCAGCGGCACCGCATCAAACCGGATGCCGTACAGACCGCAGTAGACCGGATAGAAGCTGTAGCTGATATCCGGAAACAGCAGCGGCTGATCGTGCTGCAACAGGCCGTGGAAAATGTGCGCCAGGACTTCATCGGACCCGTTGCCGAGGAACACCTGATTGCGCTGCACGCCGTAATACCCGGCGACCGCATTCTTGAGCAGATCGCTGTTCGGATCCGGGTACAACCGCAGGTTGTCGTTCAGCTCGGCCTGCATGGCGGCCAGTGCTTTGGGCGATGGGCCATACGGGTTTTCATTGGTGTTGAGCTTCACCAGTTTTGCCAGTTTCGGCTGCTCGCCCGGTACGTAAGGCACCAGATTCTTGACGAACGGGCTCCAGAATTTACTCATGCTCAGTTTCCCTTTTGTTCGTCAACGATACGGTATTCGGCACTGCGGGCGTGGGCGGTCAGCGACTCGCCACGGGCCAGCACGGAAGCGGTTTTGCCCAGCTCGGACGCCCCCTGCTCGGAGCAGAAGATGATCGACGAGCGCTTCTGGAAGTCGTAAACCCCCAGCGGCGAGGAGAACCGCGCGGTGCCGGAAGTCGGCAACACGTGGTTGGGGCCCGCGCAATAGTCGCCCAAGGCTTCGGAGGTGTGACGGCCCATGAAGATCGCACCGGCGTGGCGGATCTGCGGCAGCCAGGCTTGCGGATCGGCCACCGACAACTCCAGGTGCTCCGGCGCGATGCGGTTGGCCACTTCGATGGCCTGGGCCATATCGCGAACCTGGATCAGCGCACCACGACCATTGATCGAGGTTTCGATGATTTGCGCGCGCTCCATGGTCGGCATCAGCCTGGCGATGCTGGCGGCCACTTTGTCGAGGAAATCGGCGTCGGGGCTGACCAGGATCGCCTGGGCGTCTTCATCGTGTTCGGCCTGGGAGAACAGGTCCATGGCGATCCAGTCCGGATCGGTCTGACCGTCGCACACCACGAGGATCTCGGACGGGCCGGCGATCATGTCGATGCCGACCTGACCAAACACGTGGCGCTTGGCGGTGGCGACATAGATGTTGCCCGGCCCCACCACTTTGTCGACCTTCGGCACGCTTTCGGTACCGTAGGCCAGCGCGGCGACAGCTTGTGCACCGCCAATGGTGAACACGCGGTCGACGCCGGAGATGCAGGCAGCGGCCAGCACCAGCTCATTGATCTCGCCACGCGGAGTCGGCACCACCATGACCACTTCGGTCACACCGGCAACCTTGGCCGGAATGGCGTTCATCAATACTGACGACGGGTACGACGCCTTGCCGCCCGGCACATACAGGCCGGCGCGGTCCAGCGGCGTGACCTTCTGGCCCAGCACCGTGCCGTCGGCCTCGGTGTAAGTCCAGGAGTCCTGTTTCTGCTTTTCGTGGTAGCTGCGCACGCGGGCCGCAGCTTTTTCCAAGGCTTCGCGCTGCGCTACCGTGATGCGCGTGAGCGCCAGTTCCAGGCGTTCGCGCGGCAGGATCAGGTCGGCCATTGACGCGACATCGAGCCCGTCGAATTGACGGGTGAATTCCACCAGCGCGGCATCGCCACGCTCGCGCACGGCCTTGATGATGTCCAGCACCCGCTGATTGACCGAGTCGTCAGACACACTTTCCCAGCTCAGCAGATGATCCAGATGATGTGCGAAATCCGGGTCAGCAGCGTTGAGTCGGCGAATTGCAGTCGGTGCGGTCATAGCGAGAGCCTCATAGGATTGGCAAAAACTCAGGCGCCCTAACTTAGCAGTCGTTTCCGCTTGGGCACCTGAGAATTCTGGCTATGAGGCGGATAGACGGGCGCGACTCAAGGTCGCGCAGGTGAATCAGCCGCGGTGTCGAGACTCCACTGCCTTGCGCAGGGTGTCGATCAACGCCTGAATACGGGCGTGTTGCATTTTCATCGAAGCTTTGTTGACGATCAGCCGGGAGCTGATGGCAGCAATGAAGTCCTGTGGCTCCAGACCGTTGGCCCGCAGCGTGTTCCCCGTGTCGACCACGTCGATGATCTTGTCGGCCAGGCCGATCAGCGGCGCCAGTTCCATCGAACCGTAAAGCTTGATGATGTCGACCTGGCGGCCCTGTTCGGCGTAGTAACGCTTGGCAACGTTGACGAATTTAGTGGCGATACGCAGACGGCCCTTAGGCTCGACTGCGCCGACCTTGCCGGCCGTCATCAGTTTGCACTGGGCAATTTGCAGGTCCAGCGGCTCGTACAGGCCCTGGCCGCCGTATTCCATCAGCACGTCTTTACCGGCGACACCCAGGTCGGCGGCGCCATGCTCGACGTAGGTCGGCACATCGGTGGCACGCACGATCAGCAGGCGTACATCTTCCTGGGTCGTGGGGATGATCAGCTTGCGACTCTTGTCCGGATTCTCGGTCGGCACGATGCCTGCTTCAGCCAGAAGCGGCAAGGTGTCATCAAGGATGCGGCCCTTGGACAGTGCGATGGTCAACATGGGAAACGTCAGTCCTTATCAAGGTACTCATGCCCGGTCGCAAACGGCGCCGGGCACACGTCGAGCCGGAATCCGGCTCGACTTCAACAATTCAACGGGCATGTCCTTATGCCCATGCAGCAGGAACTAGCCCGGTACGCGGCGGATCTTGGCGCCGAGCATCTGCAGTTTCTCTTCGATGCACTCGTAACCACGGTCGATGTGGTAGATGCGATCGATCAGGGTATCGCCTTCGGCGATCAGCGCCGAAATGACCAGGCTGGCCGAAGCGCGCAGGTCGGTCGCCATGACTGGCGCGCCCTTGAGCTTTTCGGTGCCGGTTACGATGGCGGTGTTGCCTTCGACCTGGATCTTGGCGCCCATGCGGTGCAGTTCGTAAACGTGCATGAAGCGGTTTTCGAAGATCGTCTCGATCACGGCGCCCGTGCCTTCGGCAATGGCGTTGAGGGAAATGAACTGCGCTTGCATGTCAGTCGGGAACGCCGGATACGGTGCAGTGCGCACGTTGACGGCTTTCGGCCGCTTGCCGTGCATGTTCAGTTCGATCCAGTCTTCGCCGCAGGTGATTTCCGCGCCCGCTTCCCGGAGTTTTTCCAGAACGGCTTCGAGGATGGTCGGATCGGTGTCCTTGACCTTCACGCGACCGCCAGTCACCGCAGCGGCGACCAGATAGGTGCCGGTTTCGATACGGTCGGGCATCACTTTGTAAGTGGTGGTGTGCAGACGCTCGACGCCATCGATGGTGATAGTGTCGGTGCCAGCACCGGAAACCTTGGCACCCATGGCGTTCAGGAAGTTCGCCAGGTCGACGACCTCAGGCTCGCGTGCGGCGTTGGCCAGTACACTGCGGCCCTTGGCCAGAGCGGCGGCCATCATGATGTTCTCGGTACCGGTCACACTGACGGTGTCGAAGAAGAAGTGCGCGCCACGCAGGCCGCCTTCCGGCGCCTTGGCCTTGATGTAGCCGCCTTCGACGTCGATGACCGCGCCCATGGCTTCGAGGCCACGGATGTGCAGGTCAACCGGACGCGAACCGATGGCGCAACCGCCAGGCAGTGCGACTTCGGCTTCACCGAAACGGGCAACCATCGGGCCCAGTACCAGGATCGACGCACGCATGGTTTTCACCAGTTCGTACGGAGCGATCAGGGTCTTGATGGTGCGCGGGTCGATTTCGACGGACAGTTTCTCGTCGATGACAGGCTCGATGCCCATGCGACCGAACAGCTCGATCATGGTGGTGATGTCGTGCAGGTGCGGCAGGTTGGCCACAGTCACAGGGCCATCGCACAGCAGCGTCGCAGCCAGGATCGGCAGGGCAGAGTTCTTTGCCCCGGAGATGCGGATCTCGCCGTCAAGACGAGCTCCGCCAGTAATAATCAATTTATCCATAAGAATCTCGACGCCCTTGGGCTCAGGTGCGCTCGGCCCAGGCCGCGCTGCTGAAAAATTTCATAGTGACCGCGTGGATGCTGCCATCGGTGATCCACGGGTTCAAATGGGCATAGATCTGCTGCTGACGCTTGACCGGGCTCAATGCCGCCAGTTCATCGCTAATCACGTTCAGCTGGAAATTGCAGCCTTCGCCCTCAACTTCTACCTGAGTTCCTGGCAGCTTTCCTTCAAGGAAGCTCTTCACTTCGGTGGCCTGCATGCTCAACCTCAATCGGCGCCCTGTGCGCGCGGGTCGGACATCATACAAAAAAGCCCCGCGCCTGCGAACCCCGCGAAGCAGGACTCTGACGGGGGGCTACTTTATCGATGCGGGTTAGGGATGCGCCAACAGCTCGGTCAGCTCACTGACCTGAGCAATTTCGCGCATGTCTTCGGGCATCCCGCGGATGCTCAGCGCCTTGCCGGCCGCCTGGGCATCTCGCATGAAGCACAGCAGCAAGGACAGGCCGACACTGCTGGACTTCTCCACCGCCGAACAATCGATCACCAGGGCCGCAGCCTTGCTGGACTTGATCAGCGCCTGCCCCTGCTCGCGCAGGCCAGGGCCGGTCCGGTAATCCAGCACGCCACTGAGCAACAGTTCGCCGGTTTCGTTCATGCGAACGGCAGAATCACTCATTGGGCTGGCTTCTGGTCGGTTTTTTCGGTAGCGGCCTTGGCTTTGGCAACTTCCCCTGCCCAATTGTCGATGGTCGCCTGCAGGTTGTTGCCATTGCGCGACATTGCATCGGCGAACTGATCGCGGAACAGCTTGCCGATGTTGATGCCGTTGATGATGACGTTGCGCAGCTTCCACTCGCCATTGATCTTCTCGAGTGTGTACTGCACTGGATAGATCGCGCCATTGCTGCCCTTGACCGTCATGCCGACGCTGGTGCGGTCGCCCGACTCATCCTTGGCAGGGTCAACGACGATGCCCTGGTTGTTGTACTCAAGCAGCGCATTGCCATAGAACTGGAACAAACCTTTCTTGAAATTTTCTTCAAAGGTCTTCATTTGCTCAGGGGTGGCTTTACGCGAGTACTTGACCGTCATGATGCTCTTGGAAATACCCTCGGCATCCACCACGGGGCCGACGATGGTGTTCAGCGCCGCATAAAAGTCATTCGGGTCCTTCTTGTATTTCTCTTTGTTGGCCGCCAGGTCGGCGAGCAACCGATTGGTCGTGTCCTGTACCAGATCGTGCGCGGAAGGCGCCGCCACGGCGTTAGCTACCAACGGCAGGGCCGCGAGCAACACCAACAGGCCACGTCGCAAGATTGAGATCATTTAACAGCTCCTCATTTGGCGTCTTTGCTAACGGTATTGAGCAGGAATTTACCGATCAGGTCTTCCAGCACCAGCGACGACTGAGTGTCGTGGATGGTTCCGCCATCCTTGAGCAAGGCTTCTTCCCCACCCACGCTGATACCGATGTACTTCTCGCCCAACAGGCCAGCGGTCAGGATAGATGCAGTGGAGTCGGCGGGCAGGTTATCTACGCGTTTTTCCACCTGCATGGTCACCCGACCCGTGAAACTGTCGCGATCCAGATCGATTGCGGTGACCTTGCCGATGGTGACACCCGCCATGGTCACTTTGGCTCTGACCGTCAAACCGGCGATATTGTCAAAGTACGCATAAAGTTTATAGGTGTCGGTGCTCGGGCTCGGCGAGAGGCCACTGACCCGCAGCGCCAGCAGCAACAAAGCCAGGATGCCAGCCAGCAAGAAAAGGCCGACACCGATTTCCAGGGTGCGGTTTTGCATCAGAAATCTCCAAACATCAAAGCGGTCAGAATAAAGTCCAGGCCCAGCACTGCCAGGGAGGCATACACCACGGTCTTGGTAGTGGCACGACTGATCCCCTCGGAAGTGGGCTCGCAGTCATAGCCTTGGAATACGGCGATCCAGGTCACGACAAAGGCGAAGACGATGCTTTTGATGATGCCGTTGAGCACATCATCCGTGAACGTCACGCTGTTCTGCATGTTCGACCAGTAGGAACCTTCATAGACACCCAGCCAGTCGACCGCTACCCACGAACCGCCCCAGATGCCCACCACGCTGAAAATCATGGCCAGCACCGGCAGGGAAATGAAGCCGGCCCAGAGGCGCGGGGCAATAATGTACTTGAGCGGGTCGACCCCGATCATTTCCAGGCTGGACAGCTGTTCGGTGGACTTCATGTTGCCGATTTCCGCCGTCAGCGCCGAACCGGCACGCCCGGCAAACAGCAACGCAGTCACCACAGGCCCCAGTTCGCGCAGCAGCGTCAGCGCCACCATCTGCCCGACCGCCTGCTCCGAACCGTAGCTGGACAGAATGTTGAAACCTTGCAGCGCCAGTACCATGCCGATGAACACACCGGAGACCACGATGATCACCAGGGACATCACGCCCACCGAGTGCAACTGCTTGACCAGCAAGCCAAAACCGCCGCCAATACCGCCACGCCCAAGAAGCGCGTGAAACAGAAATATGGCCGAACGACCGAACACCGACAGCACATCGATGCCCGCCTGGCCGAACCGGCGCACTCGCTCTATAAGTGAAATCTTGCGCATCAACGCTTCCCCAGAAGATCTGCGCGGTAGTCCGTCGCTGGAAAGTGATAGGGGACCGGACCGTCCGGATCGCCTGTCATGAATTGACGGATACGCGGCTCGTCCGAGTTCATCAGCTCGTCAGGCGTGCCCTGCCCCAACACCTGCCCGTCGCCGACCACATAGATGTAGTCGGCGATGCTCGCGGTTTCGGCCAGGTCGTGGGAGACCACGATGCTGGTGATGCCCAATGCATCGTTGAGCAAGCGGATCAGGCGCACCAGTACGCCCATGGCGATAGGGTCCTGACCGACAAAGGGCTCGTCGTACATGAGAATTTGCGGATCGAGCGCAATCGCCCTCGCCAACGCGACGCGGCGCTTCATGCCGCCTGACAGCTCGTCGGGCATCAGGTCAAGGGCGCCGCGCAAACCCACGGCCTGCAATTTGAGCAGGACGATATCGCGGATCATTTCATCCGGCAGTTGGGTGTGAACACGCAGCGGAAAGGCGACGTTCTCGAACACATCGAGGTCGGTAAAGAGTGCGCCGCTCTGAAACAGCACGCCCATGTGCTTGCGGGCGTCGAACAGATCGCTGCGCGACAGTTTTGGCAGGTTCTGACCGTTGACCCAGACTTCGCCATTGGTAGGCCGCAATTGTGCGCCCATCAACCGCAACAGCGTGGTCTTGCCACACCCGGAAGGCCCCATGATGCCGGTGACCTTGCCGCGGGGAATACGGATATCGACGTTATTGAAAATGCTGCGCGCACCGCGCTTGAAGGTCAGTCCCTTCAGCTCGACCGCGTAGGCGTTATCGGCACTCATCTAAACTCCTTGCGATGCAGCCTCTCACTCGGACGCCTGGCTTCCTGACAAAAGCACATCCGCCGAGCGGGCCGAACTGGCGGCGAACTATATCACTGCAATGGCCACGCGCCCAAGGCCAATGCCGAGCCATATTCAGCAACAAGACAGGCAAAAACGCTCATTTAGAGGGATTGAGCAGCATGGAGAGACAATGCTCGACAAACTTGCGTGAGGGTTTCGATCATAACCGCTATAATCGCCGCCTTTTCATCAGGCTATACGATTCAGACATGAGCCAATCCAGCGACCTGATTCAATCAGCACAACGCACCATCCGCCTCGAGGTAGAAGCCGTACAAAGCTTGCTACCGCATATCGACGCAGATTTCGTACGCGCCTGCGAGATGATTCTGGCCAGCAAAGGCCGCGTAGTCGTGGTCGGCATGGGCAAATCGGGGCATATCGGCAACAAGATCGCCGCCACCCTGGCCAGCACCGGCACCACCGCATTTTTCGTGCATCCGGCCGAAGCCAGCCACGGCGACATGGGAATGATCACCCGCGACGACATCATCCTGGCGCTGTCGAACTCCGGCTCGACCAATGAAATCGTCACCCTGCTGCCACTGATCAAGCGTCTGGGCATCCAGCTGATCAGCATGACCGGCAACCCGAACTCACCGCTGGCCAAGGCCGCCGAGGTCAACCTGAACGTTCACGTCGAGCACGAAGCCTGCCCGCTGAACCTGGCCCCTACTTCCTCTACTACGGCGGCGCTGGTCATGGGCGACGCCCTGTCCGTCGCACTGCTGGAAGCGCGCGGCTTTACCGCCGAAGACTTTGCCTTTTCCCATCCCGGTGGAGCATTGGGCCGACGCCTGCTGCTGAAGGTGGAAAATGTCATGCACGCCGGGCAAGAGTTGCCACAGGTTCAGCGCGGCACCTTGCTCAAGGATGCGCTGATGGAAATGACTCGCAAGGGCCTTGGCATGACAGTCATCCTCGAGGCCGACGGCAAGCTGGCCGGGATCTTCACCGACGGCGACTTGCGCCGCACCCTGGACCGCAGCGTCGACATCCATAGCGCCACGATAGATCAGGTCATGACCGTGCACGGCAAGACCGCCCGCGCCGAGATGCTCGCCGCCGAGGCCCTGAAAATCATGGAAGATCATAAAATCAACGCATTGGTCGTGGTCGACAGCGAAGACCGCCCGGTCGGCGCCTTGAACATGCACGACTTGCTGCGTGCAGGAGTAATGTAATGAGCGCGGACCTGCTGCAACGCGGCCAACACATCAAACTGGCAGTATTCGATGTCGATGGCGTCCTGACCGACGGGCGCCTGTACTTTCTCGAAGACGGCAGCGAATTCAAGACCTTCAATACCCTCGACGGCCAGGGCATCAAGATGCTGATGGCGGCCGGCGTCCAGACCGCGATCATCAGCGGCCGCAAAACCCCGGTGGTTGAGCGACGGGCGAAAAACCTTGGCATCCCGCATCTGTACCAGGGGCGCGAAGACAAACTGGTGGTGCTCGACGAGCTTCTCGGCCAACTCAACCTAAGCTATGAGCAGGTCGCTTATCTAGGCGACGACCTGCCGGACCTGCCGGTCATTCGCCGCGTCGGCCTGGGCATGGCGGTGGCCAATGCCGCAAGTTTTGTGCGTGAACACGCTCACGGAGTAACCCAGGCCCGCGGTGGCGAGGGTGCCGCCCGCGAATTCTGCGAATTGATCCTGCGCGCCCAGGGCCGTCTCGATGCGGCCAACGCCGCGTACCTGTGAGCCAAACCATGCTGAACAAAAAAATTCGCAACATTCTGGTGTTCGGTTGCATTGCGGCGATTTTCGCCGCGGTCGGCTATTGGAACATCAGCCCGGAACGCTTCCTCGACAAACCGATCGCGCATGTCGACGAAAGCGAAATCGACTATTACGCTACCAACGCCCACAGCGTGCAGTTCCTGCCTGATGGCAGGCTTCAATACGAAATGACTTCCGACAAAGTCGAGCACCTCAAAGCAAGCGAAGTCACGCTGCTGACCAACCCTGACCTGAACATGTTCCGCGGCACCGAGTTCCCGTGGCACGTCCAGAGCGAAAAAGGTGAGGTCAACCCGGACGGCACGCAGGTTGAATTGATCGATTCGGTACGCATCACGCGCTTTGATGAAAAAAACCGCAGAACCCTGATCACCACCACCCGAATGACGGTGTTCCCGCAGCAGCAATATGCGCAGACCGAGCAACCCGTTAGAATCGACGGCGCTGGCGGCGTATCGACCGGTACCGGAATGAAAGCGTATTTGAAAGAAAGCAGGATACACCTGCTATCGAACGTAAGAGGACAGTATGAGGCTCGTTAAAACCCTCCCTATTTTGCTCAGTCTGGGCGCAGCACTGGGAAGCGTGAGCGCCTGGGCTCTGCCGAACGATCAAGAGCAGCCTATCCGCATTCAAGCCGACGACGCCCAACTGGACGACAAGAATGGCGTTGCCACCTACAAAGGTGACGTGATCATTACCCAGGGCTCGATGAAGGTCACCGGCAACACCGTGACCATCACCCGCACGCCGACCGGCGATATCGACGTAGTGACCTCTGTAGGCAACCTGGCCTACTTCGAACAACTGCAAACCCAGGGCGACACCAAGCCTGTCCAGGGCTGGGGAGTGACCATCCAGTACCACGCCGCGCAAAACCGCGTCGTACTGATCGATCGCGCCAAAGTCATCGACAAGGACAACAACACCACCCAGGGCGAAAAAATCGTCTACGACACCGTCAAGAAGCTTGCGAGCGCTGGCCGAGCGACAGGTAACAAGGTCACCGAAGCGCGTCCGCGCATCGACATGGTGATCCAGCCGAAGAAGAAAACCGACGAGCAAAAGGCCCAGTAATGGCAACTCTGAAAGCTCAGCATCTGGCCAAGAGCTACAAGAGCCGCCAGGTCGTCCGTGATGTCAGCCTGTCCATCGACAGCGGTCAGATCGTTGGCCTGCTAGGCCCTAACGGCGCCGGCAAGACCACCTGCTTCTACATGATCGTAGGCCTGGTACAGGCCGATCAGGGCCGCGTACTGATCGACGACCTGGACGTCAGCCACCAGCCAATGCACGGCCGTGCAAAGGCCGGTATCGGCTATCTGCCGCAAGAAGCGTCGATCTTCCGCAAACTCTCGGTCGCCGACAACATCATGGCGATCCTGGAGACCCGCAAGGAACTCGACAAGGCCGGTCGCCGCAAGGAGCTGGAAAGCCTGCTGCAGGAATTCCACATCAGCCACATCCGCGACAACCTCGGCATGAGCCTGTCCGGTGGCGAACGCCGCCGTGTGGAAATCGCCCGGGCATTGGCCACCAACCCGAAATTCATCCTCCTCGACGAGCCCTTCGCCGGCGTGGACCCGATTTCGGTGGGCGACATCAAACAGATCATCCATCACCTCAAGGCCAAGGGCATTGGCGTGCTGATCACCGACCACAACGTCCGTGACACCCTCGACATCTGTGAAACCGCCTACATCGTCAACGATGGCCAATTGATCGCCGAAGGCGACGCTGCAACCATCCTGGCCAACGATCTGGTCAAGGAAGTGTATTTGGGCCATGAGTTCCGCCTGTAAGCACCGAGGTGTCTGGCTAGTCGACCGAGCGCTTGTCTCGATAAAAAATCAACACTTTTTTATTGTTACAGCGCTCTAGGCAAACACTTCAGTTTCAGGCATATAATTTGCTTATGTTTGGCGCTCCGGCGCCCTGTAGTGGATGGCGCATGTGCGCCGGCGAATAAGGTGTTTAGCCCCTGCCATGAAACCATCGCTAGTCTTGAGAATGGGCCAGCAGCTGACGATGACACCGCAGCTGCAACAGGCCATCCGCCTGCTCCAATTGTCGACCCTGGACCTGCAACAGGAAATCCAGGAGGCCCTGGAGTCCAATCCGATGCTCGAACGCCAGGAAGAAGGCGACGACTTCGATAACAGCGACCCCTTGGCCGACAACGCCGAACAGAAACCCAACCCCGACATTCAGGAACCCTCCTACCAGGAAAGCGCACCGACGGTTGATAACCTCGAGGAAGGCGACTGGAACGAGCGTATCCCCAACGAACTGCCCGTCGATACCGCCTGGGAAGACGTTTACCAGACCAGCGCCAGCAGCCTGCCGAGCAACGATGACGACGAGTGGGATTTCACCACCCGCACATCGGCCGGTGAAAGCCTGCAAAGCCATTTGCTGTGGCAATTGAACCTGGCGCCCATGTCCGACACCGATCGCCTGATCGCCGTGACCCTGATCGATTGCATCAACAATCAGGGCTACCTGGACGAGACGCTCGAGGAGATACTCGAAGCCTTCGACCCGGAGCTGGACATCGAGCTGGACGAAATCGAAGCCGTCCTGCACCGCATCCAGCAATTCGAACCCGCCGGAATCGGCGCCCGCAACCTGGGCGAATGCCTGCTGCTGCAATTACGCCAGATGCCGGCCAAAACCCCTTGGCTCGCCGAAGCAAAGCGCCTGGTCACCGACTACATCGACTTGCTCGGCAGCCGCGATTACAGCCAGCTGATGCGCCGCATGAAGCTCAAGGAAGATGAGCTGCGCCAGGTGATCGAACTGGTTCAAAGCCTCAATCCGCGCCCGGGCTCGCAAATCGAATCCACTGAAGCCGAATACGTGGTTCCCGACGTGATCGTGCGCAAGGACAACGAACGCTGGCTGGTAGAACTCAACCAGGAATCGGTACCGCGTCTTCGGGTCAACGCCCAGTACGCCGGTTTCGTGCGTCGCGCCGACACCAGCGCCGACAACACGTTCATGCGCAATCAGTTGCAGGAAGCCCGCTGGTTCATCAAGAGCCTGCAAAGCCGCAATGAAACCCTGATGAAAGTTGCCACCCAGATCGTCGAGCATCAGCGCGGCTTCCTGGAGTACGGCGACGAAGCCATGAAACCATTGGTCCTGCATGACATCGCCGAGGCGGTTGGCATGCACGAGTCGACAATTTCACGGGTGACCACACAGAAGTTCATGCATACCCCTCGGGGCATATATGAACTGAAGTACTTTTTCTCCAGCCATGTCAGCACCTCCGAAGGCGGCGAATGCTCGTCCACGGCGATCCGCGCGATCATCAAAAAACTGGTTGCCGCGGAAAATCAGAAAAAGCCGTTGAGTGACAGCAAGATCGCTGGTTTACTGGAGGCACAAGGCATTCAGGTGGCTCGCCGCACCGTCGCCAAGTACCGCGAATCCCTGGGGATCGCGCCTTCGAGCGAACGCAAGCGGTTGATGTAGAGCCACGCCACAGCGTTCCAGTGGTAGATCATTTGATCTACCGCTTTATGCACTGGCAACGAAGGAGAAGCTGTATGCAAGTCAACATCAGTGGACACCAACTGGAAGTGACCGAACCTCTTCGCACCTACATCGGCGAAAAACTCCAACGGTTAGAGAGGCACTTCGACAAGATCACCAACGTACAGGTCACGATGACCGTCGAAAAGTTGAAGCAGAAAATCGAAGCCACGCTGCATATTCCCGGCAATGAAGTGGTCGCGAACGCGGAACATACCGATATGTACGCGGCGATCGACGCACTGACCGACAAGCTGGATAAACAACTCAAAAAGCATAAGGAAAAGACCCAGAGCCTCCTCCAGGGCGCTACCGGTCGTTAACACCCCCAACCCATGATCCGACTTGAAAGCATCCTGACCCCCGGCCGTTCCCTTGTGAACGTGCCGGGCGGCAGTAAAAAGAAAGCCCTCGAACAAATTGCCAACCTGATCGCCCGGGAAGTGCCGGATCTGGAGATGCAAGATGTCTTCGAGGCGTTGATTGCCCGTGAAAAACTCGGCTCGACGGGTTTTGGCAACGGCATCGCCATTCCCCACTGTCGCCTGAAGGGCTGCTCTTCACCCATCAGTGCCCTGATGCACCTCGATGCCCCCATAGATTTCGACGCCATCGACGGCGCACCGGTTGACCTGTTGTTCGTTCTACTGGTCCCGCAAGCCGCTACCGATGCGCACCTGGAACTTTTGCGCCAAATTGCCAGCATGCTCGACCGCAAGGAAGTGCGCGAAAAACTGCGCAGCGCCCCGAGCAATGAAGCCTTGTATCAGGTTGTCCTGGACGAGCAAAACGGTCAGTAACCATGCGCTTGATCATCGTCAGTGGCCGCTCCGGCTCAGGTAAAAGCACCGCCCTTGATGTACTCGAGGACAGTGGCTACTACTGCATCGACAACCTTCCCGCCGGGTTGCTGCCGGAACTCGCCGAACGCGCATTGATCCACACCGAACTGGCACAGCCGCTGGTGGCCGTGTCCATTGATGCACGCAACCTGCCCAGTCACTTGTCGCGATTCCCCGAATTGCTCGAAGAAGTCCGCAGCCGGCATATCCAGTGCGACGTTCTGTACCTGGATGCCGACGAAGAAACCTTGCTCAAGCGTTTTTCGGAAACCCGTCGTCGTCACCCGCTGAGCAGTGCCAATCGTTCGCTGGCTGAAGCGATCAACGATGAAACCAGCCTGCTCGGCCCCATAGCCGACCTTGCCGATCTCAAAGTCAACACCACCAACCTCAACCTGTACCAGCTACGGGATACGATCAAGCTGCGCCTGCTGAACCAGCCGGAACCCGGTACAGCGTTCCTGGTGGAGTCCTTTGGTTTCAAGCGTGGCATGCCCGTGGATGCCGACCTGGTATTCGACGTGCGCTGCCTGCCCAATCCCTACTGGAAACCCGAGCTTCGGGCGCAGTCCGGGCTTGATCAACCGGTTGCCGAGTACCTGGCAGCCCAGCCGGACGTGGAAGAGATGTTCCAGGACATCTCCACATATCTGCTCAAATGGCTGCCCCGCTTTGCCGCCAGCAACCGCGCCTATGTCACCATTGCCATTGGCTGCACGGGCGGACATCACCGTTCCGTCTACCTGACCGAACGCTTGGGCAAGACGCTGCAACAATCCCTGAAGAACGTCCAGGTTCGCCACCGCGACCTCAGCTAAAGGATTCACACCGCGATGCCTGCTCTGGAAATCGAAATCATCAACAAGCTGGGCCTGCACGCCCGTGCTTCTGCAAAATTCGTCGGAGTCGCCGGTGAATTCAAGGACTGCACGATCAGAGTCGGACGCACTCCAGAATCTACGGTCGACGGCAAAAGCATCATGGCAATGATGATGCTCGCGGCTGGCAAGGGCACCAAAATCTACATCAACACCGAAGGCGAAGACGCGCAAAAGGCGCTGGATGCGTTGAAAGACCTGATCAACCGCTATTTCGACGAAGGCGAGTAAACGCGTATCGAGGCCAAACCCGCTCGATAGCCCACAAAAAAAGGCGCCCCCCCCCCATCAGGTGGTGCGCCTTTTTTGTAACAGGGGAGTTTAGCTGCCTGCCACCGTCATCCGCTCGATCAGTACCGACCCCGTACGGATATTGCTGCGCAGTTCCAGGTCATTACCCACGGCAACGATCTGCTTGAACATGTCACGCATGTTACCGGCAATGGTCACTTCCTGGACCGCGAACTGGATTTCACCGTTCTCGACCCAGTAACCCGCCGCGCCGCGGGAGTAGTCGCCCGTGACCATGTTCAGGCCCTGCCCCATCAATTCGGTCACCAGCAGGCCACGCCCCATGCGACGCAGCAAGGCCGCCTGATCTTCATCACCATGGGTGACGAACAGGTTATGCACGCCTCCGGCATTCGCGGTGCTCGGCATGCCGAGCTTGCGACCGGAGTAAGTACCGAGGATGTAGGACACCAGCTCGCCCTTTTCAACGAACGGCTTCGCGTAAGTCGCCAGACCATCGCCATCGAAGGCCGCGCTGCCCAAGGCACGCATCAAGTGCGGACGCTCATCGATGGTCAGCCATTCAGGAAACAGCTTCTGACCCAGGGTGCCTTCAAGGAACGATGACTTGCGGTACAGGCTGCCGCCGGAAATCGCCGACAGGAAGCTGCCGAACAAACCACCGGCCAACTCGGCGGAAAACAGCACCGGCACTTCGCAGGTTGGCACCGGACGCGCGCCGAGACGGCTTGCCGCCCGTTGTGCGGCACGCTGGCCAATGCTCACCGGATCAGCCAGCAAATTGCCCTGGCGGTTCACGTCATACCAATAATCGCGCTGCATCTGACCATCGGCCTCGGCGATCATCACGCAGCTCAGGCTGTGCCGGGTCGACGCATAACCGCCGATAAAACCGTGGCTGTTGCCATAGACACGGCAGCCTTGATGGGTACTCAGCGTAGTGCCATCGGCATTCTTGATCCGGCTGTCGGCAGCAAATGCGGCCGCTTCACAGGTCAGCGCCTGCTCGATTGCCTGCTCCGGCGTAATATCCCATGGGTGGAACAGGTCGAAATCCTGAACGTCACGCGCCATCAGAGCAGCATCCGCCAGGCCCGACGCTTCGTCTTCCGAGGTGTGTTTGGCAATGGCCAAGGCGGCGGCTACGGTCTCACGAATCGCCTCTGGACCGCTGGCCGAGGTGCTGGCCGAACCCTTGCGCTGGCCAACGTACAAGGTGATACCGAATCCCTGATCACGATTGAATTCGACGGTTTCGACTTCGCGCTGGCGCACCGTGGTCGACAAGCCCTGCTCCAGGGACACCGCCACTTCACAGGCACTGGCCCCCTGGCGCCTGGCTTCAGCGATGATCTGCTCGACTTGTTCTTGCAGTGCCGGCAACGCTTGTGGGCCGACGCTTTCAACTGCACTCATGCTGTTCTCCACTCAAATTCTGCTTTCGGAATAGGTCATCGAGCGACCGGGCCGGACAAGCGGCCCCCGACTGGTTATCATGGCGGCGTTTCTTTGCGGACGGCCACCATGGTTGATTCTTACGACGACTCCCTCGATACGGGAGAAAAAAGCAAATCCCAGGTCAAACGCGAGCTGCATGCTCTGGTTGACCTTGGCGAACGCCTTACGACACTCAAGCCTGACTTGCTGGCAAAACTGCCCTTGACCGACGCTTTGCGCCGGGCCTTGGCCGATGCGCCCAAGCACACGGCGAACATCGCGCGTAAACGGCACCTCCAGTTCATCGGCAAACTGATGCGCGATCAGGACACTGACGCCATTCTGGTCTTGCTCGATCAACTCGATGCCTCCACTCGCCAATACAACGAACGCTTCCATAACCTGGAGCGCTGGCGTGATCGCCTGATCGCCGGCGACGATGCAGTCCTGGAAAAGTTCGTCATCGACTACCCGGAGGCTGATCGCCAGCAATTGCGCTCCCTGATCCGTCAGGCCCAGCACGAGCTGGCGACCAACAAGCCACCGGCATCGAGCCGTAAAATCTTCAAGTACATCCGTGAGCTGGACGAGACTCAACGCGGTCTGCGCTGAGACTCTGATCGGGTGAGTCGCCTGGCGGCTCACCCGCAGCTCCACGCCTTACGCGCCCGTGCCACCCACGGTGATCGCATCAATCTTCAGCGTTGGCTGGCCGACACCCACCGGCACCGACTGCCCATCCTTGCCACACGTCCCCACACCACTATCGAGCGACAGATCGTTGCCGACCATCGACACCTTGCTCATGGCTTCAGGCCCGTTGCCGATCAGGGTCGCGCCCTTGACCGGAGCGGTGATCTTGCCGTCTTCGATCAGATACGCCTCGCTGGTGGAGAACACGAACTTGCCGCTGGTGATATCCACCTGGCCGCCGCCGAGGTTGGCGCAATAGATACCGCGCTTCACCGAGGCGATGATTTCGGCCGGATCGCTTTCACCGGCGAGCATGTAGGTGTTGGTCATGCGCGGCATTGGCAGGTGCGCGTAGGATTCGCGACGGCCGTTACCCGTCCGGGCCACGCCCATCAGGCGCGCGTTGAGTTTGTCCTGCATGTAGCCTTTGAGTACGCCGTTTTCGATCAGCGTCGTGCACTCGGTCGGCGTACCTTCGTCGTCAACGCTCAAGGAGCCACGACGCCCCGCCAGGGTGCCGTCATCGACGATGGTGCAAAGCTTGGACGCAACCATCTCGCCCATGCGTCCGCTGTAGGCTGAACTGCCCTTACGGTTGAAATCGCCCTCCAGACCGTGGCCGACCGCTTCGTGCAGCAACACACCCGACCAACCGGAGCCAAGCACCACCGGCAACGTACCGGCCGGCGCCGGAATGGCCTCCAGGTTGACCAGCGCTTGTCTCAGCGCTTCGCGGGCATAGCCCATGGCGCGATCTTCGGCGAGAAAATAGCGGTAATCGGTGCGACCGCCACCGCCATGACCGCCGCGCTCACGACGGCCGTTCTGCTCGACGATCACGCTGACATTGAAACGCACCAGGGGTCGCACATCCGCCGCCAGCCCGCCGTCGGTGGAGGCCACCAGAATCCGTTCCCAGACACCCGCCATGCTGACGGTGACTTGCTGGATGCGCGGATCAAGCGCGCGAGTCGCGGCATCGATGCGTTTGAGCAGATCGACTTTCTCGGCACGGGTCAGCACTTCCAGAGGATTGTCTGCCCCATATAACTGCGCGACATCCTGAGTGGTGAACGCCTGCACGGTGCCGCTTTGCCCGGCCCGAGAGATCGAGCGGGCGGCACGGGCTGCCGCGCCCAGGGCTTCCAGAGTGATGGCGTTGCTGTAGGCAAAACCGGTTTTTTCACCCGATTGCGCCCGCACGCCCACGCCCTGGTCAAGGTTGAAGCTGCCTTCCTTGACGATGCCGTCTTCCAGCGCCCAGGACTCGGAGATCTGCCCCTGAAAATACAGGTCGGCGGCATCGATTCCCGGGCCAGCCAGATCGCCGAGCACACCCTGCAGGCTCTCGATCGTTACGCCGCCAGGCGCCAGGAGGTGATCACTGACTGAGGACAACAACTCGCTCATATGCTTTATGCCTTAAATTCGTCGTTCTGATGCAGGCCGCTGGGCGCCCTGCGAGAAAAAGCGCCGGTGACTGGACACCGGCATCCGCGCCCGGATGGACGCCTGTTCGCTGCTGTCTATCTCGGCCAGCAGCACGGCCTCGCCTTGGTCCTGTTGCGCCAGCACGCGCCCCCATGGGTCGATGATGGCGGCATGTCCCCAGGTTTCTCGCGGCCCCGGATGCGTCCCACCCTGGGCGGCCGCGAGCACATAACACTGGGTTTCAATGGCCCGCGCGCGAATCAACACGTCCCAATGCGCCGCACCGGTCACGGCAGTAAAGGCCGATGGCGCGGTAATCAGCTCCGCGCCGGCAGCACGCAATTCGCTGTACAGCTCCGGGAATCGCAGGTCATAACAGACCGTCAGGCCGACTCGCCCTACCGGTGTGTCCGCGACCACGACACCACTGCCATAAGCATAGTCATCGGATTCGCGATAACGACCGCGATTGTCTGCCACGTCCACGTCGAACAAATGCAGCTTGTCGTAACGCGCCACCGTCTCACCCCGGTCATCGACCAGCAACGAGCAGGCGTGCACCTTGGCTGCCGGCTGGTCCACCGGCGGCAGCGGCAAGGTGCCGGCCACAATCCATAACTTGAGGTCGCGAGCGGTCTGTTTCAACCAAGGCAGGATCGGACCTTCGCCCAGTGCCTCGGCGCGGCCAATGTCGGCAATGTCGCGCCGGCCCATGGCCGCGAAGTTTTCCGGCAGCACCGCAAGCGCCGCACCACCGGCTGCTGCCTGCTCGAGCAATTGACGGGCCTGGGCCAGGTTGGCCAGCACATCGCTCTGGCTGACCATTTGAATCACCGCTACAGACATGGCGCGCTCCTGAATGGATAGACGTCCATGCTACTCCATAGGCCTGGAGTGTGCGTTCTGAAAAAGAGCGTCAAAAAGGCTTGTCGTAGGTGATTTTCGGTTCTTTCCATGGCCCCTTGACGGTGTACTTCACACTGGCAAAACGGGCCACGCGGTCACCGATCAGCTTGTCGATCAGGAACAGAGCACCGCCGACGGCAGGCGCGCCCACGATCAGGGCGGCAATTGGCAGGTTGTTGGTCACCGGCAACGTCACCATCAGCTTGGCGTCGATCTGATCGCCCACCAGGTTCAGGGTGCCGTTGAGCTCAACATTACTCGACGGGCCGGTCATCTGGATGGGCTCACGGGTCACATAGACGCCATTGGTCGCCACCAGCAGCCCCTTGACCCGGTCATAGCTCAAACCTTTGCCGAACAGGTCGGAGAAGTCCAGGCGCAATCGCCGGCCGATGGAGTTGAAGTTGAGCAGGCCGAATACTCGCAACGCCTGGGCACCGCCTTCGACTTCCACAAACTGCCCCTCCCTCATTGAAGCGTCCAGGGTCCCGGAGAAACGCTTGCTGGCCAGCCAGGCCGGTGAACCGGGCCAGCGACCATCGACATCCATATGGAACTCCTGGCTGGTCACGCTCGGTGCGAAGCCCCATCCCTTGAGCACATCCGCCAGATTCTTGCCGCTGATCCGCCCCTTGTACCAACTTGTGCTGGAACCTGGCGCACCTTCCCAGCCACCGCTGCCTTGCAACAGGATGCCTTTGAGGCCCATATCCAGTGAGTTGAGGGCGATCCCCTTGGCCGTAGGACGAACCTTGAGCGACCACGCACCGACCAGATCATTGCCCTGGAAAAGCTGGTTGATCGTGATATCCAGCGCCGGGATTTTCGTCGGATCCACGGTGGCCAGCGGGTCCGGCGAGTTTTCGTCGGCAAGAACCTTCGGATCAGGCGCCGGCAATCGCACGTATTGCAGATTGATGACCATTGGCGAGGCTTTCGCATCGGGAATACTGGCGGCGCCCTTGACTTGCTGACTGTCGAGCTGCAAAGCCCAGGCGGCCGGTTTTCGCGTCAACTGCACCGATGCCTGATCCAGGGTTGTACCCAGTGCGCTGAGCTTGCCGACCTTGAAATCGGCACTGCTGAGCAACTGTTTTGCACTACCGCCCGGGTCTTGCCCGGCGTACTTGTTCACCAGGTCCTGCCAGGGGCCGACATCCAGCTGCGATAGCACGCCGCGCACCCGCAGGCCTTTGGCAGCGGGCAGCATGGCATTGCCATTACCCAGGAACAATTCACCGCGACCCTCGGCAAAATTTCCGGGAGGCGCGGCGAAGGTGAAGTTCGCCAATTCGCCGTAATTCACCCAATAGCGTCGTTCCGCTCCCTGCAACGTCATGCGGAACGTGGTATCACGCCCGGTTTCGGCGGGCATGCCGAAGGGTGCCGGCAAATCGATGGCGACACCTTTTAGATTGGAGTTGACCATCAACTGGCTATCACCGCCATTAAGGGTCAGTTGCAATTGATACGGGATCACGCCGCTCGCCGGCAGCGACTGGGTGACGCTGAGCCAGTTCGCGAGTTTCTTGACTTCGACCTGCCCCGAGGCCGTGACACGGGTATTGAGCTTGCCTTCACGACCATCGGCAAATATCTGTGCGCTTACCGGTTTGTCGAACGCTCGTGCCGTGATGTTCTGGCCGCTCAACCCTTTGCTGCTATCGAAACGAAAATCACCTTTGAGCTGAGTCAACTCAAGGGGGGGCTCGGGCAACTTCAGTCGAGCCTTTGCCGTTTTGAAGTCGACCACGATCTTCGGCTGCTCGCCTTTGACCAGCGGGATATCCAGCTTGAGCTTGCCTTGCAGGTCGCCCTCACCTTCCCAACCGGCGAAAGTTTCGGCAGTGCCGATCGGCGCTTCCTTGAGAATTTTCAGGCCGTCACCCAAGCCGCTGGCAAACCCACCGTCAAGCAACAGATGAGTGCTCTGTCCTTCCGGAACGTGAGGAATGCTGACGTAAATATCGCTGACCTGGGTGTCGAGCAACTGCCCCTTGCTAGCCAGAATCCGCACGCCGCTGTCCTCGACGAACACGTCCCCCGTGACCTTGCTGACATGCGGCCAGCCCGGTTGAAACGCCAACTCGGCATCGTGCACTTTGAAAAACAGGCTGATGCTGCGGGCGGCATCTTCGGCACCGTGGTTCAGCGAGCCCTGGTACTGGAAGAAACCTTGATCGACTGCACCCTTGAGAATCGCCGTACGCAGCCATTCGTCGAGTGCCGGGCTCAGGACCGCCGGCAAGTACTTGGCGGTATAGCGACCGTCCCCGTCCACCAGGCCGACCCGCAGGTCCATGTAGTCTTCCTGGTTGTGGTCGAAATGCAGTCGGATCAGGAAGTCACCGGCAATCTTGCCTTCCTCGCCCAATACCTTCAGGTACGGCGCGATCAGGGTGAAGCCTTCTTTATCGAGTTTCCAGGTCAACCGGGCATTGGCCTGGATGTATTGCCACGGTTTGGCGAAAATCGGGTCCAGGTGCAGCATGAAATCCTTGCTGTCCATGCGCAGCTCGCCGTGGCCAAGGTCTCCGCTGATACTGCCGCTGACATTCCGTGCCGCCGGAGCGCCGTGGTAGGCGTCGAAGCCTACCCGATCAAGATTGGCGGCAAAGCTGAACTTGCTGTCGTCGGTGGCATTGGGCCGCACGTCGATCAGAACGTTGCGCAGGCCGCCGATGACCTTGAGCCGCTCGACCGTCGTGGCAAAACCTTCAGGTAATGGCGCCAGGGCATTGAGCAACGGCGTGAGCGGAGTGAGCTCGAGGCGGTCGGCTTGCAGGTGCCAAGCCTCTTCTGCCTTATCGGTGGCCGCCAGCTGCTTGAGCTGCAAGCGTGATTCCCAGCGAGTCTCGCCGAGGTTCATGGCCAGAGAGTCCAGGGTGACTAACATGCCTTCGGTGCTGCGTTGAAAATAGCCGTTGAGCGCCAGATTATTGATCTGGACCGGCTTGCGCTCGGCATAGGCCCCTTTGATTTGAGGCGCGTTCAACCGGACGGCGGCACTTTGCAAGACGCCTTGGCCCCAGGTCGCCCACAGCTCGCCACCGCCTTTGATCTCCGAGAAATTCCATTGTTGGGAAAGACTTTCGGGCAGCCATTTAGACCAGTCGCTTTGCGGCAGACTCAAGTAGACGTCCGCTTCACCCTCCTTCCATTGGCTGGCCTGAATGCGAGTACGCAGGCTCATTGCCATCGGCTGACCATCGGGCAGGGTCAAGCGGACATCGAGCCGCTGGCGGTAAGCACCGGTTTTCAGATTCAAACCGACGTAAGTCAGGCTAAGGGGAGATTCCCCCCACGGCTGCAACGTGATCTGACTGTCGAGCACCGACAACTGCTGGACCATTTGCAGGCTATTGAGTAACTGCTCCGGGTCGAGGGGCTGATCGTTCCTGACCGGCAGACCTTCCAGCGCCCACTCACCGTCATTGCCTTGCTTGAGGCTGATCTTCAGGCCATTGAGTTCCAGGTGGGCAATACGTATTTCACGCGCCAGCAGACTGGCCCAGAGGTCCGGCACCGCCCGCACCTTTTCCAGGTGCAGGGCGTTGGCACCCTCGCCGACCGTCACATCGTGGGCCGAAAGAATAGGCGCGAAGCCGCTCCAATTGCCTTTCAGCTCGCCAATCTGCAGCGGCATGCCCAAAGCGTCGCGGCCCCGGGTCTCGACTTCGCCGCGATACTCCGCCACCAGTGGCGTCAGCTCACGGCCAAGGCTGACGTACAACGCCATCAGTACCAAAGCCAACGCGCACAGGCCCAGACCCCAGCGGGTCAGTGCGGCCAAAATGCGTGTCAGACGGTCCATGTCAGTTGGCTCCCATGGCAAATGTTTTGCAAAAAGCTGAGGCCAGCCGTTCAGGAAAAGTCAAAACGTAGCGATTCAGAGCAACACCACGTCGTATTGTTCCTGGGAATACATGGTTTCCACCTGGAAACGAATCGTGCGGCCGATAAACCCTTCAAGCTCGGCGACATTGCCCGATTCCTCATCGAGCAGACGATCGACAACTTTCTGGTTCGCCAATACACGATAGCCTTCCGCCTGATAGGCGCGAGCTTCCCGGAGGATTTCGCGGAAGATTTCGTAGCAGACGGTTTCCGGGGTCTTCAATTTGCCGCGGCCCTGGCAACTGCTGCACGGCTCGCACAGAACCTGCTCGAGGCTTTCGCGAGTGCGTTTACGGGTCATCTGCACCAGGCCCAACTCGGTGATACCGATGATGTTGGTCTTGGCGTGGTCGCGCTCCAATTGCTTCTCGAGCGTGCGCAGCACCTGACGCTGGTGTTCTTCATCTTCCATGTCGATGAAATCGATGATGATGATCCCGCCCAGGTTACGCAGGCGCAGCTGTCGAGCAATCGCAGTCGCGGCTTCCAGGTTGGTCTTGAAGATGGTTTCTTCCAGGTTGCGATGACCGACGAATGCCCCGGTGTTGACGTCGATGGTGCTCATGGCTTCCGCCGGGTCGACCACCAGATAACCGCCGGACTTCAGCGGGACTTTACGCTCCAGGGCTTTCTGGATTTCGTCTTCGACGCCGTACAGGTCGAAAATCGGCCGCTCGCCGGGGTAATGTTCCAGACGATCGGCGATCTCCGGCATCAGTTCGGCGACGAACTGCGTGGTTTTCTGGAAGGTTTCCCGGGAGTCGATGCGAATTTTTTCGATCTTCGGGCTCACCAGGTCGCGCAAGGTGCGCAGCGCCAAACCAAGGTCTTCGTAGATCACACTCGGTGCGCTGATGGTTTTGATCTGCGCATTGATCTGATCCCAGAGCCGGCGCAGGTAACGGATGTCCATGAGGATTTCATCGGCACCCGCGCCTTCCGCCGCGGTACGCAGGATAAAACCGCCGGCCTCCTTGATGCCTTCTTTGGCGACGCAATCGGAGACCACCTGCTTGAGACGCTCACGCTCGGCTTCATCTTCGATTTTCAGCGAAATGCCGACATGAGCCGTACGCGGCATGTAGACCAGATAACGCGAAGGGATCGACAGCTGGGTGGTCAATCGTGCGCCTTTGGAGCCGATCGGGTCCTTGGTGACTTGCACCACCAGGCTCTGGCCTTCATGAACCAGGGCACTGATGCTCTCGACCGCCGGGCCTTCGCGCAGGGAAATTTCCGAAGCATGAATGAACGCGGCGCGATCCAGACCGATATCGACGAAAGCGGCCTGCATGCCAGGCAACACCCGTACGACCTTGCCTTTATAGATGTTGCCAACGATGCCGCGCTTTTGCGTACGTTCGACATGGACCTCTTGCAGGACACCGTTTTCAACCACCGCCACGCGCGATTCCATCGGCGTGATGTTGATCAGGATCTCTTCACTCATGGCAGGGTCTCGTTCAGGCATGTTCACGGTAATGGCCACATCTGGTCAGTACAACGCTTAACGCGCATTATGGTTTTGCCAACAGGGTATGCCGAAATGGCCCAGCAGTTCTGCGGTTTCGCACAGCGGCAAGCCAACCACCGCCGAGTAACTTCCATTGAGCCCGGCGACAAACACCGCACCCAGTCCTTGTATTCCATAACCACCCGCCTTGTCCCCCGGCTCGCCGCTGGCCCAGTAGGCCGTTGCCTCATCGCTGCTTATCGGGCGAAAACGCACCACGCTACGCACCACCCGCGACTCACAACGCTCACCTTCGAGTACAGCGATCGCCGTCAGGACTTCATGCTCACACCCGGACAACATCTTCAGCATGGCGCAAGCGTCAGCTTCATCAACCGGCTTGCCGAGAATTTTCCCGTCGAGCACCACGGCGGTATCGGCTCCCAGCACGCAAAACGGAGCGCCGGACCCCACGACATCGCGCCCGGCCGCAGCCTTGCCGCGCGCCAGACGCTCGACATAGGCCGCCGGGGATTCCTGGGGCAATGGGGTTTCATCGATGTCCGCACTGATGGCGGAAAACGGAACGCCAATCTGCGTGAGCAGTTCACGCCGACGCGGCGAGCCAGAGGCGAGGTACAGCGGTTTCATCAAGACATCTCCCTTGTCATGGTGTGGGCAAATGCCTGACCGAATCAGTTGATTTTGTAACGTCGGCGCAATCCGCGCAAACCGAAGCTGATCCATGGCCAGAGCAAGGCACTGACCAGTGCCGGCAACACCAGCGCCAGCGTCGGCTGGCGATTGCCGGTCAGGGCGCTGAGCCACAACTGGACCAACTGCGCGAGGCCGAAGATCACCAGGATCACCAGGCTTTGTTGCCACATCGGGAACATCCGCAAGCGTTGTTGCAACGCCAGCACCAGGTAGGTGATCAACGTCAGGATCAAGGCATTTTGCCCCAGCAACGTGCCATACAGCACATCCTCGGTCAGGCCCAGGCACCACGCGGTGACCATCCCGACCTTCTGCGGCAGGGTCAATGCCCAGAACGCCAGCAACAAGGCCAGCCATAGAGGACGAAGGATTTCCATGAACTGCGGCAGCGGCGAAACGCTGAGCAGCATGCCAATGGCGAAGGTCAACCAGACGATCCAGCCGTTTCGGGAGGCTTTGACACCAGCCATTATTCTCGTCCCCCAGTGGTGGCCGGCGCGGAGACAGGCGGTTTGGCAGCAGGTTTGACTACGGCGGGTTGTGCCGCCGGCGGTTTGGCTGGCGTAGCTGTGGTCGTGGACGGCTTGGGATGTTTAACGCCTGGTTTGGCCGGGGTTGTGGCCGCCGGTACGGTAGCAGGCACTGCCGGGGCCACCGGGGCAGCCGGAGCCGGAGTCGGAACGATGGCCGGCTTGGGCACGGTCGCCGGAATGATCGGTCCGCCACCCTGCGCATCCAGTGATTCCTGCGCCTGGGCAGCGTCGTTGGCACGCTCTTCCGGAGTTCGGGTATCGCTGAACACCAGCAGCAGGTATCGGCTGCGGTTCAGCGCAGCCGTCGGCACGGCGCGAACAATGGCGAATGGCTGACCGGAGTCGTGAATCACTTCCTTGACCGTAGCCACCGGGTAACCCGCCGGGAAGCGTTGGCCAAGGCCGGAGCTGACCAGCAGATCACCTTCCTTGATGTCAGCGGTATCGGCCACATGACGCAGTTCCAGGCGCTCCGGATTGCCGGTGCCACTGGCGATCGCCCGCAGACCGTTGCGGTTTACCTGCACCGGAATGCTGTGGGTGGAATCGGTCAGCAACAGGACGCGAGAGGTGTACGGCATCAACTCGACCACCTGCCCCATCAAACCCCGGGCATCGAGCACCGGCTGACCGAGGACCACGCCGTCGCGCTCACCTTTGTTGATGATGATGCGATGGGTAAAGGGATTGGGGTCCATGCCGATCAGCTCGGCCACCTCGACCTTCTCGTTCACCAGCGCCGAAGAGTTAAGCAACTCGCGCAGCCGAACGTTCTGCTCGGTCAGGGCGGCAAGCTTTTGCATGCGCCCCTGCAACAACAGGTTCTCGGTCTTGAGCTTTTCATTTTCGGCGACGAGCTCGGTCCGGCTGCCGAACTGGCTGGCCACACCTTGCCATAGCCGCTGCGGCAGGTCGGTGATCCAGTAGGACTGCATCAGCACCAGCGACATTTGGCTACGCACTGGCTTGAGCAGTGTGAAGCGGGCATCGACCACCATCAGCGCGATCGAAAGCACGACCAGCACCAACACGCGCACGCCCAGTGAGGGACCTTTGGAGAAAAGCGGTTTAATAAGCCGCTCCTCCCAGGCAATTGTTCTCTTTACTCATACGGCATCAAACCGGCCTGGATGCAGACGACAGAAGATAAACGCGAACAGGCAGCACTGCAAAGTGCCGCCTGCGCGCTCAACAGCATAGAGGCAATCCGGCGACTTATTCGCTGGAGAGCAGGTCCATGGTGTGTTTATCCATCATTTCCAGGGCACGGCCACCGCCGCGAGCAACGCAGGTCAGCGGGTCTTCGGCGACGATCACCGGCAGACCGGTTTCCTGGGCCAGCAACTTGTCGAGGTCACGCAGCAAGGCGCCACCACCGGTCAGGACCAGGCCACGCTCGGCGATGTCGGAAGCCAGTTCCGGAGGCGATTGCTCCAGCGCGCTCTTCACGGCCTGAACGATGGTTGCCAGGGACTCTTGCAGAGCTTCCAGCACTTCGTTGGAGTTCAGGGTGAATGCACGCGGAACGCCTTCGGCCAGGTTACGGCCACGCACGTCGACTTCACGCACTTCGCCGCCCGGGTAGGCCGTACCGATTTCCTGCTTGATGCGCTCGGCCGTCGACTCGCCGATCAGGCTGCCGTAGTTGCGACGCACGTAAGTGATGATCGCTTCGTCGAAGCGGTCGCCGCCCACACGCACGGATTCTGCATACACCACACCGTTCAGGGAGATCAGGGCGATTTCAGTGGTGCCACCACCGATATCCACGACCATCGAACCGCGAGCTTCTTCAACCGGCAGGCCGGCACCGATCGCAGCGGCCATTGGCTCTTCGATCAGGAACACTTCACGGGCACCGGCACCGAGGGCCGATTCACGGATGGCACGACGCTCAACCTGGGTGGATTTGCAAGGAACGCAGATCAAAACACGAGGGCTGGGCTGCAGGAAGCTGTTTTCGTGAACCTTGTTGATGAAGTACTGCAGCATCTTTTCGCAGACGCTGAAGTCGGCGATCACGCCGTCTTTCATCGGACGAATGGCAGCAATGTTGCCCGGCGTACGGCCCAACATGCGCTTCGCTTCGGTGCCGACAGCAACGACACTTTTCTGGTTACCGTGTGTCCGAATAGCCACAACGGAGGGCTCATTCAGGACGATACCGCGCTCGCGCACGTAAATAAGGGTGTTGGCAGTGCCCAGGTCAATGGAAAGATCGCTGGAAAACATGCCACGCAGTTTCTTGAACATGGGAAAGGGACCCTAGGCAACGCGTGGGTAAAAAAGTGCGGCAAACTCTAACAACGACAGGGATTTTGGGCAAGGCGCCAATATGTTAAATTGGCCGCTTTTCTGTGCACCAAGCCCCACAATCGCGGCCTTATGACCGTAGAAGTGCGGTAGTGTTCCGACAATCTAACACACGGACGCCGTCCGTTCTGTTTTCCACTGGAGAATCCCAATGGCGCTTGAACGCTCCGACGTGGAAAAAATCGCTCATCTGGCCTGTCTGGGCCTCAATGAAGCCGATCTTCCACATATCACTTCAGCCCTCAACAGCATTCTCGGGCTGGTCGACGAAATGCAGGCGGTCAATACCGACGGTATCGAACCGCTCGCCCACCCACTGGAAGCCAGCCAGCGCCTGCGTGCAGACGTCGTGACCGAGACCAATCATCGCGAGGCTTACCAGTCCATCGCACCAGCGGTCGAAAACGGCCTGTACCTGGTTCCGAAAGTCATCGACTAAAGGGAAAGAGCCTGCAATGCATCAATTGACTCTGGCCGAGATCGCCCGCGGACTCGCCGATAAAAAGTTTTCCTCCGAAGAGCTGACCAAAGTCCTGCTGGCGCGTATCGCCCAGCTCGATCCACAGCTCAACAGTTTCATCAGCCTCACCGAGGACCTGGCGCTCACGCAGGCGAAAGCCGCTGACGCCCGCCGGGCCAACGGTGAGAGCGGCGCCCTGCTCGGCGCGCCGATCGCCCATAAAGACCTGTTCTGCACCCAGGGTATCCGCACCAGCTGCGGCTCGAAGATGCTCGACAACTTTAAAGCACCGTACGACGCCACCGTCGTCGCCAAGCTGGCCGCCGCCGGGGCCGTGACCCTGGGCAAGACCAACATGGACGAATTCGCCATGGGTTCGGCCAACGAATCGAGTTACTACGGCGCCGTGAAAAACCCGTGGAACCTGGAATACGTGCCTGGCGGTTCGTCCGGCGGTTCGGCCGCGGCCGTTGCCGCTCGTCTGTTGCCGGCAGCCACCGGCACCGACACGGGCGGGTCCATTCGTCAGCCCGCCGCATTGACCAACCTTACCGGTCTGAAACCGACGTACGGTCGCGTTTCGCGCTGGGGCATGATCGCCTACGCCTCGAGCCTCGATCAGGGTGGCCCGTTGGCGCGCACGGCCGAAGACTGCGCCATTTTGTTGCAGGGTATGGCCGGCTTCGATCCGAACGACTCCACCAGCATCGACGAGCCCGTGCCGGACTACAGCGCCAGCCTCAACGGCTCGCTGCAAGGCCTGCGCATTGGCGTGCCTAAAGAGTATTTCAGCGCCGGTCTCGACCCGCGCATCGCCGATCTGATTCACAACAGCGTCAAGGAGCTGGAAAAGCTCGGCGCCGTGATCAAGGAAATCAGCCTGCCGAACATGCAGCACGCGATCCCTGCGTACTACGTGATCGCCCCGGCGGAAGCCTCTTCCAACCTGTCGCGTTTCGACGGCGTGCGCTTCGGCTACCGCTGCGAAAACCCGGTCAACCTGATAGACCTGTACAAACGCTCCCGCGGCGAAGGCTTCGGTCCGGAAGTGCAGCGCCGGATCATGGTTGGCGCCTACGCACTGTCGGCCGGTTACTACGATGCCTACTACCTGAAGGCGCAGAAAATCCGTCGCTTGATCAAGAACGACTTCATGGCGGCCTTCAACGAGGTCGACATCATCCTCGGCCCAACCACGCCGAACCCGGCCTGGAAGCTCGGCGCCAAGAACAGCGACCCGGTCGCTGCGTACCTGGAAGACGTCTACACCATCACCGCCAACCTCGCTGGCCTGCCGGGCTTGTCCATGCCTGCCGGTTTTGTCGATGGCTTGCCGGTCGGCGTGCAACTGCTCGCTCCGTACTTCCAGGAAGGTCGCCTGTTGAACGTTGCCCACCAGTATCAGTTAAACACTGACTGGCACACCCGCACCCCGCAGGGGTTTTGAAACTGCTGCGCTCGGTAATGCTGCGTTGAAAACTGGCTCGTAATGCTCATTGACTAAAGTCAACTCCGCTTACTCGCCAGTTTTCGCCTTGCCTTACCTTCGCTCGCGACGTTTCAAAATCCCCAGCAAAGGCTTCTGAGGAGACACACATGCAATGGGAAGTCGTGATCGGGCTGGAGATTCATACCCAGCTCACCACCCGGTCGAAAATCTTTTCCGGTAGTTCCACCACATTCGGCTCCGAGCCGAACACCCAGGCCAGCCTGATCGACCTGGGCATGCCCGGCGTATTGCCGGTGCTGAACCAGGAAGCGGTGCGCATGGCGGTGATGTTCGGTCTGGCGATTGACGCCGAGATCGGCCAGCACAACGTGTTCGCCCGCAAGAACTACTTCTACCCGGACCTGCCCAAGGGCTACCAGATCAGCCAGATGGAATTGCCGATCGTCGGCAAGGGCCACCTGGACATCGCCCTGGAAGACGGCACGGTCAAACGTGTCGGCATCACCCGCGCGCACCTGGAAGAAGACGCCGGCAAGAGCCTGCACGAGGAGTTCAACGGTGCCACCGGCATCGACCTGAACCGTGCCGGCACTCCGTTGCTGGAGATCGTTTCCGAGCCGGACATGCGCAGCGCCAAGGAAGCCGTGGCCTACGTCAAGGCGATCCACGCACTGGTGCGTTACCTGGGCATCTGCGACGGCAACATGGCCGAAGGCTCGCTGCGTTGCGACTGCAACGTGTCGATCCGTCCGCAAGGCCAGGCCGAGTTCGGCACCCGCTGCGAGATCAAGAACGTCAACTCGTTCCGCTTCATCGAGAAGGCGATCAACAGCGAAATCCAGCGTCAGATCGAACTGATCGAAGACGGCGGCAAGGTGATCCAGCAAACCCGCCTGTACGATCCGAACAAGGACGAAACCCGTCCAATGCGCAGCAAAGAGGAAGCCAACGACTACCGTTACTTCCCCGATCCGGACCTGCTGCCCGTCGTGATTGAAAACGCGTTCCTCGATGACGTGCGCGCCACCCTGCCGGAATTGCCACCACAGAAACGCGAGCGCTTCCAGGAGCAGTTCGGTCTGTCGGTGTACGACGCCAACGTGCTGGCCACCAGCCGCGAGCAGGCGGACTACTTCGAGCAAGTCGCCAGCATCAGCGGCGACGCCAAACTGGCAGCGAACTGGGTGATGGTCGAGTTGGGCAGCCTGCTCAACAAACAAGGCCTGGACATCGAAGCGTCGCCGGTTTCCGCCGAGCAACTGGGCGGCATGCTGCTGCGGATCAAGGACAACACCATCTCGGGCAAAATCGCCAAGGTTGTGTTTGAAGCCATGGCCAACGGCGAAGGCAGCGCGGACGAGATCATCGACAAGCGCGGCCTGAAGCAAGTGACCGACACCGGCGCCATCTCGGCGGTGCTGGACGAAATGCTCGCGGCCAACGCCGAGCAAGTCGAGCAGTACCGTGCGGCAGACGAAGCCAAGCGCGGCAAGATGTTCGGCTTCTTCGTCGGCCAGGCCATGAAAGCCTCCAAAGGCAAGGCCAACCCGCAACAAGTGAACGAATTGCTGAAAAGCAAGCTCGAAGGCTGATAGAAATGGAGCCAGTTTTTAAACCTGGCTCAAAACCTTGTAGGAGCGAGCCTGCACGCGATGGAAAGTCAGTTGGCCCCGATGTGGCTGACCCTCCATCGCGAGCTGGCTCGCTCCTACAGTTTGTTTCGGGAAACCTTCGAATGAAACGTCTGCTCGGCGCCTGCGCCCTCCTTTCCCTCCTCGCCGGCTGCGCGAGTAACGATATCGTCGACCCACACGGCTACGACAAGACCGGCATGGCCTCGTACTACGGCGCCAAACACCAAGGTAAACGCACCGCCAGCGGCGAGCGTTTCGACCGGAATTCCCTGACCGCCGCCCATCGCCAGCTTCCCTTCGGCACGCGAGTGAAGGTCACCAACCTGAACAACGACAAATCCTGCGTGGTCCGCATCAACGATCGTGGGCCGCATACCCGTGGGCGCCTGATCGACCTGTCCCATGAGGCCGCCGAACGCCTGGGCATGCTCAAGAGCGGCACTGCGCGGGTTCGCGTGCAAGCCCTCGACGACTGACAAACGGAGCCCCGACCATCTTCGGACTAGCCGATTTACCCCTGATCAGCGTGATCGAATTGCTCAGCGGCCTGGTGCTGCTGATTGCCGGCGCCGAACTGATGGTACGTGCCGCCGTGCGCCTGGCCGCGCGCCTGCATGTGCGACCACTGATCATCGGCCTGACCATCGTCGCCCTCGGCAGCAGCGCACCGCAGATGGCCATCAGCCTGCAGGCCACACTGGCGCATAACGCCGACATTGCCGTCGGCAGCGTGATCGGCAGCAGCATTTTCAATATCCTCGTGACCCTCGGACTGTCGGCGCTGATCATCCCCCTGCGAGTTTCACGGCAACTGGTGCGCCTGGATATTCCGCTGATGATCGGCGCCAGCCTGCTGTTGTTCGTGCTGGCCTGGAATGAAGAGCTGACCCGTGCCGATGGCGTCATTCTCCTGACCGCACTGCTGCTGTACCTGGGCCTGTTGCTGCGTCAGTCGAAGCACTCGGCGCGTCCGCAGTCGACTCATGAGCACCCGGTGCAAGCGCCATGGTTAAAAAGTCTGATGATGATCATTGCCGGCCTGGCAATGCTGGTGTACGCCGGCCACTTATTGTTGGGCGCGGCGGTTGCGGTCGCCACTGATTTGGGACTGTCGGAACGGATCATCGGCCTGACCATCGTCGCCATCGGCACTTCCCTGCCGGAGCTCGCGACCTCGCTGATCGCCGCCTCCCGTGGCGAACGGGAGATCGCGGTGGGCAACGTCATTGGCAGCAACCTGTTCAACCTGTTGGGCGTTTTGGGCTTTACCGCACTGGTCGCGCCGACACCCCTATCGGTATCGCCCAATGCCCTGGATTTCGACCTGCCAGTGATGCTCGGCGTCGCCGCGCTGTGCCTGCCGGTGTTCTATTCCGGCTACCGGGTGACCCGCGCCGAGGGCTTGCTGTTTCTGGGTTTGTATCTGGCTTACGGCCTGCACGTGGTGTCGTTCACCACCGGCATGCCATTGGCGGGCAAGCTTGAACACCTGATGCTGTTTTTCGTCCTGCCGGCGCTGGTGGCGTTTTTGCTGTTCACGTCGCTGCGCGCCTGGCATCGCCAACACCACAAGAGAGAATTGCCATGACCGAGAACAAGAAGACCGGCGTTGAAGTACGCCGCCAAGTGATGGGCGACGCCTTCGTCGACCGCGCGCTGGGCAACGCCACCGAGTTCACCCAGCCGCTGCAGGATTTCGTCAACGAACACGCCTGGGGCAGCGTCTGGAGCCGCGAAGGCTTGCCGCTTAAAACCCGCAGCCTGATCACCCTCGCCGCCCTGACAGCGCTGAAGTGCCCGCAGGAATTGAAAGGTCACGTGCGCGGCGCGCTGAACAACGGCTGCACCGTGGAAGAAATTCGTGAAGCGCTGTTGCATTGCGCGGTGTATGCCGGCGTGCCGGCGGCGATCGACGCGTTTCGGGCGGCGCAGGAAGTGATTGATACCTACCAGAAGCCGGAGTGACATCGCGAGCAGGCTCGCTCCCACAGGGAATGCATTCCAAATGTGGGAGCGAGCCTGCTCGCGATGAGGCCCTAAAAAGCACCGACGCTTCAGCGACTAGATCCACCCGCCCCACTGCAACAAAAAGATCCCGACGTTGGTGGTGACCGCCGCCATCAACGTGGTAATGACGATGATCGCCGCCGCCAGTTCATGGTTGCCATTGGCTGCCCGGGCCATGACAAAACTGGCCGCCGCCGTCGGGCTGCCGAAGTACAGGAACAGAATCCCCAGCTCCGCGCCACGAAAGCCCCAGAGCCACGCGCCGAGCGTCGCCAGTATCGGCAGGCCGAGCATCTTCACCAGACTTGAACTCAGCGCCATCGGGCCGCTCTTGCGCATCGCCGCCAGCGACAACGTGCCGCCAATGCAGATCAATGCCAACGGCAGGGTGGTCTGCGCCAGGTACTGGCCGGAGGTTTCCAGCCATCCCGGCAAACCTATCTTGAAGTAGGCAAACGGTGCCGCCGCGATCACGCTGATGATCAGCGGATTGCTGAACACGCTTTTGCAAATGCTCCACGGATCGGACTTGATCACCGGGCTGTAAACCGCCAGCACGATGGTCGACAGCGTGTTGTAAAACAGGATCACCAGCGCCGCGAGAATCGCCCCCAGGGAAATCCCGTAATCGCCGTACATGCTCGCCGCCAGCGCCAGGCCGATGACCCCGTTGTTACCGCGAAATGCGCCTTGGGTGTAGATTCCTCGGTCTTCTCGCGGGCACTTGAAAATCGCCCAGCCCCAGGCGATGGCAAAGCACACCAGGGTGGCGAGGGAGAAATAAATCAGCAGCGCTGGCTGCAGCGCGGCGTGCAGGTCGGCGTGCAGGATGCCGAGAAACAGCAACGCCGGCATGGTGACGTTGAACACCAACGCCGACGCAGTATGGATGAAGTTATCGTTGATCCAATTGATGCGCTTGAGCAGCACCCCCAGAAACAGCATGGCGAACACCGGGGCGGTGATGTTCAGGGTTTCGAGGAAAATGGCCAGCATGCCGTGGATAACCTTGGGTGAGCGTCGTTAGGGGGCTAATGATAAGCCAGCAAGTCCCTCGCCGTCTGGTAGAACGCTATCGCTGGCAAGCCAGCTCCCACAGGTTCCTCGGTGTTCATACGTCTTATGCAACGCAGAAGATTCCTGTGGGAGCTGGCTTGCCAGCGATGCAGCCGACGCGGTCTTACGTGATTGGCGCCGGATTGAACAAGGTGATGTCGTTATGCAGCTTGTGCTTTTCGGCCCACGTCTGTTTCTTGCCGCTGGCCACGTCCAGGTAGTAGTGGAACAACTCCCAGCCGAGGTCCTCGATGGAGGCGCGTCCGGTGGCGATTCGCCCCGCGTCGATGTCGATCAGGTCTGGCCAGCGCTGTGCTAGCTCAGTGCGGGTCGATACCTTCACCACGGGCGCCATGGCCAAGCCATAAGGCGTGCCACGACCGGTGGTGAACACGTGCAGGTTCATCCCTGCCGCCAGTTGCAAGGTCCCGCAGACAAAGTCGCTGGCCGGCGTTGCGCAGAAGATCAGGCCTTTTTGCTTGAAGCGCTCGCCAGGGCCGAGCACGCCAGTGATAGCACTGCTGCCGGACTTGACGATCGACCCCAAGGATTTCTCGACGATGTTCGACAACCCGCCCTTCTTGTTGCCCGGCGTGGTGTTGGCGCTGCGATCCGCCTCCCCCTTGGCCAGGTAACGGTCATACCAGTCCATTTCCCGCACCAGCTCCTGAGCGACTTCCCTGGTTTGCGCGCGCGAAGTCAGCAGGTAGATCGCGTCGCGCACTTCGGTCACTTCGGAGAACATCACCGTCGCACCCGCACGCAAGAGCAAGTCCGAGGCGTAGCCCAGGGCCGGGTTGGCGGTGATCCCGGAGAACGCATCACTGCCACCGCATTGCATGCCCAGGATCAGCTCGGACGCCGGCACGGTTTCCCGACGGCGCTGATCGAGCTTCTTCAAACGGGTCTCGGCCAGCGCCATGATCTGCTCGATCATCTCGGTAAAACCGTGACTGGAGTCCTGCAGGCGATACAACCAGGGTTCGCTCAAATCCACCGAGCTGTCGTTCTCGTGCATCACTTGCCCGGCCTGCAATTTCTCGCAGCCCAGGCTGATCACCAAGGCCTCGCCTCCCAGGTTCGGGTTGCGCGCTAGATTGCGCACCGTGCGAATCGGGATGTAGGCATCGGTGGCGGTGATCGCCACGCCGCAGCCGTAACTGTGGGTCAGCGCCACCACGTCATCGACGTTCGGGTACTTGGGCAGCAACTCGTCCTTGATGCGCTTGACCGCATGGTCCAGCACGCCGGTAACGCACTGCACCGTGGTCGTGATGCCGAGAATGTTACGCGTGCCAACCGTGCCGTCGGCGTTGCGATAACCCTCGAAGGTATAGCCTTCCAGCGGGGCTTGCGCGGCCGGCACTTCGGTGGACAGCGGCAGGCTGTCCAGCGGTGGCGCGGTGGGCATGCGCAATTGGTCCTCCTTGACCCAACTGCCACGCGGGATCGGCTGCAAGGCGTAGCCAATGGTCTGGCCGTAACGGATCACCTGCCCTCCCTCGGGAATGTCTACCAGGGTGACCTTGTGGCTCTGTGGCACGAAATCCACGGTGACCAGGCCATCGGCAAACTCGGTGCCGGCCGGTACGCCCTGATCGTTGACCACGATCACCACATTGTCCCGCTCGTGCAGGCGGATGTAGCGCGGCGAATCGGAATGTTCAATCAACTGCATGACGCCGCTCCTCAGGAATGCGCTTGAGACAACTTGTTATTCATTTCAGGACCGCCCATCGGTGGTTCTTTGAGCACAACGCGTTTGATCGGACCGACGATGACCAGATAGCTGAACACCGCGACCAATGCGTTGCAACCGACAAACACCAGTGCCCACTTGAACGATCCGGTAGAGCTGATGATGTAACCGATCACGATCGGGGTGGTGATCGAGGCGAGGTTGCCAAACATGTTGAACAGGCCACCGCTCAAACCGGCGATCTGTTTCGGCGAAGTATCGGAGACCACCGCCCAGCCCAGCGCGCCCACGCCCTTGCCGAAGAACGCCAGCGCCATGAAGCCCACGACCATCCATTCGATATCGACGTAGTTACACGCCACGATGCTGCTGGAAACCAGCAGGCCGGCAATGATCGGCGCCTTGCGGGCGAACGTCAGGGAATGCCCCTTGCGCAGCAGGTAGTCGGAAATCACCCCGCCGAGCACCCCGCCAATGAAACCGCAGATCGCTGGCAACGAGGCAATGAAGCCGGCCTTGAGGATGGTCATGCCGCGCTCTTGCACCAGGTACACCGGGAACCAGGTCAGGAAGAAGTAAGTGATGCCGTTGATGCAGTATTGGCCGAGGTAAACGCCGAGCATCATGCGGTTGGTCAACAGCTGGCGAATGTAGTCCCACTTTGGCCCGTCGACCTTTTTGCCCTTGCCCTTGCCTTTGTCCTGGTCCATGTCGACCATGCCGCCGTTCTCGGCGATGTGCTTGAACTCGGCGTCATTGATCATCGGGTGCTGACGCGGGCTGTGGATAACTTTCAGCCAGATCAGAGAGAACACGATACCGATGCTGCCCATCACGACAAACACATGCTGCCAGCCAAAGGTGTAGACGATCCAGCCCATGAGCGGCGCGAACAGTACCGTGGCGAAGTATTGAGCGGAGTTGAAGATCGCCGATGCCGTGCCGCGTTCAGCGGTCGGAAACCAGGCCGCCACGATACGCGCGTTGCCGGGGAAGGACGGCGCTTCGGCCAGGCCCACCAGGAAGCGCAGCATGAACAGCGCGACAATCGCCGTGGACATGCCGAACTCACCGACATAACCCTGCAGGACGGTGAACAGCGACCAGGTGAAGATGCTCAAGGCATAGATTTTTTTCGAGCCGAAACGGTCCAGCAGCCAGCCCCCGGGAATTTGCCCGGCCACGTAGGCCCAACCGAATGCAGAGAAGATATAGCCAAGGGTGACCGCGTCGATGCCGAGGTCTTTTTGCAGGCTGGAGCCGGCAATGGCGATGGTAGCCCGGTCGGCGTAGTTGATCGTGGTCACCAGGAACAGCATGAGCAGGATCAAATAGCGGACGTGAGTCGGCTTGGTCGATTGCATGTAGATGTACTCCCACTGATTATTTTTATGCGCGGGTAAAACGGGTGCGCCCCCTGTAGGAGCGAGCCCTGCTCGCGATGGTGTTCAACGATGACGCGGGGCATCAGGTTGACCGTGGCGACTTCAAGACCATCGCGAGCAGGGCTCGCTCCTACAGGGGGTATTGCCTTACGAGCCGATGTAACTGGTCTTCACGACCGTGTAGAACTCTTGCGCATAGCGGCCTTGCTCGCGGGAGCCATAGGACGAACCTTTACGCCCGCCGAACGGAACGTGGTAATCCACGCCAGCGGTCGGCAGGTTGACCATCACCATCCCGGCCTGGGAGTGGCGCTTGAAGTGGTTGGCGTACTTCAACGATGTCGTGGCGATGCCCGCCGACAGACCGAACTCGGTGTCGTTGGCCATGGCCAATGCCGCTTCGTAATCCGCGACGCGAACCACGTTGGCCACCGGGCCGAAGATCTCTTCGCGGCTGATGCGCATCGCCGCTTCGCTGTCGGCAAACAGCGTCGGAGCGAGGTAGTAGCCCTCGGTGTCGCAGGTCACCAAGCCACCGCCGCTGACCAGACGCGCACCTTCGGACTGGCCGATGTCGATGTACTTCATGTCCTGTTCCAGTTGAGCCTGGGAAACCACCGGACCGATATCGGTGCCCGCTTTCAACGCGTGGCCGACCTTGATCGACTTCATGCGCTCGGCCATGGCTTCGACGAACTTGTCGTGGATGCCGGCGGTGACGATGAAGCGGCTCGACGCGGTGCAACGCTGGCCGGTGGAGTAGAACGCGCTCTGTACCGACAACTCGACCGCTTGCTTGAGGTCGGCGTCGTCAAGAATGATCTGCGGGTTCTTGCCGCCCATTTCCAGCTGGACCTTGGCCTGGCGCGACACGCAGCTGACGGCGATCTGACGACCGACACCCACGGAACCGGTGAAGCTGATGCCGTCGACTTTCGGGCTGTGGACCAGTGCATCACCCACCACGCGACCGCTGCCCATCACCAGGTTGAACACGCCAGCCGGGAAGCCCGCGCGGGAGATGATTTCCGCCAGGGCCCAGGCGCAACCTGGCACCAGGTCCGCAGGCTTGAGCACGACGCAGTTGCCGTAGGCCAGGGCCGGGGCGATTTTCCACGACGGGATGGCAATCGGGAAGTTCCACGGGGTAATCAGACCGACCACACCCAGTGCTTCGCGAGTGACTTCAACGTTGACGCCCGGGCGTACCGACGGCAGGTAGTCGCCGGACAGGCGCAGGCATTCACCGGCGAAGAACTTGAAAATGTTGCCGGCGCGGGTCACTTCGCCAATGGCTTCGGGCAGGGTCTTGCCCTCTTCCCGAGCCAGCAATGTGCCGAGCTCATCGCGACGGGCGAGAATTTCAGTGCCGACTTTATCCAGGGAATCGTGACGCGCCTGAATGCCGGATGTGGACCACGCCGGAAACGCGGCACGGGCGGCATCGATGGCGGCGTGGACTTGGGCCAGGTCAGCCTTGGCGTAGTCGCCGATGGCATCGCTGAGCTCGGACGGGTTGATGTTGGTCGCGTAATCGCTGGCCGCGACCCATTCGCCGTTGATGTAGTTGTCGAAACGCTTTGCATTTGTCACGGGACTGCCCTCGAAACAAAAAGATCTCACGCAAAAGGCCGCTGAATACCCAGCGGCCCCGTTAAACCGGATGTGTTACTGCGCGCCCTGCTTGTCGATCAGCGCGGCGAGCATTTCGTACTCTTCGCCCGTCAGATCGGTCAGCGGAGCACGCACAGGGCCCGCGTCGTAACCGGCAATTTTTGCCCCGGCCTTGACGATGCTCACGGCGTAACCGGCTTTGCGGTTACGGATGTCCAGGTATGGCAGGAAGAAGTCATCAATGATCTTGCCAACGGTGGCGTGATCGTCACGCGCGATCGCGTGGTAGAAGTCCATCGCGGTTTTCGGGATGAAGTTGAACACCGCCGAGGAGTAGACCGGCACGCCCAGTGCCTTGTAGGCAGCGGCGTAGACTTCGGCGGTCGGCAAGCCGCCCAGGTAGCTGAAACGGTCACCGAGGCGGCGGCGGATCGACACCATCAACTCGATATCACCCAGGCCGTCCTTGTAGCCGATCAGGTTCGGGCAGCGCTCTGCCAGACGCTCCAGCAGCGGCGCGTTCAGACGGCAAACATTACGGTTGTAGACCACGACACCGATGTTGACCGATTTGCACACGGCTTCAACGTGGGCGGCAACGCCGTCCTGGCTGGCTTCGGTCAAGTAATGCGGCAACAGCAACAGGCCCTTGGCGCCCAGACGCTCAGCTTCCTGCGCGTATTCGATGGCTTGACGGGTCGAACCGCCAACACCGGCCAGAATCGGCACGCTGGTGGCGCAAGTGTCGACCGCCGTCTTGATGATTTCCGAATATTCGCTGGCCGCCAGAGAGAAGAACTCACCGGTGCCGCCGGCGGCGAACAGAGCCGAGGCGCCGTATGGGGCCAGCCATTCGAGACGCTTGATGTAGCCAGCGCGGTGGAAATCGCCCTGGGCATTGAAATCGGTGACCGGGAAAGACAACAGGCCGGAAGAGAGGATGGACTTCAGTTCTTGTGGATTCATTATTCGAACACCCTGGGTAGCGACGTTTGTGTGTGAGAAAACCGTTCAGCCTTTGCTGAAGTTGTAGGTCATCGTACAACTTAAAATATAACCGTCAACTGCATTTCATCGCCGTGGGTGAAAATTGTTCGACAAGAGTCAGGCGAGATAGGGGGTTCAGCGGCTATTGGGGCAGGAAAAGCGGGGCAGACGCCGGCTCAATAGAGATACGTTGTCAGAAGATTGATGGACTGAGCAAACAAGCAGGGGGATGTGGGAAATGGCTGATAACAGGCTCGCTCCCACACAGGGATTTGGGTGCGCACAAATCGTGTTCACCGCAAGTCAAATGGGGGAGCGAGCCTGCTCGCGATAGCGGTAACTCAGACGATGAATGACACAGGGGTAGATTGCTTACCCCCGCTGCGCCTCTGCCTCTTCATGGGCATGACGCAACCGCTCGCGGCTGTTCGTCAGGTGCAAACGCATGGCCGCGCGGGCCGCATCGGAATCCTGGCGAGCAATCGCATCGTAGATTTCTTCGTGCTCGCGGCTCAGGCGATTCATGTAGTGCTGCTGGTCATCGTGGGCCAGCCGCGCGGAATTGAGGCGAGTGCGCGGAATGATGCTGGTGCCCAGGTGGGTCATGATGTCGGTGAAGTAGCGGTTGCCGGTCGACAGGGCGATTTGCAGGTGGAACTGGAAGTCCGAGGCCACGGCATCGCCGGCGTGGGAGACGCTTTCATTCAAGGCATCCAGTGCCGCGCGCATCAACGCCAACTGCTCAGGGGTTCGACGTTGCGCGGCCAGACCGGCGGACTCCACCTCCAGGCTGATGCGCAGCTCCAGGATGGCCAGCACATCACGCAAGGTCACCACTGTTGCCGGATCGATACGGAAACCGCTCGGGCTCGGGGTGTCGAGAACGAAGGTGCCGATACCGTGGCGGGTTTCCACCTGCCCCGCCGCCTGCAGACGGGAAATCGCCTCGCGCACCACCGTGCGGCTGACGCCATGGGCATCCATGATCGCCGACTCGGTGGGCAACTTGTCACCACGCTTGAGGTGGCCGTCGCGGATCTGCTCGGACAGCACCGTCACCAGTTCCTGCGCGAGGCTGCGGCGCTTGCGAGGGAGGCGTGGTGTGTCGTTCAGGTTTTCCATGGTGAACATCTGTCTCGAAAAATTCGGTTGAAACCGCATCATAGCTCAACACGGTTGTACGATCACCCATCACCCTGTGTAGGAGCGAACCTGCTCGCGATGGACTGGCGAGCGCCGCGTGTACTCAGGTGGCACGCGTTATCGTTAGCCACCCTCGCGAGCAGGCTCGCTCCTACAGGGAATGCGGTGTTCAGGCGGTCACGGCCTGGTCCACCAGGCGGCCATTCTCGATACGAATGTGCCGCGGATGGAAACGCTTGAGACTGCTGCGATGGCCGACGCTGATGATGCTCAGTCCCGGCAACTCATCGATCAGCGCCTGATACAGCGAAGCCTCATCCTCTTCATCCATCGCCGACGTCGCTTCGTCCATGTACAACCATTGCGGCGCATAAATCAGGGCACGGGCGAAGGCCAGGCGCTGCTGCTCACCTGGCGACAGCAGACGCTGCCAGTGATTGGCTTCATCGAGGCGCGCCACCAGATGCGGCAGTCGGCAGGTTTCCAGTACGTGCACGTAGCGCTCGTTCGGGTAGGTATCGCCGGCCTGTGGATAACTCAATGCCTCGCGCAACGTACCAATCGGCAGATAGGGTTTCTGCGGCAGGAACAGGTAGCGCGCCGCCGGCAGGCGGATACTGCCGTGGCCCGCCGGCCACAGATGCCCCATCGCCCGCAGCAAGGTCGACTTGCCGCTGCCGGAGCGACCGCTGAGCATCACGCGCTCGCCCTCCTCCACGGTCATCTCGGCATTGGTCAGCAGATGGCGACCGTCAGCCAGATCGAGGCCGAGGTTGTGCACCTGCAATGCATCCCCTTGATTCTGCACGTCGATGGCCGGGACACGCTCTTCGTTATCGACCATGGCCTGACGGAAGCTCAACAAACGATCACAGGTGGCGCGCCAGGAAGCGAGGTCCTGGTACGCACTGATAAACCAGCTGAAACTCTCCTGGACGTTGCCGAAAGCCGAGCTGATTTGCATCAGTTCACCGAGTTCGATCTTGCCGGAGAAGTAACGCGGCGCCGCGACCATGAACGGAAAAATGATCGCAATCTGGCTGTAACCGGACGTGAAGAACGTCAGACGCTTGGACACCTTCATGATGTCCCAGAAGTTATGCCAAACCATCCCGAAACGACTGCTCAGGCGGCGGTTTTCGTTGGGCTCGCCGTTGTACAACGCAATGCTTTCAGCATTTTCACGGACCCGGACCATGGAGAAACGCAGGTCGGCTTCGAAGCGTTGTTGTTGGTTGTTCAGGCCGATCAAACGACGACCGATCAAATGCGTCAGCCAACTGCCGACCGCGGCATACACCAGCACGCACCAGAACATGTAGCCGGGAATGGTGAAGCCGAGCACTTCAATACTGCCTGATACACCCCACAGGATGATCGAGAACGACACCAGGCTGACAATATTGCGAATCAGCCCAAGGCCCAGGCTCAGCGTGTTCAAGGTGAAGTTGTTGAGGTCTTCCGATATCCGCTGGTCCGGGTTATCGGTGTAACCGCCCTGCTCCAGCCGATAGTAATTTTTGTCGCTGAGCCAGCGGGCGAAATACTTTTCGGTGAGCCAGGCCCGCCACCGTATGGTCAGCATCTGGGTCAGGTAAAGGCGGTACACCGCACCGATAATCGCCACCGCGGCAATGGCGCAGAAATACAGGATCAACGTCCAGAACGACGCCTCATCCTTCTTCTGCAGGGCGTTGTAGAAGTCTTTGTACCAGGTGTTGAACCACACCGAGATCCCGACGCTGACCAACGAGAGGGCAATCACGGCGATCAGCAACGTCCAGGCCTTGCCCTTCTCTTCGCTACGCCAGTAAGGCGTGGTCATCGCCCACACTTTGCGAAAAAACTGCCCGCGCACCGCGTCGTTGACCGCAGAATATTCAGCGTTCTGATTCATGGAAAAGGCTCGATAAAGAAAAAAACACGCACGAACCGATCATAGATGATCGGTTCGGTTTGTCGCGAGGAGCTACCCGCATTCGTTCAGCACAGGTTCAGCGGCGAACGGGGCGCTTCTGCAGTTTGCGCTGCAGCGTGCGGCGATGCATGCCCAGGGCGCGGGCCGTGGCGGAGATGTTGCCTTCGTGCTCGGTCAAGACGCGCTGGATATGCTCCCACTGCAGACGGTCGACCGACATCGGGTTCTCCGGCACCAGGCTGTCGAGGTCGGCATGCTCGGAAAGCAGCGCGGCCAGAACGTCGTCGGCATCCGCCGGTTTGCACAGGTAGTTGCAGGCACCGCGCTTGATCGCCTCGACGGCGGTGGCAATGCTCGAGTAACCCGTGAGGATCACCACGCGCATTTCCGGGTCCATTTCCAGCAATTTGGGCAACAACACCAGACCCGAGTCGCCGTCCATTTTCAGGTCCAGGGCGGCGTAGTCCGGCAGATCGGCCTGGGCCATCGCCAGGCCTTCTTCGGCGGAACCGGCGGTACTGACGCGAAAACCACGGCGAGCCATCGCTCGAGCCATGACGCGGGTAAATGTTGCGTCGTCATCGACCAGCAGCAAATGCGGCAGTTCTTCGCCTTCGACTTGGATTTCGTCACTCATGTTGGTCTCCTCGGGCGACACGGGGCAGGCGCAGCTCGGTGAGCGTGCCGCCTTCCTCATGACTGTAGAGTTTCACTGAGCCGCCGGCGCGTGTCACGCTGGCCTTGCTCAAAAACAGGCCCAGGCCGAAACCTTTGCCCTTGGTGGTAAAAAATGGCTTGCCAATCTGCTCGGCGATGGCCAGCGGTACACCGGCTCCGTGGTCGCGAATGCTGATCGTCAGGTTATCCGCATCCCAGTCCAGCGTCACTTGCAGGCCCTCGGGACAGGCATCGGCGGCGTTGTTCAGCAAATTCAACAGGGCCTGGGTCAGGTCCGGCGGTGGAGCCATGCGCGGCACCTTGCCTTGACCCAGGCGCTGGAAGCGATAGCTGGCTTCCGGGCGCATCAGGTGCCAGCGGTTCAGTGCCTCATCAAGCCAGTCGGTGACGTCCTGCATCTCCACGGCCAGGCGGCGATTGGCTTCGGCGGCGCGCACCAGTTGTTGCAAGGTCTCTTTGCACAGCTTGACCTGATCCTGCAGCACGCTCAGGTCGTCCTGCAGCATCGGGTCGTGGTGATCCTGGCGCATTTCCTTGAGCAACACGCTCATGGTCGCCAGTGGCGTACCCAGTTCATGGGCGGCGCCGGCCGCCTGGGTGGCCACGGCCAGCAATTGCTGGTCGCGCAGTCCTTCTTCGCGGCGAATGGCGCGCAGTTCTTCCTGACGGCGCAACTCTTCGGCCATGCGCGCGGCGAAGAAGGTGATGACCGCCGCGGCGAGGGCAAAACTCAGCCACATCCCGTAAACCTGCAGGTTTTCCCGAGCGATCGGGAAGGTCTGTAACGGATAAAAGCGCGCCAGCAACAGGGTGTACATCGTCAATGCGATACCGGACAGAATCACCGAATAACGCCACGGCAATGTCACGGCCGCGATGGTCAGTGGCACCAGGTAATAAGACACGAACGGGTTGGTCGAGCCGCCCGAAAAGTACAGCAAGGCACTGTGGATAAACAGGTCGCAGGCCAGTTGCAAGGCGTATTCGAGTTCTGTCACCGGCCATGACGTACGCAGGCGAATCGCCGTGAACGCACACAACAGCATCGAGCAACCGAGGGTCGCCGCCAGCTGGAACCAGGGCAACGGCAGCAATTCAAACCAGTAGGCCAGGCCCACGGAGCCGGCCTGGGCGGCCAACACTAAAGTGCGGATGAACGTCAGCCGCCAGAGATTCTGGCGAGTTGCGGAGGTAATTTGAACGGGGGCGAGCATGAGCTCTCCTGATGAGCGCTCCAGGCGGATCGCCGGGAGTATAACCAAGCGCGGGGGCTGACAGGAAAAAGTGCGGCAAACGGCCACATGCAGGAGCGAGCCTGCTCGCGATGGTCGTCAACGGTGACGCTGGGAACCTGGCACCCCTCGGTGCTCTCAGGTTCATCGCGAGCAGGCTCGCTCCTACAGGGGGCATGTGTATCTGTATAGAAGTTGTAACTGTGCGAACCGGATCATAGAGGCTAGAGTCTGATGGTTTCACGCAGGCCCGGAACAGAGCCCTGCGCACCCTTCCAAGGAGCTTTCATGCACACATTCCGCCGCAGCGCCGCCCTCCTCGCCCTGAGCATTGGCGCGATCGCCAGCCTCCCGGCCCTGGCTGCCGACGAGCTTCATTACAACCAGATTTCACTGCGCGCCGAAGTCAGTCAGGAAGTGGCTCGCGACCTGATGATCGTGACCCTCTACACCGAAGAACAAAACAGTGACCCGGCCAAACTCGCCGCCGATGTCAGCACCACCATGAACAAGGCGCTGGCCCAGGCCAAACAGGTCAAGGACATCACGTTGCGCCAGGGCAGCCGCAACAGCTACCCGATCTATGACACCAAGGGTCAAAAAATCACTGGCTGGCGCGAACGCGCCGAGTTGCGCCTGGAAAGCCCGGACTTCGCCGCACTGTCGAAACTCACCGGCGAACTGCTCACCGACCTGAAGATGGGCGGCATGGACTTCGCCATTGCCACGCCAACCCGCAAGGCCAGCGAAGACGCCCTGCTCAAGGACGCCGTGACCGCGTTCAAGGCCCGCGCCCAACTGGCCACTGATGCACTGGGGGGCAAGGGTTACAAGATCGTCAACCTGAACCTCAACAGCAACGGCTATCCACAACCGTACATGCGCGCACCGATGATGATGAAAGCTGCCAGCATGGACGCCGCTCCGGTCACGCCGGAAGTGGAAGCGGGCACCAGCCAGGTCAGCATGACTGCCGACGGTTCGATTGAAGTGCTCATGCCTTGATTCAAAACCGGTAGGCAAAAAAGGCGATCATTCAAGTGATCGCCTTTTTTTTTGCAAACCGACGTCTATGCTGATTCTGGAAATAAACAGGAATACCCAGACAACTATCGCAGTTGCACTTCGTACATCTTGCTCATGAGCCTGGCAACAATAATGGCTCCCATTTACCCCAGCCCCCACTGAGGGACAGGGGTATAAATAGGTAACACCTCGCCCCACCCACGGGCGCCCCAAAGGCCTTGATGCACCAAAAAGGGGCGCCGCTAGCACGATAAAAACACCGCGCAAACGGTCAAATGCGTCAAATTTTATACATATGCGACATTAAGGTACGTTCGTGCCACTGTTTAAGGCTTGTAGTCACTCTGGATCTTGCATTGGGTATGGCCCCTGCATAAGTATCCGCAGGCACGACTCACGAGGTCGTCCTCAAAATCAAAAAATGACAACAAATCATGAGGCCACCATGCTTAAACACGCGGTCATTCCGTTTCTATTAGGTGCCGGCTTATTAGCGGCCGCGCCTTTCGCCCAAGCTGCGACTAACCTGGTGTTCTGCTCCGAAGGGAGCCCGGCCGGTTTCGATCCGGGTCAATACACCACCGGAACCGACTTCGACGCCTCAGCCGAGACCATGTTCAACCGTTTGACCCAGTTCGAGCGAGGCGGCACCGCCGTAGTTCCTGGGCTGGCGACCAAGTGGGACGTCTCCGATGACGGCCTGACCTACACCTTCCACTTGCGTGAAGGCGTCAAGTTCCACACCACCCCGTACTTCAAGCCCACTCGTGAGTTCAACGCCGACGACGTGCTGTTCACCTTTAATCGCATGATTAACAAGGATGACCCGTTCCGCAAAGCGTACCCGACCGAATTCCCGTACTTCACCGACATGGGGATGGACACCAACATCACCAAGATCGATAAAGTCGACGACCACACTGTCAAGTTCACCCTCAAAGACGTCGATGCCGCGTTCATCCAGAACATCGCCATGAGCTTCGCCGCCATCCTTTCCGCCGAGTACGCCAACAAGCTGCTAACCGAAGGCAAGCCGAGCGACATCAACCAGAAACCGATCGGCACCGGGCCGTTCGTGTTCAAGAGCTACCAGAAAGACTCGAATATCCGTTACACCGGCAACAAGCAGTACTGGGACCCGAGCCGGGTCAAGCTCGACAACCTGATCTTCGCCATCAACACCGATGCGTCGGTACGCGTGCAGAAACTCAAGGCCAATGAGTGCCAGATCACCCTGCACCCGCGCCCTGCCGATGTGACCGCACTGAAAAGCGACCCGAAGCTGCAGTTGATCGAGAAACCCGGCTTCAACCTCGGCTACATCGCCTACAACGTGCGCCACAAACCGTTCGACCAGCTTGAAGTGCGCCAGGCACTGGACATGGCGGTGAACAAGCAAGGCATTCTCAACGCCGTATACCAGGGCGCAGGACAACTGGCCGTCAACGCCATGCCGCCGACCCAATGGTCCTACGACGACACCATTAAGGACGCCGCCTACAACCCGGAAAAAGCCAAAGAATTGCTCAAGGCTGCCGGCGTGAAAGAAGGTACCGAGATCACCCTGTGGGCCATGCCGGTTCAGCGACCGTACAACCCCAACGCCAAGTTGATGGCCGAAATGCTCCAGGCTGACTGGGCGAAGATCGGTCTCAAGGTCAAGATCGTCAGCTACGAATGGGGCGAATACATCAAGCGCACCAAGAATGGCGAGCACGACATCAGCCTGATCGGCTGGACCGGTGATAACGGTGACCCGGACAACTGGCTCGGCACGCTCTACAGCTGCGATGCCATTGGTGGCAACAACTACTCCATGTGGTGCGATCCGGCTTACGACAAGCTGATCAAGCAGGCCAAGGTCGTGACCGACCATGACCAGCGCACCGAGCTTTACAAACAGGCGCAGCAGTTGCTCAAGCAGCAAGTGCCGATCACGCCAGTCGCCCACTCGACGGTCAACCAACCGTTGAGCGCCAAAATCGAAGGGTTCAAGGTGAGCCCGTTCGGTCGCAACGTCTTCTCGGGTGTCAGCATCGAAAAGTAAAACCGTGTAGCTACATCGCCGGGGGCGCCTTGCGCCCTCACGCAAGCGTGTTGCCGTAATTCGCCCATAAGGCATACAGCAAACGTTTGCGATGCGTGCATTGAGTTCCAAAGCAAATAGCCGGCTCATCAAAAAAGAACGGCATAAAAAAAGAAAGTAAGGAGCTTTACCCATGAAACTGAGCAGCACCGCGATACTGGCCTTGGCCATCAGCAGCGTTACCGCCACGGCGTACGCAGAACCCCAGAGCCAGGCCTACACCCCGGTTACTGTGAATGAGAAGAATGCTCAAAGCGACGCCACTGGTTTTCTCGAAGGCCAGTCGATTAGCGGCACTACCCGTAACTGGTACGCCAACGAGCAACTGCAACGCGGTGGCAAGTTCCAGTACAAGAAGGACGGCGTTTCGACCCCGACCGACCGCCGGATCAACTGGGTTCAGGGCACCATCGTCAAGTACAACTCGGGCTTCACCGAAGGCACTGTCGGTTTCAGCACTGAAGTGGCAGCCTACAACGCCATCGCACTGGATCGGGACCGCAAGGACCTGGCCTCCAATAACGGCGGCGCACCGGGCACACGCCCAGGCGCGGGCAACAACCGTACCCTGACCACCGAAGGCGGTGACGCTCAAGGCCAGTGGAGCAAATTGGGCCTGGCCAACGTCAAGGCCCGTGTCTCCAACACCACCCTGACCGCTGGCCGCATGAACTTCAGCAGCCCGATGGTCGACGTTATCGGCAACCGTGCGCTGCCTTCGAGTTTCGAAGGTGTGGCGATCCACAGTGAAGAGCTGAACAACCTGGCTTTCGACCTGGCCACGTTCGATCGCAACTCACCACGTACCGAAGAAAGCCAGCGTAAATTCCGTACCGAATACGCCAACGGCATCGTTGAAACCGACCACGTCTACACCGGCGGTCTCACCTACACCCCGTTTGCCAGCCTGACCACCAGCCTCTGGGCCACCCAGGCCGAAGACATCTGGAACCAATACTACTTCGGCGCCAGCCACGTGCTGGGCGATAGCCAGGTCCTGAGCCTGACCACCGGTTTGAACTACTACAAGACCAAGGACGAAGGTAAGGCGTTGATCGGCAAAATCGACAACGACACCTACTCCCTGTCGCTGGGCCTGGCTCACCAGGCTCATAGCCTCACCTTCTCGTACCAGGAAGTGAACGGTAACGAGTACTTCGACTACCTGCACGAAACCAACGGCATCTACCTGGCCAACTCCCTGCTGTCGGACTTCAACGGCCCGAACGAAAAATCGTTCCAGATTGCCTACGGTCTGAACATGGCCGAATACGGCGTGCCAGGCCTGAAGTTCAACATCTACCAGGCTCGCGGCTGGGGCATCGACGGCACTCACTACACCGGCAACGGTGGTGTAGCGGGCAAGGGTTACGACGGCATTCAGTCGATGGATGGCGAAACCCATTACGAATACGGCATCGGCGCTTCCTACGCCGTACAAAGCGGTCCGCTGAAGGCCACCACCGTTCGCGCGACCTACACCGCGCACCGTGCCAGCGAAAACCAGGCTGACGGCAGCATCAACGAGTTCCGTCTCGTGACCACGGTGCCGTTCAACATTCTGTAAACACGCCTGCCCGACGGCTGGCTCCTGAGAAGCCAGCCATCGGGTTTCCTGATCAACCGATTGCAGAGGGTTCTTGATGAAAATGCTTCCCCTACGTGCGGCCATCACCGCCGCGTTGCTGAGTGTCGCGGTTGGCGTGTCGGCCAAACCCCTGGTGGTCTGTACCGAAGCCAGCCCCGAAGGCTTCGACATGGTCCAGTACACAACTGCAGTCACCGCCGATGCAGTGGCCGAAACCATCTTCAACCGCCTGGCTGACTTCAAGCCCGGCACCACCGAAGTGATTCCGGCACTGGCGGAGTCCTGGGACATCAGCGAGGACGGCCTGAGCTACACGTTCCACCTGCGCAAGGGCGTCAAGTTTCACACCACCGAATACTTCAAACCGACCCGCGACATGAATGCCGACGACGTGGTCTGGAGCTTCCAGCGTCAACTGGACCCGAACCACCCATGGCACAAACTGTCGAGCGTGGGCTTCCCGTACTTTGAAAGCATGGGCTTCAAGGAACTGCTCAAAAGCGTCGAGAAAGTCGACGACAACACGGTCAAGTTCACCCTGACCCGCCGTGAAGCGCCGTTCCTGGCCGACATCGCCATGGCCTTCTCGTCAATCTACCCGGCCGAGTACGCCGACCAGTTGCTCAAGGCCAACAAGACCGCCGACCTGAACAACAAGCCGGTCGGCACCGGTCCGTTCGTCTTCCAGCGCTACAACAAGGACGCCCAGGTTCGCTTCAAGGCCAACCCTGACTACTTCCGTGGCAAGCCGCCGGCCGAGGCATTGATCCTGGCCATCGCCACCGACAACAACGTGCGCCTGCAGAAGCTCAAGGCCAACGAGTGTCAGGTCGCGCTGTATCCGAAGCCGGATGACATCCCGAGCATCAAGAAGGACCCGAACCTGAAGGTCGACGAACTGAACGCCATGACCGTTTCGTACGTCGCCATGAACACCACGCACAAATACATGAGTGAGGTGCGTGTGCGTAAAGCCATCGACATCGCCTTCGACAAGGAGGCCTATGTCAACGCCCTGTTTGGCAAAGGCAATGCGACAGCGGCGGTCAACCCGTACCCTGACACCCTGCTGGGTTACAACCACAGCCTGAAGAACCCGGCCCACGATCTGGACAAGGCCCGCGCCCTGCTCAAGGAAGCCGGCGTACCTGAAGGTACGACATTCACCCTGTTCACCCGCAACGGGGGCGGCCCGACCAACCCGAACCCGATGCTTGGCGCGCAAATGATGCAGGCTGACCTGGCAAAGGTCGGGATCAAGATCGACATCCGCGTGATGGAATGGGGCGAAATGCTCAAGCGCGCGAAAAACGGCGAGCACGATATGGTTTCCGCCGGATGGGCGGGCGATAACGGCGACCCGGATAACTTCCTGACACCTATGCTCAGCTGCGAAGCTGCAAAGAACGGCGAAAACTACGCCCGCTGGTGCAATGACAAATTCCAGGCACTGATAGACCAGGCCCGCGAAAAAACCGACCCCGCCGAGCGTGCCGCCTTGTACGAGCAGGCCCAGGTTATTTTTAATCAAGACCAGCCGTGGATCAGCATGGCGCACACTAGAATGTTTACAGCAATGCGCAACAACGTAGTGGGTTATCACATTAGCCCGCTCACCACGAATAACTTCGCCACCACCCAGGTGAAGTAGATAAGAAACTCCCGGCATTCCTGAACCCAGGCGTGCCGGGCACGCCTAACCGGCTGATGAGGTACACCACACGATGTTTAGTTTTATTGCCCGCCGACTGGGGTTATTGATCCCCACATTCTTCGGCATCACCTTGCTGACTTTCGCGTTGATTCGCATGATCCCTGGCGACCCTGTGGAAGTCATGATGGGCGAACGCAGAGTCGACCCGGAAATGCACGCTCAGGCAATGGAACGCCTAGGTCTGAACAAACCCCTGTATGCCCAGTACCTGGATTACATCGGCAAACTGGCCCACGGCGATCTCGGGGAGTCCCTGCGTACCCGTGAGAGCGTCTGGACCGAGTTCACCTCTCTCTTCCCCGCGACCCTGGAGCTGTCCATGGCCGCCCTGTTGTTCGCCGGCATCCTGGGCCTTCTGGCCGGGGTGATCGCGGCACTCAAGCGAGGGTCCCTGTTCGATCATGGGGTCATGGGTATCTCCCTCGCGGGATACTCGATGCCGATCTTCTGGTGGGGCCTGATCCTGATCATGTTCTTCTCGGTATCCCTGGGCTGGACCCCGGTTTCCGGGCGAATCGACCTGCTGTACGACATCGAGCCGCGCACCGGCTTCATGCTCATCGATACGTTGCTGGCCGATGACGTCAGTGCCTTCTTCGACGCCCTGCACCACCTGATCCTGCCGGCCATCGTGCTCGGCACAATCCCGCTGGCGGTGATCGCGCGGATGACCCGTTCGTCGATGCTCGAAGTGCTGCGTGAGGACTACATCCGCACCGCCCGTGCCAAAGGCCTGTCGCCGTCACGCGTGGTGTTCGTGCACGGTCTGCGTAACGCGCTGATTCCGGTGCTGACGGTGGTCGGCCTGCAAGTCGGCACCCTGTTGGCCGGTGCGGTCCTGACCGAAACCATCTTCTCCTGGCCGGGGATCGGTAAATGGCTGATCGAAGCCATTGGCGCCCGGGATTACCCGGTTGTGCAAAACGGCATCCTGTTAATCGCCTGCCTGGTGATTCTGGTCAACTTCGTAGTGGACATCCTCTACGGCTTTGCCAATCCACGCATCCGTCACCAGCGCTGAGGTCCATACCCATGAGCACTCCAACTTCCTCAGTAGCCGCCACCGCCTCCGCCGCGGATCAAAGCCTGCTGTACCCGTCGCCGTACAAAGAATTCTGGCAAGCGTTTTCCAAGAACAAAGGCGCCGTCGCCGGCCTGCTGTTCATGTTGCTGGTGATTTTCTGCGCCATCTTCGCCCCGTGGGTCGCGCCGCATAACCCGAGCGAGCAATACCGCGACTTCCTGCTGACCCCTCCGGCCTGGCTGGAAGGTGGACAGATGCAGTTCCTGCTCGGGACCGATGAGCTGGGTCGTGACTTGCTGTCGCGCCTGATCCAGGGTTCGCGCCTGTCCTTGCTGATCGGCTTGTCGTCGGTTGTCATGTCGCTGATCCCGGGAATCCTGCTGGGTCTGTTTGCCGGGTTCTTCCCGCGCGTGCTCGGCCCGACCATCATGCGTCTGATGGACATCATGCTGGCCCTGCCGTCCCTGCTGCTGGCCGTGGCGATCGTCGCCATCCTCGGCCCTGGCCTGATCAACACCGTGATCGCCATCGCCGTGGTGTCCCTGCCGTCCTACGTTCGTCTGACCCGTGCTGCGGTGATGGGCGAACTGAACCGCGACTACGTGACCGCCGCGCGCCTGGCCGGTGCCGGCCTGCCACGCCTGATGTTCGTGACCGTGCTGCCCAACTGCATGGCGCCACTGATCGTTCAGGCCACCCTGAGTTTCTCTTCGGCGATTCTCGATGCCGCCGCACTGGGCTTCCTCGGCCTTGGGGTACAACCGCCAACCCCTGAGTGGGGCACCATGCTGGCCTCGGCCCGCGACTACATCGAACGCGCCTGGTGGGTCGTCAGCCTGCCTGGCTTGACCATTTTGCTCAGCGTGCTGGCAATCAACTTGATGGGTGACGGCCTGCGCGATGCGCTGGACCCGAAACTCAAGAACGCCGCCTGAGGAGATTCCAATGTCACTGTTAGAAATCAAGAATCTCAACGTTCGCTTCGGCGACAAGAACGCCGTTCCCGTGGTCGATGGCCTCGACCTGAAAGTGGACAAGGGCGAAGTCCTGGCCATCGTTGGCGAATCAGGTTCCGGCAAGTCCGTGACCATGATGGCGCTGATGGGCCTGATCGAGCATCCGGGGATCGTCACCGCCGACGCCCTGAATTTCGATGGCAAGAACATGCTCAAGCTTAGCAACCGTCAGCGTCGGCAAATCGTCGGCAAAGACCTGGCCATGGTCTTCCAGGACCCGATGACCGCGCTGAACCCGAGCTATACCGTCGGCTTCCAGATCGAAGAAGTGTTGCGCCTGCACCTGAAAATGTCCGGCAAGGCCGCGCGCAAGCGTGCCATCGAACTGCTGGAAAAAGTTGAAATCCCGGGTGCCGCCAGCCGCATGGACGCCTACCCGCACCAACTGTCCGGCGGTATGAGCCAGCGGGTCGCCATCGCCATGGCCATTGCCGGCGAACCGAAACTGCTGATCGCCGACGAACCGACCACTGCATTGGACGTAACGATTCAGGCACAGATCATGGACCTGCTGCTGGCGTTGCAGAAAGAACAGAACATGGGCCTGGTACTGATCACCCACGACCTCGCGGTCGTGGCCGAAACCGCCCAGCGCGTGTGCGTGATGTACGCCGGTCAAGCGGTCGAAGTCGGCCAGGTGCCTCAGTTGTTCGACATCCCGGCGCACCCGTACAGCGAAGCGCTGCTCAAGGCGATTCCGGAACACAGCCTGGGGGCCTCGCGCCTGTCGACCCTGCCGGGCATCGTGCCCGGTCGTTACGACCGTCCGCAGGGCTGCCTGCTGTCGCCGCGCTGCCCGTATGTGCAGGACAACTGCCGTGCGCAGCGTCCGACCCTTGACCCGAAAAGCAACAGCCTCGCCCGCTGCTTCTACCCGCTGAACCAGGAGGTGGCGTAATGGCCGTCGTTCTTACCGCCCGCGACCTGACCCGTCACTACGAAGTGTCCCGTGGCCTGTTCAAGGGTCACGCCACCGTTCGCGCCCTCAACGGTGTGTCGTTCGAGCTGGAAGCCGGCAAGACCCTCGCCGTCGTAGGCGAATCCGGCTGCGGCAAATCCACCCTGGCCCGCGCCCTGACACTGATCGAAGAGCCGTCCTCGGGCTCCTTGAAAATCGCCGGCCAGGAAGTGGCCGGTGCCGACAAGGCCCAGCGCAAGCAACTGCGCAAAGACGTGCAGATGGTGTTCCAGAGCCCGTACGCGTCGTTGAACCCACGGCAGAAAATCGGTGATCAACTGGCCGAGCCGCTGCTGATCAACACCAACCTGTCGGCCACCGAACGTCGCGAGAAAGTTCAGGCGATGATGAAACAGGTGGGTTTGCGTCCCGAGCACTACCAGCGCTATCCGCACATGTTCTCCGGCGGTCAGCGCCAGCGGATCGCCCTCGCCCGCGCCATGATGCTGCAACCGAAAGTACTGGTGGCGGACGAACCGACCTCGGCGCTGGACGTGTCGATTCAGGCCCAGGTGCTGAACCTGTTCATGGACCTGCAGCAAGAGTTCAACACCGCCTACGTGTTCATCTCACACAACCTGGCGGTGGTGCGGCACGTCGCCGATCACGTGATGGTGATGTACCTCGGTCGTCCGGTGGAAATGGGCCCGAAAGAAGACATCTACACTCGTCCTCTGCACCCCTACACCCAGGCGCTGTTGTCGGCAACGCCGACCATTCACCCGGATCCGGACAAGCCGAAGATCAAGATCGTCGGCGAACTGCCCAACCCGCTGAACCCGCCGCCCGGCTGCGCGTTCCACAAGCGTTGCCCGTACGCCACCGACCGTTGCAAAACCGAAGAGCCGGCCCTGCGTCTGCTCGACAGCCGTCAGGTGGCTTGCCACTACGCCGAGCAATTCCTCGACGGCGCGGCGTAAAAAACTGTGGAAGCGAGCCTGCTGGCGATTGCGGTACACCAGTCAACAATTTCTGTTCACTGGCACCGCTATCGCCAGCAGGCTAGCTCCCACAGGGATTGTGTAGTTCCAGGTAGTCAAGCGTTAACCTGACCCCTGCTGCTTCGACTGCGCGTCAATCGAAGAAGCAGGGGTTTTCTTTTGTCTGGAACTTTACGACTGGCTATCGCCTTCCTCGTCGTCACTGGAATCCGGTTCGTCGGTGGTCGAGTCATCACCGTTATCCGCGCCGCCCTGGCCCTGATCACCCGGTTCGGATTCGGACTTGGCGAGCATCAATCCACTGTCTCCGCTCTGCCCGCTCATCGCCTGGGTAGCGTGGTTCTCACACTCGGCCCAGACCGCCGCACTGCCGAGGGACAGCATCACGAAAACCTTCAACAGCAATACAACGCGTAGCAACCTGTTCATAACCGATTCCATCCTTTCGCAGGTGAAACTCAAGTGCCTGGCTGGCGCTGAGTAAAATCTAGTTCCGATCAGCCGGGTTCTCCAGACAGGACGCTATCGACTCGACGGAAATGCCATGGGCGTGGAGATTGGTTTGCGATAAGGGTTATGCCGAAAAGATAACAAGCTTGCTCCCTATGGAAGTTAACGATGATGCGCGCCTCCTGAAAAAACGCGGTGCAGCCGACACCATCGCGAGCAGGCTCGCTCCTACAGGAAACTGTGACAGGCAACAAAAAACCCCGCAGCTTTCGCAACGGGGTTTTGGGTATTTCGGGATCAGCGCTTAGTGATGCTCGCGCGTCGCGCGGAATTTCACGTCCGGCCAGCGCTCTTCCATCAGTGCCAGGTTGACCCGTGTAGGCGCCAGGTAGGTCAGGTGACCGCCGCCGTCCAGCGCCAGGTTTTCCACCGCCTTGTTGGAGAATTCCTCGAGCTTCTTCTTGTCACTGCACTCGACCCAACGCGCCGAGTAGACGGTGATCGGCTCGTAGGAACACTCGACCTTGTATTCCTCCTTCAAGCGGCTGGCGACCACGTCGAACTGCAGCACACCGACGGCGCCGAGAATGATGTCGTTGCTGCGCTCCGGGAAAAACACCTGGGTCGCGCCTTCTTCGGCCAGTTGTTGCAGGCCCTGGCGCAGTTGCTTGGATTTCAGCGGGTCCTTGAGGCGTACGCGGCGGAACAGTTCCGGGGCGAAGTGCGGGATACCGGTGAAGCCCAGGGTTTCGCCTTCGCTGAAGGTGTCGCCGATCTGGATGGTGCCGTGGTTGTGCAGACCGATGATGTCGCCGGCAAACGCCTCTTCCAGTTGCTCACGCTCGGAAGAGAAAAAGGTCAGCGCGTCACCGATCCGCACGTCTTTGCCGGTACGCACGTGGCGCATCTTCATGCCTTTTTCGTACTTGCCGGAGCAGATACGCATGAAGGCGATGCGGTCACGGTGTTTCGGGTCCATGTTCGCCTGGATCTTGAAGATGAAGCCCGAGAACTTCTCTTCGATCGGTTCCACGGTGCGCTCGTTGGCCACACGTGCCAGCGGACGCGGCGCCCAGTCGACCACGGCGTCGAGTACATGGTCGACACCGAAGTTGCCCAGCGCCGTACCGAAGAACACCGGGGTCAGCTGACCGTCGAGGAATTCCTGCTGGTTGAACTCGTGGCAGGCGCCCTGCACCAGTTCCAGCTGCTCGATGAAGCGCTCGTACTCGTCACCCAGGTGGGCGCGGGCTTCGTCGGAATCGAGTTTCTCGATGATCTTGGTTTCGGTGCGCTCGTGGCCATGACCGGCGGTGTAAACGATGATGTAGTCATCGGCGAGGTGATACACGCCTTTGAAGTCGCGGTAGCAACCGATCGGCCAGGTGATAGGCGCAGCCTTGATCTTCAGGACCGCTTCGATTTCGTCGAGCAGTTCGATCGGGTCGCGGATGTCACGGTCGAGTTTGTTGATGAAACTGACGATCGGCGTGTCACGCAGACGGCAGACGTCCATCAGGGCGATGGTGCGTGGCTCTACACCCTTACCGCCGTCGAGAACCATCAACGCCGAGTCGACCGCCGTCAGGGTGCGGTAGGTATCTTCGGAGAAGTCTTCGTGGCCCGGGGTGTCGAGCAGGTTGATCATGTGCTCGCGATACGGGAACTGCATGACCGACGTGGTAATCGAGATACCCCGCTGCTTTTCCATTTCCATCCAGTCGGAGGTGGCATGGCGGTCGGATTTGCGAGATTTCACCGTGCCGGCTACCGCAATCGCCTTGCCCATCAGCAAGAGCTTCTCGGTGATGGTGGTTTTACCGGCATCGGGGTGGGAAATAATGGCGAAAGTGCGGCGTTTCGCGACTTCGGCGGCCTGTTTGGTCATGGGAAATCGCCTGGCAGGTGATTCAAAAAAGGGCGGCGAGTATAGCGCAAACCGTCCGCCACAGACCACCGCTCGGCCCGTCGGCCGCGTCGATCAACAGAACCCTTGCAGGACATGAAGGGTGGCTAAATGCTGCCAATTATGGAACCTTTTAAAAGGTGGAGGCGTCCACTCCCCTGTTACGGCTTTCGTCAGGGGCTGAAAAATCAGCAAGTTAGCCTGACGAGGCTGCGCTTATGGCTCGATAAGCTGTACGCGTCCCGCCTGTAGGAGCGAGCCTGCTCGCGATGGACGTCAACGATAACGCTCGGTACCTGAATGTACGCGTTGTCTGGACGTTTTTCGCGAGCAGGCTCGCTCCTACAGTGGAACGTGCTCGGCATGAGCTGCTTCTCGCGAACGTTGATTTCCCGGCAACCAGCAATGGCATGCCACACGGGACTGCGCTCGCCGACAAAGAAAAAAGGAGTCCGCCTGTGGCTATCCACTATGGCAAAGGGCTGACAGGAGGCGCGCTGGTAATCGCCCTCCTGGCCCTGCTGATCCACTGGATCGGCGTCAACACGATCGAACACTACCGCGACGATTTGTTGTTTTACCTGCAAGCTCATCTGATTCTCGTCCTCGCTTCCATGCTGGCCGCCCTCGTCGTGGGCATCCCCGCCGGCATCTTCCTCAGCCGCCCGACCATGGTCGGCCGCGCCGAACGCTTCATGCAGGTCTTCAACATCGGCAACACCGTGCCGCCTCTCGCCGTGCTGGCCATCGCCCTGGGCATCCTGGGGATTGGCAGCGGTCCCGCGATCTTCGCCCTGTTCCTCGCCTCGCTGTTGCCGATCGTGCGCAACACCTATGAAGGCCTGAAAAACGTCCAGGGTTCACTCAAGGAAGCCGCCGTCGGCATCGGCATGACCCCGCGCCAGGTGCTGTGGAAAGTCGAATTGCCCAATGCCGTGCCGATCATCATCGGTGGCGTGCGCGTGGCACTGGCCATCAATGTCGGGACGGCGCCGCTGGCGTTCCTGATCGGCGCCAACAGTCTCGGCAGCCTGATTTTCCCCGGCATCGCCTTGAACAATCAGCCGCAACTGCTGCTGGGCGCGGCCTGCACCGCCCTGCTGGCCCTGCTGCTCGACGGTCTGGTGACACTGGCCAGCCGAACCTGGCTCGAACGCGGCTTGCGCCCGTCTTAAGCCTCGGTAAAGGAACGCTCATGAAGACATCAAGCTTTTTATTAGGCTGCATCCTGCTATGCGCAGGATTTGCCCAAGCGGCGGACAAGCCGCTGATCCGCATCGGCGCCCGCGTGTTCACCGAACAGACCCTGCTGGCGGAAATCACCTCCCAATACCTGCGCACCAAGGGTTACGACGTGCAAGTCACTGGTGGCCTGGGCAGTAATCTGGCCCGCAGCGCCCACGAAAGCGGTCAACTGGACATGCTCTGGGAATACACCGGCGTGTCGCTGGTGGCCTACAACCATGTGACCGAAAAACTCGACAGCGAACAGTCCTACACCCGGGTAAAAGAACTCGACGGTAAAAAAGGCCTGGTCTGGCTAACCCCGTCCAGATTCAGCAACACCTACGCCCTCGCATTGCCGAAGAACGTCGCCGATGCGTATCCGCAGATCAACACCATTAGCGATCTCAACAGGGTGCTGCGGGACGAGGCCAAGACCAATCACCTGGTAGCGCTGGACACTGAATTCGCCAACCGCTCCGACGGCCTCGATGGCATGGTCAAGCTGTACGGCATGAACCTGACCCGTAAAAACATCCGCCAGATGGACGCGGGCCTGGTTTATACCGCGCTGCGCAACGGTCAGGTATTTGCCGGCCTGGTCTACACCACAGACGGTCGCTTGAACGCCTTCAAACTCAAGTTGCTCGAAGACGACAAGCACTACTTCCCCGACTACACCGCCGCCCCGGTGGTGCGTCAGGCGTACCTCGATGCGCACCCGCAACTCGCCGGACAACTCAAGCCACTGGCCGAACTGTTCGACGACGACACCATGCGCCAGCTCAACGCGCGGGTTGATGTCGATCACGAAAGCCCCTCCGCCGTGGCCGCCGATTTCCTGCGCCAGCATCCACTGAACTGAACGAGGAAAAGCCATGGAATTCTTGAACGCCTTTTCCCATCTCGATTGGCCGCTGGTGCTGCACCTGACCTGGCAGCACATCACCCTGGTTGGCATCGCGGTGACGCTGGCGATTGTCGTTGGCGTGCCCCTGGGCATTTTGATGACCCGCTTCCCGACCCTCGCCGGGCCTTTGCAAGCCAGCGCCACGGTGCTGCTGACCGTGCCGTCGATTGCCCTGTTCGGCCTGCTGCTGCCGTTCTACTCCAAATTCGGCCAGGGCCTGGGCCCGATGCCGGCGATCACCGCGGTGTTTCTCTACTCACTGCTGCCAATCATGCGTAACACCTACCTGGCCCTGTCCGGCGTCGAACCGGGCATTCGCGAAGCCGCGCGCGGTATCGGCATGACCTTCGGCCAGCGCCTGCGCATGGTCGAACTGCCCATCGCCGTGCCGGTGATCCTCGCCGGCGTGCGCACCGCCGTGGTCATGAACATCGGTGTCATGACCATCGCCGCCACCATCGGCGCCGGCGGCCTCGGCGTGCTCATCCTCGCTTCCATCAGCCGCAGTGACATGTCGATGCTGATCGTCGGCGCCTTACTGGTCAGCCTGCTGGCCATCTTCGCCGACCTGCTTCTGCAGTGGCTGCAACGTTCGCTGACTCCGAAAGGACTGCTCAAATGATCGAACTTCAAAACCTGACCAAGACTTTTCAAAGCAACGGCAAAACTATTTCGGCCGTGAACGACGTAAGCCTGACCGTCAATGAAGGCGAAATCTGCGTGTTCCTCGGGCCATCGGGTTGCGGCAAAAGCACCACGTTGAAAATGATCAACCGCCTGATCAAGCCGACCTCGGGCAAGATCCTGATCAATGGCGAAGACACGACGGCTCTCGACGAAGTGACCCTGCGCCGCAACATCGGTTATGTCATCCAGCAGATCGGTCTGTTCCCGAACATGACCATCGAGGAAAACATCACCGTGGTTCCGCGCCTGTTAGGTTGGGACAAACAGAAATGCCACGACCGCGCTCGAGAACTGATGAGCATGATCAAGCTTGAGCCCAAGCAGTATCTGCATCGATACCCTCGGGAATTGTCCGGTGGCCAGCAGCAACGCATCGGTGTGATTCGCGCCCTGGCGGCGGATGCTCCGTTGCTGCTGATGGACGAACCGTTCGGCGCGGTCGACCCGATCAACCGTGAAATGATCCAGAACGAGTTCTTCGAGATGCAGCGGGCGCTGAACAAGACGGTGATCATGGTCAGCCATGACATCGACGAAGCGATCAAGCTGGGCGACAAGATCGCGATCTTCCGTGCTGGCAAACTGTTGCAGATCGACCATCCGGACACCCTGCTCGCCCATCCGGTGGATGACTTTGTCAGCAACTTCGTCGGCCAGGACAGCACCCTCAAGCGCCTGTTGCTGGTGAAAGCTGAAGATGCGGCGGACAACGCGCCATCGGTCAGCCCGGACACCCCGGTGGCCGACGCGCTGGAATTGATGGACGAACATGACCGGCGTTACGTGGTCGTCACCGACGGCGAGAACAAGGCGTTGGGCTATGTACGTCGCCGCGATCTGCACCGCCAGACCGGCACCTGCGGGCAATACTTGCGCGAGTTCAATGCCACGGCCGCCTACGACGAGCATTTGCGCATCCTGTTGTCGCGCATGTACGAGTTCAACCGTTCGTGGCTGCCAGTGATGGATGCAGAGCGGGTGTTCCTGGGTGAGGTGACACAGGAGTCGATCGCGGCTTATCTGAGTTCCGGGCGTTCGCGCGGGATGAAGACCAATATCGTCTCGCCGGCTGAGGCAGTGGTTGCCTGATAATCGAGTAAAAAACACAAATCTCTGTGGGAGCTAGCCTGCTAGCGATTGGGGAATACCAGTCAACACTGTTTTGATGATGAAATTGTCATCGCCAGCAGGCTGGCTCCCACAGGTTCTGTGCGATTTTTGAGTGATTCACAGGCCGGAAAAAAATATCAACAGTAGAGCCTGCAAAAGCCATCCACAAACACACACTTAAATAATCAAATTCCCTCTCAGTCCAGATTCTCGCAGCCAACGTCGCCGAAGTTGACGACATTGCACTTTCTAGAGACTTGGCGCACAAAAGCGTCGAACGTGCAGGTATTTTTAACACTTCATAAATCATCCGGAACATCCGGCTGTCATCTGTGTCAGTTAAAAAGGACTGTGCCGTTGCCGTGCGACAGACGAGTGCAAAAACGCGACATTTTTTGTTGATCTCAAGCCCCTCACGCCCTAAAGTTCGCGCCGAACGTCCATGCTGGAAACGATCCATCCGGCTCAAGTACTGACGACGAGACAGCAAGGCCAAGGGAAGCAACGCTACCCATGGCCTTTTTGCTTTCGGCGACATGCCTTGGGAAGTAGGCGAACCAAAGTGGGGATACGGAGGACGTTCATTTGCACCCATTGATAATTTTAGTTTGCCAGTAGGAGTTCCCAGCATGTCGATCCAGGTCGAAGACTATTTCGCGCGCGAAACCTTTCAAAAAATGAAGGCGTTCGCCGACAAGCAAGAAACCCCGTTCGTGGTGATCGACACCGCAATGATCAGCCAGGCTTATGACGACCTGCGCGCCGGTTTCGAATTCGCCAAGGTCTACTACGCGGTCAAGGCCAACCCGGCCGTGGAAATCATCGACCTGCTCAAGGAAAAAGGCTCGAGCTTCGACATCGCCTCGATCTATGAGCTGGACAAAGTGCTGAGCCGTGGCGTCGGCGCCGACCAGATCAGCTACGGCAACACCATCAAGAAATCCAAGGACATCCGCTACTTCTATGAGAAGGGCGTGCGTCTTTACGCAACCGACTCCGAAGCCGACCTGCGCAACATCGCCAAGGCTGCGCCGGGATCGAAAGTCTATGTGCGCATCCTGACCGAAGGCTCGACCACCGCCGATTGGCCGTTGTCGCGTAAATTCGGCTGCCAGACCGACATGGCCATGGACCTGTTGATTCTCGCCCGCGACCTCGGTCTGGTGCCTTACGGCATCTCGTTCCACGTCGGCTCGCAACAGCGCGATATCAGCGTCTGGGACGCGGCAATCGCCAAGGTCAAAGTGATCTTCGAGCGCTTGAAGGAAGAAGACGGCATTGAACTGAAGCTGATCAATATGGGCGGTGGCTTCCCGGCCAACTACATCACCCGCACCAACAGCCTGGAAACCTACGCTGAAGAAATCATCCGCTTCCTCAAGGAAGACTTCGGTGACGACCTGCCGGAAATCATCCTGGAACCCGGCCGTTCGCTGATCGCCAACGCCGGCATCCTGGTCAGCGAAGTGGTACTGGTCGCCCGTAAATCCCGTACCGCTGTAGAGCGTTGGGTGTACACGGATGTGGGCAAGTTCTCTGGCCTGATCGAAACCATGGACGAAGCCATCAAGTTCCCGATCTGGACCGAGAAGAAAGGCGAGATGGAAGAAGTCGTCATCGCCGGCCCAACCTGCGACAGCGCCGACATCATGTACGAAAACTACAAGTACGGCCTGCCGCTGAACCTGGCCATCGGTGATCGCCTGTACTGGCTGTCGACCGGTGCCTACACCACCAGCTACAGCGCCGTTGAGTTCAATGGCTTCCCACCGCTGAAGTCGTATTACGTCTAAGTCTCGCGAGTCACACCAAAAAGGCCTGTGAATATTCACAGGCCTTTTTTATTTCTTCCAAAATAATACGCCTTCGCCTGTTCGTTTTATACGACACACACTGAAAACCTTATGCACTTAACTTTAATAACAATCAGCGCTACTTTTCGCCTGCAATAAAATCAATTTCACAATGCTAAAACATAAAAAAGGATTTTCATGTTAGCCACTCAAGAATTAAAGATAACTTCCGAAGACCTTAACAAACTTACCACTGAATTTATGGACGCGGTCTCCGGAACCCTCCCTGGCGTCGAGCGAGATCCAGGACTATTAGTCACGAACGAAGACGTACGGAGGATCAAACGCTACGTCAAGGGCGGGCTAGAACTCCCTATCGACGAAAAAGAAATCGAGCAGATTCACAAATTAGACCAGCTGAATATCAGCGGCCTCAAATCGGCTGACCTGCAACTTTTATTCATGAAAATGAAAGATCATGCTGGAACCTGGTCAGCACTTGAATCCAGCATGAAGGCCGTCGGTTCTGACCTTCACGTATTTTCCGATAACATTACATCTAACTGCACAGCCATTATTGAATACCTCAAGACGCTTCCAAGCTATGTGAGTGGCGTGGGCAAAATTGGCGGTCTGCCCCCGGAAGAAATCGACAAGCTTCCAGAGATCATATTAACCGGGGAAGAGAAGAAAAAAATCCCGACCTTACTTGAGTTGGTCGACGAACTTAAAATCGTCATCACCGCGCACAGCCAAAGCACAAAACTCACAAAAACAGCAATAACCGATTTCAAACACGGCATAACAAACATTATCAAACCGGAACTCGGTTTAAAAATTGCCCTTTGCAACAGTCAGAATTTTAGCGATGAGATAAAACAATACAACCAACGACTTGACGTCATTAACGCCAGGATCGATCAAAAAAACGCGGAAATCGCAGAATACAGTAGAAATAAATGGTGGGGTGTTATCGGCGGGGTCGTCGGTTTTATTATCACCTCGTCGATTTACGGCAGCAAAGCCCAGCAAGCACGAAATGAACTGGACCAGCTGACTGACGAACGGCGCGATATCGAAAAAAAACTTGCGACAACCAACACATTCCTTGCATCGCTGCTCGCATTTGAAACCAACCTCCAGGACCTGCAGGTCCGGGTGGAGGGCGCCTCGGGCAGCTCGTCGAATCTGGAAAGCCTCTGGGAACTTATCCAGGCCTATGTCGAGTCTTCCAGTAAAAGACTCGATGGTGTGACCAACGCCATGTACTTGGTGTCTTTCGTTTCGAGGTTGACCAGCATGACGGAGAATTGGAAAGCGATCAAGAAACAGGCAGGTGATTTATTGACCGCCTTTAACAATGCATCACATGAGTCCTGAGACCTGGAAAGCAAATAAAGCGCCTTTGCGATATTTATTAATCATCATGCATCCATCTTTTAGACATCGAGATCACCATGACCGTACACACCATCGACACCTCGTTTCAGTACCCTGCACCCGACATGAACAAGATTTACAAAAGCAGGGAGGAACTCAATTACAAGATCCGCACACTCGGCAACCTTTACTTACCCGTACTCGCCGAAGAGCTGAAAGGACTGGAAAAAGAAATAAACACTACTGACGCCCAGGCACTTAAAGCAATCACCCTGATACCTTCAGCATTGCAAACAAGTGAAATTCTACAGTACTACACCATCATCGAAAACCTTAAAAACGAGAACCCGACAAGCGAACAGAAAGAAGCCATTGACAGTTTTTATGGCGAAATAAAATCGCTGATCGGCAACTCCACCACCGAGACACTTAAGCTCTTCACAGAACTCAACAACAGCCTGACAAATCTGCAGGCCGTTACGCTCAGCGACAACCAATATCGAATCAATGAACTGGACACATCGATCCTCAAAATCTCCCCGCAACTTTCCGAAGAGGAAAGTGCCATCGAACGTCTGGTAACCGATGAAACGGCGCTGAACGAGGCCATCAAGATCATTGAAGCAACCGACACCTTCTCCTTGATAAAAGATGTTTTTCTCAGCCTCGAAAAACTGGCGGCTCTCAATTTGTCCGCACCTCAACTTGAACTGGTTAAAGCAGGTATTGGCGCGGCCGGAAAAATCCTGGATTTGGTCAGCAACGCCATCAAGTATGACAATCTGGTCACAGCCAGGCGCCAGACTCAAACAAAACTGGATAATCGTCGCCTCAATCTCGCCGGCATCAAGAAAGAGCTAAAAACACTGGAAGATCGAAAGTTTCAATTACTGGAACTGCAAGCGATCAAAAACCCAAGAGAGACTTATACGCATGAAATAAGCACGCTCACCGAATCCGTCGAAAAATTTCTGCAGATCAACAGCTACGAAGCTTCAGACGACTTGCACGCCGTTGTTAAACGTTTCATCGAGCAGACAAATGTGTTCGTGGCGCACCTGAACAGCCTTCGCAAGGAATGGCGCAGCTAAACCGGGATCCATCCGGTTGGCCTCAGCCGATCAGGACAATACGAGCGAAAAAGCAAACCGTGCTTTTTCGCTCCACCTGGATGGCACCTTCCTATTGAAGAGAACTCATCACTCCAGCCTCGGCTCTGAGCGCCTCGCCTTCCAGGTGAGCAGCGCGTTGTCGGTAGTCCTGCGCCAACGCCCGGAGTTGCGGATGAGGAGCCTGTAACAGCGTTCGGCTACTGACGCGCAGGAAGTTCAGATTGCCGGCCGCCAACGCCCGGTGCAGCCACAAGAATGCCTCCTCGACTCTCCCGTCGTCCGCCAGAACGGACGCATAACTGAATTGCCCCCGAAAATCCCCGCCTTCGGCAGAACGTCGATACCACTCAAATGCCGCAGCCGAGTCAGCCGGGCAGTGCTGGCCTTCCTCGAGGTAGCGCCCCAACAGGTTCATCGATTTGGCGTGCCCGAGTTCGGCGGCGCGCTGATACAGCTTCAGCGCCTGTGCTTGATCCTCGATGACCCCACGCCCGGTCGCCAGCAGATTGGCGTAGTTGTACATCGCCCAATCCAGCCCACCCTCGGCGGCCTGACGATAATGCCTGGCAGCGATTGCAGCATCGGCCGTGCAACCCCAGCCATGTTCATGGCATCGACCGAGCATATTGCGCGCCATCAGATGTCCGCCTTGGGCGGCGATCCCGAACCAGCGCACCGCCAGTGACTGATCCCGAGCGATGCCCCGCCCTTCCAGCAGAATCTGTCCCAGCAAGGCCTGTGCATCGAGAAGCCCTGCACGGGCGGCAAGCAGAATCGCCTGGGCGGCACGGGCCGGGCTTTCATCGAGCATGGCGTTGAGCGCATCAGTGTCGAGAATCTCTTCGCGGTGCGACCTGAAGTCCAGCACTTACACCTCGACCCAGCGGCGCAACAGGTTGTGATAGGTGCCAGTCAGGCGGATCAGCGAAGGGTGGTCGGGCAGGTCCTGGGTCAGTTGGCGAATCGCGCCATCCATTTCAAACAGCAACGCACGCTGGCTGTCTTCGCGCACCAGGCTTTGGGTCCAGAAAAAAGAAGCGTAGCGGGCTCCGCGAGTGACCGCATTGACCTTGTGCAGGCTGGTGCCGGGGTACAGCACCATGTCACCGGCCGGCAACTTCACGCGCTGGGTGCCGTAGGTGTCCTGGATTTCCAGTTCGCCGCCGTCGTAATCCGCAGGCTCGCTGAAAAACACTGTTGCCGACAGATCGGTTCGCACCCGCTCAATGCTGCCCTTGGGTTGACGTACGGCGTTGTCGATATGGAAATCGAAACTGCCACCGGCCGTGTAACAGTTCAGCAACGGAGGAAAGACTTTGTGCGGTAGCGCGGCAGACATGAACTGCGGATTTTTCCACAGTCGCTCCAGCATCGCCGCGCCGATCTCCTTGGCCAACGGATGGCCTTCCGGCAATTGCAGATTGTGCTTGGCCTTGGCTGACTGGTAACCGGCAGTGATTTTACCGTCCGCCCAATCGGCCTGCTCCAGAGCCTCGCGAATGCGCTGCACTTCTTCTTTTTCGAATAAGCCGGGGATGTGCAGCAACATGGGCAAGGCACCAGAAAGCAAAGGGGCGCCAATGGTATTGATTCTTATTGCCTGTGTAAAACCCGCCAGACGAATGAAACGGTAAAAACCGTAAGGGTAAATTGTAAAGAATGTAAATTCATCGCGAATAGTAATGTTTCGCAATTGATACGAATACGTATTTACCCTATATTCCGCCGCCTCAAATCCTTGGGGAGGGGAATAAAAATGTCACGCCAACAACCACAGCTACCTGTCAGTTCACCGCGTCTACTCGCCTCTGCGATTGGTATGGCGATCACCGCCGGCTCCGCGGGCCACATGGTATTCGCGGCTGAAAAGACCGACGAGAAAGCACCGAGCAACACCATCTCCCTCGGTGCAACCGCTATCACCGGCGAAGCGCAAGACCAGACCTCCTACAACGTCGAAAAAGCCTCCTCGCCCAAGTACACCGCGCCGCTGGTGGACACACCGCGCTCGATCACAGTGATCCCGCAGCAAGTGCTCAAGGACACCGGCGCCATGAACATGCAGGACGCGCTGCGTACCGTTCCCGGCATCACCTTCGGTGCCGGTGAAGGCGGCAACCCACAAGGCGACCGTCCGTTCATTCGTGGTTTCGATGCCCAGGGCGATACTTACCTGGACGGCGTGCGCGATACCGGTTCGCAGAGCCGGGAGATCTTCGCCGTTGAATCGATCGAAGTCAGCAAAGGACCGAACTCGGCCATTGGCGGCCGTGGCGCTGCCGGCGGCAGCATCAACCTGGTGAGCAAAAAAGCGCACCTGGGCGATTCGTTCGACGGTGGTTTTACCTGGGGTTCTGACCAGACCCAGCGTTACACCATGGACGGCAACTATCAGTTCTCCGACACCGCCGCTGGCCGTCTGAACCTGATGAGCCATGAAAGCAACGTCGCCGGCCGCGACAGCGTCGATTACGATCGCTGGGGCGTCGCTCCGTCGCTGGCCTTTGGCCTGGGCACCGATACCCGGGTCAATCTCGATTACTACCATCTGGAAAGTAACGACACGCCGGACTCGGGTATCCCCTACTCCATTCCGACTGCAGGCTCCGCTGCCCGCACCAAGTCCAACCCGGACAAACCAAACGACGGCGGCGACAGCAGCAATTTCTACGGCCTGGACAACCGCGATTTCCGCAAGGGCCGCACCGACACCGCGACCATCGCCATCGAGCACGACCTGAACGACGCGCTGACCGTCAAGAACACCCTGCGCCACGGCACCAGCATGCAGGACTACATCCTGACCCAGCCGGACGACAGCAAGGGCAACGTCAACAACGGCAGCGTCTGGCGTCGTGCCAACACCCGCGTGAGCAACACCGAAACGACCACGAACCAGACCGATCTGTTCGGCGATTTCCATATCGCCGGGTTCAAGAACAGTTTCGCCACCGGTATCGAGTTCACCCACGAGGAGAGCCAGAAATCCTCGTACAACGTCAACACCGATACCACCCCGGCAACAGCCGCCGCGACCACCAATTGCAGTCCTGCGTTGATTGGTCCTCGTAGCGGATACAACTGTACTTCGCTGGCAAACCCGATCCCGAGCGATCCGTGGAACGGTGCCATCTCACGTAACTACGCCGGCACCGACACCAAGGCCGACACCTATGCGTTGTACGCGTTCGATACGCTTGAGCTGTCCGAACAATGGCTGGTGAACATGGGCCTGCGTTACGACCATTTCGACACGAGCTACAAAACCTACACCAACGCCGGCACCACCACCTCCAAGGGCGACGACGTCAGTGAATTCGTGACCGGTCAATTCGGTGTGGTCTACAAACCGGCGGAGAACGGCAGCATCTATGCGTCGTACGCGACGTCCGCCACCCCACCGGGCACTACCCTCGGCGACGGTCAGGAAGGCAACCCGCTGGGCGGCACGCCTGATCGCAACGGCAACCTGCTGAGCAGCGACATGGAGCCGGAAACCACCAAGAACTACGAAATCGGCACCAAGTGGGATCTGATGAACGATCGTCTGTCGCTGACCGCCGATATCTTCCGCACCGAGAAGGAAAACGCCCGGGTACAGACCAACACCACGTCCTATGAAAACGTCGGCAAAACCCGCGTTCAAGGTGTTGAACTGTCGGCTACCGGTAAAATCACCGACAAATGGCAGGTCTTCGCCGGTTACGCCTACATGGACAGCGAACAGATCGATGGCGGTCCGCTGGGCAAGGCCAACGATGGCAACGAACTGCCTAACACGCCGAAAAACAGCGCCAGCCTCTGGACGACCTATCAGGTCACGCCGAAGCTGACCATCGGCGGCGGCGCGTTCTACGTCGATGACGTGTTCGGCAGCGTGGCCAACACCACCATGGTCGATTCCTACGTTCGTTACGATGCAATGGCCGCCTACAAGCTGACCAAAAACATCGACCTGCAACTGAACGTGCAGAACCTGACCGACGAAACCTACTACGACAAGGCCTTCTCGACTCACTTCGCCAACCAGGCGGCGGGCCGTACTGCCTTGCTGAGCACCAACTTCCACTTCTGATACGCGACCTCTGTAGGAGCGAGCCTGCTCGCGATGGACTGGAGAACAACGCGGGGTGTCAGGTTCTACGCGTTATCGTTGACGACCATCGCGAGCAGGCTCGCTCCTACAGGAGGGTGAAGGCCGAAACAGCGCCTGGCCCCGTTCATCCAGATGAACGGGGCTTTTGCGTGTAAAAAAGAATGCTTCTCGACAACCCACGGCATAATGCGCGCCGTGATGACTTTTGAACGAACAAGGCGAGCGACGTGTTGAAGAAAACCCTGTTCCAGTTGCACTGGTTTTTTGGCATCAGCGCCGGACTCGTCCTGGCCCTGATGGGCATCACCGGGGCGACGGTATCGTTTCAGGATGAAATCCTGTATGCGCTGAACCCATCGGTCTTGCAGGTCCACAAGCAGGTCGCCGGGGTGCTGCCGCCCGCCGAACTGGTGGAGAAGATCGAAACGGCCACGGGCAACAAAGTGGCGGGGCTCTCGGTCGACATCGACAGCGGCATTGCCGCGAAAGTGTTCTTCACACCGCCACCGGGCCAACGTCGCGGACCGATGCGTTACTTCGATCCTTACACCGCCGAGCTGCTGGGCGACGCCACTGGCCAGGACTTCTTCGGCCTGATGCTGCAATTGCACCGTTTCCTCGCCATGGGCGATACCGGTCGGCAAATCACCGGGGCCTGTACGTTGATCCTGGTGTTCTTCTGCCTCTCCGGCCTGTACTTGCGCTGGCCCCGCCAATGGAAAAGCTGGCGCGCCTGGCTGACCCTCGACTGGAAGAAAAAAGGTCGCAGCTTCAACTGGGACCTGCACTCGGTCGCCGGCACCTGGTGCCTGGTGTTTTACCTCCTGGCCGCCTTGACCGGGTTGTCCTGGTCCTACGAGTGGTACAACAAGGGCCTGACCCGTTTGCTCTCCGATTCGCCGCAGAACGAGCGCGTTCGCGGTGGTCGTGGCCCGGCGCCTGGCGGTCCGGCGCCGACGGCCGATTATTCGGCCATGTGGCTGAGTATCTATAGCGCTGCCGGTCCCAACCTGAGCTTCTATAACACGCGCATGCCGCCCGTCGCCGGGCAACCGGCGACCGTGTTCTACCTGCTGAAAAACTCACCCCATGACCGCGCGCTGAACCAGATCACCCTCGATCCGGTCACCGGCGAAATCAAACGGCACGAGCGCTACAGCGACAAGAGCCTCAAGGCGCAATTGCTGACCAGCCTCTATGCGCTGCACGTCGGTAGCTACTTCGGCATCGTCGGGCGGATCATCCTGACGATCGCCGCGCTGAGCATGCCGCTGTTTTTCGTCACGGGCTGGCTGTTGTACCTCGATCGTCGCCGCAAAAAACGCCAGATCAAAGACGCCCGTAAAGACCTCGCCCAACCCGGTGGCGATGCCCCGGCGTGGCTGATCAGTTTCGCCAGCCAGAGTGGCTTTGCCGAGCAACTGGCCTGGCAGACGGCCGGCCAATTACAAGCGGCCGGCCTGCCAGTGAAAGTGCTACCGCTGGCGACTGTCAGCGAGCAGGACCTGCGGAGTTCGAACAACGCGCTGTTCGTGGTCAGCACCTTCGGCGACGGCCAGGCACCGGACAGCGCCCGTGGTTTTGAACGCAAGGTGCTGGGGCGGGCGTCGAGCCTGGAGAGCTTGAACTACGCGGTGCTCGGTCTCGGCGACCGGCAGTATCAACACTTCTGCGGCTTTGCCCGGCGCTTGCACAGCTGGCTGGGCGAACACGGCGGCAAGACCCTGTTCCCCCCGGTGGAAGTCGACAGCGGCGACCCTTACGCCTTGCGTCACTGGCAGCAACAACTGGGGCTGCTGACCGGACAAGCACCGGTCGACACCTGGCAAGCTCCGAGCTATGACAACTGGCCGCTGGTTCGTCGCGAGTTGCTCAACCCGGACAGCAGCGGCTCGCCCGTGTACTTGCTGGGCCTCAAACCGCCCACCACCAGCAGTTGGCTGGCAGGCGATCTGGTGGAAGTGTTACCGCGCAATGGCTCCTGGGCGATCGAGCATTTCCTCGACGGCATGGGGATTGACGGTCGCGCCACGATTGAATTCGATGGCCGGTCGCAGCCTCTGGAGCAAGCCCTCGCCAGCCGCCAACTGCCGGCGAATCGGGCGCATCTGGTCGGTTTGCATGCCCAGGCGCTGGTGGATGCGCTGGTGCCTTTGGCCCTGCGCGAATACTCCATTGCCTCGATTGCCGCCGATGGCGTACTGGAGCTGATCGTTCGCCAGGAACTGCACCCCGATGGCAGCCTGGGCGTCGGCTCCGGCTGGCTGACCGAACACGCGCCGGTGGGCAGCACCATCCACCTGCGTGTGCGCCGCAACAGTGGTTTCCATCTGCCGTCAGACCCCGTGCCCATGATCCTGCTGGGCAACGGTACCGGGCTGGCCGGGCTGCGCAGCCTGCTCAAAGCGCGGATTGCCGACGGCCAACAACGTCACTGGCTGTTGTTCGGCGAGCGCAATCGGGAACACGACTATCTGTGTCGGGACGAGTTGGAAGAGTGGTTGATTTCGGGAGATCTGCAGCGCCTGGACCTGGCGTTCTCGCGGGATCAGGCGGAGAAAATCTACGTGCAGGATCGCCTGCGCGAATCAGCCGCGGAATTGAAGAAGTGGCTGGCTGAAGGTGCGGTGATTTACATCTGCGGCAGCTTGCAGGGCATGGCTTCGGGAGTCGATCAAGTGCTCAACGATGTACTCGGCGCTGCCGAAGTGGAACGCCTGATCGAACAGGGCCGCTACCGCCGCGACGTTTACTGACGCGGCACAACCCCCCTGAAGGAGCGAGCCTGCTCGCGATGAACTCAAAGACACCGCGGACTATCAGATTCCCCGCGTTATCGTTGACCACCATCGCGAGCAGGCTCGCTCCTACAGGGTGGGGATCAGGCGCTGACGGGCTCGATCGCCAACTCCGTCACCTCAGGCCGCTTGACCAGCGCATACACCACCGCCGTCAACAAACTCCCCGCCACGATCGCCAGCAAATACAGCAACGCATGGTTGATCGCGTTCGGGATGGCCAGCACGAACAATCCACCGTGGGGCGCCATCAGCTTGCAGCCGAAATACATCGACAACGCGCCGGTCAGCGCGCCACCGGCGATGCTCGCCGGAATCACCCGCAACGGGTCCTTGGCAGCGAACGGAATCGCCCCTTCGGAGATGAAGCACAATCCCAGCACCAGCGCCGCTTTACCCGCCTCGCGCTCGGTCTGGGCAAACTTGCGCCGGGCGATGAACGTGGCAATGCCGAGGCCAATCGGCGGCACCATGCCGGCCGCCATGGTCGCAGCCATCGGTGCATAACTCTGCGAGGCCAGCAGCCCGACCGAGAACGCATAGGCCGCCTTGTTGATCGGCCCGCCAAGATCGACGCACATCATTCCGCCCAGCAACACGCCCAGCAGGATCGCATTGGTGGTGCCCATGCTGTCGAGGAAATGCGTGAGCCCTTCGAGCATCCCGGCCACGGGTTTGCCGACCACGTAGATCATCACCAGGCCCGTGAACAGACTGGCCAGCAACGGGATGATCAGGATCGGCTTGAGCGCTTCAAGGCTTTGCGGCAAACGCGCATAACGATTGATCGCCTGGGCGGCGTAGCCGGCGAGGAAACCGGCAATGATCCCGCCGATAAAACCGGCACCGAGGGAGCTCGCCAGCAACCCGCCGATCATCCCCGGCGCCAGGCCCGGACGGTCGGCGATGGAGTAAGCGATGTAACCCGCCAGCAACGGCACCATCAGCTTGAACGCGGTCTCGCCGCCGATCTGCATCAAAGCCGCCGCCAAGGTGCCCGGTTCCTTGAACGCAGTGATGCCAAACACAAACGACAAGGCAATCATCAGGCCGCCCGCCACCACCATCGGCAACATGAACGACACGCCGGTCAGCAGGTGTTTGTAGATGCCGGTCTTCTCGGCCTTGACCGGGCCATTGGCGCCGCTGGCGGCGCTTTCCTGCGTGCCTTCGGCCAGCGCTTTGTTCAACGTGGCTTCGGCCTGCTTGAGGGCAATGCCGGTGCCGCAGCGATAAATTTTCTTGCCGGCGAAACGCTCGGTGGCGACTTCGATATCGCAAGCCAGCAGTACCACGTCGGCCTCGGCGATGGCTTGCGCACTCAGCGGATTGCGCGCCCCAACGGAGCCCTGGGTTTCCACTTGCAGGTCGTAACCCAGGCGCTTGGCCGCTTGCTGCAAGGCTTCGGCGGCCATGAAAGTGTGGGCGACGCCGGTCGGGCATGCCGTGATCGCGACCAGGCGCGGTGCGTTTTTGCTCACTGCAACCGGTGCGGCGACGGTTTCGGGTGCAACGTATACCCGAGCCTCTTCGGCGCCACGGCGCAACACCGCCTCGACGTCCTGCAGGGCTTGCGCCGGGGTGCTCTGGAACACCCGCTTGCCGACGAATCGCGACATGTCCACCGGGGCGCTGGTCACCAGCAGTACCCACTCGGCGGCCTCGATCGTCGCCGCCGACAATTGCCGTTCAGGATGCGCCGCGTCGTTCACTTCGACACTGGTGCTCCAGCCCTGACGCTGGGCCGCTGCATCCAGCAGACGAGCGCACAGCACACTGGTGACCATGCCGTTCGGGCAGGCAGTAACAATGGCTAATTTCATGACCAACCCTCTTATTGTTCTGTCAGGGGACGCACGCGCACACCCTGTTCGAGCTGCGCCAGTTGCGCCGCGTCGCTGATACCGAAACCGATCTGCGTGACGGCCATCGCGGCAATTGCCGTGGCGCGGCGCAAGGTCTGCTCAGGCAGGTCGGCGCTGACTAGGCCGTGGAGCATCCCCGCCAGCAACGAGTCGCCCGCGCCCACCGTACTGGCGACGCTGACTTTAGGTGGCGTGGCGTGCAGCGCCGAACCGACGCTGAACCAGTTCACGCCATCGGCTCCGTGGGAAATCACCACATGCTCGACACCCTGCGCGTGCAAACGATTCGCCGCTGCGGCCTGCGCGGTGACAGATACCACCTCGCAACCCAGCACTTCAGCCAGCTCTTCTGTGTTCGGCTTGATCAGCCATGGACCGGCCTTGAGCCCGGCCCGCAAGGCGTCGCCGCTGGTGTCGAGCGCGACCTTCAGACCGAGTTCTTTCAAGCGCAGGATCAACGCCTGCAACCATTGCGGACTCACGCCCTGAGGCAGGCTGCCGGCGACGACGACGGCATCATGCCCCGGAGCGATCCGGTCAAGACGATCAAGCAAGGCCTGCTGGGCCGTCGCGCTGACCTGCGGCCCCGGGCCATTGATGTCGGTGATGCGACCATCGCTTTCCGCCAGTTTGATATTGCTGCGGGTCTCCCCCGGCACGCGGATAAACCCATCGACAAAATTCCGTTTGGCGAACAGGGTTTCGAACGCTTGCAGGTTGTCTTCACCGAGAAATCCGCTGACCGTCAGTTGATGCCCGAGGTCCGCCAATACCTGCGCCACGTTCAACCCTTTGCCGGCGGCATGGGTGTGCATGACATCACTGCGATTGACCTGACCCGGCTCCAGGCGCGGCAACTGGACGGTGAGGTCCAGCGCCGGGTTGAGGGTCAAGGTTAAAATCCTGGCCATTACAGGGCCTCCACTAATGCGCGCACTTCGTTGGCGCTGCCCACGGCGAGCGCCGCTTGGGCAAGGGTTTGGGTCTGGCTCAGGCTGAGTTCACGGATTCGCGCCTTGACCTCGGGAATGCTGCGCCCCGACACGCTCAACTCGTCCACACCGAGCCCGACCAGCACCGGCACCGCCAGCGGGTCGGCCGCCAGTTCACCGCAGACACCGACCCACTTGCCATGGGCATGGGCGGCGCGCACGGTGATGTCGATCAGTTGCAATACCGCCGGATGCAGGCCATCGGCCTGGGCCGACAAGGTCGGATGACCACGGTCGATGGCCAGGGTGTATTGCGTCAGGTCGTTGGTGCCGACGCTGAAGAAGTCCACCTCTTTGGCCAACACCGGCGCCAGCAATGCCGCCGACGGCACTTCGATCATGATCCCCAGTTGCAGGTCCGCGACCGGGATTTCCAGACGCAGGCGTTCGGTCATGTCCCGGGCCTGGCGCCACTCATCGACGCTGCCGACCATCGGGAACATGATCCGCAGCGGACGGTTGTCAGCCGCGCGCAGCAAGGCGCGCAACTGCGTTTCCATGATGTGTGGCCGTTGCAAGGTCAGGCGAATGCCACGTACCCCAAGGAACGGATTTTCTTCCTTGGCGATCGGCCAATAGGGCAGCGGTTTGTCGCCGCCGACATCAAGGGTGCGCACCACCAGGGGGCGACCCATCAGGCCATCGAGGACACGCCGGTATTCGACCTCCTGGGTCGCCTCGTCCGGCGCTTGCGGGTGAGCCATGAAAATCAGTTCGGTGCGCAACAGGCCAATGCCTTCGGCCCCCTGCTCCACCGCACCGGTCACGCCAGCGCTTTCACCGATGTTGGCGAACACTTCGACCGCATGGCCGTCGCGGGTCAAGGCGGGTTGATGGCGCTGTTCAGCGGCCACCTTCAATCGTTGTTCACGGGTGTCGCGTTCGTCAGTGGCCCGTTGCAGCGTTGCGGCATCGGCATCCACGTGCAGGCGACCGCGTTGGCCATCGATCAGCAACGGCGTGCCCGGCGCCAGCAGCAACACGGCCGGACCGGCACCGACCAACGCCGGAATACCGAGCGCTCGGGCCACGATCGCACTGTGGGCAGTAGCGCCGCCGCGGGCGGTGAGGATGCCGGCCACGCGAGTCGGGTCCAGACGCGCAACGTCGGATGGACCGACTTCGTCCATCACCAGAATGTAGGGTTGCTCGGGTTCACTCGGGGTTTCGATCCCGCAGAGCGTCGCCAACACCCGACGACCGATATCGCGCAAATCGGCAGCGCGTTCGGCAAGCAAGGCGTCCTGCAGCGCTTCCTGTTGCCGGGCCGCCGCTTCGACCACCGACATCCAGGCCGCTTCGGCGCTTTCGCCCTGCTTGAGACGGGTGTCGACTTCATCGGTCAATTCCGGGTCGTCGAGCATTTCCTGGTGGGTGACGAAAATCTCGCGAATGGCCTTGGCCTTGCTGCGTTCGATCAAACCACCGATGTCGCGCCGCACATCCGCCAGCGCCTGCTTGAGCCGATCGCGTTCGATGGCGGCGGACTCACCGCGCAGCGGGTACTCGATGGCTTGCAACACTTGAATATGCGCCGGGCCGATGGCGATTCCCGGCGCGGCGGCGATGGCCTGAATCACGCTACCGGACGCCGGGGCGAGCAGTACCTGGGCCGCCTCGACAATTTCTTCACGCGGCTGGCTGACGGGCGGCAGCGGCTCGATTTCTTCACCGAGGCCTTCTTCGATGGCAGCCAACAACGCAGGCAGCGCATCGGCGGCGATGCTCGGCTCGGCGATGATTTCCAGCACCTGACCACGACGGGCGCCGAGGCTGAGCAGCTTGCTGAGGCTCTTGACCGACACCGCGCTGTCCTGACCATCGACGATGCGGATGCGAATTTCACCTTCAAAACTCTTTGCCAGTTGCGCGAGGATTTTCGCCGGCCGTGCATGCAAACCGTGGGCATTGGCCAGCGCGATCCGCGTACTCGGCCAGTCCGCCGGCAGTTCACCGCCGAGCACTTCAAGCACCGCGCGGCAGCTGGTGGCACGGCCCAATTCATGGCCGCGACCTTCAATCAATAACGCGCACAGTCGTTCCAGCAACGCTTGATGGGCCTCACCCAGGCTGGCCAGGCAGAACAACCCGTTCAGCGGCTGACCGAGGTAACGCAGCGGTTTGTCCGGGGTCACGAACGCCAGACCGGGGCGCTTGACTGTTTGCTCACTGTGCAGCCACCACAGGCCATCGCCCAGTGGCAGTGCTTCGACCTGTTGCAACACGGCGGAGAAACCGTTGCTGACGCAATCGGCCTGACGCAACAAACGCGCACCGCGCCAGACCAGCTCTTCAAAATCTTCGGCTGCCACACCCAGGCCGATCATTTGCGCATCCAGCGCCAATTCTTGCGGCGCACCTTGCAGCAGTTTCAGCAGGGCCTCGGCGGAACTGGCACGGCGCAGGGCCTGGCCCAGATCGGTCTCGCCGAGGGCGCGGGTCAGTAGTTGTAGCAGGCGCAGGTGTTCATCGGACTTGGCGGCGATGCCAATGGCCAGGTAGACGATCTGCCCGTCGCCCCAGTCAACGCCATCGGGAAACTGCATCAGGCGCACACCCGTGGTGAATACCTGATCGCGGGTTTCCGGGGTGCCGTGGGGGATGGCGATACCTTGACCGAGAAAGGTCGAGCCCTGGGCTTCACGCGCCTGCAGGCCAGCGAGGTAACCCTCGGCAACCAGACCATCGGTAACCAGATGCCGGGCCAGCAACTGCAGGGCTGCGGACTTATCCACAGCCGACTGGCCCATGGATATCTGCTCTATGGTGAGCTCGAGCATGCTTTCTCCTTTTGGCACCTGTTGGCACCAGGTATTGTTTTGATTGATTCAGCTTAGGCGCTTGTCCTGTGACAGTCTTCAGCGGTTTCGTGGCAGAACCGGCCTAAGGCGCCCATAACGTAGAAAATACGCTTGCTGAAACGTTTAATCTAGATTGATTGGCACGTTACTCGATAATGGCCCATCCTTGAAGTCCAACTTGTCGGCTGCGTGAAGGCGGGATCGCCTGCGTGAATCGGTTAGGATTGGCAAAATTGTCGAGGCAAGCTCGAAAAAACAAGGAAATCCCGGGTTGAAACTCAGTGATATCGCCCAGTTGGCCGGTGTGTCTGTTACCACCGCCAGCTACGTCATCAATGGCAAGGCCGAACAGCAACGCATCAGTAGCGCTACCGTCGAACGTGTACGCGCAGTCGTCGAGCAACATGGCTTCACCCCCAATCCCCAGGCCGCCGGGCTGCGCAGTCGGCACACCCGCACCCTGGGGTTCATTTTGCCGGATCTGGAAAACCCCAGTTACGCGCGAATCGCCAAACTGCTGGAACAAGGTGCACGCGCTCGCGGCTATCAGCTGCTGATCGCCAGTTCCGACGACGCACCGGACAGCGAGCGCCAATTGCTGAAGCTGTTCCGCGCCCGCCGCTGCGATGCCCTGATCGTTGCCAGTTGCCTGCCTCCGGGCGATGACAGCTATCGCCAGTTGCAAGCCAAGGGGATTCCTATCATCGCGATCGACCGTGTCATGGAGCCTGAACACTTCTGCTCGGTGATCAGCGACGACCGGGAAGCCAGCCTGCAACTGACTCGCAGCCTGCTGGACCCGTTGCCCAAGCAAATCGCCTTGATCGGTGCCCGCCCCGAACTGAGCATCAGCCAGGAACGTGCCGCCGGTTTCAAAGAGGCCTTGAAGGACTTCAACGGCGAGGTGCTGATCGAACAGGGCGAATCCTTCAGCCGCGAATGCGGCAAACAACTGATGGAAGAATTACTCCAGCGTGTAGGGCATTTACCCGAAGCACTGGTGACCACGTCCTATGTGCTGTTGCAGGGCGTGTTCGATGCCTTGCACGACTTCCCGCTGAAAAACCGCCCATTGCGCCTCGGCACTTTCGGCGACACTCAGTTGCTGGATTTCCTGCCTCTGCCGGTCAATGCCATGGCCCAGCAACATCAGCTGATTGCCGACAAGGCCCTCGCACTGGCCCTGGCGGCCATCGAGCAGTCCGATTACCAACCCGGCGTGCAGGCCATCCCGCGCACCTTCAAGCAGCGTATCCGCCAGGACTGAACCGTGGAGCTGATCGACAGCCACACCCATCTGGACTTTCCCGATTTCGACAAGGATCGTCAGGCGCTGCTGGTCGAAAGCCGAGCCCTCGGGGTACGACGGATGGTGGTGCTGGGGGTATATCAGGGCAATTGGCAGCGCGTCTGGGATCTGGTGCTAAGCGATCCCGACCTGCATGCCGCGTTCGGCCTGCATCCCGTTTATCTGGACGATCATCAGCCCGATGATTTACGCGAACTCGGTGAGTGGCTGACCCGTCTGGCCGGTCACCGACAGTTGTGCGCAGTGGGCGAGATTGGCCTGGATTACTTCATCGAAACCCTCGACCGCGAACGCCAGCAAGCGTTGTTCGATGCACAGCTGCAACTGGCCGCGGATTTCAATCTGCCGGCACTGATCCATGTGCGACGCAGTCATGCGGCGGTCATTGCCACGCTCAAGCGGTTTCGCCTGCCACGCGCGGGCATCATCCACGCCTTCGCCGGCAGCAAGGAAGAGGCGCGCGAATACATCAAGCTCGGTTACAAGCTCGGCCTGGGCGGCGCCGCGACCTGGCCCCAAGCGCTGCGCATGCACCGTGTCCTCGCCGAGCTGCCGCTGGAATCAGTGGTCCTGGAAACCGACTCACCGGACATGGCACCCGCCATGTACCCCGGTCAACGCAACAGCCCGGCGCACTTGCCCGCCATTTGCGCGGCACTGGCCAGCATCATGGCGATCAGCCCTGAGCGATTGGCGGCGGTCAGCACGGCCAATGCCTGTGAATTGTTCAACTGGTAGTCAGTCGGCGTGAGCCTTGGCGGCCTCAAGAATCAATGTCATGTGCTGACGCTGACGGGCAAAGCGCATGGCGATGAAGTAGACGAAAATCGCCAGCAGCGAGAAATTGAGCTGTTCCAGAACGCTGATCATGCCAAGCCACTCCAGCACCAGCGCCACCAGTAAAGCGGTGCAAATCATCACCAGCAGGCTCGCCTTCAACATGGCCAGGGAATCAAGCGACTTGAAGCGCTTGATTTGTTTCGGGTCGTTCAGTTGCAAGGCTTTTCGGCAATGTGTGCATCTGAACGCTTCGTTGATTGCAATGGCGTTGATCTGCCAGGACTCAAGCAGCGATGTGCGCTGGCAATGGGCGCAGCGTCCCTGGATTCCAAGGGTTGCAACAGGCATAGAAAGGCCTCCTCCGTGTGGGCACTGAAATGAATCTCCGTTCATTGAAGTTGAAATACAGGAACATGGAGAAAAACAGCAAGGTTCTTAGGAAATTTGAGAAAGGTATTACAAAATTTTCAGCCACACACAGAACCTTTGAAACGGAGCCTGTTCGCGAACGCGGGATGCCCGACGGCATCAACGTCGGCCATCACGCCATCATCGCAAGCAAGCGTTTATACAGCTGGCGGACTGCTGCTATCTAGACGCGGAATGCGCTAATCAGCTGTTTGAGTTCCACCACCTGAGCCGACAACACTCGACTGGCATCCTCGGTCTGGTGCGCACCTTCAGCAGTCCGTTCACCGGCACGATTGATTTCGACAATGTTCTGGTCGATATCGTGGGCAACCGCCGTTTGCTGTTCCACGGCTGCGGCGATCTGCTGGTTCTGGTCGACGATCATACCGACGGCACCGAGGATGTTTTCCAGCGCCTGCTGGACCTTTTCCGACTGCCCTACCGTGCCATTGGCCATCTCATGACTCACACCCATCGCCTTCACGGCAGCACCGACCCCACTGTGGAGCCTGGTGATCATCTGTTCGATTTCTTCGGTCGATTGCTGGGTTCGCTTGGCCAGTGTCCGGACCTCGTCCGCCACCACGGCGAATCCACGCCCCTGCTCGCCGGCCCGCGCCGCTTCGATGGCGGCATTGAGCGCCAACAGGTTGGTTTGTTCGGCGATGCTCTTGATCACCTCCAGCACGCGACTGATGGACTGGCTGTCACTGGCCAGTTGATTGATCACCAGCACCGACTGATCTATTTCGCTGGCCAGTGCCGCGATGCTGCCTTGCTGGGACTCGACCAGCCCACGCCCACTGATGGTTTCGTCGTTGACACTGTGGGCGCTGCTGACCGCCGCGGCGGCGCTGCGCGCGACCTCGAGGGCCGTGGCCGACATCTGGTTCATTGCCGTGGCCACTTGCTCGATCTGGCTCCGTTGCCCGGCCACGGCATGGTTGCTTTGCGCCGAGACGTTTTCTACTTGCCCGGCCTGGCGTTCCACCTCACTGACGGTTTGCCCCACGCGCTCAATCAGGTCATGGATTTTTTTCACGGTGCCGTTGAATACCTCGCCCAACTCGCCCAATTCATCGCGACTGTGGGCGCTGAACGTCACCGTCATGTCGCCGGCCGCGACTTTATCCATCACCCCGCCAAGGCGTTTGAGCGTGGTACGGGTCGAGGCGTAGAAGCCGCCGTAAAGGTAGAAGATCAGCACAAACACCACCGACAGCGCCACTGCCTGCAAGACCATGTGCGTGCGGTTCTGATCCAGGCGCTGCTGCAACTGCACGCCGAGAAATTTCAGCGTGGCTTCGTTGAGTTGATACGTCTGGTCCATCAGGCCAGTGACCTGATCGTAGAAACCCTGCCAGGGCGTATCCAGGGTGTCGGCCATTACCACTTGCTCTTCGAACAGTTCACTGGCCTTTTTCAACGTCGCCCTGCTGCCATCGGCCAGGGCTGCCAGGGTTTCCCGAGCCGCTCTACTGGAACCCAATGCGTCCTGCAATTTCAGCCCATACTCGCCTTGCAGCTTTTCGATCTGCGCCAACAGCTCATCGAAACGGGTACTCGACGCCGAATTGAGAAACCCCTGGCCCAGCGAGAAGGAGCCCATCGCCCGGCCTTCACCCAGAAGCTGAGTCACTGGCGGGGTGACATTGGTGATGAGTTCGCTCAGTTGGCGCATGTCGCTCTGGGAATCGCGGCTCAGTCCGGCCTGACTGGCGACGATCTGGCTGAAAATCTGCGCACTGCCGAGCAACTTGCCAATCATTCCGCTTTTGCTTTGCAGGGACGTTTCGCTGTGTTGCGCCTTGAAGGCGGCGATCATTTCATCGCGCTTGGTATCGAATACCGCGATTTGCTCGGGGTCCGTGCTCATCGCGGTCAGCCCCTGCAAACGGGTCAGAAGGCTTTGCTCCAGGGCGCTGATCTGCGACTCGACATTGCCCGCCTTGCCCGATTGGCCCAGGGTGACATTGATCTGCACCAGGTTGTTGAGGGTTTCCAGATCGCGCCGCAACGCCAGGCTGCTGCCCAGCAGATCGAGGCTTTGCAGTTCGGTACGGGTACCCTGGAACTCGCGATAGGAGTCACGCACCAGGTAGAAGTTGGTCACCAGCATCGGCACCAGGAACAGGACGCTGATCAGACTGAACTTCATGCCAAAGCTCAGACGGTTCATCAGTGCGACAGCGGGATAGAGCAAGCTCTTCACTGGAAGTCTCCCCATGATTTCTTATTTTTATTGGCAGGCGCAGACCGACAGCAGATAGCCACTACCCGGCGCTATTTCTGTATAGCGTAAATCGAAGAGAGGTTTTGTAACTTAAGGTTAACGGCAAAAGTTTGTCCGAGGTTCTGGCTGCGCCCGGACAATCTTTTGGCCGCTAATAAAGAAATCAGGCCAGAACGGTCCACAAGGCGAAACCGGCATACCAGAGCACTGCAGCCCTCAACAGCAGTTCCCAGATCCGGTCAAGATTATTGATGCCTTCAGGCCCGACCACCGGTGCCGGGATTTCACCCGCCACCAGCCCGGCCTTCTCGATCAATAGCGCGGCGCTGATGTTCCAGTTCAACAACTCGTGCAACATCACCCGGCCGACGGCGACAAAGTTGCCGACCAAGGCAAAACTTGCCGCCAGCAAGCGCACCGGCAGCCAATCGAAGGCATGACGCAGTTGCGCCGCGCGTTCGACCACGGCCGGGTTTTTCCCATGCTCCTCAACCAGCGCGAGCAATCGATAACTCAGAGCCGCGACCGGCCCCAACAGGAAGTACCAGAAAATCACCGCGAAAAAGCTCTGGTAGGCCTCCCACAGCAAATGTCCTTCAACCCGTTCCAGCAGTTGTTCGCCACTGTCGGCGCAGATATCCACATCGCGTTTGGCGACATGGGCCGCGGCTTGCAGGTCTTCCCGACGCCAGGCGTCGCGAAACGGCCCCAGACCAGCGAGCAGATCGCCACGACCCAGACTGTAAATCACCACCAGCAGGTGCACCGGTAACACCAGCAAACCGTAGGCCACCGGCTGCAGCACCATCAACAGCAACCCCAGCAACGCCACCGGCAAAAATACCGAAATGGCCAGGATCAGCCACGGCCGATTGACCAGACGCGCGTTGACCTCAATCCTGGCCAGCTCGCGCAACCAAAAACCGTCGCGTTGTACCCGGTGGCGCAGGGCCGAGAACTTCTCGATCCAGACCGCCAACAGCAGCACCAGAAAACTCATTGTTACTCCTCTTTTTCCATGGCGGCTTTTGCCAAGGCCGCACGATAGCGTGCCCAATCGAACGCCGGTCCCGGATCAGTCTTGCGTCCGGGCGCGATGTCACTGTGCCCGCAGATGCGCTGCGTGGTAATGGCCGTGAAGGCGCTTTGCAGTTGCAGGGTCAGGGCCGTCAACGCGTCATATTGGGCGTCGGTGAACGGCAGATCATCCGTGCCTTCGAGTTCAATTCCCACGGAAAAATCGTTACAGGTCTCCCGCCCCTCGAAACTCGAAACGCCGGCGTGCCAGGCGCGCTCAAGACAAGAGACAAACTGGGTGACAGTGCCGTCACGCTCGATCAGAAAATGCGCCGACACCCGCAGATCGGCAATCCCTTCAAAGTAGGGGTGCTCCGTGACATCCAGTCGGTTCTGGAAAAATTCCTGCACCTTTCCCGTGGCGAATTGCGCCGGCGGCAGGCTGATGTTGTGGATCACCAGCAGGGAAATTTCGCCCGTGGGGCGCGCATTGAAGTTGGGCGAGGGGCAAAGACGCACGTCCTGACACCAACCGCTTGCGGGGTCCAACTGCATACAGGCTCCTTCAACGACGACCGTGTGAGTGCCCAGTATGCCGCGATAGCCCGTCCGAACGCGATCACTTGCCGCGATTGAGACGCCGCAGGTGGCCGATGACCGACTCCAGCGCCCGATCAAACAACAAGGTGTCATCGAGGACCCGTGCCGCCCCCTGGCGAAATTCCCGCGCCAGGGACGAACGACTGCGCTCCAGCACCTTCATGCCGGTGCGGTTGACGAAGATGTATTGACCGGAGGCTTCAATGATCGCCGCCAGTTTGCAGCGCAGGGAGTTTTCCGGATCGGTCTGGAACTCGACCCAGCAGCCAGAATGCAGCTGATTGACGTGGCGCATTCCGGCATCGTCTGCCGGCAGCGGCAGCCCCTTATCCACAGGGCCTTCATCGGCGCTGGGCAATACGATTCTTTCCAGCACTTCGATCATGACCGCCGCGTCCGCGAGCGGGCGCTCGGGCCGCTCAAACAATTGCACATGCAGGCTTTCCAGCTCGCTGAAAAACTCACTGGTGACGAAAGGGTCGTACGCCGAACCACTCAAACCCTCGCGCAAGGATTTGAGCAAACCCGGCACCCGCGCCAACAGTCGTGTACCGGCGTCGGGCACTACATTCCCGTCTTTGTGCATCCAGCCTCCAGAAAATCCGAATCGTCAAAGTCATGGCGTCAAATACAAGGCGAATTATCTTGTAAAAGAGAGCGCTTGCGCCAGAGGACTCTTCGGCTTCTGCGTAAATAGCCCCCTCCCTTGCCTACAGGCAGGTCCTTGGGATTCGACCAAATGCAGGCGTCTGAGCATTGGCGATAGCTCGGATGCCTTGGGTTGCTTCGCACCATGGCCCTATAATCGGGCCACTTTGTTTGTGGAGTCCGTTATGCCGAATCTACGCCTCGCCGATTTGACCACCGAAATCGAAGCCAACGTGCGCCGTGCGCTGCTCGAAGACATTGGCAGCGGCGACATCACCGCACAGCTGATCCCGGCCGAACGCCTGGCCAAAGCCACCATCATCACCCGCGACGCCGCCGTCATCAGCGGTACCGCCTGGGTCGATACCGTGTTTCGGCAACTGGATCCACGAGTGGCGGTGCACTGGCAGGTCGCCGATGGCGAAAGGGTCAAACCCAACCAGGTGCTGTTCCACCTCGAAGGCCCCGCGCGCTCGTTGCTAACCGGTGAGCGCAGTGCCTTGAACTTCCTGCAACTGCTGTCCGGCGTGGCCACCCGCGCGCAATACCTGGCGGATTTCGTGGCCCAGACCCAGGTCAAGCTGCTCGACACTCGCAAAACCTTGCCAGGTCTGCGTCTGGCGCAAAAGTACGCCGTGACCTGTGGTGGTTGTCACAATCATCGCATCGGTTTGTATGACGCGTTCCTGATCAAGGAAAACCATATCGCCGCTTGCGGAGGCATTCCTGAGGCCATCGCCGCCGCGCACAAAATCGCACCGGGCAAACCGGTTGAGATCGAAGTGGAAAACCTGGATGAACTGAAAGAGGCCTTGGCGGCCGGTGCCGACATCATCATGCTCGATGAACTGAGCCTGGATGACATGCGCGAAGCCGTGCGCTTGAACGCTGGCAAGGCAAAACTGGAGGCCAGCGGCGGCATCAACGAAAGCACGTTGCTGCCTATCGCCGAAACCGGCGTGGATTACATTTCGATTGGTGCAATGACCAAGGATGTGAAGGCCGTCGATCTGTCGATGCGTCTGAGCCTCTGATCACTCGCAATGAAAAACTGCAGGAGCGAGCTTGCTCGCTCCTGCATGTGGTGGGCGCTTTTTCAGACCACCAGATTATTCATCTCGCAGTACTCATCCCACTCGACGCCCAACACTTCAGCCGCCTCCTTGTGCAGAACCAGGCGCGCGGCCTCGTACTCTTCGGGGCTTGATGTGTACTTGAGCGTCAGTTCCCACGGCTGCAGGCCCTGGGCTTCAGCCTCATCCTCGAAGGCCCACTGGATCTGGTCTTTCTGATCGTCGGCTGGCAAATCCTTGATCTCTTCGGCTAGCTGGGGCGAATCCAGCAAATATTTCTTGAGTGCCTCTTCGTGCCGGGCTTCCTGGCTCAATTCTTTAACGGTCATGGTGTTCTCGCTGATCTGGGGAATGGAAGATGGATCTGGATCATCAAGGATCTCTCTGACGCAAATAACCGTGTTCAACCTGGTTTGTCTGGCCTTCAGAACCATTCGGGATCATCTGAAAACTGCTGGGCTAAGCTCATGCAGGTTCCGAATATAGGATGTTTATCAGACGATTTACACGACTCTTTACATCAATCCACAAATAAACCGCACTCACCTTCTGTCGCGCCTGGAAACAGGCCGGCAGCGATTCCGGCCAAGACGCCAGCCGCAACGAAAGAGACGAACTCAACAGTACGATCGAGGATTGGAGCAGAAAGGCTAAACAACAGGGGGGGGGGGATGGTGCCCGAGACAGGAATCGAACCTGCGACCTTCGCGTTACGAGTGCGCTGCTCTACCGACTGAGCTACACGGGCGGTGCGCTAAACCTAGCATCGCGAAGGCATACCGGCAACTTTAGCCAGCGCCTCGATTGTCTACAGGCAAAAAAAGACCCCGTCGTTTTCACGGCGGGGTCTTTTTTAGAACGTTGAAGCGGTCAGGCGGGGGAGCGGATTAAACGCCCGAAGCCTTGGCTGCTGCTACGTCCTTGATGGACAGCTTGATGCGGCCGCGGTTGTCCACGTCCAGTACCAGTACTTCCACTTCCTGACCTTCCTTGAGGATGTCAGTCACTTTCTCTACACGAGCGTCGCTCAGCATGGAGATGTGAACCAGACCGTCCTTGCCAGGCAGGATGTTGACGAATGCGCCGAAGTCGACGATGCGCTCAACCTTACCGACGTAGATCTTGCCGATCTCGGCTTCCGCGGTGATACCCAGAACGCGCTGACGTGCCGCTTCAGCGGCGTCCTTGGTTTCGCCGAAGATCTTGATCGAACCGTCGTCTTCGATATCGATCGAAGCCTTGGTCTCTTCACAGATCGCACGAATGGTCGCGCCACCTTTACCGATGACATCACGGATTTTGTCGGTGTCGATCTTCATCGCGATCATGGTCGGTGCATTGGCCGACAGTTCGGTACGCGACTGGCCGATGATCTGGTTCATCTGACCGAGGATGTTCAGGCGCGCTTCCAGGGCTTGGCCCAGAGCGATTTCCATGATTTCTTCGGTGATGCCCTTGATCTTGATGTCCATCTGCAGCGCGGTCACGCCTTTGGCGGTACCGGCTACCTTGAAGTCCATGTCGCCCAGGTGGTCTTCGTCGCCCAGGATGTCGGTCAGGACGGCAAATTTCTCGCCTTCTTTAACCAGACCCATGGCGATACCGGCAACCGGCGCCTTCATTGGAACACCAGCGTCCATCAGAGCCAGGGAAGCACCGCAGACCGAAGCCATGGAGCTCGAACCGTTGGACTCGGTGATTTCCGACACAACGCGGATGGTGTACGGGAACACGTCGGCGGCAGGCAGCATGGCCTGAACCGAACGACGGGCCAGACGGCCGTGACCGATTTCGCGACGACCGGCACCACCCATGCGACCACACTCGCCCACCGAGAACGGAGGGAAGTTGTAGTGCAGCATGAACGGGTCTTTTTTCTCGCCTTCCAGGGTGTCCAGCAGTTGTGCATCACGGGCAGTACCCAGAGTTGCAACGACCAGAGCCTGGGTTTCGCCACGGGTGAACAGCGCCGAACCGTGGGTCTTCGGCAGAACGCCGACCTCGATGTTCAGCGGACGTACGGTGCGGGTGTCGCGGCCGTCGATACGTGGCTTGCCGTTTACGATGTTTTCGCGAACGGTGCGGTATTCGATTTCACCGAAAGCAGCTTTGACGTCAGCAGCGGAAGGCTGGCCTTCTTCGCCGGACAGCTTGGCAACGACCTGATCCTTCAGCTCGCCCAGGCGAGCATAACGGTCGGCTTTGACGGTGATGGTGTAAGCCTGGGAGATCGCTTCGCCGAACTCGGCGCGAATGGCACCCAGCAGCTCGGTGGCTTCGGCTTGCGGAGCCCAGGTCCAGGTTGGCTTGGCAGCTTCGGCGGCCAGCTCTTTGACGGCCTGGATAACGACCTGGAACTCGTCATGGGCGAACAGTACGGCGCCCAGCATCTGGTCTTCGGTCAGTTCTTTGGCTTCGGATTCAACCATCAGAACGGCTTCAGAAGTACCGGCAACGACCATGTCCAGGCTCGAAGCAGCCAGCTGCTCGTAAGTCGGGTTCAGCAGGTAACCGGTGCTTTCGTGGAACGCAACGCGGGCAGCGCCGATCGGACCATCGAACGGAATGCCGGAGATCGCCAGCGCAGCCGAGGTACCGATCATCGCAGCGATGTCCGGATCGGTCTTCTTGCTGGTGGAAACGACGGTGCAGACTACCTGCACTTCGTTCATGAAGCCTTCCGGGAACAGCGGACGGATCGGACGGTCGATCAGACGGGAAGTCAGGGTTTCTTTCTCGGAAGGACGGCCTTCGCGCTTGAAGAAACCACCAGGGATCTTACCGGCAGCGTAAGTTTTTTCCTGGTAGTGAACAGACAGAGGGAAGAAGCCCTTGCCTGGATCGGCTTGCTTGGCACCGACTACGGTCACCAATACGCTGACGTCGTCGTCAACGGTGACCAATACTGCGCCGGAGGCCTGACGGGCGATACGGCCAGTCTCGAGGGTAACGGTCGACTGACCGAACTGGAATTTTTTGATGACCGGGTTCACGGTGTCCTACCTTCTTTTGTGGCTCTTGGGGAAACTGGTTTCTTGCGAAATTCTTGGGCAACGTCGGGAGTCGGCCCGATCGGGATGTCCAGGGTGCAGCTACTCAGGCAAAGCAGATATCCAGATAAAACTTGAGGCTGGAAGCCTGCCATGTGCCAGCGGGAAACCCGCGGACACACGACAGACAACCAACCTCTAGCGCAATCGCTGAATTAGCGACGCAGACCCAGGCGACCGATCAGAGCGCTGTAACGGCTCACGTCTTTGCCTTTCAGGTAGTCCAGCAGCTTACGACGCTGGTTTACCATGCGGATCAGACCACGACGGGAGTGGTGATCTTTACCGTTGGCCTTGAAGTGACCTTGCAGTTTGTTGATGTTGGCGGTCAGCAGTGCAACTTGCACTTCTGGCGAACCAGTGTCACCAACAGCTTGCTGGTAGTCAGCTACGATTTGGGCTTTTTCTTGAACGTCGAGAGCCATGAGGCAATCCTTTTATCAGGAAACTGTTTCAGAAAAACAGTTTCAACAGGCCAGGGACAAATCCCTGTATCTAAAAATGAGTAGTGACCGTGCCTGTTGACAGCCACCCTCGTCCGGTCATTCTGACCGAATCAGTCGACGCGGCGCGATGCGCCCGTCTTCGCTCACTTCACCGATACCGATGAAGCGACCGTTGTGATCCTGTACCCGTACCATACCGAATTTCGGTGCATCCGGAGCGCGGACCGGCTGGCCGTTAAGCCAGTAGAACGAGCTGTGCTCCGAGAACTGCAAAAGCGGCCAATCCAGCAGACCGCTGTCCGATGGCATCAGGAAGCGGTCGACCGCTTCGTTGCCGCCTTCGGCATGTACCGCTTCCAACTCTTCCAGGGTGACCGTCTGGGCCAGCGTGAAAGGCCCGGCCTGGGTACGTCGCAGTTCTGCAACGTAAGCGCCACAACCGAGCTGCTCACCAATATCCTCCACCAGGGTGCGAATATAGGTGCCTTTGCTGCAATCCACTGCCAGCCGCGCAGTATCACCTTCGAAGGCCAGCAATTCCAAGCGCGTAATAGTAACAGAACGCGGTTCACGCTCCACTACTTCGCCTGCACGGGCCAGCTTGTACAGCGGCTGGCCATCACGCTTGAGCGCCGAGTACATCGGCGGTATCTGACTGATTTGCCCACGAAAATTCGGCAACACAGCTTCGATATCGGAGCGACCAACGGTCACAGGACGCTCCTGCAAAACTTCGCCCTCGGCATCCGCCGTGGTCGTGGTTTTGCCCAGTTGCGCCAGGGTTTCGTAACCCTTGTCGGAATCGAGCAGGTATTGCGAGAACTTGGTGGCCTCACCGAAGCACAACGGCAACACGCCGGTGGCCAGCGGATCGAGACTGCCGGTGTGTCCCGCCTTCTCGGCATTGAGCAACCAGCGGACCTTCTGCAAGGCCGCATTGGAGGTGAACCCCAGCGGCTTGTCCAGCAGGATGATACCGCTGACGTTACGACGGATACGTTTGACCTGAGCCACCGATTACTCCTTGGTGTCTTCGGCTTCTGCCGCAACCGGATGCTGATTGTCTTCAGCCACTGCGCGCTCGATCAAAGCCGACAGATGCGCACCACGCACAACGCTTTCGTCGTAATGGAAGTGCAACTGTGGAACGCTGCGCAGCTTCATCTCGCGAGCCAACTGCATGCGCAGGAAACCGGCGGCTGAGTTGAGCACCTTGATGCTCTGTGCGATGTCTTCAGCGCTGTCCTGACCCATCACGGTGATGAAAATCTTGGCGTGACCGACGTCACGGCTGACTTCCACTGCGGTAATGGTGACCAGGCCGACGCGCGGGTCTTTGACTTCACGACGGATCAGTTGTGCCAGCTCGCGCTGCATCTGATCGCCGATACGTTGGGTACGGCTATATTCTTTTGCCATGTCTTGTTACCTGTTACTGCCCCACGGCGAAACCCGTGAGGTCTGAAAGCGGCAAACGCCCGGCCTGACAGAAGCCAGACCGGGCGTTGCGTTTAGAGTCCGGGTGATGCGCCGTGCATTTGCATGCGGCTGCCCATCACGGCTCTTGAAGTGCGCGAGTTAGAGGCTGCGAGCAACCTGAACCTTCTCGAAGACTTCGATCTTGTCACCGACTTTGACGTCGTTGTAGCTCTTCACGCCGATACCGCATTCCATGCCGGCACGCACTTCGGAAGCGTCATCCTTGAAGCGGCGCAGGGATTCCAGCTCGCCTTCGAAGATAACGATGTCTTCGCGCAGTACACGGATTGGACGGTTACGGTGAACAGTACCCTCGATCACCATGCAACCGGCGATCGCGCCAAACTTCGGCGAACGGAACACGTCACGCACTTCGGCCACACCGAGGATGTTCTCGCGAACATCGCTGCCAAGCATACCGGTGAGGGCTTTCTTGACGTCTTCGATGATGTCGTAGATCACGTTGTAATAACGCATATCCAGACCTTCCTGCTCGACGATCTTGCGAGCGCCGGCATCGGCACGCACGTTGAAGCCGAACAGTACAGCATTGGAGGCCAGTGCCAGGTTGGCGTCGGACTCGGTGATACCACCGACACCGCCACCGACAACACGCACTTGCACTTCGTCGTTACCCAGGCCGTTCAAGGCACCGTTCAACGCTTCCAGCGAACCACGGACGTCGGATTTGAGGACGATGTTGAGCGTCTTCTTCTCTTCCTGACCCATGTTTTCGAAGATGTTTTCCAGCTTGCCTGCGTGAGCACGAGCCAGTTTGACTTCGCGGAACTTGCCTTGACGGAACAGAGCCACTTCACGGGCTTTCTTCTCGTCGGCAACCACGCTCATCTCGTCGCCAGCATCCGGGGTACCGTCCAGGCCGAGGATCTCGACAGGGATGGCTGGACCGGCTTCCTTGATGGCCTTGCCGTTCTCGTCGAGCATGGCGCGAACACGGCCGTAGTTGGAACCGACCAGCACCATGTCGCCTTGACGCAAGGTACCGTCCTGAACCAGAACGGTCGCCACCGGGCCACGGCCCTTGTCGAGACGCGATTCAACCACCACACCACGACCAGGAGCCGAAGGCGTAGCTGTCAATTCCAGAACTTCGGCTTGCAGCAGAACGGCTTCGAGCAATTCGTCGACACCGGTACCCATCTTCGCCGAGACCGGTACGAATGGCGTGTCACCGCCCCACTCTTCCGACGTCACGCCGTGTACCGACAATTCGCTACGGATGCGATCGAGATCAGCGCCCGGCTTGTCGATCTTGTTCACCGCCACGACCAGCGGAACGCCCGCGGCCTTGGCATGCTGAACAGCTTCGATGGTTTGCGGCATCACGCCGTCGTCCGCTGCAACGACCAGGATCACAATGTCGGTCGCCTTGGCACCGCGGGCACGCATCGCGGTAAACGCGGCGTGGCCCGGGGTATCGAGGAACGTCACCATGCCACGGTCGGTTTCAACGTGGTATGCACCGATGTGCTGGGTAATACCGCCGGCTTCGCCAGCTGCAACCTTGGCACGACGGATGTAGTCGAGCAGGGAAGTCTTACCATGGTCAACGTGGCCCATTACGGTCACGACTGGCGCACGGGCAACGGCCTCGCCTTCAAACTTCAGGGACTCGGCCAGGGAATCTTCCAGGGCGGTGTCGCTGACCAGGGTCACTTTGTGGCCCAGCTCCTCGGCAACCAGTTGAGCAGTTTCCTGATCGAGAACCTGGTTGATGGTCGCCGGAGTACCCAGCTTGAACATGAACTTGATGATTTCAGCAGCCTTGACCGACATCTGCTGGGCTAGATCGCCCACAGTAATGGTCTCGCCGATCTTCACTTCGCGCACGACAGGGCCGGTTGGGCTCTGGAAACCGTGGGCATTGCGCTTCTTCAGCTTGGCCTTGCCGCGACCACCACGACGGAAGCCATCGCTTTCTTCGTCGGTAGTACGAGGGGCAACGCGTGGAGCAGGCGCTTTTTCCTTGACCGACGCACGATGCGGAGCGTTTTTGCGCTCGCCATCGCCACTACCGCGACGATTGTTATCGTCGGCACGTGGTTTGTCCGGACGGCGCTGTTCGTCACGCTTGCGAGTGTCCGCCGCAGGCGCAGCTGGAGCAGCTGCCACGACCGGCGCGCTTTCGCGCACAGGTTCGGCCACTGCTGCATGCGCGGCTACAGGTTCGGCTGGAGCGGTCGGCGCAGCGGCTGGCTGGCGACGAGCTTCTTCTTCGGCGCGACGCTTGGCTTCTTCTTCAGCCTTCTGACGTGCAGCATTTTCTACTGCGCGACGCTCTTCCAGTTCACGCTTGCGCTCGGCTTCGATTTCTTCCGGGCTGCGCTGTACGAAGACTTTCTTCTTGCGTACTTCTACGCTGATGCTTTTGCTGCCAGCAACACGCAGGGTGCTGGTGGTTTTACGCTGCAGCGTAATCTTGCGTGGTTCTTCCACTTTCGCCTTGTGGCTGCTTTTCAAGTGAGTCAGCAACGATTGCTTCTCACTATCAGTCACACTTTCTTCGGCGGCGGTGTGCGGCAGACCTGCCTCACGCATCTGCTGCAACAGGCGCTCTACCGGTGTTTTGACCTCATCGGCCAGTTGTTTCACCGTGACTTGCGTCATGCACTTCTCTCCTCAGGCCGCGCCTAATTACTCGAACCAGTGGGCTCGGGCGGCCATGATCAACTTGCCGGCACGATCATCGTCAATGCCGTCGATGTCGAGCAGGTCGTCAATAGACTGCTCGGCCAGGTCTTCGCGGGTAATTACGCCGCGCACCGCCAGTTCCATCGCCAAATCCTTGTCCATACCCTCAAGCGAGAGCAGGTCTTCGGCCGGATGGGCGTCTGCCAGCTTTTCCTCAGTAGCGATGGCTTTGGTCAACAAACGATCCTTGGCACGAGCGCGAAGCTCGTTGACGATGTCTTCGTCAAAGCCGTCGATGTTGAGCATTTCTTCCAACGGTACGTAGGCAATCTCTTCCAGGCTGGTGAAGCCTTCATCGACCAGCACCTGGGCCAATTCTTCGTCGACTTCCAGCTCGTCGATGAAGTTGCGCAGGATGTCGCCGGTTTCTGCTTGCTGCTTAGCCTGGATGTCCGATTCGGTCATCACGTTCAGGGTCCAGCCAGTCAATTGGCTGGCCAGACGCACGTTCTGACCACCGCGACCGATGGCCTGAGCCAGATTGTCTGCGCCAACGGCGATGTCCATTGCATGGGCATCTTCGTCGACGATAATTGCCGCAACCTCGGCCGGTGACATGGCGTTGATCACGAACTGAGCCGGGTTGTCATCCCACAGAACGATATCAACACGCTCACCGCCCAACTCGCCCGACACCGCCTGGACGCGCGAGCCGCGCATACCAATGCAAGCGCCCTGCGGGTCGATGCGTTTGTCCTTCGAGCGGACGGCGATCTTGGCGCGCGAACCCGGGTCACGGGACGCCGCCATCACTTCGATCAAGCCTTCAGCGATTTCCGGCACTTCGATGCGGAACAACTCGATCAGCATTTCCGGCGCGGTACGCGACAGGATCAACTGCGGGCCGCGGTTCTCGGTGCGGATTTCCTTGAGCAGCGCACGCAGACGCACGCCAACACGGAAGGTTTCGCGAGAAATGATGTCTTCACGAGCCAGCAACGCTTCAGCGTTGTTACCCAGATCGACGATCACGTTGTCGCGGGTCACTTTCTTCACGGTACCGGAGATGATTTCACCCAAGCGCTCGCGGTAAGCGTCAACAACCTGGGCACGCTCGGCTTCGCGGACTTTCTGCACGATGACTTGCTTGGCAGTCTGTGCAGCGATACGGCCGAATTCGATCGACTCGATTTTTTCTTCGACGACGTCACCCACCTTGGCACCCGGATGCGTTTCAGCAACCTTGCTCGGCCAGGTTTCGATGGCCGGATCGTCCAGGTCTGCCTCTTCGACAACCGTCCAGCGACGGAAAGTCTCATAAGCACCGGTGTGGCGATTGATTTCCACACGCAGATCAACTTCGTCCTCGAAACGCTTTTTGGTAGCAGTGGCCAGAGCCAGCTCCAGCGCTTCAAAAATTACGTTTGCCGGTACGCCCTTTTCATTGGATACCGACTCAACAACCAGCAGTACTTCTTTGCTCATCGTACGCCTCGCCTTTCGCAAGCCATTGGATCCGCGGGATCCGCGTCTCAGTCAAAACTGGGAATAATGTTGGCCTTGTCGATCATATCGATCGGCAACAGGAACTCGTGGTCTTCTACCTGCACCACGACATCCTGCTCTTCTACACCGCGCAGAAGGCCCTGAAAGTTGCGTCGACCTTCAAAAGGCGAGCGCAGCTTGATCTTCACTTGTTCACCGGCAAATTTTGCAAACTGCTCAATAGTGAACAGAGGGCGTTCCATGCCAGGCGAGGAAACTTCAAGGGTGTACTCAACGGAAATCGGATCTTCAACATCCAGGACACCGCTGATCTGACGGCTGACGATGGCACAGTCGTCCACCAGCACACCGCCTTCTTTATCGATATAAACGCGCAACAGTGAGTGGCGACCCTGAGCCGAAAACTCAATACCCCAGCATTCATAGCCAAGGGCCACGACCACCGGGGCCAACAAGGCCTGCAACTGTTCTAGCTTGCTCGACACCTGAACCCCCTCGTGCATGTAAATGCATGCTATGCAAAATAAAAAAATGGGCGAAACGCCCATCCCTGAAACGCCGTCGAACAGCGGCGTTATAAAGTGTCCAGCTAACAAAAAGCCCCTTAAAAGGGGCTCCTTAAACTGGTTGCGGGGGCCGGATTTGAACCGACGACCTTCGGGTTATGAGCCCGACGAGCTACCAGACTGCTCCACCCCGCGACAAAGCTGGGGCGGAAGTATACGACCGATCCTTGACAGGGTCAATGTAACCTTCCACCTGCAAGAAAGCCCGCAATAGCGGGCTATCCTGACTAATTGGTACCGAGAAGGGGACTCGAACCCCTACACCCTATGGGCACAACCACCTCAAGGTTGCGTGTCTACCAATTCCACCACCTCGGCAATACTACGTTTGAAACCCTTCTTACTTCTGCTCTTGAGCTGGAGGCACGTCAGTCGCACTGTTGGCCGACTTTTGCTCTTGAAGCACCGGTACATCATCAGAAGCCGGTTGTTGCTTTGGAACTTCCAACACTGCCGGGTTTGGCAAACCTACTTGAGTCAGCTGGTGAGCTTTCTCTTTAGCAAAGTAACCTAACCCTAAGCTGGTTATGAAGAAACCTGCGGCAAGTATAGCAGTAAACTTACTAAGAAAGGTAGAGGAACCTTGGCTTCCGAACACAGTATTTGAAGCACCTGCTCCGAAAGACGCGCCAGCATCCGCACCTTTACCCTGCTGCAGCAATACCAGAGCAACTACGCCCAATGCACCCAGCAGATGAAAAACGACTACGACTGTTTCCAGCATTTTTTCAGTTTCCCGCGGCGCGACAAATCGCACCGAACTCATCTGCATTCAGGGAAGCTCCACCAATGAGCCCCCCATCGATATCCGGCATGCCGAACAGTTCGACCGCATTGGCCGCCTTCACGCTGCCGCCGTATAGAAGCCGCACACCTTGTGCGACTTCAGAATTCTCTACCGCCAACTGCGCACGGATGGCTGCATGCACATCCTGAGCTTGTTGCGGCGAAGCAGTCAGACCGGTACCAATGGCCCAGACCGGCTCGTAAGCGATGACTGCGCTTGAAAAAGCACCGACGCCCAACTCCTCAATGATACTGCCAAGCTGACGCGAGACAACCTCAAGAGTCTTCCCGGCTTCGCGCTGTTCAAGGGTTTCCCCTATACACAACACCGGGGTCAAGCCACACGCCTGTGCCGCCGCAAACTTGCGAATCAGCATTCCGTCCTGCTCGCCAAGTACCTGGCGGCGCTCGGAGTGCCCGACAAGCACCAGGGAACAACCTGCATCCACCAACTGACTCGGTGCAATCTCACCAGTCAACGCACCCTGCATTGATTCCACCGCAGAGTTCTGCGCGCCAATCGAAATCGGCTTTCCTTCCAAGCCATCAATCACTTGATTGATATGCAGAAAAGGCGGGAATACCGCAACATCAACACCGCTCGGCAAGGCCAGATCACGAAGGCCTTTGATCAGCTCAGCGACGCTGGCGCGGGTACCGTGCATCTTCCAGTTACCAGCTACCATAGGGCGACGCATGCTGTACCTCGTCGGTCAAAGTGGGCGCAGATGTTACCCAACACAATCATGGCTGGCAAGCCGAATTCAGGCAGAAACTTCAGTAACCAGTTTTGCCAGCTCTTCGGCGTAGCCGCGAACCTGAGTTTCGTCTTCGCCTTCGACCATGACGCGCACCAGTGGCTCTGTCCCGGACTTGCGCAGGAGCACGCGTCCACGACCCGCCATGGCCTTGGTCACTCGCTCACTGGCTTCCTTGACCGACGAATGCTCGAGAGGACTCGTTCCCCCCCCAAAACGCACATTGATCAATACCTGCGGGCACTTACGCAACGCCTGACGAGACTGAGCCAGACTTTCCGAGCGCGTCTTGAGCGCCATCAGAACCTGCAATGCAGCAACGATCGCATCACCCGTAGTGGTGTAATTGAAGCAAACGATATGCCCCGAGTTCTCGCCTCCTACCAGCCAGTTGCGCTCCAGCAGGTCAGCAATCACATAACGATCACCAACATTGGCACGAACAAAAGGAATCGCGAGGTCCGCCAGAGCCAGCTCCAGCCCCAGGTTACTCATCAGGGTACCGACCACACCGCCTTGCAGCTTGTCGCGCTCATGCAAATCGCGAGCAATGATGTACAGCAGCTCATCCCCATCGACGATGGTACCCGTGTGATCGACCATCAGAACACGGTCACCATCACCATCGAACGCGATCCCAAGATCAGCATGCTCGGCAAGAACGGCAGCCTGCAGTTGCCCCATATGGGTCGAACCACAATTGTCATTGATGTTTAAACCATTGGGCTGCGCGGAAAGAACAACGACATCGGCGCCCAGCTCACGGAACACGCTAGGCGCCACCTTGTAAGTCGCACCATGGGCACAGTCGATGACGATTTTCATCCCGGCGAAGCTGGTGCCAGTCGGCACGCTGCTCTTGCAGAACTCGATATAACGACCCGACGCATCGTTGATTCGCGTGACCTTGCCGATCTTGCTCGACTCAACCACGGTCATCGGCGTGTCCAGCAGCTCCTCGATCATCAGCTCGACTTCATCCGGCAGCTTGGTGCCCTTTCCGGAGAAGAACTTGATGCCGTTGTCATCGTGAGGATTATGCGAAGCACTGATCACAATCCCGGCCTCAGCATGAAAGGTGCGCGTCAGGTAAGCGATGGCTGGCGTTGGCATCGGCCCCAACAACATTACATCTGCGCCTGCCGAGGTGAGCCCGGCCTCGAGTGCCGACTCAAACATATAACCGGAAATGCGGGTGTCCTTGCCGACAAGCACCTTGCAGGCACCCATCTTGCGAAACGCCATGCCCGCGGCCCAGCCGAGTTTGAGCATGAAATCAGGAGTAATCGGGTATTCACCGACTCGACCACGAATGCCGTCAGTACCAAAGTATTTCCTAGTCATAAGCTCTCCATAACTCTTATTCGGCTGATTCCACTGCGGCGATCATCCTCACCACATCGATAGTTTCTGCTACATCATGGACGCGCAATATACGCGCGCCCTTATGCGAAGCCAGCGCCGCAAGGGCAAGACCGCCAAACAAGCGCTCACCCACGGGGCGATTCAATGCTTGCCCGATCATGCTCTTTCGCGAAACCCCGACCAACAGGGGTCGCCCCAAGGCATGCAAGGCTTCCATATGCTTGAACAAGCTAAGATTGTGTTGCAAGTTTTTTGCGAAGCCGAAGCCTGGATCGAGAATGATCCGATCGGCGCCAATCCCCGCAGCTGCGCACCGGGCCATGCGCTCAGCGAGAAACTCGCCCACTTCCTTCGTAACGTCCCGGTATTGCGGATTGTCCTGCATGTCGCCCGGCTCGCCGAGCATATGCATCAGACAGACTGGCAACCCGGTTGCCGCCGCCGCATCCAGCGCGCCTTCCCGACGCAGCGCCCGAACGTCATTGATCAACCCGGCCCCCAGTCGCGCGGTCTCGCGCATGACGGCTGGCGTGGAAGTATCCACTGAGATGATCACATCCAGCTCACGGCTGATCCGCTCGACGACCGGCGCAACACGCTCCAGCTCTTCCAACGGCGAAACCGCCCTGGCACCTGGTCGCGTGGACTCACCGCCCACATCGATCAGGGTCGCGCCAGCCGCCACCATGGCTTCAGCATGGCGCAAAGCCGCGTCGAGCTGGCTGTATTGACCACCGTCGGAGAAAGAATCGGGAGTGACATTGAGAATGCCCATGACATGAGTATGGGCCAAATCAAGAACCCGGTTGCCGCAAGGCAACCGGGTCGAGGACTGAACAGAAGTCATTTCAAACCTTAAACGTCAGCAGCCGGGCCGCCAATCGGTGTTTCCGGACGCTCATCCTGCACCACCGGAGGGGTTCCGGAAGTACCCGTGCCACCCGACCAATCGCGAGGTTCGCGAGGCGTACGACCCGCCATGATGTCATCGATCTGATCGGCATCGATCGTCTCATACTTCATCAGGGCATCAGCCATGGCATCGAGCTTGTCACGGTTGTCCGTAAGGATCTGCTTAGCCGTGCCGTAGCATTGATCAATAATGCTGCGCACTTCGGAGTCGATCAGCTTGGCTGTTTCGCCGGAGAAACTTGCACTCTGACCACCGCCGCCGCGACCAAGGAAAACTTCACCTTCTTCTTCGGCATACATCAATGGTCCGAGTTTCTCCGAAAGACCCCACTTGGTCACCATGTTCCGCGCAATCTGACTGGCACGCATGATGTCGTTGGAAGCACCGGTGGTGACACCATCGAAGCCCAGTGTCATTTCTTCAGCGATACGACCGCCGTACAGCGAACAGATCTGGCTGATCAGCGCTCGCTTGGACAGGCTGTAGCGATCTTCTTCCGGCAGGAACATGGTCACACCCAGCGCACGACCACGCGGGATGATCGATACCTTGTACACCGGATCATGCTCAGGCACGACGCGACCAACAATGGCGTGACCCGCCTCATGGTAAGCCGTGTTCTGCTTTTCTTTCTCGGACATGACCATGGATTTGCGCTCGGCACCCATCATGATCTTGTCTTTGGCCAGCTCGAATTCCTTCATCTCGACAATGCGCTTGCCGGCACGCGCGGCGAACAACGACGCCTCGTTGACCAGGTTGGCCAGGTCGGCACCGGAGAAACCAGGGGTACCACGAGCGATCACCGCCGGAGCGACGTCATCACCCATTGGCACTTTGCGCATGTGGACTTTGAGAATCTGTTCGCGACCACGGATATCCGGCAGACCGACCACGACCTGACGGTCGAAACGGCCCGGACGCAGCAGCGCAGGGTCCAGTACGTCTGGACGGTTGGTGGCCGCGATCACGATGATGCCGTCGTTCATTTCGAAGCCGTCCATCTCCACCAGTAACTGGTTGAGAGTCTGCTCGCGCTCGTCGTGACCGCCGCCCATGCCGGCACCACGGTGGCGACCGACGGCGTCGATTTCATCGATGAAGATAATGCATGGCGCGTGTTTCTTGGCCTGTTCGAACATATCGCGAACACGGCTGGCACCGACGCCGACGAACATTTCGACGAAGTCAGAACCGGAGATGGTGAAGAACGGCACCTTGGCTTCGCCAGCAATCGCCTTGGCCAGCAAGGTTTTACCGGTACCCGGAGGACCAACCATCAGCACGCCGCGTGGAATACGACCACCCAGACGCTGGAACTTGCCCGGATCACGCAGGAACTCGACCAGTTCGCCCACTTCTTCTTTGGCTTCGTCGCAACCGGCAACGTCAGCCAACGTGGTTTTCACCTGATCTTCGGAGAGCAGGCGCGCCTTGCTCTTGCCAAAGCTCATTGGCCCGCCCTTGCCACCTGCGCCGCCCTGCATCTGCCGCATGAAAAACATGAACACGGCAATGATCACCAGGATCGGGAAGCTGGCGACCAGAAGTTGAGTCCAGATGCTTTGCTGCTCAGGCTGCTTGCCTTCGACCACGACATGGTTATCCACCAGATCGCCGATCAAGCCATTATCCTGGATCGCCGGACGAATGGTCTTGAAGCTGTCGCCATCGTTGCGCTTGCCGGTGATCACGTAGCCATCAACCGCCACGCGCTCGACCTTGCCATCCTTGACCTGCTGGATGAAGTCGGAATAGTTGAGGGTCTGCGGCTCGTTAGGACTGGAGAAGTTGTTCATCACCGTCACCAGGACAGCCGCGATGATCAACCACAGGATCAGATTCTTTGCCATATCGTTCAATTAACTACCCTCTGAAGCAAGCGCCGCTGATGGCGCGCGCTTCGCATGATATTCACCGGCCTAACTTACTACATTACCTACAACTTGGCAGGCGCCGTCTGTAACCCTTTGTGAAACTCTTCCTACACAATATTCGCTATTTCTCACAGGGCGAAATACGAAATTCCTATTGCCCCGCAAAAAAACCTCGTTTTACTCACTCCGGCCGCGGTAGCCCCAAGCCAGCATGTATTGCTCGCGGGAACTGCCGCGGGAAGAGTCCGGCTTGATCATCTGGACCTTGTCGAATTTCTGACGAGCGTCCTTCACATAAGCATCAAACCCTTCACCCTGAAAAACCTTGATCACAAAATTACCACCCGGCTTGAGTATCCGAGCGGCCAGATCAAGAGCCAGCTCGCAAAGAAACATGGCTTTGGGCATATCTACGGCGGGCGTACCACTCATATTGGGGGCCATATCGGAAATCACAAGGTCCACCTGCGAATTACCCACGGCGTCCAGGATCTGAGCGAGCACTTCGTCCTGGGTGAAGTCACCCTGGATGAAAGTCACGTCCGGAATGCTGTCCATTTCGAGGATGTCCGAGGCGATCAGGCGCCCCTGACCACCGATCAGCCGGCTAGTGACCTGCGACCAGCCACCGGGCGCCGCCCCCAGGTCGACAACGGTCATACCCGGACGGATCAGCTTGTACTTCTCCTGGACCTCCAGAAGTTTGTAACTCGCACGCGAGCGGTAGCCATCCTTCTGCGCCTGCTTCACATAGGGGTCATTGACATGTCTTTTCAGCCAACCAAGGCTTGTCTTGGAACGCGCCATTGGGCACCTCGATGATAAGGGTCGTGATTAATTGGGCGGATCCACGAACCCTCGGGTAAAATGGCCGCCATTTTACAGAATCCAGACGAAAGGGTCAGATTATGCCGCTCACTCAAGAGCAGAAGAAACAGTACAAATCCATTGGCCACCATCTGAAACCAGTTTTGATTGTGGCTGACAACGGTTTGACTGAAGGTGTGTTAGCCGAACTTGAACGCGCTTTGGCGGATCACGAGCTGATCAAAATCAAGCTCAACATCCTCGATCGCGAATCGCGCCTGGCCTCCATTGCAGAACTGTGCAAGGTCGGCAAGGCGGACCTGGTTCAGGTCATCGGCAAGATGGCACTGATTTACCGCAAGAACTTCAGCGTCAACAAACAGCTGTCGAACGTCCATCGCTTCAAGTGATGGAAAGGGTCAAGGGTGTGCTTCGCGCACCCTGCCACTCCATCCAGGCACCGGCTGCATGACCAGCACCAGTCCGGAAAAGCCCAAAACAAGATAGCTGAACACCTGCCAACGCACCGCATCGGGCCACCCGACACGCACGGCGAAGTACATCGCGCAGGCACACAACCCCACCAGCAACAACTGGCCACGAATATCGCGCCATAGACTGGCAAGGCCCACGGCCTGAATCAGCACCAAAGCCTGTAAAACCAGACACACTGTGGCAAACCCCACCATCAGTGCATTCAGCATGCCTGCTATTTCGTCAATCAGCAGCGGTGCCAGGCCAATCAACCCCAGCACCGGCAGCAGGCCGATATGCAATAACCACAGGCCGCCAACCCATAACATCTGAGTCAGCTGCCAAAGCATCGCGCCCGCACGAAGCAGGCGCCTGCTTTTAGTTTCAGATGTGGCGAACTTCGACAATCTCGTACTCGATAACGCCGCTCGGCGTTTTAACCGCCACCACGTCACCCTCTTCCTTGGCAATCAAGGCGCGGGCAATAGGCGAACCAACGGAGATCTTGCCGAGTTTGATGTCTGCCTCGTCCTCACCAACGATCTGGTAGGTCACGCTTTCATCGGTCTCGACGTTAGCAATCTCCACAGTCGTGCCAAAAATCACCTTGCCGGTGTGAGCAATGGTCGTGACATCAATCACCACTGCGTTTTGCATGCGGCCTTCGATGTCACGGATCCTTGCCTCAACCATACCCTGCTGCTCGCGAGCAGCGTGGTATTCGGCGTTTTCCTTCAAGTCACCCAACTCACGGGCCGTACCGATATCCTGGCTGAGCTTCGGACGAACGACCTTGGTCAGGTGAGCATGTTCTTCTTCCAGGGCGCGAGCGCCCTGAACAGTCATTGGGTACTTCGTTATGCTCATGCCTTCAATCCTGCGTGTAGATCCTGCAAGCGACGTACGGTCTTCTCGGGACCGAACTTAAGCGCTTCGCAGATCGCTTCGCCAGCAGCAATGGTCGTGGTGCAGTAGATCTTGTGCTGCAGGGCGTTGCGACGAATGGAATAGGAGTCAGCGATCGATTGACGACCTTCGGTGGTGTTGATGATCAAGGTGACTTCGTCATTCTTGATCATGTCGACCACGTGCGGACGCCCCTCGGTCACCTTGTTCACGCGGCGCACTTTCAGGCCTGCGGCTTCGATCAGCTTGGCAGTACCGGCGGTAGCAACCACTTCGAAGCCCAAGTTGATCAGATCACGGGCCACGCCTGCAACCAGCGGCTTGTCGTCGTCACGCACACTGATAAACGCAGTACCGCCGGTCGGCAGCACTTCGCTTGCACCCATCTGGGCTTTGGCAAACGCTTCGCCGAAGGTGTCGCCCACGCCCATCACTTCACCGGTGGACTTCATCTCAGGGCCGAGAATCGGGTCAACGCCAGGGAATTTGGCGAATGGGAACACCGCCTCTTTCACGCTGTAGAAGTTAGGAATGATTTCCTTGGTGAAACCGATTTCCTTCAGGGTTTTACCGGCCATGACGCGAGCCGCGATCATTGCCAGGGAAACACCGATGCACTTGGATACGAAAGGAACGGTACGCGAAGCACGCGGGTTGACTTCAATCACGTAGATGTCGTCGCCCTGCAGCGCCAACTGTACGTTCATCAGGCCGACCACACCCAGCTCCAGGGCCATTTTCTTGACCTGTTCGCGCATCTCGTCCTGGATATGCGCAGGCAGCGAGTACGGTGGCAGCGAGCACGCGGAGTCACCGGAGTGAACACCAGCCTGCTCGATGTGCTGCATGATTGCGCCGATTACTACGTCTTTGCCGTCGCAGACCGCATCCACGTCCATTTCGATGGCGCAGTTGAGGAAGTGGTCCAGCAGCACCGGGCTGTCGTTGGACACTTGAACCGCTTCACGCAGGTAGCGCTTGAGTTCTTCTTCTTCGTAAACGATTTCCATCGCACGACCGCCCAGTACGTAGGACGGGCGCACCACCAGCGGGTAGCCGATCTTGGCAGCTGCACGGATCGCTTCGTCTTCGCTGCGCACGGTAGCGTTAGGCGGCTGACGCAGGTTCAGGCGCTGGACCATTTGCTGGAAGCGCTCACGGTCTTCGGCACGGTCGATGGCGTCAGGGCTGGTGCCGATGATCGGTACGCCAGCGGCTTCCAGGGCGCGCGCCAGTTTAAGCGGGGTCTGGCCGCCGTACTGGACGATCACGCCTTTCGGCTTCTCGACGCGGACGATTTCCAGCACGTCTTCCAGGGTTACCGGCTCGAAGTACAGGCGATCGGAAGTGTCGTAGTCGGTAGAAACGGTTTCCGGGTTGCAGTTGACCATGATGGTCTCGTACCCGTCATCGCGCAGAGCCAGCGCCGCGTGTACGCAGCAGTAGTCGAACTCGATGCCCTGGCCGATACGGTTCGGGCCACCACCCAGGATCATGATCTTGTCGCGACCCGATGGGGCGGCTTCGCACTCTTCTTCGTACGTCGAATACAGGTAAGCGGTATCGGTGGCGAACTCGGCGGCGCAGGTGTCGACGCGCTTGTAGACCGGGAAGATCTCCAGCTTGTGACGGTGAGCACGCAGGGCCTTCTCGGTCACACCCAGCAGCTTGGCCAGGCGCATGTCGGAAAAACCTTTGCGCTTGAGGCGGAACATCAGGTCGCGATCGATGCTGGTCAGACCCAGGGTCTTGACCTTCTCTTCGTCCTTGATCAGATCTTCCATCTGCACCAGGAACCATGGATCGATCATGGTCATGCCGAAGATATCTTCAACGCTCATGCCGGCGCGCATGGCGTCCGCCACGTACCAGATACGCTCGGCGCCCGGCACGGTCAGCTCGCGCTTGAGGACGCTCATGCTTTCCGGATTGCTCAGGTCAACCTTCTCGTCCAGACCGCAAACGCCGACTTCCAGGCCGCGCAGGGCTTTCTGCAGGGATTCCTGGAAGGTACGGCCGATGGCCATGACTTCACCGACCGACTTCATTTGCGTGGTCAGGCGGGCGTCTGCCTTGGAGAACTTCTCGAAGGCGAAACGTGGCAGCTTGGTCACGACGTAGTCGATGGACGGCTCGAAGGATGCTGGAGTTTTGCCGCCAGTGATGTCGTTCGACAGCTCATCCAGGGTGTAACCCACGGCCAGCTTGGCCGCGACCTTGGCGATCGGGAAACCGGTGGCTTTCGACGCCAGGGCCGAGGAACGGGATACGCGCGGGTTCATTTCGATGACGACCATGCGGCCAGTGTTCGGGCAGATGCCGAACTGGACGTTGGAACCGCCGGTTTCCACGCCGATCTCGCGCAGCACCGCCAGGGAGGCGTTACGCAGGATCTGGTATTCCTTGTCGGTCAGGGTCTGTGCAGGCGCCACGGTGATCGAGTCACCGGTGTGCACGCCCATCGGGTCGAAGTTTTCGATGGAGCAGACGATGATGCAGTTGTCCTTCTTATCGCGGACAACCTCCATTTCGTATTCTTTCCAGCCGATCAGGGATTCGTCGATCAGCAGCTCTTTGGTCGGCGACAGGTCCAGACCACGGGCGCAGATTTCTTCGAACTCTTCACGGTTGTAAGCGATACCGCCGCCGGTGCCGCCCATGGTGAAGGACGGACGGATGATGCACGGGAAGCCAAGCTTCTCGAGGACCGCATTGGCCTCTTCCATGCTGTGAGCGATACCGGAGCGCGGGCACGCCAGACCGATGGACTTCATCGCCTTGTCGAAACGCGAACGGTCTTCAGCCTTGTCGATGGTATCGGCGTTGGCACCGATCATCTCTACGCCGAACTTCTCCAGAACGCCTTCGCGCTCCAGGTCCAGGGCGCAGTTCAGGGCGGTCTGGCCACCCATGGTAGGCAGCAGCGCGTCCGGACGCTCTTTCTCGATGATCTTGGCAACGGTCTGCCACTTGATCGGTTCGATGTAGGTAGCGTCGGCCATGGCCGGGTCGGTCATGATGGTGGCCGGGTTGGAGTTCACCAGGATGACGCGGTAACCCTCTTCGCGCAGGGCCTTGCAGGCCTGGGCGCCGGAGTAGTCGAATTCGCAGGCCTGGCCGATCACGATCGGGCCAGCGCCGAGAATCAGGATGCTTTTAATGTCTGTACGTTTTGGCATGGGTTTGTCACTCAAATCCGCAGGTCAGTCGGCAAGCCGTCTTGTTCAATCTCTGAAGACTTGAGGGGGCCGCCGGTATCGGGACCACCCTCAAGCTTTGCAACATCAGGGCGAGCGATCAGCGTCGCTTGGCCATCTCGTTGATGAAGCGATCAAACAAAGGCGCTACGTCGTTCGGGCCAGGGCTCGCTTCAGGGTGACCCTGGAAGCTGAAGGCGCTCTTGTCGGTACGCTCGATCCCTTGCAGGGTGCCGTCGAACAGCGATTTGTGAGTCGCACGAACGTTGGCCGGCAGGGTGGCTTCGTCTACGGCAAAACCGTGGTTCTGGCTGGTGATCATTACCACGCCCGTGTCCAGATCCTGGACCGGGTGGTTGGCACCGTGGTGGCCATGACCCATTTTCAGGGTCTTGGCGCCAGAGGCCAGGGCCAGCAACTGGTGACCAAGGCAGATGCCGAATACCGGAATCTCGGTTTCCAGTACATCCTTGATCGCCTGGATCGCATAGTCGCAAGGCTCCGGATCGCCAGGGCCGTTGGACAGGAATACGCCGTCCGGCTTCAGAGCGAGCACGTCAGCCGCTGGCGTTTGGGCCGGCACCACGGTGACTCGGCAGCCGCGCTCGACCAACATGCGCAGGATGTTCAGCTTGACGCCGTAGTCGTAGGCGACCACGTGATACGGCAGCTCGGAGGCTTCGATGGTGGCATGGCTGTCGGTTTTCAGGTCCCAGACAGTCGAACGCCACTCGTAATGCTCTGTGGTGCTGACGACTTTCGCCAGGTCCATGCCTTTGAGGCCTGGGAAGCCCCGGGCGGCGGCGATGGCGGCCTCTTCGGAAATGTTGTCACCGGCCATGATGCAGCCGTTCTGTGCGCCTTTTTCACGCAGGATGCGAGTCAGGCGACGGGTGTCGATACCGGCGATTGCCACAACGTTGCTGGCTTTCAGGTAGTCGGACAGAGGCATGGTGCTACGCCAGTTGCTCGCAACCAGTGGCAGGTCACGGATGACCAGGCCAGCGGACCAAACGCGGTTGGACTCGGCGTCTTCCGGCGTGGTGCCGGTGTTGCCGATGTGCGGGTAAGTCAGGGTAACGATCTGTTGGGCGTAGGAAGGATCGGTAAGGATTTCCTGATAGCCGGTCATTGCGGTGTTGAACACCACCTCACCAACGGTTTGACCGTCGGCTCCAATGGCTTCGCCGCGAAAAATGCTGCCATCAGCAAGGGCGAGTATGGCTGGCTTAGTCAAGAAGACCTCCCGTAAATAAAGCCTGAAAGGGCGATCGCAGGTTGTAAAAAAGCGGAGTGACGTATGGACACGTCACCCCGCTTCTTCACTGAATTATTCTGCGCGCTTTTAGTGGACACACTAAAGCTGTAGCTTACAGAAAAAGGCATTTTTGGTCTACCGCCAATGAGCCCGAAAGGCCAGAGAATGCGACAGGACGTCGCTTGGCGGTGTAAAACCGGACTCAAGCACATGACTCAAGCCCAGTTCAAACAGCATTTTAACGCAGATCGAGCACGTCTTGCATGTCGTAAAGACCAGGCTCACGCCCCTCCAGCCACAATGCAGCACGTACCGCACCCTTGGCGAAGGTCATGCGACTGGAAGCCTTGTGAGTGATCTCCAGGCGCTCTCCTTCACAGGCAAACAGCACGGTATGATCACCCACCACATCACCACCACGAACAGTGGCAAAACCGATGGTCTCGCGCTCGCGCGCACCGGTGTGGCCCTCGCGACCATAGACGGCAACCTTCTGCAAGTCGCGATCAAGAGCACTGGCAATGACCTCACCCATGCGCAACGCCGTGCCTGAAGGCGCGTCGATTTTGTGCCGGTGGTGAGCCTCGATGATTTCGATATCCGCCTCATCGCCCAATACGCGAGCCGCCATATCAAGCAACTTCAGCGACAGGTTCACACCCACGCTGAAGTTCGCAGCGAACACGATCGGAATGTCTTTACCAGCCTCGGCCAGCAACTGCTTTTGCGCAGCGTCCAGCCCCGTCGTGCCGATCACCATGGCTTTACCCGCCTTGCGGCAGAACGCCAGGTTTTTCAGCATGACTTCCGGCAGAGTGAAGTCGATCAATACGTCGAACTCATCCGCGACCGCATCCAGGTTACCGGACAACGGCACGCCGATACGCCCCAGCGAAGCCAGCTCACCGGCATCCACGCCAATCAGCGTACTGCCGGGGCGAACGATAGCCGCCGTCAGACCAGTGAGCGGCGCGCGCTGCTGCACCGCCTCGACCAGAATCTTGCCCATGCGCCCGGCAGCGCCCATCACAGCTATACGTCGCATGACAACTCCTTACAGATCGCCGAAGAAGCGCTTCACGCCTTCGAACCAGCCAGTGGTTTTCGGCGAGTGACTGTTGTCATCCGCCAGCGAGCTACGGAACTCCTCGAGCAATTCACGCTGACGACGGCTCAGGTTAACCGGGGTCTCGACCGCCACGCGGCACATCAAGTCACCGGCACCGCCGCCACGTACAGGCGCAACACCCTTGCCACGAACACGGAATTGCTTGCCGGTCTGAGTCCCTTCAGGAATTTTCAGCTTGACCCGACCATCGAGGGTCGGAATCTCCAGCTCACCACCCAACGCTGCATCGACGAAGCTGATCGGTACTTCGCAGAACAGATGCTTGCCATCACGCTGGAAGATCGCGTGTTCGCGCACATTGATCACGACATACAGGTCGCCGGTCGGACCGCCCTGCGCGCCCGCCTCGCCTTCGCCCGACAGACGAATGCGATCACCGGTATCAACACCGGCAGGCACCTTCACCGACAGGGTCTTGTACTCTTCGACGCGACCTTCGCCGTGGCAGGAGTCACATGGATCTGAAATGATCTTGCCCTGGCCATGGCACCGCGGACAGGTCTGCTGCACCGAGAAGAAACCTTGCTGCATGCGCACCTGACCGATACCGCCACAGGTCGGGCAAGTCACCGGAGAGGAGCCTTTCTTGGCGCCCGAGCCATCGCACGGTTTGCAGTTGACCAATGTTGGCACGCGGATATTCACCGTCGTGCCGCGCACCGCCTCTTCCAGGTCCAGCTCCAGCGTGTACCGCAGGTCACTGCCGCGCTGAGCGCCGCCACGGGAACCACCGCGACCGCCACCGAAGAAGTCACTGAAGACATCACCAAAGATATCGGAGAAGTTCTGACCGCCAAAACCGGCACCACCGCCACCCATGCTCGGGTCAACACCCGCATGACCATACTGATCGTAGGCCGCACGCTTGCTGGAATCGGACAGCACTTCGTAGGCCTCGTTGGCCTCTTTGAATTTCTCTTCCGACGCTTTGTCATCGGGATTACGGTCCGGGTGGTGCTTCATCGCCAGGCGGCGGTAGGCCTTTTTCAGGTCTGCCTCGCTTGAGCCTCGTTCAACACCCAATACTTCGTAATAGTCACGCTTTGCCATAAGTCTTTTGCACTCTTGAGGACGTTCGACAAACCTCTCCTGAGCCTCGCCAAACTCGTTGAGCCCCAATACAGGCCCGGACCCAACTCACGTCAATTCAACGATCCTGGTCTTTGATTCGATGCGGTACTTGCGGCTCGGAAAGCAGGAGCATTCCCGGCCATACCATCAGCACTCGAACGTTGTCGCATGCTGTAAAAATTCGCTTGCTCCAGACACGCCAACGCGGGAGCAAGCTCCCGCGCGGCGACATCCTACCAGTCACCGCCCCAAGGCAGCCAACCGGCCGACCAACAACTTACTTGTGGTCTTTGACTTCTTCGAACTCAGCGTCGACGACGTCATCAGCCTTTTCAGCCGATTCAGCGTGCTGTGCAGCGCCTTCAGCGGGTTGAGCCTGATCGGCGTACATCTTCTGAGCCACTGGTGCGGAGACCTTGGACAGCTCTTCAACCTTGGCTTCGATCGCAGCCTTGTCGTCGCCCTTGACAGCGGCTTCCAAAGCAACAACAGCGGCCTCGATCGCAGCCTTCTCTTCAGCGCTCACCTTGTCGCCAGCATCGGCAACCATTTTGCGAGTCGAGTGAACCAGTGCATCACCCTGGTTACGGGCAGCGGCCAGCTCTTCGAACTTGCGATCTTCCTCGGCGTTGGCCTCGGCATCACGCACCATGCGTTCGATCTCTTCATCGGACAGACCGGAGTTGGCCTTGATCACGATCGACTGAGTCTTGCCGGTAGCCTTGTCTTTAGCGCCTACGTGCAGGATGCCGTTGGCGTCGATGTCGAAGGTCACTTCGATTTGTGGCACACCACGTGGTGCTGGCGGAATCTCGGCCAGGTCGAACTTGCCCAGGGACTTGTTCTGCGCCGCTTGCTTACGCTCACCTTGCAGCACGTGAATGGTCACGGCGCCCTGGTTGTCGTCGGCCGTCGAGAACACTTGCGATTTCTTGGTAGGAATCGTGGTGTTTTTCTCGATCAGCGCAGTCATCACGCCACCCATGGTTTCAATACCCAGGGTCAGCGGGCTAACGTCGAGCAGCAGGACGTCTTTCACGTCACCGGCCAGTACCGCGCCCTGGATAGCAGCACCCATGGCAACCGCTTCGTCCGGGTTAACATCTTTACGAGCTTCTTTACCGAAGAACTCGGTCACCAGCTTCTGCACCAGTGGCATACGGGTCTGACCGCCCACCAGGATCACGTCGTTGATTGCGCCAACGTCGATACCGGAGTCTTTCAGAGCGATGCGGCAAGGTTCGATGGTGCGTTGAACCAGGTCTTCAACCAGCGCTTCCAGCTTGGCGCGCGAGATTTTCACGTTCAAGTGCTTAGGACCGGTGGCGTCTGCAGTGATGTACGGCAGGTTCACGTCGGTCGACTGAGCGGAAGACAGCTCGATCTTGGCTTTTTCAGCCGCTTCTTTCAGGCGCTGCATCGCCAGCGGGTCACCCTTGAGGTTCATGCCGCTTTCTTTCTTGAATTCGTCGACGAGGTAGTCGATCAGACGGATGTCAAAGTCTTCACCACCCAGGAAAGTATCACCGTTGGTGGCCAACACTTCGAACTGGTGCTCGCCATCGACTTCAGCGATTTCGATTACGGAAACGTCGAAAGTACCGCCACCCAGGTCGTAAACGATCACGGTGTGGTCGCCCTTGGCCTTGTCCATGCCGTAAGCCAGCGCAGCTGCGGTTGGTTCGTTGATGATACGTTTTACGTCCAGACCAGCAATGCGGCCGGCGTCTTTGGTGGCTTGACGCTGGCTGTCGTTGAAGTAGGCCGGAACGGTGATCACCGCTTCAGTCACTGGCTCGCCGAGGTAGTCTTCGGCGGTTTTCTTCATCTTCTTCAGAATTTCAGCCGAGATTTGTGGCGGAGCCATCTTCTGGCCGTTCACCTCAACCCAAGCGTCGCCGTTATCAGCCTTGGCGATTTTGTAAGGGACCATCTTGATGTCTTTCTGTACGACTTCTTCGTCGAACTTGCGACCGATCAGACGCTTCACCGCGTACAGGGTGTTGTGCGGGTTGGTCACTGCCTGACGCTTGGCCGACTGGCCAACCAGAATCTCGCCATCGTTGGCGTAAGCGATGATCGACGGCGTGGTACGCGCGCCTTCGGCGTTTTCGATAACTTTGGCTACGCCGTTTTCAAGTACGGAGACGCAGGAGTTAGTAGTCCCCAGGTCGATACCGATGATTTTGCCCATGTTCACTCTCCCGAAACTTTGGATTTGGTTGCCGCAGCAGTGATGGATAACTGCGGTAGTAATTAAACGCTTGACTTCTAAATGGGGGCCTTACGGCTAATTTCAAGCCTGCTCGTCAATCGAAGGCGAAACAGGTGCCGGAGCCTTGCTGACCACGACCATCGCCGGGCGCAGCAGGCGTCCGTTGAGCTGATAGCCCTTCTGGAACACCTTGAGCACGCTGTTCGGCTCGAGGTCGGCGCTTTCCTGCATTGCCATTGCCTGATGAAGAACGGCATTGAACGGTTCGCCGTGCGGGTCGATCGCTTCCAGCTGATAACGCTTCAGGGTGTCCTGGAACATTTTCAGTGTGAGCTCGATGCCTTCGCGCATCGGACGGATGCTTTCATCATCCGGGCTGGACAACTCCAGGCCACGCTCCAGGCTGTCGATGATCGGCAGCAGATCGCCGGCGAATTTTTCCAGCGCGAATTTGTGAGCTTTTTCTACATCCTGCTCGGCGCGACGGCGGACGTTCTGCAGATCGGCGGCCACACGCAAAGCCTGATCCTGCGCACCTGCCAGCTGTTCTTCGAGCACTTTTACACGAGCTGCCAAATCATCACCCGAGGCTTGGGAGGCCTGATCGGCGTCCAGATTTTGCGTATCCACTGCCTGTTCGTCAGCCATAGAATTCTCCTTTCAATATCGTCCGTGAGCTCAACTCACGCTTCTGCCCAGCTATATGGGGCCGCAAAATCCAGCTTCAAGGGGTCTCCTTGCATTAACCCTACAAAAACACCTGCATTATCATTCCGGGGCGCACTAAGGATTTCGTCGGATTAAGCAAATCGAGCTAATGGGGGGCATTGTCAGCCCGAAACAAAACACTGTATAAATAACCAGACCTAACACCTGGGAGCGGCCTTTATGCTGGTGCACCTGTCAGTACATAACTACGCCATCGTTGAACATCTCGATCTCGAACTCGATCGCGGGATGAGCGTGATCACAGGGGAAACCGGCGCCGGCAAGTCGATCATGCTCGACGCACTGGGCCTGACCCTGGGCGATCGCGCCGACAGTGGCGTGGTCCGCCCCGGCGCCGACAAGGCCGATATCCTCGCCACCTTCGATCTGTATGACATTCCCGAAGCCCGCACCTGGCTCGCCGAGCGCGACCTGGAAAATGACGGCCCGTGCATCCTGCGCCGGGTAATCACCGCCGAAGGTCGTTCGCGCGGCTACATCAATGGCACACCATGCCCCCTGGGCGATCTCAAGGCTTTGGGTGAGCTGCTGATCGACATCCACAGCCAGCACGAACACCAATCCCTGCTCAAGACCGACACTCACCGCCGCCTGCTCGACGAATACGCCGGTGCAACGGACCTCGCCCGCCAGGTTCAACTGGCTGCCCAACGCTGGCGCCAGACCCGCCAGGAACTGGAGCGTCTCTCCAACTCAGGCGACGAGCAGCGAGCCCGCCATCAATTGCTCAGCTATCAACTCGAAGAGCTTGAAAACCTGGGCCTGGGCGACAATGAGCTGGAGCAGCTGGAACAGGAACACAAGAACCTGACTAACGCCGAAACCTTGCTGGGCATCTGCCGGCAAGTCGTCGAGCAATGCAGCGAGAGTGACTCGGGCAATGTCCTGAACGCGTTGACCGCGAGCCTCAACCGCTTGTCGAGCGTGAACAACTCGATCGGCGCCCTGGGCGAAGCCAGCAGCCTGCTGACCAGCGCGCAAATCCAGGTTGAAGAAGCCGTGGGCGAACTGAACCGCTTCCTCGACAATTTCGATGCCGACCCATCACGCCTTCAATATCTCGAGGAGCGGCTTGATTCGATCTATACCCTGGCGCGCAAACATCGCATCCAGCCGACCGAAGTCGCCGAGATGCAACAGAAGCTGCTGGATGAGATTGAAACCCTGAATGCCAACGACGAATCCATCGAGCGACTGAGCGATGAGTTGGCCGCCTATGCGCGTCACTACCAGGAAAGAGCCCGGGAGCTCAGCGAGCTGCGCCACCAGGCCTCGAGCAGCCTGGCCAGTGCCGTGGAGCAGGAAATTCAGCGACTGGGCATGCCCGGTGGACGCTTCACTATCGAGCTACGCCCTAACAGCAGTGATGAGCTTTTGCCCAACGGCCTGGAACAGGTAGAACTGCTGGTGAGCGCCAACCCCGGTCAGCCACTGAAAGCCTTGGCGAAGGTCGCTTCAGGCGGCGAGCTGTCGCGTATCAGCTTGGCCATTCAGGTGATCACCGCACAAACTTCCCGTGTACCGACCCTTGTATTCGACGAAGTGGACGTGGGCATCGGCGGCCCAACAGCCGAAATCGTCGGCCAGCTACTACGTCGCCTGGGGGAACGAGGGCAGGTTCTGACCGTTACTCACTTGCCACAAGTAGCCGCACAAGGTCATCAACATCTATTTGTGCACAAAGTGCGCGGCGACGACGCCACCCACACTGCCGTCTCCAGACTGAGCAAAAATGATCGTGTCGAAGAAGTCGCACGGATGCTGGGAGGCATCGACCTGACCAAGGAATCCCTGGCTCACGCCAGGAAAATGGTCGTCACCGCGAAGATTTAAGTTCGGCCGAAAGCACGAAGGCGACCCTGGGGTCGCCTTCGTTCGTTTCACGAATCTCAGATTCGCGCGACATGCTTACTTTTTCTTGCGCACATACAGCACAAGATTGTGATCAACCATTTCGAAACCATATTTCTCGACGATGGCTTTCTGCAGGCGCTCGATTTCTTCGTCGAAGAATTCGATCACTTCGCTGGTCTCGACGTTGACCATATGGTCGTGGTGCTTACCGTCGTCCAGTTCGAAGACCGCGTGGCCTCCGTCGAAGTTATGCCGCACCACAAGGCCAGCTGCCTCGAACTGAGTCAGTACACGGTAAACCGTGGCCAGACCGACGTCCTCGCCAGCCTCCATCAATGCCTTGTACACATCCTCGGCACTCATATGACGCTGCTCGGCGGAATCGAGCATTTGCAGAATTTTGACCCGTGGAAGGGTCACTTTGAGGCCGGCTTTGCGTAGTTCGCTATTTTCAACCATGGTCAGCTTTCTCGCGATGCTGCTTCGCAGCTTCTCTTAATGCGGGTATGATCGGCGTTTACGTTGTCCCAGCCAAGATAGTGGAAGTCGCCCACCGATGCAAAACACCAAGCTCTTGCTAACCAGTTTCACCTTTGTGGGACTGCTCGCACTCGCCGGTTGTTCATTCCCCGGGGTTTACAAAATCGACATCCAGCAGGGCAATGTCGTCACGCAGGACATGATAGACCAGTTGCGCCCGGGAATGACCCGTAAGCAAGTAAGGTTTATCATGGGCAACCCTCTGCTGACCGACACGTTCCATGCCGATCGCTGGGATTATCTGTACAGCCTGCAACCGGGTGGCGGTGAACGCCAACAAGAACGCATTAGCGTCATCTTCAACCCTAATGATCAGCTTGTCAGCCTCTCTGGTGATTTCATGCCAGGCGTGAGTCGCGACGAGGCAATTCTCGGCAAGGACAGCGCCACGACAGTGACCGCTCCAGCAGAGAACGCCGAGAAGCCAAAACCGGAAAAACCGGTCAAACCAGGCTCGCTGCTCGATCAGATCCAGAAAGACGTCGACGGTGTAGAAACCGTGCCAGTCCCGACGCCACAACCGCTGGACACCTCGCCACAATAATTTGCAACACAATAAAAAACCCGGCATGCCGGGTTTTTTATTGCCTGGTTTCATACGAGTTACTGATTCCGCGATCTGGCCTCGGCCGCCTTGGCCGCACGCAGCCGTCGAACCTCTTTCGGATCGGCGAGCAATGGCCGATAAATCTCGATGCGATCCCCTGACTGAACCGCACGAGTGTCGGGATTGGTGATCACCTTTCCAAAGATCCCCACCGGGCACTCGGCCAAGTCAAGGTCCGGAAATACCATTCCAATACCGGATGCCACCAGTGCCGCACGAACAGTCGTTCCTGCCGGCACCGCCACTGACAGAAGCACTTGACGATCAACCGCGGCATACGCCACTTCGACTTCTTTCAATGCCTCAACCATACATTTGCTTGGCCCGCTGACAGAATGCATCTACCAGTGTGTTGGCCGCCTGATTGAACAACGGCCCCAGGGTCGCGCGAACAATTGGCCCCGCATAGTCGAACGACAGATCCAGGCTGATCTTGCAGGCCTTCTCACCCAGCGGCTTGAACACCCACACACCATGCAACTGAGTGAACGGCCCCTCTTCAAGGTTCATTTCAATCGACTGACCGGGAACCAGGGTGTTACGCGTCACAAAATGCTGGCTCAGCCCCCCCTTGGCCACCCCAACACTCGCACGCATATGCTCGGTGGAGGCATCCAGCACTTCCGCTGTCGAGCACCACGGCAGGAATTCCGGATACCGTGCTACGTCGTTAACCAGGTCATACAGCGCTTGCGCCGGATAGGGCAGCAGGGCCGAACGTGAAATGTGTGTCGTCATGTCAGCGTTATTTCCACAGCTGTGCGGCAAACACTACGAGAATGCCGATGGGCGCCACATAGCGCATCAAGAACAAGGACAGGGCAAAAATCGCAGGGTTGCGGGTCGCCAATTCGTCGCGCACCGCCTCCCGCCCCATCACCCAGCCTGCGAACACCACGAAACACAAACCACCGAGTGGCAACATGATCCGCGAGGTGAAGAAATCGATCACGCCGAAGAAATCCAGACCGCCCGCGGCTCCCCACTGGTAGAGGTGGAAAAAACCGCCTTCGTTCACGAAAAACTTCGCTTGCTTCCAGATATTGAAAGAAAACACCGTGCCGAGACCGACAAACCAGCAACTGAACGCCAGCCAGAAAGTAACCCAGGCGCGGCTGACTTTTGTCCGCTCAACCAGGTAAGCCACCATCGGCTCGAGCAGCGAAATAGCCGAACTCCATGCCGCAATGGCTACCAGCACGAAGAACACGACGCCCATCAATTGGCCGAAGACTACGTTACCAAAGGCAAATGGCAAGCTGACAAACATCAGGCCAGGGCCTTCGCTCGGATTCAGGCCTGCGGCGAACACAATCGGAAAAAGCGCCATGCCGGCCACGAGAGAAACCAGGGTATCGAGCAGCGCCACGCCAACCACAGTGCGCGTAATCGACGAGTTCTTCGGCATATAGGCGCCGTAGATCATGATCGAGCCGACGCCCACGCTCAGGGAAAAGAACGCATGCCCCATGGCTGGCAACAAACCATCGAGGACTTTTTCCGGGTGGAAGTCGAACATGAAATGCACGCCCTCCATGAAATGCCCGGTGGTCATGCTGTACCCCAGCAGTACAAGGATCATGACGAACAGCAACGGCATCATGATCCGCAGACTGCGCTCAAGCCCCGCCACCACGCCTTTGGCGATCACCACGGCAGATAACAGCATGAAAATCGTGTGCCAAAGTGTCAGCCGCCATGGATCAGCGATCACATTGCCGAAGTAAGCGCCCACCTGATCCGGCGTCACACCCTGGAAGTCGCCACGCCCCATATCGATGATGTAATCCAGCGACCAACCACCAACGACGCTATAGAAGGACAGGATCAGCAAAGCCGTGATCATCCCGGCAAAGGCCCCCCAGGACCACTTGCCCGAATGCCCCGCTTCGCGCGCCAGCGCCTTCAGCGCGTTGGCCGGACTCTGCCGGGCACGCCGACCAATCAGGGTTTCAGCCAGCATGACTGGCACCCCGATCAACGCAATACAGGCCAGGAACATCAGCACGAAGGCGCCGCCGCCATAGACGCCAACCATGTACGGAAATTTCCAGATACTACCCAGGCCCACGGCCGAACCGGTCGCAGCGAGTATGAAGACCCAGCGGCTAGCCCAACTGCCGTGGACAGAAACCTTGTCTGTCGACATCGTTATTACGACCAAGCGTTCAAAAATGAGCGCGCATTGTCCGGGATTCAATCAACCTGCTCAAGCACGCAGCAACACCGTAGCCGACTCGCGTGCAACTCCCTATAATGCCGCCCCTATGGCTAAACAGAAGAAACACCCAACAGGGACCATCGCGCAAAATAAAAAGGCGCGACACGATTACTTCATCGAACATCGGTTCGAGGCTGGTCTGGTCCTGGCCGGCTGGGAAGTAAAAAGTCTGCGGGCGAGCAAGCTGCAACTGGTCGACAGTTACGTGCTGCTCAAGGATGGCGAAGCTTGGCTGCTCGGCAGTCACATTACGCCTCTGATGACCGCCAGCACCCACGTCATCGCTGACCCGACTCGCACCCGCAAGCTGCTGCTCAACCGGCGCGAGCTGGACAAGCTGTCCGCCGCCGTGCAGCAAAAGGGTTACGCCTGCGTGTGTCTGTCCTGGTACTGGAGCAAGCACATGGTCAAGTGCGAGATCGCTCTGGGCAAGGGCAAGAAGGAATACGACAAGCGTGATACCGAGCGCGAGCGCGATGCCGGCCGCGAGTTGCAGCGTGCGGTGCGCAACAAGGGCAAGGAAGAGTAATTTTCCAGCCTGGTCACTGCTTTTGTGGCGAGGGAGCTTGCTCCCTCGCCACATTGAATCTCATGACGACAGCTACATCCCCTTGCGCCGCTCCGCCCGAGCCATGCGCTGCACTTCCTGACGCACTTCCTCCAGCACTTCCTGCACATACAGGATGTGTCGGCTGGAAACTTCGCGTGCCTGTTCCGCACGACCTTCGACAATCGCCAGGTACAACTCGCGATGCTGTGTGATCAGCATGTCCCGGGTTTCGGTACGCTGCTTGTACATGCCGCCAATGTTGGTCACCACGTTGCGCTTGAGCAAATCAAACAACCCACGAATGGTGTGCAACAACACGGCGTTATGACTGGCCTCAGCGATCGCCAGGTGAAACTTCGCGTCCGCCGCGCCCTCTTCCGCCCGACTCACTTCATCGTGACGTGAATAGCAGTCCTGCAACTCGTTAAACGCCGCCGTCAGCCGCTCACGATCAACATCCGTAGCGCGTAACGCAGCGTAATAGGCACAGGACGCTTCAAGGGTATGGCGAAACTCCAATAGATCGCGCTGCGCTTCAGGATTGCTCTCCAGCAGGTGCAGCAATGGATCGCTGAAGGTTGTGCCCAGGGACTCCACGACGTAGTTACCGCCACCCTGACGACTGACCAACAACCCCTTGGCAGCCAGCTTTTGTATGGCCTCACGCAACGAAGGGCGAGACACACCGAACTGCTCGGCCAATACGCGCTCGGCCGGCAAGCGCTCGCCTGCCTTCAGCGTGCCCTCGAGAATCATGCCCTCAAGCCGCTCGACAATATCGTCAGACAAACGGCGCTGACGAATCTGATCAAACCCCATAACTCAATTTCTCCACGGTCCCGACGATTCGCCGGCGGCTCTATTCTGGCCTATCGGCGCAGCGCCGACACCTGCCAGACAGCCATTGCGTAAGCAGATCAGACGACCCGAACGCGCAGGCATTCGACAAGAATTTTAGAGCGGCAAATTGACACACCGCCTCCAAGGCTTTTACCCTAGCCAACAGCGATTGTAAATTGGTATTACCAATTAACCAAGAACGCTGATCAGTGCCTGACCAACAACAATTAGGGGCCACCCCATATGCAAACCTGGCAACAGCTCTACAGCCCGCTCGGCAGCCTCGGCTTGTCCGCCCTCGCGGCCGTTATCCCTATCGTATTTTTCTTCCTGGCCCTGGCCGTGTTCCGCCTCAAAGGGCACGTGGCCGGCAGCATCACCTTGGCCTTGTCGATTCTGGTGGCAATCTTTGCCTTCCAGATGCCGGTCGACATGGCATTCGCCGCCGCCGGATACGGCTTCGCCTACGGTCTGTGGCCAATTGCCTGGATCATCGTGGCCGCCGTGTTCCTCTACAAACTGACGGTCAAGAGCGGGCAGTTCGAAATCATTCGCAGCTCCGTGCTGTCGATTACCGACGACCAGCGCCTGCAAGTGCTGTTGATCGGCTTCTGCTTCGGCGCCTTCCTGGAAGGTGCAGCCGGTTTCGGCGCGCCGGTCGCGATTACCGCCGCGCTGCTGGTCGGGCTGGGCTTCAATCCACTGTACGCCGCAGGCCTGTGCCTGATCGCCAACACCGCCCCGGTGGCGTTTGGCGCCCTGGGCATTCCGATCATTGTTGCCGGGCAAGTGACCGGTATCGATGCGTTCAAGATCGGCGCCATGGCCGGTCGTCAACTGCCGCTGCTGTCGCTGTTCGTACCGTTCTGGCTGGTGTTCATGATGGACGGCCTGCGGGGTGTCCGTGAGACCTGGCCGGCAGCACTGGTGGCGGGCTTGAGCTTTGCCGTCACCCAGTTCTTCACCTCGAACTTCATTGGCCCGGAACTGCCGGACATCACCTCGGCCCTGGCCAGCCTGATTTCCCTGACGCTGTTCCTGAAGGTCTGGCAGCCGAAACGCGCCGCCGGCCAACACATCGCCGGCGCCGTCTCGGCGTCCGTGGTCACCGCCAGCGCCGGCGGCTTTGGCCAGAAGCGCACCACCGTCGCTTCGCCTTACAGCCTGGGTGAAATCTTCAAAGCCTGGTCGCCGTTCCTGATCCTGACCGTGCTGGTCACCATCTGGACCCTGAAACCGTTCAAGGCCATGTTCGCCGCCGGCGGCTCGATGTACAGCTGGGTGTTCAACTTCGCCATTCCGCACCTGGATCAGATGGTGATCAAGGTTGCACCGATCGTCGCAGCGCCGACGGCCATTCCGGCGGTGTTCAAGCTTGACCCGATTTCTGCGACCGGCACGGCGATTTTCTTCTCGGCGCTGATCTCGATGCTGATTCTGAAGATCAACATCAAAACTGGTCTGACCACTTTGAAAGAGACCTTCTACGAACTGCGCTGGCCGATCCTGTCCATCGGCATGGTGCTGGCGTTCGCCTTCGTCACCAACTACTCGGGCATGTCCTCGACCATGGCCCTGGTATTGGCAGCCACTGGCGCCGCGTTCCCGTTCTTCTCGCCATTCCTCGGCTGGCTCGGTGTGTTCCTGACCGGTTCCGACACTTCGTCCAACGCCCTGTTCAGCTCGTTGCAGGCGACCACCGCGCACCAGATCGGCGTTAACGACACCCTGTTGGTGGCGGCGAACACCAGCGGCGGCGTGACCGGCAAGATGATCTCGCCACAATCGATCGCCGTGGCCTGCGCCGCGACGGGCCTGGTGGGCAAAGAATCGGACCTGTTCCGCTTCACCCTCAAGCACAGCCTATTCTTTGCAACGATCGTCGGCCTGATCACGTTGGCCCAGGCCTACTGGTTCACTGGCATGCTGGTGCACTAAACGCCACAAGCGGCATGGAAAAAACCGACGCCGGACCACGATTCCGGCGTCAGCTATTCACCACCCGGTCTGTAAGGCTGCTGAAAGAATCACTCTCTATATTCAGCAGCCTCAGCGGACGGATAACCGGGATCACCCGGAGACACGCCTGATGAGCGAACTTTTTTACAACGCTGTGCCGAATGCGACCCGTGTCGCCCCGCCACTGCCCGAGCCTCGGCAATACCCCAGCGAAAAACCGCAAAGGGTCTACCTGTTCGGGACCTGCGTAGTGGATTTGTTCTACCCGGAAGCCGGAATGGACGCGATCCACTTGCTGGAGCGCGAAGGCATCCGTGTCGAGTACCCGCAAGGGCAAAGCTGCTGCGGCCAACCGGCCTACACCTCGGGTTACACCGAGCAGGCAAGGACCGTGGCGCGCTCGCAACTGGCGCTGTTCGCCGGGGATTATCCGGTGGTGGTACCGTCCGGTTCGTGCGCGGGCATGCTGCGTGAACACTATGCCGACTTGTTCAAGGACGAGCCGCAAACGTTGAAACAGGTTCAGGCACTGGCGGCCAGAACCTACGAACTCGCCGAATTCCTGTTGCATGTCTGCAAGGTGCGGCTCAAGGACAGCGGCGAGCCCGTGAAAGTGGCGTTGCATACCTCGTGTTCGGCACGCCGGGAAATGAACACCCACTTGCATGGCCGCGAGTTGCTGGCGCAACTGAGCAATGTGGAGCGAGTGGAGCACAGTCACGAAAGTGAATGCTGTGGCTTTGGTGGGACTTTCAGCGTCCGTATGCCGGACATTTCCGGCGCGATGGTGGCCGACAAGACCCGGTCATTGAAGGAGTCCGGCGCGCACAAGGTACTCAGTGCCGACTGCGGTTGCCTGATGAACATCAATGGCTCGCTGGAAAAACAGAAGGAAGCGCTGCGCGGCCAACATCTGGCCAGTTTCCTTTGGCAGCGTACCGGAGGTGCCCGATGAGCACTTCCACGATTATTCCTACGGTCGCCGTAGAAGAAGATTTCCGCACCCGCGCTCACGAGGCGTTGGGTGACACGCAATTGCGAAACAACTTTCGCAAGGCGATGGATTCACTGATGACAAAACGGGCAGCGGCGTTCAGCGATGCCCATGAAAGAGAACATTTGCGAGCGCTGGGCAATGCCGTCCGCGCCCGAGCATTATCCAAGTTGCCCGACCTGCTCGAGCAACTTGAACAGAACCTGACCCGCAACGGTGTGAAAGTGCACTGGGCGGAAACGGTGGACGAAGCCAATGGCATCGTCCTCTCGATCATCCGTGCTCACGAGGGGCGGCAAGTGATCAAGGGCAAATCGATGGTCAGCGAAGAAATGGAGATGAACCATTTCCTCGCTGACCAGGGCATTGAATGCCTTGAATCGGACATGGGCGAATACATCGTCCAGCTCGACAACGAGAAGCCTTCACACATCATTATGCCGGCGATCCACAAGAATGCCGGTCAGGTCGCGTCCTTGTTCCACGACAAACTTGGCGTGGAATACAACAAGGACGTTGACCAACTCATTCAGATCGGTCGCAGGGTCCTGCGGCAGAAATTCTTCGAAGCGGACATCGGCGTCTCCGGTGTCAACTTCGCCGTGGCCGAAACCGGCACCCTGCTGCTTGTGGAAAACGAAGGCAACGGCCGCATGACCACCACGGTGCCGCCGGTGCATATCGCCGTCACCGGCATCGAGAAAGTCGTAGAGAACTTGCGCGACGTGGTGCCACTGCTGTCACTGCTGACCCGCTCGGCCCTGGGCATTCCGATCACCACTTACGTCAACATGATCTCCGGCCCACGCAAGGCACATGAGCTCGACGGCCCGCAGGAAGTGCACCTGGTCTTGCTCGACAACGGTCGCAGCCAGGCCTTTGCCGACAGCGAATTGCGCCAGACCCTGAACTGTATTCGCTGCGGCGCCTGCATGAATCACTGCCCGGTCTACACCCGAATCGGCGGCCATGCCTACGGCGAGGTTTACCCTGGCCCTATCGGAAAAATCATCACCCCGCACATGGTCGGCCTGGCGAAAGTCCCGGACCACCCGAGCGCCTCGTCGCTGTGCGGCGCCTGTGGTGAAGTGTGCCCGGTAAAGATTCCGATCCCTTCATTGCTGCGTCGCCTGCGCGAAGAAAACGTCAAAGCCCCGGACAGCCCTCATCAAGTGATGCGCGGCCAGGGCAGCAAGTATTCGCGCAAAGAGCGATTCATCTGGAACGCCTGGGCGAAACTAAACAGTTCGCCGACGCTGTATCGCCTGTTCGGATTCTTCGCCACACGCCTGCGCGCCCTCACACCGAATAATGTTGGCCCGTGGACACAGAACCACAGCGCACCGAAACCCGCTGCCCGCTCATTGCATGACATGGCCCGCGAGCATCTGGCCAAACAGGGAGATCGTTGATGAGCGCCAAGCAAAATATTCTCGCCAAATTGCGTAAAAGCCTGACAGGCACCACGCCAGTACCTGACAACTTCGACGTCGATCTGGTGACGCAGCCCTACACCTACGCGCCGGAGCAACGCATCGCTCAATTACGCAAATTGATGGAAGCGGTGCACACGGAAATCCATCTGACCTCGGGTGAAGACTGGCCTGCGCTGCTCGCGCAATTGCTGCAAGAACGACAGTTACCGAGTCTGCTGATCGCACCGACGACGCCCCATGGTCAACGCATCACTCAACACTGGTCGAATAATCCGCACCTGCCGACACTCAAAGCCTACGACCGTCCCGTCGAGGAGTGGAAAGCCGAACTGTTCAACGACACCCCGGCCAGCCTGACCGCCACCCTCGGTGCAATCGCTGCCACAGGCAGCCTGATCCTCTGGCCGACGCGTGAAGAGCCACGATTGATGAGCCTCGCGCCACCGGTGCATTTCGCCCTGCTCAAGGCGAGCGAGATTCGCGACAACTTCTATCAGGTGCAGCAGGAGTTCGAATGGGCCGAAGGCATGCCGACCAATGCGTTATTGGTGTCCGGCCCGTCGAAGACTGCCGACATCGAACAGGTGCTGGCCTACGGCGCCCATGGTCCGAAAGACCTGGTGGTATTGATCCTGGAGGACCAATGAGTCTACCGGCCGCTTTTCTGCGTGATGCACAGCAACTGATTCCACAGGAACGACGCTTCGACGACCCGTTGTCGACGCTGGCCTTCGGCACCGACGCCAGTTTCTATCGACTGATTCCAAAACTGGTAATACGCGTCGAATCCGAAGAAGAAGTCGTCACGCTGCTGAAACTGGCCCAGCGTGACCGGGTGCCGGTGACGTTTCGCGCTGCCGGTACCAGTCTTTCTGGTCAGGCGATCAGCGATTCGGTGCTGATCGTGCTGGGCGATAACTGGAACGGTCGCGAGATCCGTGGCCAGGGCACACAAATCCGCCTGCAACCCGGCGTGATCGGCGCCCAAGCCAATGCCTGGCTGGCGCCGTTCGGGCGCAAGATCGGCCCGGATCCGGCCTCGATCAACGCCTGCAAAATCGGCGGCATCGTCGCTAACAACGCCAGCGGCATGTGCTGCGGCACGGCGCAAAACACCTATCACACGCTGGCCGGAATTCGGCTGGTGCTGGCCGATGGCAGTCGCGTCGATACCGAAGACGCCGCCAGCGTCGCGGCGTTTCGCCAGAGCCATGCGGCGCTGCTGGAGCGTCTGGCGACTTTGGGCCGCGAAACACGCGCAAACACCGAACTGGCTGCGAAGATTCGCCACAAATACCGCCTGAAAAATACCACCGGCCTGTCACTCAATGCCCTGGTGGATTTCGACGAGCCTGTGGATATCTTGAGCCACTTGCTGGTGGGCTCCGAAGGCACACTCGGTTTCATCAGCGCCGTGACTTACGACACGGTGATCGATCACCCGAACAAGGCCTCGGCGCTGATTGTGTTCCCGGATGTGGAAACCTGCTGCAACGCGGTCACCGTGCTGAAAAGCCAACCGGTGTCGGCGGTAGAGCTACTGGACCGCCGCAGTTTGCGCTCGGTACAGAACAAACCCGGCATGCCGGCTTTCGTACAACACTTGTCGAATAATGCCTGCGCCCTGCTGATCGAATCCCGCGCTGCGTCGTCCACGCTACTGCATGAACAACTGGCGCAGATCATGGCGTCGCTGGCATCGTTCCCGGTGGAAAAACAGGTCGATTTCACTGAGGACCCACTGGAAAACGCACGTCTCTGGGCGATCCGCAAAGACACCTTCCCCGCCGTCGGCGCGGTGCGCAAAACCGGTACCACGGTGATCATCGAGGATGTGACCTTCCCGGTGGAACAACTGGCCATTGGCGTGAACCGGCTGATCGAGTTGTTCGACAAACATCACTACGACGAAGCGATCCTGTTCGGACACGCACTGGAAGGCAATCTGCACTTCGTCTTCACCCAGGGCTTCAATAACCCGGAAGAGGTCGCACGTTATCAGGCGTTCATGGACGACGTCGCGCAGTTGGTCGCGGTGGAGTTCGGGGGATCGCTGAAGGCCGAACACGGTACCGGGCGCAACATGGCACCGTTCGTCGAACTGGAATGGGGCAGCGATGCCTATCAGTTGATGTGGCAACTCAAGCGCCTGCTCGATCCCAACGGCATTCTCAACCCGGACGTGGTGCTCAGCGAAGATCCGCAGATCCATCTCAAGCATCTCAAGCCCTTGCCGGCCGCCGACGAGATTGTGGACAAGTGCATTGAATGCGGCTTCTGCGAACCGGTGTGTCCGTCGAAAGGTCTGACCCTGAGCCCGCGCCAACGCATCGTGATCTGGCGTGACATCCAGGCGAAGAAGCGCACGGGTGTGGACACCACCGAACTCGAAGCGGCTTACGAATATCAAGGCATCGACACCTGCGCCGCCACAGGGCTTTGTGCACAGCGCTGCCCGGTAGGCATCAACACCGGCGAACTGGTGAAAAAGCTTCGCGGCCGGCAAGCCACGCATACGAAAGCCGCCAGTTGGCTGGAAGGAAATTTCGCTACGGCGCTGCAAGGTGCGCGCTTCACCCTGCACGTGGCCAATGGTGCACGGATGTTGCTCGGCGCACCGCGGCTGACCAGGCTGTCCGCTACGGTAACCCGGCTTTCCAAAGGGCAAATCCCGCAATGGACCAATGCCATGCCGCAGCCTGAACGGGCGATCCGCTTCAGCCCGACAGTGTCGGACGAGCGCCCGCGAGTGGTGTACCTGGCCGCATGTGTCTCACGGGCCATGGGGCCGGCGGCCGGCGACAAGGAACAAATGTCGCTCTACGACAAAACCCGCGGCCTGCTGGAAAAGGCCGGTTATCAGGTGGTGTTCCCGGACAATCTGGACAATCTCTGCTGCGGCCAGCCCTTCGCCTCCAAAGGCTATGCCGAACAAGCCGAACACAAACGCCAGGAACTGATCGGCGCGCTGCTGCACGCCAGTCGTGGCGGGCTCGATCCCATCTACTGCGACACCAGCCCCTGCACCTTGCGCCTGACCCAGGACCTGGGCGATGTGCGTCTGGACCTGTACGACCCGGTGCGCTTCATCCGTACGCATTTGATGGATCGACTGGACTTCACCCCGCAGGACACACCGATCGCGGTGCATGTCACCTGCAGCACCCAGCACCTCGGGGAAAGCCAGGCGCTGATCGACCTGGCGCGCAAATGCAGCAAAACCGTGATCATCCCCGAAGGCATTCATTGCTGCGGGTTTGCCGGCGACAAGGGGTTCACCACCCCCGAACTGAACGCGCATGCGCTGCGCACCCTGAAAGACGCCGTGCAGTATTGCAGCGAAGGGATTTCCACCAGTCGTACCTGCGAAATCGGCCTGAGCCAGCATGGCGGGATCGATTATCACGGCCTGGTTTATCTGGTGGACCGCGTGACGCAAGCGCGTCCGGCTTGAAGGTAATGGATTGAAAGGGGCCTCAGCCCCTTTTTCATGCAATTGCGATTTGCGACAGGGTTTGCGCAAACCGGCAAAAAAAAACCGAATTCCTCCTTGCAGCTATAGTCATTTAGCTAGGCCCTGTGAATGGGCTTATAACCACCTCGGCCAGCGGCCTCTTCTGCCGGCAGCACCGAGCCCTCATGCGCAAGGAGATCACCCATGAAGCACTCTGCAATTGCTGGATTGTTCATCACCGCTGCACTGTTGGCCTCGCCGGTATTCGCGGCGGATAAAGATCTTTGCGAAAACAATATCAAGCAGATTCAAGCGGCCTTGGATTCTGATCCCGCCATATCAGAAAACGCCGATGACAACATACAAGCAGGCCTGGACAAAGCAAAAGCAGCCCAGGCCAAAGGAGACGACAAGGGGTGCCTTGGAATCACCGGCGGTTTGCTGGAGAAAATTCAACTGCGAAACCCAACCAACAAGTAATACCGCTCGGCCAGGCCAACCTTCGGGTTGGCCTTCCGGGCTACATTGGCGTAGACTACGCAGGCTTGTTGCTCATTCAGATTCACGAGCAATGAGTTCGGGGCCGTTTAGGATTCGACGCCGGTCGCGAAACTTTAGGTGCATGCCGAGTTGGTAACAGAACTCGTAAATCCACTGTTGCAACTACTTATAGTTGCCAATGACGACCAATACGGTGCTGCTCTCGCTGCTTAATTGCAGCTGACATGCACTCCTGGTGCCTTCGGGTCCAGCAATCATCAGGGGATGTCTGTAAACCCGAAATGATTGTCATATAGAACAGAATCGCCGTGCAGTACGTTGTGGACGAAGCGGCTAAAACTTACACAACTCGCCCAAAGCACCCTGCCCGTCGGGTCGCTGAGGGTTAACTTAATAGACACGGCTACGCATGTAGTACCGACAGCGGAGTACTGGCGGACGGGGGTTCAAATCCCCCCGGCTCCACCAAACAAGCTAAACAAATCAGGCACTTAGCGATTATCGCAAGTGCCTTTTTTGTGCCTGATGGGGCCGTTTTGGCTCCGGAATGCCAGCTTAATGACAGCATTTGTAGTGGTTATGTAGTGCGCTACGCACCCCGCGCAGAGCCTCTCACTGCCTGCTTTGCCCTCATCACCAGGGTGATTTCATGAGCGATTTTGTTCTGCTCACTTCGCCGCTCATCACATTGACACCCAGCACTCCGGACGCGGCCTGCTTGGAATTTTTCCGAGAGACAAGATTTCATAGATGCAACAAAGGTTGCTTCTGTTAACTCAGGCTGGAGCAATGCGGTGGAGAAGGCCGCAGATCTTGGATACGCAGATCTGCGGCGACACCGTGAGCTTTCGATGGGCGAGCAGCTCGGAATTTCCGCGACGCATTGACGAAACTGATCGGAGCGAGGGTTTTATTAAGATGACGCTTACCGCTCATGATGACACCAGAACAACGCTTTATTGCTCAACTTTTGTACAAAATATCTTTTCTTGATCAAATTTCGTACAGCTATTTTGGTATTACGAGCAATCGTTCGTGCGTTATCCAACTGGTTCATACTAAAGCAGCTGGTCGAAAAACCGCCTGCGACACATTTTTAAAAGCGCCAGGTAGATTTTTTGAACTACCATCACTCGTCTGCAATCTTGATGATGTCTGCTCTCAAGTTTAGGGGGGATGTGACGATACAGGTGTGACGTGTCATGCAGTGATGGTTTTTTCCTATTGTTATGAAGCCATTTTGCCATGTATGATCCGCGAGCAACTGTACGCTATGTGTTTGATTGGGGTTAAAACACCTACGAGCCGTAGCTGGCAGAAATGTCAGCGAAATTCGCTGTCTAAAAAATAGCCAAATCCTGGATTGGAAATGGCGATCAGGCTGAAGGTCGATGGGCCTTTTATCCAGACGGAAGCCTGAGTTGGATTTTCGACTCATATTGGAGATGAAACTGTAATGGCTATCACTACTGCACAGATTCAACAGCTGTACGTTGCTTACCTCGGCCGTGCCGCTGACAAAGCTGGCCTGGACTACTGGTCCCAGCAACTGAACGCTGACAAGCCTGTTCTGACTCTGGAAAGCCTGCGCGCTAACTTCGTTAACGAGCAACCAGAGTACGTTAACGCTTACGCCGGTCTGTCCCGTTCCGACACCGTTGTTAAAATCTACAACAACCTGTTCGGTCGTGCTCCAGACGCTGCTGGCCTGGCTTACTGGACTACTGGTGGTGGCGCTACCGTCAACGCTGACCAACTGCTGACCGCTTTCGTTGCTGGTGCTGGCGCGACTGACGCTAAAATCATCGCCAACAAAGTACTGGTTGCCGAAGTTTACACCGCAGCTGCGGGCGCTAACTACGTAGCGGCTGATGCCAAGTCCATCATTTCTGGCGTTAACGACACTGCTGACAGCGTGAACGTTGCTGTAGGTCACCTGACCGATGGCACCCTGAGCGGTCTGGCTATTCCACAAAGCGTTGCAACTCTGAAACTGGATCTGGCTGCTGAAGCTGCCAAAATCGCTTTCGAAACCACCAAAGTTGCTGACGTACTGGCTCTGGAAAAGCAACTGGTTACTCTGTCGGCTGCAAATACGCACTTGGCTGACCAGACTCAAACTGCAGCTGACACCGCTGACTACTTGACCCTGACTGCTGAACTGGCTCTCGATCTGAATGCAGCTCGCGCTGATGTAACCCCGACTGGCCTGAATGGCAAGACCACTCTGCAGCTGACTGGCGATGCAACCGTTGCCGCTGCTGATCTGGTTGCTGCTCGTGCAGCCCTGGTCGCTAAGGACCCTGCTTCGATCGACAAGATCACTGCATACGAAAAAGCTGCTGTAGCTCTGGCTGCAACTTCGAAAGCTGATGCTCTTGATGCTGCTCAAGCAGTTGCTACCTTGGCTGCTTACGGCTCCAACGTTGCCAACGCTACTGTCTGGACCAAGGCTCTGGCTGATGCTGGTGTTAACACTGGTGTCGGTTTCGCTGATACTGCTGCTAAGCAGGCTCAGGCTATCTACGATTTCCTGGCTAACAAAGATACCTCGGCTACTAACGTTGCTAAAATCGCTACCGATTTCTCGGGCGTGAGCAACTTCACTGCCGTTGGTACTCTGGCTGCTAAAGACCAGGCTTTCAACAAAGCTACCGACGCGTTCGGCAAGGCTGACACTGCAGTTAAAACCACTGCTGAAGGCACTACTTGGGCAAACGACTACCAAGCTGACGCACTTGCCAAAGCTAAGGTAGACGCTTCCAAGTCTCTGGACGCTCTGGAAAGCTCGTACAAAGCCATTGCTGATGCTTACACCGCTGCTGGCGCCGCTAAAGATGCCGCAGACGCTAAAGTAGCTGCTGATAAATCGCTGGAAAAACTGGGCGATACCGGCACAGTGATCTCCGGTGACGGTAAAGGCATTGGCAACGTAGACAAAGCCGACGTGTTCTACTTCGCTTCTGGCAAAGTAACCTCTTCGGACGGCGCTGTAACTCTGGAAGCTGGTAAAGACACCATCTACCTGGGCGAAGGCTACACTCTGAACAAGACTGCTACCATCGACGCTACTGGCATCCACGGTGCCAACAACAGCGCGCTGGAAGTATTCTTCTTCAAAGACGCTGCATCGGGCAAAGTCAACGCAGTTATCGAAACTGCAGCTGAAGGCAACACCACTGTTGTCAACAACAGCTTCGCTGCATCGACTACTGACAAAGTATCGATCATCGAACTGGTTGGCGTTACCGACGTTTCGCAAGTTTCCTTCGCGAACGGCGTTATCAGCCACGTAGCTTAATTGCCTCGTGATTGATAGCTGTGATGGGCTTCGGCCCATCGCAAGCTGCTAATAAAAAACCCGCCCTTCAAAAGGCGGGTTTTTTTATTGCGCATATTAATAAAAGATGTATTAGTCATACATTTGGAAAAGTACGGACAAAAAAAACCCGCATCCTCCGTCGAGGTGCGGGTTTTTAATATATCGACATCGACTATTGGAGACAGTCGACACACACTCTACATCCGTTGATGCCAAATGGCAAGTGGACATCATCTCCAAAATGACAGCTACTGAATTTGAGTCGCAGCATGCTTTCGCAATGAATATTGTGTACATGGACGATCCACTGCGATGCCCAGCCAGCAGCGCCAGAGCCTCGCCTCCCGCCGCCGAAGATCACTAAGTTGCGCCTCCATATAAGTAATGCGGAGCGCGCACTCATTACATTACAATGATGGCGTTTTGCCTCTAAAGATAACTAAACCGTTCTGGAGATTTTGGCATGGCAGCCTCACCGTATTTCAATCAGATTCAACAACTCTATATCGCCTACTTCGGTCGCCCGGCAGACCCTGAGGGCCAATCCTACTGGGCGGCTGAAGCAGCCAATAGCAATGGCAATTTGAGTTCCGTCATCGCTAACTTCTCGATCTCGGCCGAATCGAACACGCTGCTCGGGAACCTGAGTACTACGCAGATAGTGACCGCCATCTACGCAAACATCTTTAATCGCGCACCGGAGGCCGAAGGCCTGGCATATTGGATTGGCCAGATCGAATCAGGCGCCATAAGCAGCGCGCAGGCGGCCTGGACAATCCTCCAGTCTGCCGGAACCGAAGATACCAAAGCAGTGCAAAACAAGTTGGCAGCGGCCAACGCCTTTACAAGCCAAGTCGATACCAACGCTGAAATCACGGGCTACGCCGGCGCTACAGCCCTGGCCCATGGTCGCGCCTTCCTCGCAGCCATCGACGGCACCACGGCATCGATGGACAATCTACAAGCGAACGCGGCCCATGCGGTGACTATTGCAACAGACCCCGCACCAGCACCAGCGCAGCCGGTACAACCTCCGATCTTCAGCGCTACCGAGCACGCAGGCGTGGTGTCCTTCAGTGGTTCGGCCACGGGCGATATCACCGTGACCTGGAGTGGCGCGGTAGGTAATTCAGAGGCAACCTTTGGCCGCGGCGGACACGATGCTCACCCGATTTCCTTTGGCAGCGGGGCCGCTAGCAGTGTGACTCTGGCAGCAACTGAAACCTTGGCTGGTTCGGCCAGCACGCTGGTGGGTTTGACGGTCAACGGCACGGGCACCGTGAACCTGGAGGATACGGCCGCTAACCTGAGCGGCCGTACTTTTGCCGCCACAAGCACGACGAACGACGTTCTGACCGCCACCGTCACCGGCCTCCCAGGAGCATCAACCGACCTGACTAAGCTGACCGGTTTTGAAACGATCCAACTGGAAAACAACTCACCGTTTTCCAACAGCTTCACTATTGCCGACGGTGCAGGCACCACCATCAATGCCACCGGCTCAACTGCCGTGACATTGGGTGCTGGCGGTCAGATTTTCAATGGCAGCGCATACAATGACATAGTGATGGGCGGCACCGGCAACGACACCATTTCTACTGGCCTGGGCTTCAACTTGCTGTTGGGTGGCGGCGGCAACGACACGTACAACATTGCTGCTACTTCGAGCAACTTGATCTCTGACTTGAACACAGGTGACAGTCTGGCAGTTGCGACCACTGGCGTCGTTACAGCCGCCGGCGTTTCTGCCTTCGTAGCCACTTCTGCAACAGTCAACGATGGCACGGTTCAGATCACTACCAACATAATAGATTCCGTGGTCGACCTGTCGCTGGCTGGGGGTTCCAATGGATTTACCGTAATCGGCGCTGCAGGTAACGATACAATTACAGGCTCCGCAAAGACTGACGTGCTCACAGGCGGTGCAGGTAACGATACCTTCGTCATGACAGGTGTTACGGCCGACACTAACGGTTCGGATACCATCACAGACTTTACAACGGGTTCCGATAAAATCGTGTTCAGCCTAGCGGCTGTGAATACGGCAACGACTGCTTCGCTGCTCGCGGGGGCCTTGACTGCAGGTAATTTTGTCAGTGGCCCAGGAGCCATTGCAGACACGGGGTCTAGCTACTTCGCCTATGACACCACAACCGGTACGTTGAGCTTTGATGCCGATGGTAACGGTGCCGGCGCGGCTGTAACGCTCGTTACGCTGACGGGCGCTCCGTCGATTGTCGCTTCTGATATCGTTCTCAGCGCATAAAGCCCTCAAGGTTTCATCGCTGTAGAGAACATCACAAACCCCATTGCCTGAAAGGGCTCTGGGGTTTCTTTTTTTCCAGACTACCGCGCTCCAAGCTCCAACCATCGATTGCCTCGAAGTCACCAACTGCGTTGCCCAGATTACCCGCTCGCCTTCTTCCGTCGGATCAAGCGCCACATACTCACATCAAACTACCGACACACATTCATCACGTACGCCTGCAATACCCTCAAAGCTGCTTGATCGGCAATGATCCCGGTCCTGATATCGAAAACAGTTCGTCCAGCAGCTGGATCGAGCTCGATGGCTCCGCCATTGCCCAGGCTGGAGGTGCTGGCGGTAACAGGCACGTTGCCGCTATTGGCACTACAACTTCCCGCGATGCGCAGCCGGCGAGCGCCATCGGCAATAGCGCGGCGCAGAGTTTCATTCTCAGCGAGGTCATGCGTTTTCTCCTTGGTGGCTTTGGCGTCGATATCGTCTCGGGTCTTTTCGGCGACTTGCTGCTTCTCCAGCGCCGTGCGTATCTGTTCAGCGGCCGCATTGCCGATGGCTGTCAGGTCGGCCTGGTGCGCGCCGGACTGCTCGGCCAACTGCTTGCCGTAGCGCCAGTCCTGCACCTTCCAGGTGGCGCCAGCCGTCAGCAGCAACAGCGCCAGTACGCCGGCCACCGCCCACTTCACTGCCGCGGGGGCTCATGCCAGCACCTTCAGCGCTTTGCCATAAAAGGCTTGGCGCTCGGCCGCACCATTCGGGACCCGCCCTTTTCTGCCGGTATTGATCACACTGCCAATGTTCTGGTTATCACCAGCATCGGCCAGGGTGTTCAGCCCATTGACTGCCCAGAACCATGCCGCAGAAATGCTGGCGTTCTTAGGCTGCTCCAACAGCTCAGGCTGGTTGATCAGGTCCAGGCCCAGGGCTTCGCCGCACGCCGCATAGTTCGCCCGTCCGGTGATCTGGATCAGGCCCCGCCCGCGATACTTGAAACCGTCGCCCGGGACGGAGTTGCCCAGATCCTTGCGGCCTTCGTACTTGGCCTGGGCCGGAGTCGGCCCCCAGATCTCCCGGACGTAAACCAGCTGGCCGGACTCATGGCCGATCTGGGCAATGAACGCGGCCACTCGTTTGGAACCGACAATCTGGAAACGGCCCATGGCGGTGTTGAGAACAGGAACAAAAACGCCGGCTTTGGCGCCGGCGTTCGGGAGGATCTGCAGCAGTTGCTGTGTGGTGATGGGCATACTTTTCTCCGGGCGAAAAAAAGCCCGCGTAGTGGCGGGCTTCTCTCATAATAATTTTCAAAGGCTATTTATAGAGCGCCCCATCCAGGCATGGACAATAGACCTGAGTACGCAGCGTACGAGGCGTACACAAATCCCGCGAGTAACAATCCAGAAAGTACGGCGACAAAAAATCGATGCATCCTCACTCCTTGAGTTTCGATAGCCTTCCTAGTGAAAGCATGGCGATATGATTTTACCCGGTTATCCCTTGAGCCTCGCCGTTTATCTGGACTAGGATCCGCGCCACGTTCTCCCGTATTAAAGGGTGCGGGAGAAAATAGAAGCCCCGGCGATTGCGAACCGCCGGGGTTTTGCTTTTCTATTCCCGCTGGTAGGATTTTGGCCACGTTCCCCTGCGGTAGAGCTGGGAAAAAGGAAGCCCTGGCGATCACGAATCGCCGGGGCTTCGTCTTTTCAATCCCCAGACGAAGAAAACCCCGAACGGGTCGGGGTCTTGGTGAAGTGCTTGGCGCCGCCTATTCGGACGCCGGCCCAGAACAGCCAGGCCCGCCATCGCGCCACGCCTTCCGCGCGCAATGCCCGGTACAGCACAGCGTCTGCTTCCTTGCGACTGACCTGGCCACCGAAGTACAGCCAGTCATGAATGGTCGCTGCGTAGTTGCCGTAACCGGCCACCAGGGCGAACAGCACGAAAAGGAAGACGTTGTGCAGCACCTGGATGCTTGCGAAGTCGGTGATGAAGCCGGCTGGCACAACGATCGTGCGTTGCTCCTCATCGGCCAGCACCAGGTCATCGAGTAGCTTGTAGGTGCGGCGGTCGGTCTGGTCGGTTTTCAGCGTGGTGACGAAGCGGCTCATGCGGGCAACTCCAGATCAGGCAACTCCAGTAGGAAGTCCTCAACAGTCGGCTGCGTTCGCTCTCTTGCTTTTACGGCGGCCAATTGTTCATAGGCATAAGCCCAGACCAAAGATCGCCAAGCGCGAAAGGCCTTGCCGTCATTTTGGAATTTGGGCACTGCTGGCTCTTCGGCGTAACTGATAGCTGTTGCAATGCTGTCGTAGCCGCGGGCAAAGGCGGTGCTGTTCAAGCGAGCCTGTACAGCCTGTTCGAACATCGCGACGACAGCCGTTTCGCTGGCCGGAACAACCACCCAGGCCTGAAGGACCCGCTCGCCTTCCAAGCGAAGCGCGCCGGGTTCCAGCGACTCGCCTGCTGCCAGTGCCGGCGCGGGATCTTGCTCGACCACCGCAAAGCCGTAGTCGATGACGTGCTCGGTCTTGATGTCTTCCGGCGGCGAGTAGTTCGGGAACCGCTTGCGGAAATCAGCTTCGGAGAGCTGAGCCAGGGTATCGAGGTTAGCTAACATAAACGCTACTCCGGAAGTTTGCCGATTTGTCGTTTTGCTCAAAGGTGACGAGCGCGTCATAGCCGTCGGTGCAGTAGCGCTTGCCGATGATGTCGGAAGTTGTAGGGGTAACGGGTAGATCTATCGGAAGTCGGGTGACTACCGAGACGACGCCAGCCTTGTACTGGTAGGTCACCGGTCCGTCGATAATCAGTATCCGATCCGCCAGGGGCACAAGTAGGCGACAGCCCGCAGCCGCTGTCAGCGTGATCCCCGGAACGACAGTAGCGCTCACCAGGTCATTGGTGGAAACGTACACCTGGCTGTCGCCAGACCCCTTGAGCGCCAATGTTGTTGTTCCAACTTTTGCGGCATCGAAGTAGGTGGTCGACGCCCAAGTAACGCCGCTATCTCTACTCACGTAAAACGCGTAGTTAAGCGAGCGCGTCATCAGCAGGACAGAGTCACTTAGAAAAATCGTGCGCGTGTGCCTTAACATCGGGCCGGTGTAGTCACCGCTCCCTGTACGCTTTGGTGTCCACGCTGCTCCTGCATTTGCTGAATATGCGAAGTTATCGTCTATCGCCCCTACACTACCGCCGGAAAGATAAAATCTGCCCGCACGAGCAGCTACATCGATGAGATTCCCTATGGCCGAAAGGGAAATATTATTCGAAGCCCAAGTCTGACCGCCGTCTGTGCTCTTTATGATCGCGTACACAGAGGGCGATAGGGTTACCTGCACTGCAACAGATATGACCCAGGTTCCCGAGTCATAAGCTACGCCAGAGATCCATTCATTTCTCGGCGTGGCGACGTAAGTAAACGTGCGCCCGTTGTCCGTACTCCGGAAGATGCGGCCACGGCGCCCGACAATATTGGACGTATCAATCCCAACCCAAGTACCTGCGCCATCAGTTGCGAACTTCGACAGTTCGTTGCTGGTACCGCGCGGGTCAAATACGATGCTATCGAGTATTTCAGAGGGTGTGCGGAATCGAGGGAAGGAACGGCTATCACCCGGCCAAAGAATGTATATCAGCCCCGCGGCGCCGACCGCGCCGGGCAAGCCATTCTGTGAACCTTGCAGGTTCACCCCGCCACAGCCGCCACCTCCTCCTCCGCCAGGCCACGATCCCGGCACAGCCAGAATCGTATATGGCCCGACGCGCATGAACGGATAGTCAACTTCCGCGTCAAGGAATGAGGTAGGGGAGCCGCCAACGCCACTATTGCCTCGAGTGGTCTGCAGCGCAGTGGCACCACTGCCCCCTCCTCCTGTGCCCGCGGCTCCAGCATCCACGCCGCCAGAGGCACCGGTGATAATCGAGCCAAAATTAGCCGCGCGCGCCGCGATGGAATACGGAATGGTGTCGCCCGGCGTGACTGGCACGTTGTTGATGTACCGACGCCGACCGCCAAGACCGCCCGCGCCACCGGCACTCCCTGTACTGGGTGAATGACTGCCCCCAAAGTCGCCGCTTGCGCCGCCCTCAATGATGAGGACGGAGATCGAGCTCACGCCATTTGGCACAACCCAATTGCCCGAGCCCGACAGCAGCGCTTGCCCGGCTTCCTTAATTTCCTCTGAGGAAAGGAGCATCTTCTTGATGGTCAATTGGAGGCTCCTTTGCGGCCGTATACCGTGCTGCCCTCGATCGTGAGGATGAATTCGATCCGCTTGCCGGCGTTTGGCGCAGAAGGCGCAACACCACCCGCTGCCAGCCACACAATGCCCGCGGGCCAGGTGAAGCCGTAAGCGGTGGCGCCTTGAGTGATGCGGACCAGTATCACCAAAGATTCCGCCGCCGACAGGGTCGGAATGTTCGTCAGGCTGATCGAAGCCGCCGCAGTGAGGGTCAGCGAGAAAACCGAGCTGAGAGACAGGTCCAGCGCTGTCGCGCCGGCAATCGACTGGACCTTGAGCGGCTCGATGTACAGCGCCTTGATGTGACTGGACCACCCTACGCCGAGTTCATTTAGCTGCACGGCCAGCGGCCGGCGCGCATTCCCGACGTAGGAAGGTAGGGCCAAGTCCGATCCGATAGCCCCAGCAATCGCCATAGCGCTGTTTGCGGCACTCGTTGCAATTGCCGCGTTAGAGGCTGCTGACGAGGCATAGCCCTCGGCCGCATTGACCTGGGTGGCGACCCAGCCAAAGGAGGCGTTGAGCTCAACCACCATGACCTCTTCAGCAGTCAGCCGAACCCCAGCCTTGGCGTCAAATAAGACCTCGGCATCGGTGGGCAGTGGTGCAGGTGGTAGAGGTGTAATTATTGGCGCTGTGACTGCCATTACATGAGGCTCCTAACTTTGAGTGTGTATTCACCACGGTTGTACGTCGGCAGCCCTATGTCGAAGTCTTCGAATATCCCGACGATGACCGTGTAATCCAGTTCACTTGCGCCGACATATAGAGCCGGCGCGTCGTCGAGCGCATCCAGTGACCGCTGAGCGCTTGAGATCTGATCGCCCTCAATGACAACTTGGAAATCTATCGACCTTCGCCTGCCGCGGCCGGTGATCGTCATGCTTCCGTCAAACTCTTCTCTGACAGTCGAGTATTTCTTGCGTCCGAGCGATGTTCCGTAGACGGCAGTTCCGATAGTTTTGGCCCAGCCAAGCACCATCATTCCTACCCGGGCGATGCCGCCCGGAGCGCTGACGATTACGCGGATATCGGCGTTATTGAATGGCGGTAGATCGAATTCGGCCAAGTTGTCCTTTGTGACGAACTGACCGAAGTAGTACTGATACCAACTACCCCCGGCCTTGCTCGACATTGAGAAAGTCTTGTCGTATACCGGGTCAGGCCCACCCGGCACGGTCATGATGATTCGCACCGACGAGGCATAAACCCCGACGAGACCGATCGCGTTGATTCGCTGACCTGGCCGAATGGTCAGATCAATGCTTTCAGGGTTCGAGGTGAAGGTGCCAATCTTCCAGGTGTTGCCGATGTTCTTGTTGAACATCCTGTACTTATTGACCCACCCAAGACTCACCCATGCCGCGGGGCTTACCGCGTCAGTGACAGGATGACGATTGGTATTAGCAACCACGGCTTCGTAGTTGAGTCGATCAATCGTCACCTTGTCCCCGATCTTGTAGGCAGTCGCTGGGTTGTAGGCTGGATAGTCCAGGTCCGGCAATGCATTGGTGATCATCTTGGCCGGAGTTATTTCTATCCCCGGCACCACTCTCATTTCACTCATGCTGTGGCCGCCTTGGTTTCAACTGGCCCGAGAATTTGCACCCCGGAATTAACGAGCGTTTCGATGCCATCTGCGACCGACTTCGTGAGTCGCGCCATGTATGTGGCGTTGCTTTCCATCTCTCGACGAAACTCACGAATCTCTGCCGCGGTTGCGCCGGAATCCCCGCCACCCCGCAGCATTGATGCCGTCTGGTTGGCATTGAAGATCCGGCTCGGACCGGTGACCTCCAGCTCCGGACCGTTCTCGCCCACCAGGCGCAAACCGCCGCCGAAGTCACCACCGCTGGCATAACCGGGCACCTTGATCGCTTGGCCTTTCTCCTTGGCCGCATTGGCGATGGCCTGGGCCAGTTGGTCATAGCTGATCGCGCCGTTCGCGAGCTGCCCCTGCCAGTACTCCTTGCCGGCAGCATCAGCATTGCGCCCGAGCAGCGACTGGTAGACCGAATCGATCAGCGTGCCGTTGTTGGTTGAGGTTCCATCGGAGGCTTTACCGGTGATGCCCGCCAACGCAGCCACGACCGCGAGGTTCATCGCATTGATAGCGTCCCTGACACCCATGACCGAGTTGTCGACGCCGTTAAGCGCATCCATTTGCGCCTGGGCGAACTCCAGCTGCTGGTCGTACTGCGCCATCTGCAGGTCGTAGCTGTCTTTGGCTTGCTTGATTTGATCCTCAAGCCCTTTCAGCGACTTCTCGGCAGTGGTGAGCTGCTTGCCATTTATGCCGTTCAGCTCGGCCACCACGTTGGCGGTGCGCCCCTGGTCCCGGGCAAAGTCTTCCATGGAGCCGTACAGATCAGTGTTGTTGCTGCTGACCGTATCCAGCGCATCGCTCAAACCGGTGAAGCCAGACAGCGACCCACCGGAACGAGCCGTGGCCAGCGCGCTTTGCAGCGTGGCTTGTGCCTGGGCTCGCAGCATCTTCACGGCGTCATCCGAATCGCCGCGCAGAGCTTTGAGTGCGGCACTCAAACCGTTGCCGACCGAAGTCAGTCCGCTGACGTTGTCCGTCGCAGTGCTGACCATGTCATTGAGCGAGGTGACGCGAGCGTTGTAAGCCTCGGTTGTCGCTTTCTGCTGGGCAGAGATGGCACGCTGCAAGGCGCTTTGAGCGCTACCCGCTACGCCGATCAGCTTTTCGGACATGGCCTGCACGGCGGCGGCGGCTGCGTCCGACCGCTGCTCGAGGATCGAATAAGCCTGAGCAGCATTACCGGACAGGCTGGTAAGCGTCACATACATCTGACGACCAGACTCCGTCGTCCTGTCCAGCGCTTCGACCATGTCCCTGTACGCATCGCGCGTTCCGGGAAGCGTCACACCCATCGCGGCAAACTGTTTGTTCACCGTCGACAATGTGTAGTCGGCCTTCTCCACATCCGTATAGAAGCCGTCGAAGAAGGTGCTCTCTCCGGCCTTCAGGGCTTCCAGTCCGCCCGCCATGGCAATCAATTGCTCAGCCATGAAGCCCGTACTGACCGATACGTCGTACAGTTTGAATCCAAGCATCTCAAACGAGTCGTTGACGCTGTACAGGTTGTTGACGAATGTCGTCAGTGCCTCGAAGTTGTAATTCTCCAGCCCGGAATTGGTCGCGGCGTTAATAGCCGAAACAGCGGAGTCACCCAGATTGGTGAACCAGCTATCCAGCTCCGTCTGGATAGCTTCTGGTGTCTTGCCCTGAGTGCTGATCCGGCTGGCAGCCACGTTCAGGCCGTCGAGTACCGCATCGCTCAGCTGCACGCCTAGCGCTGAGAACAACCCCATGGAATTGAGGATCTTCTCGTTGTACGCCGAGCCAAGCGCGCTTTCTGTCTCCGCATCCAGCGGGTTATACAGATAGCGAGTCTTGCTTGACCCCGACAGCCAGCCGCCTTTCTTTTTCTGTTTGGTGTACTGCTGCGCGTCGAACATGCCCCCGTCAACAGACAGTTCGATCCCGGTGTCCTTGGTCTGGTAGCCACTGCCAAACAGCTTGCTGCCTACCTTGCTCCACACCGCCTGGAACAGGGTCGAGCCGCTGAGGATGGCCGCCATCTTGCCGCCCACCACTTTGCCCAGAATGTTGTCGGTGACTTCGAAGTACTTCGCGCCCACGGTCTGCGGCAACATCGCCGCTTTGCCCAGGGCTGTGCTGCCAGCGCTGTCCCACATCTCGCCCGCATCAGGACGCACCCCGGCGCTGTACAGCTTGCCGGATTGATACATGCCCATGACGACGGCGAGCGGCCACATGGCGGCCGCGCTGGAGATGGCGGAAGAGATCGACGCGCCAATGCCCTGGGAAGCCGCTGCCGTCGTCGCACCGGCAACACCGATATTCGTGCCAACGGATGCGGCGCCTTCGGCAACTGCTGCAGAGAGCGTCGCCGCAGTGATACCTTCGGCGCCAACTGTCGCAGCTGCTGCTGCAGCTTGCGCGGCCGTTACGCCAGAGAGAGCGGCGGTCGTCGCTGCAGTCCCGGCAGCGGTCGCGCCGGTGATGGCGATGTTGCCGCCAACCAGGCTGGTGAAACCACTGCTCAAGGTGCTGGCAATATTGGAAAGCATGTTGCCGTAATAGCCGGCACCGCCCGAGATTGCTCCTCCAATACCGCCAGAGGCATAACCCGATGCAACGGACGAGCCGACACCGGTGATGGCGTTCCAAGCCGAATACAGATTTTTGCCAAGACTGGCCATACCACCAAAGCCGCCAGATCCACTGGAACCAGACGACCCACCCACACTGCCCAGCAACTTGCTCCACACCGACGACAATCCCTGCCCGTTGTCGGTACCCGTCAACCAGTTGCTGATCGAGGCCAGCAACGGCTTGGTGGTGAGCATGTGAGCGATCTCACCCAGTGTCTGCTTGAACCCCTTCTTCAGGTTATCCCACAGACTTTCTGCACCGCTGCCGATGTTGCCCCAGGCAGTGGCGAAGGCTTCGTCGATACGATCGATCGCGCCCTCGGTCATCTGCCCCCACAGGGTGGCCTTGCTGCGGTTGACTTCGTATTCGTTGCTGAGTTTGACCAGGGCATCTTGATAGAGCGCGGTTTTGCCAGGTGCCAACTCCATCGCAGCATAAATATCTTGCTGTGCCTGCTCATAATCCTTGAGCAGTTTGATCTCGGGGTTGAGACGATCAATGATGCCTTCAATCCGACCCGCGCTTTCCATGGCCTTGTTTGCATCAAGCTGGGCCTTTGTCGTTGCAAGGAGCTGTTTGTATTCCTCGCTATCGATGGCAATTTTCTTGCCCGATAATGCGACGGTCATCGCCTTCTCGACGTTGTACGCCTCGAGCGCATCCTTGCCCTGGAGCGTGGCCGTGGCCTGTTTTAGGATCTGATCGACCTCGACCTTCAGCTCAGCGACGTTCTTCATGACGTCCTCGCGGTCCTTCGCGTCGTGCAGAGCGTTGATGGCATCCTTGACCTGGTCATAGGACTTCGCGCCGGTCTTCAGTACCTCTTGCTCGATTTCTTGACGGATAGTCAGCTCTCGAACATTGATTGCGCCGGCCAGGTAGGCATCAGCGATGTCGTTCGAAGCCTTGGTCGAGATACCGGACTTGGCCAGCAGATCGGTAAGGGCTTTTTCCTGATTCTTCAGGGCTGTGGCGGCAGCGTTCGCCGCCTTGTCCACGCGCTTGTTCGCTTCGGTTGTTGCATCAAGCTGGGCGATGGCGGCTGTTGCGCGATCAAGTGGAGTGGCTTTTGGTGTGGCCGGAACGGCGGGTGCAGTGCCGCCATTGGTGAGAAGGCCGTAACCGGTCAGGTTCTGCTTTGGCGGTGTAACAAGGAGCATGTTCTGCCCCGTTACCACGCGCATCGTCTGATCGATGATGCGCTGCATGGCATTAACTTGGCGGGTAGCGCTCTCCTCTGACGCCTTCGCGGTCTCATCAAGGGCTGTTTTCTGAGCCGCTGCTGCTTGATTTGCCGCGTCCTCGGCGGTGTAAAGCGCCACCAGCTGCAATTTGAGGCTTGCTTGCTGGACCCTGTCACCTTCCTTGATCGCGTCCTGATACTTTTTCAGGGTGTCAGTTTGGTCAGCGATGAGTTTCGCTTGCGCAGTCTGGGCCGGTGTTGCACCCATTTTGGCGGCCGTATAGGCAGCCTCAGCAGCAGCATTCGCCCCGAGCAGGTCACGGGTTTTGGTCAACTGCTCGACGTATTTGTCCCATGCGGCCTTGCTTGCGTCAGTCTGGCCTGAATCTTTTTGAGCGACTTTCAGTTTTTCGGTGCTGGAAGTCACAGAGACAGTCGTGTCTCGAACCTGGCCGAGCAATTTCCCGTATTTGTCGGCTCTGAGTCCGTTTATCTCATACGCCGCTGCTGTTTGCTCGAGCATGGTGGTGTAAGCAGGCAGAATCGCTTTGTTCTCTTTTACCCATTCAGTGACGCTATTCAGAGATCTGGAGCCGGCGCGAACCTCCTCCATAAGCTTGTCGAACGCTTCCCCGCTTTCGATACCGGCCATGCCTAGCTGCTGGAAAGCCTGCTTGCCGCGCATCGAGTACTCGCTGAGCGCTGTACCGACCTCGTCCAGGGCATCCGCTTGCTTCTCACTCCAAGTCGATACCTGAAGGGTTCGCTGTGCCGCTCCGAGTTCTTTGAACTTGGCAATCGAATCATCAACCGTAAGATTTTGATCAATCAGCGCGGACGTGGCGGTTTTGGCGCTGCTACCGAAGTCGATGAAAGAAGCGGCAACAAGCCCGGTCATAGCGATAAGGCCGACAGGACCGCTCAAGAGCGCCAACAATCCGCCGCCGGATGCTGTGAGCACCGTTGTCGCCTTGGCAGTGGCTGATGCGGCGGCAGAAGCCCGATCCGATGCAGCCGAGGCTGCATTGGTTGTAAGCGTTGTTTCAGCAAGAGCGCCGCGCGCAGCCGTTTGCGAAGCTAGGGCTGCTGTGATTTCGGCAGATGTTGCAACCGTTGTCGCAGCAAGGGATGTTTCAGCGACCTGCAGCTGCTTGGTGATAGCAACTTCATCAAGACGTAGCGCAGCGATCCGCGCCACCGACATAGCTCTACCTTGATCCGTTATTTGAGCGCGTAACCTTTGCTCCTCGAGAACTCGCTCGGCGACCAGAGTGCTTTGAACGGCCTTGATATTCCCTATTTCAGATGTCTGGCGCAGGCGATCAGACGCAACCTTGGACTCTGCACTCGAAAGCTCGACTGCGGCGCGCTCAACCATTGCGGCAGCTTCAGCCTGTCGCGTCTGCGCAGTTGCCAGCGACTGCTGGGCCAATGCCGCTTCGGCGGTGACAGCCTCAAGGCTTGCTTTTGTGGTGAGCACAAGAGCGCCCGCCTGCTTGACCGAGGCGGCAGTGGACTGCGCGAACGAGGCAACCAGTTTCCCCGCGCCAAGCGTTAGTGCCGCGCCCCCCACATACGCAACGTTTTCGAGGGCATTGCCCACGTTTTTGATGGTTTCGGTGAAGCCTTCACCATCCGCCGTAACCGCATCCATCGCCCGGGAGGCAGATGTAAGCGCCGCCGAGATCCGGGAGCTCATGCCGCCAAGCTTATCGCCCTCCCCGATGAGCTTGGTGAACGATGATTGAACACGGGTCAGGCCGGTACCGATTGTTTCCTGCATCTTGCCGAACAGCGCATCTACCGCGCCCTGCTGCGCTTGCAACGCCTGCACGACCGATTCAGCTGTTAGCTTGCCTTCAGCGCCGAGAGCTCGAAGAGCGCCAACCGATACGCCCATACCCTTGGCGATGGCCTGGCTGAGCGCGGGAGCCTGCTCCATCACGGAGTTCAGCTCTTCGCCACGCAAGGTGCCAGAGGCAAACGCTTGACCAAGCTGCACCAGCGCCGCTTCAGAGGATGCAGCCGAAGCGCCGCTGATAACCATCGTCTTGCTGATGGTTTCGACGATACCCGCCACACCCTTCCCGCTCAGTTTTAGAGCATCTTGGTTTTGCGCGATGCGCTGGTAGAGCTCGGCTGTTGCGGTTAGGGGTTGGCCAGCTTTCTGCGCAATGCTAAAAACCGAATTTTGAGCGGCAGTGAACTCGGCACTGTTCGACGTCACCAGCTTCAACCGGTTAGCGATTTGCGTGTAGGCCTCTGCCTGGCTGACTAGCGCGCCTATCCCAGCACCGCCAATCCCCAGCGACAGGGCACCTTTCAGTACACCGGCCGCCCGCTGGGCGCTGAGGCCCACACGATCAAATGCGGAGTCCACCTGTGCCAACTGACGGTCAATACGCCCAGAAACCTGCGTGACGGACGAATCAGCCCGGGCCAGCTCTTGGCGCATCTGCGCCGTTGTAGCCTCAAGCCGGATCAACATTCCCTGGACTTCTTGACCTGCCATGAGCTTTTCTCCAGGCACAAAAAAGCCGCCTCATTGGGCGGCTCGTAGAAATTAGTACCCGCAAAGACGGGCTGTATATCGGGTCAGTGTTCCTTCCTCGACCTCATCTGGTCCTTGATGCGCTGCCGCTTCTCGTCCGGCGTTTCATTCGCCCGCGGACCTGATGGTTTATCCCCTTGGCCATAGGGATTGGTAGCGCGCAGGAATTCCACACGAGCCTCCCACGCCATGATGATCTGAGGAACAGGCGTCTCCCAGGCGTCTCTCGGGGACCAGTAGAGGCTGCCGGTAGCGATGCAGAACAGCTCATCCACATAGCTACCATTGCCCGGCCGATTTACTTTTTTGCTTTGCCTGCGCCAGCTTCAGCGGCCTTTTCGAGCTCTTCTTCCGTTTTGGCGGCCGGATTCAGCAGAGCCACGATGAAGGTGATCAGAGGCACGGTCACTTCGCCAACACCTTGATCGTAGATTTCCTCCTCGAGCGCCTCTACCTCTTTGGGCTTAAGGGTCAGGTTTGCGCCGGCAATGATCACCTTGGCGGCAGCGCTCAGGCTGAACTTTTGCAGTTCTGCCAAGGCAGGGCCGATACCACCGAAAAAGCGCTCGACACTGCGAACAGCTTTCAGGTTGAAGTTCAGGGTGTAGATCTCGCTGCCAACTTCAACATCGACGGTGCCGTGGTCAGTCTTGGACATGGTTCTGTATTCCTTGAGATAGAAGTATTGGAGCAGGCGCCGCGATGCACGACGCCTGTGAGGTGTGTGTCTTACGGGCCGGCCGGTGGGGCGTCTTCGTAGATTGCTGAGTTGATCGCCAGCGAGACAGAGGCCTTACGGATCGATTCAGCGGAACCGATCTGCTTACGGAAGCTCAGCACCTGGACCAGGTAGTAGTCCGAGGAGCCATCGCCGTAATCCATCTGGACGGCGTAGTTAGAGTCGCTACGCAGTGCCGCTTTCAATGCTGCCTGTCCCAGGTCCTTAGGGTCTTCACCCAAAGTGATGCTCTGGGATCCGGCATCGAAGGTGCCTTTAACTTTGCGTTTGCGGCGGTTGGCCAGTGCGGTGAAGTCGGCCGTGCTGGCCTCGTCGCCAAGCTCGCCAGCGTCTTCAACTTCGCCGACCTCGACGTAGGTGAGCGCCTTCAGTGCAGCGATGGCAGCGGTAATGCCAGCCGCATCCTCGCCATAACTGACGTTATGTGCCGGGCCGATCAGCAGCGTGACGCCGGCGGAAGTTTTAATAGTCATGATTGCCCTCCAGGGCGCGGGTGGTTTTCAAGCAATAAAAAACCCGCTCAATGGCGGGTGCTGGTGGAGCTCGGCGGAATCAGTGTTGAGTGATAACTCTTACGACGACGCTACCCATGAAGGTTTTGCCGTCTGGCTCGCGGTTTGTCTCAGTGCGAAGGACTCGGACTGAAATGGCGGTTCCGACGCTCAAGGGCAAGGGAACTTCGTCCAACGCCGCAGCAATCTCGGCATTGATGCGCTTCACTTCGGACTGACCTTTGTGATTGCTCCAAACGCCGATGTAGAACAGTCGGTTTTCGCGCTTTTTCCCGGAAATAGGCGTGGTATTGCTCGAAACCTCCGTGTCCATCACGACATATGGAAGCGGCGTCTTTTCAGGAACGTAATCGAATACCGGGCACGAAATAGCGCCTGGCACTGACAGCCTGTCGAACAGCGCTTTCTGCAGCGCTAAGCCTGGATCACTCATCTACCCTCCGCAGCTTTCTTCAGAGTGCTGGCAATCGCCTTGCTGATGATTAACTGGATTTCGTCGCGGTTCATATCGTAGGACGGACGTAACCAGGGATGCGCAGGACGAGCAGCAACCGTACCGTCGCCTCGGGTATAGGCTTTTGTGCCAAATTCCAAAAATCTTCCGTAGAAGAAATGCCGATTGTCCTTCTTACCGCGAATCCCGATCTGGGCATCTAGGCCGCTTTTCGAGACGAAGGACTCAAGCGCTTCCTCAATCTCGCCGGTATCGCGCGGAATGAGTTCCTGCTGGGTAGCCAACACCAGATTGGCAGCCTCTGCCATCGCTGGCCGTAGATCGCTTTCCATCTGGCTACCGATCCGACGCAGTAGTCCGCGCAGCTTGAAATTGCCTTGCACGCTGGAACGTCGCGCCATGATCAGGCCTCCTGGGCATCTACGAGAGAACACAGCAGCCGAAGCATCGAGTTCTCGTTGTCGGGCAGCGCAGCCTCGACCAGGTAGCGATCGGCCCCACGGACAATGCGCATGCCAACAACCAAATCAGCTGTAGGGCGAACTCGAATTTCGGCGGTGACCACACGGGTGATCTGTTGAGCAACGACAGCGGTACGCCCAGTGGGCATGGTGATTTCTGCCCAAACCTTCCGCAGCTCAGTCCATCCATCGGAGTAGCCGCCGTAGCCATCGGAAACGCTTTGTTGTGACTGCACTGAGCAGCGATGACGTAGTGGGCCGGCTCTCATCAAAAACGCTTCCTTGTCCAAAGCAGGGCATTTACCCCCATCGGGACTTGACTGGCGGCTGCGCCGATCACGACAGCCTCACGGTTGGCGTACCAGTGGCCGACCAGCAGCAACACCGCTTGCTCAACGTCAGGAGTGAACGCCATCTGTTCTGGACCTGTCGGCTCTGTCTCGACCAGCTCGCGATCGCAGTGCATGGCAACGTGAGCCTTGGCGGCTTCGAAATAACCGGTGATGACCGGGTCTTCCTCGTCACCATCTACACGTAGGTGGAGTTTCACGCGGGCCAGATCGATCATTTACTTTGCCTTCTTCTTGAGGGCCGAGGCTTCCTGCTCCTGCTCCTGCTCCTGCTCCTGCTCCTGCTCCTGCTCCTGCTCCTGCTCCTGCTCCTGCTCCTGCTCCTGCTCCTGCTCCAGGATTGGGCCGGCATCGACTTCTTCTGCCAACTCCAGACCAATCAACTGCTCAGCGACTTCATCGGCAACGTTGCGGACTTCGAACTGGTCAAAGTTTCCGGCGTGGTAGTGGGAAAACTGACGTAATGCGCGAATCTTCTTCATGCTGGAACCGGGGCAGTTACCTGCCCCGCACCTTTGGTTATGCCGCTGGAGTGAAAGTGCCTTTGATGATCGCGGTCGGACGGTAGTGAGTTACCGCCAGGCGTTCTTCGCAGAGGATGGTCAGCATGTTCTTCACGAAGTTGTCGCGGTCCTGGTTGCTGATTTCAATGGTCGCATCCATGCGATCCCAGACCTGCGAAGCCAGGTCAAAGCCGCCGACAGTGAAGGTGCCCTGAGCCTGAGCCTTGGTGGCAACAACCGGCAGACCCCACATTACCTTTGCGGCGAAAGCAGCAGGACCGCCGAAGATGTAGCGACCTTCTGCATCTTTCAGCAGTGCGATGGCATGCCAGTCGCGCGGGTTCAAGATCAGGCCGGACGCCTCGAACTCCGACTCGCTCGTTTGGAAGATGGCGTGGGCAATCTGATCCGCCCGGGTGTCGCCGGTGGCATTCAGCGCGACGTCATAGGCAGTGGCAACCTTGTTCAAGCCGATCAGGTTATCGCCGGTACCGTCACCGTTGAGCAGCTGGCCTTCTTCCACCAGATCCAGGCCAAACAGTAGGCGACCATTCACATAGGATTCCAGCATCGGCGCATCGTCCATGATTTGGCGCGAGGCCTGAATCCAGTGGGCGATAGTTTTTACGTTCGCGGTCTCCTTGGTGAAGGTCAGGCTCGACTCGGGCTTCAGATTGCCCTCGGCAACTGGCGCGGCGCTGTTGATGAACACGTTCTCGCGAACGTACTCGATGGCGTTCGAGGTGGTGCGGCCTTGGGCCAACAGATCACGGATGGTGAGGCGGCGCAGACCAGGCATCAGAATGCCCGGGTTTTGCTGCGGCTGGACCAGCGCTCCTGCCGAACCGGCACCGGCGCCCAGGGCCTTGCTGAAGCTTTTCACGTCAACCTTGCCGGAAGTGGAGCCGTTCCAGCCCTTCTTCAGGTCTTCGGCAGCACGCTCGGCGAACGACTTCTTGGTTTCCGGATTATCGAGATTGCCGGAGGCAAGCTTCGACTCCAGATCGAACAAGCGAGTGCCGGCAGTCTTCAGTTCGTCCTGGACAGTTTGCAGGTCGGTCTGCAGCTTCTTGCTAATCTCGCCGGTGCTGGTGATTTCTTTCTTCTGCGCATCGAACAGATCAGTCATGTTCTTTTGCGCGTCTTCGATTGCCTTTTGGATCTGGGCCAGTTCGGACATGGTTTATTTTCCTACAGATGGGAAGGACTTGATGCGATCCAGGATCGCGGTGATTTCGCCACCTTCGGAATCGCTCCGAACTGCGGACTTGATGCGGGCGATCAACGCCTGCGCCTCGGACTTGGATAGTCCGGCCGAATCCCTCAGCCAGTGTTCCGCGTCACGAATGGTTTCGATGGTCTCCATGCTCTTGAGCGAGGAGATTGCCGCCTCTTCATTGGCAGGCTCAGTGCAGATGCTGATTTCGCGCAGCCGCTGCATGGATTTGAAGGACATGCCGGTCGCAATTCGGTCGAAGTCGCCGGCGGCTGCCAGGAACCCGACAGAAAGTCCGTTGACCGTGCCGTGTTGCATGGCGGATTTGAGCGCTTCGGACTGAGGGTTGCCAGGCGTCAGCTCGCCTCGCGCCAGCAATCCCTTACTGTCTTCCTCAAGATGCAGCCACTTGCCGACGGGAATCTCGTTGCGCTGGTGATTGAAGAACATCGCCACCGCTCGCGTTTGACCAGTCAGGGCTTTGGCGAAGGCGCCCGGCAGGATGATGTCGCCATCAGCATCGACCTTATTGAAAACACTGGCATAACCCTCGAAGACGCCTTGGGCACCATTCCCAGCGAACTTGATTTCGGCCTGTTCGAAGGCAATGGTCTTTTGAATATTGGACATGCGATAGCTCCATAAAAACTAAACCCCGCTAGGGGCGGGGTTCGTTTTGCCAAGATGATCAAGGGGCACGTTTTGGGATTGCCGTGTAGCCACCTCACCACCCGGAAGCGGAGGTCGGTTGTTGACCCTTCGGCCTTCATTGATGGTGAGCAATCCGGTGTCGACCAGAGTCTTCATGTAGTTCGCCCTGGCTGTGGAGTCACCGCTCAATAGGCCGTCACGATTATGCTCGGCATGAATGCGCCCCACATCCGAAGGCTTGACGAGCCACCGCAGGATGCTGGTCTCCCATATTTCCAAGTATGGGTCCATGGTGTACTGCAAAAAGCCAAGGTTCTGTTGCTCAATGCCGGAGCCCCAACTGGTCGACTTTTCAACATCGCCCACCAGGTGCGGAGGCACGCCAAAGAAGCGAGCCAACTCGCTGACTTGGAACTTGCGGGCTGCCATGGTTTCGGCGTCCTGCGGCGTCACGCCGATGGCCTGGGTGGTGAATCCCGCTTCCAATATCCAGAGGCGCTTCTTCACCGGACCGCCCGATATCTCCTTGAAGTTGACGTCGAGTTGGTCGCGCTGCGCTTCGGTCAGTGTCTTATCGCCGGTCGAGAGGATCTGCGGGGACTTCGCGCCGTTCGCGTAGAAGTCTCGCTGCTGATCTTCCATGGCCACCGCGACACCAGCTGTTTTTGCCCCGAAGGCGATAGGCGATAGACCTACAAGCCCGTTAAATCCGAAACCCTTCAGGTGAAAAATGTCGCTCTGCTTGAACTCGGCATACTCAGTATCGCGGCGGTACCGATAGACAACCCGCTTATCCTCCATTCGGACATCCATGTTTACCGATAACAGAGGGATGAGGCTGATCACGTCGCCCGCCGAGTTGCGCTGAATCAGTGCATACGCGTTGCCGTAGAAGCAAAGCTGCATGGTCATGGCCACGCGGAAGTCAAACGCGGTCATGTACTGGTTAGGCATGTAGCGCAGGAGCCGCGCAAGCGGGTTGTCCAGGCCGACTTTGCTCCGGTCATCGCCCTTGGTCTCGAAAACGTCCAGCGGCATGCAAGCCGTCACACTTGAGATCAGGCGAACACAGGCAAATACCGTGGCGATCTGTAGCGAGCGCTCATCAGACACCACCGAGTCGCCCACCGCACCTGTCGCGGATACGGGCCCGGTCTGTGAGCCCTTTTCAGGCGTAACGAGGCGGCCTCCCGTAAAGAAGCTCGCCATGCGCGCCCAGAAGGGGCTGCGGGTGCGCAGATCGATGCTGTAGTCGGTATCGGCCATTAGAAACTCATTGGTCTGAATAGAAATGCATCAAGATCAGCCGCGGCTTCCTCCGCCTCGCCGCTACTTGCAGCTGATACGGCCATTGCCAGCGCCACCATGCCGTCAATGCGGCCGGTTGCCTTGGATTTTGTGAATTTGCGGCCGCCAGCCGGATCGGTAACCGTTACTGCGTTTGCAGAGCACATGGTCAACACCGGGTGCATGCCGTGACGAAGCTTCTTGCCCAATAGGCGAGACTCCAGCTCCCGCAGCGCGGGCGACATGCTTTGAAAACCCTGGCCAAACTCCTTGAACCGCTCCAGTTCCTCTTCCGAAAACCCTGCTCTGATCAGGCAGGGCTTCAAGAAACGCATGTTGTAACGGTCAAAGTTGATGAACTGGACATCGCACCGGTCGAACACGGTTCGAAGATGTTCAGCCACGAAGTCATACTCAATCGAACGGCCTGGGCAGGTTTCCAGGTATCCATCTCGCGCCCACTGATCGTAGGGCACCCGATCATTCCGGGATTTTTCTGCAAGCCCTTCTTCCGGCAGCCAGAAGGTCGACTCTACGTCGCCGTCCTCGCTCACCAGCTCCAGAGCGGTCAAATCGTTAACCGCTGATAGATCGAGGCCGCCATAAACGCGCCGGCCATCGATCGATGCTGGCCTGGCGCCGTTTTCGGCCCAGATCGTCCTGTTTACAAACGGGCTCCTGGCCTCGACGCGCTGATTCAGAATCAGATTTCGGTAGGCCGGTTCGCGACTGGGCAACCGCTTAGCATCGGATGCTTGGCGGAACACCTCAGTCTTGTTCATAAAGTCATCGAAATGCGGGTTTGCCGCCCGTATGGCCTCCTCGCTAAAAGGATCCATATCCATTGGTGCGGTGCAAATCTCGACCTTGTTACGCGGATCCGCGCCAGACAGCGCGTCATCGATCAGCAGGCTGAGTAAATCGGCGTCTGTCGGTGCCTGGGTGCTGATGATGATCGACAGCGGGTCTTCCTGGGCCGCACTGGCGGTTTCCAGCGCTTCATACAGCTGTGATCTGGGACCGATCACCTGGCCCAGTTCATCGTGAATCATCAGCGCCGGACTCAGACCGAACTTGGTGGCCGCATCAGCGCTAAGTGCCTTGTAAAGCGTGCCGAGCTCACCGCAGAGCAATTCCTTTGCTGTGTCCCGGATGTTCACGTAGGTCGAAAGGTCTTCGCTCATCCGAACGACCTTGGCGGCCAGTTCAAACAAGATCGCTGCCTGGTCGCGTGACTGGGCGGCGCTGTAAATCTGTGAGTTCGCACGGGCTTCAGGTCCACAGAGGTGCAATAGGACGATGAAAGCGCTCAACGCAGTTTTGGCGTTCTTGCGAGCCATGGACAAAATGAACGTGCGGGTCGGTGAATCGTAAATCCGCTTGATCCAATGCTGCTGCTTGGCGGTCAACTTGACCTTCTTACCGACCATCTTCCCTTCGGGAATACAGCAAAAACTCTCGATCCAGGCGATATTGCGCTCGCCTCTGGTCAGTCGTTTTCGCCCTGCCATGGTTTACGTCCTTTTGCCGAAGGTACTGCCTTGTCCGCTCGGACCAAGCTTTGCTGTGTGAGGCGCATTGATCTGAGCAGCGCATTCATAGTTCTGGTTTCGCGCTCGACCATACCGCTGAGTTTGTCGTAACGCTTAAGGCCATCGTCTTCCAGCAGCCAGGCCGGGTCGAAGGATTCCAGCTGTTGAGCCAGGATGTCGGACTGCACTTTGTGTCGGCAGTATTGGACGAGCAGAGCTGCGTTCTCAGGGCCAAACCAATCGGCAGGCCGGGCATTTACCACGGTGACCCATGTCGCCTTCTGAGCGGGCGTCAAACCCGCTGGCGGGGCCATCCTTGAATCGATGCCATCAGGCTTGGCCACGTACAACGAGGCGACTGATTTTTTGCCTCTTTCGGCCATCGCGATTTACCAAAAAACTACGGATTAATGAAAGGAAAGGGCGAGGGCCGATTTCCGGCAACACGTCGCCTGAAGTTTTCCCCTCCCCCTCCCCTTTGCGATCGATTCGCATCTATCTTCGCGCCAGAACGGTGCATTTTCATCATTCGAGAGGGTAACCATCAGGCCCGATCTGGATCTTCAAGCGGAACCCAAGGTCATCAGCTGTCTTGCGCTCATGGCAGCCTGGTGACTTTCCATCCCGGCTAACGCATAGGATCTGACAGTTGGCCTCGGTGTCTTCGCCATCCTTGAACAGCGGCACCTTATGGTCCAGTTCAAAGCCCGATGGGAACTCAGTGAGCCGTCGGCACATGGCGCAGCATGGGTCTTTAGTCCAGACGCTTAGGCGGCGCTTCTGTAGCGCCCTACCGGTGATCCGCTTGGTGGTGTCGTAGTGACGGGACTTGAACGTGAACGATCTGGTGTCGTTTCCCATGATGACTAGGCCTCAGCTGCGATCTTGATCATCGCCATGAGCGCACCGATCATTGCCTTGTCGGACTGCTTGGCAATCGCGATCACATCGGCCTCAGCCTTCATGACCTCGGCCTGATCTTCCGCCGGCATCTCGCTGACCATGCCCTTCATCTGGTAATACTCGGCCTTGTCATTGGGTCGGGTCATTGCGACCTCCTGTTGTGATGCCGGCCTTCTTAGCCAAGATCTGCGTGTACAGCCCACCAGCCACGTCAGCACCAATCACCGCGATGACGATGCCCAGACCAGCAGCCAGGTAGAGGTTGCTCCACAGGGCCAGCGCAAGCAGCAGCGTGGCCATGCCCAACAGGCCAGATGCCAGGAAGCGCAAGGCCACACGCTGCAGGATCTGCCGCAGACTCAGGTCGCTACCCGATGCCCTCAGCATCTCGCCGGAGAGCCCGGCCATGCTCAGCAGGACCAGCATCCAGAAGGGCACATCAGCAAGCGTCTGGTGTTCTGTGTTCATCAGTGGTCCTTGTCTGGGCGGCGCCCTTGTTCCCTGGCGGGACTGAGTAATAAGACCGGCGCCCAGTGCGCTGACATCCGCTCGAAGCAAGGAGGCAGGCACGGGAACCGGAAACGAAAAAGGCCCACCGATATGGCGAGCCTTTGAAATAGGTGTGAGGGTCTTTCCCCTCCTGTCCGTCAGCGCTACTCCAGGGTGATGGAGCAGGAGCACGCTGACTGCCGGTGTTTATCGCACCACCGCACTGACCGGCTTATCGGTGTCCAGACATCCCCGAGGGGCCACTCTGGCTATGGCCAACAATAAAAATATAACTCTAGACGCACCTTTTTGATTGACCAGCTATAACCCTAGAGTTATAATTATCCCATCAACTAAACAAGGAGATGGAGGTGCAAAGCAGGCAGTTGATAAAGGAGCTTGAAGCAGATGGATGGGTTCTAGATCGCGTCACCGGAAGCCACCATATGTTCAAACATCCCAACAAACCCCAAACAGTTCCAGTGCCACACCCGAAGAAGGACCTACCACTTGGAACGGTAAGGGCAATCAAGAAACTAGCCGGGTTGATGTAACCCGGCTTCACCCCTTGCACCTCCACAGGAGAAGAAAATGCAATATCCAATCTGTATCGAATGGGGCGACGACAAAACAGCTTTCGGGATTCAAATCCCTGACATCCCTGGCGCGATCACTGCGGGCGATACCTTCGAAGAGGCGTACACCGCAGCAGTGGAAATCGCGAATATCATGCTCGAGGAGATCGCAACAGCCGGAGGCGAAATCCCTCGGCCGACTTCATGGGCTGATCATGCGAAAAACCCAGACTTCAAAGACATGGGCTGGGGCATGCTGGAAATAGACATCACTCCATATCTCGGGAAAACCGAGAAAGTGAATGTGACGCTTCCAGGTTTTGTGATTCAGCGAATTGACCGATACGTGAGAGATCACAACATCAAGAGCCGGTCTACCTTTTTGGCTGATGCCGCCTTGGAGAAGCTTGGGCGGTAATTCGGCGGAAGGCGAAGGAGTCGAACTCTTGCCGGCTCAAGCAGCTCCGGGTTCAAACCGGATTGCCCACCACTGGGCGCCACCTTCCAGAAACGAAAAACCCCGCTCGATGGCGGGGCTTTGAGACGTTACTAATTACAAATCGTTGAGCTTGAAGACGTTGTCTTCTCCGCCTTGCTGCAGATCCTTATCGTAGTCGCTTTCTTCTTCTGGCTCTACGTAGTGGTAAGGATCGTCGTTATCTTGAGCTTCTAGCTCGTCCTCAAAGTCATCCATGAAACCATCGTTGCTATCGCCGCTCATAACCGCTCCAGTACTTGGGAATTGGTTGGGTTTTGCTGCAGCACAGACGAAAAACCCCAACACAACGGCTGGGGTTCTTCGCGTTTGGTCGTCATCCTGTAACGCACCAAACCGCAGGTTCGAAATCTACGCGGTCACTCGGCCACAGTCAAGCGGCCAGTTGATGTAAAAGACCACGCTCCTCTAACAGCGCCTCCACCGACAGATGCGCCGCACTCACCTGGTCGTCAAGCCAGCGCTTGGTGATTGACCTCCAGCGCCGCAGCGTCCTGTCGGGTGTCCCTTCCGCATCCCAGCTGTGAAGAACGTAGAACGATGCTGGCAACCCATTGCGCCGCTCCGGAACCATCCAAGCCATCACACACTTGGTTTTGAACAAGTGGTGGGCGGGACTTACCACCCGAGGCGTGAGGTACGCGGCGGCCTCCTTAACCTCGTTCCGGCTGATCGAGTACTTTCCAACCAGCGCCTGCCATTGAACCTCAGGCAATACCCGCTTGATGGTCGCCCGCGTCATCGAGTCTTGAGTCAACCGCTCCTCAGGCGACAGATCGTCGCTTATTGAATGGCCGGGCAACTCATCGTCGAAGCTCGCCTTGTAATGGCGTTGCCATGACGCTTTCTTGGTCCCGTCATGGATCTCGATCGACATGACCCGGCTGATGCAGTGTGCGGCATCACGATAAACACTCATCAAGCAGCCCTCCGAATTCGCCGTGGTGGTGGATTGTCGTCGAGACCCAGCAGGTTGCGCAGCAGCCGGTCAGCAGTCTTGCTCTTTGCGTTGCCCTCGGCCACCCAGCGCTTGCAGTAATCCCCGAACTCGATGTTCACCCGGGTAGCGTGCCAACTGGCGACCATGTCGAGCAGATAGGCCAAGGCCAGCGCGCCGCCGACTTTCTCCTGGGCCAGGCCCTCCCCGGCAATTTTCAGGAACTTGCGCTCATGATCCATCATGCTCTTGCGCGGCAATGCCGCTGTCACGTTACTCATAGGTCTTGCTCCCCTTAACTCGACCGGCGAAGGGGCGATTGGCTTCGACCTCCTCCTGCGTTGGCTCTCGGCCTGCAAAATTGACGAAGCGGGCGAATTGCCCTTGGCGCTGAACAAGGCATGAACCGGGTGGCGCCTGGCGACCTTTGTCCAGAATCAACTCGGTGACGCCCTGCTCACCCATCTCCGACTCGGGATCGTGGTGCACAAGAATCACGGCATCGGCGTCCTGCTCGATCTGCCCGGAGTCGCGCAGGTCGCTGGCTTGAGGCTTTTTGCCGGGCCTGCTCGCGGGGTTTCGGTTGAGCTGCGCCAACACCAGCACTGGCACGCCCAACTCTTTGCTCAGGTTCTTCATGCCGATCGATATCTTGGCTACAGCCTCGCCGCGGTTCATGGTCTTGCCGTCAGAACCCACCAACCCCAGGTAGTCGACCATCAAGATGTCGAGCCCACGCTCACGCTGAAGCTTGAGAGCCTCCGCGCGAATCCCTGCGATTGTCAGGCCCGGAGTATCATTCAGGTACAGCTCGGCACCTTGGATCTTGCTCGCGGCAACGCCGATCCGATCCCACTCCTCCCGCTCGAGGCACTTCACTTCCTCCATGCGCCGCAGATCGATCCCGCCCTGAGAAGCGATGGTGCGAACGGTCAGTTCCTCTTCTCCCATCTCCAGACTGATGATCAGGCCCACCCCGGCACCGCGGATAGCGATGTGATTGACGATCTGCAATCCGAGCATCGTCTTGCCGCTACCCGGGCGGCCGGCAATCACCACCATGGACTTGGGGCGCAGAAAACCAATCAACTTGTCCAGATCGACTAGGCCGGTGGAAAGCTTCGGCGGCGCCTTGTCGTTTAGCACGTCGTCCATGTTATCCAAGACCCTCGGCAGCACCTCGGCCATGCGTTTGTAGCCGGCCTTCCCTGCGCTCTGCAGATCGCGCAGGTCGGCCAGCGCCAGATGGCAGGCATCGAGGATGTCGTCCGCCGGCAAGTCATCGGTAGCGCCAGCCTCAACGATCCGGCCCAGATCCCGGAACTGACGGATCAGCGCCCATTGCTTGACCTGGCGAGAGTAGGCCTCCCAGTTAGCGGCTGATGGGACGTTACGGTGCAGGTTGATAGCGTACTCAAGCGTGGTTTGCCCGCTGGGCAGATAGCGCTGGATCGACCCAAGTGTCACGGCATCCACGGGCATGCTCCGCCCTAGGCAATCGTGGATCACATCGAACAGTGCTGCGTTATCCTGGTGCCAGAAGTCCGCCGAGTTCATCTGAGAAACGATATCCTCAACCATTCCAACGTCCTCCCTGAGCGATGCGATCATGATCGCGCCAAGGACGCCCTGCTCTGACTCGAGACGGTAGTACTTATCCTCTTGATTCATGCGCGCCTCCGCTCAGATGCCCAGGTGAAGCCCGCCAGCAGCGCCTTGTTCTCGCGCAGCCGATCCAATGCACGCTCGCCGATGTACTGGCCAAGCTCCTTGGCATCCATGTTGGAGACCACCACGGTTGGCTTGACCAATTGATATCGGCGATCCAGCACCTCATGCAGGACTGACAGCTCGTAGTGAGTGCCGGCCTGGGCGCCCACTTCATCGATCACCAGCAGATCGAAGTCAGCCAGTTCGGTGATCACGTCACCCTCGGTGTAACCGGCATTGCGATCCATCGACCGCTTGAATACCCGGATGATCTCGGCTGCCGAAGTGATGACCGCTACCGCCCCAAGCTTGCGAATGACCTGCTGAACAATGCTGCTGGCCAGGTGCGTTTTCCCGGTGCCGACGTTGCCGCACAGCAACAGGTTCCGGCCTTCGCGGTAGTGATCGTCGAAGTTGTCGGCGTAGCCCTTGCAGGTTGCCAACGCCTGGACCATGGCCGAGTTATCGGCGCGGTAGTTCGCGAACATGCTTCCGGCGAACCGAGGGGTGATTCCAGACCCGACCATCGCGCTGTTGGTACGTTCGGCGACGACGTGAGCCAAGGCTTGGGCATGAGCCTCGCTGCCAACCGGCGCAACCCTGAGGCCGTCCCATTGGCATTTCTTGCACGGCCGAATCAGTATCGAACCATCGAACTGCTCGACCTCGGACCGATCGACAGTGCCGTGCACTGGGCATTCGCTTGTAAAGGTGCGCAGCTCAGGCTGGCGACGGAAATTAGAACGCTGGGCCATTTTCGCCTCCTTGGTACATGTCAGGGGTGTGGTTGGGCAGGTTGGTATAGGCCGATTGCTTGCTGGTGGTGGCGGGTTTGAGCACGTCCGTCCATCGCTCGCCGTTTAGCCAAGTTGAGGCGTTCGGAATGTAGCGCCCGCCGTCCTTTGTCCAATCCTCGGAAACACAGTGACTGCCCAAGGCGGTGATCAAGGTCTGGTGAAGCTCCTCGTTCGGCTTCAGCTTCGCCCAGGCCTTGGTGGCGTCCTTGCGCCCTTTCTTCTTCGGGTACAGTTTCCAGAACTGTTCAAAGCCTTCCATTGGGTCGACCGAAATGCCCGAAGAAGTCTGTGTAGTAGTCTTTGTTGTAATCTCTGTATGAAGAACAGGGCATCCTGCCCCGCCCGATGAGGGCAAATTGCCCTCTTCTGATTGGTGCAAATTGCCCTCTTCGATCAGGGCAGCCGATTGGTAGTTGATTGCGTAGTGATTGGTGTGGTCGTGCTTGGCCTTCGCCAGCTTTTCAACTATCACCAAGCCCTGTTTCTGAAGAGAAGTTAGCGACCTTTTCACCGTGTCAGCCGACCAGAACGGGAACTGCTTCTGCCACTGCTCAACGGTGTTGTAGACCCAGCGACGCCCCTCATGATCAAGGCCAGACTCGGTTTCGTTGAGCCAGTACTTGAGCTGCTGCAGGACGATCGCTTCGTTCAAGCCGATCCGCTCCGCGAGACGCGGATTGATGACCAGAGGGCGAAAATTAAACAAAAGGCTCATACAGACGCCCCCTTCTGAGGCAGTGCGAAGGCTTCATGCTCAACACCGTCCATTTGTCCTTCCTCGTCCCGAAGTTGGCGCCGAACGATGTAGCCGGCGCTGATCAGTTCCTTGATCGTCGCGTAGACACTGTCACGACCTTCGGGGCGCTTGCTGCCGGACGAGAACTCAATAAGATCCGCGACTGTGCAGCTCCACCCAATCGGCTGAGAGAGGATGTAAGCCAGCAGGCCGATGGCTCGGAAACTCAAACCTGCCGCAAGGACAGAGTTGCCAAGCCCACAAGCTCTTTGCACTTGAGTGTTTCTGTGAATTGTCATATGTCCAGCTCCCGCGTCACACGGCGGATGAAGTCGTCATAGGCCTCAGACATGACGAAGCCCGCCTGTTCCAACATCTCGCGGTGAGCCTTGGCACCGCCGTACATCTTCCAGCGCTGCTGCTCCGGAAGATCGGCGAACGCGGCATAGCTCGGCCAAGGTCCGGCAATTACCGGCGCTGTACGGGCCTCCTGGGGGGGGGGCGTTAGGGTTGAGGATGGTCATTGCAGAGTCTCCGAGCCCGCGCCAGTAATCCTGGCCACGATCTGAGCCATATCGGTCAGCGTGCCACCAGAAAGGCGCAACACCAGTTGGCGAAGCGCGGTATCGACGTTGATGGCCTCGATAGCGGCGTTGGCAGTGATCTGGGCATTCGCTGCAGCCAAAGTGTCGTTGATCGCCTCCCTCACCCGCTCGCTGGAATTGAGAGCCATACAGGCCAAAGACAGATCGGTCTGCCCACTGAAGTGCGCGGGATGCAGCGTGGTTACTTGGGGCTCATCAATCGGAATGCGCATGTCAGGGATGTCCTCCCCCGCCTGCAAGCAGCGGCGGGCGACCTCCCAGTGCTCATCGGAGACTTTCTTGGCGTCGCCACCAGTCCTGCGCTTGAAAAGCACTGAAAGAGCCGCACGGGTCTCGATCAGAATTACGTGCGTTTTACCGCTCACCTCGATTTTCTCGCCTCGGGTGATGGTCTCAAGGGCATCTTGGACGCGCTCGAAACAAGTCAAAAGTAGAGATGGATCAGCGAAGCGCTCAAGGACTTCTTCGTCGAGAGCTCCCATCGGTTTCTTTGAGGGGAAATGCAGCAAATTTGTCATAGCGAACGCTCCATACGCTCGACGAGCATGCGCATCTTGCGCTTCAGCTTGGTCGTCAGATCGCGCTGAGTTTTCCACCGGGTGTAAGCCACATCAGTGAACGCGATTACCCCAGAGAACTCTTCGTCATAAGGATTAACGCGCTTGTTGGTATTGGAGAAGGGCCGGCCGTATGCGTCGAAGTACACGCGATACATGGTGTTCAGCTCGCGGCGTAGCGAGTTCCTTTTCGTCTCAGCCAACTGAAAATCAACCGCCGCCTCAGCGATCTGGCCCATGAGCTGTTCATTGGAAATCTTCATGCTTGCTCTCCATCGGCGCCAAAGAGGTCAGCCAGGTCAATTTGGTAAGCGTGCAGCCAGGCACCAGCAGGCCAGGCGACTACCCAGCCCCAGCGAGGGTCGTTGACTTTTGGGGGTTTGATATCGCGTGCGTTGCACCACTGCCCGAGTGGACGCCAGCCTTGCTTGCCGAACTTGCGCTTCACAGCGCTCTCGACGGCGGTGACGGTTGCCTGGGTGACGCCCATGCCAAGCTGCTCTTTGAGTTGGCGAGCCTCGCGGACGGCTGCGCTTGCCGTGGCCATTGCCGTAGCTTCCCGACGTGAACCGATCTCGGCTTTGGTTGCAACGGCATGGTCACGCTGCTCGATAGCCAACTGCTCTGCACGTTTCGAGGCCAGCAGGTGTTCCAGCGCGCCAATGTAGTCAGTGGGCAACGCTGGGGCGCTTTGGCTGCGCTGCTGGACCATCTCCCAAAACTCGCGCACCAGCTTCTTCTTGAATGCCCGGACGATGTCCGTGTTACGCATGAAGGTCAGAAGCAGCGTTGATTGGGGCTCGTTGAGAATTGCGACTTCCCGGGTTTGTTCACCCCCAGCAGTTGCAAAGGGTTGGATTTCAAATCCGACCCCTCCGAAATCCTCCAGGTCGGCTTGGTAGGCGCGAACCAATTTGATGACACTTGCGTGATCGTTGAGCGTGCCCTCGGCAATTGCCAGGGTCGTAGTGACGGCATCGCCGTCTTTGATGATGACGATGGTCATTGGGCGGTCTCCTGCTTTTCGATAGCGGCCATAAGAGCCGCGTCAGTTCGGGTCAGACAATGATTCGCGCAATCAACCAGGTGCTGCTCCGGGACTCGATCAAGACTCCCTCCAAGCTGAGTGGCTGCCGCATCGATCCAAGCCGACAATTCCCCAATGAAGCCGGCACGCTGGCCGCTTTTGGAGCTCTCCTCATCTTCCGTGGTCGGCTGCTTCCCATCGAGATCGACGAGCATCGAACCCAGCAGCGTTGCAGAGAGACGGCACGGATTGGCGCGTTCATCCCTTACATATTTCAAGTAAGCATGAGCAATCGACTTGCCCACCACGCAGCCGCCATGGAAGCCGCCAGTTAGTGGCACATCCCAAAATGAAAGTCGGGAGCTGTGATCCTTCCCTACAAAAGGAAGCCGCTCATATGCGAACTTTCCTTGCGGCTTGATGCGCAGGCCGATTTCCCTGCCCTTGGGAAGTGGGCGTTTGGATTTCGGGATGGAGGCCTTCATACCGGCACCTCCGAGTGTCGCGACACGTTTTCGGATTCGGCGTTTTGTGTCGCGACATTCAGTTGCTGGCCAATCTCCTCGCAGTGACAAGAGGCCGTGTTTGCAGCATCAGCAGCTAAGCTCCAACCGACATCGATCAAATTGCGGATGTGCTGGCTAGTCCCGCTCTGACTCTGTGTTGCATGGAGGAGAGCTTCCAGCTGATTGAGGGCCCGTTTCGCGATCTCGAGATTTTCAAGCGCATCGTGGGCGATTTGGCTAGTGGTGCGGATCGGAGTGGTCATTGGACGCCGCCTTCGCTATTGCCGAACTCGACACTGCGAGTTCCAGAGTCGACAAATGCTTTGGCCGAATCCACCAGGAATCGAACACCGTAGATTTCATTTCCATCCATGCCACCCTCGAGAAGGCGATCAAGGATGCTTGTTGCTGCGATTAGAAGATTGCTCGAGGAGCTGAGCGCTTCGCTTACAGGCATTCCCGGTCGAACCTCCAGCAAGCCAAGCGACTTGTCAGAACTGTCAAAGGTGTGAAATGAAGATCGGCTGGTGAGAAGGATCTCTTGCGCCTTTTCTGGGGTGGTGCTATTTTTTGGGTGCATTAGTGCAGTCCTTGTAAAAAGACAACGTGGTACGAAGACCCCTGCGAAGAGTCTGGTTAAGAAGCCCGCCTGCGAAGCGGGCTTTTTGTTGCCCGGAAGAAAGTCAGCCGGACAGCAAAAACAGGGATGGGTTGTGCAGGCTCATGCCGAATTCCTTTTTATCTAACGGGTAAGCCCGCACTTATTGGAAGGCCCTGAACGGGCCTGTCACTGATGGTTGCGTAATCGTGGATTTGAATTCCACCCAACTCGTGCGCGTTGCTTCGTCGATCGTTGGGCGCCCTGATTTGCTCGAGCCCGACCAAGGATCAGGCAAGAGCCGAATTCGCGTAAGTCCATAAAAGAGGCTGTTCATCTGTACAGGCCCCGCCTTAGCCAGCACTGGATGCGCATACAGAGCCATCCGGCCCAGGTGTACTGATAGGCGATTCAGTGGATGATTCACCTACCTTGTGGCGAGCTTCGACTTGAGCAATCAGGCTGCACAGCGAAGAAGCCTTAATTGCGCCGCGAGTGACAATTTCAGCCAGAAGTGCTTTTTCAGGGCTTACCTTTTGCGATCCTGCCAGCCAGTAAGAAACCGTGGCTTGAGACACGCCAAGGGCCAAGCCGGTCCTCGATTGGCTACCGAAGTATTTTATTAGTGTGGTGATGTTTTTAGCCACGAATCCGGCCTCTGATAAGTCTTTTTATAGACTGCACAGAAGCAAACTTATTTGCAACTGTATAAGCGTATTTATAGGATGGTTGGATGAACCTATCAGACCGAATCAAGCTAGCTCGCAAAAAAGCGCACCTCACCCAATCCGAATTGGCGGAGAAGGTCGGCATTGCGCAAACCGCCATCAGTCAGCTTGAATCTGGGAAAACTCTCCGATCTTCATATTTAATTCAGATAGCCCAGGAGTGCGGGGTCAACAGCTTGTGGCTGCAAACTGGCGATGGGGATATGCTCTCCTCAGAGGATCCACAGGCTCTCTGGGCAGCGACTATTGATGAGCTTGTTCATGGAGAGCATGAAGAAGATGCCCCGCTGAATAACGCCGTCCGGAAAAGGATTGAAGCTCTCCAAGCTGCCAGCAAATTCGCGCCCTCAAACTCGCTTCTTACGGCTGAAATTCCGTACCTGATTGAATTCGACGATCCTCTCGATACCAACAGGACCGTGGTCGAAATCAGCGCCACCGCCCAGCTTCATCTCAACGATGAGATTTTAGAAAAGCAGGGAGTGAAACCTGAGCACGTCGTTGCGGTAGCCATCTCGGGTAATTCGATGAGCCCGGTCCTGCACGACGGAAGCACGGTCGTTGCTCACACGCAAGAAACGCTAGTCGTCGACGGAAAGATGTACGTGCTCGATCATGGCGGGCAGATTAGAGTGAAGGCTCTCTATAGGCTGCCAGGCGGAGGAATTCGAGTGAGGAGCTACAACTTGTCAGAACACCCTGATGAGACCTACTCAGCCTCTGAAATCGCGGAAGCGCGCATCCGGATTATCGGCCGTGTTTTCTGGGGCGCTACATTTTTCTGATTCGTCGATAAGCAAGAAAACCCGCCATGAGCGGGTTTTTTTTCGTGCGAAATTTGGGGATCAGCGAAATATCAAAATACTTATTGACCGCCTTTTATCAATAGACTTATATTTCATCCATCGACGGAGCGGACGGAGTAGCAAACTTATGAAAGCGGCAATCAATTTTGGGAATTTTCAAGGCTATACCGGCGTTCTTGCTGAGCAGGAAATGCGTGCGGTGCTAGCGGTTTGCGCAGGCCTAACAGGAAAGCAAGCTGCTCGTGAGCTTGGGCGAGCGCCAGGTACCCTGAAAAAAACTCTTGAACGGGTTTTCTTCAAACTTGGCGTCTCCAGCCGCGCTGCGCTGATCGCCGAAGCGTTTCGCCGCGGCCTGATTACCTCTGTCTCGCGCTCAATGACAGCCAACCCTGGCCCTCAGCATGAGCATCAGCACGACCGCGAAAACCACGACGGCATCTTCATCGCCTAGCCTCGTGCGCAGCGGCGAGCTACTTCAGCGAGGTGGCTGTCCGGTGCGAAGGCATCATGTGGCATGGCAGGTTGTGGTCAGGCCGGGCGAGCCAGGGTAGGGCCGGGCGGGATGTGGCACGGCTGGGTTGGGCATGGCAAGGGCGGTAATCCGCACGGGGTCACCAGCGTATCTGGTGGCGACTTGAAAGCAACTTCCATGAGGCTGTTTTCAAGTTCAACACGCAAAGCACCGTGCATCGCAACGGGCGAACTCGCACACGCAGCGAAACTATGAGGCATCAAATGCAAACTCTTAAAGTTAAGATCATCGGGACCCGTCCGCTTTTAATTCACGCGGATGTATTCGCCGATCCGTTGAACAAGTTGACCAAGGCGCACAAGGTTCTGACTTCGAAACGGAAGAAGTCCGATGAAGATCACGAGCTTATTGCGCGCAGCGAATGGCGTGGCGGTCTTTACTTCGCTGAAGATATTGGTCCGTTTCTGCCTGGCATCAACATCGAGTCTTCGCTTGTCGCTGGCGGTAAACTATCGAAGATGGGCACTCAACTTAAGCGCTCCGTTGAGATCATGGATTCCCGTTGCCCTATCATTTACGAAGGGCCTCGCACAATTGAGGGGCTCTGGGATCAAGCATTCTACGATGCTCGCTCGGTCAAAGTTGGCACTGCTCGCATCACGCGATATCGCCCACTGTTCCGCGAATGGTCGACCATCTGCGAGATTGCCTTCGACCAGGAGTCAATCGACCGAGCCCAGGTCCTGAAATGCCTGGAAGACGCCGGCCAGTACTGCGGAGTCGGCGACTACCGCCCGAAATTCGGCCGTTTCACCGTGGAGGTGATGCCATGAGTATTGTTCCTCTCAACCCAAACTCATGGAGCCTTGAAAAAGCAATTGAACAGTTCCTCGATGACAAATTTGCCGATGGGCAGTTGATCAGCCACGACTGGCTTACCTGGGCGCTCAATTTACCGAAGCCGAAGACCGCTCAGGAAATGGTCAACTGTCAATTCGTCATTCTGGACCGCGTCGAACAATTCAAAGAAGCGCTTCTGACACAACATAAAATTTACATCGTCAGCGTTCGCGGCAAGGGTTATCGAATTGTTCCGCCATCAGATCAGGCGTTCATTGCAATCGATACCGCGATGCGTGGCGTTCGTCGGGAGTTTTCAAAATGCAAGGAAGTTATGAAGCATACGCGGATTGGCGAACTTGATTCGGATCAGGCAAAGCGACATCTGGATGCGCAAGTAAAAGTGTCTGCGCTTTCTGGAATGATTGGTAAGGGTAAGCGCGAAGTTTTCAAGCTGTTCAAATCATAACTACAAGCGACTCAATAAACTTCTTGAGATTGCCAAGTTACTCGGCGGGCTATCGACTTGCCCGGAGAAAGTTAAACATGAAAAGAAGCCTGATATTTACCCATGTACCTACGGTAATGCTGCTGATGATTGCCGCAGGACAGGCCGGGGCCGATCAGCAGCAGGTGTTGATCGATATTCAGCACGACAGCCGGCGCCAGGTGACTTGCTGGGTTACCCCGCAAGGTGGAATCAGCTGCCTGCCGGATAGCTCGCTCCTACAGGTGCCCGCCAGCACAAGCACCGATGAAAGCGCAGCAGCACGGGCGTCTCTGGCGAATTCCGGTGGTGAAACAGGGCGATTGCCCGCCACCCCGCTCCCACAGGAAGAGAGGTTCCAGCTATGACCATCCAAACAGCTGCGGGCACTCGCCTGCATCTTCAAAACGATCTCGGCAAGCTCGGCGAGCGCCTGATCCGCTTTGGCCAGGCTTTGCAGAACCCAGACACCACTGTCGGGCAACTGACCACCCTGGCCAGCTCATGCGGGATCAAGCTGAAGATGCGCGCCATTGCTGAGTCAAGCACCGAGGCGGAATAGCTCATGCGTGAGGACGGTATTGGGCGCAAATGGACAGAACAAGAGGTCGCCCTGTTGACCGAGTTCTACCCGCTTACCCCAATGGCTAAATTGGTATTGAAGGTGGGTAAGACTGCCGGCCAGATCAAGAACAAGGTCGCCAATCTCAAGCTGAGACGAGACCAGTCGTTCCTAGATGCAACCCGCTTTAAGCCGGGAAGCCTAGGCCCCGCAACCCACAACTGGATTGAGCCTGGTGAGCGGCGGGATACCGGTAAATACATCTCGCTGAAGCTGCCAAGTGGGGAGTGGGTGCTGGACCACAGATGGACCTGGGAACAAGCAAACGGCCCGATCCCTGACGACTGCGTGATTGTCGCCAGGGATGGAAATATCAAGAACACCGCCTTGGCCAACCTGCAACTGGTTTCCAAAGACGAGCATTGCAGGCGCAACCGGGTGCGCAAATATCCCGCTGAGTTGCAGGACGTAATCCTGGCCCAGCAAGACCTCAAAAGAGCCATACGAGAAAAATCATGAAGAACAAATTGAGTGACCTGCGTGACCACCTTTTCGCACAACTTGAAGCTGTGCGCGAAGCGCCTGAGGGCGAGCTGGAGAAAGAGGTGCGGCGAGCGCAGTCCGTTTCTGACATCAGTCGTGTGCTGATCGAGAGCGCGAAGGTCGAGATCGACTACTTCCGTCACATTGGCGGCGAGAACAGTGCCAGCAGCTTCATTGAATCGAAGCCGGCGCTCCCCCCAGCCAAAGGAGCTGCCCGTGGCTAAGACAATCATCAGGGTTCGCCAAGGCGCGATCGCCTACTACCTGAACGAGTCTTCCACCGGCGCCAAGAACAACGGCCGGCGCTTCATTCTGAGTCGTACCAGCGATCACGGAAAAACGAAGGACGGCTGGATCAAGGTCAACACCACTGAGCACCAGGCGCTGATCGATGCAGCGAGTGACGCGGATCAGTTCGCCGCCTGCAACAACCTGTACGCCAGCAAGAAGCCGCGGCTACACGTCGACCGTCGCAGCATTCGCGGACTGGCCGGCAAGTGGGAGGGCATAGCATTTCCGCTTCGCGTGACTCACGGCCGTGACGCGACACGAAATGCGAATAACGAAATCGTGTCGCGACACGCGGAGCGGTGAAGCGATGCGCTATGTGACCGTCAGGAAATTCGCCAGCGAGTCTGGCTACACAGAAGACGCGATCCGCTCAAAGATCCGTGACGGCATCTGGCGGCTCGGTGAGATATGGATCAAAGCGCCGGATGGCCGGACGCTTCTCGACATAGAAGGATATGAGTCATGGGTAGAGGCGGGAGGGGAGTTCGGGCGGTCTCCGATACGAGTATCGAAATCACGTTCATGTATCGGGGCGTCCGGTGCCGCGAGCGGATCACGCTCAAGCCCACCGCCACTAATCTGAAGAAAGCCGAGCAGCACAAGGCAGCGATCGAACATGCGATATCGATCGGAACCTTCGACTACTCGGTGACGTTTCCGGGATCTGCCCGGGCAGCGAAGTTCGCGCCTGAGGCATCCCGCGAAACGGTAAACGGTTTTCTGACCAGGTGGCTCGAGGCGAAACAGAAACACGTCGCGAGCAGCACATTTGATGGCTACCGAAAGCTGGTCACCCTGCGCCTGATTCCAGCCCTCGGCGACACGATGATGGTCGACTTGAAGCGGAAGGCTGTACGGGACTGGCTCGACACCTTGGAGGTCGGCAACAAGACGCTAAGCAATATCCAGAGCTGTCTCCGATCTGCGCTCAACGATGCGACTGAGGAAGAGTTGATCGAGTCGAACCCTCTCGCCGGGTGGACCTATTCCCGCAAGGAGGCGCCGCCAAAAGAAGACGACGTTGACCCCTTCAGCCCCGAAGAGCAGCAAGCGGTGTTGGGCGCCCTCTCCGGCCAGGCTCGCAACATGATGCAGTTCGCCCTCTGGACGGGCCTGCGCACCAGCGAACTAGTGGCGCTGGACTGGGGCGATATCGATTGGCTGCGGGAAGAAGTGATGGTCAGCCGTGCAATGACCCAGGCAGCCAAGGGAAAGGCGGAAACGACGAAAACTGCCGCTGGGCGCCGAAGCGTTAAGCTGCTCCGGCCCGCACTGGAGGCGTTGAAAGCGCAGAAGGCGCACACATTCCTGGCGGACGCCGAAGTGTTCCAGAACCCAAGAACGCTAGAGCGCTGGGCTGGCGACGGGCCGATTCGGAAAACGATGTGGGTGCCGGCAATGAAAAAAGCTGGTGTTCGGTATCGGCGCCCTTATCAGACGCGACACACCTACGCATCGATGATGCTGTCCGCCGGCGAGCACCCGATGTGGGTGGCCAAGCAGATGGGGCATACGGATTGGACGATGATTGCCCGAGTGTATGGGAGGTGGATGCCTTCGGCCGACGAAATTGCTGGGCAGAAAGCAACCGCACTTTTTGATGCTCGCTTAGAAGGTACGGGCAGTAAGTAGAAATTTCGAGAAAAAAAAACCGCTGAATGCGGTTTTTTTTTGAGCAGAATTAACCCGCTCGGGCAGCGGCTAATACTTCCAACTGACGTTCTGTCGATCGTTTCAGAACCGATTGGTAAACGCGCTGCTTCTGATCGGCAGGGGCGTTCCGAAAGAAATCAGAAAATGGAGTAGAACGTGTTGATTGCGCTTTTTTCATAGCAAAACCCCGGACTTGATGTGTTTCAACAGACCCTCACGATCGTATCCATCGTGCAGATGATCTTCGATTTTGGCAACGTCAACCTCATAGGACTTCGGTGACGCATCAGTGTTCTTAACCAGAAGATCGACACGAATATCTTTGCCAAATTTCTTTTTGAGAGAATTAACCACCTCTTTCGTGGTGAAGAACTGCTCAACAAAAATTTCTGGAGGAATGCGTCGACCTTCGATTTTTTCCCGGGCGGCTACGAAACGCCAGGCCAGCTCAGGTTTCTGGTAAACGAAAATCACGACGCAATCTCTGTGCCGCTTGATCGAGCGAGAGATATTCTTCTCTGCCCTAGCAAGGTTACAGAGGGTGCCATCCAAAATGAACGACTGACTCTGTTCTAATGCCATATCGTGAATCTTGTCAACCAGAATCGAAACCGGGTACTGAAACATCCAAGAATTGTTACCCGTGTACCCCTCAAATTCAGACCGGAAGTCGTCAGGGTCGATTCGCATAATCTTAGATTTTCCAGAGGCGTCAAGCTCAGCTATCAGCTCTATCGCAGCCTCTGTTTTCCCAGCTCCAGCGCATCCGGCCATAAACACCGAGACCGGCATCTTCTCAGGAATGTAAACGGCAGGATTTGTAAATTCTTTAGCTATGCGCTTCTTGTTCGCCTTGGCGTGAAGCGTTGCGGCCTCTATTAACAGCCCTTCAGTGTACAGCATATCCGTATGACACTCCGCATGAAGGCCGAGCATTCTATACGTATGCGGCTCGACTTTACAGGCCGTAGGTCGGATGAATAGACCTTCAGAAGGACGTAATGGGCGCGAAAGGATGGCGCGAGCAGCCCGTTCAACTAAATGCCAGCAAAATGACAGCCTGAGCGCTGAAAGCCACGTAAACTGGGGGTTAGACGCGGGTTCAAATCCCCCCGGCTCCACCAAATGATCAATCAAAGACGTCCACGGACGTCTTTTTTTGTGCCTGCGATCCAGTAAATACATGGCCTCCAGCGCTTTTGCGGTCTTCTGAGATTTTTTGAGTTCCAGCCATTCGGGTATTCCAAACGGTATTCCAGGCCATCCGGTGCTAATCTTTGGAATACCAAATCAGTGCCTGAGGAAAATCTCGTGCCTGCTCAAACCCTCCGGCTCTCCGATCGACAGCTCAAGGCAGTCAAACCCGCGTCCAAGGATTACGTCCTCACCGACGGTGACGGTTTGCAGCTCCGCGTACGTAGCAACGGCTCGTTGCTGTGGAATTTCAACTACCGCGAACCGGTGACCAAAAAGCGCATCAACATCGGCTTCGGGACCTACCCCGAACTGTCACTGGCGAACGCACGAAAGATGGCAGTCGAAGCACGCGAGCTGCTCGCCCAGGGCATCGATCCGAAGGTACAGCGCAATACGCTCATTGAGGCCAAGCGCGCAGAAACGGAACACACCTTCGAGAACGTGGCCTCCGCCTGGTTCGAGCTCAAGAAAGACTCAGTCACGCCGGCCTACGCCGAAGACATTTGGCGGTCGCTGACGCTGCATGTGTTCCCCGACTTGAAGACGACGCCACTCGCGAAAATCACCGCGCCGATGGTGATCGAATTGCTCCGTCCAATCGAAGCGAAAGGCAGCCTGGAGACAGTCAAGCGTCTTAGCCAGCGGCTAAACGAGATCATGACCTACGGCGTAAACTCCGGCCTGATCTTCGCCAACCCACTCAGCGGCATACGAGCGGTTTTCAAGAAGCCCAAGAAAGAAAACATGGCTGCGCTGCCGCCCGAAGAGCTCCCAGAGCTCATGCTGGAAATCGCGAACGCCAGCATCAAACGCACCACCCGCTGCCTGATCGAATGGCAGTTGCACACGATGACTCGCCCCGCCGAGGCGGCGACTACTCGCTGGACAGACATCGACTTTGAAAGGCGTGTCTGGACTATCCCACCGGAGCGGATGAAGAAGCGCCGCCCGCACAGCATCCCGTTGAGCGATCAAGCCATGGCATTGCTGGCAATACTGAAGTCCCATAGCGGTCATCGGGAGTACGTCTTCCCGGCAGACCGAAACCCACGTACTCATGCCAATAGCCAGACCGCGAACATGGCGTTGAAACGTATGGGCTTCCAGGATCGCTTGGTCAGCCACGGCATGCGCTCGATGGCCAGCACCATCTTGAATGAACATGGGTGGGACCCGGAGCTCATCGAAGTGGCGCTGGCGCACGTCGACAAGGATGAGGTGCGCAGCGCCTACAACCGGGCCGACTACATCGAGCGCCGGCGGCCGATGATGGCTTGGTGGAGCGAGTACATTCTAAAGGCGTCGACGGGCAATCTCTCGGCCAGCGCGATGAGTGTGGCCAGGGATCGGAACGTAGTACCGATCCGATAGGACGGCGACAACGGCGACAACGGCGACAGACCGTGTGGCGTCTACATCCTTGCCGTCTGAGCTCATGGCGACAGTCGCCAACTCGCCTCGCTCTTGGCCACTCCGGCTAAGCCCCTGAGCAATGGGAGGCTTCGCATCCCCTTGCTCAGGGGCTAACACTAGAAAAGCGACGAACGGCCACTTTGCTACTGGCTTCCACGGATTTCCAAGGCACGCCAGAGCATAAGTCTGGCGCATTTCCGTGTGCCCTCACCCAATTGACCCATATCCGCGAGACCGATAGAACGATGGTTCAAAGCGCTGCCTTCGGCAGCCCCCCAGATGACCAGAGCCTTCAAGGTCATGCCGCTAACACGGTGGCTCATCCCAAAGTGCGATTCGCGCCCGGAGGCTCGCACGGTCATTCGCCAGAGTGATGGACGCCCTCTAAACGATCCGCCTAGTGCGGCAGTCCGCTACCCCTCAAGCCCTGCAGCAACGAACCTGCTCGGCCAACGTTTTGCGCCAACCGTTCGCCCGTCTCTTTTCCAGAAAAGAGACGGGCGCTTCTGACACTGCTGCAGCCCTCATCGCACAAGGCCTTGCGGCAATCCTCCTCGTGACAATCGGCGTGACAAACGCCGCTGTCACCAGCAACAGCGCTGCAGATGATGGTGCCGCAGACCAAGGAATGGACTGCACCTGACTGACAGTCAGGCATGCCCCGGTCATCACATCGCTGCTTTTACCCGACTCAGGATCTCGCGGCACTGGTCTCGTCAGCCAGTGCAGCCTCCACCCGCCCACCGGTATCGGTGTTCAGGAGGCCAGATCATGAGATGCCCAAGCTCCCGGCCGTAAGGAGCCGTCAGTCCCGCGTTAGTGGACAAACCTCACAGGTCGCAGGGGCCTTAATCCCTGATAACACTCAACAACCGTGGCGGGATGAGTGAGGACGAAACCGATCATCTCAGGAGAATGGCGATGCAACTGTGCGAAGCGTTCGAACCACCACAACCCCTGCTGGATTGCCAGCAGACGCCACTGACCTACCCGGTCGAAGCACTCGGGGAACTGCTGGGCCCTGCGGTAGAACGACTGGCCGAGGTGATCGGCGTGCCCTGCGCTATGGCTGCACAATCGGTGCTGGCCAGCGCTGCTCTGGTGAGCCAGGGTCATGCCAACGTCCAACTCGACGGCCGAACTTATCCGCTGTCCCTTTACCTGCTGACGGTGGCGTCCTCGGGTGATCGCAAAAGCGCGGTGGATCATCTGGCACTGAAGACGGCGCGCGACTGGGAACGACAGCAGTGGACCCTGTATGCGGAAAAGCTCAAAGCTTATCGCGCCGCTACCAGCATCATGGCCAAACCCAAAACCTCAAAGAAACACGCGGAGGCGGAAGGTAGCGAACTCTCTGAGCCAGTCCCGCCGAGGCTGATTATTGCCGAACCCACCATTGAGGCCCTGATCAAAAGTCTGTGCCATGGCTTGCCCAGCATGGGCTTGTTCAATGATGAAGGTGGCCAATTCTTGGGCGGCAGCACCATGAGCAAAGAGAACTTGCTTAAGGCGATCACCACCTTGTCGACACTGTGGGATGGCAGCCCCATCGACCGGGCGCGCTCCATGGCCGGAGAAAGCCTGCGTGCCTATGATCGCCGCCTCAGCCTGCATTTGATGCTACAGCCTTACTTGGCCAACCGGCTACTCAAAGACCCGGTGATCAATGGCCAAGGTATCTTGGGCCGCTGCCTGATCAGTTGGCCCGAACGTCTGGTCGGCCGACGCTTGTACAAGGCAGTCGACCTAACGCGAGATACCAAGGTCCAGCGCTACCAAACGCGCATCACCGCCCTGCTGGATAAGCCATTGTCGCTGCACAAAGACGGTTCACTTAACCCCGCCAGGCTGGAACTGACGCCCAGCGCTCGCACTACCTGGATTGATATTCACGACACCATCGAATGCCAGTCTGGCGAGTTCGGTGAGCTGGCGGGCGTCCAATCCGTCGCAGGAAAAGCGGCGGCCAATGTGCTGCGCATCGCCGGTGTGCTCGCGGTTATTGAAGATGCGAATGTAGTGAGTGAGGCCCATATTCAACGCGCCTCAACACTGATGGATTACTACCTGGCGGAGATCCAACGCCTGACAGAACAAGAGCCAATCAACACCTTACGTGAGGAAGCGGATCGACTGCTGCGCTGGCTGACGCAAAAAGGCTGGACCCAATTCACCATCCGCGATCTCAATCGCAACGGCCCTCGCTTTGCCCGCAAGAGTAGCCATCACACCGCCACACTGCTCGTCGAGCTGATCACACATAACTGGCTGAACAGTCGCGATGCCAAAACTTTCGAGGTCCGCCATGTTTCGCCTCAATGACGCGGTGCGCAGTTACCAGGCGCAACATCAATCGCAACCAGAAACACGGCGTGTCGCCGCTTCTATCGCCACCTTGTCGCCACGCGCCAGGCCAGGAATGTCACGGGCTGTCGCCACTGTCGCCGCTGTCGCCACTCCACCTCTTGCCCCCTCCAACATCGCCCTGCTGATCGAGCAACTGCGTGAGGAAGGCGCACTGCTGGAACACCAGGAGAACGCCCTACTGATCCGCCCGACACACTGGCAGCAGGTGGACAGGCTCAGTCCTCACTGGAAAGCCCTGCTGCTCTTTCTGCAAACAAATGAAAACGGTGATGACGATGGCTCTGGTCGGTCGGCGTGATGGTCGCAACTTTGGCTATGGCCGCCAGCTGAGCTACGCCGGCCCACAAGCGCTAGAGGATCTGTTTGCCGGCGGCCACTTCGCCACGGTCAGAGCACATAGCGATCGCTGGCAAGCGTTCGTGCGTTGGTGTCGATCAGTGGACGGCCCCGGTTACAACGATGCACGTCAGATCGATCGACGGACGCTGCAAGACTACGCCGCGTATCTGCGCCAGCAGATCCAGCAAGGTGAACTCTGCATCGCTACCGCGCAGAACCGCCTAAGCAGCGTCAACCGCACCCTCGCTGCGCTGCGCGGTGATCAGGACGTGAGGATCGCCAGCCCGAGTCAGGCGTTGGGACAGCAGCGCTCGAACGTGCGCACCCGCGCGCCGGATGGCCAAGACCACCAACAAGTGCGGCGAGTACTCGAGGCACTTGGCGAACAGCAACACGAGCGCGTGGCCGCGATTGTTCTGTTGGCCCGAACAACCGGTATGCGCCTGCGCGAAGCGATCCTGGCTGACCTGCCACAACTGCAATGCGAAGCCGAACACTTTGGCCGTATCAACATCCAGGACGGCACCAAAGGTGGCCGCTCAGGGGCTTCAGCACCGCGATGGGTCGATGCTAATGAAAAGGTGAAGGTGGCGCTGCAGTTGGCCCGTCATGCGTCGCCGACCCGCAGCCGCAACTTGCTGGCCCGAGACGAAAGCTACTCCGTGTTCCTGCAACAGACCGTACTCCCCGCCCGCGAAACGCTGCATGAACACGGGCTGAAGGGTTTCCATGAACTGCGAGCGGCCTACGCCTGCGAACGTTACGAGCAGCTCACTGGCCACGCCGCACCGGTCAATGGTGGTCACTGCTATCGCATTGACCGCGACCTTGATCAGCAGGCGCGACAACAAATCAGCGTTGAACTCGGGCATAACCGGATCGATGTGATTTCGGCCTACATTGGAGGTCGAGCGTGACCAAGCCCTTCGATATGGCGCTGTTCCTGAGCGGCGTACTGACCGGTTCGAAGGTCACGCAGCGACGACACCTACGGCAAGCCCGAATCATGCAAGCGGCCATTCAACAACGATGGCAACGAGACAATCCCTGGACCTGGCAGCTCAAGCATGTGCGCTGGTTTCTCACTCAGCGCCTGAAAGATCACTCCGACGCCACCCGGTATTACTATCGGCTCACCGCTCTGTTGATCTGGAAACGAATAGGGAATGACCGAGAAATGCTGATCAGCCGCTCGAATCGTGGATAGGCACCCCTTCCAAGTTCACCTGCCCGACTTCATCTATCTCAGCGTGGATATCCTATTGTGGATAAACCTGCTCGAAAAACACCGGCGCAATGGCAAAAAAACAACCCGAATCGGCTAGTCGTGACAGGCAAAACCGGCCAGAAAAGCTCAATATCCTCACCATCCAGCCACTGCTCGGGTAGCATCAAGTTAACTTTGCTCTCTGAGCTCATTAAAAAATAATAAAATTACATTATCCATAAAGAGCCCCGCATTGAACACAGAGAAAGTCATGTACAATGCAATCCCGCCATAGGCAGTTTAGCGTTATGATCATCACCACTGACTACGAAAAATTATTTAAAAGCCTGCGTGATCATCTTATTTCACACTCACCACGCTTGACGAAGGACATAACGGAATGCATTAAAGTATTCTTCCGACATTATTTCAGCACCAACCACACAGTTTTATGTAGTCATGCAGAAGGCAGCGAGTATCTCACGGATATTTTAGTTACAAATTTTGACCCGAAAAAAATTGTTCAACCACGAACTCTATCCATGGCAAGTCCGGCTTTGAGCGTGCATTTGGCAGCAGAGTCTGAACTAGGCGGCGTCGGTGCATCATCAGCGTACGGAGTAATGAAAAATGTTGTTGAAGACTATATCAAGTTGCTGTTGGTTCGCTGTAGCTATAGGGTGATGATTTTCACGTCCTTACCATATGCTGACGAGATAGATCATGTGCAAAATCGGATTGAGACGTTAAGAAATCTTTACGCCAGCACTCCGAAGCTGGACTCCGGTATGCTATTAGTACACCTCACAGGAACTCAACCAAAGTCAAGTCAAGTTCAGGCGGTAATTACGGAAGATTCAGTACGTGGTTTCATAATTTCTGAGTGTGGCAACCTCACACAGGAAGTCGCAGTACAGGCTGTGTAAACAAAATCGCAAAAAAATGAACGTAACCGAGCCACGAACTATACCTACCTCAAGATAAGGCAACCTTTTACTGCGGCGTCTCAGGCGAGCAGTTCCACAGTAAACCGTTGACCCATGTTGGGATAGGTGGGGTTTATGGAGCACATACGAACAAACAAAAACTGGACACCACATGGAGCTCCCGCGTGGGGCTATCAGTTGTCAGAGACTTTTTAAGCATGGCGGTCAGCCCCGCATACTCGACCTCGGTGACGTGGTAGCAGTAATGCGAATACGCTCCTACTGGTAGTCCTGGTTGATCACCTGCTGGCCGGCGATGGCAGCCGTAAGTGCCGTACCCGCTGTTGCCCGTCGATCAGTACCTTTTTGCCCTCGGCCTGGGAACCATCCTTCAGCCTCCTCGTCGGGCTGCACCAGGCAATGATGTAATCCCACAACCCCCCTGATGCAGGCTGTCTATCAGGTCACGCACCTTAGTGGGTCCCCAGACGAAGGGGCGCTGAATTTCCGGAATGGCAATCTCGCCGTACTTGACCCAGCTCAACAGGGTTTCGATCAGGTGCTGGTTAACCGAGTACTTCTGCGCTGACGTGGACATTCCTTTGCATGCGTATAGACGAACCTAGTCAACCGAAGCAGGTAGCAGGCCTGCCAGGCCCGACTTGGTCAGATACGGCACTTTGCCAGATGGAACCAAATTGGCAGCTGCTTCCAAGTGCACATCCTGATCATCGAAGAAGATGTGCGGGTTGAAGGCTCGGAGAACTTTGGGTTTGCCAACGCCACCGAGGAAGAAGGCTTCGTCGACGTACACGCCCCAGGCGCGTAGGGTGTTAATTACGCGCATCTCCGACGGAGAGTTCCGTGCGGTAACGATGGCAATTCTAATTGGTGAATCTTTACCGCCGGTGGGCAGACGCTCCTGCAACTTGGCCAGTTTTATCAGTAGGCTCGCATAGGGTCCCTCTTCCATGGGCGTGTGTTGCAGCGCATCTTCCTGAGCCTGAAAGGCATCCAGACCCTGGGTTTTGTAGACCAGCTCGCTGGCGTCGGAGAACAGCACGGCGTCACCGTCAAAGGCGATGCGAACCTGGCCTTCAGGGATTTGTGGAGCGTTGGCTGGCGGCGCCTTGAGGATCGCCGCAGCACATTGCCTGGAGTCGATAACCTTTTGCGCATCCTCCACGTTGGTGGTCAGGAACAGATCTACATCGAAGGCATCCATGTAATCGGCCACCGACTCGCCGCCTGTAAACGCCGAGCGGGTGATCGCCAACTTGTCGCGGCGAATGGTCTTGAGCACGCGGATCCCGGTATCCGGACTGTTTCGCGACATTACCACCACTTCGACCAGCGGAGACTGGTCTTCACTTTTCATATGCCGGTTGAGCGCGAGCAGCGCCTTCACCAAGTGGTAACCGGTACCTGGTGCCAACGGCTCGTCCTCATGTTCCTGCATGTAGCGGCGATAGTTGTCAATCACGCTTTCCGGGTTAGCCTCCAGTGCTGCCTTGAACATCTGGTCGGACTCGCTCATGTCGAACAGCGCAGTGGCGGAGATGCCGACGACCAAGGTGTTACTTAAATCAAACGCCATTTAGCCAACCTCTATGCCTCTCCGAACCGCTCAGTGCTAGCGGAGTAGAAACCCTTTTTGGGTACGTCCCAAGAATCGATTAACATAACCACATAGGTTACAGAAAGCCCCCCGCGCTAAATATTTACTTACGTCATCCTCGGTCGGAGGCTGCTCCGCGAGCTTGGCTATTTCAACGTGGGCTATGGCTTGTGAGACACAACACCTTACCTGGTGATGCATTTCCTGCCCCAGCACAAGACCGCCAAGCCTCAGCGCCTCAAAACGTGATCTCATCAATAATTTTCAAGCACTCCCGTTTCTCAATGAAGCGAGAAGATAGTTCATTGACAACTGCCGTATCTATGCAAATCACGTCAGTGTCATGCTCTCGCTCACCATGAGGTTCGGGCTCAACAAAACCTCGATCAAAGCGCAGGCCAGCCTTTTGATTAAACAGGTAGCGCGCATGAAAATCTTGATCCAACTGATCGCCTGACACCCGGAAAACGGTGAATCTGACTCCTTGCTCAATCCATGCGTTAAGCAGCTCCTCATACTCCATCCTTACCACAGCCGAGCTACGGGAATCATTACCGTAATCTGAAAATATAATCACCTGACTCGGTATTGTTCCATTTACCTGGCAAATATGGAGCATAGAAACAAGAACTTTTGTACATTTTCGCCTAGACTGAAAATAGGGATCCACAAGCACGATTTGATCCGAGGCTGAAAGTACATACTTAGCCGCCTCTGCTAGCGCAATCGCATTACGCTTAACACGAACTTCCCGTCGATCATTAAAGAGGTTTTCGTGAGCATCATCAATGCTATGAAGCTTATCTAAAATAGGCTGATCTTTTACCAATACCGCAGATAGCTGATTTAAAACAGATTCAGCCCTGACACTTTCAAGCCAATTAGCCCCCTCGTAGGGCAGCCCCATCCGCACAAGACGATCTTCCCTGACTATTCGCAATTTCTCCTCAACTCGCGCCAACTCAACATCGCCGACCCCATTTGAGCGGCAAGCGTCCATTACCATCTTCATCCAGCTTTTCGGATAGCGCGCAATTAACAGCCCCTTGCTATAGCCGAACTTCTCCAAGGCATAGCGCAGGTCTTTCCAATTATTTATGGCTTCCGGCTCTATGGCGAATATGGCGTGCATCAGAACAGTTCCTCTCCACGTTCAGCGAAAAAGCCATTGGGCCAGCGCGTGGTGAATTCGCCAGAGCTATCAATCGTGATACACCTGGTTCTGACACCGGCTCCTCCTGGCTCCATATAGACGATTGAGACATCAGCTGGACAAACGGACTGCAGTCCCTCCGGCAGCTCACCCTCAGAGGTTTCACGGATTCGGCGTAAGATTCGGAGGATGAGGTGCTCGCTGTGGGTTTCAATCAGGAACGTGCTTTGCTTTTTGGACTGCGTCAGCAAATCGCCGATGCCGACCTGAATCCGCGGATGAACATGCAGCTCAGGCTGCTCGCAAGCAATGATGCCCTGCCTGGCTTGCACCGCTGCGACAACAAGCGGGAACAGTTGAGAAACCCCGACGCCCACTTCCGAAAAGGCCACCTCAATGTTGTTGAGGTCATCCCACAGCACCCACTTGCGGTGATGCTCCTTATCAACCCGTTGTCGAGTTTTGGCTTCAGAAGCCGTCATCTCTGACTCAAGGATTTTCTTCAGCACGCCAAGGTCAATTGGACGATCCTCTGGCAGCGGATTGCCATCCTCATCTGCCCCGCTAACGCTCAGACTGAGCTCTTCCCCAAAAGTATCAATGAATGCCTTCAGCTCACTAAGCGTATCGCCACCGCCGGAGTACACGATTTGGCTGACTGCAGCCTTCGAGCGCAGCGAATAGGCGAGATTTAATGTAGCCGAGGCATTCAACCAGTAGTTGATTTCAGCAATCTTGGCTGGGTTCAGACGGGCCGTTACATCCCAGGCGGCAGCACCGGAGTACCAGTCCTTCTGCTGCGGATAGGGATTGGGCTGATGCAGGGCGTCCGGGATAAGGCGCAATGGGCCAATGCACAGGCTATCTTTGAGCAATGCCAACAGGTTATCGAGGGGAGCGACAACCACATCCGACAGGATTTCATGCAGACGCGCCGTCAGGATAGGATCATCTGCATCAACCACTGTTTCAAGCCGCTTACCCCGCATAGGCAAAGCACCGGGGAGCCCCTCGAAGCCGATGACAGCGTGCAAGAATGAAATCTCTTCGTTTTGCCCTTGCTCCGCTCTAGCAACCAATTCGGGCATGCGATTGGCATTGAGTAGCTCATGCAGGCGGCTGATAAAGTCCCCGTCTGCGTAATCGTTCTGGTCAGCCTCGGTCAACAACGCAGGGTGCCGATAGTTGATCCAGGTAATAACCGGCTGCTTGAGGCCGGCATCGCTGGCAAGCTCAGCAATCAGGCTGTCATCCAGCCAAACCTTGTAGCAAGCCACATACGCCATATCCTTGGCTTTCGACCAGGCGATATGAAACTCCACAGCCAGGCGGTTGGCGTCAGCCGTGGGACTGTCGACAGGTAGGCCAAAATCGTCCCCTATCAGATCCACGATCTGGTTGTAGCTGGAACCGATGGAGCCGGACTTATCAAGGGTCAGCTTGATGACTATTCGCTTCCCGATGTCCCGCCCGTTGACCAGGCTCTTGAATCCACCAATGTGCTTTTCACCCAGCGCATCAATCCGCTGAGCGTTGCATTGCCCTTTTTCCAGTATCTGCTGGATATAGAACAGCGCCATCAACACCGAGCTTTTGCCCACACTGTTCGGCCCGAACAGCAGTGTGACTGGTGCCAGCGCGATGGATTGAGTGGCCTGAAAAGAGCGGAAGTTGGTGAGGGCGATTTCCGTAATACGCATAGCGTTTGTGCTCTTGTGTTATCTATAAAGCCGGCCCGTGACCGGCAAATAAGCGTGCGGCGCTGGCGCTCAAGAAGACGCTGACCGTAGACGCGCCGCAGGCAGGCCATCGAACTGGCAGGCAAGCTCGAACTGCTCGACATCTTCTGCCCGGCTGCAGTCGTTCATATCGCTCCTGTCGGCCTTGGCGCCCTCAGTTTCGAAGAAAATCGCCAGGGCTTCGAGGTTGGTCGATTTGCCATAGTCGTCGCGGTCGACGGTGCCGGTCATGGCTTCGTCGGTGGGTTGGCAGTGGTGACGCGGTAGCCGTAAAAATGGCCGCGCGTGACGGACTTGAGCCGCATGGTGATTTCCCTATCTACAGCTGGCCAGAAAACGCTTTATTGCTGAGAGAGTCAAAAACAGATCCTTCTTTAAACTCATCGGAAATTTTTACAACACTTGTTACTTTTGCCTTGATATTTTCGAAATCGAGCTGCAGCGCTTTAGGCGGAACAGGGATCTCTAGAAGCTCAATTTGCTGTTTAGTCAAAGCTTCTCTTGTAGCACCAGCTCCGGACATACGCAGTAACTTTTGCTTGAAGGGCGCAGAGATCAGAAGATGGAGTAAATAGTCTGTACCAATGTCATCGGCTGGACGAATGATACAAACGTGCTGATTTACACGAGCGGGCAAAATCACTTCAGGAACAACAGCACATCGACATACAGATGCTCCAGTAATATTTAGCAGGACATCTCCTTTCTGAACTTCAACATTTGATAGCTTTGCGGCTTGCTCATCATTAATGAAAGCCAAATCTTTCACTCGGAAAGCATCGTCATGGATATTCAAGCTACGAATGAGTGAAATCCCTTGATCAAAATAAGCTTCCGAACCACCTCTTGGGGTAGAACCGCTACCAATTTTCCCACTCACATCCTTAAGAAACTTTAGCGGCCAACCTTTCGAGTTAGTAACCGGATCCCCGAACATGTCCAGAAATACGGCGCGGAGAAAGTCGTCGGTGAGCTGGATGGCTTTCTGGCGCTTGCGGCAGATGGCGTCGGCCTTGTCGAGGATGGCTGCAATGCGCTTTTGTTCGGGTAGGGGTGGAAATGGGATTTCTATTTCTTTAAGCTCTCTTGCGCGCATATGGACCTGCGTGCTACCCACCTTTACTCTCTGAACTGCCGCCCTAAACTCAGGCCGGCGACTTGCATAACATAAATAATCTTTGTCAACGCACTCATCAAATAAAAAAGCGTGCATACCTTGAGCCAACATAAATTCGCCAGCAATATTGTTCCGACAGATAAGTCCGAGAGTAGACCCATCTGGATTCAGGTTTCTAAGCGTAGTGATTAGATACCTATTCGAAACATGAGCCGATTTTGACGCCACGAACTTTTCAAGACTAGTATAAACAAGTGTATTATCTAAAAGATCAACCGACTCACTAATCGCCTTCTTAGGCACAACAGCGACACCCGTATCTGTAAACTCATCCCTAGTCAGTGAGGCGCCACTCCGCTCTTCTATCACAAGGCTTCCAAGCTTAACCAATGGCCAACTCACAGCATCTCCTCCAATGCATCCAGATCCGCCATAATCTCCTCTTCCAACCCCTTGAGCCTTTTCAGGATCACCCTCGGGTCTTCGTATTGCTCCTGCCGATACACCACGTCCTTGTAGCGATTGATGGAGAGTTCGTACTTGTTGTCAGCGATATCTTCGGCCGAAACGACAAAGGCCTTTTTACTCTTGTCACCGAATACAGCGTTGATGGTGCTGGCGCTGATATTGCTCTCGACCATCTGCCGGTATTTTTGCCACTGGGCGATGGCATCGGGCAGGTCGCTGCTACCTTCGCCTTTCAGTTCTGTACGCTTGTCGTCCAGGGAGTAGCCGTCGGCCTGCAGATCATAGAACCATACACGTTCGGTGCTGCCGCCCTTGGTGAAAATCAGGATGGCAGTACTGACTCCGGCATAAGGTTTGAACACGCCACTGGGTAGGCTGACGATGCCTTCCAACTGATTGTTGTGAAGCAGTTCCTGACGCAATTGCTGGTGCGCCTTGCTGGCACCGAACACCACGCCGTCCGGAACGATCACCGCCGCACGGCCGCCTAGTTTGAGCGAGCGCAGGATATGGGCGACGAATAACAGCTCTGTCTTCTTTGTCTTCACCAACTCAGTGAGTCTGGGATTGGTATTGCTTTCATCCAGACTGCCTTTGAATGGCGGGTTTGCGAGGATCACATCGAAGAAATTTTCCTGTTGTTCAGGGTATTTTCCCAGAATGTCTTTGTTCAGGGTGTCCTGGTAGCGGATGTTCGCACCGTTCACCCCGTGCAGCATCATGTTCATGCTGGAAACTCGCAGCATGGTAGTGTCAAAATCGAAGCCCCAAAACATATGCTTGTTGATGTGTTCGCGGTACGGTTCAAGCAGGTCACCGCTGTAATGCGGATTGCCATCCTCGTCGGTGAAGATGCCCGCGTCGCTGGAATGCACCTGGTGGAGATACTCCATGGTGCGGGCGAGGAAGCCAGCGGTGCCACAAGACGGATCGCAGATCACGTCGGTCGGCTGCGGGGCGATCAGCTCGATCATGGTGTCGATGATATGCCGCGGCGTACGGAACTGGCCGTTAATGCCGGCGGTGGTCAGCTTGCTCAGCAGATATTCGTAGATATCGCCTTTTACGTCGCTCTCGGTCAGCGGCAGCGCATTGACCATCTCCACTGCAGATGCCAGCACCGACTCGTTCTTGATCTCAAGGTCGGCGTCCTGCATGTATTCGCCGATATGTCCTAGGCCCTCCAAGGCGCTGCCTTCCTTACCCAGGCCGTCCACCGCATCTGACTGCTTACCCAGCTTGGCGAAATACGGGTAGACGTTCTGCTTGATGTGGGTGTGCAACTCCTTGCCGCTCTTGTGGTAGAAATTCTTCCAGCGCAGCAGCTGGCCTTCCGGCGTATTGGGGAACAGGCGATCGAAAGACTTACCTGTACGATTGGCCTTGCGCTCGGCCACGTCTTCCTGCATGTCAAGCATGCGTGCGAACATCAGGTAGCTGATCTGCTCAATCACGGTCAGCGGGTTGGTGATACCGCCAGTCCAGAACTTTTCCCAGAGCTTGTCGATATCGTTGCGGATTTTTCCGGTAAGCATTTCAGATACTTCTCTTGATCAGAATTCGGGGGTTATTGCTGCGCGGCCACATCGCCAGCAAAAGGATCGTGTGCGCCAGCGGGCAAAGGCTCGTTTGACGCAGGAGCTTCCTCAATAGCTTCAACGATGAGCGACAGTCGATCACCTTCGAAGTCCATATGGGTGGGGTCAAGCTGCGGCAGTGTTTTGCTGACCTTGGCCGACAGCTTGTTGAAGCGTTCAACCTTGCCATAAAGGCCTTGCTTGCCAGCCAGGGCTTTAACGGTGTCATTGTAGTGGTTGCTGACAGTGTTTAGGGTACCGCCAAGTTTGCTGAGTCGCTCAGCGACAATGCAAACCTGGTTGTAGATCTCGCCGGCCTTCTCGCTGATTTCACGGGCTTCTGCGTTGCTTCGTTCGATCATCCACAGATTGGAGACGGTACGCAGAATGGGAATCAGCGTGGTGTGTGAAACCAGTACGATGCCCTTCTTGTAGCCGTACTCGAACAGATCCTTGTTGTGCTTCAGGGCCTCGATATAGGCTGGCTCGATGGGCATAAACATCAGCACGAAACCGGGGCTGCGCATACCGACCAGGTTGGTGTAATCCTTCGAGGCCAGATCATCAATGTGCCTGCGCACAGACTTCACGTGCTCGACCATCGCTAGCTGGTATTCTTCCGGCGTGCTGGCCGAGACCGCACGATCATAGGCGACCAGCGAAACCTTACTGTCAATGATGATGTGCTTGCCGTCCGGGATTTTGATCAAGTAGTCGGTCTGCTTGCTCTTACCCTCGGCATCCTTGAACGCACTCTGTACCTCATAGTGCGCCTCCTCAATCAGTCCGCTCATCTCCAGTGTGCGTCGCAGTTGTGCTTCACCCCAGGCGCCACGTTGCTGGGAGTCGCCTTTGAGCGCCGAAGTCAGGTTGTTGGCTTCCTTGCTCATCTGCAAACCAATATCCAGCACCTTCTTAATCTCTGCATTGAGGCTGGTGTTGCCTTGCAGAGACGCATCGTGAACATCATTGATGCGCTTTTGGAACCCTTCGATCTGATCGCGGAACGGCTTGAGCATGCCATCGATACTAGTCTGGCTCGTCTGGGTGAAGGTCTTGCCCTTCTCCTCGAAGATTTTATTGGCCAGGTTTTCAAACTCTTGGGTCAACGACTTGCGCGTATCGGCGAGCTGAAGCATCTGCTCCTGGAAGTGCTCTTCACGCTTCTGCAGTGTGGTCTTGAGCTCGGTATACTCGGAGGACAACGCACTAAGACGCTCCTGAAGCGCATTGTTAGCCTGCGCTCGCTCAGTCAATGCCAACTTTACTTCGCTTAACTGCTCACGCACATCACGCTCAGAGGTTTCCAAAGACTGGGCTCGCTTGCCCTCAATGGCAAGCTCATCCTTGAGGCGGTCTCGATCTGCGTGCAGCTGTTCATTGGTAGCCTGAGTCTGGCCTAAGCGATCACGTAGTTCAGCTACCAGCTCCTCTCGCTTTTGCAGGGATGTATTGAGCTCCGCATGTTGATTACTAAGCGGCTGATATCGCCCCAGCAGTTCGTTGTATTGCTGAACCTGATCGGCCAACTTCTGCCGGAGCTCGGCGAGCAGCTCACGCGCCTCCCGCTCGCCCGTTGCTGCCACCTTGGCGCTGGCATCCACGTTAGCCAACTCGGCCTTGAGAGCATCGCGCTCGCCATTTAGCGAGTGCATCGATGTTTGCGCAGCAGCTAGGCGGTCACGCAGATCGGTGACCTGCTCCAGTAGCGCCCGCCCTTCAGCTTGCGCAGTTTCCAGGCGCTTGGCGGTTTCATAATGCTGCCGACTCGCATCCTCCAGCTTCAACTGCAACGTAGCAGAGACGTCCTTGCTCTCCTGTTGCTCTGCGCGTAGTCGCTCCATGTTTTCGATGGTCGACTGCAAACGCGCGTGCAGTCCGCTTTCTGCAACTTGCAACTCATTGCTACTTGTCTGTGCTGATTTAAGCTGCTCCGCCAAAGAAGCCTGGTCAGCGATTGCTGATGTTTGGGCCTGAAGAGCCTGTTCAAGCTGGGCGGCCAATTGGCCCGCTTGCTTGCCCTGGCGCAACGCCGCAGCGAAGTAACCCAGCAGCGCCGAGCCTAGTGCGAGCACTGCGGTTATAACAATGAAATCCGTCGTCCATTGGCTGGCTTGCATAGTCACTCCTGAGGACCAGGCGGAGAAATTGTCTCGCGAAGAAATGGTTCAAGCACCGCAACCAATTGATCAACATCTGTCGGCTTGAACACACCGTCGATTCCGTCATGCCAAATGCGGTTGAACGGTGCGTCGTAGAGTGTTTCGATCACGATGCTGCCGTGTTGGGCGATGTAGTTCTTCAACAGGTTCATGAATCGCACCTGCTGAGCTGTAAGGGTTGGATGGGCGTGCAGGAAGCTCTTGAAGTGCTCTTCAATAGCCTGAGAATCCAGACCGATGATCTCACGCACAGTCACGTGCAGCTGTGCTGCAGTACGGCCATAGAACTCATTCAATAAATCCAGACTTACACCCGGATGACTGGTCAGAATGGTCGAGGTCAGGGTCTTCAGGTCCGCCTCGGCAATCGGCTCACCTTTATGAATTTTCTGCAAAATAGGGTTAGCTGCGAGCATGCCGTCAAGAATGCCCTTGAGTCGGCGACGATAAAGCATGGCCTCATTGGCACCAGTGATGTAAACCCGACGCTCTTCAGCCAGTACGTTGTCGTCCTTAGCCTTGGTAATCGCGGTTCCGTAGCTTGCAGAGCTTCCCGTCTGCCGATATTTCATAATGCCGCGCAGCTCCTTACGGGCGTGCTCGAGCTTGTCGATACTCGGCTGTTGCCAAAAATCAGCACTGCGCACCTCCGCGAGAGTCGCATCCTTCTGGCGCACGGCTTGGATGTTCACAGCCAGCTTATCCAGCTCAGCCAGCAGCACAATTTTTCCGTCCTCGAAGCAACTGGCCTGCTCCACCAGGCAACGCTGAATACCGGCAACAAGCTTGTCCAGCGCAGTGGCATGCTTGTCACTCAACACCCGAGCGGCCATCAGCGGCGCAATGGTGTCACTAAGCAGGTGCTGGGTCTTAGCGTCGAAACGCTTCAGAAGATCGGTCTGCTGCAATTGGTGAACGTTTCGCAACTCACGCCTTACCGCCACACTGGTCTCTGGCAAATCGTTGATATCCGCACGCAGCAACTCAATAGCGGTATCGAAAGCCGCAGCATGATTGAGCCTGAGCGCAACCTGGGCCAATTCAAGGCGAGCCTCGAAGGTGGTCTGCAGAAGGGACTTTCCGCCTGTATCTTCCGGCTCCTGGTACTCCTGCTCGAAGAAGTCGAAGTTTCCGTAGTGATCGAAGATCAGGAACTCTTCCTTGTCCTTGCCACGGCCGAACAGGTTGGGTCGCAGTCGTGTGCCTCGGCCAATCATCTGCCAAAATTTCACCCAAGACTTTACCGGCTTGGCAAAAACGAGATTGACCACTTCTGGCACGTCGATTCCTGTGTCCAGCATGTCTACCGAAATGGCAATTCGGAAGTCGTTGTCCGGTTTCTTGAATTCCTTGATCAGTGTGTCGACATGCGAAATGCCGTTGTGGATGACCTTGCAGACCTTAGTGCCATATTGCGGATAGAGATTACAGAAGAGCTTCTCCAGGTGCTCGGCGTGGTCCTGGCGCTGGGCGAAGACGATGGTCTTGCCGACCAGTGAGCCAGTTTCATCCTTGATGCCGTTGTTGATCAGGTTTTCCAGGATGATTCGATCTGTATCTTCACTGAAAATCTTGCGCCCAATATCCCTACCGGCAACGGTAGTGCGCTTGGCTTCCTCTTCGCCAAGATCTTCTTCTAGTTGGCGCTTCTGCTCTTCACTCAGATCCCTGTAATGGATGCCATCACGCAGAAAATCGGTGGTTAAATCCTTGACGCGAAACGGTACCAGATAAGGTGGATCGTTGTTGATGGCTGCGTCCAGCCCGAACTCGAAGGTGGGGTCGGTGGTTTCGCAGTCGAAGATGTCGAAGGTGTTACGGCTGATGAACTTCACCGGCGTAGCGGTGAGACCAACTTGGAGAGCATCAAAGTAGTCGAATAGATCGCGGTACTTGTTGTAAATACTGCGGTGACTCTCGTCGGCGATGATCAGGTCGAAAAAACCTACATCGAGCTGGGCAAAGCGATTCATCATCCCCGGGTAGGTAGCGATGTAGATGCGCGCGGTCTGATCCACTTTGTTGGTTTCGCCGATGACGCAGCGCGGCTCGCTGGGCAGATTTTGCTTGAAGGCATCGTCAGCCTGAACCCGCAGCTCCTTGCGGTCACAGAGAAACAGCACACGCTTAGCCCAGCTGGTGCGTAGCAGCAGTTCGGCCAGGGCAATGGCAACACGAGTCTTGCCTGTACCGGTGGCTTGAATGATCAAAGCCTTGCGACGTTGCTTCTGAAAATGCGCAGCAACGGTCTTGATTGCCTCAATCTGGTAGGGGCGATCGGCAATTTTCAAATCAGGGTTGTGCTGTTCAAGTTCGGCAATACGGTACTGGTGCTGGTAGGCCAAGTACTCGAGGCTGCTCTTGCTGTAGAGACCATACACCGGGCGATAGGTGTTGTACTGCTTGTCGTCCCAGACGAAAGTTTCGTAGCCGTTACTGTAGAAGATTACCGGGCGCTGCATTCCCATGTTCACGAATCCATCGGCATACATGCGTGCCTGCTCACGCCCTGCCTGCAGGCTGACGTTACCAGACCGCTTGGCTTCGATTACCGCCAACGGCTGACCGTCGTCCCCCCAAAGCACGTAATCGGCACGTCCCTTCCCGGAGGTATTACCTGGGAAGTCGACCTCCACTTCGCGGCCGACCTGTTCAGGGTTACCGATGTCCCAGCCAGCCTGAAGCAACATGGCGTCAATGAGCAAAGCCCGCGTCTTCGCCTCGTCCCATTGCAGGCTGTCGGCAACCTGCTGGCTCTGCTGCTGACGCACGTGCAGCTCGGCATCTGCTGGGCGCTCCAGCTTGTCGATGTTACGGGTCCGCTCTTGCTCTAGCTTGTCCATCACGCGCTGGAGCTCTTCCTGCTGCTGATTCAGCTCTTTTTGATAGGTGGCAACGGTCTTTTGCAACGTGGCCAAAGTCGCCGTCGGGTCCTGCACCTCAGCAAACTCAGGAATGTCTGCCTGAGCGGTGCCCTGATATTTCATGGCCATATACATGGCCAGTTGGTAAGCCGTCTTCAGGGCCTGTTGCGCATTACGCAGGTCGCCTTCGCCTCCATGCGCGGTGTCGTTCCCCTGAATACGCAGGAAATTGAGCTGGTAAACCAGCGGCTTGCTTACACAGTCGACAAAGACCGGATCCTTAACCAGCTCGTAAAAGGTGGCCTGCGGCACACGGGGCAGTGTTTCATGCTTATAGATAGCCTTGGTCATCTCTTCGGCAAAGCTACGAAGTCGCGTGAGCGCACTGCCCGGGTCGACGTGAAGTACGGCCTCCGCCAAGCCAGCGAGATTTGCCAGCAACTCGTTGCCAGGCCGGAGGAATTCGAAATTGACTGATTTCATATAAGCGATCTTATCCATGTCGGTCTTATAGCGAAGACCATGCCAATGTTTATTCGACGTCGTACTTTTCCATCCAATTACTGAGTGTCTGCTGGCTTTTCAAGCCCAGCAAACTGGCGGCTCGCGTCTTGTTACGGCCCGTCAGCGCCAGCGCCTTGCGCAGGTAGCCATTGGCAATCTCTGAAATTATCCCTTGCAAATCAATACCTTGAGAAACATCCCGGGAACAAATGTCCACATGATCCTGAGGGAACTGGAACAGCGCCTGGTCGATATCCGCCCCATCAATGACATCGCCCTGACTCCACAAGGCGGCACGAAGCAGCACAGATTGAAGCTCGCGAACGTTGCCACGCCAAGGGTGGCTCAAGATAAGTTTCTTTGCTTCAGCGGAAATTTTCTTACCTGCCATCGAGAAGTCTTGCTCGGCCAAGCTGGCAAGCAGCGTGTCGGCCAACAGGAACAGATCTCCTTCCCTCTCTCTCAGCGGCGGCAAGTGAATAACCCCAACGGCTATCCGGTAGAACAGATCCTCACGGAATCGCCCATGCGCCACTTCCTGCATGAGGTTTCGATGAGTCGCCGTGATCAATCGCACATCCACCTTCTGCTCCTGGCTTGCGCCAACCGGAACAAAGGTCCCGCTCTGCAGCACCCGTAACAGCCGAACTTGCACATCTGGTTTCAGCTCACCGAACTCGTCCAAGAACAATGTGCCACCGTGTGCCTGCTGGAACACGCCGTCTCGGCTCTCAACCGCGCCAGTGAACGCCCCTTTGCGATGACCAAACAAGGTAGCGTCGATGAGTTCCGGGACTATTGCTCCGCAGTTAACGGCGATGAAAGGGGCAGCGGAACGGGGGCCGGCATTGTGAATGGCTCTGGCAAACAACTCCTTACCCGTTCCGGTTTCACCGTAGATCAGGACTGGGACCTGCTTTTGCGCAAGCACATTCGCTTGCGCTTTGAGCATCGTCATTCGCGCACTTTGCGTGACAATGCTATCGAACGCCGCGTTGTCTGGGGCATCGTGGTCTGCCAGTCGCAGCAGCTTATTACTCGTCATGCCGCTGGCGGCAGGCAAGTACTCGGCCGCGATTTCAAACGGCACATCTACCTGCTGCACACCTTGCTCAAGCGAGGATTGGTAAAAGGTGGCGGGAAAGCTGGTTTTGCCCAGCAGTATCCACACTGCCTGCATGGCAGGTGTGCCTGGGCTGAGCAAAATTGACAGATCCATGCGAGCAGCAAACAAACGCTGCAAATGCTTGCTCGCGGACTGATAGATGTCTCCAAAATGAACTGGAGAGCTCAAAGTCTCGTGGTATGCCTGGACGGGAAGATCAACACGCTTGCGGAGCCACGCAAGATACGGCTCGACACGATCCGGTGGATACGAACAAAGCAGATCAACTCGATCAAACTTTTCTGCCGTTAACGTCGACATGATCGGTCCAATCTCGCCACCGCTTACTGCTTTCAGATCGTTGCCGCCCACCCAGCAAATCAAGGCACGCTGCTCACTCGACACTATCCCTGTTCCTCCGGCTAAATCTCGCGACAAATGCTAGCAGTTTGCCAGATCGCCTGACCGCTCGCATCCAGCCCAAACATGCGCCTGCATTGCCAACCTTTACTCCCTCGTCACCAACACCTCACCCCATTTTGCCAACCCCGCTAAAGGTTCCCGCTCCACCGCCGATAGCCGTTCAGCTAACGTATGCCTAAACGGAAAATCGAGCTCTACCCATCTGCCTCAACAGCATCGTAGACCTCCTCGAGCACCTACTTGGCACCAGCACTCGGACAGGGAGCAGTTCAATGAATCACCCCTACAGCCCTATCGTGCGCACCCCAAAAGCGCCGGTCGCCTATCTGGCTATTGATGTACATCTCATCCCGGAAAATCTCCACGCTAACCTCTTCCGCTGGATCAATACCTTCGCCGAGCAGTGGGCCCACGAGCACGCACAGCAACTGCCTGCCACGCTGTGGATGAAGGCGCCGTGGAACCAAAGCCCTGAAAGCGATTTCGAGTTCCACTTCGCTTGCAGCAGTAAGCTGCCCCCCAACTTCCTTAATGAATTGGCCGATCACCTGAGCCAATGGATCGATAAAGCCCTCCGTTTCTCCACGCGCGCGCTCGTCGACGCAAACGACGGGTGGGCCCCTCTGAGCCACTGGCAGGACGGCAGGGCTTGGGACTCAAACGATTTGAACAATTGGCAAGCCCGCGATCAAAGCCACGCTCGCCCTGATGTCCTCGTACCTTCCGCGGAAAGCTCTTATTTCGCCCAGGCAACCAAGTCCTATTCCGCCGAAGAGATCAACACCCGAGCTTTCAAAGCAGCATGTGAGTCTGGCGACAAGGAAGACCTGGACGAGTACTTGCTCGCGAATCGCCACATCCTGTCAGACCACTCCGCCTACGCCAAAGGCCATACCCCTTTACACCTTGCAGCCGCCGCTGGTGACCTGGACACCGTCGAGGCATTGCTCGGCTATGTATCGCCCGATGTGCTGAGCAAACGGCATCAGACGCCCCTCATCCATCTGGCCGATGTCCGCGGCAAACACTCCCATGCCGAGATCATTTCCCGACTGCGCTCCACCCTGCATATCAGGGATAGCGAAGGCCGATCCGCGCTGATGTACGCAGCGCGCGGCGCATTTGTGACTAGCAGGCGTGGCCATATCACGCTGGTGAAGGCGCTGGTCAATGCCGGGGCGGACGTTACCGAAACCGATCAAGATGGCCGCACTGCGCTGGGTTGGGCCAAAAAAGATCTGGCGCCAGCAAAGCCGCAAGCCAACGCAGAAGTTATCGAGTACCTGGAACGCCAGATGTACGAAGTGGAGCTGGTGCGGTTTTTCCGCGCCAATTACCAACACCATTTCGATACCAAGGGCGTCATGCATATCGTACCTCGCGACGGCGCGCTCAAACCTTCTGGTTGCCAAACTGCCCGCTCTTTCGCAAGCAGCGAACAATAAGCCAGCGTCCGACCCCTTACTGTCCCGGATACCCAGTCACGTGAGCCATACGTTCAAATTCCTGAGCCTCCCCCACCGTTCGGGTGAGGTCGCAAACGTCTTCATCCATGGCTACTCCGCCGGCCACGATATGGAAGACCGGTGCGCGCTGCGCAAACACATCCCATCAGCGTTACACAATTGCATCAATATCTTCGCATTCTGGCCTTCTGGCCACTGGAGCCAGTTCGATAGCATGTCCAGCAGCGGGGTATCGGCGATCGCCAGGGTCAGCGTCCTGGGGGGCGCGGCGGCTGCGGTGATCGATAGAGCCGTGCACTTCAATAGCAGCCGCAACCGCGCGACTGCCATGGGCAAGACACTGCTCTCGCAACTCGAAAGCTATCTTCTCGAGTTTCATCCTTATGTATCGAAGGTCAACCTGGTCGGGCACTCGCTCGGCGGGCGGGTGGTGGTCAGCGCGTTGCTCGACATGGTGGACAAGCCTGCCAATCATGACCTCGATATCGGCGACGTACTCTTGATGGGCGCCGCAACCGAACTGTCAGGCGATCAGGCTCGTGCAATCCGCAAACGCACCAACTGCAAATTGCTCAACGCTTACTCCGGCGATGATGATATTCTGCGATTGAATGTCGGCGAAAGCAGCGCTGGCCGCCGGCCTATCGCCAACTGCAAAAACGTGCGCATGGAGTCTTTCGGCCACACTGACTATTGGCCGCGACTTGAACAGGTATTGAGGCAATCAGGCTTCCATGGTTATCAAAGTGGCCTACCCGCTGGCCTACAACCGCAGCCCGTCATCAAGAACCCCGACCCCGTTGTAACCGACCACTTCCTCTACGACCTGCTCGAACTAACCAGCGATCGTATCCGCAGCCAAGTCGCCAAACTCTTGCGTAGCAGCAGCTGGACGACGTTGGAAACCGACAATCCACTCTATCTGCTAACCAAGGAATTCCAGCTTCTGGGCGGACACTGTCTGGTCAATTTGGCACGTGGGCGCGGCTTGAAGTACGTACAGGTACTCCTGATGCTGGCGGAGCACTACGACTTGGTGGACGAACTGCACGACTGCGCGCAGGTTATCGAAATGGAAGCCTTGCTGATCAGTAGTTTTTTCCGTTCTTCATTTGGTGAGGCGCATGCCCTCGCTAGCCGAAAGGACATTGCCAAGCAGATGTCTACCATGACAGATAAGAGCTACTTCGAACAAGTCGATAGCTTGGCTGCCAGCCTGACGATCACTTCCTACTTCTCGACTCCCGAAGCACCGGCCCCTGCATATCGGAGCAACGAATCGGCAGTAACTAGCGAAAGTAAAGGACTCGCGGTGGCCTCGACATCGGTGCTTCCGTCGCTAACGGGGTTGTTCGCCACGACGCGCATCAAGGCTGCGGTCACCAATCTGAAAAGTGCAGTAAAACCAGGCTATTCGGCGTTGATTCCAGCGGTCGCGGTTCTGTTCTATGCGCGCTTGAAACTGAACAACGAAGGGCTGCTCTAACACGCTGCGATGGCATGGCCAGCAAAGACGCTGGCCAGCACCTGTAGATCAAACCGATATGGAAGCTGGCTAAATAAACAGGTAAATCATCCGCACACATAGTCTCAAAAAACCCGTCAAAAAAGCCGCTTCCAGCTCATATTCCAACTCAAAACAGTGCGATTTATTGACAGTTTACGAAGAGCAATCAGAGTGCCATCATGCGCCCACTCTGACTCATACAGGATGTGTGAATGCCTATCCCTCCTTGCCCCATGACCTTCCACTGCGATCAATGCAACTGGAGCAGGACAGTGGCTCCGGTTAGTGACGCGTTGGGCCCAGGAGACTGGCATCACAGCTGCCCTAAATGTGGCAATCCCAACCTGCAAGTTTCTCGGGCCGGCGCCCTTGCCAGCCTGCTGGCAAAAGCCGCCCGACACCTAAACTTCCGCAAGCATTAAGCGCTAAGCGCTAGCCCTACTCTCCCGAACAAGCCCAGCACTTAAAGGATTATCACCATGCTCGAAAGCCAGAAAGCCTTCGCCACTTACTTGAAGAAAATGCAGGGGCTGCTCGAAGGCCAGACGTTCACCTTCGACCAGACCTTACTGCCTAAAGTGATGGAGACCGAGTTGGTGGTGCCGGTAATCGGCGCCTTCAGTGCGGGCAAGAGCTCGCTGCTGAATGCGCTGATGGGTAAAGAGGTACTGCCAGTTGGTATTGCGCCGGAAACCGAGCTGGCAACCGAGCTGCGCTACTCCAGCGAACCTTACTTGCTGGCCATCAAGCCCGACGGCGCGCAGGAACGACTGCCTGTCGAAGCACTGAGCTCGATCAACCGTCGCTCCAGCGAGTTCTCTCACTTGCGCCTTTACCTGGACAGCGACGCCTTGAAAGCCATAGCACCGCTGGTGCTGGTCGACATGCCCGGGTTCGGCTCTTCGCTGGAAAACCACAACAAGGCAATCGCGTACTACCTGCCACGGGGTGTGCACTTCGTCGTACTGACCAGCATCGAAGACGGCAATATCACCCAGTCCATGCTGCGCAAGCTCGACGAACTGAAAACCTACAACACCGAATTCACCTTCCTGCTGAGCAAGTGCAACCTGCGCGCTGCCGATCAGGTGGAGGAAGTCCAGGCATATGTCGATGATCAACTGGGGGTGTATTTCGGTGATCATCACCGTAGCCTCACCATCGGCAACCGCGGCGGCGAAACGCTGCAAAATGCACTGAGTGCCTTGCAGCCTGACGCTCTGTTTTCCCGTCTGTTCCTCGATATTCTAAAAGACCAGAACTTCGAGGTTCTGGCACAGATCAACCTGGCGCTCAGCCTGTTGAAGAAAGACAAGGCTGAAAGCGAGCAAGCAGCCCGTGCGCTGGAACAAGCCCTGCAAAAGCTGCTGGAGCAGCGCAAGGATGTGGAGTCGGATCTCAAGGATCGCTACTCCGGGAAGATGCTCGACCGCAGCCTGCGCAGCCTCGATAACGCCCTCAATAACGCCTTGGAAGAGCTCGTCACTCTGGGTTGCAGCAAGAACCCAGGTGCCTTGTCGAACGCCATCTCCGACATCATCCGTAGCACCCTGGCCAGCACGATCAAATCTGAAGTGCAGGATATTTCCAGCAACATGGTGGACCGCATTGCCAGCAACCTGAGCGCTACCAATGGTCAGATGGCCGTATTGGACATCAGTGGCAACTGGAGCGAAGAGCTGACCGGCAAGGTCAAGCTTTCACTAGAGCGCACCACCGAACTGCTAAGTGATTGGTCCACGCGCCTGAGCACCCGTGCCGAAAACGACAAAGCCGGAGGCGTCGCACTCTATCGCAGCCTTTCCACCGTGCTTGCCGTGACCACATCCGTGGTCAACCCATTGGTCGAACTGGCGATCATCTTCCTGCCGGAAATCCTCAGGATGCTCAACGGCGGTGGCAACGAGCGCGAGAAATTCCGCCAGAAGCTCACCGGTGAAGTGTTCCCGAACATCAAGGCGGAGCTGCGCGGGAAGATCCCGTCGATCATCGATGAGCAACTCAACGCCATGCTGAAGAAGATCGGCGACGGTTTCGAAGAGCAGATCACCAAACAGAAGCACGTCGTAGACACCATTGCTCAAGAAAACTTGCAGCGCGAAGCCGAGATCGGTCAGAAGACGGCCACCTTGGAAGACCTGGCCAGCGCCGTGAAAGCTGCTGCAAACGAACACCTGTACAAGTAAGACGGACGATCTCATGAACTACCAGAAACTCGTTGAGTTCAGCGAAAGCCTTCATGCGCTAGCAGGGAGCAATCAGGACCTGTTTGGGCGGGAAATCGAGCAGTTCAAACGCATGAACGCAATCGACGAACCGCAGCAGCTTGCCCAGACCTTCCAAACATTGCAGAACCAAAATCGGCTGATGAACATTGGTATCGTCGGCCGCGTGAAGGCAGGCAAATCGTCCCTGCTTAATGCATTGATCTTCGACGGTGAGCCGATTCTGCCAAAGGCAGCAACACCCATGACCGCGGCACTGACCACGATCACCTGGGGCGAAGTGTTCCGGGCCAATGTCGAGTTCTACAGTGAGGCTGACATAAGAGCAATCAAGCTCAAGTCCGAACAGTACGAGCAGCGGCTCGCGACGCGCAAGGTTGCATGCCTCGAAGAACTGGTGAAACGACGCAGCGCCCAAGCGTCGGGCACGCCTATCGATATGCAACAACTGACGCAGATGGCGGAGAAAAAGGCGCTAACTGAGTTGCAGCGAGAAGAAGGCTTGTTTGCAGCAAACGACCAGTTCAAGCGCATGACGGACTCCGGCATCGATTCCAAAACGCTGCAGTCGCATAGCGAAATCAGCGCCAGTAACCCAAAGGAGTTGGCGGAACGGTTGCACAATTACGTGGGTGCCAATGGCACTTACATGCCGTTCACCAAGACGGTGCACGTCTTCATGCCGCTGGAAGAGCTGCGCGATATCTGCATCATCGACACGCCCGGCATGAACGACCCGGTACAATCGCGCGAAGAGCGGACTGTCGAACTGCTGAAGACATGCGACGTCGTATTCATCGTCAGCCCAGCCGGCCAGTTTCTCAATGAGCAAGACTTGGAGGTGATGGGCCGCATTACCCAGAAGGAAGGCATTCAGAAGCTGGTGCTACTGGCCAGCCAGATTGATACACAGTTATATGGTAGTGAAAAGCGGGCTCGCCTGAGCGATGCCGTGGAAGCCATTCGCAGCCAGCTTTCGGCGCGGGCACAAAGTACTCTGTCGGACTTGAAGCAGAGCAGTCCCGAAGTGGGTTCAGTGTTCGACAAACTGATCAGTTCGGTGCACCTCAACCTCCTGCACAGTTCGGGCTTGTGCCACAGCCTCAATCGTCGCCTCGACGCACCAGATAGCTGGGACTCGAATGAGCAGGTGACGTGGGAAAACCTGACTATTGATTACCCAGACTACTTCTCCCGCGACAATCGGGAGCTAACCCTGAGCAGCCTGGAAAGCTTGGCCAACATCCATGCGGTCAAGGCTGTACTTGCGGAGGTCCGTGCAGAGAAAGCCAAGATCACCAGTGACATAATCAGCAACCGTCTGGCGAGCAAGCAGAAGACTCTGGAAGAACTCAAGAGATACATCATCAACCTTGCAAACAACCAAGTTTTGCAGATCAAAAGCGCTAACGTCGGCGAACTTAACGAGCAACTTGCATCATTGGAGTCAAAACGACTGGATCTCGCCTTGGAGCTGGATAGCAGTTTCAAATTCACAATGGACGACTATCGCCAGAACCTGCGTGAACGCATGCGTCAGAAGGCTTCCCAGCTGCTCCGCGAGACGAAGTCGACTATAGATGCTGCAGAAGGCTCCTTCACTGATACCTATACCGTCGATAATGACGGCGCCTTAGGCTGGCTGGCTCGAAAGCTGGGGGTTGGCGGTACAACAGAAAAAACCGTGGTCCGCGCAAAAATCATCAGCAGCCAGGTTGTATCCACGCTCAAAGACTATATGACCGATGTTCAGGACGAATTGAGTTCCACAGTGAAGCATTCCCATCGCGGCCTGAATGAAGATCTAGCCCGAGCCCTGACGCCGAAAATCCGTGAAGTGCTGGAGCACGATGCCAATCCACAAATGATCAAGCTCGCCATCCTGTCCATAATCCAAGCCATTCCGAAAGATGACTTCGACCTGGACATTCCCCTGCCTGACAACCTGAAAAGCAAAGGCACCCTCAAGGGCTACGAAGCTGAACAGTTTAAAGACGCCGCAGATGATTTTGTTGGCTCACTCGGCAGCAAGGTCAAAACAAAGATCAGCTCATTCCTCAAGCATGTAGAGCGTAATACGCCTGGCACCATCTCTGACTCTTTCGTTGATGAAGTGCAGCGCCGGATCAATGTCCTCAAAGCGCAGGTTGACAACGCAGCCCAGACGATCGATCGGCTTGAACGCATGGCACGCAAGGCTGAAGAGGTAACCCTGTGAGCAACCCGCCACGCATCAATGAACGGGCGCGGCCGGCCTTGGAGTCGCTCGCTCGATTCTGGCAATTCAAACGCAAAAAACTGGCATTGGAGCTCCAAGACCACCTTGAAGATGCCCAACGCCAGCTAGACACGTTGTTCGGCACCAATCAGGAGCTGTCCACGCTATCTGCAAGCCAGAGCGACAGCATTCACTCCCTGAACCTGCGCAATGACTCTCTCACTGAAGAACTACAGGTCGAGACAGGCAAGCTCGCCTCTACCACCAGGGCCCTCGAGCAGGAAACCGCCAAGCTACAGAAGGCAATGCTCGCGCTGGCGCAAGCCAAGGTCTACACCAAGGAGCTCGAAGAGCGTCAGGCACAAGCACTGGCGAGAATCGGTGGCCTTGAACAAGACCTGACAGAGCACAAACAACTGCTGGCCGACAAAGAGCAGCGCATCATCGACCTTGAGCAGGCGCTGGCCGATGTTCGCCAGCAGCTCGAAGAGCTCGAACGTCTCAAACAATCGTTGACCGTCCAATGCGCGGAACAGGCAGAACAGATCAGCGCTCTGCAGACACGCAAACAGGCACTCACTGATGCACTGCAGGCGAAGACGGCCGAGGCTGAAGATATGGCAAAGCGAGCAGCCCAGGCTCTCGCTGAGATTGCCAATCTTGAAAAGCGGCTGACAGAGATCAAGCAAGAATTGACTGCCAAAGAGGCAGACTTTGCGGACCTGGAGCGCACGATGGCCGAGGTCCAGAAGCAGCTCGAAGAAGTATATGACGCCAATCTGTCGCTGACTGAACAATGTGCCGGGCAGGCCTCACAAATCAGTGAGCTTACGGACCACAATGAGTCATTGTCGACCCAGTTGCATGCTGAACAGTCCAATGCTGCAGAGCTGGAGGAGCGTAAGACGCAGGCCCTTGCGCAGATCAGTGAACTTGAGACTTATCTGGAGGAGCACAAAGCCCAGCTGCTGGCCCAAGAGCAGAATGTCGATTTACTGGAGAGCCTCACCGAGCAACTGAAGGCTTCCCAACAGCACCTCGAAAACAACTACGCAGACATCAATCAGCAGCACCTGTCGCTAACTGAGAAGTTTTCCCTAGTGAGCAGGGTTCTGGCGCAGCAGCCTCCCGTCAATGAAGAGCTGGACAGATTCGCCAACTTGATCAACCACGACTACATGGAGTTCGCTGGCCGTGAATCGTCGCTGGCAGGCGAGGCCCAGGCCGTGCTCGACATGCAGGCGATTCTCGCCGAGCTGCGCTTGCTGAACAACTTCCCAAGCATTGCGGGCAAGACCATCCTGAGCATTGCTGGTGGCTTTAGTAGCGGCAAGTCTGCATTCGTCAACAGCTTCATCCGCGACTCGAGCGTGCGCCTGGCGACCGGCATCAACCCGGTGACCGTAGTGCCCAGCTATGTCGTGTGCTCTGAAGAAACCAGGATCAAAGGCTATTCGTACAACGGCGGAGCCATCGACCTGGAGCCCAGCCTGTATGCATCCATGTCCCACGAATACGTCAAAGCCTTCGGCTTCGATCTTCGCCGTATCTTGCCTTTCATCAGCGTCAAGGTGCCAATGGATCCAGAGCTGTTCGGCAACCTATGCATCATTGATACACCGGGCTACAACCCAGGTACATCGGGTGGTGCCTCAGCTGCTGACAGGAGCACCGCAGCCTCTCTCGTCAATCAGGCAACTGCGCTCGTGTGGGTCATCGGTCTTGACCCCGCCGGGACCATCGACCAGTCCGACATTGAGTTCATCGAGTCCACGCCATTCCGTGGAGACTCGTTGTACATCGTGCTGAACAAGGCTGATGTTAAGTCTGAGGATGACATTGATCAAATCATGGAACAGGTAGCCGACGACCTTGCCTTCGCGGACATCGAGTACGCGGGTATGTGTGCCTACTCATCCACTGCACGCAAGAGAACCTATCCATCCACAGGGCTGACGTTCGAACAGTTCCTGCGGTCTATCAACCGCAAGGTGGACGTAGTCGGGAAGATTTCCAATAAGCTCGATGCCGTTTTCGATGCCTACAAACGTGCGATCAAAGCTGACATTGCGCAATTGAAAGGTCGCAAGAACGAATTCAACGCTTTCAAACTAGACGCGCTGGAAATTGGCGGCACTGCCTTGCATGATCGTATCGAACGGGCCTTCCCGATATCAGAACAGATGTTTGACGCCTCGGAACTTGAGCAGTTAGTGGGTGATTGCGAAGACCTTCGTCGCAAACTCAAGCTGGCGGCTCAAAAGGCCTTGCGAGGCTCTGATCAAGCGCACAGCAAGGGCGCCGAAACTGAAGACTTTCTTCGGCTTCGGATACGCCGCTAGGTGAGGAAGGCACTGAGCGCACGGCGCCAGTGCCTTTTGATCAGAGGGTTTCATAGCCGTACCAAACCCCATCGAGAGCCGCCCGCAAGTTTCTTGGAGACTCGGAGCAGAATAGTCCAGTGTCAAGCCGCAATGGGTGAGTATGCCTGCCCCCCCTTACCCTTTGCCTGCTGACGCTGCATGGAATGCTGTTGACGCGTGTACCTGCTGAACGGCAAAGATATTCTTCATGTCTGAATGCTCCTGATTGATCGACTTGTCCGCCCATACCCTAAAACCGTTGCCGCGCCAGCAACTCCGCCTCCGCCCGCGCAAACCACCCCGCAGCAAGCATCTTCAACTCCTTGCTTCCACACTTGGGGCACTGATCCACCCATTTTCCCGGCGCCAACGCATCACTCTGCGGCGCCGCGGTCTTCGTCCTACCACAACCTTCACATTCAAAAGTAAAGGGCCTCGGTCTGATAGGCATTTTCAAGCGCCTTGATCCCTGCGCAATCTCACTGCCTTCAATGCGCTCAACTCGCGGGATAAGCCAGTTCGATCTGCTCATCGAACTCACCACCCACTCCGCAATAATCCCGCGGAACGCGCTCAATATCTTCGGCCACCTGCGCAATCACTTGCCGCAGTTGCAGGCGCTCAAGCCAGCGGTCAGGAATAACCGCAGCACCATACTGCGCCCCCAGCAAGTGCCCGACGACCAGCCCTGCACTGCTACTATTACCACTGTGATTCACCGCCGCAATCACTCCCTCTTCAAATGACCGCGCAGTCAACGCACACCACAGCCCAATCGCCAGCACCTGTTCAGCGCCCCAACCGCCGGCAAAATCGTCAATCCGTTGAGGACTGGGTGTGTATTCCTCGTAAAAGAAGAACATCACGCGCTCGATGAGGCTGCGCGTTTCTTCCATACCAGGCACATGCCCATACTTATCCAAACTCTGTGTCACGGCGTGTTCCAAGCTGCCTTGTCGATCGACGACACGCTGAAGAATGTCGGCGAACAGCCCGGCCGCCAGGTAACCTGTCGGGTGCCCGTGGGTCAGTCGCCCGGACTGCGACGCATAGTCAAATGCATTGGCAAAGAATGCACAGGATGCAACACGTACCAAAGCGCCACAGCCCTTGCTGTTGTTTTCGGCTACCGCACCCAACCGTCTACTGACCTTGAGTGCACTCAGGCAGGTTGTGTCGGGGGCACGACGCGGCCCGAGCTCCATTTGCCTGATCAGCCAGCCATCTGTGGCGACTTGTATCAGCGAGGGGTAATCCTGGGTCGTCAGCCAGCGCAGCAGCGCGTGGTGGATAATGCTAGGCACATGACATACCTGCCGTGAACTGCCCAGCACATAAGCCCGCAGCAAGCCTTCTGCGGTGAACAGCATCATCTGTGTAGCGTCACTTATCGCACCGGTGATGCCATAGGCCGGGGCAAAATCAATGATGCCCTGCGACCCGAACTTGATCTCAATCTTAGGCCACTCCAGAGCGTTCACGGGAGAGCCCAGCGCGTCTCCGGCGGCGCCCCCCAGCAGGCAGCCTCTGAACCGTTCGATTCTGTTCATATCTTCCCTTAACGGTCTTCTGCAGAAACCACGTTCTGCAAAATCACCAACTTGCGCTGCAACTGCGCAACATGCTCACGCTCTGCCCGCAACGCCGACCGCAGCTCGCGGTTCTCCATTTCCCAGATCTGCACCCAGCGCAAATCCCTCTGGCAGTGTTCGACGTTTTTCCCAAGCTCGCCGAGCTTCAACCCCTGCTGTATCAGCACCAGCAAGATGATCCCCATCACTACCAATGCACCCGTCGCAACCACTTCCGGCATAGTCATGCTCATATCCTTTGCTGCCTTCGAAGTATTCCAAAGACAAGCGGAAGATATGTAATGCAAAACTACACGTCTAGAATGTAGACTTATACAGGTAAAGTAATCGCGCACATGGAGAGGGTATGAAACGCAAGCAATCCATCGAGCAGGTACGCTGGGACCTGGCACTTCGCTATCGTTTGATTGAGACCGTTGCCTGGTGGGAAGGCCGGCTGACCACGGGCCACCTGATGCAGAGCTTTGGCATCAGCCGCCAGCAGGCGTCGAAGGACATCAATACCTACATCACTGAACATGCACCCAAAAACTTGACATATGACAAGCAACTCAAGGGGTATGTGCCAAGCAAGCAGTTCAAGCCGCTGTTCATCGACGACAGTGCCAGCGCCTACCTGCACCTGCTCTATCAGAACAATGAGCGGGCCCCGCACATCGACGGGCTGGCATTGGCCTATGCGCACACCAAGGTGCTAGAAGTGCCGGACCGACCGATTCGCCCGGAAGTGCTGCGCCCTTTGCTCAAGGCCTGTCGAGAAAGCCTGCGCTTGGAAACCGAGTACGTGTCGCTGAACACGCCGAACGTGGAAATTCGCCTGATCGCCCCCCATACGCTGGTCTACACCGGCATGCGCTGGCATGTGCGCGCCTACTGCGAAAAGAATGGCCAGTACCGCGACTTCGTCCTCAGCCGCCTGCGCGGGCAGCCGGACCTGCTCGACGAGTCGCCCAACACACGCGAGCTGGACGAGGAATGGAATGCCGAGGTGCCGGTCATCTTCGAGCCCGACGGGCGACTGAACGATGCGCAGAAGGCTATCATTGAAGCCGACTTCGGCATGCAGCACGGGCAACTGGTGGTGCCGAGCCGCAAGGCCTTGGTGAAATACGTGCTGCAGCGCTACCACATCGACCCGCGCAACCTGGCGACCAGCCCCGAGGCGCAGCAGATCGTGGTGAAAAACCTCAAGGAGCTGCGCCCCTGGCTGATGAACGACTGAGGCCGCCAGCTCGGTGCGCCGCGCCGGTGACGGGCCGAGGCCCACCATCGGAGCGGCAGCTCGCACAGGTCAGTCGTAGGCGATTTACGCTTCGGCCAGGTCGGTCGGCGTCAGCGGCCAGCGCTTCACCGCGAAACTGGCCAGCTCCTGGCTCCGCTCCACCAGGGCGTTCTTCGAGAACGCGGGACTGCAGTTGGCGCCACCGGCGGCCAATGCCTTGATCAAATTGAACTGCGAGTTCCTGTAGAGCTTGGGTTCGCTCATCTTCTTCTCCGCAGAACAGTTACTGCACGCACTGTTGATGCGTTTCTCCAGCGGCGCCAGGTTGCCGATCAGGTGGAGGTGCTCCAGGTACGACTCCGTACTGTGGAAGCCATACAGGCGCACGCCGAACGAAGTTTCTTGGGGCAGGATGTGTTCGATCGTCAGCCCCTCGGTATTGATAAGTACCAGGTCCCCGATGTCTAGATCAGACTGGTCCACCTCCCGCCTTGCCGCCCCCTCGGCCTCGAAAAGACTGCGCGGTAAACCCGGGTTCCTGAACATATCTTCGTTGGCCAGCTTGGCCTCGAAGCGCGCACTGGGCATGAAGTGCTGGCAAAAATTCACTAGGCGCTCGGCGATCTACAGCAGGCTCAACCGACCGAAGTCGCGCATCAGCGCGGCTATGTCCGCCTGTGGGTTGGTGCCCTGTAACTTGAATACGCGCAAGTCCGCCAGTTCGACCAGTTGCAGCAAGGTGTAATCCAGTTGCAGCGGGACGCGAACATCGAGCATTTGTTCATTGTGTAACCGCACCAGCAGCGGATAGAGGGTGGCGGCCAACCACCGCTCACCAGTTCCGACTGTAGTGATATGAACCTGATCGCGCTGACATTTACTCCACGCTACTCAACGGCAAAACGCCTTTGGTAATGGCGCTGCATTGCCGCCAGCATCGCCGCCTGATGTTCAGCCGCCCATGCATCTCCCCATTCGTCGTTCGAGTAGATCAAGTCCATTTTCAAAGAGTCTGGCCGCTTCTCAAGGGCTCGCTTGTTGAGGAATCGCTGGCGCTTTTCGTTGTATGGCAGATTGCTGTACTCGGAGTTGATGCTGCGCGAGACCAGCGCCAGATTGCCAAAGCGGTTCAGCCAGGCGTTGGTGACCTTATTGGTATCGGTCGCCTGTGGATTCTGCGGCGAAATATGCTCTACCGAGTTCTTGGCTGTGAAGCGAAAGTTGCCCCATGCATCATGATCACGATGCTGCTCATGCCAGAGCACGAAGTCCAGCTTGTAGAACCAGTAATGGGCAAAGTCCACGCCGTAATCGCAGGGCAGCACTGCTTCGAATTGAAGCGCGACAGCGGTACGCCACGGCTCATCCATGAATGCCCGCGTTCGCACTATCAAGGGATCGCCCGTCACCTCCCCGAGTAGCTGGTTATCCAAATGGCACAGGAAGTCGTAGTAGCGCTCAACCTCCCCCACGCCGCCACGTACCGTTTGCGCGTGCTTGTGGATGAAATAGAGGAAAGGTGTCAACCAATAATGGGTGGTGATCTCCTGGGAGTGGTAGAGCATGCTCTGCAGTAACGACATGCCTTGTTTCAGATCGTTGTCACGGCTGCGACTGATGTAACGTTTGTCATCATTGGCAGAGACCGAGGTGTGGCAAATTTGATGAACTTCGTCGTCGCCCTGGTCGACCCATTTGATGACGTATTCATCCCAAAGCACCCGCATACGCCAGAGCAAGTCAATGAACCCTTGCGCCCTTGCGGTACGCTGCGCTGGCTCCGCCGACAGCAGTAAGTGGGCCTCGAACAAGGTAAGTAGGTGCCGATCCAGCACGCGGGGCACATCCGGCTGCCCTTGCTCTTTCAACCAGATACGCAGCACATGCAGAAGGAACAGCGGGAAGCCAATAATACTACGCGCCCATGGCGCTTCGCCTTCATCCACCGCGATGGCCGCTGAACCATTGTCAAACCTGGCAACTGCGCCGTTGACGATGTTCTCCAAAGTCAGTCGTTCAGCGGATTCCGCTTGTGCAGCCTCGGCTCTTCGCGACAGCAGCCCGTGCACAGCTGCCGCGTGCAGCAACTGCCCCTTGCTATAGAGATCGCCCAGACGGTGAGCCTCCAGCTGGGTTTCCTGGCAAAGGTTACGTTCGACAAAACCACTCATGTCGGCACAGGCATTCCACAAAGCCGCGTAACGGGAACGGCTTTCTGCAGGGATGTCGCGCAATAGCCTGGCCTTGAGAATTTCGTGATGTTGGAGCTGGATGCCGCGGTTGTTGATGACTTCGAACAACTTGTTCAAGTCCATCCCCTCAGGCACCTGTGTGAGCACGAGCGAGACGTTGCGATAAACGAAGCCAGCCAGCGCCTTGAGATATTCATCATCCACAGGTCCGCCATCCGCACGCTTATAGGTCTGCTTGAAGGAAACCATCAATTGCTGAGCTTCTCTCATGCTTTGGGTATCGAGGATCTCAGGGCTCGCTCCCCCCTTGCCCGGCATCATGCTGGCAAGGAAGGCGTTCACTTGCTCGCGAATCGAGAAGTGCAAACGCGGAATCACACCGTCTTTCAGCACCACCCTGCTGAAATCGCCCATCACCTGGTTCCATATGGCGATCGTGCTGAGCATCCACAGCGTAGTAAAGCGCTGCTGCCCATCGATCAGGTCGAAGCGGCGCAAGCCCTTAAGGCGGTCTTGCTCAGAGGTTTTTTCGACCAGCAAGGCACCACCCAGAAAGAACTGCTCATCGCGCCGATCGAACGCGTTAGCCATATCGGTCAGCAACGTCTTTATCTGATCGTCACCCCAAACGTACAAGCGCTGATAGATGGGCACGTTGAAGCACCAGGCCGCGTCGTCTTGATTAGCCAGCTGTTCCAAGGTGAAGAGACGGGAATCAATACGCATGGCGATCTTCCTGGCAAGCCTTCAAGTACGTTTCGAGCCATTGCGATTTACCCGCAAGGGTCAAGCATTCGGAATCCAACTGCCCTTGATAGAACTCCAGGACTGCCCTCTTGTATCGTCCCTGCACACCCTGCCCTGTTGCTACCGTTTCGTTGGCATACGAAGACGCCACCGCTTGTTGTCGGTGCTGAAGAAAGTCCAGCACCTGCTTCGGGTGGTAACTCTGGGCAATCACATCCAACAGGTTCAGCTCGGCCAGCCTGAAGAAATTGGCCGCGGTTTCCTGCTTGACCTGTTTTTTCTCCAAGCGAATCGCACCCAGCAAAAACTCCAAGCGCAGGGCAAAGGCGGTCAGTTGTTCAACTTCGAACTGATCGACATACATCAGGCTGCACAGCATGAAGATTTCGCGCAGGTACTCCTGGTTATTGCGCAGCAGCTGTTTGTAGATCGTGCGGAACGTGCTCACCTGCAGGCATGGCGCAGGATCATTCATCAGCCGTTGCAGCAACGCTGCGTACTTGTCTGCGTATAGAAAGAACCCAACACCTTCATGGATGGGCTGACGCAACGCCATGGGCAGGCTTGCAGGATTTCGACCGACTCGCAGCTGGCTGCCCTGCAGCACGTAATCGCCATCTCCCGCCAGAGTCATGCAGGACGCTAGCCGATTGTGCCGGGTCGCGTAGAGCGGCACGCTGTCAATGCGGCTACGGCTGTCGGCGACGTGGGGCCAAGTGTCGCGCTGGAATTCTGCTAGGAGCGGTTCGTGCCTCCCCGCAGGCGTGTGCGATCCGCGCCAACGCCGCGCACGCCAGAGAAAACGATTGAATAAGTTAGGGGCGAAGTCCTGACCAGGGCTTAGCACCGCCGGGTGGCGTTGCAGGCTCTCCCAACGCTCCGCACAGTGCCGCTGCAGTGCTGCCTTGAGTTCAGTCTTCCCTTGCGCGTAGTCGATCGCACGCAGGTGATAGGCCTTGAGCAGGTCAGTGGCCTCCAAGCGCACCCCGCGGTTGTTCTGGGTGTCGAAAAAGGTGAAAGCGAGATCGGTGCTGTCCACTTCGATCACTGTCAGCCGTAGCCTTTCGATGATCTGCGGCGCAATCGCCTCCACTTGCTTCAATGCCTGCAACCCTTCAGCAATATGTCGCGCGGATTGGCCCGAATAGCTGAGTGCCTGCCCCACTGGCAACTTGCCGGTAGAGCGGTGGTACAACAGCGACAGCGCGGTGATACGCTGCTGACCATCGATAATGAACCGCTTCGACTGGCTTGCGTCGCGATGCAGTAATACGCCCCCCATGTAGTAAGGCAGGGTGGTATCCGCCTGCTCTGCATACGCTGCGAGGTCACTGACCAATTGCGTCAGCTTATCCGGGCCCCAGACGAAACCACGCTGATAGCTGTCCAATGCCAATGGCCAATCGCTTGTATTCAGCAATTCGGCGAAAGGCAGAGTACTGACCCGTACAAGCGAATTCGGCTTGCCGGGTACAAATTCCCAGCTCAATTTTCGTCCCAACGTCTACGCAGCGTCCTGATCAGTGCGTTCCCCCGCAACGCGCGACCGTCTGGCCCACAGAGCGCGACAGAACCTTCCGGCAACCCAAAGACTTCTTCGATCCTTGCCCGGATGGTGCTCACTTTTGCATCCGAGCGCGCGGCCCGATAGCGAGCCGCCTTCCGGTTGCCGATAACGACCGTCGAGTCTTCTTCCTGGTCATCCGAAGCCTCCAGGCCCTCGGCATCCCAGGCCTCTTCCGTTTCATCCTCCTCGATAGGCTCAGCATCGTCGTCACCCTCTTCAGCCTCGTCAGCTTCAGCGGTCAGGTCAGCCAGTGTCTGGGCGTGGGAGTACCAAGTGCTGGCATCCTCTTGTTCCCACACCAAGCCATCCTGAACATGGAAAGTGCGCAAGGCTGCGGAAGACGGAACGTAATCGCTGAATCGCGACTTCACGGCTGGCAAACGTTCAAAGCCGGCCCCCAAGGCACGCAGCACCTTTTCTGGACCTGCAACCAGCAAAAACTCAGACCAGCACGGCTCGCGGAAATTGACGCTGACAGTACCGTACATATAGAGAGTCGCCCGGAGTGATGCGTCCTGCTCGGCCAATTGGGTGAGTACCTGCATCACCGTGCGGTAGATGCTGAAACCTGCGCCCTCGATGGACTGCGAATCGACCTCGACGGTGGGTAGCGGCGATTTACTGTTGACGAACGCGAGCTCCGTCACCGATTTCTTGATCATTGCCTTCATTCCTTGAGCGGGGCCTTGGATGGGCGTCACGAGCTGATTTGCCAAGATTGCAAACGTTGGGATGAGCGCACAGAGCAGCGAGAGCCATCCCGCGCGGAAGCCGCATGGTTGAGAAAGCATAATGCCACTATTACATGATAAGACTCTACAATCCTCCGTCGAAACTGGCTTCATGCTTGAGGTCGCCACCTGGAACAGCAGCGTCAACCCGGGATCAACTGCGTGACTGCGCCAACCTGCTAGGCAAGCTGGTGCCGGTCATTATTCTGCTCATGCTGGAACACCCAGACAACTTGTGGGGGGGCGTTATCCGGTTGTTGTTCAACTAGATGACTGCGATTGGGGCAGAGGTCGGCTTACAGGCCACACAACTGTTTGTCGGCAGGCCAGGAATACTTGTCACAGTATTCCAATTGGTATTCCGTCTTAAAATACAAACCGATATTCAGTCATTTAATCAATATGTTACTGGCTTAATTCAGCTCACCCCGGCTCCACCAAATGATCAAAAAAAGACGTCCAAGGACGTCTTTTTTTGTGCCTGAAATCCAGAAGAATCAAGGCTTTAGGGTCTATTAGCGTCCAACACAATCCACATCACCGGATATTCCAAGCCCCTCAGTGGTAATTTTTGGAATACCAATTGGTGTCATGGAGCAAGAGAAAGCGGATGAGGTCATGCCGTCGATTTTAAGCTCTCACAGGTGAATTGCAGCAATCACCACTCATTGGACAATTTCAAGTAGCAGTTTGGTCGCTGCTCGAACTGATGTAGGCAAAGGGCTTTTCGCGAATAGTCGAGTGGCGCGGCGGTTGATTTTTAAAGGCGATCCATCCGTTCCAAACCAGACTCTAGAAGCGTCAATAACAATGCTCGGTGAATAAAGACCCACAAGGCTTAAGCGGTTGAGCGGCATCAAGCGTTCAACATCGCTTGCGCCTCCCTGGACAACGCGATGCCGGGCAATCGTTGGAGTCGGTCTATCAGCAAGTGAATGAAGGCCAACGTGGCTGCCGAGAATGAGCGACCACGGCGCCAGCGTAATGCAGCGATACGACTCAAGTCTGCATGATCGATTTCCCGAACTTCAAACCGCATGGCATCTTCGATTGCCAGTCGGCTGGCAATGGTAGCCCAATCGCCTCTACCCACCAGCCGCACCAGCGAATCGACGTTCGCGGCCTCAACGCGCACATCCAACGGTAAGCCGGCCCGCGAGAACGCAGAATCGATTTGCCGTCGCATGGCGAAGTTACGATTGAGCAAGGCCAATCGCAAATCCGCGAGTTCCTCCATGGAGACGCGTTCGCTACAGCGGCCCTCACTCATCGCGCGCAAGCGGATCAGCACCAGGTTTTCCTCGAACAACGTGCACTGGTTAATGTCGGCGCTCGACAGATTTGAAAATGCCAGCCCGATGTCGATCTCATTTTCGGTCAGGGCCCGATCTATTTGTGCGGCGGGCATTTCTTCAATCGAGACTTTCAATTCGGGATGTGCAACCAGCATTTCGGCCACCGCAGGGATCACCAATGCCCGTGAGTAGGTGTCGATCGCTCCGATGCGCAGCCTGCCCTTCACCTCCCTTGATCGTCCGTGCACCGAAGCCAGAGCGGTATCAAGATCCTCCAGCAAGGGCTCCAACAAACTAAACAGCTCAATGCCCGCAGGTGTTAGCGCCACACCGCGCCCGACACGATCCAACAGTTGAACGCCCATCAAGCCTCTTAATTCACGTAAATGCTGAGACAAGGCGGGCTGCGTCAAATGCAGCAAATTGGCGGCACGGGTCACAGAACCCAACCGAGCAGTGGCAATGAAACTACGCAGTAAACGAAGATCGATCGCGGATATATTCATAACGGACGCTTATATTACACAAAGAAAAACATAATTTTATTGTGCATAAAAGGACTGCTTAAATGAAGCCTCACTTGCATATGGGTAAAAAATGACCATGCCCCACATCGTATTTGAAAGCACGAGCGGACTTCTTAGCAGACTGAACTTCGTGCAAGTGATGAGCACTATTCACACCGACATTGCGGCTGCAGGCCATGCGCAGTTAGGTGACTTCAAAAGCAGGGTTCATGCCTGCCACGCAACGCTCGCTGGAATCGATCCTGATGCAGAGTTCGTAATCGCCACGCTGATCACCACCAACCCTCGCCCGACTGGGGTCCAGCGACAGATGGCGCAGATCATCCACGACACACTGGTGGCGGCAATCAACGCATTCGATGCCAAGTTCTGGTGGCAGTGCTGCGTCTTCATCGAAAGTGTCGAGCGCTCGTCCTATCTGAAAACCGACTCGAAGCACCACTGCGGCGTGACACTCACTGCCCCTCAAATACCCTGACACGCAACACAGCCCTTTCGGAAGGTCGTCATGACATACAACTCAAATAATTCGTCATCACCCAGCGTCCCCTTGTTTGAAACTCCATCGCGAGGCGACAGCCTGACCTCTGCTTCACCATCTACCCACTTCCCCCAAGTGCTTAACTCAATCTACCTGCGTATTACCTGGAGATTGATGCCGGTGTTGTTGCTGGCTCAGGTTCTGGCGTTTCTGGATCGGGTCAACGTAGGTACGGCAAAATTGCAGATGGCAACCGACCTGCAACTGAGTGCCAGCGCTTATGGACTAGGTGCCGGTATTTTTTTCATCGGTTACTTCATCTTCGAAGTGCCGAGCAATCTGCTATTGCACCGCTTGGGCGCGCGCGCGTGGATCGCACGCATCATGCTGAGCTGGGGCCTCGTCTCCGCAGCGGCGATGTTTATTCAGACGCCTACTGGTTTCTACATCCAGCGCTTCTTTCTAGGCATTGCCGAGGCCGGATTCTTTCCGGGTGTAATTCTGTACCTGACCTATTGGTTTCCTGCACATCGACGCGGACGCATGACCACTCTGTTCATGACGGCCAGCGCATTGGCGGGCGTGGTCAGCGGCCCCGTCTCAGGCTGGATCATGTCAGGTATGGACGGCGTCCAAGACTTGTCGGGTTGGCGCTGGATGTTTCTCATCGAAGGACTGCCAACAGTGTTAGTGGCCGGCCTGGTTTATTGGGTGTTACCGAGTACGCCGAAACAGGCGAACTGGTTAAATCGAGATGAGAAGGCCCTGCTGGAGACCGACCTTGCAGTGGCAGAACAACAGAAACACGAGCATCGCCTCAAGGATCTGTTCACCCCTATTACCCTGATGTTTTCACTTGTTTATTTCCTGCTCTTGATGGGTCTGTACGGCATCAATTTCTGGCTACCCACGATCATCAAGGGCTCTGGTATCAACGACACACTAACTATCGGCTGGCTGTCGGCAATCCCTTATATGTGTGCGGCAGTGGTAATGAACCTGGTCGCTCGCAGTGCCGACAAAACCCGTCGCTGGGGACTGCATGTTGGGCTCAGCGCACTGGTCGCCAGTGCCGGTTTTTTCACTACAGTCATGAGTGATCAGCAAATTGCCATGTCTCTGTTCGGGTTAACGCTGGCTAGCGCTGGCGTCCTGTCTGCATTGCCGCTGTTCTGGAATCTCCCAACTCAACGTTTGACCGGCGTGGCTGCCGCTGCGGGCATAGCGTTAATCAATTCCATCGGCAACCTTTCCGGTTTTGTCGGCCCCAGCGTCATAGGTTGGCTGATTGACCGAACCCAACACACCAGCGCCGGGATCCTGTTTCTAAGCATCACGGCACTGTTGGCCGGCGTACTGACGCTGCTTTATTCCGCGAATAACACAACCACGCGTAACCAAAGGATTTGAACCGATATCGTGACATGGCATGTCACTCCAACACTAAGGTAATCCCATGAAACCGTATGACTCAGCGCCTGCCGATCCCCATATGCCTACCAACCCGGAGCGACGGACATTCATCCAGCACGCCAGCGCCGGAGCAGCCATTCTCGCGGCAGGTTCATTGATGACACCCGCCATGGCGGCTACAGCGGGTGGCACCAGCACGAGCAAGATCCCAAACCAAAAGGGTAAGTTCTGGCCCGGAGATACCCGTCTAGTGGTGTCGGTATCCATGCAGTTCGAAGCGGGCGGCCAACCGCCAAAAGGAACTGACAGTCCTTTCCCTCACGTTGATTTCCCCGATAGTGTGCCCTCTGACGCCGCGACCAACACCTGGTTCGCCTACGGTTACCGGGAAGGCATCCCAAGGATGCTGGACCTTTGGGATCGTCATGGGGTCAAGGTCACTTGCCACATGATCGGCGAAGCCGCAAAGCGCCACCCTGAACTGGCGAGAGAAATCGTCAAACGTGGTCATGAAGCTGCAGGGCACGGGCCACGATGGAGTTCACAATACGCCATGAGCCTTGATGAAGAACGACTCTTCCTGCAACAAGCGCGAGACATGGTCGAAGAGATCACCGGTCAAAAACCGGTCGGTTATAACTGCAACTGGCTGCGACGTGGTCCAAATACTTTGTCGCTGCTCCAGGAACTCGGATACCTCTATCACATCGATGATCTCAGCCGCGATGAGCCCTTCATTGAGCAAGTGAACGAAAAAGATTTTGTTGTCGTTCCGTACACTCTGCGCAACAACGATATCCTCCTAATTGAGGGCCGAAACTACTCGCCTGGCAAGTTTCTTGAACAGGTCAAACTCGACTTCGATCAACTTTACGAAGAAAGCAGCTCCCGCCGCCGCATGATGTCCATCAGCGCCCACGACCGCATCAGCGGCTCGCCCCAAATGGTACGAGTCTGGGATGAGTTCCTTAAGTACGTAAACAGCCATGCCGGCGTAAAATTCATGCGCAAGGACGAAATCGCCCAGTTCACATTGACCAGTTCGTCGTCACTCAGAGAAATCGAAACGATATGATTCAGCTGTAAAGTTCCATGACCCGATGAGTCAGAAAAATCACAGGGATGTCTATATCTACCCAAGCTGACCTAACACTGTCATCACGAAAACTTTGGTAAACAAGCAGGTGGATTGATCGGTGCGGTAGGCGGGGCAGCAAGTGGGACAGAGCCGGACGATGAAGGCGCCTTGAATCTGGCGGAAGGCGAAGGCGTCGAACCCTGACCGTTTCCAGTCGCTCCGGGTTCACACCGGACAGCCCACCACCGGACGCCACTTTCCAGACATGAAAAACCCCGCACTTGGCGGGGTTGGCCTGCATCATGGACACAGGCGTTTCAAAGATGCCGGGATCTTCCCCCGGCCTGCCCCATTGGGGCGTTTGAACAAACCTGCCACAGGCAGGCTTTGTCGGGACTCGGTTAGTTGCCTGAGCAACCGTTACCCATCGCGCTGTATTGCATGACGTGTTGCTGGCCCTGATGGTCCAGGTAAGTCATCTGGAGAGGGACCACGGCGCAGACGTCATCGGGAACGGCGTCCATGTGAATCACTTTGGCGATGTCGAGGTGAGAGCCGTAGGTGTATTGCTCTACCGCAGACTGATCGGCAAACGCCATCTGGCTACCCAGCATTACAAAAGAAGCAGCAATCAATGTCTTAAACAATTTCATTTCAAGTGTCCCAACGATGCAAACGATTCACGTCTTCAGTCGGAATGAATAAGGCCGAAGGCTCTACGATGCGCGGCAGGGTGGTTTGCTTGGACCCTTATGAGCTTGCGCTTCGTGGCTTTGTTTGGAAGCTGGGCCCATTTTATTCCGGTGGTGTTTTTGATAAAGACCAAAGACTGAAATGCATTATTGGAAAAATGGTAATAATCAGCACCGTCTACCGTGCTGGGGTTTATCCCCACCAGCCAGGCATTCTGAGTGGCAAAGTCGGACCCGAATTGGCGCCATGAAGTGCTGTAGCCGGCTCGAACGGTCCATCAAGGAGTGGCCGGAGCGAGTCGTCTTGCGTCGGTATCGTGGCTCACAAACCCTGTCATCGGATGCAGCCACGCCCAACAAAAAAGGCACTGACGATGATCGCCAGTGCCTTTTCAGCGCCTCGAAAGTGTTTCAGCGCGACAACATAAAGGTGTCGTACTCGAGATCTTCCAGTGCCGTGGACAATCGGTGCAGCCCCAGCAACACGCAAACCAGCAATGACAGGGTAAAGCCATAGCCGAAGAAGCTCGGCCCCAGGTGCATGCTGAGCAGGGTCAACCCGGCGTTCAGCACCGCGAAAATCACGCACAGTTCCAGCACCACGGCGCGTTTGTCGAGGTAGAAAAACACGTTGAGCAGCGCCATGAACACCACCTGGATGCTCACACCGATCAGGTCGATGTAGAACAGCGGCAGGTAGTAACTGGAAATGCCCAGCCAATCCAGCAAGCGCGGAGCGAACAGGAACAGCAGCACCACCGTCAATCCCTGTACCTTGCAGATTTCCAGCAGGCCCTGGCGGATCGACAAGGTCATTTCGGTTTTCAGCGAACCGATGTGTTGCAGGGTTTCGCCTTCGCGGATGGCCCGGAACAGGCGGTCGTACCACTCGGCAAAATCGGTTTCGATGCGCACCAGGAACACCGCCATTCCGGGGATGATCGCCAGGTACGCGAGGAAGATTGGCAAGTCATACAGGATCGACGCACGCAGGGGGCCGACAACGAGATTCGAGGTACCGGGGTTGAACCAGAACAGGAACTTGTCGATCCAGATACCGAAGTTGTAGAAGAACCCGGTCGCCAGCAGGCTGAGAAACACCTGGCGGCGTTGCAGGAAGTCGAAGGCGATCAGCTTCTCCGCGCGGTACTCACGCAGGATGTCGTAGAGAAACAGAAACAGCAGCGTGCTGTGCCCGATCAGCAACGCCAGCAACAAGCCCGGCATCTGCAGGAAGCTCAGCAGGTAGGCACTGGCGACCATCAGCGTGTAACCCACCAGCATCACCAGCAGGATGCGGTTGTAGGCCTTCATCCCTGAAAGAAAGATGATCACCAGCCACAAGTTGCACAACACCACGAAGTTCGACAGCACCAGCAACCGGTAGATCAGCGGCTGGTCGAACAACAGGCTCAGCACCAGGATTCCCAACACCCCGGCACCGACGGTTACCAGCAACAGCACGCCCAGCAGGTTGGGCAGAATCTGCTCGTACTTGTGCTCGAACAACCGGTCGGAAACGAATCGGGTGAAGAACAGTTGCAGACCGCCCGTGAGGATCAGCGAGCTGGCCATCAGGTACGTGACCGTCACCAGAAACTGCCCGACCAGCACATTCGGCAGTAACAGGCCCAGGCTGATGATGCCCACCAGCATCACGCTGATGATCGACAGCACCCAGGGCCCGGAGCTGATCAGTCCGGCGTAGACGTAAGCGTGCAAAGTCGCGGTGTAAGAATCGCGCGACAGGATCTTGCGTAGTTCGAAGCCAATCCCGGCCATTTAACTGTTCTCCATGGCGGCTTGATACAAGTCGCGATAACGCTGCAGCATCAAGGCTTCGGTGTAGTAGCGATTGACCCGCAGCAAGCCGCTGGCCTGTGCAGCTTCCCAGCGTTGCGGGCTGCGCAGCAGTTCGAGGATCGCCACGCTGGTGGCTTGCGGGTCGGCAATCGCAACCACTTTGCCGGCCAGGCCGAGGTCGCGGTCTTCGACGCTGCCGCCTTCGATCAGCTCGCGGCAGGAACCCACGTCGCTGCTGACGACCGGCGTACCGGCGGCCCAGGCTTCGAGAATCACCAACGGTTGCGCTTCGCTGATCGAGGTCAGCACCATCAAGCCCAGTTGCGGCAGGATGTCCTGGATGCGCTGGAAGCCCAGGAAACGCACCTTGCCCTCCAACCCCAGACTGGCCATCAGGCTGCGGCATTCGCTGACATATTCCGGATCTTCCTCTTCCGGACCGACGATCCAGCCTTCGGCCTGGGGCATGGCACTGATCACCCCGCGCATCGCCCGCAGGAAGGTTTTGACGTCCTTGATCGGCACCACACGCCCGATCAAACCCACGACCGGCGCAATGCCGGGAGCGCGGGATTCGAGGGCGGCGGTCCATTGCGGCAGGTCAATACCGTTGGGAATGACCCGGGTGCGGAGCGGATCGGCGCCGTCCTTGATTTGCCGCTGTCGGTTACCGTCATACAGCGAAATGATGCTGTCGGCGCTGTTGTAGGTCAGTTGCCCGATGCGCTCGAAGAAACGCACCCATAACGTACGGATGTAACCCGAGCCGGCATCGAGGCTGCGGTTCAGCGCCTGGCCGGAACTCTCGGCGATCCAACTGGCCTGGGCCAGGTCGATCTTGCGCTCCTTGGTATAGATCCCGTGCTCGCTGAGCAGGTAGGAACAGTTCCAGCGTTGCTTGAGAATGCAGCCCAACAGCCCGGCGTAACCGGTGGAAATCGAATGCAGCACCCGCGCCCGAGGCATTTTGCGCGACGCCTCGGCGAGCATCAGCAAAGGCGACTGCATCGAGCGCAGGGTCCAGAAATAGTTGATGAAGGACGGGTCGGCGCAATGCAGGCGATACCCCTCGCTCAACGCCTCCCAACTGGCGCGGCTACGCAGCACATCGTCGAGGGTCAGATGGCCCTGGGCGATGTTGTCGAGCAAGCGCTCACCCAGTTCGGGCTCCGGCGCGTCCGGGTGATGCAGGAAGCGATACAAACCCTGCAACTGTTGCAGATCGGCGTCCCGTGGCGTGCCTCGGGTGTCGGTCGGATGCGTGGCGTCTTCGAGAAAGACTTCTTCGATGTGCAGTACATTCGCCGGCACTTGATAACGTCGCTGCGAATACGCCGAACGCTGTCCGCCAATGAACATCACCGAAAACGTCAGTTCCGGCAGACCGAGGATCATCTGGTGAATCCAGCTCGACACGCCACCGCGCACATAAGGCCAAGTGCCTTCGAGCAGCAGGCAGATGTCGGCCATCGGTGCCTCTTGCTTGTGACTCATGTCCAGCTCCTCACCAGGTCAGCGAAGGGTGGTCGCTGACGGGTTTTCTCGGGGAGGCTCGCCAGCAACCCGGGAATCTCGCGATAACGACCCGCCTCGAATGCCAACTCGGCCTGGAAAGGCAGAATCTGCGCCACGCCCATACCGTTGTCCTGGGCCTCCTGGAGTAACACTTCGGCACGCGCGATATCACCACGCTCCAGGGCAATGCGTCCGGCCAGCAGAAACAGTTCACCGCCCTCTCCCGCTTCCAGGCCCTGCTCGGCATGCTCGCCGGCCTGATTGAGCACGTGCTCGAGTACGCTGCCTTGCGCCAGCCCCAGATACGCCAGCTCCCAGTACCAGCGCGCCAGCGTGCCATGCAGCACGCCGGCGGCTTTGCCCTTTGCGCCGTTCAGCTGGCCAAGGGCGATCTGGATATGCAAGTTGATGTCACTTTCCTGTTTGTCCAGCATCGAATACGCCAGCAACCGCACATCATCGCTCGGGTCGCCCAGTGCCAGTTTGAGGATCGGTACCGCCTCCTTGCCGCGCATGCGTCGCGTCGCCAATAGAGCGGCCAGACGCTGATCGGGGTCCGGCGCATGGCGCAGCACGTCCTGCAAACCGCCGTCGGCAAAAATCGGTTTATGCAGTTGCTGTTGCGCCCGATATGGCAGGCTCGGAATGCCGACCGCTTGCCAGGCTTGTTTGTCGCGTTTGCGTGGCAGGTACAGCGCCGGAAAAATCGCTGCGACCACGCCCACCGTGCCGAGCACAGGGACAAAGAACGCCATGCTGAAAATGAACAGCGGGCTCCACGGCAGCGGCGAACGATACCGCGCCGGCAACAGCAGCCACACTGCCGCGCACAACATCACGCAGGCCAGGCCATGAGTGAGGGTGAACACCAGCAGTTGCTGCACCTCGGGCACGTCCACCCACAGACTGGTCCAACTGCCTGCCTCTAACAACAAGGCTCCGCTAAACAGCCACTTGCTGATCATTCAGACCACACTCGTTGAACAGGAAGTTACGCAGCCCGTTGTGTTCACCAGGCTCCAGGTTGAAAGGCATGACCCGTACGCCGAGGCTGTCCATGTCACTCTCAATGCCAAAGTGTTCGTGTATCAGCAGGTTGATGCGTGACAGATAACCTTCGGTGCCTTGGGGGCTGGTCAACGGCAAAAGCACCAGCAGCAACTGATGGTCGCGGTTGTTGCGCAGCGGCAGGTGCAAATCCAGACCGCGCTGACTGCGCTCCAGCAAGCGTGTCAGCTCTTCGTTGGCCCGGGTCATTTCAAAGGCGAACAGGCCGGCCGACAACTTGTGCTGCTCGACGTCCACCAGCGAACGCTTGAGTTGCAGTGTGAAGTGCTGCGCATCGGCATTGACCAATTGCAGCACCTGCGTGTCGCGCAGCAACAGGTCGGCGATATGCCCGGCCAGCAGCGCCAACAGGCTCAGGGTACGATCCTGGAAAGCGAAGAACGGCATGTGTCGTACAGCCAGCACCGCCAACAAACGGCCCTCGGCATCGATTAACGGAATACACGCCTGCAATGACGAGAATTGCGCCGAACCGCCGGCATCGATCAGTTCCTGGCGCACGCTCACCAACTCGCCGCGCTCCAGGCACAGCTTGACCAGACCGTCTTCGGTGTCCAGATCCCCCATGACCCCGATGGTCGCCAACGGCTTGGGCAACAAGTGCCCGGCGTGATCGTCCACGCGATACAAACCGGCTACCCGCAGCGCACCGTATTGCCCCAGCACCGCCACGATCGGGTCGGCCAATGCACCCAGCGCATCGCCTTCCTCCGGCATCACCCGCAGTTTTTCGCGCAGGCCCAGCAACGAGCTGCGCAAGCTTTGGTCACTGCCCGCCACGCGCTGTTCCAGCAGATCGTGGGAGACCCGCAGAATCTGATGGGCGCGAGTGAATTCATCGAGTCGATATTGACGGTAATCGTTGGCCATCTGCAGACGCTCCAGTCGGCGTTCCCACAGATCGCGCACCTCGCCCACCAACATCCCGCAGACCAGGACGCCGACAATCCAGGACGGCTCAAGCTCTGCATAACCGGCATGGCCGCTGAAGCGCAGCGCGAACACCGCCATCACCAACAACACGGCGCTGAGCAAACCGCGCACAAATCCGTAACGCACACCTAACAGCAGCGGCGCCAGGATCGGCCAGGGGAACCCGCCGTGCATTTGCATCGGGTCTTCCGGCGTCAGCCACAAGCCAAGGCCGATCGCCAGGCCTGTCACCAGGAACGTTTCCAGCCAAGACACCGGGCCGCTGGCGCGAGGCGCCAGGCTGTAATCCTTGTGTGGAGAATTCATTGCGATCACTCGAACCGAAGGGCGCCAACAAGCGTATCGAGCACTTTTTGCGCAGTGCCCGCGAGGCTTTCACGGGACCAGCCGGCACGTGCGCCACTTTTGCTCCAGAGCACCCGACCGCTGTCCGCATCGAGCACGCGCAGGCTGATGCCCACCGCCGGTTCGCCATCCAGGCCGTTCTTGTACTGCCACTCTTCAACGCTGCCGGTGACCACATAATCGAGTTTCTGCTCACGCGCCCAATCCAGCGCACCGGCCAGACGCTCGTTGTCATCCATCAACGCTTGTTCGCCCTGGGTGCTGGCCGGGTAAACCCGTGGTTGCAGACCATGGCTGCTGAGCACGCTAAGCAGGATTTGCTCGCTGCGCTCACCGGCCTGCGGTGTCTGTGAATAGTTGACCATCGGCACAATGCCCCACTGCGCAGTGCGCGGCAGGCTCGGGCTGGCGTCGCCGGTGAAGCTCGCGCAACCAGCGACGAACAGGACCGCCAGCGCCAGGCCCAGATTACGAATTGCTTGCATACGTTTTTCTCCCGTAGAAAATTCCATGATCAGCGTCCGAAACGCACGCCGTAGCTCACACCCAGTGTTCCGCCTGACTTGCCATCCCCGCCCTGTGGCGCGGATTGGTAGCCGAAGGTCAGGGCCAGTTCGTCATCACCCAGCACTTCAACGCCAATCCCGGTGTTGATGCCGTAGTTGAAGGTTTGATCCGTCCATTGCCAGCCTGCCGTCAGGTCCACCAGCCAGGTGTATTGCGGCTTGGTCCGTACCAGTGCGCCGGGCAGACCACGACGCCAGGAACTGCCGAAATACAGTTGGCCGTAGCGGCTTTGCAGCAGGTCGCTGGCGGTGACGGTTTCGATGTCCAGAGGATTGATCGGATCAGGCAAACCCGTATCAGGGTCGAACGTCTGCACGGGCGCTGCTCTGATGACCGGGCCACCAAAGTTACTGGACAGGTAATTCAGCGACTTATCCTTGACCTGGTTTTTCTGATAGTCGACACCGCTGCGCACGGTCCAGTTGGGACCGGCGAATTCCAGCGTGTGGTTGAGTTCCATTTTCAGCGCGTGACCATTGCCGAGGTCGTCACCGGCACGGGTGGAAAACGACCGCTGTGCGACCTCCCAACTGAACTGATCGCGAGCGGTCAGGCTGTGACGTCCCCCGAGGAACACCCGATCCTGCTGACCGAAAGCACGCATCAGGCCGCTGTCTTCGCTCTTGCGATGCCAGTCGACGCCGGTCTCCAGTTCATCACTCACGTCCAACTGCCAGGTCCGGGAAAGGCCCAGGCCATTGCGGTCGTCGTCCTTGCGCTGGCTGGTGTCGGCGAACAGTTTGTAGCTGCCGTTTTCCACCGAACGTTGCAAGGTCAGCGCAGCGTTATGCTCTTCGCCGATTCTCGATGGCTCGATCTCGTCGCCACTGTAGTCGCCCTGTTCCAGCTCAAGATCGGCGTACCATTGATCACCCAGGTTGTGCGCAATTTCCAGGCGCGGCGCCTTGAACGCGAGACCGCCGAAATCCTGGTCATGCCACGACAACTGCGCGCCTTGCGGCGTGCGTTCGTGGATTTCCACGGCCTGACGACGCAGTTGTTCGCGCACCGCTTGCGGCTGCTCGTCGCCGAGCGCCGTCAGGCTGGTGTCGAGGGCTTCGTTCAGCCGGCCCAGACGACTGAGGGCCTGCGCGCGTTGCGCCGGGTTCAGATCGTTACTGGCCAACAGCGTTTCGACCTGTTCGTTGTTACGGCTACGCAGCGCTTGCTGAATCTGCTCATAACGCTCGACCTTCAAGCCCTGACCGCGCGCCCAGTCCAGCCATTGGTCCTTTTGCGAGTCCTGGTTGGTCGCATCCAGACGCGCCAGTAACCGTTCGAACCACAATTGCAGCATCGCCGGCGAGCCGTCCTTCCACTTCAGCAATTCGTGCTGGGCCTTTTTCGGCGAGTAACTGCTGGCCATCAAACGCAACCAGATGCCATAGCGCCCGGACGATGGCTGGACATTGTCCACCTCGGGGCTGCGCAGCAACTTCAGGCGCAGGCGCTGGGCCGCATCCTGATAGCCGGCGCTCTCCAGCGCATCGGCGTAGGCCGCTTGCACCAGCCAATCCTGCGGACTGGTCTTGAGGTACATCCGATACCAGGCCAGCGCTTCGCTATCGCGACCGAGCATCTGGCTGGCACTGGCGAACGGTAGCCACAAAATCCGGTCTTCACGTGCCCGGGCTTTCCATTGGGTCAGCAACGGCTTGAGTTCGGCGGTATTGCCCTGATCGACGTAGAGCCACATCAAGCGCTCGCGAAACAGGTTGTCCTCGGGGAATCGCGCCAGTCCTTCCTGATACAGGCGCTGCGCCTCTTCGGGCTGGTCTTTGTGCACGGCCAGTGCGCCGCGCACGGCCAACACTTGAGCCTGCCCGTAAGCGGCCGGGTATTGCTCGGCATCCTTGAGCAACGCCTCCACTTGTGACCAGTCCTGCAGTTCCTCGGCTTGCTGCAACGCTTCGACCAGGCGCTGCGGGTCATGGCTGCGCTGCCAACCGCCGACCATCAACTGCAAGGCGCGCCGGGGATTGCTGGTGCGATAAAGGGTGATCAATTGACTCTCGTCGCCGCTGTTGAGCGAGCCCTTGAGCGCCAGCATTTTTTCCAGGGACACCTGCAGTTCATCGTCCAGTTCCAGGTCCCAGGCCAGCGCGGCACGGGATCGCCAGTAATTCGGATCGGTGATTTTGCGGTTATCGACCTGCAACACCTGCCATGCGGCTTTGTTATCAAACAGCTTCAGGTAGGTATCGACCCAATCGACCCGTTCGGTGGTGGTCAGGGCAAAGCGTTTCGAGTAGTCCTTGTAGACCTTGGCCTTGGACGCGTACTGCCCGGTGTTTTCCAGGTTTTGCAGCAGACGCGTCCAGGCCAGACGATGCTGGGGGTACTTGCGCAAGTAAGTGTGCAGCCAGGCCTCAGCCTGTTGCGGCGTGCCCCGGGATTCGTGGCCGTAGATCAGCGCGTCCAGCTCGATGTCGGTCAGCGGCCGTTGCTCCATGATCTCGGCGAGCAATGGAATCGAGCGGTCGAAGTCGAACTGCTGACTCGCCAGGCGCCAGGCGTGCTCACGGGTTTGCGCGTCTTCGCGCAATTTCAGCAGGCGAATCCAGTAGTCGAGGGCCGTCTCGGTTTCGCCGCTCCACTCGCCGAGCTGAGCCATTTGCTCCAGTAATTGCGGGTCTTCAGGATGTTCGAGCAGCAGTTGCTGACCGCTTTTCCAGGCGCCCGGCAAATCGCCGAGTGCCAGGCGCATGCTGAAATCCTTTTGCAGGATTTGCGGATCGTCAGGTTGCAAGACGCGCCATTGTTGCAGGAAGCGTTGCGCCAGATCGAAGCGTTTGCTCGCGATCGCCACATCGACGCCCTGCTGCACCCAAGCCGTATCGGTTTGTGGATTGATCAGCCCGTCGACTTCATCGGCGAGCACCTGCACGGCCTGGTCGCCCTGCCCGGAGGCCAGGAGGCTGTTGAACGCCAGTTGCGCGTATTCACGGCGCTCGGCCGCCTGTTCGGTGGCCTTTTTCAGTTCCAGGTAAATCTCGGCGGCACGTCCCGGTTGCTCGCCAGCCAGGTACCACTGCGCGGCAGACTTGAGGGCATCGCTTCGCTGCTGCGGATCACGCGCGGCGATCTCTTCATAGACGCTGGCGGCAAAGGCTGGCGCCTGCAAGTTCAACGCGAGCTTGGCCAGGCTTTGCAATTGCGGCAGCGGCAACAGGTGATGATCGAAACTTTTCAAGCGTTCGACCAACGCCTGCTGCGTGATCAGATCGCTGCCCTTGGCCGCTTCCAGCGCATCCAGTTCAAGCCGGTAATAGGCCTGCAATTCCCGGTTCGGCTTGGGCCAGTTCTCCAGATGCTGACGGGCCTTGGTGTAATCGCCGAGACGGATCAACAGATCGATCAGTTGCAGGCGCAGGTGATCGTCTTCGGGGTGGGCCGTCAGCAGCAGCTCGGCATAGTTGGCCGAGACGGCATCCGGTTCACGGCCATCGGGCTGGAACACTTCTTCGCGCTGGAACGTCGCCCACAGCAGGCCACCCACGGTGACCGCCACCACCGCCAATGCCCATGGATTGAGCAGGCGACTGCCTTTAGTGACTGAGGCGTTAGTTGCAGAGGAGCTGACCATTACTCACCTGCTTCATCGGTAATTGAAAAGTCCACAGGCCGGCGGACGCCTTGCCTGTAAAACGCTGTCCATCCACTTCGACCCGGCAGGCGCTCGCCGAGCGCACCGAGAAGCTCAGGTCGACTTGACCGGCAAACGAAAAGCTCACGCGTTGGTCATCCAGGTAACGCCAGTCCAGCAACGGCAAATTGGCTTCTTCAAGGGCCGGGCGTGGATCCCGGTCAGGGCGCAACACCAGCAATGCACGGTCACTGCTCAAGTGCACGTAGCGTCCCTGAGGCACATCACGCACCCCCGCAATACCTTGGGAACGCCGCAGATCCGGCCACCCCATTTGCGGATCAAGGCGCACGGTGCGCAACGCATCCATGCCGCGAATCTGCCAGTCGCCCTCGGCGGTGCGCGCCAGACTGGCCTGATACAGACCGTGCAGGCGATCAAGGTAATCGCTCATCCACAGCGACATCGGCTGCTGTTCGCGCATGTAGCCGTAGATCTCGTTCATCGCTTTGATCGAGGCCTGCTTGGTGCTCGAATAGAAGTGGTAATAGAGGTGCAGGCCGCGCAGGCGTCGCGGGCTGTCGGTCAGCTCAAAGGTGTCAATCACATCGCGAAAACCGTAATACGGTCCTTTCCAGAGATTGGTGTAGAGGTTTTCATTGATGATCGGCGCGTAGTACTGCAGACCGCCCGAGGTCGGTCGCAACAGCGGGTTCAGACCGGTCAGCGACGGGTTGGCCTTGGTCAGCATGGTCTCGGCGCCGTTGACGTTTTTCAGGCCCGCGTCATAGGCCAGTTTGATCGTGGCCGCCGACGGCAAGGCGTCGCCCGGCCAGAAGACCAGCTTCACCGGTTTTTCCGGGGTCGTCAGTTGTTGATTGATGTAGTCACGCGAACCAAAAATCTCGCGGCGGAAATCCAGTTTGTCGTAATTCGGAATGGCCATTTTCAAGCCATATTCCGGATTGAAGCCTTCGCGTTTCTGCGCCACTTCCGGCTGCATGAAAAACGGATGGCTAAAGGTGTGCGTCGCCACTTCGACTTTCGGGTTGGCGAACAACTCGCGAGCGATGGGCTCCAGCTCGCGGGCCAGGAACGGAAACATTCCGCGCGGGGAAATCTCGCCCTCGACGATCGACACCGAGGTCAGGAACGGGTTGGGCCGGATGAAATCATCCAACACCTGTTTGCCCGCATAAGGCGTGCCACGCACCTCGGCGCGCGAGGGAAAGCCGTCGCCATCGATGTGCACCGTGGCGATGCGCCGCCCGTTTTCGGTGGTGGTGTCCGGCCGTGGCTGCACCGGCAGCCGCAGGCTGGCCTGGAGAAACGCGAACGGATCGAGAATCCAGCGACTGCGCTCGTTATTGGTCTCCAGGATGTACGGCGCGAGTGCCAGACCGCCCCAACTGGCTACCGCGACAGGGGTAAACGTTTGGCCGCCTTCGCCAGTCAACAGCAACGATGCTTTAGGACCATTGGGCAGCACAGACACCGCACTCAGGTCACGGGATCGCGGCTGCACCGGTGCTTCGAACGCCCCGAGCAGCGACTTGTCCTGATAGGTGATCGTCAGCGCTTGAGTGGCCGGAGGTGCCCGGCGTTCAAGGCCCAGGCGCTTGAGCAGCAGCTTGTCTTCAACCGGCAGACCGGCGAAAAATACCAGCGGCACCTGTTCGTCCAGACGCTTGCCCAGCCAGCGATTGAACGCCGGACTGTCCTGCGGCGGGCCGCTGGTCATCCAGGTAATGATGCCCGCATACAAACCGCTGAAACGGTGCTCCGGCAGCGTTTCGTCAGCCGCCAGATAGTCGACCCGATAGCCCAGGTATTCGAGCAGACCGCCCAACAGCGTGTGCCCGGCGTTGCGAATCACATCGCCTTCGCGCGGGTCGTAAATCAAGGCGATGCGACGTGGCTGGACTTCAATGCTGCTGATGCCCATCGAGTCCAGATCGGGGGTGCCAATGTACGGAATGAAACCTTCTTCACGCAGACGCTTGGCCAGCTTGCGCGCTTCCTCGCGGCGCTCTGGCGGCAAGTAGTCGATGGCCACCAGCGCAATGCCTTTGGCGCGCAAGGGTTGCAGCTGGGTTTCCAGCCACTGGCGGTCAGCTTCGGGCACCGGACGATACCGTTTGGCGGACGCGTCCCAACCGGCATGGATGGACTCGACGGCCACGGCGGCTGCCACGCCATCAAGCTCTGCCAGCACTTCAAAACCGCGATTGAAAAACAGCTTCAGGTCCGGCTGACGCTGGTGCAGCTCCCGCAGGAAACTGGCCAGGGCATGGCGTTGCGCTTCTTGCTCCGCTTGCGGCATCAACTGGAAGCTGTCGAGCGTGTCGAGGAACAGCCCGGCGTAACCTTCGGCTTGCAATGCCTTGGCGCGGCTGAACAAATGCTCACGCCAGGCCGGCGCGGCGAGGTCCATGACCTGGCTGTCCCAGGCGCCGTTGCGAATCGGGCTGACGGCTTTGCCCAGGCCGGCCTTGTCGATGGCCGCCTTGTTACCGCTGAATTCACCGACGGACAGGTAGGCAAACGGCTGGCTGCCCAACTTGCGCAGGGTTTTGACGTCCCCCGCCGACACATGCCCCGGCTCGACCACCGACCAGTCGAACTGGGCCAGCTCGGAGATCGGCGGCTCGTCGGCATACCAAAAGGTCACGCTGGAGGGTGGCGCCAATGCGGCAGCCTGTACGGCAGGGCCACTGACACACAATGCCAGAGCAGCTAACAGTCGCTTGGCGACCGAGCGGACACGCGTCCTGCGAAAAACGATTTCCATAACTCACTCTTGAAATGACTGAACCGTTACCGCTTGAACATCGGGCAGTAAAACCGGCCGAATCAAAGACTGCGGATAAGTTGCGCTAGACCATTGCCGATGGACGTCGGTTCCGGAAGATTGAAGCGTGCGAGCAGGCGCGCATTGTTGGCGCGCGAATGGCGAATATCGCCCTGACGTGGCGCCAGGTAATTCACCGTCAAGGGGTTGCCTGTGGCCGCGCCCAGTTCAGCGATCAAATCATTGAGGCTGGTGGAGCGGCTCAAGCCGATGTTCACCGCACCGGATTGCGGTTCGCTCGCCTCCACCGCCTGGAGCAGGATGCTCACCAGGTCCAGGACGTAGACGAAGTCGCGGGTCTGCTCACCGTCACCGAAAATCGAAACCGGCTGCCGGTTCATCGCCCGCTCGGTGAAAATGCTGATCACACCGGAGTACGGCGAAGACGGATCCTGGCGCGGGCCAAAGATGTTGAAGAATCTCAGGATCACCGGTTCCAGGCCGTGTTCGCGACGATAGAAATCCAGGTAATACTCGCTGGCCAGTTTGTCGCTGGCATAAGGCGTTAGTGGCGACTTGGCGGTGTTTTCATCAATGGCCGAACCTTCGCCATTGTTGCCATAGATGGCCGCGCTGGAGGCGAACACGACACGCTTGATCCCGGCCTTCAACATGTTTTCACAGACGTTGAGCGTGCCGACAAAATTGCTTTGATGGGTGCTGACCGGATCGTCCACCGACGCTTGAACGGAGGCCACGGCGGCCAGGTGAACTACCGCGCTGCAATCACGCATGGCCTGACCCACCGTAGCGCTGTCGGCGACATCACCGACGACCAGGTTCAGGTTGGCATTATCCATTGGCAAGTTACTGACTTTGCCGGAGGACAGGTTATCCAGTACACGCACTTTGTAACCTTTCGCCAGCAACGCTTCCACCAGGTGTGATCCGATGAAACCAGCACCGCCAGTAACGAGTATTCGCTCCACAAACATGAAAATTCTTCCTGAAAAATCAAGCGGATACTTGGATTTGAAGTCCGCCAACGGTTTGAGCTCGCGCCATCACAGTCGCGAATGCCCCGTGAAACTTGCCAGTCGCGAGTGACATTTTTATGGCGGTAGGCCATCAAAACGCCGCCGATAATGGGAGATCGGTCGACGACTGTCAATAGACCGTCTATTTTTCTCATAACCCTCAAAACAATAGAAAAACAGCCATTTTTTTGACGACATTTATCCAGATTTCGTGCCGGATCACTTGTACGGCCTTGGGGGGAGCGCCAACCCTCTGACAGATGAACTTTTCTTCACCCCATCGATTGGCCGCAACCTGTACATTTTTCTCGCTCATTCAAGAAACTACGGTTTGCCCGCCCTCCCGCGGGCTTTTTTTTGCCTGTAAATTGTGGGTCGTCCACCGTAACCTCGAGCGCCCGATGACGATCCTCACCCTCCCCTGCAAACGCCTGACGCTGGCCATCCTCAGCCCCAGCCAGGCTGCGCTGGAAAGCGACTTCTACCAGCGCAATCAGGCACACCTCGCCCCCTGGTCACCGGTTCGCCCCGACGACTACTACCGTCCGGAAAAAATCCGCTCGCGCCTGGCGCAACAGGCCTTTGCCTTCGAAGACGGCTACGCGGTGCACTTTGCAGTGCTGGATCGCGACGGCCAGCAGATGATCGGCGCATGCAATTTCAGCGGCATCATTCGCGGGGCATTTGAGGCGTGTTACCTCGGCTATCACATCGACCAATCCCACCAGGGCCAGGGTTTGATGCATGAAGCCCTGCAAGCGGGCATCCGTTACATGTTCGAGACAATGAACCTGCACCGGATCATGGCCAACTACATCCCCGACAACGAGCGCAGCGCCCGGTTGCTGGAGCGCCTGGGTTTCGAGCGCGAAGGCTATGCCAAGGCGTACCTGAACATCGGCGGGCGCTGGCAGGATCATGTGCTGACGGCGCTGGTCAGCAAGGTCTACGAAGACCCTGATCAATGCTGGTCAAGACAGCTTTCCTAGGCTTTCACACCTCGTTCACGTTTTGTTAAGGATTCGCTTCGTATGCTCGGGATTCGTACTCCCTCCCCGGTCCCCGAACGCCTATGTCGCGCTCCACTTCCTCACTGTTATTGCTTGCCGTGCTGCTGTTTTTCTTCGCCCTGGGCAATCACCAGCTGCAAGGCTCCACCGAGGCGCGGGTCGCCGGCATTGCCATGGAAATGCACCTGGACAACGACTGGGTAACCCCTCGCCTGTTCGGCGAACCCTTCCTGGAAAAACCGCCCCTGAGCCTGTGGCTCGACGCCGGAGCCATCGGCGCGTTCGGCAGCACGCCGTGGGCGGTGCGGCTGACCTCGGCCTGTGCCGGGTTGTTCAGCGTGATGCTGTTGTTCGCGATGCTGCGGCGCTTCGGCCGGCCAACAACCCTCGCCTGGACCGCCGCATTGCTGTTGGCGACCATGGCCAGCTATTGGAGCAACGTGCGTGGCGTCGGCGAAGACGCGTTGCTCGCCCTCGGTGTGACGCTGACGCTACTGGCGTTCTTCCAGGGGCACCGACAATCGAGCCTGAGCAATGCGCTGTTGTTCGCCCTGGGAATCGCCATCGCCACCTTGAGCAAAGGCATCCTGGGGCTGGCGATGCCGGGGGTGGTGATCTTCGCCTTTTTGCTGGCCGAAAGCCTGATGGACAAGCGCCTGCACCTGGCGCACTGGCTTCGTCCATGGCTGCTGACGCTGCTGGGATTGCTGCCACTGATGATCTGGCTGGCGCTGCTGTATCAGCGCGGCGGCATCCAGGCAGTGACGGAACTGCTGTTGACCAACAGCGTCGGACGCTTCAGTGGCTCCTTCGTGGAAGCCGGTCATTTCGAACCGATCTACTACTACCTGGCCAAACTGCCCGAGGCATTTTTGCCCTGGAACATTCTGGTGTATCTGGGGCTGTGGCATTTCCGCAAAAGCCTGATGGCCAACCGTTACCTGTTGTTCTTTACCCTGTGGATACTGGCCCAGTTCGTCATGCTGACGTTGGCGTCGAGTAAACGCACGGTGTACCTGATGTCGATGACACCGGCAGCGGCCGTCATCGCCGCCGAGTACGCGAGCGTCCTGTACGCAAAACTGAAGGCCCGGCAAGACGTCTCGCCCCTGGCGAGCAGCATTCTCCGGCATCGTCGCAGCGTGGCGGTTGGCACGCTGTCCGTGGTAATCGCCAGCTACCTCGCCGCGGCACAATGGGCGCTCCCCCACGCCGATCGCACATTGTCGTTCCTGCCGCTGACCGAGCAGATCCGGGCCCTGCAGGCCAACGGTCAGCAAGTCGCGCTGTATCAGGCCAACGAACGACTGGGCGGCGCCAGCGTGTTCTACACCCACCGCGTGCTCAAAGGACTGGATACCGAGGCGCAGCTGCATGAGTTCCTGACCGCGTCGCCTTCCAACGTGGCGGTCATGGGCGCCGATGCAGAACCGCCCGCGCCATTGAAAGTGCTCAAATCCATGACGGTCGGGAAACAGCATTACTACTTTGTCGGACAATAAAAAACCCGTGATCCCTGGGGATCACGGGTTTTTCGTATCCGGCGCCTGAAGTTAACTGGCCGTTTGAGCCTGCGCTACAGCTACCCGCCGCTCGTGCTTTTGCAGAACCGGCTGATCCAGCCGCACCCGGCCGTAAAACGCCAGCGCCGTCAGCAAACACGCCAGCCACACGAAGATCCCGGCCCAGAAGGTGTGGGACATGTAGTGCCAGCCTTGCAGAACACGCGTGGTGCCGTAGACGAAACCCAGCAGCAGCGAACCGTACATCACCGCTTTGGAAAAGCGCCAGCGGTAGCGACGTGCCACGAAATACAACGCCAGCATGGTGAAACCACCCGAGGCATGGCCGCCTGGCCAGCAACGGCCATCGCCTGCTTCCCTGAACAGCTGGAAGTTCTGGTACCACTCGATGTGGGCGATTTTTCCACCGTAAAGCGTCGTTTCAATCGGGCAGTACACGCTGGTATGCGACTTGAGGAAATGGATCACTCCCGTGCAAATCGCGAACGCAAATACCACAAACAGAAAATCCCGACGATGGTCCCTGGCAAACCGAAGCACAGGGGCGGCTTTGGTCCGCTCCAGAAAGTTGCCCAGGCGCGGATGTTTTTGCGGGGTGACCAATGGCCAGACAAACGACAGGATCGCGCCGATCAACGCAATTTCAGCAGTCCAGTTGGGAATGATCCGCGCCCACTTGTGGGTGAGCTTCTCAAAGAAGTGAACCTGGTCGATGGGGAAGGTTTGGGTAATCGGATCAAAGAACAGATTGCTGAACGCGATGTCGATTGACGTCATGTCGAACATCAGGAAAACCACGGCGGCGCAGGCCAGCGGAATACCGAAATTCAACCAGTAGAAACGGTGGGAAGTACTCTGCATCGTGCGTCCTGATCAAAAAGATGAATTCATTTGCTCGTCACCGATTGCCAGTCCGAGGCGTCGATGAACCCTAGCATGCGAGGTGTCTGTGGCGTTTCGGCGGAAATGAACAACGAAGCGCCGTAGCCCGGAGTGGAGCCTGACAACTTGAGGTCTTTCTCGAGCTGCTCCATGCATTCGCTGTGGGTCACCAGGATCAGGTTGCGTCCGGCCACTTTATGCGCCAAAGCGTCGCGCAGCATAGTGCCCTTGCAACTGATCAGCCAGTCCTCACCGGTGCCAACCTTGTTGAACATGTAGGCCGCTGTCTGTGCTGTACGCAGCATCGGGCTGTTGTAGATGTCGGCCTTGCTCAGCCCCAGCTGCTCGAAGTGCTGACCGACTTCCACCGCGACGCTACGCGAACGTTCGGTAATGCCATCGTTGCCCACCAGACAGGCGGCGCTGGAGTGATCACAACGCTCGACATGACGTACCAGCACGATCATGTCGCCCTTGGCCCAACCGGCCAGCAATGCCTGAAAGCCGGCCACATTACCATGGGCCAGGTCCGGCACGGCGGCAGGCCGCAGAAGAAAAAGGATCAGGGGTACCACCAGCAACGCCGAGGCCAGCACCACGATTGCGTTGCGATAACGGGCAAATCGGCTCAGGTCGATCGAGCGTTTTACTCCGAACAGAGTCAGTCTCAATTCCATATCTAGTCGCCTCGCCGGCATGCACCATTATTTTTATGCGGCGAGGTTAGAGAGGCAGGCGTCGACTGCAGGTGAAACCCATGTGAAAAAAAGCTTAAGAAATGGCGCTGTCCGACGCACGGTCGGCCCATACACAAAGTGCAACACTTTCGCGCAAAAGCCATTTCAAAAAACGTTTCAGCTCCAGGAATCGCTGCCGATACACCCTGCTTACATAGCTTGGTGGCTCCCAAAAACAACAATCTTCCAGCCAACCACGATCAAGAAGCACTGCGTTACTGGAGGAATTTTCATGAATAGCTGGTTCGGCAACATCAGCGTGAACCTGAAACTGGGCCTGGGCTTTGGCCTGGTTCTGGCACTGACTTGCGTCCTCGCCTTGACCGGCTGGACCAGCCTGGGCAGTTTGATTGACCGCAGCAACTGGATGAGCGACATCACCCAGCTCAACGCCAGCCTGACCAAGCTGCGCGTGGCGCGCCTGCAATACATGCTGACCAACGGCGACGAAGCCACCGCCCAGAATGTGCAGACCACCCTCGAAGCCTTTTCCGCTCAACAACAAGCGTTGCTGGTGAAGTTCAAGAGCCCGGAAAACCTCGAGCTGCTCAATGAGCAAGGCACCGTCATCGACGCCTACAAGACGTCCCTGAACAAAATGCGCGGCGCCTACCGTGCCGGCAGCAGCGCCCGCGATGCCATGACCGCCAATGCTGAAACGGCCAACACGCTGATCAACGATCTCAATAACCGCGTGCAACAACTGCCGCCGGGCGATCAGCGCTTCGAACAGTTCCAGGCCATCACCGCCGCCAAGGAAGCCTTCTTGCTGGCCCGCTACGAAGTACGCGGCTACACCGCGACCACCAACGCCGAAACCGAGCAAAAGGCCGTCGCCCAACTGGACGCCGCCATTGCCAGCCTGAAACAGCTCAACGCGCATTTCGCCGACGTTCAGCCAGACGCCCTGCAGCGACTGGAAACCGCGCTGGGCAACTACCGTAGCGCCTTGCAGGCTTACAAAACCGCAAACGGTGACGTGGTGCAGGCACGCAAGGAAATGACTGACGAGGGTGCCGCCATCGTCAGCCTGAGCGATGCGCTGTATCAGATTCAACTCGACCGCCGTGACGCCGAAAGCGACAACGCCCGCACCCTGCAACTGGTCAGCACATTGCTGGCATTGTTGGTGGGCATCATTGCCGCCGTCGTCATTACCCGACAGATTACCGGCCCGCTGCGCGACACCCTGGCCGTGGTCGATCGCATCGCCAGCGGCGACTTGTCCCATGATGTCCAGGTGACGCGCCGCGACGAACTCGGTGTATTGCAACAAGGCATCGCGCGCATGGGCGTGACCCTGCGCGACCTGATCAGTGGCATCCGCGACGGCGTCACCCAGATCGCCAGCGCTGCCGAAGAATTATCGGCCGTGACCGAACAAACCAGCGCCGGGGTCAACAGCCAGAAAGTCGAAACCGATCAGGTCGCCACCGCCATGCACGAAATGACCGCCACCGTGCAGGAAGTCGCGCGCAATGCCGAGCAGGCCTCGCAAGCGGCAGCCGCCGCGGACGGTGAAGCTCGCGAAGGTGAAAAAGTGGTGGCCGAAGCGATCGACCAGATCGAACGCCTGGCCAGCGAAGTGGTGCGATCCACCGAAGCCATGGGCGTGCTGCAACAGGAAAGCGACAAGATCGGCAGCGTCATGGACGTGATCAAGGCCGTGGCCGAACAGACCAACCTGCTGGCGCTCAACGCGGCCATTGAAGCGGCGCGCGCCGGTGAAGCCGGACGTGGTTTCGCCGTGGTGGCCGACGAAGTCCGCGGCCTGGCCCAGCGTACGCAAAAATCCACCGAAGAAATCGAAAGCCTGGTGGCGGGTCTGCAGAACGGCACCCAACAAGTGGCAATGGTGATGAACAACAGTCGCGTCCTGACCGACAGCAGCGTGGCCCTGACCCGCAAGGCCGGCGCTTCACTGGAAAACATCACCCGCACGGTGTCCAACATCCAGTCGATGAACCAGCAGATCGCAGCCGCCGCCGAACAGCAAAGCGCGGTGGCCGAAGAGATCAGCCGCAGCATCATCAACGTGCGCGACGTCTCCGAACAGACCGCTGCGGCCAGCGACGAAACCGCAGCGTCCAGTGTTGAACTGGCGCGGTTGGGCAATCAGCTGCAAGCGATGGTGAGCCACTTCCGGGTCTGACGCTGGATCAGCGCTGAACCACAGATCCCATCGCGGGCAAGCCCGCTCCCACAGGTTCAGTGAGTACCCTGCGGGAGCGGGCTTGCCCGCGATGGCGATCTGATTGTCACCGCACATGCTCACACACTGATCGCATTGGTAAACACCAACCGATTGCCGAACGGATCGGCGATGGTCATGTCCTGGCTGCCCCACGGCATCGCCTGGATCTGCGGGTGAGCGAAGGGGTATTGCTTGGCCAGCAATTGTTGCTGGAGCGCTTCCAGTTCATCGGTCTCGATGCGCAGGGCCGAGCCCGGCGTGCTGTCACCCTGGTGTTCGGACAAATGCAGCACGCATTCACCGTGGGAAACCTGCAGGTACAACGGGGAGTCGGGTTCGAAACGATGCTGCCAATCGATCTTGAACCCGAGGAAGTCGACGTAGAACTCAACGGCCTTGATTTCATCGAAGATCCGCAGGATCGGGGTGGTTTTGCCCAAGCTCATCGCGTTGCTCCCAGACGGAAATGGCCCGGCGTGTAGACGGGCTGTACCTCAGCAATTCGGCTTGGTCATGGCATTCTTTAATCTCAATGTGCCACTACTGTGATGCAACGCCCAAACCTCACTCAAACCCGTCTCGCAAATCCCCTTCCCGCGCCAGAAACCGCCCTGCCCTGCGCCCGTTCGCCTGACCGTCGCAGTAACTCAGAACCCCGTTGACCCACACGCCGTCGATGCCTTCGGCCGCCCGTTGCGGATCATTGAAGTCCGCCACGTCGCGAATAGTCGCCGGGTCGAACAACACCAGGTCGGCCCAATGTCCTTCGCGGATCTCGCCCCGCGCCTTCAAACCGAATCGCGCCGCTGAGAGCCCGGTCATTTTGTGCACGGCGGTGTGCAGCGCAAACAGTCCTGCGTCACGGCTGAAATGTCCGAGCACCCGAGGGAACGCGCCCCACAAACGAGGATGGGGAAACGGGTCTTCCGGCAAACCGTCGGAGCCGACCATCGACAGCGGATGCGCGAGGATTCTGCGTACGTCCGCCTCGTCCATCCCGTAATACACCGCACCGGCCGGTTGCAGTTGGCGGGCGGCATCGAGCAACGACAGGTTCCACTCGGCAGCGATGTCCATCAGGTCGCGGCCGCCCATCTCCGGATGCGGCGTCGACCAGGTGATGGTGATGCGATGGGCGTCGGTGACTTGTTTGAGGTCCAGGGTCGAAGAGCTCGCCGCATAGGGATAGCAATCGCAGCCCACCGGGTGGGTTTGCGCGGCACGCTCAAGGGATTCCAGCAGCTGCGGGCTGCGGCCCCAGTTACCGGCGCCAGCGCATTTGAGGTGGGAAATGATCACCGGGACTTTCGCATGACGGCCAATCCGGAACGCCTCGTCCATGGCCTCCAGTACCGGTTCGAACTCGCTGCGCAAGTGGGTGGTGTAGACGGCGCCGAAAGCTGTCAGCTCTTCGGTCAGTTGCATGACTTCGTCCGTGGACGCCGAAAACGCGCTGGCATAAGCCAGGCCCGTGGACAGTCCCAGCGCACCGGCCTCCAGGCTCTCGCGCAGCTGTTCGCGCATCGCGGCAATTTCGCCGGCCGTGGCGGTGCGATACAGATCGTCGAGATGGTTGCTGCGCAGTGCGGTGTGGCCCACCAACGCGGCGACGTTCAGCGTCGTGTTCGCCGCTTCGACCGCCGCGCGGTAATCGCTGAACGTCGGATAAACAAAGGCGGCGCGGCTGCCCAGCAGGTTCATCGGGTCCGGCGGATCGCTGCGCAAACTCACCGGCGAAGCACTGATGCCGCAGTTGCCGACGATCACCGTGGTCACGCCCTGGCTGAGCTTGGGCAGCATTTGCGGCTGGCGGATCACCACGGTGTCGTCATGGGTGTGCACGTCGATGAAACCCGGCGCCAGCACGCGACCGGCGGCGTCGATCTCCTCGGTGGCGCGGGCGTCGTGCAGGTCGCCGATGCGCTCGATGCGACCGTTCAGTATCGCCAGGTCGGCGGGGTAGCCGGGGCTGTTACTGCCATCGATGATCAGCGCGTTGCGAATCAGCGTGTCGTACATCATCTCAGTCTCCCAACGGCAAGTGATCATCGCCGCCGCGGTAATCGTCCAGGGCGAGTTTGACCCGCCGCAGACGTTCTTGATGGTGGACTTTCATCGCACCTGCCACGGGCGGGACCTCAGTCGTGCTGCACGCGCGCCCGCTTGAGCAGCTTCTTGCAGCGTTCGGACAAGTGCAACACCCGCAGGTGCTTCCCAGCCTTTTCATAGCGCTCGCGCAATGTCTTGAGCGCGGCGACGGCCGAGTAATCGACGAAGCTCAGGTGGCGACAATCGAGGGTCACCACGGAAGGGTCATTGGCAGGATCGAACTGATTGAGAAAGGGTGCGGTCGAGGCGAAGAACAGCGTGCCATGCAGCAGGTACAGCTTGCTGCCGTCGGCTTCGACGTGAGTGTCGGCATACAACTCACGGGCTTGCTGCCAGGCGAAGTTGAGGGCCGCGATGATGATGCCGCACAGCACGGCCGTCGCCAGATCGGTGAACACCGTGATCACCGTCACTGCGATGATCACCAGCACATCATTGAGCGGCACCTTGTTCAGCACCCGCAGCGAGGCCCAGGCAAAGGTCTGCTGCGACACCACGAACATCACCCCGACCAAAGCTGCCAGCGGAATGCGCTCGATCAGCGGCGACAGAAACAGAATGAACAGCAAGATCGCCACCCCGGCGACCACACCGGACAAGCGACCACGACCACCGGAACTGAGGTTGATCACGGTCTGGCCGATCATCGCGCAACCACCCATGCCGCCAAACAGGCCGGACACCACGTTGGCCGCGCCCAACGCCACGCATTCGCGATCGGGGTAGCCGCGGCTCTCGGTGATTTCATCGGTGAGGTTCAGGGTCAGCAGGGTTTCCAGCAAACCGACCAGCGCCATCAGGATCGCGTAGGGCGCGATGATGCGCAGGGTTTCCAGGTTCCAGGGAAGGTCCGGCAGGGCAAATGTCGGCAGGCCACCGGCGATGTGCGCCATGTCGCCCAGGGTTCGGGTCGGCAGGCCGAGCAGGTAAACCGCCAGGCCAACGCCCAGAATCGCCACCAACGCTGGCGGGACCGTGCGGGTCAGGCGCGGCAATACATAGACAATCGCCATCGTCACCGCGACCAGGCCGATCATCATGTACAGCGGCGCACCGCTCAACCAGGCCTCACCGCTTTTGAAGTGCTCCAGTTGCGCCAGGGCAATGATGATCGCCAGGCCGTTGACGAAGCCGAGCATCACCGGGTGCGGCACCATCCGCACCAGTTTGCCCAGCCGCAGCAGCCCGAACGCCAGCATGACCAGGCCACCGAGCAACACCGTGGCCAGCAAGTACTGCACGCCGTGCTGCACCACCAGCGCAACAATCACCACCGCCATCGAACCCGCAGCCCCGGAAACCATGCCCGGCCGACCACCGAACAGCGCGGTCAGGGTGCAAATGATGAACGCGCCATACAGGCCCATCAGCGGGTTGAGGTGGGCCACCAGCGCGAAGGCGATGCATTCGGGCAGCAAGGCGAAAGACGTGGTGAGGCCGGCCAGGGCATCGGCGCGTAGATGTTTTGGTTTCATGGGGACCGCATGCAGGGAGTCGCAAGAAAGAGTTTGCGGATGTTACGGAATCGAGGGGGGCCCGGCCAGTTTATGCGACTTCGAAAATGCTATCGCGAGCAGGCTCACTCCCATAGTGAACCGCATTCTCCATACCGGCGCGGTCTAATGTGGGAGCGAGCCTGCTCGCGATGAACGATGACGCGGTCCAGCGCGAACTCACACCATCTCGTTAAGAATCCATTCAACCACCGACGTACGCTTCGGCACCCAGCCCAGCAACTCCCGCGCATGCTTGCCGCGAACCCGGCTGTTGGAGCCCAGGCCATAGTTGGCCATTTCATAACCCCATTCGGCTTCGGCGTCTTTCAGCGCCCAGTCTTGCGGCTTGCCCAGTTTCAACGCCTCGGCCATCGCCGTGGTCATGTCGATGAACGACGCTTCGCCGCTTTCGACAAAGTAGAACGTGCCGGGGACGTTTTTGCTCAGCGCCAGCAGGTACAGGGCCACCACGTCTTCGATGTGCACGTTGGACCAGATGTTCTGACCGGTCCCGACGTGGCGCACCACGCCACTTTTACGCGCCTGTTTCAGTAAACGCGGCAACTGCACGCTGTCGCGATGGACGCCCAGGCTGTGGCCGTAGATCAGGGTGTTGCAGATGACCGCCGAATTCACGCCGTCCCTGGCCGCCGCCAGGATCAGGTTGTCGATGGCCACCCGTGCAGCCTTGTCGACGGTCGGTTCCGGCAGGTTGTCTTCGTAGTAGATGACATCGCTGGACTTTCCGCCCGACGCATCGCCGACGATGCTCGAACCGCTGGTGTGCAGGAATACCTTGTTGGAACCGCGCAGGGCGTCTAGCAGGGCTTGCACCGCACCGCGATGGTCACTGCTGGCGGCGTTGATCACCGCGTCGGCGGCGCGGGCCTGATCGGCCAATAGTGCGCTGTCGTCAAGAGTGCCGATGACCGGGGTGATGCCCAGCGCTGTCAGTTCATCCGCTTGTTCGGCGCTGCGCACCAGACCGGTGACCCGGTGACCGGCGCGGATCAGGCCCGTGGCGATCGAGCCGCCGATGAAGCCGGCGGCGCCGGTGACGAATACATTCATGGAGGAACTCCCTGCGTTGATAAGTGATGCACCGAGTATCAAGCAGCGATCCCTGACGAAAAATCCCTGCCGGGCCAATTCACTCTTGCGCAGGAGTCACGAATCAGTCGCTGAAATCATCGGCTGCGTACAGCGCCAATTTGCTCTGGATGAAATCCAGGAAACATTGAATTCGCAGGGCCAGTTGCGAGTTGCGGTAATACACCGCGTTGATCGGCTGGCGATAACCACTGTTGAACTCGGCCAGCAAGACTTTCAAGCGTCCGGCGCGGATGTCGTCGATGGTCATGTAATGCGACAGACTGGCGATACCCTGCCCTTCCAGCGCCAGATGACGAATGGTTTCGCCGCTGGAGGCACTGAGCGAGGCCTGGATTGGCCAGCGGTCACCGTGCACGTAGCGCAGCGGCCATTGGTTGAGGCCTTCGTTCTGGGTGAATCCCAACAAGGTGTGGGCGGCGAGGTCGGCCACGGCGGTGGGTGTACCGTGCTTTTCCAGGTACGCCGGGCTGGCGACGATGTGCAGCGGACTGCAACCCAGGGAGCGGGCATGCAGGGTCGAGTCGGCCAGGGTGCCGATGCGGATGGCGATGTCGGTGCTCTGTTCGAGCAGGTCGATGATCAGATCGTTGCTGTTGAGTTCCAGTTGAATGTCCGGATAGAGCCGACGGAACTCATCGATGTAGGGCACGATCGCGTGCAGCATGAATGGCGATGCGGCGTTGATGCGCAAACGCCCGGACGGCGTTTGCTGGCGCGAGGACAGGCGCTCTTCGAGTTCGTCCATCTGATCGAGAATCAGCTTGGCCTGTTCGAAGAAATACTTGCCCTCCTCGGTCAGGTCCATGCGCCGCGTCGTGCGGTTGATCAACGTGGTATCAAGCTTGGCCTCCAGCCGCGACAGCGTGCGGCTGACCGCCGAAGGCGTTTGCCCAACCTGTTCGGCCGCCGCAGAAATCGACCCGCACTCAATCACGCAGACGAAAATCTGCAATTCATCGGATCTGGCTTTCACGTGTGTTCCTTATCGATAGTCCTGCACAGGTCTGCTGTGTTCTGCCCCAGCTATCGATAGTAGCGGAGCCTCAAGCCTTCAGGCCAAACACCTCAATCAAATGCTGCTCGTAGCGCACCACATCGGCTTCGATGTTCGGGCGTTTCATCACGTCAACACAGAGGAATGTCGGCAATCCGGTCATGCCGAGGAATTCGTTGGCCTTGTGGAAAGGAAAGTACACCGCGTCCACGCCTTTGCCTTCAAAGAAGTCGGTCGGGTCGTCAAAGGCTTGCTGCGGTGCGTTCCAGGTGAGGGACAGCATGTACTGTTTGCCCTGGATCAAGCCGCCGCTGCCGTACTTCTGCGATGCGTCGGAACGGGTACGACCGTCGCTGGCATAGAGACTGCCATGGCCTTCGGTGAACACTTCATCGATGTACTTCTTCACGGTCCACGGCGCGCCCATCCACCAGCCGGGCATCTGGTAAATGATCACGTCGGCCCAGAGGAACTTGGCGACTTCTTCCGCGATGTCGTAGCCCTCGTCGATGAACGTGGTTTTGACATCCACGCCACCACGGTCCAGCACGCTCAATGCGGTTTCGTGGAGGGTGGTGTTGTAGCGGCCATCGGAGTGGGCGAATTTTTTGCCGCCATTGAGCAACAGGACTTTTTTCATGAGGGATCTCGGAAAGGGTCAGAAATGGATGGCGGCAGCGTACCGATTCGCCTCGCGTGGAATAAGCGCCTTCATCGCAAAATTCATTTGACCCACAAGCACGAATCGACGGCTGATTGTTGACTTAGACTGATGCCCATTCTGACTTGAGGAGCATTTTCGATGAGTGAACTGCAAGGCTTCATCCTGCACGCCAAGACCCGCCCGGAAAAATCCGACGCCTTCGAAGCTTTTTTCAGCGGCTATGTAGAAGCCAGTCGCGCCGAACCCGGTTGCATCGAGTACCACATGCTGCGCGACAAACAGGACCCGACCCTGTTCATCTTCTACGAGATCTGGCAGTCCCAGGCCCACCTCGACGTGCACTCTAATCTGCCGCACATGAAACAGTTCCTCGATCAACGCGACGAATACCTGGAGCGGGATTTCGAGATCCGCGCCATCGACATGATCAGCCCGTCGTCCGCTAGCCGCTGATCAACAAGTGGCCGCCGAGCACGCCGAGGCCGATGAAGAACACGCGCTTGAACAACGCGGCGCTGATCCGTTGGCGCAGCGATTGCCCCAGCCACATGCCGAGCACTGCCGGGATCAGCGCCAGCAAGGACGCGCTCAACTCGCCGCCACCGAGCGCGCCACGCCATAACAAGCCACCCGCCAGGGCGAGTGTCGACACGGTAAACGACAGGCCCAGCGCCTGTACCAGTTCATCCTTGCTCAAGCCCAGCGCTTGCAGATACGGCACCGCCGGGATCACAAACACACCGGTGGCCGAGGTGATGACGCCCGTCAGTCCACCGCACAGTGGACCGAGCCAAGGTTCGCTGCGGGCACCCGCGCGCAAGGTCGGCAGAAACAACCCGCTCAACGCATAGAGCAACAGCGCCGCCCCCAATCCCCGCACCACCCAGTGCCCGCCAGCCATGCCGATCCAGACAGTGCCGGCCCCGGTGCCGATGAAAATCGCCAGCAGCATCGGCCAGAGTCGTTTGATCAAACCGCGCAAATGTCCGCCGAATGCCAATTGCCAGACGTTGGTCAGCGTCGCGGGAATGATCAACAGCGCAGCAGCCTGTGACGGGGCCATAGCCAGACCGAGCAAGCCCATGGCGATGGTCGGCAGACCCAGGCCGATCACACCCTTGATCGTGCCGGCCAGCAGAAAGGTCGCCATGACCAGTAATGTCAGGGTGAAACCGAGATGTTGGTAAAACGAGGCAAGTGTATTCATGGGGCCATGGTGAGCCCGCCGTGGTCGCTTGAAAATCTGCCATATACTGAGGCTGCCTCTCTTTAAACAAGAGGCTGAGAAATGAGGCGCAACGACTGACGCCATCGCGAGCAAGCTCGCTCCCACAGTGGACCTGTGAAATGACACAAATCCCCTGTGGGAGCGGGCCTGCCCGCGATGGTCGTTAACGATAACGCGTGTTTACTGGTTAAACGCGGCGCTCTTAAGTCCATCGCGAGCAGGCTCGCTCCTACAGTGGACCTGTGAAATGACACAAATCCCTTGTGGGAGCGGGCCTGCCCGCGATGGTCGTTAACGATAACGCGTGTTTACTGGTTAAACGCGGCGCTCTTAAGTCCATCGCGAGCAGGCTCGCTCCTACATGAGACTTGCGAACGACACCAATCCCTTGTGGGAGTGGGTCTGCTCGCGATGGGTCCCCTTCAGACAACAGATAGCCAAAGGCTGACGATGCACTTCGACCTGACCGACCTGCGCCTGTACCTGAATATCCTCGACAGCGGCAACATCACCGCCGGTGCCGCGCGCAGTCACCTGTCCCTGGCGGCGGCGAGCGCACGAATCCGTGCCATGGAAGCATCAATCGGCGTTGATTTTCTCGAGCGTGGCCGGCGTGGCGTCACTCCCACGCCGGCGGGAAAAGCGCTGGCGCAGCACGCCCGGCTCTTGCTGCAACACGCCGAACGCATGCAGCAGGACCTCGCCGAATACGCCAATGGCGTCAAAGGTCAGGTGCGGCTGTTGTGCAACACCACGGCGCTCACCGAGTACCTGCCGGAACTGCTCGCGGACTTTCTGCGCGAACATCCCAACCTGGACATCGACCTGCAGGAACTGCCCAGCGCCCGCATCACCCATGCCTTGCGTCAGGGCGCGGCCGACCTCGGTATCGTCTCCGATGCCGTGGACACCGACAACCTGCAGACCCAGCCGTTTCGTGACGATCCCCTGGGGTTGATCGTGCCCCGTCATCACCCTCTGGCCGACACCCGGTCGATCGCCTTCAGCGAAACGCTGCACCACGATTACGTTGGATTGAACGCCAACAGCGCGTTGGCGGTGTACCTCGAAGAGCAAGCGCTGCATCTCGGCGCGCGCTTGCAGATCCGCATCCGCGCGGATGGTTTCGATGGCGTGATGCGCATGGTCGCTCGCGGCGCGGGACTGGCGATTGTGCCGTTGGCGGCGGTCGAACGCTGGCCGGGGGAAGCCCCTTTCAACTGCATCGCCCTGCAGGAACCCTGGGCCCGACGCACGCTCCAGCTCTGCGCCAGGGATTTCGCGACACTGCCCGGTTATGCCAAGGCCTTGCTGCATGCCTTGACTCTCCCCTGAGGGGCAGACTTTACCCTTGAGGCTTTCAACTTCAAGGACAGCGGCAATGGGCAAACGAATGCTGGTGATTCTGGGTCATCCGTCGAGCAACAGTTTTTGCGCCGCCATCGCCGAGCGCTACACGCAATCGGCGCTGCAAGCCGGGCATGAGGTGCGCCAATTGCTTCTCGGGAAACTGGACTTCGATCCCATCCTGCGCGAAGGCTATCAACAGGTTCAACCACTGGAAGCGGACTTGCGCCAGGCACAGAAAGATATTTTGTGGGCCGAGCATCTGACGCTGGTCTATCCGATCTGGTGGGGCGGGATTCCAGCCTTGCTCAAGGGCTTTTTCGATCGCGTTTTGCTGCCCGGTTTCGCCTTCAAGTACCGCGAAGGCAAGGCCTTTCCCGACAAACTGCTGCACGGTCGCAGCGCCCATTTGCTGGTAACCATGGATACGCCACCCTGGTACTACCGCTGGATCTATCGCATGCCGGGGCTGCACGAGGTCCGCAAAACCACACTGGAGTTTTGCGGTATCAAGCCCACCAAGACCCTCACGTTCGGGCCGATTCTCGGGGCCAGCGCAGCGCAACGGCAGACCTGGCTCGAACAGGTGCATGCTATCGCCGCTCATTGAATGTCCCGGATAATGCGCAGGGCCTGCGGGCGCATTGTTCGGGACATTTAAAAAGGGACTTTCATGTACATAGGTCAAGCCGCGCGACTCTCGGGAAGCACCGTCAAAAGCATCCGCCACTATGAAGCCATCGGCTTGTTGCCCCCCGCGCAACGCCAGGGAAAGTACCGCACTTACTCGCAGCAACACGTCGAGTTGCTGATGTTCATCAAGTGCGCCCAACAGCTGGGCTTCAGGCTCAAGGAAATGCAGGCGATGTTCGAACAGCACCGGGGCGAGGCCTTTCCATGGGCACTTGCGCGAGTCGCCATCGCCGACAAAAAACGCGAGCTGATGGACAACATCGACGCCCTCCAACAACGCCACCGGGCGCTGGAGGACTTAGAGGCGAGCTTGCAGAATGCTCAGGAACAGTGCCGGCTCGACAGTCTTTGATAACCATCGGCCGGCATCAGGGCTTCGAAAGACTTACGCGGACGGACGCTGCCCGCTGCGTTTCTGGATACCTCGATGTCGAGCACAGACAACTGATGCACCACCAAGCGCTATAGGGTGCGACTTCAGTTCTCCCTAACGCTCGGAGTCATCATGTCCGCACCGATTACTGTTCTTCGCGACACTCACCCGCTGCCGGTGCTCGACGCCTGCAAATGGGAAAAACTCGAAGGCGATCCGCATACCGTCAACCTCAACGCCTACACCAGCGAAGACGGCAGCAAGATCATGGGCACCTGGATCTGCACGCCGGGCAAGTGGTATGTGGAATACGTGAAGTGGGAGTACTGCCACTTCCAGGAAGGCTACTGCATCATCACCCCGGAAGGCATGGCGCCGATCCACCTGCGCGCCGGTGACATTTTCGTCATCGAGCCAGGCATGAAAGGCACGTGGGAAGTGGTGGAGACCGTGCGCAAGTATTTCGTGTTTGCCTGATACAAAAAAACCGGGAGATCACCCGACGTGATCTCCCGGTAAATGTCGATAGGTCCATGCTGCCCCTGCTCGCGATGTCGGACTCACATTCAACATTTTCGTCGACTGTCACACCGCTATCGCGAGCAGGCTCGCTCCCACAGGTTTTCCGAGCGATTATTGCGGTTTGCGATAACTGTTGATGATCGCCGAGAAGTCGTTCCCGCCTTCCCCACGCAAACTCATCGCCTGATACAACTGCTGGGCCACCGCGCCGAGCACCACCGGTTGGTGCGCCTGACGCGCCGCTTCGGTGGCCAGCCCCAGATCCTTGAGCATCAGTTCGGCACCGAAACCGCCGGTATAGCCGCGTGACGCAGGCGCCGTTTCGACGATGCCCGGCCACGGGTTGTACATCTCCGAACTCCAGCAACGCCCGGTGGAGCTGTTGATGATGCCCGCCAGCACCTTGGTGTCGATGCCCAGGGCATCGCCCAGGGCCATGGCTTCGCTGACGCCGACCATGGATATCCCCAGCAGCAGGTTGTTGCAGATTTTAGCGATTTGCCCGGTGCCGACCTCACCGCAATGGACGATGTTGCGGCCCATTTGTGCGAGTACCGGTTGCAGGGTGGCGAACAGTTCCGCGGTGGCGCCGACCATGAAGGTCAACGTCCCGGCGGCTGCGCCACCCGTGCCGCCGGACACCGGGGCATCGGCCATGGCCACGCCTTGCTTGGCGGCAGCGGCAGCCACGTCACGCGCGGTCTGCGGGTCGATGGTGCTGCAATCCACAGCCGGTACGCCTTTGCCGATACCGGCCAGAACGCCGTCTTCACCCAGCCAGACACTGCGCACATGCACGGCCGCCGGCAGCATGGTGATCACCAGCTCTGCCCCCTCAGCCGCTTCCCGCGCCGAGGCACTGATGCTGCCGCCCAACTGCTCGAGTTCCGCCAGCACGGTTTTGTTCAGGTCGACCAGGCGCAGGGCATGGCCGGCCTTGATCAGGTTGCGCGCCATCGGCGCGCCCATGTTGCCCAGACCGATAAAAGCGATTTTCATGTCCGGCTCCTTAACGCAAGTTGATGGTGGTGTTCACACCGTCGTTGACGCTGTCGTCATCGAACCAGCGACTGGTGACCGTCTTGGTCTGAGTGTAGAACTGCACCACTTGCTTGCCGTACGGGCCGAGGTCGCCGAGTTTGGAACCACGGGAGCCGGTGAAGCTGAAGAACGGCACCGGCACGGGAATCGGGATGTTGATACCGACCTGGCCGACGTCGATTTCGCTCTGGAACTTGCGCGCCGCCGCACCGCTCTGGGTGAACAGGCCGGTGCCGTTGCCGAACGGGTTGGCGTTGACCAGGGCGATGGCCTCGTCGAGGGTATTGACCTCCAGCACCACCAGCACCGGGCCGAAGATTTCCTGGGTGTAGATCTGCATGTCGGTGGTCACGCCGGAGAACAGCGTCGGGCCGACAAAGTTGCCCTGTTCGAAACCGGGAACCGTGATGTCGCGACCGTCCAGCTCCAGTTTCGCGCCTTCCTTGATGCCGCTTTCGATCAGGTCGAGAATCCGCGCCTTGGCCTTTTTCGAGATCACCGGCCCTACGTCGGTGCCCGGCTCACTGCCCGCGTTGACCTTGAGCTTTTGCGCCAGCGCCTTGAGGTCAGGCAGCCACTGCTTCGCTGCACCCACCAGCACCACCACCGACGTGGCCATGCAACGTTGCCCGGCTGCACCGAAACCGGCGCCCACCAGCGCATTCAGCGCTTGTTCGCGATTGGCATCCGGCAGCACCACGGCGTGGTTCTTGGCGCCCATCATCGATTGCACGCGTTTGCCGTGCTTGCCGGCCAGGTCGTAGACGTGAGTGCCGACCGCGGTCGAGCCGACGAACGAAACAGCCTTGATGTCCTTGTGGGTGCAGAGCGCATCCACCACGTCCTTGCCACCGTGCACGACGTTGAGCACGCCCGCCGGAACGCCGGCTTCGATCGCCAATTCCACCAGCAGCATGGTCGACAGGGGGTCCTGCTCGGACGGCTTGAGCACGAAGGTGTTGCCGCAGGCGATGGCCATCGGAAACATCCACAGCGGAATCATCGCCGGGAAGTTGAACGGGGTGATGCCGGCGCAGACGCCGATCGGTTGACGCAGGGTGTAGGTGTCGACGCCACCGGCGACGTTTTCAGCGAACTCGCCCATTTGCAGGGTGCCAATGGAGCACGCGTGTTCGACCACTTCCAGGCCACGGAAAATATCGCCCTCGGCGTCGGCAATGGTTTTGCCTTGCTCGTTGCTGAGCACGACGGCGATGCGTTTGGAATGTTCGCGAATCAACGCCTGCAGCTTGAGCATGATGCGCATCCGCGCGCCGATCGGTGTCAGCTTCCAGGTCTGGAAGGCGCGATGGGCGGCGCTGATCGCGGCGTCGACTTCTTCGGCGGTGGCAAACGGCACCTTGGCCAGCACCTGTTGGGTCGCCGGGTTGATGATGTCGTGCCATTCAGTAGTCTTGGACTCGACCCACTCACCGTCGATCAACAACTTGACCTTGTGCAGCGTGGTTTCGTTAGGCGTAAGCGAAGCGTTCATGTGGGTCTCCGGATGTTTGTTTTTATCTTGGGAGCCAAGGCGAAAAAGTCGCCTTGCGATGAGGCGTGTGTCGCGAATTGGTTGTGGGACTGTTTTTGGAGTATAGATGTGCAAACTTCTAATAAGAACGCACATAAAAGCCGGTCCATCATGCAAAAAAACATCACGTCCTTAGGCTCCCTGAACTGGGATGACCTCAAGTTTTTCCTCGAAGTCGCCCGAACCCGCAAGGCCAGTACCGCGGCCAAACGCCTGGCCGTCGACTACACCACCGTGTCGCGGCGCATCAGTTCGCTGGAAGCGTCATTGGGGACGTTGCTGTTCGAGAAGTCCCGGACCAGCGGCTTCGTCCTGACCGCCGAAGGCCAGCGATTGCTGGGGTACGCCGAGTCGATCGAAAGCACGTTGCACATGGCCTGCGAGCAGGTGTCGGGCTCCGGGGTGGCGTTGTCCGGGCATGTGCGCATGGGCTGTACCGAAGGGTTCGGCAGTTTTTTCATCACGCCTCAGCTTAGCCATTTCGTCGACGCCTACCCGGCCATTTCGGTGGACATCCTGCCGCTGCCGCACTTCATCAGCCTGTCCAAACGCGAGGCGGACATCGTCATCGCCCTGGAGCGCCCGGAACACGGGCCCTACGTGTGCTGCAAACTGACGGATTATCGCCTGCAGCTGTATGCGACCCAGGAATACCTGGACAAACACCCGCCGATCCGCCGCCCGGCCGACCTCAGTGAGCATTCATTCATCAGCTATGTCGACGACCTGGCGTTCAGTTCGGAGCTGCTGTACCTGGCCAACGTGTTGCCCGGCGCCAGTGCCAATCTGCGCAGCACCAGCGTGATCGCGCAATTCGTGGCAGCGCAGCAGGGCCGGTCACTGGCGATCCTGCCGTGCTTCCTCGCCGCTCAGGACCCACGCCTGCTGCCGGTGCTGCCGGAAGAAATCAACATCACCCGGCAGTTCTGGATGTACTGCCGCGAAGACCTGCGCAAGCTCAAGCGGATCACCCTGTTGTGGGATTACATCCGTTCGGTCACTGAGCAGAATCAGCGGCTGTTGATGGGGGAAAGTCGGGAGATGTTGTTCGCCGATTAGTCGGCGCTCACCACGATGGAGACGCGGCGGTTTTCCGCGCGGCCGTCCGCCGTGTCGTTGGAGGCCACGGGCTGGCGGCTGCCAAGCCCACGCAGTTGGATGTTGTCCTGTTTCATACCGGTGGTGGCCAGCACCGTGGCGACGCTTTTGGCCCGGCGCAAGGCAAGCTGTTCGTTATAGGCTTCTTTGCCGGAAGCATCAGTATGACCATCGACTCTGACGCGCTCGATCCCGACACCCAGCAACGATTTGCCAATGCGCTCGACGATCGTGGTGCTCTGCGGGTTGAGGCTGTCGATATCACTGCCAAACAGCACTTTGCCGGACAGGCCGAACGCCCAGCCTTCATCGGTCAGCTTGAAACCTTCCTGCTTGAGCACGGCAATCTGCGCCGGGGTCAGACCTTTTTGCGGTACCGACTGGCAACCCGTCAGGGTCAGGATCGCCATTACCAGGGTGATCGTGAACAGTCGCCGGGAACGCTGAATGAGTGAGAACACGGGAAATTAGCTCCTGATTTGGACATCGGCGACAGGGTGCTCCGCCCCTGCCGTGTGTTGAGCGCCACGGGCAAGGCGCTTGGCTTGATACATCGCCGTGTCGGCCGCGTTGAGTAACGCGACCGGTGTAGCGCCATGATCGGGGTAAACGGCAATGCCGATGCTGAGTGAGGTCAGCACTTGATGATCGCCCGGCAACGGGATGGGGACTTCCATGCTGGCCAGGATTTTGTCGGCAATGCGCTCGGCGTCTTCGATCTTGTGCAGCGGTGTCAGCAGCACGGCAAACTCATCACCGCCCAAGCGTGCCACCAGATCCTCTTCCCGCAGTTGCATCCGCACCCGATTGGCCACGGCGACCAATACGGCGTCCCCCGCGGCATGACCGAAGTTGTCGTTGATTTCCTTGAACCGGTCGCTGTCGAGAAACAACACCGCCGCCCGTTCGTTGAGTTTGTTGGCGTTGCGCAATGCCCGTATCAACCGCCCCTCAAAAAACGCCCGGTTCGGCAACCCCGTGAGGCTGTCGTGACTGGCCTGGTGGGCCAGGGTTTCGTTTTCGCTTTGCAGGTGGGTTTGCCAGGATTCCAGCTCATCGAGCAAGGCATTGAAGTCGTTGCCCAGGTTGTCGAGTTCGGCAATGGAAGCGGCGGGGACACGTTGGTCGAAAGCACGCTCGCTGCGCACGGCATGCGCCACCGAGGCCAGATTGCGAAGTGGACCAATGATCCCGCGAAGCTGTCGGCGTGCCAGAGAGAGCGCGACCCAGGTGCTGATCGCCGAACACAACACAATACCCATCAGGCCGCTGAGCAAAAAGCGCATCAGGTTGCCGCCATGGCCGGTCAGCAAAATGCGTCCGATCTCCCGATCTTGATGGATGATCGGCAGGTTGATGGGTTCTTCCAGAAAGACCTTGGCCATCTGCATTTCGAGTCTGGAGAACAACCCGGTTTCCGGCCGCTGCCAGCGCGCCAGCAATTGACCACGTGCGTCCAGCACCTGGGCGTCGGCCACTTCTTCGGTGGATGCAATCAGCGCCAGCGCCTCCGTGGCGGCAGCTTTGTCGTTGAACACGACGGCGGCTTCCACGGTGTAATTGATCGAACGTGCGATCAGGTGCAGGTTGTGGTCGGCGTAGACGCGCAAGGCCAGTACGCCAAGCAGGGTCAACGAAACACTGGCCATCGCCACACCCACCAGCGCGACAATCAAATGACCGCGGCCGAGGACGGAACGCAACGCCGGGCGACTGCCCGGTTTGAATAGACTCATGGCGCCGCCGGTTTGCGGCGGGACAGTTGCAGCACGCTTGGGTGAATGCGTACGCCGCTACGGGCAACGGAATCGAGGTTGACTTCAAACGACACCTGATCGTCGCTGACCCGCAGGCAAAACAGACTGCCCACGGTGCATTGATCGTCGCTTTCGCTGATGCTCAGCACGGGGCGGCCGGTCAGCGAGGCGAACAGCCGTCCGCGCTCTTCCTGGGTCAATTTGCCGATGTAGACCGCATCGCATTCACCGGCAATCGACGGATTGTCAGCCAGCAGCCGCTGCACCGTCACGGGCCTGCCGGTCGCCAGGGTCGTGCCTTTGACCAGATCGTCGGTGTATTCGGTGGGGCCGACAATGCACAGACGAAGTTGCGCAGGCTCAATCGGCCAACGGGCGTAGCTGAGAATCCCGAGCACCACTTGCGTGACCGATTTGGCACGCTGGTCGGCCATGCCCGCCGGTGCCTGCGACTGAGCGAAAACCACGCCAGACAACACAAAGAGAAAACCGGCAAGCAGCGCTTGTTTGCAGCAAACCACACGCCCCGTCGTCCTGACAGCCACCTTCATGCAGGGATTCTCATCGAACGTAACAAATTGATGCCGCAACGATAGCACAGCGTTTAGACACCAGCGAGACTGTGCACGATCGTACTTCGAACCGTTTGCGCAGCCTCGCGACGCCTCGCTCAGCCTATCGTTTCGACTTCTTCCTTGAGCGCCAGCATCAACCCGCTCAAGCGTTTGACCTTGCGCCTCACGGCCTCCTCAAACACCCCTGCACGCGGCTCGATCAGTGTGAACCAGTCCTTGGCCCGGGTAATCCCGGTGTAGATCAACTCTTTGGTCAACACCGGGTTCAGGGCATCGGGCAGAATCAACGCGGTGTGGGTAAATTCCGAGCCCTGGGATTTATGCACGGTCATGGCGTACACGGTTTCAACGTCGTTGAGTCGACTGGGCAGGACGAAACGCACGCCGCCCTGTCCGTCGTTGCGCGGGAATGCCACGCGAAGCACCTGCTTGCCAGCGTCAGGCCCATCACGCTCGGGAAGCTTCAGCGCAATACCGATATCGCCGTTCATCAGGCCCAGGCCATAGTCGTTGCGGGTCATCAGCACTGGTCGTCCCTCGTACCACTGCTGGTCGCTGTCGATCAGACGGGCCTTGAGCAACGCGTCGGTCACTCGCCGGTTCAAGCCCTCGACGCCCCATGGTCCCTTGCGCACCGCGCACAACAACTGAAAAGCGTCGAAGGCTTTCAGCACTTCCCGCGCCCACTCCATCCAGCACGCATCATCGAGCGGATTGTCGAGGGCTGGCCGTTGGTTGCGCAGCAGGCTCAGGTAATGCCGGTAACCTTGTGGTCCTTCGCCATGACCTTCGAGCAACAGGCGTTCCAGCGCCCGGTCCTGTTCATTCTTGAGGGACAGGGAAAACACATCGTCATGGCTTCGTGCCGCCAGCAATCTACGGGCTTCATCCGGTTGCTGTTGATTGACCCAACGGGCGAGTTGACCGATTCCACTGCCCTCGCCAAACCGCCGCGAGTGACGCAGCATCACCACTTGCTGGGCCAGTGGATGCGTGCCTTGAGTGTCTTCCTGCAAGCCACTGGCCGCCAGGCTTTCGCCACTGACCGCTTCCAGCCACTGACGTGTTTGCGGGCTGTACCAACCCGCCTCGGCATCGCGGCACAAATCGCCCAGCACGGCACCGGCCTCGACCGAGGCCAGCTGATCCTTGTCGCCCAGCAACACCAGGCGAGCATGGGCTGGCAGCGCGTCGAGCAGGCTGGCCATCATTTCCAGGTCGATCATCGAGGCTTCGTCCACCACCAACACGTCCAATGGCAAGCGATTGCCCGCGTGGTGGCGAAAATGTCGCGTACCGGGACGGCTGCCGAGCAGACGGTGAACGGTGGTGACATCCGAAGGGATTTTCTGGCGTATGGCGTCGGTGACTTTCAGCGTTCTGACTTGCTGACTGATGGATTCGGTCAGGCGCGCCGCCGCTTTGCCGGTCGGCGCCGCGAGACGAATGCGCAGCGGTTTGCCCGCCTCTACCGCTGGCGCCTGAAGCAACGCCAGCAAGCGCACGACAGTGGTCGTCTTGCCGGTTCCCGGTCCGCCGGTGACGATACTGAAGGCGCCTCGGGTAGCGAGGGCGCAGGCCAGTTTCTGCCAGTCGATCACGTCCCCCGGTTTGGCCACACCGAACAAACCCGTGAGGCGCTCGGACAAGTCGCCGGGGGTTGCTTCGTGTTCGGCCAGGCGTTGACGCAGCGCGTTGTCGATACGGCGCTCGTAAGCCCAGTAACGGCGCAGGTACAGACGCTTGCCGGACAACACCAGTGGACGGCTATGCACCGCCTCACACCCGTCGGCCGCCAACGCGACCAGACTGCTGGAGGCCAGCACCTTGCACCAATGGGCGCCGTCCAGCGCGACCAATAACTGCGATGGCAACACCATCGCGCCACTGTGCAGATCCCCCTCCGGTGGCAGCGACAGCGCGAAGTCCGGCTCCTTCAAGGTCTCGAACAAGTCGAGGCAAACATGCCCGTGGCCCAACTGGTGACTGGTCAATGCCGCGGCCAGCAACACCAATGGATCATCGTCCGGCGCCAGTTCATGAAGAAAGGCCACGAAGGCTTTGTCCAGTGCACGCAACCAGCCACGTTCGACCCAGCGGGTGAGCAGCAACAGCAAGTCGTCAGCACGGCTCAACGGGGCAAGATCGGCGAGGCCCTCGGCAGCCAATGAAGTGGGCAGCAAGTCAGCGAAGGTGCGGCTCATAGCAATACTCCCTGTTCCCAGGCGGGTTCGGCCTTGGGTTCTGGCTGACCTTGAAACAGCCGGTCCATTCGTTCGATCAGCTCTTTTGGAGGGCGGGCGAAGTACACGCCCTGGCTGGATGCCCGCGTGCCGCGCAAGAACAGGTACAACGCGCCACCGACATGCCGGTCGTAGTCGTAATCGGCCAGTCGGGCCTTGAGTTGCCGATGCAGCGCCAGGAGGTACAGCACGTATTGCAGGTCATAGCGGTTGTCGAGGATCGACTGCTCCATGGCCTGCCCGGTGTACGCCGCGTCGTCGACGCCAAGCCAGTTGGATTTGTAGTCAGCGACGTAGTAACGACCGTCGTGCTCGAAGGTCAGGTCGATAAAGCCCTTGAACATGCCATTGAGCAACACGGGTTCGGCGGCTACCCGCGCCACGCCGTTGTGCGTGTATTGGCACACCAGCGCGTCGAGCTTGAGCACGTCGACTTTGTGACTGGCGAACCAGAATTCCATTTCGACCTGGTACTGGGTCAGTTGCTCGAACACCACCGGCGGGTGCCCTGTACCGACCGGCAACGGCGATTTGAGCAAGTGCTGCAGCCAATCGCTCAACGTGGTGATCCAGCCTTCCCAGCCACGGCGATTGCAGCGACGGGCGATCGCATCTTCCACGGCCTGAGGGCTGGCGGAAAAACCTTCGCCGCCCGCCCATTCGAGCAATCCATGAAGAAAGGTGCCCGGATTCGGACCGCGAGGGAATCGATGGATATCGGCGCCCCCGGCGACCATTTCATGGGGCGCTTGTGGATCGAGACGTTCGTCGTCAAAGAGTTTCTGCGCCTGCGGACTCTCCGGCGCTTCAACGCTGCCGACACTCAGGATGTCGCTGATTCGCAACGCGCTGTAGGAAGCGATCCACCAGTTTTCGCTGGCCTTGCGCTTCGGCATCAACGGGGCCAGCAACGCTGCTTCGTTCTGCGGTGGGTGGTAATGCTCGGCGGTGGCTTCGGGCATTTCGCCATAAACCAACGCGCTGCAGCCCTGTTGCAGGTCTTCCAGCCAGCGCTTCAGCCCCGCCGACTCAGCCAATGCAGCGCCGCCGCCCAACAGATAACCCAGCGCCGAAAGGTGCAGCACCGAGCTGTTGTTATTGCCGCGCTTGAGGTCCGTCACGCCCAGCCAGCAGGCATGCTGCGCCCGGGTCAGGGCGACATACAGCAAGCGCAAATCTTCGGCCAGACGTTCATCATCGGCCAGGGCAATCAACTCGGCGGTCGGACTCAAGGTCACCTGGGCCTTGCCCGTGGCGTCGTGGTAATGCAACGGCAGTCGGCTGCCATCCACCGGTTTCGCCGAACAAATGAACGGCAGGAACACCAAGGGATATTCCAGCCCCTTGGATTTGTGGATGGTCACGACCTTGACCAGTTGCTCATCGCTTTCCAGACGCAGGATCTGCTCTTCGCCGGCCTGGCCGGACAATGCCAGATGCTCGGACAGATGTCGGATCAGGGCCTGCTCGCCATCCAGTTCGGCCGCCGCCTGCTGCAACAACTCGGATAGGTGCAACAGGTTGGTCAGCACTCGCTCGCCATCGCTGCGTGCCATCAACGCCTGGGGCAGCTGGAAGTCATGCAGCAAGCGTCGCAACATGGGCAACACGCCCTGCTTGCGCCAGACCTCGCGATAATTGCGGAACTGCATGACCCGCGACTCCCAGGCCAGTTCGTCCTGATTCAGCCGCTCCAGTTCCGCCAGCGACAGATTCAGCGTGATACAGGCCAATGCAGCCCGCAGAGGGCGTTCGACATCCGGCTCGGCGCAGGCCTTGAGCCAGGCCAGCACATCGTGAGCTTCTTGAGCGGCGAACACCGAGTCCTTGTCCGACAAATAAACGCTGCGTACGCCACGGGCCGAGAGTTCTGCACGCACAGCCTGGGCTTCCTTGCCATCACGGACCAGGATCGCAATGTCCGCGGGTAACAGCCCTCTAAAGTCCTTGCCATCCTGAGTGAAACCCGCACGCCCCTGTTGCCCGCCATTGAGCAGTCCGGTGATCTCGCTGGCACAGGCGGCCGCCAGTTGTTGCCGGTAAACCGCACCGGACAACGGTTGCTCGGCGGACAAGTGCCAGATGTTCAGGGCCGGTACGACCTGACCATCGACGCACAGGACTTCTTTGCGGCCCTGGGAGTCTACCGGCAGGAACGGCACCGGGTTGTCGCCGTTCGTTTCGCGGAACAGGAACGCACCACGCCCGGACTCACGGGATTCCGCACGCTCGAAGACATGGTTCACGGCACCGACCATGCCATGACTGGAACGAAAATTGGTGCCCAGGGTGTGCAGTCGGCCAGCGGTGGCCTGACGCGCTCGAAGGTAGGTATAGATGTCGGCACCGCGGAAGGCGTAGATCGCCTGCTTCGGGTCGCCGATCAGAAACAGGCCGTTTTCGGGGTTGTTGTCTTCGATGCGGTAGATGCTCTCGAAGATCCGGTACTGCACCGGGTCGGTGTCCTGAAACTCATCGATCAGCGCTACCGGAAACTGCTCGCGGATCAAGGCGGCCAGGCGCTCGCCGCCATCGGATTGCAACGCCGCATCAAGACGCAGCAACATGTCGTCAAAGCCCATTTCCGCACGGCGACGCTTCTCTTCTTCGAAGCGTGCACCGACCCAATGGGCGGCGTGTTGCAGCACGGCGGCATCGGGCGTCGGCAATTGCTCAAGTGCGGTTTTCAGGCCGGGCATTGCGTCCAGGCCAGGATGACTGGGCACGTCGCCCTTCTTCCAGGCCTCGGCCATACCCTCGGGCGTCAGGCGCGTGAAACCGGTGCCGATGTCCAGTTGCTCAAGGGATTCATCCTCGGCCCAGGCTTTGAGTTTCTCGAACCAGGGCTCGAAGTAACGCGCCTGCATTTTGCGACCGTCGACATTTTTGCTGGCGACACCCTCGTGGCAGATGGCGAGCAACTCGTCCGCCCACTGACGCCAGGGCCTCTTGAGTTCGAGCAAGGCCGCCCGTCGTTCCTGCAGACACTCGCTGATCAGCTCGACAGGTTCCTTACCTTCAACACTGTCTCGCTCACTGGCGAACAGTCCGCGAACGCGCGGTAACAGTGCGGCCGGGCCGCCCCAATTGTTACGCACCCAGTTCAGGGTATCGCCTTGCATCGGGTAGCAGAACAGTCGCCAGTAATCGCGCAAGACCTCGCCGAGCAAATCGCTGTGATCGGTTTCCAGGGTCTGGGTAAACAGGCTGCCACTGTCAAACGCGTGTTCACGCAACATCCGCTGACACCAACTGTGGATAGTCGAAACGGCGGCTTCGTCCATCCACTGGGCGGCGATGTCCAGGCGGTTCGCGCAACCGGGCCACTGTTCGGGCGGGTACTCGTTACGCAGGTCTGCAATCAGCCCATCGGGTGCCGATGTTTCATCACGGAAATACCGGGCGGCTTCTGCCAGCCGTGTGCGAATACGTTCGCGCAGTTCTTTGGTGGCAGCATCGGTGAAGGTTACGACGAGGATTTGCGGAGGCAACAGCTCGCGCCCGAAACCACTCGGGTCACCGCCATGGCCAAGGACCAGGCGCAAATACAATGCGGAAATAGTGAAGGTCTTGCCGGTCCCGGCACTGGCTTCGATCAGTTGACTGCCGCGCAGCGGGAATGCCAGGGCAAGAGGCGTCTTGCTGGTCATGGGCGCGCCTCCTCGCTGGACAACGAGCGCCAAGGCGCCTCGAATAGTGGCCGATACAACGCGCTGCACCAATCGACGAACGTCTCATCGGCGGTCAGTGCATCGTAATCAGCGAATTGACGGGCCAGTGCCACGCTTTCCCTTCGCTCCCCGTCAGTGTTCACGCCATCACCTTCATACGCTTTGCGAGCGGCCGCTTCGGCTTTGACCGGCTCGGTTTGACCCAACCAGGCGAACGCAGTCTTGACGGCAATCGGCAGCGGCTGGCGCATGCCCGATTGCCAGGCCAGCAACAGGTCCCCCAGAATTCGTGATGCAGACGCCTGCTCCATCGGATCAAGCACCAGGCTGTCGTCACTGGCCACCAATGCAGTCGTCATGGCCATGCCGCTGGCGCAAGCGACCAGATGATTGACCCAGGGTCGCGTCAGGCGATGCCATTTGCGCGCCTTGATCGAACCGATGCTGTTGGGGATGGTTGTGACCGAGAGCAAACCACCGTCCGCTCGTTGGTGCAGACCGCTGAGCCAACCCTCGACAGGCAGACCATGCAACTCCAGATTGACTGGCAGGGCACTGGTCAGCGGCGTCGGCCATAAGGCCAGGAGCTGATGGTAGCGTTGCAGCAGATCGGGTAACGGCTCTATCAACTCTCGCTGAAGGCATTCGCCAAATCCTGCCATCGGCAGCAGCCCACTGTTTTGCAGGCGCCGGGCCTGCGCCTCCAATGCCTGATCGACTTCGCCCGGTTGCGTCAGTGCGGCGTCGAGCAAACTGTCGCTGAGGCTATAGCGTTGCAGTGCATCGAGCACAAAGGGCTCTTCATCCGCCAAAGGCACTTCGGCAGCTTCGAAAAACACCTTCAAGCGCTGGCTGAAGAAATGCCGCACAGGGTGACGCAGGAAATCCTGCAGTTGACCCAGACCCAGCGGCTCTTCCGGAACGTGGGCTTCCAGCATTTCGATATCAGCCGCGTGTTCGGCTGCGTGATGAAGCACCTGCCATTCGTTGGCGTAGCTAAACAGTGCATCGCCTTCATGGAAGTAACGCGCGCTGAAAGGCTGCAAAGGGTGTTCCTGGGTGAGGGCCTCGAGCAGCTCCTCGTTGGCGTCGGTCAATCGCCAGCCGCTGGCCAGGTGGTCGCGGAGCTGGCCGATCAGCACCGACGCCGGGCGCTCGCTGTTATCGCGGATACTACGGCCGACCCAACTGATGTAGAGCTGGTCACGGGCCGACAACAGCGCTTCCAGCAGCAAGTAACGGTCATCTTCGCGTCGTGATCGATCACCGGGGCGGTAGTCACTGCCCATGAGGTCGAAATCCAATGGAGGCTGTGCGCGCGGGTAGTCGCCGTCATTCATCCCCAGCAGACAGACCAGTTTGAAGGGAATGGCTCGCATGGGCATCAAGGTGCAGAAGTTAACGGCTCCGGCCAGAAAACGCTGAGACAAGCGTCCCTGATCGAGACCGGCCAGCCAGGCCTCACGGACGACGGTCAGGGGCAGTTCATCCTGCAAACCTACCGATTCACAATTCTCGAGCCAGGTTTCGCGCAACGCTTCCAGTTGGGTCAGCAAATAGTCGTCATGTTCGTTACTGGCCTGGAAGAACAATGACATCAACGCCTGTAATCGCACGCTCCATTGCTGGGGCGATGCCGGCTGCGTAAGTTCGTGGTGGGCGATCTCCAGCGCATCGAGCAACGCCACCAGCGGGCCAATGAGCGCGGCATCCAGCCCGCCGATCTCGTCGTAGGGTTCGATACCGTCGCAAGCGCTGCCACTGCCCACGGCATAACCCAGCAACATCCGGCGCAGACCAAAACGCCAACTGTTTTGCTCCAGCGCTGGCGGCAGTCCCAATCCTGCCCGCTGCTCGGCATTCATGCCCCAGCGAATACCCGCGCCTTCAATCCAGCGGTGAAGGGTGGGCAGATCACGCTCCTCGACGCCGAAGCGAGCGCGCAATGCCGGGACATCCAACAGATCGAGAATTTCGCTGACAGGGAAACGGCTGTCCGGCAGCTTGAGTAGATGTTCGACGGCGATCAGCAGCGGGTCGCGGCCACGCTGGCCTTGGTCAGCGAGCGTGAAGGGAATGAAACGCGGATCATGACGATCAAGCTGGCCGAACACTGCTCGTATATGCGGGGCATAACTGTCGATATCCGGGACCATGACGATCACATCCCGTGGACGCAAATCTGCATCGGCGCTGAAACGTGCGAGCAATTGATCGTGAAGGATTTCGACTTCACGTTGAGCGCTGTGCGCGATGTGAAAACGGATCGACTGATCTGTCTCCAGATCTACAGCCGGCCAACGTTCGCGAGTCTCGTTCAGGGGACGCAGCTCAAGGATATCGTCCTGCAACTGATTGAGCATGTTCAGGGGCTGGCTGTCACTGAACAGGTCGATGCGGCCGTCGCGAAACGCAGAGCGATAGCTGTTGGGATCATCGTAGCTATCGAGCAGGTTGATATAGTCCCGCCCCTGCTTGCCCCATGCGGCCAGCAACGGATGGGCATGCTGATGAAGGGTTTGCGGGTCGAGCACAACCGGCATCCCGCTCTTGCGAGCCTGGCGTTTGTATTGATGCCGCAACAGGTCCTTATCGGCGACGATGTCCGCCCAATGGTGGCGACACGGGTTATGCACGCACAGCAGCACCTGGCTGAAACGAGCCAGTCCGGCCAAAGCTTCCAGGGCCTGTGCGGGCAGAGACGAAATGCCGAAAACGATGACCCGGGAAGGCAGCCCGACAGGGGCAACGTCGAGACGGTTGATCCGCTCGATGAACCGCTGGTGTACACCGGCGCGGCTTTGCGCCATGCCCTCTTCGCCGACATCCAGCAGCAGTGCGCGCCACAATTCCGCTTGCCAGCAATTGGCCGGGGTCAGCGGTTTGGCTTCACCTCTGCCGTTGCGTAATTGATGCCGGCCTTCAGCCCAGTCTTCGAGCCAGTCGGCCCGGTACACCTGGTACTGGTCGAACAAATCCGCCAGCCGCTCAGCCAATTGATAGCGTTTGCGCAGATCGGTGTCATGGGTCAGGAAGCGCTGAAGGGGCTCGAAATGCGGTTGATTGATCAGTTGCGGCAGCAGACGCATCAGGCGCCAGGTCAAGGGAGCCTTATCGAGCAGGGAAGTGACCGGAATTTCGTCACGGCCAAGGACCATGCGATACAGCTGCCACATGAAGCTGCCCGGTAACTGTACGTCGATGGCAGCGGCGATACCGCAGCCGCCCATGTCATCTTCTTCAGAGTCTTCAGCCAGTGCCAACTTGAGCCATTGGGCAATGCCATTACTCTGCACAAGTGCAATTTCATTTTCCAAGGGAGCCAGCGGGTAGCGCCGCATCCAGCTGACCACCAGGCTGCGTAACTCGTCCAGGCGGTTGCCGTGAACCACCATAAAACCAGCACTGAGGGACGTTGCATCCGGCATAAAGGCTTCCTTGGAAAGCTCAAAATCGAGGGACGACTTTAGCATTGAAGGCGACTTGCTTCATTGTAGGAGCGAGCTCGCTCGCGAAGAACTTCAGGGCTGCGGGTGGCCTCAGACAGTAACGTCATCGTTGACGACCATCGCGAGCAGGCTCGCGCCTGCAGCCGGAAAAAACAAAACCCCTACCTGCATGCGCAGATAGGGGTTTTGGAATTTAATCTTGACGATGACCTACTCTCACATGGGGAAACCCCACACTACCATCGGCGATGCATCGTTTCACTGCTGAGTTCGGGATGGGATCAGGTGGTTCCAATGCTCTATGGTCGTCAAGAAATTCGGGTACCGAACCGTCTTTCGACGCTTCAGCAAATTGGATATGCGATAGTTTGTGCGGCTTTTGTGAATGGTTGCGAACTTTCGGTTCATGGCGTCTTCACACACCGCAATCTGGTGCCTTTTCAGGTCAGCAAATTGCTTGGGTGTTATATGGTCAAGCCTCACGGGCAATTAGTATTGGTTAGCTCAACGCCTCACAGCGCTTACACACCCAACCTATCAACGTCGTAGTCTTCGACGGCCCTTCAGGGGACTCAAGGTCCCAGTGAGATCTCATCTTGAGGCTAGTTTCCCGCTTAGATGCTTTCAGCGGTTATCTATTCCGAACATAGCTACCCGGCAATGCCACTGGCGTGACAACCGGAACACCAGAGGTTCGTCCACTCCGGTCCTCTCGTACTAGGAGCAGCCCCTCTCAAATCTCAAACGTCCACGGCAGATAGGGACCGAACTGTCTCACGACGTTCTAAACCCAGCTCGCGTACCACTTTAAATGGCGAACAGCCATACCCTTGGGACCGGCTTCAGCCCCAGGATGTGATGAGCCGACATCGAGGTGCCAAACACCGCCGTCGATATGAACTCTTGGGCGGTATCAGCCTGTTATCCCCGGAGTACCTTTTATCCGTTGAGCGATGGCCCTTCCATACAGAACCACCGGATCACTAAGACCTACTTTCGTACCTGCTCGACGTGTCTGTCTCGCAGTCAAGCGCGCTTTTGCCTTTATACTCTACGACCGATTTCCGACCGGTCTGAGCGCACCTTCGTACTCCTCCGTTACTCTTTAGGAGGAGACCGCCCCAGTCAAACTACCCACCATACACTGTCCTCGATCCGGATAACGGACCTGAGTTAGAACCTCAAAGTTGCCAGGGTGGTATTTCAAGGATGGCTCCACGCGAACTGGCGTCCACGCTTCAAAGCCTCCCACCTATCCTACACAAGCAAATTCAAAGTCCAGTGCAAAGCTATAGTAAAGGTTCACGGGGTCTTTCCGTCTAGCCGCGGATACACTGCATCTTCACAGCGATTTCAATTTCACTGAGTCTCGGGTGGAGACAGCGCCGCCATCGTTACGCCATTCGTGCAGGTCGGAACTTACCCGACAAGGAATTTCGCTACCTTAGGACCGTTATAGTTACGGCCGCCGTTTACCGGGGCTTCGATCAAGAGCTTCGCGTTAGCTAACCCCATCAATTAACCTTCCGGCACCGGGCAGGCGTCACACCCTATACGTCCACTTTCGTGTTTGCAGAGTGCTGTGTTTTTAATAAACAGTCGCAGCGGCCTGGTATCTTCGACCGGCGTGGGCTTACGTAGCAAGTACTTCACCCTCACCGGCGCACCTTCTCCCGAAGTTACGGTGCCATTTTGCCTAGTTCCTTCACCCGAGTTCTCTCAAGCGCCTTGGTATTCTCTACCCAACCACCTGTGTCGGTTTGGGGTACGGTTCCTGGTTACCTGAAGCTTAGAAGCTTTTCTTGGAAGCATGGCATCAACCACTTCGTGTTCTAAAAGAACACTCGTCATCAGCTCTCGGCCTTAGAATCCCGGATTTACCTAAGATTCCAGCCTACCACCTTAAACTTGGACAACCAACGCCAAGCTGGCCTAGCCTTCTCCGTCCCTCCATCGCAATAACCAGAAGTACAGGAATATTAACCTGTTTTCCATCGACTACGCTTTTCAGCCTCGCCTTAGGGACCGACTAACCCTGCGTCGATTAACGTTGCGCAGGAAACCTTGGTCTTTCGGCGTGGGTGTTTTTCACACCCATTGTCGTTACTCATGTCAGCATTCGCACTTCTGATACCTCCAGCAAGCTTCTCAACTCACCTTCACAGGCTTACAGAACGCTCCTCTACCGCATCACCTAAGTGATACCCGTAGCTTCGGTGTATGGTTTGAGCCCCGTTACATCTTCCGCGCAGGCCGACTCGACTAGTGAGCTATTACGCTTTCTTTAAAGGGTGGCTGCTTCTAAGCCAACCTCCTAGCTGTCTAAGCCTTCCCACATCGTTTCCCACTTAACCATAACTTTGGGACCTTAGCTGACGGTCTGGGTTGTTTCCCTTTTCACGACGGACGTTAGCACCCGCCGTGTGTCTCCCATGCTCGGCACTTGTAGGTATTCGGAGTTTGCATCGGTTTGGTAAGTCGGGATGACCCCCTAGCCGAAACAGTGCTCTACCCCCTACAGTGATACATGAGGCGCTACCTAAATAGCTTTCGAGGAGAACCAGCTATCTCCGAGCTTGATTAGCCTTTCACTCCGATCCACAGGTCATCCGCTAACTTTTCAACGGTAGTCGGTTCGGTCCTCCAGTCAGTGTTACCTAACCTTCAACCTGCCCATGGATAGATCGCCCGGTTTCGGGTCTATTCCCAGCGACTAGACGCCCTATTAAGACTCGCTTTCGCTACGCCTCCCCTATTCGGTTAAGCTCGCCACTGAAAATAAGTCGCTGACCCATTATACAAAAGGTACGCAGTCACAGAACAAAGTCTGCTCCCACTGCTTGTACGCATACGGTTTCAGGATCTATTTCACTCCCCTCTCCGGGGTTCTTTTCGCCTTTCCCTCACGGTACTAGTTCACTATCGGTCAGTCAGTAGTATTTAGCCTTGGAGGATGGTCCCCCCATATTCAGACAAAGTTTCTCGTGCTCCGTCCTACTCGATTTCATGACTAAGAGATTTTCGCGTACAGGGCTATCACCCACTATGGCCGCACTTTCCAGAGCGTTCCGCTAATCTCAAAGCCACTTAAGGGCTAGTCCCCGTTCGCTCGCCACTACTAAGGGAATCTCGGTTGATTTCTTTTCCTCAGGGTACTTAGATGTTTCAGTTCCCCTGGTTCGCCTCTTAAGCCTATGTATTCAGCTTAAGATAACCATCTTATGATGGCTGGGTTCCCCCATTCAGACATCTCCGGATCAAAGTCTGTTTGCCGACTCCCCGAAGCTTTTCGCAGGCTACCACGTCTTTCATCGCCTCTGACTGCCAAGGCATCCACCGTATGCGCTTCTTCACTTGACCATATAACCCCAAGCAATCTGGTTATACTGTGAAGACGACATTCGCCGAAAATTCGCGCTGCTCAATAAAGAGCAACTCACAAATTTTACCTTAGCCTGATCCGTTACCAGTGAAAGTAACGTTCAGTCTATCTTTCTATCACATACCCAAATTTTTAAAGAACGATCTAGTCAAAAGACTAGAAATCAATATTCACATCGGAATATTCATTTCTAAACTCTCAAACGCTTCGAAGCAGTTAATGGTGGAGCCAAACGGGATCGAACCGTTGACCTCCTGCGTGCAAGGCAGGCGCTCTCCCAGCTGAGCTATGGCCCCATACAAAATTGGTGGGTCTGGGCAGATTCGAACTGCCGACCTCACCCTTATCAGGGGTGCGCTCTAACCAACTGAGCTACAGACCCAATTTCGAGCGCGTAACTGTTAGCTTGGAGCTATCAGCTTGGAGCTTAAAGCTGCTTCTATCGTCTTCTTCAATGAATCAAGCAATTCGTGTGGGAACTTATGGAGCAGCTGAGTCGTCGATTAAGGAGGTGATCCAGCCGCAGGTTCCCCTACGGCTACCTTGTTACGACTTCACCCCAGTCATGAATCACACCGTGGTAACCGTCCTCCCGAAGGTTAGACTAGCTACTTCTGGTGCAACCCACTCCCATGGTGTGACGGGCGGTGTGTACAAGGCCCGGGAACGTATTCACCGCGACATTCTGATTCGCGATTACTAGCGATTCCGACTTCACGCAGTCGAGTTGCAGACTGCGATCCGGACTACGATCGGTTTTGTGGGATTAGCTCCACCTCGCGGCTTGGCAACCCTCTGTACCGACCATTGTAGCACGTGT
>NZ_JUGV01000001.1:5597500-6217500 GCF_000800055.1 Pseudomonas sp. 11/12A | reverse complement strand
CCAGATCCGCATCGGGCATCAGCACCGCGTGGTTCTTCGCCCCGCCCAGCGCCTGGACGCGCTTGCCGCGCTTGGTGCCTTCGGAATAGATGTATTCGGCAATCGGCGTCGAACCCACGAAGCTCAGCGCTTTGACTTCCGGCGCTTCGATCAGCGCGTCCACCGCAGTCTTGTCGCCGTGCACCACGCTCAGCACGCCTTTCGGCAGGCCGGCTTCCAGCAGCAACTGTGCGATCAGCAGCGTCGAGCTCGGATCACGCTCGGAAGGCTTGAGGATGAAGCAGTTGCCGCACACGATCGCCAGTGGATACATCCACAGCGGCACCATGGCCGGAAAGTTGAACGGGGTGATACCGGCCACTACGCCCAGCGGCTGGAAGTCGGACCAGGCATCAATGTTCGGACCAACGTTACGGCTGTACTCGCCCTTGAGGATTTCCGGTGCCGCGCAAGCGAATTCGACGTTCTCGATGCCACGCTTCAGTTCACCGGCAGCATCTTCCAGGGTCTTGCCGTGTTCTTCGCTGATCAGTTGAGCGATGCGGGATTCGTTCTGCTCCAGCAGTTGCTTGAAGCGGAACATCACCTGGGCACGCTTGGCCGCCGGCGTGTTACGCCAGGCCGGGAACGCAGCCTTGGCAGCATCGATAGCGCTCTGGATGGTTTCGCGGGTCGCCAGTGGCAGCTTGTGGATGGCTTGCCCCGTGGACGGGTTGAACACATCAACCGCGCGACCGTTCTCGGTCACCAGTTCGCCATTGATCAAATGCGGAATAACGCTCATGGAAGCTCCTGAAAAGTTGTCCACAGGCGCGCTCCAATCGGCGCGCCCGTTGTGTGTATCTATATAGAAGGAGAAATCAGTCGATTTTGCTCAGCACTTCACCCACCGCGTCGAACAGACGATCAAGGTCTTGCGGCTTGCTGTTGAAGGTTGGGCCGAACTGCAGGGTGTCGCCGCCGAAACGCACGTAGAACCCGGCTTTCCAAAGCGCAATGCCCGCTTCGAACGGACGCACGATGGCGTCGCCGTCACGCGGAGCGATCTGGATCGCACCGGCCAGGCCGAAGTTGCGGATATCGATGATGTTTTTGGTGCCCTTCAGACCGTGCAACGCATTTTCGAAATGCGGTGCGACTTCGGCCACGCTCTGCACCAGGTTTTCCTTCTGCAACAGGTCGAGTGCTGCGAGGCCCGCGGCGCACGCCACCGGGTGTGCGGAATAGGTATAGCCGTGCGGGAATTCCACCGCGTATTCAGGGGTCGGCTGATTCATGAACGTCTGGTAGATCTCGGAACTGGCAATCACCGCGCCCATCGGGATCGCACCGTTGGTGACTTGCTTGGCAATGCACATCAGGTCCGGGGTCACGCCAAAGGTGTCGGCACCAAACATGTTGCCGGTACGGCCGAAACCGGTGATCACTTCGTCGAACACCAACAGGATGCTGTGCTGATCGCAGATCTCGCGCAGACGCTTGAGGTAACCCTGTGGCGGAACCAGCACGCCAGCGGAGCCGGCCATTGGCTCGACGAATACCGCTGCGATGTTCGACGCGTCATGCAGTTCGATCAGCTTCAGCAGTTCGTCTGCCAAGGCGATACCACCCTGCTCCGGCATGCCACGGGAGAACGCATTGCTCGCCAGTAACGTGTGCGGCAAGTGATCGACGTCCATCATCGCCTGGCCGAACATTTTGCGGTTGCCGTTCACGCCGCCGAGGCTGGTGCCGGCGATGTTCACGCCGTGATAGCCACGGGCACGGCCAATCATCTTGGTCTTGGTCGACTGGCCCTTCAGGCGCCAGTAGGCACGGACCATCTTCACGGCGGTATCGGCGCACTCGGAACCCGAGTCGGTGAAGAACACGTGATTCAGGTTACCCGGCGTCAGATCCGTGATTTTTTCTGCCAGTTGGAACGACAGCGGATGGCCGTACTGGAAGCCCGGCGAGTAATCGAGGGTACCCAGTTGCTTGGCGACTGCTTCCTGGATTTCCTTGCGGGTGTGCCCGGCGCCACAGGTCCACAGACCGGACAGCGAGTCATAAACCTTGCGGCCCTTATCGTCGATCAGCCAGCTGCCTTCCGCGCCGACAATCAAACGCGGATCGCGCTGGAAGCTACGGTTGGCGGTGTATGGCATCCAGTGAGCATCGAGCTTGAGCTGGCTGGCCAGAGAAGTCGGGGCGTTTTCGGGCAAGTTCATGAGCGAAACCTCGCAAGGCAATAAGCGGCGTAGGGATTGAAAACCGTTGTTGCAGCTAAGTTGCCACGGCGATAAAGTCGGTGAAATGCAACTTTTGTAACCTTCAGTCTGCCATTCACTAAACATTCGAGTAGCCCGCATGAGCATTCGCCGTCCCGATCCACTGGCTCAAGTCAGCGACTTCGATATCCGCCTGTTGCGGATTTTTCGCAGCGTGGTCGAATGTGGCGGCTTTTCCGCGGCTGAAAGCGTGCTCGGCATCGGTCGTTCGGCCATTAGCCAGCAGATGAGCGACCTGGAACAGCGCCTCGGCCTGCGCCTGTGCCAACGCGGTCGCGCCGGCTTTTCCCTGACGGAGGAAGGGCGCGAGGTTTACCAATCGGCATTGCAGCTATTGAGTGCGCTGGAAAGTTTCCGCACCGAGGTCAACGGCCTGCACCAGCACTTGCGCGGTGAATTGACCATCGGGTTGACCGATAACCTGGTCACCCTGCCCCACATGCGTATCACCCACGCGCTCGCGCAATTGAAAGAGCGCGGCCCGGACGTGCAAATCCAGATCCGCATGATCGCGCCCAACGAGGTGGAACAAGGTGTACTCGACGGTCGCCTGCACGTCGGCGTGGTGCCACAGGCGAGCGCACTGTCGGGACTGGAATATCAACCGCTCTACAGCGAACGTTCGTTGCTGTACTGCGCGGTTGGCCATCCGCTGTTCTATGTCGATGACAAGCAATTGGATGATGAACGCCTGAACAGTCAGGACGCCATTGCGCCGACCTTTCGTTTGCCCGCGGAAATCCAGGCCCATTATCAGGCGCTCAACTGCACCGCCAGTGCCTCCGACCGCGAAGGCATGGCGTTCCTGATCCTGACCGGGCGCTACATCGGTTACTTGCCGGACCACTACGCCAGCCTTTGGGTGCAACAAGGCCGGTTACGCGCCCTGAAACCCAACGCGCGCTTTTATGACCTGAGCCTCGCCTCGGTCACGCGCAAGGGCCGTCGCCCTCATCTGGTGCTGGAAAGCTTCCTCGAAAGCCTGGCCGCCACGCGCTGAACAAACGCAAATCCTGCGACGGGACTTGTCTGAAGCCCATGGGTGCGCTATCAACGCACTGGATGCACCCACCCACTTGTCCGGAAGTGCCTATGACCTTTGAAGTCCCAGCCCACGGTGGAAAACCCGCCAGCCGCATTCGTCAGAAGAACGAAGAGACCATCATCAAAGCCGCCGAAGACGAGTTCGCCCGTCACGGGTTCAAAGGCACCAGCATGAACACCATCGCCCTGAATGCCGGGTTGCCGAAGGCGAACCTGCATTACTACTTCACCAACAAACTCGGTTTGTACGTGGCGGTGCTGAGTAACATCCTGCAATTGTGGGACAGCACCTTCAACACCTTGACCGCCGAGGACGATCCGGCTGAAGCCCTGACCCGCTACATCCGCGCCAAAATGGAATTCTCCCGGCGTCAACCGCAGGCGTCACGCATCTTCGCCATGGAAGTCATCAGCGGTGGCGAATGCCTGACCGAGTATTTCAACCAGGACTATCGCAGCTGGTTCCAGGGCCGGGCCGCCGTGTTTCAAGCGTGGATCGATGCTGGCAAAATGGACCCGGTCGATCCGGTGCACCTGATCTTCCTGCTGTGGGGCAGCACCCAGCATTACGCCGACTTCGCCACCCAGATTTGCCGGGTCAGCGGGCGCAGCAAGTTGACCAGGCAGGACATGGAAGACGCTGGCAACAACCTGATCCGTATCATTCTCAAGGGCTGTGGCCTGACTCCGACTATTTAAGACACCTATGCCTTTTACCCTCAGTGGTTTTTGCGAATACCGCGAAGAAATTCGCAAAAGCCGCTTCATTACCTTCGCCGCGCCGATCACCAGCCCCGCTGAAGCCCAGGCATTCATCGCACAACACAGCGACTTGAATGCCACGCACAACTGTTGGGCATGGAAAATCGGCGATCAATACCGCAGCACCGACGACGGCGAACCGGGCGGCACGGCTGGCCGACCGATTCTGGCCGCGATCGATGCTCAGGATTGCGACCAGGTCGTGGTACTGGTGATTCGTTGGTATGGCGGCATTCAACTCGGTACCGGCGGGCTCGCCCGGGCGTACGGCGGCGGTGCGAACAAATGCCTGCAGCCAGCACCGAAGATCGAATTGATCAGTCGGGTGCCATTGAGATGTGCCTGTGGGTTTAGCGAGTTGGCCCTGGTGAAGCTGCGGGTTGCGGAACTCGGGGGTCTGGTGGTGGAAGAGAACTTCACGGCCAATGGTGTGGAACTGCAGTTGGCGGTCGGTGCACGTCAGATTGATACCCTGCAATCCCAGCTCGCCGACTTGAGTCGGGGACGCATTTTGTTGCAGCGTTGAGGCCTGCATTTTTTTGGGGCGCGCCGATTTTTCACTTATTCCATACTTGCCCACATCAGCTGTGCACCCGACTGTGGATAACCTGAGCACATACTGCTGTAACCCTTCTGTCATGCGGCTTTCAGGGCTTTGCTCACTTTTCGTCCAATTCGACATTGAAAACGCCAAATCCACGTAAAAACAATTAGTTAGAGCGGTTTATCACCTTTAGAAGATAGCCGTCGCGCGCTTATGCCCTCCCTTTGAGCTTGCGCACAAATACTGTGGAGCAATCTGTGGATAACCCGTTCATGGCCGCTGCCGCACCATGCCGGACATGGCTTACGCTCAACTGCTCATTTTTTGATCAAAGGCTGCCGAGCGAAAGCGGAGCCCGATCAAAGGCTTTGCCCTCAAGTGGTGCCGAATTCGGGGGGACTGCCAGCGAAGCGGCCTGCGCAACGCCTTGACTCATGGCGGTTTGAAAATTTCCTGACCCAATGGCCAGAAAATTGCTTTATCCACAGGCACACGTCCATAGCACTGAGCCTGTCATGCCCAATCCCGTGCCACATTCCATTCAAGCGCCTCGCTTGCAACTGCGCAGCATCAGCAAGCGCTACCCAGGCTGCCTGGCCAACGATGACATCGACCTGAGCATCGCCCCGGGCGAAATCCATGCCCTGCTCGGTGAAAACGGTGCGGGCAAAAGTACGTTGATGAAGATCATCTACGGCGTCGTCCACGCTGACGCGGGGGAGCTGATCTGGCAGGGACAACGCGTGACCATGCGCAACCCGGCTCAGGCGCGCAACCTCGGAATCGGCATGGTGTTCCAGCATTTCTCGTTGTTCGAAACCCTGAGCGTGGCGCAGAACATCGCGTTGGCCATGGGCGCAGCGGCTGGCACGCCGAAACAACTTGAACCGAAGATCCGTGAAGTCTCACAGCGTTATGGCATGGCGCTGGAACCTGAACGACTTGTCCACAGCCTCTCCATCGGCGAACGGCAACGGGTGGAAATCATTCGCTGCCTGATGCAGGACATCCGCCTGCTGATCCTCGACGAACCGACTTCGGTGCTGACCCCGCAGGAGGCCGACGATTTGTTCATCACCCTGCGCAGGCTCGCCGCCGAGGGCTGCAGCATTCTGTTTATCAGCCACAAGCTCGGCGAAGTCCGCGCCCTGTGCCACAGCGCAACAGTACTGCGAGGCGGCCGGGTGGCTGGGCAATGCGTGCCTGCCGAATGTTCAGACTCGCAATTGGCGCGACTGATGGTGGGCGAGGCCGCAGAACTGATCACCGATTATCCAAAGGTGCGCGGCGCTCAGGCCTTCTTGAAGGTCAAAGACTTGTCCTGGCATAACCCCGACCCGTTTGGCTGCTCACTGAAAAACATCAACCTTGAGGTGCGCAGCGGCGAAATCGTCGGCATCGCCGGGGTGGCCGGCAATGGCCAGGACGAATTGCTGGCCTTGCTCAGCGGTGAAGAACGGCTGACCCGCGACGAGGGCACAACGATCTGCTTTGGCAGCGAAGCGGTGGCCCATTTGCGCCCCGACGCGCGTCGCCTGCGCGGCCAGGCGTTCGTCCCCGCCGAACGCCTGGGCCACGGCGCCGTGCCGGAACTGAGCCTGGCGGATAACGCCCTGCTCACGGCATTTCAACAAGGACTGGTCAGTCACGGCCTGGTGCAGCGCGGCAAAGTCGAAGCGCTGGCCGAAGAGATCATCCGTCGCTTCGGGGTCAAGACACCGGACAGCCAAACCCCGGCCCGCAGCCTGTCGGGCGGTAACCTGCAGAAGTTCATCCTCGGCCGGGAGATCCTCCAGCAACCGAAGCTGCTGGTGGCCGCCCACCCGACCTGGGGCGTGGATGTCGGCGCCGCCGCCACCATTCACCGGGCGCTGATTGCCTTGCGCGATGCCGGCGCGGCGATCCTGGTGATCTCCGAAGACCTCGACGAATTGTTCCAGATCAGCGACCGCCTCGCCGCCTTGTGCGGCGGACGATTGTCGCCACTGCGCGCCACGGTCGACACCCGCCTGATCGATGTCGGCGGCTGGATGGCCGGCCGCTTCGACGCCCCTCAATCACCTGTATCCGCAACGCTTTAACGGAGTGTCACATGCTGCTTTCTCTTGAACCCCGTGGCCAGCAATCGCGCCTGATGTTGTGGTGTTCGCCGATGCTCGCGGCGGTCCTGACGCTGAGCTGTGGCTCGCTGCTGTTCATCGCACTGGGGCATGACCCGCTGCTGACGCTGCACACCTTGCTGATCGCGCCGGTCAGCGACTGGTATGGCGTGTCCGAATTGCTGGTCAAGGCCTTGCCCATTCTGCTCTGCGCACTGGGCCTGGCGGTGGCCTATCAGGCGCGGATCTGGAACATCGGCGCCGAAGGTCAACTGTTGCTCGGTGCACTGGCCGGCAGTGCGCTGGCGGTGAACATCATCGATATGCAAAGCCGTTGGGCGCTGGTACTGATCCTGCTCACCGGCACCTTCGCTGGCGCGGCATGGGCCGGTCTGACCGCATGGTTGCGCACGCGCTTCAATGCCAATGAAATCCTCACCAGCATCATGCTCAATTACATTGCCCTGAACCTCCTGCTGTATTGCGTTCATGGCCCGCTGAAAGACCCGGAAGGCTTCAACTTTCCGCAATCGGCGATGTTCGGCGATGCCAGTCGCTTGCCGTTGCTGACAGAGGATGGGCGAGTGCATGCCGGGGTGTATTTCGCCCTGCTCGCGCTGGTGGCGGTGTGGGTGTTGTTGCAGAAAAGCTTTGTCGGTTTCCAGATCAAAGTGCTTGGGCTGGACAAGCGCGCGGCCGGTTTCGTCGGCTTTCGCGAGAAGCGCCTGATCTGGCTGGCGCTGTTGATCAGCGGCGGTCTGGCGGGGCTGGCCGGCGTCTGCGAAGTCACCGGCCCGATCGGTCAATTGGTGCCACAAGTGTCGCCCGGCTACGGCTATGCGGCGATTACCGTGGCCTTTCTCGGTCGTTTGAATCCTGTCGGTATTCTGTTTTCCAGCCTGTTGATGGCACTGCTGTACATCGGCGGCGAGAGCGCGCAAATGAGCCTGAACCTGCCCCAGGCGATCACGCAATTGTTCCAGGGGATGATGCTGTTTTTCCTGCTGGCCAGTGATGTGCTGATTCTCTATCGCCCGCGTTTGAACCTGCGCTGGACCCGCCGCGCCCCCACCACCGCCGTACACGCAGGAGCGCTGTGATGGATATCGATCTGCTGAGCAATATTTTCTACGCCATGGTGCGCTGCGGCACACCCTTGCTGCTGGTGGCGCTGGGTGAACTGATCTGCGAGAAAAGCGGCGTACTCAATCTGGGCCAGGAAGGCATGATGCTGTTTGGCGCGGTGATCGGTTTCATCGTCGCCTTCAACAGCGGCAACCTGTGGCTGGGGGTGTTGCTGGCGATGCTGGCCGGGATGCTGCTGTCTTCGCTGTTTGCGCTGGTGGCGCTGGTGTTCAATGCCAACCAGGTGGCCACCGGTTTGGCGCTGACGATTTTCGGCGTGGGCCTGTCGACCTTCGTCGGCGCGGCATGGGTCGGTAAACCGCTGGCGGGTTTCGAACCCTTGGCGATCCCTTACTTGAGTGAAATTCCGCTGATCGGACGCATGCTGTTTGCCCAGGATCTGCTGGTGTATCTGTCGTTCGCCCTGTTTGCGCTGGTGGCCTGGGTGATTCTGAAAAGCCGCGTCGGGCTGATTATCCAGGCAGTCGGGGAAAACCCGGATGCGGCCAGTGCCATGGGCTTGCCAGTGCTGGGCGTGCGCGCATTGGCGGTGTTGTTTGGCGGTGCGATGGCGGGGTTGGCCGGGGCGTATCTGTCCCTGGCGTACACGCCGATGTGGGCGGAAAACATGAGCGCCGGACGCGGCTGGATTGCCCTGGCACTGGTGGTGTTTGCCAGTTGGCGGGTGTGGCGTCTGCTGCTCGGCGCCTACCTGTTCGGGCTCGCCAGCATTCTGCATCTGGTGGCGCAGGGATTGGGGCTGGCGATTCCATCGAGCCTGCTGGCGATGCTGCCGTACGTGGCGACCATTGTGGTGCTGGTGCTGTTGTCCCGGGATGCGGTGCGCACCCGGTTGTATGCGCCGCTGTCGTTGGGGCAGCCGTGGCAGGCAGGGCATTAGGCGTTGATCGGCCTGCCCTCTTCGCGGGCAAGCTCGCACCTACATGACAGCGCCTTGCGCAATTATTGTGTCTGACGTAAACCCTGTGGGAGCGAGCCTGCTCGCGATGGCATGCGAACAGGCATCACCTGCGCAACACCCCACGCCAGTTCAAAAAACAGGACAATCACCAATAGCGAACTGGCCCCATGGACCAGGGCATACAACTGCCAGGCCGCAAACAGGAATCGGCCCACCGCGTCATACCGCCCATAAACCCGCTGCGGATCACGAATCCGCAGCACCGCCCACACGCACACAATCGAGCCCAAGAGATTCGCCATCAACATGTGCACGGGCTCGAACGGTGGTAACGAACCTGGCAAATCGAAAGCCTGACTCACACTCACCATCACCGCATGCAACGCTGCAAAACTCCACGGTGTGGCAAACGCCGCGGTCACGATCAAGTCATACCAGGCACTGCCGAGCACCAATCGGCGATATTGCGTAGAAGTCCACATCGGCGTTGCTCCATAAAATCAGGGAGCAACAAGGCTAAAGCCTGGAGTATGCTCCAGGGTCAAGCCCCTTTGAGACGTCATGATGCGCATCGGTGAATTAGCCCGGGCCAGTGCCGTCACGCAATTGCTGCATGACAAGCTCAAGCTGATCGAAACCCGCATGGCCGAACTGGGTGCACTGCGCAACGAGTTGCAGCAACGGCTCGGTCAACGCTGTCCACTGAATCCATGACCCTACTGAACAAGGAAGCCCATCATGTCCACGGCAAAAACCGCACTCATCATCGGCGCCTCCCGGGGCTTGGGCCTCGGGCTGGTGAAAATCCTGCTGGCCGACGGCTGGCAAGTCACCGCCACCGTGCGTAACCCGCAGAACGCCAATGCCTTGCAGGCCTTGGGCAAGGTGCGGATCGAGAAACTCGACATGGACGACCAGCAAGCGGTGATCGCATTGAGCCAACAGCTCAAAGGCGAAGTGTTCGACCTGCTGTTCGTCAATGCCGGGGTCAAGGGCCCTGACGTGCAGACGCCAAACGGCGGTGCGACGCTGGCCGACGTCGGTCAGCTGTTTTTCACCAACGCCGTCGCGCCGATCAACCTGGCTCAGCGTTTCATCGGGCAGATCCGGCCGGATACCGGCGTGCTGGCGTTCATGAGTTCGGTGCTCGGCAGCGTGACCATGCCGGATGCGCCGGAACTGGCGCTGTACAAGGCCAGCAAAGCGGCGCTGAACTCCATGACCAACAGTTTCGTCACCCAGTTGGGCGAGCAGAAGCTGACTGTGTTGTCGCTGCATCCGGGCTGGGTGAAGACCGACATGGGCGGTGAAGGTGCCGACATCGACGTTGAAACCAGCACCCGCGGCCTGGTGGATCAGGTGAATGCGTATGTCGGCAAGGGCGGGCATCATTTTGTGAATTACCGGGGCGAAACCATTCCCTGGTAACACACAACCCCCCGTGGGAGCGGGCTTGCCCGCGATAGCGGTGTATCAGGCGCCAACGATATCGACTGACACTCCGTCATCGCGGGCAAGCCCGGCTCCCACAGGGGCTCCGGTTGCTCTGTCGGACGAGGCTTGCCGGGAAAGCCGTTTTGATCGAAACTCCGCACCTCGCCTCCCCGGCGACCCTGGATCAGCAGACAGGGCAACACTGAGCTGGCAACCCTGAACCCCACTTTCAGAGGAGCCGGCCAACATGCCTGCGACCCGTACCTGGTTAAAAAATCCCCTCGCCATTTTCACGGCCAACGGTCTCGATGCCCGTGGCGGCCTGGTGCTGCAAGACGGTGTGATCATCGAAGTGCTCAGCCTCGGTCAACAACCTTCGGCACCGTGCAATGAAGTGTTCGACGCCCGCGAGCACGTGATCCTGCCTGGCCTGATCAACACCCATCACCATTTCTATCAAACCCTGACCCGCGCCTGGGCGCCGGTGGTCAACCAGCCTTTGTTCCCGTGGCTGAAAACCCTGTACCCGGTCTGGGCCCGACTGACGCCGGAAAAACTGGCCCTCGCCACCAAAGTCGCGTTGGCCGAGTTGCTGCTGTCCGGTTGCACCACCGCCGCCGATCACCACTATCTGTTCCCCGAAGGCCTGGAAAATGCGATCGACGTGCAGGTTGAAAGCGTGCGCGAACTGGGCATGCGCGCCATGCTCACGCGCGGCTCCATGAGCCTCGGTGAAAAGGACGGCGGCCTGCCACCGCAACAAACCGTGCAGGAAGGCCAGGTGATTCTCGACGACAGCCAGCGCTTGATCGCCGAGTACCACGAACGCGGCGACGGCGCGCAAATCCAGATCGCCCTGGCGCCCTGCTCGCCGTTCTCCGTGACCCCGGAAATCATGTCTGCCAGTGCCGATCTGGCCAACAAACTTGACGTGCGCCTGCACACTCACTTGGCCGAGACCCTCGACGAAGAAGACTTCTGCCTGCAACGCTTCGGCCTGCGCACGGTGGATTACCTGGACAGCGTTGGCTGGCTCGGCCCGCGTACCTGGCTGGCCCACGGCATCCACTTCAACCCGGATGAAATCGCCCGCCTCGGCGCGGCCGGCACCGGCATTTGCCATTGCCCGAGCTCGAACATGCGCCTGGCCTCCGGCATCTGCCCGACCATCGAATTGACCGATGCCGGCGCGCTGCTCGGCCTTGGCGTGGATGGCTCGGCCTCCAACGATGCGTCGAACATGATGCTTGAAACCCGGCAGGCGCTGTACATCCAGCGTCTGCGCTACGGTGCCGAGAAGATCACGCCGGAACGCGTACTGGGTTGGGCGACCAAAGGTTCGGCGAGCCTGTTGGGCCGTACCGATATCGGTGAGATTGCCGTGGGCAAGCAAGCCGACCTGGCGCTGTTCAAGCTCGACGAACTGCGCTTCTCCGGCAGCCACGATCCGGTATCGGCGCTACTGCTGTGCGGCGCGGATCGCGCGGATCGGGTGATGGTCGGCGGCAAATGGCGAGTGATTGACGGTCAGGTTGAAGGGCTAGACCTCAAAGGCTTGATTGCCGATCACAGCCAGGCTGCACGGCAGTTGATCGCCGGGACCTGACACAACACCAATCAACTGTAGGAGCGAGCCTGCTCGCGATGGAGGATCAGTTGCATGGATGTTGACTGACACACCATCGCGAGCAGGCTCGCTCCTACAAGGAATTTATGGTGTTCAAAGGCCCAGCAGCGACAGCATGATAAACGTCGCAAACAGCACAAAGTGGGTCATGCCTTCGATGGCGTTGGTCTCGCCATCGTTAAGGTTGATTGCGCTGACGATCAGGGTGATGAAGATCATCACGGTCTGCACCGGCGTCATGGCCATCTGGAACGGCTGGCCGGTGTAAAGCGCCATCGCTTCCATCACCGGCACCGTCAGGATCACCGTCGACAGCGACGCGCCCAATGCGATGTTGACGACCGACTGCATGCGATTGGCCAGCGCCGCACGCAATGCCGTCAGAATCTCTGGGGCCGCGGAAATCGCCGCCACCAGGATTGCCGTTATCACCGGCGGCGCGCCTGTCCCTTCCAGGCCCAGATCGAGGGTCTTGGACATCACCTCGGCCAGTGCGCCAATCACCACCACACCGAACACCAGGATGCCGATGGACAACTTCAGGTTGATCGGTGCCGGTTCGCTTTCCTGAGGCTCCTTCTTGCGTCGCTTGTCCGGATAGCTGTAACTGAAAAAGTAACTGTGCGGACCAACCTGCATGCGCAGGAACAAGGTATACAGCACCACCATCGCACCGATGGTGAAGGCCGAATAGAGCTTCCAGTTGGCCTCGGGAATAAACTCCGGCACCACCATCGACACCCCCATGGCGGTAAGGATCATCACGCTGTAGCTGCGCGCCGAATCATCGTTGTAGGACTGTTCGCCATGTTTGAGCCCGCCCATCAACGCCGCCAGACCGAGGATGCCGTTGATATCGAGCATCACCGCCGAATAAATCGTGTCACGCACCAGGGTCTTCGAGGCTTCGTTGCTCATCATGATCGCCAGGATCACCACTTCCACCAACACCGCAGCCAGGGTCAGGATCATCGTGCCGTAGGGGTCGCCGACTTTCTCCGCCAACAATTCGGCCTGATGAGCGACACGCATGGAGGCAGCGACGATGAACGCGATCAGCAGCAGTCCGCCGGTCAGTGCAATGGCCTGGCCGCTGTGCAGCAACCAGTGCTCCAGCGCGAAGGCAATGACTGCGGCAATCAGGGCCAGCAGCAGAAAGGTTTCTTGCTTGAGGACGGAGAGCATGTCGAGCCTTTTGCCGTGAGGAGCCGATGAGCTACTGACTGTGGAGCAGCGCTAATGGTTCGCGACACCTTAACGCACCAGTGCATTGCAGCCGTACAAGCCCATGCACTTTTTTTGGCCCTGCCGACCTCTTCGCGGGCAAGCCCGCTCCCACGGGGTTGACGGTGCTTTGGTGGAAGCGAGCTTGCTCGCGAAGGCCGTTATGCGATTAAGCGCTATTTGTTGTCTTGTTGGTCAGCAATTTGCATTGACCCTGCCAACCACACAACAACATGGAGTTCCAATTCATGCACAAGCGTCCGTTGAAGAAGCTGCTTTGCGCCATTACGGCGGCCATCGGTCTGAGCGCCAGCCTGTCCGCCAGTGCCACCGATCCGCTGAAAGTCGGCTTCGTCTATATCGGTCCGATCGGTGACCACGGCTGGACGTATCAGCATGAACAGGGACGCAAGGCACTCGCGGAAAAATTCGGTCCGCAGATCACCACCAACTACGTGGAGAACGTCGCCGAAGGCGCCGACGCCGAACGGGTGATCCGCAACATGGCCAAGGACAAGTACGACCTGATCTTCACCACCTCCTTCGGCTACATGAACCCGACGCTGAAAGTCGCCAGACAATTTCCCAAAGTGACCTTCGAACACGCCACCGGCTACAAGCAGGACAAGAACCTCGGCACCTACCTGGCGCGCACCTACGAGGGTCGCTACGTCGGCGGCTTCCTCGCGGCGAAGATGACCAAGACCAAGAAGATCGGCTACGTCGCATCGTTCCCGATCCCGGAAGTGATTCGCGACATCAACGCCATTCAACTGGCCCTGAACAAGTACAACCCCGGTACCGAAATCAAGGTGGTGTGGGTCAATTCCTGGTTCGATCCGGGCAAGGAAGCCGATGCCGCCAACGCACTGATCGACCAGGGCGTGGACGTGGTGTTCCAGCACACCGACAGCCCGGCACCGATCCAGGCCGCCGAGCGGCGTGGCGTGTATGCCGTCGGCTACGCTTCGGACATGGCGCACTTCGGGCCCAAAGCGGTGCTGACGTCCATCGTCAATGACTGGGCCCCGCACTACATTCAGGCCACCCAGAGCGTGATCGACCATGCCTGGAAATCCCAGGATTACTGGGGCGGATTGAAAGAAGGCACGGTTGAACTGCCGATCAGCGACCTGGTGCCTGCACCGGTGAAAGCCGAGGCCGAGCAGATCATCGCCGACATCAAGAGCGGTGCATTGCAGCCGTTCACCGGGCCGATCAAGGATCAGGCCGGGGTCGAGAAAATTCCGGCGGGCTTGAGCGCGACCAATGCGGAGCTGGCGTCGATGAATTACTACGTGGAAGGCATGAAAGCCGAGATGCCGAAGTAATCCAACGATCAACACAAACCCTGTGGGAGCGGGCTTGCCCGCGATAGCGGACAGTCAGTCAACAGAGATGCAGGATGTGCTGACGTCATCGCGGGCAAGCCCGCTCCCACAGGCTCCCCAGCGTTTTCCCGTTTGCGTACTTCTCAGGACAATCGCATGACCAGCCTTCCCATCATCGACATCGCCCCGCTCTACAGCGACAACCAGAACGCCTGGTCTGAGGTGGCAACGCAAATCGACCACGCCTGCCGCGAATGGGGCTTTTTCTATATCAAGGGCCATCCGATCAGCGCCGCACGGATCGACGCCGTACTCGACAGCGCCAGGCATTTCTTCGCTCAACCTGCCGCCGAAAAGCTCAAGATCGACATCACCCAGACCCGCCACCATCGCGGTTATGGCGCCATCGCCACCGAGCAGCTTGACCCGGGCAAACCCAGCGACCTCAAAGAGACCTTCGACATGGGTTTGCACCTGCCCGCCGACCATCCCGAGGTGCTGGCGGAAAAACCCCTGCGTGGCCCGAATCGTCATCCTTCAGTGCCGGGCTGGGAAGCACTGATGGAGCAGCACTACCTCGACATGCAGGCCCTCGCGCAAACACTGTTGCGGGCGATGACCCTGGCGCTGGGGATCGAACGCGACTTTTTCGATACGCGCTTCAACGAACCCGTCAGTGTTTTGCGGATGATCCATTACCCGCCGCGCCACACGGCCAGTTCCGCCGAACAACAAGGTGCCGGTGCCCACACCGATTACGGCTGCATCACCCTGCTCTATCAAGATGCCGCCGGCGGCCTGCAAGTCCGGAACGTAAAAGGCGAATGGATTGAGGCGCCCCCCATCGAAGGCACGTTCGTGGTCAATCTGGGCGACATGATGGCGCGCTGGAGCAATGACCGTTACCTGTCGACGCCACACCGGGTGATCAGCCCGCTGGGCGTGGATCGCTATTCGATGCCGTTCTTCGCCGAGCCACACCCCGACACGCGCATCGAATGCCTGCCCGGCTGTCAGGATGAGCTGCGCCCGGCTAAATATCCGACCACGACCTGTGCTGAATTCCTGCTCTCGCGCTTCGCCGATACCTACGCCTATCGACGGGAACAGCAAACGGTGTGATGAACCCCTCGGTCAGGTTTTACCAATTATTGCAGCGAGCACCTGTAGAATGGCGGCCATTGCACCTGATGAGAACAGACTATGTACGACTGGCTGAACGCCCTGCCCAAGGCAGAACTGCACCTGCACCTTGAGGGTTCGCTGGAACCCGAGCTGCTGTTCGCCCTGGCTGAACGCAACAAGATCGCCCTGCCGTGGAGCGACGTCGATACCTTGCGCAAGGCCTACGCCTTCAACAACCTGCAAGAGTTCCTCGACCTGTATTACCAGGGCGCCGACGTGTTGCGCACCTCCCAGGATTTCTACGACCTGACCTGGGCATACCTGTTGCGTTGCAAGGCGCAGAACGTGATTCACACGGAACCGTTCTTCGACCCGCAGACCCACACCGACCGTGGCATTCCATTCGAAGTGGTGCTCAACGGCATCGCCGCCGCGTTGAAGGACGGTGAGCAGCAACTGGGAATCAGCAGCGGTTTGATCCTGAGTTTCCTGCGTCACCTGAGCGAAGAACAAGCACAGAAGACCCTCGACCAGGCGCTGCCATTCCGTGACGCGTTCGTCGCCGTCGGCCTGGACAGTTCCGAGATGGGCCACCCGCCGAGCAAGTTCCAGCGCGTGTTCGATCGTGCCCGCGGCGAAGGCTTCCTCACCGTCGCCCACGCGGGTGAAGAAGGCCCACCCGAGTACATCTGGGAAGCCCTCGACCTGCTGAAAATCCAGCGCATCGACCATGGCGTGCGCGCCATCGAAGACGAACGCCTGATGCAACGCATCATCGATGAGCAAATCCCGCTGACCGTCTGCCCGTTGTCGAACACCAAGCTCTGCGTGTTCGATCACATGTCGCAGCACAACATTCTCGACATGCTCGAGCGTGGCGTGAAAGTGACCGTGAATTCGGATGACCCGGCGTACTTCGGCGGTTACGTCACCGAAAACTTCCATGCGTTGTACACCGATCTGGGAATGACCCAGGACCAGGCCAAGCGGTTGGCGCAGAACAGTCTGGATGCACGCCTGGTAAAACCGTAAGAGCTCCGCAAACCAATGTGGGAGCGCGCTTGTTCGCTCCCACAGGGTCAGCATTTAGCCGATGGACACCGGCTCGCTCAATTCCTCCAGGGTCTTGCCCCGCGTCTCCATCCCGAAGACCCAGACCACCAGCGCCGCCAACGCAAAACACAACGCCCCCAGGGCGAACACCCCGCCCTGCCCCGTTATCGGGAACACCAGCCCGGTCACCAGAGGCCCAAGCAGCGAACCCACGCGACCAATCGCCGAGGCAAAACCCGAGCCGGTGGCCCGCGCCGATGTCGGGTACAGCTCCGGCGTGTAGGTATAGAGCACCGCCCACATGCCGAACAGGAAAAACTGCATCAACAACCCCGAGGCGATCAGCAGGCTGACGTTGCCGCCGAACACCGCACTCTGCCCATAAAGAAACGCCATCACCCCGCCGCCGAGCAGCGTCACGACGCACACCGGCTTACGTCCCCAGCGCTCCACCAGCCAGGCCGCCATCAGGAAACCGGGAATCCCGCCGAGGGAAATCAACACCGTGTAGTACACCGACTGAGTCACGGCAAAACCCGATTGTTGCAGCAAGGCACTGAGCCAGGAGGTCAGGCCATAGAAGCCGAGCAAGGCGAAGAACCAGACGCTCCAGATCATCATCGTGCGCTGGCGATACAGCGGCGACCAGATCTGCCTCAGTGCCGAAAAAAAGTTGCCCGGTTGACTGGCCACCTGCGGCAGGCGAATCGGCTCGGGCAAGTGTGAATGGCCCAATGACGTCCTGACCCGCTCCTCGATGCGCCGCAATACCGTATCCGCCGCCTCATGGTGACCGGCCTGTTCCAGCCAGCGCGGTGACTCGGGAATGAAAAAGCGGATCGCCAGGACGAACACCGCCGGCACCGCCAACACCAGAAAAATATCCCGCCAACCAATCACCGGCAGCAGGAAGTAGGAAAGCACCCCGGCCGCGACGAAGCCAAGCGGCCAAAAACCGTCCATCAAGGCGATGTAGCGTCCGCGCCGTTTGGCCGGAATCAGTTCGGACAGCATCGACTGAGCAATGGGAAACTCCATGCCCATGCCGATCCCCAAGAGGACTCGGAACAACGTCAGCGTCTCTATCGTTTGCGCCGTGGAACACAGGTAGCTGGCGAGCCCCCACACCACGATGCTCCACTGGAACACCGGCTTACGCCCGAAGCGGTCGGCCAGCATTCCGGACAGAGACGCGCCCACCACCATTCCGAAAAAGCTCGAACTGGCCAGCAGCCCGGCCTGCGCGGTGCTCAGGCCGAACTCGGCTTTGATGGAACCGAGCAGGAACGTCATCATCGCCAAGTCCATGGAGTCGAAGAAAAACGCCAGGGCGATAATGATGAAAATGACGCGGTGATAACCGCTGATGGGCAGTCGTTCCAGACGTTCTGCCGCGCTATAGCTTCGTGTGTCCATACCGCATCCCCCAATCCAGGAAGTCCCCGGTTCGAGTGTGCGTGATAGCCATGGAGGGTTATTGCTGGATGCGACCTGTCCGGGCTTCTGAACGACGTCTGGTGCCCCAACCCCAGACGTCAACCTGAAAAAGCCCTAGAGCGCCAGTTCCAGCTCGGTTTCCTTGGCAAAACGGTGAATTTCACGCTGCCCGGCGACGGTAATCTGCAAGGCCCGCGAATCGTTGGCCAGGCTCAACCAACCTGATTGCATGAACAGCTGCAACAACGCAGCGCCCAATGAACCACCCAGGTGCGCGCGTCTTTCGCTCCAGTCGGGGCATGCGCACGCGACCCGGCCGTTGCGATGGGCCAGTGCCTGGATGTAGACACCACGGGCCGCCAGCTCCGTGGAACCCTTGAACGTGATCGTGACACGCTGATCAAACTGTTCGATCCAGCCTGAATCCAGTAACCGCTGATACAGGTCAGCGGCCAGTGTGCCGCCCAAATGATCATCGCAAAGCCGGGCACGCAACAATGGCGAACGGGTCGGCAGCGATTTGGCCAGAGGCGCGGTACGTTTGAAAATGTCAGGGATATTCTGTGGGGTGCTGGCAATCGTCGCACTGGCCAGGGCTTCGATCGCCGCACCGACTTCAGGGGCGGCCAGGCGGAAGAAACGCTTGCGCCCGCGGGGCTCGACCTTCAACAGACCTCCGGCGGACAAACGCCCCAGATGCGCACTGGCCGAAGACGGTGACAGACCCGCCAACAACGCCAACTCTTCGGTCTGTCGTGCCGAGCCGTCCATCAAGGCCCACATCATTGCGCTGCGCTTTGGGTCAGCCAGCAAGGTGGCTATCTGGCTGATGCAAGGTGCATGTTCCATGTATTCACTCCCTGTTGAATCGTTTCGTCTACTGCTCACGGGACATCTTGAGCAGTAATGTGTCGTCGGCCAAGACGCGATAACCGCCATTCACCGGACAAAACCATCGCTCACTCAAGCCCTCACCGGACAAGGGTTGCAGAGGGCAAACGACGGGATATGGGGCAAGGTCGGCTCCAGCGAGGCCTCGCCATTCGGATCGACGGTGCGGACATGAGGCGAGCGCTAGTATAGGCGGGTTAGCGCCTGGTTCCTGCCCTCCGCGAAGCGTTGGTGGTGATAGTTCCTGAGGGAAATTTCGCTTTTTTCCTGCGATTAATGATCAATGCCCGCCAACCCCGGAAAATGACTGCTCAACCGCGCACATCGGCTGGCCAACATTTCTCGCAAAAGGTTCACTGGCTTACTCAGTTGGGCGCGATGGGCGCACAGCAGATTCAGCGGTGCGCGCTCGCAGAGCAGCTCGGGCATCAGCACCTTCAAACGGCCGGCGATTACATCGGCCGCCACGTCAAGCCAGGACTTGTAGGCGATGCCTGCCCCCGCCACCGCCCACAAACGCACCACATCGGCATCGTCACTGAAACGATCGCCACTGACCGTCAGGCTGATCTCGCGCTTGCCATCGTGGAAACTCCAGTGGTCGTGGACGCGACTGCCGAGCATGAACAGCAGGCAATTGTGTTGGGCCAGTTGCTCCAGTTGCCGCGGCTCACCATGCCGGGCCAGATAATCCGGTGAAGCGCAGAGGACTCGCCGGTTCTGCGGGGCGATGGGCAACGCCACCAGGCTGGAGTCTTCCGGCTCGCCATAACGCAGGGCAATGTCCACCGGCTGCCGAAACAGATCGGCGATACGGTCGCCCAGCAACAGGCGCACCGTGAGTTTCGGGTGCTCGCGCTGGAACTCGTCGAGCCAGGGCAACAACAGGTTGCGCCCGAAGTCCGACGGTGCCGACAACTGCAACACTCCGCTGACCTGGTCCTGTCCGCTGGCCAACAAACGCCGACCCTCGTCGAGATTGCTCAGGGCCGCCCGGGCGTATTCGAGAATCCTTCGCCCTCGGCGGTCAGGCGCAGGCTGCGCGTGGAGCGCGCCAACAGGCGGGCGCCGAGCTGCTGTTCGATGCGTTTCAAGGCGGCACTGGCCACCGCCGCCGACATGTCCATACCTCGCGCGGCCGCCGACAGACTGCCCAGGTCCGCCGCCCGGACAAACAACTGCAAGTCATCGAAACGCAGCATGTGAAGCCTCGATTATCAAAAAAATATTGAAAGAGACTGCTCTTTTAGCGGGTTTTATCTTCAGTAGAAATAGCCAATCATCTCTCCATCGAAATCACCCCGTTCCCGGAGTCGAAGATGTCCCAGCCTTTTACCGCTATCGCCACCCTCATCGCCAAACCCGGCCAGCAGGACGCCCTCGAACAGCACTTGCGGGCGCTGGTGGAGCCGACCCGTGCCGAGGCGGGTTGCGGGCAATACGATCTGCATCAGGACCTGGCCAATCCACTGGCCTTCTACATGATCGAGCGCTGGAGCAGCGATGAAGCCCTGCAAGCCCATGACGCCAGTGCTCATATCCAGCACTTCCGCGCCAGGGCCGGGGATTTTCTCGAACACTTCGAACTCAAGCGCCTGCAAGCCCTCGCCTGAATCTTTCCTCTATTAGTTAACGGAGCCCTCCATGAAAGCCATCGCCTATTACGCCTCCCTGCCAATCAGCGACGAAAAATCCCTGCAAGACATCGAACTGCCGGAGCCTGTCGCCGGGCCCCGCGACCTGTTGGTAGAAGTCAAAGCCATATCGGTCAACCCGGTGGACACCAAGGTCCGCCAGAACGTCCAGCCTGAGGGCGGCGCGGCCAAGGTGCTGGGCTGGGACGTGGCCGGTGTGGTCAAAGCCGTTGGCAGCGAAGTGACCCTGTTCAAGACCGGCGACAAAGTGTTCTACGCAGGCTCCATCGCCCGCGCCGGTGGTAACAGCGAACTGCACGTGGTGGATGAACGGATCGTCGGCCACATGCCCAAAACCCTGGGATTCGCCGAAGCGGCCGCCCTGCCGCTGACCGCCATCACGGCGTGGGAACTGCTCTTCGAACGCCTGCAAGTACGCGAAGGCAAAGTCGATGAAGGCCAGAGCCTGCTGATCGTCGGCGCAGCCGGCGGTGTCGGCTCGATCCTCACGCAACTGGCGAAACAACTCACTGGCCTGAACGTCATCGGCACCGCTTCGCGTCCGCAAACCCAAAGCTGGGTGAAAGACTTGGGCGCCGACCTGGTGGTCGATCACAGCCAACCGCTGAGCGAAGCACTCAAACACGCCGGTATCGAACACGTGACCCACGTTGCCAGCCTGACCCAGACCGATCATCACCTGGATCAACTGGTCGAGGCATTGGCACCGCAAGGCAAGCTGGCACTGATCGATGACCCGAAAACCCTCGACGTGACCAAGCTCAAGCGCAAGAGCCTGTCGCTGCACTGGGAGTTCATGTACACCCGCTCACTGTTCGAAACCGCAGACATGATCGAGCAGCACAAATTGCTCAATCGCGTGGCCCGGTTGATTGATGCCGGGACGCTGAAAACCACGGTTGGCGAGCACTTCGGCACAATCAACGCGGCGAATTTGCGCCGAGCCCATGCGCTGCTCGAGAGCGGAAAGTCCAAGGGCAAGATTGTGCTGGAAGGCTTCTAGGCCGATGGCTTCGGTGTCGCCCCGAGCACGGGCGACACCGTCAGTCAGAAGCTTGATCCTTGTCACAATTGCGATCGTATTCAGGACTACAATCGACACCTCTGTGAGACACATTTTTATCTGAGGAGGTCAGTAATGAAGATCCTGATAAAAGAATTGGCAAAGTCCCAGTGGCAAGTTCGTCTGGACCAACATGCGGTGACTTTTCGCAGCGAAGCCGAAGCACGCGCCTTCACCAACACGCTTGAAGCGCGCTTGCAGGCCCCCCATCAAATTCCCGACCGTCAGCAGCGAGCTGCCGGCTGAGTCCGCCCTCAGACCTGGGCTTGCACCAACGCCCGGGCATTCTGCAAGCGTCGGGTAAGCATCGCCGCGCTCACCACCAGAATGCCGCACAGGCTGATGACCAAGGCCATCGGCATCGCGCTGCCGTCGTGTAAAACGCCCACCAGCGCGGAAGCTCCGGCGGCCACACTGAATTGCAGGCAACCGAGCATCGCCGAGGCGCTGCCGGCGCGGGCGCCCTGGCCGTTCATCGCGCAGGCCGAGGCGTTGGGCAGGATGCAACCCAGGCTGGCGATGCAGACAAACAGCGGAATCAACAACGGCCAAAGCTGTGCGGTATGCAGCGCACTGACGGCGAGCAACGCCAGGCCGGCGCCAAGGTAGATCCACACCGTGCGCGCCAGCAGGAACGCCGGGCCACGCCGGGCCAACAGCCGTGCATTGACCTGGGCCACCAGAATGAAACCCGCCGCATTGGCCCCGAAAAACCAGCCAAAATGTTCGGCCGGAACACCATAAAGTTTGATGAAGACGAATGGCGAACCGGCGATGTAGGAAAACATCCCGGCGATGGCGATACCACCGGTCAGCGCGTGGCCGAGATACACCGGGTCTTTCAACAGCCGCCCGTACTGACGCAACGCCCCCGACAAGGGTTGGCGCGGCAAATGGGCGGGCATGCTTTCCGGCAATCCAAGGGCCACGGCCAGACCGGCCAACGCGCTGAAACCGGTCAACACCAGGAAGATCGACTGCCACCCCGCGGTGTTGACCAGCACGCCGCCGAGCATCGGCGCAAGAATCGGCGCCAGCCCCATGACCAGCATCAACTGCGAAAAAACTTTCGCCGAGCCCACTGCATCGCATTTGTCGCTGACCACCGCCCGTGAGATCACCATCCCCGCACACCCGCCCAGCGCCTGGACGAAACGCGCGCCGATGAGCCAATCGAGGTCCGGCGCATAGGCGCAGGCCAGCGAGGCAGCGGTGAACAGCCCGACTCCGATCAACAGGGGAATGCGTCGCCCAAAGCGATCCGCCACCGGGCCATAGGCCAATTGACCGATGGACAGGCCAAAGAAGTATGCCGCCAACGTCAGCTGCACATGTTGCTCATCGGTAGCAAAGGCAAGCGCCATGGCCGGAAAGGCCGGCAAGTAAAAATCGATCGCCAGCGGACCGAACGCGCTCAAGGCGCCGAGAATGAGGATTGTGCGCAGGTTCATCAGGCATCCAGTTGGGCAGAGTCAGCAGCCCGACAGTCTAGCCGTGCATGGATGCCTTGAACATTCAGATAGCTCGCTAACTATTAAAAAAATCAGGCTAACTTGACGTCATAACCTTCTTCGCTGATCGCCGCGATCACCTGCTCGGCGCTCAGCGAACTTTCGACGCCCACTTCTTTCGCCGCCAGATCGACCCGCACACTGGCGGCCGCATCCCTGGCCTGTACCGCAGCCGTGATGGCTTTGACGCAATGGCCGCAGGACATGCCTTCAACATTGAATACTTGCATGGGACAACTCCTTGAATGAGGTTTTTTAAATAGGCGACGCGCAGTGTCGAGCTTGCCATCATGGCAAGGTCAAGTTCTGAAATAATCTGCCGGGCTGGCAATCGGCGTCGCGCTCGGCCAAGCTGCGTCCATCTATGACTCGATCTCAGGAGATTCAGCCATGCGCTGGTCAGCTTTCAGCCTGTTTGGCTTTCTCAGCCTTTTCGCCGCCATGCCCTCGGCCAATGCTGCCGGGGAGGACTATGGTGTGCTGATCATTTCCCGCGAACGGCTGGAAGTGTCGACCAACTGCGAGATTGGCGTTTACATCCAGGATCAGTTGTCGGCGCGGTTGTTCCAGGAGCAAAGCACTTCGTTCAATCTGCCGCCGGGCAATGTCTCGCTGCGTCTGAAACTGCTGCCCGGCCAGGCACCTGGCTGCAATCCGGGCATGTTGGCGCCGGGCTCGCAAAACATCACGCTTCGGGCCGGGGACGTGCTGAAGTTCCGGATTGCGATGACGCAGGAAGGGATGTACCTCAAACAAGCGGCGCTCGAGTACTGACATAGCGCCCTTGGGGGAGCGAGCAGGCTCGCTCCTACAGTTGGATTGCAGTGAATTTCTTAATGGCGCTTGACCTTACCCGCATGGCAAGGTTGATCCTGTGGCCATCCACTACAGGGAGCGTGCCCCATGTCCGATTCCATTACCTACGATCTCCCCATTGCCGGCATGACCTGCGCCAGTTGCGCCGGCCGTGTCGAACGCGCCTTGAGCAAAGTCGTTGGCGCCACGGCTGTCAGCGTCAACCTGGCCACTGAGCAGGCCCGTGTTCAAGCACCCGCCGACAGCCTGCCGGCCTTGATGGAGGCGGTGCAAAACGCCGGATACAGCGTGCCGCAGCACAGCCTGGAATTGAGCATCGACGGCATGACGTGCGCCTCTTGCGTCGGTCGCGTCGAACGGGCGTTGAACAAAGTACCCGGTGTGAAGAGCGTCAGCGTCAACCTGGCCAACGAGCGCGCCCATCTCGAATTGCTCGGCCAGATCGATCCGCAAACCCTGCTCGCCGCCGTGACCAAAGCCGGATACAGCGCCAGCGTCTGGGAGGCCGAACAGCCACAAACCGACCGCCAGCACACTCGCCTGCACCGCGAGCGCTGGGCCTTGCTCGCCGCCATCACCCTCGCCTTGCCGTTGGTACTGCCAATGCTGCTGCAACCGTTCGGCGTGCACTGGATGCTCCCGGCCTGGGTGCAATTTGCGTTGGCCACGCCAGTGCAGTTCATCTTTGGCGCGCGCTTTTATGTCGCGGCCTGGAAAGCCGTACGTGCCGGGGCCGGTAACATGGATTTGCTGGTCGCCCTGGGCACCAGCGCCGGTTATGGCTTGAGTCTGTATGAATGGGCCACTGCCGCCGGACGCATGCCGCACCTGTATTTCGAAGCCTCGGCGGTGGTGATCGCCTTGGTGCTCTTGGGCAAATACCTGGAAAGTCGTGCCAAACGCCAGACCGCCAGCGCCATTCGCGCCCTCGAAGCACTGCGCCCCGAGCGAGCCATTCAAATCGTCGACGGTCGTGAGCAAGAAGTCGCCATCAGCGCCTTGCGCCTCAATGACCTGGTGCTGGTCAAACCCGGCGAACGTTTCCCGGTGGACGGTGCCGTGGTCGAAGGCCAGAGCCATGCCGACGAAGCGCTGATCAGCGGCGAAAGCCTGCCGGTGCCGAAACAGCCTGGCGACAAGGTCACCGGCGGCGCAATCAATGGTGAAGGCCGGTTGCTCGTTCGTACTCAGGCACTCGGTGCGGAAACCGTATTGGCGCGCATCATCCGTCTGGTGGAAGACGCTCAAGCGGCGAAAGCACCGATCCAGAAACTGGTGGATAAAGTCAGCCAGGTATTCGTGCCGGTGGTCTTGCTAATGGCCCTGGCGACGCTGATCGGTTGGTGGTTGTACGGCGCACCGATGGAAACCGCGTTGATCAACGCCGTGGCGGTGTTGGTGATCGCTTGTCCATGCGCCCTCGGACTGGCGACACCGACGGCGATCATGGCCGGCACCGGGGTCGCGGCGCGCTACGGGATTCTGATCAAGGACGCTGAAGCGCTGGAACGCGCCCATGAAGTCAGCGCGGTGGTGTTCGACAAGACCGGCACCCTGACCTCGGGCGCTCCGCGTATCGCCCATTTGAGCGCCATCGACGGCGACGAAGCCGCGCTGCTGCAAATGGCCGGCGCCCTGCAACGGGGCAGCGAACATCCACTGGCCAAGGCGGTGCTGGATGCCTGCAGCGAACGTGGCCTGACCGTGGCCGATGTCAGCGACAGTCAGTCCCTGACCGGACGCGGCATTGCCGGGAGCCTCGAAGGCCGGCGGCTGGCCCTGGGCAATCGGCGCTTGCTGGACGAGAGCGGCTTGAGCACGGGTCCCTTGGCCGATTCGGCAAGCGCCTGGGAAACCGAAGGCCGGACCTTGTCCTGGCTCATCGAGCAAAGCCCGGAGCCACGGGTGCTGGGCCTGTTCGCCTTCGGTGACACACTCAAGCCCGGCGCACTGCAAGCGGTGCAACAACTGAGCGCACGGCACATCAGCAGTCACTTGCTGACCGGCGACAACCGTGGCAGCGCCAAAGTGGTGGCTGAAGCGCTGGGCATCAGCGACGTGCATGCCGAGGTGCTGCCAGCCGACAAAGCCGCCACGGTCACCGCGCTGAAGGAAACCGGCGTGGTGGCGATGGTCGGTGACGGCATCAATGATGCGCCGGCCCTCGCTGCCGCAGACATTGGCATCGCCATGGGTGGCGGCACAGACGTAGCCATGCACGCCGCCGGCATCACCCTGATGCGCGGCGATCCACGATTGGTGCCCGCCGCGCTGGACATCAGCCGCAAGACTTACGCGAAGATCCGGCAAAACCTGTTCTGGGCGTTCGTCTACAACTTGATTGGCATTCCATTGGCGGCTTTCGGCTTCCTCAACCCGGTACTGGCCGGCGCGGCCATGGCGTTGTCGAGTGTCAGCGTCGTGAGTAACGCGCTGCTGTTGAAAACCTGGAAACCCAAGGACCTGGAGGACAACCGATGAACATCGGCCAAGCGGCGCGCCACAGTGGCCTGAGCGCCAAGATGATCCGGTATTACGAGTCTATCGGCCTGCTCAAGGCCGCCCATCGCACCGACAGCGGTTATCGGATCTACAGTGACGACGATTTGCATACCCTGGCGTTTATCAAGCGATCCCGGGATTTGGGCTTTTCCCTGGAAGAAGTCGGCAAATTGCTGGCCCTCTGGCAGGACCGCCAGCGCGCCAGCGCCGATGTCAAAGCCCTGGCCCGTCTGCATATCGAGGAGCTGAATCAGAAGATCCGAGAACTGGGCCAGTTGCGCGATACCCTCCAGGACCTGGTTGAGCACTGCCAAGGGGATCACCGGCCGGACTGTCCGATTCTCAAGAACCTGGAATCGGGGTGCTGTGCTGAACCTGTTTCTGCCTGACACCTTGATGCTGAATGTACTGACGCCTTCGCGGGCAAGCCCGCGAAGGCGGACGATCAGGCGACATCCATATTGAATCTGTAACCCTACAAAAAACCCGGCCGAAGCCGGGTTTTTCTTTAGCCGATTACTGCATCCACGGCGGAGGCGGTTCTTCGGCCTTGCCCGGTGGCGCGTCATCAGCGGCACGCGCCGCTTGCTTGCGCTCTTCATCGAGCCGTGCGGCCTCGATCTCGCGCATGATGCCGCCCACGTCAGCTATCTCTTCCGGTTCATCGAACTCGCCGGTCAAGACGCTGGCCGGGTGCAAGGTGCCGGCCTCGTACAAGGCCCACATTTCCTTGGCGTACCGGGTCTTTTTCAACTCCGGCGCGAACCGCCCGAAGTAGGACGCCATGTTGCCCACGTCCCGCTCCAGCATGCTGAACGCGTGGTTGTTGCCCGCTGCGTCCACCGCTTGGGGCAAGTCGATGATCACCGGACCGGTCGGGGTCAGCAATACGTTGAACTCCGACAGGTCACCGTGCACCAGACCGGTACACAGCATCAGCACGATCTGCGAAATCAGAAACGCGTGATACTCGCGTGCCTGGTCCGGTTCCAGCACCACGTCGTTCAGACGCGGCGCGGCATCACCGTACTCGTCGGCCACCAACTCCATCAACAGCACGCCTTCGAGGAAGTCGTACGGCTTGGGCACTCGCACACCGGCGTTGGCCAGACGGAACAGCGCCGCCACTTCGGCGTTCTGCCAGGCGTCCTCGGTTTCCTTGCGGCCGAACTTGGAGCCCTTGGCCATGGCCCGGGCCTGACGGCTATTGCGCACCTTGCGGCCTTCCTGGTACTCGGCCGCCTGACGAAAACTACGTTTATTCGCCTCCTTGTAGACCTTCGCGCAACGTAACTGGTTACCGCAGCGCACCACATAAACAGCTGCTTCTTTACCACTCATGAGTGGGCGCAGCACTTCGTCGACCAGACCGTCTTCGATCAGGGGTTCAATGCGTTTTGGAGTCTTCATCAGCTTTTATTGTGGGTCCTTTATTGCCAAACACGCGAAAGTCATTCGTTATACGGCAATCCTCTCCTTGACGGGAGGGGTTGCCGACCTATGAACGCTGCCGTTGCACACAATGTGCCGAAAAACCTGACAAATTCCGCCGATGCTCATCGACCGCCAAGAATCATAGCCGAGCCCGCAGCACTTGTTGGAGAAGGGATACAAGGGGATTGACGACAAAATCCGACATACCGACCGACCTTTTTCGTAGGATTTTTTTCCAACAGCCCTCAATTTCCCACGAGAGCAGCCGAAGTCATTAGTAACAAAGCGAATTGTCCGACGCTCGTTTCAATAGAAGACGACGACTCTCCCAGGAACGGGATCAACAACTCAGTTTATGTCTGCCAATAATTCCGCGAGTCCTCTGCACTACGTGGGTTACAACAAAATATGGAGCGCGGATGAATATCAAACAGAAGTTGACGTGGGCGTTTGCAATCATCGCCTGCTTGCCCGTGGTCCTGGTCGCCACCCTTGTGGTGCTGAACCTGCGCAGCGATGCCAAGGACAATTTCATCGACGGCAGCGGCCGCGAGATTCGTCAGGTCAGCAACGCCATGCAGCTGTTTTTCGACGGCATCAGCCAGAACGTCGAGTACCTGGCCAACCAGCCCTTGGTCAAGACAGCCGACGCCAGCGTGAAAAGCCGCGTCAGCGCTGACGCCGCGAACATTCCAGACACCGAGATCGACACCAAGCTGTTTGATTTGTTTGCGGCCCTGGCCGCCAGCCATCCGGCTTACTCCTACGTGTCCTACGGCCTGGCCAGTGGTGGTTATGCGTTCTGGCCTGGCGACGCCAAAATGGCCAACTACGATCCACGCGTTCGTCCCTGGTACAAAACGGCGATGGCCAACCCGGGCAAGACTGTGCGCACCGAAGCCTATTACTGGGCTGGCGATGACGCCGTGCTGGTGAGTACCGTGCGCGCCGTGGCCAACCAACTGGGTGCCCAGGGTGGCGTGGTCAACATCGACGTGTCGCTCAAGCAGCTCACCGAAATCGTCAAACAGATCAAACTGGGTGAGTCCGGCTACCTGATGCTGATGGAAAACAACGGCACCGTACTGGTGGACCCGAAACAACCGGAACATAACTTCAAAGCCCTGAGCAGCCTCGGCGACGGTTACGCGCAATTGGCCAAGGCCGGTAAAGGTCTGGTCGAAGTCGAGCTCAACGGCGAGCGCTACATGGCCAACGTCTGGCCGTCGGAGCAATTGGGCTGGACCTTCATCGGCCTGATCAAGCAAAGCGAAGTCATGAGTGCGGCAACCCAACTGACCTGGTTGATCGCCATCATCGCCGCTGTGCTGGCGGTGCTCTTCGCTGTCGTCGGCGCCAGTTTCGCCAGCCTTATCGTGCGCCCGATCCGCAGCGTGGCCAGCGGACTGGAAGGCATCGCCCAGGGTGAGGGCGACCTGACCCAGAACCTGCAAATCCGTGGTCGCGATGAAACCGCGCAACTGGCCAACTGGTTCAACCAGTTCCTGGCGGCGATCCGCAACCTGATTCAGAGCATTGGCGGCGCCGCGAGCAAAATCCTCGACACCTCCAAGAGCTCGACCCAGGTCTCCCACGACATGGCCGAAGCGGCCGGACGTCAACGTGAAGCCGTGGACATGGTGTCCACCGCGTTCCACGAAATGGTCGCCACCGCCAACGAAGTGGCCCGCTCTTGCAGCCAGGCCGCCGAATCGGCCGACAGTGGCCAGCGCCAGGCCCGCGAAGGTCAGCAACAGATTGACGCCGCCGTGACCAGCGTCGACCGCCTGAGCCAGGAAATCGAACAGTCGGCCCAGTCGATGCAACAGCTGGAGCGCGACAGCAACGACATTCAGTCGATTCTCGGGACCATTCGTTCGATTGCCGAGCAGACCAACCTGTTGGCGCTGAACGCCGCCATCGAGGCCGCACGTGCCGGTGAACAAGGCCGTGGTTTCGCGGTGGTCGCCGACGAAGTGCGAGCCCTGGCCAAACGCACGGCCGACTCCACGGCGGAAATCGACGGGCTGCTGGGCAACCTGGCCAAACGCACCAGCCAAGTGACCCAGCAGATGCATGCGAGCCTGGAAGTGTCGCAGCAATCGGTCATACGCATCGGTGAAGCGCGCAGCAGCTTCGGGCAGATTCGCGAGTCGGTGGACGTGATCCGCGACATGAACACCCAGATCGCCACGGCGGCCGAGCAACAGCATCAAGTGGCCGAAGACATCAACCGCCACATCAGCCACATCCATGGCGATGCGCAGTTGGTGGCGGAGCTGGCGAACTCGGCGCGCCTGGATTCCCAGAGCCTGGCCGGGTTGTCGAATGAGCTGGACGGGTTGGTGCGCCGCTTCCGTACCTGACCGAAGACCGCTGCGCGGTCGATCGCTGGCAAGCCAGCTCCCACAGGTTCGTGTCGTACCCAATATCGGGAATGACGCGACCTCTGTGGGAGCTGGCTTGCCAGCGAAGGCTTCATCACTGCCGAAACAACTCTCCCGGCGTAAACCCGAACAGACCTTTGAACGCCGCAATGAACGCCGACGTCGAGTCATACCCGCACGCCAGCGCAGCGTTGGTCACGCTGTCGCCCTCCTCCAGCAAGCTCAGCGATGACAACAGCCGCATGCGCTGGCGCCAGCCACGGAAACTCAACCCCGTTTCGCGCTGAAACAAGCGCATCAGGGTTTTCTCCGAAATGCCCAAGCGCTCAGCCCACGCCTGCAAGGTCACGTTGAGCTCGGGATTTTCGATCAGTTCGTTGCACAACCCCAGCAGCCGTTCGTGCCGAGGCAACGGCAGGGAAAACCCGACTTCCGGCAACGTTGCCAATTGATCCAGCAACACACTCACCAGCCGCGCCTGCGGGCTATCGCCCTGCGGATACTCCACCGGCAGCAAGCAAAAACTCTTGATCAGTTCACGGGCCAGTGGCGTCACTTCCAGCACCCGGCAACGCCCGTCCGCCCACTGGCAATCCTCGCGACGCACGTAGAGGCTGCGCATCTCGGCGCGCATCGAGGTCACCACCTGATGCTCCAGATCCGCCGGAATCCAGATCCCCCACTGGGGCGGCGCGAAAAAACTGCCTTCAGCAGTGTGTACGCCGAGTACGCCACTGATCGCGTAGGAAAACTGCACCCAGTCGTGGCGATGGGACGGCGTCCATGAACCGGCATTGAGGCTCTCCACCCGCGCATACAGCGGACGCGGCAACGCCTTGAGGGGAGGAATGCTGCGTTCGAGGGTGACTTGTCCGTTAGTCGGCATTGACTGACCTTATGTTGCAAGACGGCTGATGGGGCCGACGTTAGGCCATGTCATACATCTATTCAACACCGGTGGCCCCTTGTGGGAGCGGGCTTGCCCGCGATAGCGGTGTGTCAGGCAACAGAGATGTTGAATGTGCCGGCCCCATCGCGGGCAAGCCCGCTCCCACAGGTCTTTCGATGCCTTCAAAAATCAGCGCTCGATGATGGCGGTCACGCCCTGCCCTCCCGCAGCACAGATCGAGATCAGGCCCCGGCCTTTGCCTGCCGCATTCAACAACTTGGCCAGGTTGGCAACGATGCGCCCGCCCGTCGCGGCAAACGGGTGCCCGGCCGCCAGCGAGCTGCCTTTGACGTTGAGCCGGCTGCGATCGATCGACCCCAAAGGCGCATCGAGGCCCAGGCGGGTCTTGCAATAGTCCGGGTCCTCCCAGGCCTTCAAGGTGCAAAGCACTTGCGCGGCGAAGGCTTCGTGGATTTCGTAGTAATCGAAGTCCTGCAACGTCAGGCCGTTGCGCGCCAGCAAGCGTGGCACCGCATACACCGGTGCCATCAACAGCCCTTCGGCGCCGTTGACGAAATCCACCGCCGCCGCCTCGCCGTCGCGCAGGTAGGCCAGAATGGGCAAGCCACGTTCCTTCGCCCACGCTTCGCTGCCCAGCAGTACCAGTGACGCGCCATCGGTCAGCGGCGTGGAGTTGCCCGCCGTCAGCGTGCCCCTGGCACTTTTTTCATAGGCCGGTTTGAGTGAGGCCAGCTTTTCCAGCGTCGAATCCGCACGCAGGTTGTTGTCGCGCGTGAGGCCGAGGAACGGCGTCATCAAATCGTTGTGCCAGCCTTCCGTATAGGACGCAGCCAGTTTTTGATGACTCTCCAGGGCCAGTTGATCCTGTGCTTCACGGGGAATGTTCCAGGTCTGTGCCATCAACTCGCAGTGTTGTCCCATGGACAAGCCGGTTCGCGGTTCGCCGTTGCGCGGAAACTCGGGGATCAGGTCGCGGGGCCGCAACTGCAGGAAGGTTTTCAGTTTGTCGCCGGTGCTTTTGGCGCGGTTGGCTTCCAGCAGAATCTTGCGCAGGCCTTCACTGACACTGATCGGCGCGTCAGACGTGGTGTCGACCCCGCCGGCAATGCCACAGTCGATCTGGCCCAGGGCAATCTTGTTCGCCACCAGCAACGCGGCTTCCAGTCCGGTGCCGCAGGCTTGCTGGATGTCATAGGCCGGGGTCGTGGGTGACAGCCGCGAGCCGAGCACGCATTCGCGGGTCAGGTTCATGTCTCGCGACAGCTTGAGCACCGCCCCGGCAACCACCTCCCCGATGCGCAGGCCATGCAGGTTATAGCGCTCGATCAAGCCTTCGAGGGCAGCCGTGAGCATGGCCTGGTTACTGGCGGTGGCGTATGCACCGTTGGAGCGGGCGAAGGGAATCCGGTTACCGCCGATGATCGCGACGCGGCGCAGCTGAGTCATGAAAAGCTCCCTATCAACATTTGAAAGTTAAAACCGCCCCCTGTGGGAGCGAGCTTGCTCGCGATGGTGTGTCAGCTACATTGACTTCGACGGATACACCATCGCGAGCGGGCTCGCTCCTACAGTCTGGTCAAGCGTAGGCCTTATCTCGTGGATCGAACGACTGATCGCCATTCATGGTCCACACTTTGAACCTCAGCTGCTGGAGCGCGTTCCATGTCTGACCGCTATATCGACTTCGCCAATTCCTCCATCGGCCATCGTCTGGTCGGGGCCTTGGGCCTGCCTTCGCCGGTGCGCCTGGAGCGTTGGCAAGCGGGCCGCTTGCGTCCTATCGAAGGCGCATTGCTGATCGGCGGCGGGCCGCTGGCGGAAAACGTCAGTGCCTTCGCCCATCGCCTGACCGATGCCATCTACAGCTACGCCACCGATCCTTCGCTGGCCACGGCGTGGATTCCCGGCCATGGCCCGAAACTCAAGGCCGTGGTGTTCGATGCCACTCACCTGGTGCAGACCGATCAGCTCAAACAGCTGCGCGAGTTCTTCCAGCCCTTGATGAAGAACCTCGACCACTGCGCGCACCTGGTCATTCTCGGGCGTGAGCCGCAGACCTTGAGCGACCCGTTCGCCGCCAGCGCCCAACGGGCGATTGAGGGGTTCAGTCGTTCGCTGGCCAAGGAACTGCGCAGCGGCGGCACCTTGCAGCTGATCCACGTCGGCGAAGGCGCTGAAGATCAACTGGAAGGCCCGCTGCGGTTTTTCCTTTCGCCGAAAAGCGCCTTCGTCTCCGGGCAAGTCATTCGCCTGAACGCCTGCGACACCCCGGTGACCGACTGGACCCGTCCGCTGTCCGGGCGCAAGGCGCTGGTCACCGGCGCGGCGCGCGGCATTGGTGCTTCCATCGCCGAAACCCTGGCTCGCGACGGTGCCGACGTCATTCTGCTCGACGTGCCGCCCGCCAAAACCGATCTCGACGCCCTCGCCGCACGCCTGGGCGGGCGCAGCATCACCCTCGACATCTGCGCCGAGGACGCCGCCACGCAACTGGTCGAAGCGCTGCCCGACGGCATCGATATCGTGGTGCACAACGCCGGCATCACCCGCGACAAAACCCTGGCCAACATGACCCCGGAATTCTGGGACGCCGTACTCGCGGTCAACCTCAATGCCCCGCAAGTCCTGACGAAGGCCTTGCTCGATAACGGCACCTTGCGTGACCACGGCCGGGTCATCCTGCTGGCATCGATCAGCGGCATCGCCGGCAATCGCGGACAAACCAACTATGCGGCGAGCAAGGCCGGGCTGATCGGCCTGGCACAGGCCTGGGCGCCGCTGTTGCAGGCCCGGGGCATCAGCATCAATGCCGTGGCACCGGGGTTTATCGAAACCCAGATGACCGCACACATTCCATTCGGCCTGCGCGAAGCCGGGCGACGCATGAGCTCCCTGGGCCAGGGCGGCCTGCCTCAAGACGTCGCCGAAGCGGTGGCGTGGCTGGCGCAGCCGGGCACGGGCGCATTCACCGGGCAGGCATTGCGCGTCTGTGGGCAAAGCGTTTTGGGGGCATAGGCATGATCACTGATTGGCACACACTCAACCGCGAGCCGAGCCTGCCGGGGCTGTATCTACGCGCGGCGACGCGACGCAAAATCAGCGGCATCACCCTGCCCGATGCCGGTCTGCGCTGCTGGGTCGATGTCGATCCGAAACGCCTGGCGGACTATCGCAAGGTCTGCGGGTTCGCCGACGATGGTTTGCTGCCACCGACTTATCCGCACATCCTCGCGTTCGCCTTGCAGATGCAATTGCTGACTGCCAAGGACTTTCCGTTTCCGTTACTGGGGCTGATTCATCTGAGCAATCGCATTCGCGTACTGCGGCCGCTGGGCGGGGTCAATCGGGTCCGGGTCAGCGTGCAAGTGCAGAACCTGCAACCCCACGCCAAGGGTGCGACCTTCGACCTGGTGACCACCCTCGATGATCAACTCGGGTCGCTGTGGGAAGCTGAAAGCCGGATGCTCTGTCGCGGCGTCAAGCTTGAGGGTGAGCCCGTCGAGCAGGTGTTGGTCTCGACACTGCCGCTGAGCGAAGTCGCGCACTGGAAAGCACCCGCGGATATCGGCCGGCAGTACGCCAAGGTGTCCGGCGACTACAACCCGATTCACCTGAGTGCCGCCAGCGCCAAACTGTTCGGGTTTCCTTCGGCCATCGCCCATGGATTGTGGAACAAGGCGCGCACCCTGGCCGCGCTGGCCGATCACCTGTCGACGGCAAACCTCGAGATCACGGTGCAATTCCAGAAACCGGTACGTCTGCCCAGCGAGGTGACGTTGCTCGCCAGTGCGGCGGGGTCGAGTGGCGATCTGCGCTTGATCGGCGCCGGAGAGCTGGAGCACATGACTGGCCATTGGCGGCCGCTTGCCTGACAACGTCTGAAGAAGACGCAATGCTGGCGAAGGATATTGGAGGGAGTCGTGTTCTACTGGCCGCCTTCGCGGGTCAGCCAGCCGTCAACCGATCGCCAGACCCAGACAGCGACATTCAGGGATAAACCAACTGAAGCCGCGGCAGTGGAAACAGGTTGTTCAACGTCTCCAACAGCCGTACGTGATAGATCGGCTTGCGAAACAGGTCCAGCACCTGCAACCGCAACATGTCACTCACGTCCTCCATGCCCGCATGTCCGGACATCACAATCACCGGCAGATGCTGGCGCGACGTATGCTCGCGCAAGCGCTTGATCAGCGACATGCCACTCTCCTCCGGCATGCGCAGATCGGTGATGACCAGTGCAATATCCGGATGGAGTGTCAAATGCTGCAACGCCAGTTTCACCGACGTCGCGGTAAAGCAAATAAAGCCTTCGCCCTCCAGCCACTCGGCCAACTCAAGTAACGCCTCTTCCTCGTCGTCGACCAGTAGAAGTTGCTGGCGCGAAAGCACAGGAGCGTTCATAGGAGACACCTGGAGTGGGTTAGCGCTGAAATTAGAATTCGTTTTTAGCCCTGGCGACTTGCCAATACTTAGCCCAACGCAGTTTTGATTTTTCCAAAAATGGTAGTGATCGAATTACCCATTCCAGTACTGAGCCCGGCAATCACCACCGCCACCATCGCCGCCACAATGGCGTACTCAATACCCGAAGCCCCTTCGGTATCTTTGGCCAGACTTTTATAGAAAGCGATCTCGGATTTGATCTTCTGAACAACCTTGGCAACAGACATGACGTTCTCCTTGATGACCACGGGTGTTGCATCGGCGCAACATGATTCCCCTATGCCAGCACCAGCATTGTCGGCATTTCCCCGGTCAACAACTGTAAGAACGCATTAATACAAAAGTATTAGTCATTTAGTTGGCGTCAGATAACCTGATATTTCAGCTTAATCATTCACTTTTATCAGATATTTCAGTGCCAGTAATGGCATTTGCACTAGCTGCGCTAGGGTCAAATAGCGAAATAGTTCAATGTTCATAGCTGCCTTATTGCAAATTTTTCTCGTTCTCTGATATGAAATTTTTGCGCAGCAGGAAAGGGAGAGCCGCATGAACAGTCGTGCCATTCTGGGTCTTGCCGGACTGTCTCTGGTGGGCGCTGTCATTGCCGGTTACTGGGGCTTCACCCTGAGCCGGCAACCGGCTGCCGCACCTGTGGTTGCACAGACCGGGATCGTCACCCCGGCAGCCGCCACTCCTCAGGCAGCGGCACCACAGGAAGAAGACACCCGCCAACCCGTCGTCGTGCTGCTGCATGACATCGCGCCGTTCGTGCAAATCACTGCCGCCGACGTGGCCGTGGAAAAACTCCGCACCGCCCCTGCCGGCAGCCTCACCCGTCTCGATCAAGCGATCGGTCGCGCGCCCTGGCGCAGCCTGCGTGCCGGAACCTGGCTCAGTGACGAAAGCTTCGAAGCCGGCAGCAAACTGGCGCGGATGATTCGTTCTGACGAACGCGCGCTCGCCGTATCCGTGGACGAAGTCATCAATGCCGGCGGCCAACTGGCACCGGGGGACTATGTCGACGTCTTGCTGTTTTTGCGCATGGACGCCATCAACCCCCAACCCTCCGCACAACTGGTGGTTCCGGCATTGCGCGTGTTGGGGGTGGGCGAACAGTTGGGCCTGACCAACGATGGCCAACCCACCAGCCTGGCCTACAGCAATGATGAAAAGCTCAAGCAGGAACAACAGCGCGCCAACGCCCGTACCGTACTGCTCGCCGTTCCCGCGCCACTGTTGAGTCGCCTGCTCCTCGCCACCCAGGCCGGGGTGTTACGCCTGGCCGTTCGCAGTGCCGATGAGAAACGCCTGGCCCGTTATTGGGCCGGCGAGCGCGATTCTGCGACCAACCTCACCAACGCCAATCGCGAGTTGATCCAGTTCAATCAACTGGCCATGACCGCACCGCCCAAACCCGTCGTCGCCAGTGTCCCCGTCGCACCGAGAAAATCGGGCGTGGAAGTCATTCGCGGCAATGAACTCACTCAACAGACCCCCTGAATCGAGCAAGGACGCCTTTCCATGCGCAGACGTATTATTCCGTTATTCAACGGTTTGATCTGGGCCGTCTTGATCGGTGGCATGCCGTTGACCGCCGCCGTCGCGGCAGGCGGAAACTGCGCCGCACTGAGCCCGTTACCCGCCACCGTGGAAATCGGCGAAGGGCAGCAACAGGAACTGCAATCGCCCGTTCCCATCACGCGCCTGGCCGTAGGGGACCCGAAGATCGCCGACGTTCGGGTCAATGGCAACCAGGCGTTCCTGCTCACCGGGATGGCCCCCGGCACCACCAGCCTGATGGTCTGGACCGCCTGCGCCAGTGCACCTCGCCAAAGCATGGTGTTCGTCCAGGGGCGCGCCACCGCGGCCATGACCAGGGCCGCGCGGCTGCCATCGGATGATCCGTCGCTGCCGTCGCAGGTGCAGACCGACATCCGTTTCGTCGAAGTCAGCCGGACCAAACTCAAAGAAGCCAGCACCTCGATCTATGGCAAGAACTCGAATTTCCTGTTCGGCTCCCCTGGCACAGTGCCCAATACCGGGGTGACGCCCCGCGTACTCCCGCTGCGCAACATCGATCCGCGCATCGCCGCCCCCAGCATTCCCCTGGCCAACGACGTGTTCAATATCGTCGCCGGTGGCGGTAACTTCCTCGCCATCATCAATGCCATGGAAAGCAGCGGCTTCGCCTACACCCTGGCACGCCCGAGCCTGGTCGCCCTGAGCGGGCAGAGCGCGAGCTTTCTCGCCGGCGGGGAAATCCCGATCCCGATTCCCAGCGCCAACAGCAACAGCTACTCGATCGAATACAAGGAGTTCGGCATCCGCCTGACGCTCACGCCAACGGTGGTCAGCAACGATCAGATCGCCCTCAAGGTTGCCCCCGAGGTCAGCGAACTGGACTACAACAATGCCGTGACCATCGGCGGCACCACGGTGCCGGCGTTCACCATTCGCCGCACGGACACCAGCATCTCCCTGGCTGACGGCGAGAGCTTTGTCATCAGTGGTTTGATCAGCACGCAAAACGGCTCGCAGGTCAGCAAGTTTCCGGGCCTGGGTGACATTCCGATTCTCGGCGCGTTTTTCCGCAGTTCTTCGATCAGCCGCGAAGAGCGTGAACTGCTGATGATCGTCACCCCGCATCTGGTCCAGCCGTTGGCCGCCAACGCGCAGCTGCCGTCGTTGCCCGGCGAGAAACTGCGCAACTACGACCCCAACTGGTATCGCCTGTACTTCCTCGAAAACGGCGACTTCGATAAACGCAGCGGGTTATCGCAATGAGCCAGAACCTGAGCCAGACCTTCCTCGCGATCACGCGCAACCACACTGACCTCGAGTGGCTGCAGGGCGCCCTCGCGCCGCTGGGTCAAGTGGTCAGTGCCGGCTCCGGCAGCCTCGACGAACTGCTGGCGCTGGTGGATGTGACCTTCGCCAGCCTGGTGTTCGTCGGCCTCGACCGCGAGCACGTGGTGGCCCAATGCGCATTGATCGAGGGCGCCCTGGAAGCCAAGCCGATGCTGGCGATCGTCGCCCTGGGCGACGGCATGGACAACCAGCTCGTACTCAATGCCATGCGCGCAGGGGCGCGGGATTTCGTTTCTTATGGATCGCGCTCCAGTGAAGTCGCCGGGCTGGTACGCCGCCTGAGCAAACGCCTGCCGGCCGTGACACCGAGCACCCAACTGGGTGGCCTGACCGTGCTGTATGGCGTGCAGAGCAATGCCGACGGCGCGCTGCTGGCCAATCACATGGCGCAGGTGGTGCAGAAGAGCGGACAGCAAACCCTCTTGCTCGACCTGGGTCTGCCGCGCGGCGACAGCCTGGCCTTGCTCGGGCTGGAGAGTTCGTTTCACTTCGGCGATGCCTTGCGGCATTTGCGCCGACTCGACGCGACCCTGATCGACAGTGCCTTCACCCGTTGTGAAGTCGGGGTACGAATCCTCGCCTACGCCAGTCACGATGAGCCGCTGGAGCACACCAGCGCCGCCGAGTTGTACATGCTGCTCAGCGCCCTGCGCCAACACTTCCAGCACATCGTGGTGAACCTCACCGGGCAACCGGACAGCGAAGCCCTGCGCACCTTCGTCAGCCATTGCGACAAGCTGTTGTGGTACACCGACCAGAACGTGCTCGACTGCCGCCGCAACCTCGAAGTGCTCAATCTGTGGCGCGAAAAGGGCATGAAGCTCGATCACGCCCGGCTGTTGGTGGATCGCTACTTGCGCGCCGTCGCGCCGGACTCCGACGCCCTGGGCAAAAGCTTCGGCATGGAGGTCATCGCCACCCTCGCCTACAGCCCCGAGGTGCGCCTGAACGCCAAGAATCAGGGCGTGACCCTGTTCGAACTGGCGCCACGGGAAGTCCTTACGCAAAGCCTGCGCACCCTCGGAGAACGCCTGGCCAAGCGTTCCGAAAACCTGGCCAAGCCCAAGTCCTGGTTCAGCCGTTTGAGAGGTGCGCAATGAGCGGCGAAAAACTGTTCGGTGTGGCGCAACGCAGCGTGGCCGGCAACACCGACCACGAAGGCCTGAAACTGGTGCTGCACCGCTACATCATCGATGCGATCGAAGAGTCGGGCAAAAACCTCCTGGAGGGATCGCGGCAGACGCTGTCGCAATTCGTCATCGACAAAGTGGCCGAATACATCGCGCGCCTGCACCTGGCGATTTCCCGTTATGAGATGGAGCGCCTGGCCGAAGAGATCGTCGACGAGCTCACCGGTTTCGGCCCGCTGGAAGTGTTGTTGCGAGATTCGGCGGTGACCGAAATTCTGGTCAACGGCCCGCACCGGGTGTTCATCGAGCGCGACGGTTTGCTGCACCAGAGTGATTTGCGCTTCATCGATGCGCACCACGTCGAACGCGTTATCCAGCGCATTCTCGCGCCCCTTGGTCGGCGGCTCGACGAGTCGTCACCGATGGTCGATGCGCGCCTGCCCGATGGCAGCCGGGTCAACGCGATCATCCCACCGATCGCCCTCGACGGCCCGTGCCTGTCAATCCGCAAGTTCCGCCGGGACATGCTCAACAGCACCGACCTGATGACCATGCAAACCATCGATCAGGCCATCTACGACTTCCTCCAGGAGGCCGTGGGCAAGCGCTGCAACATTCTGATCAGCGGCGGCACCGGTACCGGCAAGACCACGCTGCTGAACATTCTCAGCCAACTGATCAATCCCCAAGAACGGCTGGTGACCATCGAGGACATTGCCGAACTGCAACTGGGCCACCCTCATGTGGTGCGCCTGGAGACCCGTCCGCCGAATGCCGAGGGCCACGGCGAAGTGAAGTCCAGCGACCTGATTCGCAACGCCCTGCGGATGCGCCCGGACCGCATCATTCTCGGCGAGATCCGCGGTGTCGAAGTGGTCGATGTGCTCACCGCCATGAACACCGGCCACGACGGTTCAATGAGCACCGTGCACGCCAACAATGCACAGGATGCGCTGCTGCGCCTGGAAACCCTGGTCGGCCTGACGGGCCGCAGCATCGCCGAACGCACCTTGCGGCAAATGATCTGCGCGGCGCTGGACGTGGTGATCCAGTTGACGCGCTTGCCCGATGGCCGTCGCTGCGTCAGCGAGGTCGTGGAGGTGATCGGCATCCGTGAAGATGTATATGTGACCAATACGCTGTTCCGCCTCGACCGTCGCAGCGGCTTCGGCTTCATGCGCGAAGCGGTCAACCCTGCCGGTGACAAACTGCGGCGCGAATCGGCGCTCTCTCCCTCGGCGTACTGAAGGTTACAGCATGCTCAAATCGCTGCTGCTCATCCTCGTTTGCCTGGCCTTGCTCGGCCTGTCGGCCCGCCTGCTTTACCGCGGGTTGCGCCAGCCCGGCACCCAGCGCGTGCTGGAGCGCCTGACCCAGGGGCAACCCGAACGGGTGGTGCAGAAATCGTCCTGGGTGGCACTGGATCGAGCCTTTTTGCGTGCAGGCCTCGGGCGGCCCACGGAGCGCCTGGGGCTATGGCTGACACTTTGGGGGCTGGCTGTCTTGCTCGGGGTCGCGGCGGGCGGCTGGGTCGGTCTTTTCATTCTGTTGCTGCTGCCGCCGCTGTTTCTGCACTTGTACATCGGTTGGCGCTATCAACGCCGGCTCAAGCGCATGATCGAGCAATTGCCGTCGCTGCTTGACCATGCGGTGCGCAGCCTGAAGTCCGGACGTACCCTGGCCGATGCGGTACTGGGCGCCATTAACGTTGCCGAAGACCCGCTGAAAAACGCCCTGGGCCGTGTGCAACGCAGTGTGCAGTTGGGCGTCAGTCTGCCCGACGCCGCCTCGGACTTTGCCGAGCTGTACGACAAAGACGAACTGCGCCTGTTCGCCCTCGGCTTGAAGGTCAACCATCGCTATGGCGGCAACGCCAGCGAGCTGCTGGAGAACCTGATCAAACTGATCCGCGAACGCGAGCAAGCGGCTCGCCAATTGAGTGCCATGACAGGCGAAACCCGCGTCACGGCGCTGGTCCTGGCCCTGCTGCCGGTCACCGTCGCCGGCTACTTTCTGATCTCCAATCCTAAGTACCTGCTCAGCATGTGGAACGATGGCTCCGGGCAATGGATGCTGGTGAGCGCCCTCCTCTTGCAGGTATTGGGCTGTCTGGCACTGTGGCGGATGTTGCGTAGCCTATGAACCTGTCCATGTTGCTGAGCTCATTGCTGTTTCTGTTGGCATCGCTGCTGCTGTTAAGCGTCGTGCTGGAATTGCGTCGGCGTGCGCGGCAAGTGGTGCGACGACTGGACGGCAAAGCGCCGAGCGAGCCCCGCTTGAGTCAATGGCTGCTGGCCCTGGGCACCAGTCGGCTGGGTCAGCAGTCGGTCAAACTCGATAACGAAACCCAGACACTGCTCAACGGCCTCGGCTGGCGCACCGCGCGCAAACGCGCCCTGTATGCGGCGTTCCAGGTCGGCGTGCCAGTGCTGGCACTGGCCCTGAGTGTGCTGATTCAGGAGCTGTTCTTTGCGCACGTCACCCATCGCTGGGTCGCGCCGACGTTTGCCACCGGCATGGGCTATCTGCTGCCCAAACGCCTGCTGGCGATGGCTGTACAGCATCGCAAAAAAAAGCTGGCGATCGAGATTTCCACCTTCATTCCGTTGCTGCGCATCCTGTTCGAATCAGGCATGGCCGTGGAGCAATCGCTGCGCGTGTTGAGCAACGACGGCAAACAGCTGATGCCCACGCTCACCCATGAACTGCGCCTGGTGTTGGCCCGGGTCGATTCCGGCCTGGAACTGGGCGATGAACTGAACAAGGCGAGCCGCTTGCTGGCGGTGGATGAGTTCACCGACACCTGCGTGATTCTGCAACAGCTGATCCATCAGGGCGGCGGTGCGATGAAGTCGCTGCTGGCACTCAAGCTGTTGCTCGATGACCGGCGCCTGACACGCCTGCAGGAATACATTTCCAAGATGTCCGCCAAAATGTCCGTCGTGATGATGCTGTTCCTCTTCCCGGCGTTATTGATCGTACTGGCCGGCCCGGGCCTCACCGCCCTGAGCCGGGCCTTTGCTTCTTAGAGGGATCGTGATGAAAGTAGTGATTGCCGGTTTGAGTCTGCTGTTGCTGGGCGGCTGCGCGAGCAACGGCCAGACACCCTGGAACGCCCTGACCGACTCCGCCCGTTGCGGCAAGTTGAGTTCCGAAGAACAGCTGTCGCTGAACCTTGCGGACGACATGGCCAATGACGGCAAGCTGCACGCCAGCCTGGCCAATCTGCAGAACCTGCCGGACAACCTGGCCGATGTGCGCTTGCGCAAGGCCAAAGTCTATCGACTGCTGGGCCGCAACGAAGCCGAGCCGCTGTACCGCAGCCTGCTCGGCGGCTGCAAGGCAGCCGAGGCCGAACATGGCCTGGGTCAACTTGCTGCCGCACGGGGCGACAACGGCCAGGCCCAGTCGCACCTGCAACGGGCGGCACGCCTGGCGCCCACCGACGAAAAAATCCGCAACGACCTCGGTGTGGTGTACCTCAATCAATTGCGTGTCGAAGATGCCCGATTCGAATTCCTGACCGCCCTTGAACTCAAGCAAAACAACACATTGGCAGGACTAAATCTGGTGACGTTGCTGATCTATCAGGACGACTGGAGCCGCGCCGCCGAACTGGTCAGCCGCCTCGGCCTGAGCCCCGCCCAAGTCACCGAGGCCCAGGCCCGAGCGGAAAGACTCAAGGCGCCAGCCAAGTCCGCCCCGACCGTCGCCGCGCAAGTCGCCGTCGCCACCGCACCCGCCCTTCAGTAGGGAGAACCCAGGATGAAACCGACCACCCTATGCTGCCTCGGCCTGCTGGCCCTGCCCCTCACCAGCCACGCCATCGACCCCGGCCCGGCCTCGCCACAACAACAGGAAACCGAAGGCTGGCTGCAACTGCAAAGCAGCAAGAACGCCGCTTCGCAAAAACTGCAAACCGCTACCGCAACCGAACGCGAACTGACCATGCAGCGCTGGTTGAAGACTTATCAGCACGAGATCCCGCAGTTCTTTGATCAGGATGCGGGCGGGAAGGTGGACAGTGGGTCGGGGAATTAGCGTTGGTGGTTTGCGGCCATGGGGTGGACGCAATCCTGTAGAGCCGGCTTGCCGGCGAAGCCGTCCTTGAGTCGTGCATCGCGCTTGAGGTCCTCTTCGCTGGCAAGCCAGCTCCCACAGGGGATCGTGGTCGCTCTTCACCACTCATCAGGCCGAGCGTTAGCTCGCCTGCAGCTTTTGATCTTGATCCACCCGCCCCTTCGGAAGGCTGAGTGGAGGTGTTCATCCGGGGAGTGGCGCGCAGCGCCGTTCGACGCAGTCGAACACGCTGCATGTAGGTTGAAGCGAAGCCAACCGGAGGGCAGTGTCCCCGGATGGATACCGTAGCGAAGGAACACCGAGCCTAAGCGAGGGGCCGGACGCCGGGGCGAGCGTTTTTTGCTTACTTTTTTAGGCGCTTGTAAAAAAGTGAGTCGCCGTAAGGGCGAAACCCTAAGTGGCCATTAACGCAGAAATGGATATGTACACCATCCAAAAAACCGATGGCATATTCAGTGCGCCGTCACCCGCTGCCGCAACCCGGAACCGCTCGGCGAAAGCGCCAACGCCAACTGCGTCCGATTATGCATATGGGTCAAGCGCAGCACCTGGGACACATACAGTTTTACCGTGTTCTCGGTGATCCCCAACTCACAGGCAATCTGATAATTGGTCAGCCCCTTGCCCACCAGCCGCGCCACATCCAGTTGCCTGGGTGACAACTGATTGAAAATCGCCGGGATCTCTACCCGATCCGCTTCGCTGACGGCCTCATCGCCCGATTCCCCCGAACCCGACGAAAGCGGAGTCCGGCGAACCTTGTCCAGGTCCTGATACAGGTCCTCGATCGACTCGGACAGGTACTGCAGCTTCTGATCCAGGTGCCCCAGTTGCAGCGCCTTGTGCCGTTCCTGCAAGACCAGCTCCTGCCGCTGCAAGCCTTCGAGCAGCTCCCTCAGATCAATCGGCTTTTGGTAGTAATCGGCAAAACCGGCACGCAATGCCTTGATCACATCCTGCTTGTCCGCATGCCCGGTCAGCATGATCGCCTCGAACGCGCGGTGTTTGCCCGACAGCCGTTGCAGCTCCAGAACCAGTTGAATGCCGTCCAGACCCGGCATGTGCAAATCACAGAGCACCAGGCCGATATCAGGGTCTTCGTTGAACCGCTCAATGGCTTGATGGCTGGACCCGCAGGCAACGGAACGGTAGCCGCGGCTCTCAAGAAATTCGCAGAGTTCTTCAACGATGAATGGCTGATCGTCGACCACAAGGACTTTTACTGCCGAGTTACGCTTGCTCACGTGCAACTCCCTGCCAGGTCAAAGGCTGACCGTTCTTCCAATCACAGCTCAGGGCTGTACAACTACTGAATGAAAGTAGTCGCACTTTCCGACTCTGTAAAAAAACGAAATACAGCCAATGTCAGCAACAAGCCCACGAGCAAAAACGGCGCGAAGGGTTGTTTCTTTGACATTCCAGGCTGCAGATAGCGAAGGCGTCCTCTAAGCCTTTGACCGATATGGAGCCAGACGCTTGGCGCCAGCAGCAGCCAGCACACACTGGCCAATCCGGCACCGATGAACACGCCCAGCACATGCCGACCATCGGTCGCCAGACCCAGGGCGGTCATGAGTTTCACATCCCCCGCGCCCAGGCGTCGTATCGCATAACCGGGCAGGGTGAACGCCAGCGCCAACAGGGCTGCCCAGCCGCCCTGTTCTGCGGGTGCGCCCACCCAGGTGGTTCCGCTCCACAGCATCCATGCCAGGGCCAACGCCCCTGCGCCAAGGGTCAAGCCATTGGCGATGTGCCGTTGCCGGGCATCCTGCGCTGCGCATAGCGTCAGCCAGATCAGTAGGACAAAGCTCTGCATCCGGTAAAAAACGTCCGTTTTGGCTGAATGATTCTATGCTGACATTACCTAGTGATGTCAGGGTAGACGCACTCATGAAAACCAGCTTCCCGCGCAAGCAAAAAGGTGCCGCAGCGATTGAGTTCGCCTTGGTCTTCGTGATTTTTTTCGGCGTGTTTTACGCGATTGTCACGTACAGCCTGCCGCTGCTGCTGATGCAGTCGTTCAACCAGTCGACGGCCGAAGCCGTACGCCGGAGCGTGGCACTGGACCCGAATACTCCCGGTTACGAAGCCCAGTTGAAGTCCACCGCCACGCAGGAACTGACCCGGCAACTGGCGTGGATTCCTGCGGGTCTGAACTTCAACGTTGCCACTGACGCAACCACCACCTATGTCGGCGGAGTCCTGAAGGTGAGCATCAACTACCCCACCAGTAAATTGAATGCAGTCATTCCGTTTCTGAACCTGCCGGGAATAGGTCAAGTGCCTGATTTACCCGCGACCCTCACCGCCAGTTCGAGCCTGCAATTTTGAGTGCCGGGGATAAACTCTTCGGGCGTTTGCTCAACCGCCACCCGCCTCCGCCCCTGGAGGCCCTGCAAGCGCCGAGCATGCCCGGTGTCGGTTTACAGATGCATCTGGACACCGAAGGTCGCGTGTTGCACCTGACCGGGCCGCTGAGACACGTGCTGGCCCAGCAGGTACCCGGCGCCCAGGCCCCGCATCTGCTCGACTTTTTGCTGCCGCACTGCGGCCTCATCGTCGAAGGCTCCCCCGCCGATTGGCAGGGCCAGGCCCTGGATCTGGACTTTTACACCCTCAGTGGTCAAACCCTGCACTTGCGCGGCTGGGTCCAGCCGTTGGCCGATGGCTGGCTGCTGCAGCTGCTGGACATCGGCGATCTGCTACTTGAGCGCCGGCAATCGCGGGTGAGCGAACAATGCCGATTGCTCGCGGTGCAGATCAGCGAGCAGTTGCGCCTGTGCAGCCTGACGCGCTTGCCCGAAGTCCTGTCCGATCAACTGCAAAGCCTGGCCCAGCGTTTTCACGTCCCCTGCATCGCCCTGGCATTGCTCGACGAGCAAGAACAGGGCTGGCAGATTCACCAGCATTTTGCAGGCCTCGATGCGCCGCAACTGTGGCACACCGGACAGCGGCTGGGGACCGGCCTGGACAGCCTGAACGGCTCCGCACCGCAGCACCTGAACTCTGTCGAACACCCCCGTCTGCAAGTCATCTTTGGCAATGCCGAGGGGTTCGTCGTGCCATATCACGATGCTCAAGGCGTGGCGGCCTGGTTGCTTTGTGGTTGCTATCCGGTGCAGCAACGGGCCCCTGATGTCAGCGAGCGCGATTGGCTGCAATTGGCCGCCGCGCTCGCCGGTCCCTTGTTGGAACGCTCCCGCGAGCACCGGCACCACCTGCAAATGGAGCGCCTGGAATCGCTGCAGGGTTTGCTGGGCGCCGGCTGGTGGGAAGTGTTCAGCGACAGGGCCGAGGTGCAACTGGCGCCCTCGCTGGCCAGCACCCTGAACCTTGCCAGCGGGCGTTTACCGCTGAACGACTGGCTCGATCAGGTGCATCCCGCCGACCGCGAAGAACTGCGCAGTCGCTTGCAGGACCTGCTGGACGAAGGCACGCCGTTGATGCTGTGCGTGCGTTCGTATCGGCCCGACGCTGCACTGCCGCCGAGCTGGTATCGCCTGCAAGGCCAGGCCGTGGGTGCCGGCCGCCATCGGCGCCTGGTGGGTTTCATGCTCGACATCAGCGACATCAAAAACCAGGAACAACACGCCGCCGCCGCACACGCGCGCCTGGACAATCTGATCGCCAGCTCCCCCGCGGTGATTTACGTGCAGCGCTATGGGGAAGGCGCGTTGCAACCGACGTTCTTCAGCGACAGCCTGCTGCCGCTGCTCGGCTGGACGCTCGCCGATTGCGCCACGACTGCGTTGGTTGAACGGGTGCACCCCGAAGACCGTGATCGTTATTTCGAGCGTACCCGGCAACTGCTGCGTGAAGGCTCGGTGCGCGCCCGGTATCGACTGCGCGACAGTCGCGGCGATTACCACTGGTTGCTCGACGAGGCCAAGCTGCTGCGCGACGACCTGGGTCTGCCGGTGGAAGCCGTGGGCCTGTGGCTGGATGTCACCGAAGCGACCGTGGCAGCCGAACAGGTCAAGCAAAGCGAAGAACGCTATCGGATCCTGGTGGAAGACTCTCCGGCGATGATCTGCCGATACCGCCCCGACCTGTCCCTGACCTTCGGCAACCGGCCACTGGCGGCGTATCTTGAGTGCACGCCCGAGCAACTGCCGGGGCTGAACCTGGGCAACTGGATGTCGCCGCAACAGCGCGAATCCTTCCTCCAGCGCCTGACCCGTCTGAGCCCGGAGTTCCCGGTCAGCACCGCGGAAATCAACCTGCAATTGCCGGGACGGGAACACGCCTGGTGGGTCTGGTCGGATCGCGGGGTGTTCGACGAGCAGGGCCAGTTGCTGGAGATTCAGGCCGTGGGCCGCGACAACACCGAAGTCCGGCGTTCCCAGCAGCAACTGACCCAAAGCGCAAAAATGGCCACCCTCGGCGAAATGGCCACCGGCCTGGCCCACGAAATCAACCAGCCTCTGAACGTGATGCGCATGGCGATCATCAATGTGCTCAAGCGCCTGGGCAACGGTGACGTGCAGGTCGATTACCTGACCGACAAGCTCAATCGCATCGATGCGCAGGTACAGCGCGCCGCGCGGGTAGTCGATCACATGCGGGTGTTCGGCCGCCGCTCGGAGATCGAGCAACAACCGTTCAATCCGGCCCAGGCCATCGAAGGCACGCTGTCGTTATTGGCCGAAGGCATGCGTGGCAAAGGGGTGGAACTGCGCATCAGCGAAACCGGGTTCGAGGTGCAAGTGCGCGGTTACGTGGATCAGCTTGAACAAGTATTGATCAACCTGATGGTCAACGCCCGGGATGCCTTGCTGAGCAAGCGTGAAACCAACCCCGAATTCAAACCGTGGATCGCGGTGTATGCCGAACGTGACCCGCAGTCGGTGCGCCTGTGGGTCGAGGACAACGGCGGCGGCATCGACCCGCGACTGCTGGAACGGATTTTCGAACCGTTCTTCACCACCAAACCGGTCGGGATCGGCACCGGGCTCGGCCTGTCGGTGAGCTACGGCATCGTCGAAAACATGGGTGGCAAACTGAGCGTGCGCAACGCCACCGAGGGTGCGCGGTTTTGTATCGAGTTGCCGGTTGTGCAGGAGGATCAAATCACCAGGTAGGCTTTGCCTTTCTCGCCGCAGGTCAGGTTGAAGCCGACGTCAACCTTGTTGATGTCGATCCCCAGGTTCATCAACAGGCTGTTCACGATCGGGTCGACCAGCGGCGCCAACAGGCCACTGATGGCCGATGCCAACAGCGCGACGACGTCGGACAGCGTCGACAGCAACGTACTCAACAAACTGCCCAACAGACTGCCGATGGTGGGCGTGTGTTGAATCAGCGTGATCCCGCCGAGTGTGCCCTTCAGACTGCCGACCACACCCGACACCATCACCGGGTGCGTCGGGTCCGCAGACACATTGATCTCATGGGGATTGGCAAAGGTGTAATTGGGCTCGGTGGTGCCGGCGACCGGGCTGTCGATCATGATTTCGCTGCCGCCACCGCCGAAAGGGGTTCGTGCGCCACACCCTGAGAAATTGCAGGTTTTCGAACCGATATCGACCAGCGTCAGCGGCGACAGGCTTGGAGCCGGCGACGACGATAGCCAGATGGCGTCGTCGATCTGGCCGACCTTGACCTGCACTGCGGAAATGTTGGTGGTGGCGGTGAGGCTTTTGTTGGTCGGGCTGGCGCAGGAATAGTCCGTGACGTAACTGCTGCCCGTGCCGGCTTCAATGCCGAGATCGAGGTTGAGCCCTTTGGGCAGTATCTGCAGGTCGGTCTGGGTGCAATTGCCCAGGAGGCAACCGGGCGCCAGCAGTGTGTTGACCAGCCCCACCACCGGGCTCAACAGCGAGTTGACCAACTGCAGCACGGCATTGATCACCGACAGGTCCACCGACACCAGGATGCGAACCTGCGCAGTGCGCACGTAGATTCTGTTCACGCCCAGCGGCGCTGCTTTCGCCAGCGCCGGGTCACCGACCGCCGAGAATTGCGGCGGTTGAATGACCTTGATGCGGGTGGTCACGCCCGCCAGTCCCAATACATTGACTGGCAACACAGCGGTCACCGCGCTGTTCTTGTTGGCCAGTTGAACGAACCCCTGAATCAATTGAAACAACTGCACCGTAGCGTCCAGCCCTGCCGCCTGCGTACCGGTTTGCAGCTGAAGCAAATCACCCAGTTTGATGGGCGAAGCGCTGGTAGCGGCTACCTGCAAGTTGGCCAACGCGGTGGTGACGGTCGCCGTGGCACCGTTGAGGTTCACCACGGTGGCCGCAGCCTTGATGAACTGGGTGACGCTGCCTTGCGTGTTCAACAGCGTGGTGTAGTTGCCGGCCGACACGCCCAGTTCGATGGCGAGCTGGTCCATGAATTTGAGCAAATTGATATCGGTCTTGACCAAGCCATCCCAGCCGCCAACGGTCAGGTTGACATTGCCCCCCAGCAGCGTCGAGAACAGCGGATTCAAGAGGCTGGATTGTGAGCTATCGACGCCCAACAGGGTGCTGCGGATACTCAATTGCGCCAGTGAGATCTTGGGTTCGGCGGCGACGGCCGTGGCGCTGAGCCGGGTCGTGAGGCTGGCCGGCCCACCGGAGAGCAATGCGCCGATACCGGCCGCGACGCTGGTGGCCACCGTGCGGGTGGCGATGACTTGAACGGCAGCGGACTTCTTCGGGTCGGCGCTGAAGGCGCGCAAGTGATCGGCGCCGATCTGCAAGGTGCCGCAACTGACGGTCAGCGTGTTGTCGGCGTTGACGGTAAAACCGTTACGGGTAGCGCTTTGGGTGGCGTAAGCGGTGGCACTCGCCCCGGACAAGCAGTTGCCATCGCGGGTCACCGCCTCCAGTGCGGCGGTGTCTGCTACGCGCTGCAGTTTGCGCTGCTCCAGGTAAAGCCTGCCGCTATCGATCACCAACAGCATGAAACCCAGCGCCAGCGCCAGCGTACCGGCAGCCATCAACCCAATCGCCCCCCGTTGCCGGGCCGGGCCGCGAAACTGCAAGCAGGGAGACATCGAGCACTCCTTTGCCGGCGCACTGCCGAGCGCGACCTCCGTTGGTGTGAAGCAGTGTAGACAAGGGAAATCAGGACTGCTGGCAACTCGCCAGCGCAGACAACAAAAATTCCTGTGGGAGCTGGCTTGCCAGCGAAGAGGCCCTCAAGCGCAATGCACCACTCAAGGCCGGCTGTGTTGTATTTATCTTGGCGGATAGTTGGACAGTATCCGGGTGACCGTTTCGCGTATCGCATCGCTGCGGTCCGAAGGGTTCGGTGTGCGGCTGAGTATCTGCTCGTCACTGCCGCGCCACACCAGTTTGCCGTCCTTGCCATCGAGCAGATCGATCTGGAGAGTGGCGACCTTGTAGGGAACCACGCGGGTTTCGTTGTACATCGGCGCGCCCCAATAGCCGTTCCAGGGATTACCCCAACCGCCGCCATAGTTGGTGGTGATCTGCTGCTGGCGCTCCTCGACAATCAGGTAGGTCTGCACATTCAAATCGCCCTTGGCACCTGCGGCAGCCGGGCGCAGGCCACGCTGATCCAGTTGATCGGCCACCGACTGGCGCACGCGCTGTTCGGTCAGGTCACTCTTGATCCGTGGGTCGTCGGGGCGATATTGCAGGGCGGGCTCTTTCCAGCTCCAGCTGCGATAGGCGGAGAAATCGCGGCTGGCGTCGAAGTCATGATTGACCTGATTGGCGGCGCAGGCACTGAGCAGCGCGGCCACTGCCAGTAAAACGAAACGGCGGAACATGATGATTCTCCGGTAGAAGGCATGAACCTGCGAAACGCTCCATAACGACAGAAGCTAACTCGGAGGATACGCCGACATTGCCTTTTCCACAGCCTCCCGAATCGCATCGGCCTGTTCCATCTGCGTGCCCTTGCGCAGGGTTTCGGCGCTGGAACTCCAGACCGGCTGGCCGCTTTGTGCGTCGAACATATCGACCTGCACTACCACGACCTGTTCCTGATAAGTACGGATGATCGGCACCGTGTTGTACATGCCAACGCCGTTGCCATAACCGCCGTGACCGCCGTAGTAGCCGCCGCCGTAATAGCCATAGTCATCCTGGACCTGACGCAGGCGGGTTTCCAGGCGCAGGTTGGCGCTGACAAACAAGTCCGCCGGGCGATTGTCATGCAGCGGGCGCAAGCCGCGCTGATCGAGGGCATTGCTAACCGCTTCGGCGACCTGCGCCGAGTCGGCCCATGCGCTGCCCGGCGGCAGTTGCCCATTGAGCCAGGCCCAACTGCGGTAACGACCATAATCACGTGGCGCAGCCGGGTAAGCGCTGCGATCGAAGGTGTTGGCTGCCTGAGGCGGCGCCGGTGGCAAAGGGTTGGAGGTTGCCACATAGGGGTTGCTGCCCTGACACGCCGCCAACCCCAGACACAGAACTAACAACCCTGAACGACTGCTCATTTCATACTCCGATCAGACCGGCCGACAAATCCAGTGCAAATAACGCCCAAGCCCGGCAAAGCTTGGATGACGACGATGGGCCAGTTCCATTTCCAGCAAGTCCACCAGCTCGGCGCGGGCCTGGAATTCCACCGGCATGTAATCGTGAAAAACCCGAACGCCGCTCTGGGTTTCGACCTGCCACAGACCTTCAAGTTGCGCCGCCAACTCCCGTGGATCAAGGGGCTGTTGCGGGGTCAGGCTTTGCTTCTCGCCGGCCATGTCGTTCTTGCGCATCTTGCGGAAATGGCCCTTGAGCAAGTTGCGGTAGATCAGCGCATCACGGTTATAAAAGGCCAGGGAGAGCCAGCCGTCTGCCTTGGTCAGTTGATGCAGCACCGGCAGGATCGCGTGGGGTTCGGCCAGCCACTCCAGCACCGCATGACAGAGCACCAGATCGTAAGGTTCGTTGAGTTGGCCGAGCAGATCCTGCCAGGGCGCCTGAATGAACGTTGCCGCTTGCCCGGCCTCGGCGAAGCGCTGGCGGGCGCCGTCGAGCATGGGCTCGGCGGGCTCGGCCAGCGTCACCTGATGGCCGCGTTGTGCCAGCCACAGCGACATGTGGCCTAGGCCGGCACCGATGTCCAGTACGCGCAGCGGGCGATCCGGCAAGGTTTCGGCCAGATCCGCCTGCAGCACTGCCAGCCGGATCGCACCCTTGGCGCCGCCGTAGATTTTTTCGGCGAAGCGGGTCGCCAACTGGTCGAAATGACGATCGCTCATCAGCTGAATCTCCGTTCGCTGTCCGCCAGTTTGCTGCGTACCACTTCATTCATGTCCAGACCCAACTCGCTGCACAACAGCAATAGATAGAGGACGATGTCGCCGACTTCCTGCCCGGCATGGGCCAGTTGGTCCGCCGGCAACTGGCGCGACTGGTCTTCGGTCAGCCACTGGAAAATTTCCACCAGCTCGGACATTTCGACGCTCGCGGCCATGGCCAGGTTTTTCGGGCTGTGAAATTGCCGCCAGTCATTGCGGTCACGGATGGCGTGCAGGCGTTCAGTCAGTTCAACAAGGTTCATCGGGTTCTCCTGAAGGCGTATAGCTTCGGGGGGATGGAGGATGAAGGCAAGCGGCAGAGGTGAGTCGTGGTCACGGGGTCGTTCCCACAGCGGCAAGACAACCCTCTATGCTTGTGGGGAACCCGGCGCCGCAATCGACGGCCCAAGGCTCAAGTCCGGCAACCCCGCCTTTCATTATCAGGACGCTCATTCCATGCAGGTAGAAGGTTTTTTCGAATGGCTCGGCCAGGCCCTCGGTTCCGTCATCCGTTTCATCGTTGATGGCCTCAGCGGCTTGTTCCAGATGATGAGCCGCGCCAGCAGCAATTTTGTCGAAGGCTTGTCCCGCGCCCTGGGCATGGACACGTCGATCATCAGCATCGTGACGCTGATCCTGGGACTGGTGCTGTTGTGGTCGGCGATCCGCGCGTTCATGAGCGCCTCGTTCATCATGGGGATCATCTGGTTGATGCTGGGCCTCTGGTTGTTGAGTTGGGTGGTTCACTAACACCCTCGCTCCTACAATGGATCGCGGCAATCCAAAATGTGTCGTTACAATGCCCGCTCCTCAAGGAGCCTGCATGCCCAAGCTGATTGCCGACTGGCGCGACCGCCCGACCCATCGCCGGGTCTGGGCGCTGGCTGCGCCGATGATCCTCTCGAACATTTCCGTTCCCCTGGTGGCGCTGGTCGACAGCACCGTCATCGGCCACCTGCCCCACGCCCATCAGCTCGGTGCCGTGGCGGTCGGGGCCAGCCTGTATACCTTTCTCGCCTGGGCCATGGGGTTTCTGCGCATGGGCTCCACCGGATTCGCTGCCCAGGCGGCCGGGCGTGGCGATGGCGCGGCGCTGCGACAGGTTTTATTGCAAGGATTGCTGTTGGCCATGGGACTGGCCGTGGTGTTGGGTGCGCTGGGCGTGCCGTTGAGTGGCGTCGCCCTGCATTTCATGCAGCCGTCGGCGGAACTGGACCAAATGACCCGCGAGTTCTTCCACACGCGGCTCTTCGGCCTGCCAGCGGCGCTGGCCAGTTATGCACTGGTCGGCTGGTTCCTCGGCACGCAGAACGCCCGCGCGCCATTGGTGATTCTGCTGAGCACCAACCTGGTCAACATTGCGCTGAATCTCTGGTTTGTCCTCGGCCTGGAATGGGGCGTGGTCGGTGCCGCCCGTGCATCAGTCATCGCCGAGTGGACCGGCGCCCTGATCGGCCTGCTGATGACCCGCCAGGCCCTGCGCGCCTATCCTGGCCACATCGCCTGGGCCGCACTGGCGCTGTGGCAGAGCTGGCGACCTCTGCTGGCGGTCAATCGCGACATCTTTATCCGCAGCCTGGCCCTGCAATCGGTGTTTTTTCTGATCACGGTGCAAGGTGCACGACTGGGGGATGCCACCGTCGCCGCCAACGCCCTGTTGCTCAACGGCCTGCTGCTGACCGCTCATGCACTGGATGGTCTGGCCCACGCCGTCGAAGCCCTTTGTGGCCATGCGATCGGGGCTCGTGACCGCGATGCCCTGCGCCGCTCATTGGTGGTCGCCTGCGGCTGGTCGCTGCTGGCGAGTCTCGGTTTTGCGGCGTTGTTCCTGTTTGCCGGGCATCTGTTCATCGAGATGCAGACCGATATTCAAAGTGTGCGCGACACCGCGTTCATCTATCTGCCCTATCTCGCTGCGCTGCCGTTGATCGCGGTCTGGAGCTACCTGCTCGATGGCCTGTTCATCGGCGCGACCCGCGCCCGGGAAATGCGCAACGGCATGCTACTGACAGTGGCGTTGCTGGTGCCGTTCGGTTGGGCGTTGCGAGGTTTCGGCAACCATGGCCTGTGGATAACCTTCCTGTTGTTCATGGTGTTGCGCAGCCTGACCCTGGGCGCGATTGCCTGGCGTCTGCGGCGCAACGATGGCTGGTTCACCCGCGCTCACTGAAACGGAGTCGTTCTGACGAACGAAGTGACCTCGTCCAGCACCGGCGCCAGACCGCGCATGGGCCGCGACAACGCCGCCACCAGCGTGGCGTGGCCGGTGCGGGAGAAATAAAGATCCTGCACCGGCACACCCGCCTCACGCAGCTTGAGTGCCAGACCGCCGGTATTGCGCGTCGGATTGACCACCTCATCGTCCGTCGATGCCATCAACAGCGCCGGTGGTGCACCGTGACTGACGTGATTGATCGGTTGCGATTGCGGCGGTGAGTCTGGCCAGAAAAACACCGGGCGCACCTCCGGATTCTTGATTGGCAGGAAATCATAAGGGCCGGCCAGACCGATCCAGCCGCTGAGATCGTGCGGCGACAGGCCTACCGCCCCCAGCAGTCCGGGGTCCAGTGCCAGCATCGCAACGTTGTAGGCGCCGGAACTGTGGCCCATCAGGTATAGACGCTGCGGGTTGCCGGCATACTGGCGGATGTGATCATAAGTCCAGGCCACCGCCCCGGCGGCATCTTCAAGAAACAGCGGATAACGCACCTGCGGGTACAACCGATAGTCCGCCAGCACCGCGACAATCCCCCGGGATGCCAGCGCCTCGCCGACAAAGCTGTAGTCGCTGCGTGAGCCACTGTTCCAACTGCCGCCATAGAAAAACACCACCACCGGCGCGTTGGCCATCGGATGACGCGGCACATAAACATCGAGCTTTTGCCGTGGATCGCTGCCATAGGCAATGCCCTCGGCCCGGTCGAACGTGCCGTCGGGCGTCAGGGCGTTGAGCATTTTCAAGGGCGAACAGGCAGTCATTGCGAGCAGCGACACAGCACCCGCAATCAGGCCTATCAACCGCCAAATCCTGCTCGCCATCAGTGTCGTACCTTCTATCAGGGGTGCTGGTCTTGCCAGCGATTGCGCAGGCGTTCGAGGCGTTCTTTCTGGGTAGCGCCCGGCAGCGGCAGGTCGGGCACGGCCTGCGGGTACTGCAAGCGTAGCCATAACCAGCCATCGAGCACCGCGCGCTCGCTGAACCCCAGTTTCAGCCCTTCCTGGAGATGGGACCACAGCGTGCGGTAATCGGTGCCGGTGGACTTGCACCATTGCCAGGTGTGGTGCTCGAGCAGGCAGGTTTGCAGCCTTGCCTTCTGATGGGGACTGAGTGCCTCTTCGATCGCCAGCGGGCTGACGGCAAGCCCCGGATTGAGCAGCCGTTGCCAGCCCTGGCTGCCGTTGGCCCGATCCGCCCAGGTGCCACCGAACCAGCGCAACTGGCTGATCGGCCCCAGCCAGCGACTCAGTTCCCCGGCGTCGCAGGCATCGAAGAAGTAACTGGCGGTGCAAGGGTTGTAGTAACTCAGCAAGGCGCGGTGATGCGCGCCGAAACCGACCGTGAGCATGCGCCGCAAGTGCGCCAGCAAGGCCGATGCCGATGTCTCGCTGATCAACAGCAGGCCACGCCAGTACCGCGCATCGCGCTGGCACGCCCGGGCCAGAATCGGACAGCTCCGCAGATCGATCAGGGCCGGACCTTGCTCGCGCAGCGCATGCCACTCCGTGCCTTCGAACAGCCAAAACCACCGCGCATGGGCAAATCGGTGCGGCAGGGCGGTTCCCGCTTGTGGCACACCCGGTGTATCCAGCAAAAACCAGTGCGGGGTCGATTCGGGCATCTCGACGGCGATCATGCCGCACCACTCTGGCCAAGCCGCAACGCCGCCCGACAGGCACAAAAAGCCTGTTCACAATGATTGAAACTGCCGCCCCCGGGAAGCAGGCACAGCAACAACAAGGGTTCTCCAGAGCACAACCAGCCCTGAATACCTTCGGGCGGATCGTCGTCAATAGAGAGCGAGCCGGGTGTCTCGACCGCTTCGGGCATCTGCATCGGGTTGAGAACGCCGATAATCAATGGTTGATCCGGATCGCCTTCGATGAAACTCACCACCACTTCCGTGCCTTCACTCAAACGAGCGACGTTTGCCGCTTCCAGCTCCGGTGATATCGGCAGCCAACAATGACTGGGCGCTGCTCCCTCGCCTTGATAAAGCCAGTCGAATTGCACCGCCACAGGCCTGGACGGATCGGGCCGAGGCTCATCGACGTCAACAATCCAGGCCCGTTGCAGGCTGTGCATGACCGGTTTGCGTGCAGAATGAGGCGACTCGAACGACACCTCCCAACGCATCGCACGCACCTGGTTGCTGTAGGGAACGTCCGGGTCCTGACGGCCCTGATGCTCGACATGGGTCAGCAACCACGATCGATTCCACTCGGCCACCGGATGTTCGGCGAGCGGCATCATCTGCCCGCTGCGCAGTGTTGGCAGATCCGTGTGACATTGCGCGCGCTGCACCGCACTCTGCGCGCATTGCCGAACCTCGAAACGACGCACCGCCGGTTGTTCGCCATCGCTGTTGAACAACGCCCTTTCGCCACGAGAAAAACACCCCCGACCATCGGAAAACACCACGCAGTGTCCTCTCGGCCGATGTTCGAAGTGGTAGTGCAGCCGTTCCTGGGCACACAGGCGCTGAACGAATTGCAGATCCGATTCCCGGTACTGCGTACAGAAATCACGAGGCGGGTAGTCACCGCCCAGTTCGAAGCGCCGATTCGGACCGACGATGCCGTGCTCCTTGAGCACCTGATCGAGGATTTGCGGCACCGAGCGGGCACTGAAGATGCGTTGGCTGGAACGCTGGGAAAGGCAAGCCAACCGTGGGCCCAGGCGAACATGACAGAGCCTGGCCAACGACCCGTGGTCGCGCTGGACTAGCTCATGCAGCTGTCCGTGCACACGGTTTCCCGATGGCCCGAAATGCAGGGAGGCCGAACGGTACAACAGGCTGGAAAGGTCAAGGCTCAGGTCATCGATCAGCAACTCAATGTCAAACACGAATGGCTCGCTGATGGACTCTCTACCGGTAAAGGCCAGGACCTCGAAGGCGTCGGACAGACCAGCTACGTCCAGACGAAATGCAGGTTCGTTGACTGGATCGAACATCGGCGATTCTCTACAGGAGGGGCGGTCGAGGATTCTCGCCGAGAGACATGGCCGAGTAGAGAGGCGAAGTACAACTTAGGAAATGACCTACGCGAAAAGAGGACTAAATGGCCTGGATGGGCGAGGACGTAGGTCGTTTCGCTTAGAGAAAGAGAGGTGTCGCACCAGGTCATCTGAAGTTTCCGCAGCGTACGGTAAATTTTCAGACAACCTGATGAGAGCGGGGCTTACCTCAAGAAGACAGGTAAGACGAACGGGTCAGGCCCAGACGCAGGGCATCGAGGAACTGGGTGCGCTCGCTGGCACTGATGCGGGCACTGGCGCACTTGTCGCGATAGTGGGTCATCAGTTCTTCTGGCGACAGGTGCACGTAACGCAGCATGTCTTCGATGGTGTCGTGGGTTTCGATACCCGCGTGATACACGCTGCCGTCGGCGTTCTGATAGATGTTCACCGAGTCGGTGTCACCGAACAGGTTGTGCATGTCGCCGAGAATTTCCTGATAGGCGCCGACCAGGAAGATGCCCAGCAGGTAGTCTTCACCGTCCTTCAGCGCGTGCACCGGCAGACTGGTTTCGATGCTCTGCTCGTCGACGTACTGCTTGATCTTTCCATCCGAGTCACAGGTCAGGTCCTGCAGCACGGCGCGACGCAGCGGCTCCTCGTCGAGGCGGTGCAGCGGCAGGATCGGCAAAACCTGGCCGATGGCCCAGGTGTCCGGCAGGCTCTGGAATACCGAGAAGTTGCAGATGTACTTGTCGGCCAGCTTGTCATTGAGTTCGTCGAGCACCTGGCGGTGGGAGCGCTGGCGCGCCTTCAACGAGTTGTGCAGGCGACGGCACACGGCGAAGTAGCATTGCTCGGCCAGGGCTTTTTCCGCCAGGGTCAGCTTGCCGTCGGCATACTGGGAGGCCACATCGCTCATGTAGTGCGTGGCGCGCCAGTAGGTTTCGGTGACCATTTCAATATCGGTCGGGCCGAGCAGGTCCACCAGCCACTGCACGGTTTCCGGCAGCGCTTCCTTGTTCTCGATCTGCGGCACGTCGTCGTTGTGTTTCTCGACGTCGGTGACCTGTACCACCAGCATCGCGTGGTGCGCCGTCAGGGAACGGCCGCTCTCGGAGAAAATGTTCGGGTGCGGCAGGCTCTGCGCGTCGCAGAACTCCTTGAGCATGCCGACCACGACACCCGCGTAATCGTCCATGTCGTAGTTGATCGAACTGGCGTTACGCGAGTGCGTACCGTCGTAGTCGACGCCCAGGCCGCCGCCGACGTCGATGTGATCCACCGGCAGGCCGAGGTTGCGCAGTTCGCCGTAGTAGCGAATCGCCTCCTTGAAACCGTGCTGGTAGTCCGCCAGGTTGGCGATCTGCGACCCCATATGGAAGTGCAGCAGGCGAATGCCTTGATCCAGGCCGGCAGCACGGAAACGCTCGACCACCGACAGCAACTGCGCCGCCGACAAACCAAACTTGGATTTCTCACCACCGGTGTCCGCCCACTTGCTCGACGCCAGGGAGGACAAACGCACGCGCAGACCGACCTGGGGCTTGACCTTGAGCGACGCCGCTTCTTCGATCACCAGGCCGACTTCGGACTCTTTCTCGATCACGATGAACACGTTGTGGCCGAGCTTCTGGCCCATCAGCGCCAGACGAATGAACTCACGGTCCTTGTAGCCGTTGCAGACGATGGTGCCGCCCTTCGGCGCCAGGGCCAGTACCGCCAGCAGCTCAGGCTTGGAGCCGGCTTCCAGGCCGATGGAGACGTTCTGGGTAGCGATGATGTTTTCGATCACCGCTTCCTGCTGGTTGACCTTGATCGGGTACAACGCGGTGTATTTGCTTTGGTATTCCAGGCGTTCGATGTTGGCGTCGAACGCACCGGTCAACTGACGCACGCGGTCTTGCAGAATGTCCGGAAAACGGACCAGCAGCGGCAAGGACAAGCCGCTTTTACGCAACTGGTCGACTTGCTCGAACAGGTCGATAGGCGCGCTGCTCGGGCCGTTCGGACGAACTTCGACGCGACCGGCGTCGTTGATCGCGAAATACCCGGCCCCCCAATGGCGAATCCCGTAAACACTGCGGCTGTCCGCAACTGTCCATTGGCTGCCATCGTCTTTGCGTGTGCGTCGTACGGACATCGAAGTCCCCTATAAAGAAGTCATAGTGCGTCGCCTGGATTCAGGCCGGCGCAGTCTAAAGAATGAAAATGACGGTTCGTCAACGAGGGGTAGACCCCGTCGACGGCAGTGAGTTTAGAAACCGGTCATGAACAGGCTCTGTGAAAACCATGATGACGACGCCAGACCTGACGTTCATCAGGACCGGGTCAAGCCACGGGTGGTTTTCACAGAGGCTGCTAGCCGCCGGATTTCTTCGCTTTGAAACCGTGCCTGGTCAACTCGGCCAAGAGTAGCTCGACATGGTCGCCCTGGATTTCAATGATCCCGTCTTTCAACGCCCCACCGGTGCCGCAACGTTTTTTCAACGTCGTGGCCAGCTCCTTGAGCGCGTCTTCAGCCAGCGGCACGCCGGTGATGGTCGTCACCGTCTTGCCGCCACGGCCCTTGCTTTCGCGACGCACGCGAGCGATGCCGTCGCCGGCCGGAATAACGGTCTGTTTGCAGATGCAGGCGTCCACCGGTTTACTGCAATCCGGGCAATGACGACCTGCGTCGGTGGAAAATACCAAGCCACCGAGGGCGGCGAAGGATGCGGCTTTTTTGGCCACCGGCAATCCTCTTGGGAGGACAAAGACTGGTCGCAGCACTTGGGAAAGGCTATCGACCGCGAAACCCCACTCAGGCAGGGGCAGCGCTAGTGAAACAGTACATCACTGCAGGAGCTGGCTTGTCGGGTCGCCGCCTCGCAGCGATGGACTTCAACGATAACGCGCTGCACCAGGCAGCACGCGTTGTCCTTGCGTTTTTCGCGAGCAGGCTCGTTCCTACAAAAGGTCGCGCAGTGTAACGGCAAAAACGCCGATTGCTAAGAGCCAATCGGCGCCAATTTATAGCTCTTTTGCGACGTCGCCGCCGCGGGCCCTGAGATAGCGTTTCAGCGCGGCCAATGAGTCCGGGCAATAAGGCTTTTCGTCGATTTCCCGAAGCACTTCGTCGATTGGCAGAAAACGCGCCTCAAGCACCTCCTCCGGTTGCAGGACCAACGGACCGTCCCACACCGCCGAAAACGCTGAACACCAGAGCCGGTTGCCGGTGTCTTCGAAGAAAAAATGGTCATGGGCGGTCAATTCCACACCGCTCACGCCAAGCTCTTCTTCCAGCTCGCGGGCCGCCGACTCGGCATAACTTTCGTCGGCCAGCACCATGCCGCCCGCCGCCACGTCCCAATATCCGGGATAAATCGCTTTGCTCAGGGTTCGACGGTGCACGCAAAGCTCACCGGCGGAATTGAACAGCATGATGTAGGTGCCCCGCCCGATCAGCCCGCGCTCGCGCAGATCGGCACGCACCAGCGCTCCGAGCGGGTTGTCCTGCTCGTCGACCCAGGCGATCTGTTCAGCATCCGAAGCTGCCCGGTGGGCAGCCTCCTTGGCACTATCGACCATGACTCAGCCCTGATTCAGCAGTTGACGCAAATCGATCACCGCCGCATTGGCGCGGGAGATGTAGTTGGCCATGACCAGCGAGTGGTTGGCCAGCACACCGAAGCCGCTGCCATTGAGGATCATCGGGCTCCATACCGGTTCCTGCGAAGCTTCCAGTTCACGGATGATCTGGCGCACGCTGACCGTGGCGTTCTTCTTCGCCAGCACATCGGCGAAATCGACCTCGATAGCGCGCAGCAAGTGCGACAGGGCCCAGGCCTGACCACGGGCTTCATAGAATACGTTGTCGATCTGCATCCACGGGGTTTCGACGATTTCTTCGTCAACCTGCGGCGCCACACCCGGTGCCACGACTTCGGTTTTCAACGCCGTGTTGAGCTTGACTCGGCCGACGCTGGCCGACAGGCGTTGCGACAGCGACCCCAGGCGAGTCCCGACGTCACCCAGCCAGTTGTTCAGGTTGTCGGCACGGGCATAGAACAGGGCCGTCTTCTGGCTCGGATCAGACAGGCGCGCCTGATAGCGACTCAGGGAATTGATGCCTTCCTGATACTCGGACTCACTGGACGGCAACACCCAGCTCTTATTGTCGAAGTTGAAACGCGGCTCGGCCTTGGCCAGATCGGCGTCTTCAGTGGACTGCGATTGCGAACGGGCGAAGTCCTTGCGCATTGCACGACTCAGATCACGCACCTGGACCAGCACGCCATATTCCCAGCTCGGCATGTTGTCCATCCACAGGCCCGGCGGGAAACGGTCGTTGGAAATGTAGCCGCCCGGTTTGTTCAGCAATGTACCGGCGACGGTCTTGAGGGTTTCGACCGTGGTATAGCCGACCACCATCTGCTTGCCTTCTTTCTCGGCCGCCATTTGGGCATTCTGCTGCACCGGAAACAGCGATGGCTCCTGGCTCCAGTACCAGCCCAGAATGCTCGTTACCACCAGGTAGATCACTACCAGTGTGAGCAGCGCCCGACTGAACAACAGGCCGCCCAGATAACTGCGGGTAGCCGACTTCGGTTCAGCGGCACGTTCAGGCGCGCTACCGGCGCGGTTCTTCCAGTCCAGCATGGCGATATCCTTTCAATCACTTAGGTTCATCGGTTCGACCACAACCATACAACAACGTGCCTTGGCCCGGCACCCGCCGTTGGGTTAATCCCGAAAAATACCGCCTGAAACGGCGGCAAACCCTTGCTCATGAACTCAAGCGCCCCGCCACTCACTACAGGTCGATGACAGCCATTGAAATTTGCCGCACCTTGGCCGTCACAAAGACTCAAGCCGTCCACCGGAGTTTTGCGGATGTCGTATAGGGGAATCCCTGAACCCTATCAGGCAAAAAGCCCTTCCGGGTCAGGTCGGCGAAAAATCAGAAAAAACCCGACAGAAGCGGCCCGGCGCCCAGCCGGAAATAGCTGAACGACAGACAAGTAAAATCCTGAAAGCGCCTGTTCACCGGGCCTCCGCAGGAACCAAGAGTCTCTTAAGGACCAATCGGTCGTAAACTGAATGAGTTCGCCTTGCAGATTATTGACGTACAACACTCATGCAATCGAAAAGAGGTGCTAGCATAGAGCCACCAGTCGACCCTCAGCGTGCACCCTAACTAGTAGTCAGGATATGACCGAGCCAGAAGACCCCAGCCGCGAGCGCCTCAAGCATCACTTTGCCCAGCGGGTAATTCATCAAGCACGTCAGATTCTTGAGATATGGCAGCGCCTGCAGCGCAGCGAGTGGTCGACCAATGACCTGTCGGAACTGAGCGAGGCCAATCTGCGCCTGCTGCGTTTCGCCGAACGTTTCGAGCAACCGGAACACACGCAACTGGCACGCCATATCAGCCAGTCGCTGGAAGCTGTCGACGCCAATCGCGGACGACTGAGCAGCGGCCTGATCACCGACCTCAATCGCTTGATGCAGCGCCTGTCGCGTACCGGCCTGCGTCATGGCGATCAGCTCGACCAAACCTTTCTGCCACCCCTGCGCAAGCCGATCTACGTGATGCTGCAGGATCATGACCGTGGCGAACGTCTGGCCAAACAGCTTGAGTTCTTTGGCCTCAGCGCCCAGTCCCTGGACAGCGTGGCGGCGTTTCGCGCCTCGATGGTCGAGCGCTTGCCAGCGGCGATCGTCATGGACGTGGATTTCAGCGGCCCCGGCATCGGCCTGAAACTGGCCGCCGAAGCCCAGGAAGGCCTCGATCATCGTTTGCCGCTGTTGTTCTTCAGCCTGCACGAAACCGACACCCCGACCCGCCTTGCCGCGGTGCGAGCCGGCGGCCAGGAGTTTCTCACCGGCACCCTCGAAGCCTCGAGCCTGCTCGAGAAAATCGAAGTCCTGACCTGCGTCGCCCAGTATGAACCTTATAAAGTGCTGATCATCGACGATTCCCGCGCCCAGGCACTGCACACCGAACGCCTCCTTAATAGCGCGGGGATCGTCACCCGGACCTTGATCGAGCCGATCCAGGCCATGGCCGAGCTGGCTGACTTTCAACCGGACCTGATCATCCTCGACATGTACATGCCGGCGTGCACCGGTACGGAACTGGCCAAGGTGATTCGCCACAACGACCGTTACGTCAGCGTGCCGATCATTTACCTGTCGGCCGAAGACGATCTGGACAAGCAACTCGACGCCATGAGCGAAGGCGGCGACGACTTCCTGACCAAGCCGATCAAGCCCCGGCACCTGATCACCACCGTGCGCAACCGCGCGGCACGGGCACGCAACCTCAAGGCTCGGATGGTCCGCGACAGCCTCACCGGGTTGTACAACCACACCCACATTCTGCAATTGCTCGAAGACTGCTCGTTCCGCGCCCGCCGCGAGAACAAGCCGCTGAGCTTTGCGATGCTCGACATCGACCACTTCAAACGGGTCAATGACAGCCACGGCCACCCCATGGGCGACCGCGTGATCAAGAGCCTGGCCCTGTTTCTCAAACAACGACTGCGCAAGACCGACTTTATCGGCCGTTACGGCGGCGAAGAGTTCGCCATCGTCATGCCCGACACTGACCTTGATGCGGCCTACCGGGTCCTCGATGAAATACGTCAGCGGTTTGCCGAAATTCATTACCCCGCTCAACCCCATGATCTTTGGTGCACCTTCAGTGCCGGGGTGGTCGAGTTGTGCGAACACTCGGACAGCCTGTTGATGGCCAGCCAGGCGGACGAGGCGCTCTATCGGGCCAAAGACGCCGGGCGCAATCGCGTACAGGCGGCCAGGACGCCAAAGCAAAGTGCCACCTTTTCATCGCAAATCACTCCATCAGTCATAACCCTGTAACAGAAACGCAATAAATTCAGGCGCTTATCATTCTGCCGTTGGTAGACACGATGCGTCTGAAGCTGCTGACCAATCTCAATACCCTTCTTTTAGTCGCCGTCTGCGTAGCCCTTGGCGCGACACTCTGGTGGTCGCAAAAGGCCCTCGAACGCCCCTATCTGTTGATGGAGCGATACCTCGGCCTGTCCCAGCGGTTTCAAAATGAAGTCGCGCGCAACGTCGAAGACTATCTCGCCAGCGGCGATGCCCTGCGCTTGAGCAGCGCCAGCCAGGCGATCGATGGTTTACAGAACGAACTCGGCGAATTGCCGCCGGCCTTGGCCGAAACCTTGCGCCCCAGCCTGTCGACCCTGGACGAATTCAGCAAAACCGACCTGCTCGCCGCCGGCAAACTCGCGGGAGACCCGCAAGCCCTGTTGCTGCAAGCCGAACGGGAACTCGGCGCCAGCCTTGACCAACTCAGCCAGTACGCCAGTGGCAACGTGGCTTACCTGACACCATTGCTCGCCGCCGCCCAGCACCTGGGCAAACTTTCCCTGGCCCGCGACAAACTGGTCAGCAGCGGCCGCAGCGAACTGGCTGCCGATGTCGAGCGCGAAGTCGCCAACATCCGTGCCCAGGCTGAGCAGCTGGATGCCCTGCCACTGCTGGGCGTGGCCGTCAGCGCTGAATCGAATACGGATGATTTCGCCGCCATGATGGGGCTGGAAAACACTCAAAAAGCCGTTGCGGAAGATGCCGGCGTCGGCCTCAAGCGTGAACTGAACAGCCTCCTCACCCGCTACCCGGCGGAACTGGCGCGTACCCGCGAGCAGATCCAGAAACGCGCCGACCTCAGTGCCGCGACCCACCTGAAAATCACTGCCGTACAGCAAGCGATCGCCGGTCTTGAGCCCGTGGTACGCGCCCAACACGGACAGATCCAGAGCGAAGTGCGATTGATGCAAGGCGTGATGATCGGTCTGATTTTGCTGATCGCCCTGCTCATCGACACCCTGCAACGCAAGCTGGCCCGAACCTTGACCAACCTCGCTCCAGCCCTGTCCACCTGGGCCGAAGGCGATTTCAGTCGCGACATTCAATTGGGCAAAACCAACCGCGAACTGCAAGACATCGAAGCCTCGCTCAATCGCCTGCGCGCCTATCTGGTGGACCTGGTGGGCACCATCCGCCTCAACGCCGAGCAGGTCGCGGGCAGCAGCCGAACCCTGGCAGAGTTGAGCAATGACCTGCACAGCGGCGCCGAACATCAGGCTGGTGACACGGCCATGATCCGTGATTCGCTCAGCGAACTGGAGGCGACCATTCAACAAGTGGCCGGCGATGCCAGTCAGGCCGCCGATGCCAGCCGCCACGCTGGCCAGGCCGTCGCGCACGGGCAGCAAGTCATCGGCCTGAGCCTCACCGGCCTGCATGCGCTGGTGGGTGAAGTGCAGGGCAATGCGCAGATGATCGAACACCTGGCCGAGGAATCGGCCACCATCGGCGGTGTGTTGACCGTGATCCGCTCGATTGCCGACCAGACCAACCTGTTGGCCCTGAACGCGGCCATCGAAGCGGCTCGCGCCGGGGAAATGGGGCGCGGCTTTGCCGTGGTGGCCGAAGAAGTGCGCTCTCTGGCACAACGCACCGCCGGCGCCACGGGAGAAATTCAGACCCTGATCGCCGGCCTGCAAACTGCCGCGCGGCAATCGGTCGAAGGCATGCGCGCCCAGGTCGAACACGCCGAAGCCACCGCCAATCAGGCCCAGGCGGCCGACGGTGCGCTGGATAAAATCGTCGGAGCGATCCAGACCATTTCCGAGACAGCCGTGCGCATTGCCGATGTCACCGCCCAGCAGAGTGGCGCTGTCAGCGAGATCCGCGATCACAGCGAGCGGATTCACCAACTGGGTGGGGATAACTTGCTGCGCATTGGCGAAGGGCGAGAGCAAGGGGAGAACCTGCTGGTGTTGGGCGGGCAACTGCATACAGCCGTTCAGGCGTTCCGCGTCTGACGAATTGCTATCGCGCGCAAGCCCGCTCCCACTGGATTCTTGGCAGTACACAATGTTTGTGTTCACTGAAGATCACTGTGGGAGCGGGCTTGCCCGCGATGGCGTCAGTTCACTCACCACACATCCGTGGCTCTGCACACCGAACGACTGTCCGCTATCATGCCCCCAATTCCGATACGCGAGATTGTCATGCGCCGTTTGCTCTGCCTGCTGCTTTTAGTGCTCGCCCTGCCGGCCACCGCCACCGGGCTGCTGGAGAGTCGGCCCAGTTCGACGCTGGGTTCGATCAACAACAGCGCCGATTTCCTGCCGGTGCGCGAAGCCTTCCAGCTCAGCCTGGTGGAAAGCACGCCGCAATCGATCAAGCTGCGCTTCGTGGCCACCGAAGGTTATTACCTCTACCGCCACCGCTTTCAATTTCGCGCCGATCCAGCCGATGTCGTCCTCGGCACAGCACGACTGCCGGACGGGCAAAAGAAGCATGACGAGTACTTTGGCGACGTCGAGGTCTACCACGGCATTCTCGACGTGGAACTGCCGCGCACAGATCAACGCGCCTTTACCCTGGCCGTGACCTATCAGGGCTGTGCCGATAAAGGCCTGTGCTACCCACCCGAGACCGAACGCCTGAACATCAATGGCGACGGCGCAACGACAGCCCGTGACTGGAGCTGGCGTGAACTGGCGCTGTTTTTTCTCGCGGGCCTGGGCCTGACCTTTACTCCCTGCGTACTGCCCATGCTGCCGATTCTTTCCGGCGTAGTGTTGCGCGGACAGGTCGGCGGCTGGCGCGGGTTCAATCTGTCGTTGGCGTATGTACTGCCGATGGCCACCTGCTTCGCCCTCCTCGGTGCCTTGATGGGATTGTTTGGCGCGCAGCTCAACTTGCAGGCACGCCTGCAATCAGCCTGGGTGCTGGTGCCGTTCGCGATGTTTTTTGCCGTGTTCGCCCTGGCGATGTTCGGCGTGTTCGAACTCAAGTTGCCACACGCGATCAGCAGCCGACTCGATCGCATCGCCGGACGCACCGAAGGCGGTTCGCTGTGGGGCGCCGCCGTGCTGGGCGTGGTCTCGAGCCTGCTGGTTTCACCTTGCGTCTCGGCACCTCTGGCCGGCGCGCTGCTATACATCAGTGCCAGCGGCGATGCCTTGGGCGGAGGCCTGAAACTGTTCATGCTCGGCCTCGGCATGGGTGCACCATTGCTGCTGGTGGCCACGGGGGGAGCCGCCTGGTTGCCGAAGAGCGGGCCGTGGCTGGTCTACGTGAAAAACGCGATTGGCGTATTACTGCTCGGGCTGGCGATCGGCCTGTTCAGCCGCGTCATGCCCGGGCAGGTCACCTTGCTGTTGATCGGCTTGCTGGCCGGTGGCGTCGGCCTGTTCATGGGCGCGCTGGAGTTCGTCTACAAACCGCCTCGAAAACGCCTGGGTCAATTGCTCGGGTTGTTTCTGCTGTTTTATGCGCTGGCCTGCTGGTATGGCGCGTTCAGCGGACAGACCGATCCGTTCAACCCGATCGGTCAGACGCGCACGGTTGCCGGCAACCCGCCAGCGCCCACCAGCAATGCATGGCAGACCGTCAGCACCCCGGCCGACCTCGACCGCGCACTGGCCGAAGCCCGCGCGTCGGGCACTCCGCTGCTGCTCGACTGGTACGCCGACTGGTGCATCAGTTGCAAAGTCATCGAACACGAAGTGCTCAACGACTCCACGGTTGTTGAACGGCTCAAGGGCTACCGGCTGATTCGCTTCGACATCACCGCCAGCAATGCCGAGCAACGCGCCCTGCTCGACCGCTACAAACTGTTCGGGCCTCCGGCACTGATGTTTTTCGGCAAGGACGGCATCGAACGTGCGCAAGTACGGGTGATCGGCGAGATCAATGCGCCGGACTTCGCCGAACGTGTTGCCAGGGCGAATGACCAGATTTAATCAAGCGGTCATATAACTCGCGCAAACATCGGGCATCGTGCTGGCTATTGCAGAGAACTGGACAGTCACAAAGGCTTTGCGGCATAGTCGCCGGGTTCTGACCATTGCACACGGATAACAAAGGAACAGCCGATGGCGACCCTACTGGTTCTGCACGGACCCAACCTGAACTTGCTTGGCACCCGTGAACCGGGCACCTACGGCGCCACGACACTGGCGCAGATCAACCAGGACCTGGAACGCCGGGCCCGTGAAGCCGGCCACCATTTGCTGCACCTACAAAGCAATGCCGAGTACGAATTGATCGACCGCATCCACGCCGCTCGCACTGAAGGCGTGGACTTCATTTTGATCAACCCAGCAGCTTTTACACATACAAGTGTCGCATTACGTGACGCGCTGCTGGCGGTGAGCATCCCATTCATCGAAGTGCATTTGTCTAACGTGCACAAACGTGAACCTTTCCGCCATCACTCTTACTTCTCCGACGTAGCGGTGGGAGTGATCTGCGGCCTTGGCGCCAGCGGTTATCGACTGGCCCTGGAGGCCGCCCTAGAGCAGCTTGAAAGACAGGCAACAGCTTGAACAACAAGCGTTAAACGCCCCTGACCGACCCTTGGGAGTTGATGATTCATGGATATCCGTAAAGTTAAGAAACTGATCGAATTGCTGGAAGAGTCCGGCATCGACGAGCTCGAGATCAAGGAAGGCGAAGAGTCCGTACGCATCAGCCGTCATAGCAAGACCCCGGCTCAGCAGTATTACGCACCGGCTCCGATGCATGCCCCGGCTGCCGCGCCTGTCGCTGCTGCTCCGGCTGCCGCTGCCGCCCCTGCTGCTCCGGCCGCACCAGCGCTGAACGGCACCGTTGCCCGTTCGCCGATGGTCGGCACGTTCTATCGCAAGTCTTCGCCAACCTCGCCGTCCTTCGTTGAAGTCGGCCAGACCGTGAAGAAAGGCGACACCCTGTGCATCGTTGAAGCCATGAAGATGATGAACCACATCGAAGCTGAAACCAGCGGTGTGATCGAATCCATCCTCGTCGAAGACGGCCAGCCGGTTGAGTACGACCAACCGCTGTTCACCATCGTTTGAACCGCGGAGAGCCTTTGATGACTGCGAAGTTGGAAAAAGTTCTGATCGCCAACCGCGGTGAGATCGCACTGCGGATTCTGCGCGCCTGCAAAGAGATGGGCATCAAGACCGTCGCCGTTTATTCCAAGGCTGACAAGGAACTGATGCACCTGGGCCTGGCAGACGAGTCCGTCTGCATCGGTCCTGCATCGGCCGCCCAATCTTACCTGCACATCCCGGCGATCATCGCCGCGGCCGAAGTGACCGGCGCCACCGCCATTCACCCAGGCTACGGTTTCCTCGCGGAAAACGCCGACTTCGCCGAACAGGTCGAGAAATCCGGCTTCGCCTTCATCGGTCCGAGAGCTGAAACCATCCGCCTGATGGGCGACAAGGTTTCGGCCAAGCACGCCATGATCGCCGCCGGTGTGCCTACCGTTCCGGGTTCCGACGGCCCGCTGCCGGAGGACGAAGAAACCGCCCTGCGCATCGGCCGTGAAGTCGGTTACCCGGTGATCATCAAAGCCGCTGGCGGCGGCGGTGGTCGCGGCATGCGCGTTGTGCACAAGGAAGAAGACCTGATTTCCTCGGCGAAACTGACCCGCTCCGAAGCGGGCGCAGCGTTCGGCAACCCGATGGTCTATCTGGAAAAATTCCTGACTAACCCGCGCCACGTGGAAGTCCAGGTACTTTCCGACGGACAGGGCAACGCCATCCATCTGGGCGACCGCGACTGCTCGCTGCAACGCCGTCACCAGAAAGTTCTCGAAGAAGCGCCGGCACCGGGCATCGACGAGAAGGCTCGCCAGGAAGTCTTCGCCCGCTGCGTCAAGGCGTGCATCGACATCGGTTACCGTGGCGCAGGCACTTTCGAGTTCCTGTACGAAAACGGTCGCTTCTACTTCATCGAGATGAACACTCGTGTCCAGGTAGAGCACCCGGTATCGGAAATGGTCACCGGCATCGACATCGTCAAGGAGATGCTGAGCATCGCCGCCGGCAACAAGCTGTCGTTCACCCAGGATGACGTGGTCATCCGCGGTCACGCGCTGGAATGCCGGATCAACGCCGAAGACCCGAAAACCTTCATGCCGAGCCCTGGCACGGTCAAGCATTTCCACGCCCCGGGCGGAAACGGCGTTCGCGTCGATTCGCACCTGTACAGTGGTTATGCCGTTCCGCCGAACTACGATTCGTTGATCGGCAAGCTGATCACCTACGGTGCAACCCGCGACGAAGCCATGGCGCGCATGCGCAATGCCCTGGACGAGATCGTGGTCGACGGGATCAAGACCAACATCCCGCTGCACCGCGACCTGACTCGCGATGAAGGCTTCTGCAAAGGGGGCGTGAACATTCACTACCTCGAGCACAAGCTGGCGGGCGAGAAGCACTAAGCTTCGACCTCATCAACAAGGCCGCCTTCGGGCGGCCTTGTTGTTTCCGGATATTTCATTTAACGAATCACCACCAACCCTGTGGGAGCGGGCTTGCCCGCGATAGCCGTGTATCAGTCTACGATTGATATCGGATGTACCGGCCTCATCGCGAGCAAGCTCGCTCCCACAGGGTATGTGTTGATGCTCGGGCCAACCCACTCCCACAAACCCCCCGCGCTCGCGTAAACTTGCGCGCTTCTCGCAGCCCGCTAGGCTGCAATCAATATTTTTCAAAGGTGCCCGCCATGCCTTGGCTGCAAGTCCGTCTCGCCATCAGCCCAGAACAAGCCGAAACCTATGAAGACGCTTTCCTTGAAGTGGGCGCCGTGTCGGTGACCTTCATGGACGCCGAAGATCAGCCCATCTTCGAACCGGAACTCAATACCACACCACTGTGGTCGCACACCCACCTGCTGGCCCTGTTCGAAGGCGGCACCGAAGCCGCCAGCGTACTGGCCCACCTCGAGCTGCTGACCGGCAGCCCATTGCCCGAGCACCACAGCGAAGTGATCGAAGACCAGGACTGGGAACGCAGCTGGATGGATAACTTCCAGCCGATGCGTTTTGGCCAGCGCCTGTGGATCGTGCCGAGCTGGCACGCCGCCCCCGAGCCTGAGGCGGTCAACCTGCTGCTGGACCCGGGCCTGGCGTTCGGCACCGGCACCCACCCCACCACCGCGCTGTGCCTGGAATGGCTCGACGGCCAGGACTTGAAAGGTTGCAATGTGCTGGACTTCGGCTGTGGCTCGGGGATTCTGGCAATCGCCGCCCTCCTGCTGGGTGCGAAGGAAGCCGTGGGCACCGACATCGACGTTCAGGCGCTGGAAGCCTCCCGCGACAACGCCGGACGCAACAATATTGCCGAAGAGCTCTTCCCGCTGTATCTGCCGGAAGATTTGCCGCAGGTTCAGGCCGACGTGCTGGTCGCCAACATTCTCGCCGGCCCGCTGGTGTCCCTGGCACCGCAGCTGTCCGGACTGGTCAAGACGGGCGGTCGCCTGGCGCTGTCGGGCATCCTTGCCGAGCAAGGCGAAGAAGTGGCCGCCGCCTATGCCAAGGACTTCGACCTGGATCCGATCGCCAATCGCGATGGCTGGGTGCGCATCACCGGCCGTCGGCGCTAGAATGAGCCTCTGCATAATCCGGATCGCCGCATGACCGACAGCTTCGTCACTCAGTGCCCGCATTGCCAAACCAGCTTCCGCGTCAGCCATGCTCAGTTGAGCGTGGCTCGCGGCGTTGTTCGCTGCGGCTCATGCCTGCAGGTGTTCAATGCCGCCAAGCAGTTGCTTGAGCAGGCCGGCAAGGAACCTGTCGCACCGGTCGTCCCGGCCATCGTCGAAGCACCGCCACCCGCAGAACCCCGCGCCATCAGCCAAAAACAATGGACGGCCGCCGAGCTGGACCTCGACAGCCTCGACCTCGACGAAGAGCTGGCCCGACTCGAGCAGCGGGAAATCCAGCCGACCACGGAGTTCACCCGGCATCGCGAAGACACGCTCAGCGCCCGTCGCGACACCGCCGAGACCGAAGAGCCCTGGTCCGACAGCCTGTTCAGCGAATCGGCTGCCGATCGCGCCCAGACCGAAGAAGAGGATTTGCCGGAACCGGAGCAGGTCCCGAACAAACCCTCGCGCACTGAACCTTCGCTGTCCCTGGAGCCCGTCGAACCGGAGGACGAAGCAACACCGCCACAACTGCGCCTGCACGACCCGCTCGACGCACCGGTTCATCATGAACGCCTGTCGGCCACTGCAAGCGACGAACATGACGACGACCTGCCCTCGATCGAGCCATTGCGCAAGCGACGCGAACGCAGTGAACCCGGCGTGCGCACCGACGTGTTGCAAGACCTGACCGATGATCCGCTGCAACTGGACTGGCAACAACGTCGCTCCCCGTGGGGTCGCCGACTCTTCTGGCTACTGCTGATCGTGCTCGGCGCTGGTGCGCTCGTCGGCCAGTACGTTGCTTACCACTTCGATGAACTGGCACGTCAGGACCAATACCGTCCGTGGTTCCAGCAACTGTGCCCGCAAATCGGCTGCACAGTGCCATCCAAAGTCGACATCGCGAAAATCAAAAGCAGCAACCTGGTGGTACGCAGTCACCCGGAATTCAACGGCGCCCTGGTGGTCGACGCGATCATCTACAACCGCGCGCCTTTCTCCCAGCCATTCCCGTTGCTGGAACTGCGCTTTGCCGACCTCAATGGCCATCTGATCGCCAGCCGTCGCTTCAAGCCCGGCGAGTACCTGAGCGGCGATCTCGAAGGCATGGCCGAAATGCCCCCGCAGACACCGATCCACATCGCACTGGACATTCTCGATCCAGGCGCCAAAGCGGTGAACTACAGCCTCAGCTTCCACTCACCGGAGTGAAACGGTTCACCGATCCTGAATTGACGACAACTTTCTGACTTTACCCGCCCGGACCAAACCGCTGGCGATAACAGAATAACTGTTCAGATTTTGTTCAATTCAGCCTTTATCCAGTCATCGAGAGCGGGTATCATGCCAACCCTTTTTCGAACTCTCATGATCCGGCCCCACAACAGGGAAGTCCTATGTCGGCGGTACGCATCGGCCCATACACATTACACAACGGCTTGATTCTCGCCCCAATGGCGGGCGTCACCGACCAACCCTTTCGTCAGCTGTGCAAGCGACTGGGCGCGGGGCTAGTAGTCTCCGAAATGGTCACCAGCGACATGAGTTTGTGGAACACCCGCAAGTCGCGCATGCGCATGATCCACGAAGGCGATCCCGAGCCACGCTCGGTACAGATCGCCGGTGGTGACGCACAGATGCTGGCGGATGCGGCCCGGGCCAACGTCGAGCTGGGCGCACAGATAATTGATATCAACATGGGCTGTCCGGCAAAAAAAGTCTGCAACAAGGCTGCCGGCTCCGCACTGTTGAAGGATGAGGCATTGGTTACCGAGATCCTGCAGGCCGTCGTGGCTGCGGTTGATGTGCCGGTGACCCTGAAGATCCGTACCGGCTGGGACCGGGACAACAAGAATGGCCTGACCGTGGCGAAGATCGCTGAACAGGCGGGCATTTCGGCGCTGGCGGTCCATGGCCGCACCCGTGCCGATCTGTACACCGGTGAAGCCGAGTACGACACCATCGCCGCGATCAAGCAGGCGGTGTCGATGCCGGTCTTTGCCAATGGCGATATCGACTCGCCAGAGAAGGCCCGATACGTGCTCGATGCGACCGGTGCCGATGGCCTGCTGGTTGGTCGGGCCGCCCAGGGACGGCCATGGATTTTTCGCGAGATCGACCATTTCCTGCGAACCGGCGAGAAGCTCCCGGCGCTGGAACTGATCGAAGTGGAACGCATACTGCTAGAGCATCTGGCTGCGCTTCACGCCTTCTACGGAGACGTGATGGGCGTACGCATTGCTCGAAAGCATGTGGGCTGGTATCTCGCAACCTTGCCGGGCGCCAGGGAGTTTCGCGCCCACTTCAATCGTTTGGAAGATACGGAAGCACAATGCGCCAACGTTCAGGGCTTCTTCGCAGAACGTTACAAGAGCCTGACAGGGGACGGAGAGGGGGTGGCCGCATGACGATGATGACCGAGACTTTAGTGAGTGGAACAACACCCGTGAGCGACAACGTGAATTTGAAACAGCACCTCAATACCCCGAGTGAAGAAGGCCAGACCCTTCGCGGGAGTGTCGAGAAAGCGCTGCACAATTATTTCGCCCACCTTGAGGGCGCTGCCGTCACGGATGTGTACAACCTGGTGCTCTCCGAAGTCGAGGCTCCCCTGCTCGAGTGCGTGATGAACTACGTCAAGGGCAACCAGACCAAAGCCAGCGAGATGCTCGGGCTGAACCGAGGCACGCTGCGCAAGAAACTCAAGCAGTACGATTTGCTGTAAGCATTCAATCAAACCAGAAAGGCGCCCGCGTAAAACCGGTCGCCTTTTTTGCTGACTCCTTTGCTTTTGATGGAAATTGAAATGACCGACCAGACTACCCGCCTGCCGATCCGCCGCGCCTTGATCAGCGTTTCCGACAAGACCGGGATCCTCGAATTCGCCAAAGAACTTGAAGCACTGGGCGTCGAGATCCTCTCCACCGGCGGGACGTTCAAGCTGCTGCAGGACAACGGCGTTGCCGCAGTGGAAGTCGCTGATTACACCGGCTTTGCCGAAATGATGGACGGTCGGGTGAAAACCCTGCACCCGAAAATCCACGGCGGGATCCTGGGTCGTCGCGGTATCGACGACGCCATCATGAACGAGCACGGCATCAAGCCGATCGACCTGGTAGCAGTTAACCTTTACCCGTTCGAAGCCACCATCAACAAGCCAGGCTGCGACCTGCCGACCGCGATCGAAAACATCGACATCGGCGGCCCGACCATGGTTCGTTCGGCAGCGAAGAACCACAAAGACGTGGCCATCGTGGTCAACGCCAGCGATTACGCCGGCGTCCTGGAAAACCTCAAGGCCGGCGGCCTGACCTACGCCCAGCGTTTCGACCTGATGCTCAAGGCCTTCGAACACACCGCTGCCTATGACGGCATGATCGCCAACTACATGGGCACCGTGAACCAGGCCGCTGATACCCTCAGCACTGAAGGTCGCAGCGAATTCCCGCGCACCTTCAACAGCCAGTTCATCAAGGCCCAGGAAATGCGCTACGGCGAGAACCCGCACCAGAGCGCGGCGTTCTACGTGGAAGCCAAGCCTGCCGAAGTCGGCATCGCCACCGCGACCCAACTGCAAGGCAAGGAACTGTCGTACAACAACGTGGCCGACACCGATGCCGCGCTGGAATGCGTGAAGAGCTTCGTCAAGCCAGCCTGCGTGATCGTCAAGCATGCCAACCCGTGTGGCGTGGCCGTCAGCCCGGACGCCGAAGGCGGTATCCGCAAGGCCTACGACCTGGCCTACGCCACCGACACCGAATCCGCTTTCGGCGGCATCATCGCGTTCAACCGCGAGCTGGATGCTGAAACCGCCAAAGCCATCGTCGAGCGTCAGTTCGTCGAAGTCATCATCGCCCCGAGCGTCAGCGAAGAAGCCCGCGCCATCGTGGCCGCCAAAGCCAACGTACGCCTGCTGGCCTGCGGCGAGTGGTCGGCCGACCGCGCGGCGGCCTGGGACTACAAGCGCGTCAACGGTGGCCTGCTGGTGCAGAGCCGCGACATCGGCATGATCAGCGCCGACGACCTGAAAGTCGTGACCAAACGCGCACCGACCGAACAGGAAATCCACGACCTGATCTTCGCCTGGAAAGTCGCCAAGTACGTTAAATCCAACGCCATCGTCTACGCCAAGAACCGTCAGACCATCGGTGTCGGCGCTGGCCAGATGAGCCGCGTGAACTCGGCACGTATCGCCGCGATCAAGGCAGAACACGCTGGCTTGCAGGTAGCCGGTTCGGTAATGGCTTCCGACGCATTCTTCCCGTTCCGCGATGGTCTGGACAATGCGGCCAAGGCCGGTATCACTGCGGTGATCCAGCCAGGCGGCTCGATGCGTGATGCTGAGGTGATCGCTGCGGCGGATGAAGCCGGCATTGCAATGGTATTCACCGGCATGCGCCACTTCCGTCACTGATTACTCGATCAACTGTGGGAGCTGGCCTGCCAGCGATAGCATCCCCTCGGCTTAGCTGATAAACCGAGTTGCCTGCATCGCCGGCAAGCCAGCTCCCACAGAAAAGCACCTCTGCGGTGCTCAACAGAATTAGCGTCATCCGAGGTTTTTGAAATGAATGTTTTGATCATTGGCAGCGGTGGCCGTGAACACGCCCTGGCCTGGAAAGTAGCTCAGGATCCGCGTGTGCAGAAGGTTTTCGTGGCTCCGGGCAACGCCGGCACCGCCATTGAAGCCAAGTGCGAGAACGTCGCCATCGATGTGCTGGCGCTTGAGCAACTTGCAGACTTTGCCGAGAAAAACGTTTCCCTGACCATCGTCGGCCCTGAAGTACCGCTGGTCGCTGGTGTCGTCGATCTGTTCCGCTCCCGCGGCCTCGACTGCTTCGGCCCGACCGCCGGTGCCGCTCAACTGGAAGGTTCGAAAGCGTTCACCAAGGACTTCCTGGCTCGCCACAAGATCCCGACCGCCGACTACCAGAACTTCACCGAGATCGAGCCAGCCCTGGCTTATCTGCGTGAAAAAGGCGCGCCAATCGTGATCAAGGCCGATGGCCTTGCCGCCGGTAAAGGCGTGATCGTTGCCATGACCCTGGCCGAAGCCGAAGACGCCGTACGCGACATGCTGGCGGGCAACGCTTTCGGCGACGCCGGCTCCCGCGTGGTGATCGAAGAGTTCCTGGACGGCGAAGAAGCCAGCTTCATCGTCATGGTTGACGGCAAGAACGTCTTGCCGATGGCCACCAGCCAGGACCACAAACGCGTCGGTGACGGCGATACCGGCCCGAACACGGGCGGCATGGGTGCCTACTCCCCTGCTCCGGTGGTCACCAACGAAGTGCATCAACGCGTCATGGACCTGGTGATTTGGCCGACGGTTCGCGGCATGGCCGAGGAAGGTAACGTCTACACTGGTTTCCTGTATGCCGGTCTGATGATCGACAAGGCTGGTAACCCAAAAGTTATCGAATTCAATTGCCGTTTCGGCGACCCTGAGACCCAGCCGGTCATGCTGCGCCTGCAGTCGAGCCTGGTACTGCTGGTCGAAGCAGCCCTGGCCCAGGCGCTGGACAAAGTTGAAGCGCAATGGGATCCACGTCCGAGCGTCGGTATCGTTCTGGCCGCTGGCGGCTATCCAGGTGACTACGCCAAAGGCGCGGCCATCAAGGGTCTGGATGCAGCCGCGACACTGGAAGGCAAAGTCTTCCACGCCGGTACTGCACTCAAGGACGGACAAGTCGTGACGGCCGGCGGTCGGGTGCTGTGCGCCACCGCCATGGGCGCAAGCGTCGATGCCGCTCAACAGCAGGCATACAAGCTGGCAGCCAAAATTGATTGGGAAGGCTGTTTCTATCGCAAGGACATTGGCTACCGTGCCATTGCCCGCGAGCGTGGCGAAAATCAGGAATAAGCTACCCATTCAGCCGGGCAAGGGCTTCGAGCCCTTGCCTGACTATTCCGGCGCCGCGCATAGTTATATTCTGGCATCAACCTACGAAGGGATTTCGCCGTGCGCTGGCTCAGGATTGCCATAGGTTTTACCGTCACTCTGCTGACCTTGCTCTGCATGCTTACGGCTCAGGCCGCACAAGGCAGCGGCTGGTCCGTTTTGCTCGACGAACAGGGCGACCTGCAGCTGAGCGACATCCGTTCCACACGCTATACCAATCAATTCAGCCCTATCGAACTCGATGAGCTCACCGCCGCCGAGCCCGAAGGCGCACTCTGGCTGCGGTTCCGGCTTGCTCCCGGCAAGCATGAACAGTTGCTCCGGGTGTTCGCACCCGATTTGCTGCACTTCAATATGTATGTGCTGGACGGCGACAAGCTGATCGAGCAATCGAAGACAGGCAGCGAACAAATCAATACCGATCGACCTTTGCCCAGCAGCGACCTGATGCTACCGTTGCCGCAAAGCAACAAGCCTCTCGACGTTTACCTGCGGCTGGTTTCCGAACACCAGCTACGCCCTTACATCACCTTGCAATCAGCGGTCATGACCGCAGCCAACCAGAGCCAGACGCTGATCTACGGCCTGCTGTTGGGCTGCATTGGCATGATGATCCTGCACAACCTCATCCGTTACGCCTACACCCGTTCACGCAGCAGCCTGTGGCTGGCGGCATCCGAAGGCTGCCTGATGCTCAGCCTGGTCCTGCTGTTGAACCTGGCCGGCCCCTGGCTTGCGGAGTGGCAAGCGGTGCAAACCCATGGCGCGTACCTCGCCTTGTTGCTGACGGCACCCTGTGGCCTGATGTTTGCGCTACGCTTCTTCGCCCCCCTCGGTTTCCACCCGCTGAACAAAGTGATCGCGGGCGAAATTCTGTTGATCGCGATCTCAGGGCTGCTACTGCTGTTCGTCAACACGCTGCCGTTGAACTTCATCACCTACGGACTGGTGGCCCTTGCAGGCTTGACGATGCTGTTCGTCAGCGCCTTCCACTGGCAGAAAGGCTATCGCCCGGCGCGGCTGTTCGTGGCCGCCATGGTGGTGTTCAACCTCGGCATACTGATCATCCTGCCTGCCCTGCTGGGGCTGACCCACATCGAACCCCATGGCCTGATCACCACCCTGCTGGCATTCATTTGCATCAGTGGCCTGCTGATGAGCATCGCCTTGAGCGAGCGCCAGCGCAGCATCACCGAAGACCGCTTCAGCATCAGTCGCGACCTGGCCGCCAGCAACGCCGAAATCAACGCCAAGGCAGAGTTTCTGGCGAAGATCAGCCATGAGATCCGCACCCCGATGAACGGCGTACTGGGGATGACCGAGCTGTTGCTGGGCACGCCACTTTCGGTCAAGCAGCGCGACTACGTGCAGACGATCCATAGCGCCGGCAACGAACTGCTGACGCTGATCAACGAAATTCTCGACATCTCCAAGCTCGAATCCGGACAGATCGAACTGGACGATGTGCAATTCGACCTCAACGCCCTGATCGAAGACTGCCTGAGCATCTTCCGCGCCAAGGCCGAACAGCAGAACGTCGAATTGATCAGCTTCATCCAGCCTCAAGTGCCGCGGGTCATCAGCGGTGATCCGACACGTTTGCGCCAGACCCTGTTGAGCCTGGTTGAAAACGCCCTTAAAAAATCCGATGAAGGCGAAATCCTGATCGTCGTCGCGCTCGACGAACGCAGTCCCAAACCACGCCTGCGCATTGCCGTACAGGACAGCGGCGAACCCATGGACGCTGAAGAGCGTGACGCGCTGATGCACGCCGAATTGCACAGCAAGCATTTCCTCTCGACCAACCGGCTGGGCGGTAATCTGGGCCTTGTCATTGCCCGTCAGTTGATTCGCCTGATGCACGGCGAGTTCGGCATCAAGAGTGGCACCAACCAGGGCAGCACACTGTGGCTGACCTTGCCGCTGGACCCTGACCGTCTCGAGCACCCGACTTCCGACCTCGACGGTCCGTTGCAGGGCGCACGGGTGTTGGTGGTGGACGACAACGACACCTGCCGCAAAGTGCTGGTGCAGCAATGCAGCGCCTGGGGCCTGAACGTCAGCGCCGTACCCTCCGGCAAGGAAGCGCTGGCCTTACTGCGCACCAAGGCGCACCTGCGCGACTACTTCGACGTGGTCCTGCTGGACCAGAACATGCCCGGCATGACCGGCATGCAACTGGCCGCCAAGATCAAGGAAGACCCGAGCCTGAACCATGACATCCTGCTGATCATGCTCACCGGCATCAGCAATGCGCCGAGCAAGATCATCGCACGCAACTCAGGAATCAAACGCATCCTCGCCAAACCCGTGGCCGGTTACACCCTCAAGACAACCCTGGCCGACGAGTTGACCCAGCGCAACAAGGGTCTCGCCGTGATGCAGCAGCCATTGGGTCCACCTCTGCCGATCAAGGTCCCCAGCGATTTCCGCATTCTGGTGGCCGAAGACAACAGCATCTCGACCAAGGTCATCCGCGGCATGTTGGGCAAGCTCAACCTGCAACCGGACACCGCCAGCAATGGCGAAGAAGCCCTGCAGGCCATGAAGGCCCAGCGTTATGACCTGGTACTGATGGATTGCGAGATGCCGGTCCTCGATGGCTTCTCGGCCACCCAGCAATTGCGTGCCTGGGAAGTCGGCAACCAGCGCACTCGCACGCCCGTGGTGGCATTGACCGCGCACATTCTCGCCGAGCACAAGGAGCGCGCGCGCCAGGCCGGCATGGACGGACACATGGCCAAACCCGTCGAATTGTCGCAATTGCGCGAACTGATCGAACACTGGGTTGCCCAGCGTGATCAACAAGACCGCGCCACGACCCCAACGTCCTGAGCCGACAGACCCCGCAACGCCTGATAGACTCCCCTCCTCGACTTCCCTCGCCAGTGAGCCTGCACCATGCTTCACGTGTTGTTCAGTGTTTACCTGAAGATGCTGGTGCTCTACAGCCCGTTCTTCGTATTGTCCTGCTTCATCAGTCTCACCCGCGGTTACTCGCGCAAGGAACAGCGTCGCCTGGCCTGGAAAGTGGCAATCGCCACGCTGGTTTCCAGCGTCTTGCTGTACCTGTTCGGAAGAGTGATTTTCAGCGTCTTCGGCATCACTGTGGATGCGTTCCGCATCGGTGCCGGTAGCGTGCTGTTCATCTCGGCACTCGGCATGGCGCAAGGCAAGTCGGCAGTGCAAACCGACAACGTGCAACAGGACGTGACCATCGTCCCGCTGACCATCCCGCTTACGGTCGGCCCCGGCACCATCGGTGCCTTGCTGGTCATGGGTGTAAGCCAGCCGCACTGGGACGACAAGCTCACCGCAATCCTCAGTATTGCCCTGGCCAGTTTCACGGTCGGCGTGGTGCTGTACCTGGCCAATCATATCGAGCGCATTCTCGGCGACCAGGGATTGCAGATCGTCAGCCGGTTGATGGGGTTGTTCGTGTGTGCGTTGGCGGCGCAGATTATTTTCACCGGGGTCAAGGGCTATCTGATTCCTTGACTGGCACCGCCCGCTCCGAGACTTCACTCGGGAGAGATAACGCCAGCATCAATCAACGAGCCATTTTTCAGACGGGCCAGAGGCAGCAGATGCCTCTGACCCTTTCGTGTTACTTGCGACGCCTGAAACGCTTGACCAAAATTTCCTTTCGATGCTCGCCAAGATACTCTTCAATGTCCGCCCTTATTTCCGCATATCGGGCAGGATTGAAGGTTACGAACGACTTCCCGTGAAAAATATCCAGCGAGGAAGTTTTCCAGTCGACAAACAGCACGCCCCCCTCACGGCCTCCACCTTGATGATCAACAGCGGCTAGCGCAACCAGGATAATTCCATTCGACATTTGTTCGCAGGGAATCGTGGACAAACGTACGCCTTCAGCACTCTTCGCCCCTATATTCAGCAAGTTGATGGCTTCAGGCTCTTTCTTTAGTGCGTCCAATGTAGAGTTCGCGACCGCACTAAGCACCGCGGCGCCTGGGAAAGCCGCTTTGGCCGCCTCGACGGCAGCCCGGACAATATCAACCATGACATTATCGATTTCCAACTTCAGCGACGTTGCGCTGTACTTCGAGTAGCCTTTATCTGGAACAAAACATCCCAGGTCTTCCATGCACGTCGTAAAGGCGTGATACCAGGCCTTGGGATCTTTATGTCCTGGAACTTCGTAATTAGCCTCCATTTTCGACATGGTGATCAAGTTCTCGATAATCGCCATGTTCTCAATGCTTATCTTGTCACCATAACCAATCAGGCTATTGCCGAGCACCAGTGCATCCAGCTCTTTTGTTGGACTCGTTGCAACCGTCGACGGCACCGACCTTTTAAGCCGCTTGCCTGCCACGGCGTTTTTGCGCCTTTCAACGCGCGCCCTTACCAGATCGATACGGTCAGAACCGCTTAAAGAACTTTCAAACTCACTCACAATAATATCCTTTTATTTATTAAAAACCGCTCCCTCCCGGAGCGAATCAAATCTAACGCGACCACACTCAACCAACAACCATAACTAAATACAACATATGTAGCGCGCATCAAATAATCATGCACACAATTACGACCACAACAAAAAGCTCACAAAACCAACCGGACCGCCACCAAACAATAGTTCGGGCGATCCGGGGTTATTCGATACAAAAAAATGAAGCAGTTATTATCGGGCGGGATTGAGCTTATCGCCGTAGCTACGTGGCGTGTACACCCAGGTACTACCGTCCGGGCGAGGAATCACACGAGTCGTCGAGGAGCCAATGAGCACCATCGTTCGCATGTCCACCTGATCGGCAGTCAATTGCCCGAGTGTCGTCACCCGCAAGGTCTGACCCGGGCGACCGATATCGCGCCCCAGCACAACTGGCGTTTCAGGTGTGCGATGCCTGGCGACGATGTCCAGCGCCTGCCCCAGCTGCCACGGGCGCGAGCGCGAGATCGGGTTGTAGAACGCCAGGGCCAGGTCCGCCTGGGCCGACAGATCCAGGCGCTTTTCGATGATTGACCAGGGCTTGAGGTTGTCCGACAGCGACAACACGCAGAAGTCATGACCCAGCGGTGCGCCTGCCTGTGCGGCAGTTGCCAGCGACGCGGAAACGCCCGGCAGGATCTCGAGATCGACGTTGTGCCAATGGACGTCCGTGGACTCGTCGAGCGCTTCCAGCACGGCGGCAGCCATGGCAAAGACACCCGGATCGCCAGACGACACCACCACCACCGACCGCCCTTGGGCCGCCAGTTCGAAGGCGTGGCGAGCGCGCTGCATTTCCTCACGGTTGTCGGTGCAATGCAGCACCTGATCGGCACGGAAGGGTCCGGCCATGCGCACATAGGTTTCATAACCCAGCACATCGTTGGCGCGCGCCAGTTCGGCCTTCACCGCCGGGACCATCAACTCGGCCGCACCGGGCCCCAGACCGATCACCGCCAGGCGCCCGCGAGGTCGGCCGATCTGCAGCGGGTCCACTGGCTGTTCGGCGATCGCTACGCTGATGGTTTCATCGCCAGCGATGGAAACAGCCTGCCCGATGGCATCGCGGGCCAGCTCGCTGAGCGTTCCAGCCGCGCTGGAAAAACGCAGGGGTACACCCAATTCGAGTGCGGCTTCACGCAGAGCCGGGTCAGCCATTTCCGTGTCGGCAGCCAACAGGCAGGCCAGCGATTGCCGGGCAATATTGGCCTGACGCAAAACATCACCAATCACCTTCGGCAAATCCGCAACGCCGGGCTTTACCGCGACCACCACGCAACGTGGATAGATCAGCAGTTCATTGGCCGCAACCGCTCGCTCGGCATGGCCGACATGAACGGTCAAGCGCGCCTGCCCGTCCTCAGGCAACTGCGCCTGCGCCAGCCAGGGCGCCGAACCTTCGATGCGCACCGTTTCACCGGCCAGCAAATCGGAGACGAAACGCTTGCCCAGCTCCAGGTCACCCAAGGCATAGCCGCTGGGTGGATTAAGCAGGCAAGTGCCAAAACGCAGCTCGCCACTGGTGGTGATCGCAGCCGCTACCTCGAGATGAGCAGCGATCTCTCGCGCCAACACATTCACCCCGCCCAGGCCGCCGAGCAGCGGCACCACTGCGCTGCCGTCTTCAGCCACGGCCAGCACCGGCGGCTCACTGCCCTTTTCCAGTAGCAGCGGCGCCAGTGTGCGAATCACGATCCCGGCCGCGCACAATGCAATGATCGGCGTGTCTTGCCGATATAGATCGCGCAACGTCGCACCGAACTCGCGATAGAGACAGTCCGCGCCTTCAACCCGTTCGGCCAGGCCGTGGATCAGCGCATCCGGGTAGAGTTGTTGAATCTTGCGCGCGGTCGCAAGGCTGCCATTGCCGAGTATGACAATCGCCGGAACTGGACGGGGCATCAGCCTTGCCACCTTACGCCGGGAACGATGATCAGCGAGAAATACGGCGAAGACATCGGCTCGACCTCATCCAGCGGGACGATTTTCTGATTGGCCATGGTCGCGCGCTCAACGTACAGCGCGCGCTCGGCCAGACCGAGCTCTTCCAGAACCTGGCGGACCTTGGGGAAGTTGCGCCCCAGCTTCATGATCACCGCCGCGTCTGCATCGGCCAGGCGACGCTTGAGTTCATCGTGCGGCAATACACCGGACAACACCGACAGGCTCTGATTGCGGTACACCAGCGGCGCCCCGAGTACCGAAGCACCGCCGAGCATCGAGCACACGCCCGGCACGACTTCGGCGTCATAGCGCTCGGCCAGGCGATCGTGCAGGTACATGTAAGAGCCGTAGAAGAACGGATCACCTTCGCAGATCACCGCCACATCTCGACCGGCATCCAGGTGCGCGGCCAGTTGTTCGCCAGCGGTATCGTAGAAGTCGCTGATCACTTGCTCATACGACAGCGGCGCGGGCAGTGCCTCGGTGGTCACCGGGTAAACCAGCGGCAGCAGGGTTTGTGCATCCTGCAAATGGGCCTCGATGATGCCAAACGCGTTGCCCTTTTTTCCCTTGGCGACGAAGTACGCCACCACCGGCGATTCGCGCAGCAGACGCAGGGCTTTGACGGTAATCAGTTCAGGATCACCCGGGCCGACGCCGAGGCCGATCAAACGTCCTGGTTGCTGCATCATTCGATCTCCGTGGCGAGGGCATTGACAGCGGCCGCGGCCATGGCGCTACCGCCCAGGCGGCCTTGCATGATGACGAAGGGCACGCCACGGCTGTCGGCGGCAAGCGCTGCCTTCGATTCGGCGGCCCCGACGAAGCCCACCGGGAAGCCGAGGATCAGCGCCGGTTTCGGTGCCCCGGCGTCGAGCATTTCCAGCAGATAGAACAGCGCGGTCGGCGCATTACCGATCACCACCACACTGCCTTCCAGATGCGGGCGCCACAGCTCCAGCGCGGCGGCGGAGCGGGTGTTGCCCAGCTCACGGGCCAGCTCCGGAACGCTTTCATCGCGCAGGGTGCAAATCACCGGGTTGTTCGCCGGCAAGCGCGCGCGGGTGACGCCTTCGGAGACCATCCGCGCATCACACAGGATCGGCGCACCGGCCGCCAACGCATCGCGTCCGGCCTTGCCCGCGCCTTCGGAAAACTGCAAACCGTCGATGGCATCGACCATCCCGCAGGCGTGAATCACCCTCACCGCGAGTTTTTCCAGATCGGCCGGGATTCGCGCGAGGTTGGCCTCGGCGCGAATGATCGCGAAGGAATTGCGATAGATCTCCTGACCGTCGCGGATGTAATCAAGCATCTAGGGGGCTCCGTGAGCGGGCGTCGAGCAAGGCGCCGACCGCGTCGATAGTAAGGTTGCGTGCGTGCAAGGCGCCGAATCCCGGCTGCGCTGCATCGCGAAAATAGAGGTCGTAATGACCGGGAGTCACGGCCAGCAAAGTGACCGGAGCAATATGCGCGGCAGCACAGGATCGTGAGCAACCGCTCAAGTGGACCTTCAATGCATGCCCATCGCGTTGCAGCAAAGCAGCCAGTTGCAACGCGTCCGCCTTGGTGTCGGCCAGGCCTTTGCCGCAACCGCTGGATCCGGTACAGGCGATCAACCGGGACAATGGCTGAGCGCTTGCGCATAACAAGCCCAATGACTCCAGGCGCCGAATGACTTCAGCGGCGTTTTCCTCATGGATATTGGGCAGCAGCAAACTCTGCCAAGGGGTGAAACGCAGGCTCGAATCGCCGAACGCTTGCGCCAGTTGCGACGCGCCTCGGAGCATATCCGGGGTCAGTCGGCCCAGCGGCGGTACGGCGCCGATGTACACCAGGCTCGCCTGTGCCTGTGAGTGCGCGCCAATGTGCAGAAAGTCCGGGCTCACGCGGCGTTGCCAGCCAACAACGGGATTGATTGGCAACTGCGCCTGCAGCCGGGCGAGGAACGTGGCGACCGGGTATTCGGCCAACAAGTGGCGCATTCGCGTCTGATCGGGTCGTGCGAGTTCAAGAAACAACTCCAGCACCGCCACCACCAATGCATGACCATCGTCCAGCCTCACCGCACCGAGCGCAGCATCCATTGGGGTGCCGGCCAGGCCGAAGACGAGCCATTGGGTGCCATCCTGCTCTGTCGCGCTCAGCCACAGATCATGAGGGTGTTCCAGCATTGCCAGCGCTTCGCCGCCATCGATTTGCACAGCAAACTTGGCGCTCAGATCGTGGAAGCGCGCGTGAGTTTGCAGCGTGTCCAGCACCTGTTCCGCCAGTGCGCGGGTGTCGAACAACATCTGAGGGTCTATCCCGGCGGCCGGGCTGAGCATCAGATTGCGTACATCATCGCCCTCGGCATGGCTCGGCCCCAATCCAGCGGCGAGCAAACTGTCGATCAACGCCGCCGTTTCGCTGCCAATCCCGCGAATCTGCAGGTTGGCGCGGTTGGTCGCCTCGATCACCCCAGCGGCATATCGTTCGGCGCCATCTGCCACGGAGATCGCCTGCCGGGCCTTGATCGAGCCACCGCTGAGTTTGATCCGGCAGATACCACCGTCCAATGCCTGGACGACCCGCAACAACCCGGGACAGGCCGAAGGGCGCAAAAGGGTGGGTTTCTGATGTGGATTCACAGGATGACCGGTACGAGATGAAGGGCAGCATTATGCCTGCTTTGTCTGGCCGGATGAAAAGCCCGCGCAGATTGACGACGAAAAGCGATCCCGGGGCCGGTTTGCGCTGTTCGAGCCTGTATTGCACAGGGGCAATTCAATCAGGCAATAACGCCACGGAAACGCTTAACAGCAAGAATCAAATTTATAACCCGCCATCATTTCAACGACCGATGATTCTTTGTAGTTTCATCAACCATTAAAGCCACGCATCACAACACAAACACCACCTACAAGGAGCAGTGTATGGTTATGGACAAACCCTCTGGAACATTAACCGGCCCCAATCTTATTTCATGCATCAGTGAACTCTCTCCAGCGGATTACGATGATTTTACCTTTTGCACACAAATAGCCACCCATTCCGCGGACCTGGTCGGCAGCCGCTTTACCGATTCGGAAAAATGGTTACATGAGTATGTAGTGACGCTGAATTTTTTTGGCTGGTCTGTCTTTCAGGAAGCCATCTTCACTCGCACGCGATACGACATCTCGACGAGCATCGCGGATTTTCTGGTTCAGAGCGCACAGCGCATGCCCGACTCCCGACAAGGGAACGCCATGATCGACACCCTCGACGCGTTGAAACCGGACAATCCGGCGATCGCCTCACTGGATAAGGAAAGCCTTAATGGCAAGCGCTTTCAGGTTATCCCTGTGCGGTATGATTCAAAAGGCTTTCTTGAAGTTGCAGTGTTCAATCTGGAATTGGTAGCCAACGCCAAAAAGAACAGTTTTATATTCTGGAGCTGGGAAGAACAGCCCGCAACAATCATCCAGCATCGAGCCAGCCTTAAACTGGATAAAAGAATACTTGAAAGCAAAAGATCAATGATCGAGAAAAAGCGGCTCGAAATCAGAATGAAGAGATTCGACCTGAGAAAGCGTCATCAATAAAATTAAATCCCCCCCGATTAACACCTCTATCACCATCAACAACGATTTCGCATGCTGCCACAGGCGAATGCATTCGCCGCCGCGTTATGATGCGCAACCTGCGTGAGTCGACGCAGGTTGCGCAGAGTGATTTGGCTTCGGTTTACAGAAGAGGAACGGCATGGCCCCCTGGCTGACGGTAGTAGGCATCGGTGAAGACGGTTTCAAAGGCCTGGGCAAGAACGCCCGGCACGCCCTGTTGCATGCCTCACGGATCTTCGGCGGTCAGCGGCACCTGGACCTGTTGCCGGCGTGCATTCGGGGCGAACGCCAGAGCTGGCCGAGCCCGTTTTCCGTCGAGCCCGTGCTGGCCCTGCGCGGTGAGCCCGTGTGTGTTCTCGCCAGTGGCGATCCGATGTTTTTCGGGGTCGGCGCCAGCCTCAGCCGACAACTGGCCAGCGCCGACCTGCAAATTCTGCCAGCCCCCTCCTCTTGCTCGCTCGCCGCCGCCCGAATGGGCTGGCCCTTGCAGGAGGTCGTGACGTTATCGGTGGTGGCCCGCCCCGTCGCCGCCCTCAATGCGCAGTTGTTCAGCGGCGTGCGCTTGTTGGTCCTGAGCAACGACGGGGGCAGCCCCGCCGCCATCGCCGCACTGCTGCGTGATCGCGGATTCGGCCCCAGTCGCCTCAGCGTGCTGGAACACTTGGGCGGCCCCGCAGAACGGCGGATCGACGGCATTGCCAGCGAGTGGAGCGATCCCGCGATTGCCGACCTGAACCTGATCGCCATCGACTGCATCGCCGAACCCGATACGCCACGCCTGTCAAGATTGGCCGGTTTGCCGGACTCGGCGTTCAAACATGACGGCCAACTGACCAAGCGCGATGTACGCGCGGTCACGCTCGCCCGCCTGGCCCCGGTTCCCGGTGAGCTCTTGTGGGACGTCGGTGCCGGCAGCGGCTCGATCGGCATCGAGTGGATGCGCGCCCATCCGAGTTGCCGGGCGCTGGCCATCGAAGCCGATGCAGGGCGCCAGCAGTTGATCGAACACAACCGCGATGCCCTCGGCGTCCCCGGCCTGCAGCTGATTCGCGGCAGTGCGCCGCAAGCCCTGACCGGGCTGGAGCGACCGGACGCGATTTTCATCGGCGGCGGCGTGACCCGCGAAGGCGTGCTCGACGCCTGCTGGGCCGCCCTCAAACCCGGCGGCCGGCTGATCGCCAATGCGGTCACGCTGCAAAGTGAAATGACCCTGATGGCCTGGCGCGACCGGCACGGCGGAGACCTGACGCGGATTCATATCGCTCAGGCACAACCGCTGGGCGACTTCGATACCTGGCGTCAGGCGTTGCCGATTACCTTGCTGGATGTGACGAAGTCCCTCGATGCGTGACGAAACCGCCGAACAACCCGCCCCCCTGCGCAGTGGCCTGACCACGGGCAGTTGCGCGACGGCAACCAGCCTTGCGGCGGCTCGCCTGCTGCTCAGCGGGGTGAGCTCGGATGCCGTGGAGATCATCTTGCCCAAAGGCAAACAGGTGCAGATGCGCCTGGAGTTTTGCCGCACGACCGAGGACGGCGCCGAAGCGGGCACCCTCAAAGACGCTGGCGATGATCCTGACGTGACCCACGGCGCCTTGCTCTACTCCCGGGTACGCCTCATCGGCGAACCGGGTGTCAGTTTCAAGGCCGGACGCGGTGTCGGCACCGTCACCCGGCCAGGGCTGGTGCTGGGCGTCGGCGAGCCGGCGATCAACCCGGTGCCGCGCAAAATGATCACCGATCACCTGACCCGACTGGCCGATGAATTCGGCTATGGCGGCGGTTTCGAGGTCACGGTGAACGTCGAAGGCGGCGAGGAACTGGCGCTGAAAACCATGAACCCGCGCCTGGGGATTCTCGGCGGTCTGTCGATTCTTGGCACCAGCGGCATCGTCCGGCCATTTTCCTGCGCGGCGTACATTGCCTCGATCCATCAGGGCATCGATGTCGCCAAGACCAACGGTTACCTGCACATCGCCGCGTGCACCGGCAATGCCAGCGAAGACACGATGCGTCGGGTCTACAACCTGCCGGAAATTGCCCTGATCGAAATGGGTGACTTCGTCGGCGCCGTGCTCAAGCACCTGCGCAAAGTGCCGGTGGAAAAACTCAGTCTTTGTGGCGGCTTCGGCAAGATCAGCAAACTGGCGGCCGGGCACATGGACTTGCACAGTCGGCATTCGAGCATCGACCTGCCACAACTGGCCGAATGGGCGGCAGCGGTTGGCGCCGACGCGGCGTTGCAGCAAAGCATCCGCGAAGCCAACACCAGTCAGCAAGCGTTGGCCATGGCCAGCGCCGCCGGGATCGCCCTCGGCGATGCAGTGTGCCGGCATGCCCTGGACTTTGCCCGCAGCGTGGTGCCGGCGCAGGTTCAGGTCGAAGTGTTCGCGATCGATCGCCAGGGCGGGATCGTCGGCCATGCAGGAGCCTTCCAATGAAACGCCTGCTGTTGCTCGGTGGCGTCACCGAGGCCCTGGCGATTGCCCGAACCCTGGGGCCACAGCACATCTACAGCCTGGCCGGTGTCGGTCGGGTGCCGACGGATCTGACTTGCCAGGTTCGTGTTGGCGGCTATGGCGGTGCCGAAGGCCTGGCGCAGTTCATCCGCGATGAAAGGATTGATCTGCTGCTCGACGCCACCCATCCCTACGCCGCCCGAATCAGTCAAAACGCCGCGACCGCCGCCCGCTTGAGTGGCATCGCCTGTTGGGCGCTGCGGCGTCCGGCGTGGCAACCACAGCCCGGGGATGACTGGCGCGAAGTCAGCGACTGGGCTGAATTGATCCAGGCACTCAAACCCTTCCGGCGACCGCTGTTTACCCTCGGACGCGAGCCCCTGCAGCACCTGGATGAAATCCCGCCGGATCAATTCTGGACCCTGCGCGCACTGGACGTTTATCCCGGCAACGAGCGCTGCGAAGTGATCGGTGCACGCGGGCCGTTCCTGATCGAGGATGAGCGTGTGCTGTTCGAACGCCGGCAGATCGACGTGCTGATCAGCAAAAACAGCGGCAGCACCGCCACCGAACCGAAGCTGGAAGTGGCGCGGGAACGTGGGGTGCCGGTGCTGGTGTTGAAGCGGCCGGTGTTGCCGGGGGTTGAGCGGGAGTTTCTGTCGCTCGAGGAAACACTTGATGCGTTGGCGGCCTGCGCTCAGTAAGGCAGGATCATTGGCTTGCATGAACAGTAACCTATTTGTTACCTTCAAGGCCGCCTGTGATCACACTCGAAGAATACGTGCAGGACAACGAATCAAGCCCCTTTGGGCGCTGGTTTTCCACCTTGAATGCTCAGGCAGCGCTAAAGGTTTCCAATGCATTGCTCAGACTGGAGCTAGGCAATACATCCAACATCAAGTGGTTTGAAGGTCTCGGCGAATATCGAATCAATTGGGGCCCCGGCTACAGGATCTACCTTGTTCAAGAAGGGAAACGCCTGATCATCCTTTTGGGTGGAGGCGACAAGTCCACGCAAAAAACCGACATCAAACAGGCAAAAATACTGATAGCCGAATTTCGGACCCGAAAAAAAGCTCAACGAAATCGGAGATAGAGTCATGGCGCTAACCCGAAGCTACAAACACACGATCGCCGAGCGCGCCCAGCGTGATCCCGAGTTCGCCCAAGCATTGTTGGATGAGGCTGCTACCCTGTTTCTCAATGGTGAACCTGAAATGGCCAGGATCATTCTGCGTGACCTCGTTAACGCCACTGTAGGTTTCGAAGAACTGGCAAAGGGAACAGCGAAGCCCAGCAAAAGTCTCCATCGGATGCTATCTGCCAAAGGCAATCCGAGCATGGACAACCTGGCTGCGATATTCGCGGTCATTCGCGCTACGCTTGGAGTAGATATGCAAGTACATGCGGTGCGTGCGCACTGACAGCATAAGAAACAAGCGAACTTGGCTGCGACACCAAACCGCACGCAGCCTTTTTACTTATCGGCCCTGATCAGGCTAAATAGCCCGCGCCTGATCGCCCACCCAAACGGATTTTTTCCATGTCCCGACACCGGCTCGCAATTGCCTGGATAGCCTGCTTCGCAGTGCTGTTCAACATGCTCGCCATGCCGATGTCCGGAGCGATGGCGCAGACGACCACAGCACCTGCCGAACAAGTGTTGTGGGGCAGTTTCTGTTCATCCAGCGGCACCAAAATGGTGGCAATTTCTCTGGGCAAGATTGAGCAGAAGGCACCGCAAAACGACGAACACTCCAATATGCAGCATTGCTGGTGTTGCTCCGGTTCCGCGCCGCTGGTGGCGCTGCCAGGGCATGAACCGCAGCTGTATTTCGCCAGTTTCGAATCCAATCGCAGCTTGCCTCCGTCGTCCCTCAACACCCCGACGCCGCGCCAGCAATGGCCAAGTCTCAATCCCCGCGCTTCCCCTCTGGTGTGATTCCTTCTCGCAATTGAACTGCGTTTTGAATCGTTCCGGAGAACTGCCATGTTGAACAAATTCCTCGTTCTGGCCGCGTTGCTGCTGCCTGCCTGCTTTGCCAATGCCCACGAATACAAGGTTGGCGAACTGGAAATCGCCCACCCCTGGTCGCAAGAGTTGCCGCCCAATGCGCCGACCGTTGCGGCGTACTTCGTGATTCACAACCCAGGCAAAACCGCCGACCGCCTGCTCAGCGCCGATACCCCCATTGCAGGCGAAGCTCAGTTGCACGAGCACGTCATGCAAAACGACATGATGAAAATGCAGCACGTACCGAGCGTGGAGATCCCCGCTGGCGGCGAGGTCACTTTTGCGCCGATGGCCTATCACGTGATGCTCCTCAACCTGAAAGACCGCAGCCTGCTCACTGACGGCAAACGGTTCCCGATGACCCTGCACTTCGAGAAGGCCGGTGACGTGAAGGTCGACGTCACGGTGCAGAAGCAGGCGCCGGATGGCATGCCAGCACACGCGCATACCCCGTAATCGCCTGAGCTGAAAACGCCCATGCGCGCGCTTAGCGCCAGGTCATCCAGGTCACGTCGTCAGCCATTGAGCCTGACACGCGGCAGCTGGATCAGCCTGTTCGCCATGCTGATGATTTTCATCGGTCCGCTGATATCTCAGTCGATGCCGATGGATTCGCGTGCGGCCATGTCCATGAGCATGTCGATGGACATGAGCATGGACATGTCGGCAATGGAGCACGCCGACCACGGCGCGCAACCCGCCGCCGAGCACTGCCCGCCACAAGCCGGGCATCATGTCCTCTGGGAAAAATGCGGCTATTGCAGCCTGCTGTTCAACTGCCCGGCGCTCACCGGTGGCGTGTCATTCACCGCATTCGACACCCCGCCCGTCAATACTTTCACCACACCCTCCCCACGCCTGGGCCATGCCCGGCAAACCTTCTTCCCCGGTGCTCGCACCCGCGCCCCGCCCGTCCTCGCGTAAACACCCACCACTGATTTCACACGTCCGCAAGACAACCAAAGCTCGGTCCCACAGGGATTGCGCAGGTTGTCGGCCGTGTCGTTTACGACTGTTCGATGGAAATTGTCATGTCCAGGTTTTCTGCTGACTCACGCTTGAGCTCTGCCCAGGCCTCTTTTACCCTGAACGAAGCCAGCATCCGCTTCAGGCACACCACCGCCATCCTGTGCGGTGCCCTTCTGGCGCCGGTGGCGCTGGCCGATGAACACGCTAATCATGTTGAAGAACTGAGCCCGACCGTCATCACCGCCGTTGCGCCGAGTTCACCGCTGACCATCGTCACCAACCCCAAGGAGCCGCGCCAACCGGTGCCGGCCAGCGACGGTGCCGACTACCTGAAAACCATCCCCGGATTCGCCATGGTGCGTAACGGCGGCACCAATGGCGACCCGGTCCTGCGCGGCATGTTCGGCTCACGGCTGAACATCCTCACCGACGGCGGCATGATGCTCGGCGCCTGCCCCGGCCGGATGGATGCACCCACCTCGTACATTTCTCCACAAACCTACGACAAGCTGACCGTCATCAAAGGCCCGCAAACCGTGCTCTGGGGGCCTGGCGCTTCAGCCGGCACCATCCTGTTCGACCGTGAACCGGAACGTTTCGGCGAACTCGGCACCCGGGTGAATGCCAGCGTGCTGGCCGGTTCCAACGGCCGGTTCGACAAGCTGGTGGACGCTGCTGCCGGTGGGCCGCTGGGATACGTGCGCGTCATCGGCAACACCGCGCACTCCGATGATTATCGAGACGGCAACAACGACACCGTCGCGTCGCGCTACGACAAATGGAACGGCGACGTCGCTGTCGGCTGGACCCCGGACGCCGATACCTTGCTGGAACTGACCGCCGGCAAGGGCGACGGCGAGGCCCGTTACGCCGGGCGCGGCATGGACGGTTCGCAGTTCAAGCGCGAAAGCCTCGGCCTGCGCTTCGAGAAGTCCAACATCAGTGACGTCCTGGACAAGCTCGAGGCGCAGGTCTACTACAACTACGCCGACCACGTGATGGACAACTACACCCTGCGCACGCCGTCCGGCACCGGCATGATGGCCGGCCCCATGGCCTCTAACGTCGACCGCCGCACCCTCGGCGCCCGCATCAAGGCCACCTGGCACTGGGCCGATGTGCAGCTGATCAGCGGCATCGATGCGCAGACCAACGAACACCGCCAACGCAGCGCCATGGGTGTCGACACCTACCAGAACCTGCCCTACACCAAGGACGCTGACTTCCATAACTACGGAGTGTTCGGCGAGCTGACCTGGTATGCCGCCGAGCGTGACCGTTTGATCAGCGGCGCACGCCTGGACCGTGCTTCGGCCAAGGATTACCGGCAAACCACCGGCTCCGGCATGATGACCCGGCCCAATCCGACCGCCGACGACACCCGCGCCGACACCCTGCCCAGCGGCTTCATTCGTTATGAACACGATCTGGCTGACAGCCCGACCACGCTGTACGCGGGCCTCGGGCACACCCAGCGTTTCCCGGATTACTGGGAGCTGTTTTCGCCGAACTCCGGTCCTGCCGGTTCGGTGAACGCCTTCGATTCGATCAAACCGGAGAAAACCACCCAACTCGACGTCGGCCTGCAATACAAGACCAAAGCGCTCGAAGCCTGGGCCTCGGCTTATGTCGGTCAGGTGCGCGATTACATTCTGTTCGACTACACGCCGGGAATGATGGGCACCACCTCGCAGGCCGAGAACATCGACGCGCGAATCATGGGCGGTGAATTGGGCGCGGCCTACCAGCTCACCGACCGCTGGAAAGCGGACGCGACCCTGGCCTACGCCTGGGGCAAGAACAGCAGCGATGGCAGTGCGTTGCCGCAAATGCCGCCGCTGGACGCACGTTTTAGCCTGACTTACAGCGAAGACAATTGGAGCGCCGGCGCACTGTGGCGAGTGGTCGCCGCGCAAAACCGCATCGACCAGAACAAAGGCAATGTCGTCGGCAAGGACTTCGACAAGACCCCGGGGTTCGGCGTGTTCTCGCTCAACGGCGCCTACCGGATCAACCAGAACTGGAAGGTCAGTACTGGCGTCGACAACCTGTTCGGCAAGGCGTACGCCGAACACCTGAACCTGGCGGGCAACGCCGGTTTCGGTTACCCGGCCAATGACCCGCAAGCCATCAAGGAGCCCGGGCGCACGTTCTGGACCAAGGTGGATATGAGCTTCTAACCCTCGAGGGCAACCCGCTCCCCCTGTGGGAGCGAGCTTGCTCGCGATCGGTTGCGCAGCAACCGTAACAGACAACAAAAAGATCCAAGCCAAGCGGAGCACACACGATGAAACAGCCCAAAGTGAATTTCTACAACCTGGCCTGGCGCTGGCACTTCTATGCCGGCCTGTTCGTGGCCCCCTTTATGGTGATGCTGGCCCTGACCGGCACGATTTACCTGTTCAAGCCGCAACTCGATTCATTGATGTACAGCAGCCTGCTCAACGTCCCCGCCGGCCATCACACCGTCCCGGCCGACGACCTGCTCAAGCGCGTGAAAGACGCGTATCCACAAGGAACGATCAAGCAGTACCTGCCACCGGTCAACGCCGAACGCAGTGCCCAGTTCGTCGTGCTCAATGGCGGCAACGAACTGAATGTATTCGTCGACCCGTACCACGGCGACATCCTCGGCGAGCAAGATGCCAAGAAGAACCTGCAAGCCATCGCCCGTGCGATTCATGGCGAGCTGATGATCGGCACCGTGGGTGACCGACTCATCGAACTGGCGGCCGGTTGGGGCGTGGTACTGGTGGTTTCCGGGGTATTCCTGTGGTGGCCGCGCGGCCAGGCGGCGGGGATTCTGTGGCCACGCCTGAACAGTCGCGGACGGGTGCTTTGGCGTGACCTGCACGCTGTGACCGGGTTCTGGGGGGCCTCGCTGCTGCTGGTGATGCTGCTCAGCGGCATGACCTGGACAGGGTTCTGGGGCAAGCAATACGCCGAAGTATGGAACGTGTTCCCCGCCTCGATGTGGGATGACGTCCCCAAGTCCGACGTCGAGGCCCGCAGCCTCAACAGCGCCACGCGCCAGACCGTGCCGTGGGCCATGGAAAATACGCCGATGCCGATGTCCGGTGACCATGCCGAGCACATGGCCCATGGCGGCGCGCAAGCTGGCCCTGCGGCACCGGCCATCAGCCTGCAAGACGTGCAGAACATCGCCGTGCAACGCAAGGTCGAGCCGGGTTACAGCATCACCTTGCCGACCACCGCCACAGGGGTGTTCACCATCGCCGTGTTCGCCGATGATCCGCGCAATGACGCCACCCTGCATGTCGATCAGTACACCGGCAAGGTCCTCGCCGATGTGCGCTTTGAGCAATACGGCACCGTTGCCCGCGCCACGGAAATCGGCGTGATGCTGCACGAAGGCAAGATGTTCGGGGTGTTCAATCAGATCATTGTGCTGCTGATCTGCCTGATGATCCTGCTCAGCGCCGTCAGTGGCGTGGTGATCTGGTGGAAGCGTCGCCCACAAGGCAAGTTCGGCGTTCCGCCGCTGCGTCACGACCTGCCGAAATGGAAAACCGCGATGGTCATCATGTTCGCGTTGGCCGTGGCCTTTCCGTTGGTGGGTGCCTCGCTGGTGGTGATCTGGGTGCTGGATCGCGTGCTGTTTTCGCGCTTGGGCCGGCAAACTGAGTCGGCCTCATCTTCATCTTGAGACAGGCGAGATGCGCGGGGTTGTCAGCACTGTAGACTGCCCCGCGCATCACCCTGGCAGTTCCGGGTTTTCTTTCGGGCCCCTTCGCTGGCAAGCCAGCTCCCACAGAATTTGCACAACACCTGTGGGCGCTGGCTTGCCAGCGAAGAGGCCATAAGCTTCGCCTCAAGAGTAGCGGCATGACCTCGCTTCACCTCAACAACATCACCTGGTCGCCCCTGGGCCAGGGCCACTGTCATCACCAGTTCCAGTTGCGTGATGCTTCGCTGCACGTGGCTGCCGGTGAGTTCGTCGGCTTGATCGGCCCCAACGGCAGCGGCAAGACCAGCCTGTTGCGTTGCGCCTGGCGCTTCAGCAAACCGCAAAGCGGCGAAATCAGACTCGAGCATCACAACGTCTGGAAGCAATCCTCACGCTGGTGCGCGCAACGCATCGCCGTGGTTCTGCAGGAATTCCCCGATGCGTTCGGCCTGACCGTGAACGAAGTGGTCGCCATGGGTCGTACGCCCCACAAAGGCCTGTTCGATGGCGACTCCCTCGAAGACCGAAATCTCGCGGCCCAGGCCCTGGAATCAGTCGGCCTCAAGGGCTTCGAGGACCATGCCTTCTCCACCCTCTCCGGCGGTGAAAAACAACGTGTGATCCTCGCCCGGGCCCTGGCCCAGCAGCCACAATTGCTGATCCTCGACGAGCCGACCAATCACCTCGACCCGCGCTATCAGCTTGAGCTGTTGAGGTTGGTCAAGCGCCTGCAGATCGGCACATTGGCCAGCATCCACGACCTCAATCTGGCCGCCGCCTTTTGCGATCGACTGTACGTGATCAATCACGGCCGCATCGTCGCCAGCGGCACGCCCAAAGAAGTCCTCAACGCCGCGCTGTTGCGTAACGTTTTCGGCGTCGAAGCACTGATCGATGAACACCCCTTGCACGGCTACCCACGAATGACCTGGATAACCCGACCATGATTTTGCGCTCCCTGCTGCGCCGCAGTTTCACCCTCGTTTTACTGCTGGGCAGCGCCCACGCCTTGGCCGAGGCCACGCATTACCCGTTGACCATTCAGAGCTGCAACCGCGAGGTGACCTTCCAGCAGGCGCCAAAACACGCGGTCAGCCATGACATCAACATGACCCAGATGATGCTCGCCCTCGGCCTCAAGCCACAGATGGCCGGGTACAGCGGCGTGTCCGGCTGGAAGGCGGTGACGCCTGACATGCAAAACCTCCTCGACGGCCTCCCGGAACTGGCGGCGAAGTACCCGTCGGTGGAAACCCTGCTCAATGCCAACGTTGACTTCTTCTTCGCCGGCTGGGACTACGGCATGCGCGTGGGCGGCGACCTCACCCCCCAAACCCTGCAGCCATTGGGCATCAATGTCTATGAGCTGACCGAGTCCTGCGCCTTCGTGATGCAGCGCCCGCCGGCCACCCTGGAAGACACCTACAACGACCTGCGCAACCTCGGCAAAATCTTCGACGTGCAGGATCGCGCCAACGCCTTGATCGGTGCCATGCAGGCGCAAGTCGCCGAGATCCGCCAGGGTCTGCCCGCCGAAAAACCACGCGTGTTCCTCTACGACAGCGGTGAAGACCGGGCCATGACCTCGGGCCGCCTCGGTATGCCGCAAGCCCTGATCGACGCCGCTGGCGGGCGAAATGTGCTCGACGATGTCGAGGCAAGCTGGACACGGGTCAACTGGGAGAACGTGGTCGAACGCAATCCCCAGGTGATCGTGATCGTCGACTACAGCGAGATCACCGCCGATCAAAAGATCCGGTTTCTGCTGAACAACAAAGCCCTGCAATCGGTGGACGCGATCAAGCACCAGCGCTTCATCGTCATTCCTTACGTGCAGGCCACGCCGGGGATCGATAACGTGCTGGCCGTCGCCACCCTGGCCAAGGGTTTTCACGGCGAATGATTAACCGTCACTACCCCTGGTTGCTGATCGCGCTCGGCACGCTGTTGCTGATGTCGGCTGTGGTGTCACTGGGTTTCGGCCCGGCGCGGGTGCCGCTGGACGTCGTCTGGCGGATTCTGCTGCACAAGCTCCTCGGTCTCGGCGTACCCGACTGGAGCACCGGGCAGGAACACATCGTCTGGCTGATTCGCGTGCCACGGATGTTGCTCGGTGCACTGGTCGGTGCCGGGCTGGCGTTGATCGGCGCAACGCTCCAGGCGGTGACGCGCAATCCGCTGGCCGACCCCCACCTGCTCGGCGTGACCTCGGGCGCCACCCTGGGTGCGGTGATCGTGGTGTTGCATGTGGGTGAAATCGTCGGCCTGCTGACGTTGCCCATCGCGGCGTTTATCGGCGCCTTGTCGAGCATGCTGCTGGTGCTGATGATCGCCAACCGCAACGGTCGGCTGGACAGCGATCGCCTGCTGCTGTGTGGCGTCGCGGTGTCGTTCGTGATGATGGCGATGGCCAATCTGCTGCTGTTCATGGGCGATCACCGCGCCAGTTCGGCGGTGATGTTCTGGATGCTCGGCGGGCTCGGCCTGGCGCGCTGGGAATTGCTCGCGGCGCCGGCTGCCAGCGTTCTGCTGGGGCTGCTGTTGCTGCTCGGCATGGCCCGGCCGTTGAACGCGTTGATGGCAGGTGAACAAACCGCCGTGACGCTGGGGCTGAATGCACGAACGATCCGGCTACGGGTGTTCGTGATTGCCTCGCTGATGACCGGGGTGCTGGTGTCCATCAGCGGTTCCATCGGCTTTGTCGGGCTGATGGTGCCGCACATTGCGCGGCGTTTGGTCGGGGCGGAGCATCGGCGATTGCTGCCGGTGTGCGTGTTGCTTGGCAGCGTGTTTCTGGTCTGGGTCGATGTCGCCGCCCGTACCCTCATTGCCCCGGAAGACCTGCCCATTGGCGTCGCCACTGCGGCCATCGGCGGGCTGTTCTTCATCGGCCTCATGCGCCGCCGCTGATCCCTGTAGGCTCATTCCACCAGGACTCAACATTCCTTACACTGCGCATCTCACGACCCTCAGGATGAGCCTCATGTTGAAATCTGTTTTCCTGTCGTTGCTGGTATTCGGCGCCAGCGCCGCATGGGCCGATACCACCGTCGATGTCTCGAAGATCTACGGCAAGATCCAGTTCGTCGACAGATTCCCGGACTACAAGGTGCAGGTGGTGGACTTCTTTCCCGACCTGAAGGTGCAGCAGGTCGACTTGTTCCCGGACTCGCCAGGCAAGTGGAAAACCGTCGACAGCTTCCCGGATTACAAAATCCAGATCGTCGATTCCTTCCCCGATTTCAAGATCCAATACGTCGACTCATTTCCCGGCCCCAACTGAAGCTTTCTGCATCACCGCTGCCGCCACGCGGCAGCACCACAATGACGCATCCCTGCGCACCACCGCCCCGCCCTCGTCCCTTCGTGGTGCGCCGCCACCGCACGCAAGCGCACTAAAACGACATTTCCCTGTCTTTTCCCGACCGGGCACAGCCCTTGCTAAAGACCCTTCAGTAGTCCGCATCTGCCAACCAGAAAAATTCATAAGTTCATGGAGATCGCACAATGAAGCGTCGTAGCTTGATCAAGGCTTTCACACTCTCGGCATCGATTGCCGCGATGGGCATGACCTGGACCGTCCAGGCCGCCGAGACCATCAAGGTGGGTATTTTGCATTCGTTGTCCGGGACCATGGCGATCTCCGAAACATCGCTCAAAGACATGGCGCTGATGACCATCGACGAAATCAACGCCAAGGGTGGCGTGAACGGCAAGATGCTGGAGCCGGTAGTGGTCGACCCGGCATCGAACTGGCCACTGTTCGCCGAGAAAGGCCGCCAGTTGCTGACCCAGGACAAGGTCGCCGTGGTGTTCGGCTGCTGGACGTCGGTGTCGCGTAAATCGGTATTGCCGGTGTTCGAAGAACTCAACGGCCTGCTGTTCTACCCGGTGCAGTACGAGGGCGAAGAGATGTCGCCGAACGTGTTCTACACCGGCGCCGCGCCAAACCAGCAAGCGATCCCCGCAGTCGAATACCTGATGAGTGAAGAAGGCGGCAGCGCCAAGCGTTACTTCCTGCTCGGCACCGACTACGTCTACCCACGCACCACCAACAAAATCCTGCGCTCGTTCCTGCATTCCAAAGGCGTGGCGGACAAGGACATCGAAGAGGTCTACACCCCGTTCGGTCACAGCGATTACCAGACCATCGTCGCCAACATCAAGAAATTCTCCGCCGGCGGCAAGACCGCCGTCATCTCCACCGTCAACGGCGACTCCAACGTGCCGTTCTATAAAGAACTGGCCAACCAGGGCCTGAAAGCCACCGACGTACCGGTCGTGGCGTTCTCGGTGGGCGAAGAAGAACTGCGCGGCATCGACACCAAGCCGTTGGTGGGCAACCTCGCGGCGTGGAACTACTTCGAATCGGTGGAGAACCCGGTGAACAAGAAGTTCGTCGCTGACTGGAAAGCCTACGCCAAGAAACACAACCTGCCGGGCGCCGACAAAGCGGTGACCAACGACCCGATGGAAGCCACTTATGTCGGCATCCACATGTGGGCCCAGGCCGCAGAAAAAGCCAAGTCCACCGACGTCGACAAAGTCCGCGAAGCCCTCGCCGGCCAGACTTTCGCTGCGCCGTCCGGCTACACCCTGACCATGGACAAGACCAACCACCACCTGCACAAGCCGGTCATGATCGGCGAGATCCAGGGTGATGGTCAGTTCAACGTGGTCTGGCAGACCGAAGGCCCGATCCGCGCCCAACCGTGGAGCCCGTTCATTCCGGGCAACGACAAGAAGCCGGACTATGCGGTGAAGAGCAACTAAGCCACTGGAGGTCGGGCCCGGGCATTCGGACCCGACACAAATCCCTGTGGGAGCGAGCCTGCTCGCGATGACGGCAGCACATTCAAGATCTCTGTGACTGACCCATCGCTATCGCGAGCAGGTTCGCTCCCACAATGTCCGCGTCAAGGCGACTCTCTATGTCCACGGCCCTTTACCGCCTCATCCTCGCCATCGCACTCTTGCTGCCAATGGCTACCTACGCCGGCGACGCCGAAGACTTCGTCGCCGCCAATCCCGTGCAGCAGGCCAAACTGCTGGAAGCCTGGGCCGCGCAGCCCGATCCGGCGCGCATCGAACTGATCAACGCCCTGCAACAAGGTGAGTTGAGCATCGACGGCCAGCCGAAAACCCTGCGCCTGAACAACCGCCTGCGGGGTCTGATCGACACCGCGCTGGCCAGCCATCAACTGCTCGCCGCCGACGCCAAAATCCGTCTCGGTGCCGCGCAGCAATTGCAGAAAAGTGCCAAACCCGCGCAACTGAAATTCCTCGACCAGCAACTGGCTGGCGAAAAGGACGAAACCGTTCACGCCGCCCTCAGCCTGGCCCTGGCCAATCTGCAATTGGTCGACAGCGACCCGGCCGTGCGCCTCGCCGCGGTGCGACTGCTGGGCGAAACCGGCGACCCGCTGGCCCGCACCCGCCTCGAAAGTCTGCTGGAACCGGGCGTCGAAACGGATGCCGGCGTGCGCACCGCCGCCGAAACCAGCCTGGCTCAAGTCAAACGCAAACTGCTGGTCGGCGAGTTGCTCGGCCAGGCTTTCAGCGGCATGTCACTGGGCTCGATCCTGTTGTTGGCGGCGCTTGGCCTGGCGATCACCTTCGGCCTGCTCGGCGTGATCAACATGGCCCACGGCGAGATGCTGATGCTCGGCGCCTACTCGACCTACGTGGTGCAGTTGATGTTCCAGCGCTTTGCCCCGCAGGCCATCGAGTTCTATCCGCTGATCGCCTTGCCGGTGGCGTTTTTCGTCACGGCGGCCATCGGCATGGCCCTTGAACGCACGGTGATTCGTCACCTCTATGGCCGCCCGCTGGAAACCCTGCTCGCCACCTGGGGCATCAGCCTGATGCTGATTCAGCTTGTTCGATTGGTGTTCGGCGCGCAGAACGTCGAAGTGGCCAACCCGGCCTGGCTGTCGGGCGGGATTCAAGTGCTGCCCAATCTGGTGCTGCCGTACAGCCGCATCGTCATCATCGCCTTCGCGCTGTTTGTGGTGGTGCTGACCTGGCTGCTGCTGAACAAGACCCGCCTGGGCCTGAACGTGCGCGCCGTCACCCAGAACCGCAACATGGCCGCCTGCTGCGGCGTGCCCACCGGCCGCGTGGACATGCTCGCCTTTGGCCTCGGCTCGGGCATCGCCGGCCTCGGTGGCGTGGCCCTGAGCCAGATCGGCAACGTCGGCCCGGACCTGGGCCAGAGCTACATCATCGATTCGTTCCTGGTGGTGGTGCTCGGTGGCGTCGGGCAATTGGCCGGTAGCGTGCTGGCGGCCTTCGGCCTGGGCATTGCCAACAAGATTCTCGAACCGCAAATCGGTGCCGTGCTCGGCAAGATCCTCATCCTCGCGCTGATCATTCTGTTCATCCAGAAACGTCCGCAAGGCCTCTTCGCACTGAAAGGACGGGTGATCGACTGATGAACCAGCCCCTGCTCGTTACCGCAACACAAAAAGCCGGCCCCAAAGTCACGATTGCCGTGGGTGCAGTCATCCTGATCCTGCTGCTGGCGTTGCCGTTGCTGTCGCTGTTATCGGCGGACAGCGCCTTTCACGTTTCGGCCTACACGCTGACGCTGGTGGGTAAAATCCTGTGCTACGCCATCGTCGCCCTGGCGCTGGATCTGGTCTGGGGCTATGCCGGATTGCTGTCCCTCGGCCACGGTTTGTTCTTCGCCCTGGGCGGCTATGCGATGGGCATGTACCTGATGCGCCAGGCTTCGGGCGATGGCCTGCCGGCGTTCATGACCTTCCTGTCATGGACCGAACTGCCCTGGTTCTGGACCGGCACCAGCAGCTTTCTCTGGACCTTGTGCCTGGTCGTGCTGGCGCCAGGGTTGCTGGCGCTGGTGTTCGGTTTCTTCGCCTTCCGTTCGCGGATCAAGGGCGTGTATTTCTCGATCATGACCCAGGCCCTGACCTTCGCCGGCATGCTGTTGTTCTTTCGCAACGAAACCGGGTTTGGCGGCAACAACGGCTTCACCAACTTCCGCACGATCCTCGGCTTCGGCATCACCGAACCGGGCACCCGCGCCGTGCTGTTTTTCGCCACGGTGCTGTTGCTGGTGGCGAGCCTGTTCATTGGCTGGCGCCTGGCGCAGAGCAAGTTCGGCCGAGTGCTGACCGCGCTGCGCGATGCGGAAAACCGCCTGATGTTCTGCGGCTACGACCCGCGCGGCTTCAAGCTGTTCGTCTGGGTGCTCAGCGCAGTGTTGTGCGGGCTGGCCGGTGCGTTGTACGTGCCGCAGGTCGGCATCATCAACCCCAGTGAAATGTCGCCGACCAACTCCATCGAAGCGGCAGTCTGGGTGGCACTGGGCGGTCGCGGCACGCTGATCGGCCCGCTGCTCGGCGCCGGCGTGGTCAACGGCATGAAGAGCTGGTTCACCGTGGCGTTCCCTGAGTACTGGCTGTTCTTCCTCGGCGCGCTGTTCATCGTCGTGACCCTGTACCTGCCCAAGGGCGTGATCGGTTTGCTGAAGAAGAACGGCGAACAATGAGGATTGTAAAATGAGAACCACTGCGACGGCTGAATTCATGCTCGAACCAGCGTTTTTCCCCGTGGAGCCCAACAAGGACGCCGGCACCAGCCGCGACACGATCGGCCTCGGCCAGCGCGCCGGCAAAGGCCTGAACACTCGGCACGGCACCATCCTGACCCTGGAAGACATCAGCGTCAGCTTCGACGGCTTCCGCGCACTGAACAACCTGAACCTGTACATCGGCGTCGGCGAGTTGCGCTGCATCATCGGCCCCAACGGCGCGGGCAAGACCACGTTGATGGACGTGATCACCGGCAAGACCCGCCCCAGCCACGGCAATGCCTGGTTCGGCGAAACCCTGGACCTGACGCAGATGAGTGAAGTGCAAATCGCCCAGGCTGGCATTGGTCGCAAGTTCCAGAAGCCCACGGTGTTCGAAGCGCTGAGCGTGTTCGAGAACCTGGAACTGGCGCAGAAAACCGACAAGTCGGTATGGGCCAGCCTGCGGGCACGGCTCAGCGGCGAGCAGAAGGATCGCATCGCCGAAGTGCTCGACACCATCCGCCTGACCCCTTCGGTCAATCGCCCCGCCGGTTTGCTCTCTCACGGCCAGAAGCAGTTCCTGGAAATCGGCATGTTGCTGATGCAGGACCCGCAACTGCTGTTGCTCGACGAACCGGTGGCCGGCATGACCGACGCCGAAACCGAATTCACCGCCGAGCTGTTCAAGCGCCTGGCCGGCAAGCATTCGCTGATGGTGGTGGAACACGACATGGGCTTCGTCGGCTCGATTGCCGACCACGTCACCGTGTTGCACCAGGGCAGCGTACTGGCCGAAGGGTCGCTGGAGCAGGTGCAGGCCGATGAGCGAGTTATTGAGGTTTATTTGGGTCGGTGAATCGGCCAGCTACAAGCTTTCAGCTACAAGCGGCAAGTTACGAGCGAAAAGCCGTCCGGCTTTTTCTTGCAGCTTGTAGCTTGCCGCTGACAACTGCCCGGAGGGCCCTATGCTGCAAGTCGACAAACTGCACCAGTACTACGGCGGAAGCCACATCCTGCGCGGCCTGACGTTTGACGTGAAGGTCGGCGAAGTCACCTGCCTGCTCGGGCGTAACGGCGTGGGCAAGACCACGCTGCTCAAATGCCTGATGGGCCTGCTGCCGGCCAAAGAGGGCGCGGTGAATTGGGAAGGCAAACCGATCACCACGTTCAAACCGCATCAAAGGGTGCATGCCGGGATCGCTTACGTGCCCCAGGGCCGGGAAATTTTCGGGCGCCTGACCGTGGAAGAAAACCTGCTGATGGGCCTGTCGCGCTTTCCCGGCTCCGAAGCCAAAGCAGTGCCGGCGTTCATCTACGAGCTGTTCCCGGTGCTGCTGCAAATGAAGCACCGACGCGGCGGCGACCTGTCCGGTGGCCAACAACAGCAGCTCGCCATCGGCCGCGCCCTGGCCAGCCGTCCACGCCTGTTGATTCTCGACGAGCCCACCGAAGGCATCCAGCCGTCGGTGATCAAGGAGATCGGTGCAGTGATCAAGAAGCTCGCAGCTCGCGGTGACATGGCGATTTTGCTGGTGGAACAGTTCTACGACTTCGCCGCCGAACTGGCCGATCAATACCTGGTGATGTCACGGGGCGAGATCGTGCAACAGGGTCGCGGTGAAAATATGGAAGCCGAGGGTGTGCGCGGCCTGGTTACCATCTAAAGTTGCGATCTGATCCGTAGCATCCTAACGATAATTAGACATCATGAATCTACCCGCCTCGCCGTTGTTCACGCCCAGTTGGCATGCCGAACTCGAACTGGCTTACGCCCGTTTCGGTGACAGCACACGTCCGGTGCAGCGCCGCCACCTGGGCCCGTTGCGGGTGCAGAAGCACCTGTACGCCGAAGGGCCGCAGGTCTGCCAGCACATCATCGTCCACCCGCCGGGCGGAATCGCCGGCGGTGATCGCCTGAACATCTCGGCCAGCGTCGGCCGCGATGCCTGGGCACAGATCACCAGCCCCGGCGCGGCCAAGTGGTATCGCGCCGCCGGCCCCGCTTATCAGCAATTGAAATTGCAGGTCGCGGCCGGTGCGACACTGGAGTGGTTGCCACAAGAGACGATCGTTTTCAGCGCGGCGCAGGCTGAACTCAGCACCGCCATCGACCTTGAAGGCGATGCGCGGTTGTTCTACTGGGATGTCGTCGCCCTGGGTCGCCCGGCCAGCGGCGAGCGTTTCGACCTCGGACACTTTCAGGCGCAACTGGATATCCGCCGCGATGGCCAGTTGCTCTGGCACGAACGCCAGCGCATTGTCGGGGCTGACGGTTTGCTCGACTCACCGATTGGCCTGGACGGGCAACCGGTGTTCGCCACCCTGTTGGTGACCGGGGAAATCGATAGCGATTTGTTGGAGCGTTGTCGCTCGCTGCCCCATGCCGTACGCGGGGATCTGACGCAATTGCCGGGGCTGTTGGTCGCCCGGTGCCTGGCCAGCGAAGCGCTGCTGGCCCGTGGCTGGCTGATTGATGTGTGGCGAATGCTCAGGCCTGTGTTGCTCGGCCGTGAAGCGGTCCCACCCCGAATATGGAACACCTGAACACTGATCCCTGTGGGAACTGGCTTGCCAGCGATGCTTTTGGCGACCTTGAGGTCCCCATCGCTGGCAAGCCAGCTCCCACAGGGGTCGTGTTTATGTACCCGAATACCTTTTTAATCTGCCCTGATGGATTGCACCAATGGACCTGACCCCACGCGAAAAAGACAAGCTGCTGATCTTCACCGCAGGCCTGGTGGCCGAGCGGCGTTTGGCGCGCGGCGTAAAACTCAATTACCCGGAGGCCATGGCCTACATCTCCGCGGCGCTGCTCGAAGGTGCCCGCGATGGCCAGACCGTGGCCGAGTTGATGCACTACGGCACCACCCTGCTCAGTCGCGAGCAAGTGATGGAAGGCATCCCGGAAATGATCCCGGAGATCCAGGTCGAAGCGACTTTTCCCGACGGCACCAAACTGGTCACCGTCCATCAACCGATCGCCTGAGACCACGCCATGACTTACCACATCCGCGATGCGGTACATGCCGACCTGCCGGCCATCCGCGACATCTACAACGACGCCGTGCTCAACACCACGGCCATCTGGAACGAACAGGCCGTGGACCTGGGCAATCGCCAGGCCTGGTTCAGCGCCCGGCAATCCCAGGCGTACCCGATCCTGGTAATCGTCAACGCCGAAAACCAGGTGCTGGGCTACGCTTCATTCGGCGACTGGCGGCCTTTTGATGGCTTTCGTCACACCGTCGAACATTCGGTTTACGTCCGCAGCGACCAGCGCGGCAACGGCCTCGGTCCTCGGCTGATGGAGGTGCTGATCGAGCGCGCCAAGGGATGCGACAAACACGTGATGGTGGCCGCCATCGAAAGCGGTAACGCCGCGTCCATTCGCCTGCATGAGCGCATCGGCTTCGTGACCACCGGGCAAATGCCTCAGGTGGGCACCAAGTTCGGGCGCTGGCTGGACCTGACCTTTATGCAATTGACCCTCAATCCTGGCGCGCAACCCCCGAGCGCCAACAAGGAGTGATACCCCATGAACCCCGCCCAACTGCGACGCGTCAATGTTGAGAGTTTTGCGCACTATCGTCAGGGCTTGATTGATCTGCTTCTGGACGCCGTGGGCTATGGCGCCAGCGTCGGTTTCATGGCCGACCTGGATGCAACTCAGGCCCGCGCGTATTTCGATGAAGTCCAGGAAAACCTGAACAAGGGCCATGTGCTGCTGTGGGTGGTGGTCAAGGACGAACAAGTGCAGGCCAGTGTGCAACTGACCCTGTGCCAGAAAGCCAACGGCCTGAACCGTGCCGAAGTGCAAAAGCTGCTGGTGCGCGAACACGCGCGGCGCCGTGGGTTGGGCCAACAGTTGATGAATGCACTTGAGCAAGCGGCCCTGCAGCACAAGCGCGGCATGCTCTACCTCGATACCGAAGCGGGCTCTGTGGCGGAAGATTTCTACAAGGCCCTGGGTTACACCCGAGCCGGCGAAATCCCCGACTACGCCTGCGACCCGAGCGGACGCTACAAGCCGACCGCCCTCTACTACAAGATTCTGCAAGGAGCCCATTGATGATTCCCGGTGAATACCAGATCCAGCCCGGCAACATCGAACTCAACGCTGGCCGTCGCACCCTGAGCCTGACGGTGGCCAACAGCGGCGACCGGCCGATCCAGGTCGGCTCGCACTACCACTTCTTCGAAACCAACGACGCCCTGACCTTCGACCGCGCCGCCAGCCGAGGCATGCGCCTGAACATTCCCGCCGGCACCGCCGTGCGCTTCGAGCCGGGGCAGAGCCGCGAGGTCGAGCTGGTCGACCTGGCCGGGCATCGACGAGTGTTCGGGTTTGCCGGGCGGATCATGGGAAATCTCTGATTAAGGCAGTGTCTGTTCCGGCCCCTTCGCGAGCAGGCTCGCTCCCACAGGGAAATGCGATCAACTGTGAGAGCGAGCCTGCTCGCGAAAGTGAGCGCAGCGAACGATTTCAAATTCAATTGAATCTCAAGGCAAACGAATGAAAATTTCCCGTCAGGCCTACGCCGACATGTTCGGCCCCACCGTCGGCGACAAGGTGCGCCTGGCCGACACCGACCTGTGGATTGAAGTGGAAAAAGACTTCACCACCTACGGCGAAGAAGTGAAATTCGGCGGCGGCAAAGTGATCCGCGATGGCCAGGGCCAGAGTCAGTTGCTCGCCGCCGACGTGGTCGACACCCTGATCACCAACGCGCTGATCATCGACCACTGGGGCATCGTCAAGGCTGACGTCGGCCTCAAGGACGGGCGCATCGCCGCGATCGGCAAGGCCGGCAACCCGGATGTCCAGCCCGATGTCACCATCGCCATTGGCGCCGGCACCGAAGTCATCGCCGGCGAAGGCATGATCCTCACCGCCGGCGGTATCGACACGCACATCCACTTCATCTGCCCGCAGCAGATCGAAGAAGCGCTGATGAGCGGCGTCACCACCATGATCGGCGGCGGCACCGGCCCGGCCACCGGCACCAATGCCACCACCTGCACTTCCGGCCCGTGGCATTTGGCCCGGATGCTTCAAGCCGCCGATGCCTTCCCGATGAACATCGGCCTGACCGGCAAAGGCAACGCCAGCCTGCCGGGGCCGTTGATCGAGCAGGTCAAGGCCGGCGCCATTGGCCTGAAGCTGCACGAGGATTGGGGCACCACGCCCGCGAGCATCGACAACTGCCTGAGCGTCGCCGACCAGTACGACGTGCAGGTAGCGATCCACACCGACACCCTCAACGAATCCGGCTTCGTCGAAACCACCCTCGCCGCCTTCAAGGGCCGCACCATTCACACCTACCACACCGAAGGCGCGGGCGGTGGTCATGCCCCGGACATCATCAAGGCCTGCGGTTTCGCCAACGTGTTGCCGAGTTCCACCAACCCGACCCGGCCGTTCACCCGCAATACCATCGACGAGCACCTCGACATGCTGATGGTCTGCCATCACCTGGACCCGAGCATTGCCGAAGACGTGGCCTTCGCCGAAAGCCGCATCCGCCGCGAGACGATTGCCGCCGAAGACATCCTCCACGACCTCGGCGCGTTCTCGATGATCAGCTCCGACAGCCAGGCCATGGGCCGCGTGGGCGAGGTCATCACCCGCACCTGGCAAACCGCCGACAAGATGAAAAAGCAGCGCGGCCCGCTGCCCGGCGACGGTGAAGGCAACGACAACTTCCGCGCCAAACGCTACATCGCCAAATACACCATCAACCCGGCGATCACCCACGGCATCAGCCATGAAGTGGGCTCGGTGGAAGTCGGCAAATGGGCCGACCTAGTGCTCTGGCGCCCGGCGTTCTTCGGGGTCAAACCGACGCTGATCCTCAAGGGTGGCGCCATCGCCGCCAGCCTGATGGGCGACGCCAACGCTTCGATTCCGACGCCGCAACCGGTGCATTACCGCCCGATGTTCGCAAGTTACGGCGGCTCGTTGCACGCCACCAGCATGACCTTCATCAGCCAGGCCGCACAGGAGGCAGGCCTGCCCGAAGCCCTGGGCCTGAAGAAGAAAATCGCCGTGGTCAAAGGCTGTCGCCAGGTGCAGAAAACCGACCTGATCCACAACGACTACCTGCCGAACATCGACGTCGACCCGCAGACCTATCAGGTCAAGGCCGACGGCGTGTTGTTGTGGTGTGAGCCGGCGGATGTGTTGCCGATGGCGCAGCGGTATTTCCTGTTCTGAAGGTGAGCGGCTCGCCAAATAAAAACCCGATGGCGGTCACCCTCCATCGGGTTTGCTTTTTCTGCCGTACGCGTCAACAGGCTTAACTGTAGGCAATGGTCAAAGATTTTGTAGCTCTGATGACATAACCCTGAAAGCGCTTAAACAGGCCCTGTCGAAATGCGTTTAGCGGACAAAGACGCAACGTTTAGAAACGATGAAAACCCTTGAAAAATCGAGGAAGCATCCGACGTAGTTTTAGGGTTGGCCGTCGGAAGTCAGAGGGGTAGCGTGGCCACTCCAGACCTTCCACGGAGACTCTCCATGCCTAACGTCACCGACTCACCCGCTGGAACAGAAACTCAAAACACCGATGCGCACCTCTGCACGCCGTCAAAAAAGCTTCACCCTGCGGTTGATCGCGCACTGGACTATTACCTCAAACCCAATATGCCGACGACGGCCGCCACGCGTTCGCCCAGCACCATTTTTGTCGTTGCACCGGACGTCGACAACGAAACGCTATTGGCCCATGCCTGCGAGTCGTTGGCGTCGGCGAGCGTGATGGCGAGCGAGTTTGCCGGGATGCTGGACGGGGCCAGCCGCAACGCCATGCTGGCGCTTCAGCAGGTGATCATGCTCAGTGAGCTGGCGGTGAATCGGGTATTGGATAATCGTGCGCGAACCTGAAAAAGCGCTGTTCGGTTCAGGACCAACACCGTACCTGTGGCGAGGGAGCTTGTCGGAGCGCCGCCCCGGAACAAGCTCCCTCGCCACAGGTTTATGACTGTTGTACGGGCTCGCGGTTATTGACCAGGCTCAAGCTCAAGGCGCGGTAACCGGGCTCGTTCGATCGCTTGTTGAGTGATCGATTTCAGCGTCTGCCGGATCTGCCGGTCGATGTCGGTCAACGCTTTGATGTAGTCCTCATCACTCATGACCTGCCCCTCGCTGAAGGCGTTTTCGTCGCGGTTCAACTCGCGACAGAGCGCCTTGATCTCCGCCTCAAAAGCCACCTTCGCCGTCGGTTCCACGGCCTCGGAGCGACGCAGCAACGCATCTTGCAACTCCGTGGTCGCGTCGATCTGTCGCTTCAAACTGTCCAGTTCTTTCGCGCTGGAAGACTCCAGCCAGGTGTTCCACAAGGGCTGTTCAAGGATTCGATCCGTGAGCAAGTCGCCTTCCTCCAGCGCCACGATTCGCCGGAACGCCGCCTCGATCATTTCCTTGCTGACCCCGGCAATCTTGCGGAACTGCATGCCCCGGGCCTGCCACGGCAAATCAAGGCGCTGCGCCAGGTCAGTCATGTAAGCCAGGTGCACTTCCACCTCATCGATGGTCCCGGTGACATTGCCCTGCCCGTCGAGTCGCCGAAACCGCTCCCCCGCCGCCAACCGTGCCGCCACCCGTTGACGAGCGATGGCGCCCAATTCATCGAGCCTGGATTTGCCCTGGGCCAGCTCCAGCAACCGAGTTTCGATCAGGTCCGCGCTGCCCAGGGCGTAGGCCTCGTGAATCAGCACTTGCAGGCCCATGGCGTTGAACAGTTGCGTGCCGCCATCCACACACTCGGTGGGCGTGGCGGCCTCGTTGAACAACTTGACCCGCAGTTCGCTGTCCTTGGCCATGGCCTCGAGCATGCGCCAGACCTTGGCGGTCAAGTCCGTCTTGTAGGCGCCGCCCGCCGTGAAGTCGGCCGATTGAGTGAGCTTGCGGATTTCATTGAAGAATGGCACCGAGTCGAACTCATCCTCGACCTCGTTCCAGATTTCCTGTTTTTCCTGCCATTGCCGATCGGTCATGCCCATCCACCAGTCAGAGCTGTCCAGCGTGCCGCGCGGTGGGTACGGTCGCTCCGGGTCCATGCCCACCGATTCAATGTAGGACTTGAGGGTGTCGAGGTTATCCGGCGAAATCCAGCGGGGTTCACGGCTGATCAAGGTGCGCGCCAGCAGTTCGGCGCGAAACGAACCCGGTGCGACCTCCGGGATCCGGGTGATCGGGTTGTGTCGCAGATCGAGGTAAATACTGCGCGGCCGCGACTGGGAAAACAGTCCGACGGGCCAGCTGTCCAGGCCCGTTTCGTTGAGCAAAATGACCTGCAATTGCGGCATCCGGCTGATGTTCGGCGCGAGCTTCAACGGGTTGCCCCGCAAGCCCAGCGACCGCAATTGAACCAGCTTTTTCAGGCGATCCACCGCCAGCGCATCCAGTTCGATACGATTTTCATTGAAGGAAAGGTCCGTGAGATGACTCATCTCGTTGATCACCTCTGGAACGGCGGTCAGCAGGTTGTCCTGCAGGTTGAGATAACGCACCCGGCGAAACGAGCTGAGAAACCCCAGGTGCTCGTTGCGCAACTCGCCGCTGCGCACGCTCAGGCTGGTGACGTGATCGAAATTGGCCTCCAGTTTCGGCAGCGTCTCAAGCAGCCGACGGATCAGAGGAAAATCGTCGAGCTGCAGCCATTGCGTGTGCGCCACACCTGCCACTTGCACGCCCTCGGGCCCGCTGCGCTGCCAGCATTGCCGGATCACCTTGTAGAAGCGCTCCCGGGCGCGCAATTCGGCAATCCCTGACGGCGTGAAACGGAAGGACGCCGTCGGTGAAGTCATCCAGTTTTGCATCGTCCGGTTCAATTGATCGAACTCGGCCTCCAGCGCGGTCAGCCTTTCATGGGCCGAACCACCGTTCTGAGTGAACTCGGTCAACAGCGTTTCAACCTCTTGCGCAGTGAAACCCGGATACAGCGAACGAGCCCGGCGCCGCAATCCCATGCCGCGCGGGACCTGTGCATAACCTGGCATGCCGCCGCGCAAGCGCATGACGCTCGGGTCGTAGGACGGCTTGAGGACCGGGTTGTCCCGCAGGACCGGTTCGAACACGGATCGATCCAGCGGCAGTGCCTTTATCGCTTGCTCAAGTCCCGCAGCATCATGGATTTCATAACCCAGGGCTACGCGCTGTTGGTCGGGCAATGCGTGCAGCACGGCGGCATAAAGCGTGTCCGCGCCGTGCAGATGTTGATCGAGCGCATCCCGCGCTTCATATCGGCCATCCTCGCCCAGAATCAGCACCTTGCGGATCGGCGCGTCCTCCGGGCCAAGACTGTCGCGCAACGTGCCCGAAAATGAATATTCACGAATCTCCAGACGCAGGTCCGCAGGCCAGCCAGGCAGGGCTGCCAGGGAGTGCAGCTGCAGTCGCTCGGTGTCGGTGTTGTGCAATTCGCCGAGGTACAGGCCCTCATACGCTCGCGCCACCCTGAGCTGGTGCGCCGCTTCCCGGGCCTGTTGCGAAAGCCTCAAGGGCACGCGTTTTTTCTCGGCCAGATGCCGCAGGTCCGAAGGGTCTGCGTGATCCAGAAGCGCTTGCGCCACGCTGGTCGACAGCGAGGACTCGTCGCCCTTGAGCAAATTCAGTCGGGCATCGTCCGTACCCTCCCGGCGCTCGTACAACTTGTCGAACAAACGCCTTTTACTGCCTCGCGCCTGATCGGCCAGGCGATCGCGCAACGCCTTGACACGCGCCTTTGAATCCCCGGAAAACCACTGCCCCAGCATTTCGCGCAGGGCCTGTTCATCCAAGAACCCGACCACACGCCCAGGCAAGGCACCGGCCAACAAATCCTGCCAGGTCATTTGCAAGGTGTCGGCCGGCAACGCGTCGGCATAGCCCTCCTTGATCGCCGCCCCCGACAGGCCCGGCCCCTCGAACACTTCGATGGCCTTGCCCTCGGGCCAGCCTGGCAGTTCCGTCATGAAGCGCACGGCATAATCGCCCCAGTCCTGGCCGACTCGATTGGCCTGAATCTGTTCCGCACAGGCCTCGGCGTCGGCGTATGCCCTGAAGCGCTTGAGGGTATCGGTCAGCAGCGCGGGCGGGGTTTCGTGTTCCACGTGCAGCCGGCGCAATGCATCTTCGTGAACGCCACTGACGGTCAGGATCTGCTCCAGGGTTTGATCCGTGAATCCGTCCACCGAGGCGCCCAAACGCTGGAGCAATTGACGCCGATCCCATTCCAGCGGTTGATCAAGCTCCGTCTTCCACAGGCCCGCGCCGTTGTGTTCCAGCAAGGGTTGATAGGCGTTTGCACGGGTTGGGTGTTGCAGGCGATGCTGGCCCGTGTCCGGGTCCTGTTTGACTTCATAGCATTTTTCATCGATGCGCAGCAGGTCCCGATCCTGATGCCGGTACAAGCCTTTTTCACCGACGACGCCCTCCTTGGGCACGGTGACCGATTGCTCATAGGGCGTCAGATCCGGATTCCACAACCGCTGCTTGCCCGCGACCTCCACAGGCTTGAGCCCTTCGACGAAGGGCGAGACCTTGAGCGGTGTCAGCTGGCCGCTTGGCAATGCATGACCGGCGCTCATCAGCGCCAACTGTGCAAAGTTGATCAGCACGCCATTGAAGTAGGCAGAGGCCTCTTCCTTGTCGCCTTTGCTCCAGTCTTCGACACCTTCGGCTACCTCGGCGAGCATCTGCGCAATCATGATGCCGAGCATCGCTTCGCCCACGCCGGGCACCAGCATCGCGGCGAAATTGAACAGGTTCCAGCCGATGTCCAGGTAACTGGTCAGGCGCTTGAAGCGGGCGTTGGCGTCCTCATCGTCGGTCGGCACCGCGATGCGTCGGGCATCGGCGATGGCCTTGTCGCGGCGCTGCACGAACAGTGTCGCCCACAGATCGCCGGTGATCTGATTGGTAATGGGTTCCGCATCCGGATTCTCCACCGCCGTTTCGCGCCACCACGGCCCCATGTCCAGCGGCTCGCGTTGCTGCCAGGTAAACGTCTTGAGGCGCTCGTTGACCCGGTGGAAAAACAGCCCTTTGTCCTTTTGCGCCACGAACCGGCTGAAAAAGGCCTGGTACTTCGCGTCGCGCAGCTGTCCGATCAGGGTTTTCATGAACTCGGTCAGCGACGAGTATTCCTTGAGAGGATGCTCCGGATCATCCGGAACATAGGCGATCAAGTGGCCGGACAAACGACTCTGATGGTAGACGTCGTCCCGGCGCAGAAGCTCATCGCTGAGACCCTGGGGCCCATTGGCAAAAAACGCCTGCAGCAGTTTGAACCGCTCGTACTCTGTTCCGGGCAATACCGGGACACGCTGCGACCATTCGCTCCAGAACTTCAACCCTTCAGGGGTCAAGGCATCGATCGCCTGCTTGATCTGCGACGGATCGCTCACGGCGCTGAACAGCACGATGCCCGTCAACCGAAAGCCCATCAGCGACAATCGGTGGCACTGCAACGGCCGATCGTACAGCGTGGTATTGGCCTGGCTCTCGCGTATTTGCCTGAGCTTGCCGTAGGCATGGTCGCTGATATCGCCCTTCAATCGCGCGACCAGTGACGCCAGCTGAAACGTGGCTTTTTCACTGGCCACGGATTCGTCCTGCAAGGCGCTCCGGGCTTCGGCTGTTGCGGGCAGCAGGACGGATATGATGTGCCGCTGGTACTGTCCGCCAAGGTCGAGGCTGCGGCACATCGATGCAAACCCGGACAAGGAAATCGCGGGCTCAAGCGCAAGAGCGCCACGCTCATCCTTGCGATAGATGCCGGAGTTGATGCGCCAGGCGTCCTCGGTGGTTTCAGATTCCTCGAAATTGTGCAGCGCCGCCTCCAGCAACGTGGACTGCCGAACGCGACTGGCCCCGGTATCAATGACAAGGCCAATTTTGCTGGGCACTTCAAGTTGTACGCTGAGCCCGTCGATGCCTTTGACGTTTTTGAAATTCGATTGCATTGCCGTGCGCAGCAGTGGCTCGGCGAAGGCATTGATGTCGTGCTGCAAATCGCCCAGGGTCTTGTCCAGTACGCCTTGCAGACGCCCCTGTTCTTCAATCAATTCCTTCAGGTATTGGCGGTCGGTTTCCCGTGCACTGCTATACCACTCGGGGGGCTCTGGCCTGAGCGTTTCAAGGCTTTCCAGTCTCGACATCGAGGCCTTTTTGATCGCCTCAGGTAGTACCGCGAGTACACGACGGTAATAAACTCCATTATTTTGCGCGGGCGTTGCCCGCACGTTGCTTCCATGCAAATCAGACACTGTTCAATCACCTTGATGACAGGATAGGAAGCCACAGGTTCATTCACCGGAGCGGGAAAAAAAAGAGCAAATTCCTGCTGGACCACTCCATAAAACAGGTGCAAACGGGTCGAAAATCAAAGAGCTATCGATAGGTATGTACCGCCACAAATGCGCTGGGTCATGCCGTCGCATCAGCGGTCGTATTTTTCCCGCCAAAGAGACTAATATTCGAATCGCTGTCCCCGATTCATGCTCAGGTAACCACCATGCGTCTTTCCGAATTCATCGCCTTGAACGTTAATCGAATCGTCGATGAGTGGGAGCATTTCGCCAAAACCATCACCCCGGCCGCGCATTCGATGGATAGCGTCTCGCTGCGCGACCATGCGAAGTCGATCCTGCTGGCCGCGGCCAGGGACATGACAAAGCCTCAGACCCCCAGCGAACAGGCGGCCAAAGCCCGCGGCGAAGGGCCGGAAAAAACCCCAAGCCTGGATGAGGCCGGCGCCAGTCATGGCGAATTGCGCCACAACGTGGGGTTTGATCTGGTGCAGATGACCAGCGAATTTCGCCATTTGCGCGCCACTGTGATTCGTTTGTGGGTCGGCAGCCTGGACAGCCCCAACCTGGCTTACTTCCAGGACATGATTCGCTTCAATGAAGCCATCGACGAAGCCCTGGCCGAGTCCACGGCGGCCTATGCCGAACAAGTCAATCGTTCACGGGACATCTTTCTGGCGATTCTCGGCCACGACCTGCGCGCGCCGCTGCAAGCGGTGAGCATGTCTACCGAACTGCTGATGCGCAAAACCACACTGGAGGGCGATGCCCTGGCCTGCGCGTCCCACATCCAGCGCGGGACGCGCCATATGGCGGTGATGGTCAGCGATTTACTGGAACTGGTACGCAGCCGCCTGGGGCGGAGCCTGCCGATCGAACCGGCGCCCATGGACATGGCCGAAGCAGCACACGCGGCGATTGCCGAAGCCTGTGCGGGCAATCCGGAGTGCGATCCGACGCTGCAAGTGCTGGGCGACGCTCGTGGTAACTGGGATCCGGGGCGCATCGCTCAGATGTTGCAAAACCTGATCGGCAACGCCTTGCAGCATGGTTCGAACAAACGCGACGTAATCGTGACCCTCAAAGGCGAGCCGCTCTCCGTTCGTCTTACCGTGCACAATTTCGGAATACCCATCCCCGAAGACGCTATCGCCACGATTTTCGATCCACTGGTGCGCAACGCCGACGAAGAACTGGGCCAACCTTCAACCAGCCTGGGTTTGGGGTTGTTTATCGTCAAGGAGGTGGTGGATGCCCACAAGGGGACGATTGAGGTCAGCTCGAATGAAGTTGAGGGCACGACGTTCACCGTCGTTTTACCAAAGCGCACATAACGTCAGCTTCCAGTCCTATCAGATCTGTTAGTACCGGGCCCCGAATATTGCGAGTACAAAAGGATGATCCGCTTAACGTCAACCTTATGACTCCCAAGGAAGGCCGCCGTGACTCGCTCAGATACCAATGTCCCCAACAACTCGCGTCAGCAACGCACCGTCCTGTTGGCCACCGATCAGAAAAACTCGGCGCTCGCCGATATCGGTGGCGACGGCATCAATCGCATGGCCTACAGCGCCTATGGTTTTCAATCCACCGAACATGAGGTGGACACGCGACTGGGATTCAATGGCCAGTTTCGCGAGGCATTGAACTGGTATTTCCTGGGCAATGGCTATCGCGTCTACAACCCGCGACTGATGCGTTTTCATAGCCCGGACAGTTGGAGTCCGTTTGGGGAGGGCGGTTTGAATGCGTATATGTATTGCGCGGGCGATCCGGTGAATTTTTCGGATCCGACGGGGCATATGCCTATTAATTTTTTAAAAAAAATTAACCTGCCTCGCCATCCTGTAAGCCGAAATGACAGTACGTCCAGCCTGACTCAACTAATCCCTGCCGATGGATCTCCCCTACTAACAAGGGCTGTTGCCCGTCCAGTGGGTTCAGCCAATGGGCCTGCATCAACCAGTCTCGATACTGTCAGCGAACGACCACCCATGCGGAGTTCTGACAGCATGACACCGCGACGGGACCCGACCACTAGAGAATATATCCACAGTACTTTGCCTAGCGGACGACGGTACTTGACTCCGCCGTCATCATCCCCGCTACCAAGAGAGATGATGACTTATGAGGAAATGGCTCAACGACAAGGTCACACTGGAGGGGGCTCGATGCCAGGCCTGGCAAGCCAATCACCTCCTGGCCCACCGGTGGACAGGTCCACAAAGCCGAAGATCCGCAAATCTGCCCAACGCGCTTTGCCTCTTACTCCCGATGATCACGCAATGGGCTTGAGCATGGACTCAACCGGTGAAGTACGTGTGGATTTGAACACTTACAGCCAACACATGAGAAGAAAAACGTAGGGCAGCAACCAGCGTGGACAATTATCCAAGCTCATTGGTTTACGCGTATTCCAAAGCTTGGCCTACTCCACCACCAACCGCCCCAACCGCTGCCGCAACATCCGGTTCTCCGCCCGCAGTTGCTGCACCTCTTCGAGCAGGTTCAGCGCCAGGGCGACGCCTTCCCATTCCAGTTCCAGGTCGCGCCGCAGCTTGGCGGCGCGCTTGGCCAGGGTCAGTTCGTAATCGGTGAAGCGCCAATCCTTGGGCGTGCCCCCTTGGGGTTCGAGGATGCCGTGTTCGACGATTTCGATCACGTAGACGTCCGACAGGTCGGTCGCCTCACAGAATTCGGCCAGGTCCAGTTGAACGATCAGAGGGCTGCTCATTACGGGCTACTCCGGGTCTTGGATCAGAAATTTTCTCTCGGGTCGAACGCGGCTTTTTGCGCCAGTTCCTGCCACAGGGCCTTAATGTCATCGTCCGATTTTTTCGGCATGACGGCCTTCAGTTGCACGAACAGGTAACCCCGCTCGCCCGCCTTGCTCCGCAGGCCATGGCCCTTGGCGCGCATGCGCTGGCCGTTCTGGCTGCCGGCCGGCACCTTGAGGTTGATCTTGCCGGTCAGGGTCGGCACGGCCACTTCGGTGCCCAGGGCCAGTTCCCAGGGAGCCAGAGGCAGCGTGATGATCAGGTTTTCGCCTTCGACATCGAATTTCGGGTGCGGCGCGAAACGGATGGTCAGGTACAGATCGCCATTGGCGCCGCCACCGACACCCGGCGCGCCCTGGCCCTTGAGGCGAATGCGCTCGCCGTCGGTCACGCCGGCGGGGATCTTCACGTTCAGACTTTTAGTGGTATTGCTGACGTGCTGGCCGGCGGCGTTGTACTGCGGCACCTGGAAGGTGACCTTCTTCGACTCGCTCGAAAGGGTTTCTTCCAGAAAAATCGCCAGTTCCATTTCCACGTCCTGTCCTCGACGCCCGCTGCTGCGACGCGACTCTGCCCCGCCAAAGCCGGGGCCACGGTTACCGAAGATCGAACTGAAGAAGTCCGAAAAATCGCCAGTGTCCTGACCGCCGCCACCGAAACCGCCACGGCTTTGCCAGCCTGGCGGCCCCTGGAACGGTTGACCATGCTGGCCATAGCGGCGCAAATCGTCGTATTCGGCGCGTTTGTCGGCGCTTTTCAACGCCTCGTAGGCCTCGGAGACATCCTTGAACTTGGCCTCGGCGTCCTTTTCCTTGCTGACGTCGGGGTGGTATTTGCGCGCCAGCTTGCGATAGGCGGCCTTGATCGCCTTGTCGTCTGCGGTCGGCTCCACACCGAGAATCTTGTAATAGTCTTTGAAGTCCATCGTGGGAATCACCATCCGTTATCGAAATCGCGCCACCTGACACAGCATGCGCCTTATTTGCCGCACAGAGTTTGACCGATCTCAAGTTTGTGACCGGGCAGCGCTTCATAAGTTTATCGGCAGCCGGAGGGGCTTCTTGCGATTGCCCTGCGGCTGTCCGGTTGATGCAGGGTAGTTTGGGGGTGATCGCGCCTCTTTCAAGCGGTTGATCGGCAGAATTAGCGGATGGTCGGCCTTCGATTCTGTGCCGCACTGACATACACTGCGCGGCCGTTTTTTAACCGGAACTTGAAAGACATGAAAAACGCATCTCCAGCCCGTGCCTGTGGCATCGACTTTGGCACGTCCAACTCCACCGTCGGCTGGCTTCGCCCTGGCATGGAAACGCTGATCGCGCTGGAGGACGACAAGATCACCCTGCCTTCGGTGGTCTTCTTCAACATGGAAGAACGTCGCCCGGTGTACGGCCGGCTGGCGCTGCACGAGTACCTGGAAGGCTACGAGGGGCGCCTGATGCGCTCGCTCAAGAGCCTGCTGGGTTCCAAGCTGATCAAGCACGACACCAGCGTGCTGGGCACGGCGATGCCGTTCAAGGACCTGCTCGGACTGTTCATCGGGCAGCTGAAAAAGCGTGCCGAGGCTGCCGCTGGTCGGGAATTCGAAGAAGTCGTGCTGGGTCGCCCGGTGTTCTTTGTCGATGACGATGAAATGGCCGACCAGGAAGCGGAAAACACCCTGGTGGACGTCGCCCGCGCCATCGGCTTCAAAGACGTGTCCTTCCAGTACGAACCGATTGCCGCGGCATTCGACTACGAGTCGACCATCGAAAAAGAAGAGTTGGTGCTGATTGTCGACATCGGCGGTGGTACTTCGGACTTCTCCCTGGTGCGCCTGTCCCCGGAACGTCGCAACCACGACAACCGTCACGACGATATCCTGGCCACCGGTGGCGTGCACATCGGCGGGACCGACTTCGACAAGCAACTGAGCCTGCAGGGCCTGATGCCTCTGTTCGGCTACGGCAGCCGGATGAAAAGTGGCGCCTACATGCCCACCAGCCACCACATGAACCTGGCGACCTGGCACACCATCAACTCGGTGTACTCGCAAAAGTCGACCCTGGCGCTGGGCAGCATGCGGTATGACATCGAAGACACCGGTGGCATCGATCGCCTGTTCAAGTTGATCGAACAGCGCGCCGGACACTGGCTGGCCATGGAAGTGGAAGAAACCAAGATCCAGCTGACCCATGCCCACAGCCGCCACGTCGCGCTGGACCGCATCGAACCCGGCCTGAGCGTGGAATTGAGCCGTGCACTGTTCGAGTCAGCCATCGAGAACCTGCTCGAGCGCGTGCGCGACAGCGTGACCCGGTTGCTGGCGGACGCCGATGTGCGGGTCGATCAGGTGGACACCGTGTTCTTCACCGGTGGTTCGAGCGGGATTCCGGCCCTGCGCAACAGCGTTTCGGCGATGCTGCCGAATGCGCGGCACGTGGAAGGGAATATCTTTGGCAGCATCGGCAGTGGTCTGGCCATCGAGGCCGCAAAACGCTATGGCTGAGGAGCAGCTTCAAGCTTCAAGCTTCAAGTAAAAGCAGGACGGTGTTCGCTCTGGGTTCTTACTTGCAGCTTCAAGCTTCAAGCTTCAAGCTTCAAGCTTCAAGCTTCAAGCTTCAAGCTTCAAGCTTCAAGCTTCAAGCTTCAAGTAAAAGTAGGACGGTGTTCGCTCTGGGCTCTTACTTGCAGCTTGAAGCTTGCAGCTAATAGCTACCGTCAAACCATCCCTACCTGCTTCAACTCGCTCTTCAGATACGCGTAATAAATCGGCCCTGCCACCACCCCAGGCAGGCCGAACGCGGCCTCGAACACCAGCATCGCCAGGAGCAACTCCCAGGATTTGGCACTGATCTGTCCGCCGACAATGCGCGCATTGAGAAAGTATTCGAGCTTGTGGATAAAGATCAGATAACCCAATGCCGCCACGGCCACCCAGATCGACAGCGACAGGCCGACGATGGTGATCAGGGTGTTTGACATCAGGTTGCCGATCACCGGCAACAGTCCCAACAGGAAGGTCAGCACGATCAGGGTTTTGGTCAGCGGCAGCTTGATGCCGAACAGCGGCAGGATCACCGCCAGAAAAATCCCGGTAAAGAATGTATTGAGCAGGGAAATCTTGATCTGCGCGAACACGATGTTGCGGAATGCCTGGACCAGCAGGTGCAGGCGATCAAACAGCGCCGCGGCCAATGGCTTGCGCTTGGTCAGATCCGGAACGCGCTGCAAGGCAATGATCGCACCCAGCACCATTCCGATCAGCAGTGTCACAAACATGTGCGCCGCGTCTTTGCCCACCAGTTGCAAGTCGCTGAGGTGCTTGCTCATCCACTCGCCAATCGCCACGCGAAACTCGGCGGCGCTGGCCGGCAGGTAAGCGTCGATGAACGGCGGCAGCTGTCCGCGAGCGCGGTCGACAACGTGCATGAATTTATCGAGGGAAGCGCCTGGGTTTTCCGCCTCGTGCAGCAGAAAACTGATGGCGCCGGCGAAGATCAGCGTCAGCACACTGACCACTAATGTCCCCAGCAACGCCACGGCCAGCCAGCGCGCGCGCCGCCCTTCGATCAGCCGCTGCAGCTGCGGGGTGAGCATGTTGACCAGTTCAAACACCAGCAACCCGGCCAGCAGGCTGGGCAGCAACCGCAACGGAATCACCAGCAGCAGCCCGCCGAAAATGATGACCCAGCTGATGACCAGCAACACTTGACGCTGAGAAAACGTTGGCATACAGCCTCAAAACGAACGGCGTAAAAGGATGGGCAGTCTGCCAGCGATCCGGTGGCAGCACTAGAGATTGTGTGGGACGACCTTGGTGGTGCGGCGTTCGGTTATTTTTCTGCGGCCGTACCGGCCCCATCGCAGGCAAGCCCGCCATGAGGCCCGAACAGTCACCGCAGGCCCGCGCCCCGGCCCATGACTCATTTTTTCTTCAGGCAATCGCTCATGAACGCCTTGCGCGCGTCACCCTTGAGGGCTTTGGTGGTGGCGTCGGCGTTACAGGTTTTCATCTTCTCTTGCTGAGGGGTCAGGGCTTTGCCGGCATCGTTGGCCGCTGGAGCGGCTTTCAGACAATTGCTCATGAAGGCTTTGCGCTCATCGCCCTTGAGGCTTTTAGCGGTAGCGTCGGCATTGCAAGTGGTCATTTTGTTCTGTTGTTCAGTGGCCGCGAAACCCTGGGAACAGAGCAGCAAACCGATCATCAACAAGGGGACACGCACTATCTTCATGGAGTTTTCTCCTTGTCGCCGCATCGAGCGATGCAGCCTCCCCGAGGAGTGTAGTCAAGCCTTGTTACACCTTCCTCCAGACATAAACGATCATTGCCCCGCAGATTCGATTGCGGCCTCTTCGGCCAAAAGATCCTTGAAGGCCAGGTTATAGCCTTCCCAGGCCGAGATGCGATTTTCGATCACTGAGACAGGCACTCGCTCGAACGACACCCCGACTTCTCCCGGCAGACTGTACTGCGTGCCCAGCGCCTTTACAGACGTGAACTGGGTGAAAGCCCCCGACTTATACAGTTTGTTGATTTTTATCTGCCGGAAGGTGTTGCTCTGCGAAACCTCCGGCAACGCAGCCCGGCCAGCCGGCACATCGTTGATAAAGGCAAATTCCGCGCTTGCCGGACCTGGCTCAAGGGTTTCAATGGGCGGCAGTTCGAACTGGAAACAGCCGTTGTCCGCCGTATGCGCGGCCGGGAACTCCGGCCACGAATCGGCAACGACCAGTTGCTTGAGATTGGTCAAGTCATCGCCGATCACCACGTACTGATGATCGAATGCGGTGGCTTTGACGAGGTGGATCCGGGAGGTTCTCGGTTGGCTGGCCAACAACGCAAACGTCACCTTGGAATTTTCCGAGCAGTTACCCCCCTTGATTTCAATGGCTTTACGCGCATGTTCGGCAATGGTCATGCGTGCGGTGAACTCCCCTTCGTGAAGATCCAGCCCTCGCAGCCCCTTGATTTTCGCGATCGCTGAACCGCCGTTTTCCCAGATGCTCACCAACTGGTTGCCCGACAGAGGCAGCAGTTCCTTGGTTCGATAGATGGCGCGCTGTGCCAGTTGCAAGTCAGCCATGACCTGGGGCGTCACTTCAGTCGGCTGGGCTGCCGTCGTGACGTCTGATATCAAATCGTTTGCATAGCTTTCCAACGGGGCCCATCGCTCGCTGGACGTCGGCATGTAGTCCCTCACGGCACGTTGCAGAGCCTGATACTCATCCAGACGCCCGGTTTGCTCGAGATTGCGCGCGAGGGCACCCAGATTGCGCTCGGATTCCGTAAGCGCCACCAACCCATCCTCGGGGAACAATCGCTCGATCAATGCCAGATACTGTTCGGTCGACATCAGATTCTTGAGATCAGGCAACACTTCAATACTTTGTACGGTTCTCAGATTGGCCTCGGCGCTCTCGCCGTTCGCCTTGGCAAGTCCATCCCAGAGTAAGCCCTGGCAATCGAGGTACAAGGTGTCGACCATCAGCTTGAGGCCGCGCAGGAAGTTGTATCGTTCAATCGAGGGAACGCTCGGATGGAACGCTCCGCTGACGAATTCCGGAAATTCTTTCTCGACCGTTTGCAACTGCGCGAGTTCGCCCGCCTGCGTGGGGGCTCCGCCACGCAGACGCATGATTGTCGGATCGAATGCCGCGCTTTTCAGCTCCGGCAAATCGGAAAGGACGCTTAACAGCCTGTAGGGTTTCAGGGCATTGTCGCGCAATGTCGCCTTCAGGACCGGGCCCTGGCCGATCTGAATCTGCAATGCATTTCGCTCGGCATCGGGTAGCGCCTGCAGGATCGAGGTAAACAAATCAGCGCCTGAATGCAGGACGTTCCCCTGCTCGTCGCACGCCTGGAAAACGCCGCTGTCGCTCATGACCAGCGTACGTCTGATCCCAGCGTCATCAGGACCGATGCTGTCCAGTTTTTGCCCGTCGAAGCGGTAGTGACGCAGCTCGATCCTGACATCGGCATTCCAGCCAGGCAGGTTTTCCAGGGAATGCAACGCCAGGGCGTCGAAGTCCGGATTGTCGACCGACTCCAGGTAAAAGCCCTCGTACGCACGGCTGATCCGCACGTCCCTGAGCGCCCAACGGGCCAAGCCTTCAAGCCGCTGGGGAAGCTTGCGCAGTTTGAGCGCCTGCAGCTCATCCGGACGCGCCTGCAGCACCAGCTCCTGTGCGACGATACCGGGCAATCCGACGACCTCGTCCTGGATGAACCTCGCCTCGGCACTGACAGCGCGCTCGACGCTTCGGTAACGCCTGTCGAACAACGAAGCCTTGCGCTGTTGCGCCCGTTTCGCGAGCTCCCCCCTCAAACGCTCGGCATTGCGCACGCGATCGCCGACCGGTGCATCGGGCTCATCACCCAGCAGTTGACGGGTCTGGGCGTCATCGAGCAACAACAGCAGAACGTCGATCAGATCCGTGTCCGCCAGTTGATCCGTCGGGAAAGACACCGGTTCTTCACCGGCCCCGATGCTGTACAACACACGGCCGTCGGCGCCCTTGAGCTCGATCGCCCTGCCGGGCCACATGCCATCCAGCAGTTGAAACTGCCAGAGCGGATCGGCCTGCAGATAATCCTGAGCGCGGGCACTGCCGATGTTGCGGATGAAGGTGTCGATGTCCCGGTCGATCCTGAATCGGGTCACCGTATCGCTCAGCAAAGGGATTGCGCGTTCGTTATCGGCGTACATGCGTACAAGCGCGCCGATGTCCGCACGGCTGACGGTGCGGATGTCACCGAGCCTGTCCGTCAACCCCTCGACCGACGGGCCGAGTCGCTTGATCAGCGTATCGGCATCCCAGGCATGGGGTTGCTCGCCCTCGATCACAAAAGCCCCCGTACCGTTAGTCTTCGCCACCGGCTGATAGGCCTCGGGGCGGGTCGGATGCTGGACGCGGTGCTTGCCGGTGCGCGAATCGACCTTGAGTTCGAAATGGCGATCATCCAGCGGCAAAATCTGCCGGCCCTGGTGCTGATGCAGGCCATGGAGGTCAGGTTTGGAGTCCGCCGCCAGGCGCAGATTCTGTTGCTGGTAGGGCTGCAGATTTTGCCCCCATAGCCGCTGTTCACCGTTTCTCAGCGTGACGGGGCGGGCCCCTTCGAGAAATGACGACAACCTGGGCTTCAGCACTTGGGTGGCGATAACCCCTCCCGCGGCAAAGGTGCCCAACTGAATCAGGTTTTCAGCGACCCCAACCAGATGCTCCGCGGCTTCCACATACTCGCCCTCGGCAAGCTCCACGACACCTTCCACGACCCCGTCGACCAGTTGATAGACGACGTACCCCAACATGAGCTCGCCCAGCACCGGCACAAACGGGGTGGCGACGAACAGGGCCACTTGCAGGATGTCGGTGAGCATTTTTTCCAGGTTTTCAATCCAGGCCCAGCGCGCGGTACTGTCCGCATCGGCGCTGGACACGGCCAGCGCGCGCCCGTCGGAAAGGATCTTGTCCACCTGCCGCTGATAGAGATAAGACCACAGGTCGCCGTTATAACGGTTGGCGGTGTCGCTTTCGAACGACACGGTGGTCAATCGCAAGTCAGGGCGTTCAACCCGGGTTTCGCGCCAGGCAGGCAAATTGGAGCCAGGCTGCGCACCGTGATAGGTGACTTCCCACAATTTCGCCTTGAGCGCGGCGAAGAAATGACCGCGCTGGGCATGGTCCACGAATCGACTGAAAAACGCCTGATACGTTCGCCGGGATGAAGGGGGCGCCTGATCATCGCTCTGTAGCTGGCGGGTCAGCTCACGCACGAAATCGACCGACGAGGAATACTCCTTCAGTGGATGCTCTGGATCGTGCGGCACATAAGCGATAACGCGGCGGACATTGGCATTAGGCGTGTCGAGATCGGCGGCGATCAGCACAATCCCGGTCAGACGGGTGCCGAGCATGTTCAAGTGATAGAAGCGTACCGGCGAGCCATCAAACACCAGCCCCCGCTTGCCCAGGGCCAGGTTCAATACCGTCAGGTACGCCTCGGTCCCGATGTCTTTTTTCATCAATGCCAAATGAGCTGCGGCTTTCATGGCGCTCTGCTGGCTGGCGACAATACGCTTTTGCAGCAACGCCCGGGCCATGGCCTCTTCGGGCAACAGGTAACTTTGCAGATAGGTCTGATAGCGGGCGCCGATATCCAGCGTTCGGCAAAGTGCCTTGAACTGTTGGACCGTTATACCTAACTTCTTTATTTCAAAGCGATCGGCTGCGTCAGGCTTTGTGATAAATGCAGAGTCGGCGGTAAACACTTCGCCTTCGGCAAAGTTGTGCAGCGATGCATCGAGTAAAGAAACCGTTCGACTACTGACACTACCTGTAATGTTAAAGGACCAGGCCGATGTTTTGGCCGGGTAATACAAGCGCAGAAAAGTTTCACGAACATCCAGTCGCAGACCGTACTGGTCATTGAGGGCACGGGTCAGCAGTGGCTGGGCGAAGGACACCACATCTTGCAGCTTCCCCAGCATTCGATCGACTGTATTCTGCGCCTGCCAACTGGCCTGCATGGCACCTTTCGCGGCCAGATGTTCCAGGTAGGTTGCCGCTTTGCTCCATTCGGGAAGCACTTTGGGAGTGGTGCGCAAATCCGCGATTCGCTGCAGCGAGGCATTGGTCATCCAGTCGGGAATCACGCTTTTTATAAAAACCGAATGAATACTTTCCCGGCGCTCAATATCGGAAGTTTCCGAAGCACGTTCAGAATTAATTATTAAGTCATTCACAATAGTTACCCACAAACTTATACAAAGAGCGTCGAAGCCTACAACGCCTCAATCCTGCCCCCGTGAAGCTTGTTTCGGATAATGCTGTATGAAACATCTCAACAAGTTGGTTAAAACATCTTATTGCGCCGATAGTAATCCGGTGTACATCCAGCCTGGCGCTGGAACATCGCGATAAATGCCGAGCCGGTGCTATAGCCCAGGTCAAAGGCGATTTCCTGAATGCTGCGGTGGCTGTCCAGCGCCTCAATCGCCGTCAGAAAGCGCAAACGCTGGCGCCACTCGCCGAAACTCATGCCCAGCTCGCGGACAAACTGCCGCGCCAGGGTGCGTTCACTGACATGAATGCGCCCGGCCCAATCCGCCAGTGGCCGATTATCCCCGGGATCGGCTTGCAGCGCTTCGAGTATGCCCAGCAGCCCGGGCGTGCTGGCGTAGGGCAAGTAACACTCATGCACCGGCGCCTGTTGCAACTGGTCCACCAGGATCTGGGCCAGACGTTTGTCGGCCTCCCGCTCGGGGATCTTCACGTCCCGGGCCGCGAAGTCCTTGAGGATCGCCTTGAGGATGTCGCTGATGGCCAGCGTGCAAGCCTGCTGTGGCAGATCGGCACAAACCGTCGGCGCCAGGCATACGGCACGGTAATTGATCGGCTGATGGCTGTAGAAACTGTGCTCGACTTGCGGCGGCACCCACACCGCATATTGCGGCGGCGACATGAAACGGTTGCCGTCGACATCCATATGAAGCACCCCGTGGGCCGCATACTCCAGCGTGCCCCAGGGGTGGCGGTGCGGTGCGGCGAATTCATGGGTATCGAAGTCGGCGTAGCGGAAGTAGACCGCTGAAGGCAGTTCGCTGAAATCCAGCAGGTCGATGTGTTTTCGGTTCATGCTGTCCGGAATCAGGGGCGGGTTGTCTGGATCGAAGTATAGGCTTGCATCCAGACAGGGGATAATCACCCTTCATTAACGTTCTGGTTTTTCCCTGATGCAATACGCGTATCCCCTGCTGGCCATCTTTATCTGGGCCGGCAACACCGTGATCACCAAAATGTCGGCCGGGGCGATCTTCCCCGCCGAGATCGGCTTCTACCGCTGGCTGCTGGCCGGACTGCTGTTCACCCCCTTCATGCTCAAACCGGTGATCGCCCATTGGCCGGCGATCCGCCCGAACCTGGGCAAGATCTTTGTCCTCGGCGTGCTCGGCATGGCGGTTTACCAAAGCCTGGCGTACTTCGCCGCAGGACTGACCTCGGCCACCAACATGGGCATCATCCTGTCGTTGATGCCCTTGATGTCACTGGCCATGGCGATCATCAGCCTCGGCCAGCGCCTGACCATCGGCGCACTGGCCGGAGCGGTGCTGTCGTTTGCCGGGGTATTGGTGGTGATCTCGTCCGGCAGCCTGGGCGTACTGCTCGAGCATGGCGTGAACCTGGGCGATGCGATGATGCTGATCGCCACCCTGGCCTACGCGATCTACAGCACGTTGCTGAAAAAATGGCAGCTGCGCTTGCCGCCCTTGGTGTTGCTGTACTTGCAGGTACTGGTTGCGGTGGTGGTGCTGTTTCCACTGTTTCTCGCCTCACCGAAAGTCGGCCCGACTTTGCAGAATATTCCGCTGGTGCTGTACGCCTGCCTGCTGGCCTCGATGGTCGCCCCCCTGGCGTGGATGCAGGCCGTGGTGCGCCTGGGACCGAGCCGGACCACGTTGTTTTTCAACTTGCTGCCGTTGATCACCGCGCTGATTGCGGCGGTGGTATTGCATGAGCAGTTGGCGCTGTATCACTTGGTGGGCGGCTTGTTGACCTTGGGTGGGGTGATTCTTTCCGAGCACTGGACTACGGTGTTGGGCCGCAAGACAAGCGTTGCCTGAACTGGCCTCATCGCGGGCAAGCCACGCTCCCACAGGGATCGCGCCATACCTGTGGGAGCGTGTCTTGTCCGCCAGGAACAAGAACGCGGTCTAGAGACCTGCCGCGTTCAACCGGGCCGCATGTTCGACAAACAACCGGATCGGCTCGGCCTCCTTGCCCACCCACCCCCAGGGCTGATTGACGATGTCGAAATGGTTCAGCGGAAACTCGTCGCCAATCACCCTTCCAAGGTGCGAGCTGTAGCGCCCGACCATCCCGTCGCAATACCCGGATTCGCGAACGAAGGTTTTGGCGAACAACCGGCAACTGCGATGGGTGCCATCAAGCGGATTGCGCCCCCGGTCGGTCTTGCCCGGTTGCAAGGTTCCGGACCAGGAGTAATAACGCACGCCGTTGACCTCTTCCGGTCCGTGCCCGCCCCAACACTCGGGCAAGCCTTGTGGATAACGTTGATTGAACAACGCCACGCCTGCGCTGGTGAGTGAATGGTGGGAGGCATGGATATCCACCGGCAGCTTCGGCCCGCGATAGCCGGTTTCGAGCAGGCTCATCAGCGCCGCGACCCACCGTAGCAGGCTGCTCAGCATCCGCCCTCTGACGCTGTCATGGGGATAGTGTTCGTGCAGGTAGTCCGCCAGCTCCGAGCCGTGATTCGGCCCCGCCACCGATGTGACTGACGCCACCCGGTCAGGGCGTTTGGCGGCGGCGTATCGAGCGGTCAACGAACCCTGGCTATGACCGATCAGGTTGACCTTCTCGGCCCCCGTCTCGCGCAGAATCTCGTCGATCCGCGCCAAGAGTTGCTCACCGCGCACTTCGCTGGAATGCAGCGGCGAAACCTGTACCGCAATCACCACCGCCCCACCCTGACGCAGCGCGGAAATGATGCCGTGCCAATAGGGATAAAGCAGCAACCGGACAAACCCGAGCATTCCCGGGACCAGCACCAGCGGGTAACGCGGAGCGGAATCTTGCGACATGGGCGGACATCCTGATGATCGATGAGGCGATGCAAGGCGCGAAGCAAAGACTCGCCAAGCATCGCCAGCAAAGATGACAACTCATACACCAGTTTATGACATCCACCCTGCTTCAGATCCCCCCGCGACGATCAGCCCGACGAGAGCGACTCGATCACGGGCAGGCAATACTCAGCGGCCGGCTCGCGATGGGGCCCTGATGGACGCCCGATTACCGGGTGGGCTTGACGGTCACCGGGGCCTTGCCCGACTTCATCTGCTCCAGCAGCGGCGCACACTGATTCGGCTCGCCCCCACTCGGGGCCACCAGCGCCAGCAAGCCTGCCGCCGGCGCGGCGATCACGCCCAATGCGACCATGCCGGCGCCGCGCAACATCAACGGCACGGCTTTCACCCCGGCATCAGGCTTGATGAACTTGCCCCGCACGTACAGCGGCGAACGCAACGAAATCAAGCGCCAGCCCTTGGATTCCGGGGTGATGGTCAGGTCCAGTTGCTCGGTTGCCATGTTCGCCGTGCCATCGATGTAGATGATCGCGTTCTCGGTATCGAACACGAACAGCCGAGTGGTGGCCAAGCCGGTCTTGATGTCGAAGTCGGCGGCCGCGCAGTTGATCTTCACCTCCTTGTCGCCAAAGATCCGACCGACCACATAATTACCGACGTTCAACCCGGCCAGCTCCATCAATTCGCGACTGATGGCACCGTCGTTGATCAGCATCTTCAGAGTGCCGTTGGCGCTGCCCAGCAATTTGGCCACCGAGTTGCCGCGACCGGTGATGTCGGCATCGCCATTGAGCTCGCCGAAACTGGTTTTCATCGGCTCGAAGGTCGGGAACAACTGTTTGAGCTTGAACCCCCGGGCCGTGAGTTTGGCCTTGCCTTCCAGCGGCTCGGTCTGACCGTTCAGGCGAATCTGCGCATCCAGTTTGCCGCCCGCCACGCCGAATCGCAGCGGCTCGAGGCTGAGGACGCCATCGGTGAGCACCAGGTGCGTATAAAGATCGTTGAACGGCAGTTTTTCGCTGTGGACGATGCGCTTGCCGGTGAATTCGACATCCGCGTCCATATCGCGCCAACGCTCGGTCTTGAATGCTTCGACCGGCAACACTTTGTCCGCCGGTTGCTTGCTCTCACCACCCCGGGCCTTCTGTTTGGCATTGGAATCAGCACCGATCAGCGGCGCCAGGTCGGCAAACAACAATTGATTGGAAAGCAGCGAGCCGCTGAGTTTCGGCCGAGGCTGGCTGGCGACGTAAGCCAGACTGCCGTGGATGTCGCTGGCGCCGATCTTGCCGTTGAAGTCCTCATAGCGGAACACCGCGCCAGTCGGCTCGTGCAGCTTGGCGATCAAGTGACCGTCGGTGGCGTAAGGCGGTGTGTCCGGCAGGGTCACGCCGGTCAGTGGGTAGAGATTGCCCAGACTGGTGCCGGCCAGTTTCAGACGCAGATCCAGGGCGCCAAGATTCAGCGGATCGGTCAGGGTGCCGGCCAGTTCGACGCTGGTGTCGGCAATCGTTGCCTGTGCCTGGAGCGGAAACGGTCTGGCGGCATCCTGCAAGGCCAGCAAGCCGCCGACCTTGCCCTGACCCGCGAGTTTCTGCCCATGGTATTGGCCTTTGACCTTCAAGGCGAAGGCGTAGTCCTGGGGGGCTGCGCCCTTTTCTTGCGCGGTTTTCGCGGCTTTGTCGCCAACGATCTCGTTGAATGGAATCGGTTTGCCCAGCGGGTCGATCAGCAGGTCGAGTTGAGTCTTGAGGCTCTGGTCATCCAGCGTGACGTGCCCCTTGTCGAAGCCGATCGCGCCGATATCCACCACCCACGGAGACGGTTGGGCATTCGGGTCTTTGGGGTCGAACTTGAAGGTCCAGTTGGCGCGACCGTCGGCCAGACGTTGCAACTCGGCATTGGGCTCAGTGAGGTCAATGCGCGGGATCACCACGCGCTGCGCCAGCAGGGCCAGGGGCGAGATGCGCAGTTCGACACGCTTGAGACTGGCCATCTGCGGCGCTTTCGACCAGTCCGGGTTGCCCAGACTCAGGTCCTCGGCCACCACATGCGGCCAGGGCACCCACGCCCGCCAGCCACCCTCATCGAGTTCACGCCGCCAGACCACCGCCAGGTTGCCGTTGATGGCGAACGGGCGGTGCAGTTCTTCAGAGACTTTGGCATTGAGGGCTGGTTTGATCCGGTTCCAATCGAAGAACACGATGATCAGAACCAGGGCCGCCAGCAGAACAACCAGGCTGACGATGCTCCAGGCGAGAATTTTACGAGTGCGCGTCATTGCACAGGGCTCCTGATACGACTGAGCGCCCCGACCGCGACGCACATGAGAAACGCGGAGCCAGAACCGGCCCGCTATGGAATCTACGACTGAAAAACCACCCGCAGGTTTAATCGAAAAGCCGATTTTGCCGCCATCGCCCCACCGAACGCAGCGCTCTTGCGCCCCCAGCGTTACCTTCCCCGCACTTTTGCGTGGCGCCAGTGAGTCGAAAATACCCACCTCGGTGCACCGCAAAGGCCCGTTTTACAAGGGCTGCAGAGAACAATCAATTCCGTTGATTATTACCATTGCGTTTATGAACTTTTATATCGACTTATCGAGAGTAGCATTGCCTTCGTACCCAATTTATCGCCCTCCTACGGAGCACCCGAACATGAAACGCCAACTTCTGCTTAGCCTGACACTCTCTATGTTGGCCAGCACTGCATTTGCACTGCCGGCCGCCGAGCAAGCCACTCCACAAGTGAAAGACAGCCACTCGGTGTTCAGCCACACCCTCGCCGCTGACGGTTCCGACCGCACTCCTGGTCAAACCCTGGCCGAAGGTGGTAACGATCGCCTGAAAGAAAAAGGTCTGATCACTGAAGATGGCTACGACAAGACCCCTCAGGGCCAAACTGTGGCTGCCGACGGTTCCGACCGTACCCCAGGCCAAACCCTGGCTGCCGATGGTTCTGACCGCACCCCTGGTCAAACCCTGGCTGCCGACGGCTCCGACCGTACTCCAGGCCAAACCCTGGCTGCCGATGGTTCTGACCGCACCCCTGGTCAAACCCTGGCCGAAGGTGGTGGTGATCGTGTGATCGAACGCAACAGCGCTATGAGCTAAGCCCATGGCGGCCGTGAAAAAAGCCCAATCACCCGATTGGGCTTTTGATTTTCTGGCGATTCACCTGATAGAAATCGCCTCTGTGCAATTGATCTCCTCTCGTCGTTCGACGCCAGCAAAGCCGATTTGCTAGAGTGCGCCGCTCTCCTTCTCCAGAAAACGCCCTTGCGATGCTGCCCCGCGCCGAACAGAAGCAACAAACCCGCACTGCCCTCATGGACGCTGCTCGCCATTTGATGGAAGGCGGCCGAGGATTCGGCAGTTTGAGCCTGCGCGAAGTGGCGAAAACCGCCGGGATTGTCCCCACGGGTTTTTACCGGCACTTCGCCGACATGGACGAACTGGGTCTGGTGCTGGTCAGCGAAGTCGGTCAGACCTTCCGTGAAACCATCCGCCTGGTGCGGCACAACGAGTTTGTCATGGGCGGCATCATAGACGCCTCGGTGCGGATCTTTCTCGATGTCGTCAGTGCCAACCACTCGCAATTTCTGTTTCTCGCCCGCGAGCAGTACGGCGGCTCGCTGCCGGTGCGCCAGGCCATCGGCCGCCTGCGCGAGGACATCAGCTCGGACCTGGCCGCCGACCTGTCGTTGATGCCGAAGCTGCAACACCTGGACATCGCCGGCCTGAGCGTTATGGCGGACCTGATCGTCAAAAGCGTGTTCGCCACGTTGCCAGACATCATCGACCCGCCTCTAGAGGCGCTGCCTGCACACCTGACCCCTCAGGCCAAGATTACCCAGCAACTGCGGTTCATCTTTATTGGCTTGAAGCACTGGCAAGGGCTCGGCAGCACTGAATAACCCTGTCGAGCAGGTTCGCGCCCCCAGCAAATCGTCGCGCATTAAATCGGTGCGCTCAAAAAAACAACGCACCAAAATCATCCAAAACCTGCACCAAGACCGACCTCGCCCTCCCTTTCCCACAGGCATTTCCTACAATTCCATCGATTGGCAAGCCCCTTGCTCTAGCCTGAGCATTGTCCATTGCTGGAAGCTTTCCGATGCTGGTGATTCACCGCAGAATCGACCCTCAACCCGTCTGGGCCGCCGAGTTGCACCTGACCTTCGAAGCCCGGAGCAAAAGCCGGCTGCGCTGTTTCAGTGCCGAGGGCGAAGACGTCGGTTTGTTTTTGGAACGTGGTCAGTCGCCTCTTTATGACGGCGAATGCCTGCAGGCCGAAGACGGGCGCATCGTCCGCGTTTGCGCCCGCCCCGAACAACTGCTGCACGTCACCTGCGCCAATGCCTTCGAACTGACCCGTGCCGCCTATCACCTGGGCAACCGGCACGTCGCCTTGCAGGTCGGCGACGGCTGGTTACGCCTGCTCGATGACTACGTGCTCAAGGCCATGCTCGAACAACTCGGCGCCACCACCGAGCACATCGAAGCGCCGTTCCAGCCGGAACACGGGGCTTACGGCGGAGGCCATCACCATTCGCGCCACGGCGATGAAGACTTCAACTACCCGCCCAAACTGCACCAGTTCGGCGTGCGCCCATGAACCCGGCCTGGGCGCTGCTGCGTCTGGCCAGTCCGCAATTGCCGATTGGCGGCTACAGCTATTCCCAAGGCCTGGAAATGGCCGTGGAGAACGGTCGCGTTCATGACCCTGCCAGTGCTCGGCGCTGGATCAGCGATCAGTTGCTGTTGAACCTGGCCCGCTTCGAAGCCCCGCTGTTACTGGCCCATTGCATGGCGGCAGCCGAGGACAACTGGAGCGAACTGCTGCAGTGCTGCGAAGAACACCGCGCCAGTCGGGAAACTCGCGAGCTGCATCAGGAAAGCCGGCAAATGGGCTACTCCCTGCAACAACTGCTCAATGGCTTGCCCGAACTCGATGCACCGGCCCGCACCTTCCTCGAACAACGCGCCGAACCGCACCTGGCCCTGGGCTGGGCGCTGGCCGCTCGCGCCTGGCATATCAGTCCGCAGGACGCGCTGGCCGCCTGGCTCTGGAGCTGGCTGGAAAACCAACTGGCGGTGCTGATGAAAACCCTGCCGCTGGGCCAGCAAGCCGCGCAACGCCTGACCAGCGAACTGCTGCCGCTGTTGCAGCAAGCCCAGCAGAACGCTACGCGAATCAACCCCGAACACTATGGCAGCGCCGCTTTCGGCCTGTCCCTGGCGTGCATGGCTCACGAGCGCCAGTACAGCCGTCTGTTCCGCTCCTAGGGCCCTTTATTTTGGAGAACCACATGAACACACAACCTCTGCGCGTCGGCATCGGCGGCCCGGTCGGTTCCGGCAAAACCGCCTTGACCCTGGCCCTGTGCCTGGCCCTTCGCGACCGCTACAACCTGGCGGTGGTCACCAACGACATCTACACCCGCGAAGACGCCGACTTTCTGGTGCGCAATGAAGCGCTCGCGCCGGAACGCATCATTGGCGTGGAAACCGGCGGCTGCCCGCACACGGCGATTCGCGAAGATGCCTCGATCAACCTCGAAGCCGTGGATCAACTCAACCGGCGCTTTCCTGGCCTGGACCTGATTCTGGTGGAGTCCGGCGGCGACAACCTGTCGGCCACCTTCAGCCCGGAACTGTCGGACCTGACCATCTACGTGATCGACGTGTCGGCCGGCGACAAGCTGCCGCGCAAGGGCGGGCCGGGGATCTGCAAATCCGACCTGCTGGTGATCAACAAAATCGACCTCGCACCGCTGGTGGGGGCATCGCTGACCTTGATGGACAGCGACACCACCCGCATGCGCAACGGCAAGCCTTTCGTATTCAGCAACCAGAAAACCGGCCAGGGCCTGGAAGAGATCATCGCCTTCATCGAGCGCCAGGGCCTGCTGACGGCAGCCTGATCATCACTTATCAACAAGGAAGCTTATCCATGACACTCAAACGCATCCTCGGCACCCTGGCACTGCTGCTGACCCCGACCCTCGCCTTCGCCCACCCTGGGCACGGCGACAACGGCTTGATCGCCGGCATCAGCCACCCGCTCGGCGGCCTCGATCACTTGCTGGCGATGCTGGCCGTCGGCCTCTGGGCGGCGCAGCAACAAGGCGCCGCGCGCTGGGTGCTGCCGTGCACCTTCGTCGGCACCCTGCTGATGGGCGGGCTGCTGGGCTTTGAAGGGCTGAACCTGCCGGCGCTGGAAAGCGGGATTGCCGCGTCCGTGCTGGCGCTGGGCCTGGCCGTGGCGCTGGCGGTGCGTCCGCCGTTGAGCGTGGCGGTGGCTGCAACAGCGCTGTTCGCGCTGTTCCATGGCGTGGCCCATGGCCTGGAACTGCCGGACATGTCGAGCCCCTGGACCTATGCCGCTGGTTTTGTAGTGGCGACAGCTGCATTGCATGCGGCGGGTTATGCCATGGTACGCGTGCTGCCCCGGGCAGCAGCGCCGTTGGTTCGACTGGCGGGTGCGGCTTCGGCGGCGACGGGAGTGTGGTTGTTGGCAGGTTGATTCTCTATAGCCTGTGATGGCCTCTTCACGAGCAGGCTCGCTCCCATATTGAAATGCCTGCCCCTGTGGGAGCGAGCCGGCTCGCGAAAGCGGCCTGACAGACAACACACCGCTCAGGCCTGCTAACATGTCGCGCAATCGCCCCTGCCGTGACGACGCCAGCCAATGCCGCATGTTTCCCGCTCCGCCTCCCAGCCTGAACTGACCGCCCTGTTCTCCTCGGTGCAACAGCACTTCCAGGACGTGATCGTGCCCCTCTGGCAAGGCCCCGGCTGGAATGCCGACATGGCGCTGCCCTATGAGGCGCTGGATGCCGAGCATCAACCTCTGCCCCCTCAGCGCTACCGGGCCATGGCCTGTGCGCGACAGCTGTACCTGTTTTCCAGCCTGATCGGCCAGGTGCCGGCCGCCGAAGAACGCGCGGCAGCCCTGTTCCGCTCTTTGCAGCGGCATTTTCACGACGCCGAGCATGGCGGCTGGGTTTACAGCATCGACCCGCACGGCGCGCCGCTGGATCAGCGCAAAGACCTCTACACCCACGCCTTCATTCTGTTCGCCTGCGCCCATTACTGGGACAAAGTGCGCGAGCCGCTGGTGGAGTCGGTGCTCAACGCCGCCCTGGAAGTGATCGCCCGGCGATTCGCCACGGGTGACGGCCTCTACGAAGCCAGCCTCGACCGCAACTGGTGCTCCCTGGGCAGCGGGCCGCTGCAGAACCCGTTGATGCATCTGGCGGAAGCCTTTCTCGCCACGCTCTCGGTACGCGAAGACCGCGCCGTGCAACGAGCACTCCTCGAGTTATGCACAGCCATGCAGAAGCGTTTCATCGATCCGCGACACGGCGTGTTGATGGAAAAACCGCTGGGCGCTGTGGATAACTGGTTTGAACCGGGGCACCAGTTCGAATGGTATTTCCTGCTGGAGTCATCGCCGCTGCTACGCGGCTCGACACTGCATGCGTCCCTGGAACGCGCCTTTGCCTTCACCGAACAACTGGGGGTCGATCAACAGACCGGTGCGGTGCGGGCCATGCTCGACTTCGGACCGGACGGCGGCTGTCGGGACGCCACACAGCGCATCTGGGCCCAGGCCGAATACCTGCGCGCGTTGACCCTGCGTCCGGACAGCGAGCCAGCGGTGTTGCGCCAGTTGCAGGCGCTGCAACAGCATTCGCTGCACTCGCGTGGCTGGTACGAGTGCCGTGACGAGCAGGGTCAAGTAAGCCGTCGGGACATGCCGTCGACCACGCCTTATCACTTGGCGACCTGTTATCGCGGGTTGGCCGAGTATCTCGCCTGACCGATAGATTGCTATCGCGGGCAAGCCCGCTCCCACAGTGGATTGTTGTGAGCAAAGATAGCTTGCACACCGTAATGCCCTGTGGGAGCTGGCTTGCCAGCGAATGGCCGTTACGCGGTCTTAAGCCTTGCCACCACTGCGATCAATGGCAAACCCGGCCCAGGTCTGGCTCACCGGCATCAGCTCCAGGCTGTTGATGTTGATATGGGCCGGCGCATTGAGGACCCAGAAAATGGTGTCGGCGATGTCTTGCGGCTGGATCGGATCGGCACCGGCGTAAGTGGCGTTGTAACGCTCCTGATCACCGGCAAAACGCACCAGCGAAAACTCGCTCTCGCACAGGCCAGGTTCGATGTTGCTGACCCGCACGCCGGTGCCTTGCAGATCGCAGCGCAGGTTCAGGGAGAACTGTTTGACGAACGCCTTGCTCGCGCCATACACGTGGCTGCCCGGGTACGGGTAGTTGCCGGCGATGGAACCCAGGTTGACGATGCCAGCCCCGCGACCATGGGCGATCAGGCGAGGCAGCAGCAGACGGGTGCTGTACATCAGGCCTTTGATGTTGGTGTCGACCATGGTGTCCCAATCATCCAGATCGCACTTGGGTGCCGGGTCAACGCCCAGGGCCAGGCCAGCGTTGTTGATCAGCCCGCGCAGCTTGGCGAAGGACGGCGGCAGGTTGGCGATGGCCTCTTCCATGGCCTTGCGGTCACGCACATCGAGGACCAGGCCATGAACCTCAGTCTGCTTCGACAGTTCGGCGCACAGCGCGTTGAGGCGTTCTTCACGACGACCGGTCAGCACCAGTTTCCAGCCGGCCTCGGCAAAACGATGGGCACAGGCTTCACCAAAACCGGAGGTCGCGCCGGTAATAAACAGGGTGTTGGACATCGTGTTCTCCTTGCTTCGGCTGATCGACAGCCATTGGAATAGAAAATCAGCAAGCAGCATGCCCGGCCTTGTCCACAGCGGCAACCACCACCCAACCTGTACAAAAAACGATCAGACCTCGTCACCCCTTGTCCAGCGTGGCCTGCAGACAGGTGCGCGCATGTTATCCACAGGTGGGTCCACAGTCTTTGGGGGCAAGTGTAAAAAGCTGAAAGCCGCTATCCACAAGGCTTTGCGACGGATTTTGAAATTTTTTTACTTGACCCTCATTGGTCTGCTGTGCACCAAAGGGCAAACAACCCGACCGGGCGGTCAAGTCGATGATGGCGCCAAGCCTCTAACTACGGCCTTTATCCGGGTCTTTCCAGAGTTTAGTCACAGACTTATCCACAGGCTTGTCCACGCCTTTTCGAGCGGTTTTCGACGCCAATAAAAAGGTTGACAAAGCGGCCTCATGGCTGCGCAAAAACGCCTGATCAAAAAACAACCACACGCCTGCAGGCCTCGAATTCAAAGGCGTTCAGCCAGCTACTCCCACGTTATTCACAGCCAGCTCCACAGCAAACGGGGACAAGTCAAAACCTCGGTAAAACAACTATTTGCAGCGGCTTTATGTCGCGCTTTCAGAGCTTGGCTAATTTGTTTTCCACAATTTCCCGAAGGCACACCACAGCCCACTGTAGGAGCGAGCTTGCTCGCGATGGACGTTAACGAAAACGCGAATATTCTGAATAAACGCGTAGTACTGAAGACCTTCGCGAGCGGGCTCGCTCCTACAAGGGATTGTGGCGAATTGGAGGTGTAAAAAAGCCCCGGCGATTGCGCGCCGGGGCTTGGATTACATCAGGTGGAATCAATGCCCGCCGAGATAGGCGTTACGCACGTCCTCGTTGACCAGCAGCTCCTTGCCTGTGCCAGTCATGCGAATCTCGCCGTTGACCATCACATAGGCCCGGTCCGAAAGCCTCAGGGCGTGGTTGGCGTTCTGCTCGACCAGGAAGATGGTCATGCCGGTCTTGGCCAGTTCCCGCAGGGTGGCGAAGATCTGTTTCACCACAATCGGCGCCAGCCCGAGGCTAGGCTCGTCCAGCAGCAGCAGTTTCGGGCGGCTCATGAGCGCACGAGCGATGGCGAGCATTTGCTGCTCGCCGCCGGACATGGTCATGGCGCGCTGGTTGCGCCGCTCTTCGAGCCGCGGGAACAATTCGAACATGCGCTGCATGTCTTCCTTGGCGTACTTGTCACCGATCGGGATGGTGCCCATCAGCAGGTTTTCCTCGACGGTCATGTCGGGGAACACCCGCCGCCCTTCCGGCGATTGCGCGATGCCGTTGGAGGCAATGTAGTGCGACGACTTTTGGGTGATGTTCACCCCCTGATAAATGATCTGCCCGTCCGCCGCCCGTGGCTGACCGAAGATCGACATCAGCAGGGTCGACTTTCCGGCGCCGTTGGAGCCGATCAGGCTGACGGTTTCCCCTTCGTTGATGTGCAGCGAGACTTTCTTCAGGGCCTGGATCGGCCCGTAAAACACGTCCAGATCCTTCAATTCGAGGATGGGTTGGCTCATAGCACCACTTCCTCTTCATCAGCGCCCAGGTAGGCCGCAATCACTTTCGGATCGTTACGGATCGCATCAGGTCCGCCCTCGGCAATGACAATGCCGTGGTCCAGCACCACGATGTGGTCGGAAATACTCATAACCATGCCCATGTCGTGTTCGATCAGCACCACGGTCAGATCGTGCTCGTCGCGCAGCAGCCGGATCATCGCGCTCAGCGCTTCGGTTTCCTGAGGGTTGAGGCCGGCGGCCGGTTCGTCGAGGCAGATGATCTGCGGGCGGGTGCACATGGCCCGGGCGATTTCCAGGCGACGTTGCTGGCCGTAAGACAGTTCACCGGCCAGACGGTTGGCGCAGTCCACCAGGTCCACCACTTCCAGCCAGTAGAACGCATGGTCCAACGCATCGCTTTCGGCCTTGCGATAGCCCTTGGTGTTGAGGATGCCGGCCAGCATGTTGCGGTTGACCCACATGTGCTGGGCCACCAGCAGGTTTTCCAGCACCGACATTTCCTTGAACAGGCGAATGTTCTGGAAGGTCCGCGCCAGGCCGGCACGGTTCACCAGGTGGGTGCCACCGAACGCCTTGTAGAACAGGCGACTGGCGAAGGATTTCGGCGAGACGAAATCGGTCGGTTTGAACGATTCGCCGAGCAACTTGATGACGTTGGTTTTCTCGCCGCGCACATTCAGTTCGATCTTGCCGCCCGAGGCCTTGTAGAACCCGGTCAGGCAGTTGAACACGGTGGTCTTGCCGGCACCGTTGGGGCCGATCAGGGCGAAGATCGAGTTGCGCTTGACCTGCAGGCTGACATCATTCAACGCCTTGATGCCGCCGAAGTGCATCATCAGCTTCTCTACGGAGAGTACGACTTCGCTCATGGCGCTACTCCTTTACGCGGGGTCACACCGGTACGGCTGATCCGAATCAGGCCGCGCGGTCGCCAAATCATCATCAACACCATCAGGATGCCGAACAGCAGCACGCGGTACTCCGCAAAGCCGCGCAGCAGTTCCGGGGCCACGGTCAGCACGAAGGCTGCCATCACGACACCGATGGTCGAACCCATGCCGCCGAGCACCACGATGGCGAGGATCAGCGCCGATTCGAAGAAGGTGAACGAGGTCGGGTTCACAAAGCCCTGGTACGTGGCAAAGAACACGCCGGCCAGACCGGCCGTCGAAGCGCCGATGGTAAACGCCGAGAGCTTGACCAATACGTGGTTCAGCCCCATGGAGCGGCAGGCGATTTCATCTTCACGCAGGGCTTCCCAGGCACGCCCCACCGGCATCTTGACCAGACGATGCTTGATGTAGAGCACAGCCAGCACCACCAGGAACAACACCGCATAGATGAAGTAGTACTTCACGTCCGGGTTATAGGCGATACCGAAGAACTCGTGGAAAGGCACCCCGCCATCCTTCGCCCGCTTGCCGAACTCGAGGCCGAAGAATGTCGGCAACGGTGCCGGCATGCCGTTCGGGCCACCCGTCAGGGACAGCCAGTTGTTGAGGATCAAGCGGATGATTTCACCGAAACCCAAGGTCACGATCGCCAGGTAGTCACCGTGCAAACGCAGCACCGGGAACCCGAGGATGCAACCGGCCAGACCGGCGGTGATCGCCGCCAGAGGCAGCACCGTCCAGAAACCCAGTCCCAGGTACTGATACCCGAGCGCCAGACCGTAGGCCCCGATGGCGTAGAACGCCACATAACCCAGGTCGAGCAGGCCGGCCAGGCCGACCACGATGTTCAGCCCCAGCCCCAGCAACACATAGATCAGGCCGAGGATAACCACGCCCAGCAGGTAGGAGTTGGAGAAGAACGGAAACACCACCGCGATGACGATCACCAGCGGGATGATCCAGCGCAAGCGGGATTTGTAATCGGGTGGCAGCACATGCACCCCGGAGCCGGTAGTTTCAAAACCTTCGAGGATTTTCAGGCCCTTCGGGGTTTGCAGGAACAGGCTCAAGACAAAGCGACCGGCCATGACGATGGCGACAATCCATGCCACCCGGGTCGTTTCCAGGTTGAAGCCGTAGCCGTCGAGCACGACGCCGACGATCGGTCCGAACACAATCAGGGCGATGAGACCGGCAAGAATCGCGTCAACCAGACTTTTTTTGACATCAATGGATTTTTTAGTGGTTGAAGACATCGCTTACACCTTCGACACAAGAGGACGGCCGAGCAGGCCTTGAGGCCGAAAGACCAGAACGAGAACCAGCAGCGAGAAGCTGAAAACGTCTTTGTAGTCCGAGTTGACCAGACCAGAGAACAGCGACTCGGAAATCCCGAGAATGATCCCGCCGAGCATGGCGCCAGGCAGCGAACCAATCCCGCCGAGTACGGCGGCGGTGAACGCCTTGATGCCGATGATGAAGCCGGCATAGAAGTCGAATGTGCCGTAGTTCATGGTGATCAGCACGCCGGCCAGGGCCGCCATCGCTGCACCGATGATGAACACATAGGAGATCACCCGATCGGTGTTGATCCCGAGGATCGAGGCCATCTTGCGATCTTGCTGTGTTGCGCGGCACATGCGGCCGAGCTTGGTGTACTTGATGATGTAGGTCAGCACGGCCATGCCGGCAAACGCAGCGACCAGAATGAAGACCTTGGTGTAGGTCAACTGCACGAAACCGGTGCCGATGTCGACGCGCCAGGCACCCGTCAGCAAGGTCGGTACACCTTGTTGCTTCGCGCCTTGGGCGATCTGTGCATAGTTTTGCAGGATCAGCGAAATACCGATGGCGCTGATCAGCGGTGCCAGTCGGGTGGAGTTACGCAGGGGTTTGTAGGCGACACGCTCGATGACCCAGCCATACACCGCCGTGACGACGATGGTGAAGATCAGAGTGCCGAGCATCAGCAGAGGGAAGGATTCAATACCGAAGTATGCCAGCAGAGCCAGACTGATTGCCGCGAGGTAAGCGGAAATCATGTAAACCTCGCCGTGGGCGAAGTTGATCATGCCGATGATGCCATAGACCATTGTGTAGCCGATGGCGATCAGGCCATAGACCGACCCGAGGGTCAGGCCGTTGACCAGTTGCTGCAGGAAAATACCATCCATAACGCAATCTCACGCATTTGAGAGACTGCACAGAAGCCGGTTGCGACGGACCGGGGTTCAGCCGCCGGCGCAACACGGTTGTGTGCAGCTCTACGAGAAAAGACAGGTACTGCACGGACATGTTTCAGGATTGCCCGACACCCAGGGCGTCGGGCAAATCAGCTGTTCATATCACTTCTGTTTTTCCAGTTGATGGTATTTGCCGTCCTTGTCCCACTCGTAAACCACGTAGTCGGAGACTTTCAGGTCGCCCTTGCTATCCCAGGACTTCTCGCCCATGACGGTCTTGACCGGGTGTGCTTTCAGCCATTTGGCAGCGTCCTCACCCTTGTTGGATTTGGCGCCGTTGAACGCTGCTGCCAGAGTCTGGACCGAAGCGTAGGCATACAGGGTGTAGCCCTCTGGCTCGGTGCCATGTTTGCGGAACTCGTCAACCACGGTCTTGCTGTCTGGCAGCAGGCGTGGGTCGGCGCCGAAGGTCATCAGCACGCCGTTGACGAATTGCGGGCCGCCAGCGGTGGTCACCAGTTCGTCGGTCACGATGCCGTCGTCGGACATGAACTTGACGTCTTTGAGGCCTTGTTCACGCAGTTGACGAACCAGAGGACCGGCTTCCGGGTGCAGACCGCCAAAGTAGACGACATCGGCGCCAGCACCGCGGATTTTGGTCACGATGGTGCTGAAGTCTTTCTCACCACGGGTCAGGCCTTCGTACAGCACTGGCGTCACGCCGCGCTTGACCAGTTGAGCCTTGGTGGCATCTGCCAGACCCTGGCCGTAGGTGTCCTTGTCGTGCAGCACGACAACCTTCTTGCCCTTGAGCACGTCGACGATGTAGTCACCGGCCACGATGCCTTGCTGGTCGTCACGACCGCACATACGGAACATGGCGCTCAGGCCGCGTTCGGTAACCTGTGGGTTGGTCGAGCCTGGAGTGATGGCGATGATGCCCGCTTCGTCGTAGATCTCGGACGCCGGGATGGTCGACGAGGAGCAGAAGTGACCGACGACGCCGGCGACTTTCTGGTTGGTCAGGTCCTTGGCGACCGTCACAGCCTGTTTCGGTTCGCAGGCGTCATCGCCCTTGACCAGTACGATTTTTTCCCCGTTTACGCCGCCCGCTGCGTTGACCGCATCGGCAGCTGCCTGCGCACCCTTCATGTACTGCTCGCCAAATGCCGCGTTGGCGCCCGTCATTGGACCCGCTACGCCGATCTTGATGTCAGCCTGAGCAAACGCAGAAACACCCAACGCAGTTGCCACTGCGAGGGCCAGAAAGCCTTTCTTGTAAAACGTCTGGGACATGAGGTGGTGCTCCAAGGTTTTTTTAGTTGGCACTGCGACTTCATTAATGCTCAGAGCAAGTGCCGTGCCATCGGTTTTTTATTCTGAAAAAAGTCGCTGCTTTATTGTTATTTTGACTGTTTCGATCCCATTTTCATTGGGTGTGCAACCGTCTAAACCGGAGAAGGTGAAACCTTTTATTTATTGAGGCGCAACCCTCCCGTGCCATCATTGCAACCCCTACACCAAACGGTGTGCAACCCGCCTGTAACAACGCACGTCACCGAACTGCACACTGCTGGTGCGGTACTGCTACAACCCGCACCATTACAGGCTAGTCGCTGCGCGAAAAAGCGCCGCTCTCCAGCACGATTTCAATCATCAAATGACGATCCGCAGGCACTGGCCCGCGTGATACAGCGAAAAGCCCGCCTCATAAAGACAACTGCGCAACCCGACCCCGGCCAATGGCTGCATGGGTGCAAAGGGAATCGGTAGCGCTTGAGGATTTCCGTTACACAAATAATCGGCAAAGGCTTTACCGACGACTGTACCCGTGGTCACGCCCCGGCCGTTATAACCGGTGACTGCCACTAAACCGGGCGCCGGTTCGAACAGACGCATCAAATGATCGGGGGTGAACGCAATGCGACCGGTCCAGGTGCACTCCCACTCCACCGGTTTGAGGTAAGGGAAGTAATGCTGCTGGACGCGATCGGCCCACGCCTTGAGGAACCAGGTCGGCTTCTGATTGCCGTTGCCCAGACTGCCGAGCAATAGACGGCCGTCTTTATCGCGGCGAATACTGCTGAGCACCTGGCGGGTATCCCAGGAACCCTGGCCACCCGGAAGAATGTGTTGCGCAGCCTCTTCCGTCAGCGGCACCGACGCCACCTGGTAGTAATAACCGGGGAAGAAATTGCGCCGTAATTCCGTCCAGTCGCCCTCGGTGTAAGCGTTGGAGGCAATCACCACTTGCTCGGCCAGTACCGAGCCCTGTGCGGTCTGCACCGACCAGCGCTGGCCCTGACGTTCGAGTCGGGTGACCGGAGAATGATCGAACAATTGACCACCGAGGCCGATAGCCGCTTTGGCCAGCCCCGTGGTGTAGGCCATGGGATTGACCGTGCCGGCACGCCGGTCGAGCAAGGCGGCGGCAATCTTTTTGGTGCCCGTGGCTTGTTCGCAAGCCTGCCCGGTCAGTAGCTCGACCGGCGCGCCACGGCGCTTCCACTGTTCTTCGCGACTGCGCAGATCCGCTTCACCGCGGGCGTTGTGCGCCATGTGCAACGTGCCTTCACGGCGTAACTGGCAATCGATGTTGTATTTGTCGACCAGGCTGAACACCAGGGCCGGTGCCGCACCGAGCATGCGGTTGAGCTGACTGCCGACCGCCTCGCCAAACCCGGCTTCAATGTCGTCCGGTGGAATCCACATGCCGGCATTGACCAGCCCGACGTTGCGCCCGGAACCGCCATGACCGGCGCGATGGGCTTCGAGCACGCAAACCGTTTTACCCTGCTCCAGCAAATGCACGGCCGCCGACAGACCGGTAAAACCGGCGCCGATGACGCAGACATCGACCTTCACCTCTCCCTTGAGCGCCGCGTTGTCAGGCCTTTGCGGCGTCAGTTTTTCCCAAAGACACTCTTCGCGTAACGGCATTGCCAGACTCCAACAGAAACCCAACAAACACACAATTCAACTGTAGGAGCGAGCTTGCTCGCGATGGACGTCAACGATGACGCGCGCTGTCTGGATGACTGCGTTGCCCTGACGTTTTTCGCGAGCAAGCTCGCTCCTACAAAGGGATCGACTCAAGCATCAGTCGAACGTAATACCCTGTGCCAATGGCAATTCCAGCGAGTAGTTCACGGTGTTGGTCTGACGGCGCATGTAGCCGCGCCATGCGTCGGAGCCGGACTCGCGACCACCGCCGGTTTCTTTCTCACCACCAAACGCGCCGCCGATTTCCGCGCCGCTCGGGCCAATATTGACGTTGGCGATACCGCAATCGCTGCCCACCGCCGACATGAACTGTTCGGCTTCACGCACGTCGGTGGTGAAGATGCACGAAGACAGGCCTTGCGGTACAGCGTTGTTCAAACGCAGGGCTTCGTTGAAATCGCTGTAACCGACCACGTACAGGATCGGCGCGAAGGTTTCGTGGCAGACCACGTCGCTCTGCTCCGGCATTTCGACGATGGCCGGGGAAACGTAGTAAGCGTTCGGGAATTTGTCTTCAAGCTGACGCTCGCCGCCGAATACCTTGCCGCCTTCGCTCAGGGCCTGCTCCAGCGCGTCCTGCATGTTTTCGAAGCTTTGCTTGTCGATCAGCGGGCCGACCAGGTTGCCTTCCAGTGGATGGCCGATACGCACTTTGGAGTAAGCGGCTTTGAGGCGGGTGACTATCTCTTCCTTGACCGATTCGTGGGCAATCAGACGACGCAACGTGGTGCAACGCTGACCGGCAGTGCCGACGGCGCTGAACAGGATGGCGCGAACGGCCATGTCCAGGTCGGCGCTTGGGCCGAGGATCATGGCGTTGTTGCCGCCCAGTTCCAGAATGCTGCGGGCGAAGCGCGCGGCGATTTTCGGCGCCACTTCACGGCCCATGCGGGTGCTGCCGGTGGCGCTGACCAGCGCGACACGCGGGTCGTCGACCAGGGCTTCGCCGGCATCGCGGCCACCGATGATGACCTGGCTCAGGCCCGCAGGCGCATCGCTGAAGTTCTTCAGCACGCGGTCGAACAGCGCCTGGCAGGCCAGTGCGGTCAACGGGGTTTTCTCCGATGGCTTCCAGATCACCGGGTTGCCACAGACCAGTGCCAGCGTGGCGTTCCAGGCCCAGACCGCGACCGGGAAGTTGAAAGCACTGATCACGCCGACGACGCCCAGCGGATGCCAGGTTTCGCGCATGTGGTGGCCAGGACGCTCGGAAGCGATGGTCAGACCGTACAACTGACGGGACAGGCCGACGGCGAAGTCGCAGATGTCGATCATTTCCTGAACTTCACCCAGGCCTTCCTGAGTGATCTTGCCGGCTTCCCAGGACACCAGCTCACCGAGATCGGCCTTGTATTCACGCAGGATGTCGCCCAGTTGACGCACCAGTTCGCCACGGCGCGGCGCCGGAACCTTGCGCCACAGCTCGAACGCATGATCTGCGCGACTGATGTGCTGCTCAACTTCGGCGGCACCTTCCCAGTTCACGGCGGCGATGCGGCTGCCATCGATAGGCGAATGCACCGGCACTTTGCCGTTCTGGTACAGGGCCGGGTTTACACCAAGACGATCAAGCAATGCGGCAACCATGGGTGACTCCTCAAGCAAAAAACGGAACGGGCGCAGCCGGAAAATCACGGCTGATCAGGCCTGTAGTTTTAGCTCCCCGGAGGTTACTCAACAAACGACCTTTAAGAGAGATATCATTCCGTTTATTCATGTTGTGCATTGCTGGCAATAAAGAGACAAGTACAAAGGATCGCCCATGCTGAACAAACGCTATTTGCCATCGATCGCTGCGCTGCAGTGTTTCGAAGCCGTGACCCGGCATCTGAGCTTCACCCGGGCCGCCGAAGAGTTGAATCTGACCCAGAGTGCGGTGAGTAAACAGGTCGCGCAACTCGAAGAGCTGTTGCAACACTTGCTGTTTCGCCGGGTGCGCCGACGCCTGCAAATGACGCCAGCGGGCGACTTGTACCTGGTCGAGGTCAGAAAAATCCTCACGCAAGTCGAGATGTCGACCCATTACCTGCGCTCCTATGGCGGTGAAACCGAAGTCCTGCGCGTTTCCACGCCACCGACGTTCGGCGCGCGCTGGCTGGTGCCACGCCTCAAAGGCTGGCGCCTGCGTCATCCATCGATTCACCTGGACCTGTGCAGCGAACAGGAGGCCGACGATCTGCTGCAAGGGCGCAGCGACCTGGCGTTCTACTTTGGCCAGGGCTCACGGCCCGGCACCGAATGCCTGAAGCTGTTCGGTGAAGAACTGGTGCCCGTCTGCGCCCCCGGCAGCCTGCCGGCCGAGCCGTTCACCGATCCCACGCAACTCACCGATCTGGTCCTGCTGCAAAACGCCTCGCGCCCCCAGGCCTGGCATGACTGGTTCGACAGTCAGGGCTACCACACCGAACATAGCTACCACGGCCCGCGTTTCGAAACCTTCTACATGTGCATCCGCGCCGCGCAGGTTGGCTGTGGCGTGGCACTGCTGCCACGGTTTCTGGTGGAAGAAGAGCTGGCGGACGGCAAATTGGTCATTCCCTGGAAGCATGCGATGCCCAGCACCGATGCGTATTACCTGGCGTACCCGGAGCATTCGGCGGAAGTGCCCAAGGTGCGGGATTTCGTGAAGTGGATGCTGGAGCAGGTTGATAGCCCGCAGCCGCCACCACTTTAGGCTTTAGCCATCCCCTGTGGGAGCGAGCTTGCTCCCACAGGGGATCTGTTGTGATCCAAGAAATCGCTGGCAATCCAGCCCTCTGATATGCGCCACTAGCGCCACCGATCAATACCGCTGCAACGCTGGAGAATCCCGTTATGAGCGAGAGTGTGTTTGCCGATCGCATCGTGCAGAACCTGCTCGACACCGACTTCTACAAACTGACGATGATGCAGGCGGTGCTGCACAACTACCCGAACGTGGAAGTCGAATGGGAGTTTCGTTGCCGCAACAGTGAGGATTTGCGCCCTTATCTGGCGGAAATCCGTTACCAGCTCGAGCGCCTGGCCGAGTTGAGCCTGAGCGCCGACCAGCTGAGTTTCCTGGAACGCATCAGCTTCATGAAGCCGGATTTCTTGCGCTTTCTCGGGTTGTTTCGCTTCAACCTGCGCTACGTCCATACCGGTATCGAAAACGGCGAACTGTTCATCCGCCTGCGCGGCCCCTGGCTTCACGTGATTCTGTTCGAAGTGCCGATGCTGGCGATCGTCAGTGAAGTGCGCAACCGCTACCGCTATCGGGAAGTCGTTCTGGAACAGGCGCGCGAGCAGCTTTATCGCAAGTTCGACTGGCTGACCGCCAACGCCAGCAGCGACGAGCTGTCCGAATTGCAGGTCGCCGATTTTGGCACCCGCCGCCGCTTCTCGTACCGTGTGCAGGAAGAAGTGGTGAACGTGCTCAAGCATGACTTCCCGGGACGTTTTGTCGGCACCAGCAACGTGCACCTGTCCCGGGAACTGGACATGAAACCGCTGGGGACCATGGCCCACGAATGGATCATGGCCCACCAGCAGCTCGGCCCGCGACTGGTCGACAGCCAGATCGCGGCGCTCGATTGCTGGGTCCGAGAATACCGTGGCCTGCTGGGCATCGCCCTGACCGACTGCATCACCATGGATGCCTTCCTCGGTGATTTCGACCTGTTTTTTGCCAAGCTTTTCGACGGCTTGCGCCATGACTCGGGCGATCCGGTGGTTTGGGCGGAAAAAGCCATCGCCCACTATCACAAGCTCGGCATCGACCCGATGAGCAAGACGCTGACGTTCTCCGACAGCCTGACACTGCCCAAGGCCCTGGAAATATTCCGCGCGCTGCGTGGGCGGATCAACGTCAGCTTTGGCATTGGCACCAACCTGACGTGTGACATACCGGGTGTCGAACCGATGAGCATCGTGCTTAAAATGACCGCCTGCAACGGCCAACCGGTGGCAAAGATCTCCGACGAGCCCGGCAAGACTCACTGCAAAGACCCGAATTTCGTCGCCTATTTGCGACATGTTTTCCAAGTTCCTGCCCTTCCCAGCGTATCTAGCAAGGAGTGAATTCATGCAAGCCGTACAGCGTGAGATTGCTGAACAGCTCAAGGTCCAACCGCCGTTTGCCGACGAGGCCGCCCTCAAGGCTGAAGTCGCCCGGCGGATTACCTTTATCCAAGACTGCCTGGTCAATTCCGGGCTCAAGACCCTGGTACTGGGCATCAGTGGCGGTGTCGACTCCCTGACCGCCGGCCTGCTGGCCCAGCGTGCCATGCGTGAACTGCGCCAGCGCACGGGAGACGACCAATACAAGTTCATCGCCGTGCGCCTGCCGTACGAAACCCAGTTCGATGAACACGACGCCCAGGCCTCCGTGGATTTCATCGATCCGGACGAGCGCCACACCGTGAACATCGGTCCGGCGGTCAAGTCGCTGGCCAACGAAGTCGCGGCCTTTGAAGGCAAGCACGCGGTCTCGGTGGACTTCGTACTCGGCAACACCAAGGCGCGGATGCGCATGGTCGCCCAGTACACCATCGCCGGCGCGGCCCACGGCCTGGTGATCGGTACCGATCACGCGGCAGAGGCAGTGATGGGCTTTTTCACCAAGTTCGGCGATGGCGCTTGTGATCTGGCACCGCTCAGTGGCCTGGTGAAAAACCAGGTCCGGGCGATCGCCCGCAGCTTCGGTGCGCCGGAGTCGCTGGTGGAGAAAGTACCGACCGCCGACCTCGAGGACCTGTCCCCTGGCAAACCGGACGAAGCGTCCCACGGCGTGACTTACGCCGAGATCGACGCCTTTCTGCATGGCGAACCGGTGCGCGAGGAAGCGTTCAAGATCATCGTTGGCACTTACAACAAGACGCACCACAAGCGGGTGATGCCGTTTGCGCCTTGATTCGTGAATGAATGAAAAAGCCCGCTGAAGTGTTGATCTTCAGCGGGCTTTTCTTTGGCCGCAGGATGCGGCGATGCAACCGGCCTCTTCGCGGGCAAGCCCGCTCCCACATGGAACACCACTGTACCTGTGGGAGCGGGCTTGCCCGCGATGAACGTTAACGCGGTGCTTCGGCTTACTTCAGCGTCACGGTGCCTTTCATCATCGAGATGTGGCCCGGGAACGAGCAGAAGAAGCCATATTTTTCAGCGGCGTCGAGCTTCGACACGTCGAAGGTCACCGAATCTTTCTCACCAGCGCCGATGACTTTGGTGTGCGCGATGATGCGAGCATCACCTTCTTTCAAGTAGTTCTTTTCGATACCGGCGCCCAGGCCGTCGGTGGCGATCGGCTGCATGTCGGCTTCTTTGCTCAGCACCCAGTTATGGCCCATGACGGTTTTCGGCAAAGCGCCGGAGTGGGTCAGTTCCACGGTGAAGGTCTTGCAGCTCTTGTCGATTTCAATGGCCTTGGTGTTGAAGGACATCTGATCAGTGGAGTCGATAGTCGTTTTGCACTCTGCAGCCATCAGTTGGCTGCTGGCCAGTGTCAACAGAGATACCGCAACGAGTTTGGCAAACATGGTGAATCTCCAAGGCAGGGTTAACAGAAATGCGAGTGGACAGAAGACTGCCTGAAAACTTCGCAAGTTCCTATGACCTGAATCAAAAATTGTATACAACTTTCGGGCTATGACACCCATCGAAACAATCTACCAGCCAGACCTCTGGGCCGGGCCTATGATCAGGCCATCACCCCCAACTGGAGCGTCTGCCATGTCCCTCAATAGCTTGTTGTGCAGCTTGCTTGCCGCCTACGCCTGTGGCGCCAGCGGCACTTACGAAACACCCAAGCGCGAAGTCTAGCCCTTGGAGCGTCGCGCGCCTGCCTTTACTCTGTGGCCCTGATCGACCATGGAGTAAGGCATGTCTTTAGTATCTGTTTGTGTATTTTGTGGTGCCAGCACCGGGACCCATCCCGCTTATCGGGAAGCGGCCGAGGCCCTCGGCCGGGCACTGGCTGAGCGTAAGCTAACGCTGGTTTACGGCGGCGGCGCTGTCGGACTGATGGGCATCGTGGCCGATGCCGCGCTGGCGGCCGGTGGCGAAGTCGTGGGCATCATCCCGCAAAGCCTCATGGACAAGGAAATCGGCCACAAAGGGCTGACTCGCCTGGAAGTGGTGGACGGCATGCATGCGCGCAAGGCACGGATGGCCGAACTCAGCGATGCCTTCATCGCCCTGCCGGGCGGCCTGGGCACGCTGGAAGAGCTGTTCGAGGTCTGGACCTGGGGCCAACTCGGCTACCACGGCAAGCCGCTGGGCTTGCTGGAAGTGAACGGTTTCTACAGCAAACTCACCGGTTTTCTCGATCATATCGTCGGCGAAGGCTTCGTTCGCGCAGCGCACCGTGACATGCTGCAGGTGAGCGAATCGCCAAAATCTCTGCTCGACGCCCTCGATCAGTGGCAACCCACCGTACTGCCCAAGTGGGTCGAGCAAAAACCCGACTAACGACTTGGCACCGATACAGGGCAGAATACGCGCCGCTCAACCTCACCTTCGACCCCAGAGGATCGCCCATGGCTAAACCCAACTACTCCTTCGCCAAACGTCAGCGTGACCTGGCCAAGGAACAGAAGAAAGAGGAAAAGCTTCAGCGCAAGAAAGCGATGGCTGAAGACACTGAACTGAACCCTGACGGTGAAGTCGCTGCAGAAGATGATGTTGATGCACCGAAAGATCAGGCGCCGGACGCCTGAGTCCCTCCGGGCCGGATGATCCAGTCAGGCCCACCGGATCTGTGTCCAGGGCTGGCAGCGTTGCTGCCGGCCCTCACAGACCGATCTGAAACACCCTATCCAGAACAGACCACGCACTAGCTTGCTCGCGATGATCGCCAACGGTGACGCGTTTTTATCTGGATTAACGTGGCACCCGTTGGCCCATCGCGAGCAGGCTCGCTCCTACAGTTGATCTTCATTATTCCAAAGGCATCACCGTGACGCGCACTTCCGGGTCATGGTTTCCTCCGCCCAGAATCACCCCGCGCAACGGCGAGACATCGGAAAAATCCCGGCCCCAGGCCAGCGTGATGTGCTCCAGCGCCGGTTGCACGTTGTTGGTCGGGTCAAAATCTACCCAACCCAGCACCGGGCAAAACACCGAAACCCAGGCATGGGACGCATCGGCACCGATCAGTCGTGGCTGGCCCGGTGGCGGTTGTGTCAGCAGGTAGCCACTGATGTACCGCGCGGCCAATCCACGGGAACGCACGCAAGCGAGCATCAGGTGGGCGAAGTCCTGACAGACACCCCGCCGACGCTCCAGCACTTCCACCAGGGGCGTCGCCACTTGCGTCGCTTCGGCGTCGAAGGTGAACTCACTGAAGATTTTCTCCATCAGGGCCTGAACCCCCAGCAGCAATGGCCGCCCCGGAGGAAAACAACTCTGTGAGAACTCGACGAAATTGCGCTTGAGATGCACGTAGGGTGATTCGAACCGGTAGCGGCAGGCGTCCAGGATTTGTGGGGACAGTGGCTGGCTGCTGTAGGTCAGCGCATTGCGGGTGTCTTCCCAGGCCGGAGACTGATTGAAATCCAGCACCGGCCGGGGCAGCACTTCGATCATAAGGCTCGCATTGACCAGCAATTCATCATGGGGACGTTCGAACGCCAGCCGGGTCAACGGATTGCCGAACACATCCAGCTCATCACGGCGCGAGGTCGGTTCCGGGCTGATCTGCAATTGCTGTGCGGTACAGCGCTGCCAGGCACAGGGGCGCGGCCACAGGTGCGCCAGTTGCTGGGCCAGGGATACCGGGCTGTCGTAGTGATAATGGGTGTCGTGCAAGATCTGGTAATGGGCACTCATCAGACGGACACCGTGCGTTGGCTGACATCATCGACATGGGCGAAATGGCGCAAGGCCAGGCGATCCGACACTTGCCCGCTGGCATCGGCGATTTCTTGCAGCAGATCGGCCAACCCCTCGATGGCGGCGCCCACGCTGGCGGCGCCAAACAACGGGTTTTCCAGGCAGCCCAGATCGAAGCGCCCCAGGCGCTCCACCAACTGCGGCAGGCCGGCTTCACGGGGCACGCCGAAATCGTCGTTCAGGCGTTTGAGCGTGCGGGTCACCAGTTTCAGCTGGAACAGCACGGCATGAGGGTTCTGTTCGTCGAGCAGCAACAGGTCGAGCACCGGAATCAATTGCGCCACCGCCAGGTAACGCGAACGGTAGGTAATGCTGCTGTTGCCCAGTTCCAGCAGCCATTCCAGCCCCGCCTGATCGAAGGCCCCGGCGCCACGCAGGAACGCCGCCAGGCTGCCACTGAGAAATTGCAGGCGCTCGATGCGCCGGCCGATCATCAAAAAGCGCCAGCCTTCGTCGCGGGTCATGTCGTCCAGTGCAAACCCTGACAATGCCGCCAGGGACATCACCAGTCGGTTGAGAAAATCCAGCAACTCACCGAAGTCCGGCTCTTCGGTTTCCAGCTCCATGGCTTCGCGCTGCAATTCCACCAGCGCCTGCCAGTTTTCCCGCGAGAGCTTGCCACGCACCTGCGAGGCCGCCCATTGCAAACGTTGCAGGTTGGAACGCAGGCTGAAGGGCCAGTCATCGCCCAGTATCGCGGCCAGCAAGCGCTCAGGCAGTTCGCCTTCTTCGGGCAGCAATATCAGGCGCTCCCCGAGATCGACCGCCGCGTCCAGCGCCTGCGGGTCATCGCCGTCGACATAGCGCGCCAGCATGATCCGCAACAACCGCGCACTGTCATCGCAGCGCTCGCAGTAGCGGCCGAACCAGAACAGGTTTTCCACCACCCGCGACGGCAGATACGGATCGCGGCGCACCAGATCATGCACGCCGATGTTGCGTTGGGCTTTCCATTGCTCGCCGCTCGGCGGCCGGTCGCCCAGGACCCAAGTGTCCTTGCTCGCCCCGCCGCGCTGCATCGACACCACTTCAGCGTCCGCCTCGGCGGCGACGCGGGTCAATCCACCGGGCAGGACTCGGTAACCATCACGACTGGCCACGGCGTACACACGCATGCCAATGGCCCGGGGTTGCAGTTGACCGTCCTCGGCCTGCCAGATGGGCGCCTGGGAGAGTTGAGCCAGTTCTTGCGCAACATAAGCGTAAGGACGCGCCTGCATGCGCTCAGCGAGCGATTGCCGCTGTTTTTCGCTCAGATCACGGCCAAATACCGGTGCAAAGCTCTGGGACGGAAATGCCGGTTTGATCAGCAATTCCGGCAATTTTTCCAGGGCCTGTGCCAGCACGGGCGCTTCGCCGCACCACCAAGTGGCGATGGACGGCAAAATCAGCTCTTCACCAAACAGGAACTGATTGATCTTCGGCAGGAACCCCAACAGTCCCGGCGATTCGAGTACGCCGCTGCCGAGGGCGTTGGCCACCAACACCCGCCCCTGCCGCACGGCCTCAAGCAAACCCGGCACACCCAGAGCCGAATCGGTACGCAGCTCCAGCGGATCGCAGAAGTCGTCGTCGAGCCGGCGCATGATCGCGTGGACCCGGCGCAGGCCACTGAGGGTTTTCAGGTAGACCGTGGCGTCGCGCACGGTCAGGTCGCCGCCCTCCACCAGCGGGTAACCGAGCTGACGCGCCAGGTACAGGTGTTCGAAATAGCTTTCGTTGAATCGCCCCGGCGTCAGCAACACCACCAGCGGCACCTCTTCATCGCTCGGTGCCTGGCGCGCCAGGGTTTCCTGGAGCGTGCGGAAGAACCCGGCCAGGTGCTGCACCTTCAAATCGCGGTACAACTCGGGAAAGGCGCGGGACACGATGGTGCGGTTTTCCAGCGCGTAACCGGCCCCGGACGGTGCTTGCGTGCGGTCTGCCGTCACCCACCAGCGACCATCGGGGGTGCGCGCCAGATCCACGGCATACAAATGCAGAAAGGCCCCTTCAGGCGGATTGATACCCTGACAGGGCCAGAGGAAGTTGTTGTGGCCGAATACCAGCTCCGCCGGCAGCAAGCCTTCGGCGATCAGGCGTTGCGGGCCGTACAGGTCGGCCAGCACGGCATTGAGCAATCGGGCGCGCTGGGCGATGCCGGCCGACAGCTGTTCCCATTCATCGGCGGCAATCACATGGGGCAGCAGGTCCAGCTCCCAGGGACGATCGGCGCCCTTGGGGTCGGCGTAAACGTTATAGGTGACACCGTTTTCATGAATCTGCCGGGCCAGCAGTGCCTGGCGCTGCACCAGTTGCGCAGGCGTGCTGCGCTGCAATTGGTCGAACAACCGTCGCCAGTGCGCGCGCACGGCGCCGCTGTCGTCGAGCAGTTCATGATAAGTGCCCGCCGTCAGCGGGTAGCGGTCAAGCAGGTCAGGCATTGGAAAGCTCGGCAGACAGCAGGGAAAGGTCAGACTAACGCAGGCTCATGACGCCCGGATAGACGAAACATCCGGGCGTCGCGTACGGTTTAGAAACGTCGTAAATCGAGCGTCATCGGCAGTTCGTCGTTAATTTCCAGAATCGGCACAGGAAGTTTCCCGGGGGTGTGTCCGATCCGGAAGAAGCGCGCCATCCGGCGGCTCTCGGCCTCGTTGGCATTGACCGGCAAGCTGTCGTAGTTGCGCCCGCCCGGATGGGCCACGTGATACTGGCAACCGCCCAGCGAACGCCCCATCCAGGTGTCGAGCAGATCGAACACCAGCGGCGCATGCACGGGAATGGTCGGTTGCAGGCAGTTGGCCGGTTGCCATGCACGGAAACGCACCCCGGCGACAAACTCGCCGACGCGCCCGGTGGGCTGCAGCGGCACCGGGATGCCGTTGCAGGTCAGTAAATAGCGCTGCGGCGGCAACCCGTTGAGTTTGACCTGCAGACGCTCCAGGGACGAATCCACGTAGCGCACCGTGCCACCGACCGCGCCCTCCTCGCCCAGTACATGCCACGGCTCAAGTGCCTGGCGCAGTTCAAGCGCAATGCCACTGACGGCGTAATCGCCGACCTTGGGAAAGCGGAACTCCAGATGCGCCGCAAACCACTCGGCCCGCAGCGGATAACCGGCGGCGTTGAGGTCGACAATGACGTCGGCGAAATCCTGCTCGATAAAGTGCGGCAACAGGAACCGGTCGTGCAGCTCCGTGCCCCAGCGCGCCAGTTTCGGCGGTGCATAAGGCTCGCGCCAGAAACGTGCGACCAGCGCCCGCAGCAGCAGCTGTTGAGCCAGGCTCATGCGTGCGTGAGGCGGCATTTCAAAGGCACGCAACTCAAGCAATCCCAAGCGACCCGTTGCACCGTCCGGCGAGTAAAGCTTGTCGATGCAGAACTCGGCGCGGTGAGTGTTGCCCGTCACGTCGATCAACAGATTGCGCAGCAACCGGTCGACCAGCCACGGCGCGCATTCCTCGCCGGGTTGCGGCATCTGGGCGAAGGCGATTTCCAGCTCATACAGGGCATCGTTGCGCGCTTCATCGACCCGTGGCGCCTGCGATGTCGGGCCGATGAACAGCCCGGAAAACAGGTAGGACAAAGACGGGTGGTTATGCCAGTAGCTGATCAGGCTGCGCAACAGATCCGGACGCCGCAGGAACGGTGAGTCGGCCGGTGTCGCGCCACCCAGTACAAAGTGGTTACCGCCACCGGTGCCGGTGTGGCGGCCATCGATCATAAATTTCTCGGTGGTGAGCCGGGTTTGCCGCGCCTGCTCGTAAAGGAATTCAGTGCGTTCGACCAATTCATCCCAGGTGGCGGACGGCTGCACGTTGACCTCGATCACCCCCGGGTCCGGTGTGATGCGGAAGTTGCTCAAACGCGGATCGCTCGGCGGTTCATAGCCTTCCAGCAATACCGGGCAATGCAGCTCTTCAGCGGTGGCTTCAATCGCAGCGACCAGTTCGAGGTAGTCCTCAACCCGCTCCAGCGGCGGCATGAACAGGTACAACCGACCTTCCCGCGCCTCGGCGCAGAAGGCGGTGCGGGTCAGCCAGCCGGCGGATTCGTCGATTTTCGGCGCACGATCGGCCACAACGGCAGGGCCCTGGCTTTGCAATTGAGCGGTGTCAGGCAATGCCGGGAAATCCTGGTTCGGGTCCTGCGGATGAATGAACGGGTATTCCGCGGCTTTCACCCAGGGCTGCGAGCCGAGGGGCAAGCGATAGCCCAGCGGTGAATCCCCTGGCACCAGGCGACAGTGCTCATCGCGCAGGTACCAGCGCCCGCTCTGCCACTGATCGCCCTTGGCGGTCCGCGCCAACGGCAAGACCTGGCCAATCACCTTATCCAGGCCCTGGCTGAAGACTTTACGCAGTCGCGCACGCTCCAGCGGTTCCTCGAGACGTGAATCTTCGGCGCTGACGTTCTGCGGCAATGTGCCTTCGCGCCAGAGGTAATAGAAATTGTCTTCGTAGGCGGGGAACACAAAACGTGTCGGAATTTTCAGGCGTTCGGCGACACTCGCCAGGAATCGCCCGGCCAGTTCGCCATCAGCGCCATAGTCTTGCTGCTCGTCGGCGATCAGCGCGGGGTTGTGCCAGATCGGCACGCCATCGCGGCGCCAGTAGCCATTGAGCGACCAGCGCGGCAATTGCTCGCCGGGGTACCACTTGCCCTGGCCGAAGTGCACCAGCCCTTTGGGCGCGTAGTGCTGACGCATGCGCTGGAACAGTTCGGCAGACAGGCGACGTTTGTCCGGCCCCAGCGCCGCGGTGTTCCACTCGGCACCGTCCGGGTCATCGATGGAGACGAACGTCGGCTCGCCGCCCATGGTCAGGCGGACATCGCCTTCCAGCAGGTCGGCATCGATCTGCCGGCCCAGGCTCTGAATCGCCAGCCACTGCTCTTCGGTGTAGGGCTTTGTGACCCGAGGCGCCTCCCAAATCCGCTCCACGGACATTTCGTGGCTGAATTGACACTCGCACGGCTCCACCAGGCCACTGATCGGTGCCGCGGAGGACGGATCGGGACTACAAGCCAACGGAATATGGCCTTCACCGGCAAACAGCCCCGAGGTCGCATCCAGGCCGATCCAGCCGGCGCCGGGCAGATACACCTCGCACCAGGCGTGCAGGTCTGTGAAATCCACATCCGTACCCGAGGGACCGTCCAGGCTTTTGACGTCGGCCGTCAGTTGGATCAGGTAGCCGGAGACAAAACGCGCGGCCAGTCCGAGGTTACGCAGCAGTTGCACCAGCAACCACGCGGAATCGCGGCAAGACCCGGAGGCGTGTTCAAGGGTGTGCTCGGGCGTTTGCACGCCCGGTTCCATGCGGATCAGGTAGCCGATGTCTTCGCTCAGTCGCTGATTGAGCGCGACGAGGAAATCCACAGCGGGTAACGGTGTGCGGTCGATGCCCTCCAGGTACGCCTTGAACTTCGGCGTCAGCGGCAAGGTTTCCAGGTAGGGAGCCAGCTCCTTGCGCTCATCGGCGGCATAGGTGAACGGAATTTTTTCCGCGTAGGGCTCAAGGAAGAAATCGAACGGATTGAACACCGCCATTTCCGCCACCAGGTCGACTTCGATCCGCAGTTCATCGGTTTTTTCCGGAAACACCAACCGCGCCAGGTAATTGCCCTGGGGGTCCTGCTGCCAGTTGATGAAGTGTTGCTCGGGCGAAACCTTCAGCGCATAGGACAGAATCCGCGTGCGACTGTGGGCGGCCGGACGCAGGCGAACGATCTGCGGACCGAGCTCAACGGCACGGTCGTAGCGGTAATGCGTAATGTGATGCAATGCGACATGAATCGACACGGCGTGCCTCCTGCGAGCCCTAAGCGTATGTGAAAGCGCGCAAGACTTATGCCACCCAGCAGTGCTGGCGCTTTCTCCGGTTACTGGAGGCAGTACAGCACCAAAATCGGGCGAGGCGGGGAATTGGTTTGGCGACGCTGCACATATTTGTGGCGTTACGCGGCCCGGAAATGCAAAACGCCAACCCGAAGGTTGGCGTTTTGTTCAGCCCAAGCGCGGTTTAGCGCGGTACGACCGGCTTGCGAGCCGGTTTCGGCCCTTTGCCTTTGGCCGCATCCTTGCGCTCCTTGGCCGCCTGCTGGTTACGGGCGAATGCCGCAGCCTTGGCTTGTTCACGCTTGTCCCACGGGTTACCGCCGTCGCTGGCGCGTGGTGGCAGGCCGGTGTGCTGGGTCAGGATCTTGGTCGTTTCCTTGGCCACCTTATGGCTGCCGGCCGGCGTCGAGTTCTTGCGACGGGCACTCTGGTAGCTGTCGGTGGACGGCTGGTGCAACGGGATCAACTGGTTCTTGCCCGGCCCGATCAGGTCGCTGCGGCCCATGCGGATCAATGCTTCACGCAGCATCGGCCAGCCTTTCGGGTCGTGATAACGCAAGAACGCCTTGTGCAGACGGCGCTGCTCTTCGCTCTTGACGATGGTCACCGCGTCACTCTTGTAGGTGACCTTGCGCAGCGGGTTCTTGCCCGAGTGGTACATCGCGGTGGCGGTGGCCATCGGCGACGGGTAGAACGCCTGCACCTGGTCGGCACGGAAACCGTTGCCCTTGAGCCACAGGGCCAGGTTCATCATGTCTTCGTCAGTGGTGCCTGGGTGGGCAGCGATGAAGTACGGAATCAGGTACTGCTCTTTGCCGGCTTCCTTGGAGTACTTCTCGAACATGCGCTTGAACTTGTCATAGCTGCCGATGCCCGGTTTCATCATCTGGTTGAGCGGACCTTCCTCGGTGTGTTCCGGGGCGATCTTCAGGTAACCGCCAACGTGGTGGGTCACCAGCTCTTTGACGTATTCCGGCGACTCGACCGCGAGGTCGTAACGCAGGCCGGAAGCGATCAGGATCTTCTTCACACCCGGCAAGGCACGGGCACTGCGATATAGCTGAATCAGCGACGAGTGATCGGTGTTCAGGTTCGGGCAGATACCCGGGAACACGCACGACGGCTTGCGGCACGCGGATTCGATTTCCGGCGTTTTGCAGGCGATGCGGTACATGTTCGCGGTCGGGCCGCCAAGGTCGGAGATGACGCCGGTAAAACCTGGAACCTTGTCGCGGATCTCTTCGATTTCGCGAATGATCGACTCTTCGGAACGGTTCTGGATGATCCGGCCTTCATGCTCGGTGATCGAGCAGAAGGTGCAGCCGCCGAAGCAGCCACGCATGATATTCACCGAGAAGCGGATCATGTCGTAGGCCGGAATCTTTTCCTTGCCGTACGCCGGGTGCGGAACGCGCGCATAGGGCATGCCGAACACGTAGTCCATTTCTTCGGTGGTCATCGGAATCGGTGGCGGATTGAACCAGACGTCGACTTCGCCGTGCTTCTGGACCAGTGCGCGGGCGTTGCCCGGGTTGGTTTCCAGGTGCAGCACGCGGTTGGCGTGAGCGTAAAGCACCGCGTCGTTACGGACCTTTTCCACCGACGGCAGACGGATCACGGTCTTGTCGCGGGTCATTTTCGGGCTGGCCAGGATCTGCACGACCTTGGCTTCCTGCGGATCCTCAACCGGACCTTTTTCCTGCTCGATGGCGCAGGCCTGAGTGTCCTGGGTGTTGACGTACGGGTTGATGATCTTGTCGACCTTGCCCGGACGGTCAATGCGCGTGGAGTCGACTTCGTACCAGTCTTTCGGCGTGTCGCGACGGATGAACGCGGTGCCGCGCACGTCGGTGATGTCTTCGATCTTGTGACCGTAGGACAGGCGCTGGGCGACTTCGACAATGGCACGCTCGGCGTTGCCGTAGAGCAGGATGTCGGCGCTGGCGTCGATCAGGATCGAGTTGCGAACGCGGTCCTGCCAGTAATCGTAGTGAGCGATGCGGCGCAAGGACGCTTCGATACCGCCAAGCACGATGGGCACGTGCTTGTAGGCTTCCTTGCAGCGCTGGCTGTAAACCAGGCTCGCGCGGTCCGGCCGCTTGCCCGCCAGGCCACCCGGCGTGTAAGCGTCATCGGAACGGATTTTTTTGTCGGCGGTGTAGCGGTTGATCATCGAGTCCATGTTGCCGGCCGCGACACCGAAAAACAGGTTCGGCTCGCCGAGCTTCATGAAGTCGTCTTTGGACTGCCAGTTTGGCTGGGCAATGATCCCGACGCGGAAGCCCTGGGACTCCAGCAGCCGGCCGATGATCGCCATGCCGAACGACGGGTGATCGACATAGGCATCACCGGTGACGATGATGATGTCGCAGGAATCCCAGCCAAGCTGATCCATCTCCTCCCTGCTCATCGGCAGGAATGGCGCTGGCCCGAAACATTCGGCCCAGTACTTGGGATAGTCAAATAACGGCTTGGCTGCTTGCATGTCGATAACCGGTGTTGGCTTTCATTGAATTTCGCGGGCGCGGAATATAGCACAAATTTTGACCAATTCCGACGGCTATGGTCGGAAATTGCGGCGCGTCTATCGCTGGCAAGCCAGCTCCCACCGGGATCGCATCAGCCCTGTGGGAGCTGGCTTGCCAGCGATGGGGCCCTTCAAGACGCTGAATTACTCGTCATCATCGAAGTTATAGCTACCCGGTGCCAGGTTCTCGAACCGGGTGTACTTGCCGATGAATGCCAGGCGGATAAAGCCGATCGGCCCGTTCCGCTGCTTGCCGATGATGATTTCGGCGATGCCTTTGTGCTCGGTTTCCGGGTGGTACACCTCGTCGCGATACACGAACATGATGACGTCGGCGTCCTGCTCGATCGCTCCGGATTCCCGCAAGTCGGAGTTCACCGGGCGCTTGTTCGGCCGCTGTTCCAGGGAACGGTTGAGCTGGGACAACGCCACCACCGGGCAGTTGAATTCCTTGGCCAGCGCCTTCAGGGACCGGGAGATCTCGGAAATCTCGTTGGTCCGGTTGTCGCCGCTGGAACCGGGGATCTGCATCAGTTGCAGGTAGTCGATCATGATCAGGCCGACATCACCGTGCTCACGCACCAGACGCCGGGTCCGGGCGCGCATTTCCGACGGGCTGATGCCGGCGGTATCGTCGATGAACAGCTTGCGGTCGTTGAGCAGGTTGACCGCCGAGGTCAGGCGCGGCCAATCGTCGTCTTCCAGCTGGCCGGAACGGACCTTGGTCTGGTCGATGCGTCCCAGGGACGACAACATACGCATGATCAGCGATTCACCTGGCATCTCCAGCGAGTAAACCAGAACCGCTTTCTCGCTGCGCAGCACGGCGTTTTCCACCAGGTTCATCGCAAAGGTGGTTTTACCCATGGATGGACGGCCGGCAACGATGATCAGGTCGGCCGGTTGCAGACCGCTGGTTTTCTCGTCGAGGTCGGTGTAGCCGGTGGACAGGCCGGTGATGGCGTTGTCGGTGTTGAACAGGGTGTCGATGCGGTCGATGGCCTTGGTCAGCAGGTCATTCACGCCCACCGGGCCACCGGTTTTCGGCCGGGCCTCGGCAATCTGGAAGATCTGCCGCTCGGCTTCGTCGAGAATCTCGGCGGCGGTACGGCCTTCCGGGTTGAACGCGCTGTCGGCGATTTCGGTGCTGATGCCGATCAATTGGCGCAAGGTGGCCCGCTCACGAACGATCTGCGCATAGGCCTTGATGTTGGCGACGGACGGCGTGTTTTTCGCCAGTTCGCCGAGATAACCAAGGCCGCCGACTTGCGAAGTCTGACCTTCCTTGTCCAATTGCTCGGCCAGGGTCACGACGTCGATCGGCGAGTTCTGATCGGCCAGTTTGGCGATCGCACGGAAGATCAGGCGGTGGTCATGTCGATAGAAATCACCGTCGGAGACTTGATCGAGGACGCGTTCCCAGGCGTTGTTGTCCAGCATCAGACCACCGAGTACAGCCTGTTCGGCTTCGATGGAATGCGGCGGCACTTTCAGCGCGGCGGTTTGCAGATCGTATTGCTCGGGAGCGGAAATTTCGTTCATGGCCACTTGGTATTTTTTGGAGAAGCAGGGGTTAAAAAACGGAACTGCCAGAAAGACAAAGGGCACGACCTGTAAACAGGATCGTGCCCGATGTTACCGGCAAGCACCCGAGGGTGCCAGCCGACAAGTGCTGCTTAAGCTGCTACCACGACAACGCGTACGGTGGCTTCAACTTCGGCGTGCAGGTGCACGGCTACGTCGAATTCACCTACGTTGCGGATGGTGCCGTTCGGCAGACGAACTTCGCTTTTTGCAACTTCAACGCCAGAGGCGGTCAGTGCATCAGCGATGTCGTGAGTACCGATCGAACCGAACAGCTTGCCTTCGTCACCAGCGGTGGCAGTGATAGTCACTTCCAGCTCAGCCAGTTGGGCAGCGCGGCTTTCAGCCGATGCTTTACGGTCTGCTGCAGCTTTTTCCAGCTCAGCGCGACGCTCTTCGAACGCAGCCAGGTTGGCTGGGGTCGCAGCGGTAGCTTTGCCGTAAGGCAGCAGGTAGTTACGACCGTAACCAGCCTTAACGTTCACTTTGTCACCCAGGTTGCCCAGGTTGGTGACTTTTTCCAGAAGGATCAGTTGCATGTGAAAATCCTCTTAACTTTTAACCTTCACCGTTCGCGTTATCGGCGTCTTTCGGCGCCAGACGACCGCGAAAATCAATCAGGCTGTCGACGATGGCCAGGACCACCAGCAACGGATAGATCAGCTGCATGAACAGCAACAGCGTGACGTACAACCCCACCAGCCAGAATCTGGCCAGTCGCTTTTGCGCCACCAGCCCGTGAATCAGGGCCAGCCCGGCGAAAACCAGCGGTACGCTGCACAACGGCACGAGCATGGACATCTGGACACCGAAGTTCGGTGTCACAACCATGCCGGCCAGCAGCAACATCGCGGGACCCAGCGGGATTCGAATGGCGCGAAACTCGCGACCGAAACCACCCGGGTTGTACAACAACGCCTGCCAGTAGCGCCCGACAATCAGGCTCAGCACACTGACGATTTGCAACAAAGCCGCAATTAGGCCGGTCAGGATTGGTGCAATCAGGGACGCGAAACGCGCTTGCTCGTCTACCGACATCTTCTGGTAGACCTCACCGAGTAGCGACGGCATGACTTTTATCAAAGCCTGCGCCAGCATCTCGATCTGAGGACCAAAAGCCGTCCCCAGCACCACTGAAAACACCACTCCCATCGCTATGCTGACCAGCAGCACGCGGTTCCAGGACTCGCTTGCGCGCAAAACCAACGCAAGGCTCGCAGACCCCAGCAGCACCAGAAGTGCCCGTGGATCGTCGAATTTCAGCCACCAGATCAACGCCGGCAGCAGCCCCAGAGCAAGAACGCCCAAGGCGTCCCTCAATCCGCGCCGCAGGAGCACAAGGCATCCGGCGGCAGCACCCAACCAATACAACAACGGCAATGCCGCGCATCCGGCCACTACCAGAGTGGCCTGCATACGGCCCCGCATGATGAACTCAGCTAAGGCACGCATACATTCAATCCTTTGCTACGTGTCGACTGCCCGGTCTCAGCGGCCGTGGCTGTCGGTGTAGGCCAGCAGGGCCAGGAAGCGGGCGCGCTTGATAGCGGTGGCCAGCTGACGCTGATAACGAGCTTTGGTACCGGTGATGCGGCTTGGAACGATTTTGCCGGTCTCGGATACATAAGCTTTCAGAGTGTTGAGATCTTTGTAATCGATCTCTTTCACGTCTTCAGCGGTGAAGCGGCAGAATTTACGACGACGGAAGAAACGTGCCATGTAATTGGCTCCTCAAAAGGTCCGTGGATTACTCGTCAGCGTTATCGCTGTTGTCGCTGTCATCACCATCAACGCCTTCAGCGTCGGAGTGCTCAGGACGGTCGCGACGCTCACGGCGCTCACTGCGGTTTTCTTCAGCCTTGAGCATCTCGGATTGGCCGGTAACGGCTTCTTCGCGACGGATGACCAGGTTACGGATCACTGCATCGTTGTAGCGGAAGTTGTCTTCCAGCTCGGCCAGGGCCTTGCCAGTGCACTCAACGTTCAGCATCACGTAGTGAGCCTTGTGAACATTGTTGATTGCGTAGGCCAGTTGACGACGGCCCCAATCTTCCAGACGGTGGATTTTGCCGCCGTCTTCTTCGATCAGCTTGGTGTAACGCTCAACCATGCCGCCGACTTGCTCGCTTTGATCCGGGTGGACCAAAAAGATGATTTCGTAATGACGCATGAATGCTCCTTACGGGTTGTAGCCTGCCGCTCAAAAGCGGTCAGACAAGGAGTGAATGACACTTATGGACTTGTGGACGCTAGACACATGCGTGCCTGCCATCGCAGCAAGGGGCGCAATTGTAGAGAAGGGGCGAGAGAGGCGCAAGGTAATTGGTGATTATTTGAACAGTTCGTTTGCCCGCCATTTTTTGGCTGGCCAGAAACCATTGTGGGAGCGAGCGTGCTCGCGATGAGGACACAACATTCAACATTGATGCCGAATGTTACACCGCTATCGCGAGCACGCTCGCTCCCACAGGGATTGCAGCCGGATCAGGCCTTCTTGGCGGCAGCCGCAGCCTTGACGCGGCGCTGACGCTGCGCCTCGAACAGACATACGCCCGTCGCCACGGAAACGTTGAGGCTGCTGACGCTACCGGCCATCGGCAAATTGACCAGGTAGTCGCAATGCTCGCGGGTCAGGCGGCGCATGCCTTTGCCTTCGGCACCCATGATCAGGATGGTGGGGCCGGTCAGGTCCTGGTCATACAGACTGACTTCGGCCTCCCCCGCCGTACCGACAACCCACAAGCCACGCTGCTGGAGTTTCTCCAGGGTGCGCGCCAGGTTAGTCACGGCGACCAGCGGAATCACTTCCGCAGCACCGCAGGCGATTTTTCGCACAACCGGCGTCAGGGTCGCCGACTTGTCCTTCGGAACAATCACCGCCAGCGCGCCCGCCGCATCGGCGGAACGCAGGCAGGCACCCAGGTTGTGCGGATCGGTTACACCGTCGAGCACCAACAGCAACGGCGCACCTTCGGTACGGTCGAGCAGTTCGTCGAGCATCGCTTCGCCCCAGACCTGGCTCGGGCTCACGTCCGCGACTACACCCTGGTGCACACCTTCGACCCAAGCGTCCATTTCACGGCGCTCAGCCTGGCCGACCTGGACACGATTCTCGTTGGCCAGCTCGATCAACGTCTGTACGCGCGGATCACTGCGACCTTCGGCCAGCCAGATCTGCTTGACGCGTTTCGGGTGATGACGCAGCAATGCTTCTACAGCATGCACGCCGTAGATTTTTTCCAACTGACTCATGGCTTGGCCTTAGGTTTACGCGCCCCGCCACTTTTGGCTGGGGCCGAGCCCGCTTTTGGCGGGCCTTTACGATGTTTGCTCGGTTTGGCAGGCTTGCCGCCGACGGCCTTTTCAGGCGTCGACCTTCCGGTCTTTCCCGCAGACGCCGCTTTACCGCCGCTTTTCGCATCGGCCAGCAAGGCCTGCTTCATTTCACGGCTTTTGCGTACTTCGGCGTTTTTCGCCGCCGCATCGCTTGGGCGATAGGCCTCTACAACCTTTTCTCTGGCAGGACGACGACCGGTTTTCTCCGGCACCGGCTCTGCGGCTGTTTTTGCAGCAGATGCTGCTGGCGCCGCAGTTTCAGTACCGCGTTTTTTACGACCGATCGGTGCGCTGATGGTTTTTTCGGCCATCTCGAAGTCGATCTTGCGTTCGTCGAGATCGACGCGCATGACCCGCACTTCAACAGTGTCGCCCAAACGGAAGCTGCGACCGGTACGCTCACCGGCCAGGCGGTGATGCACAGGGTCGAAGTGGTAGTAATCGCCCGGCAACGCGGTGACGTGGACCAGGCCTTCGACGTAGATATCGGTCAGTTCGACGAACAGACCAAAGCCGGTTACGGCGGTGATCACACCCGGGAACGATTCGCCCACGCGGTCTTTCATGAACTCGCACTTGAGCCAGTTGACCACGTCGCGGGTCGCTTCGTCGGCACGGCGCTCGCTCATCGAGCACTGCTCGCCGAGTTGCTCCAGGGCCGCTTCGTCGTACGGATAGATACGCGCCTTCGGAATGGTCATCGCGCCAGCACGGCGAACGTGCGGGGTGTCCTGCTTCGAATGGATGACGCTGCGGATTGCCCGGTGAGTCAGCAAGTCCGGGTAGCGGCGGATCGGCGAGGTGAAGTGGGTGTAAGCCTCGTAATTCAGACCGAAGTGGCCCTGGTTATCAGCGCTATACACCGCCTGGCTCAACGAACGCAGCATGACGGTCTGGATCAGGTGGAAATCCGGACGATCCTTGATACCGGCCAGCAGTGCCTGGTAATCCTTCGGCGACGGGCCGTCCTTGCCTTTGTGCAGGGACAGGCCGAGCTCACCCAGGAAGGCGCGCAGTTTTTCCAGGCGCTCCGGTGGCGGACCATCGTGGACGCGATACAGCGCCGGGATTTCGTGTTTTTTCAGGAATTCGGCAGTGGCCACGTTGGCCGCCAGCATGCATTCCTCGATCAGCTTGTGGGCATCGTTGCGCACGGTCGGGCGAATTTCCGCGATCTTGCGCTCGGAGCCGAAGATGATCCGGGTTTCCTGGGTTTCAAAATCGATCGCGCCACGCACATGACGGGCCGCCAGCAACACCTTGTACAGCGAGTACAGCTGCTTGAGGTGCGGCACGACATCGGTGTACTCGCCACGCAGCTTGCGCGCTTCGGTGGCTTTCGGCGTTTCGAGCATGGCGCTGACTTTGTTGTAAGTCAGGCGTGCATGGGAGTGGATCACCGCTTCGTAGAAGCAGTAGTCGGTCATTTCGCCGGTTTTGGAGATGGTCATCTCGCAAACCATGGCCAGACGATCGACCTGCGGGTTCAGCGAGCACAGACCGTTGGACAGCTGCTCAGGCAGCATCGGGATCACGCGCTCGGGGAAGTACACCGAGTTGCCGCGCACCTGGGCTTCAGCGTCCAGCGCCGATCCGAGCTTCACGTAGCTGGATACGTCGGCAATCGCCACGTACAACTTCCAGCCACCCGAGAACAGGCGCAACTTGCCCTTACGGGCTTCGCAATAGACCGCGTCATCGAAGTCACGGGCATCTTCGCCGTCGATGGTGACGAACGGCAGATGACGCAGATCGATGCGCTTCTCTTTGTCTTTCTCTTCGACTTCGGGCTTGAGCTTGGCCGCTTCCTTGAGCACCGCCTCAGGCCAGACGTGAGGAATGTCGTATGTGCGCAGGGCGACGTCGATTTCCATGCCCGGCGCCATGTAGTTACCCACGACTTCCACCACATCGCCCTGAGGCTGGAAGCGTGGCGTCGGCCAGTGAGTGATCTTCACTTCGACGAACTGACCGATCTGGGCGTTGGCGTTGCGACCCGGCGTCACCAGCACTTCTTGCTGGATCTTCGGATTGTCGGCAACCACGAAACCGATACCGCCCTCTTCGAAATAGCGCCCGACGATAGTCTCGTGAGCACGGGAGACCACTTCGACGATCATGCCTTCGCGGCGACCGCGACGGTCGAGGCCGGACACCCGCGCCAGGGCACGGTCGCCATCGAACACCAGACGCATTTGCGCCGGGCTCATGAACAGGTCGTCACTGCCATCGTCCGGTACCAGGAAACCGAAGCCGTCACGGTGACCGCTGATGCGGCCCAGGATCAGGTCGAGCTTGTCTACCGGTGCATATGTGCCACGACGGGTATAGATGAGTTGAGCATCGCGCTCCATCGCGCGCAGGCGGCGGCGCAGGGCTTCGATCTGGTCCTCTGTGGTCAGACCAAACTCTTCGACCAACTGCTCGCGGTTAGCAGGCGAACCTCGATCAGCAAGGTGCTGAAGGATCAGTTCGCGGCTAGGAATAGGGTTTTCATATTTTTCCGCTTCACGAGCGGCCTCGGGATCGAGGGACTGCCAATCGGCCATTAGAGAGTTTTCACCTTGTCTATATACGGGTTAGTTTGGCATAGGCGTAATGAAACGGGAAATTTCAAGCTATGACGGCCCTTCTAAAGCCTTTTATCGACGTCACAAAGCTGATTTGAAGACCGCTGGTGAAATTTTTCAGGTTTTTTTGATGTCGGGGGTTTACAGTTAAAAAGACGCTCCGTATAGTGCGCGCCATCGACGACGGACAACGTTGCCGATACTGCCCAGATGGTGAAATTGGTAGACACGCCAGCTTCAGGTGCTGGTGGCCTTACGGCCGTGGAAGTTCGAGTCTTCTTCTGGGCACCAAATTCGAGTTTGAGATTAGTTCAATTTCAAGACTCACACAAAAACCCGCGAAAGCGGGTTTTTGCATTTCAGACCGTTGATTTATTTATTTTAAATCAGGGGTTTACAGATCAAATCGCGCTCCGTATAGTGCGCCACATCAACAGCGGCAACGCTGAAGATGAATGCCCAGATGGTGAAATTGGTAGACACGCCAGCTTCAGGTGCTGGTGGCCTTACGGCCGTGGAAGTTCGAGTCTTCTTCTGGGCACCAATTCAAATTCAAGGTTACGGCCTTGGATTTCACAGAAACCCGCGAAAGCGGGTTTTTGCGTTTCTGGCTTTCAAAAAATCAACCCCCCCTGTAGGAGCGAGCCTGCTCGCGATGGACGTTAACGAAAACGCGGGGCAACTGAAGCACCGCGTTGTCCTGTCGTTTTTCGCGAGCAAGCACGCCCCCCCCCACAAGAATCAGCAGTGCGCATTTGAGAAACAATATCGTTTATCATTGTTGCAAGTTTTTGCAATGCGACAGTGAGGAACCCTGCGAATGATGTTTCGAAATACCCTGCGCCGCGGCCTGACCCTCAGCCTGTTCGGCCTGGCGCTCGCCACGCCCCTCACCCAGGCCGCCAACCCGGTTTCCCTGACCCTCTATAACGGGCAACACAAGGAAGTCGGCGATGCCCTCGCCAAAGCCTTCGAAACCCGGACCGGCATTCACGTCAACGTGCGCAAAGGCAGCAGCAACCAGCTCGCCAGCCAGGTCGTCGAAGAAGGCGATCGCTCCCCCGCCGACGTGATCTACACCGAAGAATCACCGCCACTGAACAAACTCAGCGAACAAGGCCTGCTGGCTCAGACCGACCCCGCCACGCTCGCCGTGCTGCCCAAAGAGTACGTCGCCGGCAATGGCACCTGGATCGGCATCACCGCCCGGGTCCGGGTCGTCGCCTACAACCCGAAACTGATTGATGAAAAAGACCTGCCCAAGTCAGTGATGGGCTTCTCCGACCCGAAATGGCAAGGCAAGGTCGGCTTCGTGCCCTCCAGCGGCGCGTTTCAGGAGCAAGCGGTTGCGATCATCAAGGTTCACGGCATGGACGCCGCCGAAGAGTGGCTGACTGGCCTGCGCGCATTCGGCAAGACTTACAGCAACAACATGGTCGCGCTTAAAGCAGTAGAAAACGGCGAAGTCGCCACGGTACTGTTCAACAATTACTACTGGTTCGCCTTGCAGCGCGAAAAAGGCCAGCTCGACTCGAAACTGCACTACTTCACCGGAGGCGACGTCGGTGGGTTGATCACGGTGTCCAGCGCCGCTGTACTGAAATCCAGCAAGCATCCAAAAGAAGCCCAGCAATTGCTCGCCTACATGGCCAGCGAAGAAGGGCAGCGCGTGATCACCCAGACCACCGCCGAATACCCGCTGCACAAAGGCATGGAGTCCGATCGCGACCTCAAGCCATTCAGCGAACTGGAGGCACCGAAAGTCACTCCGGCCGATCTCGGTAACGCCGAAGAAGCCCTGAACCTGGAACGCGACGTTGGCCTGAACTGATGAGCGCATCGCTTTCCGCTTGCGCCATGCGCAGTGCTTACAGACCTCGACGCAAGTGGCCTTCAATCTGGTTGCTGCTACCGGTCATGGTGCTGGTTGTGCTCAGCCTGTTGCCGCTGGCCTATGTCGGGCTAAAGGCCTGGCAAGCAGGATGGGCCGAGGCAGTGCATTTGCTGTGGCGGCCCTACGTGTTCGGCCTGCTGCGCAACACTCTCGCGCTGATGCTCGGCGTGACGCTGGCCTGTTGCGTGATCGGCCTGTCGCTGGCCTGGCTGCTGGAGCGCAGCAATCTGCCGGGGCGGCGACTGTGGGGCGTAATTCTGTGTTTGCCCTTCGCCGTTCCGGCGTTTGTCAGCAGCTTCACCTGGGTTTCGCTGAGCGCCCACTTCGAAGGGCTGGGCGGGGCGATCCTGGTGATGACACTGTCCAAATACCCGCTGATATTTCTGCCCGTGGCGGCGACCCTGCGCAACCTCGATCCCTGCCTGGAAGAGTCCGCCCGCACCCTGGGGCAGAATCGCTGGGGCGTGTTCCTCAAGATTACCCTCCCCCTGCTCTGGCCATCGCTGCTGGCCGGCTCATTGCTGATCGCCCTGCACATGCTGGTGGAATTTGGCGCACTGTCGATCATTGGCCTGCAAACCTTCACCACCGCGATCTATCAACAGTTCGAGCTGGAATTCAGCAACGCCAATGCAGCGATGCTCTCGGCGATATTGCTGGCGTTGTGCCTCGCACTGCTATGGCTGGAGCTGCGCGTGCGCGGCAAGGGCCGGCATGTGCGTACCGGCCAAGGCGCGGCACGACAGGCGGCACAGGTTCGTCTCGGTCCTTGGTCGATGGCCGGGCAACTTTACTGCGCGTTGCTCGCGATCATTGGCAGCGGCATTCCATTGGGCATGCTCGGGTACTGGCTGGCCGTGGGCTCCTCGGCGGCATTCCCGGCGGCGGCCATTGGCGAGGCATTGTTTTCATCCCTGGCACTGTCGTTGGGTGGCGCAGCGCTGTGCCTGGTGCTGGCGGTACCAGTGGGCTTGCTGGTGGTGCGCTATAAAGGCCAATTGGCTATCTGGGCCGAACGCCTGCCCTATCTGCTGCATGCATTGCCTGGCCTGGTGATTGCGCTGGCCCTGGTGTATTTCGCCCTGCACTATGTGCCGATGCTGTATCAGACTTCGACGCTGTTGCTGATCGCTTATGCGCTGCTGTTTCTGCCCTTGGCTCAGGCGCCGATTCGTACGGCACTGAACAAGGCAGCTCCACAACTGGAAGAGGCGGCACGCACGCTGGGATCGTCGTCATTCAGTGCGTTTTGCCGGGTGACCCTGCCGATCATCTTTCCAGCGCTCGGCGCGGCTTTTGCGCTGGTATTCCTTGATGCGATGAAGGAGCTGACGGCGACGTTGTTATTGAGTCCAACCGGGCTCAACACACTGGCAACGGAAGTCTGGGCGCATACCGCGAACGTGGAATTTGCGGCGGCGGCGCCTTATGCGGCGTTATTGATATTGGTGTCGGGGCTACCCGTTTATTTATTAACAACCCGGATGTACTTGACCCGCTGATCAAGCAAAAGATCGCAGCCGCCCAAGGCTGCGATCTTTTGATCATTCAAGCCCTGAACTGCCCCAGACTCGCCTTCAACTGCGCTGCCAAGCCGTCCAGCACCTTGCCACTGGCCGTGGTTTCCACCACTGCCTGAGCCGCTTTCTCGGCCTGCGCATGAATGGTCTCGACCCGACCACGCACCGCTTGCGCACCCTGAGCCTGTTGCGCGGCGGCCTGGGTCGCCAGACCGATCGCCGCATGCACTTGCTCCACCGAGGCCTGCACTGATTGCTGAAGACGCGCACTGTCCCGCAGCACCAACAAGCCTTCGTCCGCCTGGCGCCCAGCCTGGCCAATCGCCGCCACCGCCTCACGTGCACCCTGCTGCAACGCCACAATGTGCGCCTGAATATCGCCGGTGGAACTCTGGGTCTTGCTCGCCAGCGCCCGCACTTCGTCCGCCACCACCGCGAACCCGCGCCCGGTCTCACCCGCGCGCGCCGCTTCAATGGCCGCGTTCAGTGCCAGCAGGTTGGTCTGCTCGGCAATCCCGTGAATGACCGTCAGCACCACCTCAATCTGCTCGCTTTGTTGCGCAAGTCGCTCGATCACCTGCGCTCCGGTTTCGACTTGACCCGCCAGCGCCTCGATCAGGCTGCCGACTTTCGCCGAAGTCCGGGTGTTTTCGTCAGTGGCCTGACGGATATCCACGACCTGTTTCAAAGCCGCCTGCATGGCCTGGCTTTCAGATTGGGCTTCGTCTGCCATTTGCGACAAAGCACGCAGACTCTCGGCCACTTCATCGCGCTGCATACCCGCTGCCGCATCGGCTCCGGCATTGCGCAGGGTCATGGCGCCGATTTCCACGCCAGTCCGCTGGGCTACGTCGCCTGCTTCGCGCACGATCGGCTGCAACTTATCCACAAACCGATTGACCGCCGACGCCATGTCGCCGATCTCGTCCTTGCTGTTGATTTGCACGCGCTTGGTCAGATCACCCTCGCCCGCCGCCAGGTCATCCATGGCGATGATCAGCATTCTCAGGCGATTGACCACTCGACGCCCAAGCACCACCGCCAGCAACAGCAGGACACCAAAGCCCACGACCGCCAGGCATATACCGATACGCCAGCGCAGGGTGGCCGCGGCTTCTTGCACGGTACTGGTGGTATTGGCTTTCATTTCAGCCGCCGTGGACTGGGCCGATTGCAGTCGCGAACGCATGGCGGTCGCACTATCGGCCGCCGCCCCCTTCAGACTGTCACCCACCAATTGATCGCTGCTGGCGATCAAGGCGGAGAAGCGTTTGTCCAACGCCGCCAGATCGGCTTCCACCGACGCGGTCGAGACACCCATCAAGACCTTGCCGATTTCCACGCCATTGGGGTTGATCGAGGCTTCGATGTAGAAGACCGAAGGATCGTTCTTCGCCGCATCCAGCACTTTGTCCAGCGCCCGCTCACCCTGACCCTTCTCCAGAAGCGCCTTGTTGATCGGATTCTCCCGGTTGAGATAGCGCGTCAGGTGCTGACCCGTGGCGTCGTCATACACCACGAACAGTACATTGGGGTTGCGCTGGGCCCTGCGCGCGAACTCGGACAAGGTTGGAATGTCGTTGTCCCACATGGCGCGCGGCGCAACCGATGCCAGGAGTTGCGCCATGTCGCCGGCGGAATCCTTCAGGTCCTTTTCCAACGTCTCGCGCAGTTGTGCCTGCTCCTCCTCCAAACGCGAGGACAACCCGGCCGTGAGGCGCTGACGCGTGCTGGTGGAGAGGCTATCGAGGCTCGACGTGACTTCACGCCCCGCCTGCTCGAGTTCGCCAGAGAGCTTCTGACTGTCCGCGCCCAGGCGCATGCCCAGATCGGCTTCCAAAGCGGTCACTGTGCTCCGCGTCAGAGCGACCGCCACCACCACTTGCACCAATAGGGCGATACCAAGCGTAACGAACACAGGCCTCAACAAACGGCTTTGTAACAATGAGAGAACGGCCGACACTAGAAATCCCTCTGCTTTGGCGCCATTAAATTGATAGCACACCTGAAAGGAGGCTCTTTTCAATGTTCACAGCAAAGGTCATGCCGTTCAGCAGGCAAAAACGACAAAGGGCCCGATTATGGGCCCTTTGTGTTTCACATCAATGTGTTATCAAGCAAACGGATGACGCAGAACGATGGTTTCGTTGCGGTCCGGGCCCGTCGAAATAATGTCAATCGGCGCACCGACCAACTCTTCGACACGCTTGATGTAGTTGCGTGCAGCCTGAGGCAGCTCTTCCAGGGTCTTGGCACCCAGGGTCGATTCGCTCCAGCCCGGCATTTCTTCGTACACCGGCTCCAGGCCGATGTAGCTGTCGGCGTCGGTCGGTGCGTCGATCACTGCGCCGTCCTGATTCTTGTAGCCAACACAGATGTTGATGGTTTCCAGGCCGTCCAGAACGTCCAGCTTGGTCAGGCACAGGCCCGAGATGCTGTTCACATCGATGGCGCGACGCAGGATAACGGCGTCGAACCAGCCGCAACGACGGGCACGGCCGGTGGTTGCACCGAACTCGTGGCCACGCTTGGCCAGGAACGCGCCAACGTCGTCGAACAGTTCAGTCGGGAACGGACCCGAACCGACACGCGTGGTGTAGGCCTTGGTGATGCCGAGGATGTAGTCCAGGAACATCGGACCAACACCCGAACCGGTCGCGATACCGCCAGCGGTGGTGTTGGAACTGGTGACGTACGGGTAGGTACCGTGGTCGATGTCCAGCAACGAACCCTGGGCGCCTTCGAACATGATGTCTTTGCCAGCGCGACGCAGCTGGTGCAGCTCGGCGGTGACGTCCAGCATCATCGGCTTGAGCAGCTCGGCGTATTCCATGCACTCGTCCAGCGTCTTCTGGAAGTCGATTGCAGGCTCTTTGTAGTAATTGACCAGTACGAAGTTGTGGTAGTCCAGCAACTCGCCCAGCTTGGCGGCGAAACGCTCGCGGTGGAACAGGTCACCGATGCGCAGGCCACGACGTGCAACCTTGTCTTCGTAAGCCGGGCCGATGCCGCGACCGGTGGTGCCGATCTTCAGCTCGCCACGCGCTTTTTCACGGGCCTGGTCCAGTGCGACGTGATAGGACAGGATCAGCGGGCAGGACGGGCTGATGCGAAGGCGCTCACGCACCGGCACACCTTTCTCTTCCAGCTTGTTGATTTCCCGCATCAGAGCGTCAGGTGCAACCACCACGCCGTTGCCGATCAGGCACTGCACGCCTTCGCGCAGCACGCCCGACGGGATCAGGTGCAAGACAGTTTTTTCGCCGTCGATCACCAGGGTGTGGCCAGCGTTGTGGCCACCCTGGTAGCGCACTACGGCGGCAGCATGTTCGGTCAGCAGATCAACGATCTTGCCTTTGCCCTCATCACCCCATTGGGTGCCCAGGACTACGACATTCTTACCCATAACACTTGTCCTCATTCGCGCAAACTTGGTACCGGCGGTGGCCGGCAGGAAAACTCAAGAAGCCAGTGGCGATACTTGCCAAAGCCCGTTCTGCTGAATCAATTGCCGGTCGCAGTCCGCTTCACGGGCGGCGGCCAAAGGTTGTCCAGGCAAGGCCTGAACGACACGCTGACCCTCACTGCGCAACTGGCAAACCTGCTGCCAGAGTGCCGCATCCGTACTGTCAGGCATCCAGATACCGCCAGACGGTAGCTCGATTTCAGCACGCCCCAGGGTCACCAGGGTTTTCAAATCGGTGGAGAAGCCGGTTGCCGGACGGGCGCGACCGAAATCGGCGCCGATGTCGTCGTAACGACCGCCCTGGGCAATGGACTGGCCAACGCCCGGCACGAACACGGCGAACACCACACCCGTGTGGTAGTGATAGCCGCGCAATTCGCCCAGGTCGAAGTACAGCGGCAAATCCGGGAAACGCACGGACAAACGCTCGGCAATCGCCAGCAAATCGTTCAGCGCCGCCAGAACCGGGGCCGGCGCCCCAGCCAGGCGCTCACGCGCAGCGGCCAGTACTTCGCGACCGCCGCACAGGTCGACCAACGCCCGCAGCATGCCCGACAAATCGGCAGGCAAACCTTCGGTCAAGGTAATGACCTCGTCGATGGCCTTGCGTTGCAATGCATCGAACAACTGCTGTTCGACCTCACCGGACAAACCGGCGGCGCGAGCCAGGCCGCGATAGATGCCGACATGACCGAGGTCCATGTGCACGTCCGGCACATCGGCCAGTTGCAGCATCGCCAGCATCAGGCTGATGACTTCGACATCGCTGCCGGGGCTGCCATCGCCGTACAACTCGGCGCCCAGCTGGATCGGGCTGCGCGAGGACGACAAGGCGCGTGGCTGAGCATGCAGCACGCTGCCGGCATAGCACAGACGACTCGGGCCTTCGCGACGCAGGGTGTGCGCATCGATACGCGCCACCTGCGGCGTGATGTCCGCGCGGAAACCCATCTGCCGGCCCGACTGCGGGTCGATAACCTTGAAGGTACGCAGATCCAGGTCCTGGCCCGCGCCGGTCAGCAGGGATTCCAGGTACTCGATATGGGGAGTCACGACAAACTCGTAACCCCAGCTCTGGAACAGATCCAACACCTGGCGACGCGCAACTTCAATGCGCGCCGCTTCCGGTGGCAGTACTTCTTCGATGCCATCTGGCAGCAGCCAGCGGTCTACCGTTGCCATTACGCCATTCCCCTATATCCGGGCGGCCAGCCAGCCCTCGGCCGAGCCTTGAGTGAAGCAGAAAATGATTGTTCCGCGCATGAACAACGGAGCGAAAAGCCTTCAACCGGCTTCGCCAACCACTTTCCTCGAAAAACCTGTCGAGCCTTTCGACTCGTACGCGTGCACCAAAAACAGCAATCAAACGTGCAGACGCAAAAAAGCCGGGAATTTCCCGGCTGCCGCATCATACACACGTTTTGCCAAAGGATCACCCCGCCAGAGGCGTTAGCCGCCCGGCGGAATGATTCGGGTCAACGCCGTATCAAGGCTTGGCTTTTTCCAGGTAGTGGAAGAAGTCACTGCTTGGGTCGAGGACCATGACGTCGGATTTATTCGCAAAGCTTTCACGGTAGGCGCGCAGGCTACGGTAGAACGCGTAGAACTCCTGGTCCTGACCATAGGCCTTGGAATAGATCGAAGCGGCCTGGGCATCACCGTCACCGCGAATCTCTTCAGATTCACGATAGGCTTCAGCCAGCAACACGCGGCGTTGACGATCGGCGTCGGCACGGATGCCTTCAGCCAGCTCGTTACCCTTGGCGCGGTGCTCGCGAGCTTCACGCTCACGCTCGGTGCTCATACGCTCGAACACGCTACGGTTCACTTCCTTCGGCAGATCGATGGTCTTGACCCGAACATCGACAACTTCAATGCCCAGCTCTTTTTCAGCCATCTTGTTCAGCGAAGCCGTGATATCCGCCATCAGCGCATCACGCTCACCCGACACCACTTCGTGCAAGGTGCGCTTACCGAACTGGTCACGCAGACCAGACTCCAGGCGACGGGACAGGCGCTCGTCGGCAATTTGCTTGAGACCGGACGTCGCGGTGTAGAAACGCTCTGCGTCCTTCACCCGCCACTTGGCGTAGGCATCGACCATCACGGCTTTCTTTTCCAGCGTCAGGAAGCGTTGTGTCGGTGCATCCAGCGTCATCAGGCGTGCGTCAAATTTACGCACCTGGTTAACGTAGGGCACTTTCACATGCAGGCCAGGTTGTACATCGGCCTGAACCACGCGACCGAACTGCAGCAACACCGCACGCTCGGTCTGAGCCACGATGTAGAAGCAGTTCCAGGCAGCGATCGCCACGAGGACGCCGACAATAAGGGCGATCAGCGATTTATTGCTCATCAGCGACTCTCCCTGGTACGTGCTTGCTGTTGCTGCAGATCAGCTGCCGCACGCGTATTCGCTTCATTGCTGGCGGCTGCCGCACCGGTCACCGGAGTGCTGGTGTTGCGACCACTTTCGACCATTTTGTCCAGCGGCAAGTACAGCAGATTGCTCTGGCCATTCTTGTTGCCGGTCACGAGCACCTTGCTGGTGTTGCTGAAGACTTCCTGCATGGTGTCCAGGTACAGACGCTGACGGGTCACTTCAGGAGCCTTGCGGTACTCGGCAACGAGTTTGGTGAAGCGATCAGCCTCACCCTTGGCGCGCGAGACGGTTTCGTCACGGTAGCCATTGGCGTCTTCGAGAATGCGCTGGGCCTGACCACGAGCTTCCGGCACGACGCCGTTGGCATAGGTTTCAGCCTGGTTGCGCGAACGCTGTTCGTCTTCACGGGCCCGGATCACGTCATCGAAGGCTTCCTGGACTTCGCGCGGTGCTGCTGCGCTCTGTACGTTGACCTGAGTGACGGTGATACCGGTGCGATAGGTATCCATGAAGCGTTGCAGACGCTCCTTGATTTCGCTGGCCATCAATTCACGACCTTCAGTCAGCACCTGGTCCATGGCGGTGGAACCCACCACATGGCGCAAGGCGCTGTCGGTCGCGTGCTGCAGACTGATTTCCGGCTGATCGACGCTCAGCACGAAATCCTGCAGGTTGCTGATCTTGTACTGCACGGTCAGCGGCACTTCGACGATGTTTTCGTCTTCGGTCAGCATTTGACCCTGCTTGGTGTACGCACGCTCACGCGTGACGTTTTCCATGTACTTCTTGTCGATCGGCGGGAAATAGATATTCAAGCCCGGGCCGACGGTTTCGTAGTACTTGCCGAAGCGCAGCACGACAGCCTGCTCCTGCTCGTCCACGACATAGACCGCGCTGTACAGCCACATGGCCGCCAGCACGACCAGGCCGATACCGAGCAGGCCGCCAAAGCCGCCACTCTTGCCCGGACCACTGCCGTCATCACCACGTTTCTTACCACCACCGAACAACCCGTTCAGGCTTTCCTGCAGCTTTCGGAAGGCCTCGTCGAGATCCGGTGGTCCCTTGCGGTCGCCATTATTGCGACGCTTGCCACCCCAAGGATCCTGATTATTCGAGTTGCCACCCGGCTCATTCCAAGCCATAGCGCTCTCCATCTGATAAAGCAAAGACGCACCCACGGCGCGCCGACCAATGCTACAGAATGCCTGTCACCACGGCACAACCGCTTTCTCAGGCTTTTATTGCAAAGTGTGTTGCTCGATGAATTCCATCGGCTGCAATCCTTCGCGGCTTACCAGTCGATTCAACTCGACCCGGGGCAAACGAACGGCCAGCAAACTGATGCCTTCTTCGTCGTGTTCTTCTTTTTGCACCGCGCCGAGTTCGAAAAACTGCGCACGCAGTCGAGCGAATCGTTGCGGCAAGCGCAGGGTACCGATAAACAAATCACTGCCAAGTAATTCGGCAATGGCTTGCTCAAGCAATTCCAGGCCAGTGCCATCACGCGCCGACAGCCAGACCCGCTGGGGCTTGCCGTTTTCGTCGCGCTGGATTTGTGGCTCAACACCTTCAAGCAAATCGAGTTTGTTATAGACCTCGAGGATCGGCAAGTCCTGGGCACCAATCTCGCCCAGCACCACCATCACCTGCTCGATCTGCAACATGCGATCGGGTTCGGCCGCATCGATCACGTGCAACAACAGGTCGGAGTTGCTTGATTCTTCGAGGGTAGACCGAAATGCCTCGACCAGCTTGTGGGGCAAGTGGCGAATGAAACCTACAGTGTCCGCCAGGACAATCGGCCCCAGATCGTCCAGATCCAGACGACGCAGGGTAGGGTCCAGCGTGGCAAACAATTGGTCAGCCGCGTAGACGTCGGATTTCGTCACGTTATTGAACAGCGTGGACTTACCGGCGTTGGTATACCCCACCAGCGACACGGTAGGGATATCCGCACGCGAACGACCACGCCGCGACTGTTCGCGCTGGCTGCGCACTTTCTCCAGCCTGCCCTTGATCTGTCGCAGCCGTACCCGCAGCAAACGGCGGTCTGTTTCCAGTTGCGTTTCACCCGGGCCACGCATGCCGATACCGCCACCCTGGCGTTCAAGGTGAGTCCAGCCACGAACCAGCCGGGTGCTCATGTGGTCAAGCTGGGCCAGTTCTACCTGGAGCTTGCCTTCATGGGTACGGGCGCGTTGGGCGAAAATATCGAGAATCAGACCGGTACGGTCGATCACGCGACACTCGAAAACACGTTCGAGGTTGCGTTCCTGGCTGGGCGTGAGGACGTGATTGAAAATCACCAGATCGGCCTCTTCAGCTTTGACCAGGTCGCGCAGTTCCTCGACCTTGCCGCTGCCAATCAGGAATTTGGCGGTTGGCCGATGACGCGGCACGTTAAAAAACGCAACGGTCTCGGCGCCGGCCGAATTAGCCAACTCCTGAAACTCCTGCGGGTCTTCGCGCGCCTCAGGGTCCTGTCCATCCAAGTGAACGAGGATGACTCGCTCACCACCACCGTGGCGCTCAAAGAACAAAGGAGACTCCTATCAGGCGTTACCTGGCTCAGCATCACCTGCTTCGGATTCGGTTGCGCTAGGCAGACGAATTGGACGAACCGGCACTACTGTAGAAATAGCATGTTTGTAGACCATCTGGCTGACGGTGTTTTTCAGCAGGATGACGAACTGGTCGAAAGACTCGATCGTGCCTTGCAGCTTGATACCGTTGACCAGGTAGATGGAGACCCCAACTTTTTCTTTACGTAAAGTATTCAAGTAAGGGTCTTGTAGCGAATGCCCTTTTGACATGTGCCGCACTCCTTTAAGGATTCAATATAAAAAAATAGGTAAACAGATGACTTTGGCCGTCACACCCCCAAGGATAGACGGCAATTGCAAGGACTCAGCTCAATATGGAGATGGTCCCCAAGTATTTCAAGGCGCGCGGCAGATTGTCGCAATCGAGGCTGTCCAGCCAATGTAAATCAGCCCAACTGCGCAGCCAGGTGAACTGGCGCTTCGCCAATTGGCGCGTGGCGATGATTCCACGCTCCTGCATCTCGGCTGACGTCAGCTTGCCATCCAGGTAGTCCCAGACTTGTCGATAACCTACCGCACGTATAGACGGCAACCCGGCATGCAGGTCACTTCGCTTACGCAGGGCTACGACCTCGTCTATGAATCCCTGTTCCAACATTAAAGTGAATCTTTGTTTAATTCGCTCGTGCAATACCTGACGATTTGCCGGAGCAATGGCCAAGTTCGCGACAGTATAGGGCAATTGTTGCCGTCCCGAAGCGGCTGCGTCAGTACTTTGCGCAGATTGTTGCAAGCGCAGCTCGGTCATGCTTCGACCGCTGACGCGATAAACTTCCAGCGCTCGACTGAGTCGCTGTGGATCGTTCGGATGAATCCGCGCCGCAGAAACCGGATCAATGACTGCCAATTGTTCGTGCAAGGCTTGCCAGCCAAGGCGTGTAGCTTCTTCTTCGATCTGCGCGCGAACCTCTGGATCGGCGGCTGGCATGTCCGCCAGTCCTTCGAGCAAGGCCTTGTAGTAGAGCATTGTGCCGCCGACCAGCAGCGGAATTTTTCCGCGCGCGGTGATATCGGCCATGGCCTCGAGGGCGTCCCGGCGAAAATCCGCGGCGGAATAGCTCTCGGCGGGGTCGAGAATATCGATCAAACGGTGGGGAAATTGCGCCAGAAGTTCTTTCGACGGCTTCGCAGTACCGATGTCCATGCCACGGTAAACCAGTGCCGAATCGACACTGATCAGTTCGCAAGGCAGGACTTTGGTGAGTTCGATGGCCAGGTCGGTCTTGCCGGCGGCGGTCGGGCCCATCAGGAAAATCGCAGGTGGGAGCTGGCTCATCAACGACCGCGCAAGAACAGTTTGTCCAGATCGTCCAGGCCCAACTGGGTCCAGGTCGGTCGGCCATGGTTGCATTGACCGCTGCGCTCAGTGTTTTCCATATCGCGCAACAGACCGTTCATTTCCGCCAGGGCCAGACGTCGGTTCGCCCGTATGGCGCCGTGGCAGGCCATAGTCCCAAGCAATTCGTTCAGGTGCGCCTGAATCCGGTCACTGGTGCCGTACTCCATCAGGTCGGCCAACACGTCGCCAACCAGTCGATTGGCTTCAGCCTGCTTGAGCAAGGCCGGAATCTGCCGGATGGCCAGTGTTTCCGGGCCAAGCCGCTGCAGTTCGAAGCCCAGACGCTGGAACCAGGCGACGTGCTCTTCGGCGCAATCGGCCTCGCGCTGGCTGACCGCCAGGGACTCCGGCACCAGCAGCGGCTGCCCGCTCAAGCCTTCGCTGGCCATGGCGACTTTCAGGCGCTCGTACATGATCCGCTCGTGGGCGGCGTGCATGTCCACCAACACCAACCCTTGGGCGTTTTCCGAAAGGATGTAGATGCCTTTGAGCTGCGCCAGCGCGTAACCCAGCGGCGGGATATCGTCCTGACCGGCCGGCAGCGCTACAGCATTGGCCTCCGGCAACGGCGCGAAGAATTCACGATAGGCAGCCTGGGCCTCAGCGGCGGGAACCGCGGACTGAGGTCGCGGGGTGTATTGATACTGATAGCCAGAACCAGATCCCGAGCCGGCCGGCGCATTGAACGACGGTTGCGCTTGAGGCTGCTCCAGCAGCGCATTGGCGGCCAAGCGCATTTCGCCCTGCGGACCGAACTCGCCTGCCTCAAGCCCGGTAGGACGGACAATGGCCGTCGCCACCGGTGCAGCCAGTTGATCTTCCGGTCGCACATCACCCAAGGCTCGGTGCAACGTACCGTAGAGGAAATCGTGGACCATGCGCCCGTCACGGAAGCGTACTTCGTGTTTGGTCGGGTGCACGTTGACGTCGACGCCCGCCGGATCGACTTCGAAGAACAGCACGAAGGTCGGATGCCGGCCATTGAACAGTACGTCGCGATAAGCCTGGCGCACCGCGTGGGCCACCAGTTTGTCGCGTACCGCACGGCCATTGACGAAAAAATACTGCAAATCCGCCTGGCTACGGTTGAAGGTCGGCAACCCCACCCAGCCCCACAGATGCAGACCGTTGCGCTCGATTTCAATCGGCAGTGCCTGTTCCAGGAAGCCCGGACCGCAGATCGCGGCCACTCGCCGGGCGCGGGCCGCATCATCGTGGGCCTCGTGCAGGCTGAGAATGGTCTTGCCGTTGTGGCGCAAATGGAACGCCACGTCGAAACGCGCCAGGGCCAGACGCTTGATCACTTCCTGCAGATGATCAAATTCGGTTTTTTCGGTCTTGAGAAATTTGCGCCGCGCCGGTGTGTTGAAAAACAGGTCGCGGACCTCAACCGAGGTCCCCACCGGATGGGCGGCTGGCTGCACGCGGGGCGCCATGTCACGGCCTTCGGTTTCCACCTGCCAGGCCTGATCGGCATCGCGAGTGCGCGACGTCAGGGTCAAACGCGCCACGGAGCTGATCGACGCCAAGGCTTCACCACGGAAGCCCAGGCTCATGACCTGCTCAAGGTCTTCCAGATTACGGATCTTGCTGGTGGCATGACGGGCCAGCGCCAGCGGCAGGTCATCGGCGGAAATGCCGCTGCCATCATCACGCACCCGCAGCAGTTTGACGCCGCCCTGCTCCACATCGACATCGATGCGTTTGGCGCCGGAGTCGAGGCTGTTTTCCAGCAATTCCTTGATCACCGACGCCGGGCGCTCAACCACCTCACCGGCGGCGATCTGGTTCGCCAGTCGCGGGCTGAGCAGCTCGATGCGGGCAGCGTTGGTCAGCACCTGATTCATTCTTTGGCCGCCAGTTCAGTGCCGGGAATGGTCAAGTGCTGACCAATCTTGAGTTCGTCGCTCGACAGGTTATTGGCACTGCGCAGCGTGGCCGGCGACACCTGGTAACGCACGGCGATCATCGCCAGCGTCTCGCCCGGGCTCACCCGGTGGTCACGCGGGCCCTGGGCGATTTTGCCCGAGTCACGCAACCAGGCGATGTAGGTGCCAGGTGGCGGGTTTTGCTGGAAGAACTGACGCACGCCACTGCTGATAGAGCGCGCCAACGCCTGCTGATGGCTCGACGCCGCGAGTTTCGAGGCTTCATTGGCGTTGGAGATGAACCCGGTTTCCACCAGAATCGACGGAATATCCGGCGACTTCAGCACCATGAACCCGGCCTGCTCCACCCGCTGTTTGTGCAACGGCGTGACCCGGCCGATGTTGGTCAGGACTTTCTGACCGACGTTCAGGCTGGAGGTCAGCGACGCCGTCATCGACAAGTCGAGCAACACGCCTGCGAGCATGCGGTCCTTGTCGTCGAGGCTGACGTTGCCGGCACCACCGATCAAGTCGGAACGGTTTTCACTGTCGGCCAGCCAGCGCGCAGTCTCCGACGTGGCGCCGCGATCAGACAGGGCGAACACCGAGGCCCCGAATGCGGCAGCTGAAGGCGCGGCATCGGCGTGGATCGAAACGAACAGGTCGGCGCCCTTCTTGCGGGCGATTTCGGTACGGCCGCGCAAGGGAATGAAGTAGTCACCGGTACGGGTCAGTTCGGCACGGAAGCCTTTCATGCCGCTCACCTGGCGTTGCAGTTCGCGGGCGATGGCCAGCACCACGTCTTTTTCGCGCTGACCGCGAGAGCCCGAAGCACCCGGGTCTTCGCCGCCGTGGCCGGCGTCGATCACGACAATGATGTCGCGCTTGCCGGCCGGCGCTGGCGGCAGCTTGATTGCAGGTTCCGCAGGAGTAACCGGCACTGCCGGCACGGTCGCGACCGAAGGCGTCGGCGCTGGAGGTGGCGCGGCGTCGGACGGATTGTCGAACAGATCGACCACCAACCGATTGCCATACTGCGCGCTCGGTGCCAGGGAGAAACTTTTCGGGGTGACAGCCTTTTTCAGGTCGATGACCACCCGCAGGTCGGTCGGCGTGCGTTGGGCCGAGCGCATGGCGGTGATCGGGGTATTCGAGGTGTTGACGCTCAACGGCGAACCCAGGGTCGCGCCATTGATGTCGATGACCAGGCGATCCGGGGATGTCAGGGTAAAGACACTGTGCTGCACCGGGCCCGTCAGATCAAACACCAGTCGCGTGTTGTCCGGCGCCCGCCACAGGCGAACACTGTTGACCTTCGTGTCGGCCACAGCGTCGACGGTTACCGCCAAAAACAACACCCCAACGGCAGCAACCAACGCGCGAAAGCGCATACCTAACCCCATCATTTATTTGGATTCCAATGCCAAAGCGGCACACCAGGACTCGCCACGCGAGCCTTGAGGCAAAATTTTCAGTGAACGCCCGCTGTCATGCGGGCTAATGGTAATGGTCAGGTCGGGCTTTGGCAAAAAGCCTGCACCCTTGTCAGGCCATTCGATCAGGCACAGCGCGTCATCTTCGAAATAGTCGCGGATGCCGAGGAACTCCAGCTCTTCCGGATCGACCAGGCGATACAGATCGAAATGAAAGGCACGAATATCGCCGATCTCGTAGGGCTCAACCAAAGTGAAGGTCGGACTTTTTACCGCCCCGACATGCCCCAGGCCACGGATGATGCCCCGGGACAGCGTGGTTTTCCCCGCCCCCAGATCTCCCTCGAGAAAGATCAGACCGTGCCCTTTCGTGGTTTGGGCGATGCGTGTACCCAATTCAGTCATCGCCGCTTCATCAGCCAGGTACAGGGTTACTTCAGACACGGTGCTTGCTCCTCCAACAACTGACGAATGGCTGGAATCAGATCACTGGCCGCCAGCCCACGGCCGAATTTACCTTGTTGCTCACCGGCATTGGCATGCAGCCAGACCGCCAGGCACGCGGCGTCGAATGCCTCCATGCCTTGGGCCAGCAACGCGCCGACCAAACCCGCCAGCACATCACCCAACCCGGCGGTGGCCATCGCCGGATGCCCCTGGTGACACACTGCCAGCCGCCCGTCAGGGCTGGCGATCAAGCTCCCGGCGCCTTTGAGCACTACGACCGCTGTATATTTTTTGCTCAACGCATGGGCCGCCGCAGGTCGATCGGCCTGAACATTCGCCGTACTCACGCCCAATAAACGCGCAGCTTCACCGGGATGCGGGGTGATCACACAATCCCTGGGCAACCTCACCCGTCCCTCGGCCAGCATGTTCAGCGCGTCGGCATCCCAGACTTGCGGCAACGGCGCGTTGGCGGCAGCCGACAATAGACTGCGCCCCCAAGCCGCCTGGCCCAAGCCTGGGCCAACCACCAACACGGAAACCTTTTGAAGCAATCCCATCAGTTGATTGGCTGACGAAGCGCCCACCACCATCGCCTCGGGGATCCTGGCCAATGCGGCAGGCACGTGTTCGCTGCGAGTGGCCACCGACACCATGCCGGCACCGCTGCGCAGCGCACTTTGCGCACTCAGCAGGATCGCACCACCGAAACCGCGATCGCCGCCCATCAGCAGCACATGGCCGAATTTGCCTTTATGGGAAGCAGGCTGACGCGCAGCCAGACACGGCAGCTTGCCAGCCGTCAGACGACGGGCGCTGACCGGCGCGCTTTCAAGTAACTGCGGATCGGCGTGCAAGTCGTTGAACACCAGTTCGCCCACCACATCCGCCGCGTCACCGGTGAACAAACCCACTTTCAAACCGATGAACGTCACGGTCAGGTCCGCCCGGACCGCGTGAGCGAGGATGCGCCCGGTATCGGCGCTCAGACCGGAAGGGATATCCACCGCCGCCACCGGCAGACCGCTGGCATTGATCGCGGCAATGGCACTGGCATACGGGTCGCGCACGTCACCGCTCAGACCCGTGCCGAGCAAGGCGTCGAGCACGACACCGCGCAATTGCGACTGCTCGCGCCACGCTTCAATAGAGACCTTTTCAGACACGGCCTCGGCATGTGCCAGGCCGGCATCGCCTTGCAACCTTTGCGGATCGCCTACCGCCAATACCCGCACCGTCCATCCGGCGCGCCGGGCCAGCACCGCCACCAGATAGCCATCACCGGCATTGTTGCCTTGCCCTGCCAACACGCTCAATTCGGTCGCCGATGGCCACTGACGAACCAGCGCTCGCCAAGTTGCCCGAGCCGCACGCTGCATCAATTCGAAGCCCTTTGTTCCGGCCGTGATCAGGCTCGCATCAAGTCCCCGGACCTGTGCGGCGCTGTACAGCGCGTCGGGTAAATCATCTTTAGTGTGCGGCATGCGTCTTCAGGCTCCGATGTCTGGCAGAATTATACGCACCTCAGCTCCGGTTTCTCTCGCCTCATGCCCGCTATTACTCCAGACCTGCCCACTCTCGCCCAATCCATCAAGGACTGGGGCCGCGAGCTGGGCTTTCAGCAAGTCGGCATCAGCGGTCTCGACCTGGGCGAGCATGAGCAGCACCTGGAGCGCTGGCTCGACGCCGGCTACCACGGCGAAATGGACTACATGGGCGCCCACGGCAGCAAACGCTCGCACCCGGAAGAACTGGTGCCGGGCACATTGAGAGTCGTTTCCCTGCGCATGGACTACCTGGCGGGCGACACGCAAATGGCGCAGATGCTCGCCCAGCCGGAAAAAGCCTACGTCTCACGTTATGCCTTGGGCCGCGATTACCACAAATTGATCCGTAAACGCGTGCAACAACTGGCGGAAAAGATTCAAGCTGAAATCGGCCCGTTCGGCTATCGCGCCTTTGTCGACAGTGCGCCTATCCTGGAAAAAGCCATCGCCGAACAGGCCGGCCTGGGCTGGATCGGCAAGAACACGCTGGTTTTGAATCGCAAGGCCGGCAGTTATTTCTTCCTGGCCGAGCTGTTTGTCGATTTGCCGTTGCCGGTGGACCCGCCCCACGCCACCGAGCACTGTGGCCGATGCAGTGCCTGCCTCGATATTTGTCCAACCAACGCCTTCGTCGGCCCCTATGTGCTGGACGCCCGGCGCTGCATTTCCTACCTGACCATTGAACTCAAAGGCGCGATCCCCGAAGACTTGCGACCACTGATCGGCAATCGAGTGTTCGGTTGCGATGACTGCCAGATCGTTTGCCCATGGAATCGTTTCGCCCGGCCGTCCGGCGAAAGCGACTTCAAGCCCAGGCACAATCTGGACAACGCCGAGCTGGCCAACCTGTTTATGTGGGACGAGGATAAATTCCTCAACAGCACCGAAGGCTCGCCATTGCGCCGCACGGGTTATGAAAACTGGTTGCGTAACCTGGCGGTGGGCCTGGGCAATGCGCCTTCAACGATTCCGGTGCTGGAAGCGTTGAAGGCGCGGCGGGAATACCCGTCGGAACTGGTCAGAGAGCATGTGGAGTGGGCACTGCGTCAACACTCGGCCCGACAGGCTTAGCCGGAGTGCCGGGTCAGGTATGTCCTCCCACTTCCAGAATGGTGACTAACCGATCAGTATCATCCACCAGATACGTGACACGATCTTTCCCTCCGATCCGTACCTCCCACATGTTGACTTTGTTGGTTGCGTTGCCTTGGGCGTCTCGACCAGCCTTGGAGACGCTTTGCAGCATTTTTGGATAAGGGTTATCCATGTTTCGCGCGGCCTCGGAAGGGTCGACTCCCCCGTGATAAATGGCGTTCTTGAACTTGTCGTACTCGCCCTGTTGGGATTTGCCCAGTTGCTTGATGATCTTGTCGGGCTTGGCCAGCTTGATTTTCCAGGGGCCGTTCCCTCTGAAAGCGTCATCCATACCGGCTGTCGCGGCCCGAGCCGACCTTGAAGTTCCCTGCCCCATTCCCCTGGCCATGGCCCTCGCTGCATCCGCGGGTTTTCCACTCAACCCGGGCTTGAAGGCATTAGCCAATTTACCCCCCCATTGCGTGGCACTTTTGCCCAAGGCGCCCAAACCGGCCCCTGCCGACAGCACACCAGTGGCCAGGCTGGCCCAGCCCAAAATCTCTCCGATGCCTGACTGCGGCGCCACTTCGTCGACAATGATGCCGGCAATCCCCAACGTTGTAGATGCCGCCGCCAGCGTCAGGCCAATAACCGCCAGTGGCGTGGCTGCGCCCATTGTCACGACACTCAGGGCAAGGCCGGCAATAGACATTGCTATCCCCAACAAGGCTTTCCAGAAATGCCCTGTCGGGTCCACCCGATTGATGGAGTCGCCGCCGCAGTAGGCGTAGGGGTTCAATCCGCCGGCGCCGAACGGGCTCATGCTGTCCGGGCTGACAAAGCGCATCAGCACAGGGCTATAGCCACGGTAGCCATTGCCCAGCAAGTACAAGCCTGTCGAAGGATCGAGCGCTTCGCCACTGAAACCCAGCACGCTGAACAGGCCGCCCTCTGCCAGACGATGTCCATATGGGCTGTAGGCAAAATCCTGGCGCCGCGACCCAGTGACTTCGCTCAACACACTCTGCTGCTGGTCGGCACCCAACAACCAGGTGCCGGCGCCCTGCCCTTGCCGGTTCTGCCCCAATAAAATGCCGGCGTTGCGCAAGCAGGTGCTCTGGTCCCGGCCGCACACTTCGTTCAGCACGCGGCCTTCGCGGTAATATCGCTGGGTCGGCGGGCCGACCGGCTGCGACAGTTCGACCAACCGATCCTGCGCGTCGTAGTGATAGCCGCGCACCACGTCCCCGACGGCGCTGGCCACTTGAGTCAGGCGCCCTAGCGCATCGTAAGTCAGCCTGCGGGCCTGTTCGTCCCTGATCAACTGACCGTTGGCGTCATACTCCAGCACGACCGGCGCCGGATAATCCTTGTGGCTGTGCCGGATGCCGATCAATTGAGTAGGATCGCTGGCACTGTAATCGAAGGAAGCCAGGTTTTTACCGCCGGGAAATTCGGTTTCCAGGGAGACGATGTTGTCCATCGCATCAAACACGTAGGTTTGCTTGATGATCTCTTTGCCATATGGGTCGCGCGGTCGGTGCGTGCCACGGCTGCTGTACTGGCTCAGGCGGCCGCGCGAGTCGTACGTGAAGCGCTCGTCACGTATGACGTCATCGCCGCTTTTCAATGTGCGCTGCGCCAACTTGCTGGTCGGTGTGTAACTTGAAGTCAGGGTTTGGCTGCCTGATTCGCTGGCCTCGAAACGGCGCGAGATTTCGCGCCCCAGATCATCGTAAGCCAGTCGGGTGACCAGCGAACTTTCCCCCTTCATGTCTTGGGCGTCGACCTCAGTCAATTGGCCCAACGCGTTGTAGGCAAATGCGGCTTTGAGTGCATGTTGTTCAAACGATTTTGGACGCCCCCATTCATCGTAATCCGTCGTGTGTCGGTGACCGAGCACATCGGTGCACGTGAGGGGACGCCCCCCCAAGGAATAGCTATAGAGGGCCTTCTCCTGCTTTTCTCCCACGATGGACAGCTCACGCTTGAGTCGCCCGGAAGGGTAATACTCGAAACGGGTCTCGCGTCCTTGTTCCGTGCACATCGCCGGCAGGCCGAGCGTCGGATGGTAGGCATACCTGGCCACTAATCCATTGGCACTGCGTTGAATCACTTGCCCGCCCAGGTTGCGTTCGTACTGGTATTCGATCCTTTCACCGCCTGGTGCCTGCTCCCAGGCGGGCTTGCTGAAGCCCGACTCGAACCCCACCCTGGTCACTCGACCGCCGACGTTGCTCTGGATCAACCGTCCGACCCCATCAAAGGCCTGCTGACCCAGACTACGGCCCGCGACTTTGACCTCGACGGGCATTTGTCCGGGACTATGGAGTGCATACTCGGTTTCCACAGCATGGCCATCGGGCAATACACTGCGCCGGAGTCGATTGAATACGTCGTACTGATAACGCGTTGTATTCCCCACCGGATCGGTTCGACTGACAGCCCTTCCCAGGCCATCATATTCGTGAAGGGTCTTGCCCAGACTCCTTCCCTTCAGGTCGAACACCTCGACACTTTCGGGTTTGCCGAAACCCTGGTAGAGCGTGACGGTCTTGCCCATGCCTTCCTGCCACTGCTCTTTGCGAAGGGTCACTGGATCGAATTCCACGTGCTCTTTTCGACCGTCACCATGGAGTGTGGTTTTTACCTGCCCCCAATCATCAAAGATGAAGGCGGTTTTTATCGCCAGGGGAGCGCCCTGCAACCAGTCAGTGCCGGTTTCTTCGATGAGCTGGCCCGCCGCGTCGTATTGCGCCGAGTAAACCAGGCGTAGCGGCCCATCGGCCTGGTGGTCGCTGTCTTGCTCCTCGATACGAATCGTACGCCCGAGACCGTCAAAAGTGACGCGCTGCTGCTGGCCGTTTACGTCAGTGCTGACAATCGTCGCCGGCGTGCTATTGCCAACCGCAGGCTGATAGATATTGCGGCGCCTGGCGGTATATGCGGTGTCAGGCGCCACGGTCTCCGTCACCACTCGGCCAAGAGCGTCGTACTCGAAGACAACGGTCCCTTCATCCTCGTTGCGCTCGGATAATTTCACCCCATTGAGGGCCGAATAGGCGGTGGTGACCGTTTTGCGGGTGCCATCAAATCCTATCAGCGTGGTTTGCAGCGTGCGGGTCGTGCCACCATGGCTGTACTGGAATTCAGATTGGGTCGATTGGCCATTACAGGTGATGGTTTGCTTTTCCAGCAGACCGTGAACCAGGGGATCGGTGGGGCGATCGATGTAAACCAGGTCAGTTTGAGAGCAGAGCGTCTCGCTGCCCTGTACCCGTTCAAGAAATTGCTCGTGCACGCGGACGATGTTCTGCACTGATGCGCCGTTCACCCCACGCTGTAGCTGATAACGATAACGTGTGGTGGTGGTCTCGGCCGCAGCGAATCCAGGTGCTGGAAAGACTGTTCGCTGTTTCTCGAACCGCACGAAACCCAAAGGGTCCGCCGGACAGCCATCGGCGCCCGCCGCCGGGTAGAACTCACAAACCGTGGTCACGCCACTCGGTTCGACCTGTTTGAGCAAGTTGCCAAAAGCATCGAATTCGGTACGCAGTACCTCGTCCCGCGATGTGTTCGTCTCGCGGTCGTGGTAACGCAGGGTCTGAATTCTTGGCAACCTGAACTGTGCTGGCTGCTCTGAAAAATCTCTGCGCGGATCAAGGTGATACTCAATCCGTTGCGAGGTAGCCACCTTCTTGCAATTCGCCACCTCCGAGACCTGCAGATGATATTTGTTGTAGGTACGGACAGTAGAGCGATGAACCTTCCCATCCAGCATCAAGCGCTCGGTCGAAGTATAGGAATAGTCGTCTGAGGCCTGATAAAGGTTATCTCCTTCCTCCGTCCACTTGATGCCTTCGGCGTCGAAGCCCAGAAAATTGTTGTCGGAAAACTCGTAATTGGTGGTTATCGCCGGCTGATTATGCCGAGGGAACACCGTATGCGAGTTGACATAGGGAATGGATCGCAGGGGAGCTCCGCGCGGAAACCGATGCCCCTGCTGCTGATAACCAATGAACTCGCGTGCACCCAGCGGCGAGTCGACTTGCTTCAGATAACTTCGACCTTCGATATCCTCGTACGTCAGGATCCACGCATCACCGGTCGGCAAATCAATGGATACAACCCGGTCATTGACGAGCGACAGAACAAAGCGCGCCTCACAGGGGGTGCCGGGGTATTGAACAAGGCGAACTGCACCAGGGGTGCGCGAAACACTCAGCAAAATACGCTGATCGTCCCTCGCCTCCCTGAGTATTGGCTGATCGTTTATAGCGGTGTAATCGAGCGTGATGCTGCCGCCATTTGGCGCGACAATACGCTTTGGAACCGCTATGTCACTCGCACCGTAGACTTCGAGTTCTTCACGCAGGCCGTTCTTATGCACAATGTCGTAGCGATTGGGTGCGGGACGACTGGCCTTGATGGTTTCCAGCTTCAGTTCATCGAAGGCCAAGCGTGTGGCCAATGTCCTGGCCTTATAACTTTCGCCACTGGACAGCGTCAGCGTCTGCGCCGCCGAGTCATAGCGGGTCAATGCCAGCGACCATCCCACCCCCAAACCGATATCAGCGCCATTGAGCGGATTGAAATACAGGTTGATCGGCAAGGAGGGGCCATTTAACCCACCGGACTTGATTTCACCCATCGTTATGGAGCAGGTATAAATTCCCGTACGTGGGTCGACCCCCCCGGAAATAAAATCATGAAAATTAAAAGCATTCGAATAAATATTTCTTGAATTACTTGTAGTCATTTGACGTTCCCATCAGCATGAATCCCAGTCTCTTTCATAGAGACGAGACTGGCGCCAAACTTCCGAAAAAATTCAGGCGCCAAGCGAGTATCAACCCCTGCGCAGATTAAACTTGAGATTATGCTCGTCTATTTCGATCGACAGGGCATGATCATTACCGTATTCATCAATAACGGTAAACGGAAACACCTCATTTCGAGTCTGAAAATTACCGCCAAGTCTTGACGAAAAACCATTAACCAACGAGAGCTCCCCAGAACGCTTATGCACTTCAATATCGTATTGCCCGCCGGGCAAATTGACTCGAACACTTTTCTGAGTAGCAGAAGGTAAAACACCAGTGAAATACTTGATCGCCCACGCGAGACTATTCGGGCGCACCCGACAAAACTCTATTGGGTATCTGTTATCCGGGTTGTACCTGGCACTTTCCCAAGAGAACAGCTCGACCTGTCTCGAACCAAGATAGAGCCCAAGATGGTATAAGCTAAAACTGTTAAATGCATCACCAACCTTGAGCTGCTCCGACTCCCAGCGAAAGTGTTCAACGGCATAAGTCGCCTTCTTCTCAGCATGAAGAACGACACTTTTGTTAATTTTTGTGCCATCTGGGTTAGTTGTATTGTTACTTCTGTAAACTTTCCCTTGCAGCGTCACCTCTACCGCGACTTGTGTCTGTCCGACCACAGAGGACGACACCCAAAACACCAGGGGTGCCTGTCGAAATGCGGAAAGACGATCGCTGATCAAGGACGACAGCCCCCATCCCGGCACCTCGTGGGAATACTTGTTCTCGACATGGCTGGAGTTCCAGCCCTGCAACGGTCTGCCGGTATAGACATCCTGCTGCAAGGGCTTGCCAGTGTGATATTCAATCAGCCTTGCCGAAACCAGGTCAGGAAAATATGGCAGCGAAACAGCATTGCCATCTGCATCCTGGGCTTCTACAAAGACCCATACCCTTACTTGCATTCTGCCATTGGCATATAACCGTTTCGACTCAACGCCAGGCGCTTCGAATCTGACTTCAAGCCGGGTTACTTTATCGATCTGCACGGATGCCTGGGCTTGCAACGCATTTGCAACAGAACCCACTTCGACACCCAGTTCTTTCGAGTCACTCATATCCATATTCCTTGCCATTTTTTTAGTAGCAACCTTTTGGCTGCATTGGATGCTGCACCCAACAACTGGCAACTTCACCAACTGCCTGACTACACGCGCTTACCAAAAACAAATAACAAGAAAGATAGATCGCGACCATTCATAAGATTAACAGACTATTTCCACTCCCCCCTATAACCACCGAGAACACTCAGCACTCGAAGAAACGGAAGAGCTGAAGACCGCACGCCCTCTAACTTAAGCACTTGGCGCGCGACCATCTCAGCTCTTCTTGACTTGATATTTCTAAAACCAGACCGGCTACAGCCCTCAGAAAAACACGCAGCAATCGCAACAACAATCAATACATCGATTGTGTTCAGTCGTCATCCACACTACTTTCACCACCCGTTTCCAGCCCACTTTCATCGGATTCCGTTTCGATACCCAGATCATGAAATTCGTCTACCAACTCGTCATCCACCTGAATCAGGATCTGCTTATCAATGCTGAAATTGTTTTTATATTCGGCAACCCGTTGCTGACTCGCAGCACTCAGGGGGTTATCCGTAAAGTTGTAATTCACAGGGCGGGTATCAGGCACATCAAATAACTCATCAGGCATTTCTACAATGTCATTGAACGTCAAGTCGGCAAACGCCAACTTTTCCAACCCAAACAGTCCATCGGGCACTTCCCTCAATCCGGTGGACTTCAAGTGGAGCCGCTCAAGCTTCTTCATGTGGACCACCTGAGGGCTGAGACCCAACGGATTATTGTCCAGGTCCAACTCTTCAAGGTTCTCCATATGAGCCAACCCTTCTGCAGTAGCCTGCGTCAAACGAAGGTTGCAATTCTCGAGCGTCAGGCAGATGAGTGATCGCATCTGAAAGGTCTCGACAGGGAAGGCTTCCAGGCGAACGCCCCTCATCGTCAGGAACTGAAGATTGGGGAAGCGTTCAAGAAAGCGGCCCGCCCTTAGACAACCACTGCTGTTGACCAGCAAAAACTCGGACACATGACTGAAATCCGCCGACAGTTCAGGCAAGTCGCCAATGACGTCCAGTTTTGAAAAGAACCGGCTAGTGTCAAAGCGGTTTTCCGGGGTCAGTTGCCGGCGCCAACAGGCCTTCACCACCTCAATGAAAGCGGCGCGGTTACGCCTTTGCGCGGCGCTCACTTCGGCAGACAGCGCAACATCCGTCAGAGGGTGACGGGCGGGCACATCGTCGGCCCAGATCTGCAGGTCATTGAGCAGTGTCAGGTGTTCATTTTCCAGGTGGGCCAGGGCTGGCAACGGATCGGCACCCAGGCGGGTCTCTCGCAAGGTCTGTAAATCTTCTTCCGCCAACGTGGGAAACAGCCTGCGCAAGCGCGGCTCAATCGCGCCGGATGCCGCGGGCAGGCTGTCACCACCGCCCAGCAAATAACCAGAACGACCAACCGCCAGCCCCATGGGAGAGCGCGTACCGGGTTCCAGAGGCGGTTGCCCGAACAACGCTCGCAATTCGGACCGCGGCAGCAATGGCCGACGCCTGATGGCCTGCTCCAACTCCCCCCCCTGCCCGACGTGAGGCAAACCAATGGCTTCGCGCTGCGCCTGGGGCAACGCATGCTGGACAGCACCGAACAGATTATCCAGGCCATGGAGCGCCTCGCCATGCTCATCAAAGGCCTCGTATCGCCCCTGTTGCCTGACCAGAACCTTGCGTATCGGCGCATCGGGGCGGCCGATGCTGTCATGCAGAGCGCCCGCCACATCGACGTCACGCACTTCGATGCGAATGTCCGCCGACCAGCCGTCGAGCGTTTCGAGCATATGCAGGGCCAGCATGTCCGTATCCGTGCTTGATTGCGCCTCCAGGTAGAGTCCCTCATAGGCGCGGTTCAGGCGCAATTCACGCAGGTAGTACAGCGCTTCGTGAGCCATTCGCCGCGGCATGCCATGCCTGTTGTGCAGGTGCAGGCGTTCGGCGGCTCCGGACTCGGCCCACAACTCCTGCGCGATCGTGCGCGGCAACCGTGGAAAAACCCGGCGCATCTGCCGGGTGTGGCTGTCCGCGCCTGACTCGAAAGCCTCCTCAAGGGCCTCGAACAACTGTTCGCGACGGGTTTGTGCCCATTGCGCCATGCGGCTGCGCAGCAGCGAGGCACGAACCGTCACTGACGGCAGCGCGTCACCCGGCGCGGTGCTTAACCCAAGGAGTCTTTTCAGGGCCCCCTCTTCCAGTGTGGTCACAACGGTTTGAATCACGTTGCCGTCAAGCAACTGTCCCTCGGACAACACCACCTCCTGCGTCTTCAGCAGCTCCAATTGCAGAGACACGTCAGCCTTGGCGTAAATGCCAGGGTCCGGGCTGGCAACGTATTCACGGAACGCCCGAACCCGCTCATCGACCTTGAAACGTCGAATCGTATCCTCCAGCAAGGCCGGTGGACGCCGCGCGTTAACGTGCAGGTGCCGCAGCATCGCTTCATCGATCCCGCTGACCGCCAATATGCGTTGCGCGGTCTCGTCGGAAAATTCTGCAACCGAGTGCCCCAGCCGCCGGAACAGTTGCGCACCCTGCCATTGCATCGGTCGCTCGACCTCGTGGGCCCAGGCGCCGGCGCCGTTGTGGGCGAGTCGCGGTCGGTAGGCGTCGGCCCGCTGCGGGTGGCGAATGGAATATGTACCGCTTTCAGCCTCGGCGCCCACTGCATAAGTGCGCCCCTCAAGCGTCAAAAAGGTTTTGCCAGCGTGATGCTGTAGCCCCTGCTCGTCCGGTATGCCGCCGGTCGGCAGCGCAGCGGTTTGTTCGTAGGGTTGCAGGTCGGGATTCCATAAACGCATGCGACCGTCGGGCAGTGCTACCGGTTTAAGCCCCTCGATAAACGCCGACGGCTTGAGAGGGAGCACCTTTGCGGCCACAGCCCCCGCCACCCCGAAAGCGCCGAGCTGCGCGAGGTTCTCGGCGATGACCAGCAGATGATCAGCGGCCTCGGACACTTGCCCTTCAGCCCAATCGAGAACACCGGTAAAGGCTTCATCGAGCAATTGATAAGCGGTATACGCCAGCATCACTTCACCCAGAAACGGCACGAAGGGCATTGCCACCAGGGTTGCGACCTGCACGACGATCGAAGCCACGTTTTCCAGGCTGTCCCACAGCGCCCAGCGCGACTGGCGATCCTCATCGGCCGTGGGCACGGCGATGATGCGCGCGTCATTGAGGATTTTGTCGAGCTTGTCCTGATACAGCCATTGCCATGGATCACCCTGAACCGGGTGCGCGTGGAATCGCAACTTGGGGTTGTCGACGGGCGTGCGTCGCCAGGCCGGCCGTGGGTCACCCGGCTGTACTGCATGCCAGGTCTCGGCATTCAAGTGCTGGTCGAGCGCGGCAAAAAAATAACCGCGCTGTTCATGGGCGATAAACCGGGCAAAAAACCGTTGATAGGCCGGTGAACGCAGTTGCTCCGTCAATGCCGTCTTGAACGCCAGGGCCGACGGGTACTCTTTGATCGGATGCTGCGGATCGTCAGGCACATACACGATCAACGGTTCCACGCGGGATGAACCTTCCAGATCACCCGCCAGCACCATGATCCCGGTCAGCCGGGCCGTCATGATCTGCAATTGGTAGCAGCGCAACGCCAGACTCGCCACGCCATCCAGCAGCCGCAGCAGCGACACCAGGGAATCGGTGCCGATGTCACCTTTCATCCGCGCCAGGAGCACAGCCGCCCTGAACGCATCTTTTTGACTGGTCTTGACCCTGAACGCCAGTCCGACCCGGGCCACTGAATCCCTGGGTAACAGAATCGCCTCCAATTGTGATGCGTACTGACCGCCGATATCCAGTTCGCGGCACATTGAAGCAAAGGCGCCGATCGTTATTCGTTCGTTAATGGGCAATACATGAAAATGGCCATGGCTATCAGGTTCGCTGATAAAACAGGATGCATTATCAAAGTACTGGTCAGCGGCTTCCTTCTTCTCAAAGTTATGCAGGGCCGCGTCTAACAGGGAAAGGGTTTTAACTTGATACCCCGGCAAAATGCCTTTGGGCAAATAGAGCCGCACGTATGAGTGGGTAACATCGAGTTCGACGCCAAAACGATTCTTCAGCGCCTGGCGCAGCAAGGGCTCGGCAAACCGACGGGCATCGGCCAACGACTCGAACACCCGGTCCAGCTTGGCCTGGGATATCCAGCTGGCTTTGACAGCCTGCGCCAACTCTGCGTGTGAAGCCGCTGATACCATTCGGTACCATTCAGGAACGATGACAGGCGCTTGCCGTAAAGCCAAGCGTCTGTCGGGTGATGCCTGGGTTAGCCAATCCGGAATTTTTTCTTCAATGAATCGCTTATGACCATCATCAGTGCAATGTTCTAAACATAGATCAACCATACAAGCAGCCTATAAACCGAAGTTGAACTTCAGCTTATAAAAACCAACCACCCAGCCTGCGTTAAATAATTACCGCATCTTCGCTTGCACGTTATGCAGATCCTTCACTGCTCATCGTTATAGACAAACTTTGGCATTTCCCAGTGAAAACGAATCGCCAACAAGCGCAACAGGAAACCGCCGAACAGGGTGATCAGGATGGCCTGTTCGCCGGGCAAATTCAGGTACAGACAAAGCATGTAGCACCACGCCGCGGCGAACGAGACGCTGGCGTAGAGCTCACGACGGAAGATGAGTGGAATATCGTTGCAGAAGATATCCCGCAGGATGCCGCCGAACACCCCGGTGATGACCCCGCTGACCGATGCGACCAGCATGCCATGGCCCATTTCCAGGGCGGTCATGCAGCCGATCAGGGTAAACGCCACCAGACCGACGGCATCGAGCACCAGAAACAGCGAACGCAGGTGACGCATCCAGCGTGCCGTGAACACCGTCACCATGGCCGCGACAGAGGTCAACACCAGGTATTCCGGGTGCTTGACCCACGTCAGGGGGTAATGCCCCAGCAGCACATCACGCACCGATCCCCCGCCCAGCGCCGTGACGCACGCAATCAAGACCACGCCAAACCAGTCCATGCCGCGACGGCCCGCAGACAGGGCGCCGGTCATGGCTTCGGCTGTGATGGCGATCAGGTAGAGCATCAGCAACATGGTGGCGGTCCTTGCAGAAAGGCGCGCAGTCTACTCACTTCACCCAAGCACCAAAAGAGGGCAATCGGAAAACCTTTGGCGAGGGGCTAGCCGGGACGCCGCACCGCCCTGTTGGCGTGCTAAGCGCTCCCTTGCAGCCTTCCAGTCAGACCGCGTTTACAGGTTTACGACTGCTGCGCAGCCGAGCGGGGCGGTGCGGCGTCCCGACAAGCTGCCTCGCCACAATGGCCCTCGCGATGCATGATCAGAACTTGATGAAATGCTTGCGGTAGTGCTGCAACTCGGCGATGGACTCGCGGATGTCGTCCAGGGCCAGGTGGGTACTGCCTTTCTTGAAGCTGTCACGCACATCCGGCGCCCAGCGCGCCGCCAGTTCCTTGAGCGTGGACACATCGAGGTTGCGGTAGTGGAAATAGCTTTCCAGGGATTTCATGTGGGTATAAAGGAAGCGACGATCTTGGCAGATGCTGTTGCCACAAATCGGCGACTTGCCCTTCGGCACCCACTTTTCGAGGAACGCGATGGTTTCGGCCTCGGCCTCGGCCATGCTGATGCGGCTCTCGCGCACGCGTTGGGTCAGCCCCGAACCGCCGTGTTGACGGGTGTTCCACTCGTCCATGCCGGCGAGGACTTCGTCGCTGTGATGGATGGCGATCACCGGGCCTTCGGCCAAAGTGTTCAGGTCACTGTCGGTGACGATGGTGGCCATTTCGATGATGACGTCGGTATCCGGGTTCAGACCGGTCATTTCCAGGTCGATCCAGATCAGATTCTGCGGGTTTTGCATGTGTCGGCTCCTAGGCAATGCTGCGCAGTTTAGCCTAGGCCGGTGGCCGGGCGTGCTAAACTCGCGGCCGTTTTACCTAATCGCTGCATTCTTTATACGGAACACCCATGGCCAAACGCCAACTCAATCGTCGTCAAAACTGGCGCATCGAAAAGATTCAGGGCGAACGCGCTGCCCGCGCCGCCAAACGCGAGTCCTCGGCTGTCGAGGCACTTGAGGGCGGCGACCTCGGCCCGGAACAGCACGGTCTGGTGATCGCGCACTTCGGCGTGCAAGTCGAAGTCGAGGCCGTAGATGGCGAACAGGCCGGTGAAGTTTTCCGTTGCCACCTGCGCGCCAACCTGCCAGCACTGGTGACTGGCGACCGAGTGGTCTGGCGCGCCGGCAACCAGGGCATCGGCGTGATCGTGGCCCAATTGCCACGCAACACCGAACTCTGTCGTCCGGACAGCCGTGGCCAGCTCAAGCCAGTTGCGGCCAACGTCGACATGATCGTGATCGTCTTCGCCCCGCTGCCCGAGCCCCATGCCAATCTGATCGACCGTTATCTGGTCGCAGCCGAGCATGCCGGCATCAAGCCGCTGCTGTTGCTGAACAAATTCGACCTGATCGACGAAAACAACGCGCCGGCACTGAACGCTCTGCTCGCGGTTTACCGCACGCTGGGTTACCCGGTGCTGGAAGTGTCGGCGCACCATGGCAACGGCATGGAGCAACTTCAACAGCAGCTGGACGGACGCATCAGCGTGTTCGTCGGCCAGTCCGGTGTCGGCAAGTCATCGCTGGTCAACAGCCTGCTGCCCAACGTCGAAACCCGCGTCGGACCGCTGTCCGAGCTTTCCGGCCAGGGCACGCACACCACCACCACCGCGCGACTGTTCCACTTCCCCGGTGGCGGTGAGTTGATCGACTCCCCGGGCATCCGCGAATTCGGCCTGGGCCACGTCAGCCGTGCCGACGTCGAAGCCGGTTTCATCGAGTTCAACGACCTGCTCGGCACCTGCCGCTTCCGCGACTGCAAGCACGACCGCGAGCCTGGTTGCGCCCTGCTCAAGGCCCTGGAAGATGGCCGCGTGCAGCAGCAACGAATGAACAGCTACCGCTCGATCATCGCCAGCCTGCCGGAAAACGGCTACTAAACAGACGCATCGCCCGCCCTGCCCCCAGTGGGGCGGGCGATCGCTCGTTCCTGCCTACAAATACCCTCTCGCCTTAAACGTCAGACGCCTCTGTAAGACACCTGCCCACACACTTGCAGGGCATTTCTGATTCACCGCGCAAGCCTTGTTAGCGCCACTCAATTGCATACATTCGAACCCTCTTCGCATTCAGGCGACACCGAGGGCACCCATGCAAACCTATCACCTGTTCATCAGCCATTCGTGGAACTACTCCGATGCCCACGACAGACTGGTAAAACTGCTCACCGCGCACCCGACCTTCACCTTCAAGAACTTTTCAGTCCCCCCACACAATCCAATCGTTGGCGCACAAACCGACAAGCAACTTGAGCTGGCCATTGAAAACAAAATCCGCCCTTGTTCGGCGGTGCTGATCATGGCCGGGATGTATTCGGCCTACAGCAAGTGGATCAACAAAGAGATCGAAATCGCCAAGCGCATGGGCAAGGTGATCATTGCGATCAAACCGTTCGGCGCCGAGCGTATTTCCACGGTGGTGCGGGACGCCGCACATGCCGAATGTGCGTGGAACACCAACAGCATTGTCAGTGCCATTCGTCAGCATACGGCGGTGTAACCATGCGCAAGGGATTGTTTATCGGCATTAACAACTACACCCATGTTTCCCAGTTGATTGGCTGCAACAACGACGCGATGGCCATGGCCTCGGTATTGAAGACCGACGCCAATGGAGATCCGAACTTCAAGAACATCGTGCTCACCTCCGCCGAAGACTACTTGAGTCGCGAAAAGCTCGAAGACCAGATCCGCGAACTGTTCTCCGGTGACTGCAACGTCGCGCTGCTGTATTTCGCCGGCCACGGCAGTTTCGACCTCGATACCGACGAAGGCATGCTGATCCCTCAGGATTACAAGTCCGCGAAGGACGGCATCCGGATCAGCGATATCCTGAACTGGGCGAGCAAAGCCACGAAAATCAAAAACAAGGTCATCATTCTCGACTGCTGCCAGGGCGGGTCGGCCGGCGAAATACGCGCATTGCGCAGCGAGAGCAGCGTGATTGGCGAGGGCATGACCATTCTGACGGCGTGCAAAAAAGAACAGCCGGCGATGGAAGGCGCCGGCCACGGAGTCTTCACCGGTTTGCTGCTTCAGGCATTACACGGCGGTGCCGCGAACATCCTCGGCAAAATTACGCCCGGCAGCCTCTATTCATTCGTCGACAACGCCCTCGACGCCTGGGAGCAGCGGCCGGTGTTCAAGACCAATGTGTCGCAGTTCATTTCCCTGCGCGAGGTCTCGCCGCTGATCCCCAAGGAAATCCTGCGCAAGCTGCCCGAGTGGTTTGCCGAAGCGGAGTCGGTCTACCCCCTCGCCCCCAGCTTTGAGCCCACCGAACCTGAATTCAACCCGGAGCACGGCGAAGTCTTCGCCCAACTGCAAAAGTGCAACCGCCACAGCCTGGTCGAACCAGTGGATGCCGAACATATGTATTACGCGGCCATTCACTCCACCGGATGCCGCCTCACCGCCCTCGGCGCCTATTACCGCGAACTGGCCATCAAGGGACATTTCTGATGCCTGTGTTTATCAGCTACCGCCACATGGATCGCGCCTATGCGATGAACATCAACAGCCGCCTGATGCAGGCCAACATCAGAACTTATCTGGATGTGATGGACCCAGAGTCCCAGACCACCGACGACATCACCGGCGTAATCACCCGCAATATCAGTGAGTGCACGCATTTGCTGGCGGTGGTATCGGAAAAAACCGCGCTGTCCTGGTGGGTGCCGTTCGAAATTGGCGAGGCGACCATTACCAACCGGCGCATCTGCTCGTTCAAGACCGGACCGACAGAATTGCCGCTGTACCTCGATAAATGGCCGAAACTGACGCGTGAAAAGGACATCGATTTTTTCATCGAGGCCTATCGCGATGAAGCGACACTCAAACGCTCGATGTCACTGGAATCGCTCACCGGCAGCGAATCTGTACGAAGCGTCAACAGGACTAACGCCGATCGCTTTCATACTGACCTCAAATCCAGAATCTCTCGCGGTTTCTGAAATCGCGCCCACAAAAAAGGCCGACAGCGATGTCGGCCTTTTTTGTGGATCACTGCTTCGGCGCTGGGGCCGGTGCAGTGGCGGGGGCTGGTGCCGCACTCCCGGGTGCTGACGGTTTCGGCGCCGGATCTTCGAACAAATTCAGACGCTCACGAAGCTCGTGGGCCGGCAGCGGTTCCTTGTCCGCCGGCAACGCATTTGGATCGGCGGGGGTAGCCGGCGCTGCTCCGGGCGTCTCGCTTCCTTTCGTGGCATCAGGGGCAGGTTCGGCCCCTTGCGAGCCTTCGATGGCGCGTTGGGCTTTCTTGGTCAGCACGATGATGTCGATACGACGGTTGATCGGATTGAACGGATGTTCACGATCAAACAGCGCCGATGAGGCATACCCCACGACACGCGCCACCTGCTGATCCGGATAGCTTCCCGCGACCAGCGCACGGCGGGCGGCGTTGGCACGGTTGGCCGAAAGTTCCCAGTTGCCGAAATCACCGGTGCCGGTGTACGGCTTGGCATCGGTATGGCCACTGATGCTGATCTTGTTCGGCACCGCTTTGATGGTGTCGGCCATGGCCAGCAGGATGTCTTCGAAATACGGCTTCAAGCGGGCACTGCCGGAGTCGAACATCGGCCGGTTTTCGGCGTCCACGATCTGGATGCGCAAACCGTCCGGAGTGATCTCGAACATGATCTGGTCTTTGAATTTCTGCAGCTGCGGATTCTCTTCGACCTTGTTCTGCAACTCTTGCAGCAACAGTTCGAGACGCTCCTTCTCGACCATCTCGGCCATGCCTTCGACCTGTTCGGCGTCGACGGTTACCTTGTCCGGTTGTGGCTGGGACTTCACCTCGGGGTTGAGGGTGTTTTCCGGCGCCAGGGTCGGCGTGCCGCCCAGATCGATGATGTACGGCGTGCCGCTTTCCGAGAAGCCGATCGGGTCCTTGAAGTAACCGGCGATGGCGATCTTCTGCTCCGGCGTCGCCGTGGACAACAGCCACAACACCAGGAAGAACGCCATCATCGCCGTGGCGAAGTCGGCGAAGGCGATTTTCCAGGCGCCCCCGTGATGCCCACCGGCATAGCGCTTGACGCGCTTGATGATTATCGGCTGATTGTTCTCCATGCTTAACGACCGCGAACCGCTTGTTCCAGCTCGGCGAAGCTAGGACGGTGCGCCGGGTACAGAACCTTGCGTCCGAACTCCACGGCCAGCGATGGCGGCATGCCGGAAGCCGAGGCGACCAGCGAGGCCTTGATGGCTTCGTAGACGTTCAGTTCTTCCTTGGAATCGTGGGCCAGGGAAGTGGCCAGCGGACCGAAGAAGCCGTAGGCGGCGAGAATACCGAAGAACGTACCGACCAGTGCCGCACCCACGTGCAGGCCGATGGACTTCTGGTCACCTTCGCCCAGGGACGCCATGGTCACCACGATACCCAGTACCGCCGCGACGATACCGAAACCGGGCATGGCGTCGGCGACGCCGTTCACGGCGTGGGATGGATGCTCCAGGTCTTCCTTGAGGCTGAAGAGTTCCATGTCAAACAGCCCTTCAAGCTCATGAGGTGCCATGTTGCCGGAAGACATGATGCGCAGGTAATCGCAGATGAACGCCGTCATGCGCTCATCCTTCAGGACCGCCGGGTACTTGGCGAAGATCGGGCTCGCGGCGGCATCTTCGATGTCACCTTCGATCGCCATCATGCCTTCACGGCGGCTCTTGTTGAGAATTTCGTAGATCAGGCCCAGGACTTCAAGGTAGAAGCCGTGGCTGAAACGCGAGCTGAACATGCTCAGGGATTTCTTGAGCACGTGCATCGTCATGTAGCCGGGGTTGGCCTGCAAGAATGCGCCGAGGGCCGCGCCGCCGATGATCATCACCTCGAAAGGCTGGATCAGCGCCGCAATTTTGCCGTGGGAGAGCACGTATCCGCCGAGCACGCTCGCGAATACGACGATGATGCCGATAATTTTAGCCATAGGTAGGAGAGCACTTACTGAGTCGGGTTCAAGGTCATATTCGGAAGTTAAAAAATCTCTTCTTCTACTTATCGGCAAAACTGCGCCAGACTATAGCCAGTTCAGGCGAAAAGCCAATTTGACCCACTCCGGGCACAGTTAACGCTGACGATGATCGCCTCCACCATGGTTAACGAAACGAACGTTCCAATTCCAAAACCGACCACACTCGAAGGCTGGGTCAAGCTTCTGGATGATGTGCGCCTGCCGGTTCCCAAGGCCATCCATGATCGTGTCTGGCTGGCCATTCGCGACCATCGCAGCTCGTTGCGCGACATCGCCGAATTGATGCAGGAAAGCCCGCCCCTGGCCTTGAGCGTGATCCGCGAAGCCAACCGGCATACCCATGGCAGCATGACCGAGCCGGCGGAAAACCTTGAGGTCGCCATCAATCGCCTTGGCCTCAAACGCACTGAAGAATTGCTCGACCGGATGCCCGTACTGCCGCAAACCGACATCCCCAAAGCCCTGCGTCAGTTGCAGATGATCAGCCAGCACGCCACGCAACAGGCCAATGGTTTTTTTGCCAGTCGCCTGGCGCGCCTGTGGCAGGACATCTACTGGGGCAGCCTGTTGTTTCTGTCGCCGCTATGGCCACTGGCCCTGACTCACCCGCAATTGCTGGAGGACTGGGAACTGCGGGTCATTCATAAAGGCGAGTCGGCGCGCAAGGTCGAAAAGCAATTGTTTGGCGTACGCCTGCTGGACATCGGCCAGGCCCTGGCGGACATCTGGCGCCTGCCGATCTGGGTGCAGCAGGGCTACCGTCTGCTGCTCACCGAGCAACGGGAACTGGTGAAGGTTCTGCGCATTGCCCGCGACAGCGAGCATCCATTGCGCCAGCAGAACCGTCTCGATGACGATCCGACCCTGCGCCGCTGGCTCAATCAACCGGCCAATACCGTGTTGCTGGCCAACGGTCTGGCATTGTCGGCGCACCAGGCCTGGGACAGTCCGCACAGCCAGCGGTGGCAGTATCTGACCAGCCTATACCTGCAAGTACCGATGGAAGACGTGCAACAGCAATTGCACCAGCAGGCCGCCAACAGTGCGCGCCATCACGCCATGCCCGACCTTTGGCACCCCGCCGAAGCGTTGATCTGGCCGTGGGGCATGAATCGCGTCCATGCCGCTTTGCTGCCGGCACCCGCGCCCACCGCCGAGGACCTGGCGAAATGGCGCAAGCAATGCGCCGAGCTATTGGTCGAACCGAGTCACTTCACCAATGCCATGCACTTGACCATCGCTGCCCGGGACGCCCTCGTCGCCTGCGGCATGCGCCGCGTGATGATCCTGATGGCCGACCGCACCCACGCCAACCTGCGAGTGCACCAAACGGCGGGGCTGCCCAAAGAAGTGGCGGCGATGAACTTTGCGGTCAGCCAAAGCACCGTGCTGCAACGCTTGCTTTCGCAACAGGCCCAGGTACGGATTAACCCGACCAACAACGCACAATTTTCAGCCCTGCTGCCCAACGGCCTGCGCGCGCAGTTCAGCGGCGAACACCTGCTGCTGCGCTCGCTGGTCAACAATGGCCGGGTGATCATGATTGTCGTGGCGGATCAGGGCGGCGGGCCGTTTTCGGAAATCACCGTGCAAGCCTTCGGCAAAACGGCACAGTGCATCGAGAAAGCGCTGCATAACTTTAGCCGCCGCGGCCAATAGCGCTGCGCTACAATCCTCCCTTTTGTGCTCTGGAGACCTCACATGTCTGACTTCTCTGGCTTGCCGCTGGTGATCGAACCGAGCGACTTGCTCCCTCGCCTCGATGCCCGTGATCTGATTCTGGTGGACCTGACCAGCAGCGCCCGCTACACCGAAGGGCATATTCCCGGTGCGCGGTTTGTCGATCCGAAACGCACACAGCTCGGCCAGGCGCCCGCCCCAGGCCTGATGCCGTCGCAAGCCGCACTCGAAGCGTTGTTCGGTGAGCTGGGGCACAATCCCGATGCGGTCTACGTGGTTTATGACGACGAGGGCGGCGGTTGGGCCGGGCGTTTTATCTGGCTTCTGGACGTCATTGGTCACAGCAATTATCACTATGTCGACGGCGGCCTGACGGCCTGGCTGGCAGAAGGCTTGCCCATGTCGATCCAGGTCCCCGCTCCTGTGGGTGGCCCGGTTGCATTGACCCTGCACGACGAACCCACCGCGACCCGCGAATACCTGCAAAGCCGTCTCGGCGCCGCCGACCTGGCGATCTGGGACGCGCGCGGGCCGCTGGAGTACTCCGGTGAGAAAGTCCTGGCGGCCAAGGGCGGACACATTCCTGGCGCGGTCAATTTCGAATGGACCGCCGGCATGGACAAGGCCCGGAACCTGCGCATCCGCACCGACATGCCGCAGATCCTCGAACAACTCGGGATCAGCAAAGACAAAGAAGTGATTACCCACTGCCAGACTCACCACCGTTCTGGCTTCACCTATCTGGTGGCCAAGTCCCTCGGTTATCCGCAGGTCAAAGGCTACGCCGGCTCCTGGGGCGAATGGGGCAACCACCCCGATACCCCTGTAGAGATTTAAGGTTTTTAAGGACAGTTAATGAATAAGCGTCTGTTTATCCTCAGCCAGTACCTGCTGCCCCACCATTTGCTCTCGCGACTAGCCGGCTGCATCGCCGAATGCCGCGTGCGCTGGTTCAAGAATGCATTCACCGCGTGGTTCGCCAAACGTTATCAGGTGGACATGTCCCAGGCACTGGTCGAAGACCTGACGGCCTACGAGCACTTCAACGCCTTCTTCACCCGCGCCCTGAAGGACGGCGCGCGTCCTCTGGACCAGACACCGGGCGCGATCCTCAGCCCGGCCGACGGCGCGGTCAGCCAACTCGGGCCGATCGAACACGGCCGCGTGTTCCAGGCCAAGGGCCACAGCTTCAGCGTGCTCGAATTGCTTGGCGGCGATGCGGCGAACGCCGCGCCGTTCATGGGTGGCGATTTCGCGACCATTTACCTGTCGCCGAAGGACTACCACCGTGTGCACATGCCGCTGGCCGGCACCCTGCGCGAAATGGTCTACATCCCGGGCCGGATTTTCTCGGTGAATCAGACCACCGCCGAAAACGTGCCGGAACTGTTCGCCCGCAACGAGCGTGTGGCGTGCATCTTTGACACCGAACGCGGGCCGATGGCCGTCGTGCTGGTGGGCGCAATGATCGTGGCATCGATCGAAACCGTGTGGGCCGGGCTGGTGACGCCGCCGAAACGCGAGCTGAAAACCTTCCGTTACGACGAGGCCGCTCGTGCGCCGATCCATCTGGAAAAGGGTGCGGAACTGGGCCGCTTCAAACTGGGTTCGACCGCTATCGTGCTGTTCGGGCCGGATCAAGTGAAGTGGGCTGAAGAATTGGCGGCAGGTTCGCCGGTGCAGATGGGCCAGGGAATGGGCTCACCGAAAGCCTGATAGAGACACACAAATGTAGGAGCGAGCCTGCTCGCGATGGACGTTAACGATGACGCGGGCATTCTGGATGTCCGCGGCGCCGTTACGTTTTTCGCGAGCAGGCTCGCTCCTACAGGTGATTTGCGGCGTTACAGTTGTCCGTCGCGATCGCGGAAGCCCAGCAGATACAACACGCCATCGAGCCCCAGGGTTGAAATTGCCTGCTTCGCCGACTGTTTAACCAGCGGCTTGGCGCGAAACGCCACGCCCAACCCGGCAATTGCCAGCATCGGCAAGTCATTGGCGCCGTCGCCGACCGCAATGGTCTGCTCCAGACGCAAACCTTCCTTGTGCGCCAACTCTTTGAGCAGATCAGCCTTGCGCTGCGCATCGACAATCGGCTCGATCGCCACGCCGGTCACCTTGCCATCCACCACTTCCAGCTCGTTGGCGAACACATAGTCAATACCCAGCTTGGCCTGCAATTGCTTGGCGAAGTAGGTGAACCCGCCCGACAGAATGGCGGTTTTGTAACCCAGTCGCTTGAGTTCAGCGAACAGGGTTTCAGCGCCCTCGGTCAGGCGCAGGGATGCACCAATGGAATCGAGTACGCCAACATCCAGCCCCTTGAGCAAGGCAAGACGCTCTTTGAAGCTGGCGCGGAAGTCCAGCTCACCCGCCATCGCCCGCTCGGTAATTTCCGAGACCTGGTCACCCACACCGGCAGCCTTGGCCAGTTCGTCGATCACTTCGGCTTCGATCAGGGTCGAGTCCATGTCGAACACCGCCAGGCGACGGTTACGACGGAACAGCGAGTCTTCCTGGAAGGCGATGTCGACGTTCAGTTCCTGGGCGACGCTGAGGAATTCGGCACGCAGCGCCTGCGGATCGGCCGCTTCGCCACGTACGGAAAACTCGATGCAGCCCTTGCCTTTATCCGCTGGCGTATCCAGCGGCATGCGCCCTGACAACCGATCAATGTGGTCGATGTTCAGGCCATATTTGGCGGTGATGGAACTCACGGCCTGCAATTGCCCGGCCGTCACTTTGCGGGTCAGCAGGGTCACGATGTGGCGTTTTTTGCCCTGGTTGCCGACCCACTGCTGGTAATCCTCTTCGGACACTGGCGTGAAACGGACCTGTTGATCGAGCTCGTAGCCCTTGAACAGGATGTCCTTGAGCACCGACTTGCCTTGCTCGGTACCAGGAATTTCAACCAGGATGCCGAACGACAGGGTGTCGTGGATCACCGCCTGACCGATGTCGAGAATGTTCACACCACCCTGGGCCAGAACGCCGGTAATGGCCGCAGTCAGACCGGGACGGTCGACTCCCGTGATGTTTATCAGGACGATTTCGCGCAAGGCGCACCCCCGCAGGTGGAAAAAAACCGCATTCTACCCACTTTCAGTGACCATCGGGCACCGTGAGCGCTTTGCCGGTCTAGACCCTGTCGCTATACTGCGCGTCAACTTCACAGATAAAAGAGCCGAGCTCAAGTGAACCGGCCCACGCCAGTAAAAACCGACAACTTCTTCCTGCTGATCTTCCGGGCACTGCGCCACCGCCGTGTACCGATTGCATTGCGCATCGCCAGCCATAACGTGATCCTGGTCGCTCTGGCCCTGGTCATCTACGCCTGCGTGATGGGTTTGCAGTTCAAGCAGGCCATGCACGAACAAGCGGATGCGCTGGGCGAAAGCCTGACCACGCAGACGGCCACCTCGGCCACCGAGCTGCTGGTGTCCAACGACATCCTCAGCCTCAACGTACTGCTCAACAACCTGACCAAGAACAAGCTGGTGGCCCACGCCGCCATCTATAGCGTGGATAACCGCATCCTCGCCGAAGCCGGACAGCGTCCCAAGCATGGCCTGCTGGGTGAAGCCGAGGGCATGTACCAGAGCAAGATCACCTTCCAGGACGTGACCGCCGGTCAACTGCGCATCAGCCTCGACATGGACCAGTTCCAGCAACCGATGACCATCAGCCTGCAAAGCATGGGCATCCTGAGCGCGATTCTGCTGGCCCTGTCCCTGGCCTTGAGCCTGCGCCTGGGCCGACACATCTCCACGCCGCTCCTGCAATTGCGGGTGTGGCTGCGCAATATCGACGAATACACCCCGGCCACCGAGCGTCAGGACGAAATTGGTGACCTGGCTCGCCAGTTGCACGCCAACTTCGCGCCGGAACCTGCCGAGTCGGAGCCCGTGCCAGAGCCGGAATTCGATGACATCGACGACGCAGAGCCGGGTTTCGAAGTACGCAATCTGCGCGACCCAAGCTTTGACGAAAGCCGTCCGATGGCGGCGATGAAAGCTGCACCACGGCGTACCATCAGCACCGTCGAAGACGATGACGAAGAGGCCTTCGCCGATTTGCTCGATGATTCGACAGACAGCGCACCGATTCCGGCCGCTCGACCTGTCGTTTCGAACGTGCCGCAGCACAGCGCCGTACTGGCCGTGCAACTGGGCTCTCAGGAGCAACTGCGTCGCCTGCCTCGCACACGCCTGGAAGAACTGCTCGAGCGCTACCGCGACTGCCTCGACCAGGCCGCCTCGCTCTATCAGAGCGAATTGCACACCCTGAACGACGGCAGCACGCTGATGCTGTTCCATACCGAAGACAGCGGCGACGATTACCTGACCAATGCTATCTGCTGCGGCGAGTTGCTGCGGGCGCTGGGCCATCAGCTGCAGATCGAAGTCGCCGACAGTGGCATCACCCTGCAATTGCAACTGGGCCTGACCCTGGGCGACGACCTGTTCGGCCTGAGCCAGATCGACCTGCTGCTGACCGACACCGCCCAGGATGCCCTGGCCTTGTCGCAACACAGCCGCAACCTGCTGCTGGTGGAGCGCAAGATCAGCGACGACGCACTGATCCGCCAGCGCGCGCGGATCCGCCCGATTGCCAGCCCTGAAGGTGCTTGCTGTGTGGAGCGTTTGATGGAGCCTTATCCGTCGATGCTTGAACGACAGCTAGCGCGGATGCATGAGCGCCGGGCGTAAGCCGTAGCTGCCGAAGGCTGCGATCTTTCAGCCTTACATATTGAAGCCCGCAGATGATCACTCGTCTGCGGGTTTTTTATTGCCTGTACAGTCGCTATCGCTGGCAAGCCAGCTCCCACAGTGGTTGATGTCGTACACACAATCTGCGCTCAACAGATCCCCTTGTGGGAGCTGGCTTGCCAGCGATGAGGCCATCAGCCGCACTGGAAGTCTCCAATCAGCAGAAACAACAAAGCCCGCACAAGGCGGGCTTTGGTTTGACTCGATCCAGACTTAGAAGCGGAACACTTCCATATCCGTGCGAATCGGTGCAGCCATCGGGATCTTCGGCTGTTTTTCCTGTTCTACCGCCGGTGCCGCAGGTTTGGCGGCCGGTTTACGTGGCGCTTCGGCAATCGGTGGCTGGTTGGCCAACGGCTTGAGCGCGACAGACAACTGTTCCGCCAGTCGCTGCAGCAACACACCCTGAGCCTGAACCTGGGCCGCCGTGTTACCGGCATGTTGCTCCTGCAGATGAATGATGCGGTTATCGCGCACCTGACCACGGCGGTCGATCAAACGCCATTGCGCATCGAGGATCGCCGGTTGCTTTTCACCCGAGTCCAGTCGCGTGATGGTCAGCAGCACCTGCACATCCGGCGTGAAGCCCAGGTTGGCGGGCGCCAGAACGACACGCTGGCTGTCCAGATGACCGGCGACCTGACGCAGTAACAACTGGTCGATATCGGAAGACAAGCTACCGGCCCAGCGACCATCGAGCGAAGCTTGCAGGCTGCCATCGGGTTGACGCTGCAACAGGGTTTCGCGTTGCAGGTAGTCAGCGACGGTCACCGGACCCAACAAAACCGCCATGCCCGCGCTTTGCGCAGGCTGAACCGGACTTCCGCTGTCCAGTTGATACAGCGACACCGGCTGGTGAACGCTGCAACCCGCCAGGCCAAGAACGCCAGCGAGCATCAAGATAAAAGGAAGGCGCAGAGCAGTCATCGTCCCATCCAGGTGATCGCCACAAGGCTGACCACAGTGAAAATACTCAATAAATATGAAGAACGCTCGGCCACGCCGGCGCTTGAAAGGCCATATCATCCGTGAATATGCGTTCCGACTCCAGCGCGAAAGCGCCGATCTACGGGTTAAATCGTAGATCGGAGCCTCTAGTACGCCTAATTGAGGTTTTCGACGAGCAGCGCATCTACCCTCTGGAAGCCACGTGGCAATTTGTTACCACGACGCCCACGCTCACCTTTGTAGTGCTCGAGGTCGTCCGCCTTCAGTGACAAGGTGCGTTTTCCGGCCTGCAGCACCAAGGTGGCGCCCTCCGGTAAAACGGCGATGTCCGTCACATACTCTTCACGACTGGCCACTCGCTCACCGGAAATACCGATGATCTTATTGCCTTTGCCCTTACCTAATTGTGGCAGATCGCTGATTTTGAAGATCAGCAGGCGACCTTCGGTGGTCACCGAAGCCAGCCAGTTCTGCTCACGATCAGCCACAGGACGCGGCAGGATCACCTTGGCGTTGTTCGGCAGGCTCAACAGCGCCTTGCCGGCCTTGTTTTTGGCCTGCAGGTCTTCACCCTTGACCACGAAACCGTAACCGGCGTCGGAAGCAATGACGTACAGCGCGTCATCCTCGGGCATCAGCACGCATTCAAAACTGGCCCCCGGCGGTGGCGTCAGACGGCCGGTCAGCGGCTCGCCCTGTCCACGGGCCGATGGCAAGGTGTGCGCCGCCACCGAATAGCTGCGACCCGTGGAATCTATAAACACCGCAAACTGGTTGGACCGCCCCGCCGCCAGGGCTTTGAAGCCATCCCCGGCCTTGTAGGAGAGCCCGGTGGCATCGATTTCGTGCCCCTTGGCAGAACGAACCCAGCCTTTTTCCGACAGCACGACGGTGACTTTCTCGTTCGGCAGCAGATCGTGCTCGGTCAGGGCCTTGGCTTCGGCGCGCTCGACGATTGGCGAGCGACGGTCGTCGCCATAGGTTTCGGCGTCTTTGATCAACTCGGTGCGCACCAGCTTTTTCAGCTTGGCTTCACTGCTCAGCAAGGCTTGCAGCTTGGCTTGTTCCTTGAGCAGTTCATCCTGCTCGGCACGCAACTTCATCTCTTCCAGTCGCGCCAACTGACGCAAACGGGTGTCGAGGATGTAGTCGGCCTGGATCTCGCTCAGGGCAAAGCGCTCGATCAGTGCGGCTTTCGGATGCTCCTCGGTACGGATGATATGAATCACTTCATCCAGGTTGAGGTAGGCAATCAGCAAACCGTCCAACAGGTGCAGGCGACGCTCGACCTTGTCGAGGCGGAATTGCAGGCGACGACGAACGGTCTGCACCCGGAACTCCAGCCATTCGACCAGCAGGGCCCGCAGGTTTTTCAGTTGCGGCTTGCCGTCCAGCCCGATGATGTTGATGTTGACCCGGTAGCTCGACTCCAGCTCGGTGCTGGCGAACAGGTGTTGCATCAATGCATCGTGGTCAAAGTTTTTGCGTGCGCCCGGAATGATCACGATCCGGCATGGGTTCTCGTGATCGGATTCGTCGCGCAGGTCGGCAATCTGCGGGGCCTTGGACGGCTTGGCCTGCATCATCGCGGCGATCTGTTCCAGCACCTTGGCGCCGGAAACCTGATGCGGCAACGCGGTGACGATGATGTCGCCGTCTTCGACGTGGTACACGGCGCGCATGCGCACGGAACCGCGACCGGTTTCATAGATTTTCAGCAGATCGGCGCGCGGTGTGATGATTTCCGCTTCGGTCGGATAATCCGGGCCCTGAATGTGTTCGCAGAGCTGTTCGACCGTGGCCTTGGGCTCATCGAGCAAACGTACGCAGGCGCTGGCGACTTCGCGCAGGTTGTGCGGCGGAACGTCGGTGGCCATGCCCACCGCGATACCGGTGGTGCCGTTGAGCAGGATGTTCGGCAAACGTGCCGGCAACACCAGCGGCTCGTCGAGGGTACCGTCGAAGTTCGGCCCCCAGTCCGCAGTGCCCTGGCCCAGTTCGCTGAGCAGCACTTCGGAGTAACGCGACAACCGCGCCTCGGTGTAACGCATGGCGGCGAAGGACTTGGGATCGTCCGGCGCACCCCAGTTACCCTGGCCGTCCACCAGCGTGTAACGGTAGCTGAATGGCTGGGCCATCAGGACCATGGCTTCGTAGCAAGCCGAGTCGCCGTGGGGGTGGAATTTACCGAGCACGTCACCGACGGTACGCGCCGACTTCTTGTGCTTGGAGTCGGCGTCCAGCCCCAACTCGCTCATGGCGTAGATGATGCGCCGCTGGACCGGTTTCAGGCCATCGCCGATATGCGGCAAGGCACGGTCCATGATCACGTACATGGAGTAGTTGAGGTAGGCATTTTCGGTGAAGTCAGCCAGCGAACGGCGTTCTACGCCGTCCAAGCTGTCTGCAAGGATATCGCTCATGCGGGCCTCATCAATTCGTTGTCTGGCGCAGCAGCATGGTGCCACCGCGCTGGGTAAATTCAAGTTTGTTCAGTGCGCTCATGCCGAGCAGCACTTGATCGCCATGCAAACCGGGTGCGACCAGTGCGCGTACATCGCGCAACACGATGTCGCCCAGTTGCAGCCGGTCGATGCGGGTTCGATACCCCTCGCTCAAACCGTTGGCCGTGCTCAGGGTCACCCCGAAGCCTTTCTCCAGCTTCAGCCGCTCGGCCAGGCTGGCCGGGATCGACACGTCGGTCGCCCCGGTATCGAGCATGAAATCCACCGGCTGACCGTTGATATGGCCGCTGGCGACGAAATGCCCCTGGCCATTGCTGACCAGTTTCACTTCGATAAAACCTTCGCCCTGCTCCGAGCTCACCGCCACGTTCGGGTTTTGCTGGCGCTCTTCCCACTGGCCAAAAAACCGCGTCGCCAGAAACAGCGCGGCGCACCAGGCCAGCACCATCAACACCCGGCCGGCGCGCTTGCCCGGTGGTTGCTGACTCATGGCTTGGCACTCCAGCCACCTTCAGGCGCGGCAAAGCGCCAGACGATCGGCCGTAACTCGCCATCGGCGCGGGCACCGAAATTGTTGTCGACACCCATCCACGCGCCGTCAGCGTCCACGATCAATGCCTCTTCGAGGCCATAGTTCTGTGGATAGCGACGGCTTTCCTGCAACAACTCGTCAGCATAAGACCAGCAGCGCTCCACTTTGGCCGTTTGCGGGTCCCGGCGACAGATCTGATAGGCATTGCGCTCCAGGGTGAACAGCTTGCCGTTGAACAATGACAGATCGGAAAAATCCCGTGAAACCGCCTTGACCTTGGGAAACTGCGGCGGCTGCATTTCCATGCCCGATTCGCTCAACAGCACACAGCCACCGTCGCAATCCCACACGGTCTGCTTGCGCTTGATCAGTACCAATCCGCGGCTTTGGCGCTCGGCGGCGAGCCACAACTGGTCCCCCGTCGAATTGATCGCTAACCCTTCGAACAATGCATTGAATTTCAACAGCATGCCGCTGGCCCGCGCTTCGCGCACCATCATCGGCGAGATTTTCAGCCAGGACGCTGGCCCCGTTGGCGGCACTTGCAGGACGGCCGCATGGCCTTCGCTGACGATGTAGCGATTGCCGGCGCTGTCGCAGGTGATGCCTTCGAAATCCAGATCACCGCCACGCACGAACGAAGCCGCCCAGGTCCGTGAACGCAATCCCCAGGGCAAACCGCTGTCAGGCACCGGCGGAACGCCGATGCCCACTGCTTGCGCGTGCCAGACGCCAGCCTGGGTATCGAGCCGGTAGATCTGATCGTCGTCGCGATCGGAGACCGCCCACAAGTCCTTGCCGCACAGGGCCAGCCCGGACAGGTTGCCCCCGCGCATGCCTTCGATGGCATGCTCGGACACCAGACGCAACGACGGTGCCGGCTCGGCAGACACCGTGATCGAGGTCAGCAGCAATGCACACGCCAGGGCAAAGCCCAGACGCATCAGCCCAGAACCTCGGCCAGGTTGCCTTTGGATTCCAGCCAGGTCTTGCGGTCGCCGGCGCGTTTTTTGGCGAGCAGCATGTCCATCATTTCCGACGTCGCTTCGAAATCATCCAGCGTCAGTTGCACCAAGCGCCGGGTGTTCGGATCCATGGTGGTTTCGCGCAGCTGCGGCGGGTTCATTTCACCCAGGCCTTTGAATCGGGTGACCTGCGGCTTGCCACGTTTCTTCTCCGCCACCAGGCGATCGAGAATGCCATCGCGCTCGGCTTCGTCCAGGGCGTAGTAAATCTCTTTGCCCAGGTCGATCCGGTACAGCGGCGGCATGGCGACATAGACGTGGCCGGCATCGACCAGCGCACGGAAGTGCTGGACGAACAATGCACAGAGCAGGGTCGCGATGTGCAGACCGTCGGAGTCGGCGTCGGCGAGGATGCAGATCTTGCCGTAGCGCAGCTGGCTCATGTCCGCCGCGCCAGGATCGACGCCGATGGCCACGGCAATGTTGTGCACTTCCTGGCTGGCGAGTACTTCGCTGCCGTCCACTTCCCAGGTGTTGAGGATCTTGCCGCGCAACGGCAGGATCGCCTGGAACTCTTTGTCCCGCGCCTGCTTGGCCGAACCGCCGGCGGAATCACCTTCCACCAGGAACAGCTCGGAACGCATCGGGTCCTGCCCGGCGCAGTCGGCGAGTTTGCCCGGCAGGGCCGGCCCCTGGGTGATGCGCTTGCGCTCGACTTTCTTGCTGGCCTTCAGGCGGCGGCCGGCGTTGTTGATCGCCAGTTCCGCCAGGAGCATGCCGGTTTCCGGGTTGGCGTTGAGCCACAGGCTGAACGCATCCTTGACCACTCCGGAAACGAACGCCGCTGCTTCACGGGACGACAGACGCTCCTTGGTCTGACCGGAGAATTGCGGCTCTTGCATCTTCATCGACAGCACGAACGCAATGCGTTCCCAGACGTCTTCCGGCGCCAGCTTTACGCCACGCGGCAACAGGCTGCGGAATTCGCAGAACTCGCGCATCGCGTCGAGCAGGCCCTGGCGCAGGCCGTTGACGTGGGTACCGCCCTGGGCGGTCGGGATCAGGTTGACGTAGCTTTCCTGCACCGCGTCGCCACCTTCCGGCAGCCACAGCAACGCCCAGTCCACGGCCTCTTTGTTACCGGCCAGGCTGCCGCAGAACGGCTCGTCCGGCAGGCGTTCGAACTCGCTGACCGCGTCGACCAGATAGGAGCGCAGGCCATCTTCGTAATGCCATTCGACTTTCTCGCCGCTGGCCTTGTCTTCAAAACTGACCAGCAGCCCCGGGCACAGCACGGCCTTGGCCTTGAGCACGTGCTTGAGGCGACTGATGGAAAATTTCGGTGAATCGAAGTATTTCGGGTCCGGGGCGAAGAACACGCTGGTGCCGGTGTTGCGCTTGCCAACGGTGCCGATCACTTCCAGCTCGGTTTTCTTGTAACCGTCGGCGAAGGTCATCTGGTATTCGTTGCCGTCACGCTTTACGCGGACCCGGACTTCGGTCGACAAGGCGTTGACCACCGAAATACCGACCCCGTGCAGACCGCCGGAGAACTGGTAGTTCTTGTTGGAAAACTTGCCGCCCGCATGGAGTTTGGTGAGGATCAGCTCGACGCCGGAAACGCCTTCTTCCGGGTGAATGTCCACTGGCATGCCGCGACCGTCATCACTGACTTCCAGCGAGTGATCGGCGTGCAGGATGACCTGCACCGATTTGGCATGCCCGGCCAAGGCTTCGTCGACGCTGTTGTCGATGACTTCCTGGGCGAGGTGGTTTGGCCGAGTGGTGTCGGTGTACATGCCGGGGCGCTTGCGCACCGGGTCGAGGCCCGAGAGGACTTCGATGGCGTCTGCGTTATAAGAGCTAGCGCTGGGAGTGGCCATAGGGTCTCGTCGTCAGTGATTCAATGAAAAAGGGGCAACGGTTCACAGTGCGCTGAAATCAATCGCCTGATACAAATCTGCGCCTATGCCGGCAAAACTCAGCATGGCTGGAAGTTGCTCGGCAAACCCTTGGTAACCATGGTCGCCGCCGGCCTGAATACGCAAGGCACAAGCCCGGTAATACTGCTGGGCGAGGCGATAGTCCAGCGTTTCGTCGCCGGTCTGCAACCACACCTGATAGCGCTGCGGGTCCTGCGGTGCCGGCACTTCCAGTTCGGCCAAGGCCGTCACATGGTCATGGGTCAGTTCCCAGGTCTCATCGGTATACAGGTTTTTCTGCGTCCCCAGAAACCCGTCGAACATCCGGTGCGGACTGACGGCAGGGTTGATCAACAGGGCTTTGAGGCCATGGCGTTCGGCCAAGTGAGTCGCATAGTAGCCGCCGAGTGAGCTGCCGACCAGCAGTGGCCGTCCGAGCGCCTCAATCGCTTGCTCCAGCTGACCGATGGCTTCGCGGGGATGGTGATGCAAGGCCGGCACGCGCAATCGATCGCTCAAGCCCAGACGCTCCATCACTTCGCTCAACTGAGTGGCCTTTTTCGACGCAGGCGCGCTGTTGAACCCGTGGATATAAAGGATCGAGCCGGACATTTGAACTCCCTGTGCGTCGGATAAAGAGGCGGAGTTTACAGGGTGTCGGGGGAATCGGGGATACCCGTGAAATCGGGTCGCCCGGGCGGACGCCTTCGCGAGCGAGCTCGCTTGCACAATGGATCTGCACCGTTCACGAAGCCCAGCTCGCGAAGGCCGCAATGCGATCTTGGGGAATGATTAATAGCCGTTGGAGCTGTAATCGATCTGGAAGTCGAAACCGCTGACGCGCTCCACTCCGGTTTCGAGCTGGCCATCCGGCAACAGCCGCAGCCAGCGATACCCCGGCGCTTGCTCCCCGACCATGAAATCATCGCTGCCCGGTTCGAACTGAATGCAGGTCGAAGGCGAAGCGATCAAACGCACATCATTACGCCATTGATCGACTTCCTGATGCACGTGCCCCCAAAGTACGGCGCGCACCTGTGGAAAACGGTCCAGCACAGCAAACAACGCCTCGGGATTACGCAGCCCGATCGGCTCCATCCAGGCACAATCGATCGACACTGGATGGTGGTGGAAGCACACCAGGTGATGACGCTCCGGCGTTTCACTCAACGAGCTCGCCAGCAGTTGCAACTGTTCGTCCTGCAAATACCCCGGCACCGAGCCCGGCACGGCCGAATCAAGCAGCGTGATCCGCCAATTGCCGATGTCGACCACCGATTCCAGCAACGCGCTCTGCACCGCCGCCTCGGCCATGATCAATGGCTCGTCGTGGTTACCGGGAATCCAGCGGGCTGGGGCACCGAGTTGCCCGGTCAGGTCGCGAAACCGCTGGTAAGACTCCAGCGTGCCGTCCTGCGACAGATCACCCGTGGCCAGGATCAGGTCGATCTGCGGCTGTTGCTGGCGTACCAGCTCGATGACTCTTTGCAGGCTGTCGCAGGTATTCATGCCCAGCAGCGTGCCATCCGCCTCGGCGAACAGATGGCTGTCGGAAATTTGCACCAGAAACGCCGGATCGGCGGCACTCAATGTGGATACGCTCGGCAAGGTGTTCTCCCAGGGCGTGATCACGGGAATGGATGAATGGCGCAATTATGCTGGGGGACGACCTAAAGGGGAAACCTGTGAACCTGACGCAGTTCACAACTGCGGCTCACAATTAACGTACGACTTCGTACTCGTGCCCCAACGCCAGGCAATGGCTCAACCATTCGCCCAGAAACATGTTCAGTTGGGCTTTTTCATCCGGCTGGTGCATCGAGGCGTTCGGGTAAGGATAGATGCCACGAAAGCGCCGCGCATGTTCGGCGCTGACCACTTCGGCCATGCAGGCGTCGTGGTAGACCTGTACTTCCAGTTGCGGCACCGGCAGCCACGGCAGGCTGTGTTCCTGGCGCACTTGCAGGGTCGTGGTGTACGGACAGACTTGCAGCACTTCCAGCGCCAGCACCCCGAGCATCTGATCGCCATGGGTCACGGCGATGCGCCGCGCGGCCGGCTCGCTGCGCATGTCCGGCAGCAGTCGCATCAGTCGCGCGTAGTTCGCCTCGCAGGACGCTTGCAGCCCCACCAGATCTACCCGATAGCGATCGCGCAGCTTGTTTACGACCATAACCCCCTCACTTCAACGCGATTCAAAGCCAGCCATTGCAAGGCAATGATGCTTGGTGCGTTGGCAATACGTCCGTCGCGTACGGCCTGCAGGGCATCTTCAAAGGCCCAGACCGAGACGCGGATATCTTCTGCTTCTTCCTCCAGCCCATGCAGGCCGCCGACCCCGGTTGTCTCGCAACGCCCCAGGTACAAATGCACGAATTCATTGCTGCCGCCCGGCGATGGAAAATATTGGGTGATCGGCCACAGCGCCCCGAAAACAAGCCCAGCTTCCTCCTGCCCTTCGCGGCGAGCAACTTCTTCCGGTACTTCTTCCTTGTCGATCAGACCAGCGACCAGTTCGATCAACCAGGGATTGTCGGTCTTGCCCATGGCGCCGACGCGGAACTGCTCGATCAGCACCACTTCATCGCGCTGCGGATCGTAAGGCAGCACGCACACTGCATCATGGCGCACGAACACTTCACGATTGATCTCGCGACTCATGCCACCGGCGAACAATTCGTGGCGCAAGTGCACGCGATCAAGCTTGTAGAAGCCCTGGTAGCACTGTTCGCGCCGAACGATATCAACGGCGGTCGGAGTGGCGGTGGCAAAATCAGTCATGACAATCCTCGTTACTGCTAATCCTGTACGAGGCTCCCACCTCGACTTCGCGCCATCCTAACGCGCCGGAGACCTTTGATGCAGCCCCTTTCCCGTCAGCGGGATAGACGGTGAGGGCGAAACCCACTCTAATTAGCTTAGTGGCGAACTGACTGCTTCGTTGACAGTCGAAGCGGGTAACTTTTCGCCTTTCCCAGTTTTATGAAGGACAACCATGTCGCTTTTTAAAATCGCCTCCGTGGCCGCCATCGCCCTGACCCTGGGTGCCTGCCAGAGTCTGTTCCAGCCCAACTATCGGGCGCCGCTGGAAACCACTCGCGACGCCTCCGAACAGCTCAAGCCTGGCTGCAAGGATCAGGATTGCCCGCTGGTGAATATTGATATCGTGCACTTCCCGGCCGAACCTACGCTTGACGGCATCATCGAAAAACGCCTGCTGCAAATGACCCGCACCTCGCCCGATGCCCCCGTGGCGCCGACACTGGCCGCGTATCGCGAACAGTTTTTGCGCACCGCCGGCCCGCGCAACAGCAGTTATTTGCAATCGAAAGTACGCGAGCAGCATGACGGCTTGGTGATTGTCGAACTGTCCAGCTACCTGGACAACGGCGGCGCCCATGGGATTCCGGGCCGCGGCTTCATCAACTACTCACGTCAACAACATAAGGTGCTGACGCTGTCGGACATGCTGGTGCCGGGACAGGAAGACGCGTTCTGGAAAGCCGCGCAGGTGGCGCACAACAGCTGGCTGATCAGCACCAAGCTCGACCAGGAACCGGAGTTCGTGAAGAGCTGGCCGTTCCAGAAAACCCAGAACGTGGCGCTGACTTATGGCGGGGTGATCCTCAAGTACGAAACCAGCAGCATCGCGCCTTACGCGCTGGGCCATGTCGAACTGAAGATCCCCTACCCTCGTCTTAACGGCATCATCAAGCCCGAGCTGTTTCCCGGCCGTAACTGAAGGCCCGGCCCAGAACGAGTTGCAGCAGCCCTGCCAGCACCAGCGCCGGCAGGGTTGCGCCGATGTCCGGATACAGATTGGCCAGCAGATGGTAGGTGCTGATCCCGCCCAGCCAGGCCAGCAGCGCCGGCCAGCGCAATGCGGCTGACGCGACCTGGCCACTGCGTTTGCGCAGGATGAAGTGGTCCACCAGCACCACCCCGAACAGCGGTGCAAACACTGAACCGATCAACAGCAGGAAGTTCTGGTACTGAGCCAAGGGTGCCAGCAAGGCGATCAAGGTGCAGACCACCCCGATGGCCAACGCCAGGTGCTCGACCTTCCAGCGCAACAGAATCCCGCTGGACACCGCCGCCGAGTGAATGTCGGCAAAGGCGTTCTCTGATTCATCCAGCAAAATCAGCAGCAACGGAATCCCCAGGCCTGCACCGGCCAGAGCCAGCAGCAAGGCATTGACTTCACCGCTCGGCGCGAACGCCAGGGTGTAGGCCACGCCCAGGCTCATCAGCCAGAAGTTGCCGATAAAGAAACCGATCGCGGTGCCACCGAATACGTTTTTCGCCCGCTTGCCGAAACGCGAGTAGTCGGCGATCAGCGGCAGCCACGACAGCGGCATGGCAATCGCGATGTCGAAGCCCACGGCGAACGGCATCGAGCCATCACCGGCCTGCGCCCACAAGCCCGCCAGATCAGCCTTGGCGAACAGGTTCCAGGTCAGCCAGGTGCACGCGGCCAACAGCAGCCAGATGCCCCATTTGCGCAGGATCTGGCGCACGAACGTCAACGGACCACTGACCGCCAGCAAGGTCGCCAAAGCGCCGAAGAACAGCGTCCACAGCATCGGATGGGACAGCAGGCTGCCTTCGCTGAAGGCCCGCGCGCCCAACAGGCTGGCGGCATCGCGCATGACGATGATTTCGAACGAGCCCCAACCGATCAGTTGCAGCAGGTTCAACACCGCCGGCAGGCTGGCGCCTTTGGCGCCGAGGCTGAGTTTGAGCGCGGCCATCGACGACAGGCCGGTATCGCTGCCGATCACGCCAACCGCGGCCAGCAGCAGAACACCGACCAGCGTGCCTAGAAAAATCGCCAGCAACGAGCCGGACAGCCCCAAACCTGGCGCCAACAGCGCACCGGTCTGCAGCACCATCAGGCCGATGCCGAGGGAGAACCACAGGGAAAACAGATCACGGCCGCCGAACACACGCCTGTCAGACGGCACCGCGAAATCGGGGGAGTAAGTGCTGGGTTGAATGCTCAAGGGTGTTATCTCAGAGGGACATTTGGTGTTGTGTTAACCGCTATCGCCAGCAGGCTGGCTCCCACAAGGGACTTGTGGCGTTCACAAATCCAGTGTGGGAGCCAGCCTGCTGGCGATGGGGCCTGTAGGCCCCACCCTTTCAGGTCAGGTCAAACTTTCTGGTACAGCTGACTGCCTTCTTTCTTGAAGCGCTCGGCCTGCTCGGCCATGCCTTGGGCGACGTCCACGTCCAATGCTTCGATCCGCTGGTTGGCCGCGTACTCGCGCACTTCCTGGGTGATTTTCATCGAGCAGAACTTTGGCCCGCACATCGAGCAGAAATGCGCGACCTTGGCCGAATCCTTCGGCAGGGTTTCATCGTGATACGAGCGAGCGGTGTCCGGATCGAGGCCGAGGTTGAACTGATCTTCCCAACGGAATTCGAAACGCGCCTTGCTCAAGGCATTGTCACGAATCTGCGCGCCTGGATGCCCCTTCGCAAGGTCGGCGGCATGAGCGGCGATCTTGTAGGTGATGATCCCGGTCTTCACGTCATCCTTGTTCGGCAGACCCAAATGCTCCTTCGGCGTCACGTAGCAGAGCATGGCGCAACCGAACCAGCCGATCATCGCCGCACCAATACCCGAGGTGATGTGGTCGTAGCCTGGCGCGATGTCGGTGGTCAGCGGGCCAAGCGTGTAGAACGGCGCCTCGTCGCAGCACTCGAGCTGCTTGTCCATGTTCTCTTTGATCAACTGCATCGGCACGTGGCCCGGGCCTTCGATCATGCATTGCACGTCGTGCTTCCAGGCGATCTTGGTCAGCTCACCGAGGGTCTCCAGCTCGCCGAACTGCGCTTCGTCGTTGGCGTCGGCAATCGAACCCGGACGCAGACCATCGCCCAGCGAGAAGCTGACGTCGTAGGCCTTCATGATTTCGCAGATTTCGTCGAAATGGGTGTAGAGGAAGTTTTCCTTGTGGTGCGCCAGGCACCACTTGGCCATGATCGAGCCGCCACGGGAAACAATGCCGGTCACCCGCTTGGCGGTCATCGGCACATAGCGCAACAGCACGCCGGCGTGGATGGTGAAGTAGTCGACGCCCTGCTCGGCCTGCTCGATCAGCGTGTCGCGGAACAGCTCCCAGGTCAGGTCTTCAGCGACCCCATTGACCTTCTCCAGTGCCTGGTAGATCGGCACGGTACCGATCGGCACCGGCGAGTTGCGGATGATCCACTCGCGGGTTTCATGGATGTGCTTGCCGGTGGACAGGTCCATGACCGTGTCCGAACCCCAGCGAATACCCCAAGTCAGTTTCGCCACTTCTTCTTCGATGGACGAACCCAGGGCGCTGTTGCCGATGTTGCCGTTGATCTTCACCAGGAAGTTACGGCCGATGATCATCGGTTCCAGTTCGGTGTGGTTGATGTTGGCGGGAATGATTGCGCGACCACGGGCGATTTCTTCGCGGACAAACTCCGGCGTGATTTCCTTCGGGATGCTGGCGCCGAAGCTGTGACCGGCGTGCTGCTGTTTCATCAGGCCGGCAGCGCGGGCCTCTTGCAGCTTCATGTTTTCGCGGATGGCGACGTATTCCATCTCGGCGGTGATGATGCCTTTGCGCGCGTAGTGCATCTGGCTGACGTTGGCCCCCGCCTTGGCGCGGCGCGGGTTGTTGACGTGAGCGAAGCGCAGCTTGGTCAGTTCCGGATCGGCCAGGCGCTCCTGGCCGAAGTGCGAGCTCAGGCCAGGCAAGCGCTCGGTATCACCCCGGTCGTCGATCCAGGCCGAGCGCACATCGCCCAAGCCCTTGCGCACGTCGATGATGACGTTGGGGTCGGTGTACGGGCCTGAAGTGTCATAGACAGTGACCGGGGCATTGATTTCGCCACCGAAATCGGTGGGGGTCACGTCCAGGCTGATTTCGCGCATCGGCACGCGAATGTCCGGGCGAGAGCCCTGCACATAAATTTTTTGCGAGCGGGTAAAAGGCTGAACCGACTGCTCGTCGACCTTGGCCGATTCGCTCAGGTGGGTGTCGTTTTTTGCTTTTGTCGTCATCACGGGCTCTCCAGACAGCATCCAGGCAGTGGATTTTTGTCGGAGCGAACCTGTAAACGAATGGACGCACGGGCGCTGGGAATTCCAGCAGTGCTGTGCTCAGTGCTCGAGGGGTGTTCGATTGTCGAACAACATCCCGGACGAAGCACAAGAGGACTCGCCGGGTGACGAGAAATCTTGTTCCCTACGCAGGCGCTAACCTGATCAGGTTCAACGGGATCCGAAATTATTCGATCTCAGCCTCATAGCAAGGCACCCCGACAAGAACCCGGCCAGTCTAGACACAACTGGCAAAGAACGCCAACTCTGCGGCAAATACCATGATGAATGGCGCAATTGCAGGATTGTTGGCGCCCCGATGCACCACTACACTCGCTACGCCGTCGCGCGCATTGACGTTGCACGTGTCGCGCCTTAGCCTTGGCGCTCAAATTACTTGTGTAATATTAATTTTAGGGAACGCCTATGCTGCGCAAACTCTCACTGGCCCTGGCCGTGTCTTGTGCGTCCAATGGAATGGCCTGGGCAGAAGCGCCCTTATCCAACAAAACCGATCTGGTCAGCGTCTATCAGGAAGCGGTGAACAACAACGCCGACCTCGCCGCCGCCATGGCCCAATACGGCGCCCAGAAGGAAGTCGTGCCCCAGGCCCGCGCCGGCCTGCTGCCTAATCTCTCGGGTGGCGCGCAAGTGTCCAGCGCGCGCACCTCGCTCGATCAGCCGTCGACCACCGCCAACCGCAATGCTCATTCATACCAGGCCACGCTGGCGCAGCCGTTGTTCCGTGCCGATCGCTGGTTCCAGTTCCAGGCCGCCAAGGACGTCAATGAGCAGGCCGCGCTGCAACTCTCGGCAACCGAGCAGAACCTGATCCTGCAAACCGCCAACAGTTACTTCAACGTACTGCGCAGCCAGGACAACCTGGCCTCGACCAAGGCCGAGGAAGCCGCGTTCAAACGCCAGCTCGATCAGTCCAATGAGCGCTTCGATGTCGGTCTCTCGGACAAGACCGACGTGCTCAACTCACAAGCCAGCTACGACACCGCACGCGCCAACCGTATCGTCGCGCAGCGCCAGGTGGATGATGCATTTGAAGCGCTGATCACCCTGACCAACCGTCAGTACAACTCGATCCAGGGCATCAGCCACAACCTGCCGATCCTGCCGCCAGCGCCGAACGATGCCAAGGCCTGGGTCGAAACGGCGGCCAAACAGAACCTCAATCTGTTGGCCAGCAACTACGCCGTCAGCGCTGCCGAGCAAACGCTCAAGCAGCGCAAGGCCGGCCACGCGCCGACCATTGACGCCGTGGCGAAATACGAAAAAGGCGATAACGACGCCCTGGGCTTCAGCAATCCGAACGGCTTTCCCCAACCGTACGGGGGCAACGTCGAGCAAACCTCGGTGGGCCTGCAGCTGAACATCCCGATCTACAGCGGCGGCCTGATCAACTCCCAGGTGCGCCAATCCTATGCACAACTGGATCAGATCGAGCAGCAACGCGAATCCCTGCGCCGGCAAATCGTCGAAAACACCCGCGACCTGCACCGCGCAGTGAATACCGACGTCGAACAGGTACAGGCGCGCAAGCAGTCGATCATTTCCAACCAGAGTGCGGTGGAAGCGACCGAAATCGGTTATCAGGTGGGTACACGAAACATCGTTGACGTGCTGGATGCGCAGCGCCAGCTGTACACCTCGGTGCGCAACTACAACAACACCCGCTACGACTACATCCTCGACAACCTGCGCCTCAAGCAACAGGCCGGCACGTTGAACCCCGGGGATTTGCAGGACCTGGCGCGGTGGCTCAAGCCTGACTACAACCCGGACAAGGACTTCCTGCCGCCGGATCTGGCCAAGGCGGCGGCTGACCAGTTGAATGCAAGACCGGGTCAGTAACAAATAAGTCCTGGCGAAAGACTTTTGTGGCGAGCGAGCCTGCTCCCTCGCCACAATGGGTCAGGAATGGATTCAAGCCCGCTCGATCAACCGCCCCAACCCATCCAGCAACCGCTGCAATGCGCCTTGATTGGTGCGCATCACCTTCAACCCCGCCTCCGCCATCCGCTGCGCATCCCTGGGCAATTCGAACAGACGCTGCACCGCCAGTGCCAACCCTTCGGCATCCTCCACTTCCTGCAACGCCCCGGCACTGCGCAACTGCGCGGCGATTTCGAGGAAGTTGAACAGATGTGGACCGCTCAACACTGGCTTGGCCAGCGCCGCCGGTTCCAGCAGGTTGTGCCCGCCATTGGGCACCAGGCTGCCACCGACGAAGGCACTGTCGGCCAAGGCATAGAGAAACAGCAATTCGCCCATGGTGTCGCCCAGCAACACTGACGTCGCAGCAGTGACCGGCTCGCCCGTGGAACGACGGACCGTGGCAAAGCCCTGCTGTCGGCTCAACTCGAACACCGCATTGAAACGCTCGGGATGGCGCGGCACCAGAATCAGCAAGGCATCGGGATGGCTCGCCAGCAACTGACGATGGGCCGCCAACACCACCTCGTCTTCGCCCTCGTGGGTACTGGCCGCGATCCACACCGGGCGTTCCTGCGCCTGCCATTGGGCACGCAGTTCGGCGGCTCGCTGCAACAGCTGCGGGTCGATGGTCAGGTCGAACTTGATTGAGCCAGTCACCTCAACGGTTGGCGCCCGGGCCCCCAAATTGCGGAAGCGCTGGGCCTCGGCTTCGGTCTGCACCGCGAACAGGCTCATTTCGGCGAGCATCGGCCCGGTCAGTTTGGCAAAGCGGCCATAGCCTTTCGCCGAGCGTTCGGACAGGCGCGCATTGGCCAACGCCACGGGAATCCCGCGCTTGGCGCATTCATGGATATGGTTGGGCCACAGTTCTGTCTCCATGATCACCGCCAACCTTGGCTGGACCCGATCAAGGAAGCGCCGGGCAGCGCACGGCAAGTCGTACGGCAAATAGCAGTGCTGGATGCGTGGCTCATTGGCAAACATCGCCTGGATGCGCTCCGAACCGGTCGGGGTCATGCAGGTGACGGTAATCGGCAGGTGGGGATAACGTTGCAGCAAAGCGCGAATCATCGGCGCAGCGGCAATGCTCTCGCCAACAGACACTGCGTGCACCCAAAGGCCACCCGGCTGCATCGCCGGCATCCCACAGGAGAAACGCTCGCCAATGCGCTTGGCATAGGCCGGCGCCTTGCGCGCCCGCAGCCACAGCCGAATCGCTACCAAAGGCAGCCCCAGATAAAACAGCGCGGTATACAGAGTTCTATTCATGGCGGCGGAGTTTATCGGGTTTTTCGCCGATCGCCTGCAAGTGCACGGCAAAACGTTCTGCCAGCCAGCGAGCCGCGGGGCCGAGGGGTTCATCGCGGCGCCAGACCAGTTCCACCACCAACGCCGGCGGGGTCCATTCGCTGCTCAACTCGACCATTTGCCCCTGATAGGTCGGGTACTGCACCACGTGGCGCGGCAGCCAGGCCCAGCCGAGGCCGCGCACCAGCCATTCCGCCATCACGTAAAAGCTGTCGGCCCGCCAGACTTGCGGGCTGGCCGGCTCGCTGCCGGGATAGAGGCTGGACTGGGTCGACATCAGCAGCTGGCGATGCCGGGCCAGCGCCTGGCGATCAACCTGAGCCTGCTTCGCCAGCGGGTGGTCGACGCCGCACACGGTGACCATTTCCACGCTGCCAAGCACTCGGCGCTCCAGCGCTTCGGGGATCTGGTCGTGAAAGAACAACAAACCCAGATCGGCACGACGCTCCACCAGTTTGCGCGCCACCTCGCCCTGGGCCGCACTGGTCAATTGCACTTCCAGGCTGGGAAAGCGCTCAGCCAGCGCTTCGAAGCTTTCGATGACCGGCTGATAAGGCATGGCCTCATCCTGAGCCAGGCGCAGACGCGCCTCCTGCCCACGCATCATCGCCAGCGCCCGGCCATTGAGGCGCTCACATTGACGCAGCACTTCCCGTGCTTCTTCCAGCAAGGCGTTGCCGGCTTCGGTGAGTTTTGGCTGTCGACCACTGCTGCGGTCGAACAGGCTGACGCCCAGGTCTTCCTCCAGCAGCGCGATCGAACTGCTGACCGCCGACTGCGCCTTGCGCTGGTTCCGTGCCACGGCGGAAAACGAACGTTGCTCCGCCACGCTGACGAACAAGCGCAGCTGCTCCAGGTTCCATTGCATACTCAGGCCCAAACCCATCTCAATAACAGATAGGTAATGACTTTACCGCATCTGACGAATCTCTAGAATGCCACCTCAGAAAGCAACACTTCATACGAGGATTGACCCATGACCGCTTACTACTACCTGGCCATCGCCATCTGCGCCGAAGTGATTGCCACTGTTTCGATGAAAGCGGTCAAAGGCTTCAGCACCCCACTGCCACTGCTGCTGGTGATCGTCGGTTACGGGATTGCCTTCTGGATGCTGACGCTGGTGGTGCGCAGCGTGCCGGTGGGCGTGGCTTACGCGGTCTGGGCCGGCATGGGGATCGTGATGGTCAGCGTCGCGGCGCTGTTCATCTACGGGCAGAAGCTGGACGTGCCGGCGATGCTGGGGATGGCGTTGATCGTGTTGGGCGTTGTTGTCATTCAGTTGTTCTCGAAAACTGCCGGGCATTAACTGCCGCCATAAGCTTCAAGTTATAAGCAACAAGAGGTCTTGCTTGCAGCTTATAGCTTGAAGCTTGAAACTTGCAGCTTCACTCAAACACTGAGGTCGCTGCATGCCATCCGTTATTTCCACCGACGTTCTGATTGTCGGCGCTGGTGTCGCCGGCCTCTGGCTGAATGCGCGCCTGCGCCGCCAGGGGTTTTCGACCGTGCTGGTGGAAAGCGCCAGTCTCGGTGGCGGGCAAAGCCTGAAGTCCCAGGGCATCATCCACGGCGGCGCCAAATACGCGCTGCATGGCGCCCTGACCGGGGCTTCGGAAGCCATCGCCGACATGCCGCGCCGCTGGCGTGAGGCCCTGGCAGGTGACGGCGAACTGGACCTGTCCGGCGTGCGCCTGCTGTCCGAAGCGCACTACCTGTGGTCTCCGGGCACGATCGCCGGCAACCTCACCAGTTTTTTCGCCAGTAAAGCCGTGCGTGGTCGTGTCGATCAGGTCAAGGGCGATCAACTCCCGCCCGCCCTTCAGGACAAACGCTTCAAGGGCAAAGTCTATCGCCTGGCGGAACTGGTGGTCGATGTGCCGAGCCTGATCCAGCGCCTGGCCGATCTGGCGGGTGACGGTTTGCTTGCCGGCCAGAAGATCGAGCCGCTGCTTGAAGGTGGCGTGCTGGTCGGTCTGAAGGTGGACGAGCGCGAGATCCGCGCCCAACGCATCGTCTTGAGCGCCGGCGGCGGAACGGCTGCGCTGCTCGAAGCGCTGGGCCTGAGCCAGCCTGCCATGCAGCGGCGGCCGTTGCACATGATCATCGCCAAGGGCCCAAGCCTAAAACCCCTGTACGCCCACTGCCTGGGCGGTGGTACCAAGCCGCGCATTACCGTCACCACGCACCCGGCCGCCGATGGCCAATGGGTCTGGTATCTGGGCGGCGATATCGCCGAAACCGAAGGCGTCAACCGTGAGCCTGCGGAGCAAATCGCCACTGCGCAGAAAGAACTCGCCCAGTTGCTGCCATGGATCGACCTGAGCACCGTGCAATGGGCCACCTTGCGCGTGGATCGCGCCGAGCCGCTGCAATCGGGCCTGACTCGCCCTGACAACGCGTTTCTCGCCGAGGAGGGCCGACTGCTGGTGGGCTGGCCAACCAAACTGGCGTTGGCGCCGGACTTCGCCGACCGGGTGATGGCGAGCCTTGCCCGCGATGGCATTCAACCAGGCCCGGCAGCGCCACTCCCCGAATTGCCAAAGCCGCCGATGGGCGTCACGGCGTGGGAGCAACTGCTGCCATGAGCCAACCCACCCTGCATGACCTGCATCGCCCCCTGGGCAGCACCGGCCTGCTGGTGTCGCCGCTGGGCCTGGGTACGGTGAAACTCGGCCGTGATCAAGGGGTGAAATACCCCAATGGCTTTCAGATCCCTGACGACGACGAAGCGCGCATGCTGCTCAAGCTGACCCGCGACCTGGGCATTAACCTGATCGACACCGCTCCGGCCTACGGTCGCAGCGAGGAGCGCCTCGGCCCTTTACTGCGCGGCCAGCGTCAGGACTGGGTGATTGTCAGCAAGGTCGGTGAAGAATTCGCCGACGGCCTGTCGCGGCATGACTTTAGCGCCGCGCACACCCGATTCTCGGTCGAACGCAGCCTGCAGCGTCTGGAAACGGATTTTATCGACCTGGTGCTGGTGCATTCCGATGGTAATGACCTGGCGATCCTCAACGACTGCGAAGTCTATGCGACCCTCGCCGAACTCAAGGCCGAGGGCAAGATTCGCGGGTTCGGCTTTTCCGGAAAAACCGTCGACGGCGGCTTGAAGGCCCTGGAGCAAGGTGATTGCGCGATGGTCACCTACAATCTGAACGAGCAAACCGAAAAGGCTGTCATTGACTATGCTGCTGCTCACGGCAAAGCCATTCTGGTCAAAAAAGCCCTCGCCAGCGGTCACGCATGCCTGAGCCCGGGCGTGGACCCGGTGCGCGCCAGTTTCGAATTGTTGTTTGAACATCCGGGTGTTGCCAGTGCTATTGTCGGGACCATCAATCCGCTGCACCTCGCCCACAACGTCGCGACCGTTGCCCAGGTCCTACGTAGCAACTGACGCCGCCCACGCGGCCTTAAGCAGGAGCCGACATGCCGCGTACGCTCATTAGAAAGAACCCGAGCAACTTCAAGACCCTGCCGTTATATGTCGAAGCGACTCCCGAAGGCCTGAGCTATCAGAGTGTCGGGAGGCCGCTGAATTTCTCCCAGATCCTGCAGCGTCGCCGTCCGGTGACGGTCGCCGACACGGAGCGGTTTTCACTTGAACTGGCCAATCTCGGCGTTTCGGTACGCCTGACGCTGCACTGGCAGAATCGCGATTACTGGGTGCTGGTGCGTCAACGTCGCCAGGACCGTGGCGACGTGGTGCTCAAGCTGATCTCCGGTTATGTCCCGGCCCACGAGCTGAACCTGCCGTTGCACACCGCCATCCAGGAGATTGCCGAAGAGTGCCTGCTGGAAACCCCGGAAGGCTGGCTCGGCGGCCGCTTCAACGACACCTGGTTGCCGGCGCCCTACTCGTCGGCCCTGCACTACCGCGAGGCCTTGCCGTTTCGCCTGACGCCGCTGTCCGGCTCGGCTCGGCCGGTGCGTTGCGCCAATCTGCAGTTGATCGAACGACCGCGCGCCTACGTGCATCTGCCGACAGCGTCGCTGCAATTGATCTACGACTTGCGCCTGGACGTGCCCAAGGAAGCCAAATCCTTGAGTTTGTTTCATGTTGATGAACGGCTGGAAGGCGATCAACTGGTCGCCCGACTCGATCGCAAGCGTCCCGATTTGTACCTGATGCCCTTGCAGGACGGCCGCCCCATGGCTGAGCTCTACACCTTGAAAAAGGATCAGTTGCACCCGGCCAGCACGCGCGGACTGTACTTGGCTGAAAGCTTTGCCCGACAGGAAGGCTGGCTGGTGAGGGATGAGCGGATCCGCTGGAAGGATTGGGTGAGCCAGCAAGGCTTGACGCCACCGGGGAAGGATTCCGGACTGGCCCGCTTGCGGGGGAAGGCAAAGCTGCTGCTGAAGAAGATCGTGCCGCGTACCCTGTAGGAGCGAGCCTGCTCGCGATGGAGGCCAACGATGACGCGGAAAACCTGGCGCCCCGCCGTGCTCCCAGGTTTTTCGCGAGCAAACTCGCTCCTACAAAAGCTGCGTTATTCGGACTTGCGAATCTTCTCGACAATCGCGGTAGTGGAACTGTTTTCCACCAGCCCCAACACTTTCACGGTGCCGCCGTAAGCCGCCACGATATCCGCGCCGACCACTTGGTCAATCCCGTAGTCCCCACCCTTGACCAGCACATCAGGTTTGACCTCGCGCAGCAGGTTTTCCGGCGTGCCTTCCGGGAAACTGATCACCCAGTCAACAGCCCCCAGCCCCGCCAGTACCGCCATGCGTCGGTCAACACTGTTGATCGGACGACCAGGCCCCTTCAGGCGACTCACCGATGCGTCGTCGTTGACCGCGACGATCAGGCGATCACCCTGGGCCCGTGCCTGTTCCAGATACGTCACATGACCGGCATGCAGGATGTCGAAGCAGCCGTTGGTGAACACGATTTTCTCGTTGTGCGCACGGGCGTCGTCAACGGCGAGCAACAACTGCTCGAGACCAAGCACACCACGCTCGGAACCTTCTTCACGCTGAATGGCGCGGCGCAGTTCCGGTGCGCTAATGGCCGCCGTACCCAGCTTGCCGACCACGATGCCCGCGGCCAGGTTGGCCAGGGCTACCGCATGGGGTAACTCCTCACCGGCAGCAATGGCCGCCGCCAGGGTGGAAATCACTGTGTCGCCGGCACCGGTCACGTCAAACACTTCACGGGCACGGGCCGGCAGGTGCAACGCCGGATGATCCGGACGCAGCAGGGTCATGCCATGCTCGCCACGGGTCACCAGCAAGGCGCCGAGCTCGAGATCGTGCATCAGCTTCGCGCCCTTGCTCACCAGCTCGTGCTCATCGGCGCAGCCACCGACGATGGTTTCGAACTCGCTGAGGTTCGGCGTGATCAGGCTCGCACCCCGGTAAATCGAGAAATCCTTGCCCTTGGGATCAGCCAGCACCGGAATGCCACGGGCACGGGCCGCCTGGATCAGCACCTGATGATTTTTCAGCGCGCCTTTGCCGTAGTCGGACAGCACCAGCACCTTGATGCCTTCGAGCAATTCGTCGACTTGCACCGCCAGCGCCATGGCGTCGGTGGAGAACGGCTCTTCGAAATCGATACGCAGCAATTGCTGGTGACGACTCATGACCCGCAGTTTGACGATGGTCGGCTGGTGCGCGATACGCTGGAACAGCGCCCGCACACCTGCGCCCTTGAGGCTATTGACCAGGCTGTCGGCGGCTTCATCGTCGCCTGTCACGCCAACCAGCGAGGCCGGCGCGCCGAGCGCGGCAATGTTCAACGCAACGTTGGCGGCACCGCCCGGGCGGTCCTCAATGTTCTCGACCTTAACGACCGGTACGGGTGCCTCAGGGGAAATCCGTGAGGTACCACCATGCCAGTAACGGTCGAGCATGACATCGCCGACCACCAAGACAGGGGCTTGATCGAATCGCGGCATGGACAACTTCATGGAGCAACCCACATACAAAATGAACAGGGGCGCGATATTAACACAGGGTGGGCATGGGCTTGTGCGGCGGCTGCAACCGGATCATTCAGCAGGTTTTTTTGCTCATTTTTTGAGCAGGACATCGGGCAAGCGCCTGCAGGCGTCCGTTTCCAGCGGCTCGCTCACAAACACCCCGATAACGTCCCACGCGGCAAATCGCCGACGCGCAGATTGCTGCCATTGCCACCGGGCGCATTGCACGCCCGGTGTGTACAAGGGTGAACCATGCTCACTCTGCTATCGGTCTCAAGCGATGTCTTGCGTCGGGGCATCCAGGCCCATGGCATTCAGACGCGAGTAGTAGCCATTTTGCGCCAGCAGTTGAGCGTGGGTGCCACGCTCGACGATTTTCCCCTGATCCATGACCAGGATCAGGTCAGCCTTCTCGATGGTCGACAGCCGGTGAGCAATCACCAGAGTGGTGCGGCCTTTCATGACCTGATCCAGCGCAGCCTGAATGTGGCGTTCGGATTCGGTATCAAGTGCCGACGTGGCCTCGTCGAGAATCAGCAAGGGTGCATTCTTCAACAGTGCCCGCGCAATCGCCAGGCGCTGCCGCTGACCACCGGACAGCAATACGCCGTTTTCGCCAACCTGGGTATCAAGCCCCTCAGGCAACTGCTTGATGAAATCCATCGCGTAGGCGTCTCTCGCGGCTTTCTCGATATCTTCACGAGGCGCGCCGGCCAGATCGCCATAGGCAATGTTGTTGGCCACGGTGTCGCTGAACAGCGTTACATGCTGAGTCACCTGGGCGATGTGCTTGCGCAGGTTCAGCAGTTTGTATTCTTCCACCTCAACGCCATCGATGAGGATCTGGCCCTTGTCGTGGTGATAGAAGCGCGGGATCAGGTTGGCCAGCGTCGACTTGCCACTGCCGGATCGCCCCACCAGCGCGACCATTTGCCCTGGCTCTACCGAGAAGCTGATGTCGTCGAGCACCTGACGCTCGGTATCGGGATAAGTAAAGCTGAGGTTACGCACCTCCAGACGACCACTGACAACATCACGCTCGATGGTGCCGGTATCGACTTCAGGCTCGACATCCAATTGCTCGAAGATGCTCTCGGCACCTGCTACCCCCTTCTGGATAGTCGAGCTGACCTCGGACAATTGACGGATGGGCTTGGGCAAAAGGCCAGCCAGCGTGATATAGGCAACCATGTCACCAGCGGACGCGTCACCACGCAGGTACAGCACCAGGAACATCAGCGCCGCCATGGCGGTATAGATCACCAGTTGCAGTAATGGCGTGTAGATGGCACCGGTACGGGTCATACGCAACTGCTTGTCGGTGTTGCCCTGACTGGCTTCGAAGAAACGCTTTTCTTCGTAAACCTCGCCACCGAAACTGCGAACCACGCGATAGCCCTGGATGGTTTCCGAGGCCACATGCGTCACATCGCCCATCGCCAACTGGATCTTCTTGCTCTGTTTGCGAAATTTCTTGCTCGCCGTACGCACCATCACGGCGATGAGCGGCAGGATGGCGACCATCACCAGCGTCAGGCGCCAGTTCATGAACAGCAGCGAGGCAAACAGGAAGATCACCGTCATGCCTTCACGAATTACGACCTTGATCGCATCTGTCGCCGCCCCCGTGACCATGGTCACGTTGAAGGTGATACGTGAAATCAGATGACCCGAGTTATGCTTGTCGAAGTATCGGTTCGGCAGCACCAACAGGTTGTTGAACAACTGGACTCGCAGGTCATGGACCAGCCCAAGGGAGACCTTGGCCAGGAAGTAGTTGCCCAGATAGGACCCCAGCCCCTGCCACGCTGCGATCAGAATGATCAGCAAGGGCACTGCCTGCAGCAGCTGCAAGTCGCGCAGGTACGGCACGGTCGGGAACAGCACTGCTTGCGGATTGGACAGGCCATCGACGAAGTACTTCAGGATGTAGCCCAGCATTGGCTGCGTCGAAGCGAAAATCAGGAATCCGACAATGCTGATCAGGAACATACTGATGTACGGCCGGACATAGCCGAGCAGGCGGAAGTAGATTTTCAAGCTCGATGGGCTTGCGGAGAGACTGGAGTCGGTCATATCACGCGAATGTCGATAAAAAGGACGCAGACTTTAGCACAGCTTCTTCAGGGTTCTGGCAATCGCGTAAAGACTGGTATTGTGACGCCCCCAAACCTATATCCAGCCCGCCCAGCCTTAACATGGTCGTTCAACTCAGGAATGAATCACTCAGCATGCAATTAAACGGCCTGAACAATACTTCCAATCGTGTCTTCGATTTCATTTGCCTGTGGATTTTGCCGCTCGGTTATTTGTTGCTGCTTTGCGCGCTGTTTTTTCTTCCAGGGCGCAGTCTGCTCCACAAACTTTTTTATGGCCTGTTCAGCATTCCAGCGCTGCTAGCACTGTGCTTGCGCCCGCGGGCGGGCAAAGAACTGCTCAACGAGCCAATCTTCGTCGCAGTACTGCTGTTCGTGGCTTGGGCGCTGCTCAGCCTGTTCTGGGGTCCAAGCGAGCAAAATATCGGTGGTGAGTTCAAACCACCCTTGCACACATTGCTGCTGTTCGCCGGGTGCTACCTGCTGGTGCGTTTTCGCAGCGAAATTATCCAGCCGTTGCTGTTTTGCGCAGCAACGGTGGCGTTGATCGCATCGATCTACAACCTGTACATGTTTGCCCGCGTCTACGAACCGGGCATGCGCCTGATTGGTGTTGGCGCCTTCGACAATCCGCTGCTCAGCTCCCATTTATTCGGTTTTTTCTGCACCTACTGGCTGAGTTTGAGCATGACTTGCAAGCGTCACCAGATACTCTGGCTGAGCATTCCCGCAATGGCGGTCATGTTCGCCGCAGTGATGGCTACCGGCTCAAGGACACCACTGGTCGCACTGACACTGGCCGCGCTCTGGCTAAGCTTCATTTGCTGGAATCGGCGATCCGTTGCCTTGCTTGGCGCACTCTTCGTCACGGGTGCCACCGTTGCCGTGATGTTTTCGCGAATGATCAATGAACGGGGTGACTCCTACCGTTTCGAGATATGGCAGATGGCTCTGCAAAAAATTGCCAATCACCCGTGGATCGGACATGGCTTCAACGCCGACCTGACCCTCGACCCCGGCATCGGATTCAACCTGATGGAGCCCCATAGTTTTGCACTTGGCGTGCTCTATTACGTCGGTATTGTCGGCTTGTTACCCTGGCTGTTCTTCCAGGCTCAAGGCCTTCTGTGTAGCTGGCGCTACCGCCTGCAACCGCTGTTTATCATCGCTTCAACCTGGCTGGTATTTGGCATCGGAGCAGGCCTGACTGAAGGCGGAGGGATTATTTCCCGGCCAAAAGAGCACTGGTTCCTGTTGTGGATTCCCCTGGCACTGATTGCCGCATTGAGCATCAACCTGCGGGCCAGACGCTTACTGGCCATGCCGATCAAAACAGTGACCGCGAGCGCCCTGCAACAGCTCACTGCCAATGCGCAAATCGTCGAAGAAGATGGTTTGGGGCCGAAGGTCCTGCGCCTGATCGACGGCAGTTTCCTCAAGCTGTTTCGACGCCGCCGGTGGTATACATCGGGCAGTTTCAACCCGTATTCCCAACGTTTCGCCATCAACAGTGTGCAACTGCGCACGATGGGTATTCCGACCCCCCCCATCCTTGACCTGTACCGGCTCGAAGACGGCAGTACCGCCGTGCACTACTCGCCCTTGCCAGGGCACACTTTGCGCCAAGTCCTGCAAGGCATTACCGCCCCCTCGGTACGTCAGACGCTAGTGGAACGTTTCGGCAAATTCATGGCGCAACTGCATGAGCAAGGTGTCTACTTCCGCTCTCTCCACTTGGGCAACGTGCTGGTACTGGAAGATGGTGAGTTCGGCCTGATCGATCTGGCGGATATGCGCATCTACCCTTCATCATTGAGTCCGTCACTGCGTCAGCGTAATTTGCGTCATATGCAGCGTTATACCGTCGATAAGCGCTGGCTGTTCGAGGATCATTTCGAAGCGCTGCTCAATGGATACGCTGCGATGGCATCGAAAGCCGACGTGGATAACCTGCACAAACAAGTGCTGACCGGAAACTCCCCGGTCCGGGCTCACCCATGAATGAAATCAATCCGATTTACGCGATAGCAGCCTACCTGCTCGCCATCGTGACCGCTGCACTTGTGCTACGCGCCGTACCGAAAATCTCCGATCATCTGGAACATGCGGGTAACAGTCGCTTTGCCAGCATTGATGGACTGCGCGGATATCTCGCGTTCGGCGTGTTTATCCACCATTCAATCATTACCTGGATATTCCTGAGCACGGGCAAGATCGATTTACCGCCGAGCAACTTCTACTCGCAACTTGGCCAGGGCAGCGTTGCGCTGTTTTTCATGATCACCGGATTTCTGTTCTGGGACCGGTTGCTCACCCAAGGGCGGCAACATGACTGGCTGGCCTTTGCGGTATCGAGACTCTTTCGCCTCTACCCGCTTTACCTGCCACTGATGGCGTTGGTCTTTGTGACGGTGTTCTATCTGCAGAACTGGGAACTCAAGGACTCTGGCACCCAGTTCATTGGACAGATCCTGTCCTGGTTGACCTTCGACCGACCGGACGTCAATCAATACCACCAAACCGGGATGCTGATCTCCAATGTCACCTGGACCCTGGCTTACGAAGTGTTCTTCTACATGGCCCTGCCACTGGCTGGACTGATTTTTATCTATCGTGGCGGTTGGCTACAGACGGTGCTGTGCCTGATCGGCATTTATGCCCTGTATCAACTGGTTGGCTGGGAGCACTCACTGAAGAAACATTTCCTGGCTGGCTTTCTCGGTGGCATTGCAGCGGCGTACTGGATTCGCCGCCCGCATTTGCTGGCCTGGGGCAAGACCCCTCTGGCCGGTGCAATTGCCTTGCTGGCGCTAGCCATTGCATTTACGGCATTCGACCGCGCCTTCAGTCTGGAATCGTTGTTGCTGATTTCGTTGTTTTTCGTGATCGTAGCTTCTGGAAACCCTCTGTTTGGAGCCCTTAGACCACGCAGCATCCGCTGGCTCGGAGAGATCAGCTATAGCACTTACTTGCTGCATGGCTTCTTGATCTGGGTGCTGATGCAGCGACTGCCGCTGATGTTGCACCTGGACGCCCGCGAAATCCGGGTTTTCCTGCCACTGCTCGCCCTGGGTAGCTGCTTGCTGATTTTGATCAGCAGCATGACCTACCTGTATATCGAGAAACCAGGCATCAACGCGGGCAAGAAAACCCTGCACTGGCTACGTCAAAACAGGAATACTCAAAAAAGACTTTCGGAAACATCCGCCCCACTTGGTTGAACGACCGCACGGGCTGGCGGGCGCAAGCAAGGAAACCTTCGATACCATCACTGCAGAGCGGTTGAAACCAATCCTGGCTCAATCTTTTTCCAGCGGTGAGAAGAACAGGCGGCCCAGGCCACGCCAGGTCTTCTTGTTCCAGGCCTTGAACGGGATCTGTGCCAGCAGCTCGCGGGCCAGCTTGCGATCACGGTTGGCGGTTTTCAGGAACATGGAGCTCAGGAACTTGTAGCGCACCTCGTCGTACAACGGATGGTCGCTAAAGAGCGCGTAGGATCGAAGAATGTTGTCGATCATGAAGCGATGATTTTTGTAGGAGTTGGTGGCGTGCTTGCGATAGCGCGCCATCACCACGTTCAAACCATCGATGAAGTAACCGGCGCGGGTCACCTTCAACTCGATCAGCAAATCCTCCAGGCGAATGTTCGGGTCAAACCCGCCCACTTTGTCCAGCGCTTCGCGGCGGATCATCAGGGTCGGTGCAGGAGGATAGGGTTTGCGCTCCAGGAACATGTCGTCGAAGTCCAGGCGACGGAACGGCACATCGCGACGCTGACGCTTCTCCGGGTACAGGTTGCCGTCAGCGTCGATCAGCTCGATGTTGCCGGCGCAAATCCCGACTTCAGGCTTGCCGTCCATGTACTCGACCTGGATGGCAATGCGGTCCGGCAGCATGATGTCATCGGAACCGAACGGCACGATCAGGCTGCCGCTGGAACGGGCAATCGCGCCGTTCAGGGTGTTGGTCAGCCCCTGATTCTTCTGGACCCGGAAATCGAACCCGTGTTGGGCCTGCAAAGCGTTGATTCGCTCGACACTGTCATCGCTGGAACCATCATCGACCACCAGCAGTTCGATATTCTGATAGGTCTGATTGAGGACACTGAGAATGCTCTGCTCGATATAACGACCGTGGTTATACGAGGCGATGATGACCGTTACGAGAGGTTGAGCGTTGCTCATGGTTGTTCCTTGCGGGCCTGGCTCAAACCAGAGTCGATCAGGTTCAGGTATTCCTGGCGGAACACCTCGATGTCATGTTGTTCCTGAAGATAACGATAAGCTTGCTCGCCCTTGGCCTTGAGCTCTTCGTCCGACAGACCCAGGTAGTTGTCCAAGGCCGCGACCAGGCTCGGCACATCGGCAGGCGTGATGGGCAGACCACCTGCGCCCTGGATCAATGGCAGCATGGCTGGCACGTTCGAAGCAATCACCGGCAGATGGCCGCTCATGCCTTCGAGCAGCGCCAGACCCAGGCCTTCGGCCAGGGATGGCATGGTCCAGATGTCAAACGCGCGAACGTATTGCAAGGCGTTCTCCCTGAAACCGAGCAAATGCGCACGACCGCTCAAGCCCAGGCGCTCGATCTCGGCAGCCAGACGCGACTCTTCCCGTCCGGCGCCGATAATCGCTAATTGAGTGGCTGGATACTTATCCTTGATAGCAGCGAACGCCTGCAACAGATACGTGTGCCCCTTGATCGGCACCAAGCGCCCCAGCGCACCGATCAACCGCACCGACGGATCGATGCCCAACAACTCGCGGGCACGCTCACGGCTGTGCTGCAAGCCTTCGGCCTGTTCGATGTCGATGGCATTGGTGATGGCATAGGTATTCTGATCAGTGAAGCCGCAGTCACAATCCAGCAGGTATTGCTTGACCGCTGGCGACACGCCGACAAAACGCCAGTGCCGATCGATCAGACGCTGAGTCTGGCGGCGCCGATAAAACCGGTCGTACTCGCCGAACCCATGGGAAATACCAATACACAGTGGCACTTTCAACCAACGATTGAGTGTCAGCATCATGTTCACTGGCTTGAAACGGTTGCAGATCACCACATCGAATTTCTCTTTGCGGCAGAACTGATACAGACGCCACATGGCACGCAGGCGCATGCCCTTGAGTGCCTTGTCGGAAAACTCGAAATACACTGAACGGTCGGCACGGCTCACCGCCTCGCCAGGTCCAGGCTTGCCTCGCAAAAACGCTGCGGTGACTTCATAGCGATCGCTGGGCAAGGCCTTGACGATCTGCTCCGCGAGATCAGCAAAATCATGGGCCTTGACGTTGTAGTCAGGCTGCAACTGCAGAACCTTTGACCGTTGACTCATAACTCTCCCCGATGAAAACCAGTCGCGTCGATAACCCAGGCGGGTTCAGCAGCGAGGCGCTTGACCTCGGCCGGTTCAGGTTCTGGCAACCGTGGCCACTCGTTGCGCTTCCAGCAGACAAAGTGGAAATACGGAAACCGGCGATCGCCATCGCGATCATTACTCACACTGCCATCGCGCCAATACCATTTGTGCGGAAAATTCTCCGTGCCGTCATGCCACTTTATGCAACCACCCGGGGTGCTGAATGCCTCGGTGAATTCGCTGGTGCGACGCCACGGGTTGAACTTGCCCACCAGCTTGAACAAAGGCTCGGGAAAGTTCTTGCGCCATAGAAAGATTCGGCTGAATGCGCCCTCATCCAGTGCGTGATGTTTCTGGTCGGTGAAGCGTGTTTTCCAGTCCTTGATCTGGCGGAACAACTCGCGCTTGCGGGTGGTATTCCTGATCAGGCAGAGGTGCCCCGCGACTCGTCGCTCGTGGGTGGAAAACAGATCATAAGAAGCGAGGCGATCCGCAGTGAAGTAACTGCGCAGGTCACCATACACCAGATCAATATCGCCGAAGCCCCAGAAATCGTAGCCTTGCAGGCGGTCGGCGTGAATAAGCCCGAACGCCGGCCGAATGTCGCACAACTTGTAAGCTTCCTTCGGCGCAAAGTCGATGTCCAGCCGCTCCGACACCATCCCGCAGTAGTCGCTGAACGTCATGCTCTCGACGGTGACGTTAGGCGGCAAATTCTCGGGAACCCCGCAGTCACTGAAAAACAACCAGTCGATGTCGGGATTGCGGCGGCAGCTCTCCAGAAAAAACGGCATCCAGAACGGCCAACGACCGAAATAAGGCATCAGAAACAAAATTCGCGGGGATGGATTGATCACAAAAAATTCACCTGTAAATGCTCAAAACGCCGCCATACTAGGCGGCGCGGTGCTTCAGTTCTGCTTCACAGATGTTTCAAAACGCTTCAGAAGCCAGAACAACTCCTGACGCCTGACTGCCTTGCGAAAGAAATCATTTTCTCCATAGAGGGGGGGCACTCTACTGGCCAGCAACCACTGTATCAATCGCCGCACCCGTCGCTTGAACGGCATCGGTGGCTGCAAGTCGTGCATCATGCCCAGTGCCATGGCCTTATCGCGTTGCAACGCTAAAGAAACAGGCAGGCAATAAGGCTGCATCGGCATCGACGAATCGAAGGCTGGCGGCAACGCGATACCTTGGCCGGCATCACCCATTGGCCAACGATCATTGTCATGCAGGTGGTTGGCGTAACCGAGCACGGTGGTCGGCTGCCACGTCAGCCCTCGCAGCGCCTCAAGTACCGCTTCCTGAGCACAGATGTGATCCGGGTGTGGATCGAGGGTCGGGTGTGGCAATACGAGGACTTCGGGGCGGGCTCGCAACAACAGCTCGCGCAGGTCGGCCAACAGATTGTTCCAGGTCGGCGAACCGTCTATGTCCCCCGGCAGAGCAAAGGGATTGAGGTGGCGGAACAATCGCGTGTCATTTAGATCCGCCTCCCGCGAACCCACTGGCTGGGCAGGCGAGGCTTGCATGGCTGCCAATTGCAGACAGAAGTAGCCCAGTTGCACGCAATGGGCTTCGGGAACCCCGGCCCAGCGCGGTACGGCAATACTGTCCCAGGCTCGCAAACGCCCTTTCAAACGCGCAGCCTCGACCTTGTTCAGACCGACCTGCTGATAGTGTTCGGCTTCTATCTCACCGGCGGTGAGCGTGACGATCCAGGCCTCGTCGGCTTGACTGTACAAGCCATAGGCCGCCAGCTCGGCATCATCGGCATGGGGCGCAATCACCATCACCCGCTGACGGCGAAAATCCGGATGCTCGAAAGCCCAAAGCACAGGCTCACCGAGCAGCCGGCAGAAACGCCCGCGCAAACGCAACTCTCCACGCGACAGCACCTGCGCCTGACCACTCAAGTTGAGATAGCGCAGACCATTGACCCCACGCTCGAACGTTTGTCGGTCAGGGTTATCGCCACCTGACAACTCGACCACCGGATCGATAAAGCGCCCCAGCCAGGTACTTTCAACCCGCAGCGCCAGCACCAGTGTCGCGTCGTCGACCAACATGACACCGTCATCGAGCCGTAAATGCTCACCGCTCAAATGAACCTTGGGTTGTGGCGTGTACGGCGGGAAGCTGTATTGGTAATCGTCTTTGGGCGAATAGAAAAGATGGTCGGCAAACCAGGCCTCGTGGGCAATCCAGCCCAGAACCGCGAGCACCAGTGGCAACCACCAGGCCACCACGACGCCACTGGCGATCAACAGCGCCAGCGCCATGAGCAGGCTGATACGCTTGTTGCGTCGATGGCGCTTGAGCAGTTGCTGTTTTCGGCTCACGGGCTGACTCATACGGTGAAGACCGGCACGGGGTTGCACCAGCGATCCTTGTATTCCCGGTCGGCGCGACCGAAGGAAAAGCGCAAGGGTTTATCCAGCGCCCGGGCATGCTCCCAGGCACTTTGGGTATTGAGAAAACTCAGCACGCTGCCGGGGCTGAATTCTCGGGTTTCGGGGTCGACGCCACCATTGATGTACTCGACGCTGATCCACTGCGGCGTCTCGACGCGGTAAACCAGCTGTATCGCAATCGGCGCATCATTGAGGAAAATCACCGAACCGATCAACAGCTCACGCAACAACTCGATGACCTCGGCCATGCGTTCCGCGCCCGTCGCCGGAAAGCCCCAGCGGCGCTGAAACAGGTCACAGTAGATCGCCGCCAGCTCAACACTGGAAAACTCGGAAACCGCTCGCACCACCCCGCCCGCTTCTTCCAGCAACCTGAGTTCACGGCGCTGGTTGTAGCGAAACTTCTTCGACAGCTCTTCGGGGGTACGGGCCATGGCCAACTGCTCGGCCTGCAGCCTGATACCGGTGAAACGGTTTTCGTTCAGGGCCGACAAATAACGAGCGCGATGACGCAGGGGCACCTGGGCATCTTCTGCGGCCGGAAGAATGATCTCGGCATTGCCGAGATCGAACAGGCCCTTTTTACCCTTGCGTTTGAGCACGTCCTTGGACAGGGCGAGGTCACGACCCCAGGTCGGAATCGCCGCCTTGACTTCGCCACTTTGCTCCCAGGCCAGGTAACGAACCGGAATGTCGGCCAACTGAGCCAGCCGTTCGACCACCAATGGATGAGTGGCGACACTGCCGCCATAACGCTGCCAGGCCTGGGCATAGGTCGAAGCATCAGCTACCGACCAGCCACGTTCGCGCCAGCCTTGAAATCGGTTGAGCATCAGCCCCTCGGCGCCATTTCGATAACGTGTGGCAAATGCCAGAAAGCATCGCCTACCGCGCGGTCGGAGAAGCGCTCATGCAGGCGATCAAGCATCAGCTCGGCACACCGGTGACGTTGCTGTTCGTTCATTGCCGCCAGATGTTGCAGCCCTTGGGCCAGGTGTTCAGCATCGCCCAGCGGGAACAGAATGCCCACACCCTCGACCACTTCCTTCGCCCCGCCACACGCCGTGGCGAGCAACGGTACACCGGCGGCCATGGCTTCGAGCAGCACCATGCCGAACGGCTCGTGATCGGAGCTGAGGGCAAACACATCGAAGGCGCGGAAATAACGGCGCGCCTCGGGTACCTGGCCGAGAAACAGGACACGGTCGCCAACTCCCAGCTCGCGGGCCTGGGCCTTGAGGTCTTCCTCGAGACGACCTTTGCCGAGGATCACCAGTTGACTGTTGGCCGGCAAACCCGGCAACGCCGTGGCAAAACCTTCCAGCAAAGTGGCCTGATCCTTGTCCGGGTGCAGCCGCCCGACGTTGCCGACAATCCAGGCATCCGGCGACAGGCCCAGGATTTCCCGCGCTTCACGGGCCGACACCTGGCTGGCCTGCAAGGCCGGCACATCAATGCGGTTGTAGAGCGTCTGAATCCGCGCCGCCGGCCACTTGGGCAAGCATTCACGCATGTCATCGCGAACCGCATCGGACACCCCGAGCAGGCTCAAACGCTTGCGAAAAATGTGTGCGAAGAGTTTACGGCTGCGGCGCTTGTAATCGCCAAACGCGTGATGCACGCCAATCACGGGCAGCGAAGTGCCAAGCAAGGCGATATAGATTGGTTTGAAACGATGGGCAATGCAGAAACTGAAATTACGCGAAGCGGCGATCTTGCGCAGATCGCCGATGGCACCCAGCTTCAGGCCACGAATGGCCCTGGAGCTGTATTCCATGAACAACACTTCATCGCAGGCACAAGCCGCGGCGACTTCGGCGTCGGCAACCCCGGTCAGAAACACCGTGGTCACACGATAACCGGTCCCCGCGAACAGGCTGGCGTACTGCCGGGCGCAGTCCAGAAACGGGCCGTCATAGCCGTGACAGAACTGCAGCACATGGCGTTCAGCCGAGCGTGTCATAAGCGTTGGCGCCCTCTTTGACCACCAGAATGTCTTCCATGATCAAGTACTGTAGATCGGAACCGAAGAACATGTTCAAGGCATCTGTCGGCGAGCAAATCATCGGTTCGCCGCGACGGTTGAGCGAGGTGTTCAGCGACACGCCGTTACCGGTCAACACTTCCAGCGCCTTCATCATGTCGTAATAGCGCGGGTTGTATTCGCGCTTGAGCACCTGGGCACGGGAAGTGCCGTCTTCATGGACGACTTCCGGCACGCGGGTTTTCCACTCTTCAGCCACTTCGAAAGTGAAGGTCATGAACGGTGCAGGGTGATCGATCTTGATCATTTGCGGCGCCACGGTGTCGAGCATCGACGGGCAGAAAGGCCTCCAGCGCTCGCGGAACTTGATCTGGTGGTTGATGCGATCCGCCACACCAGGCACGCTCGGGCAACCGATGATCGAACGACCGCCCAACGCACGCGGACCGAACTCCATGCGCCCCTGGAACCACGCCACCGGGTTGCCATCGACCATGATTTTGGCGATCTGCTCCGGCATGTTGTCGAGCTTGCGCCATTTCGGCTTGTTCTCGTGACGGGCGCACGCGGCGATCACATCTTCGTTGCTGTACGACGGGCCGAGGTAGACGTGCTCCATCTTCTCGACCGGCACGCCACGGGCGTGGGACACATAGGCTGCGGCGCCGACCGCGGTGCCGGCGTCGCCGGACGCAGGCTGCACGAACAGCTCCTTGATATCGTCGCGAGCGATGATTTTCTGGTTCAGCTTGACGTTCAGCGCGCAGCCGCCAGCGAAGGCCAGTTTGCCGGTCTGCTTGAGCACGTCACCCAGGTAGTAGTCGATCATCTGCAGCGAGATTTTTTCGAACAGCGCTTGCATGCTCGCGGCGTAGTGGATGTAAGGCTCGTCGGCGATATCGCCTTCGCGCTTCGGACCCAGCCACTCGATCAGCTTCGGCGAGAAGTAGAAACCCTTGCCCTTCTCTTTATAGCGGCGCAGACCGATGACGTTGGCGTAGTCGGTGTTGATCACCAGTTCGCCGTTTTCGAACGAGGCCAGGCGCGAGAAATCATACTTGCTGGCATCGCCATACGGCGCCATGCCCATGACCTTGAACTCACCGTCCAGCATCTCGAAACCGAGGAACTCGGTGATCGCGCCGTACAGGCCGCCGAGGGAGTCAGGATCGAAGAATTCCTTGATCTTGTGGATCTTGCCGTTTTCACCGTAACCGAAGAAGGTCGTGGCGTATTCGCCCTTGCCATCGATCCCCAGAATAGCGGTTTTCTCTTTGAAGCCAGAGCAATGGTAAGCGCTGGAAGCGTGGGCCAAGTGGTGCTCGACCGGCTCGATCTTGATTTTCTTCGGATCGAAGCCCAACTGCTCAAGGCACCAGACGATCTTGTTGCGATAGCGCTTGTAGCGACGGTTGCCCATCAGGATCGCGTCGAGGGCGCGGTCCGGGGCGTACCAGTAACGCTTGGCGTAATGCCAGCGCGCCTTGCCGAACAGGCTGATGGGCGCGAACGGAATCGCCACCACGTCAACGTCGGAAGGCTTGATGCCGGCTTGTTCCAGGCAGAACTTCGCCGATTCGTAAGGCATGCGGTTCTTTGCATGTTTATCGCGCACAAAGCGCTCTTCTTCGGCAGCCGCGACTAGCTTGCCGTCGATATACAGGGCTGCGGAAGGATCATGGCTAAGGGCGCCGGACAGGCCAAGAATCGTCAATGCCACAGGGGTCTAGCCTCTTAAGTCTGCATGCAGGCGCAACGCGCCTCAAAAAATAATGCGCCCTCGCAAGCGGCGAGAGACAGCTAAAGGGCGGGATTATAGCTTAAAAGCAGCGGCAAGCACTCACAGCGGTGACCGCATCACTGATTATCCGCGTGCAGGCCGCCAGTAAATGCGGACATTGCCCTCCATGCCCTGCCGGTAAATCGTGTACGGCAACACAACGGTGTCCAGTACTCCCGACAGGGCAAGGTCCAGCAGAACGAATGGAACGAGGATACCCGTGGGATCGGGCGGCGCATTCAATACACAAAAATCGTAGGCCAACCCGCTGTAGACCCGAGGAATGGACTGGCAATAGGTTTTTTGCCTTCGAAGCCCCCGAGCCGCGTCTGCATCCTCCTGCAGCACCGTTGTGACGGTTCCGCAACCCACCAGCGTCAGTGCGATGGCACCCAATGCAACCGCCATTTTCATTGTCAAAGTCTGCCCTCCGAGAACGTCAGGCAAACTAGCACCGTGGTCATTCAGGCCACAGTTCATGGCTTCTCAAGATCGCGTAGGACAATTCCCAGGGACTTGTCCCGATTTATTGCTGGCTGTTCGGGCCTCCTCGACTGGCTTACGAAGGCGATTCAGTCAGCACTGACGAAGTCTTTGGGCAAACGCTCATCGATGACTCGATACAGGGCGCTGCTTTGCGGCCAGTTACGCATGAACCTCGCCCGATCCCGCGCATACGCCGGCGCGAAGCTGCCGAGCGAGCCGTGCTGACACATCGAATCCAGGTCGATCAGCGCCCAGCGATCCTGTTGCCAGAACAGGTTGTGCCCCTTGAAATCGCCATGACTGATGCGCGCTCCAATCAATTCGGCAAACAGGTGATCCAGCGCCAACAGCTCGGGCTCTGGAGCGTCGCCATTTTCAACGTAAGGCGCAAAACGCTCGATGATATCCGGCCCCGGCAGATACTCGGTGACCAGATAGGCACGGCTGCGCAGCCAGAAAAAACGCTTCTCCAGCAACGCCAGGGGTTTGGGCGTAGCGATGCCAAGGAACGCCAGGCGATTGCCTTCGCGCCAGGAATGCCAGGCACGACTCGGGCGCCAGAAGCGTTTGAGCCAATGGGCGAAACCCTTGATGTTATAGCGCTTGATGACCAGTGTACGACCGCCCGCCTCGACCTTGCCGACACTCGCCGCGCCGCCAGTCTTGTACAGATGGCCCTGATCGAGCAAGGCATCGGCCTGCGCCAGAACCGGCAGCATCGCCGCCTCTTCTTCGCGACGAATGGCCTGCAAACCGAATGCGCCACGCCGGACACTGAACAGCGTGCAATCGCGACCGACCTTGATCAGGAAGTCTTTGAGGCGCCAGCTGCGGACCTTGTCGATCTGTTTCTGCAAGGCCTCCATGGGCAAGGCATGCTCGCCGTTGCTCAACAGGTAATAGACCAGCAACTCCTCGATGTACGGCTCCATCGACTTGGGCAACTGGGCAAAAAACACCCCGAGGTTTTCCAGGACTTTCTGGCGCGACAATGGCTGGCCAGGCGTTTCGCTGCGGATCCCGGCGCCATCGATCAAATAGAGGCGATTGCCCTGGCGCAAGAGGTTGTCCAGGTGCAAGTCTTCCTGCCAAAGGCCCTTGCGGTGCATTTGCCCGATCGCGCCCAAGGCTTCTGCGAGGACGGCTGATTGCTCATCGGCCAGCATTGGCAGGTGTTCAACCCGCTTCCAGGCATCATCGAGGCTTTCGGCGCCCTCAAGAAAATCGAACAGCAGCCAACCGCCCTCGCCATCCTTGAGGCCATCGGCCAACAACAGTGGCGTGGTCAGCCCTTGTTCGGCGAGTAGACGAACGCCAGCCAGCTCTCGCTGAAAATGCCGCGCCGCCTTGCTGCCCACCAACAGCTTGGCCAATACCGGGCGTCCGCGCCAGATACCGGCGCCCACATAACGCTGCCCCGGTAAAACCCGTAACAGGCTCAGCAACTGCAAATCGGCCGGCCCGGCGGCATCGGCCAACGAGAGGCTAAGCGGCAGGCTCGGGCTACGGCCAGCGTTTTTCAGCTCGGACAAACGCATCAGCGTTGCTCCTTGTGGTCGCGGCGCGCGGTCAGTCGCGCTGCCCAGCTATCGACCAGCGAACTGTCCTGCGCTTGATCCAGGTACGCGGCCAACAGCTCGCGTACTTGCGCGGTACTCCACACAGACGCCCGACGCAGCAACGGCTCCAGATCCTTGACCCGGTCACGCTGACCAAACAGCAACGGCCGGGTCTTTTCCAGGTCGATCAACTGGGCTTGATAGCCGTCACCGGTGGCCCGCAGAAATATGTGTTTGGGATAAAAACAGCCGTGCACCTGGCGCCGGCTGTGCACAAGCCGCGCCAATTGCCCGCAGGCCCGCAATATGGCCGACTGCTGCGCCTCGCTCAGGTCCGACCAGCGCTGCAACAGCGAATCCAGGTCATCCCAGCCATCCAGGGCACGTGTCAGCAGAATGGCCCGGACTTCGCCATTGACTCTGCGCTGACCGAAAAACGCCGCTTCCAACGCCGGAATACCGAGCTTTTCGTAGCGGCTGATGTTGCGGAATTCGCGGGCGAAACTGGGCTCGCCAAAAGGCGCATGCAAAGTGCGCATCAGGTAGTTGCTCTGGCGCTTGAGGTAAAAACCATGACCTTCCAGGTTCAGTCGAAACACGCTGCTCCAGCCGCCAGGAACAGAGTTGGGCTCGTCCACGGCATCCAGCTGCCGGGTCCAGAGGGCGTCGAAAGTGCCGAGACCGTGGCGCTCAAGCAGCTCACGGTCTTCAGCCGCCAGGAAATCAGTCATTCACGCCCCTCGAAAAATCTCACCACGTGCCGGATCCGTTTTTTGTCGGCCGCATTGAGCCGGGTCCGTTGGCGGTATTGCAAGTAAAAGCGCAGGCGCTGGGTAGCCGACAAGTGATACTTGGCGACCTTGTCGAGACACGCCAGATCCTTGGTAATGCGGTACTTGAGCCAGAAACCGCGCCAAAAATCACCGTTGGGGCAATCGATCAGGAACAGCCTGGCCTGATCGTCGATCAGCAGGTTGCGCCATTTCAAATCGTTATGGGTAAAGCGGTGATCGTGCATGGTCCGGGTATAGCCGGCCAACTGGCGGCTGACCGTGTCGACCCACGCACGGTCTGCCAGTTTCAGGTCGTGCCGGTCGGCCAGCGCCGACAAGTCTTCGGTATGCGGCAACTCGCGGGTGATCATCGCCCCCCGATCGTAAGCCGCGCCGCGCCGCTCCAGGCCCCACGCTACGACCTCGGCGGTGGGAATGCCCCATTTGGCGAAGCGCTTGAGGTTCTGCCATTCCATTTTCACCCTCGGCTTGCCGAGGTAGCGGCGCAGGCCTTTGCCTGCCCCGACATAACGTTTGACGTAATAGTTGACGCCATTGCGCTGTACGCGGATGACCTCGGACAGCGGATCACGTGTCAGGCGTTCACCCTCAAGCGCAAACACTGCCTCCAGACTGCCGAAGTCGTCTGCCAGATCGCTGTATGCCGGTTCCAGTGTCCAGCCCGACATCAGAGCGCATCCCCATATCGCTGCTTACGGTCGTAGAGTTTGTTGGCCTTGCCTTCGAGCCAGGCCAGCAGCGACGCTTCTTCGGCGAGGATCTGGCGCAGTGGCTGCTGGAAGTAACCCTTGAGGAAACGCAACTTGTCGCGCCGGGTCAATCCGATATCCAGCGCTGAAAAATACAGCGCCGCCAGATCCTTGTTGCGCCAGCGCCGGGTGATCGCCGGGCGGGTCTGGGCGCGGTGCAGGTCGATCACCGAGAGCTTGAAGTCGTCTGCGGTGACCGGTTTGTCGGTGTGCAGCAGGAAGTGGCAGATGTAGCAATCGCGATGGTTGACCCCGGCGCGGTGCATCATGCCGGTCATGCGCGCCACTTCGGCGATCAGCGCACGCTTGAGTTTTGGCTCCGGCGGTTGTCTGACCCAATCGATGCTGAAATCTTCGAGGCTGACGGTCGGTGCCAGCTCTTCGGTGACGATGAACGAATGCTGATCCGCCGGGTTGCTGCCCTTTTCGCCGTAAGCCACGGCGGTCATGGTCGGCACGCCGACTTCCTGCAGGCGCTGGATGGCTTTCCACTCCTGGCCCGCGCCGAGTACCGGTAACTTGGCGGTGAGCAGGTTCTTGAAGATCTCACCCCAGCCGATGCCACGATGAATCTTCACGAAAAACCCGTTGCCGTCCACTTCAGTGCGCAGGGTGCGGCGAGCTTCGAGCTCGCGGTACACCTCGCCCTGAAGCCCCTCGACTTCCGCGAACGGGTCGCGTCCAGCCCAAAGGCTCTTGAACGGTTCAGCCAGCATCAACTTCATTCAGCGTGCTCCGCCAGAATCACATCGGCCGCGTGCTGCGGCATGCTATAGAGGTCGGCCGTCTCGGCGAAGGCCACACCGTTGCGGCTCCAGGCCGCCCGTGCTTGAGCGTCGTTCAACATGCCCGTCAGATACTGCGTCAATTGCGCCTGCTCGAACGGTTCGTCCAGCACCAGGCCGGCATCGGCCTCGGCAATGTAATGGGCGTAACCGCACACCGCACTCACCAGCACCGGCAACCCGGCCACCAGCGCTTCAAGCAGCACAGTGCCGGTGTTTTCGTTGTAGGCCGGGTGGATCAACACATCGGCCCCCAGCAGGAAACGCGGAATATCGCTGCGACCCTTGAGGAACGTCACGTTATCGCCGAGCCCCAACGTGGCGCTCTGCATCTGGAATAACTTGGGGTCGTCCTGACCAATTACAAACAGCCGGGTGCGTTTCTTCAGATCAGCGGGCAACGCGGCCAAGGCCTTGAGGCTGCGATCCACGCCTTTGGTCTTGAAACCGGAACCGATCTGGACCAACAGCAGCTCATCGTCCTTCAAGTTGAACTCGGCGCGGAAGCCGGCGCGGATTTCGTCCGCATCCGCCGGGCGGCGACGGTCCTGGGCAATGCCTGGCGGCAGCAGGTGGAAGCGCTCCAGCGGCGTGTCGTAGTGCTTGATGAACAACGGTTGCTGCACTTCGGAAATCATCAGGATTTCAGTCTTGGCATCCCTGGCGAACACCGCGCGCTCGTACTCGGCGAAGTGGCGATAGCGACCCCAGCGACGGTACAGCGAGTTGCGCAGGTTTTGCGCTTTGTCTTCGAAGCAACCGTCGGCGGCGTAATAGACGTCCAGGCCCGGCATTTTGTTGAAGCCGATCAAGCGGTCGACCGGACGCTTGGCCAGGTCCGCCTCCATCCACTCGCTGAGTTTTTCGTTGCGCCGGTGGTTGAAGAACGCCTTGACCGGCGCGACCAGCACTTCAAAGCCCGGCGGCACGTCCCCCTCCCAGATCAACGTGTAGACGCGAATCTGGTGGCCGCGCTTTTGGCACTCCAGGGCAATGCGCATGAAGTCACGCTGCAAGCCGCCAAAGGGGAAATATTTGTACAGGACAAATGCCAATTGCATCAGCGCAGCTCCTCAGCCAGTAACAACGTGCTCAGTCGGCTCGCGACACGCTCAGGATTCAGACGCGTGAAGCACAGCGGCCACTCGCGTTTCAGGTCGAACCGACGGGCATCTTCGGCCGTCGGTTGATAGGTGCATTTCTTTTGCAGGCACGGCGCGCAAGGGAAGTCGCTGGCCAGGTGAATCTGCGACTTGCCATAGGCCCCGGTCAGGCCCGGATTGGTCGGGCCGAACAGTGACAGCGTCGGCACATCCAGTGCAGCGGCCAGATGACCCAGGCCGGTGTCCACTGCCACGCAGCCTTGCGCGCCGGCCAATACTTTGCCAACACCGGCCAGATTCAGCTTGGGCAGCACTTCGACGTGCTTCATGTCTTTGGCGATGCGCTCGGCGCGGGCCTTCTCGACGGCATTGCCCCAAGGCAACTTCACCCCGACGCCCAGATACCCGACACGCTCGGCCAGCTCGCGCCAGTAGGCTTCGGGCCAGTGCTTGGTGTCCCAGGTGGTGCCGTGCAGAAACAGCACGTAAGGATTCTTGCGTGGCAATTCCACCAGGCGCTCGACGCTCAGACCGTAATCGCCCAAGCCCTTGGGCAGGTCATAGCCGAGGGCGATGGCGAATAACTGACGGACCCGCTCCACCGCGTGCTGGCCACGGGCAACCGCCAGGCGCCGATCATAGAAACGCGCAGCGATCGGCTCGCGTGCCGAGCTTTTATCGAGGCCGGCCACCGGCGCCTTGACGTAACGGGTCAGCCAGGCGCTTTTCAGCAGGCCCTGGGCATCGATGACCAGATCGTATTTAGTCGCACGAACGCTTTGCTTGAAGCGCTTCCACTCCCCGCTCTTGATGGTTTGCCAGATGTTCTTGCGCCAGCGACGGATCGCCACCGGGATCACCTTGCCCACCGCCGGGTGCCAGGTCGGGATCTCGGCAAAACCCTCTTCCACCACCCAGTCGAACTTGATGCCGGGAATCGCCCGCGCAGCATCGGTCAATGCCGGTAACGCATGAATCACGTCGCCCAGCGATGAAGTCTTGATCAGCAGTACCCGCAAGCTATTGGACCTCGACCACAGTGCCCTGCAAACGCTGCAAGGCTTCGTTCACCGCTTGCGGCATGAGCTGGCGCAGGCAGTTGTAATGACCGAAGCGGCAGGTGCGGTCGAAGCAGGGACTGCATTCGATGCCCAGGCGCACGATCTCGACATGCTCGGCCAGCGGCGGCGTGAAACCCGGCGACGTCGAACCGTAGACCGCCACCAGGGGACGATTCAGGGCGGCGGCGACGTGCATCAGGCCGGAGTCGTTGGATACGACCGAATCGGCGCAGGACAGCAGATCGATCGCCTCGGCCAGCGAAGTGCCACCACTGAGGTTCACCGATTCTTCGCGCAAACCGGGAATCAGGCGCGAACGAATGTCCTCGCCCACGGCGTGATCGTTTTTCGAACCGAACAGCCAGACTTGCCAGCCCTCGCGGATCTTCGCTTCGGCGACCTTGGCGTAGTGCTCGGACGGCCAGCGCTTGGACTCGCCGAACTCGGCGCCCGGGCACAGCGCCAGCACCGGACGATCGAGGGCCAGACCGAACTTGGCCAGTGCCGCTTCGCGGGTCACCGGGTCGATCCGCAGGCTCGGCCGTGGGTAAGGCTTGGGCAATTCAACACCCGGCTCGTACGCCAGGGCCATGAAGCGCTCGATCATCAGCGGGTAACGTTCCTTGTCCAGCGTGCGCACGTCATTGAGCAGGCCGTAACGGAACTCACCGCGCCAACCGGTGCGCTTGGGAATGCCGGCAAAGAACGGCACCAGCGCCGACTTCAGGGAATTGGGCAACAGGATCGCCTGGTCGTACTGGTCGGCCAGGGATTTTCCGATACGCCGACGCGTCGCCAGCTCCAGCGCGCCGTGACCGAGCGGAAAGCTCAAGGCCTGGCGGACTTCGGGCATGCGCTCAAGAATCGGCCGACTCCACTCGGGGGCCAGCACGTCGATTTCGCATTGCGGGTGGCGTTGTTTGAGACACTGAAACAGTGTCTGCGCCATCACCATGTCACCGACCCAACTGGGCCCAACGATCAGAATTTTCATGTGGTTTCCAAAAACGATCCGGGGAGGCTTATGCCTCCCCGCCTCGAAAATTCTACAGAACAACGCAAATCTACTGTAGGAGCGAGCCTGCTCGCGATGGTCGTTAACGATAACGTGGCAAGTCTGGCACCCCGCGGCGCTCTCAAGTTCATCGCGAGCAGGCTCGCTCCTACAGGGGATATTGGCGTATCAAATATCCCGATTCAGCTTAGCCCCAACTCATGCCAGATTCGCATGACCTGTCGCCGTTCGTCCGCGAACTGGTCGCCGGGAATCACCCCCGGGTCCTTCTGCAAGGCCTGCCGGTGGGCGGCGGAGCGGTAAGCTTTATAGGCTTCTCGCAACAGGCTGGCATCTTCGGCGGGCATCAGGCCTTCGTGCTCCAGCTCTTCCAGAATGCGGATATTGTCCGTCCAGCGCAGCAATGGCGGATGTGTTTCGGACCACGCCAGGGCCGCGTATTGCACCATAAATTCAATATCGACGATACCTCCGGCGTCCTGCTTGAGATCGAACGGCGCCGTGGCCTCGAAGGCATTTGCCGCGGTGCCGGCGGCAGTGCTCTTGCTGCCGAGGTTGTCGCGCATCTTGGCGCGCATCTCGCTGACCTCCTGGCGCAAGGTCGGCAAATCACGCGTCTTGCCCAGAATAGCCGCGCGAACCTGTTCGAACGCCCGACCAACATCCTCACTGCCCACGAGCACCCGAGCCCGCACCAATGCCTGATGCTCCCAGGTCCATGCTTCGTTTTCCTGATAGCGGGCAAAAGCCCCCAGCGAACTCACCAGCAACCCCGCCGCACCGGACGGTCGCAGACGCATATCCACTTCATAGAGCTGGCCGGAGTTGGTCTGGGCCGTCAGCAAGTGAATGATCCGCTGCCCCAGGCGGGTAAAGAATTGCGCACCGTCGATAGGCTTCGGCCCGTCGGTTTCCGCTTGCGGATCGCCATCGTGGATGAACACGAGATCCAGGTCCGAACCATGCCCCAATTCCAGGCCGCCGACCTTTCCATAACCGACAATGATGAAGCCAGGATCGCACAGGGTACCGTCTGTGCGCAGCGGCGTACCGTACTTGGCCACGGTTTGACGCCAGGCCAGGGCGAGCACTTGCTCCAGAATCGCTTCGGCGAGCCAGGTCAGGTAATCACTGACTTTCATCAGCGGCAGGCTGCCGGCGATTTCCGACGCGGCCACCCGCAAGCGGTGCGCCAGTTTGAAATGGCGCAAGGCTTCCATTTGCTGTTCGAGGTCGTCTTCGGGAATCCGCGTCAGGCGCTCGCGCAATTCGGCGGCCAGTTCCGGCGCCAGGGGCGGTTTGAACAGTCGGCCTTCGTTAAGCAGTTCGTCGAGCAGCAACGGGAAGCGGGTGATCTGTTCGGCGATCCACGGGCTCGCCGCGCACAACGTCAGCAGGCGTCGCAAGGCGCCGGGGTTTTCGGTCAGCAGCACCAGATACGCCGAACGGCGAGCCACGGCTTCGACCAGTGGCAGCACCCGCTCCAGCACCAGGTCCGGGTTGGCGTGTTCCACGGCCTGAGCCAGCAAACGCGGGATAAACGCATCGAGGCGCTCACGTCCCAGACGCTGCATGGCGCGTAATTGCGGACTGCCGCGCAGGCCGGCCAAGGCCTTGAGCGCCTTGGGAGCGTCAGTGAAACCGCCCTCCTGCAACTGGCGACAGGCCGCCTCTTCATCCTGAGCTTCTTCCCAAAGCGGCAGCCACTCACCACCGACCACCACTTCACTTTCAGCATCGTCTTCGTCGGGATCGGCGATCACCTGGGCGAAGTGCCAGGCAATGCGGCCGCGCCAATACATCAGTTGCTCATGAAAAGCCGCCCAATCGGCGAAGCCCAACATAAAGGCAATGCGCGCCTGATCCTGTTCGCCGTCGGGCAGCATCTGCGTCTGGCGGTCAGCAATCGTCTGGATCGCATGTTCGGTGTATCGCAGGAATTCGTAGCCTTCGCGCAGCTCGCTGATCACCGCCGGCGGCAGATAACCCTGACCTTCCAGCGTGCTCAATACCTTTAATAGTGGACGCTGTTGCAGGCTCAAGTCGCGGCCGCCATGGATCAACTGGAAAGCCTGGGCGATGAACTCGACTTCCCGGATGCCACCGGAGCCCAGCTTGATGTTGTCGGCCATGCCCTTGCGCCGCACTTCCTGCTGGATCAGCTGCTTCATGGTGCGCAGCGCTTCGATGGCCGAAAAGTCCAGATAACGCCGGTAAACGAAGGGGCGCAGCATCTCTTGCAGTTGCGCGCCGGCCACTTGATCGCCAGCCACCACCCGCGACTTGATCATCGCGTAGCGTTCCCAGTCGCGGCCCTGGTCCTGGTAGTACTGCTCCAACGCGTTGAAGCTCAGGACCAGGGCGCCCGCCGAACCGTAAGGCCGCAGGCGCATGTCGACGCGGAACACAAAGCCGTCGACGGTCATCGGGTCCAGCGCCTTGATCAGGCGCTGGCCAAGACGGATGAAAAATTCCTGGTTATCCAGCGGACGTTTCACGCCAACGGTTTCGCCGCCTTCGGGGTAAGCGAAGATCAGGTCGATGTCCGACGACAGATTGAGTTCCACCGCACCGAGCTTGCCCATGCCGAGGACAACCATTTGCTGCGGCTGGCCACTGCGTCGACCGGTCGGCACGCCGAACTGCAGGCAATGGCGCGAGTACAGCCACTGATAGGCCTGGTCGATGCTGGCATCGGCCATGTCGGAAAGGTCGCGGCAGGTCTGCACCAGATCGGCCTGGCGGGTCAGGTCACGCCAGATAATCCGTACCTGATGACGCGCACGTTGACGGCGCAACGCGCGACCGAGCTGATCATCGGTCTCGGCGGCGCTCACCGCCGCGGCAATCTGCGCGCACAACTCGCCGGGAGCAAAGCAGCGATCCAGTTCGCCGGACCGCACCAGGTCCAGCAACATCAAAGGGTCACGAACACTCTGTTCAATCACGAAATCGCTGGCGGCGGTCACGCGGGCAAATTGCGCCCAGCGTTCAGGCGTCCAGGCGGACAGGCCATGGTCATCGTCCAAAGCACTGACGGCGGTACGAAACGACTGCTCGGCACGGGTGACAAACGGCAGCAGAATGGCGGGCAGTTCGGCGAGCGAAGGGAGGCTCATGGTCTATCCTTGATCGGCGTGTATTGGGCTGCATGTAGTGAATCTGGCAAACACACTACCTGAAGGACTGTCGAACAAAAGTTAGAAATAGCTGAAAATTCTTTTTTTTTGGCAGCCAGCATCAAGCTTTCACCTTTTTCGGTTGGCAAAAGACCAACCTTAACGATTATTCTCACAACGCAGCCGGGGGCCACAAGCCGCTTATCTGTAGTTTTACTACTCGTATATACATTAACAAGGCTGAAATGCCGGATGATTTGTAGTAAAACTACACGCCGCCGGAACAACCTATCGGCAATCCAAGAATTCATAACGTCTGCCCACAAGGCCAGTCGCTAACTCAGGCAACCGATTCTGGTAGCCTTTCCGCCCTGGAGCAAGCCATGCAAGACCTCGATCCCGTCGAAACCCAGGAATGGCTGGACGCCCTGGAATCGGTTCTCGACAAAGAAGGCGAAGACCGTGCTCACTATCTGATGACCCGTATGGGTGAACTCGCGACCCGCAGCGGTTCGCAGTTGCCTTACGCCATCACCACGCCTTACCGCAACACGATCCCCGTTACCCACGAAGCACGCATGCCTGGCGACCTGTTCATGGAACGCCGCATTCGCTCGCTGGTACGCTGGAACGCGATGGCCATGGTAATGCGTACGAACCTGAAAGATTCTGACCTCGGCGGTCACATCTCCAGCTTCGCTTCCAGCGCGACCCTGTATGACATCGGCTTCAACTACTTCTTCCAGGCCCCGACCGACGAGCACGGCGGCGACCTGATCTACTTCCAGGGCCACACTTCCCCAGGTGTTTACGCCCGTGCGTTCATGGAAGGCCGCATCACCGAAGACCAGATGAACAACTTCCGCCAGGAAGTCGACGGTCAGGGCCTGTCGTCCTACCCGCACCCGTGGCTGATGCCTGACTTCTGGCAGTTCCCGACCGTGTCCATGGGTCTGGGCCCGATCCAGGCGATCTACCAGGCACGTTTCATGAAGTACCTGGAAGCCCGTGGCTTCATTCCTGCCGGCAAGCAAAAAATCTGGTGCTTCCTGGGCGACGGCGAGTGCGACGAGCCGGAATCCCTGGGCGCGATCTCGCTGGCTGGCCGCGAGAAGCTCGACAACCTGATCTTCGTCATCAACTGCAACCTGCAGCGCCTCGACGGCCCGGTTCGCGGCAACGGCAAGATCATCCAGGAACTCGAAGGCGTGTTCCGCGGTGCTCAGTGGAACGTGACCAAAGTCATCTGGGGCCGTTTCTGGGACCCACTGCTGGCCAAGGACGTCGACGGCATCCTGCAACGTCGCATGGACGAAGTCATCGACGGCGAGTACCAGAACTACAAAGCCAAAGACGGCGCGTTCGTGCGTGAACACTTCTTCAACTCGCCAGAACTCAAGGCGATGGTTGCAGACCTGTCCGACGACGAGATCTGGAAGCTCAACCGTGGCGGCCACGACCCGTACAAGGTCTACGCGGCATACCACGAAGCGGTCAACCACAAAGAACAACCGACCGTCATCCTGGCCAAGACCATCAAGGGTTATGGCACCGGTGCCGGCGAAGCGAAAAACACCGCGCACAACACCAAGAAAGTCGATGTCGACAGCCTGAAGTTGTTCCGCGACCGCTTCGACATTCCGGTCAAGGACGAAGAGCTGGAAAACCTGCCGTTCTTCAGACCGGAGCCAAACAGCGCCGAAGCCCGCTACCTGAGCGAGCGCCGCACTGCACTGGGTGGTTTCGTACCACAGCGTCGCGCACAGAGCTTCAGCGTACCGACCCCGTCCCTCGATACCCTCAAGGCGATCCTCGACGGCTCGGGCGACCGTGAAATCTCCACCACCATGGCCTTCGTGCGCATCCTGGCGCAACTGGTCAAGGACAAGGAAATCGGCCCGCGCATCGTCCCGATCATCCCGGACGAAGCCCGTACCTTTGGTATGGAAGGCATGTTCCGTCAGTTGGGCATCTACTCCTCCGTCGGCCAGCTCTACGAGCCAGTCGATAAAGACCAGGTGATGTTCTACAAGGAAGACAAGAAGGGCCAGATCCTCGAAGAAGGCATCAACGAAGCGGGCGCCATGAGCTCCTTCATCGCTGCCGGTACTTCGTACTCCAACCACAACCAGCCAATGCTGCCGTTCTACATCTTCTATTCGATGTTCGGCTTCCAGCGCATCGGCGACCTGGCCTGGGCCGCTGGCGACAGCCGTACCCGTGGCTTCCTGATCGGCGGCACCGCCGGCCGCACCACGCTCAACGGCGAAGGCCTGCAACACGAAGACGGTCACAGCCACATCCTGGCGGCCACCATCCCGAACTGCCGCACCTTTGATCCAACCTACGGCTACGAGCTGGCGGTGATCATCCAGGACGGCATGAAGAAGATGACCGAAGAACAACAGGACATCTTCTACTACATCACCGTGATGAACGAATCCTACCAGCAGCCAGCCATGCCGGCCGGTGTCGAGGAAGGCATCGTCAAGGGCATGTACCTGCTCGAGGAAGACAACCGCGAAGCGGCGCACCACGTTCAGCTGATGGGCTCCGGCACCATCCTGCGTGAAGTCCGCGAAGCCGCGAAGATCCTGCGTGAAGAGTTCAACGTCGGCGCCGATGTGTGGAGCGTTACCAGCTTCAACGAACTGCGTCGCGACGGCCTGGCCGTTGAGCGCAGCAACCGTCTGCACCCTGGCCAGAAGCCTAAGCTGAGCTATGTGGAAGAGTGCCTGAACGGCCGCAAAGGTCCGGTCATCGCCTCTACCGACTACATGAAACTGTTCGCCGAGCAGATCCGTCAGTGGGTACCGTCCAAGGAATTCAAAGTCCTGGGCACCGACGGTTTCGGTCGCAGCGACAGCCGCAAGAAACTGCGTCATTTCTTCGAAGTCGACCGTCATTTCGTGGTGCTGGCAGCCCTGGAAGCCCTGGCTGACCGTGGTGACATCGAACCTAAAGTAGTGGCCGAGGCCATCGCCAAGTTCGGTATCAACCCGGAAAAACGCAACCCACTGGACTGCTGAGGAGAGATTCTGTGAGCGAACTCATTCGCGTACCTGACATCGGCAGCGGTGAAGGTGAAGTAATTGAACTGTTTGTGAAGGTCGGCGACCGTATCGAAGCCGATCAGAGCATCCTGACGCTGGAATCGGACAAGGCGAGCATGGAAGTCCCTGCTCCCAAGGCCGGCATCATCAAGAGCCTGAAAGTGAAGCTGGGCGATCGCCTGAAAGAAGGCGACGAGTTGCTGGAGCTGGAAGTCGAAGGTGCCGCTGCGGCGGCCCCGGCGGCTGCCGCTGCGCCTGCTGCAAAAGCAGAAGCTGCTCCTGCCGCTGCTCCAGCGCCGGCCGCGCCTGCCGCTGCACCTGCTGCCGCTTCGGTTCAGCAAGTGCACGTGCCGGACATCGGTTCGTCGGGCAAGGCCCAGATCATCGAGATCCAGGTCAAGGTCGGCGACACCGTCGAGGCTGATCAGTCGCTGATCACCCTGGAGTCCGACAAGGCCAGCATGGAAATCCCGTCGCCTGCCGCTGGCGTGGTCAAGGCCATCAGCGTCAAGCTTAACGACGAAGTCGGCACTGGCGACCTGATTCTGGACCTGGAAGTGGCGGGTGCTGCGGCGCCGGCGGCTGCCGCTCCGGCCCAGGCTGCCGCTCCTGCCGCCGCTGCTCCTGCGCCTGCCGCTGCTGCTCCGGCCGCACCGGTGGCCGACAGCGTTCAGGACATCCACGTTCCGGACATCGGTTCGTCGGGCAAGGCCAAGATCATCGAAGTCCTGGTCAAGGCCGGCGACAGCGTTGAAGCCGACCAGTCGCTGATCACCCTGGAATCCGACAAGGCGAGCATGGAAATCCCGTCGCCTGCCGCTGGCGTGGTGGAAAGCGTTTCGATCAAGCTGGACGACGAAGTCGGTACCGGCGACCTGATCCTGAAGCTGAAAGTCAAAGGCGCCGCACCGGCTGCTGCTCCGGCACCTGCCGCCGCTGCTCCGAGCGCTCCAGCTCCAGCCGCCGCTGCTGCTCCTGCTCCTGCTGCGGCCGCACCGGTTGCTGCCCCGGCCGCGGCTCCAGCCAAGCCTGGCGCCAAGGTTCACGCCGGTCCGGCCGTGCGCCAACTGGCCCGCGAATTCGGTGTCGAGCTGAACGCCGTGGGCGCCAGCGGTCCGCACGGTCGCATCCTTAAGGAAGACGTGCAGGTTTACGTCAAAGCCATGATGCAGAAGGCCAAGGAAGCACCGGCCGCTGCTGCCGGCGCAACCGGTGGCGCGGGCATCCCGCCGATTCCGGTCGTGGACTTCAGCCGCTTCGGTGAAACCGAAGAAGTGCCGATGACCCGCCTGATGCAAATCGGCGCGTCGAGCCTGCATCGCAGCTGGCTGAACATCCCGCACGTGACTCAGTTCGATTCGGCGGATATCACTGAGCTGGAAGCGTTCCGTATCGCTCAAAAAGCCGTTGCAGAGAAGGCTGGCGTCAAGCTGACCATCCTGCCGCTGCTGCTCAAGTCCTGCGCCCACCTGCTCAAGGAACTGCCGGACTTCAACAGTTCGCTGGCTCCAAGCGGCAAGGCGATCATCCGCAAGAAGTACGTGAACATCGGCTTCGCGGTCGACACGCCAGAAGGCCTGCTGGTACCGGTCATCAAGAACGTCGACCAGAAGAGCCTGCTGCAGCTTGCGGCTGAAGCGGCTGCTCTGGCTGCCAAGGCCCGCGACAAGAAGCTTACCGCTGACGACATGCAAGGCGCCTGCTTCACCATTTCCAGCCTCGGCCACATTGGCGGCACCGGCTTCACGCCGATCGTCAACGCGCCGGAAGTGGCGATCCTCGGCGTTTCCAAGGCAACCATCCAGCCAGTCTGGGACGGCAAAGCCTTCCAGCCGAAACTGATGCTGCCACTGTCGCTGTCCTACGATCACCGCGTGATCAACGGCGCCGCTGCTGCACGCTTCACCAAGCGTCTGAGCGATCTGCTGGCGGACATCCGCACCATCCTGCTGTAACACCGGCCGGCCCTCCTTCACCGGAGGGCCTGTCGCGTTCCGTTTTCCGAGCGCCACGCTCGTACCTCAACCCCGCCAATTTGGCGGGGCTTTTTTTGCCCGAAATTTTTAACTGAAAAGAATGCCTTCCTACATTTGTGGCTGATATCGCCCACAACTCCAATCCATTTCGGCTCGATATTTTTCAGGGTTCAATAATTAGTCTTAGTTACACCGTTATTGCACCTACCCAAAAAATATCACCTGACCGAATGGCAGAACGCCGAATGGAATCGAATATGTTTCAACCAACAGTGGGCCCGATTATTGGCCATACGACAACTAACCACGTCCGAATATTCTTGCGCGGAGATAAACATAAGGGCGCCCTGGTATTTGCCGGCATTCGCTATCGACGACGGGGTGAAGAACGCTGGTCAAAAGGCACTTTCGCAAAACTCGACAGCCTGCGCGACATGTCCGGAGTCATTGCGCTCAACGATCTGGCTGCCGACACCGACCATGAATACCAGGCCGGCTGGTTCAGCCCGATGAACCCGGTGCACACCGTGGAGACGGTTCAGGAGCTGCCGCTGCAATGGCCGCGACAGATCCACCGCTTTCGCACCCGCTCCAGCCAGCAGACCCTGCCCAGAGCCTACATTGTGGGGTCTTGCCGCTATCTGCGCATCACCGCGGGCATTGCCGCCGCGCCTCATGTGGGCGACAGGATTTTTGCCTCGATATCCAATGTGGTCGAACAAGCCGAGCCGCCCGTCAGCGCCATGTTAATGACAGGTGATCAGATTTACGTCGATGATCTGAACTTCCTCGCCCCCGACCGGGAACTCGGGGAAATCCTTCACAAGTACCGCGTGGCATTCTCGCAACCGAACATCGCAAAGTTAATGTCCTGCCTGCCAACTTATATGATCCTCGATGATCATGAAATCGAGGACAACTGGCCAGCCAACAAGAACCAATCCGACGACCACTTATATGCCAATGCAACAAAGGCCTACGAGTTATATCAAGCCAGCCACAGCCCTGCGCACGAACTTTCTGCCAGCGGGAAAATAAATAGAAGGCTGGACAAATATTGGTATCTGTTCACAGAAGGCGATATCGAATGGTTTGTCACCGACAGCAGAACACGGCGCAATCTTTCGGCAGCCGACCGCCGCATTCTGGATGCCGAGCAGGAATACGCATTGTGCAAATGGCTGATCCACAGCCCGGCGCGGGTCAAATTCGTGGTCACCAGCGTGATGCTCTACCCTGACTGCAAGCGCTCGGACGATGACGCCTGGCAAGCCTTCCCCGAGCAACGGCTACGACTGCTGGAGACGATTCGTACTCACCGCATCAAGAATGTCGTCTTCGTTTCCGGTGACGTCCACGGCTCCCTGACCAGCCGCCTGACCCACAGTGAAGACCCTGACTTCGAACTCCACACCATCGTCTCCTCACCGCTGTGCAACAGCAAAATGCTGCCCTACGCCAAAGCCGAAACCTTCATCCTCGACCAACCCTTGGTCAGAACCGCTGCGGGGGACTATCGCCAGCAACTGACCGGCAAAGTGATCAGCCAGGACAACTTCGCGCACGTGATCGTCGATACGCAGCACATTCATGTGCGCTATCACGATCGGGATGGCAACCTTCTACAGGCAACCCGCATTTCGTTGCGTTAGGAGCAAAAGATCGCAGTCCGTGGCACTGCCAAGAGGTCCGCCATTTCCATATATAGCTGCCAAAAGGTTGCGCTCTGTTCTGCCAACACCTTTAATCCTGACGCCGATTGAAGAAATCTTCACTTCGAAGGACATATTCTTATAGCACTTGGCCTTCATGTCTCTTGTCAGTCGGTATCGCAATGATGCAACCTTGTGGCAGGCAACAGTAAAGGGGCGAAAGCCCGGCGCATTCAGCAAATTCGAAGCGAGTTTCCCTCCATGAAAAGCCAACCCGATGCCGCCAGCCGTATGGTGGCCGAGGTAGTGACGCAGTTGCCTGTGCCCTCGCGGCTCGGCATGCTGCGTTTCGAACGGCTGAATGAAGCAAGCTGGGCGCTGCTGTTTCTTGATCCCAATTGCGAACGCCAGTTCGGCCTGCCGGCCATGGAGCTCTGCGCTCTGGTCGGCTCGCCCTACGCCAGCCTGATGGAGCCGGAAGCGCGCTATCAATTGCATGATGCGATCCAGCACCAACTGAGCGATAACTCGCACTACCTGATCCGCTACACCCTGCACACCGCCTCCGGCTCGCTGAACCTGCTGGAAATGGGCGAACCCTACAAACAACATAATCGACACCTGCTGCGCGGTTACCTGCTGGTGATCGACGGCCTGTTCGAAGATGACCCCTTGCTGCCGGCACTGGATCTGGAAAACCAGAACTCGCGCCTGCAAATCGCCCTGGAACTCAACCAGCGCGCCCAGCAGGAACAACTGCAGCATCTGGAACGGGCGCGCGCCCAGCAGGACCTGATCCTGCTGCTGACCCGCCAGCGCTACAGCAGCAACAATTCCCTGCAAGAAGCCGCCGAGCTGATTACGCGCAGCGCCTGTGATATCTACGCAATCGACTGCGCCAGCCTGTGGAACCTGGAAGGCTCGATGCTGGTGCCCATCTCGGCCTATCACCGCACCAGCGGGGAATACCTGCTGCCGGCGCCCATCGACGCCAGCCATTTCCCCGACTACCTTGAAGCCTTGCAAACCGGCCGCGCCATCGATGCCCACAACGCCATTCGCGACCCGCGCACCCGGGACATGGCCGAAAGCCTGCTCCCGCGCAATGTCAACGCGATGCTCGACGCCAGCATTCGGGTCGATGGCCAAGTGGTCGGCGTACTGTGCCTGGAGCAATCCGGTGCGACCCGCCTCTGGCAGTCGGACGAAATCGCCTTTGCCGGCGAACTGGCCGATCAGTTCGCCCAGGTCATCAGCAATCACAACCGGCGCACCGCCACCAGCGCGCTGCACCTGTTCCAGCGGGCGGTCGAGCAAAGTGCCAACGCCTTTTTGCTGGTCAATTGCGATGGGGTGGTGGAGTACGTCAACCCCAGCTTCACCGCGATCACCCAGTACAGCACCGAAGAAGTCCATGGCCAGCGGCTGTCGGAACTGCCGGCCCTGGAAAACCTCAGCGAACTGTTGTTCGACGCGCCCTCGGCGCTGGCCAAGAGCAACAGCTGGCAAGGCGAATTCAAGAGCCGGCGCAAAAACCTCGAACCGTACTGGGGCCAGCTGTCGATTTCCAAGGTCTACGGCGACAATCGCGAGCTGACCCATTACATCGGCATCTACGAAGACATCACCCAGACCAAGCTCGCCCAGCAACGCATCGAGCGCCTGGCCTACACCGACAACCTGACCAACCTGGGCAATCGCCCGGCGTTCATCCGCAACCTCGACGAACGCTTCGCCCGCGATGCCGACACCCCGATCAGCCTGTTGCTGGTGGACATCGATAACTTCAAGCGGATCAACGACAGCCTCGGTCACCAGACCGGCGACAAACTGCTGATCAGCCTGGCCCGACGCCTGCGCAACAGCCTTATCCCGAGTGGCAGCCTGGCGCGTTTTGCCAGTAACGAATTCGCCGTGTTGCTGGACAACAGCGACCTGGCGACAAGCCAACAAGTGGCCAATCAACTGCTGGCAACCCTCGACAAACCCATGTTCGTCGACAACCAGTTGATCAGCGTGACCGGCTCCGTGGGCCTGGCCTGTGCGCCACTGCACGGACGCGACCCGCAGACCCTGATGCGTAACGCCGGCCTGGCGCTGCACAAGGCCAAGGCCAACGGCAAACACCAGGTGCAAGTGTTCACCGAAGCCCTGAACGCCGAGGCCAGCTACAAGCTGTTCGTTGAAAACAACCTGCGCCGCGCCCTGACCCAGAACGAACTCGATGTGTTCTACCAGCCCAAGCTGTGCCTGCGTAGCGGTCGCCTGCTGGGGATGGAAGCGCTGCTGCGCTGGAATCATCCGGAAAAAGGCATGATCCGTCCGGACCAGTTCATCAGCGTGGCCGAGGAAACCGGCCTGATCATTCCCATCGGCAAATGGATCGCGCGCCAGGCCTGTCGCAAGAGCAAAGAGCTGACCGCCGCGGGCATGGGCAATCTTCAGGTGGCGATCAACCTGTCGCCCAAACAGTTTTCCGACCCGGACCTGGTGGCCTCCATCGCCAACATCCTCAAGGAAGAGGCGCTGCCCGCCCACTTGCTGGAACTGGAACTGACCGAAGGCCTGTTGCTGGAGGCCACCGAAGACACCCACCTGCAACTCGACCAACTCAAGCGCCTGGGCCTGACCCTGGCCATGGACGACTTCGGCACCGGCTATTCGTCGCTCAGTTACTTGAAAAAATTCCCCATCGACATCATTAAGATCGATCGAAGCTTCATTCACGAAATCCCGGACAACCAGGACGACATGGAAATCACCTCCGCGGTGATCGCCATGGCCCATAACCTGAAACTCAAGGTCGTGGCTGAAGGCATCGAGACCGCCCAGCAACTGGCCTTCCTGCGTCGCCATCGCTGCGACGTTGGCCAGGGCTACCTGTTCGACAAACCGATCCCGGGCTCCGAGCTGATCGAAAAGCTCCAACGCTACCCGCGCGGCCCGACCGCCTGACAGCACACCTGGCCCCACAGGGTTAGTGCGTAAATGGACGGTATTGGGCACACTGGCGGTCTGATTATTGACATCTCAACCTGACTGAGAGGACTGATGATGGTTCTGCGCTCGGAAATTCTGGTGAACAAAAACGTGCTCCCTACTAAAGAACAAGCTCTGCCCGGCCGCGAAACCCCGATCAAGGTGCCGGACGAACACTTCGTCAACCACAACCCGCTGCTGGGTCCGTTCCCCGGCAACGTCGAGTTCGCCATCTTCGGCCTGGGCTGTTTCTGGGGCGCGGAGCGTCGGTTCTGGCAGCGTGAAGGCGTGTACAGCACCGCCGTGGGTTATGCCGGCGGTTTCACGCCGAACCCGACGTACGAAGAAGTCTGCTCGGGCCTGACCGGCCACAGCGAAGTCGTGCTCGTGGTCTACGAGCCGGAAAAAGTCAGCTACGAAGAGCTGCTGAAGATGTTCTGGGAACTGCACAACCCGACCCAGGGCATGCGCCAGGGCAACGACATCGGCACCCAATACCGTTCGGTGATCTACGCCATCAAACCAGAGCAACTGGAAGCGGCGAAGAAGAGCGCGCAGGTGTTCCAGGCCGAACTGACCAAGGCCGGCAAAGGCATCATCACCACCGAAATCGATGAAGCCCCGACCTTCTACTACGCCGAGGCGTATCACCAGCAATACCTAGCGAAAAACCCTGAAGGCTATTGCGGGATTGGCGGTACCGGCGTGACTTGCCCGATTTAATCGGCCAACAAACCTGTAGGAGCGAGCCTGCTCGCGAAAAACCCGGTTGCACCGCGAAGCATCCGGGTTTACGCGTTATCGTTCACAACCTTCGCGAGCAAGTTCGCTCCTACAGGTACAGAGTCAACTCTCGGCAATCAACCAATCCATGCGCCACCCGCCCTGGGTCTGCCCGAGCTTCTCGGACAACCACGGCAGCAACTCACGCAACTCTTCCTCCAGCCCCCACGGCGGATTGGCAATCGCCAGCCCGGAACCGTTCAGGCTGTTTGGCGTATCCAGCGGATGCACCAGCAACTCCACGCGCAGCAACTTCGGCGCGCCCGTACCGGCCAGGTCCTGATAGAAACGGCGCAACGCACGCTGGTCCTTCACCGGGTACCAGATCGCCGCCACGGTTTGCCGCATCCGGCCAATCGCCTCTTTCAAGGACGCCGCGCAGCGCTGCATCTCGTCGAGCTGTTCGAACGGCGGGTCGATCAACATCACCGCGCGCTTCTCCGGCACCGGCAGCATTGCTCGCGAAACATGCCAACCCTCGCCCAAGTGCACCTTGACCCGACGATCGCCGGCCATGTTGTCCTTGAGCAATACGCCGTCTTCCGGGTGCTTCTCATTGAGCAAAACACGATCCTGCGGACGGGTCAGACGCCGCGCCAACTCCGGCGAGCCCGGGTAATAGCGCAACTGGCCATCCGGGTTCATTTCGTGCAGCACCTGCATGTAATCGGCGGTCAGGAGCGGCAGGTCCGGCTGATCCCACAAACGCGCGATGCCCTCCAGGTACTCACCGGTACGACTGGCCTGATCGCCCTGGAGGTCATACAGACCAATGCCGGCGTGGGTGTCGAGATAGGCAAACGGCTGCTCCTTGCGCGACATCAGGGCGATGAGGCGGGTCAAGGTCAGGTGTTTGAACACATCGGCGTGATTGCCGGCATGGAAGGCGTGACGATAATTCATGGCTGCTCCTGCGAAGGCCGGGAAGTTTACCTTTTACCGGCCGGCAAGTCAGGGGTTGGCGACAGAGCGGCCCCCTACACTACAGCGGTGACCGAGCCCGCAACCGCCGCCCAACCACATCCAGCACATCGCAGCCATCGCGCAACGAAATGGCGCAGAGCAAGGCAAAGTCGCTGAGGATAAAGGACTCGCACTCGATCGAACCGCGCATGGACAGGTTTTCAAGCACCTGGGTGACGGCGCGAATGCGATGGTTAGCCGCGTCATACAAAACATCGAGCGGCGCGTGGGTGTCGACGAACAGTGTGGGCATATCGGTGCAGTTGCTGGTCAATGCCATGAAGCGATTGTCGGGATGGGGGATCGGCTTTTCGTAGGGTGGATCGGGATGAATGGCTTTCATTTTTTATCCTCTGGTAGAAGCGGGGCTACCATCGGCCTTCCTACAGGCTTGGGTGGCAGCCATACGCGGGGTAGGAATATCGAGACCAGAGAACTCGACCACGCCGAAGCGTGCCCGCGCACAGCCGCCGCAACAGATCTTACGGACGCACGTTAGTGGCCGCAATTCAGGTGTCGACGCCAAAGCGTTTCAACTGGTCTTGACGGGTTCCTACACCCCATCACTGAATGGTCAGTGACCGCCAAAGACTACCCATGAAACCGACGCGCCAACAGTTCACGAAAACCGTTACGTTTTGAAGGAAATGTCCGAAGACCTTGCCCGGAAATTTCGTGCGCCTGACGTTGCAGTGAACCCAGACCTGCAGCATGACCGACCTGAACTCAAGGTAGACCGGCCAGATCCCAACCCTCAAAAAAAACGGCCCGCCTCCAGTAGGAGACGGGCCGTATCGGTGGATAGAGCTGAGACTCAGCCCACGCTTATCACTTGTTCAAACGGAAATCTGCCTCGGCAGCAGCGAAGCGCGAAAGCATGCCGCTAGTCGGGTTACCCAGTTTGCTGACGATGTAGATCGCCAGGCTGGCGAAGATGAAACCAGGGATGATTTCGTACAGGCCCAGCAGTTCGAAGTGTTTCCACACGATCACTGTGATCGCGCCGACCAGGATACCGGCCAGTGCGCCGTTGCGGGTCATGTCTTTCCAGATCACCGAGATCAGCACGACCGGACCGAATGCAGCACCGAAACCGGCCCAGGCATAGCTCACCAGGCCCAGTACGCGGTTGCTCGGGTTGGCCGCCAGACCGATCGCGATCAGGGCAACCAGCAGCACCATGGCACGGCCGACCCAGACCAGTTCAACCTGGGAAGCGCTTTTACGCAGGAAGGTTTTGTAGAAGTCTTCGGTCAGGGCGCTGGAGCACACCAGCAGCTGGCAGCTCAGGGTGCTCATCACGGCCGCCAGGATCGCCGACAGCAGGACACCGGCCACCCATGGGTTGAACAGGATTTTCGCCAGTTCGATGAACACGCGCTCATGGTTTTCGGTGACGGCACCGGCCACTTCAGGGTGAGCCGAGAAGTAAGCGATACCGAAGAAACCTACCGCAACGGTGCCGCCCAGGCACAGGATCATCCAGGTCATGGAGATGCGACGGGCATTGGCAATCGATTTGACCGAATCCGCCGCCATGAAACGCGCGAGGATGTGCGGCTGGCCGAAGTAACCCAAGCCCCAGCCCATCAGCGAGATGATGCCGATGAAAGTCGTGCCCTTGAGCATGTCGAAGTTGCTTGGATCTTGCGCTTCGATGGCCAGGAACGTGGTATCGACGCCACCGGTAGCCAGCAGCACGATGATCGGCGTCAGCAACAAGGCGAAAATCATCAGGGTGGCTTGTACGGTGTCCGTCCAGCTCACTGCCAGGAAACCGCCCACGAAGGTGTAGGCAATCGTCGCCGCAGCACCGGCCCACAGCGCGGTCTCGTAGGACATGCCGAAGGTGCTTTCGAACAGACGGGCACCGGCCACAATGCCGGAAGCGCAGTAGATGGTGAAGAACACCAGGATCACGACCGCAGAGATGATCCGCAGCAGCCCGCTTTTATCTTCGAAACGGCTGGCGAAGTAGTCCGGCAGCGTCAGGGCATCGCCGTTGTGCTCGGTCTGCACGCGCAGACGGCCGGCGACGAACAGCCAGTTCAGGTAGGCACCGATGATCAGGCCGATGGCGATCCAGCTTTCGGACAGACCGGACATGTAGATGGCGCCCGGCAGGCCCATCAACAACCAGCCGCTCATGTCGGATGCGCCCGCGGACAGTGCCGTGACGACGCTGCCCAGGCTACGACCGCCGAGAATGTAGTCAGAAAGGTTGTTGGTGGAGCGATAGGCCATGAAGCCGATCAGCACCATGGCTGCGATGTAGATCACGAACGTGATCAGGGTTGGGTTGCTTACGCTCATTAAGTTACGCCCTGGCTTTGTTTTTATGTAGCGGCGGCTGGTGAACCGCTCGCAAACGATGACGTTTGACAGACGATCCGGGATCCCGCGCATTTATGACTGATGTTTCCCCAGGAAAGCCATCAGCCGGTGCACCAGCCTTTATGACTGGTTGCACCTTGGGGCGCGAATGCTATTCAACAAAGTAAATAAGGTGCAACCCATTTCTGGAGAATTAGTTGCACCTAATCGGATTTTCAGCAAAAGCAGGCCTTTTTGCTCCCTTTTAGCGCAGTAGATACGACGCGATAGAAGCAAAAGCACCAAGCAGGCACAGTACGTTCGTACCAGAATTTATTTCCTGACGAGCTGCTGAATATTCCGACAAAAAAAGGGTTGCACCCGGTTGCACCTCTTTCGGCGCACGGCTAATCTTGCCGCCAGCTGATGCCACGCAGTCGTGGCAAACATGAGGATAAAAACATGGCTACCACCACCCTTGGGGTCAAACTTGATGACCCGACCCGCGAACGCCTCAAGGCGGCCGCGACCTCGATTGATCGCACGCCGCACTGGCTGATCAAGCAGGCAATTTTCAATTACCTGGAGAAACTCGAGGGTGGTGCAACCCTGACCGAGCTGAACGGTTTGACCAGCAAGGACGCTGACGACACGGGCGAAGTCCATGTCGACCACGCGCACCAGTGCTTCCTCGAATTCGCCGAAAGCATCCTGCCGCAATCGGTGCTGCGCGCCTCGATCACCGCCGCTTACCGTCGTCCGGAACCGGAAGTGGTGCCGATGCTGATCGAGCAGGCTCGCCTGCCGGCGCCAATGGCCGAAGCCACCAACAAACTCGCCGCCTCGATTGCCGAAAAACTGCGCAATCAGAAGAGCGCGGGCGGTCGTGCCGGCATCGTTCAAGGCCTGCTGCAGGAATTTTCCCTGTCGTCCCAGGAAGGCGTGGCGCTGATGTGCCTGGCCGAAGCGCTGCTGCGCATCCCGGACAAAGGCACCCGTGACGCACTGATCCGCGACAAGATCAGCACCGGCAACTGGCAGCCACACCTGGGTAACAGCCCTTCGCTGTTCGTCAACGCCGCGACCTGGGGCCTGTTGCTGACCGGCAAACTGGTCTCTACCCATAACGAAACAGGCCTGACCTCGTCCCTGAGCCGCATCATCGGCAAGAGCGGCGAACCGATGATCCGCAAGGGCGTCGACATGGCGATGCGCCTGATGGGCGAGCAGTTCGTCACCGGTGAAACCATCGCCGAAGCCCTGGCCAACGCCAGCAAGTTCGAAGCCAAGGGCTTCCGTTACTCCTACGACATGCTCGGTGAAGCCGCGCTGACCGAACACGACGCCCAGAAGTACCTGGCCTCGTACGAACAAGCCATCCACTCGATCGGCAAAGCGTCCCACGGTCGCGGGATTTATGAAGGCCCGGGCATCTCGATCAAGCTGTCGGCCTTGCACCCGCGCTACAGCCGCGCGCAATACGAGCGCGTGATGGACGAGCTGTACCCGCGCCTGCTATCGCTGACCCTGCTGGCCAAGCAGTACGACATCGGCCTGAACATCGACGCCGAAGAAGCCGACCGCCTCGAGCTGTCGCTGGATCTGCTCGAGCGCCTGTGCTTCGAGCCGCAACTGACCGGCTGGAACGGCATCGGCTTCGTGATCCAGGCTTACCAGAAGCGTTGCCCGTACGTGATCGACTACGTGATCGACCTGGCTCGCCGCAGCCGTCATCGCCTGATGATCCGCCTGGTAAAAGGTGCGTACTGGGACAGCGAAATCAAACGCGCCCAGGTCGAAGGCCTGGAAGGCTATCCGGTCTACACCCGCAAGGTGTACACCGACGTGTCCTACATCGCTTGCGCACGCAAACTGCTGTCGGTGCCGGAAGTCATCTACCCGCAGTTCGCCACGCACAACGCCCACACCCTGTCGGCCATTTATCACATCGCCGGTCAGAACTATTACCCAGGGCAGTACGAGTTCCAGTGCCTGCACGGCATGGGTGAACCGCTGTACGAACAGGTCGTAGGCAAGGTCTCCGAAGGCAAGCTGAACCGTCCGTGCCGCGTGTACGCTCCGGTCGGTACTCACGAAACCCTGCTGGCGTACCTGGTACGTCGCCTGCTGGAAAACGGCGCGAACACTTCGTTCGTCAACCGCATTGCCGACCAGTCGATTTCGATTCAGGAGCTGGTGGCCGATCCAGTGGCCAGCATCGAGCAGATGGCGACGCTGGAAGGCGGCTTCGGCCTGCCGCACCCGCGCATTCCGCTGCCGCGTGATCTGTATGGCGCCGAGCGCGCCAACTCCAGCGGCATCGACATGGCCAACGAACATCGCCTGGCCTCCCTGTCCTGCGCCCTGCTGGCGACCGCGCACAACCACTGGAAAGCCGCGCCGATGCTCGGTTGCGCCTCCAGCACTGAAACCCCTGCGCCGGTGCTGAACCCATCCGATCTGCGTGACGTGGTCGGCCACGTGCAGGAAGCGACTGTCGAAGACGTCGACAACGCCATCCAGTGCGCGCTGAACGCTGCGCCGATCTGGCAGGCCACACCGCCTGCCGAGCGCGCCGCGATCCTGGAACGCGCCGCCGACTTGATGGAAGGCGAGATTCAGCCGCTGATGGGCCTGCTGGCTCGCGAAGCCGGCAAGACCTTCGCCAACGCCATCGCCGAAGTGCGTGAAGCCGTGGACTTCCTGCGTTACTACGCAGTGCAGGCGCGCAACGATTTCACCAACGACGCGCACCGTCCGCTGGGCCCTGTCGTGTGCATCAGCCCGTGGAACTTCCCGCTGGCAATCTTCAGTGGCCAGGTCGCCGCTGCACTGGCGGCCGGCAACCCGGTATTGGCCAAGCCTGCGGAACAAACCCCGCTGGTCGCCGCTCAAGCCGTGCGCCTGCTGCTCGAAGCCGGGATTCCGGAAGGCGTGCTGCAACTGCTGCCGGGCCGCGGCGAAACCGTCGGTGCCGGCCTGGTGGGCGATGATCGCGTCAAGGGCGTGATGTTCACCGGTTCCACCGAAGTCGCTCGCCTGCTGCAACGCAACATCGCCGGCCGTCTCGACAACCAGGGCCGTCCGATTCCGCTGATCGCCGAAACCGGTGGCCAGAACGCGATGATCGTCGACTCTTCGGCACTGACCGAACAAGTGGTGATCGACGTCGTTTCGTCGGCCTTCGACAGCGCCGGCCAGCGTTGCTCGGCCCTGCGGGTACTGTGCCTGCAGGAAGATTCCGCCGACCGCGTCATCGAAATGCTCAAGGGCGCCATGGCTGAAAGCCGCCTCGGCAACCCCGAGCGCCTGTCCGTGGACATCGGCCCGGTGATCGACGCCGAAGCCAAGGCCGGCATCGAGAAGCACATCCAGGCCATGCGCGACAAAGGTCGCAGCGTGTACCAGGTGGCCATCGCCGATGCCGAAGAAATCAAGCGCGGCACTTTCGTGATGCCAACGCTGATCGAACTGGAAAGCTTCGACGAACTGCAACGGGAGATCTTCGGCCCGGTACTGCACGTGGTTCGCTACAAGCGCAAAGACATCGATCAACTGATCGGCCAGATCAACGCCTCCGGCTACGGCCTGACCCTGGGCGTGCACACCCGCATCGACGAGACCATCGCCAAGGTGATCGATAACGTCAACGCCGGTAACGTCTACGTCAACCGCAACATCGTCGGTGCCGTGGTGGGCGTCCAGCCGTTCGGCGGCGAAGGCTTGTCGGGTACCGGTCCGAAAGCCGGTGGTCCGCTGTACCTGTACCGCCTGCTGTCGACGCGTCCTGCCGATGCGATCGAACAATCCTTCGCCCGTGGCGACGCCATCGCAGCACCGGACGTTCGCTTGCGCGAATCCATGAGCAAACCGCTGACCGCCCTGAAAGCCTGGGCCGACAGCAACAAGCTCGCCGACCTGAGCACCCTGTGCGCGCAGTTCGCCGCCCAATCGCAAAGCGGCATCACCCGCCTGCTGGCCGGCCCGACCGGCGAGCGCAACAGCTATGCGATCCTGCCGCGCGAGCACGTGCTGTGCCTGGCGGAAGTCGAAGGCGATCTGCTGACGCAACTGGCAGCGGTATTGGCGGTAGGCGGTTCGGCGGTATGGCCGGAAGCCGAGCTGACCAAGGCCTTGTTCGCACGCTTGCCGAAGGACATTCAGGCGCGCATCAAGCTGGTTTCCGACTGGAACAAGGATGAAGTGGTGTTTGATGCGGTTCTGCATCATGGCCATTCCGATCAGTTGCGTGCGGTCTGCCAACAAGTGGCCAAGCGTGCCGGCGCCATCGTTGGCGTGCAGGGTCTGTCGCAAGGTGAAACCAACATTGCGCTGGAGCGCCTGGTGATTGAGCGCGCATTGAGCGTCAACACCGCCGCAGCGGGTGGTAACGCCAGCCTGATGACCATCGGTTAAACAGTGTAAGCAACGGAAATCACGATTACGGAAAAGGAGAGCTTGCTCTCCTTTTCCGTTTTATATGTGACTTAAAACCGGCTATCAACGGGGCCGCTGACAGACTCCAAACCGCCACAAACTCCACCCCTTTACCATCTCGGAAACCAAAATTAAAACCACCATTAGAATAGGGTTGTAATCAGGAAAAAACTGAGCGCCCATTAGCAAAATCGAAACGGACGGAACAAGAAAAAACAGCCTGAGCGGTATTTGTAAATAACTTACCCACTTAGCCTCATCTCTCCTCGCAAAAAACAAGAAACAGCTAACAATTATTGAGAGTTGCAGTACCCAACTCAAAAGCACCTGAAATAGACCATGATCCGATAATAACGCCAGCGTACTGATCCCATCCGCCAGATAAGGTACTTTACCATTTCGTAGAGAACCGATGATGTACCAAATGAGGTACAAAGCATCGAATCCACCCCATACAAAAACTACTATCGTCTTGATTTTTCCATTTTCAATTATCATTTCTCGCCTGTTTTCCGCTCATAAACAGTATCGGCTGTGGCGGGAACCCAATGCCAAGACTTACCTGTCACCTGCCACTCATCATCGGCCTCCAGGAATCGCTGTTTTATATGCCGTATGGCTCCGTAGGCATGGATCGCCGAGTGAGTTTCGAAAGAACGCTCGTCGTCATCGAGCGGTATCCACTCCTGCACTATAGTTCGAGTAGTGTTTGCAAAATCCTTTCCATCAGAAAAAATCAAACGCCCTTCATCGGCTAATGTTCCTGCCCTATTTATAATTACAGCAAGGGTGTTATTTACGCTGTCATAGTCAATATCTTTGGTCACCCACTTTCCAGATCCTGACTCAAATTTAGGTTTATTTTGAGTTGGCCTCAGCATTTCAGGTAATTTCAAAAGAGACCCTTCTGCCACCTGCTCACTCTTGCTCTCTGTTCGCCGAAGCGAAAAACCAGCCAATGAAAACTCCTTCCCGGTCAAATGTGAATATGTTCCGAAGCAGTCTTCGCTCAGCGGGCTGAATGGATCATCGGAAACCAGAAGCCAATCGCCGCATTTAACCTTTTCAAGAATTCTGGCTCTGTCAGGCTCGTACAGACAATCGACGATAGAGGAACCGCACGCCTTGATCAGGTCAGTCAGTCCCGATATTTCCATTGGACGGAAAAGGGAGTTCTCCACTGTTGCCGACGCAAAGAAGGGGCTTTCAATGTGAGCAAGGCTGTATTTTTTCATCTCACTACAGGGGATTAGTCTTTCCATTTCGTCACCACAGCTGGAATAGGCAGTTTTTTGTGCCATCACGACAGGGCTTGATACCGCACCAACTCGTTTTTTGATGTCGCCCGATTCCTCTTATTGCGTAAGAAACTTCGTATGCCTCACTCAGTACACACGTCCCACCCATAAAGTCAGCGCCACACCGTCGACGTGTTTGCCCCTCCATCACCCTCATCAATCATCCTGTTCAGCCTTTATTCCCACGCCTAGACTCGGCCCATCCCAATAAAAGGTAGGTCGCCATGTCCGAGACGTTGCTCAGTTCCCGCAATCTGGCTTTCGAGCTGTATGAAGTCCTCGATGCCGAGGGCCTGACCCAGCGTGAGCGTTTCGCCGAGCACAATCGCGAAACCTTCGATGCCGCGCTTGGCACCGCCCGCAATATCGCCGAGAAGTTCTTCGCCCCGCACAACCGCAAGGGTGACGAGAACGAACCGCGCTACGAGGACGGTCAGGCGATTCTGATTCCGGAAGTGAAACCGGCGGTGGATGCCTTTCTTGAAGCCGGCTTCCTCAATGCGGCGCGCAGTTTCGAAGCGGGCGGCATGCAACTTCCGACACTGCTGTCCCAGGCCTGCTTCGCGCATTTCCAGTCGGCCAACGCGGCGTCGACCTCGTACCCGTTCCTGACCATGGGCGCGGCGAACCTGATCGAAAGCTTCGGTACCGAGGAGCAGAAGCACCGCTTCCTGCAACCGATGATCGACGGCCGCTTCTTCGGCACCATGGCCCTGACCGAACCCCATGCCGGCTCATCGCTGTCCGATATTCGGACCCGGGCCGAACCGGCGCCTGACGGCACTTATCGACTCAAGGGCAACAAGATCTTCATTTCCGGTGGCGATCACCCGCTGTCGGAAAATATCGTGCACATGGTGCTGGCCAAGCTGCCGGACGCACCGGCCGGGGTGAAAGGCATTTCGCTGTTTATCGTGCCCAAGTTTCTGGTCAACGATGACGGCAGCATCGGTCAGCGTAACGACGTTTTGCTCGCCGGGCTGTTCCACAAGATGGGCTGGCGCGGCACTACGTCCACGGCGCTGAACTTCGGCGATAACGGCGAGTGTGTCGGCTATCTGGTGGGCAAGCCGCACCATGGCTTGAGCTACATGTTCCAAATGATGAACGAGGCACGGATCGGTGTCGGCATGGGCGCGGTGATGCTCGGTTATGCCGGTTACCTGTACTCGCTGGAGTACGCCCGCGAGCGGCCCCAGGGTCGCGTACCGGACAGCAAGGACCCGAACACCGCGCCGGTGGCGATCATTCAGCACGCCGACGTCAAACGCATGTTGCTGACCCAGAAGGCTTACGTCGAAGGCTCGTTCGACCTCGGGCTGTACGCCGCACGACTGTTCGACGACACCACCACCCTGGAGACCGAAGCCGAGCGCAAGCAGGCCCATGAACTGCTGGATTTGTTGACGCCGATCGTCAAATCCTGGCCGTCGGAGTTTTGCCTGAAGGCCAACGAACTGGCGATCCAGATTCTCGGCGGCCACGGCTATACCCGCGAATACCCGGTGGAGCAGTACTACCGCGACAACCGCCTGAACCCGATCCACGAAGGCACCCACGGCATTCAGTCGCTGGACTTGCTGGGGCGCAAACTGGCACAAAACGGTGGCGCAGGGCTCAAGCAATTGATCCGCCTGATCGCCGACACCGGCAAACGTGCACACGCGTTTGAATCGCTGACCGCACTGCGCGAGCCGCTGGAGCAACTGGTGGCGCGCCTGCAGGCCGTGACCATCGGCCTGCTGACCGATCTGGCCCAGGGCAAGGTCAACAGCAGCCTGGCGAACTCGGCGCTGTACCTGAAAGTGTTCGGGCATACGGTGATTGGCTGGCGCTGGCTGGAACAGGCGATCCGCGCCGAGGAAGGACTGGCCAAGGGCAACGCGGCGGATGTGAGCTTCTATAAAGGCAAGCTGCAAGCGGCGCGGTACTTCCTGACCTGGGAAGTGCCGGCTTGCCATCATGAACTGACAATTCTTGAGGCTCGGGATGATGTGTGCCTGGGCATGCAAGATGAGTGGTTCTGATCCCAGCCTTGTGCTGTAGCTGACATCCTTTCGCTGGCAAGCCAGCTCCCACAGGAATCCCTGTTGTTCACAAAACCTGTGTTCAACACACAAACCCTGTGGGAGCGGGCTTGCCCGCGAAGGCGTTACCACAATCAACACATCAACTGAGTTTGAACCCACCCATCTGCCGCGCCAGATCATCCGCCAGCCGCTGCAGCGTCTGACAGTCCTCCCGACAAGCCCGGACCTCCCCCGCCGTCGCCCGCGCCAGATCGGAGATGCCCTGCACGTTGCGGTTGATCTCTTCGGTCACTGCCGACTGCTCTTCCGTCGCCGTCGCCACTTGGTGGTTCATGTCGCTGATACGCTCGACCTGCCCGGTAATCGCGGTCAACGATGCCCCGGTACGCTGGCTCGACTCAACCCCAGTGCCGGTCGCGGCCTGCCCGGAATGCATCGACGACACCGCGTTCTCCGCGCCTTGCTTGAGGCTGCCGATCATCTGCTGAATCTCGTCGGTGGACGTTTGCGTGCGTCGTGCCAGGGTCCGCACTTCATCGGCCACCACGGCGAATCCACGCCCCATGTCACCGGCCCGCGCCGCCTCGATGGCGGCGTTCAGCGCCAACAAATTGGTCTGCTCGGAGATGCCGCGAATCACCGCCAATACCTGATCGATGGAGGCCACCTGATTGGCCAATTCGCCCACGGCGCTGGCGGCAACGCCGATTTCATCGGACATGCTTTCGATGTGCCGGATAGACCCACCCACCACTTCCCGAGCCTGCAACGCCTCATCGCGAGCGTTTTGCGAAGCGACGGCTGCATTGCCGGCGTTCTGCGCGATTTCCTGCACGGTCAGGCCCATTTCATGGACCGCCGTGGCGACCATGTCGGTCATTTCCTGCTGACGCCCGGAGCGCTCGGCCGTGTTATCCACCACCCGCGCCACTTGGCCGACCGCTGTGCGCAATTGCTCGCTGGTGGTCAGCACTTCACCGATCATGTTGCGCTGACTGTCGAGGAAGCGATTGAAGCCGCGAGCCAGATCACCCAGCTCATCGGCGCGGCTGGAATCTAACCGTTGGGTCAAATCTCCACCACCGCTACCAATGGCTACCAATGCCGCTGTTACCTGACGAATCGGCCGGACCAACCCACGGGCCAGCAACACCACCAGCAACAGGCACACCAGCGCCACCGCCAGGCCAATGCCGCTGCTCATCCACAGGGCGCGACGGGCTTCGGCGTAGATCTGCGATTGCGGCACTTCGGCCACCAGGGTCCAGCCCAGGTCCCGCAGCGGCAGGCTCAATGCCAGGAAATCTTCGCCATCACGCACAAAGCCACTGTGGGTGGCAGACGTTTTGGAGGTAGAAGGTTGACCCATCACCGTTTGGGCGGCTGACGCGCCGATTTGCTCGGCCAAGGTACGTTTGCCGCTGAACCGAGCCTCGGGATGAACCTGGATCAAACCGTCGGAACGCACGAGATAGACCTTGCCGCGCTCGCCGAAGTTGAAATTGTGGATCAGCTCCGACAGCTCTTTCATGCTCAGGCCAAGGCCGGCAACGCCCACGACTTTGCCGGCCTTCTCGACTTTAAGGTCGATGAAAAGCGCCAATTCTCCGGTGGCCGTGTCGTTGTCGATATTGAGGGTGCGCGGCTGGTTGCTGTCGAGGAATGAATAGAACCAGGCATCCTTGGGGTTGGTACGGCTGAGGGTGCGGTCCAGGCCTTTTTCGGTGAAGTAATGGTTGGAGGCAGTCCCGACAATCAGCGCGGTAAAGGCTTTGTGTTCGGCCCTGATGCCTTCGAGGTACGTGGTGAACGTCGCGCTCTGGGCACTGCTTTCACCCTCGGCCAGCCAGTCGCGCACCATGCTGTTGCTGGCGATGTCCTTGGCGGCAGTCAGGGGTTGAACGAGGATGCGCTCGATATCGTTGCGCATCGCCTCGATGCTCGACGGCAGCGCCTGCTCGACCAGATAGCGCTCGGCGAGGCGGTTGACCACGAGGGTATAAATGCCAACCACAATCAGGATACTGACCAGCAGGGCAGTGCCCATGCTCAGGATCAACTGCCATTGAATACTGCGTCGCCAGAACTGCATGGAGCACCCCCAAAGAATAAGAGGCTGAAACACTGCAACAGCCGTGCCGATTGTATACAATTAAATCGACAATTTATTCTTTGGTTGTGCGCAAAGCCGATCAGGCCTGATTGATCGTCTTGGAGATCACTTCAACCGTGGCGCTGACTTGCTCTTGGTAACGGTCGAGTTCGAGCTTGTGTTGCTTCTGCATTTCGATCTGCTGCGAGCACAGGTTCATCGCGGCCAGCACCAGCAGTCGGTCACCGATCAGCGTCGGGTACTTCCTTTTGGTGTCGGCCAGGGCAGCCTTGAGCATCATTGCAGCGTCCAGCAGGGTTTGCTCTTCCCCGGCCGGCGCCTTGATCGAATAGTCCTCCCCCAGAATCGAGACGACTCTTACCCCTGCGGCGTTGTAACTCATGCGCTGACTGGGCCTGCGCTGACGCGCTCAACCAGAGCCTGGATGCGGGCTGCGGTGGCGCCTTGCTTCTCTTCCTGTTCCATCAGGCTCAGTTGCAGGCTTTCGTTTTCATCTTTGGCCTGGGCCAGTTCTGCGCTCAGGGCCTGGTTGGTGCTGAGCAAGCCCTGGTTCTGTTGCACCAGGTCGCTGACCAGTTGTTCCAATTGGCTAAGGGATGCTTCCAACATTTTGATTTTTCCGGGGTTTTCAAAGGGCGCGTACGATAAAGAAAAGTCACGGTGGATGCCAGGGTTATACGGGCGCAAAGCCTTGATCTTCCTGACGGCGACTGTCCTCGCGAGTTTTAAAGACTGTGATTGGCTCATCTGGTTCCTGCACTTCGTCGCCAGCCCTTATGTAGGAGCGAGCTCGCTCGCGATGGTGGTCAACGATTACGCGTTCTTCCAGACAGCCCGCGTAATCGTTGACGTCCATCGCGAGCAGGCTCGCTCCTACAGATAACGACCGGTTAACGGCAAAAACCGCGCAAGGGCTCAAGACTTGAGACGCATGACCGATAAGTCCTCCATACGTCAGCCTCGGCACCGCTCAGGTGCGCCTTTTTCGGTAACCGCCATGTCCCTTCGAAATATGAATATCGCTCCACGGGCGTTCCTCAGCTTCGCCCTGATCGGCGGCTTGATGATGATTCTGGGGGTGTTTGCCTTGAATCAGATGAGCAAGATCCGTGGCGCCGCCGAAGAAATCACCTTGAACAGCGTGCCGAGCATCCAGAGCCTCGATGAGTTCACCCAACTCACCTTGCGCCTGCGCGTGCTGTCGTATCGCTTGCTGGTCAATCGCGAACCGGACGTCCAGCAAAAAACCATGGAATTGCTGGAGACGCGCAACCAGCAGATCCACGCCGCACAAGCGACCTATGAAAAACTGATCGCCAGCCCGCAGGAACGCGCGGCCTACGATCAATACGTGCAACTGCTGGGGCAATACCGCCAGATCGAAGACCGGATGAAGACCCTGTCGCGCAACAATCAGGTCGATGAACTGCGCAACCTGCTCAACACCGATTTGCTCAACAACTCCGAGGCTGTGAACGCCGTGTTGAGCCGTCTGCTGGAGATCAATACCCAACAGACCCGCGACACCAACCAGCAGGCCGCCGATCAATATGATTCGGCGTTCGATCTGGTCATCACCTTGCTGGTGGCGGCTACCGCACTGACCCTGGCCCTCGCCTGGTTGCTGATCAACAGCATCACCAAACCCATTGCCAATGCCCTGGGTGCCGCCGAGAGCATCGCCGAAGGCAACCTGACTCGCCCGATTACGGTCGATGGCGAGGACGAGGCTGGCCGCCTGCTGGCGGCGATGGCGAAGATGCAGGACAAACTGCGCGACACCCTGCTGCGCATTTCCGGCTCGGCCACGCAACTGGCCTCTGCCGCTGAGGAACTCAACAGTGTCACCGACGAAAGCGCTCGCGGCCTGACCCAGCAAAATAACGAGATCGAACAGGCCGCCACCGCAGTCAACGAAATGACCAGCGCCGTGGAAGAAGTCGCGCGCAATGCCGTCAGCACCTCCGAAGCCTCGCAGAGCGCCACCGCGTCTGCCGGGGATGGCCGTGATCTGGTGCAGGAAACCGTCAGCGCCATTGAACGCATGAGCGCCGACGTGCAAAGCACCGCGACCCTCATCGGCGACCTGGCCAATGAGTCCCGCGACATCGGCAAGGTGCTGGACGTGATTCGCGGGCTGGCCGACCAGACCAACCTGCTGGCGTTGAACGCCGCGATCGAGGCTGCTCGTGCAGGTGAAGCCGGTCGCGGCTTTGCCGTGGTGGCGGACGAAGTACGGGCCCTGGCCCATCGCACCCAACAGTCCACCAGCGAAATCGAACGCATGATCGGCAGCATCCAGAGTGGAACCGAGCACGCGGTGGATTCGATGCGAAACAGCACCGAGCGCGCCGAGTCGACCCTGAACATCGCCCGTGGTGCCGGAATGTCGCTGGACACCATCAACAGCGCCATCGTCGAAATCAACCAGCGCAACCTGGTCATCGCCAGCGCCGCTGAAGAGCAGGCGCAGGTGGCCCGTGAAGTGGACCGCAACCTGGTGAACATCCGTGACCTGTCGGTGCAATCGGCCACCGGTGCCAACCAGACCAGTGCAGCCAGTAGCGAACTGTCGCGTTTGGCGGTTGACCTGAACAGCATGGTCGGGCGGTTCAGCCTGTAACCGCTCCTTGTAGGAGCGAGCTCGCTCGCGAAGGACGTCAACGATAACGCGTACTGCCTGACTCAGCGCGTCGTCATTGAAATCATCGCGAGCAAGCTCGCTCCTACAGAGTTCTGCGTTTCAAAAGCTTTTTGACAGCATCACATTTCAACAGGTTAGAATCGCTGGCACGCAGACTGCATGGTCAGTTTGTGCCCGCCTTTCAGCTTTCCGGAGTACTGCCTTTGAATGCGACGACCATCAACAGCCTGTTCTTGATCGGCGCGTTGCTGGTAGGTGCGAGCATTCTGGTGAGCTCACTTTCCTCGCGCCTCGGCATCCCGATTCTGGTGATCATCCTGGCCGTCGGCATGTCCGCCGGCGTCGATGGCGGTGGCATTATTTTCGACAACTACCCGACGGCCTACCTGGTCGGCAACCTTGCACTGGCCGTGATCCTGCTCGATGGCGGGTTACGCACCCGGGTCTCGAGTTTCCGCGTGGCGTTGTGGCCGGCGCTGTCGCTGGCGACCATCGGCGTGTTGATTACCACCGGGCTGACCGGCATGGCCGCCGCCTGGCTGTTTGACCTCAATCTGATTCAAGGCTTGCTGATCGGCGCCATCGTCGGCTCCACCGACGCCGCGGCGGTGTTTTCGCTACTGGGCGGCAAAGGCCTGAACGAGCGGGTGACCGCGAGTCTGGAAATCGAATCCGGCAGTAACGACCCGATGGCGGTGTTCCTCACCGTGACCTTGATCGACATGCTCGCCAGCGGCCAGACCGGCCTGCACTGGAGCCTGCTGACCCACCTGCTGCGCGAGTTCGGTATCGGTGGCCTGATTGGCCTGGGCGGCGGCTGGCTCATGCTGCAATTGGTCAACCGCATCAATCTGGCCACCGGCCTCTATCCGATCCTGGTCATCGCCGGGGGCCTGGTGGTGTTTGCCCTGACCAACGCCTTGCATGGCAGCGGCTTCCTGGCGGTGTACCTGTGCGGCCTGGTGATCGGCAACCGTCCGGTGCGCAGTCGCCACGGCATCCTGCACATGCTCGACGGCATGGCCTGGCTGGCACAGATCGGCATGTTCCTGGTGCTGGGGCTGCTGGTCACACCCCATGACCTGCTGCCGATTGCACTGCCGGCGCTGGGCCTGGCGCTGTGGATGATTCTGTTTGCCCGACCGCTGTCGGTGGTCGTCGGCCTGCTGCCCTTCAAGGCGTTCCATGGCCGAGAAAAGGCGTTCATTTCCTGGGTCGGATTGCGCGGCGCGGTGCCGATCATTCTCGCGGTGTTCCCGCTGATGGCCGGCCTGCCCAACGCCCAGCTCTACTTCAACCTGGCGTTCTTTATCGTGCTGGTCTCGCTGCTGGTGCAGGGCACCAGCCTGCCGTGGGTGGCAAAACTGTTGAAAGTGACCGTTCCGCCGGAACCCGCACCGATCTCCCGCTCGGCTCTGGAAGTGCACGTCACCAGCGAGTGGGAATTGTTCGTTTATCGCCTCGGTGCCGAGAAATGGTGCATCGGCTCGCCCCTTCGCGAGCTGAAAATGCCCGAAGGCACCCGCATCGCCGCCCTGTTTCGCGGCCAGCAACTGCTCCATCCGTCGGGTAGTACGGTGCTCGAAGTCGATGATTTGCTCTGCGTCATCGGCCATGAACACAACCTTCCAGCCCTCGGAAAACTGTTCAGCCAGGCACCGCAGCGGGGTCTCGATTTGCGCTTCTTCGGCGACTTCGTACTCGAAGGAGATGCCCAGTTGGCCGCGGTTGCGGCCCTGTACGGGTTGAAAGTCGAAGGCATTGACCCGGACATGTCCCTGGGCCACTTCATTGCCCAGAAAGTGGGCGGTGCTCCAGTCGTCGGCGACCAGGTGGAGTGGAACAACACGATCTGGACCGTCGCGGTGATGGAGGGGAACAAGATCGCCAAAGTGGGCGTCAAATTCCCCGAAGGAAGTCGCCCGGGGCCCGGACTCTTCCTCTAAACTCCATTCTTCGTTTCGCTTTTTGATCGGTCTCTATGTCAAGCCTGCGCACCTTTTTCGTCATGGTCCTTCTGGGCCTGAGTCTCTCCGTCGGTACGTTACAAGCCGCCGAACCGCCCACCCGCGAAGCCGTGCAGGCGAGCCTGGACAAGATCGCCGACCGCAAACTGCCGGAAGCCGATCAAAAGGCCCTGCAATCGGTCCTGCAAAACACGCTGACACAGCTCAACAACCGGCGTGATTACGAGCAAAAGCTGAGCGATCTCAAGCAGCTATTGGCCAGCGCCCCCAAACAGACCATCGAGAACCAGCGCGAATTGACGCGTCTGAAGGCCACCAGTGTCGTGCCGGTGGCGCAACGCTTCACCAAAGAGTCGATTCAGCAACTCGAGCAAATGCTGACCGAGCGCTCGACCCAGCAAAGCGATTTGCAAAAAGCCCTGGGCGATGCCAACAGCCTGATCATTACCGCCCAGACGCGCCCCGAGCGCGCTCAGGCGGAAATTTCCGCCAGCCAGACGCGCATCCAGCAGATCAACAACATCCTCAAGACCGGCAAGGACAGCGGCAAGACCTTGAGCGCCGAGCAGCGCGACCAGCTCAACGCCGAGCTGGCGGCACTCAATGCGCTGATTCCGCTGCGTCGCCAGGAACTGGCCGGTAATACCCAGCTGCAGGATTTGGGCAACAGCCAGCATGACTTGCTCTCGGAAAAATCCGACCGTCTCGATCAGGAAATCCAGGAGCTGCAAAACCTGATCAACCAGAAGCGTCTGGCCCAATCCCAGGAAACAGTGACGCAACAGTCCATCGAAGCGCAGAAAGCCGGGGGCAGCAGCCTGCTGGCCACCGAAAGCACGGCCAACCTGAAGCTCTCCGACTACCTGCTCAAGAGCACTGACCGCCTCAACGAGGTCACCCAGCAGAACTTGCAAACCAAGCAACAACTGGACAGCGTGACCCAGAGCGATTCCGCCCTGGATGAGCAAATCAGCGTGCTCAAGGGCAGCCTGCTGCTGTCCAAGATTCTCTACAAGCAGAAACAGGCGCTGCCGCGCCTGAGGGTCGATCGCAATCTGGCCGACCAGATCGCCGACATTCGCCTGTATCAGTTCGAAGTCAGCCAGCAACGAGAATTGCTCAGCAACCCGGCCGCTTATGTCGACAACCTGCTGTCGACCCAGCCACCGGAGCAAGTGACCCCGCAACTGCGCAAAAGCCTGATGGAACTGGCCACCACCCGCGTCGACCTGCTGGAGCGCCTGAACCGTGAACTGAGCGCGATGCTCAATGAATCGATCACGCTGCAACTGAATCAGAAGCAATTGCTCAGCACCGCGCAAAGCCTGCGGGCGACGCTGGATGAGCAGATGTTCTGGATTCCCAGCAACAAACCGCTGGACCTCGAATGGATGCGCAGCGTGCCGGAACGCCTGCAACGCCAGGTCGATAGCCTGCCGTGGGCCTCAAGCCTGAGCGAACTGATCGATGGCCTGACCCAGCGACCGCTGCTGTTCCTGCCCCTGGCGCTGTTGATTGGTGCCCTGCTGTGGCGACGCAAGAGTCTGTATGCGCGCCTGAACAAGGTTCACCAGGACATCGGCCACTTCAAGCGCGACAGCCAGTGGCACACGCCCCAGGCGATCCTGATCAACATCCTGCTGGCGATGCCGGTCTCGCTGGGCCTGGGCTTGTGCGGCCTGGCCCTGCAAATCGACGCCCGAGGGCAGAACGCCAATATGGGCGCGGCGTTGCTGCAAATGGCCGGGGCCTGGCTGGTGTTCTACACCGCCTATCGGATACTCGCGCCGGGCGGTGTGGCAGAACTGCATTTCCGCTGGGAAAAGCCCCAGGTGGAATTCCTGCGCGGCTGGATCCGCCGTCTGGGCATGGTCGTCATGGCACTGGTCACTGTGGTGGCGGTGGCCGAACTGCAACCGGCGGCGCTTGCCGATGACGTGCTCGGCATGCCGGTGGTGCTGATCTGCTACGCCCTGATGACCTTGTTGCTCAGCCGCCTGCTGATCAGCAGCCCGAACCACGAAACCGCTTCACTGTTCCGCAAAGCGCTGGGGATTCTGTTCACGGCGCTGCCGGTCGCCTTGTTCGTCGCCGTGTGCTTCGGCTACTACTACACCGCGCTCAAACTCAGCGACCGCTTGATCAATACCCTCTACCTGCTGATGTTCTGGCTGGTGATCGAGGCCACCTTCGTGCGCGGCCTCAGCGTGGCCGCCCGGCGCCTGGCCTACCAGCGCGCCCTGGCCAAGCGTCAGGCGGCCAAAGAGGCCGGCGACGGCGAAGCGGTCATCGAAGAACCGACCATGGACATCGAAAAGGTCAACGAACAGTCCCTGCGCCTGATCCGCCTGGCACTGCTCGGCGGCTTCATGGCAGCGCTGTATTGGGTCTGGGCTGACTTGATCACCGTGTTTTCGTACCTGGACAACATCACCCTCTACGAATACACCAGCGGCACCGGCGCCAACATGAGCATGGTGCCGATCAGCATCGGCGACATGCTCGGCGCGCTGATCATCATCGGCATCACCTTCGCCCTGGCGCGCAACTTGCCGGGCCTGCTGGAAGTGTTCGTGCTGTCGAAGCTCAACCTGGCCCAGGGCAGCGCCTACGCCACCACCACACTGCTGTCCTACGTGATCGCTGGCGTCGGCTTCGTCTCGACACTGTCGACCCTTGGCGTGAGCTGGGACAAATTGCAATGGCTGGTGGCGGCCCTCTCGGTCGGCCTCGGTTTCGGCATGCAGGAGATCTTCGCCAACTTCATCTCCGGCATCATGATCCTGTTCGAACGCCCGGTGCGGATCGGCGATACCATCACCATCGGCAACCTGTCGGGCACGGTGAGCAAGATCCGCATCCGTGCCACCACCATCACCGACTTCGACCGCAAGGACATCATCGTCCCGAACAAGACGTTCATTACCGGGCAATTGATCAACTGGTCGCTGACCGACACCATCACCCGAGTGACCCTCAAGCTCGGCGTGGATTACGGTTCCGATCTGGACCTGGTGAAGGAACTGCTGCTCAAGGCCGCACGGGAAAACCCGCGCGTGCTGAAGGAACCGGAACCGAACGTGTACTTCCTGAATTTCGGCGAAAGCACCCTCGACCACGAATTGCGCATGCACGTGCGCGATCTCGGCGACCGCAACCCGGTGATCGACGAGGTCAACCGCTTCATCAACCGCGAGTTCAAGAAGCAGCACATCAACATCTCGTTCCGGCAGATGGAGATCTACCTCAAGAACCTCCACGGTGAGGAATACAAGTTGGTTCCGGTCGAACCGGAAACCAAAACCATCGCGCAGCCGATTGATGGCAAACCGCAGCAAGAACCGCCCGCCGCCAAACTCGACTAACCGGCCATTCCCCAGCAGAATGCTCGGACATTCTGCTGGAGACGGCCTTTGAAAGCCCTCGACGAACTGACCTTCGATAATCGCTTCGACCGCCTGGGCGATGCGTTTTCCGCCCATGTGTTGCCCGAGCCCATCGACAACCCGCGCCTGGTCGTGGCCAGCCCTGCCGCCATGGCGCTACTGGACCTCGACCCGGCCGTCGCTGAAACCCAAGAGTTCGCCGAGTTGTTCAGCGGCCACAAGCTGTGGGCCGATGCCATTCCCAGGGCCATGGTCTACTCCGGTCATCAGTTCGGCTCCTACAACCCGCAGCTGGGCGACGGTCGCGGGTTATTGCTGGGCGAGGTGTACAACGAGGCCGGCGAACATTGGGACCTGCACCTCAAGGGTGCCGGCCAGACGCCCTTTTCGCGCATGGGCGACGGACGGGCGGTGCTGCGCTCGTCGATCCGTGAATTCCTCGCCTCCGAAGCCCTGCACGCCCTGAACATCCCGACCACCCGGGCACTGTGCGTGATCGGCTCGGACACGCCGGTCTGGCGCGAGAAGCAGGAACGGGCAGCCATGGTCCTGCGCCTGGCACCGAGCCACGTGCGCTTCGGGCATTTCGAGTATTTCTACTACACCAAACGTCCCGAGCAGCAGAAAGAACTCGGCGGCCACATCCTCGCCATGCACTTTCCAGAGTGCCTGGAACAGCCGGAGCCCTACCTGGCGATGTTCCGCGAGATCGTCGAGCGCAATGCCGAACTGATCGCCAAATGGCAGGCGTACGGCTTTTGCCACGGGGTGATGAACACCGACAACATGTCGATCCTGGGCATCACCTTCGACTTCGGCCCGTTCGCCTTCCTCGACGACTTCGACGCCAACTTCATCTGCAACCACTCCGATGATCAGGGCCGCTACTCCTTCAGCAACCAGGTGCCCATCGGCCAATGGAACCTCAGCGCCCTGGCTCAGGCCCTGACGCCGTTCATCAGCGTCGAGGCCCTGCGCGAAACCCTGGGGCTGTACCTGCCGCTGTTCCAGGCCCACTACCTCGACCTGATGCGTCGCCGCCTCGGCCTGACCACGGCCGAAGACGATGACCAGAAACTGCTGGAGCACTTGCTGCAACTGATGCAAAACAGCGGCGTCGATTACAGCCTGTTCTTCCGCCGCCTGGGCGAAGAATCACCCGAAGCAGCCGTCGCTCGTTTGCGCGATGACTTCGTCGACCTCAAGGGTTTCGATGCCTGGGGCGAGCAGTACACCGCCCGGGTCGCCCGGGAAGGCGAGCTGGACCAGGAACAACGCCGTGCCCGGATGCATGCGGTCAACCCGCTGTACATCCTGCGTAACTACCTGGCACAAAAGGCCATCGATGCGGCGGAACGTGGCGATTACTCGGAAGTCCGACGGCTGCACGCGGTGCTGAGCAAGCCGTTCGAGGAACAACCGGGAATGGAAAGCTACGCCGAACGGCCACCGGAATGGGGCAAGCACCTGGAGATCAGTTGTTCTTCCTGAAGTCGGTGCATGATTGAAAACCAGAGCGGGCGTCTCCAGATAAGGAGAACCCGCTTCCTACCGGACCTACCAGATGACCGACCCACTCCTCATCCCCTGCCCCCACTGCAACGGCCTCAACCGCATCCCGGCCGAACGCCTGAACGACCACCCCAAATGCGGGCGCTGCAAGGCCGAGGTTCTGCTGAACAAACCGTTTGAGTTGAAACAAGGCGATTACGCCAGCCAGATCAAGGGCGATTTGCCGCTCCTGGTGGACGTTTGGGCGGACTGGTGCGGGCCGTGCAAGTCGTTTGCACCGGTGTTCGAGCAGGCGGCCGGGCAATTGGCGGGCAAGTGTCGACTGGCCAAGCTGGACAGCGAGGCGAACCAGCAATTGTCGGCGCAGTTGGGCATTCGCTCGATTCCGAGCCTGATTCTGTTCAAGAACGGCCGGGAAGTCGCGCGTCAGAGCGGGGCGTTCCCGTTACCGCAGCTGATGAGCTGGCTGCGTAGCCAAGGAATCTGAATGACACCTGTGGGAGCAAGCCCGCTCCCACAGGTTTTTTTGCAATCAGAAAGGATCAGGCGTTTTCCAGCAGATTGTGCAGTTCGACGAACTGCTGGGTCAGCTTGTGCCGCGGGTCGAGATGGATCAGCGGCGTATTGGCCTGGTGGGATTCGCGCATGCGCACCGAAGTGGCCAGGTACACCGGCAATACCGGCAGGCCTTCGGCGATCAGTTCGTCAAGGATTTGCTGCGGCAGGCTGGCACGCGCCTGGAACTGGTTGACCACGATGCCCTCGACTTCCAGCCCTTCGTTGTGGTCCTCCTTCAATTCTTCGATTTCCGCCAGCAGGCCATAGAGGGCCTGGCGCGAAAAACTGTCGCAATCAAAGGGGATCAGCACACGATCGGCGGCAATCAGTGCCGATACCGCGTAAAAATTCAGCGCGGGCGGCGTGTCGAGGTAGATACGGTCGTAATCTTCACCGAGTTCTTCGAGCAACTTACGCAGCTTGTTGATCTTGTGCTTGGCTTCAAGCTTTGGCTGCAAATCCGCCAGCTCGGCCGTGGCCGTGATGACGTGCAGGTTATCGAACGGGGTTTCGTAGATATCGACCTTGTTCTTTTTGGAGAACGGCCCGGAAGACAGGGTTTGCTTGAAAAAGTCGGCAATACCCATCGGGATATCATCGCCGGTAAGTCCCGTCAGATACTGAGTGGAGTTGGCCTGGGCATCGAGGTCCACTAACAGGGTGCGATAACCCTCGCTGGCACTGACCGCCGCCAAATTGCAGGCAATACTGGACTTGCCTACGCCACCTTTCTGATTGAACACCACGCGCCGCATTGTCAAAACCTCCGTGTATCAAAGAATGACCGAGTGTAGTGGTCCTCGACGCTGCTTCGCTACCTCGTTGGAGAGGGACTGCACGCTCAGTGGCTAGCCCGGCTCAAAAAACGGCATGAATCACCGACAGAACCGACAAACGGGCCGTGCAATAATCGGAATAATTGTCAAATGTTCAATTTTTTCGAACCTGTTCTGTACATAACGTTGAGCAAAATGTAACCAGTATTTGCTACGCGTTCGCCGCACCGCGATAATGCGCGCCACTCGGCGCCAAGCGCCGCGCGGGTGAGTCGTGGCTTTCAGTCATCACCGCGTCAAGCAAGCCCGCAAGGGCGGGATGAATGTCTGTGATCAACTTCAACATCGCCCAATGGCGCGCGTGGGCCCCGGGACTCGAAAGCGTGGCCGATTGGCAGGCCTGGTGCCGACAGCCCGTCGTGCTGCCGGGCAGCGATGCAGCCCCTGACGTGTCGTTTCTGCCGGCCATGCAGCGCCGGCGTCTCAGCCGTCTGGCGCGGATGGCCTTCAGTGTCGGCTGGCCATTGGCCGAGGGTCGCCAGGACTTGCCGCTGGTCTTCATTTCCCGTCACGGTGAAACCCCTCGGACCTTCGACATCCTCAGCGATCTGGCCGCTAAGCAGCCGCTGTCGCCGACCCAGTTCAGCCTTTCCGTGCACAACGCGATTATTGGCCTGTGGTCGATCATGCGCGGCGAAACCAGCGAAATGACCGCCCTGGCCGCGGCTGGCGATGGCCTGGAGCATGGCATGCTGGAGGCTGCGGCGCTGCTGAACGAAGGCGCGCCCGCAGTATTAGTGATCATCACCGAAGAACAACCGCCCCAGGCCTACTCGACCTGGATCGACGATGTGCCCTTCCCGTATGCCGTCGGCCTGCTGATCACCCCCGGAAATGACTGGCAGCTGTCCATGAACAGCCCCGCGGATGCGTTGTCCAACGTTCGCTGGCCCCATGCGCTGAATCTGTTGTGCATGCTGCTGGGCCAGCCAACCACCTGCCAACATGCCTGGAAAAATCGTGTATGGACCTGGCAACGCAGCCCTTGACCGAGAAAAACCGCGACGCCTATTACTGGCGCCTGCTGGCGACCGCCGCAAGCTTCACCCTGTTCGGGGTGGGCGGGATGTGCCTGCGCCTGGTGATTTTCCCGCTGCTCGGCTGCCTTCCCGGCGATGCCCAGACCCACCGCTTGCGCGCGCGCCAAACCGTCAGTCGCTGCTTCTGGTTTTTCGTCCGTTTCATGGCCCGTGTCGGTGTGCTGACCTACGACATTCAAGGCGCGGAAAAACTCGGCCGTCCGGGGCAGATGATCATCGCCAATCACCCGTCGCTGATCGACGTGGTGTTCCTGATTGGCCTGGTGCGCCACAGCAACTGCGTGGTCAAGCAAAGCCTGTGGGAGAATCCGTTCACCCGCGGTCCGTTGCGCCGCACCGACTACATCAGCAACGACGGCAGCATGGAGATGCTCGATGCCGCCGCCGATGCACTGAAAAACGGCCAAACCCTGATCATCTTTCCCGAAGGCACCCGCACCCAACCCGGCCAGGCGCCGGCCTTTCATCGGGGGGCGGCGGCAATAGCGCTGCGGGGTGCGAAAATCCTCACCCCGGTCGTTATCAAGGTCAGCCCGACCACATTGACCAAGGCCGAGCCTTGGTATCGGATCCCGAAACGACGCGTGCACTTCAGTTTTCGTGTCGGGGCCGATATAGACCCACAGGCCTTCGCCGCGCTGGGCCCGGCTCCGCAGGCCTCGCGAAAGCTCAACGACTATCTGCATTCTTACTTCATTAAGGAGCTCGCCGAAGATGAGCGATCTGCACACTAAAAACCTGGTGCTGGAAATAAAAAATCTGATCATCGAAGCCCTCGGCCTCGAAGACATCAGCGCCCAAGACATCGGCGACGACCAGACGCTGTTCGGCGAAGGCCTGGGCCTGGATTCGGTAGACGCGCTGGAACTCGGCCTGGCGATCCAGAAAAAATACGGCATCAAAATCGATGCCGACGCCAAGGACACGCGTAATCACTTCAGTAACGTGGCGAGCCTTGCGGCGTTCGTCACCGCAAAACAGGCAGCTTGAGACCGGACCATGCAAACTCGTGACGACATTTTCAACACCCTGCGCGATGCCTTGGTAGAGCTGTTCGAGCTGGAGCCCGAGCGTGTGAGCCTCGAATCCAACCTGTATCAGGACCTGGAAATCGACAGCATTGATGCGGTCGACCTGATCGATCACATCAAACGTCAGACCGGCAAGAAAATCGCCGCCGAAGAATTTAAGTCGGTGCGCACCGTCAGCGACGTGGTCGAGGCGGTCTACCGTCTGGTTCAACCGGCCGCATGAGCCGATTGATTGGCCTCGGCCTGCTGCTGGCGGGCCTGCTGTACCCCTTCGCGGTGTATTTCGGCATGGAGCACTTCGCCCCATGGCAGTTCGGACTGCTGCTGGGCAGCCTGTGGCTGGCCCGCGCACTGACTGGTCGGCAACGACCCGGTAGCCGGTGGATGGCCATGGTGGCGATCGTGTTCTGCCTGTTGCTGGCGCTGTTCGACAGCCCGCTGCTGTTGCGCTGGTATCCGGTGTTGATCAGCGGTTTCATGTTGGCGCTGTTCGGACTCAGCCTGATATACGGCCCGCCCATGGTCGAACGCCTGGCCCGTCTGCGTGAACCGCACCTGCCGGCCAAAGGCGTTCGTTACACCCGCCAGGTGACCATCGCCTGGAGCGTTTTTTTTCTCTGCAACGGTTTGTGTGCTGCCGCCCTGACACTGTGGGCGCCGCTGAGCTGGTGGATGTTATACACCGGCCTGATTTCCTACGGATTGATAGGCCTGATGTTTGCCATTGAATGGCTAATACGACAACGGGTACGAGGCCGCCCATGAATTGGATAAAACTTGAGCAGCTGTTGCTCAAGGCTGAAGCGGATCGTGCCGTAACGGCCGAACCCCCGCTCAATCACGCACAACTGTGCGCCCAGTCCCTGAGCCTGGCCGCCGGCCTGCAAGCCCAGGGTGTGCAGCGCGTTGCCGTGCACCTTGAAGACGCCGCCGACCTGGCGATCGCCCTGCTCGGTGCCTGGCGTGCCGGCGTCAGTGTCTTGCTGCCGACCGATCTGCAAGCCCAGACCCGCCAGCGCTGGTCGAGCGACGTCGATCTGTGGCTGACCGATCAGCCCGATGACGCGCACCTGTCCGATTTCAACGCGCCGCCCCTCAGCGCCGCGGCACTGGACCTGGACCGCTGTTCGCTGAGCCTGTGCACGTCTGGCTCCAGCGGCGAACCCAAGCGCATCGACAAAACCCTGCGCCAACTGGTCAACGAAGTCCAAGCCCTGGAGCAACTGTGGGGCGCCGACCTGGGACCGGCCTGCATCATCGGCAGCGTGGCGACTCAACACATTTACGGCCTGCTGTTTCGGGTGCTGTGGCCGCTGTGCGCCGGGCGTTCGTTCGTGCGCAAACAACTGGCCTTTCCCGAAGACCTGCAACGCGCCAGTCGCGAGCACCCGGCCTTTGCCTGGGTCGCCAGCCCGGCACTGCTCAAGCGCATGGGTGACAACCTCGATTGGCCGGCCTTGAGCACGGTGCGCCGGGTATTTTCGTCTGGCGGTGCACTGCCGGCAGACGCCGCACAAAGCCTGCAGCAACGCCTGCATCAATGGCCGACGGAAATCCTCGGCAGTTCGGAAACCGGCGGTATCGCCTGGCGTCAGGGCCACGATCTGTGGCAGCCCTTCGCCGACGTGGCACTGAGCCAGGACACTGACGGCGCGCTGCTGATCACCTCGCCTTACTTGCCGGCCGGTCATGTCGAACACACCGCCGACGCTGTGCGCATCGCGGCGGATGGCCGTTTCGAACTGCTCGGACGGCTGGACCGGATCGTCAAGCTGGAAGAAAAGCGCATCTCGCTGCCGATGCTGGAAAAGGCCTTGGTCGACCATGAATGGGTCGTCGAAGTGCGGCTCGGCGTGGTTCAGGAAAACCGCGCCTCCCTGGGTGCGCTGCTGGTCCTGAGCGAATCCGGTCTGCATGCCCTGCGCAATCAAGGCCGACGCACCCTCACCCAGGAACTGCGCCAACACCTGAGTCAGCATTGCGAAGCCCTGGCCCTGCCACGGCGCTGGCGCCTGCTGCGACAACTGCCGCTGAACAGCCAGGGCAAACTGCCCCAGGCCGATGTCGAAGCCCTGTTATTGGCGCCGCGCCCCAAGGCGCCGCAGGTGCTGGAGCAAATCGAAACCGAAGGCGAGTGGAGCCTGCAACTGGCCGTGCCGCCCGACCTCGCCTACTTCAGCGGGCATTTCCCTCGGGCGCCGGTATTGCCCGGTGTGGTGCAAGTGGAGTGGGCGCTGAAGCTCGGCCAACAATTGATGAACCTGCCGGAAAAATTCGCCGGCATGGAAGTGCTGAAGTTCCAGCAACTGGTGCGCCCCGGCGATGAAGTCCAGTTGCACCTGCGTTTCGACCCGGCACGCAGCAAGTTGTACTTCGCCTACCGCAATGAAACCGCCACCTGCTCCAGCGGGCGGATTTTGCTGGAGGCTGCACATGTGTAGCTTCAGTGAGTGCTGCGCACTCAATCGCGAGCAGGCTCGCTCCCACATTGAATTTGTGAACAACGCAGCGCCTCTGTGGGAGCGAGCTTGCTCGCGATGCGGTCACCTCGGACTTGCAGGTGAAAGCCAACATGCATAGACCCTGCGCCGTTATCCCGGTCTACAACCACGAGACCGCCATCACCACCGTGGTCGACGCCCTGCTCACCCGTCATCTGCCGTGCATTCTGGTGGACGACGCCAGCGATGAATCCTGCGCCGACGTCCTGGATCAACTGGCCCTGCGCGACGACGTTCACCTGATTCGCCTCGCCACCAATCAGGGCAAGGGCGGCGCAGTGATGACCGGGATGCGCGAAGCGTCGCGCCTGGGTTTCAGCCATGCCTTGCAGGTGGATGCCGATGGCCAGCACGACCTGCAGGACGTCACACGCTTTATCGAACTGTCCCGTGCCCATCCCGAGGCCGTGATCTGCGGTTATCCGCAATACGACGACAGCGTGCCCAAGGGTCGTTTGTATGCGCGCTACCTGACGCACGTCATGGTCTGGATCAACACCCTGTCGTTGCAGATTCGCGATTCCATGTGCGGCTTTCGCCTCTATCCGTTGCCGCCGACCCTGGCGCTGATCGATTCGGCGAAAATCGGCAAGCGCATGGATTTCGACTCGGACATCCTGGTGCGCCTGGCCTGGCGCAATCTGCCCATGGTCTGGCTGCAAACCAAAGTCCATTACCCGCTGGACGGCGTTTCGCACTTCCGGATGTTCCACGACAACGTACTGATTTCGAGCATGCACACCCGGCTGTTCTTCGGCATGTTGTTGCGCTCGCCCCTGATCCTCTGGCGACGGTGGCGCACATGAGCACAGACAAGCAACACTGGGCCGATCGCGAGGAGCGCGGCAGTTTCTGGCTGATGAAGTTCACCGCATTCGCCGCCAAAGTGCTCGGTCGGCGTCTGCTGAGCCCGTTGCTGTACGGCATCGTGTTGTACTTTTTCCTGTTCGGCCGCAGCGCTCGCCACAGCGCCTGGCAGTACCAGCAACGGCTGGCTGACTGGAGCGCTCGCCCCGATTTGCGGCCGAACCAGTGGCGGGTGTTTGGCCAGTTCATGGCGTTTGCCGATTCCATGCTCGACAAGCTCGATGTGTGGAACGGCAAGCTGAGCATCGAGCAGATCGAAATCATCGACCCGGCATTGTTGCGCAACCAGTTGCGCGGCACTCGCGGGCAGATGCTGGTGGGCGCGCACCTGGGCAATCTCGAAGTGTGCCGCGCACTGGCGGAAATCGGCGAGAAGGTCACGATGAACGTGCTGGTGCATACCAAGCACGCCGAACATTTCAACCGCTTGCTGGGTGAAGCCGGCGCGACCAATCTGCGCCTGATCCAGGTCAGCGAGCTGGACCCGGTAATCATGCTGCAACTGCATGAACGCCTGGAGCGCGGCGAATGGCTGGCCATCGCCGGCGACCGGGTGCCGTTGCATGGCGGGCGCAGCGTGACCGTGGACTTCCTTGGCTATCCGGCAAAATTCCCGCAGGGGCCGTGGCTGCTGGCCGGCCTGTTGAAATGCCCGGTCAACCTGCTGCTGTGCGTGAAGAAACCCGATGGCGACTATAGGCTGACCATCGAACCTTTTGCTGACGCCATCACCTGGAAGCGCAGCGACCGCGAGCAGGTCATTCATCAGTGGGCCTCCCGCTATGCCGAGCGCCTGAGTCACTATTGCCTCGAAGCCCCTCAACAATGGTTCAACTTTTACCCTTTCTGGAAGACCGATGACGACGCCAACGCTTGAGCCGGTAACTTTCGGCGAACTCCCTTTGCGCATCGAAGACGTGCTGGCCCTGGCCAACCGTCAGGTGCCGACGCAGTTGCAAGGCGACCCCGAGTTCCGTCGGCGCATCGCCAAGGGCGCGCAATTCCTCGATTCCCTGCTGGACAAGGAAGGCGTGATCTATGGCGTGACCACCGGTTACGGCGATTCCTGCGTGGTGGCGGTGCCGCTGCATCATGTCGAAGCGCTGCCGCGTCATCTGTACACCTTCCATGGCTGCGGGCTGGGCAAACTGCTCGATGCCCAGGCCACTCGCGCCGTGCTGGCGGCGCGCTTGCAGTCGCTGTGTCACGGCGTGTCCGGCGTTCGGGTGGAATTGCTGGAACGCCTGCAAGCGTTCCTCGAGCACGACATCCTGCCGCTGATTCCGGAAGAAGGCTCGGTGGGCGCCAGCGGCGATCTGACGCCGCTGTCCTATGTCGCCGCGACCCTGTCCGGCGAGCGCGAAGTGATGTTCCACGGCGAACGGCGCCAGGCCGCCGACGTGCATCGTGAACTCGGTTGGCAGCCGCTGGTGCTGCGGCCCAAAGAAGCCCTGGCCCTGATGAACGGCACCGCCGTCATGACCGGGCTTGCTTGCCTGGCCTACGCCCGTGCCGATTACCTGCTGCAACTGGCCACGCGCATCACCGCGCTGAACGTGGTCGCCCTGCAAGGCAATCCGGAGCATTTCGACGAGCGCCTGTTCGCCGCCAAGCCACACCCGGGGCAGATGCAAGTGGCCGCGTGGCTGCGCAAGGACCTGGCGATCGACGCGCCGACCGCGCCGCTGCATCGCCTGCAGGACCGCTATTCCCTGCGCTGCGCGCCCCACGTCCTCGGCGTGCTGGCCGACAGCCTGAACTGGCTGCGTTCGTTCATCGAGATCGAACTCAACAGCGCCAACGACAACCCGATCATCGACGCCGAGGCCGAACGCGTGCTGCACGGCGGGCACTTCTACGGCGGCCACATTGCGTTCGCCATGGACAGCCTGAAAAACCTCGTGGCCAACGTCGCCGACCTGCTGGATCGACAACTCGCGCTGCTGGTGGACGAGCGTTACAACCACGGCCTGCCGAGCAACCTGTCCGGCGCCAGCGCCGACCGCGCGATGCTCAACCACGGCTTCAAGGCGGTGCAGATCGGTACCAGCGCCTGGACCGCCGAAGCCTTGAAAAACACCATGCCGGCCAGCGTGTTCTCGCGCTCCACCGAGTGCCACAACCAGGACAAGGTGAGCATGGGCACCATCGCCGCCCGCGATGCCATTCGCGTACTGGAACTGACCGAACAGGTCGCCGCCGCCACGCTGCTGGCGGCCAACCAAGGCGTCTGGCTGCGCGCCCAGGCCGAAGACGCCCGGCCGCTGCCACCGGCTCTGGCGGCCATGCACGAAGCACTGGCCAAGGACTTCCCGCCGGTCATCGAAGACCGCGCGCTGGAAGGTGAATTGCGCCTGTGCCTGCAACGTATCGCTGAACAACACTGGAGGCTGCATGCGTAGCAAGGGAGTGCTTCACACCGATACGGAAATCCTCGTGCCGTTCTTTGACGTCGACAGCATGAACGTCGTCTGGCACGGCCACTACGTCAAATACCTGGAAGTCGCCCGCTGCGCGCTGCTCGACAAAATCGGCCACAACTACAGCGCCATGTCCGACTCGGGCTATGCCTGGCCGGTCATCGACCTGCAGTTGCGCTACGTGCGCGGCGCGGTGTTCGGCCAGAAGCTGAACGTGCGGGCCAATCTGGTGGAGTGGGAAAACCGTCTGAAGATCAACTACCTGATCAGTGACGTGGAAACCGGCGAACGCTTGACCCGCGCCGTTTCCGTGCAGGTGGCCGTCAACATGCACAACCGCGAAATGCAGCTGGCCTCGCCCAAGGTGTTTACCGACGCTGTCGAGAGGGTGCTGGCATGATTTTCTGCCTCCCCCGTTCCCCTGTAAGAGCGAGCCTGTCGAATCGTCGCACCGTCGCGATGGTCGTTAACGATAACCCTGGGCACCTGACACTCCGCGGCGCCCTCAGGTTTTTCGCGAGCAGGCTCGCGCTTACCGTGTTCTGCGTGTTGCTGGGCATTCCAGGGCTGGCCAACGCCTTCGACCTGCAACAACTCAGCGATCAACTGGCCAGGCCGGAGGTGATCCATGGCCAGTTCATCCAGGAAAAACACCTGCGTGCGCTGCCTCAACCGCTGACCAGCAAGGGCACGTTCGTCCTGGCGAAAAACCACGGTCTGTTGTGGTTACTCAAAACGCCGCTGCAACAGGATTACCGCATCACCGACCAAGGCATTGCCCGGCGTGATGCCAGCGGTTGGCAGATGTTGCCGGGCAAGAGCGCCGGGGCCGAGCAGAACCGTCTGTTCCTCGCTGTTCTGCAAGGCGATAGCAGCGGGCTGCAGCGGGATTTCGAACTGTCGCTGAGCGGCGAAGCGCAGGACTGGCGGCTGACGCTGGTGCCGCGCTCAATGCTGCTCAAGCAGGTGTTCACCCAGATCAACATCACCGGCGGCGAACTGGTGCACAGCATCGAGCTGCTGGAAACCCAGGGCGACAGCACCCTGTTGCGCATGCAGGACAGCACCAGCGCCCAACCGTTGAGTGACGCGGAGCAACACGACTTTGCCGAGTGAACGCGCGCTTCCCCGGCTGTTCCTGATCCTGCTGCTGGCGGTGCTGGCGCTCGCCGGCTGGCAATGGCGTAACGGTGCACCGCTGTCGGCCAACCTGATGGAACTGGTGCCCGGCACAACGCCGGACGCGCTGGAACTGCGCGCTGAACAACGCATGCAGGAACCGCTGAACCGCGAGATGCTGGTGCTGGTCGGTCATGCCGACCGCCAGCAAGCCATCGCCATGGCGCAGAAACTGGGCGATCAATGGCAGGCCAGCGGGCTGTTCGAGAAGGTCCAGTGGAACCTGCAAGCCGACTTGCCGGCTTTGCGTACGCAACTGCTGCAGGGCCGGCTGGCGATGCTTTCCGCTGACGACCGACAGCAATTGATGGAACATCCGGACGCTTTTATCCAGCAACGGGTGCAGGCGCTGTTCGACCCCTTCACCGGTTTCAGCCTGGTGTCGAGCCAGGACGACTGGCTCGGCCTGACCGGGCGCATCCAGAACAGCCAGCCGCAGCACGGTTCGGTGCAACTGGACATCGGCAGCGGTGCCTTGATCGCCGATGCCGATGGCAAAAGCTGGGTGCTGCTGCGCGCGCGAAGCACCGGCAACGCCTTCGACATGAACCTGCCGCTGCAGGTGGCCGACCTGCTCCAGCACAGTCGTGAACAAGCGGCCGAGTCTGACGTGCAACTGCTCGCGGCCAGCGGCTTGCTGTACGCCGCCAGCGGGCAACGACAAGCCGCCCGTGAGATGACCTGGGTCGGCGGCGGTGCCACGGTGGGGATTCTGTTGCTGCTGTTGCTGGCCTTCCGCCGCTGGCGCGTGTTGCTGGCATTTGTTCCGGTGCTGGTGGGCATGCTGTTCGGCGCGGTGGCTTGCGTGACGGTGTTCGGCCACATGCATGTGATGACGCTGGTGCTGGGTTCGAGCCTGATCGGCGTGGCGGTCGATTACCCGCTGCATTACCTGTCCAAGAGCTGGAGCCTGAAACCCTGGCACAGTTGGCCGGCTCTGCGCCTGACCCTGCCCGGATTGACCCTGAGCCTGATCACCAGCGCCATCGGCTACCTGGCCCTGGCCTGGACGCCGTTCCCGGCGCTGACGCAGATTGCCGTGTTCTCCGCCGCCGGTCTGCTGGGCGCCTACTTGTCCGCCGTGTGCCTGCTGCCGGCGTTGCTCAAGGGTGTGGATCTGCGTCCGGCGCAATGGCCGTTGCGGGTTTGTGAGTATTTGCTGGGGATACGTGAAGCGTTGCTCCAGCGCCTGCGCACGCCCGTGCTGTTTGCACTGCTGATGGCCTTCTGCGTCGGCGGCCTGCTGCAGCTCGGGACCCGCAATGACATTCGCCAATGGGTCGGCGCACCGCAGCAATTGACTGACGAAGCCCAGACCATTGCCCGTATCACCGGCTATCAGCCCACCAGTCAGTTCTTCCTGGTGCGCGCGGCCAATCAACAGGAACTGCTCGAACGCCAGACCGCCCTGAGCGAACGCCTGGATCAGCTGATCAACCTGAATAAGCTTCAGGGTTATCTGTCGCTCAACCAACTGGTGAGCCCGCCGAGCGAACAATTTCACCTGCGCGAAGCGTTGAACGCCTTGCCGAACGTCTGGCAGCCGCTGCTCGATGTCGGCGTGCCGGCCGAGGCGCTGCAAGCGGAGCTGAAAACCTTGCAGGCACTGCCCGTCGAAGACATCGACGCGGCACTGGCCGGGCCCTTGGCCGAACCCTATCGGGCATTGTGGCTGGGGCCGACCGATGATGGCGTGGCGGCGATGGTCAGCCTGCAAGGCCTGAACAACCCGTCACTGCTGCGCATCCAGGCACTGGATCTGCCAGGGGTGCAGTTGGTCGACCGGCTCGGTGAACTGAACAACGTTTTCGCGGCCACCCAGATCAGTGCAGCCGAACTGAAGCTCGCCTCCTGCGCGCTGATTGTGCTGGTGCTGATGCTGCCGTTTGGCCTCGGCGGCGCGTTGCGTATTGTCTCCCTGCCACTGCTGGCCGCGCTGTGCAGCCTCGCCAGCCTCGGTTGGCTGGGGCAGCCGTTGACCCTGTTCAGCCTGTTCGGCCTGCTGCTGGTGACGGCCATCAGCGTCGATTACGCGATCCTCATGCGCGAGCAGGTCGGCGGCGCCGCCGTGAGCCTGCTGGGCACGTTGCTGGCGGCGCTGACCACCTGGCTGTCGTTCGGCCTGCTGGCGGTGTCGAGCACGCCAGCGGTGAGCAACTTCGGTCTGTCGGTCAGCCTGGGCCTGATCTTCAGCTTCATGCTCGCCCCCTGGGCCGGAAAACACAGGCCATCGCCCACCATTAAGGAGCCGGCACAATGATAGTTGCGTTGTTTTGGGCGATGGCCCTGGCGTTGTTTGCCGTGGCGACCCGACTGGGCCGGCATCTGGGCTTGATCCCGATCGTCAGCCAGCTATTGCTGGCAACCGTTGGCCTGCCGCTGCTGATGTATTTCTGGATCGAACCCCACTGGCAGTTGAGCGGTGCGGCGCTGGTATCGCCTATCTGGCTGAAGAACCTCTACAGCCTGAGTTTCGCGCTGCTACTGGGCTACATCCTCAGCGACGTGATCGACCTGCACCTGGATCGCCAGAGCCTGAAAATCGCCCTGCCGAGTTTCTGCATTCCGTTTGCCTGCGGCCTGGCCACGGCGTTCTGGCTGCTGCCACCGCAGCCCTGGATCAGCTCGCTGGCGGTCGGCCTGTTGTTCGCCATTACCGCCATTCCGGTGTTGTACCTGTACCTTCGGCATATCAATTACCCGCCTGCCGCCACCCGGCGACTGGTGCAGACAGCGATCCTCATCGACCTCACTTGCTGGACCTTGTTCGCCATCGCCCAGGGCACGCTGCATCTGAGCAGTTTGCTGCTGCCGCTGGCCGGCGCCTGTCTGCCGGTGCTGCTGCGCCTGCTCGGCCTGCGCCAGGCATGGCTGTACAGCGGATGCTTTTTCGCGCTGCTGGTGGTGGCCGAACACTACAAGCTCAATGCGTTGATTTTCGGCATCGGTTATCTGCTGCTCATGGCCGCCCTGAAGGCGCCGCTGATACTGCCGTTTCCGGTGCGCTGGATGATTTTTCTGCAGACGTACATCGCCATCCCGCTGATCCTCACGTTCGGCATCGTGCAGATCAATGTGCACAGCGCCATGGACAGTCTTGGCTGGGTGCAACTGGCGGCCCTGCTGCTGTTACCGATTGCCAGCAAAATGCTCGGCAACTGGCTAGGCCTCGGCTGGGCCGGCGCTTCGTTCCAGGGCGCGAGCCGCTGGCGGGAAAGCGTGTTGCTGAACATTCGCGGCTTGAGTGAGATCGTGTTTCTCAACCTGCTGTTGCAACAACAGCTCATCAGCCCGGCGCTGTACTTTGCGCTGATGCTGATGGGCCTGATCGCCACCCTGCTGCCGGCACTGGCCGGCATGCACCGGATTCCCCTGAAAGCTGCCGCCCCGGCAAGGAGCCCCCATGCCAACCGTTGAAATGGAACGTCGCCAGATCGTGGTCATCGGCGCAGGCCCTTCGGGTGCCATCGCCGCCGCGCTGCTCAAACGCCAGGGTCATGACGTGCTGGTGATCGAGCGTCAGCATTTCCCACGCTTTTCCATCGGCGAAAGCCTGTTGGCGCACTGTCTGGACTTCGTCGAAGAGGCGGGCATGCTGGACGCCGTCAATGCGGCGGGGTTCCAGGTGAAAACCGGCGCTGCGTTTGCCTGGGGCGAGCGTTACAGCGCTTTCGATTTCGGTGACACCTTTACCCAGGGCAAGCCGACGACCTTCCAGGTCCAGCGCGCCGACTTCGACAAACTGCTGGCCGATCAGGCCGCGCTGCAAGGCGTGGAAATCCGCTACGGCGAAGCCATCGTCAGTGTCGAGGTCGATTTGCCGCACCCGCTACTCGGCGTGCGTCGCGAGGACGGCAGCGAATACCGCATCGAGGCTGACTTCATGCTCGACGCCAGCGGTTACGGTCGTGTGCTGCCGCGCTTGCTCGACCTCGAAGCGCCGTCGAATTTCCCGGTGCGCCAGGCGGTGTTCACCCATATCGAAGACGGCATCGACAGCCCGACCTTCGACCGCACCAAGATCCTCGTCACCACTCATCCCGACAAACGCGATGTCTGGTTCTGGACCATCCCGTTCAGCAACGGTCGCTGCTCGGTCGGCGTGGTCGCCGCAGCGGAGCATTTCGAGGGCCGCACCGACGATCTGGACGATTGCCTGCGCGGTTTCATTGCCGAGACGCCAAGCCTGTCCGGCGTGCTGAACAACGCGGTGTGGGACACGCCCGCGCGGACCATTGGCGGCTATTCGGCCAACGTCAAGACCCTGCATGGGCCGGGCTTCGCGTTGCTGGGCAATGCTGCCGAATTCCTCGACCCGGTGTTCTCGTCCGGCGTGACCATTGCCATGCGTTCGGCGAGCATGGCCGCCGGCGTCCTGCACCGGCAGTTGCAAGGCGAAACCGTCGACTGGGAAAAGGAGTTCGCCGGGCCGCTCAAGCGCGGAGTCGATACCTTTCGTTGCTACGTCGAAGGCTGGTACGCCGGGACCTTCCAGGACGTGATTTATCACGAGGGCAGCTCCGGGGAGATCCGCCGCATGATCAGCTCGATTCTGGCCGGCTACGCCTGGGACGAGCGCAACCCGTTCGTCAGCGAAGCCAAACGCCGTCTGAAAGTGATTTCCCAACTCTGCGCACGGGATGCGACATGAGCTACTTGAGCGACAACTACGTCGAAGAAACCCGTTTCGGCCTGTGGTTCCTGCGCAGCTACACCTGGCAGTACCGCGTGCTGCGCGTGGCGATCGACGATTTGCGCAGCCTGTTCAGCGAGGCGCTGCCGAGCAATCCGGTGCTGCTGGACGCGGGCTGCGGTCAAGGCAAGTCGTTCAAGTACCTACAGCAGACGTTCATGCCCGAACGTCTGATTGGCGTGGACGCTGACCCCCACAGCCTGAACCAGAGCCGTGAAGAAGCGGTCTATCAGGGTATTGCCGTGGAGTTGATCGGCAGCGACTGCGCCACCCTGGGCGTACCGGACGCCAGCGTCGACCTGCTGTTCTGTCACCAGACGTTCCATCATCTGGTGGAACAGGAAAAGGCACTGGCCGAGTTCTACCGCGTACTCAAGCCGGGCGGCTACCTGATGTTCGCCGAATCCACCGAGGCTTACATCGATACCTGGGTGATTCGCTGGTTGTTCCGGCATCCGATGCACGTGCAAAAAAGTGCCGCACAGTATCTGGAAATGATCCGGGGCCAGGGTTTTGAATTCGGTTCGCACAATGTGTCTTATCCGTACCTCTGGTGGAGCCGCGCCAAGGATTTCGGTCTGCTGGAACGCTTGGGTCTGTGCCAGCCAAAACCCTTTGGCCAACGGGAAGAAACCCTGGTCAATGTGGTGGCGCGCAAACCGTTGAAAGGTGGAGTTTGATGCTCACCATCCGTCACTCAGCATGCATGACCTGTGGCAGCGAGCCTGCTCGCGATAGCGGTGGATCAGTCACCCTGAATGCCGACTGTACTGCCGTCATCGCGAGCAAGCTCGCTCCCACAGGGATAGCGGACGTTCTGCGATTTCTGCTGTTTGCCGCGGCCCTGCTGCTGAGCGCCTGCGCCAGCCAGCCGCCGCTGCCCGAGCACACTCCGAACCTGTCGCTGCCGCTGCAACTGCACATCCAGCGCCTGCAGGCCGAACAACGCCAGGACTGGGTGCTGGTGATCCAGCGTGAAGGCCCGGGCATCCGCTGGTCGATGATGGACCTGCTGGGCATCCCGCAGGCACGTCAGAAGCTGGTCGACGGAACCTGGCACGCCGACGGCCTGCTGCCGCCCAACCCCGAAGCCCGGGAGCTGTTCGCGGCGCTGCTGTTTGCCCTGACGCCCAAGGACGAGTTGCACGGCAACTATCCTGCTGCCTGGCAACATGGCGCGCAACGCTCCCTGCCCGAACGCTGGGACGTTCGTTATTCACAACCGATGAGCTTTGAATTGAACCTGCCCAAAGGCCCGAAATATCAAGTCACGCCCCTGAGCGGGGAGGCACCATGGCCGCCTACCTGAATGCCCTCGGCGTGATCTGCGCCCTGGGCCGCGACAAGCAGGAAGTGACGCGTAACCTGTTTGCCGGCGATTGCTCCGGCATGCGCAGCGAAGCCGGCTGGGTACCGGAGCGGTCGTTGCCGGTAGGCACGGTCGCAGGCGAGCTGGCGGCGATTCCACCCGAGTTGATCCGGCAACGCAGCCGCAACAACCAATTGCTGCTGGAAGCCGCCCTGCAAATTCGCCCGGACATCGACCGCGCGATCCAGACCTACGGCCGCGATCGCATCGGCATCGTACTGGGCACCAGCACCTCAGGCATCGACGAAGCCAGCCAGGGCCTGGCCCACTACATTCGCGACCAGCAGTTCCCGGCCGACTACGACTATCAGCAACAGGAACTCGGTGCACCGGCCAATTTCCTCGCCGACTGGCTGCAGGTGAGCGGGCCGGCCTACGTGATTTCCACGGCCTGCACCTCCAGCGCCCGTGCCCTGATGAGCGCCCAGCGTCTGCTGGACCTGGGCGTGTGCGACGTGGTGCTGTGCGGGGGTGTCGACACCCTCTGCAAGCTGACCCTCAACGGTTTCTCGGCGCTGGAAGCCGTGTCCGGGCAGCGCTGCAACCCGTTTTCGCGCCACCGCAACGGCATCAACATCGGCGAAGCCGCCGTGCTGTTCCTGATGAGCAAGCAGCCCGGCGACGGTCAAGCGATTGCCCTGCTGGGCAGTGGCGCCAGCTCGGATGCGCATCACATTTCCGCACCGGAACCGAGCGGCCGCGGCGCCCGACAAGCGATGCGCAAAGCCTTGCATCGCGCGGGGCTGCAACCACAACAGATCAGCTACTTGAACCTGCATGGCACCGCCACCGCGCACAACGATGCCATGGAAAGCCATGCCGTCGCGGCGGTGTTCCCTGAAGGGGTGCCGTGCTCCTCGACCAAACCCATGACCGGCCACACCCTCGGCGCCGCCGGGGCGCTGGAAGCGGCGTTCTGCTGGTTGAGCCTGAGCACCGGCAATCGCGAGCACGCTCTGCCGCCGCACGTCTGGGATGGCCAGGCGGACCCTGAACTGCCCGCCCTGAATTGGGTGACCCCGGCCACGCGCCTGACGTCCACTGGTCCCCGCTACCTGATGAGCAATTCCTTCGCTTTCGGTGGTAATAACGTCAGCCTGATTATCGGAGACGCCCCATGATTGACTGGCCGCTCGCCGAACTGCTGCCCCACGCTGGCGACATGATCCTCATCGAGCAGATCCTGGCGTTCGATGAAGAGCAGATCCACACCCGTCTCACCGTCAGGCCCGATGGCCTGTTCAGCCAACCGGACGGCAGCCTGCCGGCCTGGGTCGGCATTGAACTGATGGCCCAGAGTGTCGCCGCCTTCGCCGGTTGCCATGCGCGCCAGCGCGGCGATGCCGTAGCGCTCGGTTTCCTGCTCGGCAGTCGTAAATTCGAATGCAATGTCGAAAGCTTCCCGGCCGGCACCGAGCTGACCATCCACGGCCTCCGCTCGCTCGAAGACGATAACGGCATGGGCGTGTTCGAATGCCACATCAATGCGCCGGGCATTCACGCCACCGCCCGTCTGAACGTGTATCGCCCGCCCCAGCCGACTCAATATCTTTCAGAGCCCGAAGGCTCGTCACAAGGAACACAACCATGACTGAATCCGTACTGGTCACCGGTTCCAGCCGTGGTATCGGCCGCGCCATCGCCCTGCGCCTGGCCCAGGCCGGGCACGATATCGTGTTGCATTGCCGCAGCGGCCTGGCAGACGCCGAAACAGTGAAGGCCGACATCGAAGCCTTGGGGCGCCAGGCCCGCGTCCTGCAATTCGACGTGTCCGACCGCGCCCGCTGCAAAGCCATCCTTGAGGCCGACGTCGAGGCCCATGGCGCCTATTACGGCGTAGTGCTCAACGCCGGCCTGACCCGTGACGGTGCTTTTCCGGCGCTGAGCGAGGATGATTGGGATGTGGTGATGCGCACCAACCTCGACGGTTTCTACAACGTGCTGCACCCGGTGATGATGCCGATGATCCGTCGTCGCGCCGCCGGGCGAATTGTCTGCATTACCTCGGTGTCCGGGCTGATCGGCAACCGTGGCCAGGTCAACTACAGCGCCTCGAAGGCCGGGTTGATCGGTGCTGCCAAGGCGTTGGCGATCGAGTTGGGCAAGCGCAAAATCACCGTCAACTGTGTCGCACCCGGCCTGATCGACACAGCCATGCTCGATGAAAACGTGCCGGTGGAAGAACTGATGAAAATGATCCCTGCTCAACGCATGGGCACCCCTGAAGAGGTGGCCGGTGCGGTGAATTTCCTGATGTCGGCGGAAGCCTCGTACATCACCCGGCAGGTTCTGGCCGTCAACGGAGGCCTGTGCTGATGAAGCGCGTCGTCGTCACCGGCATGGCCGGCATCACGTCCCTGGGCAGCGATTGGGAAACCATCGTCGGCCACTTCGCGGCCAACCGCAGCGGCATCCGTCGCATGGATGAATGGGATCGCTTTACCGAACTCAACACCCGTCTGGCCGGCCCCATCGACGACTTCAAGGTGCCAAGCCACTGGACGCGCAAACAACTGCGCAGCATGGGCCGGGTGTCGCGGCTTGCGGTGGGTGCGGCGGAGATGGCGCTTGCCGACGCCGGGCTGTTGGGCGACGAATCGATCAAGGACGGACGCATGGGCGTCGCCTGCGGCTCATCGACCGGCAGCACCGACGAGATCAAGGCGTTCGGCAACATGCTACTCAACTCGGTCGCCGAGGGCCTGAACGCCAACTCCTACGTGCGCATGATGCCGCACACCACGGCCGCGAATATCAGCATTTTCTTCGGCCTCACCGGCCGCCTGATCCCGACCTCCAGCGCCTGCACCAGCGGCAGCCAGGGCATCGGCTACGCCTACGAGGCGATCAAGTTCGGCCGCCTGCCATTGATGCTGGCCGGTGGCGCCGAAGAGCTTTGCCCGACCGAAGCCATGGTCTTCGACGCGCTCTACGCCACCAGCCTGAAAAACGACGCCCCGCAAACCAGCCCACGCCCCTACGACAAGGGCCGCGATGGCCTGGTGATCGGTGAAGGCGGCGGCATGCTGGTGCTGGAAGAACTGGAGCACGCCCTGGCCCGTGGCGCGCACATCCATGCCGAGATCGTCGGTTTCGGCAGCAACGCCGACGGCCAGCACACCACTCGTCCGGAGCAAGTCACCATGCGCCGGGCCATGGAACTGGCGCTGGAAGACGCCGGACTCAAGCCTTCGGACATCGGCTACGTGAACGGCCACGGCACCGCCACCGAACAGGGCGACATCGCCGAAACCCTGGCCACCAGCACCCTGTTCGGCGAGCACATGCCGATCAGCTCGCAAAAAAGCTTCCTCGGCCACACCCTCGGCGCCTGCGGCGCACTGGAATCCTGGTTCAGCATCGAAATGATGAACCGCGACCTGTACGTCCACACCCTCAACCTCGACGAAGTCGACCCGCACTGCGGCAAGCTGGATTACCTGCGCGGCGAGTTTCGGCAGATGAGCAACCAGTACGTGATGAACAACAACTTTGCGTTTGGCGGGGTGAATACTTCGTTGATTTTCAAGCGCTGGGCGTAAGCAGAATCCTATTTGTGGGAGCGAGCCCTGCTCGCGAAAAACGTCCAAACAACTCGGTCATTCAGGCACCGCGCGCTATCGTTGACGTCCATCGTCGGCACGCCGCCCGGAGCAAGCTCGCTCCTACAATGGTTAGGGCGGATCGAGTGTATTCAGCACCCGATTGACCGCCAGCTCGCCCAGCATGATCAATTGCTGGATCCCCACCAAGGTGTCGCTCTGCGACCCCTTCAGGTACCTGGCGAAATCCATGGCCATCACGTTGGCGGAGGCCAGGGACACACAGGCGTGTTCCAGCAGGGTGTGGTTGTCGATATCGGGGTCGATGAGGAAGATGCTGCTCGGCCGGTGTGGCGCGTGCGGACCGGTGTCCGCTGAATTTTCTGAATCGGTCATGATTAAGCGTCCTGTAGCAGATCGGGCCGACACCTCATCGCGACTTATCAAAAGGGTGGCAGCTGTACGCAGGTTAGTAGACCGGCCGATGTACCCCGGCGCGCCCGAAGACGCCCTGCGCACGGCTGCCATCAAGGGCAGGTACGGGAATACCTGCCTATCAGGAGCGCTAATGCGCTTACTTCGGAACGGGCTACTAAACCCGATCACTGACCATCAGTGACGCCGATCAAGTTAACGATGGCCCCCGAAGCGCACAAGCCGGCGGATTCTGGGGTAGTTGCAGGCAACGTCGCAAGGCGCTGTAGCCTATCCTGGGTAGTTCAGAAATGTCCCACGGGCAGCGGCGAAAACTCTGATCTGTAGGAGCGAGCTTGCTCGCGATGGTCCTTAACGATGACACGTGCTTCCTGGATGCACGCGGTGTTCTTTAGTCCATCGCGAGCAAGCTCGCTCCTACAGGGAATATTGTGTTCACACCGTCACGGCTTCAGCGGCTCAACCTTCCTCGTCAACAACTCCACAAACGCTCTCGCCATCGGCGATTTCTGATCCTTGCGTTGCACCAGCCACACCGCCGACACCGCCGCCGGGTCGAGCAAGGGTCGATAGACCACGCCATCAATGCGCATCCGCTGGTAGGACGCCGGCAACACCGACACCCCCAAACCCGCCGCCACCAAGCCGATGATGGTCATCGCCTCGCCGGCCTCCTGGGCGAAGTGCGGGCTGAAGCCGGCATCGCGGGCCAGGCTGAGGAGCTGTGCGTACAGGCCACTGCCGTAGCTGCGCGGGAAAAATACGAAAGGCTCCAGAGCCAGGGCTGACAGGAACAAGCCCTCTTCACTGTCCTTGACCAACGGGTGCTTGGAGCTGAGCACCGCCACCAGCGGCTCGCGCATCAACTCCACCACGCTGAGGGAGTCCGGCAGGCCCAATGGCCGCATGATGCCGACCTCGATCGAGTCGTCCACCAGCGCATCGGCCACTTGGGTGCTGCTCATTTCCCGCAGGTTCAGGTGCACCGCCGGGAAACGCTGGCGAAACGAGAAAATCGCCTGGGGAATGGTCGAGTTGAACGGTGCCGACGAGGTGAAACCGATCTTCAATTCACCCAACTCACCGAGCTGGGCCCGGCGGGCGACATCTGCCGCTTTGTCGACTTGGGCCAGCACCAGCCGAGCCTCTTCGAGAAACAGTCGACCCGCCTCGCTCAGCTCGACCCGACGATTGGTACGTTCGAACAACCGCGCTCCGACCTCCTGTTCCAGCGCCTGAATCTGCTGGCTCAGCGGTGGCTGCGAGATGCCCAGCACTTGTGCGGCGCGGCCAAAATGCAGTTCTTCGGCAACGGCGATGAAGTAGCGCAGATGACGCAATTCCATGGGATTTCCATTAGGTCGTAAAAGCTATCAAACAGGTCGAACAATATATTGGATTGAATCATTAGCCAGCTATATGCTTTTTTCATTGCCTGACCGGCTGCGCCCCTCCGAGGTCCAACGTGAAAACTGCTGTCGCCCCACTTGCCCATGAAGTTCCACCTGCCGTACAGGACGATGTCGTCGCTGAACTCAAGGAGATCTACATCGAAAAAGGCACGCCGGCGTTCATGCGCACGGTGCTGGCGCTGTTCTGCGGTGGCTTCGCGACCTTTGCCCTGCTGTACTGCGTGCAGCCGATGATGCCGCTGTTGTCCCATGAGTACTCGATCAACGCGGCGCAAAGCAGCCTGATCCTGTCGGTGGCCACTGGCATGCTCGCTATCGGCCTGTTGATCACCGGTCCCCTGTCAGATCGCGTCGGGCGCAAACCGGTGATGGTCGCGGCGTTGTTCGCCGCCGCACTGTGCACCATCGCCAGTTCGATGATGCCGAGCTGGCACGGGGTGCTGCTGATGCGCGCGCTGATCGGTTTGTCGCTGAGTGGCCTGGCGGCGGTGGCCATGACCTATCTGAGCGAAGAAATTCACCCGCATCACATCGGCCTGGCGATGGGCCTGTACATCGGCGGCAACGCCATCGGCGGGATGAGCGGGCGACTGATTACCGGGGTGTTGATCGACTTCGTCAGTTGGCACACGGCAATGCTGGTGATCGGTGGCCTGGCACTGATTGCGGCGGCGGTGTTCTGGAAAATCCTCCCGGAATCGCGCAACTTCCGCGCCCGCTCGTTGCACCCGCGCAGCCTGCTCGATGGCTTCACCATGCACTTTCGCGACGCTGGCCTGCCGCTGCTGTTTCTCGAAGCCTTCGTGTTGATGGGCGCGTTCGTCACGCTGTTCAACTACATCGGCTATCGGCTGCTGGCCGAGCCGTACCACATGGAGCAAGCCTTCGTCGGGCTGCTGTCGGTGGTGTACCTGTCGGGTATCTACAGTTCGGCGAAAATCGGCTCGCTGGCCGACAAACTCGGCCGGCGCAAGGTGCTCTGGAGCACCATCGTGCTGATGCTCGCCGGTCTTGCCCTGACGATGTTCACAGCGCTGCCGCTGGTGATCTTCGGCATGCTGGTGTTCACTTTCGGTTTCTTCGCCGCCCACTCCGTGGCCAGCAGCTGGATCGGCCGCCGCGCCACCAAGGCCAAGGGCCAGGCATCGTCGCTGTACCTGTTCAGCTACTACGCCGGTTCGAGCATTGCCGGCACGGCGGGCGGGGTGTTCTGGCACCTGGGCGGCTGGAACGGTATCGGTTTATTCATCGGCGGGCTGCTGTTGGTGGCGCTGCTGGTCGCGCTGAAACTGGCGAAGTTGCCGCCGTTGCCGGGCACCGGCGCGACTATCTGAGCACCATTCGCGCCTCCAGCACGGCGTCGCGCTTTTCCAGGGTCAGCGACTGCAGCGCAATACCGTCACGTTCGATGCGGTCCAGCCATGGCAGCAATGTCATGGCTTCACCACGGACGGTCAGGCGCAGCAGGTCGTTGTCGCTGTCCATCTGCTGCAACTCAAGCCCTGCGGTGGCTGCGCTTTCGCTGATGCGCAACGACAGGGGCTGATCGACCGGTGTTGGCCGATGGCTGGAAGGTCGCGCCTGTTGCAGTCGGGCCGCCAGCGCCAGCTGCTGTTGATACTGACGCTCGGCCGTCATCAGTCGTTGTTGCGTCGGTTGCCAGAGCAGACTGAACGCCGCGACACTCAGGACAAACACACTCAGCCCCCCTAGCAGCCTCTGCTCTCGAATGGACAGACGCGCCCAGCGTCGTAACGTCGCTGCTTTAAGCTCGTGTGGCTTCATGCCTCTTGCTCCACGGTCAGGGTTGCCTGGACACCGTTTTGGTTCTTGCTCGCGTTGTCGATGCGCACGGGCGTTCCCTGTTGCCGCCCACGCTCGCGCAGCAACTCAAGCTCGGCAAAGCTGTTGGCGGTCAGCTGGATTTTCCAGCCGTCACCCTGGCGAAACTCGATGCGCTGGACTTCGACCGGACTGGCCCCAATGACTTGCTCGACCAGATTGACCAGGCCGGCGATACGGCTGGCCTGTGGCTCCGCGCCCTGGATTTGCAGGGCGCCGAGTTGCGCCGCCAGATCGACGATGCGTGTCTGTTCCGGGTAAAGCGCCTTGAACTGCTGTTCGTTGCGGCTGTGGAGCTCACGGCCCTGGCTGTCGAGAAAGTGGATTCGCGCTTCACTGGCGCCCCAGTTCAGCGCCAACAGCATGGCCATGGCCAACCCACCCAGACGCCAGGGCAGACGCTTGCGCTGCCGGGCAAAATCACCGTGCAGCAGATTGATGGCCTGTGGCGACGCCTGGGTCAGCCATTGATCCGCATCGGCCCTCTCCTGTCGCTCGTCACGCCACTGAATATCGATGGGCAGCCCCGGTTTGAGCAGTGTCAGTCCATCCTCCGCCAACGTCAGACGAGCGGACAAACCACCGCCGAGCATCCAGCGGCCGAACCACCAGACGCCGAGCGTCTGGTCCCGTGGCAACCGATCGGCATCGACGAAGACCGAACGCACTTCGATGCCCGCCTCCTTCAACAGCTGAAGCACGGCGGTGAAGCGTTCGCGATTGATCACCATCACCGGATAACGCCCTTGCGGGTCGCGAGTGCCGACGCTCAGGTGCAGTTTTTCCAGTGATTCACCCAGTTGATCTTCAACGGCGAAGGCGATGGTTTGTGCAGCGGGTCGGCGTCTGGCGGGCCAGGGCTCACTGCGTACCCAACTGCAGAGTTCCATGGGCAACAACAGGTCGACGGCCTGCCCCTTCAGTCCCGGCGCCGCCTGGATCAGCGGCATAAGACGTCGTTGGCCGGTCGACGACCACACACAACAGGGCCAGTCGAGCGACGGCGTGGCCAGGCCTTCGGCCGTCAGGTAGAGCCAGGTTTTCATGGGTTTATCTCGTGGGAATTCGACGGCAGCACACGCCGTTGCAGGATCTTCAGTTGGCGTGTTTTAGGATCGCGTTCGACATCGGTGGCCAGGCGCAAACGGCTTTGCCCCTGGGTCACCTGGACCGTGATCCGGTACCAGCGGCTATCGATGCCCAGGCCGTGGCTGCTCAAGCCCAGCCCCTCAAGCATCGGGTCTTGGGTGAAGGCCTGAACGCTCGGCCAAGACGTTGTCGAGCGCTGGCGCAGCAACGCGGTTACCGTTGCCGCGTCGAGGCCGTCGATTGAACGCAAGACTACTTCCGGGGCCGTATTGATGTTCAGCGCGGCTTCTTTGGGCAACGTTGCGACCCAAGGCTCCAGCCGACGCAGCCGTTCACCGTCGACACCCGGCAGCAGGCGCAGTTGACTCGTTTCTCGCAACGCGCCCACCGGCGCCAATGGCAGTGCGGGCAATTCGAGCAACGCCAGCAGGCGATGCCAGCGATTGAGCGTGACCTGATCAATCTGACCCTGAATCAACAGGGCATTGACGTTGAAACGTCCGGCCAGGTCCTCGACCGCTACCCGTACTTGCGTGTCTTCAACCTCGTAACCACGGACTGTTGCCCAATCCTGAGTCAGATCGACCGGGCTCCCTGCCGTTTGCCCGGCGTCCTGCAACCGCAGCAACGTCCAGGTTTCATTGGCCAGGGCGAGTTGCTTCAAGTGCATCTGCTGCAACTGCTGAGCGCTGCTCTGCAGCAACAGCCGATGGCTGCGCAGCACCCCGCCGATGATCACCAGGGCAAGGCTCATGACCAGCAACACGCTGATCAAGGCCATGCCTCGCTGGCTCGTCTTCATGGCCAGGCCCCCGGCAACAACAGCACCCGCCGAATCGACTCGAAACGACCTGTCGACAGTTGCACTTCCAGCGCCAGCGGGGCATCGACCGCCTGGCCGGTCGGCCAATCGCTGCGCCAACCGGCCTGGCGATCGAACAGGCGCCAGCTCAAGTGCCGGACATCCTCGAGCAGTTTTTGCCGCTGCTCGATCTGCGTGCCTTCGGCTCGACTGTCACGCCACAACACGCCGTTGTCGAGGCGATAGGTCAGCGCTTGGCGTTCACTGCGGGCTTGATCCAGTGGGTTGCGCCAGTTGCCACGCTGCAATTGCAGCTGCGTTTGCCCCAGCATGATCGGCTGTTCGGTGACGTGCAGCAGATCGCGCTCGATCACCGCCACGGCGCGTTGCAGACGCCTGAATTCACCTTCGTGGGTCATGGTGCTGCGCTGAACACGCACCACTCCGTCGAACAGCGTCCAGCTGGCCAGCCCCAACAGGGCGAAGATCGCCAAGGCGATCACCAACTCCAGCAAGGTGAACCCGGCCTGCCTATTCATGGCGATTGAGTATCCAGCCACTGGCGCGGTGCAGCACCTGCTCGCGACCGGCAAGGCTGACCTCGACATCGACTTCGAGCAGACGCGGGTCGCTGCCGTTGCGGGCGCGCTGACGCACGACCCAGTCACGCCGATCCATGTGCACAAGCCGTTGCTGCGGCCCTATGGCCGGCGTGGATTGCAGGCGCCATTCGGTCAACGCGTTGTCCGCCACCCACGCCGCGATCAGGCGCTCTTCGACCACTGCTGCCTGCTTCACGACGTATTGGCTCGCGGACAATACAGCCGTCGCCAGGGTGGCGAATATCGCCAGCGCCACCATGATTTCCAGCAGGGTGAATCCGTCCATGCGAGGCATGCTCGACGGCCTAGCCATCGATCACCACCTCACTGATACCGTCGCTGGACAGGCTCAACCAGTCCCTGCCCCGGGTCTCGAACGTCAGGGTGAAGGTGCTGGTTTCATCGCTGCTGAGCATCAGTAATTGCGGAGGGCCTTCGTCGGCGCCGAGGCTCACGGAATAACCGTCGTGTTTCAGGCGCAGGCGCAGATGGTCGGGCCATCGATGAAACGACGACACGGGTTCCCAGCCGCGCACACCGAGCCGCATCGCTCGGTAGCCGTCGGTACTCAGGCGCACACCATGCTCCTGACTTTCGAGCACCGCCTGCTGGCGTAGCTGTCCAATCATGCCCGCGAGCGCATCCGCTTCCTGCCTGGCCTGACGCGCCGGGTTCATGCCGGTGGCGAAACTCACCATGCCCACCAGCACGCCGATTAACACGATCACGATCATTAATTCCAGCAAGGTAAACCCCCTGCAGCGACGTGGCATGGTTCAACCACCCCAGTTGCCGATGTCTGCCCCATGCCCTTCGCCACCGACCACGCCGTCGGAACCCAGGGAGTACAAGTCATAGCCGCCATTGGCCGATTTCACGCCCGGGTTGAGGTACTGATAGGGCGTGCTCCACGGATCGACGGGCAGACTTTTCAAGTAGCCCTGAGGGTTCCAGTTTCGTGCCGCCGGCTGCCCGGACGGACGCTTGACCAAGGCCTCCAGGCCCTGCTGGGTCGAGGGGTACTGGAAGTTGTCGAGGCGATACATTTCCAGGGCCGTGGCAATGGCCTGGATATCGACTTTGGCGGCGGTGACTTTGGCCTGGTCGGGGCGGCTCATGAACTGCGGCACCACGATGGCCCCGAGAATGCCGATGATGACCACCACCACCATGATTTCGATCAGGGTAAAACCGCGCTGGGATGTTCTGCGATGTAGGACGTTCAAGGTCAATTCACCAATTGGTTGAGGCTGAGAATCGGGAGCAGGATGGCCAGCACAATGAGCAGCACGACGCCACCCATCAGCACGAGCATGGCCGGTTCGAACAGGCTCACCACCAGGGCGATGCGCGCGGCCAGGCTGCTTTCCTGTTGTTCGGCGGCGCGGGCCAGCATGCGGTCGAGTTCGCCGGCCCGTTCGCCACTGGCGATCATGTGCAGCATCATCGGCGGGATGTCGCCGCTCTGTTCCAGGCCACGGGTCAGAGTCCCGCCTTCGCGGACCGAGCGGGCCACGTCGGCCATGCGTGCGCGAATAGTCAGGTTGCCGATGACGGCGGCGGCGATTTCCAGGGCGTCGACCAGCGGCACCGCACTATTGCCGAGGATGGCCAGGGTGCTGGCGAACCGCGCGGCCTCCATCGCCCGCAGCACTTCGCCGATCACCGGCAGGTTCAGCATCAGGCGATGCCAGCGCAGCCGCCAGACTGGCTGACGCAGGCTCCAGCGCCAGACACCCACCACCATCGCGATCACGCCGAGCAACATCAGGCCATGGCTGCGCAGTCCGTCACTGGTACTGATCAGCGCTCGGGTCAGCCACGGCAGTGCCTGACCGCTGTCGACAAAGATCTTCACCACGTCCGGCACCACGTAACCGAGCAGAAAACCGACGATCACCACGCTGGCCAGCATCAGAATCGCCGGATAGACCAAGGCCATCTGGATCTTTTGCCGCGAGGCCTGACGCGCCTGGGTATAAGCCGCCAGTTGCTCCAGCACATGGCCCAAATGGCCGGAGCGCTCACCCGCAGCGACCGTGGCGCGGAACAGTTCGGGGAAGGCCTTGGGGAACCGGGCCAAGGCCGTGGCCAGCGCATGGCCCTCCATCACTCGGCTTCTGACGGCCGATATCAGGCTGGCAACCCGACGTTTGGCACTCTGTTTGGCCACTGCATCGAGGGCTTCCTCCAGTGGCAGACCGGCCTGGACCAAGGTGGACAGTTGCAGTGTCAGCAACGCCAGGTCGGCGGCACTCAAGCGGCCAGTGCCAAGGGACGACTTCATGCCCGCAGCGACCCGGATTTCACTCACGTCACGGAGCCACAAGCCGCGCTCGCGTAACAGCTGTCGAGCGTGCCGAGGGCTGTCAGCCTCAAGCCGTCCCTTGCAATGGCGGCCCTGGGCGTCGTCGGCGCGGTAGTCGAATGTCGGCATGCCTTAGTCCTCCCGAGTCACACGCAGCAACTCGTCGAGGCTGGTCAAGCCGTCGATCACCCGTTGCCGACCGTCCTGAAACAGGCTGTGCGATGCCTTGCTAGCCTCGCCGAGCAACGCCTGTTCGCTGCCCCCCTGATGAATCAGCGCAGAAATGGCCGGCGTCACACTGATCAATTCGTAGATGCCGATGCGCCCGCGATAACCGTGCTGGCACTGGTCACAGCCCATGGCCCGGAACAGCTGTAAAGGCGCCTTCGCGTTAAACCCCAGCCGCTGGCGCGTGGCTGCATCAGCGCTGTAAGGCGCCTTGCAATGTGGACACAGGGTGCGCAGCAGGCGTTGGGCCAGAATGCCCACCAGCGACGACGCCAGCAGATAGGCATCGACGCCCATGTCCACCAGCCGCGTGACCGCGCCGACCGCGCTGTTGGTGTGCAAGGTGGAGAGCACGAGATGCCCGGTGAGCGAGGCCTGCACGGCGATTTCCGCCGTCTCGCGATCACGGATTTCGCCGACCATCACCACGTCCGGGTCCTGACGCAGAATCGCCCGCAAACCGCGGGCAAAGGTCATGTCCACCTTCGGATTGACCGGCATCTGGCCGACACCCGGCAGGTGATATTCGATGGGGTCTTCGACGGTGAGGATATTGCGCGTCTGGTCGTTCAGGCTGCTCAACGCCGCGTACAGACTGGTGGTCTTGCCGGAGCCCGTCGGCCCGGTGACCAGCAGAATGCCGTGGGGTTTGCCGAGCAGTTCGCGCAGGTCCGCCAGGGTCCCGTCCGGCATGCCCAAGCGCTGCAATTCGAGGCGCCCGGCCTGTTTGTCGAGCAGGCGCAATACCACTCGTTCACCGTGCGCCGATGGCAGGGTCGAGACCCGCACATCCACTTCATGCCCGGCCAGGCGCAGGGCCATGCGGCCATCCTGGGGCACGCGCTTTTCAGCGATATCCAGCCGCGCCATGACCTTGATCCGCGACACCAGCAGCGTCGCCAGTTCACGCCGTGGCCGGAGCATTTCGCGCAATTGCCCATCGACGCGCATGCGCACCGACAGGTACTGCTCGAAGGTTTCCAGGTGCACATCCGAGGCCTGTTCGCGCACGGCTTCGCTGAGCAGCGCGTTGATCAGGCGAATGATCGGCGCATCGCCCTGCTGTTCCAGCAAGTCGGCGGTTTGCGGCACCTGATCCACCAGACTGAGCAAGTCCAGGTCCTCATCCAGCCCTTGAGCGACCTGTTCCGCCGCGCTCTGACCTTCGCGGTACGCCGCTGCCAGACGTGCGGCAAATACCGGCGCTGGCAACAGCCGCAGCGGCAGTTCCCGACCGCATATCCGCCGTGCTTCGGCCAGCGCGGTGAGCGACGTATCGGCGCGCAGCGCCAGCCCCCACTCGTCACCGTCACGCTCCAGCAAGACACCGAAACGCCGGGCAAACCCGAACGGCAGCGGCTCGCAGACATCGCTCACGGCGGTCATGGCGCACTCGTCGCTGGCTTGCGCAGATCGAACAGCGGCGCATCGGAACCCGGTTCGAACAACTGACGCGCATCGGCGGGCAGCAGCAACGAGTTGTTGCCCCGCGCCCCGCTCTGACTCAAGTCATGCAGCGCGTTGTAACGCTGCCGGCTGACCTCGACCAGGTCTTCCTTGCTGCGCAAGATGGTCGGCCGCAAGAACACCATCAGGTTGCTTTTGGTCTGGGTATCGCGGTTCCAGCGAAACAGCGCGCCGAGGTAGGGAATGTCGCGCAGCAGCGGCACACCGCTTTTCTGGGTGCGCACGCTGTCGCGGATCAGGCCGCCAATCACGATGATTTCGCCGTCGTCGGCGAGGATGGTGCTCTTGAGCGCTCGTTTGTTGGTGATCAGGTCCGAAGAGTCGATGCCCGATATCGAGGGCGCGATGTCCGAGACTTCCTGCTCGACCTCCAGGCGCAAGGTCGAGCCTTCATTGATGTACGGCTTGATCTTCAGGCTGATGCCCACGTCCTTGCGCTCGACCGTGGTGAACGGGTTATCCGCGCCGCTGCTGTTGGTGGCGTAGGAACCGGTTTTGAACGGCACGTTCTGGCCGACGATGATTTCCGCTTCCTGGTTGTCCAGCGTCAACAGGCTCGGCGTGGACAGCAGGTTGCTGCGGGTGTTGCTGGCCAGCGCCGAAATCAATGCGCCGAAACGGTCGCTTCCCAGACGCAACAGCGCACCTTCGGGCGCCGATTTTTTCTCGTCGAACGTCAGGCCGCCGACAATGGGAATGTCGGTGCCGGGGAAGTTGATGAAGCCTTTGGCGTCACCGGTGTTCAGGCCCCACTGCACACCCACGGCTTCGGCGATGTCGCCGGAAATTTCGACGATGGCCGCATGGATCAACACCTGCGCTCGCGGCTGATCCAACTGACGCACGATGCTTTCGATGGTCCTGACCTGCGCTGGCTCGGCGATCAGCACCAACGCGTTCTGGCTTTCATCGGCCTTGATCATGAATGTCGCACCGGAGGCCGTTTCCTTGCTGCCGCTCAGGGTCGGTGCAGCTTTGCGGCCCTGGCCCATGGTTTCCAGAATCTCCGCCAATTGCCTGGCATCGCTGTGGCGCAGGCGGATCACCCGGGCGTTGTCAGGCAACTCGGTGGCAGGGATGTCGAGACGACGGGCCAGGCCGGCCAAGCGTTGGCGGACGGCGGCCGGGCCAATGAGAATCAGACGATTGGTTCGGGTATCCGCCAGCACCTGGATTGGCGTATCGGCAGTCCGTTTGCCCAGAGAGGCCTCCATCACCGGAGCCACGTCGCTGGCCTGGGCATGACGCAGTTGAACCACCGCATGCAGGCTGTTCTTTCCGGCATCCAGTTGCCGCACCACTTGGGTAATTCGTTGCACATTGGCGGTCGTGTCCGTGATCACCAGCGCATTGGCCGACGCCGAAGGCCCGACATAGCCGTTGACCGACACCAAAGGCCGGACCAGACCGGCAATATCGTTGGCGCTGCTGGTGTTGAGCTCAATGACCCGGGTGACGAATTGCGAGGCCGTGGCATTTTGCGCCGAGCCGCTGGCGCGGGTCTTGGCGTCGGTCACAGGCGTGATCAGGATCCGGTCACCCTCGTCGATCACCGTGAAGTTGTGGGCATCCAACACGGCGTAAAACAGCCGGCGAACGCCCTCACGGTCGAGGGCCTGCCGGGACATCACCGTGATACGCCCGGAAACCCTGGGATCAAGCACCACGGTGGTGCCGAGAATGGAGGAGATCTCTTCGACGATGTCGCGCAGCTCGGCGTTGTTCATCGCCAACTGCCACTTTTCTTCCGCGGCCTGAAGTGCGCCGGGAAGAGGCACGATCGCCAGGACGACAATGAGAAACATGGAACGCAAGGCTTGCGCGCCAGTGAAGCTGTTCATGGGTTTGATCACTCTGACGGCCCGATAATCGGGCGTAGATAACGCGTAGAAATAACGGGAGGTCGTGCATCGACGGGGGATTCGACTGGGCGCAGGAAACGCGCGACAGGTGGTTGCAGCGTCAATCGCTCCTCTCGTCCCTTGTTCCACAACACCACTTGATTGGCCTCGACGCGGCGCAGAACACTGCCACCGGGCAGGCGCTCGCCCACTTGATACATGCGCGAGCCTTGGGCATCGGTCAGCAAGGCACGGGATAAACCGCTGCTGACGACAAAGCTCGCTTGCAAGGTCAGCGGTTCGGCACTGGCAAGCAGCGCGGTTTGTGTCGTCAGGCCAAGCACGGTGGCCACTGCCGTGGCATCGAGAGCGTCACGGAGGGTGGCGGGGGCAGCCGTTACAGTGGTCACTGTCAGGGGGGGCCGAACGAAGAATTCACGAAAGCGCCACTCCTGCCACGCCAGAAACACGCTGTAGCCCACCGGCAAAAGCAGCAGGCCAACGTTGCGCAGGCGTAAGCCGAAACGGGTAACCGTCATCAGTGAAAACGTCACGACTGGTTCACTTGATTATCCAACAGAAGAGTTCGCCTTCAGACGACCCTCAAGAGGTCGCCTGAAGTACTGCGGCGGGACTTAGAGCTTGTTCCACGCCATGTGCCAGTGCGCACCGACACCCGGCTCAAAGCCAGTGGCGGTCGGGCTGTATTGCTTGCAGTAGCCCGACTCCGGGAACGGCTTGCATTCAAAGACTTCGTTGGTCTTTGGCTGCAACACTTTGGTGCCGGCGGTGTAGTCGCTGATGCCTTCCGGGAACACGAAGTCATAGTCGGCACCGGCGCCATCACCGGTCAGTTGGGTGGCCTGGGTGTCCTGGCGAGTAGTGCGGCCATCCAGGGTGGTGCCCACCAGCGTCAGGGTGTGTTTGCCCGGGTTGCTGCGCACATCCAGAGTCAGCGATGTCGAGCCGCTGTCGACCTGTGCCGAGGTGGAACCGACCAGCTTGTTGTGCTCGTCGTGCAGGGTCGCTTCGACGTTCATCTTGCGGTTGGCAATCATGCTGAACTCGACCTTGGCCTGGCCTTTGTCCAGAACGTATTCCGGTTGCTGGGACGCCACCGCCATGCGCGCGGCAGCGTCTTCCCTCATGTCCAGCTGCACTTCGTAGCGGATTACACCGCTTTCTTTTTGCGCATACAGGCTGTTGTTGCCCTTGACCGGCTCAATGGTTCCGTTTTCATCGCGAACGCCTGCCCGGACCAGGGTGTGAGCCTTGTTGATGGCTTCGGCCAGCTTGAACGACCAATTGTTTGGCGAACCGTCTTCAGCGTTGTCGATGGAGATTTCAACGCTGTAGTTCGAGCTCTCGCCATTGGCGGAGAAGGCACGGGCCTTGACCTTGTCACCTACCAGCAAGGCGGTCGAAGGCGCGATGCCGCCCACGGAAGACCAGCCGCCCGGCAACTCAGGCTCGGCAATGACGTTCACGTCCGCCGCGTTGTAAAACGCCGCATCGGTATCACCGACGGTCCAGATCGCCAGAATCACGTGGTGACCGTTTTTGTCCGCGGGGATGTTGCAGTTGTGCTTGGCGCCGGACTCCGGCTTCTGATTGCCGCCGTCGATGGTGCAGAACGGCGTGCTTTCGAAGGTGGCGCGTTTCAGCGCTTCGTTCGGGTTCCAGTTGTTGCGGGTAATGAAGTATTCATGCTTGGTGGCCGGGTGCACAGCCGTGTAGCGCCATTGGAAATCGATGTTGCGGTCCTTGATTTCCGTCAGGTGCCAACGCGTGGCGGACTGAGCGTCCAGGGCGGAGAACAGCGAGTGACCACCACTCGGGATCTTGCCGTCGACCGGTCCTTGCAGAGGCGCACCACCCACGCCGGCCGGAAAGCCCTTGAAGGTTTCGCCGACGCTTTGTGGTTCGTATTGCGCGCCGCCACAGTTGGTGTTCAAGCCTTTCTGGCAAGCCAGTGCGCGCGAAGGCGGTACTTCCAGGTAGCCGTGAGCGGAAGCACTTTGGGATGCCAACATTGCCGATAACAGGATCATTGAGGAGGTGCAGGCAGCGAACGCACTTCCCTTATAAGACGTATTTTTCATCAAATGAATTCCAGACTACTTATCGAAGATCAAGACGCGCAGAACGGGCGCCGATGTTTGCGACATTGCTCAGCGAGGGGCTGCGCAAGGGTCCGAAACCTTACTTGGATAAATTCGTTTGCTATGTAGGGAAAATCTCTGCTTACCGCAGGATCAGTCTCTATGCGCCTACATCCGACAAGAAATGAAAAACTTCTTACAAGAAGCTCCCTCTCGACTAAACACGAAGTTGAAAGGCATAAAAAAAGCCTGTCCGGCACCAGGCCGAACAGGCTTCTGATCATTGCAGAATCCGTTACTCGTGATACTGCGCCGACAACTCATGCACCGCGCGCAGGAAGGCGCCAGCGTGTTCCGGATCGACTTCCGGCGTGATGCCGTGACCGAGGTTGAACACGTGACCACTGCCTTTGCCGTAGCTGGCGAGAATGCGCCCGACTTCGGTGCGAATCGCTTCTGGCTTGGCATAGAGCACGGTCGGGTCCATGTTGCCCTGCAGTGCGACTTTGCTGCCGACACGCTCACGGGCGTTGCCGATGTCACATGTCCAGTCCAGGCCCAGTGCATCAGCACCGGCGTCGGCGATGCTTTCCAGCCACAGGCCGCCGTTCTTGGTGAACAGGATCACCGGCACCTTGCGACCTTCGTGCTCGCGGATCAGGCCGCTGACGATTTTGCGCATGTAGGCCAGGGAGAACTCCTGATAAGCCGCCGCCGACAGGTTGCCGCCCCAGGTGTCGAAGATCTGCACCGCTTGCGCACCGGCCATGATCTGGCCGTTGAGGTAGCTGGTGACCGACTGCGCGAGCTTGTCCAGCAGCAGGTGCATGGCTTGCGGGTTGTCGTAGAGCATGGCTTTGGTCTTGCGGAAGTCTTTCGACGAGCCGCCTTCGACCATGTAGGTGGCCAGGGTCCACGGGCTGCCGGAGAAGCCGATCAGCGGCACTCGGCCGTTCAGTTCGCGGCGGATGGTGCTGACCGCGTCCATCACGTAGCCGAGGTCTTTCTGCGGATCGGGAATCGGTAAGGCTTCGATGTCGGCCAGGGTGCTGACGACTTTCTTGAAGCGTGGACCTTCGCCGGTTTCGAAGTACAGGCCTTGGCCCATGGCATCGGGAATGGTCAGGATGTCGGAAAAGAGGATCGCCGCATCCAGTTGTGGATAACGGTCGAGCGGCTGCATCGTGACTTCGCAAGCGAACGACGGGTTCATGCACAGGCTCATGAAATCGCCGGCCTTGGCTCGGCTGGCGCGGTATTCCGGCAGGTAGCGACCGGCCTGACGCATCATCCACACGGGAGTGACGTCTACGGGTTGCTTGAGCAGGGCGCGCAGGAAACGGTCGTTCTTCAGGGCAGTCATGTCGGCATCCGGAAAAAAAGTGCGGGCATTTTCTCAGAGCCGGGCGCAAAAGGCACGGATGCAGGTCAGCCTTTTGTCTATCGGGTCAATTTGTCGCGGTGAAATGCAGGTTTTGTAGCAGCACAAAACACTGTGGGAGCTGGCTTGCCGGCGATGCAGACACCTCGGTTTGTCAGGTAGACCGAGGTGCTGCTATCGCTGGCAAGCCAGCTCCCACAGGTATTGCGTTGCAGCCAGTTGGACGCGGATTAGACGCCCAGGTAATCCAGGATCCCTTCAGCCGCATTACGGCCTTCAAAGATCGCCGTCACCACCAGGTCGGAACCGCGGACCATATCGCCACCGGCGAAGATCTTCGGGTTGCTGGTCTGGTGCTTGTACTGACCCTGCTCAGGCGCGACAACGCGGCCCTGGCTGTCGGTCTGGATGCTGAACTGTTCGAACCACGGCGCCGGGCTCGGACGGAAACCGAAGGCGATGACCACGGCGTCGGCCGGGATGATCTCTTCGGAGCCCGGAATCGGCTCGGGGCTGCGACGGCCACGGGCGTCCGGTTCGCCGAGACGGGTCTCGACCACTTTCACGCCTTCGACCTTGTCCTCACCGACGATGGCAATCGGCTGACGGTTGTAGAGGAATTTCACGCCTTCTTCCTTGGCGTTCTTCACCTCTTTGCGCGAGCCCGGCATGTTCGCTTCGTCACGACGATAGGCACAGGTCACCGACTTGGCGCCCTGGCGGATCGACGTACGGTTGCAGTCCATCGCCGTGTCACCACCGCCCAGCACCACGACCTTCTTGCCTTTCATGTCGACGAAATCTTCCGGCGACTTTTCAAAGCCCAGGTTGCGGTTGACGTTGGCTATAAGGAAGTCCAGTGCGTCGTAAACGCCCGGCAGGTCCTCACCGGCAAAGCCGCCCTTCATGTAGGTGTAGGTGCCCATGCCCATGAAGACCGCATCGTATTCTTCGAGCAGTTGCTCCATGGTGATGTCCTTGCCCACCTCGGTGTTGAGGCGGAACTGGATACCCATGCCGGTGAAGACTTCGCGGCGATTGCTCAGCACGGTCTTTTCCAGCTTGAACTCAGGGATACCGAAGGTCAGCAGACCGCCGATTTCCGGGTTCTTGTCGAACACCACCGGGGTCACGCCACCGCGCACCAGCACGTCGGCACAACCCAGGCCCGCCGGGCCCGCACCGATGATCGCGACGCGCTTGCCGGTCGGTTTGACCTTGGACATGTCCGGGCGCCAGCCCATGGCGAACGCGGTGTCGGTGATGTACTTCTCTACCGAACCGATGGTGACCGCGCCGAAACCGTCGTTAAGGGTGCAGGCACCCTCGCACAGACGATCCTGCGGGCACACCCGGCCGCAGACTTCCGGCAGGGTGTTGGTCTGGTGCGACAGCTCGGCGGCCTGGAGGATGTTGCCCTCGGCCACCAGCTTGAGCCAGTTGGGAATGAAGTTGTGCACCGGGCACTTCCATTCGCAATACGGGTTACCGCAACCCAGGCAGCGGTGGGCCTGGTCGGCCGACTGCTGGGGTTTGAACGGTTCGTAGATTTCCACGAACTCTTTCTTGCGTTGACGCAACAGTTTCTTCTTCGGATCCTTGCGCCCGACCTCGATGAATTGGAAGTCGTTGCTGAGACGTTCGCCCATCTTCAAAACCTCTTACACGACAGCTTCAAGCTACAAGCTTCAAGCTGCAAGACAATCACGGTGGCAGGCACAACGCGCACTGCTGTTAACTTGCGGCTTGAAGCTTGCCGCTTGCTGCTGCGTCGTTTACTGCGGACTCGCACGAGTACTGGAAAGCAGAGATTTCAAGCTCGCCGCCTTAGGTTTGACCAGCCAGAAACGGCGCACGTAATCGTCGAGGTTTTCGGCGAGCTCACGACCCCACTCGCTGTCGGTTTCCTCGACGTACTCGTTCAGCACGCGCTGCAAGTGGCTACGGTAGGCTTCCATCGCCTCGCCGCTGATCCGCTGGATTTCCACCAGTTCGTGGTTGACCCGGTCAACGAAGGTGTTGTCCTGGTCGAGCACGTAGGCGAAACCACCGGTCATGCCTGAGCCGAAGTTGTAACCGGTCTTGCCCAGCACACAGACGAAACCACCGGTCATGTACTCGCAGCAGTGATCGCCGGTGCCTTCCACGACGGTGTGGGCACCGGAGTTACGCACGGCGAAACGCTCACCCGCGGTGCCGGCGGCGAACAGCTTGCCGCCCGTGGCGCCGTACAGGCAGGTGTTGCCGATGATGGCACTGTCCTGAGTCTTGTAGACGCTGCCCGTCGGCGGAACGATGACCAGCTTGCCACCGGTCATGCCCTTGCCGACGTAGTCGTTGGCATCGCCTTCCAGGTACATGTTCAGACCACCGGCGTTCCACACGCCGAAGCTCTGACCGGCAGTCCCTTTGAAACGGAACGTGATCGGCGCATTCGCCATGCCCTGGTTGCCGTGCTTGCGGGCGATTTCGCCGGAGATCCGCGCGCCGATGGAACGGTCGCAGTTGCAGATATCCAGGGCGAATTCGGCGCCGCTCAGGTCGTTGATCGCCGAGGTGGCCATGTCGACCATTTTCTCGGCCAGCAGGCCCTTGTCGAACGGCGGGTTACGGTCTACGCCGCAGAACTGTGGCTTGTCCGCCGGCACGTGATCGCTGCCCAGCAACGGGGTCAGGTCCAGGTGATGCTGCTTGGCGGTCTGCCCTTCGATGATTTCCAGCAGATCGGTACGGCCGATCAGCTCTTCGAGGGAGCGCACACCCAGCTTGGCCAGCCACTCGCGGGTTTCTTCGGCGACGTAGGTGAAGAAGTTCACCACCATGTCGACGGTGCCGATGTAGTGATCCTTGCGCAGCTTCTCGTTCTGGGTCGCAACGCCGGTAGCGCAGTTGTTCAAGTGGCAGATGCGCAGGTATTTGCAACCCAGGGCGATCATCGGCGCGGTGCCGAAGCCGAAGCTTTCAGCGCCGAGGATGGCGGCCTTGATCACGTCGAGGCCGGTTTTCAGGCCGCCGTCGGTTTGTACCCGGACTTTGCCGCGCAGGTCGTTGCCGCGCAGGGTCTGGTGGGTTTCGGCCAGGCCGAGTTCCCACGGGGCGCCCGCGTATTTGATCGAGGTCAGCGGCGATGCACCGGTCCCGCCGTCGTAGCCGGAGATGGTGATCAGGTCCGCGTAGGCCTTGGCCACGCCGGCAGCGATGGTGCCGACGCCCGCTTCTGCTACCAGCTTCACCGAGACCAGCGCTTTCGGGTTGACTTGTTTCAGGTCGAAAATCAGCTGCGACAAGTCTTCGATCGAGTAGATGTCGTGGTGCGGCGGTGGCGAAATCAGGGTCACGCCCGGTACTGCATAACGCAGCTTGGCGATCAGACCGTTGACCTTGCCGCCCGGCAGTTGACCGCCCTCGCCTGGCTTGGCGCCTTGGGCGACCTTGATCTGCAGCACTTCGGCATTGACCAGGTATTCCGGGGTCACGCCAAAACGGCCAGTGGCAACTTGCTTGATTTTCGAGCTACGGATGGTGCCGTAGCGCGCAGGGTCTTCGCCGCCTTCACCGGAGTTGGAACGCGCACCGAGGCGGTTCATGGCTTCGGCCAGGGCTTCGTGAGCTTCCGGCGACAGGGCGCCCAGGGAGATACCGGCGGAGTCAAAGCGCTTGAGCACCGATTCCAGCGGTTCGATCTCGCTGATGTCCAGCGGCGTGTCGAGGGTTTTGACTTTCAGCAGGTCGCGGATCATCGACACCGGGCGGTTGTCCACCAGCGATGTGTATTCCTTGAACTTGCTGTAGTCGCCCTGCTGCACAGCGGCTTGCAGGGTGTTGACCACGTCCGGGTTGTACGCGTGATATTCGCCACCGTGGACGAACTTCAGCAGGCCGCCTTGCTGGATCGGCTTACGCGGGCTCCAGGCTTCGGTGGCCAGGGCTTTCTGCTCGGCTTCGATGTCGACGAAACGCGCACCCTTGATGCGGCTTGGCACGCCACGGAAGCTCAGGTTGCAGACTTCCTCGGACAGGCCGATGGCTTCGAACAACTGCGCGCCACGGTAGGACGTGATGGTCGAGATACCCATCTTCGACAGGATCTTGAGCAGGCCTTTGGTGATGCCTTTACGGTAGTTCTTGAACACCTCGTAGAGGTCACCCAGCACTTCACCGGTACGGATCAGGTCACCCAGCACTTCATAAGCCAGGAACGGATAAACGGCAGAGGCACCGAAACCGATCAACACCGCGAAGTGATGCGGGTCACGCGCTGTCGCGGTTTCCACCAGGATGTTGGAGTCGCAACGCAGGCCTTTTTCGGTCAGGCGATGGTGCACCGCGCCGGTGGCCAGGGAAGCGTGGATCGGCAGTTTGCCCGGGGCGATGTGACGGTCACTCAGTACGACCTGGGTACGACCGGCGCGCACGGCTTCTTCAGCCTGATCGGCAACGTTGCGGATCGCCGCTTCGAGGCCGACGCTTTCGTCGTAGTTCAGGTCGATGATCGCGCGCTCGAAGCCCGGACGATCGAGGTTCATCAGCGAGCGCCACTTGGCCGGGGAAATGACCGGCGAGCTGAGGATCACGCGCGAGGCGTGCTCCGGCGACTCCTGGAAAATGTTGCGCTCGGCACCGAGGCAGATTTCCAGCGACATGACGATGGCTTCACGCAGCGGGTCGATCGGCGGGTTGGTCACCTGCGCGAACTGCTGGCGGAAATAGTCGTACGGCGTGCGCACGCGCTGGGACAGCACGGCCATCGGCGTATCGTCGCCCATGGAGCCCACGGCTTCGTAGCCCTGTTCGCCGAGCGGACGCAGCACCTGGTCGCGCTCTTCGAACGTGACCTGGTACATCTTCATGTATTGCTTGAGCTGGTCGACGTCGTAGAACGCCGAACCGTGGTCGTTGTCTTCCATGGTCGCCTGGATGCGCAGGGCGTTCTTGCGCAGCCATTGCTTGTACGGATGACGAGACTTCAGGCGGTTGTCGATGGCATCGGTGTCGAGGATCTGACCGGTTTCGGTGTCCACGGCAAAGATCTGGCCAGGGCCCACACGGCCCTTGGCGATCACGTCTTCAGGCTGGTAGTTCCAGACACCGATTTCCGAAGCCAGGGTGATGAAGCCGTTCTTGGTGGTGACCCAGCGCGCCGGACGCAGACCGTTACGGTCGAGCAGGCACACCGCGTAGCGACCATCGGTCATGACCACGCCGGCCGGGCCGTCCCACGGTTCCATGTGCATCGAGTTGTATTCGTAGAACGCACGCAGATCCGGGTCCATGGTCTCGACGTTCTGCCACGCAGGCGGAATGATCATCCGCACGCCACGGAACAGGTCGATGCCACCGGTGACCATAAGCTCGAGCATGTTGTCCATGCTGGAGGAGTCGGAACCGACGCGGTTGACCAGCGGGCCGAGCTCTTCCAGGTCCATCAAATCGTTGGTGAACTTGGTGCGACGGGCCACGGCCCAGTTGCGGTTGCCGGTAATGGTGTTGATCTCGCCGTTGTGCGCCAGGAAGCGGAACGGTTGAGCCAGCGGCCATTTCGGCAGGGTGTTGGTGGAGAAGCGCTGGTGGAACACGCAAATCGAGGTTTGCAGGCGCTCATCGCTCAGGTCTGGATAGAAGGCGGTCAAGTCCGCCGGCATCATCAGGCCTTTATAAATGATGGTCTTGTGGGAAAAGCTGCAGACGTAGTGATCGACGTCGGCGGCGTTGGCCACGGACGAGCGACGACGGGAAGTGAACAGCTTGACGGCCATGTCCTGGTCGCTCAGGCCTTCACCGCCGATGTACACCTGCTCGATCTGCGGCAGGCGCTCAAGGGCCAGGCGGCCGAGGACGCTGGTATCGATCGGTACTTTGCGCCAGCCGACCAACTGCAGGCCGGCGGCCAGGATCTCGCGGTTCATGTTCTCGCGAGCGGCTTCGGCTTTGACCGGGTCCTGGTTGAAGAAGACCATGCCCACGGCATATTGCTTGGGCAAGTCGACGCCGAACGTTTCCTGGGCGATGGCTCGCAGGAACACGTCCGGCTTTTGAATTAGCAGACCGCAACCGTCACCGGTCTTGCCGTCGGCATTAATCCCACCGCGGTGGGTCATGCAGGTCAGGGCCTCGATGGCCGTTTGCAAAAGGGTATGACTGGGCTCGCCCTGCATATGAGCTATCAGGCCGAAACCGCAGTTATCCTTGAATTCATCTGGTTGGTACAGACCTGCTTTCATAGACACTTTCTCACCAGGCTGCCTCTTGTCGAGGCAAATTTCTTTTTAATTCAACCACTTACCATCCACGCCGAACGTACGCCGGCTTTGCGGGGGCAAAAGGGAGGTCATTGTACACACCGTCACTGGGCCTCACAAATTTGACGACGAAATGTCGCAAATTCATGTCGCATTTGTGAAAGGTTTAAAGCGATCTGCTGTGCTAGTCAAAACTTTTTTAATTTTGACCGCAACGACTCAAAGACTACTGTGACGCAGACACCACAAGGCACGCAGCCCGAAGGGTTGCGCGCACTCGTAGAAATTTTGAGGTGCTTGGAGAGGCGGCCTGGGTAAGGCCGCCGAATCTTCAGCGAGTTGTTGCCAGTTCCTGTTGGACGCTGGCGACAGTGCGAGGCCAAGGTTTACCAGCCTGAACCTTCGCTGGCAAGGCCTTGATGGCGGAAACGGCTGCATCACGATTGGCGAAACTGCCGTAGGTAATCACATAGAGCGGCTTGCCGTTGAGGACTTTCTTGAAGTAGCGGTACTCGCCGCCCTGCTCCTTGACGAAGTTTTGCGCGGCCGCTTCAGAGCTGGTGCCGAGGATCTGCACCACGTAGTTGCCCGGAGCCTGACCGGCGTACCAGGTGCCGCCCGCGGCCTTGGCCACGGCGGCAGGTTTCTCGACTGGCTTCTCGACCGGCTTGGCCGCTGGTGCGGCTTTAGCCACGGGCGCGGGTGCAGGCTTGGCCGCTGGAACCGGCGCTGGCTTGGCGGTAGCGACTTGAGTCGGAGCAGGCGTCGGCTTGGCTGCGGGTGTCGGTGCAGGACCAGCAGGCACGCCCACAGGCGGCGCAGTCGTGGTCACGGTCGGCGGCGTGGCGCTGGAGCCTTCGACCGGCACGCCATCATCTCCCTCGGAAATGCCACCCGCAGCTTCGGCCAGCGGACCACGCATGACCGGTTGCGAATTACCGACCAACGGCAACGGCATCGGCTGCGTATTGCCGGCGAATTCGACAGACGGCGCACCACCGTTGGCTTGCGGTTTGCCCTGGCCAAGTGGCAGTTGCGCCTGTTCGTTGGCAGGCGCACCCGTGGTCGGCGCTTTGTTGCGACCCGGCATCAACCAGGCGGCGGCCACCGCGACCACGACGACGGCGGAAATCGCCAATACGTGTTTCTTCGGCATATTGAACCCCATACTTGGACGCTTGACCGCTGTGCGGCTGGCAATCATGGCTTCGATCATGGCATCGCGGGCGACCTGATTGATGTTGCCAGGCCAACCGTCGGAGCTTTCATGAATATCAGAGATCTGATCCGCGGTAAAAAGTTCGATACCCCGGCCAGCGCCTTCGAGGCGCTGGTCCAGGTATTCGCGAGTTTCCTCTACGGTATAAGGCTGCAGCTCGATGACGTGGAAACGCTCTTCCTCCAGGCTCAACTGCTCCAGCTGAGCGATCAGGGAGGACTCACCGAACAGGAACACGTGCGGACGGCCTTCCGGCGCGCCGGCGGCCAGGGCCATCAAGGCTTCGAGCGCGGACTCGTCGAGTTGCTCGGCGTCATCCACCAGCAGATAGACTTCCTGACCGGTCAGCGCCAGTTGCACCACCTGCGCCAGAATCGCGCCGACCTCGGCCTGGGCAACGTCCAGCGCCTGGGCAACCTGCCGGAGAATGCCAGCCGAATCGCCTGCGCCACGGGCGGAAACCACCACGCTTTGCACGGACTGTTTGTTGGTGCTGGCCACCAGGGCCTGACGCAACAGCGTCTTGCCGCTGCCTTGGGGCCCTGTAACGACCAACAGCAACTGGCTGTAACGCGCCAGGTGGTGCAGCTGTCCCAGCACCGGTTTGCGCTGGGCCGGGAAAAACTTGAAGCCAGGCACCCGTGGAGCAAAAGGGTCATGACTCAACTGGTAATGGCCGAGGAAAGCCTCGTCCGCATGCAAACTAGTCATCGCGATCTTATTAACCTTTAAGCTGAGCCAGGGCGCGGTAATCCGCTCCCAGCGTGGCCTGTAAAACCTCTTTCGGATAATCGTCGGTCACCACTGCCTCGCCCATTTGGCGCAGCAGCACCAGGCGCAAACGACCGTCGATCACTTTTTTATCAATTGCCATATGTTCGAGAAAATCGGCTTCCGTCATCTCCTCGGGCGGGATGACCGGCAGCCCGGCGCGCTGGAACAGACGAATGCCGCGATCACGGTCCTGTTCGCTGATCCAGCCCAGGCGGGCGGACATTTCCAGCGCCATTACGGTGCCAGCAGCGACGGCCTCACCATGAAGCCAGACACCATACCCCATGTGGGTTTCGATGGCGTGACCGAAGGTGTGGCCCAGGTTCAAGGTGGCACGAACACCGGTTTCCTTTTCGTCGGCGCCGACCACCGCTGCCTTGGCCGCGCAGGAGCGTTCGATGGCGTAGGTCAGGGCTTGCTGATCCAGATTACGCAGGCGATCGACGTTGTCTTCGAGCCAGGTCAGGAACGGCTCATCGCAGATCAGCCCGTATTTGATGACCTCAGCCAGACCGGCGGACAGTTCGCGGGCCGGCAGGGTATTAAGGGAGGCCGTGTCGATCAGCACCACATTCGGCTGATAGAAGGCACCCACCATGTTCTTGCCCAGCGGGTGGTTGATCCCGGTCTTGCCGCCCACCGAGGAGTCCACTTGCGACAGCAGTGTGGTCGGAACCTGAATGAAATCGACGCCGCGCTGATAGCAGGCGGCAGCAAAACCGGCCATGTCACCGATCACACCGCCACCCAGAGCGATCACCGTGGTACGGCGGTCGTGCCGTGCGGTCAGCAGGCCATCGAAGATCAGTTGCAGGGTTTCCCAGGTTTTGAAGGCTTCGCCGTCGGGCAACACGACGGAAATCACCGAGAACTGCGCGAGGCTGCGAGTCAGACGTTCAAGATAGAGCGGCGCGACCGTTTCATTGGAGATGATTGCCACTTGCCGTCCGCGAATATGCGGGGCCAGCAGCTCAGGCTGATCCAACAAACCTTCGCCAATATGAATCGGGTAGCTGCGCTCGCCTAGATCGACCTTGAGTGTCTGCATGTGTCCCCACAGTGAAGATGGAATCAGGCGTTCCGCCTTGAGTTAACGAATGTCCACGGCCTTTGCTGTTATTGACGCCGCCGGGTCGCCGTTCGCCACAACCTTGAGCGGTTGCGGCAGGACGCCGAGGATAGCGCATTTCGCGCCGCGCATTAACGGGGAGGCAGCTGCTGCAAGCGTTCCAGGATATCGAGCACGACCATGCGTGGCGGCCGCTCATCGGTTTCCACCACCAGATCAGCGATTTCCCGATACAGCGGATCGCGGATCGCCAGCAGATCCCGAAGGGTCTTGGCCGGATCGGCGGTGCGCAACAAGGGCCGATTGCGGTCGCGGGACGTACGGCCGACCTGCTGCTCGACAGAGGCATGCAGATAAACCACCCGCCCACCGGCGTGCAGGGCCCGACGATTGGCTTCGCGCATTACTGCACCGCCGCCGGTCGCCAGCACCACACCATCGTAATCGCACAGCTCGGCAATCATTGCCTCCTCGCGGTCACGAAAGCCCGGTTCGCCTTCTTTATCGAAGATCCATGGGATATTGGCGCCCGTGCGTAATTCAATTTCCTTATCGGAATCTTTGAATGGCAAGCGCAGCTCTTTGGCCAGCAACCGGCCGATGGTGCTTTTTCCAGCGCCCATCGGTCCTACAAGAATCAAATTTCGCACAGAATCAACGACTCACAGCAATCGCCTGGTTATTCATGATACGCGGAGTGAGAAACACCAACAGCTCGGATTTTTTCTCCGAAACCACGTCACGCCGGAAAAGGCGGCCAAGATACGGCACATCGCCAAGAAATGGCACCTTATCTACAACCTTGCTTTGAGTATTTGAGAAAACACCGCCAATGACGATGGTCTCTCCATCGTTGACCAGGACCTTGGCATTGACCTCGTTTTTCTTGATGGGCGGCACATCCTGGACCTTGTTCAGGTAGTCCGGTTCGTCCTTGGTGACCTTGACCTCCATGATGATCCGGTTGTCCGGAGTGATCTGTGGCGTCACTTCCAGCGACAGCGATGCTTCCTTGAAGGACACCGAAGTCGCGCCGCTGGAACTGGCTTCCTGATAGGGAATCTCGGTGCCCTTGAGGATTTTGGCGGTTTCCTTGTCGGACGTGACGACCTTGGGTTGCGAGACGATTTCCCCGTTTCCGGTCTTCTCCATGGCCGTCAGCTCAAGGTCCAGCAAGACGTTATCGGTGATGAACGCAATGCCGATCCCCGAGGTGTTGTTCGCCGCCCCTAAATCGACGAACGGTGAGTTGGTGCTGGTGCTGCCCGGCGTGCCAATGGTCGAGGAGCCGTTGGCGCCGTTGCTCACCCCGGATGTATTCCAGTTGCCCCTGTTCTGGACGGAACCGCCCCAGCGCACACCCAGGCTTTTGTCGTAATCGACGTTGGCTTCGACGATTCGCGCTTCGATCATGACCTGACGCACCGGAATATCCAGCTGGGCAACGATTCGCCGCAGTTCGTCGAGTCGATCCTGGGTCTGGTAGGCGATGATGTTGTTGGTACGCTCATCGACGGTAATAGAGCCCCGTTCGTCGACTTTCGCCTCGGCACTGGTCACCGACTGGAAGAGTTTGGCGATATCCGCCGCCTTGGCGTAATTGACCTGCAACAGTTCCCGCCGTAGCGGTGCCAGATCGGCGATCTGTTTTTGCGATTCCAGCTCCTGACGTTCCCGGGCGGCAATTTCGTCGGCCGGCGCCACCAGCAGGACGTTACCGATCTTGCGCTTGTCCAGCCCCTTGGTTTTCAGCACCAGATCCAGCGCCTGATCCCAAGGTACGTTCTGCAGGCGCAGGGTAATGCCGCCCTGCACGGTGTCGCTGGCGACCAGATTGAGATTGGTGAAATCAGCGATCAGTTGCAGCACCGAGCGCACGTCGATGTCCTGAAAATTCAAAGAAAGTTTTTCGCCGCTGTAGGCATGGCGGTCGGCATCCCGCTTTTGCAGGTCGTCGGCGGTCACCGGACGGACGCTGACGGTCAGTTTGTTTTCGGTCTGATAGGTCGAGTAGTCGAAGGCGCCGCCGCCGGGCTCGATCGTGATGGTGGCCCGATCACCCGTGGCGCTGGCGTTGACGAACTGTACCGGCGTGGCGAAATCCTTCACATCCAGACGCACGCGCAAGGGGTCGGGCAATTGGGTCCTGGCAAACCCGACGATGATCTTGCCGTCGCGCTCCTGAATGTCCGGCGCAATCGACGGATCCGACAGATCGATCAGCACATTGCCTTCGCCCTGGGTACCCCGCTGGAAATCCACACCGCGTATAGCCTTGCTCGATGGCATTGGGGGGCGCGCCGGAGCCGGCGTTGTGATGGTGGGAGATGTGGTCGCCGCGATTTTGCCGCCCTGCCCGACCACCACAAACAGGTTGTTGCCCTCGACTCGCGTGCTGTAGGGGGCCGATTGGGTCAAATTGATGATCAGACGCGTACGATCCTCGACTTCCACCACTGTCGCGCTTCGGGCATTGCCAGCGCCCAGGTCACGGGTTTTGTTCGCCAATTGACTGACGACACCCGGCAGATCCAGTGCGATCCGCGCCGGTGATGCTGTGGTGTAACCCTGAGGGGCCGGTGGCGGCTCGTCGAATGCCAGCTTCAACTCGACGCGGTCTCCCGGCAGCGCCGCAACATCCAGCGCCTTGAGGCTGGCCGCTTGTGCCATCGGCGACAACAACGCTATCCATAGCGTCATTCCGAGGGCTGAGAAAGTCCTGTTCATTTTTCCAGTTCCACTATGAGTGCTCTTTCAGAGGGAGGGTCCGCGGCCGTTCCAGCCAGGCACCTTCGCCGTCGGGGACGATTTCGACCACATCCACTTGTGAGCCGCTGATGGCGACGATCCGCCCGTCATTACGCCCCAGGTAATCACCGACTTTCAGCCTGTGCACCCCGCCAGCCCCGCGCAGCAATGCAAAGGAGCCCGCCGCATTGGAGATCGTGCCGACCATTTCAAACTGCTCGATGTTGAACCCCTCAAGGTATTGCTTGATTCGGTCGGGGTCGGGCTTGACGTTGCTTGAGCCGTGTTTCTGACCGGACAGGTCGATTCTGACCTGGGGTGAAAACGGGCTGCGCAGGTTGGCTGCGTTGTAAGTGAATGTCGGGTAAGACCGGATTGTGGGCGTTGGTTCAATCTTGCCTGGTGCGCGCAGGCGCATTTCGTCCAGGTAGGCATCCAGGTCGCCGAAGTCATCGCCACCGCCACAGCCGGCAAGGACGACGAGCGACACGACCATCGATAAACAACGAATCGGGCTCATTGATGCGCCCCCTGATCGTTGTAGCGATAGGTCTTGGCAAGGATGCTCATGCGCAGCTTCGGGCCGCCGTCGGGTTTGGCCGGTGCCAGGTCGAAATCATGCAGGGTAACGATGCGCGGCAACCCGGCCACACCACTGACGAACGTGGCCAGGTCGTGATAGGTACCGGTAACGGTGATCTGGATCGGCAGTTCGATGTAGAACGGCCGGGTCACCTCCGGCAGCAGCTTGATCTCTTCAAACTCCAGCCCGCTACCCAGACCTGTGCGAGTGATGTCCTCCAGCAAGCCGGGCACTTCGGTATCACTGGGCAGTTGCCGCAGCAGCACACCAAAAGAGTTTTCCATCTCTTTCAGTTGCTGGGTATAGCGCGCCAGATTCGCCGCCCTGTACGCCTTGCTTGCGAACTGCTCCTTGAGGGCCGTCTCTTCTTCGCGCTTGAGGTCGAGCTGGCTCTGAACCTCACTTGTGGAAATGCTGTAACCGAGCGCCAGGACCAGAATCATGACCAACACGCCCACCAGAACCTTGATCGCTGGTGGCCAAGAACCGATGTTGTGGGTGCCCAGTTCGTGAATATCGATCCTGCGCAGCTCTTCCAGCCATCCGGAAGGACTCATTGTTCATCCTCCACGGCGGCCGGTTGAGTCTGACGAACGGTCAACTGGAAGACATTGGCCTGATCCAACTGACCCGCAGTGGTCGCTTTGACTTCAGTCAGGCTCGGTGCATCGAACCAGTCCGAAGCGTTCAAGTTGCGCATCAGGTCGGAAACACGATTGTTGGATTCAGCGGCGCCAGAAATCGACAAGGTTTTGCCCACCCTTTTGACTTCGGTGAAATACACCCCGTCGGGCAGGGTCCGCGCCAGCTGATCAAAAATTCGCCCACTGATCGGCCGATTGCCTTGCAGGTCCTGGATGATGCGCATGCGCTCGAGCAATTGCTGGCGACGCGCCTTGAGATCGCTGATCTGTTTGATCCGCTCGTCGACCACGACAATCTGCTGATTGATGTAATTGTTACGGGCGACTTGCCGTTCAATGGCGCCGTTGATGGCTTGATTCGCGACCAGCACCGCACCCGCCGATCCCACCAGCACGCCTGCCAAAATCAATAAAAAACGTTTTCGACGCTCCTCGCGCCGCTCTTCGCGCCAGGGCAAAAGATTGATCCGCGCCATCAGTCGAAGCTCCTGAGGGCCAGCCCGCAGGCAATCATCATGGCCGGCGCGTCGCTGGCCAGCGCGGCGGCGTTGACCTTGGCGCTCAACGTCATTCCGGCAAATGGGTTGGCCACCTGGGTCGGTGTGCCCAACCGCTCCTCGATCAACCGTTCCAGCCCATAGATTGACGCGGTGCCGCCGACCAGCAGGATGTGATCGATAGCGTCGTATTGGCCGCCAGCGAAGAAAAACTGCAATGAACGCGATACCTGTTGCACCAGCGCCTCGCGAAACGGCTGCAACACTGCACTGACGTAATCATCCGGCAAACCACCCTGCTTCTTTGCCAACCCCGCCTGTTCGAGGGTCAGGCCGTAGCGGCGCTGAATGTCCTCCGTCAGCTGCCGGCCACCGAACAGTTGTTCGCGGGTGTAGATGATGCGCCCGTGGTGCAATACGCTCAGGGTGGTCATGGTCGCCCCGATGTCGACCACTGCCACCAGGCGGTCCTTGGGCAGCACCGATTGATTGGCCAGCAACCCGAATGATCGTTCCAGGGCATGAGCCTCGACGTCGACCACGCGAGCGGTGAGGCCGGCAAGAGCCAGGGCTGCCTCACGGACCTCGACGTTTTCCTTGCGGCAGGCCGCGAGCAGCACATCGACCCGCTCGGGATTGCGCGCTGAAGCGCCCTGCACTTCAAAGTCGATGGCGACTTCGTCCAGCGGATAGGGAATGTACTGATCGGCCTCGATCTTCAGCTGGTTTTCCATGTCGTCGTCGCAAAGTCCGGCGTCCATCTCGATGGTCTTGGTGATCACCGCCGAGCCAGCCACCGCCACAGCCACGTTCCTGAGGCGGGTTCTGGCCTTGATCAACACGCGAGAGAGCGCCTGGCCCACAGCATCGAGCTCGGCAATATTTTTTTCGATAACGGCGTTGGCGGGCAGCGGTTCGACCGCATAGGCCTCGACCCGATAACGGGCGCCCTGGCGGCTCAGCGCCAGAAGCTTCACCGAAGTGGAGCTGATGTCGATACCCAAAAGCGTATCGGCCTTTTTGTTGAAGAGTCCTGGCACTGGCAATTCCCTATGACTATCCGTGAGTTACGGACTCTGCTTTGTGTTTTGCGTTCCATCCGCCCGTCTTGACATCAGCGCAAATGACGCTTCTGGCGGAAAAATGCTTATAATGCCCAGCGTTTTTTTCCGCTTTTCTCAAGCGCGGGTCGTTCGCCTTTAGCCTGAACCCTGATGCCTAATTCATTCTTTGCCCTGGATATCCAAAAGCCTTGATTCGTCTGCTGAAATTTTTCGGTTGGTCCATCGTCGCGGTTTTCTGCGGACTGCTTCTGGGTCTGAGCGGGGCGTTTCTCTACCTTAGCCCCGGATTGCCGTCCGTAGAGGCGTTGCGAAGCATCCAGTTGCAGATCCCTTTGCGGGTCTACAGCAGCGATAACAAGTTGATCGCAGAATTCGGCGAAATGCGCCGTACACCGATCCGTTTCGCCGACATTCCCCCCAACTTCATTAATGCGTTACTAAGTGCTGAAGACGATAACTTCGCCAACCACTATGGCGTCGACCCCAGCAGCCTGATGCGTGCCGCCACCCAATTGGTGAAAAGCGGGCACATCCAGTCCGGCGGCAGCACCATCACCATGCAGGTGGCGAAGAACTTCTTCCTGACCAGCGAACGCAGCTTCTCGCGCAAGACCACTGAAATCCTCCTGGCCTTGCAGATCGAACGGCAACTGACCAAGGACGAGATCCTCGAGCTGTACGTCAACAAGATCTATCTGGGCAACCGCGCCTACGGCATCGAGGCGGCGGCGCAGGTCTATTACGGCAAGTCGATTCGAGACGTCAGCCTCGCGCAGATGGCGATGATCGCCGGCCTGCCCAAAGCCCCGTCGCGCTTCAACCCGCTGGCCAACCCGGCCCGCAGCAAAGAGCGTCGCGACTGGATCCTGGGGCGCATGTACAAGCTCGGCAAAATCAGCGAGGCCGACTACACCACCGCGATCAACGAACCGCTGAACGCCAGCTATCACGTCCCGACGCCGGAAGTGAATGCGCCGTACATTGCCGAGATGGCCCGTGCCGAAATGGTCGGCCGTTATGGCAGCGACGCCTACACCGAAGGTTTCCGCGTGACGACCACGGTGCCGAGCAATCTGCAGGAAATGGCCAACACCGCCGTCCACGAAGGCCTGATGACCTATGACCAGCGCCACGGCTATCGCGGCCCTGAGTCGCGCCTGCCGGGCAAGACCCGCGAGGCCTGGGCGACCGAGCTGACCAAGCAGCGCACCATCAGCAGCCTTGAACCGGCCATCGTCACTCAGGTCGAGAAGAACGGCCTGCAGGTGCTGACCCGCAATGGCGACGAGCACGTCAGCTGGGACAGCATGAAATGGGCGCGTCCGTTCCTGAACACCAACAGCATGGGCGCTAATCCGAAGCAGCCGTCCGACGTGGCCCAGGTCGGGGACCTGATTCGCGTGCAACGTCAGGCGGACAATTCGTTGAAGTTCAGCCAGATCCCGCAGGCCCAGGGCGCGCTGGTTTCACTTGATCCGCAAAACGGCGCGATCCGCGCGCTGGTCGGTGGCTTCGCCTTCGAGCAGAGCAACTACAACCGCGCCTTGCAGGCCAAACGCCAGCCGGGCTCGAGCTTCAAGCCTTTCGTCTACGCCGCTGCGCTGGATAACGGCTACACCGCCGCCAGCCTGGTGAACGACGCACCGATCGTGTTCGTCGATGAGTACCTGGACAAGGTCTGGCGTCCGAAAAACGACACCAACACTTTCCTCGGCCCGATCCGCTTGCGCGAAGCGCTGTACAAGTCGCGTAACCTGGTGTCGATCCGCCTGCTGCAGGCGATGGGCGTTGGCAAAACCATCGACTACATCACTCGCTTTGGCTTCAACAAGCAGGATCTGCCGCCCAACCTGTCCCTGGCCCTGGGCACCGCGACCCTGACGCCAATGGAGATCGCCACCGGCTGGAGCACCTTCGCCAACGGCGGCTACAAGATCACCCCTTACATCATCGACAAGATCGAAAGCCGCAACGGCGACACGCTGTTCGTCGCCAACCCGGCAAGCGTGCCGAAAGGCGGCGCCGCCAACGACGGCATCGCCGCACCGTCCGCCCAGGCCTTCACGGTCAACGCAATGCCGGGTGAAGCGCCAACCACCCAACCGGCGCCACAGGCACCGGCCGTGGCTGAGCGCATCGTCGATGGCCGTACCACTTACATCCTCAACAGCATGCTTGAAGATGTGATCAAACTCGGCACCGGCCGCCGTGCACTGGCCTTGGGTCGCCCTGACATCGCCGGCAAGACCGGGACCACCAACGAGTCCAAGGACGCCTGGTTCTCCGGTTACAACGCCGATTACGTGACCACCGTCTGGACCGGCTTCGATCAGCCGGAAAGCCTGGGGCGCAAGGAGTTCGGCGGCACCGTCGCGCTGCCGATCTGGATGACCTACATGGGCGCCGCGCTCAAAGGCCTGCCACCCCATACACAACCGGAGCCGGAAGGCATCCTGAGCTTGCGCGTCGACCCGGTCAGTGGCCGTGCGGCAAGCCCAGGCACGCCTGGAGCCTACTTCGAACTGTTCAAGGCCGAAGACACGCCACCGTCGGCCAGCGAACTGGGCAACGGCAATGCGCCGGGCAGCCCGCTGCCAGCGGATGAATCGGCGCCGATCGACCTGTTCTAGAGAAGCAGCCCGTAGGAGCGAGCCTGCTCGCGATGGTCGTCAACAATGACGCGGGTAGTCTGAATACCCGCGTTGTCTGACTATTTTTCGCGAGCAGGCTCGCTCCTACAGGGTTTGGCATCGCACACAACTGCGCCATCGACCCTCCAGACAACAAAAAAGCCCCGACTCTCACGAGCCGGGGCTTTCTTTTGAAGCGCTACAACGGCTTAGCCGTTGAACACGTCATCCACGCTTTTGAGCGGGTAGTTCTTCGGATACGGCAGGGTCGCCACACCGGTCTCGATTGCGGCCTTGGCCACAGCGTCGGAGATCAGGGTGATCAGGCGCTTGTCCATTGGCTTCGGAATGATGTACTCACGACCGAATTCCAGCGGCGCACCACCGTAGGCATCACACACGTCCTGAGGCACTGGCAGCTTGGCCAGTTCACGCAGGGCGTTGGCCGCAGCCACTTTCATTTCCTCGTTGATGCGCTTGGCGCGAACGTCCAGGGCACCACGGAAGATGAACGGGAAGCCCAGTACGTTGTTGACCTGGTTCGGGTAGTCGGAACGACCGGTGGCCATGATCACGTCATTACGGGTCGCGTGTGCCAGTTCCGGGGAGATTTCCGGATCAGGGTTCGAGCAAGCGAACACGATCGGGTTGGCCGCCATGGATTTCAGGCCTTCAGCGCTCAGCAGGTTCGGACCGGACAAGCCGACGAACACGTCTGCACCTTCCAGAGCGTCTGCCAGGGTACGTTTGTCGGTCGCGTGGGCAAAGACAGCCTTGTACTGGTTCAGGTCGTCACGGCCGGAGTGGATCACGCCGGTACGGTCAACCATGAAGATGTTTTCGATGTTCGCGCCCATGCTGACCAGCAGCTTCATGCAGGAGATCGCGGCAGCGCCGGCGCCCAGGCAAACGATCTTGGCTTCCGGCAGGGTTTTACCGGCGATTTCCAGGGCGTTGATCATGCCAGCGGCGGTCACGATAGCGGTACCGTGCTGGTCATCGTGGAATACCGGGATGTCGCACTGCTCGATCAGAGCACGTTCGATCTCAAAGCACTCAGGCGCCTTGATGTCTTCCAGGTTGATGCCACCGAAGGTGATGGAGATGCGCTTGACGGTGTCGATGAAGGCTTGCGGGCTTTCGGAGTCGACTTCGATGTCGAAAACGTCGATGCCGGCAAAGCGCTTGAACAGCACGCCCTTGCCTTCCATGACTGGCTTGGAGGCCAATGGGCCGAGGTTACCCAGACCCAGAATCGCGGTGCCATCGGAAATGACTGCAACCAGGTTGCCTTTGCCGGTGTATTTGTAGGCCAGTTCAGGGTCGCGAGCGATTTCGCGTACTGGTTCGGCTACGCCGGGGCTGTAGGCCAGCGACAGGTCGCGGGCGGTAGCGGTGGCCTTGGTGAGCTCGACGCTCAGCTTCCCTGGACGAGGATTGGCATGATATTCGAGAGCGGCAGTTTTCAAATCAGACATGGGGGCATTCCGCTTTTACTGTTGGACAGACTGGTCAGCGAGGATACGCGCCTCGCAAAATCCCCACAAGACTGACCGGTCACCCCTGTCAAGCACCCTGACCTACGACTTTGGGCCAAGAGCCGCGGAACACAAGGGATAGACTGTTCACAATCGACATAAAAAATGTCTACAATTTTTTATCAGTGCGCGACCTGAAGCATCGCTGGATCGGTCAACGGCAACATCCAGCGCGCCTGCCCCTCCTTGAGACCGCCCTTGCGCGAACGATCCAGCACCCAGCCGCGAGCCTCGACTTGCTTGCCTTTGAGGCCATCAAGCGTGGCAGCGGGGAATCTGTCCAGCATATTGGGTGCAACGCGCAATACAACCGAATCCTGCAACTCGATCCAAACCCCGCCGCGATTGCGCTGAACCTTGCTCACACGACCGCTGAGCACGGCAAACCCGGAGGTATTGATCTGCTCCGCCTTTAGTACAGGTGACTGGCGCCACACACCAAGGCCGGCCTGTCGGGCGCTGCGTTCTGCCGCTTGCTGACAGTCGACCAAATCGACATTGGGTGCGACTGCCACTTGAAAGCCGAGTCCTTCGGCGAGCATCTGCGCTTCGAGGTTGGCACCCTCGGCACCGTAGACATGGGCCAGGGTACGGCCGTAGTGATCCTTGCCTTCCTTGCCGGGAAGCAATCCGACCCGTCCGCCGCTCGCGGCCACCAAGGCTTCGAGACGCTTTCGCGCCGCCACGGCAAATGGTTCGTCGGACCGGCCTTTCTTGCCCAGCTCCGGCGTATTCAAGCCGATCATGCGCACACTGCGACCATCCGCGAGGCGCAGCGTGTCACCGTCCACTACCCGCTGCACCGCGACCGATGCCAGACCACTCGGTGCCGGGCAGAAGGCCTGGGCGCCGGAGAGCCAAATCGCGGACACAAAAAAGGCGCCCGCAAGGGACGCCTTTTTCATCAGCATGGAAAAACCGAAACGGCCTCCCAAGTTGATCGGCCTTAGGCCTTTTTCGCGCCGAAAGCACCGAAACGGTCTGCGAAACGCTGAACGCGGCCGCCAGTGTCCAGAGTCTTTTGCTTACCGGTGTAGAACGGGTGGCATTCGTTGCAAACGTCGATCGCCAGGGCTTTGCCGTAGGTCGAACGGGTTTCGAACTTGTTGCCGCAGCTGCAGGTAACAGCAACTGCTGGGTATTCTGGATGGATATCAGCTTTCATGATGTCTTCCTCGGGCTAGCGTGCCGCCACCCAACACTATTGTTGAATACCGCACGTAATTAGGCCGCGGATTCTACCAGACAATGCCAATCACGCAAGCTGTCCCTGAGACCGACCGTCTGCTAGGCTCCCGAGCCTGAACACATTCCCCTGTGGGAGTGAGCTTGCTCACGAAGAGGGAGTGTCAGTCTGCATTTATGTCGCCTGACACAATGCTTTCGCGAGCAAGCTCGCTCCCACAGGCTATGCATGAAGCCTTTTTTCCAGTGTTCGTTGATCGAGATCCCCCCGCGTGCCCGACGCCATCCTGCGCCTCGCTTTGCCTTCGCCGCTGCGCCGCCTGTTCGACTACCGAGCTCCGACCGGGGTCCTGCGCGCCCAGTTGCATCCCGGCATGCGCCTGCGGGTGCCGTTCGGCCGGCGGGAGATGATCGGGATTCTGGTGGAGGTCACCGACACCAGCGAAGTCCCGGCGGAAAAACTCAAGCCCGCACTGGCATTGCTCGATGCCACGCCGCCGCTGCCACCCGCCCTGTTCAAGCTATGCCTGTGGACTTCCCAGTATTACCAGCACAGTCTCGGCGACACCTTGAGCTGGGCGCTGCCGGTGCTGCTGCGTCAGGGCGAACTGGCCGAGGCGCGCCAGGAGCGTTTCTGGTCCGCTGCCCCCGGCGCCAGCCTCGATGACCCGCGCATCGCCCGCGCCCCGCGCCAACGTGAAGCGCTGGCGACGCTGGCCCAGCACCCCCACGGCGTCGCACATCAATTGCTGAGCAAACTGATGCTGAGCAAGGACAGCCTCGACCTGTTGCTGGCTAAAGACCTGGTGCAGGTAGAGATACGCAAGCACGCCCCTGGCGCACGCCACGAACACTGGCTGGCGCAGCCTGAACTGCCGCTCAATCCGGAGCAGCGCGCCGCTTATGAAGCGATTCGCGCCGGGTTCGACAGTTATCACGCGTTCCTGCTGGCCGGCGTCACCGGCAGTGGCAAGACCGAAGTCTATTTGCAACTGATCCGCGAAACCCTGGAGGCCGGTAAACAAGCGCTGGTGCTGATCCCGGAAATCAACCTCGGCCCGCAGACCCTGGCGCGCTTCGAACAGCGCTTCAATGCGCGCATCGCCCTGATCCACTCGGCCGTCAACGATCGTGAACGCCTCGATGCCTGGCTCGCCGCCCGCGACGGCGAAGCCGATATCATTATTGGCACCCGCTCGGCACTGTTCACGCCGATGAAGAATCCCGGCCTGATCATCATCGATGAAGAACACGACGGCTCGTATAAACAGCAGGAAGGCCTGCGCTACCACGCCCGCGACCTGGCCTTGGTGCGCGCCCGCCAGGAAAACATCCCGATCGTGCTCGGCTCCGCCACACCTTCGCTGGAAAGCCTGCACAACGCCTACACCGGACGCTACGGCCTCCTGCGCCTGAATGAGCGCGCCGGTGGCGCCAAGCAGCCACGCTTCCTGCGCCTTGACGTAAAAAGTCGCCCACTGGACAGCGGCATTTCCGGGCCGATGCAACAAGCCATCGGTCAGACGCTGGCTGCTGGCCAGCAAGTATTGGTGTTCCTCAATCGCCGCGGCTTCGCACCGACCCTGCTCTGTCACGATTGCGGCTGGATGTCCGAATGCCAGCGCTGCGATGCGCGGATGACCGTGCACCAGCGCCACGGCGAGTTGCGCTGCCACCATTGCGGCTACGTCGAGCGAGTGCCGCGCCAGTGCCCGAAATGCAACAAGGTCGATTTGCGTCCGGTGGGGGCAGGTACCGAACGGGCCGAAGAGCGACTGGGCATTTTGTTCCCCGACTACCCGGTTTTACGGGTCGACCGCGACAGCACTTCGCGCAAAGACGCCATGAATCAGTTGTTCGCGACCATCCAGAAAGGCCAGCCCTGCATCCTGGTGGGCACGCAAATGCTTGCCAAAGGGCATCACTTTCCACGGGTGACCCTGGTGTCGATTCTCGACGCCGACGGCGGGCTGTTTTCCGGTGACTTCCGTGCCAGCGAGCGCATGGCACAGCTGATTGTCCAGGTCGCCGGGCGTGCCGGGCGTGCCGAAGAGCCGGGCAAGGTGATCATCCAGACGCATTTGGCCGATCACCCGCTGCTGGTGCAATTGACCGAGCAAGGTTATTTCGCCTTTGCCGAGCAAGCCTTGAGTGAACGCCGCGCGGCAGGCCTGCCGCCCTTTGCGCACCTGGCACTGCTGCGAGCCGAAGCGCACAAGCCGGGACAGGCCGAAGGATTTCTCGACGAGGCGTGCAGCGAGGCCGAACGCCTGCTGGCCGAACAGGGTTTGACCGGCATCGAATTGCTGGGGCCGGTACCGGCACCGATGGAACGCCGCGCCGGACGCTATCGTGCACAGCTATTGTTGCAAGCCACCGCGCGGGGGCCGCTGCATCGCTTGCTTGCCAGTTGGTTGCTGGTGCTGGAGCAGATGCCGAGCGGGCGGGCGGTGCGCTGGTCGCTGGATGTGGATCCGGTCGATTTGTATTGATTTGGGTACCTCCATCGCGAGCGAGCGTGCTCACGATGGGGCCTTAATTGTCACCACACATCCACATCCTGCCTGCTAAGGTTGGCAAGCCCGTCTTCGCCACGGATAATGCCCAGTTTTTCCACCAGCGCACGATGCGCCGCCGCGCCAGCGGTCGAAAGAGAAGACCATGAAAGACACCATTCGCCAGCTGATCCAACAAGCCATCACCCAACTCGTCAACGAAGGTGTGTTGCCTGAAGGCCTGACGCCGGCGATCCAGGTGGAAAACTCTCGCGATAAGAAGAACGGCGACTTCGCCAGCAACATCGCCATGATGCTGGCCAAGCCTGCCGGCATGAAGCCGCGTGACCTGGCCGAGAAAATCATCGCCGCGCTGCCGGCTGACGAAAATGTCGCCAAGGCCGAAATCGCCGGCCCCGGCTTCCTCAACTTCTTCCAGAACACCGATGCCCTGGCGACCCGCCTGGACGCCGCCCTGGCCGATGAGCACATCGGCGTTCGCAAGGCCGGCCCGGTGCAACGCACGGTGGTTGACCTGTCGGCCCCGAACCTGGCCAAGGAAATGCACGTCGGCCACCTGCGCTCGACCATCATCGGCGACGGCGTGGCACGGGTGCTCGAGTTCCTCGGCGACGAAGTGATCCGCCAGAACCACGTCGGCGACTGGGGCACCCAGTTCGGCATGTTGATGGCTTATCTGCAGGAAAACCCGATCACCAGCGACGAACTGTCGGACCTGGAAAACTTCTACCGCGCCGCCAAGCAGCGCTTCGACGAATCCGAAGAGTTCGCCGATCGCGCCCGTGGCCTGGTGGTCAAGTTGCAGGCCGGTGACCCGGACTGCCTGGCGCTGTGGACCAAGTTCAAGGACATCTCGCTGTCCCACTGCCAGAAGATCTACGAACTGTTGAACGTCAAGCTGACCATGGCTGACGTGATGGGCGAAAGCGCCTACAACGACGACTTGATCAACGTGGTCAACGACCTCAAGGCCGCCGGCATGCTGGTCGAGAGCAATGGCGCCCAGTGCGTGTTCCTCGATGAATTCAAGAACGCCGACGGCGATCCGCTGCCGGTGATCATCGTCAAGGCCGATGGTGGCTACCTCTACGCCACCACCGACCTGGCCGCCGTGCGCTACCGCAGCGGCAAGCTCAAGGCCGACCGCGCGTTGTACTTCGTCGACCAGCGTCAGGCCCTGCACTTCCAGCAAGTGTTCGCCGTGGCGCGCAAGGCCGGCTTCGTGACCCACCCGATGGACATGGAGCACATGGGCTTCGGCACCATGAACGGCGCTGATGGCCGCCCGTTCAAGACCCGCGATGGCGGCACCGTGAAGCTGATCGATCTGCTGACCGAAGCCCAGGAACGCGCCTACACCCTGGTCAAGGACAAGAACCCGGAACTGGCCGAAGCCGAGCTGCGCAACATCGCCAGGGTCGTGGGCATTGGCGCGGTGAAATACGCCGACCTGTCCAAGCACCGCACCAGCGACTACAGCTTCAACTTCGACCTGATGCTGAACTTCGAAGGCAACACCGCCCCGTACCTGCTGTATGCGTATACCCGCGTGGCCGGCGTGTTCCGCAAACTCGGCAAGGACTTCAGCGAAGTCGACGGCCAGATCGTCCTCGAAGCGCCCCACGAACACGAACTGGCGGCAAAACTCGCGCAATTCGGCGAAGTGCTGAATAACGTGGCTGAAAAAGGCACGCCGCACATTCTCTGCACTTATCTGTATGACGTCGCCGGCCTGTTCTCCAGCTTCTACGAGAACTGCCCGATTCTCGCCGCCGATACCCCGGCGCAAATGCAGAGCCGCCTTCGCCTCGCCGCGCTGACCGGACGCACCCTCAAGCAAGGCCTGGAACTCTTGGGCCTGGAAACTCTGGAGCGTATGTAAGTTGGCTGCTAAGAAAAAACCTGCACCCAAGCGTGGCGCCAGCCGTTACCAAGCTCCAGCGAAGCAGCCGATTCCGGGTTGGCTGTGGATGGCCATCGGCCTGACGGTCGGCGCATTCATCGTATTCCTGATGAAGCTGGAGCCGGGCAAGGGCAGCGATACGGTCAAACGCGAGAAGGTGGAGCAACAACAGAAAGCCACCAAGATCGCCGAGGCCAACAAGACCCCGCCGAGCCCGACGCAACCGGTGAAGCCGAAGTACGACTTCTACACCTTGCTGCCGGAATCGGAAGTCATCGTGCCGCCGGATGCCGTGCCGGAAAAAACCCTGCCGACGCCGCAAGTGCCGGCCGTTCCGACGACGCCGGTTACGCCGGCGGAAGCGGCGAAGATCGACACCGCCCGCGCTCAGGCGGCGCTGTCCGGTATCACGCCGCCACCCGCGCCACCCGTCACCAAAGCCGCGCCGGTGACCAAGTTCTTCCTCCAGGCGGGTTCGTTCCGCAAGCAAACTGACGCCGACAAGGTTCGTGCGCAGATCATCCTGCTCGGCCAGGCGGTGGCGGTCGAATCCGGCACAGTGAAAGACGAGACCTGGTATCGGGTTCTGGTCGGACCGTTCAGCAACCGCGAACAACTGACCACCGCCCAGAAACAACTGGCCGGCGCCGGCTTCAGCAACCTGTTGTTACAACAGCGCCAGAGCCGCTGATCCTGCCAAGGTTATCGCGTCATCGTTCTTCGCTGGTAAGCCAGCTCCTACAGAATATTCGCCAAACCCTGTAGGAGCTGGTTTGCCAGCGAAGGCGCGCTTCCAGGCAATACATCCTTCACCCCCCGCCCAACCGCTCGTCCCTCAACACCCCCCACAGTTGAAATCCATTCCACCACCCCCATATGAGTGGGCATAAGGCATTTTCGCCCCGCTGCGTGGAGACTCTTCCCTTGACCACCATCGTTTCAGTTCGCCGCCACGGCAAAGTCGTCATGGGCGGCGACGGCCAGGTATCCCTTGGCAATACCGTGATGAAAGGCAACGCGAAAAAAGTTCGCCGCCTGTACCACGGTCAGGTCATCGCCGGTTTTGCCGGCGCCACCGCTGACGCCTTTACCCTGTTCGAACGTTTCGAAGGCCAGCTGGAAAAGCATCAGGGCCACCTGGTTCGTGCCGCCGTCGAACTCGCCAAAGAATGGCGAACCGACCGTTCACTGAGCCGCCTCGAAGCCATGCTCGCCGTCGCCAACAAAGACGCCTCGCTGATCATCACCGGCAACGGCGATGTGGTTGAACCTGAAGATGGCTTGATCGCCATGGGCTCCGGTGGCGCTTACGCCCAGGCCGCCGCCAGCGCACTGCTGAAGAAAACCGATCTGTCGGCCCGGGAAATCGTCGAGACCGCCCTGGGCATTGCCGGCGACATCTGTGTATTCACCAACCACACCCAGACCATTGAGGAGCAGGACTGCGCCGAATAAGTCCGCTCTGGCCATCGCGCCACGGCTCATTCTTGCTTGAGGTCCGCCAAATACTATGTCCATGACTCCCCGTGAAATCGTCCACGAACTCAATCGCCATATCATCGGCCAGGACGATGCCAAGCGCGCCGTCGCCATTGCCCTGCGCAATCGCTGGCGCCGGATGCAGCTGCCCGAAGAGCTGCGCGTTGAAGTCACCCCGAAAAACATTCTGATGATCGGCCCGACCGGCGTCGGTAAAACCGAAATCGCCCGTCGCCTGGCCAAACTGGCCAACGCACCGTTCATCAAGGTCGAAGCCACCAAGTTCACTGAAGTCGGCTACGTCGGCCGCGACGTCGAATCGATCATTCGTGACCTGGCCGATGCGGCGATCAAGCTGCTGCGCGAACAGGAAATCATCAAGGTTCGCCACCGCGCCGAAGACGCCGCTGAAGAGCGCATCCTCGACGCGCTGCTGCCGCCACCGCGCATGGGCTTCAGCAACGACGATGCCCCGACCTCGGATTCCAACACCCGTCAGCTGTTCCGCAAGCGCCTGCGCGAAGGTCAGCTGGATGACAAGGAGATCGAAATCGAAGTCGCCGAAATCGCCGGCGTCGATATCTCCGCGCCACCGGGCATGGAAGAAATGACCAACCAATTGCAGAGCCTGTTCGCCAACATGGGCAAAGGCAAACGCAAGAGCCGCAAGCTCAAGGTCAAGGAAGCGCTGAAAATGGTGCGCGACGAAGAAGCCAGTCGCCTGGTCAACGATGAAGAGTTGAAGGCCAAGGCACTGGAAGCGGTCGAGCAGCACGGCATCGTGTTCATCGATGAAATCGACAAGGTCGCCAAGCGCGGCAATGTCGGCGGCGCCGATGTGTCCCGCGAGGGTGTGCAGCGCGACTTGCTGCCGCTGATCGAAGGTTGCACCGTCAACACCAAACTGGGCATGGTTAAAACCGACCACATCCTGTTCATCGCCTCGGGCGCTTTCCACCTGAGCAAGCCGAGCGATCTGGTGCCGGAGCTGCAAGGTCGCCTGCCGATTCGTGTCGAACTGAAGGCACTGTCGCCGGAAGACTTCGAACGCATTCTCAGCGAACCGCACGCTTCGCTCACCGAGCAATACTGTGCACTGCTGAAAACCGAAGGCCTGACCATCGAGTTCCAGCCAAGCGGCATCAAACGCATTGCGGAAATCGCCTGGCAGGTCAACGAGAAAACCGAAAACATCGGTGCCCGTCGTCTGCACACGTTGCTTGAGCGCCTGCTTGAAGAAGTGTCGTTCAGCGCCGGCGACCTGGCCAGTGCCCATGACGACAAGGCGATCCAGATCGACGCTGACTACGTCAACAGCCACCTCGGCGAATTGGCGCAGAACGAAGACCTGTCCCGTTATATCCTGTAAGCAACACTTGTAGGAGCGAGCCTGCTCGCGATGAACCCGAGAGCGACGCGTTTGTTCAGACAACACGCGTTATCGTTAACGGCCATCGCGAGCAAGCTCGCTCCTACAGGGTTCCACCCCTAACAGAACTCAGGTCATGACCCAACTCCCCACCGACATCAAACTGCACAAAGCCTCGAAAACCCTGACGCTCAAATACGCGACCGGCGAGGAATTCACCCTGCCCGCCGAATTCCTTCGCGTGCACTCTCCTTCCGCCGAAGTCCAGGGCCACGGCAAACCCATCCTGCAATTTGGCAAGATCAACGTTGGCCTGAGCAAGATAGAACCGGCCGGTCAGTACGCACTGAAATTGACCTTCGATGACGGCCATGACAGCGGCCTGTTCACCTGGGAATACCTCTATGAGCTGGGGCGCCGTCGTGACGCACTCTGGGAGGATTATCTTGCCGAGCTCAAAGCTGCCGGAAAAACCCGCGACCCGAACGAATCCGTCGTCAAGCTGATGCTCTAGCCTGAGCCTCTTGCTCTTTAGAGGGCATTTTCTAATTTCATCTGTTTGAATGCTTGGCCGTAAGGTCAGTCATTGGCCTGCTTGCGAAAAAAATTAAACTCGGGTAACCAATGGAGCTGGCAAGTTCCCTGCAGTGTTCTCTGCGAAACAAAAGCAGCGATGCAGCACTAACGGTCACCCGAGCAGTAGTACCTGGCATTGGCTGTGTAGCTGCACAGCAGGCCCCGGGTACTCGTCTCAGGACAATGGAGCGTCGTAGATGAGTAACAAGAATAACGATGACTTGAAGTATCAGGCCTCGGAAAACACCTTGGGACTGAATCCTGTCGTTGGACTGCGTGGAAAGGATCTACTGGCTTCTGCTCGAATGGTGCTCAGGCAGGCCATCAAACAACCGGTGCACAGCGCCAAGCATGTTGCGCACTTCGGCCTTGAACTCAAGAACGTGCTATTCGGCAAATCCGCACTGCAACCGGGCAGCGACGACCGTCGCTTCGCCGATCCGGCCTGGAGCCAGAACCCACTCTACAAACGCTACCTGCAAACCTACCTGGCGTGGCGCAAGGAACTCCACGACTGGATCGATGACAGCAAACTCTCGGCCAGTGACGCCGCTCGCGGGCACTTCGTGATCAACCTCATGACCGAAGCCATGGCCCCGACCAACACGGCGGCCAACCCGGCGGCCGTCAAACGCTTCTTCGAAACCGGCGGCAAGAGCCTGCTCGACGGCCTCTCGCATATGGCCAAGGACCTTGTGCACAACGGCGGCATGCCGAGCCAGGTCAACATGGGAGCGTTCGAGGTCGGCAAGAGCCTCGGCGTGACCGACGGGGCGGTGGTCTTTCGCAACGATGTGCTGGAGCTGATCCAGTACAAGCCGATTACCGAGCAAGTCCACGAGCGTCCATTGCTGGTGGTGCCGCCACAGATCAACAAGTTCTACGTTTTCGACCTGAGCCCGGACAAGAGCCTGGCGCGGTTTTGCCTGCGCAATAATGTACAGACCTTCATCGTCAGCTGGCGCAACCCGACCAAGGAACAGCGCGAGTGGGGTCTGTCGACCTACATCGAGGCGCTCAAGGAAGCGGTCGACGTGGTCACCGCCATCACCGGCAGCAAAGATGTGAACATGCTCGGCGCCTGCTCCGGTGGTATCACCTGCACCGCCCTGCTGGGCCACTACGCTGCGATCGGCGAGAACAAGGTCAACGCCCTCACCCTGCTGGTCAGCGTGCTCGATACCACGCTGGACAGCGACGTCGCCCTGTTCGTCAACGAGCAGACCCTCGAAGCCGCCAAGCGCCACTCCTACCAGGCCGGCGTACTGGAAGGCCGCGACATGGCGAAAGTCTTTGCGTGGATGCGTCCCAACGACCTGATCTGGAACTACTGGGTCAACAACTACCTGTTGGGCAACGAACCGCCGGTGTTCGACATCCTGTTCTGGAACAACGACACCACCCGGTTGCCCGCCGCGTTCCATGGCGATCTGATCGAGATGTTCAAAAACAACCCGCTGATTCGCCCCAATGCACTGGAAGTGTGCGGCACGCCCATCGACCTGAAGCAGGTCACGGCCGACATCTTTTCCCTGGCCGGCACCAACGACCACATCACCCCGTGGAAGTCCTGCTACAAGTCGGCGCAACTGTTCGGCGGCAATGTCGAGTTCGTGCTGTCCAGCAGCGGGCATATCCAGAGCATCCTGAACCCGCCGGGCAATCCGAAATCCCGTTACATGACCAGCACCGAAATGGCTGCCAATGCCGAGGAGTGGCAAGAGAATTCCACCAAGCACACCGACTCCTGGTGGTTGCACTGGCAGGCCTGGCAGGCCCAGCGTTCGGGCGAACTGAAAAAGGCCCCGGCGAAACTGGGCAACAAGGCTTATCCGGCAGGCGAGACTGCGCCAGGCACTTACGTACACGAGCGGTAACTGACGCACCCCGCACTTCCTGTAGGCGCGAGCTCGCTCGCGATGGACGTTAACGAAAACGCATGCTGTCTGAATTAACGCGTTGCCTTAACATTTTTCGCAAGCAGGCTCGCGCCTACAGGGGTCGGGGATGAATTCATAAACAGGGCCAGAAGCATGCCGCAACCGTTCATATTTCGTACCGTCGACCTGGATGGCCAGACCCTCCGCACGGCGGTACGCCCCGGCAAGCCTCACTTGACGCCCTTGCTGATTTTCAACGGCATCGGCGCCAACCTGGAGCTGGTGTTTCCGTTCGTCGCGGCACTGGACCCGGACCTGGAAGTCATCGCTTTCGACGTGCCCGGTGTCGGTGGCTCTTCGACGCCGAATCGACCGTATCGCTTTCCGGGCCTAGCCAAACTGACGGCACGCATGCTCGACTACCTCGACTACGGGCAGGTCAACGTCATCGGCGTGTCCTGGGGCGGAGCCCTTGCCCAGCAGTTCGCCTACGACTATCCGGAGCGCTGCAAGAAACTGGTGTTGGCCGCCACCGCCGCAGGCGCGGTGATGGTACCGGGCAAGCCGAAAGTGCTGTGGATGATGGCCAGTCCGAGGCGCTACATCCAGCCGTCGCACGTGATTCGCATTGCACCGATGATCTACGGCGGCTCATTTCGCCGCGACCCGACACTGGCCGCGAGCCACGCGGCAAAAGTGCGTTCGGCAGGCAAGCTCGGTTACTACTGGCAACTGTTTGCCGGCCTCGGCTGGACCAGCATCCACTGGCTGCACAAGATCCATCAGCCGACCCTGGTACTGGCGGGCGATGACGATCCGTTGATCCCGCTGATCAACATGCGCTTGCTGGCCTGGCGGATTCCCAATGCCCAGCTGCACATCATCGATGACGGCCATCTGTTTTTGATCACACGAGCCGAAGCGGTGGCGCCGATCATCATGAAATTCCTCGAAGAAGAACGACAACGCGCCGTGATGCATCCGCACCCGGCGCCATTGGGCGGTTAGCGGCTCATTGACGGGTGGCAGGACGCCGCGCCGCGCAACAACCCGAAACAGCGTCTATGGTGTTCTGGTTCGGTTGTGTGTTTTTGGCCTGAAGACGAAGGAGTGTTGACTCATGCGTGACAAACCAGCGCGGGACACTTTGCCCACTCCCGCCGCGTTCATCAACGCACAGAGTGCGATTACCGGCCTGCGCGGCCGGGATCTGATTTCGACCCTGCGCAGCGTTGCCGCCCATGGCCTGCGCAACCCGGTGCACAGCGCCCGGCACGCCCTGAAACTGGGCGGGCAGTTGGGCCGTGTGCTGCTCGGTGAGACCCTGCACCCGACCAATCCACAGGACAGCCGTTTCGCCGACCCGGCCTGGAGCCTCAACCCGTTTTACCGTCGCAGCTTGCAGGCCTACCTGGCTTGGCAAAAGCAGGTGAACAGCTGGATCGACGACAGCAACATGAGCCCGGACGATCGTGCCCGCGCGCATTTCGCCTTCGCCCTGCTCAACGATGCCGTGTCACCGTCCAACAGCCTGCTCAATCCACTGGCGATCAAGGAGATCTTCAACTCCGGCGGCAACAGCCTGGTGCGCGGGATCGGTCACCTGGTGGATGACTTGCTGCACAACGACGGCCTGCCCCGGCAAGTCACCAAACAGGCTTTCGAAGTCGGCAAGACCGTCGCCACCACCACCGGCGCCGTGGTGTTTCGCAACGAATTGCTGGAACTGATCCAGTACAAGCCGATGAGCGAAAAGCAGTATTCCAAGCCGCTGCTGGTGGTTCCGCCGCAGATCAACAAGTACTACATTTTCGACCTGAGCCCGCACAACAGCTTTGTCCAGTTCGCCCTCAAGAACAGCCTGCAAACCTTCGTGATCAGCTGGCGCAACCCGGATGTGCGTCACCGCGAATGGGGCCTGTCGACCTACGTCGAGGCGGTTGAAGAAGCCATGAATGTGTGCCGGGCGATCACCGGTGCCCGCGAAGTCAACCTGATGGGTGCCTGCGCCGGCGGGCTGACCATCGCTGCGTTGCAAGGTCACTTGCAAGCCAAGCGGCAACTGCGCCGGGTCTCCAGCGCGACGTATCTGGTAAGCCTGCTCGACAGTCAACTGGACTCGCCAGCGACCCTGTTCGCCGACGAACAGACCCTGGAAGCCGCCAAGCGTCGTTCCTACCAGAAAGGCGTGCTCGACGGTCGCGACATGGCCAAGGTGTTCGCCTGGATGCGCCCCAACGACTTGATCTGGAGCTACTTCGTCAACAACTACCTGTTGGGCAAAGAACCCCCGGCGTTCGACATCCTCTACTGGAACAACGACAACACGCGCTTGCCGGCGGCCCTGCATGGCGACCTGCTGGATTTTTTCAAGCACAACCCGCTCACCCACCCGGGCGGCCTGGAAGTGTGTGGCACGCCGATCGACTTGCAGAAGGTCAACGTCGACAGCTTCAGCGTGGCCGGTATCAATGACCACATCACACCGTGGGACGCGGTGTATCGCTCGACGCTGCTGCTCGGTGGTGATCGCCGCTTCGTGCTGTCCAACAGCGGACACGTGCAGAGCATTCTCAACCCGCCGAACAACCCGAAAGCCAACTACGTCGAGAACGGCAAACTGAGCAGTGATCCACGGGCCTGGTACTACGATGCCAAGCACGTCGATGGCAGCTGGTGGACCCCTTGGCTGAGCTGGATTCAGGAACGCTCGGGGGCGCTAAAGGAAACCCAGATGGCCCTCGGCAACCAGAACTATCCACCCATGGAGGCGGCACCCGGTACTTACGTGCGCGTGCGCTGACACTCAACGACCCACGGCCCCGACCGGCCGTGGCATCACCCGATCAATAAGAAGACTGGATGAAAACCCGCGACCGCATCCTCGAATGTGCCCTGCAGTTGTTCAATCAGAAGGGCGAACCAAACGTCTCCACCATGGAAGTTGCCAACGAAATGGGCATCAGCCCCGGCAACCTCTACTACCACTTCCACGGCAAGGAGCCGCTGATTCTCGGGTTGTTCGAACGCTTCCAGAATGAGCTGGCCCCGCTGCTCGACCCGCCATCGGACGTTGAACTGGCACCGGAAGATTACTGGCTGTTCCTGCACCTGATCGTCGAACGCCTGGCCCACTACCGGTTTCTGTTCCAGGACCTGTCGAACCTGGCCGGCCGCCTGCCGAAGCTGGCCAAGGGCATCCGTAACCTGCTCAATGCACTCAAGCGCACGCTGGCGTCGTTACTGGCGCGATTGAAAGCCCAGGGGCAATTGGTCAGCGACACCCAGGCACTGGGGCAACTGGTGGAGCAGATCACCATGACGCTGCTGTTCTCGCTGGACTATCAGCGGATTCTCGATCGCGAAGGTGAAGTGCGATTGGTGGTCTACCAGATCATGATGCTGGTGGCGCCTCATCTGCTGCCGCCGATCAAGGTGGCGACGGAGCGACTCGCGATGCAGTACCTGGAAGACCACGATTAATGCTGATCACACCTATCCCTGTGGGAGCGAGCCTGCTCGCGATGGCGGTGTTTGAGTAGGAAATTTTTTTGAATGTGATGGCCTCATCGCGAGCAGGGCTCGCTCCCACATCAGGTTTGTGGTGCTTTCAAATGCAACCACAAAAAAAACGCCCGGCCTTGGCAGGCCGGGCGTTCTTTTGAGCCCTGAAAAAATCAGGACTGACTGGTTGGCGTCGAAGGTGCCGGCGCGGCAGTCGGGGTTACAGCAGGGGTCGGCGCGGTCGCGGAGTTCGACGAGCTGACCGGTGCTGCCGGCGTTGCGGCAGCCACTGCTGGTTTTGGTGCGGCAGCTTTTGGAGCGGCCGGTTTTTTCACCGCTGGCTTCTTCGCAGCGGCAGGTTTTGCTGCTGGTTTGGCTGCCGGCTTGGCCGCTGCGGTTTTCGCTGCAGGCTTGGCGGCGGCAGGCTTGGCAGCAGGTTTAGCGGCGGCTTTTGCGGCAACCGGTTTAGCCGCTGGTTTGGCTGCAGCGGGTTTGGCAGCGGCCGTTTTCGCCGCTGGCTTGGCAGCAGGTTTAGCCGCCGCTTTAGCCAGTGGCTTGGCAGCGGTTTTGGCGGCTGGTTTAGCCGCTGGTTTGGCGGCCGCGGTTTTCGCCGCCACAGGCGCAACCTTGGCACCGGTGAGCTTTTCGATCTGCTTGGTCAGTGTATCGACCTTGCTGTGCAGTGCCTTGACTTCGTTGCGGCTCGGTACGCCCAGGCGCGAGATGGCGCTGTTCAGACGCTTGTCGAAAGCGCCTTCCAGCTCGTCCCACTTGCCCAGTGCACGATCTTTCACGCCGCTGATGCGCGACTTGGCCGAAGAAGCGGAGTCCTTGGCGGCGTCGACAGTTTTGCCAACGGCGCTCTTGGTCAGCTTCTCGGCTTTTTCGCCGTCCTTAACCAATGCATCGAAGAGTTTGCTGCCGTCAGTGTCGATCTTCGAGTACACGCCTAAACCCGCCAGCCAGATTTTTCGGGAGTAGTCTTCGACTTTCCCGATCCACGAGCTGCCTTCTTTTTCAGTATTCTTTTTGCCAGCCATCCCGTTCTCCTTAAGATTTACGCGCGACGCGTTCGAGCAATGCCGTCAGCTCATCGAGCTTGGCAGAGAGTGTCTCAACGTCATGTTTAGACGGAATGCCGATACGATTCAAGGCACTTGCGACACGCGTGTCGAACGCCTTCTCCACTTTGTCGAGTTGAACTTCGACCTTGCCTTTGAAAGTGCGCACTTCGCCTTTTGCTTCATCGATCTCGGCATTCGCCGCTTCAAGCTTCTCAGTGACCGCTTTTTTGCCTTTCTTTTCAACAGTTTGACCAGCCTTGATCAACTCTTGAAAGTAGTCGCTGCCCTCTTGGCCAACCTTGGTGTAGGCACCCAGGCCTGCCAGCCAGATCTTGCGGGCATAGGATTTGACGTCGCTCAGGGCGGTGGTCGATGCGTCGATTTTTTTCTTCAAAATAACTTTGGCCATGGTGCACCTCACGCGCAAAAGGTTTGAGGAACTGCCCGTGAAAGTGTCGGGCTCTGGCACAAAGTAGGGAGAAAAATTAGAAACGGCACCCTAACAACTGACATAAACAGCAAGCAGAGCAAACACGAAACCTGTGGGAGCGGGCTTGCCCGCGATGGCGGTGGGTCATCCAATAAAGATGCTGGATGTGCCGGCCTCATCGCGGGCAAGCCCGCTCCCACAGGAACCTCATTTCATGGAAAGCACCTGATCAGGCCAAAGCTTTATCCAGCGCCTTTTCGATTTCCGATTTGATCATGCCGCTCATGGCCGACATCATCAGGCCCAGTTCCACATCGACCTTGATCGAATCGTCACTGACATGCACCGCGCCTTTCACACCCGAGCGCTTGAGGTTCAAGGTGTCGCCAGACCACTGCGGCTCAAGGCCATATTGATCGGAAAGTTTCTGCGCCAGCTTGTTGGCCTTCTCGCGAGCCGCTTCCTTACCCAGGCCGTGGGCACGCTCAACACTAATATGGGCCATCGAATGACTCCTGCTTTATGAATGCTTGTTCGGTGAATCTTGACCACTGATGCGGCAAAACGTCCCGAGGGTGATCCATCTTACCTTCAGCCTTGCCAAGACAAAGCATCCCTTGGGGATTAGAATGTCGCGCATTCTATTTTGGTGACAGCGATATGACTGATCAGCGCAAAGGCAGCGATGCCGAACCCACCACTCACTTCGGCTTCAAAAACGTTCCGGAAAGCCAGAAAGCGGAAAAAGTCGCTGAGGTTTTCCATTCGGTAGCCGCCAAGTACGACTTGATGAACGACCTCCTGTCGGGTGGCATGCACCGCCTGTGGAAGCGTTTTGCGATCGAATTGTCGGGTGTACGCACAGGCAATCGCGTGCTGGACATCGCCGGCGGTACCGGCGACCTGACCCGCAAGTTCTCGCACCTCGTTGGCCCGACCGGCCAGGTCGTGTTGGCCGACATCAATGAATCCATGCTCAAGGTCGGTCGTGACCGCCTGCTGGACCTCGGTGTGGCCGGCAACGTCGAATTCGTCCAGGCCGACGCGGAAAAACTGCCGTTCCCGGACAACCACTTCGACTGCGTGACCATCGCCTTCGGCCTGCGCAACGTCACGCACAAGGAAGATGCCCTGCGTTCGATGCTCCGCGTACTCAAGCCAGGCGGCCGCCTGCTGGTGCTGGAGTTCTCCAAGCCGACCAACGCGCTGATGTCCAAAGCCTACGACGCCTACTCGTTCGCCTTCATGCCGCTGATGGGCAAGCTGATCACCAACGATTCGGAAAGCTATCGCTACCTGGCCGAATCGATCCGCATGCACCCGAATCAGGAAACCCTGAAGTCGATGATGGTCGAGGCCGGTTTCGACCGCGTGACCTATCACAACATGACCGCGGGCATCGTCGCCCTGCACCGCGGCATCAAGCCCTGATGCTGCTCGCCGGCCTGCTCGCCAGCGTTGAACTCGGTCTGAACCGGGTGCTGCGCCTCGACAGCACGGCGCTGCCGCGGCTGGCGCATTTGAGCGGCAGGGTGATTGCCGTCGATTGCCGCAGCCCGGCGTTTCAAGTGTTCATCCTGCCCAGCGACGAAGGCCTGATGCTGGCTTCCCAGTGGGAAACCGGTGCCGACTGCACCTTGCGGGCCCCGGCCTCGAGCCTGCTGAAACTGGCGATGAGCAAGGACAAGACGTCGGTGCTGCATGGGCCCGAGGTCGAGCTTGAGGGTGACAGCGGTGTATTGCTCGAGCTGGCAGCCATCCTTCAGGACCTGGAGCTGGACTGGGAGTACGAACTCTCACGCTGGCTCGGCCCTGTCGCCACACAACTGGTCGGTGGTCACCTGCGCAGCCGCGCCCGCTGGTATCAGCAAGGGTTCGCCAGCCTGGGCCAGAACCTTGGCGAATACCTGGCCGAAGAATCGCGCACCCTCGTCGGTCAGCGCGAAGCCGAAGCCCGATTCAGTGAACTGGACCAGATCAAGCTCGATCTGGAACGTCTCGAGGCGCGTTTCGAGCGCCTTTCCCGATCCCTCGACCCAAGCGATAACGCATGAAGCTGCTTGCCGTCCGCCGTTTGTTGCGCATCCAGCGCGTCGTGATCCGCTACCGCCTCGATGACCTGCTGTTCGCCCTGCCGCTGCCCTGGTTTCTGCGGGCGCTGCGTTACGCCCTGCCGTGGCGCTGGTTCCCGCGCAAGACGCTGGACCTGAGCCGAGGCGCGCGACTGCGCCTGGCGATGCAGGACCTGGGGCCGATTTTCATCAAGTTCGGACAGATCCTGTCCACCCGCCGCGACTTACTGCCCGAAGACATCGCCGATGAGCTGATGAAGCTGCAGGACCGCGTCCCGCCGTTCGATTCGCAGCTGTCGGTCAAGCTGATCGAAGAGCAGCTCGGCAAGAAAATCAGCGAAGTCTTCAGCCGTTTCGATGTCGAACCGCTGGCCTCGGCCTCGGTGGCGCAGGTGCACGCCGCGCAGCTGAAAACCGGCGAAGAAGTCGTGGTCAAAGTGATTCGTCCAGGGCTGAAACCGGTGATCGCCCAGGATCTGGCGTGGCTGTTCATCCTCGCCCGCGCCGCCGAAAAACTCTCGGCCGACGCTCGCCTGCTGCACCCGGTGGACGTGGTCAGCGACTACGAAAAAACCATCTACGACGAACTCGACCTGCTGCGCGAAGCCGCCAACGCCAGCCAGCTGAAGCGCAACTTCGACGGTTCGCCGTTGCTGTACGTGCCGCAGGTCTATTGGGACTGGTGCCGGCCGAAAGTGCTGGTGATGGAGCGCATCTACGGCATCCAGGTCACCGACCTGGCGACCCTGGCCGACCAGCGCACCGACATGAAGATGCTGGCCGAACGCGGCGTGGAGATTTTCTTCACCCAGGTGTTCCGCGACAGCTTCTTCCACGCCGACATGCACCCTGGCAACATCTTCGTCAGCACCGTGAACCCGTGGAGTCCGCAGTACATTGCGATCGACTGCGGCATCGTCGGCAGCCTGACCCCGGAAGACCAGGATTACCTGGCCCGCAACCTGTTCGCGTTCTTCAAGCGTGATTACCGTCGCGTGGCGCAATTGCACATCGATTCGGGCTGGGTGCCGGCGGAGACCAAGCTCAACGAGTTCGAAGCGGCGATCCGTACCGTGTGCGAGCCGATTTTCGAAAAACCGTTAAAAGATATTTCATTCGGCCAGGTGCTGATGCGCCTGTTCCAGACCGCGCGGCGCTTCAACATGGAAGTGCAGCCGCAACTCGTACTGCTGCAAAAAACCCTGCTGAACATCGAAGGCCTGGGCCGTCAGCTGTATCCGGACCTCGATCTGTGGAACACCGCCCAGCCGTTCCTGGAGCGCTGGATGCGCGAGCGGGTCAGCCCCAAAGCCTTGCTCGGCAATGTGCAGAGCCAGTTCGAGCAGATCCCGCACCTGGCCAACATGGCCCGCGACCTGCTCGAACGCATGTCCCAACCCCATGCCAACGACCCGCCGCCACCCTGGCATCGACCTCGTGACGACTGGTTCCTGCGCCTGCTCGGTACCGCGCATCTGGCCGGTGGCGCCCTTCTCGCCGCCGGTGGGCCGTTGAACCAGTTGGCGTATTGGCCGGCCGGCATCATGATGGCCGTCGGCTTGTATCTGGTCGTTCGTCGATAGCCGGATTGAGCTGCAAGCGATAAGCTTCAAGCTTCAAGCGATTCGTTAGCACGACGCAGATTGTTTTTTACTTGCAGCTTGCAGCTTAAAGCTCGCCGCTGCTCCGGGACGGAACATGAAAAACTGGCTGGACGAGATCAAATGGGACGCCGATGGCCTGGTGCCGGCGATTGCCCAGGATCACAAGACCGGGCGCGTCCTGATGATGGCCTGGATGAACCGTGAAGCACTGGCGTTGACCGCTGCCGAGAACCGCGCCATTTACTGGTCGCGCTCCCGTGGCAAGCTGTGGCGCAAGGGCGAAGAGTCCGGCCACGTGCAGAAGCTGCACGAAATGCGCCTGGACTGCGACGCCGACGTGATCATCCTGATGGTCGAACAGATTGGCGACATTGCCTGCCATACCGGCCGCCAGAGCTGCTTCTATCGCGTCTTCGAGAACGGCGACTGGACAACCGTCGACCCGGTCCTGAAAGATCCTAATGCCATCTATTCCGCAGGACACAAACATGAGTGACACTCTGACCCGTCTGGCCGCTGTGCTGGAAGAGCGCAAAGGCGCCACTGCCGATAGCTCGTACGTCGCCAGCCTGTACCACAAGGGCTTGAACAAGATTCTGGAAAAAGTCGGCGAAGAGTCGGTCGAAACCATCATCGCCGCCAAGGACGCCGCCATCAGCGGCGACTGCAGCGATGTGATCTATGAAACCGCCGATTTGTGGTTCCACAGCATGGTCATGCTCGCCCAATTGGGGCAGCATCCACAGGCTGTACTCGATGAACTGGACCGTCGCTTCGGTCTGTCCGGACACGCCGAGAAAGCCTCGCGCCCGTCCGCCTGAATAACGATTAGAGAGGAGCAGCAGCATGGGCATTTTTGACTGGAAACACTGGATCGTCATCCTGGTTGTCGTGGTACTGGTGTTCGGCACCAAGAAACTGAAAAACCTCGGCACCGACGTCGGCGAATCGATCAAAGGCTTCCGCAAAGCCATGAACGACGACGAAAAACCGGCTGATCCGACCGCGACGCCGGCCCAACCTGTTCCGCCCGCTCAACCACAGCCCTCTGTCAACCAGCCGCACACCATCGACGTGCAGGCGCAAAAAGTCGAAGAGCCGATCCGCAAAGACGTGTGAGCACTGACTAATGTTTGGTATCAGCTTCTCTGAACTGCTGCTCGTCGGCCTCGTCGCCCTGCTGGTGCTGGGCCCCGAGCGTCTGCCGGGCGCTGCGCGCACCGCTGGCCTGTGGGTCGGGCGTCTGAAGCGCAGCTTCAACGCGATCAAACAGGAAGTTGAACGTGAAATCGGTGCCGACGAGATTCGTCGGCAACTGCACAACGAGCACATCCTGTCGCTTGAGCAGGAGGCGCGGAAGATCTTCACGCCGACCCAGCAGGAGCCGACGCCGGTGGAGCATGTGGGCGAGCAGTCGATCCACACACCCGCGGCACCCACGCCAACGACTGCGACAGCTCCCGTTGTCGCGACAACCGAAGCGGCGCCCGTTGTGGCGGCACCTGCGGTTGAACCCGCTGCTCCAGCCGCCGCGCCTGTCGCGCCGGCTCCTCATGACCCAACACTGCCGCCGCGAGCCCCATGAGCGATCTTCCTGAAAACGACCAGCACATGCCGCTGGTTTCGCACCTCACCGAGTTGCGTACCCGCCTGCTGCGCTGCGTAGCGGCGATCTTCGTCATCTTCGCCGGGTTGTTCGCCTTCACCCAGCAGATCTACACCTTCGTCTCGACGCCGCTGCGCGCCTATTTGCCAGCAGGCGCGACGATGATCGCCACCGATGTGTCGTCGCCATTCCTGACGCCGCTGAAACTGACGATGATGGTGTCGCTGTTCCTGGCGATCCCGGTGATCCTGCACCAGATCTGGGGCTTCATCGCGCCGGGCCTGTACAAGCACGAGAAGCGCATTGCCGTGCCCTTGCTGATCTCCAGCATCATGCTCTTCTACACCGGCATGGCGTTCGCCTATTACCTGGTGTTTCCGCTGATATTCAAATTCTTCGCCGCCGCCACGCCGGCCGGCGTGGAAATGATGACCGACATCACCAGCTACCTCGACTTCGTCATGACGCTGTTCTTCGCCTTCGGCGTCGCGTTCGAGATTCCGGTGGCCGTGGTGCTGCTGGTCTGGATCGGCGTGGTCGACGTCAAATACCTGAAGAAAATCCGCCCGTACGTGATCATCGGCTGCTTCGTGGTCGGCATGATTCTGACGCCGCCGGATATCTTCTCGCAGACCCTGCTGGCCGTACCGATGTGGCTGCTGTTCGAGATCGGCATCCTGTTTGGCAGCCTGGTCAGCAAGCGCGGCGAACATCCGGACGATCAGCCGGCTGACGATCACAACGACCAGCCGCCAGCGACCCAAGCGTGAACCTCCTGCTCCTTGAATCGGCCGACTTCATCGCGGCCGACCGGGTGATCTTGCGTGATCGCCGGTTGACCCACATGCAGGAAGTCCACCGCTGCGAAGTCGGCGACAGCATGCGTGTCGGGCGTATCGACGGGCTGATGGGTTCGGCCGAGGTGCTGCGCCTGGATGCCGATGAAGCGGAATTGCGCGTCACCCTCGACCAGCCACCGCCGGCCAAGCTGCCATTGACCCTGGTGCTGGCCCTGCCACGGCCCAAGATGCTGCGCAGGGTGTTCCAGACCGTCGCTGCCATGGGTGTGCCACGGATCGTGCTGGTCAACAGCTATCGCGTCGAGAAGAGCTTCTGGCAGACCCCGTTCCTGGAGCCTGAAGCGATTCGCGAGCAGTTGATCCTCGGCCTCGAACAGGCCCGGGACAGCGTGCTGCCGCAAGTCGTCATCGAGAAACGCTTCAAGCCGTTCGTCGAAGATCGCCTGCCGGCCATCGTCGAAGGCACCCTTGGCCTCGTCGGCCATCCGGGCCATTACCCGCCCTGCCCGCGCGCGCTGAGCGAACCGGTGACCCTGGCCATCGGTCCGGAGGGTGGCTGGATTCCTTACGAAATCGACTTGTTCGGCAAAGCCGGTTTGCAGCCGGTGCAATTGGGCGAGCGCATCCTGCGAGTCGAAACCGCCGTCACCGCCCTGCTGGCACGACTCTTCTAAACCTGACACTTCCCCCCTGAGCAGGCTCGCCCACGGGCCTTTCATCTGCCACCCGTCGGGCGACGCCTACAGAACCCGGCTCGCCCGCCGATATACCCTCAAAATCAATATGTTGTTTGAGGGAGTTGCAGCATGTACCCATGGTTGGCCGATAAGCTGGGAAACGTAGGCGTTAATCGCAAATTGGGTATTGGCTTCGGTCTTGTCTTGATGCTGACGCTGCTGACCACGGTCACCGGCTGGACCGGCCTGAGCGACGTGACAAGCCGCGGCGATAAGCTGGCATTCATTTCCGAAATCAACGACCTGACCAAAGACCTGCGCGTTGCACGCCTTAACTATGAAATGCAGCATGGCGAACAAGGCCCGGGCGCCGTCAGCGAGCAGTTGGTCAAGCTCGACACCAGCCTGCAATCCGCCCGCAAGATGATCGATCAGCCTGCCGACGCGGCCATGATCGAACAGCAACTGGCCGCCGTCGGCCAGTACAAGCAAGCCTTCGCCGCCATGATCCAGGCCGGTGCCAGTCGTGAAGACGCCCGCAGCAAACTCGGCGCCACGGCAGACAATGCGGCGGCTCGCGTGGCCGAAGTGGAAAAATCGATGCTGCAGGGCGACAGCCTCAGCGCCTTCAACAGCGTGATCAACCTGAGCAAACTGCTTCAGCAAGCACGCTTCCAGGTTCGCGGCTACACCTACAGCGGCAAGACCGAGGCCGAGCAGCCCGCACTGGATGCCATTGACAGCACGCTGAAGTACCTCGAAAACCTGCCATCCACACTGCCGGAACAACACACCGCCAATCTGCAGCAGGCCGCCGAATCCCTCAAAGCCTACCGCGCGGCGGTCAGACAGTTCCGTGATGCCCAGGTCGCTAGCGTCGACGCGCTCCAACGCATGGCGGCGCAAGGTCAGATCCTGATCGACGTCAGCAAGAAGCTCACGATTTCGCAAACGATCGTGCGTGACACCGATGTCGCCCACGCCAAGAACACGTTGCTGTTGGCCACCGCCCTGGCGCTCGCCTTTGGCCTGTTTGCCGCGTGGTCGATCACCCGGCAGATCGTGGTCCCGCTGGGTCAGACCCTCAAAGTGGCCGAGCGCATCGCTGCCGGCGACCTGACTCACAACCTGACCTCCAAACGCCAGGACGAATTGGGCCAGTTGCAACGTGCCATTCAGAGCATGACCCTGGGCCTTCGCGAACTGATCGGCGGCATCAGTGATGGCGTCACGCAAATCGCCAGCGCCGCCGAAGAGTTGTCGGCGGTCACCGAGCAGACCAGCGCCGGGGTCAACAGCCAGAAAGTCGAAACCGACCAGGTGGCGACCGCCATGAATGAAATGACCGCCACGGTGCAGGAAGTCGCGCGCAACGCCGAAGAAGCCTCCGAGGCCGCTGTCGCTGCCGACCAGCAGGCCCGTGAAGGCGACAAGGTGGTGGCTGAAGCGATCGCACAGATCGAGCGCCTGGCCCTGGAAGTGGGTCACTCCACCGAGGCCATGGGCGAGCTCAAGTGTGAAAGCGACAAGATCGGCAGCGTCCTCGACGTGATCAAGTCCGTGGCCCAGCAAACCAACCTGCTGGCGCTGAACGCAGCGATCGAAGCGGCGCGCGCGGGTGAGGCCGGGCGCGGTTTTGCCGTGGTCGCCGACGAAGTCCGCAGCCTGGCCCAGCGCACCCAGAAATCCACCGAAGAGATCGAAGAACTGATCGTCGGCCTGCAGAGTGGCACCCAGCAAGTGGCGACCATCATGGACAACAGCCGCAGCCTGACCGACAGCAGCGTCGAACTGACCCGCCGCGCCGGTGGCTCACTGGAAAGCATCACCCGCACCGTGTCGGCGATCCAGGCGATGAACCAGCAGATTGCCGCCGCTGCCGAGCAGCAGAGCGCCGTGGCGGAAGAGATTAACCGCAGCGTGCTGAACGTGCGGGATGTGTCGGATCAGACGTCAGCGGCGAGCGAAGAAACGGCGGCGTCCAGCGCTGAGCTGGCGCGGCTGGGGACTCATCTGCAGATGCTGGTGGGGCGGTTCAGGGTTTGAGGTGATTCATTTGCCTCGGCTCGCTTAGAACCGAGGTGATGCAATCGCCATCAGGCTGGCTCCCACAGCGGATTTTTGGTGTCCACACCAAACCCTGTGGGAGCTAGCCTGCTAGCGATTAGTGGCCCCCCAGGCCGTTGCTTTTAAAGGACCTGCCGCAAAAACGCCTGCGCCCGCGGATCCTTCGGTGCATCGAAGAACTCCGCCGGTGAGGCGTCTTCCAGCAATTTGCCGTGATCGAAGAACAGCACCCGGTCCGCCACTTCCCGGGCGAAGCCCATTTCGTGGGTGACGCAAACCATGGTCATGCCTTCCACGGCCAGGTTTTTCATCACGTCCAGCACTTCACCGACCATCTCCGGATCCAGCGCCGAGGTCGGCTCGTCGAACAGCATGACCTTCGGCTCCATCGCCAGCGCCCGAGCAATCGCCACGCGCTGCTGCTGGCCGCCGGACAGGCGCGAGGGGAACTCATTGGCCTTCTGCGCAATACCGACCTTTTCCAGCAACGCCATGGCCTTGGCCTCGCGCTCTTTCTTGCCACGCTTGCGCACGACCTTCTGCGCCAGGCAGAGGTTTTCCAGCACGGTCATGTGTGGGAACAGGTTGAAATGCTGAAACACCATGCCGACTTCGCGACGATAGGCATTCACATCGGTTTTCGGGTCGGCCAGTTGCACACCGTCAATGCTCACCGAACCCGAATCGAATTCTTCCAGGCCATTGAGGCAGCGCAGAAAGGTCGACTTGCCGGAACCGGAGGGGCCGATCACCACTAACACTTCGCCCTTGGCGACGGTTGTGCTGACGTTATCCACCGCGCGCACCACCTGGCCACGGGTGTCGAAGACTTTTACCAGATCGCGGACTTCAATCACTTTGCGCGAGCCTCCGCTCAAGCCGGCTGGCGATTTTCGACAGCGGCAGGTTGATCAACAGGTACAGGCCGGCGACGCAGAACAGGATTTCGAACGGCGAAAACGAGGTGGTGATGACTTCGCGACCGCTTTTCAGCAGCTCGGTAATCGCGATCACCGACACCAGCGAAGTGTCCTTGACCAGGCTGATGAACTGCCCGGCCAGGGGCGGCAGCACGCGTTTGAACGCTTGCGGCAACACCACGTGACGCATCGACTGGCCGGCACTCAAGCCCAGCGAACGCGCGGCTTCGTTCTGGCCACGGGCGATCGACTGCACGCCGGAACGGATGATTTCCGCCACATAGGCACCCGTGAACAGCGACAGCGCGGCGATCCCGGCGAACTCCCGGGACAGGTTCATCACCGTACCGATGAAGAAGTAAAAAATGAAAATCTGTACCAGCAACGGCGTACCGCGGACCAGTTCGACGTAAAGGGTCGAGAGGTCACGCAGGGTCGGGTTGTTCGACAGCCGGCACAGACCGGTGGCGAGACCGATCAGCAAACCGAGCACGCCGGACACCACCGACAGCCACAAGGTGGTCCAGAGGCCCCACAGCAACGGTCCTGCCGCCCAATGACGGATCACGCCGATGACATCGCCTTCGGCCACATCATCGCCCTGGGCGACTTGCAGGCTGTTGTCATCGACGATCAGGCGTTGCTCGTCGCCCGCATCGTTGCGCAGGGTCACTTCAGCCTTGTCGCCCTTGCGCACCAGTTCGCTGACGGTGGAGATGTCGGCGGCGCGCTGGGACTCTTCGGCGTGGTAGGCAAAGTATTGCGGAACGCGGTTCCAGCGCCATTCGTAGGACATCAGCGAGGTGGCGTAATACAACGCACCAGCCAGGCCGATCAGCACCAGCACGGTCAATACGTGCCAGGGCCATTGGGCTTTTTTCTGTTTCATCTATTTTGCAAGTTCCGAATTCTGTGTCGCATGGCAGGCCGCAATCGCGAGCAAGCTCGCTCCCACAGGGGTTGTGCCGGGCACAAAACCTGGGTTCAACCGGATCAACCGTGGGAGCGAGCTTGCTCGCGATTGCAGCGACGCGGTCTACGTGACCGAGTGTTACTCCATGTCCTTGAGCCACTCGGTGCTCTTGAACCACTTGTCATGGATACGATCGTAGGTGCCGTCTTCGTGGATCTGGTGCAGGAAGTTGTTGATGAAGTTGATGCTGTCGTAGTCACCCTTCTTCAGACCAAACGCCAGGGGCTCGTAGGTGAACGGCTTGTCGAGGAACACCAGTTTGCCGTTGCCGACCTTGTTCACCGCGACCACGTTGTAAGGCGCGTCGTAGATGAAGGCATCCGCCTTGCCGTTGACCACGTCGAGCACGGCTTCCTGCTCGTTGTCGTAGCCATGGTATTTGGCTTTGGCGATCAACTTTTTGGCGACCAATTCGCCCGTCGTGCCGAGTTTGGAAGTGATGCGGTAGTCGGCGGTGTTCAGGTCTTTGTAGGACGTGATGGTGCCCTCCAGCTCCTTGCGGATCAGCAACGTCTGGCCGACCACGATGAAGGGTTCGCTGAAGTTCAGGCGCAGGTTACGTTCCTGGGTCAGGGTCATGCCGCTGCCGATCATGTCGAACTTGTCGGTAAGCAGGGCCGGGATGATGCCGTCGTAACCGGTGGACACCAGCTCCAGCTTGACGCCCATCGCCTTGGACATGGCTTTGAGGAGGTCGACTTCAAAACCGATGATCTCGCCACGCTTGTTGGTCATTTCGAATGGCATGTAGGTCGGGTCCATGCCGACTTTCAAGGTGCCGCGTTTGACCGCGTCATCGATGGCACCGGCCTGTGCCGCGTTGACTGCAACCAATGCCGTGACGCCGACCAGCAGCATCGACAGATACTTCTTCATCTTCAAGCCCCCAAAACCATTGCATTTGCGGCGCCAAATCGACAGTTTTCGAATAAAAACAGACAGATACGGACACAAAACGGTCCGGGCGCACCCATTCGGGGACGGATGCTAACGCACTCACTCGATTGCACAAGGGTTTAGGCAGGATTTGTTGCCTGATGCTGGTGGCCCCATCACTTGCGAACGATCATAAAAAAACCCGCTTTCGCGGGTTTTTTCATCAGGCCAACTGTGGCTGAACGCTCACGGGCTTGAGCGGCAGCAGCGGTGCATGGGGGTCGGCCATGACCGACTTGCGCCACGCGCCCAGCCACTCCTGGTGACCTTCGCTCCAGACCTGCTCATGCAGGCGAGCCAATGCCACCGGGTCGCTCAACAGTTGCACGCGCTCATTGTTGGTCAGCCCTTCAGGCCCGACTTTCATCGCATGCCGTACCCGCTCGACGCGCAGCCACTCGATCGGTTCCGCCTCACGGTGACGGGAGGTCGCCAGCGAGCACGCCAGGGCGTTCTGCTGAGGATCGACCACCGCACGGATGAAGCCGTCGTTCAGTGCATGCCAGCGGTTTTCGTGGGTGTACTGGTCAGTGGCCAGCAACGCCTGCGGCGGATTGTATTCCTCAGGGATCAGGAACAGGCTCTCGTCACGGGACTTGAGGCCCAGGCCGACACGGCTGGAAATCACCGATACCGGGATCGACAGCATCAACGAACCGACAATCGGCACCAGCCACCAGAGGAAGCTCGGGTTCAGCCAGATCACCAGCAAGGCCCAGAAGAAGCCGAGCAAGGTTTGCGGACCGTGGCGTTTGACCGCTTCGCTCCATGGCGTGGAGTCGTCGTCACGCTGCGGCGAGTTCCAGGTCGCGGCCCAGCCCAGGAACGCGGCGAGGACGAAACGGGTGTGGAAAATCATCCGCACCGGCGCCAGCAGCATGGAGAACAGCATCTCCAGCAACATGGACAGGGTCACCTTGAACTTGCCACCGAACTCTTTCGCGCCCTTGGCCCAGATCAGGATGATGCTCAACAGTTTCGGCAGGAACAGCAGCACGATGGTGGTCGAGAACAGCGCAATGGCCTTGTCCGGGTGCCATTGTGGCCACAGCGGATAGAGCTGGCGCGGTTCGAGGAAGTATTGCGGCTCCATCAACGTGTTGACCGCCAGCAGCGCGGTCGACAGCACGAGGAAGAAGAACCATAACGGTGCCGACAGGTAAGACATCACGCCCGTGAGGAACACCGCACGGTGCACCGGGTGCATGCCCTTGACCAGGAACAGGCGGAAGTTCATCAGGTTGCCGTGGCACCAGCGACGGTCACGCTTGAGTTCGTCCAGCAGGTTCGGCGGCAGCTCTTCGTAACTGCCAGGCAAGTCGTAGGCAATCCACACGCCCCAGCCGGCACGGCGCATCAACGCGGCTTCGACGAAGTCGTGGGACAGAATCGCACCGGAAAACGCGCCTTTACCGGGCAACGGCGCCAGGGCGCAGTGGTCGATAAACGGCTTCATGCGGATGATCGCGTTGTGGCCCCAGTAGTGGGATTCGCCCAACTGCCAGAAGTGCAAGCCGGCGGTGAACAGCGGGCCGTACACACGGGTGGCGAACTGCTGCATGCGCGCATACAGGGTGTCCATGCCCGACGCACGCGGCGCGGTCTGGATGATCCCGGCGTCCGGCGTGGCTTCCATCAAGCGCACCAGACTGGTCAGGCACTCACCGCTCATCACCGAGTCGGCATCGAGTACGACCATGTATTTGTAGTCACCGCCCCAACGACGGCAGAAGTCGTCGAGGTTACCGCTCTTGCGCTTGACGCGACGACGACGGCGGCGATAGAAGATCTTGCCGAAGCCACCGGCCTCGCGGCAGACGTCCAGCCAGGCCTGTTGCTCGGCAACGCAGATGTCGGCGTCGTTACTGTCGCTGAGGACGAAGAAGTCGAAGCGATCCAGGTCACCCGTGGCCGCGACCGACTCGAAGGTCGCGCGCAGACCGGCAAATACCCGAGGCACGTCTTCGTTGCAGATCGGCATCACCAGTGCGGTGCGCGCGTCTTTCGGAATCGGCTCATTGCCGGCGCTGGCGCCGGAAATGCGGTACTTGTCGTGACCGGTGAGCAACTCCAGGAAGCCCATCAGTGCCGTCCAGAAACCGGCGGAAACCCAGCAGAACAGAATTCCGAACAGGATCAGGATGCTGGTCTGCAACGCATACGGCAGCACTTGCGTAGCGGTTTGCAGCAGCGGTTGGTGCAGGACTTCTTCGAGGTCGACGAACGACCAGCCCTGGTACGGCATGATGCCTTTCATGTACCAGCCAGCCACGATGGTCTGGCCCAGCATCAGCAGCAACAGAATGTAGCGACGGATCGAACCCACGGTGCGCCAGCGCGCAGCCGGCAGCACACGCTCATCTTTTGGCGGCGCGGGTGGATTGGTGCGGCCGGTCAACCGGCGCCAGCCACGCACCAGGATATTGGTGCGCCATGGCTCCGGCACGACTTTGGTCCGACGGATCGGCGGGGTCGCCTTGAGGCAGACCCGACCGTTGGCGTCGAGCACCAGCATTTCGGCGTCCTGCAACTCTTCGGCGGTACTCAGGGTCAGGCGCTTGCCGACCGAGGCCTGGGCGGCATCGGTCGGGGCGTCGAACGCCTGGGACGACAGGCGTTCGTGCAGTTCGCTGAAAGACTGGCAGCCCGCGAGTTCCGCGCGCTGCTGGTCGGTCATCGGCAGGTGCGCCAGGTACTCGGACAGAGTCTCTGGCTGTACGTGTGAATTACTCATCGGCAGGCAACTGATAGCTCCAGGTCTCGGTCAGGACTTCTTCAGTCGATGCCGATTCCGGTGTGGCTGGGGCCGCATCGGCAGCGACAGGCTGCTTGGCGTCTTTATTGGCCTTGTCCTTGGCTTCTGCAACCGGCTTGGCGTCACCCTGTTTGGCCTCGGCCTGCTTGGCTTCCTTGTCCGCTTTCTCCTGTTGTTTGGCGGCGACCTTGTCGGCCTTGGCCACGGAGGAGCTGGAGGCCGGAATCGAAGTCTTGGCCAGGTCGGCAGGCGTGACGTTCTGAACCAGCGCCGCACGCATCTCGGTGGACTTGCTCGGGTCCTTGATCTTCATGCGCAGGGTCAGGCGCCAGCCCTTGGTTTCAGGGTTGTAGCGCACGCTGTTTTCCACCAGCTCGGCGTTGTCGCCAACGCTCACCTGGCTGCGAACGTCCGTATTCTCTGGCAGTGCCGCCAGGGACGGGCCTTCGAAGTCCACCAGGTAGGCGACGCTACCGTCCGGCTGACGAATCAGGTTGGACTGTTTCACGTCACCGGTGGAGCGCAGGGTCTGCTTGACCCAGGCGCTATCCGGAGCGTGGATGGACGCTTCGTCCATGGTCCAGTGCATACGATATGCGACATCGAGCGGCTGGCCAGGTTCCGGCAGTTTTTCCGGGCTCCAGAAGGCCACGATATTGTCGTTGGTTTCGTCGGCGGTCGGAATCTCTACCAGATCGACGGAGCCCTTGCCCCAATCGCCTTTCGGTTCGATCCAGGCACTTGGGCGCTTGTCGTAGCGGTCGTCGAGGTCTTCGTAGTGGCTGAAGTCACGACCACGTTGCAGCAGCCCGAAACCGCGCGGGTTTTCGACCGAGAAGTTGCTCACGGCCAGGTGTTTCGGGTTGTTCAGCGGACGCCAGATCCACTCGCCGTTACCGGCGTGGATCGACAGACCGCTGGAATCATGCAATTCGCGACGGTAGTTCAGTACTTTCGACGGCTGGTTGGCGCCGAACAGGTACATGCTGGTCAGCGGCGCAACGCCAAGCTTGGCGACTTTGTCACGCAGGAACATCTGCGCCTTGACGTCGACGATGGTGTCGCTGCCCGGACGCAGGATCAGGCGATAGGCACCGGTCGCCCGTGGCGAGTCCAGCAACGCGAAGATCACCAGGTGCTTGTCGCCCGGTTTGGGCTGTTGAATCCAGAATTCGCGAAAACGCGGGAATTCTTCGCCGGACGGCAGCGCGGTATCGATCGCCATGCCGCGAGCGGACAAGCCATAGACGTGGCCCTTGCCGACAACGCGGAAATAACTCGCGCCGAGCATAGTCATGATTTCGTCTTGCTTGTCAGCCTTGTTGACCGGGTACAGCACACGGAATCCGGCGTAGCCCAGTTGTTCGGTGGCTTTTGGATCGAATTTCACGTCGCCGAAGTCGAAGCGACTTGGGTCGTATTTGATCTCTTCGACGTTGTTCGCCGTAATTTCGTTGATTTTCACCGGCGTATCGAAGTGCATGCCCTGGTGATAGAACGACAGCTTGAACGGGGTTTTCTGGTCCGCCCATTCGGCTTTTTCCGTCAGAAAACGAATTTTCTGATAGTCCGCGAATTTCATCTCGCGGAATTCGTTCGGCAGGTTACTGCGCGGCACTTCGTATTTTTGCCCGGCCAGTTCTTTTGCCTTGGCCGAGACATCATCCAGATTGAAAGCCCAAAGCTGGCCGGCGCTGAGCAAGGTGAGCAGAGCAGAGCCCGCTACCAGAGCGCTACGAAACCGTTTGGCAGACAATTTTGGTGCGTTACAGGGACTAACAATCACGAGCAACCCTCGCCGAAAACAGATCAAAAAACCAACGGCCAGTTAAAGGGTATGTACGGAATCCGGTACGAAAAAACCGGCCTTACAGACCACTCTTGCCAAGTTGGCGAGCATTGTTCCGACTCCGATGGGGCTAAATGATTCCCCAAACGGTTCAGGACAAGTCTCTACCTAAGTCAAAATGGACCAACGAACGCTGATCCCCGTAGCGCGCGATTATCTAGTAGCCCGCGTTACAACGCATCAGGGGTAACAAAGTATTTATCGGGAAAAACCCCTGTTTTCAGTCGAAAACGGCGCAAAACAGGGTTTCAAGCGGTTTTACGTCTGTAACAGGAAGGTTACCGGGCCATCATTGACCAGGTGCACCTGCATATCCGCGCCGAATCTACCTGATGCCACAGTGCCATGCACCTGTTTCGCTTTGCCTAATAGATAGTCGAAAAGCTCCTCGCCCAGGGCCGGAGGGGCCGCGGTCGAGAAACTCGGGCGCAACCCGCTCTTGGTGTCGGCGGCCAGGGTGAACTGCGAGACCAGCAGCAACCCGCCGCCCACGTCCGCCAGGGACAGGTTCATCTTGCCCTCGGCGTCACTGAACACTCGATAGTTAAGCAGCTTATTGAGAAGTTTGTCGGCGCTGGCCCGAGTGTCTTCGGGCTCGACGGCTACCAGCACCAGCAAACCCTGGTCGATTGCTCCGACCACCTCGCCCGTCACCTCGACCCGCGCGCCACGCACGCGCTGCAGCAGCCCCTTCATGCTTCTTCAGGAGCCAGGTCGAGCAGGCGCCGGGCCATCTGATCAGCGGCACGCACCAAGGCGTCGGTAATCCCCGGTTCAGCGGCGGCATGACCGGCGTCACGGATAATTTGCAGCTCGCTGTTCGGCCAGGCCTGGTGCAGTTCCCAGGCGTTATCCAGCGGGCAGATCACGTCATAACGACCGTGGACGATCACGCCGGGCAAATGGGCGATTTTGCCCATGTCGCGAATCAACTGGTTCGGCTCGAGGAATGCGTTGTTGGTGAAGTAGTGGCACTCGATACGGGCGATCGACAGTGCACGCTGCGGTTCGGAGAAACGATCGACCAACAGCGGATTGGGACGCAGGGTCGCGGTCCGGCCTTCCCAGGTGGACCAAGCCTTGGCCGCATGCATCTGAGCGATTTGATCGTTGCCGGTCAGGCGCTTGTGGAAAGCCGTGAGCAAGTCGTGGCGCTCGTCCAGCGGGATCGGCGCAATGTAGTCCTGCCAGTAATCGGGGAACAGACGACTGGCACCGGCCTGGTAGAACCACTCGATTTCCTGCGGCCGGCAGAGAAAAATCCCGCGCACGATCAGACCGTGCACACGTTCCGGGTGGGTTTGCGCGTAGGCCAGCGCCAGGGTCGAACCCCAGGAGCCACCGAACAGCACCCATTTTTCAATGCCCAGGTGTTTGCGAATCCGCTCGAGGTCGGCGACCAGATCCCAGGTGGTGTTGTTTTCCAGGCTGGCGTGGGGGGTGGAACGACCACAACCGCGCTGGTCGAAGGTAACAATGCGATACAGATTTGGATCGAAGTAGCAGCGACTCTGGGCGTCACACCCGGCGCCGGGGCCGCCGTGGATGAACACGACCGGCAACCCTTCTGGTGAACCGCTTTCGTCGACGTAGAGCGTATGGGTTTCATCGACAGCCAGATCATGCCGGGCGTAGGGTTTGATCTGCGGGTACAAAGTCTGCATTGCGCGCTCCGTAAGGGGTCTGGGTCATCCCTGGGGGGACTTCAATTATTCTGCCGTTGGGCATCATAAACCCGAATTACGCCAATGAGCATGCCCTTGCAGAGTCAGAGTCTGGGCGCCAGATAACCGAGCAGGTTTTCATAGAGGCTGTCGACCTCGGCAACCTGCCCCCGCGCCCGGAGGCAACCGTGTACCAGGCCCTCGCCGTAATACAACGTCGCTGCTACGCCGGCAGCATTAAGTCGCTCGGCATACAGCACACCGTCATCGCGCAGCGGATCGAATTGCGCCACCGCGATGAAGGCCGGCGGCAATCGGCGAAGATCTGCGGCGAGCAACGGCATCGCATAGGGCCCAGGCTGCGGGGAGCCTCGCAGGTACAAGGCGTGGTAACAATCCACATCACTGCTGCTCAGCAACGGAGCATCGATGCACTCACTGCGCGAAGCCAGATGTTGATCGCCACCCAGTCCGGGATAGATCAGCACTTGCGCGGCCGGCACGGGCTCACCCGCGTCACGCAATGCCAGGCACAGTGCAGCGGCCAGATTGCCACCGGCGCTGTCACCGGCCACCAGCGTGCGTTGGGGGTCGAGACGGAAAGGCCCGCTTCGCAACCCGCGCCAGGCCTTCAGACAATCATCGAACGCCGCCGGAAACGGATGCTCCGGCGCGAGCCGGTAATCGACCGCGATCACCAGCACGCCCAGGGTCGACGCCAGTTCGGCACAGATGAAGTCGTGGGAGTCCAGGCCCCCTACGACCCAACCGCCGCCATGCAGATAGACGATGCACGGCGCACCACCGGTCGGCGGCGAAACCGGCGGTTGATAGGACCGCACCGGGACGCCGGACAATTCAAAGTCCACCACGTAGAGGCCGGCGGGACGTGGCGGGGTGAACGCCCTGCACATCTCGCTGTAGGCCTGGCGCAATCCGGCGAGGCTGCTGTCAGTGCTGTTGAAACTGACGGTTTTCTCGACGAAAGCCGTCATCTGTTCGGAAAGCGGATAAGGCGCCATGATACTGCTGCCCGTTCAGGGAGGGGGAATGTATACCCCTGTAGGAGCGAGCCTGCTCGCGATAATGGCCAACGATAACGCGGTAAGCCTGATACCCCGCGGTGTTCTCGGGTTTATCGCGAGCGAGCTCGCTCCTAGAGGGTTTGGGTGTCAGTTTTTCAGACTGGCCTGCACCGCCGCCACGCCATCCTTGCCGTCAAAACTGCTGACACCCGCCAACCAGCGCTGAAGGTCTTCCGGGTGTTCACGCAGCCATTTTCTGGCAACGTCCTGCGCCGTCTGGCGTTCCATGATCGGCACCATCAACTGACTTTCCTGGGCGGCGGTGAAGGTCAGGTTCTCCAGCAGCCGATTGACGTTCGGGCAGCGCTCGGCGTAATCCGGGGCGGTCACGGTGGAAACGGTCGCCGCCCCTTCGTTCGGCCCGTAGACGTCTTCGCTGCCGGTCAGGTAAGCGATTTTCATGTTGATATTCATCGGGTGCGGGGTCCAGCCGACGAACACCACGAACTCCTTGCGGTTCACCGCCCGTTGCACGGCAGCGAGCATGCCGGCCTCTCCGGACTCGATCAGTTTGAAGTCCTTGAGGCCAAAGTGATTGGTCTCGATCATGGTTTTGATGGTGGTGTTGGCGCCACTGCCCGGTTCGATGCCATAGATCTTGCCCCCGAGCTGATCCTTGAACCTGGCGATATCGGCAAAGGTTTTCAAACCGGCGGCCGCGACATAGTCAGGCACCGCGAGCGTTGCCTGGGCGTCGGCCAGGCTTGGTTTGTCCAGGACCTTCACTTGATTGGCGGCCAGGAACGGCGCGATGTTTTTGTCCATCGCCGGTTTCCAGTAACCGAGGAAAATATCCAGGCGCTTGTCGCGAATGCCGGCGAAGATGATTTGCTGCACGGCGCTGGTTTGCTTGCTTTCATAGCCGAGGCCGTTGAGCAATACATCGGCCATGCCGCTGGTGGCGATCACGTCGGTCCAGTTGACCACGCCCATGCGCACGGCTTTGCAGGAAGCGTCATCAGCCGCCAGGGCGCTGGTGCTCAGCAGAGCGGTGCCGCAGAGGATTGAGAGACAGCGGGTGAACAGTCTTTTCATCAGAATGATCTCGTGCGGCAGCGGATTGTTATGGGTTCGGTGTCTTTGTGCACCGTGGCCAGAACATTACGCAGCAGACGAGGGGTAAAAGCGAACTGTGGCGACCGTGTTTTGCACGGTGGCGACTAGCAGCCTGGCCTGTAGGAGCGAGCTTGATCCGGGCGGCGTTCCGACGATGGAGGACAACGATGACGCGGGCTGTCTGAATGCGCACATTGACCTGACGTTTTTCGCGAGCAGGCTCGCTCCTACAGAAGCCTTAATGCCCGTCGTGTTTTTCACCCCAGGCGAGCAGGCCTTGCAACAACTACTTCAACACCACCCGCGTCGGCTCCCTCGACACAAAAACCTGTTCCGATGCTTGAGATGTTCATGCAACAAAGGAGCGGAAAAAGCGGACTGTGCTGACCGTGTTTCTTTGCACGGCAATGACGGTCAGTCAGCGGCCTGGAATACGTCATTCAACGACCGCAAAAACGCATCCACCCTGCTGCTTGTTCTTGCACACGTAAGTAACTAATCCGGTGGAAGTCGCGGGCTGAAGTTTCCAGTGTTTCAGGTCAAGCAATTTGACCGCGAGATCGGGTCGTACGTCCGGGCGATAGTACAAGTCCAAGTGCTCTCTACTGTCATTCAAGTACATACAGCGACTCAAAACCCCGCGGCTCGTACCATTTTGCTCTGTCGTATAAAACACCGCACCCTGGAGAGCCGACACCGCTGCTGTTGAATAACGGTCATCTGCCGCTGTGCGAGAAGCGGACGCGGTCCCGATCCATTGCCCCTTGCGGCTCACAGTCGGTGCCGTATAGATACCCAGTGTGTTTTTTATATGCTGGGGCAAAGGGCAATGATCAATGTCCAATGCCTGAGCTTCCAATGCGCATGCGCTTAATATCGCAGCTGTTATTGCTTTAAATTTCATTGATACACCTTCCAAAAATAATGACTTGAGTAACGAGTTCCCTCTCGTTCAAACAGTAATTACTTTCAGACAGGAAAAGCTCGGCATACGGCAACAGGACTTGTAGGCATCTTCTTGAATGTCCCGAAGAGGAATCGCCCAATCACCCGGCTGTTACGATGAAAGGGCACTTGCGCCCGCCGGACTGCGCAGCAGTCCCCCTATCATTCAACTGCGTTTCGCCAGAAAAACGCGACTTTACGGTTTTACGACGGCTTCGCCGCCGAGGCGCAAGCAAGCACCCTCACCGCAAGCGTCACACCAGGGCCTCAAGCGCTGTAATGCTTCTCTCCCCATACCAACAATCCTTGCAACAACGCCTTCAACACCACCTGCGTCGGCTCCGCCAGATCCGCCCGATAGCGGAATGGCTCGAACTCTTCCATGTACGTGCACTGGCCCAACTCCAGTTGCACGGCATGGATGTTCTGCGCCGGGTTGCCGTAATGCCGGGTGATGTGGCCGCCCTTGAAGCGTCCGTTCAGCACATGGCTGTAGTCCGGGTGTGCGGCGCAGATCGCTTCCAATTGAGTCGCCAGCTGTGGATCGCAACTGGCGCCGTTGAAGGTGCCGAGGTTGAAGTCCGGCAGTTTGCCGTCGAACAGGTGCGGGATGATCGAGCGAATCGAGTGCGCATCGAACAGCAGCGCATAGCCGAATTCGGCTTTGAGGCGCGCCAGCTCCTGCTGCAAGGTGCTGTGGTATGGCGTCCAGATCTGCTCCAGATAAGTCGCACGCTCTTCTTTCGAAGGCTCCAGCCCTTCGCGGAACAGTGGCACACCGTCAAACAGCGTCGCCGGGTACAGGCCGGTGGTCGCACCCACGTACAACGGTTTGTCGTCGGACGGCCGGTTCAGATCAATGACGAACCGCGAGTATTCGGCAGCCAGGGTGCTGGCACCCAGTTCGGCGGCGAAATCGTAAAGCTGCGGAATGTGCCAGTCGGTGTCCGGCAGGCTTTTCGCGGCCGGGATCAACCCGGCCTCGACCGCCGGGGTCAGGCGCACACCGGCGTGGGGCATGCTGATCAGCAGTGGCACGCGGCCTTGTTTGAAGTTCAGAACCTTATCCACAACTGCTCTCCTACAGACTCGTTTCGACGCCGTGACGCACGACGCGTTTTTCCAGATCACCGCCCAGCCAGTAAGACAGGTCAGCGGGACGATCGATTTGCCAGGCGACGAAATCCGCGACCTTGCCCACCTCCAGCGAACCGTGGGTGTCGGCCATGCCCAAGGCCGTGGCGGCATGAATCGTGGCGCCGGCCAGGGCTTCTTCCGGGGTCATGCGGAAACAGGTGCACGCCATGTTCAGCATCAGGCGCAACGACAGTGCCGGTGAAGTGCCGGGGTTGAGGTCACTGGCGATGGCGATTTTCACCCCGTGCTTGCGCAGGGCGTCCATCGGCGGCAATTGGGTTTCGCGCAGGAAGTAAAAAGCGCCAGGCAACAGCACCGCGACGGTGCCGGACTTGGCCATGGCGATGGCGTCGTCCTCGGTCATGAATTCCAGATGATCGGCGGACAGTGCGTGGTAACGCGCCGCCAGAGTCGAACCGTGCAGGGACGACAATTGCTCGGCATGCAGTTTCACCGGCAACCCCAGTTCCTGAGCGGTGATGAACACCCGCTCGACCTGCGCCGGGGAAAACGCCAGGTATTCGCAGAACGCATCCACCGCATCCACCAGCCCTTCGGCAGCCAGGGCCGGGAGCATCTCGGCGCAGATGTGATCGATGTAGTCGTCGGCGCGATCCACATACTCCGGCGGCAACGCATGGGCGGCCAGGCAAGTGCTGCGCACGCTGATCGGCAGCTCGGCGCCCAGGCGACGGGCCACCCGCAACATCTTGCGTTCGTTGGCCAGGTCGAGGCCGTAACCGGATTTGATTTCGATGCTGGTGACGCCATCGCGCATCAGGCTTTTCAGACGCCTGGCGGCGCTGGCGAACAGTTCATCTTCGCTGGCCGCGCGGGTGGCGCGCACGGTGCTGGCGATGCCACCGCCGGCTGCTGCGATTTCCGCGTAGCTGACGCCTTGCAGGCGCTGTTCGAATTCACCGCTGCGGTTCCCGCCGAACACCGTGTGGGTGTGGCAGTCGATCAGGCCCGGTGTCACCCAGGCCCCGTTCAAATCAGTGACCGTCGTGTACTCGCCTGCGGGCAATTCAGCGCGCGGGCCGACCCACTCAATGTGCGCACCGGACGTCACGATGGCCGCATCCTCGATGATCGAGTAGACGCCTTGCGCCATGGTTGCGACGTGGCAGTGTTGCCAGAGGGTTTTCATCCCAAGTCCTCGTCTTGTTCAAAATCGAATCGCTGGCAAGCCAGCTCCCACAGTAATCAGGGTTGCCTGCAATCCTGTGTTCACAGCAAAAGCCTGTGGGAGCGGGCTTGCCCGCGATGGGGCCCTTACAGGCTAGGCAGCAACTTCGCCGACACCAGCTCGTTCAGGCACCGCGAAGCCAACAATTCGCTGGCGGCATTGATGTCCGGCGCGAAGAAACGGTCTTTCTCATAAAACGGCACTTCTTTACGCAGAATCGCCCGGGCCTGTTCCAGTTTCGGCGAGGTCTTCAGACCGTTGCGCAGGTCCAGGCCTTGAACCGCTGCCAGCCATTCAACGGCGAGAATCCCGCGGGTGTTCTCGGCCATTTCCCACAGACGCTTGCCCGCCGCCGGGGCCATGGACACATGGTCTTCCTGGTTGGCGGACGTCGGCAGGCTGTCCACCGAATGCGGATGGGACAGGGCCTTGTTCTCGCTGGCCAGTGCCGCCGCGGTCACTTGGGCGATCATGAAGCCGGAGTTCACGCCGCCATTGGCCACCAGGAATGGCGGCAGTTGCGACATGTGCTTGTCCATCATCAGCGAGATGCGGCGCTCGCTCAGGGAGCCGATTTCGGCAATGGCCAACGCCATGTTGTCGGCGGCCATGGCCACCGGTTCGGCGTGGAAGTTACCGCCGGAGATCACATCGCCTTCCGCGGCAAACACCAGCGGGTTGTCCGAGACGGCGTTGGCTTCGATGGCCAGCACTTCGGCAGCCTGGCGGAACTGGGTCAGGCAAGCGCCCATGACTTGCGGCTGGCAGCGCAGGGAGTACGGGTCCTGGACCTTTTCGCAGTTCTCGTGGGAGTCGGAGACTTCGCTGCGCTCGCCCAGCAGGTCGCGATAGGCGGCAGCGGCGTCGATCTGGCCCTTCTGGCCACGGGCAGCGTGGATGCGCGCATCGAACGGCGAACGCGAGCCCAGTACCGCTTCAACGGTCAGGCCACCCAGGGCCAGGGCGCCGGCGAACAGGTCTTCGCCTTCGAACAGGCCGCGCAGGGCAAATGCGGTGGACACCTGGGTGCCATTGAGCAGCGCCAGGCCTTCTTTCGCGGCCAGGGTCAGCGGGGTCAGGCCGGCGACTTTCAGTGCTTCAGTCGCTTCCATCCACTCGCCTTTGTAACGCGCCTTGCCTTCGCCCAGCAGCACCAGCGACATGTGGGCCAAAGGCGCCAGGTCGCCGGACGCGCCAACCGAGCCTTTCAGCGGAATGTGCGGGTAAACCTCGGCGTTGATCAGGGCAATCAGCGCATCGATCACCACCCGGCGAATGCCGGAGAAACCACGGCTCAGGCTGTTGACCTTGAGCACCATGATCAAGCGCACCAGGTCGTCGCTGATCGGTTGGCCGACACCGGCCGCGTGGGACAGCACCAGCGAGCGCTGAAGGTTTTCCAGGTCTTCGCTGGCAATGCGGGTCGAAGCCAGCAGGCCGAAACCGGTGTTGATGCCGTACGCGGTACGGTTCTCGGCGAGGATCTGTTCCACGCACGCGACGCTGGCTTCGATCTGGGCCGAAGCGCTGTGGTCGAGGGTCAGTTTCACCGGCTGCTGATAGACATCACGCAGTTGGGCCAGGCTCAGTTGGCCGGGAATGAGATTTAGCGCTGTCATTTTGTTCTCCTTTTGAGAGTTTTTATGCTCTTGGTTTTAGAGGCCTACCAGACGCTCCGGAGATGTCCGTTGTCCGTCGCTTCCCCCTTTTTGAGGGGCTGGCGCCTTGGCACGCTGGTGTTCAGGGAAATCAGTTCAAATTCGGTAAAGCGTTCTGCAGCAAGACAGGGTCTTTCAGAACGCTGGCTGCAGCGGCGATATCCGGTGCCAACCAACGATCCTGATCGTAGGCCGGAACCCGCTCACGCAGCAGGCGCCACGCCGCATCGGTGCCCGCACCGAAGCGTTGCTCTTTCAAAAACTCAAACGCCTGGGCCGCCAGCAAGTACTCGATGGCCAGGATCTGCGTGCAGTTCTCCAGGGCGCGGTGCAGTTTCAGCGCGGCGTTGGTGCCCAGGCTCAGGTGATCTTCCTGCAGGCCCGAGGTGACGTAGTTGTCGAGCACCGCCGGTTGCGCCAATTGGCGGTTTTCCGCGCACAAGGAAGCGGCGACGTATTGCACGATCATCATCCCGGAGTTCACCCCCGGGTTGGCCACCAGGAAGGCCGGCAGACCGCTGACGTGCGGGTTGATCAAACGGTCCAGGCGACGCTCGGCGATGGAGCCGATTTCCGCCATGGCGATGGCCAGCAGGTCCGCCGCCAGTGCCACGGACTGGCCGTGCGGGTTGGCCTGGGACACCACGCGGTAATTGTCTGCGGTGCCCAGCACCAGCGGGTTGTCGGTGGCGCTGTTGAGTTCGGTTTCGATCTGTCGGGTCGCGTGCACCAGTTGGTCACGGGCCGCGCCATGCACCTGCGGGATCGAGCGAATGCTCAGCGCGTCCTGGGTGCGAATACCCTTGCTCCGGGCAATCACTTCGCTGCCGTCGAGCAAGGCCCGCAGGTTGATCCCGACCTGCTGCATGCCCGGATGCGGCTTGAGCGCGATGATCTCGGCATCGAAGGCGTCGATCTGGCCGCGCTGGGCTTCGAAACTCATGGCGCCGACCACATCCGCCCAATGCAGCAGGCGCGTGGCATCGGCGATCGCCAGGCAGCTCAGGCCGGTCATGCAGGGCGTGCCGTTGACCAGGCACAACCCATCCTTGGCACCCAGCTTGACCGGTTGCAGCCCTTCTTCTGCCAGGGCCTGCTGCGCGGAAACGATCTGCCCGCGATAGCTCACATTACCGACGCCCAGCAGGGCGATGCCGATATGAGCCATGTGGGTCAGGTAGCCCACCGAGCCCTGGGATGGCACTTGCGGGGTGATGCCACGGTTGAGCAGCGCCAGCAGCGCTTCAACCACTTGGCGATGCAGCCCGGATTTACCGTGGCTGTAGTTGACGACAGCGGCGCACATGATTGAACGAGTCTGCTCATCGCTCAGCGGGGTGCCGACGCCGCAGGCGTGGCTCAGCAGGGTGTTGCGCGACAACTGACTGAGTTGTTCGTCCTGCAGCGAAACGTTGCACAACGCGCCCAGGCCGGTGTTGATGCCGTAGGCGCGCTCGCCGCTGGTGACGATGCGCTGGACGATGGCCTGCGCGTTTTCAATCCGTGCCCAGACCGGCGCCGACAGCTCCAGCTGTGCGCCATGACGGGCGACGGCGACCACATCCTGCCAACGCACGGAAGCGTCAGCGATAACGATTTTTTCAGCCTGGGACATCTTCAACCTCATACCTGAATATTGATGCAGCATCGCCGACGCCATCGCTGGCAAGCCAGCTCCCACAGTGTTCAGGGGTGTGCACACCCTCTGTGCAACACAACCTATTGCTGTGGGAGCTGGCTTGCCAGCGAAGAGGCCAGCTCACTCACCGCAAAATCTCTTAAACCACCGCCGCCCGACGCTGCACGAAGCGGTCGACATACTCATCGGCTGGCGAATGCAGGATCTCTTTCGGCGTGCCGACCTGGATCAGGCGGCCGTCCTTGAGGATCGCGATGCGGTTGCCGATGCGAACGGCCTCGTCGAGGTCGTGGGTGATGAACACGATGGTCTTGTGCAGGGTCTTTTGCAGTTCCAGCAACTGGTCCTGCATTTCGGCGCGAATCAGCGGGTCAAGCGCACTGAAGGCTTCGTCCATCAAGATGATGTCGGTGTCCGCCGCCAATGCACGGGCCAGACCCACACGCTGACGCATGCCGCCCGAGAGCTGGTGCGGGTATTTGTTTTCGTAGCCCTTGAGGCCCACGGTGTTGATCCAGTGCAGCGCGCGCTCGGCGCACATCTGCTTGCTCTCGCCACGGATTTTCAGGCCGTAGGCGACATTGTCCAGCACGGTCTTGTGCGGCAACAGGCCGAAGCTCTGGAACACCATGCTGATTTTGCGCCGACGAAATTCGCGCAGGGCTTCCATGTCGTATTGCAGGATGTCCACGCCGTCCACCAGGATCGCGCCGCTGGTCGGATCGATCAGGCGGTTGAAGTGGCGTACCAGGGTGGATTTGCCGGAACCCGACAGGCCCATGATCACGAAGATCTCGCCGCTACCGATGCTCAACGACAGGTCGTTCACACCCACCACGCAGCCGGTTTCGGCCAGCACTTGATCCTTGGTCTTGCCCTGGCCAACCATGGCCAGCGCGTCCTTGGCACGGTTGCCGAAAATCTTGAAGACGTTTTTGACTTCGATCTTGCTCACGGTAGCCATGTTCATTTGCTCACCTCATGCCGTGCGCGACCGTACGCTTGTGTAATGCGGTCGATCACCACTGCCAGAATCACGATCGCCAGACCGGCTTCCAGGCCACGTCCGACGTTGAGGGTCTGAATCCCCACCAGCACGTCTTCACCCAGGCCACGGGCGCCGATCATCGAGGCGATCACCACCATCGACAGGGCCATCATGGTGGTCTGGTTGATACCCGCCATGATGCTCGGCAGGGCCAGCGGCAGTTGCACGCCGAACAGTTGCTGCCAGCGGTTGGCACCGAAGGCGTTGATCGCCTCCATCACTTCGCCGTCGACCTGGCGGATACCCAGATCGGTCAGACGGATCAGCGGCGGTGCGGCGTAGATCACTGTGGCGAAAATCGCCGGGACCTTGCCCAGGCCGAACAGCATCAGCACCGGGATCAGGTACACGAAGCTCGGCATGGTCTGCATGATGTCCAGCAACGGCATCAGCACCGAACGCAGGCGATTGCTGCGCGCCGAAAGAATGCCCAGCGGAATGCCGATCAACACCGAGATGATCGTCGCCACCATCATCAGCGCCAGGGTTTGCATCAGCTTGTCCCAGAGGCCGACCGCCCCTACCAGGAACAACAAGCCGACGATCACCACGGTGGTCACGACCTTACGGGTCGCGTGCCAGGCCACGCCCGCCACGATGGCCAGCATCAGCCACCAGGGCGCAGCGCGCAGCAGGCTTTCGAGATTGACGATGGCCCACAACAGGGTGTCGGAGATGTGCCGGAACACGTCGCCGTAGTTGGTGACCAGTGAATCGACCCAACCGTTGACCCAGTCGGCGATGGAAAAGGTAAAGCTTTCGGGAAACATAAGAGGCTCTCAATCAAGGGGTTGCGATCAAGCACCCGACTGCCGCTGCCGGCAGTCGGAGAGGCTTAACCTACAAGGCCGCGTCGATCTTTTTGGCTGCGTCTTCGCTCACCCATGCATGCCAGACTTCAGGATGTTCCTTCAGGAAGATCTTGGCCAGTTTTGGCGACTCGATCCGCTCCTTGGTCATGCGACCCAGGTTCTGGTTCAGCAGGTCGATCGGCAGGTTGACCTTTTCCAGCACGGCCACCAGTTCTGGCGCTTCGTCATGGAACGTCTTGGACAGGCCGACCTTGATGCTCACGGTCTTGTCGACGCCTGGTTTTTCTTCCAGTTTGACCACGTCGACCTGGCCCATCAGCGGCGTTGGCGACCAGTAGTAGAACAGGATCGGCTCGCCACGCTTGTAGCTCGACAATACGGCAGCATCCAGCGCCGGGCCGGTGCCTGGGCGGAAGTTGGTGTAGCTGCTTTCCAGGCCGTAGCTTTTCAGCATTTCACTGTTGTCGAGCTCGCAGGTCCAGCCGGCCGGGCAGTTGTAGAAACGGCCCTTGGACGGTTCTTCGGCGTCCTTGAAAACCGCCGAGTATTTACCCAGATCGGCAATGGCTTTCAGATCCGGCGCCTTGGCTTCCAGCTTGCGCTTGGCATCGCCTTCGATCACGTAGCGCGGCACGTACCAGCCTTCGACAGCGCCCACGACTGGAGCGCCCACACCGACGACTTTGCCGGCCTTCTCGGCCTTGTTCCAGACCTCACTGCGGCCGACCCACTCTTCGGCAAATACTTGGATGTCGTTGCTGCTCAGGGCGTTTTCCATGGTGATGGAGTTGCCCGGCAGGCTGTCGGTCTTACAGTCGTAGCCTTTCTCCAACACGACTTGCAGCACGTCGGTCAGGAGCATGGCGCTTTCCCAGTTCAGGCCGGCAAATTTCACCGGTTTACCCGACTCGCACCAACCCGCCGCCTGAGTGGCGCCGGCGCTGGCCAGCAGGCCCATGGAAATCAAAGTGGTCAGCAGGGTCTTGTTCGATTTCATTGTTGTGACGCTCCTAATCATGAATTGGCTTACGGCAGTCAAGAGGCATCCAGCCCTGGCAACGTCCAATCAGGCCTGCGCCGCAGCGCGGCCGGCCCCACGTGTTTCAGGTTGTACAACGCTGTTCTGCTCGACCGGCAGAATCAGGTGATCGGGCACTGTGCCGTGCCATTTTTTCGCACACACGTAATACAGGGCTGCCGGCAGCACCAGACCGATGATCCAGGAAATATCCACATCACCCAGGGCGGCGACCAGCGAGCCGGTGTAGAACTTGGTGGAAATGAACGGCAACTGCACCAGCACACCGAAAACATAGACGCTGATGCCGAGGACGTTCCAACGACCGTAGCGACCCTTCGGGTCGGCCAGCGCCGGCACGTCGTAACGCTCGCGGGTGATGCAGTAGTAGTCCACCAGGTTGATCGCGCTCCATGGCGTAAAGAACGCCAGCAGGAACAGGATGAAGGACTTGAACGCACCGAGGAACGAGTGCTGACCGAGCAACGCCATCAGGGTCGCGGCACCGACAATGACCAGCACGAAGACCAGACGCTGCAAGCGCGTGACCTTCAGGTCACCCCGGAAACCGCTGATGATGGTCGCGATGCACATGAAGCTGCCGTAGGAGTTCAGCGTGGAAATGGTGACCTTGCCGAACGCGATGCTGAAGTACAGCAGCGCAGCAGTGGCACCGGTACCGCCCAGACCCACGATGTAGGCCACTTCATGGCCGGCGAATTGCCCGTTGGCCGACGCGGCGGCGAACACGCCAAGGACCATCGCCACCTGTGCGCCAATGACCGAACCCGCACCCGCGGCGAAAAAGGTTTTTACCGAGGAAATCTTGCTCGGCAAGTAGCGGGAATAGTCAGCCACGTAAGGGCCGAAAGCGATCTGCCAGGACGCCGCGAGCGATACCGCCAGCAGGAAGCTGCTCCAACTGAAGTGGCGGATTTGCAACAGCGCGCCAACGTCAACCTGGCTCATCAAACGGCTGAACAGATAAACAAAGGCAATCACGCCAATGACACTGGCAACACGGCCGATCCAATGGATCACTCGATAACCAAGCACCGTGACCAGCACGATGACACTGGCGAAAAGCAGGATGCCGACGCTGTCGCTGACGCCAAACAACTGGCCCAGCGCCTGGCCGGAAAGCACGGTTCCCGTTGCCGTGAAACCGAGGTACATCAAACAGACCAGCACGATCGGGATGGCCGCGCCATAAACGCCGAACTGCACACGGCTGGAGATCATCTGCGGCAGGCCAAGCTTGGGCCCTTGCGCGGCATGCAGGGCCATGACGGCGCCGCCGAGCAGTTGACCGATCAACAGACCGATCAACGACCAGAACACGTCACCGCCCAACACCACGGCCAGGGCCCCGGTGACAATCGCGGTGATTTGCAGGTTGGCACCCATCCACAGGGTGAACTGGCTCAACAGACGACCGTGTCTTTCCGCCTCCGGGATGTAGTCGATCGAACGCTTTTCGATCAACGGTTTGTTACCAGCACGTTCGCTGCTGACAGCCATGGTTCAACCTCTGTGGATTGTTATTGTGGGTGGGTGGGCTCCCCTGTAGGAGCGAGCCCGCTCGCGATGGAGTGTCATTCAGCGCTGTGTCGACTGACACACCATCGCGAGCAGGCTCGCTCCTACAGGGGCAAGCATTACTTGCCGGTGATCATCGGCAGGTTCAGGCCCTGTTCCTTGGCGCAATCAATGGCGATCTGGTAACCGGCATCGGCGTGACGCATGACACCGGTGGCCGGGTCGTTGTGCAGCACGCGAGCGATACGCTCGGCCGCTTCGTCGGTACCGTCGCAGACAATCACCATGCCCGAGTGCTGGGAGAAGCCCATGCCGACACCGCCGCCGTGGTGCAAGGACACCCAGGTCGCGCCGCTCGCGGTGTTCAGCAGGGCGTTGAGCAGTGGCCAGTCGGACACGGCATCGGAACCATCCTGCATCGATTCGGTTTCACGGTTCGGGCTAGCAACCGAGCCGGAATCGAGGTGGTCGCGACCGATCACGATCGGCGCCGACAGCTCGCCGCTGCGTACCATTTCGTTGAACGCCAAGCCGAGTTTGGCGCGCAGGCCCAGGCCGACCCAGCAGATACGTGCCGGCAGGCCCTGGAAGCTGATGCGCTCGCGAGCCATGTCCAGCCAGTTGTGCAGGTGGGCGTCGTCCGGGATCAGTTCCTTGACCTTGGCGTCGGTCTTGTAGATGTCTTGCGGATCGCCCGACAGTGCCGCCCAACGGAACGGGCCGATGCCACGGCAGAACAGCGGACGGATGTACGCCGGTACGAAGCCCGGGAAATCGAAGGCGTTTTCAACGCCTTCTTCCTGGGCCATCTGGCGGATGTTGTTGCCGTAGTCGAAGGTCGGGATGCCTTGCTTCTGGAAGTCGAGCATCGCTTTGACGTGCACCGCCATCGATTGCTTGGCGGCCTTGATCACGGCAGCAGGTTCGGTCTTGGCGCGAGCGCGGTATTGCTCCCAGGTCCAGCCGGCTGGCAGGTAGCCATTGAGCGGGTCGTGGGCGCTGGTCTGGTCGGTGACCATGTCCGGACGCACACCGCGACGGACCAGTTCCGGCAGAATTTCCGCGGCGTTGCCCAGCAGCGCGATGGAGATGGCCTTGCCTTCGGCGGTGTATTTTTCGATGCGAGCCAGCGCGTCGTCGAGGTCTTTGGCTTGCTCATCGACATAGCGGCTTTTCAGACGGAAATCGATGCTCACCTGTTGGCATTCGATGTTCAGCGAGCAAGCGCCAGCCAGGGTGGCGGCCAGAGGCTGGGCGCCGCCCATGCCACCCAGGCCGGCGGTCAGGACCCACTTGCCCTTCAGGTCATCGTTGTAGTGCTGGCGACCCGCTTCGACGAAGGTTTCGTAGGTGCCCTGGACGATGCCCTGGCTGCCGATGTAGATCCAGCTGCCGGCGGTCATCTGGCCGTACATGGCCAGGCCTTTGGCGTCCAGTTCGTTGAAGTGTTCCCAGTTCGCCCAGTGCGGCACCAGGTTGGAGTTGGCGATCAATACGCGCGGGGCGTTGGTGTGGGTCTTGAACACGCCGACCGGCTTGCCGGATTGCACCAGCAGGGTCTCGTCGTCGTTCAGGTGGGTCAGGCTCTCGACGATTTTGTCATAGCACTCCCAGTTACGCGCCGCACGACCGATACCACCGTAAACCACCAGTTCCTTCGGGTTCTCGGCCACTTCCGGGTCGAGGTTGTTCATCAGCATGCGCAGCGGCGCTTCGGTCAGCCAGCTCTTGGCGGTCAGCTTGTTGCCGCGGGCAGCGCGGATTTCGACGTCACGGTATTTCGTAGGTTTCTGGGTATTGTCAGTCACGAAAAAGACTCCTCAGCGATCAATTCAAACCAACCCTGGCAGGGGGCAAGCCAGCCTGTGCGCATCGTTGCGCGACAAGCGAATCAGTGGACGCTGCGGAGAGTCTCGATCGACTCATACGCATACGTCTTTACTTGTACATACAAGCATATGCAATCAAGCGGCCAACTTTCTGGACAGGCATTCAAGAAAAACTCTGAAACGACTGGAGAGCGCCTGAATCGCGGGTTCTGGCGTAGATAAAATTTTTCGCGGGGATTTTTTGCGGGGGTGACGGCGGTTACTGCAACGTGGTTTTGCGCCACGTTGGGGCGTTCGGTAACACGTGATGCCCAATTAAGCGCATTCCAGAAACACCCTACAACCTCATCAGAAGCGTCCGACTCCACCTCCAATGATCCTCGCCGACTTCACGAGCAAGCCCCCTGAAGTCACTCCTGCGAGGAACGCGCAATGAAACAATGGAAAGTCAAAACCCATCTCCTGTTGCTGGCCGGCATCCTGCTGAGCAGCGTGACCGGCATCGGCGCACTGGGCCTGTACGGCATGCGCGCTACGGTCCAGGGACTGGAAACGGTTTACCTCGACCGGGTCATCCCGCAACAGGACCTGAAGAAAATTTCCGAGCTGTATTCCGTCCAGATCGTCGATGCCATCCACAAGGCCCGCGATGGCATCCACAGTGGCGTCGAGGCGGCGCAACAGATACGCCAGGCAATGCTTGAGATCGATCCACTCTGGCGCACCTACCTGTCGACCCGCCTGATTGATGAAGAGCTGCGACTGATCAACGAAATCACGCCGCTGATGCAGGCCACCGAAGCGCCGCTCCAGCGATTGCAGGCGGTCTTGAACCTCAACGACGCCTCCAGTCAGCGCCTGGAGGATTTCGCCGCACACCAGCTGTACCCCTTGATCGACCCGCTGACCTCACTGTTTTCGCAACTGACGGATGCTCAACTGAAAGAAGCTCGCCAACAGTTCGAACTCAGCGAGGCACTTTACGAGGTCAACATCAGGCTGATGGCCGGGGTCCTGGCCTTCGCACTGTTGTGTGGCAGCCTTTATGCGCTGCTGTTCGGTGCCAGACTGGCGCGATACCTGGGCGCCGAGCCCCACGAACTGGCCAATATCAGCACACGGATTGCCCAGGGCATGCTCGGCGATCCGGCGATCGGCAACGCGAGCCCCACAGGTGTCATGCAATCGGTCGAGGCCATGCGGCGCAGCCTGGCCAGCATGATCGGCAAGGTACGCGAGGCCTCGCGGCACATCGAGTCCTCGACTCTGAACCTGTGCATTTCGGCCGAGCAAGGGCTGAAGCAGGCCGCCGAGCAAAATGGCGCGACCTCTTCCATTGCCGCCGCGGCAGAGCAGATGTCAGCCAACATTACGCACATCGCCGAAAACGCCGCGCAGGCCCACGACACCACACAAAAGGCCGAGCAGATCACTGCCCTGGGCATTGCCAGCATGGACCGCTCTATCATCGAGATGCAGCAGATCGCCCAACTGGTGACCCAGACGTCGAGTGAAATCGATCAATTGACCCAGCACTCCAACGCCATCGGGAACATTGTCGACGTGATCCACAGCATTGCCGAACAGACCAACCTGCTCGCCCTCAATGCCGCCATCGAGGCGTCGCGGGCCGGTGAGCAAGGTCGCGGGTTTGCCGTGGTGGCCGACGAGGTGCGGGAGCTGGCGACCCGCACGACCCGTTCCACCGCCGAGATTGTGGTGCTGGTGAGCACCATTCAAAGCGGCATGCGAAAAGCCAGCAGCAGCATGAACACGGGCCGCGAGCGGGTGCTTCAGGGTCAGCAGCTGATCGACAGCGCGGGCGCGTCGATGAATGACGTCAAGGCCGTGCTCGATGCGTCACTTAACGCCGTCAGCCAGATTTCCCATGCCTTGCAGGAACAGCGCGAAGCCAGCGAAGACGTGGCACGCAATGTGGAAACCGTGGCGCAGCGGGTCGAGGAGAATGTCGTGGCACAACAGGACGTGGTGAAAACCATCCAGGCGCTGAAAAGGATGTCGAGTGAACTGGAGGCAACCGTTCGAGGCTTTACCCTCGAACGGGAGTAATCGGGATCAGCCGCGCGAGGTGAGTTCGATCACGCAGCACAAACCCTTGATGGTGACGTCCAGCAACCCGTCATTGGCCTCCAGCTGCAGGCAATCATGGAGCCCCAATGGCTGGACGCGGTGATCGACCGATACGTCAGATTGCTCGCTCACGCTGAACACCAGCAGTGTGCTGGCCTCGCTGAAAAACCGCTGCTCGCCGGCCAGCCACTGCAACCGTGCACGGTAGCGCTGCGGCGCATAGATCAGGTTGAAATCGCGGATCGCTCCACCGAGCAGCGCGCAGGTCACTTTGCTCTCGCCACTGAAGGCAAACGGGTCGAGCGGTAACAGCGGTCGCGTGTTCTGGCCGTCCACCGACAACGTCATGCCGTCGCCCTGCAACACGGTGATGATCCGCTCGTAACCGGCGAAAGTTGAGAAACCGCCCGACTCACCGATGTCGGCAATCGACAGGCGCCAGCCGAAGCCGTCCAGGCCGGTGCCGGCATCGCGGCTGATTTCTTCAGTGCTGCCGCCGCCGTTTTTCCAGGGCATGCGCGGGTAATCCTTGGCGCGTAAAACTTTCAACTCATTCATTTATGAAACCGGCCTTCCAGACGATGACGGGAACCAGGGTGGATCAAACGGGCGGCCGTTACCGGCTGACGGCCGGACCAGGTGCGGCGACGAATTAGCAGGCACGGCTCGCCTTTTTCGATCTGCAGCAATTTGCATTCGGACGGCTCGGCCAGAATGGCCTCGACCACATGCTCGCCTTCGGTCAGCGGCGCGACCTGGTTGAGGTAGGCGTAAGGCGTTTGCAGGGTGAAGTCCTGCTTGAGGTAATCCGGCGCCACCAGCGCATTGACGAAGCGGTCTTCGATTTGCACCGGGATATCGTTCTCGAAATGCACGATCAACGAATGGAAGACTTTCTGCCCTTCGCGCATGTCGAGGGCCAGGGCGCGTTCCGAGCCGGCGGCCTCTTCTTCCAGGGTGATGACCTTGCACGTGTGGCGATGGCCTCGGGAAGCGATTTCATCGGCAATGTTGTGCACTTCAAACAGCGCGGACTGGCTTTTCGGCTCGGCGACGAACGTGCCGACGCCTTGCATGCGCACCAGCAGACCGTCAGCGGTCATCTCGCGCAGGGCGCGGTTGATGGTCATGCGGCTGAAGCCCAACTGATTGACCAGCTCGCTTTCCGACGGAACGCGGTAGTGCGGCGGCCAGTTTCCACTGTCGATTTGCTGGGTAATCATTTGTTTGACGCGGGCGTACAAGGGCGCCGGACTGTCGCCCATGTTCGCGGCCAACGGAGAGACTGGAGGCGGAGTCGGCACGGTTAATCCTTGTTCGTTTGAATAGGGTTGCTAGCTTGCCGGAGTTTACCGGGCAGGCAAACGTCTGTATATGTATATACAAATAACACACGATGGGGTGCTGAACCATGTCCGCCTTCTTTGCCGAACGCGCGCTGCTGCCTAGTGGATGGGCCAACAATGTACGTCTTGAGGTCAGCGCCGATGGCGTCTTGACCCAAATCCAGGCCGATTCCCACGCAGAAGGCGCCGAACGGCTGAGCGGTCCGCTCTTGCCCGGCATGCCGAACCTGCACTCTCACGCCTTCCAGCGGGCCATGGCCGGGCTGGCGGAAGTGGCGGGGAATCCGAACGACAGTTTCTGGACCTGGCGCGACTTGATGTATCGCCTCGTCGGAAAAATCAGCCCGGAACAACTCGGCGACATCGCCCGTCAGCTGTACATCGAAATGCTCAAGGCCGGGTACACCTCGGTGGCGGAATTTCATTACGTCCACCACGACAACAACGGCCAGCCTTACGCCGACCCGGCCGAACTGGCCCTGCGTATCAGCCAGGCCGCCCGTTCCGCCGGTATCGGTTTGACCCTGCTGCCGGTGCTCTACAGCCACTCCGGCTTCGGTGGCCAGACGCCGAACGAGGGCCAGCGCCGCTTCATCAACAGCACCGACAGCTACCTCAAGCTGCAATCGCGCCTGCGGCCGATTCTGGCGCAGCAACCGGCCCAGTCGCTGGGCCTGTGTTTCCACTCGCTGCGCGCGGTGACACCGCAGCAGATCAGCGAAGTGTTGGCCGCCAGCGACAAGAAGTGCCCGGTGCACATCCACATCGCCGAACAGCAAAAAGAAGTCGACGACTGCCTGACCTGGAGCGGTCGCCGCCCGCTGCAATGGCTGTACGAAAATACCGAAGTCGATCAGCGCTGGTGCCTGGTCCACGCCACCCACGCCAACCCGGAAGAAGTCACGCTGATGGCCAAGAGTCGCGCCATTGCCGGCCTGTGCCTGACCACCGAAGCCAACCTGGGCGACGGGATTTTCCCGGCGGTGGACTTCCTCGCACAAGGCGGACGCCTGGGCATCGGTTCCGACAGCCATGTGTCATTGAGCGTGGTGGAAGAATTGCGTTGGCTGGAATACGGCCAGCGTCTGCGCGATCAACGGCGCAATCGCTTGTATGGCGCGGATCAGCCCATGGTCGGGCGCACCCTGTATGACGCGGCGCTGGATGGCGGCGCTCAGGCGCTGGGACAACCGATCGGTGCGCTGGAAGTGGGCAAGCGTGCGGATTGGCTGGTGCTGGACGGCAACGATCCGTACCTGGCAACGGCCAGTGGCGACGGGATTCTGAACCGATGGTTGTTTGCCGGTGGCGACCGTCAGGTGCGGGACGTGCTGGTGAACGGTCAGTGGGTCGTGCGCGACGGGCGTCATGCCGGGGAAGAGGAAAGCAACCGTGCCTTCACCCAGGTGCTGCGCGAACTTCTGAACTGACACAAAAACCTGTGGGAGCGAGCTTGCTCGTGATGGTGTGTCAGTCGACATCGTTGTGTCTGCTACTCCATCGCGAGCAGGCTCGCTCCTACAGGGTCATGTGCTATTAGTTCGAGGTCTTGGCCATCTGCGTGTCCGACGCTCGCCAGATCAGCCGCGTGGTGTCGTATCCCTGCTGACGCGCCTTGCTCAGCAGTTCTTCACGCACCACACCATTGACGGTCGGCGTGCGCGACAGCAGCCACAGGTAACGTCGGCTCGGGTCGCCGACGATCGCGGTCTTGTAGTCATCGCTGACGTACAACACCCAGTACTCGCCCTTCGCCACACCCGGAATCAGCCTCGAAAACCAGGTATCGAACTCGACCCACAATTTGTCGGTCTTGCCCGGCACCTGTGGATAAGCCGTGCCCTTGACCTCTTCCCATTGGCATTGCGCTGTCAGACAGCGGTTCAGCACCGCCACGTTGCCATCCGGCTTGAGCGTGTAGTGGGCTTCGGATTGCGCACAGTCGCGCTGGAAATACATCGGCAGACGTGCCAACTCGTACCAGGTGCCCTGGTAACGCTTGAGGTTGACGCTGTTGGCGGTCTTGGGCGCCAACGGATCCTGGCCAGAAGTGGCACAGCCGGCCAATACCAGGCCGGCAAAAAGCATTATCAACAACCGCTTCATTGTTTTTCTCCCGTGGGCACATAGCCCCGGTTTACTTCAGGCCTTGGCCGGAAAACATCAGCACTTTGTCACCGGCATACTGCACGCTGATAAAACTGTTCTTGTCACCCCAGGTGCAACTGGACATGCCCAGCGCGCCAGAGCAGTCGGCCGGCTTGCCCAACAAGACTTCTACGTCGGCCTTGGACATGCCGGCAGAGAGCTTCGAGTAGTTTTCCTGATTGACCTTGCTGCACGCAGCCAACAGCACGCAGAACGAAAGCAAGGCAATGGATCGCAGCGACATGGTGTAACTCCAGGGGTGAAGGGGATTGGCATGGCAGCCAAGCTGAACCTTAGAAGAGAAAACCCCTGTCTGGTTCCCTGGCCGAGCGCCTATTTATTGGGCCGCTCGTCCGCCTATTGCCGAAGATTCAGCCACTTCGCCTGGCTCTTGAGCATTTCGTCGGGTTTCGCAAAAAAGCGTCTAATCTTTGGCGCCACTCTGTCGACATAAAAGGCAGCGCAAAGCCCACGACCGTGGCGCTTGCCCCCACCTTTGTTGTCCTGTCTTTCCGCGGTAGTTCATTTAATGACCAGAAACATGAAGTTCAGCCACAAGATTTTGTTGGCTGCTGCCCTCGTGGTGGCCGTTGCATTCGCTTGTTTCATCCTGTTCAACGACTATCGCCAGCGTCAAACGCTGCATAACAGCACCGAAGCCTCGATGCAGGAACTCGGCAGCCTGACCACCCGTAATATTCAGACCTGGCTGGAAAGCCGCATACAGTTGCTGCAATCGATGGCCCAACAGGTCAGCGCCGATGGCAGCGCCCCCACCAGCCTGAAACGCATCATCGACTTGCCCGCCTATACCGGCAACTTCCAGCTGAGCTACTTCGGCGGTGCCGACGGCGTCATGTTCTCTGTCCCGACCGGTAACCGTGCGGCGGACTACGATCCGCGCGCCCGTGGCTGGTACAAGGCGGCCACCGGCGCGCAGCAGACCATCGTCACCGAACCGTATATCTCCGCCTCGTCGGGCAAACTGGTGATCACCGTCGCGACCCCGGTACAACGCCAGGGCCAGATGATCGGCGTCGCCGGCGCCGACATCGACCTGTCCAGCATCAGTGCAATCATCAACTCGCTGAACTTCGGCGGTCATGGCCATGCCTTCATTGTCAGCGCCGACGGCAAGATCCTGATCCACCCGGACAGCAAACTGGTGCTCAAAAACCTGGCCGATGCCTACCCCAACGGTGTGCCGAGAGTCAGCCCGGGCCTGAAAGAAATCGAGGTCGACGCAAAGAAACAGTTCATCTCGTTCACCCACGTCAACGGCGTGCCTTCGGCGGATTGGTATGTGGCGCTGGTGCTGGACCAGGACACCGCGTTCTCGATGCTCAGCGAATTCCGCACCTCGGCGCTCATCGCCATGGTGATTGCCGTGGTGATCATCATCGCGTTGCTGAGCATGCTGATCAGTTTCCTGATGCAGCCGTTGCTGGCCATGGGTCGCGCCATGCATGACATCGCCGAAGGCGAAGGAGATCTGACCAAACGCCTGACCATTCACGGTCACGACGAATTCGGCGCGCTGGGGCTGTCATTCAACCGCTTTGTCGAACGCATTCACACCTCGATCATCGAAGTGTCCTCGGCCACCGGCCAGGTCAACGAAGTGGCGCTGCGTGTGGTGGCCGCCTCGAACTCGTCGATGTTCAACTCCGACCAGCAGGCCTCGCGCACCAGCAGTGTCGCTGCGGCGATCAACCAGCTCGGCGCCGCCGCCCAGGAAATCGCCCAGAACGCTGCCCTCGCCTCCCAGCATTCGAGCGATGCCCGTAGCCTGGCCGAAGACGGCCAGCAGGTGGTGGACAAAACCATCAGCGCGATGCAGCAGCTCTCGGCGAAGATCAGCGATTCGTGCGGCAACATCGAGACGCTCAACAGCAACACCGTCAACATCGGGCAGATTCTGGACGTGATCACCAGCATCTCCCAGCAGACCAACCTGCTGGCGCTGAACGCTGCCATTGAAGCGGCGCGTGCCGGTGAAGCCGGACGCGGGTTTGCAGTGGTGGCCGATGAGGTGCGCAACCTCGCCCATCGCACTCAGGATTCGGCGCAGCAAGTGCAGAAGATGATCGAAGAACTGCAGGTCGGCGCCCGGGAAGCGGTCACCATCATGACCGACAGTCAGCGCCAGAGCGAAAGCAGTGTCGGCATCGCCAACCAGGCCGGAGAACGCCTGGGCAGCGTGACCCAGCGCATCGGCGAAATCGACGGCATGAACCAGTCGGTCGCCACGGCAACCGAAGAACAGACAGCCGTGGTGGAATCGATCAACGTCGACATCACCGAGATCAACACGCTGAACCAGGAAGGTGTGGAGAACCTGCAGGCGACTTTGCGCGCGTGTTCAGACCTGGAGCAGCAGGCGGTGCGATTGAAGCATCTTGTAGGTAGTTTCAGAATCTGAGGTGCTGCTACCGGCACAATCGCTAGCAGGCTAGCTCCCACAGGGGATTTGTGAGCGTGTTCAGACCTGGAACAGCAGGCGGCGCGATTGAAGCACCTGGTGGGTAGTTTCAGAATCTGAGGTGCTGCTACCGGCACAATCGCTAGCAGGCTAGCTCCCACAGGGGATTTGCGCGCGTGTTCAGACCTGGAGCAGCAGGCGGTGCGATTGAAGCACCTGGTGGGTAGTTTCAGAATCTGAGGTGCTGCTACCGGCACAATCGCTAGCAGGCTAGCTCCCACAGGGGATTTGTGAGCGCCACAGATCAAATGTGGGAGCCAGCCTGCTGGCGATGGCAGCCGCCGCCCCAAAAACCTAGAACCGTGACCCCGGCTTCGACAGAAACGCCAACTCCTCAGCCGTAGACGCCCGCCCCAACACCGCATTGCGATGGGGAAACCGTCCAAACTGCGCAATCACTTTCTGATGCTTTTCGGCGTAATCCAGATAGTCGGCAAACAGCGCCCGATCGACGTCCGGCTGTTGCGCCACCAGTTCGATGTAACGCGAGACACCTTCGTTCTGTACCGCCAGATGTTCGCTGTGTTCGAACACCAGGTAGATGAACACCCGCTGAATGGGGCGCAACTGGCGATCGAAGTCCGCAGCCATGCCTTGCGCTACCAGCGCCTGAGCCCTGATGTCGCCGGAAAAAGCCTTGGGGGAGTCGCGAAAGATCATTCGCGGGAGTTGATCGAGTAGCAGCACCAGAGCCAGCCAACCTTCGGGGCATTGCGCCCAATCGGTCAAACCGCCGGTCAGCGCCTGCTCGACCTGGCCCCCGAAACGCGTGCGCGCTTCGAGGTCCTGGCTGTCACGCTTGCCGAACCATAACGTGCCCTTGTCAGCCGCCACCTCCCTGGAAGATTCGGCTTTACCGAACCACCATTCGAGCAACGGCTGCCAGGGCGCGTTCATGGATTATTCCTTGTGGTAACCCGTGACACGTGCAACTTCTTCTTTCGAGCCGAGGAACACCGCAACACGCTGGTGCAGGCCGTCAGGCTTGATGTCGAGGATGCGCTGGTGGCCGTCGGTGGACGCGCCGCCCGCCTGTTCCACCAGGAACGACATCGGGTTGGCTTCGTACATCAGGCGCAGTTTGCCCGGCTTCGATGGCTCGCGGCTGTCGCGTGGGTACATGAACAGACCGCCACGGGTCAGGATGCGGTGCACGTCAGCCACCATCGCGGCGACCCAGCGCATGTTGTAGTTCTTTTTCAGCGGGCCTTCTTCGCCCGCCAGCAATTCGCTGACGTAGCGTTGCACCGGGGCTTCCCAGTGACGCTGGTTGGACATGTTGATGGCGAATTCCTGGGTGGTTTCAGGAATGGTGATGTCTTCGTGGGTGAGTACGAAGCTGCCCATTTCGCGGTCCAGGGTGAAACCTTTGACGCCGTCGCCCAGGGTCAGCACCAGCATGGTCTGCGGACCGTAGATGGCATAACCGGCGGCAACTTGCTGGGTGCCTGGCTGCAGGAAGGCCTTTTCGTTCAGGGCTTCGTTCTGGCTCAGGTATTCGCTCGGGCAACGCAGCACCGAGAAGATCGTACCGACCGGCGCGTTGATGTCGATGTTCGACGAACCGTCCAGCGGGTCGAATACCAGCAGGTAGGCACCCTTCGGGTATTTGCCCGGGATCTGGTAAGCGTTGTCCATTTCTTCGGACGCCATGCCAGCCAGGTGACCGCCCCATTCGTTGGCTTCCAGCAGGATCTCGTTGGACAGAACGTCGAGCTTCTTCTGCACTTCGCCCTGGACGTTTTCAGTGCCCATGCTGCCCAGAACGCCGCCCAGGGCGCCTTTGGAAACGGCGTGGCTGATCTCCTTGCAGGCACGCGCCACCACTTCGATCAGGAAGCGCAGATCGGCAGGAGTGTTGTTGCTACGGGTCTGCTCAATCAAATAGCGACTCAAGGTAACGCGGGACATGGAAGGCTCCGGAGGAATGGGGGGCTAAAAACCCGCGCAGTTTAACGCGAGTCGGGGCGCATTTCCTCCTATCAGACGTGATCGACCGAAGAGAGTTCATGCGCGGGGTTCAGCGTAGTTGGAAATGGTCCGGGTGTGAGCCGAAAAGTAGCGGTCATTTCAGCCTTTCCATTGACTGATCGACCGCTATCGCGGGCAAGCCCGCTCCCACGGGTACTGCGCTTTCTTGTGGGAACGAGCCTGCTCGCGATGGGGTGCGAAGCACCCGAGTTCAGGATTTGGCGGGCGGTTTGCGCAGCAGACTGAACGCCATCGCCGCCAGGAACAGCACGCTCAGCAACAAAACGGCCCACAGGCCGAATTTCTTCCAGTCAGTGCCTGTGGACGCCTGCACCGGCGAAGCAACCGGCGTAACCACCACCCCACCCTCGACCGAAGCCTTGCCCAGCGTCGCCAGTTTCGCAGCGCTGTAATCCGGAATCAGCGTCGACAACGGCAAGTTAGCGGCCTTCACCGTGGAACTTCCCAGCGCCAGGGTATAAGGCCCCGGCCCGCGAGCCAGGAACACCAATTGCGTGGCGCGCACGGCGTACTTGACCATCGGCGCCTGAGCACCCAGACCGCCGCCGCGCTCGTCCACGGTCAGTTTCAACTGCTGGACCGTTTGCCCCGGCAGCTGTAGCTCGTTCTGCACCACATCCTGGCCGTTCTGCGTCAGGCGATAGAGCAAAGCGCTGCTCATCGGTTGCCATGGCAGGCTGCTGTCCCGACGCCCGTACAAGGTCACTGGCGCCAGGCTGTTGGGCTGGCTCAACTCGACCTGCACCCGCTCGACGTTCAGCCCCATCGGCAACTGCCAGGTGTATTCACCGGCCTTCACGCTGCTGCCGGCCAACGCTGGCGACCAGACCAACGGCAGCGGCAGGCGGCGGGAGCTGGCGCTTTCCAATTGCGCCGACGTGAGGGTCGGTGCCGAGTACGGGGTGTCCCACAGCAAGCGCAGATAGCGCGCCGACAGTCCTGGCAGACCGACCTCGTGTTGTTCGACCCGCTCATCGGCAAAGGTCAGCCGCGCCACCTGTCCTTCGCCCCAGGACTGCCAATGCTGCAAATCGTCGCTGGCCTCGATACTGAAACGTTGAAAACCATCGCGCTCACTGGTCCAGTCGAGAATCAGCTGCTGCAACGGCGCCTTGATGGCACTGGCGTCGAGCAACCAGCCACGCAACGCTTCTTCGCCGGCCTCCAGCTGACTGGAGGGCTGCACCTCGACCAGGGTGCCATTGGCGCTCGATTGCACCCGCACGCTTGGCGCGTGTTCGGTGGCGTCCATCGAGTTGTACAGCGGGAACCATTTCACGTCGGTCAGCCTGCGGTTGTCAGCGGTTTGCGCGGTTTCCCGGGCCAGGGCGTAGGCCTGTGCATCACCCGCCGCGTCGAACACACGTACATCGCTCAGGTCGGTCTGCCGTGCATTCAGTTGCACGACCATGGGCAGATCGAGGCGATACCAAGGGCCTTCGCCACTGACGGACAACGGCACCTGCGTGGCGAAGTCCGCCGGTTTGTCCTGGGCAACAGCGGCCATGGCCATTCCCATTGCAACTGCGCCCAACCAGCCCAGGTTCAGCTTATGACTCAAGACGACACTCCTTCGGATTCCGGGGCCGGTTTTTCAGCTTCCGGCACAGGCTCGGCGCGCTTGGGCGGCAACGGGGCGAAATAGCCCACCACCAGCAGCAATACACCAACGCCGATAAACGAAACGATCCGCGCCAGACCGCCGCGGTTACTCAACTCAACAAAGAACAGCTTGGCCACCACCACGCCGATCAGCGCCGCACCGATCAACCAGACTTCGCGACGGTGGCGCAAATGGCCACCAATCATCAGCCCCAGGGCCATCAAGGTCCAGACGATCGACAGGCCGGCCTGCACCAACATGGATTCGAGCAACGCATCCAGCTCGAACGCTACACCGCCCCAATGGTGCGCGGCACGCATCACCAGCGCAGTGAAGAACGCGAACAACGAGACACCGGCGATCAGTTGCGTGGCGCAAGCGGCGTAAGCGCTGCCGATAACCCGTTGTGTCACCGCGCTGCGGGACCAGGCGTAGACACCGGACAGCGCAAACAACAAACCCAATTCGAGCGGGTTGATCAACGGCACGTACGGCAGCGGTTCGGCGGTGCCGTCACTGACGATATTGGCCAGCCAGAACCAGCCCAGCATCAGCAAGGCCAACGGCGCGGCGGCATACACGCGGTACTCGCGGGGATAAGCCGAAACCGGCCAAGGCCATGCACGCGCAGCGGCCATCAGCACCAGATACAGGCTCGGCAGGATCGCCCAACCCAACCAGCGCCAAGCGTTGTACTGCTCGGACAACAGCAGCAGGCCATAACGCAGTTCCAGGGCCAGCACACCGATCAACAGCCAGCAGCCGAGCACGTGGGCGGCACTCAGCGCCCGCCCCGGCAGCATCGGAGCCAAACGTCGCAACGCGATGAAGTGCACGACAAACACGCCCACCCACGCCAGCCATCCGACATTGGCCGCCGGGTGATAACGCCCATGCCAGGCGCCGAGCAACACCAGGCCAGCCGCCGGAATCAGCAACGTGCAGAGTAAACCCAGCGACGGCCATTTCAGGCGCAGCGTCAGCCACCCCCATAGCGCAACGCTTAGCGCGGCAACGGCGAGCAGCAAAGTCGCTTGCAGATTCAGCGGGGCAAAGCGCAGTACTTCACTGATCCACGCCAGCGCCCACCAGCCCGCGCCCCACACCAGCAACACATCGGACAAACGCTGCAAGTTCAGCACAGCGAACGCCGTGTCATGGTTGCCGAGCTGCAAACGCCAGGCCCCGACCAGTGCAGCCAACCCCAAGACCAGCGGCGTCCAGAAACCGCCATGGGCCAAGGGGCGCAAACCTTCACTGGCCAACGGCCCGAGCAACTCCGGCCCGGCCATCAGGAAGGCCGCGCCGCCAATCACCTGCAACACCAGGCCAAAGGCAAAACTCACCCGCTGCTTCAGGTACAGGCTCAGCCAGATGATCAACAAACCACTGGCCGCCCACACCGCACTCGCCGTTTGCCATGGCAGGACAAACAACACCGCGAGGTTGATCAGCATCAGACCGGCCAATAACACCACCGACAATCCGCGCAGCAGTCGCACATCGCTGCGCACCCTGTCATCACGCGCCGCCAACAGCATGCCGACGATCAACGCCAGGCCGATCAAGGATGCACTGAGCAATCCGTTCCAACCGGCGCTCAACACCGCGCCAGACTCGTCGTCGGCGCCTTGCAGGCGCAACAGGAACAGCGCGCCGCCCAGCAACTGCACGGCAAACGCAGTGAACAGGAAGGTGCGCGATTGCAGGCGCAAGCCGACGAACAGGGTCGCCAGCCCCGCCAGCGCCCAACTGATCGCCGTGCCATGGGTGAAGAAGAACAGCGGCGCCAGCAGATAGAGAAACGTCAGGCCGAGGCAAGCCAGCACCGGCAGGCCCTGTCGTTCCCGATTCGAGACCTGTTCAGGCAAGGCTTTGTGTAGTTGATAAAAACTGAACAGCAGCGCGGCGCCGAGCATCAATGCCCCCAGCGGCGCGCCGTCCAGCAAGCTGCTCTCGCCGCCGCGCAACTCGCTCAGAAACGCCAGCGCCGCCCCCAATTGCAGGAACAACGCAAACGCGCGGGCCAACGGTCGTTGCTGACGCAAGCCAAGCCAGAAAATACCCGCCCCCTCCACCGCCCATGCCGCGGATGTCCACCGCGCATCGAGCCCCAGTGGAATCGCCAGACTGGCGAAGATCACGCCCAGCGCCAGGCAGGTTTCCGCCAGCAGCAGCGCCCGGCCCCCCATCAATGCCCGCGCCAGCCCCATGTAGATCATGCCCAATGCCAAGGCACTGAACGCAGCGGCGAACTCCAGGTGCTGCACCAGGGCGAACTGCAATCCGAAACCCACCAATGGCGGGCCGAACAGCATCGTGCCATCGACGTAATCGCCTTTGCGCGCCGACCAGTGCAGCAGCGCTTCACGGCTGTCATCCTCCGGCGCGTCGCTCATCTCCAGAAGCTTTCGTCGGGCAAACAACAGGCCGATGGCCAGGTACATCAGGAAGAACAGAATCAGAAACGGCTGGGTGCTCCACAGCAACTCTGGCGTATAGGAACGCAGCCCCCAGGCGAAGCCGATACCGAAAGTGCCGACAAAGCCGATCAGGTTCAGCAGGCGCCAGGCCTTGAACCACGCGATGGCGAGGATGCCGGCATTGAGTAGCGCGAAGTAACTGAACAAAGCGACGTGATTGCCGGCACCGGTAGAGGTCAGGATCGGCGCGGCGAACCCACCCAGTGCGGCGGCAGCGGCCAGCCCCAAGGCATCCTGGGTAATGGCCAGAATCGCTGAAAACACCGTCACCGCCACCAGCAACCCCAGCGCCGCCGAGGGATCGAGCAACGGGTGCAGACGCATCGCCGCAAACACCGTCAAGTACAACACCGCGATACCGGTGCCTTGCAGCATTAACGCGTAATGGTTGTTGCGTGTTCGCAGCCACCAACCCAGCCCAAGCAGACCGAGTGCCACCGCCGCGACTGCGGCGTAACGCAACTCGATCGGCACCACCATGCCTTCAGTGGCGTAACGCAGCAGGAAGGCCAGACCGAGGAATAACAACACGACGCCGACCCGCAGCACGGTGTTGCCGCCGAACAGCCACGCACGGGCACCGCTGATCGCGCGCTCGACGAAATTGGGGCCGCGAGGAATGGCAGGGGATTGTGCCTCGCGGGCAACCGGCTCCGGTTTCCAGGCATCGACCGGTGACGGACGAATGGCTTCGGTGGCCGCAGCAGCGACGGGTTCGAGTTCGGGCGGCAGCTCCCAAATCAATTCCGGGGTTTCGGCCGGGGCTTGCGCGACAACGAGGTCCGGGACGGGAACGGTTGCACCCATGACCGGTTCGCGGGTTTCAGACGCTGCAACGCCGGTGACTTCCAGCACCGCGAGCCGTTGCTCGACCGCATGCAGCGCGACCTGCGCCTGCTCCAGCAAGCGACGCTGCTCGTTGGCCTGGGAACCCAATCGAGCGATGCGAATGGCCTGGCCGATGCCCAACCCGAGTAACGCGCCGAGCAGCGCATCGCTGAACGACTCATCGAGTATCCAGCCCAGCACCAGGCCAATCAGCATGAACATCCATTGCATGGTCGATATCCTTGAGCACAATCCCTGAAAGACTAGCCTGGCCAGCCCCAAAAGATCGCAGCCTTCGGCAGCGCCTACAGGACGATATGTTCACCTGTAGGCACCACCGAAGGCTGCGATCTTTTCCCGGGCGCCAGTATATCGGGCCGGGCGAATAGTTACTCCAGTGCCTTCCAGATATCGGTCGCGTACTCACGAATGGTCCGGTCGGACGAAAACCAGCCCATCCGCGCCGTGTTCAGCACCGCAGAGCGCCACCATTCGTTCGAGTCATGCCAATGGGCTTCGACGCGCATTTGCGCATTCCAGTAGGAGTCGAAATCGGCGCAGACCAGGAAGCGGTCGTAATCCACCAGTGAATCGATCAGTCCGGTGTAACGGGACGGATCATCCGGCGAGAACACCCCGCTACGAATGGCTTGCAACACGTCGCTGAGCCGATGGGATGCGGCGATGTCCGGCACTGCGCTGAACTCCTGGTTCTGCTTGCGCGCTTCGACTTGCTGGGCGCTGAGACCGAAGATGAACATGTGTTCGGCGCCGATGCGTTCGCACATTTCCACGTTCGCGCCGTCCAGTGTGCCAATGGTCAACGCGCCGTTCAGGCCGAATTTCATGTTACTGGTGCCCGAGGCTTCGTAGCCGGCGGTAGAGATCTGCTCGGACAAGTCCGCCGCCGGAATGATGCTTTCCGCCAGGCTGACGTTGTAGTTGGGCAGGAACACCACTTTCAGCAACCCACGCACGGTCGGGTCGTTGTTCACCACCCGGGCGATGTCGTTGGTCAGTTTGATGATCAGCTTGGCCTGGTGATAACTCGCCGCCGCCTTGCCGGCAAAGATTTTCACCCGCGGCACCCAATCGACCTCCGGCTCGGCACGAATTGCCTGATAGAGCGCGACGGTGTGCATCAGGTTGAGCAGTTGCCGTTTGTATTCGTGGATGCGCTTGACCTGCACGTCGAACATGGCCGCCGGGTTGACCGCCACCCCCAGCCGTTCGTGAATGATGTAGGCCAGGGCTCTTTTGCTGTGCAGCCGTTGCTCGGCAAACGCCTTGCGGAATGCGCTCTTGTCGGCGAACGGTTCCAGACCGAGCAAGCGATCTTCAGGGTTGTCCAGCAGCTGCGGGCCAAGGGCATCGACCAGCATCGAAGTCAGTTCGGAGTTGGCCTGATAGAGCCAACGGCGGAAGGTGATACCGTTGGTTTTGTTATTGATCCGGTCCGGATAGAGCTTGTGCAGTTCGGAGAACACGGTTTTGCGCATCAACTGCGTGTGCAGCCCGGACACGCCGTTGACGCTGTGGGAGCCGAGGAATGCCAGGTTGCCCATGCGCACGCGGCGGCCGTTGTCTTCTTCGATCAGTGATACCGCGCGCAACACGTCGAAGTCGTGAATGCCTTTGGCCCGCAACGAGTCGATGTGCTGGGCGTTGATCAGGTAAATGATCTGCATGTGCCGCGGCAGCATGCGCTCCATCAAGCCGACCGGCCAGGTTTCCAGCGCTTCAGGCAGCAGCGTGTGGTTGGTGTAGGACAACGTGTCGACCGTAACCTGCCAGGCGGCGTCCCACGCCACATCGTAGACGTCGACCAATTGACGCATCAGCTCGGCCACGGCAATCGACGGGTGGGTGTCATTGAGCTGGATCGCCGCGTGATCGCCCAGCGTCAGTACCGAGGTGTGCATGTTGCGATGGCGGCGCAGCAAATCCTGCAGGGACGCGGCGACGAAGAAGTATTCCTGGCGCAAGCGCAGTTCCTGGCCGGCTTCAGTGCTGTCGGCCGGGTAGAGCACGCGGGAGATACTTTCGGCCCGGGCCACTTCGGCGACCGCTCCCAGGTGGTCACCGGCGTTGAAACGTTCCAGGTGCAGATCTTCCATGGCCCGCGCACGCCACAGTCTCAGCGTGTTCACGCTCGCCCCGCGCCAGCCGACCACCGGCGTGTCGTAGGCAATGGCCCGCACGGTTTCCGCCGGGTGCCAGACTTGCCTGGACTTGCCGCCTTCATCGGTCACGGTCTCGACGCTGCCGCCGAAACCAATCGGATAAACCACTTCCGGCCGCTCGAACTCCCAGGGGTTGCCGAAATCCAGCCAGTGTTCGGTCTGCTCCTGTTGCCAGCCGTCGACAATGGCCTGACGGAACAAGCCATGCTCGTACCGAATGCCATAGCCATGACCGGCGATGCCCAGGGTCGACATGCTTTCCATGAAGCACGCCGCCAGACGACCGAGGCCGCCATTGCCGAGCGCCGCGTCGGGCTCCAGCAAGCGAATGCGTTCAAGGTCGACGCCCAGCTCGGTCAGCGCTTCACGCGCCACGTCCAGCAAACCGAGGTTGCTCAGGCTGTCGTAGAGCAAGCGGCCGATGAGGAATTCCAGGGACAGGTAGTAAACGCGCTTCTGACCTTTGCGGTAGATCTGGCGCGTATGGTCCATCCAGTGCTCGACCATGTGATCACGCGCCGCCAGCGCAATGGCTTCGAACCAGTCATGGTCGAAGGCGTGATCCGGGTCTTTGCCCACCGCGTAGGTGAGCTTGGTCAAGACGGCGTCGCGGAATGCGGCCACCTCTGCTTCGCGAACAAGTGGTTCTTGAGTCATCGATAAGACCTCGAGCGAGCTTTGAGTTGTCTGAGCCTAGACGGTCTGACAGGCGGTAGAGGCTCTGGTTCGGCAGTTTTTCCTGTTAGTGCGACTTAGATCGTTAATACATTGTCGTGTACTGGAATCAATGCAGGGGCCGTGCCGAATTTATGGCCAATCGGCCACCCAACGCAAAAAATCTGGCGAAAGGTTGTTCAAAAATCCACCAGTCCCGGTATGATCGCGCGCCCTGATGCATGCTGGTAACAACCGATGATGAAGCCGAACCTGATCGCCGCCGCGGAGATCGACCGACTCGATACCTGGGCCAAGTACTCTGCTCCGATGTGCGGCTCCTGCATATCCAGCTGCTGCACGCTGCCTGTCGAGGTCAAGATCAAGGATCTGATCCGTATCGGTATCGTCGACGAGTTCGAGCGCGGCGACCCGCCGAAGAACATCGCCAAGCGCCTGCAGAAGGAAGGGATCGTCGAGCGCTACAACCAGAAGTCCGAGATCTTCACCCTTCAGCGCATGAGCAACAACGATTGCCTGTACCTGGATCGTAAGAGCCGTCTGTGCACTATTTATGAAAAGCGCCCGGACACCTGCCGAAACCACCCGAAAATCGGCCCGCGGCCGGGGTATTGCGCGTACAAGCCCAAAGAAGTGGAGCGCGAGAAAAATTCGCGGCATATCGAGCGGTTCTGATTCCGCCTGACATTGGCGGTGGCTGATCGGCCGCCTTCGCTGGCAAGCCAGCTCCCACAATGATTGTTGTCGTACAAAAATTTCATGTACGACTCAAAACCCTGTGGGAGCTGGCTTACCAGCGAAAAGGGCAGCACCGACACCGCACCAACTCCAGACAAATCCCAGACAAACAAAAACGCCCCCGGCCTTTCGACCGGGGGCGTTTTCGTTGAGCCAGGCTAAAGGTTACGCCTTGGCTTTCTTGGCAGCGCGGGTACGCTCGCTTTCGTCCAGGATCTTCTTGCGAAGACGGATGGACTTAGGAGTGACTTCACACAGCTCGTCGTCCTGGATGAATTCCAGAGCCTGTTCCAGGGTGAAGCGAACAGGTGGAACCAGGGCGATGGTTTCGTCTTTACCCGAAGCACGCATGTTGTCGAGCTTCTTGCCCTTGGTAGGGTTAACGCCCAGGTCGTTGTCACGGCTGTTCAGACCAACGATCTGACCGTTGTAGATTTCCTGACCGTGTTCAACGAACAGCTTGCCACGCGCCTGCAGGGTTTCCAGGGAGTAGGTCAGCGCCTTGCCGGTTTCAACCGAAACCAGAACGCCGTTCTGACGGCCGGACATGTCGCCGGACTTCATCACGTCGTAACGGTCGAAGATCGAGGTCAGGATGCCAGCACCGTTGGTCAGGGTCAGGAACTGGTTACGGAAACCGATCAGACCACGAGCAGGGATGTTGTATTCCAGACGTACACGGCCCTTGCCATCCGGCACCATGTTGGTCAGGTCGCCCTTACGCAGGCCCATCTCTTCCATTACCTTGCCTTGGGATTCTTCCGGCAGGTCGATGGTCACGTTTTCGTACGGTTCGTGCTTCACGCCATCAACCAGACGGATGATCACTTCCGGACGGCCTACAGCCATTTCGAAGCCTTCGCGACGCATGGTTTCGATCAGTACCGAGAGGTGCAGCTCACCACGGCCGGAAACCTTGAACTTGTCAGCCGAGTCGCCTTCTTCAACGCGCAGTGCAACGTTGTACAGCAGCTCTTTGTCCAGACGTTCCTTGATGTTACGGGAAGTCACGAACTTGCCTTCTTTACCGCAGAAAGGCGAGTCGTTTACCTGGAAGGTCATGGAAACGGTTGGCTCGTCAACGGTCAGAGGCTTCATCGCTTCCGGGGTGTCGAGCTGGCACAGGGTGTCGGAGATGAACAACTCGTCCATACCGCTGATGCACACGATGTCGCCGGCAGCTGCTTCTTCAACGTCGATACGGTGCAAACCGTGGTGACCCATCAGCTTCAGGATACGACCGTTACGCTTTTTGCCGTCGGCGCTGATCGCCACAACCGGAGTGTTCGGCTTGACGCGACCACGAGCGATACGGCCAACACCGATAACACCCAGGAAGCTGTTGTAGTCCAGTGCGGAGATTTGCATCTGGAACGGACCGTCACGGTCAACAGCCGGCGCAGGTACGTTGTCGACGATCGACTGGTACAGCGGGGTCATGTCTTCAGCCATTTCGTTGTGGTCCAGACCGGCAATACCGTTCAGGGCCGAGGCGTAGACGACTTTGAAGTCCAGCTGTTCTTCGGTGGCACCCAGGTTGTCGAACAGGTCGAAGATCTGGTCCAGAACCCAGTCCGGACGCGCGCCTGGACGGTCAACCTTGTTGATGCACACGATTGGACGCAGGCCGGCTTCGAAAGCCTTCTTGGTCACGAAACGGGTTTGCGGCATAGGGCCGTCTTGAGCGTCAACCAGCAGCAGAACGGAGTCGACCATCGACATTACGCGTTCAACTTCACCGCCGAAGTCGGCGTGGCCCGGGGTGTCCACGATGTTGATGTGGTAGCCGTTCCAGTTGATGGCGGTGTTTTTCGCCAGAATGGTAATACCGCGCTCTTTTTCCTGGTCGTTGGAGTCCATCACGCGCTCGTCGTTGAGCTCGTTGCGCTCCAGGGTGCCGGATTGACGCAGGAGTTTGTCTACCAGGGTGGTTTTACCATGGTCAACGTGGGCAATGATGGCGATGTTGCGTAGATTTTCGATCACTTGTGTATCTCGATCAGAGGATTCGGTGTGCTGACAGGTCGTGGCAGCGATTAACAGTAGCGTCCGTGAAAGCCGTTACAGCTTGACGGCGGCGTCGGGGGGCCGGTGACGCAAGCCACAGGCAAACAGCCCCGGGCACTTAGCTCGGTCGATAAACGCGCACATTGGCATGCCCCTCACTGAGCAAATGGTGGGCATGCAGGCGACTCATCACGCCTTTGTCGCAATACAACAGGTACTGGCGAGTAGGGTCCAGTTCCTTGAAACGAGCGTTCAGAGCATAAAACGGCATCGTTTGTACCTCGATACCAGCGAGTTCCAGCGGGTCATCCTCGGCGGCATCCGGGTGGCGGATGTCGATCACGATCTGACCGGCCAGCGCTTCGCTGACTTCTTCAATCTGAACGTCCTGGCCCAATTCATCGATTACGCGATCGATCGGCACCAGTTTGGCGTTCTCGAGCGCACGCTCAAGCACCGCCATGTCGAATTCTTTCTCTTCGTGCTCCACCCGATGGCGCTTGGCCGCCGTCTTGGGGTTCACCGAAATGACCCCGCAGTACTCCGGCATGTGCCGGGCGAAGTCGGCGGTGCCGATTTCGTTGGCCAGGTCGATGATGTCCTGCTTGTGGCTGGCGATCAGTGGGCGCAGCACCAGCTTGTCGGTCACACAGTCGATCACGGACAGGTTCGGCAGTGTCTGGCTCGAAACCTGGGAAATCGCTTCACCGGTAACCAATGCATCAATGTGCAGGCGATCGGCGATTTGGGACGCAGCGCGCAACATCATACGCTTCAATACTACGCCCATATGACTGTTATCGACTTTACCGAGAATTTCTCCCAGCACTTCCTCGAACGGCACACTGACAAATAACACGCGTTGGGAGCTGCCGTACTTCTTCCAGATGAAATGCGCGACTTCCATAACGCCCAATTCATGGGCCCTGCCGCCCAGGTTGAAGAAGCAGAAATGGGCCATCAGGCCACGGCGCATGATCTGGTAGGCGGCGACGGTCGAGTCGAAACCGCCGGACATCAAGACCAGCGTCTGCTCCAGCGCACCCAGCGGATAACCGCCGATGCCGTTGTGCTGGCTGTGGATCACGAACAACCGTTGGTCGCGAACTTCGATGCGGACTTCGACTTCCGGCTTTTTCAGGTCGATCCCGGCGGCACCGCACTGACGGCGCAACTGGCTGCCGACATATTTCTCGATGTCGATCGAGCTGAATGGGTGCTTGCCGGCGCGCTTGCAGCGCACCGAAAAAATCTTCCCGGCCAGTGCATCACCGTAGTGCTGCTTGCACTTTTCGACGATGTCGTCGAAATCGCCCAGCGGGTATTCGTCGATCTGCAGAAAGTGCGCGATGCCCGGCATGCAGCTCAGGCGCTCGCCCATCTCTTTCAGGGCCTTGGGGTCGCTGACACGGGTTTCCAGCTCGAGGTTGTCCCACACACCGTTCACCACCACAGCCGGGTCCAGATCGCGGAGCACGGCACGGATGTTCTTGGCCAATTGACGGATGAAACGCATCCGTACCGGGCGGCTCTTGATGGTGATCTCGGGAAAGACTTTTACGATTAGTTTCATGAAAACAGCGCGCGCTGGGCCAGCCGAAAAAGGGGGGCGCGGATTATAGCGGAAATTGCTCAAGGTTTAACCAGTTAATGTGCAGAAGGTTTTGCGCGCACCAAAACAGGTCACTTTGAGGTCTGAGCGCCACATTAAGGGGCGCTAATTCAAGCATTTATAGGCCTCGCACCTCTATAAGCGTGAAATTGGGGCAAAAAACCCATGCTGGGGCACTGGCATGCAATTTGCTCCCTTGTGAGGCAGGTTGCCTTGGCAGAGTATTCGCGCCGGCATCACAAACATTTAAGGGCATCCACTACCAGCCCTAAGCCACCCGGAGGACACTATGTCGAAGTCGGTTCAACTCATCAAAGATCATGACGTCAAGTGGATTGATCTGCGGTTCACGGACACCAAAGGCACTCAGCACCACGTGACCATGCCGGCTCGCGACGCGCTGGATGAAGACTTCTTCGAAGTCGGCAAGATGTTCGACGGTTCTTCCATCGCTGGCTGGAAAGGCATCGAAGCCTCCGACATGATCCTGATGCCGGACGATTCCACCGCCGTTCTCGACCCATTCACCGAAGAGCCGACCCTGATCCTGGTCTGCGACATCATCGAACCTTCGAGCATGCAAGGCTACGATCGCGACCCACGTGCGATCGCCAAGCGCGCCGAAGAGCACCTGAAAGCCACCGGTATCGGTGACACCGTGTTCGCCGGTCCAGAGCCAGAGTTCTTCATCTTCGACCAGGTCAAGTTCAAGTCCGACATTTCCGGTTCCATGTTCAAGATCTACTCCGAACAAGGTTCCTGGATGTCCGACCAGGACATCGAAGGCGGCAACAAGGGCCACCGTCCAGGCGTCAAAGGCGGCTACTTCCCGGTTCCACCGTTCGACCACGACCACGAAATCCGTACCTCCATGTGCAACGCACTGGAAGAAATGGGCCTGACCGTCGAAGTTCACCACCACGAAGTGGCAACTGCCGGCCAGAACGAAATCGGCGTCAAGTTCAACACCCTGGTGAAGAAAGCCGACGAAACCCAAACCCTGAAGTACGTCGTGCACAACGTTGCCGATGCCTACGGCCGTACCGCTACCTTCATGCCTAAGCCTCTGTACGGCGACAACGGTTCGGGCATGCACGTACACATGTCCATCTGGAAAGATGGCAAGAACACCTTCGCAGGCGAAGGCTATGCCGGCCTGTCCGATACCGCCCTGTACTTCATCGGCGGCATCATCAAGCACGGTAAGGCCCTGAACGGCTTCACCAACCCGGCCACCAACTCCTACAAGCGTCTGGTTCCAGGTTTCGAAGCTCCAGTAATGCTGGCCTACTCGGCTCGCAACCGTTCCGCTTCGATCCGTATTCCTTACGTGTCGAGCCCGAAAGCCCGCCGTATCGAAGCGCGCTTCCCGGACCCGGCTGCCAACCCGTACCTGGCGTTCGCCGCACTGCTGATGGCTGGCCTGGACGGCATCCAGAACAAGATCCACCCTGGCGATGCAGCTGACAAAAACCTGTACGACCTGCCGCCTGAAGAGGCGAAAGAGATCCCACAAGTTTGCGGCAGCCTGAAAGAAGCCCTGGAAGAGCTGGACAAAGGTCGTGCGTTCCTGACCAAAGGCGGCGTTTTCAGCGACGACTTCATCGACGCTTACATCGCCCTGAAAAGCGAAGAAGAAATCAAGGTTCGTACCTTCGTACACCCACTGGAATACGAGCTGTACTACAGCTGCTAATCCGGTAGCGCCTGCGCAAGCGGCGTGACAAAAAAGAGGCCTTCTTCGGAAGGCCTTTTTTGTGGGCAGTTTCCGACAACTGCTTGCTCATTCTCCTCGGACATTCACAGCATCGTCCGGCATCAATCCATTCGAGTAGCTCGTAGCCTATATCGACTTGCTTGAATTCAATGGACGGAAGAATGAAGACCTGCCTGCTCACACCCCTGATCGCCACTTTGACCACTGCGTTGCTGGGCTGCAGCCCCGCCTCACCTCCGGCGGGTATCGAACGCAAAATCCTGCTGCAAACCAGCACATCCTGGGACAGCACGCCTTACATTCGCTACCCCGACTCCGCACCCGAACTGTCAATGCTCAAACTCAAGATACCTGCCAACACCGAACTCGACTGGCATACCCACCCGATCCCCAACGCGGCATACATTCTTGCGGGCGAATTGACGGTGGAGAGCAGGGACAACGGCAAGATCCAGCACTTCAAACAGGGCGACGCGCTGGCTGAAATGGTCAATATCACGCATCGTGGAAAGACCGGTAACAAGCCGGTAGAACTTATTGTGTTCTATGCTGGCAGCCAAGGTATTCCATTGTCGGAGTAATCCTCGCGGCCCACCTGGAGTCTGAATGCGGCTGTTATCAATGCTTTTGCTGCTGTCTTTGGCTTTTCCCGTGATGGCGCAGATTTACAAATACACCGACGCCGATGGCAACACCGGATACAGCAATCAACCGCCAGATGGCGTTAAAGCCCAACCGGTCGAGTTGCCACCACTCAACAGTGTCGAAAGTCAGCCGCCGAGAAAACCGGAACCGCCAGCCAAAGCCGGCAACCGCGAACAACCTCACGTCACGTATGAGGTACTGGAACTCACTGGCCTGCCCGTCACCGAAGCCCTGCGCGCCAACGACGGCACCTTCACCGTCAACGTACTCATCAAGCCCCGCCTGCAAGGAACGCATCTGCTCAGACTATGGCTGGACGATCAACCGTATGGCCAACCCGGCAACGTACCGAGCCTGCAACTGGTGAATATCGATCGCGGCCAGCATCGTCTCGCCGTGCAAGTGATCGATGGCGATACGGTCATACAGCAAAGCCCAACCGTGACTTTTACCCTTCAACGGATGCATAAGCGTTGAACGCCTGGCGCTGATCGCTTGCCGGTACACGCTGCTGGAATCGGGTCTTCAGCGGCCGACCCGCCACAAAAAATCTACGCCTGCGCTTCTCCCCATCTCGTTCAGGTTTGCGCACTATATTGGTGCGATTGGTTGCACTCACGTCGAAATCCAACCCATTTTGGTTCGAAAGTACCCGCAAAAGCTGGCAGAGCGCCACGCAATCGAGCGTCAAACGCCTGTTTCAGGGGGACGACGCTTCTTTTCGGAGCCTTGGTTTGGTTTTTGCAGTTTCCTCGCATCAGCTCTTTATTCATGCGCCAAAAGAGGTCCTGAATGACCATCAGTGACGCACTACACCGCTTGCTACTCGACAACCTGACCACGGCGACCATCCTGCTCGATGCCGAATTGCGCCTTGAGTACATGAACCCGGCCGCGGAAATGCTCCTGGCCATCAGCGGCCAGCGCAGCCACGGGCAGTTCATCAGCGAGCTGTTCACCGAGTCCACCGAGGCGCTGAATTCCTTGCGCCAGGCGGTGCAGCAGGCGCATCCGTTCACCAAGCGCGAAGCGATGCTCACCGCCCTCACCGGCCAGACCCTGACGGTCGATTACGCGGTCACGCCGATCCTGAGCAATGGCGACACCCTGCTATTGCTCGAGGTCCATCCCCGTGACCGTTTGTTGCGGATCACCAAGGAAGAAGCGCAGCTGTCGAAACAGGAAACCAGCAAGATGCTGGTGCGTGGCCTGGCGCACGAAATCAAGAACCCGCTGGGCGGGATTCGTGGCGCGGCACAATTGCTGGCCCGCGAACTGCCGGAAGAAAGCCTGCGCGACTACACCAACGTGATCATTGAAGAAGCCGATCGCCTGCGTAATCTGGTGGATCGCATGCTCGGCTCCAACAAACTGCCGTCGCTGGCCATGTGCAACATCCATGAAGTGCTGGAGCGCGTCTGTCACTTGGTCGAGGCCGAAAGTCAGGGCTGCATCACATTGGTGCGCGATTACGACCCAAGCATTCCGGACGTCCTGATCGACCGCGAACAAATGATTCAGGCCGTGCTGAACATCGTGCGTAACGCAATGCAAGCGATCAGCAGCCAGAACGAGCTGCGCCTGGGCCGCATCACGCTGCGCACCCGTGCCATGCGCCAATTCACCATCGGCCACGTACGCCATCGCCTGGTGACCAAGATCGAAATCATCGACAACGGCCCGGGCATTCCTGCGGAACTACAGGAAACCATTTTCTTTCCCATGGTCAGCGGCCGTCCGGACGGTACCGGGCTGGGCCTGTCCATTACCCAGAACATCATCAGCCAGCACCAGGGCCTGATCGAGTGTGACAGCCACCCGGGCCACACCACTTTCTCGATCTTTCTGCCACTGGAACAAGGAGCCACATCGACATGAGCCGTAGTGAAACCGTGTGGATCGTCGATGACGACCGTTCTATCCGTTGGGTCCTGGAAAAAGCCTTGCAACAAGAAGGCATGACCACGCAAAGCTTCGACAGCGCCGATGGCGTGATGAGCCGCCTGGCTCGCCAGCAGCCGGACGTGATCATCTCCGACATCCGCATGCCAGGCGCCAGCGGCCTGGACCTTCTGGCACGGATTCGCGAACAACACCCACGGCTGCCGGTGATCATCATGACCGCGCACTCCGATCTGGACAGCGCTGTCGCGTCCTACCAGGGCGGTGCGTTCGAATACCTGCCCAAGCCGTTCGATGTCGACGAGGCGGTGTCCCTGGTCAAGCGCGCCAACCAGCACGCCCAGGAACAGCAAGGACTCGAAGTCGCCCCGACCCTGACCCGCACCCCCGAAATCATCGGCGAAGCGCCGGCGATGCAGGAAGTGTTTCGCGCCATCGGGCGCTTGAGCCACTCCAACATCACCGTGCTGATCAATGGCGAATCGGGTACCGGTAAAGAACTGGTGGCCCACGCCCTGCACCGTCACAGTCCGCGCGCGGCGTCGCCGTTCATTGCGCTGAACATGGCGGCGATCCCCAAAGACCTGATGGAATCCGAGCTGTTCGGCCACGAGAAAGGCGCCTTCACCGGCGCGGCCAACCTGCGGCGCGGGCGTTTCGAGCAGGCGGACGGCGGCACGCTGTTCCTCGATGAAATCGGCGATATGCCGGCCGACACCCAGACTCGGCTGCTGCGGGTCTTGGCCGATGGCGAGTTCTATCGCGTCGGTGGTCACGTGCCAGTGAAGGTCGATGTGCGAATCATCGCCGCGACGCACCAGAATCTGGAAACCCTGGTGCACGCCGGGAAATTCCGTGAGGACTTGTTCCACCGCCTCAACGTGATCCGCATCCACATTCCGCGCCTGTCGGATCGTCGCGAAGACATCCCGACCCTGGCCAAGCACTTCCTCAGCCGTGCCGCGCAGGAGCTGGCCGTCGAGCCGAAGCTGCTGAAAAACGAAACCGAGGAATACCTGAAAAACCTGCCATGGCCGGGCAACGTGCGTCAGCTGGAGAACACTTGCCGCTGGATCACCGTCATGGCGTCAGGCCGTGAAGTGCACATCGGTGACTTGCCGCCGGAGCTGCTGAGCCTGCCTCAGGATTCGGCACCGGTGACCAATTGGGAGCAGGCGCTGCGCCAATGGGCTGATCAGGCGCTGGCGCGTGGCCAGTCGAGTCTGCTCGACAGCGCGGTGCCGGCGTTCGAACGGATCATGATCGAAACCGCCCTCAAGCACACCGCAGGCCGTCGTCGCGATGCCGCCGTGTTGCTGGGCTGGGGTCGCAACACCCTGACTCGCAAGATCAAGGAGCTGGGGATGAAGGTCGATGGCGGGGATGACGATGAGGGGGATGAAGGTTAAGCAACCTTCAGTTCTTCACTCACCACAGCATCCAATCGCGAGCAGGCTTGCTCCCACCGTGGGTCCTGAGTGTTTTCGCAATCGCGTGAACACCACTCCCCTGTAGGAGCGAGCCTGCTCGCGATGGGGCCAGCACATTCAACATCATTGCTGCCGGCCAACATTTAGCACCCTGTGCACCGCCGCAACGCACCGTGACCTGCAATCGGGCACTACTTCTGATCCGACATCTCGCCTGAATTCGCAATCGAACCCCAATTGAAAAAACACGAAAGCCCCGAAATACGGGGCTTTCAGCGTTATCCGGCGGATATCTGTTTCATATTGTTAAAACCTGGCACGCCCCCTGCAATAGTCCATTCAGTGATTCAGTTCACTACCCAGTTTCGGGGACCTTGGTACAGGCAGGCCGGGGATTCCCCTCTTTACACCGGGCTCACACCGCACTAGCGACGAGCCGCCGTTTTTGGGGTCCTTGGTACAGGCAGGCCGGGGATTCCCTCTTTACACCGGGTTCACGATGCAATGCGCGAACCCTCCCGTTTTGGGAACCTTGGTACAGGCAGGCCGGGGATTCCCCCTTTACACCGGGTTCACGATGCAATGCGCGAACCCTCCCGTTTTGGGAACCTTGGTACAGGCAGGCCGGGGATTCCCCCTTTACACCGGGTTCACGATGCAATGCGTGAACCCTCCCGTTTTGGGAACCTTGGTACAGGCAGGCCGGGGATTCCCTCTTTTATTGCTCTCGGAGATGGATCTCCAGCCGCCAGCGGTTATCGACCTCGCTTCCGGTCCAGTCGCCCTGCAGGGGCCGGGCCGCCACCAGCGTCAGCAACAACCCCCCATCACTCAAACGCGTTCGCCAGTTGACGTCCTTGCCGTTGAGCTTGAGCTGACCCTTTTGCACCTTGCCTTCGGCTTCGAACAACAACGCGACACTGCCATCGACAATCTCGCCATGGACCTTGGGTTCATTGTTGAACCAGACCACCAGCCCGTTATCCATCACTTCGACCTGCTGCAGTTCGCTGGGGTCGGGCGTGGTCAGGCGTCCGATCATCATCCCGACCATCACCCCGACAATCGCCAGCGAACCCATCACGCGCGGGAATAGTTTCGAACGAGAGTCGGGTTGCGGCGTAGAATGCCGCTCATCTTTACCTTCGGAGCCGTGCATGTTTCACGTCATCCTCTTCCAACCGGAAATTCCGCCGAATACCGGCAACGTTATCAGGCTGTGCGCCAACAGCGGCTGCCACCTGCATTTGATCGAACCGCTGGGCTTCGAGATGGACGACAAGCGACTGCGCCGGGCCGGCCTCGACTATCACGAGTATGCCACCCTGCAACGCCACGCAGACCTCGCGAGCTGCCTGGAAAGCCTCGGCCATCCGCGAGTGTTCGCCTTCACCACCAAGGGTTCGCGGCCATTCCACGACGCCAGCTTCGCCGAGGGTGATGCCTTCCTGTTCGGCCCCGAAAGCCGTGGCCTGCCCGCCGATGTGCTGGACGCCCTGCCTGGCGAACAACGCCTGCGCCTGCCGATGCGCGAAGGCTGCCGCAGCCTGAACCTGTCCAACACCGTAGCCGTGGCCGTGTACGAGGCTTGGCGGCAGAACGGCTTCAAATAACACCGCAAAAAAATGTGGGAGCGAACTTGCTCGCGATGGCGGTGTTTCAGTCAACATCAATGTTGAAGCTGATGACCTCATCGCGAGCAAGCTCGCTCCCACATTTGGACCCGCTTATTGAACGGTTGGAGTCTCGCCAGCCGCCTGCATGCGTTGCAGCTCTTGCGCGTACAGCGCGTCGAAGTTAACCGGAGCCAGCATCAGCGCCGGGAACGAACCACGGGTCACCAGGCTGTCCAGGGTTTCGCGAGCGTACGGGAACAGGATGTTCGGGCAGAACGCGCCGAGGGTGTGGCTCATCGAAGCGTCATCCAGGTTCTTGATCAGGAAGATCCCGGCCTGTTGCACTTCAGCGATGAACGCCACTTCGTCACCGTTCTTCACCGTGACCGACAGGGTCAGCACGACTTCATGGAAATCGTTTTCCAGAGCCTTTTGACGGGTGTTCAGGTCCAGACCGACGCTCGGCTCCCACTGCTGGCGGAAGATCGCCGGGCTTTTCGGGGCTTCGAAGGACAGGTCACGGACATAAATGCGCTGCAAGGAGAATTGCGGTGCAGTTTCTTCTTCGTTCGCAGCAGTGTTCTGTTGGTCAGTCATCGCAGATCCTTCTTGATCCAGGGGTCTTTTAGGTTTGCTTGTTTTGAATACAGCAGTCAGGCCTTGAGCATCGCGTCGAGCTTGCCGGCGCGCTCCAGGGCAAACAAGTCATCACAACCGCCAACATGGGTGCTGCCGATCCAGATCTGCGGCACGGACGTACGTCCGGCTTTTTGAGCCATTGCGGCGCGCACCTGCGGCTTGCCATCGACCTTGATCTCTTCGAAGGCCACGCCTTTGTTCTCGAGCAGGTATTTGGCTCGCGAGCAATAAGGGCAGTAATCGCTGGAATAGACGACGACGTTGCTCATATCACTTCACCAGCGGCAGGTTGTCGGCTTTCCAGCTGGAAACGCCACCGGACAACTTGGCGGCGGTGAAGCCGGATTTCATCAGCTCGCGTGCGTGCGTGCCGGCGGTCTGGCCCAGGGCATCGACCAGAATGATGGTCTTGGCCTTGTGTTTTTCCAGCTCGCCGATGCGGGCGGCCAGTTTGTCCTGGGGAATGTTCACCGCGCCCACGATGTGACCAGCGGCGAAATCCTTGCTCGGACGGATGTCGACCACTACCCCGGCGTCCTTGTTGACCAGTGCGGTCAGTTCGCCGGTGCTCAGGCTACGGCCGCCGCCCTGCATTTGGTAGGCAATCAGCAACGCCAGCAGTACGACGAAGATACCGACGAGAATGTAGTGGTTAGTGGCAAATTCAATCAGGTGAGCAACCATCGAAGGAGGTTCCAGGGCGTTAAAATGTCGGCCAGTATACACAGCCACCAAGGTGGGCCAAACCCCGTCCGGCGGTGACGCCGCAGGAACTTCGCTTTAAACTGCCACTCCCTTTTCCATCACCCCTTTTTATCTCAGCCACGAGTGGATTCCATGACTACCACGCCTAAACCTTTGGTCCTGATGATTCTCGACGGCTTCGGTCACAGTGAAAGCCAGGAAGGCAATGCCATCTATGCCGCCAAGAAGCCTGTGCTCGACCGTTTGTGGGCCACCACGCCAAACGGCCTGATCTCGGGCAGCGGCATGGACGTCGGCCTGCCGGATGGCCAGATGGGTAACTCCGAAGTTGGCCACATGAACCTCGGCGCCGGCCGCGTGGTGTACCAGGACTTCACTCGCGTGACCAAATCGATCCGCGACGGTGAGTTCTTCGAGAACCCGACCATCTGCGCCGCCGTGGACAAAGCTGTTGCCGCCGGTAAAGCCGTGCATTTCATGGGCCTGCTGTCCGATGGCGGGGTGCACAGCCACCAGGATCACCTGGTCGCCATGGCTGAACTGGCCGCCAAGCGCGGCGCGGAAAAAATCTACCTGCACGCCTTCCTCGATGGCCGCGATACCCCACCGAAAAGCGCGCAATCGTCGATCGAACTGCTGGACGCGGCTTTCCAGGCGCTGGGCAAGGGCCGCATCGCCAGCCTCATCGGTCGTTATTTCGCCATGGACCGCGACAACCGCTGGGACCGCGTAGCCCAGGCCTACAACCTGATTGTCGACGGCCAGGGCGAATTCAACGCCGCCACCGCCCAGGAAGGCCTGCAAGCGGCCTATGAACGTGGCGAGAGCGACGAGTTCGTCAAGGCCACCTCCATCGGTGAACCGGTGAAAGTCGAGGACGGCGACGCCGTTGTCTTCATGAACTTCCGCGCCGACCGCGCCCGCGAGCTGACCCGGGTGTTCGTTGAAGACGACTTCAAGGAGTTCGAACGCGCGCGCCAGCCAAAACTGGCCGGCTTCGTGATGCTGACCCAATACGCCGCCAGCATTCCCGCGCCAGCCGCCTTCGCCGCCGGCAGCCTGGAAAACGTGCTGGGCGATTACTTGGCGAAAAACGGCAAGACTCAGCTGCGCATCGCTGAAACCGAGAAATACGCCCACGTGACCTTTTTCTTTTCCGGTGGTCGCGAAGAACCGTTCCCGGGCGAAGAGCGCATCCTGATTCCGTCGCCGAAAGTCGCCACTTATGACTTGCAGCCAGAGATGAGCGCGCCGGAAGTGACCGATCGCATCGTCGATGCCATCGAACACCAGCGTTATGACGTGATCGTCGTCAATTACGCCAACGGCGACATGGTTGGACACAGTGGCGTGTTCGACGCGGCGGTAAAAGCCGTTGAATGCCTGGACCAGTGCGTCGGCCGTATCGTCGAAGCCCTGGAAAAAGTCGGTGGCGAAGCGCTGATCACCGCCGACCACGGCAATGTCGAGCAGATGTCCGATGAATCCACCGGTCAAGCGCACACCGCGCACACCACCGAGCCGGTGCCGTTCATTTATGTTGGCAAGCGCGACCTGAAGGTTCGCGAAGGCGGCGTGCTGGCGGATGTGGCGCCGACCATGCTGAAACTGCTGGGCCTGGAAAAACCGGCAGAAATGACCGGGACTTCCATTTTGGTGTAATCACCGTTAATCCCTGTGGGAGCTGGCTTGCCAGCGATAGCAATCTGCCAGCCAACTTCTATGTTGAATGTCAGGCCGCCATCGCGGGCAAGCCCGCTCCCACAGTGGTTTTTGGCGGTTTGGAAGCCTAATTCCCCCTGCATTCCCCTCCAGTTATCACACAGCCCCAATTGGGCGTTTTTTTTGCAGCGTGGGGCGGGCATACTAGGCCGTCCCTTTCCCTGGTGTCGCCCGCCTCTATGCTTCGCGTCCTGATAGCCCTCGCTCTGACTTGCCTGCTCCAACCGGCCTTTGCTGACGAGCGCGCGCAAACCCAACAGCAGCTGGACGCTACGCGCCAGGACATTGCCGAGCTGAAAAAACTGCTGGGCAAATTGCAGGAAGAAAAATCCGGTATCCAGAAGGATCTGAAAGGCACCGAGACCGAAATGGGCAAGCTCGAGAAGCAGGTCGAAGCCCTGCAAAAAGAGCTGAAGAAGAGCGAATCCGAGCTGCAGCGGCTCGATGCAGAGAAAAAAAAACTCCAGAGCGCACGCACTGAACAGCAACGACTGATCGCCATCCAGGCCCGCGCGGCCTACCAGAATGGCCGTCAGGAGTATCTCAAGCTGCTACTCAATCAGCAGAACCCCGAGAAATTCGCCCGCACCCTCACCTATTACGACTACCTGAGCCAGGCCCGCCTGGAACAGCTGAAGAACTTCAACGAAACCCTGCGCCAGCTGGCTAATGTCGAAAAAGACATCGCCGCCCAGCAAGCGCAATTGCTCGTGCAGCAAAGCAGCCTGGAAACCCAGCGCGGCGAACTCGAGAAAGTTCGCCAGGAGCGCCAGCAAGTCCTGGCCAAGCTCAATGACGACGTCAAGGCGCGCGACCAGAAACTGGCCGCCCGCGAGCAGGATCAGGCAGACCTGTCTAAAGTCCTTAAAACCATCGAGGAAACCCTGGCCCGCCAGGCTCGTGAGGCTGAAGAAGCGCGGCAAAAAGCGCTGATAGCCCAGCAGGAAGCCGAAAAAAAGCGTTTACGTGAGGCCCAGGCGCAGGCAGAAGCCACCGACGATGCCCCACGAAAACCCGTTAAATCGACACCCGGCGCACTGGTTTCAAGCTCAGGCGAGACCTTTGGCGGTCCATTTGCGTCAACCCGAGGCAAACTTCCATGGCCTGTCGACGGTCGACTGTTGGCACGCTTCGGTGAAAGCCGTGGCGACGATGCCCGGACCAAGTGGGACGGCGTGATGATCGGCGCCTCCGCCGGCAGCGCGGTGCATGCGGTTCACGGCGGTCGCGTCGTGTTCGCCGACTGGTTGCGCGGTGCCGGGTTGCTGGTGATTCTCGACCACGGCAACGGTTTTTTGAGTCTTTACGGTCACAACCAGACGCTGCTCAAGTCTGCGGGTGACGTGGTAAAAGCCGGTGAGTCCATCTCCACTGTCGGTAACAGTGGCGGGCAGGACACACCAGCGCTGTATTTTGCTATTCGTCAGCAGGGTCACCCGAGTGATCCGGCGCAATGGTGCCGCGCGCAAGGATAAGCGTGCCGCCTAATTCAGGAGTTCGTTCGACATGCTGCATTTGTCCCGCCTTACCTCGCTGGCCCTGACGATCGCCCTGGTGATCGGCGCGCCGTTGGCGTTTGCCGCTCAACCGGCCCCGGCCGTCGCGCCTGCTGGCACTGCTGCGACCACCAAGGCGCCATTGCCCCTGGAAGAGTTGCGCACCTTTGCCGAGGTCATGGATCGGATCAAAGCCGCTTATGTCGAGCCGGTAGACGACAAGACCCTGTTGGAAAACGCCATCAAGGGCATGCTCAGCAACCTTGATCCGCACTCCGCCTATCTGGGCCCGGAAGACTTCGCCGAACTGCAGGAAAGCACCAGCGGCGAATTCGGCGGCCTGGGCATCGAAGTCGGCGCCGAAGACGGCTTCATCAAGGTGGTATCGCCCATCGATGACACCCCGGCCTCCAAGGCTGGCATCCAGGCCGGCGACTTCATCGTCAAGATCAATGGCCAGCCGACTCGCGGCCAGAGCATGACCGAAGCCGTGGACAAGATGCGCGGCAAGATCGGCCAGAAAATCACCCTGACCCTGGTGCGCGATGGCGGTACGCCGTTCGACGTGACCCTGGCCCGCGCCATCATCCAAGTGAAGAGCGTGAAGAGCCAGCTGCTGGAGTCCGGCTACGGCTACATCCGCATTACCCAATTCCAGGTCAAGACCGGCGAAGAAGTCTCCAAGGCTCTGGCCAAGCTGCGCAAGGAAAACGGCAAGAAGCTCAACGGCATTATTCTTGACCTGCGCAACAACCCTGGCGGGGTGCTGCAAGCGGCGGTGGAAGTGGTCGACCACTTCATCACCAAAGGCCTGATCGTCTACACCAAGGGCCGCATCGCCAACTCCGAGCTGCGCTTCTCGGCCACCGGCAAGGACGAAAGCGAAGCCGTGCCAATGGTCGTGCTGATCAACGGCGGCAGCGCCTCGGCTTCGGAAATCGTCGCCGGTGCCCTGCAGGATCAGAAACGCGCCGTGCTGATGGGCACCACCAGTTTCGGCAAAGGCTCGGTCCAAACCGTGTTGCCGCTGAACAACGACCGCGCGCTGAAGATCACCACGGCGCTGTACTACACGCCGAACGGCCGCTCGATCCAGGCGCAGGGCATCGTGCCGGACATCGAGGTGCGCAAGGCCAAGATCACCAACGAGCAGGACGGCGAGTACTTCAAGGAAGCCGATCTGCAAGGGCACCTGGGCAATGGCAACGGCGGCGCCGACAAACCAACCGGCTCCAGCGGCAAGGCCAAGCCAATGCCGCAGGACGATGATTACCAACTGGCCCAGGCCCTGAGCCTGCTCAAAGGGCTGAGCATTACGTCCGGCCGTTGAGGATGACGCTGCGCTTCATCCTCGTGCTGTTGTGCTGTCTGGCGGGTACTGCTCACGCGGAGCCCGCCAGGCAGAAGCCTCACAAAGCCTATCTGAGCCTGATCATCGATGACCTGGGGCAAAATTTGCCCCGGGATCGTCGTGTGCTGGCGCTGCCCGGCCCGGTGACCACAGCGATCATGCCCGACACGCCCCACGCCGGCGAATTCGCTCGCGAGGCCCATCGCGCCGGCAAAATCGTCATCCTGCACATGCCCATGGACCCGGCCACCGGTCCGTTCGCCTGGCACCCTGACCTGCCCATCGAAGAACTTGAGAAACGACTCGACGCCGCGTTCAAAGCAGTGCCCTTCACCGCCGGAATCAACAACCACATGGGCAGTCGCATGACCGCTCAGCAACCAGCGATGGCGTGGTTGATGGCGAACTTGCAGGGGAGACACAAATTCTTCGTCGATAGCCGCACCAGCGCGCAAACCGTGGCGGCTGCCGAAGCGCAGAAGATCGGCCTGGCGAGTGTTTCTCGGGATGTGTTCCTGGACGACGAGCGCACCGAGGCGGCGATCCTCACGCAGCTCCAGACGGCGATCAGCCTGGCGCAAAAACAGGGTTCGGCGGTGATGATCGGGCATCCGTATCCGCAGACGCTGGCGGTCCTGGAGCGCGAGCTGCCCAAGCTCAAGGCTCAGGGCATCAACTGGATCGATATCAAGCAGATGATCAGTGTACGCAGCAATCGGGCGACAGCTGCCCATGGAAAGGACGGGGTGTACCGCTAGTTAGCGGCAGCACGCACCCCCACAGGGGAATGCAAAAAACTCCGCAGAGCGGCTTTAGAGATACCGCGCCATGATCTCTTCCACTTTGCCTTCCTTGCGCAGTTGATCCAGCGCCGCCTGAAGCCTGGCCACCATCTCGTCCGGCACATCCTTGTTCAACGCCAGGTACAACTCGGCACTGTTGAACCGCAATACGGTCTTGAGCCCGTTCACGCCTTCCTGACGCGCCAGGTAGCGCCCGGCCGGATCTCCCGTCGCCCACAGATCGATCTGGCCGTCGACCAGCTTGCTGGCGTTATCCTGATCGCGTAGCACCACGATGGGATTGAGCCCCTGCTTGGCCAGTGTCTCGGCGATCGCGTCGCCTTTGTAGGCGCCAATCTTGTATTGACGGGCGTCATCCAGGGTTTCGAGGGTGATTTTGCTGTCAGCTTTGGCCAACATGATCCAGTCGTCCGGACCGATGGGGCCAACCCATTTGAAGAGCTTTTCGCGATCAGGCAGCCGCGCCATGACGAACACCCCGTAGCCGGGCTTTTCCAGGGTGAGTTTGTAGATTCGTTCCCATGGGAAACGTAGCGTCAGGCTGTAGGTAATCTCGGCGCGCTTGAAAATTTCGCGGACGATATCGGTGGCGATGCCATTGATGTTTTCGTCCTGCGCAAAGTTCTTGCCATTCTTCGCCATGTTGTACGGAGGGAAGTTTTCCGTCAGCAACACTATGTCGGTGGCGGGATTGTCTGCCGCCCGCACTCCACTGAGGAACAACAGGCAAGCGCTGGCGAGGACAAGCAGAAGGCGTTTAAACATTGTCTGGCTACCGAAATCCATGGCGTACCCAAGAGTGCCTTGAGCCCGCCATGATGTCCACTGGCCTGCATCGGTTTGTTGAAGGTCTGTGCGAAAACTTGCCGAGCGGCAATCAGGCAAGGCAAAAACAGGCGAGGAACGGCCGGGGTCGCGTTCGACTGTAGGGGCCTACATGAGCATTCCGAGCCTGTTTTTAACGCAGCATGATTGTCGCGCAGGCAGTTTTCGCGCAGAGCTTAGCGCATCACAATTCCGCGATGGGCCATATAAGCCTTGGCTTCCTGCACGGTGTATTCGCCGAAGTGGAAGATACTCGCTGCCAACACCGCGCTGGCGTGGCCTTCGAGGATACCGTCGGCCAGGTGTTGCAGGTTGCCGACGCCACCGGAGGCGATCACCGGAATGCCCAGTGCATCGCTGATGGCGCGGGTGACGCCCAGGTCGAAGCCGTTTTTCATGCCGTCCTGGTCCATGCTGGTCAGCAGGATCTCACCAGCACCCAGGCCTTCCATTTTCTTCGCCCACTCAACCGCGTCGAGGCCGGTCGGCTTGCGCCCGCCGTGGGTGAAGATTTCCCAGCGCGGGGTTTCGCCCGGGCCGGAAACCTTCTTCGCGTCGATCGCGACCACGATGCATTGCGAACCGAAATGCTGCGCCGCTTCGCCGACGAACTCCGGGTTGAACACTGCTGCAGTGTTGATCGAGACCTTGTCCGCACCGGCATTGAGCAGGTTGCGAATGTCTTGCACGGTGCGCACGCCACCGCCCACGGTCAGCGGGATGAACACCTGGCTGGCCATGCGCTCGACGGTATGCAACGTGGTGTCGCGACCATCGACGCTGGCGGTGATGTCGAGAAAGGTAATCTCGTCCGCGCCCTGCTCGTCGTAACGACGGGCGATTTCCACCGGGTCACCGGCATCGCGGATGTTTTCGAATTTCACACCCTTGACCACCCGGCCGTTGTCCACGTCCAGGCAAGGGATGATGCGTTTGGCCAGGGCCATGCTTAATCTCCGATTAAGAGTTGCAAGCTTCAAGCTTCAAGCTGCAAGAAAGAGCGGACCGCAGTCACGCTTCTAACTTGCAGCTTGTAGCTTACAGCTTGGAGCTGGTCGCGTAGCTATCGCAGAAAGCCTGAGCTTCTGCCACATCCAGCGTGCCCTCGTAGATCGCCCGGCCGGTGATGGCGCCGATGATGCCTGGCGCCTTGGCGTCGAGCAGCGTCTTGATGTCGCCCAGGTTGTGGATACCCCCGGAAGCGATCACCGGGATCTTGGTCGCAGCGGCCAGCGCGGCGGTGAACGGTACGTTGCAGCCCTGCATCATGCCGTCTTTGGCGATGTCGGTATAAACGATGGCGGACACGCCGTCGGCTTCAAACTGCTTGGCCAGGTCGATGACCTGAATGGTGCTGATTTCAGCCCAGCCGTCGGTGGCGACGAAACCATCCTTGGCATCCAGGCCGACGATCACCTTGCCGGGGAACGCGCGGCAGGCTTCGGCAACGAACGCTGGATCCTTCACGGCCTTGGTACCGATGATCACGTAGCTCACGCCCGCTTTGACGTAGTGCTCGATGGTTTCCAGGGAGCGGATACCGCCGCCGATCTGGATCGGCAGGTTCGGGTAGCGCTTGGCAATCGCGGTCACCACTTCGCCGTTGACCGGCTGGCCTTCGAAGGCGCCGTTCAGGTCGACCAGATGCAGACGACGGCAACCACCCTCGACCCACTTGGCAGCCATGCTCACCGGATCATCGGAGAACACTGTGGAATCTTCCATGCGGCCCTGGCGCAGACGAACACAGGCACCGTCTTTAAGATCGATAGCGGGAATAATGAGCATGCTTTTTCCTTCGTCAAAAGAGCTGCAAGCTGCAAGCTATAAGCTGCAAGCAAGCACGCGTACTAATTCTTGCAGCTTGAAGCTTGAGGCTTTCAACTGCTTTTTTCGAGCGCCCATAGGTCGCTTTCGATGCTTTCGAACCTCTCTTTGAGGTGCGCCTGCACATCGAAAATCGCCCTGTTGTAATAGTGCGGAGCAATTTCACGGGTAAACAGCTCAAGAATCTCAGCCGCCTCGAATGTGCCGAGGTCGAGTTCGAAGCGGTCTTCCATGAAACGCTTGATCTTGCTGTTGGCCTCGCTCTCCTGCTCAGGGGTGAGCGTGAGGATCGGCGGCCTGGATTTCTTGATGGCCATTTACCAGCGACCGTCCCACGCAGCGAAGTTCTGCAGCAACTGCAGGCCATGGGTATGGCTCTTCTCCGGGTGGAACTGCACGGCGAAACGCGAGCCATCGGCCAGCGCCGCGGCGAAATCGACACCGTAGTGACCGCCACCGACCACCTGACGCGCATTGGCGGCGGCGATGTAGTAGCTGTGTACGAAGTAGAAGCGCGCCAGGTCCGGAATGTCGTGCCACAGCGGGTGACTCACCTTCTGCTTCACTTCGTTCCAGCCCATGTGCGGGACTTTCAGGTGTTCGCCGTCTTCGTGCAGGTCCTTGCCGAAGAACTTCACCGCACCCGGAAACAGGCCGATGCAGTCGACGCCGTCGTTCTCTTCGCTGCTGTCGAGCAAGGCTTGCATGCCGACACAGATGCCGAGGAACGGACGGTCCTGGCTGACTTCACGCACCAGCGAGTCGAAGCCCAGGCGACGGATCTCCGCCATGCAATCGCGAATCGCGCCGACGCCGGGGAAAACCACCCGGTCGGCTTCGCGAATCACATTCGCATCGCTGGTGATCAGGACCTTGCCGGCACCGACGTGCTCGAGGGCCTTGGCCACCGAGTGCAGGTTGCCCATGCCGTAATCGATAACCGCAACTGTCTGCATTACAGGACGCCCTTGGTCGATGGCATTTGCCCGGCCATGCGATCATCGAGTTCGACGGCCATGCGCAGGGCGCGGCCGAAAGCCTTGAACACGGTTTCGATCTGGTGGTGGGTGTTGTGGCCACGCAGGTTGTCGATGTGAAGGGTGACATTGGCGTGGTTGACAAAGCCCTGGAAGAATTCCTGGAACAGGTCAACGTCGAAGCCGCCGACAGTCGCGCGGGTATACGGAACATGCATCTGCAGGCCGGGACGGCCGGAGAAGTCGATCACCACGCGCGACAGCGCTTCATCGAGCGGCACGTAGGCGTGACCGTAGCGACGGATACCTTTCTTGTCGCCGATGGCTTTGGTGAATGCCTGACCCAGGGTGATACCGACATCTTCCACCGTGTGGTGGTCATCGATATGCAGGTCGCCTTTACTGACGATATCCAGGTCGATCAGCCCGTGACGGGCGATCTGGTCGAGCATGTGCTCAAGAAAAGGAACACCGATCTCAAATCGGGCCTTTCCAGTGCCATCCAGGTTGATCGAGGCTTTGATCTGGGTTTCCAGAGTGTCGCGCTCGACAGACGCCTTACGTTCGGCCATCACCAGCTCCGCAAAATCATTGGGCGAAAAAGGCAACCATTATAGGGGCGCGGGCCGGAAACAGAAACACGGGAGGTGATATCGCTGACGGAGTGAATCCGGGGGTGTCGGCGATGTACATGTCCATACAAGCCATTCTGGACGCTATGAAACAACTGTGGGAGCGAGCTCGCTCCCACAGGTTCGGTATCGGCCTGAGAATGCTCGGGCCAGTTCCTTAGTGGAACAACACTGCCGTTTTTTGCAGGGTCACCCACACACCCCACGCCAACGGAAGGCCCACTACCAGCCACGCCGCCACCGCCAACGGCTTGGAGCCCGCATCAGCTTTCCACTCCAGCACGGTGCTGCTGTCAGCGCCCTTGTCGTGGCCCAGCGCCTGTTCGGCGGCCAGTTCGGCGTCGGTCATGAAGTACTTGTCGGCCACCGGGCGTACCAGCAGGTTGCACAGGAAGCCCAGCACCAGCAGGCCGGCGAGGATGTACAAGGTGATGTCGTAGGCAGCCGCGCGCTCAACGCCGATGCTCAGCTGATACTCGCGCAGGTAGTTCACCAACACCGGACCCAACACACCCGCCGCCGCCCACGCGGTCAGCAGACGACCGTGAATCGCACCGACCATTTGCGTACCGAACAGGTCAGCCAGGTAAGCCGGCACCGTTGCAAAGCCACCGCCGTACATCGACAGAATGATGCAGAACGCCGCCACGAACAGCGAGATGTTGCCCAAATGACCGAGGTTCGGGATCAGCGCATACAGGGCAAAGCCCAGGGCGAAGAACACGAAGTAGGTGTTTTTGCGGCCCAGATAGTCCGAGAACGAAGCCCAGAAGAAGCGGCCACCGATGTTGAACAGGCTCAGCAGACCGGTGAAGCCTGCGGCGATCGCGGCAATCGAAGCCAGTTGCGCAGCGTCCAGCTGACCAAACGTCAGCCCATTACCCAGCAACTTGCCGGCGAACACTTCCTGCAACAATGGCGAAGCCATGCCCAGGATGCCGATACCGGCGGACACGTTCAGGCACAGCACCAGCCACACCAGACGGAATTGCGGGGTCTTCCACGCCACATTCACGTGGACGTGGCGATGCGTGATCATCGCGTTCGAAGCTTTCTTCACCGGCGCGGTCCAGCCTTCAGGCTTCCAGCCAGTAGGCGGCACGCGGTAAGACAAGGCGCCACCGATCATGAACACGAAATAGATCGCGGCCATCACCAGGAAGCTCTGCCACACGCCGACGCTGGTGGGCGAGGCGAAATGCCCCATCAACGCCGCAGCCAATGGTGCACCGACCATCGCGCCACCGCCGAAGCCCATGATCGCCATGCCGGTGGCCATGCCACGCTTGTCCGGGAACCACTTGATCAGGGTCGACACCGGCGAGATATAACCCAGGCCCAGGCCGATACCACCAATCACACCGGAGCCGATCCACATCAGCCAGATCTGGTGCGTGTACACACCCAGCGCCGAAATCAGCAGACCACCGCACCAGCACAGTGCTGACACAACGCCAGCCTTGCGTGGCCCGGCATGTTCCAGCCAGCCACCCCAGATCGCTGCAGAGCAACCCAGGAAGATGAAGAACAAGGTGTAGATCCAGCCGAGCATCGAGATCGGCCAGTCGCATTGCGAAGAAAAGACTTGAGCGATGAAGCTCATGTCCGGCGCGCAAGCCACCGGAGCGGTAATGCCCAGCGCCTTGGACAGTGGCAGCCAGAACACCGAGAAACCGTAGGCCATGCCAATGCACAAGTGGATGGCCAGCGCGGCCGGTGGCACCAGCCAACGGTTGAAACCGGGCTTGGCGATGATGCGCTCCTTGGACAGGAACGCGGGCTGATCGGCTTTCAAGCCGTCCGCCGCTATGCTCGTGGTCATTGTGTATCCCCCAATTATTAGTATGGTGCGTCAGTCACTCCTCACCCTCAGCCTTGATTGCACGCAGGCACGACCGTTTTTTCAGGCTAAAGCTGCATTTTGCTGCGACGACTCGCCGCAGAAGGACCGACGAACGGACGAAGGTTACCATTTGCACGTGACAGTAAAACCAAACTGACATCATGTTTTGTACGTTATCCGATCTCTTCTCCTGTGGGTGCTGCCGAACGGCCCGAGCCGCCGGCATCTCCGACAGGGAGCAATCCGTTTATAACTGACAGGAAACGATATGCCGATCATTGTCGAGCCGCTGAACGAAGCTACCTACCAGGATCAGCAAGACCTGCAGAAAATTTACCGCGATGCCCCGGACTGGCTGTTCACACCGTTTGCCACAGATACACAGCTGATTGAAAGCTGCCTGCAGGAAGGTTCGCTGATTGCAGGACGCTTCAACGACCGACTGTTGGGCGCTGCCCGCCTGCAACGGCACCCCGACGCTTGGTATTTGTCTCAATTGTGCGTACGAAAAATCACCCGTCGTCGTGGGGTAGCAGAACGCCTGGTGTGCGAAGCGCAGAAAATGGCTGCGCAATCGGGCGCCTCATTGCGTCTTCTGGCCCCCGCCGGACATCTGGAAGCCCAAGCACTGGCTGCCAAGTTGCACGTACCGCTGGATGCTCTGGCGGAATGATCGCTGACCGGTCGTCCGTTTTGGGGCGCTATACTCCTCGGCTAAATTACGAATTCGACTAATTAAAAGGACTCGCCCATGAAAGCGTTCGGCAAAATCCTGGGTCTGGTGCTTCTCGGGCTGTTGCTGATCATTGTGGCGCTGGGCTTTGCCCTGACCCACCTCTTCGATCCCAACGACTACAAAGACAAGATTCGCCAGATAGCCCGCGACAAGGCCCACATCGAGCTGACGCTCAATGGCGATATCGGCTGGAGCCTGTTCCCATGGCTGGGCCTGGAGTTGCACGATGCCGGTGTTGCGACCCTGGCCAAGCCCACCGAACCGTTTGCCGACTTGCAGATGCTCGGCCTGTCGGTCCGCGTGCTGCCGCTGCTGCGCCGTGAAGTGCAAATGAGCGATGTGCGCGTCGAAGGCCTGAATCTGCGCCTGACCCGCGATAAGGATGGCCACGGCAATTGGCAAGACATCGGCAAGGTCCCGGCGCCGACCACTGCTGGCACGCCTGCCGCTACCGCCAATGAATCGCCCCCCCCAACCACGGCCCAGGTTGAAAAACCGTCCCAGCCGATCCGCCTCGACATCGACAGCCTGACCATCAATAACGCCCGCGTTGAATACAACGACGAGCAGACCGGCAAGCAGTTCAGCGCCGAAAGCATTCAGCTCAGTACCGGCCCGGTGCATGACTCGACCAGTATCCCGGTCAAACTCACCGCTTTCCTGGGTACCAACCAGCCGGTTCTGCGGGTGCGCACCGAACTCAACGGCGAGCTGCGTTTCGAACGCGCCTTGCAGCGCTACAAACTCGAAGACATGCGACTGTCCGGCGAAGTGGCCGGCGACCCGCTGCAAGGCAAGACCATGACCTTCGCCGCCCAGGGCCAGTTGTTACTGGACAAGGCGGCCAACGTCGCCGAATGGACCGGCATCAAAATCTCCGCTAACCAACTGCGTGCGCTGGGTGAACTGAAGGTCAATGACCTCGATAAGACGCCGCAGGTCAGTGGCGGCCTCTCGATCGCCCAGTTTGATCTGGCGAAGTTCGTCGACAGCATCGGTCAGACCCTCCCGGCCATGGCCGAGGGCAGCCTGAGCAAGGTCGAACTGGTCAGTCGCCTGTCGGGTACGCCGAGCAGCCTTGTACTGGACGACATCAACCTCAAAGTCGACGACAGCACCTTCAGTGGCCGCATCGCCGTCGAGGACTTCGCCAAGCAATCGCTGCGGGCGGTGCTCAAGGCCGACACCTTCAATGTCGACCGTTACCTGCGGCCAAAATCGGCGGAGGCCAACAGCGCGACGCAAGTGCGTCAGGCCGAAGTCGCCAGCACCGAAGCGGATGCCCTGGCCGGCGCGGGCAGCACACCACTGCCACAGGCACCGACCAAGGGCGCTTGGAGCAGCGAGCGCCTGTTGCCGGTGGAGCGCCTGAGCAAACTTGATGTGGATGCCGATCTGACCTTTGGCCAGTTGACCCTGGACAAACTGCCGATCCAGAACGCCGCGCTCAAGGCCAACGGCCAGGGCGGACTGCTGACCCTGACAAACCTGCGTGGCGATCTGTACGGGGGCAATTTCGAAGCCACCGGCACCCTGGATGTACGCCAGCAGGTACCCGCGCTGAACCTGCAGACGAAAATCAACCGGGTCCCGGTGGAGAAAATCCTCGAAAGCCAGGGCAAGAATCCACCGGTCAAAGGTCTGGTCACACTCAACAGCAACCTGACCGGCAACGGCAACAGCCAGAAAGCGCTGATCGAAACCCTCAATGGCAACGCCGGCTTCGTCATCAACAATGGCGTGTTGCTCAACGCTAACCTTGAACAACAACTGTGCAAGGGCATCGCCACGCTCAACCGCAAAAGCCTCAGCGGCGAGCCACGGGGCAAGGACACACCGTTCCAGGAGCTCAAGGGCAACCTGACCTTCCACAACGGCGTGGCCAGCAACCCGGACCTGAAAGTGCGCATCCCGGGCATGACCGTCAAGGGTGACGGTGATGTCGACCTGCGGGTGCTGGGCATGGATTACCGCGTGGGCATCATCGTCGAAGGCGATACCAGCGCCATGCCGGACCCCGCTTGCCAGGTGGGCGACAAGTTTGTCGGCATCGAGTGGCCACTGCGTTGCCGCGGTCCGCTGGAGCTCGGTGCCAAGGCTTGCCGTCTCGATAACGAGCGCATGGGTCAGGTCGCGAGCAAACTGGCAGGCGACAAGATCAGCGAAAAAATCGACGAGAAGCTGGGCGACAAAGTCAGCCCTGAACTGAAAGATGCACTCAAGGGGCTGTTCAAGCGATGAAAGCCGAGCAGTTTTCAACGGCGGTGCTGGACTGGTACGACCGCCACGGCCGTCACGATCTGCCCTGGCAGCAGGACATCAACCCGTATCGGGTGTGGGTTTCGGAAATCATGCTGCAGCAGACCCAGGTCAGCACCGTGCTCAATTACTTCGACCGCTTCATGGCCTCGCTGCCGACGGTCGAAGCCCTGGCCGCTGCGCCGGAAGACGAAGTGCTGCACCTGTGGACAGGCCTGGGCTACTACACCCGTGCGCGCAACCTGCAAAAGACCGCGAAGATCGTCGTCGAACAGTACGGCGGCGAATTTCCGCGGGACGTGGAAAAACTCACCGACCTTCCGGGCATCGGACTGTCGACAGCCGGGGCCATTGCCAGCATCAGCATGGGCCTGCGCGCGCCGATCCTCGACGGCAACGTCAAACGCGTGCTGGCGCGGTTTACGGCGCAAGAGGGTTATCCGGGCGAGCCCAAGGTCGCCAAACAGCTCTGGGCCAACGCTGAACGCTTTACGCCCCATGACCGGGTCAACGCCTACACCCAGGCGATGATGGATCTGGGTGCCACACTCTGTACCCGCAGCAAGCCGGGTTGCCTGCTCTGCCCGCTGCAAAAGGGCTGTGAAGCGCACATGCTCGGTCTGGAGACGCGCTACCCGATCCCCAAACCGCGCAAGGCCGTGCCACAGAAGCGCACGCTGATGCCGCTGCTCGCCAATGGCGACGGCGCGATTCTGCTCTACCGTCGCCCTTCCACAGGCCTGTGGGGCGGTTTGTGGAGCCTGCCGGAACTCGATGACCTCGACGATCTGCAGCACCTGGCGTCGCAGCACTCTCTGGCGCTGGGCAACCAACAGGCCCTGCCGAACCTGGTGCACACCTTCAGCCATTTTCAGTTATCCATCGAACCCTGGCTGGTACAGGTCCAGGAGGACGGCCACCACGTGGCCGAGGCCGACTGGCTCTGGTATAACCTCGCCACCCCGCCGCGCCTGGGCCTTGCCGCCCCGGTCAAAACCTTGCTCGAACGCGCGGCCGCCGTATTGAACGCAGGAGAGTCGTCATGACCCGCACCATCATGTGCCGCAAGTACAAAGAAGAATTGCCAGCCCTGGAGCGCGCTCCATTCCCGGGCGCCAAGGGCCAGGACATTTTTGACCACGTCTCGGCCAAGGCCTGGGCCGACTGGCAAAAGCACCAGACCCTGCTGATCAACGAAAAACGCCTGAACATGATGAACGCCGAAGACCGCAAATATTTGCAGGGCGAGATGGACAAGTACTTCTCCGGCGAGGATTACGCCAAGGCTGAAGGCTACGTTCCGCCTACAGAGTAACCCTGCAAAATCGGGGGGCGGATCGTAAGCGACGGAATTAATTTAAGAAATTTTAAAAAAGTCGTTGACGTAAATCCGAAAAACCCTTTTAATGCGCCCCGTTGCCCAGATAGCTCAGTCGGTAGAGCAGGGGATTGAAAATCCCCGTGTCGGCGGTTCGATTCCGTCTCTGGGCACCAAATACCGAAAACCCTGAATCGCAAGATTCAGGGTTTTTTTTATGCCCGTGATTTGCCCAGTCCTAACACCGCCGAAAATTCCTACGCCAGCCACGCCCTTTTCTCTCTAGTCGCATCCCCCTCCTCACACATCACCTTGGGATACGTCTCATTGAGCGCACCCCCCTTACAAAGTGAAACTTTTGCAGCAGCAAATCTGCCTGCATTCAACGTTTCAAAGTAAGGAAACATTTCTTGAATACGCTTTTGAAGTTCCTCGCCCTGTCGACAATTATTGCGACAGCAAGCGGCTGCGTCAGCTACAACAACAGCCAACCTTCTTCGCCGATCGACAGCACCGTCAAAGCAGACCTGAAAGCAGACATCGCCGTCGGTGACGCCATCTCCGGCCAATCTTCGGTCAACGTCCTGTTCGGCGTCCTCAAGTTTGGTGGCGACTCCCAGTTTGCGGATGGCGTCAGCTACGGCGGCGAGAGCGGTGGCCTGAGCGGTCTGGGTCTGGATCCCGTCAGCGCCGTCAAATCGGCTGCGGCCTACAAAGCGGTCAAATCCTCCGGAGCCGACCTGATCGTCGCCCCTCGCTATGAAGTGAACGAAGAAAACTACTTCATCTTCAAAAAAGTTTCCGTCACGGTAAAAGGCAACAAAGGCAACATCCGCAGCATCCGCTAACACATCCCCCCAGGTGTTTGTTCGGCAATCCATCCATTGAGCTTTGGCAAACCGAAAACCCTAGCGCAATGCATTCCGCAAGCAGCCAGTGAAAAATGGCTGTTTGCGGACTTGAGAACCGCCTGGCTCCCCCTTTCCAAGTGCCGAAATACGGCCAACGCCCGCCCCTTTCCCGCCTAATACCGCCGGGTAACCCCGTTTTGCTTTTTCCTCCGGCCTTGAGGGCTGATGGCCTGCCCGTGCAAACAAAGCAACACTTGCGAGAGCTGAGCTTCGAGAAGCGCCTGATATGGATGACCAGCCCCGGTCCTGGATATCTCTCAGGCTTGTCGGAACGCTCCGTACGCTTTGACCGAAACGGATGACATACGCTGATCTCCGAACTGAGCAGAATAGGAAAAAGGAGCTGCCGCATAACCGGGAGTAGCTACATAGCAAGGATGTAGAAATGACTTACGCCATCAAATCGGACGTCGGTACCGCTGATTTTTTTACTGAGCTGGAAATCAGAGTTTTCCATTTTGATGCTCAGCAATCGACATTGCTTCACAAGTTCGCCGAAGAACTGGCTGCCATTGGGGGGCCGCAGGCACCGGGAGCCAGGTCCAAAGCCTCTCTTGCAGCTTCCGAACTAAAGTTCTCGCTCTCGAAAACCCAATGCGCTCTACTGGCCACCTACTCCGACGGCCTTGTTTCCGCGCTGATCTTTGAAGGGCTGCAAAAAATCACCGATGCCAGCCCTCCAAATGAATTGCCTGATCTGACCTCCCTGGAAAATCGTTACGACGTCCTTTGCCTTGCCTCCCGCAACCAGATCTTGTTGGAGCTGGTGGATAACCGTGCTTTTGCCTATGACATGGATAACGAAGGAAAGCTGGTTCGACTGGTGGCCAACTTCAAGGGCGGCGGACTCATCAAAATCAATGCCGAGCCGGAAACAAAAGAACTGAGCTCCCATTCCGGTCTCGCGCTTGGCCCGCACACGGAGGCGCCTTACTGGTGCGCCGTGAACGCCAAGGACGGGCACTCACCGTCTCCGTCGTCACTCATACTTTCCGCCTTATGGAACCCGAGCCTGGAAGCTACGCGGATCATCGCGCTACCTCCCATACTCGAAAAAATTGGCGTCACCAACTGCCTCGCACTGACCACGGGTAACTTCCAGTTCACCCGCAGTGACTCCTTTGTCAGAGGCAAGGGAGAGGATGGTCGCAACGTTTCGATTCTGGAGTTCGATGACAAGATAGGGTTCGCGGCCCGCTTTAACTCGTACCGTTTTTCCGTCAACGACAACGCCTCGCATTTTGTCAAAGCAGCCTATGCCGCCCTCTGCCAGGGTGTAGGCGAAGCTACTCCAGCCCAATACACGCTGACGCAAGAGACGGCCTTGGTCATCAATAACGTTCGGGCGCTGCATTGTAGGGATGTCATCAGAGACAACAGGCGGGTCTTGGTCCGTACTTTCGGACTTTCAAAATTTTCCACCCCTATCGTAATTTCAGAGGATCCATTACTGGTGCAGGGCTGAGTGCTTAAGTTCGGGCCGTTGCATGACCAATCATGTGATTGCCGGCCAATTACCAACAGGGAGGAATGTAATGTCTTGGGATCTCATTGGCATGTTGGCGCTCGTCGCTTTCTGCGCCGGCTTTTTTGATGCGATTGCCGGTGGGGGTGGCCTGATCACTTTGCCTGCCTTGTTTCTGGCAGGGGTAGATCCGATCAGCGCGATTGCAACGAACAAGTTCCAGGCCGCGTCGGCAACTGTTTCTGCCACGGTGACCTTTGCTCGCAAAGGACTTATCGAGTGGCGTGAAGGCCGCTTCCTGGTTATCTGCGGATTTATGGGTGGCGCCAGTGGCGCCTTACTGGTCAGCTCTATTGATAAGCGCTATCTGGAAGTATGCGTGCCCATCATGCTGATTCTGGTGGCCATTTATTTTGCGCTATCTCCAAAGCTGGCCAATGAAGATCGACGCAAAAGAATCGGCATTCTGCTGTTTTCCTTTACCCTGGCGCCGATCCTGGGTTTCTACGACGGCATATTTGGCCCGGGCGTGGGCTCTTTCTTCATTGTCGGATTCGTACTTCTCTGCGGCCTGGGCATGATGCGAGCCATGAGTTTTACCAAACTGGCCAACGCCTCCTGCAATCTCGGCTCTCTTTCGATCTTCATAACCAAAGGCGTGATCATCTGGCCAGTGGCCATCGCCATGGCTTTGGCAGCCTTCGTCGGCGCGCAACTGGGTGCCAGAGCCGCTGTTCGAGTCGGTCCACGACTGATCAAACCCATGTTGATCGTGGTCTGCTGCGCCTTGGCCATCAAGCTGCTAAGCGTAGAAACCAACCCCTTGCGCGTTGCGGTGATCCAATCGCTGGCTTGGTTATGAGCACTCCAATCAACCGGCTCCCCCCAACCAATCACCGCCCACACATACAAAAAACCCTGAATCAAAAGGTTCAGGGTTCTATTTCCCTCCCCCGGTTTTTGCCCACTCGCTAACTTTTACTGTTCCAGTGAAAGACCATGTTGCGGGCCGCTCCGCTGCCGATATCCGCCGTGTCACGCCGCTCCTCGCCGTTACGCGAGGCGACGACGGTGTATTTGCCAGCGGGCAATTGCACATAAACCAACGGGCCGGCCTCGTTCAATGTCAGCACGGTTTGTCCGTGGTCTTTCTGTATGACCACGCTCACATCAGGGATGTACTCGTTCAGGGGGCCAACGGAGAAGGTCATGTGCAGGTTATAGCCTGTGGCCTGCTGGATGGCGTGCGCTTCATCTTCGCCGATGCCGCCAGACAGATAGGCAATTCCGTTTTCCTCTTGCCGCTGAATCTGCACGCCCGAACCGTCAACGGGCTCCAGGCTGGCGGCAGGCAATATGGCTGAAAACATGAATACGCCGACCGTGGCGATGGGCAACAGCAGTGAATGGAAGGTTTTCATGATGGTGACTCCCGGGCTCTTCAGAACCCATTCGTTACCCTTCTTTTGATTTGCGCGCGAAGGCAGGAGTTTTAGATTGATTCAGTCTTGGGGCGAGCACGAAACGACCCCGGACTGCTAAGCGCCGCTGAGTCAGAACCAACGATAACCCCGATGGATTGTTCATCTGCCGCGTGAAGACTATCGTTGGCAACTATCCGCAAAGGACGGGCACCGATGAACTTGCAGGAAACCCCACCCCTCGCCGCCACTCAAATCGAGCTGCCGCTGGCGAGTGACGCACTCGGTGAGCCCTTCAAGGAGCCCGCCGCAGATGGCTTTTTACTCGGAGGTTTCACCTGGCGGCACGCTGCCAGGGACACTCAGCGCCCGGTCGTCATCATCAACGCCGCCACCTCGGTGCGCTGCCGTCACTACTCGCGATTCGCCGACTACCTGTTTGCCAATGACTTCGACGTGATCACCTATGACTACCGCGGCATCGGTGAATCGCGCCCCGCGTCGCTGAAAGGATTGAAGGCGTCATGGTCCGACTGGGGCGCCCTGGATTTCGAAGCGATGCTCAAGCGCGCACAGCGTGAGTTTCCCAATCAGCCGATCGATGTGGTCGGACACAGCTTTGGAGGCTGTGCAGCGGGCTTGGGAGCGTCGGGACGGCTTATCCGCCGCTTGGTGACCGTTGGCGCGCAATTCGCGTACTGGCGCGACTATGCGCCCGCTCATCGCTGGCGGATGCTGGGCAAGTGGCATGTGGTGATGCCGTTGATCACGATGATCTACGGTTACTTTCCCGGCAAGCGCCTCGGCTGGCTGGAAGACACGCCCGCCGGCGTGGTCCGTGACTGGTGTACGCCCACCGCTCGTTACGAAAGGCGCCCCAGCGGCCAGGATCTCCATGTCAGAAATTTTGCCGCTGTCACCGCGAAAGCCCTGGCCATCAGCGTCAGCGACGACCCCTATGGCACGATCCCGGCCATCGAACGCCTGCTCGGCTACTTCACCCACGCCAGCAACACCCACCTGCGCATTGCGCCCCAAGACATCGGCGAAAAAGAAGTTGGGCATTTCGCCTTTTTTCGCAGCGCATACCAAGCCACACTATGGCCCATTGCATTGTCCTGGCTGCAAAACGGTGAGCTGGCCCCCGACACACCCGGGCGGACGGTGCCCCGCAGCTGAATAAGCCGCCCTTTCAACGAATTACGGAACGACGCCCATGGCCTCCGCCAACAAGCAGCAAAAACGCGCCTCCCGCGCCAAGGCCAAGGCCAAGCAGAACCGCACGCAACGGGCCGCCGCGCCGGTTGAGCTGGACCCGAACGACGACCGCATCGACTTTGAGTCGGTGGACCTGACCGAACTGTTCAAGAAAATGATCGACGCGCAAAAGATCAGCCAGCAAGCCATGTGCACGGCCTTCCTCGAAGACCCGCTGCTGGAACTGGTCTACGAGCAGGAAGGCGAAGAAGGCGCGATGGATTTCATCCTCGCCGCGCTGATCGAGTATCGCCAATGGTCCGCCGACACCGATGAAGCCGGTGCACTGGCGTGGATCGAGTCCCCGGCCTTCCAGGCTGATTACGTGGCGGCGTCCGACGCCATCGCGACCCAAACCCAACAGAAACCGAACTGAGTTCCCATGGCCTCCCTGAACAAGCAACAGAAACGCGCCAAACGTGCAAAAGCCAAAGCCAGGCAAATCAACATCCACGGCAGAAAACCCGCCGCGCTGGATGATGACCTGGGTGAAATCGGCGAGCCGATCCCGGAATACACCCTGGCGATGTTCAGCAAGATGCGTGACGCGGAAGCCATCGGTCGCAATGACATGCTGCTGACCCTGCTGACCGATCTCGCCGGGATCATCAACGACCATCCCGAACTGCTGGACATGGAAAACGCCGACAACGAAGCCATGGCCGCCACCCACCTGGCTGCCGACATGCTGATCGACTATCGCATGTGGGCCGACGGCATGGACCGCGATACCGCCCAGGCCTGGCTGACCGACCCGCAGTTCATCACCGACTTCGGCGATGCACTCGACAGCTATCGCCAGACGCTGGATGCCCAGGAAGCGAAAGGCGAGTAAAGATTTCGAGACAAATAAAAACGGCCGCTTGTCATCGCTGACAGCGGCCGTTTTTTTATTTCAACAACGCTTGGCCTGAGTCAGAGACTCAGCGCGCAACCGCTCCAATCATCTTCTCGCTACGACGACGGCGAGCCACCAGCAGGCCGGCCGCAACCACCATGACGGCGAGCAGGCCGGTCGCGAGGATTTCCACACGATGGGCCTCCTGGAACAGCATGATGGTCAAGGCGCCGACGATGAACACGATCACCGCGTAGGTCAGGCCCGGGAACAGCCACATGCTGAAGACGATTTTCTCGCCGCGAGCCATACGCTGTTTGCGCATGCGCAGTTGTGAGATCGCAATCACCAGGTACACCAGCAGTGCAATGGCACCGGAGCTGGCCAGCAGGAATTCGAACACTGCCGCCGGGGCCACGTAGTTGGCGAATGTCGCCAGGAACGCAGCACCTGTGGACAACATCACCGCCCAGTATGGCGTGCCGCTGTTGTTGGTGCGGGTGGACATGGCCGGCGCATCACCGCGCTTGCCCAGGGAGAACAACATGCGCGACGAGGTGTAGAGCGCCGAGTTCAGGCAGCTGGTCACGGCGACCAATACCACGATATCAACAACCATTTTGGCATTCGGAATGCCCATGCGCTCAAGCACGGTCTGGTAGGAACCCAGGCTGGCCAGTAGCGGATCGTTCCACGGCACCAGGGCCACGACGATGAAGATCGATACGAGGTAGAACAAGCCGATCCGCCAGATCACCGAGTTGGTGGCCTTGGAAATTTGCTTGCCAGGGTTCTTCGATTCCGCGGCCGCGATGGTCACGATCTCGGTCCCCATGAAGGAGAACATGGTGGTCAGGATCGCGCCCAACACCGCGCCCATGCCGTTTGGCAGGAAGCCCTGAGTATCGAACAGGTGCGAAACGCCGCTGACCTGGCTGCCTGGCAGGAAGCCGAAGATCGCCAGCACGCCGAGCACAATGAAACCGATGATCGCCAGGACCTTGACCAGGGCAAACCAGAATTCGAACTCGCCATAGTTCTTCACGCTGAACAGGTTGGTCACTGTCAGCAACATCGTGATCACCAAGGCAAAGGCCCAGATAGCCACGTTAGGGAACCAGGCATGCAGGATGGTCGCGGCGGCGTTGGCCTCCAGCGGGATGACGAGCACCCAGAACCACCAGTACAACCAGCCGATGGTGAAACCGGCCCAGTGACCGATCGCGCGATCGGCGTACGTCGAGAAGGAGCCTGTGTCCGGCGAGGCGACTGCCATTTCGCCGAGCATGCGCATAACCAACACCACCAGCATACCGGCGGCGGCGTAGGCCAACAGGACGGCCGGGCCTGCGGCGGCGATTGCGTGACCCGAGCCGACGAACAGGCCGGCACCGATTACCCCGGCAATCGACAGCATGGTCACATGACGCGGTTTGAGCCCCTGTTCGAGGCCATTAGAGCTATGGGTACTGCTCATTGAAACTACCTTTGTAAGGAGAAGCGAATGCGTTCACCCCCTCGGCGCCTTCTGTGTAAAAAGAAACAAACGGAGGTGTTCCGGAATCTGCACGCAATAATTGCGCCAAAATGTTTCAAAGCCGCCTAATCCGGCGCTTTCCACCTGACCGGACAGTCATCGCAAGCCATTGATATTAATGGCACTTTGCCAGAACGTTACCCTGCGACTCACTTGAAGTGACAATCCCGCGCACCGGAAACACACACAAAAATAGCTCGACGCACGATAAAAGGGCAGATCGGCAACCTTTGGCCTGTTAGCGCTTCCAACCCCCCGCCAAAGCTGGCAACATCGCGCCCTTTTTTAGAACAGCCGCCTGGCTTTCTCTCCAGAAGCAGGGTTCAAACGACTGTTCGGTTGTTGATGGGGCGACAGTCTGCTGTGCCGATGCGACAACCTGCCCCATGCCACCCGTTTACTGCCCGTAGCGCTGTTGGCTGCCTTTGAAACGCTATGCTAGCTTGGCCGCCTCGCCAGGAAGGCCACCAACAGCAGGAGCGCAAAACACAATGAGGAACGCACATGGCTGAGGCCACGCCCGCGCTTGAAATCCGCAACTTGCACAAACGCTACGGCTCGCTGGAGGTGCTCAAAGGCATCTCGCTGACAGCCCGCGATGGCGATGTGATCTCGATCCTGGGTTCTTCCGGTTCCGGCAAGTCCACGTTCCTGCGCTGCATCAACCTGCTGGAAAACCCGCACCAGGGCCAGATCCTGGTCGCCGGCGAAGAACTCAAGCTCAAAGCCGCCAAGAATGGCGAACTGGTCGCTGCCGACGGCAAGCAGATCAACCGTCTGCGCAGTGAAATTGGTTTTGTATTTCAAAACTTTAATCTGTGGCCGCACATGAGCGTGCTCGACAACATCATCGAGGCCCCGCGCCGCGTGCTCGGCCAGAGCAAGGCCGAAGCCATCGAGGTCGCCGAAGCCTTGCTGGCCAAGGTCGGCATCGCCGACAAGCGCCATGCTTACCCGGCGCAACTGTCCGGCGGCCAGCAACAGCGTGCGGCCATCGCCCGCACCCTGGCCATGCAGCCCAAGGTCATCCTGTTCGACGAGCCCACCTCCGCCCTTGACCCGGAAATGGTCCAGGAAGTACTTAATGTCATCCGCGCACTGGCCGAAGAAGGCCGCACCATGCTGCTGGTCACCCATGAAATGGGCTTCGCCCGTCAGGTCTCCAGCGAAGTGGTGTTTCTCCACCAGGGCCTGGTAGAAGAGCAAGGATCGCCACAGCAGGTGTTTGAAAACCCGCTTTCGGCACGCTGCAAACAATTCATGTCCAGCAACCGCTAACGGAGCTACCCGCATGCAGAACTACAAAAAGATCTTCCTGGCTGCCGCCGTCACCCTGGCCTTCAGCGCCGGTGCCATGGCCGAAACCCTGAAGATGGGCATCGAAGCGGCCTACCCGCCGTTCAACAATAAAGATGCCAGTGGCAACGTTGTCGGCTTCGACAAGGAAATCGGCGACGCCCTGTGCGCCAAGATGAAAGTCGAATGCACCGTTGTGACGTCCGACTGGGACGGCATCATCCCGGCCCTGAACGCCAAGAAGTTCGACTTCCTGATCTCGTCGATGTCGATCACCGACGAGCGCAAGCAAGCGGTGGACTTCACCAACCCGTACTACTCCAACAAGCTGCAATTCATCGCGCCGAAAGATAAAGAGTTCAAGACCGACAAGGCTTCCCTGCAAGGCAAAGTGATCGGCGCACAACGTGCGACCCTCGCCGGCACCTGGATGGAAGACAACATGGAAGGCGTTGAAGTCAAACTCTACGACACTCAGGAAAACGCCTACCTCGACCTGACTTCCGGTCGCCTGGACGGCATCCTGGCGGACAAGTACGTCAACTACGAGTGGCTGAAAAGCGACGCCGGACGCGCCTACGAATTCAAGGGCGACCCGGTGGAAGAAAGCGACAAGATCGGCATCGCCGTTCGCAAGAACGACCCGATCCGCGAAAAGCTGAACGCCGCGTTGAAAGAAATCGTTGCTGACGGTACCTACAAGAAAATCAACGACAAGTACTTCCCGTTCAGCATCTATTGATACTGACCTGCCGGACCGGTGTCGCCTGCTGACGGCGCCGGTCCCCGGCCTTGCCTGCCGCGATTTGAAAAGAAATCCATGATTATCGACCTCTACGGATTCGGCCCGGCGCTCGCCGCCGGCGCGCTGATGACTGTGAAACTGGCGCTCTCGGCCTTGTGCCTGGGGCTGGTACTCGGTCTGCTCGGCGCCTTGGCCAAGACTTCACCGTACAAGCCGCTGCAATGGCTTGGCGGCACGTATTCGACCCTGGTTCGCGGTATCCCGGAATTGCTCTGGGTCCTGCTGATCTACTTCGGCACCGTCAACCTGATGCGCGCCCTGGGCGAGTTCTTCGGCAACCCCGACCTGGAACTCAACGCCTTCGCCGCCGGCGTCATCGCCCTGGGCCTGTGCTTCGGCGCCTACGCCACGGAAGTGTTTCGCGGTGCGATCCTCGCCATTCCCAAAGGCCATCGTGAAGCCGGTGTAGCCCTGGGCCTGTCGAAATGGCGCATCTTCACCAAACTGATCATGCCGCAGATGTGGCGCATCGCCCTGCCCGGCCTGGGCAACCTGTTCATGATCCTGATGAAGGACACCGCACTGGTGTCAGTGATCGGCCTGGAAGAAATCATGCGTCACGCGCAAATCGGCGTGACCGTGTCCAAGCAACCGTTCACCTTCTATATGGTCGCCGCGTTCATGTACCTGAGCCTGACGATCCTGGCCATGACCGGCATGCACTTCCTGGAAAAACGCGCCGCCCGCGGCTTCGCGAGGAGCGCCCAATGAACTGGGAAATCATCATCAAGTGGCTGCCAAAACTGGCCCAGGGCGCAACCCTGACCCTGGAGCTGGTGGCCATCGCCGTGATCGCCGGCCTGCTGCTGGCGATTCCGCTGGGCATCGCTCGTTCATCGCGCCTGTGGTGGGTGCGGGCATTTCCCTACGGCTACATCTTCTTTTTCCGTGGCACGCCGTTGCTGGTTCAACTGTTCCTCGTCTATTACGGCCTGGCGCAGTTCGATGTGATTCGCAACAGCTCGATGTGGCCCTACCTGCGCGATCCGTTCTGGTGCGCCACGGCTACCATGACCCTGCACACCGCGGCCTACATCGCCGAGATCCTGCGCGGCGCGATCCAGGCGATTCCGCCGGGCGAAATCGAAGCGGCGCGAGCCCTGGGCATGTCCAAGGCCAAGGCGCTGATCTACATCATCCTGCCCCGTGCCGCGCGCATCGGCCTGCCGGCCTACAGCAACGAAGTGATCCTGATGCTCAAGGCCAGCGCCCTGGCCAGCACCGTGACCCTGCTGGAACTGACCGGCATGGCCCGCACCATCATTGCCCGGACCTACCTGCCGGTGGAGATCTTCTTCGCCGCCGGCATGTTCTACCTGGCGATGGCTTACGTGCTGGTGCGCGGCTTCAAGCTGCTGGAGCGCTGGTTGCGCGTCGATGCCTGCCAAGGGCGTTGATTCCCACGTGTTGACGGGCGAGGCCCTGCTCGCCCGCTTCACCGCGCTGGATGCGTTTCTGACACAGCATCAGGCGCTGTGGAAGCCTCGACCGTTTACTCATCTGCAGCTTCCCTGGGAAACGGCCTACCCCGAATTGACCACCTGGCTACGCGGCCGATCACTGGAAGACGCAGAAAACGCCCACAACCAACCTGCCCTGCTGGACGCGCCGGAGCCTTTTGCTTCATTGGCGGCGATGTCCCTTGAATTGGCTGCAGTGGGTGAGTTGCCGGCGCATGCACTGGAGGCTGCGGGTCATCGACTGAACGTGGATGTACCGGGACGCAAGTGGCAGCAGATCGAAGCCTTCGCCAGTCGATTGCAGTTTGCGGAGGCACCAAGGCACTGGCTGGACTGGTGCTCGGGCAAAGGGCACCTGGGCCGACGGTTGCTGCAAACCGGTCAACAACTGACCTGCCTCGAATACGACCCGGCGCTGGTTGCCAGCGGCCAGGCACTCAGCCAACGTCATCAACTGCATGCGCTGCATGTCGAGCAGGATGTGCTCGCGGCGGATACCGCTACGTTACTGAGCGTTGGCCACACACCGGTAGCCCTGCATGCCTGTGGTGATCTGCACGTGCAACTGATCCATCTGGCCAGCGCAGCGGGCTGCAAACAAATCGCCATCGCGCCTTGCTGCTATAACCGAATCAATCTTCCCCAGTACTCACCGATATCTTCGGCCGCCAGGCACTCCGAGCTACAGCTCTCTATCGACGATCTCGCACTGCCGATGAGCGAAACCGTTACCGCGGGTGCGCGCGTCCGTCGTCAGCGCGACACCTCCATGGCCCGGCGACTGGCCTTCGACCTGCTGCAACGCCAGGTGCGTGGCGTGGATGAGTACCTGCCAACGCCTTCCTTGCCCAGCGCCTGGCTGGACAGCCCCTTCGCCGAGTACTGCCAGCATCTGGCCCGACTCAAAGACTTATCCACAGTCGGCCAGCAAAATTGGGGGGTACTGGAAGCCAGCGGTTGGCAGCGCCTGGCGCAAGTGCGCAATATTGAGCTGCTGCGTGGCCTTTTCCGACGCCCACTGGAGCTTTGGCTGGTACTCGATCGAGCGCTTTTCCTGCTCGATCAGGGCTACACCGTACGCCTCGGCACCTTCTGCGAAACCCCGCTGACGCCGCGCAATTTCCTGTTATTGGCAGAACGCCCTTAAGGCTGTGCAGCCTGTGGATAACTCTGTTGATGAAAATTTCGTGGATCCAACATTAAAAGCTGTTTCAGGGGTGAAACGATACTGTTCAGATTTCGTACACCTGAATAAAAAACCTGAAAAACAGTGATTTGCGAACCAGATGAGAACGAGTCCACAAATTCACGCACGATTGCGTGCGCCGACAACGACGTTGTGCATAAGCGTTAAACCAAAAGAACATAAACGACGCTCAAAACCTCAACTATCTTTGCCCAGCGTCAGGATTGTCTGGCGATCAGGAAGCAAGGAGCTGAGTCATCATGAGCACACTGAACAATGCGCAGGAAGCCGTCGACGCCGTTGCCAACCAAGCCATTGAAGCTGCATTGCAGCAAACCTTCGCGGTGGGCGGCGCCATCATCAACAACGCAACAGGGCAAGTGATTGCCGCGCTGCACAACAACGTATTAATGCCGTTTCCCGGCGGTGGCACGACTGAGTTCCTGCCCCACGACCCTACCGCCCACGGCGAACGACAACTGGTGGACTGGTATTACGAAAACGCCTCGCCACTGAAGCTGCCCCCTCCCGAGCAACTGACCATCGTCACTACGCTGGACCCCTGCGCCATGTGCGCCGGCTCGCTACTGACCGCAGGTTTCAATGTTGCCGTCAGTGCAATCGATGACTACGCGGGCATCAACTACAACAGCCAATTCACTTTTCCGTCGCTACCACCGCACATTCGCCAGCAAGCGCAGAACACCTGGGGCTACTACGCGATTGCAGCGCCGGTCAGCCGGGCCTATCAGGGGTCAACCAGCCCCGTGTTCGGTGGCCAGTCCATCGACTCGGCCGCGTATTTCCTCACCAGTTCGATCTTCTCCGCCAGCGTCAACACGGTGCGCGAGGCCAGCAACAACAGCGGTTTGCCGCCAGACCAGCTGAAAAATCCGTCCACGCTCCCGGCCAACAGCAAAGTGCGCCAGGCACTCACTGCACTCAGTCCATTTGCGCTGACCGTGCAATCGGCGAACCCGCGCGACCCCGGCGCAGAACTTGCCCCCGCACTTGTCAAAACCGCGCAGCAAAGTCCGGTGTTCAATTCGGTGGCGCTCATCGACCCGTTCGGCAATTTGCTGGTGTGCCTGGGAGGCCTCGAAAACCAGTCGCCGATTCGTACAGCGTTCATGGAAACGACCCGCAACTACGCGGTCATGCGCTGGACCCTGATGAATGACCCCGATCCGGCCGTTCGCGCTCAGGCCGAGCAATACCTGACCCATCCGAAGTACGGCACCTTCGTCTTTCTGTATGCCCCCGACCCCACCACCCCGCAGGCAGTGATGACCTTCGGCGCATACGGCTCGACCATGGAAGGCCCCGTGCCCCAGAGCTATCCGTCCAACCTGCAATACGTGCTATTGCCGGGCAACACCACCGCTCAAGCGTTGTCGACACTGGCCCAGAACCTGCCGCCGTTCTACACCCAAAGCGTGCAAGTAGCGCCCGCGCAAGTGCTGAGCCAAGACCTGATCAACGCCGTCAAAAACAGCGTTTGACCCCTCCAGGCAATCCCGCCGCCCGGCTCTGCGGAAGAGTCCGCAGGGCCGGACTGACACAAAAGCAAAAATAGTCTGAATTCAGGGGTTTACATAACCAATCCAATCGCTATAATCGTCGCCCTGACACGCCGGTATAGCTCAGATGGTAGAGCAACTGACTTGTAATCAGTAGGTCCCGGGTTCGATTCCTGGTGCCGGCACCATACAAAACAAAGCCCCTGCAGAAATGCAGGGGCTTTGTTGTTTCTGCCCCCCTCTCCTCCCAGCTCCCCCCCTCCCTTCTGCCCACGACCTCATTGGCTTTTCTGCATATCAGAGTGCCACCACTTAGCAAAACAGCAGTATCATTGCCACGGTGGTTCCCCTGCACTCCTTCTCGCGAGTACAGCGGCATACGGACATGGATGTGTCGGCCCTCAGGGCTTGCACTTATACGGATATTTTTCCCATGAGCTTCTGCCTCAACCCAGGCATCACGCATTTTCTTGCGGCTGCGCCCCATGCGCGCGGCTTTAGTGCTGTTCGTCTGCAATACCACGCAAGACCCCAGACAAGCGTAAAGCCACACCGACCCTGGATCAGGACGGTGAAGGCATTCCTTCACATCAAAAAATCCAACGGGCATGCCGCCTGGCCTTGACGTTCTGTTTTCAAACATTGCTGCGCAGGTACGAGAGATCGGGCCTTTGGAAAGCGTTTTTTCAAACAATCAGAAGACACCCAGGGGGTCTTGATCCCCTCGGGCCTGGAGCATTCGGCCATTGGCCGAAGAAAAATCCGTCAGTTTGACGGACTATGGAATGGGGAGATGGCATTCGGATGTTTTTAAATCATGTTTTGAGACCGACAGCGCTCGCCGTCGCGATTGCCATTGGCCTTAGTGGTTGCGCCCACGTCGATCAGTACATGGGGCAGTCTTCCGGGACAAGCGCCTGCGTTGCCGGTGGCGCGGTGGGTGCGGTCCTGGGGGTTGCAGTCGTCGCGTTAACCAAAGGCGACGCCAATGCCTACAAGAAAGGCGCATTGATCGGCGCAGGCGCCGGGTGTGGCGTCGCGCTGCTGTACCGCGAGCGGGTGCAGAAGCTTCAGGCTGTCGCAAAAGAAGAAGGCCTGGTGATGCAGGTCAGCGAGTTGAATGCCAACGTCGCCCAGCCTGCGGCCACACCGAACGTGCAGTCCGTGGGTGTTGAAGCTCAACTGCAGTCATCCGAAATGTTTGCTGTTGGTTCCGCGGAGCTGACCACTGAAGGCAGGCGGAAACTGACGCGCCTGGCCGCAGCATTGGCCGACAAGCAACCAGCCCCCCAACAAACCCCTCAGACGCTCAAGAAGATTCTGGTCGTTGGCCACACCGATGCGACCGGTGCGGCTGAATTCAACCAGAAACTGTCCGAGCAACGCGCTCGTGCCGTGGGCCAGATCCTGGCGGATGCCGGTATCGCTCGCCAGGACATTTACTATCAGGGCGCCGGGGCGTCTCGACCTCTCGCCAGTAACGACACAGAGCAAGGTCGTACCGAGAACCGTCGCGTCGAATTCGTCGAGATCGACAACGAGAAATTGCTGGTTGAACGCGTCCGTAGCGAGCGCAGTAACGCCAAGTACCTGGCCCATGGCACCGCGCCTGCGGCCAAGGCCAAACCGACCGTGGCTAAATCGACCCCGGCCAAACCTGTCGTGACGGCGAGTCAACAGCCTGCGGTGCAAGTGCCACAACCGGTTGCCCAGGCGCCGGCCTCCACGACGGCTTCCCCTGCCAAATCAGCCATTGTTCCGCTGGGCGGTGAAGGAGGTGTCGACTTCGGCGGTAATGCTGTCACCGACACTCGCTCGATCCTGGCCATGGGCATCACACCCAAAAGCTCGCCCTTCTCCTTGATTGGCACCGCCAATGCGACTGCACCCTTGAGTTCATGTGTTGCCGACCTTCCCCGTATCGAAGGCCAAGTCAAGAACCTGGCCGATGACAAGCCGCTGAACGAGTTCGCGACCAACGAATTCTTTCCCGGCCTGACTGGCAAGCCCTGGGCAACTGCGGTCAACGGTCACTCCGTCACCGTTGGCCCGATTGCGGTTTTGCGTGACGACGCCAAGGTCGCTCAAGCGCCGAAAATGCAATTCATCACCGACTACGCAACCCCGCAAAAGCATCAGAGTCAGCCATACCTCTCCGTCGCTAATACCTATGAAGGGGAGACCAAGATTCTTTATCGGGTGTTTGCCGTCGACCAGTCCAAGTCCCCAGTGACTTGCATGGACATCGTTTTCGACAAGCGTGCTGGCAGCGCCATCGCTGGCGAAATCTATTACCCGAAACAGGGTGACGCTTACGTCGCTCAGTTCACACCGAAGCGCCGATAAGTCTAGAGGGACACGCAATGCTCGAAATTTTCCGTTCGTTTTTCACCGCGTACTGGTACGTGATCATTCCGGTGGTCTTTACCGTCCTGCTTTCAATCCCGGTGATTGTCTACTGGTCGTCATTCAAGTACTGGCTGATGAAAGTCCGTATTCGCTTGCCCGGACTTGGCCGCATCAGTCACTGGGTCAAACATCCCGGCGAAAAGGAAAAGCCAAGCGACACCAACGCCAAGCCCATCGGTTTTCTTTCATCCGAGCTGGAGCTGTGCTCGTTCTACGATAAGTACTACCGGGAACATCAGCCCTCGGAAGCCAATTTCCGTCGCAGCCAGGACTACCTCGGCAAGATCCAGGAGGACGGCAGGCGGGAGAAAGGCCTTGGCCTGTGGACGCTGATCATCGTCCTGATGCTGATCGAGGCCACGGCCTTCGGTTTCGCGCTGGCGCCTTTTGCCCTGACACTGGCCACACCAAACACCGCACTGGCCGGCGCTTTCGCCATCGGCCTGGTGATCTCGATCATCGGTTTGTTCCTTTCCGAATTTGCCGGCCGCGCGCTCTACAAGAACCGCGTCGTCGACAACATCATGTCTTATGAAAACCTGCGCCGCACAGGCGCGGGCGGCGACATGATCAGTACTCACATCATCACCATCGACAACACCAACGACGACGATAGCTGCGCGCCCTATCAACAAATGCTGAACCGCGTAAAAGTGGACAAAGATGGCGACATGCCAGCCAAGCGCTTCACCATGCTGATCGGCTATGGCGTATTCATCATTGGTCTGGCGGTGGCCGCGTTTTGGGTCCGTACCGAGACGCTCAACGCTCAAGAATCCGACTTGATCGCCAATCCGCCTGCAGTGATGCAGTCCGCAGATGACTTCCCGGCGGCAGACAACGTACCGATTCCGGATGACATGAAAGCCCTGTCCGACAGTGCCACCCACAAATCGGCTCAAGATCAGATCGATTCGTTGCACCGTGCATCGCTGGTCACCTTTGCCGTACTGAGCGGTCTGTTTATCTTTATTCAGGCGAGCTCGACGTACCTGGCCTTCATCTTCGGTTTTGCCGGCACACACTCACGCAAGGCCTGGGAACGGACGCACAAATTCTCCAGCGCCGATGATTTCATGCGTTACCACGCCAACAAAGCCCGTGGGGTTGCCAACGATGCCCAAGCCTCGCTGGGCACGTTGCAAGGTTTACAAATGAAGGTGTTCCGCGTCGGCGGTAAAGAACTGGAAGCGCTGCGTTCGGACCTGTTGAACCGCACGTTCGAGTCCTATATCGCCCAGGAAGACGAAAAGAACGCAGCCAAGGCGCGCAAGAATGTCACCGACAACCTGGGCAAAGAAAGCCGCAAGGTCATTGAAAACTACTTCAAGAAGGTCGTGGCAGATCTGTCCGCCGCGATTGAAGCCGGTGACAACGCAAGGATCAACGACCTGATCTCGGTGGCCGGCCCTCGTTTCGAGCAAATCGCCGACAATGATCCGACGCTGGCAGATTTCAAAAAGCAGTTTGCCGGACTGAGCATTTTTAACGCCAAACCCAACGCGGCACCAACGACCGCCGCCGTTGTTGCACCGGTCGAGCCCCCCGTGGCCGAAGTCGCCCAAGCCGTTGAAGCAGCCCCGACGCCGACGCCGACTGCCGCACCTGCGCAGACAACCTTTGATCACAACGCCTTCGGCGACCTGACCGGCTACGAGGAAGACGACATCGACTACGTGGCCAACAAAAAAGGCGTGGACGCCGCCGTCATCCGCCGCGCCCGCAAACTCCAGCTACTCGACAAGTCGGAGGCTTAATGAAGTTCAAGAGCCTGATCCTGGCTCTGGCATTTGCCCCCGCTGCCCTCGTGGCAGCGGAGCGCAATGATGTCCCGAGCTGCTACGCCCAAGCGAAAATCGAGAACTTTCGCAGTGCACCTTCCGGCCGCCTGCTGACCGTCGTTGTCGATCAGACAACGCCATTGACGCCTGACTTGCAAAAAACCGCCTGGGGCCACATCAAGCGCTTCATCCAGCCCGGTGACAAGCTGCGCCTTTACTCGTTCAGCGCCTACCTGGAAGGTCACTACACCCGTCTGCAATTCGCCGGCGAGCTTGAAAAGCCGATCGATCCGGCCGTACTCGGCGACGTACCGATGATGGCCAGCCGAAAGTTCGATGCCTGCCTGAAGGGTCAGTCTGCTGCGTTGTACCAACGGTTCGGAAAGGCTTTTTCCAACGCAATGGGCAAATCCAGCTCGGACATTCCGCGCAGCGAAATCCTGTTCAGCCTGAAGTCCATCGGCGATGACATCAAAAACGCCGAAGGCGTGAACGAGCGGGTCATCCTGCTGATGTCCGACATGCTCGAATACAGTGACTTCGGCAGCTTCTACACCAACAACGGCATCCGCGAGATAAACCCTGCCGTGGAATTGGCGAAGGTCGAAAAACAGCAATTGCTGGCAGATTTTTCCGGGGCCAGGGTCTACGTTCACGGCGCCGCATTCGTGCCTACACAAATCAAGAACGGCTATCGCAGCGGCAAGATGATCCAGAACCTCGAAGGTTTCTGGCGCCGTTATTTCGAGAAATCGAACGCAGAACTCAAAGGCTTCGGCAACCCGGAATTGACGATCGCAGTCGAGTGATTACGGGGCCACCAGCGGACGGCCCTTTCACGCAACCGCCTCTTGCCAGAGCTTGATCTGAGGCTTGGACAACTTCGGCAATCCGTCGCCTGACATGAACAACCCGGCGTCTTGATACAGATGGATGAACGCCAAGAATAGAATGACAGGATAGGTTCCACGACAAAGCCCTCGCAGCAATACGAGGGCTTTGTTGTTTCTACCGCTTTAAAACCCGGGTCTTAGTGACCCGCGCTCTGACCACCATCGACGTGCAGGATTTCGCCAGTGACAAATTTGGCGCCGTCCAGGTACACGACCGCGTTAGCAATGTCATCGATCTCGCCCATGTGCCCGACCGGGTGCAGAGCGCCCAGTGCGGCGTGGGTTTCTTCGCCGTGCATCGGGGTCTTGATGATGCCTGGCGACACTGCGTTCACCCGAATGCCGCGCTTGGCGTACTCGATGGCCAGGGATTTGGTCGCCGCGTTCAGGCCACCTTTGGTCAGCGAGGCCAGTACCGATGGCACGCCGTCGATGGCGTGGTCCACCAGGCTGGTGGTGATGTTGACGACGTGGCCGCTGCCGTTTTTCTCCATCTCGGCAATGGCCAGCTGGGTGATGTAGAAGAAGCCGTTGAGGTTCACCGACAGCACGTTGGCGTAGTCTTCAGCGGTGTACGCGGTGAACGGCTTGGCGATGAAGATCCCGGCATTGTTAACCAGCGTATCGATACGGCCAAAACGTGCGATCGCTTCACGGATGACGCGCTGTGCGGTGGCCGGTTCGCCGATGTCGCCGGCCACAGTGAGGATGTCCGGATCGGTCGACGGCTTGATCGAACGCGAAGTGGCGACGATCTGGTAACCGAGTTCACGGAAGGCCTTGACCATGCCGTCGCCGAGACCTTGGGATGCGCCAGTGATGACAACGACTTTTTTCGAATTGCTCATGATGAACCTCTGCTGATAAATGATGATTTGAAAAAACAAGTAATCAGGCTTCGGCGGAGGCCGACGCCATTTGTCTCAACATCTGCTCGTAGTACTCGACCGATTGCGAACCGGACACCAGATGACGGTCGTTCAACACCAGGGCCGGGACCGAATTGATACCGCGCTGCTGGTAAAAAGCCTCAAGTTCACGCACCTCGGCGGCGTACGCGCCAGACGCCAACACCTCGCTCGCCTGTTCCTGGTCCAACCCGGCTTCTGCCGCCAACCGCGCCAGCGTCTGCTGATCACTCGGGTTCTGGCCTTCGCTGAAGTAAGCGCGAAGCAGGATCTTCTTCAGCGCCACCTGACGCCCTTGCTCCAACGCCCAAAGCAGCAAGCGGTGAGCGTCGAAGGTGTTGTAGAAGTGGGTGCGCTTCTCCAGGTCGAACTTGAAGCCGATGGCATTGCCGCGTTCGATCTGCATCGCTTTGCCATTGGCGACGTCTTGGGCGGTACGACCGTATTTGCGCATCAGGTGCTCGACGGCTTTTTCGCCTTCGGCCGGCATGTTCGGGTTCAGCTCGAAAGGCTTGTAGGTCAGCTCGACCGAAACCTCACCCGCCACGTTCTCGATGGCCTGCTCGAGCGCCGTCGCCCCCAGAGCGCACCATGGGCACACCACGTCGGAGACGAAATCGATGGTCACCGACGGCGTCATGACTGCCCCTCTTGCGCCAGTTGCTGGCGGTACTGAGTGGTGGTGATCCCGGCGTAACCCCAGTTATCGGTGTCGACTTCCTCGATCACGATGTGGGTCAGGTCTGGGCGCTTGTTGAGGACACGTTCCAGTGTTTCAGTGATTTCCGCGATCACCTGAGCTTTCTGCTCAGTGGTCACGCCATCGCGGGTGATGCGCACGCTTACGAAAGGCATTGAGGAATCTCCAGTGACCTTCCCGTCGGGATGATGGGAGAGGCGTTGGAGCTCAATGTATGGCGTTCGCTGGAGGGGATAAAGGTGGGGATGGGAACATCATTAGTTACGCTGTGTAATTAGTAATTCGGTTCATAGACAGTGCTCTATGTGAAAAGGATTCCCGTCTGTTTTCCCCCGCTTCCAGGTTTCGCTCCGAAATCTCAAGGAAGGCCCCGCAGTAATGTGGGGCCTTCTTTTTCTGGAAGAGCCAAACGAAAAATCCCACACAACAAAAACACGTTTCCCACACAAGAAACCGAGCCGCCCTGCATTAATCCCGTATTCACTCATCCACAGTCCCGCCCTTACTAAACCAGCACAAGGGATGTGTGATGTTCAGCCCTGCCGACCCAGCCTCTTTTATCCAGGACAAACAGGGATTCAATCAGAACCTGCAAGTCCTTGAGTCCACCGGCAAGGAAGCCATCCGCCGACCTTTGCGCCTTGATCTGAAACGCAGCACCCACTGCACGCAGGTTAAGTCATGAAGCGCCTGGGAAGATTGTCCGCCGGTCCTTGCTGCGAGCCCGACAGGCTGATCGTCCAGGTGATCGGCACCGGCCATTCCAAAGACCAGCGCCTGGTGCTCTTCGACCGGTCAGGCATTGAACCGCTGCCGGCCCTGACCGATGAGGTGGATCGCGAAACGGAGCGTTTATTCAGCGTCCACTGCGAGCTGTTCGTGTGGAACTGGTACGCCCGGTACGAGCATCAGTTGTGGCTGGAAATTGCCACGACCCATGGGGCGCCCATTCGCCTGCCGTTGCTGGAGGACGTACGGATCACCCCGCGCCAACTGGATGCGCAGTGGAACCAGATCGTCCCCGTCGTGCCTTTCGTCGCGCTGCCCGGTGCGCGCAGCCGCCACGACCTCGGCACGCCGGTCCTGTGCCGCAGCGGCTTTGTCTATGTGTTTTACCGCGGGCGCCTGTGGCGTGAACTGGAAGTGCGGCAGGACGGCGAACGCACGACTTACCACGACATTGACGTGCCGATGTTTCGCGAAGGCCAGGATCTGTGCGACGACTACCGCCTGGCCAGGGGTGTCGCACTCAGCGACATCTGGCTGCCCGCCACCTGGAATCGGCAACCGGCCGAAGCGGTGCAACTGTGTTTCAGCGAGATCCAGCTCAGTGCTGCCCGCGTCAAACGCCTCGAGGAGGACCCGGAGTTACGCGCCCGGCGTTGTCAGAGCCCCACGTTGCCGTGCGACAGTCAGACGTTCGAACGGCTTTTCGACCCGCAGCCCGACGGGCAGGCGATGCTCGAGGCCTTCGGGCGCTTCAATGCGTGGGATGCCCAGGCGTCCGACAGCGCGACGAAAGCCAGCGTCACCTGGCACAACCTGGCCGAACGCGCTTTTCCGCTCAGCCTGATCGCCCCGCAACGGGCACGCCAGAGCGGGTTCGAATATGGGCTGGAGCATCCGGGGCGTTACGTATGCGACCTGTCGGGGCAATTTGCCGCACAACGCAAATTCGAAGCCAGGCGCTGCCTGGCTCAGTGGGAGCAGGGCGCCACGCCTGATGTGCCTGCCACGTTCGAAAGCAGCGCCTGGGCCGACTGCCTCGCCACGCTGTTGCAGCGCTTGCAAGGAAAGACCCCGCCAGACGATGAAGCGGATCTGTGGCAACCCCAGCCCAGCGTCGTCGACGTGCTGGAGACCGCCCGCCAACGGCGCGTGTGCGGCGTGCTGCTGGAGGACCCGCGCTACCGTTTGCGGCACCTGCTGTCGCAGATCCGGCAGCAACAGCAATTGCTGGCGCTGTATGCCGAGCGCGCCAGCCTTTATCCCCACCACGCCAGCGCGGTGATGGTCCAGCAACTGATCGTGCCGGCGACCCTCGGCGGCCAGAAGAACCCGCTGCACGCCTGTTTCGACAAAGTGAAGGAGGCCGGGCGCCGCGACATCAACCGTTTCACCGCCAGCGCCGAGCGCGCCCTGATCTGGCAACAACTGAACATGGCGCAGGCCCTGCTTGCCGAGTGCCTGCAGCAACCGGTCACGCAGCAAACCCTGGCCGATCATTTGAGCCAGGACGGCTTTGACTATCTCGCCGCGCTGTTTGCCGTGAGCCAGACGTTCGCGGCCCTGGCCACGGTGCCCGCGCAACTCGATCCCCTGGCCAGCAACGGCGACGTCGCCAACGCGCTGACCGGTGCGAGTCTCTACAGTCCACGGGCCAGCGTCGGCCAGACCCTGCTCAACGACATCGCCCACGACCCGGCGCACCCGCTGCACCCGATGCTCTGGCCCGCCGTCGATGAAGCGGCGCTGGCCGCGCCCTATGTGCCACCCACCCAGACAACCCTCAACGAGGGCGATGGTCATTTACGCGCCGATGACCTCGCCGCATTCGAAAGTCACCCGGGGCCCTATTACCCGCAGGTCGACCACCTCGACGGCCACTTGCTCAAAGACCTGCTGGCCAGCGGCAGCCTGAACAGCACCCTCACCGGGCAATCGAAAGCGGCCGCCGGTAGCCTGATCGGCATCTACGAAAACCTCGCGGGCGCCCTGGAAACCGCCAGCAGCGCGGTGAACAAACCGTCCGGGCCACACACCGGCCAGGCCATGCCCGCCAGCACCTATCTGCACGGCCTCGGCGTGGGGCTGTTGCGCAGCCTGATGCCCAAGACCTTTGGCGACGCGCACTTCATCCAGCGGCGTGACGCCGACCCGCAGCATTACTACGTTTTTGGCCTGACCGATGTGCCGTCCGGCGATCAGCGGCCACACCGGGTGATGGGTCAGTACCTGGATGCCCAGGGCCGACCGCTGAAGGTGCGCGACGACGTACTCGACACCCCGTACGCCCTTCGCGAAACCCATCACACGCTGCTGGCGATCCCGCTGAAGCATCCGACGGCGAACAATCTCAGCGTGCTGAATCAGCGGATCAACGCGGTTTACAAAGCCGATGTGGAGGCGCGGGCGACGGGTGATGCGTACGTGAAAAGTCCGTTGCAGCGGGGCGTGGATGAGCATGTCGAGTCGGCTAACAGCCGGGTTCATCGCGTGCTGGGCTCGTTGCCGTTTGCGGCGGGGGTTTTGATGTTGGAGGTTTGGAATGTGAGGGTGGAGAACAATTCGTTCAAACAAACCGAAAGAGAGAAAGGATTCGGAAGAGCATTTCTCGGGATGGGCGGAGCAGCAGTTGATCTTACTATTGCGCTAGAAATGTTGACGGTAAAATTTGCCAGTACACAGTCTGTTTTAGCGGTTGGGCGAAAAGTGCTATTCAATATCCCTGTTGAGGCCGCTCAGAAATTTTTCGGCCGTCTAGCAGAACATTTAGCGAAGGAACTCACCGGACGCCTATTTGCACAAATGGCCAGTGGTCTGATTTTTTCGGGTATATGCCTGACAGATGCCTGGTTTGCGTGGAAATGGGGCGACGATGCCAGCTGGGGCTATCTGATGATGGCTGCGGGCGGCGCCATCAGCGCTCTCAGTAATTTGGTTGTTAGCGGCATCACCTTTCTCGGTCTGGGCCCAGGTGGCTGGGCAGCGCTGATATTGATCGTGATCGGTGCCGGATTGGCCTGGTGGCTGAGCGACAAGCCCATCGAAGAGTGGCTGGTCAATGGCCCGTTCGGCACGCAAGTTCATTCAGATAACGTGCACCTGCTGGATCCGCAACGTGGTTTTTATTACCTGATCAGTTTGTTTGCCGACATTCGCATCAACATAGGCCCCAACCCTCAATTCGTCCCTAATGCCAAACTCGACTTTCGCGCCAGGACACCTTTTCAAGTGATCTCGTCCAATACCTGCATTCGCATTGAAAGTAACTTGCCGGGCTTAATTGCAAACCTCGGCACCCTGAACATCAATGCCCACTGTCGACTTAATACCTTCGAACTCAAAGGTGGTCGCCTCAAAAGTGAAACGGTGCCGTTCACAAAACTGATCGATAGCCGCCTCGTTCCACCCAATGCCCAACGGCTGCTACCGCAGGGGCTGGAACTGTTTTTCAAAACCCCAGCGAGCTACGCCTTCGACCCGGTAACCGGCTCATCCGGCATCGCCCATCAATGGCAAGTCCGGGCTCAGTGTGTACTGGAGCAACTTAATCAACGCTGGCATTTTCCTGCGCCACCACCGAAGGATGGTACGCCGTTTTTTGCCACCCATATAAAACCCGATTTCGGCAGCGTGGGTGCACTCTACTGGGCAGACGAAGTGACAAACAGATCGCGGAATACTGATTCATGAGCAATACATCGTATTACGCCAAGACTGCTTATGGAGCGACGGAAGTTCCCCAACAAGAACGCTCTGCTGAGCGTTCATGGATCATGCGGCTTGCCAAGGTCAGATTACCTTGGGGTAGTCCGGATGAAATAGCGCCTGCGAGTTTTCTCGAAAAACTTTCGCCAAAGAAACTTCGCCTTCATGAAAAATCTAAAAAAGAACGTGAAGAGCAAATAGCCGCAGGGACCTATACTTCAAGCTCATTCGAACATGTCGATTTCCACGTCAGAGACGATCATGAATGTTTCAGATATGCACTTTTTTCAGGCGCATCACACTTCTGGATTTATTTGTACTCTATAGGGAAATTTTTATTTTGGTTTTCTTTGTTTATATTGCTTTCCATCTCCACTTTAATACTAATTAATGCCGAAGAGAGCTGGCAGGAGACGGCGCTTAATATCACAAAATATTCATCCATAACCCTTGGAATTCCATTGGGCTCCTGGGCAATAGGTAAGTTGGTAATAGATAAGTTCCCCAACCTCTGGATAAAACCCTCCCGAGGCCCCATCTGGGAGCTCAACCGCCGCACCGGCCTGGTCACGGTCTTCGACTACAAAAACAACGGTGAATACAAAAAGAACGGCACCATCGGTGAACTCACCGCGCCGTTCTACGAGTTTGACGCCTACATCGCCACGTCCCCGGACAGTCAGGGCATGCCGTTGAACGTGCTTTACCTCGCCCATCGCTACCGCAACATCATGATCAACTTCGGCGCGCTGCTGTGCCCCGGTCCCGACTTCCAACCGCCTTGCGCCCTGTGGGATTTCATCCAGAACTACATGGACGTCAGCCGCCCGTTGCCGGACTTGCCGCAGTACGAAGAATACCGCCACCTCGACCCCACCACCGCCGAATACGACCGCCTCACCGGCCGCAACCCGCGTTACTGGATCGACATGGATGATGCGACGTTCAAGCAGATCGTCAGCGAAATGCATCAGCGCGTCGAGGAAATCGATACGTTCGAGCGGCCGAACTTGATGGCCGGATACGTGACCTATGTCGACTGAGCGAAAAAATGTGCGGTGTACTGGAGGGAGCGCACCTCACTCCGGCAACAACTGAACATGGCGCCCCCGCTGCACCTGCACTTTTTTGTGTCTGCGATATCGCGTAATGGTGGCTGTACGAGCCCCCACAAAAAAGCCCCGAACCAGTCGGGGCTTCTCTTTGCGCTCAGCCTTGCATCAGGCTTCGATACCGCAATCGATCATCAGAAAATGTTGATCGGGTAATCCACGAACACGCGCACTTCGTTACCGCTGACGTTGTACTCGCTCGACTTCTGCGAAACACGCAGGACAGAGCTGCGCAGTTTCACGCTCAGGTCTTTGGCCGGGCCGCTTTGCACGACGTATTTGAACTGGTTGAAGATTTCGCGCTCAGTGCCGTCTGTGCTGGTGGAGGTGGTGATGTTGTCACCACGCACGTAGGCGAAGTTGTAGCTCAGGCCAGGAACACCGAAGGCGCTGAAGTCCAGGCCGTAGCCCAGTTGCCAGCTGCGTTCGTCTTCGGCGTTGAAGTCGGACCAGTAGGAGTTGGACAGGTAGATGGTGTTGCCACCGTCACCGACGCGACCTTGATCCTTCTGGTAGCCACCGTATGGGTAACCCAGGTTGCTGTCACCCGTGCTGCGCTGGTAGCCAAGGATGAACGAGTGTGGGCCGGTGGCGTATGTCGCCGCCAGGCTCCAGATCTTGTTGTCGTCGCCGGTGAGGTTGTTGTCGCGTACGTAAGAATCGTCCAGCTTGGTACGGTAGCCGTTGAAGTCCAGGGTCAGGGACTGATCCTTGTCGATCGGGAACACGTAGTTGGCGTTCACGTATTGTTTCTTCAGTACGTCTTCGACGTCGGAAGCGTACAGCGCTGCCTTGAATTGCTCGGTGAACTGGTAGCTGCCGCCCAACACGTTGATCGACTTCAAGCCACCGCTGTCACGGCCTTCAGCGCTTTTTCGCGATTCGGCGGTGAAGCGACCGGCGTTCAGTTCCAGGCCTTTGATCTCCTTGGAGGTGATCAGGGTGCCGGTGTAGCTTTCCGGCAGCAGACGCACGTTGTCGTAGCTCAATACCGGCAGGGCCGGCATCTGGTCGCCGTAGGTCAGCGTGGTGCTGGAGAGGCGGAATTTGACGGCTGCGCCGCCCTTGGACAGGTCGTTAGCCGGTTGGCCGCTGTCACCTTTTTTGAAAAAGTCGATGCCTTGGGCGCCGCTACGGTCTTCACTGCGCTCCAGGTTAAGTGCATACAAACCGAAAGCGTCCACACCCACGCCCACGGTGCCCTGGGTAAAGCCGGACGAGAATGTACCGATGGCCGCTTGGCCCCACTCGGATTTATCCGGGTTGCCGTCTTTGTAGTCACGGTTCATGTAGGCGTTGCGCAGCAGTACTTTGAGGCTGCTGTCCTCAACAAACCCCTTGGATTCGGCCTGGTCGTTAGCCATGGCCTGTGAAGTGCTCAAAATCCCCAGAGCGATCAGGCTGATTCGCTTGTTCAACATTTTGTTTTCCTTATTACGGGTAGGTACGCGCTGTGTCGAACGGCTGAAATGGCACTTTCGCGCTCTTTTTTCATTTCGCAAACAAAAAAGCCCGCCCACGATGACTCGCGGCGGGCCTTTTTATTATTTTGGATTATGGCAGTCAGCCACAGGCGTTGGGCCGAATCGTAGCTGCGGCCTCAAGGGTGTGTCAATTTGATGAATCGTCTGTAATTAGGCAAAAATCGTCTAAGAAATGACTTTACTTGGCAGAAAACATCAAATGCTACAGCCATCGATTCGGCGGAAGGCACTTTTGCCGGCAGCGCCTGACGCAAGCGAGATGAAGGTCCTGCGGCTTGCTTTCCAGGCGACGGGCCGAGGTCGATGAGGGTGCTTCGGACATAAAAAAACGCTGCCATGCCGGCAGCGTTCTTCGTTGATCAATCCGTTGTTTTTCTACTTATCCTTCCATCACATCCCACAACGCATCTAGCTCAGCCTCGCTGAACAAGCCAGCGGGGTAACGCTCGATTATCATCCGGCGCGGATCACTGTCTGCGATCTGACGCGTCCCATTGGACTTGAACCAGTGCGCCAGGATCTGGAGCGATTCGCTGGTTACTGCCAGGGGATGCAACGCCCGCTCGCTCACCACATTCACTTCGGCGTTCATTTCTGCGCTCTCTCCTGGTTTGTGAGCGGCCTGACTTTATCCAAGGTTTATGACAGAACAACTAAGTTCTCCCCCTCCCTGCATTGCACCATCACAGATACAAGAGCTATGCCAATGTGTGTAGACAGCCGACAAGCGGATACAAAAAAGCCCGCAGTCCTGTAGGGCTGCGGGCTTGCCGTGAAGCTGGGCGCGAAAACGTTTGCCAGAACGAATTTGCAATCAACTCAAGCTGTTACAACTGCACTCACTCTTTGTGCGGCGCTGGCTGTTGTTGGGTAAGGCAGTGGATGTTACCGCCGCCCAGTAACAGTTCGCGGCCTGGCACCATCACCACTTCGTGTTGCGGGAACAGGCTCTGCAAGATCTCTTTTGCCGGCGCATCCAGCGGGTCGTCGAAGCTCGGAGCGATGATGCCGCCGTTGACGATCAGGAAGTTCACATAGGAACCGGCCAGACGAACAGTCGGGTTACGCTCCTGAGTGCCGTCCACCGGATCAACACCCGCGCATTCTTCCTCGGTCGCATACAGCGGTCCCGGAATCGGCATTTTGTGCACTGTAAAAGGGCGTCCCTTGGCGTCGGTGCTACTTTGCAGCACGTTCATCGCAGCCTGGCAACGCGGGTAGTTCGGGTCCTGCGGATCATCGGTCCAGGCCAACAATACTTCGCCCGGACGCACGTAACAGCAGAAGTTATCCACATGACCGTCGGTTTCGTCGTTGAACAGACCGTCCGGCAGCCAGATGATTTTATCCACAGCCAGATGTGCGCTGAGCACCGCTTCGATCTCTGCACGGTTCAGGTGCGGATTTCGATTGCGATTGAGCAGGCATTCTTCGGTGGTGATCAGCGTGCCCTCGCCATCGACGTGGATCGAACCGCCTTCAAGCACAAAGCCTTCAGTGCGATAGCGCGGGCTGCGCTCGATCTCGAGGATTTTTCCACCCACCTGCGAGTCGCGGTTCCACGGCGAATACAGGCCACCGTCAAAGCCGCCCCACGCATTGAAATCCCAGTTCACGCCACGAACTTCACCGTTGTCGTTGATGACGAACGTCGGGCCGGTATCCCGGACCCAGGCGTCGTCACTGGACATCTCCACTACGCGGATATTCGGCACGTCCAGACGGGCACGGGCGTTTTCGTACTGGCCGGCGGAAACGGCCACGGTGACCGGTTCAAAACGGGCGATGGCCTTGGCCACCGCCACGTGCGCGGCTTGCGCCGGTTTGCCGCCTAGGCGCCAGTTGTCCGGGCGCTCGGGCCAGATCATCCAGGTCTGGGTTTGTGGTGCCCACTCGGCCGGCATGTAGAAGCCGTCTGCGCGAGGGGTGCTGTTCATAGTCGTCATGGCAGTCAGGACTCCAGGGATCCGTCGAGGGTTTTGATAGCACCATACAGGTTAGGGCGGCGGTCGCGGAAGGAGCCCCACGCGCTGCGTGTGTGTTCGAGTTTTTCGAGGTCGAAGGTGTGAACCAGAATGCCTTCTTCGGTTTCGTTGAGTTCCTGCACCTTCTCGCCGAACTGGTTGGCGATGAACGACGAACCATAAAAGGTAATGTCGTAGCCATCTTGCTCTTCGTTGCCGATGCGGTTACTGGCGATCAGCGGCATCAGGTTTGCGCCGGCGTGCCCCTGTTGCACGCGTTGCCAGTGATCGCGGGACGAAATGGTCTTGTCGTGGGGCTCGCTGCCGATGGCGGTCGGGTAGAACAGAATTTCCGCGCCTTGCAACGCCATGCTGCGCGCAGCCTCGGGGAACCACTGGTCCCAGCAGATGCCCACGCCGATTTTCGCGTAACGGGTATTCCAGACCTTGAAGCCGGTATCGCCCGGGTTGAAGTAGTACTTCTCGTGGTAACCAGGACCGTCCGGGATGTGGCTTTTACGATAAATCCCGAGGTTGCTGCCGTCAGCGTCGATGATCGCGATGCTGTTGAAACGAGCGCGGCCGGCCAATTCGTAGAAGCTGATCGGCAGCACCACTTGCAGTTCCTTGGCGACTTTCTGGAAATGCTTGATGGCGACGTTGTCTTCGACCGTCGTGGCCAGCTGCAGGTAATCCGGGTTCGGCTTCTGGCAGAAGTACGGCGCCTCGAACAGTTCCTGGATCAGGATGATCTGCGCGCCTTTGGCGGCGGCTTCACGGACCAGCCGTTCAGCGACTTCAATATTGCCTTCAAGGTCCCAGGAACAGGCCATCTGAGTGGCGGCGACGGTAACGTTACGGCTCATGAATCATCTCCGGGCAAGTGCGTGACGGTCGGGCATGGTTTATCCACGCCCTGGCATTGGCGACTTTATAGCCGATAAAAATCGGCTTTAAAAGCGACAAATATGCCTTACGTCTAAAAATACACACTTTAACCCGATAACAATCGAACTTATGCCACCATTCCTGTGGGAACGAGCTTGCTCGCGATAGCGGTCTTTCAATCAAAACATCCGTGACTGACACGACCTCATCGCGAGCAGGCTCGCGCCTACAGGGGTATGGAATTACAGCCCCTCGGCGAGCACCTTCGAAAGCATGTCCACAAAGAAATCCACGCTGCGGCGCGAAGTGACCATTGGCGGTTTGATTTTGAGGACGTTCAGGAAATCGCCCGTCGGCTGCATGAAGATGCCCAATTCGCGCAAACGATCGCACAGCGCGGTGGTTTCCTCGGTCGCCGGTTCCAGGGTTTCGCGGTTGCGGATCAATTCCACGCCCAGGTAGAACCCGGAACCGTGCACCGCGCCCACCAGCGGATGAATGTCGATCAGCGCTTCCAGACGCTCCTTGAAATATCCGCCAACGACCTGAGCGTTTTCCCAGAGTTTTTCCTCTTCCATCACATCCAGCACCGCCATGCCGACCTGGCAGCTCACCGGACTGCCGCCGGCGGACGAGAAGAAATACCCCTCGGCTTCCAGTGCTTCGGCGATCTCCCGGCGAGTGATCACCGCCCCCAGAGGCTGGCCGTTGCCCATGCCTTTGGCCATGGTGATGATGTCCGGCACCACGCCCTGCTCTTCGAAGCCCCAGAAGAAATGACCCATGCGCCCGTAACCGACTTGCACTTCGTCGGCGATGCACACGCCGCCCCGGGCACGAACCATGGCATAGACCTGCTTCAGGTACCCCGGCGGCAACGAAATACCACCGGCATTGCCGTACACCGGCTCGCAGATGAAGCCGGCCAGTTGGCGTTTTTGTTCGGCGATTTTTGCCAGGTTGTGTTCGACGCTGCGCACATAGTCCGGCGCACTGTCCGGGCCACGGAACTCGCCGCGATACGTGTTCGGTGCCGTCACCGGGTGCACCCAGTCCGGACGACTGCTCAAGGCTTTCGGGTTGTCGGCAATCGAGGTCGAGACCGCATCGGCGCCCACCGTCCAGCCGTGATAGGCCTCCAGCACGCTAAGCATGTCGCGGCCGCCGCTGTAGGCCCACGCCAGGCGGATCGCCAGGTCATTGGCCTCGCTGCCGCTGTTGACCAGGAACACGCGGTCCATGGAGTCCGGCGCCAGCTTCAACAAACGCTCGGAAAACTCGGCGACTGCCGCGTAGTTGAACCGCGAGTTGGTATTGAGCAACGACCACTGGCGACTGGCGACCGCTGCCATGCGCGGATGGCCGTGCCCCAGCACCGCGACGTTGTTGAGCATGTCGAGGTAGGAGCGGCCCTGCATGTCGATCAGGTGGTTGCGCCAGCCGCGTTCAATGCGCGGCGGGTCGACGTAATAGTGTTTTTGCGTGCGGGCGAAACTGGCGTCGCGACGGGCCAGCAGGGTGTGTGCGTCGAGTTCGGCTTCAGCATCGCAGGCCAGCCCCAGCAGCGCCGCCGGTGACGGGCACAACGCTTGCCAGGCGGCGGCACGTGAAGGCGTGCAGAACAACGGTGCCGTCAACGATGCACCACGGGCCAGTTGCACGATCAGCGGCCCGCTGACCGTACCCAGCACCTGTCCTTTGACCAGCGCCGCCCCGGTATGCAGTGACGGCGTGACGCCCTGGAGCCGCACGCTCAGTTGCGGGCCGTCGAGTTGCAACACGCCAGGCGACGGTTGATGGATCATGCCGGCAAACGGCGATTCGACCGCCGTGCCGTGGGGTACGCGCAATTCGACGTGCAACGGACAGGTGTCCGGTTCGATGGCGCTGTCCGGTCGGGTGCGGGACAAGCGGTATTGCCCGTAACGACTGGCCGCCAGGCCGTGGGCGGCGGCCGCTTCGTCCAGCAACCGCTGATCCACGCCCTCCTGCTCCCAGTTACCGGCGTCGAAATGCGGGCTGAGCACACCCAGATCGATCAAGGCAAACTCGCGACCGACCAGGCTTGGCAGCAGCGGCGCGAAGCCTTCGCTGCCAATTTCCGGCAGGTTCTGGCCCACCGACGTCAGGATCGCCGCTTCCATCAAGGCCAATGGCACCGACGTGGCGACGCGGAAAATTTCCCACTCGTGAGTCAGGTTGTCGCGACTGTAATCATTGCCCGGATCGATGCTGACTTGCTGCTCACCACTGAGCACCAACACCGCCGCACGAGCGACGATCAGCGGCCACAACGCCAGCAGTTCTTCATGGGTCAGCGGATTGACCGCGTGATAAGCCTGCACCGCCGGCAAAATGCAGAACGGGTCGCCATCGGCGTGATGCAGCAACGCCGCGCAGGTCACCGACAGGTCGGTGATGCGCCAGGTGCGGATCAAATCACCGAAATCGATCACGCCCTGCAGCTGCCAGTGGCGTTGCGCATCGCGCTGCCACACCACGTTATCGTCGGTGATGTCCATATGGATGGCCTGCACCGGCAGCTTGTCCACCAGTGGCTGCAAATGGCGTTCGGCCTGCTCCGCCGCTTCGGCGATCAACTGGCGCTGAGTGTCGTCCTGGATCACCGGCAACAAATGAGCGATCAACGCCTGAGCATGGCGAGCGTCCCACTGCAGGGTGCGCTCCAGCCCCGGATGATCGAAAGCCGCCAGCGCCAGGTCCATCTCGCCGCACAAGCGACCGAAACCGGCCACCACCGTGCGATTGAAATGGTCCAGATGGGTCAGGGACTGGCCTTCGATGTAGTCCAGCAAGCGCACGTGTACCGCTTGGCCACCGACTTCCAGCGTCAGCAGGTCCGCACCATTCTTCGCGGGAATCACCCGCGGCACGTGCACGTCCGGGTGTTCGCCCAGATGTTTGAGCCCCGCGTGCTGGGCTTGCAGTTCCAGCGCCGAATAGTCGCCCCGGCAGATTTTCAGGACGAAACGGCCCTGGTCGCTGTCAACGCGGTAATTCAGATCCTGCTGGCTGCCAAGGGCCTGCAACCTTCCGCCGAGCCCGTAATGCTCCTGCAACAGCTCATGCGCTTGCTCCGCAGACACTTGCGGACTGGGCAAACTGGCACGATGAATCAACGTGGCGAGCGGCATACAACGACCCCTGAAATATTATTAGGCGCCTATATCGCCACTGCTTGGGGCGATACGCAACCCCCTTCATCCGTCTGACGACGGGCCGGCCGGGTAAACGGAAAAAGAAAAATGACGCGCCACTCGTCTTGAACAAGACTCTACGCAAGAATGTCGACCATCTACGCCTAGCACTGGAGAAACACCATGAATGTAGTCACCACCGACCTGCCCGGTGTTCTGATCATCGAACCCAAGGTGTTTGGTGACGAGCGGGGGTTCTTTTACGAAAGCTTCAACGCAAAGGCTTTCGAAGAAGCGACCGGCCTGAACACACCGTTCGTTCAGGACAATCACTCGCGCTCGCAAAAAGGCGTGCTTCGTGGCCTGCATTACCAACTGCAAAACACGCAGGGCAAGCTGGTTCGAGTCACGGCCGGTGAAGTGCTCGACGTCGCCGTGGACATCCGCCGCAGCTCGCCGCATTTCGGAAAATGGGTCGCGGTGCGTCTGTCCGCCGCCAATAATCGCCAGCTCTGGATTCCTGAAGGCTTTGCCCATGGCTTCGTGGTGTTGAGCGACTACGCCGAATTCCTCTACAAGACCACCGACTACTACAACCCGTCGGCCGAGCGCTGCATTCGTTGGGATGACCCGGACCTGGCCATCGACTGGCAACTGGACGCCGCACCGCAACTGTCGGCCAAGGATAAGGTCGGGGCATTGCTCAAGGACGCCGAAGTATTTGCCTGAAACCCGACCTGAAGCTTCACCGCGCAGGCGCACCTGCCCCCAGGTGCGCAGACTGCGCCCGCAAGCCTAGGCATAATGCGCCTGTACCCACAGGCGCTCGATGCTTATGACCCCGACCCTCCCCCGCAGACCTCGCTGGCGCAGCCTGGCGCTGCTCGCCTTGTGCCTGGCGCCGTTGTTGTGGCCGCTGGAGCATCTGGCCGAGCGCTATTACCGCAGCGAGCTGGCCAGCCAGAACCGGCAGACCCTCGATCTCTATGTCGCCAACCTGCTGGGCACCCTGCATCGCTATGAGGTACTGCCGCAGATCCTCGGCGATCTGCCGGCCCTGCGCGCCGTGCTCGGTGCGCCGGACGACGGCGTCACCCAAGGCAACGCCAACCGCCTGCTGAAGAACATCAGCGCCCAGACCGGGGCCGAAGTCATGTACCTGATGGACACCACAGGCAAGACCCTGGCCGCGTCCAACTGGGACAAGCACGACAGTTTCGTCGGCCGTAACTTTGCCTTCCGTCCGTACTTCAGCGAAGCCATGGCCGGCCGGCTCGGGCGCTTTTTCGGGCTGGGCACCACGTCCGCCAAACGCGGCTACTTCTTCGCCGCGGCGGTGCGTGAGGGCGAGAAAATCATCGGCGTACTGGTGGTGAAGGTTGATCTCGACCACACCGAAAGCCTGTGGGGCAAAACCCCGGAACAGTTGCTACTGACCGACCATAACGGCGTCGTCATCATCACCTCGCGACCGGAATGGCGCTTTCGCGCGACCCGTCCGCTGAACGATGAAGAGAGCCAGGCGATTACCGCGATCCAGCCTTATCCGACGCGCGAGCCCAAGCCCTTGAATCTCAACCCCGACGCCTGGCTGACCCAGACCCAGTCGATCGCGGAAACCGGCTGGGACGTCAGCATTCTCGCGCCGCGCACCCTGATTGACCGCCCGGTGCGCACGGTCGTCGCCATCGGTGGCGCGACACTGTTGGTGCTGATGCTACTGCTCGGCCTGATGATGCAGCGCCGCCGCCATTACCTCGACCGAATCGCATTCGAAGCCAAGGCCCGACGCGAACTGGAAGCCCGGGTCGCCGAGCGCACCAGCGATCTGGAAGGCCTCAACCGTCGACTCAAACAGGAAGTGCTGGAGCGCGAACAGGCCCAGCAGGAACTGGTGCGCGCGCAGGACGATCTGGTGCAGGCCGGCAAACTGTCGGCGCTGGGCACGATGTCGGCGAGCATCAGCCACGAACTCAACCAACCGCTGGCCGCGATTCGCAGCTACGCGGAAAACGCCGAAGTACTGCTTGATCACCAGCGCACCGACGATGCGCGGAGCAATCTCAAATTGATCAGCGAATTGACCGGGCGCATGGCCTCGATCATCGCCCATCTACGCGCTTTTGCCCGCCGTGATCGCCATGCCCCGGAAAGCGTCGCCCTGCAACCGGCGCTAGACGACGCCCTGGCGTTGCTGGCCAAGCGTCGGCGTAGCATGGAGGTCGAACTGATCCGCGATTTACCCGCCGCCACCCTGTGGGTCGAGGCTGGGGAAACCCGTCTGCGCCAGGTGCTCGGCAATCTGCTGGCCAACGCCCTGGACGCCCTGACGGAAAAAGGCCCGCCGCGCAAACTCTGGCTAAGTGCCCAATCCACCGCTGACGGCGTCCACCTGTACATTCGCGACAACGGCCCCGGCTTTTGCATGGAAGCCCTTGGCCGCGCCAGCGAGCCCTTCTACACCACCAAGACCCGCACCCAGGGCCTGGGGTTGGGGCTGGCGATCTGCGAAACCCTGATGCGCGCCTTTGGCGGTGAACTGTCGTTCGCCAACCACAAGGAAGGTGGCGCATTGATTACCCTGAAGCTGCGCGCAGGCGCACCGGGTGTGAGCCTGCAACCGTCCGAGGACCGAAGTGCATGACCATCGACAACCGCATCCAGGTCGTGTTGATCGACGACGATCCCCACCTGCGCCAGGCCTTGAGCCAGACGCTGGATCTGGCCGGCCTGAAAATCCTGCCGCTGGCCGAAGCCAAGGGCCTGGCCGCACAGCTGGAACGCGACTGGCCGGGCGTTGTGGTCAGCGATATCCGCATGCCGGGCATGGACGGCCTGGAACTGCTGACTGAACTCCACGCCCAGGACCCGGAGTTGCCGGTGCTGCTGATTACCGGTCACGGTGACGTGCCACTGGCGGTGCAAGCCATGCGCGCCGGCGCCTACGACTTCCTGGAAAAACCTTTCGCCAGCGACGCCCTGCTCGACAGTGTGCGCCGCGCCCTGGCCTTGCGCCGACTGGTGCTGGACAACCGCAGCCTGCGTCTGGCCCTGAGCGATCGCAATGAATTGACCACCCGTCTGGTCGGGCAGTCGCCCTCGATCCTGCGCCTGCGCGAACAAATCGGGGCCCTGGCGGCGACCAAAGCCGACGTACTGATCCTTGGCGAAACCGGGGCGGGTAAAGAAGTGGTCGCGCGGGCGTTGCATGACCTGTCCAATCGGCGTAGCGGTCCGTTCGTGGCAATCAACGCCGGCGCACTGGCCGAATCGGTGGTCGAAAGCGAGCTGTTCGGTCACGAGCCGGGCGCCTTCACGGGGGCGCAGAAGCGTCGCATCGGCAAGTTCGAATTCGCCAACGGCGGCACGCTGTTCCTCGATGAAATCGAAAGCATGAGCCTGGATGTGCAGGTGAAGTTGCTGCGTTTGCTGCAAGAACGGGTGGTTGAACGCCTGGGTGGCAATCAACTGATCCCGCTGGACATCCGTATCATCGCCGCCACCAAGGAAGACCTGCGCCAGTCTGCCGATCAAGGGCGTTTTCGCGCCGACTTGTATTACCGACTGAACGTCGCACCGCTGCGTATTCCCCCCCTGCGCGAGCGCGGCGAAGATGCCTTGATGCTGTTCCAGCATTTTGCCGATGAAGCCAGCGCCCGCCATGGCTTGCCGCCCCACGAGCTGCAACCCGGGCAACGCGCGCAGCTGTTGCGTCACACTTGGCCCGGCAATGTGCGCGAACTGCAAAACGCCGCCGAACGCTTCGCCCTCGGCCTGGAGCTGGCACTGGACAACTCAGGGCCGCAAGATACGGCCGGGGCGCCGCTGGCGGTGGTCAGCGGTGGCCTGAGCGAACAAGTGGAAAACTTCGAAAAAACCCTGATCGCCGCCGAACTGGCGCGCTCGCACAGTTCGCTGCGCAGCGTCGCCGAAGCCTTGGGCATTCCACGCAAGACCTTGCACGACAAGCTGCGCAAGCACGGCCTGAGCTTCGCCGACAGCGGCGTCTCCAGCCACACCGACGAACTCGATTGACCCACTGTCTAATCATCCACTTCAAACATGAGGCCCCGCATGAACCGCGACAGTCGTTACCTGGAAACCGTCCTCCATCACGACATCCCCCTCACGCGGGACATGGGCCTCAAAGTGCTCGACTGGCACGATCAGCAGCTGCGCTTGTATTTGCCGCTGGACGCCAACGTCAACCACAAGAGCACCATGTTCGGCGGCAGTCTGTATTGCGGCGCGGTACTGGCCGGCTGGGGCTGGCTGCATTTGCGCCTGAAAGAAGAAGGGATTGAAGACGGGCACATCGTGATTCAGGAAGGGCAGATCAGCTACCCGCTCCCTGTGACCGGCGATGCGAACGCCATTTGCCAGGCGCCGAGTGCAGCGGTGTGGAAGAAATTCCTGACCATGTACCAGCGTTACGGCCGGGCGCGTTTGACACTGCATACCCGGGTCGTGAATGCGGGAAGCGAGGAAGATGCCGTGACGTTCACCGGGCAGTACGTGCTGCACCGCTGAACGTGAGGACGATGCAAAACCCTGTGGCGAGGGCGCTTGCTCCCTCGCCACAGATCTAAGAAAACGTCAGGAGCGGGCCAGCTCGAGCAATTTCTCCCGCCACGCCGCCTTCGCCGGCAGTGCCAAAAAGAACTCATTCAACAACGATTCCCGGGCCGGATAGCTGAAAGGCGCACCGCTCAGCTCCAGCACCTCGCCACCCGCCCCTTCCAGCACGCCTTGCGCTGCGGCCGTGTCCCACTGCGAAGTGGGTGCCAGGCGCGGATAACAATCCGCCGCCCCTTCGGCCAACAGACAAAATTTCAATGAACTGCCGATATTGGCCAGTTCCAACTCACCCAGACTGGCGCTCAACCCGGCCAGCAAACGTTCTTGCTCAGGGCTGGAATGGCGACGGCTGGCGACCACTGTGAACGGGGCACCCGCCGGCGGCACTTCGCGAACCTGAATCGGCAGCGGCGCTTCGCCCCTGTCACCACGCCAAGCCCCCCATCCGGCACCGCCCACGTAAAAGCGCCCATTGGTCGGCATCGACACCACGCCAAACACCACACGGCCCTGCTCGATCAGGGCGATGTTGACCGTGAACTCTTCACTGCCGGAAATGAACTCTTTGGTCCCATCCAAAGGGTCTACCAACCACCAGCGCTGCCACCCGGCGCGCACGCTCCGGGGGATGTTGGCGTCCTCTTCGGACAGCACCGGGATGCTCGGATCGAGTGCCGTCAGGCCGGCCAGGATCAAGTGATGGGCAGCCAGGTCGGCGGCGGTCACCGGAGAGTCGTCGGCCTTGGTCGTCACCGCCGTGCCTGTGCGCCAGAACGGCAGGATCGCTTCGCCCGCCTGCAACGCGAGTTCGACCACCGGCGCCATCAATGGATGAGGGAAATTCATGGCAGGAACACTCCGCGTTGAGTCAGCAAGTCACGGGCCAGGTACAGCGCCGCCAAGGCTCGCCCCTCAGTGAACTGCGGGTTCTGCACCAGAGTGGACAGCTCGCGCAGGTTGACCTTGCTCTGGCCCATCGGCTCCGGCTCGTCACCCTCCAGACGTTCTTCATAGAGGTCCGTGGCCAGTACCACCTGGATTTTCTGGCTCATGTAGCCAGGCGACAATGACAACTCGGTCAGATGCTCCAATTGCCGGGCACCAAAACCAGCCTCCTCCTTGAGCTCCCGCTCGGCCGCCGCCAGCACGTCTTCACCCGGCTCGATCAAGCCTTTGGGCAGTGACAGTTCGTAGGCATCGGTGCCGCAATACTCTTCGACCAGCACCGCATGCTCGGCGTCGAGCATCGCCACGACCATCACCGCGCCATACCCGGCGCCCTTGCCGACCAATCGCTCATAAGTGCGCTCCACGCCGTTGGAAAAGCGCAGCTTCAGTTCTTCGACACAGAACAAACGGCTGGTGGCGACGATCTCGCGGGCGAGGACGGTGGGTTTCTGGCGCATGAGCGGCTCCTGGGCAATAGCGGGTTACTATACCCGGCCTATCCTGATTGTTGTCTTCGGATACCTTTTTTACCGCTGGAGAAGTTTTTTATGCCCCTGCTGCCCTGGCACGACATCGACACCGTTCTGCTGGACATGGACGGCACGCTGCTGGATTTGCACTTCGACAACCATTTCTGGCTGGAGCACCTGCCCCAGCGTTATGCCGACTTGCACGGGGTCAGCCGGGCCATGGCCGAGCTGGAACTGCAACCGCTGTTCGAACGCAATGCCGGTCTGTTGCAGTGGTACTGCCTGGATTTCTGGAGTGCCGAACTCAAGCTGCCAGTGCGCGAATTGAAACTGGAAACCGCGCACCTGATCGCCCTGCGCCCGGATGCGGACACCTTCCTGGCGGCGATCAAACGGGCGGGTAAACGGGTGGTACTGATCACCAATGCCCACCGCGACTCCCTGTCATTGAAACTCGAAAGAATCGAACTGGCGCCCTACTTCGAACGCTTGATCAGCTCCCACGACTACGGTTTCCCCAAGGAAAACCCGCAGTTCTGGGAGGCGTTACAGGCCGACATCGACTTCGACCCGGCACGCAGCCTGTTCATCGACGACACCCTGCCGATCCTGCGCAGTGCGCGGGAATTTGGTGTGGCGCATTTGCTGGCGGTGAAAGAGCCGGACAGTCGAAAGGGGCCGAAGGACACGGCAGAGTTTGCGGCGGTGGAGGATTATCGGGTGCTTATCGAAGGCCTCTGAGACCGAAGCACCGGCATCGCGGGCAAGCCACGCTCCCACAAGATTGCGTATAACCTGTGGGAGCGTGGCTTGCCCGCGATGGCCATCACACGGGCTAAAGCCTTACTCGGGAATCCGCAACGACTGCCCCGGATAGATCTTGTTCACATCCTTGAGCATCGGTTTGTTCGCTTCGAAGATTTTGTTGTACAGGTTGGCGTTGCCATACACGCGCAGGGAGATGGCGCTCAGCGTGTCACCCTTCTCGACCACGACAAACTTGGCCGCCACCACGACGGGCCCGGTCACGGTAATCTGGTCTTCAACGCCGCTGACACCCGCCACGTTGCCCAGCGCCAGGAGGATTTTTTCCTTCTCTTCCTGCGTATTCGCTTCGCCGCTGGCAATGACTTTATCGCCCTCGACCTTCACCTGAATCTTCGACGTGTCGATCCCCGTCAGCGCGCTTTGCACGTGCTTGGTCAACGCTTCACTGTTGGCCTCAGCCTTGTCCGGCGTCAGCGCATCGAGGATTTTTTCACCGGCTTCTTTTAGAAAACTGAACAGGCTCATCAGGTGCTCTCCATGGGAATTAGATGTTCAGACGCAAAAGCCTAGACCATCCCTGTGGCTTGTGGATCCAACCCGACCAATGACGCCGCTTCCCCCTGGCGATAGAATCCGTACTTGCTCACCCCCCTGGAGCCGCCCTGGAGCGAAGATGGACATCAAACAACTGAAATTCCTCATCGCTCTCGACGAAACACGCCACTTCGGCCAGGCCGCCGCGCGCTGCCACATCACTCAGCCGACCCTGTCCATGCGCCTGCGCAACCTCGAAGAAGAACTCGACTTGCCGCTGGTCAATCGCGGTCAGCGCTTCGAAGGCTTCACCGCGCCCGGCGAGCGGGTGCTGGCCTGGGCGCGCACGGTTCTGGCCGCCTACGATGGCCTGTACGCCGAGGCCGCCGCCTGTCGCGGCAACCTGGTCGGTACGTTGCGCCTGGGCGTGGTGCCGTTGTCGAGTTTCGATCCACTGCCGCTGCTGCAACGCCTGCACACGCAACACCCGAACCTGCGCTTCGAACTGTCGGCGTTGAGCTCCGAGCAGATCCTCGAACAACTGGCGAATAATCGACTGGATATCGGCGTCTCTTACCTGGAACGCCTGGACAGCGAACGCTTCGAGTCGCTGACGTTCAGCGAAGCGCGCATGGGCCTGCTTTACGATCAGCGTTTTTTCTCCTTTGGCGAGTCGCCACTGACTTGGGAATCGTTGATCGAACTGCCGCTGGGCATGCTCACCAGTGGCATGCACTTTCGCCAGTCCATCGACCACAACTTCCACATCCGTGGCCTGACGCCGCAACCGTTGCTGCAAACCGACGCGGTGCATCAATTGTTACAGGCAGTGCACGGGGGTCTGTGCTGTGCCGTGATGCCGCTCGATGGCGGTTTTGAACAACTCACCGACCATCTGCGCCTGCACCCCATCGACGATGCCCAGACCCTGGCCCGACTGGGGTTGATCATGCGGCGCAGCGCCCCACGCTCAGCGCTGGCGGAAGCGTGTTTTGCGATCCTGCAACAATCGCTAGCGAAGGCTTGATCGACGCCATCTATCGGTGGATCAGTAATAGCAATTAGACGTGACATGTTGTCGCGCCTAGTCTTAAAGCTGATCAAATCGTCGGTGATGCCATGAACGCCAAGCGCCCTGACTGCTCGGCGCCCGCCTCCAAAACGCCCGAGCCCGCTGCCAGCCAGACTTACAGCTACAGCAACCTTCAATACTCTGAATCGGCCAGCACAGCGTTGGCCGAAGAAGTCGCGCTGGCGATTGCCTACAACGGCATCAGCCAGGCGGTCATGCTGGTGACACCGACCGATCTTGAAGACTTCGTCGTCGGCTTCAGTCTTGGCAGCGGCATCATCCAGGACGCTGGCGAGATTTATGACCTGCAACTCAGCGGCTCGGGTTCGGCGCAATACGCGCAAGTGACCATTGCCAACCGCGCGTTCTGGAACCTCAAGCAACAGCGCCGGCAACTGGCCGGCACCAGCGGTTGCGGGCTCTGCGGCGTGGAAGCGGTCGAACAGGCGTTGCCGGACCTGCAGGTGCTGCCCGGCGCACCGTTGCCGCCCGCCGAATGGCTCGACGGCCTGCGCCAGCGCATCGGTGAGTTCCAGCCGCTGGGCCAGTATTGCGGTGCGGTGCACGCCGCGGTGTTCATGAACGATCAGGGCCAATTGTTGCTGGGTCGCGAAGACATCGGCCGGCACAACGCCCTCGACAAACTGATTGGCGGCCTGATCCGTCGCAATATCCCGATCAGCGGCGGACTGGCGATTGTCACCAGCCGTTGCAGCCTCGAATTAATCCAGAAAGTGCTGCGCGCCGGCATCCAGACCCTGGTCAGCCTGTCTTCACCCACAGGCCTTGCCGTGCAATGGGCCCGTCGCCACAACCTCAATCTCATCCATTTGCCACAAAAGAATGCGCCACGGGTTTACAGCCCGGCTTTGGAGAATCAAGCGTGAGTCAACACCGTCAAGCCGACCAGACACCCGTTCCTCGCTACAAACCCTACAAAGGTCCGGCCGGTGGTTGGGGCGCGCTGATTAGCGTCGCCCAAGCCTGGTTGACCAGCGACAACGCGCTGAAAAACCTGCGCATGATGCTCAAGACCAACAAGAACGGCGGCTTCGATTGCCCCGGTTGCGCCTGGGGCGATTCGCTGGAAGGCGGCATGGTGGCGTTCTGCGAGAACGGTGCCAAAGCGGTGAACTGGGAAGCGACCAAACGGCGTGTCGACGGCAAATTCTTCGCCAGACACAGCGTCACCTCGTTGCTGGAGCAGAGCGACTACTGGCTTGAATATCAGGGCCGCCTGACTGAGCCGTTGCGCTACAACGCCGAGACCGATCGCTACCAACCCATCAGCTGGGACGATGCCTTTGCCCTGATCGCCAAGCATCTGCGCGGGCTGTCGAGCCCGGATCAAGCCGAGTTCTACACCTCGGGACGGGCCAGCAACGAAGCGGCTTTTCTCTATCAATTGTTTGTGCGCGCCTACGGCACCAACAACTTCCCCGACTGCTCGAACATGTGCCACGAGGCCAGTGGTGTCGCGTTGGCGCAGAGCGTTGGTGTCGGCAAGGGCACTGTGACCTTCGATGACTTTGAGCACGCCGATGCCATTTTCGTCTGGGGCCAGAACCCCGGCACCAACCATCCACGGATGCTCGAACCGCTGCGCGATGCGGTGAAACGTGGCGCTCAAGTGGTGTGTATCAACCCGCTCAAAGAACGGGGCCTGGAACGCTTCCAGCACCCGCAACACCCGATCGAAATGCTCACCAACGGCGACAAGCCGACCAACACCGCGTACTTCCGCCCGGCACTGGGCGGCGACATGGCGATCATGCGGGGCATGGCCAAGTTCCTGTTGCAGTGGGAGCGCGACGCGCAGAAGGCGGGTGAGCCTGCCGTGTTCGATCACGATTTCCTCAACGAACACAGCGTCAACGTGCTGGATTACCTGGCCGTCATTGACGATACCCCGTGGGAGCAGATCGTCGAGCAATCCGGCCTGCCCCTGGTGGAAATCGAGCAAGCCGCGCGCATGTACGCCAAAGGCAAGAACGTCATCATGTGCTGGGCCATGGGCATCACCCAGCATCGCCATTCGGTGGCGACCATCCAGGAAATCGCCAACCTGATGCTGCTGCGCGGCAACATCGGGCGTCCGGGCGCGGGCCTGTGCCCGGTGCGTGGCCACAGTAACGTGCAGGGCGATCGGACCATGGGCATCAACGAGCGCCCGCCGGTGGCGTTCCTCGATGCGCTGGAGCGTCGTTTCCCATTCAAAGTGCCACGTGAAAACGGTCACAACGTGGTCGAGGCGATTCACGCCATGGCTGAAGGCCGCGCCAAAGTATTCATGGCGCTGGGCGGCAACTTCGCTCAAGCCACCCCCGACAGCCCAAGGACCTTCCAGGCCCTGAGCAATTGTGACCTGACCGTACAAATCAGCACCAAGCTCAATCGCAGCCATCTGGCCCACGGCAAGGACGCGCTGATCTTGCCGTGCCTGGGCCGGACCGATATCGACCGACAAACCGAAGGCCCCCAAGCGGTGACCGTCGAAGACTCGTTCAGCATGGTCCACGCCTCCAACGGCCAATTGGAGCCGCTGTCGAACCAGATGCGTTCGGAGCCGGCTATTTTGGCCGGCATCGCGGCAGCCACACTGGGCAACTACCCGGTGGGCTGGAACTGGCTGGTGGCCGACTACAGGCGCATCCGCGACCTGATTGCCGACACCATCCCCGGCTTCAAGGACTTCAACGAGAAAATCAAGAATCCAGGGGGGTTCTACCTCGGCAACAGCGCCGGTGCGCGCAAGTGGAACACCCCGTCAGGCCGGGCCAACTTCCGCCCGAACGTTTTGCCCAAGGACCTGGTGCACGAGCGCACCCGCGCCACCGGCGTACGGCCGGACCTGATCCTGCAATCGATGCGCTCCCACGATCAGTACAACACCACGATCTACGGGCTCAATGACCGCTATCGCGGGGTGAAAGGCCAGCGTGACGTGTTGTTCGTCAACGAAGCCGACATCATTCGCCTGGGCTTCAAGCCCGGGCAGAAGGCGGACATCGTATCGATCTGGGATGACGGCCTGGAGCGTCGGGTGAAAGGCTTCACGCTGCTGGCGTTTGATATCCCGGCCGGGCAGGCGGCGGCCTACTATCCGGAAGTAAACCCGTTGGTGCCGCTGGAAAGCACCGGGGATGGCAGCCATACGCCAACCTCGAAGTTCGTCGCCATCCGCCTGGAAGCGGCGAGCGAGACCGGGTTGATCATGGCCAGGTCGGCTTAAGCGACGGCAGGTCGAGCCCCATCGCGGGCAAGCCACGCTCCCACAGGGTTTGAGTTGCATGCATTTCCCATGTACGACTCAAATACTGTGGGAGCGAGGCTTGCCCGCGATGGCGTCCGACATGGCAACACATGATGAGATGATTCGACACTTTACAATCGCCCACAAAAAAGGCCGTTTTTGCGTAAAAACGGCCTTTGCCAAGTAGCAACAGACCGGCCAAAAACCGTTAAGTTCCGCCGAAAAAACAGCAACTTATAGAAATGTGCGCAAGTCGTGTTACTCGTCGGATTTCGATTGTCACACTTATGACACAGCCTCAGGATCGCGCCGTCATCCCCTTGAGGTTCCTCTATGAAGTTCTCCTCGATTCTCTTGTTGTCCCTTGGCCTGGTCAGTGGCTTCGCCTCCGCTGGCGGCACCACCGAAGCAGGTGTGGGCGGCGCATTGGGCGGGGTTCTGGGCTCAGTCGTCGGTCAGTCGTTAGGCGGCAATACGGGTTCCACCATTGGCGCGGCCCTGGGTGGCGCGGGTGGTAGCGCAGTCGGCGCAAACAAACACAGCCGTGGTGAAGCCGCCATTGGTGGTGCGCTGGGCGCAGCAGGCGGTAACGTGGTCGGCCGCAGCATGGGCGGCACCACCGGCAGCCTGATCGGCTCCGCAGCAGGCGGCGGCGCGGGTGGCGCGCTGGGTAACTACATGGGCAACAAGAGCAACGAGGAAGACGATCGTCGCTCCTATCGTGGCCATGATGATCGTCGTTACTACCGTGACGGCCACCCTGGTCGCGGCCATGCCTACGGTCATCGCAAGCACCACAGGTACTATCGCGACTGAGGCCTGGATCGCCTCGTCAGCCGGTACTTCAAAAAATCGCAGCCCACGGGCTGCGATTTTTTTTGCCCGTCTAAACCACCAGGCGCTCCAGCGCTGCGCGCAACTGCCCGGGAATCGCCACCGGCTGATTTGACGCACGATCCACAAACACGTGCACGAAGCGCCCCGCCGCACAGGCTTCATCCTCCCCGGCCTTGAACACTGCCAACTCATACTGCACCGAACTGTTGCCCAACTTGCCTACCCGCAAACCGATCTCGATGCGGTCCGGGAAAGCGACGGAAGCAAAGTAATCACAGGCCGAGCTCACCACGAAGCCCACCACCTCGCCATCGTGGATGTCCAGCCCCCCGACCTCAATCAGGTAGGTGTTCACCGCCGTATCGAAGAAGCTGTAGTAGGTCACGTTGTTCACGTGCCCGTAGGCATCGTTGTCGTGCCAGCGCGTGGTGATGGGTTGGAAATGCGGGTAATCGGAGCGTTGAGGCATCAGCGTGGGTTCCTGGAGTCGGGCTGCCAGTCTACGTCGAAAACCGTGTCACGAAGCATCGTCAGGGGACACCGCGCTTGCCAGGTGCTGTTCAGCCCACCCACGTACCTCGGCGTATGGATAATCCTCAAGCACCGCAAACCCCGAGATCGCCCGCGCCTTGAGTTTGGTGAACAGCGGCACGCTGATCCCGCACAGAAACCGCGTCACCCGCTCGGCCGATGGCACGCCGCCCGTGTGCTGTTGATGCCTGTGGATAAAGTCCCCACACAAGGCCTCGAAGTTTTTATCCACAAGCGCCGGCAATGGCGGTGGCTCCGGCAATCGCGCCACCTGCCCGTGACACACCGAGCAATGTCCGCATTGCGTGGGGGCGTTGGTGTCGCCGAAATACTCGGCCAGGCGATAGCCCAGGCAATGCTCGGTAGCGAACAGGTCCAGCATGGCGTGAATCCGCGCGATTTCGGTTTGTTCATGCCGGGTGAAATACCCGTGCAGCTCTTCACTCAACGCGACGCTATCGAAACCGGTTTGCAACAGGCTGTAGACCTCGGTCATCTGCTTGCTTTCCAGCTCGACCCAACCCTTCTCCTGGAAGTAATCGAGCGCCTTGACCACCCGGCTGCGCTCGGCCTGATGCTGCTGATACAGCGCCTCGAAATTCACCGTGGCCCAGGTCCGTGCGCGGCTGGAGGTCTGGATGATCGCTTCGACGAAATCCCTGCGCTCGCCCTCGAAACGCGTCAGCAACGCCTCGGGCTCCAGCAAATACTTGAATCGGTATTCAGCGTAGTAGGCGTAACGCGGGGCGATCAGGCCACGCAGTTCCAGTTGCACCAGCAAGGTCTTGAGTGGCAGTTGGCGAATGTTGCTCTGATCCGCCAAAGGCCCCAGCAAAAACTCCCATTGCCCCTCGGGCGCGGCAGCCTGCATTTCGTCAAGCACGCGGCGGATGCCGTCCAGCTCCGGGGTGTCGCCATAGACGAAGTTTTCCAGCACGTTAAGGCTGTCGCGGTTGGCCAGGACCAGACAGTCGGATGGCTGTCCGTCACGCCCGGCACGGCCGATTTCCTGGCTGTAGTTTTCGATGGATTTGGGCAGATCGAAATGCACCACGTTGCGGATGTCGCTCTTGTCGATGCCCATGCCGAACGCGATGGTGGCGACGATGCAATTGGACTGCCCGCCCATGAAGCGCTTCTGGATCGCTTCGCGTTGTTCATGGGGCAACCCGGCGTGATAGGCCTCGGCCTGAATGCCGTTGCGGCTCAGGTGCTCGGCGATCTGTTCGGCGGTTTTCTGCAGGGTGACGTAGACGATGCTCGGCTGGTCGGGACGCTGGCTCATCCACTCGACAAGGCGTCGGCGCTTGTCCTGCCCGCGCACCGGTTCCACCAGCAGATTGAGGTTCGGCCGATAGAAACCGGTGGTCACCACGTCGTCGGGGGCGATGGCGAATTTGGCCTGCATGTCGGCGATCACCTTGGGCGTCGCTGTCGCCGTCAGGAGCAATACCTGAGGAATGTTGAACTGGCGCTGATAGTCGGGAAGCTTGAGGTAGTCGGGGCGGAAGTTGTGGCCCCACTCCGAGATGCAATGCGCCTCGTCCACCACCAGCAGCGAGATCGGCACCTGCTGCAAGAAGTTGCGAAAGCGCTCGTTTTTCAGGCGCTCCACCGAGATCATCAAAATTTTCAACTCGCCGGACTTGGCGCGGGCCATGACATCGCTGGCGTCATCGCGGCTCTGGGCCGAATCGATACTGCCCGCGGCAATGCCGTGGCGCTGCAGGAACGCCAGTTGATCCTGCATCAACGCCAGTAACGGCGAGACCACCAGCGTCAGGTGCGGCAGCAAGACGGCCGAAAGCTGATAGCACAGGGACTTGCCAGAGCCCGTGGGGAAAATCGCGGCCGCCGAGCGCCCCGCCAGCACCGCGCTGACCGCCGCCTCCTGGCCGGGCCGAAACTGTGGATAACCGAAAACCTGTTCCAGGGTGTTGTGCATAAGCTGTCACTCCGTTGACCGCTGCGAAGTGCAAAGCCTAGTCGGCGATGGCAGCGAGTCGAGAAAAGGTCGGGGGGCAAAACGATTCGGGATGATACAGCGGATGGTGGAACGACAATGCAAGGCTTCAGGCATCAGTTGACTGTCGGGCCCCTTCACCACAAAACTCGAAACACCCTACAGAATCTGAAGCGCCCGTTGCCGAGTTTCTTGGCGCGGCGACTGACAACTCCGCAGGAATTTTTACCGCAGGCAGTTACGCGGTAAAAAACCGCTACCCACTCGTAGGTCTCTTCCTCAAAAGCCAGTAAAGACCCTACAAAACCTGTCCATCTCAGCCGTCTTGTGGCACCGCCTCACGCCCTTCTATAGTTTGCGGCGCGGCTGAAAACAGTGTCTCGGCCTGCCGGGCACACTTGCCGACTTCGTACAGGACTGACCTTGATGAACAACCCCGAATCACTCAACGACCGCTATCGCCCGCTCAAAACCCGCTACAGCGATACTCCGGTACTGGTGATCGACACCGAAGCCGATCCGGTCGAGATCCTCGACGCCGCCCACCAACGCATCCGCGCCGCCAGCAACCTGTTGGAAACCCTGTACTGCCTGTGCTTCAAAGAGGCCGACACCAGCGACATCCCCAATATCGTCAGCGCGCTGTACCTGCTGACCCAGGACGGCAACGACCTGCTCGACATCGCCCGGCAACGCCTGCTCAACTGGAAAGCGCCAGCCTAAAGTCGAGTGAACAGATCGTTCCCACTTTCTACGTGAGAACGATCAAACAACCGGCACAACTGAATAGATGAAAGTCCATTGAGTCTGATCGGCATTGCCCTAAAGTCAGCCACTGGCGCACATCAACAATGATTTTCATTGGGACTCCAATCTTCACTCGTCGAGCTCTTCCTCAAGCGCAGGGCGAAGGGACGTGGCGACAAAGTCCCACTGACTATCAGAATGCTTTACCAAGCGATCAAGGCCCAGCGGTGGGATACACCAGAATTGGAGGGCATAGGGCCAAACGCATAAGTGCCATTATTCTGGTCGTTGAGCGCCCATTTGGCTGGAATCATGGCAGTTACGTTTTCTGCCGGCCTGAATCACGCCCATAAAAAAACCGCCCCGAAAGGCGGTTTTCTCATTGCATCAAACCAACGCTTACAACTGAGGACCGGCAGCCTTGATCGCGTCGCTCACGTCGAACTTCTTGAAGTTCTCGATGAACAGGCCGGCCAGTGCTTTGGCGGCTTCGTCGTAGGCGGCTTTGTCAGCCCAGGTGTTGCGTGGGTTCAGCAGGCCAGTCTCAACGCCCGGTACGGCCAGTGGCACGTCGAGGTTGATGGTGTCCAGGTGCTCGGTCTCGGTACCGATCAGCGCGCCGCTCTGGATCGCTGCGATCACCGCACGGGTGGTCGGGATGTTGAAGCGCTTGCCGACGCCGTAGCCGCCGCCGGTCCAGCCGGTGTTGACCAGGTAAACCTTGGAGCCGAAGCCGCGGATGCGCTTGATCAGCAGTTCTGCGTATTCGCCAGCCGGACGCGGGAAGAACGGTGCGCCGAAGCAGGTGGAGAAGGTCGACTTGATGCCGCTGCCCGAACCCATTTCAGTCGAACCCACCAGCGCGGTGTAGCCGGACAGGAAGTGGTAGGCCGCTTGCTCTTCGTTGAGGATCGACACTGGCGGCAGCACGCCGGTCAGGTCGCAGGTCAGGAAGATGACAGCGTTCGGCTCGCCACCGAGGTTTTTCTCGGAGCGCTTGGCAACGTGCTCCAGCGGGTAAGCGGCGCGGCTGTTCTGGGTCAGGCTGACATCGGCGTAGTCAGCGTGCTTGGCGTCATCGATGACGACGTTTTCCAGCACTGCGCCGTGCTTGATGGCTTTCCAGATGACCGGCTCGTTCTTCTCGGACAGGTCGATGCACTTGGCATAGCAACCGCCTTCGATGTTGAACACCACGCCCTCGCCCCAACCGTGCTCGTCGTCACCGATCAGGTAACGGCTTTCGTCGGCGGACAGGGTGGTTTTCCCGGTGCCGGACAGACCGAAGAACAGGGTCACGTCGCCCTCTTCGCCGATGTTGGCGGCGCAGTGCATTGGCAGCACGTCGGCGGCCGGCAGCAGGAAGTTCTGCACCGAGAACATGGCTTTCTTCATTTCACCGGCGTAGCGCATGCCAGCGATCAGCACTTTCTTCTGTGCGAAGTTGAGGATCACGCAACCATCGGAGTTGGTGCCGTCACGCTCTGGAACGCATTCGAAGTTGGCAACGTTGAGCACTTGCCACTCATCACGGCCAGCCGGGTTGTACTGGGCCGGGTTGATGAACAGGCAGCGGCCGAACAGGTTCTGCCAGGCAGTCTGGGTGGTCATCTTCACGGCCAGGTAGTGGTCGGAAGCCGCACCTACATGCACGTGGGAAACGAAATGCTCTTGCGCGTTGTTGAACGCCTCTACGCGATCCCACAGGGCGTCGAACTTGTCGGCCGGGAACTTGCGGTTGATCGGGCCCCAGGCGATGGCGCCTGTGGTGGTCGGCTCATCAACGATGAAACGATCGACTGGCGAACGGCCGGTACGGTGACCGGTACGAACAACCAGTGCGCCGGTATCGGCAAGCTCGCCTTCACCGCGGTTGAGGGCTTCTTTAACCAGATCATCAACACTCAGATCGGTGTACACGGCGTTATTGGCTTGCGTCATGAGGTTCCCCGTCGGCCAGTGGCCGAGTGCTCCAAACGTTTTGTAGTAGAAAGTCGCGCACTACTACCGCGAAAAAAGTGGGCCGGATTATGCCAGAAAAGCCCAAAAATAGTAGGGCCCTCCCGTCGTAACGGCGTTATTCCGGCACAAACCAGTGAATTTACCTGCGCTGAACCGTTTTAGTGACGGGTATCTGACGGCGTCTCGACGCCCGCTCCAGCAAACAATTGAGTGACATCGGCGGCATCAAACAGGTACTGCTGGTTGCAGAACTGGCAGTCGATCTCGATTTTTCCACCGTGTTCAATCACCAGGTTCTGCGCGTCTTCCATACCCAGACTGACCAGGGCATTGGCCGAACGTTCGCGCGAACAGCTGCAACGGAAGCGCAGTCTCTGCACATCGAACAGACGCACCTGCTCTTCATGGTAGAGGCGATGCAGCACGGTTTCGTTGTCCAGACTCAGCAGTTCATCGGCGGTCAGGGTGGTGGCCAGCGCGGTGAGGTGCTGCCAGCTGGCGGCGCGTTCTTCTTCGTCCTTCAAACGGTCGGCGGGCAGTTGTTGCAGCAACAGGCCACGCGCGTGGCGGCCATCGGCGCACAGCTTGATGCGGGTGCCAATCTGCTGCGACATGACGAAGTAGTTGGTGAAGCAGTCGGACAACGTTTCGCCATCCAGATCGACGACGCCCTGATAGCGCTGGCCCTGGTTAGGGTCAATGGTCAGGGTCAGCGAGCCGTCCGGCATCAAGTCGGCCAAGGTAGCGTCGGGGGCAATCCGGTCCGCCTCGTAACGTGCCAGGCCACGAATGTCGCGCTCACTGGAGCACTCGATCATCAGCAGCGGGATCGGACCTTCGGAACGGGCTTGAAGGATCAGCAACCCATCGAACTTCAATGTGCCGACCAGCAGCGCCGCAGCCGCCATCAGCTCGCCGAGCAGTTGCGCGACCGGCTCCGGATAGGCGTGTTTGGCCAAGACTTCAGCGTAGCTGAGCTCTAGCGAAACCATCTCGCCACGGGTGTCGCTGTCATCGAAGATGAAGCGTTGGGTGAAGTCGTTATCCGGTAAGTCGGTCATAAGTCTGGTATCTGAAGTGGTGACAAAAAGGGTGACAGAGTTCGAGGTTACGCCTTGGCTATAGCGTATTGCAGCCTGGTATTGGGTTAGAGGGCGCTGTGCGCTTTACGACCAATGGCTCATGTACGGTAGGCCAATTACCTCATATGGCTACACGCAGGCGCAAATACAAGTCTTGGCCTGATTGATGTGATCGGTGGCTTCGGTCAATCAATCGTTGCTGCTGCCACGAAACTTGAACAGATCACGCCGTTGTTTCTTGCTCGGCTTGCCATCAGTACTCACCCCCAAAGCCCCCGCCTTGCGCTGCGCCGCCGCGTTTTCGCGCTTGGCGATACTGGCCTCGGTTTCGGCGTACAGCGTTTGTGCCTCCGGCGCGCCACGGCGCACGATCGACAGCGCCTGGACCACCACGGTGCGCTCCTCGAAACCGGTACGAATCACAAATTCATCGCCAATGCGCGGTTCCTTGCCCGGTTTGCAACGCTCACCCCGGCAATGCACCTTGCCGCTTTCAATCGCTGCCTTGGCCAAGGCACGCGTCTTGTAAAAACGCGCGGCCCATAACCATTTATCGAGGCGGACTTTGTCGTCCTCTTCGTTTTTTTGTGCCATGGGATTTCCTCATACTGAAATATTGGTGAACTGTACTACCGTTTCTGTCGTACCAAGAATTACCTCGTCTCGGATTACAATGCAGGCATTCCAGAACCTCCCTGAAGGGCTGGAAATCCGGGCCGTAGATATCTGTCGCCTTTTAATCATTATTCTGCGTGAATACCGCGAATCGGGCCGCGTGCGGCCCAGCGGTTACTACCGGTTGAGCACCTTTGAAGACATTTGACCATTTGACCGTCGTCGGTCTGCGCGAGTGGGTCGCGCTCCCGGATTTGGGAGTCGCGGGCCTTCGGGCAAAAATCGACACCGGCGCCAGCACCTCCAGCCTGCATGCCACCGACATCGAGACCTTCGAGCGCGACGGTGAGCAGTGGGTGCGCTTCACGGCGCACCTGGGCACGGTGGTGCAATTGCGTCACCGTCGTTGCGAAGCGCCGCTGGTGACGATGAAAACCATTAAAAGCTCTAACGGTCACGCGCAGGTGCGATACGTGATCAGCACCACCCTGGCGCTCGGTGATCGGGTCTGGCGAGTCCAGTTCACGCTCGCTTGTCGCAAATCCATGCGTTATCGCCTGTTACTCGGTTCCAAAGCCCTGATCGATGGCCAGTTGGTGGTCAATCCGGGCATTAAATATGTACAAGACAAGCCGGTGTTCCCGGTATCTACCTCCTCCACAGGTGTTGCATGAAGATCGCTGTGCTGTCGCGGAACCCGCGTCTGTATTCCACCCGCCGCCTGGTCGAAGCCGGTACCGAACGCGGCCATGAAATGGTGGTAGTCGACACCCTGCGCGCCTACATGAACATTGCCAGCCACAAACCGCAGATCCACTACCGCGGCAAACCGCTGGAAGGTTTCGATGCCGTGATCCCTCGCATTGGTGCGTCGGTCACGTTTTATGGTTGCGCAGTGTTGCGCCAGTTCGAAATGATGGGGGTTTTTCCGCTTAACGAATCGGTGGCCATTGCCCGCTCGCGGGACAAACTGCGTTCTCTGCAATTGCTGTCGCGCCGGGGCATCGGTTTGCCGGTGACCGGGTTTGCCCACTCGCCGGACGATATTCCCGACCTGATCGCGATGGTCAACGGCGCGCCGCTGGTGATCAAGGTACTGGAAGGTACCCAGGGCATCGGCGTGGTGCTGTGCGAAACCGCCACGGCGGCAGAGTCGGTGATCGAGGCGTTCATGGGCCTCAAGCAAAACATCATGGTTCAGGAATACATCAAGGAGGCCGGCGGCGCCGACATTCGCTGCTTCGTGGTGGGCGACAAGGTGATTGCCGCCATGAAGCGCCAGGCCAAGCCGGGTGAGTTTCGCTCCAACCTGCATCGCGGCGGCAGCGCCAGCCTGATCAAGATCACGCCGGAGGAGCGCATGACGGCGTTGCGGGCGGCTAAGGTCATGGGACTGGCGGTGGCGGGTGTGGATATCCTGCGCTCCAATCACGGACCGCTGGTGATGGAAGTGAACTCATCGCCAGGCCTGGAAGGGATCGAGACCACCACCGGCAAGAACGTGGCGGGGATCATCATTGAGCATCTGGAGAAGAATGGCGGGCCGAATATGACGCGGACCAAAGGGAAAGGCTGATCTTAGAGGCTTGTGGCGGCTGGCAGGCCGCCTTCGCGAGCAGGCTCGCTCCCACAGCGGATTGCATTCCAATGTGGGAGCGAGCCTCGCGATGGGGCCATCAGCCCCACCGAAGAAGTCAGCGCTTAAACCGCATCCCGCGGCAGCATCAACCCCAGCGGCAAGCGCACCCGCGCTTCCAGCCCTCCGCCGGAACGGTTGCGCAGTTCAACATTGCCACCATGCATCGAAGCAATCCGCTTCACGATCGCCAACCCCAAACCGGTGCCCTTCCCGCCCCTTGCACGGTCGCCACGGGTGAACGGGTTGAAGATCGCTTCCAGTTCCGCAGGATCGATACCGGCACCACGATCCATCACGCTCAGCACCACATAAGGCGCGGCGGTGTCCCCGGATACGTATGCCGCCACTTCCACGCCGCTGCCGGCGTGATGCAGCGCGTTGCCAATCAGGTTATTCAACAGTCGTTTCATCGACACCCGACGCAGCGGGAATGGCTGGATTGGCTCCAGACGCAAGCGCACTTTTTCCTCGGTCTGGTTGTACGGCGCGGCGACTTCGCGGACCAGGTCACTCAGGTCCACCTCTTCCACCGACTCATCGCGCCCATCGCGAATGAACGCCAGGAATTGATCGAGAATCGCGTCCATGTCTTCGATGTCGCGAACCATGTCGTCGGTCAGGTCGCTGCGGTCGCCCATCAGCTCCAGAGACAAGCGCAAACGGGTCAGTGGCGTGCGCAGGTCGTGGGACACCCCGGCCAGCATCAGTTCGCGCTCGCGACCGGCCTGCTCGACATCTTCGGCCATCTGGTTGAAGGCGCGATACACCTCGGTCATTTCACTGGGTGTATCGCTAATCGGCAGACGCACGCTGCGACCCTGACCGAGCTGGCGTGCGGCATAGACCAGGCGCTTCAGAGGCTGATTGAGCTGGCTGACAAAAATCCACGCCGCAGCAGTGGACAGCAAGCCAATGGCGAGAAACCAGCCCAGGACGTTCCAGATTTTCTGGCCGCGCAGCGGATGCGGGTACAGCGGTACTTTCAACCAGCCTTCGCCCAGGCTTGGCGCCCGGACCCACAATGCCGGCGGTGCATGCATGCGCAATCGCACCTCGGTGTCCGCCCCCAGTTCGGCCTGCATCTGCCGCTGGTAGATCTCGCTGTAGGGCCAATGTTGCTCACCTTCCGGCACGCCGGCACCTACCACCCGTATCAGGGGTACGGCATCGGCGATCTTGTCGCGGTTGTTTTCATCGGCGGCCCAATAGGCGCGCAGTGTCAGGGCGACACCGTGACTGTACTGACGGTCCACCAGCACGTCTTCGTTCATCAACAGATAAACCAGGGTCAGCGCCTTGGAAAACAGGACGACGATGAGCACCAGCCAAAGGGTGCGGGAGAAGAAGCTCTGGGGGAACCAAACCGGGGTTTTCATGGATAACCGCTACATACTTGCAGGAGCGAGCCATGCTCGCATATTGCGGATCGCGAGTCTGCGGGCGGGATCGTCTGATCCGTCGCCCGTACGACCCGCTCCTACAAATCACCGATCACTTGGTGGCGGTGCCATCCGGAACGAACACGTAGCCTACACCCCAGACCGTCTGGATATAACGCGGCTTGGATGGATCCGGCTCGATCATCCGGCGCAGACGGGAGATCTGCACGTCGATGGAACGCTCCAGGGCATCCCATTCGCGGCCACGGGCCAGGTTCATCAGTTTGTCGCGGGTCAGCGGCTGACGGGCATTCATCACCAGGGCCTTGAGTACCGCAAACTCACCGGTGGTGAGCATGTGCACTTCTTCACCACGCTTGAGCTCGCGGGTGGCCAGCGACAGTTCGTAGTCACCGAAGGTCACGCTTTCATCTTCGCTGCCCGGTGCGCCAGGTACCGGGGCCGATTGACGACGCAACACAGCCTTGACGCGCGCCATCAGCTCGTCCGGGTTGAATGGCTTGGCCAGGTAATCGTCGGCGCCCAGTTCCAGGCCCTTGATACGGCTCAGCTCATCGCCCTTGGCGGTCAGCATGATGATCGGAATCTGATTGTTCGCGCCGCGCAGGCGGCGGCAGGCGGTCAGGCCGTCTTCGCCGGGCAGCATCAGGTCGAGGACGACCAGGTTGAACACTTCGCGTGCCAGCAGGCGATCCATTTGCTCGGTGTTCGGGACGGCACGGGCGCGGTAGCCCTTGCTGACGAAAAAACGCTCCAGCAGGCTGCTGAGGCCCGGATCGTCGTCAACAATAAGAATTTTCTCACCTTCAGCAATGTTTGCAGTGCTGCTCATTGGATGCTCCTTTGATCTCGGCGCGCATTATGGCGTAGCTGCCGTTATACGCACCGTGTGCATTGTTAGCAGATTTTTCCTCTACCGCCAGAAAACCGGCCGTTACACCTGTACCCCGTGATGCCCCCTAACGGCAGAACGCTGGTTATAATGCGCGGCCATTTGTGTCAGGCAACATCGGACCAGTACTACAGACAGGCGCTATTTATTTTCGTAGCGTTGGCAGTATTTGTTCGATTTCACGGGTCAACGGAGTGCCTGTTGACTCAGGTAGCGGCGCAGGCCAGGCCGCTCAACCAGACTCGCCAAGCCCCTATTTCTGCGCCTGCGAGCCTGCTTTCACAATTTGTCAGGTGGTTTTATGGACAGCATCAACAGCCGCATCGCCGAGGAACTCGGCGTACGCCCACAACAGGTCGAAGCGGCCGTCGCGCTACTCGATGAAGGCTCTACGGTTCCCTTCATCGCCCGTTACCGGAAAGAAGTGACCGGCAGCCTCGATGACATCCAGCTGCGTCATCTGGAAGAGCGTCTGCGCTACCTGCGAGAACTCGACGAACGGCGCATCAGCATCCTTGCCAGCATCCAGGAGCAAGGCAAGCTGACCCCGCAACTCGAGCGTGACATCAAGCTCGCCGACACCAAGACCCGCCTCGAAGACTTGTACCTGCCGTACAAGCAAAAGCGCCGCACCAAGGGCCAGATCGCCCTCGAAGCCGGCCTCGGCGACCTGGCCGACGGCCTGTTCAACGACCCGACACTGACACCGGATGCCGAAGCCGCACGCTTCGTCGATGCCGAAAAAGGCGTGGCCGACGTGAAGGCGGCTCTCGAAGGCGCCAAATACATCCTGATGGAGCGCTTCGCCGAGGACGCCGGCCTGCTGGACAAGCTGCGCAATTACCTCAAGCAGGAAGCCACCCTCAGTGCCCGCGTGATCGCCGGCAAGGAAGAGGAAGGCGCCAAGTTCCGCGACTACTTCGAACACGACGAACCGCTCAAAAGCATGCCATCGCACCGCGCGCTGGCGATTTTCCGTGGTCGCAACGAAGGCATCCTCAGCTCCGCGCTGAAAGTCGGCGACGAGCTGCCGGGCACCATGCATCCGTGCGAAGGCATGATCGGCCAGCACGTCGGCATCCAGAACCAGAACCGCGCCGCCGATAAATGGCTGGGCGAAGTGGTGCGCTGGACCTGGAAGGTCAAGCTCTACACCCACCTGGAGACCGACCTGCTGGGCGAACTGCGCGATAGCGCTGAAACCGAAGCGATCAATGTGTTCGCCCACAACCTGCACGACCTGCTGCTGTCGGCCCCGGCCGGCCCGCGTGCCACCCTGGGCCTCGACCCGGGCCTGCGCACCGGTTGCAAGGTCGCCGTGGTCGATTCCACCGGCAAGCTGCTGGATCACGCCACGGTTTATCCGCACGTGCCGCACAACAAATGGGACCAGACCATCGCCGTGCTCGCCGCCCTGTGCGCCAAGCATTCTGTCGATCTGATCGCCATTGGCAACGGCACCGCCAGCCGTGAAACCGACAAGCTGGCCGCTGAGCTGATCAAAAAATACCCAGCCATGAAGATGACCAAAGTCATGGTTTCCGAGGCCGGCGCTTCGGTTTACTCGGCGTCGGAACTGGCGTCCAAGGAATTCCCGGACCTGGACGTCTCTATCCGTGGCGCCGTGTCGATTGCCCGCCGCCTGCAAGACCCGCTGGCCGAGCTGGTGAAGATCGATCCGAAATCCATCGGTGTCGGTCAGTACCAGCACGACGTGTCGCAGCTGAAACTGGCGCGCGGCCTGGATGCGGTGGTCGAGGACTGCGTGAACGCCGTGGGCGTGGACGTGAACACCGCTTCCGTGGCGCTGCTGGCGCGCATTTCCGGCCTCAACGCGACCCTGGCGCAGAACATCGTCAGCCACCGCGACGAGCACGGCGCGTTCAAAACCCGCGCCGCGCTGAAGAAAGTCGCGCGCCTGGGCGAAAAAACCTTCGAACAGGCCGCTGGTTTCCTGCGCGTCATGAACGGCGAGAACCCGCTGGATTCGTCCGCCGTGCACCCGGAAGCCTATCCACTGGTGCAGCGTATCGCGGCTGAAACCGACCGCGACATTCGCTCGCTGATTGGCGATGCCGCGTTCCTCAAACGCCTCGATCCAAAAAAATACACCGACGAAACCTTCGGCCTGCCGACCGTGACCGACATTCTCCAGGAGCTGGAAAAACCGGGGCGCGATCCACGTCCGGAGTTCAAGACCGCCGAGTTCCAGGAAGGCGTCGAAGACCTCAAGGACTTGCAACTGGGCATGATCCTCGAAGGCGTGGTGACCAACGTGACCAACTTCGGTGCATTCGTCGACATCGGCGTGCATCAGGACGGTTTGGTGCATATCTCCGCACTATCGGAGAAGTTCATCAAAGATCCGCGGGAAGCGGTGAAAGCCGGTGATGTGGTGAAAGTGAAGGTCATGGAAGTCGACATCCCGCGTAAACGCGTGGGCCTGTCGATGCGCATGAGCGACACCCCGGGCGAGAAAATCGACGGTGCCCGTGGTGCACGTCCGGGATCGGCCCCGCGCCAATCCCAGAACACCGCGCCACGCAAGGAAACCACGGCGGCGGCTCCGGCCAACAACGCCATGGCTTCGCTGTTCGCCAACGCCAAGCAGTTGAAGAAACGCTGATGGACATCCCGGCCGGGCTGACCGAAAGCGCGTTTTTCAAGCTGCTGGGCTGTCGCTTGCACAGCCTGGAAACCGGGGTGGCGCAAGTCGCCCTGGCGCTGGAACCACAGTTGCGCAATCGCGGTGGCAAGCTGCACGGTGGGGCCTTGTTCAGTCTGGTGGACATTGCCATGGGGCTGGCCTGTTCCAGCACCCACGGCTTTGACCAGCAGAGCGCGACCATCGAATGCAAGATCAACTACATCCGCGCCGTCGCTGACGGTGAGGTGATGTGCACGGCGCGGGTGATCCACCCGGGCCGGCGCACGCTGGTGGTCGAAGCCGATGTGATGCAAGGCGACAAACTCGTCGCAAAAGCACAAGGCACGTTCGCAGTCCTGTAGCTACGGATCATCGATTTGAGTTAATTTCGGCGCAATGAAACCTGTGGGAGCGAGCAACCTCGCTCCCACAGGAATTGTGCGGTTATTGACTGACCGGCATATGGCCTGAGCGGCTCCAAAAACCAGGCGAAAACGCCAGTTTTAACTTCACCCTTGTAGACCGTCTTGCCCACCCCCATATTGGGGCGACTGACGCGTGAAGGAATCCAACTTGAGCGAACTTCTCAACCGCCGCCTGGCCCTGCTCGGCGAGCGCGCTAACCTCTCTCTGCTCGAACAGTGTCTTCACGGCATCGAACGTGAATGCCTGCGCGTGACCGATGAAGGTCGCCTGGCGCAAACGCCGCACCCGGAAGCATTGGGTTCCGCGCTGACCAACGAACAGATCACCACCGATTATTCCGAATCGCTGCTGGAGTTCATCACACCGGCCCTGCCCGACCCGGCGGACACGCTGGCGAGCCTGGACAAGATTCATCGCTTTGCCTACAGCAAGCTCGGCAACGAGTACCTGTGGAGTCCATCGATGCCGTGCCCGCTGCCGGCCGAGGAAGATATCCCGATCGCCTATTACGGCACGTCCAACATCGGTCAGCTCAAGTACGTCTACCGCAAGGGCCTGGCCCTGCGTTACGGCAAGACCATGCAGTGCATTGCCGGGATTCACTACAACTTTTCCCTGCCGGAGAAACTCTGGCCCCTGCTCAAGCAGGCCGAAGGTTTCGTCGGCACCGACCGCGACTATCAGTCGTCGGCCTACATCGCCCTGATCCGCAACTTCCGCCGCTACAGCTGGCTGCTGATGTACCTGTTCGGCGCATCGCCAGCACTGGACGCCGGTTTTCTGCGCGGTCGTTCGCATCAGTTGGAACAGCTGGATCCGGACACCCTGTACCTGCCGTACGCCACCAGCCTGCGCATGAGTGACCTGGGTTACCAGAGCAACGCCCAGGCCGGCCTGACGCCGTGCTACAACGACCTGAGCAGCTACATCGACAGCCTGCGCAAAGCGGTGGCCACGCCCTATGCGCCGTACGTCGAAGTCGGCACCCACAAGGACGGTGAGTGGGTTCAACTCAACACCAACATCCTGCAGATCGAAAACGAGTACTACTCCAACATCCGCCCCAAACGCGTGACCTACACCGGCGAACGGCCGATCCAGGCGCTGATGGCCCGCGGCATCCAGTACGTTGAAGTTCGCTGCCTGGACATCAACCCGTTCCTGCCGACGGGCATCGATCTCACCGAATCGCGTTTCCTCGACGCCTTCCTGCTGTACTGCGCCCTGAACGACAGCCCGCTACTGACCAACACCAGTTGCGGCAATGCGACCTCGAACTTCCTCAGCGTGGTCAAGGAAGGTCGCCGTCCGGGCCTGCAACTGCAACGCGACGGTCACCCCGTTGACCTGAAAGAGTGGGCCGCACAATTGCTGGAAAACATCGCGCCACTGGCGGCGATGCTCGATCAGAGCCACGGCGGCGATGCCCACAGCAAGGCGCTGGATGCGCAGTTGGCCAAGGTTCGGGACCCGTCCCTGACGCCATCGGCCCAGGTCCTGGCGGCCATGGCCGAGCACAAGGAAAGCTTTGTCCAGTTCTCCCTGCGCCAGAGCCGCGCGCACGCGGAGTTTTTCCGCAGCGAACCATTGCCGGCTGAGGAACAGGCCCGGTTTGAAGAACTGGCGCGTACGTCGCTGGCTCAACAGGCGGAGCTGGAACAGAACGAAGTTGGCGATTTCGACGTGTTTGTCGGGTCGTATCAGGCGAGCATCCTGGCGATCAGCAACTAACATCAGAAGGTCCTTCGGACCTTATCGCGAGCAGGCTCGCTCCCACAGTGGACTTTCAGTGTTGCCACAACTGTGCACACACCTGTGAGCACTGTGGCAGCGAGCCTGCTCGCGATTGAGCACGCAGCGGCCACGCTTAGGTTTTTCCGCTAATAAGCTAATTCGAAAAAGTTATTTATTTTCGAGTTCTTATATCATTTAGTCTCCTTTTCACGCCGACTCTCGGTCGCCTGACAAGGAGCTTCCCGATGAAACTGCATTTCCCTCTTCGCCTGCTGGCGGCCGCCTCTCTGGCCGCAGCGAGTTTCTTTGCCCAGGCGGCTGACGTGACTGTCGCCTACCAGACCACCGTTGACCCGGCGAAAGTCGCCCAGGCCGACGGCGCCTATGAAAAAGCCACCAAAGCCGACATCAGCTGGCGCAAATTCGATAACGGTGCCGACATCATCGCCGCCATCGCCTCCGGCGACGTGCAGATCGGCTACCTCGGTTCCAGCCCCCTGACGGCGGCCATTACCCGCAAAGTCCCGGTGGAAACCTTCCTCATCGCCACCCAGATCGGCGCCGCCGAAGCGCTGGTGGCCCGTGACGGTTCCGGGATCAAGACCCCACAAGACCTGATCGGCAAAAAAATTGCCGTGCCATTCGTTTCCACCGGCCACTACAGCCTGCTGGCCGCGCTGAAGCACTGGAACATCGATCCGTCGAAAGTGACCGTCCTCAACCTTGCACCGCCCGCCATCATCGCCGCATGGAAACGCGGTGACATCGATGCCACCTACGTATGGGACCCGGCCCTGGGCGTCGCCAAGGAAAACGGCAAAGTGCTGATCACCTCCGGCGAACTGGCCAAGTTTGGCGCGCCGACCTTCGATGCCTGGATCGTGCGTAAAGACTTCGCCGAGAAGCACCCGGAAATCGTCACCGCGTTCGCCAAAGTGACCCTCGATGCCTATGCCGACTACCGCAAAGACCCGAAAGCCTGGCTGGCCAATCAAAGCAACGTCGACAAGCTTGTAAAACTGTCTGGCGCCAAGGCCAGCGATATTCCGCTGCTGCTGCAAGGCAACGTTTATCCGCTGGCGGCTGATCAGGTCATCACCCTCGGCGCACCGACCACCAAGGCCATCACCGACACCGCCGCGTTCCTCAAGGAACAAGGCAAGGTCGAGGCTGTACTGCCGGACTACGCGCCGTACGTCAGCGCCAAGTTCATTACCAACTGATCGGGAGTTCATCGCCATGGCCTTGCTACAGCTGGAGCGCATCAGCGCACAGTACCCAGGCAGCCCGGAACCGGTGCTGTCGGATATTTCCCTGACCCTGGGGCCCCAGCAATTGCTGGTCGCCCTCGGCCCGTCCGGCAGTGGCAAGACTTCGCTGTTGAACCTGATTGCCGGTTTCGTCGAACCCAGCGCCGGGCGCATCACCCTCGATGGCGTGCCGGTCAAAGGCCCGAGCGCCGAACGCGGCGTGGTGTTCCAGGATGACGCCCTGCTGCCTTGGCAGGACGTGCTGGCCAACGTCGGCTTCGGCCTGGAACTGGCCGGCATCCCTCGGGACAAACGCGAAATCCGCGCCCGGGAAATGCTGGCGCTGGTGGACCTTTCCGGCTTTGAAAACCGCCGCATCTGGCAACTGTCCGGTGGGCAGAAGCAGCGCGTCGGCCTGGCCCGCGCCCTCGCTGCCGACCCACGCGTTCTATTGATGGACGAACCCTTCGGCGCGCTCGATGCGTTCACCCGCGAACAGATGCAGGAACTGCTGCTGCAAGTCTGGCGGCGCACGGCCAAACCGGTGTTCCTGATTACCCACGACATCGAGGAAGCGGTGTTCCTCGCCACCGACTTGATTCTGCTGGCGCCCAATCCGGGGCAAATCGTCGAGCGCCTGAGCCTGGACTTCGGTCAGCGTTACGCGGCCGGCGAGTCGGCACGGGCGATCAAATCCGACCCGCGCTTCATCGAAACCCGCGAACACGTGCTCGCCAGAGTCTTCTCCCAACGCAGCGCCGCCCAGCGGCAGGAGCGCGCATGAGCAGCTATGAAATCCCGGCCGTAGCGGTGAAACCTGGCGCTTCGGTGATTCCGGTTCGCCGCAGTTTGAGCACCCGCTGGATCAGCGTGCTGACGTTGATCGCCCTGGTGGTCATCTGGTGGGGCGTGACGGCGACCGGTTTGATTGAACCGCTGTTCCTGCCGCCACCGTCCGCCGTGCTGCAAAAAGGCTGGTTGCTGGCCACCAGCGGCTACATGGATTCAACCTTGTGGCAGCACCTGGGCGCGAGCCTCAGCCGAATCGGCCTGGGCCTGGGCTTCGCGGTGCTGACCGCCGTACCCGTTGGCATCGCCATCGGCCACCACCGCATCGCTCGCGGCGTTCTCGATCCGCTGATCGAGTTCTACCGCCCGATTCCACCGCTGGCCTATCTGCCGCTGATCGTGATCTGGTGCGGCATCGGCGAGCTGTCGAAAGTGCTGCTGATCTACTTGGCCATTTTCGCCCCGATCGCCATCGCCACCGCCACTGGCGTGCGAACTGTCGACCCGGCGAAATTGCGCGCCGCGCAGTCGTTGGGCGCGACCCGCGCGCAGTTGATTCGCCATGTGATTCTGCCGAGCGCGTTGCCGGACATTTTGACCGGCGTGCGCATTGGCCTGGGTGTGGGCTGGTCGACACTGGTCGCCGCCGAATTGATCGCTGCCACCAGTGGCCTGGGCTTCATGGTGCAGTCGGCCGCGCAGTTTCTGGTCACCGATGTGGTGGTCCTGGGGATTCTGGTGATCGCGCTGATTGCCTTTGCCATGGAGATGGGCCTGCGCGCCCTGCAACGCAAACTCGTGCCATGGCACGGCCAGGCTCACTAAAAATTGTCCTGTGAAAAACCTGTGGGAGCGAGCTTGCTCGCTCCACAGGAGTCAACACTCAGAATTGAAGAGAACCCTCATGAGCCACCTGAGCATCGTCCCCTTAAGCTCCGCCCTCGGCGCGCAGATCAGCGGCGTCGACATCAGCCAGCCGCTGAACCTGGAACAGCGTGACGCCATCGAGCAAGCGCTGCTCAAGCATCAGGTGCTGTTCTTCCGCGACCAACCGATCACGCCACAGCAGCAAGCGCGTTTCGCGGCCAATTTCGGTGACCTGCACATTCATCCGATCTACCCGAACGTGCCGGAACAACCGGAAGTGCTGATCCTCGACACCGCCGTCACCGACGTTCGGGATAACGCGATCTGGCACACCGACGTGACCTTCCTGCCCACCCCGGCGATGGGCGCGGTGCTCAGCGCCAAACTGTTGCCGGAGTTCGGCGGCGACACCCTGTGGGCGAGCGGGATCGCGGCGTACGAGGCCTTGTCCGTGCCGATGAAAACCTTGCTCGAAGGGCTGACCGCCACCCACGACTTCACCCGTTCGTTCCCGATGGAACGCTATGGCAACACACCGCAGGCGCTGGTGCAGTGGGAAGAAGCACGACGCAAGAATCCGCCGCTGTCGCATCCGGTGATCCGCACCCACCCGGTGAGCGGACGCCGCTCGCTGTTCGTCAATGAAGGCTTCACGTCGAAGATCAACGAGCTGTCGGAAACCGAAAGCGAGGCGATTTTGAAGTTCCTGTTCGCCCACGCCACCCGGCCGGAATTCACCATTCGCTGGCGCTGGCAGAAAGACGACATCGCGTTCTGGGATAACCGCGTGACACAACATTACGCGGTGGACGATTACCGGCCGGCGCGGCGGGTGATGCAGCGCGCGACGGTGTTGGGGGATGTGCCGTTTTTTAGGTGAGCCCTGATTTTTTCACTGATGTTAATGGACAGGCGCCGAAAAACCTGGCGCCCGAACACTTACTCAGCCGTCGAAGGCTTCTCCCACAAATTGATCCCGCCCTCCTGGGCAAACCGGTCGATCTCTGCCAGTTCCTGTTCACTGAAACTCAAGTTCTTCAAGGCCCCGACGTTCTCGATAATCTGCTCCGGCCGGCTCGCACCGATCAGCGCCGAGGTCACGCGCGGGTCGCGCAGGGTCCAGGCCAGGGCCAGTTGCGCCAGACTTTGACCGCGACGCTTGGCGATCTCGTTGAGCGCACGCACATGGGCAATGTTCGCCTCGGACAGGTGCGAGGCCTGCAACGAACCACCGCCCGGACGGTTGACCCGCGCATCCGCCGGTACGCCGTTGAGGTACTTGTCGGTCAGCAAACCCTGAGCCAGAGGTGTGAAAGCAATCACGCCCGTGCCGAGTTCGTCGGTGGTATCAAGCAGGTCTTTTTCCACCCAGCGATTGAGCAGGTTGTACGCCGGTTGATGGATCAGCAGCGGCACTTTCCACTCTTTGAGCAGCGCCGCCATTTCGCGGGTCTTCACCCCGGAATAGGACGAGATACCGATGTACAGCGCCTTACCCTGTTGCACCGCGGTGGCCAGTGCGCTGGCGGTTTCTTCCAGCGGGGTGTCCGGGTCGAAACGGTGCGAGTAGAAAATGTCCACGTAGTCCACGCCCAGGCGCTGCAGGCTCTGGTCGAGGCTGGCCAGCACGTACTTGCGCGAACCGCCGCCCTGGCCGTAAGGCCCCGGCCACATGTCCCAACCGGCCTTGCTGGAGATGATCAGCTCATCGCGGTATTGCTTGAAGTCTTCACGCAGCAAACGCCCGAAGTTGATCTCGGCGCTGCCGTACGGCGGGCCGTAGTTGTTGGCCAGGTCGAAATGGTTAATGCCCAGGTCGAACGCGGTGCGCAACAACGCACGCTGGGTATCGATCGGCGTGCTGTCGCCGAAGTTGTGCCACAGGCCCAGGGACAGCGCCGGCAGCACCAGCCCGCTGCGGCCCACGCGGCGGTAAGGAATGGAGTCATAGCGGTTTTCGGCAGCGGTGTAAGTCATCGAATCCTCTCTTGTCTGTCTTGAATCTGGTATCGACTGCTTCGCCAGTTGCCCAGCATACGCCCAGACAAACGCCAATAAACCCCGGATTCGGTGAATAGCTGAAACGTTTCACATATTTCATCATCAGCATTGTGACGACGACCGCAGGCGACGATCTTTTGATCGTTACCTCGCCCCCGCAAACACCTCCCCCAACCAATCCACAAACACACGAACCCGTGGCGACAGGTGGCGGTTGTGGGGATAAAGCACTGACACCGGCATCGGCGGCGGTGGTGTCTCGGTGAGGACTTCCTTCACCAGGCCCTGGGCGATTTGCGTTTCCATCCGGTAGTGCGGGCACTGGATAAGCCCCAGCCCCGCAATCGCCGAGGCGGCGTAGATTTCTGCGCCAAACACCGAAATGCCGCCCTCGATGGCCACTTCCTTGAGCTCGCCATCGACCATGAATTCGAACGGGAACAACTTGGCGGTGGTGCGGGAAACGTAGTTCACCGCCCTGTGGTTTTTCAGGTCATCGAGACTTTGCGGTTCGCCGTATTGGCGCAGGTAGGCCGGGCTGGCGCAGGTGATCTGGCGCAGGCTGGCGACGCGTTTGCCGATCAGGGTCGAGTCGCTCAACGTGCCGGCGCGCAGCACGCAGTCGACGCCTTCGGCGATCAGGTCGACAAAACGGTCGGCCTCGCTGATCGACAGTTCGATGTCCGGGTATCGCGCCATGAATGGCGGCAGGGCCGGGATCACGAAGTGCCTGGCCAAAGTGCCGTGCAGGTCGACCCGCAAGCGGCCTTTGGGCGCCACGCCGCGAAACGCCAGCTCAGCCTCTTCCAGCTCCGCCAGCAATTGCACGCAACGCGGGTAGTAGGCCTCGCCATCCAGCGTCGGCCGTACCTTGCGCGTACTGCGCTCCAGCAACCGCGTTCCCAGCCAGGCTTCGAATTGGTTCAGCGTGTGGGTCAGGGTCGCGCGCGGCAGGTTCAGGTCATCCGCCGCCAGGGTGAAGCTGCTGCGCTCATAGATACGCACGAACACCTTCATCGCTTTGACTTGATCCACGCTGAACTCCTGACGCTCGATTGTTGGCGATTATTGAACAGTCAAGGCAACTCTCGTGCATTTATCGGCCTGAGTAAACATGTGAAATTGGCGCCACTCCCCCATCAACAGGAACCCTCGCCATGACTACCCAGACTTCGAAAGTTGCCATCGTGACCGGCGCCTCCCGCGGCATCGGCGCGGTCATCGCCAAACAGCTGGCCGGCGAAGGTTTTGCCGTCGCCATCAACTACGCCAACAGCGCCACCGAAGCGTCAAAACGGGTGGTGGAATTGCGTCAGGCCGGCCATCAGGCCATCGCGATCAAGGCGGATGTGGCCAACGCCGAGGACGTGCGCCGGATGTTCGATGAGACCGAAACACAGCTGGGCAAGGTTGATGTACTGGTCAACAACGCCGGCATTCTCAAGGTCATGCCGTTGGCGCAACACAGTGATGAACTGTTCGAGCAGACCTTCAACATCCACGCGCGCGGCACCTTCAACACCCTGCGTGAGGCGGCCACGCGCCTGAACGACGGCGGGCGGATCATCAACTTCTCCAGCAGCACCGTCGGCCTGAACCTGCCGGGTTACGCCGTGTACATCGCCAGCAAAGCGGCGGTGGAATCCCTGACCCAAGTGTTCGCCAAGGAAATGCGCGGTCGCAACATCACCGTCAATGCGGTGGCACCGGGCCCGGTGGCGACTGACCTGTTCCTGCACGGCAAGAGCGAAGAGCAGATCCAGACCTTCGCCAAAATGGCGCCACTGGAGCGCTTGGGCCAGCCGGAAGATATTGCCCGAGTGGTGTCGTTTCTGGCCGGGCCGGATTCGTCTTGGGTCAATGGGCAGATACTGCGGGTCAATGGTGGGTTGGTTTAAGCTGCTGTGGAGGCAGGCTCGACTCAAAAGCAGCACACCACTGGAGGAAATACCCGATGCACACCACCATCATCATCACCTTCGGCCTGATCCTCCTGGCGCTGATGCTGTTCATCGGCGAGAAAATCGGCTTCACCCGCCAGACCCTGGCCTACGGCTTTGTCGCGCTGTGGCTGGCGCTCACACTGATCAATTCCGCGGTCGGCATGGTTCACGCCGGCCAGCCATTGAGCACCGAAGTGGTGGTCGGCACCGTGGTGTTCAGCGTCCCGGTGGCGGCGCTGGTGTTGTTCATGGTGCTGAGCAGCGAACCCTGAGCCCCCGATCAACGCACCAGATGCAGGAACTGCATGTGCCGCTCGTACTGATCAAGGATGTCGTTGATGATCTGCTCCTTGGTGTAGCCCACCAGATCGTAGTTCTGACTGCCCTCGCTCAAATGCACTTCGGCCCGGTAATAACGACGGTTGTTGAGCTCCTTGGAGCCCATGCCGCCACGGGCAAATGACGGCGTGAAATAGCCACGCATCTGCACCTGATAGATAAACGGATGCTCGTCACCGTGACCGATTTCCAGGCTGACGTTGTCATTGGCCGGGTCCGGCTGCGTGACGACCTTCAGGCCCTTTTCGACGAACACCGCCGAGACTTCTTCAATGGCCGGGCGCACCGTCGAATCGAGGAAGCGATAGACCTCGTCCCGCGACGGGAAATGCACCGCCTGGCTCAAGCGCTGACGCCAACCGCCACGCCGCGAGCCGGACACCGGCGCCAGGGAATGCAACTGTGCGATCTGCTTTTGCGATTCGAGATAAAACGCTTTGTGCAGCCCCCACATCATCAACAGCAAAATCAGCGAGAACGGCAGCGAAGTCAGCACCACCGCCGACTTCAGCGCATCGATGCTGCCGGAGAACAGCAGCGCACTGGTCACCAGCGCGGTCATCGCGCCCCAGAACACCCGCAGCCATTTCGGCCCGTCTTCATCCGGATTACCGCCCTTGGCGGACAGCGTCGACAACACCACCGTGCCGGAGTCGGCCGAGGTGACGAAGAACACGAAGCTGATGAACACCGTGACCGCAATCACGGTCTTGCTCCACGGGTAGGTTTCCAGCAGCAGGTAAAGGGTCATCGACGGGTTATCGATGGCTGACATGCCCAGCGCACTCATGCCATGGTTGAGCACTTGATCGATGGCGCTGTTGCCGAAGATCGACATCCACGCCAGGGTGAAACCGAGCGGGATCAGCAGTACGCCGAAGACGAATTCGCGGATGGTGCGGCCACGGGAAATCCGCGCGATGAACAAGCCCACGAACGGCGACCACGCAATCCACCAGGCCCAATAGAACACCGTCCAGCCGCCGAGCCAGTCGCTGGGTTTGTCGTAGGCATACAGGTCGAAACTCTTCATCGGCAAGGCGCCGAGGTAGTCGCCGATATTCTGGATCAAGGTATTGAGCAGATGCTGCGTCGGGCCGGCGAACAACACGAACAGCAGCAACGCGCAGGCCAGCAGCATGTTGATGTCGGACATGACCCGCACGCCCTTGTCGACGCCGGAGACGGCAACGATGATCGCCGCCCCCATCATCAGCGTGATCAGGCCGACCTGAATCCACTGGGTGTGGGCGATGCCGAACAGGTAGTCCAGGCCCGAGTTGAGGTGCAGTACCCCAAAGCCCATGTCCGCACCGAGACCGAACACCGTGGCGATGATGCCGAAGCCATCCACCGCGTAGCCGATCGGCCCGTTGATGCGCTTGCCAATCAGCGGATACAGCGCCGAACGCAGGGCCAGCGGCAGGTTATGGCGGTAGGCGAAATAGGCCAGCGCCATGCCCACGAAAGCGAACACTCCCCAGCCGTGCAGGCCCCAGTGCAGGAACAGAATCTGCATCGCCTGACGCGCCGCGTCCGCCGTGCCGGCCTCGCCCTGGGGTGGCTGCAGCATGTGGGTCAGCGGTTCGGACACACAGAAGAAAAACAGGGTGATGCTGATGCCGGCGGCGAACAACATGCCCGCCCAGGACAGGTAGCTGAACTCGGGCTCGTCGTGGTCGGCACCGAGCTTGATCTTGCCGTAGCCGGACAAGGCGGTGACCACCACGAAGACCAGATACAGCGTCATCGCCAGCATGTAGTACCAGCCGACCGTGTTGGCCGCCCAGTTTTGCGCCGCCAGCAACCAGGCACCGGCCTGTTCGGGCAGGGCGATGACCACGACGCCGAACAACAGAATGAAACTCGCCGCGAAGTAAAACACCGGCGGATTCATGCGGACCAGGCCGCTTGGAGGAAGGGACGATGCACTCATGAACGGTGCACCTCGACGGGGTAAAACGTGGCTGTAGAAATCGGACTCAGCAAAGGCAAGCCTCCTGTTGTGAGCGGGCGGCGAACCACCGGTTTAACTTGAATGAACGTTCAATTTAAACATGGATAGGGTGCTAAGGACTAATCGCAGGGCTCGGCGGTCGTTTTCATGTGCCCGTTCAAGGAAGGGTATGAGGCAGGATTAAATCAAAGCCGTTAGCTCGATTTGGCATGAAATCCAATCGCGAGCAAGCTCGCCCCTACAGTGGATCTTCAGTGAACACCATGACAGTGAACACCCGAGAATCCTGTGGGAGCCAGCTTGCCCGCGATGAGGGCCTGTCAGTCAGCCAGGCTTTCTGGAATTACTTCTGCGCCCCATCGTCATGCTGCAGATTCGCCTGAGTCACGTTGCTGCCCGCCGGCACGCTGCGGGTCAGCCAGACGTTGCCGCCAATGGTCGACCCCTTGCCGATGGTGATCCGCCCCAGAATCGTCGCGCCGGCGTAGATCACCACGTCATCCTCGACAATCGGGTGACGCGGCTGGCCCTTCTGCAGCTGACCGTCTTCGTCCGCCGGGAAGCGCTTGGCGCCGAGGGTCACGGCCTGATAAATCCGTACGCGCTCGCCAATGATGGCCGTCTCGCCGATCACCACGCCTGTCCCGTGGTCGATGAAGAAACTGCGGCCGATCTGCGCGCCGGGGTGAATGTCGATGCCGGTGGCCGAGTGGGCGATTTCCGCACTGATCCGCGCCAGCAACGGCAACCCGGCGCGATACAAATGGTGGGCCAGGCGATGGTGAATCACCGCCAGAATCCCCGGGTAGCACAGCAATACTTCATCGACGCTGCGCGCCGCCGGGTCACCGTGATAGGCGGCCAGAACGTCGGTGTCCAGCAGGCTGCGCAACCCCGGCAACGCGAGGGCGAAGTCCTGGATGATCTGGAGGGTCCTGGCCTCGACCTCGGTGTCGACCTGGGCGCTGTGGCGCGCGGCATAGCGCAATTCGAGCCGTGCCTGAGCCAGCAAGGCGTTCAAGGCGACGTCGAGGGTATGGCCGACGTAGAAGTCTTCACTTTCCTCGCGCAGGTCCACCGGCCCCAGGCGCATCGGAAACAGCGCGCCGCACAGGGCTTCGAGAATCTCCGCCATGGCGGCGCGGGACGGCAACTCGCGCCCTCCCTGCTCGGTGCTGGCACGGCCGTTTTGCGCGCGCCACTGGTCACGTGCCGTGCGCAGCTGGCTGACGATGCTCTGCAATTGCCAATGGCTGGAACGCTCACTCACGGTAAAAACTCCTCACGAGCGGCCGGACAGTCTGGCCGCGTCACCGGCAATTACTTTACGGCAAGGTCTGCAAGCCAAATTAAGAACCAATTGTGCTGTGTTAAGCACCGTTGGCTATAAGCGATCGGCGGTTGGCGGTTGCCCCTTCAAATAGGCGTGCCTATAGTCCACACATCTCCCACCGCCAGTACGGAACCATGTTCAATCAAGAGCCGTTCAATCAAGAGCCGATCAAACAACAGCTTGCTCGCTTTAACCGTCTCGACCTGCTCGGTCAGCCCACCGCCCTGGAAAAACTCGAACGCCTGTCGACCTGGCTAGGGCGCGACGTCTATGTCAAACGCGATGACCTGACACCCTTGGCCATGGGCGGCAACAAGCTGCGCAAACTCGAGTACCTGGCCGCCGATGCCCTGGCGCAAGGTGCCGACACCTTGATCACCGCAGGCGCGATTCAGTCCAACCATGTGCGCCAGACCGCCGCCATTGCCGCCAAACTGGGCCTGGGCTGTGTAGCGCTGTTGGAAAATCCCCTCGGCACCGACGACGCCAACTACCTCGGCAATGGCAATCGGCTGTTGCTGGACCTGTTCGATGCCAAGGTCGAACAGGTGGAAAACCTCGACAATGCCGACGAGCAATTGCACGCCCTGGCCGCTCGCTTGCGCAGCAATGGCAAAAAACCGTATCTGGTGCCGATTGGCGGCTCCAATGCGCTGGGTGCCCTGGGTTATGTGCGTGCCGGGTTGGAACTGGCGGAACAGATCAAGGACACCGGCCTGAATTTCGCCGCCGTGGTGCTGGCCTCCGGCAGCGCCGGAACCCACAGCGGCCTGGCATTGGCCCTGAGTGAAGCACTGCCGGATTTGCCAGTTATTGGCGTCACGGTCTCCCGCAGCGATGAGGACCAGCGGCCGAAGGTGCAGGGCCTGGCCGAGCGCACCGCCGAGTTGCTGGGCGTGAGCCTGCCGAAGAGCTTCAAGGTCGAGTTGTGGGACGAGTATTTCGCGCCGCGTTACGGCGAACCAAATGCCGGGACACTGGCGGCGGTCAAGCTGATGGCGAGTCAGGAAGGCCTGCTGCTCGACCCGGTCTACACCGGCAAAGCCATGGCCGGGTTACTGGATGGCATCGGTCGTCAACGCTTCGACGAAGGCCCGATCATCTTCCTGCACACCGGTGGGGCGCCGGCGTTGTTTGCCTACACAGCATTTCTGACTGACTGACCCTGAGGCGAGGGACCTTGTCGGGACGGTGGGGGTGCGAAGCGCCCCCCATTACGGTTGAACGGCAATCCCAATCGAATAACAGTAGCCCACCTATTATTCCTTTATGGAATAACAAAAATATTATTGATTATTTTCTAATCTAATAACGCCATCATATAGTCATACCCCAGGCGAATTTGCAGCAAGACGCATACGCTGCTTTAGGGCAGGATAACGCAGTCGCTCAAATCCCGAATTCGCCAACTTTCCTGAAGCGTCTTCCATAAGAAACCATAGGGGCTTGTCATGAATTTTTCCGTACTACGTCGAAATCTGCTGGTGGGTTCGCTGGGCCTGGCGCTGGGCGTCGGCCTGCTGGGACAAGCGGTTGCCGGTGAGCAACTGCAAAAAATCAAGGACGCTGGCGTGATCAACGTCGGTCTGGAAGGCACCTACCCGCCGTTCAGTTTCGTCGACGCCGACGGCAAATTGACCGGCTTCGAAGTCGAGTTCTCCGAAGCCCTGGCCAAAGAGCTGGGCGTCAAGGTCAAACTGCAACCGACCAAATGGGACGGCATCCTCGCGGCGCTGGAGTCCAAGCGTCTGGACGCCGTGATCAACCAGGTGACCATCTCCGAAGAGCGCAAGAAGAAGTATGACTTCTCCGAGCCTTACACCGTTTCCGGGATTCAGGCGCTGACCCTGACCAAGAACAAGGACACCATCAAGACCGCCGCCGACCTGGCCGGCAAGAAAGTCGGCGTAGGCCTGGGCACCAACTACGAAGCGTGGGTGAAAGAGAATGTGCCCAAGGCTGACGTCCGTACCTACGAAGATGACCCGACCAAGTTCCAGGACCTGCGTGTCGGCCGTATCGACGCCATCCTGATCGACCGCCTCGCCGCGCTGGAATACGCCAAGAAAGCCAAGGACACTTCTGCCGCCGGCGAAGCGTTCTCGCGCCAGGAAGCCGGCATTGCCCTGCGCAAAGGCGAGCCTGAGCTGTTGGCCGCCGTGAACAAAGCCATCGACAAGCTGCGCGCCGACGGTACGCTGAAAAAGCTTTCGGAAAAATACTTCAGCGCTGACGTCACTCAATAATGGAAGAAGCTTTTCAACTCGCACTGGACTCCCTGCCCTTCCTGCTCAAGGGGGCCTACTACACGGTCATCTTGAGCCTGGGCGGGATGTTCTTCGGCCTGGTGATGGGCTTCGGCCTGGCACTGATGCGCCTGTCGCGCTTCAAACTGGTGAGCTGGCTCGCCCGCATCTACGTGTCGTTCTTTCGCGGCACGCCGTTGCTGGTGCAACTGTTCGTGATCTATTACGGCTTGCCGCAATTGGGCATGGAACTCGACCCGCTGCCGGCGGCCATGATCGGCTTCTCGCTGAACATGGCCGCCTACGCCTGTGAAATCCTGCGCGCCGCGATCAGTTCCATCGAGCGCGGCCAGTGGGAAGCGGCTGCCAGTATCGGCATGACCCGTGCGCAGACCCTGCGCCGGGCCATCCTGCCGCAGGCGATGCGCACCGCATTGCCGCCGCTGGGCAACAGCTTCATTTCACTGGTCAAGGACACCGCCCTGGCAGCCACCATCCAGGTGCCGGAGCTGTTCCGTCAGGCGCAGCTGATTACCGCCCGTACCTTCGAAGTGTTCACCATGTATCTGGCCGCCGCGCTGATCTACTGGATTCTGGCCACGGTGCTGTCGCACCTGCAGAACCAGCTGGAAGCACGGGTCAATCGGCACGACCAGGAGTCCTGACCCCATGATTGTCGTGGAAAAACTGACAAAGCAGTTCAAGGGTCAAGTCGTGCTCAACGGCATCGATCTGCAAGTGAAGGAAGGTGAGGTCGTGGCGATCATCGGGCCGAGCGGCTCGGGCAAGACCACGTTCCTGCGTTGCCTGAACTTCCTGGAAGAACCCACCAGCGGCCGGATCAAGGTCGGCGACATCGAGATCGATACCAGCCGCCCGTTGAACCAGCAGCAGAGCCTGGTGCGCCGCTTGCGCCAGCACGTGGGCTTCGTGTTCCAGAACTTCAACCTGTTCCCCCATCGCACCGCCCTGGAAAACGTCATCGAAGGCCCGATCATCGTCAAGAAGGTCCCGCACGCCGACGCCGTTGCCCTGGGTAAAAAGCTGTTGGCCAGGGTCGGCCTGGCGGGCAAGGAAGACGCTTATCCGCGCCGCCTTTCGGGCGGTCAGCAACAACGCGTGGCCATTGCCCGTGCGCTGGCGATGGAACCTGAAGTGATCCTGTTCGACGAACCAACCTCGGCGCTCGACCCGGAGCTGGTAGGCGAAGTGCTCTCGACCATTCGCAGCCTGGCCGAGGAAAAACGCACCATGGTCATCGTCACCCACGAAATGGGCTTCGCCCGCGACGTGGCCAATCGCGTGGTGTTTTTCGACAAGGGCGTGATCGTCGAACAAGGCGAAGCAAAGGCGCTGTTTGCCCACCCTAAAGAAGAACGCACGAAACAATTTCTCAGCAAGTTTCTGAACAACTCACACAACTAAAAACCCTCGCAACAATCGCCAACTTCCAAGGAAGGAAGTTGCACCCCTCAATCAGCACCCCATTCACACACAAATAAACCGCACAAACAATAGACTGCTTTTTGTCAGCGCGCGGGTACATATATATATCCCGAAACAGACTCAATACGTCTGTAGCCCAAGAACGACCAGGCCACCAACCACCTCATCCCCTTGGCCTTAAGCCGCGTGAACTCTGGCCTTCATAGTCAATTTCGACGCACCAATAGCGTTTATTAACTGCACTGCGTAGGAACTTTCTGAATAACAGATGATTTTGTATTTAACCAACTAACTCTATTGACACTTATTCAAGCGAACTCGTATCTAGTCTCCCACCGGCGTCACTCATCACGCTCACTCATTATTTCAACTCAAAAGTAATGAACAGTTTTGCTGTTCGAAATTCACTTTCCCGATTTTTAAGAAATGGACTTCGTTGCAAGACTTCAAGGAGACTTAAATGGCAACTACCTCGAACACAACCGAGCTGGCGGCACCGACCCTGGCGCAATCCCACAAGACCGGCATCAACATCACCTCGGCCGCGCATCTGCTGATCCAGGTGCCGTCCTACACCGCAATGGACGAAGGCGACCTGATCGAACTGTTCTGGAATCACTGCTACGTCACTTCCCGGGTGCTGACATCCGCCGATCTCGGCCACCCCGTTCAGCTGCGCGTGCCCGAGAGCTTCATCGCCAATGGCAGTTCGGGCATCCACTACCGGGTCATGCAGGTGGGCCGAAGTCCGGTCATGTCGGCCACCCGCCACGTGCAGATCAAACTCGACTGCCCCGGTGGCCAGCCCTGCGCCTTGTATGGCGACGAAATACAGAGCCTGGCACCGGTGAGCATTCCCGAGACGATTCGCCGTCAGGGGGTCAATCCGAGCCAGGTCAAACGGGGTGTGCCGCTCACCATCGAGCCGTACATGAACATGGCGGTCGACGACGAAATCACCCTGCGCTGGGGCGATGTACGCATGGACCTGCCCCGGCTGAAAGCCAGCGACGTGGGTCAACCGATCCAGGTCTGGGTGCCGCCGGCGATCATCCTCGAAGCCGGCGAAGACCTGCGCCTGGAAGTGACGTACTGCATCCTCGACCGCGTGGGCAACAACTCGCGCTGGGCGCCGGCGCGAACGCTGAAGATTGGTTGCGCCAACCCTTACCTCAAAGTCCCGAAGAAAGAACCCCTCAAAGCCGCCGAACCCCGCAGGCGATGAGAAATTTGCTCCTTGCGCGGCGCTTTTCTGTAGAAGCAAGGCTTGCCCGCGATAGCGATCTAGCGGGCGCTATCGCGGGCAAGCCTTGCGCCTGGAAAAAGCCAAATTCAGCCTTGAACTGTTGCCCCAGAAACAACTGTTGCCCCATGAACAGTGCGTGATGACACACTTCTATCTATATTCCTAAAAGTTAGTTCAAAACTTATTTATAAACGCTTAGGGTATATACACCGGACCACCGGACATTCTTGTTTTCGTTCGCCGCACACCGCGGCGTTTCCATGAGATGCGAGGTAGGTATGGTCCGGAACACAATCACCCCAGTGCAGATCGCCAGGGCATTGCGTGCAGCCAAGGAGTGGCGCTGATGTCCAGTCTGGCAGATGCAATTGTCCAGAGTGATCTGGACGTCGCCCCCCGTTTGTTGCCCGCGCAGGTGTTGCACAGCGACGCACAAGCCATCGAGGCCGCCCACGCGTTGGCGCAAGTCGCCCGCCTGCAGGCCGCCAAACGCGACCAGCAGCGCAAGCTGCCATGGTCGGAAATCGAACAGTTCACCCGCAGCGGCCTGGGCAGCATTGCCATCCCGCGCGAGTACGGTGGCCCGCAGGTTTCGTTCGTCACAATAGCCGAGGTGTTCGCGATCATTTCCGCGGCAGACCCGGCCCTCGGACAGATTCCGCAGAACCAGTTCGGCATCCTCAACCTGGTGCTCGGCAGCGCCACCGAAGCGCAGAAAAAACAGATCTTCAAAAGCGTGCTCGATGGCTCGCGCATCGGCAATGCCGGCCCTGAACGCGGCAGCAAAAACACCCTTGAACTCAAGGCGCGCATCACCGCCGACGGCGATGGTTATGTCCTCAACGGGCAGAAGTTTTACTCCACTGGCGCGCTGTTCGCACATTGGGTCGCGGTCAAGGCGCTCAATGACGACGGCAAGCAAGTACTGGCCTTCGTGCCTCGCGGCACACCGGGCTTGCGTATCGTCGACGACTGGTCCGGTTTCGGCCAGCGCACCACCGCCAGCGGCACCATTTTGCTCAACAACGTGCGGGTCGATGCCGAGCAGGTGGTAGACAACTGGAAGATCAATGAAAAGCCCAATACCCAGGGCGCCGTCTCGCAGCTGATTCAAGCCGCCATCGACGCCGGTATCGCCCGTGGCGCCATCGACGACGCCATCGAGTTCGTGAAAACCCGTGCCCGGCCATGGATCGACGCCCAGGTCGAACGGGCCAGCGATGACCTGTACGTGATCGCCGACATCGGCAAACTGAAAATCGAACTGCACGCCGCCGAAGCCCTGTTGCGCAAGGCCGGGCAGGTGCTCGATCAGGTCAGCGCCGCGCCGCTCACCGCCGAGTCCGCCGCCCGCGCCTCGATCGCCGTGGCCGAAGCCAAAGTGCTGACCACCGAAATTTCGCTGCAGGCCAGCGAAAAGCTGTTCGAGCTGGCCGGCAGCCGCGCCACCCTCGCCGAATTCAACCTCGACCGCCACTGGCGCAACGCCCGGGTGCACACGCTGCATGACCCGGTGCGCTGGAAATACCACGCCGTTGGCAGCTACCACCTGAACGGCACCTTGCCGGCTCGCCATTCCTGGATTTAACGACCAGACATCTGGAGAAACACATGACCCTTTCTCAACACGTCGCGGTCATCACCAGCGATGAGCAAGCCCTGATTGTCGCCAGTGACCTGGCCGAAGATTTCAAACGCGACAGCGCCCTGCGTGACCGTGAACGCCGTTTGCCACACCCGGAACTGGAAGTGTTTTCCCGCTCGGGCCTGTGGGGCATCAGCGTGCCGAAAGAGTACGGCGGCGCCGGGGTTTCCAACGTCACCCTGGCTAAAGTCATCGCCCTGATCGCCCAAGCGGACAGCTCGCTGGGGCAGATCCCGCAGAACCATTTCTACGCCCTCGAAGTGCTGCGCGTGAACGGCAGCCCCGAGCAGAAAAAACGCCTGTACGCCGAAGTGCTGGCCGGCCAGCGCTTCGGCAATGCCCTCGCCGAACTGGGCACCAAAACCGCCCACGACCGCGTCACCCGCCTGACCCCTGATTTACAGGGAGAGCGCGACGGCTATCGCATCAACGGCCGCAAGTTCTACGCCACCGGGGCCATCTACGCCCAACGCATTCCGACGTCCGTTGTGGATGAAAACGGCGTGCAACAACTGGCGTTCGTCCCGCGCAACAGCAAAGGCCTGACCGTAATCGACGACTGGAGCGGCTTCGGCCAGCGCACCACCGGCAGCGGCTCGGTGGTGTTCGAAGACGTGTTTGTCGCCGCCGAAGACGTGATCCCGTTCCAGAGCGCTTTCGAGCGCCCGACCCCGGTCGGCCCGCTGGCGCAGATTCTCCACGCCGCCATCGACACGGGCATCGCCCGCGCGGCCTATGAAGATGCGCTGCACTTCGTGCGCACCAAAACCCGGCCGTGGATCGACGCCACCCACGAAAAAGCCACCGACGACCCGCTGACGATCAAGAGCTTCGGCCACTTGAGCATTCGCCTGCACGCCGCCGAAGCCCTGCTGGAACGTGCCGGTGAATTTCTCGACCAGGCCCAGGCCGACACCCACGCCGAGACCGTGGCCGCCGCGTCGATTGCCGTCGCCGAAGCCCGTGCCCTCAGCACCGAAATTTCCCTGGCCGCCGGCAGCACCCTGTTCGAACTGGCCGGCAGCCAGGCAACCCTGGCCGAACACGGTCTGGATCGCCACTGGCGCAACGCGCGCGTGCACACCCTGCACGACCCGGTGCGCTGGAAGTACCACGCCGTCGGCAACTACTACCTCAACGATGAAAACCCGCCGCTACGGGGGACCATTTGATGGCCAAGAAAAAGATCCTGCTCAACGCGTTCAACATGAATTGCATCAGGCACATCAACCACGGTTTGTGGACCCATCCGCGGGACACCTCGACCCAATACAAAACCATCGAATACTGGACCGAACTGGCGCAGTTGCTGGAACGCGGGCTCTTCGACGGCTTGTTCATCGCCGACATCGTCGGCGTCTACGACGTCTACCAGCAGTCAGTGGACGTCACGCTGAAAGAGTCGATCCAGTTGCCGGTCAACGACCCGTTGCTGCTGGTCTCGGCCATGGCCGCCGTGACCAGAAACCTCGGCTTCGGCCTCACCGCCAACCTCACCTACGAACCGCCGTACCTGTTCGCCCGGCGCATGTCGACACTGGATCACCTGAGCCGTGGCCGGGTGGGCTGGAACATCGTCACCGGCTACCTCGACAGCGCCGCCAAGGCCATGGGCCTGAGCGAACAGGTCGAACATGACCGGCGCTACGACCAGGCCGACGAATACCTGGAAGTGCTCTACAAACTCTGGGAAGGCAGTTGGGAAAACGGCGCAGTGCTCAACGATCCGCAACAACGCATCTACGCGCAGCCCGAGAAAGTGCACAAGGTCGAGCACAAGGGCGAGTTCTATCAGGTCGAGGGTTACCACCTCTGCGAGCCGTCGCCGCAACGCACGCCGGTGCTGTTCCAGGCGGGCAGTTCCGATCGCGGCTTGCTGTTCGCCGGGCGCCATGCCGAGTGCGTGTTCATCAGCGGCCAGAACAAACCGTCGACCAAAGTGCAGGTGGACAAAGTCCGCGCCAGCGCCGTCGAAGCCGGGCGCAACCCTGAGGACATCAAGGTGTTCATGGGGCTGAACGTGATTGTCGGCGAAACCGAAGAACTGGCCTGGAAGAAGCACGCCGAGTACCTGAGCTACGCCAGCGCCGAAGCGGGCGTGGCGCATTTTTCCGCGTCCACCGGGATCGATTTTTCCGAGTACCCCATCGACGAACCGATCCAGTACGTGAAAAGCAACGCGATCCAGTCGGCCACCAAAAACCTGCAAAACAACGACTGGACCCGACGCAAATTACTCGAACAACACGCCCTCGGCGGCCGCTACATCACCGTGGTCGGTTCACCGCAGCAAGTGGCCGATGAGCTGGAATCGTGGATCGCCGAAACGGGGCTGGACGGCTTCAACCTGACGCGGATCGTCACGCCGGAAAGCTACGTGGACTTCATCGATCTGGTGATCCCCGAGCTGCAACGCCGAGGCTCGTACAAGACCGCCTACGACAACGGCAGCCTGCGCGAAAAGCTGTTTCACGCAGAGGCGCATTTGCCTGAGCAGCACACCGGGTCTTCGTACCGGCATTAAAAGCATCGCTAGCAGGCTAGCTCCCACAGTTGCCATGCATTCCCCTGTGGGAGCCAGCCTGCTGGCGATGAGGCCCGACCAAACACCAAAAATTCATGCACTGACTGGAAAAACCATCATGACCAAGAACCACCTCTCTAACCCAGTCAAAGCACTGGCCCTGGCCCTCGGCCTGTTCAGCTCGGCGGTATTCGCCGCCGACGCACCGCTGAAAATCGGCACCACCGCCGCCTTCGCCATTCCCCTGGAAGCCGCCGTGGAAGAAGCCGGCAAACAAGGCCTGAAAGTCGAGCTGGTGGAATTCACCGACTGGATCGCCCCCAACGTCAGCCTCGCCGCCGGCGACATCGACGTGAACTACTTCCAGCACATCCCGTTCCTGGAAAACGCCAAGGCCGCCTCCGGTTTTGACCTGGTGCCTTTCGCGCCGGGAATCATCAACAACGTCGGCCTCTACTCGAAAAAATACAAAAGCTTCGATGAGCTGCCCGAAGGCGCCAGCGTGGCCATCGCCAACGACCCGATCAACAGCGGTCGTGGCTTGCAGCTGCTGGCCAAGGCCGGTTTGATCACCCTCAAGCCGGGCGTCGGCTACAAGGCCACCGAAGAAGACATCATCGCCAACCCGAAGAAAATCAAGATTCTGCAAGTCGAAGCCGTGCAACTGGTGCGCGCCTATGACGACGCCGATCTGGTCCAGGGCTACCCGGCCTACATTCGCCTGGCGAAGACCTTTGATGCCGGCTCTGCCCTGCTGTTCGACGGCCTCGATCACAAGGAATACGTGATCCAGTTCGTGATCCAGCCGAAAAGCAAAACCGATCCGCGCCTGATCAAGTTCGTCGACATTTACCAGCACTCGCCGGCCGTGCGCGCCGCCCTGGATAAAGCCCACGGCAAGCTCTACCAAGCCGGTTGGGAGAGCTGAGCATGACGGCAGCGACCCAACGGCGACTGGAGATTCCAGAGCCCCGCCCTCTACACGAACAGGCACAACAGACCGAGCTGCACCCGGAGCTCAATCGTGCCCACGTGCGCTTTGTCGGCCTGGGCAAAACCTATGAAGGCAAGCAAGGCCCGGTGGCCGCCCTGCAAGGCATCGACCTGGCGATCCAGCGCGGTGAAGTGTTCGGCATCATCGGCCGCAGCGGCGCCGGCAAGTCGTCGCTGATCCGCACCATCAACCGCCTCGAACAACCGACGTCGGGGCGCGTGTTGATCGATCAAGTGGACATCGGCGAGTTCGATGAAGACCGCCTGGTGGCCCTGCGTCGGCGCATCGGCATGATCTTCCAGCACTTCAACCTGATGTCGGCCAAGACTGTTTGGCAGAACGTCGAGCTGCCGCTGAAAGTCGCCGGGGTGCCCAAGGAAAAACGCGATCAAAAGGTCCGCGAACTGCTGGAACTGGTCGGCCTGCAAGCCAAACACAAGGCCTACCCGGCGCAGCTGTCCGGCGGCCAGAAACAGCGTGTCGGCATCGCCCGCGCCCTGGTGCACGACCCGGCCATTTTGCTCTGCGACGAGGCCACCTCGGCGCTCGACCCGGAGACCACCCAATCGATCCTCGGCCTGCTGCGCGAGATCAATCAGCGCCTGGGCCTGACCATCATTTTGATCACCCACGAAATGGCGGTGATCCGCGAGATCTGTGATCGCGTGGTCGTGCTCGAACACGGGCGCATCGTTGAGCAGGGGCCGGTGTGGGAAGTGTTCGGCAACCCGCAGCACGAGGTCAGCAAGACCTTGCTCGCGCCGTTGCAACATGCGCTGCCCACAGAGCTGCAAAGCCGCTTGCACGCGCAGCCGCAGACCTCGGATGACGCGGTCGTTCTGCGTCTGCAATTCACCGGCACGGCCCAGGACGAACCGGACATCGCCGCCCTGTTCGCTGCCCTTGGTGGCCGCGTGCGCTTGCTGCAAGGTGGCGTGGAACGGATTCAGGGCCACGCCTTGGGGCAATTGCTGCTGGCCGTGACCGGCTCGGCCCTCGGCGCCGAAGCATTGCGCCAGCGTGCGAGCCAATGGGCGCAACAGGTTGAGGTATTGGGCTATGTGGTTTGATCGATTGCTGCAAGGCTTCATCGACACGTTCTTGATGGTCGGCGTGTCGTCCTTGATCGCACTACTGGCGGGCATTCCGCTGGCGGTGATCCTGGTCACCAGTTCCAAGGGCGGCATCTACGAGGCGCCGGGCATCAACCGTGCGCTGGGCGCGTTCGTGAACCTGTTCCGCTCGATTCCGTTCCTGATTTTGATGGTCGCGCTGATCCCGTTCACCCGCTTGATCGTCGGCACCACCTACGGCGTGTGGGCGGCCGTGGTGCCGTTGACCATTGCCGCGACGCCGTTCTTCGCGCGCATCGCCGAGGTCAGCCTGCGCGAGGTCGATCACGGCTTGATCGAAGCGGCGCAAGCCATGGGCTGCCGACGCGGGCACATCGTTTGGCATGTGCTGTTGCCCGAGGCGCTGCCGGGCATCGTCGGGGGCTTCACCATTACGCTGGTGACCATGATCAACTCCTCGGCCATGGCCGGCGCGATTGGCGCGGGCGGCTTGGGGGACATCGCCTATCGATACGGGTATCAGCGCTTTGACAGCCAGATCATGCTGACGGTGATTGTGTTGCTGGTGGCGTTGGTGGCGGTGATTCAGCTGGGCGGGGATCGCTTGGCGCGGGGGCTCAACAAACGCTGAAGGAGCCCGGCTGGCGCTCGGCCTCAACACACACTAAAGGAGCCCTTTGTAGGAGCGAGCCTGCTCGCGATGAGCGCAAGAGCGCCGCGTTCATCCAGGCAGCCCTCGTTATCGTTTACGTCCATCGCGAGCAGGCTCGCTCCTACAAAAAGGGGATTTTTCCTACAGGAATAACAGGCCTCCTACAGCCCTGTTCACTTTCCTTTGCAGGACATTTCCTAGATTATCCCGTTCGCTTGCGCCTGCCAGATCCGGTGGCTAGTCTCGGCCCGTCACTGCTCATCAGTGATCGGGTTTAGTAGCCCGGAACAATAGGCGCATAGCGATTCCATGCTCATGTTCGGCACTTGTTGCCGCATGCAGAATATGGTGGCTGTGCGCGGGGCATCTTCGGATGCACGGTTTTCCTATTGACCGGCCTACTAACCTGCGTACAGCCGCCACCCAATCGTTTAGTAGGCGAGAAGTGACGGTTCCCATGAAGCAATAGGAGCAACACTCATGGACAGATCTGTTCCCGATCCACCTCCCGAAACACCCTCCAACGAAGCCATCACCGATGACCTGCTCAGAGACCGCTCGGCGCTCTATCGCGCCATCGATTTCTACCTCACCGGCGATCAACCCTCACCGCCCGACGAACTGCGTTTCTACAACGTCAGCAAAGACGTGAGCTTCGAAGACACCCAGCTCTACGTCGCCGATCTGCTGCGCTGCGCCTCTGTGACCGCCTATCAGTGCGGCGACCACCTCAAGGGCGCCGACCGGGCCATGGTGTTCTCGGTCTGGCATTTGCTGGAGATCGCCAAGGCGATGGTTGATCGATCGATTGAGTGTTTGGGGATGAAACACGGTTGAGCCATTAAAACCGCCATCGCGAGCAGGCTCGCTCCCACAGGGAAACGCGATCCAAATGTGGGAGCGAGCCTGCTCGCGATGGGCTGCGCAGCAGCCCCCTACCTGATGGCGTATATTCGGCGAATTCCCATTTGCCTTTGCAGCCGACCATGAAACAGACCTCCGACGACCTCCAGCAAATCACCGCCACCACCCTGGGCCATTACAACTCAGTGGCCGAAGGTTTTCGCGAGGGCACCCGCGATCACGATGTCAGCCAGAACATCGATGCCCTGCTGCGGCACATTCAGGGTCAAGCGCCGTTGCAGATTCTCGACTTCGGCTGCGGCCCCGGTCGCGACCTGCAAACCTTCACCCGCCTGGGCCACATCGCCGTCGGTCTCGATGGCGCGCAGAAGTTTGCGCAGATGGCGCGCGAGGACAGCGGTTGCGAGGTCTGGCAACAGGACTTTTTAAAACTCGATCTGCCGGCCGAACGCTTCGACGGGATCTTCGCCAACGCCGTGCTGTTTCACATCCCGCGCCAGGAATTGCCACGGGTGTTGAAGCAATTGCGCGAAACGCTGAAACCCGGCGGCGTGCTGTTCAGCTCCAACCCCCGTGGCGAGAACCAGGAAGGCTGGAACGGCCCTCGCTATGGCGCCTATCACGACCTTCAGGCGTGGCAGCAATTGCTGACCGAAGCAGGGTTCGTGGAGCTGGAGCATTACTACCGGCCGGCAGGGCTGCCACGGGAGCAACAGCCTTGGTTGGCGAGTGTCTGGCGTAAGCCGGCGTAATCCATTTTGACGCCATCGCGAGCAAGCTCCCACAGGGAACCGGGATTGTCGGAAGAACCCAGCCAACGGTGGGAATTTCCATGTTGCAGGCAAACCCAGCAGCCTTGAATCAACGCTATGGTCTTTGCGCGGTCTCAATGATGTGAGAACTCCATGCTCAAAACCCTTGCGGTAGCCAATTACCGTTCAATCAATAAACTGGTCATCCCTCTGGGCCGGCTCAACCTGATCACCGGCCCCAACGGCAGCGGCAAATCCAACCTCTACCGTGCATTGCGCCTGCTGGCGGAAACCGCTCAGGGTGGCGTGGTCAATGCGCTGGCTCGCGAGGGTGGGCTCGATTCGACCTTCTGGGCTGGACCGGAAACCATCACCCGACGCATGCGCAACGGCGAAGTGCCCGTCGAGGCGACGGTGCGACACGGAGTGAAGCGTCTTCGGCTGGGGTTTACCGGAGAAGACTTCGGTTACACGATCAGCCTCGGATTACCTGACTCCAACGGCCATTTCATGCTCCCCGGGCATAGCTCACCCATCCCGTCACGTTTCAGCCTCGACCCGCAAATTAAACGCGAATGCCTCTGGGCCGGGCCGTTCTATCGCCCGGCCAGCCTGCTGGTGGATCGTGACGGCCCGATGATCCGCGCCCGAGCCAACCGCAGCTGGGAGGTGCTGGCGCAACACACGCCGAATTTCGACAGCCTGTTCGATCAGGTCGGCAGCCTGCGCACCTCGCCTGAGACGCTGGAGATGCGTGAGTTCATCCGCCGCTGGCGCTTCTACGATCACTTTCGCAGCGATGCCGATGCGCCGGTGCGCCAGCCACAACTGGGTACGCGCACCCCGGTGCTGCACCACGACGGAAGAGACCTTGCAGCCGCGCTGCAAACCATCATCGAGATCGGCGACCCCGAAGCGCTGCAAGCCGCCATCAGCGATGCATTTCCCGGTGCACGGCTGCACATCGAGCCACTGCCCGGCGGGCGCTTTGCAATCGAGTTTTATCAGGAAGGTTTGTTGCGACCACTGTCGGCCGCGGAGTTGTCAGACGGGACATTGCGTTACTTGCTGCTGGTGGCAGCCCTGCTGACACCCAGGCCACCGACCTTGATGGTGCTGAACGAACCGGAAACCAGCCTGCATCCGGATCTGCTGCCAGCATTGGCGCGCCTGATCATCCAAGCGTCGACGCATTGCCAGGTATGGGTGGTTTCCCATGCGCGGCGGTTGATTTCGGCGTTGCAGGAAGATTCTGAATGCAATTGCATCGTGCTGGAAAAAAACCTGGGACAGACCGGGATCGTCGGGCAGCGGATGCTGGATGAACCGACGTGGTATTGGCCGGATTAGGCGGCGCCTGAAAAATCGAATCGCGGGCAAGCTCGCTCCCTCATTTGCCGAGGTAACGGAAGACGTCTATTTTCCCTTGCACCGTAGGAAGGATCTTTTTTTCAAATTGCCCCTCCAAGGACGGACCACTATTGGCCAGACTCCCCGGCCCACTACTCACAAGGAAGAGAAAATGGCAGACGCAAAAGTGCTCAAGCCGATGAATCCCCAGGACATCGTGAAATTATTGGTGGCGCTGCGCAGGGCTTTGAAGGCCAGAGCAGCCTGAGGGATCCTGGGTTCGTTCCCACATGAAATGTTCGCAGGCAAAAAAACGCCGACGCAGTATCAGCCGTCGGCGTTTTCAAACCTTGAAGGGGTTTACTGCGTCGATCAGAACGCCGGCAGTACCGCGCCGTTGTATTTCTTCTCGATGAAGGCTTTCACTTCCGGACTGGTCAGGGCTTTGGCCAGTTTCTGGATGGCCACGCTGTCCTTGTTGTCCGGACGAGCCACCAGGAAGTTCACGTAAGGCGAATCGGCGCCTTCGATCACCAGGGCGTCTTTAGCCGGGTTCAGACCCGCTTCCAGCGCGTAGTTGGTGTTGATCATGTCCAGGTCGACCTGATCCAGCACGCGCGGCAGCATCGCCGACTCAAGTTCCTTGAACTTGAAGTTGTGCGGGTTCTTGGCGATGTCCTTCGGAGTAGCCACAGCGTTTTTCGGGTCTTTCAACTCGATCAGACCTGCCTTCTGCAGCAGGATCAGGGCGCGGCCGCTGTTGCTGCCTTCGTTCGGGATGGCAATGGTCGCGCCGTCCTTCAGTTCAGCCAAGGTTTTGACTTTCTTCGAGTAGCCACCGAACGGTTCGACGTGAACGCCGATCACGGTTTCCAGGTGCGTCCCTTTACCTTCGTTGAAGTTCTTCAGGTACGGCAGGGTCTGGAAGTAGTTGGCGTCCAGACGCTTCTGGTCGACCTGCACGTTCGGCTGAACGTAGTCGGTGAAGACTTTAATTTCCAGGTCCACGCCTTCTTTGGCGAGGGTGGGCTTGATCAGTTCCAGAATCTCGGCGTGTGGAACCGGGGTCGCCGCGACCACCAGTTTCTCGCCCGCCTGGGCCAGGCCAGCAGTCAGGGCAGCCGCCAGTGCGGTGAACAACAGAACCTTTTTCATGCAGTGTCCTTATCGAAAATCACAGTCGCTTGTGGCGACGGCTAGATAGTTAAGTGCCAGCGAAGTGCTATCGCTGGCGTGAAGCGGACAATACCGATATTTTTTATTCCAGAACAATATCTTTTATTCACTTTGATATTCCATTTTGTTCATACAGCTCTAGCCCGCGCCTTCCCTTGTAGGAGCGAGCCGGCTCGCGATGGTCGTCAACGATAATGTTGGGCACCTGACACCCCCGCGGCGCTCTCAGGTTCATCGCGAGCAGGCTCGCTCCTACAGGAGGCCGGCTTGCTTAAGTATTTGTTTCAGAGCGTCTTTTTCGGTGGCCGAACCCTCGGCGAGAATCTGCTTGAGTTGCAGCTCGATCTGCTGCAACGACGCCGGCACCTCCGGCAAATTCAGATGCTCGGGCAAAATTTCGTCGCCGGTACTCACCAGCAGCGCAAAGTGGATGACGTTTTCCAGCTCTCGGGTATTGCCGGGCCAGGAATGGCGTTCCAGCACCGCTTGCGCGGCCTCGCTGATCAGCGGCACGGGCAGCTCCAGGCGTTGGCTGTAGATGCCGAGGAAGTATTCGGCCAGCGACAGAATATCGCCCACCCGCTCGCGCAAGGCCGGCAGTTCGAGCTGGCCTTCGCTGAGGTAGTGATAGAGCCGTTCATGGAATTTGCCGGCGGCGACCGCCTGGGCCAAATCGATGCTGGTGGCGGCCACCAGGCGCACGTCCACCGGGCTCGGCTGGTGAGCACCGACACGGGTCACTTCGTGGTTTTCCAGGGCAGCGAGCAATTTGATCTGAATCGGCAGCGGCAGATCGCCAATTTCGTCCAGGTACAGGGTGCCGCCATTGGCCGAGCCGAACCAGCCGGCGCGACTGCTGGCCGAGCCGCTGTAACTGCCTGCGGCGTAGCCGAACAACTCGGCGTCAGCGTAGGTCGGGCTGATGGCGCCGCAGTTGACCGAAACAAACAATCCGCCGCGATCGCTGGCGCGATGGATGTGCCGCGCCAGCAATTCCTTGCCGCTGCCGGTTTCGCCTCGGATCAGCACCGAGATCGAACGCGGCGCCAGTTGTTCGAGATCCTGGCGCAATTGCCGGGAACGCGGATCGACGAACACCAACGCTTTGGCGCGGATGCTCAGGGGACTTTTTTCAGCATCGGGAAAGGTCAGCAGCGGCTGACCGAAGGTTTCAAAGCTCATGGCAGACTCCCGCCCAAAACCGCCGGGAGACGGGGGCGCTATTTAAAAAAGAAAAAGATAAAGGCTCAGGCGCGACGCAGGGCGTGATGTTCCATGCGGTTTTGCAGACGGTAGAGATAGGCAAACCCCTGCTCCCACCGCTGGTGACCCGACTTCACATTGATGTGTCCGGCACCCGCCAGAATCCCCGCTTCAGCGCCCCAGTTGCGTGCCAGCTCCAGCGCCCGTGGCGCACTGACGGCGGCGTCGTTGTCGGAGCTGACGACCTGGCTGGGAAACGGCAGAAGATCGCCAGGAATCGGCGCGAAGTTACGCAGGGCCGGCGCGCAAGCGGGGCGCTCGACATCCGCCGGCGCGACCAGCAAGGCGCCGCGAACCTGCCGCAGAAACTGCACGGGCGCGGTCGCTGCCCAATGCGCGACGGTGATGCAACCCAGGCTGTGGGCGATCAGGATCACCGGGGTGCTGTCGGCGGCAATTGCCTCGGCCAGCGCCGCGACCCAGTCTTCACGACGCGGCGTCAGCCAGTCGGCCTGCTCCACCCGTGCGCTATTCGGCAAGCTGTTCTGCCAGTGGCTTTGCCAATGATCTTCTGGCGATCCTTGCCAGCCCGGCACAATCAGATAGCGAATGGATTCGTTGCGCATGGGGGAGCTCTCCTGCTGCGTGTCTGTTCCTGATCGAGTATAGGGACGGGATTTATATTCGTTAAGGAATAAGAAGCTATTTATTAAGACCTATATCGAATATGCAAGCGATCCCACAGGGACGTGTGTATTTTTTGCGGAATAAAAAAGGGGCCGCACCCTGCCAAGGAGACGGCCCCGGAAAATCGTAAATCTGTCAGCGCGCGGTGATCACCGACAACTTGGTGATGCCTGCCCGCTCAATGGACGCCATGGCCCGCGCCACCTCGCCGTAATTGACCCCGTCATCGGCCTGCAACTGCACCCGCACTTCCGGGTCCTTGGCCTTGGCTGCCTGAAGCTGGAACTCCAGCAAATCCGGCTGGATTTCATCCTTGTTGATAAACAGCTTGCCGGCACCGTCGATGCTCACCACCAGCGGGTCCTTCTGCTCCACCGGCGCCACGGCTTCGGTCTTGGGCAGGTTGATCGGAATCGCGTTGGTCAGCAGCGGCGCGGTGACGATGAACACCACCAGCAGCACCAGCATCACGTCCACCAGCGGTGTCACGTTGATCTCGCTCAGCACCTCATCACTGTCTTGCGTGGAGAAGGCCATATCAGGAGGCCTCCTTCACTTTTTGCGAGTTACCCCGGGCAGCCACTTTGTGCACCGTCGGGTGAATCAGTACGCGGAACGCACTCTTCTGCGCCAGGCTGTAGAAGTCATGGGCAAAGTCGTCCAGGTCCGCCGCCGTCAACTTCAGACGCCGCAAAAAGTAGTTGTAAACCAGCACTGCCGGCACCGCGACAGCGATCCCCACACCAGTGGCGACCAGCGCCGCACCAATGGGTCCGGCCACCGTCTCCAGGCTTGCCGAGCCCGCCGCGCTGATACCTTTCAACGCTTCCATAATTCCCCACACGGTGCCGAACAACCCAATGAACGGCGACGTACTGCCAATACTCGCAACCACTGCCAGCCCGGTCTCCAGCGACCGGCGCTCACGCACGATCTGCTGACGCAAGGCCCGCTCGAGGCGATCCTGATGATTGATCGCCTGGCTCAAATCCGTCGCCTGTGGCGCCTCGCCCACCTGAATCGCCGCGTAACCGGCCTGCGCCACCCGCGCCGCAGCGCCCGGTTGCGTCTCGGCTAACTCTGCCGCCGAGTCCAGACTCGACGCCGCCCAAAACCGATTGTGAAACCTGCGGTCCTGGGCTTTAAGCCGACCGAACTGCACACCCTTGAGCAACGCCAGGCCCCAAGTGGCGACGGAAAAAACCACCAACAGCCAGATCACCGCGCTTTCGATGGATTCAAGTGGAGATGCCAATAACGTCATGATGGATTCCTCGTGTAAACGTTTCGCGCGAAATAGGTTTCGGTTTAATGAATCTTGAAATCGATGGGCACGCTGACCCAGCCATCCTGGGCAACATCACCCTGCTTGGCCGGCACGAAACTCCAACGTTTCACGGCGCTCAGGGCCGCCTCGTCGAGGGCCTCGCGGCCGCTGCTTTTCTGAATCTGGATCTCGCCGGGCTTGCCGTTGGCCAGTACATGCACCCGCAGCAACACCGTGCCTTCCCAACCGCGACGCTGGGCCAGCGACGGGTATTCCGGCGCCGGGTTTTTCAGGTACGCGGCATTGGCCGAGGCTGGCGTCACAGGTGCGGGCACCGGTGGTGCAGGTGGCGCCGGCGCCGCGACCGAAGCCGCTGGCTGTGGCGGTGCCGGCGGTTGTTCAACCGCTTTGGGCGCCGGTTTCGGGATCGGTTTTACCACTGGCTTGGGTTTTGGAATCGGTTTGGGTGGCGCCGGTTTGGCCGCCAGTTCATCCACCACTGGCGGTGGCGGCTCGACCACTGGTGGCGGTGGCGGGACGGGTGGCGGCGGTTCGACCACGGGCGGCGCCGAACGCGAAAACTCGATGGTCATTGGCGGGATCTCCGGCGGGACGATCGGCAACACTTTGGCTGGCTGCTGATTGACCCAGTAGATCAGCGCACCGTGTACCAGCAATGCCAGCACACCGAGCAGGATCGCCTCGCGCCGGCTCAGAATGCCCTTGGGCGCACGTTGCAAACGCAACTGGCCCAAGGGCACGCGATGCCCCCGTCCGAGGTCGACCAACTCGCCACCTGGCGCCTGGTGCCAAAGCACCTCGTGTGCGCTGGCGACGGTCTGGACATTGCCCATTGATTGACTCCCTGTGGTCTCTTTGCGAATAACCCGATACGCCGAGCCAAGCTCCCCCGAACGATGTAGCGGTGGGTGAATCATTGAGCCAGACGCTTATCTCTTAAAGTAATCTTTGAAATTAAAGTCAGATCAAAATCGCATATAAAAAGCACCTGAACCGCTGCAAGCCTTGGCCTGCAAGGGCTCTGGCTGCGGGGTCGAAAAGGCATGCTTTCGCGGCATGGAAAATATTCCTCAGAGGCATGGTTTTTCGCCGTCAGAAGTCATATCGACCGGTCACGCCCAACGTCCGCGGCGTGCCGAGCAGCCCTTCATAACCGCCGTTGGCAGCGGTCCACAGGGTCGTGTAGTAGGTTTTGTCGAAGGCGTTTTTCAGCCACAGCGAGACGTCCCACTGCCCTTGCTTGAAGTCGCCGCGCAGGCCGGTCGACAGGTTGACCACGGCGTAACTCGGGATCTGGCCGAAGTCGGAATCCTCCACCGTACCCACCGCTTTGGAACGGAAGGCGTAGCTGGCGGTGACGTACTCTTCGAAGCCGTTACTCAGGTTCCATTTGTATTCGCCATTGGCGTTGCCGATCCATTTCGACGCGCCAACCACCTGGTGGCCGGTGAGGTCGCAAGACGCTGGAGCACCCGGCGCCAGGCTGACTTCCGGCGGGCATGGCGCATCTTTGTACGAGAGGTAGCTGACGTCGTTGTAGGAACCGTTGAAGTTCAGTGTCAGGCCGCGCAACGGGATCAGCGTGCTGTCGAATTCCACGCCGCGCGAACGCACCGAGCCGGCGTTGGTCAGGTATTGCACGCGGTTGACGTCGTCGTAGGCGTTGGTCTGATAGCCGTTGACCTGGGTCCAGAAGACGTTGGCGTTGAGCTGCAGGCGGCGGTCCCACAGCGTGCTTTTGAAACCGAGTTCGGCGTTGTTGGCGCGCTCGGTGCCAATTAGCAGCGAGTCGGCGCCAGCGACCGGTGCCGTGCCGACGGCCAGGTTCACACCACCGGATTTCTCGCCGTGGGACACGGTCGCGTAGCCGAGCAGGTTATCAGTGAAGTGGTAGCTGAGGTTGAGCAGCCCCGAAGGACTGGAGCTGTACTGATTCAAATCACCGGAGTCGTAAACCCCGGCGCGACCGCGCCTGACCGTCGCCGCCGCACCGATGACCGCCGCACCACCCACGGGTGCATCGCGGTTGACCCAGGCGTTTTTCTCTTCATAGGTCCCCCGCACACCAGCGGTGAAATCCAGGCGTTCGGTGAGGTGCCAGGTGCCCTGGGCAAACAGTGCGAAGCTGTCGGTCTTGATGTGGCCTCTGCCAACGCTGTCGATGTTGGCCAGCGCCCCCGCTGGCGTGCCGTTCCAGATGTCGGCTTGCGGTCCGTAATAAGCGAAGGATTTGTTGTCCAGGTTGTTGCCGAAGTAATAGGCGCCGAGCACGTAATCGAAGAACCCGCCAGTGGGCGAGGCCAGGCGAAATTCCTGGGAGTACTGTTTGTCTTCCACCGAAACCCCGGCGTTGTAGGTCGCCGAGACGTTCAGGCCGTCGTCGTTACGCGGGGTGAAATTCCACCAGCGGTAGGAGCTGATGGAGGTCAGGGTGAAGTCGCTCGGCAGCGTCCAGTTCGCCTCGACCGAGGTGCCGCCCTGATGCACGGTGACGTGCTGATCGTTGTTCAAATTGACCTTGCGGTGCGTGCCATCGACCAGCGTGGCCCCCGCCGTATTGGCCCTGGCCTGGTAAAGGTTGACGCCGTTGATGGTCGGCCCGGTGTTGTACAACACGCGGGTGCCGGCGCTGGAATCCTCTTCGTTGTAGTCGCCGATCCAGCGCAGGTTGAACGACTCGTTGGGCTTGAACAGCAATTGCCCACGGAAGCCGTCGCGCGAGCCACCGTTCAGGTCGTGGCCGTCGTATTCGTTTTTGATGTCGCCATCGCTGCGGGTGCGATAAGCGGAAAAACGCCCGGCGAGTTGGTCATTCAACGGGCCGGAAATAGTGCCCTTGGTCTGGAAATAACCGTCCTCGCCCACCGAACTCTCGATGCTGCGCTCCGGGGTGAAGGTCGGCGCGCGCGTGCTGATGTTGATCACGCCAGCCGTGGTGTTCTTGCCGAACAAAGTACCTTGCGGGCCGCGCAGCACTTCGAGCTGCTCGATGTCCATCAGGTCGAACACCGCCATGCCCGGCCGCCCGAGGTAGACGTTATCGATGTACAGCCCGACGCTGCCTTCCAGGCCATCGCTGGCCGGGTTGTTGCCCAGGCCACGGATCGACACGCTGGACTGGCGCGCATGCATGTAGGCGACGTTGACGCTGGGCACCAGTTGCTGCAAATCCTGGATGCGATAGACCCGCTGGCTTTCCAGCACCTGGCCGCTGACCACGCTCATCGGTGTCGGTACATCCTGCGAGCTTTCCTCGCGACGGCGGGTGGTGACCGTCACGGTTTCCAGCTGCGCGCCATCGGCTTTGGCCTGGCCTGCAACGGTGGCTGCGGGAACCGTTTCGGGCGTGCTGGCATCGGCGGCTTGTGCCTGGGTCCAACTGGCGCTCCCCGCCAGCAGCAGGGCCAGGGGCAGGCGTTTGAGCCGTCGGGGCGTAAGGGGTGAAGCGAGGTTCAACGGACTCATTTAGCGGCTCCTGGTCAAAAAACACACAAAGACTTTTCAGCAGTGCATATTCTTTAAAGTTATTTATTTATGTTTTTACAAAGATTTACTGCATAAGAGATTGCCTTTATAAGGAGTCGACCTAATGCATATCCAATGCATTTCCCCGATATTTTTAATGTGAAAAATGCATATCGATTTGCGCCAGCTCCGTCACTTCATCGCCCTCGCCGACCAGCGCAGCTTCGTCGCGGGTGCGATGGCGGTGAACCTGTCGCAATCGGCCTTCAGCCGCAGCATTCAGGCGCTGGAACACAGCGTCGGTTGTCAGTTGGTGGACCGTGGGCGCAAGGACCTGGCGCCGACCAAACAGGGCCAGGTGTTGCTCGAACATGCGCGGCGACTGGTCAGCGGCGCGCAGCAGATGGCCAACGAGATCAGCCAGTTCAATGGTCTGGAGGCCGGCGAGTTGCGCTTCGGTTGTGGTCCGGCGCCCGCAGCAGGCCTGGTGCCTCGGGCAATCGGCAGCTTCATCGGCCGCTACCCCAAGGCACGGGTGCAATTTCAGGTGGATGACTGGCAGAGCCTGAGCAAGCGCCTGCTGAGTGAAGAGTTCGAATTCTTCGTCGCCGACACCCGGCAATTCGAAGCCGACCCGGACTATCTGACCCAGCGCCTGCGCCCGCGCAAATGGCACTTCTGCTGCCGCGCCGGGCATCCACTGGCCACTCGCGAAAGTGTCAGCGCCGCCGAGTTGATGAGCTACCCGATGGCGGTGACCATCCGCCCGCCCAACCTGCGCAAAGTCATCGTCGACTTGAGTGGCCGGCCGGACTTCACGCCCAACGTGGAATGCGAAAACAGCTACAGCCTGCTCGGCGTGGTGATGCGTTCGGATGCGATTGGGATCATCGGCGAGTATTCAGATGCACTGCACAACGCCAATGGCGAGTTGGTGCGTTTGAAGATCGAAGGGCTGGCCGATGACCTGGAAGAGCTCTACACCCGCTACGGAATTGTCAGTCGCGCGGGGTATCGGTTATCGCCGTTGGCCGAGGCGATGATTGCGCAGATCAAGGAGATTGATGCGCAGGATGAAGAGGTGTGTTCGCTGGAGCAACTGGCCGTCTGATCGGGCCCCTTCGCTGGCAAGCCAGCTCCCACAGGGATCAATGCTATGTCCACCATGGAGCCTGGTGGGAGCTGGCTTGCCAGCGATGGCGTCGGCTCGGCTGGTGATGCACCCCCTGCATAAAAACCATTCCCCAAATGCACTTGCCTCAACCCCTCTGCAACAGCGAAAAACCTCACCTGCCTTTTAGATCGGTGAACCTTCATGCCTGACACTCAAAACCCCGTGCGCAACGTGCTGTACATCATGTGCGATCAACTGCGGCGCGATTACCTGTCGTGCTACGGCCACCCGCATCTGCACACGCCCAACATCGATCGCCTGGCCGACGCCGGCGTGCGTTTCAGTCGTGCCTATACCCAAGGCACGATCTGCGGGCCGTCGCGAATGTCGGCCTACACCGGGCGCTATGTCAGCAGTCATCAGGTCGCCTGGAACGCCGTGCCGCTACCCCTTGAAGAGCTGACCCTCGGTGATTACCTACGGCCCCATGGCATACGCACCGCGCTGGTCGGCAAGACCCACGCCACACCTAATCTCGATGCCTTGCAGCGGCTGGACATCGACCCGCTGGGCGATCAGGCGGCAGCGCTGAACGAAGTCGGTTTCGAACCGTTTTTCCGCCATGACGGGATCTTCCCCGACAACCCGTTGTTCGATGACAAGCGCGAGTCCGCGCCCTACACCCACTACCTGCGTGACCTCGGTTTCGAAGGCCGCAACCCGTGGCACGACTGGGCCAATGCCGCCGAAGGCGAACAGGGCGAGATCCTCAGCGGCTGGAAAATGCGCAACGCCCATTTGCCGGCGCGCGTGCCGGAGCAGCATTCGGAAACCGTCTACACCACCGACCGCGCCCTGGACTTCATCGCCGAGCAAGGCGAGCAGCCGTGGTGCCTGCACCTGTCGTACATCAAGCCCCATTGGCCCTACATCGCCCCGGCGCCGTATCACGCGCTGTATGGCGCAGATCAGGTGATCGAGCCTGTGCGTGCATCGGCGAGCGAGGCCAGCGATCACCCGGTGTACAACGCGTTTCGCCAGCACGAAGAGAGCCTGAATTTTTCCAGGGACGAAGTGCGCTTGAACGTGGTCCCGACGTACATGGGCCTGATCAAGCAGGTCGATGACCAGCTCGGGCGGCTGTTTGATTTTCTGCAGAGCAGCGGGCGTTGGGATGACACCCTGATCGTGTTCACCAGCGATCACGGCGACTTCCTTGGCGACCATTACCTGGGGGAAAAAGAGTTTCTGCTGGAGCCGGCGGTGGGCATTCCGCTGATCGTTCGCGACCCACGCCCGGCCGCGGACATCACCCGTGGATCGGTGGACGACAGGCTGGTGGAAACCATCGACGCACTGCCGACATTTCTTCAGGCTTTGGGGTTGCCGAGCGCCGAGCATCGGCTTGAAGGACGCTCGCTGATTCCCTTGCTGCATGGCGCTCAAACCGACTGGCGCCACTTTGCGATCAGTGAATACGACTACGCGTTTCAGGCGCCGGCACGGGAGCGATTGTCTCAACCGATCGACCGCTGCCGCATGACCATGGTGCGCAGCGAGCGCTGGAAATACCTGGCGTATGACGGCTTCCGGCCGCAGCTGTTTGACCTGCTCAATGATCCACAGGAGTTGCGGGATCTGGGTGCGGACCCGGCGTATGCCTCGGTTCGCGAGGAACATGCGGGGTACTTGTTCGAGTGGGTACGTGGATTGAAGCGGCGGACGACCATCAGTCATCAGGAGATTGATTTGCGCGGGCAGCGGTTTCGTTATGGCGAGCCCGAAAGCGAGAAATGGGTTCAGATCGGCGTTTGGTGAAAAAGCATTGCTGGCAAGCCCGCTCCCACAGGGTTTGGTGTCGTTCACGTCTATTGTGTTCAACACCATTCATTGTGGGAGCTGGCTTGCCAGCGAAGACGTCAGATCAGACGCCGCCGATATCCGGCCCCTTCACCGTCTGACTGCGTTGCCCCGAAACCCCGATCGCCACTTCGCCCTTGAGCGTCACACGACGCACCACACGGTCCTGGGTGCCATAGTCGTCCACCGCGTAATGCTGGGTGGAGCGGTTGTCCCAAATCGCTACGTCACCGGCCTTCCAGCGCCAGCGCACGGTGTTTTCCTGGCGGATGACATGGCTTTGCAACAGGCCGAACAGGTGCGCCGAATCCGCCTGGGAATAGCCCTTGATGCGCTTGACGAAATGCCCCAGCAGCAAGCTTTTCTCGCCGCTGATCGGGTGCACGCGCACCACCGGGTGCTCGGTCTCGTAAATGGTCGAGGTGAAGATCTTGCGGTAGCGTTCCAGCTTCTCCTCCGACACGTCAGGCTTGGCGCCCGCGTAGTCGTATTCGTTGCTGTGCACGGCCACCAGCTTGTCCGCCAGCTCGCGCAGTTCCGGCGCCAGTTCGTTGTAGGCGGTGGCGGTGTTGGCCCATACGGTGTCGCCGCCGAAGGCCGGTGCCACCACCGAGCGCAGGATCGAGGCTTTCGGGTAAGCGTCGACGAAGGTCACATCAGTGTGCCAGGAATTGGCGCGCTGGCCCTGGGCACCGTCGAGTTCGAGCAGGAAACGAGTGCCGTCACGCACCGGCACCGTCGGGTGCGCCACCGGTTCGCCCAGCAGATGGGCGAAGGCCTCCTGACTCTGATCGTCGAGGTGGGTCTGCTCGCGGAAGAAGATCACTTTGTACTGCACCAGCGCCTGCTGGATCGCTTCGATGGTGGCGGCATCGAGCTCACCGGAGAGGTGCACGCCACGGATCTCGGCGCCGATGCGGCCGGCCACCGGATGGATTTCAAGCGCGTGAACAGCGGGTTTTACAGCTAAAGCGGCATTGCTCATGGGTAGACCCTCGATCGGACTGCTGACGGTTGAGTGACAGCGAAACAATGCTCTATCTATATTCAATTTAGATCTAATAGATATTCATATGCTTCGTTGACGGAATAAGAGCTTGCATTTAAAACCTCAACCAACCCTCGTCGCAAATGCCTTCGAGCTATTTTTAGGATGCCGGGAAAGCATATGGATCTTCGCCAGTTACGCTACTTCATCGCCCTTAACGAACACCGCAGTTTCGTCCGCGCGGCGGATGCCATGGGCATCACCCAACCGGCGTTCAGCCGCAGTATTCAAGGGCTGGAGCAGGAGTTCGGCTGCGTGCTGGTGGACCGTGGCAACAAGGATCTGCGCCCCACGCCCGAAGGCCAGGTGGTGCTGCAGCACGCCCGGACCCTGGTGCAGGGCGCGGCACTGCTGAGCGCCGAAGTGACGCAGATGACCAAGCTCGACGCCGGCGAACTGCACTTCGGTTGCGGCCCGGCGCCCGCCGTGAAACTGGTGCCGGATGCCGTGGCGCAATTCATCAATGCCCACCCGAAAGTGCGCACCTGCTTCCAGGTGGATAACTGGGAAAACCTCAGCCGTGCCCTGAGCCGCGAGGAGATCGAATTCTTCATCGCCGATATCCGCCATTTCGAATCCGACCCGAACTTCCAGACCCAGGCCCTGACGCCCAAGCGCGGGGTGTTTTTCTGCCGCCCCGGGCATCCGTTGCTGGCCAAGGAAAGCCTGTCGACCAACGACATGTTCGACTACCCGCTGGCCACCACGCGCATCCCGCCAGGCATTCGCAAACTGCTGGCGAACCTCAGTGGGCGGATGGATTTTGCTTCGACCATCGAGACCGAGCATTTCCCGGCGCTGGTGAAAATCGTCCTGCAATCGAACGCCATTGGCGTGGGCACCGAGGAAGCGTTCGTCGAGGACATTGCCCAGGGTTCGCTGGCGCTGCTGCACTGGCGCAATCTGCCGCAGAACATCGAGAGCATGAATGCCCGGTGCGGGATCGTCAGCCGCACCGGGTTCCGGTTGTCACCGGCGGCGCGGGAGATGATCGAAACCTTGGTGGCGGTGGACAGACAGGAAGTCGCCGTCGCGGTTTGACGGCCCCATCGCTGGCAAGCCAGCTCCCACAGGGTTTGGTGTTGATCGCATCCATTGTCTCCAGCACCGTCCCACTGTGGGAGCTGGCTTGCCAGCGATGACGTCAGATCAGACGACGATTCAGAGCTTCGCCGCAGCCAACTCAGGCGCCACCCAATCACTGACCTTGAACGACTTGCGAATCAACTTCTGCTGCGAAGCCAGGTCCACCGCATCCTGCAATTTACCCAGGAACACCGGGTCCAGCGTCGAAGGGAAAACCTCGCTCAGTTTCTGGTCCTTCAGATCCTGAGTCAGGATCACCGGTGGATAACTCGCCAGCCCCGACACCAACTGGATGTAGGCTTCCTTGTTGCTGTCCTGGGTCAGCCATTGCACCGCTTGCTGCTGTGCCTTGAGCAATTTCGCCACCACCTCCGGGTGTTCGTCGACAAACTTGCCGTTGCCCACCAGCACACTCTGGATACTTCCCGCGCCCCCCAGGTCCTTGGTACTCAGCGGCAACTCGGCCAGGCCTTTGGCTTGCAATGCAGTCAAGCCGGAGCTACCCCACGAGGCGTCGATCTGCTTGGCGGCCAGCGCCGCGACCGCACTGTTGAAGTCCAGATTGATGATCTTCAGATCCTTCTCGCTCAAGCCCTGGCTGGCCAGCGCCGCATCGAACGATAACTGGCTGGCGGTGCCGCGAAAGATCGCCACGCGCTTGCCCTTGAGGTCTTGCAGGGTCTTGATTCCCGAGCCCGGCACCACGCCGAGGTAATGTTTGACCCCGCGTGCCGAGGCGCTCAGCACCCGCGTGTCCAGGCCATTGGACTTGCCGATGATCGCCGCCAGGTCGCCGAGGTAGGCCAGATCAACCTGGCCGTTGGCGAACGCTTCGTTGATCACCGGACCTGCGCCCTTGAAGAAATTCCACTGGATCTTGATGCCCTGATCGGCGAAGGCTTTTTCGTAGATCTGTTGATCGCGCAGCACGTCCACCACGCCGCCACCACTGTGCTGGGTGCCAGCGCTGAGGTCGGGCACGGCGATGCGGATTTCCTTGAGTTCGGCAGCCTGAGCGGTAAACGCCAGCAGGCCCGCCAGCGCCGGTACGGCGAACAGGCTGATGACACGTTTGAAGGGAATGTTCATGGGTGCGGCTCCTGGTGACAACGGCGTTGAGGAGCAGAAAGTAGGCTGAATCTGAACCAGCACTTAAATACTATAAATTCACATTTTTATACCTTTTAGGTCTAAATCAAGCCCTGCGGGCCTCCTGGCTCGATATGCATAACCAGCATCGAAAATATTCTTCGAATGCATTGGATGCGCATTGGCTGGAGGCCTTAAATGGTCTCGCTTATCTCTCAATAGCATTGATTTGATTTTTTATAGATCAATTTTGCATACTCACTGAACGCTGCGGGAGCGGGCTTGCTCGCTCCCACAAAAGGCAGGCCGTATTGCAACCCGACAACGGAGGTCGCCCATGGCCCGTGTTTCCCTGCTCAGCCTGCCGCTGACGGCGCCACCCCTTGGTGGTCGGCGGCATTGGCCAACCTTGAGCCAGCGTCTTTTACCCTGGCTGCTGCCCGTGAGCCTGTTTGCGCTGTGGTGGCTGGCCAGCCGCAACCAATGGATGAGCGAACAGATCCTGCCGGCGCCGTCGCTGGTCTGGAACAGCGCGGTAGAGCTGTCCCAGGGCGAGTTGTGGAGCCATTTGTGGATCAGCCTGCAACGCCTGCTCTGGGGACTGCTCGCGGGCATCACGGCGGGTGGGATATTGGGCGCCGCGCTGGGCTTGAGCCGCACCCTCGAGCGACTGGTATTCCCGACGTTCACCGGGCTGGCGCAAGTCCCGACCCTGGCCTGGATTCCACTGTTCATGGTGTTTTTCGGCATCGGCGAAGTCTTGAAACTGGTGGTGCTGATCAAGGCCATCGTGGTGCCAGTGACCCTGCACACACTGGTTGGCGTGCGCGATGCACAACCGAAACTGCGTGAAGCGGCGGCAGTGTTGCGCCTGCCGTCACGGCTGCTGATCCGCCGACTGGTGCTTCCCGCTGCATTGCCAGCCTTCATGGCGGGCGTGCGCCTTGCACTGGCTGCTGGCTGGACTTCACTGCTGGCCGTCGAACTGCTGGCCTCCAGCGAAGGCATTGGCTACCTGATGGTCTGGGCGCGGCAGTTGTTCATGCTCGACATCGTGTTCGTGTGCATTGTGGTGATTGGTGTGATCGGCGTGGCCATGGATCGCGGCATCGGCTTGCTGGACAAAAAACTGGTGCACTGGCCGCACCCCGCCACGGCCGAGATCCGCCGGGGCCCCAGGTATCAGGGCTGGCAACGCCTGCAACCCTGGTTGCTACCGTTGACGCTGCTGTTGGTGTGGCAATGGGCGACCGTTGAGCAATGGGTCGACGCCAACATTCTGGTCAGCCCGCTGGCGGTGCTGACCACCACCTGGAACGGCTTGCTCGACGGTACCTTGATTAGCGGCATGGCCTTGAGCCTGGGGCGCACCGTCGGTGGTTTGTTGCTGGGCGGCGGCCTCGGTTTTGCGCTGGGCCTGTTGCTCGGTCTGTCGCGTACCAGTGAACGGGTTCTGGGCCCGACCCTCGCCGCCATCCGTCAAATCGCGATTTTCGCCTGGGTGCCGTTGCTCACGGCATGGTTTGGTCTGGGTGAACTGGCCAAGTGGGTATTCGTTGCCCTCGCCGCGTTCTTCCCGTTGTTCATCGCCACCCAGCGCAGCGTCGCCAACCTCTCGCCGCAACTGAACGAGGCCGCTCAAGTACTGCGCTTGAACCTGCGCCAGCGCCTGACTCGCCTGGTGCTGCCTGGCGCCGCGCCAGGGATTTTCGCCGGGCTCAGGCTGAGCCTGATCTACGCCTGGCTTGGCACCATCGGTGCCGAATATTTCATGCCGTCCAACGGCGGTATCGGCAGCCAGATGATCGGCGCCCAACAACTGCTGCGCATGGACCTGATCATGGCCGGCATGTTGCTGGTCGGCCTGACCGGCGCCCTGCTCAACCTCATTGGCCAACGCCTGGAAATCCGCGCTACCCGCTGGAGACACGCATGAACGCACCCATCGTCAGCTTCAACCATGTCGGCAAATCCTTCGACGTCGACGGCTTCGAACTGGAGGCCATTCGCGAATTCAACCTGGACATTGCCGAGGGTGAATTCGTCGCCATCGTCGGTTCCAGCGGCTGTGGCAAATCCACCTTGTTGCGCTTGCTGGTGGGCCTCGATACGCAGTTTCGCGGGCAGATCAGCGTCGATGGCAAAGCGGTCACCGGCATCGGCGGCGAACGCGGCATTGTCTTTCAGGAGCACCGTTTGTTCCCTTGGCTGACGGTGGCCGACAACATCGGGCTGGGCCTGGTCAACGAGCCTTTGAGCCTTGAACAAAAGCAAAAGCGCGTCCGTGATTTCATTGACCTGGTAGGCCTGAGCGACTTCACCCGCGCCTACCCTCATCAGTTGTCCGGCGGCATGGCGCAACGGGTGGCCATCGCGCGCGGCCTGGTGGCCAGCCCACGGATTCTGTTGCTCGACGAACCCTTCGGCGCCCTTGATGCCCTGACCCGCCAACAGATGCAGGACGAACTGCTGGCGATTCGCGCACGGGCCAGGATCACCACGATTCTGGTCACCCACGATGTCGAGGAAGCGATCTTCCTCGCCGACCGCGTGGTGGTGATGGAGCCGCGTCCCGGGCGGATCAAACGCGTGGTCGACATCGCCCTGCCCCATCCACGCCAACGCAGCCGTTTCGACTTCCACCAACTGCGCGAAGAGCTGCTGCACGAACTCACCAGCGACGGCCACTACCAACCACCCGTACCGGTGCAGGTGCGCGATCTGCCGCTGTCCTTCATTGCCTGCTGAACAGGAGATTCTTGATGCCGCAACGTCCCAACTTTCTGGTGATTCTGGCCGATGACCTGGGCTTTTCCGATATCGGTGCCTTCGGCGGCGAGATCGCCACGCCGAACCTCGATGCCCTGGCCAACAACGGCCTGCGCCTGACCGATTTTCACACCGCACCCACCTGCTCGCCGACCCGCTCGATGCTGTTGACCGGTACCGACCACCACATCGCCGGCATTGGCACCATGGCCGAAGCGCTGACCCCGGACCTGATCGGCAAACCCGGTTATGAAGGTCATTTGAACGACCGCGTCGTCGCCCTGCCCGAGCTGCTGCGCGAGGCGGGTTACCAGACGTTGATGAGCGGCAAATGGCACCTGGGCCTGACGGCGGAACTCGCCCCCCATGCCCGGGGATTCGAGCGCTCATTTTCGCTGTTGCCCGGGGCCGCCAACCATTACGGCTTTGAGCCGACCTACGATGAGCAGACGCCCGGACTGCTGAAATCCACGCCGGCGCTGTACATCGAAGACGATCAATTCATTGATCAATTGCCGAAGGATTTCTATTCCTCCGATGCCTTCGGCGACAAGTTGCTGCAGTACCTCAAGGAGCGCGACCAGACTCGGCCGTTCTTCGCTTACTTGCCCTTTTCCGCACCGCACTGGCCGTTGCAGGCACCGGCCGACGTGGTCGAGAAATACCGCGGACGCTATGACGCGGGCCCTGAAGTACTGCGCCTTGAACGGCTGGAAAAACTCAAGGCCCTGGGGCTGATCGAAGCCGATGTGGAGCCGCATCCGCTGATCGAGCTCAATACGCAATGGGATGCCCTGAGCGATGAGCAACGGCAGATTTCCGCGCGGGCGATGGAGGTCTACGCGGCGATGGTCGAGCGCATGGACTGGAACATCGGGCGCGTCGTCGACTACCTGCGCCAGCAAGGGCAGCTGGATAACACCTTCATCCTGTTCATGTCCGATAACGGCGCCGAGGGTGCACTGCTGGAAGCCTTCCCGAAATTCGGTCCGCAGTTGATGACGTACCTTAATCAGCACTACGACAACAGCCTCGACAACATCGGCCGCGCCAACTCCTACGTCTGGTACGGGCCGAGCTGGGCGCAAGTGGCCACCGCGCCTTCGCGGCTGTTCAAGGCGTTCACCACCGAGGGCGGGATTCGCGTGCCGGCGCTGGTGCACTACCCGCAACTGCCGCTCAAGGGGCAGATCAGCCATGGCTTTGGCACGGTGATGGACATCACGCCGACCATTCTCGACCTGGCCGGTGTGCGCCATCCGGGCAAGCAGTGGCGCGGCAAGCCCGTGGCAGCGCTGCGCGGAAAGTCGTGGCTGGGTTTTCTGTCCGGCGAAACGGCGCAGGTGCATGACGAGCACACCGTTACCGGTTGGGAGTTGTTTGGACGGCGGGCGATTCGTCAGGGGCAATGGAAAGCGGTGTTCATCCCGGGACCGGTCGGGCCGGCGACCTGGCAGCTGTATGACCTGGGGAGTGATCCGGGGGAAATTCATGATCTGGCGTTGAGCCAGCCTGACAAGCTCAACCTGCTGATTGAGCATTGGCAGAAGTATGTGGATGAGACTGGGGTGATTTTGAGTGAGTCGCCGTTTCAGCCGGATTGATGTTGGCTGGAAGACCGATATCGCTAGCGAGCCAGCTCCCACAGGTTTTTGCGGTGAATGCAAAATTTACATTCAGCACAAATCACTGTGGGAGCTGGCTTGCCAGCGATGAGGCCATCAGGCGCGCGCACCCTCTACGGTTTCACCCTGAACTTCGTCCTTGCGCACAAACCGGTTCGCCCGCGCAAACGTGCCGAAATCATTGAAGCGCACACCCATTTCCCGCATCACCTTATGCCCCACGGGCACGGTGAGTTGACGAATGTAGAAGGGTTCCTTCACCGCAAAGTGATGGATGCCGTGACTGCTGCCGAAGTTGAAGCAGAACGCCTGCAACGGCCACAGCCACCAGGCGTTCAGTACCTGGCATTGCTGCATCACGTTCCCGGGCTCGATGTCGCCGTAGTAGTGCATGTTCGAGCTGATGAAGTGCAGGCAGAACGTGCGCAGCACGTTCGGGCCGATGATGACGACGGCCGCGATGTCGATCACATTCATCACCGACAGCGTGGTCGCGGACCATTCAATCGGGGCGCCCAGCAGGTGCGCGATGCCGTTCGCGGCGTGGAAGCCGAGAAACACGTACCACGCCCCCCAATGCACCAGCGCCAGCGGCGCATAGACCTTCAGCGTGCGTTTGATGATGCTGAACTTGTGAGCCCAGGTCTTGGCTCGCAGCATGCGAATAAACGCCGACATGACGTTGTCGCCGACCATCAGCAACCGCGCCAAACCCCAAGGCTCGCCGTTGGTGATGGCGCGTTCTTCCATGTCGGTCTCGGAGCCGGAAACCTTGTGATGGTTGAGGTGCAGGTGACGGCGAATCCATGGATTGATCGTACTCGGCCGTGCCAGCCAGACCAGGCCCATCATCAGGTTGTGCGGCACCCGCTGCTTGCGGAAGTACATGCTATGGATCAGGTCATGCTCAAGTTCGTGGGTCAACGAGGCGAAGAACGCATTGAGCAGCAGGCACGCCCACCAGGCCATGTGCCCGCTGATGTAGAGCGCTGCGCAGCCGATCATCCCGGCCAGTGCGAAGGCCAGGATACCCGCGCCCAGTGCGTCCTGATGCTTGAGTATCGGGTAGCGCTGACGCAGCTCGACGCCCTTGGCCAGCACCACTTCACGAATATGCGCTGATCGCTGCGCTGCATTCAGTCGCTGGGGACTTGCAGAAGTACCGTGCATGCTTCCATCCTCTGGTTATTGATGTTCGCATGCTGCCTTGTGATCCTGCACAACGCGGTAGCCGTGAACGCCAACCTGTTGACCGGAAGCGCCAATCAGCATGACTGAACCGACCTCCCTCGCCAGCTGGACCCGCGCCCTGCGCAAGCAACTCGACGCCCTGGGCCTCGACAGCACCACCCTGTGCCACCAGGCCGGGCTCGATCCGCAGTTGATGGACGACCCGAACGCCCGATACCCGTTGTCCGGCACCACGCGACTGTGGGAGCTGGCGGTGCAGGCCAGCGGCGACTCGGCGATTGGCCTGCGCGTCTCACGCTTCGTCAGCCCCACCACCTTTCACGCGCTCGGTTATGCGCTGGTGGCCAGCGGCAGTTTGCGCGAAGTGTTCGAGCGCATCGTGCGTTATCACCAGGTGGTCAGTGACGCCCTGGAACTGGAACTGACACGCACCGAGGATCGCTACCGCTTCCGCCTGAAAATTCCTACAGGTAATCCGGCCCCGGCCTACGAGGCCATCGATGCGTTCATGGCGATTTACGTGCGTACCTGTCGCAATCGCCTGGGCCGCGACTATGCCCCGCTGGCGGTTTACCTGCGTCGGCCGGAACCTGAAGACTCGCATCAATGGCACAAAGTCTTCCGCTCGCCCGTGCACTTCGGCGCCGACGAAGACCGACTGGAATTCGCCCTCGTTGACTTCGACAGTCACCTGGACGACGCCAACCCGGAGCTGGCCGAACACAATGAAACCGTGCTCAAACGCACCCTGGCGCAACTCAAGCCGTTGACCTGGGAGCGCAAGGTCCGCGATGCCATAGAAGAGCAATTGCCGGAAGGTGAACCCAGCGCCGAGCACATCGCCAAGGCCCTGCACCTGAGCCTGCGCAGCTTGCAACGGCACTTGGCGGATGAGGGTTGTCGGTTTGACACGCTACTCAATGAAAGCCGCGAGAATCTGGCGTTGTTGCACCTGCGTGATCCCCAGGTTTCGCTGAGCGAGATCAGTTATTTGCTTGGGTTTGCCGATACCAGCAGTTTCAGCCGCGCATTCAAGCGCTGGACCGGGATGACGCCGGGGCAGTTTCGGGATGGGTTGCGGTAGGTTTTTCACCGGACATACCGGCCTCTTCGCTGGCAAGCCAGCTCCCACGGGGCTTTCGGTTGACCAGCCATTTAGGATTCACACAAGCCACTGTAGGAGCTGGCTTGCCAGCGAATTCGATTGTTCAGGCAACACAGAAACCACTACCGCCCCTGACCGCGCCGCAACAACTTGCGCACCCGCGCCACCAGCTCACTCACCGCGAACGGCTTCAGCAGGTAGTCATCTTCATGCAGCTCCAACCCGCGCAGGCGATCCTCGATGCCGTCCCTGGTGGTGAGGAGCAGCACCGGCGTTTCACCGAGCTTGCGGATCTGCTGCAGCAACTGCCAGCCATTGAGCCCCGGCAGCATGACGTCGAGGATGATCAGTTCGTATTCGCCGGACTCGATGAAGCGCCGGCCATCCATCCCGTTGACCGCCACATCCACCGCATAACTGGCCTCGCTCAAGCCATTGGCCAGGTGTTTGGCAGTCTCGGGTTCGTCTTCCACTAACAACACACGCATGGCACACCTCAATTGTCGTCCTCACAGGCTAAGCGTGTTCGGGGATAAAGCCCACCTTTAAAAGATCGCCAACGCCCGCAACCGTTCGATATCGAGGATTTCGATCTCGCCGTAGCCCAGACTCACAATCCCCTGCCCCTGCAGATCCTTGAGCATTTGATTGGTGGTCTGGCGCGACAACGACAACATGGAAGCCAGTTGCTCCTGGGGCAGTTGCAGGAGCCGGCGCGGCGGGTCGATCTCGCCATAGCCGTGGGCGATCATCAGCAAGCGATGGGCCAGCCGTGTCGGGGCCGGCATCAGGCTCAGCTGTTCGAGGTGGATGAAGGTCAGGCGCAGTTTCTGACTCATGAGCAAGGCCAGTTGCCGCCAGTACTCCGGTTGTTCGTCGAGCAATGTCAGCAGCGCCGTTTGCGGGATGTGCAACAGGGTGCAGTTGCCCAGGCCATACGCATCGTGGGTGCGCGCCTGGCCATCGAACAGACAGATCTCGCCGAACCAGTGCGGCGCCTCCACCAGACTGAGCAACGCTTCCTTGCCTTGCTCGCTGACCGCGCCAATGCGCACGGCACCCTCGAGCACCGCGTACAGACCACAGGGCGGATCACCACGCTTGAACAAGCGCTGGCCCGGCGACAGGCGCCGAACCCTGGCGGCGACCAGCAGACTATCCTGCAAGGTAACAGGCAGATGGCTGAACCACTGACCGTGCATCAAGCGTGGACGCCAGACCTGCATATCCATGAAAACTCCTAGAGATTGTCGCCTGGCTGACAGAGTGAGAAGTGGCCCCGGGGCAAGATCAATCACCCTACAGGAGGAATAACAATGAAAAGCCTCGTTGACCATCTCAGTCAATACGCCACCTACCACCGTGACCCGCGCAACATCGCCACCCACTTCATCGGCATTCCGCTGATTGTGGTGGCGGTGGCGGTGCTGCTGTCTCGTCCGCAATGGGCCGGGGGCTGGCTTTCTCCGGCGGTGCTGGTGTCACTGCTTTCGGCGTGGTTTTACCTGCGGCTGGAATTGCGCCTTGGTGTGCTGATGACGGTATTGCTGGGGCTGTGTGCCTGGGCCGGACATGCGCTGGCGCAGCAAAGCACAGGGGTCTGGCTCGCCACCGGCGTCGGAATGTTTGTAGTGGGTTGGGCGATTCAGTTTGTTGGCCATCACTACGAAGGGCGCAAACCGGCGTTCGTCGATGACGTCACGGGGTTGATTGTCGGGCCGTTGTTTGTGGTGGCGGAACTGGCGTTCCTGCTGGGGATGCGTCATGAGCTGAAAGAGCAGATTGAGGCGCGAGCTGGAGGTATGCGGCTGAATCCGAATCGCACGGCTGTCTAGGCCGCAATCGCCAGCAGGCTGGCTCCCACAAGGGATTTGTGTCGATCACAGATCCAGAGTGGGAGCCAGCCTGCTGGCGATGCTTTTGCTTCAGAGGTTGGCGACTTTCTGCCAGACCTTCGGCTTGAAGAACAACGTCTCGCCCTTCGCCAGCCCAATCAGGCTGTCGTGGTCCTTCACCACTTCGGCTTCGATCAGATCGCTCTGCCCCTCAACCTTCAACGTCACCCGCGTCGTCGCGCCCAATGGGCGGATATCGCGCACCTCGGCCGCATGGTGATCTTCCAGTTCATGCCGTGACAGCGACACTTCATGCGGACGGAACAGCACGTGATTGTCTTCGCCCAGATGCAGACGGTTCGAATCGCCGAGGAAGTGATAAACGAAATCGCTGGCCGGGTTTTCGTAAACGTCGCCCGGTGAGCCGATCTGCTCGATCACACCTTTGTTCATCACCACGATGCGGTCGGCGACTTCCATTGCTTCTTCCTGGTCGTGGGTCACGAACACCGAGGTCAGGTTGATGTCTTCGTGCAGGCGCGCCAGCCAGCGGCGCAGCTCTTTGCGGACCTTGGCGTCAAGGGCGCCGAACGGTTCGTCGAGCAGCAGTACTTTTGGCTCTACCGCCAGGGCACGGGCCAGGGCGATCCGCTGGCGCTGGCCACCGGACAGTTGTTCCGGGTAGCGATCCGCCAGCCAATCCAGCTGCACCATGTTCAACAGTTCGTGGACCTTGGTCGCGATCTGGCTTTCGCTCGGGCGCTGGTTCTTGGGCTTCATGCGCAGGCCGAACGCGACGTTGTCGAACACCGTCATGTGGCGGAACAAGGCGTAGTGCTGGAACACGAAACCGACGTTGCGATCACGCACGTCATGACCGGAAACGTCTTCGCCGTGGAACACAATGTTGCCCTGGTCCGGGGTTTCCAGCCCGGCGATGATCCGCAGCAACGTGGTCTTGCCACAGCCAGACGGGCCGAGCAGCGCCACCAGTTCACCGCTGTGGATGTCCAGGCTGATGTTGTCCAGCGCCTTGAACGCATTGAAATTCTTGCTGACGTTACGCACTTCGATCGACATGAATTATTCCTCCGCGGCGCTGGCGCGCAGGCGGTTAATACGGTTTTCGCTCCACTGCTTGAGCAGCAGGATGAAGAGCGCCAGGATCAGCAACAGGCTCGCCACGGCGAACGCGGCCACGTGGTTGTATTCGTTGTAGAGGATCTCGACGTGCAGCGGCAAAGTGTTGGTCACTCCGCGAATGTGCCCGGAAACCACCGACACCGCACCGAATTCACCCATGGCCCGCGCAGTACACAACACCACGCCGTAGATCAGGCCCCATTTGATGTTGGGCACCGTGACGTGCCAGAACATCTGCCAGCCATTGGCCCCGAGCAAACGTGCGGCCTCTTCTTCCTGGGTGCCCTGCTCCTGCATCAGCGGGATCAGCTCGCGCGCCACGAACGGCACGGTGACGAAAATCGTCGCCAGCACGATGCCCGGCAAGGCGAAGACAATCTGGATGTCATGATCCTGCAACCACGGGCCGAACAGCCCTTGGGCGCCGAACATCAGTACGTAGACCAGACCGGCGATCACCGGCGACACCGAGAACGGCAGGTCGATCAGCGTGACCAGCATGCTCTTGCCACGGAACGAGTACTTGCTCACGCACCAGGCCGCGCTCACACCGAACACCAGGTTCAGCGGCACCGAAATCAGCACGGCGATCACCGTGAGTTTCAGCGCGGACAGCGCGTCCGGTTCAAAAATCGCGGTGAAGAACGCACCCAGGCCATTCTTCAGGCCCTGGGACACCACGATGAACAGCGGCAGTAGCAGGAACAGCGTAAAAACCAGCCAGCCAAGGCCGATCAGGATTCGCCGCGAAGTCGCACTGCCACGACGGGCTGCGTTCGAGGAAGCGGCAGCAATGGACGATTGGGACATGTGTGCGCCTCCTTATGGGGTTTCGATGCGTCGCTGCAACAGGTTGATCAGCAGCAACAGGACGAAGGAAACCACCAGCATCAATACGCCAATGGAGGTAGCGCCGGTGTAATCGTACTGGTCGAGCTTGACCATGATCAGCAGCGGCAGGATCTCGGTTTTCATCGGCATGTTGCCGGCGATGAAAATCACCGAACCGTACTCGCCGACCCCACGGGCAAAGGCCAGGGCAAAACCGGTGAGCCAGGCTGGCAACAATGCCGGCACCAGGATATGGCGGAAAACCTGCAACGGTTTTGCTCCCAGGCATGCCGCCGCTTCTTCCACCTCACGAGGAATATCAGCCAGTACAGGTTGTACGGTACGTACTACGAATGGAAGTGTCACAAAAGTGAGGGCAAGGGTGATGCCGAGGGGGGTGTAGGCGATCTTGAACCCCAGATCCGCTGCGAACTGACCCACCAGACCTGTGGGGGTGTACAACGCGGTCAACGCAATACCGGCCACGGCCGTGGGCAATGCAAACGGCAAGTCGATCATTGCATCGATGACTTTGCGCCCGGGGAAGGTATAGCGCACCAGCACCCAGGCCAGCAGCGTGCCGATGATGCCGTTGATAATCGCGGCGTACAGCGCGGTGCCAAAGCTGAGCTTCAACGCCGACAGCACCCGTGGTGCCGAGATGATTGCCCAGAACTGATCCCAGGTGAGTTGAGCGGCATGCACGAACATCGCCGCCAGTGGTATGAGCACAATCAGGCTGAGGTACACCAAGGTGTAGCCCAGCGTCAGCCCGAAGCCGGGTATGACGGGGGAGATACGACGCGACATAAAAGTCCTTGGTTAAAAACGCATCAATGTGGGAGCGAGCCTGCTCGCGAAGAGGCCATATCAGTCAACATCCAAATCGCCTGATCCACCGCCTTCGCGAGCGAGCTCGCCCTCACATGTTTCGTGCCCAGACATCAGGCTCGTTGTCAGTCAGATTACTGCGCCTGGTAAATCTGGTCGAACACGCCACCGTCGTTGAAGAATTTCGGTTGCGCGGTTTTCCAGCCGCCGAAGTCTTTATCGATGGTGACCAGCTCCAGTTTCGGGAACTGATTGGCGTACTTGGCGGCGACATCCTTGTCCCGTGGACGATAGAAGTTTTTCGCCGCGATTTCCTGACCAGCCGGGCTGTACAGGTGCTTGAGGTAGGCTTCGGCGATCTGCTCGTTGCCCTTTTTCTCGGCGTTCTTGTCGACTACGGCGACCGGAGGCTCGGCGAGGATCGACAGCGAAGGCACGACGATGTCGAATTTGTCGGCGCCGCCATCTTCTTTCAGCGCCAGGAAGGCTTCGTTTTCCCAGGCCAGCAACACGTCACCCTGACCGTTGTTGACGAAGGTGATGGTCGAACCGCGAGCACCGGTGTCCAGCACAGGCACGTGCTTGAACAGGGTTTGCACGTATTCCTTGGCTTTGGCTTCGTCACCGCCGTTGGCTTTCAGGCCGTAGGCCCAGGCAGCGAGGAAGTTCCAGCGTGCACCGCCGGAGGTTTTCGGGTTCGGTGTGATCACCGATACGTCGTTCTTGACCAGGTCGCCCCAGTCCTTGATGCCTTTAGGGTTGCCCTTGCGCACCAGGAACACGATGGTCGAGGTGTAAGGCGTGCTCGCCTCCGGCAGGCGTTTTTGCCAGTCGACGGGCAGTGTCTTGCCAAGCTTGGCGATTTCATCGATATCACCGGCCAGGGCCAGGGTGACGACGTCGGCACGCAGACCGTCGATCACCGCCCGACCCTGCTTGCCCGAACCACCGTGGGACTGCTGGATCTTCACGCTGTCGCCAGCATGGTCCTTCTGCCAGAACTTGATGAACTCGGCGTTGTAGTCCTGATACAGCTCACGGGTCGGGTCGTACGACACGTTGAGCAACTCGTAATCCTTGGCAACCGCAGAACCCGCAAAAAGGGCACTGGCCAGGGCGGCCAAAGCGAACTGACGAATCGACGACATGGTGAAAGCTCCTGGAATTCTTGGGTATTGGCTTTTTTTATGATCTGGAATCGGATGCTTGCTCAAAGATCGCAGCCTGCGGCAGCTCCCACACAATCCCCCGCAAGAACTGCCGCAGGCTGTGATCTTTTGATTTTTCGCTTCAGCCCGGTTTGTTTCCCGGGTTCTGCAGGCGGAATTTTTCTTTGCGTTCGATCTGAACCACCTGGGCGTTGTGGACGGTGATTTCCACTGCGCCAAAACGCAGATCGCGCAGGGCGCTCTGGATTTCACGCAGGATGGTTGCTTCGTCCTGGCCGTCAACGCTACGTAGAGATGCGCTCATGGTGCTGCTCCTTCGACTGAGAGGTTGCCTGGCAGTGGCGGCACTGCTTGCGGCGTGAGACCAATAGTAGAGAGGCGCAGATATTCTTAAAAAGACTATTTAAGAATGTTTATATAACCAAAAGAAATTATTTGATGGGGCAAGGGTTTGCAGGGGGAGGGAATTCTGTAGGAGCACGCTTGCTCGCGATGGACGCGAATGAAAACCAGGACGGCCTGGATGAACGCGGCGTTCCTGCCACCCTCGCGAGCAAGCTCGCTCCTACAGGTTTTGCGCAGCAGACGCTTAACCGATTGCCGGTGCATGCGCCCAATTCAGTTGCCCTGGAGGCACCGGCCGCCCGAACCAATACCCCTGGCCCAGATGGCTGCCAAGCTCAAGCAGGAGCGCCGCCTGTTCGACCTGCTCGATCCCCTCGGCCTGCACCTGCATTCCCATGCTGTGCGCCAGGGCAATGATCACCCGCACAATGGCTCCGTCGTCTTCGTCCCCCGGCAGCCCGGCGACAAAACCCTGATCGATCTTGAGCTTCTGCACCGGCAGGCGCTTGAGTCGCAGCAGCGACGAATAACCGGTGCCGAAGTCATCGATGGCCAGGCGCACCCCCAATTCGCGCAATCGGTGCATTTGCTCAAGCGCGACCTCCGGGTCTTCCATCACCGCGCTCTCGGTGACCTCCAGTTCCAGATAGGCCGGGTCCAGTCCGGTGTCGCGCAACACCTGAGCCACTTGCTGATACAGCTCACGACGGGCGAACAGGCGCGATGAGACATTCACCGCGACGAACGACAAGGCCACGCCAGCCTGTTGCCACTGGCACATTTGCTCACACGCTTGGCGCATGACCCAGGCGTCGATTTCGGCAATCAGCCCAGTGCGCTCGGCGACGGGAATGAACTCTGCCGGCGACACTAATCCGCGCTCCGGATGCTCCCAACGCACCAGCGCCTCGACACCGATCATACGGCTGGTTGGCATGTCATGGATCGGCTGGTAGTAAACCCGCAATTGCTGCTGCTCCAGCGCGCGGCGCAGCTCGAATGCAAGCTCGACCCGTTGTTGCGCGTGGGCGGTCAGCTCTTCGGTGTAGAGGGCATAGCCATTGCGGCCGGCGCTCTTGGCCTTGAACAGCGCCGAGTCGGCGTTGCGCAACAATTGCTCAGCGCTCAAGGCATCGCCGGGAAACAGGCTGATACCGATGCTGGTGTTGATGAACAGCTGATGCTCGTCGATAAGGAACGGCTCTTTGAGGCCATCGATGATCCGCTGCGCCAGCGCCGCAGCCTGGACCAATTGCGGACAGCTCTCGGCCAGCACCGCAAACTCATCGCCCCCCAGCCGTGCCAGCGTAATGCCCGGCCCGAACATCGCCGCAAGACGCTCCGCCACCGCTTTGAGCATGTGATCGCCGATGGTGTGCCCGAGGCTGTCGTTGATCATCTTGAAGTGATCCAGATCGACCATCAGCAGCGCACAGCCGCGCTTTTGAGCCTGCGCCGAAGTCAACGCCTGCTGGGCGCGATCGGTGAACAGCAAGCGGTTGGGCAGATCGGTCAATGGATCGTGGTGCGCCAGGCGAATCAGTTCGTGTTCGGAGTTCTTGATCGCGCTGATGTCGGAAAACACTGCCACGAAATGGCTGAGCCGCCCATGATCATCATGAATGAGACGAATCGTCTGCCATTGCGGATAGATTTCGCCGCTTTTGCGACGGTTCCAGATTTCCCCGCTCCACTCGCCTTTGCTCTGGAGTGTCGCGAACATCGCCTGATAGAAAGCGGCCGGATGGCGCCCGGACTTGAACAGGCTGGGCCTTTGCCCCAGCACTTCCTCACTCTGATAACCGGTGATTTGGATGAAAGCCCGGTTCACATGGACAATCAATCCATCGTGATTGGTAACCAATACCCCTTCGCGGGTGCAATCGAATACAGCGGCGGCCTGACGCAATCGCTCCCGGTCTTCGCTGCGCTCACGCAATTTGGCGCCGATGCCGAGACAACGAAGCAATCGCGCCCGGGCAATGAAGATAAACCCGGCACTGATCACCACCCAAGCATAACCGTTGATCAGTTGCCATCGCGAAAGCTCGGCAGAATTATCGAAGAAGCTGTTCAATAAATGGCTACTGAACTGCAGCCAGATCATAGAAAGCAAGAGGTAAAGCAGCGCTGCACGCACGGCATAGCGATAGCTGGCAGACATTAGGCTTTCCATATCCCTGCAAAAAACCGGGATTATAGGCCAAAGTCACATCCAGCCACTCATATCCGAAAGGGCGACTGGTTTTCTCCGTGGGCTTAGTGATAATGCAACGGCTGTTTTTTCTTTATCGAGGGCCCTATAGCCTATGTGGTACGAAGGTTTTCTCGGCTTGTCGCCCTGGTCATTGGTGGCAGTCACCCTGCTGATGACCCACGTGACAATCGTCGGCGTCACGGTCTATCTGCACCGTTACTCAGCCCATCGCTCGCTTGAGCTGAATGCCGGCCTGAAACATTTTTTCCGTTTCTGGCTGTGGTTGACCACGGCGCAGAACACCCGCGAGTGGACCGCTATCCATCGCAAGCATCACGCTAAATGCGAAACCGTCGATGACCCGCACAGCCCGGTCATCAAGGGTCTGTCCACCGTTCTGCGCAAAGGCGCCGAGTTGTACCGCGCCGAAGCGGAAAACCCCGAGACCCTGCGCATCTACGGCAAGAACTGCCCCGAAGACTGGATCGAGCGCAATCTCTATACCCCCTTCCCGCTGCTGGGCGTGGCGATCATGGCCGTCATCGACCTGCTGCTGTTCGGCACCATCGGCATCACCATCTGGGCCGTTCAGATGATGTGGATCCCCGTATGGGCCGCCGGCGTGGTCAATGGCCTGGGCCATGCCATCGGCTACCGCAACTTCGAATGCCGTGACGCGGCGACCAATCTGGTGCCCTGGGGCATCCTGATCGGCGGTGAAGAACTGCATAACAACCATCACACCTACCCCAACTCGGCAAAACTGTCGGTGAAGAAGTGGGAGTTCGATCTGGGGTGGGCCTGGATTCAAGTGTTCAGCTTCCTGCGTCTGGCCAAGGTCCAGCGGGTCGCGCCGATTGCCCATCGTGTCGAAGGTAAAGGCCACCTGGACATGGACACCGCCATGGCGATCCTCAACAACCGCTTCCAGATCATGGCCCAGTACCGCAAATTGGTGATCGGGCCGCTGGTCAAGCAGGAGCTGGAAAAGGTCGATCACTCGGTCCGCCACCAGTTCCACCGCGCCAAGCGCTTGCTTTCGCGCGAAACCAGCCTGCTGGACGACAAACACCATGTCCGCATCCAGAACATGCTCGAGCACAGCCAGGCGCTGAAGGTCATTTACGAAAAACGCCTGGCCTTGCAGCAGATCTGGGTCAAGACCAGCTCCAATGGTCACGACATGCTGGCCGCCATCAAGGATTGGGTACACGAAGCCGAAGCCAGCGGGATTCAATCCCTGCGTGACTTCGCCGGCCAACTCAAAACCTACTCCCTGCGCCCGACCGCTGCCTGACGGTGGCGGCGGCGCAGCAGACGCAAAATCGGCGACGCGTTTTAATCGAATAAAAAGCGTCGCCAATACCGCCCAGCGGGAGCAAGCTCCCTCGCCACAAAAATGTGGGAACTTCGCTTCAAATCGTCCCTCTCAAAGACACTTCGCCACCCAGGCGGGCTTCGTTGTGGCCGCTTTCGAATCCAAAGCGGCGCACGCCCTTTGAGATGTGTACCCATGGTCATTAAAAACCAAGAAGACCCATCCCCTTCGCAATGGCCCGAGGCCGCGCAAACCCTGCTGGCGCTGATGCATGCCCAAGGTGAAGTGGCGCGACTGAGCGAACGCGAACAGCTGTTCAGCACCCTGCTGGTGAGTGTCAATGCCGTGCTCTGGGCATTCAACTGGGAAACCCGCCAGGTGCTGTATGTCAGCCCGGCCTATGAGCGGATTTTCGGGCGCTCCGCCGACCTGCTGCTGTCCGACTACAACCAGTGGCGTGACAGCATCTACCCCGACGATCTGGAATATGCCGAGCGCAGCCTGGCGGACGTGCTGGAAAAAGGCGCGATCGAAGACCGCGAATACCGGATCATTGCCGCCGACGGCCAAGTGCGCTGGCTCAGCGACAAATGCTTCATGAACCGCCAGGCCGAGCCAGGGCAGCCGGTCATCATCGTTGGCATCGCTGAAGACATCACCGACAAGAAGCAAATGGAAACCGAGCTGCAACGCCTGGCCACCACCGACGCCCTGACCCAGAGCAGCAATCGTCGCCACTTCTTCGAAGGCGCTCATCAGGAATTCGAAATGGCACGTCAACAAGAGACGCCGTTGTCCTTCCTGATGCTGGACATCGATGACTTCAAAATGATCAACGACACCTATGGTCACCAGGAAGGCGATAACGTCCTGCAGCGTATCGCCGAGAGCGGTCGAGCGGCGTTGCGCCGTGGCGATCTGTTCGGGCGCATTGGTGGTGAGGAGTTCGCGGCGGTGTTCCCGGGCTGCACGCCGGACATGGCCCTGCAAGTGGCTGAACGACTGCAGAGGGAGATCCAGCGTTTGAGCTTCAAGCATGACGGCCAGACGTTTGGCATCACCGTCAGTCAGGGGCTGACCAGCCTTGTCGCCGGGGACGAAAATGTGGATAGCCTGTTTGCCCGCGCGGACGCAGCGATGTATCAGGCCAAGCGTGAGGGCAAGAACCGGATAGTGACGGCCTGAATGCCCTTCCAGGAACTGCCTTGCCAGCTCCTGCAGGGTTTGGGTGAAGCCTTATTTTTTGCGCAGGCGCACCAACTCCGGCAAACCGATCTTGAGCAGGCGCGCCGTACGGCTCTTGGCCAGGTCCTCAAGCCCCTCATACTCGCTCAAGCGCGCCAGCTGCGCCGCCATGTTCATCACCAGCGCTTCACGGGAGTAGACCCCGCCACCGAGCTGGTAGGTCGCCGCAATCAGCTCTCGTAGCTCCAGCGGCAATCGCCAGCGTGTACGCAGCGCCGAACCGTAGGCCGCGCTGAATTCGGCCAACGCCTCGCCAACCGCCTCTTGCTCGTCCAGCTCGCCACCGGCCTGCTTCCATTCCTGCAAACAACGCAACAACGCCAGATCGCCGAGCCGATGCAACATGCCCGCGCAATAGCATCGGGCCTGATCCAGATCGAGCAAGCGCGCCAGCGTTCGCGCGTATTCGGCGGTGTGCAGCGACAAGTCCCAATAGCGCTCGGCGTAGTCCGACAGAGACGGATCACTGAGCCGTGCACTGCGCTTGAGGGCCAGGCCGAGAATCAGGTTCATGCTTTGCCCGGTACCCAGTCGGTGCAGCGCCTGCGACAGGGTTTGTACAGGTGCGCCGTGATGCTGGGCCGCGCTGTTGGCGGCGGCGATCAGAACCGCCGTGACCTGCGGGTCTGTGCGGATCTCGTCTTCCAGCGCCGTCAAGTCCAGACCGTCAGGATTGAGGCTACGCTTGACCGCCAACTGCACGTCGGTCATGAGCGGCGCGCCCTCAGACAGTTCGCGACGACGCTCCAGGAATACAGACAGGGTCATGCCCGGCGCCAGCGCCGGCACTTCGCACGACACCTCTTCCCCCGCATCGAGCAGCAAACCCTGCAAGCGCTGAGTCAGGCTTTCCATGTTCAACGGTTTGGTCAGGTAGGCGGCAGGCGCCAGCGGCAAGACCTCGCGTACGCTGGCGCTGTCGTTGCGACTGCTCATCAGGATGAAGGGCAACGGTGGGTTGCGTTTGCGCTGGCGAACACTGCGCAACACACTCAGGCCGTCGACACCGGGCAATTCCCAGTCGACGATCACCAGATCGTAAGGGTGGGCCGCCAGCAGCTCCAACGCCTGCTGGCCGTCGGCGCACAGATCCAGTCGTGCGTCACAGCGAACGTTCAACAACACTTCCTTGAGCAGATCACGGGACCAAGGGTCAGCCTCAGCGATCAGTACTCTCGGAACCGCGGGTAAAATGACAGCTGTCATACAGCTCTCCCTGACAATGCTCGAACCTTATCCAATGCCGCTCCTTCGAAATAGTATCAATACGGGGTATCTGTTCTGGCAGATATAAAAAAACCCGCCGAAGCGGGTTTTTTGTCGATCAAGTCACACTTGGCGATCAGAGCTCAGCGAAGCATTCTTCGATGATCGCCAGACCTTTGTCCAGTTGTTCGTCCGGAGCAGTCAGCGGTACCAGGACGCGCAGAACGTTGCCGTAGGTGCCGCAGGACAGCAGGATCAGGCCTTTGTCGCGAGCCTTGGCCACAACGGATGCCACAGCGGCAGCATTCGGCTTGTGGCTGTCGCCGTTTTCGAACAGTTCAACAGCGATCATTGCGCCCAGGGCACGGACTTCACCGATCACCGACGGGTATTTGGCCTGGATGGCTTTGAGGCCAGTGACCAGACGCTCGCCGACGGACTTGCAGCGGTCCAGCAGGTGCTCTTCTTCGAACACTTCCATCACGGCCAGGGCCGCGGCGCAAGCGATCGGGCTACCGGCGTAGGTGCCGCCCAGGCCGCCTGGAGCGATAGCGTCCATGTATTCGGCCTTGCCGCACACACCGGCCAGCGGGAAGCCGCCAGCGATGGATTTGGCGAAAGTGGTCAGGTCGGCAGCAACGCCCATCTGTTCCATGGCGAAGAACGTACCGGTACGGCCCGCGCCGGTCTGTACTTCGTCAGCGATCATCAGGATGCCGTGCTGGTCGCACAGGGCACGCAGACGCTTCATGAATTCTTTCGGCGCGACGTAGAAACCACCTTCACCCTGTACAGGCTCGATGATGATCGCGGCGATGTCTTTCGGCTCGGCGTCGTTCTTGAAGATGCGCTCGATGGAAGCGATCGAATCGTCGATGCTCACGCCATGCAGTTCGTTCGGGTACAGCGCGCGGAAGATACCGCCTGGCATCAGACCCATGCCAGCCGAGTAAGGCACGACTTTACCGGTCAGGCCCAGGGTCATCATGGTGCGACCGTGGTAGGCGCCGGTGAAGGCGATCACGCCGGCACGGCCAGTGGCGGCACGAGCGATTTTCACGGCGTTTTCCACGGCTTCGGAACCGGTGGTGACCAGCAGGGTTTTCTTGGCGAAATCACCTGGCACCTTGGCGTTGATTTTTTCGCACACTTCCACGTACGGCTCGTAGGCCAGTACCTGGAAGCAGGTGTGGGTCAGCTTGTTCAGTTGCTCGGTCACGGCGGCGATGACTTTCGGGTGCACGTGACCGGTGTTCAGCACAGCGATACCGCCGGCGAAGTCGATGAACTCGCGACCTTCAACGTCAGTCACGGTAGCGTTCTTCGCGGACTCGGCGAAGATCGGGTGAATCTGGCCTACGCCACGTGGAACAGCAGCGGTACGGCGGGCCATCAAAGAAGCGTTAGTCTTGCTCATACATTCCTCATTCGCCGCTCATCGGTCGGCGTGGTTCAAGGATTAGGCAGCGAGGAGGCAACTTCGGCAGCATGCGATGATCGACTGCCACAGCTTTCCCCGCCACAGAGAAAATTCCGTTTGAAGCACGCAAAGGAACAGCGCTCTCGTGCCCTTTGCGTTTGAAGCAATGCCTTGCCGGGCTTATGCCCTCGAGCTTAGATGCCCAGGCAGAGGTATTTGATTTCCAGGTAATCTTCGATGCCGTACTTGGAGCCTTCACGGCCCAGGCCCGAGGCCTTGATGCCGCCGAATGGCGCGACTTCGTTGGAGATCAGCCCGGTGTTGACGCCGACCATGCCGTATTCCAGGGCTTCAGCCACACGGAACACACGACCCAGGTCACGCGCATAGAAGTACGAGGCCAGACCGAACTCGGTGTCGTTGGACATCGCGATGACATCGGCTTCGTCTTTGAAGCGGAACAGTGGAGCCAATGGACCGAAGGTTTCTTCCTTGGCCACGGCCGCGTTGTTCGGCACGTTGGTCAGGATGGTCGGCTCGAAGAAGTTGCCTTCGATAGACTTGCCGCCGGACAGCACGGTAGCGCCTTTGGCAACGGCGTCAGCGATGTGCTCTTGCACCTTGGCCACGGCTTTTTCATCGATCAGCGGGCCAGTGGTGGTGCCTGCTTCCAGACCGTTGCCGATCTTCAGCTTGGCCACGGCCACTTTCAGCTTCTCGGCGAAGGCGTCGTAGACCGAATCCTGGATGTACAGGCGGTTGGCACAGACGCAGGTCTGACCGTTGTTACGGTACTTGGAAATGATCGCGCCTTCGACGGCCTTATCCAGGTCCGCGTCGTCGAACACGATGAACGGTGCGTTGCCGCCCAGTTCCAGGGACACTTTCTTGATGTCCTTGGCGCATTCGGCCATCAGTTGACGACCGATTTCGGTCGAACCGGTGAAGGACAGTTTGCGCACGATCGGGTTGCTGGTCAGCTCGGTGCCGATGTCGCCGGCGCTGCCGGAAACCACGCTGAACACACCAGCCGGGATGCCGGCACGCTGGGCCAATTCAGCCAGGGCGAACGCGGAGAACGGCGTTTGCGAAGCAGGCTTGAGCACCATGGTGCAACCGGCGGCCAGGGCCGGGCCGGCTTTACGGGTGATCATCGCGGCCGGGAAGTTCCACGGGGTGATGGCAGCGGTCACGCCGATTGGCTGCTTGATCACGATCAGGCGCTTGTCTGGCTGGTGGCCCGGAATCACATCACCGTAGATGCGCTTGGCTTCTTCGGCGAACCACTCGATAAAGGAAGCGGCGTAAACGATTTCGCCCTTGGCTTCGGCCAGTGGCTTGCCTTGTTCCAGGGTCATCAGGCGAGCCAGGTCGTCCTGGTTCTCGATGATCAGCTCGAACCAGCGACGCAACTTGTTCGCACGCTCTTTGGCGGTCAGTGCACGCCAGGCCGGCAGCGCTTTGTCAGCAGCTTCGATTGCACGGCGGGTTTCGGCAGCGCCCATTTTCGGCACAGTACCCAGAATTTCGCCCGTTGCCGGGTTGTTGACCTTGATCGTCTGACCATTGTCCGCATCAACCCAAGCGCCATCGATGAAGGCTTGCTGGCGGAACAACTGGGTGTCTTTAAGCTGCATGTCGGCTTTCCTTAACAGCACCGCGCGATACGCGGAGCAAATTATGATTGTAGAAAGGCGCCTCAGTAGGCTGCCGTCAGGGAAATCATTCACCGGGCTGAAGCACATAAATAGCGCACGTATTGAATTCGTGCGGTTCAGCACCCAGACAAGAGCGTTTGAAATCTCAAACGAATCCTAGGATCAAAGGGGTTAAAGGACAATAGGGCGTTCGAAAAAAAGAACGAAAACGTCTTTTTTGCTGTGATTTTCTGATCAACGTAACAAAGACAGGTTACGCTTTGGAAAAACGCAGGCGATTCAGCAGCATGGACGCCCGCAGTGCATATGAGTATCATGGCGCCCGCGCTGCACCAGTAGCTCAGCTGGATAGAGTACTGCCCTCCGAAGGCAGGGGTCGTGGGTTCGAATCCCGCCTGGTGCACCATCTATAGAAACGAGAAAGCCTCAGGCCGTAAGGTCTGGGGCTTTTTTGTGGGCGCACAAAAAAACCGCCTGAGCGGTTTTTTTCATTCCGTCGTCCAATCAAACTCGTCGTATTCATCATCGTCCTCGTCATCCTCGAAGACGTCATCTTCGAGCACGTCGTCTTCGAGCACGTCGTCTTCAACGATGTCTTCGTCCGGCTGATTCAGCAGAAAATCCTTACGACTTTCGGTAATCGCTCGCCGTAGTTCCTCACCCTTTTCCGGGCAGTTGAGCATTTGGGCGATGCGGTCGATTTTTTTTGTCACGGCATCCTCCAACGCATCGACTACAGGCTGATAGTGCGCGCTTTCGGGGAGGGATGCCAAATCCCCGGAAGGCCGCGCACTTCAGTTTTTTCTGCAAAGCCGCTGAAGTGATCAGGCTTCAGCGGTGGTAACGCCGGACCACGCTGCTGTTTTTCAGCACATGACCGTTGATTCGTTCCAGCAGCTGCGCACGGGTCAGGCCTGCCGGCAACACATCCGGTGCGAGGTCCAGGGCGTAGATCTGGATGATGTAATGGTGCGCACTGTCGCCAGCCGGCGGGCAGGGGCCGACGTAACCGGCGGTGCCTTTGCTGTTGATGCCGGACACGCCTTCAAGTGTGGACTTTGCGCCGACACCGGACGCGATCTGGTGGGTGCTGGCTTTGATGCCGTAATGAACCCAGTGATCGACACCCTGTCCTTTCTGGCCGTCAGGGTCGTGCATGACGATGGCGTAACTGAGCGTTCCGGCCGGGCCGGCGCTCCAGCTCAGCGCCGGTGAAACATTATGCCCGCCGCAGCCCGGCGCATCGCTGGCAGCGGCAGAAGTGAACAACCGGTCATCCGACACGCCTGGGATGTTCAGGGTGAAACGCTCCTGGGTCGCTTGTGCCGCCTGCGCCGCATGCGCCGGCAATTGCACGCAAAGGGCGACCGCTATGGCCGCTAGCCAAGGGTTCAGAGAGGTCAATCGGGTCATGCCGGAGTACCTTGTGCGGGTGGGGCCGTCGTCGGCGTGCAAACTATAGCTGGAGCTTTCATTTGGTGGCACCAGGATTTGGCGCAACCTCCAACAATTGCGCCGTTTTTTTCAATGAAGCACCGCGCCTCAGAACCGTCCTACACCCGTTACTGAAGACGGTGACGAGGATAGGTCGACGCATTTCAACCGCCGGACAGCAAAACGCCCGGCGCCTGCATTGCGCAGAGGCCGGGCGTTGTCTGGAGGGTGGCGGTTTTATTGAACCTCGCCTGCGCCAGCAAATTTGCTCATGACGAAGCCGACAAATTCTTCGACTGTCATTTTCTGGCCGTTGAACTCGACCTGATTGTTGGCGTAATGCAGTTTGCTGACGATGTTGCTTCCGTCCAGTTTCGCCAGTTGCGAGCCGACGGCCATGCTGCCAAACATGTCGGCGGTGGCGGTGGCCTGATCAGCGATCAGCTTGGCGTCGGTCTGGCCGTCGATTTGCGATTGCACGGTGAACACGTCAACGAGCATTGGCTTGGACACTTGCAAATTGATGTCCAGCAGCGCAATCAACTGCCTGATCAGTTGGTCGGTCGGCAATTCGATCGATTGCGGCTTGGTCAGGTCCAGCACCAGGTTGGCGCGGCTTTCGCCGTTGGTGGTTTTGAACGAGAGGTTTTCCAGGGCCACCTGCGGGCCGGCCGCCAGCAATTGCTCCAGACCGGTTTTCAGTTGCGCCTCTTCGGCTTCGGTCAGCTTCAGTTCCGGCACCGGTTGACCCGCCTCGGCTGCCTCGGCGGCAAGTTGCTCGTACGGCTGCAGTTTGCTCTGGTAAATCTGCATCAGCGACATCGTCGCCGGTATGTCGAGGTTCTTCAGGCTCATCGCCAACTGTGCCGAACCGAACGCCTTGCCGTTCAAGGACACTTCACCCACCTTGTAGTCGGCACGCCCGGATGCGCTGGTGCCCGATTCCTCGGTCTGGTTCTTCATCTCGAAATTCTTGAAGCCCAGCACGGACTGTTTGGCACCGAACGTGGTTTGGCTGTTGGTCAGCACAACGGTGTTTTCGCCGGTGTAGTAGCCGTAGGTACTTTTGCTCAGGTTGCTGGCCAGAGTCAGGCCGTTCAATTCGACCTGCACCGGTGCCTGATCTTCGGAAACGGTGGTCAGCTTCAGACTGTCCATGTAGCCGTCGGCCTTGACCTTCTGCGCCTGGGCGCTAGCCGAAACATCGAGTTTCAGGCCGGAAAACTTCAAGCTGGACTTGTCATCCAGCGCGGTTTCCAGCGGCAGCATTTCCAGCGTGCCGTTGGTGGAGTTGTCGTAGCCGATATTGACCACGCCTTTGAGCGGGGAGACATCCTTGGCGGCGGCAAACCATTTTTCAGTGAGCGGCGTCTTTTCCAGTTCGTAATGACTGGTGGCCATGACCGGCAGCCACTTCAGCGACACCAGGCGCGAGAACGGCAGCGGACCGTGTTCGATGTGATCGACAAACAGCAACTCGACCGGCTCCTCGCCGAACATTTCACCTTCGCCCTTGAGGCGATAGTGCGCGGTGCTGCTGAACACATGGCGCTCCAGCGACACCAGCTCCAGCGATGCCGTGCCTTTATGACCGACCAGCGCCGCTTGCAGTTGCTGGTTGGCATCAGCCAGGGAAGTGTTCAGCACGCTTTCGATTTTGGTGCCGGTGTACCAGGCACCGCCGGCGCTGATTGCACCAATGGCGACGACAATTCCCAGTAACACGCCTGCTGATTTATTCATGAATGACCCAATCAATGTCCGTTGTTGAAGGTGTAGTCGTCTTCCCTGAACCCATGACGGGTTGCGGTCGCGACAGCGCTGAAAGTGGGATGCAGATTAGCATCAGGCGCGGTCGACGGCCCAAGGATTAAAGGTGAAAGAGTGTCTATAAGAGGCAGTATGGAAGATTGTCTTCGCTGGCAAGCCAGCTCCCACAGGTTGCGCACATTCCCCGTAGGAGCTGGTCTGTCAGCGAAGGCGTCAGATCTGCCAACGCAGCATCAGGAATACTGAACCTCGATCTCATCGAGCTGATGATCAAAGGTTTTAAGCCGCGCGGTCCAGGTGTACACCAGCACTTCAAAGTCGCGATTGATCACAGCCCCGCCCGTCACTTCCCCCTGCGGGTCGCAGAAATCCAGCTGATAGCGTTCGCGGGCCATGGCGGCGGCGACATCGGCCAGTTCCCGCGCATTGTTGAGCCAGTGCCAGCCGTCGTCGGCCACTTGCTTGTCGAGCGCCAGGCATTGTTTTTTCAGGGTTTCCAGGCTCTTTTCCAGCGGTGTGCCGGTGAGTTCGCCCATGACCTCCTGGAACGTGCGCCCTGGCTGCCAGTAACTGCCCCAGAAATAACGGTCGAACACCGTTTCGACACGACGCAGCGCGACCTTGGTGTCCCAGATCAGTACCAGGGTCTTGCCTTGTTCGAGTTGTCTTTTTTTGATTCGCTGGTTCTGGATCGAGGCCCAGGCCACCACCGCGATGGACATCACGGCAATCAGCGCCGTGGCGCTGTCGAGGAACACCAGAGCCTTGTCGATCTGGTGGGTCAGCATGACGCCGTAGAAATAGGTGGCCGAAAGCAGCACTAACGCTACGACGGCGCACCAGAAGCCGAGAGCATAAGGGTTTTTCATTATTGGTTTCCCCATGACCTGCGCGAGCTTTGCGAAGCAAGGGCGCCTGACTCCAGCGCCCCTCCAACACTTCAAAGCATAGCAACGGCCTCAGGGTTTGCCGGAGTTCGACGCTTGCGTTCGTCCGCTTTCCCACCCTCCGCCCAGGGCGAGGAACAAATCGATCTGGCTCATGGCAACTTGCGTGTTCGCCGTGGCCAGTTGCGCCGTGACGTCGGTGTAAGTGCGGGTCGCTTGCAGGTCCGCCAGGAACGACTCGCGGCCGGCCTGGAAGAAGCGGTGCGTCTGGTCGGCCGCCAGTTTCGCCGATTGCTCGGCATCCGCCAGGGCATCACGGCGTTGCAGCAGCGCGGAGTACTGGGCCAGGGCGGTCTGGGTTTCACGAATGGCGTTGAGCACAACGCCGTCGAAGTGTGCCAACACACCCTGGGTCGTGGCTTCGGCTTCACGGATGCGGGCGCGGGTGCCGTTGGACGGTACGGTCCAGGTCAGCGACGGTCCGAACCCCCAACGGTTGGTGGATGGGTCGCCGAGATCACCCAGGATGCCGACGGTACCGATGGTCGCGCCGATGCTGATGTTCGGGTACAGCTCGCCCGTAGCGATACCGATACCGGCCGTCGCGGCCGCCAGTCGGCGCTCGGCCTGCCGCACGTCGGGACGACGCTTGAGCAATGCGGCACCATCGCCCACAGGCACCAACTGCGCGATTTTCGGCAGTTCAGCGCAAGTCGCAGTGCCGGCCGGCAATTGATCCACAGGCTTGGCCAGCAGCATCGACAAACGGAACAACCCGGCCTGACGCGCCGCCTCATAACGGGGCATGTCGGCACGCAACGACTTGAATTGGGTTTGCGAACGCGTGACCTGGGTCTCGTCGCCACGTCCGGCGTCGCGCAAGCGCTGGATCAGCGTGGTGCTCTGGGATTGCAGATCAAGGGAATGCTGGGCGATCTCCCGTTCTTCGTTGGCCGCGCAGACCTGGGTGTAGGCCCGAACCACATCCGCCACCAGGGTAATGCGCGCGGTGTCGGCGGCAGCCTGGGTGGCATCGGCATTGGCCTTGGCCGCTTCGATGCCACGCTGCAACGTACCGAACAGGTCGAACTGGTACGACGCAGAAATACCGATATCGCCGATGTTGGCCACCGGCACCTTTTCCGGCAACAGGAAGGCTTGGCCGGACTCCTGCAAACGCTCGGCGCCCATTTTCACGCCACCGCTCCAGCCACCGGCCGCCTCGGCCTCATCGACTTGCGCACGAGCGCGCAACAGACTGGCCGCCGCCACGCGCAGATCGGTGTTGGATGCCATGGCTTGCTGCACCAGTTGATCGAGACGCGGGTCCCGATACAGGCGCCACCAATCGGCAGGCACCGGCGCCGAGACCACGGGCTTGCCAGCCACCGCCAGTTCGCCCTGCAAGTCATCACGGTGGATGGCCGCCTCCTCTGGCAAGTGATAGTCCGGCCCGACCACCTGACACGCCGACAGCAACAAGCCTAATCCGGCAACCGCCAAACCCGTGGCTTTGCTCATTGCGCAGGCTCCCGGACCTGATCGTCGATGATCGACACAGTCGCGGTGCGCCCGGCGATCATGCGGAAATCCGCCGGTACGTCATCGAAAGCAATCCGCACTGGAATCCGCTGGGCCAGGCGCACCCAGCTGAACGCCGGGTTGACGTTGGGCAACAGGTTGTTGCCGCTGGTGCGGTCGCGGTCTTCGATACCGGCGACGATGCTGACCACATGGCCACGCAGGCGCGCGCGGTCACCAATCACCCGGATGTCGACGCTCTGGCCGATATGGATGCCGTCCAGCTTGGTTTCTTCAAAATAGCCGTCGATGTGAAACGAATTGCTGTCGACGATAGACAGCACCGGCCGCCCGGCACTGACGAATTCCTGGGCACGCGGTGCGCGGTCGTTGACATAACCGTCCACCGGGCTGCGAATCACCGAGCGGTCGAGGTTGAGCTGAGCACTGTCCACCGCTACCTGGGCTTCCATCAACGCCACTTGGGCACGGGCGACCTTCGACTGGCTTTCTTCCAGCTGTTCGGCGGGCACCAGATTGCCCAGGCCTTTGTTGCGCTTGGCTTCGCGCTGGGCCTGGGCCAGGGTTTCTTCACGGTCGGCGACCGCGGCTTTCGCCTGGCGCAGGGCCAGCTTGAATCGGTCCTGATCGATGCTGAACAGCACCTGACCGCGCTTGACCGGCTGGTTGTCGCGCACGTCCACCTGCTGGATCAGCCCGGAAACGTCCGGGGCGATCTGCACAATGTCGGCACGGATGTGACCGTCGCGGGTCCAGGGGGCAAACATGTAATACAGCACCATCCGCCAGACCACGACCACGGCGAAGCTCACGATCAACAGGGTCAGGGCCACGCGGCCGATGGTCAATAAAGGCTTTTTCATGTCATCAGGTATCGACTGAGTGAGTCCACGACGCCAAGCAGCAAGGCGTAGAGAGCCACGTTAAACAATGCCCGGTGCCAGACCAGACGATAAAAGTGCAGACGCGTGAGCACCCCGTGCACCAACAGGAACAACACATAGGTAATGCCCATCAGCACCAGCAGTGTGGGCAGGAATACCCCGCTGAGATCCAGGTCACCAATCATAAAGGCGCTCCATCGATGCCATGGGGAAGCGGTTCTTCAAGCTCGGCGGAACCGACAAATTCGATGCCAGGCAACAACGCCAGGCGCAAGCCACTCAAGGCGTGCAACAGTTGCAGGCGGGTCTCGTCATCGCCCGCACCGCCAAGCGCTCGACGGGCTCGGTCCATGGTCATCAGCAGCGGGCTCGGTGCGGGCAAGCGCCTGCCAGCCTTGAGGCACGCCTTGAAGTATTCGCCGACCTCGGCCACCACCTGGCGCAACAGCGCGTTCGGCACCCCGTCAATACGCGGCGCGTAGGCGAGAAGATCGAGCATATTCAGCGCCACGCGGACTTCCCGCAGGGCGATCCCCGTGTCCTGCCCGGTCAAGGCCAGACGCGGCAAATGCTGCATCAGGCGGTCAAGCATTTGCACGCCAAGATGCCGGTGCTCGGCCAGACTGGCCGGCTCGGACAGGCCGACAATGTCACGCCAACTGAATCGGGTCAGACGCTTGGCCGCCAGTTCGGCGCCGAATGGCCGGGCGATCAGGGTCCAGACAAACGCAAACAGCAAGCCCACGGGGCCGGCCAGGTTGGCGTTGGCAAAGCTGAGGAAGTCCGCGTCGTACGCACCCTGAATGCTAATGAAGGACGAGGTGTTGACCAGTGTCAGCAACATGCCCAGGTAAAACTGCGGCTTGACGGTCAAGGTGCCGACGATGATGAACGGCACGGCGAACGCCAGCACCAGCATCGGGAAATCGTGCAGGTTGGGCAGCACCAGAAACAGGTAAAGACTGGCGAACAACACCGACATCGCCGTCCAGAAAAAGAACCGGTAAATCTGTGGTGCAGGGTCGTCCATCGAGGCAAAGAAGCTGCACGCCACGGCCGCCAGAATCACGGCGGAGCCCCCGTCGGTCCAGCCCAGCAGAATCCACAGCACCGATGCAACGATGATCGCCGTGACGGTGGACGCCGCTGAATAAAGCATCAGGCCGCGATCCAGAAATGGCGACAGTCGGCCGAGCCGCCAATGCCGATACACCGCGTGCCAACTGTCCTGGTTTTCGCATTGGATGGCGATTTGCAGACTGCGGCAGTCCTGCCACAGATCGATCCATTCGCCGAGGCGGTACAGCGCGTTGGAGAACAACAGCTGCTTGCGGTCCTCCAGCGCTTCGACATTGGGTTGAAGGGCTTCGACCTGGTCTTTGAGCGCCTGCCAGCGATCGACATCCGCGTCCTTGTGTTGCAGCCATTCGCCAGCGGCGCTGAGGAGCGGCGCGAACTTATCCACAAGCTCGGGCGTGCGCCGCTCCAGGGCGCAAAGCGCATCGTCCAGGGCATCGACCACGGTCAGCAGGTGGATCATCCTTCCGCGCAGCTCCTTGGTGTTGCGCACCGTTTGCGGCCGCGCGCCTTCGTGGGGCAACTGACCGATCATCAGCTCCAGGCTATTGAAGGTCGCCACCATCGACGCACGCAACGCACTGGCTTCGGCCGGTTGCACATGGCGACCGAGGAATTGCAGGCTATAGGTCGAGGCATCGGCGAACCATTTGCTCACCGAATCGTTGAACACCGGGGCCAGCCGCCGAGGCCAGAACATCGCGCCGACGACCGCCGCAACGGCGATGCCGAGGAAGATCTCCTCCGTGCGTGCCTCGGCGACGTCCCACACCGACAACGGGTTATTCATCACCGGCAACGCGATCAGGGGCAAGGTGTAACCGGCGAGCATCAACGCGTAGTTGTTGGCGGTGCGCAGGTGCAGGGACAGAAACAGCAGAATCCCGGTCCACAGTGCCACCACCAGCACCAGCACATAGGGGCTCTGGACAAACATCGGCACGAAAAACACCGCCGCGGCAGCACCGAGAAAGGTGCCCACTGCGCGGTACAGCGCCTTGGAACTGGTCGGGCCGACAAACGGGCTGGAAACGATATACACCGTGGCCATCGCCCAGTAAGGCCGCGGCATTTGCATGAGCAAGGCGATGTAGAGCGCAATCATCGAGGCGGCGAACGTGCGCACACCAAAGAACCAGTCCCGCGCCGGGGGCACGCCGGTAAAAAAGCCGCTCAAGGGTAGAGCACCGGTGCTTGTCCGGCCGACTCGAAGGCCTTCAATACACGCAAGGTGGCTTCGAGGTCGCGCGCATCGATGCCTTCGAGCACCTCACTGCGCAAGCGCACCAGCTCAACTTCGACGGCTTGCACCAGTGTCCGACCGCTGTCGGTGAGGCTCAGGCATTTGGCGCGGCGATCCTGCGCATCCTCGGTGCGACAGACGTACCCGGCGTGACACAACTGATCGAGCAACCGCACCAGGGACGGACTCTCCATCCCCGCCGCCTGCGCAACCGTCACCTGACGCACCCCCTCGCCCAACCGTCCGATCATCAACAACGGCACGGCACAGGCTTCGGAAATTCCGTAATTGAGCAGCGTGCTCTGGCAAATTTTCCGCCAATGCCTGGCGGCCACCACCATGGAGCTGCTGATGTTCATCTGCAGAGCGTCGAGATTATCCGGCACGGGCGAAAACACACTGTTAGTTTGCTAACTATCAATATGGCATTGGAGAGGTTTTTCCGTCAAGTTTTGAAACAAATTGGTTTCCACCCGTCGCAAGCAGAATGCGATGGACCTGACAGAGTACTGATGATGTATATACTTTCTTGGTACCCGATCCAGGAACACTCACCATGTCAAAACAAGCCGTTTTTACAATGAAACTCGAATCAGATTTGCGCGAACAATTCATGGCCGAAGCAGAAGCCGCTCACCGCCCTGCCTCACAAATCGTCCGGGAAATGATGCGCCAGTTTGTCCAAACGCAACGAGAATCTCGTGAATACGAGGCCTTCCTGCAACGCAAAGTGGACATCGCCCGCACCTCAATGCACAGCGGCAACGGCCTGACGAATGAGGAAGTGGAAGCAGAGTTCGCCGCCAGGCGTGGGAAGGCAGCCACAGAACAATGAGGATAATCTGGACGCGAGAAGCCGCACAGGATCGTGCAGATATTTGGGACTACCTGTATGCCATCAACCCGAAAGCGGCCATCGACATGGACAATCGCTTCAGCGATGCGATATCCAGGCTTGCGCAACACCCTGACAGTGGCCCTGCCGGAATCATTGCCGGCACTCGCGAGCTGATTCCACATCAGAGTTATCGAATTGTTTATGAACAGGCAGTGAACGCAATCTGGATACTTGCTCTGGTTCATACGTCCCGTCAGTGGCCGCCAGAGAATTGAACGTCTATACCCCCCGCCCTTTCCTCAACATCACATCCAGCTGATCAACCACCTCCGCCCAGTCGGCATCCTCCAGAATATCGTCGCGCAGAAAATCCGCCTGGCTCTGGGTCCAGAAGAACGCATCCGCCAGGTGCAGTTCCGGTTTGAGCGGTGAATGGGTGGAAATGAATTTATCGATGCTTTCGGCGTCGTCGGGCAGGCCGAGTTGTTTGAACAGCGATGGGAGGCTGTGGGTCGGGTTTTCCATGGCTGACTCCTTGGGGAAGGGTTGAATGGGTGACCGCTGCGCGGTCAATCGCGGGCAAGCCCGCTCCCACAGGTTCAGTGTTGATCACAAATCTGCGGCTCAACTCAATCACTGTGGGAGCGAGGCTTGCCCGCGATGACGGCGGCACTGGCGTCGCGAAACTCAATGACTCAACTCCCGCACCTCGGCATGCGGCACCATTTTCAGGAACTGTGGCATGTCCATGTGCAGCAGGTTGATGTGGTTGCCGGCTTCCAGATAAATGTCCTTTTGCCGGGTCAGCAGCGGGTCGATGACCACGTCCAGCCCATAGGCCTCACCCAGGGCCGGTACGGCGCCGCGCTCGCAATCATCGAACAGGTGCGGCAGATTGCTTTCGCGCGAGACTTGCCATTCGCCGCTGCTGCGCACTTTGCTCAGGTCCAGGTGGCGACTGGCGGGCAACACGGCCATCAGATAATGACCATGGTGGTCGTCGAGGATGACCGACTTGGCCACCCGCTCGGCTGGAATGCCCGCGACTCGCGCCGTTTCCAGGCTACTGGCCGAGTGAGGGTGGGTGACGATGTCATATTCGCATTGAGCCTTTTCCAGGCTTCGCTGCACGGTTCTTGCCATACGCATGATGCACCTCGGTGTCCGCAGCAACGTCTGGCGGACGATGATTGACGCTTTTCCACGTAGTGAAAGTCTAGGCCCGCCGGGCCAAACCGGTGGGAAATCTGCCCATTGGACACGTCGACACCTGAACAAAATTCATACAACCGAACGGTCAACTAAACTGTATACAGAACCGTCCACGACGCTCCCGGAGGGTGACGTGAATACGCGCTGTTGTACCGCTGCACTGCTAATGGCGTTGAGCGCATCAGCCTTCGCCGCAGACACTGTCGGGCTACCGGCGACCAGTCCCGCCGGAATCTGGTTGATCACCTTCGGCCTCGCGTTCCTGATCGCCGAGGCGGCCCTGCCCAATTACGGCGTGATTGGCCTGGGCGGAATCGTGATGTTCGTGATCGGCGCGCTGATCCTGACCAATGCCGAACTCCCCGCTCCGTTAATGATCGTTTTGGGCTTGATCAGTGCTTTGCTGCTGGCGTTCCTGCTGATCCGCGCCCTGAAGACCCGCCCGCGCCATACTGTCAGCGGTGATGCCGTGCTGGTCGGCAGCGTGACCCCGATCACGTCATTGCTGGCCGACGATGCCTGCCACGGCTGGGTGCATTTGCAGGGCGAATACTGGCAAGTGTCGAGCGCCAAACCCCTGCAGATCGGGCAGAAAGTACGCGTGGTGTCGCGCAAGGGATTAATGCTGAAAGTGGCCGCGACTGACGCGGTGCCAGCGGGAGAATAGTCATGGGCCTGCAAGTGGGTTTTGTCGCGCTGCTGTTACTGCTGATCGCGCTGGCAGGTTCGACCTTCCGCATCCTGCGTGAATACGAACGCGGGGTGGTGTTCCAGCTCGGACGCTTTTGGCAGGTCAAGGGCCCGGGCCTGATTCTATTGATTCCGGTGGTTCAGCAAATGGTTCGCGTCGACTTGCGCACCGTGGTGCTCGACGTCCCGGCGCAAGACGTGATCACCCGCGATAACGTCTCGGTCAAGGTCAACGCCGTGCTGTACTTCCGCGTGCTCGATCCACAGAAGGCGATTATCCAGGTCGAGGACTTCCTGATGGCCACCAGCCAGTTGGCGCAAACCACCTTGCGCGCGGTGCTGGGCAAACACGAACTCGATGAGCTGCTGGCCGAGCGTGAACGGCTGAACATCGATATCCAGCAAGTGCTCGACGCCCAGACCGATGCATGGGGCATCAAGGTGGCCAATGTCGAGATCAAGCACGTGGACCTCAACGAATCGATGATTCGCGCCATTGCCAAACAGGCTGAAGCGGAGCGTGAGCGGCGGGCCAAGGTGATCCACGCCGAAGGCGAATTGCAGGCCTCGGAAAAACTCATGCAGGCCGCCGAGATGCTGGGCCGCCAGCCCGGGGCCATGCAGTTGCGTTACATGCAGACACTCAGCTCGATCGCCGGCGACAAGAGTTCGACCATCGTCTTCCCACTGCCGATCGAGCTGCTCAAGGGCATGGCAGACCTGTCGTCGAAACCTTGAGCGCCGTCACTCAGCCCCCATGACGAACAAGCGTGCCCGAGTGTTACCCGCAGCGGTTTCGGCGGCTTTCTGCCAACCGCCGGGCAGCGGGGCAAATTCGTCGGGTTGATCCGCCGTGCTGATCAACCAAACGCGCCCCGTTGCCTTGGGCAATTGACTCAGATGGTCGAGGTAGATCCTTGGCGCATCACCATTGACCAGCGTGCCAAAGCCATAATCGTTCGGACGGCTGGATGTCCCGTTGGCCAAGGGCGGGGTGTACAGCAGCGGATCCGTGTCGGTGCGGTTGTAATAGACGTAACTCATGTACCAGAGCATGTCACTGATGACGATTCGGTCGCCCGCCACGTAGTGCTGATTGACGAAATCGACCATCACATTGATCTGGTCATTCACATCCACGGTGGCATTGTTTTTCAGCCCGACCAGCTCGGTGCCGACAAACAGCACCAACAACCCCAGCGCCAATACCCGAAAGCCGCTCAGCAAGCGGTCGATGGCCAGTGCCATGATCAGCGGCAGGCCCATCGCATAGGCATTCAGATAGCGCTCGATAAACACGGGTGAAATAAACGAAACCCCGTAAACCAGCAACAACGGCAGCAGGGTGTAGAGTGCCAGCAATGCACTCCAGCGAAAGGGGCTGCGATCACGCAGCACCGTCAGCACGATCACGGCTAGCAATAGGATGGGCAGCGCAACGAACAAGAGCCGGGGCAACTGATCCCCATCGTCCTGGATCAGAAAGTCCCACACCATCGACGGCAGGGAACTGAGCGTGACCGGCAATTCCCAACCCACATCGCCATTGGCCTTGAGCTCACCCATGTGCCGGGTCAGATCGACCAGGCCAGGGATCCAGGGAGCAAACAGCACCACAATGGCCACGTTGCTCAGCCACCAGGCCGGGCGAGTGATGTGTTTCAAGGGTGGGTCCGGCTGCAGGCGCAACACCAGCAAGTACGCCCAATGGACGAGCACACAGAGCGCAGTGAAATAGTGGGTGTAGAACGCGGTGGCCATCAGTAGCGAGTAGATCACCAGTGCATGGGTGTGGCGAGGCTGTTTGACCCAATACACCAGTGCGATGGTAGCGCCGAGCAACCACAACCCCAGCCACGAATACATCCGCACTTCCTGGCTGTAGCGCACCGCCGTAGGCAACAGCGCCAGCATCAACCCGGCCAGCAACGCCGCCCGCGGATTGGCGATCAACCGGACCAGCCACATCCCCAACATGACCGACGCGACACCCGGCAGTGCACTCAAACTGCGTATCGAAAAAATCCCATCGCCAAACAGCCCGATCCAGCCATGCAGCATCATGAAATACATCGGTGGATGGACGTCATGGGCGGCATGAGCCCAGATACCATCCAGGGTGTACCGACTCATCAACAGGCTGGAACCTTCATCGCCCCAAATTGCGGCAGCGGTCAGGCCGTATAACCGGGTCACGACGGCCAGCACCAGAATAAGCAACCCGCCGCCGTACCAAAGCATTCGCTGCCTTGAGTCGGACACAGCCAAGTTCGCGGGCACTGGCCGGGATCTGGCCAACCGCTCTTTTCTTTGCGCCTCCACTACCACTCTTTTCACCTGCACTACCGAAACGTTCCGCTCACTTTAGGCTAATGTCAGTCGCCACTGCCAGCGGATACACCGGCGCCACCTGCCCTCCCTTCCACGTACCGCTGTTGCGCTGTCCGCAGGGCGATCTGATTCTGACGAACGGCTTCGGCCAGGCCGTCGCCAGCGGGTTTGCGCCAGCCAGGAAGGGGCTCCTGCGCAAAGACCTAGCAGTTCTGATAGTTCTCAATTGTGAGCCAGGCGAGTAGAACTGATGGCCTGCATTCTCTTCGGCCCCGCGGAGTTCGCTGGATGACCAGAGCCAACGATGTGAAACAACGCGTGATACTGCTGGCGACCAACAGCAGCCAATCGATCATTGGCGAAAGCGTCGAAGGCAAGGTCAACACCATCGGTTATTCCGCCTATGGCGAGCAGTCAGCGCAGCAGGAAGTCGCATCGGCGCTGGGGTTCAACGGTCAATTGCGCGAAGCCAAACTCGGCTGGTATTTGCTGGGCAACGGCTACCGCGCCTACAACACGCGACTGATGCGGTTTCATAGCCCGGACAGCTGGAGTCCGTTTGGTGGGGGTGGGTTGAATGCGTATATGTATTGCGTGGGGGATCCGGTGAATCGGGTGGATCCGACGGGGCATAACCCGTGGTTGGCATTTGCGCTCGCAGTGGACGACGCCAAGGCATTATTTCGCTTACCTAATTCTCGGAGCGGGGCGACACTTCCAAAAATCGATACGACAGTTGCCGCCAATGCTGCGCGCGCCCTGCAAGCATCCCGGACGTTTGAGAAAACACGTGACCTATCAGGCCTTACTGCAGCAGCTGAGTATATTGGGGGCACGAAACCCAAGATTTATTGGAGAAACAATGGGGGCGAAATTCATGGAGTTGCCGCCGCTAGACCGGGACCCAGCACTCTTGGCGCTGCCTATGTCACTTCGAGGAGCCGGACTCCATCGAGGGCGAGACCGGGCGCCCCTCATCAGAATGGTGGCCTCACAACTGGAAGCCAAACCTACTTTGGACCACCACCAAGCTATCAACAGGCAACGTTTTCAAAAAACCCTGACAAATGGTGGAACACCAACACTATTGCCAATGGGATTCCGCCCTCCGAATTCACCGTGTTTCTCGAGGCATCGCCTCGCGTGGACTATTGGGCAAAACCTCCTAAGTACCCTTTACTAACCCCCCCAGTGAATCCATTTGATGATCCTGAGTTGGACAATCTGAGAGGAGCATTAGCAGCGGCGCAAGCAACGGTGCGAGGAGGCTGACAGTACTGAGCGCAGAGATCCTGCTTCACCGCACCATCCCCCACCGCTTCACCGTCACCCTTTCCAGCGAATCAAACACCAGGTTCTCCACCAGCAGCCCAATCAGAATCACCACCGCCAAGCCGGCAAACACCTTGTCGGTGCACAGCTCATTGCGATTCTGAAAGATGTACCAGCCCAACCCGCCCTTGCCGCTGGTGGCACCAAACACCGGTTCAGCGGCGATCAGCGTACGCCAGGCAAACGCCCAGCCGATTTTCAGCCCGGCGAGGATCGACGGCAGTGCGGCCGGAATCAGGATGAACAGCACGAAGCGCATGCCCTTGAGGCCATAGTTGCGCCCGGCCATGCGCAGGGTTTCCGACACACCGAGAAACCCGGCGTAGGTGTTCAGCGCCAGAGCCCAGAGCACCGAATGCACCAAATTCGTCGGGTTGACCCGCCGTGCTGATCAACCATACGCGACCGGTTCCCCTGGGCAATTGACTGAGGTGGTCGAGGTCGATCCTTGGCGCATCACCATTGACCAGCGTGCCAAAGCCATGCGCTGCCGAAACGTTGCGCTCACTTTAGGCCAATGTCAGCCGCCACGGCCAGCGGATACACCGACTCCCACCCCCCGCCCAGCGCTTTGTACAACCCGACCATTGCCAGCGACACACCGGTCGAACTTTCCACCCACTGCTCCTGAGTGGCCAGCAAGGCACCCTGTACAGTGAGCACGTTGACGAAGTCCACGACCCCTTGCACGTACTGCTGTTGTGCCGTGCGCAGGGCGATCCGGTTCTGACGCACGGCTTCGGCCAGGCTGTCGCGGCGCAGTTGACTGGCGTTATAGGCGCTCAGTTGATCGTCGATTTCATGCCAGGCGCGCAATACCGTTTGCTGATAGGCGATGGCGGCCTCCTGTTGCTGGGCTTCGCGCAGATCCAGCACCCCGCGCAAGCGTCCACCGTCAAATAGCGGCAGGCTCAATTGCGGGCCGATGCCGAACGCGCGCGAGCCCCATGAACCGAAATCGCTCAACTGCAGGGCTTGCGAGCCGACGTTGCCCGACAGGGTGATGCGCGGATAAAAATCGCCCTTGGCCACCCCAATACTCGCGGTAGCGGCATGCAAACGCGCTTCGGCCTGGCGAATGTCCGGACGCCGTTCGGCCAGTTGCGACGGCAGGCCGATGGCGATCTGAGGTGGGGTCTGCGGCACCGGCGCATCTGTGGATAACTCGGCGATGAGTGCCTGCGGCGGCTCGCCCATCAACAGGCTCAGCGCGTTGATCAGTTGCGTCTGACGTTGCGCCAGGGCGGGCAGTCGCGATTCGATGGCCGCGACTTGGGCGGCGGCTTCGGCGACATCCAGATCCGTCGCGACACCGTCGGCCAGCCGTAGCTGCGACAGTTTCAAACTGTTGCGTGCGACTTCAAGGTTCTGCTCGGTGACCGCGCGGGTGTTTTGCACGCCACGCAGCTGAATGTAGTCCTGGGCGGTTTCAGCGAGTACCGACAACAACACCGCGCGACGGTCGTTTTCGGCGACTTCCAGGGTCGCGTCGGCGGCTTCGGTTTCGCGGCGCACTCGCCCCCACAAGTCCAACTCCCAAGCAGCGGAAAAACCCGCATTCCACAGGTTGAACGCCGAATGGCCGTTGTGCCCCGACGGATCGCTCAGGCCATTGCCACTGTTGCGCTCACGGGAATAGCTGGCCGTGGCGGCGGTGGTGGGATAGCGGTCGGCGGTGATCACCTGACGCACGGCACGACTTTGCTGCAAGCGGCTGCTGGCGAGTTTCAGATCGAGGTTGTCGGTCAGGGCACGCTGGGTCAGGGCCGAAAGCTCCGGATCGTTGAAGACTTCCCACCAGCGCTCGCCCAGGGTTTCGGTAATGGCTTGGCTGGGGGCGGCCTTTGATGGTTTTGACCATTCGGTGATGGGCGGGGCCTGGGGCCTTTGGAAGTCCGGGCCGACGGTGCAGGCACTCAACGAAGTAAGACTTAACCCAATGGCCAGCGACTGCATGCAAAACCTGAGGCGAGGTTGCTTGCGTGCACTCGTCGATTTTGGGGACGCTTCGCGGCCCTGCCACAAGGATGAACAGTTGCTGAAGTTCATCGTTGCGCAACCCCATGGTCACCGACGCCAGCCGTATCGATCCTCGCTTCCACCGACATCCCCACGCGCAATCGTTCGGCCAGTGGCTGACCCGGTTCCAGCACGATCTTCACCGGAATCCGCTGCACGACCTTGGTGAAGTTGCCGGTCGCGTTATCCGGTTTCACCGAGGCAAAGGTCACGCCGGTGGCCGGTGCGATGCTCTCGACACGCCCGTTCAGCGTCGCACCGTCAAAGGTATCGACACGTACCTGCACGTCCTGCCCCGGATGCACATGGGTCAGTTGGGTTTCCTGAAAGTTCGCCATCACGTAGGCCTGCGCCAGCGGCACCACCGCGAGCAGTTTGCTGCCTGGCGTGACATAGGCACCGACCCGCACCGCCCGCTCACCGACCATGCCGTCCTGCGGCGCGACGATGCGTGTGTAGGACAGCTCATAACTGGCGATTTCCAACTTCGCCTGCGCCCGTTTCAGGCCACCCTCGGCGGCGTCGCGCTGCGCCGTGAGGATGTCCACTTGCTTGCGTTCCGCCGCCAGCACTGCCGTGACGTTGGCCAATCGTGCGCTGGCCTGATCGATGCGGGTGCGCGCTTGTTGAGCGTTCTGCACCGTGCCGGCGCCGACGCCGGCGAGGTGGTCGTAGCGGTTCAGTTCATGTTCGGCGAAGGCCATTTCCGCCTTGGCCGACACGACTGTCGCTTGTGCCTGAGCAATCATCGAAGCCTGGCGTTCAAGGGTCGCCCGGGCATTCTGCAATTGCGCCTGGGCCACGAGGGTTTCGGCGGACGCCGCTTCGGCAGCGGCCCGCAGATCGCGGTCATCGATCAGCGCCAGCAACTGGCCGGCCTTGACCTGCTGGTTGTCTTCGACCAGCACCTCCTTGATGAACCCGGCCACCCGCGGCACCACCAGGGTGTAGTCCGCCGAGACAAACGCATCATTGGTGCTTTGTTGTGTGCGCTGGCCGAATGCCCCCGGCGCCAGCAGATACACCAGCACGCCCACCGCGATCACAACGGCAACGCCCATGGCCACTTTTTGCTTTGATTGATTCGTCATAAAAACCTTCTGTTTCAGTGAGGCGTTCAAGTCGCCGCCCGTGGCGGAAAGACCCGAGTCGGTAACCAGAAAATCAGCAGGATCAGCGCCACGGCGATACCGGCCATGCACAGGTACAGATCCGCGGCGGTCAACACCACGGCCTGCTCGTGCAACCGGTGCGCAAGGCCTGCGCTGTCAGCGTCGACCAGGGGGGAATTGCCCAGGTGATCCACCAGCATCGTCGAGTGAAAGTGCAGACGCGCGGTGGTCAAGGTTTCCAACACGCCGGTGGCAATCACCGCCGAAAGCCCTTTCACGGTGTTGAACCAGGACGACGCGAACGGTCCGTCCATCGGATTGATACTGCCGGTCGCCAGCATCAGCAGCGGCAGCACCGCCATCGGCTGACCGAAGATTTGCAGCCATTGCAGCGCATAGAAATCGTCGCGAATCCACGCCGACGTCAGCTGTGAGCCCCCGAGGCAGGACAGCATCAACATGCTCAGGCCGATCCCCAACACCCAGCGACAATCGACCCAGCGCAGGTTGCACAGTGCCGCCACCAATGGCAGCGCGATCAACTGCGGCAGTGCCGCAACCAAGGTGACCGGCGCCGTCTGCACCGGGCGATAACCCTGGACTTGAGCCAGGTAGCTGGAAGGAATAATGATCACCGCCAGCAGCACGACCAGCACCCCGGCCAGGGTCATCAGGGCGAATGAGAGGTTGCGGATGCCGAGCATCTGCATCTTGAAAAACGGAATCGGCTGCGACCATTCGTTGATCAGAAACGCCACCAACAGCAGCGCCCCACCCATGAGCAGTCCGCTGATCAGGTTCGACTCGAACCAGTCCAGGCGATTGCCCTGCAGGATACCGACCACCAGCATGCAGATCGCCGCAAACCCCAGCAGCAAACCACGCCAGTTGAACTGTTTGAAACGCTCCAGCCGCAGCGGGTCCTGGGGAATGCCATAGGCCACGGCGGCCATGGCAATCAGGCAGGGCACGACGACCTGCCAGAAGGTCCATTGCCAGCCGACATACTCGGTCCAGAGCCCGGCCAGCGGTGTACCCAGCCCCGGGCCGAAGGTCGCCGTCAGTGCATAACCGGCCAGACCATACAGCTTGACGTTGGGGGGCAAAAATCGCAGCGCGACGGTCATCAACATCGGTGGCAATGCACCACCAGCCAGGCCTTGCAAGGTGCGCAGGATCAGCAGGCTTTCGTAGTTCGGCGCCAGTGGGCAGAGCACGCCCAGCAGAGTAAACGCGCCAATGGCGCAGAGGGTGAAGCGACGCAGCGAGTACGTGACCGCGCACCACGGCGCGAAGGCCGCCGCGGCCACCGAGGTCGCGGCATAACTGGCGACCAGCCAGGTGCCCTCGTCGTAGCCTATGGCCAAGGCACCGCGAATATCCGCCAGGGCCACCTTGGTCACCATCTCGTTCAGGCCCGACACCAGCACCGCCAGCAACACGCCCACCAGGCCGATGATGATTCGCAGGCCGAAAACTGGCGGCGTGGCAATTGCGGGTTGGGTCGCAGCGAGAGGTGCCGTGGCCGTGAGGGATGTCATTACTGCGAGCTCCGGAATTAACCTGCGGAGCATTCTATGAAGCGCATGACCTGACGAAAATTGACTTATTGGCAGCTTATAAGTGCGTTTTATGCAGCAATGCGTCTGGGCGGAGCGGGCTCGTCTCAGGCCTGGTTTGCGGCCTGCCACGTTTCTTCGCAACAGGTTTTCAGGGTTTCACGCAGCCAGCGGTGAGCCGGGTCCTTGTCGAATCGCGGATGCCAGGCCTGGGTCAGCATCAAGGTCGGTAGCGGGATCGGCAAGGTGAACGAGCGCAGCTTTAAGCCCAGGCGCTGCACGCTTAACAAGGCTTCCTTGGGCACGGGCAAAATGAGATCCGAATCCGGCAGCGCAAACATCGCCGCATGAAAACTCGGCGCAATCACGGCCACCCGCCGTTCCAGCCCCAGGGCATTGAGCGCCGCGTCGATAGGCCCGCGGGCGATCCCCCGACGGGACATGCTGATGTGAGAGAACCCGGCGTAACGCTCGGGGGTGATTTCCGCGTCGAACAACGGATGATCCTCACGCACCAACCCGACAAAGTGAGTGGAGAACAGGTTCTGCACCTTCACTTCCGGGGTTAGCGGCCGGGTATTGCTGACGTTCAGATCGATGCGTCCTTCACGCAGCGCTTCATCGTCGCCATCGCCCTCGGGGACGAAACGCAATTCGCAGTGGGGTGCCTGACGATCCAGCGTGTCGAATAACCGGCCACCGTAAACGCCCACGAAGAAGTCGTTGGCGCGAATGTTGAAACGCCGCCGCAAAGAGCCCAGTTCCACCCCATCGGCCGAGCGAAACAGCAACGCCGCCTGGTCCACCACGTCACGCACCTGCCCGCGCAATTCCAGCGCCTTGGGTGTCGGCACCAGACCACGACCGGCGCGCACCAGGATCGGGTCGCCCATGGCTTCACGCACCCGGGTCAATGTACGGCTCATGGCCGCGGGACTGAGGTTCATCCGCCGCGCCGCGCCGACCACACTGCCCTCGTCGAGCAGGGCGTCAAGGGCGACCAGCAGGTTCATGTCGGGTAGTTGCATGGCAAGCACTCATGTCTGGTCAGAACTGACTCAAACACAATGCTAGCAGTTCTCTACCAGACGGCGCCGTTCATCACGCCTCACAGTACGAACGATCTTCCAGCCACAGCCCCAATCCACGAGCCGAGAGTGGCCTGGAAATCAGATAACCCTGGGCGACCTCATAACCTTGTTCCTTCAGAATGCGCTGCTGGCCCAAGGTTTCGATACCTTCGGCGACCACACTCAGCTTGAGGCTCTCGCCAATGCGAATCACCGCTTCGCTCAGCGCCTGGCTGGTGGTGTCATTCTCCAGATCGTGCACGAAGCTACGGTCGAGCTTGAGCTCCTGGAGCGGTATGCGACGCAGGTAACTGAGGCTCGAATAACCTGTACCGAAATCATCCATGGCCAAGCGTATTCCCAGGGCATGGACCTCGTTGATCGTGGTCAAGGTGTCTGGATTGCTGTCCATCAAGACGTTTTCGGTTATTTCCAGCGTCAGGTCGTTAACCGTCAACCGCTGTTCGGAAAGGATTCGGGTCAGAATGTCGGGCAATTGGCGATTATGAAAATTGGTCGGCGACAGGTTGACCGAAATGGCTGGAACGCACAGCCCTTCGCGCCGCCAGGCAGCCAATTGACCGCAAGCTTCACGCAGTGCCCACTGCCCGAACTCAACAATCAGCCCACACTCTTCGGCCAACGGTATAAAGCACCCGGGTGAGATGTCGCCTAGCTGCGGATGTTTCCAACGCGCCAGCGCTTCTACCCCATAAAGTTCGTTGTCTTGCAGATTGATCTGGGGCTGGTAGACCAGATGCAACAGTTGCTGATCAATGGCTTCGCGCAACGCCGTTTCAAGCCTCAATCGCCCGCGCGCCAACTGGTCCAGGCCTTGACTGAAGAAGCTGACACAACCCCGCCCACTTGTCTTTGCCTGATACATGGCCATGTCGGCGCGATGCAGCAGGGTTTCCATGGAGCGGCCATCGTCGGGAAAAAGGCTGACACCGATACTGGCCGACGGTTTGAGCGTCACGCCCGAAATCTGGCAGGGTGCGCTCAGTTCTTCTCTCAAGTACTCGATCACCACCTGTGCCTGACTCAATGCGCACTGGGGCAACACGACGACAAACTCATCACCCGACAACCTGCTGACGATGTCGACTTTGCGACGATACTTGGTCAGGCGCCGGGCGATCACTCGAAGAAACTCGTCACCCGCAGGATGCCCCAATGAATCATTGACCTGCTTGAAGCGATCCAGATCGATAAAGAGGACCGTGAGCGACGTGCCGTTGCGGGAGGCATCGGCAATGGCTTGATTGGCACGGACATGAAGCTGATTGCGATTTGGCAAACCGGTCAAGTCGTCATAAAACGCCAGCTGTTGGATGTGAGCGCGGGACTGCTCGCGCTCAAGCGCCAGTGCACACAGGTAAATACTGGCATTGACCAAATGCTCATGCAGCAGTGACGGCTCGCGGGGCGAGCGATAGTAGAACGCAAAAGTACCCAAAACCCTGCCTGAACTGGACTTTATAGGCGTCGACCAGCAAGCCCTGAGCCCGAGAGGCAATGCGAGGTCGCGAAAACCGACCCAGAACGGATGAGAGGCAATATCGCGGACCATCACCGCTTGGCCGCTGAACGCTGCCGCGCCGCAAGAACCTACCCCAGACCCGATAGCCACTGCATCCAGCGCCGCACTGTAGCTTTCTGGCAGATCAGGAGACGCCAGGGTGCGCAGCAATCCGTCGTCATCCACGCTCAAGATCGAGGCAACCACCTCCGGCGCGATCCTTTGGACCTCTTTACAAACAAGGGCCATCAAGGACTCTATGGACTCCTCCCGCACCATGGCTTCGAGCATTTTATTGCGCAAAATCTCCGGCATCCGAGAGTGGGTCACGTCAATCATTACGCTGACGGTATTGATCAAATGACCCTGCGCATCACAGACAGGGTAAATCGTGACATTGCACCACACCCGGCGGCCTTCAAGGGGGTAGGCGACCGCCTGCGAATGATAAATCTCCCCCGACATCACCTGCTCTTGCATGGCGACTTTGACTTGCTGATCGAAGTCCGGCGCAATCACGCTGTCGAGTGGTTGTCCGTAGACCTCATCGGTGGCGTGCCCGAACATGCGGGAAAACCCACCGTTGGTGTACACAATGCGCCATTGGGCATCGGTGATGATGATGGCATTTTCCGAAGTGTCGACGACGAGCGACAACAGTTGCAGGCGTTCGTGTTCCTTATGATGTCGGGTAATGTCCCTGATGATCGCGGCATAAAACTGTTGCCCTGAAGCGCTGACTCTGGAGATGGACATGGCCCCCCAGCGGTAGTCGCCGTCCTGGCGCTCGATCAGCACGTCACGGCTGGTGCCGACAATTTTGTTGATACCGCTGCGACGATTGGCTTCGATGTAACTATCGTGGCTAGCCTGGATCAGTTGTGGCACCAAGAAGTTGACGTTCTTGCCCATGACTTGATCGCGGGTATAGCCCCATAGGCTTTCAGCGGCATCGTTGAACACAATGACCCGATTCTGGCTGTCGATAACCACAACGCTATCGATACTTTGCTCAAGTGCCTGGGTAAAGACCTGCGAAAATTCCTGAACATCCGACATATGGCAGTGATCCGCTAACTACGATTTAACATTCCAGGCTAAATTCGCTGTACTAACAATGCTCGACGCGGCCTGCTTTTCCATTCCCCCAGGCATCAGGTCTTGAAGTGGCGGACCATCGCACTCAGCTCGGAGGCCAGACGGGACAATTCGCCACTGGCTGAACTCGTCTGATGCGCACCGTCGGCCGCACGTGTAGACAACTCACGAATATTCAACAGATTGCGATCCACTTCATGGGCGACTTTGGCCTGCTCTTCAGTCGCGCTGGCAATGACCAGATTGCGTTCGGTGATCTGGTGGACAGCAACAAAAATCTCTTCCAGCGCCTTGCCCGCCGCTTCCGTCGCCTGCAACGAGCTACTGGCTCTCAACGTGCTGGCGCCCATGGCATCAACCGCCTGGTGCGTGCCGGCCTGGATTCCGGCAATCATCTGTTCGATTTCCCGGGTCGACTCCTGGGTGCGATAAGCCAGCGTTCGAACCTCGTCTGCCACCACGGCAAATCCACGCCCCGCTTCACCGGCCCGCGCAGCTTCAATGGCCGCGTTGAGCGCCAGCAGATTGGTCTGGTCGGAAATACTGCGAATGACCTCCAGCACCTTGCCGATATCACGAGTCTGAGTGGCCAGATCCTGGACCAGCGCGGAACTGGTGCTGATCTCCCGACTCATGGCGTCCACTTCTTCGACGGTCGCCTGCACTTGGCGCCGACTCTGGCCCGCCAACTCGTTGGTGGCGCTGGAAGCCTCTGACGTGGACACCGCGTTTCTCGCAACCTCTTCCACCGCCGCAGTCATTTCAGTCACGGCGGTGGCCGCTTGCTCAAGCTCATTGTGTTGTTGTTGCAGGCCGTGATTACTTTCCACCGTCACCTGTCTCAACTGCTCGGCGGAGCTGGCCAATTGATGGGCGTATTGACTGATCTGCTCAATGGTCTGGCGCTGGCTGACCTGCATTTTCTGCAAGCCCGAGAACAACTGACCGATTTCGTTGCTCGATTGCACAGTGATCGAACGACGCAGATCCCCGGAGGCGATTTCATCGAAATGCTCCCCGGCTTCGCGCAGTGGACGCAACAAGCGGCTGGCGATAAACCACCAGCAACCGGCCACCAGCAAGGCGGCAATCATCAACAGAATCAATGCTTGAACCTGGGCCAGGTTGTAGCGTGAATGTGCCTGGACCATGATCGAAGCGATCTGAGTGTCGAGCTGTTGTTCGAAGCCTTGCAGAGCCTGGTCAAACCGGTCGTTGGCCGCTCTCGCCTTGAGATTGACTTCAACGTAGCGAGCCTCTGTCCCTTCATTCAGCGCCTGCGTCTGCTCCTCCAGCGTGCTGCGATAGGCTGCGAAAGCCTGCTGTAACTCATCGCTCTGAAGGGTCGAACCGCTGCTTTTTTCTTGCGCCGCAAACGCTTCGAAGAAATCAATGGCCTCCTTGAACAGGATCGTAGACCGTTGCAGGCTGGTTTGGGCTTTGACCGTGTCGCCCATGCGCGCTTCAAGGAAAGCGCCCGCCATCCCGACCCGTGCACGCAACAGGCGCAGATAAGCGAGGTGAACCCGACTGTTCTGGGTCACCCCCACCTCATTCAAAGTCTGGATCTGTTCATCACTACTCGATGCACTGCGCCAGCTCGTCAACGACGAAATCAGCAGTGCACAGACGAAAAGCGCAAGCACCCAGAACATTCCTGTTCGGATCTTCAAATGAGTCAGCATCTTGGACAGTTCCCAGTTGCATCAGCAGTAACCGGCCAAAGCCGACGATTAGATTACTCCCATGCTATCGGCCGATTTTGACCTGAATCAAACAAACAATGACGTAATCCATCAATACCTTAGTCTTATAACATCATTCGCTTGAACGTAGTAACGCCGGAAAATGTCGCATAACGACGAGGGTGTTGACGCAAGAGGTTAAGAACATGAAGGAACGTAAAGTCGCGGGCCAAGTGGGTGCCGCTATCGCCGCGCGCCGCAAGGCGAAGGGTCTGACTCAAGCCCAAATCGCCGAGGCCATAGGCGTGGAAAAGGAGACCGTCAGCCGGATGGAAAATGGCGTGATCTCACTGACCCTGCAACGACTGCAGCAAATGTCCGAGGTGCTTGATTGCTCGCTCAGCGATCTGGTGCGCACAAATGCCACGGACGCCCATAGCCACTCCCAGAACATCAATGAGCTGATTGCAAGCTTGCCGGTCGGTGAGCGAGTGATGGTTGTCAATTTCGTGGCTGAAATCGTCAAAGTTTTGAAAGCCAGAGGGTCCGTTCAACAGCTGTGATTGCCCCCCGACTGATGACAAAACCTCGCCCGAGGTTGTGACTTCACCGCTGCCCCCCCCACCGCTTCTCTGTCACACGCTCAAGCGAATCAAACACCAGGCTCTCCACCCGTGACCCGATCAGAATCACCACCGCCATGGTCATTGGCTCATAAATGTCGCTTGCCGCCAGCCACCCATTTTCACCAACCGATTAAAGGCGCCAATAAAATGACTTAGCATCACCTCCCATCTGAAACTCAAGCACTCTGTTACGAAATATTGACACCGTCAGTTTGATATCACATTATTCGCCCGCTTCAAAACGGCTATATGTGCATGGCGCGGTGGTAGATTTCTCTGGCTTAGTTGATTGATGAGCGTTTTTTCATGATCTTATTAAGACGAGCATCGCCGCCAACAGCGATGCCTGGATACTCTTTGTCTCTTCGTTAGCAGCCGTCAAATTTTCCCGATACTTAACCACTCGAGTTGAGTGTTTTTCGTGCATTTCGGATGATTGGAGTAGAAGGCTGTGGGTCATGTCACGTTAGCCATCCGGCATCTACAGGATGAGGAGATGTTGCTTCGCAAGGGCGGGTTATATTGGATCGCCCTGGACCGTACGAGCGATGCGGAAATTCTTGCTCAACAGTTTCTATCAGCCTTATCCGAAGAACATATCGCCACGCTGATATGCAGCGGCACCGACCCCGAGACAATCGTCAAGACCTTGGCTGCAGACAGCGGCCCATCTGCGCTGCGCATGTTTTCCATGCCTCACGATGCCTCTGCTCGCAAAGCCTTCACGACCCTGACCTCGGACTTGAAACGAATCAAGATCGCACGCGGCAGTTATCTGCTGTTGATGGTCAATTCGGACTATCTGGACAATCTCGGCACTCAACAGTTACAGCATTGGTGTGAGAATACCCGACAATGGTTGTTAAGTATTAACTGCACACTTTTAGTTCTTTGCAGCGGTCAAGCGCCCTTATTGCATGAATGCTTGTCGCGTCTTAACGAACAACTTTCCGGTTTGGCGCAACTGTATCGCCAAGATGGCGCGATTCACTACCAACTGAACTTTTGGCACAGTGACTTGGGTGTTTGCGCCGCGCAAACATTTGACCTGGAAGTGACCGACAGCGGTTTTTCCTTGAGCGATTCGCAGCTATCCAGCCCCTCGAAAATCCGTACCGACGACCAGCGTATCTACCTGACCCAGCGATCCGCCCTTGAGGGATCGGCCCCGTTGTCTGAGCAATGGCGCCTTTTTGAACATCGTGCCGATCTCCTGCAGCAGGCTGCCCGCGCGCGCGCCGCCTGCGTGATCGTGACGCTGGAAAGCAACCAGGATGTGGAGCCGCTGGCTCGGCAATTACACGGATTACGCGAGCAATGTGGTGCCGCGCTGAAGATCATCGTGCGGGAAATGGAGTCTTGCCTGCGCTACCGCGACGAGCGTCTATTGCTGACTTGCGGGGCTAACCTGATCGTGCCTGCCAAAACCACACTGGCGAACTTCCTTAGCATGGTGGAAAGCGCCCAGGGACAGATCTGGCGTTATCGTCAGACCGCCGATATCCAGTCACTGTTTGCACGACTGCGTCCTCCGGCGCGACGCGGATTGTTGCCACCACGTGAGTTTATCGACCTGCTGGATGAGGTCTACGGTGGCACTTCGGGCGAGCTTGCTCATCAATTGCTGCGGTTGCGCCCCAGAGGCGACCTGAACATCGACCAATACTTGAGTCAGATCACCTTGCGCCGCTTCGGCGATGTCGCCTGCTCACTCGACGGAATGTTTTATCTGTTTCTGTTCGCTTGCCGTGGCGACGGACTGGAGCCGGCACTGGGCAATATCTGCCGCCTGCCATGGAGGGACATTTTCAGCGAGTGCAAGGTCCTGTCCGGCGTGGACGCGTTGCCGCGTCAGGATTTTGTCGATGCTCCCAAGATGCCTGAAGCATCACGCCTGGCCACCGGACAGGTAACCACTGATTTGACTCACGCCATCACCCAGAGCGGTTACGCGCCGCAACGCATTACGCTGCCGTTGTCGGAGCCGTGCCCATGAATTACGCCCAACTGCTCCAGGTTATCGCGGCAAGCTGCCTGATGACCGTCGCGTTTATGCTGGCGCTACGCAGTCTTTTGCAGCGCTTCAATCGCCTGCTTCAGCAGTATTTGTCACCGCGCTATCTGCAGCCGCGCGGGGTGCGTCGGCGCAAGTCCGTGTCGCCGGTTGAGCGTGACGCACATGAATAGTCCCGAGCGATTCGAAGTGGACAAGACAGCCGTACAAAGCGACTGGACCTGGCCGGGCCTGGGGCTGTGGAACCTGTATTTTCTGATTAAGCTGGCGATGTTCTGGGGCGGCTACCTGAACCTGCAGATTCTGCCGAACCTGGTCTTCGCCGCTGTATTGCTGGTGCCGCTGCGCAATCGATACCTGGCGCTGCTGCGCACGTTGATTGCCATACCCCCCGCTGTAGCGTTGTTCTATCAGGACACCTGGCTGCCACCCTTCAGCAGGTTACTGGACCAGCCAGGCGTGCTGAATTTCAGCGGCGATTATCTGCTCGACCTGGCCGGCCGTTTCATTGACCCGAACCTGTGCGGCGCATTGCTGCTGTTGGTGGTGGCATATTTCTTCGTGCGCCAGTGGCTGCGCCTGACCACCTTGACCCTGGCCGGTTTCGCCTGGCTGGGCGGAGCAGGGTTGATGGCAATGCATGCGCCGGTACAGCAGAGCACTACGCAAGCGCCGAGTACCGGTGGCGCACCGATTGTCAGCGCCGAGCCGGACAACGCGACACTCGACACTTATTTGCAAAATTTCTATAACACCGAGGCCGGTCGGCAGGTTGTATTCCAGCCATCACAGTCGGCTGCTCAGCCATTCGATCTGCTGCTCATCAATATATGTTCAATGGCCTGGGATGATCTGGACGCTGTGGGTTTGCGTAACAACAGCTTGCTGCAGCAGATGGACATTGTGTTCGAGAACTTCAACTCGGCCACTTCCTACAGCGGGCCGGCCGCCATTCGGCTGCTGCGCGCCAGTTGCGGCCAGCAGCCGCACAGCAAGCTTTATGACGTGGCACCCGAGCAATGCCTGTTGATGGATGACCTGCGCAAGCTGGGCTTCAACAGCGAAGTCATGCTCAACCACACCGGCCAGTTCGAAGGTTTTATCGACGAAGTGCGTGCCCAAGGCTCATTGCCAGCGCCGGAAGTCAGTGTCTCCAGTCTGCAACGTGCCCTGGTGGGTTTCGATGGTTCGTCAATCTGGCGTGATCGTGACGTACTGAACAAATGGTGGCAGCACCGAGAGGGGCAGAGTGATTCCAGGGTGGCGCTCTTCTATAACACCACGACGCTGCATGACGGCAACCGCAGCCTGACCCTCGATGGCGGCACGAAGAGCGCCGAGTACAAGCCCCGCGCCCAGGCATTGATCGATGACCTGAGCACTTTCCTTAAAGACCTGGAGAAAAGCGGACGCCGGGTGGCGGTGGTGATCGTGCCTGAGCATGGTGCGGCCTTGCACGGTGACCGCATGCAGATATCCGGAATGCGGGAAATCCCGAGCTCGTCGATTACCCACGTGCCGGTCGGCATCAAGTTAGTCGGCATGGGCAAGAACACGCGATCGGAGCCGATTCTCGTCACCGCACCGAGCAGTTATCTGGCGCTGTCGGAAATTATCTCGCGCCTGTACGCCGCGCCTCCCCAAGGCGATGGCCTGGGCCCGGACTGGCAGGCATTGCTGGCCGATCTGCCGCAAACCCCGGTGGTCTCGGAAAACGCTGGTACCGTTGTCCTCGACTACGCGGGCAAGCCTTACGTTCGGATCAAGGAGAATGGAGCTTGGCTTCCTTACCCGCAAAATCTCAAGTAAAGAACCAAACGCTCTCGCGCTACGAGCGAGCCGATGATATTGCCCGGCTTAAAGCCGAGCTGCACTTGCCGAGCCTGGAATACGTCGATGTCTCGGCATTGCTGGAATTAAGCCGCGCGCTCAAGCGCTGGCCGTTGCTGGCTGATTTCGCGATCACTGGCAATCAGCCGCCATTACCGGTTGCCCAGCCCGTACAACCGGGCAAGGTCGGAGCGCTTAAGTGACAGCACTGAGTATCTGCGGGGTACGTGGAGGCGTCGGTACCACTTCGTTGGTAGCCGCACTCGGTTATGCCCTGGAAAGCCTCGGTGAGCGGGTACTGATGATCGACATGTGCCCGGAAAACCTGCTGCGACTGCATTTCAATCTGCTGGATAGCGGGGAGTCGGGTTGGGCGCGGGCGATGCTCGATGGTCAGCAATGGCACAAGCAGGCCTGGAGCCTGACGCCGACCCTGCAGCTTTTGCCTTATGGTCGCCTGAGTGCCGATGAGTCCATGAGCATTGAGCAGCAACTGATCCATGACCCGCAGATCTGGTCCCGGCGCCAGGCGAGTCTGGCGGCCCACTTTGACTGGCTGCTATTCGACATACCGCAACGCTTGCCAGGGCACGGCACCATCGGCCCCTGCCTGCTCCCGATCCAGATAGCCGAGGCCGATGCCGCCTGCCATGTGCTGCTGTTGCAGCAGGCGGGCAGCAATCCCGTACTGGTGAACCGCTTTGATCCGGGCAGCCAGCTGCAACGCGATCTGTTACTCATCTGGCGTAAATTCTATGCAGCTCGTCTCTTGCCCCTGACAGTGCATGCTGATGAAGCCATGCGTGAAGCGCTCGCGTTCAAGCAGCCAGTGGGGCGATACGCACCGGAAAGCCTTGCTGCGCTAGATGCGCTGAGCCTGGCGACCTGGTGTCTGGCAAGACGCCGAGAGATGACATGATCACGCATTGGTTTCCTTACCTGTACCTGCGCCGGCGCTACGACTGCCACCCGTTGACGGCTTTGCTGCTGGCGTCGTGCACCGCGCTGGCCTGGCTGTTCCTGCGCCTGGAGTCGCCGGCCTGGCAGCGTCTGATCGAGCAGCGCCAGCGCTGGTATCCGCATCTGGCCAGCAAAGTCCCAAGTGTCGGTGACCCTTTGCGCATTGCCCTGCAAAGCCTGTGGTTACTGGTGTTCCGTCCCTGGCCGCAAGCCCGGCGGCGCACTGCACCGCAATGGATGCATCGCGTTGGCGATTCCAACCACCGCCTCTGGAGTCGTATCGGTGTTTTTCTCAGTGGCCTGCCGGAGCACGCCAGGGAGAGCAAAGCCGTACAGGATGGTGCCCAGTGGTGGCGCAACCTTCGTCCTCGCCAGCAACATTGGCTGAATTACAGCTGCGCCGCGGTCGCGTTGATCCTCTTGGTGGTGTGTATCACCGAGCCCTTCAACTACTTATCGCAATCGGTTTTCGTGATTTTGCTGTGGGTGGTCGCCATGGTGATCCGTCGCGTGCCGGGCCGGTTTCCGACGCTGCTGCTGATCATGCTGTCGCTCATCGTCTCTTGTCGTTACCTGTGGTGGCGCTACACCGCGACCCTGAACTGGGACAGTCCGCTGGATCTGGCCTGCGGCGTGTTATTGCTGATTGCCGAAACGTACTCCTGGCTGGTACTGGTGTTCGGTTACATACAGACCTGCTGGCCGTTGAACCGCCCACCGGCACAACTGCCTCGTGATACAGAGCTATGGCCTACGGTCGATCTGTTGATCGCGACGTACAACGAAGACCTGTCCATCGTACGCGGCACCGTGTATGCCGCCCTCGGTATCGACTGGCCCCGCGAAAAGCTGCGTATTTCGATACTCGACGATGGCAACCGCGAAGAATTCCGCTTGTTCGCTGAACAGGCCGGGGTGAATTACATCACTCGTAGCGACAACAGGCATGCCAAAGCGGGCAACCTCAATCAAGCCTTGAAGCAGCTCGATGGAGAGCTGGTGGCCATTTTCGACTGCGATCACGTGCCAGTGCGTTCATTCCTGCAACTTACGGTGGGCTGGTTCCTGCGCGACCCCAAGCTGGCGTTGGTGCAGACGCCGCATCACTTCCTGTCGCCAGACCCTTTCGAGCGCAACCTCGATACCTTTCGGCACCAGCCCAATGAAGGCGAGCTGTTTTACGGCCTGGTACAGGACGGCAACGACATGTGGAACGCCGCATTTTTCTGTGGCTCCTGTGCCGTGCTCCGACGTTCGGCGCTCGATGACATCGGTGGCTTTGCCGTGGAAACCGTTACCGAAGATGCCCATACCGCACTGCGCCTGCACCGAAAGGGCTGGAACTCGGCTTATGTGCGCATTCCCCAGGCGGCGGGGCTGGCCACTGAAAGCCTGTCCGCACATATCGGTCAGCGGATTCGCTGGGCTCGGGGCATGGCGCAGATTTTCCGCACGGACAACCCGTTGCTGGGCAAAGGCCTGACGTTCTTTCAACGCATTTGCTACGCCAACGCCATGCTGCACTTCCTCGCGGGCCTGCCGCGCCTGGTGTTCCTGACCGCGCCTTTGGCGTTCCTGCTGTTGCACGCCTACATCATCTATGCGCCTGCCTTGATGATCATTCTGTATGTGATCCCGCACATGGTTCATGCGAGCCTGACCAACTCACGCATGCAGGGAGAATACCGTTTGACGTTCTGGGGAGAGGTCTATGAAACCGTGCTCGCCTGGTACATCGCTCGGCCGACCACCGTTGCGCTGTTTAACCCCAAGAAAGGCAAGTTCAACGTGACCGCCAAAGGCGGCTTGATGGCTGAGGACCAGTTCGATTGGGGGATCGCCAAGCCGTATCTGGTGTTGGCGCTGCTGAATATCGTTGGCCTGGGTTTTGCGGTATGGCGTCTGATTCACGGGCCGGCCACTGAAATCGGGACCACGCTGGTCAGCAGTCTGTGGGTCATTTACAACTTGCTGATCGTGGGCGCTGCGGTGGCCGTTGCCGCAGAGGTTCACCAGGTGCGCAAGTCCCATCGTGTGCAGGCCAAATTGCCGGCGGCGGTGCGTCTGCAAAACGGGCGATTCTATCCCTGCATGCTGGTGGATTACTCCGAAAGTGGTACCGGCGTCGAGCTGGACGTTGAGCTTTCCCTGCCAATCGGTGAGCGGGTTTTCCTGATGATGCAGCGCGGCGAGCGCGAGTTTCTGTTCTCCGGCATCATCAGCCGCAGCCACAAGAACTTCATTGCCATCGCCCTGAACGAGCTGTCGTCGCAACAGAAAATCGATTACGTGCAATGCACGTTTTCCCGTGCCGATGCCTGGTTGAACTGGAACGAAAACTTCGAACCAGACCGGCCGCTGCATAGTTTCATCGACGTCCTGCGTCTGGGTGCCAGTGGCTACTACCGCCTGTATCAATATTTGCCTGCCTGGACACGGTACCTAGCCCGCCCGGTCATGCGTCTGCTCGCTTGGCTGATCAGCTATGTACCGCGCTTCGCCAAAGCCGCCCCCTTTTCTTCTACATCTCGATCGGTATGCGCCCCATGAGTCGCTATTTCAATTTCACGCTGGTAAGCCTGCTGTCGCTGGCAATGAGTTGTGCCCAGGCGCAGCCCATCAAGGAGCAAACCGCCAAGGTGCAGCCACCGGTTACGACGCCAGCGTCAGATTCGGCTGCAGTGAGCAACGTGCCAGGCTGGGACGTTTCGCGTAGTTTCGAAGAACTGGGGCGATTGACGGACAGTCTGTTGCTGGGCACGCATAACACCGATCAGTTTGAATTCACCATGCGTCGCGACCGCATCGCCAGCGATGCGAAGCTGCAGCTTGAATACACACCCTCACCGGGACTGCTGCCAACGCTGTCGCATCTGCGGGTCTACCTCAATGACGAGTTGATGAGCGTCATCACCATCGACAAGGAGCAATTGGGGAAAAAGACCGTCCGCCAAGTCGATCTCGATCCGCGCCTGATCAGCGACTTCAACCGGGTGAGGCTGGAGTTTGTCGGCCATTACACCGACATTTGCGAAGAGCCTTCCAATAGCGCGCTGTGGGTCAACATCAGCCGGGCCAGCCTGGTTTCCCTGAAAGAGCAGGCGTTGATCGTCCAGAACGATCTGGCTTATTTTCCGATGCCATTTTTCGATGCTCGCGACTATGACAAGCCTGTCCTGAATATGGTATTCGCGGCTTCGCCGACGCTTGGCGAGCAACGTGCGGCAGGCATTCTTGCCTCGTACTTCGGCAGCCAGGCCGCGTGGCGCGGCACGAAACTCCCGGTGTTGTTCGATCACCTGCCCGCAGCGACACCCGCCAAGCCGATAACCGCGTCCATCGTATTTGCCACCAACACTCACCGCCCCGCATTCCTGAGTGACCTGAAGCAGTTCCCGCCGGTCGAGGCGCCGGTGGTGCAGATGATCGACAACCCGACCGACCGCTACGGCAAGGTGTTGCTGGTGCTGGGCCGTGACGAGGCCGACCTGGCCGTGGCCGCGCAAGCGCTGGTGCTGGGTGGCGATCTGTTTCGGGGTGATCGGGTTGTTATCGACAAGGTGCAGCAGATCCAGCCACGCCAACCTTATGACGCTCCGAACTGGATGCGTACCGACCGGGCCGTTCGTTTTGCCGAGCTGATCAAGTACCCCGAACAATTGCGGGCCAGCGGCCTGCAGCCATTGCCTATCAGCCTGGACATTAACCTGCCGCCGGATCTGTTTGTGTGGCGCAACCAGGGCATTCCGCTGCAAACGAAATACCGCTATACGCCACCAGCGTCCAATGACGGTTCGCGTCTGAACATCAGCCTCAATAATCAGTTCATCACCAGCCTGCCGTTAGTGGCCAGCAGTAAGGACCGGCTCGAAGAATTGCGCCTTGCCGTGTTATCCAGCGAGTCAGCGAACATCAATGAAAAACTGTCGGTCCCGGCACTGAAAATCGGCGACCGCAACAACCTGCGGTTCAATTTCAGCTTCGCCACGACGACCAGCAGTTCCCAGCGGGATCGTTGCCAGACCTCGTTACCGGTGGACACTCAAGCGGTCATCGACGATCAGTCGACGATCGATTTGTCGGGTTATCACCATTACATCGCCATGCCTGATCTGGCAGCGTTTGCCCGCAGTGGCTTCCCCTTCAGCCGCATGGCGGATCTTTCCGAAACCGTGGTGATGGTGCCGCCGCAGTCCAGCGCTGTGCAGTTGAGCACGTACCTGGAAGCAATCGCCGGAATTTCGGCACGCTCGGGCCTGCCCGCGATCAATCTGACGTTGAGCGATAACTGGGAAGAGGCGTCGAAGCGCGATGCAGACGTGCTGATCCTCGGTTCTCTCCCTCCTGACCTTCGCGATAACCAGGATATGAATGTTTTGCTGGACCGCTCCCGGGACTGGCTGCTGAAAGCAAACCACCAGGGACCGGGTTCGTCGCAAACCACTAACGCAGGCAGTCCTGTTGCCAGTCGCGTCGAGGTCTCAGCCAAAGGCCCGATTGCTGCAATCGTCGGCATGCAGTCACCGTCCCACGAACAACGCAGCATTGTGGCCCTGTTGGCCAATGAAGATGCGGGCTTCCAGTTATTGCGCGAGACGCTCAATGACAGCGGCAAGATGGACGCGGTCGCGGGCTCGGTGGTGTTGATCCGTAGCAGTGGCGTTCAGGGCCAGATGGTCGGCGACCACTATTACGTCGGCAGTCTGCCCTGGTGGCTGATGCTCTGGTTCAAGTTGTCCGAGCACCCGATCCTGATCGCATTTCTCGCGGTGTCTGGCGTACTGCTCAGCGCATTCATGACCTGGCGTATCCTGAAATGGGCCGCTCGTCGTCGTCTGGCTTATGAAGAGTAAGTCGGTGAGAAATGCCCGGTCGCGACTTCTTGCGGCGGTTCTCCCCATCCTGGCATGGCCTGCGCAGGGTGCGAGCCAATGTGTTTGGCCGGCCTGGGAAAACTACAAGCAGCACATGATCAGCGCTGATGGGCGGGTTATAGACACGTCCTCTGCGCAGCAAATCACCACGTCTGAAGGGCAGAGCTACGGGCTGTTTTTTGCGTTGGTGGCCAACGATGGGGAAAGCTTTGACCGGCTGTTGACCTGGACCCGCAACAACCTGGCGGACGGCGATCTCAGCCGTCATCTTCCTGCCTGGGAATGGGGACTCAACAAGGACGGTCGATGGGGCGTGCTCGACAACAACAACGCCAGCGACGCTGATCTGTGGATTGCCTACAGCTTGCTGGAAGCCGGTCGCCTGTGGCGCAGGCCTGATTATCTGACGTTGGGCAATCACATGCTGTGGCGAAGCGCCGCACAAACCCTGCGCAAGCTGCCGGGGCTTGGCCTTATGTTGCTGCCAGGGGACGTCGGTTTCGAATCCAGCAAGGGCTGGCGCCTGAACCCCAGCTATCTGCCGCCACAATTGTTGTCCCGATTCGCGCTCATCGCACCGGTTTGGGCCGAAGTGGCGCAAAACTCCCGGCGCCTGTTGATCGAAGGCGCTCCCAAGGGCTTCGCACCGGACTGGTTGGTGTGGCAGGCCGGAAAAGTTGTTTCAGTCGATGGGAAAGGCGCACAGGGTAGCTACGACGCGATTCGTGTCTATCTGTGGCTCGGCATGTTAGCGGCCGATGCCCCCGGGCGCACCGACTTGCTCGATCACTTCAAACCCATGCTTGAGGCCACTGCCCGCCTGGGGTATGTGCCAGAACACGTCGACTCCGGCTCCGGCAAGTACAAGGGCTCCGGGCCGGTCGGGTTTTCGGCGGCACTACTACCGTTGTTGGCCACCGATGCATCGTCGGCGGCAGCACTGTCTGCCCAGCGTGAACGCCTGCGCCAATCGCCGCCATTGGCCGATGCCTATTACAACCAGTCGCTGCTGATGTTTGGCCAGGGCTGGGACGAACAGCGCTATCGGTTCGACAAGGATGGGCGACTTCAACCGAACTGGACGAGTACATGCACGCAGTGAACAGCGCCCCCCGAACCAGCGCACTTAAGGTTTTAATCTTGCGCTGCACACTGTTGCTGCCCTGTTTGAGCGGTGCCGCGCTGGCAGCGACGGCTCCTGTTACGCAACAAGAGCAACAGCAATGGCTGCTTCAACAGATGCGTATCGGTGAAGCGTTGCAGCGCGAAGACTTGGTTCGCGACTCTTTGGCGCGGTTGAAATTGATTGCCCCGGACAATCTTCAGGTTCTGGTGGGCGAAATACGCCAGGCGTTGGCTGACAAGTCTCAAACGCCGAACAGCGCCTGGATCGAGCAGCGATTGGCTCGCCTGCGCCAGCTGGCCCCGGACTCCGCGCAACTGCGCCAGGCTCAAGCACTGATCAAACTGCAGAGCCAGGACGGTCTGCGCCAGCTGCAGCAGGCTCGGCTATTGGCGGCTGCCGGGCGCTTCGAAGAAGCCAGCCAGGCCTTTGAGCAGCTGTTCGCAAAGGAGCCGCCGGACCTCGCATCGGCGCTTGAATACTGGAGCGCACGCAGCCGCATCAGCGGCGAGCGTGCGGCCGTGATCGGTCATGTGCAGGCGCTGGACCGGGAATACCCAGGCAATACCGCCGTACGACAGATGCTCGTCGGGCTATTGTTCGCCGAGGGTCGCAACGACGATGCCCTGGCCGTGTTGCATCAATTGGCAGCTGATCCCAAGGCCAGTGCCAATGCGGCCGAACGGGAATACAACTACCTGATCAAATTGCCGGTTGGCCCGCAAACGGCGCAGGCATGGCAAGCATTCATTCACTATTACCCGGACTCATCGTTCGCTAAAGACGCCAAGAAGCAGCTGGCGCAGCAACAAGGCTTGTTGGCCGATCCTGCCTGGCAGGCCGGCGTCAAAGCCAAGAGCCTGCTTGAGCAAGACAACGCCCCAGACGCTGCGGCCAAGGCGGCGACAGCCGAAGGACTGTTGCGCCGTGCCTTGAAGGCGTATCCGCAAGACTCAAGCCTTTATGGCGCACTGGGTATCGCGTTGATGCGCCAAAGCAAATACTCGGCGGCACACGAGGCGTTCTCCACGGCGCTGAGCAAGGAGCAGGACACCGATTACATCAGCAAATGGCAGGATCTACAGACTGTCACGCGCAACTGGATGATCCTGCAGAAAGGCGACGACGCCCTGCAACGCAAGGACTATGCGGCGGCGCGTAGCGCGTATCAACAATCGCGAAGCCTCAAGGCTGATTCCGCCGACCCATTGATCGGCCTCGCCAATGTGGCTATGGCCGAGTCCAATGAAATCGAAGCCGAAGCGTTACTGTTACAGGCGCGCAAGATCGAACCGGGCAATGGCAGCGTCGTGCGTGCCCTGGTCCGACTGTATCGTGGCCAGTCAAACGAGCGGGCCGAAGCCTTCCTCAACACCTTGCCCGCCAGCAACCAGCTTGAGTTTTCCAGCCTGCGTCGGAGCATTGAACTTGAGCGGCTGAATTTGCAAGCTGACCTCGCCAGTCAGCATTCGGACTGGGCTCAGTTGGCGTCCCTGCTGAAGAAAATCCGCGTGCTGGAGCCTGACAATCCCTGGACGACCTATCGCCTGGCCGCCGCCGAGATTGCCATGGGGCAACCGCGGGAGGCTGATAAAGCGTTCAGTGAATTACTGGCGCTCCAAAGCCGCAATCCTGAGGCTCGTTACGCCCACGGTCTGTACCTGGCCAACGAGAGCCGCGACAGCGAAGTGCTGGCCACCCTCAGGCAAATCCCGGCCGCCGCCTGGACCGATAACATGCGTGAACTGGAAACCCGGATCAAACGTCGGATGTTGATGGCTCAGGTCGAGCAGCTACGCAACGCCGGGCATGAGCCTCAGGCCATTGCATTATTGTTGCGTGACCCAACCGTGGATGATCTTGGCACCCTCGCCGACTGGGCGGCACAGCGTGAAGACTACGCCGAAACCGAACGTTACTACCGCAAAGTGCTCAAGCTCCAGCCGCAAAATGACGAGGCGCAGTTGGGCTTGATCGAAACGCAGATTGCCACCGGGCACATCCCACAAGCGCGTGCCGGCCTGGAAAAAATCGTCGTGCCGCCGTCGGCACCTGCCCCCTGGCAACGACGTCTATCCAACGCCTGGTCCGCGGTGGGTGAAAAGGACAAAGCCGCCGCGATGTTCGCCAATCTGCTGAAAACACCACAGACCGATCCGCTGATCTACCGCGATGCGGCGCGTCTGATGGCCAAGGATCAGCCGCAACAGGCACTGGATAATTACGCCCGCAGCATGGCAGCAGCAGGTTTGATTTCACCTGCCCAAGCCATCCCCCGCGACAACATAGCCATGACCGAGGCCAGTCGCGCCAAGGACAGCGATGAGTGGCTGGCGCGAAGCCTGCGCAGTGATGTCGACGAGCTTTACAAACAGCAGAACCCGACCGTCAATCTTTACCATGACTTCGCTTGGCGCACCGACAACACTGCACCGGGCATCTCCGACCTGACGACGCAGATAACCATTTTGCGTATCGATTCGCCGTTCGCTCAGGGCAAGGGTTTCGTTCAGGCCGAACAGGTGGACCTTGACGCCAGCGCCTTCGACACCGATGCCGATGGTTTACACCGGGAACAGTTCGGCACCTGCGCCGTGCAGTACCGGGTTAAGGCGACGGGTACGCCGGTGCCCAATGGCTGCCCCAGCACTTCACTGAGCACCAGCGGGCCAAGCCTCGCTGCGGGCTGGAAAAACGATCAATGGGCGCTCGATCTTGGCCATTCGCCGCAAGGTTTCGAAGTGGGCAACTGGCTGGGTGGTGTCGCGTACAGCAGTGACTGGAGGTCCATTGGCTGGACGTTGACCGCCTCACGCCGGCCCATGAGCAACTCGGTGGTGTCCTACGCCGGAGCCGTCGATCCGGTGACCGGTACGCGCTGGGGTGGCGTGACCAGCAATGGTGTGACCTTGAGTCTGAGCCATGATGAAGGGGGTGTTGACGGTGTTTGGGCCAGTTTCGGCAGCCATTGGCTGCGCGGCAAGAACGTGGTCGACAATCAGCGTCTTTCAGCCATGACCGGATACTATTACCGACTGGTCGACAGTGCCGACGAGCGCATGCGTACGGGTTTGACCCTTATGTATTGGGGTTACGACAAAGACTTGAGCGAGTACACCCTGGGTCAGGGCGGCTATTACAGTCCACAACAGTATTACTCCATCGGCATACCCTTCAGCTATGCCTGGCGTAATGCCAACTGGTCGACTCTGCTGGAAAGTTCGGTGGGCTGGTCCATCTCAAAAACCGATGGAAGCGATTTGTATCCTCTGGACGGTCCGGCGGGCAAGGTATTCAGCCAGGCCGCCGCCGCTGGATTGGAAATCGATCCAGACACGACCATGACCAAGGCCGGAAGCAGCAGCAGCGGCGTGAGTATCCGTGTGCAAGGTTTGGTCGAGCGCCGCCTGACCGATCACATGGTCTTGGGCTCGGGGATCTCCTTGCAACACAGCGAAGGCTACGCCCCAAGCCGGGTGATGCTGTACCTGCGTTACACCTTCGATGAATGGCAGGGCAACCTCCCGATGCCGATCGAACCCATAACGCCGTATTCGGACATGCGGTGATGAAGGGAGGTCTCACGGCAGCAACCCCTGGGCTCTAGAAGCGAACGCGTTCACGGTTAAGCTCACCGGGAGCCGTGAGTGACGAGGTCACGAGTATTCGGGGATGTGCGGTGAGCCCTCCATCGGCGCGATGTTGGCTATGCTGCTGACAGCATGATGCTGTTCACTATTGGGGGGATGATTGATGTTCTACGTGCAACGCAATGCAGAAGGCCACCTGATGCGCGTGGAAGCCGAAGCTTACGCCGAATCCACGGAAACGCTTCCGGCCGACCACCCTGACCTCCAGGCCTGGTTCGCCAGTGAAGTCATGGCCACCAGCCACAAACAACTGCTGCAAATTAAACAGCTCAAGCAACTGAGGCAGAGTGACCTGGAAATGATCCGGGTACTCGATGACTTGATCGAGGTGCTGATCAGCAAAGGCGTGATCCTGGTCACCGATCTGCCAGCGCCGGCGCAGGCCAAATTCATGGACCGCAGCCAGGCCCGTGAGGCCTTGGGTGGGCTGAGTCTTCTGGTTGAGGATGATGAGGAAGGGTTTATCTGACGCTTCGCTGACGTTACTGACGCCATCGCGAGCAAGCTCGCGCCCATCACTGGGCCGTCGCAGGATGCATGAGCAATACAAAAACCTGTGGGAGCGCGCTTGCTCGCGATGGCGGCATCAAAGACGACACAACCCCACGCCCTAAGCCCAAGGCTTGGGCTCTCCGACCAACCGCCCCTGAACCCCATACACACCCATCTCGCGAATCACCGCCAACTCCCCTTCGGTTTCGACACGCTCGGCAATCAACGGCAGATCAATACTGTGGGCGGCACGTTGAACGGCTTCGATAAACAGGCGTTTGTCGCTCTCCTGATCGATCGCGCGGATGTAGCTGCCGTCGATTTTCAGATAGGCCAATCCGAGTCTCGCCAGGTTGCCGATCATGCTGAAGCGCCCACCGAAATGTTGCAGGCTCAACGAGAACCCCAGTTCGCGCAAACGCCGCGTCAGGTCTTCGAGATCGGCTTGCTCCGGCAATTGCTCTTCGCCGATTTCCAGGGTCAGTCGTGGCCCCAGACGGGAATGCGAACGTAGCGTCTCGAACAGCGCATTCAACGCTTGCGGATCTTGCAGAGTCGCCAACGACAGGTTCAACGCCAGTGAATGTTCGTGATCGTCCATCTGTTCAAGCACCAGCTCCAACATCAGCCGGTCCAGTCGTGCGGCCCAACCGAACCGTTCAAGCCATGGCAGGAAACGTCCCGCCGGGATGCTCTGACCCTCATCGCCGATCAAGCGTGAAAGCACTTTGTAATTGAGCACCAACTGTGTGTCCTGACTGGCTACGACCGGTTGGAAATACAGTTTGAATCGCCGCTGATTCAGCGCCTGATCCAGCATCTTATGCCAGGCATGGTGGTCGTCACCGCCCCCGGCCAACGCACTGTGATCGAGGCAGACCCAGTTCGAGTCAGTCTGGCCCTCGGCCTGCGCCAACGCCTGGTCCGCCAGCCCGAGCACGGCTTGCGGGGTATCGCCATGAATAAAGGGTGCCAGGCCGATGGCGGCCACCGAGACCACGTCCGTGGCGCCGGTCGCATGCAGGCTGGCCAGGGCGCTGTCGAGGTGCTGCGCCAGTTGCAGGGCTTCCTCACGCACCAGCCCTGGCGCCAGCACGGCAAATTCGCCGCCTCGGATCCGCGTGACCAGATTTTGCGTTTCCGGGTATCTGGCGCACTCGCGGGACAACTGCTGGCCGACCGCTTGAAGCAACTGATCGGTGCGCTGCCCGCCCAGCCGTTGGTTCAAACCCGCCAGGTCCTGAACCCGCAACAGCAGTAAATAACCGGAACTGGCCTGTTCGGGATTGCTCACCCGTGCGTTCAATTGCATCTCAAAATAACGTCGATTGGCCAGCCCGGTCAGGCTGTCCTGATAGGACTCGATTCGCAGTTTTTCACTGCGTTCGGCCTGTTCCTGAAACAACGCCTTGAGCTTCTCGACCATCTGGTTCATGGCCAATACCACTCGACGCAATTCCGGCGTGCGCGGTAATTCCGGCAGGCTGAGAAACTCGCGACGGGCAATGGCGTGGGACTGCTGGACCATGTAATCCAGCGGCTTCAATTGCCGACGCAGCAACAGCGCGCCCAATACCGCGCTGACCACGCCACAACCCAGCAACCACCCCAGGCTGCCCAATGCGCTCTGCCACAGTTTGGCCAGTGCGAACATCGGGTGACTGATCACCTCGACCCGCGCGGCCTGCTCCCACCCACGACTGACAATCGCATCGCCGCCAGCGGGTTCCAGGCCAATGAGTTTGACGAACCAGTCCGGCACATGGGTATCGGCCGGAATGCCGCTGCGTTCGACCAGGGTTTTATCGCTGGATATATCGACCACTCGGATGCTCGCGTAATAACCGCTGTCGAAGATCGAGCTGACCAGTAACTCGGTCATCGCCGGGTCGTCGATGTTCGGCGTCAGGGACAGCGCCAGCGCCGTCGCCGCGTCCTGCGCGTGGGAGCGCAGTTGATTGACGTATTGGGTGCGCGAGCTCTCCAGGCTGACCACGAAGTTGCCGGTGAAGGCGACGACCAGAAACAGACAGATAGCGATCAACAGCTGTTTGAACAAAGACATCTGTGGGCGTGCTCCTAGTGGGTCGTCTCGACCGGGAATCCTTCGGCCTGCATTTTTTTCAGCACATCCTGCCATCGGGACAGACGTTTGGTGTCACCAACCATCTGATTACCCTTGGCACCCGGTAACCACAACCCTTCGGCATTGAAAGAGTAGACCGGCAGCAAGTCCTTTCGTTGGCTGGCCGGCCTGATCACGTCGATCAGGCTGTCGAGCACCAGCGGCTCGGCGTCCGGGCTGGAGTAGTAGGTCAGCACCATGTGCGCGCGATTCAGGCTCAACGCCTTTACGTAGGTGATGCGCAGCTTGTCACTGGAGACGCCGAGGTGGCGCAGGCTGAAATATTTGGCGATCGCGTAATCTTCGCAATCGCCAGCGCCTTTCCACAGGGCTTCGATGGGCGTTTCCCAGTAATCGACCTGGCGCCACAGGTCGATGTCCTCGACGTAGCGCACTTGTTTGTTGAAAAAGCGGTTGACCACATTGAGCTTGTCCAGCTCGCCGACCTGCTTCTGGGTGGCCAACAAGTGTTGCCAATCATCAATGCGCTGCTGACCTTCGCCCAAAGGGCCGTACAATGCCCGCGCCCGACCGCTGATCAGGGAAAAATCCCAATCGGCATGCACCCCGCCCAGCAGCACGCCGGCCAGGAGCAAGGCGCCGCACAGGCAGCGCAATATCCGGGAGATCGGGAAACGTACCGCCAATGCAAGGCATCCAGGGTAGTCAGGTGAACGTCGGTTGATGGTGTCGGTTCGCCCGTTAAAAAACAATGGCACGCTGAGATCAACGACCACGCGCTAGACTATGACAAAGCCCCCTATGTTGGGCGTTTGACAACCTGTCCGGCAGTCACTAGTGTCAGTTGGATCCAAAAACCTCAATCAATCAGGGTGCGTAGTAGTGACACAAAAGCCCAACCCTCTCGGCAGTATCAAGGTCAACGGGCCGATTCCCGCTCATCTGGCACGCTCAGTGATAGAACAAACCCTGCGCTCAGCCATTCTCGACGGTCGTATTCCCTGCGGTACGGCCTTGCGCCAGCAAGACCTCGCCGACTTGTTTGGCGTCAGCCGCATGCCGGTTCGCGAAGCCCTGCGCCAACTCGAAGCCCAGGCACTGCTCAACGTGGTCGCCCATAAAGGCGCGGTCGTTGCGCCGCTGGTGCAGGGCGACGCCGCTGAAACCTATGCACTGCGTATCCTGCTGGAGTCCGAAGCGCTGCGCTTGTCGATTCCCTTGCTCGAAGACGAGGATCTCGCCCAGGCTTGCCGCTACATCGACGAGTTGGAAACGGAAACTGACTACACCGAAATCGGTCGACTCAATCGCTTGTTCCATATGTCGCTCTACAGCAAGGCCCCCAATCGCCGGCTGTTGACACTGGTCGAAGACGGCTTGAACGAAGAAGAGCGTTTCCTGCGCTTCAATCTGGAAGCCATGGGCCTGGGCCAGTTATCCCAGGAAGATCACCGGGCGCTGCTGCGGGCCGCCGAAGACCGGGACGTCGAAAGGTCGGTAACGTTGCTGGAAAACCACCTCAATCGTGGGGTCGAGGTCATTACTCGCTACCTGGGCAGCCTTGAAGCCCAGAACATAAAAACCTCCAAGTGACACCAATCGGCCTGTGACGAGGGAGCTTGCTCTCGCCGGGCTGCGCAGCGGCCACAAAACCTGCACACGGTTTCTTTAGTACCTGAAAGCGAACGATCCCCCTACAAATTTCCCGCCTCTACCTTCCTTTCCCATCCGCACACCTCGGTGATAGCGGCTGCCTTGAATTACGCTCACTCTTGGGTCGACAACGAACGATGACCGGGTCAAGCGCCGCAACCGCGGCGCGGTCCTCGCACCAGAAACCTACGGAAGGAGCCTTGCCACGGGAGCGGAAGAGTCGGTGTCACCCCCGACACATCTCCCTTAGTCAAATCACCTCAACCCTTCAAATCAGAAAGTTGCTTCGAGTGAGGCATTCACTCTTCATTTAAATTCTGACTTATATAAGACGGAAGGAGCAACGACATGCCAATAAAACTTATATAAGAAGTTTTATTGAAACTTCTCGCACTCGAGAAAGTTTAACTTTAAAAACCCAACAAAATAACTTGCCCAACACTTAATTTATGTACTAGTTTTTTCCACGCCGCCCATGCACACCGACGGCAGCACCATATAACGCTGGTCCAAATGCAACTAAACAGATCAATTCATTTGAGGTACGCCCTCGCCAACAGAAAAACAATATCAACAGTTAGTGCGCAACTACAGTCCATCTGACTATTTAGAGGTTCGCCCATGAAACCAACTAAAGACCGTCTCAACCAGAAGAAAGCCGAGCTTGGTTCACACCCGATTTTCTCGGAAATACATTCACTGTCCGTATTGCAACGCTTCATGGAAACCCATGTGTTTGCCGTGTGGGACTTCATGTCCCTGACCAAGCGTCTACAGCAGGAATTGACGTGCATCCAGCTGCCGTGGCTGCCGCCGCAAGATCCACAGGCCGCTCGGTTAATCAATGAGATCGTGTTGGGCGAAGAGTCCGACGACCGTCCGGTCCATGGTCACTACAGCCATTTCGAACTGTATCTGGATGCGATGCGTGAAGTCGGCGCCAGCACCTCCGCCATCGAGCACTTCGTCGCGCTGCAACAAGAAGGCGTGAGTTACGACGTGGCGTTGCAAAGCGTGAACGTCGATCCAGCGGCGGCTCGGTTTGTACGCCATACGCTGCACACCGCGCTACATGCGCCAGGCCATAGCGTGGCGGCAGCGTTTCTACACGGCCGCGAGAGCGTCATTCCGCAGATGTTCCAGCGCATTCTCGACGATTGGGGCATCGGCATCGAACAGGCGCCGACCTTCCGCTATTACCTCCAACGACACATTGAAGTCGACTCCGAAGACCACGGCCCGGCCGCGGAAAAACTCCTCGCCCGGCTGGTCGATGGTGATCCGCAACGGCAGGAAGACGTGTATGCCAGCGCCATCGCCGCGGTGGAAAGCCGCATCGCTCTGTGGGACGGCCTGCGCCTGAGCATGAGCGAACACCTCGCGCAGGTGAACGCATGAACGCCGCCGACTACCAGTCCTTCGCCGACGCGTGGGAAAGCCGCGCGACCATTCGCACCCGTCCGCGTCGCGTGCTGGAGAACGACGACAAACTGATCTACCCATTAAGCCGCCAACCGCTGGTGCTCAGTGATAGTTTCCAGCGTGCGTGCCCGGAACAGCGCGACTTCGCCCTGGTGCAGACGCTCTACAAATTCATCAACGACGTGGTGATTTTCGAAACCGAGATCGTCGACAAGACCGCCCGCAGCATCGCCAAGAATCGCTTCGACGTGGCCTTCCCGTTCGCCTGCCGTTATGACGCCATGACCGTCGTCGTGGACGAGGATTACCACGCGCTGGTGGCGATGGATTTCATGCAGCAGACGGTCGCCATGACCGGCATTGCCCCCATCGAACTGCCGGGCGAAATCGAGCTGAGCCGCGCAATCCCGACGGCCGTGGCACTCGCGCCGCAGCACCTGCGTGGCGCTGTGGAGCTGATCTGCGTGGCCATCGCCGAAAACACCGTGACCGGCGATGTGGCGGCCTTCGCCAAGGACGATACGGTCAAGCAGTCGATCAAGGGCTTGATGGCCGATCACTTGTTGGACGAAGGCCGGCACTCCGGTTTCTGGTCGCGGATGGTGCGCATCTACTGGCACACCGCGAGCGAAGAAGACCGCCAATGCATCGCACGGATCCTGCCGGTGTTCATCGGCCACTACCTGACCAACGACATCCAGAAGTCCTTCGACTTCCGGTTGATCGATGCCTTGCGAATCAGCGACACGGCGCGGCACGCCCTCAAGCGTGAAGTGTCGGGGCTGGCCTTCCCGATCAATCGCCATCACCCGTTGGTGACCAACATCGTGCGGTTCTTCCACAGCAGTTCGCTGCTGGATTCGCCGTGCGTGCAACGCGCCTTGAGTGACTACCTGATTTGAGGAGGAGCCAACATGAGACGTCTCGACATATTGCTCGTTGGACACAGCCAGGCCCTGACCGACCTGGCGCTGGAACTCGAACAACACGGTCATGTACTGACGCGGGTAAAGGACGGCGATGCGCTGATGCCAAAGCCCGTGGACTTGTTGATCGACGACGCCACATTGACGGTTCATCGCTTCGAGGATGTACCGCGACTGACGCTGCAACTGGGCATCGGTTTGCCGGGCGCTTCCGGGCTGCCGTCGCTGGACTTGCTGTGCCTGCACAATTGCACGCTGGTCAGCCGTGTCCCGATGGCCGATGAACCCTCGGGCAATGGCCAGTCCTTGCGCCTGCGCGCAGTAGCGGAACTGGTGGATCACGTGGCGCTGCTGGTCAGCCGCTTCTCCAGGGACGCCGACTGTTTTTTGCTGGCCGGTCCCCCCCCTTCGGCGTCATTCGAGCGCGTGGAAAGTCTGCTGTTTCTCGAGAGCCTGGCATTTGTGCATCGGCTCAATGCCACCGATGAACCGCGCCTGCTGCAATTGGCACAGACGCCAATGATCGAGCGGCTGGAGCAGCGATTGACTCGGTCTGCCGATTGCCCTGCGCTGAACATTGCCGGCACATCAATCGACTACGGCCAACTGCATAACCACAGCCGAGCCATCGCCCAGCGTTTGCAACCGCTGCTGGCCCGGCATCCAGGACCCATTGTGGTGGGCATCTGCCTGCCCAAATGCAGCGCGTTGTACGCGGGAATTCTGGCGATCCTCGGGTGCGGCGCAGTGTATCTGCCACTGGAGCCGAGCCATCCGTTACAGCGTCAGCAATACATCCTGTCGAACGCCGGCGCGGTCTTACTGCTGCATGACGGGCAACATCCGCTCTCATCAGAAATGCCGGGGCTGGACATTACCCTTATCGACGTCGATGACGCGGATCCCGATCAACCGCTGATGCACCAATGCCCCAATCTCGACGCACCGTGCATGGCGCTCTACACGTCGGGCACGACGGGTCACCCCAAGGGCGTGCTGCTCAGCCAGGCCAATCTCGCCCACTTCACGGCGTGGTACGCCGACTATGTGCAACTGACCGGGCAAAGTCGGGTGCTGCAGTTTTCGTCGCTGAGTTTCGACTCTTCGTTAATCGATATTTTCCCGACCCTGCTGCAAGGTGCCGAGTTGATCGTGCCCAGCGAGGACCAGCGTCGCGACACACTGCAATTGGTTGAGTTGATCCGCCATCAACGTCTGAGCCACGCCTTTTTGCCGCCGGCCTTGCTGAGCATCCTGCCGCTGGAGCAACTGCAAGGCCTCGATCACGTGATGACCGGCGGCGATGTCTGCGAGCCATGGGTCATCCAGCAACTGACCCGCCAAGGCACGCTCTACAACCTGTACGGCCCTACCGAAGCCACGGTGCTGATTACTGCGCGACGACTGCGGACCGGCGATAACAATCGGTCGCTGGGCGGCCCGATCGCCAACAGTCGGGTGCTGATTCTCGATGAAGACTTGCAGCCTGTTAGCGAACAGACCGTTGGCGAGTTGTTCATCGTCGGGCCGGGTGTTTGCCTGGGTTACCTGAATAATCCGCAGCAGACCGCCGAACGTTATCTGAGCTTGAGCCTGCCCGATGGCCAAAGCCTGCGTGCCTACCGAACCGGCGACATGGCGAAATGGACCCCTGAGGGGGTCGAGCTGTGCGGACGGCGTGATAATCAAGTGAAAATTCGCGGCTTCCGGGTCGAGCCGGAGGAAATCGAACGCTGCCTGCGCGACAGTCAGTTGTACCGGCAGGTGGCGGTGGTCATCGACGCCCAGCGACGGATTCTGGCCTTCCTCGCCCAGCCTCAGGAAGATCGAATCGGTGCCGCTCGCCAAGCACTGAAGACCCATGCGGCGCAGCACTTGCCGGACTACATGCAACCCATCGCCTGGACCGAAATGGCGAGCATGCCGTACGCCAGCAACGGCAAAATCGATCGCAAGGCACTGCTGGAACTGCCGATCACCGTCAGCGAAAGCACCTCGCGACGCTTGCCTGTAAGTGCCGATGAAGCACTGTTGCTGCAGATCTGGGCCGAGCTGTTGGAGTTGCCGAGCAGCGATATTTCCACCGACGAAAGCTTCTTCAATCTGGGCGGTCACTCGATCCTGCTGTCGCGCATGCTCCTGCGTTTACGCGAGGAGTTCGGTCGCAGCATTTCGATCAACCGCTTCATCGAGCTGCCCACCATCACCAAGCTGGCGACGCTGGTTCGCGGCTCCGGTAGCGAAGAGGTGTTGAGCCCGCAAGCCATGGCCGATGTCCTGCGCGAACTGGAGGTGCAGCCATTGCCCGCCAACCGCCTGAGTGATGTGCATAAAGTCATCGTCACCGGTGCCAACAGTTTTGTCGGCGTCCATATTGTCGAAGCACTGCTGGCGTGGGGTGCCAGTGAAGTCGCATGCCTGGTGCGCGACAGCGATGGGCAACCGGCTTCCGAACGGTTTGCCCATGCGCTACGGGATAACCGTCTGGAGCATTTGGACCTGAGTCGGGTACGGGTATACGCAGCGGACATCACACGTCCCCAACTGGGGCTGGCCGCTGATGTATATGAGCGGCTGGATCGAGAGTTCGGTGCATTGGTGCACAACGCCGCCAACGTCAATCACGTGCTCGATTACGAGTCGTTGGCGCGGGATAACGTCGAGCCGATTTTCGAGTGCCTGCGACTGTGCGAAGGGCGTAGCAAAAAGATCTTCAACTTCGTCTCGACGCTTTCGGCCTCGAGCACCATCTCCGCCGAAGGTCGGGTGCTTGAGTTACCCGCGGCACATACCCCGCCGATCTACATCAAGAATGGCTACAACCTGTCCAAGTGGGTCGGCGAACGGATTCTTGAGCGCGCGCGGGAGCGCGGGGTATGGGTCAATCTCTATCGCCCCGGCAACATCAGTTTCAACAGCGCCACAGGCGTGTGCCAGCCGCACAAGAACCGTTTGATGCTGATGCTCAAGGGGTCGATCCAGCTCGGGCAGGTGCCGGCATTCGCGCTGAATTTCGACCTGATGCCGGTGGATTTTCTCGCCCGTTTTATCGCCTTTCATGCCAGCCGTTATCAGCCGCAAAGGCCGGTGTTCAACCTGCACAACCCCGAACCGCTGGAGTGGGGCACCTACGTTGCCTCCTTTCGCGAAGCGGGTCGCGAATTTTCCCTGGTCAGTGTCACCGATTGGCAGCAACAACTGGGTCGGGTCGACAGCGACAACGCGTTGTTCGGGGTGTTGGGTTTCTACCTCAATGGCTTCGAGGAAGACATCGGCGACATCTCCATGATCGGCCATGACAACGCCAAGGCTGGCGTTCGGCAAATGGGCGCGTGTTACCCGGAAAAGTCCCCTGCACTGCTGCGACGCGGTTGCGACTATCTCAAAGAGATCAATTTCATCTGATCCATCCCAACCAAGAACGGAGAAAAACCATGAGCACTCTGCAACCCGACACCCTGATCAAAAACCCGCAAGGCTGCCAGGTGGTGTCCTCGGTGGAAGTACCAGTCGATGCCGCAAAAGTCTGGGCCGTGGTCGGCAACTTCGCCGGCTTCGATCAATTCATCCCGGCGCTGTCGCACATCGAGATGACCGGCGAGGGCGTGTCGTCCCTACGCAAGAAGTTCTTCAAGGACGGCAACCTGGTGGTCGAGCAACTCAACTCCCGAGACGACCAGGCTCTGAGCATGACTTGGACCACGATTTACAACACCTTGGGCGTGGCCAATTTGTGGGCGGCCATGAACGTGGAATCACTGGGAGCAGGTCAATCGCGGGCCACTTGGACGATCATTGCCGAACCCGCCCAAGGTGGTGCTGATGCGCTACCTGGGTTCAAGGATTTCGTTCAGGGCTTTGCCGATGATGCGATGAATAATGTGTTGAAGGTGTTTGCATAAGGCTGGGCTTGCTTCTCTGCCAGCCGACCACTTCGGTTGCTGCTACAAAGCCAGCCTCTGAGTCCAGGGGCCGGCTTTTTTGTGGCTGATGATTTTTGACTGGTCCAGAACGACAAAACCCCTACCTGCATCTGCAGATAGGGGTTTCGGAATTTAATCTTGACGATGACCTACTCTCACATGGGGAAACCCCACACTACCATCGGCGATGCATCGTTTCACTGCTGAGTTCGGGATGGGATCAGGTGGTTCCAATGCTCTATGGTCGTCAAGAAATTCTGTGTGCCGGTCCGCCTGTAATGGCGTGCCAACGAATTCTTGATGCTTCTACTATTAAAGACAAAACCCCTACCTGCATGCGCAGATAGGGGTTTTGGAATTTAATCTTGACGATGACCTACTCTCACATGGGGAAACCCCACACTACCATCGGCGATGCATCGTTTCACTGCTGAGTTCGGGATGGGATCAGGTGGTTCCAATGCTCTATGGTCGTCAAGAAATTCGGGTACCGAACCGTCTTTCGACGCTTCAGCAAATTGGGTATGCGATAGTTTGTGCGGCTTTTGTGAATGGTTGCGAACTTTCGGTTCATTGCGTCTTCACACACCGCAATCTGGTGCCTTTTCAGGTCAGCAAATTGCTTGGGTGTTATATGGTCAAGCCTCACGGGCAATTAGTATTGGTTAGCTCAACGCCTCACAGCGCTTACACACCCAACCTATCAACGTCGTAGTCTTCGACGGCCCTTCAGGGGACTCAAGGTCCCAGTGAGATCTCATCTTGAGGCTAGTTTCCCGCTTAGATGCTTTCAGCGGTTATCTATTCCGAACATAGCTACCCGGCAATGCCACTGGCGTGACAACCGGAACACCAGAGGTTCGTCCACTCCGGTCCTCTCGTACTAGGAGCAGCCCCTCTCAAATCTCAAACGTCCACGGCAGATAGGGACCGAACTGTCTCACGACGTTCTAAACCCAGCTCGCGTACCACTTTAAATGGCGAACAGCCATACCCTTGGGACCGGCTTCAGCCCCAGGATGTGATGAGCCGACATCGAGGTGCCAAACACCGCCGTCGATATGAACTCTTGGGCGGTATCAGCCTGTTATCCCCGGAGTACCTTTTATCCGTT
>NZ_JUGV01000001.1:3957500-5592500 GCF_000800055.1 Pseudomonas sp. 11/12A | reverse complement strand
AGGAGCAAACCATCCCTCTATATAGAATAAGCCCCTAGAGCACTCCGGACTTTTTAAACGACGCCACCACATCCGCGCCCAGCCCCAACACCCGCTGCAGAACCTCCGACGTATGCTCTCCCAGCAGCGGAGGCGCATAACGGTACTCCACGGGCGTCTCGGACAACCGGATAGGGCTTGCCACTTGCGGCACCATCCCGGCCAACGCATGCGGCAACTCAATCGACAACCCTCGCGCCTTGACCTGAGGATCCGCAAACATCTGCGCAAGATCGTTGATAGGCCCGCACGGCACTCCCGCCTGCTCCAGCTGTGCCACCCATTCAGCGGTGGTCTTGAACACCGTCGCCTGACGAATCAGCGGGATGAGCACTGCACGGTTAGCCACCCGCAGCTTATTGGTAACGAACCGCGGATCGTCTGCCCATTGTGGTTGACCCGCCACCTCGGCAAATTTTCGGAACTGTCCGTCGTTCCCTACTGTAAGAATGAAGTCGCCATCCGCCGTAGGAAAATCCTGATAAGGCACGATGTTCGGATGAGCATTGCCCAGGCGTTTGGGTGCATTGCCGGTAGTCAGGTAGTTCATCGCCTGGTTGGCCAGGCAGGCCACCTGAACATCCAGTAACGCCATATCAATATGCTGACCGCCACCGCCCTGACCCCGATGCGCAAGCGCCGCCAGGATCGCCACCGTCGAATAAAGCCCGGTCAAAATATCCGTCAACGCGACGCCGACCTTGACCGGCCCCGCACCTTCTTCACCTTCAGGTCGCCCCGTCAGACTCATGAGCCCGCCAAGCCCCTGGATCATGAAGTCATAACCCGCACGCTTGGCATAAGGACCGGTCTGGCCAAACCCGGTGATCGAGCAATAAATCAGGTCTGGATTGATCGCCTTCAGCGACGCGTAGTCCAGCCCATAGGCGGCCAGTCCACCGACCTTGAAGTTCTCGATCAGGATGTCCGATTTAGCCGCCAGCTCACGCACCAACTTCTGCCCCTCCGGACGCGTGAAGTCGATGGTGACCGACTGCTTGTTGCGATTGGCCGACAAATAATAGGCGGCCTCGCTGGTGTTCTCGCCATCAGCGTCTTTAAGGAACGGCGGGCCCCAGGCACGCGTGTCATCGCCATTGCCCGGACGCTCGACCTTGATCACCTCAGCGCCAAGGTCCGCAAGAATCTGTCCGGCCCACGGCCCGGCCAGCACCCGCGATAAATCCAGAACCCGTAGATGCGAAAGCGCGCCCATGGCCGTTCTCCTATTAATAGAACGCCTGGATGCCGGTTTGAGCACGACCAAGGATCAGCGCGTGGACGTCATGCGTACCTTCATAGGTATTCACCACTTCCAGATTGACCAGATGGCGAGCGACGCCAAACTCATCGGAGATGCCGTTGCCGCCGAGCATATCGCGAGCCATGCGAGCGATGTCCAAAGACTTGCCGCAGGAGTTGCGCTTCATCATCGAAGTGATTTCGACCGCCGCAGTGCCTTCGTCTTTCATGCGACCCAGACGCAGGCAGCCTTGCAGCGCCATGGTGATTTCGGTCTGCATGTCAGCCAGCTTCTTCTGAATCAGTTGAGTGGCGGCCAATGGGCGACCGAACTGCTGACGATCCAGTGTGTATTGGCGAGCGGTGTGCCAGCAGAACTCGGCAGCACCCAGTGCACCCCAGGCAATCCCGTAACGAGCCGAGTTGAGGCAAGTAAAAGGACCCTTAAGGCCACGGATATCGGGGAAGATGTTCTCTTCCGGAACAAATACGTTGTCCATGACGATTTCACCGGTGATCGACGCACGCAGGCCGACCTTGCCGTGAATGGCCGGAGCGCTCAGGCCTTTCCAGCCTTTCTCCAGAACGAAACCGCGGATATCACCCGCATCGTCTTTGCCCCAAACGACAAACACGTCAGCGATTGGGCTGTTGGTAATCCACATTTTGTTACCGGTCAGGCTGTAGCCACCTTCCACTTTGCGCGCACGAGTAATCATCGCGCCTGGGTCGGAACCATGGTTGGGTTCGGTCAGACCAAAGCAGCCGATCCATTCACCCGAGGCCAGTTTCGGCAAGTACTTCTGCTTCTGCGCTTCAGTACCAAATTCATTGATTGGCACCATCACCAGAGAGGACTGCACACTCATCATCGAACGATAGCCGGAGTCGACACGCTCGACTTCACGGGCAATCAGGCCATAGCTGACATAGTTGAGGCCGCTGCCACCGTACTGTTCAGGGATGGTCGCGCCCAGCAGGCCCACTTCACCCATCTCGCGGAAGATCGCCGGATCGGTCTTTTCATGACGGAAAGCTTCGAGAACGCGCGGCGCGAGGCTCTGCTGAGCGAACTGCGCAGCGGTGTCGCGGATCATGCGCTCTTCTTCAGTGAGCTGTTGATCCAGCAGCAAGGGATCGATCCAGTTGAAGCTAGCTTTACCGGCCATGAGTATGTCCTCTCGAAACAGGTCTAATAACGTGGACTGATGCTAGGCCGGGTTCGACCTCCCGACAAACGAGGATTTTGCATACTGTTGTGCTAATTTCTCACTCCGAAACGTCGCGAAACCCATTTAATGCAATGAATTAGTGAGGTTGGCGTACATGCGTAGAAAAATACCCAGTACAACCGCCCTGATCAGTTTCGAAGCGGCAGCGCGCAACGAGAGCTTTACCAAGGCAGCACAGGAGCTTTCGCTGACACAGGGCGCCATTTGCCGCCAGATTGCCAGCCTCGAAGACTTCCTCGGCGTAGAGCTGTTCCGACGCTCGCGACGCGGAGTCAAACTGACCGAAGCCGGACTTTCTTACAGCCGCCGAGTCGCCACTCAACTGGACGCGGTGGAGCGCGACACCTTGTCCGTGATGGGACAGCAGGGTGCCAACGTGATCGAGTTGGCCGTGGTGCCGACCTTCGGCACCCAATGGCTGCTACCTCGATTGAAGGACTTCCAGAAAAAGCACCCGGAAGTGACGGTCAACCTGACTAACCGCACACGCCCCTTCCTGTTTGCCGACACCGACTTTGATGCCGCGATTTACTTTGGTGACGCGGACTGGTCGGGTACAGAATCCCACCGCCTGATGGGCGAGCATCCGCTCCCGGTATGTAGCCCCGCCCTACTGGGAAACAAGACCGTTCTGACAGCCGATGAAATCGCGGAACTGCCCCTCCTGCAGCAGACCACTCGCCCCTATGCCTGGCGGCAGTGGTTCGACTCCCAGCACCTGAATGTCCCTCGCGACATGACAGGGCCACGCTACGAGCTATTCTCCATGCTGGCTCAGGCAGCCATGCACGACATGGGAATTGCCCTGATTCCGCCATTCCTGATTCAGCGCGAACTGACCGAGAAACGCCTGGTGATCGCCAACCCTCAAGCCCTCTCGAGCATCAAGGCTTATTACCTGATGATTCCTGAACGAAAGGTCGAATCTGCGTCATTACGGGCTTTTCGAGATTGGTTGGTGAATCAAGCACACAGCTACAGCCTAGAGAAATGAAGGCTCATAGGCATTTGCTGACCCCGTAGTCAGCAAAATTAAAACCCTACAGATATAAGTATTTGTCGCATTTTCGCAGACTGTAGACAAAGGTAGTACAGACGTCCTACAAGCGCCTGAAGACGTGGCTTTGAGCTTCTATCTGAAAGCAATGCCGCATCATTCATATGGCCGATGCATAAATTGCTGAAAATCCGCCAAACTCCTTGCAAGGCACGGGTTATAAGGGATTGAGCCGATTAGTTGCGACATTCGGTCACGGGGTGACTTGTAGTTAATTTTCCGTCACCCGTCATAATCCCTTGAAGGGCACAAAGTTCGCCTGCAAAATGCCGCGCCCCGCCCTGATTTGGCGGGATCGTGCTGATCAGCCGCCCCAGTCGCACCATCCGTAGTGCATGGGTTTACTCAATAAGATCACGCAGGAGATTTGACGTGCACATTGGTGTTCCTCTCGAAACCCAGACGGGTGAAACACGGGTTGCTGCAACCCCGGAAACCATCAAGAAGCTGATCGGCCAGGGTCATAAGGTCACTGTACAAAGCGGCGCCGGCATTAACGCCAGTGTTGTCGACAGTGCTTATGAAGCGGCAGGCGCGATCATTGGCAGCGCCAACGATGCGTTTGGTGCGGAGCTGATTCTTAAGGTGGTCGCGCCCAGCGACAGCGAGCTGGCGCTGATCAAGCGCGGCACCGTTGTGGTGGGCATGCTCAACCCGTTCAGCAATGAAACCATCGCCAAAATGGCCGAGTGCGGCATGACCGCGTTCGCGCTGGAGGCCGCACCGCGTACCTCCCGCGCCCAAAGCCTGGATGTGCTGTCCTCGCAAGCCAACATTGCCGGCTATAAAGCCGTGCTGCTGGCCGCTCATTACTATCCGCGCTTCATGCCGATGCTGATGACGGCTGCAGGTACCGTGAAAGCGGCGCGCGTGCTGATTCTCGGCGCCGGCGTGGCCGGGCTGCAGGCGATCGCCACGGCTAAACGTCTGGGTGCCGTGATCGAAGCGTCTGACGTGCGCCCCGCGGTAAAAGAGCAGATCGAATCCCTCGGCGCCAAGTTCGTCGACGTGCCCTACGAGACCGACGAAGAGCGTGAATGCGCCGTCGGTGTCGGCGGTTACGCGCGGCCCATGCCGGGCAGCTGGATGCAGCGCCAGGCGGTGGCCGTGCACGAGCGCGCCAAGCAAGCTGACATTGTCATCACCACCGCGCTGATTCCGGGCCGCAAGGCGCCGACGCTGTTGAGCGCCGAAACCGTGGCACAGATGAAACCGGGCTCGGTGGTCATCGACCTTGCCGCCGCGCAGGGCGGCAACTGCCCGCTGACCGTGGCCGATCAGGTGGTCGTCGAAAATGGCGTGACCATTGTCGGTCCGACCAACCTCGCCGGTGCGGTCGCGGCAGATGCTTCAGCGCTGTATGCCCGCAACTTGCTGGACTTCCTGAAACTGGTCTTCACCAAGGAAGGCCAGTTCGAGATCAACCTCGAAGACGACATCGTCGCCGCGTGCCTGATGTGCCGCGACGGCCAAGTCATCCGCAAAAACGCCTAAGCAGGGATTCAGACGATGGAAGAGCTTATCTCCCCCGGTATCTACAACCTGATCATCTTCGTGCTGGCGATTTATGTCGGTTATCACGTGGTCTGGAACGTTACACCTGCGCTGCACACGCCTTTGATGGCCGTGACCAACGCCATTTCGGCGATCGTGATCGTCGGCGCCATGCTGGCAGCGGCTTTGACCGTGACGCCACTGGGCAAGACCATGGGCACCCTCGCGGTCGCGCTGGCGGCGGTCAACGTGTTCGGTGGCTTCCTGGTCACCCGCCGCATGCTTGAGATGTTCAAGAAAAAAGCCCCGAAAGCCGTAAAAGAAGAGGCGCCGAAGTAATGAGCATGAACCTCGTAACGACGCTCTACCTGATCGCGTCGATCTGCTTCATCCAGGCCCTCAAAGGCCTGTCGCACCCCACCACGTCGCGTCGCGGCAACCTGTTCGGCATGCTCGGCATGGCGCTGGCGATCCTCACCACCGTCGGCCTCATCTATAAGCTGGGCGCGCTCTCTTTTGGACAAGGCGGGGCGACAGCCGGCATTGGTTACGTGATTGTCGGCCTGCTGATCGGCGGCACGGCCGGTTCGATCATGGCCAAGCGCGTTGAAATGACCAAGATGCCGGAACTGGTCGCGTTCATGCACAGCATGATCGGTCTGGCCGCGGTGTTCATCGCCATTGCCGCCGTCGTCGAGCCGCAGTCCCTGGGCATCGTCAAGCACCTGGGTGATTCGATTCCGGCGGGTAACCGTCTGGAACTGTTCCTCGGCGCGGCCATCGGTGCCATCACGTTCTCCGGTTCGGTGATCGCGTTCGGCAAACTGTCCGGCAAGTACAAGTTCCGCCTGTTCCAGGGCGCACCGGTACAGTTCGCCGGCCAGCACAAACTGAACCTGCTGTTGGGCCTGGCCACACTGGCGCTGGGCGTGACCTTCATGCTGACCGGCAACCTCAGCGCCTTCGCCTTGATGCTGGCCCTGGCGTTCGTCATGGGCGTGCTGATCATCATCCCGATCGGTGGCGCCGACATGCCGGTGGTGGTGTCGATGCTCAACAGCTACTCCGGCTGGGCGGCGGCGGGTATCGGCTTCTCGCTGAACAACTCGATGCTGATCATTGCCGGCTCCCTGGTGGGCTCGTCCGGTGCGATCCTCTCGTACATCATGTGCAAGGCGATGAACCGCTCCTTCTTTAATGTGTTGCTCGGCGGTTTCGGCAACACAGCCGACGCAGGCCCGGCAGGCGCCCAGGAAGCCCGTCCGGTGAAATCCGGCTCGGCTGACGACGCGACCTTCCTGCTGACCAACGCCGACACCGTGATCATCGTTCCGGGCTACGGCCTGGCGGTGGCCCGCGCCCAGCATGCGCTGAAGGAACTGACCGAGAAGCTGACCCACCGTGGCGTGACCGTGAAGTACGCGATCCACCCGGTGGCAGGGCGGATGCCTGGCCATATGAACGTATTGCTGGCCGAGGCCGAGGTGCCTTACGACCAGGTGTTCGAGATGGAAGACATCAACTCCGAGTTCGGTCAGGCCGACGTGGTCCTGGTGTTGGGCGCCAACGACGTGGTCAACCCGGCCGCGAAGAACGATCCGAAATCGCCGATTGCCGGCATGCCGATCCTCGAAGCGTTCAAGGCCAAGACCATCATCGTCAACAAACGCTCGATGGCCAGCGGCTATGCCGGCCTGGACAACGAACTGTTCTACCTGGACAAGACCATGATGGTGTTCGGCGACGCCAAGAAGGTCATCGAGGACATGGTGAAGGCTGTCGAGTAATTCTCGCTGGCACCGCAAACGCCCCGACTTGTCGGGGCGTTTTTATTGGTGAAGACCGTCGGACAAACCGCCGCTTTGTTACCGATTCAGTAACAGTGTTTTGTTTAAAACATCAGGAATGGACGGCCCTTTTGCGACCTTGGTAGCGGGACGTGAACCTTCAAAATTCACTAGACTGCACATCCTGCTACCCGTTTCCCGAGATAACAATCCATGTACCGTGACCGTATTCGCCTGCCTTCGTTGTTGGATAAAGTGATGAGCGCCGCCGACGCCGCCGCTCTGATTCAGGACGGCATGACCGTCGGCATGAGTGGCTTCACCCGCGCCGGCGAAGCCAAAGCCGTACCCCACGCATTGGCCGAACGGGCCAAGGTCACGCCGCTGAAGATCAGCCTGATGACCGGCGCCAGCCTGGGCAACGACCTCGACAAACAGCTCACCGAAGCCGGCGTACTGGCGCGGCGCATGCCGTTTCAGGTGGACAGCACCCTGCGCAAGGCGATCAACGCCGGCGAAGTGATGTTCATTGACCAACACCTCTCGGAAACCGTCGAACAGCTGCGCAACCAGCAACTGAAGCTGCCGGACATCGCCGTGATCGAGGCGGTGGCGATCACTGAACAAGGGCATATCGTGCCGACCACCTCGGTGGGCAACTCGGCCAGCTTCGCGATTTTCGCCAAACACGTGATCGTCGAGATCAACATGGCGCACAACTCGAATCTCGAAGGCCTGCACGACATTTATATCCCGACTTATCGTCCGACCCGCACGCCGATTCCGCTGGTCAAGGTCGACGATCGCATTGGCAGCACCGCCATCCCGATCCCGCCGGAAAAAATCGTCGCGATCGTGATCACCAACCAACCCGACTCGCCATCCACCGTGCTGGCGCCGGACGCTGAAACCCAGGCCATCGCCGACCACCTGATCAGCTTCTTCAAGCAGGAAGTCGACGCCGGGCGCATGACCAACAAGCTCGGCCCGCTGCAGGCCGGCATCGGCACCATCGCCAACTCGGTGATGTGTGGCCTGATCGACTCGCCCTTCGAAGACCTGACGATGTACTCCGAAGTGCTGCAGGATTCGACGTTCGACCTGATCGATGCCGGCAAACTGAGCTTTGCTTCGGGCAGCTCGATCACCTTGTCGAGCCGTCGCAACGCCGATGTGTTCGGCAATCTGGAACGCTACAAGGACAAACTGGTGCTGCGCCCCCAGGAGATCTCCAACCACCCGGAAGTGGTGCGTCGACTCGGCATCATCGGTATCAACACCGCGCTCGAATTCGACATCTACGGCAACGTCAACTCCACCCACGTCTGCGGCACGCGGATGATGAACGGCATTGGCGGCTCGGGCGATTTCGCGCGCAACGCGCATCTTGCCATCTTCGTGACCAAGTCGATTGCCAAGGGCGGAGCCATTTCCAGCGTGGTGCCGATGGTCAGCCACGTTGACCACACCGAGCATGACGTCGACATTCTCGTCACCGAAGTCGGCCTGGCGGACTTGCGCGGCCTGGCGCCTCGGGAGCGAGCTCGCGTGATCATCGATAACTGTGTGCATCCGGACTATCGCGAAGCGCTCAATAACTACTTCTCGGCCGCTTGCGCCCTTGGCGGCCATACGCCACACATCCTGCGTGATGCCCTGAGCTGGCACATCAACCTGGAAGAAACCGGGAAAATGCTCCTGGCGTAACGGGTACAGATAGCCGCTGACGCAAACACAGTTTCGTCAGCGGGCTACCTTCAAGCACTATCCCTTCAAAAACTGTACTGCTGTACCGGTCATTTCCTACCGAATCGGCCTACACCCCCGCTCAAAATCCGCAAAATCGCGCCATAATGGTGCAGACAAGTACAGTTGCCTCAATTTCGACCAGTACACCCCCCTTAAACAGTTAACTGAGCCCTCACAATACAGGTGAACTGTATCTACAGAGACTAGGCAAACGAGAGGATCATGGGCACCAGTTAAACCACTACCTAATGCCGCCACAAGCGGAAGGATGACCACCATGGAACGTACAATCAGTTCCGATATGTTTCTCGAAAACACTGCTGCAAAAACCCAGGCTTCCATGCCTCTGCGCGTTATCGCCAACCTGATGCTGTGGCAGCGCCGCATCTCCAGCCGCCATCAACTGGCTCGTCTGGATTCGCGTCTGCTGGCCGATGCCGGGATCAGCGAAGCACAGCGCTACGAAGAGCTGAGCAAGCCGTTCTGGCGCTAAGTTAGCGTCGCTGGCTCTGACCTGTAGGGTCCACCGCCAGCAACCCGAATTGAAAAAACAAAACCCGTCGTGGGAAACCACGACGGGTTTTGTCGTTTAGGGTCACTAAATATGGCCACACAGTAGAGGTAGCGCCAGACAGGTACAGTTAAGTAAAAACCAGAACTGAACCAGTACAATTTAGGCGCATTGTGTCTGTCATGGAAATAGCCTCGGTATCACGATAGGGCCTCTATTCAGCACAAGGGACTGCGCCATGAATCACTTGGTAGATGCGCCTGCTTCCACGCTTCAATCAAACCCACGTTCACACTGGTTTCGCAGACTCTTGAGAGGGCTCTGCAACAGCCTTGAAAGGGCAAGAACCCGGCGAATACTCGGCCAACTCGATGATCGGCAACTCTCGGACATGGGCATCACCCATGCCGATCGTGTCAGCGAACTGGACAAACCGTTCTGGCGCTAATGCTTCACTCGAACAGACAGCACTGTGCTAATTGCCACGCGCAGGCCTAATATCAAACCAGAACGTGGCGAACGCCGAATGCCTGGCGTCTGACTATTCAGGCACCGCGCCCTCTTTCAATCGATTTACCCAAAGGAGTTACACCATGTGCCGTCTTCGTCTGCTCAGCGCTGCAGCCCTGCTTGCCGTGGCTGCCAATTCCCACGCCAGCAGCTTCATCGTGACCACCGATGCGGTCGTCAACGCGCTCAAGGCCACATCCGATGCGACCACCGATGTCGTCTCGTCGTCGTTCAAGGATAACAAGATCGTCCTCGCTGCCCGTGACGACGCGGCGAGCTTTGTTGCCACTGAAGGCGCGATCCGCGGCGTAAAACTGGAAAGTGCACTCGACTACATTCGTCATCAGGCGCCACAACTGAATGCAACCGACGCGCAACTGGCGCAAGCGATTCTGACCATCTAAGCGGCTGGCCTGGAGCGGGACACGCCAGTCGTGTCCCCATGTTGCGATGCTGGCTCTAGACCGGTGCTTGCGCTAGCCTTGGGACTCACCTTCAACTGTCGAGTCTCATGCGCTTTCATTCAAATCTGTTGATCTCTACGGTGTTTTTCGCGGCCATCCACTCGGGTTCGGCCCACGCTTTCGATGCCTTCAACCTCTCTACACAAGGCACTGTCGCCAGCGGTTACGCCACAAGCATGGTGACCTCGGCGCCCTTCGACCATAAACTGCTGCTCGCCGCCCGGGATGACGCTGCAGCATTCATCGCCAGTGACGGCCAACTGAGAGGCGCACAGCTGGAATCGGCCCTGAATTACCTGCGCCGGACCCAGCCAAAACTTCATGCCAGCGACCTTGAACTGGCACAAGCAATTCTCGTCCAATAGCTATCCCAAGTTTCTCCGGAGTCGTTCCATGCGTAACCCGCTGATTGCCGCCACCCTTGGCCTGCTGCTGCTCGCCGACGTGGCCCAGGCCCATACCCTGGTTGCCACCAGTAACATGCTGATTCGTGCCACCCAGCGCACACTTGATTTCACATCCGATACCACCACCTCCATCCGGGATTCGAAAATCGTCCGCGATGCCCAGGACGATGCCGCCAGTTTCGTTGCCAGCAACGGCGACATTCGTGGTGCACACCTGGAAGCAGCCCTGGGAATGTTGCGCACCCGCGTACCGGAGGCCCGTGACGCCAGTGATCAGGTTCTCGCCGAAGCCATTCTCGCGCTGTGAGGTTTCCAGCTGCCTGGCTGTGGGCCGGGGCGTTGTTGCTGTTCGGCAACACAGCCCATGCCGGCCTTGAATTACATCTCAAGAGCGACGGTCTGAGTCCCGCCCAACAGCAAGCCAGCCAAGCCTTGCTCGATGAAGCCATGCAGGCTCTGCCGCCGCGCTTCATCGAGCAACTCGACCGGCGCATCGACGTCGGCTGGACCGACGACATGCCCAGCAACGCCTACGGCCAGGCGTCGCTGGTGTCGGAACTCGACCTGAATCGCAACCTGCTGGCCAGCCTCACCGACGGCAGCGCCGCAAGCAAAAAGACCTATCGCCCCCATGGCACCGTACGCCGCGAGATGCTGGCGACGGTGCTGCACGAACTGACTCACATCTATGACCGTTCACGCCTGTGGTCGAAGTCGGAGCGCCAACTGATTCAGCGCTGCACCCGGCGCCAAAACAGCTCGGGGCTGATCGGTATCCCGGACGAATGCCGCGGTCAGTCCGATCGCCGCTTTACCCTCAGCGATGACCCACGCCTGCTCGACCTCGCCGGATGGCAGCAATACGTCGGCCGTCGTGGCGAACGCGAACAGCACAACCGTCAGATCGCTCGCAGTCCGGATATTTACGAGACCAGCAGCCCCAAGGAGTTCGTCGCGGTCAACATGGAGTATTTCCTCCTTGACCCGAGCTATGCCTGTCGCCGCCCAGCGCTGTACCGCTACTACAAGGAGCACTTCGGCTGGGCACCCAATGCCAAGGGTGCTTGCGGCAAAACCTTCGCCTTCCTGAATGCCGGTAACGATTTCGCCAAAACACCCCTGGGGCAGGTCGATCCGGAGCGGGTTTACGCTGTCGACTATCTGCTGGCGGAGGCCAACCAGAACTGGGTCAGCCGCTGGGGTCATAGCATGTTGCGGCTGGTGATCTGTGCACCAGGCCGACCGCGCGGGCCGGATTGTCGACTGGACCTGGACCAGCATCTGGTACTGTCCTACCGCGCCTTCGTCGGCGATGTTCAGCTGTCGAGTTGGGATGGCTTGGTCGGTAAATACCCGTCGCGCCTGTTTGTTCTGCCGTTGGCCCAAGTGATCGACGAATACACCAAGACTGAATTGCGCAGCCTGGCCTCGGTACCCCTGAACCTGTCGCGCCGCGAGATTGAAGATGTCGTGGAACGCGCCGCCGAAATGCACTGGAGCTACGACGGCAACTACTTCTTCCTGTCAAACAACTGCGCGGTGGAGGAGTTGAAGTTACTGCGTGGCGGCACCAACAATCCCAAGTTGGTCGCTCTGGACAACATCATGCCAAACGGTCTGCTGGAAGTGCTCAAAGGTCGCGGACTGGCGGATACCAGCGTGCTCGACGACCCTCGTGAAGCCCTGCGCCTGGGCTATCGCTTCGACTCCTTCCGCGATCGTTATCAAGCCATGTTCGAAGTGTTGAAACAGCACTTGCCGGTCAAGCAGGAAACCGTAGAGGACTGGCTGGACTTGAAAGCCGAAGAGCGCCGCAAATGGTTCGAACAGGCTGATTTGCGTACGAGCGCAGCGTTGCTCCTGCTGGAACAAGCCAGCTTTCGCCGCCAGTTGCTGTTGGCCCAGGACGAGGTCAAACAGCGTTATCTGGGCGCCAGAGAATTGAAAAACGGTGGAATGGACAAGGCGAACGAGACACTGAGGCAGATTCTCGATAACAGCGGCTTTCTAAGCCGACCGGCAGAATTGCTCGGCACCGGCGGATATGGCTTGCCACAGCCCAGTGAATCGCAACATCTGGAATCGGAAAGCAGCCAGCGACAGAAACAACTGCTGGCACTGTCCGGCGATCTGGATAAGGAAGTCAGAGCGCTGCTTGAACCGAGCCGTGCAGCCGAAATGGCGGCCAATGAAGCCAACGTGAAACAAATCGGAGAGCACCTGCGCAAGTTGCACAAGGCAGCGGGCGGCCTGGAGTTACCTTAAGACCAGAACCTGTAGGAGCGAGGTTGCTCGCGGTGAGGCCGGCACATCCAGCATAGAGACTGGCTGGCCTGCCGCCATCGCGAGCAAGCTCGCTCTAACAAGGGTCAGGACGTTCGCCCATCAGCCTACAAACCTGTCAGTACAGAACCCCCTGCAATACCTCATAGACAATCCCCGTTCCTACAGCGATCAGCACAACATCCGCACCCGCCCGGCGCCATTCGTAACCGGGGTAATACGGCAAGTGGTTCAACGCCCGATTATCCAGGCGCTCGCCGTAATAACCTCGGGGCAGCGGCCGCCCACGCACCACAATGACACCCGGTGGCGGCGGTGCACCCCGTACGAAGTAACCGTGATTGTCGTGAATTGTCTGGCGCACCGGTCCGAAGTCCCGTGGTGGTGGACCGCCACGAGGGTTGTCATGGTCGCGATGATCATCGCCATGATAGTCACCACGGTTATCGTAATGACCGCGATCGTCGTGTTGATCTGCCATGGCCGGCAACAACGGAGTGGCACTGAGCATCAGAACGCCCAGGCTGGCAATCAGACGCTTCGACATTTTCATCAGGTTTTTCCTCACGACACACGCAACAAAAAGGGCTTCAGAACGAGGTTCTGAAGCCCTGGGTCTTGCTCATTAGTCTGTGCCGGAGGGCGCTAATTCCTCTGTATCAGGAACTTTACCCTCAGCTGACGCGCGCTTTACGCACACCTTCGGCCAGCGCCGAACAAAGGCTCAGCACGCCATCCACCGCCTGCTCCGGCGTCGTGGCATTGGCGATGTGATCGATCAACGCCGACCCCACCACCACACCGTCAGCCAGACGCGCGATATTCGCTGCCTGTTCCGGGGTGCGGATGCCGAAACCGATGCTGATCGGCAGATCGGTATGACGACGCAGACGCGCGACCGCTGCTTCGACGTGCTCCAGAGTTGCCGCGCCGGCACCGGTCACACCGGCCACCGACACGTAATACACAAAGCCGGAGCTGCCATTGAGCACGGTTGGCAGACGCACATCGTCAGTGGTCGGCGTGGTCAGACGGATGAAGTCAATGCCCGCGGCCTGCGCCGGGTCGCACAATTCGCCGTTATGCTCGGGCGGAATGTCGACCACGATCAGACCATCGACGCCGGCCTCTTTCGCTTCCGCAATGAAACGCGGCACGCCGTACTTGTGGATAGGGTTGAAGTAGCCCATCAACACCAGCGGCGTTTCGTTATTGTCCTTGCGGAACTCACGAACCATTTCCAGGGTTTTCGCCAGGTTTTGCTTGGCAGCCAACGCACGGATGTTGGCCAGCTGGATCGCCGGGCCGTCGGCCATCGGATCGGTGAAGGGCATGCCCAATTCGATCACATCGGCGCCAGCCGCCGGCAGGCCCTTGAGGATCGCCAGGGAGGTGTCGTAGCTCGGGTCGCCTGCGGTCACGAAGGTCACCAGGGCGGCGCGGTTCTGTTCCTTGAGTTCGGCAAAGCGCGTTTGCAGGCGGCTCATCAGTGTTTCTCCTGCTTCGATTGTTCCATGTGGTGCATAACGGTTTGCATGTCTTTGTCGCCACGGCCCGACAGGTTGACCACCATCAGGTGATCTTTCGGCAGGCTCGGCGCGCGCTTGAACACTTCAGCCAGGGCATGGGCGCTTTCCAGGGCAGGAATAATCCCTTCCAGGCGGCAGCATTGGTGGAACGCCGCGAGGGCTTCGTCGTCGGTCACCGAGGTGTACTGAACGCGACCGATGTCATGCAACCAAGCGTGTTCCGGGCCAATACCCGGGTAGTCCAGGCCAGCGGAGATCGAGTGAGCGTCGATGATCTGGCCATCGTCGTCCTGCAGCAGGAAGGTGCGGTTGCCGTGCAGCACACCCGGTACGCCGCCGTTCAGGCTGGCCGCGTGCTTGCCGGTTTCGATGCCATAACCGGCCGCTTCGACACCGATGATCTCGATGCTCTTGTCGTCGAGGAACGGATGGAACAGGCCCATGGCGTTGGAACCACCGCCGATGCACGCCACCAGACTGTCCGGCAGACGGCCTTCATGGGCCTGCATCTGCTCACGGGTTTCCTTGCCGATCACGGACTGGAAGTCGCGAACCATCGCGGGATAAGGATGCGGACCGGCCACGGTGCCGATCAGGTAGAAGGTATTGTCGACGTTGGTCACCCAGTCACGCAGGGCTTCGTTCATGGCGTCTTTCAATGTACCGGTGCCGGATACCACCGGGATGACTTCGGCGCCCAACAGCTTCATGCGGAACACGTTGGCTTGCTGACGTTCGATGTCAGTGGTGCCCATGTAGATCACGCAATCCAGACCAAAACGCGCGGCCACGGTGGCGGTCGCCACGCCGTGCATGCCGGCGCCGGTTTCGGCGATGATGCGTTTTTTACCCATGCGTCGAGCCAACAGGATCTGGCCGATGCAGTTGTTGATCTTGTGAGCGCCAGTGTGGTTCAGCTCTTCACGTTTGAGATAGATCTTCGCGCCGCCGCAGAACTCTGTCAGACGCTCAGCGTAATAGAGCGGACTTGGACGTCCGACATAGTCACGCTGGAAGTAGGCCAATTCTTCTTTGAACGCAGGATCTTCTTTGGCAGCTTCGTACTCGCGGGCCAGATCGAGGATCAACGGCATCAGGGTTTCGGCGACGTAACGGCCGCCAAACGTACCGAACAGGCCGTTGGCGTCAGGGCCGTTGCGCAGATTTGTCTGAGTCATTTGGCGCTCCAGTTGAATGCGTGAAGTGACGTGTAAAGAGAGAGTGGATTCACTCTACCCCTGACGCCCCGGACTGAAAACCGATAAGATCGCCACAACCTGTCAGGAAAACTCACAGATCATGAGCCACGACCTCCCACCGCTCAACGCCCTGCGCGCCTTTGAAGCCACTGCTCGCTTGAACAGCGTGAGTCAGGCGGCCGAACAGCTGCACGTCACACATGGCGCGGTCAGCCGACAACTGAAGGTGCTCGAAGAACACCTTGGCGTGAGCCTGTTCATCAAGGACGGACGTGGCCTGAAACTCACAGATGCCGGTATACGTTTACGCGACGCCAGTACTGAGGCCTTTGAGCGCCTGCGTACGGTGTGCGCCGAACTCACGCAGAGCACGGCCGACGCACCGTTCGTCCTTGGCTGCTCGGGAAGCCTGCTGGCGCGCTGGTTCATTCCGCGGCTGGGGCGGTTGAATGCCGATCTGCCGGACCTGCGCCTGCATTTGTCTGCCGGGGAAGGCGATCTTGATCCCCGTCGCCCGGGCCTGGATGCCTTACTGGTATTTGCCGAACCGCCATGGCCGGCGGACATGCAGGTGTTCGAACTGGCCAGCGAGCGGATAGGGCCGGTCTTGAGCCCGCGATTCGTCGGCTATGAACGGCTGAAAGATGCACCGGCCACAGCGTTGCTGCAGGAATCCGTGCTACACACCACCTCGCGCCCACAAGCCTGGCCCAGCTGGGCAGAGCAAAGCGGCCTCGACGTGAAGGCGTTGAAATACGGGCAGGGATTCGAGCATTTGTATTACTTGCTGGAAGCAGCCGTGGCCGGATTGGGCGTGGCGATTGCCCCGCAGCCATTGGTCGCCGAGGACTTGAAGGCTGGTCGCTTGGTCGCACCCTGGGGTTTCAGCGAAACCCCGGCACAACTGGCATTGTGGCTGCCCAAGCGCGCTGCGGACGGGCGCGCCCGGCAACTGGCGCAATGGCTCAAAAACGAGCTGCGCCAGACAAATTAGTCACCGCGTTTGCACAACAGATAGGCCGCCAACAGACCCAGCGCCCCCACGGCGACACCAGCTGTAGTCCAAGGGTGTTCCTGGGCGTAGTCCCGGGTAGCGATCCCCGTTTCCCGGGTTTTGACCTTGACCTCTTCATAGGCATCGGCCAGTAGATGGCGCGAATGCCTCAATGCGTTCTCGGCGTTGCCTTTGAGCACCTTGAGGGTTTTACGCGACTCGTCCGAGGCATCGTCCTTCAGGTTTTCCAGGGATTTGAGCAGACTCTCGATTTCCGCTTCCATGCTTTGCAATGAGGCTTTACGTAACGAGCTGTTGGCCATGGTGGCTCTCCTGCATTGTTGATGAGTGGCGTGTGTTGGTTGGGACTCCAGAGGCTCGAGAAAGTGCAGTAAATGTGAACCTCTCTGTCAAACCGAGCGACAAAAGTAAGACAGAAAATCACTGCTAGGCTGTATTTCACACCCTAAGGAGAACGCCATGACTGACCATCACACCTATAAAAAAGTCGAACTGGTAGGCTCGTCCACCAGCAGTATCGAAGATGCGATCAACAACGCATTGACCGAGGCCAGTAAAAGTCTCAAGTACATGGAATGGTTTGAAGTGACGGAAACCCGTGGGCACATCAAGGACGGCAAGGCTGCGCATTTCCAGGTGACACTCAAAGTCGGGTTCCGGATCGCCAGTAGCTGAGTTTTTATCCTGGCTTCTGAACTCGTGCGCTGGCCGAGTGCCACATGAAGTAGCAAAACGCTACATCACTGCGTCCGGCGGCTGGCTGGACGCTCCTTTGATCCGACCAGGGAATGCGACCAATGAAGAAGTTTATTTTGGCGGTAGGTTTATTGAGCCTTGCAGGCAGCGCATTGGCAGCCAGCAAATCGTGTGAAGAGCTCAAAGCCGAAATCGCCGCAAAACTCGATGCCAAGGGCATTTCCGGATACTCGCTGGAGATCGTCGATAAAGGCGCTGCTGCCGGCGGGAAAATCGTCGGTAAATGTGAAGGCGGCGCCAAGGTCATTGTCTACAAGAAATAGGCGATTACCCATTAAAAAGCCGACGCCATGGCGTCGGCTTTTTTGTAGCCGCGGCTTGAACCTCAGCCCTTCATAACCTGCGCCAGCAGTTCATATGAATGGATCCGATCGGAATGTTCATACAGGTCGCAGGTAAAAATCAGCTCATCGGCTTGAGTCTGCTCGATCAGCACCTCCAGCCTGGCGCGGATCTTCTGCGGGCTGCCGATCATCGCCAGGCCCAGGAAATCACTGACGGCTTCTTTCTCATGGGGCAGCCACAGACCGTCCATGGTTTTCACCGGTGGGCGCTGTACCAGGCTCTGGCCACGCATCAGGGCAAGAATGCGCTGGAACACCGAAGTAGCCAGATAATCGGCCTGCTCATCCGTATCGGCCGCCACCAGTGGCACACCGAGCATCACGTAGGGTTTGTCCAGCACCGCTGAAGGTTTGAAATGGTTGCGATAGACGCGAATCGCCTCATGCATGTAACGCGGTGCGAAATGTGAGGCGAACGCATAGGGCAAACCACGCTCACCGGCCAGTTGCGCACTGAAGAGGCTTGAACCCAGCAGCCAGACCGGCACCTGGGTGCCGGTGCCCGGCATTGCGATGACTCGCTGATCCGGAGTGCGCGGCCCGAGGTAACGCATCAGCTCGGCGACGTCTTCGGGGAAGTCATCGGCGCTGCCGGAGCGTTCACGGCGCAACGCGCGAGCAGTCATCTGATCGGAACCGGGAGCACGCCCCAGGCCCAGGTCGATCCGGCCGGGATACAGGCTTTCAAGGGTGCCGAACTGCTCGGCGATCACCAGCGGTGCATGGTTGGGCAACATCACTCCGCCTGAACCGACGCGAATGGTCGAAGTACCGCCGGCCAGATAACCGAGCAATACCGAGGTGGCAGAACTGGCGATGCCGTCCATGTTGTGGTGTTCAGCGACCCAGAAGCGGTTATAGCCGAACTTTTCGACGTGCTGCGCCAAGTCCAGCGAGTTGCGCAACGACTGGGCTGCACTGCCGTTCTCACGTACAGGCACCAGATCGAGGGTCGAAAACTTGATATCGGACAGTCGTTTCATAAACCTGCTTCTCCAATTGAGGGCGCAGGTTTTTTCTTGCGAACGAAAACCTGCCGAATCCAACAGCGTGTTTCATGCAATGAGGGCATATACCCGAGTTTCAATAGCACAGCGAAAATTACTGCCGAATAGGCGGCGTGATCAGATCAGGTGAACTTTGCACCACGGTCTATCCTCAGAACCCTAGCGAGGCAAATCACGTAGGCGCGACGCTCCGCGCCGGCTCTTGAGGAGACAAGCATGGCTATCATCAAAAAAGCATCGGCACATTGGGAAGGTGACCTGAAAACCGGCATCGGTTCGATATCCACGGAAACCGGCGTTCTCAGGGAAGCGCCCTACGGCTTCAAGGCACGTTTCGAAGGCGGCAAGGGCACCAACCCCGAGGAACTGATTGGCGCGGCCCACGCCGGTTGTTTCTCCATGGCGTTTTCCATGATTCTCGGTGACGCCGGTCTCAAAGCCGACAGCATCGATACCAGCGCCGAAGTGACCCTGGACCAAGTGGACGGCGGCTTTGCGATCACGGCGGTGAAACTGATCCTCAAGGCGAAAATCCCCGGAGCTAGCCAGGCTCAGTTCGAGGAGTTGAGCAACAAGGCCAAAGAAGGTTGCCCGGTGTCCAAACTGTTGAATGCCAAGATCAGTCTGGATGCGACTCTGGTCAGCTAGCGCATCAAACATCGCCGCTTCGGCAGCTCAAAGAACCTGCCGAAGCGGCGATCTTTTTTTGCGTGGCCAGAGATTTGCCAAATAAAACTGTGGTCGAATAAATGACAGCAGCCGAATCGCATGATCATCCGCGCTGCCTCAAGGGAGCTTCAACCATGAAACGTTTTACCTTGGCGGTTATCTGTTGCGCACTGGCCACTTCGGTCATGGCGGCACCGAAACCCTGTGAAGAACTCAAGGCCGAAATCGAAGCCAAGATCCAGGCCCGAGGGGTTACGTCCTACACACTGGAGATCGTCAAAAACGAAGAAGTGCACGATCAGAATATGGTCGTTGGCTCGTGCGAATACGGCACCAAGAAAATCATCTACCAGAAGAACGATCGCTGATCGGCCTCACGGTATGCAGTTGATCTGCCTGGCTTCGGCGACAATTTCACGTTGGGCGTTGAACAACCGTGCCTCGGGAGTAAACGCCATGGACCGGGCTTCCAGCAGATAACGTTGACCGGCCTCGAAATGATCGTACTTGATGATCATGTAGCACAGCCGTTCCGTACCTCCGTCGAACAAGTCAGAGCTCCCGCCGGGCACCTCGAAATCAAAGCGCACAGTCAGCTCGTGGCTACCGGGCGTCACCTGGAAAAAACGCCCGTCGCGTGATCGCACGTTGTCCAGCCGTTCGGCCATCAGCAATTTGTCATTGGGGAAGGGCGTAGAGAAATCGACCCACGCCATCTGCGGGTTGACCGCCGGCATAGGACTCGAACAACCGGCGACCACACTTGCAGCGAGTAACAGCATCAACCTGCGCATGATGAATGTCCCGAATATCAGGTATTCAGCATAGCGCCGATCAGGTGCGCTGGCAGCCCGCCGGTGTGCCCTTGCCGATCACTTTTCGCTGTTGATCGTAAAGCCTGGCCCACGGCCTGAAACCAATATTCCCCGCTTGCAGCTGATAACGCTCACCCGCATTGAAGTCATCGAATTTCACGTTTATCTGGCAATCACGCCACAGTGTCTCCGCGTTGGGGCCGATATTGCTGGGTTGAACCGGGAACTGGTAGCGAACCTTCAGCTCATGACTGCCGGGTTGCACCTCGAAATAGCGTTTATCGTTGGCCGCCTGTTTATCCACTGCCAACGCTTGCAACGCCGTATCTTCCTGCTGCGAATCCAGATCGATCCACGCCTGTGACGGATCCTGGCGTGGTATTCCGAATCCAGCACATCCGGCCAGCATCAGCAGGCCTCCCGTCAGCATCAACTTGCGCATAGCGGAGCTCCAGTCAAGCGGGATAGTCTTGCGAGCAGACTTTCCAGGGATTTTTTATTTTGATCAGGCCGCGTCCAAGCCTTGGGTTACTTGATCGCGTTTTGCGCGTTTTGTTTCCGGGCATGTTGTTTTTGTTGCTCAACGGTTGTGCCAGCGTCAGCTACTACAGCCAGCTGGCCAGCGGTCAACTGCAGTTGCTGCGGGCACGGGAGCCGGTTTCCAGTGTGATTGCCGATCCCGATCGCGATCAAAAACTGCGCGCGCACCTGATCCAATCACAGAAAGCCCGCACATTTGCCAGCCAGCAGCTGCATCTGCCGGATAACCAGAGCTACCGTTTGTATGCCGACATCGGTCGGCCCTATGTGGTCTGGAATGTATTCGTCACGCCGGAATTTTCCCTGAAGCCTCAGAACCATTGCTTCCCCATTGCCGGTTGCGTGGCCTACCGCGGTTACTACAGCCAGAGTGCTGCCCGGGGCGAGGCGGCGCTGCAACGTCTGCAAGGCATGGACGTGTCGATCGGCGGTGTCGAGGCCTACTCGACCCTGGGCTGGTTCAACGATCCGATCATGAATTCGATGATGGGCTGGGGCGATGAGCGCCTGGCCACGCTGATCTTTCACGAACTGGCGCATCAACGTGTGTATGTGAAAGACGACACAGAGTTCAACGAGTCATTCGCCACCTTCGTCGAACAGGAAGGCACCCGCCAATGGCGCGCATTCCGTAGCCTTCCACCGGACGATAATAAACAGGCACGACATCGGGACCAGTTCATTCAATTGGTTCTGAACACCCGGACACAACTGGAAGCGCTCTACGCCCTGCCGCTGCCGCCCGAGCAAATGCGCCAGCGTAAAGTCGCAGCGTTCGAGCAGTTACGCGCCGAATACCGTCAGTTGCGCGATGACCAATGGGCTGGAGACAAACGTTATGACGCCTGGATCAACGCACCGTTGAACAACGCACGGTTGCTGCCGTTTGGCCTGTACGACCAGTGGGTGCCGGCGTTTGCGGCGCTGTTCAAGCAACAGGGAGGCGATTGGGTGAGGTTTTATGCGCAGGTCGAGAAGCTTGGGGCTTTGCCGGTTGAGCAGCGCAAGGCGGTGCTCAAGGCAATGGCGGAACCCAAGAGTACCGATGGCTGAACAGGCCTCTTCGCAGGCAGGCCCGCGAAGGCCGTTTGCCTAACGCCGCAAAAACGCCTGATGCATGTCATCCAGGGTTTCAAAATGATAGGTCGGCGCCTCGGCGCTCAGTTCTTCCCGACTGCCAAAGCCATAACCGACAGCCGCCGCATCCATCCCATTGCTCCGCGCACCGATCAAATCGTGCTTGCGGTCGCCGATCATCAGGGTATTGGCCGGGTCCAGGCCTTCTTCGGCGATCAAGTGAGCGATCAACTCGACTTTGTTGGTACGGGTGCCATCCAGTTCGCTGCCGTAAATCACCTTGAAGTGCCTGGCGAAATCGAAATGCCGGGCGATTTCCCGGGCGAACACCCAGGGTTTGGACGTCGCAATGTAAAGCTGTCGCCCTTGTCCGCCGAGGGTTTCCAGTAGCGGGGTGACACCGTCGAAGACCCGATTCTCGTAGAGCCCGGTCACTTTGAAGCGCTCCCGGTAAAAATTGACCGCTTCCCAGGCCTTGGCCTCGTCGAAGTCGTAGAACTGCATGAACGCTTGTAACAACGGCGGGCCGATGAAGTGTTCGAGTTTGCTCAGGTCGGGCTCATCGATGCCCAGTTTGCCCAGGGCAAACTGAATTGAACGGGTGATGCCCTCACGGGGGTCGGTCAAGGTGCCATCGAGGTCGAACAAAACGGTCTGGTAATGCATGAAAATTCCTGGGCAATCGTGGGAGGCTGTCCGTTATCCGGGGCTCAGCGCTGGTCGTAGCCTTCGGCCAGATGCAGATCCTTGAGCTTCACGTAGTTCGCCGCGCTGTAGGTGAAAAAGGCTTGCTCCTTGTCAGTCAGCGGCCGGACTTGCTTCACCGGGCTGCCCACATAAAGGAAACCGCTTTCCAGGCGTTTGCCCGGTGGCACCAGGCTGCCGGCGCCGATGATCACATCGTCGGCGACCACCGCACCGTCCATGACAATACTGCCCATGCCGATCAACACCCGGCTGCCCACGGTGCAGCCGTGCAGCATGACCTTGTGGGCGATAGTCACGTCATCACCGATCAGCAATGGGAAGCCCTCGGGGTTGAACGGCCCGGCATGGGTGATGTGCAGTACGCAGCCGTCCTGCACGCTGGTGCGCGCACCGATGCGGATGCGGTGCATGTCGCCACGGATCACCGTCAATGGCCAGACGGAGCTGTCTTCACCGATTTCGACGTCGCCAATCACCACCGCCGAACGGTCGACAAAAGCGCCTTTGCCAAGCAGCGGCGTGTGGTTCTGATACTTGCGAAGGGACACGATAGGTTCTCTCTCTGTCGCTGATAGCTGCGGTGAGTGTCGATTGTAATTAAGATGGCTGCATGTTTCTCCAGCCAAGGTATCAACCGTGAGCGTGAACAACCCTCTCTTGCAGCCCTACGACCTGCCGCCGTTCTCCACGATCCGTGCCGAACACGTGCAACCGGCCATTGAACAGATCCTGGCTGACAACCGTGCCGCCATTATCGAGATCCTCAAAACCCAGGGCAAACAGCCGACCTGGGCTGGGCTGGTACTGGCGATGGACGAGCTCAACGACCGCCTCGGCGCTGCCTGGAGCCCGGTCAGCCACCTCAATGCCGTGTGCAACAGCGCCGAACTGCGCGAGGCCTACGAGTCCTGCCTGCCGGCCCTGAGCGCCTACGCCACCGAATTGGGCCAGAACCGCGAACTGTTCCAGGCCTTCGAAGCCCTGGCCAACAGCCCGGAAGCCGCCGGTTTCGACGTGGCGCAGAAAACCATTCTGGAACACTCCCTGCGCGATTTCCGCCTGTCGGGTATCGACCTACCGGAAGCCGAGCAAAAGCGTTATGCCGAAGTGCAGAGCAAGCTGTCCGAACTGGGCAGCCGCTTCTCCAACCAGTTGCTCGACGCCACTCAGGCCTGGACCAAGCACATCACCGATGAAGCTGCCCTCGCCGGCCTGACCGACTCGGCCAAGGCGCAAATGGCTGCCGCTGCCCAGGCCAAAGACCTGGACGGCTGGCTGATCACCCTGGAGTTCCCAAGCTACTACGCGGTAATGACCTACGCCCAAGACCGGAAATTGCGCGAAGAAGTCTACGCCGCGTACTGCACCCGTGCGTCGGACCAAGGCCCGAATGCCGGTCAGAACGATAACGGCCCGGTGATGGAACAAATCCTCGATCTGCGTCAGGAACTGGCAAAACTGCTGGGCTTCACCAGTTACTCCGAGTTGAGCCTGGCCACCAAAATGGCCGAATCCAGCGGTCAGGTCCTGAGCTTCCTGCGTGATCTGGCCAAGCGCAGCAAACCGTTTGCCGTCCAGGACCTGGAGCAACTCAAGGCTTACGCGGCGGAACAAGGCTGCCCGGACCTGCAAAGCTGGGACAGCGGCTTCTACGGCGAAAAACTCCGCGAACAGCGCTACAGCGTTGCCCAGGAAACCCTGCGTGCCTACTTCCCGATCGATAAAGTGCTGAGCGGGCTGTTCGCTATCGTGCAACGCCTGTACGGCATCGAAATCGCCGAACTCAAAGGCTTCGACACCTGGCACCCGGACGTGCGCCTGTTCGAGATCAAGGAAAACGGTCAGCACGTCGGCCGCTTCTTCTTCGACCTCTATGCCCGAGCCAACAAGCGCGGCGGCGCCTGGATGGATGGTGCGCGCGACCGTCGTCGTACCGCTGGCGGCGTTCTGCAAAGCCCGGTGGCCAATCTGGTGTGCAACTTCACCCCGGCCGACAGCGGCAAACCTGCCCTGCTGACCCACGATGAAGTGACCACCCTGTTCCACGAATTCGGTCATGGCCTGCATCACCTGCTGACCCGGGTCGAGCACGCTGGCGTGTCCGGTATCAATGGCGTGGCGTGGGATGCAGTCGAGTTGCCAAGTCAGTTCATGGAAAACTGGTGCTGGGAACCTGAAGGCCTGGCGCTGATTTCCGGCCACTATGAAACCGGTGAGCCACTGCCTCAGGACCTGTTGGGCAAAATGCTCGCGGCGAAAAACTTCCAGTCCGGCCTGATGATGGTGCGTCAACTGGAGTTCTCGCTGTTCGACTTCGAACTGCACGCCACCCACGGCGACGGTCGTGGCGTGCTGCAAGTGCTCGAAGGCGTGCGCGACGAGGTGTCAGTCATGCGTCCACCCGCCTACAACCGCTTTCCCAACAGCTTTGCGCACATCTTTGCCGGGGGTTATGCAGCGGGGTACTACAGCTACAAATGGGCTGAAGTGCTCTCGGCCGACGCCTTCTCGAAATTTGAAGAAGAAGGCGTGCTCAACGCCGACACCGGTCGCGCGTTCCGCGAGGCCATTCTGGCGCGTGGCGGATCCCAGGAGCCGATGGTGTTGTTCATCGATTTCCGTGGTCGTGAGCCATCGATTGACGCACTCTTGCGTCACAGCGGCCTGAGTGAGGGCGCAGCAGCATGAGTGAGGGTCCAGTGGTTACTAAACGACGCTTTATCGCCGGTGCGGTTTGCCCGGCTTGCAGCGAGCCGGACAAATTGATGATGTGGAGCGAGGATGGCGTGCCGCACCGCGAATGCGTGGCCTGCGGTTACTCCGACACGCTGAACGAACAGGGCTTGTCAGTACCCAAGGAGCTGGGTACCCGGGTCAACACCCCCGCCTTGAAAGCACCGGATGCCAAGGTTCAGGCAGTGCAGTTCTTCCCGAACCCGAAGCTGAAGAAAAAGTCAGACGAGCAACACTGAGTGACATGAACCGCCTTCCACTGCGCAATGCAGTGGAGGGCATGGTTACTCGACATGTGCCGATTTGAACCAACTTTTCATCGAACACGCCGCGAACGGGCTAGTGCTGCAATCGCCGTTGGCCAGCGCGGTGCGAAGTTTGTCGACATCGGCCTGCATCATGTAACGAATACCGTCCTTGAAGTGGGTGCTGTCACCAAAGCCACCATGGGTCATTTCGTTCAGTGCGTCTTCCTTGCTCCAGCCCTGCACCACAACCCGATACATGGCCGCGATCAAACCGGTTCGGTCAGATCCATGCTTGCAGTGCATCAAAACCGGGCCTTTGGCTTCGGCGGTTTGAATGGTGCGCAGGGCCTTGATGATGTCTGCGTCATCCACATGGTTTGTGCGATAGGGCAGTTGTACCTGGGCGATACCGGGTGTCGACAACCAGCTTGAATCCGCTTCAGGGAGAAAACTGATCACGGTGCCGATCTTGAGTTTTTCCAGAAGCGAAACAGCGCCACTGTCGGGCAGTGCGCTGCGATAGAGCGTCGGGCTCATCTGAAAGAGGTTGTACTGCACCTCGACGGGTTGCGCCCACTCTGGCGGACGAGGCAACGCCGTATCGTCTGCGAAAACTGGTACATGGTTGAAAAGTGCAACAAGCGATAGGCACATCGCCGGAAAAATGCGCGGTAGGGGCATGCTCGGTTGACCGTTCAGGGAGAGACTGGATGTTGATGTCCTATGTTCAGCCCTGAGCGGTCAAAGGCCCGTGAGGCAGGTGTCAATGAAACGTGAAATATGCGCGGATCAGCTGAATTTACAATCTCAATTTGATGAACGCTTTTATCAGGTTTTCCAGGCCGGGGGTTTCTTCGACAGCTGGGCCGGAATGGGGATTGATCCTTCTTACTGAGAAACTTTCACCCTTATCAAAAGAAGTGGCGTTCAGAACATAATTGAATTCCGGCTGCTCAACATCTTCCAGGTCCAACACACTAACTTTCACCAGAAGCCTTTTTTCCTCGACAGGAGTGACTTCAAGAAAAACTCCGCTATCCGAGCTGATTGCTGTCTGATCACGAAACTCCAGCGCAAGCCGAGTGATCACATTTATATCTTTCTCATCAATGCTGCCATCCGCAACAACATTTATGTCGGACCAAGGATCAAACTGCAGAGAGTATTCTTCAGTATCGTTCGGATTAAAATTCAAAACCGTGACTGTTTCTTCAGCAAGATCTGCGTAACCAGCACCAGATGGCTTCCTCAGAATTTTTAGAACTATTTTATTACTTTCCGGTGTTTCTATTCGCTGTAAGAACACACCCGTGCTTGCGGGATTCCACATGATGGACTTCCTTATCTGCAGCTGCGCACAGCTCGTGTGCGCAGCATGCCACTCCACCTTCGGCAACTGAACGTGCCGACAGTGACTGGCAATCATGAATCAGGGACGAACGATATTTGCATAGGCTTTGGCGAGTGCCAGCAATCTGGCCCTGTCGTCATTATCGATATCGCCATCACCATCTACATCTTTGGCGTTGCCAATACTGAAAGATTGGCCACCGTCAGTAGAGGATGCAATGAAAATGGTGGAATCAAGCAACTTTTCAGTGATCGCTCCTTCTTCATCCTGTGCAGACTCTTTCAGAGCGAATTGCATGGAAACCAGCACTTCATCCGGATCGACTACGGTCGGGCCAAGTTTCTGAAGAAAAATACCACGACGATTGAAATACGACATTATTAAATCCTTTTAAGCGATATCCATAATTAGGGTTTGCTGCAAAAAAATAATACCGATACTTATTGCCTGCAAACCAGACTACATATGTATCTATTAATTACCACACTCTGGCTTATATAATTAAAACAGAAAAATGCCGAACGGCACTGGTCGACCACGGCGCAGCGATATACTGTATGTGCGTACAGCTAACAGGATGCCCCCATGCAAACGCCATTGCCCCCCCGTGGCCGCGGCACCGCGACCAACCCGCACAATCGCTTCGCCCCAAATCGTTCGGTGGCCGAGGACGACGGCTGGTATCAGGAAGTGCCGATCACGCAAGGCACCGAGGTGCGCATTGAGACGGCGAAAACCATCATCACCCGCAACAATTCGCCAGATCTGCCCTTTGATCGTTCGATCAATCCTTACCGCGGATGCGAGCACGGTTGCATTTATTGCTATGCACGACCGAGCCATGCCTATTGGGACATGTCCCCGGGACTGGATTTCGAAACGCGCCTGATCGCCAAGACCAACGCCGCTCAGGCGCTGGAGGAACAACTCTCCAAGCGTGGCTATCAATGCGCGCCGATCAATCTTGGCTCCAACACCGACCCGTATCAGCCGATCGAGCGCGAACACGAGATCACCCGCCAAACCCTGGAAGTGATGCTGCGTTATCGCCACCCGGTGACCATCATCACAAAAGGTTCGTTGATCCTGCGCGATCTGGACCTGTTGGCCGAACTCGCCCGGCAGAGACTGGTGGCGGTGATGATCAGCCTGACCACCCTGGATGACGAACTCAAACGCATCCTTGAACCCCGAGCGGCGGCGCCCAAGGCCCGACTTCGCGCGATCAGGGTCATGCGTGAGGCGGGAATTCCGGTGGGAGTGCTGTGCTCACCGATGATTCCCATGATCAACGACAGCGAACTCGAAAGCCTGCTGACCGAGGCCCATGCGGCCGGAGCACAGAGTGCGGCGTATATGATGCTGCGCTTGCCGCTGGAGGTTGCACCGCTGTTCGAGGAATGGCTGGGCGCTCATTACCCGCAACGGGCGGCTCATGTCCTGAGCCTGATTCGCCAGAGCCGTGGTGGTGAGTTGTACGACAGCCGTTTTGGCGCACGGATGCGCGGCGAAGGTCCCTTTGCCGACCTGTTGGCACAGCGCTTCTCCAAAACCATCAGGCGCCTGGGGCTTAATCAACGGGAAGGGTTTAACCTGGATTGCGAATCCTTTTGTCCGCCAGGTCGCCAAATGTCATTGATTTAAGGACGATTGACCTATTGCTGAGTATTGGGAAGCGCTTGCAGGCATTAGGCTGGTCACGTTTTTTGTGACCTGGAACACACGTTCTAGAGCGCTTGATTCAGTTTGAGTTAAGATTCGTCGACTACCTTGTTCATCGAGTGACTGGCGGGTCAGATTTTTTTGACCTGGATGTTTTTAAACAGCCACTGGCTTCACACCGGATAAAAAGGGAAATTCCCTGACTCCGCAAAAGAGGATGAATCATGAGTGACAAGGATAAACAGCCGTTGGCTGCGTCGGCGTCTGCCCAACCGGAGGTGGAAACCGCCGATGCGGCGCTGCAGCATATCGTTGACGGCTTTTTGCATTTTCATCATGAGATCTTTCCGCAACAGGAAGAACTCTTCAAAAAACTCGCGACCGCCCAACGACCGCGAGCGATGTTCATCGCCTGTGCGGATTCGCGCATCGTTCCTGAATTAATCACTCAAAGCTCCCCCGGCGATCTGTTCGTCACCCGCAATGTGGGTAACGTCGTACCGCCTTACGGGCAAATGAACGGTGGTGTTTCCACGGCCATCGAGTACGCCGTGCTGGCTCTTGGCGTGCATCACATCATTATCTGCGGGCACTCCGACTGTGGCGCGATGCGCGCGGTGCTCAACCCGCAGAGCCTGGAAAAAATGCCGACGGTCAAAGCCTGGCTTCGACATGCCGAAGTGGCGAAAACCATGGTTCAGGAGAACTGCAACTGCGCCAATGAAAGCGAAAGCATGCACGTCCTCACCGAGGAAAATGTGATCGCCCAGTTACAGCACTTGCGCACGCACCCGTCAGTGGCTTCGCGCATGGCCAATGGTCAGTTGTTTATCCACGGCTGGGTTTACAACATCGAAACCAGCGAAATCAAAGCCTACGATGCCGATCAGGGCTGTTTCCTGCCGCTTAATGGCAGCCTGCCGATTCCCGTGGCGACGCCCAAAGCGCGCTTCTAAATACTCCTAAATCCCGCGTGGTTATGCCGAGGCTGCCGATCAGGCAGCCTGGCTTTGCCATGCCTGAAGAAAACTTCGGGAGAATCAACATGCGTGCTGCGCAACTCAAAGCTGTTCTGCCACGTGAGCTACTGGCTTCGGTGGTTGTATTCCTGGTAGCCCTGCCCTTGTGCATGCGCATTGCCATTGCTTCGGGACTTCCCCCAGCCAAAGGCCTGATCACCGGGATCATCGGTGGTTTGGTGGTGGGCTGGTTGGCCGGCTCCCCCTTGCAGGTCAGCGGCCCCGCGGCAGGCTTGGCGGTGCTGGTGTTCGAACTGGTGCGCCAGCATGGTGTGGACATGCTCGGGCCGATCCTGTTGTTGGCGGGTTTTCTGCAACTGGTGGCCGGTCGATTGAAACTTGGCTGCTGGTTCAGGGTGACGGCGCCTGCCGTTGTGTATGGCATGCTCGCCGGCATCGGGGTATTGATCGTCCTGTCACAGGTGCATGTGATGCTCGATGCCGCGCCCAAGCCTTCGGGACTGGATAACCTGGCGGCGCTCCCCGCTGCCGTGTCCCAGGCCTTGCCTTCTTTTGGCTGGCAGGCCGGTTTGCTCGGGCTGGGAACCATCGCGGTGATGTGGCTGTGGGAAAAACTACGCCCGCAATCCCTGCGCTTCATTCCAGGTGCGTTGCTCGGCGTTGGTCTTGCCACGGTCACCAGCCTGGTGATGGCATTGCAGGTCAAGCGCGTGGAAGTCCCGGCCAACCTGGCCGAAGCCATTGATTGGTTGCGGCCAGCCGACCTGCTCAACCTGGCGGATCCCACCCTGCTGATCGCCGCGTTTGCCGTGGCCTTTATCGCCAGCGCCGAAACCCTGCTGTCCGCCGCCGCAGTAGACCGCATGCACAGTGGTCAGCGTTCGGATTTCGATCGCGAACTGTCAGCACAAGGAATCGGCAACATGCTCTGCGGTCTGCTTGGCGCGCTGCCGATGACCGGCGTGATCGTTCGCAGCTCAGCCAATGTACAAGCCGGAGCCACCACACGGTACTCGACGATTTTCCACGGACTGTGGCTGCTGGCGTTCGTGATGCTGCTGTCGAGCGTGCTGCAAAGCATTCCCGTGGCAAGTCTGGCCGGCGTGTTGGTTTATACGGGTTTCAAACTGGTCGACCTCAAGGCGTTTCGCAGCCTCGGACGTTATGGCCGCCTGCCGATGTTCACTTACGCCGCGACCGCGCTGTCGATCGTTTTCACCGATCTGCTGACCGGCGTGCTGATCGGCTTTGGCTTGACCCTGGCCAAACTGGCCTGGAAAGCCTCACGCTTGAAGGTCAGCCTGATCGACCTGCCCAAAGAGGGAGAAATGGAGTTGCGGCTGGTGGGCGCGGCCACCTTTCTCAAAGTGCCGGCGCTGACCCGGATACTCGCAAGCATTCCTGACGGCGCGACGGTGCATGTGCCGCTCAATAATCTGAGCTACATCGATCATGCGTGTCTGGAGCTACTGGAGGAATGGGGTCGGGCGAATGCGGCGAAGGGCTCGAAGTTCTTGATCGAGTCCCGGGGATTGAAGCGCCGGTTGGAGGGACGGGTGCGGACCAACACCGGTATAGGTGCATCGGGCTGAATACCCCTGCAGGAGCGAGCTCGCGATGGGCAAAAGAACACCGCGGGGTGTCAGGATACCCGCGTAACCGTTGTCGACCATCGCGAGCAGGCTCGCTCCTACAGTGGACGGAGGTGGATCAGGCTTCCAGCTCCAGGCCCACGCCCAGGCGGCGGGACATGCACGGCCAACGCTTCCACGCGGCGCCGGTGTCCGGGCTGCTGAGCTTCTCGCGGTAGGCCTCTACCGACTCCAGAGCGAAACTCTCTTCGTTGAGCATCTCGTCGATGGCGTGATGCACTGCCTCGTCCAGTTGGTTGGCGAATTCCTCACCGATCAATTGGTGAGCAATCAGGTTGGCGACAGTCATGTCCAAGGGGATCAGTGGCTGGCCAAAATGCTTGATGTACAGGTCATTGACCTCTTCGACAAACCGATGCGCCAGGTAGGCCTCGTCCAGCAGGCTGTCGAGCCCGACGTGCCCGGCCATGATCGCCGGTGGCTGGAGGAAATACTGCTCGGCGATTTTCAGCACCGGTTTGATCTGTGACTCGATACCCGCTTCCCTGGCGACTTCATTGGCTGCGTCCAGCAGATCAGGCACTTCGTCGATGTAGGCGGCGACAAAACGTGTCAGTACGCCATTGGCATCCGCCTCCGGCAATTGGATCGCCGGGTGCAAGCGAGGCAGTTTGCTTTCCAGCTGACGCGTCAGCAGGCCGGTTTCGGATTCGTGTTGTTGGGCTTTTTGGATCTGCTCGCGCAATGCGGCGGTGTTCATGAAAACTCCAGGAAACAAGGCAGTGAAATAGGGAAGACATAACTTAGCTGGCTTACGAAAAATGCTAAGACGCATTTGTCATAATTATTTCATCCTTGAGACACCTGCGTTATATCGATTTGCCACCACTCGTCTGCATCCTTCTCCATTCGTGGCCTGCAACGCAAGTTAATGCTGTTTCAGATCATTTACGCCTTCGCATTGCGAGGTGAGAGTCGCTGTCTATACTCGGACTTGAATGGAGTTAGCTGATGACGCCCGACTGCAAATGCAGCAAGGCCCGGCGATTCAAGTTCGTAGTCTGATGCAGCCGCTCCCTTGCCGCAGGTGAAAGCCGGCGGGATAACAAGAACGATAAGGGGAACCCGCAATGATGCGACATCCACATGTCTGGATGGGCCTCCTGTTGTGGTCGATTTTCAGCCAGGCGCAAGCCGCCTGGACTGTGAATATGGCGCCTGGAGCGACTGAAATCAGTCACGCTGTATTTGACCTGCACATGACCATTTTCTGGATCTGTGTAGTGATCGGCATCATCGTCTTTGGCGCCATGTTCTGGTCGATGATTCTGCACCGCCGCTCGACCGGGCAGGTGGCCGCAAAATTCCATGAAAGCACCACCGTCGAAATCCTCTGGACCATCGTGCCCTTCATCATTCTGGTGGCCATGGCGGTTCCCGCGACGGCGACCCTGATCAAGATGTACGACCCCAGTGAGCCGGATATCGATATCCAGATCACCGGTTATCAGTGGAAGTGGCATTACAAATACCTGGGCCAGGACGTCGAGTTTTTCAGCAACCTGGCCACCCCCGCCAACCAGATCCACAACAAGGAAGCCAAGGGCGAGCATTACCTGCTTGAGGTCGACAAGCCGTTGGTGCTGCCGATTGGCGCCAAGGTGCGCTTCCTGGTGACATCCGCCGACGTGATCCACTCCTGGTGGGTGCCGGCCTTTGCGGTCAAGCGCGATGCGATCCCGGGGTTCGTCAACGAAGCCTGGACCCGCGTCGACAAACCCGGCATCTACCGTGGCCAGTGCGCCGAGCTGTGCGGCAAGGACCACGGCTTCATGCCGATCGTGGTCGAGGTCAAGGAAAAGGCCGATTACGACAAGTGGCTGGCCGACCGCAAAGCCGAAGCCGCTCAGCTTAAAGAACTGACCAGCAAGGAATGGACCCTCGACGAGCTCAAGGAGCGCGGCGACAAGATCTATCACACCACGTGCGTAGCCTGTCACCAGGCCGAAGGCCAGGGACTGCCGCCCATGTTCCCGGCGCTCAAGGGCTCGAAAATCGCCACCGGACCGAAAGAGGCTCACCTGAGCCTGGTCTTCCACGGCAAGCCAGGCACCGCCATGGCGGCGTTCGGCAAGCAGCTCTCGGAAGTCGATATCGCGGCGGTCGTGACCTACGAACGTAACGCCTGGGGCAACAACAAGGGCGACATGGTCACTCCTAAAGAAGTGCTGGAGCTGAAACAGGCGGAAAGCAAATGACCCGGTCTATTGCGCATGTAAGGAACCGGTCGGGGCACAGTGCCCCGGCCTGCCCAGCCCATCTGTTGACAGGAGACAGGCCATGAGCGCCGTTATCGATGACCACGGTCATGCCGACCACGCCCACGGCCCCGCCAAAGGCCTGATGCGCTGGGTGCTGACCACTAACCACAAGGACATCGGCACGCTGTACCTGTGGTTTGCCTTCACCATGTTCCTGCTCGGCGGTTCGTTCGCGATGGTGATCCGCGCCGAATTGTTCCAGCCAGGCCTGCAAATCGTCGAACCGGCGTTCTTCAACCAGATGACCACCATGCACGGTCTGGTGATGGTGTTCGGTGCGGTGATGCCCGCGTTCGTCGGCCTCGCCAACTGGATGATCCCACTGATGATCGGCGCGCCGGACATGGCCCTGCCGCGGATGAACAACTTCAGCTTCTGGCTGCTGCCGGCGGCGTTCATCCTGCTGGTCTCGACCCTGTTCACCCCCGGTGGCGGACCGAACTTCGGCTGGACCTTCTACGCCCCGCTGTCAACGACCTATGCACCGGAAAGCGTGACGTTCTTCATCTTCGCCATCCACTTGATGGGGATCAGTTCGATCATGGGCGCGATCAACGTGATCGCCACCATCCTCAACCTGCGCGCCCCCGGCATGACGTTGATGAAAATGCCGCTGTTCGTCTGGACCTGGCTGATCACCGCGTTTCTGCTGATTGCGGTGATGCCGGTACTGGCCGGATGCGTGACGATGATGCTGATGGACATCCATTTCGGCACCAGCTTCTTCAGCGCCGCCGGTGGCGGTGACCCGGTACTGTTCCAGCACGTGTTCTGGTTCTTCGGCCACCCCGAGGTGTACATCATGATTCTGCCGGCCTTCGGCGCCGTCAGTTCGATCATCCCGACCTTCTCGCGCAAGCCGCTGTTCGGCTACACCTCGATGGTCTACGCCACGGCGAGTATCGCGTTCCTGTCGTTCATCGTCTGGGCGCACCACATGTTCGTGGTCGGCATTCCGCTGGTGGGCGAGCTGTTCTTCATGTACGCCACGCTGCTGATCGCGGTGCCGACGGGCGTGAAGGTGTTCAACTGGGCCAGCACCATGTGGCAGGGCTCGCTGACCTTCGAGACACCCATGCTGTTTGCCGTAGCGTTCGTGATCCTGTTCACCATCGGCGGTTTTTCCGGGTTGATGCTGGCCATCGCCCCGGCGGACTTCCAGTACCAGGACACCTACTTCGTGGTCGCGCACTTCCACTATGTGCTGGTGCCAGGGGCGATCTTCGGGATCTTCGCCTCGGCCTACTACTGGATGCCGAAATGGACCGGCCACATGTACGACGAAACCCTCGGCAAGCTGCATTTCTGGCTGTCGTTCATCGGCATGAACATGGCCTTCTTCCCGATGCACTTCGTAGGGCTGGCCGGCATGCCGCGCCGGATTCCGGACTACAACCTGCAATTCGCCGACTTCAACATGGTGTCGTCGATCGGCGCGTTCATGTTCGGCGCCACGCAGATCTTCTTCCTGTTCATCGTGATCAAGACCATTCGCGGCGGCCCGCCAGCACCGGCCAAACCGTGGGATGGGGCCGAAGGCCTGGAGTGGAGCATCCCGTCGCCGGCGCCGTATCACACCTTCACCACGCCGCCGGAAGTGAAATGAACGTAACCCCTGTAGGAGCGAGCCTGCTCGCGAAAAACCTGAGAGCGCCGCGGAGCATCAGGCTTGCAGCGTTATCGTTGACGACCATCGCGAGCAGGCTCGCTCCCACAGGGGGCCCGGTTGCGGGTTGGAACCATGGCTGACTCGATTTCGATGAAGAAACTGGTCACCCGCCTGCTATTGGTGGTGGTAGCGATGTTTGTTTTCGGCTTTGCCCTGGTGCCTATCTACGACGTGATGTGCAAGGCATTCGGCATCAATGGCAAGACCGCCGGGCAGTACGAGGGCGAGCAAACGGTCGACACCTCGCGGCAGGTTCGCGTGCAGTTTCTGTCGATGAATAACGCCGACATGCCGTGGGAGTTCTATCCCAAGGGTGATGATCTGGTGGCCCATCCGGGGGCGGTGAACGAGATGATCTTCATCGCGCATAACCCCACCGACCGCCCGATGAGCGCCCAGGCTGTCCCGAGCATCGCGCCCAGCACCGCGGCGGCGTATTTCCACAAGACCGAATGTTTTTGCTTTACCCAGCAAGTGCTGCAGCCCGGTCAACGGATCGAGATGCCGGTACGTTTCATCGTTGACCGTGACATGCCCAAGGATGTGAAGCACCTGACGCTGTCCTACACGCTGTTCGATATCACCGCCCGACATCCACCGGTAGTCGTTGCAAACACTGGCGGTTGAGCGTGCCCGATAAGGAGAACAATCAATGGCAACTCATGAACATTATTACGTTCCCGCCCAGAGCAAGTGGCCGATCATTGCCACGCTCGGCATGCTCACCACCGTGTTCGGCCTGGCCACCTGGTTCAACGACCTGAAAGCCGCGCGGCCGGAATCCCACGGCCCACTGATTTTTTTCGTCGGTGGCCTGCTGTTGGCCTACATGCTGTTCGGTTGGTTCGGCGCGGTGATCAAGGAAAGTCGCGGCGGACTGTACAGCCCGCAGATGGATCGCTCGTTCCGCTGGGGCATGAGCTGGTTCATCTTCTCGGAGGTCATGTTCTTCATCGCCTTTTTCGGCGCGCTGTTTTATGTGCGCCACGTCTCCGGCCCGGCTCTGGGTGGCGAAGGCGCCAAAGGCATCGCCCATATGCTGTGGCCGAACTTTCAGTTCACCTGGCCACTGCTGAACAATCCGGACTCCAAACTTTTCCCGCCGCCCAAGGAGGTCATCAGCCCCTGGGGCCTGCCGCTGCTCAATACCGTGTTGCTGGTGAGCTCCAGCGTGACGGTGACGATCGCCCACCACGCCTTGAAGAAAGGCCATCGCGGCGCGCTGAAACTCTGGCTGGCGATCACCGTGCTGCTCGGTTGCGCGTTCCTGACCTTCCAGGCCGAAGAGTACATGCACGCCTACCACGAACTGGGCCTGACCCTGGGCTCGGGCATCTATGGCGCAACGTTCTTCATGCTCACCGGCTTCCATGGTGCCCACGTGACCATCGGCACCATCATCCTGTTCGTGATGCTGATGCGGATCATGCGCGGGCACTTCGACGCCGATCATCAGTTTGGCTTCGAGGCGGCAAGTTGGTATTGGCACTTCGTGGACGTGGTGTGGATCGGACTGTTCGTTTTCGTGTACGTGCTTTAAGAGCAGCTATAAGCCGCAAGCTGCAAGCCTCAAGTTGGAAGCGCTTGAAGCTTGAAGCTACCAAGGGGCATGGGAAACCAACTGGCCGCTGAAAAAACCCCAGGCGATCAAGCCGACGGTAATGGCGGCCAGTGCAACACGGACACTCAAGGCAATGACGAGGCGGTTCGAGCTGCTGTCGTCCTTGACCAGAAAAAACAGGCCGCTGAACAGGCTGACAACCGTGGCAATCAGCATCAGGACGATGGCTGCTTTGAGCATGGTGGAACTCCGGGGGACAGGCGATGCATTTGAGTATAGCTATCGCAATGACCGACTTTCTGGCCACGCCATGAAGCGCTTCCGGCCGGGCATCGTGCCGACACTGGTGGTGGCGCTGTTGCTGCCACTGCTGGTGTCCCTGGGGTTCTGGCAATTGAGCCGGGGCGCGGAGAAAAGCGCACTGCTGCAAAGCTACACCGAGCGCCGGGCCGCCGAGCCGATGGCCAGCACCGAGCTGCAACACACCGCAGACCCTGCCTTTCGCCGCGTGCGCCTGCACGGCCAGTTCGATGCCGCCCACAGCCTGCTGCTGGATAACCGTCAGCGCGATGGCAAGGTCGGGGTCGAACTGCTGCAACCATTTCAGGATCAGGCGACCGGACTCTGGCTGCTGGTCAACCGCGGCTGGCTGCCATGGCCGGACCGGCGCACACCGCCTCAATTCACCACCCCTGCCGATGCCTTGAGTCTCGACGCGTGGGTCTACGTCTCCCCCGGCGCGACCTTCCAGCTCCATGCCGATCCCAACGCAACGACCTGGCCTCAACTGGTCACGGCGGTTGACCCGGCAAAACTCTGGTCAGCCCTCGAGCGCGAAGGGTTCGCCTACGAATTACGCGAGGAAAGCGGCCCCGCGTCCTACCAGGCTGACTGGCCGGTGGTCGCCATGGGCCCGGAAAAACACATCGCTTACGCCGTGCAGTGGTTCGCCATGGCGATCGCCCTGTTCGGCCTTTATCTCTACCTCGGCTGGCACAACGCAAAGGAGAAACACCATGGGAGCGGCCATGAATCCACCCAGCATGTCTGAGGCGAAAACGCCGGCGAGTCGGCGCAAGGGTCGCTTGCAGTTGCTGTTGATCCTGCTCGGGGTGATCGGTCCGATGATCCTCGCCACCGGCATGTACAAACTGCAGTTCTGGGTGCCGGAGGGCCGCAGTTATCACGGCGAACTGATCGGCAACGGTCAGACCCGCGCCGACATCGGCGTGCAGGCACAGGAGGACCGCTGGCAGATGCTGGTCACCGCGCCGAAGGATTGCGCGTTGGACTGCCAGCAGTTGGTGTATCTGGCACGGCAAATCCAGATCGGCCTCGGTCGCGATGCCTCTCGCGCCAGCCACGCACTTGCCGCCGCCCAGCCCCTGACGTCCGAGTACGACGCCAAACTGACTCGGGAATATCCGCAGCTGCAGCGCTATCCGCTGGATTTGAGCACTTTCAGTCAATCGAACGGCGACAAGACCACGCCGCAACTGTGGATCATCGATCCACACGGCAATCTGGTGCTGCGCTACGACCCGTCGGTCAAGGGCAAGGACTTGCTCAACGACCTGCGCCACCTGCTGAAACTGTCGAACATCGGATAAGGGCATCGTCATGGCCAAACCTGGATTTCGCCTCGCGCTGTTTGCCACCTTGCTGGCACTGATTGTGGTGTTGCTCGGCGCCTATACCCGCCTGACCCACGCCGGCCTCGGCTGCCCGGACTGGCCGGGCTGCTACGGCTTTATCAGTGTGCCGAAAAGCGAAGCCCAACTGGCCCATGCCGAATTGCATTTCCCTGACGCTCCAGTAGAGGCCCACAAGGGCTGGAACGAGATGATCCATCGCTACTTTGCCGGCACCCTCGGCATGCTGATCTCGGTGCTGGCCGGACGTGCCTGGATCAATCGCCGGCATCCGGGACAACCGCTGAAGCTGCCGTTGTTCCTGCTGGCGGTGGTGTTTGGCCAAGCGGCGTTTGGCATGTGGACGGTGACGCTCAAGCTCTGGCCGCAAGTGGTCACCGGGCATTTGCTGGGCGGCTTTGCCACGCTGAGCCTGTTGTTTCTGCTGACCTTGCGCCTGTCCGGCGTACTGCCGGCGCTGACCGTGCCACGACGCTTGCAACACTGGGCGACGGCCGGGTTGCTGCTGGTGATCCTGCAAATTGCCCTCGGCGGCTGGGTCAGTTCCAACTACGCCGCCGTGGCCTGCATCGACTTCCCGACCTGCCACGGTCAATGGCTGCCCCCCGCCGACTTCGCCAACGGCTTTCACCTGACCCAACACATCGGCCCGAATTACCTCGGCGGGCAACTGGACAGCGATGCCCGCACCGCGATTCACCTGACGCATCGCATCGGCGCGTTGCTAGTGACCCTCGTGCTACTGGGTCTGGCGTGGCAACTGAAGGCGGTCGGCATGACGCGCCTGGCGGGCCTGGTACTGATCGCTCTCGCCGCACAAATCACCCTCGGTATCAGCAACGTGCTGTTTCATCTGCCCCTGCCAGTGGCCGTCGCGCACAACGCCGGAGGCGCTGCGCTGCTGCTGACCATGGTGTTGGTCAATTATCACGCCCGCACCAGCCTGATTCGGGTCAAACAACCGACTCGCTGGCGCTTCAGTCCGCGTAAACAAACAGCCGGGCCCATAACAATAAAAGGAGAGATGCCATGGCGATTCTGATCGGCGAACGACCCAGTCAGGCGATCTGGCGTGACTACCTGGAGCTGACCAAACCAAAAGTGGTGGTGCTGATGCTCATCACCTCGCTGGTGGGGATGTTCCTCGCAACCCGCGCCGGCGTGCCATGGACCGTGTTGCTGTTCGGCAATCTGGGGATCGCCCTGTGCGCGGGCGGTGCGGCAGCGGTCAACCATGTGGTGGACCGGCGCATCGATGCGGTGATGGCCCGCACGCACAAACGGCCACTGGCTGAAGGTCGGGTGACACCGGCCGCCGCGCTGACCTTTGCCCTGGTGCTGGCGGTGCTCGGCCAGGCCTTGCTGCTGGCCTTCACCAATCCGCTGACGGCCTGGCTGACCCTCGCCTCCCTGCTCGGCTATGCCGTGGTGTACACCGGTTTCCTCAAGCGCGCGACGCCGCAGAACATTGTCATCGGCGGGCTGGCCGGTGCCGCTCCGCCCTTGCTCGGCTGGACTGCCGCCACCGGTCATGTCAGCGCCGAACCGCTGTTGCTGGTCCTGATCATCTTCGCCTGGACCCCACCACATTTCTGGGCCCTGGCCATTCACCGCAAAGAAGAATACGCCAAGGCCGATATTCCGATGCTGCCGGTGACCCATGGCGAGCATTACACCAAGGTGCATATCCTGCTTTACACCGGTGCGCTGCTGGCCGTCAGCCTGATGCCGTATGTGATTCACATGAGTGGCCTGCTCTACCTGATTTGCGCCATCGGACTGGGCGCCCGATTTCTGCAATGGGCGGTGGTGCTGTACCGTGGCACTCGGCCGCACGCGGCGATCAACACCTTCAAGTACTCTATTTACTACTTGTTCCTGCTGTTCATCGCCCTGCTCGTTGACCACTACTTATTGTTGAATCTATGACTCGAACCCAGAAAACCGTCTTCATCCTCGTCGCCCTGATCGCGCTGGTCCTGGGCCTGACCATCAACAAAGTGCTGTCGGGCAAAGGCCAGGGCGACCCGACGGCGCTGATCGATGCGGGGATTATCCTGCTACCGCAAAGCCGCAGTCTGCCGAGCGTGACGATGACCAATCAGGACGGCCAACCGGTCACGATCAACGAGTTGAAAGGCAAATGGAGCCTGCTGTTCTTCGGCTACACCTTCTGCCCGGACATCTGCCCGACCACCCTCGCCCAACTGCGCCAGATCAAAAGCGAACTGCCGCCCGAGGCGGTGGACAAGTTGCAGATCATACTGGTCAGCGTTGACCCGAATCGCGACACGCCCAAGCAGCTCAAGCAGTATCTGGGCTACTTCGATCCACAGTTCATCGGCCTGGCCCCGGCATCGGTCGAAGAACTGCAAAAAGTCGCCAATGCCGTGAGCATCCCGTTCATTCCGGCGGACACCAGCAAACCGAACTACACCGTCGACCACAGCGGCAACCTGGCGGTGATCGGACCGGACGGGACACAGCGCGGTTTTATCCGGGCGCCGTTGAACAACCAGAAACTGGTGGCGCAATTACCGGTGATGTTGAAGCGTCAGTGAGAACGCCACGGAACCTGTAGGAGCGGGCTTGCTTCGAGCGGCGTTCCGACGATGGTCGTGAACGTTAACGCGTAAATCCAGATGCCCAGTGGCGTCCTTTTGTTTTTCGCGAGCAAGCTCGCTCCTACAGAAGGCGGTGTAATCGGCATAAAAAAGGGGACGCTCATGGCGTCCCCTTTTTCGTTGCTTTCAGCCAATCAGAACGCCGGCACCACCGCGCCTTTGTACTTCTCGAGAATGAATGCTTTCACTTCCGGGCTGTGCAGCGCAGCAACCAGTTTCTTCATCGCATCGCTGTCCTTGTCGTCCGGACGGGCAACGAGGATGTTCACGTAAGGCGAGTCGCTGCCTTCGATGACCAGTGCATCCTTGGCCGGATCGAGCTTGGCCTCCAACGCGTAGTTGGTGTTGATCAGGGCCAGGTCGACCTGGGTCAGCACGCGCGGGATGGTCGCGGCTTCCAGTTCACGGATTTTCAGGTCCTTGGTGTTTTCGGTGATGTCCTTGACGGTCGACAGGATGTTGTTCGAATCCTTCAACTTGATCAGGCCAGCCTTCGCCAGCAGCAGCAAGGCGCGACCGCCGTTGGTGGCGTCGTTCGGGATCACCACGTTTGCGCCGCCCGGCAGATCTTCCAGTTTTTTATGCTTGCTGGAGTAGGCGCCCAGCGGCTCCAGGTGTACACCGGCTACCGAAACCAGGTTAGTGCCCTTGGCCTTGTTGAATTCATCGAGGTACGGCTGGTGCTGGAAGAAGTTGGCATCCAGGCGTTTTTCCGCGACCTGCACGTTCGGCTGGATGTAGTCGGTGAAGACTTTGACCTTCAGGTCCACGCCTTCTTTGGCCAGGGCCGGTTTAACGAATTCGAGGATTTCCGCGTGTGGAACCGGGGTCGCCGCGACCGTCAGGGTGTCGGCAGCGTGAGCGGAAAAAGCTGCAACAGCAGCGAATGCGACGAGTAGTTTTTTCATTCAGCTAACTCCTTGTGGATACTCGCTTGCGACGCCTGAAACCAGCGCCTGCCAGCCAATGGCCAGTTCATTGATCATTTACGGGAAAAGTGGACAACCAGTTTGTCGCCGACGGTTTGCAGTACCTGAACCAGTACCAGCAGTAAAATCACGGTGACCACCATCACATCAGTTTGAAAACGCTGGTAACCGAAACGAATCGCCAGGTCACCTAGCCCACCCGCACCGACCACACCCGCCATCGCCGTGTAGGACACCAGTGTAATCGCTGTCACCGTAATCGCCGCGAAGATGCCCGGACGGGCTTCAGGCAGCAACGCATTGGTGATGATCTGCCGCGTCGTCGCGCCCATGGACTGGGTCGCTTCGATGATGCCGCGATCCACTTCACGCAACGCGGTTTCCACCAGTCGCGCGAAGAACGGCGTGGCGCCCACCACCAGAGGCGGAATCGCACCGGCGACACCGAGGGAAGTACCAGTGATCAACACGGTGAACGGAATCATCACGATCAGCAAAATGATGAACGGCAGCGAGCGCAGGATGTTCACCACCAGCGACAACATCGCGTAAATGCCTTTGGCTTCCAGCAACTGACGCGGGCTGCAGAGGAACAACAACACACCCAGCGGCAGACCCAACAATACGGTGAACAACAGCGAACCACCGAGCATCAGCAAGGTGTCACCGGTGGCCAGCCAGATTTCGAACCAGTCGATATTGGCGAAGAAACTTGTCAGGGCTTCCATCAACGCAGCACCTCCATGTGGACGTCGGCGGCGCTGAAGCGGGCGAAGGCCGCCTCCATGTCACCACCGGTCACGGCCAGGGTCAGTTGCCCGTAGGGAATGTCTTTGATGCGATCGATACGACCGGCGAGGATGCTGTAGTCCACACCCGTTTCCCGCGCGACGGTACCCAGCAGCGGCGCGTAGGTCGCTTCACCCTGGAAGGTCAGACGCAGGATGCGCCCCGGTACGTGAGCGAAATCATCGCGCTGTTCGCTTTCGTCGATTTGCTCGTCTTCTTGCACGAAGCGCTTGGTGGTCGGGTGCTTCGGATGCAGGAACACCTCGGCCACCGAGCCTTGCTCGACGATCACGCCAGCGTCCATCACCGCCACCTGGTCACAGACACGACGGATAACATCCATCTCATGGGTAATCAGCACAATGGTCAGCTTCAGCTCGCGATTGATTTCGGCCAGCAATTGCAGAACCGAGGCCGTGGTCTGTGGGTCCAGGGCACTGGTGGCTTCGTCGCACAGCAGGATTTTCGGCTTGGTCGCCAGGGCGCGGGCAATGCCGACACGCTGCTTTTGACCACCAGACAATTGCGCCGGGAACTTTTTGGCGTGGTCGGACAAACCGACCCGGGCCAGCAATTCGGCCACACGCCGATCGATGTCAGCACGCGACAGCTCACCGGCCAGAGTCAGTGGCAGCGCGACGTTGTCGGCAACGGTCTTGGACGCCAGCAAATTGAAATGCTGGAAGATCATCCCGACCTGTTGACGGAAACGGCGCAAACCGTTGGCGTCGAGCGCCGTGACTTCTTCGCCATCAACGATGATCTTGCCGCCACTGGAGCTTTCCAGGCGATTGATTAGGCGCAGCAGGGTACTTTTTCCCGCACCGGAGTGGCCGATCAGGCCAAAGACCTGACCGTTCTCAATCGTCAGACTGGTCGGGTGCAGGGCGGGAATTTCCTTACCGGCGACGCGGTAGGTTTTATGGACGTTTTGAAACTCGATCACGTAGCGAACCTTGTGGGGCGCGTTAGAAAAGGATCAGCGGTTAGCCGGGCGCGCATTTTAGCCTGTCCGTATAGAGGTTCTTAGCATTTATTTCGCATTCAACCAGCCATTTGGCAATAACGCGATCAAAGGTCAGATAAAGGGAACGGTCAAAAACGTCATCAGTCACTACTTAAGCCACTCGAAAATAGCCCGAGGAGTTATGCCTGATGAGTACCAAGAAGCCTGCCGCCCCCAAGAGCGCACTGGCCGGGACCGATACCCTGGACCGCAGCAACACCAACGCCAAACTCGATAGCCTGGAAAAATTCCGCTCCGACGCCACCGATCAGGCCTTGCGCACCAATCAGGGCGTGAAGGTGGCGGACAATCAAAACACCCTGAAGGCCGGGGCCCGCGGGCCTTCGCTGCTGGAAGACTTCATCATGCGTGAAAAAATCACGCACTTTGACCATGAACGCATTCCCGAGCGCATCGTTCACGCTCGAGGCACGGGTGCCCATGGCTTCTTTCAGTCCTACGAGAACCATAGCGTGCTGACCAAGGCGGGTTTCCTGCAGGACCCAAGCCAAAAAACGCCGGTATTCGTTCGTTTTTCCACCGTGCAAGGCCCTCGTGGATCGGGCGACACGGTCCGTGATGTACGAGGCTTCGCGGTGAAGTTTTTCACCGACGAAGGCAACTTCGATCTGGTGGGCAACAACATGCCGGTGTTTTTCATTCAGGACGCCATCAAGTTTCCTGACTTCGTGCATGCGGTGAAACCCGAACCCCACAATGAGATACCCACCGGCGGCTCGGCCCACGATACGTTCTGGGACTTTGTCTCGTTGCAGCCGGAATCGGCGCACATGGTGATCTGGGCCATGTCCGACCGGGCGATCCCGAAAAGCCTGCGCAGCATGCAGGGTTTCGGCGTTCACACTTTCCGCCTGATCAATGCCGAAGGAAAATCACGCTTCGTCAAATTCCACTGGCGCCCCACGGCCGGGACTTGTTCGCTGGTGTGGGATGAAGCGCAGAAACTGGCGGGCAAGGACACCGACTACCACCGTCGCGACCTCTGGGAATCCATCGAGATGGGGGACTACCCGGAATGGGAACTCGGCGTACAGGTCATCGAGGAAGAAAACGAACATGCCTTCGATTTCGACATTCTCGACCCCACCAAGCTGATTCCGGAAGAGCTGGTCCCCATCACACCGCTGGGCAAAATGGTGCTCAATCGCAACCCCGATAACTTCTTTGCCGAAACCGAGCAGGTCGCTTTCTGTCCGGGCCACATTGTGCCGGGAATCGATTTCTCCAACGATCCGCTGCTGCAAGGCCGGCTGTTTTCCTACACCGATACGCAGATCAGCCGACTCGGCGGACCGAACTTTCACGAGATTCCCATCAACCGTCCGGTCACGCCGTTCCACAACGGCCAGCGGGATGCGTTGCACCGCACCACGATTGATAAGGGCCGCGCGTCCTACGAACCAAACTCAATCGACGGCGGCTGGCCGAAAGAAACACCACCCGCCGCGCAGGACGGTGGTTTCGAGACGTATCCTGAACGCATCGATGCCAACAAGATTCGTCAGCGCAGCGAGTCGTTCAGCGACCACTTCTCCCAGGCTCGGCTGTTTTTCCACAGCATGAGCAAGCATGAGCAGGAGCACATCATCTCGGCGTACAGCTTCGAGCTGGGCAAGGTTGAACGGGAGTTCATCCGCGCACGGCAAGTGAACGAGATCCTCGCCAACATCGACCTGGAACTGGCCAAGCGCGTGGCGCAGAACCTGGGCTTGCCGGCACCGAAGGCCGGAACGGTCGATGTGCCGAAGATTTCTCTGGAGCGTTCGCCTGCCCTGAGCCAGGCCAATCTGCTACCGGGCAATATCAAGACGCGAAAAGTCGCCATCCTTGCAGCCAACGGTGTCGATGGCGCGGCCATTGATGCCATGAAGAAAGCGCTGGAAGCGGAAGGTGCGCACGCCAAACTGCTTGGCCCGACTTCCGCCCCCGTGACGACCGCCGATGGCAAGGCATTGCCAGTGGATGCATCCATGGAAGGTTTGCCTTCAGTGGCGTTCGACGCGGTGTTCGTGCCGGGTGGAGCCCCATCGATCAAAGCCTTGAGCGCGGACGGCGTGGCCCTGCATTACCTGCTCGAAGCCTACAAACACTTGAAAGCGATCGCGCTGCATGGCGAAGCAAAACAATTGCTGGATGTGTTGAAGCTGGAGACCGACGCGGGGTTGATCGTTGGCGCGGATGCGAAGCTGATCAAACCGTTTTTTGCGGCCATCGGGCAGCATCGGGTTTGGGACAGGGAGCCGAAGGCCAAGGCTGTTCCGGCCTGATAATTTATAGCGATTGAAAGGCCGTCATCGCGAGCAAGCTCGCTCCTATAGTTGATTTGCAGTGAATACAAATCGAACGTGGGAGCGAGCTTGCTCGCGATGCTTTTAAGGTTTGCGAGGACTGAGCACCATCTGCGCCGGAACGCTGCGCAGGATCTGCCGCTCCAGCTTCAGATCGAACTCCGGATCGAGTTTCTTCACCCGCTTGCTCAGCAAATTCGCCAACCAGGGATAATCATCAGTACGCGGAGCCTGAATGCTCACATCACACTGAAAATTCACCACATCGGCGGCGATAGCGTCCAGTTGTCGACGCAATTTGCCCATATCGTTGATATTCAGCGCAACCGTGGTGCTTTCAGCCGTGGGGTCGATGACCTTGGCTTTTGGCTGGGCTTCGGCTGCCTGCAGAGCAGCTTCGGCCTTTTCCAGTTCAGCCTTGCGCGCCTGGGCGATGGCGCCATTGACCCCACCAGCCAGCGCCGGCGCCTTGGGCATGAGCGCACGGGCACGACTCAGGGCGGTGGCTGCGGCGTTTACATCACCTTTTTGCAACACGATCTGACTGCGCATCAAATAGGCTTCAGCCAGTTGACGCTGGTATTGCTCAAGGGATTGATCGTTGGGCGATTCGGCCTGCAACGCAGCCAGTTGATCTTCCGCCGTGGCCAGTTCGCTGCTGGCCAGACTTTGCTCAAGCTGTGCAATGGCGGCGGCCCGCGCATCGGGGGCTTCGGTGGCCGCCGGTGGCGTGCTTTGGCAAGCGCCCAGTAGCACGGAAAATGCGACAAGGAGCAGATAACGGGAGGCGAACGACTTCATTCCTGCGACTCTCTATTTGCGCAAAAAACGAGCAAGTCTACACCCCTCGACGGGGCAGAACAAAACTCAGCAGAAACAGCGCAGCGGCTGTCACCACAATTGACGGGCCGGCCGGGGTGTCCTTGAACCAGGACAACGCCAATCCGCCACACACGGCGAGTATGCCCAGCAGGCTCGCACCCAGTGCCATCTGTTCCGGTGAGCGGGCGTGACGCTGTGCCGCAGCCGCCGGGATGATCAGCAACGAAGTGATCAACAACACACCGACAATTTTCATCGCCACGGCAATCACCACGGCGATCAACAGCATCAGCGCCATGCGTAATCCGGCTACGGGCAAGCCCTCGACCCTGGCCAGCTCCTCATGCACGGTGATGGCCAACAACGGCCGCCACAAGGCTACCAGCAGCGCCAGAACGGCCGCGCTACCACCCAGGATCCAGGCCAGATCGGTCGGGCTGATCGCCAGCAGGTCGCCGAACAAATACGCCATCAGATCGATCCGCACTTCGTGCATGAAGCTTAGTACCACCAGGCCCAGAGAGAGCGTGCTGGGTGCGAGAATTCCCAAAAGCGTGTCAGACGCCAGCGGCTGACGCTGTTGCAAAGTCACCAGCAACACCGCCAACAGCAAGCAGCCCACGGTCACCGCAACGGTCGGACTGACATCCAGCAAAAACCCCAACGCCACGCCCAGCAGGGCCGCGTGGGACAAGGTGTCGCCAAAATAAGCCATGCGCCGCCAGACAACGAAGGAACCCAGAGGCCCCGCGACTACCGCCAGGGCCAGACCTGCAAGCAGGGCGTAGAGCAGAAAATCAGCCATGCTTGCAGCTATCTCCATGGACATGGGTATGGCCCGATCCGGGCGCCTTGACCACCGAGCCATGCAGATCGTGGGCGTGGTCGTGATGGTGGTGATAAATCGCCAGGCTTTGTGCGTTTTTTCCGAACAGCTCGACGAAGGCCGGATCGCCGCTGACCTGCTCAGGGTGACCGGAACAGCAAACGTGGCGATTGAGGCAAACCACCTGGTCAGTGGTGCTCATCACCAGATGCAAGTCGTGCGACACCATCAATACTCCGCAACCGTGACGGTCACGCAGACGGGTAATCAGGCCATAGAGTTCGGCCTGACCGGCCACATCGACACCTTGCACCGGTTCGTCGAGCACCAGCAGTTCCGGCTCGCGCAACAAGGCCCGGGCCAGCAAGACACGCTGCATTTCACCGCCGGAAACACTTTGCACCGGGCTGTCGATCACCTGCTCGGCACCGACTTCCTTGAGGGCCGCCAGGGCCATCGCGCGGTCCACGCCCGGCACCAGACGCAAGAAGCGCAGAACCGAGAGCGGCAGTGTCGGATCGACGTGAAGTTTTTGCGGCATGTAACCGATGCGCAGTTTCGGCTTGCGCCAGACGCTGCCACTGTCCGGCTTCAACAGACCGAGCACGGCGCGCACCAACGTCGTCTTGCCGGCGCCATTGGGGCCGATCAAGGTGACGATCTGGCCCGGCTCGACGCTCAGCTCGATGTTATCCAGCACACTTTGCCCGGCAAACGTGACGGCAACCTGCTCGAGGCGGATCAGCGCGTTGCTCATCACGCCCCCTGACAACCAGAGCAAAGACCGATCACTTCGACGGTCTGGCCTTCAACGACAAACCCGACATCCTGGGCGCTGGCGATGATCGCATCGCTGATGGACTTCTGTTCGAGCTCGATCGCCGCGTGACAGTCGCGGCAAATCAGGAACTGGCCCTGATGCGCGTGCTCCGGGTGATTGCAGCCGATGAAGGCGTTGAGCGAGGAGATCCGGTGAACCAGGCCGTTCTCCAATAGAAAATCCAGCGCCCGGTACACGGTCGGTGGCGCGGCGCGGCGGCCGTCCTGCTCACTCAGCACCGCGAGAATGTCGTACGCGCCCAGCGGCTTGTGGCTTTGCCACACCAGTTCCAGCACCCGCCGGCGCAAGGCGGTCAAGCGCAGGCCCTGACGAGCGCATAGCGCATCGGCCTCGGACAAAGCGCTGTGAACGCAATGAGAGTGGTCGTGGGGACGGCTGGCAATCGGTGTTTTAGGCATGAGCGGCGACGCGTATGGTGAGAGACGTTATTATGTTACCCGTTCTCGCCTCTTCGAGTGGTCATCGTGTCCCGACTTTTTTCTGTTTTTGTCGCATTTATCGCCAGTTTTCTGCTGATCGGTTCGGCCCACGCCGAAGTCAAAGTCCTCACCAGCATCAAGCCGCTGCAATTGATTGCCACTGCGGTGCAGGACGGCGTGGCGATTCCGGAAGTACTGCTGCCGCCAGGAGCCTCACCGCATAACTATGCCTTGCGCCCTTCCGACGTACGAAAAGTGCAATCGGTGGATCTGCTGTACTGGATCGGCCCGGACATGGAAGGTTTCCTGCCACGCGTGCTGAACGGTCGTACGCTGCCGAGCGTCGCCGTTCAGGATCTGCCGGGCATGAAGCTGCGCCGTTTCGCCGAAGATAGCCACTCGCATGCCGAAGATGCCGACGAGCATGATCACGATCACCGACCCGGCAGCCTGGACGCACATTTGTGGCTATCGCCGATCAACGCCCGTGTCATCGCGGCGAAAATGGCGGCTGACCTCAGTGCCGCCGATCCCGCCAACGCTGCGCGCTATCAAAGCAATCTCAAGGCGTTCGATGAACGTCTCGATGCGCTGGATCTGCGCCTGAAGAAACGTCTGGCCGGCATTGAAGGCAAACCTTACTTCGTGTTCCACGAAGCCTTCGATTACTTCGAGGACGCTTATGGGCTCAAGCACACCGGAGTTTTCAGTGTTGCAGCCGAAGTGCAGCCCGGCGCCCAGCATGTCGCGGCGATGCGCGCGCGGCTGCAGGAAGTGGGCAAGACCTGTGTGTTCAGCGAACCGCCGCTGCGTCCGCGCCTGGCGGAAACCCTGGTGGCCGGGCTGCCGGTGAAACTGGCGGAACTGGATGCGCTGGGCGGATACACGCCCGCGACTGCCCAGGGGTATGAGCAGGTAATGGAAAAATTGGGCAATGACCTGGCAGGCTGCCTGGAGTCGCTATAAGTGACGCGAAACCAGTGGTGAGGGGGCTTACCCCCTCACTACCCATCAAAGAGCGAAAGGCAGCGGCGTACTGACCTTCTGGCGCTGCGCCAACCGCAACTGAAACTCCATCGGATCATGAATCAACACGTCCTGCCCGGCGAACGACTCCGCCGCGATCAGGCGTGACAGCCAGAAGCGCACGCAAGCCACCCGCAGCATGGTCGGCCATAGCTCGGCTTCGGCAGCAGTGAATGGCCGCAGGGCCGCATAAGCCCCCAACAAAGCCCGGGCGCGTGGCCCATCGATCAACCCCTCTTCGTCCGAACACCAGTCATTCAAGGCAATCGCCACGTCGTAGAGCATCGGCCCCGAACAGGCGTTGTAGAAGTCGATCAATCCGGTCAGGTGCGTACCTTCGAACATCGCGTTATCGCGGAACAGATCGGCGTGGATGTTGGCTCGCGGCAGCGCCAGAATTTTCTCTTTTTGCCGGGTGATTTCTTCCAGTGCCCGTTGCAGCAGGTCTTTCTGCTCGGCATTCAGGTGCGACAGGAACTGCGTACCCTCTTCCAGCATCCAGTCGAGGCCGCGATCAGTTTTGCGCTTGATCATGTTGGCTTGGGTCGCCAAGTGCAGGTGACCGAGCAGCTCGCCGACTTGCGCGCAATGTTGCGCATTGGCTTCCTTGATGTGCTTGCCGGCCAGGCGCGGTTGCAACAGCGCTGGCTTGCCGGCCAGTTCGCGCAGGGCAACACCGTCGGTGGTGCGCAAGGCGTAAGGCACCGGCAAATCGGCTTCGTGCAGCACGTCGAGCAGCTCGATGAAGAACGGCATCTCCTGGACCGGGCCACGCTCGACCAGGGTCAGGACGAATTCGCCCTGCTCCAGGCTGATAAAGAAATTGGTGTTTTCGCTACCGGCGGCAATCCCCTGGAAATCAAGCAGGCGGCCGAGGCCATAAGGGGCGAGAAAAGCTTCCAGCTCGGGCCGAGCCAGGGGAGTGAACACAGACATGTTTAAACTGCCAGTACGGGCGCCGCCAGTGGGCCAGCGCCAATTGAAATTAAGAAACTATTTCCACTCAAAGATCTTCCACGCCGGAATCAGCATATCCGGCTGATCCGAGCGGATGTAGTTTGCATCGGTGCCATCGGCACGCACAAGAAAGTACGGCTTACCCAACTTCGGCGTGACCTTGATGGCATACAAGAAACCATTCTGCCGATATTCCTGAATGGTTTTATCGCCTTCCGTGCGAATGGTTACTTCCGGATCTGCGGAAGGCGCATTGTCCGCCGCCATGGCGGCTAATGGAGCGATCGCAAACAAGCCAGCCAGCAACAGGCGATTGAGTGTGCACATGATAACCTTGTCCCTTTGTCGTCAACGGTCCCGCTATTCTAGCGCCGGACCCGCCGAAAAGGTTGATCCTGCTCATGAGCCAAGCTCCCCTCGTCCTGGTGGACGGTTCTTCTTACCTGTACCGCGCCTTTCACGCGCTGCCGCCACTGACCACGTCCAAAGGCCTGCCGACCGGTGCGGTCAAGGGCGTACTGAACATGCTCAAGAGCCTGCGCAAGCAATACCCGGACAGTCCGTTCGCCGTGGTGTTCGATGCCAAGGGCGGGACATTTCGCGATGACCTGTACGCCGAATACAAGGCCAACCGTCCGAGCATGCCCGACGACATGCGTGTGCAGATCGAGCCGCTGCACCAGAGCGTGATCGCTCTGGGCTTCCCGCTCCTGTGCGTTGATGGCGTCGAAGCCGATGACGTGATTGGCACGCTGGCCCGCAGCAGCGCAGCCGCCAACCGTCCGGTGATCATCTCCACCGGCGACAAGGACATGGCGCAACTGGTCGACGGCCACATTACCTTGGTCAACACCATGACCGGTAGCAGCATGGACGTGGAGGGCGTGAAGGAGAAATTCGGCGTCGCTCCCGAGCAGATCATCGATTATCTGGCGCTCATGGGCGATTCTTCCGACAACATTCCGGGAGTTCCGGGCATCGGTCCGAAGACCGCTTCCGGCCTGCTGGTCGGGGTCAATGGCGGGTTGACCGAGCTCTACGCGCAGCTCGATATCGTACCGACCCTGCCGATCCGGGGCGCCAAGACCCTGCCGGCCAAGCTCGAAGAGCACAAGGAAATGGCGTTCCTGTCCTATCAACTGGCGACCATCAAGGTCGACGTGCCGCTGGATATCGGCCTCGACGACCTGCAAATGGGTGCCGAAGATCCGGAAAAACTTTACGAGCTCTACAGCCTGCTGGAGTTCAAGAGCTGGTTGAACGATCTGCAACGCGACGCCAAGCGTATCGAACTGAGCGCTGCCGCCGAGCCAGAGCCGCTCGCCGATCTGTTCAGCGCCGCCAACGCCGAAGCGCCAGCGGTCACCTCCGAAACCCGGTACGAAACCGTTCTTGATCAAGCACGGTTCGACGTGTGGCTAGAGAAACTGCACAACGCCAAACTGTTCGCCTTCGACACCGAAACCACCGGCGTCGATGCGCAACAGGCGCAACTGGTGGGCCTGTCGTTCGCCGTGCAGGCCAACGAAGCGGCCTACATCCCACTGACCCACTCCTACATCGGCGTGCCCGAGCAACTGGACCGCGACACAGTCCTGCGCGCCCTCAAGCCGATTCTGGAAGACCCGAACAAACTCAAGGTCGGCCAACACGCCAAGTTCGACATGAATATCCTGGCCAACTGCGCCATCGGTGGCGATCAGGCCAACGGCATCACCGTTCGCGGCGTCGCCTTCGACACCATGCTTGAGTCCTACGTGCTCAACTCCACGGCGACCCGCCATGACATGGACAGCCTGGCGCTGAAGTACCTGGATCACACCACCGTGAGTTTCCAGGACATCGCCGGTAAAGGTGCCAAGCAGCTGACGTTCGACCAGATTGCCCTCGAGCAGGCCGGGCCTTACGCTGCCGAGGACGCCGACATCACTTTGCGCCTGCACCAGGCGCTGTTCGAGAAACTCACCGCTATCCCGAGCCTGGCCAGCGTGCTGACCGACATCGAAATCCCGTTGGTGCCGGTGCTGGCGCGCATCGAACGCCAAGGGGCTTTTGTCGATGCCGCCCTGCTGGGCGTGCAAAGCATCGAACTGGGCGACAAGATGGTAGCGCTGGAGCGCGAAGCCTTTGAGATCGCCGGCGAAGAGTTCAACCTCGGTTCGCCCAAGCAGCTGGGGACCATCCTCTACGAGAAGCTCGGTCTGCCGGTGCTGAAGAAGACCGCCAAGGGCCAGCCATCCACCGCCGAGGAAGTACTGGCCAAACTGGCCGAGGACGACTATCGCCTGCCGAAAGTGCTGATGGAATACCGTTCCATGAGCAAGCTGAAAAGCACCTATACCGATCGCCTACCGGAGCAAATCAACCCGCGTACCGGGCGCATCCATACGTCTTACCATCAGGCGGTGGCGTCCACTGGACGCCTGTCCTCCAGCGATCCGAACCTGCAGAACATTCCGGTGCGCACCGCTGAGGGGCGTCGCATCCGCCAGGCTTTCGTGGCCCCGGCCGGTTACAAGTTGCTGGCGGCGGACTACTCGCAGATCGAGTTGCGGATCATGGCTCACCTGTCCCGCGATGAAGGCTTGATGAACGCCTTCCGTCACAATCTGGACGTGCACACCGCGACCGCCGCCGAAGTGTTCAAGGTCGAACTGGCCGACGTCACTTCCGACCAGCGCCGCAGCGCCAAGGCGATCAACTTCGGCCTGATCTACGGCATGGGCGCGCAAAAGCTCGGCAAGGACATTGGCGTGGACACCAAGACCGCCAAGGCCTACATCGATACTTACTTCGCCCGTTACCCCGGCGTTCGCCAATACATGGACCGCACCCGCGCCCAGGCGGCGGATCAAGGGTATGTGGAGACGTTCTTCGGGCGGCGGCTATACCTGCCAGAGATCAACTCCAACAAGCCGCAGGAACGCGCCGCCGCTGAACGCACAGCGATCAACGCACCGATGCAAGGCACGGCAGCGGACATCATCAAGAAAGCCATGGTCGCGGTGGATAACTGGCTGGCCACATCCGGCCTCGATGCCAAAGTCATCCTGCAAGTGCACGATGAACTGGTGCTTGAGGTGCGTGAAGACCTGGTCGAACAGGTCAGCGAGGAAATTCGCCTGCACATGAGTGGCGCGGCGAAGCTGGACGTTCCATTGCTGGTGGAAGTGGGCGTGGGCAACAACTGGGATGAGGCTCACTGAGCCTTCTGACGAGACACTGCTCTCCTGCTGCGGCGAAGTGCCGCAGCAGAGCACGCGAAGGGTGATTATTCCGGAAGGCACTTAGGGTTATTCCAAAGGCATTCGAAAAAAATCTGAACTAATCGGCCAAAACACCACTCAGAGTTACTGAATGGCTGGTGAAGCCCTTCGATGCTCCTATGTTGTGTTAAGTGTTGGCAGATATCTGGACCCCGCCCTAGCGGTCTAGAACTTGAACCCCGGACCTTCCCCCTCCCCATAGAAGTCCGGGGTTTTTTTTGCCTGCAGCTTTTACTCGGCCGCTTCGGCGCCCTTGTCCGCCAGCTCCATCCAGTCCGCCAGTACAGTGTAGGCGTCTTCCAGGCCCATGCGTTTTGGCGCCGAAAAAAGCTGAATGGTCACGGCATCGCCCCAACCCTTGCGGATCTCCGACTGCACTTTGAGTAGCGTGTTCTTGGCGGCACCGTAAGTGAGCTTGTCCGCTTTGGTCAGCAGGATATGCATGGGCATGCCGCTGGCGACGGCCCAATCGAGCATCAGCAGGTCGAAGTCGGTCATTGGATGACGGATATCCATCATCAGAATCAGCCCCTTCAGGCTTTCGCGGCTGCCCAGATACGCTTCCAGGTGACGCTGCCAGTGCTGCTTGAGCGGAATGGGTACTTTTGCGTATCCGTAGCCTGGCAGGTCGACCAGACGGCGTTCATCGTCTAGCTTGAAGAAGTTCAACAACTGTGTGCGACCCGGCGTTTTCGAGGTTCGCGCCAGGCTCGCGTGAGTCAGGGTGTTAAGCGCACTGGACTTGCCGGCGTTGGAACGACCGGCGAAGGCCACTTCAAAGCCTTCGTCATCCGGACATTGGTCGACTTTGGCGGCGCTGAGCATGAAGGTGGACTGTTGGCACAGACCGAGGATGGGGTTCTTGAGTTGCATGGGATTTCCGATGTGGGCGGCGCCTGGAATGGGCGCGGCAAGCGGTGTCGCTTCCGTTTCACTGACGCCAGTATATAATGCCGCAGATTTTGTGTGCGCTTTGTCCCAGCGTAGGATGAAGTTCATGAGAGCGATAGACCTTGATTGCGCATTAGAACGCAACACGCTCTCAACCCTGAAAAGGTCGTTTTATGACGAAATGGCTGCTAGTTGCCGGTGTCTTGATGCCGCTTTACAGCGCTCAGGCTACACAGGATCCGGAAGCTGTGTACAACCGTGTTTGTGGTGCCTGTCATTCCGGCCAACTACCCATGGCGCCCCGCAAGGGCGATCAGGCAGCTTGGACGCCGAGGTTGGCGAAAGGTATGGAGACGCTGGTGCAACACGTGACCCAGGGTTTCAAGGCGATGCCGCCGCGTGGTTTGTGCATGGACTGCAGTGCCGAGGATTACCAGGCCATCATCCATTGGATGAGCGAGTGATCCCGGTCCATAACTCTTTAACCCTTAGCCGTAGTTGGATTAGCTGATGAACAAATTGATCGTGAGTCTGCTGTTGACCGTGGGGATCTCCGGCATTGCCCATGCTGCAGGTGAGCCAGTAAAACCTGGTGACGCCACTGCAGGCCAGGCAAAAGCCGCCGTATGTGGTGCCTGTCATGGCCCGGATGGCAACAGCATGGCGCCTAACTTTCCGAAGCTGGCCGGCCAGGGCGAACGCTACCTGACCAAGCAACTGCACGACATCAAGTCGGGCAAGCGCACGGTTCTGGAAATGACGGGCCTGCTGACCAACCTGAGCGATCAGGACCTGGCCGATATCGCTGCCTATTTCTCCAGCCAGAAAGGCAGTGTCGGTGCCGCCGATGAGAAACTTGTGGCTCGCGGTCAGGATTTGTTCCGTGGCGGCAAAGTGGATCAGGGCATGCCCGCGTGCACCGGGTGCCACTCGCCTAATGGCGCGGGTAACGCGGCAGCCGGCTTCCCGCACCTGGGCGGTCAGCATGCTCAATACGTGACCAAGCAACTGACTGACTTCCGTGAAGGTAACCGTACGAACGACGGCGACACCATGGTCATGCGCAGTATTGCCGCGAAGCTCAGCAACAAAGACATCGAAGCGGTGTCCAGCTACATTCAGGGCCTGCACTAAGACCGGCGAATCGGGCGTTGCGCAGGGCGTCTATCGCCTGCCACGTTAACGCTCGATTAATCCGTCGCAGCAAGTATAAAAAGGGTGGCTTTGGCCGCCCTTTTTTGTGGCCGCTGCCGTTACACTACAGAACTCAAGCCCGCCAGAACCTGTCTGAAAACAGGTCGCGCGTGGCGATAAATTTGTCCAGGAGTAAAGCATGCGTAATCTGATCATCAGCGCCGCACTCGTCGCTGCCAGCCTGTTCGGCATGACTGCCCAGGCCGCCGAAGCCCCCGTTACCCCTTATGTCGAACTGACTAATCCGGTTCCGGTTGCCGTGCCTGGCAAGATCGAAGTGGTGGAGCTGTTCTGGTACGGCTGCCCGCATTGCTACGCCTTCGAGCCAGTGATCAATCCGTGGGTCGAAAAACTGCCGTCCGACGTGAATTTCGTACGTATCCCGGCCATGTTCGGTGGCCCATGGGACGCCCACGGCCAAATGTTCCTGACCCTTGAAGCCATGGGCGTCGAGCACAAGGTGCACGCTGCGGTGTTCAATGCCATCCAGAAAGAACACAAAAAGCTGACCGACAAGAATGACATGGCGGACTTCCTGGCCACCCAGGGCGTAGACAAGGACAAGTTCCTGGCCACCTTCGACTCCTTCGCCATCAAGGGCAAGATCGTCCAGGCCCGCGAACTGGCCAAGAAATATGAAATCACCGGCGTGCCAACCCTGATCGTCAACGGCAAGTATCGCTTTGACGTGGGTTCTGCCGGTGGTGCCGAACAGGCTCTGCAACTGGCCGACAAACTGGTCGACAAAGAGCGAGCCGCCAATAAGGCTGCTGCCAACTAAGCGCGGTACTGAGCATGCGCCGCTGGGGAACCGAACGCGTCGTTGGCCTGCATGATCCGCAGGTCAACGAACACCATCTGGAGTCTACGGGCTTGCCGGCGGACAGCCGTCTTCGCTTGCTCAGCTTCAACATTCAGGTCGGCATCAGCACCGAGCGCTATCGGCACTACCTGACCCGAGGCTGGCAACATCTGTTGCCGCACCCCGGGCGTGCCGACAATCTGCAGAAAATCGGCAATCTGCTCGGCGACTTCGACCTGGTCGCCTTGCAGGAAGCCGATGGCGGCAGCCTGCGTTCAGGCTACATCAATCAAGTCGAACACTTGGCCCACCTCGGTGCCTTCCCCTACTGGTATCAACAACTCAATCGAAATCTCGGGCGTCTCGCTCAGCACAGCAACGGCGTGCTGAGCCGCCTGCGTCCGTGGGCGATTGAAGATCATCCGCTGCCGGGGCCGAAAGGCCGCGGGGCGATTCTGGTGCGCTTCGGCGAGGGCCCGGAGGCCTTGGTGGTGGTCATGATGCACCTGGCACTGGGCGCCCGCGCCCGCAGCCTGCAACTGGCCTATATCCGTGATCTGATTGGCGATTACAAGCACCAGGTACTGATGGGCGACATGAACACCCATGCCAGCGACTTGCTGCAAAACTCGCCATTGCGTGATCTCGGCCTGCTGGCCCCGCAACTGGAAGCGACCTTCCCCAGCTGGCGTCCGCAGCGCTGTCTGGACCATATTCTGTTGAGCCCGACCCTGACCCTTGAAAAGGTCGAAGTGCTGGCCCAGCCCATTTCCGATCACCTGCCGGTCGCGGTAGAGATTCGTCTGCCGGGTTCGCTCACGGCCGATGCATTGCCCGCGTTGAGTCCTGCCCCTCGCGGATCCCTTGAATGAGCGACGAAACACAGCGCTGGAAAGAGAAATACCTCAAAAGCATCGAACAACAGGAAAAGCTCGAACGTCGCTGGGACGCACGCCTCGACTTGCTGCGCCGCGGCCTGGTACGCAGCACCCTGGCGGCGGAAGGCACCGACCGCGCCGTCGACCAGTGCATGAAGGAAATGCGCGAAGTGGTGCGCTCCGACGACATGGACGCCGGCCTGGCCGCTCTGCTCCCGCGCCTGGAAAAAGCCGTGCTCGACTCCGAGCAGCGCCGGGAGACACGTGTCAACCAGACCAGCGCCGCACTGACCGCCCTGGTCACTCAACTGCAAAAATTGCCGCTGCCCAGAGAAGTCCGGCGACCACTGAAGAATTTCGCCAAACAACTGGACAGTCGGGTCAGCCAGGCCCGCGAGATCCCTTTGCTCCTGAGTGAGCTCAGCGGTCTGCAAGGCAAGGCCCTGAGTCAGCTGGATAGCTCGACAGAACCCGATCGACCGGGGCTGTTGCAGCGGCTGTTCGGTCACCGCGAAACCGAGGAAGCGGCCGTCGCCTTGGAACAGGCCCCCATCGCGCCGTCCGCCGAAGCCGTTTCCGCACCGGCTGCCGCGGCCCCCTCAGTACCTGTGGATCTCGCACCTGCCCTCGACGAACCGCCGAAGGCGCTTCCGGTTTCTCCCGAAGCGGTTTCCACCCCACCGGCCATCGAAACTTCATCGCAAACGACAGAATCGTCAGCCGTACTCGCAGTAGTTCCGCCAGCCCCGGAACCTCGACAAAAGCCCGACTCGCCCATCGAGATAACGGCCCCACCTGCTTCAGAGGCACCCAGGGAAGCGGAATCCTTCTCCGTCGTGCCAGTGGCGCAGACTGAGCCGGGGACTAACCCTGACGAACTGACCCCGGTGGTGTTTCTCGACACCCTGCCACTCCCGACGCCCATGGCCCAGGCACTGGCGGCCATCGATCCGGAGCAATCCGAGGACGACGTACTCTATGCCCTGCCGGACTCGCCCGAGCCGTCGTACAGCTCGGTCGCCAAACACATCGAAGACACCTTGTTGGGCCTGCTCGACGACCTGACGCTACCTGAACGTCACCGCCCGCAAGCCGAGTCGATGCGTGACCGCCTGAAAAATGGTTTGAACTGGTACGAATTGCTACCGATCCTCGACGATCTCGCCACCTTGATGCTGGCGATCTCCGACAGCGGTCAGCACGAATTCGAGACTTACCTGCAACGACTCAATGAACGACTCGAATCGTTCCAGAGCAATCTGCAGGCTGCCAGCGACGGTCATGCCGACAGCCGGTCTGCCGCGCAAGCCATGGACACGCAGATCCGCGAACAAGTCGACGGCTTGCAGAACAGCATGCATGAAGCGGCAGACCTGGATGACCTCAAGCAAGTACTGGAGAACCAGCTCGAAGGTCTGCTGGGCACCATGGACCAGCACCGCAAGCAACGCGACGAGCGTGAGCAGGAGGTGGCGGGCCGCCTGAAAAGCCTGGCCGAACGGGTGGCCCTCATGGAGCAGGAGGCCCTGGGCTTTCGCGAACACCTCGAAGAGCAACGCCAGAAAGCCTTGATCGACCCGCTGACCGGCCTGCCCAACCGCGCCGCCTGGAGCGAACGCCTGGACCACGAAATCAGCGAGTGGCAGCAACACGGCAACACGCTGATGCTGGCGATGCTCGACCTCGATCACTTCAAGCGCATTAACGATAACTACGGTCACCTGGCGGGCGACAAAGTGCTGAAACTCATCGCCAGCGTGCTGCGCAAACGCCTGCGTGGCACGGATTTCATTGCACGCTTCGGCGGCGAAGAGTTTGTCCTGTTGATGCCCTCCACCGTGCCGGCGGCCGGCATGAAGCTGCTGGAATACCTGCGCGCATCCATTGAAGCCTGCCCTTTCCACTTCAAGGGTGAGCGGGTGACGATCACTATTTCCATGGGCCTGACGGCGTTCAAGCCTGGGGAACATAGCGACCTGGTGCTTAAGAGAGCCGATCAGGCGCTATACCGGGCAAAAAATGCAGGACGAAACCGGGTGGAACTGGGCTGACGGGCAATTGTTCCATTTTGTTTAAAACTGCGCGATTGGCGTCCGCACGCAAGGCAGTACGTTACACTGTTGCATTACTGTCTTGCGTTTATTGCCCTCGACCATGAAATATTTCGCTCTTATCGTGTCGCTGATTCTGCTGGCCGGCTGCGCCAGCGGCCCCCGCTTCGACACCAGCCACCCCTCCGCCAACCACGACAGCCGCATTCAGTTCGTGGTGCTGCATTACACCAATGCATCCCAGGAGCGCTCTCTGCAACTGCTCACCCACGGTGAAGTCAGTAGCCACTACCTGATTGGCGACGACAAGAACGCGACCATTTTCAAACTGATGGACGAAAACCAGCGAGCCTGGCACGCCGGGGACAGCCAATGGCAAGGACGGACCTGGCTCAACTCCAGTTCCATCGGCATCGAAATCGTCAATCCGGGGTTCAAGGACACGCCGACCGGACGTCTCTGGTATCCCTACAGCGAAGCCCAGGTCCAGTCGCTGATCGTCCTGCTCAAGGACATCAGCAAGCGCCACGCCATCAGCCCTCGCAGCATCATCGGCCACAGCGACATCGCACCGCTGCGCAAACTCGATCCCGGGCCGCTGTTTCCCTGGAAACGCCTGGCGAGCGAAGGCATCGGCATTTGGCCGAACGAGCAAGCCGTCGCGAGGCAACAAGCGATATTCGAGGCACAGTTGCCGAGCATCACTTGGTTTCAGACACAGCTGGCCCGCGTCGGTTACGACACGCCGCAAACCGGCGAACTGGACGTGGCAACCCGCCATGTGCTCACCGCCTTTCAAATGCACTTCCGGCCGTCACGCTACGACGGAACCCCGGACGCGCAAACGGCAGCCCTCCTTCAGGTGCTTAATCAGACGAAATAATGACGCCCGCCCGGCGGTCAACGCACTTTCTCAATCAGCAGCTATAACTCATTGGTAATCCGTCGGATATTCCAAAATGACTGCTGCTCGAGACATGCTCCGTAGCTGGTTCTATCGCCCCTGGTTCTTGGCGATGCTCGCTGCTGTCTTAAGTGCTTCACTGCTGTTGGCCGGCAGCTACTTCGTGGCCATCCAGCAGGTCGAACAAAACGAAAGTCAGGAAATGAATGCCCAAAGCGAACGTTTCCTCGCCCGCCTGGAGCAACTTTTCGGGCAATTGCGCGAAAGCCTCGATGACCTGGAAGCGCAGCCATTGCGAACCTGCAATGACGAGATGATCGCGACCCTGCAGCAAGTCAGCTTCAATTACCGCTTTGTGTATGAAGCCGCCTATATGGACGCGGAGCGGATCTGCTCGAACCGCCCCCGCCAGGAAGGTTTGTCGCTGACCCGGCCACCGGACATCAAGGGGCCCACCTACAGTTACTGGCTGAACACCACCACTGAACCCGATGAAAACCGTGCGGCGCTGATGCTCGGCCGTGGCAATTTTCGTGTGGCCACGTCTCGCGGCCACTTGACCGACATGGTCGACCTGTCACCGGGCAGCAGTTTGTTGGTGGTTCTCGATCATGGCACCAGGGCGATTCCGGTGTTGGGTGACTCACAGGTCTGGTCGCTGACCGAACCTTGGCCACTCAATAGCCGCGACGCACTGCAAGTCACGCAGTATCGTTTGATTTACCGCATGCCCACCGCCAACCCGGAATTCCAACTGGTGCTGATCAGCCCCCGCACGAGCACCCATATACCGCCGATGTGGTGGTGGTTGTTACCGGTCAGTCTGGTGCTGGCTGCCTTTGTCGGCTTCCTGGTGTTCCTGCTGGTACGCCAGCGACAGTCGCTGGATGCGGAACTGACGGGGGCCATTCGCCGCGGCGAGCTGCAAGTGTTGTATCAGCCGATTTTCGATCTCGACAGTCGCAACTGCGTCGGGGCCGAGGCCTTGCTGCGTTGGCGCAGGCCGGACGGCAGCCTGACCAGTCCCGACCTGTTCATCCCCATGGCCGAGAATACCGGCCAGATCCGGCAGATGACCGACTTCGTCCTGCAACGCCTGCTTGAGCAGCTCGGGCAAGTGCTGCGGGCCAATCCGCAGCTCTACATCTCGGTCAACCTGGCGGCGTGTGATGTCATGATCCCGCGCATCGGCCAGGTAATGGCACGCCTGCTCACCTTGCATCGGGTCGCGGCCAAGCAAATTGCCTTCGAAGTCACAGAACGCGGACTGATCGATGTCGAGGTGGCGCGGGAAAACCTGCAAGCCTTGCGGGACGTCGGGCATCAGGTGTTGATCGATGACTTCGGCACCGGCTATTGCAGCCTTGCCTACCTGCAAACCCTGCCCGTGGATTGCCTGAAAATCGACAAGGCCTTTATTGATGCACTGGGTCATGACGCGGCGAGCAGCGGCGTGGCCCCGCACATCATCCACATGGCTCAGTCACTGCACTTGAAGGTCATCGCCGAGGGCATCGAGCATGAATCCCAGGCCGCGTTGTTGAGCAGTGAAGGCGTGAAGTTCGGCCAGGGCTGGTTGTTCGCCCATGCGCTGAGTGCAGTACAACTCATCGAACTGATTACTCGGGGTCGCCGGGTGAACAAGCGACGCCTGGATGACGAGGCCTGAAAGCCGCTACACCGCCAGCGCCATATAGAACTGAGTGCCCTGCCCCGGCCGCGAATAAACCCCCATCCGCCCACCATGCAGCTGCACGATTTCCTTGCACAACGCCAGGCCGAGCCCCGCTCCGCCTTTTTTGCGACCCACCTGCACAAAGGGCTCGAAAATACGCCCTTGCTGCCCGTAGGCGATGCCTTCTCCATTATCTTCGACACTGATAATGACCCGCTCGCCGTGGCGCCGGGCCTGCAAACGGATGAGCCCACCACGGGCGGTGTGGCGAAGCGCATTGTCGATCAGGTTATCGAGCACACGGTCCAGTTGCGGCTGGTCGGCCTGCAAGTGCGGCAATGGCCCCTGCATTTCCACCAACAACTCAATGCCCTTCTGCTCGGCGCCCTCGGCAAATCGTAACTGCGCTTGCTCCAACAGATCCTCGATGGAACAGGGCGCGAGCGTCAGTTTCTGCAGGCCATTCTGGTAACGGGAAAAATTCAGCAGGTCGTTGATCAACTGCATCAAGCGCTGCATCTCTTCGTTCACCGTGTCCAGCAGATCGGCCTCACGGGATTCCGGGGGGAAATGCGTGCGCTCGCGGAACAGGCCGAACGCCATGTGCATGCCGGTGACCGGGGTGCGCAACTCATGGGAAGCGCGCAACACGAACTCGCTGCGTACCCGCTCGAAAGCGCGCTGCTCGGTGACGTCATGCAACACCATCACCGCGCCGAGAATATGGCCCTGGGTATGGCTGACCGGCGTCAGGCTATAGGTCAGCAGGCGCGACTCTCCATCGACCTCGACACTCAAGTCCTCCGGCGCCCGCTCCAGCGTTCCGCCACGCAGCACCAGTTGCAGCTGCTCATCGAGCTCGGGACGCTCCAGGGCGGTGCCCAGCCCTTGGCCGAGGCGATCGGTGTCCCAACCCAGCTGACGTTGCGCTACCGGGTTGAGGTGCTCCAGGCGCCCTTGACGATCTATCATCAGCAAGCCGTCATCGATGCTGTCGAGCACGGCTTGCAACCGCTGCTGGCCCGCCAGCAACTCATCGACGTTCGTGGCCTGATGTTCACGCAGCGCCTCGGCCATGATCCCGAAACGCTTGGTCAACTGGTTCAACTCCACCGCCGAGGAAATCGGCAGCGTGACGTCGAATTTGCCTTGGCCAATATTGTCCGCCGCCTGCGCCAAAGCTTCGATGGGCTCCCCGAAACGCCGGGCGATGGCATGAGCGGTCACGAAACCAATGATCAGCACCGCGAGACCGACCAACCCCAGAAGCCCGGCGATCAGCAGCGCTCGCTCACGGGACGAACGCTCCGTCGCGCTGATGTTATCCAGCGCCTGCTTGTGCTCATTGAGCAAACCCGTTCGCAGCGCATTGAATTTTTCAGTGAGCGCCTGGTTGCCACTTAGCACATGCGTCGGTTCATCGGCCGCTTCATACGCCTGGATGAAGCTCAAGTAGTCAGCCTTGGCTTTTCTGAAGCCGTTCTCATTGCCTTCGACCGACGGCTCTTTGGCAATGCCTTGATCCAAAAGCTCGAGGTAATGCTGCTTGGAAGCCTCAAAGGCTGCGGCGTCATGGTTTTCACTGAGCATGATGATCAGTTGATCGCCCAGGGTCTGGCGCAATTTGAGGCCCAGGTCCAGCGTGCTGAAGTTGTTGCGCACCAGGGCTTCCTGGCTCCCGGCCATTTGCATCACGCTGACCAGCCCGAGCAGCAGCCCGAGCAGCGCTACGGTGATGAGCGCGGAAATACTCAGGAACAGCCGGGTCCGCAACTTCATCGCCAGTTTCATCGGCGGCTCACAAGTTGTACTGCTTGCGTTTGCGGTACAGGGTCGAAGCGTCGATACCCAAAGTCTTCGCCGCTTGATCCAGCGTGCCGGCAGTGGCCAGGACGGCTCCGATGTGGGCCTTTTCCAATTCATCCAGGCTCAACGCCGCGCCGATGCGTGGCGCATTATTGACTGGCGTGTCGGCCATCCCCAGGTGAACGATCTCGACCAGCTCCTGCGGGCAGATAATGCTCGCTCGCTCCACCACGTTTCGCAGTTCGCGAATGTTCCCCGGCCAGCGATAGCTCAACAGCGCTTCACGCGCCTCATCGCTGAAGCCCCGGGCCGGACGCGCGTACTCCTTGACGAACCGCGCCAGGAACCGGTCGGCCAGGGTCAAAATGTCTTCTCTGCGTTCGCGCAGCGGTGGCAAGTGCAAGGTGATGACGTTCAGACGATAGAGCAGGTCTTCCCGGAAACGGCCATCGCGGACCATGTCTTCGAGGTTCTGGTTGGTGGCCGCGAGAATGCGTACATCGGCGCGGCGGGTGACCGGATCGCCGACACGCTCGTATTCCTTGTCCTGGATGAATCTCAGCAACTTGGGTTGCAAAATCAGGGGAAAATCGCCGATCTCATCAAGAAACAGCGTGCCGCCGTCTGCCTGATTGACACGCCCCAAGGTGCTTTCGCTGGCCCCGGTGAACGCGCCACGGCTGTGACCGAACAGCTCGCTTTCCATGAGTTCGGCGGTCAGCGACGGACAATTGATGGTGATGCAGGATTTTTTCGCCCGCTTGCTCCAGCCGTGAATCGCCTGGGACAGTTCGCCTTTACCGGTGCCGGATTCGCCGAGAATCAAAATATTGGCATCGGTCACCGCCACCTGGCGGGCGGTTTCGAGCACCACCTTCATCGCCGGACTGTGGGAATCCAGGCCGTCCTTGGGCTTGCGCACTTCGCCTTCCAGGGCTTCCAGACGCGCCGACAATTGCCGGACTTCCAACTGTTTGGCAGTTGCCAGGCGCAATTGATCGGGACTGCAGGGTTTGACCAGATAATCGGCAGCACCGGCCTGAATAGCATCCACGGCAGTGTCCACGGCCGAGTGCGCGGTGACGATCACCACGCGCATCCAGGGCGCCTGAATCCGCATCTGCGCCAGCACATCCAGACCGTTGTCTTCTCCCAGACGCAAATCAAGGAAGCACAGGTCGAAGACCTGACGTTGCAACAACGCGTCGGCCTGCGCAGCACTGTTGGCGGTCGCCACGCTATAGCCCTCGTCTTCCAGGCAATAGCGAAAGGTACGCAGGATGGCAGACTCATCATCCACCAGAAGAATACGACCTTGGTGCTCAGTGGCGGATTCCATTTTCCTACGCTCCTTAACGAATGATCTTGGTTAGTCCCGGAAAAATCGGGCAAGTTGCATGGTTTATTCTGATGCATTCCTTCCATGGCAGGTTAGCTCTCTCCTGACACGATGCCTTGTGTCCATTTCTGACACCTGCGCCCTACGCTCAATTCAAAAATTATGCGACCTCGGTCAAATCGATCGTGCATTACGCACGACGGCGCAAAGGGCCATCGTGCAGGATGCGTCCGCAGTCCTTTGCGCAAATTACCTAATAGATTGATTTATAACGATTTTCCCATATAAAAAAGCTGGCATGCAGGCTGCAACAACCTGAGTAATGCAGGGCAACAACAAACGCCCTCAACGAAATGACCCCAGCGTGGGAGGAGCCTCAGGATGAATTGCCAACGTGCCGCCCAATTGCGTTTCTCGCCACTGCATCTGCAGCAAGGTCTGTTCGCCGTGCTCGCGCTGCTGATCACGTTGATCGCAGGCCAACAGTTCCTGCGCTGGGAGCAGAACCAACAGCAGGAAGCGTCGCGCGTTTCCTTTCAACATCCGACACAGACTCACTTCAGCGCCGCCAGCAGCGGCATGAGCGACAACACTTCCATACGAATGATGGATGTCGATCAGGCTCGGCCAGACGATGAGATGCCTCGTCAGGAGCGCTGGGTGTTCTAGGTTCACACCTTTGGCGCGATCGCCGCGCCGTAACGAGCAACACCTCTAAATAGAAGCGTAAGGAGAATCACCATGTTGAGCTGGGCAATCACATTCTTGATCATTGCCATTGTCGCTGCCGTACTGGGCTTCGGTGGTATCGCGGGCACCGCCACGGGTATCGCCAAGATTCTCTTTGTCGTGTTCCTGGTGATGTTCATTGCTTCCTTCTTCTTTGGCCGTCGCGGTCGAGGCTAAGCATGAACGTTGGGTTAAAGACACTGGCAGCCGCCCTGCTACTGGGCGGCTGCGCCATCGCCATGGCTGCCAATGGCGGGCAGACGCGGGTCAACGGGCAATGGAATGCCAACTGAAAAAATCGCGTTGGTATTGAGGCATCGATACCGAATTTGAAACATGAAAGGGGCTAAATGCCTCTTCCACTGCGCCCACCTGAGGAAGGTCGGCGCATGACCAAGGGGTCGGGACGTTCTGCCTGTTTCAGGGGCGGAGTGACCTACGGGCACATGGAGTGCCTGCGCAAGGGCCGGGTCAGGTAAAAGCTGCGACGCAAGTTCGCCGGTCAAGCATGGCTCGACGGACTTGCGGAGAGCTTGCACGCTCACAACGTCGAGCCAGAGCGACGCAATTGTTTAGCCCCCTCCCGCGGAAAATCCCCCTCTCATCCCCTCAAGTACCTTTCCCGGTTGCTCGCGACTGACCGTATATCGAGAAAAATGGCCATTATTCGGCTGTCAGTTTTCCCTGAACCTCGTGGGATTTTCCCGAAATTTATCGTCTATTCTATTGTTCAATAAATAATCAATCTGCGCTGTGATGGCCGGTTCACGGCACTTATGCCTGCCGAAATGTCACATTCGAACCGATTGGGACGCGGGTTTCAGTTAAAAAACCTCATGCCGATTCGGCATAGGGTAGGCGTTTACGGCATTAGACGTCGCTTCCTTGCATCGGAATAGTTGCGCCTTTTTTCGCCTGCCAGAGAGCCATTAACAAGCGCTCCGGGGCTCCTTATACGGGGGCGGATGCACAGACTTTTTCGCCACAAGCGACCCGGTCCATGCATTCGCTCGAGTCAAACTGAAGTAAGGGTAAAGATATGAAGAAGGCAAAGCTTAGCCTCGCCTGGCAGATCCTCATCGGTCTGGTATTGGGGATAGCAATCGGTGCACTGCTCAACCATTTCAGTGCCGAGAAAGCCTGGTGGGTCAGCAACGTCCTGCAACCGGCAGGCGATATCTTTATCCGTCTGATCAAGATGATTGTGATCCCGATCGTGATCTCCTCGTTGATCGTCGGCATCGCAGGCGTCGGCGACGCGAAGAAACTCGGGCGCATCGGCCTGAAGACCATCATCTACTTCGAAATCGTCACCACCATCGCCATTGTGGTCGGCCTGCTGTTGGCCAACCTGTTCCATCCGGGCTCGGGCATCGACATGAGCACCCTGGGTACCGTGGACATCTCCAAGTACCAGGCGACCGCGGCCGAGGTTCAGCATGAACACGCGTTCATCGAAACCATCCTCAACCTGATCCCGTCGAACATCTTCGCGGCCATGGCCCGCGGCGAAATGCTGCCGATCATCTTCTTCTCCGTGCTGTTCGGTCTTGGTCTGTCGAGCCTGCAACCGGACCTGCGCGAACCGCTGGTGAAGATGTTCCAGGGCGTATCGGAAAGCATGTTCAAGGTCACTCACATGATCATGAACTACGCCCCGATCGGCGTTTTCGCACTGATCGCGGTGACCGTGGCCAACTTCGGTTTCGCCTCGCTGCTGCCACTGGCCAAGCTGGTGATCCTGGTTTACGTCGCCATCGCCTTCTTCGCCTTCGTGGTGCTGGGCCTGATCGCTCGCCTGTTCGGCTTCTCCGTGATCAAGCTGATGCGCATCTTCAAGGACGAACTGGTACTGGCCTACTCCACCGCCTCCTCCGAAACCGTGCTGCCACGCGTCATCGAGAAGATGGAAGCCTACGGCGCACCGAAGGCCATTTGCAGCTTCGTGGTGCCAACCGGTTACTCCTTCAACCTTGACGGTTCGACCCTGTACCAGAGCATCGCGGCTATCTTCATTGCCCAGCTGTACGGCATCGACCTGTCGATCAGTCAGCAACTGCTGCTGGTCCTGACCCTGATGGTGACCTCCAAAGGCATCGCCGGTGTACCGGGTGTGTCCTTCGTGGTGCTGCTGGCTACCCTGGGCAGTGTGGGTATTCCACTGGAAGGCCTGGCGTTCATCGCCGGTGTCGACCGCGTCATGGACATGGCCCGTACTGCCCTGAACGTGATCGGCAACGCCCTGGCCGTGCTGGTCATCTCTCGCTGGGAAGGCATGTACGACGACGCCAAGGGCCAGCGCTACTGGAATTCCCTGCCGCACTGGCGCAGCAAAGAAAAGCTGCCGGCTGGCGAGATTTCCCGTCACTAACGCAGGCCCCCTGTAAGAGCAGTCGGTCGACACTCGATTGCTCGCGATGGCAACAGGAGCACCGCGCTCATCCAGAATGCCCGCGTCATCGTTGTCGTTCATCGCGAGCAGGCTCGTTCCTACAGGGGTCCGCGCATGCCGTATTAAACAAACCCCGGAGAATTCCGGGGTTTGTCGTTTCTGGCCACCCCGCTATCATTCGCGCATCTTTTGGGGGATTTAACTGATGCTAAACGGCCTTTGGCTTGGCTTCTTCATCGTGGCAGCCGTGTCGGCGCTGGCGCAGTGGTTGATCGGCGGTAACGCCGGGATTTTCGCGGCGATGGTAGAAAGCATATTCGCCATGGCCAAGTTATCGGTCGAAGTCATGGTCTTGCTGTTCGGCACGCTGACCCTCTGGCTGGGCTTTCTGCGAATCGCCGAAAAAGCCGGGATCGTCGAATGGCTGGCCAGGGCCCTTGGCCCGCTGTTTCTGCGCTTGATGCCGGAAGTCCCGCCCGGCCACCCCGCCATCGGCCTTATCACCCTCAACTTCGCCGCCAACGGCCTGGGCCTGGACAATGCCGCCACCCCAATCGGCCTCAAGGCCATGAAAGCCCTGCAAGAGCTCAACCCCAGCGCAACGGTCGCCAGTAATGCGCAGATCCTGTTCCTGGTGCTCAACGCCTCTTCCCTGACCCTGCTGCCGGTGACGATCTTCATGTACCGCGCCCAGCAAGGCGCGCCCGACCCGACGCTGGTGTTCCTGCCGATTCTGTTGGCCACCAGTTGCTCGACCATCGTCGGCTTTCTGTCCGTGGCGTTCATGCAACGCCTGCGTATCTGGGACCCGGTGGTGCTGGCCTATCTGATCCCCGGCGCCCTCGCCCTCGGTGGCTTCATGGCGCTGCTGGCGACGCTATCGGCCACTGCATTGGCCGGTCTGTCGTCGATCCTCGGCAACCTGACGCTGTTCGGGCTGATCATGGTGTTTCTGGTGATTGGCGCACTGCGCAAAGTGAAGGTTTACGAGGCATTCGTCGAAGGCGCGAAAGAAGGCTTCGACGTGGCGAAAAACCTGCTGCCGTATCTGGTGGCGATGCTGTGTGCCGTCGGAGTTTTGCGCGCATCCGGAGCCCTGGATTTCGGTCTCGACGGAATTCGTCATCTGGTGCAATGGGCGGGCTTCGACACCCGTTTTGTCGATGCGCTGCCGACCGCGATGGTCAAGCCGTTCTCTGGCAGCGCCGCCCGGGCGATGCTGATCGAAACCATGAAGACCTCCGGCGTGGACAGCTTCCCGGCGCTGGTCGCGGCGACGGTTCAGGGCAGTACTGAAACGACGTTCTACGTGCTGGCGGTGTACTTCGGCTCGGTCGGCATCCAGCGCGCGCGGCATGCGGTGGGGTGTGCATTGCTGGCGGAACTGGCGGGGGTGCTGGGCGCCATCGGGGTTTGCTACTGGTTCTTCGGGTAACGGAGCCCCCCGTAGGAGCGAGCCTGCTCGCGATCAACCCGAGAGCACCGAGGGGTGTCTGCTGCCCAGCGTCATCGTTCACGATCATCGCGAGCAGGCTCGCTCCTACAAAGGGTCTGTGTAGACTTCAAAGTCGCGCTGGCGGCGCGAGTTTCTGCCCTTGCTCAACCGCCCAACCTACCACTTGCGCCGTCAGTTGATCGGTCGCCTGACCGAACCCGGTCACTACCGCCGGTACCTTCACATCGCTCAGCGGCTGGCGCACTTCAAAGCGTTTACTGGCGAGGATTCGCTGGTCGGCGCCACGCACCAGCAAGGCATCGAGGCGCACCACCACGCTGGCGCTGGTGCCCTGATACTCGGTCTGAAATGCCTGCAGACTGCCGCCCAGCTCCAGGTCTGCCTGGAAATTGCTGTCGTCGGTGCTCAGCAGCGTCACGCGGCCATCACGCTGAAACCCGTCGAGCAGACGATTACGCAACAGCACCGGCGCCGGATCGCTCCAGCGCGAAGCCTTGTAGCTGATGATCACATTGCCCTGGGGGATCACCGCAATGTTCGGGCTGTTCAACGCTTCGCTGGCCTGGGGTTTGTTCAGGCGCAACGACCAGCGCTGCGGCGCCCCATGACTGCTGGTGGCTGCGCTTTGGGCGGACGGCAATCGATAGACATCGAACGGTTCGGACTTGGGCAGGATCGAGCACGAACTGATCAGCGTGAAGCTGGCGAGGAGGGCAAGACGGGTCAGCTTCATGGGGTAAATTCCTTGTTCTTGTCACTGCCCAGCAGGTAGCCGCTGGGGTTGGCCTCCAGACGCTGGGAGATGGCGCGCAGCGAGCTCAGGGTTTCACGCAACTCCCGTACCGCCGGGGCCAGGCCATTGAGGCCCTGCATGCCGCTATTGAGCGAGTCCTGATTGGTGGCCAGCAGTTTGTTGATGGTCGCGCTGCTCTGTTCCAGCGACTTCATCGCCTGCTCGGCGCTGCCGAACATCTGCTTGCCCTGATCATTGAGCAAGCCATTGGCGTTGCGCATCAGCGCCGACGTCTGCTCCATCATGGTGCTGGCTTGCTTGCCGACCGATGCCAGTTGCTTGATCGCCTGACCCAGGTCGCCGCGCTGATCGGCAATGGTGCCGGTGGTTTGTTCCAGATGCTCCAGGGTCTTGCTGATGCGCTCGATGTTTTCTTCGGAAAACATCTGATTGGCGTTGTGCATCAGCGTGTTCACCCCGGACATCAGGTCATTGCTGTCGTTCAGCAAACGGGCGATGGGCGAGGGCGCTGCGATGATGGTCGGCAATTTGCCGTCCTTGCCCCTTAACGCCGGGCTTTGCGGCGTGCCGCCACTGAGCTGGATGATCGACGTCCCGGTAACACCGGTCAGCGCCAGTTTGGCCTGGGTATCTTCCTTGATCGGGGTGTCGCCACCCAGGCGAATCCGCGCCAGCACCCGGCGCGGGTCTTTCGGGTCCAGTCGCAGCGACACCACGTCGCCGACCTTGATCCCGCTGTACTGCACGGAACTGCCCTTGGATAGGCCGCTGACCGCCTCGTTGAACACCACTTCGTAATCCTTGAACTCGGTGTCGACGCTGGACTTGGCCAGCCACAGGCCGAAGAGCAGGGCGCCCGTCACCACAATCACGGTGAACAGGCCGATCAATACATGATGGGCTCGGGTTTCCATGTCAGACCTCGTTGAACTGTTTAGCGGCACTCAACGCCGCGCGGCCGCGAGGGCCATGGAAGTATTCGTGAATCCACGCGTCGTCGGTTTCCGAAACCTTGTCGATGGCGTCCGCCACCAGCACCTTCTTCTGCGCCAGCACCGCGACCCGGTCAGTGATGGTGTAGAGCGTGTCGAGGTCGTGAGTCACCAGGAACACGCTCAGGCCCAAGGCATCGCGCAGGGTCAGGATCAGTTGATCGAAGGCTGCGGCGCCAATCGGATCGAGGCCGGCGGTAGGCTCGTCGAGAAACAGGATGTCCGGGTCCAGCGCCAAGGCCCGCGCCAGCGCCGCACGCTTGATCATGCCGCCGGACAGGGAGGCGGGGTATTTGTCCGCCGCCGACAGCGGCAACCCGGCCAACGCCAGTTTCACCGCCGCCAGGTGCTCGGCATCATTGCGGCTCAGGCCGGCGTGTTCGATCAGGGGCAGGGCGACGTTCTCGGTCACCGTCAGCGAAGAGAACAACGCGCCTTTCTGGAACAGCACGCCGAAACGCCGTTCGATCATCGAGCGCTCGTGCTCGGGCAGGGTCGGCAGGTTCTTGCCAAAGACCTTCACGATGCCTTCGCTGGGCTGGCGCAAACCGACAATGCTGCGCAACAGCACCGACTTGCCGCTGCCGGAGCCGCCGACGACGGCAAGGATTTCGCCCTTGTACAAATCCAGATCGAGGTTCTCGTGCACGCTCTGACTGCCGAAGCGATTGCACAGCCCACGGACTTCGATCACCGCCTCGGCAGGCGCTCGGGGTAAACGGCTCACCAGCTCATCTCCATGAAAAACAGCGCAGCCACGGCGTCGAGCACGATCACCACGAAGATCGATTGCACCACGCTCGATGTGGTGTGCGCGCCGACAGACTCGGCGCTGCCGCTGACCTTGAAGCCTTCCAGGCAACCAATGGCGGCGATCAGGAACGCAAAGATCGGCGCTTTGACGATCCCCACCAAAAAGTGCTGAACACCGATGTCCGATTGCAAAAGCGATAAAAACATCGCCGGCGAAATATCCAGCGTCACCGCGCAGACCACACCACCGCCGACAATCCCCGACAGCATCGCCAGAAAGGTCAGCATCGGCAGCGAGACCAGCAGCGCCAGGACCCTCGGCACCACCAGCAACTCCATGGGATCGAGGCCCAGCGTGCGAATCGCGTCGATTTCTTCGTTAGCCTTCATCGAGCCGATCTGCGCGGTGAACGCACTGGCGGTGCGCCCGGCCATCAGAATCGCGGTGAGCAACACAGCGAACTCGCGCAGAAAAGAAAACGCCACCAGGTCCACGGTGAACACCGTGGCGCCGAATTTGGCCAGCACCGTCGCCCCGAGAAACGCCACCACGGCGCCTACCAGAAACGTCAGCAGGGCCACGATGGGCGCCGCGTCGAGGCCGGTCTGCTCGATGTGCGCCACCATCGGCGTGATGCGCCAGCGCTTGGGGCGAAACAGGTTACGGGCGATGGTTTCCAGAATCAGGCCGACGAAGCCGAGCAACTGCAGGGTGTCTTGCCAGACCGCATCCACCGCACGGCCGATGCGAGCCAGGAGTTGAACGCCGACGCTGACTTCCGGTTCCTTGATCGGCACACAGAAATCCGTCAGCGAGCGGTAGACCGTCTGCAACAACGCGCGGTCGGCAGAAGAAATGGTGCAATCGGGGTGTTCGGCTGAGCGGCCCAGGCGCTCGGAGCCCAACAGTTCAACCAACAGCGAGGCACCTGCCGTATCGAGGGCACCGAGGCCGTTGAGGTCGATGCGGGTGCTGTCGTCGTATCGACCTTCGAGCTTTTCGCTCAGCAATTTGAGGTCGGCGTAATGGGCGAGCGTCCAGTCCCCTGTGACCCGTATCTGGGGCGGGGTGCGCGAGGTATCCAGTTGGGCATTGCCCGCCGCAGTGTTGCTGGTCATAAGCTCCGTGCTTTTTCGGCTGTTACGCTGACCTACGTAATAGCACGAACCGCATTACTTTTCTTTGATCGCTGTGCTGTCGGTGACCTTGAAGCGCAGCACGCCGATCAATTGGCCGTCCTCGGTCAACACCCGAACCTGCCAGTTGCCTGCGGGGTTGCCGGGGAAGTTCTGCTTGTGGGTCCAGGCGCGGTAGCCTTCCTTGCGACCGCCATGAATATCCAGAGGGATGCGGTCGACTTCTTTACCGTTGAACTGCCAGACGTGATAAATGCGCTCGTCCAGGCCACGGGGGGCGTTGATCGCGGTGTAGGCGTACAGACCGCCGCCTCGAATCTGCTCGGCGCTGACCTCTTCAAGGCTGTCACCGGGGGTGCGGTCCTGCAATTGCATGCTGATGGCCACGTCGGTCATCCACAGGGTCGCTGGCGGCACCCACGATCGCAGCACCCAGCCAACGCCGCCGATCCCCACGGTAATGCTCAGAATCGCCAAGGCGTTGCGCAGGGTTCGAATCGGGAAAATCGAAGCGAGGCTCGGGAACGACAGTACGACGGCGGTGCCCAGCGCCAGTTTGAAACTCTGGGACGTGGTCAGGTGCAAGATCACGGGGAGGGCGGTGAGCAGGGTGGCGAACAGCGTCAGGGTATGCAGCGCCAGGAACGCCCATCGCCGTGGCGCCAGCCATTTGTAGTAAAGCGGATCGGTGATGGAAATCAGCGCCGCGATCGCCAGCAACCCGGTGAACAATAATTGGCCGCTGTTCCAGGTGGTGGTGATGAAAAAGAACGGCAGGACGAAAAACAGGCTTTCCTGGTGGATCATCTGCGTCGCATAACGCAGCAGGGGCTGGGGAATTTCCCGCTTGAAGACCTTGGTGAACAGTTTGGTCAGGCTGTTTTCCAGCATCAGCCAGACCCAGCTCACCAGCATGATGGTGGTGATCCAGCTCGCCAGACCTTGCTGACGGTCCACCAGGATGAAGCTGCAGACCCCGGAGATAAAACCACCGAGCGCAATGACCCCGGGGTAGCGCTTCATCAGTTCGAGGATGCGCTGGATAAAAAGGGTCAGGGTCGGCATTCGGCGGTTCACAGTAGTCGTAGGAAAAATCCCTGACAGGTTACCGCCGGCAGGGCAGTGTGGCGAGAGGCCACTGACTTCTGAGGCGCTGGCTGCCAAAGGCCCCGCGTTTACCCAGACGACACCCGTTATCGTTAACGACCTTCGCCGGCAGGCCAGCTCCTACAGGAAGCGGGATGTACACAAAATGGGCAGTCGACACCGATCACTGTAGGAGCTGGCCTGCCAGCGATGGATTCAACGGCCCCGCGTTTACCCAGACAACACCCGTTATCGTTAACGAGCTTCGCTGGCAAGCCAGCTCCTACGGGGTCGGTTAATGTCTGCGATGGATGCGCCAGGCCAATAGCCCGAGTATCAGCAGGCCCAACACCCCACCGATCGCCCACAGCACCTGGTCATAACTCATCAACGGCTTCTCGATCCGCAGATAGCCGGGTTGCATGAGCAACTCGCGCATGGCCTTGTTGGCTTCCTCCAGCGTTACGCCTTGCAGCTCCCGGGCCGGGTCGACGAAACGTCCGTCCTCATAGTCCCCAAGGGCGCCCCAATAGTAATCGGCCAACGCGCTGTTGCCTTGCACGGCCCAGGCCTGGCGGGCGATGGCAGCCTGTTTGAGGCGGTTGAAGGTCTCGGGATTGAGACCGTCCTTGAGCAACCCGGCTTTCAATTGATCCAGAACCTGTTGCGCCTCGGCCACATCGTCACGCTCCAGATCGGCGTTGAGGCTCATGAAGCCCACGCCACCGAATACCTCGCGCTCGGCCCAGGGGCCATAGGACAAGCCATGCTCCAGACGTAACTGACGATAGAGCGCCCAGTCCAGATAGTCCTTGAGCAGGTCGAAGGTGACATCGTGCTCATCTTCCTGAACCGGCTCCGGTACCAACCAGTGCAGTTTGGCGCCGCCGCCGACAAAGCCCTGGGTCAGGTCGCGCTCATGGGCGGCGCTGGCCTGGATCTGTGGCAGAGGCGGGTGGTCGGTGGGATTGATCGCCTCGAGAGCGCCGTACGTGCGCTCCAGATAGGCCGGCAGTAATCGGTCGAGGTCGCCGACGACGATCAGCGTCATGTTGTTCGGCGCGTACCAGTCCTTGCGCACCTTCTCCAGTTGTTCATGGGTCAGGTAGTCAACTTCTGCCCGCTCCTGGCATTTGAGGCCCAGCTCCACCGCCAGTTGGTTGCTGGCGGTGTGGCCCAGGTCCTGGCGATCCAGCCAGCGCTGCAGGTGAGAGTAATGGCCACCGTCTTCGCGCTCGACCACCTGCTTGGCGGCGTTGATGGCGTTGTCGTCGAAACGGGTCTGGGTCAGCAGCGCCAGCAGCAGGTCGAGTACCTGGCGCTGGTTTTTCGCCGGGGCCTCGATCACAAACGTGGTGTCGGCATTGCTGGTGTAGGCGTTCCATTCACCACCCAACGCCTGCATGCGCTCTTCGAGGCCACCTTCACCGCTGGCGTCGATGCCGCTGAACAACAAGTGTTCAAGCAGGTGTGGCAGCTCCTTATCGGCGCAGCTGAAGTCATCCAGGCCGACGCCCACCACCAGCCGAATCGCCACATGACCACGTTCCATGCCGGGTTTGAGCAGCAATTGCAGACCGTTACGCAGGGAATAACCCTCGACCTGGAAGCGATCCAGGGCAAACGAAGGGAGTGAGCCAAGCAACAGACAGGCGAACAACAGACAACGCATAACAAGCTTCCCGGCAACCCATCGGAGATCCGTTTCGTCCTTGCCCGCGAAGACGGCCTTGGAACTGAATCAATGCTACTGACTGACCACACTGCCAGACGTTCAAGGCGAATGTGTAATGTCGGTCAAATCGTCGACAGCCAGCGCACCGGTTTCGGACGTTTCCAACACCACATAGGCACTGCTGCAGAACAGTGAGTTCAGACGCTTCATATCGGCGATCAGCTCCAGGTGCAGCGAACTGGTCTCGATACTCTGCACAATCTTACGTTGCAAACGGCTGACATGCGCATGGGCCATGCGGCGTTCCTGAGCGCGAAAGCGACGTTTCTCGCGTAATAACTGACGGGCACTTTCTTTGTCGGCGCTGAGGAACACCGACAATCCCAGGCGCAAGTTGGAGATCAACTGGCTGTGCAACCCTGCCAACTCTTCCACGCCCACTTCGGAAAACGACCGACGCTGGGACGTTTTCTGCTGTTGCACCTTGCGCAGCATGCGTTCGATCAAGTCGCTGGCGAGCTTGAGGTTGATCGCCAGCTCGATAATTTCCGCCCAGCGTCGACTGTCCTGATCGCTGAGGTCTTCCCGGGGCATTTGCGCCAGATACAGTTTGATCGCGCTGTAGAGCGCCTCGACGTCATCGGTCAGACGCCGCATTTCCTGGGTCACGGCCGTTTGCTTGCCGTTCAGCACATCAAGCATGGCTTCCAGCATGTTGTCGATCAGATCCCCCATGCGCAGGGTTTCCCGGGCGGCGTTGGCCAGCGCCAGGCTTGGCGTGACCAACGCCGTCGGATCAAGGTGCCGGGGCTTGGCCATGCCATTGGGTTGCGGGCGCTCCGGCAGTACCCACGCACAGAACCTGGCCATCGGCCCGACACTGGGCAGCAGGATCAGGCAACGCGCCGTGTTGTAGAGCAAGTGGAAACCAATGACCATTTCCTGCGGGCTGAAGTCCAGGCTATCGATCCAGTGCACCAGCGGGTCGAGCACAGGAATGATCAGCAACAGGCCGATCAACTTGTACAACAGGCTGCCCAGCGCCACCTGGCGGCCGGCGGCGTTCTGCATGCTGGTGCTGAGGAACGCGAGAACGCCGCTGCCAATGTTGGCGCCGATCACCAGGCCGATGGCCACCGGCAGGCTGATCACGCTGGCGCCGGCCAGGGTTGCGGTCAACAGGACCGCCGCCAGGCTCGAGTAGGAAATCATCGCGAACAGCGCGCCGACCAGGGCATCGAGCAGGATATCGCCGGTCAGCGAGGCGAAGATCACCTTCACCCCTTGGGCGTGGGTGATGGGTGCGGCGGCCTCGACGATCAATTGCAGCGCCAGAATGATCAAACCCAGGCCAATGGCCACACGGCCCATCTGTCCCAACCGGGTCTGTTTGCGCGACAGGAAAAAAATCACCCCGAGAAAGATCAGCAGCGGCGACAGCCATGACAGATCAAAGGTCAGCACCCGCGCCATCAGCGCCGTACCGACATCGGCGCCCAGCATGGTCGCCAGCGCCGGGGTCAGCGCCATCAGGCCCTGACCGACAAACGAGGTCACGAGCATGGCGGTGGCGTTGCTGCTCTGGACCATGGCCGTCACCACGATCCCCGCGATGAACGCCAGCCCGCGCCTGGACATGTTCTGGCCAATCACGTGGCGCAGGTTGGAACCGTAAACCCGCAGGATGCCGGTTCGGACGATGTGCGTGCCCCAGATCAACAGGGCCACGGCAGATAATAAATTGAGCAGGGTGAGCATACAGGCCCCCTGTGGTGGTAGCGCCCCAAAGGAGCAAGTTGACGGTGCCGCGCGACGTTCTACGTTCTGTACTTAAGCTGTAGTTGGCTAACGGTCTGGGCGCCAGCATCGCATAGCTAAAGACGCGATTGAAACAAAACTGTCATGAAACCCTGGCCTTCCAGCCACCCAAAACAACTGTGGGAGCGTAACCTGCTCGCGATGGGGCCCTCACATTCAACATTGATGTTGACGGATGGACCGCTATCTCGAGCAAGCTCGCTCCCACAGGGTGTTGCGTATTACCGGGTTACTGGCCCGGAATGTCCTTGCGTAGTTTCACCGGGTCTGGCTGCTTTTTCTTTTTCGCAATCGCGGTGCGCATCTTGATGTTGATCGCTTCCACCGCCAGCGAGAACGCCATGGCGAAGTAGACGTAGCCTTTTGGCACGTGCACGTCGAAGGATTCGGCAATCAGTACGGTACCGACGATCAACAGGAACGACAGCGCCAGCATCTTCAGCGACGGGTGCTTGTCGATGAATTCGCTGATGGTGCCGGAAGCCCACATCATCACCAATACGGCCACGATGATGGCCGCGACCATGACCGGTACGTGGGAGACCATGCCGACCGCAGTGATCACCGAGTCCAGGGAGAACACGATGTCGATGATCGCGATCTGGATGATGGTGTAGAAGAAGTTGCCTCCCGCGCCACTCGGCTCGTCGTTGGTTTCGTCCTCACCTTCCAGCGCGTGGTACATCTCCTGCGAGCTTTTCCACAACAGGAACAGGCCACCGAAGAACAGGATCAGGTCTCGCCCGGAAATACCCTGGCCGAACACGACGAACAGGTCGGCGGTGAGGCGCATGACCCAGGTGATCGACAGCAACAATAGAATCCGCGTGACCATGGCCAGCGCCAGCCCGAAAATCCGGGTGCGCTGTTGCATGTGCTTGGGCATGCGGCTGACCAGGATCGAAATCATGATGATGTTATCGATACCGAGGACGATTTCCAGGGCGGTCAGGGTAAAGAAGGCAACCCAGATTTCAGGGTTGGTCAGCCATTCCATGTGTATTCCTTTGAGCGAGTGTTAAACCACGAAGGGTCCGGGCTTCAAACCACAAAGCCTGGACCCGAGGTGGTGAGTCTTGGGCTTATAGAGTGCTGAACAGCGGGAAAATCCCCATCAGCAACGCGGCAACCAGTATGCACATACACACCAGCACTGCCCACTTCAGGGTGAAACGCTGGTGGTCACCGAAATCGATACCGGCCAGGGCCACCAACAGGTAAGTCGATGGTACCAGCGGGCTCAGCAAGTGGACGGGCTGACCGACGATCGAGGCACGCGCCATTTCCACCGCGGTTATACCGTAGTGGCTGGCGGCTTCGGCAAGTACCGGTAACACGCCGTAATAAAATGCATCGTTCGACATGAAGAACGTGAACGGCATGCTCACCAGCGCCGTGATCACGGCCAGGTAAGGGCCGAGGAAATCAGGGATCACTGCCAGCAGGCTTTTCGACATGGCATCGACCATACCGGTGCCCGACAGGATGCCGGTGAAAATGCCGGCGGCGAAGATCAACCCGACCACCGCCAGCACGCTGCCGGCATGGGCCGCGACACGATCTTTCTGCTGTTGCAGGCACGGATAGTTGACGATCATCGCGATACTGAATGCCACCATGAACAGCACAGGCAGCGGCAACAGACCGGCGATCAGGGTGCACATCAACGCCAGGGTCAGGGCGCCGTTGAACCAGATCAGCTTCGGCCGACGGGCATCCGGAAACTGCGAAACACTGATTTCACTGTGGTCGATTTCATCGCCAACCAGGTGCAGCTCACCCAGACGCGCCCGTTCACGCTTGCCGTAGAAGTAGGCAATGACCAGGATCGCGAGCACACCGGCAGCCATCGCCGGAATCATCGGCACGAAGATCGCCGACGGGTCCACATGCAACGCACTGGCCGCTCGGGCCGTCGGGCCACCCCACGGGGTCATGTTCATCACGCCACCGGCGAGGATGATCAGTCCGGCCATGATCCGCGGGCTCATGCCGATGCGGCTGTAGAGCGGCAGCATGGCGGCCACGCAGATCATATAAGTGGTCGCGCCGTCACCATCGAGGGAGACGACGAGCGCCAGTACGGCGGTGCCGACCGAAACTTTCAACGGGTCGCCCTTGACCAGCTTGAGGATCTTGCGCACGGCCGGGTCGAACAGACCCGAGTCGATCATCAGGGCGAAGTACAGAATGGCGAACATCAGCATCACGCCGGTCGGCGCCAGCTTGGTAATGCCTTCGAGCATCATCGGGCCGATCTTCGGGGCAAAACCACCGAACAGGGCGAAGACGATCGGGATGATGATCAGGGCGATCAGCGCGGACAGGCGCTTGGTCATGATCAGGAACATGAACGTGATGACCATGGCGAAGCCAAGGAAAGTCAGCATGGGAGTACTCCAGGCGTAGCGCGGCTAGGGAAAGGGCGGATCGGGCGGGATCAGCGCAAAACGGCAAGCACGAGGCGTACGGGCGGAGTTATAGCGAAGCGGCGGGTAGCAGAGGGCATCAGGATCACCATTGTTGTTGTTAAATGGGCCAGGCGAGCAATCGAACGCTCGTGTTGGCCAACCGGTCTGTGCCGGCAGTGGGGGCGATCCTAATCGGGGAAGCTTTCAGCCAGCTTTCGCCGATGAAAGCATTGACCGGATGTATAACCGGTCGTCGGACAGGTTTTGAGCCCATCGATTCGGGCCCGGGAGAAAACGAGATGAATGCGCTTCACACCGGCGGTTGCCACTGCGGACAACTGCGCTATCAATTCAGCGGGCCATTGCACGATATCGCCCACTGCCATTGCTCGATTTGCCGTCGGGTCAGCGGCGGTACCGTGACGACCTGGATCACCGTGCCGGCGTCCGCCTTTCAATGGGTGGCCGGAACACCGACGCGCTACGACTCATCGGCAACCTGTGCACGATATTTCTGCGGTCACTGTGGCGCGCAACTGGCGCTGGTGACCCACCTGAGCCCTGCGAGCATCGACGTGACCATCGCCACCCTCGACCATCCCGAACAGGCGCCGGCCGAACGCCATATCTGGACCGACAACCGCTTGCCCTGGCTGCACCTGGATGAGCATTTGCCGGGCGAGCCCGAAGAAAGCATCTGATCAAAAAATAGACAGGTCCAGTGGGCGAATCGCGCCCATCCAGATGGCGTGCTCGCTGTGATCCAGCAGATCGTCGCCGGTGTCCCGGTGCAGGAACACCACAAGCCCCTTGCGATTGAGCGCCAGCCACGGCAACACATCGCCGATGAGCTCAGGTTCGAAGGCCAACTGGCAACTCCAGTCCGGATGCGGGCCGACCAAGCGCTCGTGGACGCGGCCCATCTTCAGCGGAAACAGCTGTGCTGCCTGCTCACATAACGCCCGGGCCTGATCGATGGTGCTGGCATCGAAGTAAACATGGGCGTGATAGCCCTTGATCCGTTGCATGTGAATCCCTCCAAAACCCGGTCGAACCCTCACCGTTTCCCACAGGTCACACGCCATATACGCAGGAAATATCGGAGCCTGGCCATGAAAAATGCTGAAACACCGGTGGTGAAAGTGGTGCTATATGGTGCCATGAGTAGCTTCGGCAGCGCGCTGATGGCTGAAATGTTGCGTCGCCAACATGAAGTGATCGCCATTCTCGATGACCTGACGGCCCTCGCGCCACGTCCGGGCTTGCGCACCAAGACGGGCGATCTGTTTGAGGCCGAGCGAGTCAAGCAAAGCGTGGCGGGCAGCTCGGCTGTCGTCTGTTTACTGGACGCACCGGGATTACCCTTCAACAGCGAACATGTGGAAAAGACCTTCGTGCCAGGCCCGGTCGAGCAGGTGCTGGCGGTCGATGCGTTGATCGATGGCATGCAGGCGGCGGGCGTTGCACGGTTGTTTCTGGTGGGGGACTTCGCGGTGCTGGACGATCCCGAGATTGACGACGTCCTGCAACGCCATGCAGCCGAAGAAATACGTGAAGCGCTACAAAGCAGTGCCTTGCAGTGGACGCTGGTGAACGCCCCGCGCGGCGTCTCCGGGCTGACCCTCGAACATTTCAGTCAGGTCAGCAGCAGCCTCGAGCCGGGCCTGGCAGAGCCATTGAATCGTCTGAGCCGGACTGCCGTGGGGATCGCCGACGAATTGCATTTAAACCTGCACATCGGCGAGCACGTCAACTTCATCGCGACTGAACCCTAAACCGCAATCGAGGGCAGGGCCAGACCATTGAGCGATTGCGCACTGCGGGCCTGCTCGGCCATCAACCAGTCGACAAACTGTTGAATCAGCGCCCCGCGCCGCTTGCGTTGCGGCAGGACCACGTAATAGCCCAGCCTGGATATCACCGTCTCGGCGATGGGGCGACACAACAGGCCCTGCGCCAACAAGTTATCCACAAGGTGGCGCCAGCCAATGGCCACGCCCTGACCGCCAATGGCGGCCTGTATCAGCAGGGTGTAGTTGTCGAAGCGCAACTGGCCCGGCGCCGGGGGAGAGGTAATGCCCAACTCGCGAAACACGCCGCTCCAGTCAAACCAGTTGCTGCTGTTTTCACCACGAAGGTGCAGCAACGGAAATTCCAGCAGCGACTGGGCAGGCAAGGGCAGGGATCGCTCACTCAACAACTGCGGGCTGCACACCGGGAACACTTCTTCACTGAACAGCCAATGGCTTTCGCCCTGTTTGAAGCGGCCATCACCGAACAGCACCGCCACGTCGATATCGGTACGTAGCATGTTATGGCTGCGTTCACTGGTCACCAGGCTGACATCCACTTGCGGGTGGGCCGCGTGAAAGCGGTGCAGGCGCGGCATCAGCCAATAGGCCGCGAATGCGAAATCGGTGGCGACTTGCAGCACCTCATGCTGTTGTTGTGCGCTGATAGCACTTAATCCGGCATCGATTTGCTGCAAACCGAGCTGAACTTGCTCGAAAAGAACGGTCCCGGCCTCGGTCAGTTCGATACCGCGATAGATGCGGTCGAACAGACGGGTCGCCAGTTGCTCTTCCAACCGCTTGATCTGCTGGCTGATGGCCGGTTGCGTGGTGCCGAGTTCAACGGCCGCGGCGGTGAAACTGCGTTGGCGGGCCGCGGACTCGAACGCGCGAAGCAAATCCAGGGACAGGTCACCCAAGGCGTCATACATAAGCTGCGCTTATCCTAGTCATTGCCGTGCATGGGCTTTACCGCAATGTGCATGGGTTACATGCTCGATCGCAGCACTCTCGCATAAACATCCACTATGGAATGCCGCGATCACATGAAGCGCAAGAACATTCTTTTCATCATGGCCGATCAGATGGCCGCGCCAATGTTGCCGTTCTACGGTCCTTCACCGATCAAACTGCCTAATCTAAGCCGCCTTGCCGCCCAAGGCGTGGTATTCGACGCCGCTTACTGCAACAGCCCTCTGTGCGCGCCATCGCGCTTTACCCTGGTTAGCGGCCAGTTGCCGAGCAAAATCGGCGCCTACGACAACGCGGCGGATTTCCCGGCCGACGTACCGACCTATGCCCACTACCTGCGTCGCCTCGGCTACCGCACCGCGCTATCGGGCAAGATGCATTTCTGCGGCCCGGACCAATTGCACGGCTATGAAGAACGTCTGACCAGCGATATCTATCCGGCCGACTACGGCTGGGCGGTGAACTGGGATGAGCCAGACGTGCGCCCGTCCTGGTATCACAACATGTCTTCGGTGCTTCAAGCCGGACCCTGCGTACGCACCAATCAACTCGATTTCGACGAAGAAGTGGTGTTCAAGGCCCAGCAGTATCTGTTCGATCACATCCGCGAAGACGGCGACCAGCCCTTTTGCCTGACCGTTTCGATGACTCACCCCCATGATCCGTACACCATTCCAAAAGCCTTTTGGGATCTGTACGACGACGCCGATATCCCCTTGCCTGTGACGCCGGATCAACACGAGCTCGACCCGCATTCGCAACGTTTGCTCAAGGTCTACGACCTGTGGGACAAGCCGCTGCCTGTGGATAAGATCCGTGACGCCCGCCGCGCCTATTTCGGTGCGTGCAGCTATATAGACAGTAACGTCGGCAAACTCCTGCAAACTCTCGAAGATACCGGGCTTATCGATGACACCATCATCGTGTTCTCCGGCGACCACGGTGACATGCTCGGCGAGCGGGGCCTCTGGTACAAAATGCACTGGTTTGAAATGGCGGCTCGCGTGCCCCTGTTGATAAGTGCCCCAGGGCAATTCGGCGCCGGTCGGGTCAGCGCCTCGGTGTCCACTGCCGACCTGCTGCCAACCTTCGTCGAGCTGGCGGGCGGTTCGCTGGAACCGGGTTTGCCGCTGGATGGCCGCTCACTGGTTCCGCACCTGCAAGGGCAGGGCGGCCACGACGAAGTGTTCGGCGAATACATGGCCGAAGGCACCATCAGCCCGTTGATGATGATTCGCCGCGGCGCCTACAAATTCATCTACAGCGAAGACGACCCTTGCCTGCTCTTCGATGTGCACAATGACCCGCACGAATTGGAAGAACTCAGCCAGTCGCCGCAACATCGCCAGCTGTTCGACGATTTTCTCGCCGAAGCGCGGACCCGCTGGGACATTCCCGCGATCCACCAACAGGTGCTCGCGAGCCAGCGCCGCCGGCGTTTCGTCGCCGATGCGCTGACCATCGGCAAGCTGAAGAGCTGGGATCACCAGCCGCTGGTGGACGCCAGTCAGCAGTACATGCGCAACCACATCGACCTCGATGATCTGGAGCGTAAAGCACGTTATCCACAACCCTGCCAAAACCAATAATGTTAAGGGGAAGTCCATGCAAAGGTTATCCACAGTACTGACGGTCGGGCTCCTGGCGCTGGGCAGCGCTTCGGCATTTGCCGACCAGAGCTGCGAGACGGTGAAAATGGCCGATCCTGGCTGGAGCGACATCGCCGCGACTAACGCCATCACCGGGTTTCTGCTGGACGGCATGGGCTACAAGGCCAAGGTCGACACGCTCGCGGTGCCGATCACCTATGGTGGGCTCAAGGATGGCCAGGTCGATGTGTTTCTGGGTAACTGGATGCCAGCGCAGCAGGGCTTCTACGACAAATTCGTCGCCACCGGCGATGTCACGCAACTGGCGAAGAACCTCGACGGCACCGAATTCACCCTCGCCGTCCCGGATTACGTGTGGGATGCGGGTGTGCATAACTTTGCCGACCTGAACAAGTTCGCCGACAAGTTCGACAAGAAGATCTACGGCATCGGCTCCGGCGCGCCAGCGAACGCCTCATTGCAGGAAATCATCAAGAAGAACGACTTCGACATGGGTCAGTGGAAACTGGTCGAATCCAGCGAACAGGCCATGCTCGCCGAAGTGTCTCGCGCCGTGAAAAAACAGAAGTTCGTGACCTTCCTCGGCTGGACCCCGCACCCCATGAACGTGCAGTTGAAAATGCATTACCTCAAGGGTGGCGAGCAATACTTTGGCGACACGGGCAGCGTCCACACCCTGACCCGAAAAGGTTATGCACAGGCCTGCCCGAACGTTGGCAAGCTGCTGACCAACCTGAGTTTCACCCAGGAGATGGAAAACAGCATCATGGCCGAGGTGGTAAACAAGAAAGTCAGCAACGCCGACGCGGCCAAGGCGTGGATCAAGGCCAACCCGGCGGTGCTGGACAAGTGGCTTGATGGCGTGAAGACCGTGGACGGCAAGGATGCATTACCGGCGGTGAAAGCCAAGCTCTGACAATGACCTGTGGCGAGGGCGCTTGCTCCTTCGCCACAGAAATATCCCTTGCCACACATTCACTGTCGCCCTGCTACCCTTGCGAAAACTCCCGACCGAGAGGCTCCATGGCCCTTCCCAGCCGCCACTCACTCTTTCCGTTCCTCACCTGGTTACCCCGGCAAACCCGCGCCAGCATTGGTCGTGATCTGGTTGTCGGTCTCAGTGGCGCGATTCTCGCGTTGCCACAATCCATTGCCTACGCGCTGATTGCCGGCCTGCCACCGGAATACGGTCTGTACGCGGCGATCATCCCGGTGCTGATTGCCTGTCTGTGGGGTTCGTCGTGGCATTTGATCTGCGGTCCTACGGCGGCCATCTCCATTGTCCTGTACGCCAGCGTCAGTCCTCTGGCCGTTCCCGCGACGCAGGACTACGTCACCTTGATCTTGCTGCTGACGTTCCTCGCCGGGATCTTCCAATGGCTGCTGGGTTTGTTGCGGTTCGGCGCATTGGTGAATTTCGTCTCTCACTCGGTGGTGCTGGGCTTCACGCTGGGTGCGGCCGTGGTGATTGCCATCGGCCAACTGCCCAACCTTCTGGGGCTGGACTTGCCGAGCCAGGCCACGGCACTGGACAGCTTCATCAATTTATTCAGGCATCTCGACAAGGTGGACAAACCGTCGCTCGTGCTGGGCCTGGCCACCGTCGTGGTCGGCGCGATCCTCAAACTGTTGCTACCGCGCTGGCCGACCCTGTTGATCACCCTGATGCTGGGTGCGCTGCTGGTTTGGCTCTGGCCCGCGATGTTCGGTCATGTGCAACGGGTCAGCGCCTTCACCGGAAAGTTACCGCCGTTCAGCCCGTTGCCGCTGGACCTCGACCTGATCTTGCGTCTGCTGCCCAGTGCCGTGGCCGTGGGCATGCTCGGGTTGGTGACCAGCCTGTCGATCGCTCGCTCGCTGTCCGCCCGTTCACAGCAGTTGCTTGATGCCAATCAGGAGGTTCGCGCCCAAGGTCTATCCAACATCGTCGGTGCGTTCTTTTCCGGATCGCTGTCAGCCGGTTCCTTTACCCGCTCTGGGCTGAGCTACGAGGCCGGCGCTTGTTCGCCGTTGGCGGGCGTTTTTTCGGCGTTGTGGGTGGCGCTGTTCGCGATCTTCGGCGCCAGCCTGATCGCGCACATCCCGATCCCGGCCATGGCTGGCAGCATTCTGTTGATCGCCTGGGGCTTGATCGACCATCGCGGCATTCGCGCCTTGCTGCGGGTCAGCCGTGCCGAGTTCGTGGTGATGGCGCTGACCTGCGTCGCGACCTTGCTCCTGGAATTGCAGACGGCGATCTATGCCGGGGTGCTGGCGTCGTTGTTCTTCTACCTCAAGCGCACCTCACAGCCACGGGTTCAACATATACGCGAGGGTGATGAGGACATTCTGCGGGTCGGCGGCTCGATCTTCTTCGGCGCCAGCCATTACTTGCAGGTGCGTTTGCAACGGATGCACGGCGCACGGGTGGTGATCGAGGCGCAGCAGATCAACTTCATCGACTATTCGGGCGTGGAAATGCTGCATCAGGAAGCGCGGCGACTGCTGCGCCAGAATCGCAGCCTGACCCTGCGCCAGGCGCGGCCGCAGGTGGTGGAAGAACTGAGGAAGTTGGAAGGGGCAGAGAAATGTCCGATCCGGTTTGAGGACTGAAACACCATGGTTGTGACAACCGCATAGCCTGTGGCGAGGGAGCTTGCTCCCGCTCGGGTGCGAAGCGCCCTCGCCACAAAGGCCTAGAGGGCCAGCTGCCGACGCAGCTCGGCCAGCACCGGCGCCGTATCCGGGCGCACGCCGCGCCACAGGAAAAAAGCCTCCGCCGCTTGTTCGGCGAGCATGCCCAAGCCATCCATCGCCACCGCTGCACCGTGTTCGCTGGCCCAGCGGCAGAAGGAGGTCGGTTCCTTGCCGTACATCATGTCGTAGCACACCGTTTTGCCCGGCTCGATCAGGCTGCTGGCAATCGGCGGGACTTCGCCCGAAAGGCTGGCGGACGTCGCGTTGATGATCAGGTCCACCGATTCCTGCAACCAGTCAAAACCGCTGGCCGATACCGGGCCCAGGTCGCAGAACAGCTCCGCCAGCAACTCCGCCTTGTCCACTGTGCGGTTGGCGATGATCACCGACGCCGGTTGTTCTGCCAGCAAGGGTTCCAGTGCACCGCGCACCGCGCCGCCAGCACCGAGCAGCAGGATGCGCTTGTCCTTGAGGCTGAACCCGGCGTTGACCGTCAGGTCGCGCACGAGGCCGGCACCGTCGGTGTTATCGCCCAGCAGAGTGCCATCGGCCAGTTTGCTCAGGGTATTCACCGCCCCGGCCCGTCGTGCCCGCGCCGTCAGGCTGTCGGCCAAAAGGTAGGCTTCTTCCTTGAACGGCACTGTGACATTGGCCCCACGACCCTCGAGGAAAAACGCCCGGGCACAGCCGGAAAAATCGTCGAGCGGCGCCAGCGAGGCGCTGTAGTCGAGTTTCTGCCCAGTCTGCTCGGCAAACAGGCGATGGATCAGCGGCGACTTGCTGTGACCAATCGGGTTGCCGAATACGACGTAACGGTCCATCAGGATTCCTCGTTCAGGCCTTGGCCAACCAATCGCGGTCTTGCAGGAAGTATTCAGTCAGGCGCGCTTCTTCGCTGCCCGGTTCGGCTTTCCAGTCATAACCCCAGCGCACTTGCGGCGGCAGGGACATGAGGATCGACTCGGTACGCCCGCCCGATTGCAGGCCGAACAAGGTGCCACGGTCGTAAACCAGGTTGAACTCGACGTAACGCCCGCGGCGGAACTCCTGGAACTCTCGCTGTTTGGCGGTGAACGCATCGTTCTTGCGCCGTTGCACGATCGGCAGATAAGCCTCGATATAGGCGTCGCCGATGGCGCGCATGAAGGCGAAACTGGTGTCGAAGTCCCACTCGTTCAGGTCGTCGAAAAACAGGCCGCCGATGCCCCGTGGCTCGTGGCGATGCTTGATATGGAAGTAGCTGTCGCACCAGGCCTTGTAGCGCGAATAGACCTCCGGACCGAACGGCGCGCAGGCTTGCTCGGCGATGCGGTGCCAGTGCACGCAGTCTTCTTCATTGCCGTAGTAAGGGGTCAGGTCGAAGCCGCCGCCGAACCACCAGACCGGCTCTTCGCCTTCTTTTTCGGCGATGAAAAACCGCACGTTGGCGTGGGAGGTCGGTACGTGCGGGTTGTGCGGGTGGATCACCAGGGACACGCCCAGGGCTTCGAACCCGCGCCCGGCCAGTTCTGGCCGATGGGCACTGGCGGACGGGGGCAGGCCGCTGCCGAAAACGTGGGAAAAATTGACGCCGCCCTTTTCGATGACTGCGCCGTTTTCGATCACCCGCGTACGTCCGCCTCCACCGGCAGGCCGGTTCCAGGCGTCTTCGACGAAGCGCGTGCCACCGTCTTCGGCTTCCAGGGCAGCGCAAATGCGGTCTTGCAGGTCGAGCAGGTAGGCTTTTACGGCCTCGGTGCGGGTAGTCATGGCATCACCTTGGATCGGGCAAAGCTACGCGGTGCTCCATTGGAGCTCAGCCGGCGCAAATGGGCGCGTAGCATACCACCGCCGATGCGCTCGTCGCAGTTGACGAAGATCAAGCTTAGGAGTCCGATAGGACGCTTTGGTAGAAACGATCTCAGGAGAGTGCAGATGGCAAAGCGTATTCAGTTCCGTGCCCACGGTGGCCCCGAAGTGCTCGAGTATGTGGATTACCAACCCGCCGAGCCCGGCCCGCAACAGGTCCGCGTGAGCAACAAGGCCATCGGCCTGAACTTCATCGATACCTATTACCGCAGCGGCCTCTATTCGCCGCCGTCCCTGCCATCGGGCGTGGGCTCCGAAGGGGCGGGCGTGGTCGAGGCGGTCGGCAGCGAAGTGACCCGGTTCAAGGTGGGTGATCGCGTGGCCTATGGCAGCGGGCCGTTGGGCGCCTACAGTGACGTGCATGTATTGCCCGAAGCCAACCTGGTGCATCTGCCGGACGCCATCAGCTTCGAACAAGCTGCCGGGGTCATGCTCAAAGGCCTGACCGTGCAATACCTGTTGCGCCAGACCTATGAACTCAAGGGCGGCGAAACCATCCTGTTCCACGCCGCGGCCGGTGGCGTGGGCTCCCTGGCGTGCCAATGGGCCAAAGCATTGGGCGTGAAGTTGATCGGCACCGTGAGTTCAGCGCAGAAAGCCGCACTGGCCAAGGCCAATGGCGCCTGGGCGACCATCGACTACAGCCATGAAAACGTCGCACAGCGCGTACTGGAATTGACTGACGGCAAAAAGGTCTCGGTGGTGTACGACGGCGTCGGCAAGGACACCTGGCTGACTTCGCTCGACAGCGTGGCGCCCCGGGGTCTGGTGGTGAGTTTCGGCAATGCGTCCGGTGCGGTGGACGGGGTGAACCTGGGGATTCTGGCGGCGAAGGGTTCGCTGTACGTGACCCGCCCGACACTGGCGACCTACGCCAACAACGCCGAGAACCTGCAGCGAATGGCCGACGAACTGTTCGAGATGATCATCAGCGGCAAGCTGACGGTCGATATCAGCCAGCGTTATCCACTGGCTGAAGCGGCGAAGGCACAGACCGAGTTGTCGGCGCGACGCACGACCGGGTCGGTTGTTCTGTTGCCTTAAGATTTTCAGCGACTGGCAGGGCCTCATCGCTGGCAAGCCAGCTCCCACAGGTATCGGTGGTGAATACAAATACTGTGAACACCCGAAATCACTGTGGGAGCTGGTTTGCCAGCGAACGATGACGCGAACGTCAACCCGCGCGCATGACCTGGCCGGTCGCCAGATCGCGAATCACACTCGGATTCTTGCGCCCGCCGAGGTTCCCGCCCAACACCAGATCAAGCTGTCCACGGAAATACTGCTCTACGCGAATCCGCGTGCGCGCCGCCGGCCGGCCCTGAGGGTTGGCGGACGTCGATACCAGCGGCCCGACCAGTGAGCACAAGTCCCGCACCAGCGGGTGATCGCTGACCCGCAGGGCCACGGTTTCATGCACCCCGGTAATCCACTGCGGCAACATGTTCTGATGCGGCACCAGCCAGGTGTTCGGCCCCGGCCAGGTGCTGGCCATGCGATCCATCCACAGCTCAGGGAAGTCTTCGAAGAGGAAGTCGAACTGACGGATGTTGTCGGCGACCAGAATCAGGCCCTTATCCACAGACCGGCCCTTGAGCAGCAACAGCCGCTCCACGGCCTCTTCGTCCCACGGGTCACAACCCAGACCCCAGACTGCTTCGGTTGGGTAGGCAATCACCGCCCCGGCGCGAATTGCTTGCGCGGCTTGTTGCACACGCCAACTGTTGACCATGAAAAACACTCCAGAATAAGGCTCTGCGCAGTTTACCGATCTTGTTTATAAAACCTAGCTCACTCGTGCAAACCAGCGGCCGTTTTCGCAAACCGCACGCCCTTCCATCTCCAGTTCCGTCAACGCCCCCAGCACTTTGGGCAAAGCCCAGCCGCTGGCATCGGCCAGTGCCTCACTGGAGAGCGGCGCGGCGTGAAGCAGGGTCAGCAACGGGTGAGGCGCAGCCGTCGCAGACACTTCTGTGGAAAACGGCAGCTGCTGCCAGCCGCGCAGAGCTTCGAGGATGTGCTCGACGGTTTCCACCAGCACGGCACCGTCGCGGATCAGTTGATGGCAACCGCGGGCGCCGGGGTGATGGATCGACCCGGGAATCGCATACACCTCACGCCCCTGTTCCGCCGCGAGCCTCGCGGTAATCAACGAACCGCTGGCCACACTGGCCTCCACCACCAGCACGCCGAGGGACAAACCGCTGATGATCCGGTTGCGTCGCGGGAAGTTGCTGGCGCTCGGACCGGCATCCAGCGGGAACTCCGAAAGCACGGCGCTTCCGGTGGCAATCATCGCGTCGGCCAGTCGTCGATTGCGCTGTGGATAAAACTTTTCAAGACCCGTGCCAAGCACGCCGACCGTTTGCCCGCCAATGTCCAACGCCGCCTGATGAGCGGCCGCGTCAATGCCCAGGGCCAGACCGCTGGTAATGACAACTCCGGCGCCGGCCAGGCTGCGGGAAAACGCAGCAGCAGTATCCATGCCCGGTCGTGACGCACGACGACTGCCGACCATCGCCAACTGCGGCTTTTCCAGAATGCCGGGGTCGCCGGCGACGAATAACAGCGGCGGCGCGTCGCTGATCTGCGCCAGCAGTGAAGGGTAGTCAGGCTGGTCCCACATCAGTAAATGCTGGCCCGGACGCTCTAGCCAGGCCAAAGCATGACTGGCGCCATCGCGAATTTCAGCGCATCGCCGGGCCTCGGAACAGGCCAGCGGCAAACCCAGCGCACGCCAGGCACTGGCGGGTGCGCTGATGGCTTTGGACGCCGAACCGAACGCCTCCAGCAGTTTCTTGAAACGCGCCGGCCCCAGTTCAGGTAGACGGTGCAGACGTAAACGAGCTTCCAGTTCCGCAGGGGAAACCGGTGCAGTGGCAAGCATCGACATGGATCATCCTTGATCGTTATGAGCACCCGTACAAACGGGAATAAGCTGTGGATAACTCTGTTGGTAACTTGTGAAGCACGCTTACGGATTTCGTACCTTGTCCATCACCGCCAGCGAGCGCGATGCGTTGAGTACCAGCCCGTAGCTCAGCTTGTCGTAGGTGCGGAAAACCATCAGCAGTCCGGCGCGCTCATCGGGAATTTTCAGCGGCTGGCCGGTGATCCGGTCGCGCACGGTTTCGCCGGTCTTCATCACCTCCAGGACATTGCCTTCTGCCAAACCGTCGCGTTGGCCCTTGTTCAGGGTGACCACGTCGAGCGCGCCCACCTGGGTGACGCCGCGCGGGACATCGATGATCAAACCGTTGATTTCGTTTTTCGGGGCACTGGGCATGAAGGTCGTGTTGATCGAGCGTTCTTCACCGCTGAACAAACGGTCGCCGAGGCGCACCTCCTGAGTCGTGCGTTGCAGCGCCAGCGTGGCGACGTCGCCTTCGGTGGCGAGGACTTCTCCGCTGCCGATGTCATCCGCGTTGATCCCCAGAAACGCCTGGGTCTGTGGATCGGTGTAGGTCTTGCCCTGACGGAAGATGCCGTAGACCGGCTGTGCCGGGTCGAATTGGCCGCGAGCGAAGATGCGATCACCAACGCCGCTGAGCACCCGTTCGGCGTCCCCGGCCACGATGTAGGGCGCCTTGTCGAAATCCTCGACCTTGTCGACGATGCGGTTGCTCAGCAGAAAGCTTTTGATCGACCTCAGAGGAATGCTCGGAATGGCTTCCGCCACCGGGCTGCTGCGCACCCGTGGCGAGAGCTTGAGGGTGCCTCGGGACGCACCGCGATCGAGGGTCAACCGTGGCTGGCCATTGACGTAGACGAGCGACAGCGAGTCGCCGGGATAAATGAGATCGGGGTTTTCGATCCGCGGATTGGCCTGCCAGAGCTCGGGCCACTGCCACGGCTCACGGAGGAATTTTGCCGAGATGTCCCAGAGTGTGTCCCCTGCGACCACTGTGTATTGCTGTGGAAAACCTTCCCTGAGTTGCACTTGCCCATGTGCCCAGCCTGCCGAGGCCAGAAGGAGCAAGGCGAGTAGTGATTTCCTCATGCGGTGAATCCCTTTATTATGTGCGTTCGCGTGAAACGCCAGAGCCGTCAGTGGCTCGCTCCCGGCTTGCTTATGAATAGAAGGGAGCTACGTTTTACATAGATAGCCTGCATCTTCGGACTCGCCAGGCCATCGATCCGACCTTACTTCACACGTGCAGTCATCAAGCTTATGGCCATTTTAAACATCCTCGAATTCCCTGATCCGCGCCTGCGCACTATCGCCAAACCAGTGGCCGTAGTGGACGACGAAGTGCGTCAGTTGGTCGATGACATGTTTGAAACAATGTATGAAGCACCGGGCATCGGCCTCGCCGCGACCCAGGTCAACGTGCACAAACGTATCGTCGTGATGGACCTCTCCGAAGACCGCACCGAACCGCGTGTGTTCATCAACCCTGAGCTCGAGCCCCTGACCGACGACATGGGTCAGTATCAGGAAGGCTGCCTGTCGGTGCCGGGTTTCTACGAAAACGTCGATCGCCCACAACGGGTCAAGGTCAAGGCTTTGGACCGCGACGGTCAACCTTACGAACTGATCGCCGAAGATCTGCTCGCGGTGTGCATCCAGCACGAATGCGACCACCTGAACGGCAAATTGTTCGTCGATTACCTGTCGACGCTCAAACGCGACCGGATCAAGAAGAAGCTGGAAAAGCTCCATCGCCAGAACGCTTGATGCCCTCCTTCAAAGGCTTGCTGCGGCAAGCCTTTTTCTTTTCAAGATGCTTTGCAATAGAGAGCCCTTCATGACTGAGCCACTGCGCATCGTCTTTGCCGGCACCCCGGAATTCGCCGCTGAACACCTCAAGGCCCTGTTGAACAGCCCTTATGAGATCGTTGCGGTCTACACCCAGCCGGATCGCCCGGCAGGCCGTGGCCAGAAGCTGATGCCGAGCCCGGTCAAGCAGCTTGCTCTGGAACACAACCTCCCGGTGCTGCAACCGCCAACACTGCGCAACGAAGACGCCCAGGCTGAACTGGCCGCACTGAAACCGGACTTGATGGTGGTGGTCGCCTACGGCCTGATCCTGCCGCAAGTGGTGCTGGATATTCCGCGCCTGGGCTGCATCAATAGCCATGCCTCGCTGCTGCCGCGCTGGCGCGGTGCGGCGCCGATCCAGCGCGCCGTGCAAGCGGGCGACGCCGAGAGCGGCGTGACCGTGATGCGCATGGAAGCGGGACTCGACACCGGGCCGATGCTGCTCAAGGTCATCACGCCGATCTGCGCCGAAGACACCGGCGGCAGCCTGCATGATCGCCTGGCCGAAATGGGCCCGCCTGCGGTGATTCAAGCCATTGCCGGCCTCGCTGCCGGCACGCTGGTAGGCGAAGTGCAGGACGACAGCCTGGCTACCTACGCGCACAAGCTGAACAAGGACGAAGCCCGCATCGACTGGACCCGCCCGGCGATTGAGCTGGAACGCCTGGTCCGTGCTTTCAACCCATGGCCGATCACCCACAGCACGTTGAACGGCGAAGCGCTGAAAGTGTTGGCCGCGAGCCTCACGCAAGGAAAGGGCACACCGGGTGAAATCCTCGGCGCCAGCAAGGACGGGCTCATCGTCGCCTGCGGTGAGCAGGCGCTGTGCCTGACCCGCCTGCAATTGCCCGGCGGCAAAGCGCTGAACTTCAGCGACTTGTTCAACAGCCGTCGTGAGAAATTCGCGGTGGGCACCGTCCTCGGTCAAACGGCGGACGCTCAATGAACCCGCGTCTGGCCGCCGCCAAGGCACTGGCTGCTGTTCTCAGCGGAAAAGCCTCTCTCAACAGTTCGCTGCCTACGCAAATGGACAAGGTCGAAGATCGCGATCGCAGTTTCACCCAGGACCTGGCGTTCGGCACCGCACGCTGGCAGCCGCGATTGTCGGCGCTGGCGGCCAAACTGCTGCAGAAGCCTTTCAAGGCAGCGGACGCCGATGTTGAAGCCTTGTTGCTGGTCGGCCTCTACCAGTTGCTCTACACCCGCGTGCCGGCCCACGCCGCCATCGGTGAAACCGTCGGTTGCGCTGACAAACTGAAAAAACCTTGGGCCAAAGCCTTGCTCAACGCCGTGCTGCGCCGCGCCCAACGGGAGAGCGAAACGCTGCTGGCGGAGCTGGAACACGACCCGGTAGTGCGTACCGCCCATCCGCGCTGGCTGCAAAAATCCCTGAAAGCGTTCTGGCCGCAACAATGGGAAGCCATTTGCGCGGCGAACAATGCTCACCCGCCGATGATCCTGCGCGTCAATCGACGCCATCACACCCGCGACGCCTACCTCGACTTGCTGAGCGAGGCCGGCATCGCCGCCCGTGCATGCGTTTACAGCCGCGATGGCATCATCCTCGACGCCGCCACCGACGTGCGCAGCCTGCCCGGGTTCGCCGAAGGCTGGATCAGCGTGCAGGATGAAGCGGCGCAACTGGCCGCCGATCTGCTTGACCTGGCGCCCGGCCAACGGGTGCTGGACGCCTGCTGTGCACCGGGGGGCAAAACCTGCCACATCCTCGAGGCCGAGCCGGCATTGGCGGGCGTGGTGGCCGTGGATCTGGAAGCCAAACGCCTGGTACGCGTGCGTGAAAACCTCGAACGCCTGGGCCTGAGCGCCGAGCTGATCGCCGCCGACGGTCGCGACACCGCCACCTGGTGGGATGGCAAGCCGTTCCAGCGCATCCTGCTGGACGCGCCGTGCTCGGCCACCGGCGTGATTCGCCGTCACCCGGACATCAAGCTCACCCGCCAGCCCGATGACATCGCCGCACTGGCGCTGCTGCAAGGCGAGCTACTGGATGCCCTGTGGAAAACCCTGGAGGTCGGCGGCATTTTGCTCTACGCCACCTGCTCCACGCTGCCGACCGAGAACACCGAAGTCATCGAAGCGTTCCTTGCCCGCACGCCGGGCGCCCGAGAACTGGACCTCGCGACGGCGGCCGGCATCAAGCAACCCCATGGTCGCCAATTGCTCGCACAAGAAGGCGGCCACGATGGCTTCTATTACGCCAAGCTGATCAAGATCGCCGCCGCGCGCGGTTAACGGATTCAATGGAGTGACTGGATGAAAATCATCATCCTCGGTGCAGGGCAGGTCGGCGGTTCGCTGGCGGAGCATTTGGCCAGCGAGGCCAACGACATCACGGTGGTCGACACCGACAGCGAGCGCCTGCGCGATCTCGGCGACCGCCTGGACATCCGCACGGTCCAGGGTCGCGGCTCACTGCCGACGGTACTGCGCCAGGCTGGAGCGGACGACGCCGACATGCTGGTGGCCGTGACCAACAGTGACGAGACCAACATGGTCGCCTGCCAGGTGGCCCACACCCTGTTCCACACCCCCACCAAAATCGCCCGCGTGCGCGAAGCGGCGTACCTCACGCGCTCTGAACTGTTCGATAACGAAGCGATTCCGGTGGACGTGTTGATCAGCCCGGAACAAGTGGTCACCAACTACATCAAACGCCTGATCCAGCATCCGGGTGCGTTGCAGGTGATCGACTTCGCCGAGGGCAAGGCGCAACTGGTCGCGGTACGGGCCTATTACGGCGGACCGCTGGTGGGTCAGCAATTGCGGCAGTTGCGCGAGCACATGCCGAATGTCGAAACCCGCGTGGCGGCCATTTTCCGTCGCGATCGCCCGATCCTGCCCCAGGGCGATACGGTGATCGAAGCGGACGACGAAGTGTTTTTCATCGCCGCCAAAGCGAACATTCGCGCGGTGATGAGCGAAATGCGCCGTCTCGACGAGACCTACAAACGCATCGTCATCGCCGGCGGCGGGCAGATCGGCGAGCGCCTGGCCGAGGCCATCGAGAGCCGTTACCAGGTGAAAATCATTGAAATGAACCCGGCACGCTGCCGCCATCTCTCGGACACCCTCGACAGCACCGTCGTGCTGCAGGGCAGTGCCTCCGACCGCGACTTGTTGATAGAAGAAAACATCGCCGATGCGGACATCTTCCTGGCCCTGACCAATGACGACGAAGCCAACATCATGTCGTCGCTGCTGGCCAAACGCCTGGGCGCGAAGAAGGTGATGACCATCATCAATAACCCGGCCTACGTCGACCTGATTCAGGGCGGCGACATCGACATCGCCATCAGTCCGCAACTGGCGACCATCGGCACCTTGCTGGCCCACGTGCGCCGTGGCGACATCGTCAGCGTGCACTCACTGCGCCGGGGCGCGGCGGAAGCCATCGAGGCCATTGCCCACGGTGATGCGAAATCGAGCAAGGTCATCGGAAAAGCCATCGAGAACATCGGCCTGCCGCCGGGCACGACCATCGGCGCGATCATCCGCGACGAAGAAGTGATCATTGCCCACGACGACACGGTGATCGAAACTGGCGACCACGTGATTCTGTTCCTTGTGGATAAAAAGCATATTCGGGATGTGGAGAAACTGTTCCATGTGGGACTCAGTTTCTTCTGATCGGCATTCTGCAGTGGCCTGACTGGCCTCTTCGCGGGCAAGCCCGCTCCCACAGGAATCCAGGCGTACACAACCTATGTGTTCGCCGCAAAACACTGTGGGAGCGGGCTTGCCCGCGAATGCGATCCACAGAACACATAGATATCCCTGAATAATCTCAACAAGGAATTCACTGATGATCGAATCCCTGGAAAAAATGCTCGCCAAGGGTGTGGATAACTCATTGCTGCGGTTCGGCCTGGGCAAGGGCTACCTGGATCTGGGGGAGAACGCCAAGGCTGTGGAGCATTTCCAGCGTTGCGTCGAGATTGATCCGAAGTATTCGGCCGCGTGGAAGCTATTGGGCAAGGCCCATCAGGCCCTGGAGAACTATCCCGCCGCAAGACAGGCCTGGGAGCAAGGCCTGGAGGCGGCCAAAGCCCATGGCGACAAACAGGCCGAGAAAGAAATGACGGTATTCCTGAAAAAGCTCGATCGGCAGGCGCACTGATCAGAGATAACGCAAATCAATGCCTTCGGCATCCACTTGCACCACTTCCATGCGCACACGCGGCGCGCCGGCGGGCAAGCCCTGCACCTGTCCGTAAACCACCGCGCCCCTGGGTAGAGCCGACAAGGCCGGATGTTTGACGTAGACACCCGTGGCCGACAGATTGCGCGTCTGGCCCAGGCATTCGCCGAAGCTGTCATGACTGATCTTGATGCGAAATGATTTGCGTTGTTCGGACATCTACTGCGCCCTTATGAACGTATTGTGGATAACTTGTAGGAGCGAGCCTGCTCCGGGCGGCGCTCCGACGATGGTCGTGAACGATGACGCGGGAAGTCTGATTCCCCGTGGTGCCCTCAGGTCCATCGCGAGCGGGCTCGCTCCTACAAGTTATCCACAGACTGTGCCAATTGTTTCAATACCAGCGCTCTTCGCCGGGCGGACGCTTCTTGAAGCGCTTCATGCTCCACATGTACTGGCTTGGATACGCCCGCACATAACGCTCGACCACCTTGCTCATGGCGGCACAGGATTCCTCGGTGTCAGTGCTGTACATGGCCTCTGGCGCGGCTTCGAGGATCACTTTATAGCCTGAACCGTCTGGCAGGCGCAGGGCGTGCAGAAAGACGCCGACCGCTTTGCCGCCCGCGAGCATGTTCGGTACGAATTTGCTGGTCAGTGCCTGGGTGGCGAAGAACGGCACGAAGATCCCGGCGGACTCGGCCGGTTCCGGGTCGGCGGGAATGCCCACTGCACCACCTTTGCGCACTTCCTTGATGACGCTGAGGATGCCTTCCTTGGTGGAAGCGGCCACTTTGTTGCCCAGTTGTACCCGCTGCTTGCGCAATAATTCATCCACCGCCTTCAATTTGGGCGGACGGTAGAAAATGATCGGTTTGCACTGGCTGCAATAGAAGTGGTTGAGCACTTCCCAGTTGCCCAGGTGGCTGGTGATGCCGACCACGCCCTTGCCGGAGGCGAGTGCATCCTTCAGAACGTCGAGCCCCTCGACTTCACGCACCAGGTCGATGGAACGCTGGGCCGGCCAGATCCAGGCGCAAGCGCTTTCGGTCAGTGACTTGCCGATGTCTTTCAGACTCTGGCCGACCAGACGCTCACGTTCGGCGGGGTCCATCTCCGGAAAGCATTTGGACAGGTTGATCCGCACCACGTCGCGGGAACGGTTAGGGGTTTTCCACATCACCCAGCCAATCGCCGAGCCGACAGCCTGCACCGCCCGCCACGGGAGCAGGGCAAACAGCCGCAGAGCGCCTACCAGCAAGGCGCCTTTAAACTTATCCACAGGTCACTCCTGATCTTGTGCTGTGCGCGAGGCGGCTATTCTAACCGCCGTTCGCCAACTGCGCGTAGCGGTCGCAATCGCGGGTGTGGTCCATGACCATGCCCGAAGCCTGCATCAGGGCGTAGCAAATGGTTGGGCCGACGAAGGTGAAGCCGGCCTTTTTCAGGCCTTTGCTCATCGCCACCGCCTCGGGCGTGATGGCCGGGACTTCGGTGCGATCCTTGAAATGATTGATCTTTGCAACGCCGCCGACAAACGACCAGAGAAACTCGACAGGGTCTTCCAGCGCCAGCCAGGCCTGGGCATTGCGCCGGGCCGCGTTGAGTTTGAGACGATTGCGGATGATGCCCGGATCGAGCATCAAATCATCGATTTCGGCGTCGCTCATCTGCGCCACGCGCTGCACGTCAAAGCCGTACATCACCCGGCGATAGTGCTCGCGTTTGCGCAAAACGGTGATCCAGGAAAGCCCGGCCTGGAACCCTTCGAGCAAAAGCAACTCGAACAATCCCTGCGCATCGCGTAGCGGCGTGCCCCACTCCTGATCGTGATAAGCCATGTACAGCGGATCTTCGGAACACCAAAAGCAGCGTGGCATAAGGCTCCAGGGGGCGTGCGCAGCAATGAATCGGGTATACTCCCGCTCTTTAAATCGCAGCCCAAGAAACAGGTGAATTCGTGAGCCAGCCTACGCCAGCCGTGCGTACCTTCCAAGACTTGATCCTCGCCCTCCAGCAATACTGGGCCGAGCAAGGTTGTGTGGTACTTCAGCCCTACGATATGGAAGTAGGCGCCGGCACTTTCCACACTGCAACATTTCTGCGCGCCATTGGCCCGGAAACCTGGAACGCCGCCTATGTGCAGCCAAGCCGTCGCCCGACTGACGGTCGCTATGGCGAAAACCCGAACCGTCTGCAGCACTACTACCAGTTCCAGGTGGTCCTGAAGCCGAACCCGGACAATTTCCAGGAGCTGTACCTGGGCTCCCTCAAGCACGTGGGCCTGGACCCATTGGTGCACGACATCCGCTTCGTTGAAGACAACTGGGAATCGCCGACCCTCGGTGCCTGGGGTCTGGGCTGGGAAGTCTGGCTCAACGGCATGGAAGTGACGCAGTTCACTTACTTCCAGCAGGCGGGCGGCATCGAGTGCTACCCGGTGACGGGCGAGATCACTTACGGCCTCGAACGTCTGGCCATGTACCTGCAAGGCGTGGACTCGGTCTACGACCTGGTCTGGGCTGACGGTCCGTTTGGCAAAGTGACCTACGGCGACGTGTTCCACCAGAACGAAGTGGAGCAGTCGACCTACAACTTCGAACACGCCAACGTCGAGAAGCTGTTCGAACTGTTCGATTTCTATGAAAGCGAGGCCAAGCGCCTGATCGAACTCGACCAGCCGCTGCCGTTGCCAAGCTACGAAATGGTGTTGAAGGCGTCCCATACCTTCAACCTGCTGGATGCGCGCCGGGCAATCTCGGTGACCGCGCGTCAGCAATACATTCTGCGTGTGCGCACCCTGGCGCGTTCCGTTGCGCAAGCCTACCTGCTGGCTCGCGCCAAGCTGGGCTTCCCGATGGCAACCCCGGACCTGCGTGATGAAGTACTGGCCAAGCTGGAGGCTGCACAATGAGTGCTCTGGATTTTCTGGTTGAATTGGGCACTGAAGAACTGCCACCCAAAGCCCTGAACACCCTGGCCGAAGCGTTTCTGGCCGGCATCGACAAGGGCCTGCAAGCGTCCGGCCTGAATTACGAGACCAAAACCGTTTATGCCGCGCCACGTCGCCTGGCCGTGCTGATCACCTCGCTGGCCACTCAGCAGCCTGATCGCAGCATCAACCTCGATGGCCCGCCACGCCAGGCCGCGTTCGATGCCGAGGGCAATCCGACCCAAGCGGCACTGGGCTTTGCCAAGAAGTGCGGCGTCGATCTGAGCGAAATCGATCAGAGTGGCCCGAAACTGCGCTACAGCCAAAACATCGCCGGCAAGCCGACCGCGAGCCTGCTGCCGACCATCGTTGAAGATTCGCTGAACGACCTGCCGATTCCCAAGCGCATGCGCTGGGGGGCTCGCAAGGAAGAATTCGTTCGCCCGACCCAATGGCTGGTCATGCTGCTCGGTGACCAGGTCATCGACTGCACCATCCTCGCCCAGAAGGCCGGCCGCGATTCCCGTGGTCACCGCTTCCACCATCCGGAAAGCGTGCGCATCGGTTCGCCGTCCAGCTACCTGGCTGACCTGCGTGCCGCTTATGTATTGGCTGACGCCAACGAGCGTCGCGACATCATCAGCAAGCGCACCGAAGAGCTGGCCACCCGTCAGGAAGGCACGGCGATCGTGCCGCCGGACCTGCTCGACGAAGTGACCGCGCTGGTTGAATGGCCGGTGCCGCTGGTGTGCTCGTTCGAAGAGCGTTTCCTCGACGTACCGCAAGAAGCCCTGATCACCACCATGCAGGACAACCAGAAGTATTTCTGCCTGCTGGATGCCGACGGCAAGTTGCTGCCACGTTTCATCACCGTGGCCAACATCGAGAGCAAAGACCCGCAGCAGATCATCGCCGGTAACGAGAAAGTGGTTCGTCCACGCCTGACCGACGCCGAGTTCTTCTTCAAGCAAGACAAGAAGCAGAAACTCGAAGACTTCAACCTGCGCCTGCAAAACGTGGTGTTCCAGGAAAAACTCGGCAGCGTCTATGACAAGGCCGAACGCGTTTCCAAACTGGCCGCGTTCATCGCTCAGCGCATCGGCGGCAACGCCGCGTGGGCGACTCGCGCCGGCCTGCTGTCCAAGTGCGACCTGGCGACCGAAATGGTCGGCGAGTTCCCGGAGATGCAAGGTGTCGCCGGCTACTATTACGCCCTCAACGATGGCGAGCCACAAGACGTTGCACTGGCACTGAACGAGCAATACATGCCGCGCGGTGCCGGCGCCGAGCTGCCGACCACCCTGACCGGTGCGGCCGTGGCCATCGCTGACAAGCTGGATACCCTGGTCGGTATTTTCGGCATCGGCATGCTGCCTACCGGCAGCAAAGATCCGTACGCCTTGCGCCGTGCCGCATTGGGCGTATTGCGCATCCTGATCGACAAGAAACTCGACCTCGACCTGAACGACGCCGTAGCCTTCGCCGTGAATGCCTTCGGTGCCAAGGTCAAGGCTGCCGGCCTGAACGACGCGGTGCTGGAGTTCATCTTCGACCGTCTGCGTGCCCGTTACGAGGACGAAGGCGTCGACGTCGCGACCTACCTGTCGGTGCGTGCCCTGAAGCCGGGTTCGGCCCTGGACTTCGACCAGCGCGTACAAGCGGTAGAGGCCTTCCGCAAGTTGCCGGAAGCCGCTGCCCTCGCTGCCGTGAACAAACGCGTTTCGAATCTGCTGAGCAAGGTGGAAGGCTCCGTGCCAACCGTCGTGGAAGCCAAGTACTTCGACAATGCCAACGAGTTCTCCCTGTACTCGGCGATCCAGCAGGCAGACCAGGCGGTTCAGCCTATGGCCGCAGCGCGTCAGTACAGCGAATCGCTGGCACGCCTGGCCGCCTTGCGCGAGCCGGTGGATGCGTTCTTCGAAGCCGTGATGGTCAACGCGGAGGACGCGAAAGTTCGCGCCAACCGTTATGCGTTGCTGGCACGTCTGCGTGGCCTGTTCCTCGGCGTCGCCGATATTTCGTTGCTGGGGTAAGACTGTTTGAAACTGCTGATACTCGATCGGGACGGGGTGATCAACTACGACTCCGACGCTTACATCAAGTCAGTGGAGGAGTGGATACCGCTCCCCGGGTCGATCGAAGCCATCGCGCAGTTGAGCAAGGCCGGCTGGACGGTAGCGGTTGCTACCAACCAGTCCGGCATCGCTCGCGGCTATTACGACATCGCCACCCTGGACGCCATGCACGAGCGCTTGCGCTCGCTGGTGGCAGAGCAGGGCGGTGAAGTCGGCCTCATCGTCTACTGCCCGCACGGGCCGGACGATGGCTGTGATTGCCGCAAGCCAAAACCCGGGATGTTGAAAAACATCGCCGCACATTACAACGTATCGCTGACTAATCTATGGTTCGTCGGCGATAGTCTCGGTGACCTGGAAGCTGCCAAAGCCGTCGATTCTCAGCCAGTTTTGGTAAAGACCGGAAAAGGCGTGAAGACTTTGGGCAAGACCCTTCCGGTAGGCACATTGATTTTTGACGATCTGGCGGCAATAGCCGCAGAACTTATCCACACATGCCCTTGAGTAAGTGTGCGCTTCGATTGGTCCTGACCAAGGATGAAAGGGAAGTGCGCTTTATATAGGACGGGCAGTTCCCGCAACGGTAAACGTCACCATGTCGATATTGCAGGCCATCAGAACCTTCCTCTTTTACCTGCTGCTGGGCACCAGTTCGTTGCTGTGGTGCAGCCTGAGCTTTTTTGTCGCGCCGTTTTTGCCATTCAAGGCGCGTTATCGCTTCATCAACGTTTACTGGTGCCGCTGCGCCTTGTGGCTGAGCAAGGTGTTCCTGGGTATCCGTTACGAAGTGAAAGGCGCCGAGAACGTGCCCGACCAGCCCTGCGTGATTCAATCGAACCATCAGAGCACCTGGGAAACATTCTTTCTCTCGGCCTACTTCGAGCCGTTGAGCCAGGTGCTCAAGCGCTCGTTGCTGTATGTCCCTTTTTTCGGCTGGGCCATGGCCATGTTGCGACCGATTGCAATCGACCGTGACAACCCGAAAGCCGCACTCAAGCAAGTCGCAAAGAGGGGCGATGAGTTGCTCAAGGATGGCGTATGGGTGCTGATCTTTCCTGAAGGAACACGGGTCCCTTACGGCACCATCGGGAAGTTCTCTCGCGGCGGCACCGCACTGGCGGTCAATGCCGCACTTCCGGTGCTGCCCATTGCCCACAACGCCGGCAAGTTCTGGCCAAAAACCGGCTGGGCGAAGAAGCAAGGTGTCATTACCGTGATCATCGGCAAGCCGATGCATGCCGAGGGTAGCGGGCCGCGCGCCATTGCCGAGCTTAACGATCGGGTTCAGGCCTGGAACGAGCAGATGCAACGGGAAATGGGATCACTTCCACCCGCCCCACAAGCCCCGGTGGCCAGCGATCAAGTGGCTGTCTGAGTTCTGTGGATAACCTGTGTGCCGTTTTGCTGATACAGGCCGCATTTTTCTGTTAAGACTATGATTTAACTATATATTTCTTAACTTCATAAAATTCTGAAAAATGTGCATAGGTTTTTCAGAAGGTCAAAAAACCGGCTAATAAAGCCGGTTTTTTTATGCGCCACAACAGGCTGTCCGCCGACAGGGAATCAGCCTTGTAAATGACACCGCGCCCGCTGCCGCTCGTCTCCCTGCAGGACCTGGGGTTTGTCACAGCCAACGGTGCACAGGCTGCACCGTTCTCGAAAGAAGCAGCCAGTCGGCAAATGACGGTTACCCGGCAATTCGGTAGGCGCCGCCACCTGCTCTTCATGCAGCGCAACGCCCAGTCGTGGAACTGCTTCGAGTAACAGGCGGGTATAGGGATGGCGTGGCTGATCGAGCACCTGGGCAGCCTGGCCCAGCTCGACGATTTGCCCCAAATACATCACTGCAACCCGGTCTGCCATATGACGCACGACGGACACGTTATGGGAAATCAGGATGTAGGTCAGGTTGCGAGCGCGTTGCAGCTCTGCGAGCAGGTTGAGGATCTGCGCCTGAACCGAGATATCCAGCGCCGATGTGGGTTCGTCGAGGACGATAATATCCGGGTCGGAGGACAGGGCCCGGGCAATGGCAATCCGCTGACGCTGGCCGCCGGAGAACTGGTGGGGGAAGCGGTCCAGGTATTCCGGGCGGATACCGACCTGGGACGCGACCTTGGCTGCCACCTCACGCATCCGTGCCCGATCGCCATGACCCCGGGCGTACAGTGGCTCGGTGATGATCCGCCAGATCGGCAGACGCGGGTCGAGCGAAGACTGGGGGTCCTGGAACACAATCTGCACGTTGTTGCGGCCTTCGCTGCCGGTGCGACTGGCCCAGTTCAAATCGCCGCTGCTGGGCGCAATCAAGCCCATCAACAACTGCGCCAATGTGCTTTTTCCACAGCCTGACTCACCCACGATCCCCAGGGTTTCGCCCGCTCGTACCTGAAGATCAATGCCATTGAGGGCGTGAGCAAAGCCTCGCGGCCGACCCAGCCAGTCGTTACTGACGGGGAAACGCACACGAACATCGTTGAGTTGAAGAATCGGGGGAGCCATGTCGATAGCCCTATGAAGGACAGCATTGTTCATCACGAAAGCTCCTTGACGGGCAACCAGCAAGCGCTTTTACGTTGGTCGTTGATGGCATTGAGGGTAGGACGTTTGGCACAGACCGGCATGGCGTAAGAGCACCGCTCCTGAAACGTGCAGCCCTCGGGTAAAGAGGCGAGGTTGGGGACTTGCCCGGGAATGGTCAGCAACGGCTGGCCCGGCTCCACCATTTCCGGAAGGCCGCTGAGCAGCCCACGGGTATAAGGGTGTTGCGGATTGTTCATCACGTCGACGGTGCGGCCTTCTTCGACCACAGCGCCGGTGTACATGACATACACCCGGTCACAGAACTGCGACACCAATGCCATGTCATGGGTGATGAGCAAAATGGCAGTCCCCCGTTGCCTGGCCTTTTCTCGCAGCAGCAACAGCACCTGGCGTTGCACCGTGACGTCGAGCGCGGTGGTCGGCTCGTCGGCGATCAAGAGTTGCGGTTCACAGGAGAACGCCAGCGCAATCATCACCCGTTGACGCATGCCCCCGGACAGTTCGAACGGGTAGCTCTCCAATACGTGCTCGGGGCTGGCGATGTGCATGTCGCGCAACAGGGCAATCGCCTTGAGCCGCGCCTGGGCCGCACTGATTTTCTGGTGATGGATGATCACATCGAGCATTTGTCGACCGATGCGCCGGGTCGGGTTCAGGGCGGTCATCGGCTCCTGGAAAATCATCGCCGCATCGCGTCCGCGAATCTGCAGCAGTTCCTTTTCAGGCGTTGTGAGCATGTCGCGGCCGAGCATGCTGAGGCTGCCTGCGGTAATGCGATAGCTGCGCTCGGGCAGCAGACGCATGCTGAGCATGGCCGTGACCGACTTGCCCGACCCGGACTCGCCCACCACGCCGACGATTTCGCCGGGATTGACGTGCAACGTCACGCCGTTCAAGGCTTTCACATTGTTTTTGTAAGCCGGGAATTCCAGGCTCAGATTGTCGATGGCCAGCACTGGGCTCGAAGTCTGCATTGTCATTTCCCCTGTTGCCGTGGGTCGAGCAGGTCGCGTACACCATCGCCCAGCAGGTTGAAACCGGTGGCGGTGATCAGAATCGCCATGCCTGGAAAGGTCGAATACCACCAGTTATCGAGGATGTAATTGCGCCCGGTGGCGACCATTGCGCCCCACTCGGCGGTTGGCTGTTGCGCGCCCAGGCCGATGAATCCAAGGGCCGAGGCCATGAGGATGGCGCTACCGATATCCAGGCTCAGTTGCACCAGCAAGGGCGGCATTGCGTTTCGCGCCACGTGCCAGTGCACCACGTGCCAGCGTCCGGCCCCGAACGTATGGGCGGCCTTGACGTACCCCATCTGTCGAATACTCAAGGCCTGGCCACGGGCCAGTCGTACGTAGGATGGGATTCGCACCAGGGTAATGGCCAGCATGGCGTTGAACAGACTCGCGCCCAATGCGGCCGCCAATGCCATGATCAGCACCAGTGACGGGACCGAAAGCATGATGTCCATCAGGCGCATGATGAAGGCGTCGAAACGCCCACCGATCACCCCCGAAAAGCACCCTAGCAGCCCGCCGATGAAACAGGAGGCGAAAGCCACGAACAGGCCGACGCCCACCGACTGCTGGCTGCCGAACAGCACCCGGCTGAACAGGTCGCGACCCACTTCATCAGTGCCAAACCAATGGTCGGCGGATGGCGGCGCCAGGCGTTCGCCGAGGTTCAGTGCATTCGGGTCGTGGCTGGCGAGCCAGGGCGCGAAGATCATGCACAGCAGTACGATAGAAGTGATCAACAGGCCCGCCATGGTCAGCGGGCTCCGGCGGATCTGGTAAGCCAGGTAGGCGAGTTTTTCAGCCCTGCGCGGGCCACGTGCCGCCGTCAGAGTCACAGACATTTCAATTCACCTCGCCGATGCGTGGGTCGATCACGCGATACAAAAGGTCGATAGCCATGTTCAACAGGACATAGATGAACGAAACCAGAATCGCAAAGCCCATCACCGCCGGGAAATCCAGCGACTGGATCGACTTGACCACATAGGCCCCCATGCCGGGCCAGGCAAATACGGTTTCGGTCAGTACCGCGCCGTACAACAAATCACCCAGGGTCAACCCAAGGACGGTCACCGAAGGGATGAGGGCGTTGGGCAGGGCGTGACGCAGGATCACTGTCCACCGGGACAGGCCATAGGCGCGCGCGGTGCGGATGTAGTCCTCGCCCAATTGATCCAGCATGGCCGAGCGGATCTGCCGGGCGACTACCCCCAGGGTCACGAAGCCCAGCGTTGCGGCTGGAAGAATCAGGTGTTCGGCTGCATCGAGAAACAGTCGGACATCCCCCGCCAGCAGCGAGTCGATCAGGTAAAAACCCGTGATCGTCGGTGGCGGCGAGAGCCCTTCAGATAGCCGGCCGCCACCGGGCAGCCAGCCCAGATGGCCGTAGAACAACACGATTGCACCCAGGCCGAGCCAGAAGGCCGGGGTGGAAATACCGGTGACCGCCAGGGTCCGGGCGATCTGATCGATCAGCCGGTTGTGGTAAACCGCTGACAACACGCCCAGCGGCACACCGACCAGAATCGCTAACGTCAGTGCGACCAGCGCCAGTTCCAGTGTGGCCGGGAAGAACGCTTGCAAGTCTTCCAGGACGGGACGGTTGGTGCGTATCGAGGTTCCCAGGTCCCCGTGCAACAGATCCATCAGGTAGCGACCGTATTGTTGATACAGCGGCAGATCCAATCCCAGTTGATGACGGATGCCGGCCACGAGAGCGTCGCTGGCGCGGTCGCCGGCGATCAATCGGGCAGGGTCGCCCGGGATCAAGTGGGAAATTGAAAAGGTAATCAGCGAAACACCGAACACGACCAACATCAAGCCGAGCAGGCGCTTGCGCAACAATGTCAGGAAGGCCATCTGGCACCTCAGTTACACGAGCGACGAAATCAGAAGCCGCGCCAGCCGCCGGGGGCTGGCGCGAAGGAGCATGTTTACTTGCTCATGCTTCCCAGGTTGAACACCTGTTCGAGCATGGGGTTGAACACGTAGCCCTTGACCGAATCACGCATCGGCAGGGAGTAGCTCTTCTGATAGAGGTAGGCATAGACGCTGTCGTCGAGCACCTTTTTCTGCGCAGTCTGGTAAAGCTCGACGCGTTTGGCGGTGTCGCTGACAGCGGCCGCTTCGCGAATCAGCTTGTCGACTTCCGGGTTGCTATAGAACGAGCGGTTGCCTTGCAGGCCCTGCATCTTGGAGTCGAACCAGAAGTTCATGAACATGTACGGGTCAGCGAAGTCCGGGCTCCAGGTCCCCACCGCGATGTCGTAGTCGGCCTGGCCAACGCGTTCACGCAGGGTGGCGTTGGCGGTTTTCTCCAGTTTGAGGTTGATGCCCAGGGGGGCCAGGGCCGCCTGCAAGGTCAGGCCGATCGGTTCCCAGTTGGCGTCCTTGTCCGAGTACATGTAGTTCAGGTTGGTGATCTTCTGGGGGGCCTTGGCCAGGCTGTTCTTCGCGGCGGCCAGGTCCTGCTTCATCACTGGCAGCGAACTGTCGTAGCCCCACATGCCATCCGGTATCGGCCCGTTCAGCAGCTTGGCCTTGTCCTTGAGAATGCCCTTGACGATGCCGTTGTAGTCCACCGCTTCGGTGATCGCGCGACGGGCGTTGACGTCCGTCAGAGGCCCCTTCTTGTTGTTCAGGTACAGGTAAGTGACGCGCAACGAAGGAAAATCTTTGACCACTACGCCGGGCTTGCCGCCCAGTGCGCCCAATTGGTCTTCGGGCATGTCTTCGATGATATCCAGGTCCCCGCGCTCCAGTTGCAGCCGACGCACGGAGGGCTCCGCAATCGTCTTGAGGATCACGGTCTTGAACGCAGGCTTGGGACCGGCGAAGTAGGGGTTCGGCTCCATCGTGACGGACTGGCCCTTTTGCCAACTGGTCAGGCGGAAAGGACCGGAGCCTGCGGTGTGACTGGACAGCCAGGCATTGGTTTCGGCGCCCTTGTTGGCCACCAGCGGGTTAACGATCGAGGCGCCGTTGTGGGCCAGGACGAACAGGAAAGGGGCGAACGGCGTTTTCAGCGTAAAGCGGATAGTCTGCGGGTCGATCACCGCCACCACCATGTCCTCCGGGAATGCACCGGACGGCCCTTGCTTGAGGGTCATCAGGCGATCGAAGGAAAACTTCACGGCAGCGGCATCCACTGCGGTGCCGTCATCGAACTTGTTGCCGGGCTTGATCTTGAACTCCCAGACCAGGTTATCCGGCGACACGGTCCAGCTTTCCGCCAGATCCCCTGTCACTTCGGTGCTGCTCTTGTCACCGTCGGTTTTGTAGCTCACCAGACGCTGATAGGACGGGTAGGTGATGGTCCAGTCGTTGTTATCGAAGGTTACCGCCGGGTCGAGCGTTTGTGGGTCGGCGGGCTTGCCGATGACCAGAGTGTCCTGAGCCGTCGCTGCCGAAGCGGCTTGCCAGGCGCCCAGGCTCATCGCGCTGCACAGTAGACCAAGCAGCAGCTTGCTGGTGCGTGGAGAGGTTTTTCGGGTCACGGTGTTCATTGGGGTCATGCCGGTTTCCTTAATCATTCGATGTATGGAAGTACGTCAGGTTTTTTATAAAAGCTATAACCGGGCAGTTGCAGGTGAAGCAGGTAACGCTTGTTGTTATCGCGTTGCGTTGGCTGCGAAACTCTGTGGTTTCGTTATCGGTTTGTTGCGGTTTTAGTTGTTCGAGAACGTGGTCTGGTTGTCTTCCAGCAAGGGGTAATCATCGGCATCCGGAAGTTCGTAATGCCACCACTCAGTGGGAATTGCGCAGAACCCGGACGCGAGCATGATTCCCAGCAACAGCAGACGATTGCGTTGCACGTGAACGGGAAGGTCCGGGTAGAACTGATGGGACTTCTCTTCCATGGTGTCGAAGGCGCTGCCCATATCCAGCGGCTGTCCATCGCTTCCCACCAGGGTCAAATCCACAGCAACGCCACGGCTATGGTGGGAGCCCAAATGGGGATCGCGCACGTAGTTACCGTCAGGCAATGCCTCCCACAATAGAAACTGGGCGAAAGGTGGACGGTAGGCGTCATAAATCCGCAGTGTGTAACCGGCCAGCCGCGCCAGTTCACTGGCCTTGCCCAGGCAGTCGGCCGCTTGGCGATGCAGCAGGCAACGGGCACTCGGGTAAATCACCTTTCCAGCCAGATTGTCGGCACTGGCGTAGATCAGATCGATTTGCACCTGATATCGCTCGGCATCAATCTCTACAAGGGGGCTGTTGTTCACGCAAAAACTCCAGTTGGGATTGGATGGATCTAGCCTTCGAACTGGCCGAAAGCTTTTTGCAATTGTCGGTTTTTGCTCAGGCGTTCATCGAGGCGGTCGCCGAACTTTTCCGCTACGGCCGATACCATCAGGTTCAACAGGCAGGCCAGCGGGGCAGGGGAGTCCCAGAACTGCCCGACATCGGTTTTGAGTTGCAGCAGATCCAGCGGGTAGTCACGTGCCCACGGGCATTGCAGATCGGTGATCAGGGCCAAGGGCAGGTTGTTATCGATGGCGGCGTCGCAGAAGGTCCGGGTCACACTGGAATAGGCCCGGAAATCCGAAATGATTGCGTAGGGGTTGGCAAAGCCGGAATTCAGGGTTTCGGCGTAGATGCCGGACAAGCCGTCGACGTAATAAACCTTGGGCCGGATGTATTCGAGGTGGCTATGAAACGCGGTGAGAATCCCGCGGGTCGACTGGATGCCGAGAATGAATACCGCATCGGCTTCGTAGATGCGCTGCACGATTTCAGCGAAGGCACCGCTGCGCGCCAGGCCATAAACGTGCCGGATGGCCTCGATCTCGCGACTCATGGAACGGTCGAGTGCGTCTTCTCGAGTGCTTTCGGTGCGAAAGGCGCCGATCCGGTCGGTGATCAACCACGACGCCGGCGCTTCGCCGCGCAGACTCTGTTTGACCTCATCGATGTTCTGATAACCCAGCGAACGGAAAAAACGCCCCACGGAAATGCCAGTGGTGGAAGCCTGCTGCGCGATGCTGTCGGCCGACTCGAACGGTAGCTGATCCGGGTTTCCCAACAGGTAACTGGCAATGCGTTTGCCAGTCGGGGTCAGGTTCGAGAACTCTTGCTCGAGCAACTGAAGGAAGCTGTTCTTTTCTGTAGACATGTCAGCGCACCGATCGAGGGATTGTTATTGCGGTGTCATTATCGTTAAACATGTTATATGTATAACATCTATCATCAAGACAACACCACGTTTTTTTCAGGCGCGTTACGCCGAATCCCGAATCCCGGAAAAGTCCGAAAAAAAACCAGCGCAATGCGCTGGTTTTTTTGTTTGGAAAACGCTCGGGAGGGGAGAGCGCAGCGAGTGTTCGGCGACACTCGCTGCAGGGACAAAATCAGTTCCAGAACGGACGCTATTCCCAACCTAAAGAAAAACCCATGATCGCAGGCGTCATGCAGGCCTTGGCACCGAACAAATCATTTCATCCGTACCAATCTCAGGATGCTTTTTCGAGGACAAAAACAAAACCCCTACCTGCATGCGCAGATAGGGGTTTTGGAATTTAATCTTGACGATGACCTACTCTCACATGGGGAAACCCCACACTACCATCGGCGATGCATCGTTTCACTGCTGAGTTCGGGATGGGATCAGGTGGTTCCAATGCTCTATGGTCGTCAAGAAATTCGGGTACCGAACCGTCTTTCGACGCTTCAGCAAATTGGGTATGCGATAGTTTGTGCGGCTTTTGTGAATGGTTGCGAACTTTCGGTTCATTGCGTCTTCACACACCGCAATCTGGTGCCTTTTCAGGTCAGCAAATTGCTTGGGTGTTATATGGTCAAGCCTCACGGGCAATTAGTATTGGTTAGCTCAACGCCTCACAGCGCTTACACACCCAACCTATCAACGTCGTAGTCTTCGACGGCCCTTCAGGGGACTCAAGGTCCCAGTGAGATCTCATCTTGAGGCTAGTTTCCCGCTTAGATGCTTTCAGCGGTTATCTATTCCGAACATAGCTACCCGGCAATGCCACTGGCGTGACAACCGGAACACCAGAGGTTCGTCCACTCCGGTCCTCTCGTACTAGGAGCAGCCCCTCTCAAATCTCAAACGTCCACGGCAGATAGGGACCGAACTGTCTCACGACGTTCTAAACCCAGCTCGCGTACCACTTTAAATGGCGAACAGCCATACCCTTGGGACCGGCTTCAGCCCCAGGATGTGATGAGCCGACATCGAGGTGCCAAACACCGCCGTCGATATGAACTCTTGGGCGGTATCAGCCTGTTATCCCCGGAGTACCTTTTATCCGTTGAGCGATGGCCCTTCCATACAGAACCACCGGATCACTAAGACCTACTTTCGTACCTGCTCGACGTGTCTGTCTCGCAGTCAAGCGCGCTTTTGCCTTTATACTCTACGACCGATTTCCGACCGGTCTGAGCGCACCTTCGTACTCCTCCGTTACTCTTTAGGAGGAGACCGCCCCAGTCAAACTACCCACCATACACTGTCCTCGATCCGGATAACGGACCTGAGTTAGAACCTCAAAGTTGCCAGGGTGGTATTTCAAGGATGGCTCCACGCGAACTGGCGTCCACGCTTCAAAGCCTCCCACCTATCCTACACAAGCAAATTCAAAGTCCAGTGCAAAGCTATAGTAAAGGTTCACGGGGTCTTTCCGTCTAGCCGCGGATACACTGCATCTTCACAGCGATTTCAATTTCACTGAGTCTCGGGTGGAGACAGCGCCGCCATCGTTACGCCATTCGTGCAGGTCGGAACTTACCCGACAAGGAATTTCGCTACCTTAGGACCGTTATAGTTACGGCCGCCGTTTACCGGGGCTTCGATCAAGAGCTTCGCGTTAGCTAACCCCATCAATTAACCTTCCGGCACCGGGCAGGCGTCACACCCTATACGTCCACTTTCGTGTTTGCAGAGTGCTGTGTTTTTAATAAACAGTCGCAGCGGCCTGGTATCTTCGACCGGCGTGGGCTTACGTAGCAAGTACTTCACCCTCACCGGCGCACCTTCTCCCGAAGTTACGGTGCCATTTTGCCTAGTTCCTTCACCCGAGTTCTCTCAAGCGCCTTGGTATTCTCTACCCAACCACCTGTGTCGGTTTGGGGTACGGTTCCTGGTTACCTGAAGCTTAGAAGCTTTTCTTGGAAGCATGGCATCAACCACTTCGTGTTCTAAAAGAACACTCGTCATCAGCTCTCGGCCTTAGAATCCCGGATTTACCTAAGATTCCAGCCTACCACCTTAAACTTGGACAACCAACGCCAAGCTGGCCTAGCCTTCTCCGTCCCTCCATCGCAATAACCAGAAGTACAGGAATATTAACCTGTTTTCCATCGACTACGCTTTTCAGCCTCGCCTTAGGGACCGACTAACCCTGCGTCGATTAACGTTGCGCAGGAAACCTTGGTCTTTCGGCGTGGGTGTTTTTCACACCCATTGTCGTTACTCATGTCAGCATTCGCACTTCTGATACCTCCAGCAAGCTTCTCAACTCACCTTCACAGGCTTACAGAACGCTCCTCTACCGCATCACCTAAGTGATACCCGTAGCTTCGGTGTATGGTTTGAGCCCCGTTACATCTTCCGCGCAGGCCGACTCGACTAGTGAGCTATTACGCTTTCTTTAAAGGGTGGCTGCTTCTAAGCCAACCTCCTAGCTGTCTAAGCCTTCCCACATCGTTTCCCACTTAACCATAACTTTGGGACCTTAGCTGACGGTCTGGGTTGTTTCCCTTTTCACGACGGACGTTAGCACCCGCCGTGTGTCTCCCATGCTCGGCACTTGTAGGTATTCGGAGTTTGCATCGGTTTGGTAAGTCGGGATGACCCCCTAGCCGAAACAGTGCTCTACCCCCTACAGTGATACATGAGGCGCTACCTAAATAGCTTTCGAGGAGAACCAGCTATCTCCGAGCTTGATTAGCCTTTCACTCCGATCCACAGGTCATCCGCTAACTTTTCAACGGTAGTCGGTTCGGTCCTCCAGTCAGTGTTACCTAACCTTCAACCTGCCCATGGATAGATCGCCCGGTTTCGGGTCTATTCCCAGCGACTAGACGCCCTATTAAGACTCGCTTTCGCTACGCCTCCCCTATTCGGTTAAGCTCGCCACTGAAAATAAGTCGCTGACCCATTATACAAAAGGTACGCAGTCACAGAACAAAGTCTGCTCCCACTGCTTGTACGCATACGGTTTCAGGATCTATTTCACTCCCCTCTCCGGGGTTCTTTTCGCCTTTCCCTCACGGTACTAGTTCACTATCGGTCAGTCAGTAGTATTTAGCCTTGGAGGATGGTCCCCCCATATTCAGACAAAGTTTCTCGTGCTCCGTCCTACTCGATTTCATGACTAAGAGATTTTCGCGTACAGGGCTATCACCCACTATGGCCGCACTTTCCAGAGCGTTCCGCTAATCTCAAAGCCACTTAAGGGCTAGTCCCCGTTCGCTCGCCACTACTAAGGGAATCTCGGTTGATTTCTTTTCCTCAGGGTACTTAGATGTTTCAGTTCCCCTGGTTCGCCTCTTAAGCCTATGTATTCAGCTTAAGATAACCATCTTATGATGGCTGGGTTCCCCCATTCAGACATCTCCGGATCAAAGTCTGTTTGCCGACTCCCCGAAGCTTTTCGCAGGCTACCACGTCTTTCATCGCCTCTGACTGCCAAGGCATCCACCGTATGCGCTTCTTCACTTGACCATATAACCCCAAGCAATCTGGTTATACTGTGAAGACGACATTCGCCGAAAATTCGCGCTGCTCAATAAAGAGCAACTCACAAATTTTACCTTAGCCTGATCCGTTACCAGTGAAAGTAACGTTCAGTCTATCTTTCTATCACATACCCAAATTTTTAAAGAACGATCTAATCAAAGACTAGAAATCAATATTCACACTGGAATATTCATTTCTAAACTCTAACGAAGCAGACCACCTTAAAAGCTGGCCTCTCGTCTTCTTCAATGAATCAAGCAATTCGTGTGGGAACTTATGGAGCAGCTGAGTCGTCGATTAAGGAGGTGATCCAGCCGCAGGTTCCCCTACGGCTACCTTGTTACGACTTCACCCCAGTCATGAATCACACCGTGGTAACCGTCCTCCCGAAGGTTAGACTAGCTACTTCTGGTGCAACCCACTCCCATGGTGTGACGGGCGGTGTGTACAAGGCCCGGGAACGTATTCACCGCGACATTCTGATTCGCGATTACTAGCGATTCCGACTTCACGCAGTCGAGTTGCAGACTGCGATCCGGACTACGATCGGTTTTGTGGGATTAGCTCCACCTCGCGGCTTGGCAACCCTCTGTACCGACCATTGTAGCACGTGTGTAGCCCAGGCCGTAAGGGCCATGATGACTTGACGTCATCCCCACCTTCCTCCGGTTTGTCACCGGCAGTCTCCTTAGAGTGCCCACCATTACGTGCTGGTAACTAAGGACAAGGGTTGCGCTCGTTACGGGACTTAACCCAACATCTCACGACACGAGCTGACGACAGCCATGCAGCACCTGTCTCAATGTTCCCGAAGGCACCAATCCATCTCTGGAAAGTTCATTGGATGTCAAGGCCTGGTAAGGTTCTTCGCGTTGCTTCGAATTAAACCACATGCTCCACCGCTTGTGCGGGCCCCCGTCAATTCATTTGAGTTTTAACCTTGCGGCCGTACTCCCCAGGCGGTCAACTTAATGCGTTAGCTGCGCCACTAAGAGCTCAAGGCTCCCAACGGCTAGTTGACATCGTTTACGGCGTGGACTACCAGGGTATCTAATCCTGTTTGCTCCCCACGCTTTCGCACCTCAGTGTCAGTATCAGTCCAGGTGGTCGCCTTCGCCACTGGTGTTCCTTCCTATATCTACGCATTTCACCGCTACACAGGAAATTCCACCACCCTCTACCATACTCTAGCTTGTCAGTTTTGAATGCAGTTCCCAGGTTGAGCCCGGGGCTTTCACATCCAACTTAACAAACCACCTACGCGCGCTTTACGCCCAGTAATTCCGATTAACGCTTGCACCCTCTGTATTACCGCGGCTGCTGGCACAGAGTTAGCCGGTGCTTATTCTGTCGGTAACGTCAAAATTGCAGAGTATTAATCTACAACCCTTCCTCCCAACTTAAAGTGCTTTACAATCCGAAGACCTTCTTCACACACGCGGCATGGCTGGATCAGGCTTTCGCCCATTGTCCAATATTCCCCACTGCTGCCTCCCGTAGGAGTCTGGACCGTGTCTCAGTTCCAGTGTGACTGATCATCCTCTCAGACCAGTTACGGATCGTCGCCTTGGTGAGCCATTACCTCACCAACTAGCTAATCCGACCTAGGCTCATCTGATAGCGCAAGGCCCGAAGGTCCCCTGCTTTCTCCCGTAGGACGTATGCGGTATTAGCGTCCCTTTCGAGACGTTGTCCCCCACTACCAGGCAGATTCCTAGGCATTACTCACCCGTCCGCCGCTGAATCAGGGAGCAAGCTCCCTTCATCCGCTCGACTTGCATGTGTTAGGCCTGCCGCCAGCGTTCAATCTGAGCCATGATCAAACTCTTCAGTTCAAACATCTTTGGGTTTTGAGAAAACCCTAAACTTGGCTCAGCAATCGTTGGTTACATCTTTGATTTCTCGCGGAGTAACTTGTGATGCTGATAATCTGTTGACTAGCAGTCTGACTCCACAAGCACCCACACGAATTGCTTGATTCAGTTGTTAAAGAGCGGTTGGTTAAGATCTTTCGCCTCAACCGAGGCGCGCATTTGACAGCGACCCCTCAGACAACACCCTTAAAAGCCACTGATTTTATTAATAAAATCAATTACTTAAGCTTCAAGCAACTTCAGGTTGCTCGTTAGCGGGAGGCAAATAGTACAGTATTAAAATATGCTGTCAACCCCCCCAATCTATAATTCGTCCAGCGAGCTGGCCGTGCACACTGGCAGCAGATGTGGACTGACGGATTTGGCGAATACCCGATGGCCGTGGTGGTCGCCGACGATGCTGAGGCGATGTTGTGCAGGCCGGTTTCGTCTTACTGCATTTCACCCGTATGGGCTCTTGGTGATTTCGAATGGAACAAATTGAAAACGCAGTCGCGGGGACCCGCAACATGATGCGCTCTGCCAGCGGCTCATAACGCAAAACCTCCCAGCGCTGGCATAGCATTTCGCTGTGCGTTCGCGAAACGTCGGCCAAGTACTTGGCCGAGGACTGACCATAGACCAGTGTGATGTGCATTTGCGCCAGTTGCGATGTCAGGTTGCGGCGCTCGCTCTACTGTTCGAGCACGAAACCTGTGGTGTGCGCTGAAAGGTTGTTCAAGCACACCCACTGATCACCACTGTGTTGGCGCGCAGATTAGCGTGAGGCGTCTTAATACAGCTCTTCGCAACACATCAGAGATACTCATAAACTCAGCGCGCTAATCTGCTTTCAAAGCGAGCTCCTCACGATGTCAAAAAATCCTCAGGGAAAGCCTCGCGTATTCCCATCCACAGGCCCAACCAGCTGGTTTCGACGGAGTCACTCTTAGACTTCGCCCGGCGTCGGGTCAGAATTTTCAACTCACTTATTTCGTGCTGTTGAGCTTTCAGGGGTGAGACTTTCAACCACACAGGTTTCGAGTCACCCCAAGGGGTTTTCCACACATGCGGGGTTTCCAACTTGGCGGCCCGTACTGACACATGGGCAGGTGCGGAGTCTCGCCGAAGCACTAACCATGCCTGTAATGCCTTTCGACACTCCGCTTCAAGAGTCTTGTAGTTGTCGACTGTGAACTCAATGGCATGGTCATCCGCATCGCTTAAGCGAACACGAAACCGTCTCGGTTTTTTTTCGGCCAATCTGAGCTCGCCAGTTTTGTCGGCAGCTTGCGAAATAGGTGGTTGATATTGCACTGCCCAGAGCAAACGCTCGCTACGGAGACGCAGCCGGTGGATATAGAGATAGCGGCCCAGAGTGATTGCTTGGTTACGAACCCTCCCTAGGTCACGCTGCTCGCTCTCGACCGATGCTTGGCTTTCCCGCAGCATGTCGCCCTGGATGGATAGATCTGGCGTTATGATGCCTGCTCTCTTGGCATCCGCCAGCAGTTGCAGTGCCCAAGCCGTATTGATCTGACCGACAAGCCCCACATGCAGTGGGAGCGCACGCGTCACGGCATGGTTTTCATGGCCTTCACAGGCCGAATAGGTGAAACAACCCGCTGCAGACAACCCTTTGACCAGCAGAGCAATATGCGTGTCCAGCACGGCGACAGAGATCTTCTGACCATGCGCACGGCGTTTGAAATTGCTTGGTCGAGCGTCGATCAAATTACCACCGGACTCCCGTTGCACATGCCATGAGCCAAACAGCTTAGCGACTTGCCAAGGCGCCAGGCACTGATCAACTGCTTCCAGGCGCAATGGCAGGCTGGTGGACGGCGTGTTTTTTAGGCCACCCAGATCGAGTTGCGCGAGCATTTCCCGAAGAAACTCACTGTCCGCCTGATCATGACCGACTTGTTGACGGCGACGACTACCGTCATGGTCATCGCGTAAAAAAGCATTATCCGTCAAGTAGATATCTTGACCGATGGTTTCTATTAGAAACCCTCGATCTAATAGTGCAGACGAGAGGAGGGTGGAGAGATCACTCATTGAAAGCTCCAGAAAAGCCTTATGCTGCAGTAGAGGGCATGGTCGTGAAGAACGAGCTATTCGTAGCTGTAGGCTAAGTACAGGCCTCTTGGCCCACCTCGTGACAACCCTCGTACTGAGCCGCCGCTTGTTTGAGTTTTGTGGCGATCTGCTCACGCAGATATAGCGGTGCTTCAACTATCAGAGCGTCGCCTTGGGAGAGAATCCACCACTGCAATTGCCACGTATCACTGATGGTTGCCCGCAGACGGTAACCCTCCGTGAGTTTTTCCAGGGTCATATCGGATGACAGAGGTGTCTCCCGAAGCAGGCGCACTAGGCTGTCACTGAGCCGGGCCTGCAGGCTGATTTTGGCAGTACTGCCAAACTGAAGAGCATTACTGGCCAGGTATTCCTGCAAATCGAAGCCATCCAGGCCCTGAGCGGGACTCGGCAGAGTTTCGGCCTGACGAAAACGATGGATAGCGTACTGGCGGACATCGGCATAGGGTGGCGCGGTACCAATCAGATAAGTGATGGGCCCCCGCTGCACCAAGGCGAGAGGATTGAGAACCATCTCCCGTTCTTTATCATTGTGGGCCGAGTAATAGCGGCATTGCAGTTGTTTTTCCTGCAGCAAAGCAGCCTGCAAGGTTTCCAGGATGTTGTCTGGCGTATTCGGTGGCAGAAGGCTCATATCGGGGCTGACACTCGCAACTTTGCCTAGCCAGCGTACTGTCTGGTTGTCCTCCGCCAGGCTTTCCAGTTTTTTCCTGGCGAACCGGAATCGCGGTTCCAATGCCCTCAACATGCTACCTGGCAAGAGCGGTCGGATCGCATCTTCGACCAAGACGAGACTCAGGGCCTCGCCCATGCTTATGCCTGGCAAGCTCACACTGGCCCCCTCAGCCCAGTACCATCCATAAGGGGTGCCTTTATCGTTACACTGCAGCGGGAATAGTCTGGATAGCGCGACCAGGTCACGCTCGATGGTGCGCTTACTGATTTGGTATCCAGCCTCCTGCATTCCATCAAGCAATTCCGTCGTGGTAAGCCCTGGGCTACGAGAAGGGATTTTCTGCAGTAAATCCCATTGCCGGGTTGTGGCGTCGTGTACTGATGAAGATGGCAAGACTGGCTCCCTGTCAGTTGTAGTGAGGCAAGCATGATGATCCTCACCAATATATGTGGCAATTGGACATTATGGCGGCCTGGTGATGCGGACATCTGCTCGCTCTACCATTCAACCTTTTCCCAGTGGCAGGAGACCGGGTAGAAACAGCTAATTCACGAAACCGATAGGGCGCTGCACGGGCATCTTGAGGCGGCTTTCCGCAAGCAGGGCTTGAGCAACCTCTTCTGCGCTGGCAAATGGCTTGAAGCGCGCGCGCCGAGCAATCACGGCGAAATCACCTGGAGTCAAATTAGCCTCCCTCGAGAGCCGCAAACCGCTGGCTTTGGCAGGATCCTTGAGTTTTAGGGTTTGTAGATGTGCATTGAACAGCGTCTGGATCTGAAGGGGTTTCAGAAAGCCAAAATGAATCTTTAAATCGAATCGGCGCAACGAGGCTTCGTCGAGGTCGCACATCAGATTGGTCGAGGCGATGAACAGCCCTCGATAGCTCTCCATCTGCGTGAGCATTTCATTGACGGCCGTGACTTCCCAGCTCTGTGTGGCTTTTTTTCGATCCTGTAGGAAGCTGTCGACTTCGTCGAGCAGCAATACCGCTTGTTCCTCACTGGCCTTCTCAAAGGCCCTGGCCAGGTTCTGCTCTGTCGTGCCCACATAAGGTGAAACAAGATCGGACACGCGCTTCACCATCAGCGGTTTCTCCAGCTCTTGGGCAATCCAGTGGCCAAAGGCCGTCTTGCCTGTCCCTGGAGGGCCATAGAAGCAAAGGCGCGCCACCGGGTGCTTGCGTAGGCCGTCAATCAATCCGTCGACGGGAAAATCCGCATTGATCAGACTCGGGGAGTAGTAGCTCGGCAGCTGCTGCACATGGTGACGGCCCAGTTGCTCGAAGCCCTGGGCTTTTAGCGTCGCATCAACCAGGCACTCGACCGTGGCATCCAGGCGCTTTCCCGCGCGTGGGTGCAGGCTACGTGCGATGCGAGCCGCCCGGGCGATTACGGCGGGGGTCATCTCCTCATGCTCCGCCAGTTTATCCACCAGTACCTCGCTCAGACGGTCGCCCCCGCACTCTCGGACAATCTGTTCCCGTTGACTCTTGGGTGGGTTTGGCAGTTCGATCACCACGTCAAAGCGGCGGATATAGGCGTTGTCCAAGCACTCAATGTCGTTGCTCAGCCAGAAGCAGGGCAGGCTGTTCTCTTCCAGCATGCGATTAATCCAGCCTTTCTGGGTTTTGCTCTTGCCAGAAAAAGGCAATGGCGAGGTGCCAAAGATGTCCTCAATTTCATCTAGCAGTAATAGGGTCTTCTGCGACTGCAATGCACTCATTGCCGAACGCAGGGCGCACAGACGCTGATGGGCGCTGACTGGGTCGCCGTCGCTGTCGGTACAGGCGATCTCATAGAGCGAAGCCCCTAGCAGGCGGGCAAGCAGGCGACTCAGTTGGGTCTTGCCGGTGCCGGGCGGACCGTACAACAGAATGTTCACGCCACGGCGGCCTTCGGCTAAGGCTTTTTTCAGGTAGGTGGTGGCAATTTCAAGGGAGCGTCCCAGATGCTGGTAGTCCTTCTCGCTCAAATGGCCGAGCGGGCTGAGACGGAAGGCGTACTTGAACAGTTCAATGGGTTGCCCATGGCCGAAGCGCAACTGCTGGAGAAAGTCAGAGCTTTCAATCACCAAGCGGCTGCTCAGGGTGCTCACGGTGCAAGATCGCGCATTGACCTCAATCAGTCCGGCACGAGCTAACCGCCCCTCATTGGCCAGGTAGGGAAGAAGATCCTCTTGAGGGATGTCGATAAGTGTGGACAGTACCCTCATTGTTCGGTTGAAACCGAGCGCGCCGAGTTGGTCTGAGGCATCGTTGAGGCAGGGATCGGTATGCAGCAGTACGCAGAAAGCCAGAATGCGCTGCTCGACGGCATCCAACCCGATCAACTGGCCGAGCGCCTGTACATTCGCCTGCAGCCTGTCCGGGTAACCTACTATGGGGAACGCCAGGTCGAAGGCCAGGCGCTCGCGCTTGAGTCGGCGCAAGGCCAGCGCCGGGCTGAAATCGTCTGCATCGACCAACTCTTGCAGGCCAAGCTCTGCAGCGATTTCATCGTCGTTGAAATGATGTCGCTGAATGAAGTTTCGGTGTCCGCCGAGATCGAGCATCAGCATGAACACCCATTTCAGTGACAGCGCACACGTATCGGAGGAGTGTGGCCCTGATGCGCGGAGGGTGGTAGAACTGGCCGAACGACGACGTATGGACATGAGGCATTTCCTGTACCGAATGTAGCGTCATTCTGGCGCAGGAGCGCGTCATCTTATGTCGCAACCATATGGAAGCAGCCTCTAATCCCGTCTAGCGATAGCTGGAGATCAGGTCGCTTCGTTGCATAGGTAGGTGTAGATCAGCGCCTCGAAGTAGACGCCTTTCTCGCGCTCAGCAACGGATGCAGAGCGGTAGGTGTTGAGCAGGGCTGCAAGGGCGGACAAAGAATTCCATTTGAATAATGGTAGGCGCACCACGAGCGCCAAATCGCAGCAGTTTACCAACTCAAATAGAGGAGGGTAGCCAAAAGAAAACCCCGATAGACCAGCAGGTCTATCGGGGTTTTCTGTTCTAACTTGACGTCAGGGACTTTGGCCAAGTCGCTTAACGTCGACCGAAGCAGCAATTAACTTTGACCACCTACAATCTGGATCAGAAGTCCAGGTTGGAAACCGCCAAGGCGTTGCTTTCGATGAAGTCACGGCGAGGTTCGACCGCATCACCCATCAGAGTGTTGAAGATCTGATCTGCACCAATGGCGTCTTCGATGGTGACTTTGAGCATACGGCGCGAACTTGGGTCCATAGTGGTTTCCCACAGCTGATCCGGGTTCATCTCGCCCAACCCTTTGTATCGCTGGATGGTGTGGCGCTTGGTACTTTCAGCCATCAGCCACTCAAGGGCTTCCTTGAACTCGGTGACCTGCTTCTTGCGCTCACCACGCTGGATGTACGCGCCATCGTCCAGCAAGGTGCTCAGTTGGGCGCCCAGGGAAACGACGGTTTTGTAGTCATTGCTGCCGAAGAAGTCGCGGTTGAAGGTGACGTAGTTCGACAGGCCGTGGGAGATCAACTCGACCTCTGGCAGCCAGACGTTACGCTCACGGTCTTCACGCAGGCTGGCCTTGTAGACCAGGCCGGACTTCTCGACGGTGCGCAAACGCACCTCGTACTGAGCCAGCCAATCCTGCATCGCTGCGTGATCGGAGAGCTGCTCCAGGCTGACGGCCGGCAGGTAGATGAAGTGCTCGGTCAGTTCCTGTGGGTACAGGCGCGAAAGACGCTTGAGGGTCTTCATCACCAGGCGGAAGTCATTCACCAGACGCTCGAGGGCTTCGCCGGAGATACCCGGTGCTTCCTCGTTCAAGTGCAGGCTCGCATCCTCCAGGGCCGACTGCGTCATGTACTCTTCCATGGCGTCGTCGTCTTTGATGTATTGCTCTTGCTTGCCTTTCTTGACCTTGTACAACGGCGGCTGAGCGATGTAGATGTAGCCACGCTCAATCAGCTCCGGCAACTGACGGAAGAAGAAGGTCAGCAGCAAGGTACGGATGTGCGAACCGTCGACGTCAGCATCGGTCATGATGATGATGTTGTGATAGCGCAGCTTTTCGATGTTGTACTCGTCGCGACCGATGCCGCAACCCAGCGCAGTGATCAAGGTGCCCACTTCCTGGGAAGAGATCATCTTGTCGAAACGCGCCTTCTCGACGTTCAGGATCTTGCCCTTGAGGGGCAGAATGGCCTGTGTCTTGCGGTTACGACCCTGCTTGGCGGAGCCGCCAGCAGAGTCACCTTCCACGAGGTACAGTTCAGACAGGGCAGGGTCTTTTTCCTGGCAGTCAGCCAGTTTGCCCGGCAGGCCGGCGATATCCAGCGCGCCTTTACGACGGGTCATCTCACGAGCCTTGCGCGCCGCTTCACGGGCACGGGCGGCGTCGATCATCTTGCCGACCACGAGCTTGGCTTCGTTCGGGTTTTCCAGCAGGAAGTCGGAGAAGTACTTGCCCATTTCCTGTTCGACCGCGGTCTTCACTTCGGAAGACACCAGCTTGTCTTTGGTCTGGGAGCTGAACTTCGGATCCGGCACCTTCACCGAAATGATCGCGGTCAGGCCTTCACGGGCATCGTCGCCAGTGGTGGCAACTTTATGCTTCTTCGCGAGGCCTTCGGCTTCAATGTAGGTGTTCAGGTTACGCGTCAGAGCGGAACGGAAACCCACCAGGTGAGTACCGCCATCGCGCTGTGGAATGTTGTTGGTGAAGCACAACAGGTTCTCGTTGAAGCTGTCGTTCCACTGCAGGGCGATTTCCACGCCGATGCCGTCTTCACGCTGGATGTTGAAGTGGAACACCTGGTTGACCGGAGTCTTGTTGGTGTTCAGGTATTCAACGAACGCACGCAGACCGCCTTCGTACTTGAACAGCTCTTCCTTGCCGCTACGCTCGTCCTTGAGGACGATGCCAACACCAGAGTTGAGGAAGGACAGTTCACGAATCCGCTTGGCCAGGATGTCCCAGCTGAAGTGGATGTTCTTGAAGGTTTCGCTGGAAGCCTTGAAGTGGATCTGAGTACCGGTGCTTTCACTGTCACCGACAATCTTCATCGGTTCTTGCGGAACACCATGAACGTAAGTCTGTTCCCAGATCTTGCCGCTGCGGCGTACGGTCAGGACCAGCTGTTCGGACAATGCGTTCACAACCGACACACCCACACCGTGCAGACCGCCGGATACCTTGTAGGAGTTGTCGTCGAACTTACCGCCGGCGTGCAGTACGGTCATGATGACCTCGGCTGCCGAAACGCCTTCTTCTTTGTGCACGTCTACCGGGATGCCACGGCCGTTGTCGCGAACGGTGATGGATTCATCCGGGTGGATGATGATGCTGATGTCGTCGCAGTGGCCGGCCAGCGCTTCGTCGATCGAGTTATCGACCACCTCGAACACCATGTGGTGCAGACCACTGCCATCGTCGGTGTCACCAATGTACATACCGGGACGTTTGCGTACGGCATCCAGGCCTTTCAGCACTTTAATGCTCGTTGAGTCGTACGTATTTTCTTCGCTCAATGCCTTCACTCCCGATGGTCGTGGGTCTGGGTGATACGGCCCTGTTCCACGTGGAACAGAGCGACTGGCGTTTCCGTCTGCCAGCCTTCCCTCAATAATTCGTGATCTACACAGGTGATAAACACCTGGCAGCGTAAGTCTTCCAGCAAGCGGCAAAGCGCGCGGCGGTGCTGCTCGTCCAGCTCGGACGGCAAGTCATCCACCAGATAAATACACTGACCGCGACGGGCCTGGCTGACCAGGTGCCCCTGGGCAATCCGCAATGCACAGACCACCAACTTCTGCTGGCCGCGGGACAATATATCCGCGGCATTATGAGCGCCCAATCTGAGGCGCAAATCAGCGCGTTGTGGTCCGGCCTGGGTATGCCCTATTTGCTGATCCCGCTGAAGGGATCCGGCGAGCACAGCGCTCAACTCACGGTCCTTGTCCCAACCCCGGTAATAGCTGAGCGTTAAGCCCTCGAGCTCAACCAGTTCGCTCAAGGTCTGTTCAAAGACTGGTTTCAAGGCTTTGATGTAAGCGCGGCGGTATTCATCAATTTCAGCGCTGGCCTGGCACAGCTCCCTGTCCCAAACCGCTTGCGAAACGGCGTCAAGTGTACCATGCCGCAGCCAAGAGTTTCTCTGGCGCAGGGCCTTCTGCAAGCGCTGCCAGGTGGACATGAAACGGGGTTCCACGTGGAACACGCCCCAGTCGAGAAACTGTCGACGAATCTTCGGCGCGCCTTCCAGCAAGCGGAAACTGTCGGGGTTGATCAATTGCAATGGCAGGATTTCCGCGAGCTGAGCTGCGCTACGAGCGTTCTGCCCATCGATGCGGATCTGAAACTCCCCTTGGCGGTCGCGCGAAATGCCCAACGCACTATGCCCACCCTCGGCCAGCTCGACCTGCCCGAACACTGTGCACGCCAATTGCTCATACTGAATGACCGGTAAGAGGCGGGTGCTGCGAAACGAACGGGCAAGCCCCAGCAGGTGTATGGCTTCCAGAACACTGGTTTTGCCGCTGCCGTTGGCGCCGTAAAGAATATTGATTCGGGGGGAGGGGGAGAAGGTCACCGGGTGCAGATTGCGCACCGCGGTGACCGAGACGCGACTTAAGGACATCTAGCTTCTGCTGAGCATGATTACAGACGCATCGGCATGACAACGTAGGCCGAATCGTCGTTGTCGGACTCTTGCACCAGCGCACTGCTGTTGGAGTCGGACAGGATCAGACGAACCTGCTCGGTAGTCATTACGCCCAGCACATCGAGCAAGTAGCTGACGTTAAAGCCGATCTCGAGGGAGCCACCGTTATATTCAACGCCGACTTCTTCTTCCGCCTCTTCCTGTTCCGGGTTGTTAGCTTGGATCTTCAACTGACCATTCGCCAGTTGCAGGCGGATACCGCGGTACTTCTCGTTGGACAGAATCGCGGTGCGGCTGAACGCTTCGCGGAGCGCCTGGCGGTCACCGAGTACCAGCTTGTCGCCGCCTTTGGGTAGAACGCGTTCGTAATCCGGGAATTTACCGTCGACCAGTTTCGAGGTGAAGGTGAACTCGCCGGTGGTGGCGCGAATGTGGTGCTGACCCAGGACAATGCTGACGATGCCGTCCGGTTCGGTCAGCAGTCGGGCCAGTTCAAGGATACCTTTGCGCGGCACGATGACCTGATGGCGATCCGGCTGACCGATGTCGGCCTGCATCGAGCACATGGCCAGACGGTGCCCGTCGGTGGCGACAGCGCGAATGACACCGGCAGAGACTTCCAGCAGCATACCGTTGAGATAGTAACGCACGTCCTGCTGGGCCATGGCGAAACTGGTGCGCTCGATGAGGCGGCGCAGTTTGCTTTGCTCCAGGCTGCAGGTCAGCGAACCCGGACCTTCTTCGACCGTCGGGAAATCGTTGGCCGGCAGGGTCGACAGGGTGAAGCGGCTACGACCGGCCTTTACCACCAGCTTCTGCTCGTCGAGCTTGATGTCGATCAGCGCGTCGTTCGGCAGGCTTTTGCAGATATCCATCAGTTTGCGCGCAGGCACGGTGATGGAACCTGGTTCGGCAGGCTCTTCGAGTTGAACACGACCGACCAGCTCGACTTCCAGGTCGGTACCGGTCAGCGACAGTTGCTGGCCTTCGACAACCAGCAGCACGTTGGAGAGCACCGGCAAGGTCTGGCGGCGCTCGACGACGCCTGCGACCAGTTGCAGGGGTTTCAACAGGGCTTCGCGTTGAATGGTGAAATGCATGGTCTAGTCCCTTGCCTTAATAAGCTGCGCTGGTGTTCATCAAGTGGTCAGTGTACGCAGCAGGTTCTTGTAGTCCTCGCGGATGTCCGCGTCGGATTCCTTAAGTTCGTTGATCTTGCGGCAGGCGTGCAAAACCGTCGTGTGATCGCGACCGCCAAACACATCGCCAATTTCCGGCAAGCTGTGGTTGGTCAGTTCCTTGGACAACGCCATGGCGACCTGGCGTGGACGGGCGACCGAACGCGAACGGCGTTTGGACAGCAAGTCGGAGATCTTGATCTTGTAGTACTCGGCGACCGTGCGCTGAATGTTATCCACAGAGACCAGTTTATCTTGCAGCGCCAACAAGTCCTTGAGGGATTCGCGTATCAACTCGATGGTGATGTCGCGGCCCATGAAGTGAGAGTGGGCAATCACGCGTTTGAGTGCGCCTTCCAGTTCCCGAACGTTGGAGCGAATGCGCTGGGCAATGAAGAACGCCGCATCGTGGGGCAGTTCGACTTTGGCCTGGTCGGCCTTCTTCATCAGGATCGCCACACGGGTTTCCAGCTCCGGCGGCTCGACGGCTACCGTCAGGCCCCAGCCGAAGCGGGATTTGAGGCGCTCTTCAAGGCCTTCAATTTCTTTAGGGTAGCGGTCACTGGTGAGAATGACCTGCTGACCACCTTCAAGCAGAGCGTTGAAGGTGTGGAAAAACTCTTCCTGGGAACGTTCCTTGCGGGCGAAGAACTGAATGTCGTCGATCAGCAATGCATCCACCGACCGGTAGAAGCGCTTGAACTCGTTGATCGCGTTCAGTTGCAGGGCCTTGACCATGTCAGCCACGAAGCGCTCGGAATGCAGGTACACAACCTTGGCGTTCGGGTTCTTCTTTAATAGATGGTTACCCACAGCGTGCATCAAGTGGGTTTTACCCAAACCGACACCGCCATAAAGGAAGAGCGGGTTGTAACCATGCTTGGGGTTGTCCGCCACTTGCCAGGCCGCGGCCCGGGCCAGTTGGTTGGACTTGCCCTCAACGAAGTTTTCGAAGGTGAAGGTACGGTTCAGGTAGCTGGTGTGCTTGAGCGCGCCTTCGACCTGCACGGTGCGTTGTTCGGAACGAACCGGTGCCTGCTGGGAGCTGGCGCCCGCCATCGGATCGAAGCTGTCGCGCGAAGGCTCTTCTTCAGTAACTTCGGCGACTTTTTGCGTCGCACGCTTGGTCGGTGCCAACGCCGGCGGTGGAGTGCTGACCGGTGCAGCCGCAGCCTGAGCCTGGGATGCTGCAGCCGCCAGCGGAGCATTCGGCGCGGCACGCGGTGCCGAGCTGCGTTTGCTGCCTATTAATAAGGAAAGCGCTGGCGCCATGCCATTGCCATGCTCGTCCAGCAACTCCAGGACGCGGCCCAGGTATTTTTCGTTGACCCAGTCCAGCACAAAACGATTGGGCGCATAGACACGCAACTCGTCGCCTTCGGCTTCGACCTGTAGTGGACGGATCCAAGTGTTGAATTGTTGGGCAGGCAGCTCATCGCGCAATAGCTCCACGCACTGCTGCCAAAGTTCCACTGACACGGATATCCCCTAAGTTGAAAGCCGGTGAGGCAAAAACAAGCGGCCATTGTAGCGACCAGACGCTGACTTATCCACATGAAGCTTGATCACCGGCCAAGAAGAATCAACGCTTTATACGCAAAAAAGACGACCAATGGTCTGTGCATAAGGTCTGTGGATAACCGGGTCTGAGCTCATTGCACAACTGGGGGGGAAACTCGGTGGATAACCTGCCTGTGGATAAGACGCCCTTTCGCACACAGGTTATCCGACAGTGCAGCACAGGCTGAACACGGTTTTCCACTGTAGTTGTCATTCTCTGTACATCAGGTGTTAAAAGGGCTGAAGCCAGTTATCCACAGATGACCGTGGCCCTAGCTTTTATAAGCTTTACAGAAAAGCTTTAAATACTTTCCTTCTTTAATTTTATGTTTGGCTAAGGGCGGTTGCACCGCAAAACGTCCAGAGATCTATTTATAAGGAAACGTTGGTTGGAAATTGACCTAGAGGCTTGCTTTCTCTAGAATCCCCGGTCTCTTAAAACGGGGGCCATTCCGGCCCGTTGTGGACGAACCAGGTAACACGACAATGAAACGTACTTTCCAACCAAGCACTATCAAACGCGCTCGTACCCACGGTTTCCGTGCTCGCATGGCTACCAAGAACGGTCGTGCCGTCCTGTCGCGTCGTCGCGCCAAAGGTCGTGCGCGTCTGGCCGTTTGATAATCCGGCACTGGAGGTGAGTCAGGACTTCAGTCGGGAAAAGCGTCTGCTTACTCCCCGGCATTTCAAGGCAGTCTTTGACTCCCCTACCGGCAAGGTTCCGGGGAAAAATCTCCTGCTCCTTGCGCGCAACAACGATCTTGATCACCCCCGTCTCGGGCTGGTTATCGGGAAAAAGAGCGTAAAGCTCTCCGTCGAGCGCAATCGCCTCAAACGTCTGATGCGCGAATCGTTTCGCCTGCACCAGGATTCACTGGTCGGTTGGGACATTGTTATCGTCGCGCGCAAAGGTTTGGGTGACGTAGAAAACCCCGAATTGATTCAGCATTTCGGAAAGCTCTGGAAACGACTGGCACGCAGCACGCCGGTACCAGCAGTCAAAACCGAAACTGTAGGGGTAGACAGTCCAGATGCGTAAACTGGCACTCGTTCCGATCCAGTTTTATCGCTATGCCATTAGTCCCCTGATGGCCAATCACTGTCGTTTCTACCCCAGTTGTTCCTGCTACGCGTTAGAAGCCATTGAAAATCATGGCCTTCTGCGCGGTGGCTGGCTGACCTTTCGTCGTTTAGGTCGCTGTCATCCGTGGACTCCCGGTGGTTATGACCCGGTTCCACCTATCCCTACCTCCCGTTCTTCTTCGATGGCCGAGTAATCATGGATATCAAACGCACGATCCTGATCGTCGCCCTGGCAATCGTGTCCTACGTTATGGTTCTTAAATGGAACCAGGACTATGGCCAGGCTGCCCTGCCGACTCAGAATGTTGCTTCCAGTACTTCCGCACCGGGCCTCCCGGATACGGCAACTGGCAATAAAGCGTCCGTCAGTGACGACATTCCGCACGCCGCAAACGATACCAGCGCACCTGCCGAAACTCCGGTAGCGGCGAGCACCGACCTCATCCAGATCAAAACGGATGTGCTCGATCTGGCCATCGATCCACAAGGTGGTGATGTCGCCCAACTGAAATTGCCGCTGTATCCACGTCGCCAGGACCATCCGGAAATTCCATTCCAGCTGTTCGATAACGGCAACGAGCGGACTTATCTGGCTCAGAGTGGCTTGATCGGCAGCAACGGCCCGGACGCAAGTCCTGCCGGTCGTCCGGTTTACTCCTCGGAGAAGAAGATCTATCAACTGGCTGACGGTCAGGACCAATTGGTCGTGGACCTGAAGTTCAGCAAGGATGGCGTCAACTACATCAAGCGTTTCACTCTGAAACGCGGCCTGTATGACGTAACCGTTTCCTACCTGATCGACAACGAGAGCTCTCAGCCTTGGTCCGGTGCAATGTTCGCGCAACTGAAGCGTGATGCCAGCTCAGATCCGTCGTCCAGCACCGCCACCGGCACTGCGACTTACCTGGGCGCCGCCCTGTGGACAAGTTCCGAGCCGTACAAGAAAGTGTCCATGAAGGACATGGACAAAGGGCAACTCAAAGAAAACGTGACCGGCGGTTGGGTAGCCTGGCTGCAACACTACTTTGTGACTGCCTGGATTCCGGCCAAGGGCGAAAACAACGTCGTCCAGACCCGTAAAGACAGCAAAGGCAACTACATCATTGGTTTCACCGGTCCGTCCTTGACCGTTGCGCCAGGTGCCAAGGCTGAAACCAGCGCTGTTCTGTACGCCGGTCCGAAAAGCCAGGCTGTGCTGAAACAGTTGTCCCCAGGTCTGGAACTGACCGTTGACTACGGCATCCTGTGGTTCATCGCTCAACCGATCTTCTGGCTGCTGCAACATATCCACGCCATTGTGGGTAACTGGGGCTGGTCGATCATCTTCCTGACCATGCTGATCAAAGGGATTTTCTTCCCGTTGTCGGCCGCCAGCTACAAATCCATGGCTCGTATGCGTGCAGTGGCTCCGAAACTGGCCGCGCTGAAGGAACAACATGGCGACGACCGGCAGAAAATGTCGCAAGCCATGATGGAGCTGTACAAAAAAGAGAAGATCAATCCGCTGGGTGGTTGCTTGCCAATCCTCGTGCAGATGCCGGTTTTCCTTTCCCTGTACTGGGTTCTGCTGGAAAGCGTTGAAATGCGCCAAGCGCCGTTCATGCTGTGGATTACTGACCTGTCGATCAAGGACCCGTTCTTCATTCTGCCGATCATCATGGGTGCAACCATGTTCATCCAGCAGCAGTTGAACCCGACTCCTCCGGATCCGATGCAGGCCAAAGTGATGAAGCTGATGCCAATCATCTTCACCTTCTTCTTCCTGTGGTTCCCGGCTGGTCTGGTGCTGTACTGGGTAGTGAACAACTGCCTGTCCATCGCCCAACAGTGGTACATCACTCGTAAGATCGAAGCAGCTACCAAAGCGGCTGCCTGACTTACACTGTGGATAACCACTCAAGACGCCCCCTAGTGGGGCGTTTTGCTATCTGTCACTTTTGTCTGGATACCGGTTTATGAGCGCTCCTCGTGAAACCATCGCCGCCGTCGCCACCGCCCAAGGTCGCGGAGGCGTTGGCATCGTCCGCATTTCCGGGCCGTTGGCCGACGCTGCGGCCAAGGCCTTCAGTGGTCGTGAGCTCAAGCCAAGATTTGCTCATTACGGGCCGTTCCTCGGCGCCAATGACGAGGTGCTGGATCAAGGCATCGCGCTGTATTTCCCGGGACCCAACTCGTTCACTGGCGAAGATGTCCTGGAACTGCAGGGACATGGCGGCCCTATTGTTCTGGATATGCTGCTCAAGCGCTGCCTGGAGATGGGCTGTCGCCTCGCGCGGCCGGGTGAATTCAGTGAGCGCGCTTTCCTGAACGACAAACTCGACCTGGCCCAGGCCGAAGCCATTGCTGACTTGATCGAAGCCAGTTCGGCTCAGGCGGCGCGAAATGCTCTGCGTTCCCTGCAGGGTGCGTTTTCGGCACGTGTACATCACCTCACCGAACAACTGATCGGCTTGCGGATTTATGTCGAAGCCGCGATCGACTTCCCGGAAGAGGAAATCGACTTTCTAGCCGATGGCCACGTGCTAAGCATGCTCGACAAAGTTCGTGACGAGTTATCCACCGTGATGCGCGAAGCCGGGCAGGGCGCATTGTTGCGTGACGGCATGACGGTCGTGATTGCCGGTCGACCGAATGCCGGTAAATCCAGCCTGCTCAATGCCCTGGCTGGTCGTGAAGCGGCAATCGTCACCGAGATTGCCGGCACTACTCGTGACGTCCTGCGCGAACATATCCACATCGATGGCATGCCCCTGCATGTAGTCGACACCGCGGGACTGCGTGACACCGACGATCATGTGGAAAAGATTGGGGTAGAGCGGGCATTGAAAGCCATTGGCGAGGCTGATCGCGTGCTTCTGGTCGTCGATGCAACGGCCCCGGAGGCTATTGATCCCTTTGCATTGTGGCCGGAATTCCTCGAGACCCGCCCCGATCCGGCCAAGGTCACGCTGATCCGCAACAAGGCTGATCTCACGGGTGAAGCGATCGCCCTGGATATCAGTGACGATGGCCATGTCACCATCAGTTTGAGCGCCAAGTCCGCCGGCGCAGGACTGGAGCTGCTGCGTGATCACCTCAAAGCCTGCATGGGTTACGAACAGACTTCGGAAAGCAGCTTCAGCGCACGCCGGCGACATCTCGAGGCATTGCGACATGCCAGTGCTTCCCTCGAGCACGGTCGCGCTCAACTGACATTGGCGGGCGCTGGGGAATTGCTCGCCGAAGATTTGCGCCTGGCTCAGCAATTTTTGGGCGAAATCACTGGCGCCTTCAGCTCCGATGACTTGTTAGGCCGGATCTTCTCCAGCTTCTGCATCGGCAAATAGCCACCTCGTTGTCCACAGACAGGCCATTCGTGCCTGTCTGTTCTCTCCCTTTTTCACACCAGCCTGCTATGCCGAGCGGAATTCTTTCTGCTCAGGCGGATTTTCTGCGCCCTGGATTCCTTCAATCCGCAGTTTTCTGTGGATTAAGCCCTGTGAATAACCACCGCTAAGGGCAGTTGATAACAGGGCCTCAAAACTGAAGATAACCGCCCCTGTGGATAACCACCACTTTAATCCACAGGCTTACACCGGTTATCCAAGGGCCTCCTTGGCACATGACCACAGGGTTTTGAATCTCTGTACACATTGGAAATAAAGGCCTGTATCAATCTATCCACAGAAAGGTCGGTCAGTAGAAATAAACATAAAAACAAAGATTTAATAAATTTCTCTCTTTTTAATTTCTATAACTCCGACTTCTCCACAGCTGGTTAAATTTTGTGCAAAGGGTTCTTTAGGAAGGGCGAAGTCCCTATACTTGTCGACCAGGTCCGAAAACCTGAGCTCAAACTATTCCTGAATTACCTACTTAAGCAGGCACGAGGTGCGTGGTGGATTTCCCTTCCCGTTTTGAAGTGATCGTCATCGGCGGCGGTCATGCCGGTACCGAGGCAGCACTGGCCTCAGCACGTATGGGGGTCAAAACCCTGTTGCTGACGCATAACGTGGAAACCCTCGGTGCCATGAGTTGCAACCCGGCCATTGGCGGGATTGGCAAAAGCCATCTGGTCAAGGAAATCGACGCCCTCGGCGGCGCGATGGCCATGGCTACCGATAAAGGCGGCATCCAGTTTCGCGTGTTGAACAGCCGCAAAGGCCCGGCGGTGCGTGCAACCCGCGCTCAGGCGGATCGGGTTCTGTACAAGGCGGCAGTGCGCGAAATCCTGGAAAACCAGCCGAACCTGTGGATATTTCAACAGGCTGCGGACGATCTGATCGTCGAGCAGGAGCAAGTGCGCGGTGTTGTCACGCAAATGGGTCTGCGTTTCCTCGCCGATTCCGTGGTGTTGACCACCGGTACCTTCCTCGGTGGACTTATCCACATCGGTTTGCAAAATTTTTCCGGCGGTCGAGCCGGTGATCCGCCGTCGATCGCCCTGGCTCAACGCCTGCGTGAGTTGCCGCTGCGTGTCGGTCGCCTGAAAACCGGAACGCCGCCGCGTATCGACGCCAGGTCTGTGGATTTCTCGGTGATGACCGAGCAGGCCGGCGATACGCCGATTCCAGTGATGTCGTTCATGGGCTCCAAAGAGCAGCACCCACAACAGGTCAGCTGCTGGATTACCCACACCAACGCGCGCACCCACGAAATCATCGCTGCGAACCTCGACCGTTCGCCGATGTATTCCGCTGCGGGTGAAATCGAAGGCATCGGCCCGCGTTACTGCCCGTCGATCGAAGACAAGATCCATCGTTTTGCCGACAAGCAAAGCCATCAGGTCTTCATCGAACCAGAAGGCTTGACCACCAACGAGCTGTACCCGAACGGGATATCCACAAGCTTGCCGTTCGACGTGCAGTTGCAGATCGTGCAATCGATTCGTGGCATGGAAAACGCGCATATCGTGCGTCCGGGCTACGCCATCGAGTACGACTACTTCGATCCTCGGGACCTGAAATACAGCCTGGAAACCAAGGTGATCGGCGGTCTGTTCTTTGCTGGACAGATCAATGGCACCACCGGTTACGAAGAGGCCGGCGCCCAGGGTTTGCTGGCCGGTACCAACGCAGCACTGCGTGCGCAGGGCAAAGATGCCTGGTGCCCGCGTCGCGATGAGGCCTACATTGGCGTTTTGGTCGACGACCTGATTACCCTCGGTACTCAAGAACCGTATCGGATGTTCACTTCTCGTGCCGAATACCGTCTGATCCTGCGCGAAGACAACGCTGACCTGCGCTTGACCGAAAAAGGTCGCGAACTGGGTCTCGTGGATGACGCGCGCTGGGCAGCATTCTGCAAAAAACGTGAAAGCATCGAGCTGGAAGAGCAGCGTTTGAAAAGTACCTGGGTGCGCCCGGGCACCGAGCAAGGTGATGCGATTGCGGAAAAATTCGGCACTCCGCTGACCCACGAATACAACTTGCTGAACCTCTTGAGCCGTCCGGAAATCGACTACGCTGGTCTGATCGCCGTGACCGGTGGGGGTGCAGAAGATCCACAGGTCGCCGAACAGGTCGAAATCAAGACCAAGTACGCCGGTTACATTGATCGCCAACAGGATGAAATCGCTCGTCTGCGGGCCAGTGAAGACACCAAATTGCCTGTGGATATCGATTACACGAACATTTCCGGTCTCTCCAAAGAGATCCAGAGCAAGCTCGGCGCGACCCGCCCTGAAACCTTGGGTCAGGCCTCGCGTATTCCGGGCGTCACGCCGGCAGCCATTTCGCTGTTGATGATTCATTTGAAAAAACGCGGCGCGGGCCGTCAGTTGGAGCAAAGCGCTTGAGTTCGTTGGTCACCTCGCAACATGCAGAAGAGTTATCCACAGGTGCTCGCCAGCTCGGTGTCGCTCTGACTGAAACCCAGCACGCGCAGCTGCTGGGATATCTGGCCCTGTTGATCAAATGGAACAAGGCTTACAACCTGACCGCCGTGCGCGATCCGGACGAAATGGTGTCCCGGCACTTGCTCGATAGTCTGAGCGTGATGTCGTTCATCGAAAACGGTCGCTGGCTCGACGTGGGCAGTGGCGGCGGTATGCCGGGCATTCCATTGGCGATCCTGTTTCCAGAGTCCCAAGTGACCTGCCTGGACAGCAATGGCAAGAAAACCCGCTTCCTGACCCAGGTCAAACTCGAGCTCAAACTGGATAACCTGCAAGTTATCCACAGTCGAGTCGAAGCCCTCCAGCCTGCACAGCCATTCAACGGGATCATTTCCCGGGCGTTCAGCAGCATGGAGAACTTCACAAACTGGACTCGCCACCTCGGCGACACCGAAACACGTTGGCTGGCAATGAAGGGCGTTCATCCCGCCGATGAGCTGGTAGCATTGCCGGCAGACTTCCACCTCGATAGCGAACACGCCCTGGCCGTACCCGGTTGCCAAGGCCAACGCCATCTGCTGATACTGCGCCGCACGGCATGATTGGGAACACAAGCAAGAATGGCTAAGGTATTCGCGATAGCGAACCAAAAGGGTGGTGTGGGCAAGACCACCACCTGCATCAACCTCGCAGCATCCCTGGTCGCGACCAAGCGCCGGGTATTGCTGATCGATCTCGATCCACAGGGCAACGCCACCATGGGAAGCGGTGTGGATAAACACGGTCTGGAAAACTCGGTCTACGACCTGTTGATCGGTGAATGCGACCTGGCCCAGGCCATGCATTTCTCCGAACACGGTGGTTACCAGTTGTTGCCGGCCAACCGCGACCTTACCGCCGCCGAAGTGGTTCTGCTGGAAATGCAGATGAAGGAAAGCCGCCTGCGCAGTGCGTTGGCGCCGATCCGCGAAAACTACGATTACATCTTGATCGACTGCCCGCCGTCGCTGTCGATGCTGACGCTGAACGCACTTGTCGCGGCCGATGGGGTCATTATCCCCATGCAGTGCGAGTACTTCGCGCTGGAAGGGTTGAGCGACCTTGTGGATAACATCAAGCGTATCGCCGAGTTGCTGAACCCCGATCTCAAGGTCGAAGGACTGCTGCGCACGATGTACGACCCGCGCCTGAGCCTGATGAACGATGTATCGGCGCAGCTCAAGGAACACTTCGGTGATCAGCTTTACGAGACCGTCATTCCACGCAATATCCGTCTGGCCGAAGCCCCAAGCTACGGCATGCCGGCGCTGGCGTATGACAAATCATCGCGTGGCGCCGTTGCCTACCTGGCTCTGGCGGGCGAAATGGTTCGTCGTCAACGCAAAAACTCACGCATCGCCGCTGCCCAGCCAACTTAAGGAATCCCCATGGCCGTCAAGAAACGAGGTCTCGGACGTGGACTGGATGCACTGCTGAGTGGTCCGACTGTCAGCGCGCTGGAAGAACAAGCGATACAAGCCGATCAACGCGAGCTGCAACATCTGCCGCTGGATCTGCTCCAGCGTGGCAAATATCAGCCTCGCCGCGACATGGATGCACAGGCGCTCGAAGAGCTGGCGCAGTCGATCAAGGCCCAGGGCGTCATGCAACCGATCGTGGTGCGCCCGATCGGGGGGGGGCGCTTCGAAATCATCGCCGGTGAACGCCGTTGGCGCGCCAGCCAGCAGGCCGGTCAGGAAACGATCCCGGCAATGGTCCGCGATGTACCGGACGAAACCGCGATCGCCATTGCGCTGATCGAGAACATCCAGCGCGAAGACCTCAATCCGATCGAGGAAGCGGTAGCCCTGCAGCGTTTGCAGCAGGAATTCCAGCTGACCCAGCAACAAGTGGCCGAAGCTGTGGGCAAGTCCCGAGTGACGGTGGCCAATTTGTTGCGCCTGATTTCTTTGCCGGAAGTCATCAAGACGATGTTGTCTCACGGTGATCTGGAAATGGGTCATGCACGCGCTTTGCTCGGTTTGCCGGACAATCAACAGGTTGAAGGGGCGCGACATGTTGTCGCACGCGGGCTGACAGTGCGCCAAACTGAGGCACTGGTTCGCCAGTGGTTGAGTGGTAAACCGGAGCCTGTTGAACCGGTAAAACCGGACCCGGATATCGCTCGTCTGGAGCAGCGTCTGGCCGAGCGCCTAGGCTCTGCGGTGCAGATTCGCCACGGTAAGAAGGGGAAAGGGCAGTTGGTAATTGGCTACAACTCCCTGGATGAGCTACAAGGTGTACTCGCTCATATTCGCTGAAACATTTCCTCATGTAGCGCGCAGTCGGAAATCACTACCTGATAGTTGAATAGGTGCTGAACCGCCCCTATACTCTGCGCGCATTTTGTCGGCACAAATTATGCCAAGTTGTTGCATTTCGGCAGCCGACCATTGGAGAGCAATAGTGATGGAAACCCGCACGCCAAACCGCTTGCCGTTCCATCGTTTGGCAGTTTTTCCGGTGTTAATGGCTCAATTTGTCATTTTGCTCATTGCTGCTTTGGCGCTCTGGCAATGGTATGGAGTCGTTGCCGGGTACTCGGGACTTTGCGGAGGCCTGATAGCCTTGCTGCCCAATGTTTATTTCGCTCACAGGGCATTTCGGTTTTCCGGCGCCCGAGCAGCTCAAGCCATCGTCCGGTCTTTTTATGCCGGCGAGGCGGGCAAACTGATTTTGACGGCAGTGCTCTTTGCATTGACGTTTGCAGGTGTGAAGCCATTGGCGCCGCTAGCTGTATTCGGCGTCTTCGTGTTGACCCAACTGGTCAGCTGGTTCGCGCCCCTGCTGATGAGAACAAGACTTTCGAGACCTTAGGGCGTTTGAGGCAACCATGGCAGAAACAACCGCTTCGGGCTATATCCAGCACCACTTGCAGAACCTGACTTTCGGTCAGCACCCTACCGGCGGCTGGGGCTTTGCCCACACCGCAGCAGAAGCCAAGGAAATGGGCTTCTGGGCTTTCCACGTCGATACTCTCGGCTGGTCGGTCGCACTGGGTCTGATTTTCGTTCTTCTTTTCCGCATGGCGGCCAAGAAGGCGACTTCCGGTCAGCCAGGGGCTTTGCAAAACTTCGTTGAAGTATTGGTCGAATTCGTCGATGGCAGCGTGAAAGACAGCTTCCATGGCCGTAGCCCGGTGATTGCGCCGCTGGCACTGACCATCTTCGTCTGGGTGTTTCTGATGAACGCCGTCGACCTGGTACCGGTCGACTGGATTCCTCAGTTGGCCATCCTGATCACCGGCGATCACCACATCCCGTTCCGCGCCGTGTCGACCACCGACCCGAACGCAACTCTGGGTATGGCGTTCTCGGTTTTCGCACTGATCATTTTCTATAGCATCAAGGTCAAGGGCCTCGGCGGCTTCATCGGCGAGCTGACCCTGCACCCGTTCGGCAGCAAGAACATCTTCGTTCAGGCCCTGCTGATCCCGGTGAACTTCCTGCTGGAGTTCGTGACCCTGATCGCAAAACCGATCTCCCTGGCTCTGCGTCTGTTCGGCAACATGTACGCCGGCGAGCTGGTGTTCATTCTGATCGCCGTGATGTTCGGCAGCGGTCTGCTCTGGCTCAGTGGCCTGGGCGTAGTTCTGCAGTGGGCGTGGGCTGTGTTCCACATTCTGATCATCACCCTGCAGGCGTTCATCTTCATGATGCTGACCATCGTTTACCTGTCGATGGCGCACGAAGAAAACCATTAAGACGAGTCTCGACTAGTCTGATGTCCCTCCCGGTCAAACGGGAGGGTGCTCCTCACGGGGCATCTGAAACGATTTGTTTTACCGCTTTAATCTAAAAAACCTAAACCATACGACGTAAAAGTCGGGAGGAAAGATGGAAACTGTAGTTGGTCTAACCGCTATCGCTGTTGCACTGTTGATCGGCCTGGGCGCACTGGGTACCGCAATTGGTTTCGGCCTGCTGGGCGGCAAGTTCCTGGAAGGCGCAGCGCGTCAGCCAGAAATGGTTCCAATGCTGCAAGTTAAAATGTTCATCGTTGCCGGTCTGCTCGACGCCGTAACCATGATCGGTGTTGGTATCGCTCTGTTCTTCACCTTTGCGAACCCGTTCGTTGGTCAGATCGCTGGCTAATTACTCGGATCTTCCGAGTAATTTGGTGTGATGGACAACGTAACTGCGAGGTGTTGGCGTGAACATTAATGCGACCCTGATTGGCCAGTCCGTTGCGTTCCTGATTTTTGTACTGTTCTGCATGAAGTTCGTATGGCCTCCGGTCATCACGGCACTGCACGAACGTCAAAAGAAGATCGCGGATGGACTGGACGCTGCCAGCCGAGCAGCTCGCGACCTGGAGTTGGCCCAAGAGAAAGCGGGTCAACAACTGCGCGAAGCGAAAGCTCAGGCAGCTGAAATCATCGAGCAAGCCAAGAAGCGCGGTACTCAGATCGTCGACGAAGCCCGTGAACAGGCTCGCGTCGAAGCTGACCGTGTGAAGGCTCAGGCTCAGGCCGAGATCGAACAGGAACTGAATAGCGTCAAAGACGCGCTGCGCGCCCAAGTGGGTAGCCTGGCCGTTGGCGGTGCCGCGAAGATCCTGGGTGCCACAATCGATCAAAACGCGCACGCAGAGCTGGTTAACCAACTGGCTGCTGAAATCTAAGCGAGGGCGATCATGGCAGAACTGACCACGTTGGCCCGACCTTACGCTAAGGCGGCCTTCGAGCACGCTCAGGCCCACCAGCAACTGGCCAATTGGTCAGCCATGCTCGGCCTGGCAGCAGCGGTGTCGCAAAACGACACCATGCAGCGCGTGCTCAAGGCCCCGCGACTGACGAGCGCAGAAAAGGCCGCCACGTTCATTGACGTGTGCGGCGACAAGTTCGATGCCAAGGCACAGAATTTCATCCACGTCGTTGCCGAAAACGACCGTCTCCTGCTACTGCCGGAGATCGCCAACCTGTTCGACCTGTACAAGGCCGAGCAGGAAAAATCGGTAGACGTAGAAGTGACCAGTGCTTTTGCATTGAACCAAGAACAGCAAGACAAACTCGCCAAGGTTCTCAGTGCACGACTCAACCGGGAAGTGCGCCTGCAAGTCGAGGAAGATTCATCCCTTATTGGGGGTGTTGTCATCCGCGCCGGCGACCTGGTTATCGATGGCTCGATTCGCGGCAAAATCGCGAAACTAGCCGAAGCATTGAAATCTTGAGTTTGAAGGGGCAGCAGAGCAATGCAGCAACTCAATCCTTCCGAAATAAGTGAAATTATCAAGGGCCGCATCGACAAGCTCGATGTGACCTCCCAAGCCCGTAACGAAGGCACTGTCGTCAGCGTATCTGACGGTATCGTGCGGATTCACGGTCTGGCCGACGTCATGTACGGCGAGATGATCGAGTTTCCGGGCGGCGTCTTCGGTATGGCACTCAACCTGGAGCAGGACTCCGTAGGTGCCGTTGTATTGGGCGCATACCAGTCTCTGGCTGAAGGCATGAGCGCCAAGTGCACTGGCCGCATCCTGGAAGTTCCGGTTGGTAAGGAACTGCTGGGTCGCGTTGTCGACGCACTGGGTAACCCAGTTGACGGCAAAGGTCCGCTGAACAACACCGAGACCGATGCGGTCGAGAAAGTTGCTCCAGGCGTGATCTGGCGTAAGTCGGTAGACCAGCCTGTACAGACTGGCTACAAGGCTGTCGATGCCATGATCCCGGTCGGCCGTGGCCAGCGTGAGCTGATCATCGGTGACCGTCAGATCGGTAAAACCGCTCTGGCGATCGACGCGATCATCAACCAGAAAGACAGCGGCATTTTCTGCGTCTACGTAGCGATCGGTCAGAAACAATCGACCATCGCCAACGTGGTTCGCAAGCTGGAAGAAAACGGTGCACTGGCTAACACCATCATCGTTGCTGCCAGTGCTTCCGAATCGGCTGCACTGCAGTTCCTGGCACCGTACTCCGGTTGCACCATGGGCGAATACTTCCGCGACCGCGGTGAAGACGCGCTGATCGTTTATGACGATCTGTCCAAGCAAGCAGTGGCTTACCGCCAGATTTCCCTGCTGCTGCGCCGTCCACCAGGCCGTGAAGCTTACCCAGGCGACGTGTTCTATCTCCACTCCCGTCTGCTGGAGCGCGCATCCCGCGTTTCGGAAGAGTACGTAGAGAAGTTCACCAACGGCGCAGTGACCGGCAAAACCGGTTCCCTGACCGCACTGCCGATCATCGAAACCCAGGCTGGCGACGTTTCCGCGTTCGTTCCGACCAACGTGATTTCCATCACCGACGGTCAGATCTTCCTGGAATCGGCCATGTTCAACTCCGGGATCCGTCCTGCAGTGAACGCCGGTGTTTCGGTATCCCGTGTGGGTGGTGCCGCTCAGACCAAGATCATCAAGAAGCTGTCCGGTGGTATCCGTACCGCTCTGGCTCAGTACCGTGAACTGGCGGCATTCGCCCAGTTCGCTTCTGACCTGGACGAAGCGACCCGTAAGCAACTTGAGCATGGTCAGCGCGTTACCGAGCTGATGAAGCAGAAGCAATACGCGCCAATGTCGATCGCCGACATGTCGCTGTCGCTGTATGCCGCTGAGCGTGGGTTCCTGACTGACGTCGAAATCGCCAAGATTGGCAGCTTTGAACAAGCGCTGATTGCTTACTTCAACCGCGATCACGCCGACTTGATGGCGAAGATCAACGTGAAGGGTGACTTCAATGACGAAATCGATGGCGGCCTGAAAGCCGGTATCGAGAAGTTCAAGGCCACCCAAACCTGGTAAGCCGCAGCGGGAGCCGCAAGGCTCCCGCTTGCTAACCTGATAGGTGTTACATGGCAGGCGCAAAAGAGATTCGCAGTAAGATTGCGAGCATCAAAAGCACGCAAAAGATTACCAGCGCCATGGAAAAAGTGGCGGTCAGCAAAATGCGCAAGGCACAAATGCGCATGGCTGCTAGCCGTCCTTATGCGGAGCGCATCCGCCAGGTTATTGGTCATCTGGCCAACGCTAACCCGGAATATCGCCACCCGTTCATGATCGACCGTGAAGTTAAGCGCGTCGGTTATGTCGTAGTGAGCAGTGACCGTGGTCTGTGTGGTGGCTTGAACACCAACCTGTTCAAGGCTTTGGTCAAGGACATGGCGGTAAACCGCGAAAACGGCGTCGAGATCGATCTGTGTGTAGTTGGTAGCAAGGGTGCGGCTTTCTTCCGTAACTTCGGCGGTAACGTCGTTGCAGCTATCAGCCACCTGGGTGAAGAGCCGTCGATCAATGATCTGATCGGCAGCGTCAAGGTGATGCTGGATGCCTACCTGGACGGCCGTATTGACCGCCTGTCCGTGGTATCCAACAAGTTCATCAACACCATGACACAACAGCCTACCGTGGAGCAGTTGGTTCCGCTGGTGGCAACCCCGGATCAAGAACTCAAGCATCACTGGGACTATCTCTACGAACCGGATGCCAAGGAGCTGCTCGACGGCTTGATGGTCCGTTACGTGGAGTCGCAGGTCTACCAGGCGGTGGTCGAGAACAACGCGGCTGAACAAGCTGCGCGGATGATCGCGATGAAGAACGCTACCGACAACGCCGGTGATTTGATCAGCGATTTGCAGCTGGTCTACAACAAGGCGCGTCAGGCTGCGATCACCCAAGAGATCTCGGAAATCGTCGGCGGCGCTGCCGCGGTTTAACGGTTCAAATATTCAGAGGATCCAGCTATGAGTAGCGGACGTATCGTTCAAATCATCGGCGCCGTTATCGACGTGGAATTTCCACGCGACAGCGTACCGAGCATCTACGACGCCTTGAAAGTTCAAGGCGCCGAAACCACTCTGGAAGTTCAGCAACAGCTGGGCGACGGCGTGGTTCGTACCATTGCGATGGGCTCCACCGAAGGCTTGAAGCGCGGTCTGGACGTCAACAACACTGGCGCAGCCATCTCCGTACCGGTCGGTAAAGCGACCCTGGGCCGGATCATGGACGTACTGGGCAACCCGATTGACGAAGCTGGTCCGATCGGCGAAGAAGAGCGCTGGGGTATCCACCGCGCCGCTCCTACCTTCGCAGAACAAGCCGGTGGCAACGAGCTGCTGGAAACCGGCATCAAGGTTATCGACCTGGTTTGCCCGTTTGCCAAGGGCGGTAAAGTTGGTCTGTTCGGTGGTGCCGGTGTAGGCAAAACCGTAAACATGATGGAACTGATCCGTAACATCGCCATCGAGCACAGCGGTTATTCCGTGTTCGCCGGTGTGGGTGAGCGTACTCGTGAGGGTAACGACTTCTACCACGAGATGAAGGACTCCAACGTTCTGGACAAAGTGGCACTGGTTTACGGTCAAATGAACGAGCCGCCGGGAAACCGTCTGCGCGTAGCACTGACCGGCCTGACCATGGCCGAGAAGTTCCGTGACGAAGGTAACGACGTTCTGCTGTTCGTCGACAACATCTATCGTTACACCCTGGCCGGTACTGAAGTATCCGCACTGCTGGGCCGTATGCCTTCCGCAGTAGGTTACCAGCCGACCCTGGCTGAAGAGATGGGCGTGCTGCAAGAGCGCATCACTTCGACCAAGCAAGGTTCGATTACTTCGATCCAGGCCGTATACGTACCAGCGGACGACTTGACTGACCCGTCGCCAGCGACCACCTTCGCCCACTTGGACGCCACCGTCGTTCTGTCCCGTGACATCGCTTCCCTGGGTATCTACCCAGCGGTAGACCCACTGGACTCGACTTCGCGTCAGCTGGATCCGAACGTGATCGGCAACGAACACTACGATACCGCTCGCGGTGTTCAGTACGTGCTGCAGCGCTACAAAGAACTGAAGGACATCATTGCGATCCTGGGTATGGACGAGCTGTCGGAAGCCGACAAGCAGTTGGTAAACCGTGCTCGTAAGATCCAGCGTTTCTTGTCGCAGCCGTTCTTCGTGGCTGAAGTCTTCACCGGTGCTTCGGGTAAATACGTTTCCCTGAAAGACACCATTGCTGGCTTCAAAGGCATCCTCAACGGTGACTACGACCACCTGCCAGAACAAGCGTTCTACATGGTTGGCGGCATCGAAGAAGCGATCGAGAAAGCCAAGAAACTGTAATCCCAGCGCCCGGCAACGGGCGCTAATTTAGGTTGAGGCAATCATGGCTATGACAGTCCATTGCGATATCGTCAGCGCGGAAGGGGAAATCTTTTCCGGCCTGGTCGAGATGGTGATTGCGCACGGTGCACTGGGTGATCTTGGTATCGCTCTGGGTCACGCGCCGCTGATCACTAATCTGAAGCCAGGTCCGATCCGCTTGGTCAAGCAGAACGGGGAAGAGGAGGTGTATTACATCTCCGGTGGCTTCCTCGAGGTTCAGCCGAACATGGTCAAGGTTCTTGCCGACACCGTGCAACGTGCTGCCGACCTGGACGAAGCCTCCGCTCAGGAAGCCGTAAAGGCTGCCGAGAAGGCCTTGCATGAGCGGGGCGCGGAATTCGATTACGGTTCTGCTGCCGCACGTCTGGCCGAGGCTGCAGCTCAGCTGCGCACCGTCCAGCAGATCCGCAAGAAGTTCGGCCACTAAGGCCTCGCTTGTTGTGTGATTGATCAAAAAGGGTAGCCTCGGCTACCCTTTTTTCTTTTCTGATGTTCACCATTATGGTCGCAGCCGCTGACCACCCAGGATTGGTAGCCAGTCATGTCTCTTGAAATCGTTATTCTCGCCGCCGGTCAAGGCACGCGTATGCGCTCGGCGTTGCCCAAAGTTCTGCACCCGATCGCCGGCAATTCGATGCTCGGCCATGTTATCCACAGCGCCCGGCAACTTGATCCACAACGCATTCACGTGGTGATTGGCCATGGAGCCGACGCGGTGCGTGAGCGTCTGGCTGCGGATGACCTGAATTTCGTTCTTCAGGACAAACAACTCGGCACAGGCCATGCGGTGGCCCAAGCGGTCCCTTTCATCAAATCCGACACCGTGCTGATTCTTTACGGTGATGTGCCACTGATTGAAGTGGAAACCCTGCAACGACTGCTCCAGAAGGTTGGGCCGCAGCAGCTGGGCCTGCTCACCGTGAACCTGGACGATCCGACCGGTTATGGTCGCATCGTGCGTGATGCGGCGGGCAACGTTACCGCTATCGTTGAGCAGAAGGACGCCACTGAAGCCCAGCGCGCAATCACTGAAGGCAATACGGGCATTCTGGCCCTTCCCTTCGAAAGCTTGGGTGGCTGGATGAGCCGACTGTCCAACAACAATGCCCAAGGCGAGTATTACCTCACGGACGTCATCGCCATGGCGGTGAGCGACGGATTGGTGGTGGCGACCGAGCAACCTCAGGATGCTATGGAAGTGCAGGGCGCGAATGACCGCAAACAGCTGGCTGAACTTGAGCGTCATTATCAGCTGCGTGCCGGTCGTCGTTTGATGGCCCAGGGTGTGACGCTGCGAGACCCTGCTCGTTTCGACGTCCGAGGTGAAGTCAGCGTCGGCCGTGACGTGTTGATCGATATCAACGTGATTCTCGAAGGCAAGGTCGTCATCGAAGACGACGTGGTGATTGGTCCTAACTGCGTGATCAAGGACAGCACCTTGCGCAAAGGCGTGGTGATCAAGGCCAACAGCCATATCGAAGGCGCGATTCTGGGTGAAGGCAGCGATGCAGGTCCATTCGCACGTTTGCGCCCAGGTACGGTGCTGGAAGCTCGGGCGCATGTGGGTAACTTTGTTGAACTGAAAAACGCCCACTTGGGCGAAGGCGCCAAGGCCGGACACCTGGCCTATCTGGGGGATGCCGAGGTCGGTGCGCGTACCAATATCGGCGCCGGCACCATCACCTGCAATTACGATGGCGCCAACAAATGGAAAACCGTGTTGGGCGAAGATGTGTTCATCGGTTCCAACAATTCGCTGGTCGCGCCTGTGGATATCTCTTCCGGTGCAACCACGGCGGCCGGTTCGACCATTACGCAGAATGTGGATAACGCGCAGTTGGCCGTGGGCCGTGCGCGCCAGAAGAATATCGATGGCTGGAAGCGGCCCGAGAAACTCAAGAAGAGCTAAGTTATCCACAGATCGCTGAAATCCAAGGATCGCAGCCTGCTTCAGCGCCTACAGGGCAATATAAATATTCTGTAGACGTTGAAGCAGACTGCGATCCTTTGTGTTTTATCCACAGATAAATTTTCTTTGCACAGCTTGACGAAGTTTCGCCGATAGGTTTTGATTGGTTACGTTATCTTTCGAAACGAAACTTACTGATTATGTCGAAGCGCAATACACCCCAGCGTCGCCACAACATCCTTGCCTTGCTCAATGAGCAAGGCGAAGTCAGTGTGGATGAGTTGGCCAAGCGCTTCGAAACCTCCGAAGTTACGATTCGCAAGGATCTGGCAGCCCTTGAAAGCAATGGTCTGCTGCTTCGCCGTTATGGTGGTGCGATCACCATGCCCCAGGAGCTGGTGGCCGATATCGGTCAGCCGGTCTCCAAATACAAACAGGCCATTGCCCGTGCTGCGGCGACACGAATCCGCGAACATGCGCGGATCATCATCGACAGCGGCAGTACTACCGCTGCGATGATCCCGGAACTCGGTCAACAACCGGGCCTGGTGGTGATGACCAACTCACTGCATGTGGCCAATGCCTTGAGCGAACTCGAGCATGAGCCGGTGCTGTTGATGACCGGCGGGACCTGGGATCCGCATTCCGAGTCCTTTCAGGGTCAGGTTGCCGAGCAGGTATTACGCTCTTACGACTTCGATCAGCTGTTCATTGGAGCTGATGGCATCGATCTGATCCGCGGTACAACCACCTTTAATGAATTACTTGGGCTCAGCCGGGTCATGGCTGAAGTCGCCCGAGAAGTGGTTGTCATGGTGGAAGCCGACAAAATCGGTCGCAGAATTCCCAATCTGGAACTGCCCTGGAGCAGTATTCATACCCTTATTACCGATGATCGCCTGCCGCTTGAGGCACGGGATCAGATTCAGGCGCGCGGCATCACGTTGATATGCGCCGCTATCAGTCAGGAGAAATAGCATGTGTGGAATTGTCGGCGCAGTCGCAGAACGTAATATCACCGCCATCCTGGTCGAAGGCCTGAAGCGTCTGGAATACCGTGGGTACGACAGTGCCGGCGTGGCGGTCTACACCAACGACGCGAAACTCGAACGCCTGCGTCGTCCGGGTAAAGTCAGCGAGTTGGAACTGGCGTTGGCAGAAGCACCATTGATGGGGCGCCTGGGTATTGCCCATACCCGTTGGGCGACACACGGTGCGCCGTGCGAGCGCAACGCGCATCCGCATTTTTCCGGTGACCTGGCGGTGGTGCACAACGGCATCATCGAAAACCACGAAGCCCTGCGTGAACAACTCAAATCCCTGGGTTACGTGTTCACGTCGGACACCGATACCGAGGTGATCGCGCACCTGCTGGACCACAAACTCAAGGACCTGAACGACCTGACCGTCGCGCTCCAGGCAACGGTCAAAGAGCTGCACGGTGCCTACGGCCTGGCAGTGATCAGCGCTCGCCAGCCAGATCGTTTGGTCGCTGCCCGTAGCGGTAGCCCGCTGGTGATCGGCCTGGGTCTGGGTGAAAACTTCCTGGCGTCCGATCAATTGGCACTGCGCCAGGTCACTGATCGCTTCATGTACCTGGAAGAAGGCGACATCGCCGAAATTCGTCGCGACAGCGTGCAGATCTGGGACGTTGACGGCAAGGTGGTCGAGCGCGAAACCGTGCAGTACCGTGATGGCGCAGAAGCGGCCGATAAAGGTGAGTTCCGCCATTTCATGCTCAAGGAAATCCACGAGCAACCGTCCGTTGTACAGCGCACCCTGGAGGGGCGTTTGAGTCAGTCTCAAGTCCTGGTGCAGGCATTCGGTCCACAAGCGGCCGAGTTGTTCGCCAAAGTTCGCAACGTACAGATTGTCGCTTGTGGCACCAGTTATCACGCTGGCATGGTCGCTCGTTACTGGCTCGAAGAGCTGGCCGGTATTCCGTGCCAGGTCGAAGTGGCCAGTGAGTTCCGCTACCGCAAAGTAGTGGTGCAGCCGGACACGCTATTCGTGACCATCTCCCAATCCGGCGAAACCGCCGACACCCTGGCCGCGCTGCGCAACGCCAAGGAGTTGGGGTTCCTCGCCAGCCTGGCAATTTGCAACGTCGGCATCAGCTCGCTAGTACGTGAATCCGATCTGACCTTGCTGACACAGGCCGGTCGCGAAATCGGCGTGGCCTCGACCAAAGCCTTCACCACACAATTGGTCGGTTTGTTGTTGCTGACTCTTTCTCTGGGGCAGGTTCGCGGCACGCTGGCCAAAGGCGTTGAAGCAACGCTGGTCGAAGAGTTGCGTCGCTTGCCAACCCGTCTCGGTGAAGCGCTGGCCATGGACAGCACCGTGGAGAAAATCGCTGAGTTGTTCGCCGAGAAAAATCACACCCTGTTTCTCGGGCGTGGTGCGCAATTCCCGGTAGCGATGGAAGGGGCGCTCAAGCTCAAGGAGATTTCCTACATTCACGCCGAAGCCTACCCGGCTGGCGAGTTGAAGCATGGTCCGTTGGCGCTTGTGGATAACGACATGCCAGTCGTGACCGTGGCACCGAATAACGAGCTGCTGGAAAAGCTGAAGTCCAACCTTCAGGAAGTCCGCGCCCGTGGTGGCGAGCTAATCGTCTTCGCGGATGAAAAGGCAGGCATGACCAACGGTGAAGGAACGCACGTCGTACAGATGCCACACATCCACGACATCCTGTCGCCGATCCTCTACACCATTCCGCTGCAGCTGCTGTCGTACTATGTGGCCGTGCTGAAAGGCACCGACGTTGACCAGCCACGCAACCTGGCGAAGTCGGTGACTGTGGAATAAGTTATCCACAACGGATCGAGTCCTTTGGCTTCTAACAATAAAGATTGACACAAAACAATAAAGGTTGACACGACACAACATAGATTGACACAAAGCCTAAACCCCCGTATTTACGGGGGTTTCCATTTTTGGGCTAAGCCATCGGTCTAGATTCTTCGCTTCGTTTCGCTCCGGGAGTAGGCTAAAAAAGCGCTATGCCATCGGCAAATGGTGAACGATTTTTTCCTATAACTATTTTTTCAGGGCGAGGAAGAGGCGGTCCCGGCGGACGAAGGAGGTAGCATTGCGCGGTCGTAGGTTTTCGTCAGAGTTAGACATTCAGCGGCACATTACGAATGGATTCGGTAGCGGAGCTGGTGCCAGTTATCTGCCGTGGCTGCGCGTTCAAGATGTGCCTTCGAGAGGACGCTCCCACAAGATCCAAGGTGTGAAGATCGATCGCCTCCATCACCTCTTTTCTGACCTAGAACGCGCCTATTTTTTGGTATGTGAATTTTCGGAAGATGTTGTGGATATACGCGAGCAGTATCCATTGTTGCCGCGTGAAAGTGCTCAAGCAATCGCTAGCTCTATCGGAGTGAGATACCCCAGGTATCCGAAGACAGTACTTCCTTACGTTATGACCACGGATTTTGTATTAACAATCAAAAAGTCCGATGGAAGCTTTAAATCCGTAGCCCGCACAATCAAATACCGCAGCGACCTCGAAGGCAAACAAGCCAGGAGAACGCTGGAAAAACTTGAGGTCGAAAAGCGTTTCTGGACTGGTCAACACGTTGATTGGGCCATTGTCACTGAAGAAATGTTTAGTCCCGACTTGATCAAGAATTTAGGCTTGCTAAGGAAATTCGCTCAGCTGCCGCGCGCCTTGGCAGAGCCCTCATTACATTCAGATTTTCTGGAGCATTTAGCTAGCTGCCGTCCGTACCCATGGAGTACTGCTGAAAGTCTGCGAAAGATTTCCGCACGTTTATTTATTTCCTATCAAGATTCTCGGGCTTTATATCATCACCTGATATGGGCCAAGTCGATCAAGGTAGATTTGGTTGATACTCCCATTCAAATGACTGCACCACTACCAACCTTTGAAATCATCGAAAACCCCGTAAAAATTTCACTGGCGGCGGAGGGTTTATCATGAAAGTCCAAGTCAATGATTATTTCGAACCGGTCACTGAGTTTTCGGTCGTGCCGGGCATCGTTAGGGTCTTGTATCTCAATGAGCGATACGATGCGGTGGTTTTGATTCAATTAACGGACCCGCCCCGCCAACCGATTGGTTTGGGCTTGGAAGAGCTTCGCGGCTCCGTCATAGCAGGCGATACGAAACCAGCCAAGATTGTTACACCTGAGTTTCTCTTAGTACTAGAGGATGACCTGGATGAGAAAAAGAAGCGGGAAAGGGATGAAAAGTGGAACATCATCGCGCCCCTGATCGACTCAGATTACCCAGGTCAGATATTTGCTCCCGGTGAGATGGGGCGAATGGTGGGTGCTAGAGCTGTTGAGCTTGGCATGCAGCGCAAGAGTATCTATCGACTTCTGTACCGTTACTGGATCAATGGCCAGGTTCGAAATGCGTTCTTGAAAAACTACGCGGGCGTCGGAGTTCCTGTGCGCAAGTATGATCCTGCAAAACCTCCGGGCAGGAAACCACGATACCAAGGCATTGCTGTTTCGCCGACCAAGCTAATTGATGCCGTGGATAAGCGCTGTATCCGTGTCGGTTACTCGTTATTCGTGGGAGATAAGACTTCTACGATAACCAGCGCCTATGTCGAGATGCTCAGGAGGTTCTACACAGCGAAAGACCTGTCGAAAAATCCAGAATCGGGTGGTCGCCTCCTACCCGATTCGGAAATTCCTTCCTTCAGGCAGTTTGATTATTGGGGAAAGCAATATTTCGACGAAGTTGAAACTGAACGCGGTCGTAAGGGAATGCGAAAGTGGCTAAAAGATTGCCGCCCCCTTTCTGGAACCGTGCGTGACTGGCTTCGCGGTCCCTGCCATCAGTTTGAGATCGATGCCACCATTGCTGACATTTATCTCGTGAACGGCTACTCCAGACGGATGCTCATTGGACGGCCGGTGGTGTACGTCGTCATCGATAGCTTTTCCGGCATGATCGTCGGTCTCTACATCGGGTTGGAGGGGCCGAGCTGGAACGGAGCCAGGCAAGCGCTGTTCAACGCTTTCACTTCGAAGGTTCAGTTCTGCGCTACCAACGGGGTCACAATCGATCCCGAGGAATGGGCCTGTCATCACCTCCCACATCACATCTACGCCGATCGAGGCGAGATGTTGGGGAAAGCAGCTGAAGGTCTTGCCACTGGACTGAAAATCGAGCTGGGAATCGCTCCGCCTTACCGGCCGGACTGGAAGTCGATGGTGGAGAGCCGGTTCGGTATCCTGAACGATCTGACGGGCATCAGGTGGCTTCCAGGTGGCGTAGCGGCCAGGGAGAAGGAGCGTGGCGAGCGAGATTACCGACTCGACGCGACGCTGAGCATGAAAGAGTTCACTAAGATCATCATCCAGTGCGTCCTTCACTATAACCGCTTCAACCGGCAGCCCGACAGGCTCACTCAAGAGATGATGAGCGACGGTGTCGATCCGACGCCGGTAGGTATTTGGACTTGGGCGATGGAAAATGGCCACGTCGAACCAAATAATCATCCCGACGAACTGGTCTATCTCCATTTGCTTCCGCGCGAGCAAGCAACGGTGCAAAAGGGTGGTGTGTTATTCCGAGGGATGCACTATGTCTGTGATGCAGCGATCGAGAACAACTGGTTTGCGAAAGCCCGTAGCCGTGGGGTTTGGTCTATAGAGTGTTGGTATGACCCAAATTCCTCAGCACATATTTGGATCCGGGGAGACAACAAACAGTTCATCCGTTGCGATTTGCGTAAGTCTGACAGCAAGTATGCTGATTATCGATCCGATGAAATTTTCGACCTGCTCGAAGCTTACCGCCAGGCTCCACCAGCTCATAAACGCGCTGAGTTGGAGAGTCGGATTTCGCTTCTAGAGGAGGTTAATCAAATCGTCAGTGGTGCGATGGCTGAGCGAAAGGAAGAGCCTGCCCCTGCGACCAAGGCCGAGATGATTGGGAATATTCGTGAGAACCGCGCTGTTGAACGCCTCAAGGAACGGGAGACCGCCCATGTGCCAGAGGGTGTGAGGATTGACCCACCTACGCAGAAGGCAGAGACCGCCCCAGAGCGCTCCGAGAACTTTGCCGGCCCTCGCAGCGCTCAGGTCATCGATATGCTCAAACGACTCCGCCCAGGACAAAACTAATGAAAGGCGCCCAAGTTTTCGCAAGCTACACCAAGCAGGCGATCGTGGATTACGCGGGCAATCCGCTCATCGAAGCGCTGCCACCTATCTTCTCAGAAGAGGTAGCAGTCCAACTGATTTCGAATTTTCCCCGTCCTGTTGATTCAGAGGAGCTCACCCTTGACCGTTCGACTCGGATCCATTGTATCGACCGGTTGAGGACGGTGGTTCAGCCTCTGATGGTCCACATGGATCTGGAGTCCGTATTTTCCTTGCTGATCCGACGAGGGTACGTCGGACGTAACCCGACTTCTCCAGACACTGTCAGACATCTACACTCGCTTTCGGGTGCACAGCGCTACCACGATGGATTCAAGTCCACTGCCGAAACGTTCAGTCTGGTTGGCCTTAGTGGCATTGGGAAGTCCACCGCCCTCGAAGCCATTTTGAGTCTCTACCCTCAAACGATCCGACATGAGCGTTATGAAGGAAAGCAGTTCGTTCATACCCAGATCACCTGGCTCAAGCTTGACTGCCCCCGAGATGGGTCGCTGGCAGGCTTCTGTCAGCAATTCTTCTATGCGGTTGGGCGAGCGTTGGGTGATGAGGATTACTACAAGCGGTATCGGGCTCGGAACATCAATGACTCGTTGCAACAAATGGAGCAGGTTGCGAGTACATTTTTCATCGGAGCTCTGCTGATCGACGAACTTCAGAACCTGCACCTGGCGAAAACTGGGGGCAAGGACAACATGCTGAATTTCTTCCTCCATCTTGTGAACAACATCGGCATTCCCGTGGTGTTTATCGGGACAAATTCCATGATCAGCCTATTTTCGGACGTCATGCGTAACGCACGACGTTGCTGCGGCGTCGGGGTTCTAGAATTTAAACGCTTTGAGAAGGACGATGACGAATGGCGAATGCTCGTTGAAAACCTCTGGAGCTATCAGTGGTACCAGCAGCCGGTCGAACTGACCGAAGAGGTGTTTGATGCGCTGTATGAGCATACACAAGGCGTCACCGACTTTTTGGTGAAGCTTTTGGTGCTCAGTCAGAGGTATGCGATCCAGAGTGGTTCGGAATGCGTTACCGCCGAGACAATCGCGTTGGTGAGCAACACCAAGATGCAGATATTGAAGCCAGCTTTGTCCGCCCTGCGAAGCCGAGATCCTAAACGGATGCGGCAGTTCGACGATTTGCTTCCGATTGAAGACCAACTAAGCGACATGATGGCGTTCGATGGTTTGGCTCGGCCGGAGCGACTGGCATTGCTGCGCAGTGTCATCAGTCGCAGCGACAATAGTGCCCCAAAGCCGAATGCGGCGCCCGTTAACGCAGTCAAATCGCAGCCGCCTGCGGCGGTGGCGGTTGAGACGTCAGAGGCACAGGCGTTAAGTGAAAGTGAAAACTCCATTGAGGCGTTAAAGAGCGCCGGTTGGATAAACAGCGATCTGTTTGAGTTCTCTCCGTTGTATCGGAAGGGGTGAATAAAAGGTGACGAAATGGGGCTCAAATTCCATTTCTTTCCGGCCGTATTCCCCGATGAGACGCTTCACAGCGTCCTTTCAAGATACGCCCGCCTCTGTGGCCTACGTAGCTGCGGAGCAGTTTTCGATGGAGCGCAGTCCGCAAACTTCTTCTCGCAGAACGTGGCTTTTCCATGTCGACTAGCTGAGCTTGCCGAGGCGCTGCCGAGTGGCACGGGTCTATCGTTAGCGGAAGTGATAAAGCGCCATACGCTGCTGCCCTACTACGAGCCTTTTTTGACCCAGCAACAGGTGGACGACGCCAATACCTTGATGGCGGGAAACGGCGAGGGGTTGATGCTAAGGTTGGGGTTGATTGCGAGTCGACTCGAGTTCGCTTCGAGAGTGCGATTTTGCTTCGACTGTATCGACCAGGACATGGCCTGTGTGGGAGTTGCGTACTGGCACCGTGTGCATCAGCTTCCAGGCGTTTTGATCTGTCCCCACCATGGAACCCTGCTGAGGTTCCTTGATTACCGCTGGTTGAGCCGAAATTCTCGACGGATGCACTTACCGGATGAGGAAGACGTTCAGTCCCACTCCATTTCGTTGAACATTCCTCAAGATCTACAACAAGCACTGCACGAAATAGCGCAGCGTTCACTGTGGGTGCTTGAGACTGATGTTCCTCCACTATGTCCACATGCTATTCGTTCAGTGCTTTTGGATAGTGCTATCGCCCTGGAGCTGGCTTCCTGCTCTGGTCGGCTGCATTTAGGCAGATTGGCGCGGCACATGTCTGCGTTCTTTAAGGCTTTCCCCTCCTCAGGGGAGTACTCGATATTGAGCAAATCGTCTGCGGATATACCGGCGGCCTGGGTTATGAAGCTTTTGCGTAAGCCGAGGTCCACACATCATCCGCTGAAATTCATCCTGCTGGCCTGCGCGCTGAAGGTCGACATGGAAACGTTCCTGCGGCAGAACGGGCCTATTACCGAGTCGCTTAACCGAACAGCCAATACCGAGACTCCTAGTCGACGCGCTGGCAACGAACCTCAACCTCATCGCTCACGCACCAATGAGTATATGAGTGAGGCATCTGAAGCGATCTGGATGCGGGCACTCTCAGGGGCTGATGCGAAGACCATAGCGTCAGAAACGGGGAACTCGGTTACGTGCGTTTACCGAACGATACGCGCGATTCCGGATGGACCAGGCCGATGGAAAGAGGCGAGGCTTTCAAAACAGCTGGGTGATAGGAGGAATCGATTTGGGGGTGATTACAGGGCTCGCCTAGCTCATGAGTGTCGAGATTATGTGTGGCTTCATCGAAATGATCGGGAATGGCTGTCCCAGCTTACACAAGAGCCAGGTAAAGCCCATCGACCGTGTGGTCAGCAGATCGAAAGATTCAAAGATCTCGACCTTAAACTCGCCAACGAAGTTGTTCACTGCGCTGAAAGGTTACGAACGCTCCCAGGTAAACCTGTCCTTATCTCAAGGACAAAAATAGGCAGAGAGCTTCATGTGTTATCTAGGTTTGAAAAGCAGCTCAATAAACTGCCGTACTGTGCAGCTGCCCTGGCAGCCGAATGCGAAACCCTGGATGCATTCCATAGGAGGCGTTTGAGCTGGGCCGAGCGTAAGCTAAAACTGGACGGCAAACCAATTACTCAATCATCGATATATCGAACAGCGTGTATCAGAAAACCGCGCACAGGAGGACGGCATTCTGATTCTCGTATGGATATTGCTCTGTAACGCCGTCGCCAGAAGCCCCGTCAATGAGCAACGCGTAGATTCGCTGTGTGAGTTTTTGGCGAAGCAATACACGGAGGGTATTTATATGTGTTCGGTATTATATTGTGACACCGAATAAAAACGGCTGATTTTTTAAAGTAGTGGTTGGTGGCTGTTCGCTACTGTGTTGCGTTCATAAAAATCCTTGCCTGGGTACAGGGTGATATGTGATAAAAGTACTTCCTTCACAGGATTCGCGTCCTACCAGAACCCACGCTAGAAAGTCGGCTACTCATGTCCAGTATTCTTTTTTTCCCAATATCGATGCCAGACGAGACACTATTATCTCGTATTACGAGGTACCATTTTTTGTCCGGAAACAAAACCGAGGCAGAAACGTTTCGTGATCTTTTTGGCGTTGCCCCATTTCAACTTTCGATTATACCAAAGCAATTAGGGAGCCTTGCGTCTCGATTACCTGGAGTTAAAGAAAGCAATTTTAATGAATTGCTTGAAATTAATACTTATTTTCCTGCATACAAGCCTTTTATAGGGTTATCAAAAGACCCTTCTAAGGATCTGGACAGAGTTTTGTCTGATGTTGCTCGAGTGCCGAGGTGGGAGGGCACTAAGAATAGCAGAGCCAAGATTTGCTTAGCCTGTGTGCAGGCCGACCTCATAGAGTCAGGTTACGCATATTGGCACCGAGCTCATCATTTACCGGGCGTTACAGCCTGCTGGCGGCACGGTGAAGAACTTCTTCAATCTTGCCCTAATTGTTCTCACCCTTTCTATCGTAAGAACAGATTGTTACCTATTTTGACCGACGATTGTGTTTGTGGGTGGAACGCTGTTAAACCTGCGAACCGTTTACTAGCCTCAAATGAGGAGCGAGAGTATGCAGTTTTTGTAAATGATATTCTGCAACGCAATCTGCCATCGGTGGATTATAAGGTTTTGGCTGCCTGTTATCGGCGTCAAGCAAAGAAGCAAGGGTTTAATTATGGAAATCAAATTGGTACTGCTAAATTATTCAGCAGTATTCGTGATAGGTTCGGCGATGAAATTATTTCTAAAATTGACCTAGCGTACGCAGCTGGGATCAGACGTCAATGGATTAGACTATCGACAACAAGAGGTCAAATCGACATGCCATTGGCGCGGCACCTTCTAATATCGCTCCATCTTTTTGGTAGTGCAGAAAAATTCGAGAAATGCTTGGCAGAAGAGTCTCTACTTACTAGTTCGGAAAAACCGATGGCCCGTCTTAAAGAGAGAGCTTTGCCAGAAAGTAAAAAAAAGGCTTATCGAGAAAAAATTTCAATACTACTTGAAGTTAAGCCAGGTATTGGCATGGACTATCTTTGGGTCAATGCTTATCAAGCAACACGTTGGCTCAACGAAAACGATAAGGACTGGTTATTGAGTGAAATTACAAAGGATGTAAAACAGAAGAATAGTGTTGAGTCGGTGGTGAGCGATGAGGACGAAAAATACGCAAAAATTCTTAAAGAAGGCGTGGAGAATTTGTACCGAGTCACCCAAAAGCAGGTTCGAGTAAATATCAGTAACATGCTTGCACTTTTGCCGCGAAAAGTAAGTAGGGAGCGTGCGACTCGTAAGTCGTTTCCGTTGGTGTCAGAACAACTTGAGCTTCATCTAGAATCTCTTTGGCATTTCCGGTTACGGAGATTGATATGGACGATGTCGGAGATCGCGAGGCTTAAGTTACCCCCAAACAGCTCCACCTTAAAATTATTGACTACAGTACCTCATGTGGCGTGTCAGGCGTTGATAAATCACTTCGAGTGGGATTTAGACAACATGGTTAAGGAAGGTATTGATGGTGAAGTTATGCTTAGAAATACTGGCGTCTCGCGGCAATGGGAAGGGCCACCAGGTTATGATATTCCCATGGGTGGCAATGCATACATGGAGATGATCGCGTCCAATTCAAAGCTCTAGCAGATTTTTATGGAACGACACAGCAATGTTCTGGATCCGATGATCTCTGAGGCGTAATGCTGGGCAGTGGATGTCACTGTTTATACTGACCCAGCGGCACAGCGACGTGGCATTGGACGTGCACTCTATCAGCGGCTTGAGCAGGTAAGGGTTCTATGCCGCGTACGCCGATATCGCCTACTCAATGCCGCAGACATCGGTATTCATGAGCCCCCGGCTTCCTCCCATTGGCACCTATCCCAAAGAGGGATTCAAGCATGGGCAATGGCATGACGTCGGTTACTGGCGCAAGCCACTCCAGGTGGCAACACCACCGATCGAAATTGTGGTTTTCAGTGAGGCGAGGGATACGTAGAGCTGTCGGTCTTGAGAACGTGAGCCCGCGATCAGAGGTATCGCGGGGTGAATCAGACCATAGCGACGGGGCTAAGCATCAGCTTTCGAGGAGATGAGTCAAATTTTGCGTACTGTTCATCGGCGTTAATTCCAGGCGCATTACGGGCAGCTATGCTGACTGGGGTGATTGATTATTCGACTCGATTGTCGAAGAGGGTCGGAGGGACGAATGAATCTTGAGGGCCTAGCCGAACTGCTTTCCGGTGGCGAAAAACTACCTGGATGTGAGCTAGCTCATTCAGACGCCTTGGCTCTGGTCGGATTTTACTTCCCTGGACGCGCCTATTGCCTGGTCGCTGACTGGACAGTGGTTGATATAGCGGTCTCCCCCCGTCAGTTAAAGGCCGTTGCTAGAAGAGGAGTCACTCCTACTTTGGTCAACGCTTTATGTGTTATCCACGATAGCAAAGGACGTTTCCCTCGCGGTCATTGGGTAAGAACCTCATTGGGTGTTTCCTTCACCCATGATTGCCTGTTCGAGACTAAAAACACCGTTTATGTGTTGATGGGACCCGGTCGAAGGGTACGAACAGACCTGGACGTCGCGCAGAGCCTGTACTGAAAATTCACTGGTGCGCAATGTCATCGACGTTCCGCGGTGTAAGTTTCGTCCGTCTCAGCCATCCCTATATTTTTCCGGTGTTTACGAAGACATAGCGCTGGACAGCAACCGTGTCGAACAGTACATGCATGTAGGCAGCACGTAGGTTTGCCCTTGCCCATGATCGTGGTCATGTTGTGTGCGGGATTAACCATCCTTGAGCAACCAGGCTAGGCGATGTTCACTAGCAGTCCCACAATTCCAATGGGATGGCTTGGTCGTAGTGAATCGCAGAGGGGGATATCAACCGCTCAATCGATTGATAGAAATCACTGTGTGGGGCATACCATGCCACGACAAGAAACGGCAGACTTCATTCCGTGCTTGACCCTGTAGTAGGTACAGGCTGTTGAATGGTGGAATTATCCTCTGCGGTAGAAACACCATGAACCAGGAAAACAAGCTCAAGCCGGTCCTCCGTCTTCACGTACAGAAGAAAGAAGAGTGTTGCGGATCTGACCATCAGCATGGGTCTGTTAAGGCTGCTGAACCTAAGCATCATAAAGAACATGGTCACGACCACGACCACGACCACGACCACAAGCATGAGCATGCCCACGATCATGCCGATGCGTGTTGTGCTCATGGCACGCAAGCTACCGAAGGTGTTGCGATTATCAAGAGTAGTCCCGCTCCGGAAGGGACCAACAGGGTTCGATACCGCATCGACAAAATGGATTGCCCCACAGAGGAGCGCCTGATCCGTAACCGGCTGGAACCCATGTCCGGAATTGTCCGACTCGACTTCAATCTCTTGAATCGTGAGTTGACCGTGCATCACCGCTTAGATGATCCGCAGGCAATCGTCACCGCATTAGTCGCGTTGGACATGGGGCCGAGCTTGCTTGAGGCCGGTGCCGCGCCATCGGCGGTTCCCCCTGCCCTGAGCGCAAAATTGAAAGGATTACTGGCCATTAGCGGCCTGGCTGCTATCGCCGCTGAGGTCATCGCGTGGACAACTGGGCAGGAAGGCTCCTGGCCGGTGATGGTGCTTGCCGCTCTGTCCATTCTTAGCGCTGGCCTGCCTACCCTCAAAAAGGGTTGGATTGCGATTAAGAACTTCACGCTGAACATCTATTTTCTGATGTCGCTGGCTGTCGTCGGTGCTCTCGTCATAGGTAAATGGCCTGAAGCTGCGATGGTGGTTTTTCTCTTCGCTATTGCTGAAGCTATCGAAGCACTTTCTCTGGAGCGCGCGCGTAACGCGATCAAGTCGCTAACTGCGTTAGCGCCAGAAACCGCTGAAGTCATGATCGATGGCGGTTGGAAAGACCAGCCGGTGGCAAGTGTGTTACTCGGTAGTCGTATTCGGGTTCGCACAGGTTCACGAGTACCCTTGGATGCTAGCGTCGAGTCTGGTCGTGCGGCCCTTGATCAGGCTCCAATTACCGGCGAAAGCCTGCCGGTTGATAAGCAGGTCGGTGATCCTCTTTACGCAGGCAGTATCGTTACTGATGGTGTGGTTGAAGCGACTGTGACGGCCGTAGCAGGAGAAAGCACTCTTGCTCGTATCGCGTCGGCGATACAAGACGCGCAATCTCAACGAGCACCTACTCAGCGCTTTGTGGATCAGTTTGCACGCTATTACACCCCGGCTGTAGTGGTACTTGCCCTCTTGGTTGCTGTATTGGGCCCTGTTCTGATCGGTGGGACCTGGGGCAATTGGCTCTATCAGGCGCTGGTCTTATTAGTCATTGCTTGCCCTTGTGCCTTGGTGGTTTCAACGCCAATTACCGTCGTCAGTGGTCTGGCTGCGGCTGCCAAACATGGCATCTTGATTAAAGGCGGCGCATACCTTGAAAGTGGCCGACTTCTGAAGGTTGTCGCACTCGATAAGACCGGCACCTTGACCCAAGGCAAACCAATACTGACTGATACCGAGCCGTTTGGTGATCTGCCCATCGGGATGGCCTTGAAGATTGCTGCGAGTCTCGATGACCACAGCACACACCCAGTGGCAAAGGCCCTGGTCAGCGGATGGAAACTACAGCAGCCAGACGCCTCGACTCTGCCGGTCGAGGACTTTGGTGTACTCAACGGGCGTGGCGTCAAAGGCACTATTGACGGTCAATCATGGCACTTGGGTAACCACCGCTTGGTAGAGGAGCTGGGTGTATGTTCGCCGGCGCTTGAGGCCCGATTGTCGTTGCTGGAAAACGCAGGAAAAACAGTAATCGTGCTCTGCGCCACCAGCGGCCCAGTGGCGATTTTTGCTGTGGCGGACACAATAAGACCTGAAAGTATTGCAGCCGTAACTGCTCTGAAAGCGTTGAATGTCGTACCGGTGATGCTCACGGGTGACAACCCTGCAACAGCCAAATCCATTGCCGCGCAGCTCGGCATTCAGGATGCGCGCGGAAACCTGATGCCGGAGGATAAACAAGCCGCCGTCGCTGAACTCAAACGCCGTTTTGGTTCTGTTGGCATGGTGGGTGACGGCGTAAATGATGCTCCAGCATTGGCACAAGCCGATATTGGTTTTGCAATGGGGGCCGCAGGGACTGCCACAGCGCTTGAAACGGCTGATGTAGCCATCATGGATGACGACCCGCGCAAGATTGCTGATTTTATTAGCCTGAGTCGTCGATGTGCCACTGTTTTGAAGCAAAACATCGGACTGGCGCTGGGCATCAAAGTTGTTTTTTTGACGCTTGCGTTGTCTGGCCACGCTACGTTGTGGATGGCTGTTTTCGCCGATATGGGGGCGAGCTTGCTCGTCGTATTTAACGGCCTGCGGTTATTGCGTCGGTGATACGAAAGCTGCGACTTCTTCTTCAATTACATGTCCACACAAGGAAATCAAATCATGCAATGTCCGATCTGCAAAGATACTGCCCTCGTAATGACTGAGCGCCAAAGCATCGAAATTGATTATTGTCCTCAATGCCGTGGTGTTTGGCTCGACCGAGGCGAACTCGACAAGATCATCGAGCGCAGCCAACAGCAGGAGGCCGTCAGGTTTCTTCCACAGAACCTAACTTCACCTGTGCAAAGTTCTCCTCCCGCAGAACAGCCTGGTTACAACCAACATGGGAATGGCCATGGTCATGGAGATCAACGAGAAAGTCACGGTGGCGGCTGGAGAGACGGTGGCCATCAAAGCGGTCATCAGAGTGGCCATCAAAGTCAGGGTGGGCATCAGGGGCAACAGCCGTATCGCAAAAAATCGTTTTTGCAGGAGATGTTCGATTAAGGCTGCGCTTTCGCGCTTTTGATTGAGATTTCCCTCAAACCACCATCAATCCTGAAGTGGGATATCGCTTAAGGGAACGGTTTGGGGTAGTCACAGGTCCTTATGTTCTGCAACAGACCGTAGCAACGTACTACCAGGATGGTGGGGGTTTCTCGAGTCACTATTAGGAGAATAAGATTATGGGCTCTGGACACAGTCACGGCCAAGTGCGCGCAGGCCATGAGAAGATGTTGTGGATCGCTCTCGCCCTAACGACGAGCTTTATGGTGGCGGAGGTCATCGGGGCCTTTGTCACCGGCAGTCTGGCCTTACTATCCGACGCGGCTCACATGTTGACGGATGTGGCCGCTTTAGCGATATCCTTGGTTGCTATTCATATAGCCAAGCGCTCTGCGGATAAAAAACGGACCTTTGGTTACGCAAGATTCGAAATACTTGCAGCCACATTCAATGCGGTTTTGTTATTTTTAGTCGCAATATATATCGTGTATGAAGCGTATCTGCGACTTAAGGCCCCTGCAGAAATTCAGTCAACGGGCATGTTGGTTATCGCGGTGATTGGGCTCATCGTCAACCTCATTTCAATGCGCCTGCTAAGTGCTGCCAGTGGTGAAAGCCTCAATGTTAAAGGTGCCTATTTAGAGGTTTGGAGCGACATGGTGGGGTCTATAGGCGTCATCATCGCAGCCCTGTTGATACGCTTCACTGGTTGGAACTGGGTAGATTCCCTTGTCGCTGCCGGTATTGGGTTCTGGGTGCTGCCTAGAACGTGGTCCTTACTTAAGGAAAGCTTGAACATATTGCTTCAAGGAGTTCCAGATGGCATCGATATACAGAAGGTGGAGGCGAAGCTTTATGGGATCGATGGCGTCAAAAATGTGCACGACTTGCATGTTTGGGCTTTGACCAGTGGAAAAAGTGTAATGAGCGTCCATCTTATTGCTGACTCCAACTCTCGTAGCGAGCAAGATATTTTGTCCGAAGTAACTTCGCTTATGAGTGAAGAGTTTCAGATCAGTCATACGACTGTCCAAATGGAAGGTTCGGACTTTCATAGCAAACTAGCTGACGACCATGAGGGTATGGTCCACTAACTGAGTTGCATTTATTTTAACCGGGCGCAAGTTTTTACATCGCGGATACCGATCAATAGGGTTGATTAAAATGATCAGAAATATTTTAAGTTGTTCTGGGCTGGCAATGCTTTTGGCTTTTGTAGCACAGCCGGCTTTTTCAACACCTGCTAATCCAGAAAAGGTATTCGGGTGGATTGAAGAAGGAATACTTTTACCGGAAAATATTGCCGTGAAAGTAAAATTAGATACAGGGGCTCTTACCTCTTCGATGGATGCGAAAGACTTGGAACGATTCCGAAAAAATGGAGAGGAATGGGTTCGTTTCAACGTTAAAGTCAAAGATACCAAAACTAAGAAGGTGAGTAACGCACTCTTCGAGCGACGCGTCGAAAGAAATGTAAAGGTTAGAGGCGCCGGCGGAGCTGAACGTCGTCCAGTAGTCATGATGACGATGTGCATAGGTGATAAAATTTATGAGGAAGAGTTTTCACTGAAGGATCGAGGCGACATGAATTATCCCGTCTTGCTTGGTCGCCGAACTTTGGGGGCGTTGGGGGCGGTCGATGTCTCGCGCACCTTCACTGACGAACCCAACTGTAATTAGAACTAACATCCTACCTTTTATCTATACGTGCAGGGTGATTATACGTAAACGGCTGGCGATCCCCCTTGCGTAATTACGCCGATTACCACCGGTGGGATCGCCGTTCCTAATCTCACTTGCTCATTGTTGGTCAGTCAGTTAGCGATAACGCTCATATTTCTTCCGCTGGTTTTGGCGACATAGAGTGCCTTATCCGAGGCGTCAATCAAGTCGTCGGGTGATTCCTGGGATGTAGGATTGCAGGCGCTAACGCCAAGGCTGACCGTGACGGTGCCTTCAGTGCTTTCGTTATGCTCGATTCCTGCTTGCTGAACGGCACGGCGGATTTTCTCTGCAACCAGAAATGCCCCCACATAGTCAGTGCCCGGCAACACCACGGCAAACTCCTCGCCGCCATAGCGCGCAGCGAGATCCCCGGGGCGTTTGATGTTCTCTCTTATGATCGCGCCGATGGTGCGTAAACACTCATCCCCGGCCAAATGACCGTATTGATCATTGAAGCGCTTGAAGTGATCGACATCGATCATCAGTAAGGCAAGGTTCCCTTGGCTGCGCTTGGCACGCCCCATTTCCGCCTGAATGAAAAGGTCGAACTGACGCCGATTCGCCAGCCCTGTCAGCGCATCCTCCAGTGCCAGCAACTCGAGCGTTCGATTGGCCTCGATCAAGTTGTCTTGAGCGCCCAACAATTCGTTTTGAATATGATTCTGCTGCCTCATCAGCCTGATAAGCCGATAGCCAAGCACGCCCAGAATGCCCAGCAGCAATGAAACTATTGCCGCGCTTAGCCACGACTCCTGTCGCCAGCTCGCCAGGACTTCATCCTTGTTGAGCGCTGCAAATATGATGAGCGGATACTCATCGACTCGCCGAAACCCCACCACGCGTTCCACACCATCCACATAGGATTTAACGGTTGCGGTGCCAGAACTCCCCTTGGGCAGGAGTTGTGTGAAGAGCGGGCCATTGGCAACGCTGGTGCCTACTTTAGCTTCGCTGAAGGGGCGGCGAACGACGATTTTGGCGTCGGCCGATATCAGGTTGATAACGCCGTCACCGCCGATATCGATGCTGTTGTACAGCCGAAGAAAATGATCGAGGTAGAGGGTCGCCACCACCACGCCAGCAAAACTGCCATCGGGATGATTGATCCTGCGCGACACCGGGATGACCCACTCGCCCGTGGTGCGACTTTTTATCGAAGGGCCGATATGCGGACTGCGTTCAGGATGCTCTCGATGAAAGATAAAATATTCGCGGTCGGAGTTGTTGGTGGTTGATGGGGTGACCATGCTTGAACTCGCTACCCATTCACCTTTTTCGTCATGGATGAACAGGCCATGCAACTGAGCCAACTCGTTGCGCTGAGCAATGAGCAAGCGCTGTAATCGGGGTAACTGGTCGTGGCCCATGCCATCGATTTCGAGGCGGTCTACCAGGCTGAACAAGACGGTGTCGGCTTGCTTGATCGACGCCTGCGCTTGCGATGACAGGGTCTGCGCAAGGTTCGACATCGCGATTTTTTGGTCATGCAAACGATACTGGCGAGAGTTCCAGACGTCCCACATCACCACAGCTACCAAGGACAGACACACCACCCCCAGAAAAAAGATTGCGGATCGAACCTTGAGTCTGGCCTCGAGCTTTTCAACTCCTCGAGATTCGACGTCCTTTATTTTAGCGATAGGCTCTTCTAGCCACTCTTGCTGCATGACGCTCCCTAACACCTGATGAAATGGCGACACATCCCCTTAGCCATTTTTAAATAGTTACTTCGCCCATTTGTTGCATTTACAACTATGCATCATCAAAGTTGAGATAGGTGGCTTTTACATGTCCTGGATGAGGAATCTGATTTGCGACCTAACACCTTGCCTGCTCGCTAGCTCGCGATTCTTGACGCTCGAAGGAATGCTAAGGCTCCTGATAGTGGTCAGATCAGCCTGGTGGGTGCCTATGCTACGCGCAAGTGCAGAGTTACCGGCATCAATGACAGTCGGCTAATCACGCAAGGTGGAATCCCCAAAACGCTTTGAGCGCCAGTTAAAGCTGGCGGAGGATAGTCGATGAAAGTTCGATACTGGTAAGAAATGGCGAATCAACCGGACCCCGAGTCATGCATGTTGCACCGTGAGATGCAGGGTGAAGCGTTGACAGGGGTAACCGATGGGCCAGCCATTGAGCCGCGTAATCAGGAGTTCGGGATGCCGATGCTGTTAAGCGAAGCAGAAGGCAACACGGAGCATGGCGTTATACGCCAGTCATGCTCTGATCCCGCGCGGTCGGAGACCCTGTGCACGTCGGGAAGTCCTCCGCACAGAAACTGGGAGATCTCAGCTGCGTCCAGTGCGCAAGCACCGGGCGGAGCAGGAAAGGCCAAAAGCCGTACCCCTGCTGTTCACGTCGCTGAGAAGTCGGATACGTCCGTAGTACCTGAGAAGCCATCGAACAAAGGGCCTGGCCCTGCGGAGATAGTGGAGGAAAGGGACGTAGCCAAGGGAAACACCAACAGGCCTCCCGCGCCCCGGACAATGAGCCGGATCAGCTGCGCGTCGATGGGACTTGACGGTGTAGGTGAAGCAGCCCGAAGGAACAAGGGCATGCAGTTCACGGCATTGCTGCACCACATCACACCGCAGTTATTGGCGCAGAGTTTCTATGCCCTGCGCCGCGATTATGGGTGTGTGTCGTAACACGCGCGAATGACCGGCTGATGTGATAGGGGCTGTTTTTTTCTTTGGTTGGTGTCACCAGCTGGTTTGTCCATGGATGTTTGGAAAACCGAGCTTGAAGGTCGTGATCTTGCCCGGGGAGCTATTAACTTCTGCGACGCCCTGATGCAAACTCATGATCGATTTCACAATGGCTAAACCAAGCCCGGTACTTCCTTCAGCGCGCGAATGATGAGTGTCAACTCGATAAAAGCGATCGAATAAGTGCGGTAGGTGTTGAGGTTCAATACCTGCGCCTGGGTTGGCTACATGTAGCGAGACGTCTGTGGCATGGACTTCGATGGTGATTGTGATGGCTTGGCCTACTGGGCAATGGCGGATTGCGTTGGACATCAGGTTGGAAATTGCCCGCTGAATCATCAACCGATCACCAATGGTCGACCCCCTGCCAGTAACGCTCACGCTGATCTGTTTATCTTCCGCCGACAGTGAAAACAGATTGATGACCTTCAAGGCTTCATCCTCAAGCGCAATGGTCTCAAACGGGACCAGCGCAGCGGGATGACTGACTTGTGCCAGGAAAAGCATGTCCGAGACAATCCGGGCCACGCGCCCAAGCTCTTCGGTGGAGGACTCCAACACCGCTTTGTACTCTTCGGCCGGCCTCTCCCGGGACAACGTCACCTGGGCTTTGCCCATCAGGTTGGAAATGGGCGCTCGTAGTTCGTGGGCCAAGTCATCGGAGAACTGCGACAACTGCTGAACATCGCTGTCGAGTCGGTGCAGCATGAAGTTGATGCCATGGGCCAGTTCGCTGAGCTCCTGCGGCATCTTGACCACCGAGAGTCGATGGCTGAGGTCCTGAGCAGAGATCATGGCGGCCACCTTGCGAAACTCCCGCAGCGGCGCGAGCCCCCGTTTTACCACTGCCCAGGTACTGAGGCCGATAAGTAGCAGCAGCAACGGCAAGGCCATGATCGTCGAGCTTAGATATGTGCTGAGCAGCGCTTCATCGTTGGCGCAATCAAGCGACAGCAATACGGCGACATTCGTACCGTTCGGCAAGCGGATCAGTCTGGATGCAGTCAGGAAGTGCCGGCCCTGATCATCGGTGCTTCGGGAGTACGACACCTTGTCGGTGGCAGACCCTGCCGCCTTCAACTCCACCCTGGGGTCCGTCAAGCCAAAGCCTGACTTCAAGAGCGGCGTCCTCATATTTATCAGGTCATAAATGGTAAGGTTGAGGTGGTCATGCCCCATCACCTGATCCAGCAATACGTGCGGTTTAATGTTGATGTCGACAGGTTTTTCATACAGCGAAAGACTGTGCTCGATTTGCCGCATTTTCTCGCTCAGGTTGTCTTTTGACAGTTTATCTAACTCATGCGTTAGCGCGAGGAACGCAAGAACCGCCAGAAATAACACCAACAATGCACCCATGATACTCACCGCCAAACCCAGCCGCATTGACAGGCTTGCCGACTTCATTCCCGGGCCTCCAGTACATAGCCAACGCCGCGCAGGGTATGGATTAGCTTCTTGTCAAAAGGATCATCAATCTTGGCCCTCAGGCGGCGGATTGAAACCTCGACCACATTGGTGTCGCAGTCGAAGTTCATGTCCCAGACCAATGAAATGATCTGAGTGCGGGAAAGCACCTCACCCGACTGGCGCATCAAAAGGTGCAGCAGAGCAAACTCCTTGGTCGTCAGGTCGATGCGCTGCTCGCCCCGGAAGGCCCGATGGCGGCCCTGGTCGAGTTCCAGGTCGGCGACTTTCAAGACCTCCGGGACGGAAACGTGTTCGCTGCGACGCATTAAAGTTCGTACCCGGGCCAACAGTTCCGGAAATTCGAATGGCTTGACCAGATAGTCATCGGCACCCAGGTCGAGGCCGCGGATCTTGTCCGCCAGGCGCCCGCGAGCGGTCAGCATCATGACCCGGGTGTTACTGCTTTGGCGCAGGCGCTCAAGTACACCCCAGCCATCAAGTTGTGGTAGATCGACGTCAAGTATTACCAAATCGTAGGTCTGTTGACGCGCAAGGTGAAGTCCATCCGTACCATTCGCCGCCCGGTCTACTATATAGCCGCTTTCAGTCAAACCCTGATGCAGGTATTCGGCAGTTTTAAGCTCATCCTCAACTACAAGCATTCGCATGGTAGTGCTGCCCTATGTAATATGAATTGAATAATAAAATTTCGAAGTTTATTTAAGTGCTCGACTAAGAAATGATGTAGAACTATTCGATCATAAAAATCTCAAAACCGCGCATTGCTCAAGTGGTCAGTATCAAGCCTGAAGCTGCTACAGGGTCAACAGGAGGAGGGCGTTTTACGACAAAGTATTTGCGACTATATGTCGCAGGCATGTTAATTCGCGACTCTCGTACATTTATTTCAGCCTGAAGCCAAGCTCCGCTCGGCTGATATCTATGGGGAATTGTTTCGAAGTGTTACGGCGCAGATAGTCAATTTAATGCTGCACGCATTTTTTGGGGAGGCTGGCAGGATGTACCAAGGGGAGATGATCTCGCTTTGCGATTTGTAAGTACCCGCGCTATCTATGCTCTATGGATTTTCGGACTCGCGGTCTTAGAGTATTGTTTGTCGTGGTTTTAGTTACAGCTTTACTAAAATCACTCCCCTGAAATTTGGGCTTTTAGGTTGCTTTGTGCATTATATTTTGGAAATGTAAGTCGAAAGGCTGTCGGATGGCCCGGCATACTCTGGACATCTGCCGTTCCCTGATGGAGGCTCATGATGGATCGGACAATGGCCAACCCTAATCCAGTACCACCTTCCGCTCGTGAGCGACTGTTATCCACACGATAGAAACGATCGAAAATATGGAGCAAGTGCTGGTGATCAATTCCTACCCCTGGATTACTTATTGATAGGGAGACTTTTTCAGTTTGCGTTTCAATCACTATAGCAATGGACTGCCCTGCAGGGCAGTGACGAATAGCATTTGATAAAAGATTGGAAATTGCTCGCTGAATCATGAGTCGGTCACCTAGAACTTTGCCCCAACCGCTGACAGTTATAACAACGCTCTTTTCCTCAGCCGATAGAGAAAAAAGATCGATGACTTTTAGCGCCTCGTCCTCTAGTAAAATACCTTCAAACGGTACGAGTGCGGCCGGATGACTAACTTGGGCTAAGAACAGCATGTCTGAAACAATTCTGGTAACTCGTCCTAGTTCCTCTGTGCATGACTCTAGAACAGCCTTGTACTCTTTTGCCGGGCGTTCTCGAGAAAGAGTTACCTGAGCTTTCCCCATAAGGTTCGTAATCGGTGACCGCAACTCATGCGCCAAATCATCAGAAAATTGCGATAGTTGTTGAATTCCGCCGTCAAGACGGTGCAGCATGAAGTTTATACCGTGAGCAAGCTCACTGAGCTCTTGGGGCATATTGACAACGGAGAGTCGATGACTTAAATCCTGGGCCGACACCATGGCCGCCACTTTACGGAATTCCCGGAGGGGGGATAAGCCGCGCTGCACAATCGCCCAGGCGCTGATACCAATCAGAATTAGCAGCAGTGGAACCGCTACGATGGTCGAACTCAGGTAGGCGCTCAATAGCGTTTCATCATTCGAGCGATCAACAGACAGTAAGACCGATACGAACTCACCATCCTTTAATTTCATGAGTTTAGAGGCGGTGAGGATGTGGATACCGGACTCTTCGGCTGGGGAATAGTACGATAGCTTATTACTGGCGGCTGTTCCGGCTTGATTTGTAGATAATTCAGGTATATCCGCGCCAAAACTCAGGAGAGGTTCACTCACATTATCATCATCAAAGATAGTCAGGTTAAGGTTGTCATGCCCCAGTACTTGATCTAATAGCACGTGTGGTTTTAAACGCATGTCACGGGTACTGATATCCATCAGCAGACTGTGCTCAATCTGACTCATTTTCTTTTCTAAGCTGTTTTTTGCACGTGAATCAAGCTCGTGAGTAAGCGCTAAAAAAGCTAGTATCGCTAAAAGCACTACTAGTACTGCTCCCATTATGCTAACTGTCAACCCCAGTCGCATCGATAGGCTGACCGGTTTCATTTTCGCGCCTCCAGTACATAGCCTACGCCGCGGAGGGTATGGATTAATTTTGTTTCAAATGGATCATCTATTTTAGCCCTCAATCTTCGTATCGAAACTTCTACAACATTGGTGTCGCAGTCAAAGTTCATATCCCAAACTAAAGAAATTATTTGAGTGCGGGATAACACCTCTCCTGATTGACGCATCAACAAATGGAGCAGCGCGAACTCCTTTGTCGTCAAATCTATGCGTTGTTTTCCGCGGAATGCTCGATGTCTGCCTTGATCAAGTTCAAGATCAGCGACTTTTAACACCTCTGGAACTGGAATATGTTCGCTGCGGCGCATTAACGTCCGTACTCTTGCAAGCAACTCAGGGAATTCAAATGGCTTGACCAGATAATCATCGGCTCCCAGATCCAATCCTTTGATTTTGTCTGCCAGACGCCCTCGTGCAGTCAGCATCATTACCCGAGTACTACTAGTCTGCCGAATATTTTCAAGAACGTCCCATCCATCAATCTCAGGAAGATTTACGTCTAGTATTACCAGATCATAAGCTTGCTGACGTGCTAGATGAAGTCCATCAGCCCCGGTCGATGCGCAGTCTACAATATAACCACTTTCGGTCAGGCCTTGATGTAAGTACTCAGCAGTTTTTAGCTCGTCCTCTATCACAAGGATTCGCATAGAATTTCACCCTCTGGTAAATGTATCGAAATGGTTGAATGTTCGTAGAACTTGATTCAAGGGTTTTATTAATCTGTATAAACGTTTCGACTCTGGCTATATCTTTAATTTGCTTGGCAATATGGTCTTCTAAAGCTTTGCAAGGTCCGTCATGTTTCCTTGCCCTCCTAAAGTACTAGGTCTGGATCCCTTTTTTTGTTTCGGGTTGTTGCTTGGTGCGAGCACCTATTGAGTTCATCCTAATGCATTAATTGAAGTTTTTCCGCTGGATAACGTATTTGTAATTTTTCAGTCACCTTGTTGATAGGTGCGGAGAATTACATTTGCCTCATGGGAAATTCTTTTTGTTTTAAAGGTTTTAAGGAATGATGGAATTACTTAGGTGTAGAAAGTTTGTTGCTCACCCAATCACGCATAAAACCATGCTAAGAGCAGGTCTAATTTCGATCCTCGCACTTTTGACTAGTCCTTTGTTTGCGGCGACCGCTCAAATGCTCACAGTGGATCAGGCGCTTGAAACTGCTTTTGCCAATAACCCTGATCTGGCGGCCGCTCAATGGGAGACTGGTATTGCTCAGGGAGAGCGACAGCAGGCAGGGTTGATCCCTAACCCTGAGGTTTCCTGGGAGGCTGAAGATACTCGGCGAAACTCACGCACTACGACGGTGATGATCAACCAGCCGATCGAGCTTGGCGGTAAGCGCGGGGCTAGGATCGAGGTGGCCAGTCGAGCTCAGGACGCGGCCGGGATTGAATTGGAACGCAAACGCAATGTTCTGCGTGCCGATGTCATTCAGGCGTTTTATAGCTCCTCAACGGCTCAGCAAAGGCTGCTGTTATCACGTCAATCACTTGAACTCGCCGAGCGCGGTTTGCGTGTAGCTCAAGGTCGCATCAAGAGCGGTAAATCCTCACCCGTTGAAGGTACACGCGCAGAGGTTCAGCTATCAGAGGTGCGCCTGGAACTGAGGCGGGCTGAGCGGGATGAGGCCAGTGCCTACCAGCGACTCGCTCAGGTCATGGGCGCGCCTTTGCCTGCATTCGTATCTGTGGGTGATCCAAGCCGGTCGATGCCAACCGTGCCGGATTCGTCACTGCTGCTTAATCGCATAGGTGAAACCGCGGAGCTGCGATTGGCAAAACTGCAAATAGATCAGCGGGAAGCCTCCCTTGGCCTGGAGAAGGCTCAGCGAATTCCAGACCTCACCGTGAGTATCGGGAGCCAATACGACGAGCGTGAGCGCGAGCGGGTGAATGTCGTGGGGTTGTCTATGCCCATCCCATTGTTTAACCGTAATCAGGGCAACGTACTGGCCGCCGCCCGCCGTACCGATCAAGCCCGTGACCTTCGTAACGCCAGTGAGTTACGACTGCGCACAGAAATCCAGACCACCCTTGATCAGTGGATGACGGCTAACACTGAAGTCGCGTCGTTCAATCAAACCATCCTGCCTGCCGCGCAAAGTGCCGTCGACACCGCTACCCGAGGTTTCGAAATGGGCAAGTTTAACTTCCTCGACGTGCTCGATGCTCAGCGCACTTTGATCAGCGCCCGAACGCAATACATCCAGGCCATCGCCGAGGCGACAGACGCCTGGGTGCGCATCGAGCGAATTTTCGGTGATGTCGCCCTTCTCACTCGAACCCCGTGAATTTCATATAACGCTTTTTTTACCGCTGCTCAGCATCGCAATACCACGGTAATCCGTGACTGCCGACTGGGCTGCGCAGGGAGTCTCCATGGATAAAAAACTAATCCTCGTCACTGTACTGACCTTGACGGTGGGTATAGGCATCGGCTCATTGTGGATGAGCAGCCCATCGCTGCCCTCAGCCGAAGCTCAGGCTCAGGAGGGCAAAGGCCATGACGATCACAGCGATGAAACTACGGGCGGAAAGTCGGCTGAGGGCGACCACGCGGAAGGCGAAGCGGAAGAGGGTCACTTGACACTGAGCCAGGAGCAGATCAGTTCAGCCGGCATCCAGTTGGTCGAAGCCAAGGCGCAGAGCATTAGCCTTTCATTGCCCTTTCCTGGAGAAATCCGTTTTGATGAAGACCGCACTGCGCATGTGGTGCCCCGCGTACCCGGTGTCGTTGAGTCGGTCCATGTCAATCTTGGTCAGCCGGTGAAAAAAGGCCAGTTGCTGGCCGTGATCGCCAGCCAACAAATTTCTGATCAACGTAGTGAACAAGCCGCGGCGCAACGTCGTCTTGAGTTGGCCCGTACTACCTACGAGCGTGAGCGACAGTTATGGCAGGACAAAATCTCTGCCGAACAGGATTTCCTGCAAGCCCGCCAGGCTTTGCAAGAAGCCGAAATTGCCCTCAGCAATGCTCGACAAAAAATCAGCGTACTCAGTGGCAGCTCGGTGGCCAGCGGGGGTAACCGATATGAATTGCGTGCGCCGTTCGACGGCGTAGTGGTTGAGAAACACTTGGGCCTCGGTGAGGTTGTCAGCGAAACCACTAATGCCTTCACCCTTTCCGACTTGTCGCGTGTATGGGTGACCTTTGGTGTCTCACCAAAGGATTTGAACAAGGTACTGGTGGGCAAGTCGGTCACGGTCAGTGCGCCGGAACTGAATGCCGAAGTCACTGGAACCGTGGCCTATGTCGGCAGTTTGTTGGGTGAGCAAACCCGTACTGCCACGGTCCGCGTGACCTTGGCCAATCCACAAGGTGCATGGCGTCCCGGGCTATTCGTGACCGTGCAGGTTGACACTGATACTCGGCAAACAAAAGTTGCTGTACCCGAAGCGGCTATCCAGACCGTCGAGGACAAGCAAACTGTTTTCGTTCGAACGGACGACGGGTTTAAGGCTCAGCCAGTGGAGACAGGCGGCCGTTCGGCGGGTCTGGTCGAGATCACGGAGGGCCTGGAACCCGGTGTTCAAGTCGCCGCTGCCGGCAGTTTCATTCTGAAATCAGAACTGGGTAAAGCCTCGGCTGAACACGCCCACTGATCCGCCACTTCCACGAGAAGGTTCTCATGTTCGAACGCCTGATCCAATTTGCCATCGAGCAGCGCATCATCGTGCTGCTCGCGGTTCTCCTCATGGCCGGCCTCGGTATAGCCAGCTACCAGAAGCTGCCGATCGATGCTGTTCCCGATATCACCAATGTCCAAGTGCAAATCAACACGGGTGCCGCAGGTTTTTCACCACTGGAGACCGAGCAGCGCATCACGTTTCCCATCGAAACTGCAATGGCTGGTTTGCCGGCTCTAGAACAAACTCGCTCGCTGTCACGCTCGGGGTTGTCGCAAGTCACAGTGATCTTCAAGGAAGGCACTGACCTGTTCTTCGCCCGGCAATTGGTCAACGAACGGTTGCAGGTCGCCAAGGAGCAACTGCCCGAGGGCGTGGAAGCCGTCATGGGGCCGATCTCAACCGGCCTGGGTGAAATTTTCCTGTGGACGGTCGAGGCTGAAGAAGGTGCAGTCAAGGAGGACGGCAGTCCCTATACGCCGACCGACCTGAGGGTGATCCAAGACTGGATCATCAAACCTCAGTTGCGCAATGTTCCCGGGGTCGCAGAAATCAATACCATTGGCGGGTTCGCCAAGGAGTACCAGATTGCGCCCGATCCAAAACGCTTGGCGGCTTACAAGCTTACGCTGACTGACCTTGTTACAGCGCTGGAGCGCAACAATGCCAACGTAGGTGCCGGATACATCGAACACAGTGGCGAACAGTTACTAATTCGCGCACCCGGCCAAGTAGCGACCACCGACGATATCGCCAATATCGTCATGGCCAACGTCGACGGCACGCCCATCCGCGTCAAGAACGTCGCAACCGTGGACATCGGCCGTGAGTTGCGGACGGGGGCCGCGACCGAAAACGGTCGTGAAGTGGTGCTCGGCACAGTGTTCATGCTGATCGGTGAGAACAGCCGCACCGTAGCCCAGGCAGTTGCCAGCAAGCTTGAGCAAATCAATCGCTCACTGCCAAAAGGGGTGGTGGCAGTCACCGTCTATGACCGTACTAATTTGGTGGACAAGGCGATCGCCACCGTTAAGAAGAACTTGATTGAAGGTGCGATCCTGGTAATCGCGATTCTGTTCCTGTTCCTCGGCAACATTCGCGCCGCGCTGATCACTGCCATGGTGATCCCGCTCGCGATGCTATTCACATTCACCGGGATGTTCACTAACAAGGTCAGCGCGAACCTGATGAGCCTCGGAGCTCTGGACTTCGGCATCATCGTTGATGGCGCGGTGGTGATTGTCGAAAACGCCATCCGACGTCTAGCCCATGCGCAGCAACACCACGGACGCATCCTCACCCGCTCCGAACGCTTTCACGAAGTGTTCGCGGCGGCCAAGGAAGCACGCCGACCGTTGATTTTCGGCCAGCTGATCATCATGGTCGTGTACCTGCCGATTTTTGCCCTCACCGGCGTCGAAGGAAAAATGTTTCACCCAATGGCGTTTACCGTAGTGATCGCCTTGCTCGGCGCGATGCTGTTGTCGGTGACCTTTGTCCCGGCGGCGATTGCGATGTTCGTCACCGGCAAGGTCAAGGAAGAAGAGAACATCATCATGCGTGGCGCCCGTCGGGTGTATGCCCCGGCGCTAGAATGGGTCATGGGCCATCGATCACTGGCATTCGCCATAGCACTAGGCATTATCGCGGTGTGCGGTGTGGTCGCTAGTCGAATGGGCAGCGAGTTTGTGCCGAGTCTCAGTGAAGGGGATTTCGCGTTGCAAGCATTGCGTGTCCCAGGTACCAGCCTGACGCAATCGGTAGAAATGCAGCAACGTCTTGAAAACCTTGTGTTGGCAAAGGTACCTGAGGTCAAGCGGATGTTTGCTCGTACTGGTACAGCAGAAATTGCCTCCGATCCAATGCCACCAAACATCTCTGACAGCTATGTGATGCTCAAGCCGAAGAATCAATGGCCTGATCCGAATAAATCCAGGGAGGCGTTGATAGCCGATATCCAAAAAGCTACAGCCGCGATGCCCGGAAGCAACTATGAGCTTTCTCAGCCTATTCAACTGCGTTTTAACGAGCTGATTTCAGGCGTGCGCAGTGATGTGGCAGTGAAGGTCTTCGGTGATGACATGGCGGTGCTTAACAGCACCGCTGCAAAAATTGCCGCGTCCATGCAGAAAATCAATGGCGCCTCCGAGGTCAAGGTCGAGCAAACGTCGGGGCTGCCGGTACTGACCATCAACATCGACCGTGATAAAGCCGCCCGTTACGGTCTGAACGTAGGCGACGTACAAGACACCATTGGAGTGGCGGTCGGTGGCCGTCAAGCCGGTACGATGTATGAAGGAGACCGCCGCTTCGACATGGTGGTGCGTTTATCCGATGCCATGCGTAAGGATCTCGAGGGATTGTCCACACTGCTAATCCCGGTGCCGGCGCTGCTTAACAGCAATGCCGATCAGATCGGGTTCATTGCTCTTTCAGAAGTGGCGAGCCTCGATCTGGTGCTGGGACCAAACCAGGTCAGCCGTGAAAACGGCAAGCGTCTGGTGATCGTCAGCGCCAACGTACGTGGACGGGATATCGGCTCATTTGTACAGGAGGCCAGTAAGGCCATTGATAAAGAGGTGCAGATCCCGGTCGGTTATTGGACCACCTGGGGTGGACAATTCGAGCAGCTCCAATCCGCTGCCAAGCGACTACAGATTGTCGTCCCGGTGGCCCTGCTCATGGTGTTCGCACTCTTGTTCATGATGTTCAACAACCTCAAGGATGGCCTATTGGTGTTCACCGGTATTCCATTCGCTCTGACGGGCGGAGTCATGGCTTTATGGCTCCGAGACATCCCGCTGTCGATCTCGGCAGGTGTTGGTTTCATCGCGTTGTCAGGCGTGGCGGTGCTGAATGGTCTGGTGATGATTGCGTTCATCCGCAATCTTCGGGAGGAAGGACATTCGTTGAGCTCTGCGATCAATGAAGGGGCTTTGACACGGTTGCGCCCAGTGTTGATGACCGCTTTGGTGGCCTCCCTGGGCTTTATCCCGATGGCGCTGGCCACCGGAACGGGGGCAGAGGTCCAGAGACCACTGGCTACCGTGGTGATCGGGGGCATCCTATCCTCAACTGCATTGACCCTACTGATATTGCCTGCGCTTTATCACTGGGCGCACCGTCGAGATGAGGATGAAGCCGAAGACGACAAAATAGCAGCCATATAGTTCTTTGGTTTTCAAGCCCACTATCGAGATTCGATAGTGGGCTTTTTTACGCAAGTTACATAACGAATCTGTAATCTTGGCGCCACCGTGTTGATAGGTTCGAATTGATACCCTAATAGCGTTAACTATATGAGGTGTCAGTATGAAAATTGCTCAAATCTGCGCTTTTGCGGGTGCTTTAATCCTTTCTTCAGTTGCTTTGGCCGAAGGCGGTGGGGACAGAACCTTCGAAAAAATGATGGCCGCAAGAGACGTGGCAATGGAGAAATACGTAGCTAAAGAAGGAAAGAGTGACCCCGTGGTATCAAGTGATGCTAAAGATGAGACACGTGAAATGTAGTAGTACTGTGTATAAAAAACCGCTTCCGGTTTCCGGTCGCGGTTTTTTTTTGGACGGCTTTATTACACATTCGTAATTTAGGCGCCACGCCGTCGCAATGTTCGAATTGATATCCTTGTAACAGTTAATATATGAGGTGCAAGATATGAAGTTCATGAACATTATTACTTTCGCTGGAGCTCTGGCGTTTTCCTCTCTCGTACTGGCGGAAGGGGGAGGAGACAAGGCCTTTGAAAAAATGATGACGGCTAATGCCAAAGCGATGGAACAGTATGCAATTAGCCAGGGAAAGAGCGCTCCGGTGGCGAAAGAATACGAGTACGGGATGAAGGTGGATGTTGTAAAGGTGATAAGTGTGGTGAGGCCAGCGAAAGTCTGCGCAGTGGTGCCTGCTGCAATGACCTATGAAGATTCCGAAGGACAGCTAAATACGATCACTTACACGGTCGCTGGAGACTGCCGTAAACGAGGCGGCTAATAGCTGCGTTGCTATCAGAAGAATCATTAACGCGCGATCCACCTCGTTATTCAAAGGTGTCGGGCGTTTTTTATTTGCTCAAGTTTTGACAGGCCAAAAAAAGACGTCCCGGAGGACGTCTTAAAAATTCACCTTTTCCAAAGGAGCAAAGGAGCTTCCAAAGGTGAGCGGATATTACAACTGAACAGCATTGAGTTCAGACTTTCGCAGACTAGTTACTCATCTATAGAATCCAAGCTAGATGCGCTAGCTAGAATTCTATTAACTCACGATAAGTATAAAAAACGTAACCTAACGTGAAGATGATTGAAAAATGACATTTTTGTAACTTTCAAATAGCGGGATGCTCCGAGAGCGAGTCATCCCGCTCAATGTCACAGAATAGCCAGTGGATACTCAACAATCACACGGACTTCATCCAGATCCGACTCAAATGCGGTTGAGCGAATGGTCGCCTGCCGCAGGCGGAAAGACATGTCTTTCAAAGTACCTGTCTGAACGACGTATTTTGCCTCGATGTCGCGTTCCCAGCGTTTCTGATCGGTCAGCGGATTTCCGTCGGCATCGCGTCGCATGTACGTCGCGTTAGCGTTCGAGTAATCGGCGTCGGTGCCACGGCCGTAACGTGTCATAAACGACAACCCTGGCACGCCATACGTGGTCATGTCGAGGTCATAGCGAGCCATCCAGGAGCGCTCTTTCGGCGAGTTGAAGTCGCTGTACTGGATTGAGTTATCAAGAAAAATTGAATCAGATTGACGCAGATAGTCGAAGTCGTCATTACCATTATTTCGTTGGTGAGACAGTGCAACCGAGTGGGCACCATACTTCACGCCGACTTTAGCACTCCAGATATTGTTATCGAACTCACCTAAAAGTTTTTTTCCTTCGTCGACGGCCTTGTAGTAGTTCACCCCACCGAATACGGAAAGCTCATCCGTCAATGCGTAATTTAACCCCGTGCCAGCATAGTATTGATTCCAAGCGTCTTTGAGGCGGCTGGAATAGAGGCTGACGATTACGTTCTTGTTTAGGTTATAGTCACCGCCAAAGTAGCCGACCCACGGCGAGTTGACTGGCCCTGCATAGAAGGTCGCGAAGTTGTCGCGCATATTACTGGAAGTCGGCTGACTCATAGAGTGAAGGCGACCCGCCTGAACTGTCAAACCTTCAATGCTAGTATTGGTCGCCGTCACACCACGGAAGCTTTCCGGCAGAAGTCTCGAATCACCAGCAGCGACAACAGGGTTGGCCGGAAATACATCACCGACTTTCACTACGGTGTCAAAAGCACGAACTTTAGCCGCACCACCTACTTTGGTGTATTCGTCCCGCGCCTCTCCGTCGCTATTGACAGGGAGTACGTCGAACGAACTACGGCCACCATTACGGCCGTCACCCGTGTCGAGTTTCAATCCGATCATGGCGAACGCGTCAACACCGACACCCACGGTGCCCTGAGTAAAACCGGACTCGAATTTACTGATGATTGCGTGTGCCCACGCTTCGGAATACCCGTTGCCTGTCGCGCTCGACTGACCGTTGCGGTGATCACGATTGAAGTAGTAGTTTCGGTTAAGAACCGTAAGGCTGCTGCCTTCTATAAACCCTTCGGCCTTCTCCTCCGCAAATACCACGGAAGGGCCAGAACTGACAACGATTGCCAACGCGGCCATCGAAAATTTTGTGTTGTTATTCATCCATCACTCCTTAGGTTCGGCAGAACTAGAAAGCTCTTCGGCTGGAATTATTGTTTACGGGAAGCAGGTTGCGCCTCCCGTATCGTCGCCGAGCTGTATCGTTGCAATCTGGAGATAACGGGGACATGATTGTAAAATTACAATTTTGTAATGTTTATCTGCTCTCTTTATAAAATTGGCTTGCGTGCGATCCGCCAGCCAATGCGTAGCTCTTGTTTGCTACGTTCGTTTCCATGAGCGCTTCATGACCCGCAGCGCAAAACATCGCATTCACACGCAGCATGTTGCACAAACGCTACTGCCAGAATGTTCTTGATGTGCAGCCTCAATGGAGCGTGTCGATCCCCCAGGATCGTAGGTATTTAATTTGAATGAGCGAGCAAGCTGGAATAAGGATTGTTGGCGCAGATGGTGTTACCTAACATCCATTGCCTTGGAATAGGAGGCGCAGATGCGAACTCTGTCGGGGACGGGGTCCCGGCAAGATCACAAATCATCCCCACCTCGCCGGTGGGTGCTAAATTTGGGTGGCGTGGCTAGTCACGAAGCCGCTCAAGTCTGAAGATCCGTGAGACATTTTTGCGTGCGGGGTCAGATTTTCAGAAATATTTTAGGAGTTCCCCCATGGATGAAAGAGTCATTGTTTTGGCCGTCTCAGTTTGTCTCATTCTTTTGGTTGTAATTTTTTTCTTGACCTCCATGCATCATTAACTCGGGCCGGCAGCCGTTATCAACGATAACGGACGTGCGATCATCGATACACATTGGCAAGTCAGGTCGACCCTCCGGGACTCCAAAGCAGTATCGTCGTACCGCAGACGATTATGTATTGATCACCATGCCAAAGGAGGCGTTCGTTCCTGGTCGATCGGACTGAAATCGCGAAGCCTTGTGTAGAATGTCCCATTCTTAAGCAACGAGAGAATTCCAAATGATGGCAGAACTGAGTGAGGAACAAATGCGCCTGGCCCTGTTTGGCTCATCAAACCAATCGGATCCACAGCTTTCTACGGAAAAGCCTGAGCCGGAGGTCGTCTCAAAAGCTGAGCCTAGCCCAAAGCCGAGATCCTTTGCTAAATCTCTCTCTCCGAAGCTTCGGGTTACCCTACACGTTACGAGGGAGTTTGAAGGCGATGTAGAAGTGTTTATCTATGATGCGAATACCTTGAGCACGCTTGTTGCCGAACAAGACGCCAAAAATGAAGCTAAAAAAAAGAAATTTCGGTATTTCGACGTAATATCGGTCAAACCAATCTGAATTACTTGTGCGTGGTTAAGTAAATTGTGATCAGCGCGCAGCTGGTCCATCTTGAGTTGAGTTGCAAACCTGTGAGGTCACTGACACCGCCTGCGATTTTTTCCGCCAGACGAGTGCCGGTATTGCGCGGATGTAGATCAACGCAATCAACGTCTGGGTTATCACCGCAGCGGCAGCAAGCCCTCGAATTTCTTCAATGCCAGAGCCAGCGGGAGAACCACCAAAGAGTTACGGGTCGATGAGCTGAAGGTGACCGCTCTGGCAGCTGTCGACGGCAGTTTGGAAGCTTTCGAAGCCAAAGCGCCTATCAGAGGTGCCAGTAGCATAAAGCCGATCTACACAGGGATGACCGGAGCTAGCTGTCGGCTCCCAAAATAGATGATTCCGAGCCCCAACAAACAATCACGAAAAATCATTTATTTTGTGGGGCCATCGATTAGACCTCACAAAATAGATGAGAAAAGCCTACACGACTCACTGAAATGATGCACCGCCAGAAAAGTACCCGAGCTTCCCCCAGCTATCTATCGATGGCGGTTGATGGGACCCGGTCGAAGGGTACGAACAGACCTGGGCGTCGCGCAGAGCCTGTACTGAGAGTCACTGGTGCGTAATGTGGCATTCATCGACGTTCAATGTTTTGGGCTTCGTCCGACTCAACCATCCCCGTATTTTCCCGGTGCTTACCAAGACATGGCGTTGGCGACGTATCAGCAATCGTCCCCGAGAACCAGGCCCTATGGGGGCCTGTTTACTTCAGAGGAGCCGAGCGGCGTGCTTGCTACAATTCAAACGAATGGCTCGCACCCACAGAGCTTTAGGCGATGGTGGTGGGCTCTCTAAGGTTAAGTGAAAAATCTAGCGGAGTGGCGACACATGACCATGCCCTGCGAGCGTACCCGGAGTATTGTCCAAACAGGCGAGTTCTTGCGTGAGCTGTCCAGAGATAAGACCCTCCCAGAATCTGTTCGTCAGCAGGCAAAACGCCTCCTGCGACATTACCCAGAACCATGGGTGATCTTTGGGATCGGCTCCTTTGAAGAGTTGCTTCAAACAAAGGATCCGAGCGATCCAACACGAGAGTTCGCGATAGTGGTCCACACTCCCCAGTTGAGCTCCAGCACTGACGGATAAGGCTGGAAAAACTCTCTCAGACTGAGTCTATGATAGAGACCATGGTTTGTGGCAATCCGAGATGGTGCTGTCCGCGCTTCAACGCTCCGACCCTCGTGCTGATGAACGGCATAGATTATCATGCTGTATGCATGTACAGTTAATGGGTTCTTGTGGTCTTACTCATTGCCTAAGTGTTGAAGCCCTTAGGCGGTGTCACGTGCCGAGATAAGCCCTGAAGTTTGTTGGGTAAAGTGTTATTTTCAGTGATTCTATATTGATACTATCGGAACGGAATTCGACCAATGATCACACTGAAAACTGCCATTATTCACAGCTTCAAGAAGCTGGCCAAGACCAGCTTTATCTCCGAGGTGGTCAAGAAGGATGTGGCGCTCGATACTGAAAATCCTGCGTTACATTTTCTAGTCAATGGCATCCACGGCCTCATTGGCAAAGAAGGCAACAGCGTGGTCTATGGACAGTTTGCCAATGATGACCGTCAGGGGCCGTTTCCAGAGCGCTTCACCGCGTTCGTAGAAGTACAAGATGATAAAGCGCAATTTATCGACTTGACCCACTTGGCAATGGACCAACTGGTGGAGCAAGCCGGTAATCAAGTCTTGTCGACTGGTGGACACATCCTTTGCGCCCAGTACACCTCGGGCGCAACCGACTTTTTCCTGGTCGCCAGCATGAAGGAGCGCGGTGGTATTCAGCTGGACGAAAACTATGTGCCGAAGGAAATTCAAGAGGTCGATCTCAACAAGGTTCAGCAGGCCGCCAGGATCAACTTGGCTAGCTTCGTGGCCATAAAGGCTATGGCTGCTGCGGCCGCTGCTGCGCCTGAGCAGGATGAGGATGACGCAGAGGATGAAGTGGATTCAACCTACCTGTGCTTCATCAGCCGCGGCCGTGATAGTCAGGCATCTGACTATTTCATTTCTGCACTGGGTTGTGCGAAAGGAGTTGCCTCCGGACGCGCTACAAAAAATGCAATTGATAACGTTGCCCGGTTTTTTCGCGACAACAAAGCGTTAAAAAGCTTTGGTTATAAGGCCAAAGAGGCGGTGATCAAATATCTGGAGGAACAGTTGGCCGCAGGCAAGTCCGCGCGCCTGGACGCCATCTGCCACGTCGCGGTCGCACACGTACCCGCTGACTTAGTGGATGAAATCGTTGGTCTGAAAGACTATTTGAATAGTGAGAAACATAAGGTGCCGGACGACTTTACGGTCAATGCGAAATCGCTGAAAGAGAAGACCCGTATCAAGGGGGACGCTGCTAACTGGTCGTTGCAATTCGAGCGTGGAGCGTTAGGTAAGGATCCGGCCGCAGACGTTTACTATGATGAGGGACGGAAGAAGTTGACCCTGTCCAATCTGACTGCCGAACTGGTTGGTGTGATCGAGAAAGAATTGCTGGCTAGGGCTGGCTAAGAATGTTTTCCAATGTGGTAGCTCTCTACCGTGCCCTCGGAGCGCCCACCATTGAGGATGGGGTCATCCGCTATGAGGGGAGGCCAACGCCCGACATTATCGGTGCGTTGCGAATGTGTGATGACCTGCCCGCAGCTTATGGCAAGTTCGAGCATTGCTCTGAAAAAGCTGACTCTCTCGATATTGAGTTTCGCTTGCCATCGAACGAGTCGGGCCGGTTCTACGCGAACTTAGGCGAGTTTGTCGCTCGCAATGGCTCATTGGGCAAGGGCCAATTTCCGAGCAACGTGTACATTGTTGAGCTCAGTTGGGCGGATAGTGATGACACCGAACCTTCGGCGATTAAGACGCTCAGGCGCGTTTGCCGGCTGATCGAGCTGCTTGCACTGCTAGCGATCGGTGTCGACAAAGACAGCAGTCTAGATGGTTATAACCTGTTTTTTGCCTTGCCTCCTGATGGGGCTAAGCCTCCGAGAACTTTTCTGTTGCCTACCCAGGTTGACGTCAAGGTTCTTGACTATGAGCTCAACCACCTGAGCTTGTTGGAAGAAATACTCAATCGAAAAAACGAAAACAAGGCGCACCTCTCCGAACGAAAATTGATGATTCGGATGGCGGTGGCGAGCGTCATCGAGAAGTTTGAGAGCGAGCCGAATCTATTCTTGGTGATCGTGCGGGAGTGGCGGGAGATCCTCGCCACGTACCGTGCGAATCTGCAAACCTACGTCTATAGCTTCTCGTTTGAGCGGGCCCGGCGCGAGGTGGCCCAGGCTGAAATCGACTATGGCACTAAGCTTAGTGGGGTACTGGGTGACATCGCGGGCAAGATGCTTGCCCTGCCGATATCGCTAGCGGGTCTGGTCGTGCTGGAGAAAACAACCTCAAAATTCGAAGGTTTTATTCTTGTCCTTGGGCTGGCAGTCGTCTCTGTGGTTCTGCTTGCGATCCTGCACAATCAAATGCTGCAAACAGAGCGCTTGTTACACAGTTTCAATGTCATCTTCGATGATTTTAAGGACAAGATAAAAACCTATCCCCCAAAACTTCAGGGCTTGCTCAGGATCACCATTGACCAGGTCGACAAGCAGGGCCGAACGCTCACCAGGACCTTTCGCTTGCTGAAGGGGCTGTCCTTGCTGCCAATCGTCGGGGCCTTGCTGCTGGCCGCGATAAAATACTGGGATGGTTTCGTATGGCTGTTGATGACCATCCTGTCGATCGTGTTTTCCGCGCTCAACGTAGCCCCGAACTTTCTCAGCCCGTAATGGCATTTGTAACACGTTCGCTGCCTAATCTAGCTGTGCGCAAACGACTCATGCTACTGGAGTGTGCCAAGCAGCTCTCCGTGATATGGGGGATATGTATTTTTCAATAAAAGGCTCATAGATACTCCATGTAGAACTCGAGCTAATTTCTGATGCTCGTATGACGCATTCAGAGTACCCGCCAAAAAATTAAATTTCTAAGAGTCGAACTCACGAGTACACGGGACACCTTACACATATGTAATATCCGCGGCAGCTTTCTGAAAGGCTTCATTGGTTATCCTCTAGTCAGAAGTAAGTGAGCTCTAGGAGAAAATCATGAAAGCATTAAAAGCACTTTTCGCCGTTTCTATTTTAACCTTGTCTTCATTGGCAATGGCTGAAGGCGGCGGTGACCGCGTTTACGGCCGGATGATGCAAGAAAACCAACAGGCGATGGAGCAATATGCCTTAAAAAATGGTAAGGCCATCCCTGAAGTTGTTCATTATGAGTATGGTATGAACCTCGATATTCAGAAGGTTGTCAGTGTCACGCAAGCCAACAAATCCTGTAGTGTTGCGCCTTCGCGTATGACCTATGAAGACTCGGCTGGGAAGCTCAACACCGTGGAGTACAAGGTTATGGGTACCAACTGCCCACATGGAAGCTAGCCCTTAAGCGTCATGCCTACGTCAGATCATTCAATTATGCTTTTTAAGCATGCTTACTGGTCGCTGACGTATAAGTAATTTTCAGGTCACGCTGGAGTTATCTTTTGTATGAAATTATGTCTGCCGGCACCTAGAGGGAATCTCTACGTGCCGGTGGCTTTTTTATAATGATAAAAATATTTCATAAAGAAACTCTGCCAAGCTAAAGCCTGGAGTGTTAAATGAACAATAAAAGCTTTTATGGTCTTTCTCTCATTGCCCTTGGCATGAGCATGGGGCAAGTTGCAGTGGCCGTTGAGCAAAAAACTGAGGGGTTCATTGAAGGGAGCACCCTTAGTCTTCTCAATCGTAATCTCTACTTCAATCGTGACTATCGAAAGGGCCAGTCAAGTCCCACAGGCAATGGCTACGCTGAAGAATGGGCTCATGGGATTATCGGGCGCTTTGAGTCTGGCTTCACCGAAGGCACCGTCGGGTTCGGCATTGATGCATTTGCAATGGTAGGACTCAAACTTGATTCGGGTGATGGGCGCTCGGGGGCTCGAAGCTCAGTGGATGTCATGCCCTATAACAGCAAAGGCCAACCTGAAGACTCTTACTCAAAAGTAGGCGGAGCTGCGAAGGCTCGCTTTATGGATACGGTGGTCAAAGTAGGAGACGTATTTCCATCCACGCCTGTCGTGGCATATGGCGATTCTCGACTGCTGCCAGAGAGTTTCCGGGGAGCAACGTTCACCAATACCAGCATTAAAGACCTGACCATTCAGGGCGGCCGGCTGCATGCGATGAGCCAACCCAACTCCAGCAGCATGCGTGACGGCTTTTCGACTTTCTATGCCGGTGCTGTTGATGCTCCGTGGATTGCTTACCTAGGGGGGGATTACACCGTCAATGAGTTCGTTGGTGTGAGTCTTTACGCCAGTCAATTCAAGGACGTTTGGAATCAGTATTACGCTGGCACTTCGCTTAGTTACCCGCTCTCAGACAACGTCGCGTTGATCGGTGGATTTAATTACTACCGCGCGGTCGACGAGGGTAAAAAACTCCTAGACAGCTTTGATAACAATATCTGGAGCGGAAAAGCCGGGGTCAAGTTCGGCGTCCATACGGTGACCGTTGGCTATCAACGCAGCAACGGCAATGACGATTTCGATTACCTACGCCAATCGGACTCGATTTTTCTGGATAACTCCATCCAGTACAGCGACTTCAACTCACCGAAAGAGCAATCCTTGCAGCTACGCTACGACCTTGATATGCAAGCTTTCGGCATTCCGGGCCTTAGCTTCATGACTCGCTACGCGAAGGGGTGGGACGCTGATTATTCCAACGCGAACCGCGTGTACATGCGTCGCGGGGCAGATGGAGCGCCATTGCAAGACCAAAAGCGTTGGGAGCGAGACATTGAGGCTAAGTACATCATCCAGTCAGGCTCTCTGAAGGACATGTCTCTGCGTGTTCGCCAAGCAACCACGCGTGCTACCGATTTCGAATCTGATTTGGATGAGGTCCGACTGATTGTCGAGTACCCACTGCAACTGCTTTAACGAGCGCTAACCTGCGGCACCAATTGTTCGACTACCAGGTACACCCCGTCTCCTTGTTTCTCCTTTGGTTTGGGAGGCGGCTTAGGCGCCCTAGTGGCGCCTTTTTTTATGTGGATTGACATAATGGCAGGACGTTCTGTTGTCAGTACCTGTGTTCGCCCCGCTTGGTAAACCTGCTATCTAGGATCTTTTGATCCGTTGACAGGCAATTTCCATTCATAACTGAGACTGACGGTGCAGAGTCATCGTCGATGTTCACTTCGACTGCGTGTGCATCGTTTAGTTGAGGGTGTTATAGAGTGGGTCTGAGGGGAACAGCAGGAGAGGCGACCAACAGTAGCTCATTGTCTTGGCGTGTTGCTGAGCGCGGAATGGACAGTATGTGTCCCGCTGCACGGCTATGACGCTAACCATGCAGGGGAAGGATTGAGGGGCCAGATTAGTTTCCGGGGTATTCAGCAATGACCTGGTCTGTGCCTGCTTTGGACAAGCCGATTACCTGGTAAGCATCATGTTCTCCGTTGACTTCCATGCCTGGAGATCCAGCCGGCATGCCAGGAACGGCGATCCCGAGAAGGTCGTCACGTTTGCTCATCGCAATGATTTGCTCGGCGGGCACGTGACCTTCAACAAACTTTCCATTGATCATTGCTGTGTGGCAGGACGAGAGTCGTGGAGCAACACCGAGATTCTGCTTGACCGCGCTCATGTTGGTTTCTACATGATCAATGACGGTGAAGCCATTGGCTTCAAGGTGCTGAATCCATTTCTTGCAGCATCCGCAGTTTGCATCTCGATGAACATCGATTGTCAGTGCCTGTGCTGCTTGAGCGGTGGAACCGATGAATAGCGCTGCGAACGTTGCGATACGCAGAAAGTGACTTGAGAGTCGGAAGTTATCTGTCATAAATTTTTCCTCTTGCCTTGGCTGTGTCGGGATACCCTCGGAGAAGCCAATCCCTCACTCGAGCGTTCAATCCCGCTGCTTCGGTTCAATCGAAGCGCTTACCCTAGAGTGGAGAAAGCGACTTCTCGGTTATTCAAAATTCGGTGTGGCGTTACTCAAGTCTCTCAGAACCACATCCGAATACCGGCTACGAATTTCGCCTCGTTAGTTTTTCCCCCTTCATCGCTGGCCAGGTCTGCTGTTTTTCCGTAGGAACGATTCCAGGAAACACCGAGATAGGGGGCGAATTGACGGACTATTTCATAGCGCAACCGCAAACCCACCTCGGTGTTGGCCAGTCCGGAGCCAATGCCGCGCTGAGGATCATTTTTTCCGTAAAAATTGGCTTCGGCCGTCGGCTGCAAGATCAGGCGATTGGTCAGCAGAATGTCGTAGTCGCCTTCCAATCGAGCAGCGGTTTGACCGTTCTCACCGATGTAGGCAGTCGCTTCGGCTTCAAAGTTATAGAGGGCCATGCCCTGAATACCGAGCGCTCCCCAAGTTTGTGGTGACCCGGGCTTGAAGTCTTGTCGTACGCCGGTGACGACATCCCACCATGGACCGATGGAGTGCCCCCAAAGTGCTGAGAGTTCAGCGTTTTCCGTTACGCCATTGGTACGTTCGCCTTCCGAGCGCAACCACAGTCGGTCAACGTCACCGCCGATCCATCCTTTTGCATCCCAGGCCAATGCACTACCGTTGTCAGCATCCTGGTACTCAAACTTATCCAGCAGCATGAAGGAGTTGAGTTTTTTATCGTGGACACCATGACCAGCAACATCTGGAAAGGCGGCTGCACGGTCAGCATCGGTAAGTACGGGAACTGGGGTTCGACTGGTAGTCGCCCCTCCATCCATACTTTCCATTCCGTCCATTTGCCCGTCATCCATACTCATCTTGCTGTGATCCATAGCCCCCATCTTGCTATGGTCCATCTTGGAGTGATCCATCTCTTCAGCGGCGTGAGCCATGACAAAGAAAGCAGGACTGGTAGAGACTGCCAGTGCCATCAACGTTGGGCGTAAAAACTTACTGGTCATGATCTCAATCTGCCTTTTTGGTTTTTTGGTCATGATCCATCGATTCATGGCTCATCTTGCTGTGGTCCATTGACCCGTGATCGGGCTTTGACTCGTTTGTCGCAGTTGCAGGTTTGCTCGTTGCTTTCGCAGGAGTAGCAGGTGAATGCTCACTACTATCTTCGACTGCCAGCGCCACGGACGAGAGTCCACCCATCAAGCTGACGGCAAAGAGGCAACCGACCAGCGATTTACGATTTAGGTATGTGCTCACAGATCGTCTCCTTTACTCATCAACCCGTACTTCACGGAACATGCCCATTTCCATATGGAAAAGCAGGTGGCAGTGATATGCCCAGCGACCTAAGGCATCAGCGGTGACTCGATAGCTGCGCTTGGTACCTGGTGGCATGTCGATTGTGTGCTTGCGCACCATGAACTTGCCGTTCTCATCCTCAAGGTCGCTCCACATGCCGTGAAGGTGGATGGGATGAGTCATCATGGTGTCGTTCACCAGGGTGATGCGAAGACGCTCCCCATACTTCAGACGAAGCGGCTCGGCGTCAGAAAATTTGATTCCGTTGAAGGACCACGAAAATTTCTCCATGTGACCGGTCAGATGAAGCTCAATGGTGCGATTGGGTTCGCGACCGTCAGGGTCTTGGAAAGTGCTTTTCAGATCTGAGTAGGTTAGCACTCGACGACCATTGTTCCGCAAACCGATGCCCGGATCGTTTAGCTTTGGCGTTGGGTTCATAGCTTGCATGTCAACCAAGGGGTTGTTGGTTTCGGACGCTGGGTGAGTCTGCATTTCGCCACCCATACTGCCCATCCCTGCCATCTTGCTGTGGTCCATGCCGGCCATGTTGGACATGTCGCCTTTGTCCATCCCTGCCATCTTGCTGTGGTCCATGCCGGCCATATTGGACATGTCATCTTTGTCCATTCCCGCCATCTTGCTGTGGTCCATATCGGCCATGTTAGTCATGTCACCGCTGTCCATGCCGGTCATCCCGGTCATCCCGGTCATGTCACTTTGGTCCATTCCGGCCATCTTGCTGTGGTCCATGCCAGCCATGCTGCCATGGTCCATGCCCGCCATACCGCCCATACCCATGTCATCCATGGTCAAAAGCGGCCGTGGATCGATCGCAGGTACCTGTGCCTTTAATCCTTCTCGAACTGCCAAGGTCCCACGTGCATAACCGGTTCTATCCATGGACTGGGCGAAGATTGTGTAAGCCTCTTCGCTGGAAGGTTCTACGATCACGTCATACGTTTCTGCCACGGCGATGCGGAATTCATCGACGCTGACTGGTTTGACATGTTGGCCGTCAGCCGCCACAACGGTCATTTTCAAACCAGGGATGCGGACGTCGAAATAGCTCATAGCTGAGCCGTTGATAAAGCGCAGGCGCAGCTTCTCGCCCGGCTTGAAAATACCGGTCCAGTTACCGTTCGGCGCCTGGCCATTCATGAGATAGGTGTAAGTATCCCCACTGACGTCTGCGAGATCAGTGGGGTTCATTTTCATTTCAGCCCACATCTTCCGATCGGCCACGGCAGCAGACCAACCTTGCTTGCTGACGTCGTCGATAAAGTCGCCCACGGTACGTTTGTGGTGGTTGTAGTAGTCCGATTGCTTCTTGAGCTTGGCCATGACGCGACTAGGATCTTCATCGGTCCAGTCAGTCAACATCACTACATAGTCGCGGTTGTATTGAAAAGGTTCAGGCTCTTTCGAGTCGATGACGATTGGACCGTAAACGCCTGCCTGCTCCTGCAAACCAGAGTGGCTGTGGTACCAATACGTACCGTTCTGATGCACCTTGAATTTGTACTCGTACATGCCATCGGGCGCAATGCCATGGAAACTCAAACCCGGTACACCATCCATGTTGGCGGGCAGAATGATCCCGTGCCAATGAATGGAGGTGTCTTGGTCTAGGCGATTTTTCACACGCAGTGTGACCGTCTCGCCTTCGCGCCAGCGCAGCAAAGGTCCGGGCAACGAACCATTGATGGTCAAGGCTGTGCGCGGCGAGCCAGTTATGTTTACAGGGGTTTCACCAATAAACAGATCAAATTCGTTACCGGTGAGAACGCTCGGCAGGCCAGGGCTGGTCACTGCCCATACAGGAGTGCGCCACAGACCAAGGCCGCCGAGAATGCCACCAGCGGCCAGGCCTTTAACGAATGTCCGCCTAGAGGTTTTGGAATGCATGCCGTTTATGTCCGATCAGTCAAAAGGGAAGCCGTGCGAAACAACCAATGAGTTGCACAAATAGGTGAAGGCACTCTTTCGGGGGGATATGAGCCCGAATGAGCTCGCTCGCCGTCACTAAAAACGAGTTCTTACGGCAAGCGAGCTCAGAAATTGCCACATTTGAACCACCACAGTGATTACATTTCTGTCAGCTTGGGAGCGCAGCAAGCTATTCAGCAATTCTTGTGGTCCATCGCTTTGGCTTGGCTTTCTGCGATGGGAGGTTGGGTGCTTTGCTTTTGGGCTACTTGATACGATTCCATTGAATTACTCCTAGCCGCTTCCATACGTGCGAACGACCGGTCACCACCGCCTTCAGCCATTGCCAAAGAAGAGACGGTCAGGGCTGCGATGACGAACAAAGTTTTGATGGGGTTCATTTGAATTTCCTCTGATGAGTATTGGTAATCCCCCGAATCCACATCAAGTGATGATTCTTAGGGGAGAGCTTATGGCTCAATAGGACTATAAGACTCATCCCCTGTCAGGAACCTTAGGTGAATATTACAGTTGTGTCAGGTTGCGATATTTCTCTTGAGGAGTACGCTAGTTAATCCGTAAGGTCTCGATCTTCCAACGTCACACCGCTATTGACTGAGTCTCTGTTTGAGATGCATAACTTTGTAAGTTTCTGTTAACTCCAAAGGTGAAACGTTTTTTAGTTTCTGCACTGGTACTGCATATGTGTGTTCGATGTTCTTGAAAAATAGTAGCGCTACTGAGGGTGATTGATTGTGAGTATTAGTTTTGAGAAAGCGCTTGGCTCCGCAGAAAGAGCGTTAATTTATCGTAGCCAAAGAGCTGAGATTCTGAGTAACAATATCGCAAACGCTGATACACCGAACTTCAAGGCCCGAGACTTAGATTTTTCTACTGTGCTTGCAAGCCAGACAAAAGCAACACCTGCTACTCCGTTTTCTTTGAAAACAACAAATGTAAAACACATTACCGAAAAAGAATCAGCAGGTGATATTTACGAAGGTGCTTTGCTTTACAGCACACCGGCTCAACCTGCCATTGATCAAAATACTGTCGATCAGCAGGTCGAAGTCGCAAAGTACGCAGAAAATGGAATACGTTTCGACGCCGCTTTTACTCGGTTGAATGGAGCGTTCAAAGGTTTGCTCAAAGCTCTGCGAGGTGATTAGTAGCGCAAGGGCTTGCGAGCGGTAATTGTGGCCGACGCGGCTGCTTCGGTACTCCTGAGGGTTCACCAAGGGGAGCCCCCTGCATACGGGGCTCTGACCATGGGAAGTGTCAGCATTCAAGCGTTGATCTGAGAAGGAAAACCTAACGCCTCGACAGTTTTACGAATCTGCTCTGGGCTTTCGCTGCTTTCAACACTCACCTTACCGGCTGACCGATCCACGGAAACCGTAGCTTCGTTGTCCAGTGACTGAATCGCTTTGGTGATTTTGCTGACGCAACTGCCGCAACCAATGCCTGATACATCTAAGACGAACATGGTTATTCCTCTCGTGCTGAGCGGTCTCTTTTCACCGCACCGACAGCATCAACGTTGACACGATGGCAAGGTCAACAGTTATCTGTTTCGGGTTGTGAGCGTCATTGAAGCTCAGTCAATTCGGGTATTCCTAAGTCTCAATGCATTGAAAACTACAGATGCAGAACTGACGCTCATGGCTATGGCAGCGATCATGGGCGACAGGAGATGTCCTGTCAGTGGATAGAGCAAGCCTGCGGCAAGAGGAATACCCATCGAGTTGTAAAGAAAGGCGAAACCCAAGTTTTGCCGCATGTTTTTTACTGTTGCGACCGAAAGAGCCCGTGCTCGTAAAATCCCCATCAGGTCGCCTTTTACCAGCGTGAGTTGCGCGCTATTCATCGCAACGTCAGTCCCTGTCCCCATGGCAATGCCCACATCTGCTCGCGCCAGGGCCGGAGCATCGTTGATACCGTCACCAGCCATGGCGACCTTCCGGCCGTATTGCTGGAGGTCTGCGACCAGACGTTCCTTGTCCTGAGGTTTCACTTCACCGTGGACTTCTTCAATCCCCATCTCCCTGGCGACAGCCCGGGCGGTGGTGAGCCCGTCGCCAGTAGCCATGATGATTTTGATGTCATCAGCCTTGAGCTTGGTGACTGCTTCTTTGGAGGTCGGTTTTATCGGGTCTGAGACCGCCAGTAACCCTGCCAATGCCCCGTCAACTGCGAGATAGATGATGCTGATGCCTTCAAGGCGCAACAACTCTGCACGCTTTTGTAGGGGCTTGGTGTTCACGCCTGCGGCTTCCATCAACGCGGTGTTCCCCAGCTGGATCTTCTTGCCATCAACGATGCCACTGACCCCGATACCTGAACCAGACTCAAAGGATTCTGGCTTGGTGAGCTTAATGTTCTTGGTTCGGGCATGATCGACGATTGCATGAGCCAAGGGATGTTCGCTGCCCTGATCAAGGCTGGCAGCCAGCTGAAGAACATCGGGGGGATTGAAACTGGGTGTGGCCTCCACACTGTGAAACACTGGCCTTCCTTCTGTCAGGGTGCCTGTTTTATCGACAATCAGCGTGTCGATCCTGCAAAGGTTTTCGATGGCACTGGCATCCCTGAACAGCACACCCATGCTGGCTGCTTTACCCGTCGAAACCATGATCGACATGGGCGTAGCAAGACCCAACGCACAGGGGCAAGCGATGATCAGCACGGCGACAGCGTTGATCAGACCAAACACCCAACTGGGCTCAGGGCCAAAAAGCCCCCAACCGACAAATGTCAGTATTGCAATCGCGATAACACCCATCACAAAGTAGCCGGCAATCGAGTCGGCCATTCGTTGCATTGGTGCTTTGGAGCGCTGAGCCCGAGCGACCATCTGTACGATCTGTGACAGCATGGTCTCGGCGCCGACCTTTTGCGCCTCCATTACCAAGCTCCCATGTGTATTCAGAGTGGCGCCGATCAGGCTATCACCAGCGCTCTTCATTACCGGCACTGGCTCGCCAGTGAGCATGGACTCATCCACCGCACTTTCACCCTCCAGTACTGAGCCATCAACGGGCACCTTTTCACCTGGCCTGACCCGCAGATGGTCTCCAAGGTGAACATGGGTGAGAGGAATGTCTTCCTCCTGTCCATCGGCATTGATCCGGCGTGCGGTCTTGGGCGATAAACCGAGAAGGGACTTAATGGCGGCGGAGGTTTGCGATCGGGCTTTGAGCTCAAGAATCTGCCCAAGCAAGGTGAGCGAGATGATGACCGCGGCGGCTTCGAAGTAGACGCCGATACGTCCATCTTGCATGAAGGTAGCGGGAAAGCTTTGGGGAAAGAGCGTTGCCATGACGCTGTAAAGGTAGGCTGCGGCGGTACCCAAACCAATCAAAGTCCACATGTTTGGACTGCGATTTCTTATAGAGGCTATGCCCCTTACAAAAAAGGGCCAACCTGCCCATAAGGTCACCGGTGTCGCCAGAGCGAACTCGATCCAGTTTTGGATCGAGCCATGGAGGAGTTGTAACGAGTGTCCCGCCATGGCGAGTACGGTCACTATCACGGTTAATGGCAGCGACCACCAAAAGCGGCGGGCGAAATCCCGGAGTTCAGGATTTTCTTCTTCATCGAGCGCGGGCATGACCGGCTCTAATGTCATGCCACATTTAGGGCAGTTGCCGGGTCCGGGTTGACGTATTTCCGGGTGCATCGGACAGGTAAACTCAGTGCCTGTTTGTACCGCAGGCACTGGAGTGGTGACGCGGGATTCGGCGCTCGAAACATTACCGCTGTAGCGTTCAGGATCAGCTCGAAACTTCTCCTGGCATTTCAGGCTACAAAATTGATACGTCTGTCCCTGATAAGACTCACCAAATTTACTTGGTGAAGTGACTGCCATTCCGCACACCGGGTCACGTAGATCATCGTCATTGAGCGGAGCAGCAGGGGCGTGACTGTGGTCGTGGTGGCTCGATATGGTAGGCATGGCTATTTCCCTTTTTCGTCCTTATGGGTTGCTGCCTGATCGCCATGGTTATGTCCGCCATGTCCATGTCCATGTCCAAAAAAATGCATCAATGGACAGATCAACAGAATCAGATAAGGCCAAAATGGATAAACGTGGCTGAAATGCTCCCGCAACACGTAGAAGGCACCAATCGCAATGAGCATGATCAGTACAACGCCTGTTTTGCGCCTCCAAAATGGTGCGGTGGTGTTTCCATCCGGATGCTGATGGTTATTCATGATCTAGACCCCACTGTGTAAGCGTTGCTGTGATCTCTGCGACAGAGCGTAGCCAACTCGTGCGTCGAAGCGGTGTTAGCAGCCAGCTTCGGCTTACTTCAGGTCAAACGGACCAACCATCCCTGACTGATAATGCCCCGGCACGTTGCAGGCAAACTGAAGGTCTGTGCTGTTGTTGAAGGTCCAGATCAGCTCTTGGGTTGTGCCAGGCTCAATCAGGACGCTGTTCGGGTCGTTGTGCTCCATTCCGACCATCTTCATTCCACCCATGCTGTGGCTCATACCGCTCATCGTTTTCCCGGTACCGGTGGGGTTAAGTGTCCCGTTCTGGAACATGCTTGCCATTTCTTTTTGGTGTGCTGCATGAGCAGCGGCTTTGCCGATGTTGAACTCGTGCAGCAGCGAACCCTCATTGCGAAGGACAAATCGAATAGTTTCACCAGGCTTTACGTCGATGCTTTCAGGTTTGAAGAAAATATCGCCCATCTCGACCTCCACCGTACGGGTAACCTCAGAGGCGACTCCAGGCTGGCCGATGTCCTCTTTCCCATGCCCTGCGCTGGCCATAGCCGTAGCACCGAAGAGTAGAGTGATTGCTGCGATGACTGGGGTAACGAGCTTAGCTTTCATAGTGACCTCGAGAGTAAGAGTGGGAACACTGGCTATGCTAAAGACACGGAGCTGCCAGTTAACTGACCTGAACACTACATATCTGTCAGTTTTCAAAAAAAACACGGCGTCCAAAGACGCCGTAGTCAACGGTACTGTTCAAAAAGCCCTTTGGAAGCCGGTTCTCACTGATGATTCTCTGAAAGCATCAATTTGTGCTCACGTTGCATTTGGCTCAAAACGTCGTCGGCAATTTTGTCGTGCTTTTCCATCCAGGCCAGGTGCTGTTGGGGTGACATTGAGGCGTCTGGATGATCTTTATGGAGTTGGCTCATGATGTCGCCGAGCATCTTCATATGCTCGGTCATGTGGACATGTCGCTGTCCTTCAGGGGCTTTTTCAGCTTGAACCAGTACTGCTTCAGCCTTGTCGCGCAGGCCTTCCATACGCTCTATCACGCGGTCTCCGCCACTTTCAGCCCATACAGAAGCTGAGACGAGTATTGAGCTCACAAAAAACAGCATTTTCAGGCGATTCATGGGGCAACTCCTTATGGAATTGTTTTCCGGCTCCCAAACGTTTCGTGCTGAAGAGTCGGTCGAGCACCAGGAAGTACTCATGCTTGAACCCTAGACAGCGCTCGCTGACATTTACCTGAAGCCAATATTACTTTTCTGTCAGTTGCTGGTTGGCTGGCGTGTTTCGTTGCAGACTGCGCTTCATCATTATCCGAGAGCCACCCTCATGAGACTTCTGGTTGCTGAAGACGAACCCAAAATAGGTATCTATTTGGAGCAAGGACTCACGGAGGCGGGGTTCAATGTGGATCGCTTTACCAATGGCAAAGTGGCGCTTCAGCACGCTTTGAGCGAGGCCTATGACCTGCTGATTCTCGACGTCATGATGCCTGGGCTGGATGGCTGGGAAGTACTTCAGAAGGTTCGTGCATCTGGGAAAGATGTTCCCGTGCTCTTCCTCACGGCGCGAGACCGCGTTGAAGATCGAGTGAAAGGACTTGAACTCGGGGCAGACGATTACCTGATTAAACCCTTCGCATTTTCTGAACTGTTGGCTCGCGTCAGAACGTTGCTGCGTCGGGGTAACGGCGCTCCCTCGCAAACCTATATGAAATTGGCTGATCTGGAGGTGGACCTGCTCAAGCGCCGAGCCATTCGTGGAGGTAAGCGCATAGACCTTACGGCCAAAGAGTTTGCGCTGCTTGAGCTGTTACTACGTCGTCGAGGGGAGGTGCTGCCAAAATCACTTATCGCCTCCCAGGTTTGGGACATGAACTTCGACAGCGATACCAATGTTATTGAGGTCGCGGTAAGGAGACTGAGAGCAAAAATCGATGATGATTTTGAGGTCAAGCTGATTCACACCTCGCGGGGTATGGGTTACATGCTCGACGCACCTGATTCGGAGTCGGAATGAACCGAATGTCCCTGACGACTCGCATGAGTCTGATGTTCATGCTCGCGGTAACGGCGGTGCTCACGGTAGCCGGACTCAGTTTCAATAACCTCAGCCGGCATCATTTCAAGATGCTGGATCAGCAGGCATTGAACGAAAAGCTCCATTCGACTCAAAGAATTCTGACGGGGTTGAACAGCATTGATCAATTCAGTGATGTTAAGCCTGAGCTGGAGGCGCTGCTGGGTGCTCACCGTGATTTGACTGCCCTAATAATCGGTGGTGACGGCAAGCTGCTGTTTGCTGATCCCGGTCCGGTAGATATTCCGAAGGAGTTCCGCACAACCACAAACAACAACGTCTGGGAGTGGCGGGAGCAAGGGCAGATGTTCCGTGGAGTGACGGCACAAGCCGTTGTGACGGGGCAAGACAAGCCGTTGACCGTCATGTTGATCTTTGACGTTACTCAGCATATGTCCTTTTTCGAGACGCTTGAACGATGGTTTTGGATAGGGTTGGTGATCAGCGCATTGGTCAGTGCTGCACTCGGCTGGATGGTAGCAAGCAGTGGCATGCGGCCCATTCGCCAGGTCACGCGGGTCGCTGCCTCAATGTCAGCAAAATCACTCAAAGAGCGCATCCCCTTAGCACCCGTTCCGAAAGAACTTCAGCAAATGGTGCTGTCGTTTAACGCAATGTTGTCCAGGCTCGACGATGCATTTGTCAGGTTATCGAACTTTTCCGCAGACATTGCCCACGAACTTCGGACCCCGGTGAGCAACTTGATGACCCACACCGAAGTGGTGCTTTCAAGAAAAAGGAATATTGAGGACTACGAAGACAACCTGTACTCCAATCTTGATGACTTGAAGCGTATGAGTCGGATGATTGATGACATGCTTTTTCTAGCGAAATCTGACAACGGTCTGATCACACACGAGAACAAACCAATAGACCTGGTGGAAGTCGTGGAAAAACTGCTTGAGTACTACCGCCTTTTGGCTGATGAGCGAGGGATTGAACTCAAGGTTTCAGGAAGGGGCAGCGTCCGAGGCGATGTCCTTATGCTCCACAGAGCCATTTCTAACCTGCTCTCTAACGCGCTTCGCTACACCTCTGAAGGGAAGACGATCAGTGTCGAAATCCTCCAGAAGGAGATGTCGGTATTGGTCGTCGTGGAGAACCACGGAGAACCCATTGCCCCCGAACACCTTGAAAAGCTTTTTGATCGTTTTTATCGCGTGGACCCAGCGCGCAGAGAAGGAAGTCCAAGCAACGCAGGGCTAGGTCTGTCGATAACCCGATCAATTATTGAAGCGCATGATGGCAAGATCTGGTGTACGTCATGTGACGGGAAAACGGCCTTTCATCTAGAGTTTCCTAGTGTTGACTTGAAGGTCAGCTGAACAACGGCGCATTTGCGATCAACGGCGATCTCTCAGCCTGCGCCCAGCGTCCACTCTCGTTATTTTTGAATGAGTGAAAACCTTAGTGTCGCGGGCACGCGGTCTCGTCTTTAAGTCTCGCTACGCCCGCCAATTTGAGGCCAAACACCGCGTCAAGCTGACTGAAATGTAATCGAACAGTTTGCGTTCGTGTGGCATCGTGTTCTTGCGCTGTGACGTTGGAGCCTAGTGAGTTTCTCGTGTTCAACCTGCCCTAGAACACGGAGGCTACTAGCTAATCATCAGTGGTTTTAACAAGAATCGAAAAGTAAAAACTAGATATTCCCAAACAAACCTCGAATCAACAGCTCTTGCTGTGAGGAGTCTTGCATGTCATTCCTTAAAACTACGACCGTAGCTGTTGCACTTACCGCTGGTTTGCTTCTGAGTGCAGTTGCTCAAGCACATCCAAAGCTCCTTTCGTCCACTCCGGCAGAAGGCTCGAATGCAGCGGCCCCTTCGAAAATTGAACTGCACTTTTCTGAGAATCTCACCACTCAGTTTTCCGGTGCAAAACTGATCATGACCGATATGCCTGGCATGCCGAACTCCCCAATGGGTGTTAAGGCTGCCGTCGCTGGTGGCGGTGATCCGAAAACGATGGTGATTACACCGGCAGCACCTTTGACCACCGGTACCTACAAAGTCGAATGGCGTGCTGTCTCCTCGGACACTCATCCGATCACCGGCAACTTCTCATTCAAAGTGAAATGATTGATGAGCGACTCAATAAATATTGTGGTTCGCTTTGCTCTTTATTTCGACCTGATGCTGTTATTCGGATTGGCAATTTTCGGCTTGTACAGCCTCAGGGGAAAAGAAAGAGTATCGGGCACGGTCTTGAATTTTGAGTCGCTTCTTTACGGTACTTCCGTTGCAGGTGTAGCTCTGTCCCTTGCCGCGATGTTGTTGCTTGCGAAAGCAATGAGCGGTGTGTCCGAGCTTATGGAGCTACAGCAACATATTTTTGAAATGGTCCTTATGGGGACCGACGTCGGGTTGACCTGGATGGTCCGAATAGCGGCCTTGGTGATGGCAATTATTGGCGTCGCGTTGAATAAGCGATTTCCGACACCCAGTCTCTGGATCGTCACTGTATGCGGAGCGATTGCGTTGGCGACGTTGGCATGGACAGGGCACGGTGCCATGGATGAAGGCAGTCGACGCTACTGGCATTTCATCGCCGACATTTTCCACCTATTAGCCGCCGGTGGCTGGTTGGGTGCTCTATTGGCATTCGCTCTACTGCTGCGGTTGAAATCGCTAAAGGGCGAACAAGAAGCTCGAATTCTTGCACGGGTGCTGACTGGCTTTGAGTCGGCCGGCGGAGTGATTGTTGCGATCATAAGCGTCACGGGCGTAGTAAATTACCTGTTTATCGTTGGCCCAAACCTCGATGAAGTGATGCTCAGTACTTATGGCCAGCTGCTGTTTTTGAAGATCCTGCTCTTTGCCGGGATGATCGTGTTAGCCACGCTGAACCGCTTTCACCTAAGTCCGGTATTGGAGCGGTCAGTTCGAAATGGAGAGTACTCTGCCGCGGTAAATGCCTTGCGTCGCAGCATGACACTCGAGTTTTTAATGGCAGTCATCATAATTTGTCTTGTCGCATGGTTAGGCACTTTAAGTCCGGAAATGGAAATGAGCGCCGAATAGAGGTTGGCCCGGGCATCGTAACGTCCAATATCAGCAGGTCATAAGCTTCGCTAAAGGCGTGCTGAAGGGCGTTGGTACCGGTAAACACCAGTTCGGGTGGTTGAGGTAACTCATCAGACGCTTACAGAATTGTAATTTTCGCTTCAGCTTTTTATCAGGGAGGTCATCTAGGGTGAAATCATGAGCACCGTGTTAGGGCTCATGTCGACAGCCAGAAGCAAACCCTATTCTAGGTTGTCGTTGAACATTTAGCCGTTTGAGAAGACTGTCTCATGAAGCTCATAAAGACTGCGATTGTGATCGGTTCGGTCCTTCTGTCGTCCATGGTGTGGGCTGAAGGCGGTGGAGACCGCGTTCTTGCACGTTTTGCCGCTCATCAGAATCAGGGCAAAAGCATGGTGCAGCAAGCTGTGAAAACGCAGCTAGCGCCTAATCTAAAGGGGATGATGGTTCATAAAGGCTTAAATCAGGCATGAACCGCTGTGTGGTATTGGAGCGCTTCTGAGCTGGCCTCGGGTCAGGCGTACTCTTAAAAACTGAGGGAGCTATACACTGTGATGGCTCAAAATCTGGATAAAACCTTGATCAAGCTGCTCATGGTGCTGCTGTTTGTCGTAGCGGCAGCACATGGTCAAGCGTTGATGTTTAAACCCGAGTCGTCAACTGCTCCTCTTAACTGCCCGGCAGCGCAGACTATGCTTGCTGAATCCAGCAGAGTGAATATCTGCCCTGACATGTCGAACCAAGTCACTTGCTCGATAAGTTGTTCCATTCCCTCAACGGGAGCAGTGACGTTTCTTGTTTCAATCTGGCACGCCTTAAAGTCATCTCCATACGACTGCTATACAACTTTACTCGGTCGCATGCCCGTTGCTCCAGATCCTTTTCCTCCTAAACATTCCAGCCTGTCCTAATCACGCCGAGGGCTAGCTCGCTTGTTCTTCAGCAGCTCCGTCAAAAGAACATGAAGACCGTCGCTCGGGGCTACTAACTAATATTTTTGTCGTCAACGGAAAAGGATTAGGTGGTTACCGTGAATAAATCATCCACTTTTTTGGGTGGGATGTTACTCGCACTCACTGCCCTTGCGATGCCTATCGTTAACGCTGCTGAAGAAGCCATTCTCTATAAAAACCCAAGTTGTACGTGCTGCGATAAATATGCGGACTATTTGCGTGAAGGTGGGTTCAAGGTGTCGATTGTCGCGGATTCTGCACAGCTTCAGCAGATCAACAAGGCCGCTGGTCTTCCCTACTCTTTGGCAGGCTGCCATGCCGTTGCCATTGATGGTTACGTTGTTAGCGGCCACGTCCCGCTAACAGCCGTCAATAAATTACTGGCAGAGCACCCTGCAATTCGCGGTATCACCTTGGCCGGGATGCCACCTGGATCGCCAGGCATGGACGGCACCCAGCAGAAGCCGTTCGAAATTTACGCCTTTGACGGAGATAAAAGCTGGCTCTACATGACCCAGTAGAAACGTCAGAGCGTTAGTTTTGTGGCTGAGGTATGTAAATAAATACTGAAAATTTTGAGGATTAACCATGACCAAGAATATAGCGCCATACGCAAGAGGTATGTTGCAACGTCACCCACTGCTCGCAGGGCTCACCGCTGCAATTGCGTTCACCTTGCTTTTTAACCTGAACACTCTGTTTGCATCAGTCACGGTACCTATTCTGCTTTCTATTCTGCCCTGCGTGCTAATGATCGGGCTCTGCATGAAAAGCATGGGCGGTAAAACTGCATGCGAGCAGAAGGCTTCGGATCAGCCATTGCTTACCCAGAGCCTGTCGAAAACCCAGGTCGTTGATCAGGAGAATTATCATGCGTAACTCTATTGCCTACACAGCCGTACTCGCCGCGATCCTAACTCTTGGAGTTATTTCCACGAGCTTTGCTGAACAGCCTCAGAGTACTACTAAGGACAGCTCTGACATGATGAAAGGAAAGGATATGCCGATGATGGAGGGCGGTAAAATGCCGATGATGGACATGATGCAGGAGATGTCAGCCATGATGAAGAACTGCAATACGATGATGGAAAGCATGAATAAGCACATGGGCAGTGAGCCTGCCCAAGGCAGCACTAAAGTGCAATAACAGCTTCTTTAGTCGCAGGTCTTGAGCCCTCTTAGACAGAGAGAAACCAAGTCTGAGTAGTGGTATCGCACTCAAGCGGTATCGCTACTCAGATGCTCCGATGTTTCTTCCAAGTGTCGGCGCTGAGTTCCGATCCGCTGTTGATCGAGATGGAGCCTAATCATGAATGACTTTTCCATGCACTATGGGCACTGGGGGTGGGTGCTGGTCATGGTGCTCATCGCCTCCTGGGTCCTCTACCGTTTTGTCGCTCCACGTAGTTGGCGCGACTGGATGGGCGCAGGTTTAGTGCAAGCGTTCATCATCGCGTTATACGCCGAGATGTATGGTTTCCCACTGACTATTTATCTGCTGACTGGTTTTCTGGGAATCGATCTCCCGCTGACCGGATTCTCGGGCCATCTCTGGGCAACGATGCTGGACTACGGTGCTACCGGGGCCATGCTGGAAATGATGTTGGGCGGCGTGTTTATCGTGATCGGCCTAGTGCTATTGATCCGGGGCTGGGTTCAGGTTTACCGCACAAGTCTGGAGGGGAAGCTGGCGACACAGGGTGTCTACGGTGTGGTCCGCCACCCGCAGTACACCGGGATCATGCTAGCGGTCTTCGGTCAGGTCATTCACTGGCCGACGGTGATCACGTTATTGTTGTTTCCCCTGATCGTCTTGGCTTATGTCCGTCTAGCGAAGCGGGAGGAGTCGGCCTTGACCGAACGTTTTGGCGAGGAGTATCAGACCTATCGGCAGCGGGTGCCCATGTTGTTCCCACGCTTGCGAAATTGGCGGGAGTTCATCCATTCACTGCTCTTTACTTATCAGCAATAGCCTAGTGTCCTCTGAGCCTGCGTGACGAACACGTCACCGCAAACGGGTCACAAGAATACTTGTTGACCGAAAAAAGGCGCCTAACTCAGGTGCCTGAAACCATCCTCCAAACCAAAGGAGCCAAACAGGAGGATGGTGGAGCAATCAATTCTTCATTACCCCGTAGGGCTGCAAGCCGTTCGCTGATCTGTGCGCCTATCAATGGTGGATGGCTGGTCCGGTATCAGCTTGTGAAGGTCGAACCAGCCATCCATGCCGTTGTTACTTCAGGGGCTTGATCGACACGATGGTGGCCGACATGCCCTCGGCACGAAACTCAAACGCTACTTGATCCCCAGCCTTCAGGCCTGCCAGTTGTTTGCTTGTTGCGGTGAATGCCATGGTCATGGCGGGCCACTGCACAGCCGGAACGGCGCCATGGGCGATAGTCACTGTATGTTTCGTGGTGTCGACAGCCTTGATCGTGCCCTCGGCTTTGGCCACTGGAGCCTGCTGGGTCTCCTGCGCCATCTGCATGCCCTTCATGGGCATAGAGTCCATTTTCATACCCGGCATGTCTTCTGCCTGAGCAGAAAGAGACAGTGCGACAACGGTGCTTGCAACGGCGATCAGGGTCAGTTTCATACGACTTTTCCTTGAGTGGTGGTGGGTACAACGGGGAGGTGCCGGCGACGCATCAAGCGGTAGGCTGCCGGAATGACGAACAGAGACAGTAAGGGCGCGGTGACCATGCCGCCGACCATGGGTGCGGCGATGCGACTCATCACTTCGCTACCGGTGCCGCTGCCCAAAAGGATGGGTAACAGACCCGCAATGATGACGGCCACGGTCATGGCTTTGGGTCGGACCCGTTGCACCGCACCTTCGCGAATAGCGGCGATCAGCCCGCGCTCAGTGCTGTCACCGGCGTCTTCACGTTCGGCCCAGGCATTCTTCAGGTAGAGCAGCATGATTACGCCAAACTCGGCAGAAACCCCCGCCAACGCGATAAAGCCGACACCGGTGGCCACCGACAGGTTGAATCCCAACAGATACAGAAACCATGCTCCACCTGTCAGTGCGAACGGCAGAGTGGCCATGATCAACAAGGCCTCGTCGAAGCGGGCGAACGTCAGGTAGAGCAGGACGAAAATGATCAGCAGCGTGGCCGGCACCACCAGCTTGAGCCGTGCATTGGCTCGCTCGAGAAATTCGAACTGCCCCGAGTAGCTCAGGCTCATGCCTGGCTGCAACTTCACCTGCTCACTGACGACCCGGCGCAGGTCGGCGACCACCGAGGCAATATCCCGGCCACGCACGTCGATATACACCCAGCCAGAAGGCCGGGCGTTCTCGCTCTTGAGCATTGGCGGGCCGTCGCTGACCTTGACCTTCGCCACAGTGCCGAGGGTGATCTGGCTCCCCAAAGGGGTGTAGATCGGCAGCTGCTCCAGGGCGCCGAGCGAGTCACGCCACTCACGGGGATAACGCACGTTGATCGGGAAGCGAGCGAGCCCTTCAATGGTCTCTCCGACGTTTTCACCACCGATAGCGCCGGCCACGATCGACTGCACATCGGCGATATTCAGCCCGTAGCGGGCCGCGGCCTTGCGATCGATATCCACATCGATGTAACGGCCGCCAGTCAGGCGCTCGGCCAGGGCCGAACTGACACCGGGCACATCCTTGGCCACGCGCTCGACTGCCTGGGTGGCCGTATCGATCTCCGTCAGGTTGTTGCCGGCAATTTTTACCCCTATCGGGCTCTTGATCCCGGTGGCCAGCATGTCGATGCGGTTGCGGATCGGTGGTATCCAGATATTGGTCAGCCCAGGCACGCGGACCACTCGATCCAGTTCCTCCACCAGTTTTTCCTGAGTCATTCCGGGGCGCCACTGCTCACGCGGCTTGAATTGAATGGTAGTCTCGAACATCTCCAGCGGTGCCGGGTCGGTGGCGGTTTCGGCGCGGCCCGCCTTACCGAAGACGTGTTCGACTTCGGGCACCGTCTTGATCAGGCGATCGGTCTGTTGCAGCAACTGCGCCGCTTTCTGCGCTGACAACCCCGGCAGAGCCGAAGGCATATAGAGCAGATCGCCCTCGTCCAGCGCAGGGAGGAACTCGCCACCCAAGCGAGAGATCGGCCATACCGCGCTGAGAAAGACCAACAGTGCGACCAGCATGGTGACTTTGGGCCGGCGCAGCACCGCGTCCAGGGCCGGCTGATAGAGCCTGATCAACCAGCGGTTCAGCGGGTTTTGTTCCTCTTTGGGGATCCGTCCACGAATCCAGTAGCCCATCAGCACCGGCACCAGAGTTACCGACAGTCCGGCCGCCGCCGCCATGGCATAGGTCTTGGTGAAGGCGAGGGGGCCAAACAGGCGGCCCTCTTGCGCTTCCAGGGTGAACACTGGAATGAACGACAGGGTGATGATCAACAGGCAGAAGAACAGCGCCGGCCCCACCTCGGCCGCCGCTTCGGTCATCACATGCCAGTGATGTTCACCCTTCAGCTCTTCCCCCGGGTGGGCCGCGTGCCAGGCCTCGACCTTCTTATGAGCGTTCTCGATCATCACCACGGCGGCATCGACCATGGCGCCGATGGCGATGGCAATCCCACCCAAGGACATGATGTTGGCGTTGATTCCCTGGTAGCGCATGACGATGAAGGCAATCAACACTCCCACCGGCAGCGAGATAATGGCCACCAGGGATGAGCGCAGGTGCCAGAGAAAAATCCCGCACACTAAAGCGACGACGATGAACTCTTCGATCAGTTTGTGACTGAGGTTTTCCACGGCGCGGTCGATCAGCTTGCTGCGGTCGTAGGTGGTGACGATTTCTACCCCGGCCGGCAGACTGCTTTTCAGTTCGTCGAGTTTGGTTTTGACCGCCGCAATGGTTTCGCGAGCGTTCTTGCCGCTGCGCAAAATCACCACGCCACCGACAGTCTCGCCTTCGCCGTCGAGTTCAGTAATGCCACGCCGCATTTCCGGTCCCAACTGAATCGTGGCGACATCGCCAAGGGTCACCGGCACACCACCCGAACCCAGCTTGAGCGGGATCGCCCGAAAGTCATTGAGCGTCTTCAAGTATCCGGAAGCACGCACGATGAACTCGGTCTCCGCCAGCTCCAGCACAGCACCACCGGTTTCCTGATTGGCCTTGCCGATAGCTTCGGTGACCTGCGCCTGAGTGATACCCAGGCTGGCCAGTTTGAGCGGATCGAGCTGCACCTGGTATTGCTTGACCATGCCGCCGACGGTGGCCACTTCCGCAACGCTCGGCAAAGTCTTGAGTTCGAATTTGAGAAACCAGTCCTGAAGTGCGCGCAGCTGCGCCAGATCGTGTCCACCGGTGCGATCCACCAGGGCGTACTGATAGATCCAGCCCACTCCAGTTGCATCCGGTCCCAACGCCGGCTTGGCGCTGGCAGGCAACCGACTTTGTATCTGACTCAGGTATTCCAGCACCCGCGAGCGAGCCCAATACAAGTCGGTACCGTTTTCAAACAGCACGTAAACGAAGCTGTCGCCGAAAAAGGAATAACCGCGCACGGTTTTGGCTCCCGGCACCGAGAGCATGGTGGTGGCTAACGGATAGGTCACCTGGTTCTCAACGATCTGCGGCGCTTGTCCCGGATAAGGGGTGCGGATGATCACCTGAACATCGGAGAGGTCCGGCAGTGCATCGATGGGCGTGCTCTGAACCGACCACACTCCCCATGCCGTAACGAACAGCGTGGCCAGCAGCACCAGGAATCGGTTGGCCACTGACCAGCGAATCAGGGCAGCAATCATGGCTGACTCCCCGATTTTTCCAGGCGTTCAACGCGCAAACCATCGTCGGTTTGACTGACTGATGCACGAACCTTGTCGCCAGCCTTGAGTCCTTGCATCAGAGCAGGGTCAGTCAATGGGAAGGTCATGGTCATGCCCGGCATGCCCAGCGTCTTGAACGGACCATGGGCGAGGGTCACGTCTTTGCTATTGATCTCGACGATCTGCCCGTCCGCCTCATGCAGGGCGCGTGTCGCGGCAGCAGGTGGCGGCATTTCCATCGTTCTCGCGACGATGCCCTTGAGGCTGGCCTCGGAGTCGAGCAGGAACTGTCCAGAGGAGACCACTTGCTGGCCTTCCTCCAGACCTTTCAACACCACTGTTTTGCCTTCGTTTTCCTGCCCGGGTTGCACCTCTACCGGTCGGTAGCGGCCCGCGTCTTCGACGAGCATCACCAGGACGCGTCGGCCGGTGCGAATGAGCGCCTCGCTCGGTACCCACAACACGCTTTGCTCAGTCGAACGATTCAGGCGCACCTGCGCCGTCAAACCGGGTCTGAGGCGCCCGTCAGGGTTGGGCAGTTCGACCCGCACGCGAACGGTGCGGCTGTCCACATTCGTTTCCGGCAGAATGGCGCTGACCGTGCCATTGAGCACGGTCCCCGGGAAGGCTGGCAGACGTGCTTCTACCGTTTGACCGACGACGATCGATCCAGTCTCCGACTCTGGAACGGCCACGGCCAGCCAGACGCTACTCAAACCATTGACTCGGGCCAGAGTCTCACCGGCTGCCACGGTCATACCCGCACGCACATTCAGTTCCTGTAGCACGCCGCCAATGGGGCTGGTGAGGGTCAGGTTCGGCTGGACCTTAGCGCTGCGTTCTACTTGGGTAATCAGCGCCGCCGGCATCCCCGTGAGGCGCAGCCGTTGGCGTGCTGCAGCCAACAAGTCAGCATCACCGTTACGCTTCAGTGCAAGGAATTCTTCCTGAGCAGCAGCCCATTCCGGTACCAGGATATCGGCCAATGGCGCATTGGCTTTGAGCACATCGCCTGGAGCATGGGCATAGACCCGCTCCACAAAACCCGCGGTACGCGCCTGGATCACGGCGACATCCCGCTCGTTGAACGCCAGCACGCCGACCACGTCCAGGCTGGAGGCCAGGACTCCACGGGTGACGGTGGCCAGACGCAAACCGAGATTCTGGGTCAGGCTTGGGTCGATACTCATGGCCGCATTGTCCGCCGCGGAATCAGCGTATCGGGGCACCAACTCCATATCCATGAAGGGTGATTTGCCCGGCTTATCGAATTTCTGTTGCGGCTGCATCGGGTCGTACCAATACAGTACTTTGCGTTCGTCTTGCGTTTTGGGACTCTGTTCGGCGAGTGCACCAGGCATTGCGATCATTCGCTGCTGAGCGAACCAGTAACCACCGCCAAGGCCTACGGCCACCGAGAAGCCTGCCAGCAAAGCCCCTTTCCAGATTCGAGTGCTCATTGGCTGGTTTCTCCGTAAGTGAAATACAGGCGGGCACTGGTCAGTGCCCGCTGTTCTTCGAAGTCAATTTGTTTGAGGCGGGCCTCGATGAGTTCACGTCGGGCAGCGATGACAGGCGCCAGGTCGCCTTTACCGGCGCGGTAGCTGGCCATGCTCAGCCCGACCTTTTCCTTGGCCAGGGGCACCAGACTGTCCTGGCTGCGTTGTACGGCGCGGTTCAGGCGCTGATAGTCGGCCAGATCCGCCTCCAGTTGCTCGGTATGCTCGCGTGTCTGGGCTTCACGCTCAGCCTCCAATTGGTTCAGTTCGGCGTGCTTGGCGGCGATCTTCGGATTTTGTCGGGAGCCGGGGAACAGTGGCAGGTCGAAGGTGAATTGCACGCTGACCATGTCGCCAAATTCCCGTCCGCGGCGCTGGTAATCAAGCTCCCAGCTCCAGTCGGACTGTTTTTCCGCTTCCGCTTCACTTATCTTGGCCTGCGCTTCGCGAGTCATCGGGGCGAACGCCGCCAGCGCGGGATGATGTTGCAGCTTATGGGAGTAACCCGAAGTATCGATGGGCCATTGCGGCAAACTGCCGGTTGGTTGGTCGTTGGCCGCGGGACCAATCCAGCGTTTGAGAGCGGCTCGGGCTTGTGCCCGCAGACGGACCAGGTCGTCCTGTTGTTCCGCCAACTGAGCCGCCTCCTGTTTCGGTGTGACAGCATCGGCAGGCTGAGCACGGCCGCCAGCGATCTGCGCCCGGACGGTATCGGTCAACAGACGATTTTCTTTATAAAAGTCCTGGAACAGCGCCTCTTTACGCTCGACGGAATAGCTGCTGATCCAGGCCAATGCGGTGGCCTGACGGACATTCAGTCTCTCCACACGGCCTTCAGCCGCAGCTCGATCGACCGCTGCTTCGGCGACCTCAATGCGTGCTTTGCGTTTGTCTCGGCTGGGCACTTCTTGCATGACCCCAACCATCTGCATGGTCATGAAGTCCTGCTCGAGTCTCCAGCGGTCGGGGCCGCCGATGGGAAAGTTTTGTACGCCAAGCAGTAGCTTTGGATCGGGTAGTTCGCCGGCCGGAATGGCAGCACTACTGGCGGCTTGCAGTTTGGCGGCTTGGGCGGTTAGTGACGGGGCGTTGTTTTCGGCCAGCCGTAAGGCTTCATCGAGTGTCAGCGGGGCGGCGACGCTCGGCAATGCCAACACGCTTGCCGCCAAGGCGGCCACGACGGGCCAGCCTGTGCAATAGCGTAGGGAGTTCATGCTCACGATTCCTGTGATGTTCCACTGCGCGCCTCTTAGACATGCACGCAGAAATACCATCCCGCGAAGGCAGGATGAAACTCAGTGTGGTACAGGAATCAGGCGCGGGGCGGACGCCATACCCCGGATGGGGTTTGAATGGGCGGGAAGTCGCTGAAAAGGGATAGCACCAGCGGACTGGACAAGCGAGTGACAGGCTTGATGATCGATACTTGCAGCATACCGCCAGTCTTGCATTCCTGACCAGGTTTGCAGGGCTTCCCGTGATCGGTGGGGCTTTTCATGTCATGGCAGCAGTCCGGTCCCATGTCATCCATCATCGCCATACCCGCCATTTTCATCGGGCAAGGCTCTGTCGGTGCCTGAATGCCCGCCATCCCGCTGAGGGGAAGCGCCAGGCTAATCAGGAAAATGAGGCAACACCGCAGGTAGCGTTTCATGCGGGGGAGTCTAGTTGCTGGTAGCGGACTGTACAATTACGAATCTGTCAGGACGAGCCCGTCGGATAGAATCTGAAGGTCAATAAGAACCTCCTCGTATAGAGACAAGGACTCGCTGAACAGCCAAGCCAATTTGCTGGGTATGGGAATGGTTACAGCTCACGGCCTATCGTTCGGGTCACGGTTGATTGGTTTTACCTCCTGTGTGTCATTGGTACTGGGCGGATCCTTGTGCATGTTGCGCATACAAAACACCATCGACAGCGGGCACAGCAGCACCAGAAAGATCAGCGCATTCGCCGCGATCCAGGCTTGAAAAGCGGGAAACAAGACATAGGTAGCCGCCAGGATAATGGCCGCACCGATGCCCAGCTGAACCATTGAGGGTTTATTACGAGTCATGATGCTCTCCTCTCGGGCAAGTCATGGGGGCGTTCATCCAGAACCAGCCCAGGTGGTTGCTCAGCGTCATCGCAATGCTCGGCCAGATACGACAGAGCCTCGCGCATGATCTGAAGCGTGGTAATACGCGCATTCAGCGCATCGATGTTGCTCAGCGCAATAGCCTGAACCTCGTCGTCAGAGCGATTGCGCTCCCGCCATAACGCCAATAAGGCACGAACCCGCTCGATCGATAATCCCAGATCTCGTGCATGGTGGATGAAGCGTAAAACGTGTACATCGCACTCGCAGTAGACGCGATAGCCAGACCGCGTGCGCTGTGACGGCGGGATCAGATTGATGCGCTCGTAGTGGCGGATCATCCGGGCGGACAAACCGCTGACACTTGCCGCCTCACCAATGTTCATAAGATCCTCCTGTTCGCTGAACCACCGAATCAGCCCTATTCTCGTTGTGCCGGCTGCCAACAGTTCCGTAACAAGGTGTAAGTAACCACTGAGACACTGGGACAACGCCCTTACCGCACCAGGACTGCCGGACCCAACACGCCCATTGCTGCTCGCGGAATACCGATCAGGTTGTAGACGAAGGCCCAGAGCGGACTCTTCAGAATCTGGCACATAAGTGCAACGGGACAGCATCAAGGCATCCGCCACCAGAGCCGGGTCGCCGCGCATACCCGCTACGCTGAGCCTCCATTGCAGGATAGGATTGGACGTGTCGGTAGCGGTATGGGGGAATAAGCTGACCATCACCAACCTCCTGAAGAGCCTCTCTCCCGTAAGGTTGGACCTTACTATTGGGGCAAGGTCAAGCAGCAACGCGATTGCTGGACGAGTCCTCGAAAAAAGGATTGAGGGTAGTCTGTTGACTTGGTAACTATCTCAATGCTGATAACGCATAAAAGTTTTTAATTCAATGACTTACAGAGTAAATACGCTGGTGTCCGCCTTGTCCTGGTATGTCTCCTATACTGACTCGCGCCGACCGGTTCAACGCAGACACTCGTACACCGTCAGAACAGCCGTCAGCGGGTTCTAACGGCTTCCTTACGATTCAACAGTAAGGAGAACGAAAATGGCAGTCCGCATTGGCGACGAAGCACCGGACTTCACCGCCGAAAGCACCGAAGGCCCGCTCCACTTCCATGAGTACTACTGCGGTTTTGAGACGCCAGCAGTCGAGGTTCGGACTAGGTTGGATGATGATTCCAGCCAATGGAAAGTCACCAGCTCGCGTTATGACTGATTTCCTTCCCTTCGGCGAGTATCTTTCTGCCTAGACCGATGGCTGTCGCAGACCCGTTTCCGTCCGATGTAGCACTTGAAAGTGAAAACGGCGGGCGTGCAGTCGAGCTTTTCGCTGGCATCTTTGCCAATGCGCCGGAGGGCGCAGCCGCTCGTCGCAATACCCAGCAAGAATTGCCTCTATGCACGGTTATCCAATGACGAGATCAGCTCTGCGCGCGAGCATAATGACGTGTCTTCTCTAATGACGAAATGAGAGCCGGACGATCATGAGTGAAAGCGAGCGTTGGATAGTCAAATGCCAGAATACTGAGGACGGTAGCGGCGATGTCATTGTTGATTTACCTCCAGAATTGCTTGTCAAAATGGGGGTAGGTGTTGGGGACGATCTGATGATTACGGTAGCGAATGGCACAATAGTGCTGGAGCCTACGCATGGCACAACATCAGTGCAGTCCGTGTTTGCTGGAGTCCTGCGTGATGATGCTTATCATGCCTACCGCATCCGGCTGGAGGCATCTCTTAATATCCCCTCAAACGCCTCTGATCAGGACATTCACGACATGATCGTAGCTGGCTTCTCGGCCAGCATGATCATGTCGCTTTGCGACGCTGGAACCTTAAGTCCGGAAGAGCGCGACAGAATCATTCCACTCAAAACGCTCAAAACAAAATTGGTCAGCAATCAGCTCTTAACGGTGGATGAGAGCGATCGACTGTTCCGCTTTGCACACATTACCGCCATGGCCGAGGTGATCTTCGGGGACGCAGGGAAGGCCAAACAATGGCTTTCCAAACCCAAATCCCGTTTTTCGGGTAAAAGTCCAACTGCCATGCTCACTACAACCCACGGCACACATCGGGTCGAAGAAATGCTGATTCAGGTAGCAGAGGGCATGTCATTTTGATCCAACCGCCGCTAAGTAGAACCATCACAAGCGGGTACGCGACCGCAACGGGCATTGTTGTCAAAATACTCATTCAGCTGGCGAGCTCCGTTAAGCCGTTTACCCCTGAATTCGCTGAGCCGTTGTTGTCAAAATATTTTGTTCGGCACCACTCTCGACTTTAAAAAGGCTCCTCCGGGTAGTGTCAAACTATGTTGTTATAGACTCACCCCGTTATTCGAATATCGCCATGGGTTGTGTCAAGTTATGTTGTCATCTGGGGAGCGCTCAAGGCTCTGTAAATGACTGATTTTATTGATGTTCGTGTGTCAAACTATGTTGTTTGGCACCATCCTTGGCTTTAGAGAATGGAAACTGTCGCGGGAGCTGGAAGGGTTATCCTCCAGGCTCCCGCTGTTGCTTCAGGCCCGGATCCACACCTATCTTCCCGACACATCTCCCTATCCAGCCGTTAGATGCTGCCGCGAAAACAAAGTAGTGAATCTCTGCGCGCCTATGTAGAGCGGAATTTCCTGAAAAAAGTGCTATTGCGTAAAACAACAATGAACTAACAAAAGGGAAGGCCTGATTTCGATTAAGCAGCTGTTTTTGAACTTCAGACACGAGGTCGTTAAAACGGCTGCTGACTTCAGACCTTTATTGGGCAAAACCTAAAGTTTGAACTGACGCACAATCTGCAACAACCGCTCAGCGTCTCCACCGCTCGCCCGGCCACGGCTGAGGGTGCTCTGCGCAAGTACAACGGTGGTGTTCGCGACTACCGAAACACTACTGATCCGCCGATTGATTTCATCGGTCACCATGGCCTGCTCTTTGGCAGCCTCAGCAATGTGCAGGCTCATATCGGACACTGAAGACACCAGTGCACTTATTCGCTGTAATGCTTCGCCAGCGCTAAGAGCCTGCTGCACTCCACGTTCAGCAAAGTCACGACTGTCGTCCATTACTTTAACCGCATGCTGTGAAGCATTTTGCAGCCGTTCGATCATATCGTTGATTTCTTGTGTAGATTTTTGCGTACGACTAGCCAACGTGCGGACTTCATCTGCCACTACTGCAAAACCACGACCTTGCTCACCGGCGCGAGCAGCTTCGATGGCGGCGTTAAGCGCCAGCAAGTTGGTTTGTTCGGCGATGGTGCGAATCACCTCCAGCACCCCGCCGATTTCGCGTGAATGGCCTTCCAGATCAGCGATCACTTGGGCAGCTTGACCCACTTCTTCTGCCAAGGAGCGAATATCAACGATGGTTTTATCGACGACGGCAATCGCTTCTTTTGCCTGTGTAGAGGCGTCACGCGTTTGAACAGAGCTGGCTTCGGCGTTGCTGGCAACCCCCTGCACGTTGGTAGCCATTTGATTGGCCGCCGCCGCCACTTGTTCAACTTCAATTTGCAAATCCGTAGCACTTTGCTGAGAGGCACCGGCATCACTTAGCAATTGTTCGGCCGATTGCTCTAGCCCCTTCGAAACATCCGCAACGGTCGAGATTTTGCTGCGCAAGCCGCCTAAAAATGTATTGAATAGCCCAACAACCTGACCTATTTCATCATCTCGCTTTGACTGGATGCTGCGGGTAAGGTCGCCGCTCCCGTCATTTAATGCGCTCAGTGACCTGCTCAGTTGCTGCATCGGCGGTAGCACTCGACTAGCAATCAGCCACAACACCCCGAGCATAATTAAAAGTACGGTTCCCCATGCGACGAGGCTGGTGACCTGGATTTTTGTGCGCTCGGCTTCACTGTCATCCAACTGCTGACGATACAACTTGTCCAATGGCTGACTAAAAGCAGCAAACTCGGAAATAACTTTTGCCGAACGCTGGTCAAAATCTTCCATAACTTTATCGCCGTCAGCTTTGTTACTGGCATAGGCCTGTACCATTAGCTTGCCGGTGCTGTTGAGTTGGTCCAGTGGCGTGCGCAGGGCCTGAAGTCGGCTGGAAAGACTTGGAACGATTTTCTCTATCTCCTCCAAAAGCTGTAGCGAAGCTGCGTAATGCTGCTGCGCTTCCTCCATCGGCTCATGGTCTTGAGTAAGGCTTGCATCGGTATAGAACTGTTGAATTTGCGCGCTCTCGTAGCGCAATTTTTGAGTCGACTCAAGAGCGTTTCCCAGTCGCTCGATTTCGGATCCAATGGCATCTAGGACGTTAAATTGGGTTTGCATCAATGTCGTTAAACCCATTGCTATAACGATCAAACCAGCAGCACAGAAAGTCATCAAACGAGAAATACTGAATATCATAAGGTAGTCCGGCAAAAGGGAACGCAGATCAAAAAATCGTGTGTTTTTAACGATTAGCAGTAGAGAACCACCGATTTTTCAAAGTTCTGTCTTGTTTGGTTGAAAGTAACTGATTTTTTGAGCAACGGATTTCCATTTTACTCTCAACGCACCACTACTTTAGGGATCCAATAGTCGTAGTGGGGGTGGGGAAGCTCCTGGCAACTTGCTGCAATCGCGCGGCAAGTGGAAAATGTCATGGCGTTCGGCGCTATATCTGGAGAAACATCCGGGGCGCTCCCCCAAGATGTGAGTTGGCCAATGTTCTCGGGGCCCTTTGTGACAAACTATGTTTTAAGCCAGCACCCTCTGAAAAATCGCAGCCAATGGTTGCGATTTTTTTATCCGAATCCAGGACATGCTCATGGACCGCTTCCAGGAAATGCAAGTCTTCGCCGCAGTCGCACAAGATCAAGGGTTTTCGGCGGCCGCGCGGCGTCTGGGTATGTCGGCAGCCAGTGTCACGCGCGCGGTGGCGGCGTTGGAGAGGCGTATTGGTACGCAGCTGCTGACGCGCACCACGCGCAGCGTTCATCTGAGCGAGGCGGGCCAGCGTTATCTTGAAGACTGTCGGAGAATTCTCGCCGAGGTGCAGGAAGCCGAGGACTCGGCGGCGGGCAGTCACGCCCAACCTCGTGGGCAACTGACGATTACCGCACCGGTATTGTTTGGTGAGCTGTTTGTCACGCCATTGATGGTGAATTTTCTGACGCAATTCCCCGATGTCACGATCAATGCGTTGTTGGTGGATCGTATGGTCAGCGTGGTGGAGGAGGGCATCGACGTGGCCGTGCGCATCGGGGAGCTGCCCGACAGCAATCAGCATGCAATTCGGGTGGGGGAGGTGCGACGGGTGATTTGTGCGTCGCCACGGTTTCTTGCCACTTTCGGACGGCCAAATCACCCGCAAGACCTGGCCCAGGCACCGGTTATCGCGACGTCCTCGATCGGGCAGTTAAGAAGCTGGCCGTTCCTCGTGGACGGCGAACCACTGAGTGTCCGGCCTGAACCACGGCTGGTGGTCACGGCGAATCAGGCGGCCATCGCCGCTGCCGGCCTCGGCCTGGGTTTCACACGAGTCTTGTCTTATCAGGTTGCAGGCAAAATAGCGGCCGGTGAACTGGAAATTATCCTGGCCGACTTCGAAATGCCGCCATTGCCCATCCATGTGGTTTACCAGGGCGGACGTAACGCCCCGGCGCGGGTTCGCAGTTTTGTCGATTTTACGGTGAAGGCCCTCCGGGAACACCCGGCCTTGCGCAGTTGATGCATTATTGCTGCAGATGAAATAATGGATTCCACTTGCTGGTTATTCTGTTGCTTTCGGGACTGGTAGAAGATGGCTGCCGTCGGTGCTGATCTTCCGAAGCGCCACTTACCCTGCGGAGTCGACCATGCAAGCCATCAAACTCTACAACTTTCCCCGTTCCGGCCACGCTCACCGTGTGGAGCTGATGCTTTCGCTGCTGCAATTACCCACCGAGTTGATCTTCGTTGACCTGGCCAAAGGCGAACACAAACAACCGCAATACCTGGCACTCAACGCTTTCGGACAGGTGCCTGTGCTGGATGACCAAGGCGTGGTGCTGGCGGATTCCAACGCGATCCTGGTTTATCTGGCACAGAAATACGGCAAGGGTCGTTGGCTGCCAACCGATCCGGTCGGTGCCGCCAAGGTACAGCGTTGGTTGTCGGTGGCTGCCGGGCCGATTGCCTTTGGTCCGGCCAGGGCCAGGTTGATTACGGTGTTTGGTGCACCTTACAACGCTGAAGAAACGATCGCTTATGCCCATACCGTGCTGAAGGTCATCGATCACGAACTGGCCAACACGCCTTGGCTGGCGGGCGGCGAGCCGACCATTGCTGACGTCGCGGCCTACAGCTACATCGCCCATGCACCTGAAGGCAATGTCTCGCTGGACGACTACGCCAACATCCGCGCCTGGCTGGCACGGGTCGAAGCCTTGCCCGGATTTGTCGGCATGCCGCGCACCGTCGCCGGCCTGCAAAAAACCGCCTGATGCTTGTGGCCCGACGCTGTCGGGCCGTTCACGCTGCGCCGAGGGTGCAGGGGGAGTAGCCGTAATGGACCGTTCACCGTGGCATGCTGGCGAGAAACAGATGCAGGCTCATGTCGGCGTCGCCGAGCGAATGGAGGTGTTGGGGCGTCGGGTGATTCGTAGCGAGATGCCGGACCAGCACCGCACGTTCTATCAGCAACTGCCGTTCATGCTTTACGGCGCGGTGGATGCCGAAGGCAACCCGTGGGCCAGCGTGCTTGAAGGTGAACCAGGCTTCGCCCATTCACCTGAACCAGGGCTGTTGCAATTCAGCAGCCTGCCGACTGCCGATGATCCGGCGCAATTGACTGACGGCGCTGCGATCGGTCTGCTGGGGATCGAACTTCACACCCGGCGCCGCAACCGTATCAACGGTCGTATCGGTGCTACATCGGCGAGCGGATTTAGCGTGACGGTGCAGCAGTCCTACGGTAATTGCCCGCAATACATTCAATTGCGCCAGTTTCGATCGGTGCCTCTGGAAGATCCGGCAACGCGACGCGCGCAGCATGACAGCGAGCTGGATGATGCGGCCAGGGCGATGATTGCCGAGGCAGATACCTTCTTTGTCGCCAGCTATGTGGACGTCGAGGGTGAGCGTTCGGTGGATGTCTCCCATCGCGGCGGTCAGTCCGGTTTTGTACAGGTAGAAGGTAATCGCCTGACCATCCCGGATTTCGCCGGCAATCTTTTTTTCAACACGTTGGGCAATCTTCTGGCCAATCCCAGGGCCGGTTTGTTGTTCATCGATTTCAATTCAGGTGACCTGCTGCAACTCAGTGGGCGCACCGAAATCATTCTTGAGGGTCCACAGGTCGAAGCCTTTCAAGGCGCCGAACGTTTATGGACGTTCCACGTGGAACATGTGGTGCGTCGGCCTGCAGCTTTGGCGTTGCGCTGGCGATTCGACGGCGTCTCTCCCACCAGTTTGCTGACCGGCACTTGGGCGCAGGCCAAGGCTCGTCTGCAAGCGCAGGCCCTGGGCGATAGCTGGCGGCCGCTGCGGGTGGTGCGGATTGAACCGGAAAGCCACAACATTCGCTCGATCTATCTGGAACCCGCCGACGGTGCCGGGTTGCCATTGTTCCACGCCGGGCAGCATTTGCCTTTGCGGTTCAACATTGATGGCGAGGTGCATATCCGCACGTACAGCCTGTCGAGCGCACCGTCGGATGATTTTTTCCGCATCAGCGTCAAACGTGATGGACGGGTGTCTTCGCACCTGCACGAACAGATTCGCGTCGGGGATCTGCTGGAGGCGCGTGCGCCTCAAGGGCATTTCACCGTGGCACCCCATGAGCGTCGGCCTTTGGTGTTGCTGGCTGCCGGAGTTGGCATCACGCCATTGCTGTCAATGCTGCGTGAAGTGGTTTATCAAGGTTTGCGCACCCGCCGCATTCGGCCGACCCTGTTCCTGCAGAGTTCGCGTACGTTGGGTGATCAAGTGTTTCGTCGTGAACTGGACCGCTTGCTTGGTGACGCTGGTGATGCCGTCAGGGTGGTGCGGCTGCTGAGTCAGCCAGAGCCGTCGGCGCGGGAAGGTGAAGATTTCGACCTGACTGGACGGATTGACGTCGCACTACTCAAGGATCTGCTTGAGGTAGAGGACTACGATCAGCTGGATTTCGTCCTGTGTGGCCCTGGAAGTTTTACCCAAGCGATGTACGACGGATTACGCGAGCTGGACATCCGCGACGCAAGGATTCACGCCGAAACCTTCGGGCCTTCCACATTGCGTAGACAGCCAGACCCCGACGCCGTGGTTATCGAACAACCGCCAGCCGCCACCACCTCGGTGCCGGTGGTGTTCCAGCGCTCCGCCAAGGAGGCGCGCTGGCAACCCGATGGCGGCAGTCTTCTGGAGCTGGCAGAGAGTCGCGGGTTGCGACCGGAATTCAGTTGCCGAGGGGGTTCCTGCGGGACCTGCAAGACTCGCCTGATCAGTGGCCAGGTGCATTATCCACAGCCGCCCGCCGAAGTGCCGGAGGAAGGACAGGTGCTGATTTGTTGTGCGATTCCGGCTCAGGGCGAGCAGCGTTTGGTGCTGGATATCTGAAGGATCGTCACACGCCATCATTGCCCGTGGATCGATGGCTCAGTAGGGTAGAGCGCAGAACGAAGGGGCCGTCACTGGCCCTTTCTGCATTTTCAGGGATAGGCGCTTACATGGTTTTTCTGACTCGCTGGATCCTCCTGCTGACGTCGCTCGCCCTGTTCAGTGGTTGCGAACGACAGGACGCTCCGCCACTCGATCAGCAGCTCTACGTCTGGCAACGACAATGGACATCCAACCATGACGTCGCCCTGAGGGACAGCCGCAAAGACTTTTCCGCTTTGCGGGTGCTGGCGCTACAAGCCTTTCCCCAGGCTGGCTGGAGTCGCGCACAAATTGATCCTGCATTGCTCAAGCGAGACGGGCGGCCACTGATTGCGGTGATTCGCCTCGATGGTCAGCTCAAGTCATTGGATCAGGATGAGGTCACGACACAGATTCAACAGGTGATCAGCGATTGGCAGGCGCTGGGACTGAGCCTCTGCGGTGTGGAAATCGACCACGACGCAGGCAACGCTCGGCTACCGGCCTACCGCGAATTTCTTCAGCAGCTGCGCGCCCGTCTACCGGCCTCATTACCCCTGAGCATTACCGCGTTACCGGCGTGGCTCGACAGTCGCGAATTGCCTGCGTTGTTATCCACAGTCGATAGCAGCGTGCTGCAAGTGCATGCCGTCAGCGACCCGCGTCGTGGGTTGTTCGATCCGGTCCAGGCCCTGCAGTGGGCAAACGCCTGGAGCCGTATCACTTCGAAACCCTTCTATTTGGCGTTGCCGGCCTACGGCGTGGCCTTGTTGCCGGGTGATGGCGGTGCGCCGATCGTGGAAAGTGAGGTACGCCTCGAACGTGAGGGTAAGCGTCAGGAATTGCTGGCCGATCCACAGCAACTCAGCCAGCTCAGCGCCAAGTTGCGCGCCGATCCACCGGCACATCTGGCCGGCCTGATCTGGTTTCGCCTGCCACTGGCCAACGACCGTCGAGCCTGGAGCCTGACGACGTTGCGCGCGGTGGTGCGAGGTGATGCCCTGAGCAGTCGGTTGGCGCTGAAACTCTCGGCTCAGGAAGGCCTCTATGACATCGGCATCAGTAACGAGGGCAACCTCGACAGCGCCTGGCCCGAACGTGTGACATTGGCGGTGCGAGGGTGTGAGGGGGCGGATGCGCTGGCCGGTTATGCGTTGCAACAAGGCCCGGATCTGCTTACCTTCACCCGCCTGCATGAAGGTCGAATAGCGGCTGGCGGACAGCGTGCCATGGGTTGGGCACGCTGCGCACATATTGATCAAGGAGGTTCGAATGTTTACCCGTAATTGGCCCCGCCATCTGCTTTGCCTGAGTCTCAGCCTGCCGCTGGGTTCGGCGTTAGCGTGCGGGCCGGATTTCCCCATGCGCCTGCTGGACAACCGTGGCCAGTCGCTGGCGGAACTGCCTGAGGGTAACTTCAATTTCGAGGTCAATCGCCTCGGGCATGCCATTGCCGGGCTGAAACGCGTCACCCAAGCAGTCAACAGCATGGAAGCAACCGACTATGCAGAACAGCGCAGTCAGGCCGAGCAGGCAGGTTTGACGGCCGAGCAGCAGGCGCTGGTGCAACAGTTGCGTGATTTGACCGATGCCCGGCGGGTTGAGGTTGAGGGTGAAAGTCTGCCGGCTGAGCTCAAGTTCTATCTGGCCGGTGCCGTGGCATTTGCTGGCGGTGATCATGGTCTGGCGGCGGAATATTTTCAGAAAGTACTGGCGCTGCCGGCCGATCAACGGCCGTTACGCAGCACCTGGGCCGCTTACTCGTTGGGCCGGGCGTTGTTTGCCATGAGCTCGGAAGCGGGCGCCGGTCCTGACCTGCTGGCGCAGTCGCGCAAGGCTTTCGAACAAGCCCGACAATTGAGCATCGATGGCTTCAGCGATCCGCTGGAACTGGGTGTTGCCAGTCTGGGTGAACAGGCCCGCGTTGCCCGGACCGAGGGCGACTGGAACAGCGCCATCGAGCTGTATGCCACGCAAAACCTCCAGGGGTCGGCGGTCGGCTACACCTCGCTGAAGCTGTTGATGGCTGATCTGTCAGCGATGCCGGACGATCAACTGGCCGAACTGCTCAAGGGCAAACCGGTGCAGCAACTGATCACGGCGTCCTTGATCAGTCGACTGGGATGGTCATTCGGTGATCAGCCGCCCAATGAACAGAAATTGATCAAACTTTTGCAGAGCAGCACGCGCGGCACACTCGATAACGCGGATCGCCTGGCGGCAGTCAATTATCAACAAGGTGACTACACCAGTGCCAAGGCCTTTCTCGAACACGCGGGCGATGGCGGCCTGGCTTGGTGGCTGCGGGCCAAACTGGCGGTGCGCGAGGGTGATAAAAGCGCCGCGGCTGCCGCTTATGCGAAGGCCGCCCAGGCTTTCCCGCAGAATGAATCCTGGGGTGAGCGCAGAACGCCGGACTACGACTACGAAACGCTCCAGCCCAAGTGTCGGGTCGATGGCGAAAGCGCGATTCTGGCCTTGCAGCGCGGGGATTATCTGCAGGCTTTTGATCAGCTTTATAGAAGCAACGACATTTACTGGTTCGATGCGGCAACAGTCGCCGAGCGTGTGCTGACCGTCGATGAGCTCAAACATTACGTCGACACTCAGGTGCCGGCGCCACCCCCCCTGACTCAGCAGGACCGCGATAACTATGTACCGCTGCCGGTGGCCGCCAAGCTGCGCAATTTGCTCGGACGGCGCTTGTTGCGTGAAGCACGTTACGACGAGGCACCGGCCTACTTCGACAGCCTGGATTTACAGAAAAAGGCAACGTGGTATGGGCAGTTGCGCCACGACGCTGAATCAAAATGGTGGCCGAGCAAGCGTGCATTTGCCTACTTCCACGCTGCCACGCTGGCCCGATTCGACGGAATGGAACTCCTGGGTTACGAGATGGCTCCGGACTACGCCACATTGGCTGGCAATTACAGTCTCGAAAGCAACGAACTCAAAGTTGGTCCATGGGTGGCCGAACAGGAAGTCATCCGCCAGCGAGCCAGCGCTGCCCAACCCGATCAGCGTTACCACTACCGCTATGTCGCGAATGCATTGGCCAGTCGTGCCGCCGATTACTTGCCTCATACCAGTCAGGCATTCGCGGCTGTGCTGTGTGCGGCGACGGGGTGGAACACCGGTCCGGATGAAAAACGCGCTTTCTATCAGCGCTACGTCAAAGAAGGCCCTTATGTGGATTGGGCAGTATTTTTCGGTGAACGCTGCCCTTATCCGGATTTCCAGAATGCAGATAAGCGTTACGTGACCCAAGCGGTGGCGCCCATCCGTGCAGCCCTTCGGCCCTACAAAAAGTGGCTGGAGATGGGGGGTGTCGTGGTGTTAACAGCGATAGCCCTGCTGCTGGTCAACCGTCATAAGCGCAAGAAACGGGCTTAATTACGCCTGCTGAACAAAGGTCAGCCGCACGGCGAAACCAATCAGCAGGCTGCCGAACAGCCACTGCTGAAGGCGTTGGGCGGATGGACTGCGTTGCAGCCATCGGCCCAGCGCCGCACCGACCAGCGCATAAGCACTGTCGAACAGCAAACCGACGGCCACCAACACCACGCCCAAGGTCGCGAATTGTGCGAGTACCGGCCCGGCGTGTGGGTTGATGAACTGGGGCAGTAGCACGGAGCAGAACAACAGCGCCTTGGGGTTGAGCAGGTTGGTCAGCAAACCGCGCTGGATCGCCTGCGCCCAGTGCGGTTTCCCGGTGGTTTGATGGGCACCATTGAGGTTCGGCAACAGGGTCGTGCGCAGGCACTGAACACCGATCCACAACAGGTACGCGGCGCCGGCCAGACGCACCACGTCGAAGGTCCAGGGCGCCGCCTTGAACAGTGCCGCCAAACCCAATGCCGCCAGCGCCACATGGCAGGCTCGGGCGATGGCCAGGCCCACCGCCGTGGCCAGCGCCGCGCCTTTGCCCTGGCGAGCACCGGTCTGCAACAGCAGGATCATGTCGGGGCCGGGCAATAAATACACCACCGCCAATGCCATGAAAAACAGCCAGAGACCCGCCATGTTGCACCCCATTCGTTGTCGATTCGGTAGGGCCAGTCTAGGGCGCAAGGGCGGGGCAGGTGGTTGCGTAGTTCGCTTCTAAAGCGGCCAGCCTTGGCATAATCTGCCAGGCTATGACCTCTGTGCTATCGGGATCTGCCAAACCATGAAACTGGATGCCTACGACCGCAAGATTCTTGCCGCGCTGCAACGGGACGGTCGCTTGAGTAATGTGCAGCTGGCTGACGAAATCGGACTGTCTGCGTCACCCTGTCTACGGCGGGTGCGGATGCTTGAAGAAGCCGGGGTGATTCGTGGCTACCAGGCCAATCTGGATCGCGACGAAGTCGGGCTTGGCTTGACCGTGTTTGTCGGGGTCAAGGTCGAGCGCCACAACGACGAGCAGGCAGAAGCGTTTCGCCTGTCAGTGACGGCGTTGCCCGAAGTGATTTCGGCGTTTCTGGTATCAGGAGAATCGGATTTTCTGCTGCAGGTGGTGGTCCCGGATTTGCGTGCCTATGACCGTTTCCTCACGGGATGCTTGTTGAAATTGCCGGGCGTGAGCGATATCCGCAGCAACTTTGCCATTCACACGGTGAAGACGCCGGGGGCGTTACCCTTGGGACATTTGCCGCTTTAGCCCCGGGCGAGCTTTTCGCGAGCAAGCTCCCACAGATGAACGCATTCCAATGTGGGAGCGAGCCCGCTCGCGTAAGCGATGGACCCGCCCCAGAACACTCAGGCGCCTTACATCTGCGTCGCCATCCCCTCCACATTCATCGCGGCCTGGCGCAACGCCTCGGAGCGAGTCGGGTGCGGGTGACAGGTCAGGGCGATGTCTTCGGCGGACGCGCTGAACTCCATGGCCACGCAATACTCGCCAATCATTTCACTGACGCTCGGGCCCACCAGATGCACGCCGAGGATTTCGTCCGTGCGCTCATCGGCCAGCACTTTGGCGAAGCCTTCGGTTTCGTGATTGATCTTCGCCCGGCTGTTGGCGGTGAAGGGGAATTTGCCGACTTTGAATGCCCGACCTTCGGCCTTCAGTTGTTCTTCGGTCTTGCCGACGCTGGCCAGTTCGGGTTTGGTATAGATCACGTTGGGGATCAAGTCGTAATTGACCTCGCCGGCCTTGCCCACGATCTGCTCGACGCAAGCCATGGCTTCGTCTTCGGCCTTATGGGCGAGCATCGGGCCGGAGGTGACATCGCCAATCACCCAGACGCCGGCGGCCTCGGTTCGATGGCCCTTGTTGGCGAGCATGCCGCGTTTGTCTGTGGTGAGGCCGACGTTTTCCAGCCCCAGGCCCTGTGTATAAGGTCGGCGTCCGATGGCCACCAGCACGTAATCGGCTTCAATCGACTCTGCGGTGCCGCCTGCGGCGGGCTCGACGCTGAGTTGAACGCCGGTGGCGGACGTGGTGGCGCGGGTCACTTTTGAACTCAGCTTGAAGCTGATCCCTTGTTTGCTCAATGAGCGCTGCAGGGTTTTGCCCGCTTCGCCGTCCACGCCCGGGCAGATACGGTCCAGGTATTCGACCACGGTCACCTGAGCCCCCAGACGCCGCCAGACCGAACCCAGCTCCAGGCCAATCACCCCAGCGCCGATCACCACCAGGTGTTTCGGGACTTCGGTCAGTGACAGGGCGCCAGTGGAATCGAGGATGCGTTGGTTATCGATGTCCACGCCGGGCAGGGGAGTGGGTTCGGAACCGGTGGCGATAATGATGTCTTTGGCGCTCAGTTCGGTCTTGCCACCGGCACTGTCCGTTACCGTGACTTTGCCCGGCCCGTCGATATGGCCCCATCCCTTGATCCAGTCGACCTTGTTTTTGCGAAAGAGGAACTCGATGCCTTTGGTCAGACCGGTCACGCTCTCGTCTTTCTGTTTCATCATTTGAGCCAGATTAAGCGTGGGTTTGACCTCAATCCCCAGGTTGGCGAATTCCGCGCCCATCGCCGCGTCGTAAAGTTCGGAGGCGTGCAGCAATGCCTTGGATGGCATGCAGCCGACGTTCAGGCAGGTGCCGCCCAGCGTGGCGCGTCCTTCTACGCACGCGGCTTTCAAACCCAGTTGGCCAGCGCGGATCGCTGCGTTGTAGCCACCGGGGCCACCGCCAAGTATCACAACGTCATAAGTGCTCATGGATTACTCCTGGAATGAAAGCGGTTGGGGAAGGGGTAAACGTAGTCTTTGATAAAAAATTACGATCATAATATGAGCGTTTTAGTGCATTTCGGTCAAGGCTTCAGGCTAGCGACAGGTTGAGCCTTTTTAGATAGCGCACATATGTACGGAAATTTCACTGGTCGCGTTATATCGTAACGAAATGTGACGCTGGCCAATGTAAACACTGGGGTGGTATGCAAGTCGATCTCGATGAGGAAGGAGCGCAGGCAGCCGGATTGCCGCGCTTTCAGCAGGCCGTTTTTCAAGGGCGACGATTGCGCCTGCTCGCCATCGGTCTGGGCGCGCTCGCGGCGATGGGCCTGGTATCTGGTTTTTTTGTCGGGCTGTTTGCGCCGCAATCCCTTTGGCCTGCCCTGTTGTTCAATCAGAGCGCCGCGTTGCTGGTGCTGGTTGCGGGCTTGCAATCCGCCGGGTGGGTGACGCGATGGCGCGCGCAGGCAATGAGTCCGCTGGCGCCGTTGGTGGTCGCCTCGGCAGAGACAGAAGCCCCGTCGGGCTGGTACGAACGGCTGCTGGAGCGGATCAGTCAGCGCTGGCTGAATCTGCTCGGGCAAATCGGTGCGCCAACACTGTGGTTGGGTGGTTGGGCGCTGTTGGCATTACTCAGCGTCGAGCAAGCCTGGAACCTTGATTTACCGCCCGCCGCTTTGGGGGTGTCGGCCACTGTCGGCGCTGCCATGGCGCTGTTGCTGGGCTTCGGCTTGCTGGTTCTTGAGCGTCAGCTGACGCAGGAAGGCAGCGCCCAATGGCCCGAAGCCGGCGCGTTGGCACAGTTGATCCGGGTGGCAATCATCAGCCTGATACTCGGTGCGTCATGCCTGTTGTTTGGCAATGAAACCTCGGTCTGGCCGGTGCGTCTGGCTGTACTGATCGGCCTGTTGCCGGGGCTCGTTGCATCCGAATTGTTGCTGCGTGCCGTGTTGTCACTGTTCAGCCCTCGTCGAGATCAACTCGAACCTGCTTTGCTGGCGCGCAGTTTTATCGCCGATATGCTGCGCTGGCCGCCACAACCCTTGCTGGCCCTGCAGCACGAATTGCACAACCGCTTCGGCATCGACCTGCGACAAATCTGGGCCTTCACTTACATGCGTCGGGCGTTTTTGCCGGTGCTGGGCGTTGTCGCTCTTGTCGGATGGTCGCTGACCGGTATTCATGAAATACCGTTGCAAGGGCGGGGGATCTACGAGCGCTTCGGCCAACCCGTGGCGGTATTCGGTCCTGGATTACAGGCAGGTTTACCCTGGCCGTTGGGCAGGGTGGTGAGTGTCGAAAACGGTGTGGTTCATGAATTGGCCACCAGCGTGGGTGAAAAATCAGCACCCGTGCAGGCCGACCCCGCCGAAGGCCCGGCGCCCATAGCGGCCAACCGGTTGTGGGACGCCAGCCATGTGAATGACAAATCCCAGGTGATTGCCAGCAGCCGTGCCGACAAACAGAGCTTCCAGATCGTCAACATGGACGTCCGGTTTGTCTATCGCATCGGTCTGGATGATCAGGCCGCGCTGGCGGCGACTTATAACAGCGCGGACGTGCCGACCCTGATCCGCAGCACCGCCAGCCGCATTCTGGTCCACGACTTCGCCTCGCGAACCCTTGATGGCTTACTCGGTGAGGACCGGGTCGGGCTCGCCGAAGAGATTGGTCGGGCCGTGCAGGCCGACCTGCAGAAGCTCGACAGCGGCGTTGAAATTCTCGCCACGGTGGTCGAGGCGATCCATCCACCGGCAGGGGCGGCCAATGCTTATCACGGTGTACAAGCGGCGCAGATCGGCGCGCAGGCCCTGATCGCCCGTGAACGCGGTGCCGCCGCCGAAGCAACCAACCAGGCCCGGTTGCAGGCCAGCATGGCCCGCGATCAGGCCACGGCGAGTGCCCAGGAAATCAATGCGACGGCCAAGGCTGCCGACCTGAAATTTGCCGCCGAGAAAAAGGCTTATGCCAGTGCGGGCCAGGCCTTCGTGCTTGAGCAATACCTCGGCCAACTTTCCCAGGGCCTGGCCAATGCCAGGTTGCTGGTCCTCGATCATCGCCTGGGCGGCAGCAGCAATGCGCCGACCATCGATCTCCGTACGTTCACGTTGCCGGCTGACCCTGCGCCGTCGCGTCCATCTGCTCAGCCAGGAGCCGCCCATTGAGCCAGTCGCATACCCACGATCATGATGACCACAGTGGCCACGATCACGGCCATGGCGGGCATCACCACCACGGTCATCACCACCATCACCACGGCGATCCACAAGAGGCCGGCCCGTTCCCTTGGCGACGCATGGGGTGGGCCGCGTTGCTGGTGGCGGTTGCGGTAGCGGCCGCGAGCCTGGTGCAAGTGCGCTCGGGTGAAGCGACGGTGATTACCCGTTTCGGCAATCCGTCGCGGGTCTTGCTTGAACCCGGTCTGGGGTGGCGTTGGCCGGCGCCGTTCGAAGCGGCGATCCCGGTTGATCTGCGGTTGCGCACCACGTCCAGCGGTTTGCAGGATGTCGGTACGCGCGACGGTTTGCGCATCATCATCCAGGCGTACGTGGCCTGGCAGGTGCAGGGTGACCCTGACAATGTGCAGCGCTTTATGCGTGCTGTGCAAAATCAGCCGGACGAAGCGGCGCGACAAATCCGCACCTTTGTCGGCTCGGCACTGGAGACCACGGCCAGTAGTTTCGATCTCGCCAATCTGGTGAACACCGACGCCAGCCAAGTTCACATCGCTGATTTCGAAGCGCAACTGCGTAAGCAAATCGATCAGCAGTTGCTGACCACCTATGGCGTGCGGGTACTGCAAGTGGGTATCGAACGCCTGACCTTGCCTTCAGTGACGCTGACGGCGACGGTTGATCGTATGCGCGCCGAGCGTGAAACCATCGCCACCGAACGCACAGCCATCGGCAAGCGCGAAGCGGCGCAAATCCGCTCCGCGGCGGAACGTGATGCGCGGATCGTGCAGGCCGATGCGACGGTGAAAGCGGCGGACATCGAGGCGCAATCCCGGGTCGAGGCCGCGCAGATTTATGGCCGCGCGTATGCCGGTTCGCCACAGCTCTACAACCTGCTGCGCTCGCTCGACACCTTGGGCACTGTAGTCACGCCGGGTACGAAACTGATTCTGCGCACTGATGCCGCGCCTTTCCGGGTGTTGGTTGATGGCCCGCCAACCCTCGATAACAAGTCCGGATCGCAGCCATGAGTTGGGTTCCACGTGGAACAAATGAGTTGAGCAGCCCCTGGATACAGGCCGGGCGCCTGGCATTTCTCGCGCTTTACGCGGTAACGGTCTTGGCTGCTTTGGCGTGGGCGTTCTCCAACGTGCGGCAAATAGACCCACAAAATCGTGCGGTGGTGTTGCACTTCGGCGCCCTGGATCGCATCCAGAATGCTGGTTTGCTATTGGCCTGGCCGCGACCGTTCGAGCAGGTGATTTTGCTGCCGGCGGCGGACCGGGTGATCGAGCGTCGCGTGGAAAACTTGCTGCGCACCGACACCGCCTTGCAGGCCGATCGCGTGGCCAGTTTCGCAACGCCGATCAGCGATGCGCTGGCAGGTTCCGGTTATCTGCTGACAGGGGATGCCGGTGTGGTGCAACTGGATGTTCGGGTGTTTTACAAGGTTACCGAGCCATATGCCTTCGTGCTTCAAGGCGAGCATGTAATCCCGGCACTGGACCGCATGGTGACCCGTAGCGCGGTGGCACTGACCGCCGCACGTGACCTGGACACTATTCTGGTCGCCCGACCGGAACTGATAGGTGCCGATAATCAGGCAGCCGAAAGACGTGAGCGCCTGCGAGGTGATCTGGTGCAAGGCATCAATCAACGCTTGGCTGAATTGGCGGCGACGGGGCAGGGATTGGGGATCGAGGTGTCGCGGGTCGATGTGCAGTCGAGTCTGCCAGACCCTGCGGTCACCGCCTTCAACGCGGTGCTGACGGCCAGCCAACAAGCCGACAAAGCCGTGGCCAACGCGCGCACGGAAGCGGAGAAGCTGACCCAGACCGCCAACGAACAAGCCGACCGCACACTGCAGGTCGCCCACGCTCAGGCCAGCGAACGGCTGGCGAAGGCCTCTGCGGATACGGCCACGGTGTTGAGCCTGACCCAGGCGCAACAACAGGGCACCGACCCGCAAATGTTGCTGCGTATCTACCGCGAGCGGATACCGAAGATTCTTGGCCAGGCTGGCTCGGTCACCACGGTTGATCCGAAAGACGATACCCGCCTGATCATTCAGGGAGCTGCACAATGACCGCTCAAACTGCTGCGCCGAGCATGTTGTCCTCGGCAGAACAACGCAGCGCTGCCCGTCAGTTGACGCTGGCCATGCTTGCACTCGGCTTGCTCGCGCTGGGCCTCTCGTGGCGCTGGTGGTCGCCGGATCAGATCGGTGTCAGCCAATTGCTCCTGGGTTTTGCTTCTGTATTGGTGGCCGTGCCGGTCATGCGGTCGGCCTGGTACAGCCTGCGGTATCCGAGTTTGCACGGGATTACTGATCAACTGATCGCCTTGGCCATGCTGGGGGCCTGGGCGACAGGCGATCTGCTCACGGCGGCGTTGTTGCCGATCATCATGATCTTCGGTCACGTGTTGGAAGAGCGCAGCGTCATTGGCTCGCAAGAAGCCATTCACGCCCTCGGCAAACTGACTCGCAGCCATGCACGCAAGGTTCAGGCGGATGGCTCCATCGTCGAGGTGGACAACGGTACGCTCAAGGCTGGCGATCGGGTGGAAGTTCGCGCCGGTGACCGGGTGCCGGCGGACGGTCGGGTGTTGTCCGGTCAGGCGAGTCTGGACACCGCATCCATTACCGGCGAATCGGTGCCGATGGAGGCCGGCGTCGGCATGCCGGTGTTCGGTGGCGCGATTAATCTCGATGGCCTGCTGCGCATCGAAGTCACCCGAACCGGCCGCGAATCGACCCTCGGCAAAGTCATCGCGCTGATGCAAAACGCCGAACGTTCCAAGCCGCCGATCACCCGGTTGCTGGAGCGTTACGCCGGAAGCTACATGGTGCTGGTATTGCTACTGGCCGCCGTGACCTGGTTCATCACCAATGATGCTCAAGCCATGCTCGCGGTGCTGGTGGCGGCTTGTCCTTGTGCGCTGGTGTTGTCTGCGCCCGCGACGGCGATTGCCGGGGTGGCAGTGGCTGCACGGCATGGCATTCTGATTCGCAGTTCGGCGTTTCTTGAGGAACTGGCCGACCTGACATCGCTGGTGGTCGACAAGACCGGAACCCTGACCTTCGGCACCTTGCGCCTGCAATCCATCGACAGCCCGCTGGAGGACCGCAGCCATGTCCTGAAACTTGCCGCCAGCCTCGGTTCCGCCAGCAGTCATCCGGTCAGTCGGGCGCTGGCCGGGCTGGTGACGCAGGATCATTTTTTGCTGTTGTCGAACATTCACGAGCGTCAGGGCTTGGGCGTGGTGGCCATGACGGAGCAAGGCGAAGCCGCGCTGGGGCGACCGGAGTTGTTCGCCCAATTGGGCATCGCCACCTCAGACGTTCCAGACCACGACGGTCCGATTGCCGGGCTGGCGCTAAACGGTGAATTCCTCGCCTGGCTGTTGTTGGCCGACAGCGTTAAACCGGAAGCGAAATTTGCCTTGAATGAATTGCGCGAGCTTGGATTGGGTCGGCAGCTGTTGCTGACCGGCGACCGACAAAGTGTCGCGCACTCGCTCGCTCGGGATGTCGGCATCAGTGACGTCGAGGCACAGGCCTTGCCTGAGGATAAGTTGAACTGCGTGCTCAAGGAGATCGGCAGCGGTTTCCGGCCAATGGTGGTGGGGGATGGAATCAACGATTCGCTGGCGCTCAAGGCGGGTGTGGTCGGTGTTGCAATGGGCGCGGGCGGGGCGGATATCGCATTGGCGTCGGCGGACGTCGTGTTGATCGGCAGCGACCTGCGTCGCCTCGGTACCTGCGTGCGCTTGAGTCGGCAATGCCGACAGACTTTGCAGGTCAACGTGATCATCGGCCTGGGTTGGACCCTGGCAATTGTGGCCTTTGCCGCGTTCGGCTGGCTCGGTGCGGCGGGCGCGATGATTGCGGCGGTCTTGCATAACCTCAGTACGTTGTTGGTATTGGGCAACGCAGGGCGGCTGCTGCGCTTTCAAGAGCCGTTGCTGAAGCTAAAGGATGGGGACTGAGTTCAATTCGGCAGCGGCTCTAGCGCGCTGGATGCCCGCTTGAAAGATTTCAGAACTGCGCGCGCTGTCCGCAGTCATCTAAGGTGAGGGCACGGCATTTTGTTTTTTCGCGGCAACTGGGCATTTCGCTGCGAATTATAGAAAACGGCTATTAATTCGATAGCCAGCTATTTTTTCAGGATGGTCTACCCTCTGATCAGACGTCTGAAACAAGGGGGGATTATCCATGCTCGCGCAACTTCCACCGGCCTTACAGAATCTGCAGTTACCGCTACGCCTGCGACTCTGGGACGGCCATGAATTCAATCTGGGGCCGTCACCCAGCGTCACGATTGTGGTCAAGGACCCACAAATGGTGACCCAGTTCACCCATCCCAGCCTGGACGCGCTAGGGGCAGCGTTTGTCGAAGGCAAACTGGAGCTGGAGGGTTCCATCAGCGACGTCATTCGCGTGTGCGATGAATGGAGTCAGGCGCTGCTAGCGGAGGACGATGGCAGTCAGCCTGTACGTACTGTCCACGACAAGGAAACCGACGCCAAGGCGATTTCCTACCACTACGACCTTTCCAATGCGTTTTATCAGCTGTGGCTCGACAGCGACATGGCCTATTCCTGCGCTTATTTCGAGACCGGCAGCGAGAGCCTTGAGCAAGCCCAACAAGCGAAATTCCGCCATTTGTGTCGCAAGTTGCGCCTGCAACCGGGTGACTATTTACTGGATGTCGGCTGCGGTTGGGGCGGATTGGCTCGGTATGCGGCCCGTGAATTCGGCGCGAAAGTTTTCGGCATTACGCTGAGCAAAGAGCAACTGGCCCTGGCCCGCGAGCGCGTTAAAGAGGAAGGGCTGGAGGACCTGGTCGAGCTGCAGTTGCTCGACTACCGCGATTTGCCGCAAGACGGTCGGTTCGACAAGGTGGTCAGCGTCGGAATGTTCGAACACGTCGGTCACGCCAACCTGGCCGAGTACTGCAAAACCTTGTTCGGTGCGGTGAAGGAGGGTGGCCTGGTGATGAACCACGGGATCACGGCCAAGCACACCGACGGTCGTCCGGTGGGACGTGGCGCTGGGGATTTCATTGAGAAATACGTATTCCCCAACGGCGAACTGCCGCACCTGTCGATGATCTCTGCCGAGATCAGCGAGGCAGGGCTCGAGATCGTCGATGTCGAGAGCCTGCGTCTGCACTACGCACGCACCCTGGACCACTGGAGCGAACGCCTCGAAGACAACCTTGAAGCCGCCGCCAAAGAGGTGCCGGATCAAGCGCTGCGGATCTGGCGGTTGTACCTGGCAGGATGCGCCTACGCGTTCGCCAGGGGCTGGATCAACCTGCACCAGATCCTTGCGGTGAAGACCCACCCCGATGGCAGCCATGAATTGCCGTGGACCCGCGACGACATCTATACGCCTTAAAGAATCGGCGAAATTAGCCGGGCAACCCGCATGCCGACCTGTTGCAGGCGGTGGGTTTCCCGGCTTTCTTCTTTGGCGATTTCGTGCGCCTGGGCGAAGTCGTCGTTGAGCATGCGCTCCACCTCGGCAGCAAAGGCGCTATCGACCGTCAGCAACATCACTTCGAAGTTCAGCCGGAACGAACGGTTGTCCAGGTTGGCGCTGCCAATGGCGCTGATTTCACTGTCGATCAAGACCACCTTCTGATGCAGGAAACCGGGCTGGTAGCGGAACACGCGCACCCCGGCACGCACCGCTTCGAAGGCATACAGGCTGGAGGCTGCATAGACGATTCGGTGATCGGGTCGTGATGGCAGCAGCAGCCGCACATCCACACCACGCAATACCGCCAGGCGCAAGGCGGCGAACACCGCTTCGTCCGGGATGAAATACGGGCTGGTGATCCACACCCGCTCGGTCGCCGCATGGATGGCTTCGACGAAAAATAACGAACAGGTTTCGTAGGAATCCGCTGGCCCGCTGGCCAGCAATTGGCAGAGCACTCCGTCATCCGGGTACACATCCGGCAGAATCAGGGGCGGCAGTGCGCGCGCGGCCCAGAACCAGTCTTCGGCAAAGGACTCCTGCATGCACGCGACCACTGGGCCACGGGCGCGCACATGGGTATCACGCCAAGGGGCCAGGGGCGGTTTCTCGCCCATGTATTCGTCGCCGACGTTGTGCCCGCCGACGAAGCCCAGCATCCCGTCCACGACGACGATCTTGCGGTGATTACGAAAGTTGACCTGAAAGCGGTTAAGCCAGCCGCTGCGGGTCGCGAAGGCCTTGACCTCGACGCCGCCCTCGCGCAACGACTGCACATAACTGTGGGGCAGGGAGTGACTGCCAATCCGGTCGTACAGCAAGTAAATCGCCACGCCTTCAGCGGCTTTGTGCAGCAGCAAATCTCGCAGACGCTGACCGAGGCGGTCGTCGTGGACGATGAAGAACTGGATCAGGACGGCTTCCTTTGCCTGACTGATGGCGTCGAAAATCGCATCGAACGTGGCTTGACCGTTGATCAACAGTCGCACTTCGTTGTTGGCCAGGCACGGCATACGGCCCAACTTCGGCATGGCTCTTAATGAGGCGTATGCGGTGGAGGCGCGAGCCGTGAGCGCTTCTTCTACCCATGGCCGCCAATTGAGCTCGGAGATCGCCCTGCGCATTTCTTCGTTGGCCTGGCGCCGGGCCTTGACGTAAGCGTTGAACGTACTGCGGCCAAACACCAGATAAGGGATGAGCGTCAGGTAAGGTATAAAAACCAGGGACAGGGCCCAAGCGATCGATCCCTGGGCGGTGCGTACGGTCAGCACCGCGTGTATCGCCGTGATCATGCCCAGGAAGTGCAGCAGAGCAATCGTGTAGCCAAAAATATGGGGGCCAAAATAATCCATGGGGGGCAGCCTTGCTCCTGAAGATTCAATGCGTAACAGACCATGTTCCGGGCAGAATGTCGCTATTTAATTGACCCATGAACCGAAGCCCGTGGCTGACGTCTAACGGCCACTACTGATCAGGAGTTACACGATGAACGTTCGTCTGCTGGGTTTGGCCATGGCACTGGGTTTGGCACTTCCTGTGGCCGCTCAGGCGCAAATGCTTCAGCCAGGCTTGTGGGAATTGACCTCAAGCAATATGAAAGTCGATGACCAGAACCTGCCGGATCTGCAATTGATCCTCGGTCAGCTTCAAAGTCAGATGACCCCTGAACAGCGCGCGCAGCTGGAAAAGCAGGGCATCACCATGGGCGGTAAAGGAATCCGCGCGTGCTTGACCCCGGAGCAGGTCAAGACTGACAACATTCCACTGACGGACCCGCAATCGGGCTGCAAGCAGGAAATCACTGATCGCAGCGGCAACCAGTGGAAATTCCGCTTCAGTTGTCCTAAGGCGCAAGGTGCAGGTGTCGCCACGTTCCTCAGCGATCGTGAGTTCACAACCAAGGTTAACGGCACCTTCAATGCCACCGGTATTCAGCAGAAGGGCAGTCTCGATACCCGCGCCGTGTGGTTGGGGCAGGATTGCGGAACCGTGAAGCCCAGGGCTTAAAAGCTTCGCGGGCCAGCCTCGTTCCTGCAGATGTCACCGACTGACAGGGAATGAGGCGGGTTCGCGAGGGTGCTGCGTTTACACGTGCTCATTTCCCGGTTGCTTCAACCATTCACACGCCGCCTCAACCTTCATCCTGCCGAAATCCTCACCGGTGCGACTGCGTACACTGACGAACCCACCCGCCTGCTCTTTCTCGCCAATCACGATCAGGTAGGGCACCGTTTGGCTGTGCTGGCGAATCTTGTAACCGACTTTTTCATGTCGCAGATCCGCCGCGGCGCGCACGCCAGTGCGGCGCAAGGTTTCGGTCACCGATTGTGCATAAGTCGCCTGACGTTCATCGATGCTCACGACCATCACATGGGGAGGCAGGCGCCACTGTTGCAGCTCCTGGTGGCTGGACCAACACGTACCGTAGATTCGTTGCTGCAAGGTCCCGCTGATGTGATCAAGGGCGAATGCTTGCAGAACCTTGGTGGTGGGCACGTGCGGGCCAGTCGTTAAATACTCGGAGTCACCCAGGCGGTAGACCGACAAGTGCTCAGGGTGCATGGAGGGAGAGGGCGTCTCGCGGCGACGTATTGAGTGGTTGGTCGCGGCCAGTGACTGCATGCGCGCTTCGATCAGGGGCAAATCGGTCGAGGTCAGGGGGCGCTCGACAGCAAACTCGCAAAAGAATCCGTCACCCAGCACCGAGCCCGTGCGCATTTGCGCGTGGGAATGGAGTTGCTTGACCGCCATGGCCAGCATCAACGAGCAGGACCGTCGCAGGATTTCCAGCCCATCGGGCTCGCGCGGCGTCACAATGCTGACCCTGGCGTTCGCCTTGATCATGAATTCGCAGTCCACTAGCGCACCTTCCACCCGGCCTGCTACTGCCGCATTGGCCAGCCCTGGACCGATACTCGCGGCAACCTCATGGACGGATAGCGGTTGATCGTATTCACGCAATGAACCATCGGGGAGGGTGATCTTGATCATGGTTATTGTTCTCAAATGCTTCGATCACACGCATGAACATTAGAGGTAAAGGTTATCGTTTGTCATTTAGACCTTCTTCCTATTCGACCACTGCCCCCGACGGCCATGTTCAGAACTCGTTCTTCAGGGCCTTGTAGCCAGGCGCCAGAACGCGGTAGGTCACCGGATCATGGTTTGCTCAACGCGTTGTAGAGGGTGTTGAGGTTGTGTTCGAACAACCCGGCAAACGTACTGGCCTGACCGCTCGACGCGAGCGCGTCGGAGTACAGGGTGCCGCCGATCTGCGCCCCGCTTTCGTCGGCGATCTGCTTGAGCAGGCGGGCGTCCTTGATGTTTTCCATGAACACCGCTTTGACCTTGGCCTGACGAATCTGGGTGATCAGCGCCGCGACTTCGCTGGCCGAAGGTTCGCGTTCGGTCGACAGGCCCTGAGGCGCCATGAAGTCGATTCCATACGCCTGGCCGAGATAGCCGAAAGCGTCATGGGACGTGACGATCTTGCGATTGCCCGGGGGAAGCGAGCCGAGCTTGGCCTTGGCTTCGGCCAGCAGTGCGTGGATCTGCTTCAGGTAGGTTTGGCTGTTGCGTTGGTAGTCGGCTTTGTTCGCGGGATCGGCGGCGATCAGCGCTTTGGCGATGTTGTTGATGTACAGCTCGGTGTTCGCCAGGTTGTGCCAGGCATGGGGGTCTGGAATGGATTCGCCGTCCTCCTCCAGTGAGCGCGGAATGACGCCGTGGCTGGCGCTGATCAACGGTGCTTCGGTTTCACTGCTGGCCACCAGGCGATCCAGCCACGGTTCGAAACCCAAGCCATTCTTGATGATGAGTTTGGCCTTCAACAGCGCTTTCGCGTCATCTGGCGTCGGTTCGTAAGTGTGGGCATCGGCGTCCGGGCCGACCATGTTGGTGATCTGTATATGTTCGCCACCGACCTGATGCGTCATGTCGGCGAGGATGCTGAAACTGGTGACCACCTGAAGTTTTTCTGCAGCGGACAGCGACATCGACAGCATCAAACTGAACAGCACGAGTAAAGCGCGCATCGGGTAATACCTCATTGGGATGTGAGCAAAGGAGGGCGGCGCAGCAATCCGTGCACCGGTCCGAACACCACGGACACCAGATAGAATCCGCCGGCCACCAGCACAATGGCGGGACCGCTGGGAAGCGAGTCATGGAACGACAGCAGCAGACCGAGCCACACCGAGATGCTGCCGAGCAGCGCCGCAATGGCGATCAGTACCGGCAGTCGACGGCTCCAGAAGCGCGCAGCGGCGGCGGGCAGCATCATCAAGCCAACCACCATCAAGGCCCCGATCGCCTGGAAACCAATAACCAGATTCAGCACCACGAGCGTCAGGAAGACGCCATGGACCAGTGGACCGAGCCGGCTGACGATTTGCAGGAAAAGCGGGTCGAGGGTGTCCAGCACCAGCGGACGGTAGATCAACAGCAGGGTGATCAGGCTGAAGCCGCAGACCCATAACATGCCAGTCAATGTCGGAGCATCGACCGCCAGCGCGGAGCCGAATAGCAGGTGCAGCAAGTCCAGGCGTTTACCGGCCATCCCGAGGATCAGTACGCCGCTGGCCAGGGAGATCGGGTAGACAGCGGCGAGGCTGGCGTCTTCCCGCAGGCCGGTGCGACGGGTGACCCATGCTGCGAGACCCGCCATGCCAAGGCCTGCGGCAAGACCGCCGATGGTCAGTGCGCCGAGGCTCAAACCGGCGAGCCAGAAGCCCAGTGCTGCACCGGGCAAGATGCCATGGGCCACCGCATCACCCATCAGGCTCATGCGTCGCAAGATCAGAAATACGCCAAGCGGCGCTGTGCTGCACGCCAGCGTCAGGCCACCGAGTAACGCTCGGCGCATGAAGACGAACTCGTGAAAGGGTTGCCAAAGATCGACGGCAGCGAGCATCAGGCCACCTGCGTTTGCGGTTGTTGATGGATCAAGTCCACGCTTTGCCCGAGGACGCACCCACTGCTTTTGATCAGCAGGGTTTGAGGCATGTGTTGGCGAACGGCGGCCAGGTCGTGGCACACGACGACCAACGTCCGGCCCTCGGCATGCCAGGCGTGAATGTGTTCCCAGAGCAGCGCCTGACCCGATTCATCGAGGGCCGCATGAGGTTCATCGAGCAACAACAAGGGCGCGTCCGCGAGGCTCAAACGGGCAAGCAGGGCACGCTGCAGTTCGCCGCCGGACAGTGCCATTAACGGGCGTTGTTCCAAGCCGATCAGGTGCCAACGTTCAAGCACGGCTTCGAGGCGTTGCTTGCGTGTCTCTGGCGCTTGCTTGCTGCCCCAGAAACCGGCGGCCACCAAGGCTTCCAGGTTGATGGGAAATTGCCGGTCCAGATGTTGTTGCTGTGGCAGAAATGAAAGGGCGCCCCGACGTGGAACCCCTAGCACAACCTTGCCAGCCAGGGGCTTTTGCAGGCCTGCAATGACTTTCAACAGGCTGCTTTTACCTGAACCGTTCGCCCCGATAATGGCGGTCAGGCTGCCCTCGGCTAATTCGAAATCTATCGGTGGCGTCAGCGGTTGTCCGGGCGCTCCCCATTGCAAGGCTTGGCAGCGGATCATGCGGCCTCCCAATTCCAGCGACTGTCAGCCACGGCATCGTGGGCGTGCAGGCTTTCCGCGTGGACGACTCGAATGTGGAAGGCATTAATGCCCGGGGCGCGTTTCAGGGCCTGGTTCAAACGGCGCGCGGCGTCTTCACAGAACATCAAGTTCTGACCGTTGGCCAAGGCGAAGGCTTGCTCGTCTGCGCGCTTTACTGCGGTTTGCACGGCGGTACCGAGGGCCGCTTCGGCGTCGTTGATGATTGCAATCAGCGGCAGTTCATTCAGATAGTCATCCAGACGAAGACGCAATTGGGCACTGCTGCGTTGACTGTGCGGCGTCGCGACGATGCCGTTTGTTGACCCGAGCCACGCCAACACGTCGGCATGTTGCAGGGAGGTATTGGCGAAGTCAGTGATGAATTGTTGCTGAATCAATTGCCGGGCCAGTGCCGCTGAACAAGGACAGGTTGAGGAATACGGCAGGTCGATTTTTAGTTCCACGTGGAACATTGCGTTTTTCAAACGCGCTTCGATGGTCACTGGGTAGCTTTTCCAACCGGCCAGCGGGCTAATCAATGCGGGTCTTTTTAGCAGTAAATCGGTGTGAATTTTTATCGATGCGCTGCTGGAAAGCCCTCGGTGGCTGTCGAGAAAATGCTGTAAAACTCGCTGTAGAACAGGGGGCGAGAGCGTTTCCTGTTCCAGTTGTTCCAGCGCCAGATAAAGACGCGACATGTGGATGCCGCGTGCTTCTCCATCGTCAAGGCTCACTCCGGCATCAGCGGTTGCCACCAAGCGTTGGCCATCGAACAAAACAGGAAGAGCAATGCCGCGCATGCCCACCCACTCCAGTGGCAGGGCTTGGCGTGCGGCCTGCGCGGCGATATCCGGCAGAGTCAGCGCATTCATGGGCGGGTCCATCGTGGGAGTTGATTTGACATGTTATATTATAACAATCAAATCGACGATGCCTTTTTTACGAGCGGGCTTTCACCCTGCACAGAGGCAAGCACAGCAGTCTCCGGACGTGCTGTCGCTCCTGGAGGAAACCGGCTTCATTTCCAATGCCTGCGATAGTCAGCGATTGGTCATGGCACGCCATTAGCAGGCAGTGGCTGACGGCTTGTTTGAAGGTTTGCAGCGCTACTTTCAGAAGAACCCGCCGGCCCACAGCTACATCGCCTGGCGGCAGGCGCAGAAAACGTCCCAAGCGTGGCTAGCAGCCAGCAACTCGGCTGCAGGTGAACCTGGCACTGCTACCGCCGGAGCTGGAAAACCGATTGATCGTGGTCCAGCCGACGCGCCGGTTATAGCCGACCCAGGTTTCGCCGTCAGACGCGATGCCAGTGAAAAACGTCAGTTGGCCATAACGACTGTTGGTCTGTGCCCAGTAGCGTTTTCCGGCCGCTTCGAACCCGCGCAGATAAATCGTGCTGCCGACCGTGTTGACGCCGTAGGCATTGCCATCGGCGTCCACGCAAGCCAGCAAATTGGCGCTGCGGGTGCAGGTGGCCAACGTCGGAATTTGCCCCCAGGTATCGACGGCGACCAACAATGCAGCGCTCATCAGCGCCAATTTCAGGGCATTAGGCATGGCGTTTCTCTTGGTTGGAAGGGGCTTTGGCATTCTGCCTTTTGTCATCGCGGGCAAAAAGGGAGTGGTTCGACTGATTGGTTATATTATAACATTTAAATAAGCCCGACGATTTGACCGGGCATTCCTTGTGAGGAGCACCTGATGCCCGATCGTCTTCCCGTCACCGTGTTGTCCGGCTTTCTCGGTGCCGGAAAAAGTACACTTCTTAATTACATACTACGTAATCGCGAAAACCTGCGGGTCGCTGTCATCGTCAACGACATGAGCGAAATCAACATCGACGGTAGCGAGGTGCAACGGGATGTGCGCCTCAATCGTGCTGAAGAAAAACTCGTGGAAATGAGCAACGGCTGCATTTGCTGCACCTTGCGCGAAGACTTGCTTGAGGAAGTGAGCAAACTCGCGATGGACGGTCGTTTTGATTACTTGTTGATCGAGTCCACCGGCATTTCCGAACCGCTTCCCGTCGCGGAAACCTTCACCTTCCGCGACGAAAGCGGCCAAAGCCTCAACGATATCGCCCGGCTCGACACCATGGTCACCGTGGTCGACGGCATGAACTTCCTGCTCGACTACCAGGCCGCCGACAGCCTCGACTCCCGTGGTGAAACCCTTGGCGAGGAGGATGAACGTTCGATCACCGACCTGTTGATCGAGCAGATCGAATTCGCCGACGTCATCCTGATCAGCAAAATCGACCTGATCAGCAGCCGCGAACGGCAAGAGTTGATGGCAATCCTCGAGCGGCTCAACGCCCGCGCGGAAATCATCGCGATGGTCATGGGCGAAGTGCCGCTGAAAAAAATCCTCAACACCGGTCGATTCGACTTCGAAAAAGCCGCCGAGGCACCGGGCTGGTTGCAGGCGTTACGGGGTGAGCATGTGCCGGAAACCGAAGAATATGGCATCGCGTCTGCGGTTTATCGTGCGCGCCGACCCTTTCATCCGCAGCGTTTCTTCAGCTTTATCGATCGTCCGTGGGTGAACGGCAAACTGCTGCGTTCCAAAGGTTTTTTCTGGCTGGCGAGCAAGTACAAGGATGCGGGCAGTTGGTCCCAGGCTGGGGGGCTGATGCGACACGGGTTTGCCGGACGCTGGTGGCGTTTCGTGCCGAAAGACCAGTGGCCTCAAGAGGAAGAAAGCACGGCCGGCATCATGGCGCACTGGACTGCCGCCACGGGTGACTGTCGACAGGAGCTGGTGTTCATCGGCCAGAACATCGATTTCGCGCACCTCACCGACGAGCTCGATGGCTGCCTGCTGACCGAAGGAGAAATGGCGCTCGGTGTCGAGGGCTGGCAACGTCTGCCAGATCCATTCGGTCCCTGGCATGAAGAGGCGGCCTGATGTTGACGCTGACCCCCGTAGGCGCGAGCCCGGTCGCGACGCGCGCCTTGTATCAATATCAGGCTGCCACTCCAGAGTCCTTGACCCGCATCCTCGACGATGATGTGAACCTCGCTGTCTGGAATCGCCAGCTCCCGGCCCATATCGCGGATTTCTCGACCCTGCTGCTGTCTCTGAACGATCCGCTGGCCGAGTCGTTGTCACTGGAAATGCCCAATGACGAAGCCGAGCCCGATCTCCACGGATTGGCCTCAGGTTTCAGTGATGTTCAGGGTTACGAAGGCTTCATCGCCGACCTGTCGTGGCTGGTCCGTGCTTTCGCTTGTTTGCTCGGCGCCAGGCGCATCGGCCTGCGTCTGCGGATTTTGGACAAGGCCATGTGCCCGCGTTTTCACGTCGATCACGTACCGGTGCGGCTGATTACCACCTATGCCGGGATCGGCAGCCAGTGGCTGATGGAAGGCGCCATGGACCGCCGACAATTGGGCAAGCCTGACGCGGAACCCCAGGACAACTCGCTGATCGGGCAGATCGCCAGCGGCGACGTGGCGTTGCTCAAGGGGGAGAAATGGCACGGCAACGAAGGTTTCGGGTTGATTCACCGCTCGCCGCAACTCGCTGCAGGCGAGCGTCGTTTGATCCTTACCCTCGACTGGTTGAGCTAGCGGCTCAGGGTTTGACCCAGGTGCCCTGGCTCTGCGCCTCGCAAAACGGCTTCAGATACGCCGCATCGGTGGCCACGCCGTAATAGTGAATATCCTGCCGGTAAGGCATATTGGCAACTTGAGCGTTGCTGCAGACGCCGAACGCCCCGGCAGGGCATTGGTCGAGGTACTGGACCTCGACTTTCTGTCCGGCCAGATTCGGTTGGCAAAAGCCGTCGGCGAACAGTTTTTCCGGGATGTTGCGGTTCTGCTGACAGACTTTCACGTCGAGCCTTTCAGCCTGACTGTGGACGACGCAGGCTTGAGCCAGCGCCTCGCCGCAAGTCAGCGTCAGGAGCAACGACAATCCTCTCAACCGCATCCTTACCTCCTCAGAAAACCTCGATCATGTTGCAGAACATTCCCACCCACGTCATCGCCGGGCCATTGGGTGCCGGCAAGACCAGTCTGATCAAGCACCTGCTGGCGCAGCGCCCGGCCGGAGAGCGCTGGGCGGTATTGATCAACGAGTTCGGCCAGATCGGTCTCGACGCCGCGCTGCTGACACAGGACGCCGATGGTATCGCACTGGGTGAAGTCGCCGGGGGCTGTTTGTGTTGCGTCAATGGCGCGCCGTTTCAGATCGGGCTCGGCCGCCTGCTGCGCAAGGCGCGACCGGATCGGTTGTTCATCGAACCGTCCGGGCTGGGGCATCCGGCGCAGTTGCTCAGGCAGTTGAGCGAGGCGCCGTGGGTCGGCGTGTTGGCGGTGCAGCCCTGTGTGATGGTGCTCGATGCCCAGGCTCTTGCCAGCGGCAAGGCGTTGCCCGAGTCGCAACAGGACGCGTTGGGCAGCGCCGGTTTGTTACTGCTGAACAAGGCGGAAGGCCTGGACGCCAGTGATCGCCAGCGAATCGCTGCGCAGTTGCCTGCTCGTTTATTGTATTGGACGCAGCAAGCGCTCTTGCCACTGAGCGAACTGCCGGGACTGGCGGCTCAGGGAGCGGCGGGTGTGGATAACTTTGTGATGCCCAGGGGGCTGGCGCAAATACCGGCAATCTGGAGCGATCCGGCGCTGCCGATTTGTTTGAGTCAGGAACAGGAGGGCGGCTGGAGCATCGGCTGGCGCTGGCATCCGAGCCAGACATTCGATGTGACGCTTGTATCCCGGTGGCTGACCAGCCTGGACTGGCGGCGGGCGAAGTTGGTTATCCACAGTGTCGAGGGGTGGGTCTCGGCAAATGCGCTGGACAATGCCGAATTGCAATGGCTGGCCAGTGAGTGGCGGCAGGATTCGCGGATCGAGCTGATTTTCAGTGCGCCGCAGGATGTCGACTTACTGCAGCAAAGCCTCGCCGGGTGTCGGTTGAGCGGGAATTAACTCGCCCGCGCTCAAGGCCGCCATTTGCTGTGTTCTTGCCGCCAATGGCTCAGTTCGATCACTTCGGCACTGGGCCTCGCCACATCGACCACCGGTGGCGTGTCGTCGAACGGTGCCGGGTAGGGCGCCAATTCGATCTGCGCACTGTGGGCGCCGAACTGGGTGATGGTGCCGTTGTGGCGAGTTTCGCCCGTCACGGTGAATTCGAAGTTATACACACGGGCCAGGCGCCGACGACCACTGGCATCCTTGATGAAGCCGATTTTTTTCAACGCCACGTTGCCATCCAGCAACTCGATTCCGAGTTTGCCGCAATGCTGCTTGACCCGCTCCAGCGCGCGTTCGCGCAGGCCGTGGTTGTGCCAGAGCCAAGCGCCCGCCGTGGCGAACAACATCAGCACGAAAATATTTCCAAGGGTCAGCATCAACAGGGTGCTCCAACAAGATAGTGTCAGCTTAACTGCGTCGCCGGTCTGTCGTACAGGCTGCGTTTAGTCGCATACTGCGCGGCTCGAATTTCAATCGTTTTACGGATAACTCACCGCATGAAACGTACACCCCATCTGCTCGCTATCCAGTCCCACGTGGTGTTCGGCCATGCTGGCAACAGTGCCGCGGTTTTCCCGATGCAGCGGGTCGGGGTAAATGTATGGCCGCTCAATACCGTGCAATTCTCCAACCACACCCAGTACGGCCAATGGACCGGCGAAGTGCTGGCGCCTCATCAGATCCCCGACCTGGTTGAAGGTATCGCGGCGATTGGCGAACTGGGCAATTGCGATGCGGTGTTGTCGGGCTATCTCGGCAGTGCGGCCCAGGGCCGGGCCATCCTCACGGGTGTGGCGCGGATCAAGTCGATGAATCCCAAGGCCTTGTACCTGTGTGACCCGGTGATGGGGCATCCGGAGAAAGGTTGCAGCGTGCCGGCGGAAGTCAGTGATTTCCTGCTGGAAGAGGCCGCCGCCGTGGCGGACTTCATGTGCCCGAATCAATTGGAGCTCGACAGCTTTTCGGGGCGCAAGCCGCAGTCGCTGTTCGACTGCCTGGCGATGGCGCGAGCGTTGCTGACGCGCGGTCCGAAGGCGGTGCTGGTCAAGCATCTGGACTATCCCGGCAAAACGCCGGACGTCTTCGAGATGCTCCTGGTGACCGCAGAAGGCAGCTGGCATTTGCAGCGTCCGCTGCTGGCGTTCCCGCGTCAGCCGGTGGGTGTTGGCGACCTGACCTCCGGGCTGTTCCTGGCCCGCGTTCTATTGGGCGACAGCCTGGTGGCCGCTTTCGAATTCGCCGCGTCGGCGGTGCATGAGGTGTTGCTGGAAACCCAGGCCTGCGCCAGTTATGAACTGGAACTGGTGCGGGCGCAGGACCGGATTGCCCATCCGCGGGTGCGGTTTGAAGCGACTTCGATCAGTTTGTAAGCGGATCGCGGCAAAAAAGATCGCAGCCGCCTCAGGCTGCGATCCTTCGGCTTAGGCGTCGCCCTTGATTTCCTGATAACGCTTTTCCAGTTCCTGGCGAATCTGCCGGCGTTGTTGAGCCTGCATGTAGCGACGCTTGTCTTCACTGTTTTGCGGTTGCAGGGGCGGCACGGCTGCGGGTTTGCGTTGGTCATCCACCGCGACCATGGTGAAGAAGCAGCTGTTGGTGTGGCGCACCGAGCGCTCACGAATGTTTTCGGTCACGACCTTGATGCCCACCTCCATCGAAGTGTTGCCGGTGTAGTTGACCGAAGCGAGGAAGGTCACCAGTTCGCCGACATGAATCGGCTCACGGAAAATCACCTGGTCTACCGACAGGGTCACCACGTAGCGGCCGGCATAACGGCTGGCGCAAGCGTAGGCCACTTCATCGAGGTACTTGAGCAAGGTCCCGCCGTGAACATTGCCAGAGAAGTTGGCCATGTCAGGGGTCATCAATACCGTCATCGACAGCTGGGCGTTTCCGGGTTCCATAGCATTCTCACGGGTCAAGGCAAGGTCTGAGGGGACGCACCTCTGCGGGTGCCTGTACGGTTTTTTCAAACCAACGTTATCGGGACGCCGCAGCGTGCGCCGCCGTCACGCCGGATCGATCTGTTTCCTTATATTGCACTGCCTTTCTGCCGGAAGTCGCGGTGTTACCCTTCAAAAGCCCATATCCAAGGGCAATTCCTACGCGGAAAGCGGATTTATTACCCTGCTTGATCAGACTTTTCCTGCGTCCGATTGAGCGATGTCAGTCAAGGAGCCTCACACCATGCATGCCATCAGTTTCATTCAGGATTTGGCAGTCATCATGCTGGTCGCAGGTGTGGTGACCGTGCTTTTTCATCGGTTCAAGCAACCGGTGGTTCTGGGCTACATCGTCGCCGGCTTCATCATTGGCCCACACACCCCGCCGTTCGGCTTGATCCACGACGAAGAAACCATCAAGACCCTGGCGGAGCTGGGGGTGATTTTCCTGATGTTCTGCCTGGGTCTGGAGTTCAGTCTGCGCAAGTTGTTCAAGGTGGGCGCCACAGCGTTTATCGCGGCGTTCCTGGAAATCGTGCTGATGATCTGGATCGGTTACGAGATAGGCCGATGGTTCGACTGGAACACCATGGATTCGCTGTTCCTGGGCGCGATCCTGGCGATTTCCTCGACCACCATCATCGTCAAGGCGCTCAACGATCTGAAGATGAAGAACGAGCGCTTTGCGCAGCTGATTTTCGGGGTGTTGATCGTCGAGGACATTCTGGGCATCGGCATCATCGCTTTGCTATCGAGTATCGCGGTCAGCGGCACGGTCAGCTCCGGCGAAGTGTTCTCCACGGTCGGCAAGCTCTCGCTGTTCATGATCGTCGCGCTGGTCATCGGCATTCTGTTGGTACCGCGATTGCTGGCCTATGTGGCCAGATTCGAGAGCAATGAAATGCTGCTGATCACGGTGCTGGGCCTGTGTTTTGGCTTCTGCCTGCTGGTGGTCAAACTCGAATACAGCATGGTGCTGGGCGCGTTCCTGATCGGTGCAATCATGGCCGAGTCCCGGCAGTTGCTGAAGATCGAGCGCCTGATCGAACCGGTTCGCGATTTATTCAGTGCAATTTTCTTCGTCGCCATCGGGTTGATGCTGGACCCGATGATCCTGCTGCAATATGCCTGGCCGATTGCGGTGATCACCGTCGCCGTGGTGCTCGGCAAGATGTTGTCCTGCGGTCTTGGCGCCTTTATCGCCGGCAATGACGGACGCACCTCACTGCGGGTGGGGATGGGGCTGTCGCAGATCGGCGAATTTTCTTTCATCATCGCTGCCCTGGGCATGACCCTGCAGGTGACTAGCAACTTCCTGTATCCGGTGGCGGTGGCGGTATCGGTGATTACCACGCTGCTGACACCCTATTTGATTCGCGCGGCCGATCCTTTGTCGATCAAGCTGGCCGCCGTGATGCCGCAGCGTCTGGGGCGAGTACTGGGGATGTATGGCGAATGGCTTCGCAGCATCCAGCCGCAGGGCGAGGGTGCGCTGCTGGCATCGATGATTCGACGAATTCTGCTGCAAGTTGGGGTCAATCTGGCATTGGTGATCGCGATCTTCTTCGCCGGCGCTTATTTCGCCGAGAAAGTGTCCGCCTATGTGCAAGATCTGATCAGCGATCCGAGCTGGCAGAAGGCGCTGATCTGGGGTGGAGCTCTGCTATTGTCGCTGCCCTTCCTGATTGCCGCGTATCGCAAGCTCAAGGCACTGTCGATGTTGCTGGCGGAAATGGGCGTGAAGCCGGAGATGGCCGGGCGCCACACACAGCGAGTGCGTCGGGTGATTGCAGAAGTCATCCCGATCCTCTCGCTGTTGGTGATCTTCCTGCTGTTGGCAGCCTTGTCGGCCAGTATTCTGCCGACCAACAAGTTGCTGATGCTGATCGTCGTGGTCGCAGCCGCCGTGGCGGCGCTGCTGTGGCGCTGGTTTATCCGTGTCCACACCAGGATGCAAATTGCGTTGCTGGATACTCTGGACAATCACAAGGATTCATCCGGGCACTAACCCGTTGGGGGCGTCTGCGCACTCAGCTTTCCAGCCAGACGTCCCGCGCCCAGTGCCAAACCGATTCCCAGGTTTCTTCGGCGAGCAGCTCGTCTTCGGCCTGCCAAAGCGCCACGGTGCCATCCTCTTCGACCACGTAGTAGTCATCACCGTCCTGGCAGATTGGAATCATGCTGCGATCAACGCCGGCGTCCCAGGCGTTGGCGGCAACGTCCGGCAGGTAGGTATGGGATTGTGGGTCGGTGACGGTCACCGGCTCCAGGCTGCCGTAGACCACGTCGCTGACGGTCAGCAGAAACTCTCTGAAGACGAAGGGAATGTCGATGAACAGCTGTTCTTCGATTTCCACCAGCAGATCTTCGTCCGGCAACTCCAAGGGGACCGGTACCGGTTCATTGGCTTCACGCAGCTGTTCGATGATTTCTTCCACGTCCGGGATCCTCTTGCTTGAATGGCGCGGTTTATATGGGGCGGTTTATACAGTAGCTCGCTATAGATGCAACCGTGAAATAGAAAACCCCGGACGAGTCCGGGGTTTTTTATTACTGCACGTAAGGCGCGTAGGTCAATCAGCCGTTCTGGCGGATACCGGCCACCAGCCAAGGCTGGTTTTCGCCCTGGGCACGTTCCATGTTCCAGCTTTCGCTGAACACTTCGCCCTGGTCGAAACGCGAGGTTTTCGACACGCCGCTGAAGGTCAGGGTGGCGATGGTCTTGTCGGCGCGATCATCCACACCGTCCAGTTGTACAACGAGGTTATCGATGTAGGTGGACTGGAAGCCGTCGCCCAGATCGGCACGTTCGCGCTTGAGGAAATCCAGCATTTGCGGGGTCACGAACTCGGCGATCTTGTCCATTTCGTTGGCATCCCAGTGTTGTTGCAGGGACTGGAAATGGTTGCGGGCCGCTTCGATGAAGTTCTTTTCATTGAACCAGGCTGGCGCATTGATCACCGGACGTGCAGCAACCGGTGCGGTCGAACCGCCGAAGATCGAGCCGCCGGCAGGCTTCTGCTCGAACACTTCACGCTGCATGGGTGCGTAACCTGCCGGAGCCATGTGCTCCTGCTGCTTGCGACGACGAGCGGCAATAAAGCGGAAGATCAGGAAGGCGATGACCGCCATGATCAGGATGTCGAAGATCTGCATGCCCTGGAAGCCACCGCCCATGAACATGGACGCCAACAGGCCACCGGCGGCGATACCGGCCAGAGGGCCGAGCCAGCGCGAAGCACCGCCGGCCTTGGCTGCGGCACCCGCGGCACCTGCAGCGCCAGCGGTCGCAGCAGCGCCGCCCATGCCTGGAGAAGAAGGTGCCATCTGGCTGGTTTGGTGCGTCGGCGCCGCGCCGGCGCTTTTGCCACCACCGAAGCGCTTGGCGGCATTGACGTCGAGACTCATCGTCAGGCCAATGCACAGCGCCATGGCGATGCTAAGAAAACGTTTCATAAAGGGAATTCCCGTTTGTGGAGGGCACGCGCGCCATGTTGCACAGCTGAAGTGTTACTGGCTAGCGGCAGAGTGTTTCGGGCTTTTGCTTGACAGGTTTCATTCAGCTTTAGTCAACGCAATAAGGCCTGTTAACTTTGGTCTGTAGGATAAGTGGATAAGTTCTGTAGGGAAGATCTCTAGCGTCGCAACGCCAGCATGACAACGCCGGCCGTGATCAGACCGATTCCGCCCCATTGGCGCAGGTCGAGTTTTTCACCCAGCAGGATCACGCCGAGCACCGCGACCAGCACCACGCTGAGTTTGTCCACCGGAGCGACCAGTGAGGCAGGGCCGACCTTGAGCGCGCGGAAGTAGCAAATCCACGATGCGCCAGTGGCCAGTCCCGACAGCAGCAGGAACAGATAGCTTTTGGTGGAAATCGATCCCAGTGACTGATATTGGCCCGTGGCGCACAAAATCAAGGCCAGGCTGACCAGGACCACGATGGTACGCAACAGGGTGGCAAAGTCGGAATTGACGTTTTCAATGCCGACTTTCGCGAAAATGGCCGTCATTGCCGCGAATGCCGCCGATAACAGGGCCCAGAATGTCCAGGAAGAAAAGAAGCCTGAGCCCATCTCATCGCACCTTAAATTCAAATGTCGGCCTGCTGAAAAGCTAGATCGCTTCCAGCTTCGCATACCCCAACATCAGCCACTTGCTGCCTTCGCTGAAGTTCACTTGCACGCGGGCCTGGGCCCCGGCGCCTTCGAAGTTGAGGATTACGCCATCGCCAAACACTGAGTGGCGTACGGTCTGCCCCAGGCTGAAGCCGGTCTGCGGGATCTCGCTGCCGCTGAACAGGTTGCTGCCACTCATCGACTGGTTGCCACCGAAAGGACGGCTGACGCTGTTGGAAAGTCGCACTTCCTGAATCAGGCCTTTCGGCACTTCGCGTACGAAACGCGAGACTTTGTTATAGGTCTCGCTGCCGTACAGACGTCGGGTTTCAGCATAGGTCATCACCAGGTTCTGCATGGCCCGGGTGATGCCGACATAGGCCAGGCGACGTTCCTCCTCAAGACGGCCGGGCTCTTCCAGGCTCATCTTGTGCGGGAACAGGCCTTCTTCCATGCCCACCAGGAACACATAAGGGAATTCCAGGCCCTTGGCGCTGTGCAAGGTCATCAACTGAATGCTGTCTTCGTGCTCGTCGGCCTGGGTATCCCCGGCCTCCAGCGACGCATGACCGAGGAACGCCGCCAGTGGCGTCAGGTCCTCGTCTTCTTCGCTGTTTTCGAAGTTGCGCGCGGCGCTGACCAGTTCCTCAAGGTTTTCCACCCGGGCCTGGCCTTTCTCGCCTTTTTCCGCTTCGTGATAGGCAATCAGCCCGGACTGCTCGATGACGGTCTGGGTCATCAGGTGCAGCGGCATCTCCATGCATTTGGCCGCGAGATTCTCGATCAGCTCGACAAATGCGCCCAGAGCGCTGGCCGCGCGACCGGTCAGGCCCTTGTTGGCCACGAGCTGACGCATGGCTTCCCACATCGACACATCGCTGTGGCGCGCGTGGTCACGAATCGCTTCGACGGTTTTCTCGCCAATGCCACGGGCCGGGACGTTGATCACCCGTTCCAGTGCCGCATCGTTGCCTCGACCTTCAAGCAAGCGCAGATAGGCCATGGCGTTCTTGATTTCCGCGCGTTCGAAGAAGCGCTGCCCACCATAGATGCGGTACGGGATGCGCTCACGCAGCAAGGCTTCTTCCAAAACGCGCGATTGGGCGTTGGAGCGATACAAAATGGCGATATCGCTACGGGCCAGGCCGGTTTTCAGCGCGCTTTCGATGGTTTCGACAACGTAGCGGGCTTCGTCGTGTTCATTGAATGCAGCGTACAGATTGATGGCTTCGCCTTCGCCGCCGTCAGTCCACAACTCTTTGCCCAGGCGCCCGGTATTGTTGGCGATCAAGGCGTTGGCGGCCTTGAGAATCCCGGCGGTGGAGCGGTAGTTCTGCTCCAGGCGAATGGTTTCGGCGTCCGGGAAGTCTTCGGAGTACTGATAGATGTTCTCGATTTTCGCGCCACGCCAGCCGTAAATCGACTGGTCGTCGTCGCCAACCACCATCAGGCTGTCGCCACCCTTGGCCAGCAGACGCAACCAGGCGTACTGAACGGCGTTGGTGTCCTGGAACTCGTCCACCAGAATGTGCCGGAAGCGCTTCTGATAATGCGCCAGCAGCCCCGGGTGATCGCGCCACAGGTCCAGTGCGCGCAACAGCAGTTCGGAGAAGTCGATGACGCCGGCGCGCAGGCACGCGGCCTCGTAGGCTTCATAGATGCTGCGCATGGTGGCCAGAAACAGGTCGCCGCTGGCTTGAATGTGTTGCGGACGCAGACCTTCGTCTTTCTGCCCGTTGATGAACCATTGAGCCTGACGGGCAGGCCAGCGTTGCTCGTCCAGGCCGAGCTCACGGATGACCCGCTTGACCAGTCGCTGCTGATCGTCGCTGTCGAGAATCTGGAAGGTCTGGCTCAGCCCGGCTTCCTGCCAGTGCGCCCGCAACAAGCGGTGGGCCAGGCCGTGGAAGGTGCCGACCCACATGCCGGCCGGGTTGATACCCATTAACTGCTCGATGCGATGACGCATCTCGGCAGCGGCCTTGTTGGTAAAGGTCACCGACAGAATGGAGTGAGGCGATGCGTTTTCGACCTGGATCAACCAGGCGATACGGTGCACCAGCACTCGGGTTTTACCGGAACCAGCACCGGCCAGGACCAACTGACGACCCACGGGGGCTGCTACGGCCTGCCGTTGGGCATCGTTGAGGGAGTTCAGCAGAAGGGAGAGATCATCGCGCATCGGGGCATTCTAGGGGGCTGCGTCACACCGGGCAAACCCCGCTTTGTTTTAGCCGATGAAAGAGGCGCGCGTGACGACCGGTCAGTCATTGTCCGCAGGCGCTGGCCGGCCTTGCCCAGCGGCTTTTACTCCCGAGACGGGTGGTCGTACTTTTGACTGTTTTTTAACCTGTAGCTGTTTGGTCCGGGCATTTGCTTGTGTATGCTCCGTTCACGTTTCGAGCCTGTGCTCGTCATTATAAGAACAAGAATATTGCCTATGATCTTCAGCTCCCACCTGTCGGGCCCCACAGTGGAGCCTCGGGTTATCCGTAAACAATACGCTATGGAAATGGCGGTCGAACGCACGCGTCTGCTTTATCAGGGCTCTTTGCTGCCGACATTGTTCATGTTGATCAATGGTCTGGTCTGCGCCGGGTTGCTCTGGAGCCCGCAGCGGTACTTCCTGGTCAGTGTCTGGATGGTGTGGTTGCTGTCCCTGGTGGCCTTGCGCGTGATTCAGGTCGCCGCCTTCGATTCGGCGATTCCCAACCGTCAGGCGCATCCCGTCTGGCGACGCATGTTTTTGCTGGGCTCCGGTCTGACTGGCTTGACCCTCGCTGGCGCGGGCATCGCGCTGGTTCCCGCCGATAACTTCATCCAGCAGGCCTGGGTTTTCGGTCTGATCGGCGCCGCGGCACTCTCAGCCAGTGTGGCCTATGCGGTCAGCCTGCCGGGGTTCCTGTCGTTCACTTTGCCCTGTTTGTTGCCGGCCATCGCCTATCTGTTCTGGGGCGGCGATGAGCAGGCGCAAGGCTGGGGCTGGTTCGGCCTGATTTTGTTGGGCGCCCTGAGCGTGGTGGCCTGGCAGGTCAACCGCCTGATCGATCGAGAGTTATTGCGACGCTTCCAGAATCAAGCGTTGATCGAGCATTTGCAGCAGGCGCAAAACTGCAGCGACCAGCTCAATCAAAAGCTGGCCAGCGAAGTTGAGCAGCGCCGTCGCGCCGAAAACGAACTGCGTGAAATTCAGGCCGGCCTGGAAAGCCGTGTTGCACAACGCAGCCTTGAGCTGGACGCTGCCAACCAGGCGCTGAGCAAGAGTGAGGCGCGACTGGCCCTGGCATTGGAGGCCAGTGAGCTGGGTCTATGGGACTGGAACCTGCAAACCGATGAGGTCCATCACACCCAGATTCAGGAGCTGTTCGGCCTGGAGCCAGAATACGTGACGGCCATGCTGCGTCATCTCAAGCCACGCCTGCATCCCGACGATCTTCCTGCGCTGAGAAAGGCGTTGGTCGAACATTTGAAGGGGCGGACCGAGGATTACCAGATCGAATACCGGGTGCGTCATGCCGACGGCCACTGGGTGTGGATCGAAGATCGCGGGCGAGCGGTGGAACGCGCTGAAAACGGCCGGGTGATCCGCATGGTCGGCACCCGTCGCGACATCAGCGCCAGCAAGGCGCTCGAAGAGCAGCAGCAACTGGCGGCGACGGTGTTTGAGGCGGCCAGCGAGGGCATTGTGATTTTTGATCCGAATTACGCCCTGATCGCCATCAATCAGGCCTTCAGCCGCGTGACTGGCTATGAGATCGAAGACATGCTGGGGCGCAACGTCGTCGAGTTGCCCTGCAGTCGCGATGCGCGCCGACACTACGGAGCGATTCACCAGGCGCTGGAGCAATACGGCAGCTGGCAGGGTGAACTGGTGGAAACCCGCAAGAACGGTGAGATGTACCCGCAATGGCTGCAATTGAGCACTGTGCGCGATACTCGGGGAAAGGTAAGCCATATTGTCGGCTTCTTCTCCGATCTCTCGGCGCGGCGAGAATCCGAAGAGCGCATGCGCTATCTAACCCATTACGACGAACTGACGGGCCTGGCCAACCGGGCGATGTTCCGCGAACGGCTCAGCGAAGCGCATCAGCGAGTGCGCCAGGGCGGCTATCGCAGCCTGGCACTGCTGCATATCAATCTGGATCGCTTCAAACAGCTCAACGATAGTCTTGGCCACGAAGTCGCCGATCAGTTGCTGCAGAAAATGGCTCGGCGGTTGGTCAACGCGCTGCCCGAGGCGGACACCATTGCGCGTTTGTCGGGCGACGAGTTTGCCGTGTTATTCAATTCCTACGGCAACCTCTCGAGCCTGGCGCGGGTAGCGACGCGCTTGTCGAATAAGTTGCGTTTGCCGTTGACCATCGATGGCCATGAACTGGTGGTCAGCTCATCCATGGGGATCAGCCTGTTGCCGGACAACGCCCGGGAGATTTCCGCGCTGGTCAGCCAGTCGAACATGGCCATGCAACATGCCAAACATCTGGGCGGCAATAATTTCCAGTTCTACACCGACAGCCTGCAAGCCAGCACGCTGGAGCGCTTGCAGCTGGAAAACCAGCTGCGCAAAGCCATCGATGAGAATCAGTTGATGGTGTTCTACCAGCCGAAGCTGTGTCTTGCCACGGGCAAGCTGAATGCTGCCGAGGCCTTGGTGCGCTGGGACCACCCGACCATGGGCCGCGTGCCGCCGGGAGACTTCATCGGGCTGGCGGAAGAAACCGGGCTGATCGGCCCAATTGGCGAGTTCGTGTTGCGTCAGGCCTGCTGGCAGGCCTGTGAGTGGCAGCGACAGGGGCTTGAGCCGATTCGGGTGTCGGTCAATCTGTCGGTGTATCAACTGCGTCAGGGCAAACTGGTCAGCCTGGTTCGGCAGGTGCTGGAGGAAACCGGTCTGGCGCCGCATTACCTGGAGCTGGAGCTCACCGAAAGCCAGTTGCTGGACAGCGTCGAGCACATCATCGCGAATTTCCAGCAGCTGCGTGATTTGGGCGTGAAGCTGGCGATCGATGATTTCGGTACCGGCTATTCGTCACTGAGCTATCTCAAGCGCATCCCGGTGGATTACGTGAAGATTGATCAGGCGTTCATTCGAGGCCTGGGGGAGGGTAGCGAGGACGCGGCGATTACCCGGGCGATCATCGCCATGGCTCACGGCTTGTCGTTGAAGGTAGTGGCGGAAGGGGTCGAGCGTCAGGAGCAACTTGAATTCCTCAAGCAAGAGCACTGCGACGAGGTGCAAGGGTATCTGATCAGCCGGCCCATCGAGGCGGAGAGCCTGGCGATCCTGTTGCGGGAGCAATTCGCCGGTTGAATGGCAAGATTTCCCGTCGGGCAGGTTTGAATGCCGACGGGAAATCGGGAATATGATGTTTTTAGTGGGTCATCAGAACTTCATCGATATGGTGAATTAACTTTCCGTCGTGAAAGATACTGACGCCGGTGACATAGGATTCGCCAGATACTTTATATTCGACAAGTTTGTCGGTCTCGACCTGTAAAGAAATTTGATTGGAAGTTTCAAGTTTCAAATCCAGGCTAAGGTCATAGGATTTGTCCTGTATCGGACTGAGTTCAAGCTTGGGTGTGATGCCCGTATGGGCAACGGTCACAGTGCCGAAGGTGCGGAAAGATTTGGCGCCAGGCATGCGATCGATTTGTGCGGTCCAGTTCTTCGTTTTAATGCTCATGATATAGAGTTCCTTTAATTAATTGTTGTTGCTTCCTGCGGAGTTAATATATCGAGCAAAGTTTGATTGCGGGTAATAAAATAAAGTTGTGTTTGTAAGGTTATGTATATTGTTTTTATTGTTCTGGCGAGTCGGGATGAACCATCACTTAGCCGGCTGAAGACCGTAGTGAGCGCGAAAAGGGGAGGCAAGGGGCTGCTTCAAGCATCAGGCAGGACTGCTACATGAAGCGCAGGCACGTGAAATCGAGGGATCTGGTTACGCATTGAGCAGGCAAAAAGCCGTTTCATGTAGTATAACTACAAGCTTGCTACATCCCCCGGCGCTTGCCCATAACAAAGAGTCCACCCCTTTGAATCTGCTGCAACACATCGCCCAGTCTCGCCACCTGTTACGCAAGTCGGAGCTCAAGGTCGCCGACCACGTGCTGCTTGATCCTGCGGCCGTGATGCACAGTTCCATGGCTGATCTGGCCCATAGCGTGGGCATCAGCGAGCCGACCATCGTGCGCTTTTGCCGCGCTATCGGTTGCTCCGGGTTCCAGGACCTGAAGCTGAAGCTGGCCCAGAGCCTGGCGGCAGGCGCGAGCTTCGGGCAGTTCGCGATCCACGAAGACGATTCGGTCGCTGATTACAGCCTGAAGATTTTCGACACCACGTTGCACACCTTGATGGAGGTTCGCGAGAAGCTCGATCCCCTGGAGTTGCAGCGAGCCGTGACGCTGATGTCACAGGCTCAGCGCGTGGAATTCTACGGTTTCGGCGCATCGGGTGCGGTCGCGGCGGATGCCCAGCACAAGTTCTTCCGTTTGCTGCTCACGGCTGCGGCCTATTCCGACCCTCACATGCAGGCAATGTCGGCGGTGACCCTGAAACCGACCGACGTGGCGATCTGTATTTCCCAGTCTGGACGTTCCAAGGATTTGCTGATCACCGCCAACCTGGTGCGTGAAAGCGGTGCGTCATTGATCACGCTTTGCCCAAGTCAGACGCCGTTGGCCGAACTGTCGACCGTCAACCTGGCGATCGATGTGCATGAAGACACCGAAATCTACACACCGCTTACCTCGCGTATTGCTCACCTGGTGGTGATCGATGTTCTGGCGATGGGGGTGGCCATGGCCCGTGGTCCGAGCCTGGTCAATCACCTCAAGAGCGTCAAGCGCAGCCTTCGCGGCTTGCGGTTATCGCCCAAGTCGGTGAAAGCACTGGACGAATGATTTCAAGGTTGGCGTGGACTTTGTGGCGAGGGAGCAAGCTCCCTCGCCACGGGTGCCGCGGCGACCCACAAATTTTCATCAGTCTGTAACTTCAGAGCCGCCAAAGCGTCATCCCCCGCGCCTATCTTGAAGCTCCCGTACTCGCCTTGGGAGACTCGAAATGGCCCTGCCTTACGAAGAACGCAACAGCGCTGTCAAAACCCGTCGCCAGCAAGAAGATCAGCGCCGCATGGAATTTCGCCGCGCCATCGAAGATCGCTGTGAACGCCGTCAGCTTCTGGCCGAGATTGGTGATTTTCCTGAAGATCCGGAACTCAACTTTTGGCAGGCTGCATCGACAGCTTCCCGTCGAAACGCTCAACCAGCGCGCTGATCTGTACACGTTCGCTGCGAATGAACGCAAGGAATGCGTGAGCCACCGGTGACAGCCGTTTAGCCTTGGCCTGCACCAGGCACCAGCTGCGATACAGCGGCAGCTCCTCGACCGGTAACTCGATCAATCCGCCGGTCGCCAGTTCAAGGTTCAGGGCGTGGCGCGTTAACAGCGCCACGCCCAGACCCGCCAATACGCATTCACGCTGGGCTTCGGCTGACGAGACTTCCTGGGTCTGGTTGAAGTGCACGCGCTTCTCTTTGAAATACTCTTCGCAAGCCAGTCGCGTCCCGGAGCCGGACTCGCGCATCAGCAGTGTGTAGGGCTCAAGATCCTGCAATCGCAGCGGCCCCATGTGACACAGCGGATGATCCGGCGGCGCCACGGCGACGATGGGATTGTTGAGGAACGGCAAGAACTCCAGGCCCATGTCCTGCGGCACCATCGACATGATCACCAGGTCGTCGCGGTTGTCCGACAGGCGTCGAATCACCTGTCCGCGGTTGACCACCGTCAGTTGCAGGTTCACTTCCGGGTGCTGGCGCTTGAAGGCGGCAAACAGGTGTGGAACGAAATACTTGGCGCTGGATTCTACCGCCAGCTTCAATTGGCCCTGCAGCGAGCCCTGCATGTCCGAGAGCTGCATGTCGAGGTTTTCCAGGCGCCCGAAAATGTCCCGGCTGGCGCGTTGAAGGGCTTCCGCCGCTTCCGTCATGTAGAGTTTCTTGCCGACGTAGTCGAACAAAGGCTGGCCAATCAGTTCCTCAAGTTGCCGAATCTGTAGGCTGACGGCCGGTTGTGTGAGCGACATTTCGTCGGCTGCACGGCTGTAGGACCTTAGGTCACAGACTTCATTGAAAATCTGCAATTGACGCAATGTCATACGCATCAATGACTTACGCATTTTTTGCTCGCTCTCTTCGCCGGCAGATGTTTCAACTATAAGTCTTTACTTATGCATGACCCAATAATTATTCATTTTTGTTAATTCCTTGTGAGGGCTAGTGTGGGGCCGCGACCAGATTGAAACATTTGGTCACGCGTCGACCTGGTCTAGCAGGTCGTGGGTACCACCGGCTCATGGGAACCTCCAAGTGATAAAAAAGATCCTGATCGCCAACCGTGGTGAGATTGCCGTACGAATCGTGCGTGCTTGCGCCGAAATGGGCATTCGCTCGGTCGCGATCTATTCCGACGCCGACCGCCATGCCCTGCATGTGAAGCGTGCGGACGAAGCCCACAGCATCGGTGCCGAGCCGCTGGCCGGTTACCTGAACCCGCGCAAGCTGGTGAACCTAGCTGTGGAAACCGGTTGTGATGCGCTGCACCCCGGCTACGGATTCCTTTCGGAAAACGCCGAACTGGCGGACATCTGCGCCGAACGCGGGATCAAATTCATTGGTCCATCGGCTGAAGTCATTCGTCGCATGGGTGATAAGACCGAAGCTCGCCGCAGCATGATCAAGGCAGGCGTGCCGGTGACTCCAGGCACCGAAGGCAACGTGTCGGGCATCGAAGAGGCCCTGCTCGAGGGTGATCGTATCGGTTACCCGGTGATGCTCAAGGCCACTTCCGGTGGTGGCGGTCGCGGCATTCGTCGTTGCAACAGCCGCGAAGAACTCGAACAAGCCTTCCCACGCGTCATTTCCGAAGCCACCAAGGCTTTCGGTTCTGCGGAAGTGTTTCTGGAAAAGTGCATCGTCAACCCGAAACACATCGAAGCTCAGATTCTTGGCGACAGCTTTGGCAACGTGGTGCACCTGTTCGAGCGTGATTGCTCGATCCAGCGTCGCAACCAAAAGCTGATCGAGATCGCCCCGAGCCCGCAACTGACCCCTGAACAGCGCGCCTACATCGGCGACCTGTCGGTGCGTGCAGCCAAGGCTGTGGGTTACGAGAACGCCGGCACTGTGGAGTTCCTGCTCGCCGAGGGCGAGGTGTACTTCATGGAAATGAACACCCGGGTGCAGGTGGAACACACCATCACCGAAGAAATCACCGGCATCGACATTGTTCGTGAGCAGATCCGCATCGCCTCCGGGCTGCCGCTTTCGGTGAAGCAGGAAGATATCCAGCACCGTGGTTTCGCCCTGCAGTTCCGGATCAACGCCGAAGACCCGAAAAACAACTTCCTGCCGAGCTTCGGCAAGATCACTCGTTACTACGCTCCCGGCGGCCCGGGCGTGCGGACCGACACGGCGATCTACACCGGTTACACCATTCCGCCGTTCTACGATTCCATGTGCCTGAAACTGGTGGTGTGGGCGTTGACCTGGGAAGAAGCGCTGGACCGTGGCTTGCGTGCCCTCGACGACATGCGTCTGCAAGGGGTCAAGACCACCGCCGCGTACTACCAGGAAATCCTGCGTAACCCGGAATTCCGTAGCGGCCAGTTCAACACCAGCTTCGTTGAAAGCCACCCTGAACTGACCAACTACTCGATCAAGCGCAAACCCGAAGAGCTGGCCCTGGCCATCGCCGCCGCCATCGCCGCACACGCCGGTTTATGAATAAACAGCTGCAAGTTGTCAGCGGCAAGCTTCAAGTAAAAGCAGATTGGCTTTTTCTTGCAGCTTGTAGCTTGAAACTTGTCGCTATGAGGAGATACCAATGACTAAAAAGATCTTCGTTACCGACACCATCCTGCGCGACGCCCACCAATCGCTGCTCGCCACGCGCATGCGCACCGAAGACATGCTGCCGATCTGCGACAAGCTCGACAAAGTCGGCTACTGGTCGCTGGAATGCTGGGGCGGGGCGACTTTCGACGCCTGCGTCCGCTTCCTCAAAGAAGACCCGTGGGAGCGTCTGCGTCAACTGCGCGCCGCGTTGCCTAACACCCGCCTGCAGATGCTCCTGCGCGGCCAGAACCTGTTGGGCTACCGCCACTACAGCGACGACGTGGTCAGGGCGTTCGTGGCCAAGGCGGCGGTCAATGGCATCGACGTATTCCGTATCTTCGACGCCATGAACGACGTGCGTAACCTGCGCGTGGCCATCGAAGCGGTAAAAGCTGCCGGCAAGCACGCCCAGGGCACCATCGCCTACACCACCAGCCCGGTGCACACCATCGACGCGTTCGTGGCGCAAGCCAAGCAAATGGAAGCCATGGGCTGCGACTCGGTGGCGATCAAGGACATGGCTGGCCTGCTGACGCCGTACGCCACCGGCGAATTGGTCAAGGCCTTGAAATCCGAGCAGTCGCTGCCCGTATTCATTCACTCCCACGACACCGCGGGTCTGGCCGCGATGTGCCAACTCAAGGCGATCGAAAACGGCGCCGACCACATCGACACCGCGATCTCCAGCTTCGCCTCTGGTACCAGCCACCCGGGCACCGAGTCGATGGTTGCCGCCCTGAAAGGCACCGAGTTCGACACCGGCCTGAATCTGGAACTGCTGCAAGAGATCGGCCTGTACTTCTACGCCGTGCGCAAGAAATACCACCAGTTCGAAAGCGAATTCACCGCCGTCGACACCCGTGTTCAAGTCAACCAGGTTCCGGGCGGGATGATTTCCAACCTGGCCAACCAGTTGAAAGAGCAGGGCGCTTTGAACCGTATGGGCGAAGTGCTGGCTGAAATCCCGCGCGTTCGCGAAGACCTCGGCTTCCCGCCGCTGGTGACCCCGACCTCGCAGATCGTTGGCACCCAGGCATTTTTCAACGTGCTCGCCGGTGAGCGTTACAAGACCATCACCAACGAAGTGAAACTCTATCTGCAAGGCGGTTACGGCAAGGCGCCGGGCACCGTGAACGAGCAACTGCGTCGCCAGGCCATCGGCAGCGAAGAGGTTATCGACGTTCGCCCGGCCGACCTGCTCAAGCCGGAAATGGCCAAGCTGCGTGCCGACATCGGTGCCCTGGCCAAGTCTGAAGAGGATGTGCTGACCTTCGCCATGTTCCCGGACATTGGCCGCAAGTTCCTTGAAGAGCGTGCCGCTGGCACCCTGACGCCGGAAGTGTTGTTGCCTATTCCAGAAGCCGGCGGCATGGCCTCGGCGGGCGGCGAAGGCGTACCGACCGAATTCGTCATCGACGTCCATGGCGAAACTTACCGCGTCGACATCACCGGCGTGGGCGTGAAGGCCGAAGGCAAGCGTCACTTCTACCTGTCCATCGATGGCATGCCGGAAGAAGTCGTGTTCGAGCCGCTCAACGAGTTCGTCAGCGGCGGCAGCAGCAAGCGCAAGCAAGCGACTGAGCCGGGCCACGTCAGCACCACCATGCCGGGCAACATCGTCGACGTATTGGTCAAGGAAGGCGACACCGTCAAGGCTGGCCAGGCTGTGCTGATCACCGAAGCGATGAAGATGGAAACCGAAGTCCAGGCCGCCATCGCCGGCAAGGTCACCGCCATTCACGTGGCCAAGGGTGACCGGGTGAATCCGGGCGAGATCCTGATCGAGATCGAAGGCTGATTTAACAGCCTCGATAAAACGCTTTAAACCTCGGGGGGGCATGTGCTCCCCTTTTTTTTGCGTTGTTGGCCGAGTCGTATTTATGAAGTCACCACACTTCAAGTGAACTCATCGGTTATGCAAATACGCCTTCCCGTAGTGCCGCTCCATTCTTGCCTGAATCAACTCCAATCCAATCGACATCAGCCAGTAAATCACCGCCGCAGTCGTCAGCATCTCAATGTACCGATAGCTCGACCGCCCATAGGATTGCGCCAAAAACATCACTTCCCAAACCCCCATCACCGAGATCAGCGACGAGTCCTTGAGCATGGAGATGAACTGGTTGGTGGTCGGCGGGATGATGGTGCGCATGGCTTGGGGCAGGGTGACGCGCCAGAAAATCACGGTTTCGCGCATGCCCAGGGCCAGTGATGCTTCCCGTTGGCCATGGGGAACGCCGAGGATGCCTGCGCGAAAGATTTCGCTCAGGTAGGCGCCGTAGTTCAGCGACAGGGCGATGATCCCGGCCGCGATGGCGCCCGGTACGACGCCCAGTTGAGGCAGGCCGAGGTAGATCAACAGAATCTGTATCAGCAAGGGTGTGCCGCGAAAGAACGAGGCGTAGAAACTGGCGATGCCGAACGCCACGGCGCTTTTCGACAGCCGCCCCAGGGCGGTGATGAAACCCAGCAGCGATGAGGCGACGATAGAGCACAGGCACAGAAACAACGTCAGCGCCGCACCTTGCAGGAAGCCGTTGGGCGCCAGGTGCAGGCCGACGAGGTTGGGCAGTTTGTCGAGGATGATTGAGAATTTCAGGTCGAAGCTCAGGAAGAAGCTGGTGAACAACCCGAGCATGGCCGCCCAGGTCAGGTACAGCCGCGTGCGGAAACTGAAGATCCGTTGCAGTCGTGACTCAGCCACCGGTTGCGGTGGCTGGGGAGGTTGCTGGAAAGAAGTCATTTACTGATATCGGCGCCGATCCATTTTTGCGAGAGCTTGCTCAATGTGCCGTCCTGTTTCAACTGGGCGAAGACTTCACGTACTTTGCTGTCCCACTGGGCGTCACCCTTTTCAATGGCGACCGAGTTCGGCTCCGAGTACAGCGGGTCGCCGGCCAGTTTGAAGCGCTTGTCTTCGTTCAGGCGCGGTTGGGCGGTCACCAGGTTAGTGAGAATCGCGTCCAGTCGAACCCCGGCCCCCAGGCCCAGGTCCTGGAAGGCGACGTTGTCGGTGTCATACGGGGCGATCTGCACGTCTTCGAACGGGTACTGCAATTGCGTGTCTTCGGCGCCTTCGATCACCAGGTTTTTGTTCAGGTAGCTTTCGTAGCTGGAGGCGCTGGTGAGGCCAACTTTCTTGCCGCTCAGGTCCTTGGCATTGTGAATGCGTTCATCCTTGGCGTTCACCACGATCACCGCCGGCGAAGCGTAGTACTCGACCGGGAAGTCGAAGACCTCGGCGCGGGCTTTGCTCGGGGTCATGGAGCAGATACAGATGTCGTAACGACCACTCCAGCGGCCAGCGGCAATCACATCCCAGGACGGGGTTTCGAGGCGCAGTTTCACACCCAGCTTCTCGGCCACGGCTTTAGCCACGTCGACGTCGAAACCGTCGAGTTGGTTCTGGTCGTTGAGGAACGAGAACGGTGGATAACTTTCCATCAACACGCCCACCAGTTCTTTCTTTTGTTCGATGCGATCCAGCGTGGCGCCGCCAAAGGCTTGGGTGGAGGCAGCCAGAATCGTCAGGCCCAGGGCCAATAGCGGTTGGAATTTCACAGTCGATCCCTGATAAAAAATGATTGTTATTAACCGATTGGTGCGTATTAAATAGTTATAACAACGACTCTGGTAGTGAGTTATTTTCATAAGCTTATGAGTGAATAGCATATGGGCGCAGCAAGCACAGTGATTCTGGATGGTGGCATGGGCCGCGAGTTGCAGCGCCGAGGGGCTCCATTCAGGCAGCCCGAATGGTCGGCGCTGGCCTTGAGCGAAGCACCGCAAGCGGTAGAGGCGGTGCACGCGGCTTATATCGAAAGCGGCGCGAATGTGATCACCAGCAACAGCTACGCGGTGGTGCCATTCCATATCGGTGAAGAGCGTTTCGCCGCTGAAGGTCAGGCCCTCGCGGCGTTGGCCGGTGAGCTGGCGCGGCGAGCAGTCGATGCGGCGGGCAAACCGGTGCGCGTGGCAGGCTCATTGCCTCCGCTGTTTGGTTCTTATCGTCCGGACCTGTTCGACGCCAAACGTGTCACTGAATTGCTGACGCCACTGGTGAAGGGGCTCGCGCCGCATGTTGACCTATGGCTGGCGGAAACCCAGAGCTCGATCGTTGAGGCGCAAGCGATACACGCCGGTCTGCCGAAGGACGGCAAGCCGTTCTGGCTGTCGTTTACCTTGAAGGATGAAGACGTCGACGAAGTGCCGCGTTTGCGTTCTGGCGAGCCAGTGGCCGAGGCGGCGGCAGTGGCGGTTGAGCTGGGCGTCGAGACGTTGCTGTTCAACTGCAGCCAGCCGGAAGTGATTGGCGCGGCGATTGATGCGGCGCGGGAAGCGTTTGAACGGTTGGGGGTGAACATTCAAATCGGCGCGTATGCCAATGCCTTCCCGCCGCAACCGAAAGAGGCGACGGCTAACGATGGGCTGGACCCGTTGCGCGACGATCTCGATCCGCCAGGTTACCTGCAATGGGCGGCGGATTGGCGCAAGCGTGGGGCGAGCCATTTGGGCGGGTGCTGCGGGATCGGGCCGGAGCATATTGCTGTGCTTGCCCAGAAACTGGCGTGAAGCCATTCGCGGGCGGGCTTGCTCCCACAAGGTTTGGACTGGCCACGATAATGTGACCATCGCAAGACCCTGCAGGAGCGAGGCTTGCCCGCGAAGGCGCCCGTCCAGGCGCTAAAGATCTACCCGCGGCACTCTGCCAGGGTTTTCACCTGCCCCGATTCCGTCTGGTTCTCATCGCTCAACCAGCGCGCGAACCCGGCACCAATCGCCGGCCATTCCGAATCGAGGATCGAGTACCACGCGGTATCGCGGTTCTGTCCCTTGACCACCATGTGCTGGCGAAACACGCCTTCAAAACTGAATCCCAACCGCTCGGCCGCGTATTTGGAGCGGGCGTTGGCGTTGTTGCATTTCCATTCCAGGCGCCGGTAACCCAGGGCGAATGATTCCTTGGCCAACAGGTAAACCGCCTCGGTACTCTTTGGCGAGCGTTGCATCGGCGCGCCGAAGGTCACATGGCCGATTTCGATGCGACCCTGGGCCGGCACGATCGACATCAGGCTGAGAATGCCTTGAACCTCGCCTGTGGCTTTATCGATCACGCTGAAGAAGTACGGGTCGCTATTGGCCGCATGGTTGTTCAGCCAATCGTTGAACGCGCTGCGCTGGGGGAAGGGACCGTAAGGCAAGTAGTCCCAGAGTTTGGGGTCGGCGCCCGGGCCTTGCAGGACTTCGAACAGACCGTCGCCGTGGCGCGCCGGGTCGAGTTTTTCCAGGCGGATGAAACGCCCTTCGATGAGTTGAACCGAGGGTGCCGGGACGCCTTTCCAGTCCGCGAGTGAAATCGACATGTTGTTCTCCTTGAACCTTAAATGGCTTTGCGAAACTGGATGAAACCGGGACGTTCGGCGATGCGCTCGTAGAGCTGGATCGCGGTGGCGTTGGTTTCGTGGGTCAGCCAATGCACCTTGCAGCAACCGTCGGCCTTGGCTGTGGTGTAGACGAATTCAATCAACTGGCGGCCCACGCCCGTGCCGCGGGTTTCTGGCACTACCAGCAAATCTTGCAGGTAGCAGGAATTTTCGATGCTCCAGTTTGAACGATGGTAGATGAAATGCACCATGCCCACGGCTTTGCCGTCGGCCCAGGCCAGAGCGGCGTGGGTCGGTTCGTTTGTGGCGAGGATGCGCTGCCAGGTGCTTTGGGTGACGGCATCCGGCAATTCGGTGTTGTAGAAGCGCAGGTAGGCCTGCCACAACGGCAACCACGCGGCGTGATCATCGGCGGTGACTGGGCGAATGTCGATTTGACTCATGGCGAATTCCTTAGCGCATCAATTGGGCAAGGGTTTGGTCGTTGACTTCGGGGCTGGCGGCCAGGCCTTCACGTACGCCGGCGATGTCGGCGGCGCTGCGGTTCTGGCTGAGCTTGCGCTTGCCTTCCAGACGGTCGATGGGAATGGCGAAACCGACGATGGCCTTGAGCATGCCGTCGATGTAATCGGCGGGGGCATCGGCCACGGACCACGGTTGAGTGCGGCCAGCTTCATGGCGGTCGGTGAGGGTGCTGACGATGTCCAGCAGCCGCCCGCCATCGCTGAACGTTTCGGCTCGGCCATAGGCGTGTACGGCGACGTAGTTCCAGGTTGGCACGACTTTGCCGTGTTCGGCCTTGCTCGGGTAGAAGCCGGGGCTGACGTAGGCGTCGGCACCGGCAAAAATCAGCAGGGCTTCGGCACCGTCGCGCAGGTCTTTCCACTGTGGGTTGGCTTTGGCCAGATGCCCGTACAACGTGCCGTTCGAGCCTTGTTCGCAATGCAGCAGCACCGGCACATGACTGGCTTGCAGGCCGCTCTCGCCCTGGGTAACCAATATGGCGAGGCGGGTGGCGAGGATCAGTTCATGCAGTTGGGACAACTCGTCGATGGCAAAAGCGCGCGGCGTGTACATGGGGATATTTTCCTTGGCGAATGTCTGCATCCTAGGCAGGCTATTGGTCTGTTGTAAGAGCCATTAACGACCAATTTCATAGGTCCATTGCCATGACGGACGCGCCGCTTTCCTTGTCGTTCAATCCCGCTGGTATCGAACTCGACCGCCGCCAGGGGCTGAGCCGCCAGCTCTATCAGGCTTTGCGCCTTCGCGTCCTCGATGGGCGATTGGCCAGCGGTACGCGACTGCCGGCCAGTCGTGATCTGGCCGCAGCGTTGGCGATTTCCCGTAACAGCGTGGTGCGTGCCTACGATCAGCTCTATGCCGAAGGATTTATCGAAGGGCGCGTTGGTGACGGGACCTATGTGGCTCAGCTACCGCAAACCGCAATACCGGCAAAAAAACTATCCACAAAAGTATCCACAGGGTTGTCAACAGGCTTACCCACAGCCTTATCCACAAATTGGCTGGATTTACCTGTGGTTTCATCCAGCAAAGTTATCCACAGCGATGCGTTGGCGCGCGTTGAAAAGAACCATCTGGCGATGCCGCCGAGTGGTCCGCCGCGAGCATTTCGGGTCGGTGTTCCGGCGTTCGATCTATTTCCCTTTGAGGTCTGGGCCAAGCTGAATGCGGCTTTCTGGCGTAAACCCGATCTGCAGCAGTTGTGTTACGGCGACCCGGCAGGCGATGCCCGATTACGCGGGTTGATTGCGGCCTACTTGCGCAGTTCGCGAGGCATGCAGTGCACGGCTGAGCAAATAGTGATCACCAGTGGTGCGCAGCAGGGGATCAGCCTTTGTGCACAGTTGCTGGTGGAGCCGGGCGACGGCGTGGCGATTGAAAATCCGGGGTATCGCGCGGCGGGCCATGCGTTTGCCGTCGCCGGTGCGCGGTTGCACGGGGTCGCCGTGGACAGCGAGGGCATCGACTGCGACGAGCTGGCCATGCTCAGTGACTGCCGGCTGACCTACGTCACGCCCTCGCATCAGTACCCGACAGGGGTGGTCATGAGCCTGGCGCGTCGTCTGGAGTTGCTGGCCTGGGCCGAGCGCACGCAGGGCTGGATCGTCGAGGATGATTACGATGGCGAGTACCGCTACAGCGGCGCACCGCTGGCTCCCTTGGCGGCATTGGACCGGCAAGGCCGGGTGCTTTACGTCGGCACGTTCGGCAAGGTGGCGTTCCCTGCCTTGCGTCTGGGGTATCTGGTATTGCCGACAGGGCTGGTGGATGCGTTTTCCCAGCGCCGTGCCGTTGATGTTCGCCATTCCGAAGTCAGCACCCAGGCGGTGATGGCCGAGTTCATGGCGGCGGGGCACTTCCAGCGACATATCCGCCGCATGCGCCGTGCGGCGTTGAGTCGGCGCAATACGCTGCTCAATGGTTGGCCGCTGGACATGCCCGGCGTCGGCCCGTTACCCACGGTTGCCGCCGGGCTGCACATGACCGTGCCGGTCGACAGTGTGGCGCGCGAGCAGGAACTGATCGAATGGGCACGTGGTGTCGATGTCGAGATCAATGGCCTGAGCAGTTATTGGCTGCCGGACTCCGCCACCCCGATCGATCAGCGTGCCGGGCTGGTGCTGGGCTTTGCCGCGGTGCCCGAGAAATCGATCGAAGCGGCGCTGGCGCGATTACGCACGGTGTGGCGTGCCGGCTGAAGAGGGCGGCCAGTCGGGCCGCCCACGCGCGCGTCAAGGTTGCGTCTCGAGTTTGAAGAACGGGGACGGATCGTTGATGCGCCGCAGCACGTAGTCCAGTGGCGTCAGAGTGGTCAGTGCCTGGCGCCGTTCGGCCGAGAATTGCTGCAGGTGCGGTTCGGCGATTTTCAGGTGTGCGGCGGTGTATTGCTCCAGCGGCGCATCCACGGACGCATAGTGAAAATGCGCGAGCCACAGCGGCTTGTCGTGGCCGGCGATGTCCAGCACCTGGTACTCCTGAAAGTAGTCCCGGCGTTTTTTGGTCCTGATCCGGCCTTGGCCGTTCTTGACGATGCGCACCTGGTTGTTATCCAGCAGCCACTGCAAATACGCCTGTCGGGGCTGCCGATCCTTGAGCAGGCTGGCGCGGATGCTGACGCCCTGAGCACGTAACCGGACGGCTGCACTCTTGAGCTCCCCGCTCAGGTTGCCCACAGGAAGCCGCGCTCCGCCCGATGCGCGTATGCGCTCCAGTGCCTGCTCGACATTGATCGCTGCCCGCTCCAGTCGTTGAGCCTGATGATCGAAAAGATCCTGCATGTCCGCTGGAATACGATTGGGCTTGAAGGCATCTTTGCGGGTTCGATCAATGAACGCCTGTACGTCCTCATTCAGGGTCAAGGCATCGTCGACCGTGTCGACGTCATCCAGCACGGGCTGCAGACCGGGGGCCGGCCTGGCGGGAAGTACTTCCCTCAGGGGCAGTTCGTCCGCTGTGGAAGCCTTGGCGGGCGCAGAGTCACGTGGTCGAGTCTTGGTGACTTTGCCAATAGGGCGGGAGGGACCGGCAACTGCGGGTTTGGGCATCACCGGAGGATCGTTTTGTCTAACCTCGGGCAGTAGCGTATTCAGTTGCGTCTGAGCCAGTTGCTTGAACTCGCCGATCAATGCGCTGACCCGTTTAAGCTCGAACGCTTCCACCTTGTCGGGGTATTCGCCGGGCAGGTCTTCGAGACGCTGATTCACATCGGCGTAGACATCGATCAGCCGGCTCAGAGTGTCGATGCGCTGTGCGGTGGCTTCACCGCTGTCGTGCGTTCTGATCAAGGCGGCATGCTGGTGGGTGGCGGTTGCGGCCTCGATAATCAACGAGCCGACCGCTTCACGCGCCGGCTCGTCGTTCTCGGAGGCGGTACCGCGCACGCACAACTCGTGGGACATGCCGATTTCGTTGGACTTCAAGTCCCACTGATTAAAAGCGGGAAGCAGCTCTCGCAGGCTTTGCGAGGTGGTCATGCCCGCGTGACCAGCCGCCTCCAGGTTCTCAAGCGATGCCTGGGAAAGCTGCAGGCGGGCGATGATCTCCTGGCTCAATGCCAACGCCTGCCTGACTCCCTGAACATGCGTCTGCAATAAAGCGTCGGAATCGATGACCGTGTCTTGCGCCAGCATTTCGGTGAGTTTGGCGTAGTCGTTGCGCTTGAATACGAGCCACAGGCAGATGTTCTTTTGCAGCACGATGGTCATGCGCTCTAAATCGTTGAGATAGCCTTTGGTTCCTCCTGTGAGACGCCATTGCTCGAGATTTTTCAATGCCTGATCGTAATCATCGATCAGCTTTTCCAGACGAGCGACGTAACGCTGTGTCGCCTGCTCGTGCGCGAGCCCGGTTGCGCCCAGCATTTCTGTATAGGCCTCCTTCAACTCGGCATTGTTGGCGACCTCCTGGCCTTTGAAAGTCTCCAGCGCAACGCCCAGTCGTTTCTTCTGCTGCTCCTTGGCCTTGCGTTGTGCTTTGAGCTGGCTTTGCAAACTGGTGCCCCCGGCGCCCCCGCGCAAGCGCAATCGGGTGTCGACAAACCACTGTCCTTGCGTGTTATGAATCAACAGCGGGCCGGTTTTCGAGGGGGTCTGCGGATCTACGATTTGCACCTGCTCGTTGTCGTTTTCCACGACACGGAACCAGCGCTCGCCAACCTGTGCGTAGGTGTTGCCGTCCAGGCGATACAAGGGCGCGGTATCGTGCGAGAGGGTTTCCAGCGACGGAGTCGTGAGGTCGACAGTCGGCACTTTCAGGCCCTCCAGATACAGCGCCAATGCCGTGCCTGAGCGATGGGGCACTGAGCCGCCAGGCTCAAGTGACGAGTAATGGCTGGACGCAAGTTCGCCGGTCAAAGGTGTCGTCATTAACGTCACGGTGGGCTTGGCAAGTGCTGTCGATGGCGTGACGCCGACCTTGAGCTGCCTGTCGTGCTCGTCCCGTGGCCCAGCCTTAAGCCTGGCCCTGCGTCGAGTGGCGGCATGTTGCGCCAGGAGCATGCCCAGGTTCAGAAGCATATCGGCGATGGCGCTCCATTGAGCATGAGCATCACCGCGATTGTGCGCGTCCAGAACTTGCTCGATTTCGCTGATGCTTTGCCAGACCCAAACCGCAGCCCCTGCCGGGCCACTGAGAAAATTCGAGGCAATGTTGAACAGCGCCCAACCGCTGTCCCGAAGCAGGGCCCAGCGTCGTTGTGCATTGGATAACGATTGGCGGTCGGCGAGTTCGGCCATGGCCAGGGCATGGTTCTTGAACAGGGTGGGGAATACATCGCCGCTCAGTTCCGTTGAAGAAAGTTCGACGGGACCGGCCCAACCCGAGGATGTCCAGGGTTCGGAGAGCAGTTGTACGCTCAGCCACGGGTTGGGAAAGCCGATGGGGAACGTGTATTGGGCGTATTTGAAAGCGAGGGTGGAATCGGGCAGCCACGCCAGCACCGAGTCCCTCAGCTCGCCTGGCTGGTGCAAGGCGTACAGCAGGTTTTGCGCTGACGGGAATTGCAGCAACGGTTGTTCGAACAGCGGGCGATAGAGCAGGCAAGGACCCTTCTCTGGCTGGCGCGCAGCGATGATGAACATATTGGCAACGGTGTCGCCGGCGGTTTCCCCGGCCCGGATGAAGGTCAGGGGACGAATGACCACCGGTTGAGCGTGACCGGGCGTCGGCTTGAGCCATTCGCGCACATAGCGACACCCCAATTCGTCTACGCCGCCAATGCGCCGGATCTTGCACTCCAGCGCAATCAGCGGCAGCAAAGCGCGCAACTGGCTGATGTAGAAGTGCTCCTGCAAGGGTGCCTGCACCGGATCGTCAATCAATTTGTCCTTGATCAGGCGCGGATACGCCTCGCCAATATCGACCTTGCTCGCGATCTTCGTCAGGTAGCCTTCATCCAGCCATTCGGGGACCGTTTGCGGCGGGTTGAATCGAAGCGTTGCCTGATACGGCGCGGAATTTTGAACGGCGTATTCGCCGAGCGTTTCGGTATGAACATCGAGCGGGTTGGGCAGCGTCAAACCACCGGACTCGAAGCTGTTGGTGATGGTGATCTCGAGGCTATCGAGCGGCAGTCCGGTTGCGGATGGTTTGTCAGCCACGATCGCTTCGCGCATGCGCTGCTGGGCGAAGGTGGTCATGGGCGGAATCCGGAACAGTTGTTTGTCCGTCTGCCTGTACAGCTTGCCCAGCGCATTGATCGATTGGCTGTAGTGATCCAGGTCCGTCACCGAAGCACCAAAAAGCCAGTCGGGTATTGCGTCGGCCAGCTCGCCGAGCGCCTTTTGCTCCTGGATATTGGCGTTTTCTACCTGAGGAGCCGAAGCCAAAGGGGTATCCAGTTCGGCGGCAAGGCCTTGAGCTGTCATCGCGGCAATGGAATCGAGTTGGTTGGCGATCAGGGCCCAAGCCATGTGGTCGAAAATATTGCCCTCCGGTTCAAACAGTTGCCATTGCAAATTTTGTCCGGGCGGCAGCTTATCGAGGCGGGCCGGCAACGAAGCACCTAACTGTTCCAGTGAATTGAAGGTTTCGTAGCCATATCCCACGGTGTACATCATGACCAGATCGCGCTCTTCATAGTGCCCTGTAATCACCGCGGCTCCGGCCAGTGTCTGGTGTCGGGTGATGCCTTGCGCGTCGATGGTGTCACAGTCGACGAGGCTGACCTGAATAGTCGAAAACGTCGGGTCATGAGCCAGGCGCGACTGTTTATCAGGATGACGCGAGATGGCGCGAGCCACCCGACACTGATCCTTATCCCAACCGTTGACTCTTTGAACATTGAGGGCTTTGCGCAAGGCTGCGGACAACTCCAGCCAGTGCGGTGCCAGCTGCCCCTTGAGGTTCCAATAGGCCAGTTGCTGTTCGCCATAGGCAACCAAGAGCAGGGGTGAATAGTCATTGAGCAACTCGGCGATGGCTTCGATATCGATATCCAGATGCACGACAGGCGTGGCCAAGGGATTCAATGTCAGAAAGTGCTCGCCTTCGAGATAGTTGGCGCTTTTCGAGGTAGCGAACAGGTTTATCAACGTCTGGGTCAACGATTCAAACTGTGTGGGCCTCGCCTCGAGCACGCCGTCCAGGATTTGCCATTGAGGCGTGCCGATCATGGTTTGGTCAGGGTCGATATCGCGCTCGGGATACCGCGCCTTCAGCGCTTGGCGCAGTAGCAGGGCGGCGACCTCATCGACCGTGGGGCCTCTGCTGGTCTGGTGAATCACTTGGCTTTTTTTTAGCAGTGCGGGCGTTTCGGTATCTTCCAGGTGTTCAGTCATCGCCAACTTCCTTCTTGACGTTCGAGGCTTTTGAAAAGAACAGTGAATTGGCCAGCGGCGGGCTGATTTCGCTGCGATAGATGGCGATCAGCTGGCTGCTGGAAGCCGAATTCAGATCGAATGCCCCGGCCATCAGTCGTTGATTACGCAGTTTCAGGTGGGCGGCAGTAAACGCTTCGGCGGGGCTATCGGGGCCGGCATAGTGGAAGTGCGCGTACCACAACGGTTGCCCGGTGCCTGTCTCGCGAATCTCGTATTCCTGCAGGTAATCCTTGCGCGGGCCTTTGAGTCGACGCCGTTCACCATTCGGCACGATATCGATTTCATTTTTGCCCGATAGCCATTCGACGCGAGCGGCCGTGGGCGGCTGTTGCTTGATCATCTCGACCCTGATTCGGTAGCCCTCGGCATAGAGTCGATCGCGCGCTGCGCTCAATTGCGTCACCAGCGCTGTCGTGGAGGTCGTTGTATTCGAACCGGTCGGGGTCTGTTCCAGTGTCCTGGCGCTTTTGTCGAGTTGCTCGGCTTTGTGCTGGAACAACTCCTCGATTTCCACCGGTATACGGCCAGGTTTTTTTGCGCTCGCTTCGGTTTGCCGAATGAAGGTATCCACGCTCTCGAGCAACGTCTGGCCTTGAGCAATTTGCATCTGGAGTTCGGGCACCTGGATGGTCGGATGCCGCTTGGGTTGCACGCGCTCGACCCACACGCCTGGTGTCTTCTCGTGGAAGGTGGCGATCACTTTGCCGGTCATGGGCGATTTCACATCCAGCAGGACCGGTTGTCCCGATGCCGAGGGACGAACTTCGCCAACGACCGTACCCTTGAAGCGCGTTTTGACGACCCGTTTGCGCGATGCCGGTGCGGGCCTTGAAGGGCCGGGACGGGGCTCCACCGGCAGTTGTTCGCGCAGCAGTTGCGCCAGATAGGCTTCGGTCTCTTGCTGGAATTCGCTGATCCGTTTACGTACGTGTTTGAACGGTTGCTCCAGAACCGCTTCCTTGTGGCTGAGGCTGAAGTCTTCGAAGGATTGGTCGATGGCGGCAAACTGTTCGAGCATCCCGTTGAGGCCTTCGATGCGGTCGCCCTCAGCCCATGTACTGTCTTTGAGCATCAACTCCTGCGACGTCTGGATAACCAGGTTGGTGGTATCGAGCAGGCGTTCGAATGCGCTTCGAGCATCAGTCAACCCAGCACTGTTTCCTTCTTTCAGACAGACGTCGCGAGCCAGCGAAACCTGGAGTGCCTTGAGATCGTTAAGGCTGAAAGCAGGCAATTTTGCCCGATAGGTGCTGGCCACCTCGGCAGCACTTCTACCGAGTCGGCTCAACGCCGGGAACTGCGATTGTGCAAACTCGATTTTGCCGATCATGCCCTCGGTCAGGTCGGTCATTTTCTGGTAGGTGGCGCGATCGCCGGCACCCCCTGCCGTTTCTTCAGCTTCCAGCAGCGCCAGGGTTTCCCTCAGGGTTTGAGCGAACGTTGGACTGCGTTGGTCAAGCCACGTCTGGTTGAAGAACAGCTGAGTGCCGAGCATCTCGATCATGGATGCCCGGTAGTTGGGCACTGTTTCCAGCAGGCTCAGGGATTTCATCTGTTCGATGGGAGCGGCGTAGTCTTGGGTGCGTCGCTCGAGCTGCTCGAGGAATTGCGTTTGCGCGGTGAGCAGAGCCTCGTCGCCGACCGAATTTTTCATGGCGTTGTGGGCGTCCGTCAGCTCCTTGCGTGCCTTCTCGCGTCCGTCGTTAAACTCGGCCAATTGACTCTTGAGTTCGGTGATGCGTGCACGGTTTTGTTGCTTCAGTGCCTTGCGTTGGCTCGACAGCCCGCCGCCCCGCAAGCGCAGGCGCGTGTCGACGAACCATTCGCCGCGGTTGTTGCGGATCAGCGCCGGACCGCTGCGCACAGGCTGCTCCCGTGCGTCGATGATCGACACTTCGCCCGTGTCCTCGACCGCGACCTCGAACCAGCGCTCGCCCACCGGTGCGTAACAGGCGTTGCCCTTTCGATAGAGGTGACGATACAGGCCGCTGTCGTTGACGGGCGCTGATAGCTCTTCGGGTGGCGTGATATTGAAGCGGTCCAGGGTTCTGGCAAGGTCCAGGGCCGTATCGGTCGCCACGGACTGGCGATGTTGCGCGGGAGGGTGTTCGCTGGGAATGTCGGGCAACTGCACGACGGACACAGGTTGCGGGGCTGGTTTTTCCGGGGGCTCGATCGCTGTTGCTATCGGCTTTTCCTGGGCTCTGCGCACAGGCGAATTACGCGTACTGGCGTGATGGGCAAGCACCATGGCCAGGGTCAGCAACAGATCGGTCATGGCGGATGTCTGTTGCTGATCGCCACTGCCGGCAGCGTCGAGGGTTTGCTGCAAGTCATCCAGCACTTGCCAGATCCACGCGGCCGTCCCGACGGTGCGACCGAGAAAGGGCAGTGCGGCATTGAGCAGCGTCCAGGCTACGCGTTTGAAAGTCTCCCAGCGATATTGCGCATTGGACAACGATTGCCGTTGCGCCATTTCAACCAGCGCATTGACGTTGGCCTTGTACAAGGTGGCCAGGTAAACGCCGCTGAGGACCCGCTGGCCAAGGCTGACCGGGCCGCTCATTTGCAGGGAGGTCAACGGGTCGGCCAGCTGTTGGGAAATGCTCCAGACCGAAGGTCGGTCGCCGGTGAACGCATAGTTGGCGTAGTTGGCGCGGGCGTCGTCCGGCAGCCAGGCGAGTACCGATTGGCGCAACATCGGCGAGTGTTTGATGGCGTAGATCAGGTTGGCCGGCGTCGGGTACTGGCTCAACGGTTGCTCAAGCATTGGCCGGTAAAGCAAGCATGGTCCCTTGTCCATCTGCCGGGGGCCGATCACGAACATGTTGGTCACTTCATCGGTGGCGCCCCCGACGCGCCAGCCAGGCGTGAAGGCCAGTGGGCGAATCACGATCTCCTGGCCATCCACCCAGCGATTGGCGTCGAGCACCTGGACCACGGCGGCGACATAGCGATAACCGGTTTCATCGATGCCGTTCTGGTTGCGAATCTTCAACTGTAAGGCCTGCAGCGGTAACTCGACGCGCAAATGACTGGTGAACAGGTTCTGCCGTCGCAGGCTTTCAACGGGGTCGGCGAGCAGCTCGCTTTTGATCAGCGCCGGGTACTTCTGGCCGATGTCGACGCGAGTGATCAGCGCCTCCAGATAGCTTGGCGTCATCCATTGCGGCACTGCTGTGGCGCTGGTGCTACGTACGGATTTGTTGCCCTGGGGCAGGGCAATCAGGTTTTGCAGTGCCAGGTCGACCAGGCTCAGGGTCGTGCGCTCGGGCTCCACCATCGGCACAAAGCTGCCCCAGACCACCACGCTGTCGACCACGATCTCGATGTCCGCCAGGTTCAGTCCTGCCGCATCGGCATGATCGTTGAGCATGGCCTCGCGCAGTTGATCCAGCGCAAATTCGCGGATCGGCTTGAGCCCGTCCTGAAAGGACTTCCCGGCGTTCTGATTACGCACGGTCACCAGGTCCATCAGATGCCGACTGTAGGCGGTGAGATCAGTGGGAGAAGCACCGGCCATCCAGTCAGGCAGCGACTGCTCGACCTGATTGAATCGCGAGGATGACTGCTTGTCCGTCGGGTCGAGCTCACTGGTGGTGCGGCTGACGTGGGGCGCCAAGTCCGGATTGCTTGCAGCGGGTTCGTTGGCCAGCGCACCGATGGCGTCGGCTTGCAGGGCGATGAGGTTGCACGCCAGGCGGTCGAAATAATTGCCCTGGGGTTCGATCAGGCGCCAATGCAGGACGTTGCCCGGTGTTTGCCCATCGGCGTCCGCCACCAACGATGCGCCCAGTTCCTCCAGGGAGTCGAACGTCTGGAAGCCACGGGGGATGGTGTGAGTGATCACCAGGGTTCGAGTGCCCAGGGTTCCGATCAGGACTGCCATGTCGAGGATGTTGACGTGAGTCGAGGCAGCACCGCTCATGGCGTCCAGGTCGATCAGGCAGGCGCGTGACTGATAGGGGTCATGGGAACGGCGAGCACTTTTTTCCGGGTAGGCGAACAGTTTGCCGGCCATGGCGTGTTGGTCGCTGTCCCAGTCCGGGTTGGCCTCGATGTTCCATAGATCGCGCAAGGATTTGGACAGCTCCTGCCAGCGCGGAGTGGACGCGCGGGTGTACTGGTTCCAGTAATCGACCTGCTGTTCTTGAAACGCGACAAACAGCAGCGGCGCCAGCTCATTGAGCAGGCGCCCGATGGCTTCAATGCTGACTGGCAGTTGTACAGGCGTCTGCTCCTGAGGCTGCAGCGTGAGGTAGTGTTCACCGTCGAGGTAGATCACTGGCGTGCCCGCTACACCATGGTGCACCAGCGTGTCGGTCAGCGATTTGAAGTGCCGTGGCCCGGGTTCGACGCGCCCATTGTGATAGGCCCAGGTTGGCATCACCACCATGGCCAGGCGCGGATCGATATGTAGATTCGGGTACAGCGCTTTCAGGGCAGGCTGCAGCGCGTGGGTGGCGACTTCCCTGATCGAGGGGCCGGTGACCAATTGGGTGAGCAGGGCATTCTGGTCGGAGGAAAGGCCGGGTAAAACGGGAGGGCGGGTGGCGTCGGTCATGGTCACATCCTTTGTGTGGTTAGCGGGCACCGCAGAACATTCGGTGCGCGAAGCGTTGCAAGGTAGTGACGGGCCGTTGGGCGATGGCGGTAAATAAATATCGCGGGCAAAAAAAGACCCGCGCATGCGCGGGTCCGGGGAAGCGGTTGAAGCGATACGGGTCAGGTGCCTGACTTGATTTTGGTCCAGGCCCGGGTCCGCGCACGTTCGGCATCGCGAGGCAGCGGTTGCAGGGTATAGAGCGTGCCCATCGCCGTGTCGGTCGGGTACAGGTTCGGGTTATTGCGGATCGCCGGGTCGACCAGCTCGGTGGCGTCCTTGTTCGGGTTCGGGTAGCCGACGAAGTCGCTGACCGGCGCAATCACCTGCGGTTGCAGCAAGTAGTTGATGAAGGTGTAGGCGTCTTCCGGGTTCTTCGCACCCTTCGGAATGGCGAGCATGTCGAACCAGATCGGCGCGCCTTCTTTTGGCAGCCGCATGTCGACGACGACACCATTCTTGGCTTCCTTGGCGCGGTTGGCGGCCTGGGAAAAACTGCCGGAATAGCCCACGGCGACGCAGATGTCACCGTTGGCGATATCAGCCATGTACTTCGATGAGTGGAAGTAGGTGATATACGGGCGAATCTTCATCAGCAGCGCTTCAGCCTTGTCGTAGTCCGCAGGCTTTTTGCTGTTGGGGTCCAGGCCGAGGTGTTGCAGGGCCAGGGGCAGTATCTCCGACGGCGAGTCGAGCAGGGCGACGCCGCACTGCTTGAGCTTGCTGATGTTCTCTTCCTTGAAGATCAGGTCCCAGCTGTCCACCGGTGCGTTATCGCCGAGGACTGCCTTGACCTTGGCCGGGTTGAAGCCGATCAGGATGGTGCCGTACATGTAAGGCACCGCGAATTTGTTCCCCGGGTCGTTGGCTTCGATCAGCTTCATCAGCTTGGGATCGAGGTGGTTCCAGTTCGGCAGCTTGCTGCGGTCCAGCGGCTGGAACACGCCAGCCTCGATCTGCTTGGCGAGGAACACGTTGGACGGCACCACCACGTCGTAACCGGAGTTGCCGGTCAGCAGCTTGGCTTCGAGGGCTTCGTTGGTGTCGAAAATGTCGTAGACCAGTTTGGTCTGGGTGTTCTGCGCCTTGAAATCTTCCAGGGCTTTGGGGGTGATGTAGTCGAACCAGTTGTAGACGCGCAACGTTCGTTCTTCGGCGTGCGCGGCGCCACTGAGCACCAGGGCACTCAGGGCCGGCACGATAAAACGCTTGAGCCTTTTCATTGTTTTAATTCCTCACTGAGCGCTTTCAAAACCTTCAAGGACGTTCACCGCGTTGATGCCGATTTCCTCGACCGCGTAACCGCCCTCCATCACGAACAGCGTTGGTTTGCCCAGGGCTGCGATGCGCTTGCCCATGGCCAGGTAATCCGGGCTATCGAGCTTGAATTGCGAGATCGGATCGTCCTTGAAGGTGTCGACGCCCAGGGACACGACAATGATGTCCGCGCCGTAGCTTTCGATCTCTTTGCAGGCCTGTTCCAGCGCCGCGCTCCATGTGTCCCAGCCGCTGCCGGCGGGCAACGGGTAGTTGAAATTGAAGCCCTCACCGGCGCCTTCACCCAACTCATCTTCATAACCAAGGAAGAACGGGAACTCGGCTTCCGGGTGGCCATGGATCGAGGTGAACAGCACGTCGTTGCGTTCATAGAAAATCGATTGGGTGCCGTTGCCGTGGTGGTAGTCCACGTCGAGGATCGCGACCTTTTTGTGACCCTGGTCGAGGAAGGCCTGGGCGGCGATGGCCGCGTTGTTAAGGTAGCAATAACCCCCCATCAAGTCGCCAGCGGCGTGGTGTCCTGGTGGACGGCACAAGGCAAAGGCACTGCGCGCGCCAGCCTGGATTTCTGCCTGGGCGGTCAATGCCACTTGCGCTGCGCTGTACGCGGCCTGCCAGGTTCCGGCAGTGATCGGCGCACCGCCGTCGAAGCTGTAGTAACCGAGCTGGCCGTGCAGGCTGGTCGGTTTGATTTGGCGCAGGGTGCGGGCCGGCCAGGTGTAGGGCAGCAGGTCGCCGTCAGTGTTGAATTCGGTCCAGCGCGCCCAGGCGCCTTTGAAGAAGTCGAGGTAGTCGCGGCTGTGTATGCGCTCGATGGGGCCGAGGCCGAAATCCTTGGGCGCTTCTACCGGGCCGAGGTTCTGGTTTTGCACGCGGGCCAACACGTGGTCGGCGCGCGAAGGCATTTCGAAGCAAGGCTTGAGTTGCCCATCTATCAATTCACAACGGCCGTGGTGCAGATGGTGATCATTCGAGTAGATCGTCAGCATTTCTTGTTCTCCGCAGGCTGATTCGGTTGAACACAGTCTTGCGGCATGGACGATTTTGGAAAACGGCAGGAAAGGCCAAAAGGGGATCGATATGGCCAAAAAAACTGACCGAAATTCGCCCCTTTTTAATGCGCCACGCCCTGGCATGGCGCGTGGAATTCAGACGTTATCCATGTGGGCGGAACTGGCTTGGCGCTACACCACTCCAGCGCACGAAGGCATGGCGAAAGCTCGCGGTCTCGCTGAAACCCAGGGCCTCGGCAATCTGATAGATCGGCAACTGATCCTCGCACAGCATTTGCTTGGCCTGTTCGAAGCGCAATTCATCGAGCAATTCCTGATAGCTGCAGCCCAGGTCCTTGAGATGCCGACGCAGGGTTCTCGCCGAACAGTTCATCTGCTCCGCCAGGCCCTCCAGCCCAGGCGCCGCATTCAGTTGCGCACTCAGCAATTGGCGGATTCGCCCCAGCCACGCCTGGCGTCCGGTGAACTCGGTATTCTGCTTGCGGCAACGTTCGGCCATGGCTTGATGGGTAATCACGTCGGCCAAGGGCAAGGGTTGATCGAGCCAGTGCTTGTCGAAGGCGAAGGCGTTGTCCCGTGCCCCGAAATGCAGCGGGCAGTTGAAGTGTTCGGCATAGGTCGCTTCGTAGTCGGGTGCGGCATGTTCGAAGCGAGCGGCGAGCAGTGGCAGCGGATGACCGAGCAGGTCGTCGCAGATGACCTTCAGCGAAACCAGGCAGAACTCGGCGTTGAACACCGCCATCGCCGGGCTCTCGCGATAGTCGGCCGCGACGAACCAGACACGCTCGCCATCTTCCTCCAGGCTCAGTTCGAAAAGTGTTCCCAGCAGCGCCGGATAACGCATCGCCAGACGCAAAGCGTCACCGAAGGTGGCACTGGTGAGCAGTGCATAACCGAGAATGCCGTAGCAGGACACGTGCATCCGCCGGCCCAATTCCAGGCCGATGTCACGCTTGAGTGCGACAGCGTTGGCACAGACTTGCATCTCTTGATTGGTGGTGATGCGCGTGTCGGCGCGGTTCAGATCCGCCGCACTGATGCCGCTGCCGGCCAATAGCGCCTCACTGGACAAGCCTTCAGCCTTGAAGGTGTTGAGGATCAGCGAGACGGCATTGAGGGTCGTGAGATGAGAGTGGAGCATGGCGACTTCCAGTCTTGATTTGCTGGAATGGGAGCAAGTTGTGTGCCGGGCCCGGAGTCATGGGGGGGCGGCACGCCCGGTGAAGCCAACGGTTACAGACGCTATACATGGATACCGCCTTCCCGTGTCTGCAAGGTTATTACCTTGGTCATGACGGTCACACGCCCGAGCGTTGGCTGTCGTGACGACATTTCATGTACCCAGGGATGGACTTAAATCATGACCTCTTCAGACACGACCTCAACCGATACCCGCCTGCTGCGTCCCCTGCGGCCGGATGCTGAGGTGGCTTCACAGGCCTTGAGCATTTTGCACCTGTTTGCCAATCGCCCCACCTTGCGAGAAACGGCTCGAAGGACCTTGCAACAAGTCCTGGATGACCTGTTTCCCAGTCTCGATATCAAGGCTGCAAGCGCTGCCGTACTCGAACCTCGGTGGAATGAAACCCCGGGAGGGTCAAGCTTTGCGGGTTATCTAAGCTACGGACTGACGGATCTGTTGCTCGAAAGTTACTGGAAGGGCAGTTGCAGGGCTTTCAGTGACAAGAGCTTTCTCTCACGCTACTCCAACGTAGAAACGCCTCCAGCCATTAACGTTGAATTGAGCGAAATCAGCGAGGTGCTCGATGAATGGGGGCCGCAGTTGCTGCAGTGCTATCAACAAGAGCTGGTCGACTTCTGGAGCCAATCGAGCGGGAACGACGCCGGTCTCTGGCAGCGACTGCGCGATCTGTTCCGAGAGCAACTGCGGATAGCCTCCCAAGCACTTGCCGGTGAAGCACTGCTGGCGGTCCAGGGCGTGCTTGATTACCCCGATAACACCCAGCGCGAAAGGGTCCAGGGCGATGCGGCGACCCAAGCTGCCGTGACATTCGTGTATGAGGACGTCAGCACCGCCACTGCGGATGATGTGCTGGTCCTGTCGATGACCCGCAATGTGGGTGGGCGAACCATTGCGCTACTGTTCACATTGTCCGGCGGAATCGAAGTATTCAGCTCCGAGGAAGCCATGACGCGATCCTGGTTTGGTGTGCGCCGCGCGGGACGCCTGTCGCTAAGAAACTACTGGCCTGAACATGACATTTTCGACGCACTGACCCTGAGTCTTCTCGAGCGTCAGCTGCAGGTTATTGCGGCAATCAAACCCGAAGTATTCGCCGACTTGCCGACGCTCGAACGACGGCTGGAACAGGTCAGTAGTCCCTCGACGTTACTGGGTGCCTTTCATTCAGGTCATGAAGCCAGGTTGTCGACGCTGGAAGACTTGTTGCCATCATGGCTAAAGCAAGCCAGTCCGGCTGATCGCGTTGCTTACAGCAAATTGCTGGCCTCGCAGGCGGGCCAGAATCGAACCGGTACCACATTCCTGTCGGACATCGCGCCCATTCATGAGTATGCCGAGCAGGCATTGAAGGCGCTGATGGTCGCAGACGATCCGACCCGAAAGCTTATCAATGTGCGCGATATCGAGGTGACGCAGCAGCGGTTGGAGAACACGGCGTTCGAAATCATTGATCCGCCATTTCCCGAGCCTCGCTACCAGACAACCCGCTCGGCATTTTCGCAACTGGCCGTGAAAAATATCGGCGCGTTGCCCCTGGTTCCATCGCAGATCCATTATCGCAACGGCGAACCACCGGCGTGGCTGACCTATGACTATCTGAGGGACCTGACCACTCGCGCCGACATCGGCCAGCGTTATCCCGACCTGTTGCAGCGCAAATTGCGGGGTGACTCCGATGAGTCCCAAAGGCGACGAGAACAATTTCGCGCAAGCATGAGCATTCAACTGCCGCTGTTGGCACTGGAACTGAAAATCCGCAAGCGCTTGTCCGATCCGGCTTATCGACAGGTTGTCGCCGCCCTGCAAACGGCCGCGGTCGATCGTCAGGTCGAGGGACATGCCATGGTGGTCAGACCGCTGGGATTCCAGGCTGGAGCCGACTCCAGAACGGACTACGTCTTGAACATGTTTGTGATCGGCCCGCAGGAGCTTGGACGCGGGCCACACATTCTCTACCGACCTGCTTCGGACGAACCAATGCTCGAGTTTGTCTCGTGGGCAGATTTGTTGAGCGCCATTCAGGAGGATGAGTCATTGCAGCGCAGCGTGCTTGCCGGGCTGGCACCCTCGATTCGCCACATCTATGCCAACGGCGGCTTCGTGGAGCCCCATGTAGGAGGGGTCATTCTCGGTGAGTTCGACGTGCTCCAGTTGCAACGCGTCTCGCTCGCCAGCGCGGTCTCAGTGGACGTGTTCAGCGCGCTGTACCGGGCTTGCGCCCAGGCACTGATCGAGCAGGCCAAAGGTGATTCCGTATCGAACTCAGAGGCCCGCTGGGATCAACTCAAGGACTTCGGGTGGGCATTGTTCAACCTGTTACAACCATTGTTGGACGGCCCATTGGCTACTATCGGCCTTTTGGTCCAACTCACCAAAAGCATTGAAGGGCTTGTTCAACGCGAAAATGCCGAGCATCGATTGGAAGCAGCGGCAGATGTGTTGATGAACCTGGCCTTGATACTGGTGCACTCGGGTTCGCCCGTGCCTGCGATTGCGCGCACCGAAGCGTCTGGCGTTGTCGGCGAAACCGCGCTCGATCTGCGCATCCTGCTCGACAATAAAATTGACAGGCGGCCTGTCGGCCCTTTCGGGGGAGAGCCGAAGCTGTCTTTTGGCTGGAACAGCGCGCGAGGCCAGTTGTCAGCTCCACAGCTGGCCAATCTCAACTCATTCAAGCTCTCGGTGCCGCTGCGCGGAGATTCGTTGGTCAAATCCGGCGAGTTTCGCGGGCTATATAAGCAAGGCGGCAACGTGTATGCCTGCATCGAAGATGACTGGTTTCGGGTGTCGCCTACATTGGATGGGGTTGTGATCACCGATCCGACGAGCGCGTCGCGCAGGGGCCCCTGGTTGAAAAGCGATGAGCAGGGTCGCTGGAGTTTCGATTTCCGCCTACGGCTGCTGGGAGGCATGCCGCTTAGTGTTCGGGCCACAAGGAAGCTTGGAAAACTGGAGAAAAATGCGCGAGATCTATTGGCCGGATACGACGGGCAGGTGGCTGAGGCCAGGCGGATGGCCAAATCCGATCGTCCGCCGGCCGATGTAGAAAGTCTCATCATGAACCAGGCTGACCCGTTTGACGCTGCCGCCTACAACATCGAGGCGTTGACCCGGTCGGCGGGTGAAGTGTCATTAGAGCCAGTCGTCGATCAATTGAGGAATACAGCCACGCGCCTTCGGAAGCTGGCACAGCAAACACGCATTGAAATGTACAAGTCGCGGAATCCGACCGCGGGGGCGGTGGAGTATCTGTTGGAGGCAGAAGAGATAAGCATCCGCAAGGTCGGCGGGCGAACCGACAGCTCTGGGGGTAAAGGCACTGACTTTTTGCAGGAATACGAGATCCGCGATACCGACAACAATGTGCTGTGGTATGCCCATTTTCACTACCCGACAAAAGAGGCTGCTCCAGATTCCTTTGCCAAGGCGCATTTGAAAACGGTCGCGCAGCGCCGCCTGGGCCTGAATTTTCAGAAGGATCAACAGGCGGCTGGCCACGCAGTGACCAGCATATGGCGTGGCGACATTAGCCGAACGACGGCCAGGCAGGTGTTTTTCCATCAATAGACTGAAGTTACAGGGCAAGCCTTCCTGACGGCGACGGACAGGAAGGCTTGCTAGTTTGCTACCGGCCCTGTTTGCCTCAGACCAGCTCGCCACAGAGGTCGAGTTCTACAAGTCGACGGACTTCGCTCGTTTCCAGCCCCGCCCCCAACAACCCGTGCAACTTGCCGAACGCCGCTTCACGGGTCATGCCGCCGCCGGACAACACACCGACCCCGCGCAAGCGACTGCCGGCCTCGTATACATCCAGCTCGACGCCACCTTCATGGCACTGCGTAACCGCCACCACCACCACGCCTTTGTCCCGCGCTCGCCCCAGGCTGGCGAGGAACGCCGGATTGTCGCTGGGCCCGGTTCCACTGCCATAGCACTCCAGCACCAGGCCTTGAATGCCGCTGGCGAGCAAGCCGTCCAGTACCTCGGCGCCGATGCCGGGGAACAGTGGCAGTACCGCGACGTTCGCCAGTTGCCTGGGTTGGTTGTAGTTCAACTGTGGAGCTATCGAAGTTGCCTTCACGCCGCCGCCCTGACGTTCCAGGCGCTTGAAGGGATGGCGGCCGAAACTGCGTACTTTCGCGCAGCGGGTCGGTGCCAACAGCTCGCCATGGAAGTACAGGTGCACACCCGGTGCCAGGCCTTGGCCCAACGCAACCAGCGCGCCGCTGAGGTTTTCCCAGGCATCGCTATCAGTGACGCCGGCCGGCAGCATGGAGCCGGTGAAGCACACGCGGGCCTGCAGGCCGAGCAACTGGAAGCTCATCGCCGCAGCACTGTAGGCCAGGGTGTCGGTGCCATGCAGGATCAGCACACTGTCGCAGCCTTGCACGTCAACGGCATCGACCACGGCTTCACGCAGTTGCTGCCAGTAGGCCGGGGTCATGTTGGCGCTGTCGATCAGCGGCGACATCTCGCGAAAGCGCCACTGCGGCACGACCCGTTCCGGTTGGCTGTGCAGGTACTCGCGCATGCGCGCTTCGAAACCGGAGGCCGGGGCCAGACCATGGGCGCTGGCTTGCATGCCGATGGTGCCGCCGGTGTAGAGCACCATGACGTGCTGGGCGGCAGGGTAGTTCGAGGAATTCATGGGGATTCTCCGGAAGGAAGAGTGCCTGTGGAAGTGAGCTTGTTCGCTTCCACAGTTTTTCGAACTTTAACTGACGGGCGCGGAGTATGCGCCCGTCATCTACCCGTCAGCGTTGCGCTGCAGGTACGCCATGCGGTTCGGCTTGGGCCTTGGTGGCGGCTGGCGGATTGGCCGGCCACGCCTGGCGATCCAGATCCAGGTCCGGGAACTTGGCGGAATCGAACACCGGCGTCTTGATCCCGGCGGCGCGCTGGTCGTCGTAGTCGCGCAGGATGCGCATGCCGACCTTGAACAGCAGGAACAGCGCGATCAGGTTGACGAACGCCAGCAGGGTCATGGTGATGTCGGCGAAGGCGAACACGGTGCCGAGGTTCTCGATGGCGCCCCAGAAGATCAATACCAGCACCAACGCACGGTAGCCCATCAGCGCCTTGCGGTTTTCGCCGATCAGGAAGCGCAGGTTGCTCTCGCCCAGGTAGTAGTTGTAGAGGATCGAGGTGAACACGAACAACGCCAGCGCCACGGAAATGAACATCCGGCCCCAGTCACCGACCACGGCGGCCAGGGAGTTCTGGGTCAGGGCGATGCCGTCGCCTTCGAAGCCCGGGGTGTAGAAGCCCGAGAGCAGGATCAGCAGCGCGGTGCAGGTGCAGATCACGAACGTGTCGAGGAATACGCTGAAGGCTTGCACCACGCCTTGTGCCACCGGGTGCTCGACCGACGCGACAGCGGCCACATTGGGCGCGCTGCCCAGGCCCGCTTCGTTGGCGAACACGCCACGCTTCACGCCCATGACGATGGCGCTGCCGATCAGGCCGCCGAAGGCCTGGTCCAGACCGAAGGCACTTTTGACGATGGTCATCAGCATGGCTGGAACGTGATCGAACTGCAGCACGATCACGTAAAGGGTCACGCCGATGTACACCAGTGTTTTCACCGGCACCAGCAGGTCGGCGACCTTGGCGATGCGCTTGATTCCGCCAATGAACACCAGGCCCAGCAGCACGGCCAGGCCGATGCCGGTGTAGGTCGTGTCCAGACCGAAGGCATTGTTCAGTGAGTGGGTCACGGCGTGGGCTTGCAGGCCGTTGAAGGCGAAGCCGAACGTCACCAGCAGCAGGAATGCCATGAGCATGCCGAGCCCGCGTTTTTGCAGGCCATGCTGGATGTAGTAGGACGGGCCGCCCCGGTAGGTACCGTCGGCATCGGCGCGTTTGTAGAGCTGGCCAAGGGAGCATTCAAAGAAGCTGCTGGACATGCCGACCAGCGCGGTCACCCACATCCAGAACACCGCGCCTGGTCCGCCAAGGGTCACGGCGATGCCGACACCGGCGATGTTGCCTGCACCGACGCGGCCGGCAAGGCTGAGCATCAGGGCCTGGAACGAGCTGAGTTGCCCGGCGCTGCTTTTAAGGCTGTCGCGGAACACGGCGAACATGTGGAAGAAGTGACGCAATTGAACGAAACGCGAGCGGATCGTGAAATAGCTACCGAGCCCGACAATGAGCACGATCAGTACTTTCCCTGAGAGGAAGTCGTTAATGACTTCGAGCATGGATTTTTCCTCGCTGTTTTTTGTTTAGGCAAATGCTGGCCAGACGGACACATTGCGTTACACCCGTTGGCGCTCGGCACAACAGGCGGGTCGATGTTCGTCCCGGTTTCATATCGCGGGTTTGTTGTTAGGTCGGGTTTCGCAGGGGTTGAGCTTTTGCTTCTGTCGCGGATAAAAAAAGGGCCTGGAGAATGATCTCCAAGCCCTCAAAAGGTGAGAGGTGTCTAGTCCCTCGACCTGGTGAGCGGTGCTACAGGTAACGCGTCGGATCAGGCTTTAAGCGGAACCAGACGCGGAGCAATCATGTTTTCCGGGCGCAGGATGTCGGCGAGCATGGCGTCGTCGAGCAAGCCTTCTTCGCGCACCAGTTCCAGCACGCCGCGGCCGCTTTCGAGCGCGATGCGGGCGATGCGGGTGGCGTTTTCATAGCCGATGTACGGGTTCAGTGCGGTGACCAGGCCGATCGAGTGTTCGACCAGTTCACGGCAGCGCTCTTCGTTGGCGGTGATGCCGACGATGCAGTGCTCGCGCAGCATGTCCATGGCGCGTTGCAGCAGGCGGATCGAGTCGAAGATCTTGAACGCGATCAGCGGCTCCATCACGTTCAGTTGCAGCTGGCCGCCTTCGGCCGCGATGGTCAGCGCCAAGTCGTTACCGATGATCTGGAACGCGACTTGGTTAACGGCTTCCGGGATAACCGGGTTGACCTTGCCTGGCATGATCGAGCTGCCCGGCTGACGCGCTGGCAGGTTGATTTCGTTGATGCCGGTGCGTGGACCGCTGGACAGCAGGCGCAAGTCGTTGCAGATCTTCGACAGCTTGACCGCGGTACGCTTGAGCATGCCGGAGAACAGCACGAACGCGCCCATGTCGGAAGTGGCTTCGATCAGGTCGGCTGCCGGTACCAGCGGATGACCGCTGATGGTTGCCAGGCGCTGAACGGCCAGGTGCTGGTAGCGCGGGTCGGCGTTGATGCCGGTGCCGATCGCGGTGCCGCCCAGGTTCACTTCGGTCAGCAGTTCAGGTGCCAGCGTTTTCAGGCGTGCCAGGTCTTCGCCCAGGGTCGTGGCGAAAGCACGGAATTCCTGGCCGAGGGTCATCGGCACGGCGTCTTGCAGCTGGGTACGGCCCATCTTCAGGACGTGGTTGAATTCTGCACCTTTGGCGGCAAACGACTGAATCAGGCTGTCGAGGCTGGCCAGCAGCGCATCGTGACCCAACAGCAGACCCAGGCGGATAGCCGTCGGGTAAGCGTCGTTGGTCGACTGCGCCATGTTCACGTCGTTGTTCGGGTGCAGGTACTGATATTCGCCTTTCTGGTGACCCATGGCCTCCAGTGCGATGTTGGCGATCACTTCGTTGGCGTTCATGTTGGTCGAAGTGCCAGCGCCGCCTTGAATCATGTCCACCACGAACTCTTCGTGGAAATCGCCGCGGATCAATCGTGCACAGGCTTCGCTGATGGCCGCGTGCTTGGCTTCACTGAGGTGACCCAATTCACGGTTGGCGTCAGCGGCGGCTTGTTTGACCATGGCCAGGCCGACAACCAGCTTCGGGTAGTGCGAAATCGGAACGCCGGAGAGACGGAAGTTGTTCACCGCTCGCAGGGTCTGGATGCCGTAATACGCTTGAGCCGGTACTTCGAGTACGCCAAGCAGGTCTTTTTCTGTGCGGAAAGATGCAGCGGAGGACATGATAGAAATCATCTCGATATGGACCCGGTCTGTGCCGGAACACTGCAAATGCTAGGCTTGTGAAGAAATTTGGGCCAATGCTGTTAAACACTGGCCTATGCACATTCGGCATAATGCCTATGTGACGCCGTGTGTGCGGCGAGCGTGTGACCTAAATTGGTGCGTGTCCGGGAGGACGTGATGAATCTGGAAAGCAAATGGCTGGAGGACTTCAGTGCCCTAGCTGCCACCCGCAGCTTCTCCCAGGCGGCGGAACGGCGTTTCGTGACCCAGCCGGCGTTCAGTCGGCGGATCCGCAGCCTGGAAGCCGCGCTGGGCCTGACGCTGGTCAACCGCTCGCGCACGCCGGTGGAGCTGACGGCGGCGGGGCAGTTGTTCCTCGTCACCGCGCGGACCGTGGTCGAGCAACTCGGTGAGGTGTTGCGTCATTTGCATCATCTGGAAGGCGGGCAGGGTGAAGTAATGCAGGTCGCTGCCGCTCACTCGCTGGCGCTGGGGTTCTTTCCGCGCTGGATCGCCCAACTGCGCAACGAAGGCCTGAACATCGCCACACGATTGGTGGCAACCAACGTTGGCGATGCGGTGCATGCCTTGCGGGAAGGTGGCTGCGACCTGATGCTCGCGTTCTACGACCCGGATGCGGCCATGCAGATGGACCCGGAAATCTTCCCTTCGCTACACCTGGGGCATACCGAGATGCTCCCGGTTTGCGCGGCGGATACAGAGGGCAAGCCGCTGTTCGATCTGGAAGGTGAGGGCAGTGTGCCTTTGCTGGCCTACAGCGCGGGCGCGTTTCTCGGTCGCTCGGTGAACATGCTGTTACGTCAGCGAGCGTTGCGCTTCACTACCATCTACGAAACCGCCATGGCCGACAGCCTCAAAAGCATGGCGCTGGAGGGACTGGGCATCGCCTGGGTGCCGCAATTGAGTGTGCGCGCCGAACTGGCGCGCGGTGAACTGGTGGTCTGCGGCGGTCCGCAATGGCATGTGCCACTGGAAATTCGCCTGTATCGCTGCGCGCTGGTGCGCAAGGCGAATGTGCGGTTGTTGTGGCGCAAGCTGGAGGGTGGGGCGGCGGGCTCGACCATCTGACAGAAAATAAAGAGTGAAAGCCGATGATGCGTTCACTCTTTTACAGTGGCGGGGTTAATCGGGTTTTTATTGTATCTCTTCGAGATATTTGAACGGATTGAATCGACCTGTCATGAAACTTTCCTGATGAATAATCCAGTCGTTATCAGTCTATGCTCGCCAAATAATTCTTTATGTTCTGTCGGTTGGCAGGGCTGAAGAGATAACAGTTGGATGTAATGCCTCCAGGTTTTGGTGTCATGTAAGTTTCACACCACCAGCCGTTGTATTGGATTTCCGAATCTTCATGCCTGGCCCCTAGTAAATGGCCAATTTCATGGGCGGCATAGTTGTAGCCGGTCAGCGATGCGATTGCGCTTATTCCGGTAAATAACGGTGGGTGGACACGAGCTATACCTGCGATCCTGTTGTTCATGTCTTCGTTGGTGACCAGGAGCACTTTGGTCGGTCGGTCAATTATGAACCCTTCTGCGAGTCTTTTCTCCAAATAGCTGACGCACATGTTTTCCCAGCGCGATGAGGTGATTTGTTCGTTTTCGTTTTTATAATCAAAGTTGCTGTAGGGCGCGAGGCGGCCAAAGATCACGTAGACTTTACGCTCGGTGAAACTTTCCAGCTCGGATATGAGCGGCTGGAAGTAGTCGGCATGAAGGTTTTTTCTTGTTGATTCCGGTACGTCATCGTGAATGACCACGAAAATAGTAATTGGTTTCTTCTTGGTGGAGTCGGCAGTTGGGCTCATCCTTGAATCCTTTAGTTGTCTTGTGAATGTTGCAAGCTTTGTTTGCTTATAAAGTTCCAGCGGATTAAATCTAATGATGATGTATTGTTTTTGCGAGTTGGCGTCTGTTGCTTTGTATTGCGTTGAATTAATAGTGCCAACTTTTGGCGGTTAGAAGTTTGGGTTCTCGAGAGTAATTAAGTCGTCATCTGAAACAGCTGTCCCAGCTGACTTTGGAGTCAGTTTAAATTCCGGCAAGGCGAATGACAGATGGTCGCAAGAGGGGCTGTTTATCTGGCGTATTGCGGTATACTGCGCGGCCTTCGGCCGGTTCGCCCGGCCATAATTCGTACAATCAAGCCACGCATTTTGCGTGGCTTGTTGTTTTTTGATGCGCCTGCGGGCGCCCAGAGAGAAGAGGCACGACGATGAGTGCATTGGTTGGCGTGATCATGGGCTCCAAGTCCGATTGGTCCACCCTTAGCCACACCGCCGATATGCTGGAAAAGCTCGGCATCCCCTACGAGGTGAAAGTGGTCTCTGCCCACCGCACCCCGGACCTGCTGTTCCAGTACGCTGAAGAAGCCGAGGCGCGTGGCATCGAGGTGATCATCGCCGGTGCCGGTGGCGCGGCCCACTTGCCTGGCATGTGTGCGGCCAAGACCCACCTGCCGGTGCTGGGCGTGCCGGTGCAGTCGTCGATGCTCTCGGGTGTCGATTCGCTGCTCTCTATTGTGCAGATGCCTGCGGGCATTCCGGTCGCCACCCTGGCCATCGGCAAGGCTGGCGCGATCAACGCCGCGCTGCTGTCGGCGAGTATCCTGGGCGCCAAGCACCCGCAGTTCCACGCGGTGTTGAAAACCTTCCGTGCTGAGCAGACAGACAGCGTCCTGGAAAATCCAGACCCACGCATCGCCTGAGGTTGTTGACGATGAAGATCGGTGTAATCGGTGGCGGCCAGTTGGGCCGCATGTTGGCGCTGGCGGGTACTCCGCTGGGCATGAACTTCGCTTTTCTGGACCCGGCGCCGGACGCCTGCGCTGCGGCATTGGGTGAACACCTGCGCGCCGACTACGGTGACCAGGATCACCTGCGTCAGTTGGCCGATGAAGTCGATCTGGTGACCTTTGAGTTCGAGAGCGTCCCGGCCGAAACCGTGGCGTTCCTGTCGCAATTCGTTCCGGTTTATCCGAGTGCCGAAGCCTTGCGCATTGCCCGCGATCGCTGGTTCGAGAAGAGCATGTTCAAGGACCTGGGGATTCCAACCCCGGCGTTTGCCGACATTCAGTCGCAAGCCGATCTCGACGCCGCTGTGGCCTCCATCGGTCTGCCGGCCGTGCTCAAGACCCGCACCCTGGGTTACGACGGCAAGGGCCAGAAAGTTCTGCGCACCCCTGAAGATGTGGTTGGCACGTTTGCCGAGCTGGGCAACGTCGCCTGCCTGCTGGAAGGCTTCGTGCCGTTCACCGGTGAAGTCTCGTTGATCGCCGTGCGTGCCCGAGACGGTGAGACCCGCTTCTACCCGCTGGTGCACAACACCCACGACAGCGGCATCCTCAAGCTGTCCGTGGCCAGCACCGATCATCCGCTGCAAGCCCTGGCCGAAGACTATTCCAGCCGCGTGCTCAAGCAACTGGATTACGTGGGGGTGATGGCGTTCGAGTTCTTTGAAGTCGACGGTGGCCTCAAGGCCAACGAAATCGCCCCGCGCGTACACAACTCCGGGCACTGGACCACCGAAGGCGCCGAATGCAGCCAGTTCGAAAACCACCTGCGCGCCGTGGCCGGCCTGCCGTTGGGTTCGACGGCCAAGGTCGGCGAAAGCGCCATGCTCAACTTCATCGGCAAAGTGCCGGAGACCGAGAAAGTCCTGGCCATCGCCGATTGCCACCTGCACCACTATGGCAAGGCATTCAAGGTCGGGCGCAAGGTCGGTCACGCCAACCTGCGTTGTGCAGACCGCGAGACGCTGGCCGCGCAGATCCTCAAGGTCGAAGCGCTCATCGCCGAATAGTTTCATGTGGTAGCGGCGGAACCATTCAGGGGCGCCGTTCTCTCATGGCAGGATGCGAAAGTCTGGCTAGGCTTTCGCATGACTATCCATTCAGAGGGAAATGCCATGGGAATTATCGGAACCATCTTTATCGGCCTGATCGTCGGCCTGCTGGCGCGGTTCCTGAAACCGGGCGATGACAGCATGGGCTGGATCATGACCATCCTGCTCGGTATTGGCGGTTCGCTGGCGGCTACTTATGGCGGCCAGGCATTGGGCTTTTATCAGGCCGGCCAAGGTGCGGGTTTCATTGGCGCACTGGTGGGCGCCGTCGTATTGCTGGTGATCTACGGCCTGATCAAAAAGAACTGATTTAAGCGACAAAGCCCTCTCGGCCGCGTACGCCGAGAGGGCTAGAATGCTCGGCGTCTCACCGTCCTCCCTTTACCGAGCACTTTCATGCGCCGTCTTCTTTTGACTCTTCTTTTCCTGGGCACGGGCCTGGCTCATGCCGCCGAACTGCCGGAAACCGACTGGCTCGAACTGATGCCCAAGTCGGACCAGAAAGCCCTCGAGGCCATGCCCGAAATCGACCACAACTCCCCCGAGGCCAATGGCACCTTTACCGAAAAGGGTGGCATGAAGCAGAGCAAAGGCCTGCCGGCGGTGATGTATTCAACCAAAACCGTAGCGTCGATGAACGACAAGAACATTCGTATCGGTGGTTATCCGGTGCCGTTGGAGACCGACGCGAAAGGACGCAGCACGCTGTTTTTCCTGGTGCCGTACCCGGGTGCCTGCATCCACGTGCCGCCACCGCCACCGAATCAACTGGTGCTGGTGCGTTATCCGCAAGGTTTGAAACTCAACGACATCTACACACCGCTGTGGGTGACCGGCACGCTGAAGATCGAGAAGGTCAGCAATGACCTGGCCGATGCGGCGTATGCACTGGATGCGGCGAAGGTGCGGGTGGTGAAAGAGTCGGATCTGTAACGGCAACACTAAAACATTGCGGGAGCGAGCTCGCTCCCACAGTGGTTTTGTAGTGCGGCTTAGAGCGGCTTGCTGGCGATGCTGACGCCCAGGGTATGGCTTGCACCCGGCGCCAGCGAAACCACATCACCCATCACATTCGCCGTCTCGATGCACAGCATGCGCTGCCAGCCATCGTTGGCCATGTCGCTGAACGCGGCGGCGCGCTCGATCCATGGGTTCCAGATCACTGCGGAGCGCGAACCACTGCTGGTCAGCGCGATGCGGCGCTCCCAGGCTGGATCGACGATGCTCAGCGTCGCCGGGGTATTCAGGTAGATGCGATCCGTCTCGCCGGTAAAGCGCAAGTCGCCGGACTGAGTGACGGTTTTCCAGTCGTCCAGCGTCTCGATGTAATCCAGGCCATCCAGCCCTTCGACATGCACGTTGCGCACATCGCTGACGGCGAAATAGCTGTGTAGCGCCTGGCTGATGGTGACGTTTTCAGCGCCCTGGTTGTGGCTGGTCAGGTGGATATGCAACTGTTCATCCAGACGAATGCTCAGCGTCAAGTCCACCTGATGCGGCCAGCCCGGCAGACCGCCTTCGGGGTAGGGCAGGAGGAATTCGATCTTGAGGCTATCGCCCTCTGCTTCTATGCCGCCCAGTTCCCAGTCCATCGCTCGCACCAGGCCGTGAGCTGCGGCCGGTTCGTGGCTGACGCGCATCGACTGAACGCTCTGCGGGTTGCGCGCCAGGTTGCCGAACCACGGCCAGCAAACCGGTACGCCGGCACGAATGCTCTTGCCCGTCTTGAACACCGCCTCGTCGTTGAGCCAGATCAACGGTGGCCGGCCGGCCAGTTGATAACTGAGGATCTGCGCACCTTGCTGGGCGACCAGCAATTCGGCCTGGCCGTGGCGGATGCGCCAGCAGTTCAGTTCATCCAGTTTCACGGCTTCAACGTTGGGCGTGTTCATGGGGCAGCTCTCGATCGGGAACAATGACGACTACAGACTGCAAAAAGATCGCCGGGTTTAACGAGGCGTTTTATTAACGAGCTCTGGGCGGAACCGAACGGGTGCGGCCGCTGCCATCGATGGCGACGAACACGAACACCGCTTCAGTGACTTTACGCCATTCGCTGGACAGCGGATCGTCGCTCCAGACCTCGACCATCATCTTGATCGAGCTACGGCCGATTTCCAGTGCCTGCGTATAGAAGGAGAGCTGAGCGCCCACCGCCACCGGTACCAGGAACGCCATACGGTCGATCGCCACCGTGGCCACGCGCCCACCGGCAACCTTGCTGGCCATAGCGGTGCCAGCCAAGTCCATTTGCGAAACCAGCCAGCCGCCGAAAATATCGCCAAAGCCGTTGGTTTCGCGAGGAAGGGCGGTGATTTGCAGGGCCAGGTCGCCTTGCGGAATCGGATCTTCTTGTTCGAGCTCTATCATGCCGGGGGGCCTCTGACCCGTGACTCTTCGTTGGTATTGCTGGTGGTAGCCGTCTTCGCGAAAAACGATCCAAGCACCGAACATACTACGTTCGTCACGTTTTTCTTAAGGCGCCTAAAGGGAAACTCTGCGAAATCGCCTATGAACCTGACAGGCGTTTTCGCACAGCAACCCTTTCGAACTGCAGCGAGATTGCGAGTATATCGGTCGGTAGACTCCGAGACGACCGTCCGGTTCTCATTTTGACTGTCAAAAACGCGCCTCTATGTGCTTTTTCGAACAATTTGTTATGGTGCCGGTCCTGCCCGAGCCCTTGCCAGCGTTGTTGGGGCGGCAGATTTGACTATAAGAGAAGCCCTTGCCATGACCACAGCGCCCTCGAGTATCGCGCAGCCAAGCCAACCTGCACGTCCGCTGACCCGCAACGACTACAAGACCCTATCGCTGTCGGCCCTGGGCGGCGCGCTGGAATTCTACGACTTCATCATTTTCGTGTTCTTTGCCACGGTGGTGGGGAAACTGTTCTTCCCGGCGGACATGCCGGAGTGGCTGCGCTTAATGCAGACTTTCGGCATTTTTGCCGCCGGCTATCTGGCTCGACCACTGGGCGGCATCGTGATGGCGCACTTCGGCGATCTGCTGGGGCGCAAGAAGATGTTCACCCTGAGCATTTTCATGATGGCGGTGCCGACCCTGATCATGGGCCTGCTGCCGACCTATGCGCAGATCGGCATGTGGGCGCCTATCCTGTTGCTGCTGATGCGGGTGATCCAGGGCGCGGCCATCGGCGGCGAAGTGCCGGGCGCCTGGGTCTTCGTTTCCGAGCACGTACCGCAACGGCACATCGGCTACGCCTGCGGCACGCTGACCAGCGGTCTGACGGCAGGCATCCTCCTGGGATCTCTAGTGGCGACGGCGATCAACAGCCTGTACACCCCTGGGGAAGTGTCGGATTACGCCTGGCGGATTCCGTTCCTGTTGGGCGGTGTGTTTGGCCTGTTCTCGGTGTACCTGCGCCGCTGGTTGCACGAAACCCCGGTGTTCGCCGAACTGCAATTGCGCAAGGCCCTGGCCGAGGAAGTCCCGCTGCGTGCGGTGCTGCGTGACCATCGTGGTGCCATCGCGATTTCCATGCTGCTGACCTGGCTGCTGTCCGCCGGGATCGTGGTGTTGATTCTGATGACCCCGACCGTGTTGCAAACGGTCTATCACTTCTCGCCAACCACATCCCTGCAGGCGAACAGTGTGGCGATCATTTTCCTTAGCGTGGGTTGCATCATTGCCGGCGCATTGGCCGATCGTTTTGGTGCGGGGCGGGTGTTCGTATTCGGTTGTGCGGCCCTGCTGGCCAGCTCCTGGACCTTCTACCACAGCCTGGCCGACCATCCTGACTGGCTGTTCCCGCTGTATGCCCTGACCGGCCTGCTGGTCGGCACCATCGGTGCGGTGCCGTACGTCATGGTCAAGGCGTTCCCGCCTGTGGTGCGCTTTAGCGGCTTGTCCTTTTCCTACAACGTGGCCTACGCCATTTTCGGTGGCCTGACGCCGATGATCGTCAGTTTGTTGCTCAAGGAAAGCCCGATGGGGCCGGCTTACTATGTGGCGGTGCTGTGTGGCGTCGGGATTGTGGTGGGCGGTTATCTCTGGAAGAAAGGGCGCTGATCCCGCGGTCCTCTGTGGCTGTACCGGTCCTATCGCTAGCAGGCTAGCTCCCACATTGAAATGCATTCCAATGTGGGAGCTAGCCTGCTAGCGATTTGGGGCGCCCCGAATCACCCGGTAAAAACGCGATGCTGGCCTTTCATCCAATTGTCATATTTCAGCCATAGAGTGTTCACACGGCCTGCTGATACTTGGCCCCGAATAACACACCCTATCTGCTAGGAGTAAGGCATGAAACTGAAGCGTTTGATGGCGGCAATGACTTTTGTCGCTGCTGGCGTTGCGACTGCCAACGCGGTTGCCGCTGTTGACCCTGCTATCCCGAGCTACACCAAGACCACTGGTGTGTCGGGCAACCTGTCCAGCGTCGGTTCCGATACCCTGGCCAACCTCATGACCCTGTGGGCTGAGAACTACAAAAAAGAATACCCGAACGTAAACATTCAGATTCAGGCCGCTGGCTCCGCCACCGCGCCACCTGCGCTGACTGAAGGCACCTCTAACCTGGGCCCGATGAGCCGCAAGATGAAGGACACCGAACTGGCTGCCTTCGAGCAGAAGTACGGCTACAAGCCAACCGCTATCCCGGTTGCCGTGGACGCCCTGGCGGTGTTCGTGCACAAGGACAACCCGATCCAGCACCTGACCATGGAACAAGTCGACGCGATCTTCTCGTCCACTCGTCTGTGCGGCGCCAAGACCGAAGTCAAAACCTGGGGTGACCTGGGCGTGACCGGCGACCTGGCCAACAAGCCGGTTCAACTGTTCGGTCGTAACTCGGTATCCGGCACCTACGGCTACTTCAAAGAAGAAGCCCTGTGCAAAGGCGACTACAAACCAAACGTCAACGAACAACCAGGTTCGGCTTCGGTCGTGCAGTCGATCAGCTCCTCGCTGAACGGCATCGGTTACTCGGGCATCGGTTACAAGACCGCCAGCGTGAAGACCGTGGCCCTGGCCAAGAAAGGCAGCACCGACTTCATTGAAGACAGCGAAGAAAACGCCCTGAACGGCAAATACCCGCTGTCCCGCTTCCTGTACGTATACGTCAACAAGGCCCCGAACAAGCCTCTGGCCCCGCTGGAAGCCGAGTTCGTGAAACTGGTTCTGTCGAAACAGGGTCAGGAAGTGGTCGTGAAAGACGGTTACATCCCACTGCCAGCCAAAGTTGCAGCCAAAGCCCTGGCTGACTTGGGGCTGTCGGAAGGCGGCGCTGAAGTCGCAAAAAAGTAACAAATTGAATCCGGTGTGAACTTCACCGGATTCACATGGGGGCGGCAGGAGCTGCCCTCATACACCTCTAATTCTCTATCCACTGCCAGCCACCGCTGGCGGCGGATTTGTTGCGTCACTGCATTGTCATCTTTCTGTCATACAGGATCGCTAGGGTGTGCGCATGAATGATCTGGCCAATTCCAACATGACTACAAATCCCCCCAAGCGAATTGATTTCAATACGCCTGAGCTGCAACGCAAGCGCCGCATTCGCGCGCTCAAAGATCGCCTGACCCGCTGGTACGTCCTCGTGGGTGGCCTGGCCGTGCTGGGTGCGATCACGTTGATCTTTTTCTTCCTTGCCTACGTCGTCGCGCCCCTGTTCCAGGGTGCCAGCCTGACCGCCAAGGACGCCATCACGCCTGCCTGGATGCAAGACGCCGGCAAGCCGCTGATGATCTCCCTGGAAGAGCAGAACCAAGTGGCCATGCGGGTTTCCGACAAAGGCCAGGCGCTGTTCTTCGATATCGACAGTGGCGCTGAACTCAAGCGCGTCGATTTGCCTGTTCCGGCCGGCGTCACCGTGACCTCCATCGGAGAAGACCAGCCAGGTCACCCGTTGGTGGCCGTGGGCCTGTCCAACGGTCAGGCGCTGGTGTTCCGTCACACCTATAAAGTCAGCTACCCGCAAGGCAAGAAAACCATTTCGCCAGCGGTCGAGTACCCGTACGGCGAAGCACCTATCGTGGTGAACGAGGCGGGTGGTGCGCTTGAGCACGTCAGCCTCAACGCCAACGATTCGACCCTGATGCTGGTCGGTGCCACCGGTTCGCAACTCAATGTGTTGTCGCTCACCAGCGAAGAAAACATGATGACCGGCGAAATCACCAACGAGCAGAAGCGTATCGATCTGCCGCAAATGACCGAACCGGTGAAAAACATCTTCGTCGATCCGCGTCAGCAGTGGCTGTACGTGGTCAACGGGCGTGCCCAGGCCGACGTATTCAGCCTGCGTGACAAGAGTCTCAACGGTCGCTACAAACTGCTGGAAGACGGTGAAGCCCAAGTCACGGCCAGCACTCAGTTGGTTGGCGGTATCTCGCTGATCATCGGCGACTCCAAAGGTGGCCTGGCTCAATGGTTCATGGCGCGCGATCAGGACGGTGAACAACGCCTCAAGCAGATCCGTACCTTCCAGATGGGCACCACGCCTATTGTTGAAATCACTGCCGAAGAACGCCGTAAGGGCTTTATCGCCCTCGACGCCTCCGGCAAGCTCGGCGTATTCCACAGTACGGCCCACCGCACCTTGCTGGTGGATCAAGTGGTCGAAGGCCAGGGCATTTTCGGCCTGTCGCCACGGGCCAACCGCGTGATCGTGGAAGCCGGCGGCAAGCTGCAACCGTTGCTGCTCGACAACCCGCACCCGGAAGTCTCTTGGAGCGCGCTGTGGAGCAAGGTCTGGTACGAGAACTACGACGAGCCTAAATACGTCTGGCAATCGACCGCCGCCAACACCGATTTCGAACCCAAGCTGAGCCTGTCGCCGCTGACCTTCGGTACCCTCAAGGCCGCGTTCTACGCGATGCTGCTGGCGGCTCCACTGGCCGTCGCCGCTGCGATCTACACCGCGTACTTCATGGCACCGGGCATGCGCCGCAAGGTCAAGCCGGTGATCGAACTGATGGAAGCGATGCCGACGGTGATCCTCGGTTTCTTCGCCGGTCTGTTCCTCGCCCCGTATGTGGAAGGGCACTTGCCGGGCATCTTCAGCCTGCTGATGCTCCTGCCGATCGGCATTCTGGTCGCCGGTTTCGTCTTCAGTCGCCTGCCTGAATCCATTCGCCTGAAAGTGCCCGATGGCTGGGAAAGCGCGATCCTGATCCCGGTGATCCTCTTCGTTGGCTGGCTCTCGCTGTACATGAGCCCGTTCATGGAGAACTGGTTCTTCGGCGGCGACATGCGCATGTGGATCTCCCACGACCTGGGCATCACCTACGACCAGCGCAACGCACTGGTGGTCGGCCTGGCCATGGGCTTTGCGGTCATCCCGAACATCTACTCCATCGCCGAAGACGCCGTGTTCAGCGTACCGCGTGGCCTCACCCTCGGCTCCCTGGCCCTCGGTGCCACGCCGTGGCAGACCATGACGCGCGTGGTGATCCTCACCGCCAGCCCGGGCATCTTCTCGGCGCTGATGATCGGCATGGGCCGTGCGGTCGGTGAAACCATGATCGTGTTGATGGCCACCGGTAACACCCCGGTCATGGAGATGAACCTGTTCGAAGGTCTGCGCACCCTGGCCGCCAACGTCGCGGTGGAAATGCCCGAATCGGAAGTCGGCGGCAGTCACTACCGCGTGCTGTTCCTCTCGGCGCTGGTGTTGCTGTTGTTCACCTTCGTCATGAACACCCTCGCGGAACTGATTCGTCAGCGTCTGCGCAAGAAATACTCGTCGCTTTAAGAAAGGTAGAAGTCTGTGAAACAGAACTCCCTGAATGGATGGTTCAAGAGCGGCGCCCCCGGCGTCTGGATCAGCGGTGGCGCGGTGTCCATCGCGGTCATCATGACCATTGGCCTGCTGGCGGTGATCGCCGTGCGCGGCCTGGGTCACTTCTGGCCGGCGGATCTGATCCACGCCAACTACGACGTGCCGGGCCAGGCTAATCACCTGGTCATTGGCGAAGTGGTACAGAAGGAAGAAGTGCCCCGCGCACGTCTGAAGTCCGCTGGTTTGCCGGTGCCGGATCAAGGCCCGGAATTCATGACCCGCGAGCTGATCAAGGTCGGCAACCGCGACCTGAACGGCAACGACTTCACCTGGACCGTCGGCGAGTGGCTGACCAACCAGACGACGCCGCCGGAGCTGATGGCCATCGAGCGTCGTGAGTGGGGTAACTTCTACGGCTACCTGGTCAACGTCAAACAGGATGGCAAGGTCATTGCTGAAGGCGAAGCCGCATGGCCTGAGTTGCAGGCCCGTGTCGATCGCGTCAACAAGCTGGCTGCGCAGCTCAAGAGCCTGGAAAAAACCGACATCGGCGCGATTAACGCCGGTCTCGAGCGCATCCGCCTGCACGGTCGCAAGCTGGAGCTGGAAGGCAAACTCGACCCTGCCGCGCAAGCGGACATGGAATCCGAGCGCGCTGAACTGAACGCTCGCTATCAAGAGATCGAAGCACGTTTGGCCGATCTGCACGCGCAGTTCAACCGCGACAGCCTCACGGCCCGCGATGCCAACGGCAAGGAAGTGGAAATTGGCATCGGCAAAGTGGTTCACGCCTATCAGCCGAACGCCATGAGCACCCTGACCAAGATCGGCTTCTACTTCAGCAAGGTCTGGGAATTCCTGAGCGACGACCCGCGTGAGGCGAACACCGAAGGCGGGATTTTCCCGGCGATCTTCGGCACCGTGATGATGACCCTGATCATGGCGATGATCGTCACCCCGTTCGGCGTGCTGGCGGCGGTGTACCTGCGTGAATACGCCAAGCAGAACACCCTGACCCGCGTGATCCGCATCGCGGTGAACAACCTGGCGGGCGTTCCGGCCATCGTGTACGGCGTGTTCGGTCTGGGCTTCTTCGTCTACGTGCTGGGTGGCTCGGTCGACCGGTTGTTCTTCCCGGAAGCCTTGCCGGCACCGACCTTCGGTACGCCGGGCCTGCTCTGGGCTTCGCTGACCCTGGCACTGCTGGCGGTGCCGGTGGTGATCGTGGCCACTGAAGAAGGCCTGGCGCGAATTCCTCGCACCGTTCGCGAAGGCTCGTTGGCCCTCGGCGCGACCAAGGCTGAAACCTTGTGGAAGATCGTGCTGCCGATGGCCAGCCCGGCGATGATGACCGGCATGATCCTCGCCGTGGCACGCGCCGCCGGTGAGGTGGCGCCGCTGATGCTGGTGGGTGTGGTGAAACTGGCGCCGTCGCTGCCGGTGGACGGCAACTACCCGTACCTGCACCTGGACCAGAAGATCATGCACTTGGGCTTCCATATCTATGACGTCGGCTTCCAGAGCCCGAACGTCGAGGCCGCGCGGCCGCTGGTATACGCCACGGCGCTGCTGCTGGTACTGGTGATCGCGACATTGAACCTGTCGGCCGTGTGGATCCGTAACCACCTGCGCGAAAAATACAAAGCGCTGGATAGCTGATAAATAAGCCACAAGCGGCAAGTTCCAAGCGGCAAGCTTTAGGCCGCAAGCCGCTTTTGCTCAAACTTGCAGCTTGCAGCTAGAAGCTTGCAGCTACGAACGGAGTGAGACCCCATGCAGCACGAAGCACATACTCACGGCATCAACATGTCGGCCCTGGGTCGCGACAAGCAGAGCCTGAATCTCGAGCAGGAAACCGTGGCCATCGAGGTACCGAGCCTGAGCCTGTTCTACGGTGAGAAACAAGCGCTGTACGATGTCAGCATGAACATCCCGAAACAGCGCGTGACCGCCTTCATCGGTCCGTCCGGCTGCGGCAAATCCACATTGCTGCGTACGTTTAACCGCATGAACGATCTGGTGGACGGCTGCCGCGTCGAAGGCGCGATCAACCTGTACGGCAACAACATCTATCGCAAGGGCGAAGACGTGGCCGAGCTGCGTCGTCGCGTCGGCATGGTGTTCCAGAAGCCCAACCCGTTCCCGAAAACCATCTATGAAAACGTGGTTTACGGCCTGCGGATCCAGGGCATCAACAAGAAGCGCATCCTTGACGAAGCGGTCGAGTGGGCGTTGAAAGGCGCGGCCCTGTGGGATGAAGTCAAAGACCGTCTGCATGAATCGGCACTGGGCCTGTCCGGTGGTCAGCAGCAACGTCTGGTCATCGCCCGCACCATCGCCGTGGAACCGGAAGTGCTGCTGCTCGACGAACCGTGCTCGGCACTCGACCCGATCTCGACGCTGAAAGTCGAAGAGCTGATCTACGAACTGAAATCCAAATTCACCATCGTCATCGTGACCCACAACATGCAACAGGCCGCTCGGGTATCCGACTACACGGCGTTCATGTACATGGGCAAACTGGTGGAATTCGGCGACACCGACACCCTGTTCACCAATCCGGCGAAGAAGCAGACCGAAGACTACATCACCGGTCGTTACGGCTAGCCCCTACAGCCGCAAGCGTCAAGCTGCAAGCGGCAAGAGAAGCGGTGCGATATCAGGACTTATACATAACTGCTTGAAGCTTGCAGCTTGAAGCTTGCAACTTTCGCGGAGCGAAACAGATGATTAGCAAAGAAGGCCTTACCCACCACATCTCCCAGCAGTTCAACGCCGAACTGGAGGAAGTGCGCAGCCACCTCCTGGCCATGGGCGGTCTGGTGGAAAAACAGGTCAACGACGCGGTCACCGCGCTGATCGAGGCCGATTCCGGCCTGGCCCAGCAGGTTCGCGAAATCGACGACCAGATCAATCAGATGGAACGCAACATCGACGAAGAATGCCTGCGCATTCTGGCCCGTCGTCAGCCGGCGGCGTCTGACCTGCGTCTGATCATCAGCATCTCCAAGTCGGTGATCGACCTGGAGCGCATCGGTGATGAAGCGACCAAGATCGCCCGTCGTGCCATCCAGTTGTGCGAAGAAGGCGAAGCGCCACGCGGCTACGTCGAAGTGCGCCACATCGGCGACCAGGTCCGTAACATGGTTCGTGACGCGTTGGACGCCTTTGCCCGTTTCGACGCCGATCTGGCGTTGTCCGTGGCGCAGTACGACAAAATCATCGACCGTGAATACAAGACCGCTCTGCGTGAGCTGGCGACCTACATGATGGAAGACCCGCGCTCTATCTCGCGCGTCTTGAGCATTATCTGGGTGCTGCGCTCGCTGGAGCGCATCGGCGACCACGCGCGCAATATTTCCGAGTTGGTGATTTACCTGGTGCGCGGCACTGACGTACGTCACCTTGGCCTCAAGCGCATGAAAGAAGAAGTTGAAGGAACCGCCGGCGAAACCGCTAATGTTCCGGGCAAACCTGACGATAAGTAAGATTGCCCAAGTAAAGCGCCCGGCCTGTTGGCCGGGCGTTTTTGTTTGCGGCTCTCGAATTCGAAAAGCAGCACCCGCGAACGAAAAGTCCCGGCGTGACTGAAGGTTTTGGCAATGTGCCATCAGCAAAGCGGTATGCTTGCCGGGGTTTTTTAAGGGGTTATGGATGAGTAAGGTCAGTGTGTTGGTCGTGGACGATGCCTCGTTTATTCGTGACCTGGTGAAGAAATGCCTGCGTAACTATTTCCCGGGCATGCGGATCGAAGACGCAATCAATGGCAAAAAGGCTCAGGCATTGCTGGCCCGGGAAGCGTTCGACCTGGTGCTGTGCGACTGGGAAATGCCGGAAATGTCCGGCCTGGAACTGCTGACTTGGTGTCGCGCGCAGGACAGCCTCAAAACCATGCCGTTTGTGATGGTGACCAGCCGTGGCGACAAGGAGAACGTCGTCCAGGCAATCCAGGCCGGGGTTTCTGGCTATGTCAGCAAGCCGTTCACCAACGAGCAATTGATCAATAAGGTCAGGCAGGCACTGCACAAGGTCGGCAAGCTCGACGCGTTGGTGAACGTTGCATCGACCAAAACGACTTCGGCGTTCGGTAACGACTCACTGAATGCATTGACTGGCGGCAAGGCCACCGTGGTCGCGCCATCGCCTTCTGCCCCGACTCCTGCTGCCGCGCCATCCCGTGGTTTGCTCAACAGTCCGCCGGTCAAGGCTCCCGCTCCGGCTGCCTCTGGGGCGGGTGGGCGTGGTCAGGGGCAATTGCGCCTGCCCAACGGTATCCAGCAATGCGTGATCAAGGCGCTGAGCCTCAAGGAAGCGCTGCTGGTGGTGAAACGCTCCGAAACACTGCCACAGGTACTGGACAGTGCCGTGCTCGACCTGGAGCAGGGCGACAACGCCGAGACTGCTCGTCTGAATGGCTATTTGCACGCCGTCGTCGCCCATGAGCCCAAGCCGGACAGCGACTGGTTGCAATTGACCTTCCGTTTCGTCGATCAGGACTCGCAGAAGCTCGATTACATTTCCCGCCTGATCGCCCGTGGCACCGCACAGAAGCACTTCGTTCCGGGCGCGTAAGTCAGGCGTCGCCTGTCAGCCAGCCATCGCGGGCGAGCCCGCTCCCACAGGTACAGTGCAGAACCTGTGGGGGCGAACTTGCCCGCGATGACGCTAAAGCAATCACCACACATCTGCTAAACCATCCACTTTGAAACATCTGCCGACAACACAGGTCAATTCCGACTGCTAGGCTCATTCCAGGCCTCACACGACAGAATCCTGCCCATGCTCGCGCGCCTGCTGTTTTTATGTGGTCTGTTCATGGCCGCCACCCCGGCGATGGCCGTGACTATCTACAAGTCCACCGACGCCAATGGCGTGGTCTCCTACAGTGACCGCCCCACGAAAGGCTCCAAGGTGTTCACCTTCCGCGATCGCATGGAAGAGCACCTTGAGCGTCAGGTGTACCTGGTGATCATGAAGAAGGAAGGCGTGGACAGCGTATACGTGCGAAACGACCTCTATGCGCCGGTGGAAATCGAATTGAGTTTCGATGGCTTGAAGAACGTCAGTGGCGCGCCGAGCCGGCCGATTCGTCGGGTGATGCCGTCACGCAGCAGCATTCGCCTGGCGATGCTCACGGCCACAGAGGCCACAAGGCCGATCGCCTATATCCCCAGGTTCGAATACTCCCTGGGCGACCCCGCAGGCGCCTCCATGGCCTATCGATACCCGTTGCCCTGGCGTGGCGGGCCGTTTCGGGTGAGTCAGGGTGCCGAGGGCCAATACAGCCACTTTGGGCCGAAGAACCGTTACGCCATCGACATCGCCATGCCCGAAGGCACACCGATCATTGCCGCACGTGGCGGGGTCGTGGTGAAGATCGAAAACGGACAGACTGGACGCGGCACCAATCCATCGGGCAATTTCGTGCGGGTGTTGCACGATGACGGGACCATGGGCGTGTACCTGCACCTGAAAAAAGGCTCGGTCAGCGTTCGGGAGGGGCAAAGGGTCATGGTGGGCACCGCGCTTGCGCTGTCGGGCAATACCGGCAACAGCAGCGGGCCGCACCTGCATTTCGTGGTGCAGCGCAATACCGGGATGGGCCTGGTGTCGATTCCGTATCAGTTCAACCAACCGGTGAGCTCATTGCCCAACTTTGCGTTGGGCAAGCAATAACGAAGGCTTGCGAAAACTAATTGTGGCGAGCAAGCAAGCTCCCTCGCCACAAGCGCCGGGTGCAGCACTCAATCCAGCATCAAGACCTTGGCCAGAATGATCTTCGGCCCTTTCATCTTCTTGATGATGATGCGCAGGCCTTCGACTTCCAGCACTTCTTCCTCTTCCGGTACGCGTTTCAGGGTTTCGTAGACCAGCCCTGCGAGGGTTTCGGCTTCAACGTGGTCCAGGTCGATGCCCAGCAGCCGTTCGACCTTGAACAGCGGCGTATCGCCCCGTACCAGCAGTTTGCCCGGCTGGTAGGCGAGGATCCCGCGTTCGGCCTTGCGGTGTTCGTCCTGAATGTCGCCCACCAGCACTTCCAGCACGTCTTCCATGGTCAGGTAGCCGATGATGTTGCCGTCGGCCTCTTCAACCACGGCGAAGTGCGAGCCGCCCTTGCGGAACTGTTCGAGTAGTTGCGACAGCGGCATGTGCCTGGACACGCGCTCCAGCGGACGGGTCAGTTCGGCCAGGTTGAACGACTCGGGAATATGATCCAGTGCCGCCAGTTCAAGCAGCAGGTCCTTGATGTGCAGCAAGCCGACGAACTCCTGGCGCTCGCTGTCGTACACCGGATAACGGCTGAACTTGTGACGACGGAACATCGCCAGGATTTCCTTGAGGGGGGCGTTGAACTCCAGTGTCACCAGGTCTTCGCGGGAGTTGGCCCAGTCGACCACCTCCAGTTCGCCCATTTCCACCGCCGAAGCCAATACGCGCATGCCTTGGTCGCTCGGGTCCTGGCCACGGCTGGAGTGCAGGATCAGTTTCAATTCTTCGCGGCTGTAGTGATGCTCGTGATGCGGGCCGGGCTCGCCCTGGCCGGCGATGCGCAGGATCGCGTTGGCGCTGGCGTTGAGCAAGTAGATCGCCGGGTACATGGCCCAGTAGAACAGGTACAGCGGCACGGCGGTCCACAGCGACAGCAGCTCGGGCTTGCGGATGGCCCAGGATTTCGGGGCCAGCTCGCCGACCACGATGTGCAGGTACGAGATGACAAAAAACGCAGCGAAGAACGAAACGCCTTTGATCACTTCGGCCGACTGCACGCCGACGGCGTCGAGCAGCGGTTCGAGGATGTGCGCGAACGCCGGTTCGCCGACCCAGCCGAGGCCCAGGGAGGCGAGGGTGATGCCCAATTGGCACGCCGACAGGTAGGCATCGAGCTGGCTGTGCACGGTCCGCAGGATCTGCCCGCGCCAGCCGTGTTGTTCAGCGATGGCTTCGACCCGGGTCGAGCGCAATTTGACCATGGCAAATTCCGCCGCAACGAAAAAACCGTTGAGCAACACCAGGATCAGAGCAAAAAGAATCATGCCGAAGTCGGCGAATAGTGTGGCGAGGGTCAAACCAGGGGAAGGGTCCATGATGGAGTTTTGCGGGTTCCGTGTATTCGAAAGGAAAGAAAAAGTGGGCCTGAAAGGCAGGCACAAGTCAGCCAATGTAGCGGCTGACTCAGCGATTGCCTAGTACTGCCATCAGTCCGTTGGACTAATGACTCTGGATTTGCTGACTTGGGCGGGGGCGAAATGGCAGGTAAAAGTGCTCCCGTGCCCCGGCACGCTGCTGATTTCCATCCGTGCGCGGTGCCGCAACAGCACGTGTTTGACGATCGCCAGCCCCAGGCCGGTGCCACCGGTATTGGAGTTGCGACTGGAGTCGACGCGATAGAAGCGTTCGGTCAGGCGCGGCAGGTGTTTGCTGTCGATGCCGATCCCGGAATCCTGCACGCTCAGGTGCGCGCCTTGTTCATCGCCCCACCAGCGAATGCGGATGTTGCCTTCGGCCGGGGTGTACTTGACCGCGTTGAACACCAGGTTGGAAAAAGCGCTGCGCAGTTCGGCTTCGCTGCCCTTGAGCAGAATCGTCGGGTCGGCTTCCAGGGTGATGTGCTGGTTTTTCTGGCCGGAGAGCTGCTGAGCGTCACTCTTGATCGACTGCAACAGGCCATCGATGGCCACTGGCTGGTTATCCGATGGGTAATCGGTCGCTTCGAGCTTGGCCAGCAGCAGCAAGTCATTGAGCAGCGTCTGCATGCGCCCGCCTTGTTGCTGCATTTGCTGCAAGGCGCGACTCCAGCGCGGGTTCACGTCCTCGACGTTGTCGAGCAGGGTTTCCAGGTAGCCGCATATCACCGTCAGGGGTGTGCGTAATTCATGGGAAACGTTGGCGATGAAGTCTTTGCGCATCTGTTCGAGCTGATGGATGCGTGTGACGTCGCGTACCAGCATCAGGTGCTCGTTGTTGCCGTAGCGGGTGATGTACAGCTGAATACGCATCCGGTCGTTGGTCGGCGAAGGGATTTCCAGCGGCTCGGCGTAGCTGTCCTGCTCGAAGTATTCCTTGAAGCGCGGGTGGCGCACCAGGTTGGTCACCGGCTGACCGCTGTCCTGTGGCGTCTTGAGGCCCAGCAAGGTTTCGGCGGCGCGGTTCCACCATTCCAGGTTGCCGTCGCTGTCGAGCATGACCACCGCATCTTTCAATGCGGCGGTGGATTCCTGAACCCGGTCGATCACCGCTTGCAACCGCCCGCGCACTCGCTGATCGCGACGCTGCAGGTGATAGATGCTGTCGAACACTTCGCCCCACAGGCCATAGCCATCGGGCGGGGCTTCATCGGGTTGGTGCAGGCGCAGCCACTCGTGCAGGCGCAGCAGTTGCTTGAGGGTCCAGGCCAGGTAAAGGCCCAGGCCCGCGGCGAGGCTCCAGCCGTAGTAGCCGCTGATCAAACCGATCACCAGGCAGGCGGTGACCAGTAGCAGCATGTGGCGAATCAGGGTTCCATGCCAGTTTTGGTTCAAGGGGGCGTCCTAGCGCAGCTTCAAGTTTCTAGCCGCAAGCTGCAAGTTATAGCGGGCTGTGCTTCTGCTTGCCGCTTAAAGCTTGGCGCTTGCAACTGCTTTTATGCCTTTGTAGAGAACCGGTAGCCGGTTCCGCGCACGGTTTGTACCAGGTTTTCGTAGGCGTCGCCGAGGGCTTTGCGCAGGCGGCGGATGTGCACATCGACGGTGCGCTCTTCGACATAGACATTGCCGCCCCAGACCTGATCCAGCAACTGGCCGCGCGTGTAGGCGCGTTCCTGGTGGGTCATGAAGAATTGCAGCAGGCGGTATTCGGTCGGCCCCATTTCGGCCGGCTTGCCGTCGATGGTCACGCGGTGGCCGATCGGGTCCAACAGCAGGCCACCGACTTCAATCGGCGCTTCGCCATCGGTAGGGCCGGCGCGGCGCAGCACGGCTTTGAGGCGTGCGACCAACTCACGGGGGGAAAAAGGTTTGGTGATGTAATCGTCGGCACCGACTTCCAGGCCCTGGATCTTGTTGTCCTCTTCGCCCTTGGCGGTGAGCATGATGATCGGGATATCACCGGTCAGTTCATCGCGCTTGAGGCGGCGGGCCAATTCGATGCCGGAGGTGCCGGGCAGCATCCAGTCGAGCAGGATCAAGTCCGGTTTGCGGTCGACGATAATGGCGTGGGCCTGCTGGGAGTTCTCGGCCTCCAGGCAGTCATAGCCGGCCATTTCCAACGCAACGGCGATCATTTCGCGAATAGGCGCTTCGTCGTCGACGATCAGAATGCTCCTGCCAACCATGCCTTAATCCTCTTGTCATTTAACTGTCTTGCGCCGCATTAGATAACGGAATTATTGCAGTCGTGTGACAGTATTTTAGTCGCCCGGCGATCGTCGTGAACCTGAACTAAGCTCTAAGTCCGAATCCTGACAACCGCAAGAGGAAGGTTTCCATGAATTACATCGCTCAATCCTGGAAGGCGTTACTGGTAACGGCCGTGCTAACGCTGCCGACCCTGGCGCTCGCCGCTGAACCGGTGATGATGAAAGACGGCATGATGGTCGACCATAAAGGCATGACCGTATACACGTTCGATAAGGACTCAGGCGGCAAGTCGATGTGTAATGGTGACTGCGCGAAGAACTGGCCACCCATGATGGCTCCGGCCGGGGCCAAGGCCGAAGGCAAATTTACGCCCATCAAGCGCGATGACGGCATGATGCAGTGGGCGTATGACGGTAAACCGCTGTACACCTTTGTAAAGGACGAAAAGCCTGGAGAAATGAAGGGTGACGGCATGAAAGACGTCTGGCACGTCGTTCACCAGTCGCAGAAGTAACCAACGTGATCCGCCCCCGCATGAATACTCTGCGGGGGCGATATCAATCCTGTCTCAGCGCAACCCGTAATCCAGCACGATCCCGACGAAAATCGCCAGCCCGGCCCAGTGATTGTGCAAAAACGCCTTGAAACAGCGCATCCGGTCCTTGTCGCGGGTGTACCAGAACTCCCAGGCGAAGCAGGCTGCCGCCACCGCCAACCCGAGGTGGAACCAGCCACCGAGCTCGAATTTCGAACCCGCCAGCAACAGACAACCCAGCGCCAATCCTTGCAGGGTCAGGATGATCACCCGGTCCGCTTCGCCAAACAGTATCGCCGTGGACTTCACGCCGATCTTCAGATCGTCGTCGCGGTCGGTCATTGCGTAATAGGTGTCGTAGCCCACTGTCCACATCAGGTTGGCGATGTAGAGCAGCCACGCCGCTGCCGGCAAATCACCGGTTTCGGCGGTGAATGCCATTGGCATGCCCCAGGAAAACGCCGCGCCCAACACCACCTGCGGGTAATAGGTGTAGCGCTTCATGAACGGGTAAGTGAAGGCCAGCGCCAGGCCGCCAAGTGACAGCCAGATCGTGGTCGCATTGGTGCACAGCACCAGCAGGAAACTCACCCCCATCAGCAGCGCAAAGAACACCAACGCTTCCTTGGAGCTGATCTTGCCGCTCGCCAGTGGGCGCTGTGCGGTGCGTTTCACATGGCCATCGACTTTGCGGTCGGCCCAATCGTTGATCACGCAGCCACCGGCGCGAGTCAACACCACGCCAAGGACGAAAATCACGATGTTGGCCAGCGACGGCGAGCCCTTGCCGGCAATCCACAGCGCCCACAGCGTTGGCCACAGCAACAGATAGATGCCGATCGGCTTGTCCATGCGCGTCAGCTGAATGAAATCCCAGGCCCGTGGGTTCAAGCGGTTCAGGGACTTGAGCAGGCTCTGGTACATCAGCAATTCTCCGGATGGGCGCGGACGGCGTTCCACAGGGTCGGCAGGAAAATCTCGGCCACCAGCACGCTCAAGGTGCCACGGTCGAACCGTGAGCGGCGGCCCCATAGCTCAGGCGACCGGACCTCGTTGGGCAGCCACGCTTGAGGATAGTGGCAAACCTCGATGGCCCGGCGCTGGAAGGCGTGATCGCAAAACAGCAATTCGCCCAAGGAGCGGCTGCCCAATTCGTCCATGTGCAAGCCGTCGCCCTGCAATGCACTGCGCGAGGCCACGCTGCGGGCAAACACCCACGCCTCGCCGTGACCGCGCAGGTACACCTCGCGAACCCAGCCCTCACTGCCGTCGGCCAGATCCAGCGCGGCGCATTCGTCGGCGCGCAGGGTCTGCCAGCCTTCGAACAGCGGCGTAACGCTGAAGCCGTCATTCGACAAGCGGGTCAGGCGGCGGGTCAGCGAACCTTCGTCGAATAGCCAGTCGAGGGTAGACGTATCGGGGAGGGGCGTCAGTTGGCTTTGAGGAAGCCAGAGCGGGGCCGGGCAAGCGGATTTTGAGTGCGGCACAGTGAGTCATTATTGGCAGCAAAGGAGGCGGCGAGCTTAACATGTCGGCTCATGAATTTGAGTGATCTGGCCGCCCGTTGCGCCGAACAGGCTTGCATCTGCGCGGCCCCATCAGTACAAAACGCCCTGAGCCGGACGGCAGCGCTGCAACCATCGACCGTTCGCGCCGGTAAAAGCCTGAATCCTGAGGAAGTACCTGAATGAAAAAGTGGCAATGTGTGGTCTGCGGCCTGATCTACAACGAAGCCGACGGCTGGCCGGATGACGGCATCGCGCCGGGCACCTTGTGGCAGGACGTGCCCGAAGACTGGCTGTGCCCGGATTGCGGCGTCGGCAAAATGGATTTCGAAATGATCGAAATCAACTAAGACACCTGGAAGGAGTAAGGAATGAACGCACCTGTCGTGATCGTCGGCACCGGACTGGCGGGCTACAACCTGGCCCGCGAGTTTCGCAAACTCGATGGCGAAACCCCGCTGCTGCTGATTACCGCCGATGACGGGCGCTCCTACTCCAAGCCGATGCTCTCCACCGGTTTCGGCAAAAACAAAGACGCCGATGGCCTGAGCATGGCAGAACCCGGCACCATGGCCGAGCAGTTGAAAGCCGAAGTGCGCACCCACACGCGCATCAGTGGTATCGACCCGGGACACAAGCGCCTGTGGATCGGCGAAGAAGCGGTGTACTACCGTGACCTGATCCTGGCCTGGGGCGCAGAAACCGTGCGCGTGCCCATCGAAGGTGATGCGGCGGACTGCGTATTCCCGATCAACGACCTCGAAGACTACGCACGCTTTCGCGCCGCAGCGGCCGGCAAGCGCCGGGTGTTGTTGCTCGGCACCGGCCTGATCGGCTGCGAGTTCGCCAACGACCTCAGTCTGGGCGGCTACGAGGTGCAACTGGTGGCGCCGTGCGAACAAGTCATGCCGACCCTGCTGCACCCGGCGGCGGCTGCGGCGGTGCAGGCCGGGCTGGAAAGCCTCGGCGCACGCTTCCACCTCGGGCCGGTGCTCAATCGCCTGCAGCGCGTCGCTGATGGGCTGGAGGCGCACCTGTCCGATGGCCAGGTGATCCCGTGCGACGTGGTCGTGTCGGCCATTGGCCTGCGCCCGCGTATCGACCTGGCCGCCGCTGCCGGCGTGCAAGTCAATCGCGGCATCGTGGTCAACCGCCACCTGCAAACTTCCCACGCCAACATCTACGCCCTGGGCGACTGTGCCGAGGTCGATGGGCTGAACCTGTTGTACGTAATGCCCCTGATGAGCTGTGCGAGAGCGCTGGCCCAGACCCTCGCCGGTAACCCGACGACGGTCACTTATGGCCCGATGCCCATCACCGTCAAAACCCCGGTGTGCCCATTGGTGGTGTCCCCGCCGCCACGCGGCACGGAGGGCGTTTGGACCGTCGAAGGGCAGGGCGCCGACATCAAGGTGTTATGCCGCGATGCCGGCGGCAAACTGCTCGGTTATGCCCTGACAGGCGCGGCGGTAACTGAAAAACTGGCCCTGAACAAAGAACTTCCGGCGCTGCTGGCGTAAATACCGGTCGTTCTGTCGGAATCACCCCCCTTTTGCCCATACATTGGCCGCGCCGACACTGGCGCGGCTCCTCGCTGCGTGCCATCCTCACTCCCGTCTGCCGCAGAGTAGAGCACCTGCGGCGCTTTGGGCGCTGCTCCGCAGAGAGCAGCACGGACATAACAACAAAAAACCGTCAAAGGGGCTTCACTAATATGCGTAAACCAGAACTCGCCGCAGCAATTGCTGAAAAAGCAGACCTCACCAAAGAGCAGGCCAACCGCGTTCTCAACGCCGTTCTCGAAGAAATCACCGGCGCCCTGCACCGCAAAGACAGCGTCACGCTGGTAGGTTTCGGCACCTTCCTGCAACGCCACCGCGGCGCCCGCACCGGCAAAAACCCGCAAACCGGTGAGCCCGTCAAAATCAAGGCCAGCAACACCGTTGCGTTCAAGCCAGGCAAATCGTTGAAAGACAGCGTCAATCCGTAATCCGTCGCCATACCCTGCGTAGCAGGGGAGCCGAACAAAGAATGGGCACGCCAACCAGGTTGGGTGCCCATTTTTTTGGTTTTCGCGCCATCCCGGAAATTGATAACACATCACCTGTAGGGGCGAGCTTGCTCGCGATGGTCGTTAACGATAACGCGTGTGGACTGGATAAACGCGGCGCACGTGAGGTCATCGCCGGCAAGCCGGCTCCTACAGAATGTGTTTCGTTTGGTGTGGGAATGACGTGGCGAGTGGTTTGGCAGAAGGCTTTAATAATTGTGACTTGGTAGTCATCGTGCTGCTAATGGTTATGATCTCCTCTTAATGGAACTGAATACTGGCGTAATGGCTTGAAGCCGTTAAACTGCCCCGGCCGTTCATTTTCTTTTTGAGGCTTGCGCATGAAATTTCGTTTTCTGCTGTGGATGCTGGGTTTGTTGATGGGCAAGGCCAGTCGGACCAATCCTGCGTTTCAGCAGCAGTTGGGCGACAAGGAGTTGGTGTTTCAACTGCAGACCCTGGACGGGAAAGTGGCGCGGCATTTCCGGGTGAAGGATCAGCGCATTACCAGCAAGGCCGGTGTGTATGCCGAGCCTGCGTTTGCCATTGCCTTTAAAGACGCGGCGTATGGCTTTGCCACGATGCAGGCGAAGAACAAGCAGTTGGCGTTCATGACGGGTATTCAGGACAAGTCGATTCAGATCAAGGGCAACCCGGCGCTGGTGATCTGGTTCCAGGGGTTGACCAAGTATTTGAAGCCGAAGAAGGCCAAGCCAAAGGCTTGAGGTTGTTTCCGGCTGATAACAAGGAGTCGTCTCCAGCTTTTTGCCTTACGACATCCTACGGGTCTGATGTGTCGAGTGGTCGTGCCCTGTAAGTCTTGTATATCTGCTGGACTTCCGGATTGTCCAGGCTCTCGTAGGTGATGCCTTCCTTGTCCAGGCCATCCAGGCCACGGATGCTGCTGATGGTCGCTGGCCACTCGTCTCGACTGGCGATATCGACTACGAACGGTTTCAGGTAGTGATCGAGATGCCTCTCGCGAGGCTCTCGAATTTCATTACTGAGCGCCCGCAGGTAGTCGTCCTTGATGGTCTTTGACCAGTCGATGGCGAACCGGGCCCGATAGCAGAGCTCCATGAAGACCAACAGGATCGTGCGGCCGTTGCCGTCGAGAAAGGGGTGTGCGAATGCTAGTTGGCCCATTACTTCGCCAGGGCGATCTCTGAAACGTTTCTGGTTTGCTGCTAGCTCAAGCGCATAGTCGACAGACATCTTGATGGAGTTCGGATGCTCAAAGACGGTGCTTCGCGGATCGCCATGTAAGCCCTTGAAGACAGCCAAGTGAGGGACTAGCTCGCATCGATCTTTCCCTGCCCAAGGATAGAAGCCGGAGAAAAGGATCTCGTGAACTTTGAGGACTGACTTGTAATCGATTGGCTGGGTCTTGGCCAAATAGGTAAGAGCGTCTTCGATGCTCAGTTCGAAGGAAAAATGCTCTGATTCTTTAACTTCAGTGGGATCTTTCAGGCCCAGCGAGTTTTGAAGGTAGCCAGCCGTTTCGAAATCGCCGAACGGGTCAAAAGTCATGCGCTATGTTTCTTGGAGCGCCTCTCCTGAAGGTACCGCCCTTGGAGCACCAAGGCTTCTGATTTGCTCAGTGCGCCTTTTTTCTTCAGATTGACGAGCAACTGTTCAACGCCATCCAGCACGACGATATCACCAGCCAGACAGGTGATGGTCACGGCCATACGGCTCATGCCGTCAGGTTCGGCAGTGATCTTGTGGTCCTTGGCAAGCTTGCGGACTTGACTTGCAACACTATTAGCCGCTGTTTGGGTCATCGGAAAGCCCTCTATTTACGCTCAAATCTTAGCAGTGCGCTTGCTTTTTGTCGTTGCTGGCTCGTCGGCCAATGCATTTATGATGGGGATTCAAGACAAGTCGATTCAGATCAAGGGCAACCCGGCGCTGGTGATCTGGTTCCAGGGGTTGACCAAGTATTTGAAGCCGAAGAAGGCGAAAACTGTCGCCAAGGTTTGAGTGGGTCAGTCAGACTGGGTTGGATTCATCGCGGGCAAGCCCGCTCCCACAGGGATCACCTAAATCCTGTGGGGGCGTGGCTTGCCCGCGATGCTTTCAGCCCTGAGTGAATTGCGAAGCGAGTTCGCGCAGCAATACTTCGGCTTCAAGGACTTTGCTAACCACGTCGTCGGCCTTGTCGCGAGTCAGGCCCAGGCGTTCGAGCAGGGCATCGGGGATGTCTTCGTCGGGGCCGGAACCAATGCCGCGGCTACGCAGCAAGCGCACGCTCAGGCACACCAGGTTCGGGTACTCGGCGTAGTCGCCGTCGTAATGGGGGTCGTGCTGGAAGCGCAGCGCGGTGGCCAGTTCATCGGGCATGTCCCAGTAACGCATCAGCCATGCGCCGATCTGTTCGCGGCTGATGCCCAGCAAGTGTTGCTCGATGTAGCTGTGGCACAGATGCGGGTTGACCTCCAGGTGGCGACAGATCAGCGAGAAGTGCGGCGGGAACACGTGGGCCAGCAGCAGGTAGCCGAAGTTGTGCAGCAGGCCGGCCAGATAGGTCAGGCCGGCTTCCGGACGCTGGGCGCGCGGCATGGCGCGGGTCAGGCCTTCGATGACGGCGGCGGTGTAGATCGATTGCTGCCAGTAAGGCGTGCTGTGTTGCGGGTGGTCCTTGGGCAGGCTCAGGGTTTTGCCCAGGGCCAGGCCCAGCGCCAGGTTGATCACCAGGTCGAAACCCAGCACGCGCACGATGGCGTCTTCCACCGAACGGATCTTGCCCGGCGAAGCGTAGTACGGCGACGCCGCCCAGCTCACCACTTGCGCCGCCAGCGCCGGGTCAGTCTCGACCACGCCGGTGATGTCGTCGATGGTAGCGTTGGGGTCGACGCGCAGTTTGATGATCTTTTGCGCGGTCTCGGCCAGCGGCGGAATCTCGATGGTCGCTTCCAGGCGTTGCTGGATGCGCCGCGCGGTGAACGCTTGGACGGCCTGGGTGATTTCCTCGCGGTCGTCGTCGGGGCGGTCGAGGTTCGGGCGGATGCTGGTCAGCGCTTCGCCGAAGTTAGCGGCGCTGGCTTTACTCAGCATGGATTTGAAGGCATCGCTGGTGATTTCCAGCAGTACGCCAGGCTCACCGGAGTTGACCAGCACGATCGGCTCATGCAGCAGGCTTTCGTCGTACAGGCACGGTGAGCTGGTCAGTGCCGGCAGGCCGGGCAACAGGCTCAGGTTATGTTTGCCGAGCATCTTTTCCAGGCGCTCGGTCGGCACCGCAGTGAGGCGGCGGCCGGTGAGTTCGGTGAGGCGATTGAGGTCCAGCAATTGGCTTTGCGGGAACAACACCATCAGCGCACCGACGGCGTCATCAAGCAGCGCAGCTTGAACTTTGCGCGCGGGGTTCAGACCGTGGTGGTCGAGGACTTCCTTGTAGGCAATGCTCATTTTGCCCAGCAACAGCCGAATGACCGACGGCGCGTGCGGGGTAGCGGGTGCGAGGGCAACTTCGGTCATGGTCTGTATCCGTTTTAAAACAATGGCAGGAGTATAACCAGCTTGCTCGAACCCATCGCTCAGAAACTGAGACGGTGCTCACACTTGGCCGTATTGCTGCCCGTGACGCAACCAACGATCAAGTAATGGGCTGACGTGATCGGGCCAGCGTTCGAGCAAGGCCTGAGCGGCATCGCGCACCGCCGGCAGCAGGTCGGCATCGCGCATCAGGTCGGCGACTTTGAATTGAAGCAGGCCGGTCTGCCGCGTGCCGAGCATTTCACCGGGGCCGCGCAGTTCGAGGTCTTTTTCGGCGATGACGAATCCGTCATTGGTTTCGCGCATGATGCCCAGTCGCTGGCGTCCGATCTGCGACAGCGGTGGATGGTAGAGCAATACGCAATGGCTGACGGCGCTGCCCCGCCCGACGCGACCGCGCAACTGGTGCAGTTGCGCCAGGCCAAGACGTTCCGGGTTTTCGATAATCATCAGGCTGGCGTTGGGCACGTCAACGCCCACTTCGATCACGGTAGTGGCGACCAGCAGTTGCAGGTTACCGGCCTTGAACTCGGCCATCACGGCTGCTTTTTCGGCAGGCTTCATGCGCCCGTGAATCAGCCCGACTTTCAGCTCGCCGAGCGCGGCGGTGAGGTCTTCATAAGTGGTTTCGGCGGCCTGGCAGGTCAGCTCTTCTGACTCCTCGATCAGCGTGCACACCCAATAGGCCTGTCGACCTTCGGCACAGGCGCCGCGCACTCGTTCGATGACTTCGACGCGTCGGGTGTCGGTGATCAGCACCGTGTTCACCGGGGTTCGGCCGGGCGGCAATTCGTCGAGGATCGAGGTGTCGAGGTCGGCGTAGGCACTCATGGCCAGCGTGCGCGGGATAGGTGTCGCAGTCATGATCAGCTGATGCGGACACATGCGCCCGCCGACACCTTTCTGGCGTAACGCCAGGCGCTGTTGCACACCAAAGCGGTGTTGCTCGTCGATGATCACCAGTGCCAGGTTCTTGAACTGCACCTCGTCCTGAAACAGCGCATGGGTGCCGACCACCATCGGCGTGCCATTGGCGATTTGCTCCAGCGCGGCCACGCGGTTTTTGCCCTTGAGCTTGCCGGCCAGCCACGCGACTTCGATGCCCAAGGGTTCTAGCCAGCGCTTGAAGGTAATGAAGTGCTGCTCGGCGAGAATTTCGGTGGGCGCCATCAGAGCGACCTGATAACCAGCCTCCAATGCTTGCAATGCAGCCTGCGCCGCGACCACGGTCTTGCCCGCGCCGACGTCACCTTGAATCAAGCGCAGCATCGGCTCGTGTTGACTGAGATCGTAGGCGATTTCGTTGCCCACCCGGCGCTGTGCACCCGTGGGGCTGAAGCCGAGGTTGGCCAGGTATTGGGCCGGTAGCTTCGTGGCTTTGGGCATGGCCGGTGCGCGCAGCGAACGCATGCTCTCGCGCAGGCGTTGCTGGGACAGTTGATGGGTCAGCAGTTCTTCGAAGGCCAGGCGGTGCTGGGCCCAGTGGTGGCCGAGGGCGAGTTCGTCGACATCGGCATCGGCCGGCGGATGATGCAGGTAGCGGATCGCATCGGCCAGCGGTGCCAATTGATAGTCGCGGGCGAGTTCGGTCGGCAGCCAGTCGGGCAGGCTGGTGGGGCCGAGTAACGTCAGGGTCTGCATGCACAGTTGGCGCAAGCGCTGTTGCGTCAGGCCTTCGGTGAGCGGGTACACCGGCGTCAGGGTTTCGTCCACCGGCGGCGGCTCGTCGCCGGTAATGGCGCGGTATTCCGGGTGGTAGATTTCCAGACCCGACGCACCGGGTCGCGCTTCGCCGTAGCAGCGAATTCGCGTGCCGCGCTTGAGGCCTTCTTTCTGGGCGTTGCTGAAATGGTAGAAGCGCAGACTGAGTCCGCCGGTGCCGTCCTGCAGGCGCACCACCAGGCTGCGGCGTCGGCCCATGACCACGTCGGCGCCGCTGACCGTGCCTTCGATCACGGCGTCCTGCCCCGGGCGCAACGCACCAATCGGGACTACGCGCGTGCGATCCTGGTACCGCAATGGCAGGTGAAACAGGACGTCCTGGAGATTTTCCAGGCCGACCTTGGCCAGTTTCTCGGCCATGGCTTCGCCGACACCCTTGAGTGCCGTCACCGACACTTGCGACAACTCGGTCATGACGCTTGCTTAGCCGGCCACCACCGGTGCGGATGGCTTGGCCACCGAGCACAGGCGAATGGAGTCAGCGAGGATTTCAATGGCTTTCGGGCGCGGGAAGCTCGCACGCCAGGCGATGGCCACGGTGCGAAACGGTACCGGCGCCGACAACGGCCGAACTTCGATCACGCCAGGGGCGTAGTGATGGCTGTCGACGGCCGACAGCGGCAGGATCGAAATCCCGAGGCCGGAGGCAACCATGTGGCGGATGGTTTCCAGCGAGCTGGATTCCACGGTGGTGTGTTTGGCGCCGTCGTTACCTTTGGTCAGGGTCGGGCAGGCTTCCAGCACTTGATCGCGGAAGCAGTGGCCTTCGCCGAGCAACAGCAGGCTCTTGTCATTGAGCAGGCTGGCGTCGATGGATTCTTTTTGCGTCCATGGGTGCTGCGCCGGCATCAGGACGTAGAACGGCTCGTCGTAGAGTTGCAGGGTCAGGACGTCGGCTTCATTGAACGGCAGGGCGATGATGATCGCGTCGAGCTCGCCGTTGCGCAGCTTGTCACGCAGGATGTGGGTGAAGTTTTCTTCGATGTACAACGGCATCTGCGGGGCAACCCGGTGCAGTTGCGGGATCAGGTGCGGGAACAGATACGGGCCGACGGTGTAGATCGCGCCGACTTTCAGCGGGGCGGTCAGCTGGTTCTTGCCGGCTTGTGCCAGTTCGCGAATGCCTTGGGCCTGTTCCAGGACTTTCTGTGCCTGGGCCACGATGCCTTCACCAACCGGGGTCAGGCGCACGGCGCTTTTGCTGCGCTCGAAAATCAGCACACCGAGTTCGTCTTCGAGCTTTTTCACGCCTACCGAAAGGGTCGGCTGGCTGACGTGGCAACGCTCGGCCGCGTGGCCAAAGTGCTGCTCTTGGGCGAGGGTAACGATGTAGCGTAATTCTGTAAGAGTCATAGCAAGCGTCCATGAAGTTGCGGGCCAAGCATAACGCTTGCAATCGATAGACGCACGTTATCAGACAGTATGTGCTGAGTGACACCGGGTAATGCACGTTTGCCGTTTCCAGATAGGCGAAAGGCACCTTTTCGGTGCCTTTCGCATGGCGGAGCGAGCTTGCTCGCGATAGCGGTGCAACAGTCAACGATGATGTTGGATGTCAGGCAGCAATCGCGAGCAAGCCCGCTCCCACATTAATCAGCGTCGGCGTTTGTCTATCGAGTAAACAAAGGGTGCAACAATTTCGATGGAGCCATTTTTGAGCATCTCGGCCGGAGGTTTTGGCAGCGGCTGAGCACGGCGGATCATGTCCAGGGTCGCCCTGTCCAGATCGGCAGTGCCTGAGGCGCCCACCAGCTCGAATGACAGGACGTTGCCTTCGGCATCCACCACGAAACGCAGGCGGTTAATGCCTTCCTTTCCCCGTGCCTGTGCACTGGGCGGGTACTTTTTGTACTTTTGCAGGTGCGCCAGCAAGGTGCCTTCCCAACTGGCCTTGGCCGCTAGTTGAGCTGCCGATGGCCCAGGAGCGGGCTGAGCGGATTTCTCCGTTGGTGCCGGCGTTGGTGGTTCTTCGCTCGGTTTTGCTTCGGACGGCTTTTCCTTCGGTGGTTCCGGTTTTTTCTCCACAGGCTTGGGCGGTTGAGGCTTCGGCTTGGGTTTGACCGGTTTGGGCACCGCGATTTCCGCCTTCGGCGCTTCGGCGAGTTTCGGTATCGGCAGTTCCTCTACCGGGGCCGGTGGCTGTGGCGGTGTGACGACCTTTGGCGGTGCAGGCGGTGGCGGGGCGGGAAGCGGCGCCAGCTCGACCATCATTGCCTGGGGCGGCAATTCGATGGGCGGGCGGGCGGTCCAGTTCACGGCCAGCGCGATGGCCAGCGCATGAACGCCTAGCACCACGGCCAGGCTACCGCCATATCGCGTCAGCTTTTGGCGCGTCGTGATCATTTCTTGACTGCCGACTCGAGACCGACCAGACCCACCTTCAGGTAACCGGCGGAGCGCAGGGTGTCCATCACGCTCATGAGGTCGCCGTAATCCACGCCTTTATCGGCCTGGAAGAAGATCGTCGTGTCTTTCTTGCCCTGGGTCTTGGCGTCGAGCGTAGCGCCGAGTGCTTCGGCCTTCACTTCATCTTCGCCGAGGAACAGGCGTTGGTCAGCCTTGACGCTGAGGAACACCGGTTTTTCCGGCCGCGGCGCCGGTTTGGCGGTGGACGCGGGCAGATCGACTTTGATGTCCACAGTGGCCAACGGTGCCGCCACCATGAAGATGATCAACAGCACCAGCATCACGTCGATGAACGGCGTGACGTTGATTTCGTGATTCTCGGCCAGATCGTCGTCTGCGCCTTCTTTCAAATGCAGGCCCATGGCCGATTACCCCACTTTCACCATGTGCGGTTGCGAGCTGCGCTCGGGCTGGTGGTCGAGGTCGCGGCTGACCAGCAGCAGCACCTGTGCCGACGCGTCGGACACCTGAGCCTTGTAGCCGGCGATGGAGCGGGCAAACACGTTGTAGATCACGACCGCTGGAATCGCTGCGACCAGCCCCAGGGCGGTGGCCAGCAAGGCCTCGGCAATGCCGGGAGCCACGACGGCGAGGTTGGTGGTCTGGGTTTTGGCGATGCCGATAAAGCTGTTCATGATGCCCCATACGGTACCGAACAGGCCCACGAATGGCGCGGTTGAACCGATGGTGGCAAGCACGCCGGTGCCGCTGCTCATGTTGCGACCGCAGGCCGCCACCAGGCGTTCGAGGCGGAAGCTGACGCGTTCCTTGATGCCTTCTTTTTCGCGACTGTTAACCGACAGGCGCATCTCTTCGAGAGCGTCGTGCACCAACAGATTGGCGAGGGTACCTTCCTTCGCCGCCGCGACGCTGGCTTCCTTGAGCGAGGCAGATTTTTTCAGCTGGGCGATTTCACTGCGCAGGCGGCGCTTGGCGCCCATCAGCTCCAGGCCTTTGGCGATCCAGATGGTCCAGGTGATGATCGAAGCGATGGCCAGGCCGATCATCACGATTTTCACAATGATGTCGGCGTTTTTGTACATGCCCCATGGCGACAGGTCGTGGGCCATGCCCAGGGTGTTGTCGGCTTCGAGTACTTCGGGAGCGTCTTCGCCGGCGATCGCTTGTGTCTGCGCTGGGTCGTTGGCGACCGGAGTGACAACCGGGGCGGTGTGATCGGCTGGAGCCGGTGCGGTGGCGGAGGTCGGAGTGGCCGGCGCTTGCGCATCAGCGAACGCGGCGGCAGGCGCCAGCATCAGGCTGAACAGCAGGGCGGCCACCGCGCTCCAGGCACGAGGTCGTTTGGTTGGCAAAGCGGAGAGTTGATTACATGTCATGCTGGGCCGGACCTGAGAGGAAAATTCGATTAATGTTCTTCCAGGCCTCGTGAGGCCGAGAACAAAGTGGCGTGCATTATTGCAATTAATTCTTGTTAACAAAAGCGATAGAGTCTTTTTTTTCCTGCATTGCTAACCGCTCGTCCACTGTCGGCGCTAGCTTATCCGTTTCCGAGAGGAGTTTTTTTGATGTCCGCACCTTCTGTTCTGATCGCCGGTTGCGGTGATGTCGGCAGTCGTCTGGCCACGCAATTGTTGGCTTTGGGGTGGGAGGTTCATGGCCTGCGGCGTGACATTTCACGTTTGCCCGAGGGTGTCATCGGCGTTGCGGGCGACTTGTTCAATGAGGACTGTCCGGCCACCTGGCCAATCGGTGCCGTGGACTACCTGGTGTATTGCGCGGCCGCTACCGATCACGATGAAGCCGGCTACCGGGCTGCTTATGTCCAGGGCTTGCAACACGTTCTGGGCTGGTTGGACGACTATGGGCAGGTTCCTGAACGCTTGTTGTTCGTTTCCAGCAGCAGTGTTTATAGGCAGCAGGAGGGCGAGTGGGTTGACGAGACTTCGCCAGCGGTGGCGGCGGGCTATTCCGGTCGCGTGATGCTCGAAGCGGAGCAGATTGCCCTTAAGAGCGGCATCCCGGCCAGTATTGTGCGGTTGACCGGTATTTATGGTCCGGGCCGCGAGTGGTTGCTGACCCAGGTGCGCCGAGGCTATCGCGTGGCGGTCGATCCACCGTTGTATGCCAATCGGATCCATGCCGATGACGCTGCAGGGTTGATGGCGTTTTTGCTTGAGGCTGCTCGACGTGGCGTGGCGTTGGAGGATGTCTATATCGGCGTCGATGACGCGCCCGCAGCGTTGGCGGATGTGGTGGGTTGGTTGCGCGAGTATCTGGGTGTGACCGAATGGGCCGACGATGCCAGCGTGCGCCGCACCGGGAGCAAGCGCTGCAGTAATGCCCGGGCAAAAGCCTTGGGCTGGGCGCCGAAGTATCCGAGTTTTCGCGAAGGGTATGCAGCGATTATCGATGGGCGCTGCTGACGTTCAGGCGCCACAAACACCTGTGGGAGCGAGCTGGCTTGCGATGACGGCCTGACAGTCAGCATATGATGTTGAATGTGATGGCCTCATCGCGAGCCAGCTCGCTCCCACAATATTTTTGTATGACTTACTGCTTCTCGAGCAGCCACTTGCGATCACCCGGTGTGAACGAAGGCATCTCGTCTGCCTGTGCGGTGTTCACGGTCTGGAAGATTTCCAGTTCTTTGCCTTTACGGGTAAAGATCCACGCATTTCCTTGCCCGTTGAGTTGCAGCCACATGTTGTCATTGCCGCCGCTCATCGACGCACAATCGCCCGCCAGGCACAGTGCGTAGCGATCAGTGTTCGGCAAACCGGTCACCTGGCCGTCGGCCTGGAACTGCACGGTATTGCCTTCACCTGGACCGCTGACGATTTTCCAGCTACCGCCCATGTAAGCCGAATACAGCGCGCGTTCGAAGCTGGCGCCAATCGGTGCGCCCTCCGGTACCGGGATCAGTGCGCGGTCGAAGACTTGCGCCGGCTCGTTGTCGCTGGCGGACTGGCTAAGTTGCTTGCCGTCACGTTTCAACTCGCTGGCCGAGCTGCCATAAAAGTCGATTTTCCAGGCGCCGGACTCTTCGCCCAGCATCTTGCCTTCGACATTTTCAAAGCCATTGGTGTAGCGGGCCTGACCGGCCTTGGTGTTGACGTTCCATTCCAGGTTCGGGCCATAGGTCTGGAGCGCCTCACGCAGGGGGACGCCTTTGGATGCAGTATCGATCGCCGCCTGATTGATCCAGGTGCCGCTGATATCACGGTCGGCAGGGTTGCTGGCACAACCGCCCAAGAACAGGGCGAGCAGCGAGAGAGCAAGCGCTTTGCGCATGGTGGAATCCTATCAAGCTTTCCTTACAGCAGAGCAGTCGGCGCAGCCAGAGGCTGCGCCGGACGCATTACTCGATGACCAGAATGGCATCCATTTCAACCTGCGAACCCTTTGGCAGGGCCGCGACGCCAATGGCGGCGCGGGCTGGGTACGGTTGGTCGAAGTACTTGCCCATGATCTCGTTGACCTTGGCGAAGTGGCTCAGGTCGGTGAGGAAGATGTTCAGCTTGACGATGTCCTTGAACGAACCACCGGCGGCTTCAGCCACGGCCTTGAGGTTCTCGAAGACCTGGACGGTCTGGGCTTCGAAGCCTTCAACCAGTTCCATGGTTTTTGGGTCCAGAGGAATCTGACCCGACATGTAAACGGTGTTGCCAGCCTTGATCGCCTGGGAGTAAGTACCGATGGCGGCCGGGGCCTTGTCGCTGGTGATAACGGTCTTGGTCATTGATGACTCCTTGTAATGGGTGGCTTAGGCGCGCATCCGAGTGATGCGGATCACCCCGGTCAGGGCGCGCAGTTTCTTGATCACGCGGGCCAGGTGCACGCGGTCGTGCACGCTGACCACCAGTTGGACCACGCTGATGCGACCATCGCGTTCGTCCATGCTGATTTTTTCGATGTTGCCGTCGGCCGCGTTGACGCTGCTGGCCAGCAGGGCGATCAGGCCACGCTGGTGTTCCAGCTCGACGCGCAGTTCGACATTGAATTCGCCGGTGACATCCTTGGCCCACGAGAGCTGGATGCATTTTTCCGGATTGTGGCGGATTTCGCTGATGTTGCGGCAGTTGTCCAGGTGCACGACCATGCCTTTGCCTGCGGACAGGTGGCCGACAATCGGGTCGCCCGGGATCGGCGTGCAGCACTTGGCGTAGCTGAGCACCAGGCCTTCTGTGCCGCGAATCGCCAGTGGACCTTCCGGGCTCGGCAGCTGTTCGCCTTCCCCGAGCAGGCGTCGGGCGACGACGTAGGCCATGCGATTGCCCAGGCCGATGTCTTCCAGCAGGTCTTCGATCAGCTCGAGGCGATACTCGGTGAGCATCGCCTGGATGCGCTCGGCCGGGATTTTTTCCAGCGTGCTGTCGAAGCCGTTGAGGACTTTGTTCAGCAGGCGTTCGCCCAGGCTGATGGACTCGGAGCGGCGTTGCAGTTTCAGTGCATGGCGGATGTGCGTGCGCGCCTTGCCGGTGACCACGAAGTTGAGCCACGCCGGGTTCGGACGCGCGCCCGGAGCACTGACGATTTCGACCGTGGAGCCGCTTTGCAGGGGTTCGGACAGCGGCGCGAGTCGACGGTTGATCCGGCAGGCAATGCAGCTGTTGCCGACGTCGGTGTGCACTGCATAGGCGAAGTCGACTGCCGTGGAGCCCTTGGGCAACTCCATGATCCGGCCTTTGGGCGTGAACACGTAGACCTCGTCCGGGAACAGGTCGATCTTCACGCTTTCGATGAATTCCAGCGAGTTGCCGGCGCGCTGCTGCATCTCCAGCACGCCTTTGACCCATTGGCGCGCGCGGGCGTGAGTGCCTTTTGGCTGCTCGTCGCCGCTGGATTTATACAGCCAATGGGCGGCGATGCCGTTGTTGGCCATCTCTTCCATTTCGCGGGTGCGGATCTGGATTTCGATCGGAACGCCATGCATGCCGAACAGCGTCGTGTGCAGCGACTGATAGCCGTTGGCCTTGGGGATCGCGATGTAATCCTTGAAGCGTCCCGGCAACGGTTTGTACAAATTATGCACGGCGCCCAGGACGCGGTAGCAGGTGTCGACCTTGTCGACGATGATCCGGAACGCGTAGACGTCCATGATCTCGTTGAAGGCCCGGCGCTTGCCACGCATTTTCTTGTAGATGCCGTAGAGGTGTTTCTGCCGACCGCTGACCTCGCCCTGAATGCCATCGATGGCCAGGCAGTGGCTGAGGGATTCCTCAATCTTGTTGACGATTTCCTTGCGGTTGCCCCGGGCGCGCTTGACCGCCTGGTAGATTCGCGCGGAACGCATCGGGTGCATGGCCTTGAAGCCGAGGTCTTCGAATTCTATGCGGATGGCGTGCATGCCCAGCCGATTGGCGATGGGCGCATAGATTTCCAGGGTTTCCTTGGCGATGCGGCGGCGTTTTTCGCCGGACAGCACTTCCAGCGTGCGCATGTTGTGCAGGCGGTCGGCCAGCTTGACCAGGATCACGCGAATGTCGCGTGCCATGGCCATGGCCATTTTCTGGAAGTTTTCAGCCTGGGCTTCGGCCTTGGTCTCGAAGTTCATCTGGGTCAGTTTGCTGACCCCGTCGACCAATTCGGCCACGGTTTCACCGAACTGCGCTTGCAGTGCTTCCTTGGCGATACCGGTGTCTTCGATCACGTCATGCAGCATGGCTGCCATCAGGCTCTGATGGTCCATATGCATTTCGGCAAGAATATTCGCCACCGCGAGAGGGTGCGTGACGTACGCCTCGCCACTGCGGCGGCGTTGGCCGTCGTGGGCTTGTTCGGCGTAGAAATACGCCCGGCGGACCAGGTTGACCTGGTCCTTGCCGAGGTAGGTCGATAAGCGATCGGCGAGGGCGTCTATGCTCGGCATGATGACTCCTGCCGCAAGCTGTGTTCCCGCGCCGTGCTACGTCGACCAGGCATAGGCTTAGACGGCCTCGTTGGACTCGTCCTCGAATGCAGCAAAAAGCGGTTCATCTTCAACGATTTCGGCTTCGGCGATAGCTGCGTAGTCGATCAGGCCTTCAGCGATTTCACGCAGGGCGACGACGGTAGGCTTGTCGTTTTCCCAGGCTACTTTCGGCTCTTTGCCGCCGGTGGCCAGTTGACGGGCACGCTTGGTAGAGAGCATGACCAGCTCAAAGCGGTTATCCACGTGTTCTAGGCAGTCTTCAACGGTTACGCGGGCCATGGTCTTCCTCGTAGCAAATGCAATATGCGCGCTGCCCGGATGGGCGAGCGGACTCAACAGTTTAAAAAATCACCAGCGATTAGGGAAGCGCTGATTTTTGACCAAGCCCTTCAACGCGCTGCAAGTGCCAATGTAAAGCCCTTGCAGCGGTTTTGGGAAGAGCTGATTAGTCGAGCAATTCAGCCAGCAACTTGCCAAAACGCTGTTGTTGGCGTTTCTGCTGCAGCTGATTGGCGCGGAAAATCGCCTTCAGGTCGTTCAGTGCGTGGGCGAAATCGTCGTTGATGATCAGGTAGTCGTAGTCGACGTAGTGGCTCATTTCGCTGACAGCTTCGCGCATCCGGCCGTCGATGATCTCGTCGCTGTCCTGGCCACGGTTGGTCAGGCGCTGGTGCAGGGCCTGAAGCGATGGCGGCAGAATGAAGATCGAGCGGGCCTTGGGCATCAGTTGACGCACTTGCTCGGCACCCTGCCAGTCGATTTCCAGGATCAGGTCGTGGCCTTCGTCGAGGGTCTGCTGCAGGTGGCTTTGCGAGGTGCCATAGAGGTTGCCGAAGACTTCGGCGCGCTCGAGGAAATCCCCGTGCTCGATCATCTTCACGAACTCGCTGCGTTCGACGAAGTGGTAGTTCACGCCGTTCACTTCACCGGGGCGCATGGCACGGGTGGTGTGGGAGATCGATACGCGGATCTCCGGATCGGCGTCGGTCAGGGCCTTGACCAGGCTGCTTTTGCCCGCGCCTGAAGGGGCGGAAATGATGTACAGGGTGCCGGTGCTGTGGGTCATGTCGGGAATGCCTTACTCAATATTCTGCACTTGTTCGCGCATCTGCTCGATCAACACCTTGAGGTTGACCGCAGCCTGGGTGCTGCGCGGGTCGAAGGCTTTGGAGCCCAGTGTGTTGGCTTCGCGGTTGAGTTCCTGCATCAGGAAATCCAGGCGCCGCCCGGCAGCGCCACCGGACTTGAGTACCCGGCGAACTTCGATGATGTGAGTGCTCAGGCGATCCAGTTCTTCGGCGACGTCGCTTTTTTGCGCGAGCATGACCATTTCCTGCTCCAGGCGCTGCGGGTCCATCTCGGCTTTCATGTCGGCGAAGCGGTCGAGGACTTTCTGGCGCTGGGTGGCGAGCATCTGCGGGACCAGTTCGCGCAAGGTCACCACGTCTTCTTCAATGGAGGTCAGGCGCTCGTTGATCAACCGCGCCAGCTCTGCGCCTTCGCGCTCGCGACCGGCCTTGAGTTCTTTCAGGCCCTGGTTGAACAGTGCGAGTGCTTCGGCGTTCAGCGCTTGCGGGTCGGTGGCATCGCCTACCAGTACGCCGGGCCAGGCCAGGACTTCGAGGGGGTTCAGCGCTGCCGGATTTTTGATCAGGCTGGCGATCGTCTCGGCGGCGGCGACCAATTGCGCGGCGCGCGCCTGATCGACTTGCAGCGGTTTGCCCGTGTTTTCTTCGGTGAAGCGCAGGGTGCATTCGAGCTTGCCTCGGGACACGCCCTGGCGCAGCGCTTCGCGAACGGCGCCTTCGAGGTCACGAAAAGACTCGGGCAGACGCAAATGGGGTTCCAGGTAGCGGCTGTTGACCGAGCGCAGTTCCCAGCTCAGGGTGCCCTGAACGCTGGCTTTCTCGACGCGGGCGAAGGCGGTCATGCTGTGCACCATGGAGGTACCTCGCAATGCAGATCGGCCGGAACAGCGATTCCGGTCATCCGATATCAATGAATTTAAGCCGACTGGCAGCAAAGGCGCAGGATTGTAGCGCAGTGGCGCGGATGCGCCCAAACACAGGCTGTCACAAATGGCTGCAACGCTCCGGCGATGGGCTGTTCAGAGCCTTCGGTCGTCGGAGGATTTTTTTAGAAGTGCCCAGCGGTGGCCGTCGGCTCTATAATGCTCCGCAGTTTTCCGTCCCCGTACAGGTATCCCTTATGAAACGTCCAAGTGGTCGCGCTGCCGATCAGCTCCGCTCGATCCGCATTACCCGCAACTACACCAAACACGCCGAGGGATCTGTACTGGTCGAGTTCGGTGATACCAAAGTCATCTGCACCGTCAGCGTGGAAAACGGCGTGCCGCGTTTTCTCAAAGGTCAGGGCCAAGGCTGGTTGACCGCCGAATACGGCATGCTGCCGCGTGCCACCGGCGAGCGTAACCAGCGTGAAGCGAGTCGCGGCAAGCAAGGCGGCCGTACCCTGGAAATCCAGCGCCTGATCGGTCGCTCCCTGCGTGCCGCGCTGGACATGTCCAAGCTGGGTGACGTCACCCTGTACGTCGACTGCGACGTGATCCAGGCCGACGGCGGCACCCGCACCGCGTCCATCACCGGCGCCATGGTTGCGCTGGTCGATGCCTTGAAAGTGATCAAGAAGCGCGGCGGCCTCAAAGGCGGCGACCCGCTCAAGCAAATGATCGGTGCCGTTTCGGTGGGTATGTATCAGGGCGAGCCAGTGCTTGACCTCGATTACCTGGAAGACTCGGCTGCCGAGACCGACCTGAACGTGGTGATGACCAGTACCGGTGGCTTCATCGAAGTCCAGGGCACTGCCGAAGGCGCGCCGTTCCAGCCTGAAGAGCTGAACGCCATGCTCGAGCTGGCGAAGAAAGGCATGAACGAAATCTTCGACCTGCAAAAGGCTGCGCTGGCCGACTAACCGGAATGATCCAAGGCAAGGAGGACGCCATGAGTGACGAACAGCAACTGCTTCCCACCCCGAGCAAAGAGGCTCGGCAGTGGGCGATGTTTTGTCACTTGTCCGCCTTGCTGGGGATCTGGATTCCGTTCGGTACGCTGATCGGGCCGTTGATTCTCTGGCAGATGAAGCGAGAGATGGACCCGTTTGTCGATGCGCAGGGAAAGGAAGCGCTGAATTTTCAGCTTACCGTTGCTATTGCATCCGCCATTTGCTTTCTGCTGATGGTAGTCATCATCGGGTTCTTCCTGTTTGGTCTGATCGCGATCGGTGCATTAGTGCTGACGATCATTGCTGGCGTGAAGGCCAATGAAGGGGTGCCTTATCGGTATCCGTTCACCTGGCGCCTGATCAAATAAGCAACCCGCCCCCTGCAGGCGCAAGTTGTTCTCCAGAAAAGTCGACTTTACTCGGTCGTCTTTCCCGATTTAAGTCAATGCACCAACTTCGGGGTCTTGGCTTTTCTAAATACAGCTGAATGTTTCAAGTTGTGTAACAGTTGCCATTACGGAATTCAGGCGCTGCAGACATTTTCTCACACACTTGTATGGATTCGTCTTACACGTTTAGTCACAACTGCAAGGCCTTAGCACGACCTGTCTGCTTGGCAATGGGGCTGCGTGGTTGATAAGGTTGCGCCAAGTAATATTCATCAAGAAATATTTCGATATATTCAAACCATTGACGGTACTTGAATCTCAATCAATCAGTGTTGATATATCAACCTGTTCAAGAGGCGAGTCCAGGTAAAAAGTTCGCCCCTGAATATATGTAAATGAATTATCACAATGCTTCAGCTCGATTTTTACGGAACACTCGTGGCTGCCTCCCTGGTGCTGTTACTGGGGCGCGGACTTGTCACGCGCGTTGGTTTTTTACGGACCTACAACATCCCTGAGCCTGTAGCAGGCGGTCTGCTGGTTGCTCTGGTTCTTCTGGCCTTGCGAAGCCTGGACATTGAAGTTCGATTTGATACCTCGCTGCAAACACCCTTGATGTTGGCGTTTTTTGCGACCATTGGCTTGAGTGCAGACTTCGCCAGCTTGAAGAAAGGCGGGCGCGTAGTGGGGGTTTTTCTACTGGCGGTCATCGGGCTTCTGGTGGTTCAGAATGCCATGGGCATCGGTCTCGCAACGGCGTTGGGGCTCGATCCGTTGATGGGCCTGTTGACAGGCTCCGTTACGCTGGCGGGTGGGCACGGTACAGGCGCTGCGTGGAGCGCGACGTTCAGTGAGAAGTATGGTCTGGCTTCTGCTTCCGAGCTTGCGATGGCTTCTGCAACGTTTGGCCTGGTGTTGGGCGGATTGATTGGTGGGCCGGTCGCTCGCCTGCTCATCAACCGTGTCCAGGTACCCGGTCTCGAGCAAGCGAAGCCAGGGATGCCAAAGGGCTTCGAGCAGCCGAACAAAGAGCGCTCGATCACGCCATTTTCGTTTATCGAGACGCTCGCCCTGATCGCGGTCAGCTTGCTGGTGGGTTCACTCCTGAACAGCCTGCTGAAAGACACGGCCTTCGAGCTGCCAACGTTCGTTTGTGTCTTGTTCGTGGGTGTGGTTTTACGCAACGGGCTTTCAGCGCTTGGCTTGTATCAGGTGTTTGAGCGTGAAGTTTCCGTGCTGGGTAATGTCAGCTTGTCGCTGTTTCTGGCGATTGCGCTGATGTCACTCAAGCTGTGGGACCTGGCCGCACTGGCTTTGCCCATTTTCATTATCCTGGCTGCGCAAACGCTGGTTATGGCGCTGTTTGCGATGTTCGTGACCTTCAGGGTCATGGGCGGCAATTACGATGCGGCAGTGCTGGCAGCAGGACACTGCGGGTTCGGGCTGGGCGCCACGCCAACGGCGATCGCTAACATGCAAGCGGTGACTCAGCGTTACGGTCCTTCGCAGATAGCATTTCTAGTGGTGCCGATGGTGGGAGCTTTCTTCATCGACATCATTAATGTGATCGTGATCAAGTCATACCTCGCGTTGCCGATCTTCGCCGCTGCCTGAAGAGCCGAACACCGCCGATGATCAAAAAAAATGCCCGTATCTTGCGATACGGGCATTTTTTCATTCGGTACAACGCTTAGATGGTCAGCGTCCAGTCGTAGTCCACGATCAGCGGCGCATGTTGCGAGAAGCGCGGTTGGCGCGGCAAGCGTGCACTGCGTACGAAGCGACGCAGGCCCGGGGTCAGCAGCTGATAGTCGAAACGCCAACCGAGGTTGAGCATTTCGGCTTGTTCGTTATCCGGCCACCAGCTGTACTGATCGCCTTCACGGCTGACTTCGCGCAGGGCATCGACATAGCCCATGTTGCCGACAATCTCGTCCATCCAGGCACGTTCAGGTGCCAGGAAGCCCGGGGATTGCTGGCTGTCGCGCCAGTTCTTGATATCCAGCTTCTGTTGCGCTACGTACAACGAGCCACAATAAATGTACTCGCGACGTTTGCGTCGCTGTTTATCGAGATAACGGGCGAAGTCGTCCATTAGCTTGAACTTTTGGTTCAAGTCTTCATCGCCGTTCTGCCCTGAAGGGAGCAGCAAGGTCGCGATGCTGACCTTGTCGAAATCGGCTTGCAGGTAGCGCCCGTAGCGGTCGGCCGTCTCGAAACCAAGACCGCTGATGACAGCCTTCGGTTGCAGCCGCGAATACAAAGCCACGCCACCTTGGGCGGGGACTTCGGCATCGCAGGCATAAAGGAAGTATCCATCCAGTTGGAAGGCTGGATCGTCCAGTTCAAAGGCGGAGGCGCGGGTGTCCTGCAGGCAGATGACGTCGGCATTCTGTGCTTGCAGCCAACTGAGCAAACCACGCTCGACTGCTGCCTGAATACCATTGACGTTCACACTGATGATCCGCATAAATGGCCCCAAAAATCGCGTGCGTGTATGATACACGGCGTCAAGCTAATTAGCTAAATCCGTGGTATTTGGGGTTTTTCCATGCAAGCGTATCAACGCGATTTCATTCGTTTTGCCATCGATCGCGGCGTTTTGCGCTTCGGTGAGTTCACCCTGAAGTCCGGGCGTACCAGTCCCTACTTCTTCAATGCGGGCCTGTTCAATACGGGTGCTGCCCTGGCGCAGCTGGGGCGTTTCTACGCCGCGGCCATCGCCGAGAGCGGTATTTCCTTCGACGTGCTGTTCGGTCCGGCCTACAAAGGCATCCCGTTGGCGGCGACCACCGCCGTGGCGTTGGCCGAGCACCACAACCGTGACCTGCCCTGGTGCTTCAACCGCAAGGAAGCCAAGGCCCACGGCGAAGGCGGCAGCCTGGTCGGCGCGCCATTGACCGGTAACGTACTGATCATTGACGACGTGATCACCGCTGGCACCGCCATCCGTGAAGTGATGCAGATCATCGCGTCTCAGGAAGGCGCCAAGGCCGCTGGCGTGTTGATTGCCCTGAACCGTCAGGAGCGTGGCAACGGCGAGCTGTCGGCGATTCAGGAAGTGGAGCGCGACTTCGGCATTCCGGTGATCAGCATCGTTTCGCTGAATCAGGTATTGGAATTCCTGGCCGACGATCCACAGCTCAAGCAGCACTTGCCGGCGGTAGAGGCTTACCGCGCCCAGTTCGGCGTTTAACTGCAATGCCCCTGTAGGAGCGAGCTTGCTCGCGATGCCCTTCAGGGCGCCGCTTTTCGCCAGACACCCCGCGTTATCGTTGACGTCTTTCGCGAGCAAGCTCGCTCCTACAGGGATTGTGGAATAAAAAAGACCCCGCTCAGCCAGGCTGAGCAGGGTCTTTTTATTTGCGCTATCGCTTAGTGACGCTTGCGATTGCTGATCAAGGTGCCCACACCGGTATCGGTGAAGATTTCCAGCAGGATCGCATTCGGCACGCGACCGTCGATGATCAGCGAGCTGCCGACGCCGCCCTGAACCGCTTCCAGTGCGCAACGGATCTTCGGCAACATGCCGCCGTAGATAGTGCCATCGGCGATCAGGTCGTCGACTTGCTGAGTGCTCAGGCCGGTCAGGACCTTACCCGACTTGTCCATCAGGCCGGCAATGTTGGTCAGCAGCATCAGTTTCTCGGCTTTCAGCGCTTCGGCGACTTTACCGGCCACCAGGTCAGCGTTGATGTTGTAAGACTCGCCGTTCTCACCGACGCCGATAGGCGCGATCACCGGAATGAAGTTGCCTTTGACCAGCAGGTTCAGTAGTTCGGTGTTGATCCCGACCACTTCGCCCACCTGGCCGATGTCGATGATTTCCGGTTGGGTCATCTCTGGCGTCTGGCGAGTGACGGTGAGCTTCTTCGCGCGGATCAGCCCGGCGTCTTTACCGGTCAGGCCGATGGCGCTGCCGCCATGGCGGTTGATCAGGTTGACGATGTCCTTGTTGACCTGGCCACCGAGAACCATTTCCACAACGTCCATGGTCGCAGCGTCGGTGACGCGCATGCCATCGACGAAATGGCTTTCGATCGACAGGCGCTTGAGCAAATCACCGATTTGCGGACCGCCGCCGTGAACGACCACCGGGTTGATGCCCACGGCTTTCATCAGCACGATGTCGCGGGCGAAGCCGGTTTTCAGCTCCTCGCTTTCCATCGCGTTGCCGCCGTATTTGATCACCAGCGTCTTGCCGACATAACGGCGAATGTAGGGCAGTGCTTCGGACAGGACCTTGGCGGTGTTGGCGGCGGCTTCGCGTTCGAGGGTCATTCAGGGCTCCGGTGCTTCAATAAATCAAAACGGTAGTTGGAGATCAGGTGCAACACGCTTCAGTTGGACTTTGAAGACGTCCTTGATGCGCTGCAATTCAGCCTCGTCATCGGCCTCGAAACGCAGCACCAGCACCGGTGTGGTGTTGGATGCGCGAACCAGGCCCCAGCCTTTGGCATAGTCGACTCGCACGCCGTCAATGGTGGTCAGGTCGGCGCCTGCGCCCCATTGCGCGTCGTGCAGTGCATCAATGATGCTGAATTTGCTCTCTTCGGTCACATGGATATTGATTTCCGGCGTAGAAATATCATTCGGGAAGGTCGCGAACAGCTCTTCGGCCGATGATTTTTCCTTGCTGAGGATCTCCAGTAGCCGTGCGGCGCTGTAAATGCCGTCGTCGAAACCGAACCAGCGCTCCTTGAAGAAGATGTGCCCGCTCATTTCGCCAGCCAGCAGGGCACCGGATTGTTTCATTTTCTTTTTGATCAGCGAGTGACCGGTCTTCCACATCAGCGGACGGCCGCCGTACTCCTTGATCAGCGGGATCAGGCGACGGGTGCATTTGACGTCGAAGATGATTTCCGCGTCCGGGTTGCGTGCCACTACGTCGCGGGCGAACAGCATCAGCAGGCGGTCCGGATAGACGATGCTGCCCGTGTTGGTCACGACGCCGACGCGATCGCCATCGCCGTCGAAGGCCAGGCCGATATCCGCGTTGGTTTCCTTGACCTTGGCGATCAGGTCAACGAGGTTTTCAGGTTTGCCCGGATCCGGGTGGTGGTTCGGGAAGTTGCCGTCGACTTCGCAGAACAACGGAATGACTTCGCAGTTCAACGCTTCGATCAATTGCGGAGCGATCACACCGGCCGCGCCATTGCCGCAGTCCACGACCACTTTCAGGCGACGGGCCAGTTTGACGTCCTGGACGATTTCGGTGGTGTAACGGTCGAGGATCTCGACTTTGGTGATGCTGCCCTTGCCGCTGCTCAGGTCGTTGTTTTTGAGGCGGTCGTGCAGGGCCTGGATCTGTTCGTTGGCCAAGGTATCGCCGGCGATGACAATCTTGAAACCGTTGTAGTTCGAAGGGTTGTGGCTGCCGGTAAGCATCACGCCGGATTTGCCGGCCAGGATATTGGCGGCGTAGTACAGCGCTGGCGTTGGCACCAGGCCGACATCGCTGACGTGGCAACCGCTTTCGGCCAGGCCTTGAATCAATTTTTCCACCAGCTCCGGGCCGGACAGGCGACCGTCACGGCCAACGGATACGTTGGGTTCGCCCTGCGCGAGGCTCTGTGCACCGATGGCGCGACCGAGCCAGTAGGCCGTTTCTGCGTTCAGAAATTCCGGGACGGTGCCGCGAATGTCATAGGCGCGGAAGATGCTGTCTGGGAACTTGGGGGCAATTTGGGCCGGGGTGCTCATCTGGGGAAACTCCATCTCGAATGTGGTTGGACCTGCCTGCGAGTGACTCGGCAGACTCAAACTGAAGGGTATGACGGCGTTTTCCACAGAGAGTTCGTGGTGCGAAAAGGCCATCTTGCCGAAGTCAGCGGCTAACGGGTTGGCCAATGCCTTGATTTTGGGCGGACAACCTTACTGTTGGGGCCGTTCGAAATCCGTGGCGAGAGCGCTTCCTCGCCACAGAGATCCTCTATCGGATCAATGGCTACCGGAATGACCGAAACCGCCAGTGCCGCGCTGGGTCTCGACGAACTCTTCGACCATCTCGAAATGTGCCTGCACCACCGGTACCAGCACCAGTTGCGCCAGACGCTCGCCCACCGCCATGGTGAAGTCGGTCTGGCCACGGTTCCAGCAAGAAACCATCAGCGGGCCCTGGTAATCAGAGTCGATCAGACCCACCAGGTTGCCCAGCACGATACCGTGCTTATGGCCCAGGCCGGAGCGCGGCAGGATCAGCGCGGCGAGGTTCGGATCGCCGATGTACACCGACAGGCCGGTAGGGATCAGCACGGTTTCACCCGGTTTGATCACGATGTCCTGTTCCAGCATGGCGCGCAGGTCGAGGCCGGCGGAGCCCGGTGTGGCGTATTGCGGCAACGGAAATTCGGTACCGATGCGGGGGTCGAGGATCTTGGCTTGCAAAGCGTGCATGTAAATTAAACCTGGTTCAGACGTTCGGCGATAAAAGTGATCAGCTGACGAGCAATCTTGCCCTTGCTGGTCTGGGCGAAAAGTGTGGCGTGAAGCTCGCGGTCGATCACACTGCAGGCGTTTTCTTCGCTGTTGAAGCCAATGCTCGGGTTGGCGACGTCGTTGGCGACGATCAAATCGAGGTTCTTGTCTTTCAACTTGCGGGCAGCGTAATCGAGCAGGTGTTCGGTTTCAGCGGCGAAACCGACACTGAACGGACGGTCGGGGCGTGTCGCGATGCTGGCCAGGATGTCCGGGTTGCGCACCATTTGCAGCAACAAGCCGTCGCCGTTCGTAGGATCTTTCTTAAGTTTTTGTGGCGCGACTACTTCCGGGCGGTAGTCCGCAACTGCGGCAGAGGCGATGAACAGGTCGCAGGGGATCGCAGCTTCGCAGGCGGCAAGCATGTCGCGGGCACTGACCACGTCGATGCGTGTGACACGGTCCGGGGTCGGCAAATGCACGGGGCCGGTGATCAGCGTCACCCGAGCGCCGGCTTCAACAGCTGCTTCAGCGAGGGCGAAACCCATTTTCCCGGAGCTGTGGTTGGTGATGTAGCGCACCGGGTCGATGTTTTCCTGGGTCGGGCCAGCGGTGATCAGCACGTGCTTGCCGGTCAGCGCCTGGCGCTGGAAGCAGTCGGCGGCGCACTGGGCCAGATCGGTGGCTTCGAGCATGCGGCCCAGGCCGACGTCGCCGCAGGCCTGGCTGCCAGAGGCTGGGCCAAAGACTTTCAGGTCGCGACTTTCGAGGGTTTGCAGGTTGGCCTGGGTCGCCGGATCGCGCCACATGGCCTGGTTCATCGCCGGGGCGACGGCGACGACCGCGTCGGTGGCCAGCACCAGCGTGGTCAGCAAGTCATCGGCAATGCCTTGGGCAAGACGAGCGATCAGGTCGGCGGTGGCCGGCGCGATCAACACCAGATCGGCCCATTTCGCCAGTTCGATGTGACCCATGGCGGCTTCGGCTGCCGGGTCCAGCAGATCCAGGTGAACCGGGTGCCCGGACAGGGCCTGCATGGTCAGCGGGGTGATGAACTCGGCGCCGCCACGGGTCATGACTACGCGCACTTCGGCGCCCTGGTCCATCAGGCGGCGAACCAGATCGGCGCTTTTATAGGCAGCGATACCGCCGCCGACGCCCAGAACGATGCGTTTCCGATACAGCCGCTGCATAGGTCTGCCTTTCAATTCGTTGGTGGCTGCTTGGCGATACCCCCTCCCCAGGGATGAATTCGCCAGCAAAAAAGATGGGCTACGATATCACAGCGACCGCTACGGAACAGCGGCGCCCACAGACAGGGAGGTGCTATGAGTATTCGCAATTGGCCGGCGGCGGAGCGGCCGCGGGAGAGATTACTGACACTGGGAGCCGCGAGTCTTTCAGACGCCGAGTTACTGGCGATATTTTTACGAACCGGCGTATCCGGCAAAAGCGCGGTGGATCTGGCGCGGCATCTGCTGGGCCAGTTTGGCAGTCTGCGCGCACTGCTCGAGGCCGATCAGGTCATGTTCAGCATGCATTTGGGGCTGGGCCCGGCAAAATTCGCTCAATTGCAGGCAGCCCAGGAAATGAGCCGGCGGCATTTGGCTGAACGGGCGCGCCAGAAACCGGCACTGGAAAACCCTCACGTGGTCCGTGAATACCTGAAATCGATGCTGCGTCACGAACCGCATGAAGTGTTCGGTTGCCTGTTTCTGGACTCAAAACATCAGGTACTGAGCTTCGAAACGCTGTTTCGCGGGTCCATCGACAATACGAGTGTGCATCCGCGGGAGGTGGTCAAGCGTGCGCTGGCTAACAATGCAGCAGCCTTGATCCTCTGCCACAACCACCCGTCAGGGAACTCCGACCCCAGTCAGGCTGATCGGGTGTTGACCAAGCGTTTGCAAAAGGCGCTGGAGTTGATCGATGTGCGGGTGCTGGATCATTTCATCATCGGCGACGGCGATCCGTTGTCCATGGCCGAGTATGGGTGGATGTGAGTAGTGCATCACGGCAGGAACGAACTTGCTCGCGATGAGCCCGTGAACGCCAGGGGGTATCAGGTTTCCCGCCTTATCGTTGACGATCATCGCGAGCAGGCTTGCTCCTACAGTTTGACCTTCGAATAGTCCTGACGCCCAAACGGGCTGACTGAATAACCCTCGACATTTTTGCGCGTCAGGGCGAAAGCCGTCGGATGAGCCAGCGGTAGCCATAGCGCCTGTTGCTGGATCTGCGCTTGCGCTTGTTCATAAAGCTTGGTGCGAACGCCTTGCTCGCCGGTGGTTTTGCCGGCACTGATCAGCTTGTCCAGATCCGCATTGCAATAACGTGCGAAGTTGGTGCCGGATTTGACTGCCGCGCAGGAAAACTGCGGCGTGAGGAAGTTGTCCGGGTCACCATTGTCGCCAGCCCATCCCATGAACAGCAGGTCATGCTCACCGGCCTTGGCGCGGCGGATCAGTTCGCCCCATTCGATCACGCGGATCTCGGCCTGAATGCCGATTTCCGCGAGGTCAGATTGCAGCAGCTGCGCGCCGAGGCTCGGGTTGGGGTTCAGCAGGCTGCCGGAAGGGCGGGTCCAGATGGTGGTCTGGAAGCCGTCCTTGAGCCCGGCCTTGGCCATCAAGGCCTTGGCTTTCTCGATGTCATGGGGGTAGCCCGGCAGGTTTTTCGCGTAGCTCCAGGTATTGGGTGGGTACGGGCCGTTGGCCGCTTCGGCGGTGTCCTCGAACACGGCTTTGATGTAGTTGGCCTTATCGAAGGCGAGGTTGATCGCCTGTCGCACTTCGGGCTTGTCCAGCGGTGGATGTTGGCTGTTGATGCCGACGAATGCGGTCATGAAGGCGTCAGTCTTTTCCACTTTCAGGGTCGGCTCTTTTAGCGCGGCCTGTACGTCCAGAGGTTTGGGCGACAGGGCGATCTGGCACTCGTTGCGGCGCAACTTCTGCAAGCGCACGTTCGCGTCCGGGGTGATGGCGAAGATCAGCGGGTCCACGGACGGTTTGCCGCCAAAGTAGTCCGGGTTGGCTTTGTAGCGAACCGAGGCATCCTTCTGGAAACGCGTGAAAACAAACGGGCCGGTGCCGATTGGCTGGCTGTTGAGCTTGTCCGTGGTGCCGGCCTTCAACAATTTGTCCGCGTATTCAGCCGAGTAGATCGAGGCGAAACCCATGCTCAGGGTCGCGAGGAAGGTCGAGTCCGGGTGGTCGAGGGTGAAGCGCACGGTCAGTGGGTCAAGGGCGTCGATTTTCTTGATCAGCGCTGGCAATTGCATCGATTGCGCATGGGGAAAACCGGTCTGGGCAACCTGGTGCCACGGGTTGGCGGGGTCAAGCATGCGGTCGAAGCTGAATTTGACGTCTTCGGCGGTCAACTCGCGCGTCGGGCTGAAATACTCGGTGCGATGGAATTTCACCTGCGGTCGCAGTTTGAAGACGTAGATCAGGCCATCGGGGCTGACTTCCCAGCTGTCCGCCAGGCTGGCGATCACTTTGCCGCTGGCGGTGTCGAAGTCCACCAGCCGATTCATCAGTACGTCGGCCGAGGCGTTGGTGGTGGTCAGCGAATTGTACTGCACCACGTCAAAGCCTTCCGGGCTGGCCTCGGTGCAGACGCTCAGGGCGGCGGCGAAGGCCTGTGGGCTCAGCAAAAACGGGGCGAGCAACAACGGTAGGGCAGCGAGGCGCATGGTCGGGTTCCTTTACAGATCGAAGGCCCATCTGCAAGTGCAGTCTGGAAAAGGCTTACCCTAGTGGGCTCGATTGCAAATGACTATCCCCTTTTTGATTTTGAGGAGACTATAGGCGACTGATTTTGCTGTGTGCCGGTTGGAAAAAACGCTGGGACGGCGTGTCGAGCGATTCTCTGCGACGAGCGGTCGAAGTCGACGATAGCCTTTATCCAAAGCGCCTGACGCTCGAAAAACAGGGTTTTTATCAACTCAATGTACAGCGAATGTTGTTGCTCTCTAGTCTTTCTGGTATAAAGCAGCGCTCTTTTCTAGGGGCCCGGTTCCTTCGTTTGTAGGTGTAGCCGGTAAGACCCTTAAAGAAACGCGGCGCCTGGCGCCAAATGACTGAGAGATTAAGCGGCCAACCCATGCCGGGTTGGGCATGTGGTTTTAGAGGGCTGAGGCATGTCTAGAGTCTGTCAAGTTACCGGTAAGGGTCCGGTGACTGGGAATAACATTTCCCACGCAAACAACAAAACCCGTCGTCGTTTCCTGCCGAACCTGCAGCATCACCGCTTCTGGGTTGAAGAAGAGAAACGTTTCGTGCGTCTGCGCGTATCTGCCAAAGGCATGCGTATCATCGACAAGCGTGGCATCACTGCCGTGCTGGCCGAAATCCGCAAAGCCGGCAAGATCTAAGGGAGCTAATCATGCGTGAATTGATTCGTTTGATTTCGAGCGCCGGTACTGGTCACTTCTACACTACCGACAAGAACAAGCGTACTACTCCGGACAAAATCGAGATCAAGAAATTTGATCCGGTTGTTCGCAAGCACGTGATCTACAAAGAAGGCAAAATCAAGTAATTGATTTTTCCCTCTTACGAAAAAGGCCCGTATCGCGAGATACGGGCCTTTTTTGTTGCTTGAGCTTTGTGATGTTTGTCAGGGCCTCATCGGCGTAGATTCGCCCGGAGCCAGCCCGCTTCCAGAGGTTTCGCAAACGACGCAGATCTCTATGGGAGCGTGGCTTGCCCGCGATGAGGGTGGTCCAGGCAATGAAAGTCTTCAGGCCTTCTGCTCAAACGCCACATAAATCTTGCGGCAAGGCTCCAGCACTTCCCAGGTGCCCCGGAAACCGGCCGGGATGACGAAGCGATCACCTGCGCGCACGGTTTTGCTGTTGCCATCGTTGTCGCGCAGGACGGAAACGCCCTGAACGATTTCGCAATATTCATGCTCGGTGAAGTTCACCAGCCACTGGCCGACTGCGCCTTCCCACACGCCGGCATTCAATTGGCCGCAAGGGCTGTTGTAGTGGTTGTAGACCACTTGCTCAGGATCACCCTTGAGCACCTTTGCCGGGTCTGGTCGATAGCGCTCGGGCTCGGTGGTGGCCTGGCCGAAGTCGACGATGTTCTGGATGCTCATTGTTGTATTCCTCCGTTATTGTTGGTATCGCCAAAGTCTATGTTTATTAAAATGAACATCGCAAGGTCGTTTACCGGCCTTGTGTCAAATATATTGAAACTTCCCCTGCCGCTGGTTTAGGGTGGCAGTTGCCTTGGGCCGAAAGCAGGCTGACCGGGCAGAATTCCTGACAGCGCCCGCGAAGAACGCGGGTGTCGTATTCAATAAGAGGAGGACACTCGTATGACCACCCTGACTCGTGCCGACTGGGAACAACGGGCTCGCGATCTGAAGATCGAAGGCCGCGCCTACATCAATGGCGAATACACCGATGCTGTCTCCGGCGAGACCTTCGAGTGCATCAGCCCGGTCGATGGCCGTCTGTTGGGCAAAGTCGCCAGCTGCGATGCCGCCGACGCCCAGCGCGCTGTTGAAAACGCCCGTGCCACCTTCAATTCCGGTGTCTGGTCGCGCCTGGCGCCGACCAAACGCAAAGCCACCATGATTCGTTTTGCCGGCCTGCTCAAACAGCACGCCGAAGAGCTGGCCCTGCTTGAAACCCTGGACATGGGCAAGCCGATCAGCGATTCCCTGTACATCGACGTTCCCGGCGCAGCGCAAGCCCTGAGCTGGAGCGGCGAAGCCATCGACAAGATCTACGACGAAGTCGCAGCTACCCCGCACGATCAACTGGGTCTGGTGACGCGCGAACCGGTCGGCGTTGTCAGCGCCATCGTGCCGTGGAACTTCCCATTGATGATGGCGTGCTGGAAGCTCGGCCCAGCGCTGTCCACCGGTAACTCGGTGATCCTCAAGCCATCGGAAAAATCGCCGCTGACCGCCATCCGCATCGCTGCTCTGGCAGTCGAAGCCGGGATTCCGAAAGGCGTGCTGAACGTCCTGCCGGGTTACGGTCATACCGTTGGCAAGGCCCTGGCCCTGCATAACGACGTCGACACCCTGGTGTTCACCGGTTCGACCAAGATCGCCAAGCAACTGCTGATCTACTCCGGCGAATCGAACATGAAGCGCGTCTGGCTCGAAGCCGGCGGCAAGAGCCCGAACATCGTGTTCGCCGACGCACCGAACCTGCAGGAGGCCGCTGAAGCTGCTGCGGGTGCTATCGCCTTCAACCAGGGCGAAGTCTGCACCGCCGGTTCGCGCCTGCTGGTGGAGCGTTCGATCAAGGACAAATTCCTGCCACTGGTGATCGAAGCCCTGAAAACCTGGAAGCCGGGCAACCCGCTGGATCCGGCGACCAACGTCGGCGCGCTGGTGGATACCCAGCAGATGAACACCGTGCTGTCCTACATCGAGTCCGGTCACACCGACGGCGCCAAACTGGTAGCCGGTGGTAAACGCATCCTCCAGGAAACCGGTGGCACCTACGTTGAACCGACGATTTTCGACGGCGTGAGCAACGCGATGAAAATTGCCCAGGAAGAAATCTTCGGGCCAGTGTTGTCGGTCATCACCTTCGACAGCGCCGAAGAAGCCGTCGCGATCGCCAACGACACCCCGTACGGTCTGGCCGCTGCAGTGTGGACTTCCGATATCTCCAAGGCGCACCTGACCGCCCGTGCACTGCGTGCCGGTAGCGTGTGGGTCAACCAGTACGATGGCGGCGACATGACTGCACCGTTCGGTGGCTTCAAGCAGTCCGGCAACGGTCGCGACAAGTCGCTGCACGCGTTCGACAAGTACACCGAGCTGAAGGCGACCTGGATCAAGTTGTAAGTCAGTAGGGGAGCCTGATCCAGGTCAGGCTTCCCAAACGACACAGATCCCTTGTGGGAGCGAGCCTGCTCGCGATAGCGGTGTGACAGTCGACGAACAAGTTGAATGTTGCTCCGTTAATCGCGAGCAAGCTCGCTCCCACAATGTTTTGTGCGGACCATAAAAATATCCACAGGAGCGTGGAACATGCGTTGGGCGACGTATTTCGCCGTGTTGGCGTCTGTCTTGAGTGTCGGCCTGGCCCTGGGTGTCAGCATGCCGCTGGTGTCGTTTCGCCTGGAAAGCTGGGGTTACGGCTCGTTCGCCATCGGTGTGATGGCGGCGATGCCGGCCATTGGCGTATTGGTCGGGGCGAAAATTTCCAGTCGTCTGGCGGCGCGCCTTGGTACGGCCAATTTGATGCGTCTATGCCTGTGGGCCGGAGCGGTTTCCATCGGCTTGCTGGCGCTGTTGCCGAGCTACCCGATCTGGCTGGCACTGCGGCTGATGATCGGGGTGATCCTGACGCTTGTATTCATCCTCGGTGAAAGCTGGATCAACCAACTGGTGGTCGAGCAATGGCGCGGGCGGTTGGTCGCGCTGTATGGCAGCAGTTATGCGCTGAGTCAGCTGGCCGGACCGGTGTTGCTGGGCTTTCTTGGCACCGAGCACGATTATGGTTTTTGGGTGGGTGTCAGCTTGCTGATGGCGGCACCGTTTCTATTGCTCGGTCGCAGCGGTGCGCCGAGCAGTGAGGCCGGTAGCGTGACCTTGAGAGATTTGCTTGAGTTCTGCAGGGGGCTGCCGGCGATTGCCTGGGCGGTGTCGCTGTTCGCTGCGTTCGAAGCGATGATCCTGACGCTGCTGCCGGTCTACTGCTTGCGCCAGGGGTTCACCACGGAAATCGCTCTGGCGATGGTCAGTACGGTGGTGGTGGGTGATGCCGTGCTGCAATTACCGATTGGCGCGTTGGCCGATCGCTTGTCGCGGCGCACCTTGTTTACCGGGTGCGCGGTGGTGCTGCTGGGGTCGAGTCTGGCCATTCCGTTGCTGATCGACACGCTGCTGATCTGGCCGTTGTGGGTGTTGTTTGGTGCCAGCGCGGGTGGGTTGTTCACCTTGTCGCTGATTCTGATCGGCGAACGTTATCGCGACGATGCGCTGGTCAGGGCCAATGCGCACATCGCGCAATTATGGGGCATCGGTTGCCTGATCGGGCCTTTGCTGGCCGGTGCCGGCAGCCAGTGGATCAGCGGGCACGCCTTGCCGTTGCTGATGGCGGCGGGGGCGTTGGGTGTGCTGATCGTGGTGTCGCGGCAAGGGGCATTTGGCTCGGTTGCCGAACCGGCCTGACACCTGTGGGAACGTGCTCCCACAGGGTCATAACATCCGTTCCAGGCCAACCGTATTACTGAACCAGGCATTGAAGTGCCGCCACCAACTGCCTGGCTCGCTGGTCAGGGTGTGCAGTTTGCCGTTGTCTTCGGTGACCCAGACGATCTGGCTTTTTTCCAGTTCCACTTTGTAGCTCAGGGGCGGTGCCATGCCTTGCAGCGCCAGTTCACGCGCGTGTGCCGCAAGCTCCGGGCTGTCCACCAGTACTCCGACTTCGGTGTTCCACAGCACCGAGCGCGGATCGAAATTGAACGAGCCGATGAAGGCTTTCTGCTGGTCGAAGATGATCGCCTTGCTATGCAGGCTGGAATCGGAGCCGCGATAGGATCGGCTGTTGAACAGGTTAGGGCCGCTGCCGCCGCCTTCGCCAGGCTGGCGGCGTAACTCGAACAGTTGCACGCCATGTTCCAGCAGCGCCTTGCGATACGGTGCATAACCGCCATGCACCGCCGGTACGTCCGTGGCCTCCAGGGAGTTGGTCAGCAGCCGCACTGAGACCCCGGCGTCGGCGCGCCCGGTCAGGTACACCAGCCCCGGCTGGCCCGGCACGAAATAGGCCGAGACCATGATCAACTCCTTGCTGACGCCATTGAGTTCGGGCGCCAATTGCGTGGTCAAGAGCAACTGAGGGTCTGGCTCGCCATCGGCCAGCACCTTGCTTGGCGCATCCCACAGCGCCTGGTTCCAGGCCCAGATCAGCTCTTTGCGCCAAATGTCCAGGCGCGGTTTGGTAGCGTACGTCATCAGGTGTTTGTAGAGCGCGTGGTTCTCTTTGCGTGTTTCCTCCAGGGATTCTTCGAGCCGGGTCCGGGTATTTTCCAGGTCCTTGGCGGTCGGTTTGCTGTATAGAAACCCATCGATCGGTTTGCTCAGGGCGCTGTTCCAGTACTGGTCGAAACTGTGTCCCAGCTGCTCGGCAACCGGGCCTGCGCCAAGCATGTCGATGTCGGTAAAGTTCAGGTTGGGCTCGGCATCGAAATACTCGTCCCCCAAATTGCGTCCACCAACGATGGCCATGCTGTTGTCGGCCAGCCACAGTTTGTTGTGCATGCGCCGGTGTTGCCGCGACAGGTTGAACAAGCGGCCCATGGCCCGCGTCACGCCGGTGCTGCGGCCCAGATTCAGCGGATTGAACACGCGAATCTGGATCTGCGGATGCGCCGCCATCGTGGCGATGATGAAGTCCAGGCCGTCGCTGGTGGTGTCGTCGATCAGGATGCGCACGCGCACGCCACGGTCAGCGGCCTTGAGCAGTTCATTCGCCAGCATTCGCGTACTGATGCCGTCGTGAATGATGTAGTACTGCAAATCGAGGCTGCGTTGCGCATTGCGGATCAGCTCGGCGCGCGCAGTGAAGGCCTCGGTACTGTCCGAGAGCAGGCGAAAACCGGACTGCCCTTGATGGGGCGTTGCCTGGGCCTGGACCGAGCGACCGAATGCCGAATCATTGGCTGGCAGCGCCTGGCTCGGTTCGCGCTGCGCGTCGAGACTGGCGCAGCCGCCGAGGAACGAGGCCAGTAACACAAGAGCAAGCAGAGGCTTTGTGACTCTCACGTGGGATCGTTCCGGTTGGCGGCGGGTATTGGCATATGGACGTTGGTATCCGCAGAAAGGTCAGTCGTTGAGCTCGCGGGTTTCGGCCAGCAACTGAATGGCCGCAGCGCCGACCTTGCGCACCGCGTCTTCGATCTGTGCTGTTGGTTTGGCAGCGTAGTTCATCCGCAGGCAATTGCGGTACTTGCCCGAGGCGGAAAAGATGCTGCCGACGGCAATCTGTACGCCCTGGTCGTGCAAGGCCCGATTCAGTTTCAGGGTGTCGAATCCTTCCGGCAATTCAACCCACAGCATGAAGCTGCCTTGTGGGCGACTGGCGCGCGTGCCCGCCGGGAAGTAGCGGGTGACCCAGTCGATCATGGCGTCGCGATTGCGCTGGTATTGCGTACGCATCCGCCGCAAATGGGGTTCGAAATGTCCACCTTTGAGGAATTCGGCAATGGCAATCTGTGGTTGTGGCGCGGTAGAGCCGGTGCTGATGTATTTCATGTGCAGCACCCGCTCCAGATAACGACCGGGCGCCACCCAGCCGATGCGCAGGCCGGGGGCCAGCGTTTTGGAAAATGAGCTGCACAGTAAGACACGGCCGTCCTCGTCGAAGGATTTGATCGTGCGAGGGCGCGGGTAGGTGTAGGAAAGTTCGCCATACACATCGTCCTCGATGATCGCCACGTCGAAACGCTGTGCGAGCGTCAAAAGCGCGCGTTTGCGCGACTCCGGCATGATGTAGCCCAGCGGGTTGTTGCAGTTGGGGGTCAACTGTATGGCCTTGATCGGCCATTGTTCCAATGCCAGTTCCAGCGCTTCCAGGCTGATGCCGGTAAGCGGGTCCGTGGGGATTTCCAGGGCTTTCATGCCCAGGCCCTTGAGGGTCTGCATGGCACCGTGAAAGCTCGGTGAGTCGACCGCCACGATGTCGCCCGGCTCGCAGATCGCCCGAATGCTGGTGGACAGCGCTTCATGGCATCCGGTGGTCACCACCAGGTCGCCGGGGCCCAGTTGGCAGCCGGAATCGAGCATCAGGCGTGCAATCTGTTCGCGCAGGCCGAGATTGCCGTGGATGTTGTCGTAATACAGGCCGGGCATGTCCTGCCGGCGGCTCAACTGCGCCAGGCCGCGCAATAGCGGTTTGAGGGTGGGCGTGGTGATGTCCGGCATGCCGCGACCCAGTTGCACCACATCCTTGCGCGGTACCGCGCGGATCAGCTCCAGCACCTGATCCCATTGCGAAATGTCCACAGGGCGTTGGGCCGGGCGACCGATCGCCGGCAGTTCCGGTAGCTCGCGACCGACTGGCACGAAGTACCCGGATTTGGGTTTTGGCGTGGCCAGCCCGCTGTCTTCCAGCATGCGATAGGCCTGCTGCACCGTGCTCAGGCTGACCCCATGTTCAACGCTCAGCGCCCGTACCGACGGCAGGCGGTCACCCGGGCGATAGAAGCCCTGTTCGATACGCGTGCCGAGTAATTCGGCGAGGTTCACATAAAGGGTCATGGCACTGCCTCGGTGCAGGGGATTCGGTCAACCAGTACAGATGTGGCAGAAATCGACAATTCAGTGCTTCGAACAGCAAATCTGTATGGGGATAATACATGGCTGTTGAATCTGTAATGGTTTTGCTTGCCCGCGCATCATGGAATCTCTGGCTACCCAAGTAAACAGGAGCGATGAAAATGAACGGCTTGAGCGATGTGCGGCTGACGTTACACAGTCAGGAACTGGTGGCAGGGCAGGGCAACGGTGCGCAGAGATCCGTCATGCGCAACGCACCGTCCGGCCTGAGTCGCTGGGATCTGTTCTGGCACCGTCTGCACACGCGCAAGGCGTTGCTGAGGCTGACGCCCGAGCAGCTCAAGGATATCGGGCTGACCCGTGAACAGGCGCGGGAGGAGGGGCTCAAGCCTTTCTGGCGGATCTGAGTGGCGGACCAATCGCGAGCAAGCTCGCTCCCACAGGGATGAGATGGACCCGTGGGGGCAAGCTTGCTCGCGATGTAGCAGGTAAGAGCGAAACCAATCCTTCAAACCCACTCTTTCAGTCGATGCCACAACATCCCCAGCGCCAACAATGGCGAGCGCAGATGCTTGCCGCCGGGGAAGGTGATGTGTGGCACCTTGGCGAACAGATCGAACCCACCGCTGTGCTGGCCACTGATGGCCTCGGCCAGTAACCTGCCCGCCAGGTGCGTGGCATTCACACCATGGCCGGAATAGGCCTGAGCGTAATACACGTTCGGCTGGTCGTTGAGTCGACCGATCTGAGGCAAGCGGTTGGCGCCGATGCCGATCATGCCTCCCCATTGATAATCGATCTTCACGCCGGCCAACTGCGGGAACACGTCCAGCATTTTTGGCCGCATATAGGCGGCGATGTCTTTCGGGTCGCGACCTGAGTAATGGCAGGCGCCGCCGAACAGCAAGCGTCGATCCGCCGAGAGCCGGTAATAATCCAGTGCCACCCGCTGATCACAGACCGCCATGTTTTGCGGCAGCAAAGCGTGTGCCTGTTCCTCGCTCAATGGTTCGGTGGCGATGATGTAACTGCCGGCGGGCAACACCTTGCCGCTGAGCTGCGGGTTGAGTTGATTGAGGTAAGCATTGCAGCCCAGTACCAGGGTCTTGGCGCGGACCGAGCCTTGGGCGGTATGAACCTTGATCTCGGGGCCGTAATCGATTCGGGTAACGGCGGACTGTTCGAATAGTTTGACGCCCAATCGTTGTGCGGCAGCCGCTTCGCCCAGTGCCAGGTTCAGCGGGTGCAGGTGCCCGGAACCCATGTCGACAAGACCGCCGACGTAGCGCTCGGAGCCCACCACCGTGTGCATCTCATGGGGTTGCAGCAGGCGGGTTTCGTAGCGATAACCGAGGCTGCGCAGTTCTTCGGCGTCTTCGGCGAAACCTTCGAGGTCGCGGGGCTTGTTGGCCAGGTCGCAGTAGCCCCAGGTCAAGTCGCAGGGGATCTGAAATCGCTCGATGCGCTGTCGGACGATTTCCACCGCTTCCAGGCCCATGAGTTTCATCTGACGCACACCGTCCGCACCGATCACGTTGGCGAACTGATCGAGGCCGTGCCCGACACCGCGAATCAACTGCCCGCCATTGCGTCCGCTGGCGCCCCAACCGATCTTGTGCGCTTCGAGCAACACCACGCTGAGGCCGCGTTCGGCCAGTTCAAGTGCCGTGTTCAATCCCGAGAACCCGCCGCCGACCACGCACACGTCGGCCAGCACTTCGCCCTTGAGCACCGGAAGCTGCGGCTGCGGCAAGCTGCTGGCCGCGTAGTAGGAGGCCGTATGCGGGTGGTTCGAGACAGGTTGCCGAGCACGAGCAGTCATCTGCGTGATCCTGATTCTTGTGTTTATAAAATTTGACGGAGCATAAGCCGGACCTTCGCAGACGGGCAACATTGGTCGGTTGCTGCTGTCTGGAAAAGGGCTTTTGCGTCAGAATCACGCTCTATTCCGATATCGGTCACCGCTTCGATGAGCTGCAACAGTCAGAAAATCCGCACGCTTCGCCAGCAGATTCCCTCGTTCGAGTGCGTCCCCGGCTGCCATGACTGCTGTGGTCCGGTGACGACCTCGCCGGAAGAAATGTCGCGCCTGCCGCGCAAGACCCGGGCCGAGCAGGACGCGGCGATGGAGGCACTCAACTGTGTGCACCTGGGACCGAACGGTTGCACGGTGTATGAAGAGCGGCCGCTGATCTGCCGGTTGTTCGGCACGACCAAGAGCTTGCCGTGCCCTAATGGCCGGGGACCGGTGGAGCTGATTCATCCGCGGGTGGAGAAGCAGGTGTTCGAGTACATGGCTTCGAATCGGCAGGTCCTCGTCTAAGGCAAGACCGAGTCGCCTGTAATCGCTAGCGGGCTAGCTCCCACACTGGATCTGTGTCATGCACAGAATGTGTGTCCGCTGAAGATCAATTGTGGGAGCTAGCCTGCTAGCGATGGGGCCAGACCGGACAACGCAGCGCTTCAATCCGCAATCGGCAAATTCAAGCTCTCTTTCACCTCTTCCATCACGATGTAACTCTTGGATTCGCGCACATGGGGCAGCTTGAGCAGGATGTCGCCCAGCAGCTTGCGGTACGAGGCCATTTCGGAGATCCGTGCCTTCACCAGATAGTCGAAATCCCCTGACACCAAATGGCACTCCAGCACGTGTGGCAGCTTCAGCACCGCGCGTCGGAACTCTTCGAAAGTGTCGCCGGATTTGTAGTCGAGACTGATTTCCACGAACACCAGAAGGCTGCCCTTGAGGTGCTGCGGATTGAGCCGCGCGTAGTAACCCATGATGATCCCTTCGCGTTCCAGGCGCCGCACCCGCTCTGTGCAGGGCGTGGTCGAGAGTCCGACCTTCTCCCCCAGCTCGGTGAAGGAGATACGCCCGTCCGCTTGCAGGATCCGCAGGATGTTGCGGTCGATCTTGTCCAGCTCTCGTTTGGTTTGAGTGTTGGTACGCATAGGGGATGCGCCTCCGTGAAAAGGGTTTTTGCCGAGAATTGTCGCCAAATATAAGCGCTTATATAGTGAAAATCACTGGCTATTCTTTTTTACACTGCGCCTATCTAAAGCTCTGAACAACAAACGTCAGCGGTTAGCCGCATGAGGGATATGAAAATGCGCGTCATGGTCTTGGGTAGCGGCGTCATCGGTACCACCAGTGCTTACTATCTGGCGCGTGCCGGGTTTGAAGTGGTGGTCGTCGACCGGCAGCCGGCTGCCGCGATGGAGACCAGTTTCGCCAACGCCGGCCAGGTTTCGCCGGGTTATGCCTCGCCGTGGGCCGCACCGGGCGTGCCGCTCAAAGCCATCAAGTGGCTGTTGCAGCGTCACGCGCCGCTGGCGATCAAGGCCACTGGCGACATCGACCAATACCTGTGGATGGCGCAGATGCTGCGCAACTGCACCGCCAGCCGTTACGCGGTGAACAAGGAGCGCATGGTCCGTCTGTCCGAGTACAGCCGTGACTGCCTCGACGAATTGCGCGCCGAAACCGGCATTGCCTACGAAGGCCGCAGCCTCGGCACGACTCAACTGTTCCGTACCCAGGCCCAGCTCGACGGCGCCGCGAAAGACATCGCTGTGTTGAAAGAATCCGGCGTGCCGTTCGAACTGCTCGATCGCGAAGGCATTGCCCGCGTCGAACCGGCCCTGGCCAGCGTCACCGATATCCTCGCCGGTGCCCTGCGCCTGCCGAACGACCAGACTGGCGACTGCCAGATGTTCACCACCAAGCTGGCCGAGATGGCCGCGAACCTCGGTGTGCAATTCCGTTTCGGTCAGGACATTCAGCGCCTCGACTTCGCCGGCGATCGCATCAACGGTGTATGGATCGACGGCAAACTGGAAACCGCGGACCGCTACGTCCTGGCACTCGGCAGCTACTCGCCGCAACTGCTCAAGCCATTGGGCATCAAGGCCCCGGTGTATCCGCTCAAGGGTTACTCCCTGACCGTGCCGATCACCAACCCGGCAATGGCCCCGACCTCGACCATTCTCGACGAGACCTACAAGGTCGCAATCACCCGTTTCGACAACCGCATCCGCGTCGGCGGCATGGCTGAAATCGCCGGTTTTGACCTGTCGCTGAACCCGCGTCGGCGCGAAACCCTGGAGATGATCGTCAACGACCTTTATCCTCAGGGCGGTAATCTGGCCGAGGCCAGCTTCTGGACCGGCCTGCGTCCGACCACTCCGGACGGCACGCCGATCGTTGGCGCCACACCGTTCAAGAATCTGTTCCTGAACACCGGTCACGGCACCTTGGGCTGGACCATGGCTTGTGGTTCCGGCCGCTTGCTGGCTGATCTGATGGCCAAGAAGAAGCCGCAGATCAGCGCCGAAGGCCTCGATATTTCCCGTTATGGCAACAAAACCCAGGAGTCCGCAAAGCATGTCAATCCAGCGCCAGCTCACCAATGAGCGCATGAGTCAGATCGTCACCCACAACGGCACGGTTTATCTGGCCGGGCAGGTTGGCGACGACATGAACGCCGGGATTGAACAGCAGACTCGTGAAGCCCTCGCCAACATCGAGCGTTTGCTCGATCTGGCCGGGACCGACAAAAACCGTCTGCTGTCGGTGACGATTTACCTGAAAGACATTGATGCACACTTCGAAGGCATGAACTCGGTCTGGGACCAGTGGTTGCCCAAAGGCGCCACACCGGCCCGTGCTACCGTCGAAGCGAAACTGTGCGAACCGGAAATCCTGGTGGAGCTGTCGGTTGTAGCCGCTCTGCCATAAGCAAGTCTGAAAGATCCCTCTCCCGGCGCTGCTGGCGGCTAATGTCATCAGCCAGCGCCGGTTTTTCTTCCAAACGACCGACCAGAAGTCTGCCGCCATGCGCCCTGCCCGTGCCCTGATCGACCTTCAAGCCCTGCGTCATAACTACCAAATCGCCCGTGAAGTTTCGGGTGCCAAGGCCCTCGCGGTCATCAAGGCCGACGCTTATGGCCATGGCGCGGTGCGTTGCGCCCAGGCGCTGGAAGCCGAGGCCGACGGTTTTGCCGTGGCCTGCATCGAAGAAGCCCTGGAACTGCGGGCCGCGGGCATTCGTGCGCCGGTGCTGTTGCTGGAAGGTTTTTTCGAAGCCGATGAACTGTCGCTGATCGTCGAGCATGACTTCTGGTGCGTGGTGCATTCGCTGTGGCAGCTCGAAGCGATCGAGAAGGCTGCATTGAGCAAACCGATTGTGGTCTGGCTCAAACTCGATTCGGGCATGCACCGGGTGGGCCTGCATCCGAAGGATTACCAGGCGGCCTATCAACGTCTGCTGGCCAGTGGCAAGGTCGCGAAGATCGTACTGATGAGCCACTTCGCCCGTGCAGATGAGTTGCACAGTCAAGCGAGCGCCGAGCAGGTCGCGGTGTTTGAAGCGGCGCGTCAGGGGTTGTCGGCCGAGGTCAGCCTGCGCAACTCGCCGGCGGTGCTCGGTTGGCCGCAGGTACCGAGCGATTGGGTGCGCCCGGGCATCATGCTCTACGGCGCCACGCCATTCGAAGAAGCCAATGCCCTGGCTGCACGCCTGCAACCGGTGATGACCCTCGAATCGAAAGTGATCTGCGTGCGTGAACTGCCGGCCGGCGAGCCGATTGGTTATGGCGCCAAATTCATCACCCAGAAACCGATGCGCGTTGGCGTGGTGGCCATGGGTTACGCCGATGGCTACCCGCGCCAGGCGCCGACCGGCACGCCAGTGTTGGTTGCCGGGCAACGTAGCCAGTTGATCGGTCGCGTGTCGATGGACATGCTGTGCATCGACCTGACCGATGTGCCGCAAGCGGGCCTGGGTTCTACCGTGGAGCTGTGGGGCAAGAACATTCTGGCCAGCGACGTGGCCATTGCGGCCGGGACAATTCCTTACCAGATCTTCTGTAACCTGCGCCGGGTGCCACTGCTCTATTCCGGGGCCTGAGGCCAGACAGGCCGGACCGGAAGTTGTCTCGCCGAACAGGATTCAGGTCAAAGTGTTGTAAATACTGAACGCTGTCGCCATGATAACGCTCATTATTCCAACAACCTGAATTCCTGGAGGCTCCAGCATTGGACGTCGGTGAGCGACTGCAATCAATCCGTAAGCTCAAAGGTCTTTCCCAGCGTGAGCTCGCCAAGCGCGCGGGCGTCACCAACAGCACCATTTCGATGATCGAGAAGAACAGCGTCAGCCCCTCGATCAGCTCGCTGCGCAAAGTGTTGGGCGGGATTCCCATGTCCATGGTCGAGTTCTTCTCGGAAGAAATCCTGCAGGAAAAACCGGCTCAGATCGTCTACAAAGCCAACGAGCTGATCGATATTTCCGATGGCGCAGTGACCATGAAACTGGTTGGCCGGGCACACCCGAGTCGGGCGATCACGTTCCTCACTGAAATCTACCCGCCAGGCGCCGATACCGGTGAAGAGATGCTCACCCATGAGGGCGAGGAAACCGGCATTTTGGTCGAGGGACGGCTGGAACTGGTAGTGGGACTCGAAACATTTGTGCTCGAGGCGGGCGATAGCTACTACTTTGAAAGTACCAAGCCGCATCGTTTCCGTAATCCGTTCGATACGCCGGCGCGACTAATCAGCGCAGCTACACCGGCGAACTTTTAAGGAAAGAGGCGCCCTGCCAGCATGGCCGAGGCCCCCGGGCGGTTTTACCGTTACGCAACAAGACCCCTTCGACTTTGGGGTTGTTTCAGTGTCGCGGGCTTACCGCTATACTTGCGCCCGCCTGCGAACCGTGGCCGTAGGCGTGACTAGCCACCATTGAGGGTGAACGCGTGAATCTAATTATGAAAATGCTGGCTGCACCAGCAACCGTATTGGCCCTCTGGGCTGTCAGCGCTCAAGCTGCGACCAACGACGATATTGCCAAGCGCCTTGAGCCAGTCGGCCAAGTGTGTGTTCAGGGTAAAGAGTGCAAAGGCATGGAAGTCGCCGCCTCTGCCGGCGGCGGTGGCGGTGCCAAGACGCCTGACGAAGTGATTGCAAAACATTGCAACGCTTGCCACGGCTCCGGCCTGCTGGGCGCACCGAAAATCGGTGATGCCGCTGCCTGGAAAGATCGTGCCGATCACCAGGGCGGCCTGGACGGCATCCTGGCCAAAGCCATTACCGGTATCAACTCGATGCCGCCTAAAGGCACTTGCGCCGATTGCTCCGACGCCGAGCTCAAAGGCGCGATCCAGAAGATGTCCGGCCTGAAGTAAGGCGCTGCATCTTTCGCAAAAAACCGTCTCCGGACGGTTTTTTTGTGCCCGCGGATCGCCGCTCGCTCCTACAGGGTTTTGTGTTGCTTGCAGGCTGTTCATTGCAACCAAGACCCGGCAAGCTCAGTCCAACCCCGCATCATGGAATGTCAGGAGGTTTGGATGGTTCAGCTGTGTTCTATCGAGCAAGCGGTTGATGACGTGTTGGCACGGTTGCCGGCGCATATTCACATGGGCCTGCCTTTGGGCCTGGGCAAGCCCAATCACTTCGTCAACGCGTTGTATCAACGTATCGCGCAATTGCCGCAGCGACGGCTGACGATCTACACCGCGCTGTGCCTGGGGCGCCCCGCGCTGGGTGACGGGTTGCAAAAGCGTTTCCTCGAACCCTTCACCGAACGGGTTTTCGGCGATTACCCGGAACTGGATTTCCTTGCCGACCTGCGTCGCGACAGCTTGCCGCGCAACATCCATATCCAGCAGTTTTTCATGCAGCCCGGCAGTCTGCTGCACAGTGAATCGGCCCAGCAGGATTACATCAGCAGCAACTACAGCCATGCCGCGCGGGATATCAACGCCGCCGGGTTGAACCTGGTTGCGCAGTTGGTGGCCAGTCATGCCGAGCATCCAGACCGCTTGAGCCTGAGCTGCAACCCGGACATCACCCTCGACCTGTTGCCAATGATCGCCAGGCGCCGGGCCGCCGGGGAGACGATCCTGATGCTTGGCCAGGTGCACAACGATTTGCCCTACATGCCCGGTGATGCCGAGGTCGGCATCGATACGTTTGATCTGCTGATCGACGAAAAGGACAACACCACGCTGTTCTCCACGCCGAACATGCCGGTGGGGTTCCAGGATCACTTCATCGGATTGCACGCCAGCACGCTGGTGCGCGATGGCGGCACCTTGCAGATCGGCATCGGCGCCATGGGCGATGCGCTGACTGCCGCGTTGCTGGCACGGCAGGCCGATAACAGCGGCTACAAGACCTTGTTGGCGGATCTGAATCTGAGCCAGTGGGCTCAATTGATCGACCGCGAAGGCGGCACCGAGCCGTTCGCCAAAGGTCTTTACGGTTGCAGCGAAATGTTCGTCAACGGCCTGCTGGTGCTGGCGGATGCCGGGATCGTACGGCGCAAGGTCTACCCGGATGTGCCGACCCAGCAACAGGCGAATGCCGGTACCCTGGACGAAGCGGCACAGACTGACGGCATTTCGGTGCATGGCGGCTTCTTTCTCGGGCCGCGCAGTTTCTATGAGCGCTTGCGCGAATGGCCGCAAGGCAAGCGGCTCGAATTCAACATGACCCGTATCAGCTACATCAACGAACTCTATGGCCAGGAAGAGTTGAAGCGCTTGCAGCGCCTCGATGCACGGTTCATCAACACCGCATTCACCATGACCTTGCTCGGCGCGGGCGTGGCGGATCAGCTTGAGGACGGACGCGTGCTCAGCGGGGTGGGCGGGCAGTACAACTTCGTAGCCCAGGGCCATGCGTTGCAGGGCGCACGCTCGGTGCTACTGCTGCGCAGCTGGCGCGAGTCGGGCGGCGACGTCAGTTCCAATATGGTTTGGGAGTATGGTCACTGCACGATACCGCGGCATTTGCGCGACATCGTGGTCACCGAGTACGGCATCGCCGATCTGCGGGGCAAGACCGATGCGGCAGTGATTGAGGCGTTGTTGAATATCAGCGACTCACGTTTCCAGCCGGGGCTGATCGAGCAGGCGCAGAAGGTCGGCAAATTGCCGAAGGATTTCCGTCTCGATCCGCGTTTCACCGACAACAGCCCGCAACGTCTGCAGGCGATTCAGGCGCGGCACCCGCACTTGTTTCCGGAGTATCCGTTGGGCTGCGATTTTACGGAAGTGGAGCGGGACTTGTTGCGGGCGCTGAATTGGCTCAAGAGCAAATTCAAGCTGAGCGAGATTCTGGAGTTGGGCAAGGCTGCGCTGGATGCGCCGGAGCCCGATGCGTTTCCTGAACACTTGGAACGCATGCAGCTGACCAACCCGGAAGGATTGAAAGAGGATTTGTATCAGCGATTGTTGCTCGCGGGCCTTAAGGCCACCGCACAATAACGCCCACCGCAAAACCGACTGTGGGAGCCAGCCTGCTGGCGATTGCTATCTGTCAGTCATGAAGGTTTCGACTCACACGGCGCCATCGCCAGCAGGCTGGCTCCCACAGGTATTGCAGTGTTCGGGCGTTACTCGATGAAGGTCACGACGCCGCCGGCCAGCGACTGCACGCGAGCCAGGGACTCGACGCGATAGCCCTGCGCATCCAGCTCCGCACGACCGCCCTGGAACGACTTCTCGATCACGATCCCCAAACCAGCCACGGTGGCGCCGGCCTGCTTGATGATCGAAATCAGTGCCTGGGACGCCTTACCGTTGGCCAGGAAGTCGTCGATGATCAGTACGCGGTCGCTGCTGGTCAGGTGGCGCGGGGAGATCGCGACGGTGCTCTCGGTCTGCTTGGTGAACGAGTAGACGGTCGCCGACAGCAGGTTTTCGGTCAGGGTCAGGGACTGGTGCTTGCGGGCGAAAATCACCGGTACGCCAAGGTTCAGGCCCGTCATGATCGCCGGGGCGATGCCCGAGGCTTCGATGGTGACGATCTTGGTGATGCCCGAGTCCTTGAACAGCAAGGCGAACTCGTCGCCGATCAGCTTCATCAGGGCAGGGTCGATCTGGTGGTTCAGAAAGGCATCGACCTTCAGGACCTGGTCGGAAAGCACGATGCCTTGTTCGCGAATTTTCTGGTGCAGTGCTTCCATGAAGCTGTCCTCTTTTGGCGTCTTTTGCGCCGAAGGTCTAGTAAAAGTGGTCAATTCTAGCGCTTTAACATCGCGCGTATATCCGCCAATGCGCTATTGCCGCGAACGGCTTTGACTTCGGTCGGGGTGTCGTCGTTGCCTTCCCAGGCCAGGTCGTCCGGCGGCAGTTCATCGAGGAAGCGACTCGGTGCGCAGTCGATGATCTCGCCGTATTGCTTGCGCTTGGCGGCAAAGGTGAAGGCCAGGGTCTGACGCGCGCGGGTGATCCCGACGTAGGCAAGTCGGCGTTCTTCTTCGATGGTGTCGGCTTCGATGCTGGAGCGGTGCGGGAGGATTTCCTCTTCCATGCCCATGATGAACACGTAAGGGAATTCCAGGCCCTTGGAGGCGTGCAGGGTCATCATCTGCACACCTTCGGCACCGTCTTCCTCTTCCTGTTGACGCTCCAGCATGTCGCGCAGCACCAGTTTGCCGATGGCGTCTTCGACGGTCATTTCGCCGTCTTCGTCTTTTTCCAGGGTGTTCTTCAGTGCCTCGATGAGGAACCAGACGTTACCCATGCGGTAGTCGGCGGCCTTGTCGCTGGAGCTGTTGGTACGCAGCCAGTTCTCGTAGTCGATGTCCATGACCATGCTGCGCAGGGCCGAGATCGGGTCTTCGCCGGCGCATTGTTCGCGCACCTTGTCCATGAAGCGCTTGAAGCGCGACAGGCGATCGGTGAAGCGTGAATCCAGGTGCTCGCCCAGGCCGATTTCGTCGGTGGCGGCGTACATCGAGATTTTTCGCTCGGTGGCGTAGTTGCCCAGCTTCTCCAGCGTCGTCGAACCGATTTCACGGCGCGGGACGTTGATCACCCGCAGGAAGGCGTTGTCGTCGTCCGGGTTCACGATCAGGCGGAAGTAGGCCATCAGGTCTTTCACTTCCTGGCGTCCGAAAAAGCTGTTGCCGCCGGACAGGCGATACGGCACCTGGTGGTGCTGCAATTTCAGCTCGATCAGCTTGGCCTGGTAGTTACCGCGATACAGGATGGCGAAATCGCTGTAAGGGCGATCGGTGCGCAAGTGCAGGCTGAGGATTTCCACGGCCACGCGCTCGGCTTCGGCGTCTTCGTTGCGGCAGCGGATCACGCGGATCTCGTCGCCGTGGCCCATTTCACTCCACAGCTGCTTTTCGAATTCGTGGGGGTTGTTCGAAATCAGCACGTTGGCGCAGCGCAGGATGCGGCTGGTGGAGCGATAGTTCTGCTCCAGCATCACCACTTTCAACGACGGGTAGTCGTCCTTGAGCAGCATCAGGTTTTCCGGGCGCGCGCCGCGCCAGGCATAGATCGACTGGTCGTCGTCGCCCACCACGGTGAACTGGTTACGTTTGCCGATGAGCATTTTCACCAGCAGGTACTGGCTGGCGTTGGTGTCCTGGTATTCGTCCACCAGCAGGTAGCGCACCTTGTTCTGCCACTTTTCCAGGATGTCGGCGTGTTCTTCGAACAGCTTCACCGGCAGCAGGATCAAGTCGTCGAAGTCCACCGCGTTGAACGCCTTGAGCGTGCGCTGGTAGTGGGTGTAGACGATGGCAGCCGTCTGTTCCTTGGGGTTGCGTGCGTTTTCCAGGGCCTGGGGCGGCAGGATCAGGTCGTTCTTCCAGGCGCCGATCATGTTCTTGATCTCGTCGACGCCGTCGTCGCCCGAGTATTCCTTCTGCATGATGTCGGTCATCAGGGCCTTGACGTCGGCCTCGTCGAAAATCGAGAAGCCCGGCTTATAGCCCAGCCGCGCGTGCTCCTTGCGGATGATGTTCAGGCCCAGGTTGTGGAAGGTACAGACCGTCAAGCCGCGGCCTTCACCGGCGCGCAGCAGCGTGCCGACCCGTTCCTTCATCTCGCGCGCCGCCTTGTTGGTAAAGGTCATGGCGACGATGTACTGGGCGCGGATGCCACAGTTCTGGATCAAATGTGCGATCTTGCGCGTGATCACGCTGGTCTTGCCGGAGCCAGCGCCGGCGAGCACCAAAAGAGGGCCGCCGACGTAGCTCACGGCTTCTTGCTGCCGGGGATTGAGTCGGGACATACGTAAATTCAGGAGTCAGTACGAAATGGGCCGGCATTTTAACAGGCTCAGCGATTTGTGCTGCTCTGTCCGACTTGTGACGTACAACGCGATCTCTATTTGCCGGTTTTGTTACTTTCACGCAGGATGCGCGACCAAATTGCGTCTACTGTTCGTAATTCCGGATACAAAGGCTTCGTTTTGATAACTGATGTCATTGGTCATTGGTTATCGGCACGGCATAATGCCCACCGCCTACATATTTGCAGAGTCTAGGGAGCTAGCTTGTCTACGCCTGTCGAACCCTTGCGTTTGCTGCTACTGGCCGAAGAGCCAGCGTGGGCAGCGTTGTTGCGCGAGTGTCTGGCTCCGATGGGGAGCTCGGCCGTGCTCATCAGCGCGCCGAGTTGGGAGTCGGTCAGCAGTCTGTTCGATGACAACCGCAGTGCGGTGTTGTTGACCGTCCCGGCTCTTCAGCCGGCGCCTGGCCGTTGCTGTCTGCCGACGGTGTTGCTGCTTGAACATGAACCGCTGACTCCACCCGACGGTGTGAGTGACTGGCTGGTACGCGAGCATCTCGACCCGAGCATGCTGCGCCGGTGCCTGCGGCATGTGCGTGAGCGTGGCGTGCTGGAAACCACCCTGCAACGACTCGCCGAGCAAGACCCGCTCACCGGCATTGCCAATCGCCAGGGCTTCCAGACCTTGCTGACGGCGCGATTGGCCGAAAACGAGGGGCGAGGCCTGGCGCTGGGTCACCTGGACCTCGATAACTTCCGTCATGCCAACGACGCCCTCGGCCATCAGGCCGGTGACCGGTTGATCCTGCAAGTGGTCGCGCGGCTCAAAAGCCAGCTTGAGGCCGGCGATCAACTGGCACGGCTGGGCAGCGATGAATTCGCGTTGCTGATCGACACCCGCCGCGCGCCTCAACGCGCGGAATGGATGGCCGAGCGCATCACCGAAGCGCTGGCCGAGCCGTATTGGGTCGATGGTGAGAGCCTGCTGATCGGTTCCAGCCTGGGCATTGCCCACGCCCGGGCCCAGGCCGGTGCCGATCCGTTGATGTGGCATGCGCACATCGCCATGCAACAGGCCAAGAGCACTCAGGGCTGTACCTTCCATATCTTCAACGAACGCATCAACCGCAATGCCCGCAGCATCGCCGATCTCGAAAGCGAACTGCGCCGGGCATTGCGCCGCGATGAGCTGGAACTGCATTACCAGCCACGCCTGAACCTTGAGGACGGGCAAATCGTCGGACTCGAGGCGTTGGTGCGCTGGCGCCACGGCGAGCGTGGCTTGCTGCCACCGAGCGAGTTCGTGCCGCTGGCCGAGCAAAGCGGTCTGATCGTGCCGCTGGGGTACTGGGTCATTTCCCGGGCCTTGCGCGACATGCAGGCATTGCTCGAGCTCGGGATACCGCCATTACACATGGCGATCAACCTGTCATTCCGACAGTTTCAAGACAGTCAGTTGCTCTCGACCCTGAGCCGGCTGATTGCTGAACGTGGCGTCGAGGCGCAATGGCTGGAGTTCGAATTGACCGAAACCGCGGTCATGCGCCGCAGCGATCTGGTGAAGCAGACCATGGATGCCCTCGGGCGCCTTGGGGTGCGCTTCTCCCTCGACGACTTCGGCACCGGGTTTTCCTCGTTCGTACACCTCAATAGCCTGCCGATCACCTTGCTGAAGATCGACAAGAGTTTTGTCGGCGGCATGGAGCAACGGGAAGAGAATCGCAAACTGGTCCACGCGATGATCAACCTGGCGCACAACCTCAACCTCGAAGTCGTCGCCGAAGGGGTGGAGACGTCGGAGCAACTGGACTTGTTGCGCGGGTTTGAGTGCGATCAGGTACAGGGTTATCTGATCAGCAAGCCCTTGGCCTTGGCGGATTTGGTGGAGTACCTGACGTTTGACTCCAGTCAGAAGGCGCCGCTGGAAATCGTCAGCTGACCGCGAATAATCGGCTGCCACGGAGCCCTGTAGGAGCGAGCTTGCTCGCGATGATCGACAACGATAACGCTGGTTCGCAGGTGCACCGCGGCGTTCTCAGGTTTATCGCGAGCAAGCTCGCTCCTACAAGGGATCTCAGTCGGTCTGAGCAACCCCGAAGCGCTGCTCTGATGGTGTGTCCCGCCGAATCATGCGCTTCATCTTCCACTCGAACGCCAGTGTCAGGCTCACCGCCGAACACGCCAGGCCCAGCGCCAGGCCCCACCAGACGCCCGTCGGCCCCCATTGCAAGTCGAACGCCATCCACCAGGCGGCTGGCGCGCCGATTAGCCAATAGCAAGCCAGACCAACCAGGAACGTGGTCTTGGCGTCCTTGAGGCCACGAATGCAGCCCATGGCGATGGTTTGCGTCCCGTCGAACAGCTCGAACCACGCCGCCACCGCCAACAGGCTCACCGCCAGGTGGATGACGTCGCGAAACGCCGGGTCGTTGTGGTCAAGAAACAGCCCCACCAACTGGTTCGGCAACAGCCAGAACACCATCGCAAAACACAGCATCGCCGCGGCACCGAAAGCGAGGCCGACCCGGCCAGCCAGTCGTGCATCGGGCAGTTGCCCGGCGCCGTAGTGCTGGCCGATGCGCATGGTGATCGCGTAGGAAATCCCCGCCGGCACCATGAACGCCACCGAAACGATCTGCAGTGCGATCTGGTGTGCTGCCAATGGCGTGCTGCCCATGGTGCCCATGCACAGCGCCGCGAAGGCAAACAACCCGACCTCCACTGCGTAGGTGCCGCCAATCGGCAGGCCCAGACGCCACAGCTCTTTCAGGTACGGCCGGTTGAGCCGCAGCAGGCCATGACGTAGCGGATAGGCGTCGTAAGCCGGATGCCGACGAATGTGCAGCGCCAATGCCAGGGCCATGAGGTTGGCGACAATCGCCGTGACCAGGCCAATACCCATCAGCCCCAGTTTCGGCAGGCCGAACATGCCGGTAATCAGGGCGTAGTTGAGCAGGAAGTTCGCCACCGTACCGCCCAGGCTGATCACCATCACTGGCGTGGCCCGGCCGATGGCGCTGGTGAAACCACGCAGGGCCATGAAGCTCAGGTAGCCGGGCAGGGCGAATGGCAGAAAGATCAGAAACTGACCCGCCGACTGGACGTTGATCTCAGCCTGGCCGAACAGCAGCAGCACCGGTTTCAGATTCCACAGCAGCAAACCGGCGACCAGCGCCATCAGCCACGCCAGCCACAATCCGGCCTGGGTCAACCGGGTCGCGCCGAGGATATCGCCGGCACCCTGACGGATCGCCACCAGGGTGCCGACCGCAGCAATGACGCCGATGCAAAAAATCGACACGAACGAATAGGTCGCCGCGCCGAGTCCACCACCGGCCAATGCCTCGGGACTCAGGCGCGCCATCATCAAGGTGTCGGTGAGGACCATCAACATGTGCGCCAACTGCGAGGCAATCAACGGCCCCGCCAGCCGCAGGATGGCCCAGAGTTCAATACGCGCTGGATGCTGCATGGTCATCACGCTCGTTTATCAAAGAGGACAGGAAAGCGTCGATTCTCGACGCTCTGCACGGATTACACAAAGGGATAAAAAGGATGGGTGGCATGATTAAAACTCATGCTGGAGAGTTTCTGCTAGGGTGGCCTAATCCCGCTGTAGGAGCTTTCCCAATGTCACGTCGCCTTCCTCCCTTGTATGCCTTGCGCGCATTCGAAGCTGCGGCGCGGCACAGTTCGTTCACGCGAGCGGCTGAAGAACTGTCGATCACCCAGAGTGCGGTCAGCCGGCACATTCGTACGCTCGAAGAGCACTTTGCCTGCCGCCTGTTTCATCGCAGTGGTCGCCATCTGCAACTGACCGAATCGGCTCGCTTGCTGTTGCCGGGCATCCGCGAGGGGTTCACCGCACTGGAGCGTGCCTGTAACACCCTGCGCGCCGAGGACGACATCCTGCGCATGAAAGCCCCGTCGACCCTGACCATGCGCTGGTTGCTGGCGCGCCTGAGTCGCTTCCGCCATTTGCAACCGGGCAACGAGGTGCAATTGACCAGCGCCTGGATGGATATCGATTCGGTGGATTTCAACGACGAGCCATTCGACTGTGCCGTGTTGCTGAGCAACGGGCACTTCCCGCCGGATTGGGAGGCGAGTGACCTGTTTCCCGAGGAACTGATCCCGGTGGGCGCGCCCAACCTGCCGAGCGATCAGCCCTGGGACGCGGTGCGCCTGGCGAACACCGAGTTGCTGCACCCGACACCGGACCGGCGCGACTGGCGTAACTGGCTGGAGCGCATGGGCCTGGCCGATCAAGTGTCACTCAAGGGGGGGCAGGTGTTCGATACGCTGGAACTGGGCATGATCGCGGCCGCCCGCGGCTACGGCGTGTCCATGGGGGATCTGCTGATGGTGGCGGAGGATGTGGCGCAGGGACGCTTGAGCCTGCCATGGCCGACGGCGGTCGCCAGCGGCGAGCGTTATTACCTGGTCTGGCCGAAAACCCGTCCCGGTGGCGAGCGCATGCGTCGGCTCAGCGATTTCCTGCAAAGTGAAGTCCGGGCCATGGAATTGCCGGAAGTCGAGCACTTGAGCTGAAACGATAGAGCCGCCGCAATGGCGGCCTTAAGCAATATCCCGGTTTTTTACTCAAGTATTCCCTCCCTCCGCCGAAAATCTGCAAGTGGGACCTTCGTGCAGGTTCGACGCTTTCCCCATTATCAGAAATTTTGCTGAGTGTGCGTTGCGATCAGGATGATCCGGGCGCTCGGCCAGGAGCCGTCATGCCTCAACCTCGTGCCCGGATCGCCTCGCAGTTGGGTCTTGCGCTCGCTGTGATTCTGGTGACTGTCATCAGCGCAAGTACCTTGTTCGCCCTGCGTTCGCTGAACACCGCCAACCTGGCCACCCGCGAAGAGCATCTGGCGAGCGAAGCCCGGTTATTGGCCGATCAGTTGAGCACCTTCCACGGTACATTGCGTGAAAGCACCCAGCGCCTGGCGGGCCTGTTCGAAAAGCGTTTCAGTGCTGGCTTGAGCGTGCACCCTGATGAGCCGGTAACGGTTGCGGGCACGCAGACCCCGGGGCTGCATCTGGGCAGCGAAGTGCTGAACAACAACTTCAAGGAAGTGGATGAGTTCAAGCAGATGACCGCTGGCGTGGCGACAGTGTTCGTGCGCAGCGGCGAAGACTTTATCCGGGTCAGTACATCCCTGAGCAAACAGGACGGCAGCCGGGCCATCGGCACCCTGCTTGATCATGCTCACCCGGCCTACGCACGCCTGATCGCGGGGCAGGGCTATGTCGGGCGTGCGTTGCTGTTCGATCGCTCCTACATGACGCAATACACCCCGGTACGGGACAGCACGGGCAAGGTGATTGCCGTGCTGTTCGTGGGCTTCGATTACACCGACGCGCAGAACGCGCAGTTCGAAAACCTCAAGCGTTTCCGCATCGGCCAGACCGGTTCACTGGCACTGTTGGACGAGCAGAACAAATGGCTGGTACCGATTGCCGGTGTGCAAGCGCTGGATCAGGCCGTGCCGGCCGTCGTGGCGCTGGTCAAGACGCCGGGCAAAGGCCGGTTCTGGAGCGACAAGTCCGAAGACTTCTACAGCATCGCCGTGCCGTTTGAAGGCGGGCCGTGGTCGGTGGTGGCGAGCATGCCGAAAACCGAAATCAGCGCCGTGACCTGGAGCGTCGGTATCCAGTTGGCTATTGGCAGTCTGTTGGCGATGTTGCTGGCGGTTGGCGCGGCGGTGTGGCTGTTGCGCAGCAAACTGGCGCCGCTGGGGGATCTGGTGCGTCAGGCCGAAGCCTTGGGCGCCGGTGATTTGAGCGTGCGTCTAAGCGTGTCGAGCAACGATGAAATCGGCCAGTTGGCTCGTGCGTTTAACCAAATGAGTCAAGCGTTGTCGACCATGGTCGAGCACATTCGCAACGCCTCGATGGAGGTCAACAGCCGCGCCCAGGCCTTGTCCGGTTTGTCTGGCGGTGCCTATGAAGGGATGGAGCAGCAATCGGGCGAGATCACCAGCATGGCCGGGGCCGTGGAAGAGTTCAGCGCCACCTCCCTGAACATTGCCGACAACATGGGCAGCACCCAGCGCCTGGCCCAGGAAAACGCCCAGCAAACCCGGATCGGTCGCACGTCGATGGACGAAGCTTCCTCGTCCCTGGAGCACATCGCCGGTGCACTGAACAGCACCGCGACGGTAATCAACACCTTGGGCCAGCGCTCCCAGGAAATCGGCGGCATCGTTGGCGTCATCACCTCGATCGCCGAACAAACCAACTTGTTGGCGCTTAATGCTGCGATCGAAGCGGCGCGTGCCGGTGAGCAGGGGCGTGGCTTTGCCGTGGTGGCCGATGAGGTGCGCAACCTGGCTTCGCGCACCCGTCAGGCCACGGACGAGATTTCCGTGATGATCCAGAGCATCCAGCAGGAAACGGGCAACGCCATCAGCACCATGGAGCAGGGTAATGTGCTGATGCAGGAAGGCTTGTCGCGCAATGCCAATGTCGCCTCCGCACTGGCGCGTATCGACGAGCAAAGCCGTTCGGCTGGCCAGCAATTCGCCGCGATCACCACGGCGACCCAGGAGCAGAGCAGCACCGCGACCTTGCTCAGCAGCAACTTGCAAAGCATTGCCCTGGCGAATAGCGAGCAGCGTGAAGTGGTGTCGAACCTGGCGGTCACTGCCAAAGAGCTGGAAAAGCTGGCGGCAGACTTGCGTGCCGAGGTTGACCGGTTTCGTTGAGGTGCTTTTGAAATAGTCGATGCGGCGTCGGCACTTATTGCGTCGCCGGCCGATACTGCAATGCTTCCGCCAGATGCTCACGCCTGATCCTGTCGACCTGCTCCAGATCTGCCAAGGTTCGCGCCACCTTCAGCAGCCGATGCGCCGAGCGCAGCGACAGGGTCAGCCTTTCACAGGCCGTTTCCAGCCAGGTCTCATCGACTGTGGATAACGTGCAGTGCCGGCGCAGCCCCGGCAAATCGAGAAAGGCGTTGGCGCACCCTTGACGCTTTTGTTGTCGTTCACGGGCTTTAGCGACCAGCTCCGCCGCGCTGGCGCTGTCCTCTCCGGGTTTCACCGTCGGGTTCAGCGCCGTGGCCTCCCGCGCAACCGTCAGGTGCAAATCGATCCGATCCAGCAAGGGCCCGGACAGTTTGTTGCGATAGCGCTGAACCATGTCCGGCGTGCAGGAGCAGCGGCCAGTGGGTTCGCCAAGATATCCACAGGGGCACGGATTCATTGCCGCCACCAGCTGAAAACGTGCCGGGAATCGCACGCGATCCTTCGCCCGGGAAATCACGATATGGCCCGACTCCAGAGGCTCCCTCAAAACCTCCAGTACTTTGCGGTCGAACTCCGGAAGCTCATCGAGAAATAAAACACCGTGGTGGGCGAGGGTAATTTCACCAGGCTGCGGTTTCGAGCCGCCACCGACCAGCGCCGGGCCTGAAGCCGAGTGGTGCGGTTGTCGGAAGGGGCGCTGCGGCCAATGACTCAACGGGACGCAACTGGTGACTGACTGAATCGCCGCCACTTCCAGTGCTTCGCACTCGGCCAGGGGCGGCAACAGCCCTGGCAGGCGACTCGCCAGAAGCGTCTTGCCCGTTCCCGGAGGTCCGCTGAACAGCAGGTTATGCGCGCCGGCTGCAGCAATCAGCAACGCCCGTTTGGCGGCTTGCTGGCCCTGCACTTCGTTCAGGTCGGGGTAGGGTTTGCTGGCGTGGATCAATCCATCGGAGACATAGGGTTCTACCGGCGTGTGTCCATTGAAATGCGCCACGGCCTGCAGCAGATGATCCACTGCAATCACCTTCAACCCCGACGCCAGGCACGCCTCCTCGGCATTCGCGCTCGGCACCATCAACGAACGCCCGGCCTTGCGCGCGGCCAGTGCCGCCGGCAACACGCCCCGCACCGCACGCACTGCGCCTGACAGGGCCAGCTCACCCAGACATTCCACGTCATCGAGCGTCAACGTCGGCACCTGCACGCTGGCCGAAAGAATCCCCAGGGCAATCGCCAGATCGAACCGTCCGCCATCCTTGGGCAAATCCGCCGGTGCCAGATTCAAGGTGATGCGCCGCGCCGGAAACTGCAGCCCCGAATTGATGATCGCACTGCGCACCCGATCCTTGCTCTCCTTCACGGCCGCCTCAGGCAGGCCGACCATGGTCAGCGACGGCAAGCCATTGGCCAGATGGACTTCGACGGTGACGGCGGGGGCATCCACGCCAATCTGGGCGCGGCTGTGGACGATGGAGAGGGACATGGTCGTTCCTTGAGTTGTACGGGGGCCGCTTCCTGCGGGTTTTTGAAGGGTAGTTGTGGGAAGGCGTTTCGGTGTGATGACCCGGGCAACAAACTTTCGCAGGATGTTGCGCACCCGACAGCCACCCCTGTGGCGAGGGAGCACGCTCCCTCGCCACAGGTTCTCTAGCATTCGGCTATTTCTGCGTCATGTTGATAGTGGGGCTCAACGCAGTTGCAGCACCCGCGAAGCGCGTCTCCACCACGAGTCGCCCAGCGCACGTTGTGGTCCTTCTTGGTCGGGCAGCATCTGCGGCACATCCTGCAACCGAATCCAGGGCTGGTTGTTCCAGTGCAGCAAGCTCAACGACATTTGCGGCCAGTTGAGCAGGCTCAGTTGTGGACGTTCGGTTGTGGTGGGGTGTTGGGCGTCTCGTAGGGCAGGGACGACTTCGTGGGTGAGCCATTCACGCAAGGCTCGGTATTCGGGGCAGTAGTGGTAGACGAGTATGGCGTATACGCCGGATTCGCTGATCAGCAGGGTGTCTTCGATTCGGCCGTAGATCAGGATTTTGGTGGTTTGGTATTGGTCGGGATCGAGTTTTCGGAGTTGGCGGTCGTTGAGGTAGATGCGTAGTAATCGGCCCAGGTCGCGGGCGCTGAACCAGGGTTGGTTTTGCAGGAGTAGGGCGTGCAGGTGGAGTTTGTGGCGGGTGAAGACGTGGGGGATCAAACAAGTGTCGTTTTGATTCATTGATACAGCTCCTTTTGCTTAAGGGCTGCCGGAAATTGTCGCCAAACAATTGGGTGGCAGTTGTACGCGGGTTGGCGAACCGGAGCAAAAGGAACCCGGCAGACCCAAGGGTCTCCCACGCACAACCGCCATGACTCGATGTGGCAGTTAAACCTGCCATCGGATGGACGTCGTGTTCCTTAAGCTTTCCAGGTCGCCAAACCCAAAGCTGAACATTCAGCTGGGGATGAGCTTAGAAACTGGAGGCTTTGCGACGCAATCGGACGGCGGTGAGATTTCTGTAGGACGTTGCCGAGAGGGTGGCGGGGCTGTGGATCAAAAGATCTCAGCCTGTGGCGAATCCTGCAGGGTGGTCTGCCCAGCGTGGGAAGGCCGGTAGACCGAGGCGACCCCATTCGCGGGCAAGCCCGCTCCCACCGGGGATCGCATTTCACAGGGTAATAGCGGTGTTACTCGGCAGGTGGATTCAGTTTCGCTTCCAGTTCCGCGACCTTCGTCTCAAGTGCCTCCAACCGTGCCCGCGTCCGCGCCAGCACGACCATCTGGCTATCAAACTCTTCCCGGCTCACCAGATCCAGTTTGCTGAAGCCGCTTTGCAGCAGGGCCTTGAACTGGCTTTCGATTTCGCTTTTCGGCAATGGGGTGTCGCCGCTGAAGAGACGGGAGGCGGTGCCCGTCAGGGCGTCGAGGAAGTCTTTGGGCGCGAGCATGGGAAAGGTCCTGATAACAATGGCCGGCAGTGTATCACGCAGTGTCTATAGTCATTTCGCGGGCAAAGGATGCACGCTTTTCGCGCATGGGGACGGACGGCATCGCACCGTTGTTGTGCGTAACGCGTGCGGTGTTGTTGCGAAGTCGCTGCCATCTGCTGGTAAAGGCTTGAAAACAGTACGTTTTGTGGAGATGGCAAGCTTTCTGCTTAGACGGTAGTGACCCATGCACTGATGCAGTCGCTGTGACGAATGCAGTGCGCCAAGCGGAGCACGGGAAGTGTTTCGTGAGGAGCGGGTAGCTGGCGTCGGACGGGCAAGTAAGGTCGACGATGCGTTACAAAGCCAGGCACTGCGCTTAGACTTGAGACGGGTTTGTTTTCCTGGGGCAAGTCCACCAATTCGGGAGAGAGTTTTCATGAAGCTAGTCACTGCCATCATCAAGCCGTTCAAGTTGGACGATGTGCGCGAGTCGTTGTCCGAGATCGGCGTGCAGGGCATTACCGTCACTGAAGTCAAAGGCTTCGGTCGGCAGAAGGGTCACACCGAGCTGTATCGTGGCGCGGAGTATGTGGTCGATTTCCTGCCAAAGGTGAAGATTGATGTCGCCATTGACGACAAGGATCTCGACCGGGTTATCGAGGCGATAACCAAGGCCGCCAACACCGGCAAGATCGGTGACGGCAAGATCTTCGTGGTCAATCTGGAACAGGCGATTCGCATCCGTACCGGCGAAACCGATACCGACGCAATCTAAGCCGCCACAAACCCAACGCCCCAGGAGAAAACAATATGACTCTGCGTAAATTCGCAGGGCTAGGAGCCCTGTTGTCCATCGTAATGCCCGGCCTGGCCATGGCGGCAGATCCGGTGGCGACTCCAGTCCTCAACTCCGGCGATACCGCCTGGATGTTGACCTCGACAGCCCTCGTGCTGTTCATGACCATTCCCGGCCTCGCGCTGTTCTACGGCGGCATGGTTCGGTCGAAAAACATTCTTTCCGTGATGATGCAGTGCTTCGCCATTACCGGTCTGATCAGCGTCCTGTGGGTCATTTATGGCTACAGCATCGCGTTCGACACCACCGGCATGGAACAAGGCGTCATCAACTTCAACTCGTTCTTTGGCGGCATGGGCAAGGCGTTCCTCGCCGGCATCACCCCTGCCAGCCTGACCGGCCCTGCGGCTCTGTTCCCTGAGGCGGTGTTCGTCACCTTCCAGATGACCTTCGCCATCATCACCCCGGCGCTGATCGTCGGTGCCTTCGCCGAGCGGATGAAGTTCTCCGCGATGCTGGTTTTCATGGGCGTCTGGTTCACGCTGGTCTACGCGCCGATCGCGCACATGGTCTGGTCCGGCAACGGCGGCCTGCTGTGGGACTGGGGCGTGCTGGACTTCGCTGGTGGCACCGTGGTGCACATCAACGCCGGTGTGGCCGGTCTGATTGCCTGCCTGGTGCTGGGCAAGCGTAAAGGCTTCCCGACCACCCCAATGGCGCCGCACAACCTTGGCTATACCCTGATGGGTGCGGCGATGCTGTGGGTCGGCTGGTTCGGTTTCAACGCCGGTTCCGCCGCGGCGGCCAACGGTACTGCCGGCATGGCGATGCTGGTGACCCAGATCGCAACCGCCGCTGCTGCATTGGGCTGGATGTTCGCCGAGTGGATCACCCACGGCAAACCAAGCGCACTGGGCATCGCTTCGGGTGTGGTTGCAGGTCTGGTGGCCATCACTCCGGCGGCCGGCACCGTAGGCCCTATGGGCGCTCTGGTGATCGGCCTGGCAGCAGGCGTGGTGTGCTTCTTCTGCGCCACGACCCTGAAACGCAAACTCGGCTATGACGATTCCCTGGACGCCTTCGGCGTGCACGGTATCGGCGGTATCCTCGGTGCAATTCTGACCGGTGTTTTCGCTGCACCGTCCCTGGGTGGCTTCGGTACCGTCACCGACATCGCCGCACAAGTCTGGATTCAATGCAAAGGCGTGGGCTTCACGGTGATCTACACCGCGATCGTCACCTTCATCATTCTCAAGGTACTGGATGCCGTCATGGGTCTGCGTGTCACCGAGGAAGAAGAAGCCGTCGGTATCGATCTGGCGCTTCACAACGAACGCGGCTACAACTTGTAAGCACGCGCATGAGAAAACTTGCCCGGCTTGCCGGGCATTTTTTTGTCCGGATTTTGTCGTTAAGGGAAGCGCTGAAAGGTTTTTTCTGACAGCTTTTGCACTGTTTGCGACGCGGGTTTTTGTGCCGCCGATGGCTTACAGGATTGAAGGAATATTAGGGCCTTTGTTTTTTCCCAGAGCGCGCTAGAATGCGCCCCGAACGTGCGGAGAACTGTATGTGGCAACAGACTCTGATTACTCTGCGGGCGAGGCCCCGGGGCTTTCATCTGGTAACGGACGAGTTACTCGCCGGCTTGCCTGAACTCAGGGCGTGCCGGGTTGGTCTGCTGCATTTGTGGCTACAGCATACCTCGGCGTCGTTGACCATCAACGAGAACGCCGATCCGGCGGTACGTCGCGACTTCGAACGGTTTTTCAATCGTCTGATCCCACAAGGAGCAGACGGCTATGAGCATAACGACGAAGGCCTGGACGACCTCCCGGCGCACTTCAAGGCCAGTGTGCTTGGCTGTCAGCTCAGTCTGCCGATATCGGCAGGCCGATTGGCGTTAGGGACCTGGCAAGGCGTTTATCTGGGCGAGCACCGTGATCACGGCGGTGCTCGTAAAGTCCTCGCCACCGTGCACGGTGAAGGGGCATAACCGCTGGTCACCAGCGGCTGTTGATTTTTTTCCGGCAGCCTTCGACAGAGGGCAAAGCTGGGCTATAACTAATCTGCTTTTCGCAAGTCATGAGGTAGAACATGAGCGACGATGATCTGGAAAACGACGACCTCGAAGTAGGCGACGACGACGAAACCGAAGAAGGTCTGGAAGCGGCGGCGGAAGATGTCGCTGAAGATGACGGCGGTGATGCGCCGGTTCCGACCGCCAAAGGCAAAGCCAAGGCAGCGGTATCGGTCGATGAGTTGCCAAGTGTCGAAGCCAAGAACAAGGAACGCGACGCCCTGGCCAAGGCCATGGAAGAGTTCCTGGCTCGTGGCGGCAAGGTGCAGGAAGTGGAGGCCAATGTGGTCGCCGATCCTCCCAAGAAGCCTGATAACAAGTACGGCAGCCGGCCTATCTAAGCCTGATTCCTTGCTTGCTGAAAAAGCCCGCCGTCGCTGCGGGCTTTTTCATGCCTGAAACAAAAAAGATGAAAACGGTGGTGATCCCTGTAGGCGCGAGCTTGCTCGCGATGGCGGAGTGTCAGGCAACCTTATTTTGAATGTTGCGCCCTCATCGCAAGCTCGCACAGGTTTTCTTGTCAGTTCGAGGTCTTGTTCCAACTCGCCAGCAACGCCGGCAACTCGGTCAGGCTGCGAATCTCGGCATCCGGCAACCGGTCGGCTTCCCAGTCCTTGCCGGCCGGGTTGAACCAGATCGCCCGCAGCCCCGCTTGCTGGGCACCGGCAATGTCATCGCCTGGGTGGTCACCGATATGCACCGCGGTCTCGGCAGTGGCGCCACCACGCTGCAGCGCCTCATGGAACAATCGAGAGTCAGGTTTGGCGATGCCGATGTCTTCGGCGCATAACGCGAACTTGAAATAATCCGCCAGCCCCAGGCGCCGCACATCGGCATTGCCGTTGGTCACCACGCCGAGGGTGTAATGGTTGGCCAGCACTTCCAGGGTCGGTTGCACTTCGGGGAAGATTTCCAGCTGATGCCGGGCGTGCAGAAACACCTCGAAACTCTGATCGGCCAGGTCGGACGCTTCCGTATGGGCGTAGCCGGCTTCTTCCAGCGCCTGGAACAGCACCCGGCGGCGCAGGGCGCTGATGCGGTGCTTGAGGTTAGGTTCGATGCTCAGGATGCGTTCGCGAATGGCCCACAAGTGTTCCACCGGTACCGCGCCCAGATTCGGTGCGTGTTCAGCCAGCCATTCACGCAATATGGCTTCGGCGCTGACGATCACCGGAGCGGTGTCCCAGAGGGTGTCGTCGAGGTCGAAGGTGATCAGTTGGAGAGTCATGAATCATCGCCTTTAATGCGTTTGGCCCGTGGATGAGCACTGTCGTAGACCGTGGCCAGGTGCTGGAAGTCCAGGTGGGTATAAATCTGCGTGGTCTTGATGTCCGAATGGCCGAGCAGTTCCTGCACCGCCCGCAGGTCCTGGGAGGACTCCAGCAAGTGGCTGGCGAAGGAGTGGCGCAACATGTGCGGGTGCAGGTTTTGCCCGAGCTCCCGTTCGCCAGCGGCTTTTACCCGTAGCTGAATCGCCCGTGGGCCCAGTCGCCGGCCTTGCTGGCTGACAAACACCGCGTCGTCCACCGGATTGGCCAATGCCCGTAACGGCAACCAGAGCTCCAATGCCTCGCGCGCCATTTTGCCCACCGGCAACAGGCGGGTTTTGCTGCCCTTGCCGAGCACCTGGATCATGCCATCCGCCAAATCAAGCTGATCGAGATTCAGTCCGGTCAGCTCCGACAGGCGCAATCCGGAAGAGTAGAACAGCTCAAGTATCGCCTGATCGCGGCGTGCCAGAAAATCATCCTCCACACCCCCTTCAAGCAATTGCAGCGCGCGGTCAGTGTCGAGGGTTTTCGGCAGGCGGCGTTCGCCCTTGGGCGGCGCCAGGCCGTTGGCCGGGTCGTGGTCGCACAGGCCTTCGCGGTTCAGGTAGTGATAGAGGCCACGTACCGCCGACAAGAGCCGCGCCAGGCTGCGGGAAGACTGGCCCTGGGCATGCAGGCGAGCGATCAGGCTACGCAGACGCTGGATGTCCAGCGCCGCCCAGCTGCCAATGTTCTGTTTGACGCACCAGCCCAGCACCTTGTCGAGGTCGCGACGATAGGCCGAAAGCGTGTGCGGCGACACCTGTCGCTCACTGCGCAGGTGTTCGCAATAAGCGTCCAGTTGCCGTTCCATGTTCAGCGTACCGAGCGCAGGGAGTTGTTGACCCGTGGCAGCACGCGGCCCAAGACTTCGGCGATGTAACTCAGGAACAGGGTGCCCACCGAGCTTTTGTAATGCTGCGGATCACGGCTGGCGATGGCCAGGATGCCGTGGATGCCCTGATGGCTGATGGCGACGACGGCGGTGGAACCGATCTGCTTGCGCTGCTCTTCGCCGAACAGGAAGTCCAGCTCGTGCTCGCGCAGGCTGCCGCTGACGCTTTTGTCTTCCTGCAACAAGCCGCCAATGGCCACTTGTGCCTCGGCATGAGTCACCCAGCGGCCGACCGGCATGGCGTTGTCGCCAAGCAGGATGAGGCTGACAAAGGGCACCTGGAAGTCCTGGCGCAGGCTGTCTTCGACAGACATCACCACGTCTTCCAGGCTGGCGGCATCCATCAGCGCGAGGATCAGGCGGCGGGTCTTGTCGAACAACCGGTCGTTGTCGCGGGCCACGTCCATCAAGTGCGAGAGACGGTGCCGCAACTCGATGTTGCGGTCACGCAGGAGGGTCATCTGGCGCTCGACCAGCGAAACGGTGTCGCCGCGTCGGTGGGGAATGCGCAAGGCCGGCAGCAGTTCTTCATGCTGGACGAAGAAGTCCGGATGAGCCTCCAGGTACGCGGCAATTGCCGCCGCCTCCAGGCTCTCGGACGGGGATTCGTCGGACTGTCGGGCGGGTACCTGAGGCTTATCGGTCATGGCTTTGGCTCACTCAAAGACGCACTTGTCCTTCATATACACGTACTGCCGGGCCGGTCATCAAGACCGGGTGGCCAGGGCCTGCCCATTCAATGGACAGGCGCCCGCCAGGCAGGTCGATCAATAGCGGCGAATCCATCCACCCCTGGCTGATCGCGGCCACTGCGGCGGCGCAGGCGCCGGTACCGCAGGCCTGGGTTTCCCCGGCGCCACGCTCCCAGACACGCAGCTGCGCGCGGCCCCGGTCGATGACCTGGAGAAAACCGACATTGACCCGTGCCGGAAAGCGCGGGTGATGTTCAATTTTCGGCCCCAATTCATGGACCGGTGCGTTGTTGATATCGCTGACCCGCAGAACCGCATGGGGATTGCCCATGGACACGGCGGCCAGTTCTACCGGGGTGCCATCGACGTCGACCTGATAGCTCAGGGCCTGCTCGGGTGCCTGGAACGGGATGTCGGCGGGCACCAGGCGCGGGGCGCCCATGTTCACGCCAATCTGCCCGTCGCTGCGCACGTCCAGCTCGATGATGCCACTTTTGGTTTCGACACGGATCTGCCGTTTTGCGGTCAGGCGCTTGTCGAGCACGAAGCGGGCGAAACAGCGCGCACCATTGCCGCACTGTTCCACTTCAGAGCCGTCGGAGTTGAAGATCCGATAACGGAAGTCCACGTCCGGGTTGCTTGGCGCTTCGACGATCAGCAGCTGGTCGAAACCGATACCGGTGTGTCGGTCACCCCAAAGCTTGGCGTGCTTGGGCAGAATATGCGCGTGCTGGCTGACCAGGTCGAGGACCATGAAGTCGTTGCCCAGGCCGTGCATTTTGGTAAAACGCAGCAGCATGGTTTTACTCCGGCAGCAGGCTTTCGCCAGCAAACAACTCGGCTACCGTTTCACGGCGACGCACTTCAAACGCCTGATCACCGTCCACCAACACTTCAGCGGCACGGCCACGGGTGTTGTAGTTGGAGCTCATGACAAACCCGTAGGCGCCAGCCGAATGCACAGCCAGCAGATCGCCTTCTTCCAGGGCCAATTGACGATCCTTGGCCAGGAAGTCGCCGGTCTCGCAGATCGGGCCGACGATGTCGTAGGCGCGACCGGCCGTGTTGCGCGGGCGCACGGCTGTCACGTCCATCCAGGCCTGATACAGCGCCGGGCGGATCAGGTCGTTCATGGCCGCATCGACGATGGCGAAATCCTTGTGTTCGGTGTGCTTGAGGTACTCGACCTGCGTCAGCAGCACGCCGGCATTGGCCACGATGAAACGGCCCGGTTCGAACACCAGCGCCAGGTCGCGACCGTCAAGGCGTTCACGCACGGCCTTGATGTAGTCGGCAGCCAATGGCGGCTCTTCATCGCGATAACGCACGCCCAGGCCGCCACCGAGATCGATGTGGCGCAGGTAAATGCCGCAATCGCCGAGGCGGTCGACCAGGCCCAGCAGGCGGTCGAGGGCGTCGATGAAGGGCGGCAGGGTGGTCAGTTGCGAGCCGATATGGCAGTCGACGCCGACCACTTCCAGGTTTGGCAGCTGCGCGGCGCGCACATACACGTCTTCGGCGTCGGCAATGGCGATGCCGAACTTGTTCTCTTTGAGACCGGTGGAAATGTACGGGTGAGTGCCGGCATCGACATCCGGATTCACGCGCAGCGAAATCGGCGCACGAACACCCAGTTCGGCGGCCACCACTTGCAGGCGTTCCAGCTCGTCGGTGGACTCGACGTTGAAGCAGTGCACGCCGACTTCCAGGGCACGACGCATGTCGTCACGGGTCTTGCCGACACCGGAGAACACGATCTTGTCGGCGCTGCCGCCGGCAGCCAGTACGCGTTCCAGCTCGCCACGGGAAACGATGTCGAAACCGGCGCCCAGACGCGCCAGGACATTCAGTACACCCAGGTTGGAGTTGGCCTTGACCGCGAAGCAGACCAGGTGTGGCATGCCCGCCAGTGCATCGGCGTAGGCCAGGTACTGGGCTTCGATGTGGGCACGGGAGTAAACGTAAGTCGGTGTACCAAAGCGTTCGGCGATAGCAGACAGGGCAACACCTTCCGCGAACAGTTCACCGTCACGGTAGTTAAAAGCGTCCATGAGGTTCCCTTATTGGTAGACGTCGTGCTTGTGCGCCTTGGAGGCAGGCTTTTGCGAGGACTGGGCCTGTGCTGCAGGGTCCTGGTCTTCGTCGGGCAGGTACAGCGGGCCTTTTTGACCGCAGGCCGACACAAGGCAGGCAACCGCGAGGAGCGCAGCAAGGGAAGAGATCAGGCGCTTCATGGCGAAATCCTTGAAAATGCATTAATTGCGCCGGAGTATACCGGCCGCCCGGCGGCTTGCCTATGCGACGGGGCTCCCGTCCGGCGGGCCTCGGCTCGATGCCGTCGGTATCATGCAATCCTTGCGGGAGTGAGCCTGCTGGCGATAGCGGTGTTTCTGTTGACCATAATGTGGCAGCGTCATCGCGAGCAGGCTCGCTCCCATAGATTGGGGTTGCCGGGTGTTATTCTTTGCAATCGAGAGGCCTCGGTCGTATCTTGCGGCGCTTGAGCCTGATCAGACACTTTTTGAGGTTGCCGTAATGAGTTTGTCCGAAGCGCGTTTCCATGACCTGGTCGATGCCACCCAACAAACGTTGGAGGACATCTTTGACGACAGCGACCTGGATATCGATCTGGAAAGCTCGGCCGGTGTGCTCACCGTCAAGTTCGTGAACGGAACTCAGTTGATCTTCAGTCGACAAGAACCGTTGCGGCAGTTGTGGCTCGCAGCGGTGTCCGGTGGCTTCCACTTCGATTACGACGAAGAGAGCGATCGCTGGATGTGCGACAAGAGCGAAGAGCAACTGGGCGAGATGCTCGAGCGCATCGTCAAGGCCCAGGCTGACGTCGAACTCGATTTCGAAGGTCTGTAATACCGTGACACAGTCTGCGCCGGTACGTCCGCCCAAGCCGCTCTACAGCAATATCAGCCCGGCGGTGCCATCGCCGTGCAGTGGCGTGTGCCGGCTGGATGAGCAGAAAGTCTGCCTCGGCTGTTTCCGCCACGTCGAAGACATCCGCGAATGGCGCTCGGCGGATGACGAGCGGCGCCGGGTGATTTGCGAACAGGCTCTGAAACGCCGGTCTCTATAGGCGCTGGCCTGACAGCGATGGCGGTCGTGCCCCTTCAGATCTTATCGCCGGCAAGCCGGCGCTTGCAGGGTTGCGCGCTGTCCGGTTCTGGCTTGTATATTTTTTGAGCTGTGTTAGTGTCCGGGTACGCCTCAACTCATCGAGGCTTGTGAAAACCCCGCCTGTTTCTGGCGGGGTTTTGCTTTTTTCGTGCAGAAGAAAGGAGTCTGCCCTGATCATGACCGCACCTTCCATCACCCTTACCCGTCTGGACGTACAGCGTCTGGAGCGTCTGATCGACAGCCTGGATGACACGCTGCCGGGCGTTATCGCGCTGCAAACCGAGCTGGATCGCGCCGATACATTGGTCAGTCACGAAGAAGTGCCGGCCGATGTCGTGACCATGAATTCCCGCGTGCACTGCCGTGAAGAGAGCAGTGGCAAGGATTATCACCTGACCCTGGTTTATCCGAAGGATGCCAACGCCGACGAAGGCCGGATTTCCATCCTGGCGCCCGTGGGCAGTGCGCTGCTCGGCCTCAAGGTTGGTCAGCACATCGATTGGCCAGCGCCGGGTGGCAAGACCCTGAAACTGACCCTGCTGGAAGTCGAATCGCAGCCAGCCAATGGCGGCGCCTTCCCTGAGTGACAACCTGTCAGGCCTGTTCGAGCGCCTCGTTCAGTGCGTGCTCCAGGTCGGCCTTGTAACGTAGATACATATTGCTTGAACTCTGCCCATCACCGAGCAGGCCTGTCAGGTCAAGGTCGGTGATGTAGCAGCGATAGCGCTCGGTTTCGCTGCGCTGTTCGATGATTTCCCGGGCGACCACGCTGAACAGTTGGTCGCCATGCTCCAGCTCTGAAAACTCCCGCTGATTGCAATACAACGTGACCTGGACCTTGCCCGGTACCGCTTTGCCGACGATCGCCTGTACGTCATAGAACGGTTTGTTGGCGGCGGTTTGCGGTGCCGGTCGGGGTTCGACCCTGCGCGCCCGCCCCGCACCGGAAGGCAGCAGCCGGTAATACAGGGTGTCCAGGCTCGGGGGGTGGGCCGCGTCCATCGGTAGCAAGGTGTCGCGCCGGTACAGGATCGACTGGAGGAACCGTTGCAGCGGCATCAGGAGGCTTTGTTCGTCGTGCCACGGCAAGCGCTGGTGCCACAAGGCATTGAATTCATCGAGTACGTACAGATCGGCCTGGTCTTCGTTGACCCGGTAGAACACCTGGATGCAGTCGGGCTGCCCCATGGGCAAGAGCAGCGCCAGGTTGTGGTCTTCCAGGGCCTTGTGATCGAGGTGCAGCGGGCTGTAGCTGGCCAGGTCTTCGCTCAGGTAATCGAACAGCGCAGGCAATGAGGCCAGGGCGACGTGATTGACTTGGCCGGGTATCAGCTCAAGTACGTGGTATTGCTGCTGGACCTGAATCATGTAGCGGTAATTGAGGTTGCTAAGCAGCAGGTTCTGCGCCGTGTCGAGGATTTCTTCGACGCGCTGGGCGATGAATTGCGCGCGGTTGTGGCAGAAGCACTGTACTCGCAACCGGGGCTGCTGCGGTCCGTTGGGCAGATTGTTGAGGTAGTCGCGCAGGCAGTCGAGCAGGGCGTGAGGTCCGTCGAAGCGATTGACCAGGACTTCGTTCCAGCTATTGAGCGTGACTTGATCCAGGGTCAGCACCAGGTTTTCCCTGACGCCGGCATAGCTCAGGGAGTCGGTGCGCTCGGTGGTCATCAGGATGTTCAGGTCGCGATGGTGCTTGAGCGGGTCGACGCCGACGTTCACCAGGATCAGCACCTCGCTGGGCACGCTGGCGCGCAGCAACGGTTCTTCGGCGACGGTCTGTAGCGGCAGGCGAATGCTCTGTTGCAGACTGCCCAGCAGGTTGAACAGTTCGAACTCGCTCAGGTCGCTGCTTCCGGGATGCAGGGCCAGACGGGTGCTGCTGTCGATCACGCCGTTGCGGTGGCACCAGGTCAGCAGTTCAAGCAATTGACGGCTGCGCTTGATCGGGGCGAAGTGTTCCCACTCAAGGGCGGCCAGGCTGCCGTTATACAAACCCCACTGGCTTGGCTCCGACCCCTTTTTGCTCGATGCGTACACCAGCGTCAGGGTGTCTTCAGCCAGGTCAGGCGCGATGCCCGGGTTGATGAATTCGACCTTGCCTGCCTTGCGCTCGAAGGCGGCATACAGACGTCGGCCCAGCACGCTGAGATCGCGTTTGTTGATCAGGCTGGCGGTTTGGTCGTTACGGGCAAATTGGGTCAGGAAGCGGTAGCTGTAGTTCAGCTCGTTGATCAGTGCCCGGCGCTCCGAGTCGACCTGGCGGACTTTCCACTGACTGCGGCTGTCGAGCAGCGCCAATTGCCGTGGGTCCCATTGCCATTCGTGGGCCAGCCGTTCCAGCAGCGAACGTTGCCAGCCCTGGGTTCGACCGCTGCTGCCGGTGAGTTTGCGATTGACCTTCAGGTACAGCGCGCGACGCACCACTTCCAGGCGCTCGGGCTCGTTGCGGGCGATAAGGTATTCCTCGATGCGCCGATAAACCACGACGTACGGGTCCAGCTCATCGAGGTCGAGCCGATTGGCGAACACGGCCTGCTTGAAGCGCAGGCTCAGGCACTGGACCCTGGGGTGTTCGCTGGCGTAAACCTCAGTCAGCAGCAGCTTGAGCACCGATTTGTAGGGCGACTCGATGCCCTTGAACAGTTGCCAGAGTCCGGCACCGATAAATTCGCCGGGCGGAATATAGGCCAGGTGCCCCAGGTCGAGGGTTTCGTCTGCGCGGATGAAGCGTTTGGAAATCAGCGTGTGGGTATAGCGGTCGTAACCCGCCTCTTCATAGACCGGTACCAGCCACCAGATCGGTGTGCGTCCGGCCAGCCAGATCGCGGTGCGGTAAAACTCGTCCAGCAGCAAGTAGTGTTGGGTGGTGCCACAGTCTTCCGAACTCAATTGGGTATCGCGCTCGCCGCGTACGAAGCGAACCGGGTCGATCAGGAAAAAGTGTGCTTCGGCCCCCTGGCTGTCGGCCCAGGCTTCCAGCAATTGGCATTTCTTGCGCAGCTCGGCGAGTTCTTGCTCGTTCAAATCCGGACTGTGACAGACCCACACGTCCATATCGCTCTGATCGGCCTGAGCCAGCGTGCCGAGGCTGCCCATCAGGAACAGGCCGTGAATCGGGCGCGGCGGATTGCTACCGTGGCGCGGCTTATAGGAAAACGAGCGGGTCAGGCGTTGAGCTTCGGCCAGGGCATTGGCATCCGGCTCGAAATTCGACAGCCCGGCCGGTGTGCTGCCGGAAACGTAACCCGGCAACAGCGGATGATTGACGTGAAAAAACAGCGGAAGAAGGTTGAGCACCCCTTGCTGGCGGGTCGACAACCCCTCCATGGCGCGAGCCATGCGGCCCTCATTGAGCTTCAGAAACCGCGCGCGCAGTTGGCTGAGAACCTTGCGGTCGATTCCCTCGTCCAGATCGGGGCGGATTTCATGGGTACGGGTCATGTCAGCTCAAACCGGCTCACAGGGTTCGGATGTGGGGCTCTCGGGATGAGGGGCAGTTTAGCGCCTCGGCCCCAGGGCGTTTAAGCTGATTTTGTATTTCTGGCGTCAGATTTTTATCGCGTGGCGACGGCCGGGAAAAGTTTGCCCGCGGAAATCCCGTGGTGGAGGTTTCCGTGGGCGATACGGTGTAATTCAGGCTGTTTCCCGGACGCGCAGGATGGTCAGAACGGTTTGTATGTTTTGCGCGGCATCACGACCCAGGCTGGTCAGGTAACCGCCATCGGGTTGGTCGATCAGTTCTTTTTCAAACAGGCGTCGGGCAGCGGCAATGGCTTTGGGGGCAGCGGTTTGATGAATTTTCAAACCTTCCTGGGAACTGTCCAGGTTGAAGAGTGCGAGGATTTCCAGTTCGGCAACCAGCTCAGGGGTAAGCGACATAAGGACTCCAGACTTTCTAGGAATTAGACGACAGCGCCCCTAAGGTGATCCCACTCGTGCGGCATGTCCAGCCCTCGCGACAGGGTTTTTTCATCATGGTGAGCATTCCCCGTTTTCAGTGGCTTGCAGGAGCGGGCTTGCTCAGGGCGGCGTTCCGACGATGGTCGTCAACGATGACGCTGGAAACCTGACGCCCGCGGTGCTCTCGGGTTTTTCGCGAGCTCGCTCCTGCAGGGGGAAGGGGTTATTTCTTTTCCGGGGGCAACTCGGGCAGCGCGCGCAGTGCCGCTTCGTACCATTCGGTGTTGAACGCGCGGTCTTCTTCGAGGATTGCGTCGATTTCCACGGCCAAAACATGAGCCATCAGGTTGAGAATTTCTTCCTTCTCGTAACCCACCAGCGTCAGCTTGTTGAAGGTCGCCTTGGCTGCCGGCGGATTATCGCTTTCGATCTGGTTTTCGATGGCTTCGATCAGGGTGTTTTCGGTGAATTCTTCTTCGTCGCTATCGATGTCTGTTGGCTCGCTCATAGCAGGCTCCTCAAGTTAAGGCGGCCAGTTTACCCGCATTCAGCCGCGTGATGCTGCTGGCGAGAAAGCCACGAGCGATCTATAAACACGCACTGCCCACCCCGCACGGCCTGGAGGCTCTGTGATGATCAAGCTTTATGGATTTTCCGTCAGCAACTACTACAACATGGTCAAACTGGCGTTGCTGGAAAAAGGCCTGGCGTTCGAAGAACTGCCGTTTTACGGCGGCACCAGCCCTGAGGCGCTGGCCATCAGTCCGCGCGGCAAGGTGCCGGTGTTGCAAGTCGAGCAGGGCTTCATTAACGAAACCGCCGTGATTCTCGAATACATCGAGCAGAGCCAGCAAGGCAGGCCCCTGCTGCCGAGCGGTCCATTCGAGCGCGCACAAGTGTTGGCGCTGGCCAAGGAAATCGAGTTGTACATCGAACTGCCGGCGCGCGCCTGTTTTGCCGAAGCGTTTTTCGGCATGACCGTGCCCGACGCAATCAAGGAAAAGACCAAAGCCGAGTTGCTGCTGGGAATGGCGGCCCTGGGCCGGCACGGCAAATTCGCCCCTTATGTAGCGGGCGACAGCTTGAGCGTGGCGGATTTGTATTTCCTGTACAGCGTGCCGCTGGCGTGTGGCGTGGCGCACAAACTGTTCGGGATTGATCTGTTGGCTGAAGTGCCGCAGGCCAAGGCGCTGCTGGAGCGTCTGGAGCAGAATCCGAATGTGCAACGGATCGCGGCGGACAAGGACGCGGCGATGCCAGCGTTTATGGCGATGGTCGCGTCCAGGAAGTAGTTTTGTAGCGCTCTTACGATCGCATCGCGAGCAGGCTCGCTCCCACAGGAGGTATGCGGCAGACACAAATTTTGTGTCTGCCGCCGATCAATGTGGGAGCGAGCCTGCTCGCGATGCTTTTGGCGATTTAGCGGCTGGCGAGCAACGCCTGGCCGCGAACCACGGCTGCCTTCACCTGCGCCGGTGCTGTGCCGCCGATGTGATTACGGGCGTTGACCGAGCCTTCCAGGGTCAGTACGGCGAATACGTCCTGATCGATCTGGTCGCTGAACTTGCGCAGTTCTTCCAGGCTCATTTCCGCCAGGTCCTTGCCGCTTTCCACGCCGTATTTCACCGCATGGCCAACGATTTCATGGCAGTCACGGAACGGCAGGCCACGACGTACCAGGTAATCGGCCAGGTCGGTGGCGGTGGAGAAACCACGCAATGCCGCTTCGCGCATCATCGCGTGCTTGGGTTTGATCGCCGGAATCATGTCGGCGAAAGCCCGCAGCGAGTCGCGCAGGGTGTCGGCGGCGTCGAACAGCGGTTCCTTGTCTTCCTGGTTGTCCTTGTTGTAGGCCAGGGGCTGGCCCTTCATCAAGGTCAGCAGGCCCATCAATGCACCGAAGACGCGGCCGCTCTTGCCACGCACCAGTTCCGGCACGTCCGGGTTTTTCTTTTGCGGCATGATCGAACTGCCGGTGCAGAAACGGTCTGGCAGATCGATGAACTGGAATTGTGCACTGGTCCACAGCACCAGTTCTTCGGAGAAGCGCGACAGGTGCATCATCGCGATGCTGGCGGCCGAGCAGAATTCGATAGCGAAGTCACGATCGGACACGTTGTCCAGCGAGTTGCCGCCCACCGCGTCGAAACCCAGCAATTGGGCAGTGTATTCACGGTCGATCGGGTACGTCGTGCCGGCCAGCGCGGCGCTGCCCAACGGCATGCGGTTGGTACGCTTGCGGCAGTCGACCAGACGCTCGTAATCGCGGCTGAGCATTTCGAACCAGGCCAGCATGTGGTGCCCGAAGGTGACGGGCTGTGCGGTTTGCAGGTGGGTGAAGCCGGGCATGATGCTGCCCGCTTCGCGCTCGGCCTGTTCCAGCAAGCCTTTTTGCAGGCGGGTGATTTCGCCCAGAATCAGGTCGATTTCGTCACGCAGCCACAGGCGGATGTCGGTGGCAACCTGATCGTTACGGCTGCGTCCGGTGTGCAGCTTTTTGCCGGTCACGCCGATGCGGTCGGTCAGGCGCGCCTCGATGTTCATGTGCACGTCTTCGAGGTCGATGCGCCAGTCGAACTGGCCGGCCTCGATTTCACCCTGGATGGTCTTCAATCCATCGATGATGCTGTCGCGCTCGGCATCGGTGAGCACGCCGACCTTGGCCAGCATGGTGGCGTGGGCGATCGAGCCCATGATGTCGTGGCGATACAGGCGCTGGTCGAAGGTGACGGAGGCGGTGAAGCGGGCGACGAAGGCGTCGACGGGTTCACTGAAGCGGCCGCCCCAGGACTGATTGGTCTTGTCAGTGCTCATGAATTCGCTCGTATCGGCTGAAGAAAGATGGCGTTGAAAGCTGGCGCGGATAATAACAGGGTTGCCATTGCTGTCGCTGACACTGGTCGCCTGGTTTTTTTCATGGCCCGCGCTTGTCCGGGGCAAGTCTTGTGCGATTCACTCAACGATATTTTTCATTTGAGCTCTATCGTCTCGGCAACCGTCTACAGTTGGACAGTAGGGTTAGTGCACTTCTCGGTGCGCAAGTGGACTATATGAAGAAGGGGTGTTCAGATTGCGTATCGGCAAACCCTGTGGCGCTGTGTCGCCAATGCGAGCCTGGGCCGCCAATTGCCCGGCGGATGAAAATTTAGCCGTCGGTCTCGCGGCACTTTTTGACGCTCGCGCTAGTCTTAGCGTGGATCGCGGTGACGGACGTCACTTACCCTGTCTACGCTATCCTTGTGCGAGACTCACGCAGGAATCCAGCGCAATATGAATGTCCTGATCGTTGATGACGACCCCCTAGCCCGCGAGCGCCTGAGCCGAATGGTTGGCGAACTCGAGGGATACAGTGTCCTGGAGCCCAGCGCCACGAACGGCGAAGAGGCGTTGGCACTGATCGACAGCCACAAGCCGGATATCGTGCTGCTCGATATCCGCATGCCAGGCCTTGATGGCCTGCAAGTGGCCGCGCGATTGTGCGAACGCGAAACCCCGCCCGCCGTGGTGTTTTGCACAGGGCCCGATGAATTTGCCGTGGAAGCCTTACAGGCCAGCGCCGTAGGCTATCTGGTGAAACCTGTGCGAACCGAACATTTACATGACGCCTTAAAGAAAGCCGAGCGACCCAATCGTGTTCAACTCGCGGCCCTGACCCGCCCGGCCGCCGAAAGTGGCAATGGTCCACGTAGCCACATCAGCGCCCGAACCCGAAAGGGGATCGAGCTGATCCCGCTGAATCAGGTGGTCTACTTCATTGCCGATCACAAGTACGTGACCTTGCGCCACGAGAGCGGCGAAGTGCTGTTGGATGAACCGCTCAAGGCCCTCGAGGACGAGTTCGGTGACCGCTTTGTGCGGATCCACCGTAACGCACTGGTCGCTCGCGATCGCATCGAACGGCTGCAACGAACGCCACTCGGGCATTTCCAGCTGTTCCTCAAAGGCCTGAACGGTGACGCTTTGATCGTCAGTCGGCGCCACGTGGCGGGCGTGCGGAAGATGATGCAACAGCTTTAATTCGCTGGTTGCAGGCGAATTTCCACACCCGATTGCCGGACATCCGGGGCCAGGGAGGCCGAGTAGTTTCTGATACAAGTCAAAGTGGATTTGGCTGAGCTGTTATTATCCGCCGTATCTTTTCAGTACGGATTGATCCATGTCCTCTCGCCAGATCCGCATCGCCACCCGCAAAAGTGCTCTCGCCCTGTGGCAGGCCGAATATGTCAAAGCCCGTCTGGAAGAGGCCCATCCCGGTCTGCTCGTGACGTTGGTCCCCATGGTCAGCCGTGGTGACAAGCTGCTTGATTCGCCACTGTCGAAAATCGGCGGCAAGGGCCTGTTCGTCAAGGAGCTGGAAACCGCGTTGCTGGAAAACGAAGCCGACATCGCCGTGCACTCCATGAAAGACGTGCCGATGGACTTCCCCGAAGGTCTCGGCCTGTTCTGTATCTGCGAGCGTGAAGACCCGCGCGATGCATTCGTCTCCAATACCTATGCCAGCCTGGACGAGTTGCCTGAAGGCAGTATCGTCGGCACGTCGAGCCTGCGCCGTCAGGCCCAATTGCTGACCCGTCGACCTGATCTGGAAATCCGCTTCCTGCGTGGCAACGTCAACACTCGCCTGGCCAAGCTTGATGCCGGTGAATACGACGCCATCATCCTTGCATCCGCCGGTTTGATTCGCTTGGGCTTTGAAGATCGCATTACGTCGGCCATCAGTGTCGACGACAGTCTGCCTGCTGGCGGACAGGGCGCCGTGGGCATCGAATGCCGCAGTGCAGACAGTGAAATTCACGCATTGCTGGCGCCGCTGCATCACCAGGACACCGCCACCCGCGTCACCGCCGAACGTTCCCTCAACAAACACCTCAATGGTGGCTGCCAGGTGCCGATTGCCTGCTACGCCGTGCTTGAAGGCGAGCAGATCTGGTTGCGTGGCCTGGTGGGCGATCCGAATGGCGGTCTGCTGCTCAGTGCTGAAGCCCGCGCGCCGCGAGGCGAGGCCGAGGCCCTGGGTGTGCAAGTGGCCGAAGACCTGTTGAGTCAGGGCGCCAACGAGATTCTCAAAGCGGTCTATGGCGAGGCAGGTCACGAGTGACGGGCTGGCGCCTGCTGTTGACGCGTCCGGCGGATGAGTCGGCGGCGCTGAGCAGTCTCCTGGCCGATCAGGGGATTTTCAGCAGCAGCTTGCCGCTTTTGGACATAGCGCCGATCCCCGCCTCTGACACAATGCGCCAGGTGATCCAGGAACTGGATCGCTACAGCGCTGTGATCGTGGTCAGCAAGCCCGCTGCTCGAATCGGCATCGAGTTGATCGACCGGTTTTGCTCGCCCTTGCCGCGCGTGAAATGGTTCAGCGTCGGCGCGGCGACGGCACAGATTCTTGCCGATCGTGGCCTGGATGTGAGCTGCCCGGCGCAGGGCGATGACAGTGAAGCCTTGCTTGAACTTGAGGCATTGCGCGAGGCTATCGCCGGGCCTGAACCGCGCGTGCTGATCATGCGCGGGGAGGGTGGTCGCGAGTTACTGGCAGAGCGCCTGCGCGAGCGAGGTGCTAGTGTCGAGTATCTGGAACTGTACCGTCGCGAACTGCCGCACTACCTGCCGGCCACGTTGCCACGGCAGATCGAAGCGGAACGCCTGAACGGGCTGGTGGTCAGCAGTGGACAGGGTTTTGAGCACCTGCATCAATTGGCTGGCGATGCCTGGCCACGGTTGGCGCGGTTGCCGTTGTTTGTACCAAGCCCCAGGGTTGCCGAGCTGGCACATGCCGCCGGGGCCCTGGCAGTTGTGGATTGTCGCGGCGCCAGTGCCGCGGCTTTGCTGACGGCGTTACGGGAGCACCCCGTGCCCGTTCTCTAATGCAAAGGATGGATACGTGAGCGAAACAGCCTTGCCTAAAGATGACGTCCGGCCAGTGCTCGATGCACCGGTTGAAACACCACCACCTGCGGCAGAGCAGCGCCGAGGCAATGGGCTGGCGATTGTCGCGCTGTTGTTGGGCGCTGCCGGTATCGCAGTGGGTGGTTGGGGAGTCTGGCAGGTGCGTCACCTGCAATCGACTAACCAACAACAGCTGAGTCAGGTGCAGGCGTTGAGTGATGAGGCGCAAAGCCTGAAGCTCAATGAACAGCGCCTGAGCGCGCGCCTGGAACAAATGCCAGGCGCCGATGTGCTGGAGGAGCGCAGTCGCCTGGTGATTCAGCTGCAGGGTGATCAGCAGCGCCTGAACCAGCGTCTGGAAACCGTTCTCGGTGCCAGCCGCAAGGATTGGCGCCTGGCCGAGGCCGAACACTTGCTGCGTCTGGCCAGTTTGCGATTGTCTGCCTTGCAGGACATCAGCAGCGCCCAGGCCCTGGTGCAGGGCGCCGATGAAATTCTGCGCGAACAAAATGATCCCGGAGCCTTCGCCGCCCGCGAGCAAGTGGCCAAAACCCTGGTGGCTTTGCGCAGCACCGAGCAACCGGATCGCACGGGGTTGTTCTTGCGGCTGGGGGCTTTGCGTGAGCAGGTGATCGGCCTGACCGAACTGGCGCCCGAGTACAAGGATCGTGGCGAATCGTTGCTGGGCCTGACCGCCGATGGCGACGGCGCCAGCCGTTGGGCCCAGTGGTGGGATCAGATTTCTCGCTACATCCGCATCGATTTCAACGCCGATAAAAACGTCCGCCCGCTACTGGCCGGGCAGAGCCTGAGCCAGGTGCGACTGGCCCTGAGCCTGACGCTCGAGCAAGCGCAATGGGCCGCACTCAATGGTCAGGCTGCGGTTTACAGCCAGGCACTGGACGAAGCGCGCGATGTGCTCAAGGGCAACTTCAACCCGGACAATCCGCAGAGCAAAGTGATGCTTGAGCAGGTGGCCGAGTTGAGCAAGCAGCCCGTCACCGTGGTCACCCCGGACCTGACCGGCACACTGAGTGCGGTTCAGGCTTATCTGGAACGACGTAACGTGAACGCCGAAGACTCGGTCAAGCCAATGGCCAAACCTGCCGCGAACACCGCGCAGGAGGCCACACCATGAAGCGCCTGTATGTGATCGTGTTTCTGGTCATCGCTGCCACGGCGGCGCTAGGCTTGGCGATTGCCGAGCACTCGGGCTACGTGCTGATCGCTTACAAGACGTTCAGATACGAATCGAGCCTCTGGGCAACGCTGGCTTTGGTGGCCGTCCTTTGGCTACTGTTCTGGGGCATCAAGGCGTTGATCGAGTTGGTAACGACTTCCAGTGGCGTGGTCAACCCGTGGTCACGGCGCAATCGCAGTCGTCGGGTGCAGGTCGCCATCGAGCATGGTCAACTGGATCTGGCGGAAGGTCGCTGGGCCAGCGCGCAGCGTCATCTGGCCCGGGCGGCGGAAGCCGAGCGCCAGCCGCTGCTGTACTACCTCGGCGCTGCCCGAGCCGCGAACGAACAAGGTCATTACGAGGAAAGCGACAACCTGCTGGAGCGTGCGTTGGAGCGTCAGCCCCAGGCCGAGCTGGCAATCGCCTTGAGCCACGCACAATTACAGACCGATCGCGGCGACACCGAAGGCGCCCTCGCGACCCTGCAAGCGATGCACGAGCGCCACCCTCATAACGTGCAGACCCTGCGCCAGTTGCAGCGCTTGTATCAGCAGCGAGGCGATTGGTCGGCCCTGATTCGTCTGCTGCCGGAGTTGCGCAAGGACAAGGTCCTGCCAGCCGCTGAGTTGGCCGAACTTGAGCGTCGCGCCTGGGGCAAGAACCTGTCTCTGGCGGCGCATCAGGAAGCAGACGGAACCGTCGGCTTGCAAACGCTCAACCGCGCCTGGCAGCAGTTGAATTCGGCCCAGCGTCAAGAGCCGCAACTGGTGCTGGCCTATGCCGAGCAATTGCGCCAGCTGGGTGCTCAGGTCGAAGCTGAAGAGGTGCTGCGCACGGCACTCAAGCGCAGCTTTGACAGTCACCTGGCTCGGCTCTACGGATTGGTTCGCGGTGGTGATCCGGCGCGTCAACTGCAATTCGCCGAGGGCTTGCTCAAGGATCAACCGGCCGACCCGAGCCTATTGCTGACCCTGGGTCGCCTGTGCCTGCAAAGCAGCCTGTGGGGCAAGGCGCGGGATTATCTGGAAAGCAGTCTGCGCGTGCAGCGCAACCCGGAAGCCTGCGCCGAACTGGCTCGGCTGCTGGCGCAGATGGGTGATACCGAGCGCAGTAATCAACTGTTCCAGGAAGGTCTGGGCTTGCTGGATGAGCGTTTGTTGGCAGCACCGCTGCCGTTGCCGGCTCACGCTTGACCGTGAGTGAAGGGTCGCCCGAAGGGCGATCCGATGGCGAAAACTTTGTCGGAATTTTACTTTCGTGATGCGTCTTCAGCAGAATCCTACAAGGGGCTACACCTGATCCTCTGGCCTCTGTCGGGAATTCCCTACACTTGCGCTGAAGTGTCCCTGCCGACCTGTCTTGAAAGGCCGTTGCGCTTTCCTCTACCGTAGCTGTCGGTCCTTACTGTTACGGAAAAGCCATGCCTCTGGCCTGCTCACGCTCCCTGTTTTTCCTGGTTTTCATTGCGGGCGCCCTGGTTCTGGGTGTGTCGTACTATCTGGAGTATGCAGTCGGCCTCCAACCTTGTGGTTTGTGCCTGTTGCAACGAGGTTGCCTGGCACTGCTGACGGGTGTCTGTCTGATGGCTTCGGTGCAGGGACCCGGTCGCTTCGGGACTGTCCTGTATTGGCTGTTCGGTGTGCTTTTCAGCCTGGCCGGAACGGTCATCGCGTGGCGGCAGGTGTTGCTGCAAAGCGATCCGGCAAATCAGTTGTCGACTTGCGCGCCCAATCTGAGTGATCTGTTCGCCGGTTCGCCCTGGATGTGCGTCGTGCGGCAGATGTTCAAAGGCACCATCGACTGCGCTCAGATCTCCTGGACCCTGTTTGACTTGAGCATCCCGGAGTGGAGCCTGCTGTTCTTTATCTCGATGATGACCCTGGGGATTTATCAGCTGTTGCGTCAAGCCTGGGTCGCCTTGCGGCGACCACTTAGCGGCGAGTCGTCGCACCGGGCGCTTGTAGGTGATTAAACACTTGTATGAACTTTATCGGCTGCGTACCTTGAAGCCACAGACGTGCGGGCATAATCTGGCCGGCACGTGTCATTGGAATTATGTTGCTCGATGACGCTCTGCCTGGCCGATTCTTGACCTTCAAGAGTATGACGGGTGTAGGGCAGCATGACCCACAAGGGAAGAGAGATCGCCATGCTCGAAAGTTGTCAGAATGCTCAAGAACGTTGGGGTGGAGTACATCTGCTGATCGATCGTTGGTTGCAGGAACGTCACGAACTGGTTCATGCCTATGACACTCTCGGTGCCAAGCCAGAGGCTCTGGGTGAAAACCGCAAACCTTTGCAGGAATTCTGTGGTGTCCTGGTTGATTACGTGTCCGCCGGGCATTTCGAAATCTACGAACAGCTGACCGGTGAAGCCAAGGCTTTCAATGACAAGCGTGGTCTGGAGTTGGCAGAAACCCTCTACCCGCGCATCGACGTCATCACCGAAAAACTGCTCGCGTTCAATGACCTGTGCGATGCAGGCAAGTGCGTGGCAGAGAAATTCAAGGAACTGGGTGGTCTGTTGCACGAGCGCTTCGAGCTGGAGGATTGCCTGATCGAGGTTCTGCACACCGCTCACAAGGCAGAAGATTCGGTTCAGGCCTGAATTCACTCTTCGCAATACTGAAAACGGTGCGCCTTGCGCACCGTTTTTCGTTTCCGCCATTCAGCCAGTGGCGCCGCGCAATTCGACTTCGAACACCAGCGGTGTAAACGGCGCGATCAAGTCTCCGGCACCATCGGCGCCATAGGCTTGCGCCGATGGAATCACCAGGCGCCATTTCGCGCCGACCGGCATTTGCTGCAGTGCGCTGCGCCATCCGCTGATCACGCTATCGAGACTGAACCATTGCGGCTGACTGTTCTGGTCGAACACCGTGCCGTCGGGAAGGCGACCGACATACAGCACCTGGACCTTGCCGTTTGGCCCGGCCTTGGCACCCGTACCAGGCGCCAGTTCTGTCAGCAGTATTCCATCCGCCAGTTCACGAACACCGGGCCTGGCTTTTTCATCGGCGAGAAAACGCTGTTCTTTTTGCAGCGCCAATTCGCTTTGCGGCTCAGGTGTTTGCATGGCGACGCGGGCTTCGTGCTCGTTGAGGATCTGTTCGATCTGCTCGTCTTTCAACGCCAGTGGCTTGCCTTGATAGGCTTGCTGCAAACCTTCGACGAGCGCCTGAAGTTGAAGATCGGGAACCTCCTGGCGCAGGCGTTCACCGAGGCTCGCACCCAGGCTGTAAGCGAGGTCGTGAGCGTCATTTTCCGGCGTTTTTTCTGCAGCGTGGGCCGCGGAAAAAATCACGCACAGCGATAAAAAAAAGTAGCGCGACATGGGCACTCTCCAGCCTGAGATGCGGGCGATTATGCCAGTGAGAATGCGTTCAACGGTGAACTGCTTTTACACAAGCGCAGAACATTTTCGATTCGTTGCAACGCAACGCTTTGGATACTGTCAAGATGCCCTAGCGGCGGTAGCAGCAGAGGTCTAGTATGAGCCGCACCCACGTCAGCCAGGAGGTAAACCATGTCGGCCACCAAGAAGCCTGTAAATACCCCGTTGCACTTACTTCAACAACTCTCGGGCAGCTTGCTCGAGCACTTAGAAACCGCTTGTTCCGAAGCGCTGGCTGATGCTGAAAAACTGCTCGCCAAGCTGGAAAAGCAGCGCGGAAAAGCGCAGGAAAAATTGCACAAATCCCGCACCAAGTTGCAGGACGCTGCATCGGCCGGCAAGGCCAAGGCTCAAGCCAAAGCCAAGGATGCAGTGAAGGAACTCGAGGAGCTGCTGGATGCCCTCAAGGATCGTCAGTCGGACACTCGCGGCTATATCCTGCAGCTCAAGCGCGACGCTCAAGAAAGCCTGAAACTGGCCCAGGGCGTTGGTCGCGTTCAAGAGGCTGTCGGCAAGGCATTGTCCCTGCGTGCGGCCAAGCCTGCTGCGGCCCCTGCGAAGAAAACCGCTGCCAAACCGGTTGCTGCAAAAGCACCGGCCAAGCCTGCCGCCAAACCGGTTGCCAAGGCACCGGTGAAAGCCGCAGCCAAGCCCGCTGCAAAACCTGCGGCGAAAAAACCTGTCGCGGCCAGCGCTGCGAAACCGGCGGCTAAAACGACGGCTGCGAAACCGGCCGCTGCCAAACCGGTTGCTGCAAAAACAGCCGCTGCCAAACCGGCCGTAGCGAAAACCGCTGCTGCGAAACCAGCGGCCAAACCGGCAGCAAAAACGACCGCTAAACCTGCGGCCAAACCAGCCGCCAAAACTGCAGCGGCCAAGCCTGCTGCCAAGCCGGCCGCCGCTAAAACCGCGGCCAAGCCAGCGGCTAAACCTGCTGCAAAAACGACGGCTAAACCAGCCGCCAAACCTGCTGCGGCGAAACCTGCCGCTGCTGCCAAGCCAGTCGCAGCCAAGCCTGCTGCAAAACCTGCGGCCAAACCCGCTGCTAAACCCGCCGTGAAAAAACCGGTTGCCGCCAAGCCGGCCACCGCGCCAGTTGCCAAGCCAGCCGTCCCGGCTGCGGCGGCAGCACCTGCTTCGGTCGCCACCCCCTCGACAGCCGTGTCTGCTCCAACGCCGGCCGCTGTTCCGAGCGCAGCCACCACCAACCCAACCAGCGCTTCCTAAGTGCCGGATACCGCGACGCGCAGCTGACGCAGTGCGTCGCGGTCCAGGTGAGCGGCGCCTGCCGCTACACCTTCCAGCCAGGCCGAGAGATCGGTCCCTTTCTCTTGTGGCCAACCTTGGGCCGATCGCTCCAGTCGTAGCAACAGATGTCGCTCGGCTTCCAGCTCCAGGGTCTTCACCTGTTCGCGCAGCCCATGCAGGTCGGCGTCCAGCATGGCGATGGTTTTCCATTGCGTGCGCAATGCCCGTAGCGGTTGCACCACATCGTTGTCCCACGGCTCAGCCACACTGCGAAGTTGCTGCAGGCGCTGCTCATTGCAGGCCACTCCCCGCTGTCCCAGCCATGCCGCACACAGCAGCAGGCACACGTTGACGCCCGCCGACTGCAATTGCAGGCACGCCTGTTCAACGCCCGGGCGGGCATAAGTGCTCAAGGAAAAGCTCCACAGGTCAGAGGACATAGTGCTACTCGCGCCAGTTGCGAGCGAAGCTGGTAGACTCCGCCGCCATTATGATTCGACTTCAGAACCTGACTTTACAGCGTGGCCCGCAACGTCTGCTAGAAGACGCCGAGTTGACGCTGCACGCCGGCCAGAAAGCCGGCCTTATCGGTGCCAACGGCGCCGGCAAATCGAGCCTGTTCGCCTTGCTTCGGGGTGAACTGCACCCGGATTCGGGTGACTGCTTCCTGCCGGCCGACTGGCGTATCGCCCACATGCGCCAGGAGGTCGACACCCTCGAACGCCTGGCGGTCGACTACGTGCTCGATGGCGACCTGCGCCTGCGCCAGGTGCAACGCGACCTGGCGGCGGCCGAAGCGGCCCATGACGGTGCCGCTCAGGCCCGTCTGCACTCGGAACTCGACAGCGCCGACGGTTACACCGCCGATGCCCGTGCCCGCAAGCTGCTGGCGGGCCTTGGGTTCACCAATGACCAGATGGATCGTCAGGTCGGAGATTTCTCCGGTGGCTGGCGGATGCGTCTGAACCTGGCGCAGGCCTTGATGTGCCCCTCGGACCTGTTGCTGCTTGATGAACCGACCAACCACTTGGACCTCGATGCCATCATTTGGCTGGAAGAGTGGCTCAAAAGTTATCCCGGCACCTTGATGCTGATCTCCCACGACCGGGATTTCCTCGATGCCGTGGTCGATCACGTGGCTCACGTCGATCAGCGCAAGATCACGCTCTATCGCGGGGGCTACAGTGCCTTCGAACGCGCCCGCGCCGAACGCCTGGCCCAGCAACAACAGGCTTACGAGAAGCAGCAGGTGCAGCGTGCGCACATGGAAAGCTACATCGCCCGCTTCAAGGCCCAGGCCACCAAGGCCCGCCAGGCCCAGAGCCGGATCAAGGCATTGGAGCGGATGGAAGAGTTGACCGCGGCCCACGTCGACTCACCGTTCGACTTCGTGTTCCGCGAATCGCAGAAAATCTCCAGCCCGCTGATTGACCTGTCCGATGCCCGTCTGGGTTACGGCGAGAAAACCGTGCTGGAGAAGGTCAAGCTGCAATTGACCCCCGGCGCGCGGATCGGCCTGCTTGGTCCTAACGGCGCGGGCAAGTCGACCCTGATCAAGAACCTTGCGGGTGAACTCACGCCGCTGGCCGGTCGCTTGACCCGTGGCGAGAACACGGTTGTCGGCTACTTCGCCCAGCATCAGCTTGACTCCCTGGACTCCAAGGCCAGCCCGCTGTTGCACTTGCAGCGCCTGGCACCGACCGAGCGCGAGCAGACACTGCGTGACTTCCTCGGTGGCTTCGACTTCCGGGGCGCTCGGATCGATGAGCCCGTGCTGAATTTCTCCGGTGGCGAGAAGGCGCGTCTGGCGTTGGCGCTGATCGCCTGGGACCGGCCGAACCTGTTGCTGCTCGACGAACCGACCAACCACCTGGACCTGGAAATGCGCCTGGCGTTGACCATGGCCCTGCAGGAATTCAGTGGCGCGGTGCTGGTGGTCTCCCACGATCGTCATTTGCTCAAAAGCACCACCGACAATTTCTATCTGGTAGCCGATGGCAAGGTCGAAGAATTCGACGGCGACCTGGAGGACTACACCCGCTGGCTGGTGGAGTACCGCCAGCGAAATGCCCCGGTCAGCACCGCGCCGGTCAACCCGGACAAGACCGACAAGAAAGCCCAGCGTCAGGCCGCAGCTGCCTTGCGTCAGCAACTGGCACCGCACAAGCGCGAGGCTGACAAGCTCGAAGCCGAGTTGGGCAAGCTTCACGAGAAACTGGCGAAGATCGATGCCAGCCTCGGCGACAGCGACATCTACGAACCGGCGCGCAAGAACGAATTGCGTGATCTGCTGGCCGAACAGGCCAAGCTGAAGGTCCGTGAGGCGGAGCTGGAAGAGGCCTGGATGGAAGCGTTGGAGCTGTTGGAAAGCATGCAGGCGGAGCTGGAGGCGCTGTCCTGATGGACGCCTTCAAGCTGCCGTTGCCAGCGGTGTGGGTCGAGCCGATCTGGCTCGGCGTGCAAATCCTGCTGATCCTGCTGGCCGGCTACCTCGCCCAGCGCTTCGTTGCCAAGGGCCTGACCCGTCTCGGTGAACGCTACCCGTTTCCGCCACAGTTGCTGATGCCCCTGCGCGGAGGCCTGCGTTGGCTGATCATGGGCAGCGCCCTGATTTTCGTGCTGGAGCGCCTCGGGGTTTCGGCCACGGTGCTCTGGACGGCGCTGTCGGGTTTTGTCGCGGTCGCTGCAGTCGCGTTTTTCGCCATGTGGAGCGTGCTCTCCAACTTGCTCTGCGCGATTCTGATCTTCACAGTCGGCCCGTTTCGGCTGGGCGATGTGGTCGAGTTGGTGGATACCACCGACAAGCCCGGCGTCAAAGGTCGGGTCGTAGCGATCAATTTGCTTTACACCACGTTGGTCGAAGCCGAAGAGCTCGGAACCGGTAGCGCCATGGTGCAAGTGCCGAACAGTTTGTTCTTTCAGCGCTCGGTTCGACGCTGGCGCGGCAGTGATGTCTTTCCTTCAAGCGGTTTCGAAAAGTAGCCGGCACGCCGGCCACGCGGGTCGGTGGTCGTCATGTCCTACAAAAAATCGGTAGTCATCGGCCCAAAGCCGCATTAGCTTAGACGTCTGTCACGAGTCTGAGTCGAGGTGTGCGATGGAGCTTCAAACATGGCTGGCTTTTTTTGCCGCCTGCTGGGTGATCAGTCTTTCTCCGGGGGCTGGCGCCATTGCGTCGATGTCCAGCGGTCTGCAATACGGTTTCTGGCGTGGGTACTGGAATGCGCTAGGCCTGCAATTGGGGCTGGCGCTGCAGATTGCGATTGTCGGCGCCGGTGTGGGCGCGATTCTTACGGCATCGGCGACCGCGTTCTACGCAATCAAATGGTTCGGTGTGGCCTATCTGGTTTATCTCGCCATCAAGCAATGGCGCGCGTTGCCCAGCGACATGAGCGATAACGCCGCCGTGCGCCCGATTGGCAAACCGCTGGTGCTGATATTCCGTGGTTTCCTGGTCAACATCAGCAACCCCAAGGCGCTGGTGTTCATGCTGGCGGTGTTGCCACAATTCATCGATCCCCACGCGCCGCTGCTGGCTCAGTACCTGATCATTGGTGTGACCATGATCTGCGTCGACCTGATCGTCATGGCCGGTTACACCGGGTTGGCGTCCAGGGTGCTGCGCCTGTTGCGCACGCCCAAGCAGCAAAAACGCATGAACCGCACCTTTGCCGGGCTGTTCATTGGTGCCGCTGCCTTCATGGCGACTCTGCGCAAAGCCGCCGTTTAAACCCACGCTGACAAAAAAGGCGACCTTTTCAGGTCGCCTTTTTTATTGTCGCAAGGGCGGGATCAGCGCATCCGATGGGCTTGGCGCCCCTTGCCGAGAGGGTGGCAGGCGGTCGATACGGGCGCTGGCCCCTTGTTTCGCTCTGACGCCAGCAGAGCAGACAAAGCTTGAGCGAAAGTCATTGAGAGTGAACAATATATTACTTCGTGTTTCCAATTGAGATTCATTCATGATTGCCCCGTCCCGTTTCCTGGCCTGGCTCTTCGTACCGTTGTTGGCCTTATGCAGCTCCAACCTGCTGGCCGACACGGTGGAAGGTGCGCCGCAAGCGCTGCACCTGCTCGACTACATCGGCGCGGATTACCCGGCAACGGTGCGGGCAGGCAAGGTCATTGACGAATCTGAATACCGCGAACAGCTCGAATTCACCGGGGTGTTGCAAGGGTTGGTCGCCGCCATGCCGGGCAAGCCGGAAAAAGCCGGGCTGGAGCAGGGCATCAGTGCGCTGCATGCGGCGATCACGGCGCGTCAGGACGGCGCGGAGGTCGCCCGTCAGGCCCGGCAACTGGGCGCGAAACTGGCTGTAGCCTACGAGGTCAGCCAGGCGCCGGTCATTACCCCCGACCCGACTCGCGGCGCGCCACTGTACGCCCAGCATTGTTCGGTGTGCCACGGTGATGCAGGCGCTGGCGATGGCCCTGCGGGTGTCGGCCTGACCCCGCCACCGGCCAATCTGCGCGATGCTGCGCGCCTGGATCAACTGAGCCTCTACGGGATCTACAGCACCCTGGGGCTCGGCGTCGAAGGCACCGACATGCCGGCCTTCGCCGATCAACTGGACGATCGCCAGCGTTGGGATCTGGCCACTTATATCGCCGGCTTCAGCGCCGATCCGGCGAGCGCCAGCGGCGACAAGACTTACAACATTGCCGATCTGGCCCGTCAGACGCCGGCTGAAGTACAGGCTGCCGACGGCCTGCAAGCGGCCGCTACCTTCCGGGCCCAGCGGGCGCAACCCCCGCAGGTCAAGCGCGGCCCGGCGCAGTTGCTTGATTACACCGCCGCCACGCTGGACAAGAGCATCGCGGCCTATCGCGCCGGCGAACACGATCAGGCCTATGACTTGTCGGTGGCGGCGTATCTGGAAGGTTTCGAGCTGGTCGAAAGCTCGCTGGATAACGTCGACGCCAACGTGCGCAAAGACACTGAGAAATCGCTGATGGCTTACCGTCAGTCGTTGCAGGATGGCTTGCCGGTCGAACAGGTCGAGCAGCGCCTGGAAGCCGCCAAGGCCAAGTTGAAAGTGTCCGCCGGCTTGTTGGGCGGCGATGGTTTGAGTTGGTCCCTGAGCTTCATTTCCGGCCTGTTGATTCTGCTGCGCGAAGGTCTGGAAGCCATTCTGGTACTGGCGGCGATCCTCGCCTTCTTGCGTAATACCGGCCAGCAGTCGGCGGTGCGCAGCGTCAACGTCGGTTGGGGCCTGGCGTTGCTGGCCGGTCTGGGGACATGGGCGCTGGCGGCGTATGTGATCGATGTCAGCGGCTCCCAGCGCGAACTGCTGGAAGGCGCGACGGCGCTGTTTGCCAGTGTCATGGTGCTGTGGCTCGGCGTGTGGATGCACGACCGTCGTCATGCCGCGGCCTGGCAGGATTACATCAAGAGCAGCCTGGTGGGCGGTGGCGGGCGATTCGGCTTTGCGATCCTGGCGTTTTTCTCGGTGTATCGCGAATTGTTCGAAGTGATCCTGTTCTACGAAACCCTGTGGCTGCAGGCCGGCCCGGCCGGTCACGACGCCGTGCTGGCCGGTGGGGCGACGGCGCTGGTGCTGTTGGTCGGCCTGGCATGGGTCATCCTGCGTGGTTCAGCGAAACTGCCGCTGGCGCTGTTCTTCAGCATCAACGCCGCTCTGCTGTGCGCGCTGTCAGTGGTGTTCGCCGGGCATGGCGTTAAGGCGCTGCAGGAAGCCGGGATTTTCGGTACACGGCCGGTCCCGTTCTTTGAATTCGACTGGCTAGGGATTCATGCCGATGCGTATTCGCTGAGTGCTCAGGCGGTGGCGATTGTTGCGATCACCGTGTTGTATGGTCGAAGCTGGCTGGCTGAGAAGCGCCGGGTAACTGTTTCTTAGAGCATTCGCTTCGCTCACATTCGCGAGCAGGCTCGCTCCCACAGGATTAGCGCTAACCTTGTGGGAGCGAGCCTGCTCGCGATGCTTTTCGGAAGAGGAAAAACTGATGCGTGTCTGGATCGATGCCGACGCTTGCCCTCGGGCGGCCAAGGACCTGGTGGTGAAGTTCGCCCTGAAGCGCCGGTTCGAAGTGGTGCTGGTGGCCGGGCAGCCGCAGATCAAGCCGGGCCTGACGCTGGTAAAGCTGATCGTGGTGCCGAGCGGTCCGGATGCGGCCGATGATTACCTGGTAGAACACGCCGTGCCTGGGGAGCTGGTGATCTGCAGCGATGTGCCGCTGGCCGACCGCCTGGTGAAGAAAGGCGTTTCGGCGCTGGACCCGCGAGGCAAGGAGTTCGATGCGCAGAACATGGGTGACCGGCTGGCAGTGCGTAACCTGTTCACCGATCTGCGAGAGCAGGGGCAGATGAGCGGCGGCCCGGCACCGTTTGGCGAGCGGGAAAAGCAGGCGTTTGCCAATGCGCTGGATCGGATATTGACCCGGTTATCACGCAACGCCTGAGTCGGACGAAAAACCCTGTGGGAGCAAGCTCGCTCCCACATTGAAAGGGTGTCAGGCCTCGTTTTCGTGGGTCAGCTCAAGTACGCGGTCGACCAGTTTGTTGATGCCGGAGGCCGCTTCGCTGATCGACTGCGCCAGCATGTACGCCGGGGTAGTCACCAGTTTGCGTGCCTTGTCTTCGACGATTTCGCTGACCGCGCAGTCTTTGTGGGTCGCGCCCATCTTGTTCAGGGCGGCAGCGGTGTCGGCGTCGTTGCCGATGGTGCAGATCACGCCCGGCCCGTAGATTTTCGCCGCCAGGGCCGGCGAGATGCAGATCAGACCGACCGGTTTGCCGGCCTCGGCAAAGGCTTCGGTCAGGGCCAGTACGTCCGGTTGCACGGTGCAGCCGGTGCCTTCGACGGCAAAGTTGGAGAGATTCTTGGCCGAACCGAAACCGCCGGGAACGATCAAGGCATCGAAGTCTTCGGCGTTGGCTTCGCGGATGTCCTTGACCTCGCCACGGGCGATGCGCGCCGACTCCACCAGCACGTTGCGCGACTCGGGCATTTCTTCGCCGGTCAGGTGGTTGATCACATGCAGCTGCGCGATGTCCGGGGCAAAGCACTGCACTTGCGCGCCACGCTGGTCCAGGCGCAGCAAGGTAATCACGCTTTCGTAGATCTCTGCGCCGTCGTACACGCCACAACCGGAAAGGATCACTGCAACTTTTTTGCTCATAAGCTTTTCTCCAGATTCATGGCGTTAAATGTCCACTAATTTGTCACTCGTTGCCATAGGGTTAAATCGCGGCTACACATAGGATCTGTCCCCAGGATTCCGATCAGGGCGCGTCATGGACTTCATTCTGTATGCGGTGCCATTTTTCTTTGTGCTGATTGCCGTCGAGCTGCTGGCCGACCGTTGGCGCGGGGTGAGCAACTATCGGGTGGCGGACGCGATCAACAGCATCAGCACCGGCGTGCTGTCGACCACCACCGGCCTGCTGACCAAGGGCGTGGGACTGGTCACCTATGCGTTTGCCCTCAAGCATCTGGCGCTGTTCGAGCTTTCGGCCGACAGCGTTTGGGTCTGGGTTTTCGCCTTCGTCCTTTACGACTTCTGCTACTACTGGCTGCATCGAATGGGCCATGAACGCAACATCCTCTGGGCCGCGCATTCGGTGCATCACCAGAGCGAGGACTACAACCTCTCCACCGCCCTGCGTCAGACCAGCACCGGGTTCCTGCTGAGCTGGATCTTCTACCTGCCCATGGCGGTGGTTGGCGTGCCGCTTTTGGTATTCGTCAGCGTCGCCGCGCTGAACCTGCTGTACCAGTTCTGGGTGCATACCCGGCACATTCCCAAGCTCGGCTGGTTCGAGTGGTTCTTTGTCACGCCGTCCAATCATCGGGCTCACCATGCACAGAACGCTCTCTACATGGATCGCAACTATGGCGGGGTGTTCATTATTTGGGACCGTCTGTTCGGCTCGTTCCAGGAGGAGGACGACAACGAACCGGTGATTTTCGGCGTGACCACGCCGCTGGCGAGCTGGAATCCGATCTGGGCGAACGTGCAGTTCTATGCGCAGTTGTGGGCGGATGCGCGGCGCGCCGAAAGCACCTGGGACAAATTGCGGATCTGGTTCATGCGCACCGGTTGGCGGCCGGCGGATGTGGCGGCCAAATACCCGATGAACAAACCGGACCTGAGCCAGTTCCGCAAATTCGAGGTGCCGCTGGACGGACGTCAGCAACTCTACGTCTTGCTGCAGTTCTGCGTGTACATCGCGTTGGGCAGCTACTTGATGAATCTGGAGCCGAGCCTGCCGACCGCTGCCCTGATCCTGGGCTGGAGTGCAGTGGCGTTGGGGCTGTTTGTGCTGGGGGTGGCCCTGGAGAATCGCCCGTGGGCGTTGAAGCTGGAGTTGTTGCGACTGGCGTCGAATGTGCCGCTGGTATGGCTGGCGCCACTGGTGGGGCTGTGGCCGGCCAGCGCGGTGGGCTGGGTCGGCCTGGCCAGTTACAGCCTGCTCAGCGGTATCGGTCTCTACTGCTGCAGAAACCGCTTCACTCGGTTGGCGTCTTAGCGTTTTCGATTTTGGCCTGCTCTGCCTTCAAGGCTTGCTCGTCGGCATAAATCTGCCGGGCCAGGCGGGCATTCTTGAAGCGTCGGCGCAGCCACAAGACCAGGCCCAGCACCAGCAGGGCGCCGAGGACCCATAGCTCGTACTTCTTGATGCTGCCGAGCATGCCTTCGAGCACCGCGCCGAAGTGATACGCGGCAGCGGCCAGTGCGGCCGCCCAGACCGCCGCGCCTATGCCGTTGAGCAGCAGGTATCGCCCCGGTGGATAGCCCGAAAGACCGATGGCCACGGGCATTACCGTGCGCAACCCATAGACGAAGCGGAAGCTCAGCACCCAAATGTCCGGGTGTTTGCGGATGTGTTCCAGCGCCCGGTCACCCATCAGTTGCCAGCGAGGTTTGCGCGCAAGCAACTTGCGGCCATGCTTTCGCCCCATGAAGTACCACAGCTGATCGCCGGCATAACTGCCGAAGAACGCCACGACCACCACCAGGTTGATATCCATGTATCCACGGAACGCGAGGAAGCCTGCGAGCACCAGAATGGTTTCGCCTTCGAAGAACGTGCCGAGAAACAAGGCAAAATAGCCAAAGTCATGCAGAAATTGTTGGAGCATTGTCTGGGTGCTGGCGAAATGAACGCGCAGCCTAACCCTTCGTACACATTCAGGAAAGTGTCGAAATGTGTCTCGACGTGAACATTTCCTACAAGGACAATGGAATGCGGCTACATGTCGCAGCGTGCACATAACTGTCACGCGATCGTCATAATGGCCGCTTATAACTGTCACGCTCGCACGCCAGCGGGCTCAGGAGTCTGCCGTGAGCTTTACCCCCGCCAACCGTTTGTTCCCTGCAACCCGCCTGCGCCGCAACCGCCGTGATGAATTTTCGCGTCGTCTGGTTCGTGAAAACGTGTTGACCGTCGATGATCTGATTCTGCCGGTATTTGTGCTGGACGGTGAAAACCGTCGCGAAGCGGTCGCCTCGATGCCGGGCGTCGAACGCCTGACCATCGATCTGTTGCTGGAAGAGGCGGCCAAATGGGTCGAGCTGGGGATTCCGGCGCTGGCGCTGTTCCCGGTAACGCCGCCGGAACTCAAGTCGCTGGACGCCGCCGAAGCCTGGAACCCCAACGGTATCGCCCAGCGTGCCACCCGCGCCTTGCGTGCGCAGTTTCCTGAGCTGGGCGTGATCACCGACGTCGCGCTGGACCCGTTCACCACCCATGGCCAGGACGGCATTCTCGACGAAGAAGGTTATGTACAGAACGACATCACCGTCGACGCACTGGTCAAGCAAGCCCTGTCCCATGCCGAAGCCGGCGCTCAGGTGGTGGCCCCGTCGGACATGATGGACGGCCGCATCCAGGCCATTCGCGAGGCTCTGGAACTGGCCGATCATGTCAATGTGCGGATCATGGCCTATTCGGCGAAGTACGCCAGTGCCTATTACGGACCGTTCCGCGATGCCGTCGGGTCGGCGCTGAACCTGGGCAAGGCCAACAAAGCCTCCTATCAGATGGACCCGGCCAACAGCAACGAAGCCCTGCACGAAGTGGCGGCTGACTTGTCAGAAGGCGCAGACATGGTCATGGTCAAGCCTGGCATGCCCTATCTGGACATCCTCTGCCGGGTCAAGGAAGAATTCAAAGTGCCGACTTTTGTTTATCAAGTCAGCGGCGAGTACGCCATGCACATGGCAGCGATCCAGAATGGCTGGTTGAGCGAAGGGGTGATCCTCGAATCCCTGACCGCCTTTAAACGTGCCGGCGCTGATGGCATCCTGACGTACTTTGCCGTTCGCGCAGCTCAATTGTTACGAGAGCAAAAATAGCCCTCCCAGGAACATGTGATGAATACCGAAGGACTGACTGAAGTTGCCGTAAAAGACGCTCAACCCGTGGTGGAGCAAATCGCCGAAACCCCGCCGGAATTGGAGCCTGCTCCGCCTGTGGTGGTCGCCGAAACCGTTGTGGCAGCGCCAGCGATTGTCATTCCAGGCCTGGATGACAGCAGCCTGTACATCCACCGCGAGCTGTCGCAACTGCAATTCAACATCCGCGTGCTGGAACAGGCGCTGGATGAGTCCTACCCGTTGCTGGAGCGGTTGAAGTTTCTGCTGATCTTCTCCAGCAACCTGGACGAGTTCTTCGAAATTCGCGTGGCCGGCCTGAAGAAGCAGATCACCTTCGCCCGTGAACAGGCCGGTGCCGACGGTCTGCAACCCCATCAGGCCCTGGCCCGCATCAGTGAGCTGGTGCACGGTCACGTTGACCGTCAGTACGCGATCCTCAACGACATTCTGTTGCCGGAACTGGAAAAGCATCAGGTCCGCTTCATTCGTCGCCGGCACTGGACGACCAAGCTCAAGACCTGGGTTCGCCGCTATTTCCGCGACGAGATCGCCCCGATCATCACCCCGATCGGCCTCGACCCGACGCACCCGTTCCCGTTACTGGTCAACAAGAGCCTGAACTTCATTGTCGAGCTCGAAGGCGTCGACGCCTTCGGTCGCGATTCCGGCCTGGCGATCATCCCGGCCCCGCGCCTGCTGCCACGGATCATCAAGGTGCCGGAAGAAGTCGGCGGCTCCGGCGACAACTATGTGTTCCTGTCGTCGATGATCCACGCTCACGCCGATGACCTGTTCCAGGGCATGAAGGTCAAGGGCTGCTATCAGTTCCGCCTGACCCGTAACGCCGACCTGGCGCTGGACTCCGAGGATGTCGAGGACTTGGCCCGTGCCCTGCGTGGCGAACTGTTCTCCCGTCGCTACGGTGATGCGGTGCGTCTGGAAGTGGCCGATACCTGCCCGAAACACCTGTCCGACTACCTGCTCAAGCAGTTCAACCTGAGCGAGACCGAGCTGTACCAGGTCAATGGCCCGGTGAACCTGACGCGACTGTTCAGCATCACCGGCCTGGACAGCCAGCGCGAGCTGCAATACCTGCCGTTCACGCCGCAGATCCCGAAACTGCTGCAGAACAGCGAAAACATCTTCAGCGTGATCAGCAAGCAGGACATCCTGTTGCTGCACCCATTCGAGTCGTTCACCCCGGTGGTCGACCTGCTGCGTCAGGCGGCAAAAGACCCGCACGTTCTGGCCGTACGGCAGACCCTGTACCGCTCTGGCGCCAACTCGGAAATCGTCGACGCGCTGGTGGATGCCGCGCGTAACGGCAAGGAAGTCACCGCCGTCATTGAATTGCGCGCGCGGTTCGACGAAGAGTCCAACCTGCAGCTGGCCAGCCGTCTGCAAGCGGCGGGGGCGGTGGTGATCTACGGCGTGGTCGGCTTCAAGACCCACGCCAAGATGATGCTGATCCTGCGTCGCGAGGCCGGTGAAATCGTGCGTTACGCACACTTGGGCACGGGTAACTACCACGCCGGTAACGCCCGCCTGTACACCGACTACAGCCTGCTGACCTCCGACGATGCCTTGTGTGAAGACGTCGGCAAGCTGTTCAGCCAGTTAATCGGTATGGGTAAGACGTTGCGCATGAAGAAGCTGCTGCATGCGCCGTTCACCCTGAAGAAGGGCATGCTCGACATGATTGCCCGCGAAACCCAGTTCGCCCTCGACGGCAAACCGGCGCACATCATCGCCAAGTTCAACTCGCTGACCGATCCGAAGATCATCCGCGCGTTGTACAAGGCCAGTCAGTCAGGCGTGCGCATCGATCTGGTGGTGCGTGGCATGTGCTGCCTGCGGCCGGGCATCGCCGGGGTTTCGCACAACATTCACGTGCGCTCGATCATCGGCCGTTTCCTGGAACACACGCGGGTCTTCTATTTCCTCAACGGCGGTGAAGAGCAAATGTTCCTCTCCAGTGCCGACTGGATGGAGCGCAACCTCGACAAGCGCGTCGAGACTTGCTTCCCGGTAGAAGGCAAGAAGCTGATCATGCGGGTCAAGAAAGAGCTGGAGCTTTATCTCACCGATAACACCCACAGCTGGAGCCTGCAGTCGGACGGTCGTTACATCCGTAACACGCCAACCGGCAACCAGAACCCGCGCAGCGCCCAGGCGACGTTGCTGGAGCGTTTGGGCAGCCCGATCCTGGCCGTCCGTTAACGCGGATCAGGTGGACAAAAAAGGGCGATCCAACTGGATCGCCCTTTTTCATGTGCACTGTGAACGATTATGCGTGCTGCCTGGATAAACGTGTTGCCCTCAGGTTTTTCGCGAGCAAGCTCGCTCCTACAGGGCTCTAGCGGACGCTGAGGACGATGTCGACCCGGGTCAGCCATTCCGCTTCGATGGCGAAATCGGCCTGGGTCAGTTGGTTTTCGTCCAGCCAGTTTTCCGGGAACACCACTTCCAGGCTGTTGCCATTGGCATTCAGTTCCACCTGAGGCATTTGCTGGGTGCCGCGGATGTGATGGAACAGGATCGCGAAGCGCAGCAGCACGCACAGGCGAATCAGCTTGATGCCGTCATCGCCGAAATCGGCAAACTTGTCCTTGGGAATGTTGCGTCGGTGGCCGCGCACCAGCAGCGCGAGCATCAATTGGTCTTCGCGGGAGAAGCCGGCCAGGTCCGAGTGTTCGATCAGGTAGGCGCCATGCTTGTGGTACTGGTAGTGGGCGATGTCCAGACCCACTTCATGGACCTTGGCGGCCCAGCCGAGCAGTTCGCGCCAGACACCGTCTTCCAGATCCCAATCCTTGGCCACCTGATCGAACGCATGCAGGGCCTTGCGCTCGACCCGCACCGCTTGTTCCAGATCGACGTGGTAGCGCTCCATCAGCGAGGTAAGGGTGCGCTCGCGCACGTCTTCGTGATGATGGCGACCCAGCAGGTCGTAGAGCACGCCTTCACGCAGCGCGCCTTCACAATGGTCCATGCGTTGCAGTTCGAGGGCGTCGAAAATGGCTTCGAGAATCGCCAGGCCGGCCGGGAAAATGGCGCGACGGTCCGGTTTGATGCCTTCGAAGTCGATTTTATCGACGTCGCCGAGCTTGATCAGTTTGCGCTTGAGCCAGGCCAGGCCCTCGGCGTTCACTTCCCCCGTGCCGTGACCGCCCGCCTTCAGCGCCAGGCCGATGGCGCGGATGGTGCCCGAGGAGCCGATGGCTTCATCCCAGGTCAGGCGATGCAGGGCGTGTTCGATGCTCATGATCTCCAGCCGCGCCGCCGTGTACGCCTGGGCGTAGCGGGCCGGGGTGATCTTGCCGTCCTTGAAGTAGCGCTGGGTGAAGCTGACGCAGCCCATCTGCAGGCTTTCGCGCAGCAGGGGTTCGAAACGCTGGCCGATGATGAACTCGGTACTGCCGCCGCCGATGTCGGCCACGAGGCGTTTGCCCGGGGTGTCGGCGAGGGTGTGGGAGACGCCCAGATAGATCAGGCGCGCTTCTTCACGGCCGGAAATGACTTCCACCGGATGGCCGAGTATCTTTTCGGCGCGGTGGATGAATTCAGCCCGGTTGCGGGCTTCGCGCAGGGCGTTGGTGCCAACAATGCGCACGGCGCCCAGTGGCATACCGTTTATCAGTTGGGCGAAGCGTTTCAGGCAATCGAGTCCGCGCTGCATCGATTCTTCGCTGAGCTTGCGCTCCTCGTCGATGCCGGCCGCCAGCTGAACCTTCTCCCCGAGACGTTCGAGAATGCGGATCTCGCCGTTCTGGGCCTTGGCCACGACCATGTGAAAGCTGTTGGAGCCCAGGTCGATTGCGGCGATCAAGGACAGATTCTTGGCTTGGGATTGCGGCATGGTCAGGCTCTCGGTCGATAACCCTGCCATCGTGCCACGATCAAAGGCTGCCGCCAACGCGCAGTGATCAAAGCGTTGATCCTGCGCATACCTGTGGCGAAGGGGTAGGCCCCCTCGCCACAGATAGTTCAACCAGCCGCTTCCACCGTCCCGATGAAATTCGCCAGCTCCGCCGTCTGCGGATTGGCGAACAGCACTTTCGGATCCCCCACTTCATGCACCTTGCCCTGATGCATGAACACCAACTTATCCCCAACCTCCCGGGCAAAGCGCATTTCGTGGGTGACCATGATCAGCGTCATGCCCTCCCTGGCCAGTTGCCGGACCACGCTGAGCACTTCGTTGACCAGCTCCGGGTCCAGCGCCGAGGTGATTTCATCGCACAGCAGTACTTTCGGTGACATCGCCAGCGCACGGGCAATCGCCACGCGTTGTTGCTGCCCACCGGACAGTCGATCAGGGAAGGCATCGAATTTCTCTCCCAGCCCGACGCGTTCCAGCATCTGCCGCGCCAGCTCGGCGGCCTTGGCTTTCGGCACTTTCTGCACCACTTGCGGCGCGAGCATCACGTTTTCGCCCACCGTCAGGTGCGGGAACAGGTTGAACTGCTGGAACACCATGCCGACTTTTTGCCGCAGGCTGCGCAGGTCCGCGCGGGCGGCGTCGAGGTATTCGCCGTCGACTTCGATGACGCCGTCGTTGATCGATTCCAGACCGTTCAGGGTGCGCAGCAGGGTCGATTTACCCGAGCCGCTGCGCCCGATGATTGCCACCACCTGGCCTTCCTCGACACTCAGGTCGATGCCTTTGAGCACATGGTGATCGCCGTAATATTTATGCAGGGCGGAAATTCTAAGCAGAGGCATGCAGTCTCCTTTCCAGGTAGCGCGCACTGAGGGACAAGGGGTAGCAGAGCAAGAAGTAGCCGAGGGCGACGAGGCCGTAGACCATGAACGGTTCGAAGGTGGCGTTGGCGAGCATGCCGCCGGTTTTGGTCAGCTCGGTGAAGCCGATGATCGAGGTCACGGCGGTGCCTTTGACCACCTGCACCGAGAAGCCCACGGTCGGCGCCACGGCGATGCGCAGTGCCTGCGGCAGGATGACGTAGCGCAACTGTTCAAGCCGGCTCAGCGCCAGGCTGGACGAGGCTTCCCACTGGCCGTTGGGGATGGACTCGACGCAACCACGCCAGATCTCCGCCAGATAAGCGCTGGTGAACAGGGTCAAGGCTAGCGCTGCTGCCGCCCACGGCGAAATCTCCACCCCGGCCAACGCGACGCCGAAGAACACCAGAAACAGCTGCATCAGCAGCGGCGTGCCCTGGAACAGTTCGATGTAGGTGCGGGCGAAATTGCGTGGCAGGGGATTGTCCGAGATGCGCATCACCATGATCAGCAGCCCGATCAAGCCGCCACCGATGAACGCCACCAGTGATAGCGCCAGCGTCCATTGCAGGCCTGTGAGCAGATTGCGCACGATGTCCAGGAAGGTGAAATCGCTCATCGGCTGCTCCTTGCGCTGTTTCTTGCGACAAACCGATGACCGATCCAGTTGAGCAACTGGCGGATCAGCAGGGCCATGCACAGGTAGATCAGCGTGGTCAGGGCGTAGGTTTCAAAGGCGCGGAAGTTGCGCGACTGAATAAAGTTGGCGGCGAAGCTCAGCTCTTCGGTAGCGATCTGCGAACACACCGCCGAACCGAGCATGACGATGATGATCTGGCTGCTCAGGGCCGGCCAGACCTTGCTCAGCGCCGGCAACAGCACCACGTGACGGAACGCTTCGAAGCGCGTCATCGCCAATGCCGCCGCGGCTTCCAGTTGACCCCGTGGAATCGCCTGAATGCCGGCGCGGATGATCTCGGTGGAGTACGCGCCCAGGTTGATCACCATCGCCAGCACCGCGGCCTGCCATTCGGAAATCTGCAGGCCCAGCGACGGCAGGCCGAAGAAGATGAAAAACAGCTGCACCAGGAATGGCGTGTTGCGGATCAACTCGACATAGACGCCGAAAATCCCGGCGAACGGGCGGATGTTCCACGCCCGCACCAACGCGCCCACGATGCCGATACTCACCCCGAGCACCGCGCCGATGGCCGTCAGCTCAAGGGTGAACAGCGCACCGCGCAGCAGCAGATCGGTGTTTTGCACCACCGGCAGGAAATCGAACTGATAAGCCATATAGGGGCTCCTGCACGCAGAGTCAGAGGTCGGCCGGCAGCGGTTCTTTCAGCCAGGTCAGGGCGTTTTTCTCCAGGGCGCCATCGCCCTTGGCGGTGACGAGGATCTGGTTGACCTTGTCCAGCAGTGCCGGCTCGTTCTTGTTCACGCCGACATAGACCGGCGAATCCTTGAGCTTCACTTTCAACGCCGGCACGCGTTTCGGGCTTTTCTCGCTGATCGCCACCATCACCACGTTGCCGCTGGCGATCAGGTCGACCTGACCGGCCAGGTAAGCGGCGATGGTCGAGTTGTTGTCCTCGAAACGCTTGATGGTCACGCCTTCGGGGGCGACCTTGGTCAGTTCGATGTCTTCGATGGCGCCACGGGTGACGCTGATGGTTTTGCCCTTGAGATCGTCCAGGCTCTTGACGTTGGCGTCTGGCGGGCCGAACACGGCCAGGTAGAACGGCGCGTAGGCCCGGGAGAAGTCGATGACTTTTTCACGTTCGGGATTCTTGCCGAGGCTGGAGATCACCAGGTCAACCTTGCCGGTGGTCAGGAACGGGATCCGGTTGGTGCTGTTGACCGGCGTCAGCTCGAGTTTGACCTTGAGCTGGTCGGCCAGCAGCTTCGCGGTGTCGATGTCGAGGCCCCGTGGCTTCATGTCCGGGCCGACTGAGCCGAAGGGCGGAAAGTCCTGAGGCACGGCGACTTTGAGGACGCCACGCTTGAGCACATCTTCCAGGCCGTCGGCGTGGGCGGGTGCCTGGCTCAGCATCAGGCTGGCAAACAGGGCAGCGAGTAGGGCGCTGTAACGCTGGATCATGGCAAATCTCCGAATCGGCTAGGAGTAATTTCTGCGATTCGACAGAGCACGGGGCATGCCAATATAGGGTTTTCCGGCTGCCAGGCCGCGGTTTTACTGGTGTGGCAAGGTCTTACTGGTCTGAACAGTCAGGTGTTGTTTCGCACCTCGATGGCGCATCTGTGAAAATCGCCGAACCCCCATGGGGCACGACTTGCCGGACGCCGTGAATAGCTTTACAACTACCCGCACATTGGCCTGGTTCGTCTGGAAAACCATGAATTCGATCTCCCGCGCCGTACCTGAAGTGGCGCTGCAAGCCATCCGCAAACTGATCACCGAACAGGGTTTCGGCCCGGGCGATGCCTTGCCCTCGCAACGGGACCTGGCGGTGCAATTGGGGGTCAGTCGGGCGTCTTTGCGCGAAGCGTTATCGTCGCTCAGTGCGCTGGGGGTCATCAGCATCCAGCCGGGTAAAGGCGTGTTCGTGCAGTCGCCCGTGGAACTGCCGCGAGGCGAGGGCGCGCCGAGCTGGCCGTTCGCGGCCCAGGCTTCGCCGCTGGATATCTTTCAATTGCGCTATGCGCTGGAGGGGTTCGCTGCGGGGCTGGCTGCCGTGACCTTGAGCACCGATGAGCTTGATGTGCTGGAAGATAATGTCGCCGCCATGCGCAACGAACTGAAGGCCGGGGACTTTGAGGCCGCGGCGCGCCTGGACTTCGAATTCCATCGGCGCATTCTGCTCGCCAGCGGCAACCAGGCGATGCTGAGCATCCTGACCGCCAGTGCCGACATCTTCCTGGAAAGCCAGAAACTACCGTTCATCCGGGCCGAGCGGGCCATGGAGACCTGGCAGGAGCACCGTAAAATCCTTCGTGCGCTGGCCCGGCGGGCCTCGGGCGCCGCCCAGAAAGCCATGCATGAGCATGTGCGCAATGCCGCCCTGCGCACTGGAATCGCTTTCGTCGCTCCCGCCATGACGTGACTTGGGCTATACCCAAACTCATGTATCACCATAGCGAGACTCAATCATCTGCGGCTTCCTGAACACGGGAAGGGCGGCTATGATGGGCCACGTTTTTGCTTACAACCCCGGAGAATTCCATGAGCAGCGATCTTATCAAACACGTTAGCGACGCTAGCTTCGAGGCCGACGTACTCAAGGCTGAAGGCGCTGTACTGGTCGATTACTGGGCTGAATGGTGTGGCCCTTGCAAAATGATCGCTCCTGTTCTGGACGAAATTGCCGAGACTTACAAAGGCAAGCTGACCGTTGCCAAACTGAACATCGACGAAAACCAGGAAACCCCGGCCAAGCATGGCGTGCGTGGCATTCCGACCCTGATGCTGTTCAAGAACGGCAACGTTGAAGCGACCAAGGTCGGCGCGCTGTCGAAGTCGCAGTTGGCGGCCTTCCTCGACGCCAACATCTAAGCGTCGATGTCGTGTTATTGAAAAAGGCCCCGCAAATTGCGGGGCCTTTTTCGTTGCTGAGGGCTAGACGCTCCGAAACTCAGGTGTTACATTCGGCCCCGCACTGGTTTCTCCAGTGCCCCCTGCTAGCCGTCGCCGACGCTCTCCTTTTCGAATAAGTACGCGATCCTGTCGCCTTCTCTGCGGCGCGGCCTCATTAAGCCAAAAGCTTAATTTCCCCCCTCCATAAATGATTACGTCATTCCTATATGAATCTGACTGAACTCAAGCAAAAGCCGATTACCGAACTGCTCGAATTGGCCGAACAGATGGGCATAGAAAATATGGCCCGTTCGCGCAAGCAGGACGTGATTTTCTCCCTGCTGAAAAAGCACGCGAAAAGCGGCGAGGAAATCTCCGGTGATGGCGTGCTGGAGATTCTCCAGGACGGCTTCGGCTTTCTCCGCTCTGCAGACGCCTCTTATCTCGCCGGCCCAGACGATATCTACGTCTCGCCGAGCCAGATCCGTCGCTTCAACTTGCGCACCGGTGACACCATCGTTGGCAAGATCCGTCCTCCGAAGGAAGGCGAGCGTTATTTCGCGCTGCTCAAGGTCGATACGATCAACTTCGACCGTCCGGAAAACGCGAAAAACAAGATTCTCTTCGAGAACCTGACCCCGCTGTTCCCGACCGTGCGCATGAAGATGGAAGCCGGTAACGGTTCCACCGAAGACTTGACCGGTCGTGTCATCGACCTGTGCGCCCCGATCGGCAAAGGCCAGCGCGGTCTGATCGTTGCACCGCCGAAAGCCGGTAAGACGATCATGCTGCAGAACATCGCCGCCAACATCGCGCGCAACAATCCTGAAGTTCATCTGATCGTGTTGCTGATCGACGAACGTCCGGAAGAAGTCACCGAAATGCAGCGCACCGTGCGCGGCGAAGTGGTTGCCTCGACGTTCGACGAGCCGCCAACCCGCCACGTGCAGGTTGCCGAGATGGTGATCGAGAAGGCCAAGCGCCTGGTCGAGCACAAGAAAGACGTGGTGATCCTGCTCGACTCCATCACCCGTCTGGCCCGTGCCTACAACACCGTGATCCCGAGCTCCGGCAAGGTGCTGACCGGTGGTGTCGATGCCCACGCCCTGGAGAAACCGAAACGTTTCTTCGGTGCCGCACGGAACATCGAAGAAGGCGGCTCGCTGACCATTATCGCCACCGCACTGGTTGAAACCGGTTCGAAGATGGACGAAGTGATCTACGAGGAATTCAAAGGCACCGGCAACATGGAACTGCCTCTGGATCGCCGTATCGCCGAAAAACGCGTCTTCCCGGCGATCAACATCAACCGTTCCGGCACCCGCCGCGAAGAGTTGCTGACCGCAGACGACGAGTTGCAGCGCATGTGGATCCTGCGCAAGCTGCTGCACCCGATGGACGAAGTGGCTGCCATCGAGTTCCTGATCGACAAGCTGAAAACGACCAAGACCAACGATGAGTTCTTCTTGTCGATGAAGCGCAAGTAAGTCGGTCAGGTCTGCAGAAGCCGGGGAAACCCGGCTTTTTGCTATCTGATTTTTGATCAAACGCCAGTTCGTGGTTCTGAACCGAAGGGTTCGGCGCTAAACTGCCAGCCCCCGAACGCCACGGCCAAAACGAGGCTCACGCATGCAGTATCGCGACTTGCGCGACTTTATCAGCGGCCTGGAACAGCGCGGAGAACTCAAGCGCATCCAGGTTCCGGTGTCCCCTGTGCTGGAAATGACCGAGGTCTGTGACCGTACGCTACGTGCCAAGGGCCCGGCACTGTTATTCGAAAAACCAACCGGTTACGACATTCCAGTGCTCGGCAACCTGTTCGGGACGCCTGAGCGCGTCGCACTGGGCATGGGCGCGGAAGCGGTCAGCGAGCTGCGCGAAATCGGCAAGCTTCTGGCGTTCCTCAAGGAGCCCGAGCCGCCGAAGGGGCTGAAAGATGCCTGGTCCAAGCTGCCGATCTTCCGCAAGATCATCTCGATGGCGCCCAAGGTCGTCAAAGATGCCATTTGCCAGGAAGTGGTCATTGAAGGCGACGATGTCGATCTTGCCATGTTGCCGGTACAGACCTGTTGGCCTGGCGACGTTGCCCCGCTGATCACCTGGGGCCTGACCGTCACCAAGGGCCCGAACAAGGATCGCCAGAACCTCGGTATCTATCGCCAGCAAGTGATTGGCCGCAACAAGGTCATCATGCGTTGGTTGAGCCATCGTGGTGGCGCGCTGGATTACCGTGAATGGTGCGAGAAGCATCCGGGCCGGCCGTTCCCGGTAGCTGTGGCCCTGGGCGCCGATCCCGCGACCATTCTCGGCGCCGTGACCCCGGTGCCCGATAGCCTCTCCGAGTACGCCTTCGCCGGCCTGCTGCGCGGCAACCGAACCGAACTGGTGAAGTGCCGTGGCAACGACCTGCAAGTACCGGCCACGGCTGAAATCATCCTTGAAGGCGTGATCCATCCAGGCGAAATGGCGGACGAAGGTCCGTATGGCGACCACACCGGCTACTACAACGAAGTCGACAGCTTCCCGGTGTTCACGGTCGAGCGCATTACCCACCGCGTCAAGCCGATTTACCACAGCACCTACACCGGGCGTCCACCAGATGAGCCGGCGATCCTCGGGGTGGCGCTGAACGAAGTATTCGTGCCGATCCTGCAGAAGCAGTTCCCGGAGATCACCGATTTCTACCTGCCGCCTGAAGGTTGCTCGTATCGCATGGCCGTCGTGACCATGAAGAAGTCGTATCCGGGCCACGCCAAGCGGGTAATGCTCGGCGTCTGGTCGTTTTTGCGACAGTTCATGTACACCAAGTTCGTTATCGTCACTGACGACGATATCAACGCACGGGACTGGAACGACGTGATCTGGGCCATCACCACGCGCATGGACCCCAAGCGCGACACGGTGATGATCGAAAACACGCCGATCGACTACCTCGACTTCGCCTCTCCGGTGTCCGGTCTGGGCTCGAAGATGGGACTCGATGCCACGCATAAGTGGCCGGGCGAAACGACGCGGGAGTGGGGTCGGGTCATCGTCAAGGACGAAGCCGTGACCAAACGGATCGATGCCATCTGGAATCAGTTAGGAATAGATTGATGCGTGTAACTTTGCAGCCCTCCGGAGCAGTGCTGGATATTCTGCCCGGCGAGCGGATTCTCGATGGCGCACGCCGTCTGGGTTATGAATGCCCGCAAAGCTGTCGTAACGGTAATTGCCACGTGTGTGCCGCGCTGCTGGTGGAAGGGCGTGTCGAACAGGACGGCGGTGTGCGCGACCATGGCGAGTTCTACACTTGCATAGCAGAGCCGCTGGAAGACTGCATCGTGCTGTGGGATGGCGTGCTCGCGCTGGGAGAATTGCCGGTGCGCAGTCTTTCGTGTCAGGTCATCAGTTGTACCGACGTCGGCGGTGATACCTGGCGGGTCCGACTGCGGGCCCCGGCCGGCAAGCCGCCGCGCTATCATGCGGGCCAGTACCTGATGATTCATCGGGACAACGGCGAAAAGTCGTCCTTTTCCCTGGCCTCGGCCCCTTCCTCCGGGCGTGATCTGGAAATCCACGTGCTGGCGCGTGAAGCCAGTGCGCTAAACCTGATCAAGCAACTGCAACGCGACGCGATGGTGCGGATCGACATGCCGTTCGGCGACACGCACCTGGCCGAGTTGCCGGACGGCCCATTGGTATTGATTGCCGCAGGCACCGGCATGGGCCAGGTCCACGGCCTGATCGAACATTGTCGCGCCACCGGCTTCAAGCATCCTGTGCATTTGTATTGGGGGGTGCGTCGTCCCGAAGACTTTTATCAAATCGAGCATTGGGACGAATGGCTGAAGTTGCCCAACCTGTTCCTGCATAAAGTCGTTAGCGATCAATGCGGATGGCAGGGGCGCTGCGGCATGTTGCATGAAGCCGTCTGCGAAGACTTTCCCGATCTCAAGGCGCTGCACGTGTACGCCAGTGGCTCGCCGGCGATGGTCTACGGCACGCTGGATGCGCTGGTCGAGGCCGGGATGGACGCTCATCAGATGCGCGCCGACGTATTTGCGTACGCGCCGCGATCTTGATCCGCGCTCTTGAGCCGCGATCTTGATCCGCGATTTTGATCGCCGCCCGGCAAGCCTTTTCTAGAAGCGTATGCCCGTCGTCACCATGGCCGCGTTGGCGCCGAGGAACACCAACTCGGCGGCCAGCGGGCCGTAGTGCGCGCCAATGGATGGAATGATCACCGGCGCAATGCCGAAGTGGTTGAGCGGAATCTTGTCCTTGTACTGGCCGCTGTAGCCCTGGAGCAGCCCGGCGGTCACTTTCAGATACACCGGATACTCGGTGCTCTCATAGCGTTTACCGGCATAGGCATAGTTGGAGCGCTGGCGGAACGAGTTGCGAAAAGTTGCCCCGCCAAATACCCAGCCAGACGCTTGATTACGTTCAATGCCAATCAGGTCCTGATTGTTATTGTGGTCGGGATCAGGCGAGTAATGTTTGGTGTAGACGCTGGTCTGCGCATACCAGAAGCCTTTGTCTTGTTGTGCGTCATCCGTCGCCATTACATGGCTGGCCTGGACCATCAACAATACGGCGAAAAGCCCCGACTTTCTCATCATCCAGCCTCTGTTAAACGGTATGGCTTACGCCTGAGGAGGCGTTATACGTGGGCGTCCGGCAACGGGGAAGGCAGAAAATCCGAGAGTTTAGTAGGAAATTTCCTGCGCGTTATGAACGTGCCCTGAACAGATCGAAGGCTTATGCATATGTCTTTCAGGTATTTAAGTCATTCTGAAAATAGTATTAGGCTATATAAAACGGGATGGCTGCGGTGATTGCCGATATTTAGTGGTATCACGAGTGTCATACATCTCTTAGCACTTTTCGTTTTACGGTTACTGCTATATGTTCTATGAAACGAAATTTGCTACATCTTGTAATACTTGTGGGGCCGAACACTTCCGCCATGACAGCCATTGAATCGACTCTTCTGAATCTGGCTTACCCTCCGCGGCTCGATCTGGGGCCGCAGCTCACTCACGAACAATTGCTCAGCTCGATGCAGTCGACCATGGCACGCCACAAGGGCGGCCCGGTCTGGTTGTTCGCGTATGGGTCACTGATCTGGCGTCCCGAATGCACGGCGGTTGAGCGGGTTCGCGGGCGGGTGCACGGCTACCATCGCGGCTTGTACCTGTGGTCCCACGAACATCGCGGCACGCCGGAAATGCCTGGGCTGGTGTTTGGCCTGGATCGTGGCGGCTCTTGCAGTGGCTTTGCCTACCGACTGCCGGAAGAGCAATTGGAGGCCTCGCTGTATGCGCTCTGGAAAAGGGAAATGCCTTTTCCGTCCTATCGTCCGCACTGGCTCAACTGCCGCCTTGAAGACGGCAGCCAGGTTCAGGCGTTGGGATTTGTCCTGGAGCGTCACCTGCCCAGTTATGCCGGTAACTTGCCGGATCACGTGCTCAGTCATGTGTTCGAAAACGCGTGCGGGCGCTACGGCACCACTCGCGATTATGTCGAGCAGACCGCCCACGCCCTGCGCAGCCATGCCATGCCCGATCGGAATCTGGAAGCGCGACTCAAGCGCTGCAAGGCAAAGTCTGATCAGGCGGATGCACCGCCGATGTGAGCGGGCGCAGGAAACATTACCTGCACACCCGCTTCGTTGCTTTAGAGCTACGAGTGAATAGGCCAGAACAACCTCGTCAGTTGTTCTGGCCTTTTTTGTGTCCGGTGAAGGCTCAGCGAACCTGCACCACCACTTTCCCGACCGCCTTGCGCTGGCCGAGGTCATTGATGGCCTGTGCGGCGTTGCTCAGCGGGTAGACCTGCGATACCAGTGGCTTCAACTTGCCTTCGGCAAACCAGCCGAACAATTGCTGGAAGTTCGCCGCATTGTCCTGTGGCTGACGCTGGGCAAATGAGCCCCAGAACACGCCGACCACGGCGGCACCTTTAAGCAGGGCAAGGTTTACCGGCAGTTCGGGGATGCGTCCGCTGGCGAAGCCCACCACCAGCAGGCGACCATTCCAGGCGATGGTGCGGATGGCCTGGTCGAACAGGTCGCCGCCCACCGGATCGTAGATCACGTCGGCGCCCTGGCCATCGGTCAGGCGTTTGATTTCGTCCTTGAGGCTGGTTTCGCTGTAGTTGATCAGTTCATCGGCACCGGCGGCCTTGGCCACGGCGAGTTTTTCGGCGCTGCTGGCGGCGGCGATGACCCGGGCGCCCATGGCTTTGCCGATTTCCACGGCGGCCAGACCGACACCGCCGGAGGCGCCGAGTACCAGCAAGGTTTCACCCGGTTGCAGGTTGCCCCGTTGCTTGAGCGCATGCATCGAGGTGCCGTAGGTCATGCTGAAGGCGGCGGCGGTGTTGAAGTCCATGGAAGGCGGGATGGGCAGCACGTTGTAGCCCGGCACCGCGACCTGTTCGGCGAAGCTGCCCCAACCGGTCAGGGCCATGACCCGGTCACCGACCTTCAGGTGGCTGATCTTTTCGCCCACCGCGCTCACCACGCCAGATGCCTCGCCCCCTGGGGAAAACGGGAAGGGCGGTTTGAACTGGTATTTGCCCTCGATGATCAGCGTGTCCGGGAAATTCACCCCGGCGGCGTGCACGTCCAGCAGGATTTCGTTCTTCTTCGCGACAGGACTGGCGACGTCTTCCAGCACCAGCGATTCGGCAGGGCCGAAGGCTTTGCACAGCACGGCTTTCATCAGGGCTATTCCTTTGGGAGTGATGGCCGATAAGTGTAGGTGTGTGAGTCGAGGGGTCAACAAGCATGCCCGGCCCTGATAGTCAGCCATAAGCTTGTGCTTGAGCGGCGGGTCGTTATGCTAGGCCGCAAACCGGATAAGGAGTGAATTGTGAAAGCGTGGATCGTGTTGATGCTGGCCCTGTCTCTGCCTGTGGCAGCGGTGGCCGAAGAGGCAAAAGAAGGTGAGGCTCCGAAGGTCAACTACATCACCCTCAGCCCGCCGTTCGTGGGCAACTATGGGTTGGACGGTACGCCGAAGCTCAAGGTCTACAAGGCCGACGTGGCATTGCGCGTGACCGGTGACGAGGCCACCAAAGCGGTGAAAGCCAATGAACCGCTGATCCGCAATCAACTGGTGGCGCTGTTCGCCCAGCAGACCACCGAGACGATGAATAACGTCGAAGCCAAGGAAAAATTGCGTCAGGAAGCCCTGAAGCAAACCCAGCAGGTCATGACTGACGAAACCGGCAAACCGGTGGTCGAGGATCTGTTGTTCAACAACCTGATCATCCAGTAACGCCGGATCTACAGGCGCTGGGTTACTGGTGATCGCGCCTTCGGGTGCGCGATCACCAGCCAGCCATGGGGCTGGCAGGAGCATCGTTTCAGGACGCCAGGCTCTTTCGAAACCGCATCAGCGCGATCGCAAAGAACAGCAGGCCGATGGCGGTGAGCGCGAGCAAGTCCGGCCACACCACGCTCAGCCCCGCATCGCGAAACAGGATCGCGGCGCTAAGGCTGACGAAGTGTGTCGACGGCGAACCCTGCATCACCCACTGCAACCACTGCGGCATGCTGTCGAGCGGCGTACTGCCGCCGGACAGCAGCAGCATGGGAATGATGACCGGAATGGCCAGCAGACCGAACTGCGGTGTCGAGCGGGCCAGGGTCGCGAGAAAAATCCCCAGTGCCGTACTGGCGAACAGATAAACGGCCGTCACCATCAAAAACAGGCTCATGGAACCGGCCAGCGGTACGCCGAGCGCGCCTTTGACGATCACTTCCAGTGAAATCCAGGTGCACACCACGACGACGAGCATGTTGCTCCAGATTTTCGCCAGCATGATCTCCAGCGCCGTCAGCGGCAGCACCAGTAAATGGTCGAGGGTGCCGTGTTCGCGCTCACGCAGCAGAGCTGTGCCGGTGAGGATGATGGCGAGGATGGTGATGTTGTTGACGATCTGAATCACGGCCAGGAACCAGCCACCTTCCAGATTCGTATTGAACAGCGAACGGGTGGTCAGCAGGATGGGGGTCTGGCTGGCGGGATCGCTCTGACCACTGTAGGTGACCAATTCACGCTGGAATATCCGCCCGATGTAACCGGCCCCCATGAACGCCTGGCTCATGGCCGTGGCATCGACGTTCACTTGCACCGCAGGCTGGCGACCGGCCAGCAAATCGGTCTGAAAATTCGCCGGCACGTTGATCACAAAGGTGTACCGGCCACTGTCCAGGACTTGATCGAGTTGCCCATAAGGCAGCGCTACAGGGTGCTGAAACTCTGGTGGTTGCAGGGCCTGGGCCAGTTGTCGTGACAGGTGGCTGTGATCTTCGTCCACCATCGCCACGCTGGCGTTGTGCACGCCGATCACCGAGCCGGCCGCCGGCATATAGATCGCCACGGTGAAGGCGTAGAACAGAAAGACCAGCAACACGCTGTCGTGCCGCAGGCTGGTCAGCTCCTTGATGCCCAGACGCAAGATGTGAGCGAGCTTGTGCATCAGGCCTCCTGCTTTTTCAGCATGATCAGGCTCAGCCCGGTGAACCCGAGAAAGAACCCGAACAGCGCCAGGCATTGCGGCCACAGCTGCCGCAGGTCCAGCGCTTTGGTAAACGTGCCGACGGTGATATCGAGGAAATAACCGGCCGGAAACAATATCCCCATCACCGCCGCCGCACCCTCAAGGGAGGAGCGCGGCACGATCAGCCCGGAGAACTGTATGGTCGGCAGACTGGTGATGATCATGGTGCCGAGGATCGCGGCGATCTGGGTGCGGGTGAATGCCGAGATCAACAGGCCCATGCTGGTCGTCGCCAGTACATACAGCAGTCCGCCGAAGGCCAGGGTGAGCCCGCTGCCCTTGAAGGGGACGCCGAACAGCCAGCGGTTCATCGCCGTCAGCACGGCCAGATTGATCAGGCTGATCGCCAGATACGGCGCCTGTTTGCCCAGCAGGAACTCCAGTCGGGTCAGTGGCGTGGCGTAAAAGTTGGTAATCGATCCCAGTTCTTTCTCCCGCACGATCCCCAGGGCCGTCAGCATGGCCGGGATGAACGCGAGGATCAGCGCCATCACCCCGGGGCCGATGGCGTTGACGCTGACCACGTCCTGGTTGTAGCGGAATCGGGTTTCCAGTTTGGCCGCTGCGGGGGCATTCCGTGCGCGACTGCTCTGTTCGGCCAGTCGTTCCAGGACTGACTGGTGCACCGCTTCCACGTAGTTACGGCTGGTCTCGGCACGAAACGGCATGCCGCCATCCAGCCAGGCTGCTACGACGGGCTGACGTCCGGCGTACAGGTCGCGACCAAAACCCGGCGGGATCTCCAGCGCGAGTTTGATTTCCGAGCGTTGAAGGCGTCGGTGCAGTTCTTTCGTGTCGTGGATGGGGGATTGTTCGGCAAAGTAGCGAGAGCTGCGAAACGCCTCCAGATAGGTGCGACTTTGCGGCGTCTGGTCTTGATCGAATACGGCGAACGCGAGTTTTTCCACGTCCAGCGAAATGCCATAGCCGAAGATCACCATCATGAAAATGGCCCCGAGCATGGCAAAGGCCATTCGCACTTTGTCGCGCAGCAACTCCTTGCCTTCGCGGGTGGCCACGGCCACCAGGCGCCCGACACTGAAACTGCGCTCCTTCATCGGCTTGGCCGGTGTGACAGGTGCAGGGTCCGGGGCGGGCGGAGCCGGTGTTTCGGGCGCTCCCTGAGCCTGTTCCAGGCAGGTCACAAACGCCGCTTCCAGCGTTTCGCCGTTGAACTGTTGTTGCAGCGCTGCCGGGGTGTCGCAGGCCAGCACCTTGCCAGCGTGCATCAGCGAAATGCGGTCACAGCGCTGGGCCTCGTTCATGAAGTGGGTAGAGAGGAAAATCGTCACGCCTTGTTCGCGCGACAGTTCGATCAGCAGTCGCCAAAAGTCGTCCCGCGCCGCCGGGTCGACGCCGGAAGTGGGTTCGTCGAGGATCAGGACTTCCGGACGATGCAGCACCGCGACGGCCAGCGACAGCCGTTGGCGCAAGCCCAAAGGCAAAGCGCCGGATTGTTGGTCGGCCACGCCGCCCAGGTTGAAGCGCTGGATCAGTTCGTCGATGCGCTGGACGCTATCGGCCTTGGGCAAATCGAACAGGCGGGCGTGCAAGTCGAGGTTTTGTCGCACGCTGAGCTCGCCATACAGCGAGAAGCTCTGGGACATGAAGCCGACCCGTTTTCGCGTGGCCAGATCCTTGGCGTTCACCGGATTACCCAGCAACGTGGCGCTGCCTTCGCTGGCCGGCATCAGTCCGGTGAGGACTTTCATGGTGGTGGTTTTGCCGCAGCCGTTGGAGCCGAGGAAACCGAAAATTTCGCCGCGACCGATGGCGAAGCTGACTTTGTCCACGGCGGTAAAATCGCCGAAGCGCAGGGTCAGGTCGTGGGCCTCGATGGCAATGTCGGTGGTGGAGCCGGGCCGGGGGGGAATCACCAGTGGCTGGTTGTCGTGGCCACTGTCGCCCTGGAAATGGGTGAACGCCTCGTCGAGTTTGCCGCCGGGCGTGACGGCCGCCAATTCGCTGCTCAGGCCCGTCGCGATCAAACGACCGCCGTCGAGCATCAGGCAATGTTCGAATTGCTCGGCCTCTTCCATGTACGCGGTAGCCACCAGCAGTGTCAGTTGCGGGCGTTGACGCCGTACATCGTCCACCAGTTCCCAGAAGCGCCGCCGGGACAAGGGATCGACGCCTGTGGTCGGTTCGTCGAGGATCAGCAGGTCCGGCTCGTGGATCAGCGCGCAGCAGAGGCCAAGCTTTTGCTTCATGCCGCCAGACAGTTTGCCGGCCGGGCGATCGGCGAAGCGCAACAGATCGGTGGCCAACAGCAAGCTGTGCCTGCGCTGGTCGCATTCGGCTTTTGACAGGCCGAACAGCGTGGCGAAAAATTGAATGTTCTCGCTGATCGACAGCTCGGGGTACAGGTTGCCGCCCAGGCCTTGAGGCATGAAGGCGATACGCGGGTAGAGGCTATTGCGATGGCGACGATCCTGGATCGAGCCGCCGAGCACCTCCAATTGCCCTTGTTGCAGGGTTTTAACGCCCGCGATCAAACCCAGCAAACTCGACTTGCCTGCACCGTCCGGTCCGATCAGGCCGCAGCGTGTGCCGGTCGGCAGACTGAAGCTGATGTCGGTCAGGGCCTGCTGTTTGCCATACAGGTGGTTGATGCCGGTGGCTTGCAGCGCCAGGCCGTTCATTGCAGTTTGGCCGGCCAGTCAATCGGTGCGGTGCGCACATAACCGGCACCGGGCATGCCCGGCTTGGCCTGGGGCAGGGCGCCTGGATCGGTCAGGCGCAGTTTGACGCGGAACACCAGTTTTTGCCGTTCGTCACGGGTTTCGACTTCCTTGGGAGTGAATTGCGACTTGGCGGCGACGAAATTGATTTTGGCCGGCAGCGGGCGGTCGGGCAGGGCATCGAGCAGGATTCGCGCATCATCGCCAACCGCCAGGCGTCCGGTAACGGAGGCAGGAAGGTAGAGGTTCATGTACTGGTCGCTGGGGTCTATCAGCAACAGCACGCGCCCGCCGGCACCCAGTACCTCGCCGGGTTCGGCCATGCGCAACTGGACTACCCCGTCAATGGGCGCGCGCAGGCTGGCGTCATCAATTTCGCTGGTCAACATCGCCACTTGGGCCTGGGCCGCACCAATCGTCGCCCCGACCGCCGAGACCTGGGCTCTGGACGCGGCGACTGCAGCGACGCCGGTGTCCAGGCGCGCCTGTTGTTGATCGACGATCTGGCCACTCACGAAACCGTGTTTGATCAATTCCTGAGAGCGCTTGAGTTCCTGTTGAGCCAGCAGTTGTTCGCTCTGGCGCAGTTGCACGTTGGCCTGGGCGGCGGAAAGGTTTTCCCGGGCACGCAACACCTCGGCTTCAGCCTGGTTGCGCTGTGCTTCGAGGGTGCGGGTATCCATGCGGGCCAACAGTTGGCCCTTGGTGACCTTGTCGCCTTCATCGACGAGCACCTCTGCCAGTCGTCCGGGTGTCTTGCTGGCGATCTGTACTTCGGTGGCTTCGAGGCGGCCATTGCCGACGTACAAGCCTTCAGGCAACCGATCATGCATTGACTTCCAGTAACCGAAGCCTCCGGCGGCCATCAGCAAAACCATCAACGAGCTGGCGAAGAAAATCGAAGAGCGACTGTGTGTAGACATGCGGGCATCCTGCGACTGTTGCGTCCTAGTCTGACTGATCGAGCACCGAGGCGATTTGATACCCGTCAACTGAGGGACAAGACTAATCTGATTGGCCAGGCAAATGGGGGGCGATCGGCGCTTTCTGCTTTATTTAACGTAAATCGAGCACTGCCGCCCATTGCTCGGCAGTCACCGGCATCACTGATAACCGACTGCCTTTCTGCACGAGTGGCAGTTGCGCCAATGCGCTTTGCTGTTTCAGGTAATCGAGCTTCAACACCCTGGAGAACGTCTCGACATGGGCGACATCGATTGCGCTCCAGGCGTTTTTCTCCGCGGTTGCCTTTGGATCGTAATAATGACTTTCAGGCTCCAGTGCCGTGGGGTCCGGATACGCCGCTTCGACAATCTTGCCAATCCCGGCAATCCCCGGCTCGGGGCAGCTGGAATGGTAGAAGAAGAACTCGTCCCCCACTGCCATGGCCCGCAGGAAATTACGCGCCTGATAATTGCGAACCCCGTCCCAGCGAGCTTTGCCGAGCTTCTCCAGACCTTTGATCGAGAGTTCGTCTGGCTCGGATTTCATCAGCCAATAGGCCATGTTTTTTGCTCCTTGCGAGGTGAGTGGACAGGTGGTCCGGCCATTTTATGACAAACCGACAGTCGGTTGACGTCAGCGTTTGCGTGCCGGTTCACGTTGTCGCAAAATGCCGGCCTTTAAAGCTTGACGCTGCTGCACGGCCAACAAACGGAAACCGCTGCTGTCATCGTGTTGATGTGCCTTTGGGGGGCAATCGATGAAACGCAAACCGGATTTACTATGGATTTTGGTTATTTTGTTCGGCCTTGGGGTCGTGACCACCGGCTATGCCCAAAGCCTGTGGACCAACAAGACCGATGCACCGGTCGAGGTCGCACCGTTGCAACAACAGTCGACCGCTTTCAAACGCTGAACCTGTCTTTCGACGCCGCTGATCCCGGTGGCGTCTAGCCTGCGTAATACCAGGCCTTGTCCGTCACCGTTCCCTGCAACGGCACATCCCAGCTCGCCTGAGCCAAGCGCTCGACCTTCTGACATTCGTGGGCCAGTCCCAGTAGCGTCGGCTTGCGCCAGTCATGACGGCGGGCCAGATAAGCCAGGCTGCGATCATAGAAGCCGCCGCCCATGCCCAGGCGTCCGCCAACATCGTCAAACCCCACCAACGGCAGCAGCACCAGGTCCAGCGCCCAGACTTTGCGTTGTCGGGCGAGGTTATGCCTGGGTTCGAGAATCCGGAAGCGATTGGGTTTGAGTTTTTCGCCGGGGCGAATGCGCTGGAACACCATTTTGGTTCGCGGCCAGGCGCTGAGCACCGGCAGATAGGTGGCCTTGCCCCGACGCTGGGCGGCACGCAGCAGCAGGCGCGGATCGATTTCACCGTCGGTGGGCAGGTATAGAGAGATGTGTCTGGCGCGGCGAAACAGCGGTTGCTGGGCCAATTGCTTGTACAGCCCGCGAGCGGCCTGGCGCTGCTGACTGGCTGTCAGTGCGCGGCGGGCCTTGCGCAGCATGCGTCGAAGTTGCGGGCGGGGAAGCAGCGCAGGTTCGGTCATGGATTCGGGCTTCAGCAGATCGGATACGTGAAGCGTACCCGTAAAAACGCCGATGCCGGTATTAAAACCGGCATCGGACTGCAATCAGGCTCCCCGGGTGAACCGCTGTCGACTTAGCCCTTGAACCCGAAAGTTCAAGGTGGAAGATGCAGTAGGCTTTAAGGCTTTCCGTCTAGCGGACATGCACACCAGCCCAACGTGCAACCTCCAGGGTATAGCAAATCGGCTCAGGGACATCGCCAACTGGCAAGCACCCCAGGGAGTGTTGGGAGTATACCGCAAGCGTTGGCGCGAATCAGCCTTTGGTGACGTCCGGATCGGTCGACAGCACCAAATCGACACGATCGAGCAGGTCTCGCACCTGTTCGCGGGTCGAGCCGCTGGCCTGAACATCCGGGCGTTCTTCCTTGTGCAGCAGGTCGTGTGTGATGTTCAACGCGGCCATGACGGCAATGCGATCGGCGCCGATGACTTTGCCGCTGCTGCGGATTTCACGCATCTTGCCGTCCAGGTAGCGAGCGGCGCTCACCAGGTTGCTGCGTTCTTCCTGGGGGCAGATGATCGAATATTCTTTATCGAGGATCTGCACGGTGACGCTATTGCTTGAACTCATGAGTCTTGCTCCAGGGCCTTGAGGCGCGAAATCATCGATTCGACCTTACGCCGGGCGATTTCGTTTTTTTCAATGAGGTGAGCGCGTTCCTCGCGCCAGGTCTTTTCCTGAGCTAGTAAGAGTCCGTTTTGGCTCTTTAGTTGCTCGACGCGGGTAATCAGCAGTTCGAGTCTGGCCATCAGCGCTTGCAGGTCGGTGTCTTCCATTGTCTTCACTGTCTGATGGGGGGCGAGCTGTAAGGAGCGAGCTTGCTCGCGATGGTCGCCAACGTTACCGCTGGGTCCCTGACACCCTATGGCGTTCTCGGGATCATCGCGAGCAAGCTCGCTCCTACAGAGGAGTCGATGTAGGATACAAGGCCTTCATTCTAGACATAGCGCCGTCTGGCGCCTAGCTACCCATGCCCATTCAGAATTCCCCGTACCAAGCCTTCGCCACCCTGCTGACATCCAGCGGTCATAACGTCTCGCCTGCCGAATTGCACGGCCTGCTGCTCGGCCGCAGTTGCGCCGGTGCCGGTTTTGATGTCGAAGGCTGGCTGATCGATGCCGCCGAGCTGCTGGAAACCGAGCCACAGGACAACGTCCGCAATGCCTTGATCGGCCTGCAAGAGATGGTCAAGGGCGAACTCACCGGCGACGACGTGACCGTCGTTCTGCTGCTGCCAACCGATGAGACCCCGCTTACCGAACGTGCCGCGGCACTGGGTCAGTGGTGTCAGGGTTTCCTCAGCGGTTTCGGCCTGAACTGCCGCGACAGCAGCATGCTGAGCACTGAGGCGACCGAGGTGCTGCAGGATCTGGCGGCGATTTCCCAAGTGCAGGATGCTCTGGAAGAATCCGACGACGGTGAAAGCGACTACATGGAAGTCATGGAGTACCTGCGCGTCGCGCCGCTGCTGCTGTTTTCCGAAACAAGGAAGCCGGACGCGCCTGCTGCCGCCAAACCGTCGCTGCACTGATCAACGCCAGGGAACGCCATCTGCCCATGATCCATATCCCGAAATCGGAATACAGCCGTCGCCGCAAGGCCTTGATGGCGCAGATGGAACCCAACAGCATCGCCATCCTGCCCGCCGCCGCAGTGGCCATCCGCAACCGCGATGTCGAGCACGTTTACCGTCAGGACAGCGATTTCCAGTACCTGAGCGGTTTTCCCGAACCTCAGGCCGTGCTGGTGTTGATGCCGGGGCGATTGCACGGTGAGTACATCCTGTTCTGCCGCGAACGCAACGCCGAGCGCGAGTTGTGGGACGGCCTGCGTGCCGGGCAGGAAGGCGCGATTCGCGACTTCGGCGCCGACGACGCCTTTCCGATCACTGACATCGACGACATCCTGCCAGGCCTGATCGAGGGTCGTGACCGGGTGTATTCGGCCATGGGCAGCAACCCGGAATTCGACCGGCATCTGATGGAGTGGATCAACGTGATTCGCTCCAAAGCCAATCTTGGCGCCCAGCCACCGAACGAATACGTTGCCCTGGATCATTTGCTTCACGACATGCGCCTGTATAAATCAGCGGCAGAAGTGAAAGTGATGCGCGAAGCTGCGCGGATTTCCGCCCAGGCCCACGTGCGTGCGATGCAGGCCAGCCGTGCCGGGTTGCACGAATTCAGCCTGGAAGCCGAGCTTGATTACGAATTCCGCAAGGGCGGGGCGAAGATGCCGGCCTACGGTTCGATCGTTGCGGCGGGGCGCAACAGTTGCATCCTGCATTACCAACAGAATGACGCGGTGCTCAAGGACGGCGATCTGGTGTTGATCGACGCCGGGTGCGAAATTGACTGCTACGCCAGCGATATCACGCGCACCTGGCCGGTCAACGGCAAGTATTCCGCGGAACAGAAGGCCATTTACGAATTGGTGCTGGCGGCGCAGGAAGCGGCGTTTGCCGAGATCGCCCCGAACAAGCACTGGAATCAGGCCCACGAGGCCACGGTCCGGGTGATTACTGCCGGTCTGGTCGAGTTGGGGCTGCTGCAGGGCGATGTCGACGAACTGATTGCCAGCGAAGCCTACAAGGCGTTTTACATGCACCGTGCCGGGCACTGGCTGGGCATGGATGTGCATGACGTCGGCGAATACAAAGTCGGCGGCGAATGGCGCGTGCTGGAGGTCGGCATGGCGCTGACCGTGGAACCGGGGATTTACATCGCCCCGGATAACCAGAGCGTGGCAAAGAAATGGCGTGGCATTGGCGTGCGCATCGAGGACGACGTGGTGGTGACCAGAAGCGGCTGTGAAATCCTGACCAAAGGCGTGCCGAAAACGGTCGCCGAGATCGAGGCCCTGATGGCCGAAGCACGGACACAAGCGGCATGAGTCGAGTCAACCTGGCGATTATCGGTGGTGGCCTGGTCGGCGCCAGCCTGGCGTTGGCCTTGCAGGCCGGGGCCAAGGCCCGTGGCTGGAAGATCCTGTTGATCGAGCCTTTCGCTCCCGGTCACACCTGGCAACCCAGCTACGACGCGCGCTCCACGGCGTTGTCCTTTGGTGCCCGGCAGATTTATCTGCGTTTGGGCGTGTGGCAGGAGATTTCCCGCCGCGCCGAGCCGATCAAACAGATTCACGTCTCCGACCGTGGGCGCTTTTCCACGGCGCGGCTGTCGGCGATGGAAGAGGGCGTTCCCGCGCTGGGTTACGTGGTGGAAAACGCCTGGCTCGGGCAATGCCTGTGGCAAGGCCTGGACACTGACGTGGTCAGTTGGCGCTGCCCGGCGGAAGTCACGCGCATGGAGCCGCTGACCGATGGCTATCGCCTGACCCTCAATGACGAAACCACTCTGGAGTGCGACCTGGCTGTGCTCGCTGACGGCGGCCGCTCCGGCCTGCGCGAGCAGTTGGGCATCGGCGTCAAGAAACGCCCGTACAACCAGAGTGCGCTGATCGCCAACATTACGCCGAGCGAAGCCCATAACGGCATGGCATTCGAGCGCTTCACCGACGATGGACCGATGGCGTTGCTGCCGCTGCAGGATAACCGTTGTGCGCTGGTCTGGACTCGCCAGGGCATGGACGCGCAAAGGCTGGCCGCCCTCGATGAACGCAGTTTTCTCAGTGAATTGCAGGGTGTGTTCGGCTATCGCCTCGGCACCCTGAAGCAGGTCGGCGCCCGGCATCTGTATCCGCTGTCGCTGGTGGAGGCCGAAGAGCAGGTGCGCCCGCATCTGGCGATTCTCGGCAACGCCGCTCACAGCCTGCATCCGATTGCCGGCCAGGGTTTCAACCTGTCTCTGCGCGATGCCCAGGCGTTGGCCGATGCGTTGCTCGCCAGCGAACAGGTGCTGGGGGATTTCGCGACCTTGCAGGCCTACCGCGAACGCCAGCGCCTGGATCAGAACCTCACCGTGGGCTTCTCCGATCAGGTCACGCGCTTGTTCGGCAGCACTCAGCCGTTGGTTTCCATGGGCCGTAACCTGGGCCTGCTGGGCCTCGATCTGTTGCCACCGGCCAAGCGCTGGTTCGCCCGGCAGGCCATGGGCCTGGGTACGCGTCCCGATGTTTAAGTGGCTGACCCAACAATTCGGCAAGGCGCGGCTGATGCGCTGGTTCATGGGCCTCTATCCGCCGTACCTCGGTGCCGGGGTTCGAGTGCGGCACATCAGCGATGACTTTCGCGACATCCAGGTGTCCATGGGGTTGAGCTGGTACAACCGCAATTACGTCGGCACCCAGTTCGGTGGCAGCCTGTATTCGATGGTCGACCCATTCTTCATGTTGATGCTCATGGAAAACCTCGGGCGCGACTACATCGTCTGGGACAAGGCCGCCGACATCGATTTCATCGCGCCGGGCAAAGGCACGGTGTATGCCCGTTTCAACATCGACGACACCTTGCTCGACGAGATCCGTCGGCAGACCGCGGGTGGCGAAAAGTACCTGCCGCAATTGCAGGTCGATATTCACGACGGTGCTGGCCATCTGGTGGCGCGCGTCGGAAAAACCCTTTACGTGCGGCTCAAGCCGCAAGCGAGACAGGCTTAAAGCATGGAAATGCGCGCAGATCTGCTGATTGTCGGAGCCGGAATGGTCGGCAGCGCCCTGGCGCTGGCGTTGCAGGACAGCGGGCTGGAAGTCCTGTTGCTGGACGGCAGTCCTTTGAGTGTCAAACCCTTTGACGTCCAGGCACCGTTCGAACCGCGAGTCAGTGCCTTGTCTGCCGCCAGTCAGCGGATTCTCGAGCGGCTGGGTGTGTGGGACGGCATCGTCAGTCGCCGCAGCAGTCCTTATAGCGACATGCAGGTCTGGGATGGCAGTGGCACCGGGCAAATCCACTTCTCGGCCGCCAGCGTGCATGCCGAGGTACTGGGCCATATCGTCGAGAACCGCGTGGTTCAGGACGCCTTGCTCGAACGTTTGCACGACTGCGACCTGGGCATGCTGGCTAACGCTCGTCTGGAACAAATGCGCCGCTCTGGCGACGACTGGCTGCTAACCCTGGCCGATGGCCGTACCCTGCGCGCGCCCTTGGTGATCGCGGCGGATGGCGCCAATTCGGCGGTGCGGCGCCTGACCGGTGTCGCGACGCGCGAGTGGGATTATATGCACCATGCGATCGTCACCAGTGTGCGCAGCTCAAAACCTCATCAAACGACCGCCTGGCAGCGCTTTACCGACAATGGCCCGTTGGCGTTCCTGCCGCTGGAACGGGACGGTCAGCAGGATTGGTGTTCGATCGTCTGGTCGACCACGCCGAGCGAAGCCGAACAGCTGATGGCGCTGGATGACGAAGGCTTTTGTCGCGCGCTGGAGCGGGCCTTTGAGGGCCGGCTCGGCACCGTGCTCAGCGCCGACCCGCGCCTGTGCGTACCCCTGCGTCAGCGCCATGCCAAGCGATACGTCGCTGAGGGCCTGGCGTTGATCGGCGACGCGGCCCATACCATTCACCCGTTGGCCGGGCAGGGCGTGAACCTCGGGTTTCTCGATGCCGCCGTGCTGGCCGAAGTGCTGCTGCAAGCGTCGAGCCGGGGTGAGCGCCTGGCGGATGTGAAAGTGCTGAGTCGTTACGAGCGCCGGCGAATGCCTCACAACCTGGCGCTGATGGCGGCGATGGAAGGGTTTGAGCGCTTGTTCCAGGCCGATCCGTTGCCTGTGCGCTGGTTGCGTAATGCCGGGTTGAAAATGGTCGAGCAGATGCCCGAGGCCAAGGCGTTGTTCGTGCGCGAGGCCCTTGGTTTGACCGGGGACTTGCCGGCGCTGGCCAAGGCCTGAGATTTTTACCGAGGCTAATGGCCCCATCGCGAGCAAGCTCGCGATGGGGCCAGAACATCCACCGTGGATTTCCTGCGGTGCAACATCTGGTAACTCCTCCGCAAACTGTTCGATTGAGAAGCTAAATGTGAGTCCTTATCATTTGGCCTCACTTTTTCAATCGAGAGACTGCTCCCATGTTGGCACCAAAGCGTCTATTGACCGCACTGGCCCTGACCCTGATAGGCAGCACCGCCGCCCAGGCTGCCGACGAGGTAGTGGTCTACTCCTCGCGTATCGATGAGCTGATCAAACCGGTGTTCGATGCCTACACCGCGAAAACCGGGGTCAAGGTGAAGTTCATCACCGACAAGGAAGCACCGCTGATGCAGCGGATCAAGGCCGAGGGCGAGAACGCCACCGCCGACCTGCTGCTGACCGTCGACGCCGGCAACCTCTGGCAAGCCGAGCAGATGGGCATCCTCCAGCCGTTCACCTCGAAAACCATCGATGCCAACATCCCGCCTCAGTACCGCGCATCGTCACACGCCTGGACCGGCCTGAGCCTGCGGGCGCGGACCATCGCCTATTCCACCGAGCGTGTGAAACCGGGTGAATTGACCACCTACGAAGCCCTGGCCGACAAGAACTGGGAAGGTCGCCTGTGCCTGCGCACGGCGAAGAAGGTCTACAACCAGTCCCTGACCGCCACCCTGATCGAAGTGCACGGCGCCGAGAAAACCGAGAAGATCCTCAAGGGCTGGGTCAACAACCTGTCCACCGACGTGTTCTCCGACGATGTCGCGGTGCTGGAGGCCATCAACGCCGGTCAGTGCGACGTCGGCATCGTCAATACCTACTACTACGGACGTCTGCACAAACAGAAACCTGATCTGCCGGTAAAACTGTTCTGGCCGAACCAGGCGGATCGAGGCGTGCACGTCAATCTGTCCGGCATCGGTCTGACCAGGCATGCCCCGCATCCGGAAGCCGCCAAGGCGCTGGTGGAGTGGATGACCACGCCTGAGGCACAGAAAATCTTCGCCGACGTCAACCAGGAGTTTCCGGCAAACCCCGCCGTACAGCCATCGGCTGAAGTCGCTGCTTGGGGTCAGTTCGTGGCCGATACCTTGCCGGTGGAAGTCGCCGGCAAGCGTCAGGCCGAAGCGATTCGCATGATGGATCGCGCTGGCTGGAACTGAGTTGTGGCGAGAGAGCATGCTCCCGCTGGGCTGCGAAGCAGCCCTGATGGCGCCAGACGGATCATGATCAAGATGATCTGATAACCTTTGCGGCCGCTACGCCCGGGCGCTGATCGGCCGGCGAGAGCAAGCTTCCTCGCCACACATTGGCGCCACTGTCGAATGACGGTGGCTCCCATCATTCTAGAGATCTTCCTTGGCCCATCCCGCCCAACGCCGCTGGTACCCGCTGGTCTTCGCCATTGCTGCGCTGGTCCTGCTGCCCCTGAGCGTTTTGCTGCTTTCCTGGCAAACCATCGACCAGCAGATCTGGTCCCACCTGTGGGACACGCAGATGTCACGCTTGCTGGGCAACACGGTGACGCTGGTGCTTGGCGTCGGTATCGGCGTCACGTTGTTGGGCGTGAGCCTGGCCTGGCTCACCAGCCTCTGCGAATTCCCCGGCCGGCGTTGGCTGGATTGGGCACTGATGCTGCCATTTGCGATTCCGGCCTATGTGCTGGCGTTCGTTTTCGTCGGGCTGCTGGATTTCGCCGGCCCCGTGCAAACCCTGCTGCGCGAGTGGTTCGGAACGGGCATGCGCTTGCCTCGGGTGCGTTCCACGGGCGGGGTGATTCTGGTTTTGGTGCTGGTCTTTTATCCCTACGTTTATCTGCTGGCACGTACGGCGTTCCTGGCTCAGGGCAAGGGCTTGATGGAAGCGGCACGCGTCCTCGGGCAATCGCCCTGGCAGGCATTCTGGCGGGTGGCGTTGCCCATGGCGCGACCTGCCATCGGCGCGGGTGTGGCGTTGGCACTGATGGAAACCCTGGCGGATTTCGGCGCGGTGTCAGTGTTCAACTTCGACACCTTCACCACGGCGATCTACAAGACCTGGTACGGGTTTTTCAGCCTCTCCACCGCCACGCAACTGGCCAGCCTGTTGCTGTTGGTGGTCATGGTGGTGCTGTACGGCGAGCGTCGCGCGCGGGGCGCCAACCGGGCGAGCAATGAACGGCCACGAGTCAAGGCCTTGTATCACCTGCGAGGTTTCAAAGCGCTGCTGGCCATGAGTTGGTGTGGGCTGGTCTTTGCCTGTGCCTTCGTCATTCCGATGCTGCAATTGCTGGTGTGGTTCTGGCAGCGTGGGCGCTTCGATCTGGATGAGCGGTACGCCGGGCTGATCGTCCACACCTTGTACCTGGGCGCCATGGCAGCGCTGATCACGGTCAGTGTCGCTCTGGTGTTGGCATTCGCCCGGCGCCTGGCGCCCACCCAAGGGATCCGTGCCGGGGTCAGTCTGGCCAACCTGGGCTACGCCTTGCCCGGTTCGGTGCTGGCGGTGTCGATCATGCTGGCGTTCAGTTACCTGGACCGCGAGCTGGTGATTCCGCTGTCCGCATGGCTGGGCGGGGCCGGCAAGCCGCTGCTGCTGGGCAGTCTGTCGGCGTTGTTGCTGGCGTATCTGGTGCGCTTCATTGCCGTGGCCTATGGGCCGCTGGAAAGCAGTCTGGCGCGTATACGGCCTTCTTTGCCCGAAGCGGCACGTAGCCTTGGCGTCAGTGGGCCACGACTGTTTTTCAAGGTGTATCTGCCGTTGCTGCTGCCCGGCTCGTTGAGCGCGGCACTGCTGGTCTTTGTCGACGTGCTCAAGGAAATGCCCGCGACCCTGCTGATGCGCCCGTTTGGCTGGGATACGCTGGCGGTACGGATCTTTGAAATGACCAGCGAGGGTGAGTGGGCGAGGGCATCTTTACCGGCGTTGACCCTGGTATTGGTAGGGCTGCTACCGGTCATCGGATTGATACGACGTTCGGCACATCGAAACAGCTAGGTGTCAGTCCTACACCTTGCAGCTACAATGCGCGGCATTCGGTGCGGTCCGTCTGACAGACAAGGTAGTGAAAATCGGCTGGAAGCCTTTTGTTTCAAGGCTTTCACTCAAATAGACACTCAACCGCGCCTTCGCCACGCCCGGAAGGAGAAACCCATGGGACAGCGTACGCCTCTGTATGACCTTCATCTCGCTCTCGGCGCGAAGATGGTCGATTTTGGCGGTTGGGATATGCCTCTGCATTATGGATCGCAGGTCGAGGAACACCACCAGGTGCGCCGCGATTGCGGTGTGTTCGATGTATCCCACATGACCGTGATCGATGTCGGCGGCTCCCAGGCCAAGGCCTGGCTTCAGCATTTGCTGACCAATGACGTCGAACGTTTGCACAGCGCGGGCCGTGCCTTGTACAGCGCCATGCTCAACGAGCAAGGTGGCATCGTCGACGACATGATCGTGTATCGCCTCGACGACGGTTATCGCCTGGTGGTCAATGCCTCTACCCGCAATCAGGATCTGGCGTGGATGCAGGCCCATCTCGACGGCTTCGATGTAAAGCTCAGCGAACGTTCCGAAATGGCGATGCTGGCCATTCAAGGTCCCCACGCCAGGCACAAAGTGGCCGAGCTGGTGACCCAGTCCCGTGGCAACCTCATCCAGCTACTCAAACCCTTCGAAGGGCACCCCGACGGTGACTGGTTCATCGCGCGCACCGGTTATACCGGTGAAGACGGCCTGGAGATCATCTTGCCAGCCAATCAGGCGCCAGGATTCTTCAATGATCTGGTCGGCGCGGGCATTTCCCCGATTGGCCTTGGCGCTCGGGATACCTTGCGGGTCGAGGCCGGGATGAATCTTTACGGGCAGGACATCGATCTGGTGGTTTCGCCGCTGACGTCCAACATGGCCTGGAGCATCGCCTGGGAACCGGCCAGTCGCCAATTCATCGGTCGCACGGCTTTGGAAGCCGAGCAGAGCGGCGGCATACAGCACAAACTGGTCGGTCTGGTGCTTGAGGAGCGCGGGGTTTTACGCGCTCATCAAGTCGTCCGTATCGCCGATGTTGGCGAAGGGGAGATCACCAGTGGTAGTTTCTCTCCTACGCTTAGCAAGTCGATTGCACTGGCGCGCGTGCCGATGGCAACTGCCGACCGCGCAGAAGTGGAAATCCGTGGCAAGTGGTACCCGGTCCGAGTGGTCAAACCGACCTTCGTACGCCATGGCAAAACCTTGATTTAACCTATTCTGGCGGCATCGACCGCTGACAATTCCTGAGGATACAGAACATGAGCGATATCCCTGCCGACCTGCGTTTTGCCGAAAGTCACGAATGGGCACGCCTGGAAGCCGATGGCACCGTCACCGTGGGCATCAGCGATCACGCGCAGGAAGCGCTGGGTGATGTGGTGTTCGTTGAGCTGACCGAAGTCGGAAAAGTCTTTGCTGCCGGTGATCAATCCGGTGTGGTGGAATCGGTAAAAGCCGCGTCCGACATCTACTCCCCGGTTGCCGGTGAAGTGATCGCGATCAACGAAGAGCTGAGCGCCTCGCCAGAGCTGCTGAACTCCGACCCGTACGGCGCATGGATCTTCAAACTCAAGCCAGGCAACGCCGCTGACCTGGACAAGCTGCTCGACGCAGCGGGCTACAAGGCCGCCATCGGCGAGTAAGGTGCACCCCGCAGGAGCCGGCAACCCGGCTCCTGCGGGGGTGGACTCAAGGCTTGAGCACGGCTTTGACCGCTGCCACCGAGCGTTCGACGTCCGCTTTGGTCATCGCCGTAAACATCGGCAGCGAGACAATCAAGCGTCCCACCCGTTCGGCTGTCGGGAACATCCCCTCCTTGAAACCGCGCTCGCGGTAAAGACTCAGCAAGTGAATCGGCGGGTAGTGATAGCCGATACCGATACCCAATGCCTGCATCTGTTCCATGAAAGTGGCTCGGGCCGGTTTGCCATCCTGGCGTTCAGGCAATACCAGCTGGAACAAATGCCAGTTACTGTTCTCGAAGTCCGCCGGAGGGAGTTGTGCCCCGTACTGCGCTTCAAAATCTTCGCCAAAGCAACTGAAGTAGTGTTTGGCCAGTTCGCGCCGATGCGCGGTGATCGCTTCGAGATGGGCGAATTGCCCCAAGCCAATGGCCGCTGCGACATCGGTCATGTTGAACTTGCCGCCCAGCACATCGACATCCAGGCCATCAAAGCCGCTGCGCGTAACGCCCTGCAAGCGGTATTTTTCTGCCAGCTTCACTTCTTCGGCATTGTTCAGCACCAGGCAGCCGCCCTCCGACGAGGTGACGTTCTTGTTTGCCTGAAAGCTGAAGGAAACGAAGTCGCCGGTCGCGCCGATGCGCTGGCCTTTCCAGCTTGAGCCCAACGCTTGCGCCGCGTCTTCGATGATCCGCAGGCCATGCTTGTGTGCCAGGGCGTACAGGCGAGTCATGTCCACGGGCAAGCCAGCCAAATACACCGGGATGATGGCTTTGGTGCGTGGGGTGATCGCGGCTTCCACCTGATCCAGATCGATATTGCGGGTCACCGGGTCGATATCGGCGAACACCGGTGTGGCGCCGACTTCCAGAATGACGTTGGCGGTGGCGACCCAGGAAATCGGGGTGGTGATCACTTCGTCACCCGCTCCGATGCCGGCGATGCGCAAGGCGATTTCCATGGTGCAGGTGCCGGAGTTGAACGTGCGCACCGGGCGTCCGCCAAAGTACTCCGACAGTTGCGCTTCAAAGGCCTGAACCTTGGGGCCGCTGGTAATCCAGCCCGAACGCAGGACCTCACCGACGGCCGCGATGGTGGCTTCGTCGATAGTGGGTTTGGAGAAGGGCAGGAAAGGCAGTTGGCTCATAAAAACAGGGACCTCATCAGCGGATATTGGGTACGCGACGAGCATGATGATCCGTAATGCCCGGCGGCGCCATGCTCTCCGTGTTGGCGCTGGCTGCTATGCTGGTTTGACCGTGTTGCATCGACGCTGAGCGCCAGTCCAGAGAGAGCCCGTCATGTCCCAGTTGCCGTCCCTGAGTCAGTTACGCGATCCCAATGCCTTCCTTCGCCGTCACCTCGGGCCGGATGCCGCCGAGCAACAGGCGATGCTCGACAGCCTCGGCCTCGGCAGTCGGGTCGAGTTGATCGAGCAAACGGTGCCGCCGGGTATTCGCCTGAACCGGATGCTCGACCTGCCGCCTGCCCTCGATGAAGAGGCCGCGCTGGCCAAGCTGCGGGGCTACGCTGAGCAGAACCAGGTCTGGACCAGCCTGATCGGCATGGGCTATCACGGCACGCTCACACCCACCGTCATTCTGCGCAACGTGCTGGAAAATCCCGGCTGGTACACCGCGTACACGCCTTATCAGCCGGAAATTGCCCAGGGACGTCTCGAAGCGTTGTTGAATTTCCAGCAACTGACCATCGACCTCACGGGCCTTGAGCTGGCCAATGCCTCGTTACTCGACGAAGCCACGGCGGCAGCGGAAGCCATGGCCTTGGCCAAACGGGTGGCCAAGTCCAAGAGCAATGTGTTCTTCGTCGACGAAAACTGTCATCCGCAGACCATTTCCGTGGTGCAGACCCGCGCCGAAGGTTTTGGATTCGAGCTGGTCATCGGCCCTGTGGATAACTTGCAGCAGCACCACGTGTTCGGTGCGCTGTTGCAATATCCCGATACTCACGGCGAGATTCGCGATCTGCGACCCTTGATTGATCACCTGCATGCCCAGCACGCATTGGCGTGTGTTGCTGCCGATCTGTTGAGTCTGTTGTTGCTGACCCCGCCGGGGGAGCTGGGCGCGGACGTGGTGTTCGGCTCATCCCAGCGTTTCGGCGTGCCCATGGGCTACGGCGGGCCTCACGCCGCTTTTTTTGCCAGCCGCGACGAATACAAACGTGCGATACCCGGGCGGATCATCGGTGTGTCGAAGGACGCGCGTGGCAACGTGGCCCTGCGCATGGCGCTGCAGACCCGTGAGCAACATATCCGCCGGGAGAAGGCCAACTCGAACATCTGTACGGCCCAGGTGCTGCTGGCCAATATCGCCAGTTTCTACGCGGTCTATCATGGCCCTGAAGGGCTGAAGCGGATTGCCCAGCGCGTGCACCGCCTGACCTGCATCCTCGCCGCCGGCCTTGAGCGCAAGGGCCTGACCCGGGTCAATCAGCACTTCTTCGACACCCTGACCCTGGACGTCGGCGGCACCCAGACTGCAATCATCGAAAGCGCCCAGGCTGCGCAGATCAATGTGCGCATTCTGGGGCGCGGGCGATTGGGCCTAAGCCTGGACGAAACCTCTGACGAAGCCACGGTGGCGAAACTGTTCGATGTGTTCCTGGGCGTCGACCATGGGTTCAACATCGAAGAACTGGACGCCGAAACCCTGAGCCCCGGCATTCCGGGGGCGCTGGCGCGCACCTCGCCTTATCTGCGCCATCCGGTATTCAACGCCCATCACAGCGAAACCGAGATGCTGCGCTACCTCAAGCAGCTGGAAAACAAAGACCTGGCGCTCAATCAATCGATGATCCCGTTGGGCTCCTGCACCATGAAACTCAATGCCACCAGCGAGATGATCCCGATTACCTGGCCGCAATTCGCCAATCTGCATCCGTTCGCACCGAAAGAGCAGGCAGCCGGTTATGCGCTGATGATCGAAGAACTGGAGCGTTGGCTGTGCGCGATCACCGGTTTCGATGCGATCTGCATGCAACCCAACTCCGGTGCACAGGGCGAGTACGCCGGGTTGCTGGCCATCCGCAAATACCACGAGAGCCGGCATCAGGGGGCTCGGGACATCTGCCTGATTCCGTCTTCCGCTCATGGCACCAACCCGGCTTCGGCGCAGATGGCCGGGATGCGTGTGGTCATTGTCGAGTGCGACGAGGCGGGCAACGTTGATCTGGATGACTTGAAAGACAAAGCGGCGCAGGCCGGGGACAAACTTGCCTGCCTGATGGCGACTTATCCTTCGACCCATGGTGTGTACGAGGAAGGCATCAGCGAGATCTGTGAAGTGATCCACAGCCATGGCGGCCAGGTCTACATGGACGGCGCCAACCTCAATGCCCAGGTCGGGCTGGCCCGTCCGGCGGACATTGGTGCGGATGTGTCACACATGAACCTGCACAAAACCTTCTGCATTCCCCACGGCGGCGGCGGGCCCGGCATGGGGCCGATTGGCGTGCGCGCGCATCTGGCACCCTTTGTGGCCAATCACCCGGTGGTGCCGATCGACGGGCCGCTGCCGCAGAACGGTGCCGTCAGTGCCGCACCTTGGGGCAGCGCGAGCATTCTGCCGATCAGCTGGATGTACATCGCCATGATGGGGCCGCAACTGGCGGACGCCAGTGAAGTGGCGATCCTCGCCGCGAATTACCTGGCGCAACACCTGTCCGGGGCGTTCCCGGTGCTCTACACCGGGCGCAACGAGCGGGTGGCCCACGAATGCATTCTTGACCTGCGCCCCCTCAAGGCGCTGACCGGTATCAGCGAAGAGGACGTGGCCAAGCGCCTGATGGACTATGGCTTCCATGCGCCGACCATGTCGTTCCCGGTGCCAGGTACCTTGATGGTCGAACCCACCGAAAGTGAATCGAAGGCAGAACTGGACCGCTTTATCGGAGCAATGCTGAGCATTCGCGCGGAAATTACCGAGGTGCAGAACGGCAACTGGCCGGCCGAGGACAACCCGTTGAAACGTGCGCCGCATACCCTGGCCGACATCACCGGTGTCTGGGAGCGGCCTTACAGCATCGAACAGGCGGTTACACCGGACGCCCACACCAAGGCCCACAAGTATTGGCCGGTGGTAAACCGGGTGGACAATGTCTACGGCGACCGAAACCTGTTTTGTGCCTGTGTGCCGCTGGATGAGTACCGTTGAAATACCGGTCACTCCTGACCCTTCAGGGGTTTGCAATGAACATAAAAAATGCCGCTCCATTTGAGCGGCATTTTTGTTCGACCTGAGGGCTTATTCCGAAGCCACGGCATTCTTCGCCAGGATCGCATTCGCCAGTTCCATGTCCGTCGCCTGCAGGCCAGGGTTGTCGGCGCGGACTTTCTGCATGGCGGCTTCCAGGTACGGGCCGCGGATGCCGCCGTCGCTGGCGACGAAGCTGCCGGCATCGTCCTGGGCGGCGACGATCAGTTTGTGATCCTTGAACGTCAGGTAAGTCGAACCGGTGGTGGCACCGGAGGAAAGGACATTACGCCAAAAGCTATCGGCCATCGCCGAACCGACAGGCAGGGACAACAGGGCAATGGTAGCGACAGCAAGTTTGAGACGCATAAAAGTGACTCCACAGGGTTAACTCCGGTGTTTGATAGCGATTCCCCCAATCGAGTTCCATAGCGGCCAATCTACTTTTGCTCACTCTGCGGCGTCACTCGCAGCACCTCCTCAATCGTCGTCAAACCGGCCGCCACTTTCTGTGCGCCGGACAAACGCAGACTGCGCATGCCTTCCTTGAAGGCCTGACGTCGCACGGCGAGCAAGTCAGTGTCGGGGTTGATCAGCGCCTTGAGAGCATCGCTCAGTTGCATGATTTCGTAGACCCCGGCGCGGCCGTGATAGCCGGTGTCGCGGCATTCCAGGCAGCCGATGGCGCGTTGGGCATGGGTGGGGAGCGGCGCTTGCCAGGGTCGGGTCAGGGTCTGCCAGTCCTCTTCGCCCAAGGTTTGCGCAGCCTTGCAGTGCGGGCACAAGGTGCGCACCAGTCGTTGGGCCATGACGCCCAGCAGCGTGGCCTTGATCAAGTAATGCGGTACGCCGAGTTCCAGCAGGCGACTGATGGCGCCGGGCGCGTCGTTGGTGTGCAGGGTCGACAGCACCAGGTGCCCGGTGAGCGCCGCCTGAATGGCCATTTCTGCGGTTTCGAGGTCGCGGATCTCGCCGATCATGATGATGTCCGGGTCTTGCCGCATCAGTGCGCGCACGCCGGCGGCGAAGGTCAGGTCGATATTGTGCTGGACCTGCATCTGGTTGAACGCCGGTTCGACCATTTCGATCGGATCTTCGATGGTGCAGAGGTTGACCTGCGGCGTCGCCAGCTTTTTCAGCGTGGTGTAGAGCGTGGTGGTCTTGCCGGACCCGGTCGGCCCGGTCACCAGAATGATGCCGTTGGGCTGGCGAGTCATGTCCTGCCAGCGCCGCAGATCGTCGGCTGAAAAACCGAGCTGATCGAAGTCCTTGAGCAGCACCTCGGGGTCGAAGATCCGCATGACCATTTTTTCGCCGAAGGCGGTCGGCAGTGTCGACAGCCGCAACTCGACTTCGCCGCCTTCCGGGGTCTTGGTCTTCACCCGCCCGTCCTGGGGTTTGCGTTTCTCCGCGACATTCATTCGCCCCAGGCTTTTCAGGCGGCTGACGATGGCCATGGTGACCTGTGGCGGGAATTGGTAGACGTTGTGCAGCACGCCGTCGATGCGAAAGCGCACGGTGCCCTGTTCGCGCCGGGGTTCGATGTGGATATCGCTGGCGCGTTGCTGGAACGCGTACTGGAACAGCCAGTCGACAATGTTAACGATGTGCGCATCGTTGGCGTCCGGCTCCTGATCGCTGGCGCCGAGGTTGAGCAACTGTTCGAAGTTGCCCAGGGTGTTCACTTGCTGATCTGTGTTGTTTGCGCCGGTGACCGATTTGGCTAGGCGAAAGAACTCCACGCTGAAGCGCTGAATGTCCACCGGATTGGCCACCACCCGCTTGATGGGCAGCTTCAGCACATGGGTCAGGTCGGCCTCCCAGCCGGTGACGTAGGGTTGGGCGCTGGCCACGGTCACCGCATCGCGATCGATGGATACCGCGAGAATCTTGTGACGCTGGGCGAAGGCGTAGGACATCAGTGGCGTGACGGCCGCGACGTTGATTTTCAGCGGGTCGATACGCAGGTAAGGCTGGCCGGCCTGTTGGGACAGCCACAATGTGAGGCTTTCGAGGTCGAGGTGCTTGCCGGGCCGACTGAGGTCTTCCAGCTGTTGGCTGGCGATGAACTCCAGTGGGTGCATCTGGCCATTGGCGACGTGGCGGCGGCGGGCATTGAGCGCGTGTTCGGCCGAATCCTGGCTGATAAAGCCTTGGGCGACCAGTTCACGCAGCAAATCATTGAGATCCAGCCAGCGGTCCTGAAGGGCGAGTTGAACGGACATGCGGGCTCCTTGTGAACAACCGTTCGCAAAGGATAGTCGTGACCCCGCCGACCGTTGGGCCACTACCCGACGAAGCCGTATCGACTTTTTTCAGCCAGCCGCCTGAGCCGTATCGCCCCAGGCAGCATCCGCCGATTGCAGCTCGACCGAGCAAACGCTGACCAGATTACGCAGTTTTTCCGCAATCACTTGGGCACGGTGCCAGCTCAATCCGTCGATGACGACATCGATGTCCAGCAGCTCTTCCTGGCGCTGCACGTTGACCTGTTCCGGCGTCAGAAACTGCAGGGCGAACAGATTCAGTGCGCGGCAAAGCAGGTCGGGCTCGGCTTCGGCCAGCAACTGATAGCGAACGCGGCAATGGGTGTTACTGATGTTCCAGACATCGGCGCGGGTGGGCGGGGTGTTCACGGCTTCGAGGTGTGGCATGGTCGATCTCCAAATCACTGGAGAAATTTTTACATTCGTGGCCGGGTATTTCTTATCTATGATGGGGCGTATTACGGTTATATCGAATCGTTTAATTCAGAGTATCGGTAATCAAGGGTTTTTTTATGCACAGCGAGCTGGATGGCTACGACCGCAAGATTCTCGCGCTGCTGCAAGAGGACGCTTCGCTCTCCAGCGCGCAGATCGCGGAGCAGGTGGGACTGTCGCAGTCGCCGTGTTGGCGGCGAATTCAGCGGATGAAGGAGGAGGGGATCATTCGTGGCCAGGTGACGCTGCTCGACCGCAAGAAAATCGGCCTCAACACGCAGATATTCGCGCAGGTCAAACTCAACGCCCACGGACGTTCGAATTTCACCGAATTCACCGAGGCCATTCGCGGCTTTCCCGAAGTGCTGGAGTGTTATGTGCTGATGGGCGCGGTGGATTTCATGCTGCGGATCGTCGCAGCGGACATCGAGGCGTATGAGCGGTTCTTCTTCGAGAAGCTGTCGCTGGTGCCGGGGATTCAGGAGGTCAACTCGGTGGTGGCGTTGTCGGAGATCAAGTCGACGACCAGTTTGCCGGTCTGAAAGTCTGCGGTAATAACGCGGGGTTCATCGCCAGCAGGCTGGCTCCCACAGGGGCTTTGTGGCGTACACAAAACCAAGGTGGGAGCCAGCCAGCCTGCTGGCGATGGCGGTATTACAGACGCAGAAGCATTTTCCACGCACGATTCTGATAAACCGCAATCGCCTGCTGCTTGCGCGCATCCAGGGTTTCGTCGGTGATCGGCTCGTTGGCCAGTTGCGCCAGCTTGTTCAGCTCGCCATACAGGCGATCCATTTCCGGGATGTCCAGCACATGGCGCGCGTGGTGCAGCCAGGCCTGGATACGCTCGATGCGCGGCAGTTGTTCCGCGAGGTCTTCCGGTTGCTGCTGGTAACGCTGCAATTGCAGTGAGTTGGCTTCTTCGCCCAACAGGCGCGGCAACCAGCTGCCCAGTTGCGCGGCGCCCTGGCGATTGCCACGGGTGTTGCGGTCGGCGGTCCAGGTGCGAGCGAGCAACCAGCGCGAGGTGTTCAGGGAGAACAGGCCCCAGCGCGGGTCTTCGAGTTCTTCGAGGAACTGCTCCGGCGCGGCTTTGCGTACGTCCTCGTCATCCAGACCAGCCTGGACCAGCGGACGCCAGTCTTCGAGCAGGGCATCGAGTGCGACGCGCAGGTCGTGGGTCGATTGCCGCGGCGCGGCCTGGCCGAGGCTGCTGACCAGCGCGCGCAATTCGGCGAGGTTTTCCACCCAGTCCTGCAGCAGGCGCCAGTGGCCATTGAAACGATATTGCTCGGCCAGACGCTGGCTGCTGCCCAACAAGTGCCAGCTCAAAGCGGCGAAGGCGTCGTCCAGCGGCGTTTCGGCGCTGATCTGCGGTGCCGGCAGGTTCAGCGAATAGCTGTTGGCGTCGTACAGGCGATAGCCGCGTTCAGCCTTGCTGATGTCACAAGGCATCAGGGCCAGGGTCGCGGCCAGCTCGGCGGCCAGTTCCAGCAACGCGGCCGGTTCGCCTTCGCGCAGTTCCAGTTCCAGCTCGCAGATTTCTTCTTTCTGTTTGCCGACCACCACGTGGCCGAGGTCCAGCGCGGCTTCGATGACCACTTTGGTCTTGCCGCGGCCCCAGGCGATTTCGGCGCGTTCGCGGACAAAATCGGTGGTGAAGATCGGTTTCAGGGTTTTCTTGTCCAGTTCGGCCAGTGCTTCGGGCCAGCATTCGCCGTCGAGTTTCTTCACGTCGAGCTTGGCCTTGGGCAGGTGCCAGTCGTACTCGTTACGCTCGGACAGGCCGGCGACGCTCTGGCCGCGGGTCTTGAGTGTTTGAATGACTTCTTCGCCATCCTTGCGCAGGCGCAGGGCCACCTTGGCGCGGGCCAGGTCGCGCTCAGGCGTGTCGAAGTACTGGTTCATCAACTCACGGCGTTCCCAGCCACTTTTGTTGCGTTTTTTCAGTAGCGGGTGCTCGCGCAGGGCAGCGAGGGTTTCGCGGCTGACGCGGAGTTTGATTTCGGTTTCTTTCTGCATGGCCGGAAAATCCAGGATCGGGAGCGCAGCCGGGGGGAATGTGTGGCTGCCAAGGTCATGCAGTGTACAGGACTCGTCCTTGCTCCGCCCTGCGACGGTTTATTCCTGTCGCCGGATGGTTCTATGATGGACTTCAATTCGCGAGTTGGAGCCAGCGATGCCTTTGCCATCCATGAAAGATCAATTCGCTGCATTGATCGCTGCACCGTCGGTCAGTTGCACCCAAGCGAGCCTCGATCAATCCAATCGCCCGGTGATCGACCTGCTGGCCGCCTGGCTCGGCGATCTGGGTTTTGCCTGCGATATCCAGCAGGTCAGTCCCGGCAAATTCAACCTGTTGGCCAGTTTCGGCTCCGGCCCCGGCGGCCTGGTGCTGGCCGGCCACAGTGATACCGTGCCGTTCGATGGCGCGCTGTGGCAAACCGATCCGCTGAAGCTGACCGAAGTCGACGGCCGCTGGGTCGGCCTGGGCAGTTGCGACATGAAGGGCTTTTTCGCCCTGGCCATCGAGGCGGTCAAGCCGCTGCTCGATCAGCCGTTCAAGCAACCGCTGCTGATCCTGGCCACCTGCGATGAAGAGAGTTCGATGTCTGGCGCTCGCGCCCTCGCGCAAGCCGGACGGCCGTTGGGGCGAGCAGCTGTCATCGGCGAGCCGACCGGGCTCAAGCCGATCCGCATGCACAAAGGCGTCATGATGGAGCGCATCGACATCCTCGGGCAGAGCGGTCACTCCTCGGACCCGCGCCTGGGTCACAGCGCTCTGGAGGCCATGCACGATGCCATTGGCGAATTGCGTGGACTGCGCCTGTTGTGGCAGCGTGAGTTCCGTAATCCGCAGTTCAGCGTGCCGCAGCCGACGATGAATTTCGGCTGCATCCATGGCGGCGATAACCCCAACCGGATTTGCGGACAGTGTTCGCTGGAATTCGACCTGCGGCCATTGCCGGGCATGGACCCCAAAGCGTTGCGCGCGGCGATTTTGCAGAAGCTCAACCCGATTGCCGAACGGCATCAGGTCAAGATCGATTACGCGCCGCTGTTCCCCGCAGTGCCGCCGTTCGAGCAGGCCGAAGACGCGGAACTGGTACGGATCGCTGAAAAGCTCACCGGCCATGCTGCCGAAGCAGTGGCGTTCGGCACTGAAGCGCCTTATCTTCAGCAACTTGGCTGCGAAACACTGGTGCTCGGCCCTGGCGATATCGCCTGCGCCCACCAACCGGGGGAATACCTCGAAATGTCACGTTTGCAGCCTACGGTGCATCTATTACGTCAGTTGATTGAACATTACTGCCTGACACCGGCAAACAACCCCCTGTAGGCGCGAGCCTGCTCGCTCCTACAGGTGTTTGCGGTTAAATTGCCGGTACCCAAACCCGTATTCATGAGGAGAGTTCGCGTGTCGCCAAGCCTGTTCCGACGATAACCATCAGCCCGCTGTGCGTTTTCTGTTTCGCCCTTTCTTCGGCTGCTATTTATTACAGGCCCAGGTTCATGCCCGAATACGTCAATTGGCTTCGTCACGCTTCGCCTTACATCAACGCCCACCGCGATTGCACCTTTGTCGTCATGCTGCCCGGCGACGGCGTTGAACACCCCAACTTCGGCAATATCGTCCACGACCTGGTGCTGTTGCACAGCCTGGGCGTGCGGCTGGTGCTGGTTCACGGTTCGCGTCCGCAAATCGAAGCGCGCCTCGCTGCCCGTGGCCTGACCCCGCATTACCACCACGGCATGCGCATCACCGATGCCGCGACGCTTGAGTGCGTGATCGATGCCGTCGGCCAATTGCGCATCGCCATCGAAGCGCGGCTGTCGATGGACATGGCCTCGTCGCCCATGCAGGGCTCGCGCTTGCGCGTGGCCAGCGGCAACCTCGTGACAGCCCGGCCGATCGGCGTGCTCGAAGGCGTCGACTATCACCACACCGGCGAAGTCCGCCGGGTCGACCGCAAGGGTATCAATCGCCTGCTGGACGAGCGCTCCATCGTGCTGTTGTCACCATTGGGTTACTCGCCGACCGGTGAGATTTTCAATCTCGCCTGCGAAGACGTCGCCACCCGTGCAGCCATTGATCTGGGCGCGGACAAACTGCTGTTGTTTGGCGCCGAGCTTGGCTTGATCGATGAACACGGCCGTCTGGTTCGTGAATTGCGTCCGCAACAGGTGCCCGCGCACTTGCAGCGTCTGGGCAGCAATTATCAGGCGGAACTGCTGGATGCCGCCGCTGAAGCCTGCCGTGGCGGCGTAGCGCGCAGTCATATCGTCAGCTATGCCGAAAACGGCGCTCTGCTGACCGAGCTGTTCACCCGCGACGGTGGCGGCACGCTGGTCGCCCAGGAACAATTCGAAGTGGTGCGCGAAGCGGCCATCGAAGACGTTGGTGGTTTACTGGATTTGATCAGCCCGCTGGAAGAGCAGGGGATTCTGGTGCGGCGTTCCCGCGAGGTGCTGGAGCGTGAGATCGAGCAGTTCAGTGTGGTCGAGCGCGAAGGCATGATCATCGCCTGTGCGGCGCTGTATCAGATTGCCGATTCCGATGCCGGTGAGCTGGCCTGCCTGGCGGTGAACCCGGAATACCGTCATGGCGGTCGCGGGGATGAGCTGCTGGAGCGCATTGAAACCCGCGCCCGGGCGCAAGGGCTCAAGACGCTGTTCGTACTGACGACCCGCACTGCGCACTGGTTCCGCGAGCGTGGCTTCGAGCCGAGCAGCGTCGAACGCCTGCCGTCGGCGCGGGCGTCGTTGTACAACTATCAGCGTAATTCGAAGATCTTCGAAAAGACCCTTTGACCGTGATGGTCCTATCGCGAGCAAGCTCGCTCCCACAGGTTCTGCGGACAACAGAGAACCCTGTGGGAGCGAGCTTGCTCGCGATGGGCTGAACAGCCCTGTTCAGCAATTACTCGGTGACAAACTTCGCGCTCACATACGGCGAATAATCCGGCAGTACCGTTTCGACTTTCCCTTGCTCCTTCAAGAACTTCGCCGTTTCGCCAATCGCCTTGGCCGTGCCACCGTCCAGCAACGCGTTGGACTGTTGCGCCTTGGCATCCGGAAACGCGGACCCGGCCAGTAGCTCCGGTACATCAGCGGCGTTGGCACCCGTCAATTTGGCGATTTTCTGCACCGGTAACGAGTGCTCGGTCCAGCTGTCCTTATGCGCTGCATAGTCGGCAAACGAGTCCAGAGTGACCTTGGCGAATTTGGCCACGACCTCCGGGTGTTTCTCGGCGTAATCCTTGCGCGCCACCCAGACTTCAAACGTCGGCGCACCCCATTGGCCGACTTGGGCGGCATCGGTCAAGGTCTTGCCCGTCTTGCGAATTTCACCCAGGGCCGGCGACCAGACGAACGCGCCGTCGATGTCCCCACGTTTCCACGCGGCGGCGATCTCCGCCGGTTGCAGGTTCACCACTTTGACTTTTGAAGCGTCCAGGCCCCAATGTTTCAGGGCGCCCAACAGACTGTAGTGAGACGTCGATACGAACGGCGTGGCGATGGTTTTTCCGATCAGATCTTGCGGTTTATCGATGCCGCTGCCATTGCGCACCACCAAGGCTTCGGCGGCATTGATTTGCGCGGACACAATGAACGCGACAATCGGCAGATTGCGCGAGGCGGCCGCAGCCAGAGGACTGGAGCCGAGATTGCCGATCTGCACGTCGCCGGACGCGATTGCGGTGACCACTTCCGGGCCGCTATTGAAGCGACGCCAGTCGATTTTTTCGCCGATGGTTTTTTCGTAAACGCCGTCCGCCTGGGGGACTTTGCTGGGGTCGATACCGGTCTGGTAGCCGACCGTGAGGTTCGTCGCATGGGCGGAAAAAGAAAGGACGAGCGATACACAAACTGTAACAATTGGTCTGGATAGTGCGCGTTTGATCATCATGGCGTTGTTCCTTTCGACAGGTTTTGTTTCAGAATTGCTTCTAAACCTAATCGATCTAAAAAACGCAAAATAAATAACATTTATGAATTAGCTTATGAGCAAGCCGCTCTATTCTGAGGGGATGCGCGAAGGCGGGCTTAATTCCTAAATGGAATGAGAAAGGAATCCATTCATTCTTTTCAGGTTTGTGACACGTTCATGACCCTGAGTAAGCCAAAAAAGTGGGATTAGACCATGGTCGTAGACACACAATGTTACGATTGACTTGTGAGTCACGCTGCGGCGCTAATCGCGCATCTTAGGATTCCGGGCATTCGATTCGGGACCAGGACTACAAGAATTAGAAACGAGAGGAGCTAAACAATGAACAAGTCCACCTTGGCCCTGGCCGTGGCCGTAGGGGTTTTGGCGCAGCAGGCAGGCGCCGCCGGTTTTATCGAAGACAGCAAGGCATCCGTTAGTTCCCGCACCATGTATTACGACGCCGATGTCCGTGAAGGCGCCAAGACGGCCGCAAACCGTCAGCGAGAAACCGCTGAAGGCCTCAAGTTCGATTACCTGTCCGGTTTCACTCAAGGCACTGTTGGTTTCGGTATCGACGCTCAGGCACTGGTCGGCATTCATTTGGATGGCGGCAGAGGGCATCACCCGCTGGGTAACAGCAACTCCTTCTTCCCGAGCGACGGCGACCGGTCCGCCGACGAGTGGAGTCGTCTGGATGCCAACGTCAAGGCGCGTTTCTCCAAGACAGAGGCCCACTTGGGTGGCGGTCTGGCACCTAGCCTGCCGATCCTGATCGCGAACGACAGCCGTCTGCTGCCGCAGACCTTTGAAGGTGGCACCATCACCTCGAAGGAAATCGACAACGTGACCTTCAACCTGGGTCAACTGGAGCACGCTTCGGGTCGCGCCTCCTCCAACGACACTGGCATGGCAGTGGCTGGCGGTGCTCAGGACAGCAACAAGTTCCGTTACGCCGGTGCTGACTGGAAGGTCACCAAAGACCTCTTGCTGCAGTACTACTACGCGAACCTGGAAGACTACTACAAGCAGAACTTCCTCGGCCTGGTGCACGTCTACCCGATCGCCCCGAACCAGTCGTTCAAGACCGATCTTCGTTATTTCGACAGCAGCTCCGACGGCAAGAACGGCGATGTGGGCTACCGCTTCAACAACAACAACGGCTACGCCAAGAATCCAGGCGAGGTCGATAACAAGACCTGGAGTGCGACGTTCACCTACACCTTGGGTGGCAGTGCGTTCCTGCTTGGCCATCAGCGTGTCAGCGATGACGGCGGCTTTGTTTTCTTGAACCAAGGCAGCCTTGTTAATGACAACGGTAATGCTGAGGGTGCCGGCGGCGCCAGCTTCTACTCCTTCACCGACGCCACCGTGGGCAGCTTTATCCGTGCCGGTGAAAACACCACGTATGGTCAGTACTCCTACGACTTCGCCTCACTGGGCGTGCCAGGTTTGAAAGCTTCGATTGCTTACCTGGATGGCCGCGACATCAAGGCTACCAGCGGCGTGGGTAAAGATCTGAATGAGCACGAGACCGACGCGCGTGTGGACTACGTGATTCAAACCGGCCCACTCAAAGGGTTTGGTACGACCCTGCGTCACGGTACTTACGGCGGTAACACCAGCACCGCTAACCAGGACCAGACCCGTCTGATCTTCAACTACACCTACAGCTTCCTGTAAGCAGTAGATCTGTATGAGCGAGCTGGCTCGCGATGGACTCGAGAACGACGCGTTTACCCGATAAAAACGCGTCATCGTTAACGACCATCGCGAGCCCGCTCGCTTCTTCATATGCCTTCCGTTTCTATATTTCTAAAAGATTGCTTCTAATCGTTTTTTATTCTTTTTAGATTTTTCCGCAAGCGCCTACAGTTGGCTCCACCTGACCTACAGGCCCCCTCGCTTTACGCTCAGCCCGTTCAACTTCCGATAACCACGACCACAGGAATCGGTTTCAACACCGATATCTCGTTTCCGTGGCGTGTACACATCGATATTCCATTTAGATATCAAAAAACACTAAGTGATTCTTTTCGGATTTATGAAAAGGTATGCTGCGCCGCCCAAATGACGGGGGGGGAGATCTTCAGTGCGAGGGTCTCTATGGCAAAAGCCAGGCGAATCAAGGATTCAGGGCACTCGACCCGGAACCAAAAGAATTAGAAACGATAGGAGCGAAACAATGAACAAGTCCACCTTGGCCCTGGCCATCGCTGCAGGGGTTTTGGCGCAGCAGGCGAGTGCTGCCGGTTTTGTCGAAGACAGCAAGGCGACCTTGGGCCTGCGCAACTTCTACATCAACACCGATTACCGTGACGGTACTGGTCCGAACAAAAACGAAGAATGGGGCCAAGGCTTCGATCTGCGTTTCATCTCCGGTTACACCCAGGGCACCGTCGGTTTCGGTGTCGATGCGATCGGCTTGTTGGGTGTAAAGCTGGATTCGGGCGGCGGCACCAACGGCGCAGCTAACAGTGCGGCTTATGGCGGCACTGTTTTCCCAAGCAAATCCAATGGTGAAGCGGTTGATGACTTCTCCAGCCTGGGTCTGACCGCCAAGGCCAAGGTTTCCCAGACTGAGCTGAAGCTCGGTACTCTGCAGCCAAAACTGCCGGTCATCGTGACTAACGACGGTCGCCTGCTACCGCAAACCTGGGAAGGTGGTCAGCTCACCTCCGGTGACATCAAGGACCTGACGCTGGTCGGCGGCCAGATCGAGCACGTTAAAGGCCGTAACTCCAGCAACAATGAACAGTTGGCTATCAACGGCGCTTCCCCACGCACCATCAATAGCAACAAGTTCATCTACGCTGGCGGTGACTACAAAATCACCAAAGACCTGACGGCCCAGTACTACTACGGCAACCTGGAAGACTTCTACAAGCAACATTTCCTGGGTCTGGTTCACAACTGGGCAATCGGTCCGGGCGTGTTGAAGTCTGACTTCCGTTATTTCAACAGCTCCGACGACGGTGCCAACGGCAGCAATCCGCTTTACTACAGCACCGGCAACTACAGCGGCGTGGCTAACGGTAAAGGCAAGGTCGACAACAACCTCTACAGCGGCCTGTTCCTGTACAGCGTTGCCGGTCACACCTTTGGTGGCGGTTACCAGGTCAGCAACGGCAGCAGCGACTTCCCGTGGCTGAACCAGGGCGACGGTTCGTCGAACTACACCATCACCGACTCGCAAATCCAGAAGTTCGCCCGTGCCGGCGAGCGTACCTGGCAAGCGCGTTACTCGTTTGACTTCGCCAAAGTCGGTGTACCTGGCCTGACGGCGGGTGTGGTTTATCTGCATGGCGATAACATCGACACCGTGAACGCGCGTGGTGCCCAAGCGGCGAACGGCGCTTCCGAGTGGGAACGCGACTTGAACGTCGGTTACGTGGTCCAGTCTGGCGCACTGAAAAACCTGGGCCTGGCGTGGAAAAACGCCAGCTGGCGTACCGACCTGCCGAACACTCGTTCGCAGGACGAAAACCGTCTGATCGTCAGCTACTCGATCCCGCTGTTGTAATAGCGCGTGGGAGCGAGCCTGCTCGCGAAGGCGTCATCCCAGCCACGAACGTGCTGAATGACACACGCCTTCGGGAGTAAGCCGCGATGAACCAAAAAAAAGCCCCGCCCGGCATCTCGCCGGACGGGGCTTTTGCGTTTTCAAGGCGGGCTCACCCCCGTAAACCCGCCTTGAAACTCCCCTTTTTGCAGCAACTCAAGGCCTTCTCGAACCTCGTTGACGATGGTCGGCGGGATGCGCAGGCGCGTCCAGTGAACAGATCTTTAATATTCCTTCCAGGTCTAAATAAATCGATATTTATTCTTTTTAATAGATAAAAAACACAGGCACAGTTGAGCTCATCAAGCACTCACAAGGAGCAGCACCATGAGCCTCAGACTCGGCGATATCGCCCCCGACTTCGAACAGGATTCCAGCGCCGGCACCATCCGGTTCCATCAATGGCTGGGCGACAGCTGGGGCGTGCTGTTTTCCCATCCGGCGGACTTCACGCCGGTGTGCACCACCGAACTGGGCTTCACGGCCAAGCTCAAAGATGAATTCGACAAGCGTGGGGTCAAGGCCATTGCGCTGTCCGTCGACCCGGTGGATTCGCATCACAGATGGATCGAAGACATCAACGAAACCCAGAACACCGTTGTCACCTTTCCGATCCTCGACGATGCCGACCGCAAGGTTTCGGACCTGTACGACCTGATCCACCCCAACGCCAACGACACCCTCACGGTGCGCTCACTGTTTGTGATCGATCCGAACAAAAAGGTCCGGCTGACCATCACCTACCCGGCGAGCACCGGCCGCAACTTCCATGAAATCCTGCGGGTCATCGACTCGCTGCAACTCACCGATAACTACAAGGTGGCCACCCCAGCCAACTGGCAGGACGGTGATGAGGTGGTGATCGTGCCTTCGCTCAAGGATGAAGATGAAATCAAACAACGCTTTCCCAAGGGCTACCGTGCGGTGAAGCCATACCTGCGCCTGACGCCGCAGCCCAATCGCTAATCGCTTTTGTAGGAGCCGGCTTGCTCGCGATTGAAGCGACGCGGTCTGTCAGTCAAACCGCCATCGCTGGCAAGCCAGCTCCCACAGGGGTTTGTGCAGATCCACAAAGCAGGGGATTTCAGGCCGTTTCGACGGCCTTTTTTTTCGCCTGGAAGAAGTGGATTTTCATATCTCCAAATCGCATAACCAAATGAATAAATATGATTTATGGATATATGAATCAACTGTTAAGGTCTCTCCATCGAAGCGAGATCGCAAACCGCGAATCGCCCCCACTCAGGAATTGACTGAATGCTGGTCGTCTCACTCGGTGGCAGTCCCAGCCAACGCTCCCGTTCCGGGGTACTGCTGGACCGCTCCCAGCGTTGGTTACAAGAGCAAGGCGTGGAAGTGGTGAGTTACCAGGTACGGGACTTCCCGGCCGAAGACTTGCTGCATGCGCGCTTCGACAGTCCCAAGGTGATCGACCTGCTGCAACAGATTGAAAACGCCGACGGCCTGCTGATTGCCACACCGGTGTACAAGGCGTCGTTCTCTGGCGCGTTGAAAACGGTACTGGATCTGCTGCCCGAGCGCGCGCTGAGCCACAAGGTGGTTCTGCCAATGGCAACCGGTGGCAGCATCGCTCACATGCTGGCGGTGGATTACGCACTCAAACCGGTGTTGTCGGCACTCAAGGCCCAGGAAATGCTCCACGGCATTTTTGCGGTGGACAGCCAGATCGCCTACGGCGAAGGCAGCGCTCAGGCGCAGTTGGCGCCGGAGCTGGAGCAACGACTGAATGAATCGCTGGAGCTGTTTTTCAGCGCCATGGCCCGACGGCCCAAGCCGCTCGATCCGAACCTGTTGAATGAACGTTTGTTGAGTGCTCGCTGGAGCATTTAAGCCCTAGCCCAAATTGATGTACTGGCCTTACTCGCCCGCTAACGGGCAAGCAGGTGCAGCCAAAACCCAACTGCAAAAAGGAGAGCGCCATGCGCCCTGTTATTTTGCGTCGCGGTCTGGTCGCTCTGTTTGCAGCGGCTGTAGCCTTCGGCGCCATTACTCAAGCCCAAGCTGAAACGTTACGCATCGGCTATCAGAAATACGGCACCCTGGTGCTGCTCAAAGCCAAAGGCACTCTGGAAAAACGCCTCGCCGCCCAAGGCGTGGACGTGCAATGGACTGAATTCCCCGGTGGCCCGCAACTGCTCGAAGGCCTGAACGTCGGTTCCATCGACTTCGGCGTCACCGGCGAAACCCCGCCCGTGTTCGCTCAAGCGGCGGGCGCTGATTTGCTTTACGTCGCCTACGAACCCCCAGCCCCTCACAGTGAAGCGATCCTGGTGCCGAAGGACTCGGCGATCAAATCGGTGGCGGATCTCAAGGGCAAGAAAGTCGTCCTGAACAAAGGCTCCAACGTGCACTACCTGCTGGTTCGCGCACTGGAAGACGCCGGCCTCAAGTACACCGATATCCAGACCGTGTTCCTGCCGCCGGCCGATGCCCGCGCCGCGTTCGAACGTGGCAGCGTCGATGCCTGGGTGATCTGGGACCCGTACCAGGCAGCCGCCGAACAGCAACTGCAGGCGCGCACCCTGCGCGATGGCCAAGGCATCGTCGACAACCATCAGTTCTACCTGGCGACCAAGCCTTACGCACAGAAAAACCCTGAGGTGATCAAGACCCTGGTGGAAGAAGTGCGTGCCGTCGGTGAGTGGTCCAAGGCCAATCCACAAGAGGTGACGCAACAAGTGTCGCCACTGCTCGGCCTGCCGGCGGACATCACCCTGACCTCGGTGAAACGCCAGGGCTACGGCGCCTTGTTCCTGACCCCGGACGTGGTCGCTGCGCAACAGAAAATCGCCGACAGCTTCTACCAGCTCAAGTTGATTCCGAAACCGTTGAGCATCAAAGACGTGATCTGGACGCCACCGGCAGCCGTTGCCAAAGCACAGTAATTCAATTCCCCAAGGAGACCACTCCATGAGCCTCAATATCTTCTGGTTCCTGCCTACCCACGGCGACGGCCATTACCTTGGCACCGCCGAAGGCGCTCGCGCCGTTGACCACGGTTACTTGCAACAAGTCGCGCAAGCGGCGGATCGTCTGGGCTTCGGCGGGGTGCTGATCCCCACCGGTCGCTCCTGCGAAGACTCGTGGCTGGTGGCGGCGTCGCTGATCCCGGTCACCCAGCGTTTGAAATTCCTTGTCGCCCTGCGCCCCGGGATCATTTCCCCGACGGTGGCCGCGCGTCAGGCTGCGACTCTGGATCGCCTGTCCGGCGGTCGTGCGCTGTTCAACCTGGTGACGGGTGGTGATCCGGAAGAGTTGGCCGGCGATGGTCTGTTCCTCAGCCATGACGAGCGCTACCAGGCTTCGGTGGAGTTCACCCGTATTTGGCGCCGCGTGCTGGAAGGCGAAACCGTTGATTACGACGGTCAGCACATCAGCGTGAAGGGTGCCAAATTGCTGTATCCGCCGATTCAGCAACCGCGTCCGCCGTTGTATTTCGGTGGCTCCTCGGAAGCGGCGCAGGACCTGGCGGCAGAGCAGGTTGAAATGGTTCTGACCTGGGGCGAACCACCCGCCGCCGTTGCCGAAAAGATTGAACAAGTCCGCGCCAAGGCCGCGAAGCTCGGTCGAACCGTACGTTTTGGCATTCGTCTGCATGTGATCGTGCGTGAAACCAACGCCGAGGCCTGGCAAGCGGCGGACCGCCTGATTTCGCACCTGGACGAAGACACCATCGCTCGCGCCCAGGCTTCCCTGGCGCGCTTCGATTCGGTGGGCCAGCAACGCATGGCTGCGCTGCACGGCGGCAGTCGCGACAACCTGGAAGTCAGCCCCAACTTGTGGGCCGGTGTTGGCCTGGTGCGCGGCGGTGCCGGTACGGCGCTGGTGGGCGATGGTCCGACCGTGGCCGCTCGCGTGAAAGAGTACGCGGACCTGGGCATCGACACCTTTATCTTCTCCGGTTATCCACACCTGGAAGAGTCGTATCGCGTTGCCGAGTTGCTGTTCCCGCACCTCGATATCGAACGTCCCGAACTGCCGAAAAGCGCCGGTTACGTCAGCCCGTTCGGTGAGATGGTGGCCAACGACATTCTTCCCAAAGCCGCGTCCCAGAGCTGAGGCGCGCCATGAAGAAAATCATCCACAGCCTCGCGCCCTGGGCGTTGCCGGTGTTGTTGTTGGCGGTGTGGCAGTTGTCGGTGTCGGCGGGCTGGTTGTCGACACGGATTCTGCCGGCACCGATCGCCGTGATCGAAGCCGGTGTGAGCCTGGTGCGCAGCGGCGAGATCTGGACGCATCTGGCGATCAGCGGTTGGCGTGCTGCCCTGGGTTTCACCATCGGTGGCAGCATCGGCCTGACTTTGGGCTTCATCACCGGCCTGTCGAAATGGGGTGAGCGCCTGCTCGACAGCTCGGTGCAGATGATCCGCAACGTGCCGCACCTGGCGCTCATTCCGCTGGTGATCCTGTGGTTCGGTATCGACGAGTCGGCGAAGATTTTCCTGGTGGCGCTGGGCACCTTGTTTCCGATCTACCTCAACACCTACCACGGTATCCGCAACGTCGATCCGGCGTTGGTGGAGATGTCGCGCAGTTATGGTTTGTCCGGTTTCAGCCTGTTCCGTCAGGTGATCCTGCCGGGGGCGCTGCCTTCGATCCTGGTCGGCGTGCGCTTCGCACTGGGCTTCATGTGGTTGACGCTGATCGTCGCCGAGACCATTTCCGCCAGTTCCGGCATTGGTTACCTGGCGATGAACGCCCGGGAGTTTCTGCAGACCGACGTGGTGGTGCTGGCGATTCTGCTGTACGCGGTGCTCGGCAAGCTGGCCGACCTCGCCGCCCGTGGGCTCGAACGTGTGTGGCTGCGCTGGCATCCGGCCTATCAAGTCGCCAAGGGAGGTGCTGCATGACGGCTCAACAACCTCCACGCCTGCTGCGCGGGATTCCGCTGGTGGTGCGCAATCTGCAAAAAACCTTCGGTTCGCGGCAAGTGTTGCGCGAGATCGACCTGCACATTCCGGCAGGCCAGTTTGTCGCGGTGGTCGGTCGTAGCGGCTGCGGCAAGAGCACCTTGCTGCGCTTGCTCGCGGGCCTTGATCAACCCACCGCAGGTGAGCTGCTGGCCGGCGCCGCGCCGCTCAGTGAGGCGCGGGAAGACACCCGCTTGATGTTCCAGGAAGCGCGTCTGCTGCCATGGAAAAAGATCATCGATAACGTCGGCCTGGGGCTCAAGGGCAACTGGCGGCCGCAAGCGCTGGAAGCGCTGGAAGCGGTCGGTCTGGCGGATCGCGCCAATGAGTGGCCGGCGGCGTTGTCTGGAGGGCAGAAGCAACGTGTGGCCCTTGCTCGCGCGCTGATTCATCAACCGCGTCTGCTCTTGCTCGACGAACCATTGGGCGCGCTGGATGCGCTGACCCGAATCGAAATGCAGCAACTGATCGAACGGCTCTGGCAACAGCACGGTTTCACTGTGTTGCTGGTGACCCACGACGTCAGTGAAGCGGTGGCGATTGCCGATCGGGTGATCCTGATCGAAGACGGCGAAGTCGGCCTCGACCTGCATGTGGAGTTACCGCGCCCTCGGGTCCGCGGTTCCCATCGACTGGCGGCGCTGGAAACCGAAGTCCTCAACCGTGTGCTGTCACTGCCCGGCCAACCGCCGGAGCCGGAACCTGTTTCACCCTTGCCTACGCAGTTGCGTTGGGCTCAGTAAGGCAGCTGCGAGCTTTGAGCTTCAAGCTGCGAGAAGAGGCACAGCGCTTTTACTTGCAGCTTGTGGCTTGCCGCTTACAGCTCATTTCGACCTCAGGAGAAATCAATATGACCATCAAAGCCATCAACGTTCGCAACCAGTTCAAAGGCTCCATCAAGGAAATCGTGCTCGGCGACGTGCTGTCGGAAATCGACGTGCAAACCGCTTCCGGCATCGTCACTTCAGTGATCACCACGCGTTCGGTGAAAGAACTGGAGCTGGCCGTGGGCAGCGAAGTGATTGCATTTGTGAAATCCACCGAGGTGTCGATCGCCAAGTTGTAAGCCGTGCGCGTAAACGACAACCCCGGAGGGTTTTAGCCCTTCGGGGTTTTTGTTCTTTAAAGATCGCGCTTGGGCAGATAGGGCGGCAGGTACAAGCCAAGGTAGGCATCAAACACCCGCATCCCTTCTTCAGCCATGCGCGGTGTGATCTGCCCATGCTGCTGGACCGAACGCGCATAGACCCGATCACCGAGCTCCATGGCCAGCGCAAACACATCGACATCGCTCGGCAGCTTCGGCAGCTCGAAGTGGTGGTCGAACAGTTTGTGCATCAGGTCGCCCAGTTCGATGTCGTGCTGACGATCGGCCTGGGTAACTTCGGTCAGGCCGTGTTGGGCGAGGATCAGTTGGCGGGCGGCGGCGTCTTCGCTGTAGATCTCGAGCATGCGTTGCTCCACCAGGCGCGACAGATCCCGCCAGCCGGTGAGGGCTTGGTGGTCGATGGGTGCTTGCAGGCAGGCGCGGAAGGCAGCGTGGACGTCGGCGGTCAGGGCTTCGAGCAGGGCCGGAACGCTGGCGAAGAAGTGGTAGACGGAGGAGGGCGGGATCTCCGCGCGCTCGGCCACGCTGTAGATCGACAGGCTGGCCACGCCCTCGGCGGCCAGCAGTGTGCGGGCCGCATCGAGTATCGAATCGATTCGGGCCTGGCTGCGTGCGCGGGGTTTGCGGGGGGTGGCTACGCGTGTCATTGAAGTCTCCTGCGGGGCAGCGGGCATTGTACGAGCGGGGTTGCGTGTTGTCTCGTCGGCCGCCATTGCTGGCAAGCCAGCTCCCACAGAAATTTCTGGTGTACACGGAATTTATGTTCACTGGAGATCAACTGTGGGAGCTAGCCTTGCTGGCGATCCGCCGCAGGCGGCCATAAAAAAACGCCGCAGGCTTCAGCAGCCAACGGCGTTCCTTTTTACTGCAACCGCTTACACGGTATGCAGGTACCAGTTGTACTCGAGGTCGGAGATGGAGTGTTCGAACTCTTCCAGCTCGCTCTCTTTACAGGCCACGAAGATATCGATGTATTTCGGATCGATGTACTTGGCCATGACTTCGCTGTCGTCCAGCTCGCGCAGTGCATCGCGCAGGTTGTTCGGCAGGCTCTGCTCGTTCTGCTCGTAGCTGTTGCCTTCCACTGGAGCGCCCGGTTCGATCTTGTTGACCAGACCGTGGTGCACGCCTGCCAGGACCGAAGCCATCAGCAGGTAGGGGTTGGCGTCGGCACCGGCCACGCGGTGTTCCAGGCGGACCGCGTCGGCGGAACCGGTCGGCACGCGCAGGGCGACAGTGCGGTTGTCCAGGCCCCAGCACGGCGAGTTCGGCACGTAGAACTGTGCGCCGAAACGACGGTAGGAGTTGACGTTCGGGCAGAGGAAAGCCATCTGCGCCGGTAGGGTCTCGAGCACACCGCCGATCGCGTGACGCAGTGCGGCGTTCTGCTCGGGATCCTCACTGGCAAAAATGTTTTTGCCTTCTTTATCGAGAATCGAGATGTGGACGTGCAGACCATTGCCCGCCTGGCCCGGATAAGGCTTGGCCATGAAGGTGGTGTCCATTTCATGGTCGTAGGCGATGTTCTTGATCAGGCGCTTGAGCAGGACCGCGTAGTCGCAAGCCTTGATCGGGTCGGCCACGTGGTGCAGGTTCACTTCGAACTGCGCCGGGGCACTTTCCTTGACGATGGCGTCGGCCGGGATGCCTTGCTCTTTCGCACCTTCCAGAATGTCCTGGAGGCAGTCGACGTATTCGTCGAGGTCGTCGATCAGGTAAACCTGTGTCGAGTGCGGGCGTTTGCCGGAAATCGGCGAGCGCGGTGGTTGTGGGCGGCCGTTCACGTTCTCCTGGTCGATCAGGTAGAACTCCAGTTCGAACGCGGCGCAGATGGTCAGGCCCATCTCATCGAACTTGGTGACGACTTGTCGCAGCACTTCGCGCGGGTCGGCGAAGAAAGGATCACCTTCGAGTTCGTGCATGGTCATCAACAGTTGCGCGGTCGGGCGCTTCTGCCATGGCTCGTTGCACAGGGTGTCGGGAATTGGATAGCAGATTCGGTCAGCATCGCCGATGTCCAGGCCCAGGCCGGTGCTTTCCACCGTCGAACCATTGATATCCAGAGCAAATAGAGAGGCCGGCAGGTTGATGCCTTTCTCGTAAACCTTGTGGAGGCTGGTGCGTTCGATGCGCTTGCCGCGCACCACACCATTCATATCCGCAATCAGAAGGTCAACGTACAGAACCTCAGGATGTTCCTTAAGGAACGCGTTCGCTTCGTTAAGCTGAACGGCACGCGGGGGTACCGACATGATGCAACACCTTTGTTGTTAAAAATATCAATCATTGATCTCTTCGGATTCCAGTCAACCCGAACGGCATGCCGAAGTCAAGTGAGGCCGTTTTTGCCCCAAAAAAGCGCTCGTGCGGCTTTTTTGAGGCACTTTGGGGCGTTTTTATGCCCCTGAGCGCTATACCGTCTGCATGCTTGAGCGGGCCGTGTTGTATTTTTTACGGGGGTGTTGTGTAAAAAAATGAACAAGGCTAAGCTCGAATCAAACCCATAACAGCAATAATACCGGGGTGCTACATGTCTCGCCTGTCGTTAATCGGCATCACCGACTGCGGTCAGCAGAACGGTCTGCATGCTTATCACATCAGTGGCGATATCTACGTCAGCGTCGCAGCCTTCGCGGTTCCCGGCGTGCCGGTGATCTTTCCGTCCCTGGCGAATCGACCCTTTGCGTCCGATATTCTGGACGGCCTTGATGGCACCCCCATTACGGTTACTCCATTCAATATAGAACCGATTCACAATAATAGTGGCGCCTCCATTGCCTTGGGCACCGCTTGCGATTCTGCACGCCCGGCATTTGCCGCGTGGTGCAATAAAAACACGATAGCCTTTCGTACACCTGAATTTCAACGCGGCGCCGATGCGTCAAACATTGCCCGACTCCTGCAAGAGTCAGGAAACTCAAAGCCTAGAGGCATTTATGAGTAACAACCTCGACCAGCTCACCGATTGGTTGAAAGACCACAAGATCACAGAAGTCGAATGCATGATTGGCGATTTGACCGGGATTACCCGGGGCAAGATCTCGCCGACCAACAAATTCATCGCCGAAAAGGGCATGCGCCTGCCAGAGAGTGTGCTGTTGCAGACCGTGACCGGCGACTATGTCGAAGACGACATCTATTACGAACTGCTCGACCCGGCCGACATCGACATGATCTGCCGTCCCGATCAGAACGCGGTGTTCCTGGTGCCATGGGCCATCGAGCCAACGGCGCAGGTGATTCACGACACTTACGACAAGCAAGGCAACCCGATCGAGCTGTCGCCGCGCAACGTGCTCAAGAAGATCCTGAAACTCTATTCCGACAAGGGCTGGCAGCCCATCGTGGCGCCGGAAATGGAGTTCTACCTGACCAAGCGCAGCGATGACCCGGATTACCCGTTGCAGCCGCCGATCGGCCGTTCCGGTCGCCCTGAAATCGGTCGCCAATCGTTCTCCATCGAAGCGGCCAACGAATTCGATCCGCTGTTCGAAGACGTCTACGACTGGTGCGAACTGCAGGAGCTGGACCTCGACACGCTGATCCACGAGGACGGCACGGCGCAGATGGAAATCAACTTCCGTCACGGCGATGCCTTGTCCCTGGCCGACCAGATCCTGGTGTTCAAGCGCACCATGCGCGAGGCCGCGCTCAAGCACAACGTGGCGGCGACCTTCATGGCCAAGCCCATGACCGGCGAGCCCGGCAGTGCCATGCACTTGCACCAGAGCATCATCGACATCGAAACCGGCAAGAACATCTTCTCCAATGAAGACGGGACCATGAGCCAGCTGTTCCTGCACCACATCGGTGGCTTGCAGAAACTCATTCCTGAGCTGTTGCCGCTGTTTGCGCCCAACGTCAATTCGTTCCGCCGTTTCCTGCCGGACACCTCGGCACCGGTAAACGTGGAGTGGGGCGAAGAAAACCGCACCGTGGGCCTGCGGGTTCCGGATGCCGGGCCGCAAAACCGTCGGGTGGAAAACCGCCTGCCGGGCGCCGATGCCAACCCGTACCTGGCGATTGCCGCGAGCCTGCTCTGCGGTTACATCGGCATGGTCGAAGGACTGAACCCGAGTGCGCCGGTCGTGGGCCGTGGCTATGAACGCCGTAACCTGCGCCTGCCACTGACCATCGAAGATGCGCTGGAACGCATGGAAAACAGCGCGACCATCGAGAAGTACCTGGGCAAAAATTTCATTACTGGCTACGTCGCGGTCAAGCGGGCCGAGCATGAAAACTTCAAGCGCGTGATCAGTTCGTGGGAACGGGAGTTCCTGCTTTTTGCCGTCTGACACGCCGGGCGTCCGTTGTCGCCAGACGGCGCCTCCACCTGATTTTCTTTAGGAGATTGGTATGACCAGCAACAACCCGCAAACCCGTGAATGGCAAGCCCTGAGCAACGATCACCACCTGGCCCCGTTCAGCGACTTCAAGCAGTTGAAAGAGAAAGGCCCACGGATCATCACCAACGCCAAGGGCGTTTACCTGTGGGACAGCGAAGGCAACAAGATTCTCGATGGTATGGCTGGCCTGTGGTGCGTGGCCATCGGTTACGGTCGCGATGAACTGGCCGATGCCGCCAGCAAACAAATGCGCGAACTGCCGTACTACAACCTGTTCTTCCAGACCGCTCACCCACCGGTGCTGGAGCTGGCCAAAGCCATCGCCGACATCGCGCCTGAAGGCATGAACCATGTGTTCTTCACCGGTTCCGGCTCCGAAGGCAACGACACCATGCTGCGCATGGTTCGTCACTACTGGGCGATCAAGGGCCAGCCGAACAAGAAAGTCATCATCAGCCGCAAGAACGGCTATCACGGTTCCACCGTGGCCGGCGCGAGCCTGGGCGGCATGACTTACATGCATGAACAAGGCGACTTGCCGATCCCGGGCATCGTCCACATCGCCCAGCCGTACTGGTTCGCCGAAGGCGGTGACATGACGCCGGAGGAGTTCGGTGTCTGGGCCGCGAATCAGTTGGAAGAGAAGATTCTGGAAATTGGCGTCGACAACGTGGGCGCCTTTATTGCCGAGCCGATCCAGGGCGCCGGCGGCGTGATCATTCCGCCAGACACCTACTGGCCGCGCATCAAGGAAATCCTCGCCAAGTACGACATCCTGTTCGTGGCGGACGAAGTGATCTGTGGTTTCGGCCGCACCGGTGAGTGGTTCGGTTCCGACTTCTACGGCCTCAAGCCTGACATGATGACCATCGCCAAAGGCCTGACTTCCGGCTACATCCCTATGGGTGGCCTGATCGTGCGTGACGAAGTGGTGGCGGTGCTCAATGAAGGCGGCGATTTCAACCATGGCTTCACCTACTCCGGCCACCCGGTGGCGGCTGCGGTGGCACTGGAAAACATCCGCATCATGCGCGAAGAAAAAATTATCGAGCGCGTGCACAACGAAACGGCACCGTATTTGCAGAAACGTCTGCGGGAACTGAACGATCACCCATTGGTGGGCGAAGTTCGTGGGGTCGGTCTGTTGGGGGCTATCGAGTTGGTGCAGGACAAGGCCACTCGCAAGCGTTACGAAGGCAAGGGCGTCGGCATGATCTGCCGGCAGTTCTGCTTCGATAACGGCCTGATCATGCGCGCCGTTGGCGACACCATGATCATCGCGCCACCCCTGGTGATTACACTGGCGGAAATCGATGAGTTGGTGACCAAGGCACGCAAGTGCCTGGACCTGACCCTCAGTGCATTGCAGGGCTAAGTGCTAGGCTCTGAGCGGGAGTAAGAAACTTTCGCTCGGCACAGTCATAAGAGGCGGCCTTTTGTTGAAAGACCGCCTCGGATCTTGCCAGACTAGCCGCGGTTCCAGTTGCCCGGGTTCGGCCGCTGAACATAGTGGTTCAAAAGAGAAAAATTTGGAGCATCACGCATGAAGGCATTAGGCAAAATGTTTGCTGGCAAGACTCTTCTCGCCATGTCCCTGATGGGCATTATGGCGAGCGCGGTTCAGGCGGACGACAAGGTGTTGCACGTCTATAACTGGTCCGACTACATCGCTCCGGACACGATCAAGAAGTTTGAAGACGAGTCGGGTATCAAAGTCGTCTACGACGTCTTCGACAGTAACGAAACCCTCGAAGCCAAGTTGCTGGCCGGCAAGTCCGGTTACGACGTCGTCGTACCGTCGAACAATTTCCTGGCCAAGCAGATCAAGGCCGGCGTTTACCAGAAGCTGGATAAGTCCAAGCTGCCAAACTGGAAAAACCTGAACACCGACCTGCTCAAGGCCGTATCGGTCAGCGACCCGGGCAACGAACACGCCTTCCCGTACATGTGGGGTTCGATCGGTATCGGTTTCAACGCCGAGAAGGTCAAGGCTGCACTGGGTGCCGACGCACCGACCGATTCCTGGGATCTGATCTTCAAGCCTGAGAACGCCGCCAAGTTGAAGTCGTGCGGTATCAGCCTGCTCGATTCGCCAACCGAGATGATTCCGGTGGCGCTGCACTACCTGGGCCTGCCAACCGACAGCCAGAAGAAAGAAGACATCGACAAGGCTGAAGCGCTGATCATGAAGGTTCGTCCTTCGATCGCTTATTTCCACTCTTCCAAGTACATCTCCGACCTGGCCAACGGCAACATCTGCGTGGCCGTGGGTTACTCGGGCGACATCTACCAGGCCAAGTCCCGCGCGGCTGAAGCCGGTGACAAGGTGAAAGTCAGCTACAACATTCCGAAAGAAGGTGCGGGCAGCTTCTACGACATGGTCGCCATCCCTAAAGATGCCGAAAACGTCGAAGGCGCCTACAAGTTCATGACCTTCCTGCAGAAGCCGGAAATCATGGCTGAAATCACCAACGCCGTGCGCTTCCCGAACGGTAACGCGGCTGCCACGCCACTGGTGGATAAAGACATCACCAGCGATCCAGGCATCTACCCGCCAGCGGACGTGCTGGCCAAGCTGTACGCGATTGCCGACTTGCCGGCCGCGACCCAGCGGATCCTGACTCGCAGCTGGACCAAGATCAAATCCGGTAAGTAAGTAACAACTCCTGTAGGAGCGAGCTCGCTCGCGATGAACCTGAGAGCACCGCGGGGTGCCAGGCACCCCGCGTCATCGTTGATGACCATCGCGAGCGAGCTCGTTCCTACAGGGATTTTCATAAAGTTTGCTGGAACGGTTTTTCGAGGGTAAGTTGCGCGCCGGTTTTGTTGCCAGGCAGCCACGGCTGTCATGTAACGCGGGGCAACTTGGGCCCAACTAATTTTAGAGGACCTCCACTTGCCTATTTTTTCTTTGTTGCGCAATGCCATGCTGGTTGCCGCCGGGTTGACGCTTGCCGTCAATGTCCAGGCCGCCGGCACCGTGCATATTTATAACTGGTCGGACTACATCGGTCAGACCACCCTGGCAGACTTTCAGAAAGAGACCGGTATCAAGCCGGTCTATGACGTCTTCGACTCCAACGAAACCCTGGAAGGCAAGTTGCTGGCCGGGCATACCGGGTATGACGTGGTCGTGCCGTCCAACCACTTCCTCGGCAAGCAGATCAAGGCCGGTGCTTTCCAGAAGCTCGACAAGTCGCAGTTGCCGAACTATTCGAACCTCGACCCGGCGCTGCTCAAGCGCCTGGAGCAGAACGACCCGGGCAACCTGTATGCCGTGCCGTATCTGTGGGGCACCAACGGCATCGGTTACAACGTCGACAAAATCAAGGAAGTGTTAGGCGTCGACAAAATCGATTCCTGGAGCGTGTTGTTTGAGCCGCAGAACATCAAGAAGCTGCAGAAGTGCGGTGTGGCGTTCCTCGACTCCGCGGATGAAATGATGCCCACGGTCCTCAACTATATGGGCCTGAACGCTAACAGCACCGACCCCAAAGACTACGAAAAAGCGACCGCCAAGTTGCTGGCCGTGCGGCCTTACGTGACTTATTTCAACTCTTCCAAATACATCTCGGACCTGGCCAATGGCGATATCTGCATCGCCGTCGGATTCTCCGGCGATATTTTCCAGGCCCGCACCCGCGCCGAAGAAGCCAAGAAAGGCATCAACATCGCCTACACCATTCCGAAAGAAGGTGGCGCGCTCTGGTTCGATATGCTGGCGATTCCGAAGGACTCGGCCAACGTCAAAGAGGCCCATGCCTTCATCAACTATTTGCTGAAGCCTGAGGTGATCGCCCAGGTCAGTGATTACGTCGGCTATGCCAACCCTAATCCGGGGGCGGACAAACTGATGGAACAATCCATTCGCACCGACGAAGCGGTTTATCCACCGCAAGCCGTGCTCGACAAGACCTACGTGTCCATCGAGTTACCACCGAAGATTCAGCGTTTGATGACCCGCAGCTGGACCACGGTCAAGTCGGGTAAATAGCTTCAAGGCTCAAACTATCCAAGGTTGGCTCACCTTGAGCGAACTGCACTCTTTTTTTCTGGGAGTTTCGTAAATGGCAGTTGCCTCCGGCGCCTATAAGAAAGCCCTCGAGGGCGACCAATTACCTAAAGAGGTGTTGGTCAAAATCGACCGGGTCACGAAGAAGTTCGACGAGACGATTGCCGTGGACGACGTGTCCCTGGAAATCAAGAAAGGCGAAATCTTCGCCCTGCTCGGCGGTTCGGGATCGGGCAAATCTACTTTGCTGCGCATGCTCGCAGGATTCGAGCGTCCAACCGAAGGACGGATCTTCCTCGATGGCGTAGACATCACCGATATGCCGCCGTACGAGCGGCCGATCAACATGATGTTCCAGTCCTACGCCTTGTTCCCGCACATGACCGTGGCGCAGAACATTGCCTTCGGCCTCAAGCAGGACAAACTGCCGGCCGCGGAAATCGATGCGCGCGTGGCCGACATGCTCAAGCTGGTGCAGATGAGCCAGTACGCCAAGCGCAAACCGCATCAGCTGTCCGGTGGTCAGCGTCAGCGTGTGGCCCTGGCCCGCTCCCTGGCCAAGCGGCCGAAGCTGCTGCTGCTCGACGAACCGATGGGGGCACTGGACAAGAAACTGCGTTCGCAAATGCAGCTGGAGTTGGTCGAGATCATCGAGCGCGTCGGCGTAACCTGCGTCATGGTGACCCACGACCAGGAAGAGGCCATGACCATGGCCGAGCGCATCGCGATCATGCACCTGGGCTGGATCGCCCAGATCGGCAGCCCGATCGACATCTACGAAACCCCGACCAGCCGCCTGGTCTGCGAATTCATCGGCAACGTCAACATCTTCGACGGTGAAGTGATCGATGACGCCGAAGGCCACGCGACCATCACCTGCAAGGACCTGGATCGCCAGATCTATGTCGGCCACGGCATCAGCACCTCGGTGCAAGACAAGTCCGTGACCTACGCGATCCGCCCGGAAAAACTGCTCGTGACCCCAACCATGCCGACCTGCGAATACAACTGGTCCAGCGGCAAGGTGCACGACATCGCCTACCTCGGCGGTCACTCGGTGTTCTACGTCGAACTGCCGAGCGGCAAGATCGTCCAGTCGTTTGTCGCCAACGCCGAGCGCCGTGGCCAGCGGCCGACCTGGGGTGATCAGGTCTACGTGTACTGGGAAGACGACAGCGGCGTGGTGCTTCGCTCATGAACATGCGCAAATTCAAACGCCGCCTCAATCGAATAATTCCCGGTGGCCGTCAGTTGGTCATCGGGGTTCCTTTCATCTGGCTGTTCCTGTTCTTCATGTTGCCGTTCTTCATCGTCCTGAAGATCAGCTTCGCCGAAGCCGACGTGGCCATTCCGCCGTACACCGAGATCTACAGCTACGCCGAGCAGAAACTGCAGGTGCTGCTGAACCTGGGCAACTACGCGACGCTGGCCGGCGACGAGTTGTACATCGCCGCCTACCTCGGCTCGTTGAAGATGGCGCTGATCAGCACCATCCTCTGCCTGCTGATCGGCTACCCGATGGCCTACGCCATCGCCAGTGCCCGCAAAGAGCTGCAAACGGTGCTGGTCCTGCTGATCATGATGCCGACCTGGACCGCGATCCTGATCCGCGTGTATGCGTGGATGGGGATCCTCAGCAACAACGGTCTGCTCAACGGTTTCCTGATGAGCATGGGCTGGATCAACGAACCGCTGCAGATCCTCAATACCAACCTGGCGGTCTACATCGGCGTGGTTTATTCCTACCTGCCATTCATGATCCTGCCGCTCTACGCCAACCTGGTGAAGCACGACCATAGCCTGCTGGAAGCCGCGTCCGACCTGGGTTCGAGCACGTTCAACAGCTTCTGGAAGATCACCATTCCATTGTCCAAAAACGGCATAGTCGCGGGCTGCATGCTGGTGTTCATTCCGGTGGTGGGTGAGTTCGTGATCCCGGAACTGCTCGGCGGTCCGGAAACCCTGATGATCGGTAAAGTGCTCTGGCAAGAATTCTTCAACAACCGTGACTGGCCGGTGGCTTCTGCCCTGGCGGTGGTGATGCTGGCGATCCTGATTGTGCCGATCATCCTGTTCAACCGCAGTCAGGCCAAGGAAATGGAGGGTAAAGAATGAAGCGCTTCCGTTTCTCCAGCCTGATGCTGGTATTGGGTCTGTTGTTCATTTATGCGCCGATGCTGATCCTGGTGATCTACTCGTTCAACGCCTCGAAACTGGTGACGGTGTGGGGCGGCTGGTCGATCAAGTGGTACGTCGGTCTGCTCGACAACACCCAACTGATGGGCTCGGTGGTGCGCTCGCTGGAAATCGCCTGCTACACGGCGGTAGCGGCGGTGGCACTGGGTACACTGGCGGCGTTCGTCCTGACCCGTATCACCCACTTCAAGGGTCGTACCCTGTTCGGCGGCCTGGTGACCGCGCCGCTGGTCATGCCCGAGGTGATCACCGGTCTGTCGCTGTTGCTGCTGTTCGTGGCCATGGCGCAGATGATCGGCTGGCCGCAGGAACGCGGCATCGTCACCATCTGGATCGCTCACACCACGTTCTGTGCGGCGTATGTGGCGGTGGTGGTCTCGGCGCGTTTGCGTGAGCTGGACCTGTCCATCGAAGAAGCGGCCATGGACCTCGGCGCACGGCCGTGGAAGGTGTTCTTCCTGATCACCATCCCGATGATCGCGCCATCCCTGGGGGCTGGCGGCATGATGTCCTTCGCCCTGTCCCTGGATGACCTGGTGTTGGCGAGCTTCGTGTCGGGCCCGGGGTCCACGACCCTGCCGATGGAGGTGTTCTCGGCGGTGCGCCTGGGCGTGAAGCCGGAGATCAACGCCGTGGCCAGTCTGATTCTGCTGGCGGTGTCGCTGATGACGTTCCTTGTCTGGTTCTTCAGCCGACGCGCAGAAGAAGCGCGCAAGCGTGCGATCCAGCAGGCCATCGAAGAAAGCGCGGCCGATTCGTGGAAGCAACCGGACGTGCGTCGCGCACAGGCACCGGAAGCGGCTTGAGCCTGATGTGGGGTTGGCCACCATTTCGTGGCTGACCCTGATCCACTGTAGGAGCGAGCCTGCTCGCGATGGACTCCCAGTCGACATCTTCGTTGACTGACACTCCTTCGCGAGCGGGCTCGCTCCCACAGGTGGTTTGGAAATCAGGCAACCCAGGGAGAATTGCGGATGACCTCGACAAAGTTCATCGGTTTGAACCCTGGCTCCTGATCCACCAACACATCCGTCTTCACGTTGCCGAACGTGGTCTGTGGACGATGGCGCAAGCCGTCGGCAAAGGCGCAGATGATGCACTCCTTGAACCCTTCGCCTCGTGGATGCGCATGCACCACGGCTTCGCGCTGCACGGGGGTAAAGGCCGCATAGTCGATGCCCAGCACGTCCATTTCGACGCCAGCGGTCACCAGCGCGACGGTTGGACGCAAATGCCGGGGCACGCCTGGGGTGGTGTGCAGGGCGATCGACAACCAGACTTGCTCGATATCGTCGTCGCTGAGCCCGTAGGGCTTGAGGAACGCGGCCGCCGCATTGGCACCATCGACTTCGAAGCGCTCGTTGTCGCTACGGTAGCCTTCCACCAGGCCGAGGTCATGGAACATCGCGCCGACGTACAACAGCTCAGGGTTGTAGGCCAGTTGCTTGCGTTCGCCGCTTAACGCACCAAACAGAAACACCCGACGCGAGTGGTGGTAGAGCAGGTCTGATTCGATGTCGCGGATGTATTCGGTGGTGGCTTTGGCCAAGGCGCTGTCAGGGATTTTGATGCCGGCAATGGTGGTGCTCATGGGAGTTCCCTCGTGATGAACGCCGTGGCGGCGCTGAGGGTTTCAGTCTGTTCGTCCACCCCGGAGCGAACAATCGATCCATGGCTGCGATCCCGGCCAATGAGCGTGCATATCGCGCCAACCTCGCTTGTTGGGTGTGGATTGGCTAAGTTTGCACACAGCCCCTGTAGGAGCGAGCCTGCTCGCGATGGACGTCAACGATGACGCGGGCTGTCTGGATAAACACAGCGCCCTCACGGCCATCGCGAGCAGGCTCGCTCCTACAGGAGACGGTGTGATCCGATCCATAAAAGGCCATTCACGTCATGAGTAAAACCGTTGCCATCGTGGTATTCGCCGGCGTGCAGTCGCTGGACGTCACCGGTCCCATGGACGTGTTTTCCGAAGCCAATCGATTTCTCGCCCCTGAGGATCACTATCAGCTGCAAGTGATAGGCGTCGAGCGCGGCGCGATGGCGTGCTCCAACGGCCTGTCACTCAACGCCCATCGACATTTCAGCGAAGCATTGCAGGCCTGCGACTTGCTGTTGGTGGCGGGTGGACCTCAGTTGCCGTTCACGGATTTTGGTGCGGCATTCAATGCCTGGCTGCACGATGCCTGCGGCCGGGCGCAACGTTTTGGCTCGATCTGCAATGGTGCATTCATGCTCGCCCGGGCGGGTTTGCTGGAGGGGCGGACCGTGACTACGCATTGGAGTGATGCCGCCGCGTTGGCGGCGCTTTGCCCAACGACTCGGGTCGAAGCCGATCGCTTGTACGTGCAGGATGCCGAGCTCTACACCTCGGCCGGCGTCACGGCGGGGATCGATTTGTCGTTGTACCTGCTGGGTCGCGACCATGGGCCGGAAGTGGCCTTGAGCGTGGCCAAACGACTGGTGGTGTTCACCCAGCGCTCGGGCGGCCAGTCACAGTTCAGCCCGTTCCTGACGCCCCACGCCGAACCGACTTCGGCAGTGGCGATGGTGCAGCACTACGTGCTGGCGAACCTGACCGGCGACCTGACCATCGCCGATCTGGCCAATGCCGCCAACATGAGCGCGCGCAACTTTTCCAGGGTGTTTGCCAGGGAAGCGAAAATCACCCCGGCCGAATTCGTCGAGCGGGCCAGGGTAGACGCGGCGCGGGTGATGCTGGAAAGCACGGGTGCGCCGCTCAAGACAGTGGCCTATCAATGCGGCTTCCGCGATGCCCAGCACATGCGCAGTGTGTTCAACCGCAGGCTGGGGGTGACGCCGCAACAGTTCAGGCTGAACTTTGCGGCGATGGTTTGAGCCAGGATTTGCGCTCTTCTCGCGGGCCTCATCGCTAGCAGGCTAGCGCCCACAATGGATCTGCGTACACCAGACCAATGTGGGCGCTAGCCTGCTAGCGATGGGGCCAGTCCAGCCAAAACAAATTTACTGAGCACCCCGCGCCGGCAACAGCTTCAACGTACTGCGCGTATTGGCCGTCACCTCTTCATCATTGAGGTGCGCCTGATAATACAGCCCCTCAATGTAGGCCTCGGCCTGATCGTCATAGTGACGGTCGAACAGCACGCCGCTTTGGCCGACCGGGTTGACGGTCAGGCTGTGGGCCGGGTCGGCGAAGTCGATCAGGCGCCGGGTCGACGGGCCATAAGTCACCGGCCAAGGCGCCGGGCCGATCTTGGCCGACAGGTTGTTTGGCACTTCATGGCTGCCGGGGGCCGCGAACGGGCCGACATTGAAAATCAGGTCCAATGGTTTTTGCTGCCCCAACGGGTGGCCATGGGTCAGCGTATGAGCCTTGCCCCACTGCCATTGCGCGAAGTCCGGACCGAGGGTGGTCTTGAGGTGGGCGATGCTGGCCTGCCACGCAGCCTTGACGGTATCGGCCCGGGTTTCCTTGCCAAGCGTGTTGCGATTGTCCCACCAGGGTGAGTCGGGGCTGGCGGCCAGGCGTGGTAGTGCGGCGTCGATCACGCGGGTCGAAAGCAGTGTTTCGAAGAAGTCGTTGCCCAATTCATCGTGCATCGTCGCGTCAGCCAGATTGAACAGGAACTGGTTGAACAGCGTGGCGCTGGTGGATTCCAGCGGGTAGTCGCCCTTCCACTGAGCCAGTTGCTCCACCAGTTTGAGTTCGGCCGGATCGCTGACCACCGAACGCAACACCGGCAGCAATGGCGCCAGGAGGCGAGGGCCGTAGGCGGTGGTGGTGCCCAGTTGCAGCTTCTGGCTGGATTCCAGGTCCCACTTGATGCCCTTGTCGCTGAGCTGTTGATTGAGCTGCTGACCACGGTCGGCGAGGTTGTAATAACCGGGAATCTCCATGCCCGTCGGTGACACCGGCTGGAAGTTGGCCGAGACGATGTAGCCCCGCGCCGGATTCTCTTCCTGCGGGTTGGCGCTGAAGGGGTAGAAACCGTCCTTGTCAGCATCAGCGGTGCTGCCGTCAAGGATAAAGCCGGGGCGCACGCCCGCAGGGCGCTTGGGTAGCTGAGCGGCGGCCCACCAGCCGATGTCACCCTTGGCGTTGGCCCAGACGATGTTCAGGCCGGGTGCCTGGACCTTGGCGGCAGCGCTGCGGGCCTTGGCCAGGGTGTCGGCGCGATTGAGCTGATAGAAGCCCTCGAGGATCGGGTTCTGGCTTTCGAGAAAACCCCACCACATGGCGATCGGCGTCTTGCCCACGCCGCTGCCCAGCGCATCGTTGACGATCGGGCCGTGGGGCGACTGGCGCAACATCAGTGTGACCGGTGCCTGACCCTTGACCGCGATTTGCTGTTCGCTGGTCACCATGTCCACCCATTTGCCGCGATACCAGACCTGGTTGGGGTTATCCGGATTAACCTTCTCGGCAATCAGGTCGAGGTCATCGTTCTGGAACATGGTGATGCTCCAGCCGAAGTCACGGTTCATGCCCAGCGAGGCGAAGGGCATCAACGCCTGATAATGGCCGTAGAGTTCGAAACCCGGCGCCGAGAGTTGCGCTTCATACCACACCGATGGTGCGGAAAAACGGATATGCGGGTCACCTGCCAGCAGCGGTTTGCCACTTTTGGTTCGGCTGCCGGCGACGACCCAGGCGTTGCTGCCTTCGAATTGCGGCAGGCCATTGTCGGCCAGTGCCTGTTCGCTGAGGCGGGCGAGGGCGTTCAGGTCTTTCCAGTCTGTACTGGCCAGCGACAGCGCCGTGCCGTTGTGACGCTTCGCCAATACGCCTTTGGGCTGCCAGTCGAGATCGAAAATGTTCAGGTAGTCGGCGCCCAACTGATCGCGCACGTAGGTCAGCAGGGGTTCGGTGCGAAACGCCGCGGCAAAACTGTAGGCCATGTAACCGGCGATGCTGATGGTGTCCCGGGCCGTGAACGGGCGCTTGGGGATGCCCAGTACATCGAACTCCACGGGTTTTGCGTGAGTGTCCTGATACTGGTTGATGCCATCCAGATAGGCCTGCATGGCGATGAAGGCGGGGGATTGTTTGTCCAGGTTCGCGAGGTAGGTTTCGGCGCGCTCGCGAATGCGCAGGCTGCGCATCAACTTGTCAGTGTCGAGCAGTTTCGGCCCCAGCACTTCGGCCAGCTCGCCACGGGCCAGGCGACGCAGGATTTCCATCTGGAACAGCCGGTCCTGGGCATGGACGTAGCCGAGGGCGCGGTACAGATCGGATTCGTTTTCGGCGCGGATGTGCGGGATGCCACGTTCGTCGTAGCGCACCGTGACCGAACCTTGCAGGTGTTGCAGTTCCACCATGCCCTGGCGTGACGGCTGTTTGCTGTAGACGTACCAGCCGGCTCCAGCGGCAAGCACGACGATCAGCAAACCGAGTGCGGCCAGGCTACGTTTCATGGTGTCTCCTTGTTGTCATGTGTGAACAGCGATTCCCAGGCGCCACTGTTTAACATGGCAGGCCGGTTTGGCCCATCGCTCGTAGGAGGGATTCGTCTGGCCCTGTGTTTCCCTACTTTGCGGTATCGACGCGCCAGGGGCAGTAACAACCCACCGCGAGCGTGTGCGTGGCACTCACTTCACGACCTTCGTTCAGTGCTTGCAGAATCGGTTCGATAAAGCTGTTGCTCGAGTTGCAGGTCAGGCCCTCGCTGTAGGGGCCGAAATACGCCAGTTTGCCGCTGCGATCCCAGATCGCCACGGCCGGGCTGGCAGGGATTTGCTCGGCACCGGGCAAAACCTCGATGCTTTTCAGACGGCTCAAGGTGCCGGGTAGCTGGCCATGGCTGCCGGGCTTTTGAACCGAAAAAAACTCCACCCCCTGCGGTACGTAGCGCTCGACCAGTTCGGTCAGGTGTTGTTGATTGCCGACATTGCACGGACAGGACGGGTCCCAGAAATGCACCAGGCGGATGGCGCCAGGGCCGGCGAGGTCAGCGGGCAGGCGCAGCGGATCACCGGAGAACAAGGCGGTGTGCTCGCTGAACGCACGCAGGTAACGTCCCTGAAACCAGTCGTAAGCAGCCCACAGCACCCCGGCACACACGAGCGCTAGCAGGCTGACAAACAGGGTGGCACGGGCGGGCGAGCGCATGGGTTCACTCCTTGAAAGTCGGCTAGCTTGCCATGCTTGCTGCGACAGATGAATATCGCAGATCCATAAAGTCCGTTTCACGCTCTGGAATCATTCATGCCGGCCACCTTCGACCCTGATCACCTGCGCGCCAGCCTGCGGCCATTGGCCGAGAGGCAGCCGCTGTCTTTAGAGGCACAGGCTTATCAGCGGTTTTACGGGCTGGATTTTTCTACGCGTAATGTTCGCAGCGGACTGGGGCGTTTTCAGGTCGATGGCTATGAAGTCGTCAGCCAGTTCTGGTGGCCCGAACGGGCGAAGGCGACGCTGTTTGTATTTCATGGCTTTTATGATCACACCGGACTTTATCGGCACGTGATCGAGTGGGCGCTGGATCAGGGGTTTGCCGTGATTGCCTGCGATTTACCGGGGCATGGGCTGTCCAGCGGCGAGCGGGCGAGCATCAGGGATTTCGCCGAATACCAGGACACCCTGCAAGGGTTGTTCAACGAGGCGCAATCCCTGGAGCTGCCGCAACCGTGGCATTTGTGCGGGCAAAGCACCGGCGGCGCCATTGTGATCGATCATGTGCTGAATGCGGGGGCGAGCAGCCCGGCACAGGGCCAGGTGATTCTGCTTGCACCGCTGGTGCGGCCGCGGGCGTGGGGTTGGTCGAAATTCAGCTATTACCTGCTCAAGCCTTTCGTCAAAGCCATTGCCCGACGCTTCAGCGAAAACTCCAACGACCCGGAATTTTTGCCCTTCCTGCAGGCCGATCCTTTGCAGCCACTGCGTCTGCCGACGGCTTGGGTAGGCGCGCTGGCACGCTGGATCAAACGCGTCGAAGCCGCACCGGCGAGCCCCCGGCGACCACTGATTGTGCAAGGCCAGGCGGACATGACCGTGGATTGGGAACATAACCTTGAGGTGTTGCGGGGCAAGTTTGATCGGCCGCAGGTGCTGATGCTGCCTGAGGCAAGGCATCATCTGGCGAATGAAATGCCGGCGTTGCGAGGGGAGTACTTCGGGTTCTTGACCAGGCGGATCAAGGGCCGGAATGGTCAGTGACCATGCGTGCCCCATCGCGGGCAAGACCGATCCCACAGGATTTGTGCCCTTTCAAAATGGACGAATGAGCTGTGGGAGCGAGCCTGCTCGCGATGGCGATGATCGGGCTCCCAAACATTATTGGGCCAGGTTCGACGTGCTTTGCCCCACCGCCAGCCCTGCCCGAATCGCCGCCAGGGCCGCCTGGTAATAAGCCTTGCCCTCTGCCGACTCGGCAAATGTGGCGAACTCTTCCAGTTCTTCATCCGACAGGTCGCGATAGACATACAGCAGGGTGTTGTTCAGGTCGCTGCCGATCTGCTCCATCAAGCGCTGGCGCTGTCCGTTCAACATACCTTGCGCCTGGCCGGCGCCGAGCAGGCCGGGGATCATCGCGCTCAGGCTGTCGGCCGCGACACCGGCAATCGCCAGGCTGACTTCCGCACCGGCCTCGCGAGCGGGCAGGGCCTGGGCCAGGTGACCGATGATCAACAGGCGGCTGTCGCTGGCCTGCATCTTCGGCAAGCCCTTGGCGTTTTTCGCCAGTTGATCGCGACGGGTCGCCAGCAATTCGGCGGCCACGATCTTCTTGCCCAGGGGCGACTGGAAGAAGTTCAGTGCCGGTTTCGGATCGGCGAGGTTCTTGCGCAGTTGCGATTCGGCGCGCTGGTCCACGGCTTTGGGGTCAAAGCGCTGATTGCTGTTGTTGACCAGTGCCTGGAACACGGCGGGTGGCAGGCTGCTCTGGTAGCGCTGCTGGGCGGCTGAAAGGGCATCGTTGAAATGCGCGCGTTGCTCTGGCCAGCCGGCGACCTTGTACAACTGGTCATGGCCGTCTGCCCAAGCGGGCAAAACGCAGAACATCAGCAGGGAGAAAAGCAAACGGCGCATAGGGACTCCTGTCAGCAGGCGACTATTCTCCGTGTGGCATACGGACTTGTCGAGAATTCGTATCAACCCGCTGCGTGGCTCTGTCGGATTTTCAGGCGCAGGAATACTATGCGCGCCATGCAAATACCTTCTGATCACCCGTTGCTGTTACGAATCGTCGATGACCTGGCCGCCAATGGCTGGTCGCAGCAGAATATTTTCCTGCCTCTGGATCTGACCCGAGCACTGGCGGCCGAGTGCCGTAAACGTGCTGCCGAGGGTGAACTGGCCCCGGCTGCGGTAGGTCGCGGGCCCACCTCGGAGATTCGCGAGGGCATTCGCGGCGATCATATCCAGTGGATCGAGCCCGGCCAGGCCGAGGCTTGCGACAGCTATCTGGGATTGATGGACAGCCTGCGCGAGGCCATGAACCGCGATCTGTTCCTGGGCCTGGAAGATTTCGAAAGCCATTTCGCGATGTACCCGCCGGGGGCGTTCTACCTCAAGCACGTCGACCGGTTTCGCGATGACGACCGGCGCATGGTCTCGGCGGTGGTCTACCTCAACGACGCCTGGCTGCCCGAACACGGTGGTCAGTTGCGCATGTACCTGGATGAAGGTGCGGCATACGATGTGATACCGACTGGGGGCTGCCTGGTGGTCTTCCTGTCGGGCGAAGTTCCCCATGAAGTGTTGCCTGCGACCCGCGAGCGCCTGTCGCTGACCGGATGGTTCCGGCGTCGCGGCAACGAGCCGTTCTGATCATGCAGAAAATTCTGGTAAGCCGCTGTCTGCTGGGGCATCGCGTACGTTACGACGGCGGGGCCAGCGGGCCGTTCGATCCGCTTCAGGCATGGCTCGACGAAGGCCGCGTCGTGCCGTTGTGCCCGGAGGTCGCCGGAGGATTGCCGACGCCACGGGCCGCTGCCGAAATTCCCGGTGGGCAGGGTGGTGAGGTGCTGGATGGCCAGGCGTCGGTGCTGACGACCGAGGGTGAGGACGTCAGCGCGCAGTTTCTGAGTGGTGCCCGTCAGGCACTGGCGCTGGTGCAACAGCACGGCATCGGCATTGCCATCCTCAAGGCCAACAGCCCGTCCTGCGGCAATCTGCAGACCTATGACGGCACGTTCAGCGGGGTGAAAGTCAGTGGCGAAGGCGTGACGGCTGCACTGCTCAAGCGCCACGGCGTGCAAGTCTTCAGCGAGCTGGAGCTGGCTGAAGCGGCGGCAGCCCTCGCGGCGCTGAACCGACCCCTGTAGGGGCTGGCCTGTCGGATCGCCGCATCGCAGCGATGGTCGTCAACGATAACGCGTGTGAGCTGGGTAAACGCGGCGCACTGGAGTCCTTCGCGAACAAGCTCGCGCCTACAGCGTCATTGTTTCAGCGTTACACCCGCATCTGCCCCAAACCACTTCTCCTCCAGCGCCTCAAGCCGGCCATCGGCCTTGATCCGCTGCAATGCGTTTTCCAGGCTGGCATGAAATGCCGGATTGCCCTTCTGAAACGGAATCGCCAGGTTCACGGGCGAACGGGTTTTCGGCTTCTCTTCTGTCAGTGATTGCACCAGCAGCATTGAGCGTGGCTCATCCTTCTGCGCGATCAATTGTGCATCGGCGCGACTGTAAGGTTCGCTGAAGTCGAAACGTTCCTTGAGCGCCGGGGTCTCTGTTATGTGATTGATGGCGATGTCGTACTTGCCGCTTTCGACACCGGTCAGCAAATCGCTGCCGTCGGTGACGACGAAGTCAGCCCGAACATCCAGTTCGTCGGCGAGCATTTGACCCAATTCAACTTCGAAGCCCTCAAGCTTGTCGTCTTTCTTGAAACTGAAAAGGGGTGTATTAGCCTCAAGGGCTATGCGCAGTTCACCGCGGTCGTTGACGTCATCAATCAGTTCGGCATGAGCCAAAGGGCTCAGAAGGGGTAGCAGGCAGATCAGGCCAGGCAGAAAGCGCATGGTCACTCCTTTGAATTTTTTATCGCGACCCTCTGATTCAGGCTCGCTTTGCTATGGTTGTCGAGTGCCTTCGACAACGATTGACCATGAAGTTGTGATGGTCATGCGGATTTTACGGAAAAACTGGAGAAGAGAATGAAAACCTTTATGTCACGTGCTGCTTTGGCTGGCCTGCTGATGGGCGTTTCTGTGCTGGCCAGCGCGGCCACAATGGCACCCGAGGGTGCAGTAGTGTCCATTGTTTCTCCCGCGGACGGTGCCACGGTTCCGCAAACTGTCGTTGTCAAATTCGCTGTCGAGAACATCGCGCTGGCGCCAGCAGGCGATACCACCAAGAACACGGGCCACCATCACTTGTTGATCGATGTCGACAAACTGCCGGCGGCGGGCGCGCCGATTCCCAACGATGCCAACCACCTGCACTTCGGCAAGGCACAGACCCAGGCTGAAATAACCCTGACACCGGGCAAACACACGCTTCAGCTGGAATTGGGCGACAGTGGCCATATGCCGTTCGATCCGCCGATCGTTTCGAAGAAGATCACCGTCAATGTGAAATAAAAAAGGGAGCCCGCTTCGCTGGGGCTCCCTTTTTTATAGCTGCAAGCTTCAAGCTATAAGCCTCAAGTAAAAGCAGAGGCGAGCGCTACTTGCCGCTTGAAGCTTACAGCTTGTAGCTGCTGCTAGAACAACACGCGGCTACGGATGGTGCCGTTGACGTGTTGCAGCTTCTCTTGCGCCAGTTCCGAGTACTCGGCGTCTACGTCGATAACCACATAGCCGACTTTCTCGTTGGTCTGCAGGAACTGACCGGAAATGTTGATGCCGTTTTCGGCGAAGACCTTGTTGATCTCGCTCATCACACCCGGAATGTTCTCGTGGATGTGCAACAGGCGGTGCTTGCCAGGGTGAGCCGGCAGGGCCACTTCCGGGAAGTTCACGGACGATACCGAGGTACCGTTGTCGCTGTACTTGACCAGTTTTTCTGCCACTTCCAGACCGATGTTGGCTTGCGCCTCGGCGGTGGAACCACCGATGTGCGGGGTCAGGATCACGTTGTCCAGGCCACGCAGCGGGCTTTCGAACTCTTCGTCGTTGGAGCGTGGCTCCACCGGGAATACGTCGATGGCAGCGCCGATCAGGTGCTTGTCCTTTATGGCGGCGGCCAGGTGGTCCAGTTCGACCACGGTGCCGCGCGCGGCGTTGATCAGGATGCCGCCCTTCTTGATGGCGCGGATTTCCTTCTCGCCGATCATCCATTGGGTCGCAGCGGTTTCCGGCACGTGCAGGGTCACGATGTCGGACATGCCCAGCAGCTCGTTCAGGCTGCCGACCTGGGTGGCGTTACCCAATGGCAGCTTGGTCACGGTGTCGTAGAAGTACACCTGCATGCCCAGGCCTTCAGCCAGGACCGACAGTTGAGTACCGATCGAGCCGTAGCCGACGATGCCCAGCTTCTTGCCACGGATTTCGAATGAGTTGGCCGCGCTCTTGATCCAGCCGCCACGGTGGCAGGAAGCGTTCTTCTCAGGGATGCCGCGCAGCAACAGGATTGCCTCGGCCAGCACCAGCTCGGCAACGGAACGCGTGTTGGAGTACGGTGCGTTGAACACAGCGATACCGCGCTCGCGGGCCGCGTCCAGGTCGACCTGGTTGGTGCCAATGCAGAAACACCCTACAGCCACGAGCTTTTTCGCGTGATCGAAGATCTCTTCGGTCAGTTGAGTGCGCGAGCGAATGCCGATGAAGTGAGCATCTGCGATCTTTTCCTTGAGCTGGGCTTCCGGCAGAGAACCTGTGAGGTACTCGATGCTGGTGTAGCCCGCCGCCTTGAGGACGTCGACAGCCGATTGGTGGACGCCTTCGAGAAGAAGGAACTTGATCTTGCTCTTATCGAGAGAAGTCTTGCTCATCTGCGTAAACCTGTATCCCGGAGAAAAATGGCAGGAAATGGTCAACAGACGCTGACCCGGACGACAAGAATGCCGTCGCCGCAGAACAGCCGTTGGGCACTATGCTGCGGGGTCGGTATGCTAGCATATGCGCCCCGCTAAACACTCATTCCTGCGACGTGAAGCGTTCTCAGGATGACCATGAATTGTTCGAGAGTTCTGTCGATGACCAATCCTGCCCTGATTGATGAGCTGAAGACCCTGGTTGAGCCCGGCAAGGTGCTGACCGATGCCGACTCCCTGAATGCTTACGGTAAGGATTGGACCAAGCATTTTGCCCCGGCCCCGACCGCCATCGTGTTCCCGAAGACCACCGAACAGGTCCAGGCCATTGTCCTGTGGGCCAATAAACACAAGGTGGCCCTGGTGCCATCCGGTGGCCGTACCGGGCTTTCCGCCGCCGCCGTGGCCGCTAATGGCGAAGTGGTCGTGTCGTTCGACTACATGAACCAGATTCTCGATGTGAACCTCACCGACCGCACCGCCGTGTGTCAGCCGGGCGTGGTGACCGAGCATTTGCAGAACGTGGCCGAAGAAAACGGCCTGTACTACCCGGTGGACTTCGCTTCGGCAGGTTCGAGCCAGATTGGTGGCAATATCGGCACCAATGCCGGCGGAATCAAGGTGATTCGCTACGGCATGACCCGTAACTGGGTGGCCGGCATGAAAGTGGTCACCGGCAAGGGCGACGTGCTGGAACTCAACCGCGACCTGATCAAGAACGCCACCGGCTACGACATGCGTCAGCTGTTCATCGGCGCCGAGGGCACCCTCGGATTTGTGGTCGAAGCGACCATGCGTCTGGATCGGGCACCTAAAAATCTCACCGCGATGGTCCTCGGCACAGCCGATTTCGACTCGATCATGCCGGTGCTGCACGCGTTCCAGAGCAAGCTCGACCTGACCGCCTTCGAATTCTTCTCCGATAAAGCCCTGGCCAAAGTCATGGCCCGTGGCGACGTGCCGGCCCCGTTCGAATCCGATTGCCCGTTCTACGCACTGCTCGAATTTGAAGCGACGACCGAAGAAGTGGCCAATCACGCGCTGGAAACCTTCGAGCACTGCGTCGAGCAGGGCTGGGTGCTTGACGGCGTGATGAGCCAAAGCGAAACCCAGCTGCAGAATTTGTGGAAACTGCGCGAATACATCTCCGAAACCATTTCCCACTGGACGCCATACAAAAACGACATTTCGGTCACTGTGTCGAAAGTCCCGGCGTTCCTTAAGGAAATTGACGCGATCGTCGGCGAACACTACCCGGATTTCGAAATCGTCTGGTTCGGTCACATCGGTGACGGCAACCTGCACCTGAACATCCTCAAGCCCGACAACCTGAGCAAGGACGAGTTCTTCGCCAAGTGCGCGACCGTCAACAAGTGGGTATTCGAAACCGTCGAGAAGTACAACGGTTCGATCTCTGCCGAACACGGTGTTGGCATGACCAAGCGTGATTACTTGACCTACAGTCGTTCCCCGGTTGAGATCGAGTACATGAAAGCCGTCAAAGCGGTGTTCGACCCGAGCGGCATCATGAACCCGGGCAAGATTTTCGCTGTTTGATTTTCGAATTCAAGCGCTACGAACCAGGAGTCGGTCCATGAGCTATCAGCACCAGTATGTCGACGGTACGCGTATTCATTTCCCGCTGGGGAAAGTGGTGTGCATCGGCCGTAACTACGCGGAACACGCCAAGGAACTGGATAACCCGGTCCCGACCGAGCCATTGCTGTTCATCAAGCCGGGCAGTTGCGTGGTGCCTCTGGAAGGTGGTTTCAGCATTCCGGCCGACCGCGGTTCGGTGCATTACGAGGCGGAAATCGCGGTGTTGATCGGCAAGCCATTATCGACCAAGCCAAGCCGTGAAGAAGTGCTCGACGCCATCTCCGGTTTCGCCCCGGCCCTGGACCTGACCCTGCGCGACAAGCAGGCCGAGCTGAAATCCAAGGGCCTGCCCTGGGAAATCGCCAAGTCCTTCGACGGCGCGGCGGTGATTGCACCGTTCGTATCCGGCAGCACCTTCGCCGACCTCACCGACATCGGCATTCGCCTGACCATCAACGGCGAAGTTCGCCAGGATGGCAACAGCAGCGCGATGCTCAACCCGATCGTGCCGATGATCCAGCACATGGCTGGCTGCTTCTCGCTGCAGGCCGGTGATGTGATCCTCACTGGCACGCCAGTGGGCGTGGGGCCGTTGAATGTCGGTGATGAGATTGTCCTGGAACTGCCGGGCGCCAGCCGCTTCACCAGCAGCGTTCGTTAGTCGAGACACCGCTGAATCTTGTGGGAGCGCGCTTGCTCGCTCCCACAAGACGTTCCCGCCATTTCCCGTTTTTTTCACATTCTGTCTGGATAATTCCAGGGTTTCGGCGTCTGAGCCGATCCCAACTGTGCTATTACCCATAGCCTGAATTTCTGGATGCATTCCCCCGATGGCTACCCAACCGCTGCTCACGCCGAAACCTACCCGTCGTTCGCGCTTCGCCATGCGTTGGTATTCCTGGCTTTTGCTGGTCGTCGTCGCCGCCTACGGCCTCGCGTTTGCCATGCATTGGGACAATCGTGGCGTGTTGTGGGTGCGCGAGCAGTTCAAGAGCCCGGCCGAGCGCCAGGCGAGCGTCTGGCTGCCGGATTATCGCGCGGTGATCGACGCCAAGCCCCTGCCGGGTATGGAAAAGGACGAAGCGTCGGACCTGGCCTACGATCCGCAGACCAAAACCCTGTTTTCGGTCATGGGCAAAAACCCGTTTCTGGTCGAGTTGACGTTGCAGGGCGATGTGTTGCGCAAAATGCCGCTGGTGGGCTGGAGCAATCCGGAAGGCGTCACGGTGCTGGGTAACGGCTTGCTGGCCATTGTCGATGAGCGCGCGCACCTGATAACCATCGTCAAGGTCGATGCCGACACCCGCGAGCTGAACATCGCCAACTTCCCGAAATACGACCTCGGGCCGTCGAAAGACCAGAACAAGGCGTTCGAAGGGGTCACCTGGGACTCGCGCAATCAGCAATTGATGCTGGGCGAAGAGCGCCCGCCAGCATTGTTTACCTGGAAAGGCGACGGCAAGGTGCTGACCGGAGACAAGGTCAAGCTTGCCAGTCATGCACTGGACATGCGCAATCTCTCGGCCCTGGCCATCGATCCGCGGACCGGGCACATGCTGGTGCTGTCCGCCGATTCCCACCTGTTGCTGGAGCTGGATAAAAAGGGCGCGCAGGTCAGCTTCATTGCCCTGCTGGGTGGTTTCAATGGCCTGAAAAATACCATTCCCCGCGCTGAAGGCGTGACCATGGACGAGGCCGGCACGCTGTACATGGTGAGTGAGCCCAACCTGTTCTACCGCTTCGAAAAACAACGCTGACCAGCGGCTGTTCCTGCATTGTTTTTCAGCGCCAATGACCTTTAAGCTTGAATTCAGACAGGCGTGATATTTCATCCGCCTGTTTTGATTCCGAGCTACCTGAATGCGTCGACTTGCCCGCCCCAAACCATTGATAGTGATTCTCTCGGTGATTGTGCTGATCGTGTTGTCTGCGGTGGGCCAGTACCTGCGCCTGTTCGAGCGCGCCTGGTTCAACCTGAACACGCTTTGGCAGCCGATGAATGCGCAATCCATTGGCCTGGACCGCTATCAGGTGGTGCTGGAGGGACAAGTCATCGAAGGCCTGGATGACGATGTCTCGGCGTTGACCTTCGACCCGGTACGCAAAAGCCTGTTCACCGTGACCAATAAAAACGCCGAGCTGATCGAGCTGTCCCTCGACGGCAAAATTTTGCGTCGCGTGGCATTGATCGGCTTCGGCGATCCGGAGGCCGTTGAGTTCATCAGCGCCGACACCTACGTGGTCACTGACGAGCGCCAGCAGCGCCTGATCAAGATTCACCTGGAGCAGGGCGCTACCTTCCTCGATGCGGCGGACGCCGAACAGATGACGCTTGGCGTGCACATGAGCGGCAACAAGGGGTTTGAAGGATTGGCATACGACTCGGTGGGCAAGCGCCTGTTTGTCGCCAAGGAGCGCGACCCGATGTTGATCTACGAAGTGCACGGGTTTCCGCATTTCAACCCGGAAAAATCCTACGCGGTGCATGTCATCAACAATCCCAGGCGTGATGCCGGGATGTTCGTGCGGGACCTGTCGAGCCTGCAATATGACGAGCGCAGTGGCCACCTTTTGGCGCTGTCCGACGAGTCGAGGCTGATTCTTGAGCTGGATGTGGACGGTCGACCGCTGAGCACCCTGTCGCTGAACAAGGGGCGGCAGGGGTTGCAAAAGACCGTTCCGCAAGCGGAGGGGATCGCCATGGACGACGACGGCACGATGTATCTGGTGAGCGAGCCGAACTTGTTCTACGTCTTCAAGAAGCCGCCGCAGAACTGATAAACACCCCAAAACAACTGTGGGAACAAGCCCGCTCCCACAGGTTTTTCATGTGCCCACAAATGAGTGGGCAGCCCGGGTTACTCAGCGCGCAGGGTCTTCACGCCTTCAGGGGTCCCCAGCAACAGCAAATCCGCAGGGCGCGCGGCGAACAGGCCATTGGTGACCACGCCGACAATCGCGTTGATCTGCTTTTCCAGTTCCACTGGGTTGGTGATCTGCATGTTGTAGACGTCGAGGATGATGTTGCCGTTGTCGGTCAGCACGCCTTCACGGTAGACGGGGTCGCCACCGAGTTTCACCAGTTCACGGGCCACGTGGCTGCGGGCCATCGGGATCACTTCCACCGGCAGCGGGAAAGTGCCCAGAACCGGCACCAGCTTGCTGGCGTCGGCGATGCAGATGAAGGTCTTGGCCACGGCCGCGACGATCTTCTCGCGGGTCAAGGCAGCGCCACCGCCCTTGATCAGGTGCAGGTGTTCGTCGCTTTCATCGGCGCCGTCGACGTAGAACTCCAGGTCGCTCACGGTATTGAGCTCGTACACCGGAATGCCATGACCCTTGAGGCGGGCGGCCGTGGCTTCGGAGCTGGCGACCGCGCCGTCGAATGCACCCTTGTGCTGGGCCAGGGCGTCGATGAAGCAGTTGGCGGTGGAGCCGGTGCCGACCCCGACGATGCTCTTGTCATCGAGTTTCGGGAGGATGAAGTCGACGGCGGCCTGAGCCACTGCCTGTTTGAGTTGATCCTGGGTCATGCGGGCTCCGAGGTGCCGAATAGGGGAAACGAAAGGCCAGCATTATAGGCCTTGGGAGCGGGGCAGGTCATTGCCCGATTGGCGGGTCAGAGGCACGCCCAATTACTGTAGGAGCGAGCTTGCTCGCGATGGTCGTGAACGATAATGCGTAAAACCAGATACCCCGCGGTGCCTTTGGTTTTTTGCGAGCAAGCTCGCTCCTACGGGGAGTGATCTCTTTCGGGTGACCTAAAACCACCGGTTTAGTGTGGTCGCCTGCCTAAAAGCCGGGTTAGACTCCGTGGTCCTGCCCAACCCGCTCAGTGATGCTTTCCGATGCTTGAACAGTACGTCAAAAAGATCCTCACCTCGCGCGTTTATGACGTTGCCGTAGAAACTCCATTGCAGACTGCCCGTCAGCTCTCCGAGCGGCTGGGCAACAGTATTTTGCTCAAGCGCGAAGACTTGCAGCCGGTGTTCTCGTTCAAGATTCGCGGCGCTTACAACAAGCTGACCCAATTGAGCGATGAAGAGCGCGCCCGTGGCGTGGTCACCGCTTCGGCGGGCAACCATGCGCAAGGCCTGGCCCTGGCGGCCAAGGTGTTGGGCGTGAAAGCGACCATCGTGATGCCCAAGACCACCCCCGAGATCAAGGTCGAAGGCGTGCGCTCCCGTGGCGGCAAAGTGGTGCTGCACGGCGATTCGTTCCCGGAAGCCCTGGCCTATTCGCTGAAACTGGTCGATGAAAAAGGCTACGTCTACATCCACCCTTATGACGATCCCCACACCATTGCCGGGCAGGGCACGGTGGCCATGGAGATTCTGCGCCAGCACCCAGGGCGCCTGGACGCGATTTTCGTCCCGGTGGGCGGTGGCGGGCTGATCGCCGGTATCGCGGCTTACGTGAAATACCTGCGTCCCGAAATCAAGATCATCGGCGTCGAGCCGGACGATTCCAACTGCCTGCAGGCCGCCATGGCGGCCGGTGAGCGCGTTGTGCTGCCGACCGTGGGCATCTTCGCCGATGGCGTTGCGGTGGCCCAGATCGGCCAGTACACCTTTGATATCTGCAAAGACCATGTCGATGAAGTGATTACCGTCAGCACCGACGAAATCTGCGCCGCGATCAAGGATATCTACGACGATACCCGCTCGATCACCGAACCTGCCGGCGCCTTGGGCGTGGCGGGGATCAAGAAGTACGTCGAGCAACACGGCGTCACCGGGCACACCTTCGTGGCCATCGATTCCGGCGCCAACGTCAACTTCGACCGTTTGCGTCACGTGGCCGAGCGTGCCGAGCTGGGTGAAGGTCGCGAAGCCATCATCGCCGTGACCATTCCCGAGAAGCCGGGCAGCTTCAAGGCGTTCTGCGAAGCCATCGGCAAGCGCCAGATCACCGAATTCAACTATCGCTACAACACCGGCAGCGAGGCGCACATCTTCGTTGGCGTGCAGACGCACCCGGAAACCGACCCGCGCAGTGCGCTGATTGCCAGCCTCAGCGGGCAAGGCTTCCCGGTGATCGACCTGACCGACAATGAACTGGCCAAGTTGCACATTCGCCACATGGTCGGCGGCCGTGCGGCCCAGGTGGTCGATGAAGTGATCCTGCGCTTCGAATTCCCTGAGCGTCCGGGTGCATTGTTCAACTTCCTCAGCAAGCTCGGCGGGCGCTGGAACATTTCGATGTTCCACTACCGCAACCATGGCGCGGCGGATGGCCGTGTGGTTGCCGGGCTGCAGGTGCCTCACGATGAGCGTCATCTGGTGCCTGCGGCGCTTGAGGAAATCGGCTACCCGTACTGGGACGAAAGTGACAATCCGGCCTATAAGCTGTTTCTCGGCTGAACGGCTACGCTGATGGGCAAGTCATAAGGAAATCGAGCCATGGAAACGTTGACTGCCCTGAAAGCGGCGCACTTGGTGGCGACAGTCGTGTTGCTGCTGGGCGCATTGGGCTTGGGGATCTGGGTCTGGCGGGCCCGGCGCAACGGTGATGCGACGGCGGCAAGTCGCACCCTGCAAAGGCCGCGGGTGTTTGTCTGGCTGTTGATGGGGCTGGCGCTACTGAGCATGCCGTTTACCGGCTGGTGGATGGTCCACCTGGTGGGCTGGCCGCTTGGGCAGACCTGGCTGCTGGCGTCGAGCGTGCTCTACACCGTGGCGGCGCTGGCGTGGTTCTGGCTGCTGGTGCGCCTGAACAAGCTGCGCAAGACGCCGGGTGGCGTAGGGAAATTCACCTTTGCCCTGGCGTTGTTCAGTTTTGTCTGTTTTTTGGCGATCGCCGGGTTGATGGGCGCGAAGCCAGTGTAGGAGCGAGCCTGCTCGCGAAAAACCCAAGATCACCGCAGGGCATCAGGTGCCCCGCGTTTTCGTTAACGACCATCGCGAGCAGGCTCGCTCCTACAGTAGGGTCATCAGTCAGTCGCGCAGACTAATCACCGGCCAGCCACGCTTCTCGGCCTCGGCACGCAAATTCGCATCCGGATCGACGGCCACCGGATTCGCCACCTGCTCCAGCAACGCCAGGTCATTCATCGAGTCGCTATAGAAGTAGCTGTCTTCCAGCGAATGCCCAGTCTCCTCCAGCCAACGATTCAATCGCGTCACCTTGCCTTCACGGAAGCACGGCACGTCTGTGCTGCGTCCGGTGTAACGGCCGTCGACCATCTCGCACTCGGTGGCGATCAGGGTTTCGACGCCCAGGCGTGCGGCAATCGGTCCGGTCACGAAGCGGTTGGTGGCGGTGATGATCACCAGCTTGTCGCCGGCTTCGCGGTGACTGGTCAGCAATTCAATCGCCTTGGGCAGTACGATCGGCTCGATGCAGTCGCGCATGTAGTCGTTGTGCCATTGATCCAGCGTGGCCATTTCGGTGCGGCCGAGGACCTCGAGACAGAAATTCAGGTAGGCGTCGTTATCCAGCTTGCCAGCCAGGTAATCCTGATAGAACTCGTCGTTGCGTGTCTTGTAGGCCACGGCGTCGAGGAAGCCGCGCTCACAAAGGTAATCGCCCCACGCGTGGTCGCTGTCGCCGCCCAGAAGGGTGTTGTCCAAGTCGAATAAAGCCAGCCGCATTGCAGTTACTCGCTGAAAAGTCTGTAGAAAGGCGTCCAGAATACGGACTTTTCACAAGAGTGCACATAAGGTAGGCCGGCGCGTTGCTGCCTTCACGACCTTTGTGGAACAATGCGACGACATGCGTTTGCGAGGTTGTTGCCGTGATCGACCCCGATGGTTTCCGTCCTAATGTCGGGATCATTCTCACGAATGATGCCGGACAGGTGCTATGGGCTCGCCGTATCAATCAAGATGCCTGGCAGTTTCCCCAAGGTGGAATCAACCCCCAGGAGACGCCGGAAGACGCCTTGTACCGCGAGTTGAACGAAGAAGTGGGCCTGGAGCGCGAAGATGTTGAAATTCTCGCCTGCACCCGGGGCTGGTTGCGCTATCGTTTGCCGCAACGTCTGGTCAGGACCCACAGCCAACCGCTGTGCATCGGCCAGAAGCAGAAATGGTTTCTCCTGCGCCTGATCTCCAACGAGCAGCGGGTGCGGATGGATTTGACCGGTAAACCGGAGTTCGATGGCTGGCGCTGGGTCAGCTATTGGTATCCGTTGGGCCAGGTTGTGACATTCAAGCGCGAGGTGTATCGACGCGCCCTCAAAGAGCTTGCCCCGCGCCTTTTAGCGCGCGACTGACGACGGAGTTCGACCCCGAGCCATGCTCAATACGCTGCGCAAGATCGTCCAGGAAGTTAACTCCGCCAAGGATCTCAAGGCGGCGTTGGGGATTATTGTGTTGCGCGTCAAAGAGGCCATGGGCAGCCAGGTCTGCTCGGTCTACCTGCTTGACCCCGAGACCAACCGTTTCGTGCTGATGGCCACCGAGGGCTTGAACAAGCGCTCGATCGGCAAGGTCAGCATGGCGCCCAATGAAGGTCTGGTCGGCCTGGTCGGCACGCGTGAAGAACCCCTGAACCTCGAAAATGCCGCGGATCACCCGCGCTACCGCTACTTCGCCGAAACCGGCGAAGAGCGCTACGCCTCGTTCCTCGGGGCGCCGATCATCCACCACCGTCGCGTCGTCGGCGTGTTGGTCATTCAGCAAAAAGAACGCCGCCAGTTCGATGAGGGTGAAGAAGCCTTCCTCGTGACCATGAGCGCGCAGCTCGCCGGTGTTATCGCCCACGCCGAGGCCACCGGTTCGATCCGTGGCCTGGGCCGTCAGGGCAAAGGCATTCAGGAAGCCAAGTTCGTCGGCGTACCGGGTTCGCCGGGCGCGGCGGTCGGTACGGCAGTGGTCATGCTGCCTCCGGCCGATCTGGATGTGGTGCCCGACAAAACCATCATCGACATCGACGCCGAGCTGGGGCTTTTCAAGACCGCCATCGAGGGTGTGCGCGCCGACATGCGCGCATTGTCCGCCAAGCTCGCCACCCAGTTGCGTCCCGAAGAGCGCGCCCTGTTCGACGTCTACCTGATGATGCTCGACGACGCGGCGCTCGGCAGTGAAGTGACCACCGTGATCAAGACCGGTCAGTGGGCCCAGGGCGCGTTGCGTCAGGTGGTCACCGATCACGTCAACCGTTTCGAGTTGATGGACGACGCCTACCTGCGTGAGCGCGCCTCGGACGTCAAGGACCTGGGTCGGCGCTTGCTCGCTTACCTGCAGGAAGAGCGTCAGCAAACCCTGGTCTACCCCGACAACACCATTCTGGTCAGCGAAGAACTGACGCCGGCCATGCTTGGCGAGGTGCCGGAAGGCAAGCTGGCGGGTCTGGTCTCGGTACTCGGTTCGGGTAACTCCCACGTGGCGATCCTGGCGCGCGCCATGGGTATCCCGACGGTGATGGGCCTGGTCGATCTGCCGTACTCCAAGGTCGACGGCATCCAGATGATCGTCGACGGCTACCACGGCGAGGTCTACACCAACCCGAGCGATGTGCTGCGCAAGCAGTTCGCCGATGTGGTCGAGGAAGAGAAACAGCTGGCACTGGGCCTCGATGCGCTGCGCGATCTGCCGTGCGTGACGGTTGATGGCCACCGCATGCCGCTGTGGGTCAACACCGGCTTGCTGGCGGATGTGGCGCGAGCGCAGAAGCGCGGTGCCGAAGGCGTTGGCCTGTACCGCACCGAAGTGCCGTTCATGATCAACCAGCGCTTCCCGAGCGAAAAGGAACAATTGGCGATCTACCGCGAGCAGCTCGCCGCGTTCCACCCGCAACCGGTGACCATGCGCAGCCTCGACATCGGCGGCGACAAGGCGCTGTCGTACTTCCCGATCAAGGAAGACAACCCGTTCCTCGGCTGGCGCGGCATTCGCGTGACGCTCGACCACCCGGAAATCTTCCTGGTCCAGACCCGCGCCATGCTCAAGGCCAGCGAAGGCCTGAATAACCTGCGAATTCTGCTGCCGATGATCTCCGGCACCCATGAACTCGAAGAAGCCCTGCACCTGATTCACCGGGCCTGGGGCGAAGTGCGCGACGAAGGCACCGACGTGCCGATGCCGCCCATTGGCGTGATGATCGAGATTCCGGCGGCGGTGTACCAGACGAAGGAATTGGCGCGGCAGGTGGATTTCCTGTCGGTCGGCTCCAACGACCTGACCCAGTACCTGCTAGCCGTGGACCGTAACAACCCACGGGTGGCCGATCTCTACGACTACCTGCACCCGGCGGTGCTGCAAGCGCTGCAAAACGTGGTGCGCGATGCCCATGCCGAAGGCAAGCCGGTGAGTATCTGCGGTGAAATGGCGGGTGACCCGGCGGCGGCGGTGCTGTTGATGGCCATGGGTTTCGACAGCCTGTCGATGAACGCCACCAACTTGCCGAAAGTGAAGTGGATGCTGCGCCAGATCAACCTGAGCAAGGCCAAGGAATTGCTGGCCGAGCTGATGACCATCGACAACCCGCAAGTGATCCACAGCTCGCTGCAACTGGCGCTGAAGAACCTTGGGTTGTCGCGGATGATCAATCCGGCTTCGGTCAAAACCCTCTGAAACACTGACCGCCTCATCGCGAGCAAGCTCGCTCCCACACTGGATCTGCGAACGACGCAAATCCCTTGTGGGAGCGAGCTTGCTCGCGATGAGGCCTGTCCATGCAATACAAAATTAAAGCCTGATCTCTATCTCGCCCAAATGTCCGCCATAGGGCCCGAAACTCCTTTCGACCAAATGCCGCGAACCGTCCGCGTGCACAATCAGCGCCGTACTCGCCCGAGTGCCGTAACTCTGGCTGGCAATGAACACGCTCGACAGCAACGTCTCGGTCGCCAGTCCCACCCCCGTATCCGGCAGCTCGGCGAACGGCGCGGTCTGCGGATCGCTCAACAAGTCCAACAATGCTTGAGGCTGGGGATCATCCAGTACTTTGCCCAGGGCTGCTTTCGCCTTGATCAGCTTCGGCCACGGCGTATCCAGCCCGGCATTCGACACCCCGTAGGTTCCCGGTTGCAGCATCACGGCTTCCGACTCCCGGGCGTTGAAGTGCCACAACTCATGCATGTTGCCCACCAGCAGGTTAAAGCCGCCATATTCCGGCGAACGTGCGACAACGTCGTCTAAATAGTCATCAATCGGCAGTTCGCCGGTGAGAAAGCGTGCCACCAGTTCACCGCGGGATCGGCGGCCGGGTGGTCGATGCGGATCGCGGATATTGGTCAGCGCGGCAAAGCGCCCGTTGGCGCCAATGCCGAGCCAGGTTCCACCCGCCTCCAGGTCGCGTCCGGCGTGGACCTGCGGTGTTTCGGGCCATTGCGCCAGCGGCAGGCTGGGGCGGGCGTAGAATTCGTCGCGGTTGGCCGCCACGATCAGTGGTTGGGCATGGTCCGGGCGCCAGGCGAAAACAATCAGGCACATAAGGTTGTCCTTGTGTGTTTTTTGCTCACTCTACGCAGTCATCGTGCGGGTATCCATCGCCATCCAGTGGAGCCGGGGGCCATGCATCCGTTACCATGCCGCTCCGGTTTTGGGGTTGGGTGGTGAAGCACCATGGAATTTCTGCTCTATCTGGCGCTTGGCGCCTGTGCCGGCGTGCTGGCCGGGCTGTTTGGCGTCGGCGGCGGGATCATTATCGTCCCGGTGCTGGTCTTTAGTTTCAAGGCGCAAGGCTTCGATCCGTCGATCCTCACGCACCTGGCAGTCGGCACGTCCCTGGCGACCATCATTTTTACTTCGGTCAACGCCATTCGCGAGCATCACCGGCGCGGCGCCGTGCGTTGGCCGATTTTCGTCTGGCTGACTGTTGGCATCCTGATCGGCGCCGGTTTCGGCGCACTGACCGCCGAAGCGATCTCCGGGCCAAACCTGCAGAAGATCATTGGTGTGTTTGCCCTGGTCATCGCCGCGCAGCTGGCGCTTGACCTCAAACCCAAGGCCAGTCGAACGGTGCCGGGTAAATTCGGTCTGACCGTGGCCGGCAGTGTGATCGGCTGGGCGTCGGCGATTTTCGGGATTGGCGGCGGTTCGCTGACCGTGCCGTTCCTGACCTGGCGCAGTGTGCCGATGCAGCAAGCGGTGGCCACGTCATCGGCCTGCGGCTTGCCGATTGCGTTGTCCAGTGCATTATTTTTCATGATTCTGGGGTGGCACGATCCATTGTTGCCGGCCCATAGTCTCGGTTTTGTTTATTTGCCGGCGTTGTTGGGCATTGCCCTGACCAGCATGTTCTTCGCCCGCATCGGCGCGCGATTGGCCCACAAGCTGTCGCCCAAGTTGCTGAAAAGGCTGTTTGCCGCTTTGCTGTTCTGCGTCGGCCTGAACTTCTTGATCTGACACCCGGCGCAATCCTGGCTTAATCCTGAGGTGGCAGCGTCGCCCGGGAATTTTTGAGATTTGAACTCTAACGAGGAGTCGCAATGCTGCCTTACCCGCAGATCGACCCGGTGGCCCTGGCCATCGGTCCGCTGAAAATCCACTGGTACGGTCTGATGTACCTGATCGGCATCGGCGGTGCCTGGTTGCTGGCGTCCCGCCGGTTGAACCGCTTCGACCCGACCTGGACCAAGGAAAAGCTCTCCGACATGGTGTTCTGGATGTCGATGGGGGTGATCGTCGGCGGCCGCCTCGGCTACGTGCTGTTCTACGATCTGAGTGCGTACCTGGCCAACCCGACGCTGATTTTCGAGGTGTGGAAGGGCGGCATGTCGTTCCACGGCGGCTTCATCGGGGTGATGCTGGCGGCCTTGTGGTTCGGTAAAAAGAACAACAAGTCGTTCTTCCAGTTGATGGACTTCGTCGCACCCATGGTGCCGATCGGCCTGGGTGCCGGGCGCATCGGCAACTTCATCAATGCCGAGTTGTGGGGCAAGCCGACCGACGTGCCGTGGGCGATGATCTTCCCGCCGTTCAGCGATCCGGCGCAGTTGCCGCGTCACCCGTCGCAGCTGTATCAATTCGCTCTCGAAGGCGTGGCGCTGTTCCTGATCCTGTGGCTGTTCTCGCGCAAGCCGCGGCCAACCATGGCGGTCTCCGGAATGTTCGCGCTGTTCTACGGCATCTTCCGTTTCATCGTCGAATTCGTCCGCGTGCCGGACGCACAACTGGGCTATCTGGCCTGGAACTGGCTGACCATGGGCCAGGTGCTGTGCGTGCCGATGATTGTTGGCGGGCTGTTCCTGATCTGGCTGGCGTATCACCGCGCCCCGGCGACTCCAGCGGCAGCCGTATAAATTCGAACCCCGGAGCCACGGCTCCGGGTTCAAGGACACAGGTAACTCATGAAGCAATATCTCGAACTGGTCGCCCACGTCATCAAGAACGGCACCAAACAGGCCAACCGCACGGGCGTGAACACCATCAGCTTCCCTGGCGCGATGCTGCGTTATGACCTCAAGGAAGGTTTCCCGGCGATCACCACGCGCAAGATGGCCTTCAAATCCGCCATCGGCGAGATGTGTGGCTTCCTGCGTGGCGTGAACAACGCGGCAGAATTCCGCGCCCTGGGCTGCAAGGTCTGGGACCAGAACGCCAACGAAAACGCCCAGTGGCTGGCCAACCCGTTCCGTCAGGGCGAAGACGACCTCGGCGAGATCTATGGCGTGCAATGGCGCAAGTGGCCGGCGTACAAACAGATCCCGGTCAACAACCAGGCGGCCATCGAGCAGACCCTGAAACAAGGCTACCGCCAGATCGCCGAAGGCGAAGAAGACGGCCAGGCCTATGTGGTGCTGTACAAAGCCATCGACCAGGTTCGCCAGTGCGTCGACACCATCATCAAGGACCCGGGCAGCCGCCGCATCCTGTTCCACGGCTGGAACGTCGCCCAGCTCGATGAAATGGCCCTGCCGCCGTGCCACCTGCTGTACCAGTTCCACCCGAATGTCGAGACCAAAGAGATTTCCTTGACCCTCTACATCCGCTCCAACGACCTGGGCCTGGGCACGCCGTTCAACCTCACCGAAGGCGCCGCGCTGCTGAGCCTGATCGGTCGCCTGACCGGCTACACGCCGCGTTGGTTCACCTATTTCATCGGTGACGCCCACGTCTACGAAAACCACCTGGACATGCTCAACGAGCAGCTCAAGCGCGAGCCGTTCCCGATGCCGAAACTGGTGATCAGTGATCGTGTGCCGGAGTTTGCCAAGACAGGTGTGTACCAGCCGGAATGGCTCGAATTGGTCGAGCCGAGCGATTTCTCGCTGGAAGGCTACGAGCACCATCCGCCGATGACGGCGCCGATGGCGGTCTGAAGCCGTACGCTGTACCCCTGTAGGAGCGAGCCTGCTCGCGATGGTGGTCAACGATAACGCGGTGAGCCTGATACCACGCGGCGTCCTTGAATCCATCGCGAGCAGGCTCGCTCCTACAAAGGGGCAGCGGTGTTTTCAGTGGCCGTGGCTACGGCCCACATGTGAATGCTCAACCTCCGTCGCCACCACCCCGCCACTCACTTCCAGCCGCTGCAAAATCCCGCATTGATCGATATCCGGCCCTTCGCCGCAGCGTTGGCGCAGGTCGAGCAGTTGTGCCTGTAGTGCGAGCAACCCATCGATCCGTGCCTTGACGTGGAGGATGTGTTCGTCGATCAGCGCATTCACGCTTTCGCACTGATCCTGCGGGCTGTCGCGCAAAGCCAGCAGGCTGCGGATTTCTTCGAGGGTCATGTCGAGGGTGCGGCAATTGCGGATGAAAGTCAGGCGCTCGGCGTGGGCCTGGGTGTAGACGCGGTAGTTGCCGTCGCTGCGGGCCGGCTCCGGCAGCAGGTTTTCGCGCTCGTAGTAGCGGATGGTCTCCACGGCGCAGTCGGTGAGTTTGGCCAGTTCTCCGATCTTCATGACGGCAATCTCCAAATGGGTGCTTGACCCTATAGTGGCTACAGGGTCTTTACTTGGCAACAGGCACCTTCATGGACGCGACCCAATGAGCGATTCCCTTCACACCCACAAACCCGAGACTGATCACGATCACGATCACGATCACGATCACGATCACGATCACAGCCACAAGCTGCAGCCTGTGCAGAAGCATGAGCATGGCGGTCATGGCGATTCCTGCTGTTCGGCCAAAGTGACGGCACCGTCGCTGGTCAAGTTGAGCGAAACGCCGACGGCTGGCGCGCGGCTGAGCAGTTTCCGCATTGAAGCGATGGACTGCCCGACCGAGCAAACACTGATCCAGAACAAACTCGGCAAGCTGGCGGGTGTGCAGCAGCTGGAATTCAACCTGATCAACCGGGTGTTGGGCGTGACCCACGACCTGCCGAACACCGCACCGATCATCGATGCCATCAAGTCCCTCGGCATGCAGGCCGAGCCGCTGGAGCAGGGCGTTGAAGCGCCAGCCCCGGCCGTCGAGAAAAAGCCCTGGTGGCCCTTGGCGCTGTCCGGCGTGGGCGCATTGCTGGCCGAAGTCATTCATTTCACCGGTGCCGCGCCGAACTGGGTGGTAGCGATCATTGCGCTGGTGTCGATCCTCAGCGGCGGGCTGGGTACTTATAAAAAGGGCTGGATCGCCCTGAAGAACCTCAACCTGAACATCAACGCGTTGATGAGTATCGCAGTGACCGGCGCGATCCTCATCGGGCAGTGGCCGGAAGCGGCCATGGTGATGTTCCTGTTCACCGTGGCCGAGTTGATCGAAGCCAAATCCCTCGACCGCGCGCGCAATGCCATCGGCGGCTTGATGCAGATGACTCCCGAGCGGGCCACGGTGCAGCAGGCCGACGGCACCTGGGTCGAACAGGACGTCAAAACCATCGAGCTCGGTGCACGGGTGCGCGTACGCCCCGGTGAGCGCATCGGCCTGGACGGCGAGGTGCTGTCCGGCACGTCGACCATCGATCAGGCGCCGATCACCGGCGAAAGTCTGCCGGTGGAGAAAACCGTCGGCGACAAAGTGTTCGCCGGCACCATCAACCAGGCCGGCTCCCTGGAGTACGCCGTGACGGCCGCCGCGAACAATTCGACCCTGGCACGGATCATCCACGCCGTCGAGCAGGCCCAGGGCGCGCGGGCGCCGACCCAACGATTCGTTGATCAGTTCTCGAAGATCTACACCCCGGCCGTGTTCATCCTGGCCCTGGCGGTGGCGGTCATCCCGCCGTTGTTCATGGGCGCGCTATGGTTCGACTGGATCTACCGCGCACTGGTGTTGCTGGTGGTGGCCTGCCCGTGCGCCCTGGTGATCTCAACCCCGGTGACCATCGTCAGCGGCCTCGCGGCGGCGGCGCGCAAAGGCATTCTGGTGAAGGGTGGCGTTTATCTGGAGGGTGGTCACAAGCTCGACTACCTGGCCCTCGACAAGACCGGCACCATCACCCATGGCAAACCGGTACAGACCGATTACCTGTCACTCGATCCCGTTGCCGCAACGTTGGCCCCGGCCCTTGCGGCGGCGCTGGCCGGTCGCTCGGATCACCCGGTGTCTCTGGCCATCGCCAACGCGGCTGTGGATAAACAGCTCGCGCCGCTGACTGTGGATAACTTCGAGGCCCTGGCCGGTCGTGGGGTGCGCGGCGAGGTGGGGGGGCAGGTCTATCACTTGGGTAACCACCGCCTGGTGGAAGAGCTGAATCTCTGCTCGCCTGAACTGGAAGAGAAACTCTTCGCGCTGGAAAAACAGGGCAAATCCGTGGTGCTGTTACTCGACCAGTCCGGCCCCCTGGCCCTGTTCGCCGTGGCCGACACAGTGAAAGACTCCAGCCGTGAAGCGATCCAGCAACTGCATGAGCTGGGCATCAAAACCCTGATGCTCACGGGCGACAACGTGCACACCGCCCAGGCCATTGGGGCTCAAGTCGGTATCGACGAGGCCAAAGGCGACCTGTTGCCGACCGACAAACTGCAAGCCATCGAAGCCCTTTATGCACAGGGCCATCGCGTCGCAATGGTCGGCGACGGGATCAACGATGCGCCGGCACTGGCCAGGGCGGAAATCGGTTTCGCCATGGCCGCCGCTGGTACCGATACTGCCATCGAAACCGCTGATGTCGCCCTGATGGACGACGATCTGCGCAAAATTCCGGCGTTCATTCGCCTGTCACGGCAAACCTCGAGCATCCTCAAACAGAACATCGCGTTGGCATTGGTCATCAAAGCGGTCTTTCTTGGGGTAACCTTCGCCGGACTCGCGACCATGTGGATGGCGGTGTTCGCCGACATGGGCGTGAGCCTGTTGGTGGTGTTCAACGGTTTGCGCCTGTTGCGCAAGTAGAAGGAGAGGGACGGGTGTGCTGAGTGCCGAGCTGAAGGCTTTTTACATGGTGGCGCGCCTGGGCAGCATTACCCTGGCGGCAAAAAAGCTCGGCCTGAGCCAACCGACGGTGACGACGCAGATTCGCAACCTCGAGAGTCAGTACTCGGTAGAACTGTTCTACCGTGGCGGCCGCCGCCTCAGCGTCAGCGACGAGGGCGCGCGGCTGTTGCCGATGGTCAAGGCGCTGATGCAGCAGGAAGCCGAGATCGAGTTTTTCCTGCGCAACAGCGGCCAGGTTCAAGGCACGCTGCGCATCGCGGCCACGGCGCCTTACTACATCCTCGATCTGGTGAAGACCTTTCGTGAGCGTTTGCCCCAGGTCGAAGTGTCGGTGGAAATCGGCAACTCGCAACAAGTGCTTGAAGCGCTAGAGGAGTATCGGGTCGATGTCGCGGCATCCTCGCAGTTGCTGGAGGATGCGCGGTTGATTCGCCGGGTGCTTGGCAGCGATCCGCTGGTGCTGGCAGTGCATCGCAATCATCCGCTGGCGGTGCACGATCATGTGCCGCTCAGGGCACTGGCGGGGCATACCCTGCTGATGCGTGAGCCGGGCTCGACCACCCGTCGCCTGACCGAAGAGCTGTTGGCTGGTGCAGGCGTGTGTTTTGGGCCTTTGTTGGAGATTGGCAGTCGCGAGTCGATCCGTGAGGCGGTGCTGCGCAACATCGGCATCAGCATCATTGCCCGCCAGGAAGTCCCACATGATCCGCAATTGCGGGTGCTGACCATCGAGAACGCACCGCAGATCCCCGAGTATTTGTACTGCCTCAAGGAGCGGAAAAACGCGCGGTTGCCGGCGGCGTTTCTGGGGTTGGCGCAGGAAATGGCTCCCGCCTGAGAGTTGTGTTGCCTGTGCTGGCCTCTTCGCTGGCAAGCCAGCTCCCACAGGTGTCGTTGGTGTTCATAAGATCTGTGTTCACTGGAGAACCCTGTGGGAGCGGGCTTGCCCGCGAAGGCGTCAGTCCAGACACCACCTGCCTTGAAGGCCCAACCCAAATCCCTGAATACCATTATCAGCCGTTTTGGCCTCACTGCCACATGACGGACGCATTACATCCCTAGGATGAGCTTCATCTGCTTGATGAGGCCTGTCCATGAACCACTCGATCGCAACTGCCCTGACCAACCCGGGCGCGCCCATGAAAGTGCGTGGCGTGCAGAAACGCTTTGGCGCTTTCAGTGCGCTGGATAACGTTTCCCTCGACGTGGCGGCCGGTGAGCTGGTGTGCCTGCTCGGCCCGTCGGGCTGTGGCAAAACCACCTTGCTGCGTTGCATCGCCGGTCTGGAAAAGCAGGACAGCGGCGAGTTGTACCTGGGTGATCGCGACGTTTCCCACCTGGCGCCCCAAGCCCGGGACTACGGCATTCTGTTTCAGTCCTACGCGTTGTTTCCCAATCTTACCGTCGAAGCGAATATTGCCTACGGCCTCGCCGGCAGCGGTCGCGATGAAGTACGCCGCCGCGTCGGTCAGATGCTGGAACTGGTCGGCCTGAGCGGCAGTGAGAAAAAGTACCCCGGCCAGTTGTCCGGTGGTCAGCAGCAACGCGTTGCCCTGGCGCGCGCCCTGGCACCGGCACCTTCGCTGTTGCTGCTGGATGAGCCGATGTCGGCCCTCGACGCTCGAGTCCGCGAGCATCTGTGCACGGAGCTGCGCCAGCTGCAACGCAACCTCGGCATCACCACCCTGATGGTCACCCACAATCAGGACGAGGCCATGCTGATGGCCGACCGCATCGCGGTGATGAACAACGGCAAGGTCGAGCAATACGCCACCCCACAGGAAATCTACAACCGCCCGGCCACGCCATTCGTGGCGGAGTTTGTCGGCCAGGGTAACTGGCTGCCCTTCCATCGCAGCAGTGACAGTCACGCCCGGGTCGGCGGCATGAACATGCGCCTGGCCGACGGTAGCGCCAAAAGCGCCTCGGGCCGTTTGTTCTGTCGCCCTGAAGCGATCAACGTCAACCCGCCGGTGCACGAAGAAAACCTGTTCCCGGCCAAAGTTCGCGAAATCACCTTCCTCGGTAATCGCTGCCGCATGAGCTTTGAACTCGATCAGTTGCCGGGGCACGCGCTGCTGGCCGAACTGGCGCCGGAAGCCATGCCGCGTCTGGGCTCGCAACAGATCATGGTCGCCTTGCCGCCGCGCAGCCTGCAGGTGTTTGCCTGATGAGCGCAAACATCGCGCTGCCGCTACCGCACAAACAAGTGCGGCAGACTTCCCGTGCCGAGATCGGCGATCGGTTGTTCGTGGTCGGTGGCAAAGTGATCTTGTTGGTGTTGCTGGGCGTTGCGGTGTTGATGCCGTTGCTGGCGATTTTCTGGCGCGGGTTCAGTGCTGAAGCCGGGCAGGGCGGTGGTTGGGTCGCCGCCAGGGAGTTGGTGACCAGCGACAATTTCCACTGGTTGTTGGGCAATAGCCTGAAAGTTTCCCTCAGCGTCGCGGCCATTGTCGTACCGCTGGCCTACCTGTTTGCCTACGCCCTGCAACGCACCTTGATCCCGGCCAAAGGCATCTGGCGCGGCATTTCCCTGCTGCCGTTGATGGCGCCATCGATGCTGCCGGGGATCGCGCTGGTTTACCTGTTCGGTAACCAGGGCCTGTTGCGTGGTCTGCTCTCGGACAACATCTATGGTTTCTGGGGAATTGTGCTCGGTGAGGTCATCTACACCTTCCCCCATGCGCTGATGATTCTGCTGTCGGCCTTGTCCCTGGCGGATGCGCGGCTGTTCGATGCCGCCTCCAGCATGGGCGCCAGTCCGGTGAAAGCCTTCCGCAGCATCACATGGCCGGCGACACGTCAGGCCGTGTTCGCCGCGTTCTGCCTGGTATTCACCCTGACCATCACCGACTTCGGCGTGCCCGTGGTGGTCGGTGGCGACTATCAAGTGCTGGCGCTGGAAGCCTACAAGGCCGTAGTCGGCCAGCAACAGTTTGGTCGCGGTGCGCTGATCGGCATGGTGTTGCTGCTGCCGGCGCTGTTCAGTTTCGGTGTCGATGCCTGGTTGCGCCGTCGTCATGGCGACGCCATGAGCGGGCGGGCCCAGGTGTTCAAACCGGCGCCATCGAAGCGGCGCGACGGTTGCTACCTGGCCATCGTCCTGCTGATCAGTGCGGCGCTGTTGCTGGTGTTCGGCATGGCGGTGTTCTCTTCGCTGGTGAAGTTCTGGCCGTACAACCTGTCGCTGTCGCTCAATCATTACCAGTTCAACGAAACCGCCGGCGGTGGCTGGCTGGCCTATGGCAACAGCCTGAAGATGGCCCTGGGCACAGCGTCGATCGGCAGCCTGCTGATCTTCACCGGCGCGTACCTGATGGAAAAAACCAAGGGCCAGCGCGGCTTGAACCTGACCCTGCGAATGCTCAGTTTCGTGCCGATGGCGGTGCCGGGCCTGGTGCTGGGGTTGGGGTACGTCTTCTTCTTCAACCTCACCGGCAACCCGCTGCATGTGCTCTACGGAACCATGACGCTGCTGATCGTGTGCACCATTGCTCACTATTTGACCACCGCGCAAATGACCGCCACCACCGCGTTGCGCCAACTCGATGCCGAGTTCGAAGCTGCCGCGCTGTCGCTCAAGGCGCCGCTGTACCGGCACTACTTGCGCGTCACCGTGCCGATCTGCCTGCCGGCGCTGCTGGACATCGTGCGCTACCTGTTCGTCTCGGCCATGACCACCGTCTCGGCGGCGATCTTCCTCTACAGCCCCGACACCATCCTCGCGGCGGTGGCGGTGCTGAATATGGACGACGCGGGCAACGTCGGCGGCGCGGCGGCGATGTCGACCCTGATTCTGTTCACTTCGGCGGGCGTGTCCCTGCTCCTGGCCTGGGTTTCGCGCGGCTTGCTGCGCCGTTCCCAGGCCTGGCGGCAGACCGCGCCCGGTCACTGATTGCGTACAACCCCCTCAACTCAAAAACAGGAAAAGATCATGTTCAAGCCTATGGCCCTGGCCGCTGCTGTCCTCACCGCTTTCAGCCTGAACGCCTTCGCGGCGAAAACCGAGTTGACGGTGTACACCGCCCTCGAAGCCGAACAGTTGACCGCTTACAAGGCCGCTTTCGAAAAGGCCAACCCGGACGTCGAAATCAAGTGGGTGCGTGACTCCACCGGGATCATCACCGCCAAACTGCTCGCCGAGAAAGCCCGGCCACAGGCCGATGCCGTGTGGGGTCTGGCCGCTTCGAGCCTGGCAATCCTCGACCAGCAAGGCATGCTGCAAAGCTACGCGCCAAAGGACCTGGGCAAGATCGGCGGCAACTACCGCGACGCCGCCAATCCACCAGCCTGGGTCGGGATGGACGTCTGGGCCGCGACCATTTGCTTCAACACCGTCGAAGCCGAGAAGCAGGGCCTGAGCAAGCCAGTGAGCTGGCAGGACCTGACCAAGCCTGAGTACAAAGGCAAGATCGTCATGCCGAACCCGGCGTCGTCCGGCACCGGTTTCCTCGACGTCAGCGCCTGGCTGCAAACCTTCGGCGAGAAGCAGGGCTGGGCCTACATGGACGGCTTGCACCAGAACATCGGCCAGTACGTTCACTCCGGCTCCAAGCCTTGCAAACTCGCAGCCGCTGGCGAATTCCCGATCGGTATTTCCTTTGAATACCCGGCCGTACAGCTCAAGCGCCAAGGCGCACCGCTGGACATCATCCTGCCGAAAGAAGGCCTGGGCTGGGAAATTGAAGCCACCGCTGTGATCAAAGGCACGTCACACGAAGACGCGGCGAAGAAACTCGCGGACTTCTCGGCCAGCCCGGAGGCCATGGAACTCTACAAAGAGAACTTCGCCGTCCTCGCACAACCGGGCATCGCCAAGCCGCAGACCGAACTGCCGGCCGATTATGAGCAGCGCCTGATCAAGAACGACTTCGCCTGGGCCTCGAAAAACCGCGACGAGATCCTGACCGAATGGCGCAAGCGCTATGACGGCAAGTCCGAGAAAGTCGTGGCCAAGTAGTTCCTCATAGTCTGACAGGGCCTCATCGCTAGCAGGCTAGCTCCCACATTGGATCTTCAGTGGACACAAACTTTGTGAACACCCCCGATTTCCTGTGGGAGCTAGCCTGCTAGCGATAGCGGTCTCCCATTCAGGGAAAATCTACATGACACAACACAACGACATGCTGATCGTCGGCGCTGGCATCCTGGGTTTGTCCCACGCCTATGCCGCCGCCAAACGCGGTCTGAAGGTCACGGTTTTTGAGCGCAGCGAAACGCCGGTCGGTGCTTCGGTGCGTAACTTCGGCCAGGCACTGGTCACCGGCCAACCGCCGGGGCCGATGCTGGAGCTGGCTCGCGCCAGTCGCGGCATCTGGGGCGACTGGGCGCAACTCGCCGGCCTGCAACTCAAGCGCAATGGCTCGTACCTGTTCGCCCGCACCGAGGCAGAAGAGCAATTGCTGGAAGCTTTCTGCGCCGGTCGCGCCGTGGAGCACGGTTACCACGTCGAACTGTTGCGCGGTGCCGCCCTGCGCGATTTGTATGGCGGTCAATTCAGTCATCATCGCGCCGCGTTGCACGGCATGGATGATCAACAGTTGTATTCCCGCGAAGCGATTCCGGCGCTGATCGATTTCCTGCGCCGCGACCTGGGCGTCGAGTTCCACTTCTCCACGCTGGTGCGCGATATCGAGCCGGGGCGCTTGTACAGCACCGCCGGCAGCTTCAGTGCCGAGCAGATCATTGTCTGTTCCGGCCACGATTATCAGACCTTGCTGGCCGAGCAGATCGCCGAACTCGATCCGCAAATCTGCCGCCTGCAAATGCTCCGCGCCCGACCGCAAATCAAGCTGAACCTGCAACACGCCTTGCTCACCGGTTTGAGTGGCGTGCATTACGGCGCCTTCTCCGACCTGCCGGAAGCCGCGGCGGTGCAGGCGGAGATCCTGCGTGACGCACCGCATCTGCACGAAAACGGCATTCACCTGCTGATCAGCCCGACGCCTTATGGCGAGCTGATCATCGGCGATTCCCATCATTACGGCCGCGATCCCTCGCCCTTCAATGCCGAGCAGGTCGACGACTGGATGATCGGGCTGGCCGAGCAGACGCTGGGCTGCAAGGTGCAAGTGGTTGAGCGCTGGCAGGGTGTCTATGGTTCACGGGGGCCGGGGCCGTTTTCGTTCCTGCGCCCGGCTGATGGTCTGAGTGTGGCGTTGATGCACACCGGCGTCGGCATGAGCGTCGGGCCGGCGATGGCCGAGCTCAACGTGGCCACTGTTCTGGGAGAAATCTGATGGTGCGTCATGAGCAAGTCATCGCCGAAGTGTTCGGGTTGTACGAGCGCTTTGGCGACAGCGATTACATCGGCGAGCCGGTGTCGCAGATCGAGCACATGTCCCAGGCCGCGCAGTGTGCGCTGGCCGAAGGCTTCGATGATGAAGTGGTGCTGGCGGCGTTCTTTCACGATATCGGGCATATCTGCAGCGAAGACGCGGAGAACATGGGCGGCTTCGGCGTGGTCAGCCATGAACGGTTGGGCGCCGATTACTTGCGCAGTGCTGGCTTCAGCGAACGCATGGCGCGTCTGGTGGAGTATCACGTTCAGGCCAAGCGTTATCTGACGCTCAAGGAGCCGGGGTACTACGAGCGCTTGAGCGAAGCCAGTCGCCGGACGCTGGAGTATCAGGGCGGGGTGATGACCGAGGCGCAGGCCGAGGCGTTTGAACGGGATCCTTTGTGCAAAATCAGCCTGCGCATGCGGCACTGGGATGAACAGGCCAAAGAGAGGCATGTGCCGCTCATTGATCTGGCGGTATTGAAGGACAAGGCATCGCGGTTGTTGGCGGCGTAAACCGTTGGCACCGAGTCGCGGCCATCGCGAGCAGGCTCGCCCCACATTGGATCTGTGACCGGCACCAATCCCCTGTGGGAGCGAGCCTGCTCGCGATGGCGTCAGACCAGACGCTATAAATCTTTTGCCAAGACTTCGATCTGCTCCTGCCGCTCCGCCTGATTCAACTTCCCATGGGGATTGAGCGACGACCACTGCGGATACGCCCGGGCCTTGTTCAAGGCTTCTGGCAATTTGCCTTCTCGCCAGGTCTTGTCCTGGGGCGTGGCCACTTGAATGCTGTCCATCGCCGCGTGCCCTCGTGCGTCCAGCGCTTGCAGCAGCTGCCGTTGGCGTAGCGCCAATAATCGCAGCACGCTGTCATCGACAGTCAGTTCGCGCTGGCCTTTGATCTTGCCCAGCAACCGGCTGCCATAACTGCGCGCGGTTTGCAGGGCGCCACCCGCGATGGCCCCGGCCAGTGCCGCTGCGCCAAGGGTCAGGCCGCCGACCAGCAAATCGACCCCGGCTCCGGCAGCCGCACCGGCGGCGATGCCACCACCGACCCGCACGCCCAGTTGCTTGAGGGTCTCGGGGTTGAACAAGTCATCGCCCCAGCGACCATCGAGCAGCGGCAGATCACTGGCCGCCGCATCCTGCGGGCGGAAAGCGTAGAGCTTGAGCAAGGCTTCGACGCAGCGCTGTTCCCGTTGACGCACGGCTTTGCGCAATTCGCCGATGGCTTGTTGTTCCTGTTCGGCGTCACTGGCCACGCTGCGTCGGCACGCAGCGCAGTCGATCAACAACTCGGCGATCAAGCGCACCGCACTCTGCTGGCGTGCCCGGCGTTGAGCCTGTTGATCGGCAATCAAGCGCTCCAGCTGAGGGCGGGCATGTTCGAGCAGTAGCGCGAGGCTTTCATAGAGTCGGCGTTCGCCATCCTCGGGCGGTGCGACGCTGTCGAAACGCACCAGCGCATGCAGGCCGAGGCGCGCCAGGGCTTCGCGCCAGGCCGGTTCGCGGTGGTTGGCGCTGCTGACAAAATTCAGCACCGGCAGCAGCGGTTTGCCACAACCGGCCAGCACTTCCAGTTCATCGCGGTACTTGGCCAGCACTGGCTCGCGGGCATCGATCACATAGAGGCCGGCGTCGCAGGCCAGCAATTGCCGCAGCACCTTGGCTTCCTGTTCGAAACGCTGTCGTGCTTCGCTGCCCTCGAGGAAGCGTGCCAGCCGGGCCGGGCCGTCGAGGCGTTCGCCGGGGCGCTCCAGGCGTTCGAGGTAATCGAGCAGGGCGATGGCGTCTTCCAGGCCGGGGGTGTCGTAGAGGTCGAGCAAGGGCTCGCCGTCGACCGACAAGCGCGCGCCTTCGACGTGTCGCGTGGTGCTGGGGCGGTGGGACACTTCACCAAAGCCGACGTCACGGGTCAGGGTGCGCAGCAATGAGGTCTTGCCGACATTGGTGTGGCCGACGACGGCGAGCTTCAGCGGTTTAGTCATGACCCGTCTCCAGCCAATTGAGCGGTGCGCAATCGGCAAATGGCAGCTCCAACTGTTGCAACGCGACGTGCCAGTCGCCAAGGCGCTCGGCGTCCAGCGCCTCACCGGGCGGTGCTTGCAGCAACCAGACGCGGGTGGCGCTGGCGCTGCGGGCCAGTTCGGCGATCAGCGCAAGACTGCCGCGATCCGGCGAACGCCGTGGATCGCAAGCGATGGCCAGACGCGCAGGCGGGAAGCGGCTGAGTTGTTCGAGGAGTTTGTGCCGCGATTCGCGACTGTCGAGGATGCCGGCATTACTCACATTCTTCGGCAGTGGCGGCGGCCACGGACGCTGGTCGTCCAGTTCGATGGCCACCAACAGCGCGCCATCGCTTTGCTGGTCGCTGACACCGCTTTCGACCCGATGAAGTTGCTCGGGCGCGGCATCGCTGATGCCCAGGCGTTCGCTGGTTGGCATCAAGCGTTCGCGCAATTGCGCATAGCCGGGCAGGTTCAAATCCAGGTGCAAGGACGCCTGGCCGGATTTCCAGCGCCACAGACAAAACCCGGCGAGCAGCAGGCGCGGCACAACGCCGTAGACCAGCAGCACGCCCACCAGCCAGGCGGCCCAGGCCTGGCGGGCGCTTTCGATGTTCAATGCGGCATCGCCACTGGCGCGGATCATTTCCACGGTCGGCACGCTGAACCCGAGCAAGGACGGCAGCGCACCGAGCGCCTGGGTCACGCTGATGAAGGTATCGGCGCCGAGAATGGTGGTTTCCCAGACAAAGCCATAGCGCCGGGTCGCCAACAGCGTCAGCAGAATCACCAGCGCGCTGAGCATCGCCAGCAACCACAAGCTGTTGACCAGGACGCCGATGGCCCAGCGATTGAGTTTGTGTCGTTGCAACATCAGGATCAGGGCCGGGGCCAGTTGCGCGGCTTTGGCGTCGCGGGCGAGCTTTTCGCTGAGCCACAGCCACAAGCGCCCGAGGCTGGCGCCATGTTCGCCGGCAAACACCAGGCCCAACGCCCAGCTCAGCAACAGGATCAGGTTCAGTCCGAGCAAACTGCCCAAGGCCCAGAACACATTGACCGGCATCTGGCCGTCTCCCAGGGCGGCAAACGCCAGACCGGCGCCACTGACCACGGCCAGCACGGCCAATACCAGCAGCGCCAGCCGTGCACCTTGCAGCCAGTGTTTGAGCGCGTCGCTCAGGCCATCGCGCTCGGCCAGCCACAGGGCGCGGCGTTGAATGCGTGTCGGCAAGTCACCGCCGGCGCTGCGGGCGAGGCGATTGGCTTCCTGATCTTCCAGTGGGCCGGCGTGCGCTTCGCGCAGGCGGATGGTTTCTGTCAGCCAGAGGGTATTCAGTTCAGTCACGCGGCATCCCGTCGCTTAGATTGAGTCGTGAGCATAACCGCTGTGGCGCTTGTCGGGGGGCTGCGTTGCGAGAAGCTGAGCCTCTGGTATCCTCGCCGGCATGACTAAATCACTCCCCCTCAGCCTGATCGCAGCCCTCGGTGAAAACCGTGTGATCGGCGTCGACAACAGCATGCCCTGGCACTTGCCGGGGGACTTCAAATACTTCAAGGCCACCACCCTGGGCAAGCCGATCATCATGGGTCGCAAGACCTGGGATTCCCTCGGTCGTCCGCTGCCGGGCCGCTTGAACATCGTGGTCAGCCGTCAGGTCGATCTGGTACTGGAAGGCGCGGAAGTCTATCCGTCGCTGGAGGCCGCTGTGGTTCGCGCCGAGGAATGGGCGAAGGCACAAGGCGTCGATGAGCTGATGCTGATTGGCGGCGCACAGTTGTATGCGCAAGGGCTGGCGCAGGCCGATCGCCTGTACCTGACGCGTGTGGCGTTGAGCCCGGAGGGAGACGCGTGGTTTCCGGAGTTTGATTTGGGCCAGTGGAAGCTGGTGTCTAATGTGCCGAACCCGGCCGAAGGCGACAAACCGGCGTACAGCTTCGAAGTCTGGGAAAAAGCCTAAAAGCATTGCCAGCAGGCTGGCTCCCACAGTGGGTTTGAGGTGAAACACAGAATGTGTGAACACCCAAAATCCCTGTGGGAGCCAGCCTGCTGGCAATGAGGCCAAATCAGACGCTAAAGCATTTAAGCGTGCGCCAACGCCGAATGCTCATCGGCATCCAGCAACGCTTTATCCGTCTGTTGCATCACCTGACTGGTAATCGCCCCGGCCGTGATCGAACCGCTCACGTTCAACGCCGTGCGCCCCATATCAATCAGCGGCTCGACCGAAATCAGCAACGCCACCAGTGACACCGGCAACCCCATTGCCGGCAACACGATCAGCGCGGCGAAGGTCGCGCCACCGCCCACCCCGGCCACCCCGGCCGAACTCAGCGTCACAATCGCCACCAGCGTCGCGATCCACAACGGGTCCAACGGGTTGATGCCCACGGTTGGCGCGACCATCACTGCCAACATCGCCGGGTACAGACCGGCACAGCCGTTCTGGCCAATGGTCGCACCGAACGAGGCGGCGAAACTGGCGACGGACTGTGGAATGCCCAGGCGGCTGGTCTGCGCTTCGATGCTCAGCGGGATCGTCGCCGCACTCGAGCGGCTGGTGAAAGCGAACGTCAGCACCGGCCAGATTTTGCGGAAAAAGCGCAGCGGATTGATCCCGGCCGCCGACACCAGCACGCCGTGGACCACAAACATCAGGCCCAGGCCAATGTAGGACACCACCACGAAACTGCCGAGCTTGATGATGTCCTGCAGGTTGGAGCCGGCGACCACTTTGGTCATCAGCGCCAACACGCCGTACGGGGTCAACTTCATGACCAGGCGTACCAGGCGCGTCACCCAGGCTTGCAGGGTGTCGATGGCATTGATCACTTTCTGACCTTTTTCCACGTCATCCTTCAACAGTTGCAGCGCCGCGACACCCAGGAAAGCGGCGAAGATCACCACGCTGATAATCGACGTCGGCTTGGCCCGCGCCAGATCGGCGAACGGGTTTTGCGGGATGAACGACAGCAACAGCTGCGGCACATTCAGGTCGGCGACCTTGCCGGCGTAGTCGGTCTGGATGGTTTGCAGGCGGGCCAACTCCTGGGTGCCGGCGACCAGGCCTTCGGCGGTGAGGCCGAACAGGTTGGTCAGGCCAATGCCGATCAGCGCCGCGATGGCGGTGGTAAACAGCAGCGTGCCGATGGTCAGGACGCTGATTTTTCCCAGCGACGAAGCATTGTGCAGACGGGCCACGGCGCTGAGGATCGAGGCGAACACCAGTGGGATCACGATCATTTGCAGCAATTGCACATAGCCGTTGCCCACCAGATCGAACCAGCCAATCGAGGCTTTAAGCACCGGGTTACCGGCACCGTAGACAGCGTGCAGGGCCACGCCGAATGCCACGCCCAGCCCCAGTGCGAGCAGGACTTTTTTCGCCAGGCTCCAGTTGGAGCGGCGGGTTTGTGCCAGGCCCAGGAGCAGGGCGAGGAACACCAGCAGATTCAGAATCAGTGGCAGATTCATTGGAACTCCCATTAGACATGTGCCAACTGCCTTGCGGGGCAGCTGCGAACCGGCAAGCCTAACAGCTTGATATCTAATGAATTAATATCAAAAACATCTCGTAACTGTCGTTTTTGGAATAAGCGTGTGTCGCTCTCGGAGATGCAACTGGCGCGATAGGTACGTTGGCGGTCGCTGACAGACGAGGACTGTCACACTTATTTGTTAGCGTCGATGTCTTTCTATCAGGGAGAAATGCCGATGAAGTTCGCACCGAAATTTCTGGCAGCAGCACTTTGCCTGGGTCTCGCGGGCCAAGTGTTTGCAACGGATCTTAAACACTGGCCTGCCGATCAGGCCAAGGCACTGGACGCAATGATCGCGGCCAACGCCAACAAGGGTAACTACGCGGTGTTCGACATGGACAACACCAGTTACCGCTACGACCTCGAAGAGTCGTTGCTGCCGTTCATGGAAAACAAGGGCCTGATCACTCGCGAAACCCTTGATCCCTCCCTGAAACTGATGCCGTTCAAGGACACCGCCGACCACAAGGAAAGCCTGTTCAGCTACTACTATCGCCTCTGCGAAGTCGACGACATGGTTTGCTACCCATGGGTTGCCCAGGTGTTCTCGGGCTTCACGCTGCAAGAACTCAAGGGCTATGTCGACGAGATGATGGCCTCCGGCAAACCGGTGCCGACCACGTATTACGATGGCGACGTGGTCAAGAACCTCGACGTCAACCCGCCGAAAATCTTCACCGGCCAGAAAGAGCTCTACAACAAGTTGATGGAGAACGGCATCGAGGTCTACGTGATGACCGCCGCCTCCGAAGAACTGGTGCGCATGGTCGCGGCCGACCCGAAGTACGGCTACAACGTCAAGCCGCAGAACGTGATCGGCGTGACCACGCTGCTCAAGGACCGCAAGACCGGCGAACTGACCACCGCGCGCAAGCAGATCACCGCTGGCAAGTATGACGAGAAAGCCAACCTCGGCCTCGAATTGACCCCGTACCTGTGGACGCCTGCGACCTGGATGGCCGGCAAGCACGCGGCGATCCTGACCTACATCGACGAGTGGAAAAAACCGGTGCTGGTCGGCGGTGACACCCCGACAAGTGATGGCTACATGCTGTTCCACGGGGTCGACGTGGCCAAGGGCGGTATTCACTTGTGGGTCAACCGCAAGGATAAGTACATGACCCAGATCCAGGGCATGATGGCCAAAAACGCTGCGGCCCAGGCCAAGGAAGGGCTGGCGGTAACGGCGGACAAGAACTGGGTAATCGTCAAGCCGGAAGAAATCCAGTAAGGATTTGCTTCACTGTAGGAGCGAGCCTGCTCGCGATGGTCGTCAACGATAACGCTGGAAGCCTGATACCCCGCGGTGCTCTCAGGTTTTTCGCGAGCAGGCTCGCTCCTACAGTAGGTCCCATAGGTTGATCGCCAACGTTCGGGGATTTTCAGCCAGACAAAAAATACCCCGCACTTGGCGGGGTATTTTTTTGTTCGACGGTTAAGCCTTACAGCCCGTCGAGCATTGCCTTGTTACGTACTGCACCCTTGTCGGCGCTGGTCGCCAGCAGGGCATAGGCCTTCAGGGCGGTGGTCACTTTACGTGGACGCACTTCCACCGGCTTCCAGCCTTTCTTGTCCTGCTCGACCCGGCGCGCGGCCAGTTCTTCGTCGCTGACCAACAGGTTGATCGAGCGGTTCGGAATGTCGATCAGCACTTTGTCGCCGTCCTGCACCAGGCCGATGGCGCCACCGGCAGCCGCTTCAGGCGAAGCGTGACCGATGGACAGGCCCGAGGTGCCGCCGGAGAAACGGCCGTCGGTGAGCAGGGCGCAGGCTTTGCCCAGGCCTTTGGATTTCAGGTAGGACGTCGGGTACAGCATTTCCTGCATGCCCGGGCCGCCTTTCGGGCCTTCGTAGCGAATGATGACGATGTCGCCTTCCTTCACTTCGTCGGCGAGGATGCCGCGTACGGCGCTGTCCTGGCTTTCGAAGATCTTCGCATTGCCTTCGAAGACGTGGATCGACTCGTCGACGCCCGCGGTTTTCACCACGCAGCCATCAAGCGCGATGTTGCCGTACAGCACGGCCAGGCCGCCCTCTTTCGAGTAGGCGTGCTCGACACTGCGGATGCAGCCGTTTTCACGGTCGTCGTCCAGGGTTTCCCAACGGGTCGACTGGCTGAACGCGGTCTGGGTCGGGATGCCTGCCGGGCCGGCCTTGAAGAAGTGGTGCACGGCTTCGTCGGTGGTCTGGGTGATGTCCCACTTGGCGATGGCTTCTTCCATGCTGCGGCTGTGCACGGTCGGCAGGTCGGTGTGCAGCAGGCCGCCACGAGCCAGCGAGCCGAGGATGCTGAAGATCCCGCCGGCACGGTGCACGTCTTCCATGTGGTACTTCTGGATGTTCGGTGCGACCTTGCACAGTTGCGGCACGTGACGGGACAGACGGTCGATGTCGCGCAGGTCGAAATCGATCTCGGCTTCCTGGGCCGCGGCCAGCAAGTGCAGGATGGTGTTGGTGGAACCGCCCATGGCGATGTCCAGGGTCATGGCGTTTTCGAACGCCTTGAAGTTGGCGATGTTGCGCGGCAATACCGACTCGTCGTTCTCGCCGTAGTAACGCTTGCACAGCTCGACGATGGTGCGGCCGGCCTGCAGGAACAATTGCTCGCGGTCACTGTGGGTGGCCAGGGTCGAACCGTTGCCCGGCAGTGCCAGGCCCAGTGCTTCGACCAGGCAGTTCATCGAGTTGGCGGTGAACATGCCGGAGCACGAACCGCAGGTCGGGCAGGCGCTGCGCTCGTACTCGGCGACTTTCTCGTCAGAAGCGCTGGAGTCGGCGGCGATCACCATGGCGTCGACCAGGTCGAGGCCGTGGGAGGCGAGTTTGGTCTTGCCGGCTTCCATCGGGCCGCCGGAAACGAAGATCACCGGGATGTTCAGGCGCAAGGACGCCATCAGCATGCCAGGGGTGATCTTGTCGCAGTTGGAGATGCAGACGATTGCGTCGGCGCAGTGGGCGTTGACCATGTACTCGACGGAGTCGGCGATGATCTCGCGGCTCGGCAGCGAATACAGCATGCCGTCGTGGCCCATGGCGATACCGTCATCGACGGCGATGGTGTTGAATTCTTTCGCCACACCGCCAGCGCGTTCGATTTCGCGGGCGACCAGTTGGCCCAGGTCCTTGAGGTGCACGTGGCCCGGTACGAACTGGGTGAAGGAGTTGGCGATGGCGATGATCGGCTTTTTGAAGTCGTCATCTTTCATCCCTGTTGCGCGCCACAGTGCGCGGGCGCCGGCCATGTTGCGGCCGTGGGTGGATGTTTTCGAGCGATAATCAGGCATGAAGCACTCCGGGCGGCTAAATCAGGTATCAAAAGGGAAGTGAGCTTCTATTGACGTCTGGAACACTCAGAAATGGCCGTGTGTCCGGAAGTTGCCGAAAACTTTGCGGGATCGCCGCGCGCTTCAGCTTGAGCTCATAAACCCGCCGGGGGATGACTGGCGATGAATGTCGCGATTCTACACGGCTGGCGTCAGGAGGGAATGCCGTGAAGCGTTGATCCGGCATATACGGAGCGTGCGGGATGACGACCGGCAGGTGTCATACACCGTCCAGCGCCCTTTGATTCTCGTGGTCGATCAACGCATTCAGACCCAGACCTGCAAGACTCAATGTCAGAAAACCAATGGCCAGTGTCGTGGTCAGGTCCCCGGACACGAGATTGATCACCACGCTGGTGACGCCGCCGCCCATGAAGATCAGCACGGCACCGACCGAAGTCGAGGTTCCGGCGTATTGCGGGTGGATACTCATCGCCTTGTTATTGACGACTGGCCTGGTGATGGTGGTCCCGATCGTGCAGATCAGCATGGATACCAGCACGGCAGCGGCAGACAGGCCGAAGTGGCGAATCAGCCACAGCATCAGCACACCCGAAACCGCGATCAGCCCCAGGCCAACAACGATCTGCGTATGCCCTCGCAGGCGTTCTTGCAAGGCGTTGGCGACTGCGCCGCCGCTCGCGTACGCAACGCCGTACAGCATTAGCGTCCAGGCGTATTCATAGGGTGAGAGGGCCAGGTGTTCCATGAAAATAATGGGTGACGTCACGATGAACGAAAAATGGCAGGCGAAGGCCAGGGCCGAAATCAGCCAGTAAGCCATGAAGCGTGCATTCGAACAGACATGCCAATAGGCACTGAAAAATCCGCCGTGCGAAGCGGTGCGGATACCCGAGGACTCCTTGAGCAGCCAGCAGGTACTCGACCAGACTGAAACAGCCAGTGCGATAAACACATAAAAGCTGCCTTGCCAGCCAAACCGCAATTGCAGCCAGGTGCCGAGCAGAGGCGAAATCGAAATGAATACGCCACTGGCGGTCACCATCCAGATCCTCAGTCGCTGCCTTTCTTGGCCTTCGAACAAATCCTGCACCAGCGCCTGTGACAGCGAGAAGGCCCCGCAGCCGATTGCCTGGACCACACGAAAACCCAGGAACCAACGGTATTCGCTGGAAACTGCGCATCCCACCGCGCCAATGGCCGCGATGGCGATACCGCCCAGCAACAGCTTCTTGCGGCCCCACATGTCGGACAGGGGACCAACCAGCATTACGGAGAACGCCAGGCTGACGGCGAACAGGCTGACAGACAGCGCCGCCTCGGAAGGCGAAATCCGGAAGCAGGCCGACAGGTCTGGAAAGGAGGGGAGCACCACGTCCAGTGGGAACACGCCCAGCAGGGTCATGCTCATCAGCAGCAGGACGATTAACGGCTTTTCCTTGGCGTCATTGGCGTGCGGCATACATCAACGCGCTCGTTCCGTGAGGGGTGGACGAGAATTGATTTGATGAAGACGCAAGTCAATGCGGAAGGGCGTAGGCCCTTTCTGAATCTGCTGTAGGAGCGAGCCTGCTCGCGATGAACGTCAACGATAACGCGGTGTGTCTGGTTGTCCGCGGTGTCTTTGCGTTTTTCGCGAGCAGGCTCGCTCCTACAGGGGGGTGTATTAGAGCCAGATGGCGTCCCAGAGTGGATAGTTACCGACATGGTCGACGAGCCCTGCACGAAGCGGGTTGGCGATGATGTATCGAGCCATGGCTTTCAGATCTTCCTCTCGACGCAGGGCTCGGTCGAAGTAGCCCTTTTGCCATACAGGAGCATATAGATCTCGTTTCTGATTGATGAGGCGTGTGCAGCGAGATTTGGTGGCCTGCACCAGTTTCGGCAAGTCACCGTTGTGCAATTCAATCAACCAGTGGAAGTGATCAGGCATGACTACCCAGGCTATAGATGTGGCATGGCCGGCTTCCTGAGCCCTTCTGAACTCGTGCACCAACAATCGGCCCGTGCGCCAATCCTGGAAGAAAGGTTGTCGTTCATGGGTGACAGCGGTCAGTTGATAGAGGCGACCGGATTGCGAGTGTCGACCTGTGCGTAATCGATGGGCTTTTGGCGTGTTGGACATTCCGTTGTCCTCTTCAATGGTGGGAAGAGAAAACGGTAGGCGTGGGGCGGGTGGTTGTCGTATCGACAGTGGATCAGGATATGTCCTGCACCTGTAGGAGCGAGCCTGCTCGCGATGAACGTCAACGATAACGCGGTGTGTCTGGTTGTCCGCGGTATCTTTGCGTTTTTCGCGAGCAGGCTCGCTCCTACAGGGGTGTGTTAGCTGTTTGGCAGCAGGCGGCAGGTGATGCTCTTGATGTAGCGGGTTTCGGCAATGGCCGGGTGTACCGGGTGATCCGGACCCTGGCCGCCGCGCTCGAGCATCTGGATGTTGCGATCCAGGTGACGGGCGCTGGTCAGCAGAATGTTCTGCAGGTCATCTTCAGGCAAGTGCATCGAGCACGATGCGCTGACCAGGATGCCGTCCTTGCTGAGCAGGCGCATGGCTTGCTCGTTCAGGCGACGGTAGGCGCCTTCGCCGTTCTTCATGTCCTTCTTGCGTTTGATGAACGCCGGCGGGTCGGCCACGATCACGTCGAAACGCTCTTCGCTGGCTTTCAGCTCTTTCAGGGCTTCGAAGACGTCGCCTTCGATACAGGTCATTTTGTCGGCGAAACCGTTCAGCGCGGCGTTGCGCTCGACGCCGTCGAGGGCGAAGGCCGATGCATCGACGCAGAACACTTCACTGGCGCCGAAGGCTGCAGCCTGCACGCCCCAGCCGCCGATGTAGCTGTAGAGGTCCAGCACGCGTTTGCCCTTGGCGTACGGCGCCAGGCGTGCGCGGTTCATGCGGTGGTCGTAGAACCAGCCGGTTTTCTGGCCCTGGATGACCGGCGCTTCGAATTTCACGCCGTTCTCTTCCAGTGCAACCCACTCCGGCACCAGGCCGAAGACGGTTTCTACATAGCGATTGAGGCCTTCGGCATCACGGGCAGCGGAGTCGTTCTTGAACAGAATGCCGCTTGGCTTGAGCACTTGGGTCAGCGCTGCGATCACGTCATCTTTATGGGCTTCCATGGTCGCCGAGGCGATCTGCACGACCAGGATGTCGCCGAAACGATCGACCACCAGACCTGGCAGCAGGTCGGAGTCGCCGTAGACCAGGCGATAGAAAGGTTTGTCGAACAGGCGATCACGCAGCGACAGGGCGACGTTCAGGCGATGCACCAGCAGCGACTTGTCCAGCGGCAGCTTGATGTCGCGCGACAGCAGGCGGGCGCAGATCAGGTTGTTCGGGCTCATGGCCACGATACCCAGGGGCTTGCCACCTGCGGCTTCGAGGATCGCCTGGTCGCCGGCCTTGAAACCGTGCAAAGGGGTCGCCGCTACATCGATTTCGTTGCTATAGACCCACAAATGACCGTTGCGCAGACGACGGTCGGCGTTGGCTTTGAGGCGCAGGCTAGGCAGGGACATGACGTCGCTCCAGAAAAAAGAGCGGGAGTATAGCGTGTTGAGACGTATGCAGGGTCAGCGGTAGACATGCGGTGAGGGGACTGTCCGCTCGCGATAAAGCCCTGTCTCTCGATTTGTCATGTCGAATCCCGCTTTTAGACGCTAGAATCTGCGCCTGACCCAGAGTGTGTACTTATGTCCCAAGAGCTGACTCCCGAACAAATCCAGCAATCCCTGCAAGGCATCAGTGTGCCGGCCCAACCGCAGATCATGGTGGATTTGCAGATGGAGCAGTACATGCCGGACCCGGATCTGGAGGTGATCGCGAAGCTGATTTCCCAGGATCCAGGTCTCTCGGGCTCCCTGTTGAAGATCGTCAACTCACCTTATTACGGCCTGACGAACAAGATCGCCTCGATCCAGCGCGCGGTGAATCTGCTGGGCAGTCGTTCGATCATCAACCTGATCAACGCCCAGTCGATCAAGGGTGAGATGAACGATGAAACCATCGTCACCCTGAACCGTTTCTGGGATACGGCCCAGGACGTGGCGATGACTTGCCTGACCCTGGCCAAGCGCACCGGCACCCAGGCTGGCGATGAAGCTTATGCCCTGGGCTTGTTCCACGACTGTGGCGTACCGCTGATGCTCCAGCGCTTCCCTGACTACATGGGCGTTCTGGAACAGGCCTATGCCAATGCCGGCCCCGAGTGCCGGGTGGTGGATACCGAGAACAAAGCGTTCAACACCAACCACGCGGTGGTCGGTTACTACACGGCCAAGTCCTGGCGCCTGCCGGAACACGTGACGGCCGCGATTGCCAACCATCACAATGCCCTGGCGATCTTCAGCGATGAATCGTCGCGCAACAGCACGTTGAAAAACCTGCTGGCGATCCTGAAGATGGCCGAGCACATTTGTGCGTCCTACCGCGTGCTGGGCAATCAGACCGAAGACCACGAATGGAACAGCATCGGGCATCTGGTGCTCGATTACGTCGGTTTGTCGGACTACGACTTCGAAACCCTCAAGCAGACCATTCGCGATCTCGGCACTCACCGCTGAGTGTCGGACCTTCTTCTTTTTCGAGCGCCCGATTCGAGAGCACCATGCCTGAACTGCCAGAAGTCGAAACCACCCGTCGAGGCATTGCACCGCACCTGGAAGGCCAGCGTGTCAGTCGGGTAATCGTGCGCGATCGTCGGCTGCGCTGGCCTATTCCCGAAGACCTCGATGTGCGGTTGTCCGGGCAGCGTATCGTGCTGGTCGAGCGGCGCGCCAAGTACCTGCTGATCAATGCCGAGGTCGGTACGTTGATCAGTCATCTGGGCATGTCGGGCAATCTGCGGCTGGTGGAGGTCGGCACGCCGGCGGCCAAGCATGAGCACGTGGATATCGAGCTCGAATCGGGCCTGGCCCTGCGCTACACCGACCCGCGACGGTTTGGTGCGATGTTGTGGAGCCTCGACCCGCTCAACCACGAATTGTTGATTCGCCTCGGGCCAGAGCCACTGACCGACCTGTTCGATGGCGAGCGGTTGTTCCAGCAGTCCCGCGGGCGTTCGATGGCGGTCAAGCCGTTCATCATGGACAACGCGGTGGTGGTGGGCGTCGGCAACATCTACGCGACCGAAGCGCTGTTCGCCGCCGGGATCGACCCGCGTCGCGAGGCCAAGAGCATTTCCCGGGCGCGCTATTTGAAGCTGGCGATCGAAATCAAACGCATCCTGGCCGCCGCCATCGAGCGCGGAGGTACCACGTTGCGGGACTTTATCGGTGGTGATGGTCAGCCGGGCTACTTCCAGCAGGAACTGTTCGTGTACGGCCGTGGCGCTGAACCGTGCAAAGTCTGTGGGACAGAGCTGCGGGAAGTGAAGCTCGGGCAGCGCGCCAGCGTCTTTTGCCCACGCTGTCAGCGCTGAAACGCCTGCGGTCTCCCACAGGGTTTAAGCGATCCTTGTGGGAGCGGGCTTGCCCGCGATGGCGTTCGAACAGATATCGAAAGACTCAAGCCTTGCCGGTAATTTTCCGGTACTTCTCCATCAACTGCTCTTGCGTTTCCGGGTGGGCTTCGTCCAGGGGAATGCAATCGACCGGGCAGACCTGTTGGCACTGAGGTTCGTCGTAGTGGCCGACGCACTGGGTGCACAGGTTCGGGTCGATCACGTAGATCTCTTCGCCTTGGGAAATGGCGGCGTTCGGGCACTCGGGTTCGCAGACGTCGCAGTTGATGCAATCGTCGGTGATGATCAGGGACATGCTAACTCCAGCCAGGGCGACAGGCCCGGGCGCAATAAATCAATGCGCGTAATTGTGCCGCATTGGCGCCTGCGTTGCACGCAGGTGCGACGTACTGCAGGCGCCAGCCTGCTGGCGATGAACCCGAGAACGCCGCGGGGTGTCGTTTTCCCGCCCAGCAGGTTCGCTCCTGCGGTTTGCGGGGGCTATTTCTTGAAGCGCTCGGTCAGGGCATCCGCCACCGCAGGGTGGACGAACTTGGTGATATCGCCGCCCAGGGCTGCGATTTCGCGGACCAGCGTCGAGGAAATGAACGAATAACGTTCGGATGGGGTGAGGAACAGGCTCTCCACATCCGGAGCCAACTGACGGTTCATGTTGGCCAGCTGAAATTCGTACTCGAAATCCGACACCGCGCGCAGACCACGCAGGAACACATTGGCATTCTGCTCTTTGGCAAAGTGCGCCAGCAGCGTCGAGAAGCCGACGACTTCAACGTTCGGCAGATGTTTGGTGACCTCGCGTGCCAGCTCCACGCGCTGTTCCAGAGGAAACAACGGGTTTTTCTTCGGGCTGGCGGCGACGGCAATGATCACGTGATCGAACAGGCGCGAGGCGCGTTCGACCAGATCGCCATGGCCCTTGGTAATAGGGTCGAAGGTACCTGGGTACAACACTCGGTTCATCGCGTCGTCCTGGCGGGAGTGCGTTGGGGAGTCGGATGGTATCGCAGCCTAACCGGTCGGCCAAGTCGCCTGTTGGGTAAGGACGCACTATAGACGATGGGAATATTCGTCGTTTTCATGAGTTTTTCAAACGTTCGGCCAGGGAAGTCGCCAGTTGCGCGGTCAGCCCGTAGACCGACAACTGCGGATTTGCGCCAATGCTGGTGGGGAACAGCGAGCCGTCGTGTATCGACAGATTGGCCAGCTGATGATGTCGACCGAGGCTGTCGGTCACGGCGGTTTTCGGGTCTTCGCCCATGGCACAGCCGCCCATTACATGGGCGCTGCCCAGCCGGGTGCGGTACAGCTCCAGGCTCAAGCCATCGATCAGCGTGCGCGCTTCGCCCAGGGTTTTCACATAACGGGCATCGGCGTGCATTGGCATCACCGCCTTGGCGCCACCGGCGAACTGAATCTCGGCCATGCTGTGGAACGCACGGCGCAAGCCTTCCCATACATAAGGCGTCATCGGGTAATCGAGCACCGGCGTGCCATCACCGCGCAACTCGACGGCGCCGCCGGTGCTGTCCGGGTGAAAACCGTCCCGCAGCAACGCGAGCATGGCGTGAGTATGGGGAAGGTTGGCCATGTGCTGTGCGTTTTCCTGGCCAAAACCGCCGAGCAGCGTGCTTGCCAATGCGGGGTGCAGTGGCGGGACTTCCAGTTTGTAGGCCATTCTGCCCGTGGTGCCGTCCAGCCATTGGAAATGGTCTGAATAAATCGACTGGGGTGCCCCGTAAAACGGATTGATCACTTCATCAAACAGCCCGGCGGACATGTTCACCACATGCAGGAAAGTCCGTTTGCCCAGCCGTTTGTGCGGATCAGGCGCGTCGGAACGCAGCAACAGCGCCGGGCTGTTGATTCCGCCGCCCGCCAGTACGTAATGCCGCGCCTTGACCGTGATGCGGCGCCCTGTGGGTTCGACGCAGCGCTCGTCCATCGCCACGCATTGCAGGCCCGTGACCTTGTCGCCCGCCAGAATGAGCTTTTCAGCGCGGGCCAGGAACAGCAATTCGCCACCCTTTTCCAGCGTGGCGGGAATGGTCGTGACCATCATCGATTGCTTGGCGTTGGTCGGGCAGCCCATGCCGCAGTAGCCGAGGTTCCAGCAGCCGCGCACGTTGCGCGGGATCACGTGCCAGCTGTATCCGAGCTTTTCGCAGCCTTTGCGGATCACGTCGTTGTTGGCGTTGGGCGGAACCCTCCACGGGGCGACCCCCAGACGCTGTTCCATTTTCTCGAACCACGGCGCCATTTCAGCCGGCGAGTGGCCCTTGACGTTGTGCTCCCTGGCCCAGTGTTCCAGGGTCGGTTCCGGGGTGCGGAAGCTGGAGGTCCAATTGATTAGCGTGGTCCCGCCCACCGCGCGGCCCTGGAGGATGGTGATCGCACCGTCCTTGCTCATGCGGCCGATGCCTTCCTGATAAAGGCTGGCGTAGGCCTGGTCTTCAAGCAGCTTGAAGTCGCTGCTGGTCTTGAGCGGACCCTCCTCGATCAGCAGTACTTTGTAACCGGCTGCGCTGAGGATTTCGGCCGTGGTTCCACCTCCGGCGCCACTGCCAATGATCGCCACATCCGCTTCGAGGGTCAGGTCCTGGGTCAGTTGTGAGCCGTTGTAGGTTTTCCAGCCACGGGCCATGCCTTCGCGGAACGGATCGGGTACGGGCATCTTCGGGTTCTCTTGTTGTTATGGTTTGGACCAGTGGTGTTCATGAGGCCGTCTTCGCGAGCAGGCTCGCTCCCACAAGGGGGACGCGATCCTCTGCGGGAACGTGGCTTGCCCGCGATAGGGCCGACTCGATTTCAAACCGTTGGCGGCCCTGGATACCCGCAATGAGCCCACGATTCCTTGCGGCCGTACCAGGCCATCATCACCAGTTGCAGTAACGAGTTGTGACCCATGCGCAACAGGCCCAAGGCGCTGTTCTCCCAACGTTCGAGGAAATGACGGATCTCAGCGCCGCTGGCGTTCTCCCAACTGCCCCAGATGCCGGCCAGTGGCCCACGGGTCACGGCCATGCCCAGCACGTCGAACAGTTGCCGGGTCAGCTTGAGCATTTCCGGCGACAGGTGATCAAGGTTGTAATCCAGGCTTTTCAGGGTGCCTTCGACGGCGTCGGACATTCCTTCGACGGCCACGGCGCCATCGAGCATGACCGGCACCAGTGCCCGCAGAAACAGCAGGTCGCCACTGCGCAAAGACGAAAATCCGCTGGCCGGGATGCTCGACGAGCACCCGCTCAGGCTGGCTCCCAGCCCGGCCGTGGCAAGAAAGGCGCTGGCGCCGAGGCTGAACTTGAGCAGGCCGCGCCGTGACAGCGCGGGTGTATCGGACAGGCTTGGGCTCATTGTTGTTATTACCCGACGGTGACGATCGTTAGCGGATGAACAGCTTCTGGATCAGTTTCTGAATGGATTTTCCGTACGGCGGGTAGATCAGTTTCGCCGCGTTGAATCGCTGTTTGATCAGCACGCCCTTGGCCTTGCTGAAGGTCAGGAAACCTTCGTGTCCGTGGTAATGACCCATGCCCGAAGCGCCAATGCCGCCGAAGGGCATGTCGTCCTGGGCAACGTGCAGCAGGGTGTCGTTCAGGCACACGCCGCCGGAATGGGTTTCATGAAGAACGCGGTTTTGCTCGCGTTTGTCGTAGCCGAAGTAGTACAGCGCCAGTGGGCGAGGGCGCTGGTTGATGTAGGCAAACGCCTGATCCAGATCCTTGTACGGCACGATCGGCAGCAGTGGACCAAAGATTTCGTCCTGCATCACCGTCATGTCGTCGCTGACGTTGAGCAGCAAACTGTGGCCCATACGGCGTCCCTGGCCCTGTTCGAACAGCGGTATCAGCAGCGCGCCTTTGCTGGTGGCATCGCTGATATAGCCATTGAGTCGCGCCAGTTGGCGATCATTGATGATCGCGGTGTAGTCCGGGTTGTTGGCCAGGGTCGGAAAAAACCCGCGAACCGCCTGGCGATAGGCTTCGACGAAAGAGCCAACGCGGTCTTCGGGCACCAGCACGTAGTCCGGCGCCACGCAGGTTTGTCCGGCGTTGAGGGTCTTGCCGAAAGCGATGCGTTCGGCGGCGTCCTTGAGGGGCACGTCGTGGGACACGATGGCTGGGGATTTGCCGCCCAATTCGAGGGTAACGGGCGTCAGGTTCTCCGCAGCGGCCCGCATCACGTGTTTGCCGATGCTGGTGGCGCCGGTGAACAACAAATGATCGAAACGCAGTCGTGAAAACGCGACCCCGATATCGGCCTCGCCCAGTACCACGCAGACCAGGTCTTCGGGAAAGATTCGTCCCAGCAGGTCCTTGAGCAGCAAACCGGTAGCAGGCGTGGACTCGCTGAGCTTGAGCATCACCCGATTACCCGCCGCCAACGCGCCGACCAGAGGCCCGATGGCCAGGTACAACGGGTAGTTCCACGGCACGATCACCCCGACCACGCCCAGCGGCTGGTACACCACTTTGGCCGAGGCAGGCTGGAAGGCCACGCCGACCTTGCGGCGCGACGCTCGCATCCAGCCTTTGAGGTGGCGGCTGGCGTAATGAATGCCATGCAGGCTGGGCATCAATTCGGCGAGCAAGGTTTCGTCGGCGCTGCGGTGGCTGAAGTCCTGGCTGATGGCATCAATCAGGGGTTCGCGTTCAGCGCTCAACAGGTCGCGCAATGCCTTGAGCCATTGCTGGCGCTGGGCCGCGGGTGGCATCGGGTTGGCGGCGTAGGCGGCGCGCTGCGCGTTGAAGAGGTTGTGGAGTTCTTCCAGAGGCTGCTGCAGGTCTTGCAGGTAGGAAATTCCAGCGGTCATGGTCGGCTCCGGATTTATTGTAATGAGGCTCGTTTTAGAGTCTATGCTCTATAAAGTCAAATGACATCCTGCCGCAGCTTTGTTTTATCCCTGTCCGGTTAGGTCGTAAGATGCTCATCAACGCACTCTGAATTAAAGCTCAAGCCATGGCCCCAAGGATCAAAACCAGCGAGCGCATCGTGCAGAACAGCCTCGAGCTGTTCAATCAGCAGGGCGAGCGCAGCATCAGCACCAATCACATCGCTGCTCACATGGAGATTTCTCCGGGCAACCTGTACTACCACTTCCCCAACAAGCAGGCGATCATCGCTGTGCTGTTCAGTGAGTACGAAAGCCTGGTGGACAGTTTCCTGCGCCCGCCCCAGGGCCGCGCCGCCACGGTGGAAGACAAGCGCTTCTACCTCAAGGAGCTGCTGTCGGCGATGTGGCGCTACCGGTTTTTGCATCGCGACCTCGAGCACTTGCTCGACAGCGATGCAGACCTGGCCGGACGCTATCGGCGCTTTTCCCAGCGTTGCCTGATCCAGGGCACGCACATCTACGAGGGCTTCGTCGAGGCGGGCATCCTGAAAATGGATCGGGTGCAGATCGAATCCCTGACCCTCAACGCCTGGATCATCCTCACGTCCTGGGTGCGCTTTCTGTGCACCACGCGGGAAAACTCCAGCCACCTCAGCGAGCAAGCGATCAAGCGCGGGGTCTATCAAGTGCTGGTGCTGGAGGCCGGTTTTGTCACGGATCAGGCGCGCGATGCGGTCAACGCCTTGTTCGAGGAGTTTTATGTGCCGTTGGCCCAGGCGCTGGAAGAGCTGTGAAGCGCAAAGTGCAGTAGGATCGTCATTCGACAACCTCACAGGAGCCCGTTATGCCCATTGCGCAACTGATCAGCCCGCAAGCGCTGGACCTGAAGAAGGACCAGCCGGGGTTGGTGATTCTGGATTGTCGTTTTGCCCTCGAAGACCCGGATTACGGTCAGCGTAGCTATGCCGAAGGGCACATTGCCGGGTCGAGCTTCGCCGATCTCGAGCGCGATCTCAGCGGCAAAGTGGTCAAGGGTGTGACCGGGCGTCATCCATTGCCTGAGCCGGCCGCCTTGATCGAGCGTCTGCAAGCCTGGGGCATCAATGCCGACAGCGAAGTGGTTTTGTATGACGACGGTCCGGGTGCCTATGCGGCGCGGGCCTGGTGGCTGCTGGCATGGTTGGGCAAGCGTGAGGGTGTGTTCATCCTCGATGGTGGGCTCAAAGCCTGGCACGGCGCAGGGTTGCCGTTGAGTCTGGATGCGCCGTCCATCTCGCGCGGCACCTTTAGCGGGAGCCCTGACGGTTCGCTGTTGCTCAGCGCAGAACAGCTGCAAAAACGCCTCGGCCAACCCGCGCTGACGTTGCTCGATGCCCGCGCCTTGCCGCGCTTCAAGGGCGAAGTGGAACCGATCGATCCGATTGCCGGGCACATCCCCGGCGCTCAGTGTGCGGCGTTCACCGATAATCTGGGCAGCGACGGGCGTTTCCTGCCGGCCGATCAGCTCAAGCAGCGTTTTGCGGCGAAGCTGCAAGGCCGTTCGCCGACCGAGCTGGTGGCGTATTGCGGGTCCGGTGTGACGGCTTGCCATAACCTGTTCGCGTTGTGCCTGGCGGGCTATCCATTGGGCTCGTTGTATGCCGGGTCGTGGAGCGAATGGATCAACGAGCCTGCTCGCGGCGTCGCCAAAGGCGAATAGTCACCGCAATCCTTGTGGGAGCGAGCTTGCTCCCACAGGGGGAGGTGGATTTCAGATATCAAGACAGGCGCGCACTGCGATACGCCCCTGGCCCCACCCCATACACCTGCTTGAATTGCCGACTCAGATGACTCTGGTCGGCAAACCCCAATTGCGTCGCGACTTCCAGTGGCAAACAACCGTCCTGCAAGAGTGCCCGTGCCCGAGCGATGCGTTGTTGCATCAGCCAGGTGTGCGGCGGCATGCCGGTGGCGCGGCGGAACACCCGGGCAAAGTGAAAGGGCGACAGGTTCACCGCCGCTGCCAGTTCTTCCAGCGAGGGCGGTGCCGCCAGTTGCGTTTGCAACAAGTCCTTGGCCAATGTCACCGCCCGGTGTTCCTTGCCCGGTTTTCCGGCATCCGGAACCGCTGCGTGACGCTGCAGCAATGAAAGCATCAGTTCACGCCAGGCGGTCTGTTGTTGCAGTGCGGTGGATGGGCTTTCCAGCAAACGGTGCAATTGGCAGAAACCATTCACCAGATCCGGATCACGGTACAGCGTGGCGCCGAACGCCGGCAGGTGACGGGTGGGCAATTCGAGTTCGGCCAGCAGCGACAGGATCTGCCCGCTATCGGGATAAAACGCCCGGTACAGCCAGCCATCCTCCGTACCCTTGTGGCCGGTGTGCAGTTCGTCCGGGTTGATCAATACCAGCGTGCCGCTGCCTGCCAGATGCTCGGCGCCGCGATACCGGTAGCGCTGGGCGCCCGCCATGATCATGCCGATCACGTAACCGTCGTGCACATGAGGGGCGAAACGGTGTTCGATGTAGCGCGCAGACAACAACTCGACCCCGGCCAGTGGCGCGGTCTGCCAGAAGAGGATGGATTCGCCCTGATGGTTATTCACGGTCTACTTGCGAGCCAAGGTGGCCAGCCATTGTGGGATACGCCGTTCCAGGTAGTACCCCGGTTGCCGGAACGAACCGTCGACAAATCCAACGTGCCCACCCTTGGCCTGCAACTCGAATTGCGTGCAGGCCGATAACTCTTGTGCCTGGGGCAGGCTGTGGGAAAACACGAAGGGGTCATCGGCTGCCTGAATGAGCAAGGTTGGCGTGCGGATTTCGCCCAGGAAGTAGCGGCTCGATGCACGGCGATAGTAGTCCTCGGCATCGGTGAAGCCATTGAGCGGTGCGGTGACCCGGCCATCGAAATCCCAGAACGTGCGCATGTTTTCCAGCGAGCCCAGCGCGGCGAGCGCTGCCAGGCCATCTTCGCGCCCGTCGTGCTGGAACTGCCGCTGCTTGTTCTTGATGTAGGCCAGCATCTCGCGCATGAAGTGCGCCTGATAAACCTTGGAAAAACCCTGGCCGATGCGGTCGGCGCACTGGTCCAGGCGAAACGGCACCGACACCGCCACCGCGCCGAGCAGGCCGCTGGCGCTGCCGGTTTCGCCCAGATGCTTGAGCAACACATTGCCGCCCAGGGAATAACCGACGGCATACAGCGGAGCGAGAGGACGTTTGGCCCGCAGGTGCCTGATGGTTTCGGCGAGGTCTTCACTGGCGCCGGAATGGTAGCTGCGCGGCAGCAGGTTGGGTTCGCCAGAGCAGCCGCGCCAGTTCAGTGCGACGCTGGCCCAGCCCCGGTCGCCCAGCGCTTTTTGAATCCCGGCCACGTAAGGCGAATTCGACGAACCGGTCAGTCCGTGCAACACCAGGACCAGGGGCGCGTCGACGCTGTGCGGGCCGTGCCAGTCGAGGTCGAGGAAGTCGCCATCCTCGAGCCACAGGCGTTCACGCTCGCGCTCAAGGTGTGTGGTTTTGCGCCACAGCGGTCCCCACAAGGTCTGCAAGTGCGGGTTGCCAAGGCCGAAGGCGGGGGTGAAGGTTTCCATGGGGAATTGGGGGCAACTTGTAGTGAGACATTCTGTTCAATTGCAGACCGCTGCTTGTGAAATGCAGAGGAATTCATGGGGCGTGTCTTGCTCGCCGCAAGTTGCTAACTTGCCATAAACAACAAGGGTTCGCGACCGGCAAGAGAAGCCCCTGTGCATGGTCACACAGGGGCCGGTTTTCAGGGGTTGATGGTTACACTGGGCTTTCGTTAAGCCGAGGTCTTTTTCTCGATGGGAAACACATGTGCCACGGTTGCGCGTTCGCGAGTGAAGCAGGCATTGACGGCGCGCTGAACATCCTGCGTCGTGACGCTGCGCAATTGCGCGACCTCAAGATCGATCAACTGCCATGGCTGAGACGATCCTTCAAGATAGCCGATACCACTCGCCTGTGTTTGAGGGTTGTCGTAGAGCGCCTGTCGGGTAGTACTTTCTTGAATGATAGCGGGCTCTAGCTCCTCGGGTGTGAACGGCACGCGCTTAAGGTCATCCAGTAATGCCCACAGATCGGCTTCGGCTTGCTGCGGATCACCGTTGAAGTAGAAAGCGAGGGTGAATTGATTATTGACTCGACTGAGTCGAAGGGCATTTGCAAAGATTGTCGAGCGGTCGTCATTCTCGAATGACTTCAGGCGTGCGGAGGACTCAAACAGGGAGGACAATACTTGCAGTGCCCTGACGGATTGCGGATCGGGGGCGTTCTCCATCCCTGGTGTGTTGAATATGACGAGCATCAGCGGGTATTCGGTTTCCAGAAATTGCGTTATCTGGCGGTAGCCGGGTTCTGACGGTCCTTTTATCAAGGGTCTGAAGGGAGCGGCGCGCTGGTCTTCCGATCCAAAGTGTCGCTCGACCAGTCGTCTTGCCTCCTCAGTATCGACATCGCCGACAATCACCAGGCAGGCATTACTGGGGCAATACCGGCTCTGGCGCCAGTTTCTGAGGTGTTCAAAGGTCAGTCGTTCAAGATTGGCTGCAATCGCGTCGCGGGGCCTGTAGTAACTGTGCCCGGTGGTTATCAGCGCGTCGATTTCCGGACTGAAACTAACTGTAGATATGAACAAGGATTTTTCCTTGTTGCACAGAAGTTCTTCGTCCAGCCAGGTGCGTAGCAATTCATCCGATGGTTCGTCCGTCATGATGGTCGACTGGACTTTGAGCGCACTTTCCAGGTGTTCGGCGGCGATCAGTAGGATGTCTCTCAGCCCTTTAGAGTCTCCGAAGTTTTGATGAATGGCTCCGGTCTCTTTGATGAAGTCGTCATAGTCAGGCATCAGTGCATTTTGTAATACATCTGTGACCCCGAAGTCTTCGGGGTGCTCGTCATCAGTTCCTACGGCAAAAACCAGTGTGATTCCGACCTGAGGGGTTCTGTGATCCTCGCGGACAATGACCCTCAGGCCATTGTCGAGGGTGAACTCATGGGTGGGGTGGGGCGTTCGTTCAGTCATTAGCGTGTTCATCCGTTAATCCTTCATTGCATCCATGCGAGACATTTCGCACGGTTACGATGAGCCAGGAGCAGATAAACAAGCCACTTCAGATGTGTTGCGTTTTAAGAAACAGTCGCGACGCAAGGCAGACCACTGGTCTGCCCGTACGCTTTACTCAGCAAGTTTTTCAGCGAGGCGCTGCCATAACGAGTAGTACACACGCCCGGATTTCTGCTCGCGATGAAGACGCCAGTTTTGCGGCAGGCCCAGGGTCGAGGGTGCGCTTTCGCTTTCGGTATAGACCCAGGCGTCGTCTGCCAGCCACTGACGCTCTTCAAGCAAGGCGCAAACGGCGGGCAACAGGTTCTGGTTGAACGGCGGATCGAGGAATACCAGGTCGTAGGCAACCGCTGGCTGGGTTTCCAGGTAGCGCAGGGCGTCGGCGGTCTGTACCTGGCCAGTGGTGCAGCGAAGCGTACCCAGATGCTCCTTGAGGCTGGACACCGCGAGACTGCTGGCGTCCAGCGCCTGGCCCATGGCTGCGCCACGGGATAAGGCTTCGAGAAACAGCGCGCCACTGCCCGTGAACGGGTCGAGCACCTTGGCGCCAGGGACGTAGGGGGCTAGCCAGTTGAACAGGGTTTCACGCACCCGGTCCGGCGTCGGGCGCAGGCCTGGAGCGTCAGGGAAGCTCAGCTTTCGGCTGCGCCATTCGCCGCCGATGATGCGCAGTTGGTTCACGCCGTTATGCACGTTGTGAACCGGTTTTTTAGGACGGGAAGTGGCCATTAATGCTCCGGAACCCCGAGCGGTTGCTCGGCAGGTTTATCAGTAGGGGCCGGTAACGGCTTTTGTGGCACGGTCGGGCCAGCGCTGACGATGACCATTTTGTCCGTGCTCAGGTGTTTGTTCAGTGCGGCTCGGACTTGCTCGACAGTCAGGTTCTGCGACTGTTGCATGAAGTCCTCAAGATGACTCAGCGGCAGGTTATAGAAGCCGATGGCGCCCAGTTGGCCGACAATATCGGCGTTGCTGGCGGTCGACAGCGGGAAGCTGCCGGACAGTTCGCGCTTGGCGTCGTCGAGTTCTTTTTCGGTCGGGCCGGTTTTAAGGTAATCGGCGAGCACGTCCTGCACCAGCTTCAGGGTGCCTTCGCTCATCTCGGCGCGGGTCTGCAGATTGATCATGAACGGGCCGCGTGCCTGCATCGGGGTGAAGCCCGAATACACGCCGTATGACAGGCCACGCTTCTCGCGGACTTCGCTCATCAGGCGAGTGCCGAATCCGCCTCCGCCGAGGATCTGATTACCCATGGACAGGGCCGCGTAGTCCGGATCGTCACGGTCGATGCCCAGTTGCGCGAGCATCAGGTTGGTCTGCTTGGACGGAAACTCGATATGACCAATGCTGGCCTTGGGTTCAGCCGGTTGCGCGATTTTCGGCAGGGCGGGGCCTTTGGGCAAGGCAGCGGAAACCTGCGCCGCAATGGCTTCGGCTTCACTGCGGGACAAGTCACCCACCAGTGCGATCACTACGTTCCCGGCGGCGTAGGCTTTCTGGTGGAACGCGCGCAGTTGCTCCAGGGTGATGCCCGGAATGGTGCTCGCCGTGCCGTCGCTGGAGTGCGCGTACGGGTGATCGCCATACAGGCGATTCATCAATTCGACGCTGGCCAGTTTGCCGGGGTTCTGTTTCTGGTATTCGAAACCGGCGAGCAACTGGTTCTTGATGCGGGTAAAGGAATCAGCGGGGAACGTCGGTTTGCCGACGACTTCGGCAAACAGCTTCAAGGCCGGCTCGCGTTTGTCCGCGGCGCTGAGGCTGCGCAGGGAGGCGACCGCCATGTCTTTGTAGGCCCCGTTGCCGAAATCGGCGCCCAGGCCTTCGAAGCCCTGGGCAATCGCGCTGACATCTTTACCGGCGACGCCTTCGTTGAGCATGGCATTGGTCAGCGTGGCCAAACCGGGTGCATCGCCATCCTGGCTGCTGCCGGCGGCAAAGATCAGGCGCATGTCGAACATTGGCAGCTCACGGGCCTCGACAAACAACACCTTGGCGCCTTCGGCGGTGTTCCAGCTCTGGACATCGAGTTTGCGATGGCTCGGCACCTTGCCGTTGAGCTCGGTCAATGATTGCAGTTTCTGGCTGGCCTTGGCTTTATCCAGCGCTTCACTGGCAATGGAATCATCAGTCTTGGCGAAATAGAACGCGGCAGAGCCGATCAGCATGGCAGCGATCAGGCCCTGCAGGGCCCGGCGCGATTTTTTACGCTCACTCATGAGTCGTCTCCTCTGGCAGAACATGGGCGACGCTGAGACGTTCGCGGGTGAAATACAGCTTGGCGGCTTTCTGGATGTCTTGCGGGGTCACGCTTTCCAGTTCGGCGAGTTCGGTGTCCATCAATTTCCAGGACAGCCCGACGGTTTCGAGTTGGCCGATGGCGGTGGCCTGACTGGTGATTGAGTCACGCTCATAAACCAGGCCGGCGATGACCTGCGCCCGCACGCGTTCGAGTTCTTCGCTGGACGGCGCGGTGGTTTTCAACTGTTCGAGCAGCTTCCACAAACCGGCTTCTGCCTGCTCGATGGTTTTGTTTTTCTGGCTGTTGGGTGTTGCCGACAGCGTGAACAGGCTGTCGCCACGGGTGTAGGCGTCGTAGCTCGACGAAGCGCCGGACACCAGCTCTTCGCCACGCTCCAGTTGGGTCGGGATGCGTGCGCTATAGCCACCGTCGAGCAGGGCGGAAATCAGGCGCAAGGCATTCACCGAGCGTTTGTCTTCGGCGGTGGCAATACTCGGTACATTGAATGCCAGCATCAGGCTGGGCAGTTGGGTCTTCACGTGCAGGGTGATCTGGCGCTCGCCGGGCTCGGCCAGTTCCAGCGGAATCTTCGCCGGCGGCACGTCGCGTTTGGCGATCGGGCCGAAGTAACGCTGGGCCAGCGCTTTGACTTCATCCGGGGTCACATCGCCGACCACTACCAGCGTGGCGTTGTTCGGCACGTACCAGGATTCATACCAGTGGCGCAGCTCTTGGACCTTCATGCGGTCCAGATCCGCCATCCAGCCGATGGTGGGCGTGTGATAGCCGCTGGCCGGGTAAGCCATGGCCTTGAAGCGCTCGTAGGCCTTGGACATCGGTTTGTCGTCGGTGCGCAGGCGGCGTTCTTCTTTAATGACTTCGATTTCCCGGGCGAACTCATCGGGCGGCAGACGCAGGCTGGCCATGCGGTCGGCTTCCAGTTCGAAGGCCACGCCCAGGCGATCGCGGGCCAGTACCTGGTAATAAGCGGTGAAGTCGTCGCTGGTGAAGGCGTTCTCCTCGGCGCCGAGGTCACGCAGGATCAGTGAGGCTTCGCCGGGACCGACTTTCTCGCTGCCCTTGAACATCATGTGCTCCAGGGCGTGGGACAACCCGGTCTGACCCGGAGTCTCGTAGCTGGAGCCGACCTTGTACCAGACCTGTGAAACCACCACCGGCGCGCGATGATCTTCGCGCACGACGATCTTCAGACCATTGTCGAGGGTGAATTCGTGGGTGGGTTGCGAGTCGGCGGCCAGGGCCGAAAGGGGCAGGCAAACTGTGCTGAGCAGCAGGCCAGCAGCGCGGCGGGCTAGAGCATTCATTCGTTTTTAAACCTTTGGGACTGTCCGCTTGGTCTTAGCCTAGGCGGGCGAGGAGGTGCTAGGATACTGATCCGTTTTAGCGGCGGCCACGCCTATCAGGCCTTTATGCTTGATCAGGTTGATTGGGTTTGCGACGGAAGGTGGATATTTATCAACTGAATTCCGCTTTTTCGCCGATTTTGCTGCTTTAGTCCTATGAGAAGTCGATTTCTTGAGGTGCCGATGAGCGCCTCGACAAAATGTTGCGCGTGAACAAGCTGGGTCAATCGCAGTCTGTTCTGCATCGAATATTTATTTGCCGGGGCGCCCGTTGGCGCGTCGCTACCGTGAGATAGCCGTCCCCCATGTTTGGTTCCAACGACGACAAGAAGACCCCAGCTGCGGCTGGCGAAAAGAAAAGCCTGTTCGGATGGCTGCGCAAAAAGCCGCAGGAACCCGCCGTCGAACAGCCACAACCAATTCCTGAACCAACGCCAACGCCAGCGCCAGAGGCAGAGCCTGCGCCCGTTGTGTTGCCAATCGCCGAGCCAGTGCTGCAACCGGTTGCCGCGCCTGCTGACGAAGCCCCGACCGAATTGCCACAGACCCCGGTCGCTCAGCCCTGGCTGACGTTGCCGGTGGCGGAAGAGCCGGTGGCCCTGGTCGAAGATGAGCAGGCGCCCCATGTGACGCCGCCGATTCCTGTGCACACGCCAGTGGCGCAGGAACCGGTTCGGGCGCCAGTGATTGAGCCGGTGGTTGCCGCGCCGGTTGTCGAGGCCGCGCCGTTATTCGTCCCGCCGGTTGCACCGGTTGTCAAAGCGCCAGATGCAGCACCAGCACCAGCACCTGTTGTCGTCGCACCGGTCGAACCGCCGGTCGAGCCTGTCCGTACCGAAGAAACCAAGGCCGGTTTCTTCGCCCGCCTCAAGCAAGGCCTGTCCAAGACCAGCGCCAGCATCGGCGAAGGCATGGCCAGCCTGTTTCTGGGCAAGAAAGCCATCGACGATGAGCTGCTCGATGATCTCGAAACCCGTCTGCTGACCGCCGACGTCGGGGTCGAAGCCACTTCGGTGATCATTCAGCGCCTGACCCAGAAGGTCGCGCGCAAGGAGCTGGCTGATTCCGATGCCTTGTACAAGTCCCTGCAAGCCGAGCTGGCGGCCATGCTCAAGCCCGTCGAGCAGCCGCTGAAAATCACCTCGCAAAACAAGCCGTTCGTGATTCTGGTCGTCGGCGTCAACGGTGCCGGCAAGACCACCACCATCGGCAAGCTGGCGAAGAAACTGCAACTGGAAGGCAAGAAAGTCATGCTCGCCGCCGGTGACACCTTCCGTGCCGCGGCGGTCGAGCAATTGCAGGTCTGGGGTGAGCGCAACAAGATCCCGGTGATTGCCCAGCACACCGGTGCCGACTCGGCTTCGGTGATTTTCGACGCTGTGCAGGCCGCCAAGGCCCGTGGCATCGATGTGTTGATCGCCGACACGGCCGGTCGTCTGCACACCAAAGACAACCTGATGGAAGAGCTGAAAAAAGTTCGCCGGGTGATCGGCAAGCTCGACGCCGATGCACCGCACGAAGTGTTGCTGGTGCTCGACGCCGGCACCGGCCAGAACGCCATCAACCAGGCCAAACAGTTCAACCAGACCGTCGAGCTGACGGGCCTGGCACTGACCAAGCTCGACGGAACCGCCAAGGGCGGGGTGATTTTTGCCCTGGCCAAGCAGTTCGGTCTGCCGATCCGCTACATCGGTGTTGGTGAAGGCATCGACGATTTGCGCACTTTTGAAGCTGAACCCTTTGTCCAGGCGCTGTTTGCCGAGCGGGAGCGTTCATGATTCGTTTCGAACAGGTCGGTAAACGCTACCCGAACGGTCACGTCGGCTTGCATGAGCTGAGCTTTCGAGTGCGTCGCGGTGAGTTTTTGTTTGTAACCGGTCATTCAGGTGCCGGTAAAAGTACGTTGTTGCGCCTGCTGCTGGCCATGGAACGACCCACCAGCGGCAAGTTGCTGCTGGCCGGGCAAGACCTGAGCACCATCAGCAACGCACAGATACCATTCCTGCGCCGGCAGATCGGCGTGGTGTTCCAGAACCATCAACTGTTGTTTGATCGCACAGTGTTCAACAACGTCGCGCTGCCGTTGCAGATTCTTGGCCTGTCCAAGGCGGAAATCGCCAAGCGTGTGGATTCGGCCCTGGAGCGCGTGGCGCTGTCGGACAAGACCGATCTGTACCCCGGCGACCTCTCCACCGGCCAGCAACAACGCGTTGGCATTGCCCGCGCCATCGTTCACCGTCCAGCTTTGCTGCTGGCGGACGAACCGACCGGTAACCTCGACCCGCGGCTGGCGGCGGAAATCATGGGCGTGTTCGAAGATATCAACCGTTTGGGCACCAGCGTATTGATCGCCAGTCACGACCTGGCACTGATCGCGCGCATGCGCCACCGCATGCTGACCCTGCAGCGCGGTCGATTGATCGGCGACGGGGAGGCCGGCGTATGAGTGCGACTCGCAGTCCGAAGGTTTCAGAACGCGTGGCGCCGAAGGCCGCCGATCCGCAACCGACCAAGAAAAAAGGCGACGACGATGATGGCCCGGACTTCGCGACGCTGTTTCGCGCCTGGATCGAGAGCCATCGCGCCAGCCTGCTGGACAGTCTGCGCCGGCTGGGTAAACAGCCCATCGGCAGCTTTTTCACCTGCATGGTGATGGCGGTGGCCCTGAGTTTGCCCATGGGCCTGTCACTTTTGCTAAGTAACGTTGAGCGTCTGGGTGGTTCCTGGCAGCGTGCTGCGCAGATTTCACTGTACTTGCAGCTCGAGGCCAGCCCGGCTGAGGGCGAGGCGCTACGCGCGCAGATCAAGGGCATGCCGGGCGTGGCCGATGCCGAATACGTTGGCCGGGATCAGGCGCTGGAAGAGTTCCAGCAGCAGTCCGGCCTGGGCGACGCCCTCAAGGAGTTGCCGGAAAACCCGCTACCCGGCGTGGTCCTGGTGACGCCGAAAGAAGTCGATAAGCCGACACTTGAAGCATTAAGACAAAAACTTTCCGATCTGCCGAAGGTACAGCAGGCGCAGCTTGATTTAGTCTGGGTGGAGCGTCTGGCAGCTATTCTCAAGCTGGGCGACCGTTTTGTCTTCGGTCTGACCGTGCTTCTGGTTTCTGCATTACTTTTGGTGATAGGCAATACCATTCGTCTTCATATTGAAAACCGCCGCACAGAGATCGAAGTGATTAAACTGGTCGGCGGCACTGACAGCTATGTGCGCAGGCCCTTTCTCTATATGGGCGCGCTTTATGGCTTCGGTGCAGGGATTTTTTCTTGGGGCGTATTGGCGTTTGGCCTTGACTGGCTGAATGACGCGGTAGTCGGACTGGCCGGTTTGTACGGCAGCAATTTCGCGCTGGCCGGAGTACCGGTTGCCGACGGTCTGTCTCTCTTGCTTGGCGCTGTGCTGTTGGGGTATATCGGTGCATGGATTGCAGTCGCACGCCACCTGAGGGAGCTTGCGCCTAAGTAGTATCATTTTGCTCGTATTGACCTTTCAGCATTTATGGGAACTTGTTCTACGGTTTCTGGTCAATTTTCGCAGTGCTTAACTGCACGAGTTATGTAAGTCGGAGGTTTTTTCGTATGACCAATTCTTTGCAACCTGCATATGCTCTGGTCCCGGGTGCGAACCTGGAGGCTTATGTGCACACGGTGAACAGCATTCCGTTGCTGACGCCGGAGCAGGAGCGTGAACTGGCCGAGAGTCTCTACTATGAGCAGGATCTTGAGGCGGCTCGGCAGATGGTGCTCGCCCACCTGCGTTTTGTCGTTCATATCGCCCGTAGCTATTCCGGCTACGGTCTGGCTCAGGCTGACCTGATCCAGGAAGGTAACGTCGGCCTGATGAAGGCCGTGAAGCGCTTCAACCCGGAAATGGGCGTGCGCCTGGTGTCCTTTGCCGTGCACTGGATCAAGGCGGAAATCCACGAATTCATCCTGCGCAACTGGCGGATCGTGAAGGTCGCGACCACCAAGGCCCAGCGCAAGCTCTTCTTCAACCTGCGCAGTCAGAAGAAACGTCTGGCCTGGTTGAACAACGAGGAAGTCCATCGCGTGGCGGAAAGCCTCGGTGTAGAGCCGCGGGAAGTGCGCGAGATGGAAAGTCGCCTGACCGGCCATGACATGGCCTTCGACCCGGCTGCCGAAGCTGACGACGACAGTGCTTTCCAGTCGCCGGCCAACTACCTGGAAGACCACCGGTACGACCCGGCTCGTCAACTGGAAGATGCCGACTGGAGCGACAATTCCAATCACAACCTGCACGAAGCGCTGGAAGTGCTGGACGACCGCAGCCGAGACATCCTCTATCAGCGTTGGCTGGCAGAGGAAAAAGCCACGCTGCACGACCTGGCGCAGAAGTACAACGTGTCGGCCGAGCGTATTCGTCAGCTCGAGAAGAGCGCGATGAACAAACTCAAGTTGTCGATTGCGGCATAACCGGCAAGCAGGCAATAAAAAACGCCCCGATCATTGATCGGGGCGTTTTTGTTTCTGGCCTCACACATACCCAATGTGGGAGCGAGCCTGCTCGCGATAGCGTCGGATCAGTCGACATCAATGTTTAATGTGATGACCTCATCGCGAGCAGGGGATACGCATGTTACTGAGACCACGGCGCCCGACGGGAATCGTTCAGTCCAATCAAATAACTGTCTCCCCCCAACTGGCTCATCTGCTGCCGTATCCACCCCGCACGCCGCGAAACGTACGAAGTCGGATGGCTGGCGCTCCACACGCGCGGGTTTGGCAGCACGGCAGCCAATAGACTCGATTGCTGGCGGCTGAGGTTTTTCGCGCTAATGCCAAAATGATGTCGTGCAGCGGCCTCGGCACCAAATACCCCGTCATCCCACTCGACGCTGTTGAGATACACCTCAAGAATCCGCTGCTTGGGCCAGAACACTTCGATCAGCCCGGTAAACCAGGCCTCCAGGCCTTTGCGCAACCAGCTGCGACCTGACCACAGGAACAGGTTTTTCGAGACCTGCTGGCTCAGGGTGCTGGCGCCGCGAACTGTGCCGCCGAGCTCGTTATGGGCCAGTGCGGCCTGTATCGCCCCGAAGTCAAAGCCCCAGTGCTCCGGGAATTTCTGATCTTCCCCGGCGATTACCGCGACTTTCAGGTCGTCCGAGATTTCATCCCAGGGCTTCCAGGTGCGTTGCAGGTCAATGGGCTCGCCGTTGAACCACGATTCAATCTTGCGTTCGACCATCAATGCCGTACCCGGTGGCGGCACTACGCGAAAGATCAGCACCAGCAATACGCTGCCGCCCATGAACCAGAGCACGGCCTTCGTGAAACGACGGAAATATATACGCAGCATAGAGATGGCTTGGCCGAACCCGTTGAGCGGGCCATTATACAGACCCTGTTGATTGCGTCTGACTGGAGTTCTTCATGCTGCGTGGCTTTCTGATGCTGGCCGCTTTTTTCGGTTTCACCGGTGTTGGCCTTGGCGCGTTCGCCGCCCACGGTCTGAAAAATCGCCTGAGTGCCGAGTACCTGGCCATTTTCCACACCGGCGTTACCTATCAGCTGGTGCATACCCTGGCGTTGCTGGGTGTGGCGCTGCTGGCCACGCAGATTCCCGGTCGGCTGATCACTTGGGCCGGAGCGTCCTTTGCCATCGGCATCCTGCTGTTCTCCGGCAGCCTGTACGTGCTGACGCTGACAGGCTTTAGCAAGCTCGGCATCATCACGCCTTTTGGCGGCCTGGCATTCCTGGTTGGCTGGTTTTGCCTGGGCCTTGCCGCCTGGCGCTTGCAGCTTACCGCTTGACGCTTGTTGCTGACCTTTAGGTCACGATCGGGCTAGAATGCCAGCCCCTAAAAATGATGGCGGCATCCGGCATGCGCATTCAGTTGAACGGCGAATCCTTTGAACTGCCCGACGGTGAAACCGTTGCGGCCCTGCTGACCCGTCTGGACCTGACCGGACGCCGGGTGGCGGTGGAACTCAATCTGGATATCGTTCCGCGCAGTCAGCATGCCGATACCACGCTCAACGACGGCGACAGCGTCGAAGTCGTGCATGCCATCGGCGGCGGCTAGCCGTCTGGCCCGCATCGGCCGACAATTCTGCAAGACCCTCACTCCTACAGAGGATTTCCCATGAGCATCGTTCGTAGCGACAAGCCTTTCGTCCTGGCCGGTCGTACTTACCAGTCGCGTTTGCTGGTGGGTACCGGCAAATACCGTGACATGGAAGAAACCCGCCTGGCCATCGAGGCCTCGGGTGCCGAGATCGTCACTTTCGCCGTGCGTCGTACCAACCTTGGTCAGAACGAGGGCGAACCGAATCTGCTGGATTTCCTGTCGCCGGATCGCTACACCTTTCTGCCGAACACCGCCGGTTGCTATGACGCTGTCGAGGCCGTGCGCACCTGCCGTCTGGCCCGTGAGCTGCTCGATGGTCACAACCTGGTGAAACTGGAAGTGCTGGCGGACCAGAAAACCCTGTTCCCCAACGTGATCGAAACCCTCAAGGCCGCCGAGTCGCTGGTCAAGGAAGGCTTTGACGTGATGGTTTACACCAGCGACGACCCGATCATCGCCCGGCAACTGGCGGAAATCGGCTGCATCTCGGTGATGCCGCTGGCCGGTCTGATCGGTTCGGGCCTGGGGATCTGCAACCCGTACAACCTGCAGATCATCCTTGAAGAAGCCAAAATCCCGGTGCTGGTGGATGCCGGGGTCGGTACCGCTTCCGACGCTACCATCTCCATGGAACTGGGTTGTGACGCCGTTCTGATGAACTCGGCGATCGCCCACGCCCAACAGCCGATCATGATGGCTGAAGCCATGAAACACGCCATCGTTGCGGGCCGTTTGGCTTACCTCGCTGGCCGCATGCCGAAAAAACTCTATGCCAGCGCCTCTTCGCCGCTGGATGGTCTGATCAAGTAAGAGCCATTGATGACTGAATCGAACGACACGCCTATCCAGACGGAAGAAGGCGACGAGCGCCAACACCGCCGCATCAAGAGTTTCGTGATGCGTGCCGGGCGCATGACCGAAGGCCAGCAACGTGGCCTGGAACAGGGCACGCCGCTGTTCGTGCTGCCCCTGGCCGACGCGCCGGTGGACTTCGACCAGGTGTTCGGTCGCTCGGCACCGCGCTCGCTGGAAATCGGTTTCGGCATGGGCCATTCGCTGCTGGAAATGGCGGCAGCTTCGCCGGAGCAGGATTTCATCGGCGTCGAAGTGCACCGTCCGGGCGTTGGTGCGTTGCTCAACGGCGTGCTGACCCAGGGTTTGACCAACCTGCGGGTCTACGATTGCGATGCCATCGAAGTGCTCAACCGTTGCGTGGCCGACAACAGCCTTGATCGCCTGATGCTGTTTTTCCCGGACCCGTGGCACAAGAGCCGCCATCACAAGCGTCGTATCGTTCAGGCGTCGTTCGCCGAGTTGGTACGCAGCAAGTTGAAGGTCGGCGGTGTGCTGCACATGGCCACCGACTGGGAGCCGTACGCTGAATACATGCTGGAAGTGATGAACGTCGCGCCGGGTTATCGCAACCTGGCCGAAGACGGCAAGTGTGTACCACGCCCGGCCGAGCGGCCGATCACCAAGTTCGAACGCCGTGGCGAGCGTCTTGGGCATGGTGTATGGGATTTGAAGTTCGAGAAGCAGTCGTAGGAGCGAGCCTGCTCGCGAAAAACCAGAGAACAGCGCGGGGCCCCAGATGCCCCGCGTTTTCGTTAACGATCATCGCGAGCAGGCTCGCTCCTACAGTGGATGTTTGGTGCAGCTGAAATCAGCGGCGGTCAGCGACGACGCCGATCAGCACCAGCACCACCAGCAACACCGGCGCCAGGCTGTAGTTGTTGAATTGGCTCAAGCCCCGAACGATCCACGGCGTGGCGTAGATCAGGGCGGCGCCGCTGCCGATCATGCACAGCAGGGCCATCAGCGGCACGCGCAAGGCGCCGGCGATGCTGCCCAGTCGTTGGTCGACCCAGCCCTTGAAATCCGCGCCGAACAGCACCAGCAGACAGCCCATCAGAGCCAGGGCGATCTCCGAGAGATTGCTGCGGCTCCAGCGAGAAACGGTGGCGAGCAGGTCGAGTACCAGATCCATTCGATTTCCTTATGTCAGAAACTTCTGCAGCAAGTCGTTGAGGAATAGCTGTCCGCGCTCGGTAGCCGCCAGACGTGACGGTTCGACCTGCAACAGGCCGCTTTGTTCTGCCTCGCGGCGAGCTTCGGCCAGGGTGCCCAGGGGCAGTCCGGTGCGTTCCGGATACAGCCGCGATTCGACCCCTTCGGTCAGGCGCAGGGCATTCATCAGGAACTCGAACGGCATCTCATCGTTGGTCAGGGCTTTCTCGCCCGCCTGGAAGCTTTTGGCCGGGTTGAGGTAGTCCTTCGGCAGGCGAGTCTTCCAGGTGCGCACGATGCGCCCGTCCGGATGGCTGAGCTTGCCGTGGGCACCGGCACCGATGCCAATGAAGTCGCCGAAACTCCAGTAATTGAGGTTGTGCCGTGCCGGGCGGCCCGGTTGGGCGTAGGCCGAGACCTCGTACTGCGCGTAACCGTGTTCGGCCAGCAGTGCCTGGCCGGCTTCCTGAATGTCCCATAACGTGTCGTCTTCCGGCAGCGTCGGCGGCTTGTTCCAGAACACGGTGTTCGGCTCCAGGGTCAACTGATACCAGGAAAGGTGGGTCGGCTTCAGGGCGATGGCCTGGCGCAGGTCGCTCAGGGCGTCCTCCAGGGACTGGTCCGGCAGACCGTGCATCAAGTCCAGATTGAAGTTGTCGAACCCGGCCTGGCGAGCCATGCCCGCGGCTCGCACCGCTTCGTCGCCGTTGTGGATTCGCCCCAAGGCCTCGAGCTTTGCTTGCTGGAAGCTCTGGATGCCGATCGACAGGCGATTGATGCCGAGCGCCCGGTAGGCGACGAATTTCTCTTGTTCGAACGTGCCGGGGTTGGCTTCCAGGGTGATTTCGATGTCGTGGGCAAACGGGATGCGCTGTTCGACGCCTTTGAGCAGTCGGCCCAACGCGGCGGCGCTGAACAGGCTCGGTGTGCCGCCACCGAAGAAAATCGAACTCAACTCGCGACCGTAGACGGCGTGCAGGTCCTGATCAAGATCGGCCAGTAAGGCGTCGACGTACTCTTCTTCCGGCAGCACCGGGCTGGCGGTATGGGAGTTGAAGTCGCAGTAAGGGCATTTGCGCACACACCACGGGATGTGGATGTACAGCGCCAGGGGCGGCAAGACCGGCAGGGCCGCCCGAGGCGATTGCGCGGCACCGCCGAAGATCAGCGGTGACGCGGAGCGGTCGTGGGTCATTTCAGGCCCAGACGCTGGCGCAGCAGATCCATTGCGCGGGCGCGGTGACTGATCTGGTTCTTGTCGCCCGGGCTCAGCTCGGCGCTGGAGCAATCGCGCTCCGGCACCCAGAACAGCGGGTCGTAGCCAAAGCCGTGTTCACCGCTGGCCTCCGTCAGGATGCGACCGTGCCACAGGCCTTCGCAGAGAATCGGCAGCGGATCGTCGGCGTGTCGCACCAGGGCCAGCACACAGACGAACTGCGCGCCGCGCTCGGCCTCGGGCACGTCCTTCAGGACGTCCAGCAGCTTGGCGTTGTTCGCCGCATCGCCCTTGCCGTCGGCATAGCGCGCCGAGTAGATGCCCGGCGCACCGCCGAGGAAGTCCACCGCCAGCCCGGAATCGTCGGCCAGCGCCGGCAGGCCGGAAATGCGCGCGGCGTTGCGGGCCTTGAGAATGGCGTTCTCGACGAACGACAGGCCGGTTTCTTCAGGCTCGACCTGGCTGAACTCGCCGATCGAGCGCAGTTGCACCGATTCGCCGAGCATGGCCTGGAGTTCCTTGAGTTTGCCGGCGTTGTGGCTGGCCAGTACGAGTTGCGTGAAGTTGATCATTCGCCGGGGAAGAGCTCTTGGTTGAAATTGATGGTGTTGATTTTGTCACCGGTCTGCACCTTGATTTCGAAGGTGCGGGTTTCCTGTTGAGGCACAGGGTACTGGGCGATGTAGTAAACGGCGCCTTGCTCAGTGATCTGTTTAAAGGTCAATGGCACGCTCTTGCTGGTCAGGTCTTTGACCGAGCCGCTCACCTGCGCCATCTGCGGCTTGCCGTCCTTGATCACCGAAATATTGATCACGCCTTGAGTCTTGCTGCGAATAAGTTCGGCCGACTTGGCGATGTCCGGCGTCAGGTACGTGGAGTTGAAGGTGTTGTAGTGCACCGTCACGTCGCCAAAGGTTTCCTGGCGTTCGCCCTTGATGACATCAGCAGCCATGGCCGTGACGCTCAGGCAGGCGGTGAGTAAAAACAGCGCTAGACGACCCATGATTTTCTCCTCGGAATGTGGTGATTCAGACCGCGACCTTATGGTCTGCAAGCCCCGGGCTGCTGACGCGGTAGATACCGATCTCACCTAACAGATTAGGCCATAGCTTACTGGCCCACCCGTGCCGATGCTGTTGATCCACGGCAAGCCGATCAATGACCTTGGCTTCACGTTCGCGACACAAGGCTTCAAAGTCTTCGAAAGTGCAGAAGTGGATGTTCGGCGTGTTGTACCAGGTGTACGGCAGAAACTCGGAAACCGGCATCCGTCCCTTGCTGGCCAGGTACCAGCGGCATCGCCAGTGACCGAAGTTGGGGAAGGTGATGATGCACTGGCGACCGACCCGCAGCATTTCGTCGAGGATCTTGTCCGGGTAATGCACCGCCTGCAGCGCCTGGGTCATGACCACGACGTCGAAGCTGTTGCTGGCAAAGTTGCCCAGGCCCTTGTCCAGGTCCTGTTCGATGACATTGATACCCTTGGCCACGCATTCGGCGATGTTGTCCGCGTCGTTTTCCAGGCCATAACCGGTGACCTGCTTGTTGTCGCGCAGCCAGGTCAGCAGCTCGCCATCGCCGCAACCGAGGTCGAGCACGCGGCTACCGGCGGGGATCCATTCCTGGATGATTTCCAGATCAGCTCTCATGGCTATCTCACAACGTTATGCGGTTCATGTAATTGCCGAACGCCTGCAAGTAGCGCGGGATCGGAATCAGGAAGGCGTCGTGGCCCTGCGGTGCGTCGATCTCCAGGTAGCAGACGTCCTTGCGCGCGGCCATCAGTGCGTCCACCAGTTCCCGCGAGCGGGCAGGGGAGAAGCGCCAGTCGGTGGTGAACGACATCACACAGAACTTGGCGGTGGCACCGGCGAAGGTCTTCGCCAGGTCATCATCGAAATTGGCGGCCGGATCGAAGTAGTCCAGGGCCTTGGTCATCAGCAGGTAAGTGTTGGCGTCGAACCGCCCGGAGAACTCTTCCCCCTGGTAGCGCAGGTAGCTTTCGACCTGGAACTCGACGCTGTGGAAGTCGTAGTTGAGCTTCTCGCTTTTCAGGCCGCGACCGAATTTTTCGCCCATGGAGTCGTCGGACAGGTAGGTAATGTGCCCGACCATCCGTGCCAGCATCAGCCCGCGCTTGGGGATCACGCCGTGTTCCTGGAACGAACCGCCATGGAAGTCCGGGTCGGTGAGGATCGCCTGACGTGCCACTTCGTTGAAGGCGATGTTCTGCGCTGACAGCTTCGGTGCCGAGGCGATGGCCAGGCAGTGCCGCACGCGGTCCGGGTAAGTGATGGTCCACTGCAGGGCCTGCATGCCGCCCAGGCTGCCGCCGATGACGGCTGCCCATTGGCCGATGCCGAGCAAGTCGGCGAGGCGCGCCTGGCTGTGCACCCAGTCTTCCACGGTCAGCACCGGAAAGTCGGCGCCAAACGGCTTGCCGCTCTCGGGATTGATACTGCTTGGGCCGGTGGAGCCGTTGCAGCCACCGAGGTTGTTCAGGCTGACCACAAAGAACTTGTGGGTGTCGATGGGTTTGCCGGGGCCGATGCAGCTGTCCCACCAACCGGGTTTGCGGTCGTCGGGGCTGTGATAGCCGGCCGCGTGGTGGTGCCCGGACAAGGCGTGACAGATCAGCACGGCGTTGCTCGCCGTCGCGTTCAGCGTGCCGTAGGTCTCGTAAATCAGGTCATAGGCCGGTAGCGAACGACCGCAGGCCAACGCCAGGGGTTCGCTGAAGTGCGCCATTTGCGGCGTCACCAGACCAACAGAATCGGGGGGGAAGGCAGCTGGCATCGACCCTGCTCTCGTTGAAATGAGGCGTAAGTCTAAAGACCAGTGGGGTTAGCGGCAAGCAAAGGGCGGGCCTGATTTTTCCTGAAAGACCGGGGTGCGGCCATCGCGGGCAAGCCAGGCTCCCACAGGAGTACAGATTCCCATGTGGTGAGCGGGGCTTGCCCGCGATGAGCGATGACTCGCTCATCGCGGGCCGCCGCCTCAGTGTCAGATCAGCCCGAACAGCTCTTTTGGCATCAGGGCGTAGTACGCCAGGCGCGGAATCAGCCAGCTCTGCAGCAACTGCAGCGCGATAAAGGCGAAGATGGGCGAGATGTCGAGGCCGCCCAGGTTCGGAATGATCCGGCGGAACGGCGCGAGTACCGGTTCAGTGATCTGCTGCACCAGCTCTGCGCCAGGGTTATGGCTGCCCGGAGCGACCCAGGACAGGATCACGCTGATGATCATCGCCCAGAACAGGATTTTCAAAAACAGCGCGAAAATGCCGATCAAACCCCATGGCACCAGGAACAGCACGTCCACCTTGTAGCCGCTGAGCAGCAGGATGACGGCGAACAGCACCATTTGCACGATCAGCGCCAACACCAGCGACGACATGTCCAGCCCGAACATGCTCGGGATGACCCGGCGCAGTGGCTTGAGCAACGGTTGAGTGGCCTTCACGGCGAACTGGCAGAGTGGGTTGTAGAAGTTCGCCCGCACCAGTTGCAGGATAAAGCGCAACAGCACGACCAGCAGATACAGGCTGCCCAGGGTTTGAATCACGAAAATGGCAGCGTCATTGAGTCCGAGCATCATTTATTCCTTTGTAAGAGCTGATTAGCGACCGAGTTGCTCAGCCATTTCGGCCGAGCGGTGCGCGGCGGCGCCCAATGCTTTTTCTACCAGTGCTTCGAAGCCGCCGGCCTGGAACGACTTGATCGCCGCTTCCGTGGTGCCCGCCGGCGAGGTTACGCGGCGACGCAGTTCAGCGGCGTCGACGTCGCTGGAGACCGCCATGTGAGCAGCGCCCAGTGCTGTTTGCAGGGTCAGTTGAGCGGCGATGTCGGCTGGCAGGCCGAGTTTCACGCCCGCGGCGGTCATGGCTTCGATCAGCAGGAAGAAGTACGCCGGGCCGGAACCGGAGACCGCGGTGACCGCGTCCAGTTGCTGCTCCTCGTCCAGCCAGAGGGCGATACCGACAGCCGACAGCAGCTCTTGCGCCTGCTGGCGTTGTTCGGCGGTCACCTGGGCGGTGGCGAACAAGCCGCTCACGCCTTGGCGCAGGAGTGCCGGGGTGTTGGGCATGCAGCGCACGATTGGTTGGGCGCCGAGCCAGTTATTCATGCTGGCGCAGGTGATGCCGGCGGCAATCGAAACCACCAGTTGCTCAGGCTTCAGGCTTGGACGGATCGCTTCGCAGACCGCTTTCATCGCTTGAGGCTTGACCGCCAGCACGACCACATCGGCACCGTCGATGGCCTGTGCGTTGTCGGCAAAGGTTTCGATGCCGTGTTCGGCGCTCACGCGGGCGCGGGTTTCTTCACCGGGATCGCTGGCGCGGATCTGCGCGGCGTCCAGGCCTTTGGCCCGCAGGCCGCCGATCAGACTGGCGGCCATGTTGCCGGCACCGATAAAGGCAATACGCGTCTTGCTCATGTCAGGTCCTTATAAAAAGTGTGTAAGCCATGGATCAAGGCTGTGAGTAGTCGCGAGCGCCAAACAGGGCCGTACCAATGCGGACCCAGGTGGCGCCTTGAGCGATGGCCGATTCGAGATCGTGGCTCATGCCCATGGAAAGTGTGTCGAGCGGCAGATGGAGGCTGGCTTGCAGATTCTGCACGGCAGCAAAGGCGGCATCCTGGGCGGCGCGATCTTCAGTCGGCTCGGGAATCGCCATCAATCCGCGCAACTTGAGGCGAGGCAGGGCGCTGATGGCATTGGCCAGGGCCGGCAGGTCGGCCGGGGTGCAGCCGGATTTGCTGGCCTCACCGCTGACGTTGACCTGGATGCAGATGTTCAACGGTGGCAGATCGGCAGGTCGCTGTTCCGACAAGCGTTGTGCGATTTTCAGGCGATCCACGGAATGCACCCAAGCGAAGTGCTCGGCGATTGCGCGAGTCTTGTTCGATTGAATGGGGCCGATGAAGTGCCAGATCAAGGGCAGGTCGGCCAATTCGAGCTGCTTGCCCAGGGCCTCCTGCAAGTAGTTTTCGCCAAAGTCGCGCAGGCCGGCGGCATAGGCTTCGCGCAGGGCTTGTGCGGGTTTGGTCTTGCTCACGGCCAGCAGCTGGACGCTGTGTTCGTCCCGGTTGGCGGCGAGGGCGGCAGCGCGGATGCGCGAACTAACCAGTGCAATGTTGTCTGCTATCGTGGACATTCAAGGGGCGCCAGCGGGTCTGAGGTTGGCGGCATTCTACTGGAATTGAGGCGTGCTATGGATATCACTGAGCTGCTGGCGTTCAGCGCCAAACAAGGCGCATCCGACCTGCATCTGTCCGCAGGCCTGCCGCCGATGATTCGAGTCGATGGCGATGTGCGGCGCATCAACCTGCCGCCCCTGGACCACAAGGAAGTGCAGGCGCTGATCTACGACATCATGAGCGACACCCAGCGGGTGGCTTTCGAGAAGCACCTGGAAACCGACTTTTCCTTTGATCTGCCTGGGGTGGCCCGTTTTCGGGTCAATGCGTTCAACCAGAGTCGTGGTGCCGGCGCCGTGTTTCGCACCATCCCCTCCAGGGTCTTGAGCATGGAGGCGTTGGGCATGGGCGATGTGTTTCGCAAAATGACCGATGCGCCCCGTGGCCTGGTGCTGGTGACGGGCCCGACCGGCTCCGGCAAGTCCACGACGCTGGCGGCGATGATCGATTACCTGAACAACCATCGCCACCACCATATCCTCACCATCGAAGACCCTGTCGAGTTCGTCCACGAGTCGCGCAAATGCCTGATCAATCAGCGTGAAGTCCATCGCGACACCCGCAGCTTCCCCGCGGCCTTGCGTTCAGCCCTGCGCGAAGACCCGGATGTCATTCTGGTGGGCGAGATGCGCGACCTGGAAACCATTCGCCTGGCGTTGACGGCCGCCGAGACCGGCCATCTGGTGTTTGGCACGCTGCATACTACCTCGGCGGCGAAGACCATCGACCGGATCATCGACGTGTTTCCGGGGGATGAGAAGTCGATGGTGCGGTCGATGTTGTCCGAGTCGTTGCTGGCAGTGGTTTCCCAGACCCTGGTCAAGAAGATTGGCGGCGGACGTATGGCGGCCCACGAGATCATGCTCGGCACGTCGGCGATCCGGAACCTGATCCGCGAAGACAAGGTGGCGCAGATGTATTCGTCGATTCAGGCAGGTGGGTCGCTGGGCATGCAGACGCTGGACATGAGCCTGAAGGAGCTGGTGACCAAGGGCCTGGTCACTCGCGACCATGCGCGGGAGAAGGCGCGGTCACCGGATAATTTCTGAGGGGAAGCTGTAGCGCTTTACAGGAGGCTTCGCGAGCAAGCTCGCTCTCACAGTGGAATGCATTCCAGTGTGGGAGCGAGCTTGCTCGCGAAGAGGTCGTTACATTCGAAGCAGGTTCCAGCGGATGTAATCAGCGCTGAACAACCCGCATCGCGTTCTGATCTTTCGGCAGAACCCGTTTGGCAACGACGTAGTGGTTTTCCCAGTACGGCTTCTTCAGTGTGTCGATGGTCACCGACTTGCCACGACGTGGTGCGTGGATGAAGCGGTCGTTGCCCAGGTAGATGGCAACGTGATTGACTCGACGGCTCTTGATGTTGAAGAAAATCAGGTCGCCTGGCTTCAGGTCGTTGCGATTGACTTTCTCGCCGTGACCGCTGGCCATGGCATTGGAGGTGCGTGGCAGGTCAAACGTGGCGTCGTTGAACGCGTATTTCACCAGACCGCTGCAGTCGAAGCCTTTGCTCGGGCTGCTGCCGCCCCAACGATACGGGGTACCGAGGACGTTGACTGCACGGCTCAGCACATTGCTGCTTTCCTTGTTCGCCATCGGCGGAACCAGGCCTTTTTTGTTGCTGGCCAGCTGTGGAGCGTGTTTGACTGATTTTTTGCTTTTGTTCGAAGGAGCAGAAGCATGGGATTTCGGGGTGTAACCATTAACGTTCGGAAGACGTTGCTCACGATTGGTGGCGTGGGCGGCCAGTGGCAATAATAGGCAAATGGTTAGCCATGTCTTTATAAATGGACGCATTAGGCAGGGCTCGTATGGGTTAGCGCGCAACTTTATAACAGCTTTTTTGTCCCTTCCGAGGCCGTTGGTCGATTCAACCTGGGGGTCAACGGAACCAAATGAGCGGCAAATGGACGCCATTGTCGGACAGAAGTCAGGTGTTATAAGGCTTTGACGGGAGACAACGTACCATTTGCCATACGTCGGGTGCTCGTAAAAAAGTCACAAAGAATTCAAGAATATTTATCTATCGTGTGAATCGAGGTCATCCATGAACACCTATCAACAACCCGTTCCCCACCAAGATACCCACAGCAAAGTGATCGGTTATCTGCTGTGGATTTTCGGTTTCACCGGCGCTCACCGCTTTTATTACGGCAAGCCGGTCACGGGGACAATCTGGTTCTTCACCTTCGGTTTGTTAGGGATTGGCTGGCTGATCGACCTGTTCCTGATCCCGTCCATGGACCGTGAAGCCGATCTGCGGTTCACCGCCGGCCCGATCGAATACAACGTCGCGTGGATTCTGCTGACGTTTCTCGGGGTGTTCGGTGTGCACCGGATGTATCAGGGCAAATGGATCAGCGGGTTGATCTACCTGCTGACGGGCGGACTGTTCTTCGTGGGAGTGCTGTATGACTTCTGGACGCTGAATGATCAGGTATCACTGCGTAACGCGCAGAATCGAGCTGCCTTTCAGTAAGCCATCGCTAGCAGGCTAGCTCCCGCACGGGATCTGTGAACAACACAAATCCCCCGTGGGAGCTAGCCCTGCTAGCGATTGGGGTGACACGGTCTCACGCCTGGTGACTGATCCGTCCATCCACCAAGGTGTAACGCACCAGGCCCGGCAGGCTGTGCCCGATGAACGGGCAATTCTCGCCTTTGGACAGCCAGGTTTCCCCGGCCACGGTCGAAGCCGCAGGGTCGAACAGCACGATATCCGCCGCGCCACCGACCGCCAGTTTGCCGGCCGGCAGGCGCAAGGCCTCGGCAGGACCGGCGCCAAGGCGCGCCAGCAGGGTCGGCAAGTCCAGCAAACCGTCTTCCACCAGCGTCATCGCCAATGGCAGCAGCAGTTCGACGCTGCTGATGCCGGGCTCGGTGGCACCGAACGGAGCCAGTTTGGCATCGCGCTCGTGGGGTTGGTGATGGCTGGAAATCGCCGAAACCACACCTGACTTCACTGCCGCACGCAGACCCTCGCGGTCGGCGCGGGTGCGGAGTGGAGGCTGGACGTGATACAGACTGCTGAAGTCGATCAGCGCTTCGTCAGTCAGGATCAACTGGTACAGGGCGACATCCGCGGTGACCTTCAGGCCACGGGCCTGGGCCTGGGCGATCAAGGCCACACCGCGAGCGCTGGTGAGCTGGCTGAAGTGCGCGCGCACGCCGGTTTGCTCGACCAGCAGCAGGTCCCGGGCCAGGGCCACGGTCTCGGCGGTTTCCGGAATACCCGGCAAGCCGAGGAAACTGGCGGTCGGGCCTTCGTGGGCCAAACCGCCTTCGGCCAGATCATGGTCCTGGGAGTTGAAAATCACCGTCAGGTCGAAGGTTGCCGCGTACTCCAGCGCCCGGCACAGGGTGCGGGTGTTGCGGAAACTCTCCAGACCGTTGCCGAAGGCCACGCAGCCGGCATCGCGCAACGCGACCAGCTCGGCCAGCTGTTCGCCGTCCAGGCCTTTGCTCAGGGCGCCGATCGGGAAAACTTTGGTGTTGCCGGCCTCGCGGGCGCGATCGAGGATCAGTTCGGCCACCGCCGAGGTGTCCAGTACCGGTTTGGTTTTGGGTGGGCAGCACAGGCTGGTCACGCCACCGGCCGCGGCCGCGCGGGTTTCGCTGACGATCGAGCCTTTACGGCTGTAGCCCGGTTCGCGCAGGGCAACGTTGAGGTCGACCAGGCCAGGGGCGGCCACCAGGCCTTTGGCGTCGAGGGTGTCGACGGCGACGAAACCGGCCGGTGCGGCGCCAATGGCGACGATCTTGCAGGCTTCAATGTGGATATCGGTAACTTGATCCAGGCCGCTGGCTGGATCGATCACGCGGGCGCCGAGAATGCTGAGCTTCACTGGGCGTTCTCCTGCTCGAATTGGCGCTGGGCAGTCTGCCCGCTCATGGCCATGGACAAAACGGCCATACGAATGGCGATACCGTAGGTCACCTGATTGAGGATCACCGAGTGCGGGCCGTCGGCCACCGCCGACTCAATCTCCACGCCACGGTTGATCGGCCCCGGGTGCATCACGATGGCATCGGGCTTGGCGCCGGCCAGGCGCGCAGTGGTCAGGCCGAACAGGCGGTAGAACTCGCCTTCGCTCGGCAGCAGGCCACCGGTCATGCGCTCGCGCTGTAGACGCAACATGATCACCACGTCGACGTCTTTCAGGCCTTCGGCCAGGTCGGTGTAGACCTTCACGCCGTATTGCTCGATGCCGATCGGCAGCAAGGTTTTCGGCGCGATCACGCGGATGTCCGGGCAGCCCAGGGTTTTCAGCGCCAGCATGTTCGACCGCGCCACCCGCGAGTGCAGGATGTCGCCGACGATGGCCACCGAGAGGTTCTCGAAACCGCCCTTGTGCCGGCGGATGGTGAGCATGTCGAGCATGCCCTGGGTCGGGTGGGCGTGACGGCCGTCGCCGCCGTTGATGATCGCCACTTGCGGGCAGACATGCTCGGCGATGAAGTGCGCGGCGCCGGAGTCACCGTGACGCACGACGAACATGTCGGCCGCCATGGCTTCCAGGTTGCGCAAGGTGTCGAGCAGGGTTTCACCCTTGCTCGCCGACGACGTGGACACGTTAAGGGTGATCACGTCCGCCGACAGGCGCTGGGCCGCCAGTTCGAAGGTGGTGCGGGTGCGGGTGGAGTTCTCGAAGAATACGTTGCACACGGTCTTGCCGCGCAGCAGCGGGACCTTCTTCACCGCGCGGGCGCCGACCTCGAGAAACGAGTCGGCGGTGTCGAGGATTTCCGTCAGCAGCTCGCGGCGCAAACCGTCGAGCGAGAGGAAGTGGCGCAGCTGGCCCTGATCATTGAGCTGCAGCGGGCGCTTGGTTTCTAGAGGCGTCATCGCAAGGGGGACTCTCAATAGGGCGAATTAAAGGGCGAGGTCTTGCACTTCGAGCTTGAGCTCCGGGCCGGACAGCTTCACGCGCTCGTGGGCGGCGAGTGACAGCGTGGCGCCAACCACGTTCGGGCGGATCGGCAGTTCGCCGGCGTCCAGGTCCAGCAGGCACACCAGCGTCACGCTGGCCGGACGCCCGTAGTCGAAGAGTTCGTTCATGGCCGCGCGGATGGTCCGACCGCTCATCAGTACGTCGTCGATCAGCACCAGGTGCTGCCCTTCGATTTCGAACGGCAGGGCAGACGGACGCACTTGAGGGTGCAGGCCGTTCTGGCTGAAGTCGTCGCGGTAGAAGGAAACATCGAGCGTGCCGAGGGGCTCATGGCTGCCCAGCTCTTTGAGCAGGGCCTGGGCGACCCAGACGCCGCCGGTACGAATGCCGATGTAACGCGGTTCGCTGATGCCACGGTGTTCCAGGTGTGCCTTGAGACGGATCGCCATCTGGCTGATCAGTTCGGTGGGATTGGGCAGGCTCATGGTTGCTCCTTCTTGGGCCCGAGTCGGGTTGTGCTTGGGTTGGCTCGGGTTGTTACTAAAAGAGCCGCATGGCGACTCTTCAGGATTGGGTGCATCAGGATTCGAACAATGCGCTGTTTTCGTCGAGCCAGCCTTGCAGCAGCAGGGCGGCGGCGATGGCATCGACCGGGTTGTCGCGGTAACTGCCTTTCTGGCCGCCACGATCACGGCGTTCGCCCTTGGCCTCGAACGTGGTCAGGCGTTCGTCGTGGGTATAGAAGGGCAGGTTGAAGCGGCCATTCAGGCGACGGGCGAACTTTTCCGCGCGGACGCACATGTCGCTGGGCGTGCCGTCCATGTTCAGCGGCAGGCCGACCACCACGGCGTCGGGTTTCCATTCCTTGATCAGGGCTTCGACCTGATCCCAGTCGGGAATGCCGTTCTGCGCTTTCAGGGTACACAGCTCGCGGGCCTGGCCGGTAATCACCTGGCCGACCGCAACGCCGATCTGTTTGGTGCCGTAGTCGAATCCCAGGATCAGCCGCAGGGCCATCAGGCGTGCCCCGCCTGACTGGTCAGCAGGCTGAGGTTGACGCCCAGGTGTCGGGCGGCCGCTTCCAGGCGCAATTCACAGCTGGTGTTGAACAGGATGTCGGCGTCGAACGGGCAGGTCAGCCAGGCGTTCTGCGCCAGTTCGGCTTCCAGTTGCCCGGCTTCCCAGCCGGCATAACCGAGGGCGATCAGGCTTTTCGCCGGGCCGACGCCGTCGGCGATGGCGAACAGGACGTCCTGGGAGGTCGACAGGGATAACTCGCCTTCCAGATCAACGGTCGCCTGATAGCTCTGCCCCGAAGGATGCAGGACAAACCCGCGATCGGTCTGCACCGGGCCGCCGATGAAAATCGGCACATGCTGGCAGAGTGCAGGCGGTTCGATATCGGGGCGCAATTGCTCGAGGATATCGGCCAGATTCAGGTCTTGCGGACGGTTGACCACCAGCCCCATGGCACCGTTGGCCGTGTGCTCGACGATGTAGGTCAAGGTGTGCGCAAAGTTCGGGTCGACCATGTGCGGCATGGCGATCAGGAATTGATGCTTGAGGTAGCTGGGGCTGACGTTTTTCATGAGCGCTAGTGTGGCGTTGGAGGGGCAAACTGACAAGCTGGGGATGCGCAGGAAATGCTGTAAATTGCTGTTGGCGACACAATGCCTGTAGGCGCGAGCCTGCTCGCGATAACCCTGAGAACACCGCGTAGTGTCAATCTTCCAACGTTATCGTTGACGACCATCGCGAGCAGGCTCGCTCCCACAAGGTTACGCGAGGTCAGTTGCTTGAGAGTCTGTCCCCACGGGCAAACTTCCAGGTGCGAATGATTTCCAGCCGGTCAATATCCGACAGATCCCCGGTAAATGGAGCAAAGGGCGCGGCCAGGCGCACGATGCGCTGTGCCGCCTGATCCAGCAACGGTTGCCCGGAGGACTCCAGCACCAGTACCTCATACAGCGAGCCGTCACGGTTGATCGACACCATCAGGCGCAAACTGCCGTAAATCTGTTGGCGCCGGGCTTCTTCGGGGTAATTGAGGTTGCCGATGCGCTCGATTTTCTTGCGCCAATCTTCCTTGTACCAGGCGCCCTTGTCTTTCATGGTCGAGGCGGCGCTCAGGCGGTGGATGCGCGGGCGCTTGGCGTACAACTGTTGTTCATTGGCCAGTTCCGCTTCCAGGCTGGCGATGTCGCTGGACAACTGTTCAGTGTCAAACGTCGGCGCGGCCACGGCGGGTTTGGTGTCGGTCTTGGGTTCTTCGGTCTTGGCTGCGGCTTTTTTCGGCTTCGGCGCGACGGTGGTCACGGCCGCCTTGGGCGGGGCCTCCTGCACTTGAGGCTTGGCCGCTGGCGGTGGCGTGACTTTCTGAACCTTGTTGTCCTGGAACGGCGCGACCTCGGTGGTCTTGGGGATCGCCTTTTTATCCAGAGTGCCGCTGCCTTGCTGATTTTCCTGGGCGAGGAAGTCGGCTTTCTCAGGCTTCTTTTCGCTTTTGAAAGTGGCGAGGGTGATTTCCAGGGTTTTGCTGATTTGTTTGGGCTCGACCATCGTGAAGCCGACGCCCAGCAGCAAGGCCAGGTGAATCAGCGCCGCGAGAAACAGGGTAAAACCGAGGCGATCAGCCGGGCGCACGCCACGGTGGGCGAGTTCGGCGGGCAGATCGGACGGGAGGGTCATGGGGCAAAAAACCAACATCGCGTTTTCGTGGGCTGGGCATGATAACGCAATGTTGGTTTTTAGCTTCAAGCTTCAAGTGTCGAGCGACAAGATGTAGGGGGGCAGCCTCAAGCTGCAAGCCTCAAGCTGCAAGCTGCAAGCTGCAAGCTGCAAGCTGCAAGCTGCAAGCTGCAAGCTACAAGCTACAAGCTACAAGCTACAAGCTACAAGCCTCAAGCTACAAGGGAGGGGCAAACTCGCGTGCGCTTCAAGCTTGGAGCTTGGAGCTTGCAGCTTGCAGCTTCTTGTCGATAGCCTCCATCAGCAGGCCGCCAATGTCGGTACCGAACGCATTATCGATCTCGCGAATGCAGGTCGGGCTGGTGACGTTGATTTCCGTCAGGTGCTCGCCAATGACGTCCAGACCCACGAACAGCAGGCCTTTTTCCCGCAGGGTCGGGCCGACTTGCGCGGCGATCCAGCGATCTTTCTCGGTCAGCGGACGCGCTTCGCCACGGCCACCGGCGGCCAGGTTGCCACGGGTTTCACCCGCGGCGGGAATGCGCGCCAGGCAGTAGTCCACCGGTTCGCCGTCGATCATCAGGATACGTTTGTCACCATCGATGATGGCGGGCAGGTAGCCCTGGATCATGATCTGCTGCTGACCGTGCAGGGTCAGGGTCTCGAGGATCACCGAGAGGTTCGGGTGGCCTGCGGTGTGGCGGAAAATCGACGAGCCGCCCATGCCGTCCAGCGGCTTGAGGATTACGTCCCCGTGGTGGTCGGCGAATTCGCGCAGCACATCCGGGCGACGGCTGACGATGGTCGGCGGCGTGCACTGCGGGAACAGCGTGGCGAACAGTTTTTCGTTGCAGTCCCGCAGGCTCTGCGGCTTGTTGACCACCAGCACGCCAGCACGCTCGGCCTGCTCCAGCAGATACGTGGAGTAGACGAACTCCATGTCGAACGGAGGATCCTTGCGCATCAGGATCACATCCAGATCACTGAGCAGTGCGTCTTGTTCGGCTTCCAGCTCGAACCATTTTTCCGGATTGGCGAAGACCTTCAGCGGACGCATCCGCGCCCGGGCCTGGCCTTCTGCCTGGTACAGGTCGCGCTGTTCCATATAGAACAGTTCCCAGCCGCGCTTCTGCGCGGCCAACAGCATGGCCAGCGAGCTATCCTTTTTATAGGAAATGCTGGCAATTGGGTCCATGACAATCCCGACGCGAACGCTCATGGGTGTTTCCTCAAAAGTGGGGGCGTATGTGTGACCTGTAGGAGCGAGCCTGCTCGCGATGGGCTTGAGGGCGCCGCGTTTTTCCAGCCAGCCTGCGTCATCGTTGACGACCATCGCGAGCAGGCTCTCTCCTACAAAAGATCAGGCCGTAAAGTGGCGTCAGATTGGCGCTGAGTGTGTTCCCGGTCAAGGAAAAACCACCGCGAAGGCTGGCCGATAGATTGGTGTTGGAGACTGTGCTAAAAAGGCTGCCAAGTGGTACTGGCCCTTGAACATCAAGGGTTTCGAGCCCTCCGGTTACCGGAAATGGACAATTTGATTCGCAAAGGCGACGGCAGAGCATTTATGGAACAGCATTCCAGCGCCTTGAAGGTCATGGTGATCGACGACTCGAAGACGATTCGTCGCACTGCCGAAACGCTGTTGAAAAACGTGGGTTGTGAAGTGATCACCGCCATCGACGGTTTCGATGCCCTGGCCAAGATCGCCGACAATCACCCCGGAATCATCTTTGTCGACATCATGATGCCGCGCCTGGATGGCTATCAGACCTGCGCTTTGATCAAGAACAACCAAGCGTTCAAGTCCACGCCAGTGATTATGTTGTCGTCCAAGGACGGGCTGTTCGACAAGGCCAAGGGGCGTATCGTCGGCTCCGACCAGTTTTTGACCAAGCCTTTCAGCAAGGAAGAACTGCTGAACGCGATCCAGGCCCATGTTCCGGGCTTTGCCGCCGTTTTGCCGCAGTAAGACACCTACAGTGACGCTCGGCCAACGGGCCTGGCGCCGACAAGAATGGGGAAGACCATGGCACGTATTCTGATCGTCGATGATTCGCCGACTGAGATGTACAAACTGACCGGTATGTTGGAAAAGCATGGTCATGAAGTGTTGAAAGCCGAAAACGGCGCCGACGGCGTGGCCCTGGCCCGCCAGGAAAAGCCTGACGCCGTGTTGATGGACATCGTCATGCCCGGCCTCAACGGGTTTCAGGCGACCCGTCAGTTGACCAAGGACCCGGAAACCGGGCATATCCCGGTGATCATCATCACCACCAAGGATCAGGAAACCGACAAGGTCTGGGGCACGCGCCAAGGGGCCAGGGACTACCTGACCAAACCCGTCGACGAAGAAACCCTGATCAAGACCCTGAACAACGTATTGCCCGGTTGATCGTCCAGCCATGAGCGAGTCACTGACCGCCTTCGAGCTCCTGCTGCAGATCGACCAGCGTTGTCGTCTGCTGGCCGCGGACTTGCCGTCCCAGCCGCCCCGGCAGGACAGCTGGAGTGGCATCGGTTTTCGCGTGGGCGAACACTGGTATGTCGCGCCCATGGGCGAAGTCGGCGAAGTGCTGCACGAGCCGCGCTTCACGCAACTGCCCGGGGTCAAGCCTTGGGTCAAGGGCGTGGCCAACTTGCGCGGGCGGTTATTGCCGATCATGGACCTGTGTGGCTTTTTTGGTTACGAACTATCGAACGCGCGAAGGCAGCGACGGGTATTGGTGGTGGAGCACGAAGATGTGTTTGCCGGCTTGATGGTCGACGAAGTCTTCGGCCTCCAACACTTCGCTCGGGACAGCCTGGAGGCCCTGCCCGCTGACGAATTGCAGGGGCCGATGGCGGCGTTCGTCGAAGGCTGTTTTCAGGGCGAACAGCATTGGCGGGTGTTCAGCCCGTTTGCGTTGGCGCGATCCCAGGGATTCATGAACGTGGCCTTGTAAACCCTGTGGGAGCGAGCCTGCTCGCGATTGAACGATAACGCGGTTTTCCTGATGCGCCGCGGCGCCTGAATGAGCAAGCTCGCTCCCACAGGTACTTCGGCAAGCTTTAAAGGGTGTTGGTGACCGATGATAAAAGCAAAAACAGGCAAGCCAATGGAAGGGTCGCGCAGTCGGTCGCAGATCATCGTGCTGTTCATCGCACTGATCATCTTCATCATGCTGTTGTTCGCCAACTTCGCGTACCTCAACACCCAGGCCACCTACGATAAGCAGTACATCGGCCACGCTGGCGAATTGCGCGTGCTGTCCCAGCGCATTGCCAAAAACGCCACCGAGGCCGCTGCCGGCAAGACCGCGGCGTTCAAGCTGCTCAGCGATGCGCGCAATGATTTTGCCCAGCGCTGGGGCTATCTGAAGAAAGGCGACCCGGCGACTGGCCTGCCGCCAGCGCCGGCTAGCGTGCGCCCGGAAATGCGCGCCGTGCAGCTGGATTGGGAACGCCTGCTGAAGAACACCGACGCCATTCTTTCCAGCGAGCAGACCGTGTTGTCGTTGCATCAGGTGGCCGCGACGCTCGCCGAAACCGTGCCGCAGTTGCAGGTCGAATACGAAAAAGTGGTGGAGATCCTGCTGCAACGCGGCGCTCCGGCGGGGCAGGTGGCGATGGCCCAACGTCAATCGCTGCTGGCTGAACGGATTCTCGGCGCGGTGAACACGGTATTGTCCGGCGACGAAAACTCGCAGCAGGCCGCCGACGCTTTCGGTCGTGACGCGGCGCGTTTCGGTCTGGTGCTCAACGGCATGCTTCAGGGCAACGTGTCGCAGAGGATCAGCCAGGTCGAGGACCGCGATGCGCGCGCACGACTGATCGAGATTTCCGAGCTGTTCGAGTTCGTCTCCGGCTCCGTGGATGAAATCCTCGAAACCTCGCCCGAACTGCTCAAGGTGCGCGAATCGGCCACCAACATTTTCAGCCTGTCGCAAACCCTGCTCGATGAAGCCTCGCACCTGGCCAGCGGTTTCGAAAACCTGGCGGGCGGGCGCACTACCGATACCATTGGCGGTTACGTGCTGGGTTTGTTGGCGTTAACCTCCATCATCCTCATCGGTTTGGTGATGGTGCGTGAAACCAATCGCCAACTGCGGGAAACCGCCGAGAAAAACGAGCGCAACCAGAACGCGATCATGCGTCTGCTCGACGAGATCGAGGACCTGGCCGATGGCGACCTGACCGTCACGGCATCGGTCACCGAAGATTTCACCGGCACCATTGCCGACTCGATCAACTATTCCGTGGACCAACTGCGCGACCTGGTGGCGACCATCAACCTGACGGCCGGCCAGGTCGCGGCCGCCGTGCAGGAAACCCAGGCCACCGCGATGCATCTGGCGCAGGCGTCGGAGCATCAGGCGCAGCAAATCGCCGAAGCGTCTACCGCCATCAACGAGATGGCCGAGTCCATCGATCAAGTGTCGGCCAACGCCGCCGAATCTTCGGCGGTGGCCGAGCGTTCGGTGGAAATCGCCAACAAGGGCAACGAGGTGGTGCACAACACCATCCACGGCATGGACAACATCCGCGAACAAATTCAGGACACCGCCAAACGAATCAAGCGTCTTGGTGAGTCATCCCAGGAAATCGGCGACATTGTTAGCCTGATCGACGACATTGCCGATCAAACCAACATCCTCGCGCTCAATGCGGCGATCCAGGCGTCCATGGCCGGTGATGCCGGGCGCGGCTTTGCGGTAGTCGCCGATGAAGTGCAGCGTCTGGCCGAGCGTTCATCTGCGGCGACCCGGCAGATCGAAACCCTGGTGCGGGCGATTCAGACTGACACCAACGAAGCCGTGATTTCCATGGAGCAGACCACCACCGAAGTGGTGCGAGGGGCGCGGCTGGCGCAGGATGCCGGTGTGGCCCTGGAAGAAATCGAAGGGGTTTCCAAGACGCTGGCGGCGCTGATCCAGAGTATTTCCAACGCCGCACAACAACAGACGTCGTCTGCCGGTCAGATTTCCCTGACGATGAATGTGATCCAGCAAATCACGACGCAGACCTCGTCAGGTTCCACCGCCACCGCCGAGAGCATCGGCAACCTGGCGAAAATGGCCAGCCAGTTGCGGCGGTCGGTGTCCGGTTTCACCTTGCCGGCCGCCCAGGCGCAGGCGACGGACAACGCTTGAACCGCCTTCGGGCGTTGGCATTTTGACTGAAGTGGTAACTGGAGTGGTTATGGGTGATCGGCACGACTATGTGGCCCTCGAATGGGTCAAAGGCGAGATTGCCGAAACGCTGAAGCAGGCTCATCACGCCATCGAAACCCTGCTGGATGATCCGCAGGCGACGCACGCGCTGAGCGATTGCCTGGCGTGCATCCATCAGGTTCACGGCAGTTTGCAGATGGTCGAATTCTACGGCGCGGCCCTGCTCGCCGAAGAGATGGAGCAGCTTGTGTACGCCCTGCAACAGGACCGCGTCAGCCACCGTGACGAGGCGCTGCACCTGTTGATGCAAGCCTTGGGGCAACTGCCGATTTACCTCGAACGGGTCCAGGGCGCGCGTCGCGACTTGCCGCTGGTGGTGCTGCCGCTGATCAACGATCTGCGTAGCGCCCGTGGTGAAGGCCTGTTGTCGGAAACCAGCCTGTTCAGCCCACAGTTGCCTGATCTGCCGCCCCTGGATGAGGAATCGCTGGCGCTGCTGGAACCGGCGGAGCTGCCGAGCGTGCTGCGCAAATTGCGGCAAATGTTGCAGATGGCCCTGGTGGGCTTGCTCCGTGAGCAGGATGACGAGGCTAACCTCGGTTATCTGGCCAAGGTATTCAGTCGCCTCGAAAGCCTGTGCGGTAACGCACCCTTGAGCCCGTTGTGGCAGGTCGCTTCGGCGCTGGTCGAAGGCATGCGCGGCGGTGCGATTGCCAACAGCCCCGCCTTGCGCAGCCTGTTCAAGGACGCCGACAAAGAACTCAAGCGCCTGCTCGAACAGGGCATGCCCGCGATCAATCAACCGGCGCCGCCGGAGCTGCTCAAGAGTTTGCTGTTTTACATTGCCAAAGCCGAACACCCCACCGGGCAGATGCTGACCATGAAAGATCGCTATGGACTGGATGACGCGTTACCCGACAGCGCGATGGTCGATGAAGAACGCGCACGGCTGGCCGGTCCCGACCGCGATGCCATGCGTTCGGTACTGGCGGCGCTCTGCGAGGAGCTGGTGCGGGTCAAGGAGCGTCTGGACTTGTTCGTGCGCAGCGACCGTCAACACGCCTCCGATCTCGACAGCCTGTTGGCGCCGCTGCGGCAAATCGCCGACACCCTGGCGGTGCTGGGTTTCGGTCAGCCGCGCAAGGTCATCATTGACCAATTGGCGGTGGTGCTGAGTCTCGCCCAGGGCCAGCGTGCGCCCGATGACGCGATTCTCATGGATGTGGCCGGGGCCTTGCTCTATGTCGAGGCGACGCTGGCCGGCATGGTCGGCACCGTGGAACCGGAGAGTCAGGAAGAAAGCCGTCTGCCGACCACCGACCTGACGCAGATTCACCAGATCGTGATCAAGGAAGCGCGCATCTGCCTGCAACAGGCCAAGGACATGATCGTCGACTACATCGACGCCGACTGGGACCGTCAGCATTTACAGGCGCTGCCGGCCCTGTTGACCCAGGTTCGCGGTGCGCTGGCGATGATTCCGTTGAGCCGCGCGGCCAGCCTGATCGAATCCTGCAATCACTTCATCCGCGAGCACCTGCTGCTCGATCCCGGCCAGCCCGACTGGCAGGAACTGGACAGCCTGGCCGACGTTATCGCCAGCCTCGAATACTACCTGGAGCGCCTTAACGATGACCCGGAAGCCCCCGGTGAGTCATTGCTCGATATCGCCGAAAAAAGCCTGGCGTCACTCGGTTTCTTCCCCAGCGAACAGCACGTGCCAGTACTCGAGGATGTGTTGAGCCCGAGCGAAGCGCAGGTCATGCAACAGATGCAGGAACTGGACGGCCCGGCCATCGCCCAGACCCTGGCGGATGTGATGGCCAGCCCGGTCTCGGCGCTGAACCCGCCCGCCCTGACCACGCCGGGCAGCCTGCTGCCGCCGCCTGCCGGTGAAGCGCCGGTGGATGACGAACTGCGCGAAGTGTTCCTCGAAGAGGCCGACGAGGTGCTGCAAATCCTTCGGGAATACTTGCCGCGCAGGTCGGCCGCCCCCGATGACCCGTCAGCCCTGGGGGACGTGCGTCGCGCGTTCCATACGCTGAAGGGCAGTGGTCGAATGGTCCGTGCGCTGGTGCTCGGCGAACTGGCCTGGGCCGTGGAAAACCTGCTCAACCGCGTGCTGGAGCACAGCGTCGCACCGTGCGCTGCCGTGCAACAACTGTTGGCTGATGTGGTGGCGCTGCTGCCGGAACTGGTGGCCGAATTTGCCGCCGGTGCACAACGCCAGCGCAACGACGTCGACCAATTGGCCGCCCGCGCCCATGCCCTGGCCAAGGGCGAGGAATGGGCCGTCGATGAAGATACCCAGGACGTCGCGGCCCTTGATCCCTTGCTGCTGGAGATCTTCCGCAAAGAAGCCGAAACCCATTTGAACAGCCTCAACCGCTTCCTGGATCAGGCTGCCGAACACGTGCCGCTGCAGGCCAGCGATGAGTTGCAGCGCGCCTTGCATACCCTCAAGGGCAGTGCGTCGATGGCCGGGGTGTTGCCGATTGCCGAGCTGGCGGCGCCGCTGGATCAACTGGCCCGGGAATACAAGGCCCACCAGATCGCCCTGGATCTGGACGAAGTCGAATTGCTGTTGGAAGCCGAAGGTTTGTTCCGCCTCGGCTTGCGCCAACTCAAGACGGACCCGTTGGCCGAGATCCCTGACGCTGTTGCCTTGATCGAGCGCACCCAGGCACTGTTGGCCGAACGTCTGGCCAGCCTGTCGAACACCCCGAGCACAGGGCTGCGCATCAAGCGCGATCCGCAATTGATCAACAACTTTCTGGCCCAGGGCATGGACATCCTGCTGGACGCCGAAAGCCTGTTGCAACGCTGGCAGCAACACCCTGGCGAACGCCAGGAACTCAGTGCGCTGCTGGATGAATTGACCACCCTCGGCGAAGGTGCACACCTGGCCGATCTGCATCCGGTGGACGAATTGTGCGAAGCCTTGCTCGACCTTTACGGTGCGGTGGAAGAAAGCAGTCTGGCGGTCAGCGAGGCGTTTTTCCAGGAAGCGCAAAGTGCCCACGAAGCGCTGATCAACATGCTTGATGAACTGGCTGCCGGCCAGGAAGTCAGCCCGTGTCCGGAAAGGATTCGTGCCTTGCACGGTTTGCTCGATCAGAGCCTGGACCCATCGGCCATGGGCCTGATTCGTAGCGACGGCAGCCGCACCCTGAGCATCCGCGAACTGTCCGATGTCACCGCCGAACTCGAAAACAGCCTGCCCCCTGTGGGCGCTGGCTTGCCAGCGATGGTCGTCAACGATGACGCATTTTTATTGGAAAAACGCGGTGTCGGTGAGTCCTTCGCTGGCAAGCCAGCTCCTACAGAGAACCGTGGTAAGGACCTGGACGACGAGATTGTTTCGATCTTCCTCGAAGAGGCCGTGGATATCCTCGAAAGCGCCGGCCAGGCCTTGCAGCGCTGGTTGGGTGAACCGCAGAACGTCGCGCCGCTGTCGTCCTTGCAAAGGGACATGCACACCCTCAAGGGCGGTGCGCGCATGGCCGAGGTCCAGCCGGTCGGTGACCTGGCCCATGAACTGGAAAACCTCTACGAAGGCCTGGTCGACCGTCGTTACAGCTACAGCGTCGGGTTGACCGATTTGCTGCAACGCAGCCATGAGCGGCTGGCGCAAATGCTTGAGCAGCTGCAACAGCACCAGCCCTTGGGCGACTCGAGCGAGTTGATCGACGCGATCCGCGTGTTGCGCCAAGGGCAAGCGGGCCACGCCGATGTGATCGAACCTGTGGCCAGCCATGACTCGGCCCATCACGACAGCGAGCTGCTGGACATCTTCCTCGAAGAAGGTTTCGACATCATCGAAAGCTCCGGTGCGGCGCTGGTGCGCTGGCAGGCCGAGCCGTCGAATCGTCAGGAAGTGGAAACCCTGCTGCGCGACCTGCACACGCTCAAGGGCGGCGCCCGTATGGTGGAAATCGCCCCGATCGGCGATTTGGCCCATGAGCTGGAGTTTCTTTACGAAGGTTTATCCACCGGGGTGCTGAAACCAACGTCGGCGTTGTTCGAGCTGCTGCAACGCAGCCATGACCGCCTGGCGCAAATGCTCGACGCGACCCGCGCTGGCGAACCCTTGCCGCCGGCCGATCGGCTGATCGACGCGATCAAGAATTTCAGCCACCCGGCGCTGCCTGAAGCGCCAGCGCCAATGTCGTTGCCCGTCACCACAAAAACCGAAGCCCCGCAGCAGCCCGATGCCGGGGCCGACATGGTCAAGGTTTCGGCGGAACTGCTCGATGACCTGGTCAACCTGGCCGGCGAGACATCAATCTTTCGCGGCCGCATCGAGCAGCAGGTCAGCGATGCGCAAATCGCCCTGAACGAGATGGAAACCACCATCGAACGGATGCGCGATCAACTGCGTCGACTCGATATCGAAACCCAGGGCCGGATCCTCAGTCGCCAGCAAGTCGACGCCGAACGTCTGGGTTACGAGGAGTTCGATCCGCTGGAGATGGACCGTCACTCGCAATTGCAGCAACTGTCGCGGGCGCTGTTCGAATCGGCCTCCGACCTGCTCGACCTCAAGGAAACCCTCGACCGGCGCAATCAGGACGCGGAAAACCTGCTGCAACAGCAAGGCCGCATCAACACCGAACTGCAGGAAGGCCTGATGCATACGCGCATGGTGCCGTTCGAGCGGATGCTGCCGCGCTTGAAGCGCATCGTTCGTCAGGTGTCCGAAGAGTTGGGCAAGGACGTCGAGTTCATCGTCGAAAACGCTGAAGGCGAGATGGATCGCAACGTGCTCGAACGCATGGCCGCACCGCTTGAGCACATGCTGCGCAACGCCGTGGACCATGGCCTGGAATCTACCGAGGCGCGAATAGCGGCGGGTAAACCGGCGCAGGGACGGATCACCCTCGATCTGTTGCGCGAGGGCGGCGACATCATTTTCGATATCCGCGACGACGGTGCCGGCGTTTCCCTGGAGGCGGTGCGGCGCAAGGCGATCAAGCGCGGTTTGCTCGATCCGAACAGCGAGATCAGCGACCGCGACGTGCTGCAATTCATCCTGCAGCCGGGGTTCTCCACAGCCGAGAAAATCACCCAGATTTCCGGGCGGGGCGTCGGCATGGATGTCGTGCATGAAGAAGTACGGCAACTGGGCGGCAGCATGAGCATCGATTCCGTGCGGGGGCAGGGCGTGCACTTCCGCATTCGCCTGCCGTTCACGGTGTCGGTCAACCGCGCGCTGATGGTGCAATGTGGCGAGGATCAGTACGCGATCCCGCTGAACACCATCGACGGGATCGTCCGCGTATTGCCCAACGAGCTCGAAGGGCATTTCCGCCTCGACCCGCCGACCTATGAATACGCCGGGCAGCGTTATGAACTGTGCTACCTGGGCGAACTGCTGAAAACCAGTCCACGGCCAAAACTGCTGGGCCAGAACCTGCCGCTGCCGGTGCTGCTGGTGCAGTGCAACGAACGGCACATCGCGGTGCTGGTCGATGCCATGGCCGGCACTCGCGAGATCGTGGTCAAGAGCCTCGGCCCGCAGTTCGCGGCCGTGAAGGGCGTGTCCGGCGCGACGATCCTGGGGGATGGCCGGGTGGTGCTGATCCTGGATTTGCTGGCGCCGATCCGCGCCCTGCAAGCCCATGAACCACAGCGTCCGGCGAATCCCGATACCGAGAGCGAGCCGCAACGGCCGTTGCTGATCATGGTGGTCGATGACTCGGTCACCGTGCGCAAGGTCACCAGCCGCTTGCTCGAACGCCACGGCATGAATGTGCTGACGGCCAAGGACGGGGTCGACGCCATGCTGCTGCTTGAAGAACACATGCCCGACGTATTGCTGCTCGACATCGAAATGCCGCGCATGGACGGTTTCGAAGTGGCAACGCTGGTACGCAGCGACGAGCGTTTGAAGCACCTGCCGATTATCATGATCACCTCGCGCACCGGGCAGAAACACCGCGACCGCGCCATGGCCATCGGCGTCAACGACTACCTCGGCAAGCCGTACCAGGAATCGGTACTGCTCGAAAGCATCGCCCTATGGAGCAAAACCCATGCTTGAGCGGCTGATCGACCAGCGCACCAGCCACCTCACCGGCCTCTTGCTGCCACTGGCCGACCGTAACCTGATCCTGCCCAACGTCGCGGTCGCCGAACTGATCGACTACCAGCCTGCGGCATTCGACCTCGACACGCCGCCCTGGTATCTGGGGCAAGTACCGTGGCGCAACCGGCAAATCCCGCTGCTCAGTTTCGAGTCGGCGTGCGGCAGTAAAATTATCATCGGTGAGCGCGCCCGAATCGTCATCCTCAACGCCCTCGGCGGCCGCCCCGAGCTGAAATTCATCGCCATGCTGGTCCAGGGCATTCCCCGCTCGTACAAGCTCGACAGTCAGTTGAGCTATGTCGACGTGCCGTTGTGCTCGCTGGAAAAAGCCGCGGTGCAAGTCGGCGATCAAGTGGCCAGGGTTCCGGATTTGCTGGCGTTGGAAGAGTTGTTGGTGGAGGCGGGGTTGGTCTGACTGGCCCCATCGCGAGCAGGCTCGCTCCCACAGGGTTTTATGGACGCCGCAGACCCAATGTGGGAGCGAGCCTGCTCGCGATGGCGTCCGACGGTTCAATCATTAACCTGACCGTAACAATCCACCTCGCTGCTTGATTGATACCCCCCACCCAACGCTCCTAAGGTGACTCCACGACAGCGAACCCGTGGAGTGGTCATGACAACAACAATATCCCCCGACTCGCGATGGACGCGGCGGCGCAGCGAAAAGCAGCGGCGTCTCGAACGGGTGCGGGGCCTTGCCGACGGTGTGGTGTTGCCCACCGACAAGATCGTGGCGGCGCTGGAGGCGTTGATTCTGCCCGGCGACCGTGTGGTGCTGGAGGGCAACAACCAGAAGCAGGCGGATTTTCTCTCCCGCTCGTTGGTCAAGGCCGATCCAGGCAAGCTGCATGATTTGCACATGATCATGCCCAGCGTCGGACGCGCCGAGCATCTGGACCTGTTCGAACGCGGCATCGCCAGCAAGCTCGACTTCGCCTTCGCCGGTGCGCAAAGCTTGCGCATCAGCCAGTTGCTCGAAGACGGACTGTTGGAAATCGGCGCGATCCACACCTACATCGAACTCTATGCACGGCTGGTGGTGGACCTGATTCCCAACGTCGTGCTCTCGGCCGGTTTCATGGCCGACCGCGCCGGCAACATCTACACCGGGGCGAGTACCGAAGACACTCCAGCCTTGATCGAGCCGGCGGCGTTCAGCGACGGCATCGTCATCGTCCAGGTCAATCAGTTGGTGGACGACGTCAGCGAGTTGCCCCGCGTCGACATTCCTGCGTCCTGGGTCGACTTTGTGGTAGTGGCCGACAAGCCGTTCTACATCGAACCGCTGTTCACGCGCGACCCCCGGCACATCAAGCCTGTGCATGTGCTGATGGCAATGATGGCAATTCGCGGTATCTACGAAAAACACAACGTTCAGTCACTCAATCACGGCATCGGTTTCAACACCGCCGCCATCGAGCTGATCCTGCCGACCTACGGCGAATCCCTCGGTCTTAAAGGCAAGATCTGCCGCAACTGGACGCTCAATCCGCACCCGACGTTGATCCCGGCGATTGAAAGCGGTTGGGTCGAAAGCGTGCATTGCTTTGGCACCGAACTGGGCATGGAAAACTACATTGCCGCCCGGCCTGACGTGTTCTTCACCGGGCGTGACGGTTCCATGCGTTCCAACCGCATGTTCAGCCAACTCGCCGGTCAATACGCGGTGGACTTGTTTATCGGCGCCACCCTGCAAGTCGATGGCGACGGCCATTCTTCGACCGTGACCCGAGGACGCCTTGCCGGTTTCGGCGGCGCACCGAACATGGGCCACGACCCGCGTGGTCGGCGTCACGGTACGCCGGCCTGGCTCGACATGCGCCACGCCGATGCCGCCGAACCGATGCTCGAGCGCGGCAAGAAACTCGTGGTGCAGATGGTCGAGACCTTCCAGGAGGGCGGAAAACCGACCTTCGTCGAAACCCTCGATGCAATCGAAGTGGCGAAAAAAAGCGGCATGCCGTTGGCGCCGATCATGATCTACGGCGACGACGTCACCCACCTGCTGACCGAAGAAGGCATTGCCTACCTGTACAAGGCCCGCTCGCTGGAAGAGCGCCGCGCGATGATCGCCGCCGTCGCGGGGGTGACCGCCATCGGCCTGCGTCATAACCCCAAAGACACGGCGCGCATGCGCTGTGAAGGCCTGATCGCCTTGCCCGAAGACCTCGGCATCCGGCGCACCGACGCCACCCGCGAGTTGCTCGCCGCCAAAAGCGTGGCCGATCTGGTGGAGTGGTCCGGTGGCCTCTATAACCCGCCCGCCAAATTCAGGAGCTGGTAATGCACGCATTCAACCTGCAAGCGAAAACCCTGACCCTGGCCGAACGGCTGGCGGACCTGGCGGTGGACGCGCTGATCGACGAAGCGGACCTGTCGCCGAAACCGGCGTTGGTGGACCGACGCGGCAGCGGTGCCCATACCGATTTGCACCTGGGGCTGATGCACGCCTCGGCACTGGCATTGTGGCCGGCGTTCAAGGAAATGGCTGAAGTCGCCATCGAGATCGGCGAGATCGGTTTGCCCCTGCGTGAGGCCATCGGGCTGATCGGTCGAGAGGGCGAGCAAGCGATGCTCGCCACCACCCACGGCGTGAATACCCATCGCGGGGCCATTTGGGCGTTGGGCCTGTTGGTTGCGGCAGCCGCGCTGGAGCCTGAATCCGCGGCCGCAAGTTCCATCGCCCTGCGCGCCGCACGCCTGGCCTTGCTCGACGACCGCCATGCGCCACGGCCCCTGAGCCACGGTGCCCAGGTCACCCTGCGCTACGGCGCTCGCGGTGCCCGGGAAGAAGCGCAGTTGGGCTTTCCGGCAGTCACCCAACGCGCCCTGCCGCAGCTCAAACGCAGCCGCGCCGCCGGCCATGGCGAACAGAACGCCCGGCTCGATGCGCTGCTGGCGATCATGACCCGACTGGCCGACACCTGCGTGCTGTACCGCGCCGGCGAACAAGGCCTGTACACCATGCAACGTGGCGCCCAGGCGGTACTCGACGCGGGTGGCAGTGCCAGCCTGGCCGGTCGCCGTCGTTTGCATGACCTGGACCAACAATTAATCGCGCTGAATGCCTCGCCCGGCGGTGCTGCCGACCTGCTCGCCGCCTGCCTGTTCATCGACCGCATCGAGTCCGGCGACGGCATCAACCAGGGAGCCTTTTGATGGAAACCTTATCCTTTGAATTCCCCGCCGGGCAGCCGCCACGCGGCCGCACACTGGTGGGCTGTGTCGGCTCGGGCGATCTGGAAGTGCTGATCGAGCCGGGTCAGGCCGGCAAGTTGACCATCACCGTGCACACCTCGGTCAATGGCAGCGAACAACGCTGGCAGCACCTGTTTGCACGAATGTTCGACGGTCAGACACCGCCGGCGATGGACATCGACATTCACGATTTCGGCGCCACCCCTGGCGTGGTGCGTTTGCGCCTGGAGCAGGGTTTCGAGGAGATCGGCCATGACTGACAGCGCAGAACTGCTGCACAAGCACAGCTTCGTCGAACTCGGCGCCCGCCAACGGGCAAAGGCCTTGCTCGATGCCGGCACCTTTCGCGAATTGCTCGACCCGTTTCAACGGGTCATGTCGCCCTGGTTGTCGCGTCAGGGCGTGGTGCCACAGGCCGATGACGGCGTGATCATTGCCAAGGGCAGCATCGACGGTTTGCCGGTGGTGGTCGGGGCTATCGAAGGGTCGTTCCAGGGCGGCAGCCTCGGTGAAGTGGGCGGGGCGAAACTGGCCGGTGCCTTGGAACTGGCGGCTGAAGACAACCGCAACGGCATCCCGACCCGTGCCGTGCTGCTGCTGGAAACCGGTGGCGTACGTTTGCAGGAGGCCAACCTCGGCTTGGCGGCGATTGCCGATGTTCATGCGGCGATTGTCGATCTGCGCCAGTACCAACCCGTGATTGGCGTGGTGGCGGGCAGTGTTGGCTGCTTCGGCGGCATGTCGATTGCCGCCGGCTTGTGCAGCTACTTGCTGGTCACCCAGGAAGCGCGTCTCGGCCTGAACGGCCCGCAGGTGATCGAACAGGAGGCCGGACTTGAGGAATACGACTCGCGGGATCGTCCGTTCATCTGGAGCCTGACTGGCGGCGAACAACGGTTTGCCACCGGCCTGGTGGATCGCTACGCCGAGGACGACGTGGCGCAGATCCGCCAGCAGGTCAGCGCGTTGCTCAAGCAGGGTTTGCCCGCGCAGCAACGCAGCACACAGGCCGAACTGTTTCTGCAACGGCTGGCGCGTCTGGACGCCGGGCCGCAAATCGAGCCTTCAGTGGTTCGCGATCTGTATCAAGGAGAGCGCTCATGAGTGCGTATTCCCTGAGGGGCTTGAACTGGTTCAACGCCTTGAGTGCTGGCGCCAAAGCGGTCGAAGGTTTACCGGCGTCGCTGAAGGTGGCGGATGGCTTTCTAGGTGAACAAGCCGTTCGGTTTATCGCGGTGGTGGCCGATCCGGACAACCGTTTCGTTCGTGCCCGTCATGGTGAAGTCGGCTTGCTCGAAGGTTGGGGCCTGGCCAAGGCGGTGGACGAAGTCATCACGGCCGATCAGGACAAACCGCAAAAACGGGCCTTGATCGCCATCGTTGATGTACCGAGCCAGGCTTATGGCCGGCGCGAAGAAGCGCTCGGCATTCATCAGGCCCTGGCCGGTGCCGCCGACAGCTATGCCCGTGCCCGACTGGCCGGCCATGCCGTGATCGGTTTGCTGGTGGGCAAGGCCATGTCCGGGGCGTTTCTCGCCCACGGCTATCAAGCCAACCGGCTGATTGCCCTGCGTGATCCTGGGGTGATGGTGCATGCCATGGGCAAGGCTTCGGCGGCGCGGGTGACGCTGCGCAGTGTCGAAGAACTGGAAGCCCTGGCCGCCAGCGTGCCGCCGATGGCCTATGACATCGACAGTTATGCCAGCCTCGGTTTGCTCTGGGAAACCTTGTCGGTGGAGCAGATCGAACAACCCTCGGCGAACGATCTGGCGCGAGTGGCTGAGTGCCTGACATTGGCCATCGGCGATGTCGCTGCCAAGGGACGCGACCTGAGTGGCCGCCTCGGTGCCACCAATCGCACGGCCTCCAGCCAGGTTCGCCAATTGCTGAGGGCGCAGTGGTGAACACGCTGCTGGCGCACGACCTGCTCTGGGGGATGACCCCGGAGCAGTTGCCAGCGGATGCGCCGGCGTGGGCGATCGAGTCGGTCCTCGCCGGGCAACCGGTCGTGGTGCGGCGCGCCTTGTCAGCGGCCGGGCAGGTCGCGGTCGGTGTGCGTGGCCGTCAGCGCGAACAGCGTTACGCGGCGTCGATGGCGATTGCTTCGATCACCCGTCGGGTGTCGCCGGAGGCGCTCTGTCATGTCGATATCGACCGGGACTTGCCGGTGCTTCAGGCCCTGGCTCAATTGCGGCCGACGCTGGAGGGTTGCGGTCGGGTCTGGGGTGTCAGCGGCAGTGCCGGGTTTGAACTGGCCAGCGGGTTTTCAGCCTTGCATGAGGGCAGCGATCTCGACCTGATACTTCGTACACCGCAGCCGCTGAGCCGTGCTGAATCTCGGGCGCTGGTGGCGATTCTGGACCGCGCCATCTGTGTAGTGGACATGCAGTTGCAGACGCCATTCGGCGCCGTCGCGTTGCGCGAATGGGCCGGTTCTTCGAATCGCGTGCTGCTTAAGAACGCAAGCCAGGCTTCTCTGGTGCTCGATCCATGGAACCCGCAGGAGCAGGCAGCGTGAGCAGCTTGTTGGTGTTCCCCGGTCAGGGTGCGCAGCAGCCGGGCATGCTTCAGCGCGTGCCTCGGGAAACCCTGATCGAGGCCAGCGACGTGCTCGGTGAGGATGTCTTGCTGCTGGATTCTGCTTCGGCTTTGCAGTCGACGCGGGCCGTTCAGTTGTGTCTGTTGATCGCCGGTGTGGCGGCTTCGCGGCAGTTGTCCGTCGCTGCGGACTACGTCGCCGGTTTGTCCATCGGCGCCTACCCGGCAGCGGTGGTGGCCGGTGCCCTGAGTTTCAGCGATGCGTTGCATCTGGTCAGCCTGCGCGGTGAGTTGATGCAGCAGGCTTATCCTCTGGGCTACGGCATGACCGCGATCATCGGTCTGGATCTGGCGACGGTCGAAGGTTTGCTGGCCCAGGTTCACGGCGACGACACGCCGGTTTACCTGGCCAACATCAACGCGGATAACCAGGTGGTGATCGCCGGCAGCGATGGCGCGATGAAAGCCGTCGCCGAACGGGCGAAAGGTCGTGGTGCCGGGCTGGCCAAGCGTCTGGCGGTGAGCGTGCCATCGCACTGCCCGCTGCTGGATGCCCCGGCGAAGGTCCTGGCCGAGGCCTTCGCCGGGGTGCCACTGAAAACGCCGGTCCTGGGTTATCTCAGCGGCAGCCGCGCGCGGATGGTGACCAACATCGAAGCGTTGCGCGACGACCTCGCTTTCAACATGTGCCGCGTGGTGGATTGGCGCGGCACGGTACAAAGCGCTTATGAGCGTGGCGTACGTCTACAGATCGAACTGCCGCCCGGTGCGGTGCTGACCGGGCTGGCGCGCCGGGTGTTCGAACAGGGGACCGTGATGGCTTTCGACGGTGCCCGGCTCGATACCCTGCAGGCGCTGTTGCGTGAGGAGGGAAGCCGCCAATCCTAGATCACTGACTCAGGCTTCGAACAACAAAAACAATATTCGACGATGCAATTTGAGGACTACAACAATGATTATTTACGGTGTGGCGCTGTTGGCGATCTGTACGCTGGCAGGGGTGATCATGGGTGACATGCTGGGCGTGTTGCTGGGCGTCAAATCCAACGTCGGCGGGGTCGGGATCGCGATGATCCTGCTGATCTGCGCGCGGTTGTGGATGCACAAGCGTGGCGGCATGACCAAGGACTGCGAGATGGGCGTCGGTTTCTGGGGCGCGATGTACATTCCGGTGGTGGTGGCAATGGCCGCGCAGCAGAACGTGGTCACGGCGCTGCACGGCGGCCCGGTGGCGGTGCTGGCGGCCATCGGCTCGGTGGTGGTCTGCGGCTGCACCATTGCTCTGATCAGCCGGACTCACAAAGGCGAACCCTTGCCCGATGAGCCGGCAGAAATAACCCCGGTTGGCGCATCGGCAGGAGGTCGCTGACATGTGGGATCTCATCGAGAAAGGTCTGGAACATAACGGTCTGGTCACGGCGTTCGCGTTCGTGGGCGTAATCATGTGGGTGTCGGTGGTGTTGTCCAAACGCCTGACTTTCGGGCGCATTCACGGCTCGGCGATTGCCATCGTCATCGGCCTGGTCCTGGCCTGGGTCGGCGGCACCATGACCGGCGGGCAAAAAGGCCTGGCGGACCTGACGCTGTTTTCCGGCATCGGCCTGATGGGCGGCGCCATGCTTCGCGACTTTGCCATCGTCGCCACGGCGTTCGAAGTGCAGGCGACGGAAGCGAAAAAGGCCGGTTTGATCGGGGTGATTGCGCTGCTGCTGGGCACGGTGTTGCCGTTCATTGTCGGTGCGAGCATCGCCTGGGCATTTGGTTATCGCGATGCGGTGAGCATGACCACCATTGGCGCTGGCGCGGTGACCTACATCGTCGGGCCGGTGACCGGGGCAGCGATTGGTGCCAGTTCCGATCTGGTGGCGTTGTCGATTGCTACCGGGCTGATCAAGGCGATTCTGGTAATGGTCGGCACGCCGATGGCGGCGCGCTGGATGGGCCTGGATAACCCGCGTTCGGCCATGGTGTTTGGCGGCCTGGCCGGGACGGTCAGCGGCGTGACGGCGGGGCTGGCGGCGACGGATCGGCGGCTGGTGCCTTACGGTGCGTTGACGGCGACCTTCCATACCGGGCTTGGGTGTTTGCTTGGGCCTTCGTTGTTGTTCTTCATCGTTCGGGGGATTGTCGGCTGATTTCAGATTCTGAGTTGTCTGGGCTATGCCATCGCTAGCAGGCTAGCTCCCACAGGGTGATCTGTTGGAACACCCTCTGTGGGAGCCAGCCTGCTGGCGATTGGCAGCAGCGCGGTCTCAGGCCTGTCGATTGGCATACATCCGACACTCGGCCAGCAACGCCAACAGATTCGGGTCACGCTCCTTGGCCTTGAGAAACACCACGCCGATGTGCTGCTGCAACCGGTATTTTTCCTGCAACGGGATCAGCTTCACCCGGTTCTCGTACACCGCCGCAATCCTGCCCGGCAGCAACGCATAACCCACCCCCGAACTGACCATGCTCAGCAAGGTGAAGATGTCGTTGACCTGCATCGCCACTTTTGGCTCGAACCCCGCCTGCTCGAATACCCGCTTGCCGTCCTGATGGGTGGCGAATCCCTGACTCAGGGTGATGAAGGTTTCGTCGCGCACTTCGGCGAGGTCGACTTCGGTGCGTTGGGCGAACTTCGAATCGGCCGGCGTGGCGAGAAAGATATCGTCGGAAAACAGTTGGATCTGCTCGCAATCCGGGTCGTTGATGCTGTCGTCCAGGGACACCAGGATCGCATCCACTTCCATGTTCTTGAGCTTGTAGAGCAGGTCGAAATTCGAACCAAGGATCAGGTCGATGTTGAGTTCGCTGCGGCGGATTTTCAGACCCATGATCAACTGCGGCACGGTTTTCACGGTCAGCGAATACAGCGAGCCCAGTTTGAAGCGTTCAGCGGAAAATCCGGCGGCCTCGCGCGTCAGGCGTACGCTCTCGACCACGTCCTGAATCAGCTTCTGCGCCCGTTCTTCCAGCACGTAGGCGCTTTCCAGCGGGGTCAGGTTGCGGCCTTCGTGTTTGAACAACGGGCAGCGCAAGGCGCTTTCCAGGGAGTGGATCGCCCGGTGCACGCTGACGTTGCTGGTCTGTAACTCGGCCGCGGCCCGGGCCAGATTGCCGGTGCGCATGAAGGCCAGGAACACCTCGAGTTTTTTCAGGGTCAACTCTTCGTCAATCAGCATGGCGCGGACTCTTTTTGGAATGACCCGATTGTGCCTAATTGCATTGGGTTACGCAGACCTTTGTGGGAGCTGGCTTGCCAGCGATGGCGCCAGGAAGATCAACGTAAAACTTGAGGCCCGACAGCAGAAAGCCGGCCATTGTGTTCTGAAACATTGCGCTTTTAAGCTTCAGGCCTAAGCCTTGTACGTTGGGCTAATGATTTTCGAGGTGGATGACCGATGTATCACGGGGAAAGACTCAATGCCTGGACGCATTTGATCGGGGCGGTGGCGGCGTTTGTCGGGGGTGTCTGGCTGATCGTCGTCGCCAGTCTGGACGGCAGTCCGTGGAAGATTGTCAGCATGGCGATCTACGCCTTCACCTTGCTGGTGCTGTACAGCGCGTCGACCGTGTACCACAGCGTGCGCGGGCGCAAGAAAGTGATCATGCAGAAGGTCGATCACTTTTCGATCTACCTGCTGATCGCCGGCAGCTATACGCCGTTTTGCCTGGTGACCTTGCGCGGGCCCTGGGGCTGGACGTTGTTCGGGATTGTCTGGGGGCTGGCGCTGATCGGCATTTTGCAGGAGATCAAGCCGCGCTCGGAAGCGCGGATTCTGTCGATCGTGATCTACGCGGTGATGGGCTGGATCGTACTGGTGGCGGTCAAGCCATTACTGGCGGCGCTGGGTGGCGCCGGGTTTGCGTGGTTGGCCTCGGGCGGGGTGTTGTACACCGTGGGCATTATCTTTTTTGCCCTCGATCATCGCCTGCGCCATGCCCACGGGATCTGGCATCTGTTCGTGATTGCCGGGAGCCTGCTGCACTTCGTGGCGATTTTCTTTTATGTCCTGTGATCGCTCCTACAGATCCGGCGCAAGACCAGCAATGCGATCGAGTTGTGCCTGGGCCTGTCGACTGAACACCTGCAACAGGTCGCTCAAAGTGTGGGGCGGCGGTTCCGTGGCGCGGGTCACCGCGTACAGGGTGATGGGCAGCGGTGGCGCGAGAGGGCGAATAGTCGTTGTGGCGGGGGAGGCACCCAAGGCGGTGAATGGATCGATCACCGCCAGCCCTGCACCGGACTCCACCATCGCCCGGGCCAGCGAATAGGTCTGCACCGCGATGCGCACCCGGGGCGGCGGTTCGACCGCTTCGAGGTAGCTGTCGAGCCGGGCGGCCAGCGGGTCGGCACTGGACAAGCCAATCAGCGGCGCATCGGCCAGGGCCATCAATGACAATGGCATGCCGGCCTGCGCCGATGGCCAGTAACCCGCCGGTGCCAGCACCACCAATACACCGCCCGCCAAGGCTTGGGCCTTGAGTCCCGGATGATCCGGTCTTTGCAGCGTCAGGGCGACATCCACTTCACGCATCAGCAGGTTCTGCACCAGCTCACGGCTATGGGCGCTGGACAGTTCGCAGGCGATGTCCGGGTAGCGTGCGGTCCACTCGTGAATGGCCGGCGGCAACAACGACAGGGCCAGCGCCGGCGTGGCGCCGATCCGCAGGCTGTGGCCCGGTTCGCGGCGCAGGCTCTGGGCCAGGCGCCGCACGCCTTGCAAGCTTTCGCTGACCTTGTCGACCTCGCGCTCCAGCTCCAGCGCTTCGGGCGTCGCTTGCAACTTGCCGCGAACCCGCAAGAACAACGGGAACCCCAACTGCTGCTCGGCGTGCTGCAGCACCTTGGTCACCGCCGGTTGCGAGACGTGCAGCAATTGCGCGGCGGCGCTGATCGATCCGGTTTGGCGGATGGCCTGGAAAATCTCGATGTGACGGAGGCGCATGGCGAATCCATAACCTTTGTTTATGGGTTAAGCATCTTTATTCATTGTTCGCCGCCTGTCACCTGGCCCTAACCTCGGCTTCGTCATCACAACGGTTTTAAGGACGGACATGGCTCAGCGTGTGTGCATCATCGGCGGCGGTGTGATTGGTCTGGCAACGGCCTATGCGCTGGTGCGCGACGGCTTTGAGGTAACCGTCATCGAGGCGCGGGACGCGTTGGGCAGCGAAACCAGTTTCGCCAATGGTGGGCAGCTCTCCTATCGCTACGTCGCACCTTTGGCTGACGCCGGTGTGCCGTTGCAGGCCATTGGCTGGATGCTGCGCGGCGATTCACCCTTGAAGCTGCGCCCGCGGTTCGACGCTGCGCAGTGGCGCTGGATGGCGTCTTTTCTCGGCGCTTGCCGCCGCTCGGTCAACCGTGAGAACGCCGCACACTTGCTGCGGCTGGCGCTGTTCAGTCAAGGCACATTGAAGGCATGGCGCGAAGACGATGGGCTTGCAGGCTTCCAATGGCGGCGCAACGGCAAACTGGTGACCTTCCGGGAGCGCGCCAGCTTCGAGCATGCATGCCAGCGGCTGGCCGACCATCAGCAGCAACAGGTGCTGTCGGCGGCCGAGTGCGCTCAACTTGAGCCGGCCCTGGCCGATGCACCCTTTGTCGGTGCGATTTATACGCCGGACGAAGAAGTGGGCGATTGCCATGCTTTCTGCCGGCTATTGGCTACACGGTTGCTAGCGTCCGGGCGTTGCGAATTACGCCTGGGGCAAGCGGTGACCGGTATTCGCCACGCCAACGGCAGCGTCAGCGCCATCGATCTGGGCGAGCAAGTGTTGCCGGTCGATCAATTGGTGATCGCCGCCGGCCACCGCAGTCCGCTGTTGGCATTGCCCGGTCTGCAATTGCCGTTGTATCCGCTCAAGGGCTACAGCCTGACGGTGCCCATCGGCCCCGAACACCAGGCCCCGGATGTGAGCATCACCGACTATGACCGCAAGATCGTATACGCACGGATCGGCGAGCAGTTGCGGGTGGCCGCGATGGTCGACATCGTTGGCTTTGATCCTGCTATAGACCCCAAGCGACTGGCGCTGATCAAGCGTCAGGCCCGTGACACCTTCCCCAATGCTGGGGCCTATGACGCGGCCACCGAATGGGCCGGGATGCGCCCGGCCACGCCGAGCGGCGTGCCGCTGCTGGGCGCAACGGCCTACCGCAACCTGTGGCTCAACATCGGTCATGGCGCGTTGGGTTTCACCCTGGCCTGTGGCAGTGGGCGGTTACTCAGCGAACTGATCGGCCAGCGCCGGCCCTCCATCGATATGCACGGTTTCAACCACCGGGCCGCCTGATCTTTTATTTGCCAAGAGGACACTGCAATGACCATTACCCGACTCCACAGCAACCCGAGGTTGTCTGGCGCCGTGACGTTTGGCGATCTGGTATTTCTCTCTGGCCAAGTGCCGGGTGAAGCCTCGGACGTGGGCGGTCAGACCCGCGAAGTGCTGGCCAGGATTGATGCGTTGCTGGCCGAAGCCGGCAGCCACAAGGATCAAATGCTCAGCGCGACCATTTACTTGAAAAACATCACCGACGATTTTGCCGCCATGAATGAGGTCTGGTCGACCTGGCTATCGCCAGGGCAGGCCCCGAGCCGCACGACCGTGCAGGCCGAGCTGGCGAGACCGCAGGTGCTGGTGGAAATCACTGTCATCGCCGCTCGTTTGAAATGACCGTCATCTAAAACCCACAACGGAGAATAACAATGCAAAAAATCACGTTGCTCGGCTGCACCCTCGGACTGTTGCTCGCGAGTCAGGTCCAGGCCAACGAGGCCCCACTGACCGGCACCCTGAGCAAGATCGCCAACGCCCAGAGCATTACCCTGGGCTATCGCGATGCGTCAGTGCCGTTCTCTTACGTGGGTGATCAAACCGGTAAACCGATGGGCTATTCGGTGGATCTGGCGGGCAAGATTGTCGAGCGTATCCAGCAACAATTGGCGTTGCCGGACCTGAAGGTGAAGTACAACCTGGTGACCTCGCAAACACGCATTCCTCTGGTGCAGAACGGTACCGTGGACCTGGAGTGTGGCTCCACGGGCGTGACCGCCGAGCGGCAGAAGCAAGTGGCGTTTTCCTATGGCTTCATCTATGTAAAAGGCCAATTGCTGACCGCCAGGGACAGCGGTATCAAAAGCTTCGCCGACTTGCGTGGCAAGAACGTGGTGACGACTGCCGGTACGACCAACGAGCGCTTCCTGAAGAGCTACAACGTCGACCACAAGATCGACATGTTCGTGATCAGCGCCAAGGACCACGGCGAAGCCTTTCAGATGCTGCAATCGGGTCGTGCCGCCGCTTTCTACATGGACGATGCGCTTCTCTACGGCGAGCGCGCCAAGGCCCATGACCCACACAAGTGGGTGGTGGTGGGAGAGGAACAATCGCGGGAAATCTACAGCTGCATGGTGCGCAAGGACGACCCGCAGTTCCTGGCGCTGGTCAACGGCGCACTGGGGGATCTGTACAGTTCGGGGGAAATCAACGGCATCTACCAGCGCTGGTTCGAACAGCCGATTCCGCCGAAGGGTTTGAACCTTGAGTTTCCGATGACCAGCGAACTCAAGGCGATCATTGCCAAGCCGGTGAGCGATCCGGTGCAATAGTTATCTGTGCTCTTCCCGTAGACCGCGTCGCGGCCATCGCGAGCAGGCTCGCTCCCACAGTGGAACGCATTTGAAATGTGGGAGCCTGCTCGCGACAGGGACCTAGAAATCGCCCCAAAGCTGCTGGGCCACCGCCAAGGCAACCACCGGCGCGGTCTCTGTGCGTAACACTCGTGGCCCCAGCCGGGCCGCATGAAAACCTGCGCCCTTGGCCTGATCCACTTCCGCATCCGATAACCCGCCTTCTGGGCCAATCAGAAAGGCCAGCGTCGCAGGCTTGGCATGACTGACCAGTGGTTCGGCCACCGGGTGCAGCACCAGCTTCAATTCAGCCTGAGTCTGCTTCAACCAATCGGCCAGCAGCACCGGCGGATGAATCACCGGCACCCGTGAGCGCCCGCATTGCTCGCAGGCGCTGACCGCGACCTGGCGCCAGTGCAGCAGGCGTTTATCGGCGCGCTCGTCCTTGAGCCGGACTTCGCAGCGTTCGCTGAAGATCGGGGTGATTTCGCTGACACCCAATTCAGTGGCTTTCTGGATCGCCCAGTCCATGCGCTCGCCACGGGACAGGCCCTGACCGAGATGGATCTGCAGTGGCGATTCGACCTGGCCGGCGAACTGCTCGTCGATCTGCACCACGACACGCTTCTTGCCGACCTCAACCAGACTGGCACGGAACTCCTGGCCCGAGCCATCGAACAGTTGCAGCAGATCGCCCTCGGCCATGCGCAACACGCGGCTGATGTAATGGGCCTGGGCTTCGGGCAATTCGTGTTCGCCGGTACTCAGGGGGGCGTCGATAAAGAAACGGGACAGTCTCATTTGAGTTCTCTACTAAATTCGATCGGAGTCGCTTTTGTGGCGAGGGCGCTTGCTCCCGCTCGACTGCGCCGCCGTCGTAAATCCAGTGGATGCAAGACCACTGGAAAAATCGGGTTGCAGGTTTGGGGCCGCTTCGCAGCCCAGCGGGAGCAAGTTCCCACGCCACAGGGTCGTGCAGTGACGGTCAGCCCGGATCACGGAACCCCGGATGGAAGTCCTTCGGCACCGAAACACTGACGCTGTCGCGAGTCGCGATGTCGATGCCTTCGCTGGCCACTTCGGCCAGAAAGTCGATCTGCTCCGGCGTGATCACATACGGCGGCAGGAAATACACCACGCTGCCCAGAGGTCGAAGTAAAGCACCGCGCTCCAGCGCATGCTGGAACACCTTCAGGCCACGGCGCTCCTGCCACGGATAGGCCTCTTTGCTGGCCTTGTCCTTGACCATTTCGATGGCCAGGACCATGCCGGTCTGGCGCACTTCGCTGATGTTCGGGTGATCCACCAGGTGCGCCGTGGAGGAGGCCATGCGCCGCGCCAGGGCCTTGTTGTTCTCGATGACGTTGTCTTCTTCGAAGATATCCAGCGTGGCCAGCGCCGCCGCACAGGCCAGCGGGTTGCCGGTGTAGCTGTGCGAGTGCAGGAAGGCGCGAAGGGTAGGGTAGTCGTCGTAGAAGGCGCTATAGACGTCTTCGGTGGTCACGCAGGCGGCCAGCGGCAGATAACCACCGGTCAGGGCCTTGGACAGGCAGAGGAAATCCGGACGGATGCCGGCCTGTTCGCAGGCGAACATGGTGCCGGTGCGGCCGAAGCCGACGGCGATTTCGTCGTGGATCAGGTGCACGCCATAACGGTCGCAGGCTTCGCGCAGCAGCTTGAGGTACACCGGGTGGTACATGCGCATGCCGCCGGCACCCTGGATCAGCGGCTCGACAATCACTGCCGCGACCGTGTCGTGGTTCTCGGCCAGGGTCTGTTCCATGGCGGCGAACATCGTGCGCGAGTGTTCTTCCCAGCTCATGCCTTCGGGGCGCAGGTAGCAATCCGGGCTTGGCACCTTGATGGTGTCGAGCAGCAGGGCTTTGTAGGTTTCGGTGAACAGCGGCACGTCGCCCACCGACATCGCCGCCATGGTTTCGCCGTGGTAGCTGTTGGTCAGGGTCACGAAGCGCTTCTTGTTCGGCTGACCGCGGTTGAGCCAGTAATGAAAGCTCATCTTCAGCGCCACTTCGATGCAGGACGACCCGTTATCGGCGTAGAAGCACCGCGTCAGGCCTTCCGGCGTCATCTTCACCAGGCGCTCGGACAGCTCGATCACGGGCTGATGGCTGAAACCGGCGAGGATCACGTGTTCGAGTTGATCGACCTGATCCTTGATGCGCTGGTTGATGCGCGGGTTGGCATGGCCGAACACATTGACCCACCAGGAGCTGACGGCATCGAGGTAGCGCTTGCCTTCGAAGTCTTCCAGCCAGACGCCTTCGCCGCGCTTGATCGGGATCAGTGGCAGTTGTTCGTGATCTTTCATCTGGGTGCAGGGATGCCACAACACCGCGAGATCGCGTTCCATCCACTGTTTATTCAGGCCCATTTTCACTCTCCTGGAGGCGGTCCGTGACAAGCGCGGACCTACAATCGCGCAAGCCTATGCAATGCATCGCGTGGGGACAACCCATTGTGTCGATTGAGCTACTTTGTATAGGGCGAAAGACGCTGCTGGCAGGTGTCTGACGCCTGACGTATCCTTCGCGGTTCTTGAGCCGACTGGCTCGTAAAAACCGCTATTTTTTCGTGTATTTCCGGAGTTCGCTGAATGTCTGTCGGTTGGCTGCGCGCCTGTGCGCTGGTGATGTTGGGGCTGTTCAGCGTGTCTGCGCTGGCCAAGGATAAAACCGCGATCGTGATCGGCGGTGGGGTTTCGGGCCTCACGGCGGCTTACGAGCTGCAGAACAAGGGCTGGCAGGTCACGCTGCTGGAAGCCAAACCGAGCCTGGGCGGTCGCTCCGGCATGGCCACCAGCGAGTGGATCGGCAACGACAAGACCCAGCCGGTTTTGAACAAGTACGTCTCGACCTTCAAGCTGAGCACCACGCCAGCGCCTGAGTTTGTGCGTACCCCGGGCTATCTGATCGACGGCGTGTATTACAGCGCTGCCGACCTGGCGACCAAGGAGCCGGCCACCGCCGACGCACTCAAGCGCTACGAAAAGACCGTGGACGACCTGGCGCGTTCGATCGACGACCCGCAGAACCCGGCCGCCACCAACACGTTGCACGCCCTGGATCAGATCAACGTATCCAGCTGGCTCGACAAGCAAAACCTGCCGGCCACCGCGCGCCAGTTGATCAACCAGCAAATTCGTACTCGCTACGACGAACCTTCGCGCCTGTCGCTGCTGTACTACGCGCAGCAGAGCCGTGTTTATCGTGGCGTGTCGGACCGTGACCTGCGCGCTTCGCGTCTGGTCGGGGGCAGCCCGGTGCTGGCCCAGGCCTTGGTCAAGCAGCTGAAAATCATCAAGACCAACTCCCCGGTCTCGGCCATCACTCAGGACAAGGACAGCGTCACCGTCAAGGTCGGCAGTGTCGGCTATCAAGCTGACTACGTCGTGCTGGCCGTGCCGTTGCGCGCCCTGAACAAGATTCAGATGACCCCGGCGCTGGACGCCCAGCATCAGGCGGCGATCAAAGGCACTAACTACGGTTGGCGCGACCAGATCATGCTCAAGTTCAAGACGCCTGTGTGGGAAAGCAAGGCGCGCATGTCCGGCGAGATCTACAGCAACACCGGTCTGGGCATGTTGTGGGTCGAGCCGGCGTTGAAGGGCGGTGCCAACGTGGTGATCAACCTGTCCGGCGACAACGCCCGGGTGATGCAGGCGTTCGGCGACAAGCAAATGGTCGATCAGGTGCTGATTCGCCTGCATGCGTTTTACCCACAGGCCCGTGGTGCGTTTACCGGTTATGAAATCCGTCGCTACAGCACCGACCCATCGATGGGCGGCGCTTACCTGGCGTTCGGTCCCGGCCAGATCAGCAAGTTCTGGCGCCTGTGGGAACGTCCGGTCCAGCGCGTAGCCTTTGCCGGCGAACACACCGACACCTTGTACCCTGGCACCCTGGAAGGCGCATTGCGCACCGGTCAGCGTGCGGCCAGTCAGGTAGAAGACCTGGCGGCGGGCAAATCGTTTGAGCCGGAGAAAGTGCTTCCGGTGGCGGCTGCGGCAGCAGGTGCTGGCGCGGTGGCGGCGAAGAAGGGCAACTTCTTCACCAATCTGTTTGGTGGCTCGGATGACGAGAAGAAACCGGCACCGGTCAAGGCCCCTGAGCCTGTCGCGCCACCAGCGCCGGCTCCTGCTCCTGCACCAGCGCCGGCCGCTGCGCCAGCCCCGGTCGAAGCAGCGAAGCCTGCAACACCGGTGAAAGCCGAGCCGGCCAAGAAAGCTCCGGCGAAGAAACCGGCAGCCAAGACCGAGGCGAAAAAAGCCCCGGCCAAGGCGCCTGCCAAGAAGGCCGAACCGGCTAAGAAGCCGGCGGCCAAACCGGCAGCCACTCCGGCTCCGGCAACGGAGGCGAAGGCTCAGTAACCTTCAGGTGGAAAAAAAGCGCGGCCCATGGGTCGCGCTTTTTTTTGCCATAAATTCCGGTTTCAACTGCGCGGTCCTACACGCCTCAAGGATGTATCAGATGCGTCCCACAATCGAATCAGAGCGAAATGATAGATGGCGGCTGCTCTTGAACCCCAGGATCTTCAAAACCTGGAGGTCCTATGAAAGCACTCGCACTGCCCGTTTTATTGATGGCCCTTTCTGGCTGTGCAAACGGCCATTTTTTTCCCAAAGGACATGGTTATGAATCGGACTTCAAATGTCAGATGAACCCTTACGATCCTGTATGCCTAGAGATACGTAAGGTCTACCACAATTAAGGGAGACAGCCAGAGCGAGCCCAGGGCCCCGTTCTTTGCTTGAGGAGAAACCGTGAGCAGAGATCGAATAAATTGTTCAGTACAGGTGTTCTCAGATTTGTATTCACTTTTTCTGACAATTTGGCCTTTAATCTTTTCTTAACTCAGCGATTTCACACTCTTGATCGTATTTCTCGATATTTCAAAGCAAAATTTTCCGCTTTAATTCGATAGATAACTCGATAGTCTTGGGCCAGCACTTACAGGGATCTAGGCAATGCAGCTACGTAACTCCACTTCTCGCTATGGCTGGGTCAGCATCTTCCTGCACTGGGGGGTAGCGCTGGCGGTGTTCGGTTTGTTCGCCCTGGGTCTGTGGATGGTCGATCTGGGTTACTACGACCCCTGGCGTAAAGCCGGGCCGGACATCCACAAGAGCATCGGGCTGATACTCCTGGCGTTCATGGTGTTGCGCGTGTTGTGGCGTTTCATCAGCCCACCACCGCCGACGTTGAGCAGCTACAGCCCCATGACGCGTCTGGGCGCCAAGTTGGGCCATGCCTTTCTGTATCTCTGTTTGTTTGCCGTGATGATTGCCGGTTACCTGATTTCCACCGCAGAAGGTGTCGGGATTCCGGTGTTTGACTGGTTTGAAGTGCCTGCACTGGTTTCCGGACTACCGGACCAGGCAGATAACGCCGGTGCGATTCACCTCTACCTGGCATGGGCGCTGGTCATTTTTTCCGGCCTCCATGCGTTGGCAGCTTTGAAACACCACTTTATCGATCGTGATGTGACCCTCAAGCGAATGCTGGGTCGCAAAGCCTGAAGTTCAACCTCGACTCCCAAGGAAAACCAAGCATGTTGAAAAAGACTTTCGCCGCTCTGGCAATCGGTTCCGCCCTGCTGTCCGCCAACGTCATGGCAGCTGACTACGTTGTCGATAAACAAGGCCAGCACGCCTTCGTTGACTTCAAAATCAGCCACCTGGGTTACAGCTACATCACCGGTACTTTCAAGGACATCGACGGTACGTTCAGCTTTGACGCTGCCAAGCCTGAAGACAGCAAGATCGAGTTCAACGTGAACACCGCCAGCGTCTTCACCAACAACGCTGAGCGCGACAAGCACATCTCCAGCAAAGACTTCCTGAAAGTGGCTGATTTCCCCAAGGCTACGTTCAAGTCCACCAGCGTTAAAACCACCGGCAAAAATGCCGACGGTAAAGCCACTGCTGACGTGACCGGCGACCTGACGATTGCTGGCGTGACCAAACCAGTCGTGGTCAAGGCCACTTTCCTGGGTGAAGGCAAGGATCCATGGGGCGGCTACCGTGCCGGCTTCGAAGGCACTACCAGCATCAAACGTACTGATTTCGGCAAGATGATGGACCTGGGTCCACAGTCCGACGCCGTTGAGCTGTACGTCACGTTTGAAGGTGTGAAAGCGAAATAATTTTTCGCCCCTGACACAAAAAACGCCCGCTGCTTTCCCGAGCACGGGCGTTTTTTATTGCCGAGCACACATCCCTGTGGGAGCGAGCTTGCTCGCGAAAAACCCATAGGCGCCGCTGGGCATCTGGTTTAACGCGTTATCGTTCACGACCATCGCGGGCAAGCCCGCTCCCACAGGGATTGTTTTTGGCCCATAAAAAATGCCCCGGCTCTTTCGAGTCGGGGCATTTTTATTTCGGCGATAAATCAGCGATTGCGGGTCAGCAATGCCGGTTTTTCTCCGCGAGGACGGCTTGGCAGTTGATCCAGTTGCTCAGGTGTCGGGAAGCGATCAGCCTTCGACTCCTTGTGCATGATCTTCGGCGCCGGGCCACGCGGGTTCTGCACGGCCGGTTCCGAACGAGGCTGGTCGTCGCGGGCCGGACGGCGGTTGCGCGAGTCTTCGCGACGGGCCTGGCCGTCACGAGGTGCACCATTGCGTGGGCCGCTGCGTTTGGCCGGTGGCGTGCCGGTGCTGGCGCCATCGCTGCTGCGCGGACCGTTCTGGCGACCTTGTGGCTTGCCGCCACGTGGTGCGCCCGAACCGGCTGTCGTGCCTTGTGCCGGAGCACCCGGACGGCGGCCACGGCCCTGGGCCGGCTTCTGCTGTGGCACGTAGTCGACGCGGTTACCGAAGTTATCGACATCGTCGTCCAGGAACTCGTCCGGGGCCCGATCAGCAGCGGCACGTGGCGGCTGGCTTGGCTGGCGCTGTTCGCGGGCCGGCGTGCCTTCGCGTGGCTTTTGCTCACGGGCCGGGCGCTCGCCGCGACCGGAGGCCGCTGGTTTTTCCTTGCCTTTGTCCTTGCCCTTGTCCTTGCGGCCGCCACCGCCGCCGTTCGGGCCATCGCCGCGCGGGCCACGTGGATTGCGCGGGTTACGCACATCCGGACGCTCGCGAACTTCAGGCTTCTCGGCTTCCACGGCGCTCGAATCGAAGCCCATCAGATCGCCGTCGGCGATTTTCTGCTTGGTCATGCGTTCGATGCTTTTGAGCAGCTTCTCTTCGTCCGGTGCCACCAGCGAGATCGCTTCACCCGAACGACCGGCACGGCCAGTCCGGCCGATACGGTGCACGTAGTCTTCGTCGACGTTCGGCAGTTCGAAGTTGACCACGTGTGGCAATTGGTCGATGTCCAGGCCGCGGGCGGCGATGTCGGTGGCGACCAGGATGCGTACGTCACCGGCCTTGAAGTCGGCCAGGGCTTTGGTGCGGGCGTTCTGGCTCTTGTTGCCGTGGATCGCGACGGCGCTCAGGCCGTGTTTGTCCAGGTACTCGGCCAAGCGGTTGGCGCCGTGCTTGGTGCGGGTGAACACCAGCACCTGTTCCCAGGCGCCTGCGGTGATCAAATGCGCCAGCAGCGAGCGTTTGTGGTTGGCCGGCAGGCGGAAGACTCGCTGTTCGATACGCTCGACCGTGGTGTTCGGCGGCGTGACTTCGATGCGTTCCGGGTTATGCAGCAACTTGCCGGCGAGGTCGGTGATGTCCTTGGAGAAGGTTGCCGAGAACAGCAGGTTCTGCCGCTTGGCCGGCAGGCGGGCCAGGACCTTTTTCACGTCATGGACGAAGCCCATGTCGAGCATGCGGTCGGCTTCGTCCAGCACGAGGATTTCCACGTGGGACAGATCGACGCTGCCTTGGCCGGCGAGGTCGAGCAGGCGGCCAGGGCAGGCCACCAGCACGTCTACACCGCGGGACATGGCCTGAACCTGCGGGTTCATGCCGACGCCGCCGAAGATGCAGGCGCTGACGAATTTCAGGTCACGTGCGTAGACCTTGAAACTTTCGTGCACTTGCGCGGCGAGCTCGCGAGTAGGGGTCAGGACCAGTACGCGCGGTTGACGCGGGCCATGACGCTGGGATTTGTCCGGATGACCGTTGGGGAACAACCGCTCCAGGATCGGAAGGGCGAAACCGCCGGTTTTACCAGTACCTGTCTGTGCCGCGACCATCAGGTCGCGACCTTGCAACACGGCGGGAATGGCCCGCTGTTGCACCGGAGTAGGCTCGGTATAGCCCGCTGCCTCGATGGCGCGGACTAAAGCCTCGGAGAGACCGAGGGAAGCAAAGGACATGAGTAATCCTGTTTTAGTTAGGGCTTGGCCCAATGGGAGTCTTGCCTGGCGCGAATAGCGTTTAAGAGGAACGCAATCCCGTCCGGTCCTACTGGGTTTCGAAAGCTCGTCTGGAGCGCTCGCGCGGGCCGCAAAGCTGCGCTGTAGCGGGGTCGAGATGCCTTGAACGATTCCGAGCGTCCGGGCGTGAGCCTGGCGGGAAGGCCGGAGTATAACAGAGCAATCACTGCGCGCCGCTTTCCTGCTGCTCAACGGTTTTTGCCGTAGTGGCGGTGGGGCCCGGCGGGTTCACCACGGTGGCCGGGTCGGCACCGTATCGGGCGCTTAGCTCTGCGTAGGCCGGCTCACGCTTGAAGCGCTTGAGTTCAGCGCCGAAGCGTTGCACCAGCAAGTCCATGCCGGCATTGCGTCGCACTGCCAGGAATTGGCTCTGCTGGCTGATGACAGTCGGGTTTTCGGTGATTTGGTCGCGGATGTGCAGTTCGTCGAGCAGGTGCTGGCCGACCCGGCGATCGGTGATCAGCAGGTCGATTCGCCCGCGCACCAGTTTGCCGAAGTTGGCTTCATGACTCGGCGCCGGTTCACGGGTGAACAGTGTCGATTCCCTGAAGTCCTGGCTGTACAGATAGCCCGGTGAGGTGCCAATGGTCAGGCCGCGCAGTTCGTCGAGCGTGCGAAAGGGGTGCGGTCGTTCGTTGGCGTAGAACATCACGAACTGCACTTCGGAGAGCGGTTCGCTGGGGTAGAGCAGGGTCGCGTCGCGTTCATCGCTGTGGAAAATGTCCAGCGCGCCATCGGCCTGGCCGGTTTCAAGCATCGACAGGCAGCGTTTCCACGGCAGGAATTGCCACTCGACTTCGATACCCAGGCGCTTGAAGACGATTGCCGTGGTTTCGTAGTCCAGCCCCAGGGATTTACCATTCTCCTCATATACGTAAGGAGCCCAGGGTTCCGTGACAATGCGCAATTTCTCGCCCCGGGCGGCAAAGCTCAGGCAAGTGAAAACAAGCACGGCGAATAACTGTGTGATCAAAGGCATAGGTTTGAGATTACGACGAGAAACGGGAAAGAGCCAGAAACTGGATCCAGAAGCTCTATCTCCATGTGTTGCGCATCAACAAATGTGCTGTGAAAAGCAAAAAATCGCCGCCTGCGAGGTGCCTGCAGAAACGTCGGTTTCCATGCAGGCGCCTTTGCGGGCGGCGATCTTTTGGTCTTGCTTTGATCGCTTTTAGCGCGGCAACTTCAGATTGTTCCACACCGCCAGGCTCGCTTCGGCCTGATTCAGTGTGTAGAAGTGCAGCCCTGGCGCACCACCTTGCAGCAGGCGTTCGCACATCTCGGTGATGACTTGTTCACCAAAGCGTTGAATGCTCTGGGTGTCATCGCCGTAGGCTTCCAGTTGCTTGCGGATCCAGCGCGGAATTTCCGCACCGCAGGCGTCGGAGAAGCGTGCGAGTTTGCTGTAGTTGGTGATCGGCATGATCCCCGGCACGATCGGGATGTTCACGCCCAGGGCCCGTACACGCTCGACAAAATAGAAGTAGCTGTCGGCATTGAAGAAGTACTGGGTGATTGCGCTGTCGGCGCCGGCTTTGGCCTTGCGGACGAAGTTGGCGATATCGTCTTCGAAATTGCGCGCTTGCGGGTGCATCTCCGGGTAAGCGGCCACTTCAATGTGGAAATGATCACCGGTCTCTTCACGAATGAATTCAACCAGGTCATTGGCATGGCGCAATTCGCCGCTGGCCATGCCCATGCCCGAAGGCAGGTCACCACGCAGGGCAACGATACGCTTGATGCCGGCAGCCTTGTACTGGCTCAACAGGCCGCGCAAGTCATCCTTGCTGTCGCCCACGCAAGACAGGTGCGGCGCGGCAGGTACTTTGACTTCGCTTTCGAGCTGCAACACGGTGTTGAGGGTGCGATCACGGGTCGAACCGCCTGCGCCGTAGGTGCAGGAGAAGAAATCGGGGTTATAGGTTGCCAACTGGCGGGCAGTGGCGAGCAGCTTTTCATGCCCAGCGTCGGTCTTCGTAGGGAAGAACTCGAAGCTGTAGCGACGGTCTTGGGACATGGAGGGGCCTCCAGCTGCAAGCTGCAAGTTGCAAGCTACAAGAGGGCGTAGCGCCGACTCTCGTCGTTGAAACCCGCAACTAACTGCTGCGTAATAGCGATGAAGAAGCGAGCAACAAGCCTCAAACCTCAAGTAAACGAACCGCTTTTACTTGCCGCTTGAAGCTTGCCACTTGCAGCTGCTGTCAGTAGCGATAAGCGTGTGGCTTGAACGGACCTTCGACGGTCACGCCGATGTAGTCGGCCTGGGTCTTGGTCAGTTGAGTCACCACGCCGCCGAAGCCACGGACCATTTCCAGGGCCACTTCTTCGTCGAGTTTCTTCGGCAGTACTTCAACGGTCAGGCGCTCGGCTTTCTGGGCTGGCGACAGGTCGGCGTACTTTTGACCGAACAGGAAGATCTGAGCCAGAACCTGGTTGGCGAACGAGCCGTCCATGATGCGGCTTGGGTGGCCGGTGGCGTTGCCCAGGTTAACCAGACGGCCTTCGGCCAGCAGGATCAGGTAGTCATCGTTCTGCGGATCGAAGCTGCCGGCACCGGTACGGTGGATCTTGTGTACCTGTGGCTTCACTTCTTCCCATGCCCAGTTCTTGCGCATGAAAGCGGTGTCGATTTCGTTGTCGAAGTGGCCGATGTTGCAGACAACAGCGCGCTTCTTCAGGGCTTTGAGCATGTTCGAGTCGCAAACATTGACGTTGCCGGTGGTGGTCACGATCAGGTCGATCTTGCCCAGCAGTGCCTTGTCGATGCTGGCTTCGGTGCCGTTGTTGATCCCGTCGATGAACGGCGAAACCACTTCGAAACCGTCCATGCAGGCTTGCATGGCGCAGATCGGGTCGACTTCGGATACTTTAACGATCATGCCTTCCTGACGCAGGGACTGAGCCGAGCCCTTGCCCACGTCACCGTAACCGATGACCAGCGCTTGCTTGCCGGACAACAGGTGGTCGGTACCGCGCTTGATCGCATCGTTCAGGCTGTGACGGCAGCCGTACTTGTTGTCGTTCTTGCTCTTGGTGACCGAGTCGTTGACGTTGATGGCCGGGATTTTCAGCTCGCCCTTGGCCAGCATGTCCAGCAGGCGGTGTACGCCGGTGGTGGTTTCTTCGGTCACGCCGTGGACGCGATCCAGAACCTGCGGGTACTTCTTGTGCAGCAGCTCGGTCAGGTCGCCGCCGTCGTCGAGGATCATGTTGGCATCCCAAGGCGCGCCATCCTTGAGGATGGTTTGCTCCAGGCACCACTCGTACTCTTCTTCGGTTTCGCCTTTCCAGGCGAAAACCGGAATGCCGGCAGCGGCGATGGACGCAGCGGCCTGGTCTTGAGTCGAGAAAATGTTGCAGGACGACCAGCGTACTTCGGCACCCAGGGCAACCAGGGTTTCGATCAGCACGGCAGTCTGAATGGTCATGTGGATGCAGCCGAGGATCTTCGCGCCCTTGAGCGGTTGCTCTTCGGAGTACTTGCGGCGCAGACCCATCAGGGCTGGCATTTCGGATTCGGCGATGATGGTTTCGCGACGGCCCCAGGCTGCCAGGGACATGTCGGCCACTTTGTAATCGGTAAAATCTGCAGGCGTGATAACAGCGCTCATGAAGAGCCTCCATTCGTAATGTATGCGAATGGGCGCCGTTGTGCGTTTAGTGTCTGGCCGATGACAGCCAAGCAACGCCCCATCCGAGCCTGACAGGTTGAACCTGCTGCAGCGCCCCTCGGACAGGTGGCGGGAAAACGGTACCAGGTTGAGGTTACCGTTTTGAAACGGGGGCGATTATAGCGGGCTATGCTGATCTTCCAAAGTCTTTCTGTTGGTCAATGTCCGAACGGTAATCGAGACCATAGTCGATGGTTAATAGAGCTCTAGCCCGGGGTCTGCCAAGATAGCGCCCATCATTCGGCAAGACGCTCAGGAGTGAATATGAATTTCCACACCCGCAAATGGGTTAAACCAGAAGACCTCAACCCCAATGGCACCCTGTTCGGCGGTAGCCTGTTGCGCTGGATCGACGAAGAGGCGGCGATTTACGCCATCGTCCAGTTGGGCAACCAGCGCGTCGTCACCAAGTACATTTCGGAAATCAACTTCGTCAGCGCCTCGCGCCAGGGCGACATCATTGAGCTGGGCATCACCGCCACCGAATTCGGTCGCACCTCGATTACCCTGACCTGTGAAGTGCGCAACAAGATCACCCGCAAAAGCATCCTCACCGTTGAAAAAATGGTGTTTGTGAACCTCGGTGAAGACGGTCTGCCGGCGCCCCACGGCCGCACCGAGATCAAGTACGTCAAAGACCAGTTCAAGGAAGATGAATTGGTTACGAAGTGACATCGGCGTTGGCTTCATCGCGAGCAGGCTCGCTCCCACAAGGCGCGCGTTGCACCTGTGGGAGCGAGCTTGCTCGCGAAAGCGGTTGTGCCGTCACCGAAGATTTACCCGCCTACTGAACAGCCGTGAGCCACGGGGGTCGTAGCTAAAAGCCCCCACGGTGACAACGTCATGATCACGCCAACAGACGGCAAGACCCCCGACCTCTCGACGAAAGAACAGCACGAAGTCGAAAAAAGCCAGCCACCGCGCGCGGCGGTACTGCACGAAATCATCCGCACCCAGGGCGATCAGGAGCTTGAGCGCAGCATCGCGGCGCTGTGGTGGTCGGCGCTGGCCGCCGGCCTGACCATGGGCCTTTCCCTGATGGGCATGGGCTTGCTCAATTCCCGGCTGCCCGAGGGTGAAGGCTTCAAGGTGATTGCCAGTTTCGGTTACTGCGCGGGTTTTCTCGCGGTGATCCTCGCCCGTCAACAGTTGTTCACCGAAAACACCCTGACCGCCGTATTGCCGATCATGAGCAAGCCCACGCTGGCCAACTTCGGTCGCTTGTTCAGGCTGTGGACGGTGGTGCTGGTCGGCAATCTGTGCGGCACCTTGCTGGTGGCCTACGTCATGCTGAAGCTGCCGATCTTCGACAGCAAAACCGATTTGGCCTTTCTCGACATCGGGCGCAAGGTCATGGAGAACGATGCCGGCCAGATGTTCGCGAAGGGCATCGTCTCCGGCTGGATGATCGCCACCATGGTCTGGATGATTCCATCCATGGAGAGCGCCAAGATGTGGATCATCATCCTCATCACCTACCTCATGGCACTGGGGGATTTCACCCACATCGTGGTCGGTTCGGCCGAGGTTTCCTACCTGGTGTTCGCTGGTGAATTGCCGTGGAAGGATTTCTGGCTGGTGTTCGCCGGGCCGACGCTGGCGGGGAATATCATCGGTGGCAGCTTCATCTTCGCGCTGATCAGTCATGCGCAAATTCGTAGCGAAGGCGATGCACCAAAGGAAGCTGCGGACCGAGACCGGGAGTCCGATCCGCAGAAGGTCGAAAAGTGATCAGGCCCGCAAGGCGTTGGTTTAGCCGGATACGTTGATGGCGGCGGTATCGCGCCGTTGCAGATAGATGAAATACAGCGCTGTCAGTACGGTCAAGCCGCTGACCAGCGCGCCCGTCCAGGGCAGGTCGGCCAGGTCGGCACCGCTGGCCACCACCAGGCCGCCGATCCAGGCGCCCGCTGCGTTGCCGAGATTGAATGCGCTCTGATTCAGGGTCGAGCCCAGGTTTGGTGCCTCATGGGCCTGGTCGATGATCAGCAATTGCAGGATCGGGCACAGGGCGAAGGCAAAGACTCCCCACAGCACCAGCGTGATGGCGGCCGGGATCACCGAGTGGCTGGTCTGGCTGAATGCAGCCAATACCACCACCACGGCCAGCGCCATGCCGACCAGTGACGGCAGCAGGCGGCTGTCGGCCAGGCGCCCGCCGAGCATGCTGCCGGCGGTCAATCCTACGCCGAACAACAGCAGCATGATGGTCACGCCGTGGGGGCTGACGCCGGTGATGTCCTGCAGGATCGGTGCAATGTAGGTGAACACGCTGAACAGACTGGTCGATGCCAGCACGCTCATGCCCAACGCCAGCAGCACGTTGGTTTTGCCCAATACCTTGAATTCGCTGGCCAGGTTGGCTTTGTCCATCGCGATGTTCCTGGGCAGCCACACCCACTGCGCAATCGCGGCGATCACGCCGATCACCGACACCGCCCAGAAGGTCGATCGCCAGCCGGCATATTGACCGAGCGCCGTGCCCAGTGGCACGCCGAGCACGTTGGCCAGGGTCAGGCCGGTGAACATCATGGCAATCGCCTGGGCCCGTTTGTTCGGCGCCACCAGTCCGGCGGCCACCACTGAGCCGATGCCGAAGAATGCACCGTGACAGAGCGCCGTAATCACTCGCGCGGCCATCAGCGTGGCGTAGTTCGGCGCCAACGCGCAAAGCATGTTGCCCAGAATGAACATCAGCGTCATGCCCAGCAGCGTGGCCTTGCGCGGCATGTTCGCCGTGCCGACGGCGAGGATTGGCGCACCGAACACTACGCCCAGTGCATAGCCGGTGATCAGCAAACCGGCATGAGGAATGCTCACGGCCAGATCGCGGGCGACGTCGGGCAACAGGCCCATGATGACGAATTCGGTGGTGCCGATGCCGAACGCGGCAACAGCGAGGGCAAGCAAAGCGAGTGGCATGCGCAAGGTCTCTGTCGGTAGTCTTGACGCTGTGATCAGGCATACGCGTGCCAACGTCCGTTCTCGACGAGAGCGGGCAGGGGCAGATTTTATTGGAATTAGTCTGTGCGCAACTGAGTGCGGCGTGGTCGCTTGCAGTATAAACAGCCGCTGATATATGGCGAATCAATTATCTGCCCCGAATATTGTAGGAGCGAGCCTGTCGAATCGTCGCACCGTCGCGATGGACGTGAACGAAGACGCGTAGTCACTGGCTGGCTGCGTTGCCTTCACGCTTTTCGCGAGTAGGCTCGCTCCTACAGGTTAGGGTTCAACAAAAGGAGTGTGCCGTGCTTGCAACAGCACTGGTGTTGGTAGCGGCGCTGTTGCACGCGGCGTGGAATACCCTGATCAAATTCAGCGCCGAACGGCTGCTGGTGGTGGCCTGCATGGACAGCGTGGCGTTGCTCTTTGTCGCCATCATGCTGCCATTCGTGGCGTTACCGCCGCTGGACATCTGGCCGTGGATCCTGGCATCGGCGGCGTTCGAGTTGCTCTATCGCTACTTGCTGATCCAGGCCTACCGGGTCGGCGACCTGGGGTTGGTCTATCCCCTGATGCGAGGCTTGTCGCCGCTGGTGGTGCTGGCGCTGACCCTGATCTTTGCCGGCGAGTCGCTGACGGATCAGCAGATTTTCGGGATTCTGTTGATCCCGCTCGGCATGTTGTGCCTGCTTTGGCAGGGCGGCGGCGGTGCGCGTTTGCCGTGGTCGATGTTGCCGGTGGTGGCGCTGATCGGCTTGTGTATTGGTTGCTACACCTACATTGACGGCCAGGCGCTGCGGCGCTGGTCGCATCCGCTGGATTACCTGGTCTGGGTGACGTTGCTCAGTGCCTGGCCATTTCCGTTGCTGGCCTGGGTGAGCAAGCGGCCGGCGTTCAAGCTGTTTTGGCGTGAGCAGTGGCGATTGGGGCTGGCGGTCGGGTTCTGCGTATTGTTCAGCTACGCTCTGGTGCTGTGGGCCATGCAGTTGGGCTCTATTGCCGAAGCGGCGGCGTTGCGCGAGATCAGTGTGATTCTGGTGGTGCTGTTCGGCATGCGCTATCTGAAAGAACCTTTCGGCAGACCTCGGCTCTTAGCTTGTGGGCTGGTGTTGGTTGGCATGCTGGTCATGAAGTTCTGACCGGCCCGCGAGGGAGCCCGATTGTCTATAACGTGAAGAAAGGACTGCTTTATGACGGTTGCTCTATGGTGCATTTTGATTGCGATTTTCCTGCCCTATCTGTGCACGGGTATCGCCAAGGCCAGTGGCAGGTTCAACCTGAAAGACAACCATGACCCCCGGGACTTTCTCGAGTCGCTCAATGGTTTTGGTCGTCGCGCGCACGCGGCGCAATTGAACAGTTTCGAAGTGACCCCGGCGTTTGTGGCAGCCGTGATCGTGGCGCACCTGGTCGGCAATGCCGAACTGGTGACGATCAATGTGCTGTCGGTGTTGTTCATCACCAGTCGGCTGCTTTACATCATTTGCTATCTGGCGGACTGGGCGATCTTGCGGTCGCTGGTCTGGCTGGTGGGAATGGGCCTGATTGTGTCGTTTTTTGTTGTATCTGTTTGAATCTCCACGGCCGATAACTGCCGCTTCGCGAGCAGGCTCGCTCCCACAGGGGTATGCATTCCAATGTGGGAGTGAGCCTGCTCGCGAAAGCTATCCAGCTGCCAGCGCTGGTCTCAGGGTTTAGTCGTTTCCGCGTCGGCCACCTGCGGTACCTGGGGCAATGCCGCCCCTTTGGGCCACAGCATCCAGATCTGCCCCTGCTGCTTCATGTCCCCGGCCAATTGCCCGGCGGCTTCGCCCGTGCCCCAGAACAAATCCGCACGCACTTCGCCGGCAATCGCGCCGCCGGTGTCCTGTGCCGCCACGGGGCGTACCAGCGCCGTGCCGTCCGGTTTGGTGGTGGACAACCACAGAAGGCTGCCCAGCGGTATCACTTTGCGATCCACCGCCGCGCTGTAACCCGCCGTCAGCGGAACGTTCAGCGAGCCGCGAGGCCCTTCGTTGCTGTCGGGGTTACGGGTGAAAAACACGTAGCTGGGGTTGCTGCCGAGCAGTTCCGGAATGCGCGTCGGATTCGCCTTGGCCCAAGTACTGATCGCACCCATGGTCACGTCTTCTTTCTTCAGCTCGCCTTGCTCGACCAGCCAGCGACCGATTGGCCGATACGGGTGGCCGTTCTGATCGGCATAGGCGATGCGCAACTGACGGCCACTGTCGAGCTGGATGCGACCCGAGCCCTGGATTTGCAGGAATTGCAGGTTCATCGGGTCGGTCAGCCAGGCCACCACCGGCGCCTTGACGCCCTTGCTCTCGATGGTGGCTGCATCGTCATAGGGTTTGAGCACGCGACCTTCGAGCCGGCCCCGCAGGCGTTTGCCTTTGAGTTCCGGATAGAGGCTGTCCAGAGAGACGATGATCATGTCTTCAGGCACGCCATACACCGGGATGTTCGCCGTTGCGGTCTGGGTCAGGCTGCCGGGATACACCGGTTCGTAGTAGCCGGTGATCAGGCCGTTGGGATTATTGTTGGCGGCGCGCAGGCCGTAGACATCAAGGTTCTGCTTGAGAAAACCACGAATCTCGTTGGCGGTCTGCGGGACGTTGGCCGCCGCTGTGCAGGTCGTGCCCCAGACCGGGTCAGCCTTGAGTCGGTTGCAAGCGCTGCGCCACGAGCCGAAACCGGCGACAAGGTCGTTATCCGACACCGCCGGCAGCGCTTCCCACGTGGCACTGGAGTAAGTGGCCAGGGCGTGGGTTTTCGGTTTGTTGTTGTCACCACCGGTGCAGCCTGCGAGCAGGGCCACCATCGGCAGGGTCCAGGCCAGGCTGTGACGCCACGCCTTGAAACGGCTGTTCATGGAGTAATTTCCTTTGCCGGTTGCCTGAGTGCTCCATGCGCTCATGCAACCCTTATTGATAATAGGGCTATTGGTGTTTGCTGTTGACGCGAGGATACTGGCCGCCGTTTCCAGTGACTTGAAGCCACCATGACTCTTAAAAGACTTTCTGTTGTATTGCTGGCCTGCCTGACGTTGACCGCTTGCGGCGGTGTCGATCCCAACTCGCCACTCGGTCAGCGCAAGGCTATTTTCAAGCAGATGCTCAAGACCGGTGAAGACTTGGGCGGCATGTTGCGTGGCCGGATTCCGTTCGATGGCCAGAAATTCGCTGACGGTGCGGTGAAGCTCGACGCGTTGTCCCATGAGCCGTGGAAGCATTTTCCTCAAGTGCGCGAAGAAGATCACACCAGCGCCAAAAGCGATGTCTGGGAGCAGCAGGCACGCTTTCAGGCCATGGCCCGCGACCTTGAAACGGCGACCGGTGAACTGGTGATCGCCAGTCAGGTTCAGCCCTACAAGGCCGGCAACCTGGGGCCGGCGGTGCAGAAGGTCGAAGACGCCTGTAGCGCGTGTCATAAAGCGTTTCGGGATCATTGATCGGCGGTACCCGGCCTTACGTCTTCGCGAGCAGGCTCGCGAAGGCCGATTTGGCAGCACCAGAGATTCCTGATTGTTATCCGTTCTTACTTATCCAGCTCATCCAGTGCGTCCTGCAATTCCTTGCGGGACTCGGCGAGTTTGTCCTTGCGCTTGTTGATCTTGTCGGCATCGCCTTTCTTCATGGCCTTGTCGAGGTCGGCCTGACGCTTGCTGACTTCATGCTTGGCGTCGAGGACCCTGTTTTCCCGTTCCTTTTTCAATGAGGCATCGGTGCAATGTTCGGTGACTTCGCTCAAGGCTTTTTCCAGGCCGGCCTGCTGGTCCGCATTGCCGTGGGATTTGGCCAGTTCGATCTGATTGATGATGCCTTGCTTCTTGGCGGCGCAACCGGTCAGCTCCGGTGCCTCTTCGGCGGCCATCAGCGGGGTGGCCAACACGCTGCAGAGGGTCAACAGGGCGAGCGGTGAAAGAAATTTCATAAAAGCTCCAGGTGAAAAGGCAATCGGGTCGACGCAGCGATGGCTTGTTTGAGCTCATCGGTACCACAGGGTTCCCGCGCGGGCAGGCATTCTGGATCGTTAAAACCCGTCGATCCCCACCCCACGTAAAGTTTCACTCAAGGCCAGCACCTGCGGGTCGCGGAAAAATGCGCTCAATTGCGCCGCGCGTCCCGGGCCGATCCCGGCCTCGGCCTGCCATTGCTCGGTGTCTCGTTGAGCCAGTTCCTGCCATGAATCGGCAAGGTTTGCCTGGCCTGTCGGCGGCAAGCCCAGTGCTTTCAGCCAGCGTACAAAAGGACGCTGCCGGGCACTGTTGAAACTTTCCGCGAGTCGAGTGGCACTGCGCTCGCCGAAACCGTCAATGTTAGCAAGCTCTTGAGCATCGAGGGTCAACCAATCCAACAGGTTGTTCAGACGGCCTGTTGCAAGCAGTCTTTCCCAGGTACCAGGGCCGACATGAGGCAAGGCAAGGCCCTGCTTGCCACTGAGCCAGGACAGGCGCGCGAGAAACTGGCTTTCGCATCCCGGCGTCGGTTGCCAGCAACTGAGCGGATGAAAGTCTTCTACCGCCGGCACCCTCAATTCGGGTCGTACGGTGCTACGCAATACAACGCCATCCAACCTCGGAATGGTCAAGCCCGCCAGGCTGATGGCGACCTGGTCGCCCGGGCGAATATCCAGGGTTTGCCAGCGTTGCAGGGAGCCCACGCTGACGCGTTTGATTTGCCGGTCATCGAGTGTCACCGGTGTCAGTTCCAGCAGGGGAGTGATGCGCCCGGTCCGGCCAATCTTGAAGTGAACCTTGCGCACTTCGGCCAGGGCCTGGGCGAAGGGGTACTTCCAGGCGGCGATCCAATACGGCGGTTTGGCCTGCCAGCGTTCGGCAGGCGGGCGCTGCTCCTGACGCAGGACGATGCCATCACTGGCAAAGGGCAGGGGCGAGCGGTACCAGTGATCACGCCAGCGCTCGGCGTCGGCAAAACCACCAATCGGCTGGCTGTAGGCGGCGGTATCCGGGAAGCCGAGCGCATTCAGGGCCGCATGGCGGGCGAGCAATGTCGCGGGCCCCTGTGGCCAGTCCCAGACAAACAGGCCGATACCCGCCGCCTGTCCGGCATCCAGCACCTTGCGGGCCATCAGGCCGGCCACCGTGGTGCGGGCGTTGAGGCTGCCGGCTTGAGCTTGTACGTGGTCGGTCAGGCCCCAGTAGAGTTCGCCTTGCACCAGCAAATCCCGTGGTTGCGACAGTTGTCCGGGAATGGCCGGGATCTGGCGCGCTGTGCCCGTCCAGTCCTGGCCGCTTACGCCGTCGCCACGGCTGATGGCCTTTACCAGCAGGCCATTGCGATACACCAGGGTGACCGCCACGCCGTCGACTTTGGGTTGAACCCAAACATCGGAGCGGCCGCGCAGCCAATGCTCGACGGCGCGGGCGTCGCGCAGTTTTTCCAGGCCAGTGTGGACGACGGGGTGGGGAACCGTGCCCCGCGCGGTGCGCAGTGGTTCTGTGGATGAGCCGAGCTTGAAGCAGTGGCGCCATTCGGCAAGGCGTGCCAGGGATTGGTCATACAGCTCATCGGCGACCAGCGAGCGACCCTGGCGGTGATAGTGATCGTCCCAGGTTTCGATTTGCTTTTGCAGGGCGGTGACTTCGATCAAGGCCCGTTCAACAGGCCAGTCGGGGCATTGCTCCGCATGGGCGTTCAGGCAGGAGAAAATGAGCAGACAGGTGAAAGACAGGCGCAGGTTGCGGAACATCGTGAGCGTCCTTGCTCATGGGGGTGTTTGAAAGCTAGGTCATTAATGGTGGGTGCGAGGAGCGGGAGTTTTTCCGGGTATTTCTGCTGGCAGTGCCGGCCTCTTCGCGGGCAAGCCCGCTCCCACAGGGTTCGATGGTGTACGCAGAATATGCGCCCCCCAATCCTTGTGGGAGCAAGCGAGAAACCAAAAAAAAGCCCCGCACGGCGAACCGTGCAGGGCTTTTGGGTACCGCGGGGGAAGGCTTACAGGCCGGCAGCAGAACGCAGTGCGTCGGCGCGGTCGGTTTTTTCCCAGGTGAATGTGGTGAAGGTGTCGTCGCCCACAGTCTTGGTCGTCGGGGTACGACCGAAGTGGCCGTAAGCAGCGGTTTCCTGGTACATCGGGTGCAGCAGGTCGAGCATCTTGGTGATGGCGTATGGGCGCAGGTCGAAGACTTCGCGGACCAGTTTGACGATTTTTTCGTCGCTGATCTTGCCGGTGCCGAAGGTGTTCAACGAGATCGAAGTCGGCTGAGCGACGCCGATGGCGTAGGAAACCTGGATCTCGCAGCGCTCGGCCAGGCCGGCAGCGACGATATTCTTGGCGACATAACGGCCGGCGTAGGCTGCCGAACGGTCAACCTTCGATGGATCCTTGCCGGAGAACGCGCCACCGCCGTGACGGGCCATGCCGCCGTAGCTGTCAACGATGATCTTGCGACCGGTCAGGCCGCAGTCGCCCACCGGGCCACCGATGATGAACTGGCCAGTCGGGTTGATGTGGAACTGGGTGTCCTTGGACAGCAGTTCGGCAGGCAGCACGTGCTTGACGATCAGCTCCATCACGCCTTCGCGCAGGTCGTTGTACGACACTTCCGGGTTGTGCTGGGTCGACAGAACAACGGCGTCGATGCCGACCACCTTGCCGTTTTCGTAACGGCAGGTCACTTGCGACTTGGCGTCCGGACGCAGCCAAGGCAGCAGGCCGGATTTACGGGCTTCAGCCTGTCGCTGCACGAGTTGGTGCGAGAAGGTGATCGGTGCAGGCATCAGCACGTCGGTTTCGTTGCTGGCGTAGCCGAACATCAGGCCCTGGTCGCCGGCGCCTTGATCTTCAGGCTTGGCACGGTCAACGCCCTGGTTGATGTCAGGGGACTGCTTGCCGATGATGTTCATCACGCCGCAGGTCGCGCCGTCGAAGCCGACGTTGGAGCTGGTGTAGCCAATGTCGATGATCACGTCACGGACGATCTGCTCCAGGTCAACCCAGGCCGAAGTGGTGACTTCGCCGGCGATGATCGCCACGCCCGTTTTCACCAGAGTCTCGCACGCCACACGGGCGAACTTGTCTTCAGCAATGATGGCGTCCAGCACCGCATCAGAAATCTGGTCGGCGATTTTGTCCGGATGCCCTTCAGACACGGACTCGGAGGTGAAAAGGGAGTATTCGCTCATCTCGATGTTTTCCTGATATTTACCGATGGTGAGTGTTGCCAGCCGGTCGCTGAAAATGGCGGACCTGGATCTGGAAACCATTACGTAAGCCTACATAGAGGCTTTCCCCGGGAACGAGTCCCGCAGCGGTGGCCCAACGGGCCAGATCGTCCTGTTCAAACCCCAACCAGAGATCACCGCAGGCCTCCTTGGCCCAACTCTGGTTATGGCTACATAACTCTGTCACTAACAGGCTACCGCCTGGTTTCAGCAAGTCGGCCATGCGCTTGAGCGCTTCGGCCGGCGCGGCGAAATGGTGCAACACCATGTTCAATACAACGCAATTTGCCGTCAGGCTGACGCCGTTCAATGCATCGGCCAGTTGCAAGGTAACGTTAGCCAGCGCATCGCGTTCGCAAACCTGGCGGGCCAGTTCAAGCATCGCCGGGCTGTTGTCCAGCGCGGTGACCTGTGTGAAGCGGCGCGCCAGTTCCGGCAGAAACGCGCCGTCGCCGGGGCCGACTTCAATCGCCGAGGCGCCAGCGCCGAAGCTCAATTTGTCGAGCAGGGCCACCACGCTTTCGCGGTACTGCGGCAGGCCTGCGATCAAATCTTGCTGGGCGCGAAATTTCTCCGCGACCCGTGAAAAAAAATCCTGGCTGGCCGCCGCCCGTTGCCCGTGGACCAGAGTGATCCGTGACTGCACATCGGCAGGCAAGGACAGGTTGTCCACTTCTTCGAGCAAGGCTGCGTGCAGCTTGCCACCCAGCAGTTCGGTGTGGGGCAGGGCGCGACGGTAGAAAATCGCATTGCCTTCACGGCGGGTCGCCACCAGGTCGGCCTGGGCCAAGACCTTGAGGTGATGACTCATGCCTGACTGGCCGATGCCGAAGATCTGCGCCAGTTCCAGTACGCCAAACGAGTCGTTGGCCAGGGCGCGCAATACATTCAACCGCAGAGGATCGCCGCCAGCCTTGCACAGGGCTGCCAGCTCATCGCAATCGTCATGTTGAATGGAAGGCACGCGTAAATTCATAAGGCCGGCAGTCTAGACACGCGTCGAAAACACCGCAAGGGCAATATCAAAAAGTTTTGATATTGCTCGATGGATGGCACTTCTTACGAGGTGGTTAACTCTACAAACGAACAGCGGAAAGGTTTCATCAGGCGAAAGCGTCGCAATCCATGGGAAAAACGCCTCCAGATGACTATCTGTCATTGCCCCGAGGCGTCCGTGTGAGGGAAAATGCTCGCCTTTTTTCCGTTTCATTTTTATCACTCTCGATTCAGAACCCGCAGGAGAACAGCGATGCCCAGCCGTCGTGAGCGTGCCAACGCCATTCGTGCACTCAGCATGGATGCCGTGCAAAAAGCCAACAGCGGCCATCCCGGTGCCCCTATGGGTATGGCAGATATCGCCGAAGTGCTTTGGCGCGACTACCTCAAGCACAACCCGACCAATCCATCGTTCGCCGACCGTGACCGCTTCGTGCTGTCCAACGGTCATGGTTCGATGTTGATCTATTCGCTGCTGCACCTGACCGGCTACGACCTGTCGATCGACGACCTGAAGCAGTTCCGTCAACTGCACAGCCGCACCCCGGGCCACCCGGAATTCGGTTACACCCCGGGCGTCGAGACCACCACCGGTCCACTGGGCCAGGGCCTGGCCAACGCCGTGGGTTTTGCCCTGGCTGAAAAAGTCATGGCGGCCCAGTTCAACCGTCCAGGGCACAACATCGTCGACCACCACACCTACGTGTTCCTGGGTGATGGCTGCATGATGGAAGGCATTTCCCACGAAGTCGCTTCCCTGGCCGGTACCCTGGGCCTGGGCAAACTGATTGCCTTCTACGATGACAACGGCATTTCCATCGACGGCGAAGTCGAAGGCTGGTTCACCGACGACACGCCGAAGCGTTTCGAAGCCTACAACTGGCAAGTGATCCGCAATGTCGACGGTCACGACCCGGAAGAAATCAAGACCGCGATCGAGACGGCACGCAAGAGCCCGCTGCCGACCCTGATCTGCTGCAAGACCACCATCGGCTTCGGTTCGCCGAACAAGCAAGGCAAGGAAGACTGCCACGGTGCCCCGCTGGGTGACGCGGAAATCGCCCTGACCCGTGCGGCGCTGAAGTGGAACCACGGCCCGTTCGAAATCCCGGCCGACATCTACGCCGAGTGGGACGCCAAGGAAGCCGGCCGCGCCGTCGAAGCCGAGTGGGACCAGCGTTTCGCGGCCTATTCCGTTGCTTTCCCGACTGAAGCCAACGAACTGATCCGTCGCCTCAGCGGCGAACTGCCGGCAGACTTCAGCGAAAAGGCCGATGCCTACATCGCCGAAGTGGCCGCCAAAGGCGAAACCATCGCCAGCCGCAAGGCCAGCCAGAACGCGCTGAACGCTTTCGGTCCGCTGCTGCCTGAGTTCCTCGGCGGTTCGGCTGACCTGGCCGGTTCCAACCTGACCCTGTGGAAAGGCTGCAAGGGCGTCACGGCTGACGACGCCAGCGGCAACTACATGTACTACGGTGTGCGCGAATTCGGCATGACCGCCATCATGAACGGCGTTGCCCTGCATGGCGGCCTGGTGCCTTACGGCGCGACTTTCCTGATGTTCATGGAATATGCCCGCAATGCCGTGCGCATGTCGGCCCTGATGAAGCAGCGCGTGATCCATGTCTACACCCACGACTCCATCGGTCTGGGCGAAGACGGTCCGACTCACCAGCCAATCGAGCAACTGGCCAGCCTGCGCTGCACGCCGAACCTCGACACCTGGCGTCCAGCCGATGCCGTTGAATCGGCCGTGAGCTGGAAGTATGCGCTGGAGCGTAAAGACGGTCCTTCGGCCCTGATCTTCTCGCGTCAGAACCTGCAACACCAAACCCGTTCTGCCCTGCAGATCGCCGACATCAGCCGCGGTGGCTACGTGTTGAAAGATTGCGCGGGCGAGCCTGAGCTGATCCTGATCGCGACCGGTTCGGAAGTCGGCCTGGCCGTTCAGGCCTTCGACAAACTGACCGAGCAAGGCCGCAAGGTGCGTGTGGTTTCCATGCCGTGCACCAGCGTGTTCGATGCCCAGGATGCCGGTTACAAGCAGTCGGTTCTGCCATTGCAAGTCAGCGCCCGTATCGCCATCGAGGCCGCTCACGCGGACTACTGGTACAAATACGTCGGCCTGGAAGGTCGCGTGATCGGCATGACCACCTACGGCGAGTCGGCGCCTGCGCCTGCCTTGTTCGAAGAGTTCGGTTTCACCCTGGAAAACATCCTGGGTCAGGCTGAAGAGCTGCTGGAAGACTGAACACGTCGCGGTGGTTTCAAGACCACCGCGATTCCCCTGTAGGAGCGAGCCCGCTCGCGATGGTCGTTAACGATAACGCTGGGTGTCTGAATGCCCGCGTTGTCTGGGCCACCATCGTCGGAACGCCGCCCGGAGCCGGCTCGCTCCTACATGGGGCGTGTTGCACACAAGAATTTCGTCTGACTGCGTCTATCGAGAACCCCATGCCTCAACCGCGTCCCTACAAAGTTGCACTCAACGGCTACGGCCGCATTGGTCGTTGCGTCTTGCGTGCGTTGTTCGAGCGAGGCGAGAAGGCCGGGTTTGAAATTGTCGCGATCAACGATCTGGCCGACATGGCCAGCATCGAATACCTGACACGCTTCGACTCCACCCACGGGCGCTTTCCCGGCGAGGTGAAGGTCGACGGCGATTGTCTGCATATCAATGGCGACTGCGTGAAGGTCCTGCGCAGTGCCACCCCCGAAGGCATCGATTGGGCGTCCCTGGGCGTCGATCTGGTGCTGGAATGCTCCGGCGCCTACCACACCCGTGTAGACGGCCAGCGTTTCCTCGACGCCGGCGCCCCCCGGGTGCTGTTTTCCCAGCCGATGGCCAGCGAGTCGGATGTCGACGCCACCATCGTCTACGGCGTGAACCAGGATTGCCTGACCGGCGATGAACTGCTGGTGTCCAACGCGTCCTGCACTACCAACTGCGGCGTGCCGTTGTTGCGCCTGCTGGATCAGGCCATTGGTCTGGAGTATGTGTCGATCACCACCATTCACTCGGCGATGAACGATCAGCCGGTGATCGATGCGTATCACCATGAAGACCTGCGCCGCACCCGTTCGGCGTTTCAGTCGGTGATTCCGGTGTCCACTGGTCTGGCGCGCGGCATCGAACGCCTGTTGCCGGAACTTGCCGGGCGAATTCAGGCCAAAGCCGTACGTGTGCCAACGGTTAACGTGTCTTGCCTCGACATTACGATGCAGACCGTCAGCGATACCGACGCCGTGGAGGTCAACCGGATCTTGCGTGAGGCGGCCACCAGTGGCCCGCTCAAAGGCCTGTTGGCCTATACCGAGCTCCCCCATGCAAGCTGTGATTTCAATCATGACCCACATTCGGCCATCGTCGATGCCAGTCAGACCCGTGTTTCCGGCCCCCGGCTGGTCAACATCCTGGCCTGGTTCGACAACGAATGGGGTTTTGCCAACCGAATGCTGGATGTAGCAGAGCATTATCTGCAAACAGCTACTTCACTTTCTGTCTCTACAAAACAGTAACTCAGGAAATGCGACCCATGACCGTGTTGAAGATGTCCGACCTCGATCTGCAAGGTAAGCGCGTATTGATCCGCGAAGACCTCAACGTCCCAGTCAAGGACGGAGTTGTCACCAGCGACGCGCGAATCCTGGCTTCGCTGCCGACCATCAAGCTGGCCCTGGAAAAAGGCGCGGCCGTGATGGTTTGTTCGCACCTTGGCCGTCCGACTGAAGGCGAGTTCTCGGCCGAGAACAGCCTCAAGCCAGTCGCCGACTACCTGAGCAAGGCCCTGGGCCGTGAAGTGCCGCTGGTGGCTGACTACCTGGGCGGCGTCGACGTCAAGGCCGGCGACATCGTGCTGTTCGAAAACGTGCGCTTCAACAAGGGCGAGAAAAAGAACGCTGACGAACTGGCCCAGCAATACGCCGCCCTGTGCGACGTGTTCGTGATGGACGCCTTCGGCACCGCTCACCGTGCCGAGGGTTCGACCCACGGCGTGGCCAAGTTCGCCAAGATCGCTGCGGCAGGTCCCCTGCTGGCCGCCGAGCTGGACGCACTGGGCAAAGCCCTCGGCGCTCCGGCCAAGCCAATGGCCGCCATCGTCGCTGGCTCCAAGGTGTCGACCAAACTCGACGTACTGAACAGCTTGAGCCAGATCTGCGACCAGTTGATCGTCGGCGGCGGCATCGCCAACACCTTCCTCGCGGCTGCCGGTCACCCGGTCGGCAAATCCCTGTATGAGCCGGACCTGCTCGACACCGCCCGCGCCATTGCCGCCAAGGTCAGCGTACCGCTGCCGGTGGACGTGGTGGTGGCCAAGGAGTTCGCCGAAAGCGCCGAAGCTACCGTCAAGCTGATCGCCGACGTCGCTGCCGACGACATGATCCTGGACATCGGCCCACAGACCGCAGCGAATTTCGCCGAACTGCTGAAGTCATCGAAAACCATCCTGTGGAACGGCCCGGTCGGCGTGTTCGAGTTCGATCAGTTCGGTAACGGCACCAAAGTGCTGGCCCAGGCCATCGCGGACAGTGCGGCGTTCTCGATCGCTGGCGGCGGCGACACCCTGGCGGCTATCGATAAGTATGGCGTTGCCGACCAAATCTCCTACATTTCTACCGGTGGCGGCGCGTTCCTCGAATTCGTCGAAGGCAAAGTGCTGCCAGCCGTTGAAGTCCTGGAAAGCCGGGCCAAGGCCTGAGGGTCGCCCGTTTGACCCGGCAAGGGAGTGTTCACATGGTCAAGACGCTAGCGCTGTTGATCGTCGCGGGCTCACTGGCGGCTTGCGGGAGTAACCCGAAAGCCACGCCGGATCCTGCGCCGGTTGCACCCCAGAACGGCTGCTACCAGGCCGAGTGGCAGGCGGAGACCAATCCGGTGATCAACAAGCGTTCCGGGCCTGATGGCCTGGACAAGTACGAGACACAGACGCCCGCCAAGGAACGTGGTTGCCCTTGACGGGTCTGACTGATTACTCAGGGCTGGCGGCGTGTGCTGTCAGTCGAGGAGCACGGATGAAAGGTTTTATCGCCGTTGCGGCGTTGGCGTTGTTGGCTGGTTGCGCTCAGTTGAACCTGTTCCAGTCCTCCGCTCCTGTGGATAACTGGACCACCTGGACCTGCGACAGCCAGGCCAAAGTGCTTTGGCGCTACACCGACGACAGCCGCAAGGAAGTCGACGTGCGCCTGGGCGGTGCCGATCAGGTTTACCGCTTGAAGCAGGAGCCGGGCGCGTCGGGTTCGCTGTATAGCGACAACATGCTGGCGTTTCACATAAAAGGTGAGGAAGGCCTGGTTTACTGGGTCGCCACCAATGATTTGATTGGCCGTGGCTGTAAGGCGCAATAAACGGACTACGCCGTACCTGTAGGAGCGAGCCTGCTCGCGATGGTCGTTAACGATGACGCTGGGCGCCTGAATGCCCGCGTTGTCTGGGCCACCATCGCGAGCAAGCTCGCTCCCACAGAGGGCCGATGTTCTGGGATTGATGCAACACCGAATTCGCAGCCCGGGATTAACCCCCGATCTGCAATAACTTGAATAGCCGCCGCCGCTACGGCAGGCTGGCACGATTAACGACCCAATCCGGGAGAGACACACACAATGGCACTTATCAGCATGCGCCAGATGCTGGACCACGCAGCCGAGTTCGGCTACGGCGTTCCAGCCTTCAACGTCAACAACCTTGAGCAGATGCGCGCCATCATGGAAGCCGCTGACAAGACTGACTCCCCGGTGATCGTCCAGGCCTCGGCCGGTGCTCGCAAATACGCCGGCGCGCCGTTCCTGCGTCACCTGATCCTGGCGGCAATCGAAGAATTCCCGCACATCCCGGTGTGCATGCACCAGGACCACGGCACCAGCCCTGACGTCTGCCAGCGTTCCATCCAGCTGGGCTTCAGCTCGGTGATGATGGACGGTTCCCTGGGCGAAGACGGCAAGACCCCGACCGACTACGACTACAACGTCCGTGTGACCCAACAAACCGTAGCCATGGCTCACGCCTGCGGCGTTTCGGTAGAAGGCGAGCTGGGCTGCCTGGGTTCGCTGGAAACCGGCATGGCCGGTGAAGAAGACGGCATCGGCGCCGAAGGCGTTCTGGATCACAGCCAGATGCTGACCGACCCGGAAGAAGCCGCTGACTTCGTCAAGCGCACCCAGGTCGATGCCCTGGCCATCGCCATCGGCACCAGCCACGGCGCCTACAAGTTCACCAAGCCACCTACCGGCGACGTGCTGGCGATCGACCGTATCAAGGAAATCCACAAGCGCATCCCGAACACTCACCTGGTGATGCACGGTTCGTCTTCGGTACCGCAAGAGTGGCTGGCGATCATCAACCAGTACGGCGGCGACATTAAAGAAACCTACGGCGTACCGGTTGAAGAAATCGTCGAAGGCATCAAGCACGGCGTGCGCAAGGTCAACATCGACACCGACCTGCGTCTGGCATCCACTGGCGCAATGCGTCGCCTGATGGCCACCAACCCGAGCGAATTCGACCCGCGTAAATTCTTCGGCGCCACCGTGACGGCCATGCGCGACGTGTGCATCGCTCGCTACGAAGCCTTCGGCACCGCGGGCAACGCTTCGAAGATCAAGCCGATCTCTCTGGAAGCGATGTTCCAGCGTTACCTGAAAGGTGAGTTGAACGCCAAGGTCAACTAAGCCTTCAGCGTTTGAGTTGCATGAAAAACCCGCCTAAAGGCGGGTTTTTTTATGGGCAGGTTAAAAGTCAAAACTTGAATCTATTTATTTTATTAGTTGTAGGAAGAGTTACTCGATGAACAGGCATTTTTCCATTTGTTTTGGTTGCCTTTGACAGGGTGCAAGGGGTGAGCTAAATGAGTTTATCGATGGCTGGATCGCCATCGATTTTTTCATTCATGGAAGAGGAACTTGAGCATGTTTTCTGGAAAAAATATCAAGCAACCAGGTCTTTATGTTTTATCGATGTTGTTCCTGGGGGCCAGCTCGGCCAGCGCCCATGCAGCCGACCACTATTTTACGGCCTCTATTGATAGCAAGGGTACAGTGATAAGGCAGTCGCCCGAATGGATCAGTAGCGTGAAACATTATCCGCGGCCGGGGTATTTTTCTGAATATGAAATATCCCTCAAGGCTGGAGTATTTGAGCGAGCATCAGGGTTCTGCTCTGTATCTGTAACGGATGTTGAGTCATACGACGATTTGTTATTCGCTCAAGCCAAACTGGCCGGAACGCCGACGACACGTAAGTTGAAAGTGATCACCCAAGTATCAGGCAGTTCAGAAAAGGATGTGGGGACGTCCAAGAGTTTCATGCTGATGTGCGTTCGTTAGGATTCAGGACGAGCAAGTGATCCGGTGAGACTTCGGTCGCGCCGGATCACTCTTTGACAGCCCGTCAGGTGCTTCGGGACTTGAAAGAAAAATAGTTATTTATCGTGATCGATATCCAGCTTGCTGAACGTCACCATCCCGCCCTCGCTGGTGTATCCGGTGTTGTCCTGCACATACACCCCGGCCTTGAAGTACAACGGTTTGTTGCGCCACGTCGCGCTGATATTGCTATCCCACTGGTAACCCGCCGCGCTGATGCCCAGTGCGCCGCCGGGACTGAGGTGGATGAGGTAGGAGAACTGCTGATTGAGTTTCACCCCGGTGGCGATGGTGATCACCCGGCCTTCGTCGTCGTCAGGGTGCATGCGCACTTTGGCGACGATGTTGCCGCTCAAGGTCTTGGTCTTGTACTGGTACTCGACCTTCACCAAGGGTTTCTGGCTTTCATAGGCATGGATCTGGCCAATCACGATCTTGCCCGAACTGGGTACCTGGTTCACCGCCAGGGTGGCGCGCAGGGAGTTGTCAGCGTCCGGGTAGTACCAGTTTTTCAGCGTGCCATTGCTGTAGGTTTCCCGCAGCTCGGTGCGCGGGTAGATGGCGTTTTCAGTACGCGAGCCGGTCACCGGGGACCAGAAGAACAGTGTGCCGGTGTTGGAATGGAAGTATTGATCCTTGAAGCCGTTCACCAGTTTGGAGGTTTCTACGGTGTACGGCGGGCTGCCGACGGGAACGCTGAGGTTCCAGGTTGCGAGGTCGATCATAGTCAAAAGCTTCCACGAATTTTTACTGCACGCACGTACTAATCGCTCTAGCACGCCCATTCTGGGCGGCCTTTATAAGCGCAGAGGGCTTTTTTGTTAATGCCCGTCCGGCGCTTTGCTGGCGTCAACAACCTGTCGAAATGCCATCTATGCCGGTTTTAGCGGGCTGCAGCGCCGACCGTTAGTCGGTAAATGGACGCTTCAGTTAAATGATGGCGCTCTGATACCTTCTGGTTTCCCGGATCCGGGTCTAGAGTGAAGCTTCAGTATTTGTCCGGTTTTCACAAGAACCCGGCCTGACGTCCCGAATATAGAGAAGCAGCATGGAATGCGCCCACCTCAAGCCAGCCGAAGGCAGCTCAACCTTATTAATCGTCGACGATTACCCTGAAAACCTGATCAGCATGCGCGCGTTGTTGCAGCGCCAGGACTGGCAAGTCATCACAGCTGCATCGGGTTTCGAGGCCCTCGGCCTGTTGCTTGAACACGAAGTCGACCTGGTACTGCTGGATGTGCAGATGCCGGGCATGGATGGATTTGAAGTCGCGCGCCTGATGCGTGGCAGCCAACGAACCCGACTGACACCGATTATTTTTCTCACCGCCAACGAGCAGTCCCAGGATGCCGTGATCAAGGGCTATGCCAGTGGCGCGGTGGATTACCTGTTCAAGCCATTCGATCCGCAGATTCTCAAGCCCAAGGTTCAGGCGTTGCTGGAGCACCAGCGCAATCGCCGGGAGTTGCAGCGCCTGAGCCATGACCTGGAGGTCGCTCGCGCCTTCAATGCCTCGATACTGGATAACGCCGCCGAGGGCATTCTGGTGGTCGGCGACGACGGCCGGATCGGCTTTGCCAACCCGGCGATCTCGCGGCTGCTCAATGCACCGGTGCGAGAGCTGCAAGGCAGGGAGTTCCTGGATTTCCTGCAAAAACCGCATGTCCCGGTCTGGGCCGATTCGGATCTGTTGGCCGGGTACAAGCGCGGCGACACGGTACGCCTGCACGATGCGCTGTTGCGTACCGCGCCGGGACAGCAGGTGTCAGTGGCGCTGTCCTGTGCGCCGTTGCCCGCCGAACAGCGGGCGATGGTGGTGACGATTCAGGATATGTCGGTGGTGCGTCACCTGCATCAGCAACTGGAATCCCAGGCGGTCACCGACCCGTTGACCGGGCTGCTCAATCGGCGCGGTTTTTACCAGACCGTGGAAACCCTGCTGTTGCGCGGCGAACGCTCCGACAGTGCCTGGGTGCTGTTGTACCTGGACCTCGATGGCTTCAAGCGGGTCAACGATTTCCTCGGTCACGATGCCGGCGATCGGGTGCTGCGCTGGGTGTCCGAGCAACTGAAGGCCTGTCTGCGGCCCTTCGATATCCTGGCGCGCATGGGCGGCGACGAATTCACCGCCTTTCTGGACCTGGAGTTCCCGGAGCAAGCGGCCAAGATTGCGGAAAAACTGATTGAGCGGGTTTCGATTTGCCAGCAAATCGATGGCCTGGATATCGCCCTGGGCGCGAGCATCGGTATCGCGACGTTCCCGGATTGCGGCGCCAATCTCGACGGTTTGTTGCGGGCTTCCGACATCGCCATGTACGAAGCCAAGCGCGCCGGGCGTCAGCAGTATCGTTTTTACGATCATGAAATGAACGGCCGGGCACGCTCGCGGTTGATGCTCGAAGAAAGTGTGCGCACGGCCATCGAGAATCGCGATTTCAACCTGGTGTATCAACCCCAGGTGTCCATCGCCGACGGGCAGATTCGTGGCTTCGAGGCGTTGCTGCGCTGGCAGCACCCCAGCGTGGGCGATGTGCCGCCTGGACTGTTTTTGCCGTTGCTGGAAGAGGCGCGGTTGATCAGCCGCCTGGGCAGCTGGATTTACCATCGCGGTGCCGGGCAGCGTAAAGCCTGGGAAGCGCTGTTTGCCGAGGATCTGGTGCTGGGCGTCAGTTTGAGCAGCACGCAATTCGCCATGCCTAACCTGGTCACCGAGCTGCGCCAGGTGCTGGATCGTCATGGCTTGCAGGCGCGTCATCTGGAAGTCGAGGTGACGGAAGCGGCCTTGATGCATCATCCCGATGAGACCCGCAAACAGCTGCGGTTGCTGCGCAATCTTGGCGTCCGGGTCGCGCTGGATGATTTCGGTTCCGGCCCTTGTTCGCTGGCTCATTTGCGCGATCTGGAACTGGATACGCTCAAACTTGACCGCCATTTGATCGCGCGTCTACCGGACTCTTCGCGGGATGCGGCGCTGGTGCGCAGTGTCATCGAGCTGTGCAAGCAGTACGGGATGCTGGTGATTGCCGAAGGGGTGGAAACCATTGCGCAGTACAACTGGCTACAAGCCAATGGTTGCGAGTATGTGCAAGGTTTTCTGGTGTCGCGTCCGATGATGGCCGAAGACACCGGCCACTTTGTGCAGCCGTTTGACTGGAGCGCGCTGACTCATTGAATTCGCTACACTGGCGACCTTTTCGTCACTTGTGTTGCCGCACCGATGACCGCGTTGAAATACCTCCAGGCTTACCCCGCCACGCTGCAGGACCAGGTACGCCAGCTGATCGCTGACGGTCGACTGGGCGACTACCTGAGCCAGCGTTACCCGCAAAAGCATGACGTGCAGAGCGATAAGGCGCTGTACACCTACGCGCTCGACCTCAAGCAGGAATACCTGCGAAACGCCCCGGCCATCGACAAGGTGTTGTTCGACAACCGTCTGGACCTGACGCACCGCGCGCTCGGTCTGCACACCACGATTTCCCGGGTGCAGGGTGGCAAGCTCAAGGCCAAGAAAGAAATTCGCATCGCCTCGCTGTTCAAGGAAGCGCCTTCCGAATTTCTGAAAATGATCGTGGTGCATGAGTTGGCGCACTTCAAAGAGTCCGATCACAACAAGGCGTTCTACAAACTGTGCGAACACATGCTGCCGGGCTATCACCAGGTGGAGTTCGATGTGCGGGTCTACCTGACCTGGCGGGATATGCAATAAAAGAAAAGGATCGTCAGATGGATGTCAGCAAGACCAAAAGCAGCTTCTACCGTCGCCTGTTCGTGGCGTACTTGATCGACAGCGGGTTGGCCAGCAGCGTTCCTGCGTTGACCGAGGTGACCGGCATGCCTCGGCGTACGGCCCAGGACACCATCGCCGCATTGGCGGATCTGGATATCGTTTGCGAGTTCGAGCAGGAAGAAGGTGCACGCAACCACGCCGGGCGCTATCGGATTCGCGAGTGGGGAGCGATTGATCGGGGATGGATCGAGCGCAATTTGCGGCAGATCAAGGCAGTGCTGGAGTATCCCTGAGATATGTGACGCCGGTGATGACGCCATCGCGGGCAAGCCACGCTCCCACAAGGTTTGTGTCGTTTGCTAAAAACCTGTGGGAGCTGGCTTGCCAGCGATGGGGCCCTTACTGACGACGCATGCCGATATGTGGAATGCCATCCTCGACGTATTCCTCACCGGCCACCACAAACCCGTACCGCCCGTAATACCCCTGCAAATGCGCCTGGGCCGAGAGGTAGATCGGGACGTCGGGCCAGTACTTTTCGGCCTGTTTCAGCGCCTGGGCCATCAGCTCATGACCCAGCCCGGTGCCTCGTGCGGCGGGGGCAATGACCACTCGCCCGATCACCACGTCGCCGCCCTGTTGCTCGGGGTCCAGCAGTCGCAGATAGGCCACCAGGCGATCGCCGTCCCACGCCATCAAATGGCAGGTGTCACCTTCCAGGTCCTGGCCATCGATATCCTGATAGACGCATTTCTGTTCGACGACAAATACCTCGTCACGCAGTTGCAGAATGGCGTACAGCTGTTCCTTGCCCAGATCGCTGTGGTGTTTGCAGACCCAATCGATTGTCATGTCCTGATTCCCTGAAAACGTCCTCGGGATACTAAGCGTCCTGACGCTGGATGTCTTTATGGCGGAGAAAACTGTGATAAAGACCAAAATGCCATCATTCATTTTTCGCGCCACTGTCATCTTTGTGTAATCTGGGTTCAAGCGATGTGCAGTGGCTTCAATGAGCTAATGTTTAGTGCCTGGGTGTGCCGGTACGGGGCTTGGAGTTTGGCTGAAAAACACGTCGGGCGGCCCGCCCGCTAAGGATTTTCTAGCATGCCGCGATTGCATCGAGCCTTTGCCTTGATTGGATTGTTGTTGCTGATTCAAAGTGCAGCAGCCGAAAAGCTGCGCTTGGTGGCAGATGTCTGGCCACCGTTTACCGACGCCACGCTGGTTAATGGTGGGTTGGCTACCGATATTGTCAGCACCGCCCTGGCGCGTGCCGGGTATGCCAGTGATTTCGAGCAGGTGCCTTGGGCACGCGCACTGCTGGGCGTGGGCGAGGGCCGCTACGACGTGCTGGTCAACGCCTGGTACAACGACGAACGCACACGGGTCGGCCAGTTCTCCGCTGGGTACCTGATCAATCGCATACGCTTTCTCAAGCGCAAGGACGCGCCAATCGAATTCAACGATCTGCAGCAACTGCACAGTTATCCGATCGCGGTCGTGCGTGGCTACGCCTATTCGGCGGCGTTCGATGAAGACGAATCACTGCAGAAGATCCCGGTACACGGCTTTGCCATGGCCGTGCGCATGGTCGCCGCCGACAGGGTCAAGCTGACCCTGGAGGACGAGTACGTCGCCCGGTATTACCTGGCCCGTGAGTCGCCCAAGGTGCGCAACGCCGTGGAGTTTCTGCCCAAGTCCCTGAGCGAGAACAGCCTGCATATTCTGGTCAGCCTGAAGAACCCGCAACATGAACAGATCGTTGCCGGTTTCGACCGCGAGATCGCGGCGATGAAGGCGGATGGGAGTTATGAGCGGTTGATGAAGCAGCATGGGATGTAGATGGGGCTGATGGCCTCATCGCTGGCAAGCCAGCTCCCACAGTGTCCGGTGGGTTACACAGCATTTGTGTCCAACCCAATTCCCTGTGGGAGCAAGCCAGCGCCCACAGTGTCCGGTGGGCTACATAGCATTTGTGTCCAACCCGATTCCCAGTGGGAGCTGGCTTGCCAGCGATGACGCCCGTCAGGACACCGCAGCCCTCAATTCTCGCTCGTATCCTTGAGCAAATGGGCCGCCAGCGTCCGTAGTGGTCCCAGTTGCCGGCAGATCAATGCCAGTTGAGTCTGCACCAGCCGCTGACCTTCATCGATTTCATCGGGCATTTGCTCAAGCTCATTGGCCAGCGCTTCTTCCTCATCGCTCTGAATGGCAATCGCCGATTTACTGGCAAGGCCCTGGGCGATTTCGTCGATGCTGGAGGCCAGTTTCACGCCGGCCCCTTCGATCAAGTGCTCGCGCACATCTGCTGGCAACTGCGTTTCCCGGTGCGCCCCCAGGCCGGACAGGTAGCTGAGCAAGGTGTGCGACAGCACCAGAAAACGGAAACCCACATCCGCTTCCTTACGGAAATACCCCGGTTCCATCAGCATGTTCGCCAGCGTGGTCGACAGCGCAGCGTCGGCGTTGTGCGCGTTTCGCCGGGCCAGGCGATACGCCAGGTCGTCGCTTTTGCCGGCGGCGTATTGCTGCATGATCTGGCGCAGGTAAATGCTGTTACAGGACAGGGTGTTGGCCAGCACTTTGTTCAGGCGCCGACCCTGCCAGTCCGGGAGGAACAGGAACACCGCGAGGCCGGCGATCAGGCCGCCGAGCAAGGTGTCGAACAGCCGTGGCAAAAACAATCCATAGCCATCGCCCACCTGGTTGAAGCAGAACAGCACCATCAAGGTAATTGCCGCTGTCGCCAGGGTGTAGCGGGTGGTGCGGTTGATAAAGAACACCACTCCGGCGGCAATCGCGAAGCAGGACTGGATCAACGGATTGGGGAACAGGTCGAACAACGCCCAGGCCAAGGTCAGGCCGATGGCGGTGCCGATGATCCGTTGACCGAGTTTGCGCCGGGTTGCGCCGTAGCTCGGTTGGCAGACAAAGAGCGTCGTCAGGATGATCCAGTAGCCCTGGGACGGGTGAATCAAATGCACCATCGCGTAGCCGATGCTCAAGGCCAGAGGCAAGCGCAGGGCGTGGCGGAACAGCAGGGACGTTGGGGTCAACTGCGTGCGCAGGCGTACCCAGACATCCTTGAGGTTACGTGGCGAGCGGTCGAGCAGGCTGCTGTCGGTGGCGTCGGCCAGGGCGTCGGGGTTGCTCGCATCGCTGAGCAAGCGGTCGAGGGTGCCGAGGTTGGCTGCCAGTGCCCGCAACGAGCGCAACAAACCGCGCCAGGCCGGATTGCTCTGGATGCGCAGATGTTCGAGGGAGGCATGCAGGTCGCTCAGGGCTTCGGCGAAGCTCGCGTCATAGATGAACGGCTGGCGCATCTGGATCGACTCGGCCAGCGCCCGGCAGGCCTTGCCTTGCTGGCGCAGCAGGCGTTGGCAGCGGAACAGCACGTCGCTGTGGAAGAACGCCTCGGCCAGCGCGTTATACGGGTAGTGCGAGGAGCTGGCGCGTTCGTGGATGTCCTGGGCGAGAAAGTACAGCTTCAGGTAACGGCTGACTTTCGAGCCCGGCCGGCCGTTGCCGACCCGGTGCAGGATGATTTCCTTGGCGGTATTCAGCGCGGCGACTACGCGACCGTTCTGCTGGGCCAGTTCCAGTCGTCGTGCTTCCACATCCAACTGGCGGATCGGCTCGAACAACGACGATTTCAACTTCAGGTAAAAACCCAATTCCCGGAACAGCCGCGCCAGGCTTTGCTGCACCGGCTGGTTGGAAAACATCGCCTGCCACAACACCGACAGAAAACCGTACCAGGCCGCACCGGCCACCAGCAGCACGGGCTCGTGCCAGAAATCGGTCACCGCACCGCCGCGCTGGTCGACGCCGATCATGGTGTAGACCGACAGAATCAACGTCGCCGAAGCAATGGCGCCATAGCGTTCGCCGAGGGCGCCGAGCATGGTCAGGCAGAAGGCCGCCAGGGCGAAGGCGATGCTGAACAGGATGGGGTAGGGGAAGAGCAGTTCGACCGACAGCGCGGCGACCATGAAACACACCAGCGTCACCGCCAGCGCATTGAGACGGCCTTGCCAACTGTCGTCGGTCTCGGCCAGGGCGCTGGCGATAATCCCCAGGAACATCGGGATCAGCAGCCCCATTTCATCCTGATACCAACACAGCGCCATGGTGCCGGTCAGGGCGATGAACACCCGCACGCTGTAACTGAATTTATCCAGCGCCCAAAGGCGACGCAAAGACTGACGAAACGAGGTCGATGACATGAAGTGCGAGGGCCTTCCGAGGCGATGACGCTAAATTGAGCCAGTAATGACGCCGATGCAATGGCGGCGATCACATCTGATAGCAAAATCTGTTCCTTTGAGATCCTGTGCCGACCGCGATCTTTGAGATTGATATAGAACCCTGTGGGAGCTGGCTTGCCAGCGATAGCGACCTGACAGTCAACAACGATGTTGGATGTACCGGCCTAATCGCTGGCAAGCCAGCTCCCACAGGGATTGTATTGACATTGGTCAGACGTACTGCGCAGCCGCATAGCCCGACGCCCAGGCCCATTGGAAGTTGAAACCGCCCAGGTGCCCGGTCACATCGAGCACTTCGCCGATGAAGTACAGGCCAGGGCTTTTCAGCGATTCCATGGTCTTGGAGGACACCTCGTTGGTATCGACGCCACCCAGTGTCACTTCAGCGGTGCGATAGCCTTCGGTGCCGGCCGGCACGACTTTCCAGCTCGCCAGTTTCTCGGCGATGGCGGCAATTTCCCCGTGGGTGTACTGCTTCATCGGTTTGGAGACGAACCAATTGTCCGCCAACAGGTTGGCCATCTTCTTGGTGAAGATTTCACCTAGCAGCGTTTTCAGCTCGCTGTTGGGGCGTTCGGCTTGTTGCTGTTGCAGCCAGGACGGCACGTCATGGTCGGGCATCAGGTTGATCTCGACCGTGTCGCCGGATTCCCAGAACGAGGAAATCTGCAGAATCGCCGGGCCACTCAGGCCGCGGTGAGTGAACAGGATGTTCTCGCGGAAGCTCTGGTCATTGCAGCTCACCAGGCAATCGACCGAGGTGCCAGACAGCTCGGTGCACAATTCCTTGAGCTGATCGGTAATGGTGAACGGCACCAGCCCGGCGCGGGTCGGCAGCAGTTCGTGGCCGAACTGCCTGGCCACCTGATAGCCGAAACCGGTGGCACCCAGGGTCGGAATCGACAGGCCGCCGGTGGCGATTACCAGGGATTCGCACGTCACCTGGCCCAGCGTAGTGTCCAGCAGGTAGCCCTTTTCGAGCTTCTCGATGGTCTGGATCGAGGTGTCCAGGTGCGGGCTGACGCCGACCTGGTCGCACTCGTTGAGCAGCATTTCGAGGATGTCGCTGGATTTGTTATCGCAGAACAACTGGCCGAGCTTTTTCTCGTGGTACGGCACACCGTGCTTGGCGACCATGCCGATGAAATCCCACTGGGTGTAGCGGGCCAGGGCGGATTTACAGAAATGCGCGTTCTGCGAAAGGAAATTGCCGGGTTCTGTGTACATGTTGGTGAAATTACAGCGGCCACCGCCCGACATCAGGATTTTCTTGCCGGCCTTGTTCGCGTGGTCGAGCAACAACACCTTGCGCCCGCGCCCGGCGGCCGTCAGCGCGCACATCAACCCTGCGGCGCCAGCGCCAATGATCACGACTTCGGTAGAGCGCAAAACGGTGTCCTCACACAAATTTCAGAGCGGTTTCGGTCCCTGTAGGAGCGAGCCAGCTCGCGATGGACGTCAACGATAACGCTGGCAACCTGGCTCACCACGGTGAGCCCGGATTTTTCGCGAGCAGGCTCGCTCCTACAGTGGAAAGCGGTGTTCTTACAGGATGCGCACGCGCAGCGAACGGCCCTTGATCTTGCCGTCGTTCAGGCGCTGCAGGGCTTGCTTGGCGATGCCGCGTTCAACCGCTACATAGGCCTGGAAATCGAAGATTGCGATCTTGCCCACCTGAGCGCCGGGAATACCGGCATCGCCGGTCAGTGCACCGAGAATGTCGCCCGGACGGACCTTGTCCTTGCGGCCGGCGCCGATGCACAGCGTGCTCATCTGCGGCAGCAGCGGACCACCGCCCTGCGAAGTCAGGTTGTCCACCTGGTCCCAGGTCAACGGCGATTTCTGCAACTGCTCGATGGCTTGGGCGCGTTGCGCTTCGGACGGTGCAACCAGGCTGATCGCCAGACCTTTCTCACCAGCGCGACCGGTACGGCCAACGCGGTGGATGTGGATTTCCGAGTCACGGGCCAGCTCGACGTTGATCACCATGTCCAGCGAGTCGATGTCCAGGCCGCGCGCGGCGACATCGGTGGCGACCAGTACCGAAGTACTGCGGTTGGCGAACATCGCCAGAACCTGGTCGCGATCACGCTGTTCCAGATCGCCGTGCAGGCCGACGGCGGAAATGCCTTTGGCGGTCAGGTGATCGACGGTTTCCTGAACCTGCTGCTTGGTGAAGCAGAAGGCCACGCAGGATGCCGGCCGGAAGTGGCCCAGCACCTTGGTCACCGCGCTCATGCGCTCTTCCGGGGAGATTTCGTAGAAGCGCTGCTCGATCTGCGTGTCGTCGTGGAACGCCTCGGCCTTCACTTGCTGCGGGTTACGCATGAACTTGGAGGCCAACTGCTTGATGCCCACCGGATAGGTGGCGGAGAACAGCAGGGTCTGGCGACGTTCCGGGGCCTGCATGATGATTTCTTCGATGGAGTCGTAGAAACCCATGTCGAGCATGCGGTCGGCTTCGTCGAGGATCAGGGTGTTCAGGCCGTGGAGCACCAGCGAACCTTTGCGCAGGTGCTGCTGAATGCGCCCCGGGGTGCCGACGATGATGTGCGCGCCGTGTTCCAGCGAAGCGATCTGCGGGCCGAGGGACACGCCGCCGCACAGGGTCAGGACCTTGATGTTGTCTTCGGCACGGGCCAGGCGACGGATTTCCTTGGCGACCTGGTCAGCCAGCTCGCGAGTCGGGCACAGGATCAGTGCCTGGCAACCGAAGTAGCGCGGATTGATCGGGTTCAACAAGCCGATACCGAAGGCTGCGGTCTTGCCGCTGCCGGTCTTGGCCTGGGCGATCAGGTCCATCCCCTTGAGGATCACCGGCAAGCTTTGCGCCTGGATCGGCGTCATCTGGGCATAACCGAGGGAGTCGAGGTTAGCCAGCATGGCGGCGGACAGCGGCAAAGTATTAAAAGCGGTGGCGATGGTGGTCACGGGACTGGCCTGCAAAACAAAATGTCGCGCAGTGTACCAGCCCTGTGGCCATTCGCCCTAAGGCTCTATGTGTTGTTCCGGACGTTTGACGCGCCGTCCGTCTTCCTTTGAGAGCTGCGAGAAGATCGTCGCAGCCAGCATCGCCATGATGCCGACGGTCACAAACGTCAGTTGGAACGCGCCGAGCACGGTTTCCACGCCATCATTTCCGACCTTCGCCGTGAACCCGCCAAGCAACGCACCGGCGCAGGCCACGCCCAGGCTCAGGGACAATTGCGCGACCACCGACAGCAGGCTGTTGCCGCTGCTGGCGCTGGCGTCATCGAGGTCGATCAGGGTCACGGTGTTCATGGCGGTGAACTGCAAGGAGTTGATCGCCCCCAGGATCGCCAGCAGGCACAGCAGCAGCCAGTATGGCGTCTGTTCGCTGACCAGGCCCATGCTCGCCAGCATGATGCCCAGGGCCAAGGTGTTGCCGGTCAGCACGATGCGGTAGCCCAGGCGCTCGATCAGCGGTCGCGCCACCCACTTGGCGATCATCGCGGCAGCCGCCAGCGGCAGCATGCTCATCCCGGCCAGGGACGGTGAATAGCCCAGCGCCACCTGCAGCAGCAACGGCACCAGAAACGGCAGGGCGCCGCTGCCCAAGCGGGCGAACAGGTTGCCGAGAATGCCGACCGCGAAGGTGCGGGTCTTGAACAGCGAAGGCGCAAACAGCGGGTTTTCGGTGTGTCCGGCGCGTAGCCAGTAGGCCGCCAGACAAGCCATGCCGCCGAACAGCAGCAACATCACCCGCAGGTGCGGCAGGTGCAGTTCTCCCAGGCCTTCCATGGCGATGGTGATCAAAATCATCGCCGCGCCGAACAGCAGGAAACCCAGGCTATCGAAACGGGTGCGCTCGGTGCCGCGCAGGTCCGGGATGAATTTCCACACGGCATAACAACCGATCAGCCCCACCGGCAGGTTGATCAGGAAGATCCAGTGCCACGTCAGGTATTCCACCATCCAGCCGCCCATGGTCGGGCCGATCAACGGGCCGAGCAGTCCGGGAATGGTGATGAAACCCATGATCCGCACCAGCTCCGAACGCGGGTAGGCGCGCAGCACCACCAGCCGCCCGACCGGCAGCATCAGGGCACCGCCCAGGCCCTGGATGACCCGGGCGCCGATCAACAGGGTCAGGCTGGTCGACAGCGCGCACAGCAATGAACCGATGCTGAACAGCAGGATCGCGCCGAAGAAGATTTTCCGGGTGCCGAAGCGATCGGCGATCCAGCCCGAAGCCGGGATCAGCAAGGCGACCGTGAGCATGTAGGCGATGATCACACCCTGCATGCGCAATGGGTCTTCCGCAAGGTCTGCGGCCATGGCCGGCAGGGCGGTGTTGAGGATCGTCCCGTCGAGGGACTGCATGAAGAAGGCAATGGCGACGACCCACGGCACCCAGCGGGCGGTGACAGCGTCGAGAGGAGGGCGGTTAGGCATGGGACCTCTTGTCAATGTGAGCTTTACACCGTTCCTGTAGGCGCGAGCCTGCTCCGGGCGGCGTTCCGACGATGAACTCAAGGACGCCGCGGGGTATCAGGTTCCCCGCGCTATCGTTCACCACCATCGCGAGCAGTCTCGCTCCTACAGGGGTTTGGGTATTTACAGGGTCAGTGTCAGTCGGCTGACCAACGCCCCCGGCAACAACGCCGACGCCGTGGCCCGCTGGCTGTAGGTACTGGCCGATAACAGCATCTCGCGTTCCTGAGTCAACGCCTCCAACTGCGAGCCGAGCAGGCTGAAGGCGCTGTCGTCGAAACGCATGGTGCTGACCGGCGCCTGAATCTCGCCGTTCTCGACCCAGAACGTCGCAAACCGGGTCATGCCGGTCAGGCGCGCCGCCGGTTGGTCCGAGTAGTTCAGGTACCACAGGTTGCTGATGTACAAGCCAGTGCCCAGTTGCTTGAGGATTTCAGCTTCGGGCAACGAACCGCCCTTCATGTTCAAGGCATTGGGCGATTCACCGCCGCTTGCGCCGTTGGCGGTCAAGCCGTATTCGGCGGCACTGCGCGATCCCACCAATTGCGCGCCCGCCTTGCCCTCGACAATCAGTTTGAGGTCACTGCGCGGATAGCCTTCGTCGGAGAACGCCGGACTCAATGAGCCGCTGACTTTTTCGTCCAGCGAGACCAGCGGACTGAACGCGTGGTCGCCCCCGTAGAGTTTCTGCAACGGGCTGCTTTTGCTGGCAATCGACTGCGCCGAAAAACCGCCCCAGGACAGCATGCTCATGATCTCTTCCAATGCCGCTGGCGCGAGGTAGGCGCGGTACTGACCGGGCGCCAAGGTGCGTAACGGTCGGCCCAGAAACTCAAGCTGCTCGCGGGCCTGCCGGAAGCGCCTGGCGAAGCCTTCGCTGCTCCAGTCGTGCCCGGCGTAGCTGGCTTTCACCGCCTGGCCGTTTTCATGGAACAGGCTGAAATCGAAGTTGAAACTGTTGGCCTGATGCCAGCCGAAGGCGCCGGCAGAGCTGGCAAAACCACGGCTGATAGGACCGGCGGCATAGAAACCGACCAGATCCAGGCCTTCGGCCGCTTGCGCGATTTCAGCGACCACTTGCTCGGTATCCGGCAGCGGATGCTCCTGCAGGTTCTTGCTCTGCCAGCCGTTGTAGTTCAGCAACAGATACGGATCCTGTGGCAGCAGCGGCAAGGTTTCGCGCAGCTGTTGCAGGCCTTCGGACAGACGCTGCAAGTCGACTTCCGGGTCGCCAGCCAGGGTGATGTGCAAATCCGCGTGGCGACCCTCGTTGATCAATTTCAAACCGATGCTCGCCTGCTGCACCTGACCGGACTGGCGCACCCGGGCGTGGTTGAAGCGCACGAAGGCCGACGACTCGGCGGCATAGCTGAGGGTGAACTGTTCCGGTTCGCGCAGGGCTTCACGCAAACCGGCGACCAATGCCTTGAACGACTCGGCCTGGGTTTTCGATGGACTCATCAGGCGTCTCCTCCGAACACATCCACATGGCTGAACACACAGGCCGGCGAAGCATGGCCGACGCGGATCACCTGATTCGGTTCGCCCTTGCCACAGTTAGGCGTGCCGAGCACTTTGAAGGTGCTGGCATCGCCGACAGCGCTGAGGCTCTTCCAGAACTGCGCGGAAATCGCCCGGTAATTCGGGTTTTTCACCACGCCCTTGAGTTCGCCGTTTTCAATCAACTGGCCCCATTCGCAGCCGAACTGGAACTTGTTGCGCGCGTCGTCGATGGACCACGAGCGGTTGGTGCTCATCAAGATGCCGTGCTCGATGTTGCCGATCAGTTGCGCAAGCGGCTGATCGCCAGGCTCGATGTTGAGGTTGGCCATGCGGTCGATCGGCGGGCGGTTCCAGCCGCAGGCGCGGCTGTTGGCGACGCCTTCCAGCCCGGCACGGAATTGCGACAACGCACCACCCAATGGCCGCAGCAGCAGGCCTTCGCGGATCAGGAACTGTTTGCTGGCGGCGCTGCCGTCGTCGTCATGGCCGTAACTGGCGAGCTGTTCGGGGATGTCCGGGTCGAAGGTCACGTTGAGCAGCTTCGAGCCGTATTGCAGGCGGCCGAAGTCTTCGGCTTTGACGAAGCTGGTGCCCGCGTAATTGCGTTCGTCACCGAGGATGCGATCCAGCTCCAGCGGGTGGCCGATGGATTCGTGGATCTGCAGCATCATTTGGTCAGGCATCAGCAACAGGTCGCGCGGGCCTTGGGGAGTGTTCGGCGCCAGCAGCAACTGCAGCGCCTGGTCGGCGACGGTCGGTCCGGCACCGATCAGGCCGCAACGGCTGATGACGTCGGCGCCGCCCTGTTGGCCGAAGTTCTCGCGACCGAGGCTGCGGGTCTGACTGTCGTTGCCGTCGTAGGCCGTGACGTCGAGACCGGGGTAAACGAAACGTTGGGCCTGACGCAGTTCGGCACCGGCGCTGTTGAGGTAGATCTGCTCGACATGGGTGATGCCGATGCTCACCTGCCAGTTCACCAGGCGCTCGTCCTTGGGCACGGCGGCGGATTCGGCGCCGAGCAACTGGTAACAGTCACTCAGGGACGGAAAGGGCTGGTCGAGGTTCGGCGAAAAGTAATCGGCACGAGCAGTCGACACCGCCTGTTCGCTCAAGTCCAGCAAGGCGTGGGGCTTGAGTCGGCGAGCTTGCTGTTCGGCGCGTTCGAGGGCGGCTTGCAGGCCCTGTTGCGACAGGTCGTTGGTGGCGGCATAGGCTTCAACACCGTTGACCCGCACCGTCAGCATCGCCCCTTCGTCACGGCTCAGGCTCGGCGGTTCGGCGACGTTCTTGCGCACCGACAGGTACTGGCCGGACTCACGCACATAACGCAGGGAAAAGAATTCAGCGCCCGTGCGCAAGGCAGCAAAACGCTGCTTGAGCTGGGGATGGAAATCGAACATTCGGGAACCTCCTTGGTGTGGAGCATCGATGTTGCGAGGGGAGGGTGAAACGTTTGCGTGGCGCTAGAGTAGGCCTGTGCGGGGGGTAGGATCAAGGTTGGAGCGGTGTGGGAGGGGATTGCTGTATCTGGCAGGAAAATTTGTACTGGTTTGCCCGGTCTCATCGCGGGCAAGCCCGCTCCCACAGGATTCGCGTGATTTCACGATCCACGCATGACCTTGTGGGAGCGGGCTTGCCCGCGATGGGAGCGACGCGGTTTTACGCCTTATGCAGTCTGGCTCACCTCACGAAGCGGCTTGCCCTTCACCGGCGCATCACCGGCCACGTAGTAGGCAGCCTTGCTGCGTGGCAGTGGCTTGCGACCACGGATCTTGTCGGCGATTTTCTCGGCGATCATGATCGTGGGCGCGTTGAGGTTGCCGGTGGTGATGATCGGCATGATCGAGGCGTCGACCACGCGCAGACCCTGCATGCCATGCACGCGACCTTCGCCATCGACCACGGCCATCTCGTCGGTGCCCATCTTGCACGAGCAGGACGGGTGGAACGCGGTTTCGGCGTGCTCGCGGATGAACTTGTCCAGTTGCTCGTCGGTTTGCACGTCGACGCCGGGGCTGATTTCGCGGCCGCGGAAGGCGTCCAGTGCCGGCTGTTGCATGATTTCGCGGGTCAGGCGGATGCCGTCGCGGAATTCCTGCCAGTCCTGCTCGGTGGCCATGTAGTTGAACAGGATGCTCGGGTGCTGGCGCGGGTCCTTGGACTTGGCCTGGATGCGACCACGGCTCGGCGAACGCATGGAGCCCATGTGCGCCTGGAAGCCGTGCTCTTTCACACCGTTGCTGCCGTTGTAGTTAATCGCTACCGGCAGGAAGTGGTACTGGATGTTCGGCCACTCGAATTCCGGACGGGTGCGGATGAAACCGCCGGCTTCGAACTGGTTGCTGGCGCCGATGCCGGTGCCGTTGAACAGCCATTCGGCACCGATGGCCGGCTGGTTCCACCACAACAGCGATGGGTACAGCGAGACCGGTTGGGTGCACGCGTATTGCAGGTACAGCTCAAGGTGGTCCTGCAGGTTTTCACCGACGCCCGGCAGGTCGTGGACCACCGGAATATCGAGTTTTTTCAGCAGTTCGGCTGGGCCGACACCGGAGCGTTGCAGGATCTGCGGCGAAGCGATGGCGCCGGAGCACAGCAGCACTTCCTTGCGTGCCTTGACCTCGACACGCTCTTCGGCGGCGCCGACCAGGTAACGCACGCCGACCGCACGCTTGCCTTCGAACAGGATCTTGTCGGTCAGGGCGTGGGTAACGATGGTCAGGGTCGAACGCTTCTTGGCGATGTCCAGGTAGCCGCGCGCGGTACTGGCGCGACGGCCCTTGGGCGTCACGGTGCGGTCCATCGGGCCGAAGCCTTCCTGCTGGTAGCCGTTCAAGTCTTCGGTACGCGGGTAACCGGCCTGCACGCCGGCCTCGACCATGGCGTGGAACAGCGGGTTGTTGCCGGCCTTGGGCGTGGTCACGCTGACCGGGCCTTCGCCACCGTGGTAGTCGTTGGGGCCGATGTCGCGGGTTTCCGCTTTGCGGAAATACGGCAGGCAGTCCAGATACGACCAGTCTTCCAGGCCTGGCAGTTTGGCCCAGCCGTCGTAGTCCATGGCGTTGCCGCGGATGTAGCACATGCCGTTGATCAGCGAAGAACCGCCCAGGCCCTTGCCGCGCCCGCACTCCATGCGACGACCGTCCATGTGGGGTTCCGGATCGGTTTCGTAGGCCCAGTTGTAGCGACGCCCTTGCAGCGGGAACGCCAGGGCGGCCGGCATCTGCGTGCGGAAGTCGGAACGGTAGTCCGGGCCGCCCGCTTCGAGCAGCAGGACGGTGACGCCTTCGTCTTCAGTCAGACGGGTCGCCAGGGTGTTACCGGCCGAGCCGGCACCGATGATGATGTAATCGAATTCTTGGGACATAGGCCCTCCGGGAGTTTCAAGCTGCAAGCTTCAAGCTGCAAGAGAGAGCAGCGAGCGGTGTTGAGATGGAGCGGCAAACCAAACTGCTTTTACTTGCAGCTTGAAGCTTGCCGCTTGTAGCTGGATCAGCTAATCAAAACACCGAGACGTAATCGCCCAGCTCGACCTGTACCGATTTGATGCGCGTGAAGTTGTTCAGCGAGCTGATGCCGTTTTCACGACCCACACCCGACTGCTTGTAACCGCCAACCGGCATCTTGGCGTCGGATTCGCCCCAGGCGTTGATCCAGCAGATACCGGCTTCCAGTTGATGAATCACGCGGTGAGCGCGGTTCAGGTCGCGGGTGACGATACCGGCGGCCAGGCCGAAGTCGGTGTCGTTGGCGCGGCGGATCACTTCTTCTTCGGTTTCGTAGGTGAGGATCGCCATCACCGGGCCGAAGATTTCTTCACGGACGATGGTCATGTCGTCGGTGCAGTCTGTGAACACGGTCGGCGCGACGAAGGCGCCCTTGGCGAATTCACCTTCGGTCAGACGTTCGCCGCCGCACAGCAGGCGGGCACCTTCTTCCTTGCCCTTGGCGATGTAGCCCAGCACGCTTTCCATGTGGGCGAAGCTGACCAGAGGGCCGAAGTTGGTGTTTTCGTCTTGCGGATTGCCGATGCGAATGCGCGCAACGCGTTCAACGATCTTGGCTTCGAAAGCAGCTTTGAGGTGCTTCGGCACGAATACGCGGGTGCCGTTGGTGCAGACCTGACCGGAGCTGTAGAAGTTGGCCATCATTGCGGTGTCGGCAGCGCGATCGAGGTCGGCGTCGTCGCAGATGATCAGCGGGGATTTGCCGCCCAGTTCCATGGTCACGTCCTTGAGCGAAGAGCTCGAAGCGCTGGCCATGACTTTCTTGCCGGTGTCGGTGCCGCCGGTGAACGAAACTTTTTCGATGCGCGGGTGCTCGGTCAGCCAGGTGCCGACTTCGCGGCCGCTGCCGGTCAGAACGTTGAACACGCCAGCTGGCAGGCCAGCCTCGGTGTAGATCTCGGCCAGTTTCAGGGTCGTCAGGGAAGTGACTTCGCTTGGCTTGAAGATCATCGCGTTACCGGCCGCCAGGGCTGGCGCGGATTTCCACAGGGCGATCTGAATCGGGTAGTTCCACGCGCCGATACCGGCCACGACGCCCAGCGGCTCGCGACGGGTGTAGACGAACGAGGTGGTCCGCAGCGGGATCTGTTCGCCTTCGATGGCGGGCACCAGGCCTGCGTAATACTCCAGCACATCAGCACCGGTGACGATGTCGACGTAGCGGGTTTCGGAATATGCCTTGCCGGTGTCCAGGGTTTCCAGGGCGGCCAGTTCGTCATTGCGCTCACGCAGGATGTCCACGGCGCGACGCAGGATGCGCGAACGCTCCATCGCGGTCATTGCCGCCCAGATTTTCTGACCCTTTTCAGCGCTGACCACCGCGCGCTCGACGTCGTCCTTGGTTGCACGCTGTACCTTTGCGAGGACTTCACCGTTAGCCGGGTTGATGGCTTCGAAAGTGGCGTCGCTGCTGGCGTCGGAGTACGCGCCATCGATGTAGAGTTTTTGCAGTTCGAAACGGGCCATATAGTCCTCGCAAGAGCATAAGTGGTTGGCGTTAACCACCGGGCGTGCCGTGCAGCCTTGGCGTCGCGGGTCGGTGGCGGTTCAGGGGTCGAGCGGTTATGTGTGCTCTAACTCACCTGCTTGGCCAATTGGATATCCATGTATTCGTAAGCGATCTGCTGCGCCTGCCCGGTGTCGAAAGCGTCTCCCGACAGCGCGCCGCGCAACCACAACCCGTCAATGAGGGCTGCCAGTCCACGGGCGGCGCTGCGCGCTTGATCGAGCGGCAACACGCGGCGGAACTGGCAGCACAGGTTGGAATACAGACGGTGATCGTTGATCCGCTGCAACCTGTGCAAAGACGGCTGGTGCATGCTGGTGGCCCAGAAGGCCAGCCAGGTTTTCATTGCCGGGCCATTGACCTGGCTGGCGTCGAAGTTGCCTTCGATGATCACCCGCAGATGCGCCCGGGGGCTGTCATCCGCCAGCGCCTGTCGGCGCAGGGTGACGCTCTCGCTCAGGACGCTCATCAGATACCGCATCGTGGCGGCGATCAGGCCGTTCTTGTCCTGAAAATAGTGACTGATGATGCCATTCGAGACACCGGCCAAACGGGCGATCAGCGCAATGCTGGCGTCCCCCATTCCGACCTGATCGACGGCCTGCAAAGTGGCTTCGATCAATTGCTGGCGACGGATGGGTTGCATACCGACCTTGGGCATCTTGCACATCTCCTTAGGCCTTCCGGCGGACGAAGAACGACCACCGGACTGAGGCCAGTCTATTTTGTTTTGATTGAACGTTCAATCAACAAAGAATAAGATCTGCGACAAATCGTCGCTGCTTACAGATTTTTCCTACATGTAAATGGCGAAAAACCGGCATCCGAAAACGCTCGAACCCTGTACGCGCTAGCGTCTGCGGGGCTTCGGGCTTTTTTCGGCGTGTCTTTATATCACCCACCGGTCGGCTGCCCACTAACCGATTGGTCGGGTACCACACTGCCTTGCGTTCTTCTCTCGCACTGCCTGGAGCATCTGTGCCATGAGTTCTGCCTCGCTAATAAAGACCCCACCAGAAAAGGTGACGGTCAACGGTTGGGTGTTTTACACCTCTACCGCGTTGATTCTGTTGTTGACCGCCATTCTGATCATCGCCCCGCAAGAGGCCGGCAGAATGCTCGGCACCGCTCAGGCCTGGTTGTCCCGCAGCTTCGGCTGGTACTACATGGTGGTGATCGCCGCCTATCTGATTTTCGTCGTCGGCCTGGCGTTTTCGTCCTACGGCAAGCTCAAGCTCGGCAGCAAGGACGACACGCCGGACTTCAGCTACGGCGCCTGGGCGGGGATGCTGTTCTCGTCGGGTATCGGCATCTCGCTGTTGTACTTCGGTGCGTCCGAGCCGCTGGACCACTACTTCAACCCGCCGGAAGGCGTGGCGGGCAGCAACCTGGCCGCCCGTCAGGCCGTTCAGCTGACATTCCTGCACTGGGGCCTGCACGGCTGGGCGATCTATGCGCTGGTCGGCCTGGCCGTGGCGTACTTTGCCTATCGGCATAACCAGCCGCTGGCGTTGCGTTCGGCGTTGTACCCGCTGGTGGGCGAACGGTGGGTCAAGGGCGCGGCGGGTCATGCGGTGGACGGCTTTGGCATGTTCGTGACCCTGTTGGGTCTGGTGACCAACCTGGGGATTGGTTCGCTGCAAGTGTCGTCGGGCCTTGAAAACCTGTTCGGCATGCAGCACAGCAACACCAACCTGCTGATCGTCATCATCGTGATGAGCACCGTGGCGACCATCGCTGCGGTGTCGGGTGTGGAAAACGGCATCCGTCGTCTGTCCAACCTGAACATCGTGCTGTTCAGCGGCCTGCTGATTTTCGTGCTGCTGTTCGGCCCGACCCTGCACCTGCTCAACGGCTTTGTGCAGAACGTCGGTGATTACCTGAACGGCGTGGTGCTGAAAACCTTCGACCTCTATGTGTATGAAGGGGACAGTGAGAAGTCCGACCGCTGGTTGGGCCTGTGGACCCTGTTCTACTGGGCCTGGTGGATTTCCTGGGCGCCATTCGTGGGCATGTTCGTCGCGCGTATCTCCCGTGGTCGCACGGTGCGTGAGATGGTGGCCGGCGTGCTACTGATTCCGCTGGGTTTCACCCTGGCGTGGCTGTCGATCTTCGGTAACTCGGCGCTGGACCTGGTGATGAACCACGGTGCGGTGGAGCTCGGCAAGACGGCGCTGGAGCAGCCGTCCATGGCGATCTACCAATTGCTGGAGCATTACCCGGCGTCGAAGGTTGTGATCGGCGTGTCGATCTTTGTCGGTTTCGTGCTGTTCCTGACCCCGGCGGATTCCGGCGCGGTGATGATGGCCAACCTTTCGTGCAAGGGTGGCAACGTCGATGAAGACGCCCCGCACTGGCTGCGGATCTTCTGGTCGGTGGTGATCACCCTGGTGACTATTGGCCTGCTGTTCGCCGGTAACTTCGAAGCGATGCAAACCATGGTGGTGCTGGCTGGTTTGCCGTTCTCGGTGGTGCTGGTGTTCTTCATGTTCGGCTTGCACAAGGCCATGCGCCAGGACGTGCAGATCGAACAGGAACAAGCCGAGTTGGCGGCGCGCGGTCGTCGTGGTTTCAGTGAGCGTTTGACGCAACTGGACCTGCAACCGAGCCAGTCGATCGTTCAGCGTTTCATGGACAAGCATGTGAGTCCGGCGTTGCAGGATGCGACGGCGCAAATGCGTGCTCAAGGCCTGGAAGTTCAGACGCTGCTGGGCAAGTCCAAGCGTTGCATGGGCGTGCGGGTCGAGATGGAAGAGGGCAACCCGTTTGTCTACGAAGTGAGCCTGGACGGCTACCTGGCCACGCCAACCGAATCGGCTCAGTCGGATGAAACGCGCCAGCGTTACTACCGCGCCGAGGTGTACCTGCACAACGGCAGCCAGGACTACGACTTGATGGGCTTCACCCAGGATCAGATCACCCGTGACGTGCTCGATCAGTTTGAAAGCCATCGGCAGCTCCTTGGCCGGGTGTACAGCTAAACAGCAAGTGCGCGGTGTTTGGGTCTGAAGCACCGCGTCAGCTTCATCGCCAGCAGGCTGGCTCCCACATTGGAATACATGCTCCTGTGGGAGCCAGCCTGCCGGTGATGGGGGCATCAGATTCAACTCTGGATTGCCCTATATCCCGATAAACAAAAACGCCGCGATACTCTCGCGGCGTTTTTGTGTGTGTTGCCTTACCCCAGGTTCTTGCCGAGCAGCGCGTGGTACAGCTCGCTGTCGCCGAGAATCCCGACCACGTGGTTGTTGTCGTGCAGCACCAGTTTGTTGCCGGTCTGATAACGAATCTGCAGCGCATCGCGCATGCCGATGTTCGAATCCACCAGCGTTGGCCGACGACCCAAACCTTCCACCGCCTGACCCGGTACCCAGTTCTGCAGGTCCAGGGCCGAGCCGTTCTGGCGCGCGCCCTTGATAGTGTTGCCTTCCGCCAGGTCCAGCCAGGAATCGCCGCCCGGATCGAGGCATACCGAACCGTTGATGCGCTTGCAGTTGTCCAGGGTGCGCATCAGGCTGCGACCGCACAGGACGTTCAGCGGGTTGGTGTGGGCCACGAAGGTTCGCACGTAGTCGTCCGCCGGGTTCAGCACGATCTCTTCCGGCACGCTGTACTGGATGATCCGGCCGTCTTTCATGATCGCGATACGGCTGCCGAGCTTCAGGGCTTCATCGAGGTCGTGGCTCACGAACACAATGGTTTTGCTCAACTTGCGTTGCAGTTCCAGCAGTTCGTCCTGCAGGCCCTGGCGGATCAGCGGGTCGAGGGCCGAGAATGGTTCGTCCATCAGCAGAATGTCGGCGTCCATCGCCAGGGCGCGGGCCAGGCCCACGCGTTGTTGCATACCACCGGACAGCTCGTTGGGTTTCTTGTTGCGCCACTGGGTCAGGCCCACCAGCTCAAGCTTGTCGTCCACCAGTTTGCGCCGTTCTTTCTCGGGACGGCCCTGCATTTCGAGGCCGAAGCTGATGTTCTCGCGCACCGTCAGCCAAGGCATCAAGGCGAACTTCTGGAACACCATCGCAATGCGCTTGGTGCGCATCATTTTCAGTTCTGCGGGGGTACAGGACGCAATGTCGATCTGCTTGCCTTCGTGCTCGACGAACAGCTTGCCGCGGCTGACGGTGTTGAGGCCGTTGATGCAGCGCAACAGGCTGGACTTGCCGGAACCGGACAGGCCCATCAGTACGCAGATTTCACCTTTTTCGATATCCAGGCTGGCCTTTTCGACCCCCACGATCTGCCCGGTCTTTTTCAGGATCTCGTTACGGGTCATGCCTTGATCCAGCAGCTTGAGTGCCTCGCGTGGATCCTTGGAGAAGATAACGTCGACGTTATCGAAGCGAATAATGCTCATGCGTCACCCCCTATTTTGGCGTCGGGTTGTTTGCAGATACGGTCGAGCATGATCGCCAGCAGTACGATCGCCAGGCCGGCTTCGAAGCCCAGGGCGATATCAGCGGTATTCAGTGCGTTGACCACCGGTTTGCCCAGGCCATCGGCGCCCACCAGTGCCGCGATCACCACCATCGACAACGACAGCATGATGCACTGGGTGATGCCGGCCGCGATGCTTGGCATGGCGTGGGGCAGTTCGATTCGCGAGAGCAACTGACGGCGCGAGCAGCCAAAGGCCTTGCCGGCGTCCATCAATTCTTCCGGAACATCGCGGATACCCAGGTAGGTCAGGCGGATGGGCGCGGCAATCGCGAACACCACCGTCGAAATCAGACCCGGGACCACACCCAGACCGAAAAGGGTCAGGGTAGGAATGAGGTACACGAACGTCGGTACGGTCTGCATCAGATCGAGTACCGGACGCATCAGCGTGTAGAACATCGGTTTGTGCGCGGCGACGATGCCCAGGGGGACACCGATGACTACGCAGACCAGGGTGGCGAACATCACCTGGGCGAGGGTTTCCATGGTTTCCTGCCAGTAACCCAGATTGAGGATCAGCAGAAAGGAGGCAATGACGAATACGGTCAGGCCCCATTTGCGTTGGATGAAGTGTGCCAGTAGCGCGATGAGGCCGATCAATGCCAGCGGGTTGAACCAGGTCAGCGCAAAAGTCACGCCGTGGATCATCGTTTCCAGTGTCACGGCGATTGCGTCGAAGGTGCTGGCGCCGTGTTGCGTCAACCATTCAACGAAGCCCGCGATGTACTGGCCTAGGGGGATTTTCTGATCAATCAGCATGGTAGTGAACGTCCGCATGCAAGGAAATAAACAGCCCGGGCGGGCTAGCCCGCCCGGCGTAAGCGATTACTGCGCGAGCTTGGCTTTCACGGCCTCCAGGCCTGGTTTACCGTCAATGGTGGTCACGCCAGCGAGCCAGGTATCGAGCACCTGTGGATTCTTTTTCAGCCAGGCCTTGGCGGCCGCTTCAGGCTTCATCTTGTCGTCCAGGATGTTGCCCATGAGGGTGCTTTCCATGTCGACAGTGAACTCCAGATTCTTCAGCAACTGACCCACGTTGCTGCATTCCTGGGCGTACCCCTTGCGGGTATTGGTCAGGACGGTTGCTGCACCGAAATCCGGGCCGAAATAATCGTCGCCGCCGGTGAGGTATTGGATTTTGAAACGCTTGTTCATCGGGTGGGGGGCCCAGCCGAGGAACACCACGGCGGTGTCGCGCTTCTGCGCGCGGTCGACCTGGGAGAGCATGCCGGCTTCACTGGATTCAACCACTTTGAAACCGGCGTCTTTGAGGCCGAAGGCGTTCTTGTCGATCATACTCTGGATCAGGCGGTTACCGTCATTGCCCGGTTCGATCCCGTAGATCTTGCCGTCGAGCTCTTTCTTGAACTTGGCGATGTCGGCGAAATCGTGCAGGCCTTTGTCATACAGGGCCTGTGGGACCGCCAGGGTGTATTTGGCGCCTTTGAGGTTGGTGCGCACGGTGTCCACGGTGCCGGCATCGCGGTAGGCCTTGATGTCGTTTTCCATGGTCGGCATCCAGTTCCCCAGGAAGACATCCATGTTCTTGCCATCGGCCAGCGACTTGTAGGTCACCGGCACGGAAATCATTGTGGTCTTGGTCTTGTAGCCGAGGGCATCGAGTACGACGCTGGTGGTTGCGGTTGTCGCGGTGATGTCGGTCCAGCCGACATCGGAGAAGTTTACGGTACTGCATTGTGCCGGCTCGGCGGCTTGCGCCAGGAGCGGCAGACTAAGCATGGCGGCCAACAACAACGACGGGGAACCTTTCATGGATGGACTCCTTGGTGTTTTTTTTGGCAGTGTTCCGACTGGGACCACCGCACTTATGGGTTGCGGTTGGATGGCGTTTTGGAGACAGCTCTACCACGGCGCCTTGCAATCGAGTCGATACGATCATGTACCAGTGAAAATCTGACGCCTACAGGGTGCGTCGTAACCAGTACAGGGATGGTCGCATCCAGTGTCAGTGACGTCGTTTACAGCTTTTTTCAGCCCGATTTCCCTCTGCGCCTCGCGAAAAAACGGCGAAAACGCGACGTAAAAGACACGCGGCGTTAGTGGGCATGAGTGCGTCGGTGTGAGACGCCGAGCGACACATTAAAAGCCTGATGATGCGGCCATCCTGACGGATTGCAGCTTGAGCGTAGCAGCTCCGTCACCGGGCGCTTTTGCGCCTGGAATTGGCACATCCAGGAGTCCGGCAGTAATGGCTATCAGTGTTTTCGACCTGTTCAAAATCGGCATCGGCCCTTCCAGTTCGCACACCGTGGGGCCTATGCGGGCGGCGGCGCTGTTCGTGCAAGGCTTGCGTGAACGCGGGTTGCTGGAGCAAGTACGGCGCGTCGAAGTTCGTCTTTACGGTTCGTTGTCGGCCACGGGCATCGGCCACGGCAGCGACAATGCGGTGATCATGGGCCTGATGGGCGAATGGCCCGATGCGATCGATCCGTCGCAAATCGGCATTCGCATCGCCACCCTGCGCGAAACCCATACGCTGTTGCTCGACGGTCGTTTGTCGGTGCCGTTCATCTGGGGCCGCGACATGCGCCTGATCGACGAGAACCTGCCGTTCCATCCCAACGCCATGACCCTGATTGTCGAAGACGATCAGGGTGAGTTGCATCGCGACACCTACTATTCAGTCGGTGGTGGTTTTGTCGTCGATGAAGCCCAGGCGTCCAGCGGTGTCGTCGACCTCGACAGCACCGTATTACCTTACGATTTCTCCAGCGCCGCCGAGCTGTTGGAACTGTGCAAAAAGCACGACTTGCGCGTGGCTGAATTAATGATGGCCAACGAGAAGGTCTGGCGCAGCGAAGACGAAATACGCAGCGGCCTGATGACGCTCTGGCGCGCCATGCAGGATTGCGTGGATCACGGCCTCAAGCACGAAGGCATTCTGCCCGGCGGCCTGAATGTGCGCCGGCGCGCGGCCAAGCTGCATCGCAGTGTGCAGGAGTTGAACAAGCCCAACGTGATCGGCTCGACGCTCAGCGCCATGGAGTGGGTCAACCTGTTCGCCCTGGCGGTCAACGAAGAAAACGCGGCCGGCGGGCGCATGGTCACGGCACCGACCAATGGCGCGGCGGGGATCATTCCGGCGGTGTTGCACTACTTTATGAAGTTCAGCGAAGACGTGACCGACGCCAACGTCGTCGACTACTTCCTCAGCGCGGCGGCCGTCGGGATTCTGTGCAAGAAGAACGCTTCGATCTCCGGTGCCGAAGTCGGTTGCCAGGGGGAGGTCGGTTCGGCCTGCGCCATGGCCGCGGCCGGGCTGGCGCAAATCCTCGGCGCCACGCCGGAGCAACTGTGCAACGCAGCGGAAATCGGCCTCGAACATAACCTCGGCCTGACCTGCGACCCGGTGGGCGGGCTGGTGCAGGTGCCGTGCATCGAGCGCAACGCGATTGCCGCCGTCAAAGCGATCAACGCGGCACAGATGGCCTTGCGCGGCGATGGTCAGCATTTCATCTCCCTGGATCGGGTGATCCGCACCATGCGCGATACGGGTGCCGACATGCATGACAAATATAAGGAGACGTCGCGGGGTGGGTTGGCGGTCAGCGCTGTAGAGTGCTGAGGCCGAGGTGGCCCCAATCGCTGGCAAGCCCGCTCCCACAGGTTCTTCGGTGTGTCTGATATCTGGATCACACCACAAATCACTGTGGGAGCTGGCTGGCCAGCGATAGCGTCAGACCAGTCAAAACTGCGCGCTAAGTGAACATCCGATCTCAAACGCGCCACCTTTTGGCGCGTCGCAAACAGGTAAATCATGACCCCGAGGTCAGGGATCGCCAGGGACCCTGACCGCCTGTCACCTGTGCCTGCGGTGACACTCTTTTCCGCATCGTTTCAGCCCTATTCCCACAAGTGCTACCGATTTGCTCACACGCAACGGGGCAGCGCACCAGTCCCGCCTGATGGCCGCCTTAACCCTACTCGCCGCGCGTCATATGCAGACTCATTCCGACGTCGTTTTTAGGAGTTATTGAACGCGCATTCAAATTTAGGCATGGCATTTGCTCTGTCATTACAAAGCCCGTCTCCCACGCGAGAACGATGGCAATAACAAGAGCCTCCGCCTGAGGCCATCACCCGCTTTGTGTGAGGAGATACCGCGATGACGTCGTTCAACTCAGGGGCCCAACCCCAGAACCGTGCGCCTCAATCCATCGGCTTTTTGCTGCTGGACAATTTCACGCTGATTTCCCTGGCTTCCGCTGTGGAGCCTCTGCGAATGGCCAACCAATTGTCCGGTCGCGAGCTGTATCGCTGGACCACCCTCACAGTCGACGGCGGTCAGGTCTGGGCCAGTGACGGTCTGCAGATCACCCCCGACGCCTCCATGCACAAAGCACCACCCCTGGACACCGTGATCGTCTGCGGCGGTATCGGTATTCAACGCACTGTTACCCGCGAACACGTGTCATGGCTGCAGAGCCAGGCGCGTCAGTCCCGTCGCCTCGGCGCGGTCTGCACCGGCAGTTGGGCCCTGGCGTGCGCCGGCCTGCTGGACGGTTTCGACTGCAGCGTGCACTGGGAATGCCTGGCCGCGATGCAGGAAGCCTTCCCGCGTGTAGCCATGAGTACGCGTCTGTTCACCCTCGACCGTAACCGCTTCACCAGTTCCGGTGGCACCGCGCCGCTGGACATGATGCTGCACCTGATCAGCCGCGATCACGGTCGTGAACTGTCGGCCGCGATTTCGGAGATGTTCGTCTACGAGCGTATCCGCAACGAACAGGATCACCAGCGCGTGCCGCTCAAGCACATGCTCGGCACCAACCAGCCGAAACTTCAGGAAATCGTCGCGCTGATGGAGGCCAACCTCGAAGAGCCGATCGACCTCGACGAACTGGCGGTGTATGTCGCTGTGTCCCGTCGTCAGCTGGAGCGGCTGTTCCAGAAGTACCTGCACTGCTCGCCGTCGCGTTACTACCTGAAACTGCGCCTGATCCGCGCACGGCAATTGCTCAAGCAAACGCCGATGTCGATCATCGAAGTGGCGTCGGTCTGTGGCTTCGTGTCCACGCCGCACTTCTCCAAGTGCTACCGCGAATACTTCGGCATTCCGCCGCGTGACGAGCGCGTAGGCTCCAATACCACCCAGCAGGTGGCGATGATGCCGCTGCCGCAAGCGCTGGTGCTGTCGCCGTTGTCCGGACCGTTGTCAGCGTTGAGTCAGGCGCGCAACGAGTCGACATTTGCCAGTGTAAGGCTCTAAACCGAGGGGACTTCATCGCGAGCCAGCTCGCTTCCACAGGTTTTTGGGTTGTTCACAGAGAGTGTGTTCAACGCCAATCCCATGTGGGAGCGAGCTGGCTCGCGATGGGATCTATCAGGCGCGGTGGCTCTGCTGATACTCCGCCAACGCCGGCAGCAATTGCCTGTCGATGGCCTGGCGCACGGCGGGCAAAATGGTCGCGCTGCTGGTGTACATCTGCTTGACCATGGTGCGCAGTACTATCGCCCGTTCATCGTTCAATCCTCGCACCGCGCACTCGCAAGCCTGCTCGGCCGTGGAGCCGTTCGGTACTTGAAAACCCAATGCCTTGAGCTGGCCCAACAGGTCTTCCTGGTCAATCAAATCGGCGTGCATCATGACGCAAATCCTTCTTCTGGGAACGGTGTCGTGGCTCGATTCTGGTAGGGGTGCGAAGTGGGGGCAAGGGCGAATTGTCGCAATGGCCGCATTGGCTATGAACAGGTCGTTTTCGGCTAACTTCGCGGTCAAGGGAGTGGGCACACTGGATTCAGCTGGCTTCACGAAGGTTTGGTCACCCTCGCGCGCAGCTCCTCAACAGTACCTTCTGCCTCGATCTTGTCACGGCTTGATCGGGGCTTTTTTTAGCCTGTCTGTAGGAGCCGGCTTGCTGGCGAATGGGGCGACGCGGTGTGACAGGTGCACCGCCATCGCTGGCAAGCCAGCTCCCACAGGGGAGGTGTGACGCGGTCTAGCGTTGCAATACCAGGATGCGCGACAACAACTCATCGCGGTCCACATAGCAACCCTGGAAATGTCGGGCACCGGTGGCAGGGTCGAAGGCGTTGCGGGCGTGCAGCGTACGGCGGTTGTCGAAGCACCAGAGTTCGCCGGGATTGAGCCTTTGCATCAAGCGGAAGCGGGGTTCGCGCGTCATCGCGATAAAGCGCCGATAGGCACGATACAGCCGGGGCATCTGCTCCACCGACGCATCGAACGGGCCGCGCAGAAAGTTGGCCATGCGGATTTCCGACACCTGTCCTGAAGCGTTCAGGGCGATGATCGGCGCGAGGCAGCGGTAGTCGCTGTGACGGTCCTTGTTGCGGAACTCCACCGGGATTTCGCAGAGGCTTTGAAAGGCTTGCGGATCTTCCTGGCGCAACGCCTCGGCGATGGCAAAGCCGTCGACAAAAATACTCTCGCCGCCCTCGGCGTCGTTGACCAGGCAATGCAGGAACTGCAGCCCCGGTTGCAGCTCACGGGTCGGCAAATCGCTGTGCAACGGCAGGTTGAAAGCGGTGTAGGCGTTGCTGTCGGCATCGGCCTTTGATTGCACGTTGAACAGCACGCCGAAATTGCTTTCGCGAATGAACGAAATCCGCTGCGCGATCAACTTCAATGAGCCGGGCTCGGTGGGCACGCCACGGACCTGGGTCAGGCCGACATCGCGAACCGCCAGCAGCCATTGCAACAAAGCGTCGTTGTCCTGCATCAGCGCCGCGTAGTCGAAAACCGGCAGTTGCAGATCGCTGTGCCAGAGCCTGGCCTTCGGTTTGCCAGCCTGGCGCTCGGCACGGGATTCGTCGTCATACGCGTGGGCGCGCAGCCAGCCTGGATCGAATCGACTGCCGTGGCCGTCTTGCCACTGTACGCTCAGGCAGCCTTCAGCATTAACGCTGGCCTCTGCAGGCACCAGGTCTTGCGGGACGTCGACGATCTCCAGCACCTGCTCGCGGGTGACGGTGTAGACGCATTGCGGGCATGGGCAGTTGTCCCGTAGCCATTGATGATGAAACGGGCTGACGCGGTTGTCGGCCCACTCCACCAGAACATGATCGTCCATGACCTGCACGCCCTTCAGCGCGCTGATCAACGGGTAAGTACGGAAGTCGGCAAAAGCGGCGGCGGTGTTCATGGCGATCTCCTTGTTATTTTTTTGGGGGTAACGCGATCACTCGGCCAATGTACTCGGGGGTTGGCAGATCGGTTTGTTCGGCGACCATGGCTTGCAGTCGGCCCAGGGTGTCTTCGCTGAAGGGCGCGGAACGTGGCCCGGCGAGGTCGACATGCAGCAGCATTTGCTCGTTGCCCGCCAGCGCCTTGTCATCGCCCACAAGATGCAGGCTGTGATAGAGGTGCAGGCGTTTGCTGTCGTGACCGATGATCTGCGTGTGCACTTCAACGTCGGCGTCGAGTTTCACTTCATGCAGGTAGTTGAGGTGCAACTCAAGGGTAAACAACGAGTGGCCGCTGGCTTCGCGGTTGTTGCTGTCCATGCCTAGCCGGTCCATCAGCGCATCGGTGGCATAGCTGAAAATCAGCAGATAAAACGCGTCGCGCAGGTGGCCGTTGTAGTCGACCCAGTCGGGGATGATTTTGGTTTGGTAGGTGGTCAGTGCGGGCATGGTGGCTGATCCAGAACAAATTGTGATTGGAATGCCGTCATCGCCAGCAGGCTGGCTCCCACATTGAAATGCATTCTCTTGTGGGAGCCAGCCTGCTGGCGATGGGGCCCTTCCTGATAGTCGATTACTCGCTGAAAGCCATGCCATGCTTGGCTTTGGTGGTCTTCACCGCCTCCAGCACCGCCAGCAGGCAGTCATCACGATAGCGCTCCAGCGCCGAAATGCTGTGTTTGCCCAATTGCTCGCGGGTGCCATCGACCACGTCATCGATCAGTTTGTCGGTCAGCTCCGGCGCCGGCAGGTAGGTCCACGGCAACTGCAGCGCCGGGCCGAACTGTGCCATGAAGTGGCGCATGCCGGCATCGCCGCCGGCCAGGGTGTAGGTCAGGAAGGTGCCCATGAACGACCAGCGCAGGCCCGCGCCGAAACGAATCGCGTCGTCGATTTCACCGGTGGTCGCCACGCCGTCGTTGACCAGGTGCAGCGCCTCGCGCCACAACGCTTCGAGCAAGCGGTCAGCGATGAAGCCCGGCACTTCCTTGCGTACGTGCAACGGGCGCATGCCGAGGGATTCATAGACGTTCATCGCCGCTTGCACCGCTTCAGGCGCGGTGTTTTTGCCACCGACCACTTCGACCAATGGCAGCAGGTAAACCGGGTTGAACGGATGGCCAACCACGCAGCGTTCCGGGTGTGTGGCGCTCTCGTAGAATTCGCTCGGCAACAGGCCGGAAGTGCTGGAGCCGATCAACGCGTCGGGCTTGGCGGCGGCGCTGATTTTGCTGTGCAGTTCCAGTTTCAGTTCCAGGCGTTCCGGGGCACTTTCCTGGATGAAATCGGCGTCGCGAACGCATTCTTCGATGGTCGCGACAAAGCGCAGGCGATCCTGTGAGGCGCCAGGGGCCAGGCCTTGTTTTTCCAGGGCTCCCCAGGCGTTGGCAACGCGTTTGCGCAAGGCTGCCTCGGCACCGGGCGCCGGGTCCCAGGCGACGACATCGAGACCGTGGGCGAGGGCACGGGATACCCAGCCGCTGCCGATGACACCGCTGCCCAGGGCGGCGAAGGTTTTGATTTCGGTGATAAAGCTCATGGCAACTTCCTGAATAGTTCGGTGATCCTTGTAGGAGCGAGCCTGCTCGCGATGGTATTCCAGGCGCTGAGTGGCGTCGGCTGTACCTTTTTCGCGAGCAAGCTCGCTCCTACAGGGGAAAAGGAGGGGTTAACCGCGCTGGGTCAGGCCCATTTTCTTGCGGCCTTCAGCCGGGGTGAGCACGCGGGCACCGAGGCGGCTGAGGATTTCCGAGGCCCGTTCGACCAGTTGGCCGTTGGTCGCCAGTACGCCTTTGTCCAGCCACAGGTTGTCTTCCAGGCCGACTCGCACGTTGCCGCCGAGCAGCACCGCTTGCGCAGCCATCGGCATTTGCATGCGACCGATGCCGAAACCGGCCCAGACCGCGTCGGCCGGCAGGTTGTCGACCATGGCTTTCATGGTGGTGGTGTCAGCCGGCGCGCCCCATGGGATGCCCAGGCAGAGCTGGAACAGCGGGTTGTCGAGCAGGCCTTCCTTGATCATCTGTTTGGCGAACCACAGGTGGCCGGTGTCGAAAATTTCCAGCTCGGCCTTCACGCCCAGCTCTTGAATGCGTTTGGCGCCCGCGCGCAGTTGCGCCGGGGTGGAGACGTAAATGGTGTCGCCGTCGCCGAAGTTCAGGGTGCCGCAATCGAGGGTGCAGATTTCCGGCAGCAGTTCTTCTACGTGAGCCAGGCGGGTCAGCGGGCCGACCAGGTCAGTGTTCAGGCCGAACTCCATCGGGTTCTCGCCAGCGCCGATTTCCAGGTCGCCGCCCATGCCGGCGGTCAGGTTGACGATGATGTCGACGTCGGCTTCGCGAATGCGCTCCATCACCTCACGGTACAGCGCCACATCACGGCTGAACTTGCCGGTTTCAGGGTCGCGAACGTGGCAGTGAACCACAGTGGCGCCGGCCTTCGCGGCTTCCACGGCGGCAGCGGCGATTTGTTTCGGGGTGACCGGCACATGTGGGCTCTTGGCGGTCGTGTCGCCAGCACCGGTGAGTGCGCAGGTGATGATGACGTCGTGGTTCATGAGGTGGTTCCTTGCAGGCGTGAGTAGTCTGTTCGCAGCCCTTTCGGGCTGCGAATCGGTGGTTCGATCCGGGTCGTGTTACGGGTGCGTCATTTGCTGGTCAGTTGCAGGTTTTGAGCAGCCGGTTTGCCATCGAAGGTGGTGACGCCTTCGAGCCAGCGTTGTTTGTCCTGCGGGTGATCCTTGAGCCATTGCCTGGCGGATTCGAAGGCGTCCTTGTGATCGAGCAGCGGCTGCATCATCCGGCTCTCGTCTTCGGCGGTGAACGTCAGGTTGCTCAGCAGGCGGCCGATGTTCGGGCATTGCTCGGCGTATTTAGGCGCGGTCACGGTCCACACGGTGGCGCTGCCTTCGTTCGGGCCGAGGGCGTCGTCGCTGCCGGTGAGGTAGGTCATCTTGACGTTGACGTTCATCGGGTGCGGCGCCCAGCCGAAGAACACCACGGCTTCGTTGCGGCGCACGGCGCGATCCACCGCGGCGAGCATGCCGGCCTCGCTGGACTCGACCAACTGGAACTTGCCGAGGCCAAACTGGTTCTTGGCGATCATCGCCTTGATCTGGGTGTTGGCACCCGAGCCCGGTTCGATGCCGTAGATTTTGCCGCCCAGTTCTTTTTCAAACTTGGCGATGTCGGCGAAGGTTTTCAGGCCCTTGTCCGCCAGGTAAGTCGGCACGGCGAGGGTGGCGCGTGCATCCTTGAGGCTCGGCGCTTGCAGCACCTTGACCTGGTTGGCGTCGACGAACGGGGTGATGGTCTGGGTCATCAGCGGGTTCCAGTAACCCAGGAACAGGTCGAGGCGCTGATCACGGATCCCGGCGAAAATGATCTGCTGGGAGGCGCTGGTTTGTTTGGTGTTGTAGCCGAGGCCATCGAGCAATACCTGGGTCATGGCGCTGGTGGCGATCACGTCGGTCCAGTTCACTACACCCATGCGCACGTTCTGGCACGCGGCGGGTTCGGCGGCCATGACACTGGCGCTCAGGAAAGCGGTACCGCTGAGTGCAAGAACACAGCTGCTGATCAGTCGTTTCATCTCAGGTTTCCTCGGCAGTTCGTTATTGTGAGTTCCGGCGTCTGGCGCGCCGGTGATGCCAAGTTACGCAGCTAAGGCGCCATGAAAGCGCACTGCGGCGACCAGCTCTTGCACTGCGGCGACCTGTGCTCTTGAATGCCTGTTGCAAGTGGCGTATCAACGTCAACACGCTACCCGCCCTCTCGTTCCCGCCAACCGAGTGCGCTCCATGTCCCAGGATTTCTATTTCTTGTTGATGCCGGGTTTCTCGGCCATTGGATTTATCTCGGCCATCGAGCCCTTGCGGGTCGCCAATCGCTTTCGCGGCGAGCTATATCGCTGGCATGTATTGAGCGCCGATGGCGGGGCAGTGCTGGCCAGCAACGGCATGTCGGTCAACGCCGACGCGGCGCTGGAGCCGCTGAAAAAAGGCGCGACTTTGTTAGTGGTCGCCGGTTTCGAACCGCTGAAGTTCGCCACCCCGACGCTGGAGCACTGGCTACGACGGCTGGACAATGAAGGCGTGACCCTCGGCGCCATCGACACCGGCAGTTTCATCCTCGCGGAAGCGGGCCTGCTCGACGGTCATCGCCTGACCCTGCACTGGGAAGCCATCGACGCCTTCAAGGAGTCCTACCCGCAGCTCAGCGTCACCCAGGAGTTGTTCGAAATCGATCGTCGGCGCATCACGTCGGCGGGCGGCACGGCCTCCATCGACCTGATGCTCGATCTGATCGCTCAAGCCCACGGCCCGGAGCTGGCGATTCAGGTCAGCGAACAGTTTGTACTCGGCCGCATCCGCCCGCGCAAAGACCACCAGCGCATGGAAGTCGCCACGCGTTATGGCATCAGCAACAAGAAACTGGTGCACGTGATCGGTGAAATGGAGCAGCACAGCGAGCCACCGCTGAGCACGCTGGAACTGGCGGAATCGATCAAGGTCACCCGGCGTCAGCTGGAGCGACTGTTCCGCCTGCACCTGAACGACACGCCGAGCAATTTCTATCTGCGACTGAGGCTGGAGAAGGCCCGGCAATTGCTGCGTCAGACCGACATGAGCGTGCTGGAAGTCAGCATTGCCTGCGGGTTTGAGTCGCCGTCGTATTTCACTCGCAGTTATCGGGCGAGGTTTGAGCGGTGTCCGCGGGAGGACCGGCGTACTGCCAAAGCGTGATCCTGAAAACACCGAAAAAACTGTGGGAGCCAGCCTGCTGGCGATAGTGGTCTGTCAGACACTCAAATAGCGACTGATGCACCGCCATCGCCAGCAGGCTGGCTCCCACCGTTAATTTGTTCTGTCAGGAATACCGGTTACTTCTTCATCAGCGCCGAACACGCCGCCTTGTAAGCTTCATGCTGATACTTGTTCAGCGTCCCCGGCAGTTCAAAGTCGTGTTTCTTGCTCTGCGCATTGATGGTCTGCGGCGACAGCAGCGTCACCTCGCAACTTTCCAGCAACTGGAACACACCCTCGATCTTGAACGTGGTCGGTCCACCGGCGAACTCGCCTTTCTTGCTGCGCTTCTTGATCGCGATGCGATCAATGGCATTTTCGCGAACAAAGGACGCCACCTGAGCGGCAAACACCTTGACGTTGGCGGCTTCGTCGTCATCGTCGAGGGCGATTTTCTTGGTGGCGAGGGCAACATGGCCCAGCGCCTGACCCTCTAGCATGGCCACGGCGATAATCGCTTCGCTGCCCTTGATTTCGATGCCGCAGACTTTCATGTTGAATCCCTTTACTGGCTGAAGGCGTGCAGCTTACAGCTCTAGTTGACTGGCGTTGATGCCAAAAGCCGCAGCGATTTTTTCGCGGGTGGCCTTGCGCGGCTTGGCGACTGTTTCTTGCTGGGCGAAAGCCGGTTGGGAAATCCCCATCCGTTTGGCCACTTCATCCTGGGTAAGGTTCAAGTGTTCGCGCCAGGCGCGGATAGGTAGAGCTCCGTCGACAATGCGGCTGACAACTTCATGAGGGATCATGTTGGTTTCCATCCTTAGTGCTTACTCCTGCCCAATCGACTCCAAAAACTCCGACCGCTCGTCACTCATCCGCGCCACGCAATCATTTTGCGCAATGGTGAAGGCCTTGCTGCCGGCGGTGGCCGGGAAGGCTTCGACGGCGCAGTCGGCGTCGCGGGTCTTCGTCCACTGCTGCTGGGCGGCCTTGATCCTGGCGGTGATGTCGGTCAGTTGCGACGGGTTCTTGCCGTAGAGCGACTGCATGCGCTCGTTCAGGCTTTTGAGGTTTTCGCTCAATAGCTCTTCGGCGGTGGATTTGCTGTAAGCCGAGCATTCCAGGGTCTGGACGTCGTTTTCGACTTTGTCGCAAGGGTTGTCGTCGGATTCCTCCGCCGCGTGTACGCCGGTCGCAATCAGCGCCAAAGCCAGGATGATGGATTTCATTACGTTGCCGCCCCTTATTCCAGTAAAGCTTCCAGTAAAGCCTCAAGAGATGCGGCGAATTCTGGCCCAAGCGGAAGGCCTTGAACAGGTAGCAGATTGCGCCCGGCGACGACCCTTTGTCGCGGATTGACGCTTTCGGCAATTCCCCTGTCGTTTTTGCACCCGGCTGCCAAGGCACCGAGGCATATGCTGGCCCCAAAGCGCCGGCAGACGATTCGGCGCATGAATCGCCAACAAGGGGACAGCCTGATGAGCCCAGCCGAATTGCACGCCGACAGTATCGTTATCGACGGGCTGATTATTGCCAAGTGGAACCGTGAGCTGTTCGAAGACATGCGCAAGGGCGGCCTGACCGCGGCCAACTGCACCGTTTCGGTGTGGGAGGGCTTCCAGGCCACCGTCAACAACATTGCCGCCAGCCAGAAACTGATCCGCGAGAACAGCGACCTGGTGATTCCGGTGCGTACCACCGCCGATATCCGCAAGGCCAAGGAGCAGGGCAAGACCGGCATCCTCTTCGGTTTCCAGAACGCCCACGCCTTTGAAGACCAGATCGGCTATGTCGAGGTGTTCAAGCAGCTCGGCGTCGGTATCGTGCAGATGTGCTACAACACCCAGAATCTGGTGGGCACCGGTTGCTACGAGCGTGACGGCGGCCTGTCGGGCTTCGGTCGTGAAATCGTCGCCGAGATGAACCGCGTCGGCGTTATGTGCGACCTGTCCCACGTCGGCTCCAAGACTTCCGAAGAAGTCATCCTCGAATCGAAGAAACCGGTCTGCTATTCCCACTGCCTGCCGTCGGGCCTGAAGATTCACCCGCGCAACAAGTCCGATGAAGAACTGAAGTTCATCGCCGATCACGGTGGTTTCGTCGGCGTGACCATGTTCGCGCCGTTCCTGGCCAAGGGCATCGATTCGACCATCGACGACTACGCCGAAGCCATCGAATACACCATGAACATCGTCGGCGAAGACGCCATCGGCATCGGCACCGACTTTACCCAGGGCCATGGCCAGGACTTCTTCGAGTACCTGACCCACGACAAGGGCTACGCCCGCCGCCTGACCAGCTTCGGCAAGATCATCAACCCGCTGGGCATCCGTACCGTGGGCGAGTTCCCGAACCTGACCGAGACCCTGCTCAAGCGCGGCCACTCCGAGCGCGTGGTGCGCAAGATCATGGGCGAGAACTGGGTGAACGTCTTGAAAGATGTTTGGGGCGAATAAGCCGCCGCACTTCTGAATCCTTACCTGCGGCCATCCGCGCCGCAGGCAACACCAAAATTTTTCTGGAGTTAAGTTTCCATGGCCAAGATCGCCCCGCAATTGCCAATCGAAGTCGACAGCGAGACCGGTGTCTGGACGTCCGACGCCCTGCCGATGCTGTACGTGCCGCGCCATTTCTTCGTCAACAACCACATGGGCATCGAGGAAGTGCTGGGCGCCGAAGCCTACGCCGAGATCCTCTACAAGGCCGGCTACAAGTCCGCCTGGCACTGGTGCGAGAAAGAAGCTGAATGCCACGGCCTGGAGGGCGTCGCGGTGTTCGAGCACTACATGAAGCGTCTGTCGCAGCGCGGCTGGGGCCTGTTCAAGATCCAGGACATCGACCTCGACAAAGGCACCGCCAGCGTCAAGCTCGAACACTCGGCGTTCGTCTACGTCTACGGCAAGGTCGGGCGCAAGGTCGACTACATGTTCACCGGCTGGTTTGCCGGTGCGATGGATCAGATCCTCGCCGCTCGCGGCAGCCAGATCCGCACCGTGGCCGAGCAAGTCTACGGTGGCTCCGAAGAGGGCCACGAAGACGGCTTGTTCATCGTCAAGCCGTTGTAAGTCGAGGAACCCGCCATGGCTTTCGAAGCAATGTTCCAGCCGATCCAGATCGGCAAACTGACCATCCGCAACCGCGTGCTCAGCACCGCGCACGCCGAGGTCTATGCCACCGACGGCGGCATGACCACCGACCGGTACGTCAAGTATTACGAAGAGAAGGCCAAGGGCGGGATCGGCCTGGCGATCTGCGGCGGTTCGTCCGTGGTGGCCATCGACAGCCCGCAGGAATGGTGGAGCTCGGTGAACCTGTCCACCGACCGCATCATTCCGCACTTCCAGAATCTGGCCGACGCCATGCACAAGCACGGCGCCAAGATCATGATCCAGATTACCCACATGGGCCGTCGTTCCCGTTGGGACGGCTTCAACTGGCCGACGCTGATGTCGCCGTCGGGCATACGCGAGCCGGTACACCGTGCCACCTGCAAAACCATCGAGCCGGAAGAGATCTGGCGGGTAATCGGTAACTACGCTCAAGCCGCGCGCCGCGCCAAGGCCGGTGGCCTGGACGGTGTCGAGCTGTCGGCGGTGCACCAGCACATGATCGACCAGTTCTGGAGCCCACGGGTCAACAAGCGTACCGACGAATGGGGCGGCACCTTCGAAGGCCGCATGAAGTTCGGCCTGGAAGTGTTGAAAGCGGTGCGTGCCGAGGTCGGCGACGATTTCTGCGTGGGCATGCGTATCTGCGGTGACGAGTTCCACCCGGACGGCCTGTCCCACGAGGACATGAAGCAGATCGCCAAATACTACGACGACACCGGCATGCTGGATTTCATCGGTGTCGTGGGTTCGGGTTGTGACACTCACAACACCTTGGCCAACGTGATTCCGAACATGAGTTATCCACCGGAGCCGTTCCTGCACCTGGCCGCCGGCATCAAGGAAGTGGTCAAGGTTCCGGTGCTGCACGCGCAGAACATCAAGGACCCGAACCAGGCCACCCGCATTCTGGAAGGCGGTTACGTCGACATGGTCGGCATGACCCGCGCCCACATCGCTGACCCGCACCTGATCGCCAAGATCAAGATGGGCCAGATCGACCAGATCAAACAATGCGTCGGCGCCAACTACTGCATCGACCGTCAGTACCAAGGCCTGGATGTGCTGTGCATCCAGAACGCGGCCACCTCCCGTGAATACATGGGCGTGCCGCACATCATCGAGAAAACCACCGGCGTGAAACGCAAAGTGGTGGTGGTCGGTGCCGGTCCTGCGGGGATGGAAGCGGCACGTGTGGCCGCTGAACGTGGCCACGACGTGACCTTGTTCGAGAAGAAAGAATTCATCGGCGGGCAAATCACCACGGCCTCGAAAGCGCCGCAACGGGACCAGATCGCCGGTATCACCCGCTGGTATCAACTGGAACTGGCACGCCTGAAAGTCGACCTGCGCCTGGGGACTGCGGCGGATGCGCCGACCATCATGGACTTGCGTCCGGACGTGGTGGTGCTGGCGGTCGGCGGTCATCCGTTCCTGGAGCAAAACGAGCATTGGGGCGCGGCTGAAGGCCTGGTGGTCAGCAGCTGGGACGTCCTCGATGGCAAGGTGGCACCGGGCAAGAACGTGCTGGTCTACGACACCATCTGCGAATTCACCGGCATGTCCACGGCGGACTTCCTCGCCGACAAGGGCAGCCAGGTCGAGATCGTCACCGACGACATCAAGCCGGGCGTGGCAATTGGCGGTACGTCGTTCCCGACTTACTACCGCAGCATGTACCCGAAAGAAGTGATCATGACCGGCGACATGATGCTGGAAAAGGTCTACCGCGAAGGCGACAAGCTGGTGGCGGTGCTGGAAAACGAATACACCGGCGCCAAAGAGGAGCGGGTGGTGGACCAGGTGGTCGTGGAAAACGGCGTGCGCCCGGACGAAGAAATCTACTACGCGTTGAAGGAAGGCTCGCGCAACAAAGGCCAGATCGACGTCGAAGCCTTGTTCGCGATCAAGCCTCAACCTTGCCTGGAGCAGAGTGGCGACGGCTATTTGCTGTTCCGCATCGGCGACTGCGTGGCCCAGCGTAACGTGCACGCGGCGATCTATGACGCGTTGCGGTTGTGCAAGGATTTCTAAGAGCTTGTGGATAACCTTGTAGGAGCGAGCCTGCTCGCGATGAATTTGAAGGCGCCGCGTTCTTTCAGACCGCGCGCGTCATCGTTAACGACCATCGCGAGCAAGCTCGCTCCTACAGGGGGTCGAGCAAAGCATCCAGGTAGTTAAGCCCGAGGTCTTTGGGAGCTTCACCATGTTGAACACCCTTCTTCCAATCCTGTTGTTCGCTGCCCTGGGCCTTGCGGTTCTGGGCGCGTTGCGGCGGGTGTCCATGTGGCGCCGGGGCCGGGCCTCTAAGGTCGACCTGATCGGCGGCCTGTTCGCCATGCCCAAGCGTTATATGGTCGACCTGCACCACGTGGTGGCGCGGGACAAATACATTGCCAACACCCACGTGGCCACGGCCGGTGGTGCGGTGGCGTCCATCGTGCTGGCGATTCTGGTGCACGGTTTCGGCCTGCATAACCGCATCCTCGGGTACGCACTGCTGCTGATGTCGGCGGTGATGTTCGTCGGTGCGATCTTCGTTTACCTGCGTCGACGCAACCCGCCGAGCCGTTTGTCCAAAGGCCCGTGGATGCGCCTGCCGAAAAGCCTGCTGGCGTTCTCGGCGTCGTTTTTCCTGGTGACCCTGCCCGTGGCGGGCATTCTTCCGGAGCACTTCGGCGGCTGGCTGTTGGCGACGATTCTCGGCATCGGCGTGCTTTGGGGCGTATCGGAGCTGTTCTTCGGCATGACCTGGGGCGGGCCGATGAAGCACGCTTTCGCCGGTGCCCTGCACCTGGCCTGGCACCGTCGCGCCGAGCGCTTTGGTGGCGGTCGCTCCACGGGCTTGAAACCGCTGGACCTGACCGACCTGTCGGCACCGCTGGGCGTGGAAAAACCCAAGGATTTCACCTGGAACCAATTGCTCGGTTTCGACGCTTGCGTGCAGTGTGGTAAATGCGAAGCAGCATGCCCGGCGTTCGCCGCCGGTCAGCCGTTGAACCCGAAAAAACTGATTCAGGACATGGTCGTCGGCCTGGCAGGCGGCACCGATGCCAACTTCGCCGGCAGCCCCTATCCGGGCAAAGCCATCGGCGAACACGCCGGCAATCCCCATCAGCCGATCGTCAATGGTCTGGTGGATGCCGAGACCCTTTGGTCATGCACCACTTGCCGCGCCTGCGTCGAGGAGTGCCCGATGATGATCGAGCACGTCGATGCCATCGTCGACATGCGCCGTCACCTGACCCTGGAAAAAGGCGCGACCCCGAACAAGGGCGCCGAGGTCCTGGAAAACCTGATCGCCACCGACAACCCCGGCGGCTTTGCACCGGGCGGACGGATGAACTGGGCGGCGGACTTGAACCTCACTCTGCTCAGCGAGAAGACATCCACCGACGTGCTGTTCTGGGTCGGCGACGGTGCCTTCGACATGCGCAACCAGCGCACCTTGCGCGCCTTCGTCAAAGTGCTGAAAGCGGCCAAGGTCGACTTCGCCGTGCTGGGCCTCGAAGAACGTGATAGCGGCGACGTGGCCCGACGCCTGGGCGATGAAGCGACCTTCCAGTTGCTGGCCAAACGCAACATCCAGACCCTGGCCAAATACCGCTTCAACCGCATCGTCACCTGCGACCCGCACAGCTTCCATGTGTTGAAAAACGAGTACGGCGCCTTCGACGGCAACTACCTGGTGCAGCACCACAGCACCTACATGGCGGAAATCATCCAGGCCGGTGCGCTGAACCTCGGTCAGCACAAGGGCGACAGCGTGACCTATCACGACCCGTGCTACCTCGGCCGCTACAACGGCGAGTACGAGGCGCCGCGCGAGGTACTGCGTGCGCTCGGGATCGAAGTCAAGGAAATGCAACGTTCCGGTTTCCGCTCGCGCTGCTGCGGCGGTGGCGGCGGGGCACCGATCACCGACATTCCGGGCAAGCAACGAATTCCCGACATGCGCATGGAAGACATCCGCGAGACCGGCGCCGAACTGGTGGCCGTGGGTTGTCCACAGTGCACGGCGATGCTCGAAGGCGTGGTCGAACCCCGGCCGTTGATCAAGGACATTGCCGAACTGGTGGCCGATGCGCTGCTCGAAGACCAGGCACCGAGCAAGCCGTCCACGCCAGCCAAACGTGAACCTGCGGAGGCCCACTGATGAGCGACATTATCCGCCGCGACCCCCGGGCCGAATGGATCGCCCGAAACCGGCTGCATCCGCTGCACGCCGCCATGCAGCCGGCGCAACACAGCTGGATGGGGCCCAATGGTGTCATCCGCAAGAACCCCCATGGCATCGGTTTTATCGGCCCGAACGGCATCAAGCGCATCGACCGCAGTGGCGCGCAACAGGGCGGCGCGACCAAGCGCTCGGCCGCCGTTGAAGTGCAATTGCCGCTGCATCAAGTGCCTGCCCCGGCGTTCTACATCAGCGTCGTACCGGACATGGTCGGTGGCCGCTTGAGCAGTCACGACCGCGATCTCCTGGGACTGGCCCATCAACTGGCGGGCAAGGATGGCGCGGTGTTGGCCGTGGTCTTTGGCGAACATAAAGAGAGCGCCTTTGCCAATGCCGGCGTCGATCGCCTGCTGGTGCTCGAGGGCGAGGAATTCAGCGGTTATGCACCGGAACAACGGGTACAGGGCCTGCGGGCTGTGGATAACCAGTTCAGTCCGCGTCACTGGTTGTTGCCGGACAGTCGTACCGGTGGCGGCGAACTCGGTCGCCGTTTTGCCGCGGCATTGGGCGAACGCCCGGCCACGCGGGTCTGGCAGGTCAAGGATCAGGCGTGCATCGGCCGCGCCGGTGCGGGTTTGCAAGACCTTGCGCGTCCGCTCGCACGGCTGATCCTGGCGGCTGCCGAATGCGCCGAACCGGTCAGCGAAACCCGCCACGAAGCCCTGCCGGTGGAGTTATCCACAGCGGTTGCGCGCAGCCTGTCGCGGATCGAGGATCTGGGTGCGGTGGCGGTGGATCCGGCGGCGATTCCGATGGCCGAAGCGGAGTTCATTTTCTCCGGCGGCAACGGCGTCAAGGATTGGGGCCTTTTCCACAGGACCGCCGAAGCATTGGGTGCCACCGAAGGCGCGTCCCGGGTTGCCGTGGACGACGGTTTCATGGCCCGCGACCGTCAGGTCGGCGCGTCGGGTACCTGGGTCACTGCACGCGTCTATGTGGCGGTGGGGATTTCCGGGGCGATCCAGCACCTGCAGGGTATTGGTGCCTGCGACAAGGTGGTGGCGATCAACCTCGATCCTGGCTGCGACATGATCAAACGGGCCGACCTGTCGGTGATCGGCGAAAGTGCCGAGATTCTTCAAGCCTTGATCGCGGCGGTAGAGGCCTACCGCAACGACGCCAAGCGCGATGCGGCTTAAGGGAAGGAAAGGGTTATGAGCACGAAAATCATCAGCCTGGTGTCCATCGGCGCCCACCCGACGTCCGGCCGCCCGCGTCGCGCCGAACAGGATGCGCGTGCCGTGGAACTGGGCCTGCAGTTGGCTGGGGATAACTTGCAGGTGCTGCATGCCGGCGATGTCGCCGAGCCTGCGTTGCGCGCTTATCTGGGCATGGGGCTGGAGCAATTGCATGTCCTGGAACAACCCGAGGGCGCGGACGCGCTACCGGCGCTGACCGCGTATTTGCGCGATGCCGGCGCTCAGGTGGTGCTGACTGGCAGTCAGGCTGAAACCGGCGAAGGCTCGGGCATGTTGCCGTTCCTGCTGGCTGAAAGCCTGGGCTGGCCGCTGGTGGTGGGGCTGGCGCAGGTCGAGTCCATCGATGGCAGCTCGGCGCTGGTGCTGCAGGCATTGCCCCGTGGCCAGCGCCGTCGCCTGAAGGTTCGCCTGCCGTTCCTGGCCACTGTGGATAACGCTGCGCCCAAGCCACGGCAAAGCGCCTATGGCCCGGCCCGGCGTGGGGTGTTGCAGGCCGATGAAGTGGAAGTCGTCGACGATGAACTGTTGGCGGTGGCGACCCTGCAACCGGCCAAGCCACGACCCAAGCGCCTGAAAGTCATCAAGGCCAAAAGCGGTGCCGACCGCATGAAAGCCGCAACGGCCAAGGCCAGCGGCGGCGGTGGGCAAGTGCTCAAGGGCGTCACGGCGCAGGCGGGGGCCGAAGCGATTCTCAAGCTGCTGATCGAAGAGGGCGTGGTGCGCTGACACCACCCAGCCTCTAGCCGCAATACCCGGAAAAACACCCATCCCTGAGGCGCATTGCTGCGCCGTGAGCGCCCACTTACAACGGGCGCTCGATGATCTGTGGAGTTTTAATCAATGTCGGTTGAGTTTCGTTCGGCGGTACGCGCGGATGCGCGCGAGATTGCGCGTCTGTTCCAGATTTCCTCGGAAGGCGCTTCGGATTACATCTGGAGCCAGATAGCAGAGCCCGGGCAGGATCTGCTGGACGTTGGAGCCATCCGTTATGCCCGTGAAGATGTGGATTTTTCCTACCAGAATTGCCTGATCGCCGAGGCCGGCGGGAAGGTCATCGGCATGCTGCACAGCTACGTGATGCGTTACGACCCGTTCGCGGCGCCAGTGACCGATCCGGTGCTGGCGCCGTATGCCACGATGGAAATCCCCGACACCCTTTACATTTCCAGCCTGGCGCTGCACGAGGGCTGGCGAAACCAGGGCCTGGGCAAGCAATTTCTCGCTTACGCCTACGACCGTGCCAATCGTCTCGGGCTTAACGGCCTGAGCCTGATCGACTACGCCGCCAACACCGGCGCCCGGCGCTTCTACGAGCGCCACGGCTTCCGTATCGTCGATACCTGCCAGATCACGCCGCATCCGATGATCCGGGTCACGGGCGAAGCCTATTTGATGTACCGGCCTTAGCGGGCCATCGCGACTTCGCACCGCCCCTGGGAGAGCTGCCAGGGGCGGCACGAAGTGGTCATTACCTGAAAAGAATACCCCGCCCGGAAGACACCACCGAACATGATCAGGGCACTTGTGTGGATAAAGCCTGCCTGGTTCTCCACAAACTCTGTTAGCGCTTCTGTGGATAACATGTTCGCCCCTCGCTGCAGCCCCTGAAAATAAAGCCGTTCAGCCCGTAGATCAAAAAACAATCAGCCTAAGCCATGGTTTTCTCAAGAGTTTTCTGAGGATAAGTGTGAGCGCGAAGCAATACTTGTCCCCGATCTCTGTTGGCGCTTCTGTGGATAAGATGTTCGCTTAGCGCTACAGGCCTTATAAAACGTGACGTTCAGCTATGTGGTCAAAAATTGATCAGAATGCCGATTTTATCCATTCCTCCGCTCGCAAATGCAGAAAATACGCGGCTTTCAGCGGTTTTCCACAGAGGCTCGGAAGTTGCCCCCAAAGTCTGTTGGCGCTTCTGTGGATAAGGTGTTTGCCATCCGCTACAGGCCATGTAGTACGTCGCTTTCAAAGGTTTGGTTAAAAAGTGATCAGACTCATCGGGAAACCGTGATTCCGGATAAGTCACGGATTTTCTTTGGTTTCTGTGGAGAAAGTTATGCGCCTGTCCACAGTTGTCCCCATTTGCTGTGGGTGGAGATGTGGATAACTTGTTCGCGAAAGGCTGAGAGGCGCGCACCGTATAGCGCCGAACGAAATAGATCATATTTCGTACAGTTCTATATGGAAGAGGGTAATGGCCGGCGTAAAACGTCGCGAACAGGCCCCTGTAGGAGCGAGCCTGCTCGCGATGGTCGTGAACGATAACGCGGGGTATCAGTTATCCCGCGATGCTCATGCGTCCATCGCGAGCAGGCTCGCTCCTACAGTGGGCGATGGCGTTAGCCTTGGACAGGGACGCCTTTGAGGTACGGCGCAGGCTCGGCCCCCAGATTGTTCAGCATCCGCTCGCTGTACCAATCCACGAAGTTCACCACGCCAAACTCATAAGTCTTGGAGTACGGCCCAGGCTGATAAGCGGTGGAGTTGATGCCGCGCTGGTTCTCTTCGGCCAGGCGACGGTCCTGGTCGTTGGTGGCGTCCCAGACCTTGCGCATGCGCTCCACGTCGTAGTCCACGCCTTCGACGGCATCCTTGTGCACGATCCACTTGGTGGTGACCATGGTTTCCTGGGCGCTGATCGGCCACACGGTGAACACGATGATGTGGTCGCCCATGCAGTGGTTCCACGAGTGCGGCAGGTGCAGGATGCGCATCGAGCCCAGGTCCGGGTTCTTGATGCGGCCCATGAGCTTGGCGCAGCCTTGCTTGCCGTCCATGGTCATCGACACGGTGCCCTTGAGCAGCGGCATGCGTACGATGCGGTTACGCAGGCCGAAGCTGGCATGGGCGTAAGGGATCTTCTCGGCTTCCCAAGCGGCGGCGGAGGCGGCGACGTGGTCCTTGAACGCCTGGTCGGCGCGCGGGTCGGTGACGTCGTCCCATTCCAGCAGGGTTTTCAGCAGTTCCGGGTGCGACGCATTGCAGTGGTAGCACTCGCGGTTGTTTTCCAGCACCAGTTTCCAGTTGGCTTTTTCCATCAAGGTGGTTTGCACCGCCACCTTGGTGTTTTCCATGTCGTACGGTTCCATGTAATGGCTGAGCGTCGACAGGAAGTCATCGATGGCCGGCGGGTTATCCGACAGGCTGATGAAGATGTAGCCGCCCGCGGTTTTCACGTTCACCGGCTTGAGGCCGTACTGATTCATGTCGAAATCGGCGCCCATCTCGGTGCCGGCGAACAGCAGGCGACCGTCGAGTTCGTAGGTCCACTGGTGGTAATGGCAAACCAGTTTGGCGACCTTGCCCTTGTCGCTGGTGCACAGGCGCGAGCCACGGTGACGGCAGACGTTATGGAACGCGTGCACGACGCCTTCTGCGCCACGGATCACGATGATCGGATTCTTGCCGACTTGCAGCGTCAGGTAGTTGCCCTTGGTGGGGATCTCGCAGGTCATGCCGGCGATCAGCCACTCTTTCTGAAAGATTTCCTGCATGTCGATATCAAACAGGCGATCGTCAGAGTAAAACGGCTGCGGCAGCGAGAACGTGCGCTCACGCTCTTGCAGCATCTGGGCAGTGGCCTTGCGTGCGGGTTCCAGCGGATCGCCCAGGCTCAGGGTAGTAGTGACGTCCATCGTTTAATCCTCAAGGCCATCTGCGTGGCCGGCGAAAGTGGCTAATCAGGTGTGCTGCTCAGGGTTGCTACGCAAGGTGTAAAGGTTGTGTCTTGGTATGGGGCGAGTGTGGGGCCGGCGCTGGCCAGAACCTTATCCATGGGCGACATGGTGCAATCTGTTCCCGACGCGCAAGCCCCGGTAGTTGGGGGCTGGTCGCGATAAGCATGTGAATGTCGCAGATAGGTAAATGGGTGGTTCGCGCTATACGCAGAATCGCCAACATGAAGGCCGACAGTCGGCCGTGGAGATCAGCATGTCCAACAACTTCCTGAACCCGGTAACCACCCAGACCTGGGCCAATGGTCGGCACATCGTCCGTTGCGTCAAAGTCATCCAGGAAACCTGGGATGTGCGCACCTTTTGCTTCATGGCCGACCAGCCGATCCTGTTCTTCTTCAAACCGGGGCAATTTGTCACCCTGGAGCTGGAAATCGAAGGCCAGCCGATCATGCGTTCGTACACCATTTCCAGCTCGCCTTCGGTGCCTTACAGCTTTTCGGTGACCATCAAGCGCGTGCCGGGCGGCAAGGTCTCGAACTGGCTGCACGACACCCTGCACGAAGGCCAGGAACTGGCGGTGCACGGCCCGGTCGGGCTGTTCAACGCCATGGACTTCACCGCGCCGAAGGTACTCTACCTTAGCGGCGGCGTGGGTATCACGCCGGTCATGTCCATGGCGCGCTGGTTCTATGACACTAACGGCAATGTCGACATGGTGTTTATCCACAGCGCCCGTTCGCCTAAAGACATCATTTACCACCGTGAGCTGGAACACATGGCGTCGCGGATCGACAACTTCAGCCTGCACCTGATCTGCGAGAAGCACGGTATGGGTGAGCCCTGGGCCGGTTATCGCGGTTACCTGAACCACCGAATGCTTGAATTGATGGCGCCTGACTTCCTCGAGCGCGAAGTGTTCTGCTGCGGCCCGACACCGTACATGAACGCGGTCAAACGCTTGCTGGAAGCCGCTGGCTTCGACATGTCGCGTTATCACGAAGAGTCCTTCGGAGCGACACCGCCAGAGGCGCGCGCTGACGCCGTGGAACACGCCGAACAAGCGGCCGAGGCACCAGAAGTCGATGCGGCAGACCTGCATCAGGTCGAGTTCACGGCTTCCGGCAAAAGCATTCGCGTGGTACCAGGCGAGACCGTTCACGCTGCTGCCGCGAAAGTCGGCCTGATGATCCCGAAAGCCTGCGGCATGGGCATCTGCGGGACATGCAAAGTGCTGAAGCTGGGCGGTGAAGTGGAGATGGAGCACAACGGCGGGATCACCGAGGAAGACGAAGCCGAGGGGTTCATTTTGTCGTGCTGCAGCGTGCCGAAGGGGGATGTGCGGATCGAGTTCTAAGCCGTTATCCCTGTAGGAGCGAGCCTGCTCGCGATGGACGTCAACGATAACGCTGGCGACCTGACACCCCGCGGCATTCTCAGGTTCATCGCGAGCAGGCTCGCTCCTACAGGTTTTCAGTCGATAAAGAGGTCCGGCATCAGCTTGTCGTTGCTGTCGGGTGCGAACCGATAGTGTTCGAACTCGGTCACGCCGTTCTCCCGCAGTATCTCCTCATCAATCAGCAACCGCCCGGTCAGGCTGCGATTCGCGCTGCTCAGAATCACGTGGGCGGCATCGGCCATGATCGCCGGCGTCCTGGCGTGCTTGAACGACTCCCGTGAGCCCAGCTGAAACTCGATGGCGGCGGTGGCGATCATCGTCTGCGGCCACAGCGAGTTGACGCTGATGCCGTAGTTCTTGAATTCCTCGCTCATGCCCAGCGTCAGCATGCTCATGCCGTACTTGGTCACGGTATACGGGCTGTATTGGGCGAACCATTGGGTCGCCAGGTTCAGGGGTGGCGACAGGTTGAGGATGTGCCCGGCGGATTTCTTCAGGTAGGGCAGGGCGGCCTGGCTGCACAGCATCACGGCGCGGGTGTTGATCTGATGCATGAGGTCGAAGCGCTTGAGTTCGATGTGCTGCACCCCGGTCAACTTGATCGCCCCGGCGTTGTTGACCAATGCATCGATGCCGCCAAAATGTTGGTTGGCCTGGGCCAGGGCTTGATGCACGGCGACTTCATCGCGCACATCCACTTGCAAGGCCAGCGCCTTGCCACCCGCGGCTTCGACTTCCTCGGCCACGCTGTAGATGGTGCCGGGCAGCTTGGGGTGCGGTTCGGCGCTTTTGGCGGCAATCACAATGTTTGCGCCATCGCGTGCGGCCCGAAGTGCGATCTCCCGACCAATCCCGCGACTGGCACCGGTAATGAACAGGGTTTTGCCTTGAAGGGACATGCGTACGCTCCTGATTATTGTTATGAGAGCGGATGGGCTCGACAAACAATGTAGACGAAGTCTTCAGGTGCGAATGAGGGGGGCGATCAGGTGCGGTTTTTGTGGGCGCGAGTTTGCTCAAGATGGCGGTGGGTCAGCTGACATCCTTGTTGGATGGGCTGGCCTCATCGCGAGCGAGCTCGCTCCCACAGGGGGCAGTGCAAACCAAGGTTTTTAGTGCGACATCACTTCACGGATGTCCCTGGCCAATTCCCGCACGCGTTCTTCTTCGGTGTCCCACGAGCACATGAAGCGTGCGCCGCCGTTGCCGATGAAGGTGTAGAAGCGCCAGCCCTTGGCGGTCAACGCGGCGATGGCCGGTTCCGAGAGTTGCAGGAACACGCCGTTGGCCTGCACCGGGAACATCAGTTCCACGCCTGGAATGTCGCTGACCAGCTCGGCCAGCAATTGCGCGCAGCGGTTGGCGTGGTTGGCGTATTTGAGCCAGGCGTCGTTTTCCAGGATGCCGACCCAGGGTGCGGAAAGGAAACGCATCTTCGACGCCAGTTGCCCGGCCTGTTTGCAGCGGTAGTCGAAGTCTTCGGCCAGCTTGTGATTGAAGAACAGAATCGCTTCGCCCACGGCCATGCCGTTTTTCGTGCCGCCGAAGCACAGCACGTCGACGCCGGCCTTCCAGGTCAGGTCCGCTGGCGAGCAGCCGAGGAATGCGCAGGCATTGGAGAACCGCGCGCCGTCCATGTGCAGGTTCAGGCCCAGCTCCTTGCAGGTGGCGCTGATGGCGCGGATTTCGTCCGGGGTGTAGACGCTGCCGACTTCGGTGGCCTGGGTGAGGGTCACGACGCGGGGTTTCGGGTAGTGGATGTCCTGGCGCTTGAGGGCGACTTCGCGGATCGATTCCGGGGTCAGCTTGCCGTTTTCGGTGCGGGCGATCAGCAGTTTGGAGCCGTTGGAAAAGAATTCCGGCGCGCCGCATTCGTCGGTTTCGACGTGGGCGGTTTCCGAGCAGATCACGCTGTGGTAACTCTGGCACAGCGACGACAAGGCCAGGGAGTTGGCCGCAGTGCCGTTGAAGGCGAAGAACACTTCGCAGTCGGTTTCGAACAATTTACGGAAATCGTCGGACGCGCGGGCGGTCCATTCGTCGTCGCCGTATGCGCGCTGGTGGCCATGGTTGGCCTGCTCCATGGCAGCCCAGGCTTCAGGGCAAATGCCGGAGTAGTTGTCGCTGGCGAATTGTTGGCTCTTGTCGGTCATGGCCTGCTTCCGTGGTCGAGACGCCTATGGTGAAGTGTCTCGTGGTCAATGAGGGTGCGCACTTTACCGAAGATCGTCCGGGGAGCACACGGGATGTCACTGTCAGAAAAATACAAGGATGCCGGCCAATTATGCACGCGGCGATGCACTTGACACAGCAGCACTTAAAGCCGCGCGACGGTGCACTGGATCTGCTCAAGTGGCTGGCGCTTTTGAGCATGGTGCTCGATCACCTGCGCTATGTCGGTTATTCGGTCGATCTGCTGTATGTACCGGGGCGTCTGGCGTTTCCGTGGTTTTGTCTGGCGATGGCGGCCAACCTGGCGCGCGCGCCCGCCGTGAAGTCAGAGGGGCAATGGCGCTATCTGGGCTGGTTGTTGCTGTTCAGTGCGGTGAGCGAAGTGCCTTACCGGATGTACATTCCGGATCCCGACACCTTGAACGTCTTGCCGACCCTGGCCTTGGGCCTGCTGGTGGCACGGGGCTGGCAAGCGCAGGGGCGTCAGGCGCGACTGTTGGCGCTCGTCGCCCTGGTGCTGGCGGCGGTTTTCTGGTCGCGACTGATGTTCGGTTTCTTTGGCGTGCTGTTGCCGCTGGCGCTGTTGCTGGTGATCCGTCGTCCCTGGTATTTCGCGTTGTTACCGGGGTTAGTTTGTCTGGCGGCCAATCAATGGCAAGTGCTGTACCACGCCGCGCGGCTGGGCAACCCGGCGGCCATTCCGGCCATCGCCACATGCCTGATTGCGCCCTGGCTGGGACTGTTCTTGTTGCGACATGCCAAGGGCGTAAAACCACCCCCCATGCGGCGTTGGGCTTATGCGCTGTATCCGGTGCATTTCCTTGTGCTGCTACTCGTCCGCCAGATCGCCGTATAACCCTGTGGGAGCTGGCTTGCCAGCGATAGCGGTGAACCAGTCGCCATCAATGCTGGATGTGACGCCATCATCGCTGGCAAGCCAGCTCCCACAGGGTTTCTCACGGATTTGAGAAGAGTGCCCGACCAGTCATTTCCCGCGATGTCGTAAACGCACCTTTACGTGGCGTCCGTAGGCATTTGGCCTGTCTGCGCCGGTCATACCATCGCTATCAAAGGGCACTGCCGAAACACCGGTGCCTTACCGAGACGAATGGCGCATAGATGCCGCTGGGAGAGACGCGATGTTCAGCAAGCAAGACCAGATCCAGGGTTACGACGATGCACTGCTGGCGGCGATGAATGCCGAGGAGCAACGCCAGGAAGATCACATCGAGCTGATCGCGTCAGAGAACTACACCAGCAAACGCGTCATGCAAGCCCAGGGCAGCGGCCTGACCAACAAATACGCCGAGGGTTATCCGGGCAAGCGCTACTACGGTGGCTGCGAGCACGTGGACAAGGTTGAAGCCCTGGCCATCGAGCGCGCCAAGCAACTGTTCGGCGCGGACTATGCCAACGTCCAGCCGCATTCCGGCTCTTCGGCCAACAGCGCCGTTTACCTGGCCCTGATTCAGCCAGGCGATACCATTCTCGGCATGAGCCTGGCCCACGGTGGTCACCTGACCCACGGCGCCAAAGTGTCGTCCTCGGGCAAGCTGTACAACGCCGTGCAGTACGGCATCGACACCAAGACCGGGCTGATCGATTACGACGAAGTGGAGCGTCTGGCCGTCGAGTGCAAGCCGAAGATGATCGTCGCCGGCTTCTCTGCCTACTCCAAGACCCTGGACTTCCCGCGTTTCCGTCAGATCGCCGACAAGGTCGGTGCGCTCCTGTTCGTCGACATGGCGCACGTGGCCGGTCTGGTCGCCGCCGGTCTGTACCCGAACCCGCTGCCGTACGCTGATGTGGTCACCACCACCACCCACAAGACCCTGCGCGGTCCACGTGGCGGCCTGATCCTGGCCAAGGCCAACGAAGAGATCGAGAAGAAGCTCAACTCCGCCGTATTCCCCGGCGCCCAGGGCGGCCCGCTGATGCACGTGATCGCCGGTAAGGCGGTGTGCTTCAAGGAAGCACTGGAGCCAGGCTTCAAGGCTTACCAGCAACAAGTCATCGACAACGCCCAGGCCATGGCCGGCGTATTTATCAAACGCGGCTACGATGTAGTGTCCGGCGGCACCGATAACCACCTGTTCCTGGTCAGCCTGATCCGTCAGGGCCTCACCGGCAAGGACGCGGATGCAGCACTCGGTCGCGCCCACATCACCGTGAACAAGAACGCTGTCCCGAACGACCCGCAGTCGCCGTTCGTGACCTCCGGCCTGCGCATCGGCACCCCGGCGGTAACGACCCGTGGCTTCAAGGTCGCTCAATGCACCGAACTGGCCGGCTGGATCTGCGACATCCTCGACAACCTCGGCGATGCCGATGTCGAGGCCAACGTCGCCAAGCATGTGGCAGCCCTGTGCGCGGACTTCCCGGTTTATCGCTGAGTGCGGTTTTGGAGTAAATGACTATGCAACGCTACTCGGGCTTCGGCCTCTTCAAACACTCTCTCAGCCACCACGAAAACTGGCAGCGGATGTGGCGTACGCCGACCCCTAAAAAGGTCTACGACGTGGTCATCGTCGGCGGTGGCGGGCACGGTCTGGCGACCGCCTACTACCTGGCCAAGGAGCACGGCATCACCAACGTGGCCGTGGTCGAAAAAGGCTGGCTGGGCGGCGGTAACACCGCGCGCAACACCACCATCGTTCGCTCCAACTACCTGTGGGACGAGTCGGCGCACCTGTACGAACACGCGATGAAACTGTGGGAAGGCCTGTCCCAGGACCTGAACTACAACGTGATGTTCTCCCAGCGCGGCGTCTACAACCTGTGCCACACCCTGCAGGACATCCGTGATTCCGAGCGTCGGGTCAGCGCCAACCGCCTCAACGGCGTTGACGGCGAACTGCTCGATGCCAAGCAAGTGGCCGACGAGATTCCGTACCTCGACTGCTCGAAGAACACCCGCTACCCGGTGATGGGCGCTACCGTCCAGCGTCGCGGCGGCGTGGCCCGTCATGATGCCGTGGCCTGGGGCTTTGCCCGTGCCGCCGACGCACTGGGCGTGGACCTGATCCAGCAGACCGAAGTGATCGGTTTCCGCAAGGAAAACGGCGTGTGCATCGGTGTCGAAACCAACAAGGGCTTCATCGGCGCCAAACGCGTCGGCGTGGTCACCGCCGGTAACTCCGGGCACATGGCCAAGCTCGCCGGTTTCCGCCTGCCGATCGAATCCCACCCGTTGCAAGCGCTGGTGTCCGAGCCGATCAAGCCGATTATCGACAGCGTGATCATGTCCAACGCCGTACACGGTTACATCAGTCAGTCCGACAAGGGCGACCTGGTGATCGGCGCCGGTATCGACGGCTACAACGGCTACGGCCAGCGTGGTTCGTACCCGGTGATCGAGCACACCATCCAGGCCATCGTCGAAATGTTCCCGGTGCTGTCGCGCGTACGCATGAACCGTCAGTGGGGCGGCATCGTCGACACCACGCCGGATGCCTGCCCGATCATCTCGAAAACCCCGGTCCCGAACATGTTCTTCAACTGCGGTTGGGGCACCGGTGGCTTCAAGGCAACACCTGGCTCGGGCAACGTGTTTGCCGCGAGTCTGGCCAAGGGTGAAATGCACCCGTTGGCCGCACCTTTCTCCATCGACCGTTTCCACAACGGTGCGTTGATCGATGAACACGGCGCTGCTGCGGTTGCCCACTAACAGGAGAAATCCCCATGTTGCATATCTTCTGTCCTCACTGCGGCGAACTGCGCTCCGAAGAGGAATTCCACGCATCCGGCCAGGCGCACATCCCGCGTCCACTGGATCCGAACAGCTGCACCGACGAGGAGTGGGGCGACTACATGTTCTTCCGCGATAACCCTCGCGGCCTGCACCATGAACTGTGGATTCACGCCGCCGGTTGCCGTCAGTACTTCAACGCCACCCGCGACACCGTGACCTACGAGATTCTCGAAACCTACAAGATCGGCACCAAGCCACAATTCACCGACAAGACCGATAGCCCGAAAGCGGCCAGCACGGCTCTGGGAGAGAAGGTATGAGCCAGACCAATCGCCTGTCCAGCGGCGGACGGATCGACCGCAACAAAGTCCTGACGTTCACCTTCAACGGCCAGAGCTACAAAGGCTACGAAGGCGACTCCCTGGCCGCTGCACTGCTGGCCAACGGCGTCGACATCATCGGTCGCAGCTTCAAATATTCTCGTCCGCGCGGCATCTTCGCCGCCGGTGCCGAAGAGCCGAACGCGGTGCTGCAGATCGGCGCCACCGAAGCCACGCAGATCCCGAACGTACGCGCCACCCAACAAGCGCTGTATCAGGGCCTGGTCGCCACCAGCACCAACGGCTGGCCAAGCGTGAACAACGACATGATGGGGATTCTCGGCAAGGTCGGCGGCAAGCTGATGCCACCGGGTTTCTACTACAAAACCTTCATGTACCCGCAATCGTTCTGGATGACTTACGAGAAGTACATTCGTAAGGCCGCCGGTCTTGGCCGCTCGCCGACCGAGAACGATCCGGACACCTACGACTATATGAACCAGCACTGCGACGTGCTGATCGTCGGCGCCGGCCCTGCGGGTCTGGCCGCTGCACTGGCGGCTGCACGCAGTGGCGCCCGGGTAATCCTCGCCGACGAGCAGGAAGAGTTCGGCGGCAGCCTGCTCGACTCCCGCGAAAGCCTCGACGGCAAGCCTGCCGTGGAATGGGTCGCCAGCGTCATCGCCGAGCTGAAGGACACCCCGGACGTGCTGCTGTTGCCACGCGCCACGGTCAACGGCTACCACGACCACAACTTCCTGACCATTCACGAGCGCCTCACCGATCACCTCGGCGACCGCGCCCCGATTGGCCAGGTGCGTCAGCGCATCCACCGCATTCGCGCCAAGCGTGTCGTGCTGGCCACCGGCGCTCACGAGCGTCCGCTGGTTTACGGCAACAACGACGTGCCGGGCAACATGTTGGCCGGTGCTGTCTCGACTTATGTGCGCCGTTACGGCGTGGCGCCGGGCAAAAAACTGGTGCTGTCGACCAACAACGACCACGCCTACCGCGTGGCCCTGGATTGGCTCGACGCCGGCCTGCAAGTCGTGGCCGTCGCCGATGCCCGCAGCAACCCGCGTGGGGCGCTGGTGGAAGAAGCACGCGCCAAAGGCATACGCATCCTCACCGGCAGCGCCGTGATCGAGGCCCGTGGCAGCAAGCACGTGACCGCTGCCCGCGTGGCCGCGATCGATGTCAAAGGACACAAGGTCACCAGCCCTGGCGAATGGCTCGAGTGCGACCTGGTCGCCAGTTCCGGCGGCTACAGCCCGGTGGTTCACCTGGCTTCGCACCTGGGCGGCAAGCCGATCTGGCGTGAAGACATCCTCGGTTTCGTGCCGGGTGAAGCACCGCAGAAACGCGTGTGCGTCGGTGGTATCAACGGCGTCTATTGCCTGGGTGATTCCCTGGCCGATGGTTTTGAAGGCGGCGTGCGCGCGGCCAGCGAAGCCGGTTTCGGTCCGGTCGAAGCGACGCTGCCCAAAGCCCTGACACGTCTGGAAGAGCCGACCCTGGCGCTGTTCCAGGTGCCCCATGAAAAGAACACCGCACGGGCGCCGAAGCAATTCGTCGACCTGCAAAACGACGTCACTGCGGCCGCCATCGAACTGGCGACCCGCGAAGGCTTCGAGTCGGTCGAGCACGTCAAGCGCTACACCGCGCTGGGCTTCGGCACCGATCAGGGCAAACTCGGTAACGTCAACGGCCTGGCGATTGCCGCCCGTTCGCTGAACGTGACCATCCCGCAGATGGGCACCACCATGTTCCGCCCGAACTACACGCCGGTGACCTTCGGCGCCGTGGCCGGTCGTCACTGTGGGCACATCTTCGAGCCGGTACGTTTCACCGCACTGCATCACTGGCACCTGAAAAATGGCGCCGAGTTCGAAGACGTTGGTCAGTGGAAGCGTCCTTGGTACTTCCCGAAATCCGGTGAAGACATGCACGCCGCGGTCAAGCGTGAATGCAAAGCCGTGCGCGACAGCGTCGGCCTGCTGGACGCTTCGACCCTCGGCAAGATCGACATCCAGGGCCCGGACGCGCGTGAGTTCCTCAACCGCATCTACACCAACGCCTGGACCAAGCTCGATGTGGGCAAGGCGCGCTATGGCCTGATGTGCAAAGAAGACGGCATGGTGTTCGACGACGGCGTGACTGCCTGCCTGGCCGACAACCATTTCGTCATGACCACCACCACGGGCGGCGCCGCTCGCGTGCTGCAGTGGCTGGAGATCTACCAACAGACCGAATGGCCAGACCTGAAGGTGTACTTCACGTCCGTGACCGACCACTGGGCGACCATGACCCTGTCCGGGCCGAACAGCCGCAAGCTGCTCAGCGAAGTCACCGACATCGACCTGAGCAACGAAGCCTTCCCGTTCATGACCTGGAAAGAAGGTCTGGTCGGCGGCGTGCCAGCGCGGGTGTTCCGGATTTCGTTTACCGGTGAGCTGTCGTACGAAGTCAACGTGCAGGCCGACTATGCGATGGGTGTGCTGGAAAAGATTGTCGATGCCGGCAAGAAGTACAACCTGACCCCGTACGGCACTGAAACCATGCACGTGCTGCGGGCCGAGAAGGGCTTCATCATCGTCGGTCAGGACACTGACGGCTCGATGACTCCGGACGACCTGAACATGGGCTGGTGCGTGGGTCGCACCAAACCGTTCTCGTGGATCGGCTGGCGTGGCATGAACCGCGAAGACTGCGTGCGTGATCAACGCAAGCAACTGGTCGGCCTCAAACCGATCGATCCGACCAAATGGCTGCCGGAAGGCGCGCAACTGGTGTTCAACACCAAGCAGGCGATCCCGATGACCATGGTCGGTCACGTGACCTCCAGCTACGCGCACAACTCCCTGGGCTATTCGTTTGCCATGGGCGTGGTCAAGGGCGGCCTGAACCGCATGGGTGAGCGTGTGTTCGCGCCACTGGCGGACGGTAGCGTGATCGAAGCGGAAATCGTTTCTTCGGTGTTCTTCGATCCGAAAGGCGAGCGCCAGAACGTTTAACGGCCTCGGGCCTTGTGGTGAGTGTGCCGCCGCTATCGCGAGCAGGCTAGCTCCCACAGGGGAACGCGGCCGAATGTGGGAACTAGCCCTGCTGGCGATGACGGCAGTGCAGCCACCACAAGAACCAACAGAATTCAGGAAAGGTGCTTTATGACCGCAGCCAATGTTTACCAACAACGCCCAACCTCCGGGGCCAAGGCCGAGTCGTCGCTGCATCACGCCGACCTCGCCAGCCTGGTGGGCAAGGGTCGCAAGAACGCCGGTGTGACCGTGCGCGAGAAAAAACTTCTGGGCCACCTGACCATCCGTGGCGATGGCCATGACGCAGCGTTCGCCGCCGGCGTGCACAAGGCCCTGGGCATCGAATTGCCGGCCGCGCTGACCGTCATCGTCAAAGGTGAAACCAGCCTGCAATGGATGGGGCCGGATGAATGGCTGCTGATCGTGCCGACCGGTGAAGAATTCGCCGCCGAGAAAAAACTGCGTGAAGCACTGGGCGACCTGCACATCCAGATCGTCAACGTCAGCGGCGGGCAGCAGATCCTCGAACTGAGCGGCCCGAACGTGCGCCAGGTGCTGATGAAATCCACCAGCTACGACGTGCACCCCAACAACTTCCCGGTGGGCAAGGCGGTTGGCACGGTGTTCGCCAAGTCGCAACTGGTGATCCGTCACACCGCTGAAGACACCTGGGAACTGCTGATTCGTCGCAGCTTCTCGGATTACTGGTGGTTGTGGTTGCAGGATGCGTCTGCCGAATACGGCCTCAGCGTCCAGGCCTGATCAGCACCTGACCCTGTAGGAGCGAGCCTGCTCGCGATGGACTTGAGAGCGACGCGATAAATCAGGAAATACGCGTCATCGTTGACGTCCATCGCGAGCAGGCTCGCTCCTACAGGTAGGGTGATTTGTTTGCCGATTTCTCAGGAGTCACCGCACTATGAGCCGCGCCCCAGACACATGGATTCTGACCGCCGACTGCCCCAGCGTCCTCGGCACGGTGGACGCGGTGACGCGCTTTCTGTTCGAGCAGGGCTGCTATGTCACCGAACACCATTCCTTCGATGACCGGCTTTCGGGCCGTTTCTTCATTCGCGTGGAATTCCGTCAGCCCGACGGTTTCGACGAACAGTCGTTTCGCGCGGGTTTGCAGGCGCGCGGTGAAGCCTTCGGCATGGCCTTCGAGCTGACCCCGCCGCACTACCGGCCGAAAGTGGTGATCATGGTGTCCAAGGCCGATCACTGCCTCAACGACTTGCTCTACCGCCAGCGCATCGGCCAGTTGTCGATGGACGTGGTTGCCGTGGTCTCGAACCACCCGGACCTCAAACCGTTGGCGGACTGGCACCAGATTCCGTACTACCACTTCCCGCTGGACCCGAACGACAAGCCGTCCCAGGAGCGTCAGGTCTGGCAGGTGATCGAAGAATCCGGCGCCGAACTGGTGATCCTTGCCCGCTACATGCAAGTACTGTCACCGGAGCTGTGCCGCAAACTCGACGGCAAGGCGATCAACATTCATCACTCGCTGCTGCCGGGTTTCAAGGGCGCCAAGCCGTACCACCAGGCCTACAACAAGGGCGTGAAACTGGTTGGCGCCACGGCGCACTACATCAACAACGACCTCGACGAAGGGCCGATCATCGCCCAGGGCGTCGAGGTGGTGGATCACAGTCATTACCCCGAAGACTTGATCGCCAAGGGACGGGATATCGAAGGCCTGACCCTGGCGCGGGCCGTGGGTTATCACATTGAGCGACGGGTGTTTTTGAACGCCAATCGCACCGTCGTTCTTTAGATTGCTATCGCTGGCAAGCCAGCTCCCACAGGGTTTTATGTCGTTCGCAGATTTGTGTACACCCCGTCCACTGTGGGAGCTGGCTTGCCAGCGATGAGGCCCTTACAAGCAACACAAGAAACAGCATCTGTACCCGAGCACTTAACGCGCTGCCTGCCTGGGCAACGCGGTTCCATAAAAACAACAGCGAGGTGAAAGCATGTCTGGCAATCGTGGTGTGGTGTATCTCGGCGCTGGCAAGGTCGAAGTACAGAAAATCGACTATCCGAAAATGCAGGACCCGCGCGGCAGGAAGATTAATCACGCCGTCATCCTGCGTGTGGTTTCCACCAACATTTGTGGTTCCGACCAGCACATGGTGCGCGGTCGCACCACGGCACAAACCGGCCTGGTGCTGGGCCACGAGATCACCGGTGAAGTGATCGAGAAGGGCAGCGACGTCGAGAACCTGCAAATCGGCGACTTGGTGTCCGTGCCGTTCAACGTGGCTTGCGGGCGCTGCCGTTCCTGTAAGGAAATGCACACCGGCGTGTGCCTGAGCGTCAATCCGGCGCGTCCGGGCGGTGCTTATGGCTACGTCGACATGGGCGACTGGACCGGTGGCCAGGCCGAGTACGCGATGGTGCCGTACGCCGACTTCAACCTGCTGAAACTGCCGGACCGCGACCGGGCCATGGAGAAAATCCGTGACCTGACCTGCCTCTCCGACATCCTGCCAACCGGTTACCACGGCGCCGTGACGGCGGGCGTTGGCCCGGGCAGCACGGTGTACATCGCCGGTGCCGGTCCGGTCGGGCTGGCGGCTGCCGCTTCGGCTCGCCTGCTGGGTGCGGCGGTGGTGATCATCGGTGACGTCAACACCGTGCGCCTGGCCCACGCCAAGGCCCAGGGTTTCGAAATCGCCGACCTGTCCCTGGACACCCCGCTGCACGAACAGATCGCCGCGCTGCTGGGCGAGCCGGAAGTGGATTGCGCCATCGACGCCGTCGGCTTCGAAGCCCGTGGCCACGGCCATGACGGCGTGAAACACGAAGCCCCGGCCACCGTACTCAACTCGCTGATGGGCGTGGTGCGTGTGGCTGGCAAGATCGGTATCCCTGGCCTTTACGTCACCGAAGATCCGGGTGCCGTCGACGCCGCCGCGAAAATGGGCAGCCTGAGCATTCGCTTCGGTCTGGGCTGGGCCAAATCCCACAGCTTCCACACTGGTCAGACCCCGGTGATGAAGTACAACCGCCAGCTGATGCAGGCGATCATGTGGGACCGCATCAACATCGCCGAAGTGGTGGGCGTGCAAGTGATCAGCCTGGATCAGGCGCCGCAGGGTTATGGCGAGTTCGACGCAGGCGTGCCGAAGAAGTTTGTGATTGATCCGCACAAGATGTTTAGTGCGGCGTAAAACCTCTGGAAAAAAACGGCGACCTTCGGGTCGCCTTTTTTGTTTGTTATGTGGAATCTCGTCTTATGTGACTTTGTCGTTTAGAGAAATTATCCAGCCACGTATTGTTGGCTAACGCCTGCTGATAAGAAGGTAGCTCGCTTCCCCCGTAGTTCGGAGGAGGTAAGGGGGCAGAGTAGGAAGGGGAAGGATCGAACGTGGATCCACTGCTGCTAATCGAGTTAATAGATTGATTGCTGCCATAGAGTGGTACTAATTCGCCAGATTGTCCCACTTCAAAGATATTTCCCATGCGCCGTGTACGGATCGGTGTTGGGGATACGTTAGGGGTGTCACCTGGAAATGTAGTTAAGGACTCTTGTGACACAGCAGAGCGGGGCGCACCCGGGTGGCGCGCTTCTGTACCTGCAAAAGCCAATCTGTCTTGGGTCGTCCACGCAGGGGTCTTCGTGTCCGAATAGGGATTGAGCGCATTTGCCAAGGGATTTCGAAAATGCCGTGACGTATTGGATGCAACGCTGGGGGAAGTGAGGCTGGTGCCTGCATTCTGGATACCCTGCATATTGCTTTTTATTAACCCACGAGATCGCAGAACGGCTTTAACAAAGTTCCAGGCATGCCCCATCGGATCCATGCGATTCACCGGATCCCCCACACAATACCCATACGCATTCAACCCACCCTCCCCAAACGGACTCCAACTGTCCGGACTGTTAAACCGCATCAACACCGGGTTAAACGCCCGATAACCATTGCCCAACAAATAAGACCCCGTCACCGGATCCCGCCGTTCGCCATTGAACCCGAGCAGGCTGAGCAAGCCGTTCTGCCGATGGCCGTAAGGCGTGTAGGCGAGTGGATGCCGCACACTGGCGTCGAGCAGGTTCAACACCGAGCGCTGTTGATCCGTGGCCAGGAGGTGGGTTTGCACGGCGGTGGTTTGGCGTTCTCGCTGCGCCAGCAGTTGATCTTCGTGCTGCATGATCGAACGCTGCACGGCGCCCTGGATCTCGGTGCTCAGGCGGTCTTTCAGATAGAAGCGCTGAACGCTTGCCTGCGCCGAGGGCGCGCTGGCGGTCAGTCGATTCAGTGCATCGTAGTGGTAGCTGCAGAGCACGGTAGCGCGATTGGACGGCATGGTCAGGGCCCCCTGAAATATCCGGTCATTCAGGATTTCACTGTGGCGCAATCGAACTGAACTGCCTACTAACAGAACTGATAGTGGCGCCGTATTTGCGCAGTGTTCACAGCCCCCTCGCCACAAGGGCAATTACAACGCCGCCAATGCCCCTTGATACAACGCCGGCCCGGTCGGTTGCCCGGTCGGCGAACCGCCCTTCGGTTCCAGGGTGACCGCCAGCGCAATCGGCTTGCCGATCAGTGCTTTCTGCGCGTCGCTCAGTACTACCTTGCCTTTGCCGCCCGCCGGGATTACCCCGAGGGAAACCGGTTTGCCGTCGGCCGGTATCGCCCACAGTTCCAGGCTTTGCTGCGGTGTGATCGCCGCCAATGCCAGCGGTTCGACTTGCAGGTAATCGGCGTGCGCCTGGACTCGCAATGCCGGCTGCGCATCGGCGCTGGCCAGTGTTGCGCTGTAGCGCACATCGTCGCGGGTGTAGATCACTCCGAGGGTCACGGCAATCAACAGGGAGGCAATCGCCGCCGTTGCCCGCAGCCAGTTCCAGAACGGACGCTTCTCAGGCACATGCAGCACTTGCGGCTCGATGCGCGCGGTAATGCCCTGCCACACGCGATCCGGCACGGGCTGTTCGGGCAGTGCCGCGGTCAGGCTGGCGAGGCTTTCTTGCCATTGCGCCAATTCCAAGCGCAATGCCGGGTCTTCCAGCAATAACTGTTCGAAACGTCGGCGCGCGGCGGCAGGCATCAGGCCAATGGCGTAGTCGGCGGCGAGGGCGCGGCGCAGGGACGGCGTTTGATAGTTCATGATTCAAGGCACCTGCGCAGGCGTTCCATGCCGCGGCGGATCCAGGATTTCACCGATCCCAGCGGCGCCGCCAGGTGTTCGGCCAGCTCGGCGCCGGACATTCCCTGAAAGTAAGCGATGGTGATCGATTGGCGCTGCATGCCCTCGAGGCTGTCCAGGCAGCGGTTCAGGGCGCTGGCCTCGCGGGCACTGTTCAGCTGTTCGTGGGCGGATGGGGTTTCGTCCACCAGTGATTGTTCTTCGAGATCGCTCAACGGCCGGTCGCGGTGTTTGCGCAACTGGTCGATCGCCTGGTTGCGGGTGATGTTGATCATCCAGGTCAGCGGTGCCGACAGATGCGGTTCGTAGCGCGAGGCGTTGTTCCAGATCCGCACGAAGCTTTCCTGCAGCACTTCTTCCGCCAGGTCGGGGCGCCCCATGAACCGCAGGGCCACACCATGCAAGCGCGGGCCGACGCTGCGGTAAAGCGTCTCGAACGCACGGCGGTCACCCAGTGAGCACTGGGCCAGCAAGTGCCTGAGCTGATCGGCGTCGGCGATGGAAATAGCGGTGCTCCAAATAGACGAGGTGCGCAGCGTAGGGTGTCGATTGCAGGCAGAGGTTAGTTCACGGCGCGCGGTTGTTCCATTCACGGGTGGACACCTCGGAAAAACCGCCAGCCCCACTGCGCAGGGCCGGCGACTGTGCTCAGCTTTTCGGCATCAGCACTTTGTCGATGACCTGAATCACGCCATTGGACTGGTACACGTCATAGGTGGTGATGTCGGCGACGTCGCCTTTTTCATCCTTGATCGTGATGTTGTGCGGGCCGTTCATCATTGCCCATAGCTTGCCGCCGGCGACTGTGGTGAGTTCGGTCTTGCCGCCGCCGGCCTTGATTTTCTCGGCCAGGGTCATCATGTCGAGTTTGCCGGCGACCACGTGGTAAGTGAGGATCTTGGTCAGGGTGGCTTTGTTTTCCGGTTTCAGCAGGGTGTCGACGGTGCCGGCGGGCAGGGCGGTAAACGCCGAATTGACCGGGGCGAAAACGGTGAACGGGCCTTTGCCCTTGAGGGTGTCGACCAGGCCTGCGGCCTTCACGGCGGCGACCAGGGTGGTGTGGTCGGAGGAGTTGACTGCGTTATCGACGATGTCTTTGCTCGGCAGCATGCTTTGGCCGCCGACCGTCACGCTGTCGTGGCTCATGGTAGCGGCTTGCACGGTGGTGTTCAGGGCGACGCCGCCGCCAAGGGCCAGGGTCAGCAGGCTGGCAATCAAGGGTGTTTTGATCGAGGTGCGTATCATGGTGATGATCCTTTTGGGGAGAATCGGCCAGGAATGTCTGTCCGTGCCTTGATATACGGGCGTGGGGCGGGACTGGATGCAGCACCGGGAAAATATTGTGATGAACCTGATCCCTGTAGGAGCGAGCCTGCTCGCGATGGACGCCAACGATAACGCGTGCTATCTGAATGACCGCGTTGTCCCTGCGTTTTTCGCGAGCAGGCTCGCTCCTACAGGGGCGGGAACAATGTCGGGGGAAACCAGTCCAACGCGCAGCGGTTCACCGCCCACTGTCGGGCGGTTTTTCATAGAGGATGTCTGGATGAAGATTTCACGCGGTATTGCACTGGCTTCGCTGATGACCCTGGCGGCCAGCCCGGTCTTCGCCCAGTTCAGCCTGGGCGATGCGGCCAACGCCATTTCGGGGATGCAGGGCGGTAACGCGGCCACCAATGCCGCCCCAACCCCGCAGACGGCAGATCTGCTGGGCGCACTCAGCCAATTGAACGTAACGCCGCAACAGGCCGTCGGTGGTGCCGGGGCAATGCTGGGGCTGGCGAAGAATCAATTGAGTTCGGCCGACTATTCGGAGCTGGCCAAAAACGTACCGGGCATCGACATACTTTCGGGTGGCGGCGAATTGGGCGCGCTCGCCGGTTTGCTCGGCTCATCCGGCAAAGCCGCAGGGCTGGACAACGCCCTGGGCAACGTCAAGGACACCAATGACCTGAACAACGCCTTCAGCGCCCTGGGCATGGACAGCGGCATGGTTGGCATGTTTGCCCCGGTGATCCTGCAATACCTCGGTCAACAGGGCGTTGCCGGTTCGCTGTTGCAAAGCCTGGGCGGCATCTGGGGCACCGGTATCGGCACCGGCAGTTGATCAGCCGCTTTCGCCGCGCAACGCGTCGATGCGCCGGTCCTTCTCGATCCAGAGCTGGTTGACCCAGTTCTGGATTTTCTCGCGAAACAGCGGATCGTTTTCGTAATCACCCTGCCACAGCGCCGGGTCGAGTTCCCGGGTCTTGATGTCGATGATGACCCTTGGCACGTTGCCGCTGATTAGATCCCAGAACCCCGGAATCCCCTGCTGCGGATACACCACCGTCACGTCGAGAATCGCATCCAGCTGTTCGCCCATTGCCGCCAGCACAAACGCCACGCCACCGGCCTTGGGTTTGAGCAGGTGAGTGAACGGAGATTGTTGCTGGGCGCTTTTGGCTGCGGTGTAGCGAGTGCCTTCCAGATAATTGACCACCGTCACCGGCTGGCGCTTGAACAATTCGCAGGCCTGCCGGGTGATCTCCAGATCCTTGCCGGCCAGTTCCGGGTGCCTGGCCAGAAACGCCTTGGAGTAGCGCTTCATGAACGGGTAATCCAGCGCCCACCACGCCAGGCCCAGGAACGGCACCCAGATCAGCTCTCTCTTGAGGAAGAATTTGAAGAACGGTGTGCGTCGGTTCAGCGTCTGGATCAACGCCGGGATATCGACCCAGGATTGGTGGTTACTGATGACCAGGTAGGAGGTGTCACGACGCAGGTCATCACCGCCGCGTATATCCCATTGGGTGGGGATGCACAGACGGAAGATCAGCTTGTCGATTTCCGACCAGGTCTCGGCGATCCACATCACCGACCAGGAGGCGTAATCGCGAAAGCGACCGGGCAGGACCAGTTTGAGCAGGGCAAACACCATCAAGGGCCCGATCAGGGTCAAGGTGTTGAGCAACAGCAGCAGGGTGACGAAACAGCCGGTGAGCAGGCGGCGCATAAGTAACTCTTGAAAGCCTTTGGGCGCGCCATGATAAGCAGCTTCGGTCGGCAGGCCAAATCGGCTGATGACGAATGTTTCACCATTGGATGGGTAGGCTGGGCAGGAAAATCAGGTCACATCATGATGTTGATTGCACCGGCCCCTTCGCGGGCGAGCCCGCTCCCACAGTGGATTGCGGTGTTTTTGAGTCAGACAAATCCCGGTGGGAGCGCGGCATGCCCGCGAAGGGATTTCAAGAACGAACGAATTGCCCGCTGACGGTCTAAAATTTCGCTGCCCATTTATCCAGGACGCCCATCACGTGAAATCCCTTCTCGCACTGCTGACCCTGTTAGCCCTGCCGGTGCTGGCCGCCGAGCCCACCCTGTACGGGCGTTACGAATACATCGCGCTGCCGGAAATCGGCGGTGAAGTGCTCAAGGCGAAAATGGACACCGGCGCCCTGACGGCATCGCTGTCGGCCAAGGACATCGAAACCTTTACCCGTGATGGCGAGAACTGGGTGCGTTTCCGCCTCGCCACCAAGGGGGCGAGCGACAAAGTCTACGAACACAAGGTCGCGCGGATCAGCAAGATCAAGACCCGCTCCGAAGAGGACGATGACGAAGAAACCGCCGCGCCTTCCAAGCGCCCGGTGGTCGATCTGGAATTGTGCCTGGGCAACGTCAAGCGCACGGTCGAGGTCAACCTGACCGACCGCAGCAGCTTTAACTATCCGCTGCTGATTGGCGCCAAGGCCTTGCGCGAGTTTGGCGCGGCGGTGAATCCGGCTCGACGGTTTACGGCGGACAAGCCGGATTGTTGAGTGGGTTCCAATCGTTGGGGCGCACGCCTGAGGTAACGAAAGTGCGTCCTATGATTGGCGAATTTTAATCTGTCCATAATAGGGGGGCGGGAGTGACTCTGTGGCAGGGATCGGATAACTCGGGGGCGGAGGGGGGAACATCGAGTATTTTGGTAGTACGCGTTGTTCTGTGATCTGTTGAACTTGATATTGGGCCTTGATATGCAGAGCGTTTATCGTCTCAAGGGTTTGTGGTGTCAGGAATTGTTTTCCTCCGTTGCCCAGGTCTTTGAGGGTGTCATTGAGCATACTGATGTTGAGTTTGATATTATCCAGATTTTGAGAGCGATAGGGTGGCGGCGAAGTGGCTTTTAAAATTGACTGGCTTGAAGAGAACTGATGGTTTAGTGATTTTTCAAGTTTTTGAAAGGCGTGTTCCAAGAGAATTTCTTCCGCTCTTAGTCCAGATTCCTTGACCAGTTTTCCGATACCGCTTTTTCCTCCAAGCTCTCTTTTTGAGGTCTTCAACAGGTTTTTGGTGAGCTTGCTAAGCGAGTTGGTCGGGGGGCTTGGCAAAGCCTTCAACTGAGTTGTCATTTGCTTGATGAGCGGTTTGATGAATGCATGCCCATTCGGATCCACCCTGTTGATCGGCTCGCCCCCACAATACCCATACGCATTCAACCCTCCCTCCCCAAACGGACTCCAACTGTCCGGACTGTTAAACCGCATCAACACTGGATTAAACGCCCGATAACCATTGCCCAACAAATAAGACCCCGTTAGCGCATCCAGTCGTTCGCCATTGAAACCGAGAAGGCTGAGCAAGCCGTTCTGCCGATGGCCGTAAGGCGTGTAGGCGAGTGGATGCCGCACACTGGCGTCGAGCAGGTTCAACACCGAGCGCTGTTGATCCGTGGCCAGGAGGTGGGTTTGCACGGCGGTGGTTTGGCGTTCTCGCTGCGCCAGAAGGTGGCCCTCATGCTGCATGATCGATCGCTGCGCTGCGCCCTGGATCTCGGTGGTCAGGCGGTCTTTCAGATAGAAGCGCTGAGTGATTGCCTGAGTCGAGGGTGCGCTGGCGACCAGTCGATTCAGCGCGTCGTAGTGGTAGTGGCACATTACGGTGGATTGATTGGATGGCATGGTGAGGGCTCCCGAAATACCCGGCAATTCAGGGTTTCACTGTCGCTCAATGCGCCAGGGCTGCCTACTAACGGAACTGATAGGATCACAAACGTTGCCAACGGCCCTAAAAATTGCCGCCCGTCGGCAGTCGGTGGCGAATTGGCGTTCTGTTGAAGCGTTGATCGCCAGCGCTATCGGGCTGCCAATCAGCGACTTCCGCGCCGGATCATTCGTATGTCGCCATTAGGGAGTTTCTCGCGGATCCATCCTTTATCCGGAGCTGGAGTTTTTGACTCTTTTCCCAAGGAAATAGAATGACGGTAAGTTACTGGTGTTCTCTCATGACGCGTAAAATAAATACCTTGACCTGTCACGGAGCTGGTTGAGTCATAAGAATAATCTGAAGCGGTATGTGTGTCGTATAGGTTTTTCGCCATTTTTACGCTGATTTGGTTGGTTGCTTCGGAGCTGCTGATGCCCTGAACTCTGCCCAAGCCAACTTCGATTATTTTGTCCAGGTTCGTCGCGGGCTTATTGGGATTAAAGATATGAGGTGAGTTGTTGTTTGAGTACGCTTTAAAGTTGTGTTTGGATACTGGGTCGAACATGGTTTTTGTTTTTTTTGAAGCAAGTCGCAAGTTGTTCATGTCCGAACTTGATAGATATTTTGATATTTTATGTGCGATGTCTTCGTTTAAATTTGTGAATTTTATAGGGGGGTTAGGGTTAGGTGTAAATAGATTTTTTATAGTGGCAAGTAGGGATGAAAACATGTGTCCAGTCGGATCCACTCGATTTATCGGATCCCCCTCACAATACCCATACGCATTCAACCCTCCCTCCCCAAACGGACTCCAGCTGTCCGGACTGTTAAACCGCATCAACACCGGGTTGAACTGCCGATACCCATTGCCCAAATGATAGTGCCCGGTCAACGGGTCAGGCTGTTCGCCATTGAAGCCGCGCAGGCTCAGCAGTCTATCGACCGCCGGATGATGGCCATAAGGGGAATAAGCGAGGGGATGAGGTCCCGTGGCGTCGAGGGTGTTGAGCACCGAACGTTGCTGATCGGTTGCCAGTAACGTGGCGGTCACGCTTGCTTCGAGATGATTTCGTTGCGCAAGCAACTGGTCGCCGTACTGGAGGATGCTCCAGCGCGTACCGCCCTGGATCTCAGTGGTCAATCGGCCGTCACAATGAAAACGCTGGATGGCCGGTTGTTGAGGTAGCGTGCAGCCACTTTGACGGTCCAGCGGATCGTAGTGGTAGCGGCACAGCAGGGTTTCATGGGGTTCATGGGTTTCATGGGGTGAATTGGGCATGGCTTGAGCTCCGTGCAAGGTCCGGTTGGCCGGACCTTTAGCATCGGAGTTTTTACAGCGGTTGCCTACTAGCAGATCTGATAGAGGGGGCGTCGCTCATCCAGTGGGAAGATGTGAGCTTCGAAGAAACCCAACGCGTTGTCACCGACCTGCTGAGCTGCGCCTCGGTCGGTTGCTGCCACCCTGCCTGATTACCTCGTCATGGGTTGGGAGAGTAGCCGCTTCATAAGAGGGTGGAGGTTGTTTGGCCAAGTCGTAGAGTGGTGATAGAGCTGCTCTCTCTCTTGCCATATCTTCCAGTCGCCTGAACAAGTTCGCGCTGTCGTGGCGATTAAGCGTGGGCAGTCCATAAAGTATATCGGCACTGACTCTTTCGTGAGTGGTTAGAAGCTCAAATCTGATTATTACGTTTTGTGCGTGCTCCGTGTCAACTATAAAGTTGATAGTCATGTCGATGTCTGAAGGGGGGAGGGGTTTAACTTCAGGCGTATTGTTGATTAGGTAGTGTTTCGGCTTTTTGTAGTTTTGGTATGCAATTTTTTTAAATTCTTTTTGTCCACCCAATAGTTCAATTGAATGTAAAAACGAATCGGTGGTCTCTTTTGAGATTTTTTTCGTCGGGTGGAGTGGGCTGCTGCTGATGTTTTTACTCAGTTTCTTGATGAAGCTCTTATACCAGTGCCCATTTGGATCAACTCTATTTGCCGGGTCTCCCCCGCAGTATGCATAAGCATTAATTCCTCCCTTGCCAAACGGACTCCAACTGTCCGGACTGTTAAACCGCATCAATACCGGATTGAACTGCCGATACCCATTGCCCAAATGATAGTGCCCGGTCAGCGGGTCCGGTTGTTCGCCATTGAAGCCGCGCAGGCTTGGCAGCCTGTTCAGTGCTGGGTGGTGGCCATACGGGGAATAAGCGAGGGGATGAGGTCCGGAGGCGTCGAGGGCGTTGAGCACCGAACGTTGCTGATCGGTTGCGAGTAACGTGGCGGTCACGCTTGCTTCGAGATGATTTCGTTGCGCCAGCAACTGGTCGCCGTGCTGAAGGATGCTCCAGCGCGTACCGCCCTGGATTTCAGTGGTCAATCGGCCGTCACAATGAAAACGCTGGATGACCGGTTGTTGAGGTACCGTGCAGCCACTCTGGCGGTCCAGCGGATCGTAGTGGTAGCGGCACAGCAGGGTTTCATGGGGTGAATCGGGCATGGGTTGAGCTCCGTGCAAGGTCCGGTTGGCCGGACCTTGAGCATCGGAGCTTTTTCAGGTTTTGCCCACTATCAGAACTGATAGGTTTTTTGGTAGGCATTTTTTAGGGGTGAATCAATTTGTGGTCCCCGTTGTTTGATCTGAAATTGGGTGGGTTCAGAAAAGTTGGCGGAATTTTTGACTATCAAAGTATCTCGCCATTTTATCCCCTTCGATGACGCTTCGGATTTCGTTAAGCTTGCGTTCAATGTCTTTATTGGGGAGACGACCAATTTCTCTGTTTACTTTAACAGTGTTCATATAATAGAAATGATTATTACGGTGGGCGTCATCAATCCTGACTTGGGTGATACGGCGCTTGCCATAGGTGAGCTCAGTGGTGTTTCTATTAAGGTATACACGTTGTGTTGTTTTCATATTAAACGGACTTTCACTTATGGTTCTTTCGAGGTGTATTTTTCTTCCGTCCATCCGGGCCTGCTGACTAGTCACCGTGAATTTACGTTCTATCCTTTGCACCTCGTCGTGGTACCAGGCAAATTTTTGCGAAGTGATCGTTCTTTCCTCTGGTAGTTGGGCACTGTTGAGACGGGCAACAGCTTTTGATTTTCGGCTTGACTTTATAGATCCGGGTTTTTTAACGAACTTAAATATAAATTTTAAAAATGCATGCCCATCTGGATCTACACGGTTCGTTGGATCCCCCTCACAATACCCATACGCATTCAACCCCCCCTCCCCAAACGGACTCCAACTGTCCGGGCTGTTAAACCGCATCAACACCGGGTTGAACTGCCGATACCCATTGCCCAAATGATAGTGCCCGGTCAAAGGGTCAGGCTGTTCGCCATTGAAGCCGCGCACGCTTAGCAACCTATGGATCGCAGGGTGGTGGCCATAGGGGGAATAAGCGAGGGGATGAGTTCCGGAGGCGTCGAGGGCGTTGAGCACCGAACGTTGCTGATCGGTTGCCAGTAACGTGGCGGTCACGCTTGCTTCGAGATGATTTCGTTGCGCCAGCAACTGGTCGCCGTGCTGAAGGATGCTCCAGCGCGTACCGCCCTGGACCTCAGTGGTCAATCGGCCGTCACAATGAAAACGCTGGATGACCGGTTGTTGAGGCACCGTGCAGCCACTCTGGCGGTCCAGCGGATCGTAGTGGTAGCGGCACAGCAGGGTTTCATGGGGTGAATCGGGCATGGGTTGAGCTCCGTGCAAGGTCCGGTTGGCCGAACCTTGAGCATCGGAGCTTTTGCAGTTTTTGCCCACTATCAGAACTGCTAGTGCGTTGGCGTCGCCAGGTCAGACCTTCGGCATGGTCGCAATCATCGAAGGCCGCTGGCTTACCTCGAAATACCAGGCCGCCAACTGCGGGTTCGAATCACGCCAGGCCAGGTCCGGATGGCGCAAGTCCAGGTAACCCAGCGCACAGGCCACGCTGATCGCCGCCACATCGAAATGGCTGGTCAGTTCGGCTATCGCATCCTTTTCCAGCAGCGCCAGGGCGCGGCGGATCTTGTCGCGCTGACCGTCGAGCCACTCATCCCAGTGTTTTTCCGGGGCACGCAGGGCCACTTCGTAACGGATCAGCACGGCGGCGTCCATGATGCCGTCCGCCATGGAGGCCAGGGTCAGGCGCCGCCAGCGTGCGGAGCCGTCGCGGGGAATCAGCGGGTTGCCGACGTGCTGGTGGTCGAGGTAGTCGAGGATCACCCGGCTGTCGTGGATGACGTTGCCGTCGGGCAGGCGCAAGGCGGGGATTTTGCTCAGTGGGTTGTCGTCGATCAGGACCTGGTCCGGGGCGACGGGTGTGAGCACGCAGTTTTGCAGGGCCACGCGGTCCTGTTGACCGGTTTCGTGCAGCAGCACCATGACTTTGCGGACGAAGGGCGAAAGAGGGTTGTGGTACAGGGTCATGCTCGGGGCGGACATGGCAGTGACTCGGTCGGTGGCGGTGTCACGCAGCATAACGTGTGGATGCGATAGCTCAAGATCACCGTCACCTGTAGGAGCGAGCCTGCTCGCGAAAAACCTGAGAGCGCCGCGCGGTGTCAGGTGCGCAGCGTCATCGTTAACGACCCTCGCGACGGTGCGACGATTCGACAGGCTCGCTCCTACAGGGTTTGCGTGTTAGCTGGCGGGTTGCAGCGTCTGCCCGGCTTCAGGGCCTGAAGCTGCCTGAGGCTTGAGTTCACGAGCAACGGTCCAGACGATGAACGCTGCCACGATGTCGAAAATCGCCAGCACCACGAACAGCGGGCTGTAGCCGATTTTGGTCACCATCACACCAAACACCAAGGTGAAGGCGGCCGCACCCAGGTAGCCGAACATGCCGCCCATGCCCGTGGCGGTGGCCACTTCGTTTTTGCCGAACGAGTCGGAGGTAATCGCATACAGCGCGCCGGACAAGGTCTGGTGGGCAAAGCCACCGATGCACAGCAACGCAATGGCGGTGTAGGGGCTGGCGACCAGGCCGATGCACGCCGGGCCGATCATGCAGGAAGCACCGAACAGCAGGACCATTTTGCGCGAAGTGAACAGCGACACGTTGCAGTACTTGTGGAAGAACGGGCTCAGGTAACCACCGAGCACGCAGCCCAGGTCCGCGGCGAGGAACGGCAGCCAGGCGAACATCGCGATTTCCTTGATGTTCATGTGTCGCTCGGTCATCAGGTACAGCGGGATCCACGCGTTGAAGGTCTGCCAGGCCGGCTCGGAGAGCATCCGGGCACTGGCGATGGCGTAGAAGTTGCGGCTGCCGATGATCTTTTTCCAACTGCCCTTTTTGTGGGTTGTGTCTTTGAAGTGATCTTCCTGACCGCTGAGGATGTAATCGCGTTCTTCATCGCTCAGGCGTTTTTGATCGCGCGGATGCTTGTAGAGAATCATCCACAGGAACGTCCAGGCGACGCCCAGGCCACCGACGATCAGGAACGCCAGCTCCCAACCGCTGTGCAGGATTGCCCAGACCACCAGAGGCGGCGCCAGCACGGCACCGATCGACGAGCCGATGTTGAACCAGCCGATGGCCACCGAGCGCTCTTTGGCCGGGAACCATTCGGTGGAGGTCTTGACCGCCGCCGGCAAACCGGCCGCTTCGGTCAGGCCGAGCAGGCCGCGGACAAACGCCAGCCCCTGCCAACCCGTCGCCAGTGCCGCCAGCGCACAGGCGATCGACCAGGCGAAAGCAAAAATGGCGAAGCCCATTTTGGTACCGATGGCATCGATGATGTAGCCGGCAACCGGTTGCATCAGCGCATAGCACACCTGCCAGGCGACAACGATGTGCGAGTACTGCTCGGTGGAGATGTTCATTTCGCTCATCAGGGTCGGAGCGGCCACTGAGAGGGTATTGCGAGCCAGGTAGTTGACCATCAGGCCGGCAGTCACCAGACCGACCATCCACCAACGGATGCCTTTGACTTTCATTACTTCACCATTCTTTATTTTTGGATTTTTTGGTGTTGCAGTTGTTGTAGGTTGTCGTACAACATGCGCCTTTATAGAAGCACACAGGTTAAAGTGTCAACAAATATGTCAGGGGATTTGCGGAAGAAGGCGACGGGCGGGGAAGGGTGGTTGTCGTATGACCTGTAGGAGCGAGCCTGTCGAATCGTGCACCGTCGCGATGGTCGTCAACGATGACGAGGGGAGCCTGATGCCCCGCGGCGGTCTCAGGTACATCGCGAGCAAGCTCGCTCCTACAGGGGCGGGAGGTAAGCCTGGACATTAGCGCCGTTGCAGCAGACCGCGCAGGGCGAAACCGGTAGGCGCGAGCCTGTCGAATCGTCGCACCGTCGCGATGGTCGTCAACGATGACGCGGTACGCCTGATGCCCCGCGGCGTATTCGAATGCATCGCGAGCAGGGCTCGCTCCTGCAGGGGATGTCGCGTCAATTGCGTTGCATCAATCCTCGCAGGCCAAGCACCGCGGGAATCCCCAAGCCCAGCCAGCTCAAGGCATCCCAAATGCCATCGCCCAGGAGTGCGGCAAACAACCCGGCGGCACTGAACAGGGCGATGACGGTGGGGGTGGCGAAGACCTTCCAGAAGTTCGACTGGCGGGGCCTCATGCCACGCTCTCCGCTTTTTCCAGCAGCGGTTTCGCGGTTTTTCGCCGTACCAGCCAAAGGTAAACCCCGCTGCCGAGCACGATGATCGTCAGCGCATCCAGGGTCGCCCAGAGGATTTTCATCGGCATGCCGCCGTAGTCACCGAAGTGCAGTGGCTGCGACATGCCCATGGCGTCCATGTACCACGGGCGTTCGGCCACGGCGGTGACCTGCAGGGTGCTGGCGTCGATCAGCACTGGCGTCAGCAGGTGCGAGGTCAGGTGCGTGCTGCCTTTCATGAACACCGCGTAATGGTGCTCGCTGGAGAAGCGGGTGCCGGGGAAGGCAATGAAGTCTGGCTGCATGTCCGGCGCGACTTCGTTGGCGATGTCCAGCAACCGGGTCGCGGGCGCCCGTTGTGTCAGCGGCGGGGCGTCGCGGTACGGCGCGATCATCGCGCTGAGGCTGTCGTTGCGCCAGGCGGCGATCAGCAAATCGGCGCAGGCACTGATGACCCCGGTCACGCCCACCACCAGGGCCCAGGTCAGGGTCACGACACCGATCAGGTTGTGTAGGTCGAGCCAGCGCAGGCGGGTGGATTTGTCCTGGCGCACGGTGGCGAATTTCAAGCGCCGCATGAACGGTAGATACAGCACGGTGCCGGAAATGATCGCCACCACGAACAGGATGCCCATGGATGCCAGCAGCAACTTGCCCGGCAGCCCGGCGAACAGGTCCACATGCAGGCGCAGCATGACCATCATCAAACCGCCATTGGCCGACGGCATCTCCAGCGCTTCGCCGGTGCGCGCGTCGAGCATGAAGGTGTGAGACGAGTTCGGTTCGGTTCCGGCGGTGGGTGCCATGATCGCGACCACGGCGTTGGGCTCATCGTCCTCGAAACCGAAATACTGCATGACGTCGCCGGGGCGATGCTGCTCGGCGGCCAGCACCAGCTGCTGCAAATTCAGGTGCGGGGTGTCCGCAGGCATTGGCTTCAGTTCGGCGGCATCGCCCAGCCAGTGGTCGATCTCGTGATGGAAAATCAGCGGCAGGCCGGTCAGGGCCAGCATCAGCAGGAACACCGTGCAGATCAGGCTGGACCAGGTGTGCACGGCGGACCAGCGGCGAATTGTTTTGCTTTTCATTTCTTGGCCTTCAGGAATACCCAGGCCGTCCATGGAGGACAGCCTGGTTGTGGGGCATGTCAGGTCACGCCCTTACCACTTGTAGTTAATGCTGGCCATGACGTTGCGACGGTCGCCGTAGTAGCAATAGAAACCGTCACAGGTAGAGATGTATTCCTTGTCGAATACGTTGTTTGCATTGACGGCCACACTGACGCCCTTGAGCGTATTGTTCAGACGGCCCAGGTCGTAATGAACAGCGGCGTCATAGACGGTGTATGAATCGGTATGGCCGTCTGATTTATCGCGCACGAAGTCCATGCTGCCGATGGCAATGTTGTCGGTCTCGCCGATGTAGCGCACGCCGAATCCAAGTCCAAAACCATCCAGCACACCCGTATGCCAGGTGTAGTCAGCCCAGGCAGAGACCTGGTTTTCCGGCGTCAGTGGCAGTGGGCGATTTTGGTCCAGGGGGCTGGTGACTTTGGTCATCTTGGTGTTGGCGTAGGTATAGGCTGCGGTCAATTTGAGGTTTTCGTTGACGTCACCGGTTGCTTCCAGCTCGAAGCCGCGCACCTTGGCTTCGCCCAGTGGGCGCGATACGCCAAGGGTGTCACTGAGCACGATGTCTTTTCGCGTCAGGTCATAGGCGGCTGCGGTGAACAGCATGTCGCTGCCTGGCGGTTGGTACTTGAGCCCCACTTCGTATTGCTTGCCGGTCCCCGGGCGAAACGCCTGGCCGTTGGCCCCGCCCGCTTCGGCCTGAAAGGATTCGGCGTAGGAGACGTAAGGTGTGAAGCCGGAATCGAACACATAGCTGAGGGCGGCATTGCCGGTAAAGGCGGTGTCGTTACGGGTGTCCCTGGCGTCGTTCAGGTTGTAGAAGGTCGAGTCGGTGTGCAGCCAGTCCTGCCGACCGCCCAGAGTCAGGCGCCAGTTATCGAGGGCCATCTGGTCCTGAACATAGACGCCTGTGTCATGGGTCTTCTGGTTGTAATCATTGAACGCGGTGTAGCTGACGTTGCTGAAGTCCTGGCCGTAAATCGGGTTGATGATGTTGCTGGTCGGTGCGCTGCCATACAGCCATTGGTAGTTGGTGTTGACACGCTGATGGTCAAGTCCCAGCAACACGGTGTGCTTGAGCGGGCCCGTTTCAAAATCGGCCTGGAAGTTGTTATCCATGGCGAACTGGCTGATGTCTTCATTGACGATGTTGGCGCCCCGGGCCACGGTGCCGTCGTCACTGACCGAACCATAAAACCCGCCTGCGGTGATGCCCTGGAAGGACAGGTCGCTCTTGGTATAGCGCAGGTTCTGACGGAACTGCCAAACGTCGTCCATCCGGTGCTCAAAGGCATAACCCAGAGCGTAGTAAGTCTTGTCGTAGAACTCCCATTGCGGATCGCCGAGGTTCTTGTGGAATTTCACCTCGCCGGCAGGCGATGAAAGCTTGGTGCCTTGCAACGGCAGGAACTGACTGGTGTTGCCGGTATCGTCACGGTTGAACTGGCTGAGGAGGGTCAGTCGGGTATCGGGATCAATGTTCCAGGTAAGGCTGGGAGCGATGTTGTAGCGTTTATCGTCGTCGTGCTCGATGGTGGTGTTGCTGTCCCGTACCACGCCGCTGACGCGGTAAAGCAAACGCCCTTCATCGTCGACGGGGCCGGTGCTGTCGAAGCTGATCTGCTTGCGCTGATAGCTGCCGATCTGCAGTTGCACTTCGTGACTGGCAAAGGCGTCGGGGCGGCGGCTGACCATATCGATCAACCCGCCGGGCGGCGTTTGGCCGTACACCGAGGAAGCCGGGCCGCGCAGCAGGGCCACGCGTTCAAGATCCCAGGTTTCCATTTTCGGCATGGTGTAGGCCCCCTTGGGGAGCGGCAAGCCATCGAGAAACTGGGTCGGTTCAAATCCGCGCACCTTCAGCCACTCGGCGCGGCTGTCGCTGCCGTAGCTGCTCGCGACGACGCCCGGCATGTAACGCACGGCGTCATCCAGATTCTGCACGGCGCGATCTTGCATCTGCTCGCGAGTGGCAACCGAAATCGAGCGCGGCACTTCGGCCAGAGCGGTGTCGGTCTTGGTCCCGGCGGCCGTGCGCTTGGCCAGGTAGCCTTGCACCGGTCCCCAGGCGCTTTCAGTGTCTTGTGTGCCGATCACGCTGGTCGCCGGCAGAGCCAAGGCGCCCTCGGGCACGGCCGCCAGGCTGTAGGTGCCGCTGCCGCTCTGCTCCAGTTGCAGGCCGCTGCCGCGCAAGGCTTCACGCAGGGCGCCAGCGGCGTCGAACGGGCCTTTGACCGGTGCCGAGGTCTTGCCCGCCGCCAGTGACGGATTGAGCGACAACGCCAGACCGGCCTGGCTGGCGATCTGGTTCAACGTGCTGGCCAGGGGGGCGGCCGGCAGGTTGTAGGCGCGAACGCTGGAGGCTTGTTCAGCGGCAATCAGTTGGCTACTGGCCAGGGGGGCGCAAAGCGCAATGGCAACCGCCAGCAAACGGGGGCGCAACAAGGTGTCTGGTGAACGGGACATACGGCGGCTCCTGAAAGGGAATACTTCTCAATTGCCTAGGTGCCGAGCGAAAAGTAAAAAGTGATAGGGCGGGATGAAAATAATTTCGATTCAGTTATTTCGAGGTCATCGCGGACCAGCAGGAGCCGGTTTGCCCAGCTATGCCCTTTAAGGCCCCGCGTTTATCCAATGAGCATGGCGTTATCGTTAACGACCATCGCTGGCAGGCCAGCTCCTACAGGGGATTGCGCTTGGCCTCAGTCTTCGCCGCCACCGTCACCCACCATGAGGTGTGCTGCTCAATCTGCACCGGCAGGGTCGGCAGCAGGGCGTCCAGCGCCAGATTGGTGTCCTTGAGCGGGAAGCTGCCGGTGATCCGCAGGTCGGCCACTGCCGGTGACACGCCCAAATGTCCGGGGCGATAACGGCCAAGCTCACGGACAAGGTCTTCCAGGCGAGCGTTGTCCACCACCAGCATGCCGCGCGTCCAGGCATCGGCGCCGAGGCCGAGCGCAGTCACCGGGCCCAGGCTGTCGTTGCGTATCAGCACTTGCTGGCCTTCGCGCAGGATCTGCTCTTGCGGGCTCGATTCAGGGTGTGCGGCCACTGCCGACTGCAGCACGCTCAGGCGCGTGCCTTGTGCTTCGCGCTTGACCAGAAAACGCGTGCCCAGGGCGCGCATGCTGCCTTCGCGGGTTTCGACGATAAACGGTCGGGCATCGCCATGGGCCGTTTCGATCAGGATCTCGCCTTCCTGAAGAATGACCCGGCGCTGCTCCTCGTCGAAGCGAACGTCGACGGCGCTGTGGGTGTTGAGGTTGATCAGCGTGCCGTCGGCCAGGCGCAGGGTGCGTTGTTCGCCAGTGGCGGTGCGCTGGTCCGCCAGCCAATAGTCGAGCGGCAGGTAACGATCTGCGGTGAACAGCGCCAGGCCCATCACGGCGACGACGCTGGCCATGCCGCTGCCAAGCTTGCGCATGCGTCGGCGAAGGCTTTCGCGCGATTGCAGCAGGGCGGTGCGGGCCGGGCCGCTGGCGACACTGAAACGCTGGTCGAGCATGCCCAACTGGCGCCAGGCGCGAGCGTGTTCTTCGTGGGCGGCATGCCATTTGGAGAACGCTTCGCGCTCTACCGGGTTGCCGGAGTCCAGCGACAGCTGCCAGGCAATCGCCGCGTCCAGCACCTGTGCCGACACCGGCCTGGAACTGATCGGGTTCATGTCGGCTCACCGTACAGCGCGATGTAGCACTGCCGAATGCCTTGGGCCAGGTACTGACGCACCCGTGGTACCGATACGCCCAGGCGTTCGGCGATTTGCGCGTGATTGAGGCCGTCGAGACGGTTGTAGAGAAACGCCGCCCGCGCCTTGCTCGACAGTTTGCCGAGCAGGCGATCGATGTTTTTCAGGTCTTCAAGGATCATTTGCTGTTCTTCCACCGACGGTTGCTCGGCTTCGGGTATCAGCATCAGATCGGTCAGGTAAGCCTGTTCCAGTGCGGCTCTACGGAAGTGGTCAAACAGCAGGCCTTTGGCAATTGCCACCAGAAAGGCCCGAGGCTCGCGCGGTTCCTTCAATTGCTCACGGCCGAGCAAACGCACGAACGTGTCCTGACTCAGGTCTTCGGCCCGTTGCGGGCAGGCAACGTTGCGCCGAAGCCAGGCCAACAGCCAACCGCGATGGTCGCGATATAACGCACCGACGAGCTCATTCTGGGGGCTTGGGACTGACGTCACGTTGCATTACCGATTGGGAAACGTTAACTAACGAGAATAGTTCGCGATTGTGTCAGAGGCGGGGGAGGTAAAGCAATTGGCGTTGGTCGGGAGACCGCGTCATCGTTTATCGCGGGCACGCCACAAGGTTATGCACAATTCCTGTGGGAGCGTGGCTTGCCCGCGATGAGGCCGGAACAGAGGTTGAAGATCAGAAGGACGGTGTGCGCTGCCGTCGCTTCCACTGATTCAAGCGCTGCTGCAAATTCAACGGGCTATGAATCTGCTGCTGCCGTGCCCGGCTGAACAGGATCAGCGCCAATTCGGCGGTCGCCAGGGCATCGGCGCTGGCGTTGTGGCGCTCGAAGACTTCGAGCTTGAACCAGTCGATCCACTCGTCCAGCCCGGCTTCGCGGATGTTGGCTTGCGGGCACAGCAGCGGGGCGATGTCCGCCACATCCAGAAAGGGATGCTGCAACTTGTAGCCCAGATGATCTTTCAAGGCGCGGCCGAGCATGTGTTGATCGAAAGGCGCATGGAAGGCCAGGATCGGGCTGTCACCGACGTACTCCATGAATTCGACCAATGCCAGCGCCGGGTCACTGCCGGCGGCAATCGCGCTGGGTCCGATGCCGTGGATCAAGACGCTGGGTCCGAGTTTGACTTCGGTGCACTGCAGGGTGCGTTCGAACTGTTGGCTGAAATCGATCGCGCCGTCCTCGATCACCACCGCGCCGATGGACAGCACGCGGTCCTTGTTCAGGTTCAGCCCGGTGGTCTCCAGGTCCAGTACGACCCAGCGCTGTTCGCGCAGGCTGCATTCACTCAGCCCAGTCGGTGTTGGCAAGCGTTGCAGGCGAAGTTGCAGCTCCCCGGACAGGATCGGGCCGGCCGGGCGCAGCCATGAAAACAGGCTCATAGCTGATACCGCAGGGTCAGGCTGCTTTGCAGGCGTTGGGCCTGGCGCAGCGATTCACGCAGGATGCGTCGGTCCAGATGATTGAGGCTGTCCGGGTCCACGCGGTTGGAGTAGGGCAGGTTTTCCCGGGTCTGGCGTTGATGTTGCTGCATGCGGGTTTGCTGAATGAAGTGATACGCCTCTTCATACGCTGCACCGTCCAGGGCGTCGATGACCTCCTTGTCGACCAACTGGCGAAACCGCTCCAGCGTATTGTTCGCTTCGACGCCGTTGGCCAGGGCCAGTAAACGTGCAGCATCGACGAACGGGGCCAGGCCCTGGACCTTCAGGTCGAGGGTCGCCTTCTCGCCATTTTTCCGGGCCAGCACAAACTCACGGAAACGGCCCACGGGTGGACGATTGCGCAAGGCGTTCTCGGCCATCATGCGCTGGAACAAGCGGTTGTCGCCGACTTGATCGAGAATTGCGCGGCGCAACTGTTCGCAGCCTTGCTCGCTGCCCCAGACCACGCGCAAATCGAAATAGATACTCGAACCGAGCAGGTTCTCCGGCGTTGCCTCGCGGATAAATGCTGCAAAACGCCGAGCCCATTCGGTTCGGGACAAACACAGCTCGGGGTTGCCGGCCATGATGTTGCCCTTGCACAGGGTGAAGCCGCACAGGGCCAGGCTCTGGTTGATCTGCTGGGCGATGGGCAGCAACTTGCCGCGAATTTCAGCGGCGTGGGCGGCGTCCCGCGCTTCAAAGATGATGCCGTTGTCCTGATCCGTGTGCAGGGTTTGCTCGCGGCGGCCTTCGCTGCCGAAACACAGCCAACTGAACGGCACGCCGGGGTCGCCTTTCTCGGCCAGGGTCAACTCGATCACCCGGCACACGGTATGGTCGTTGAGCAGCGTGATGATGTGGGTGATCTGGGTCGAAGACGCGCCGTGGGCCAGCATGCGTTCCACCAGTTGACCGATCTCGCCGCGCAGGGTGACCAGGTTTTCCACACGCTGGGCGCTGCGAATGGTGCGCGCCAGGTGCACCAGGTCGACCCGTTGCAGGGAAAACAGGTCACGTTCCGAGACCACACCGCACAGGCGCTGGTTCTTGACCAGGCAGACGTGGGCGATGTGGCGCTCGGTCATGGCAATGGCGGCGTCAAAGGCACTGTGATCCGGCGACAGGAAAAACGGCGCATGGGTCATGTGCCGTTCGATGGTTTCGTTGAAGTCATTCGTGCCGTTGGCCACGACCTGACGCAAGTCACGCAGGGTGAAAATCCCCAGCGGCGCCTTTTGCGCATCGACCACCACAATGCTGCCCACCTGCTGTTCATGCATCAGGGTCACGGCTTCGCGCAGCGGTGTCTCCGGGCTGCAGGTCACCGGATGGCGCATGGCCAATTCGCCGAGGCGGGTGTTGAGCGAGTATTGGGTGCCGAGGGTTTCCACGGCCTTTTGCTGGACCTGCTGGTTGACCTGATCCAACAGACTACTGACGCCGCGTAGGGCAAAGTCGCGGAAGGTGCTGGAAATGGCGAACAGTTTGATGAACGCGAGCTTGTTCAGCTGTAGGCAAAAAGTGTCTTCGGCGGCGAGATGCTCGGTGCGGGTCGCCCGCTCGCCCAGCAACGCGGCGAGGGGAAAACACTCGCCGGTGGTGATTTCGAAGGTCGTTTCAGTGCCGCCCTTGGCCGTGTGCGGACGTTCGCCCACGACCCGGCCCTGCTTGACGATGTAAAAGTGTTCAACCGGGCCATCGGCAGGCTTGATGATGCTTTCGCCGGGCGCATAAAAACGCAGCTGACACTGCTCAACCAGGTACGCCAGGTGCGCGTGTTCCATTTGATTGAAGGGCGGGAAGCGCTGAAGGAATTGCAAGGTGCCCTGGATGTTCTGCAACACCGCGGTTTTCCCTGCCTGTGTGAAGGCGTCCGCTTTACTCATAACCATAACCGCAGTCTTGTTGGATTTTTTGTCGTCGGATGACTCGGCCATGGTCGGCCCCTGCGGTCCGGGTGCCCATTGGACGTAAGTCTAGGTAGGTGATGTGTGTGAGGGAATGTCGGAAAAGCCTTACGCAATTGTGCGAAAAACCTCGCAGCCTCCCTATTGGAAAAATATCCGACGAAGTGCACATTGAAGGTCTGCTTAGCGATGTCTGACCACTGTGCTAGGGAATTGAACTGAACATGTAGAGAAAGCCATGTCCGACCACGATATTTTGAGTGACGCCGAGCGCGAGGCGCTCAGTGCCGTCATGCTGGAACCTGACTTGCCGCCGCAGCGCGTGCTGATCGTCGATGACGATAAAGACGCCCGGGAATTGTTGTCAGAGATTCTGGCGCTGGACGGGATTCGCTGCCTGACCGCCGCCAGTGGCGAGACCGCACTCAAAATGCTGGCAGAGAAACCGGCGATTGGCCTGGTGATCACCGATCTGCGAATGGGCCACATAGACGGCCTGGATCTGATCCGCCGGGTGCGTGAGTCGGAGCGGGCGGCGATGCCGATCATCATCGTCTCGGGGGATGCCGACGTGAAAGACGCCATTGCAGCGATGCATTTGAGTGTGGTGGATTTCCTGCTCAAGCCGATTGATAGCGGTCAGTTGCTGGCGCTGGTGAAGCATGAGTTGGGGATGGAGTCTTAGGCCAGACCTGTCAGCGCCGCTCGCTCCCACAGGGAATCGCATTTGCAAAAGAAAAAGCCCTGATCGTTCGATCAGGGCTTTTTCATGTCCGGCGCAAACGCTCAGTTACAGGCCATTGGCAGCCTTGAACTCGCGACGACGACGGTGCAGGACCGGCTCGGTGTAGCCGTTTGGCTGCTGGGTACCTTCGATCACCAGTTCGACGGCTGCCTGGAAGGCGATGTTGCTGTCGAAGTTCGGTGCCAGCGGACGATACAGCGCATCCCCGGCATTCTGACGGTCCACCACTGGCGCCATGCGCTTGAGGCTTTCCATCACTTGCTCTTGAGTGACGATACCGTGACGCAGCCAGTTGGCGATGTGCTGGCTGGAAATACGCAGCGTCGCACGGTCTTCCATCAGGCCGATGTCGTTGATGTCCGGCACTTTCGAACAGCCGACGCCCTGGTCGATCCAGCGCACCACGTAACCGAGAATGCCCTGGGCGTTGTTGTCCAGTTCGTTCTTGATCTGCTCGGCGGTCCACTGCGGATTGACCGCCAGCGGGATGGTCAGGATGTCGTCCACCGAGGCGTGAGCACGTTTGGCCAGTTCGGCCTGACGCGCGAACACGTCAACCTTGTGGTAGTGCAGCGCGTGCAAGGCAGCGGCGGTCGGCGAAGGGACCCAGGCGGTGTTGGCGCCGGCCAGTGGATGAGCGATTTTCTGTTCGAGCATCGCGGCCATCAGGTCCGGCATGGCCCACATGCCTTTACCGATTTGTGCGCGACCTTGCAGGCCGGTGCTCAAGCCGATATCGACGTTGGAGTTCTCGTAGGCGCCAATCCATTTTTCCGCCTTCATGTCGGCCTTGCGCACCATCGGGCCGGCTTCCATGGAGGTGTGGATTTCGTCGCCGGTACGGTCGAGGAAGCCGGTGTTGATGAACACCACGCGCTCGCTGGCAGCCTTGATGCAGGCCTTGAGGTTGATCGTGGTACGACGCTCCTCGTCCATGATCCCGACTTTGAGGGTGTTGCGTGGCAGGGCCAGCACGTCTTCGATGCGACCGAACAGCTCGTTGGTGAACGCCGCTTCTTCCGGGCCGTGCATTTTCGGTTTGACGATGTAGATCGAACCGGTGCGGGTGTTTTTGCGCGACGTGTTGCCGTTCAGGTTGTGCAGTGCGGCCAGGCAAGTGACCAGGCCATCGAGGATACCTTCCGGCACTTCGTTGCCGTCTTTATCGAGGATCGCGTCGATGGTCATCAGGTGACCGACGTTGCGCACGAACAGCAACGAACGGCCATGCAGGCTCAGTTCACTGCCATCGACGGCGGTGTAGGTGCGGTCGGCGTTCATGGTGCGGGTAAACGTCTGACCACCCTTGGCGACTTCTTCCGATAGATCGCCCTTCATCAGGCCGAGCCAGTTGCGGTAGATCACCACTTTGTCATCGGCATCGACTGCAGCGACCGAGTCTTCGCAATCCATGATGGTGGTCAGCGCCGCTTCCATCAGGATGTCTTTGACACCGGCGGCATCGGTCTGGCCGACCGGGGTGCTGGCATCGACCTGGATTTCGAAATGCAGGCCGTTGTTTTTCAGCAGGATCGCGGTGGGTGCCGAGGCAGCGCCCTGGAAGCCGATCAGTTGGGCATCGTTGCGCAGGCCGGTGTTGCTGCCGCCTTTGAGGGCGACCACCAGTTTGCCGTCAACAATGGTGTAGCGGGTAGAGTCGACGTGGGAGCCGGCCGCCAATGGCGCCGCTTCGTCGAGGAAGGCGCGGGCGAAGGCGATGACCTTGTCGCCGCGAACCTTGTTGTAGCCTTTGCCTTTTTCCGCGCCGTCAGCTTCGCTGATCGCGTCGGTGCCGTAGAGCGCGTCATACAGCGAACCCCAGCGGGCGTTCGAAGCATTGAGTGCGAAACGGGCGTTCATGACCGGCACCACGAGTTGCGGGCCGGCCATACGGGCGATTTCATCATCGACGTTTTGCGTCGTTGCCTGGAAATCGGCCGCTTCTGGCAGCAGATAACCGATGTCTTGCAGGAAGGCTTTATAGGCCACGGCATCGTGTGGTTGACCGGCACGGGATTGGTGCCAGCCATCGATACGAGCCTGGAAATCATCGCGTTTGGCGAGTAGGGCTTTGTTCTTCGGCGCCAGGTCATGAATGACCTTGTCGGCACCGGCCCAGAACGTGTCGGCGGTGAGGCCGGAACCGGGAATGGCTTCGTTGTTCACGAAGTCGAACAGGACTTTGGCGACCTGCAGGCCACCGACTTGAACGTGTTCAGTCATTGCTTGCCTCACTCTGCTCAGCTATTTCGCTTTTCAGCTCTTCAAATTAACAATGAAGCCTTTGGCATTTAAACCACAAACCCTGGGACCAGTACATGCCATTTCTGACGGCTGGGTGGGGGACCCATCAACGGCGTGGAGGCCTTGTCGACGGGACTTTCAGGGATGCGACTGCGCCTGAGGCAGACATCGATCCAACGTTATGTAGTGCGCGCTGCGGCATACTACATGATGAATTGCGGTTGTGAAAATTAGACTAATTACGTCGTTCTGCGACCCCATGACGCATTGCAGTCACGTCGAGGATCGGGATGTTCTCAAAAAAGCATGAGATTGTTCCAGTTAAATATAAAAAGTTGTACACATAATCTTTGCTGGCCCCGCGATGGGGCTTTGTTTTTTGTGGCGAGGGAGCAAGCTCTCTCGCCACAGAACAGCAGTGCCAAGCCGATTCCGGCGCCTTGCCTATACTTGGTTTTCTATAATAAAAGTCATGACCAGAGGGCTGCGCCATGGACCACCTCGTACTCACTGTTTTCGCTCCAGACAAGCCTGGGCAGGTCGAGCGCATCGCCCAATGCATTGCCGAGCACGGCGGCAACTGGCTGGAAAGCCGTATGTCGCGCATGGCCGGGCAATTTGCCGGGATCCTTCGGGTCGGCGTACCGGCAGAGGCCTACGATGAACTGGTCGATGCCCTGCAAGGTTTGTCCACCCAAGGCATTCGCGTCTTGATCGCCGAAAGCGGCATTGAGCAATCGTGCACCTGGAAACCCATCGCCATGGAGTTGGTCGGCAATGACCGGCCGGGAATCGTGCGTGATATCACTCGACTGTTGAGTGAGCAGGGCGTGAACCTGGAACGGCTGGTGACTGAAGTGCGGCCGGCGCCGATGAGCAGTGAGCCGCTGTTCCACGCCGAAGCGATTCTCGCGGTCCCCTTGACCTTGTCCCTGGATGTACTGCAATCGCGCCTGGAAACCCTGGCCGACGATCTGATGGTGGAATTGGTGCTGCGCAGCGAGTCTTGATCCGGTTATCCAAGTTAAACGTGCACCTGCCTGTGGATAACCTGTAGAGACAGCCCGCCAGACCATGCTGGCCGGGGCTCTTCAGGAATTGATCAAAAAACCAGCAGTTTCAGCGACTTGCGCACATTCGCCGGGGATCAGGTTGTGGATAACCTTGGGAAGAAACGATGCAGGCCACGGTAGACGTGGTCTGCAGAGATTTGTGCGTTTTTTGATCAGCTTCGGCGGCGCAGGCTGACCCAGGCATCGACGCTGTAAACGGCCAGGCCGGCCCAGATAAAGATGAATGCCAGTAAGGTGCTCGACGACAGGTGTTCGCCAAACAGCAGCACGGCTTGCAACAACACCAATGTCGGCGCCAGGTACTGGAGGAATCCCAACGTGGTGTAGGGCAAATGCCTTGCAGCGGCGTTGAAGCAGACCAGCGGCACCAGCGTCACCGGGCCGGCAGCGACCAGCCACCAGGCTTCGGACGTCGTCCAGAACTCAGGTTGAGCACTCACAGCCGTCGGATTGAACAGCAACCAGGCGACGGCAATCGGCACCAGCATCCAGGTTTCCACCACCAGCCCCGGCAAGGCCTTGACCGGTGCCTGTTTGCGGATCAACCCGTAGCAACCGAAGGTCAGGGCCAGCACCAGCGACACCCACGGCAGGCTCCCGACCTGCCACACCTGCTGCGCCACGCCGACCGCCGCCAGACCCACGGCGATCCACTGCATGCGCCGCAATCGTTCGCCGAGGATCAGCATGCCCAGCAGCACGTTCACCAGTGGGTTGATGTAGTAACCCAGGCTGGCTTCAAGCATGCGTCCGTTGTTCACCGACCAGACGTAGGTCAGCCAGTTGGCGGCGATCAGCGTGCCGCTCAGGGCCAGGATCGCCAGTCGTTTCGGGTTCTCCCGCAGCTCGCGCCACCAGCCCGGATGTTTCCAGACCATCAGCAGCAAAGTGCCGAACAGCGCCGACCACAACACGCGGTGGATGATGATCTCCGCGGCTGGCACGTTGGCGATGGCTTTGAAATAGAGCGGGAAAATTCCCCAAATGATGTAGGCGCTCAGGCCCAGGATGTACCCCCGACGGAGGTTGGCAGCTTGCATGCAGAGTCCTTGCTTAGGCAGCTAACAAAAAGGGGATTGTAAGGAGATTTTTCCTGATGTGCTGATCCTTGTAGGCGCGAGCCTGCTCGCGATGAACTCAAAGGCGCCGCGGGGTATCAGGTTCCCCGCGTTATCGTTCACGACCATCGCGAGCAGGCTCGCTCCTGCAGGAGGCGCTGCTGTTTAGAAGAGTTTCAGCGGCTCTTCGTTGAGGGCCGCCAATTGTTCACGCAACGCCAACACCTGATCGCCCCAATACCTTTCCGTCCCGAACCACGGAAAGCTGCGCGGGAAGGCCGGGTCGTCCCAGCGGCGGGCGAGCCAGGCGCTGTAGTGCATCAGGCGCAAGGCGCGCAGCGGTTCGATCAAGGCCAGTTCGCGCGGGTTGAAATCGTGGAACTCGTTGTAACCGTCCATCAATTCCGACAACTGCCCCAGGCAATCCTGGCGATCACCCGCCAGCATCATCCAGATGTCCTGCACCGCAGGGCCCATGCGGCAGTCATCGAGGTCGACGATGTGGAACATCTCGTCGCGGCACATCATGTTGCCGGGGTGGCAGTCGCCGTGCATACGGATGTTCTGGTGCGGGGTGGCGTCGTAGACCTCTTCCACGCGCTTGAGCAGATCGCGGGCCACTGACTCGTAAGCGGGCAACAGGCTGCGGGGGACGAAGTTGCCTTCGAGCAAGGTTGTCAGCGAGTCGTAACCGAAGTTCTTCACACCCAGGGCTTCACGGTGCTGGAACGGTTTGGTCGCGCCCACCGCGTGCAGGCGCCCGAGCAATTGCCCCAGGCGATACAACTGATCGAGGTTGCCCGGCTCCGGCGCACGGCCACCCCGGCGGGGGAACAGGGTGAAACGAAAGCCTTTGTGTTCGTGCAGGGTTTCACCGTTGTGGATCAACGGCGCGACGACCGGCACCTCGACGTCAGCGAGTTCGAAAGTGAACTGGTGTTCTTCGAGAATCGCTTCGTTGGTCCAGCGCTGCGGACGGTAGAACTTGGCGATCAGCGGCTCGGAGTCTTCGATGCCGACTTGATAGACGCGGTTCTCATAGCTGTTGAGCGCCAGAATGCGCGCGTCGCTGAGAAAGCCGATGCTTTCGACGGCATCGAGCACGAGGTCTGGGGTGAGGGTTTCAAACGGATGGGCCATGCTGACTCCTGCGCGCAGCAGGCTGCCGCGTCCGGCCAAGCATGGTAGCGCAGACGGGGCATCTTTAGTGACTGGGCTTGAGATGTGTGTGGTTTGGGCTGACGTCACCGCGAGCAAGTTCTCTCCCAGAGGTTCGGTGTTGACCATGTGGGAGCGAGCCTGCTCGCGATGACGCCGGATCAGGCGCCGACGATTCCGCCATCCTCGCGGGTAATCGCCATCACCGAAGAGCGCGGCTTGCCGTTCGGCAAATGCTCGGGGAAGGTCGATCCACCGTTTTCGCCAGGATGCTGAATCCCGACGAACAGCGTCTTCTGATCCGGCGAGAAGCTGATCCCTGTTACCTCGCACCCAATCGGTCCGACCATGAAGCGGCGAATCTCACCCGTCTTCGGGTCGGCGCAAAGCATCTGGTTGTTGCCCATGCCGGCAAAGTCGCCGGCATTGCTCATGTCGCCGTCGGTCAGAATCCACAAGCGCCCGGCCTTGTCGAAACCCAATCCGTCCGGGCTGTTGAACATGTTCTGGGCGGTGATGTTCGACGATCCGCCTTTTGGCGTCCCGGCGTGCACCTGCGGGTTGCCCGCGACCACGAACAAGTCCCAGGCGAACGTGTTCGCGCCATGGTCGTCGTGGTCGGTGCGCCAGCGCAGGATTTGCCCGTAGACGTTCTTCTCCCGCGGGTTCGGACCGCCGACCGGCTGGCCGTCTTCACCGCGTTTGGCGTTGTTGGTCAACGTGCAGTAAACCTGGCCGTCCATGGGGCTGACGACGATCCATTCCGGGCGATCCATGCGCGTGGCTTTGACCACGCTGGCGGCCAGGCGCGCATGAATCAACACCTCAGCCTGATCGGCAAAACCGCTGCTGGCGTCGATGCCGTTCTTGCCGTGGGTCAGTTCGATCCATTCACCCTGGCCCTTGGGGTGATCAGCATGACTGTCGCCGGCGTCGAAACGCGCCACGTACAAGGTGCCGTGGTCCAGCAGATCGCGGTTGGCCTTGGGGTTCTTGTGGTTGATTTTGTCGCGGCTGACGAATTTGTAGATGAACTCGCCGCGTTCATCGTCGCCCATGTACACCACGGCGCGACCGTCGCCGGTTTCCGCCAGGGCCGCGTTTTCATGTTTGAAACGGCCCAGCGCGGTGCGTTTGACCGGGGTCGATTTCGGGTCGAACGGGTCGATCTCCACCACCCAGCCGTGACGGTTGAGTTCGTTGGAGTTCTTGGCCAGGTCGAAGCGCTCGTTGTGCGGGTGCCAGTTGATTTCTTTACTGGTCGCCACCGCGCCGTAGCGTTTCTGTGCAGCATCGAATTTCTGTTCGGCATTGCTGCTGCCGAAGCAGTCGGTGAAGTTCTCTTCGCAGGTCAGATACGTGCCCCACGGCGTCTTGCCGTTGGCGCAGTTCTGGAATGTCCCGAGGACGTTTTTGCCGTGTGGATCGGCGCTGGTTTTCAACAGGTCGTGGCCAGCGGCCGGGCCGCTCAGGCTGATCGGCGAATTGCCGTGGATGCGTCGGTTGTAGTGCGAGCCCTGGACGAACTGCCAGTGACCGTTCTTGCGCTGCACCTCGATCACCGACACGCCTTCGCAGGCCAGCGCCTTGCGCACGTCTTGCGCCGACTGCGGCATGCCGCCGTGGGGATAGAGGTAGCGGTAGTTGGTGTATTCGTTGTTGATCGCCATCAGCGCCCGGTCTTTTTCACCGGGGAATTCGAACAGGCTCATGCCGTCGTTGTTGTCGCCGAACTGCACTTCCTGATGTTCGGCCGTGCCATTGCCGCTCGGGTCGAAGGCCGGGCCGTTTTTCTGCAGCGGTTGGCCCCAGCTGATCAGTACCGATGATTTGTAGCCTGGCGGCAGGGTGATCGCGTCGCTGGTGGCGGCGGGGATGCTGTCGAAACCCAGTAACTGGCTGGTGCCGGCGCTGACGCTGGCGGCCAGTACGCTGCGGCTCAGCAGGTTGCCACCCAGAAACATCGCAGCACCGCACAGGGCGCCTGCGCTGATGAAACCGCGACGGCTGAGGCCGACCATTTGTTCGAGGTCGGTGGGTTGGTTGTCTTTTAATAGGCTCACATCAGGCTCCCTGCGAATTTTGCAGTCACCTTAATGATGGGCGATGAAGCTTTTGTTGCAGTTGTCCTTATAGCGGTGTGCCGAGCAGGACGTTGGACGGCGAGAACTGCACGCGTACCGGTTTTCCGGTGCTCAGCTGGCGTGATTGCAAATGCCGGGACCCGGCCAGTGCGCAGAGTGTCAGGCCGTTGGGCAGGCCGATGCGCACTTCGCAAGGGCCGTCCTCGGCGTCGAGAATTTCTTCGATAACCCCTTCCAGGCAATTGTTTCCGGCTGTTGCCTCTTCGTCGCCGCCCAGCACCTCGAGCCAACCGGCCTTGATCAGGGCCACGACTTCGGTACCGGTTTGCAGGTCCAGGCGCAGGGTGCTGTCGTGGGTGATTTGCGCATCGAGGCTCAAGCCAGCGGCCAATTCGAGGCGAATCCGGTCGTTGTAGCCCTGGGTTTCAATGGCCGCGACCTTACCGTGCAACTGATTGCGTGCGCTGGTCCGGAGCATCAGCCGGCCAAGCAGGTCGAGGTCGCTGGCGTCCTCGGCGGCCTCCAGTACCTGGGCCTGCAGCGCCTGCAGCTTCTGATAGAGGCGCAACACGCGCTCGCCTTCGGCGGACAGTTTGGCGCCGCCACCCCCCTTGCCGCCGACACTGCGTTCCACCAACGGTTTCTGCGCGAGGTTGTTCAGCTCGTCGATGGCATCCCAAGCGGCTTTGTAGCTCAGCCCCGCGCTCTTCGCCGCGCGAGTGATCGAACCTTGCTCGGCGATGTGTTGCAGCAAGGCGATGCGTTGCGGGCGGCGGACAATGTGCTGGGACAACAACGTAGGCAAGGACATGGCAAGACGCTTTGGGCTGTGACGAGGGTGAGGACGTTGGCGGCTCGGGGCCCGGGAGTCAAGTCACGGCGACTCGCCAGGCTTGGGCGTGCGCGCCAGGCAATAAACGTCGACGCGGGTGGCCCCGGCATCCATCAGCAGGCGGGCCAGTGCGTGCGCCGTGGCGCCGGTGGTCAGTACGTCATCCACCAGCGCCAGATGGCGTCCCTTCGGTGACGCATCGGGTGCCAGGGCAAAGGCGTGGCGCAGGTTCTTCTTGCGCGCCTGGGCATTCAAGTCTTGTTGGGCGCTGGTGTCTTGAGTCCTCAACAGCAACTGCTCATCGGAAGGTATATCGAGATGGGCAGCGAGCCAGCGCGCCAGCATGGCGGCCTGATTGAACCCCCGTTGGCGCAGGCGCCGGACGGCCAGGGGCACCGCTACCAGCGTGTCGGGTCGCGGCAGGTCATTGTCGAAGCGATGTTGCAGCGATTGGGCAAGAAGTTCGCCGAGCAGGTGGCCAAATGGCCATTTGGCGCTGTGCTTGAAGCGGGTAATCAGGCTGTCGATCGGGAAGCTGTAAGTCCAGGGCGCGATCACCTGTTCGAAGGCCGGCGGCTGGTTCAGGCATTGGCCGCACGTCAGGCCGGCAGCGGGCAAGGGCAGGGCGCAGGTCTGGCAATGATCGCCGAGCCAGGGCAGCTCGGTTTCGCAGGCCATGCAGATCGGCGTGACGCCATCAGTCCGCTCATCACACAGCAAACAGGATTGTTTGTTTTTTAACCAGTTGTAAACCGGTCCTTTGTATCGTGGTTGACAGCGCATCGCTCTTCCTTAAATATGCCGAAACATCTGTGATGCGCCTGCGGGGTTCCGTTCCCGGCGCTTGCCAAGCATAAAACAAAGGAAACACCCATGAGCGCCAGCACCTCTGCAACCCTGCGTCATGACTGGTCTTTGGCCGAAGTCAAAGCACTCTTCGTTCAGCCATTCAATGACCTGTTGTTCCAGGCTCAGACGGTGCACCGTGCGCATTTCGACGCCAACCGCGTGCAGGTATCGACCCTGCTGTCGATCAAGACTGGCGCCTGCCCGGAAGATTGCAAATATTGTCCGCAGTCCGGTCACTACAACACCGGCCTGGAAAAAGAAAAACTGATGGAAGTGCAGAAGGTCCTCGAAGAGGCCGCTCGCGCCAAGGCCATCGGTTCGACCCGTTTCTGCATGGGCGCGGCGTGGAAACATCCGTCGGCCAAAGACATGCCTTACGTGCTGAAGATGGTCGAAGGCGTAAAAGCCCTGGGCCTGGAAACCTGCATGACCCTCGGTCGCCTGGATCAGGAACAGACCGAAGCCCTGGCCAAGGCTGGCCTCGACTATTACAACCACAACCTCGATACGTCGCCTGAGTTCTACGGCAGCATCATCACCACCCGCACCTATAGCGAGCGCCTGCAAACCCTGGCGTACGTACGTGATTCGGGGATGAAAATCTGCTCCGGCGGCATTCTCGGCATGGGCGAGTCCCTTGATGACCGCGCCAACCTGCTGATCCAGCTGGCCAACCTGCCGGAGCATCCGGAGTCGGTGCCGATCAACATGCTGGTGAAAGTCGCCGGAACGCCGCTGGAAAATGCCGACGACGTCGACCCGTTCGACTTCATCCGCATGCTCGCCGTTGCGCGGATCCTGATGCCGAAATCCCACGTGCGCCTGTCCGCCGGCCGCGAAGCCATGAACGAGCAGATGCAGGCCCTGGCGTTCTTTGCCGGCGCCAACTCGATTTTCTACGGCGAGAAATTGCTGACCACCGCCAACCCGCAGGCCGACAAGGACATGCAGTTGTTCTCGCGTCTGGGCATCCTGCCCGAAGCCCGCGAAGAGCACTCGGACGAAGTTCATCAGGCCGCCATCGAGCAGGCGCTGGTGGAGCAGAAGAGCAGCGAGCAGTTCTATAACGCGGCGGTTTGATGACTGCACCTGTTCCATTGTTGGAATGCAAAACACTGTGGGAGCGAGCCTGTCGAATCGTCGCACCGTCGCGATGGTCGTCAACGATGACGCGGAAAATCTGATACCCCGCGGCGTCCTCAAGCCCATCGCGAGCAAGCTCGCTCCCACACGGAACCGCGATTGCTTCTGAAACCTGACCATCGAGGCCTGCATGTCTTTCGATCTCGCCGCACGCCTTGCTGCCCGTCGTGCCGAAAATCTCTATCGTCAGCGCCCGCTGCTTGAAAGCCCGCAAGGCCCGCAAGTGGTGGTCGATGGTCAGCCATTGCTGGCGTTCTGTAACAACGATTACCTGGGCCTGGCCAATCACCCGCAAGTGATCGAGGCCTGGCGCGCTGGCGCGTCGAAGTGGGGCGTCGGCGGCGGGGCCTCGCATCTGGTGATCGGTCACAGCGGCCCCCATCACGCGCTGGAAGAAGCGCTGGCCGACCTGACCGGTCGTCCACGCGCCTTGCTGTTCACCACCGGCTACATGGCCAACCTCGGCGCAGTGACGGCGTTGGTGGGGCAGGGCGATACAGTGCTCGAAGACCGGCTCAATCACGCGTCGTTGCTGGATGCCGGGCTGTTGTCCGGCGCGCGCTTCAACCGCTATTTGCATAACGATGCGGTGAGCCTGGCCAAGCGCCTTGAGAAGGCGACCGGCAATACGCTGGTGGTCACCGACGGCGTGTTCAGCATGGACGGCGACATCGCCGACTTGCCGGCGCTGGCCCGGGAAGCCAAGGCCAAAGGCGCCTGGCTGATGGTCGATGACGCCCATGGTTTCGGTCCGCTGGGGGCCAACGGCGGCGGCATCGTCGAGCATTTCGGCCTGAGCCAGGACGAGGTGCCGGTGCTGGTCGGCACCCTTGGCAAGGCGTTTGGCACCGCAGGCGCCTTTGTCGCTGGCAGTGAGGAACTGATCGAAAGCCTGATCCAGTTCGCCCGCCCCTACATCTACACCACCAGCCAGCCTCCGGCCCTGGCCTGCGCCACCCTGAAAAGCCTGGAGCTGCTGCGCAGCGAGCACTGGCGGCGTGAGCATCTGAAAACGCTGATCAGCCAATTCCGCCGAGGTGCCGAGCAGATTGGCCTGGAGTTGATGGACAGCTTCACGCCGATCCAGCCGATCATGGTTGGCGACGCCGGGCGCGCGGTGCGCCTGTCGCAGATGTTGCGCGAGCGCGGCCTGATGGTGACCGCGATCCGCCCACCGACCGTGCCCGCCGGCAGCGCCCGGTTGCGCGTGACCCTGACCGCCGCCCATAGCGAGGCGCAGGTGCAGCTATTGCTAGAGGGACTGGCCGATTGTTTTCAGCAACTGGGACCGGAGCCAAGCCATGCGTGATCGACTGATTCTGCTACCCGGCTGGGGGCTCGGCGTTTCACCGCTGGAACCCTTGGCAGCGGCGTTGCAGGGCCTGGACGAGCGCCTGCGTGTGGAGATCGAGCCGCTGCCGGAGCTGGAGTCGAGCGATCTTGAAGAATGGCTCGACGAACTCGACTCGACGCTGCCGCAGGACGCCTGGCTCGGCGGTTGGTCCCTGGGTGGCATGCTCGCTTGCGAATTGGCGGCGCGTCGCGGTGATCGTTGCTGCGGCTTGCTGACCCTGGCGAGCAACCCGTCCTTTGTCGCCCATGAACAGTGGCCGAGTGCGATGCCCGGCGAAACCTTTGATGCGTTTCTGGCAGGCTGTTCCGCCGACCCACGGATGACGTTGAAACGCTTTTCACTGCTCTGCGCGCAAGGTGCCGAAGACCCGCGCGGCTTGTCGCGTTTGTTGCTCGGTGGCGCGCCCCATACGTCGGTGCCGGTGTTGATGAGTGGCCTGGAGTTGCTCGCACAACTGGACACCCGGCCAGCGTTGCAGGCGTTTCGCGGCCCGCAGTTGCATCTGTTCGCCGGGCTCGACGGGTTGGTGCCGGCCGAAGCGGCGGGCGACTTGCTGGCGTTGCTGCCGGATATCGAAATCGGTCTGATTGAACAGGCCAGCCACGCGTTTCTTCTGGAAGACCCCCACGGTGTGGCGGGGGCGATCCAGGCCTTTTTGCATGAGTCCGGTGATGACTGATTTATCCCTACCCGTTCCACCCGGCGGTTTGCCCGACAAGCGCCAGGTCGCGGCGTCCTTTTCCCGTGCGGCGGCGAGCTACGACAGTGTGGCCGAGTTGCAGCGTGACGTTGGCAGCCAGTTGCTGCGTCGTTTGCCGGATGATTTCGTTCCGGGGCGTTGGCTGGATCTCGGGTGTGGCACCGGGCATTTCAGTCGTGCGCTGGGCGAGCGGTTTCCCACCAGTCACGGCGTGGCGCTGGATATCGCCGAAGGCATGCTCAAGCATGCCCGGCCGCTGGGCGGCGCCACGCATTTCATCGCGGGCGATGCCGAGCGTTTGCCGCTACAGGATTCGACCTGCGATCTGATCTACTCCAGCCTGGCAGTGCAGTGGTGCGAGGACTTCGCGTCGGTGCTCGGCGAGGCCAGGCGCGTGCTGAAGCCGGGCGGTGTTTTCGCATTTGCTAGTCTGTGCGTGGGCACGTTGTTTGAACTGCGTGACAGCTGGCGGCAGGTGGACGGCATGGTTCACGTCAACCGCTTCCGCGAGTTCGCGGTTTATCAACGCTTGTGCGAGGCCAGTGGTCTGCAGGCGATCAGCCTGGAAACCCGGCCCCATGTGCTGCATTACCCCGATGTGCGCAGCCTGACCCATGAGCTCAAGGCGCTGGGGGCGCATAATCTGAATCCTGGTCGGCCGGGCGGTTTGACCGGCCGGGCGCGGATCCTGGGTTTGATTGAGGCTTATGAGCAGTTTCGTCAGGCCCAGGGACTGCCGGCGACTTATCAAGTGGTGTATGCCGTTTTGGAGAAACCCTTATGAGTGCAGCCTATTTCATCACCGGCACCGACACCGATGTCGGCAAGACCACGGTGGCCGCCGGGTTGCTGCATGCGGCGCGTTCGGCGGGCCTGAGCACCGCCGCGGGCAAGCCGGTCGCTTCCGGTTGCGAGGTCACCCCCAAGGGCTTGCGCAATGCCGATGCATTGGCGCTGCTGGCGGAGTGTTCATTGCCGTTGACTTATGCACAGGTCAACCCGGTGGCGTTCGAACCGGCCATCGCCCCGCACCTGGCCGCGCGTGAGGCGGGCGTGGCGTTGACGGTACAGTCCCTGTTGGCACCGATGCGGCAGATTCTCGACAGGCAGGCCGATTTCACCCTGATCGAAGGGGCCGGTGGCTGGCGCGTGCCGTTGGCGGATCAGGCCAATCTGTCCGACCTGGCGATAGCGCTGGACCTGCCGGTGATTCTGGTGGTTGGCGTGCGCCTGGGCTGCATCAGCCATGCGTTGCTGACGGCCGAGGCGATTGCCCGGGACGGTTTGCAACTGGCAGGCTGGGTGGCCAACATCATCGATCCGAAAACCTCGCGGCTGGAAGAAAACCTGGCGACCCTCGCCGAACGAATCCCGGCGCCGTGCCTGGGACGTGTGCCGAAACTCAAGGTGGTGACGGCTGAAGCGGTGGCGGAGCATCTTCAACTGGATCTGCTTGACTAGGCTTTGCCTATGACAAGGCACTGTGCCATTAGTGTTTTTGTCGGGTGTTTTGCCGCCGGCTCTGGTTCAATGCGCACTATTGATCCTTTGCAAAGACGGGTTCTCCCATGGAAATCTCAGGAAGCACCGCTTTTTATGCCGGTCTGAGCACTATTCAGACAGGGCAGAACCGTGTCGACCAGGCCGCCAGTCAAATCGCCAACTCGACGATCGAGCGCTCGGTGACCAGCCAATCTTCAGAAGCTCAAGTTGATCGGTTGCGTTCGGTCGATCGTAGTCAGCAATCGGACCTGGCCAGCAACGTGGTCGAGCTGTCCCAAGGCAAATTTCAGGTTGAGCTGGGGGCCAGGGTGGCCAAGGCATCCGATGAAATGCTCGGTACGCTGATCGATACGTTCGCCTGATTCCTCGCTGAATCTGCACCTGCGACGCCGCGAACATTCGCGGCGTTTTGCTGTGTAAGTCCTTCTTGCCAAAAATAATCTTTCCGATACGACGTGTTGCTCGGTCAACGGCGTTGCGCATCGGTGCGTCCGCCATTCCCGAACAGTGATGACGAACGGCAAAAGATCGGCGCTTGACAAGATTTGGGCGTAAACGTATGTTTCAAACAACTGTTTGACCGTCACAACAAATCGACACGGTCGCTCATTCCCGGTTACATCAGCAGAGGTTTATCGCTATGCCTGACTACAAGGCCCCCTTGCGTGATATTCGCTTCGTTCGTGACGAACTGCTCGGCTACGAAGCGCACTATCAGAGCCTTCCGGCTTGCGCAGACGCAACTCCGGACATGGTTGACGCCATTCTCGAAGAAGGCGCCAAGTTTTGTGAGCAGGTGCTGGCTCCGCTGAACCGCGTGGGTGACCTCGAAGGCTGCACCTGGAGCGAGTCCGGCGTTAAAACCCCGACCGGTTTCAAAGAAGCCTACAAGCAATTCGTCGAAGGCGGCTGGCCAAGCCTGGCCCACGACGTGGAACACGGCGGCCAGGGCCTGCCGGAGTCCCTGGGTCTGGCGGTGAGCGAAATGGTCGGCGAAGCCAACTGGTCGTGGGGCATGTACCCAGGCCTGTCCCATGGCGCGATGAACACCATCTCCGAGCACGGCACCCCAGAGCAACAACACGCCTACCTGACCAAACTCGTGTCCGGCGAATGGACGGGCACCATGTGCCTGACCGAACCGCACTGCGGCACCGACCTGGGCATGCTGCGCACCAAGGCCGAGCCTCAGGCCGACGGTACCTACAAAGTGTCCGGCACCAAGATCTTCATCTCGGCCGGTGAACACGACATGGCCGACAACATCGTCCACATCGTGCTGGCCCGCCTGCCGGATGCACCGGCTGGCACCAAAGGCATCTCGCTGTTCATCGTGCCGAAATTCCTGCCGAACGAAGACGGTTCGATCGGCGCGCGTAACGCGGTGTCCTGTGGTTCCCTGGAACACAAAATGGGCATCCACGGCAACGCCACGTGCGTGATGAACTTCGACGCGGCCACCGGTTTCCTGATCGGCCCGGCGAACAAAGGCCTGAACTGCATGTTCACCTTCATGAACACCGCACGCCTGGGCACCGCGCTGCAAGGTCTGGCCCACGCCGAAATCGGTTTCCAGGGCGGCCTGAAATACGCTCGCGATCGCCTGCAAATGCGCTCGCTGACTGGCCCGAAAGCGCCGGACAAAGCCGCTGACCCGATCATCGTGCACCCGGATGTACGTCGCATGCTGTTGACCATGAAGGCCTTCGCCGAAGGCAACCGTGCGATGGTGTACTTCACCGCCAAACAGGTCGACATCGTCAAGTACGGTGTGGACGAAGAAGAGAAGAAGAAAGCCGACGCTCTGCTGGCCTTCATGACGCCAATCGCCAAAGCCTTCATGACCGAAGTCGGTTTCGAATCGGCCAACCACGGCGTGCAAATCTACGGCGGCCACGGCTTCATCGCCGAGTGGGGCATGGAGCAGAACGTTCGCGACAGCCGCATTTCGATGTTGTACGAAGGCACCACCGGTATCCAGGCACTCGACCTGCTGGGCCGTAAAGTGCTGATGACTCAAGGCGAGGCTCTGAAAGGCTTCACCAAGATCGTCCACAAGTTCTGCCAGAACAACGAGGGCAACGAAGCGGTCAAGGAATTCGTCGCACCGCTGGCTGCACTGAACAAGGAATGGGGCGAGCTGACCATGAAGGTCGGTATGGCCGCCATGAAGGATCGCGAAGAAGTCGGCGCAGCCTCCGTGGACTACCTGATGTACTCCGGTTACGCCTGCCTGGCCTACTTCTGGGCCGACATGGCGCGTCTGGCTGCGGAAAAACTGGCTGCCGGCACCACCGAACAGGCGTTCTACACCGCCAAGTTGCAGACTGCGCGTTTCTACTTCCAGCGCATCCTGCCGCGTACCCGCACTCACGTGGCAACCATGCTGTCGGGCGCCAACAACCTGATGGACATGAAAGAAGAAGACTTCGCGCTGGGCTACTAAGTCTTAACGCTGTCGTGCAAAGAGCCGCCATTCCTTCGGGACTGGCGGTTTTTTTTCGGCAATGCTCAAGCGACAGCGGGTCTCGTCCAGCGTGTCGGGGCTTACCTTGCGTCACTGGCAGACCGTTCGTCGCCAGTGATGCTCTTTTTTACAAAAATACCTCAGTAATTCACTCAGCAATCCGGAGATTTTGCCGTTAAAGTGGTGGGCACATTGCCATCTTTTTTGATTTGACGGTCGGAGCTTTACCCTTGCCGCGTTCTTCCGCTGTACGTTTCAGTCATTTCCTGCCGTCATTACTGCTGTTGTTCGCGGGACTTGCGGCTGCTTACGTCAAGGATCTGAACGTCTTCTTCACTTCGCTGTTCAACGTGCTGCCAACCCTGGTGCTGTTGCTCGGCGGTTCTTACTGCGCGGTTTACCGACGTCAGCGTGAACTGTTTCTGATGGTCACGGTGTACATCGCCTACTACCTGCTCGACACCCAGACCGACTACTACCGCGATAACGGCAAGGTGCGCGATGACGCTGCTGTGGTCTTCCACTTGTGTTGCTTGCTATTGCCGTTGTTATTTGGCGTATTCGCCGCCTGGCAGGAGCGTACTCATCTGTTCCAGGACATGGTGGCGCGCTTCGCCGTGTTGCTGGCCGTGGGCAGCGTGGCGTTGGGGCTGGAGCAAAGTTACCCGCATGCGCTGTTGATCTGGCTTTCGGAGATCCGCTGGCCGGCGTTGCACGGTGCCTGGATGAGCCTGATCCAGTTGTCCTACCCGGTGTTCATCGGTTCGTTCCTGCTGCTGGTGTATCAGTACTGGCGCAATCCGCGACCGCTGCACGCCGCGCAACTCGTGGGCTTGCTCGGACTGTTCTGGATGTTGCCGAAAACCTTCATCCTGCCATTCACCCTGAACATCATGTGCAGCCAGGTGATGCTGATGATCGCCGCCGCCGTTGCGCACGAGGCCTATCAAATGGCGTTCCGCGATGAACTCACCGGTCTGCCGGGGCGTCGTGCCTTGAACGAGCGCATGCAGCGACTGGGGCGCAACTACGTGCTGGCCATGAGCGATGTCGACCACTTCAAGAAATTCAACGATACCCACGGCCATGATGTCGGTGACCAGGTGCTGCGACTGGTCGCCAGCAAACTGTCGAAAATCGGAGGGGGCGGCAAGGCGTATCGCTATGGCGGTGAGGAGTTTGCCCTGGTGTTCGCCGGCAAGACCCTCGAAGAGTGCATGCCGCACCTGGAGGTCATCCGCGAATCCATCGCCACCTATAACATTCATCTGCGTAACCAGGACAGCCGTCCGCAGGACGATAGTCAGGGACGCCAGCGCCGTTCGGGCTCCAATGTTTCGAGCGTGTCGGTCACGGTGAGCATCGGCGTCGCCGAGCGCATTGAACAACGCACCCCTGAAGAAGTGCTCAAATCCGCCGATCAGGCGCTCTACAGCGCCAAGGGCGCCGGCCGTAACTGTGTCATGGCATTCGGTCAGACTCGTCGTGGCGCGGTGCGCATGGACGCCGCTGCGGTTGAGTGATGATGGCGCATTCAGCGTCTGGACTGTGATTGTGAGGCGTGGTCGGCAGCAGTAGGTTTGAGTCATCTGCTGCCGGAGAAATGACCATGCCCGAGTACAAAGCTCCCCTGCGCGACATGCGCTTTCTGATCGACCACGTCTTCGACTTTCCCAGCAACTACGCCGCACTGGGGGCCACTGAGGCCAGTGCGGACATGGTCAGTGCGATTCTTGAAGAGGGCGCGAAGTTCTGCGAGAACGTGCTGTCGCCACTCAACCGCAGCGGCGACGAAGAGGGCTGCCATTTCGACAATGGCGTGGTCACGACGCCCGCAGGCTTCAAGCAGGCTTTCGCACAGTATGTGCAAGGCGGCTGGCATGGCCTGGCGGCTGACCCGGTCTACGGTGGCCAGGGTCTGCCGAGCTCTCTGGGGCTGGTCATCAGCGAAATGGTGGCGTCGAGCAACACGTCCTGGGGCATGTACCCCGGCTTGACTCACGGCGCCATGTCAGCGATCCACGCCCATGGCACCGACGAACAGAAACAGACCTACCTGCGCAAACTCACCGCTGGCCAATGGACCGGCACCATGTGCCTGACCGAAGCCCATTGCGGCACGGACCTGGGCATCATCAAGACCCGCGCCGTGCCCCAGGCCGATGGCAGTTACGCGATCTCCGGCAGCAAGATCTTCATCTCCGCCGGTGAACACGACATGAGCGACAACATCGTTCACCTGGTGCTGGCGAAGCTGCCGGACGCACCGGCCGGCACCAAGGGCATTTCGCTGTTCATCGTGCCCAAATTCCTGCCCGATGCCGCCGGTGAGGCTGGCGAGCGCAACGGTGTTTCCTGCGGCTCCATCGAACACAAAATGGGCATCAAGGCGTCGGCCACCTGTGTGCTGAACTTCGACGGCGCCAAAGGTTTCCTGATCGGCGAGCCGAACAAGGGTCTTAACTGCATGTTCACCATGATGAACCATGCGCGCCTGGGCACCGGGATGCAGGGCTTGTGCCTGGGGGAGGCGAGTTTCCAGGGCGCGATCAAGTACGCCAACGAGCGTTTGCAGATGCGCGCGCTCACCGGCCCCAAAGCACCGGACAAAGCGGCCGACCCGATCATCGTCCATCCGGACGTGCGCCGGATGCTGCTGACCATGAAGGCCTTCAACGAAGGCAATCGCGCACTGACGTACTTCACGGCGCAATTGCTGGATGTTGCACACCTGAGCGCAGACCAAACCGCACGCCAGGACGCTGAAGACTTGCTGGCGTTCCTGACGCCGATCTGCAAGGCCTTCATGACCGACACCGGCCTGGAGGTGACCAACCTCGGCATGCAGGTGTTCGGTGGTCATGGCTTCATTCGTGAATGGGGCATGGAGCAACTGGTGCGCGATTGCCGCATCGCGCCGATCTACGAGGGCACCAATGGCATTCAGGCACTGGACCTGCTTGGGCGCAAGGTCCTGGGCAGCCAGGGCAAGTTGTTGCGCGGCTTCACCAAAATCGTTCACCGGTTTTGCGCGGCGAACGCCGAACATCCGCAGTTGGCCAGCTATGTGGCGCAACTCAATGGCCTGAACCAGCAGTGGGGCGAATTGACGACCAGGGTCGGCATGGCGGCGATGAAGAATCCGGATGAAGTGGGTGCCGCTTCGGTGGATTACCTGATGTACAGCGGCTACATCATCCTTGGCTATTTGTGGTTGCGCATGGCACTGGTGGCCCAGGCACGGCTGGAGGCGGGCGGTGGCGATGCGGATTTCTGCAAGGCCAAACTGGCGACCAGCGAGTTTTACTTCAAGCGCCTGCTGCCCCGTACAGCCGCTCATCGGTCGGCGATCGAGGCGGGCAGCGACTGCCTGATGCAGCTGCCGGCGGAGTTGTTTGCGCTTTAATCTTTAAAACCAGTGACAAAGGAGCCCGCGTAATTGCGGGTTTTTTTATGACTGCGCGGTCTATGACCAAACATTACAAAATGGTCACCGCCTGACCCTATGTGTCACAAAAGTTGTTGGGTTACACTCGGACACAACGAAAATACTCCCCCTACGATTCACCCGTTTAGATCTTGCGAGGTTTGCCATGGCTGACTACAAAGCGCCCCTGCGCGATATGCGTTTCGTCCTCAATGAAGTTTTCGAGGTCGCCAAACTCTGGGCCGAGCTGCCTGCGTTGGCCGAAACCGTCGACGCGGAAACGGTCGAGGCCATCCTGGAAGAAGCCGGCAAGGTCACCAGCAAAAGCATCGCGCCCCTGAGCCGTGCCGCGGATGAAGAAGGTTGCCACTGGGCGGACGGTGCCGTTACCACGCCGGCCGGTTTCCCGCAGGCTTATCAGACTTACGCCGAGGGCGGCTGGGTCGGCGTGGGCGGTGATCCGGCCTACGGCGGCATGGGCATGCCCAAGGCCGTTTCGGCCCAGGTCGAAGAAATGGTCAACTCTGCCAGCCTGGCATTCGGTTTGTACCCGATGCTGACGGCCGGTGCCTGTCTGTCGATCAACGCCCACGCCAGCGAAGAACTGAAAGCCGCCTACTTGCCGAACATGTACGCCGGTGTCTGGGCCGGTTCCATGTGCCTGACCGAGCCGCATGCCGGTACCGATCTGGGGATCATCCGCACCAAGGCCGAACCTCAGGCCGACGGTTCCTACAAGGTCAGCGGCACCAAGATCTTCATCACCGGGGGCGAACACGACCTGACCGAGAACATCATTCACCTGGTGCTGGCCAAACTGCCGGATGCCCCGGCAGGGCCGAAAGGCATCTCGCTGTTCCTGGTACCGAAGTTCATGGTCAATGCCGATGGCAGCCTGGGCGCGCGCAACCCGGCCAACTGCGGTTCGATCGAACACAAGATGGGCATCCAGGCGTCCGCGACCTGTGTGATGAACTTCGACGAAGCCGTGGGTTATCTGGTTGGCGAGCCGAACAAAGGCCTGGCAGCCATGTTCACCATGATGAACTACGAGCGTCTGGGTGTCGGCATTCAAGGCCTGGCGACGGGCGAGCGTTCCTACCAGAACGCCATCGAATACGCCCGTGACCGCCTGCAAAGCCGTTCGCCGACCGGCGCGCAGAATAAGGACAAAGTGGCCGACCCGATCATCGTCCACCCGGACGTGCGTCGCATGCTGTTGACCATGAAAGCATCGAACGAAGGCGGCCGCGCTTTCTCGACTTACGTGGCCATGCAACTGGACACTGCCAAGTTCAGTGTAGACGGCACGACCCGCAAGCGTGCGGAGGACCTGGTGGCGTTGCTGACGCCGGTGGCCAAGGCATTCCTGACCGATCTGGGTCTGGAAACCACCGTACATGGTCAGCAGATTTTCGGCGGCCACGGCTACATCCGCGAATGGGGCCAGGAGCAGCTGGTGCGCGACGTGCGTATCACCCAGATCTACGAAGGCACCAACGGCATTCAGGCGCTGGACCTGGTCGGGCGCAAGATCGTCGGCAGCGGCGGGGCGTTCTACAAACTGTTCGCTGACGAGATTCGTCATTTCACCGCCACGGCCAGCGCCGACCTGGCGGAGTTCACCAAGCCGCTGAACGACGCCGTGACGACCCTCGATGAGCTGACGGCGTGGTTGCTGGATCGGGCAAAAAACAACCCGAATGAAATCGGCGCCGCGTCGGTCGAATACCTGCAAGTGTTTGGCTACACCGCCTATGCCTACATGTGGGCACTGATGGCCAAGGCTGCTTTCGGCAAAGAAGCGCAGGACGATTTCTACGCCAGCAAGCTGGGCACGGCACGTTTCTACTTCGCCCGGCTGCTGCCGCGAATTCATTCGTTGAGTGCGTCGGTGAGGGCTGGCAGCGAGTCGCTGTTCCTGCTGGATGCAGCGCAATTCTGAAGGTGTGACGTCATGTAAGCATTCTCTTACACGACGTGCTGCACTTCTCCCATAGAAGCAGATTGGATCCACAGCTAATCTACTTCACATGGACGTAGCGCAGGAAGCGCAAAGCTACAACACGGACACGTAGGATTCTGCCAGGACGGCGGAGTGAAATGGATGTCAGGGAAACAGTCTGCAAAGCCCCGCTTCGGCGGGGTTTTCTTATGCCCGCAAAAAAGTACTCAGCTCAGTCCATCCAGTGCCGATGGGGTGTTCAAGCGCTCATCCGGTCGATTTATCACCTCCTCCAGCAATGTTCGCAACAATGCCATCGAGGCCTGTTGCCGTTGCACATCCCGACACACCAGTCCTATTTTCAGCGGTACCCGGGGTTCACTCAGGGGTTTCCACAATAGGTCCTTGCTGCCGTGGGCTTTTTGCGAGCGCCCAGGCAATACCGTCGCCAATCGCGTGTGCGGCAGGCTGTCGAGAATCCCCGCCATGTTGTTCAGCTCGGCTTGTACCTGCGGGCGTCTCCCCATGCTGGCCAGTTGCGTTTGCCAGATCTGCCGCACTTGAAACTCCTCGCCCAGCAGCAACATGGGCAGCTCGGCGGCCTGGCTCATGGATACTTTCTTGAATTCCCGCAGCGGATGGTCCGCCGGGATGACCAGCGTCAGCTCATCTTCGTACAGCATCACGCCGTGCAAGCCAGGCTGCCGGGGCGGCAGGTAGCTGATGCCGATGTCCAGCGAGCCATTGAGCAGGCGTCGCTCGACTTCCAGGCCGGTCAACTCATAGATCTGCACCACCAGATGCGGTTGCGCCTTGCGCACCCGTTCGAGCATCTGCGGCACCAGGCTGGTATGCACGGTCTGCAAAACGCCAATCGCCAGTGTGCGCAGCGCTTGCCCCTTGAAATTGCCCAGCGCCTCGCGCGCCCGTTGCAAGCCATCAAGCAGGGGCAAGGCGTGGTTGTACAGGGTATGTGCCGCCAGCGTCGGCAACAGTCGTTTGCTGCTGCGTTCGAACAGGGTCACGTCCAGCGATTGTTCGAGTTGCCGGATCTGCTGGGACAGCGCCGGTTGAGAGATGGACAGCCGCTCGGCAGCACGGCCCACATGGCCCTCTTCGTAGACCGCGACGAAATAACGCAGTTGTTTAAAATCCATAAGTAATACTTATCGAAAATGATGAGAAATCGAAATGGCCAAAGGCCTTGCCTGAGCCTAGTCTAACCGTATTCACAAGGCTTACAGGGCCACAAAGCGCGATGATTACCGTTTGCTTCGATGGTGTTGACATAGGTAAGGCAAAAAATCCAAAACGGAGATTGAACGGATGAATTTGTTCAATCTGCGTCGTCACTCACCAAGCCTTGATGATCTAGTGGCGCACGCTTCCTTTCAGTCCAGGGGCGACAACCTTTCCAGTGAGTGCCTGATGCCCAGTGTCGAGCGACCGAAACAGGTTTTTGTCCGCGGCCAGGGTTCTTGGTTGTGGGACAACGATGACCGGGCTTATCTGGATTTCTCCCAAGGTGGTGGCGCCAACAGCCTTGGACACAGCCCCAAGGCGCTGGTCAATGCCATCGCGACGCAGGCACAAACACTGATTAACCCCGGTTTCGGTTTGCATAACCGCGGCATGCTGAACCTCGCCGAGCGACTGTGTGTCAGCACCGGCAGCGACCAGGCCTACCTGCTCAACAGTGGCAGCGAAGCCTGTGAGGCGGCGATCAAGCTGGCGCGCAAATGGGGCCAACAGCATCGCGGCGGTGCTTCGCGGATCATCGTCGCCAATAACGGCTGTCATGGTCGCAGTCTGGCGACGATCTCCGCGTCAGACAGTTCGACGCAGGTCAACCGGTTCGAGCCGCAGCTGCCGGGCTTCAGCCACGTTCCGTTCAACGATCTTCCAGCGCTGCATGCGGCCGTGGATGAGCGCACCGTCGCCATCATGCTCGAGCCGATCCAGAGCGAAGCCGGCGTGATACCGGCGACCGCGCATTACCTCAAAGGCGTCGAGCGCCTGTGTCGTGAACTCGGCATCCTGTTGATCCTCGACGAAGTGCAAACCGGCATCGGGCGCTGCGGCACCTTGCTTGCCGAACAGTCCTACAGCGTGCGGGCGGATATCGTTGTGCTCGGCAAAGGGCTGGGCGGTGGCGTGCCCGTGGCGGCGTTGCTGGCGCGGGGCAAGGCCTGTTGTTTTGCAACCGGTGAAATCACCGGCACTCATCACGGCAATGCCTTGATGACAGCGGCGGGGCTCTCCGTGCTCGACAGCGTGCACGACAAGGGATTTCTCGAGCATGTCGGGCAAAGTGCCCAGCATCTGCGTGAAGGGCTGCAGCGTCTGGCGCGCCGTTATGGCCACGGCGAGTTACGCGGACAAGGCCTGCTCTGGGGTCTGACCCTGTCCGATGATTCCGCCGACGCCGTGGTCAAGGCTGCGCTTTACGAAGGCCTGTTGCTCAACGCCCCGCAACCCGATTGCCTGCGCTTCACACCGGCGCTGAATGTCAGCAAAGCCAACATCGACGAAATGCTCCTGCGACTGGCCCGTGCCTTCTCCCGTGTACGCACCGCCCAGTTGCAGTGCCGCAAAGGAATCGCCGTCTGATCAGACACACCCTGCACGAATCCCCGAACCGTCTCGCGGTATAACGCACGCCCCACGCTGGATTTTTTTGGCGTGGGGCGTTTTTTTGTCGGCGTCATTCTCTATGGCGCTTTGATGCTCAAGCCTATCGACAGTGAACCCTGACCAGCGGCGCAGGTCGATTGTGTGTGAGGCTCGCATGAGCCGACTTCAATCAGGAGCTGACCCCATGGATTTCATTCGTATCATCATCGCCATTCTGTTGCCGCCGCTGGGCGTGTTTCTGCAAGTCGGGTTTGGCGGGGCGTTCTGGCTGAACATTCTGCTGACGTTGTGCGGTTACATTCCAGGCATCGTGCATGCGGTGTACATCATCGCCAAGCGTTGAGTTTCGCGGCGTATTAGCCATCGCGATCAGCGACTGGAGCACCGCCGATTTCAGCCGGCGTGCTCCATCACCCGTCGATAAAACAACCATTCCTGTTCCAGTGCATGGGCCTGATTGCCCGCCTTGCGAAAGCCATGGCGTTCGTCAGCGTAGTAATGGGCTTCGACGGCAATGCCGTTGTTCTGCAGCGCGGTGACCATCTCCCTTGTTTGCTCCGGCACCACCACCGCATCCAGTTCGCCCTGAAAGAAGATCACGGGCACGCTGATGTTGCTCGCATGCAGTAATGGCGTACGTGCGGTATAGCGCTCGGCGTCTTGCACCGGATCACCGATCAGCCAGTCCAGATAATCCCCCTCGAACTTGTGGGTCGCCCGGCCCAGGGCGACAGGATCGCTGACCCCATAGAGGCTGGCGCCGGCGCGGAAGACCTTGTGGAACGCCAGTGCGCACAGCGTGGTGTAACCGCCGGCACTGCCGCCACGAATGAACGCTCTGTCGCCGTCGATCAATCCGCGTTCGGCGAGGTGACTGGCCACTGCACAAGCGTCTTCGACATCGACGTCGCCCCAGCTCAAATGCAGGGCCTGGCGATAGGCTCGCCCATAGCCGCTGCTGCCGCGGTAGTTGAGATCGGCCACGGCGAAACCCCGTTGCGCCCAGTACTGAATGCGCGGATCGAGCATCGGATAGCACGCCGATGTCGGGCCGCCGTGGATGAACACCACCAGCGGCGGTTTGGCCTCGCCCGTCATCGCCGGGTAGAAGAAGCCGTGAGCTTCGCCCGAACCACTCGGGTAACGCAGGGTTTGTGGAAGGCTGATCTGCTCGGCAGGTAGTGGTGTGATGCCGCCGGCGAGTGTGTTCACCTCACGGGTCTGGCGGTCGATGGCGATCACCGCTGACGAACTGATCGGCGATGCCGCGATGCAGTAGATGAACTGGTTATCCACAGCGAGATGACGGAAGCGGCTGTATTCGCCCGTGAAGTCCTCGTTGTTGTCGCCACACACCGCCAATCGGCCAAAACCACCTTCCGTCCAAGTGGCCAGATAGCCGGCCCCGCCCAGCGGCAGCCAGGTGCAGCCACCGAGTTGCCAGGGCGCGGGACCATGATCGGCAGCGGCACTGGGTAATGGGCTCAATCCCTCGCTGGATTCCACCCAGGGTTGCCAGAAACCGCCGCGATCGGTTAGGCAATACAAGCGCCCGCTGTCGTCAAATCGTGGTTGTTGCAGGGACTCTTGAGCGTCGTCACCGGCGACGCAACGGGGCGGTGAAAACCCGCCATCGCGCTGGCGTTCGGCGACCATCAAGCGCGTCGCCGTCCAGGGCTGATGCGGGCGATTCCACTCGACCCAGGCCAGCCGACGGGCATCCGGGCTCAGCGTGGGTGCCGCGTAAAAATCCGCCCCCTCGGCCAGCAAATGCCGTCCGCCGTCCGTCAGATCAATCGCCACCAGGCGATGTCGGTCGCGGTTCTCTTCTACCGCCAGCACTTGACCATGGGCGAACTGAAGATCGCCATAACGGCACGCCCCTGATGTCAGCGCTTCGGGTTCGCCCTGCAACGATTGCCGATACAGTTGCTGGTCGGCCTCGTTGACGAAAACGACGCCGTCGTCAGTCAGACAAAACGCGCCACCGCCATATTCGTACACCCGACTTCGAACACTGAACCCTGGTGGCGTCAGACATTTCGCCGTGCCATTGCGCCAGTGCCAGATTCGGCAGGCACCATCTTGCGGGCGGTATTCGTTCCAGAACAGGCCGTTGGCGCCGGCCTGCAACTCGGCAAAGTCGACACCGGCGGCGACGGCGTTGGCCGCGCTGAAGGGTTCAGCTTTTGGCGATGAGGCGTGAGTTTCGTTCATTGCGAAAGGCCAGTTGGTCGATGGTCTGAGTGGCGTGCTCGGCTTCTTCGCGGGCCTGGAGGATCACGCCGTGATGGGGCGATTTGCTGCACACCGGGTCGGCGTTGCTCGCATCACCGGTGAGCATGAACGCCTGGCAGCGACAGCCGCCGAAGTCCTTTTCTTTCTCGTCGCAGGAGCGGCAGGGCTCAGGCATCCAGTCGTAGCCGCGAAAGCGATTGAAGCCGAACGAGTCGTACCAGATGTGTTGCATGCTGTGGTCGCGCACGTTGGGAAACTGAACCGGCAGTTGTCGGGCGCCGTGACAGGGCAGTGCGGTTCCGTCCGGGGTGACCGTCAGAAAAATACTGCCCCAGCCGTTCATGCAGGCTTTCGGGCGTTCTTCGTAATAGTCCGGGGTGACGAAAATCAGCTTGCACGGATGACCTTCGGCTTCGAGTTTTGCCCGGTATTCGTTGGTGATGCGTTCGGCGCGCACCAGTTGCTCTTTGGTCGGCAACAGGCCGACGCGGTTGAGCTGCGCCCAGCCGTAGAACTGGCAAGTGGCGAGTTCGACGAAGTCCGCTTCCAGCGCAATGCACAGCTCGATGATGCGGTCGATCTGGTCGATGTTGTGCCGATGGGTCACGAAGTTGAGCACCATCGGATAGCCGTGGGCCTTCACCGCGCGGGCCATTTCGAGCTTCTGCGCGAAGGCCTTTTTCGACCCGGCCAGCAGGTTGTTCACCTGCTCGTCGCTGGCCTGGAAGCTGATCTGGATGTGATCGAGGCCGGCCTTTTTGAAGTCGCTGATTTTCTGCTCGGTCAGACCGATGCCGGAGGTGATCAGGTTGGTGTAGAAGCCCAGCTTGCGCGCCTCGGCAATCAGCTCGGCGAGGTCCTGGCGCACCAGCGGTTCGCCGCCGGAGAAACCCAGTTGTGCCGCGCCCATCTCCCGGGCCTCGCGAAACACCTTGATCCACTGCTCGGTGCTCAGCTCCTCGCCCTGCTTAGCGAAATCCAGAGGATTGGAACAGTACGGGCATTGCAGCGGGCAGCGGTAGGTCAGCTCGGCGAGCAGCCACAGTGGCAGACCAACCTCAGGCTTGGGCGGCAGATCAGTCAAGGGTGATCCAGTGCTGCGCACGGGCAACCTCCATGAATTGCTCGATGTCGTCACCGAGCTCGGGCACGCCGGGGAACTGGTTGTCGAGCTCATTGATGATCGCCGCGACATCGCGCTGGCCATCGATCAAGCCACCGATCAGCGCGGCGCTTTCATTGAGTTTGATCATGCCTTCGGGGTACAGCAGCACGTGGCCTTTCTGCGCCGGTTCGTACTGGAAGCGGTAGCCGGGCCGCCAGGTCGGGGTCTTGCTGCGATCGAAACTCATAAGGTGATTCCTTTATGCCAGACCCGTTGTTCGGTCACGCTGTGATACGGCGGGCGCTTGAGTTCGTAAGCCATGCTCATGGCATCGAGCATGCTCCAAAGAATGTCCAGTTTGAACTGGAGAATTTCCAGCATGCGCTCCTGGCCTTCGCGCGTCCTGTAGTGCTGCAGGGTGATGGCCAAGCCGTGCTCGACATCGCGTCGCGCCTGACCCAGGCGCGTGCGGAAATATTCGTAGCCGGCCGGGTCGATCCATGGGTAATGCTGCGGCCAGCTGTCCAGGCGCGACTGGTGGATCTGCGGCGCGAACAGTTCGGTCAGCGAGCTGCTGGCGGCTTCCTGCCAACGGGCGCGGCGGGCGAAGTTGACGTAGGCGTCCACGGCGAAACGCACGCCGGGCAGCACCAGTTCCTGGGAGCGCAGTTGATCCGGGTCGAGGCCGACGGCCTGACCGAGGCGCAGCCAGGCTTCGATGCCGCCGTCCTCGCCGGGTGCACCGTCATGGTCGAGCAGGCGTTGAATCCACTCGCGACGGATTTCGCGGTCCGGGCAGTTGGCCAGAATGGCGGCGTCCTTGAGCGGGATGTTCACCTGATAGTAAAAGCGATTGGCGACCCAGCCCTGAATCTGCTCGCGGGTCGCCCGGCCTTCATACATCGCCACGTGATACGGGTGATGGATGTGGTAATAGGCACCCTTGGCGCGCAGGGCGGCTTCGAATTCGGCGGGGGACATCGGGGTGTCGGTCATTGCGGTTCTCCGGGGGCAACCGATGGATTCTGTGGTGTCTGCACCGGCCTCATCGCCAGCAGGCTGGCTCCCACAGTGATCGCGTTCCCTCTGTGGGAGCCAGCCTGCTGGCGATGGACCGCGCAGCGGTCTCGGCTACTTACAAAACAATACTCATGCCGTCATACGCCACTTCAACCTGGCGCCGATCCAGTTCCGCGCGTTGCGGCGAATCCTCATCGAGAATCGGGTTGGTGTTGTTGATGTGGATAAGGACTTTGCGCTGCGTGGGCAGTTGCTCCAGAACTTCGAGCATGCCGCCGGGGCCATTCTGCGCCAGGTGACCCATCTCCCGCCCGGTGCGGGTGCCGACGCCACGGCGCTGCATTTCGTCGTCGTCCCACAGCGTGCCGTCCACCAGCAGGCAATCGCTGCCGGCCATGATCTCCAGCAACGGCGCATCGACCTTGCCCAGGCCCGGTGCGTAGAACAGTTTGCCACCCGTGTTGATGTCTTCAACGATCAGGCCGATGTTGTCCCCAGGGTGCGGGTCGAAGCGATGGGGTGAGTAGGGCGGCGCGGCGCTACGCAGCGGCAGCGGGGTGAAGCGCAGGTTGGGGCAGGCGGGGACGCTGAAGCTCTGATCGAGTTCGATGCGGTTCCAGGTCAGGCCGCCATTCCAGTGGGTCAGCATGTTGAACAGCGGGAAACCGCTGCTCAGGTCTTCGTGGACCATGTCCGTGCACCAGACCTGATGCGGACACCCTTCACGCAGCATGAGCAGGCCGGTGGTGTGGTCGATCTGGCTGTCCATCAGAATGATCGCGCCGATCCCGGTATCACGCAGGGCGCGGCCGGGTTGCATCGGGGCGAAGCTCTGGAGCTGGGCGCGGATGTCCGGCGAGGTGTTGCACAGCACCCAATTGACCCCGTCATCGGAAATCGCGATCGACGATTGAGTGCGCGCCCTGGCATTCAGGCTACCGTCGCGAAAACCTGCGCAGTTCGCGCAGTTGCAGTTCCATTGGGGGAAACCGCCGCCAGCGGCGGATCCCAGGATCTGGACAAACATGGAGGCTCCCATCATTCAACAGCTGAAAATAAAAACGCCTCGGCAAACCGAGGCGTTGGACCGCATGTTCTGCCTGGCGGCAGGACTCAACGGCTGGCGAAGTACATGGTGACTTCAAAGCCGATACGCAGGTCGGTGTAAGCAGGTTTGGACCAGGACATGGGAGCGCTCCTTCAGGTGATGGGACAGTTGAGATCTATACATATAGTCCACCTCCAGCAGGAGATGTTCAGATAGTTAGGCAGCTATGTTACTTAAAATTTCACAATAATTGGCCGCAAATGTTCGAAAAAGTTAATTGCGGCCTCAGTAACGATCATTTTGTCACTTGCCAGGGCGAACCGGGGCAACTCCCGTTGGACAGGCAGCGCCAGCCGCCTTCGGCCTGTTTCAGGCGTTGGGCAGCGGCGATGAGTGTCGGTCGATCAACCAGCAGAATTGCCTGGGGCAGTTGACTCAGATAATCCGACGAGCGGCCCGCCAGTTTGCCCTGCCACAGCAGTTCGGCCGCTTGGGCGTCGGGCAACACGGTACTGGCGAATTGGTCGGCCAGGGTCTGGCGCAGGGCGATGAAACTCTCGTCATCGATGTCCCGGATCATCGGCGGTAACCCGTCCAGGAACTGCTCGATGTGTTGCAGCAGGTCGACCGGCTCGACACTTGGCGATTGCACACCGAATAGCAGTCCAGTCTGCCCGTGCATCTGGCGCAAGGCACTGAACACCGCATAGCCGAGTTGCAACTCCACCCGCAGGCGCTGGTAGAACGGCGTCTGGCAGACGTGTGCCAGCAGGCGCCACGCGGCTTCGTCAGCGATCGCGTTCGCGGATGGGCAGAACAGCAGCAACGCGTGTTCGCTGGTGCCGGTATCGATGGTGCTCCACAGAGGTTGCGGCTGGCTCGATGGCGGCGGTGTCAGCTGACTGTCCGGCGTGCCGGGGATGCGGCTCAATGCCACGCCCATGGCCGCTTGGGTCTGTACCGACAGGCCTATCGCCAGGCCATCCCAGCGGGCGCTTGACCAGAGTTGTTGCAGATCATCCGAGAGTGCGCAGGGCTCGAGGCAGCAACCGGGCAGCGCCTTGAGCAGCTGCCGAATGGGCATCAAGGCTGATTCATCCTGCGAACCGTCGATTTCAGGTTTCGCCAGCGCTTTCAGCACATGCTCCAGTACAACGGGCATCGGCTCCTGCAGTCCGGTCATCTTAAGCAACCATTCATTGCCCGAGGCGTTGAACGAGACATCCACACCCGCTTGCCGCGCCTCCTCGCGCAATGGCTGCAGATAATTGTCCAGACCCGATTGCAGGAGAGTGCCCGGTGCCGCATCAAGACGCCAACGCAGATACACGGCCCCTTGTGCACCGCTGTCCGACAACGCCTGGCTGAACTGCATGGGCGAGCGTTCGCGACGAGTGCGCGAGCGATCCTGGGCAAAGGTGCGCAGGCCACGGTGGGCGCTGGTCTGGCCACGAATCAAGCCGGCGTTGGGGGCAGGCGCATCGGAGCGCAGGAAGGGATTGGGAGTCGGCAGTTGCCATTGGCCGCTGAAGTTATCCACAGCGCCGATTTGATTCAGCACGTGCCTGAGGGCCGTCGCACCCTGTTCGGATAACCCGGCTTCGAGTTGTTCGCTGTCCAGTCGGGCCAGTTGCAGGGCTGTGGCGACGTGCTGCTGGCATTGCAGCAGGGCGGCGTATTCGGTGCTCAACGCGCTCCAGTCTTGCCGGGCGAAAAAGCCCAGCCAATCCAGCAACTGCTCGCGAATCGCCGTTGAAGGTGCACTGGCACTCAGCGTGAATTCAATATGCAACAAGGCTTGCCCGGCAAATTGATACAGCGGCGCCGCTTTCAGGTGGGTGGCCCAGCCCCGGTCGCGTAAACCGGCCAGCAGCCCGCCGGGCTTGGCGCTGTTCAGCCAGTGGCACAGGAACGCCAACGCGTCAGCCGATGAGTCGGGCAGTGCTTCGAGGGCGAACAACTGATGCAGGCGATGGGCGTCCACCTGTTGATAACGGTTGTCGGCAGTGCCCATCAGCGGCGCAGGCGCTTGTTGGGTGATCGTTTCGCCTGCGGGTATGGCATCAGCGAAAGCCTGGGCCAGCGCTTTCAACTCTTCCAGACTTTGCGGACCCGCCAGGCTCAGCGTCATCTGTCCGGCTTGATAGAAGCGCTGATAAAAATCCTGCAAGGCGTGCTGAAACTCCGGCTGCGATACCGGAAGGCTGTCGCGGTTGCCGGCGTGAAAGCCGCGCAATGGATGCGTTTCACTCAGCCCGTTGAACAGCGCCAGTTGCTGTTGGGCCGTGGCGTCCTTGGACCAGGCGATAAACTCGGCCTGCAGCACTTCTCTTTCGCGCTGCTGATCGTCCGGATTCATGCGCGGGTGAGCGAGCATGTCTGACAGACGCTCCAGCCCACCGGCCAATGCCTGCGTTGGCAATTCGAAGAAGTAGTCGGTGGTGCGCTCATTGGTGCGCGCGTTGACCTGCCCACCATGACCCTGGACGTAGGCCATCAACCCCTGGTCCGCAGGAAACCGATCGGTGTGCAGAAACAGCAGATGCTCGAGAAAGTGCGCCAGGCCGGGCCAGGCCAGCGGCACATCGTGGCTGCCCGCGGCGACTCGCAACGCCGCTGCGCAGCGCTTCAAATCCGGCGCATGACGCAGCGTCACCCGCAGACCGTTGGCCAGGGTTTCAGAAGGGGGGCGAGGGTGATTCAGCGCAGGCATGGGCACTTCCAGAACAGTGAAGTGCCAATGCTAGCGGATTAGTGCTTGTTCAGCGCGCCGTAAAGCTCGGGGCGGCGATCGAGGAGGTAGCGATTGGCGGCGCGGGAATCGACCATCAACTGACGATCCAGCTCACCGACGATCAATGTCTCATCAAGGCCGGCCTGAGCGATGCGGCTGCCGTCCGGTGCGGCGATGCTGCTCTGGCCGCAGTAGTGGATGTCGCCTTCGTGCCCGCAGTAGTTGGCGTAGGCCACGTAACACTGGTTTTCAAAGGCGCGGGCGCGGACGGTGACATCCGCGATGAAATCGAAGGGGATCATGTTCGCCGTCGGCACCAGGATCAGCTCGGCGCCTTCGAGGGCCAGGCGTCGGGCATTTTCCGGAAACTCCAGGTCGTAGCAGATCAGGAAGCCGATCTTCCAGCCGTTCAGTTCAACGACCGGAAAATCGTTGGTGCCGGGGCTGAACATCGAGCGGTCGAGGTCGCCGAACAGGTGCGTCTTGCGGTAGTTGCACAGGCGTTCGCCATTGGCGTCGATCAACTGCACGGCGTTGTAGATCTGCCCGTCCTCGGTGCGTTCGGGATAGCCATACAAGATGGCGATCCCGGCCGCCTTGGCGATGCGCGCGACCTGTTGCGCCGACTCACCGTTGTACACCTCCGCCAGCACGCTGACGGCATCGACGCCAATGTTGTAGCCAGTCAGGAACATCTCCGGCAGCACCAGCAAATCGGCGCCTTTAGCCTCCAGCGCAAGCTGGTGCAAGCGTTGCAGGTTGCCGGCAACCTCCAGGGGCAACGGTGGACATTGGTAAAGGGCTACGCGCATTTCGGATTCCTCTTACTCGGGCAGGGCGATCGGTCCGATCTCGTTGAACACATCACCTGGACCCGGATTCTCGGCGTGAGTTGCACCGCCGAAGTGTTTCATGATCCCCCATACCGCGTTGAGCGACGTCTGCACCGCGCCTTCGACCCAGGCAGGCGTCCACGAAACATCGTCACCGGCAATGAAGATCCCGCGCTGTTCTGCTGGCATGTCTTCCTGCATGAAGTGCGCGTACATGCGCTGGTTGTAGCGGTAGTGGCCGGGCAGGGCGCCTTTGAAGGCACCGAGGAAATGCGGGTCGGCTTCCCAGGACACGGTGATTGGATCGCCGATGATGCGCGCGGCGATGTCGACTTTCGGGTAGATCTTTTTCAGTGCATCCAGCGCCAGCTTCACGCGTTTTTCCACCGGGTGCGGGAGCATTTTCAGCGCATCGCTCATCCACGAGTACGACAGGCAAATCACCCCCGGCTTGTCGTCGCCGTTGTCGAACAGGTAGGTGCCACGGGTCAGGCGATCGGTGAGGGTCATGCTCATCAGGTCGCGGCCGGTTTCCGGGTCCTTGTCCTTCCAGAACGGACGGTCGACCATCACGAAGGTTTTCGACGATTGCATGTAGCGGGTACGGTCCAGGGCCATCCACATCTTTTGCGAGAACAGGGTTTCGTCGCATTCGATCTGGGTGGTCAGCAGCCAGCTCTGGCAGGTGGTCAGCACCGCGGCATATTCGCGGGTGTCGCCGTTGTTGTCGGTCACCGCAAAACGGCCACCGGGGGCGTGGGCGATTTTTTTCACGCCGGAGCGCGGGGCGCCCCGGTGCAACGATTTAAGGCTGGTGCCTTCAGGCCAGTGCACGCAACGTTCCGGCACATGACGCCAGATCCCTTGCGGTACTTGCTCGACACCACCGACCACCAGGTGCTGGTGGTCGTCGCAGTTGGTCATGACCACGCGGAAGATTTCCAGCATCGAGTTCGGGAAGTCGGAGTCCCAGCCGCCGGTGCCGAAACCGACCTGGCCGAACACTTCACGGTGATGGAACGACAACTTGGCGAATGCCTTGGACGTGGCGACGAAGTCGTAGAACGTGCGGTCGTCCCACAGCGGCACCAGGGTATTCCACAGTTCTTTGAGGCGTGGCACATCGCGGTCGCGAATGGCCTGCTGGATTTCGCCGAAGCGCGAGCCGTCTTCCAAGGCATCGGCCCAGGCGTCAGCGACTTCCTGGAACAGTGCAGGAAGATCCGCCAGTTTCTGTGCGTAATGGGTTTGGCCTTCCAGGTCGATCACGGTGCTGCCCGAGGCGGGCGTCAACGGGTTGGGGAAGGGTTTGGTCTCAAGACCGAGCTTGTCGACATAGTGGTAGAACGCGGTGGACGACACCGGGAAACGCATACCGCCCAGTTCGGCGACGATGCCATCGGTCCCGTTGAAGGTCTGTGAGCGCAGGCGGCCGCCCATCTTCGACGCTTCGTAAACCACCGGCTTGAGACCGAGTTTCATCAGTTCGTAAGCCGCCACCAGCCCGGCGATGCCGGCGCCAACGATTGCCACTTCGGCACCATGGTTATGCTCGGGAATGCTGCCCAGCCCGGCCGGGTGTTCGATCCAGTCGTCGAAGGCGAAAGGAAAATCCGGGCCGAAAATGGTGACTGGTTTCTTACCGTCTGCAGGGTGGCGATTGTTCTTGTTCATGGCTGACCTTACTGGCGACCGGACGCAGGGTGCGCGTCTGAGTATAGGAAAAGATGCCGGCCATTCTAGAGAGCGTAGAACACGTTAATAAGACGCAAAGTGTCGTCGTTTTGCCATATTAATGATCAATATGACGAAAGTGCTGTGCACATTGTCCACTGTGGGAGCGGGCTTGCCCGCGAAGAGGCCCGATCAGACAACGACTATCTACGGGCGGAGCCTCAAACCGGCTGCCCCCGATCGATCTTGCTACTCAAGATGATCGAGGTCGTGGTCTTCTCCACCCCATCGACACTGCCGATCTGATCCAGCAACTGATCCAGTTGCTCCGGTGAATCAGTGCGCAACCACGCCACATAATCAAATTCGCCACTTACGGCACACAACTGCTGCACCTGTGCCATGGCGCTCAGGCGTCGCAGCACTTCCTTGCCTGAGCGCGGCTGCACGGTAATCCCCACGTATGCCTGCAATCCGCCGTCGACCACACGCTGACCCAGGCGAACGCCATAACCGGTAATCACTTTGGCTTTTTCCAGGCGCGCCAATCGCGAAGTGACGGTGGTGCGCGCGATGCCCAGTTGTCGGGCAAGCATGGCCACACTTTCGCGGGCGTTGATCTGCAGGGCCGCGATCAGCTGGCGGTCGATTTCATCAAGAGCGGGCGGGCGAGTGTCAGGCAAAGCATCATCTCCAGCGGCACGGATCAATGGGCACGTATGTTACCGCCACATCTCATCGAGCGGATGTTTGATCTAGGCTCACTACCGCTCATGCCATTTTCATCTGCGACAATTTGCCATAAGTAACTAGGTAGTACATTATTCCGCGCTTGTCACAAATGGGGATAATTCCGACATGAATAATTCTGGGGCTGCCGCCGGCAGCCAATGGTTGCTGGCGGGGCTGGGTGTTCTGATTGCACTGATCGGGCTCGGCCTGGCGGGTGGTGGTGGCTACCTGATTTCACTCGGTGGCAGCGGGTATTTCCTGCTGATGGGCCTGGCGATGCTGGTCTCCGGCCTGATGATTGCCCGCCGTAAACCGGCTGGCGCCTGGCTGTATGGTCTGGCGCTGATCCTGACCGCGATCTGGGCCGTGTGGGATGCCGGCCTCGAGTATTGGCCGCTGGTCTCGCGCGTGCTGACCTTTGCCGTGATCGGCCTGGTCGTGGCGCTGATCTATCCGACGCTGGTACGGGCCTCGGGCGCGTCCGCAGGGCGTGGCGCCTATGGGCTGGCCGGTATTCTGGCTGTCGGTGTCGTTGCCACCCTGGCCTACATGTTTGTGCCGACCCACGTGGTCAAGGCCACCACCGAACCTGCCGTCACGCCGGTCGCGCCGGGCAGCGAGCAGAAAGACTGGGCACACTGGGGCAACACCACCGCCGGCAACCGCTTTGCCGCGCTGGACCAGATCAACAAGGGCAACATCGACAAATTGCAGGTGGCCTGGACCTTCCGTACCGGCGACATCCCGCAAAGCACCGGCGCCGGTGCCGAAGACCAGAACACACCGCTGCAAATCGGTGACACGGTCTACACCTGCACCGCCTATGGCAAAGTCTTCGCCCTGGATGCCGACACCGGCGCTGAGCGCTGGAAGTTCGACCCGCAAGGCTCTGCGCCGAACTGGCAGCGTTGCCGTGGCCTGGGCTATTCCGAAGCCCCGGCACCTGCAGGTGCTCAGCCAACGGCCTGTACGAAACGTCTGTTCCTGCCGACCGGCGATGCGCGTTTGATCGCCATCAATGCCGAAACCGGCAAGCCTTGCGAAGCGTTCGGCAACCAAGGCACGGTCGACCTGAAAACCGACATGGGTGAAGTGAAGCCCGGTTACTACCAGCAGACTTCAACGCCATTGGTCGCCGGAGACGTGGTGATCGTCGGTGGTCGCGTGGCCGACAACTATTCCACCGGCGAACCGCCAGGCGTGGTTCGTGCCTACGACGTGCGCAGTGGCGAACTGGTGTGGGCGTGGGATCCGGGCAATCCGAACACCACCAAACGTCCGCCAGCGGGTGAGACGTATACCCGTGGCACGCCGAACGTGTGGTCGGCCATGTCCTACGACGCCAAGCTCGGTCTGGTCTACTTGCCAACCGGCAACGCCACCCCGGACTTCTTCGGCGGCCAGCGTACCGAGTTCGACGACAAGTGGAACTCCTCCATCGTCGCCGTCGACGTGAAGACCGGTCAGGTGCGCTGGCACTTCCAGACCACTCACCACGATCTGTGGGACTTCGACCTGCCGGCACAACCCCTGCTGTACGACGTGCCGGACGATAAGGGCGTTATGCAGCCGGCGCTGGCCCAAGTCACCAAACAGGGCGAGATCTTCCTGCTCAACCGCGCAACCGGCGTGCCGATCGCGCGCGTTGAAGAACGCCCGGTACCCCAGGGCCATGTGCCTGGCGAACGCTACTCGCCGACCCAGCCGTTCTCGGTGGACATGCCTTCGATCGGCAACAAGACCCTGACCGAATCCGACATGTGGGGTGCCACGCCGTTCGACCAGTTGATGTGCCGCATCCAGTTCAAGGGCATGCGTCACGAAGGCGTCTACACCCCGCCGGGTATGGACCGCGCACTGCAATTCCCGGGCTCGTTGGGTGGCATGAACTGGGGCAGCGTCTCGGTGGATCCGCACACGAACTACATGTTCGTCAACGACATGCGCCTGGGCCTGGCCAACTACATGATCCCGCGCGACAAGATCGGCGCCGGGGCCAGCGGCATCGAAATGGGTGTGGTGCCGCAAGAAGGCACGCCATTCGGTGCCATGCGCGAACGCTTCCTCTCGGCGGTCGGCATTCCGTGCCAGAAACCACCATTCGGCACGATGTCCGCCATCGACCTCAAGACCCACAAACTGATGTGGCAAGTCCCGGTCGGCACCGTGCAAGACACCGGCCCGCTGGGCATTCGCATGCACCTGCCGATCCCGATCGGCATGCCGACCCTCGGCGCTTCGCTCGCGACCCAGTCCGGCCTGCTGTTCTTCGCCGGCACCCAGGACTTCTACCTGCGTGCTTTCGATACCGGCAACGGCAATGAGATCTGGAAGTCGCGCCTGCCAGTGGGCAGTCAGTCCGGGCCGATGACCTACGTTTCGCCGAAGACGGGTAAGCAGTACATCCTGCTCACCGTAGGCGGTGCACGTCAGTCGACGGACCGTGGGGACTATGTGATTGCGTATGCGTTGCCGAAGTAACGTGAGGTAGGAGCGAGCCCGCTCGCGAAGGTCGTGAACGATAACGCGTGCCGTCTGAATGGACGCGATGCTTTCAAGTTCATCGCGAGCAGGCTCGCTCCCACACTGCGCGGGGCGCTAGAGTTACTCGTAGTCGAATGCTGGAACCAAGGTTCAGATGCAATGGAAATGACGAGGAAGCTGCCTCCCGCAGTACGCAACCGCGCCTTGCAAATCGCCCATCACGAAATGGGCCACTACGTCGTGGCCCGTGCGTTGGGCTTTGAAACAGGTGGCGTCACCCTGACTGTGACCATGGACTTGCGGCACAAAGGAGGCGCAACCATCAATCTGGTGCGGCCCATCTCGTCGATGGACGCCATGAGGGCCTATCTGGAAGCCCGGATCATCATGCTTTTCGCGGGCGCGATGGCCCAGACGTTACCTTCAGCACCTGTCGGCGCAAAACGCGTCGACCTGTCGGACGCTGCAGCCATCCTCAACGGGGCGCTCGGTGCTGAGCGGGACGACGCAAAAATCAGGGAGCTGCGGCACCTGCTACGCAACATCAGCTATCCCGACACAGGCCTCACATCACCTGACCGCATCGCGACCGAACTGAAAGCGATCAATGATCGCCTGTGGCTGCGGGCTCAAGAAATGGTTGAGGCCTGGGCAGAGACCATCACAGGGCTGGGCGCTGCGCTGGTGGATCGCATGGTTTTAGTGGAGCAATGGGGCAGGCCGGCGGATACGTATGAAGTGGTGTTGACGGGTGTGAGTCTTGAGCAGATCTGGCCGGTGTGCTGAAACGCGCCGAATCCATGGTAGGAGCAAGCTTGCTCGCGAGAGTCATGAACGATTACGCGAAAGCCCCGCCAGTGAACGAAACTAAAAACGGTAGGCGGTAAAGCTCGAGACCCTTGTCAGTTGAGCGATAAAACGCCCAGACACGAAAAAGCCGCGCAATGCGCGGCTTTCTTGTTTGGTGGGCCCACACGGACTTGAACCGTGGACCAAAGGATTATGAGTCCTCTGCTCTAACCAACTGAGCTATAGGCCCTCAGTAGGCCGCGGATTATAGCGACGGTTTCGCGGCTGTGCTATCCGAAAAGTCTGAAACGGTTGAACGAAGAAACGTCGCGGCAAATTCGTCGGGGGGCAGGGGCAGGCTGACGATGTAGCCCTGGATCTGCTCGCAGCCTTCGTCGGCCAGGAATTGCTGCTGCGCGTGAGTCTCCACGCCTTCGGCAATCACGGTGAACTGCATGCTGCGGCCGAGGGCGATGATGGCGCGCACGATGGCGGCGTCGTGCGGGTCATCGGGCAGGCCGCGAACGAAGGATTGGTCGATTTTGAGTATGTCCAGAGGCAGGCGCTTGAGGTAGCTCAGTGACGAGTAGCCTGTTCCGAAGTCGTCGATCGCCAGTTGCACGCCCAGATGCTTGAGTTGGTGCAGCACCGCCAGCGCTTCCTCGGCCTGGCTCATGATGAAGTTTTCGGTGATTTCCAGCTGCAGGAAACCCGGTTTGAGGTGGTTGTCCTTGAGCAGTTGTTCGATGCGGCCGAGCAGGTTGGGTTGGCGCAACTGAGCGCCCGCCAGGTTGACGGACAGCGGGCCGAGGCCGTCGTAGGTCAGGTTCCATTCGTGCATTTGCCGGCAGGCGGTTTCGAGCACCCAATCGCCGATCTGCAGGATCATGCCGTTCTCTTCGGCCAGGGAGATGAAGTGCTCCGGCGGTACGTCGCCGAAGGTCGGATGGCGCCAGCGAATCAGCGCTTCGGCGCCCACCAGGCGATAGTCGTCGAGGCTGATTTTCGGTTGGTAGTAGAGCTGCAGCTCGTTGCGCTCGATGGCGCGACGCAGTTCATGTTCCAGTGCCACTCGCTCACTGGCCTGCGCGGTGAGGTCGCGGGTGTAGCTTTCGACCCGGTTGCGGCCCTTGGCTTTGGAGCGGTACATCGCCGCGTCGGCGTTCTTGATCAGCGTGGCGACGTCGCCGCCGTCCTGTGGATAAAGGCTGGTGCCGATACTGGAGCTGATGAAAAACTCATGCTCGCCGGCCTGAAACGGAGCGGTGAAGCAGTTAAGCAGTTTGGTCGCGATGTTGTCGGCGTCGCTGGCTTGCTGCAGGCCGGGTAACAGGATGATGAACTCGTCGCCGCCCAGGCGCGCCACGGTGTCGATGTCGCGCAGCTGCTCTTTGAGTCGTACGGCAATGCCTTTGAGCAGCAGGTCGCCGACCGGGTGACCGAGGCTGTCGTTGATGTGTTTGAAACGGTCCAGATCCAGGAACAGCACCGCGCCCTGGCCGCCGTTCTCCTTCTGGGTATTGAGGGCAGTCAGCAGGCGGCTTTCGAATAGCGTGCGGTTGGGCAGGCCGGTGAGCGGGTCGTGGTGGGCCTGGTAATCGAGTCTGGCCTGGGCGTGTTTGAGGCTGGAAATGTCAGCGAACACGGCCACGAAGTGGGTGATGAACCTGTCCCGGTTGCGCACGGCGCTGATGGTCAGCCAGCTCGGGTAGAGCTCGCCGTTTTTGCGCCGGTTGGAAATCTCGCCTTGCCAGTGACCTTCGGCAGTCAATTGATGCCACATGGCGGCGTAGAACGCGCTGTCATGCAGGCCGGAAGCGAGCAGGCGCGGGGTATGGCCCAAGGCTTCGCTTTCGCTGTAACCGGTGATTTCGGTAAACGCGCGGTTGACGGCGCTGATGTGCTGCTGGGTATCGGTGATCAGTACGCCTTCGGCAGTGCTCTCGAATACCGTCGCCGCTTGTTGCAGTTTTTCCTGCATCAGGTGGCGCTCGGTAATGTCCCGAGCGATGGTCAGCATGCAGTCTTCGTCACCAATCGGTAGGGGGCGGCTGGACACTTCGCAGAGGCGGATCTGGCCGTCGCTGCGGCGAATATGGCAACTGAAGTCGCGGACAAAGCCGTCGCGGTGCAGCAGGTCGAGCATCTGCTTGCGCTCGTTGAGGTTGACCCAGATCCCCAGATCCAGCGCCGAACGGTCCACCGACATCGCGCTGTTGAACCCGGTAATGCGGCTGAACCCCTCGTTGACCTCGATCAGCAGGCCGTCGCTTTGCCGGGACAGCAACAAGCCGTCCGGCGAGGCGTGGAACGCCTTGGCGAATTTCTCTTCGGAGGTTTGCAGTTGTTGCTGGGTTTCCTTGAGCTGGGTGATATCGCGCACGACCACCACCAGCGCCGGGGTCGTATCGAGGTCAAAGGGCTCGGCGGAGATCAGGCCGGTAAACACCTGGCCATTGCTGCGACGAAAGGGCATCTCCAGGTTGCGGATGCTGCCGGCCTGCAAGCGCTGCAACAATCCCGGCCCGACGCCGGGTATGCCCCAGATATTGAGGTTGGTGGCGGTCTGGCCGATGACGTCCTCGGCCCGCAGGCCGATCTGTTCTTCGAACGCTTCGTTGACCTCCAGCAGGCAGCCGTCGGAAAGGCGTGCGATCACCAGGATGTCCGGGCATTGCTGGAACACCGAGGCAAACTTCTGCTCCGACAGGCGCAGGGCTTCTTCGGTGCGCTTGGCTTCGCTGATGTCGATCATCAATCCGCGCATCACCGGTTCGTGGCCATGTTCAATCAGGCTGACGATATCGCGCACCCACAGGCAGCGCCCATCGGCGGTGATGACCCGGTAATCGAGGCTGTGGTCGCGTCCGGCCAGCACTTCGTGATCACAGAAGTTCTGCGCGCGGGTCAGGTCGGCGGGGTGAATGATGTTGCGCCAGAAGCCCGGAATCAGCCAATGCGACAGCGGATAGCCGAGTAAGGCCTCCGCGTGGGGCGACACATAGCTGTAGGTGAAGTCGCTCATCCGCGCTTCCCAGGCAATAGCCGACAGGCTCTCCACCAGACCGCGGTAGTGGTATTCACTGCTGCGCAGTTCCTGTTCCAGATCGACGCGGCGGGCGATTTCCGAGCTCAGTCGGCGGTTGATCCGGATCACTACGGCCAGCACGATCATCAACAGCAGCAAACCCGGCAGGCCATAGACCAGCAGATCCGACCAGAAAGTCCGATGATCGAGGACGTTGCCTACCCAATGTTCCTGAATGGAACTGATTTCGGCCGGGCTCATGTCTGCCAGAACTTTATCCAGGATGCCGACCAGCATTTTGTTGTTGCGGGGCACGCCCATGGCCAATTGATAGCGATAGGGGGTTTCGCCGCTGACGTAGAGGCCGTCCAGCTTGAGCTGGCGCAGGCTCCAGACGCTGGAGGCAAGGTCGCCGACCACGGCGTCCACTTCGTCGGTGGCCAGCGCCTGCAAGGCCGAGCTGACGTTGGGCATCGCCACCAGATTCAAATCGGGGTTGTGGGTGCGTAACAATTCGTGGGGCGCGTAGTTTTCCACCACGGCAATTTTCAGCCCGTACAAGTCCTCGATTTTACGTGGCTGGGGCCCTCCGACATGGGCCAGGATGACAATCGGGAAATCCAGGTAGGGGCGGGTGAATGACAGGTAACTCTGGCGTTCCGGGGTCGACATGATGCCTGGCAAGAGATCCAGCTTGCCTTGTTTGGCTTGCTCCAGCACGACTGTCCAGCTGACCGGCTCGATAGGCGTCAGTTCAACCGCCAGTCGCCGGCGGATCAGGTCGATGTAGTCTGCCGCAAGGCCCTGATAGCGGCCCTGTTCGTCGCGAAACTCAAAGGGCGGCCATGATGCATCGACACCCAGGCGCAGGTCCGGGTGGGCCGCAAGCCAGCTACGTTCTTCGTCGGTCAGAGTCAGCGCGCCAGCCGTTGCGGTCCAGGTCATCAGCGACAGCAAAAAAAACACGGTCGGCAGTCTGGGCATAACGGTCTCGTTATGGCTCGGGGGAATGCTTCGAGTGTAGACGGGCAAATCGGCGGTAGGGGTAGCGCGGGGGATTTAATCTGTAGAAAGCAAAACCCCCGGCCTGGGCCGGGGGTTCTGTGATCACTCGTCGAGGAAGGAGCGCAGATGCTCGCTTCTCGTCGGGTGGCGCAGCTTGCGCAACGCCTTGGCTTCGATCTGACGAATCCGTTCACGGGTCACGTCGAACTGTTTACCAACCTCCTCGAGGGTGTGGTCGGTATTCATATCGATACCGAAGCGCATGCGCAGAACCTTGGCTTCACGTGCAGTGAGGCCGGAGAGTACTTCGCGAGTCGCTTCTTTAAGGCTCTCAACGGTGGCAACATCGATTGGCGACTGCATGGTCGAGTCTTCGATGAAGTCACCCAGATGGGAGTCTTCGTCATCACCGATCGGGGTTTCCATGGAGATCGGCTCTTTAGCGATCTTCAATACCTTGCGGATCTTGTCCTCAGGCATCTCCATGCGTTCGCCCAGCTCTTCCGGGGTCGGTTCACGACCCATTTCCTGCAGCATCTGACGGGAAATGCGGTTGAGCTTGTTGATCGTCTCGATCATGTGCACCGGAATACGGATGGTGCGGGCCTGGTCGGCGATCGAGCGAGTGATCGCCTGACGGATCCACCAGGTGGCATAAGTCGAGAATTTGTAGCCGCGGCGGTATTCAAACTTGTCTACCGCTTTCATCAAGCCGATGTTGCCTTCCTGGATCAGGTCGAGGAATTGCAGGCCACGGTTGGTGTACTTCTTGGCGATGGAGATCACCAGACGCAAGTTCGCTTCAACCATCTCTTTCTTCGCGCGGCGGGCCTTGGCCTCACCGATCGACATGCGACGGTTGATGTCCTTGATCTCGGCGATCGTCAAACCGGTTTCGGTTTCCAGCGCGGTCAGCTTTTGCTGGCAGCGAATGATGTCCGGCTGCAGGCGACCGATGGCTTCAGCGTATTTGCTTTTGCCTTTGGCCAGCGCGTCGGACCAGCTTTCGTCGACTTCATTGCCCGGGAACTGGCGCAGGAAATCAGCACGCGGCATGCGCGCATCACGAACGCAGAGCTGCATGATTGCACGCTCTTGCTGACGCAGACGATCCAGAGCACTGCGAACACGCTCGACCAGGCCTTCGAATTGCTTCGGCACCAGTTTGATCGGCATGAACAGGTCGGCCAGGGCCAACAGTTCGGCGATCGCCGCCTTGTTGTGGCGACCGTGCTTTTTCAGGGCCTTGCGGGTGATTTCCATCTGATCGGCCACAGCGCCAAAGCGCTGTGCAGCGATGATCGGATCCGGACCGCTTTCGGCTTCTTCCTCGTCGTCCGAAGCTTCGGCATCATCATCGTCGGAATCGTCGTCCGCTTTCACGGCTTTCGGATCGATCGGTGGTGGCACTTCGGCTGCAGGCGGCGCAATGCCGTCGTCCGGGTCGATATAACCGCTCAGGACGTCGGACAGGCGACCACCTTCGGAGGTGACGCGGGTGTACTCGGAGAGAATATGATCAACCGTGCCAGGGAAGTGCGCGATTGCGCCCATCACTTCACGGATGCCCTCTTCAATACGTTTGGCGATTTCGATTTCGCCTTCACGTGTGAGGAGCTCTACAGTACCCATTTCGCGCATGTACATGCGCACCGGGTCGGTAGTGCGACCAATGTCGGTCTCGACCGCTGCCAGCGCTGCTGCTGCCTCTTCGGCCGCGGCTTCGTCGGTATCGGCGTCGGCCAGCATAAGGGAATCCTTATCTGGCGCAACCTCGAATACGTTGATCCCCATGTCGTTGATCATGCGGATGATGTCTTCCACCTGTTCCGGATCTGAAATATCCTCCGGCAGGTGGTCGTTGACCTCCGCGTAAGTCAGGTAGCCCTGCTCACGACCAAGTGTGATCAACTCTTTGATACGAGACTGCTGTTGCGCTTTTCCGGACATAACACCCTATCCACTGAAGGTCTTGGCGGGCAAAAAACAAGCCGAGGATTATACCTGAGCTATGACCTCACGCGCCAGTTGAGGTCGGGTTTGGTACAGCCATATTGCGTTTTAATAGGTCGCGCATCTGATTTGCGATCTGATTTGCTTCCTCGGCAGTCAATCCTGGCTGCTTCGCTTTTCTGATGAGTTCTTCCAGGCTATCGGTGTGTTGACCCGCTGATAACCTAGTAATGGTGTCTAAAAACTGTTGTTCAAGGTTGTCGCCGTCAATCAGCCATTCCTTTTCGGCCAGGGCCTTCAGCAAGCGTCCCTGTTCAGTGCCGTGCCAGCGAGCCATTAACTGAATAGAGTTTAGCTTAGGGTTTTTTTGCACAGCCTCGATGAGGGCTACCAGCAATTGCCCATAAGTGCTGCTTTCATTGGCGAAGTGGTTGGCGGTTTCGACTTTGCCAGCCAGTTGCGGATGATGAATGAGCGTGCGCAACGCAATGAGTGTAGGTGCTTCGACGGCAATGGGTTTGCGCGGGGCACTCTGTTGATCGCGATCGCCGCCACGCTTGCCGTTCTTGTCCCAGGGTTTTTTGTCCCATTTCTTGCCGCCGGCACCGGGCTTCTTCGGTGTCCATTCCTGTTGCGGCACATACATTTCTTGCGATTGCGGCTGATGATAGTCGCTGTAATCAGGCATCGCGTCGTAATCGATGCCAGGGTCATAGGCGGGCGGCGCCTCGTGTGGCGCGCTTTGCGCCAGTTGGCTGACCGTTTCGCTGCTCAGGCCGGTAATTTCGGTCAGGCGCTGGCGCATCAGAATGCGCAGGTTGGCTCCCGGCACTTTGTCGATCAGCGGCGCTGCGAGGGTGGCCATGTGGGCCTTGCCTTCGAGGGAGCGCGGGTCCGATTCTTCCGTCAGTTGTTGAAAGAAATAATCTGCCAACGGCTGGGCGTGCTGGTTGATCCGTGCGCGGAAGGCATCGGTGCCTTCGGAGCGCACCAGGGTATCCGGGTCTTCGCCTTCGGGCAGGAACAGGAAGCGGGCCCGTCGCCCATCCTGCAGGCTTGGCAGGGTGGCTTCCAGTGCGCGCCACGCGGCGTTGCGACCCGCTTGGTCGCCGTCGAAGCAAAACAGCACGCTGGGCACGACACGGAACAGTCGCTTGAGGTGTTCTTCGCTGGTCGCGGTACCCAGGGTGGCGACAGCATTGCGCAGGCCTTGCTGGGCGAGGGCGATGACGTCCATGTAGCCTTCGACGACGATGATTTCGTCGAGGTTCCGGTTGTTCTTGCGGGCTTCATACAGGCCGTAGAGTTCCTGGCCTTTATGGAATACCGGGGTTTCCGGCGAGTTCAGGTATTTCGGTTTGTCGTCGCCCAGTACCCGGCCGCCGAAGGCAATGACACGCCCGCGACTGTCGCGGATCGGGAACATCACGCGGTCGCGGAAGCGATCATAGCGTTTGCCGGTTTCGGCGTTCTCGATCAATAGACCGGCATCGATCATGGCTTTCTGCTGCAGGGTATCGCTGCTCAAGTGCTTGAACAGGTTGTCCCAGCCAGGCGGTGCGAAGCCGAGGCCGAAGTCGCGGGCGATTTCGCCGGTCAGGCCGCGGCCTTTCAGGTAGTCCACTGCAGCTTTGCGCGATGGATGGCTTTTCAGGGCCTGACGGTAAAAGTCGGCCGCGGCGGTGAGCAGTGGATACAGCGGCGAATCGGTCGGCTGGCGCGGTTTGTGCGCGCGGCCGCTTTCTTCCCGTGGAACTTCCATGCCGGCCGCCTTGGCCAGGTCTTCGACAGCCTGGACGAAATCCAGGTTGTCGTGGTCCATGATGAAGCCCAGGGCATTGCCGCCGGCGCCGCAGCCGAAGCAGTAATAGAACTGCTTGTCGGGGCTGACGCTGAATGACGGAGTTTTTTCTTTGTGGAACGGGCAGCAGGCGGTGTAGTTCTTGCCGGCTTTTTTCATTTGCAGGCGCGAGCTGACCACATCGACGATGTCGGTGCGGTTCAGAAGGTCGTCAATGAAGCTCTGGGGAATTAGCCCGGCCATGGCGTTCTCGTCATCTGCGCTGATTGGGTCCGAAGCGAAGGGTAGTCGAACGAAGGTCATTGTTTGAGGCGCGCAAGATGGGCGGCTCGACCGGTGTCGTCTGCGTAATCGCTATCGGGAAATGTATCTGCCGAAAATCCCCTGACGTTAATGCCAATCAGTATTCGACTTTTTGAAAGTGTTGCGCTGAATCCGGCTGCGGCCAGTCATGGGCCTCGGATAGCTCATCATTTGCACGCGTGAGGTGCCTTGGGCTGATCGTCGTGAGAGGAATCAGTGGGTGTGCTCGTCAGTAGCCTTGAAAGGCTCGTCAGAAAAGACGTGCACCGCTGGCAAAAGAGCCAGGTCTGACGCGATGAAGCAGATTTGTCTCAGTCGCGTCTGCGGCTTCGACGGTGAAGCATCAAGCGTTTTACGCAAATGCCATTAGCCCGGCGGAGAGCCGGGCTTGGCAGAAGCTTGCTACGATCGTCTGTGTATTAGTACAGACGAACGGCGCGGCGCTGTTCGCGCTGAACTTTCTTGGCGTGACGCTTAACAGCGGCTGCTGCTTTGCGCTTACGCTCAGAAGTTGGCTTCTCGTAAAATTCGCGGCTACGAACTTCAGCCAGTACACCGGCTTTTTCGCAGGAGCGCTTGAAACGACGCAGAGCTACGTCGAAGGGTTCGTTCTCTTTTACTTTGACGGCTGGCATCCAGAGCTACCTTCATTCATTACCGGGGTCAACATCCTCGCGGCAAAAGAGCACTTGAAGACGTCGGTTTTTAAGGGTTGCGGATGTTAACCCCTCATCGCACGGAATGCAAAGCCTCTGATCGAAAACCGCTGGTCGGGGCATCACGCGACGACTATTATGCGCGCCTTCGAATTCAGCCTAAACAAGGCGCAAACCCATGCTAGTACTGGGATTAGAAACCTCCTGCGACGAAACCGGTGTCGCATTGTATGACAGTGAGCGTGGCCTGCTGGCCGATGCGCTGTTCAGCCAGATCGACCTGCATCGTGCCTATGGTGGCGTGGTGCCGGAGCTGGCCTCGCGTGACCACGTCAAACGCATGCTGCCCTTGATTCGTCAGGTGTTGGCCGAAGCCGACTGCGTGCCGACCGAGATCGATGCGATCGCCTACACCGCCGGTCCTGGCCTGGTAGGTGCGCTGCTGGTCGGCGCTTCCTGCGCTCAGGCACTGGCCTTCGCCTGGGGCATTCCGGCCCTTGGTGTACATCACATGGAAGGTCATTTGCTGGCGCCGATGCTGGAGTCGCAACCGCCGGAATTTCCGTTCGTCGCTTTGTTGGTTTCAGGTGGTCATACGCAACTGGTTCAAGTCGACGGGATCGGTCAATACACGCTTTTGGGCGAAACCCTGGATGACGCCGCCGGCGAAGCGTTCGACAAGACCGCGAAGATGATGGGCCTCAACTATCCAGGCGGCCCGGAAATCGCTCGACTGGCGGAGCAGGGGCTTGCAGGACGTTTCGTCTTCCCGCGTCCTATGTGTGACCGACCTGGCCTCGATTTCAGCTTCAGTGGCCTGAAAACCTTTGCCCTGAACACCTGGCAGCAGTGTGTGAGCGCCGGGGACGACAGCGAGCAAGCCCGTTGCGACATCTCGCTGGCGTTCCAGCAGGCCGTGGTGGAGACTTTGACCATCAAGTGCAAGCGTGCCCTGAAGGCGGCAGGCATGAAGCGTCTGGTGATCGCTGGCGGAGTCAGCGCCAACAAGGCGTTGCGCACGTCCCTGGAAAAAATGCTCGGCGACATGAAGGGCGATGTTTTTTATGCCCGTCCACAGTTCTGTACCGATAACGGTGCGATGATCGCTTTTGCCGGTTGTCAGCGTTTGCAGGCCGGTCAGCAGGAAAGCCTGGCGATCAGTGTCCAGGCGCGTTGGCCGATGGAGCAGTTGTCAGCGCTGTGATGAGTGGCGCTGCCGGGCGGCATTTAAAAATGCCGTTCGCGCCCGGCAAACAGGTCGCGTAGATTGCCGCGATGACGCCAGACGATCATCCCCGTGAGCGCGCTCATGGGCAGCAGCGCCGCCGGCTCTTGCCAGGCCAGCAATGGCAGGGTCAGTGGGGTGGCGATCAAGGCGGCCAACGAGCTGGTGCGGGTCAGGTAGAACGTCAGCAGCCAGGCACAGACCGCCAGTAAGGCCGCAGGCGGGTACAGGCCCAGCAACATGCCGGCAGCGGTGGCGACACCCTTGCCACCGCGAAAGCGAAAGTACAGCGGGAACAGGTGGCCGATGACGGCACAAACGCCGATCCAGGCCTGATCATGCAGGGAAAGTCCGGCAAAACCGGCGATCAGCACAGGCAGCAGGCCTTTGCAGAGGTCGCCGAGCAACGTCAGGACGGCGAGTTTTTTGCCGGCCAGGCGCAACATGTTGGTGGCGCCGGCATTGCCCGAGCCACTCATTCGCGGATCGGGGTTTCCGGTCAGGCGGCTGAGCAAAATGGCGAAGGACAGAGAGCCGAGCAGGTAGGCGAGGATCGCCAATAACCAAAACATGCTAACTATTCCGGGCGAGGACGCCCTGATTCTAACGGCGCATTGCGCCCTTGTCGTGTAGCGGAGAAAAGTGCTTGGACAGAGTGTTTATCGAGGGCCTGGAAGTCGACACCGTAATCGGTGCCTACGACTGGGAGCGAGGCATCCGACAGTGCTTGCGTCTTGATCTTAGTTTCGCCTGGGATAATCGTCCGGCAGCCGCTGGTGATGACCTGACCCTCGCGCTCGATTATGCGAGCGTTTCGTCGCGCATCCAGGCCTTTGCCGAGCAGGCGCAATTCCAGTTGGTGGAAACTTTCGCCGAGCGTCTGGTTGAAGTGCTGATGAGCGAATTCAAGATCACCTGGATGCGTCTGAAACTGACCAAGCCTGGTGCAGTCCCTGCCGCTACCGGTGGTGTGGGTGTGGAGATCGAGCGCGGATGTCGCTGACTCAGGTGTATCTCGGACTCGGTAGCAATATCGAGCGTGAAGCCCATTTGCAGGCCGGCCTGGAAGCGTTGGCGGGTTTTCTGGTGGATATTCGTTGCTCGGCGGTTTTCGAAAGCCAGCCGGTGGGGATCAAGAGCGGGCCGTTTTTCAATTTTGTGGTGTCGGCCTTTACCGATCTGCCACTGATTGAACTGGATCGTCGGCTTAAATTCATTGAGGCGGACAATGGTCGTTACGCGCCGGACCGCAAGGGTTTGCCGCTGGACATCGATGTGTTGCTGTTCGGTGATCTGGTGGGCAACTTCGATGGTTTGGTGTTGCCGCGAGCAGAGATTCTGAAAAACGCCTTCGTGCTGTGGCCGTTGTCGTTGATTGCGCCGGATCGAGTTCACCCGGGCGTAGGCAAGAGTTTCGCCACGTTGTGGGCTGAATCGCAGATTGATCAGGTGCTGGCTCCCGTGGCTTTTGAGTGGCGCGGCATTCAACTGACGCCTTCAGATTTGTTGTGACATTCATGACGCCATCGCGGGCAAGCCCGCTCCCACAGGTACGATGCAATCCCTGTGGGAGCGGGCTTGCCCGCGATGGCGGCAGTCAGGACGACGCAGTCTCTTTGTAGGCCTTCAACGCCTTGAGCCTTTCACGCTTGATCGCCTCGCCCAGTTCTGGCCCTTTGAACCCTTTCTCCAGCAATGGCTGCACCGCCACGCTACGGGCGGCGGTTGCCGCGCCGCGAAGGTAATCCGCCTGTGGGTAACTTCGCTCTTCCAGTCCTTTGCGCCCGCGTGCATCCATCTCACATGCCGCGATGAACTCCTCGAACCGCTGTGGTCGACGGTAAACGTCGAAGCTTTGCAGCAACTCCAACAGCGTCGATGGCTTCAGCTCCAGGGCACGATGGCCGTGGGTGTGATATTCGCCCACCAGCAACGCCAATTCCTGGCAGTCCCTCGGTGCCTTGAAGCGTTCGTTGACCGCTTTGATCAGCTTCAGTCCCTTGAACTCGTGTGCAATGTGTCGAGGCCATTCTTCCTTCGGCGTCAGGCCTTTGCCCAAGTCATGCAGCAGGCACGCCCAGCGCACGGTGAGTGGTTGCTTGTGGCGCGCGGCTTGTTCCAGCACGCTCAGGGTATGCGCGCCCGTATCGATTTCTGGATGATGGGCTTGCGGTTGAGGTACGCCAAACAATGCGTCAACCTCAGGCATCAACACGTTGAGCGCACCGCAGGCCCGCAGTACTTCAATGAACACCTGTGGCTGATCTTCCATCAGGGCGCGGGAGATTTCTTTCCAGATGCGTTCCGCTGTCAGCGCTTGCAGTTCACCTGATTCGCTGAGTTGACGCATCAGATCCAGCGTCTCCGGAGCGACGGTGAAGCCAAGCGCGGCATAACGGGCTGCGAAGCGCGCAACGCGCAAAACCCTGAGCGGATCTTCGGCAAACGCGGGGGAAACGTGACGAAGCAGGCGCGCTTCCAGGTCGCGTTGGCCATGGTATGGATCGGTCAGGTTTTGTTGATCGTCTTCGGCCATGGCGTTGATGGTCAGGTCGCGACGGATCAGGTCTTCTTCGAGGGTCACTTCGGGGCTGGCGTGAAAGGTGAAGCCGCCATAGCCGCGTCCGCTTTTGCGTTCGGTGCGGGCGAGGGCGTATTCCTCTCCGCTTTTGGGGTGTAGAAACACCGGGAAATCCGCACCTACCGGACGAAAGCCCTTGGCGAGCATGTCTTCGGTGGTGGCGCCCACCACGACCCAGTCGATATCGGTGACGGGTCTGCCCAGCAGGCGATCACGAACGGCACCGCCGACTTTATAAATACGCATAAAAAACCTCCGTTAGCTCGACAGGATAACCTTTGCGTCGGGCTTTCGGAGGTCGAAACTGGATCAAAGATGAACGACGGCCAAGTCCAGTCGGCCGTAATCACCCTCCCCATGTTCGTTTCTGGGTGGAACGTGATGGGTTTTCATCACCTGATCGCCTTGCAAGGTTTCGAGGTGAATGTCGAAGCCCCAGAGGCGGTGCAAGTGCTTGAGCACTTCCTCAGTGGAATCTCCCAGCGGTTTGCGATCGTGTTGCTGGTGGCGCAGGGTCAGCGAGCGGTCGCCGCGCCGGTCGATGCTGTAGATCTGTACGTTGGGTTCGCGGTTGCCCAGGTTGTATTGGGCGGCCAGGGTTTCACGGATGATTCGATAGCCACCTTCATCATGGATGGCCGGGACCAGCAGGTCGTCCTTCTGGTCGTCGTCGAGAATGCTGAACAGTTTCAGGTCGCGGATTACCTTGGGTGACAGGTACTGCAGGATGAAACTCTCGTCCTTGAAGCTGCTCATGGCGAACTTGATGGCTGCCAGCCAGTCAGTGCCGGCAATGTCCGGGAACCAGCGGTAATCCTCTTCCGTGGGTTCTTCGCACATGCGCCGGATATCGCGGTACATGGCGAATCCCAGGGTATAGGGGTTGATCCCGCTGTAATACGGGCTATCGAAGCCCGGTTGATAGATTACGCTGGTATGGGACGTCAGGAACTCCATCATGAAACCATCAGTGACCAAGCCTTCGTCGTACAGGTCGTTCATCAAGGTGTAGTGCCAGAACGTGGCCCAGCCCTCGTTCATCACCTGAGTCTGACGCTGTGGGTAGAAGTATTGGGCGATTTTTCGCACGATCCGTACGATTTCCCGCTGCCACGGCTCCAGCAGTGGTGCGTGTTTTTCGATGAAGTACAGGATGTTTTCCTGAGGTTCGGCGGGGAAGCGTGCGTTGTCCTTGTCGCTGTATTTGTCCGCGCCTTTGGGAATGGTACGCCACAGATCATTGATCTGTTTCTGCATATGTTCTTCCCGGTCCTTTTGCCGGCGACGCTCTTCTTCGGCGGAGATCGGATAAGGCCGTTTGTAGCGGTCGACGCCATAGTTCATCAGGGCGTGGCAGGAATCGAGCAGGTCCTCGACCGCGTCGATGCCGTGGCGCTCTTCGCATTGCATGATGTATTGCTTGGCGAACACCAGGTAATCGATGATCGAACTGGCGTCTGTCCAGGTGCGAAACAGGTAATTGCCCTTGAAAAAGCTGTTGTGCCCATAACAGGCATGCGCAACGACCAGTGCCTGCATGCAGATGGTGTTTTCTTCCATCAGGTAGGCGATGCACGGGTCCGAGTTGATCACGATCTCGTAGGCCAGTCCCATCTGGCCGCGGCTGTAGGATTTTTCAGTGCTGAGGAAGTGTTTGCCGTAGGACCAGTGGTGATAGCCCAGGGGCATGCCGACGGAGGCGTAGGCATCCATCATCTGTTCTGCGGTGATCACTTCGATTTGGTTGGGGTAAGTGTCGAGGGCATAGCGAGCCGCAAGACGACTGATTTCTTTGTCGTAGGCCTGGATCAGCTCGAACGTCCATTCCGAGCCGGTGGAAATGGGTTGGCGCTTTTGCTCTTTGGCGGTCATGTCACTAACCTGCGCTGGAAGAGTTCACGGAAGACCGGATAGATATCCCCGGCCGAGACCAGTTGTTGCTGGGCAAAAGTGTCGGAGAACGCTTCGGCGATGCGCTCATACTCGAACCACAGGGCCTGATGTTCGCGTGGGGTGATCTCAACGTAAGTGTAGTACTGCACGAACGGCATGATCTGGTTGATCAGGATGTCGCGGCAAATCGGCGAGTCGTCGTTCCAGTTGTCACCGTCGGAGGCTTGGGCGGCGTAGATGTTCCACTCGTTGCTCGGATAGCGCTCGGCCATGATCTCCTGCATCAGTTTCAAGGCGCTGGACACGATGGTCCCGCCGGTTTCGCGGGAGTAGAAAAACTCTTCTTCGTCCACTTCGCGGGCGCTGGTGTGGTGACGGATGAATACGACGTCAATCTTGTCGTAATTACGCTTGAGGAACAGGTACAGCAGGATGAAGAAGCGCTTGGCGATGTCCTTGGTCGCCTGAGTCATGGACCCAGACACGTCCATCAGGCAAAACATCACGGCTTTCGAACTGGGATTGGGCTGCTTGATCAGCAGGTTGTATTTGAGGTCGAAGGTGTCGAGAAAGGGAACGCGATGGATGCGCGCGCTGAGTTTTTCAATTTCTGCTTCGATTTTCTGAATATCGCCGAAATTGTCTGGTTCTTCTTGCTTGAGTCGCAGAAGTTCCTCTTTCGCTTCGCGCAGTTTCGCCCGGCTGCTGCCGGACAGCGCAATTCGTCGCGCATGAGCCGAGCGCAGGGTGCGGATGATGTTGATCCGCGATGGGTTGCCCTCGTTACTGATGCCCGCGCGAACGGTTTTGAACGTGTCGGTGCCGGTCAGGTTGCGCTTGACCAGGTTCGGTAGCTCAAGATCCTCGAACATGAATTCGAGGAATTCCTCCTGGGTGATCTGGAAGACGAACTCGTCCATCCCTTCACCCGAGTTGCCGGCCTTGCCGGGGCCTCGACCGCCGCCACCTCCCGGTGGGCGCGCAATGTGTTCGCCGCTGGTGAATTCCTTGTTGCCGGGGTGCACGACCGTCTGTTTGCCACCTCGACCATGGTGAAGCACCGGCTCATCGATGTCGCGGCCGGGGATGCTGATTTGCTCGCCGTGTTCCATATCGGTAATGGAGCGCCGGCTGACCGCCTCTTCGACAGCCTTCTTGATGTGGTCACGGTAACGCCGCAGAAACCGCTGACGGTTCACCGTGCTCTTGTTCTTGCCATTGAGACGTCGGTCGATCACATAGCTCATAGGGAGCCCTCCGGGCAGCTACAAGTTACCAGCTTCAAGCGGCAAGCTTGAAGCTTTCAAGGCAAACAGAGCCACCAACAGCCTCAAGCGCCCTGTTCGGTGTGCTTGAGGCTTGTAGCTTGCCGCTTGCGGCTGCCTTACTGCGATTTTCTGACCCGCAGATACCACTCGGACAGCAGTCGTACCTGTTTGTCGGTGTAGCCCCGCTCGACCATCCGTGTGACGAAGTCGTTGTGCTTCTGCTGGTCCTCTTTGCTGGCCTTGGCATTGAAGCTGATGACCGGCAGCAGGTCCTCGGTGTTGGAGAACATTTTCTTCTCGATGACCACCCGCAGTTTTTCGTAGCTGAGCCAGGTTGGGTTCTTGCCGTTATTGTTGGCTCGGGCACGCAGTACGAAGTTGACGATTTCGTTGCGGAAATCCTTCGGATTGCTGATGCCGGCCGGTTTTTCGATTTTTTCCAGCTCCTCGTTGAGTGCCACGCGGTTGAGGATTTCGCCGGTTTCCGGATCGCGGTATTCCTGATCCTGAATCCAGAAGTCGGCGTACAGCACGTAGCGGTCGAAGATGTTCTGGCCATACTCGCTGTAAGACTCGAGGTAAGCGGTCTGGATCTCCTTGCCGATGAATTCGATGTAGCGCGGCGCCAGGTACTCCTTGAGGAAGCGCAGATAGCGTTCGCGGGTTTCCGCCTGGAATTGTTCCTGTTCGATCTGTTGTTCCAGTACGTAGAGTAAGTGCACCGGGTTGGCGGCGATTTCGTGCGGGTCGAAGTTGAAGACCTTCGACAGGATCTTGAACGCGAAACGGGTCGACAGGCCGTTCATGCCTTCATCGACGCCGGCGTTGTCGCGGTATTCCTGGATCGACTTGGCCTTCGGATCGGTGTCCTTGAGGTTTTCGCCGTCGTACACGCGCATTTTGGAGTAGATGTTAGAGTTCTCCGGCTCCTTGAGCCGAGAAAGCACAGTGAACTGGGCGAGCATCTTCAAGGTATCGGGTGCGCAATGGGCCTTGGCCAGCGAGCTGTTGAACAGCAGTTTGTCGTAGATCTTCACTTCGTCGCTGACCCGCAGGCAGTACGGCACTTTGACGATGTAGATCCGGTCGATGAACGCTTCGTTGTTCTTGTTGTTGCGGAAGGTGTGCCATTCCGATTCGTTGGAGTGGGCCAGCAGGATCCCGGTAAACGGAATCGCGCCAAGACCTTCGGTACTGTTGTAGTTACCTTCCTGAGTCGCCGTCAGCAATGGGTGCAGCACCTTGATCGGTGCCTTGAACATTTCGACGAACTCCATCAGGCCCTGGTTGGCCCGGCACAGCGCGCCGGAGTAGCTGTAGGCGTCGGCGTCGTTTTGCGGGAACTCTTCCAGTTTGCGGATATCGACCTTGCCCACCAGTGCCGAGATGTCCTGGTTGTTCTCATCTCCCGGCTCGGTTTTGGCCACGGCGATCTGGTTGAGGATCGACGGGTAGAGTTTCACCACGCGGAACTGGCTGATATCGCCGCCGAATTCGGCCAGGCGTTTGGTGGCCCACGGCGACATGATGGTATTGAGGTAGCGCCGTGGAATGCCGAAGTCTTCCTCGAGGATCGCGCCATCTTCAGTGGCGTTGAACAGACCCAGGGGTGATTCGAAAACCGGCGAGCCCTTGATGGCGTAGAAGGGCACTTTCTCGATCAGTTGTTTCAGCTTCTCGGCCAGGGATGATTTACCGCCACCAACAGGGCCGAGCAGATAGAGGATTTGCTTCTTCTCTTCCAGGCCCTGAGCGGCATGGCGGAAATACGACACGATCTGGTCGATGCATTCTTCCATCCCGTGGAAGTCTTCAAAGGCCGGATAGCGACGGATCACCTTGTTGGAGAAGATTCGCGACAGCCTCGAATTGGTCGAAGTGTCGAGCAGTTCCGGTTCACCGATGGCCAGAAGCAGACGCTCGGCGGCGGAAGCGTAGGCGCTGCGGTCCTTTTTGCACAGCTCAAGATACTCTTGCAGCGTGAGTTCTTCCTGGCGTGTGGACTCGAAACGTTGTTGGAAGTGGCTAAAGATACTCATGACGTCACCTCGCTCGATACGTGGAGCCGACGCCGGATCACTCAGTCGATGCTGGCAGCAACCGCACAGGCAGTCGCTGTTTACCCCCCAGAACTCTCTCGAAGCTGACGACTCCGAAAGCTACTCCCGATGACCCGCGCGCCGGTGTACCGGCTCTCCCCTGTTTTGGATGGCCTGCGCTTAAGGATAGTTGGGAATTCGGGAGGTAAAGGCGAGATACGTAATTAGTTGTGGCAGACCGTTCGTCTGCCACCGCGCTAGCCCGCGGGAGCCGGGGCTTGCGTGTTACAAAAAAATTATTCGGAGGTGCCTTGCGCCGTTTCTGAAGGATACGTCGTACGCCACAGCTCAAAACCGCCATCCATGCTGTAGACGTCGGAGAAGCCCTGGCTGATCAGGTAGGCGGCTGCGCCTTGGCTGGAATTGCCGTGGTAGCAAACCACCACGGTGGGGGCATCAAGGTCGGCGCCCTGGATGAAAGCGTGCAAGGAGTGGTTGTCCAGATGCTTCGAGCCGGCGATGTGCAGCGCCGCGAAAGTTGCAGGATCACGGACGTCGACCACCACTGCGCCTTGTTCGCGCAGGGCTTGGGCCTGTTCAGGGGGGATACGTTTGAATTCGCTCATGTCGGGCTCCTGTGGCTCGGCTGAATAGGCAGTCTAGCGCGGGGCGCTGGCTGGCGATGTGTCGGGAATGGGTGAGGCGACTGGCGGCAGGGCGGCATGGCCATGCTCGTCGCACTTGCAGGACAGGCGTTCGCCTGTGTCGACATTCATCAGGGTCAGGGCGCCGCCCCAGACGCAACCGGTGTCGAGGGCCGAGATGCCCCGCTCCTGGACCTTGCCTTCCAGCGCGGCCCAGTGACCGAAGATAATCTTCAGGTCCTTGGTCTTGCGGTCCTTGTGCTGGAACCAGGGTTTGTAGCCCGGTGGTGCGGTGTCCAGGCCTTCTTTGCTCTTGAGGTCAAGCTTGCCGTCGGCGGTGCAGAAGCGCATGCGCGTGAAATAGTTGGTGATCACCCGCAGGCGAGTCACGCCTTTGAGGTCGCTGTCCCATTTCGCCGGATCGTTGCCGTACATGCCATCGAGATAGGGCGCGAACAGGTTGTCGTCGCGCAGGGCCGTTTCGACCTCGGCAGCGCATTTGAGGGCCTTGCGCAGCGACCATTGCGGCGGAATGCCGGCATGCACCAGCGCTACGTTGCGTTGCTCATCGTAGTGCATGAGTTTTTGTTGGCGCAGCCAGTCCAGCAAATCGGCGCTATCGGGCGCTTCAATGATTTCGCGCAGGGTGTCGGCTTTCTTCAGGCGTTCGATGTTCTGGCCGGCGGCCAGCAAATGAAGGTCGTGGTTGCCGAGAACGCATACCAGCGATTCGCGGATGCTATAGAGGAAGCGCAACGTTTCCAGTGATTGCGGGCCGCGATTGACCAGATCGCCCACCAGCCACAGGCGATCCTTTTCCGGGTCGAAGGCGACTTTTTTGAGCAGGCATTGCAACGCCTCAAGGCAGCCTTGCAAATCACCGACAGCATATGTCGCCATCAGTGCAACGCTCCAGGGACCGCTAGACGGAACGGGGCGATGATGGCGTCGAATTGCTGACCGTCGTCGGCAATCATCTGATAGCTGCCTTGCATGGTCCCGACTTTAGTCGTCATGACCGTGCCGCTGCTGTAGGTGTGGCTTTTGCCTGCCGCGATCAACGGTTGCTGACCAACCACACCGGCACCGCGAACCTCTTCGACGTGCCCGTCGCCGTCGGTGATCACCCAATGCCGTGACAACAGTTTGGCAGGTAACTCGCCATTGTTTTGCACGGTAATGGTGTAGGCGAAGGCAAAGCGGTTTTGTTCGGGTTGCGATTGTTCTGCCAGATAGCGGGTGACGACGCTGACGTCGACCTGATAACGAGGATCGGACATGCAAGAGGCCTTAAAAACGAAGCGGAACGCGGGGCGTAGCTGATGGAGTTCAGTCTAGGCCAAGTATCGGATAGTAAACCAGACATGGGCGCTGGTGTCCTATCCGATAACGCGTCAGGTCTGTCAGATATCGGCAGGCTTCTGTAGGGCTTGTTCGCTGAGCTTGTCGGCCAGGCGCACGAAGGCGGCCAGATCGAGCTGCTCGGGACGCAGGCTGCCATCGACGCCAGCGGCTTCGATCTCGGCATTGCTCAGCAGTAGCTTGAGGGTATTGCGCAAGGTTTTGCGGCGCTGGTTGAAGGCTTCGCGTACGACGCGTTCGAGCAGCCGGTGGTCTTTGGCGGGGTGGGGCAGAACGGCGTGGGGCACCAGTCGCACGATGGCCGAATCGACCTTCGGCGGGGGATTGAACGCGCCAGGGCCAACGTTGAACAGGTGTTCAACACGGCAGTGATACTGAACCATGATCGACAGCCGGCCCCAATCACCACCGCCAGGCCCTGCCGCCAGACGCTCGACCACTTCTTTCTGCAGCATGAAGTGCATGTCGCGAATCAAGTGAGAGTTGTTTAGCAGGTGGAAAATCAGCGGGGTGGAGATGTTATACGGCAGGTTGCCAACCACTCGCAGGCTGCCCGGCGCGGCGTTCAGGCTGTTGAAGTCGAACTTCAGCGCATCACCCTGGTGCAGGTTGAAGTTGCTCTTGCCGGCGAATTGCTGGTTGAGGATCGGGATCAGATCCTTGTCCAGCTCTACCACGTCAAGTTGTGCGCCGCTGTTGAGCAGGCCTTCGGTCAACGCGCCCTGGCCAGGGCCGATTTCCAGCATGCGGTCATCGGGTTTGGCGTGGATGGAGCGCAGGATGCGGTCGATAACGCCGGCATCGTGCAGAAAGTTCTGGCCGAAGCGCTTGCGCGCCCGGTGTTGGTATTGCTCGGTCATAAACGGGTCTCGGCCATCTGATAGGCGGTTTCCAGGGCGACTTGCAGGCTGCCGGTATCGATTTTGCCGCTACCGGCCAGATCCAGCGCAGTGCCGTGATCGACTGATGTGCGGATGATCGGCAAGCCCAGGGTCACGTTGACTGCAGCGCCAAAGCCTTTGTATTTCAGCACAGGCAGGCCCTGGTCGTGGTACATCGCCAGCACTGCGTCGCAGTGCTCCAGATATTTGGGGGTAAACAGAGTGTCGGCGGGCAGCGGACCTCGCAGGTCCATGCCTTCGCCGCGCAGGCGCTCTAATGTGGGTTCGATAATGTCGATTTCTTCATGGCCCAGGTGTCCACCTTCACCGGCGTGGGGGTTTAACCCGCATACCAGGATCCGTGGTTGGGCAATGCCGAACTTGTGTTGCAGATCGGCATGCAGAATGCGCGTGACCCGCTCCAGACGCTCCGGTGTGATTGCATCGGCAATCTCGCGAAGGGGCAGGTGGGTGGTGACCAGGGCCACGCGCAATCCGCGAGTGGCGAGCATCATGACCACTTGCGCGGTATGGGTCAGGTCGGCGAGGAATTCGGTGTGTCCGGAAAAGGCGATCCCGGATTCGTTGATCACGCCCTTGTGCACGGGGGCCGTGATCATTCCGGCAAAGTGCCCGTCCAGGCAGCCTTGGCCTGCGCGGGTCAGGGTCTCCAGGACGAAAGCGGCATTGGCCTTGTCCAGTTGCCCGGCGACGACCTTGGCGTTGAGTGGGGTATCCCAGACATACAGGCTGTTGGCGGGTGCGGGCGCATCTGGCCAGGCGTCTGGAGTGACCGGCAGCAAGTCGACAGCCACGCCCAGTTGCGCGGCCCGCTCGAGGAGCAGGTCGCGGCTGGTAATGGCAATCAGGGGGTGCGGCTGGGCTTGCGAGGCGAGCAGCAGGCACAGGTCGGGACCTATGCCGGCTGGTTCACCGGGTGTCAGCGCAAAACGTTTGGGTTTCACTGCGCTGCCTGGTTCGCGCCAGGGAGTTTGATTTCAACATACGCTTCGTCACGGATCTGACGCAGCCAGGTTTGCAGCTCTTCGTCGTATTTGCGGTTACGCAGTACGGTCATCGCTTGTTGCTCGCGAGCCTGGGTGGTGTTGTCGGTGGCGCGGCGGCCAAGGACTTCCAGGACGTGCCAGCCGTATTGAGTTTTGAAAGGCTTGGACAGTTGACCTTGCGGGGTCTTGGACATCACTTCGCGGAATTCCGGGACCAGAACGCTCGGGTCGATCCAGTTCAGGTCGCCACCGTTGAGGGCGGAACCCGGGTCTTCCGAGTAGCTTTTCGCCAGTTCGCCGAAGTCTTCGCCCGCCTCGATGCGGGTATAGAGCGACTGAACCAGGGCTTTGGTTTTTTCTTCGTCGCGAATCGGGCTTGGTTTGACCAGGATGTGGCGCACATGCACTTCGTCACGTACCTGGGTCTCGCCGCCACGCTTGTCGGTGATCTTCAGGATGATGAAACCGCCCGGCGTACGCATCGGCTGGGTCACATCGCCGACCGCCATGGTGCTCAGCAGGCGATCGAACGGCGGTGGCAGTTGAGCGGCTTTACGCCAGCCCATGTCGCCGCCTTCCAGTGCGGTTTCGCTGGCGGATTTGGCGATGGCCAATTGACCGAAGTCGGCGCCTTGCTTGAGTTGTTGATAAATCGCATCAGCCTGTTTGGCAGCATTCTGAATCGCGTCAGAGTTGGCGCTTTCTGGCGTAGGAATCAGGATGTTGGCCAGGCGGAACTCTTCGGACAGCTGCATTTTGCCGAGGTCCGACGCCAGGAAGTTCTTCACTTCCTGCTCGGAGACCTGGATGCGCTCAGCCACACGACGCTGACGCACGCGGCTGATCACCATCTCGCGACGAATCTGTTCACGTGCATCGTCATATGACACGCCGTCGCGAGTCAGCGCGGCGCGGAATTGATCGACCGACATGTTGTTTCGCTGGGCAATGGTGCCGACAGCCTGGTTCAGTTCTTCATCGGTGATGCGGATGCCGGAACGTTCGCCGATCTGCAGTTGCAGGTTTTCGACGATCAGGCGCTCGAGCACCTGTTGCTCCAGCACGCTGGCCGGTGGCACGGCGGTGCCGCGCTTGGCGATGGTTTGCTGAACTTCATGGACCCGCTGGTCCAGTTGGCTCTGCATGACCACATCGTTATCGACAATGGCCACCACTTTATCGATGGACTGTACCGCGGCGTTGGCCGCGGTACCCAGGAACAGCGCGCCCAGCAGCAGCGGGCGCAGACAATCAGAAAGCTTGGTCTTCACGTTCACGATAACCTTGGATGCCTTTGTCGAGGAAGCTCTCTACTTTGGCGCCGGTGAGGCCGCCGAGTCCCTTCAGAACGATTTGTAGGAATACGCCGTGGTCGCCTTTTTCGTTTTGCGGTGCTTCCTGACTGAATTCGTCGTAGGAAACCCAGTAACGGTTGATCAGGCGCAGTTTCCAGCAGCAGTTGTCGTACTCGAAACCACCGAAGGCTTCCAGGGTACGGTTACGGTTGTAGTCATACTGCCAGCGGCTGATGGCGTTCCATTGCGGCACGACTGGCCAGATTACCGAGAAGTCGTGCTGTTCGATTTTGTAGTAATCCTTCACGTAGCCAGGCTGACCCGGGGTGCCATAGTCACCGCCGCCCACCTGCCATTTACCGGTGTTCTGGTCATAACGGACCTGGTCATTACGATAGCGATAGCCGGCGTTGATGACCTTGTTCGGGTTGTCTTCAGGCTGGTAGTGGAACATCGCGCTGCCCGAGCGAGGGCTACGGCTGTCCGGGTCCCAGTTGTAATCGGCCGTCGTGCGCCAATCGCGGTTCCAGCGATATTCGTAATCCAGTGCGTAAGGCGAAACGTTCGAATGCGCATCCTGACGGGTTTTCGCATCGATGCCCGGCAACTGGACTTCGCGATCCTTGAAGTACAGGGCCTGACCGACGCTGACGCGTTGACGCTCGAAGCCGTTGTCTTCAATCCAGCGGCTGGTCACGCCCAGGGACAGCTTGTTCTCGTCACCGACGCGGTCGGAACCCGAGAAGCGGTTGTCACGGAACAGCGACGCATAGTTGAAGGTGTATTCGCTGGTGTCGAACACCGGAATGTTTTCCTGGTCCTTTTCCGGCACGTACAAGTAGAACAAGCGCGGCTCAAGGGTCTGACGATAGTTCTTGCCGAACCATTGGGTGTTGCGATCGAAGTACAGGCCGCTGTCGATGCTGGCAATCGGCACGCCACGATTCTGGTTGCTGCCGAAGGTGCCATTGAGCTGGTCCTGTTCCGGTGTCTGCGCAGCAATCTGGCTTTTGCCGATGCTGTCCAGGTCCAGTTGATACTGGGTGTATTGGTACTTGAGCGTTGGCTTCAGGAAACCATAAGTCCAGTCGAGCGGCAGGCTTACGGCCGGTGCAAGATTGAGGCGATCGCCGTTGGCGCGTGCCAGACCTTGAACGTTGGTGTCCAGTCGCGGCGACACATTGCCGTTTTCATCGGTGAACGTGCCATTTTTCAGGTCGCGATCGAACCGTACGACTTCAGTGTTATAGGTGAAATTCAGGCCGTTTGGATGATACGGCAGTGCACCGTCGAAGGTGATCTGCGGCAGACGGTCATACGGCGTGATGTTCGAAACGGTTGCAAGCTCGTAAGCCTGGGCGTTCACGCGGGCGGTGTAGCTGTCGCCACGATAGGTGACGGAGCCTTGTTGGTTCACATAGTCTGCGCTTTTCACACCAATCTGGTCGGTCTGCAGATCCTGGAAGTAATAAGGATCGCTGATCTTGGTGTAATCGACTTGCGTGAAGACTCGCGAATCGAGGCCGCCCTTGTGTTGCCAGTTGTACATGTAGCGGTTTTTCTCGTAATCGGTCTGCTTGCTGCGCTCGGTGTCCTCGTCGTTGAGGTACGCAGCACCGAACTGGCCTTCGCTGGACTTGGTGAGGTAGCGGAACTCGCCTTCCATCAACAAGCCATGCTTTTCCATGTAGCGCGGGTACAACGTGGCGTCGTAGTTCGGTGCCAGGTTGAAGTAGTACGGTGTCACCAGCATGAAGCCGGTATCGCTGCCGGTGCCGATGGTCGGCGGCAGGAAGCCGGACTGGCGGCGGTCGTCGATCGGGAAGTAGATGTACGGCGTGTACAGGACTGGAATGTCCTTGACCCGCAGTGTCACGTTGGTCGCAGTACCGAAGCCGGTGGCCGGGTTCAGGGTGATGTTGTTGCCCTTGAGCTGCCAGGCGTTGCTGTTCGGTTCGCACGTGGTGTACGTACCATCCTTGAGGCGGATGATCGCGTTCTCGGCACGTTTGGCGTACAGCGCGTTACCGCGAATACGGGACTTGTGCATTACGTATTCGGCGTTATCGACCTTGGCTTCACCGGTGTCGAGCTGCACATCGGCGTGATCGCCTACGATCAGTGCGCCGTTGTCGCGGATACGGACATTGCCGCTGAGTTCGCCACGGCTCTCGGCCTGGTACAGGTTGGCCTCGTCGGCTTCGACCTGCATGCTGCCCTGGCGCATGACCACGTCACCGGCCAGGGTGGCGACTTGTTCATCTTGCTTGTAGCGAGAGGCTTTCGCGCCGATAAAGGTTGGCGCGTCGCTTTTATTCGTCTTGTCATTCATGCCAGGACGAATCGGTTCGATATAGGAACCAGAGCAATAAGGACCGGTTTCTGCCAATTGCGCCGCTGTGAGCTGATCGCGTGGAACCCAGTCGAGGTGGCTATAGTCTTCGCTACGCGACTTCAGGCCACGGCCCTTGGACTCGGTCACGAGCACAGGCTTGGCGCCGGTGTCTTCACTGGTGCCTTCCTGTGACGGGGTCTCGCCAGTGGCGCTGACTGCGCTGCCTTCATGCACGGGACGCGGTGGCAAGGCTGCCGCCGGCGCCTTTGGCGCACATGCCCAGGCACCCGAAGCAGAGACTGAGCAGTCATACTGTTCCGCAGCGACCACGAAGGAAGTGGCTAGAGGTTGCAAGGCCAGCATACTGCCGGTTACCAACAACGGAAATTTTTTACGAAACGCGGGGGATTTCAATGCCATCTTATTAGTCCGGGCTTCCTGCGTGCCATCTGCCCGCGGTGTGGGCCGCACGCCTCTCGATGGTCTGAAAAAGATGCTGGATAATAAAGCATGACCCGCTTGACGGCTAGCGCCGTCGGAGACCCTTGCAATGCCTGACCAAGATGTACGTTTGCAACACCTGAAAGTTTGGCTCGATGAGCAATTGGCAAACCTTTATACAGAGCAGGGTTGGGGTGCCGTACCCCCGGCCACGTTGACTGCGGCCAGTAGCGACGCGAGTTTCCGGCGTTATTTTCGTTGGGAAGGTGCGGGTAAAAGTTTCATCGTGATGGATGCCCCGCCGCCTCAGGAAAACTGCAAACCCTTCGTGGATATCGCTTTTTTACTGGCGAAATCCGGAATAAATGTGCCGAAAATTTATGCCGAGGACCTCGAGCGTGGTTTTCTTTTGCTCAATGACTTGGGCAACAAGACGTATCTGGATGTCATCGACAGCGAAAACGCCGACGATTTGTTCACCGATGCGCTGCAAGCACTGCTGGCGTTTCAGCAGTTGCCGATGGTTGCGCCACTACCGAGTTATGACGTGGCGCTGCTGCGTCGCGAACTGGAACTGTTCCCGGAGTGGTACGTGAAGCGCGAGCTGGGCATCGAGTTCGACGCCGCGCAGCAAGTGCTTTGGCAGCAGGTCAGCGATCTGTTGATCGACAGCGCACTGGCCCAGCCGAAAGTCCTCGTACATCGTGACTATATGCCACGCAATCTGATGCTCAGCGAACCGAATCCCGGCGTGCTGGACTTCCAGGATGCTGTTTATGGTCCGGTGACTTATGACGTGACTTGCCTGTTCAAGGATGCCTTTCTCAGTTGGCCCGAGGAGCGTGTGCATGGTTGGCTGGAAAGTTACTGGCAGCAGGCCCGGGCGTTGGATATTCCGGTTCAGCCCGATTTCGAAGATTTCCTGCGCGCCAGTGATTTGATGGGCGTGCAACGACATCTGAAAGTGATCGGCATCTTCGCCCGCATCTGTCACCGCGACGGCAAGCCGCGTTACCTGTCTGATGTGCCGCGATTCTTTGCTTATATAGACGCCGTGATCGCGCGTCGTCCGGAGTTGGCTGAGCTGGACGTTTTGCTGGCCAGTCTGCGTGCTGGAGTCAAGGCATGAAGGCAATGATTCTGGCAGCGGGCAAGGGCGAGCGCATGCGCCCCCTGACGCTGACCACGCCAAAGCCGCTGGTTCGTGCAGGCGGGGTGCCCCTGATCGAGTATCACCTGCGGGCCCTGGCGGCGGCAGGGTTTGACGATATCGTGATCAATCATGCCTGGCTGGGCCAGCAGATCGAAGACTATTTGGGCGATGGCTCGCGATACGGTGTGCACATCCAGTACTCGCCGGAAGGAGAACCGCTGGAAACAGGAGGCGGGATTTTCCGCGCTTTACCGTTGTTGGGTGATGAGGCTTTTGTGGTGGTCAATGGGGATATCTGGACCGATTACGACTTCAGCGTGTTGCATCAGCCAATTGTCGGTCTGGCTCACCTGGTACTGGCGAACAACCCGGCCCATCATCCGGCCGGGGATTTTCAATTGATCGACGGGCAGGTGCGCGACAGTCAAGCGGATGCGCCCACGCTGACCTACAGCGGTATCGCGGTGCTGCATCCGCAGTTGTTCGAAGGCTGCTCTGCCGGGGCGTTCAAACTGGCACCGTTACTGCGCTCGGCTATGGCGAGCGGGCAAGTGTCCGGCGAACGGCTGAACGGGCAGTGGGTCGATGTCGGCACTCACGAGCGATTGGCGCAAGTCGAAACCCTGATTGAAGCGAGACGCTGACATGCTGTGGCCAGGGACTCTGATTGGAGCCGGAGCGGGTTTTGCCATCGCCAGCATTCCTGGGGCCATGCTGGGTGCGTTGTTGGGGCAGGCGCTGGACCGGCGCCTGCACTTGCAGAGCTGGGGGCACTTGCTTGAAAAGCTTGGTGGCCGCCCGGCGCTGCGCAACGATGAACTGTTGTTTGTTTTGTTGGGGCGATTGGCCAAGAGCGACGGGCAGGTTGTGGATGGCCATATTCAGCAGGCGCGGCAGGAAATGCGGGCGCTGGAGATGAACGAATCGGCTCAGCGTCGGGCGATAGCAGCGTTCAATCGCGGCAAGTCGGGCAATGATCGGTTGCGGGGTTATCTGCGCCGCTTGAGTGCGCAACCCCATGCGGCAGAAGGGGTACTGCGCGCCTGTTGGCGGATGATCTGGGCGGACGGCCGGGCCGGCACCCGTGAGCGGGAGTTGATTGCTCAATGGGGGCGGTGGCTGGGCTGGCGGTCGCATCAGGTGCAGGCGTTGGCGGCGGACTATGAGCCGCAAAAGCGATCAGTGGCGAACAAAGCAGCCACCTATCAAGACGCCATGCGGCTGTTGGGCGTGTCAGCCACCACTGAGCCGGCGCAGATCAAGCGTGCCTATCGCCGCCTGCTCAGTCGTCATCATCCGGACAAAGTCGCCGGAAGGGGGGCGACGGAACTTCAGGTCCGCGAAGCGACCGAGAAAACTCGTGAATTGCAGGGTGCTTATATGCTGATTCGTCAGCGGCGGGATTTTTGATAGCGGCAACGGTGTGTATGGCTCGTGATGCCTGTATCGCTGGCAAGCCCGCGATACAGGCGACCCGGTCACTCAGTCTGCTGCGGTTTGTGGACTTAACCAACCCCGAACCCGGCGCACCAATTGTTCCTGCTCCGCCTTGGCATTGCCCGGTAATGCCTTGAGCGACACCTGGCTAAACGCCGAAGACTTCAAGCGTTTGCTGGCCTGTAAACGGGCGAGCGCCGCGTCGCGGTCCAGGGGTTTGTCCTTATAGTAAATGTCGGCGGTAGGCAGTTTCAGGGTTGGCGTGAGTTCGTCCAGTTCGGGTTTCGCTTGAACCGGCGTCTGCGCGGCAACCATGACGAACCGCTCGACCTGCGATGTCTGTTTTTCGCTCAGGTAGCGCGCCGCCCAGTAAGCGCCAGTGCCGTGTCCCAATACGACGATGCTGCGCGCGCTTTGCTGTTCAGCGAACGCAATCGCGGCGTCGATACGGGCGAAGATCCGCTCGGCATCGGCCTTAGCCTGCTCTTCCGTGGTTTCGGCGATAGCCTTGTCGGCCACGTCCGCTTCGCCACCAGCCGCCTGTTCGATAGGGGACGCGGTTGTCGAATCCTTGCTGCCGGTGTCCGCCGCCTTGGGGGCTGGCGCCACTTCAACGATGCGCGGCGCAATGGCATCGCTTTGCAGGTCCGGCAAGGTGATACTCAGGCTGCTCCACGCGGCGTTCGGCAAGTTGCGCCGTAAAGGGCCGATCGCTTGAGGCCAGTCAACGGTTTCGCCCGCGCCCGGGATGATAATCACCGCACCTTTGGGTTCGGCCGTATTGGCCGGTTTCCACAAGGCCAGGAAGGTATCGCCGCCCGCTTGCAGTTGCTGCTGTTCCTGAGCCGGGATTTTTCGCTCGAGTGCTGTCGCTTCTTCCTGACTACGCTCAGGCAAGGGCTGGCGTTCGACCGGTTTTTCTTCGGCGGGCTTTTGCGCGGCGTCGGGTGCCGGGTCGGCAGCTTCGACCGAAAAAGCGCAAGGCAGGATCAGCGACAGGCACAATGCTGGCAGTGCCAGGCGGTAGACAGGGGGCATCGGATATTCCAGGCCAGAAGTAATTCCGGCAGCCTAATGGGTTGGTCAGTATTTGTCAGTGTGTGAGAGTTCGATGATGCGTTTTCGCTGCCTGTGGGTTATCGGCTGTTTGTGGTTTCCCTTGATGGGCTGGGCGGCAGTCATGCCCCCGGCGCACGTTGCAATCTTGTCGCCCAAGCAGCAACAGTGGCTGGCCCGGCAAGGAGAATTGCGGGTCGGGCTGGTGTTGCAAGCGCCCTATGCGCAATACGATCGCCGCTTGCAGCGGCTGTCCGGGGTTAACGTCGAGCTGATGAAATGGCTGGCCAAGTCGCTCAAGGTCGAACTGACCTGGCGTAACTTTCCCGACCTTGAGCAGTTGGAAGCCGCTGCGCGCCAGGGCGAAATCGACATCGCGCCCGGGTTGACCCAGACGCCTGGTGGTCTGCGCCTCTGGCAGTTTTCCGACCCATACATGCGCGTGCCTCAATTGGTGGTCAGCGACCAGAAAAGCACCGGCGCGGTCGAGCTGGAAAAACTCGACAGCCAGAGCCGCGTCGCTTTACGCATGCCCAGCGTCACTGCCGATTACCTGCGCAGCAACTACCCGCATTTAAACCTGCAGGGCGTTCCGGTCGAGCGTCAGGCGCTGCAATTGTTGTTGAGTCAGCAAGCGGCCTACGCCGTCGTCGATGAGGCGCAATTGGGGCGTCTGTCTGTCGAACCGGAGTTCGCCGGGCTGGTCGTCGTGGGCGACATCGGCTTGCCCCAACTGCTGCGAATCGCGACGCGGCGCGACCTGCCGGAGTTGGCAGGCATCGTCGAAAGCGCATTACGGGCAATCCCGGCCAAGGATCTGGAGACCCTGCACAACCAATGGCTGCAGCCCAAGTACCCGCGGCTCACCGAAACACCGGGCTTTTGGCAAAACCTTTGCCTGCTGTTGCTGGTGTTGGCATTGAGCAGCATGGCCATCGTGTTTTGGCAGCGCCGTCAGCAGCTCAGCCTGGAGCAACGACTGGCGGCGGCGCAGCAAGACATTGCCTTGCGTGCCGCCAGTGAAGAAGCCTTGCGGCTGACGCAGTTTTCCATCGATCAGAGCACCGTCGGCATCCTCTGGGTCAATTGGGACAGTCATGTGCGCTACGCCAACCGAGCGGCCGAAAGCATGTTGGGCTATTCATCGGGGGGAATCATTGATCGCCCCCTGATCGACTTCGAACCCGGTCTGAACATGGATCGCTGGTTGAACCTGTGGAAACTCGCCAGGGCCAGCGACGACGCCCCGCAAAGTTTCGAAACCAATTGCCTGCGGGCCGACGGCAGCATCCTGCCGGCCGACGTCTCGCTGAGTTTCCTGCGTTTTCGCGATGGCGAATACCTGGTGGTTTACCTCACCGATGTCACCGAGCGCCGCCGTGCCCTGGCCGCGCTGCAGGAAAGCGAAGCGCGGCTGCAAGGGATCGCGGCGAATGTGCCTGGACTGGTCTTTCGCCTCGAGCGGGCGCCGGTGACCGGGCAGATCGACTTTGCCTATATCAGTGAAGGCAGCGAGAGTCTGGTGGGGTACTCGCCGGCCACCCTGGCCCATCGCGACAAAGGCCTGCGCAGCCTGGTGCACCCGGACGACAAGGCCAGCTATCACCAGACCCAGGACCACGCCCTGGACACCGACAGCGACTGGTCATGGCAAGGGCGAATCCTGACCCGTCAGGGCGAGCAACGCTGGGCGGAAATCAAGGCGATTACCCGGCGACTCGAGGACGGCGCGTACGTATGGGATGGCATCGTCTGGGACATCAGCGAGAGCAAGCGCATCGAGCTGGAGCTGGCCAGTTCCCGGGAGCAACTGCGGGAACTGTCCGCGCACTTGGAGAGCGTGCGTGAAGAGGAAAAGGCCCACATCGCGCGGGAAGTCCACGACGAGCTGGGGCAGATGTTGACCGTGCTCAAGCTGGAAACGTCCATGTGCGAACTGGCCTACGCCCAGCTCGACCCCGGCCTGAACGAACGCCTGAACAGCATGAAGCGCCTGATCGCGCAGTTGTTCCAGCTGGTGCGTGATGTGGCGACAGCGTTGCGGCCACCGATTCTTGATGCCGGGATTGCCTCGGCCATTGAATGGCAGGCCCGTCGCTTCGAGGCGCGCACGCAGATTCCTTGTCTGGTGCAGGTGCCGGACAATTTGCCGGTGCTCAGTGATGCCAAGGCGATTGGCCTGTTCCGTATCCTTCAGGAAGCACTGACCAATGTCATGCGCCATGCCCAGGCGCATACTGTAGAACTGACACTGGCCCTTGATGGCAATGAGTTGTGTCTGACCATCAGCGATGATGGCGTAGGATTTGTTGCAGCCGCGGGCAGGCCGACCTCCTTTGGGGTGGTCGGCATGCGCGAGCGTGTGTTGATCATGGGCGGCCAATTGTCGCTTGAGAGTGAGCCGGGCGAGGGCACGACCCTGATCGTGCGAGTGCCGTTGGATGAGGAGAAGTAAGTGATCCGTGTACTGGTAGCCGAAGACCACACCATCGTCCGCGAAGGCATCAAGCAATTGATTGGCCTGGCCAAGGATCTGCTGGTGGTGGGGGAGGCGAGTAATGGCGAACAGTTGCTCGAGACCTTGAGACATGTGCCCTGTGAAGTGGTGCTGCTGGACATCTCCATGCCGGGCGTCAACGGCCTCGAAGCGATTCCACGGATACGTGCGCTGAACAATCCGCCGGTGATTCTGGTGCTGTCCATGCACGACGAAGCGCAAATGGCGGCGCGGGCATTGAAGGTCGGCGCCGCAGGTTATGCCACCAAGGACAGCGACCCGGCCCTGCTGTTGACCGCCATCCGCCGGGTTGCGGCGGGTGGGCGTTATATCGATCCGGACCTGGCCGACCGCATGGTCTTCGAAGTCGGCCTGACCGATTCGCGCCCCTTGCACTCGCTGCTGTCGGAACGTGAGTTTTCAGTGTTCGAACGCCTGGCCCAGGGGGCGAACGTCAACGACATCGCCCAGCAATTGGCGTTGAGTAGCAAGACCATCAGCACCCACAAGGCGCGGTTGATGCAGAAACTCAACATCACTTCGCTGGCGGAACTGGTGAAGTACGCGATGGAACACAAACTCCTCTAAAGCTGTGGGAGCGAGCAAGTTCGCTCCCACAGGTTTAGTGTTCACATACCCATTTGCGACACATGGTTTCAGCGCTTTTGCCTTTGCTTGCTGCTTCTGGCTGACAGCTTGCCGCTGCGTATGCCAAAACGCGCCATTCTTGTAGGGCAATCCCTACCCCCAACCTTCCATCCGTCTGAGGCGATTCTCTCCTGCACCCCGATTTGCGTGGTCCTCAGCGTCCACTAGGCTTAGTCCACAGCAGTCATCAACAACAAAGGTGTGGGTATGAGCCAGGTCGATTCAAGTGCAGGGGCCAATGATGTTCTGGTCAGCTTTCGTGGAGTGCAGAAGAGCTACGACGGCGAGAACCTGATCGTCAAAGACCTCAACCTGGATATTCGCAAAGGCGAATTCCTCACCTTGCTCGGGCCATCCGGTTCCGGCAAGACCACCAGCCTGATGATGCTTGCCGGTTTCGAAACACCGACCGCCGGCGAGATCCTCTTGGCTGGTCGCGCCATCAATAACGTGCCGCCGCACAAACGCGACATTGGCATGGTGTTCCAGAACTACGCGTTGTTCCCGCACATGACGGTCGCCGAGAACCTGGCGTTCCCGCTCACGGTGCGTGGCATGAACAAGAGCGATGTGGGCGACAAGGTCAAGCGTGTACTGAGCATGGTGCAACTCGATGCCTTCGCTCAGCGTTATCCGGCACAACTTTCCGGTGGTCAGCAGCAACGTGTGGCATTGGCCCGCGCACTGGTGTTCGAGCCGCAACTGGTGCTGATGGACGAACCCCTCGGCGCGCTCGACAAGCAGTTGCGTGAACACATGCAGATGGAAATCAAACACCTGCACCAGCGTCTGGGCGTGACCGTGGTCTACGTGACCCACGACCAGGGCGAAGCCCTGACCATGTCTGACCGCGTGGCGGTGTTCCATCAGGGTGAAATCCAGCAGATCGCGCCACCGCGCACGCTCTACGAAGAGCCGAAAAACACCTTCGTCGCCAACTTCATCGGCGAGAACAACCGTCTCAATGGCCGTTTGCACAGCCAGACCGGCGACCGCTGCGTGGTGGAACTGGGACGTGGTGAAAAAGTTGAAGCGCTGGCGGTGAATGTCGGCAGGACCGGCGAACCCGTCACCCTGTCGATTCGTCCGGAGCGCGTGAGCCTCAACGGCTCCAGCGAGTCCTGCACCAACCGCTTCTCGGGACGGGTGGCGGAATTCATCTATCTGGGCGACCACGTCCGGGTTCGCCTTGAAGTCTGTGGCAAGACCGACTTCTTCGTGAAACAACCGATTGCCGAGCTCGATCCCGGGCTGGCGGTCGGCGATGTGGTACCGCTTGGCTGGCAGGTCGAACACGTTCGCGCGCTCGATCCCCTTCTAGAGGCGAACTGATCGCCCCGGCAATACCAACACCAACCCTGCACGTGGAGAGAACAATAAATGTTGAGATCCCTGAAATTCACCGCTCTGGCACTGGGCATGATGGGGGCAGCGAGCGCAATGGCCGCTGGCCCTGACCTGACCGTGGTGTCCTTCGGCGGCGCGAACAAGGCAGCGCAGGTCAAAGCTTTCTATGCACCGTGGGAAGCGGCAGGCAACGGCAAGATCGTGGCAGGCGAGTACAACGGTGAAATGGCCAAGGTCAAGGCCATGGTCGACACCAAGAGCGTGTCCTGGGATCTGGTGGAAGTAGAGTCGCCAGAACTGTCCCGTGGTTGTGACGAAGACATGTTCGAGCCGCTTGATCCGAAGTTGTTCGGCAAGACCGAAGACTACGTCAAAGGCGCGATCCAGCCGTGCGGCGTGGGTTTCTTCGTTTGGTCGACCGTGCTGGCCTACAACGCCGACAAGCTGAAAACCGCACCGACCAGCTGGAAGGACTTCTGGGACACCAAGCAATTCCCGGGCAAGCGTGGCCTGCGTAAAGGCGCCAAGTACACCCTGGAATTTGCTCTGATGGCCGACGGCGTTGCGCCGAAAGACGTCTACAAAGTGCTGGCCAGCAAAGACGGCCAGGACCGTGCGTTCAAGAAACTCGATGAGCTCAAGCCAAGCATTCAATGGTGGGAAGCCGGCGCTCAACCGCCGCAATACCTCGCTTCCGGCGACGTGGTCATGAGCTCGGCCTACAACGGTCGTATCGCTGCCGTGCAGAAAGAAAGCAACCTGAAAGTCGTGTGGAACGGCGGTATCTACGACTTTGACGCATGGGCCATTCCAAAAGGTCTGGACAAGGCGCGGGCGGAAGCGGCGAAGAAATTCATCGCCTTCTCCGTACAGCCACAGCAGCAGAAGACCTACTCGGAAAACATCGCCTACGGCCCGGCCAACACCCAAGCCGTACCGTTGCTGGCCAAGGATGTCCTGAAAGACATGCCGACCACCCCGGAAAACATCGCCAACCAGGTGCAGATCGACGTCAGCTTCTGGGCTGACAACGGCGAGCAACTGGAACAGCGCTTCAATTCCTGGGCCGCGAAGTAAGCAAACCCTGTGGTTTGAACGCCGCAATCCTTGTGGGAGCGAGCTTGCTCGCGATAGCAGTGGGTCAGTCAACATTGATGTTGAATGTTATGCCCCCATCGCGAGCAAGCTCGCTCCCACAGGTTGTTTGTATGCCTCTGTAACGATCAAAGATTTCCGGAGTACGCCATGGCTATCGCCGTTCCCCTGAACGCGGGCACTGATCCCACCTTGAAGCAACGGCTCAAGCACGCCGAGCGGGTCAACCGCTGGAAGGCCCAGGCCTTGATCGCGCCGCTGGTGCTGTTTCTGTTGCTGGTGTTCCTGGTGCCAATCGTGGCGCTGCTCTACAAAAGTGTCGGTAACCCGGAAGTGGTCGGCGGCATGCCGCGCACCGTGACGGCTATCGCCAGTTGGGACGGCCGTGGCCTGCCCGCTGAGCCGGTCTACAAGGCCGCCAGCGAAGACCTCGCCGAAGCCCGCAAGAATCAGACCTTGGGCGACCTGTCCAAGCGCTTGAACATGGAATTGGCCGGCTATCGCAGCCTGTTGACCAAAACCGCACGTGCCTTGCCGTTCGCCACCGAGCCGACCTCTTATAAAGAAGCGCTGGAAGGTCTCGACGAGCGTTGGGGTGACCCGGCCTATTGGCAAGCCGTACGCCGTAACACCAGCAGCATTACGCCTTACTACTTGCTGGCTGCCGTCGATCACCGTATCGATGACCTCGGCGAACTGGCCCCGGCCACTCCGGATCAGGCCATCTACCTCGACATCTTCGCCCGGACTTTCTGGATGGGCCTGGTCATCACCGTGATCTGTCTGGTACTGGCCTATCCATTGGCCTACCTGCTGGCGAACCTGCCATCGCGTCAAAGCAACCTGCTGATGATTCTGGTGCTGCTGCCGTTCTGGACCTCGATCCTGGTGCGGGTCGCGGCGTGGATCGTGCTGCTGCAGTCGGGGGGGCTGATCAACAGCGGCCTGATGGCCCTGGGCATCATCGATAAGCCGCTGGAGCTGGTATTCAACCGCACCGGTGTCTACATCTCGATGGTGCACATCCTGCTGCCGTTCATGATTCTGCCGATCTACAGCGTGATGAAAGGCATCTCGCCGACCTACATGCGTGCGGCGATTTCCCTCGGTTGCCATCCGTTCGCAAGCTTCTGGCGGGTGTACTTCCCGCAGACCTATGCCGGTGTCGGCGCCGGTTGCCTGTTGGTGTTCATCCTCGCCATCGGCTACTACATCACCCCGGCGTTGCTGGGCAGCCCGAACGATCAGATGGTCAGCTACTTCGTCGCCTTCTACACCAACACCAGCATCAACTGGGGCATGGCGACCGCACTGGGCGGGCTGCTTCTGCTGGCAACGGTCGTGCTTTATCTGATTTACAGCTGGCTGGTAGGCGCCAGTCGCCTGCGCCTGAGCTAAGGGGAGAACGAAATGCTGAGTCCTTATATGTCGCCCATTGAGCGGGTGTGGTTCTACAGTTTGCGGATTCTCTGCGGCCTGATTCTGTTGTTCCTGATCCTGCCGGTACTGGTGATCATTCCGCTGTCGTTCAACTCCGGCAGTTTCCTGGTCTACCCGCTGCAGGGCTTCTCGCTGCAGTGGTACCACGATTTCTTCGCTTCGGCGGAGTGGATGCGTGCGCTGAAAAACAGCATCATCGTCGCCCCGGCGGCCACGGTGCTGGCGATGGTCTTCGGTACACTGGCGGCCATTGGCCTGACCCGTGGCGACTTCCCCGGCAAGGCGCTGGTCATGGCGCTGGTGATTTCGCCGATGGTGGTGCCGGTGGTGATCATCGGTGTGGCCAGCTACCTGTTCTTTGCGCCGCTGGGCCTGGGTAACAGCTTCTTCTCGTTGATCGTGGTGCACGCGGTACTGGGCGTGCCGTTCGTGATCATCACCGTGTCGGCGACGTTGCAGGGGTTTAACCAAAACCTGGTGCGCGCCGCTGCCAGCCTCGGTGCTTCGCCGCTGACGGCGTTTCGGCGGGTAACCTTGCCGCTAATCGCTCCCGGTGTGATTTCCGGTGCATTGTTCGCCTTCGCCACCTCGTTCGACGAAGTCGTGGTGACGCTGTTCCTCGCCGGTCCAGAGCAAGCGACCTTGCCACGGCAGATGTTCAGCGGGATCCGCGAAAACCTCAGCCCGACGATTGCCGCTGCGGCGACCTTGCTGATCGCTTTCTCGGTGATCCTGCTGCTGACCCTGGAATGGTTGCGTGGGCGTAGCGAGAAACTGCGTACTGCGCAGGTCTGACGCCACTCGACCCACTGTAGGAGCGAGCCTGCTCGCGATGAACTCAACGATAACGCGGGAAACCTGACATCCCGCGGCGCTCTCAGGTTCATCGCGAGCAGGCTCGCTCCTACAGGTGTTATTGGTGGTTCTCCGGCTCGTCGGTCATTCACGACCTGAATACCAGACAACCCCAAATCCCCAGCTACTCTTGTGCCCAGCTCCCCTATCTATAAGAGGCTGCGCACATGAGTCTTTCCTCTTTCAAAATCGCTCACAAACTGATCACCGGCGCCGGAGCCATCGAGCAACTGGCGGCTGAGTTGACGCGTCTGGACATCGACAACCCGCTGATCGTCACCGACGCCGCCCTGATCAAATCCGGCACGGTGGAACTGGCGCTGGCGCAGTTGGGGGAGCGTACTTACGAAATCTTCGACCGGGTTCTGCCGGACCCGGAAATCGCCATCGTTGAAGACTGCATGCGGGTCTACCGCGATGGCGGGCATGACGGCTTGATCGGTCTGGGCGGCGGCAGCGCCATCGACATCGCCAAGAGCGTAGCGGCGTATGCCGGTTATCACGGCGCGCTGGAGGATTTGTTCGGCATCGACCAGGTGCCGCGCAAAGGCCCGCCGCTGATCGCCATCCCGACCACCGCCGGTACCGGCTCGGAAGTCACCAACGTGGCGATCCTCTCCGACAAGGTCGCGCAGTTGAAGAAAGGCATCGTCAGTGACTACCTGTTGCCGGATGTTGCGCTGGTCAGCCCGCAGATGACCCTGACGTGTCCCCGCAGTGTCACAGCGGCCAGTGGTGTCGATGCACTGGTGCATGCCATCGAGTCTTATTTGTCACTGAATGCGTCGGCGATAACCGATTCCCTGGCCATCGGGGCCATCAAACTGATCGTCAGGGCGCTGCCCAAGGCCTATGCCAATCCTTCCAATCTGCAGGCCCGCGAAGACATGGCTACCGCCAGCCTGATGGCCGGCATGGCCTTTGGTAATGCCGGTGTCGGTGCGGTCCATGCGCTGGCGTATCCGCTGGGCGCGCGTTACAACATTGCCCACGGCGTCAGCAACGCCTTGCTGCTGCCCCATGTCATGCACTGGAACAAGATGGCCTGCTTCGAGCGCATGCAGGACATTGCCGAGGCCATGGGGGTGAAGACCGCTCATCTGAGCGTCACGCAAGCGGCCGATAAAGCCGTGGAAGTCATGACCGAGCTGTGCGCGGCGGTGGAAATCCCCTCAGGCCTGCGCAGCTTCGGGGTTCCCGAGGAGGCCATTGCGACCATGGCCTTGGAAGCGGCGGGGATTGAGCGCCTGATGCGCAATAATCCGCGCAAACTGAGTGCGGTCGATATCGAGAAGATCTACCGCGCGGCTTACTAGGGACAACCCAATCATCGCGGTCACGGTGCGCGCGTCAAAGCATGAGGTATACAATGCGCGCCATCGTGATTCTGCTCAGAAAAGGTGCGTCATGCAGCCCTTCGTAATTGCTCCGTCGATTCTCTCCGCCGACTTCGCCCGCCTGGGTGAAGAAGTAGACAACGTCCTGGCCGCTGGCGCCGACTTCGTGCACTTCGATGTCATGGACAACCATTACGTGCCCAACCTGACCATCGGCCCGATGGTGTGCTCGGCACTGCGCAAGTACGGCGTCACCGCGCCGATCGACGCGCATCTGATGGTCAGTCCGGTGGACCGCATCGTCGGTGACTTCATCGAAGCGGGCGCAACCTACATCACCTTCCACCCGGAAGCCACGCAGCACATCGACCGTTCCTTGCAACTGATCCGCGAAGGCGGTTGCAAATCGGGCCTGGTGTTCAACCCGGCGACCCCGCTGGACGTGCTCAAGTACGTGTTGGACAAAGTCGACATGATCCTGCTGATGAGCGTCAACCCGGGTTTCGGCGGGCAGAAGTTCATCCCCGGCACCCTCGACAAGCTGCGCGAAGCGCGGGCGCTGATCGATGCTTCCGGTCGCGACATCCGCCTGGAAATCGACGGCGGCGTGAACGTGAACAACATTCGTGAAATCGCTGCGGCCGGCGCCGACACTTTCGTCGCCGGTTCGGCCATTTTCAACGCGCCGAACTATCAGGAAGTGATCGAGAAGATGCGTTCCGAACTGGCGCTGGCTCGTCCATGAGCGGTTTTGAGCAGCTGTTCCCGGGAAGCCTGCCAAGGTTGGTGATGTTCGATCTGGACGGCACGCTGATCGATTCGGTCCCTGACCTCGCAGCGGCTGTGGATAACATGCTGCTCAAGCTCGGCCGTCAACCCGCGGGTATCGAATCGGTGCGCGAGTGGGTGGGTAACGGTGTCCAGATGCTGGTGCGCCGGGCCCTGGCCAACAACATCGACGCCGAAGGTGTCGATGAGGCCGAAGCCGAACATGCCCTGGAGCTGTTCAACGGCTTCTATGAAGATGGTCACGAGCTGACCATGGTTTACCCCGGCGTACGCGATACCCTGAAGTGGCTGCACAAACAGGGTGTCGAGATGGCGCTGATCACCAACAAGCCGGAACGCTTCGTCGCGCCGCTGCTTGATCGGATGAAGATTGGTCGGTATTTCCGCCTGATCATCGGCGGCGACACCCTGCCGCAGAAAAAGCCGGACCCGGCCGCCCTGTTTTTCGTGATGAAAATGACCAATATCCCGGCTTCGCAGTCCTTGTTCGTCGGCGATTCGCGCAGTGATGTGCTGGCGGCGAAAGCGGCGGGGGTCAAGTGTGTCGCCCTGAGCTACGGCTATAACCATGGTCGTCCGATCGCCGAGGAATCGCCGGCACTGGTGATCGACGATCTGCGCAAGCTAATTCCCGGTTGCCTGGATCCAGCGGCTGAGATAACGTTGCCCGACGCTGTTCAATCCCCTCCTGGAAATTCCATCGTGGTGGTCACTCGCAAACTCTGGATGAAAGTCATCAAGGCCCTGGCCCGCTGGCGTTGGCGCGCCTGACTTGTTCCTGGCCGGTTATCCGGCGCGTTTGCATACCTGACTGTTAGACCCTCAAGCCACGAGGCACCTCATGATCCGCGAAGAATTCCTGCGTTTGGCCGCTACCGGCTACAACCGCATCCCGCTTGCCTGCGAAACCCTGGCCGACTTCGACACGCCGCTGTCGATCTACCTGAAACTGGCCGATGAGCCCAATTCCTACCTGCTGGAGTCGGTACAGGGCGGGGAAAAGTGGGGCCGTTACTCGATCATCGGCCTGCCATGCCGCACCGTGCTGCGGGTTCACGACCATCACGTCAGTGTGACCGTCGATGGCGTCGAGACTGAAAGTCACGACGTGGAAGACCCGCTGGCCTTCGTCGAAACCTTCAAGGCCCGCTATAACGTACCGATCATCGCCGGTCTGCCGCGCTTCAACGGCGGCCTGGTGGGTTACTTCGGCTACGACTGCGTGCGTTATGTGGAGAAGCGTCTGGGCAAATGCCCGAACCCGGATCCGCTGGGCGTGCCGGACATCCTGCTGATGGTTTCCGACGCGGTGGTGGTGTTCGACAACCTCGCCGGCAAGATGCACGCTATCGTCCTGGCCGACCCGGCACAGGAAGACGCCTTCGAACAAGGTCGTGCACGCCTGGAAGAACTGCTGGAAAAACTGCGTCAGCCGATCACCCCGCGCCGTGGTCTGGACTTCAGCAAGCAGCAATCGGCCGATCCGGTGTTCCGCTCCAGTTTTACCCAGGATGATTACGAAAAAGCCGTCGACACCATCAAGGAATACATCCTGGCTGGCGACTGCATGCAGGTTGTACCGTCCCAGCGCATGTCGATTGACTTCAAGGCTGCACCCATCGACCTGTACCGCGCGCTGCGTTGCTTCAACCCGACGCCTTACATGTACTTCTTCAATTTCGGCGACTTCCACGTCGTAGGCAGTTCGCCGGAAGTGCTGGTGCGGGTCGAAGACAACCTGATCACGGTGCGCCCGATTGCCGGTACCCGCCCGCGCGGGGCCACCGAAGAAGCCGATCTGGCGCTGGAAAAAGACCTGCTGTCCGACGACAAGGAAATCGCCGAGCACTTGATGTTGATCGACCTGGGCCGTAACGACACCGGTCGGGTCTCGGAAATCGGTTCGGTGAAACTCACCGAGAAGATGGTCATCGAGCGTTATTCCAACGTGATGCACATCGTGTCCAACGTCACCGGGCAATTGAAGGCCGGGCTGACGGCGATGGACGCCCTGCGGGCAATCCTGCCGGCGGGCACTTTGTCGGGCGCACCGAAGATTCGCGCGATGGAAATCATCGACGAGCTGGAACCGGTCAAGCGTGGTGTCTACGGCGGTGCCGTCGGCTACTTCGCCTGGAACGGCAACATGGACACCGCCATTGCAATCCGCACGGCGGTGATCAAGAACGGCGAGCTGCATGTGCAGGCCGGTGGCGGCATCGTCGCCGACTCGGTGCCGGCGCTGGAATGGGAAGAAACCCTGAACAAGCGCCGCGCGATGTTCCGCGCCGTTGCCCTGGCTGAACAAACTCCAGAAAGCTGACCCATGGACTGACCCGTATGCCGGCCGCCTCGACCGATCGAGCGCAGGCCGCAGCGGGTGGTTCATCCGAAGGCTGCATTAGAAGTCAGTGAATTCAAGAGGTTCTTAACGCCATGTTGCTGATGATCGATAACTACGACTCTTTTACCTACAACGTTGTGCAATACCTGGGTGAGCTGGGCGCCGAGGTCAAAGTCGTGCGCAACGATGAACTCACCATTGCTGAAATCGAAGCCCTCAACCCTGAGCGCATCGTGGTGTCTCCCGGTCCTTGCACCCCGACCGAAGCCGGTATTTCGATTGAGGCGATCAAGCACTTCGCCGGCAAACTGCCGATCCTCGGCGTGTGCCTGGGCCATCAGTCCATCGGCCAGGCCTTTGGCGGCGATGTGGTCCGTGCCCGCCAGGTCATGCACGGCAAGACCAGCGCGGTATTTCACGAAGACAAAGGCGTGTTCGAGGGGCTGAATCATCCGCTGACGGTCACCCGCTATCATTCCTTGATCGTTAAGCGTGAAACGCTGCCCGATTGCCTGGAGCTCACCGCCTGGACTCAGCTCGAAGACGGTTCGGTGGACGAGATCATGGGCCTGCGCCACAAGACCCTGAACATTGAGGGTGTGCAGTTTCACCCGGAGTCTATCCTCACCGAACAGGGTCACGAACTGTTCGCGAATTTCCTCAAACAAACCGGCGGCACGCGCTAAGGACTTTTCATGAATATCAAGACTGCCCTGAGCCGTATCGTCGAGCAACTCGACCTCAGCACCGATGAGATGCGCGATGTGATGCGCGAAATCATGACCGGACAATGCACGGACGCGCAGATCGGCGCGTTCATGATGGCCATGCGCATGAAGAGTGAAAGCATCGATGAAATCGTTGGTGCCGTGTCGGTCATGCGTGAACTGGCGGACAAGGTCGAGCTCAAGACACTCGACGGTGTCGTCGATGTGGTCGGTACCGGCGGCGACGGCGCCAATATCTTCAACGTGTCGACCGCCGCCGCCTTCGTGGTTTCGGCGGCCGGCTGCACCGTGGCCAAGCACGGTAACCGTGCGGTTTCGGGCAAGAGCGGCAGTGCCGATTTGCTGGAAGCCGCCGGTATCTACCTGAACCTGACGCCGGTCCAGGTGGCGCGTTGTATCGACAACGTTGGTATTGGTTTCATGTTTGCCCAGACTCATCACTCTGCGATGAAATACGCCGCGAGTCCGCGTCGTGACCTGGGCCTGCGTACGCTGTTCAATATGCTCGGCCCGCTTACGAATCCGGCCGGTGTGAAGCATCAAGTGGTCGGCGTATTCACTCAGGCGTTGTGCCGGCCTTTGGCTGAAGTGTTGCAGCGTCTGGGCAGCAAGCATGTTCTGGTGGTGCATTCGAAGGACGGTCTGGACGAGTTCAGCCTGGCTGCGCCAACCTTTGTTGCCGAACTCAAGAATGACCAGATCACCGAATATTGGGTCGAACCGGAAGATTTGGGCATGAAGAGCCAGAGCCTGCATGGCCTGGCGGTGGACAGCCCGGCGGCGTCCCTTGAGCTGATCCGCGATGCGCTGGGCAAGCGCAAGACCGAAAACGGTCAGAAAGCGGCTGAGATGATCATGCTCAATGCCGGTGCCGCCTTGTACGCCGCCGACCATGCCAGCAGTTTGAAAGAGGGGGTTGCCCTGGCGCACGATGCGCTGCACACCGGTCTCGCTCGGGAAAAACTCGAGGAGCTGGGTGCATTTACCGCGGTATTCAAAGTGGAGAATGAGGGATGAGTGTACCGACGGTTCTGGAAAACATTCTGGCGCGCAAAGTCGAGGAAGTTGCCGAGCGCAGTGCTCGCGTGAGCCTCGCCGAGCTGGAAAGCCTGGCCAAGGCGGCCGATGCACCCCGTGGTTTTGCCAAGGCTTTGCTGGCTCAGGCCAAGCTGAAACAGCCGGCGGTCATTGCTGAAATCAAAAAAGCATCGCCGAGCAAAGGCGTGATTCGGGAGAACTTCGTTCCCGCCGCTATCGCCAGGAGCTACGAGAAAGGCGGCGCCACCTGCCTGTCAGTGCTCACCGATATCGACTATTTCCAGGGCGATGATGAGTACCTGCAGCAGGCACGTGCCGCGTGCAAACTGCCGGTGATTCGCAAGGACTTCATGATCGATCCCTACCAGATCGTCGAGGCTCGTGCGCTGGGCGCGGACTGCGTGCTGTTGATCGTCTCCGCTTTGGACGATGTGAAAATGGCCGAGCTGGCGTCGGTGGCGAAAAGCGTCGGCCTTGATGTTCTGGTGGAAGTTCACGATGGCGACGAGCTGGAGCGGGCCTTGAAAACCCTCGACACGCCGCTGGTTGGCGTGAACAACCGCAACCTGCACACTTTTGATGTCAGTCTGGAAACCACCCTCGACCTGTTGCCGCGGATCCCGCGCGATCGTCTGGTGATCACCGAGAGCGGCATCCTCAACCGTGCCGACGTCGAATTGATGGAAATCAGCGACGTTTACGCGTTCCTGGTCGGCGAAGCATTCATGCGTGCCGAAAGCCCGGGTACCGAACTGCAGCGCCTGTTCTTTCCGGAGCGTGGCATTCCTGTCAGTGGTTCTACACTCGACTGATAAACCGCAGATCGAGTCGACCCTATCGCGAGCAGGCTCGCTCCCACAAAGATTCTGCCAACACCAGGGATTCAATGTGGGAGCGAGCCTGCTCGCGATGGCGGCATAAGAAACACCACAGACGATAAGTCCTACGGAATACCTTATGACCTCACTTGTTTCCCTGACCATCGAAGCCGGCCTGCAAGCCGAACAGGATTTGTTGGCGTCGGTCTGCGCCGGCGCCTCGGAGTTCGGCCTGCTGTTCTGGCAACCGAGTGATCGCGCATTGGTCATGCCGCGCCGCTTGAATCGTCTGCCCGGTTTCCTGCACGCCTGCGAAGTTTCTGCCGCCGCCGGCTGGCCAGTGCTGTTGCGCGAAACCGGCGGTGAACCTGTGCCGCAATCGGCATCGACGATCAACATCGCACTGGTCTACGCACCGCCACGCAGCGAGGGGGATCTGAACCGCATCGAGTCCGGTTACCGTCGGCTGTGCGACCCGATCTGTCAGTTGCTGGATGAACAGGGCGGTACGTCGTCGCTTGGGGAAATCGAAGGCGCATTCTGCGACGGCCGTTTCAACGTCAACCTCGACGGCCGCAAGATGGTCGGCACGGCCCAGCGGTGGCGCCAGAGCCAGGGTGGCCAGCGCCCGGTGGGGCTGGTGCACGGAGCCATGCTGCTGGATAACGAGCGTGAATCGATGGTTGCCGCAGTCAACCGCTTCAACGAGGCCTGCGGTCTGGAGCAGCGAGTACGCGCCGAAAGCCATATCGCTTTGCATGAAAAGTTTACGGCACCAGACGCGCTGAAGCGTCTCGATGAACTCTATCAACAAATGCTGACGAAGATGTTCAGCGCTTAGCGTGTACCGAAGACCACCATGGTCTTGCCTTTGACGTCCACGAGATTGCGTTCTTCCAGGTCCTTGAGCACGCGGCCGACCATCTCACGGGAACACCCGACAATCCTTCCGATTTCCTGACGGGTGACTTTGATCTGCATGCCGTCGGGGTGGGTCATCGCATCGGGCTGTTTGCACAACTCCAGCAGGCAGCGGGCGACACGCCCGGTGACGTCGAAGAACGCCAGGTCGCCGACCTTTCGAGTCGTGTTACGCAAGCGTTGTGCGATTTGTCCGCTTAACACGTAAAGAATGTCTGGATCTTGCTGGGACAATTCGCGGAATTTCGCGTAGCTGATTTCCGCGACTTCGCATTCGACCTTGGCGCGTACCCAGGCGCTGCGCTGCTGTTCCAGGCCTGCTTGTTCAAACAGACCCAGCTCACCGAAAAAGTCCCCGCCGTTCAGGTAGGCGATGATCATTTCCCGGCCGTCGTCATCCTCGATCAGGATGGTGACCGAGCCTTTAATAATGAAAAACAGGGTTTCCGAGCGGTCACCGGCACAAATGATATTGCTCTTGGCCTGATAGCGACGACGCTGGCAATGCATCAACAATTTGTCGAGGTTTTTGATCTTGGGGGGTAGGGCAATCGCAACCATGGTTGTATTCCGAAAAAACTGCACGGTGTAGTTGGTTTTTTATGCATCGCGAAGCCGCGGCAACCTGGCTGTGCGCCAGCGAATTGGCGCCAGCTTAACAGACGCTTCCTGCAATATTCGAGAATTTACCTACAGCTCAGGAGGTTATGTCCTAGGAAGGCGAGCGCTGTCAATCACGGGGCCTGTGCTAAGCTGGCGACCCTTTTTTATACAGTGGAGTCTTGGCGATGAAGGCACGCATCCAATGGGCTGGCGAAGCCATGTTTCTCGGCGAATCCGGTAGTGGTCATGTCGTGGTCATGGACGGTCCGCCCGATGCTGGCGGTCGTAACCTGGGTGTTCGGCCGATGGAGATGCTCCTGCTCGGCGTTGGCGGTTGCAGCAATTTCGACGTGGTCAGTATCCTCAAGAAGTCCCGTCAGGCCGTCGAGAGTTGCGAAGCCTTCCTCGAAGCTGAGCGTGCGACCGAAGATCCAAAGGTCTTCACCAAGATCCACATGCACTTTGTGGTCAAGGGCCGCGGCCTGAAAGAAGCCCAGGTCAAGCGTGCCATCGAGCTGTCTGCCGAGAAGTATTGCTCGGCCTCGATCATGCTCGGTGCGGCCGGTGTCGAGATTACCCACGACTACGAAATCATCGAACTCGGTTGAATCGACATTCAACTATCATAAAAGCAGTGCAGACTCTGGCGATCCCAAGCCGACGTCTGCATAATGCGCCACTTTTTTCAGGGTAGTGGCCAGTCCTCCGACAGGCCGCGCACCCGAACAGACAACCAAAATCGCCATCGCGAAGAGGTGTTAACCGTCCTACGCAGGTGCGTCCTTCGCATCTGACGGGCATGCTTGATCACGCGGCCGGGCCGCAATACATAGAGAGTTTTTAACGGTGAAAAGCAAACTCAAGCTCCACGGGTTCAATAACCTGACAAAGACCTTGAGCTTCAACATCTATGACATCTGCTACGCGGAAACTCCGCAAGACCAACAGGCTTACGTTGAGTACATCAATAAAGAGTACAACGCCAAGCGCCTGACGCAGATCCTCACAGAGGTTGTCGATATCATTGGTGCCAACATCCTGAACATCGCCAGTCAGGACTATGAGCCGCAGGGCGCCAGCGTCACGATTCTGATCTCTGAAGAACCGGTGACCCCGACTGACAGCCAGATCGAAGAATCTCCGGGCCCGTTGCCCGAAATTATTCTGGCCCACCTCGACAAGAGCCACATCACGGTGCACACCTACCCGGAAATCCATCCGGTCGACGGCATTGCAACCTTCCGTGTGGATATCGATGTATCGACATGCGGGGTCATTTCACCGCTTAAAGCGCTCAACTTCCTGATTCATCAGTTCGATTCGGACATCGTGACAGTGGATTACCGTGTGCGTGGTTTCACCCGCGACGTTGAAGGCAAAAAGCACTTCATCGACCACGAGATCAATTCGATTCAGAACTATCTTTCCGACGACACCCGCGACGCGTACCAGATGACCGACGTGAACGTGTATCAGGAAAACCTGTTCCACACCAAAATGTTGCTGAAGAACTTCGAACTGGACAACTACCTGTTCGGTGACGCCACCAGCAATCTGTCCTCTGAGCAGCGTGCCCAGGTGACCGACCGTGTGAAACACGAAATGCTCGAAATTTTCTACGCGCGCAATATGTCGAGCTAAGACCACCGAGCACAAAAAAGGCGACTACCTTGCGGCAGTCGCCTTTTTTATTACTGGCGCGGGCGCCTGTCAAAAACGGAGTCAGATCCGATAAGTACTCTTGGTCATGACCTTGGCCAACAAGCTCATGCCGAACTTCACCGGCGCCGGAAAGCGGAAACCACCCGCCTCGCGCGCGCTCTCGGCATGTTGTTCTTCATCAAGGCGCATCTGCTCAAGAATCGCCCGGGACTTTTCATCTTCGGCTGGCAGTTGCTCAAGGTGTTCGTTCAAATGCTTGCATACCTGATCTTCGGTCGCTGCAACGAACCCCAGGCTGACTTTGTCGCTGATCAACCCGGCGACCGCACCAATCCCGAAGGACATGCCGTAAAACAGCGGATTGAGAATGCTGGTATGGCTACCCAGCTGATGAATGCGTTGCTCGCACCAGACCAGATGGTCGATTTCTTCTTCGGCGGCATGCTCCATGGCGGCACGCACCTTCGGCAGCTTGGCGGTCAGGGCCTGACCCTGGTACAGCGCCTGGGCGCAGACTTCACCGGTGTGGTTGATGCGCATCAGGCCGGCAACGTGCCGAGTGTCTTCATCGCTCATCTTCGCATCCGGCTGCACGATGGCAGGCGACGGACGGTACGGTTGACCACTGAAGGGCAGCAAAGTACGCATTGCGGCATCGGCTTGCAACAGAAGGCGGTCAATTGGCGAGTAGTGACGCTGGGTAGTCATGCTGACCTCCGGGGGGGAATCTCGGCGGCCAGTTTAACTCAATCGGCCGTGGAAGGTTTGCGCTGGGTCATTTCCGGTGGGGCGATAGCAAACCTGTAGAAGCTCGGCTTGCCGGCGATAGCGACCTCACTGATGCCATCGTCGGTAAGTCGGGCTCCCACTAAGTCGGGTTATCAATCAGCCCGGCGGCCAGTGCATCTGGCGCTGACCCAGCACGTGCATGTGAATGTGATAGACGGTCTGGCCACCCAGTTCATTGCAGTTCATGACGACGCGGAAGCCGTCTTCGCAACCCAGTTCCTTGGCCAGGCGCTGGGCCGTGAACAGGATATGCCCGGCCAATGCCTTGTCGTCCTCGGTCAGGTCATTCAGGGTGCGCACCGGTTTTTTCGGAATCACCAGAAAATGCACGGGCGCCTGTGGGGCGATGTCGTGGAAGGCCAGTACCTGGTCGTCCTCGTAAATGATCTTCGCCGGGATTTCCCGGTTGATGATCTTGGTGAACAGAGTATCCACAGCTGTTTTCTCCGTTGTTTGGGCTGGCCTGAGTGTACTCATGGGTTCTGCCCGAGCCCAGCGTTTTACCTTGCAGGTCGATCAGCGCGGGCAGTGAGCCTTGATGACCATGCCAGCGATTGTCCGGGTCAGCCACCGCGAGCCGAAGCGGGGCAGGGCAGCGAGCCAGCGGTTGCGTCGTCCCGGGATGATGATTGCGCGATTTTTTTCCAGGGCCCGCACCGTATAGAGTGCAACTTCTTCCGGACTCATCAGCAGTTTGCTGTCGGCCAGTTTGTCGGTGTTCAGTTGTGCGGTACGGAAAAAGCCTGTGCGCGTCGGGCCAGGGCAGAGCACTGATACGTTGACCGCGCATTTTTTCAGCTCGACGCGCAGGCCTTCGGAAAAATGCAGCACGTAAGCCTTGCTGGCGTAATACGTACTCATCCACGGGCCGGGCTGGAACGCCGCAAGCGAGGCCACATTCAGAATCTGTCCACCGCCCTGTAGCGCCATGCTGTTGCCGATGGCATGGCACAGGCGAGTCAGGGCCAGGATGTTCACTTCGATCAGATCTTGTTCAGTCATCCAGTCCTGGGCCAGGAATGGGCCGCAAGTGCCAATGCCGGCACAATTGACCAGCAAGTCGATTTGCCGGTCACCTTCCTCCAGTTCCAGCAGGAACCCGGAGAGCCGCAGCGGCTCACCCAGGTCACAGGCACGGAACAACACTTCCACGCCAAAACGTTGGGTCAGTTCAATCGCAATACTTTCCAGCTGATCACGCTGGCGGGCCACCAGAATCAGGCTGCGGCCACGCCGGGCCAGCGCTTCGGCCATCGCCAGGCCGATGCCGCTGGAAGCGCCAGTGATCAGAGCGTAACGGGTCATGCAGTTCTCCATCGCAACAGCTCCGCGCCGCGACGCAGGTGTCATGGGCGGGGAGCGCTGTTCATTCTTGCGCAGAGTCTACAGGGGGCTGGGCTTGTTCGGCTGCATCGTCGGTGGAATTTGGTGTCGGTTCGACCTCGACCTCGATCTCGTCGGTGGTGACCGAGCCGCTTTGGTAGCTGTTTTCGAGGGTGTTTTCGTATGTGTCCTGAATGGCTGAGATACCGCCTGCCATTGCTCCGACGATCATCAGGGCGATCAACACCAGCCATAACGAAGACAGTACCTTGACCGCCGTGCTGTTGGGCGGCGGAGGTGCGCCGTAGCGGTTGGCCACGCCGGATCCCGGTAAAACTACTAGCAGCAGCGGAAAGAAACTGCCTACGAACGGTACAAGGTTCAGCAACCATAGCCAGCCCGACCAGCCGACATCATGCAGGCGCTGAACGCTGATGAGGATGGTGGCGATGAGGAATACCACACACAGGACGAACGCCAGAATGCCCCCGGCGATCAGGCCAGCGGTCGAGTCGGTGCTGACGAGGGCCAGGGCGATCAGGGCAAATACGCCGACCACCGCGATCGTCACCAGGCTCAGCACCATTGACCATGCCAGAAACCGCAAGCGTCCGATGCGTCCTTCGATGCTGAACGGCTTGAGCAGCGCGTACTCAGGCACGCGCTCAGCGACGTCAGCCTGCGGTGGCGCGTAAGGGGAGTCGGGCTCTGTTACGGCGGGCGCGTGATCACGGACATCGGAGAGACTCAGTTCAATCACGGGTTCCGGCTCGAGGCGGGCATCTATACCGGTGTTTTTCAGGGCTTGCAGGTAGGTCTGTGCGTCAATCTGCGACAGGTCACGTTTGAGTGTGACGGGTTGACCGCTGAACAAGCGTTCGACGGCGGCGACCTCGCTTTTGTATAGCGCGGCGAGATTGAGTTTGGCGGTATTGATATCAACACCCGGCAGTAGCGTGCCGTCGAAGACGATTTTGAAGCGGTGTTCGCTCATTGCCGAGGCATCCTTGTCGCGAGTGTTTTAAGGGTGAAATGCCGGATGGCCTGATTTTTCTGTCAGCGAGGCCAGCGTTTGGGCAGTTGTGCGGCTTGTTCCAGTGCCTTGCGATACTCCGCGTCGAGCCGCGCCACCAACTGGTCAACGCTGGGTAAATCATCTATTCCCCCAACGCCCTGGCCTGCGGACCACACGGTTTTCCAGGCTTTGGCTTCATCGCTGATCGGCTTGAGCTTGGCGCCGAAGTTGACTTCGCCCTTGTTTTGCAGCGCTGCCATGTCAAACCCGGCGGCTTCCAGGCTCTGGCGCATGAAACTCGCCGGTACACCCGACACCGCTGGAGTATGAATGATGTCTGCCGCCCTGGATGTCAGCAGCATCTCCTTGTAGGCGTCAGGCGCATGACTTTCGGCCGTGCCGATAAAGCGTGTGCCGAAGTAGGCCAGGTCCGCACCGAGCAATTGGGCGGCGAGGATTTCGTGCCCGTGGTTCAGGCATCCAGCCAGCAGCAACGTTTTGTCGAAGAATTGTCGGATCTCGGCGATCAGCGAGAACGGGCTCCAGGTCCCGGCATGCCCACCGGCACCGGCGGCCACGGCGATCAACCCATCCACGCCGGCCTCGGCGGCTTTTTCGGCATGGCGGCGAGTCGTCACGTCATGGAACACCAGGCCGCCGTAACTGTGCACGGCGTCGACCACTTCTTTCGCAGCACCAAGGCTGGTGATCACGATCGGCACTTTGTGCTCGATGCAGATCGCCAGATCCGCCTGTAATCGCGGGTTGCTGTTGTGGACGATGAGGTTCACAGCGTACGGCGCGGGATTGTCCAGCGAAGCGAGCCCGGCTTCGATCTCTTCCAGCCAGCCCTTGAAGCCGCTGCTCTCGCGCTGATTGAGCGCAGGAAAGCTGCCCACCAGCCCGTTGCGGCAGCAGGCGAGCACCAGTTGCGGATTGGAAATCAGGAACATCGGCGCCACCACCACGGGTAGGCGCAAGCATTGTTCGAGCAGAGCGGGCAGCGACATGGGATGTACCCCGGTGAGATGTGCCTGTTGAGTTTAGAACGGCCGTACAACGACCAGAATCACGATAGCCAGCAATATCAGAACCGGCACTTCATTGAACCAGCGATAAAAGACATGGCTACGGGTGTTTTCGCCACGGGCAAATCGCTTCACTTGGGCGCCGCACATGTGGTGGTAGCCGATCAGCAGGACCACCAGGGACAGTTTCGCGTGCATCCAGCCGCCCTGGCTGAAGTAGGCGCCAGGGTTGAGGCTGATCAGCCAGCCGCCGAAAATAAGCGTCGCGATCATTGCCGGGCCCATGATGCCGCGGTACAGCTTGCGCTCCATGAGGCTGAAGCGTTCCTTGCTGACGGTGTCCTCGCTTTGAGCGTGATAGACGAACAGGCGCGGCAGGTAAAACAGGCCGGCAAACCAGCACACGATGCTGATGATGTGAAAAGCTTTGAGCCACAGATAAAGCATTTTGGTTATTCCCAGATTCACGGTAGTCGGGATAGTAGAGGCTTGAGGCTCCATACGTCACCTTGCCGGTTGTCGCAGGCGCGCCAGCCCCCTATCATCGACGGCTTTCCAGTGGGTTCGTTGAGGGCAGGTTTATGGTCAAGGTCGGTATCGTCGGCGGCACGGGTTACACCGGTGTCGAACTGCTGCGTCTGTTGGCACAGCATCCGCAAGCTGAAGTGGTAGTCATCACTTCCCGATCCGAGGCCGGCCTGGCCGTGGCCGACCTGTACCCGAACCTGCGAGGCCATTACGACGGGCTCGCGTTCACGGTTCCGGACATCAAGACCCTGGGCGCCTGCGACGTGGTGTTCTTCGCCACGCCACACGGCGTTGCCCACGCTCTGGCGGGTGAGTTGCTGGCGGCGGGGACCAAGGTCATCGACCTGTCGGCTGACTTCCGTCTGCAGGATGCTGATGAATGGGCCAAGTGGTACGGCCAGCCGCACGGCGCACCAGAGTTGCTGGATGAGGCGGTGTATGGCCTGCCGGAAGTTAATCGCGAGCAGATCAAGAAGGCGCGACTGATCGCAGTGCCGGGTTGCTACCCGACTGCTACGCAATTGGGTTTCCTGCCGTTGCTTGAAGCTGGCCTTGCCGATGCATCGCGCCTGATCGCCGACTGCAAGTCCGGTGTCAGCGGTGCCGGTCGTGGCGCTGCTGTCGGTTCGTTGTACTCCGAGACATCGGAGAGCATGAAGGCCTATGCCGTCAAAGGCCACCGTCACTTGCCGGAAATCCGCCAGGGTCTGCGTCGTGCCGCAGGCAAGGATGTCGGCCTGACCTTTGTTCCGCATCTGACGCCGATGATCCGTGGCATTCATTCCACGCTGTACGCGACTGTCGTGGATCGCTCGGTGGATCTGCAGGCGCTGTTCGAAAAGCGTTATGCCAACGAACCGTTTGTCGACGTCATGCCCGCCGGAAGCCACCCGGAAACCCGCAGCGTGCGTGGTGCCAACGTCTGCCGGATTGCGGTACATCGGCCACAGGACGGCGATCTGGTGGTTGTGCTGTCGGTGATCGACAACCTGGTCAAAGGCGCATCGGGTCAGGCGGTGCAGAACATGAACATCCTGTTCGGACTGGATGAACGCCTTGGTCTGTCTCACGCTGGCATGTTGCCGTAAGGCTCTGTAGCGCCCAGTAAAAAGGCCCGTTGAACGGGCCTTTTTTCATTCTGGGTCGGCGACTTGATTGGTTGATATACCCTAACAATAGTTGACCGCTTTTCTAGGAGAAGCGGATAATGCGCGTCATCACGCATTATGGCGGCGTAGCGCCGGGAGATAGTCAGCATGAGCGTCGAATCCTTCACCCCCACGGCTTTGCAATTTACCCACGGTGCCGCGCACAAGGTGAAGAGCCTGGTCGATGAAGAGGGGAATGATCGCTTGAAGCTGCGCGTATTCGTTACGGGCGGCGGTTGTTCAGGTTTTCAGTACGGCTTCACCTTCGATGAAGAAGTGGCCGATGACGACACCATCGTCGAGCGCGAAGGTGTGAGTCTGGTGGTCGATCCGATGAGCTTCCAGTACCTGGCCGGGGCCGAGGTGGATTATCAGGAAGGTCTGGAAGGTTCGCGCTTCGTCATCAAGAACCCGAATGCAACCACAACCTGTGGCTGTGGCTCTTCGTTCTCGATCTGATCAGCACGCCTGCATCACTAAGCGCCGCATGGCCTCTGGGCTCTGCGGCGTTTTGCTGTCTGGCGTTTATGCGGGGTAGATCGCGCCCAATACACGCAAGCCGCGGGCGCCGGTGACGCTCGGGCGATTAGCCGCGATGCCTTCGAGACAGCAGTGGGCCAGCCAGGCGAAGGCCATGGCTTCGACCCAGTCAGGGTCGACACCGTAAGCCGCAGTGCTGCTGACGGTTGCGCCTGGCAGCAGGCTGGCCAGTCGGTTCATCAGCGTGGTGTTATGCGCGCCGCCGCCACAGACCAGCAGTTCCTGGGTGTTCGATTGGGCGCTTTGCAGGGATTCGACGATGGTCAGCGCAGTCAACTCAAGTAGTGTTGCCTGCACGTCCTCGGAAGCGAAGGTCGGCAACTGCGCCAGGTGATGCATCAGCCATGGCAGGTTGAAAACCTCCCGGCCTGTGCTCTTTGGTCCCTTGGTCAAGAAGAATGGGTCGCTAAGCAGCGCTTTTAACAGCACAGGCTCGACTTTTCCGCTGGCAGCCCATTGACCGTTGCGATCAAAGTTGTCGCCACGCTGCTGATGAATCCAGGCGTCCAGCAGTACATTCCCCGGGCCGCAATCGAAACCGGCGACAGGCTTGCCCGGCTCGATCAGGCTGAGGTTGCTGAAGCCGCCGACGTTGAGCACGGCTCGGTTGCCGGCCCGTTCTTCAAACAAGGCTTCGTGGAAGGCGGGCACCAGGGGGGCGCCTTGCCCGCCTGCGGCCACATCGCGGCTGCGGAAATCACTGACCACGGTGATATGGGTCAGCTCCGTCAGTAGCGCCGGATTACCGATCTGTACCGTAAAGCCTCGCGCCGGCTCGTGGCGAATGGTCTGGCCATGGCTGCCAATCGCTCGAATGTCTTCAGGTTTGAGTTGTTCTTGTGCGAGGAGGTCGTGAATGCCCTGCGCTGCGAGCGTTACCCAGTTCTGCTGGGCGATGGCGGAGCGGGCTATCTCGTCGGGTCCGCTGGCGCACAGGCCAAGTAGCTCGGTGCGCAGCGTTTCGGGCATGGGTATGTAGTGTGTGGCGATCAGCCTGATCGCCTGGTTTTGCTCGATCAGCGCAATATCCAATCCATCAAGGCTGGTCCCGGACATTACGCCTATATAGAGCGGCATGGCTTAGCGCTTGCTCGAAGCCAGCATGGTGGCCTTTTCCTGCTCCATGCGCGCCATCAGAGGCTGGCTCTGTGCGAGGAAGCGGGCGCGTTCGGCCTTGGCGATTGGATCAGCCATTGGCAATTTCTGGCCCAGTGGATCCACGTGCACGCCATTGACCTGGAACTCGTAGTGCAAGTGCGGTCCGGTCGAAAGTCCGGTGGTGCCAATGTAGCCGATGACCTGGCCCTGTTTGACGGTGCCACCGGTCTTCACACCCTTGGCAAAGCCTTGCATGTGGCCATACAGCGTGGTGTAGGTGTTGCCATGCTGGAGGATAATGGTATTGCCGTAGCCGCCGCGGCGTCCTGCCAGCAATACCTTGCCATCACCGGCAGCCTTGATCGGAGTGCCACGTGGTGCTGCGTAGTCGACACCTTTATGTGCGCGGATTTTGTTCAGGATCGGGTGCTTGCGCCCCATGGAAAACTTCGAGCTGATGCGGGCAAAGTCCACTGGGGTGCGGATGAATGCCTTGCGCATGCTGTTGCCTTCAGCGGTGTAGTAGCTGCTGTTGCCTTGTTTATTGGTGTAACGCACAGCCGTGTAGGTTTTGCCACGGTTTGTGAAGCGTGCGGACAGGATCGGACCGTTGCCGACGGCTTTGCCATTGACGACTTTCTGCTCGTAAATCACATCGAATTCGTCGCCCTGGCGAATGTCCTGGGCGAAATCGACGTCATAACCAAACACGCTGGCCATGTCCATGGTCAGGCTGTGGGACAGGCCGGCACGTGCAGCGGACTGCGACAGCGAGCTGTTGATCACGCCATGAACGTAGGCGGAGCGGACGGTCGGCTTGGCGGTAATGCGATTGAACGTATAGCCCTTGTTGTTCTTGGTGAGGGTGATGGTTTCGAGGTCGTTGACCTTGCTGTGCAGGTTGGTCAGCTGGCCGTCGGGGCTCAGTTCGAATTCGAGTTTCTGCCCGTGCTTGAGCTGACTGAACTGCTTGGCCTGCTTGTCGCTGGCCAGCACGTCATGTACCGAGGTGGCTGGAAGGCCAACTTTCTCGAACAGCGTGGAGAGAGTGTCGCCTTTGGCGACGATCACTTCCCTGTGGTTGGGAGCCTTCTTTTCTTCGACAGCCGGAGCAGGCGCGGATTGAGCGGTTTCCTGGGTGTCTTCAGCGCTGTTGTCGATCTGTGCGAAAGGTGAAGCTACTGGCTCATTTGTGGCTTGAACGGCGTCAGCAGCGTCTTGATCTTGTGTCAGTTGTTCAGCAGGACTTTCCAGTTCAAGACTCAGGGTCGTCTTTTTGGCTTCTACATCACTGGAGGGAAATACCAGAAGGGCCAGGCTCAGAAGGGCGGCGATGCCGCTCGCGGCGAGCAGGTGGGTCTTCGGGTAAAGCGGTGGCGCTTTAGACGATTCTTTGGTCATAAGTAATTTTGACTTTGAATAAAGATGAATTGGAAAAGATGAATGACATGATGAAGATGAAATAACTGTATAAAATATAACCAAATCATCTCTGAAGCAAGTCTGCGGACGCTCTGTCCGTGGATTGGCGTCCGTGCGCCGGGCAAACTTTGTATTTGACGCACGATCTTGTATGGTTGGGTCCCTTTGAATCTGAGCCTTGCGGGTCTGTTATGAAGTCGGTTGAAGAGCAGCTAGCGCTGATCAAACGTGGTGCGGAAGAACTGTTGGTCGAGTCCGAGCTGATTGAGAAGCTCAAGCGCGGCCAGCCGCTGCGCATTAAGGCAGGCTTCGATCCGACTGCGCCGGATTTGCACCTGGGTCATACCGTGCTTATCAATAAGCTGCGCCAGTTTCAGGAGTTGGGTCACCAGGTGATCTTCCTGATTGGCGATTTCACCGGGATGATCGGTGATCCCAGTGGCAAGAGTGCTACGCGCCCACCGCTGACCCGAGAGCAGGTGCTGGAGAACGCCGAGACCTACAAGACTCAAGTCTTCAAGATTCTTGATCCGGCTAAAACCGAGGTGGCTTTCAACTCCACCTGGATGGATCAGATGGGGCCGGCCGACTTCATTCGGCTGACCTCGCAGTACACCGTAGCTCGCATGCTTGAGCGCGATGACTTCGATAAGCGATATACGACCAATCAGCCGATCGCCATTCACGAGTTCCTCTATCCATTGGTTCAGGGCTACGATTCTGTTGCCTTGCGCGCGGACGTCGAGCTGGGCGGTACCGATCAGAAGTTCAACCTGTTGATGGGGCGTGAGCTGCAGCGTGGTTATGGTCAGGAGGCTCAGTGCATTCTGACCATGCCATTGCTCGAAGGGCTGGATGGCGTGAAGAAAATGTCCAAGTCGCTGGGCAACTACGTCGGCATTCAGGAGGCGCCGGGTGTCATGTACGGCAAACTGGTCTCCATTCCGGATGCGCTAATGTGGCGTTACTTCGAGCTGCTTAGCTTCCGTTCCATGGATGAGATCAATGCCTTCCGTGCTGATGTAGAGGCTGGCGCCAACCCGCGTGATATCAAGATCAAGCTGGCGGAAGAGATTGTTGCGCGCTTCCATGGCGAGGAGGCTGCGGCCAATGCTCATCGAGCAGCTGGCAACCGTATGAAGGATGGCGAGCTGCCTGATGATCTGCCGGAGATTGAGTTGAGTGCAACGGAGGATATGCCGATCGCTGCTGTCCTCAATAAAGCAGGCCTGGTGAAGAACTCGGCCGTCGCTCGGGATCTGCTCGGCTCCGGCGGCGTGCGTATCGATGGTGAGGTTGTTGATCGCACCTTTATATACGCGCTGGGTGCAACCCATGTTTGTCAGGCGGGAAAGAAGGTATTTGCGCGAATTACACTCAAATCAGAATGAACCTGAAATAAAGGGTTGACGGCGAATTATAGAAGCCTATAATTCGCCCCACTTCCGGCGCAGTCGAAACGGAAAACTCCTTGATAAACAATGAGTTACGCAGTTTTCGGCAGCAAGTTGCTTCAGGTCATCGAAGTCGAAAGGAAGTTGAAAAAGAGGTGTTGACAGCAGCGAGTAACGCTGTAGAATTCGCCTCCCGCTGACGAGAGATCGAAAGCGCAAGTGGTTGAAGTTGTTAAGGAATCCTTGAAAACTTCTGAAAATAATCACTTGACAGCAAATGAGGCTGCTGTAGAATGCGCGCCTCGGTTGAGACGAAAGATCTTAACCAACCGCTCTTTAACAACTGAATCAAGCAATTCGTGTGGGTGCTTGTGGAGTCAGACTGCTAGTCAACAGATTATCAGCATCACAAGTTACTCCGCGAGAAATCAAAGATGTAACCAACGATTGCTGAGCCAAGTTTAGGGTTTTCTCAAAACCCAAAGATGTTTGAACTGAAGAGTTTGATCATGGCTCAGATTGAACGCTGGCGGCAGGCCTAACACATGCAAGTCGAGCGGATGAAGAGAGCTTGCTCTCTGATTCAGCGGCGGACGGGTGAGTAATGCCTAGGAATCTGCCTGGTAGTGGGGGACAACGTCTCGAAAGGGACGCTAATACCGCATACGTCCTACGGGAGAAAGCAGGGGACCTTCGGGCCTTGCGCTATCAGATGAGCCTAGGTCGGATTAGCTAGTTGGTGAGGTAATGGCTCACCAAGGCGACGATCCGTAACTGGTCTGAGAGGATGATCAGTCACACTGGAACTGAGACACGGTCCAGACTCCTACGGGAGGCAGCAGTGGGGAATATTGGACAATGGGCGAAAGCCTGATCCAGCCATGCCGCGTGTGTGAAGAAGGTCTTCGGATTGTAAAGCACTTTAAGTTGGGAGGAAGGGCAGTAACTTAATACGTTGCTGTTTTGACGTTACCGACAGAATAAGCACCGGCTAACTCTGTGCCAGCAGCCGCGGTAATACAGAGGGTGCAAGCGTTAATCGGAATTACTGGGCGTAAAGCGCGCGTAGGTGGTTTGTTAAGTTGGATGTGAAAGCCCCGGGCTCAACCTGGGAACTGCATTCAAAACTGACAAGCTAGAGTATGGTAGAGGGTGGTGGAATTTCCTGTGTAGCGGTGAAATGCGTAGATATAGGAAGGAACACCAGTGGCGAAGGCGACCACCTGGACTGATACTGACACTGAGGTGCGAAAGCGTGGGGAGCAAACAGGATTAGATACCCTGGTAGTCCACGCCGTAAACGATGTCAACTAGCCGTTGGGAGCCTTGAGCTCTTAGTGGCGCAGCTAACGCATTAAGTTGACCGCCTGGGGAGTACGGCCGCAAGGTTAAAACTCAAATGAATTGACGGGGGCCCGCACAAGCGGTGGAGCATGTGGTTTAATTCGAAGCAACGCGAAGAACCTTACCAGGCCTTGACATCCAATGAACTTTCCAGAGATGGATTGGTGCCTTCGGGAACATTGAGACAGGTGCTGCATGGCTGTCGTCAGCTCGTGTCGTGAGATGTTGGGTTAAGTCCCGTAACGAGCGCAACCCTTGTCCTTAGTTACCAGCACGTAATGGTGGGCACTCTAAGGAGACTGCCGGTGACAAACCGGAGGAAGGTGGGGATGACGTCAAGTCATCATGGCCCTTACGGCCTGGGCTACACACGTGCTACAATGGTCGGTACAGAGGGTTGCCAAGCCGCGAGGTGGAGCTAATCCCACAAAACCGATCGTAGTCCGGATCGCAGTCTGCAACTCGACTGCGTGAAGTCGGAATCGCTAGTAATCGCGAATCAGAATGTCGCGGTGAATACGTTCCCGGGCCTTGTACACACCGCCCGTCACACCATGGGAGTGGGTTGCACCAGAAGTAGCTAGTCTAACCTTCGGGAGGACGGTTACCACGGTGTGATTCATGACTGGGGTGAAGTCGTAACAAGGTAGCCGTAGGGGAACCTGCGGCTGGATCACCTCCTTAATCGACGACTCAGCTGCTCCATAAGTTCCCACACGAATTGCTTGATTCATTGAAGAAGACGATAGAAGCAGCTTTAAGCTCCAAGCTGATAGCTCCAAGCTAACAGTTACGCGCTCGAAATTGGGTCTGTAGCTCAGTTGGTTAGAGCGCACCCCTGATAAGGGTGAGGTCGGCAGTTCGAATCTGCCCAGACCCACCAATTTTGTATGGGGCCATAGCTCAGCTGGGAGAGCGCCTGCCTTGCACGCAGGAGGTCAACGGTTCGATCCCGTTTGGCTCCACCATTAACTGCTTCGAAGCGTTTGAGAGTTTAGAAATGAATATTCCGATGTGAATATTGATTTCTAGTCTTTTGACTAGATCGTTCTTTAAAAATTTGGGTATGTGATAGAAAGATAGACTGAACGTTACTTTCACTGGTAACGGATCAGGCTAAGGTAAAATTTGTGAGTTGCTCTTTATTGAGCAGCGCGAATTTTCGGCGAATGTCGTCTTCACAGTATAACCAGATTGCTTGGGGTTATATGGTCAAGTGAAGAAGCGCATACGGTGGATGCCTTGGCAGTCAGAGGCGATGAAAGACGTGGTAGCCTGCGAAAAGCTTCGGGGAGTCGGCAAACAGACTTTGATCCGGAGATGTCTGAATGGGGGAACCCAGCCATCATAAGATGGTTATCTTAAGCTGAATACATAGGCTTAAGAGGCGAACCAGGGGAACTGAAACATCTAAGTACCCTGAGGAAAAGAAATCAACCGAGATTCCCTTAGTAGTGGCGAGCGAACGGGGACTAGCCCTTAAGTGGCTTTGAGATTAGCGGAACGCTCTGGAAAGTGCGGCCATAGTGGGTGATAGCCCTGTACGCGAAAATCTCTTAGTCATGAAATCGAGTAGGACGGAGCACGAGAAACTTTGTCTGAATATGGGGGGACCATCCTCCAAGGCTAAATACTACTGACTGACCGATAGTGAACTAGTACCGTGAGGGAAAGGCGAAAAGAACCCCGGAGAGGGGAGTGAAATAGATCCTGAAACCGTATGCGTACAAGCAGTGGGAGCAGACTTTGTTCTGTGACTGCGTACCTTTTGTATAATGGGTCAGCGACTTATTTTCAGTGGCGAGCTTAACCGAATAGGGGAGGCGTAGCGAAAGCGAGTCTTAATAGGGCGTCTAGTCGCTGGGAATAGACCCGAAACCGGGCGATCTATCCATGGGCAGGTTGAAGGTTAGGTAACACTGACTGGAGGACCGAACCGACTACCGTTGAAAAGTTAGCGGATGACCTGTGGATCGGAGTGAAAGGCTAATCAAGCTCGGAGATAGCTGGTTCTCCTCGAAAGCTATTTAGGTAGCGCCTCATGTATCACTGTAGGGGGTAGAGCACTGTTTCGGCTAGGGGGTCATCCCGACTTACCAAACCGATGCAAACTCCGAATACCTACAAGTGCCGAGCATGGGAGACACACGGCGGGTGCTAACGTCCGTCGTGAAAAGGGAAACAACCCAGACCGTCAGCTAAGGTCCCAAAGTTATGGTTAAGTGGGAAACGATGTGGGAAGGCTTAGACAGCTAGGAGGTTGGCTTAGAAGCAGCCACCCTTTAAAGAAAGCGTAATAGCTCACTAGTCGAGTCGGCCTGCGCGGAAGATGTAACGGGGCTCAAACCATACACCGAAGCTACGGGTATCACTTAGGTGATGCGGTAGAGGAGCGTTCTGTAAGCCTGTGAAGGTGAGTTGAGAAGCTTGCTGGAGGTATCAGAAGTGCGAATGCTGACATGAGTAACGACAATGGGTGTGAAAAACACCCACGCCGAAAGACCAAGGTTTCCTGCGCAACGTTAATCGACGCAGGGTTAGTCGGTCCCTAAGGCGAGGCTGAAAAGCGTAGTCGATGGAAAACAGGTTAATATTCCTGTACTTCTGGTTATTGCGATGGAGGGACGGAGAAGGCTAGGCCAGCTTGGCGTTGGTTGTCCAAGTTTAAGGTGGTAGGCTGGAATCTTAGGTAAATCCGGGATTCTAAGGCCGAGAGCTGATGACGAGTGTTCTTTTAGAACACGAAGTGGTTGATGCCATGCTTCCAAGAAAAGCTTCTAAGCTTCAGGTAACCAGGAACCGTACCCCAAACCGACACAGGTGGTTGGGTAGAGAATACCAAGGCGCTTGAGAGAACTCGGGTGAAGGAACTAGGCAAAATGGCACCGTAACTTCGGGAGAAGGTGCGCCGGTGAGGGTGAAGCACTTGCTGCGTAAGCCCACGCCGGTCGAAGATACCAGGCCGCTGCGACTGTTTATTAAAAACACAGCACTCTGCAAACACGAAAGTGGACGTATAGGGTGTGACGCCTGCCCGGTGCCGGAAGGTTAATTGATGGGGTTAGCTAACGCGAAGCTCTTGATCGAAGCCCCGGTAAACGGCGGCCGTAACTATAACGGTCCTAAGGTAGCGAAATTCCTTGTCGGGTAAGTTCCGACCTGCACGAATGGCGTAACGATGGCGGCGCTGTCTCCACCCGAGACTCAGTGAAATTGAAATCGCTGTGAAGATGCAGTGTATCCGCGGCTAGACGGAAAGACCCCGTGAACCTTTACTATAGCTTTGCACTGGACTTTGAATTTGCTTGTGTAGGATAGGTGGGAGGCTTTGAAGCGTGGACGCCAGTTCGCGTGGAGCCATCCTTGAAATACCACCCTGGCAACTTTGAGGTTCTAACTCAGGTCCGTTATCCGGATCGAGGACAGTGTATGGTGGGTAGTTTGACTGGGGCGGTCTCCTCCTAAAGAGTAACGGAGGAGTACGAAGGTGCGCTCAGACCGGTCGGAAATCGGTCGTAGAGTATAAAGGCAAAAGCGCGCTTGACTGCGAGACAGACACGTCGAGCAGGTACGAAAGTAGGTCTTAGTGATCCGGTGGTTCTGTATGGAAGGGCCATCGCTCAACGGATAAAAGGTACTCCGGGGATAACAGGCTGATACCGCCCAAGAGTTCATATCGACGGCGGTGTTTGGCACCTCGATGTCGGCTCATCACATCCTGGGGCTGAAGCCGGTCCCAAGGGTATGGCTGTTCGCCATTTAAAGTGGTACGCGAGCTGGGTTTAGAACGTCGTGAGACAGTTCGGTCCCTATCTGCCGTGGACGTTTGAGATTTGAGAGGGGCTGCTCCTAGTACGAGAGGACCGGAGTGGACGAACCTCTGGTGTTCCGGTTGTCACGCCAGTGGCATTGCCGGGTAGCTATGTTCGGAATAGATAACCGCTGAAAGCATCTAAGCGGGAAACTAGCCTCAAGATGAGATCTCACTGGGACCTTGAGTCCCCTGAAGGGCCGTCGAAGACTACGACGTTGATAGGTTGGGTGTGTAAGCGCTGTGAGGCGTTGAGCTAACCAATACTAATTGCCCGTGAGGCTTGACCATATAACACCCAAGCAATTTGCTGACCTGAAAAGGCACCAGATTGCGGTGTGTGAAGACGCCATGAACCGAAAGTTCGCAACCATTCACAAAAGCCGCACAAACTATCGCATACCCAATTTGCTGAAGCGAGGCCAACTGGCCACGACTCAGTACCCGAATTTCTTGACGACCATAGAGCATTGGAACCACCTGATCCCATCCCGAACTCAGCAGTGAAACGATGCATCGCCGATGGTAGTGTGGGGTTTCCCCATGTGAGAGTAGGTCATCGTCAAGATTAAATTCCAAAACCCCTATCTGCGTATGCAGGTAGGGGTTTTGTTTTTGTCCGCAGGAAAATCTGACTCTCCGGGTTTCTATGCAACTGCTCGGGGCGTGGCTATCATGCGGGCCTCATTGTGAGGCGAGACTTGCATGCTGACGTTGTTAAAGCTTCTTAAAGATGGCCGATTCCATTCGGGTGAAGCGCTAGGTGCTGCCTTGGGCATCAGTCGCAGTGCTGTCTGGAAGCAGCTCCAGCACCTGGAGGCTGAGCTGGGTTTGTCCATTCATAAGGTCCGAGGGCGAGGTTATCAGTTGGCCGCGCCATTGACGCTGCTTGATCCACAGGAAATTGGCCGGCTTGCGTCTTCCTGTAATTGGCCGGTTTTGGCTTTTGACTCGATTGACTCCACCAATGCCGAGGCGCTACGCGCCATAGATCAAGGCCAGGCGTCTCCCTTTATCGTACTCGCCGAGCGTCAGACGGCGGGTCGTGGAAGGCGCGGAAGGCGATGGGCGAGTCCATTTGCAGAGAATATCTATTACAGCCTGGTGCTACGTATTGAAGGTGGGATGCGTCAGCTGGAAGGTTTGAGCCTTGTTGTGGGGCTCGCTGTCATGCATACGCTGCGAGAGCTTGGCATTTCGGCGGCTGGATTGAAGTGGCCCAACGATGTTCTTGTGGGTCAGAAGAAGATTGCCGGAATTCTGCTTGAGCTGGTGGGGGATCCCGCCGATGTCTGCCATGTGGTGCTGGGTGTTGGGATCAATGTAAACATGCAGGTAACTGAGGAGGTCGATCAGCAGTGGACTTCCATGCGGCTTCAGTCCGGCAAGGTGTTCGATCGCAATCTTCTTGTCGCCGAGCTTGGATTGATGCTTCAGAAGTATCTGTCGCGTCACCAGGCGGGCGGATTTTCAGCTATTCAGGCTGAGTGGGAGCAAAATCATCTGTGGCAGGGGCGAGCGGTGTCGTTGATAGCTGGTGTAACCCATATAGACGGTGAAGTGCTGGGGATCGATAGCCAAGGCGCCTTGCGCTTGAAGGTGGATGGCGTGGAAAAAGTTTTCAGTGGTGGCGAGCTGAGTCTGAGGTTGCGCGATGATTCTTGAGCTCGATTGCGGAAATAGTTTCATCAAGTGGCGCGTGCTTGAGGCGAATGCGCGGTCAGTGGTGGGTGAGGGCGTTGTCGATTCGGATCTGGCGCTGCTTGACGACTTGAAAACACTGAAAGGCCTTGCTCTGAAGTTTTGTCGGCTGGTGAGTGTCAGGACCGCGGATGAAACCAGTGAGTTGACTGCTTTGTTGAAGGCATCCTTCAATGTCTCGGCGGTCTGCGCGGTTCCCGCGCGGGAAATGTCCGGGGTGCGCAATGGTTATGAGGATTTCGATCGGCTCGGGCTGGATCGCTGGCTCGCAATGCTGGGCGGTTTTCATCTGGCTGCAGGCGCGTGCCTTGTCCTTGATTTCGGTACTGCTGTGACAGCTGACTTCGTTGCCAGGGATGGAGGGCACTTGGGTGGATTCATCTGTCCAGGTATGCCATTGATGCGTAATCAGCTTCGCACACATACCCGCAAAATTCGTTACGGTGATCGCGCGGCCGAGCGCGCGTTGGAGAGTCTGATTCCGGGTCGTACGACGGTCGAAGCTGTCGAGCGGGGGTGTCTGTTGATGCTTCAAGGGTTTGTGCTTACTCAGCTGGAACTGGCGCGCAGTTACTGGGGTAAAGAATTCGTAGTGTTCCTGACGGGGGGCGATGCTGCCTTGGTTTCAGGCATCGTGCCGGAGGCGAGGGTGGTTCCGGACCTGGTATTCGTTGGCTTGGCTATGGCGTGTCCTTTGTCCTGAGGTCCTTATGCGTTGGTTGTTTCTGCTTCTGCTGGTTCTCAACGTCTTCTATTACATCTGGCATCAGCAAGAGGCTCCTCTGCGTGCGAAAGATGTGACGCCTTTAAGTTTGTATCGGGGGGGGCAGCAGGATATTCGCCTGTTGAGTGAAACGCCTGATTCGACCAAGGAAAAAGAAAAGGCTGCTCAAGTAGATGCTGGCTGCCTCTATATAGGCGGATTTTCGCGGCAGGATGTCGCTCAGGGGCTTGAGCGCCGATTGAGCGGCATGGAGGTGAAATATCAGTCGTTGCCGAAGGGGAGCGCCGAATCAGCCGGTTACTGGGTGCGTGTGGCCCCCGAGAGCAGGCGTTGGCTCGACGATTTGCAGTTGCTAAACCTTTCTAGAGAATTCAATGAGTTAAAACATAAAATAATGCCTTGCGAGGGGGTTGCGCCCATCGAATAGTTTGCATAGAATGGCGCCCGCTCCACAGCGAAGACCTAAAGCGGTCAGCGATGTGAAGCAAGGTCAACGCAGCTAACCTCAGGTTTTTAATGAGAAAAATGCTTGACAGAAGGCTGGCATGATGTAGAATGCCGGCTCGCTTAGGAGGGGTTCCCGAGCGGCCAAAGGGATCAGACTGTAAATCTGACGTCTACGACTTCGAAGGTTCGAATCCTTCCCCCTCCACCATTTTTAGCGAGAGCTGCAAGCCTCGCGGGTATAGTTTAGTGGTAGAACCTCAGCCTTCCAAGCTGATGATGCGGGTTCGATTCCCGCTACCCGCTCCAAGTTTGCAGGTTTTGCACGGTGTTTCGCTCTTGTAGCTCAGTTGGTAGAGCACACCCTTGGTAAGGGTGAGGTCAGCGGTTCAAATCCGCTCAAGAGCTCCATATAACAAGGCAGATATGAAAATATCTGCCTTTGTTTTAATGGCTAGAGGTTGTTTGTCATTGTTTGCAAGGGTGGTTTTGGCCTCCTGGTGCGGGCGAGCGATCTGGGTCATTGAGTAAGTTGTTGTAAAGTCTTTTTCAGGCCGGCATAATGGTCGGCCTGATTTTGTTTTAGGTCAGTAGCTCAATTGGCAGAGCGACGGTCTCCAAAACCGTAGGTTGGGGGTTCGATTCCCTCCTGACCTGCCAGATTCACCAGGTGTGTCTGGCTTTCTTTTCACAGGATCTTCATAGATGACTCCTAAAGCTGAAGCTCAAGGTTCTCGCTTCGATCTGCTCAAGTGGCTAGTGGTAGTCGCTTTGGTGGTTATTGGCGTTGTTGGCAATCAGTATTTCTCTGCTTCGCCGATCCTGTACCGTGTGCTCGCTTTGCTTGTGATTGCTGCTGTAGCTGCCTTTGTAGGCTTGCAGACGGTCAAGGGCAAGTCTTTCTTTGTTCTTGTCAAGGAAGCGCGCACCGAGATTCGTAAAGTCGTTTGGCCAACTCGCCAAGAAACCACGCAGACCACGTTGATTGTTGTGGCTGTTGTTCTGGTTATGGCGTTGCTGTTGTGGGGGCTTGATTCCCTGCTCGGCTGGCTTGTTTCCTTGATTGTCGGCTAAGGGTGTCCCGTGGCTAAGCGTTGGTATGTTGTGCATGCTTACTCCGGTTACGAGAAGCATGTCATGCGCTCGTTGATTGAGCGCGTAAAGCTGGCTGGCATGGAAGATGGCTTCGGCGAGATTCTGGTTCCCACTGAAGAAGTGGTTGAAATGCGTAATGGCCAGAAGCGTAAAAGCGAGCGTAAATTCTTCCCTGGTTACGTGCTGGTCCAGATGGACATGAATGAGGGTACTTGGCACTTGGTCAAGGATACTCCTCGAGTTATGGGTTTCATTGGCGGTACCGCTGATAAGCCGGCTCCAATCACTGATAAGGAAGCAGAAGCAATTCTGCGCCGCGTCGCTGATGGTAGCGACAAGCCGAAGCCGAAGACGCTGTTCGAGCCTGGTGAGTCGGTGCGCGTCAATGACGGTCCTTTTGCCGATTTTACCGGCACTGTTGAAGAAGTTAACTACGAAAAGAGTCGCATCCAGGTGGCTGTACTCATTTTCGGTCGCTCTACTCCGGTAGAGTTGGAGTTCAGTCAGGTCGAAAAGGTCTAACTGAGCAAGCATCCCAACCCCGCAGCCTTAGGCTGTGGGGTTTTGTCGTCACTGGGATAAACGCGCAAGTAACCGGGGAGCCTTTCGAGGCGTTTGAACCCGTAATTGGAGTGCCTCATGGCCAAGAAGATTACCGCTTACATCAAGCTGCAAGTGAAGGCCGCTCAGGCTAACCCAAGCCCACCTGTTGGTCCTGCTCTGGGTCAGCACGGCGTGAACATCATGGAATTCTGCAAGGCTTTCAACGCCCGTACTCAGGGTCTTGAGCCAGGTCTGCCGACTCCAGTGATCATCACTGTCTACAGCGACCGTAGCTTCACGTTCGAAACCAAATCCACCCCTGCTTCGGTTCTGCTGAAGAAGGCGGCCGGTCTGACCAGCGGTTCCGCTCGTCCGAACACCGTTAAGGTTGGCACCGTTACCCGTGCTCAGCTGGAAGAAATCGCGAAAACCAAAAACGCGGATCTGACTGCAGCTGATATGGAAGCAGCCGTGCGTACTATCGCCGGTTCTGCTCGTAGCATGGGCCTTAACGTGGAGGGTGTGTAATGGCTAAGCTGACCAAGCGTCAAAAGGCTATCGCCGGCAAAATCGAAGCAGGCAAGGCCTACAACTTTGTAGACGCCGCTGCACTGCTGGCCGAGCTGTCGACTGTCAAGTTCAGCGAGTCGTTCGACGTTGCTGTAAACCTGGGCGTTGACCCACGTAAATCCGACCAGGTCGTTCGTAGCGCTACTGTGCTGCCACACGGCACTGGCAAGACCGTTCGCGTTGCCGTGTTCACCCAGGGTCCAGCTGCTGAAGCCGCTCTGGCTGCCGGCGCTGACCGCGTAGGTATGGACGATCTGGCTGCCGAAATGAAAGGCGGCGACCTGAACTACGACGTAGTGATCGCATCCCCGGATGCCATGCGCGTAGTGGGTCAGCTGGGTCAGATCCTCGGTCCACGTGGTCTGATGCCTAACCCTAAAGTCGGCACCGTAACTCCAGACGTAGCTACCGCGGTTAAAAACGCCAAGGCTGGTCAGGTTCGTTATCGCACCGACAAAAACGGCATCATCCACACTTCCGTTGGCAAGATTGGCTTCGACGCCGTCAAGCTGAAGGAAAACGTTGAAGCCCTGATCGCTGATCTGAAGCGTATCAAGCCGGCTTCCTCGAAAGGTATTTACGTCAAGCGCGTTACCCTGAGCACCACTATGGGCCCAGGTCTGGTCATCGACCAGAGCTCGCTGGACGCGTAAGACGCGGATTGACGCAAGCGATTGCGTCAATTGAAAAATTGGGGTCCCTGCCTGGCGGGGGCTGTCCAAGACCGTAGGCGACGCAAGTCTTAAACCTCAAGCCTACGCAGATGGTGCTCCCGGTTCCTTACCGAATCAGACACCAAAACGACATCTGGTTTCGACTGGATGAAACGGTAACAAGCAGGAGTTAAACCCGTGGCAATTAAACTCGAAGACAAGAAGGCCATCGTCGCTGAAGTCAACGAGGCTGCCAAAGTCGCTCTGTCCGCTGTCGTGGCTGATGCCCGTGGCGTAACAGTAGGCGCGATGACCGGACTCCGTAAAGAGGCTCGTGAAGCTGGCGTTTACGTACGTGTTGTACGTAACACCCTGCTCAAGCGCGCTGTTGCTGACACTGAATACAGTGTTCTCAACGACGTGTTCACCGGCCCTACCTTGATTGCATTCTCGAAAGAGCATCCGGGCGCTGCTGCCCGTATCTTCAAAGAGTTCGCAAAAGGTCAGGATAAGTTCGAGATCAAGGCAGCTGCGTTCGAGGGCAAGTTCCTCGCAGCTAACCAAATCGACGTGCTGGCAACTCTGCCGACCCGTGACGAAGCAATTTCTCAGCTGATGAGCGTGATTCAAGGCGCAACCAGCAAATTGGCTCGTACTCTGGCGGCACTTCGCGACCAGAAAGAAGCTGCTGCAGCCTAAGGCTGAGCGACTCCTTTCAGCGTTTATTGTTTATTTCGATGGCCGCGTAGGCCGTCACCCCAATACAGGAATTAATAGTCATGTCTCTGACTAACGAGCAAATCATCGAAGCAATCGGCGAAAAATCCGTAATGGAAATCGTTGAGCTGATCAAGGCAATGGAAGAGAAGTTCGGCGTTTCCGCTGCTGCTGCTTCCGCTGGCCCAGCTGTTGCTGCTGCCGTTGTTGAAGAACAAACTGAATTCAACGTCATGCTGACCGAAGCTGGCGAGAAGAAAGTTAACGTGATCAAGGCTGTACGTGAACTGACCGGTCTGGGCCTGAAAGAAGCCAAGGCTGTAGTTGACGGCGCTCCTGCCATGGTTCTGGAAGCTGTTGCCAAAGACGCAGCTGACAAAGCCAAAGCAGCTCTGGAAGAAGCAGGCGCTAAAGTCGAGCTGAAGTAAGCATCGACTTTGCGTTTCCAGCCCGAGCGTTAAGCGACAGGCTGATGGCTGGTGGCTCTTGCCACCGGCCTTTTTCCGTTATTGGCAGCCGGCTCGGTCGGCGCTGATAGCGAGCTGTAACCACCCGATGCGGTGGCGCAAACCATGGGGTTTGCACGATTTTCTGGCTGCTCCCGTCGGGAGGGGCCAAACAAGCAGGTGACCAAGCTGGGGAACGCTGATGGCTTACTCATATACTGAGAAAAAACGTATCCGCAAGGACTTTAGCAAGTTGCCGGACGTCATGGATGTGCCGTACCTCCTGGCCATCCAGCTGGATTCGTATCGTGAATTCTTGCAAGCGGGAGCGACTAAAGATCAGTTCCGCGACGTGGGCCTGCATGCGGCCTTCAAATCCGTTTTCCCGATCATCAGCTACTCCGGCAATGCTGCGCTGGAGTACGTCGGTTATCGCCTGGGCGAACCGGCATTTGATGTCAAAGAATGCGTATTGCGCGGTGTAACTTACGCCGTACCTTTGCGGGTAAAAGTGCGCCTGATCATTTTCGACAAAGAGTCGTCGAACAAAGCGATCAAGGACATCAAAGAGCAAGAAGTCTACATGGGTGAAATCCCCCTGATGACTGAGAACGGTACCTTCGTAATCAACGGTACTGAGCGTGTAATCGTTTCCCAGCTGCACCGTTCCCCGGGCGTGTTCTTCGACCACGACCGTGGCAAGACGCACAGCTCCGGTAAACTGCTGTACTCCGCGCGCATCATTCCTTACCGCGGTTCGTGGCTGGACTTCGAGTTCGACCCGAAAGACTGCGTATTCGTGCGTATCGACCGTCGTCGCAAGCTGCCTGCATCGGTACTGCTGCGCGCGCTCGGCTATACCACCGAAGAAGTGCTGGACGCGTTCTACACCACCAACGTATTCCACGTGAAAGGCGAGAGCCTGAGCCTGGAGCTGGTGCCTCAGCGCCTGCGTGGTGAAATTGCGGTCCTGGATATCCTGGATGACAAAGGCAAGGTTATTGTCGAGCAAGGTCGTCGTATCACCGCTCGTCACATCAACCAGCTGGAAAAAGCAGCGATCAAAGAGCTGGAAGTGCCTCTGGACTACGTCCTGGGTCGCACCACCGCCAAGGTCATCGTGCATCCAGCAACTGGCGAAATCCTGGCAGAGTGCAACACCGAGCTGAACACCGAGATCCTGGCGAAAATCGCCAAGGCCGGCGTTGTACGCATCGAAACTCTGTACACCAACGATATCGACTGCGGTCCGTTCGTCTCCGACACGCTGAAGATCGACTCCACCAGCAACCAACTGGAAGCGCTGGTCGAGATCTATCGCATGATGCGCCCTGGCGAGCCGCCGACCAAGGACGCTGCCGAAACCCTGTTCAACAACCTGTTCTTCAGCCCTGAGCGCTATGACCTGTCTGCGGTCGGCCGGATGAAGTTCAACCGTCGTATCGGTCGTACCGAAATCGAAGGTTCGGGCGTGTTGTGCAAGGAAGACATCGTTGCGGTACTGAAGACTCTGGTCGACATCCGTAACGGTAAAGGCATCGTCGATGACATCGACCACCTGGGTAACCGTCGTGTTCGCTGCGTAGGCGAAATGGCCGAGAACCAGTTCCGCGTTGGCCTTGTGCGTGTTGAGCGTGCGGTCAAAGAGCGTCTGTCGATGGCTGAAAGCGAAGGCCTGATGCCGCAAGACCTGATCAACGCCAAGCCGGTAGCGGCAGCGGTGAAAGAGTTCTTCGGTTCGAGCCAGCTGTCCCAGTTCATGGACCAGAACAACCCGCTGTCCGAGATCACCCACAAGCGCCGTGTTTCTGCACTCGGCCCTGGCGGTCTGACTCGTGAGCGTGCCGGCTTCGAAGTTCGTGACGTACACCCGACGCACTACGGTCGTGTTTGCCCGATCGAAACGCCGGAAGGTCCGAACATTGGTCTGATCAACTCCCTGGCTGCCTATGCGCGCACCAACCAGTACGGCTTCCTCGAGAGCCCGTACCGCGTGGTGAAAGACGCTCTGGTCACCGACGAGATCGTGTTCCTGTCCGCCATCGAAGAAGCTGATCACGTGATCGCTCAGGCTTCGGCCACGATGAACGACAAGAAAGTCCTGATCGACGAGCTGGTAGCTGTTCGTCACCTGAACGAGTTCACCGTCAAGGCGCCTGAAGACGTCACCTTGATGGACGTATCGCCGAAGCAGGTAGTTTCGGTTGCAGCGTCGCTGATCCCGTTCCTCGAGCACGACGACGCCAACCGTGCGTTGATGGGTTCGAACATGCAGCGTCAAGCTGTACCAACCCTGCGTGCTGACAAGCCGCTGGTCGGTACCGGTATGGAGCGTAACGTAGCCCGTGACTCCGGCGTTTGCGTCGTGGCTCGTCGTGGTGGCGTGATCGATTCCGTCGATGCCAGCCGTATCGTGGTTCGTGTTGCCGATGACGAAGTTGAAACCGGTGAAGCCGGTGTCGACATCTACAACCTGACCAAATACACCCGCTCCAACCAGAACACCTGCATCAACCAGCGTCCGCTGGTGCGTAAAGGTGATCGGGTTCAGCGTAGCGACATCATGGCCGATGGTCCGTCCACCGATATGGGTGAATTGGCACTGGGTCAGAACATGCGCATCGCGTTCATGGCATGGAACGGCTTCAACTTCGAAGACTCCATCTGCCTGTCCGAGCGTGTTGTTCAGGAAGACCGTTTCACCACGATCCACATCCAGGAACTGACCTGTGTGGCCCGTGACACCAAGCTTGGCCCAGAGGAAATCACTGCGGACATCCCGAACGTGGGTGAAGCTGCACTGAACAAGCTGGACGAAGCCGGTATCGTTTACGTAGGTGCTGAAGTAGGCGCAGGCGACATCCTGGTTGGTAAAGTCACTCCGAAAGGCGAGACCCAGCTGACTCCGGAAGAGAAGCTCTTGCGTGCGATCTTCGGTGAAAAAGCCAGCGACGTTAAAGACACCTCCCTGCGTGTACCTACCGGTACCAAGGGTACTGTCATCGACGTACAGGTCTTCACCCGCGACGGCGTTGAGCGTGATGCTCGTGCCCTGTCGATCGAGAAGTCCCAGCTGGACGAGATCCGCAAGGACCTCAACGAAGAGTTCCGTATCGTCGAAGGCGCTACTTTCGAACGTCTGCGTTCCGCTCTGGTCGGCCACAAAGCCGAAGGCGGCGCCGGTCTGAAGAAAGGCCAGGACATCACCGACGAAGTACTCGACGGTCTTGAGCACGGCCAGTGGTTCAAACTGCGCATGGCTGAAGATGCTCTGAACGAGCAGCTCGAGAAGGCTCAGGCCTACATCGTTGATCGTCGTCGTCTGCTGGATGACAAGTTCGAAGACAAGAAGCGCAAACTGCAGCAAGGCGATGACCTAGCTCCAGGCGTGCTGAAGATCGTCAAGGTTTACCTGGCAATCCGTCGTCGCATCCAACCGGGCGACAAGATGGCCGGTCGTCACGGTAACAAGGGTGTGGTCTCCGTGATCATGCCGGTTGAAGACATGCCGCACGATGCCAATGGCACCCCGGTCGACGTCGTCCTCAACCCGTTGGGCGTACCTTCGCGTATGAACGTTGGTCAGATCCTTGAAACCCACCTGGGCCTCGCGGCCAAAGGTCTGGGCGAGAAGATCAACCGCATGATTGAAGAGCAGCGTAAAGTTGCCGAGCTGCGTAAATTCCTGCACGAGATCTACAACGAGATCGGCGGTCGTCAGGAAAGCCTCGATGACTTCTCGGACCAGGAAATTCTGGATCTGGCTCAAAACCTGCGCGGCGGTGTACCGATGGCCACTCCGGTGTTCGACGGTGCCAAGGAAAGCGAAATCAAGGCCATGCTGAAACTGGCAGACCTGCCAGAAAGCGGCCAGATGCAGCTGACCGATGGCCGTACCGGCAACAAGTTCGAGCGCCCGGTTACCGTTGGCTACATGTACATGCTGAAGCTGAACCACTTGGTAGACGACAAGATGCACGCTCGTTCTACCGGTTCGTACAGCCTGGTTACCCAGCAACCGTTGGGTGGTAAGGCGCAGTTCGGTGGTCAGCGTTTCGGGGAGATGGAGGTCTGGGCACTGGAAGCATACGGTGCTGCATACACTCTGCAAGAAATGCTCACAGTGAAGTCGGACGATGTGAACGGCCGGACCAAGATGTACAAAAACATCGTGGACGGCGATCACCGTATGGAGCCGGGCATGCCCGAGTCCTTCAACGTGTTGATCAAGGAAATTCGTTCCCTCGGCATCGATATCGATCTGGAAACCGAATAACACGTGACGCGAATCGAGAGCGGGGCTGGATTGCCCGCTCTCTGCTCCGCCAGGAGGAAAGGCCTTGAAAGACCTACTGAATTTGCTGAAAAACCAGGGTCAAGTCGAAGAGTTCGACGCCATCCGTATCGGATTGGCATCACCTGAGATGATCCGTTCGTGGTCGTTCGGTGAAGTTAAAAAGCCGGAAACCATCAACTACCGTACGTTCAAACCTGAGCGTGACGGCCTGTTCTGCGCCAAAATCTTTGGCCCGGTAAAGGATTACGAGTGCCTGTGCGGTAAGTACAAGCGCTTGAAGCACCGCGGTGTGATCTGCGAGAAGTGCGGCGTTGAAGTCGCGCTGGCAAAAGTTCGTCGTGAGCGCATGGCGCACATCGAACTGGCTTCTCCGGTCGCCCACATCTGGTTCCTGAAGTCGCTGCCGTCCCGTATCGGCTTGCTGATGGACATGACCCTGCGTGATATCGAGCGCGTTCTCTACTTCGAGAGCTACGTCGTTATCGATCCAGGCATGACCACCCTTGAAAAAGGTCAGCTGCTCAACGACGAGCAGTACTTCGAAGCGCTGGAAGAGTTCGGCGACGATTTCGATGCCCGCATGGGTGCCGAGGCTGTCCGTGAACTGCTGCACGCTATCGACCTGGAGCACGAGATTGGTCGCCTGCGTGAAGAGATTCCGCAAACCAACTCCGAAACCAAGATCAAGAAGCTGTCCAAGCGTCTGAAGTTGATGGAAGCCTTCCAGGGTTCCGGCAACCTGCCAGAGTGGATGGTGCTGACCGTTCTGCCGGTTCTGCCGCCAGATCTGCGTCCACTGGTCCCGCTGGATGGCGGTCGTTTCGCGACTTCCGACCTCAACGATCTGTATCGTCGGGTGATCAACCGTAACAACCGTTTGAAGCGCCTGCTGGATCTGTCCGCTCCGGACATCATCGTGCGCAACGAAAAGCGTATGTTGCAGGAAGCCGTCGACGCATTGCTCGACAACGGTCGTCGTGGCCGCGCGATTACTGGTTCCAACAAGCGTCCTCTGAAATCCCTGGCTGACATGATCAAGGGTAAGCAGGGTCGTTTCCGTCAGAACTTGCTCGGTAAGCGTGTTGACTACTCGGGTCGTTCGGTAATTACCGTAGGTCCGACCCTGCGTCTGCACCAGTGCGGTCTGCCGAAGAAGATGGCTCTCGAGCTGTTCAAGCCGTTCATTTTCGGCAAGCTGGAAATGCGTGGTCTCGCGACCACCATCAAAGCTGCCAAGAAGATGGTCGAGCGCGAGCTGCCAGAGGTTTGGGACGTTCTCGCTGAAGTGATTCGCGAACACCCAGTGCTTCTCAACCGTGCACCGACCCTTCACCGTCTGGGTATCCAGGCGTTTGAACCGGTACTGATCGAAGGTAAGGCTATCCAGCTGCACCCTCTGGTCTGCGCTGCGTACAACGCCGACTTCGACGGCGACCAAATGGCCGTGCACGTACCGCTGACACTGGAAGCCCAGTTGGAAGCGCGTGCGTTGATGATGTCGACCAACAACATTCTGTCGCCAGCCAACGGTGAGCCAATCATCGTTCCGTCGCAGGACGTTGTATTGGGTCTGTACTACATGACTCGTGAAGCGATCAACGCCAAGGGCGAAGGTCGTGTGTTCGCGGATCTGCAGGAAGTTGACCGTGTGTTCCGTGCCGGCGAAGCCGCTCTGCACGCCAAGGTCAAAGTGCGGATCAACGAAACCGTCAACGACCGTGATGGCGGCAGCGTGACCAACACCCGTATCGTCGACACCACTGTCGGCCGTGCGCTGTTGTTCCAGGTTGTGCCAAAAGGTCTGTCGTACGACGTCGTCAACCTGCCGATGAAGAAAAAGGCGATCTCCAAGCTGATCAACCAGTGCTACCGCGTGGTTGGTCTGAAAGAGACCGTGATTTTCGCTGACCAGTTGATGTACACCGGTTTTGCCTATTCGACCATTTCCGGCGTTTCCATCGGTGTTAACGACTTCGTTATCCCGGATGAAAAAGCCCGCATCATCGGTGCAGCCACCGACGAAGTGAAAGAGATCGAAAGTCAGTACGCCTCCGGCCTGGTAACCCAGGGCGAGAAGTACAACAAAGTGATCGACCTCTGGTCCAAGGCGAACGACGAAGTTTCCAAGGCGATGATGGCCAACCTCTCGAAAGAGAAAGTCATCGACCGTCATGGTGTCGAAGTCGACCAGGAATCCTTCAACTCGATGTACATGATGGCCGACTCGGGCGCACGGGGTTCTGCTGCGCAGATCCGTCAGCTCGCCGGTATGCGTGGCCTGATGGCCAAGCCGGACGGCTCCATCATCGAAACGCCGATTACTGCGAACTTCCGTGAAGGTTTGAGCGTACTCCAGTACTTCATCTCCACTCACGGTGCTCGTAAGGGTCTTGCGGATACCGCGTTGAAAACAGCTAACTCTGGTTATCTGACTCGTCGTCTGGTAGACGTAGCACAAGATCTGGTTGTAACCGAGATCGATTGCGGTACCGAACACGGCCTGGTAATGACTCCGCACATTGAAGGCGGTGACGTTGTAGAGCCGTTGGGTGAACGCGTATTGGGTCGTGTTATCGCCCGTGACGTATTCAAGCCGGGTACCGAGGACGTCATCGTTCCTGCCGGCACTCTGGTAGACGAGAAGTGGGTCGAGTTCATCGAGCTGAACAGCATCGACGAAGTGATCGTGCGTTCGCCGATCAGCTGCGAAACCCGCTATGGCATTTGCGCCAAGTGCTACGGCCGTGACCTGGCTCGTGGTCACCAGGTGAACATCGGTGAAGCGGTCGGCGTTATCGCTGCCCAGTCCATCGGTGAGCCGGGTACCCAGCTGACGATGCGTACGTTCCACATCGGTGGTGCGGCAAGCCGGACCTCCGCAGCCGACAGCGTTCAGGTGAAGAATGGCGGTACCGTCCGTCTGCACAACCTGAAACACGTTGAGCGAGTGGATGGCCACCTGGTTGCCGTGTCCCGTTCTGGCGAGCTGGCTATCGCTGATGACTTCGGTCGTGAGCGCGAGCGTTACAAGCTGCCGTACGGTGCCGTGATTTCGGTTAAAGAAGGTGACAAGGTCGACGCTGGCGCAATCGTGGCCAAGTGGGATCCGCACACTCACCCAATCGTCACCGAGATGAAAGGTACCGTGACCTACGTGGGCATGGAAGAAGGCATCACGATCAAGCGTCAGACTGACGAATTGACCGGTATGACCAACATTGAAGTGCTCGACGCCAAAGACCGTCCAGCTGCCGGTAAGGACATCCGTCCCGCCGTGAAGATGGTCGACGACAACGGCAAGGATCTGTTGCTGCCAGGTACTGACGTTATTGCTCAGTACTTCCTGCCAGCCAACGCCCTGGTCGGTGTGGCGGATGGTGCGAAGATTGCGATCGGTGATGTTATCGCTCGTATTCCGCAAGAAACTTCGAAAACCCGTGACATCACCGGTGGTCTGCCGCGTGTTGCCGACTTGTTCGAAGCTCGTCGTCCGAAAGAAGCGTCGATTCTGGCTGAAGTCAGCGGCACCATCGCGTTCGGTAAAGAGACCAAAGGCAAGCGCCGTCTGGTTATCACCCCGAACGACGGTAGCGATCCGTATGAAGAGCTGATTCCGAAGTGGCGTCACCTGAACGTCTTCGAAGGCGAACAAGTGAACCGCGGCGAAGTTATCTCCGACGGCCCGAGCGATCCACACGACATCCTGCGTCTGTTGGGTGTAAGTGCGCTCGCCAAGTACATCGTTAACGAGATCCAGGACGTTTACCGTCTGCAAGGCGTGAAGATCAACGACAAGCACATCGAGACCATCCTGCGTCAGATGCTGCGTAAAGTTGAGATCGCTGAATCCGGCGATTCCAGTTTCATCAAGGGCGACCAGATGGAACTGACTCACGTACTGGTAGAGAACGAGCGCCTGAGCGCGGAAGACAAGTTTGTCTCCAAGTTCACTCGCGTTCTGCTGGGTATCACCAAGGCGTCGTTGTCCACCGAATCGTTCATCTCGGCGGCTTCCTTCCAGGAAACCACTCGCGTACTGACCGAAGCGGCGGTAACCGGCAAGCGCGATTACCTGCGCGGCCTGAAAGAAAACGTGGTCGTGGGTCGTCTGATCCCGGCTGGTACCGGTCTGGCTTATCACAGCGAGCGCAAGCGTCGCCGTGATGCAGACAAACCGTTGCGCGTGAGCGCCAGTGAAGTGGAAGCTGCACTGACCGAAGCGCTGAACTCGAGCGGTAACTGAGTTCTGCGGTAAATGAGCGTAAGGCCCTGGTCACTCCGTTCATCGAATCAAGACAATTTGTCGAGGTTGGATGAGTGGGGAGGTCGGGGCCTTGCCTTGACTGGGGGCAAGATCCTCTTTAGACTCTTGTACCCCTAAATTTGGCGGGAACTCGTTCCTGCCATTTTGCTTTTCTTGCAAGACAATAGCGTCGCAAGACAACAGTGGAGCTAGTAGATGGCAACTATCAACCAGCTGGTACGTCAGCCGCGTAAGCGTATCGTCGAGAAATCCGACGTGCCTGCGCTGCAGAACTGCCCGCAACGTCGTGGCGTGTGCACCCGTGTGTACACCACTACGCCGAAAAAACCTAACTCGGCACTGCGTAAAGTATGCCGTGTGCGTCTGACCAACGGTTTCGAGGTTTCCTCGTACATCGGCGGTGAAGGCCACAACCTGCAAGAGCACAGCGTGGTACTGATCCGCGGCGGTCGTGTAAAAGACTTGCCAGGTGTTCGTTACCACACCGTACGCGGTTCTTTGGATACTTCCGGCGTTAAGGGTCGTAACCAGGGTCGTTCGAAGTACGGTACCAAGAAGCCTAAGTAGTAGCGGCTTTTTGTAAACTGAATCATCTATTTTTCTGAGTCGATAAGAGTAAGGTCGGAGGCGTCCCGCAAGGGCACCGATTCCGAGCGAACCTGAAGACCGTTTGAGGGCTTATCCATGCCAAGAAGACGCGTAGCAGCCAAGCGCGAAGTGCTTGACGATCCAAAATACGGAAGCCAGATCCTGGCCAAGTTCATGAACCACGTGATGGAAAGCGGCAAGAAAGCCGTTGCCGAGCGTATCGTTTATGGCGCGCTGGAAAAGGTTAAAGAACGCAAGAACAGCGACCCCCTGGAAATCTTCGAGAAAGCTCTCGACGCCATCGCTCCGCTGGTCGAAGTAAAGTCGCGCCGTGTAGGCGGTGCTACTTACCAGGTTCCGGTTGAAGTTCGTCCGTCCCGTCGTAACGCTCTGGCAATGCGCTGGTTGGTAGACTTCGCCCGTAAGCGCGGCGAGAAGTCTATGGCTCTGCGTTTGGCTGGCGAACTGTTGGACGCCGCCGAAGGTAAAGGTGCTGCAGTTAAGAAGCGTGAAGACGTGCACCGTATGGCTGAAGCTAACAAAGCTTTCTCGCACTACCGCTTCTAATTTTAGCGTCACTAATTTTGCGAGGGCTTTATGGCTCGTACTACACCGATTAATCGCTACCGTAACATTGGTATCGTTGCTCACGTGGATGCTGGTAAAACCACCACCACCGAGCGCGTCCTTTTTTACACTGGCAAAAGTCACAAGATGGGCGAGGTGCATGACGGCGCCGCGACCACAGACTGGATGGTTCAGGAGCAGGAGCGTGGTATTACCATTACTTCTGCTGCTATTACCGCCTTCTGGCAGGGTTCTGCTAAGCAGCACAAAGACCAATACCGCTTCAACGTCATTGACACCCCGGGTCACGTAGACTTCACCATTGAAGTTGAACGTTCCCTGCGTGTACTCGACGGCGCGGTCGTTGTGTTCTGCGGTACTTCCGGCGTTGAGCCTCAGTCCGAAACCGTATGGCGTCAAGCCAACAAGTACGGTGTTCCACGTATCGTTTACGTGAACAAGATGGACCGTGCCGGTGCGAACTTCCTGCGCGTGATCGCTCAGATCAAGCAGCGTCTGGGTCACACTCCGGTGCCGATCCAGTTGGCTATCGGTTCTGAAGACAACTTCCAGGGTCAGATCGATCTGATGACCATGGAAGCGGTTTACTGGAACGATGCTGACAAGGGCATGACTCCACGTCGCGAAGCTATCCCTGCTGAACTGCAGGAGCTGGCTGAAGAGTGGCGTAGCAACATGGTTGAGGCTGCGGCCGAAGCCAGCGAAGAGCTGATGAACAAGTACCTCGAGGGCGAAGAGCTCACCATCGAGGAAATCAAGGCCGCTCTGCGTCAGCGTACTATCGCTGGCGAAATCGTCCTGGCTGTTTGCGGTTCTTCCTTCAAGAACAAGGGTGTTCCCCTGGTTCTCGACGCCGTTATCGACTACCTGCCGGCTCCAACCGACATTCCTGCCATCAAGGGTACTGACCCGGATGACGAGGAAAAGCAAATGGAGCGTCATGCAGACGACAACGAGCCGTTCTCGGCTCTGGCGTTCAAGATCGCTACCGACCCATTCGTGGGTACCTTGACCTTCGTCCGCGTTTACTCGGGCGTGTTGGCCTCCGGCGACGGCGTGATCAACTCGGTTAAAGGCAAGAAAGAGCGCGTGGGTCGTATGGTGCAAATGCACGCAAACGCCCGTGAAGAGATCAAGGAAGTACGCGCTGGCGACATCGCGGCCCTGATCGGCATGAAGGACGTCACCACCGGTGAAACCCTCTGCAACGCTGACAAGCCAATCATCCTGGTTCGTATGGACTTCCCGGAGCCGGTTATTTCGGTTGCCGTTGAGCCTAAGACCAAGGATGACCAGGAAAAAATGGGTATCGCTCTGGGCAAACTTGCTCAGGAAGACCCGTCTTTCCGCGTCAAAACTGATGAAGAGACTGGTCAAACGATCATCTCTGGCATGGGCGAGCTGCACCTGGACATCCTGGTTGACCGGATGCGCCGTGAGTTCAACGTCGAAGCCAACATCGGTAAGCCTCAGGTTTCCTATCGTGAGCGCATCACGAAGAGCTGTGAAATCGAAGGCAAGTTCGTTCGTCAGTCCGGCGGTCGTGGCCAGTTCGGTCATTGCTGGATCCGTTTTGCACCTGCTGACGAAGGTCAGGAAGGTCTGCAATTCCTGAACGAAGTAGTGGGTGGTGTGGTTCCTAAGGAATACATCCCGGCTATCCAGAAGGGTATCGAAGAGCAGATGAAGAACGGTGTTGTTGCCGGCTATCCGCTGATCGGCCTGAAGGCTACCGTGTTTGATGGTTCTTACCACGACGTCGACTCGAACGAGATGGCGTTTAAGGTGGCTGCTTCCATGGCGACCAAGCAACTGGCCCAGAAGGGCGGTGGTGAGTTGCTCGAGCCGATCATGGCGGTAGAGGTTGTTACGCCTGAAGACTATATGGGTGACGTGATGGGCGACCTTAACCGTCGTCGCGGCATGATTCTGGGTATGGAAGATACGGTTTCCGGTAAGGTTATCCGTGCTGAAGTTCCGTTGGGCGAGATGTTCGGTTATGCGACCGACGTTCGTTCGATGTCCCAGGGTCGCGCAAGCTACTCTATGGAATTCAAAAAATACAATACGGCTCCGTCGCACATCGTCGAAACCGTTACCAAAAAACAAGGCTGATTCAGTCCTTTAGGCAAGGAGTTAATTGTCGTGGCTAAAGAAAAATTTGATCGTTCCCTACCGCACGTCAACGTTGGCACTATCGGTCACGTTGACCACGGTAAAACCACTCTGACCGCTGCTCTGACTCGCGTCTGCTCCGAAGTTTTCGGTTCGGCTCGTGTTGACTTCGACAAGATCGACAGCGCACCAGAAGAGAAAGCTCGCGGTATCACCATCAACACCGCGCACGTTGAGTACAACTCGAGCATTCGTCACTACGCTCACGTTGACTGCCCAGGTCACGCTGACTACGTGAAGAACATGATCACCGGTGCTGCCCAGATGGACGGCGCTATCCTGGTTTGCTCGGCCGCTGATGGTCCGATGCCACAAACCCGTGAGCACATCCTGCTGTCCCGTCAGGTAGGCGTTCCGTACATCGTGGTTTTCCTGAACAAGGCTGACCTGGTAGACGACGCAGAGCTGCTGGAACTGGTTGAGATGGAAGTGCGCGATCTGCTGAGCACTTACGACTTCCCAGGTGACGACACTCCAATCATCATCGGTTCCGCGCGTATGGCGCTGGAAGGTAACGATGAAAACGAGATGGGCACCACTGCTGTCAAGAAGCTGGTTGAAACTCTGGACAGCTACATCCCAGAGCCAGAGCGTGCTATCGACAAGCCATTCCTGATGCCAATCGAAGACGTATTCTCGATCTCGGGTCGTGGTACTGTTGTGACTGGTCGTATCGAGCGCGGTATCGTTCGCGTTCAAGATGCACTGGAAATCGTTGGTCTGCGTGACACCACCACCACCACCTGCACCGGTGTTGAAATGTTCCGCAAGCTGCTCGACGAAGGTCGTGCTGGCGAGAACTGCGGCGTTCTGCTGCGTGGTACCAAGCGTGACGACGTTGAGCGTGGCCAGGTTCTGGTTAAGCCAGGTTCGGTTAAGCCGCACACCAAGTTCACCGCAGAAGTTTACGTTCTGAGCAAGGAAGAAGGCGGTCGTCACACTCCGTTCTTCAAAGGCTACCGTCCACAGTTCTACTTCCGTACTACTGACGTGACCGGTAACTGCGAACTGCCAGAAGGCGTTGAAATGGTAATGCCAGGCGATAACATTCAAATGACTGTTACCCTGATCAAAACCATCGCAATGGAAGACGGTCTGCGCTTCGCTATCCGTGAAGGCGGCCGTACCGTTGGTGCTGGCGTTGTAGCTAAAATCATCGAGTAAGCTCTTTTTGAGTTAGCTTTGATGCTTTGAAAAGGCCCCCGCTCAGCGGGGGCTTTTTTTATTGGGTTGACACCTATCGGGGGCGTCTATAGAATTGCGCCTCCTTTTAACGGGCGTATTGCGCCCGGTGGGAATAGCAGCCGGAGTCTGAAATCCAATGCAAAATCAGCAAATCCGTATCAGGTTGAAGGCTTTCGACCATCGCCTGATCGACCAATCCACCCAGGAAATCGTGGAAACCGCGAAACGTACTGGTGCTCAAGTGCGTGGTCCAATTCCACTGCCTACCCGTAAAGAGCGGTTCACCGTTCTGGTCTCCCCGCACGTCAACAAAGACGCGCGTGACCAGTACGAGATCCGTACTCATAAGCGCGTTCTGGACATCGTCCAGCCAACGGATAAAACCGTTGATGCACTTATGAAGCTTGATCTTGCGGCCGGTGTGGAAGTGCAGATCAGCCTCGGCTAAGACTCGGTCTTAGTCGTGTAACGCTCTGAAATGGGCGGCCATAGCGGGTGAAAGCCCCGTACACTCATGAGGTTTACAACATGACTATTGGTGTAGTCGGTCGTAAATGCGGTATGACCCGTATTTTCACCGAAGAAGGTGTCTCCATTCCGGTCACGGTCATTGAGATCGAACCGAATCGCGTCACCCAGTTCAAAACTGAAGAGACCGATGGCTATCGTGCAGTGCAAGTCACTGTCGGCGAGCGTCGTGCTTCGCGTGTAACAGCAGCTCAGGCTGGCCACTTCGCTAAAGCGAACGTTGCCGCTGGTCGTACCGTAATGGAATTCCGTCTTGAAGAAGGCGAGTACCAGGCCGGCGATCTGATCAACGCTGAAATCTTCGCCGCTGGTCAACTGGTTGATGTAACCGGTCAGTCCAAGGGTAAAGGCTTCCAGGGTACGATCAAGCGTTGGAACTTCCGCGGGCAAGATAACACCCACGGTAACTCCGTATCCCACCGCGTTCCAGGCTCTATCGGCCAGTGCCAGACTCCTGGTCGTGTATTCAAGGGCAAAAAAATGTCCGGTCATATGGGCGCTGAGCGCGTGACCGTGCAGTCCCTCGAAGTAGTGCGCGTGGACGCTGAACGCAATCTGTTGTTGGTCAAGGGCGCTGTTCCTGGCGCTACTGGCGGCAACTTGGTTGTACGTCCAGCAGCCAAGGCTCGCGGTTAAGGGGAAGCTGACATGCAATTAAATGTAAATGACGCTCAAGCGATCGAAGTTTCCGAACTGACATTTGGCGGCGAATTCAACGAGACGCTGGTTCACCAAGCAGTCGTGGCCTACATGGCTGGCGGCCGTCAAGGTAGCAAGCAGCAAAAGACCCGTTCCGACGTTTCTGGTGGCGGTAAGCGCCCATGGCGTCAGAAAGGTACTGGCCGTGCTCGTGCCGGTACTATCCGTAGCCCAATCTGGCGTGGCGGCGGTACCACTTTCGCAGCTCGTCCTCAGGATCACTCCCAGAAGCTGAACAAGAAGATGTATCGCGCAGCAATGCGTTCCATCCTTGCTGAGCTGGTGCGTACTGATCGTCTGGTCGTGGTTCAGGATTTCGCTGTTGAAACGCCGAAAACCAAAGACCTGCTGGGCAAGCTGAACAACATGAGCCTGACCGATGTTTTGATCGTGTCGGACGCTGTTGATCAGAACCTGTACCTGGCTGCTCGTAACCTGCCACACGTAGATGTACGTGACGTGCAAGGTTCCGATCCAGTTAGTCTGATCGCATACGACAAGGTGTTGATCACCGTGTCGGCCGTGAAGAAATTCGAGGAGCTGCTGGGATGAACCAGGAACGCGTATTTAAAGTTCTGCTTGGCCCGCACGTTTCCGAGAAGGCTACGGTTCTGGCAGACAAGAAAGGCCAGTTCGTTTTCAAGGTTGCTACTGATGCAACCAAGCTGGAAATCAAGAAGGCCGTCGAAAGCCTGTTCAGCGTGAAAGTAGAGCGTGTTACTACCCTGAATGTTCTGGGTAAGAGCAAGCGCACTGCTCGCGGTCTGGGCAAGCGTAATGACTGGAAGAAGGCAGTTATCTCCCTTCAGCCAGGCCAAGATCTCGATTTCAGCAGCAGTGCTGAGTAAGGAAGGGGTGCATCATGGCAATCGTTAAATGCAAACCGACTTCCCCTGGCCGCCGTTTTGTGGTCAAGGTGGTCAACCAGGAGCTGCATAAAGGCGCTCCTCACGCACCGCTGCTCGAGAAGAAGTCGAAGTCTGGTGGTCGTAACAACAATGGCCGTATTACCACTCGTCACATCGGTGGTGGTCATAAGCAGCATTATCGTCTGGTCGACTTCCGTCGCAACGACAAAGATGGCATCGCTGCCACTGTCGAGCGTATCGAATACGATCCAAACCGTACTGCTCACATCGCTCTGCTGCTGTACGCAGATGGCGAGCGTCGCTACATCATCGCCCCTAAGGGCGTGAGCGCTGGCGACCAGCTGATCGCAGGTGCTCTGGCACCGATCAAGCCGGGCAACGCTCTGCAACTGCGTAACATTCCAGTTGGTAGCACCGTACACGGCATCGAATTGAAACCAGGTAAAGGCGCACAGATCGCTCGTTCCGCTGGTGCTTCGGCTCAGCTGATCGCTCGTGAAGGTGTCTACGTGACCCTGCGTCTGCGTTCTGGTGAGATGCGTAAAGTGCTGGCTGAATGCCGCGCGACCCTGGGCGAAGTCTCGAACTCCGAGCACAGCCTGCGTTCGCTGGGTAAAGCTGGTGCCAAACGCTGGCGTGGCGTTCGCCCAACCGTTCGTGGTGTTGCCATGAACCCGGTTGACCACCCACATGGTGGTGGTGAAGGTCGTACCTCTGGTGGTCGTCATCCGGTATCGCCATGGGGCTTCCCGACTAAGGGCGCGAAGACTCGTGGTAATAAGCGTACCGACAAAATGATCGTCCGTCGTCGCAAGTAAATAGAGGGATACGACAGTGCCACGTTCTCTGAAAAAAGGTCCTTTTATCGATCTTCACCTACTGAAGAAGATCGAAGTGGCGGCGGAAAAGAACGATCGCAAACCAGTTAAAACCTGGTCGCGTCGCTCGATGATCCTGCCACAAATGGTCGGTCTGACCATCGCAGTACACAACGGTCGTCAACACGTCCCAGTTCTCGTTAACGAAGACATGGTCGGCCACAAACTGGGCGAGTTCGCCGGTACCCGCACTTATCGTGGGCACGTGGCAGACAAGAAAGCCAAGCGTTAAGGGGTTAGGAAATGGAAGTAGCCGCTAAGTTGTCGGGCGCTCGAATCTCCGCCCAGAAAGCCCGCTTGGTCGCCGACCAGATCCGCGGGAAGAAGGTGGGCGAAGCGCTCAACCTGTTGGCTTTCAGCAGTAAGAAAGCCGCCGAGATCATGAAGAAAGTGCTGGAGTCGGCCGTAGCCAACGCCGAGCATAACGAAGGCGCAGACGTTGATGACCTGAAAGTCAGCACCGTTTTCGTTAACGAAGGGCGTTCGCTGAAGCGCATCATGCCACGTGCCAAAGGCCGTGCTGATCGCATCGTCAAGCGGTCTTGCCATATCACTGTCAAGGTTGCTGACAAGTAACGGAGTCGAAGAGATGGGTCAGAAAGTACATCCCATTGGCATTCGCCTGGGAATCGTCAAGGAGCACACCTCCGTCTGGTACGCAGACGGTCGGACTTATGCGGACTACTTGTTCGCTGATCTGAAGGTGCGTGAGTATCTCCAAGACAAACTAAAAAGCGCGTCCGTAAGCCGTATCGATATCCATCGTCCGGCCCAAACTGCACGTATCACCATTCACACCGCTCGCCCAGGTATCGTTATCGGGAAGAAAGGTGAAGATGTTGAGAAACTGCGTCAGGACCTGACCAAGCAAATGGGTGTGCCTGTGCACATCAATATCGAAGAGATCCGCAAGCCGGAGCTCGACGGTATGCTGGTTGCGCAGAGCGTAGCTCAGCAGCTGGAGCGTCGCGTTATGTTCCGTCGCGCTATGAAGCGCGCTGTACAGAACGCAATGCGCATTGGTGCCAAAGGCATCAAAATCCAAGTGAGCGGTCGTCTCGGCGGTGCTGAAATCGCACGTACTGAATGGTATCGCGAAGGTCGTGTGCCACTGCACACCCTGCGTGCCGACATCGACTATGCCAACTACGAAGCTCACACCACCTACGGTGTGATCGGTGTAAAGGTTTGGATCTTCAAAGGCGAAGTAATTGGTGGTCGCCAAGAAGAACTGAAACCACAAGCACCAGCGCCTCGTAAAAAAGCTGCTAAGTAAGGGGTACGCCAAATGTTGCAACCAAAGCGTACGAAGTTCCGCAAGCAAATGACTGGTCACAACCGTGGCCTGGCATTGCGCGGTAGCAAAGTCAGCTTCGGCGAGTTCGCGCTGAAGTCTGTTGCTCGTGGTCGTCTCACCGCTCGTCAGATCGAGTCAGCGCGTCGTGCTCTGACACGTCACGTAAAACGTGGCGGCAAGATCTGGATCCGTGTATTCCCGGACAAGCCGATCTCCAAAAAACCTCTCGAGGTTCGGATGGGTAAAGGTAAGGGTAACGTCGAATACTGGGTAGCCCAGATTCAGCCAGGCAAAGTCCTGTATGAAATCGAGGGTGTAACTGAAGAGCTGGCGCGTGAGGCTTTTGCCCTGGCTGCTGCAAAGCTGCCGCTCGCCACCGCCTTTGTTAAACGGACGGTGATGTGATGAAAGCGAATGAACTTCGTGAAAAATCCGCACAGCAGCTGAACGAGCAACTGCTCGGCTTGCTGCGCGACCAGTTCAATCTGCGTATGCAGAAAGCAACTGGCCAGTTGGGGCAGTCTCATCTGCTCTCGCAAGTTAAGCGTGACATCGCTCGCGTGAAGACTGTGCTCAACCAGCAGGCAGGTAAGTAATCATGGCTGAAGCCGAAAAAACTGTCCGTACGCTGACTGGCCGTGTTGTCAGCGACAAGATGGACAAAACCATCACCGTTCTGATCGAGCGTCGCGTAAAGCACCCGATCTACGGTAAATACGTTAAGCGTTCGACTAAGCTGCACGCGCACGACGAAACCAATCAGTGCCACATCGGCGACAAAGTCACTATTCGTGAAACTCGTCCTTTGGCCAAGACCAAGTCTTGGGCGCTGGTTGATGTTCTCGAACGCGCTGTGGAAGTCTAAGGACTAGGGGTCGGAGAAATTATATGATTCAGACTCAATCCATGCTCGATGTGGCCGATAACAGCGGCGCTCGCCGCGTTATGTGCATCAAGGTGCTGGGTGGCTCCCATCGTCGTTACGCTGGTATCGGTGACATCATCAAAGTTACCGTGAAGGAAGCAATTCCTCGCGGTAAGGTGAAAAAAGGCCAAGTGATGACTGCTGTTGTAGTCCGCACTCGTCACGGCGTACGTCGTGCTGATGGCTCCATTATCCGCTTTGATGGCAACGCTGCTGTTCTTCTGAACAACAAGCAAGAGCCAATCGGCACCCGTATCTTTGGGCCAGTGACCCGTGAACTTCGTACTGAGAAGTTCATGAAGATCGTCTCGCTCGCCCCAGAAGTGCTGTAAGGAGATCCGACATGCAAAAGATTCGTCGTGACGACGAGATCATCGTGATCGCCGGCAAAGACAAAGGTAAGCGCGGTAAGGTGCTGAAGGTTCTTGCTGACAACCGTCTGGTTGTTGGTGGTCTGAACCTGGTCAAGCGTCATACCAAGCCTAACCCGATGTCGGGCGTACAGGGCGGTATCGTCGAGAAAGAAGCGCCACTGCACGCTTCCAACGTCGCCATCTTCAACGGCGAAACCAACAAGGCTGACCGCGTTGGTTTCAAAGTAGAAGACGGTAAGAAAATTCGTGTCTTCAAGTCGACCCAAAAAGCGGTTGATGCTTGAACACTGCTAGGTAGAAGACCATGGCACGACTAAAAGAGATTTACCGGAAGGAAATCGCTCCGAAACTTAAGGAAGAACTTAAGCTTTCGAACGTGATGGAAGTTCCGCGCGTTACCAAAATCACCCTGAACATGGGTCTGGGCGAAGCGATCGGCGACAAAAAAGTCATCGAGCACGCTGTTGCTGACCTGGAAAAGATCACCGGCCAGAAAGTCGTTGTGACCTACGCTCGCAAATCCATCGCTGGCTTTAAAGTCCGTGAAGGTTGGCCGATCGGCGTCAAAGTGACCCTGCGCCGTGAGCGTATGTACGAGTTCCTGGATCGTCTGCTGTCGATCTCCCTGCCTCGGGTTCGCGACTTCCGCGGCCTGAATGCCAAGTCCTTCGATGGTCGTGGCAACTACAGCATGGGCGTGAAAGAGCAGATCATCTTCCCGGAAATCGACTACGACAAGATCGATGCTCTCCGCGGTCTGGACATCACCCTGACCACCACTGCCAAGAACGATGATGAAGGCCGCGCTCTGCTGCGTGCGTTCAAATTCCCGTTCCGCAACTGATTGGAGTAGGACCATGGCCAAGATGAGCATGAAAAACCGCGAGCTGAAGCGTCAGCTCACGGTTGCCAAGTACGCCAAGAAGCGTGCAGCACTGAAAGCTATCATCGTTGATCTGAACGCAAGTCCAGAAGCGCGTTGGGAAGCTACAGTAGCCCTGCAGAAGCAGCCACGTGACGCAAGCGCTTCGCGCATGCGTAACCGCTGCCGCCTGACCGGTCGTCCACACGGCGTTTACCGCAAGTTCGGCCTCGGCCGTAACAAACTGCGTGAAGCGGCAATGCGTGGTGATGTACCAGGTCTGGTTAAAGCTAGCTGGTAAGTACTGTCAAAGTCTCGGTGGTCGGAATCGCAAGATCCTGACCACCGGTGGCCTTGAATCTGAATCAAGCCCCTTTTGGGGCTTGATTCATTTCTGGGGTGTGTCTAGAATACCCGGCTCGCCTGAGCCCGTGTTTTCTATGCTCGGAGATTCTCGGCGACACGTAATAGCCGCAAGGCTAATTTTTTTGTATTAGGAGCGTCTAGCCCATGAGTATGCAGGACCCGTTAGCGGACATGCTAACTCGTATCCGTAATGCCCAGATGGCTGAAAAGTCCGTCGTAAGCATGCCATCTTCCACGTTGAAGGTAGCTGTTGCCAAAGTCCTGAAGGACGAAGGTTACATTGCGGGTTATCAGATCAGCAGCGAAACAAAGCCACTGCTGTCCATCGAGCTGAAATACTTCGAAGGCCGTCCGGTTATCGAAGAAGTGAAGCGCGTTAGCCGTCCAGGCCTGCGTCAGTACAAGTCCGTCGATGATCTGCCAAAAGTTCGTGGCGGTCTCGGTGTGTCTATCGTCTCCACCAACAAGGGTGTGATGACTGATCGTGCTGCGCGCGCTGCCGGTGTCGGCGGCGAAGTTCTTTGCACTGTGTTCTAAGGGGGGATAAGCATGTCTCGCGTCGCTAAGAACCCCGTTAAGCTGCCAGCCGGTGTCGAAGTAAAATTCGCAGGCCAACAGCTTTCGGTGAAGGGTGCCAAGGGCACTCTCGAACTGAACATCCATTCGTCCGTTGAGATTGTTGAAGAAGCTGGTGAGCTGCGTTTCGCTGCTCGCAATGGCGATCAACAAACTCGCGCAATGGCTGGTACCACTCGTGCGTTGGTAAACAACATGGTCCAAGGCGTAAGCCAAGGCTTCGAGCGCAAGCTCCAGCTGGTCGGTGTTGGTTACAAAGCGCAAGCAAAAGGCACAGTGCTGAACCTGGCTCTTGGCTTCTCGCATCCAGTGGATTACGAACTGCCGGAAGGCATCACCGCTGAGACTCCTAGCCAGACCGATATCCTGATCAAGGGCATCGACAAGCAGCTGGTAGGTCAAGTGGCCGCCGAGATCCGCGACTTCCGTCCACCAGAGCCGTACAAAGGCAAAGGTGTGCGCTACGCGGACGAAGTCGTCCGTCGTAAAGAAGCCAAGAAGAAGTAGGGCATAGCAAATGACCGACAAAAAAGTTACTCGACTGCGTCGCGCTCGCAAAGCACGCCTGAAAATGCACGAACTCGAAGTCGTGCGTCTCTGCGTGTTCCGCTCTTCGCAGCACATTTACGCCCAGGTCATTTCGGCCGACGGCAACAAAGTCCTGGCAAGCGCCTCGACTTTGGATAAAGAACTGCGTGATGGCGCCACTGGCAACATCGACGCGGCCACTAAGGTTGGCCAGCTGGTCGCTACGCGTGCTAAGGCCGCTGGCGTCTCGCAGGTGGCTTTCGACCGCTCTGGCTTCAAGTACCATGGCCGCGTTAAAGCGTTGGCTGATGCTGCTCGTGAAGCTGGGCTGGAGTTCTAAGTTATGTCAAATAACGACCAAAAGCGCGACGAAGGCTACATTGAGAAGCTGGTTCAAGTTAACCGCGTAGCCAAAACCGTTAAAGGCGGCCGTATCTTCACTTTCACCGCGTTGACCGTGGTTGGTGATGGTAAAGGGCGCGTTGGCTTCGGCCGTGGCAAGTCGCGTGAAGTGCCTGCTGCGATCCAGAAGGCAATGGAAGCTGCTCGCCGCAACATGATCCAGGTTGATCTGAACGGCACCACTCTGCAGTACGCAATGAAGTCCGCTCACGGCGCTTCGAAGGTGTACATGCAGCCTGCTTCTGAAGGTACCGGTATCATCGCTGGCGGCGCTATGCGTGCCGTTCTCGAAGTTGCTGGCGTTCAGAACGTTCTGGCCAAGTGCTACGGCTCGACTAACCCGGTAAACGTGGTTCACGCCACTTTCAAAGGTTTGAAGGCTATGCAGTCTCCTGAATCCATTGCCGCCAAGCGTGGCAAAAGCGTCAAGGAGATCTTCTGATCATGGCTACCGTTAAAGTTACGCTGATCAAAAGCATGACCGGCCGCATCCCTAACCACAAACTGTGCGTTAAGGGTCTGGGTCTGCGTCGCATCGGTCACACTGTAGAAGTCCAGGATACTCCCGAGAATCGCGGGATGATCAACAAGGCTTACTACATGCTGCGTGTCGAGGGTTAATCGATGAAACTCAATGATCTGAGTCCAGCGCCGGGTTCCCGTCGCGAAAAGCATCGTCCGGGCCGTGGTATCGGTAGTGGTTTGGGTAAGACTGGTGGCCGTGGCCACAAAGGTCAGACTTCCCGCTCCGGTGGCACCATTGCTCCAGGCTTTGAAGGCGGTCAACAGCCGCTGCATCGTCGCCTGCCGAAGTTCGGTTTCGTTTCCCTGAAAGCCATGGATCGCGCAGAAGTGCGTCTGTCCGAGCTGGCTAAAGTGGAAGGCGACATCGTCACCGTGCAGTCCCTGAAAGATGCCAACGTGATCAACGTCAACGTACAGCGTGTGAAAATCATGCTGTCCGGTGAAGTGACTCGCGCTGTCACTATCGGCAAGGGAATCGGCGCCACCAAAGGTGCGCGTGCGGCTATCGAAGCAGCTGGCGGCAAGTTCGAGGAATAAATGGCTAAGCAAGGTGCTCTCTCTGCGCTCGGCAAAGGCGGTATGTCTGAACTCTGGGCTCGTCTGCGTTTTCTGTTCTTGGCGATTATCGTCTACCGAATAGGCGCACACATCCCGGTTCCAGGTATCAACCCGGACCGACTCGCGGACCTGTTTCGACAGAATGAGGGGACCATTCTTAGCTTGTTCAACATGTTTTCCGGCGGCGCGCTGGAGCGGATGAGCATCTTTGCACTGGGGATCATGCCGTACATTTCGGCATCGATCATCATGCAGCTGATGACAGCCGTCAGCCCGCAGCTGGAGCAGTTGAAGAAGGAAGGTGAAGCTGGCCGTCGCAAGATCAGCCAGTACACCCGCTACGGCACTGTCGTCCTCGCTCTCGTTCAAGCCATTGGCATGTCCATTGGTCTGGCGGGGCAGGGCGTAGCGTTCACTGGTGACTTTGGCTTCCATTTCGTCGCGGTATCCACTTTTGTGGCTGGTGCGATGTTCATGATGTGGCTGGGTGAGCAGATTACTGAGCGTGGTGTTGGCAACGGTATCTCGATGTTGATTTTTTCGGGTATCGTCGCCGGTCTTCCGAGAGCGATCGGGCAGTCTTTCGAGTCTGCACGTCAGGGTGATATCAACATCTTCGCCCTGGTTGCCATCGGTTTGCTGGCAGTAGCGATTATCGGTTTCGTGGTGTTCATTGAGCGTGGCCAGCGTCGTATTGCTGTTCACTACGCCAAGCGTCAGCAGGGTCGCAAGGTCTTTGCTGCGCAGACCAGCCACTTGCCGCTGAAGGTGAACATGGCCGGTGTTATTCCGGCTATTTTCGCGAGCAGCATATTGCTGTTCCCGGCTTCGTTGGGTGCCTGGTTCGGCCAGTCTGAAGGTATGGGCTGGTTGCAGGACATCTCGCAGTCGATCGCTCCTGGTCAGCCGTTGAATATTCTGCTGTTTAGTGCAGGGATTATTTTCTTCTGCTTCTTCTATACGGCGTTGATGTTCAATCCGAAAGACGTAGCGGAAAACCTGAAGAAGTCCGGTGCCTTTATTCCGGGCATCCGTCCAGGTGAGCAGTCTGCGCGCTACATTGATGGCGTTCTGACTCGCTTGACCATGTTCGGTGCTCTTTACATGACGGCCGTCTGCCTGTTGCCCCAGTTCCTGGTGGTTGCAGCCAACGTTCCGTTCTACCTTGGCGGGACCTCGTTGCTGATCGTGGTCGTGGTTGTGATGGACTTCATGTCCCAAGTACAATCGCACCTCGTTTCGCACCAGTACGAATCCCTGATGAAGAAAGCCAACCTGAAGGGTTACGGCAGCGGCATGTTGCGCTGAGTACCCATAAGGTTCGAGGAGTTGGTGATGAAAGTTCGTGCATCGGTGAAAAAGCTGTGCCGTAACTGCAAGATTATTCGCCGCGAAGGTGTTGTTCGAGTAATTTGCAGCGCGGAACCGCGTCACAAACAGCGCCAAGGCTGAGTGTGATTGTGCTTCAAGCCCGGCAGCTAGTGCGCTGCCGGGTTGATTATTTGTTATTACAGCGATATTATCTCGCGCCCTATTTCTTGGCTTCCGGGGCGTAGGTAGCTGTCAATTGGAGTCCCACTGAATGGCCCGTATTGCAGGCGTTAACATTCCAGATAACAAGCATACTGTTATCTCGCTGACCTACATCTATGGTGTTGGTCGCACTACTGCACAGAAAATTTGTGCAGATACTGGGGTAAACCCAGCAGCAAAGATCAAGGATCTGAGCGACGAGCAAATTGAACAGCTGCGTGGCGAAGTGGCGAAGTTCACCACTGAAGGTGACCTGCGTCGCGAAATCAACATGAAAATCAAGCGCTTGATGGACCTCGGTTGCTATCGCGGTCTGCGTCATCGTCGTGGTCTTCCAGTACGCGGTCAGCGTACCAAGACCAACGCGCGTACCCGTAAAGGTCCGCGTAAGCCGATCCGCAAGTAATCGCCCCAGCGAATCGACAGGAAATTAATCATGGCAAAACCTGCTGCTCGTCCTCGTAAAAAAGTTAAAAAGACAGTGGTTGATGGCATCGCCCACATCCATGCATCTTTTAACAACACCATCGTGACCATTACCGACCGTCAAGGTAACGCTCTTTCCTGGGCTACCTCCGGTGGTTCGGGTTTCCGCGGTTCCCGCAAGTCCACCCCGTTTGCTGCTCAAGTAGCTGCTGAACGTGCTGGTCAAGCTGCGCTGGAATACGGCCTGAAAAACCTCGACGTAAACGTCAAAGGTCCAGGTCCAGGTCGTGAATCCGCAGTCCGCGCTTTGAACGGCTGTGGCTACAAGATCGCCAGCATCACCGACGTGACGCCAATCCCGCACAACGGGTGCCGTCCGCCGAAGAAGCGCCGCGTGTAATCCAGGAGATTGTAAAGAATGGCTCGTTACATTGGTCCAAAATGCAAACTCGCTCGTCGCGAAGGCACCGATCTCTTCCTGAAGAGCGGCGTGCGCGCGATCGAATCGAAGTGCAACATTGAAGCAGCACCTGGTATCCACGGTCAGCGCCGCGGTCGCCAGTCCGATTACGGCACCCAACTGCGTGAAAAGCAGAAGGTCCGTCGTATCTACGGCGTTCTCGAGCGTCAATTCAGCGGCTACTACAAAGAAGCTGCTGGCAAGAAAGGGGCAACTGGCGAAAACCTGTTGCAACTGCTCGAATGCCGTCTGGACAACGTTGTATACCGTATGGGCTTTGGTTCGACTCGTGCCGAATCCCGCCAACTGGTATCGCACAAGTCGATCAGCGTAAACGGTCAGACCGTTAACGTACCGTCCTACCAGGTTCGTGCTGGTGACGTGGTCGCTGTTCGCGAGAAAGCAAAAAATCAACTTCGCATTGTCCAAGCTCTCGATCTGTGTGCCCAACGTGGCCGCGTAGAATGGGTAGAAGTAGACACTGAGAAGAAGTCGGGCGTTTTCAAGAACGTTCCAGCTCGCAGTGATCTGTCCGCCGACATCAACGAAAGCCTGATTGTCGAGCTCTACTCCAAGTAAGGGCTAGAAAATAGGTGCATCCATGCAGATTTCGGTAAATGAGTTCCTGACACCCCGCCACATTGATGTGCAGGTTGTCAGTCCAACCCGCGCCAAGATCACTCTCGAGCCTCTCGAGCGTGGCTTTGGCCACACCCTGGGCAACGCGCTGCGCCGCATCCTGTTGTCCTCAATGCCCGGCTGTGCAGTAGTCGAGGCCGAGATTGACGGTGTGCTCCACGAGTACAGCGCCATCGAAGGTGTACAGGAAGACGTAATTGAAATCCTGTTGAACCTTAAAGGTCTGGCTATCAAGCTGCACGGCCGTGACGAAGTTACGCTGACCTTGTCGAAGAAGGGTTCGGGGGTGGTTACCGCTGCCGATATTCAGCTGGATCATGATGTCGAGATCGTTAACCCCGATCACGTAATCGCTAACCTGGCGTCTAACGGCGCCCTGAACATGAAGCTCGTCGTAGCTCGTGGTCGTGGTTATGAACCGGCAGACTCGCGTCAGAGCGATGAAGACGAAAGCCGCAGCATTGGTCGCTTGCAGCTTGACTCTTCGTTCAGCCCGGTTCGCCGTATCGCATACGTGGTGGAAAACGCCCGTGTCGAACAGCGTACTAACCTGGACAAGCTGGTTATTGATCTGGAAACCAACGGTACTCTGGATCCTGAAGAGGCTATTCGCCGCGCTGCAACCATCCTGCAACAGCAGTTGGCTGCGTTCGTCGACCTCAAAGGTGACAGCGAACCAGTGGTAATCGAGCAAGAAGACGAGATCGATCCGATCCTGCTTCGCCCGGTTGACGATCTGGAACTGACTGTACGTTCGGCTAACTGCCTTAAGGCGGAAAACATCTACTACATCGGTGACCTGATTCAGCGTACCGAAGTAGAGCTGTTGAAGACTCCGAACCTGGGCAAGAAATCCTTGACTGAAATCAAGGACGTTCTGGCCTCCCGCGGTCTGTCCCTCGGCATGCGCCTCGACAACTGGCCGCCTGCAAGTCTTAAGAAGGACGACAAGGCGACTGCCTGATCGTCGTAATCACCGAACGTAGTGTTTGGTAAGGAATGAACCATGCGTCATCGTAAAAGTGGTCGTCACCTCAGCCGCACCAGCTCGCACCGCAAGGCCATGTTCCAGAACATGGCGGTGTCGCTGTTCGAGCACGAGCTGATCAAAACTACTCTGCCAAAAGCCAAAGAACTGCGTCGCGTTGCTGAGCCGCTGATCACTCTGGCCAAGACAGACAGCCTGGCTAACCGCCGTCTGGCTTTCGACCGTACTCGTTCGAAAGCTATCGTTGGTAAGCTCTTCAACGACCTGGGCAAGCGTTACGCTACCCGTGAGGGTGGCTACCTGCGCATCCTCAAGTGCGGTTTCCGCGCTGGCGACAACGCGCCTATGGCGTACGTCGAGTTGGTTGATCGTGCTGTCGGCGGTGAAGCTGTATCCGCTGAGTAAGACGTCAGTCTGAAACAAGGAACCGGGCCCAGTGCCCGGTTTTTTGTGCCTGTAAGAAATGCGCTCTGCGTACAAGCTTCAATCCTTTCCGGTCGGCACTATAAGTGTGGGTTGATCATTAGTAATTTTCTATCGATGTCCACAAATTAATGAATTTGTGGCTGTCATGATGATGATCAATACTTCCCGCCAAGCCGATTACCCGGCAGTTCAAGACTGAAAAAGGAAGAGTTCGCATGAGCCAAAATAAAACACTGACTACCGCCAGTGGCGCTCCTGTCGCCGATAATCAGAATTCCCGTTCAGCCGGCCCCCGGGGCCCGCTGCTGCTCGACGATTTCCACCTGATCGAGAAACTCGCCCACTTCAACCGAGAAAACATCCCTGAACGACGTGTGCACGCCAAAGGTTCGGGTGCGTACGGTACGTTTACCGTGACTCGCGACATTACTCAGTTCACCAGCGCCAAGCTGTTTGAAACGGTGGGTAAACAAACGCCGACCTTTTTGCGGTTTTCCACCGTTGGCGGTGAGCGCGGTTCGGCGGACACCGAGCGCGATCCACGCGGTTTCGCGTTGAAGTTCTACACCGAGGAAGGAAACTGGGACATTGTTGGCAACAACACACCAGTGTTCTTCATCCGCGATCCGCTCAAATTCCCGGACTTTATCCATACGCAAAAGCGGCTGCCGCAAAGCAATCTCAAAAGCGCGCAGGCGATGTGGGACTTCTGGTCCCACTCTCCTGAAGCGCTGCACCAGGTCACGATCCTGTTTTCCGATCGAGGCATTCCTGACGGCTATCGTCATATGCACGGCTTTGGCAGTCACACGTACAGCTTGATCAATGCCAATGGCGAGCGCCACTGGGTCAAGTGGCACTACAAGACTCGACAAGGGATCAAGAACCTGGCGCCGGCAGAAGCTGCGCGCCTCGCGGGTACTGATCCGGATTACGCTCAGCGTGATCTGTTCAGCGCCATCGAGCGTGGCGACTTCCCGAAATGGCGTGTGTGCATCCAGATCATGACCGAGGCACAAGCTGCCGCGCATTATGAGAACCCGTTCGACGTGACCAAGACTTGGTCGCAGAAAGAGTTTCCGCTGATTGAAGTCGGCGAGTTGGAGCTCAATCGCAACCCGCTCAACTATTTCGCGGAAGTCGAGCAAGCGGCATTCGGCCCAAGCAACATGGTACCGGGGGTTGGGCTGTCGCCAGACCGGATGCTACAGGGGCGCGTTTTCGCTTATGCCGATGCCCACCGCTACCGTGTCGGCACCAATCACCAACAATTGCCGGTTAACGCTCCACGTAGCCCGGTTAACAGCTATCAGCGCGATGGATCGATGGCGTTTGGCACCAATGGCGGTGCAGCACCCAACTACGAACCGAACAGTTATGTCGAATCGCCTAAACAAGCACCTCGTTACGCTGAGCCAGCGCTAGCGTTAAGCGGTTCGGCCGATCGCTACGATCACCGCAAAGATACCGATTACTACAGTCATGCCGGTGCGCTGTTTCGCTTGATGAGCGATCAGCAGAAAGCATTGTTGGTCGGTAACATCGCCGGTGCGATGGGAGGTGTATCCAGTGATGTGGTTGACCGCCAATTGCAGCATTTCTACAAGGCCGATCCGGCGTATGGAGAAGCAATCGCGAAGCTACTCGACGTACAGCTTAACGAAGTCTAAATGAGAAGCAGAACCGCCCTTGATTGGGCGGTTTTTGCGTCATTTAAACCACTTTTCTCAGAATATCTTCTACTTTGTTGCGCCCGGCGAGTGACGTTATGTTCGGCTTGGTTCAAACTACAGACTTTCAAGCAGGGAGATGTAGGGCGATGCAAGGCCACCCAGACGTTATCGATTACCTCAACACGTTGCTGACCGGCGAATTGGCCGCGCGTGATCAATATTTCGTCCATTCGCGGATGTATGAGGACTGGGGATTCACCAAGCTCTACGAACGAATCAATCACGAGATGGAAGAAGAAGCCGGTCACGCCGATGCGTTGATGCGGCGGATCCTGATGCTGGAAGGCACGCCACGCATGCGTCCGGACGATCTCGATGTGGGCACTACAGTGCCTGAGATGCTCGAGGCTGATCTGCGTCTTGAGTACAAGGTCCGCGCAGCACTGTGCAAAGGTATCGAGCTTTGCGAGCAGCACAAGGACTACGTCAGTCGCGAAATCTTGCGTATTCAGCTCAATGACACCGAAGAAGATCACACGTACTGGCTGGAAAAGCAGTTGGGTCTGATCAAGTTGATCGGTCTCGAGAACTACCTGCAATCGCACACCTGATTGCAGCGGGTATCAAAAAGCCCCTGTCACTGATGAAGTGACAGGGGGCTTTTTCTTTTTGCGGGCTCAGGCCCGATCGCGTTCCAGCAGCGGTTTCAGGTAGAAGCCGGTGTGAGACTGTTTCATCTCTGCAACTTCCTCCGGTGTGCCGACGGCAATGATTTGGCCGCCCTTGGACCCGCCTTCAGGCCCCAGGTCCACCAACCAGTCAGCGGTCTTGATCACGTCCAGGTTGTGCTCGATCACTACGACCGTGTTGCCGTGGTCGCGCAGTCTATGCAACACGTCGAGCAATTGCTGGATATCTGCGAAGTGCAGGCCCGTGGTCGGCTCGTCCAGGATGTACAGGGTCTTGCCCGTGTCGCGCTTGGACAGTTCGCGGGACAGTTTCACCCGCTGTGCTTCGCCACCGGACAGCGTGGTCGCCGATTGCCCCAGCTTGATGTAAGACAGGCCGACATCCATCAGCGTCTGCAGCTTGCGCGCCAGTGCCGGCACGGCGTCGAAGAACTCCCGCGCTTCCTCGATGGTCATCTCGAGGGTTTCGTGGATGCTCTTGCCCTTGTACTTGATCTCCAGGGTTTCGCGGTTGTAGCGCTTGCTCTTGCACACGTCACAAGGAACGTAGATGTCCGGCAGGAAGTGCATTTCCACCTTGATCAGGCCATCGCCCTGGCAGGCCTCGCAGCGTCCGCCCTTCACGTTGAAGGAGAAGCGCCCTGGCCCGTAACCACGGGAGCGGGACTCCGGCACGCCGGCGAACAGCTCGCGAATCGGCGTGAACAATCCGGTGTAGGTCGCCGGGTTGGAACGCGGCGTACGACCAATCGGGCTCTGGTCGATATCGACGACCTTGTCCAGGTGTTCCAGACCCTTGATGCTGTCGTGTGCGGCGGCTTCCAGTGTGGTCGCGCCGTTAAGTGCCGTGGCGCTCAGGGGAAACAGCGTGTTGTTGATCAGGGTCGATTTGCCTGAACCGGATACACCGGTCACACAGGTCAGCAGCCCGATCGGAATCTCGAGGTCGACGTTGCGCAAATTGTTGCCGCGAGCGCCCTTGAGCGATAGCGACAGCTTCTTGTTGCGCGGCGTACGTTTGGCCGGCACCTCGATCTTCACCCGACCCGACAGGTACTTGCCCGTCAGCGAGTCTGGGTGAGCCATGACTTCGGCCGGCGTGCCTTCGGCAACGATATGCCCGCCATGAACCCCGGCGCCCGGGCCGATATCCACCACGTAGTCAGCCAGGCGAATCGCATCTTCGTCGTGCTCGACCACGATCACCGTGTTACCGATGTCCCGCAGGTGCTTGAGGGTGCCGAGCAGTCGGTCGTTGTCGCGTTGGTGCAAACCAATCGATGGCTCGTCGAGGATGTACAGGACACCAACCAGGCCGGCACCGATCTGGCTGGCCAGGCGAATACGCTGGGCCTCACCACCGGACAAGGTGTCGGCGCTGCGATCCAGCGACAGGTAATCAAGACCGACGTTGACGAGGAACTGCAGACGCTCGCGGATTTCCTTGAGGATCTTGTCGGCGATTTCCCCGCGGCGTCCGGTGAGCTTGAGCTCGCCGAAGTAGTCGCAGGCATCGCCGATAGGCAGGTTGGTCACCGCCGGCAGGGTTTTCTCGCCGACCCATACATGCCGCGCCTCACGCCGCAGACGGGTGCCGCGGCAGTCCGGGCAAGCCTGGGTGCTTAAGAACTTGGCCAGCTCTTCGCGCACTGAAGCCGATTCGGTTTCGCGGTAGCGGCGTTCCAGGTTCGGCACGATGCCTTCGAACGGGTGCGAACGCTTGACGATGTCGCCACGGTCGTTCAGGTATTTGAAGTCGACGTTTTGCGAGCCGCTACCGTGCAGGATGAACTTCTGCTGGTCGCCAGGCAGTTCGTTGAACGGCACTTCGAGGCTGAACTTGTAGTGCGAGGCCAGCGAGCCGAGCATCTGGAAGTAATAGACGTTGCGTCGATCCCAGCCGCGAATTGCGCCTTCGGCCAGGGTCAACTCGCCATTGACCAGTCGCTTGATGTCGAAAAACTGCTTCACACCCAGGCCATCACACGTCGGGCAGGCGCCGGCCGGGTTGTTGAAGGAGAACAGCTTGGGTTCGAGCTCGCTGATGGCGTGGCCGCAAATCGGGCAGGCGAAGCGCGCGGAGAAGATCATCTCTTCACCCGGCTCATCGTCCATCGGCGCTACAAGGGCGATGCCGTCCGCCAACTTCAACGCAGTCTCGAAGGATTCGGCCAGGCGTTGCTGCAGATCGGCGCGGACCTTGAAGCGGTCGACCACCACATCGATGGAATGCTTCTTTTGTTTGTCGAGCTTGGGCGCTTCGTCCAGCTCATACAGCTTGCCGTTGATCCGGGCACGCACGAAGCCCTGGGCGCGCAGCTCTTCGAACACCGAAAGGTGCTCGCCTTTGCGCTCGCGAATGACCGGGGCCAGCAGCATGAGCTTGCTGCCCTCCGGTTGCGCCAGAACCAGGTCGACCATCTGGCTGACGGTCTGTGCCTCAAGCGGGATGTCGTGATCCGGACAGCGCGGAATGCCCACGCGTGCATAAAGCAGGCGCAGGTAGTCGTAGATTTCGGTGATGGTGCCGACCGTCGAGCGCGGGTTGTGCGAGGTCGACTTCTGTTCGATGGAGATGGCCGGCGAAAGGCCTTCGATGGTGTCGACATCGGGCTTTTCCATCATCGACAGGAACTGGCGGGCGTAGGCCGACAAAGATTCGACGTAGCGGCGCTGGCCTTCGGCGTAGAGCGTATCGAAAGCCAGGGATGACTTGCCGGAGCCGGACAGGCCGGTGATGACGATCAGCTTGTCCCTTGGCAGGGTCAGGTCGATATTCTTCAGGTTGTGGGTTCGAGCCCCACGAATCAGGATCTTGTCCAAAGTGGCCTCGCTTGGCGGGCGTCGAAAACGTAAGAGTATACGGCCAAATACTGGATGGATGCACACTATCAAATGACGGGAGTATTGGCTTACATGAAGAGTCTGTCAGATGAGCGCGTCAAAGCGTCGCGATATACCCCGCCAATCGATGGGACTGGTAGAATCGCCGCCGGTTCACATGAGGTTTTTCCATGCACGATCCCCACAGCGAACGCATGAGTGGCAGCGAGACCCGCGCGGCGAGTGGTCTGGCCCTGGTGTTCGCCTTCCGTATGCTTGGCATGTTCATGGTGTTGCCGGTATTGGCGACCTATGGGATGGACCTGGCGGGAGCGACCCCGGCCCTTATTGGGCTGGCGATTGGCGCTTACGGCCTGACCCAGGCGATTTTCCAGATTCCTTTCGGTTTCATTTCCGACCGCATCGGTCGCCGCCCGGTCATTTATCTCGGTTTGATTATCTTTGCGCTGGGCAGTCTGCTGGCCGCCAACGCCGATTCGATCTGGGGCGTGATCGCCGGACGTATCCTCCAGGGGGCCGGAGCGATTTCCGCCGCAGTGATGGCATTGTTGTCAGATCTGACCCGCGAGCAGCATCGGACCAAAGCCATGGCCATGATCGGCATGACGATTGGCCTGTCGTTTGCCGTCGCCATGGTGGTCGGACCTTTGCTGACGCGCGCTTTCGGCCTGAGCGGATTGTTCCTCGCCACCGGTGGCATGGCGCTGTTCGGCATTGTGATCGTGATGTTCATGGTGCCGCGTGCCACCGGGCCGTTGCAGCATCGTGAATCCGGTGTCGCACGCCAGGCGCTGATTCCGACGCTCAAGCACCCGGACCTACTGCGCCTGGACCTGGGCATCTTTGTGTTGCACGCGATGTTGATGTCGAGTTTCGTTGCGTTGCCCTTGGCCTTGGTCGAAAAAGCCGGGCTGCCTAAAGAGCAGCACTGGTGGGTCTATCTGACCGCGCTGCTGATTTCCTTCTTCGCCATGATTCCGTTCATTATCTACGGCGAGAAAAAACGCAAAATGAAACGAGTTTTGTTGGGCGCGGTACTGACGCTGATGCTCACTGAGCTATTCTTCTGGCAGTTCGGCGACAGCTTGCGGGCTCTGGTGATCGGGACGGTGGTGTTCTTCACTGCGTTCAATCTGCTGGAAGCTTCGTTGCCGTCGCTGATCAGCAAGGTTTCACCGGCCGGCGGCAAGGGCACGGCCATGGGGGTGTATTCCACCAGCCAGTTCCTCGGTTCGGCACTGGGCGGCATTCTCGGCGGCTGGTTGTTCCAGCATGGCGGTTTGTCGGTTGTGTTCCTGGGATGCGCCGGTCTGGCTGCCCTCTGGCTGGCCTTTGCTGTTACCATGCGCGAACCTCCCTACGTCACGAGCCTGCGCTTGCCGTTGTCGCCCGAGGCGATCCGCGAAGCGGGTCTGGTTGAGCGCCTGAAGGCGGTCGTAGGGGTAACAGATGCAGTGATCGTCGCTGATGAAGCGGCCATTTACATCAAATTGGACACCGAACTATTGGATCGCACCACCCTTGAGCGCCTGGTGAACAGCCCGGCCGAGGCAGCGTGCGTAGCCTAGGAGAACGTAATGGCCCGTGGGGTTAACAAAGTCATATTGGTCGGCACTTGCGGCCAGGATCCTGAAGTTCGCTACCTGCCAAACGGTAACGCCGTGACCAACCTGAGTCTGGCGACCAGCGAGCAGTGGACTGACAAGCAAACCGGTCAGAAAGTCGAAAAGACCGAATGGCACCGTGTGTCGATGTTCGGCAAAGTTGCAGAGATCGCTGGCGAGTACCTGCGTAAAGGTTCGCAGGTGTACATCGAAGGCAAGCTGCAGACCCGCGAGTGGGAAAAAGACGGCATCAAGCGTTACACCACCGAAATCGTCGTCGACATGCAAGGCACCATGCAACTGCTGGGCGGCCGTCCACAGGGCGACCAGCAAGGCCAGGGCGGCGGTAACAACTACCAGCAATCCGCTCCGCGCCAGCAGGCTCCACGTCCTGCACCGCAACAGCAGCCACAGCGTCCGGCACCGCAACAAGCCGCGCCGCAACCGGCACCGGATTTCGACAGCTTTGATGACGATATTCCGTTCTGACAAGCCGCTTCACCCGCTCTAAATACAAAGGCCCGGCGCTCACAGCGTCGGGCCTTTTTTGTGGGCGTCGGATTGATCTATCCGTCACCAGGCGCGGCAAGCTCCGGTCCTAGACCTGGCTGGCAGACAGGAACTCGTCAGTGGAAATCACCTTGGCGTAGGCAAAACCCAAGGCTGACATAAAGGCCGCATGCACCTGGGCCGCCGGAACGGTCAGGCCGTTGAACTCCAGATCACGGGAAGCGCAGGCGTCGTGGATCACCGTGACGCTATAGCCGAGGTCGTTGGCGGCACGGGTGATACCGTCGATGCACATGTGGCTCATGCTGCCGGCGACCACCAGTTCCTTGATGCCTTGTTCGTCGAGGATCGACTGCAGTTCAGTTTCGCGGAACGAGTTGACGAAGTGCTTGAGTACCACCGGCTCATCGGCACGGTTGAGAACGTTGGGGTGCAACTTCGCGCCTTCGGAGCCAGGGGTGAAAAACGGTGCTTCTTCGGACGTGAATTCGTGGCGGATATGCACCACTGAATCACCAGCGTCGCGGAAGGCTTTGAGCAGGCGGACCGCGTTGTCTGCCGCGGCATCGGCGCCGACCAGCGGCCACTTGCCTTGGGGGAAGTAGTCGTTTTGGATATCGACTAGGATGAGTGCTTGCTTGGCCATGACTGTTTCCTTGAAGTGCGGGTTGAATGTGGAATCAAGTATTGGTCCAGGCACGCCATCCGGGGATTGGCCGCACCGACAATAGAAGGGGGAAAACTGACAATGGATGCACACAGGGCAATCGCCGAACTGGGCGTATTGATCTATCCCGGCGCGCAAATGGCGGCGGTGCATGGGTTGACGGACCTGTTCGGGGTGGCCAACCGGATCGCCGCCGAACATCAAGCGGCGCAGTTACCGTTGCTTCGGGTCAGTCATTGGCAAGTGGACGGCGAGCAGGCGCCAGCACGGGTGTACGACAGCCATCCCGGGGAGGACGGCGCCTTGGTGGCGGTATTGATTCCGCCGTCGATTGCCGGGTTCCGCGAAGGCCAGGCATCGCAGGCGTTGATTCGCTGGATGCGTCAGCAACATGCCAGCGGCGCAACCCTCGGTGGTATCTGCGTGGGCTCGATTCTGCTGGCCGAAAGCGGCCTGCTCGACGGCCGGAGTGCCACCACCCACTGGACCTCGGCCAAGGCATTCGCCGAACGTTACCCGGCAATCAAGCTCAAGGCCGATACCCCCATCGTCGATGACGGCGACCTGATCACCACCGCCGGGCTGATGGCCTGGTCGGAGCTGGGTCTGCGCCTGGTGGATCGCTTGCTGGGGCCGAGCATCGCCACCGGTACCGCGCGTTTTCTGGTGGTTGAACACAGTGACAGCGCCAGCGAGTGCGGCAGCAATTTCGCGCCGATTCTCAGTCATGGCGATGCATCGATCCTCAAGGTTCAACACTGGCTGCAAAGCACCGGGGCCACCGACGTGTCGTTGACGTCCATGGCCGAGCGGGCAGGATTGGAGGAGCGCACATTCCTGCGCCGGTTCCGTGCCGCCACCGGGCTCAAGCCCACCGAGTACTGCCAGCACTTGCGGGTCGGCAAGGCGCGGGAAATGCTTGAATTCACCAACAGCACCATCGACCACATTGCCTGGACCGTGGGGTATCAGGACCCAGGCGCCTTTCGCTCGACATTCAAGAAAATCACCGGGCTGGCGCCGAGTGATTACCGGACGCGGTTTGGGGTGATGCCGAGTGTTGTTACCCGATAAAAGCTGCACTACTTAGCCCGTGGGAGCGAGCTTGCCCGCGAATGCAATGTGCCAGTCAAATCGATGTTGAATAGTCTGCCGCCATCGCGAGCAAGTTCGCTTCCACAGGGGGGAGGAAGGTTGGAGCCGTGCAAAATGCCGGAATATTAAAGGTCGTCGTGCAGAATAGAGCAGGCGTGGTGCCACTACCCATTTCGCAAATGGCTGATTCGAAAACCGTTTTTCTCAAGAAGCGGTTGGCCTGAACCTTGCACCTCATCAGCTACATTCATTCAGCGACAATTGAAGGGGGACGCATGACCCCAACAAGCCGCAAGAAAACAGTGGTCGCCCATTCGGTGCGTTCCGACGCGCCATTGCACGAAGTCGAAACCAATCGCGCGCTGGCCCGCTGGCTGGCGCACATCCTCGGGCTCAAGTACGGCGGCAATTACGACCCTGTGCAGCATCACGGCCTTGAACATTACCTGCTCCCGACCCAGACGCTGGTGGGTGCTGCCGCCGCCCGGCAACTGGGCGTCAAGGGGCCGGAGGATTTGTGGGGCGGTTACGTCGAGCATGACTTCATCTGCACCAAGGCCATCAGTCACGGTTTGTGCAACCCTCAAGCCCGAGCTCCCCATGGCTGGTCGCCGTTGTTTTCCCAACGGGTGCGCCCTGTGGTGCTGGATGGCCTCAGCGTATTTTCCTTCGACGATGCGCGGCCGGCGGCGGAGCACCTGCTTTACACCGGCCCGATCCGCCTCAAGCCGATTCATGCGTGCGCCGGGCGGGGCCAGGAAGTCATCAAGAGCCTCGACCAGTTCGATGAAATCCTTGCCCGGCCCGAGGCCAAAACGCTATTCACTGAAGGCGTGGTGCTGGAGCAGGATCTGGACCAGGTGATTACCCACAGCGTTGGTCAGAGTTTCATCGGCGACAAGGTACTGAGTTACTGCGGTGATCAATATTTGACCAAGGACGCCCACGGTGAAGAGGTCTATGGTGGTTCCAACCTGCTGGTGGTGCAGGGGGGCTACGACGAATTGCTGAAACTGGACCTGCTCGATGACGTGCGGCTGGCCATCCAGCAGGCACAAGTGTTCGACAGCGCCGCGGACGAAGCCTACCCCGGTTTTTATGCATCACGGCGCAACTACGACATCGCCCAGGGCGTGGCCAGCGACGGCAAGCCACGCAGCGGCGTGCTCGAACAATCCTGGCGCATGGGCGGTGCCAGCAGTGCCGAAATGGCGGCCTTGCAGAGCTTCGTCAACGACCCTGGGATGCGCGCGATCCGTGTGTCTTCGGTGGAAACCTACATCGAACAGCCATTACCGGCGCACGCCATCGAGGTGTATCGCGGACCGGCGCAAGACAGTGATTTTCTCCTCAAGTACGTAACGGTCAAATCCTATGACGGCTAGAAGCGAAAGCATTCAAATCGACATCGATGACGAACAGATGAGCGGGACGTTTCTCAGTCCCAAATCGAAAGTCCCCGGCGTGTTATTCGTGCACGGTTGGGGCGGTAGTCAGGAGCGCGACCTGGAACGGGCGAAAGGCATCGCCGGCCTGGGTTGTGTGTGCCTGACCTTCGACCTGCGCGGGCATACCGGCGGCACCGGCATTCCGTTGTCCCGGGTGACCCGTGAAGATAACCTGCGCGACCTGCTGGCGGCTTACGATCGACTGCTCGCGCACCCGGCGCTCGATACCTCGGCGATTGCCGTGGTGGGCACTAGCTATGGCGGTTACCTGGCTGCGATCCTGACTTCGTTGCGCCCCGTGCGCTGGCTGGCGCTGCGGGTGCCGGCGCTGTACCGCGACGATCAATGGCACACGCCCAAGCGCGATCTGGACAAACTCGATCTGCGCGATTATCGCAGCACCCTGGTGCGCGCCGATGGCAACCGGGCGCTGCATGCCTGTTCGCAATTTACCGGGGATGTGCTGCTGGTGCAGTCCGAGACCGATGACTACGTGCCCCACGCAACCATCATGAGTTATCGCGCGGCCTGTCAGCAGACCCATTCGCTGACGCACCGCATCATCGACGGTGCCGACCATGCCCTGAGTGATCCGGTTTCACAGCAGGCCTACACCTCGATCCTCGTGGACTGGATCACGGAAATGGTGGTGGGCGAGCGGCTGAGCATCATTCAGTCCCGGTGATAGTGGGTGTCTCGAAGAACGCCATCGCGGGCAAGCCCGCTCCCACAATGGATCCTGGTTGAACACATTATTTGTGAACACCAGGGACCCTGTGGGAGCGGGCTTGCCCGCGAAGGCGGCCTTTCAGGCAGCAACAGTCACTTGGGCTTCTTCGAGATCCGCAACGCCTTGGCCTTGGCCTCGACTACCAGATACATCACCAGTGTGATCAACAACGGCAGCAGGAAGTAGATCGCCCGATAAGCCAGCAGCCCCGCCACCAGGCTGCCCCGCGACACCTCATGTTGCAGCAGCGCCACGAACACTGCCTCCAGCACACCGAGGCCGGCCGGGATGTGGGTGATTACCCCGGCGATGGCGCTGATCAGTAGCACGCCAAGCACCAGCGGATAGTCCAGTTTGCTCGGCAGCAGGGTGAAAATCACCGCCGCCATCAACGACCAATTCAAGGCCCCGAGGGCCAGTTGCAGGATCGCCATGCGCAGTGACGGCAAGTTGATTTCCACACCGCGAATGACCCATTCCCGGCGGGTGGAATACCGGCACGCGGCCAGATAGCCCGCACTCGCCAGCAGCAGCAACACGCCCACCCCTTGCAGCGCGCCGCTGCTGAGTGTCCAGCCGGTCGGCATGCGCACCAGACCGCTGCTGAACACCGCGCCTGCAATCACCATGTAGCCGAACCAATTGGTGGCCAGGCTCAGGCCGAGGATTTTCGCAATGTTGGCTTTGCTTACACCGAGTCGTGAGTACAGCCGATAACGCATGGCGATGCCGCCGACCCAGGCACTCAGGTTGAGGTTGAAGGCGTAACTGATGATCCCGACGGGCAGGATCTGTTTCCACGTGAGGTCCTGGCGGATGTAAGTGCGGCCGATCAGGTCGAAGCAGGCATACACCAGGAAACTCGTGAGGGTCAGCCCGGACGCGATGATCAGCGTACGCACCTTGAAGTCGGCCAGGGTGTCGAACACTTCGTTCCATTCGATGCGCTGGGCGAACATCGTCAACAGCACGATCAGCGCCAGAAAAAACAGCAGCGTCAACGGTCGCTTCCAGTGGCTCCAGCGCGACTTGGCCGGGTGTTCGGCGTTACGCATGGCGGGTGCTTCAGTGCGGCTCATGATGGCTCGCTCCCGGTCGGCGCGGTGAAGGCCTTGAGGCGGGGTTTATGCGCCGGCAACCAACCGGCCCAGGCCGGGAAATGCCGCAGGAAGTGGAAGACCAGAAAACCCACGGTCATGTGCCAAATTCGGCCGCGCGGGGCGTTGTCGACCGACATGACCTTGCAGTGGTTGTCGCTGAGATCTTCGAGGCGCTCGAACAGTTGCCGGTTGAACCCTCGGTCGCGGATCAACACGTTGGCCTCCAGGTTCATCGACAGGCTCAACGGGTCGAGGTTGCTGGAGCCGACCGTGCTCCAGTCCTCATCCACCAGCGCGACTTTGCCGTGCAGCGGGCGGTCGCAATATTCGTAAATCCTCACACCGGACTTGAGCAGGTAGTCGTAGGTCATGCGCGCCGCGAGTTTGGCCACCAGCATGTCCGGTTGCCCCTGCAGAATCAGCCGCACCTCGACACCCCGGCGGGCCGCGTTGCGAATCTCGCGCAGCAGGCGGTAGCCGGGAAAGAAGTAAGCATTGGCGATCACCACGCGCCGTTGCGCCGTACGCAGTACCTGGCGGTAAACCTCCTCGATGTCGGTCCGATGCTCGCCGTTGTCGCGATACACCAGGCGCACTTGTCCATCGTGATCGCTGAACGCCAACTCCGAGCGGCGTTGTCGACGGCGTTGCCACCAGTACTTGGCGCGTACCGGGCGCCCGCATTGCAGCAGGGCAAAGTGATGGATGTCGGTCACCGCCGGGCCTTGTACTTCCACCGAGTAATCCTGCTTGGCCTCCGGGCCGAAGTCGGCCAAATGGTCGGCGGAAAAATTGATCCCGCCGAGGAACGCGAAGGTCCCGTCGACGACCACGATCTTGCGGTGCAGGCGCCGAAACCAGTTGGTGCGGATGCCCAGGTGTTTTGGCGCCGGGTCGAACATTTGCAGATGCACACCGGCGTCACTGAGGGCAGCGAGGTAACCGCTGCTCAGTTCTCCGCAACCAAAACCATCGAAGCTGGCGGTGACGCGCACGCCGCGCCGGGCCGCGTCGATCAGTACGGCCTGCAGTTCTGCGCCGACCTTGTCCTCGAAGACGATGAAGGTTTCCAGGAGGATTTCGCTTTTGGCCTGACGCATGGCCTCGAACACCCGGGGGAAATAGGCTTCGCCGTTTTCCAGCAACTCGACCCGGTTGTTGCCCTGCCAGCGGTACTCGACATCGACGACAGCCGGTTCGCTGACCGGGGGCGCGGAAACCGGATCCACGGTGGTTTTATCCATCGGCGAAGCGCTCATAGCTCGATCTCCACTGATAGCGGTGCGTGGTCGGAAAGGTGTGACCAGGGTCGGTTCGTCAGTACTTGCGGGCGACTGGCCTTCAGATTGCGTACGTAGATGCGGTCCAGGCGCAGCGCCGGCCATCGCGCGGGAAAACTGCGCGCCGGTTGGCCATGGTGTTCGGCGAAGACTTCGCGCAAGCCGCAAGGCTTGAGCAAGGCATCGGCGCGCTGGCGCCAGTCGTTGAAATCACCGGCGATGATCACTGGTGCGTCACCGGGCAGTTCTTCCAGGCGACGGGCCAACAGTTTGAGCTGTTCAGTGCGGTGGCTTTCACGCAGGCCCAAGTGAACGCATATGGCATGCACCTCCGGGCCTTCGCCGGGCAAGCGCAACACACAATGCAGCACGCCGCGATTCTCGTGGCCGCTGATCGATACGTCGAGATTGTCATGGCGCACGATCTGGAATTTCGACAGCAGCGCATTACCGTGATCGCCCGCCGGATAGACCGCGTTGCGCCCATAGGCGAACTGCGGCCAGAGGCTGTCGGCGAGGAATTCGTATTGCGGCATCGCCGGCCAATTGTCATAGCGCTTGGGGTGGTGTTCGTGGGTGCCGTGGACTTCCTGCAAAAACACCACATCGGCGGACACACTGCGCACCGCTTCGCGCAATTGCGGCAAGATGAAACGCCGGTTCAATGCGGTGAAGCCTTTGTGGGTATTGACCGTCAGTACGGTGAAGCGATGCACCAGGGGCTCGATGGGCGCTTGCTCGTCGGTGACGCCAACCGGCTCGGGAATGCTCATGCCAGCACTCCTTCGGCAGCCGGCTCCCCGGGGGTGGTAGCCAGGTCCTTGTCGAGATCGAAACGTTCCAGCAAGCGCCGGGCATCGAAGGGTGCACGGACTTTGATGTCATTGTCGAAGTAGCAGAACACCTCGCGGGACTTTCGCGTCCTGGGTTTGAGCTGCGGCGCGATCAGTTGCGCGTCATCCGGTTGCTGGCCGTGTTGCCAGGCCTCGATCCGGTCACCCCAGCGCTTCAGCGCCTGCGGGGTGTAGCCGCTGGCGTAGAGCTCTTCGGCACCGTGCAGGCGCAGGTAGACGAAGTCGCTGGTGATGTCTTCACGGTATGGCCATTTACCGGCGGTGTCGGCAATGACCAGAGCTGTGTTGTAGCGCTTGAGCAGGCGGACAAACGTCGGGTCGACGAAGCTGTCATGGCGGATTTCCACGGCGTGACGAACCGGCTTCTTTTTGTAAGCCTTCAGGCTGGCGTGGCCATTGACGTGCGCGTCGTGCTGGCGGGCGAGGGCGGCGGCTTGTTCGGTATCGTGGGGCAATTGTTCGAGGAAGGTTTCGAACAGATCGGCATTGAATGTGAAGTTGGGCGGGAATTGCCAGAGGATCGGGCCGAGTTTTTCTTTCAGCTCCAGAACCCCGGAGGCGAAGAAATTCGCCAGGGGTTTATGAATGTCGCGCAGACGCTTGATGTGAGTGATGAAGCGTGGCGCCTTGACGCTGAATACGAACAACGCTGGGGTGTCGGCGTAACACTGCGCGTAGCGGTCTGGCCGTTGCAGGGCATAAAACGATCCATTGATTTCGATGCTGTTGACCGCCCGCGAGGCGAATTGCAATTCGCGCTTCTGGGCCAGGCCCTGCGGGTAGAAATCCCCCCGCCAAGGCGTGTACCGCCAACCTGAAATACCGATATGAATCGCCGCCATGTCGCCTCCGGTCCGTGTGCCCCTGTTTTTTGATGACTGCGGGGCAGTGGCGAAAGTTTCGACGGGACTACGGGTGGCCGATATTTCACAGGTCACCGCAAAAGCTGTAGGAGCCGGCTTGTCGGCGATGGTCGTCAACGATAACGCGTGTGTTCTGGATAGACGCGGCGTACTGGAGACCATCGCCAGCAGGCTGGCTCCTACAGGTATTACGTGACCGGCGCGGTCCTCTGTAGGAGCCGGCTTGTCGGCGATGGTCGTCAACGATAACGCGTGTGTTCTGGATAGACACGGCGCACTCGAGACCATCGCCAGCAGGCTGGCTCCTACAGGTATTACGTGACCGGCGCGGTCCTCTGTGGGAGCTGGCTTGCCAGCGATGGTCGTCAACGATAACGCATGTGGTCTGGATGAATGCGGCGCACTGGAGACCATCGCCAGCAGGCTGGCTCCTACAGGTATTGCGTGACCGGCGCGGTCCTCTGTGGGAGCTGGCTTGCCAGCGATGGTCGTCAACGATAACGCGTGTGTTCTGGATAGACGCGGCGTACTGGAGACCATCGCCAGCAGGCTGGCTCCTACAGGGGATCAGTGACCAACGACGATACGGGTTGAACCTTCGGCGTACGCAGGGCCGAGGCGATCGAGACGGCCGCTCCACGCGGTCAGCGCCAGTGCCACCAACACCACCAGGCCGCCAATCCACGCCGTATGAATCAGCCCCATATGCGCGACAATTAGGCCACCACCCCAGGCACCGCCGGCGATGCCGAGGTTGAACGCGGCAATGTTCAGGCCGGAAGCCACGTCCACCGCATGTGGCGTGTGATGTTCGGCCTGGCGCACCACATACACCTGCAACCCCGGCACATTACCGAACGCCACGGCCCCCCAGACCAGCACGGTGGCCAGCGCCAGCCATGGATTGCCGGCCGTGAAGGTCAGCACGAACAGCACGGCGGCGAGCAGGCTGAAGATGATTTTCAGGGCGCTGATCGGACCGCGTTTGTCCGCCAGTTTGCCGCCCCAGATGTTGCCCACGGCCACCGAGATGCCGTAGACCAGCAGCACCAGGCTGACGGTGCTGGCGCTGAAGCCGGAAATGTCCTGAAGGATCGGTGCCAGGAAGGTGAACGCAATGAACGAACCGCCGTAGCCAACCGCCGTCATGGCGTACACCAGCAACAACCGTGGCTGCTTGAGCACCTGCAATTGCTGCAACAGCGACGCGGGTTTGCTGTGGGCGATGTTTTTCGGCACGTACAGCAGGCTGCCGATGAACGCGATGACGCCCAGCGCCGACACGGCGAGAAAGGTTTCACGCCAGCCGAAATGCTGGCCGATGAAGGTGCCCAACGGCACGCCAGTCACCAGCGCCACGGTCAGTCCTGTGAACATGATGGCAATCGCGCTGGCGGCTTTTTCCTTGGGCACCAGGCTGGTGGCGATAGTCGAGCCGATGGAGAAAAACACCCCGTGGGCCAGGCCGGTGACGATCCGCGCAATGATCAGCGATTCATAGCTCGGGGCCTTCCAGGCCAGCAGGTTGCCGAGGGTGAACAGCACCATCAGCGACAACAGCAGCATTTTGCGGGGGACTTTGCCGGTGAGGGCGGTCAGCACGGGGGCGCCGACCGCGACGCCCAGCGCATACAGGCTGACCAGAAGGCCGGCGGACGGCAGGCTGACACCCAGGTCGGCGCCGATGGTGGGTAACAGGCCAACGATGACGAATTCGGTCGTCCCGATGGCGAATGCGCTGAGGGTCAGCGCGAGCAAGGCAATGGGCATGGCTGCAACTCCGGTGGGTTGATTCGATGGAGCGCAGTGTCGAGGTTTGGGGTGTGCGGAAAAATACAGGGATGAGCATTTGATATTTGCGTGCAGATCAAATATTGCCGCGACAATCGAAAACCTGCGGCGAGGGAGCTTGCACCGGGCGGCGTTCCGACGATGAGGCCAGCCCAGGCAGCACTAATGCCGGATCAGCTTGCCGTGCACTTCAGCCATGGCCTGTTGATCCAGCTCAAGCCAGAAATGCGGTTGGCCGGCGATCTCGGCAGCGGCCGGCAAACCGTCGCGGTACACCAGCCGATTGCTTGCCAGTGCCGGTACTTTGGGGCCGGGCAGCAGGGTGCCGGCGAGGTTCAAGGGATCGACGCCGCACACCGCGATCAAGCTGCCGTCATGGGGCCGGCGCCGAACTTCGCGCAACAGCGCAATCGCCTCGGGCAGGGCGAATTGCTCGCCCGCCAGGCCACTGACAAAGCGTCCACCGCGAATCTCGCCCCGCGCCTCCAGTCGATGGAAGGTGCGCAGCAATTCTCGCCAGCTCGGCAACCAATCGGCCTCGCGCTCCAGCAAACGCCAGAACACCACGCCATAGCGACGCAGCAGGGTCATGGCGATGTGTTCCAGGGTCTCGGCAGGCGTGGCCGCGGGTTGTTTGTTATCGACAACCGGCGCGACAGCCCCGCGCCGTAACAGTGCCCAACGTCCGGCATCGTCCATACCCCCGACAAACGCGCCGCGCCCGCGACGGCTGCTGCGATTCAGGCGTTTGCTGGCCGGAGTGATCAGCGCCCGCAGTCCGGCGAAGCTGTCGGCGTTTACCCGTCCGGCGCCCACCAGTTCCTGCAAGGCAATTTCCAACTCCGAGCGCAGCAGGTGGGCCTCGTGAATCAACTCATCGAAAAACAGCGCGCCGTGCTGGCTGAGTGCGGCATGGACCTTTTGCGTTTTCGGCGACAGTTCGCTGATCGGCGTTTGCTCGGTCAAGTCGCTCCAAAGCCCGACCCGATTGCGCGGCAGTAACAGAATCGGCGTACTGCGCAGCGCAGTGCCGGCGCTTTTGTTGCGCGCGGTGAGTCGGGTCCAGACCAGTTTGCCACTGCGGCACAGGTCATCCAGCCAACCTGGCGCATAGTCCTTGAGGCGTGCTGGCAGCAGGTCGCTGTCCCAGGCCGATGCGGCGCCGGGGTAGCCCTCGAACTGCGCGATGATCGTCGGCAACACCGCACTGCCCTGGCCCTGAGTGGCGCTGGACACGTGCTGCCAGTCGAACAGAAACCGCATGAAATCCTGCAACGCCACCGGCTCGATTTCCCGGCGCAGGCGCTTGACCGTGTAGCGATGAATCCGTGCCAGCAAATGACGCTCGCACCATTGTTCTTCGGTCGCACCCGGCGTGAAGCGGCCGCGCAGCACATAACCTTCGCGTTCCAGTTGCGCCAGTGCCTGGGCGACCTGAGTCGCGGGCAAGCCGAGCGGATCGGCAATCGCCTTCAACGGTAACGGGCCAAAAGCACTGAGCCGGGCGCGGATGACTTCAAGCACCGCATCGTCCGCGTTCCAGGCTTCATCGAATCCCGGCAGCGCCTCCCGTGCCGGCAGTACATCAGCCTGTGGGTAAATCGCCCGCAGACAGGTCAGCCGTTCCCGTGCCAGCCACAGCGACGAGTCGAGGCGGCAGGCGCGGCCGCTGTCGGCCAGGGTGTTGAGCCAGTCGAGCCAGTTCGGGTTGGCCTGGGCTTCGGCTTCGGTGATGCAGGCCAGGCTCATCAACGCCTCATGCATTTCATCGATGCCGTTGGGGGCAGGCCAGGCTTCTTCGCGCACGGCGGCAATCGCTTCGGCGTCCAGCGCGCCGAGGTCGTCGGTCGATTCCGGGTCGCTCCAGCGACGGTTGAGCACCGCTTGCGTGCGGCGTTCTTCCAGCGGCGCATCGTCGAGAAAGGTGTAGGGGCGGGCGCTGAGAATCTCCGCCGCCAATGGCGAGGGCGCCGGCAGGTCGCGACTGATCAGCCGGACCTCGCCGCGCTCCATGCGCCGCAACAGCGCGAGCCAGCCTTCGCTGTCCATGGCTTCGTGCAGGCAATCGTCGAGGGTTTGTTCCACCAACGGATGGTCGGGAATGTCCCGCTCGCCGACGAGGTTCTCCACGCAGGCGATCTGATCGGGAAACACGCTGGCGATCAGGTCTTCGCTCTTCATCCGCTGGATTTGCGGCGGGACTTTTCGCCCGCCGGAATAGCGTGGCAACGCCAGCGCCACCCCGGCATTCCAGCGCCAGCGCACGCCGAACAGCGGCGCATCGAGGACGGCTTGAATCAGCGTGTGCTCGGCGCTGTTACTGTGCAGGTAACGCCACACGTCATCCAGTTCAAAGCTGTGGCTGCTGGACAACGACAGCACGATGGCGTCTTCACTGGCGGCTGCTTGCAATTCGAAGTTGAAGGTGCGGCAGAAACGCTTGCGCAGGGCCAGGCCCCAGGCACGGTTGATGCGGCTGCCGAACGGTGTGTGGATGATCAGTTGCGTGCCACCGGACTCGTCGAAAAACCGTTCCATCAACAGTGTGTCTTGCGAGGGCAGGGCGCCGAAGGCCTGGCGGGCGCGGGCCAGGTATTCCACCAGTTGTTCGGCGCTGGCCAGGTTCAGGCCGAGGGTTTGCGTCAGCCAGTCGAGGCCGAGCTGCAAGTTGCCCGGCGTGGCACCCAGCAGTTCATCGAGTTGCGCTTGCAGGCGCGCGACGGCGAACGACAGTTCCGCGCTGCGCCCCGGTGCTTCGCCGAGCCAGAACGGTATGGTCGGCGGTTGACCCTGGGCATCCTCGACCCGGACCTTGCCGGTCTCGACCCGCAGGATCCGGTACGACGTGTTGCCCAGTTGAAAAACGTCGCCAGCGATGCTTTCCACCGCGAAGTCTTCGTTGACGCTGCCGATGTTCAACCCTTGTGGCTCCAGCAACACGCTGTAGTCGGCGTTGTCCGGAATGGTCCCGCCGCTGGTCACGGCCGTCAGCTTGGCGCCCCGGCGACCGCGCAGGCTGCGGGTCACCGCATCGCGGTGCAGGTAAGCGCTGCGGATGCCCTGGCGACCGTTGTAGCCCTCGGCGAGCATGCGCAGCAGCGCCTGGTAATGTTTTTCGTCGAGCCCGGCATAGGGCGAAGCTTGGCGGAACAGCGCCAATAGCGCGTCTTCCTGCCATTCCTGACAACTGACTTCGGCGATGATCTGCTGGGCCAGCACGTCCAGCGGGGCCTCGGGGATTTGCAGGGTATCGAGTTCGCCCCGGCGCACGCAGTCGAGCAGGGCGGCGCATTCGATCAGGTCGTCGCGGGTGGTGGCGAACAGGCGGCCCTTGGGGGTGCCGCCGACCTGGTGTCCGGAGCGACCGACCCGTTGCAAAAAAGCCGAAATCGAGCGCGGCGAGGCGATCTGGCAGACCAGGTCGACGTCGCCGATATCGATGCCCAACTCCAGCGACGCCGTGGCGATCAGCACTTGCAGTTCGCCGCGCTTGAGCCGTTGCTCGGCATCCAGGCGAAACTCCTTGGCCAGGCTGCCGTGGTGGGCGGCCACGGCGTTCTTACCCAGACGTTCGCTCAAGTGGCGGCTCAGGCGTTCGGCCAGGCGCCGGGTGTTGACGAAAATCAGCGTGGTCCGGTGTTCGCGGGCGAGGGCGGCGAGTCGGTCATACACCAATTCCCAGACATCGTTGGCCATCACCGCTGACAACGGCACCGGTGGTACTTCAATGTCCAGGTCCCGTGGGCGGGCGTGGCCGATGTCGATGATTTCGCACGGACGGGCGCGGCCCACCAGAAAACGTGACACCGCGTCGATGGGTTTTTGCGTGGCGGACAGACCGATGCGCACCAGTGGCTCGGCGCAGAGCGCTTGCAGGCGCTCGAGGCTCAGGGCGAGGTGGCTGCCGCGTTTGCTGGCGGCGATGGCATGGATTTCATCGACGATCACCGTGCGCGTGGTACCGAGCATTTGCCGGCCCGAATCGGAGCCGAGCAGCACGTAGAGCGATTCCGGGGTGGTGACCAGAATGTGCGGTGCCGTCTTGCGCATCGCCGAGCGCTCTTTTTGCGGGGTGTCGCCGGTGCGCACGGCCGTCGTGATCTGCAATTCGGGCAAGCCCAGCAGGCGCAATTGTTCGGTGATCCCGGCCAGCGGGTTTTGCAGGTTGATGCGGATGTCGTTGGACAGCGCCTTGAGCGGCGAGACGTAGACCACCAGGGTTTCGTCCGGCAGGCCTTCGGGCTGCTCCAGGCCACGGTGCACCAGGTCGTCGATCACGGCGAGAAACGCGGTGAGGGTCTTGCCGGAGCCTGTGGGGGCGGCGATCAGGGTCGAGCGACGCTGGCGGATCAACGGCCACGCCCGGGCCTGGGCGGCGGTTACCGTCGCGAAGGTCTTGCTGAACCAGGCGCTGACGGCGGGGTGGAAGCCGTTCAGGGCACTGTCTGCGGGGATGGGCAGGTTCATGTAACAAGTTATGCGGTTGGGGCGCGCAAGATGCAAGTACCGCTCAAGATCTTCGCTGAGTCTGAGGGCCCTATCGCGAGCAGGCTCGCTCCCACAGGGATCTGCTGTGTATTCCAATCCAATGGGGGAGCGAGCTTGCTCGCGATGGCGCAGGCGCAGGCAGCACAAATCCCGCACATCTACACTTTACGGATGACGGTTGCGCACTAAACCCGCAAAATGCAAGGATTCTGACTACTTTCAACGACAGCGCTCGCGAGCGCTGTCGACAAACCCTCGTTCCAATCAGACTGGGCCTGCTGACTCTATGCGAATGCGCCTTATGTTACTGGGCGGCGGAAATGCCCTTGGGCAGGCGCTGATTCGCCTCGGTGCGGAAGAAGACATCGGTTTCCTCGCCCCCCGCCCACCGCAAGACGGCTGGGATGCCGCGAGCCTGACGCAACTGCTCGACGACACCCGCCCGGACGCGTTGATCAACCTCGCCTACTACTTCGACTGGTTCCAGGCGGAGACGGTCAGCGAACAGCGTCTGGCCGGGCAGGAGCGGGCGATCGAGCGCCTGGCTGAACTGTGCCAGCACCACAACATCGTCCTGCTGCAACCTTCCAGCTATCGCGTGTTCGATGGCTCCCGGGCGACTGCCTACAGCGAAAAAGACGAGCCGGTGCCGTTGGGCCTGCGCGGTCAGGCGTTGTGGCGCATCGAGCAAAGTGTGCGCGCCACGTGCCCGCAACATGTGCTGTTGCGTTTCGGCTGGCTGCTCGATGACAGCCCCGACGGGACGCTGGGGCGTTTTCTCAGTCGCGCCGAACTGCCGGAAGAGTTGCTGATGGCCGACGATCGCCGGGGCAATCCGACCCCGGTGGATGACGCTGCCCGCGTGATCATCTCCGTACTCAAGCAACTGGACTGCGCAGCGCCGCTGTGGGGCACTTACCACTACGCCGGGCATGAAGCGACCACGCCGCTGGCCCTGGGCCAGGCGATCCTCACCGAGGCACGCGCCCTGCATCCGCTGGCCATCGAAGCGCCGACCGCCCAGGCTCACGCCGCGCGCCCGGACGCCGCTGAAGAACCGCAACACGCGGTATTGGCCTGCAAAAAAATTCTGCACACGTTCGGGATCAAGCCACGCGCTTGGCGTGCGGCCCTCCCGGGCTTACTCGACAGGTACTATCGCCATGGCTGACGGCCCCGTTTTAATCACCGGCGGTGCCGGTTTCATTGGTTCGCATCTCGCCGATGCCTTGCTCGCCAAGGGCCATTCGGTGCGGATACTCGATGACCTGTCGACCGGCAAGCGCAGCAACCTGCCGCTGGACAATCCCAAGGTCGAGTTGATCGTCGGTGACGTCGCCGATGCCGCACTGGTCGCGCGGGCGATGGCTGGTTGCAGCGCCGTGGCACACCTGGCGGCGGTGGCGTCGGTGCAAGCCTCGGTGGACGATCCGGTGAAAACGCACCAGAGCAATTTCATCGGCTCGCTCAATGTCTGCGAAGCCATGCGCCAGACGGGCGTCAAACGCGTGTTGTTCGCCTCCAGCGCGGCGGTGTATGGCAACAATGGCGAAGGTGAACCGATCGATGAAGACACGCCCAAGGCGCCGTTGACCCCTTACGCATCGGACAAATTGTCCAGCGAACATTACTTCGATTTCTATGGGCGCCAGCATGGGCTGGAACCGGTGATTTTCCGCTTCTTCAACATCTTCGGCCCACGTCAGGACCCGTCCTCGCCGTATTCCGGGGTGATCAGCATTTTCAGCGAGCGTGCGCAGAACGGCCTGCCGATCACGGTGTTTGGCGACGGCGAGCAGACACGCGATTTTGTCTACGTCGAGGATCTGGTCAGCCTGCTGGTGCAAGCCATCGAGAAACCGCAGGTGGACGTCGGCGCGGTCAACGTTGGCTGGAACGAGGCGACGAGCCTCAAGCAGATGCTGACGGCGCTCAAGCAAGTGATCGGTGAGTTGCCGCCGGTGAGCTACGGCCCGGCACGCTCCGGCGACATCCGTCATTCACGGGCGAACAACCGGCGCCTGCTGGAGCGCTTTACCCTCCCGCAACAGACGCCGTTGAGTGTCGGACTGGCGCGATTGTTGGGACGCTGAGATTCAGCGAGCACAAAAAAGGCGCCCCTGAGGGCGCCTTTTTTGTGGCCGGATTTCGCTTCTAAGGCGAGGTAATTCCTGTGGTGAGGGGGCAAGCCCCTTCACCACAAAAGCCAGGTTCACCACCACGTGAACATCCGTTAGAACTTGTAACCCAGACCTACCATGTAGATGAACGGGTCCACATCGACGTTGACGCGGGCACGGGTGCCCGGTGCCACGGCGTCGTTTTCCACGGTCGCGCGGGTATCGATGTCGATGTAGCGCAACTGGGCGTTGAGCATGATGTTGTCGGTGATCATGTAATCGGCACCGACCTGGAACGCCATGCCCCAGGAGTTACTCGCCTTGAAGTTGCTGAAGCCATTGGCCTGGGCCTGGCTGCTGACGTGTTCGTCGTAGATCCAGGTGTAGTTGATACCGGCGCCGACGTAAGGCTGGAATGCGGACTTCGCGTCCAGCGGGTAGTACACGACGCTCAGGGTCGGTGGCAGGTGTTTCAGCGAACCGAGTTTGCCGTTCGCTGCACCCAGGGCGGTGCCCTTGAGTTTGACGTCATGCTCGAACGGCGTGGCTGCGAGCAGCTCGATCCCCCAGTTGTTGGTGATCATGTAGGCAAAGTTGAGACCCAACTGTGTGTCGCTGTTCAGGGTCGCCTTGCCCCCCAGATTGGCACCCGCCAACGGACCCTGATCGACTTTGACGCTCGAGCTGTCGTCTTTCGGGTTCACGGTGATTGCACCGGCACGAAGGATGATGTCACCGGCTTCGTGAGCGTGTGCGAGCGGGGCGGCGAGCGCGAGGGAGACCAGCGCGACGCTGAGCAAGGACTTGTTCATGGGGGCTCCAGAGGACGTTAGAAATATTTGATGTCCAATGGTAAACAGCCGTTTGATTCGGTCTTTTGACTCAGCTCAATGAAAGTAGGGTGTGGGGAATTTTGTTGGCGATTTTGCGGGCCTCTTCGCGAGCTTGCTCGCGATGGCGGATGATCTGACAACGCAAAAAAAACGGGTTCACTCCGGCAATTCATAGATGTAAATCTTGTCCGCCTCCATCTGATACCCGGCATCGGCCAGTTCGCTGGTGGAGGGTTTGACCTGCATCGCACCTTCGATCCAATACGGCTGATACAGTTCGTCGAGCTTCACGCCGACTTCGCTTTTGACATGCACGATCTGGTTCGAGGGCGGCGGCGGAACGTGGATGCAGGCGCCGAAATATGGCACCAGCAGAAACTCCGTCGTACGCCCTTCTTCACTCACTTCCAGCGGCACGATGTAACCCGGCAGGCGAACGTTTTTCCCGTCAAGGGCCTTGACCACCGGCGCGTTGGGCATGTCCTGCCTGGCGGCGGGCGCGGATTCGGCGGACAGCGCGCTGCTCATCTGCGACATGTCGTGCAGTGGCGTCATGTTCGGCACTTCCGCCGGGGCGTCCGGCGGGATCATTTCCGACCAGGTCAGCTCTTTTGGCTCGGCCGCCCATAGGGGCAGGGCGACCAGCATCAACAGCGCAAGCAGAGCGCGGGGCATTTTCAACGTCCTCATAAACGGATCGACAGGCCATCGGCCAAGGATTGGCGATAAGCGCGCCAGGCCGGCACGCTGCCCATCAGCAGCGCGGCGATCAGAATGCCACCGAGCAGCGTCCATTCATATTCGCTTGGCCAGGTCAGCGGCAGAAACAGACCGTAATTGGCTTGCACGTAACCCTGGGCGGCGGCGATGCACACATACAGCAGCGCCACGCCGGCGACCACGCCGGACAATGCCAGGGCAAACGCCTCCAGCACCAGCAGCGTTGCGATGTGCCACGGCCGCGCGCCCACCGAACGCAGGATCGCCATCTCTCGGCGCCGCTCGTTGAGGCTGGTGAGAATGGCCGTGAGCATGCCGATCAGTCCGGTCAGCACAACGAACAGCGACACCACGAACAAGGCTTTTTCCGCCGTGCCCATCAAGCTCCACAATTCTTGCAGGGCCACTCCCGGCAGGATCGCCAGCATTGGTTCGCCGCGGAATTCATTGATTTCACGCTGCAGGGCAAAGGTCGAAATCTTGTTGTTGAGGCCAAGCATGAACGCGGTGATCGCTTGCGGCGTCAGGTCCATGTTGCGCGCCTGATCGGCGCTGACCCGACCTTCGCCCCTGGCCGGCACGCCGTTGTGCCAGTCGATGTGAATGGCTTCCATGCCGCCAAGACTGATGTGCAGCGTGCGGTCCACCGGGGTACCCGTGCGCTTGAGAATGCCGACCACGGTGAAGGGCTTGTCGTCGTGCTTGACCAGGCTGATCGCCGCGACACCGTGGGCCAAGACCAGTTTGTCGCCCAGTTTGTAGTGCAGTGCATCGGCCACTTCGGCTCCGAGCACCACTTCGAACGGATCGGTGGCGAAGGCGCGACCGTCGGCCAATTCCAGGTGTTGCTGGCGGCCGTACTGATAATGCTCGAAGTACGCTTCGGTGGTGCCCATCACCCGATAACCGCGGTGGGAGTCACCGAGGGACATCGGGATCGCCCACTTCACTTTCGGGTTGCTGGCGAAGTGTTCGAAGCTGTCCCAACGAATGTTGTTGGTGGCGTTGCCGATGCGGAACACCGAGTACAACAGCAAGTTTACCGAGCCGGAGCGTGCGCCGACGATCAGGTCGGTGCCGCTGATGGTGCTGGCGAAACTGGCCTTGGCCTCGGTGCGCACCCGCTCAACCGCCAACAACAGGCAGACCGACAGGGCAATGGCGAACGCAGTGAGGATCGCGGTGAAGCGGCGGTTAGCCAGGCTGGCCATGGCTAGACGAAACAAATACATCTCAGACCTCGGACGGGGTGGCGGCGCGATTGAGATCGGCCAGCGACAGGTGGCGATCGAACAGCGGCGCGAGGCTTTGATCATGGCTGACGAATAGCAGGCTCGATCCGGCTTCGCGGCATTCGGCGAACAGCAGGCGAATGAAGTTTTCGCGGGCGTCGTAATCCAGGGCAGAGGTCGGTTCGTCGGCGATCACCAGTTCCGGCTGGCCGATCAACGCCCGTGCGGCCGCCACTCTTTGCTGTTGGCCGATGGACAGCGAGTCGGCGCGGCGACTGAGGATGCTTTCATCTTTCAAACCCAAATGTGCAAGCAACGTGGCCGCTGCCTGATCGATGCTGCCATGACGCTGGATCGCCCGTCGGGCGCGCAACTTGGAGAAGCGGCAAGGCAGCTCGACGTTTTCGCGTACCGAGAGAAACGGCAGCAGGTTGAACTGCTGGAAGATGTAGCCGGTGTGATCGACGCGAAAGTGATCGCGGGCACCGGCCGAGAGTTCGGTCAGTTCCTGGCCGAGCAGGCGGATACTGCCACGATTCGGTTTCTGCACACCGCCGAGCAGGCCGAGCAGGGTGGTCTTGCCACTGCCGCTCGGGCCTTTGAGGAACAGGGTTTCCCCCGGCTCCAGGCGAAACGCCGGAATATCCAGCAACGGTGGGTGACCGGGCCAACTGAAGCCCAGGTCGGACAGTTCGATGAGTGCTTGGGTCATGTGAAACCGGTCTGGTTGGTGGTAAACCCTGTAGGAGCGAGCCTGCTCGCGATGGTGTGTCAGTCAACATCAACGTGGCTGACACTCCTTCGCGAGCAGGCTCGCTCCTACAGGTGATCTTCAGCTAATTCAGAATTTCAGGGCAGCCGCCTTCGCCGTCACCTCAACCCCTTGTTGCCCGCTCGGGCCGATCAGTTGTACCTGAATTTTCTGGGTGGCCGGGAACGTGTTGAAGATATTCGCCAGATCCAGAGTCTTCAGCGCACCGGGAGTGGCGCAGGTAAAACTGTAATGGGCGTGAATTTCGCTGTGGTCGTGGTGATGTTCGTCCTTGGCGTCTTCGTCGTGATCGTCATCAGCCTCTGGTTTGTCGCCGAACAGCGGGCTTTCCAGTTTCTGACTCGCCACTTCGCAACCGGCGGCTTTCGCCAGGGAGAACAGCGCCACGGGCTTCTCCAGTTGGGCGCGGACGGCAGCCACCTTGGCCTTGTCGGCATCGGTGGTGGCGGTGTGTTCGAAGCCCACCAGGTTCATCGCCGGGCTTTCCAGTTCCAGCTCCAGGGTCTGACCCTCCAGCACCGCGTTCAAGCGACCGACACCGTGTTCGTGGGCGCCGAGGCTACCGTGCTCATGGTCGTGGTCATGTTCGTCAGCCGAGTGGGCGACAGCCAGCGGCAGCAGGGCAAACGGCAAAGCGAGCAGCAGACGACGCATGGGTGACACTCCGGAAAGTAAAATGAAAAATATGTTATGTAATCTTATAACGTAAGTGCGGAGAGTTTGACTGGCTGCTTGGCGTTGCACAAGTCCCATGGGAGCATGACGCTTAGAAATAGGCGGGAGCAGACTCATGTTGCGAATTCGCGGGAGCATCGGCGATTGGCCGGTGGATTTGACGCTGGAGATGGATGACGCCGACTGGGCGCGGCTGGGGGCGCAGTTGACCGTGGAAAAAACCGGGGTCACTGCCGCGCCAGCCAAACCGCAGAATCAGGATGATGCGCTGTGGCAGATTGCCAGGGACCTGCTGCGCAAGGCAGGGCAGTTGAGTGGGCCGGATCTGCTGGAGCAACTGGAAGGGCTGACCGGCAATGCGTCGGCGGGCAAACGCCTGTTGGTGCGTTTGCGCCATAGCCCGGATGTGAAGGTGGAAAGTGGCGCGGATACGCCGATCTACCGCTGGTTGTAGGAGCGAGCTGGCTCGCGAAGGATATACGGGAGCCCTGGTTATACAGTTAGCCCGCGTTATGGTTGACGTCCATCGCGAGCAGGCTCGCTCCTACAAGGTCTTGCTTAGTAAAGGGCTGCAAACAACTTGCGACGGTAGGTGGTCACCAGCGGGTGATCGTTGCCGAGCAGTTCGAACACCTGTAGCAAAGTCTTGTGTGGCAAGCCTTCGCTGTAGCTGCGGTTGCGAATGAACAGCTTGAGCAGGCCATCCAGCGCCGCGTCGTATTGCTGGCGGGCCAGTTGCTGCACCGCCAGTTGATAGACCGCCTCATCGTCCTGCGGATTTTTTGCCAGGCGTGCCTTCAGCTCGGCGGCATCCGGCAAGTCCTTGGCCTGGCCGAGAAACTTGATCTGCGCCTTGGCGCCGGCCAATGCAGCCTTGTGTTCATCACTCTTGACCGCGTCGAGCACCGCTTGCGCCTCACTCAGTTCACCGCGTTCGGTGAGGCAGCGGGCATAGAGGATCAGCGCCTTGGCGTTGGTGTTGTCTTCGCCCAGCAGCACTTTGAGGATGGCTTCGGCGTCGGCGAAGCGGCTGTCCTCGAACAGCGCCTGGGCCTGGTCGAACGGATCGGCCGCCGCGGGCGGCGGCATTTGCACGTGAGGCTCGAGCATCGCCCGCACGGCTGATTCCGGCTGCGCCCCGGCAAACCCGTCGACGGGCTGACCATCCTTGAACAGCACCACGGTCGGCAGGCTGCGAATGCCGAAACGGGCGACGATGTCCTGTTCGATGTCGCAGTTGACCTTGGCCAGCAGCAACTCACCCTGATAACTCTCGGCAATGGTCTGCAGCATCGGCATCAGCACTTTGCACGGCGCACACCATTCGGCCCAGAAATCCACCAGCACCGGTTTGTGGAAAGAATTCTCGATCACCGACTGGTCGAAGTCGGCAGTCGTGGCGTCGAAGATGTACGGCGTTTCCTGGCTCATGGGGGATCTCGTAGAAGCGTGAATGGGGCAACTATACGGCCTGGCGCGACGCTTTCAAGCGCGCCGCGCATGGTAAAGGCTCACATGCCGAAACTCTTCCGGCTCGGCCAGATCCGGCAGGGTCATCGCTTCAAGCATTTCGATCCGGCGATACAACGGATGGCGAAAATCCCGGACTCGCGAATCGGCCACCAGCGCCTCCTGGCCACGACTCAGGAACTCATCGAGTAGCGGCAGGTTCGCCCGGTCGTACAGCACATCGGCGACCAGGATCAGATCAAAGCGATCGGCTTCGGCGAAAAAATCCGTCGAGTAGTGGAGCTGCACATCATTGAGTTCGGCATTCGCCCGGCAGGCGGCAATCGCCAGCGGGTCGAGGTCGCAAGCCACCACTTCCAGCGCTCCGGCCTTCACCGACGCAATCGCGGCCACGCCGGAGCCTGCGCCGAAATCCAGGATTCGTTTGCCTTTGACCCACTCAGGGAATTGCGCGAGATAGCGGGCTACCGCCAAGCCACTGGCCCAACAGAAACACCAGTAAGGCGGTTCATGCAGAATCCGTCGGGTTTCTTCCGGGGTGAAGGCGCGGTCCATGTTGTCGCCATCGATCAGCCACAGCTTCAGCTCGGTGCCCGGCAGCTGGCAGTCGACCAATTGCGCGTCGCCAAGCAATTCCCCCAAGGCCCGTTGCAGGTCGAGCGGTGCACTCATGGGGCTTTGACGAATTGCAGTTGGCCCAGCACCTGGGTATTCGGTTGCGTGATCGGCTGCGCCGGCAGATGCAGGATCAACTGGCCGGACTGGCTGGCGCGACCGCGCAGTTCAACCCGGGCACCGGCCGGGAAGGATTCCGGATTGAAGCGCAAGTGAAACGGCAGCTGCTGGTTGTTGCCGATCAGGTTCGAACTGGCGAGTAATTGTTGCGGACGACCTTTTTCGTCGATCACCAGCAGCGCCAGTTCGACTTCGGCGCCTTCGGGCACGCCTTGCAGGGTCCCGCTCAGTTCGCGTTGATAGGCGGGCAACGGGCCGAGGTTGGCCGACTCCCTGGCTATCTTCTGCGCCTGTGCCGGTGCGGGGCCTGGCGTCGGTGACTGGGGTTTGGGTGCATCGCTGCCGCAAGCCACCAGCAGGCTGAAAACACTGAGCAAAACGAGCGGTCGTAACGACATTGGCAGCTCCGTAAACGTAAATTCCATGGATCTGAAGATCATGCCCGTCTGTATACCGCAAACCCTATGGCTTGTCTTGCCACCGGGATGCGCTACCATGGCCCTCCCTTTTTTTGTTGCCTGCCACCATGCACTGTCCCTTCTGCGGTGCCAACGACACCAAGGTCATCGACTCGCGTCTGGTCGCCGAGGGCGAACAGGTGCGCCGCCGGCGTGAATGCCTGGCCTGCGGCGAGCGATTCACGACGTTCGAGACCGCCGAACTGGTGTTGCCGCGCCTGATCAAAACCGACGGCAGTCGTCAGCCGTTCGACGAAGAAAAACTCCGCGCCGGCATGCAGCGCGCGCTGGAAAAGCGTCCTGTGAGTGTAGAACGCCTGGAATCGTCGCTGGTGCACATCAAACACAAACTGCGTGCCACTGGCGAGCGCGAGGTCAAATCCCTCGTCGTCGGCGAACTGGTGATGGCCGAGCTGCAGAAGCTCGACGAAGTCGCCTACATCCGTTTCGCCTCGGTGTATCGACGCTTCCAGGACCTCAATGAGTTCCGTGAAGAGATCGATCGCTTGGCCCGTGAGCCGGTGAAAGAATGAGCATGCCTGCCGAACAAGCCATCCTCGACGCCCATTTCATGGCCCGTGCCCTGGAACTGGCGCGCAAAGGTCATTACACGACGCACCCCAATCCCCGGGTCGGTTGTGTGATCGTGCGTGACGGGCAGATCGTCGGCGAAGGCTGGCACGAACGCGCCGGCGAACCCCACGCCGAGGTCCACGCCTTGCGCGCCGCCGGTGAGCTCGCCCGAGGCGCCACCGCTTACGTAACCCTCGAACCCTGCAGCCATCATGGCCGGACGCCGCCCTGTGCCGACGCACTGGTCAATGCCGGTGTGGCGCGGGTGGTCGCGGCGATGCAGGACCCGAACCCGGAAGTCGCCGGTCGCGGCCTGCAACGCCTGGAACAGGCCGGCATCGTTACCGAAAGCGGTGTGCTGGAAGGCGAGGCGCGCCAGCTCAATCAAGGCTTCTTGAAACGCATGGAACACGGCTTGCCGTTCGTGCGGGTCAAGTTGGCCATGAGCCTCGATGGCCGCACGGCGATGGAAAGCGGTGAAAGCCAATGGATCACCGGCCCGGCGGCGCGTTCGGCGGTGCAACGCCTGCGGGCCCAGGCCAGTGTGGTATTGACCGGTGCCGACACGGTGCTGGCGGATAACGCCCGCTTGACCGTGCGTGCCGATGAGCTGGGCCTGGACGCCGGGCAAACCGCTCTGGCCATGAGTCGTCCGCCGCTGCGCGTGCTGGTCGACGGTCGTCTGCGCGTGCCGCTGGATGCGCCATTCTTCAAGGCCGGCCCGGCGCTGGTTGCCACGTGCATGGCGGTGGAAGAACAATATGCCAACGGACCTGAGTGCCTGATCGTGCCGGGCTACGATGGCCAGGTCGATCTGCGCCAGTTACTGATCGAACTGGCCGCTCGCGGAGTCAACGAGGTGTTGGTCGAGGCGGGGCCGCGTCTTGCCGGGGCTTTTGCTCAGCAAGGTTTGGTCGATGAGTTTCAGATCTTCATGGCCGGCAAGTTCCTGGGCTCCTCGGCGCGCCCACTGCTGGACTGGCCGCTCGCGCAAATGAAAGACGCGCCAGTGCTCAAAATTATCGAAATTCGTGCGGTTGGCGATGACTGGCGAGTCACTGCCATTCCTTTGCCAGCAGCGAGCGTATAATTTCCGGCCATCGCTACAGCGCTGGCTCTGTTCTCGAGGAGAACCCCATGTTCACCGGCATTATCGAATCCATCGGCAGTATTCGCGCATTGACCCCAAAAGGCGGAGATGTGCGGGTCCATGTAGAAACCGGTAAGCTCGACCTGAGCGACGTCAAACTGGGCGACAGCATTGCGGTCAACGGCGTGTGCCTGACCGCGGTTGAACTGCCGGGCAACGGCTTTGCGGCCGACGTCAGCCGCGAAACCCTCGACTGCACCGCCATGAACGATCTGAAAAGCGGCAGTCCGGTCAATCTGGAAAAAGCCCTGACTCCGACGACTCGCCTTGGCGGGCATCTGGTCAGCGGGCACGTCGATGGCGTGGGTGAAGTGGTTGCCCGCACCGAGAATGCCCGTGCCGTGGAGTTCCGAATCCGCGCACCGAAAGAACTGGCCAAGTACATCGCCCATAAAGGCTCGATCACCGTCGACGGCACCAGCCTGACCGTGAACGCGGTCGATGGCGCCGAGTTCCTGCTGACGATCATTCCGCACACCCTGAGCGAAACGATCATGGCGTCGTACCAGCCGGGTCGCCGGGTGAATCTGGAAGTGGACTTGCTGGCGCGTTACCTGGAGCGCCTGTTGCTGGGCGACAAGGCCGCAGAGCCTACGGCTGGCAGCACCATTACTGAAAGCTTTCTGGCCGCCAACGGCTACCTCAAATCCTGACTCAAGGGGGTGCCTTGTGGCGCTCAATAGCATCGAAGAACTGGTTGAAGACATCCGCCAAGGCAAGATGGTCATCCTCATGGATGACGAAGACCGCGAGAACGAAGGCGACCTGATCATGGCCGCCGAGTGCTGCAAACCCGAGCACATCAACTTCATGGCCAAGCACGCCCGCGGCCTGATCTGCATGCCGATGAGCCGCGAGCGCTGCGAGCTGTTGAAGCTGCCGCTGATGGCGCCGCGCAACGGTTCCGGTTTCGGCACCAAGTTCACCGTTTCGATCGAAGCGGCCACCGGCGTGACCACCGGCATCTCCGCCGCCGACCGTGCCCGCACCGTGCAGGCGGCAGCCGCGAAAGACGCCAAGGCTGAAGACATCGTCAGCCCTGGCCACATCTTCCCGCTGATGGCCCAGGCCGGCGGTACGCTGGCTCGCGCTGGCCACACCGAAGCCGCCTGCGACCTGGCGCGCATGGCCGGTTTCGAGCCGAGCGGCGTGATCTGCGAAGTGATGAACGACGACGGCACCATGTCCCGTCGCGCGGAACTCGAAGCTTTCGCTGCCGAACACAACATCAAGATCGGCACCATCGCCGATCTGATTCACTACCGGATGATCCACGAACGTACCGTTCAGCGGATTGCCGAGCAGCCGCTGGACAGCGAACTGGGCCAATTCAACCTGGTGACCTATCGTGACTCCGTGGAAGGCGACGTGCACATGGCACTGACCCTGGGCAATGTCTGCGCTGATGAACCGACCCTGGTTCGCGTGCACAACATGGACCCGCTGCGCGACCTGCTGATGGTCAAGCAACCGGGCCGCTGGAGCCTGCGCGCCGCCATGGCCGCGGTTGCCGAGGCCGGCAGCGGCGTGGTGCTGTTGCTCGGCCACCCGCTTGATGGCGACGTGTTGCTGGCGCACATCCGCGAAACCGCAGACCACGCGGCCGTGAAAAAACCGACCACCTACAGCATTGTCGGTGCCGGTTCGCAGATCCTGCGTGACCTCGGTGTGCGCAAAATGCGCCTGATGTCTGCGCCGATGAAATTTAATGCGATATCCGGTTTCGATCTGGAAGTTGTAGAATACGTGCCCTCCGAATAATGACCGGTTGTTTCCGGCCTTGAATTCGCGGTTCAAATATCACTGAGGGGCGCGTAGAAGACGCGTCCCGGCTCTTTAAGAGATCTAACGAATGACCCTGAAGACCATCGAAGGTACCTTCATCGCCCCTAAAGGCCGCTACGCTCTGGTAGTGGGCCGTTTCAACAGCTTCGTCGTTGAAAGCCTGGTCAGCGGTGCAGTTGATGCCCTGGTTCGCCATGGCGTGAGCGAAAGCGACATCACCATCATCCGTGCGCCTGGCGCCTTCGAAATCCCGCTGGTTGCGCAGAAAGTCGCTCAGAAGGGTGAGTTCGCGGCAATCATCGCCCTGGGCGCGGTCATTCGTGGCGGTACTCCGCATTTCGAATACGTGGCAGGCGAATGCACCAAGGGCCTGGCCCAGGTGTCCATGGAGTTCGGCGTTCCGGTCGCTTTCGGCGTCCTGACCGTTGATTCCATCGAGCAAGCCATCGAACGTTCCGGCACCAAGGCCGGTAACAAAGGTGCTGAAGCTGCCCTGTCCGCTCTGGAAATGGTCAGCCTGCTGGCGCAGTTGGAGGCCAAGTGATTAGCGACGAAAGCGATCGTTTCAACCCGCGCGATCCAAAGCCTGCGGATGCCGGCAAGCCATCGAAAAGCGTCAAGCGTCGTGAAGCCCGTCAGCTCGCGACCCAGGCGCTGTACCAATGGCACATGGCCAAACAGTCGCTGAACGAGATCGAAGCGCAGTTCCGGGTCGATAACGATTTCACCGATGTCGATGGCGCTTACTTCCGCGAGATCCTCCACGGGGTTCCGCAGTTCAAGACCGAAATCGACATCGCACTCAAGCCTTGCCTGGACCTGACCATCGAAGAGCTCGACCCGGTTGAGCTGGCGGTTCTGCGTCTGTCCACCTGGGAACTGCTCAAGCGCGTCGACGTACCGTACCGCGTTGTGATCAACGAAGGTATCGAACTGGCCAAGGTCTTCGGTTCCACCGACGGTCACAAGTTCGTCAACGGTGTGCTCGACAAACTGGCCCCGCGCCTGCGTGAAGCTGAAGTAAAGGCGTTCAAGCGCTAACCTGCGCTTGAGCTGCCATTACCATGGGTGAGTTTGAGCTGATCCGCAATTTCTTCGCCGCCGCGCCTTGTGCGCAGGGCGGCGAAGGCGTTGACCTCGGGATCGGTGACGATTGCGCCTTGCTGGCTGTTCCCCCGGGGGAGCAGTTGGCGATTTCTACCGATACGCTGGTGGCCGGCGTGCATTTCGCCGACCCTTGCGACCCCTTTCTGCTCGGTCAGCGCTCGCTGGCCGTGGCCGTCAGTGACCTGGCCGCCATGGGCGCCACCCCCATTGCCTTTACCCTTGCCCTGACCTTGCCAACGGTGACTGCCGATTGGTTGCAGGCCTATGCCCACGGTTTGAACCGGATGGCGCAAAGCTGCGGCGTTGCATTGGTGGGCGGTGACACCACCCGCGGGCCGTTGAGCGTGACCATGACCGTGTTCGGGCGCGTACCCAACGGGCTGGCCCTTTGCCGCAGCGGCGCGCAACCGGGCGACTTGTTGTGCGTCGGCGGTGAACTGGGCAATGCCGCTGGCGCCTTGCCGCTGGTGCTCGGCGAGCGCACTGCCGAACCTGCCATCGCCGATCCGCTGCTGGCGCACTATTGGTCGCCGCAACCGCAGTTGGCGCTGGGCCAGGCATTACGTGGCAAGGCAACGGCGGCGCTGGACATCTCCGACGGCTTGCTCGCTGACTGTGGGCATATTGCCCAGGCCTCGAAGGTCGCCGTTCAAGTCGAGCGCGATCGCTTGCCGTTGTCCGGGGCCCTGGTCGCTTTCCTCGGGCAGGCGGGCGCGCAGCACGCGGCCCTCAGCGGTGGTGATGATTACGTATTGGCTTTCACGCTGCCGTCCGTCGAGTTATCGCCATTACTGTCCGAGGGCTGGCCGATTCATGTGATCGGGCGGATTGTGGCGGGGCAGGGCGTGACACTGCTCGATAGCGATGGGCAAGACATCACCCCGCAAACCCGGGGTTATCAACATTTTCGGGAGTCACCGTGACAGATCATCCCAAACAGGTCCCGGCGGAAGTCGTACCGCCGTCGGTCTGGCGCAACCCGTGGCATTTCCTGGCGTTCGGCTTCGGCTCGGGCACCTTGCCAAAGGCCCCCGGCACCTGGGGTTCATTGGTTGCGCTACCCTTTATCCCGTTGTGGCAGATGCTGCCGGACTGGGGTTACTGGCTGATGCTAGGCATCACCATGCTGTTCGGCTTCTGGCTGTGCGGCAAAGTCGCGGACGACTTGCGGGTGCACGACCATGAAGGCATCGTCTGGGACGAGATGGTCGGGATGTGGATCACCCTGTGGCTGGTGCCGGAAGGCTGGCAGTGGTTGCTGGCGGGTTTCCTGATGTTCCGTTTCTTCGATATTCTCAAGCCGTGGCCGATTCGCTGGATCGATCGGCATGTGCACGGTGGCGTCGGGATCATGCTCGATGATGTTTTGGCGGGTGTGTTTGCGTGGCTGGCAATGCAGGGGTTGGTATGGATTTTCGCCTGACCTGACCGTAAAGGTCTTGAGGCGCCAAGTGGGAGAACTAAGGATGGCTCTACACAGGTTGATAGTAATGGTGCTTGCGGTGTTTTTCTCCCTCGCGCAAGCGCAGGAGGTCGTGGCGCCGCCGTCGGTCATTCACCTGGCCAGCGAAGACTGGGAGGACTATACCGCCGCCGACGGCCATGGGCTGGGCTGGGACGTGCTGCGACAAGTTTTCGAACCGGCAGGCGTCAAGCTCGATATCCGCACTGAACCCTATCTGCGCTCCGTAGGCCTGGCCAAGCGTGGCGAGGTCGACGCCTGTGTCGGTTCCTATCGCGACGAATCCAGCGAACTGCTCTATCCCCGCTGGAACTTCGATACCGATCACATCTACGCCTTGGGGCTGGCCAGCAGCCCGGTGCCGACCCCGGAAACCCTGGGCAATTATCGGCTGGCGTGGGTTCGTGGCTACGACTACCAGGATTACTTGCCCAATGTGCGTCATTACGCCGAAGTCATCCGGCGTACCGGTATCGTTTCGATGCTGACCCACGACCGTGCCGACTTCTATATAGACGCGTTGACCGAGGTCGATTACGTCGTCAGCCGCGCCAAGGATCCATCGCAGTTGCGCCGCACCCACATCGCAGAACTGCCGCTGTATCTGTGCTTTGCCAAGACCCCGCAGGCCCGTACGCTGATGGTGTTGTTTGACCAGCGCATGGAACAACTGGTGAAAAGCGGTGAGCTCAAACCCATTTTCGAACGCTGGAAACAGCCTTATCCGTTTGATGAAAACTGAAGGGCTGACACCTCACAGGAGCGGTGTTGTCAGGGGGCATATCAAACTTTTTGATCGTTATCCCCGATAATTCAGCCTAAGCGTCATCCGGAACCTGCTGTTACAATGCCCGCCTGCGAATCTTCAGACTTTTAGATCAGGAGCACACAGGTGCCTGTCGTTTTTGTCGCCGCTTGCAAGCTGCCAACGCCTTTTGCGCAATTCACCATGCATGGCTTTCTCGATGAAGCCACCGGCCGTGAGCACGTTGTGCTGAGCCTGGGCGAGATTGCCGACGGTGCCCCGGTACTCGGCCGGTTGCACTCCGAATGCCTGACGGGCGATGCCTTGTTCAGCCAGCGTTGCGACTGCGGCTCGCAACTCGAAGCCGCGTTGCAGGCGATTGCCCGCGAAGGCCGTGGCGTATTGCTGTACTTGCGTCAGGAAGGCCGTGGCATTGGCCTGCTGAACAAGATCCGCGCCTATGAGCTGCAGGATGGCGGTGCCGACACCGTTGAAGCCAACGAGCGCCTGGGCTTTGCCGCCGACCAGCGCGACTACGCCATGTGCCTGCCGATGCTGGAGCACCTGGGCGTGAAATCCCTGCGTTTGATGACCAACAACCCGCGCAAGGTCAAAGCCTTGACCGAGATGGGCATCGTGGTCGCCGAGCGCGTGCCATTGCACACCGGTCACAATCCGCACAACAAACTCTACCTGGCGACCAAGGCCAGCAAGCTTGACCACATGATGGGCAATGAACATCAGGGCGAGGTAGACCGGGCGTGACCCGCGGTCAGGTGCGGCGGCGACTGTCCGTCAACTGGTGGCAATACCTGGCGCTGGCCTTGTTGCCGCTGTTCGTGATCAACGGCGTATTCGGCCAGAGCGAAGCGATCTTGCCGGTGCTGGCGATGCCGTTGTTCATCGCCGGTGTGGCTTCGATGTTTGTCAGCCTGAAGTTTTTCGGTGCTTACAAGCACGCCTTGATCGCCACCCAGAAAGCCCTTGATACCCCTGAAGAGCCTGCCGCGTGGGTCAGTCTGGCGGCCAAACGGCGTACGGCATTTCTTGTCGCCGGCCTGCCGGCATGGATCGGTGCCCTGGCCGTGTTTGTCGGTCTCGAAGCCGTGCCGCTGGTGCTGCTGGCGCTCTCGACCACGGTGCTGTTCTACCTCTACCGCATTCCGCGTCAACTCGGCTGATGCATGCGGCCTGGCTGGCGGTTCTGCTGCTGGCCGTCAGCGGCTCGGTGGCGGCGGTCGAACGGGTCGTCAGTCTCGCGCCATCGCTCTCTGAAATCGTTGTCGAACTGGGTTCAGCCGACCTGCTGGTGGGGGTGCTGGATGCCGGTGAGCGTCCCGCTGAAATCCAGGGCCTGCCTTCCGTTGGCCGCTACGGTCAGTTGGACATGGAGCGGCTGCTCAGCCTCAAGCCCGACTTGCTGCTGCTCTGGCCCGGCAGCGTCGGTCCGGCCCAGCGTGAACAACTCAAAAACCTGAACATCCCGACCTACGTCGCCGAACCCCATGACCTGGACCAACTCGCCGCGCAAATCGAGGCGATTGCCACGCAACTGGGGCGGCCGGAGCGCGGTGTCTCACTGGCGACGGGGTTAAGGCAGCGCCTGACGGAGTTGCGTCAACGTTATCGCCGCGATCAACCGTTGCGGGTGTTTTATCAGGTCTGGGATCGGCCGCTGTACACCATTGGTGGCGGGCAGATCATCAGTAATGCGCTCGAAGTTTGCGGGGCACGAAATGTATTCGGCGACCAGACGCTGGCCGCGCCACAGGTCAGTGTGGAGGCGGTGTTACAGCGCAATCCGCAGGTGATTCTGGCCGGCGATCAGGCGCAGCTCGATGCGTGGAAAACCTGGGGCCAGGTGGAAGCGGTGGCGAAGGGGCAGTTGCTGTTGGTGGCGGATAAAGGCCTGGAGCGGCCCAGCGGGCAAATGATCGAAGCGACCGCCAAGCTTTGCCAGTTGATCGCACCTGACCGTTGAGGCCTGTCCGAACACCGCTCTTTTCAGGTCAGATCTGCGGCGTCCACGTCACCCCAAACATCCACGTTCGACCTTCCTCACGATACCCATACTGACTGCCTTCATGGCTGTACAGCACCCGGCTGTAGTCCTTGTCCAGCAGGTTATCGATCTTCAACTCCAGCTTGATCTCGCGATTGAGCTCCCAGCTGCTACGCAACCCCAACAAGGCATAGCCGCCCAAGGGTTGTTGATTGTTCAGGTCGTCATAGCTGCCGCTCACCGCTTGCCAGCTGGCGCCGAGGCCCAGGCGGTCGAACTGCCGGTCCAGGTCCAGGCTCAAGGTGCGCCGGGCACGCCGCGCCAGGGTATGGCCCGTGTCGCGATCGCGGGGGTCAATGATCGCTACGCCGAGGTTGCTCTGCCAGCCGAACAGCTCTTGTTTCAACGCCGCTTCAAAGCCGTTGATCCGCGCCGAAGCCACGTTCTGCGGGCGCGAGTTGCTGCCGAAGATGATCGCGTCTTCCAAATCCGTGCGGTACAGCGAGGCTTCCAGGCGACTGTCCTGCGTCAACTGACTGCGCCATTGCAGCTCATAGCTCTTTGACGTTTCGGGTTTCAGGTCCGGGTTGCTGAAGTCCGGGTAATACAGGTCGTTGAAGGTCGGTGCGCGGAAGCCTTCGCTGTAGCTCAGCAGGATGTCGTTGTCCGGGTTCAGCGGCAGCGTGAAGGTGCCGCTCCAGCTGTTCTGGCCGCCGAACTGCTGATTGTCATCGTGACGCAAGCCCAGCTCGGTGGAGAAGCGGTCTGTCTGATAACGGTGCTGGATGAACGCCGCGCGGTTCCAGCGACTGTCTTCGTTGAAGTCCGTGCTGCTGTTTATCCGGTCTTCGTACCAGTCGCCGCCGAGGATCAGGCTGTTGTGCTCGTTGAGCGTCAGGTCGTTCTGCCAGGTCAGCGAGTCGCGATAGGTGTTGAACACGCTGCGCTCGTCACTGAGTTTGTCGAGGGTCTTCTCGCGGTTTTCGCTGTGGCCGAATTCGAGGCGGGTTTTCCAGAGGTCATTCACTCGCGCGTCGAGGTAGCTGCTGACACTGCTCACGTCGAATTCGCTGTAGGGCTGCTGCTCCAACGACTCGAAGGTGACCGGGTCAAAGCGGCCGAACGGGTTGTCGAACGCGTTTTTGCCGCGGTTATCCAGCACGTTGGCGCCGATTTCGATGTCGTCGGTGAGTGCGTGGCTCAGGCTCAGGCTCAGCGACTTGTTGCGGTATTCATCGTGATCGCCATCGCTGGGATACGACTGGCGGGTGCGGTTGATCCCGGCGGTTTCATCAAGGCTGGTGCCAAGGTTGAAGCGAGTGCGTTCATCGCCACCGGACAGGCCGAGGCTGCGCTCCCAGGTCTGGTTGCTGCCAAAGCCCATGTGCAGGCGTGGTTGCAAGCCTTGCTCGCCGCCGCGACGGGTGAAGATCTGGATGACGCCGCCAATCGCGTCGCTGCCGTAAATCGCCGAGCGGGAGCCGCGCAGCACTTCCACGCGCTCGACCTGCTCGATGTTGATGTGTTGCAGGTTGCTGTCACCGGAGGTCGAGTTGCCGATGCGTTGGCCGTCCACCAGCACCAGGCTCTGGGCCGATTGAGTGCCGCGAATGTACACCCCCGGCAAACTGCCACGACCACCGGTTTGCGCCACTTGTACGCCCGGCACTCGACGCAGCAAATCGGCGATGCTGTTCGGTTGCAGGCGGTCGATGTCTTCGCGGGTGAACACGGTATTGGCGGCGCTGCTGTCGTTGCGCGCTTCGACCTGGCGGTTGGCACTGATCAGCACGTCGGGCAGTTTCAGGGCTTGATCGCGTTCGAAAGTGTCAGCGAGGGTATTGGCGGTGGGTAGCAGAATCAGGGGCAGGGCGATGCGGGCAAACTTCATTGATAGTCCGATGGTGCTTTGAGGCAAATACAGTTTTGAGAGCCCACAAAACACTGTGGGAGCGGGCTTGCCCGCGAAGGCGTCGGTACAGCCAACATTGATGCTGGATAAGCCGGCCTCTTCGCGGGCAAGCCCGCTCCCACAGGGAAAGTGTGTTTAGCGGTTAAGCAGCTGCAGCCGTTCGCGGATCCTGGCTTCGATGCCTGCCTCGTCCAATCCACACTCCGCCAGCATTTGCGCCGGCTTGGCATGCTCGACGTAGCTGTCCGGCAAGCCCAGGTGCAGCATCGACTTGAGGATGTTTTCCCGGGCAAGGAACTCGCTGACCGCGCTGCCGGCGCCGCCCATGATCGCGTTTTCCTCGACGGTCACCAGCAGCTCATGGCTGGCGGCGATTTCACGGACCAGTGCTTCGTCCAGTGGTTTGACGAAACGCATGTCGACCACGGTGGCGTCCAGCGTCTCGGCGACTTTCAGCGCCTCGGCCAGTTGCACGCCAAACACCAGCAGGGCGACATTTCGGCCTTGACGGCGAACCACGCCCTTGCCGATTTCGATCGGTTCGAGGTTCTTCTCGATGGTCGCATTCGGGCCGGTGCCACGCGGGTAGCGCACCGCCGCCGGGCCTTCGTACAGATGGCCGGTGGTGAGCATTTTGCGCAGCTCGTTTTCGTCGCTCGGGGTCATCACCAGCATGCCGGGAATGCAGCGCAGGAACGACAGGTCGAAACTGCCGGCGTGCGTCGGGCCGTCTTCGCCCACCAGACCTGCACGGTCAATGGCGAACAATACGTCGAGGTTTTGTACCGCCACATCATGAATGAGCTGGTCGTAGCCGCGCTGCAGGAAGGTCGAGTAAATCGCCACCACCGGTTTCGCGCCTTCGCAGGCCATGCCGGCGGCAAGGGTCACGGCGTGTTGCTCGGCGATCGCCACGTCGAAGTAACGCAACGGGAAGCGCTCGCTGAAGGCCACCAGGTCGGAGCCTTCCTTCATTGCCGGGGTAATGCCCACCAGGCGTGGGTCGGCAGCGGCCATATCGCACAGCCATTCACCGAACACACCGGAATACTTCGGCCCGCTGGCTTTTTTCGGCGCAGCGGCAGGGGCGTCCAGTGGCTCGAGCTTGGTGATCGCGTGGTAGCCGATCGGATCGACTTCAGCAGGCGCGAAGCCCTTGCCCTTCTTGGTGACGATGTGCAGGAACTGCGGGCCTTTCAGATCGCGCATGTTGCGCAGGGTGGCGATCAGGGTCGGCAGGTCGTGGCCATCGATCGGGCCGATGTAGTTCCAGCCCAGCTCTTCGAACAGGGTGCCGGGCACCAGCATGCCTTTTGCGTATTCTTCGGTGCGCCGGGCGATTTCCCAGGCCCCGGGCAGGCGCGACAGCACTTTCTTGCTGCCTTCGCGCATGCTGGCGTAGGTGCGGCTGGAAAGGATCTTCGCCAGATAGTTGGACAAGCCACCGACGTTGCGCGAGATCGACATGTCGTTGTCGTTGAGGATCACCAGCATGTCGGCGTTCACTTCCGGCGCGTGGTTCAGCGCTTCGAACGCCATGCCGGCGGTCAAGGCGCCGTCGCCGATCACCGCGATGGCCTTGCGATCATTGTTTTGCAGGCGGGAGGCAATGGCCATGCCCAGCGCTGCGCTGATCGAGGTGCTGGAGTGGCCGACGCCAAAGGTGTCGTATTCGCTCTCGGAGCGGCGCGGGAAGGCGGCGATGCCGTCCTTCTGGCGCAGGGTGCCCATGCGCTCGCGACGACCGGTGAGGATCTTGTGCGGATAAGCCTGATGACCCACGTCCCACACCAGCCGGTCGTCCGGGGTGTCGAAGACGTAATGCAACGCGATGGTCAGCTCGATCACGCCCAGGCCGGCGCCGAAATGCCCACCGGTCTGACCGACCGTGTAGAGCAATTCCAGGCGCAACTCATCGGCCAGGGTTTCCAGCTCGGCTTCGCCTAACCGGCGCAGGCCGTCCGGCGTATTCGCGCGGTCGAGCAGGGGCGTGGTTGGGCGCTTGCGGGGAATCTCATGAAACGTCGTGGGCATCAGGCGAATCGTTATAGGTATAAAAGATGCGGCAGTTTACCTGATGGATCGCACCCTGCCCACGCATAGGTCCTTTTTGGCGGATACGCCTTTAGTTGCGGCGCTCGACGATGTAACGGGCCAGATCGCGCAGAGGCTCTGCCGCCGCGTCAAACGGTCGCATCGCGTGCAGGGCCTGATCGCGCAATTCCAGAGCGTAGGCCTTGGCGGCGTCGAGGCCGAGCAGGGCCGGGTAGGTCGGCTTGTCGCGGGCAATGTCGGCGCCCTGGCGTTTGCCGAGGGTTTCGGTATCGCTTTCGACGTCGAGAATGTCGTCCTGGACCTGAAATGCCAGACCAACGGCCTGTGCATAAGTCTGCAGGGATTTGAGTTCGTCCTTCTGCGCGTGCCCACTGGCCAGGGCTCCGAGCTTGACGCTGACTTCGATCAGCGCACCGGTCTTGTGCCGGTGCATGTATTCGAGGGCCTTCTGATCGAGCTTGAGGCCGACCGAACCCAGGTCGATGGCCTGCCCGCCGACCATGCCCGCCGGGCCTGCCGCCAATGCCAGGGCGCTGACCATCTGCAGGCGGATTTCCGCGTCTGCGCTGTTCAGGCGCGGGTCGAGCAGGGCGCTGAAAGCCAGGCTCTGCAAGCCGTCGCCGGCGAGGATCGCGCAGGCTTCATCGAATTTCTTGTGAGTGGTGGGCTGGCCGCGGCGCAGGTCGTCGTCGTCCATGGCCGGCAAATCGTCGTGCACCAGCGAGTAGGCGTGGATCAGCTCCACCGCGCAGGCCGCGCCGTTGGCTTGCTCGGCCTTGCCACCCAGTGCTTCACACGCGGCGTAGGCCAGCAGCGGGCGCACACGCTTGCCGCCGTTCATCACGCTGTAGCGCATGGCTTCGTAGAGACGCGCCAGCTCAGGGCCGGGCGCGATGAACAGGGTTTCCAGGGCCGCATTGACCCGGGCCTGGCTGGTCGCCGAATACGCTGCAATCATTCTGGTTGATCCGCGTCGAAGGGTTCCTCGGCCAACTCGCCATCACGCTCGAGCAGCACCTGCACCTTTTGCTCGGCCTGGGCCAGCGCCGCCTGGCAATCGCGGGTCAGACCGATGCCCTGCTCGAAAGCGGTCAGCGAGTCTTCCAGCGACAATTCACCATTCTCCAGACGCTCGACCAGCGTTTGCAGGTCAGCGAGGGATTGTTCGAAATCCAGTGCAGCTTTTTTGCGGGCCATGGCGGCGATTTCCGGTTGACGTTAAACCGGCGCGACACTAGCAGACATGGGGTTTATGGGCAAATGAGCGGGGCATTTGGCGACTGCTTCGCGGCCAAGCGAGAGCGAGCTCCCCGGCCACAAGTGGATGATGGCGCAGACTTGGGGATTATTCGGCTCACAAAATGAGCCGAATAGAAGCATTATTCGGCTCACCGTCCACTCACCCGCGTGATTTGCACCGCATTTTCACGGCGATCTCATTGTTAGAAGCGGCCACGGCGGTTAACCTTCGCGCCCTATACGACCCGACAGTCACGGGTCTTTCAGACGAAACGCAGTATCAACCTCTGTAACGCGCCGAGGATCGGGCGCAAGGTTTCGTCATGCATGGCAGGAGGCATCACATGCGTTCGATTCTTTTGCTGCTTGTTGGATGGCTCTGTGCGTCGGGCCTCCTGGCCGCGCCGAGTGCCGAGGTCTCGGAACCCGTGGGCGGCTGGCGCTACAACGGTTTGCTCGACCGTACGGAAAATCCTCAAGTGGCCTATCCCACGCCGCCCATCGACCGGGGTGTGCAGCGCAATCGCACGATGATCGAGGGCCAGCTCAAGGCCATCGGCACGCAACGTGGTCCTCACACCCTGGCGGTCAACGGCAATCCGTTGAACCTGTACACCGACGATCAGGGGCGTTTCGCCCGACCCTATGCGTTCGGCGCGGGCTCCAACAGTGTCGAAGTGCGCAGTGCCGAAGGCCAGTCGCTCAAGCGCGTTCAATTCTATGAAGCCAACAACCTGCGCACCCCGGCGCGGATTCGGGTGGTGCTCGGTTGGGACGACCCGAAGGCCGAGCTGGACCTGCACATTATTACTCCCGATGGCCAGCACGCGTTCTGGGCTCATTCGGCGCTGACCAACGGCGGCGGCCTCGACCCGGACGGCGTCGACGGTCCCGGCCCGGAAATGTTCACTATGACGGCGCCGCTGCATGGCACCTATCTGGTTTACGTGAACTATTGGGGCAACTTCGGCAGTGGCGGCTATAACTTCGATGAGGCCAGCAACCAGAACGAGGTGATCACCTCGCAGATCAATCTGGTGCTCAACGAAAACACCGTCGACGAAAAACGCGAGACCTTCATCGTGCCCTTGCGTGCGATCGGCGACCTGCTGCTGGTCAAGACTTTCAACTATTAAGCATCCCGCACCACGGATGAATTGGGTTTTGTGAAATGAGTGAAAACATCGTGTCCCCTGCCGCCGATTCAGCGGCCGCCAAACCTTCCCGGCGCTGGCCGGCGCTATTGCTTGGGTTAGGCCTGGTAGCCGTTGTGGCGGGCGGGGTGGGGTGGTTCCTGCACAAACCCAAGACCCCCGCGCCCGTATTGGCCAGCGATAAACTGGGCATGAGCCGGCCGGATGGCCTGCTGGAAACCCGTTCCTTGAGCCAATTGCCCAAGGATCTGTTGGCGGTGCCGTTCCTCAAGGAAACCCTCACCGAAGATTTCGTCTTCTATTACGAAACTCACGCGGATCGTCTCGGACTGATCGGCAGTCTGCGGCGGATCATTTACGAGCATGACCTGAAGTTGCAGGACAGCCTGATCGAGCAGCTCTTCGATCAACCCGCCGACGTGGCGCTGTGGCGTGGGGCGGATGGTCGGCTCAAGGATTTCCTGCTGGTGATGGATCGCGGCGGACTGGCCAAGGTGCTCGAGCCGCTGGCGAAGGTCGCGCTGGATGATTCACAGCTGAGCAAAATCGCCGATGTGAAAGTCGGCAACGACGATGTGGCGCTCTATCAGCTTACCTACAACGCCAGCAAGGCGCTGCTGTTTGCCTCCCATGGCGACAAACTGGTGGTGCTGTCCAATCCGTCGAAACTCTACGACCCGCAAAGTGGCCAGGCCGAGGAGCCCGGCAGTGTCTCGACAGCCGCCATCGCCGCGTTGCTCAACGGTGACAAACTGTTCCCCGAAGCATTCGGCCTGCCGCCGCGCGCGCCTGAAGTGAAGCAGCGCCTGTCGGTCAACGCCAGTGTGCTGGCGATGGGTTACCAGCGCTTCATCCCCAACTTCGCCGGGTTGCGCTTCGACATGGACGACAAGGGCTGGCACAGCTTCCTCGCCATGGATGAACTGGACGACCAGCCGGGCTTCGATTTCAAGCCGATCTGGCAAGCCATGCCCATGGGCGCCAGCGCCTGTGTGGCCTTGCCACTCGCCGCCGCACAACAGAGACCGCTGTTGGTTAAGCTCGGTGCCGAGGAGAAGGTGGCACAGGCCTTGACCGAACACATGGCCGGTGCCGCGGGCCTGTGCTGGTACGCCGATTCGCGCCTGTACACGCCGCTGCTGGTGGCCGGCCTGAGCGATAAGGACAGCGCCCGACTCGACGGTGATCTGGGCAAACTGTTCGGCTCGATGGTCGGTGCCTACGAAGGCAAGGTCGATGATCACGCGTTCCCGGTGGTCGAAAAGCAGGAGGGCCAGAGCCATCAATGGCAGCGCCAGGTCAGCTCAAACTTCGGTCCGTACGCGGCCAAGGACGCCGAAGACCCGGATGCGATCACCGGCAAGGCGTTCATGCGCGTCAGCCTGGCGCGTCACGGTTCGACGCTGCTGTTCTCCCTCGACGACAAACTGGTGGACAAGGCGCTCGGCACCCTCGACAAACGCTTCCCGCCGATGGCCGACGTGGTGCCGAAAGACCTGCTGATGCCGGTCTATTTCGGTCCGGATGCGATGGCCCAACTGATGCAACGGGAAACCCTCGACAGCCTGCCCCAGGACATGGAGCCGGTGTTCTACAACGCCGCGCAAACCTACCTGATCCCGAAACTGCGCAAGCTCGGCGGTTACGGCAAGTACGCCCTGACCTTGCCTGAAGGCAGCGAACCCGACGGCCACTGGCAATGGCTGCCACTGGAATGGAAAGCGCTGTGACCGGACTGATCCGAAGCCTTGGCCTGCTTGTGGTGTTGCTGAGCGCGGGTGCCCGGGCCGTCGAAACCCCGGCGCTCGACCCGCAGCAATCCCAGGTGTTCCGCGCCTGGTTCGTGCGCATCGCCCAAGAGCAACTGAGCCAGGGCCCGAGCCCACGCTGGTATCAGCAGGATTGCGCCGGGCTGGTGCGCTTCGCCGCCAACGAAGCGCTGAAGGTGCATGACGACAAATGGCTGCGCAGCAATGGCCTGTCCAACCGCTACCTGCCGCCGGAACTGCAACTGAGCGACGCCCAGCGCGGCCTCGCCCAGCAGTGGCAGCAGGGCGGCGGCCAGGTCGGGCCGTACGTCAACGCGATCAAGCTGATTCAGTTCAACAGCCATCTGGTCGGCCGTGATGTGGCCCAGGCGCGTCCCGGCGACCTGATGTTTTTCGATCAGGGTGACGACCAGCACCTGATGATCTGGATGGGCCGCTACATCGCTTATCACACCGGCACCACCACACCCACTGACAACGGCATGCGCTCTGCAAGCCTGCAACAACTCATGACATGGAAGGACACCCGATGGATACCCGATGCAGCCAACCCCAACTTCATCGGCGTTTATCGACTGAATTTTCTCTCCCAATGATCGGTGCCCGCATGTTGCGTTTTCTGCCCCTGCTGTTGGTCTTGATGCTGCCTTTTTCGTGGGTGAATGCCGAAGACACCGTCGAGCCGAGTGGCTATACGCCGGTGGCCGGTGAGAGTTTCTTTCTGCTGGCGGACAGCAGTTTCGCCAGCGACGAACAGGCGATGGTGCGTCTCGAAGCACCGGGCCGCGACTATCGCCGGTTCCGCATGGAACCCTACGGCGGCGCCGACATTCGCGTGTATCGCATCGACAAGCCGCTGGATTTCCTCAAGCGCCAGAAGAACCTGCACCGGGTGGTCAGCGACGGCCAGTTCAAGGGCGAAGGCCTGTCCAACACCTTGGCGTACCTGTGGGATAGCTGGTACCGCAAGTCCCGCCGGGTAATGCAGCGAGCGTTTTCCTACGAGTCGCGTAAACAAGTCACCGAAGAAGTGCCGGAACTGAAGATGGGCAACGCCATGGCCGCGCCCACGCCCTACGACGCTCAGCCGCAATTCGCGTTGATTCCGGGGCTGTCAGTGGTCAGCCAGTTTCGCTACCCGCTGTGGCAGGCCAAGCCGATCCAGCCACCGGAAGGGGTGAACCTCGCTGGCTCCTCCAGTGAATTCGTCAGCGTCGCGCCGGGTAACGTTTATATCCCGTTGGGCAACCTGAAACCGGGCCTTTATCTGGTGGAAGCGCTGATCGGCAAGTACCGGGCAACCACCATGGTCTTCGTCTCCAACACCGTGGCCGTGAGCAAGATCGCTGGCGATGAGTTGCTGGTGTGGGCTGCGCGCAAACACGAAGGCAGTTCGGTGCCCAAGGTCAATGTGTTGTGGACCGACGGCCTCGGCGTGATGAGCAGCGGTACCACCGATGCCGATGGCCTGCTGCGCTTGAAGCACGTCAGCCCCGAGCGTTCGTTCGTGATAGGCGAAGACGAAGAGGGCGGCGTTTTTGTCTCGGAAAACTTCTACTACGACAGTGAAATCTACTACACCAAACTCTATGCCTTCACCGACCGGCCGCTGTACCGGCCAGGGGACTGGGTGTCGCTGAAGATCGTCGGGCGCGAGTTCAAGAATGCCAGGGATTCGGTGCAACCCAGTGCCGCTGACGTCAATGTGACGGTGTTGGATGCGACGGGATCGGCGTTGCAAACCCTGGACTTGAAACTCGATGCCAAGGCCGGCACCCAAGGCCGATTCCAGTTGCCCGACAACGCGGTGGCCGGCGGTTATGAACTGCGTTTCAGCTACAAGGATCAGGCCTACAGCAGCGCCTTCCGGGTCGCGGAGTACATCAAGCCGCACTTCGAGATTTCACTGAACCTGGCCAAACAGGACTACCGCACCGGCGAAGCGGTCAAGGGCAGCCTGGTGCTGCTGTATCCCGACGGCAAACCGGTGGCCAATGCCAAATTGAGCCTGAGCCTGCGCGCTCAGCAGCTGTCGATGGTCGACAACGAGCTGCAGTACCTCGGGCAATTCCCGGTGGAGCTGACCAGCACCGAACTGACCACCGATGCCAAGGGCAACGCCACCCTCGAACTGCCGGCCGCGGAGAAACCGAGCCGCTACATGCTCACCGTGTTCGCCAGTGATGGCGCGGCGTACCGGGTCAAGACCACCAAGGAAATTCTCATTGATCGCGGTGCGGCAAATTTCCGCTTGAGCGCGCCGCAACGCTTCAGTGAGGTGGGCGACAAGGTGGCATTCAGCTACGCCAATGAAAGCGAGCAGCGCCAGTCGGTCACGCCGAGCAGTTATGGCTGGGTGCGCCTGGAGGATCAGAGCACCGGCGAAGGCAAACTGGCGGCCACCGACAAGGGGTTCACCCTGGCTTTCGAGCGTCCTGGCACCTACAACCTGACGCTCAGGGATGACCACGGCCGCACCCTCGGCGCTACGGGTCATTCGGTCACCGGCGAGGGTGTCAAAGCGGTGCCGGGCACCGTTGAAATCGTCCTCGACAAACCGGAGTACAAGGCCGGCGACGAAGCGCTGGCACTGATCACCTTCCCCGAGCCGATCAGCGACGCATTGCTGTCGCTGGAACGCGACAAGGTCGAGGCCACGGCGTTGCTTTCCAGGGGCGGTGACTGGCTGAAGATGGAAAAACTCAGCGACACCCAATACCGCGCGCGCATTGCGGTGAAGGACAACTTCGCGCCGAACCTGACCTTCTCGGTGCTGTACACCAAGGGCGGCCAGTACAGTTTCCAGAACGCCGGCATCAAGGTGATTGCGCCGCAGATAGACGTGGCCATCGCCACCGATAAAGACACCTATCAACCCGGCGATACCGTGTCGGTGGACCTGACCACCCAGTTCGCCGGCAAGCCGATCCCGGCACACCTGACGGTCAGCGTGGTCGATGAAATGGTCTACGCGCTGCAGCCGGAGGTGGCGCCGAGCATCGACCAGTTCTTCTACCACCCGCGGCGTAACAACGTGCGCACCAGCGCCAGCCTGTCGTTCATCAGCTACGACGTGGCGCTGCCCGGCAGCCCAGGCGCGCCGGGCAAGGCCAACCGCAGCGAACGTGGCGTGAAGGTGCTGGAGCGGCCGCGTCGCGAAGACGTCGACACCGCCGCGTGGCAACCGGAGCTGGTGACCGACGCCAGTGGCAAGACCCGCTTCACCTTCAAGATGCCGGACTCGCTGACCCGCTGGCGCATCACCGCCCGGGCCATCGCCGATGACGGTCAGGTCGGGCAGAAGAAGCAGTTCGTGCGCTCGGAGAAACCGCTGTACCTGAAGTGGAGCGGGCCAAACACATTCCGCACGGGCGATAAGCCGGATCTCGGTGTGTTCGCGTTCAGCCAGGCAGAAAAACCGGTCAAGGCCGAACTGGTGATTCATTACGCGGGCAACGAGCAGCGTGTGCCCGTGACGCTGAGCAACGGCATCAACTACATCGCGTTGCCGGCGTTCTCGTTGGCCAGTGGCGAGTGGACCGCCGAGCTGGTGCAGGATGGCAAAACCGCTGATGCCTTGGCCGTGCGCCTGGCCGCCACCGGCGAAGGTTGGCAGGTCACGCAGAGCCAAAGCCTGGACGTGACCGTCGGTGATACGCCGCTGACACTGCCGGCGGACGCCACCCATATTCGCCTGCGTCTGGATGACAGCCCGCAAGCGCTGTTCCGCTCGGCGCTGGACGATCTGCTGAGCTACCCCTATGGCGGCGTCGAACAAACCGCCAGTCGCTTGCTGCCGCTGAGCATTGCCTATCCGAGCCTGTCGTCGAACCCGCAGGTCCGCGACCGCTTGCGCCTGATCATGCAGAACAGCCGCTTGCGTCTGGTGCAAATGGCCGGGCCGTCGGCGAGTTTCACCTGGTGGGGCATGGACGGCGAGCCGGACGCGTTCCTGACCGCCTACGCCTATTACGCCGACTGGCACGCCAGCAAAGTGCTGGAGCTGAGCCTGCCGCCGGAGCATTGGCAGCGGGTATTGGAGGTCTATTCGAAGCAGGCGAAGAACACGCCGCTGTTGCAGCGAGCGCTGATTCTGTCGTTCGCCAAACAGATGCAATTGCCGGTGAACACCTTGCTCAGTGGATTGATGGAGGATCTGGCGAAAGCGGGCGAGGGCAATGCCGCGAACCTGATGGACGATGGCGAAGACAGCATCGTCATGAGCGATCCGGATTCGGCGCTGGGTCTGGCCGCGGCCCGGGCGTTGACGGCGTCTTTGGCCAAGCAATCGAAGGTCACCGTGCCCGACGCTTTCAACCGGCAACTGGCCGATGCACAGCAGCGCCTGGCCGTCAGTTCCCAGCCGTTTGCCGAAGCCCTGAACCTGTCACTGCAAGCCTTCGATCAGGCCCGCGCGCAAGCGTTGCTGCAGCGTTTGCTGCCACAGCAGTCGACGCTGGAACGTGCCTTGGCGCTGACCTGGCTGCAGCGCAGTATCGAACAGGCGTCACCCACCATCGCCTTGGCGCCGGGTGAGGGCTGGAAGAAAAAATACGGTGACACCGGTGAGGTGTATTGGACGTGGCAGGGGGCTACGCCCGTACCGACGGTGTTGTCCCTGAGCGGGGTGCAGGAGCGACCATTGCGGGCCGCATTGAGCTTCCAGAGCCAGCAACCGACCGTCGATCCGATGGCCGTGACCATCACCCGTCGTCTGTCGCGCCTGGTGCCGGGGGATGAAGCGTTCACGTTCAAACTGGAAGCGGTCGGCAACGCGCCGTTGTCCAGTGACAACCTGTACCTGGACGAAGTGATCCTCACCAGCAAAACTGCCAAACCGCTGCGCTACGGCTTGCTTGAAGTGCCGTTGCCACCGGGCGCCGACGTTGAGCGCACTACCTGGGGCATCAAGCTGATGGGCAAGGCCGGCACGGAACCCACGGCACTGGAAAAGGCCCGTTTCGAACCGGGACAACTGGCCTATGCCGTGCCGGTGGATGCGCTGAGCGGTGAGCTGCGCCTGCGTCATCTGGTGCGTTTCTCGCAGAAAGGCCAATTCAACCTGCCGCCGGCGCGTTTCACTCAGGTGTATGCGCCACAGCATCAGGCTCAAGAACAGAAACCGGCGCTCGGTCAGGTCACGGTCCACTGACATGCCACGGCTTCTGGTCTGCTGGCTGTTGTGTTTGATCCCTGCGCTGGCCACGGCGCAGGACGAACCGCTGCATCTGGCGCTCAAGGGCGATTTGCTGTCCTTGAGCCGGACTCAGTTGCTGTCGCGTGAGCCGTTGCCCGACACCTTGCAGACCCCGCTGGGCAGTGTGTGGAAGTTGTTTGTCTACGCTTGGCTGGTGGACACCGGCGCCCGCGAGGCGGCTTATGAATGTCGCGGGCAGTCGAAGGAGGAAGTCTATTGCTGCACGGCGGGCGGCAAGATCGAGCGTGATCAGGCGCTGGTCAAATCCTGCGGATTGTATTTCGAACCGGCGCGTCTGGGCATTTCCAGCGCCGATTGGCGAGCCTATTGGCAGACGCGACAGGCGCCGGAATGGTTGCGGAGCTTGCCGTCGTTGCAGCCCGCCACTCGGGTCCCGGTGGCTCAGTTGTTGCGCTCGTTGGCGCTGCTGCCGGCCCAGGATCAGGCCCGCCGGGTGTTGCTCGATGTGGTGCTCAATGCCGCAGACGGCAATGTGGTCGGCGAGCTCGGCGGCCGGTTGCGGGTGAAAACCTGGAGCTGGCTGGGGGATCGGGATCCGGCGTCGCGCCAGGGCGGTTTTGCTGGTTGGACGGTGGACGGTACGCCGATCTGGGCCGGTGGGCGCGGGACCAGTCAGCGAGTCTTGCGTGAGTATGGTCCGGCGTTGGCGACGGTGCTCCCGCCATCAGGCGCGGCTGAGAGCGGAACGTGCGTGGAGGTCAGTCTGTTCTCTCGTTATCCACTGAAACGCGTACTGTCGGGAGGTCGCGTGGCAGCGTCCGGACCTTTACAGGGCGACTACCGCGTCGAGTTCGCCAGCGGCAATCAGCTCGATATCCACAGCGATGGCGAACTGTTTTTACTGAACGACACACTGGTAGCTCGGCTGGACCGCGAAGAATACGTCGCGCGCGTGCTGCAGCGCGAAGCCACCGCTGAACCCGCCGAAGCGGCCAAAGCCCTGGCCGTGGCCATTCGCACCTACCTGCTGCAAAACGCCACGCGCCACGGCGACTGCCTGAGCATCGACGACAGCAGCCAGCGCCAACGGGTCGCACCGCGTCCGGCCAGCGCCGAAGCGCGCGACATCGCCGCCTGGACCCGTGATCTGGTACTGGCCGGCAGCACCGTGACCTACCATTCCGATCAACCCGGCCCGGACAAACTGTCCTGGCAGCACGCCGTCGAACAAGCCAATGCCGGCCAACGCTACGACGCCATCCTGCTGCACGCTTACCCACGCGCCAGCCTCAGCCGTTGGGACAATCCCGTCGCCTCCTGCGAAGCGCTGCCCGCTGCGCAGGACTGGCTGCAAAAGCAGCGTCGCGGCTGGCGCCCACGGCTGGAAAGCGAAACCGGCTACAACGAAGTCAGCACGTTCGCCGTCTGTCGCCTGACTTTTGGCCGCCCCTATGTCGACCGCGAACGCCAGCGTATCTACGTGCGCGGCGTGCTCTCGCTGCAAGACCGTCTCGACCTGACTCATGAATACCTGCACCTGGCCTTTGAGGCACACCCCAACGGCCAGGATGAAACCTACATCGAAGGGCTCGCCCGTCATCTTTTGCTGGAATAGACCATGACACTCCGTTATCCACAGGTCTTGCTGTTGCTCTTCGCGTCGGCCGTGTTATCGCCGACCCAGGCTGCCGATAGCGTCAAGCTCGACACCCCCGCAGGCGGTTGGCGCACCGGTGCGGCGGAAGGCGAGGGGGAGAACTTCCGTCAGACCGTCAACTACCCGGCCTCCTCGGTGAACACACCGGCAGGCCAGGCCAACACCGCGCGCATCGCCGGACAGATCAAAGCCACGCCCAAGTCGGCGGAGCCCGGCCGGTTGATTGTGAACGGTGTCAGCATGCCGCTGAAAATCGATCCGGCGGGCCGCTTTGATCGCCCGTTCTCGTTTCCCAACGGCAGCAACAGTGTCGAGGTCCGTAGCCCTGACGGCCAGCAACGCCGTCGTGTTCAGTTCTTGAATGCCAGCGGTGGAGCAACACCGGCCAAATTGCGCGTTCTGCTGTCATGGGACAGCGACAACACCGACCTCGACCTGCACCTGATCACCCCCGATGGTGCGCACATCTGGTACGGCGACCGCGTCGCCCCCAATGGCGCAGCACTCGATGTCGACGTCACCACCGGCTACGGTCCGGAAATCTTCGCCATGCCTGCGCCGATCAAGGGGCAGTATCTGGTGTATGTGAATTACTTCGGCGGTGGCTATCGCAGTGACGAAGAGGGGCAGGAAGAGGCGGTTCAAGCGCTGACCACCGCGCAGGTCACGGTGATTACCGAGGAGGGGACGCCGAGCGAGAAGATCGAGACGTTTCTGGTGCCGATGCGGGCGGTGGGGGAGTTGACGCTGGTGAAGGGGTTCAGTTATCCGTGAGGCTCAAGTACATCTTGCGCAGGGTCTGAACGCGGTTACGTCCCCGATCCTTTGCCCCGTATAGCGCTTCATCCGCTTGTGAAAGCAGGCCGAAAAGATCGTAGCCCGACTCACGCGTGGTGACGACACCAATGCTGACACTGAGCATCCCCGGTTCCAGCATCGACAGCTGTGAAAAGGACAGGCGAATGCGCTCGGCCACCTGAACCGCTTCCTGCTCACCTGCCTCCTTGAGCAGGCAGGCAAACTCTTCGCCACCGATACGACCGAACACATCCTGCTTGCGCAGGTTCTCCGCCAGAATCCGACTGAATGCGATCAAGGCCTGGTCCCCCATCGGGTGACCAAAGCTGTCGTTCAGGCGCTTGAAATGATCCAGGTCGCATAGCAGCAGAGCGGCGGGTTCCTTGTGGCGATTGCTGTCCGCCAGCAAGCGTTCCCCGTTAGCCATGAACGCGCGACGGTTGCCGATTCCGGTCAGCGCATCACAGAAAGCGGCGGCCTTGAACTTGAGTTCGGCGCGCTCCTTGACCATGGCCAACGCCACATAGGCAATGCCAATGACGTAGAGCATGGACTCGAACAGCATGAAGGAGAAAAAGCGCACGCCATCGCCGACGCCCGACAAGGCCTGATCCAGCGGCAGGCTTTTGTCGATCACACTACGGACAACATAAAAAGTGGTGTGCAGCAGCGTCAGCAGCAGCGCGGGCATGTACGCGACTTCAAGGCTGCGACGGCTGCGCCAGAACTCCAGTGCCGTCAGCACGCCATAACCGGCGACCAACAGGGAATACACCACAACTCGAACAGGCATGGCGTCATAGAAGGCCGGACTCAGACACAGCGTCAGCCAGAGGCCGGCCCCAGCCAGAATCCCCTGCATTGATGGTGTGCGTCCGACGAACACGCGCATGGCCGTCCAGTTCATCGCCGCGCTCAACAACAGGGCGACGTTACCGAAGATGATCGGCACAAAATCGACCCCCCGACCCCGCCAACTGACCAGCACCACACCCAGCGCAGCCAGCAGCATCATGGCGCCCAGATAAGCCAGGGTCCGCTCACGGGGTTCACGCCACCAGGCGTGACAGGTCAACAGCCCCATCAACGCGAAGACGAAGACTGACGCGACCAGCAAGGTCGGGATGTGAAGCGCCATGTCTTTGGTTCCCGCGAAGCTCAAACCGGAGTGGTCCCGCAGAAGGGGTGTCGGGTCAACGAGGTTGTGGTCGAAAGGGTGGATTTAGCACTTGGGGTATCAGTATTGGCAAGGGGGGCATTTATCCGAGTCGTCGACACCGAGTGACAAAGGACAGCGATTAAGTAGCCTGGAGAGGCCGTTCCATCTTGATGATCTCGATGGAGACCGGGCTGTTGCCTCGGGAAAACGTGCCTTCGCCGATCTTGCGAAAACCGAGTTGCTGGTAGAACTTTTCCGCGGTCAAGGTCGCCTCCAGGTAGGCCCTGGAGTGGCCAGCATCACGGATCTGTTGCAACGCCTTCTCCAACAGCAGCCTGCCGATACCTTGCCGCGCCCCGCTGCCGCGTATGAACAGTTTGCTGACTTCATGCCCGTCAACCTCGACAAACCCCTGGATCCCGTCGTTTTGCGCCAGCCACACGTTGCCGCCCACGATCGCCTCCCGGTACGTCTGTGGCGAACGCCCGTCCAGCCACATGGCGATCTGTTCGGCGCTGTAGTCAGCCGTGCACAGGCTCTCAACCGAATCTTTGTGGGTCTGAAAAATGTTCTCGGCGTCCTCCAGGGTCGCCGGGCGGATCTGCACATGACTCATCAGGTGAACTCCAGTTTCTTTTACGGCCAGCCACTTGCCGCGAATGAGCCCAGGCCCATTTCTCTACGACGGCCCGCCAATTGAAAGCGAAGAAGCCAGGATTTACGCCTGGCAGGTTTGACGAGCAAGCGTAGCCCATGACTCTCGTCATTGGTGCCGGGTTGGGTCAGGTTTTCGAAGGATTCAGCTTACCCATTGATTTTCCCCTGTCGTCCCATTACTTCGTCGGACGAGATCAAATGGCGTTGAACACCATCAGACAGGGACGCGCCTGAAACGCCCGTGATAGCCAGGCTATCGGCAGGATTCTCGGATGGGACAGGATTATTTAGGGCAATTAAAAAGCCGGCTTGTGGCCGGCTTCTCGGGGACTGGCTTGGTTCATTTTTGGTAAACCGCGCCAGCCTTCAAAACGTACACCCGGATCTTGCGTCCGGCTGTGGGACTCGGCGAGAAAATCATCTGCCTTGTCGGTGCGATTCTCCGCCGCGGAGCGGGGGATGCGCAAATGTGGGGCGCAGCATACTGATTTTTTGAGGAAATTCCCAGCTTGGTGTGCGAGATAGAGCTCTGGGTTGGTTCTCAGGGTGATTCTCTCGACGTCTTTGCGGGCAAGTCCGTTCCCACAGGTCTCGCCTGTCCCTGCGGGCGCATGGCTTGCGCGTGATGAATTCACCGCGGTATCACAGAAATGGCACTTCCGGCCGGCGCTTGTTCAGTGTCGACCACCAGAACACCCAACCTAATACCCGAATGTTTTGCTCTTCGATCTGCGCGGCCCGGAAGATTTCGTCCGGGTATTCGATCCTGTTGTGGCTGCGCATGCGAATGGCGTTGCCGGGCACTCGGTGCAGGTATTTGATCCGCAGCATGCCGTCATGTTCGATCGCGTAGATCTCGCCATCGATGATGTCCTTGAGCCCACGGTCAATGCCCACGAAGGAGCCGTCTTCAATTCTTTCGCCCATGCTGTTGCCGATCATGCGGGCACAGATGGCATCGGTATGTTTGATTTCCAGGGAATCGAGGTGGCTGCGGGGCAATCGGATGGATTGGCCGGGGTCTTCGACGACGTGGGTTTTGTTGGAGCCAGGTGCGGTGGCGGTTTCTTTGTAGAAGGGCAGTTCGACGTCAAGGGGCTCGACGACGGTGTAAATGCCGCGGATGGCCTGGGCATCGAATGTATGGCCGGTTTCGTCGAGCAGGCGCAGGTGTCTGGCGTCTTTCGGGCCTTCGCCCGTTTTCAGCCATTCACTGTTCACGGAGAGTTTTCTGGCCACTTCTTCCATGCAGTGCGCAGGCACGCCACGGGTGTACCAGTTGTGGACTTTCTGCGGGACTGCGTCCAGAAACTCGGCAAATCCCGTTGTCGTGATGTTCGCTTCTTCAAGGAGCGCTTTAAAGCGCGGGCCGCTAGTGTTCTTTTTCATAAACGCGAGTCTACTGGCGGCGCATAAGGCTTTGAATAAACGAACCGTTCAAATTTCGAGGGAGATTTAAGACTGGATGTAAGACGTTCTTGAGTGAAATTAAACAAGAAAAAACCAATTCGGAGCCTGTTAAACGATCCGTTTAAGTGGCGCTTTTCGAGCGCCCAAAAAAAACCCCGGATCACCGGGGCTTTTCTTGAAGCTCGCAGCGGCGCTTAGCCTTTATAGGCAGCAACCGACTTGGTGATCGCGGCACGGGCGGCGTCTGCGCCGTCCCAGCCTTCGATTTTCACCCATTTGCCTTTTTCGAGATCTTTGTAGTTCGCGAAGAAGTGCTCGATCTGCTGAATCAGCAGCGGTGGCAGGTCGGTGTATTCCTTCACGTCCACGTACAGCTGGGACAGCTTGTCGTGTGGAACCGCGATGACTTTGGCATCGCCGCCGCCGTCGTCGGTCATGTTCAGGATGCCGACCGGACGAGCGCGGATCACGGAGCCTGGCGCAACCGGGTAAGGGGTCACGACCAGCACGTCGAGGGGATCACCGTCGTCAGCCAGGGTGTTCGGGATGTAACCGTAGTTGGCCGGGTAGAACATTGGGGTGGCCATGAAACGGTCAACGAAGAGGCAATCGCTGTCTTTGTCGATTTCGTACTTGATCGGCGCGTGGTTGGCCGGGATCTCGATCGCGACGTAGATGTCGTTCGGCAGGTCTTTGCCAGCCGGAATCTTGCTGTAGCTCATTGGGCGTTGCCCCCGTTAGTTGACCAAAAACACTTGGCCGGATTGACCAAAAAGTGGCGGCGATTATAGGCATATTCCTACGTCGACGCCATGTACCAGAGGTCGTAGACCTTAGTCATGTGCCTGATAGACCGGGTCCTCGGCGAGAAGTTGCTTGAGCCTCCTCAGCGGGTCCTGGCGATAGAACAGTTTCAGCTGCTCATAGACCTGTGGATAAGCCTCGTGCAGCAAATCCGGAGCACTGAAGAAGTACTCGCTGGTCACGGCGAAAAATTCGGCCGGGTTCTCGGCGGCGTAGGGATCTATCGCGGTCTCGGCGTCAGGATGGCGATCAAGTTGTCGGTCGAGATCGTCATAGGCTTCTTGCATGACTTTCGCCCAGTCGCTGACCCGCATGTCGGCATGCAACGGTGGCAGGCCATTGGCATCGCCGCTGAGCATGTCGAGTTTGTGCGCCAGCTCGTGGATTACCAGGTTGTAGCCTTCCCAGCCACCGCTGGCCATGACGCCGGGCCAGGCGAGGATGATCGGGCCCTGCTGCCAGGCTTCGCCGCTGTGCTCGCCATCCCATTCGTGCTCGACACCGCTGGCGTCGCGATGCCGTTGCGGACTGAGGAAATCATCGGGGTAGAGGATGATTTCGTGAAAACCCTGGTACCAGTTCAGGTCGCCCAGGTTCAGCAATGGCAGTTGCGCCTGGGCCGCGAGCAGCAGGCGTTGCTCCTGATGGAGTTCAACGCCCGGCAGGGCGGTCAGGTGTTTGTCTTGCAGGAACAGCACGCTGGCTTCACGTAGCCACTGGTCTTCGGCGGCGCTGATGCCATCCAGAAAACTCAGTTGATGGCGCACCCGTTGCCACATGTCGTCGGCAATCGGGTGTTTGGCCAAGGTGCGCTGGCGTCGCCAGGCGCTTAGGGACCACATCGTGAATCAGCGTGTTTCGGCTTTGGAGTTCGAGTTGCCGAAGCGGCTGCGAATCACGCCGATGATCATCGGTAGCAGTGACAGCAGGATGATCCCGACCACCAGCAGCGACAGGTTTTTCTTGATGAACGGTACGTTACCGAAGAAATAACCGAGGGTGACCAGGCCGCCAACCCAAAAAACCGTGCCCAGTACGCTGAATCCGAAAAAGCGCGGGTAAGGCATCTTGCCCACGCCGGCGACGAACGGCGCAAAGGTGCGGATGATGGGCAGGAAGCGCGCCAGGGTCACGGTTTTGCCACCGTGCTTGTCATAGAAGTCATGGGTTTGTTGCAGGTAGTCGCGGCGGAAGATTTTCGAGTTCGGGTTGCTGAACAGTTTTTCACCGGCTGTTCGTCCGATCACGTAGTTGGTGCTGTCACCGAGAATCGCCGCCAGCATCAGCAGCCCGCCCAGCAACACCGGATCCATACCGCCACCGGCGGCAACGGCGCCGGCGATGAATAGCAGCGAGTCGCCTGGCAGGAAAGGCATCACCACCAGGCCGGTTTCACAAAAGATCACCAGAAACAGAATGGCGTAAATCCAGGCCCCGAAGTTGGTTACGAGCATGTCGAGGTAGACGTCGAGATGCAGAACGATATCGATCGGGTTGAAATCCATGGTGGGCACCTGTGATAACGGCCCGACTCGGCAGGCCTGTGCATATGACTTCGCGTAAGACTACCGATGGGTGTAGTTTTTCTTACAAGCCGGAAAGATCGGGATTATACGGAGTGAGAAGTGAAAAGAGCGTCGAGATTGTAGCGGGGGATTTCACTCGGGCCGACGCTGGGTGCGCTCTGTTTTGCGGGCGCACACCTGCTCGCGATGAAGGTGACAAATGACACACCGCAATCGAGAGCAAGCTTGCGCCTGCAGGTTTGACGCGGGTCAAAGCTCTTCGCTGATCGGCAACACGTAGTTCTTGAACTCGGTGTCTTCCTTGAACCCGATGGATTCATAGGTTTTCTGTGCGGCCTGGTTGTTGCTGCTGGTGGAAACACGCATGCGCACGGCATTGGTTTCCTTGGCCATTTTCTTCGCGGTACGGATCAGGTTGTCAGCCACCAGTTGGCGGCGGGCGTCCTCGGCGACATAGATGTCGTTGAGGATCCACACGCGTTTGAGCGAGAGCGAGGAAAAGCTTGGATATAACTGACAGAAACCCATCAGCTTGTTGTTGTCGTCATCGGCCAGTGCCAGGTAAATCACTGACTCCTTGCGACGCAGGCGTTTCTCGAGGAACGCCCGGGACGAGTCCGGATACGGCAGGGAGCCATAAAATTCGCGATATTTGACGAACAACGGGGTCAGCAGGTCCAGGTGTTCGAGGGTCGCTTGAATAATCCGCATGGTAGGTCTCGTCTTCAAGTGGCTGTCTTCACGTGCTCTGACGGCAAAAGGTACTCACTGGCAGCCGTGCGTCGATCCTGCCTGAAATCATCCCGAAAGTGCAATGCGGAAGCGGTTCAGGCATCCGGCGGACTCAGTAGGAAATTACCTTTCATGTCCGCGTCAACGTCCGACTCCAGCGTCTGAACCTGCGCTTCATCCTTTAAATTGACGCCCGAAAGCTGCCGTCGGCAGGCCTCGCGCATCAGATACAGCAAACGGTGTGCCGCCATGCCATAACTCAGGCCTTCAAGGCGAACATTAGAGATGCAGTTGCGGTACGCGTCCGTCAGGCCGACCTTGGGACTGTAGGTGAAATACAATCCCAGGCTGTCTGGTGAGCTGAGGCCGGGGCGCTCGCCGATCAGAATCACTGTCATTTTGGCGCCCAGCAGTTCACCGACCTCATCGGCCACCGCAACGCGACCTTGCTCCACCAGAATCACCGGGGCCAGGGACCAGTTTTCGGCGCCAATCTGTTCTTCCAGGCGCGCCAGAAACGGCAACGTGTGGCGATGAACGGCCAGGGCCGACAAACCATCGGCGACTATGATCGCCAGATCGACCCCGCCGGGATGGGCTGATGCGTAATCGCGCAGGATCTGAGCGGACTCATCGCTCAACTTTCGCCCCAAATCGGGGCGCTGCAGGTAGCTGTTGCGATTGATCGCCGCGCTGTGCAGCAAGATGCTTTCGCGCCCACGTTCTGCCAATTGCGAGCTCAGTGCCTTGTGGTCAAACGGCAAATGCACGGCGTCCCGGGCCTGGGCATGGGCATACTGGAAGTCCAGCTGCGCGCGCGTGGGCATGCTGGTGCCCGTGCGGCCCAGGGCGATCCGCGCCGGTGTCAGGCGTCGCAGTTCCAGCCATGGGTTGTGCGGATCGAAGGGTGGTTTATCCATGGAAACACTCATCCCAATTGCGCCAAGGCCTGGCGGAACGCCGGAGGCAGGCTGTTGCCGAAGAGAATCTTGCCGTCCGCTTGAGTGAAGATGCCCATTTTCGCCAGCCATTGTTCGAACTCCGGCGCGGGCTTCAGGCCCAGGGTCTGACGGGCATAGAGCGCGTCGTGGAACGAAGTGGTCTGGTAGTTGAGCATGATGTCGTCGGAGCCGGGGATGCCCATGATGAAGTTGATCCCGGCCACGCCCAGCAGGGTCAACAGGGTGTCCATGTCGTCCTGGTCGGCTTCGGCGTGGTTGGTGTAGCAGATGTCACAGCCCATCGGTACGCCCAGCAGCTTGCCGCAGAAGTGATCTTCAAGGCCGGCGCGAATGATCTGTTTGCCGTTGTAGAGGTACTCCGGGCCGATAAATCCTACGACGGTGTTCACCAGAAACGGATTGAAATGTCGTGCCACGGCATACGCCCGGGTTTCGCACGTCTGTTGATCGACGCCATGGTGGGCGTTGGCCGACAGGGCGCTGCCCTGGCCTGTTTCGAAATACATCAGGTTTTGCCCGAGGGTGCCGCGATTGAGGCTCAATCCGGCGTCGTAACCTTCCTTCAATACATTCAGATTGATGCCGAAACTGGCGTTGGCCGCCTCGGTGCCGGCGATCGACTGGAACACCAGGTCCAGCGGCACCCCGCGATTCACGGCTTCGATCGATGTAGTGACATGTGTCAGAACACAGGCCTGTGTCGGTATTTCGTAGCGTTGAATAATGGCGTCGAGCATTTCCAGCATCGCGCAAATCGAGGCGATGCTGTCGGTGGCCGGGTTGATCCCGATCATGGCGTCGCCGTTGCCATGCAGCAAACCGTCAAGGATGCTCGCGGCAATACCGGCCGGTTCATCCGTGGGGTGATTCGGTTGCAGTCGCGTGGAGAGCCGGCCGCGCAGGCCCAGGGTGCCGCGGAACTGCGTGACCACACGGATTTTCTGTGCCACCAGCACCAGATCCTGCACGCGCATGATCTTCGACACGGCGGCGACCATTTCCGGCGTCAGGCCGGGTGCAAGGGCGCGCAGGACATGTTCGTCGGCGGCATCGCTGAGCAGCCAGTCTCGAAAACCGCCCACGGTGAGGTGGCTGACGATGCTGAAGGCGTGCTTGTCGTGGGTGTCGATAATCAGCCGGGTGACTTCATCGGCTTCATAAGGAATCAGTACTTCCTGTAGGAAATGGCTTAGCGGAATGTCGGCCAAAGCCATTTGTGCGGCCACACGTTCGCCGTCATTGAGCGCGGCGACGCCGGCCAGAAAATCCCCTGAGCGCGCCGGACTGGCCTTGGCCATCACGTCTTTGAGGTTTTCGAAGCGATAGGTCTGAGCGCCGACGGAATGGGCAAATGCGGCCATGGGGCGGTGTCCTCTGGTCTGTACAAGTCTTGATAACACAAACAGTCCCTGTGGGAGGTAGTGTGCTCCCACCAGGGAATTTGCATGCACTTCAATCATGCAGGCGCCAGGCCAGGAGCCCGGCGCCGGTGCAACTCAGACGCCTTCGAGCATGGCGTCCGCCGGAGCTTCGGAGCGTTGCTTGGCGGTCAACTGGAAATACAGGTAACCGGCGGCCATGAATCCGACGAAAATCAGGCCGATCAGGGTGTTGAACCAGGCCATCGCCACCAGGCACACCACGGCGAGAAACAGCGCGATACCCGGCACGATCGGATAGCCTGGCGCACGGAAGGTGCGTTCCAGGTTCGGCTCGGTTTTACGCAGTTTGAACAGGCTCAGCATACTGATGATGTACATCACGATGGCGCCGAAAACCGACATGGTGATCATCGCTGCCGTCAGGGTCATGCCTTGCAGGTTGACCAGGCCGTCGCTGTAAATTGCCGCGATGCCGATGACGCCGCCGGCAAGGATCGCCCGGTGCGGCGTCTGGAAGCGCGACAGCTTGGCCAGGCCGCGAGGCAGGTAGCCGGCGCGGGCCAGCGCAAAGAACTGCCGCGAATAGCCCAGGATGATGCCGTGGAAACTTGCCACCAGACCGAACAGGCCTATCCACACCAGCATATGCATCCAGCTTGAATTGTTGCCCACCACGGCTTTCATGGCCTGGGGTAACGGATCGTTGATGTTCGACAGTTGACGCCAGTCGCCGACGCCGCCGGCCATGACCATTACGCCGATGGCCAGGAACACCAGGGTCAGAATGCCGCTGACGTAGGCCTTGGGGATCGTGCGTTTCGGGTCCTTGGCTTCTTCGGCAGCCATGGCTGCGCCTTCGATGGCGAGAAAAAACCAGATCGCGAAAGGAATGGCGGCGAAAATGCCGGGAATAGAGGCCATCGTGAACTCATTGGAGCCGGACCAGCCATTGAGCACAAAGTTACTGAAGCTGAACCCTGGTGCAACGACGCCCATGAACACCAGTAATTCGGCGACCGCCAGTACGGTGACCACCAGTTCGAAGGTGGCCGCGATGCTGACGCCGAGGATATTCAGGGTCATGAACACGAAATAGGCGCCTACCGCCGCGATTTTCGGGTCCAGTTCCGGGTATTGCACATTGAGGTAGGCGCCGATGGCCATGGCGATCGCCGGGGGCGCAAAGACGAATTCGATCAGGGTGGCGATGCCGGCGATCAAGCCACCTTTCTCGCCAAAGGCTCGCCGGCTGTAGGCAAACGGCCCGCCCGCGTGGGGAATGGCGGTGGTCAATTCGGTGAAACTGAAGATGAAGCAGGTGTACATCGTCGCCACCATCAGGGCGGTGACGAGGAAGCCCAGGGTGCCTGCGGTGCCCCAGCCGTAACTCCAGCCGAAGTATTCGCCGGAAATCACCAGGCCGACGGCGATGCCCCATAAATGCAGGGTGCCGAGTGTGGGTTTGAGCTGTGTGGTAGAAGTCATAAGTCCTCGCTGTCTTTTTTATTGTTTGATCTTTTGGACTTTCGGAAGCGGCTTGTGCGTGTAATGCGGGCAGGCAAGGCCCGTGCCAGAGCGGCCAGCCTTTTGTGTTGTGCCATTGAAGGCGCCATCGCGAGCAAGCTCGCTCCCACAGGGTTCTGTGACAGGTCTCTATATGTGAGCTCACCACAAAAACCTGTGGGAGCGGGCTTGCCCGCGATGACGATTGGGAGGGCGACACAGAAACCCTGTGTCGCCCCCGGTTTTTAGAAGAAGCCCAGCGGATTGATGTCGTAGCTCACCAGCAGGTTTTTGGTCTGCTGATAGTGATCGAGCATCATTTTGTGGGTTTCACGGCCGACGCCGGACTTTTTGTAACCACCGAACGCGGCGTGCGCCGGGTACAGGTGGTAGCAGTTGGTCCACACACGACCGGCCTTGATGGCACGGCCCATGCGGTAGGCGCGGTTGATGTCGCGAGTCCAGAGGCCGGCGCCCAGGCCGAACTCGGTGTCGTTGGCGATGGCCAGGGCTTCTGCTTCGTCCTTGAAGGTGGTGATGCTCACGACCGGGCCGAAGATTTCTTCCTGGAACACCCGCATTTTGTTGGTGCCCTTGAGCAGCGTCGGCTGGATGTAATACCCGGTCGCGAGGGTGCCCTCGAGTTTTTCCACTTTGCCGCCGGTCAGCAGTTCAGCACCTTCGCCCTTGGCAATTTCCAGGTACGAAAGGATTTTATCGAATTGCTGCTCGGACGCCTGGGCGCCGACCATGGTGTCGGTGTCTAGTGGGTCGCCACGTTTGATCTGCAGGACCTTCTTCATCACCACTTGCATGAATTCGTCGTAGATCGACTCTTGCACCAGCGCGCGGGACGGGCAGGTGCAGACTTCGCCCTGGTTGAAGAACGCCAGCACCAGGCCTTCGGCGGCTTTTTCGATGAAGCTTGGCTCGGCCTTCATGATGTCTTCGAAGAAGATGTTCGGCGACTTGCCGCCCAGTTCCACGGTGGACGGAATGATGTTTTCGGCGGCGCATTTCATGATGTGCGAGCCGACTGGCGTCGAGCCGGTAAAGGCGATTTTGGCGATGCGTTTGCTGGTGGCCAGGGCTTCGCCGGCTTCTTTACCGAAACCTTGCACAATGTTCAGTACGCCCGGTGGCAGCAGGTCGCCAATCAGCTCGACCAGCACGGTAATGCCCAGCGGGGTTTGTTCGGCAGGCTTGAGCACCACGCAGTTGCCGGCGGCGAGGGCCGGGGCGAGTTTCCAGGCGGCCATCAGGATCGGGAAGTTCCAAGGGATGATCTGCCCGACCACGCCCAGCGGTTCATGGATGTGATAGGCCACGGTGTTGCCGTCGATTTCGGCAGCGCTGCCTTCCTGGGCGCGGATGCAACCGGCGAAGTAGCGGAAGTGGTCGGCGGCCAGCGGAATGTCGGCGTTGAGGGTTTCGCGCACGGCCTTGCCGTTGTCCCAGGATTCGGTGATTGCCAGCAGTTCGAGGTTCTGTTCGATGCGGTCGGCAATTTTCAGCAGCACCAGCGAGCGTGCCTGGGCGGACGTGGCGCCCCAGGCATCGGCGGCCGCGTGGGCGGCGTCCAGGGCCTTGTCGATGTCTTCGGCGGTGGAACGCGGGAATTCGGCAATCGGTTGGCCATTGACTGGCGAGGTATTGGTGAAGTACTGACCTTTGACAGGCGCGACGAACTCGCCGCCGATGTAGTTACCGTATTTGCTCTTGAACGAAACGATAGCGCCTTCAGTACCGGGGTGAGCGTAACGCATGATAGTTCTCCTTGGCTTTTGTACTTATAAGAGAGACGCGCATGTGCGCTTGCTATAAGCGTAGAGCAAGGGTCGGGCCAGTGCCTTACAGGTCAGGCAAATCAAGGCCTTGGGCGATTTTTGTCGGACGGGCGGGCGGTGGCTGTGACGCTTTCGGTACAGTGCCTGTGACACTTTGTACCGTTTGTGGCACAGCCTGTGACTGGCCGGTCTTGCCGACATTGCAATGCAGGCTAGGCTGGAGGATGCTCGGCATCACCTCAACACGGGTCGCCGAGCCCCGGGGAGAATAATAAGAAATGCACGACAACCATTTGAGTCGCCATGCCCAGCAAGTGCTGACTGTGACCCAGGGTAAAGCCCATCTGCACGGTCCTGGCAGCGATCCGTCCATCGCCCGCTCCTGGCTGCGCTGCCTCGAGGACTATCACCTTGATCCGGCCCTGAGCATGGCGCCGACAGTGCTGGAACATGGACGCGTCCTCGAAAGCCGTGAACGCCTGCAGCAAGTGCTGCACATCGCCGGCAGTGAAATGACCAGCCTGCATCAACAGCTTTCCGGCGCCGGTCATGCGGTGCTGCTGACCGACGCGCGTGGTGTGATCCTCAACTGTGTGACGGCGCCCGCCGAACGGAGAATTTTCGAGCGCGCCGGGCTCTGGCTCGGCGCCGACTGGAGCGAGGCCTGCGAGGGCACCAATGGCATCGGTACCTGTCTGGTGGAGCGCCAGTCGCTGACCATCCACCAGGACGAGCACTTCCGCGGCCGTCATACCGGCCTGACCTGCTCGGCAAGCCCGGTGTTCGACCCCCACGGCGAGCTGCTGGCGGTGCTCGACGTCTCGTCGGCGCGGCATGAGGTGTCGCGTCAGAGTCAGTTCCATACCATGGCCCTGGTCAATCTTTCGGCGAAGATGATCGAGAGTTGCTATTTCCTGCGTTACTTCGATAACCAATGGCTGCTGCGTTTTCATTTGCAGGCCGAGTCCGTCGGGCTGTTCAGCGAAGGGTTGCTGGCGTTCGATGGGGAGGGGCGAATCTGCGCGGTCAATCAGAGCGCACTGAACCTGCTGGGCCATGTGCGCGGTGGATTGCTGGGCAAGCCGGTTGAGGCATTTTTCGATTGTTCGCTGGATGAGTTGCTTGGCCGTGCGAGCGCCAATGCCAGCGCCAGTTGGCCGCTGCGCACCCGTGACGGGCGCAAGCTGTTCGCCGTATTGCGTGGGCAGCCGCGCCGCGTGCCAGTGCCACTGGCGCCCGGTCCGGTGGTTGAGGAGCGTGCGCCGTCATCGGGTATTTGCCTGGGCGATGCCGGTTTGCAGGCGGATTTCCGCAAGGCCCTGCGGGTGTACGAACGGGACGTGCCATTGCTGATCAACGGTGAAACCGGCTCGGGTAAAGAGGCGTTTGCCAAAGCCGTCCATCGCGCCAGTCAACGGGCGGACAAGGCGTTTGTCGCCCTCAACTGCGCCGCCATCCCGGAAAGCCTGATCGAGAGCGAGCTGTTCGGCTATCGCGGCGGCAGCTTCACCGGGGCGCGCAAGGAAGGCATGCGCGGCAAGTTGCAACAGGCCGATGGAGGCACCTTGTTCCTCGACGAGATCGGCGACATGCCCCTGACGATGCAGACGCGCCTGTTGAGGGTGCTGGAGGATCGTCAGGTGGTGCCGATCGGCGGCGAGCCGGAGGCGGTCAACGTGCGGATCATCAGCGCCACGCACCGCAATTTGCTGGACCGGGTGCAGGAAGGCAGTTTCCGCGAGGACCTGTTCTATCGACTCAACGGGCTGGAGGTCGCGCTGCCGGCATTGCGCGATCGCAGTGACAAATCGCAACTGCTGGACTTTTTGCTGGCCGAAGAGGCGGGCGCAGAACCGGTCGTGATCGACGGGCCGGCCCGCCAGGCCCTGCTGGATTTCGCCTGGCCGGGCAACGTGCGGCAGTTGCGCAACGTGCTGCGGACATTGGCCGCGTTGTGCGAGGGCGGGCGGATTGTGCTGGACGATTTGCCGGCGATGATTCGCCAGACCCGACCGGCGGTTCGACCGGTCATTGAAGAGCCTGCCGAACATCCGCTGGAAGATGCCGAACGCCTGGCGCTGTTGAATGCGCTGGAGCAAACGCGTTGGCACATGACCCACACGGCTGAGCAACTGGGAGTCAGCCGTAACACGCTTTACAGAAAACTGCGCAAACACGGTATCGCCCGCTAGGGCCAGCCAATCGGTGGGAGCACGGAAAGTCGTGCTCCCACCGGTCCAGCCATCAGCGGGGGCTGAAACACAAGGTGCGATTTTCCCCTCCCTAAGCTAACCTGCGGCCATGTTTTACGAGGTCGACTATGCACATTCATATTCTTGGTATCTGCGGCACTTTCATGGGTTCGATGGCGGTTCTGGCCAAAGAACTGGGCCATCACGTGACGGGCTCCGATGCCAACGTCTATCCGCCGATGAGCACCCAGCTCGAGGCTCAGGGCATTGAATTGACCCAGGGTTATGACCCGTCGCAACTGGACCCGGCCCCCGACCTGGTGGTGATCGGCAACGCCATGTCGCGTGGCAACCCCGCCGTGGAATATGTACTGAACAAAGGCCTGCCCTATGTTTCCGGTCCGCAATGGCTGGCGGACCACGTGCTGCAAGGTCGCTGGGTGCTGGCCGTTGCCGGTACTCATGGCAAAACCACCACCAGTAGCATGCTCGCCTGGGTGCTGGAGCATGCGGGCATGAGCCCGGGCTTCCTGATCGGCGGTGTGCCGCAGAATTTCTCGGTGTCGGCGCGTTTGGGTGATACGCCGTTCTTCGTCATCGAAGCCGATGAGTACGACAGTGCGTTCTTCGACAAGCGTTCCAAATTCGTGCACTACCGTCCGCGCACGGCGATCCTGAACAATCTGGAGTTCGATCACGCGGACATCTTCCCTGATCTGCCGGCCATCGAGCGGCAATTTCATCACTTGGTGCGGACCATCCCGAGTGAAGGCCTGATCATTCATCCGACCACCGAGCCCGCCTTGCAACGCGTCATCGAGATGGGCTGCTGGACCCCGGTGCAAACCACGGGTGCCGGCGGCCAGTGGCAGGTCAAGCTGCTCAGCGAAGACGGCTCGAAGTTCGAAGTGATGTTCGAAGGTGCTTCCCAGGGCGTGGTCGAGTGGGACATGACCGGCCAGCACAACGTCGCCAACGCACTGGCCACACTGGCGGCTGCACGTCACGTGGGTGTGGTGCCGTCCATGGGCATCGCCGCCTTGAGCGCTTTCAAAAGCGTGAAGCGTCGCATGGAAAAAGTCGCGGAGGTGCGCGGCATCACTATTTATGACGACTTCGCTCACCATCCGACCGCCATCGCCACCACGCTCGACGGCTTGCGTAAACGCATTGGCGATGCACCGTTGATCGCTATCATCGAGCCGCGCTCCAATTCCATGAAGCTCGGGGCGCACCGTGATGGTTTGCCGGAAAGCGTGGTCGATGCCGACCAGGTGATCTGGTACGCACCGGCCAACCTCGGTTGGGATCTGGCGGGCACCGCCGCGCTGTGTACGGTGCCGTCGATCGTCAGTGATTCGCTCGAAGGCATCATTGAGCGCGTCAAGAGCCAGGCCCAACCGGGCACTCACGTGGTGATCATGAGCAACGGCGGCTTTGGCGGCCTGCACGGCAAACTCGCCGAGGCGCTCAAATGAACAACGGCCCGGACCGCATCACCCTGGCGATGACAGGCGCTTCCGGCGCCCAGTACGGCTTGCGCCTGCTCGACTGCCTGGTGCGCGAAGAGCGGGAAGTGCACTTTCTGATTTCCAAGGCCGCGCAACTGGTGATGGCCACCGAAACCGACGTCACGCTGCCGGCCAAACCGCAGATGATGCAGGCCTTCCTCACCGAATACACCGGCGCTGCGGCGGGGCAGATTCGGGTGTATGGGAAGGAAGACTGGATGTCGCCGGTGGCCTCGGGCTCCGGCGCACCGGCGGCGATGGTGGTGGTGCCGTGCTCTACCGGGACGTTATCAGCCATCGCGACCGGCGCCTGCAACAACCTGATCGAACGTGCCGCCGATGTGACGCTGAAGGAGCGTCGCCAGCTGATCCTGGTGCCCCGTGAAGCACCGTATTCGAGCATTCACCTGGAAAACATGCTCAAGTTGTCGAACATGGGCGTGACGATCCTGCCAGCATCGCCGGGCTTCTATCATCAGCCGCAAACCATCGACGACCTGATCGATTTCGTCGTGGCGCGCATTCTCAACCTGTTGAATATTCCGCAAGACATGCTGCCGCGCTGGGGCGAGCACCATCTGACCAGCGATGAATAAGTTTCTGACGATTGTTCTCGCCTTGCAGTTGGCCGGGTGCGCCACCGCGCGCACGCTGGATGCCGCGAAGCCGGGTGCGCCGGTGGTGTACTCAGGGACTCGGCTGGATCTGTATGCGATGAACGGTGGTTGTTGCGCGATGGACCGCTTCGGTGCCGAAGCGCCGAGCTATCCCGGCGTCGACCTGCCGGCCAGCGCACTGCTCGACACCCTGCTGCTGCCTTTGTCGTTGCTGACTGTGATCGGGGTCAGTTTTCAGGCGACAGGCGGATTGTAGGAAAGCCGGCTTCTGTGGCGAGGGGCGGTGCGGCGTTCCGACAAGCCCCCTCGCTACAAGTTGATCAGTCTATTTGCCGAGCTTGCGCAGCTCATCCGACTCGACAATCCGCACTCCATCCTGTTCTTCCAGCGCCAGTCGCCACATGGCGCGGGCCATTTGGCAAGCCTCGATGCCGTGGTACTTGCCCGGTATCAGGCGAGACAGTGGGCCGGCGAGTTTCTCTGCCAGGCGCGGTTCGGTGCGCTCACCCAACAGCAGTGATGGACGGCAGATGGTCAGTTGCGGCCAGTCCTGCGCGCGCAATGCCTGCTCCATCTCTCCTTTTACCCGGTTGTAGAAAATCGGAGACTTCGGATCGGCGCCCAAGGCGCTGATCACGATCAGATGACGGGCGCCCATTTCCCGCGCCCGTTTGGAGAAGGCCACCACCATGTCCAGGTCCACCGCGCGAAACGCCTGTTCCGAGCCTGCCTGCTTGATGGTGGTGCCCAGGCAGCAATAGGCGATGTCGACGCGACCGTTCAATTGCGGGAGGAACACGGCCGGGTCGCCGACCGGGTTTTCAAGGTGGGGATGTTTGGCCAGCGCCCGGCGTGAGGGCGCCAGAACCCGCGTAATGGTCGGCTCATTGAGCAAGCGATCGAGTAGATGTTCACCGGTCAACCCGGTGGCTCCGGCAAGCAGTACGTGCTGAGGCGTCAAGTACATAGTGTTTCTCCCTTGATACCATCAGCTTAGTTGTTCTTTGTATCCTTGCTTTCAATGGCGGCACTTTGCAGGGCTTTGCGTGCCTGTTGTTTACGTAACAGCTGCCAGTGGGAGAGCACGGTTTTCGGTGCCCAGATCTGCGGTTCGGAGGCTTCGAAGCCATCGGCCAGCTCGCGCTCGGCGACAGTCGCCCTGGCCAGCTTGAAGGCCTGTTCCAGATCATCGGTCTGGTTCAGGGCCTGGGCGAACAGGGCATCGCCGAAGTAAGTGAAGTTGGCTTCTTCCGAACAGCCAAAGGACACGCGGTCAGCCCGCGAGGCGGTCATGATCAGGGTTCGTTCATCCTTGAGGGCAGGGATGAAGCCGCCGGAGTAGCAGGCCGAAATCACGATGACCTTGTCGCGGTTTTTCAGTGGTGCCAGGACGGCGGCCAGTTCGTCGGCCGGCAGATCGGCCAGTTCCATGCGCGGCTGGTCGAGCACCAGTTCGTGATCACTGGTGCCGTGGCTGGTCAGGTAGATGAAAATCAGGTCTTCCGGCCCGCTGCGTTCGGCCAGGGTCACGGCGGCGCGGCGCATGTTTTCCCGGGTGGCCATCGGGCGATCGACGAGGTGGTCGCGATGGTTCACCAGGCGGATCTGGCCAAAGGCGCCGAAGCGGCTGGTGAGCATGTTGGCGACGTAGTCGGATTCGCGCAGGAACACGCTCTGCTTGCCATCGCCGCCGAGGGTCAAGGTGTACAGCTCGACGGCCGGAGTCGAGGCCGGCACATTGCTGAGTGCGTCCTCCAGCAGGCGGCCCTGGGCCAGCAGGCCGAGTTCGAGGCTGTCGGGGAGTAATTTGCCATTAGCATCGCGCACGCGCTGGCCGTTGATCCAGGTACCGCTTTGTACCGTGCCGTCCGTCAGCACCAGGGTGCCGCGACCGGAATAGCTGTCGTTGTCGAACTGGCCGATATAGAAACTGCCATCAGGCAGGTTCAGGCGACCTTGGCCGGCAAAGCGCCAGTCGCTGAATTGACCAATGTAATGGCTGCCATCGGCGCCGATCAACTCGCCCTTGCCGTTCAGCGAGCCTTCCTCGAATTGGCCCAGCCAGACGTCGCCGTCGGCGTTTTCGTAGCGGCCCTTGCCGTGCAGTTGATTGTTCTTGAAACCGCCGACATAAATGTCGCCGTCGGCACTGTTGAACGTCCCGTTGCCTTGCAGCTGTCCATCGACGAAGTGCCCGGTGAACTGATTGCCGTTGCCGTCCCCGCGCTGGCCTTCGCCGTTGGGCTTGCCGTGGGCGAACTGGCCCTGGTAGGCGCTGCCATCATCGAGTTCGAGACGGCCAAGCCCTGAATACTGATCGGCTTTGAATTCGCCGCGGTAGGTCATGCCGTTTTCTTTGAGGGTGCCTTCGCCGTCGCGGCGTCCGAGTTTGAAGCTACCGGTGAAGCTGCTGCCATTGGTGGTCAGGCTGCCCTGGCCGTCGAACAGCCCTTGCTTGAACTGCCCGCGATAAACCTCGCCGTTGCTGCCGTGCCATTCGCCCTGGCCATGCCATTGGCCTTGGTCGAACTCACCGGCATACCAACTGCCGTTCGGGTAATCGATGCGACCCTGGCCTTGCAGCAGCCCATTGACCAGATCTCCACGATAGCGTCCGCCATCCGGCAGGCGGGCGTCAGGGGGCAGCGGCGATTCGCCGTCGCCGCAAGCGGTGAGCATCAGGGTCAAGGCAAGGAGTGCGAGTGAGCGCATAGCAGGATCCGGGCAATTAGGCGACGGAGTATGCCGCAGCTATGTGACCTTATACAGTCGGTATAAAAGGAGGTGATGCGAAACAGTGCGGCCTGCTTCGCATCCGGGATGGTTTACACGAAGCAGAGCGACAGGGGCTCAGCGATGTACGCCGGCTTGTCCGAGCCTTCGATTTCCAGGGTCGCGGTGGCTTTGAGCAGCCATTGGCCGGGTTTCTTCTCGGTGACTTCGGTCAGGTCGACTTTGAGGCGTACGTTCGAATTGACCTTGACCGGCTGAATGAAACGCACGCTGTCGAGGCCGTAGTTGACCACCATCTTCAAGCCCTCGGGCATGACGAGGATGTCTTCCATCAGTTTTGGAATCAGCGACAGGGACAGGAAACCGTGGGCTATGGTGCTGCCAAAGGGCGTTTGCGCGGCTTTGACCGGATCGACATGGATGAACTGATAGTCCCCTGTGGCTTCGGCGAACAGGTTGATGCGTTCCTGATCGATGGTGAGCCATTCGGAACGTCCAAGTTCCTTGCCGACATAATCATTGAGCTCTGCAACTGGAACATAGGGCATTGAGACTCTCCTTGGGTTCATCGGTTTTATAGTTTTGAATGGGGGGGTTTTTGGCCTCCCGGCTTACCACTTTAGATCAACATGGCAAATTGCTCCGGTCAACCGACCATGCTTTTGGCGAATGCCGGTCTATAGCGCCGGCGTGCTTATAATGCCCGGGCCAATGCGGGTGACGGATTTGCGGGAGATGAAGAATGTTGTTACGTGGCCTGACCTGGCTGGTGCTGTTCCAATTGCTCGGCACCGCGATAAACCATTTGTTTTTGCCAGTGCTGCCGGGGCCGATTGTCGGTCTGCTGCTGTTGCTGGTGTTTCTGATCAGTCGTGGTCAGGTGGGTGAACCGCTGAACCTGGCGGCCAGCAGCCTGTTGCGATATTTGCCCTTGCTGCTGGTGCCGCCGGCGGTGGGCGTGATGGTTTACGCCAAAGACATTGCCGCTGATTTCTGGGCCATCACGGGAGCCTTGGTGTTGTCGCTGCTGCTGTCCATGGCCTTCGCGGGTGTGCTGATGCAGCGCTTGATCAAGCGTCATGCTCACCATCCCGAGGACAACCAATGATCCTTGACTGGTACGGCGCCTGGACGTCGGTGATTCACCATCCATTGTTCGGTATCGGCATTACCCTCGGCGCCTATCAGCTGGTACTGGCCGCATTCGAGAAAACCCGCTGGATTTTTTTGCAGCCGGTGCTGGTCTCCATGTTGCTGGTGATCGGTGTGCTGGTGGGCTGCGGGCTGACCTACGCCGAGTACCGCAAGAGCACCGAGATTCTCAGCATTTTGCTCGGCCCGGCGACGGTCGCGCTGGCCGTCCCGCTTTATCTCAACCTGCGGCGGATTCGGCAGTTGTTCTGGCCGATTTTTACTACGCTGGTGATAGGCGGCGTGGTGGCTACGGGCATGGGCGTGCTGTTGGGCTGGTGGTTCGGTGCCGAACACATGATCCTGATGACCATGGCGCCGAAGTCGGTGACTTCGCCGATTGCCATGTTGGTGGCCGAGCAAATCGGCGGTGTCGCGGCGCTGGCGGCGGTGTTCGTGTTGATCACGGGTGTGATCGGGGCGATATTCGGCCCGAGCCTGCTGACCCGGCTCGGTGTCCACAGCCCCGAGGCACGCGGCATGGCGCTGGGCATGACCGCTCACGCGGTTGGCACGTCGGTGGCCTTGCAGGAAAGTGAAGAGTGCGGCGCGTTCGCGGCGCTGGCGATGAGTTTGATGGGCGTGGCCACGGCGGTGTTCCTGCCGTTGGCGGTGTCGATAGTGGTTTGAAGGAAATGTCTATGAGTCTGCCGCTTTTTCCGCTGAATACGGTGCTGTTTCCTGGCTGCGTCCTCGACTTGCAGATTTTCGAGGCGCGCTACCTGGACATGATCGGTCGCTGCATGAAGCAGGGCGGCGGCTTCGGTGTGGTGTGCATTCTAGACGGCGAAGAAGTCGGCATCGCTCCGGCGGGTTACGCGCTGGTCGGATGCGAGGCGCTGATCACCGACTTCAAGCAGCAGGACAACGGCCTGCTCGGGATTCGAGTCCAGGGCGGTCGGCGATTCCATGTGTTGCGCACCGAGGTTCAGCGCGATCAGTTGACCGTCGCCGAGGTCGAGTGGCTGGAAGATGAGCCCGAGCAACCACTACAGGATGAGGACGCCGATCTGATGGCCTTGCTCAAGGCGCTGGCCGAACACCCGATGGTCGAAGCGCTGAACATGGGCACGGAAGCGACCGGCCAACAGTCGTTGGCCAATCAGTTGGCTTACCTCTTGCCGTTCGCCGAAGTGGACAAGATCGATCTGCTGCAACTCGATGATCCGCAGCAACGACTGGACGCGATTCAGGCGTTGCTGGACGAGTTGCAAGGGGAATTGTTTGCCTGAGCAGCAATTGGCAACGATTCGGTCAGGTTGCCAGCATTGAAGGGCGCCAAGGATTTATTTAGTTTGCGTTTGGTCCACACGAAGTGGCCAATTTCATTACTAAAAGGAATTAAAATCATGACTATCTACACAACCGAACGCGCCGCTTGGGAAGCTGCTGCTGTGGGCTACATGCTTAAACATGCCAGCCTCGGGCAATCTTTTGAGGACACCGCAGCCACGGCAGGTCGGCTTGCTGATGCTCTGATTCTTGAGATGCGCAAGCGTCAAAGTGCTTGATCGCTGATGAACTGAATAAGGTTCAAAAAAGAACCCCGGCCTGACAGGCCGGGGTTCTTTTTTAATAGGCATACCGCAGCATTGTGTGCGGCAAATGCCGGATCACGAAGAACGCGAACAGCGCCACCAGCGCCGGCAATACCAGCCACCACACCCTGGGCGGCAGGGCGTTGAGCGAAGTCTGACGCTGGCTCAACCACAGGCTCGTCGCGCAGACGCATGCCGCCAGCATCGCCCCGGCCAAAATATCCGTCGGCCAATGCGCGCCGAGGTAGACGCGGGAAAGGGAAATCGCCAGCGCCGGCAGGCATCCCACCAGCAGCCAGGTCAGGCGCATCCGTGGTGGCTGCCCGCGGCCGGCCAGTACGGCGAGGGTCAGGAACAGCGCGAAAGAGCCTGACGCGTGGCCGCTGGGCATGCTGTAGCTGGTCAGTGGGTCGCTGAGCACTTCCGGGCGCACACGGGCGAAAAAATGCTTGGTCAAGGTGTTGGCCAGTGCGGTGCACATCAGCGTGCTGCCGGCGAAGATCGCCGGACGCCATTGGCGAGTGATCAGCAGCAGCCCGACCAGCAAGGCACTGAACAGCAGCATGTTGCGGAATTCGCCAATCAGCGTGAAGACAACGGCCACTTCATCGAGCATCGGGCTGCGGTGTTCCTGTACCAGGGCCATAACCCCCTGGTCGAGGGCCGTCAGGTGCGGATAGCCGATAAACAACCCTGCCAGAATCAGAACACTCATGCCTGCAATGAACATCGTGGCCTTGCGGTGGCGACGCAGGCTGCTGGTCGCGCTCAGTCCCACCATGACTGCAATACTGCCGGCGACGATGCCCGCCTGCAGCCAGAAGCCTTCGGGCAACGGCAAGCGAATCGCCGCGCCGGTGGCCCAACCCGGCAGTAGATACGCTACCGACCATCCCGCCGCCGCCAGCAGGCTGACAGCGAAGAAGCGTGGGAATGGCATGTCGAACATCCCGGCGACCATCGGCAGCATGGGCCGCAAGGGGCCAATGAAACGCCCGACCAGCAGGCTGGCAATGCCGTAGCGCTGGAAGTATGACTCGGCCCCGGCGATCCACTCCGGGTGATGGCGCAATCCGGGCAGGCGACGGATGTTCTGATGGAAATGCCGTCCCAGGAAATAGGACACGACGTCGCCCAGTACGCCGGCGAGGAAGCCCAGCAATAACGTTTCGCTCAACGACAGCGCACCGCTGCCGGCCAGCACTGCCACGGCGAATAACAAAACCGTGCCGGGGACGATCAGCCCGGCAATCGCCAGGCACTCCACGAAGGCCACGATGAATACTGCCGCTGCCAGCCATTGCGGGTTGACCGTCAACCAGGCCGTCACGCTATCGAGCCATGGGCCCATAAAGACAACTCCATTGAATGTTCAATTGATCCTGCTGAATCCACACAGCTCTGGTAAAGACGTCACCGAACCCTGTGGGAGCGGGCTTGCCCGCGATAGCGGTAGGCCAGTCGACATCGATAGACGGGTATGGCCTCATCGCGGGCAAGCCCGCTCCCACAGGGGATTTCTGTTTGCATCAAGTCTGAGTCAATTTCAGGACAGCACAAAATAATCGCGACCTTCGACCTGCCCCCGTCGCAGCGGGTTCCGCGTGCAATGGGCGGCATAGGCCCCATCCACGAAGCGGTACATCAAGTGTTCGTCACGCCCTTGAGGAATGCCCAGGCGCGTGGCCTGGATGATATGGGGAGGGGACTGGCCGACGTCTTCCACCAGTAGTACATCATGATCAAAGCGCTTTGCATCCCAGACGGGCACCTTCAATCCCAAGGACTTGCAAAGCAATGTTTGCCCCGCGCACAGCTTCTGCGAGGGGCGAGGGCGGCCTTGGGCATCGGGGTTGTTCAAGAGCATCTGCGCCAGGCTCGCCGGTCCGCTGACCTCATCGACCCAAGGGTAGGCGGATTTGATCAGCACTGCGTTGCCAGGGCCTTGAGCGCTGAAGTTGAGGGAATCGCCGCCACGGGCGTAATACATATAAATGTGGCCGCCATCCAGAAACAAAGCCTTACGCTTTTCTGTGTAACCGAGGGAGGCGTGACTGCCTTTTTCTTCGCAGTAATAGGCTTCTGTTTCGATAATCCGGGCGCTGAGCCACAGGTCGCCGACCCGATGGCGGATGACTTTGCCCAGTAGATCCCGGGCCAGCATTTGGGCGTCACGGTCGAAAAAAGCGTCCGGGAGGCCCTTGGGCAGGCTCGCGGCGGACTCACGAACAGTCAGATTAGTCATGATGAACGGCGTTTATCAGGGCTGATTGAGTCGTGATGATAACAATTTGCAGCTTAATCCCGGCTGAACGTCGGCAAATTGCCCTCCATTTCGACCATCCGCCCGTCACCGCTGTTAGTCGGTGGACGCGACAGCTATAATCTGCCGCTTTACTCTTTACCACGACCTTGGAAAAGACCACGCCAGACCATGACTGAGTCCGTTCTTGACTACATGACCCGCTTGGGGATCGCTGCCCGCGAGGCTTCCCGCGTTATCGGCCGTGCCAGCACCGCGCAGAAAAACCGCGCCTTGCAGGCGGCTGCCAATGCGCTGGATGCTGCCCGCGCCGAGCTGACGGCCGCCAATGAGCTGGACTTGGCAGCCGGCCGCGCCACTGGCCTGGAGCCAGCGCTGCTTGAACGCCTGGCGCTGACCCCTGCGCGTATCGACGGCATGATCGTCGGTCTGCGCCAGGTCGCGGCGTTGCCGGACCCGGTCGGTGCGATCCGCGACATGAGCTATCGGCCTTCGGGTATCCAGGTCGGCAAAATGCGCGTGCCTTTGGGCGTCATCGGGATTATTTACGAATCGCGACCGAACGTGACCATCGACGCCGCCAGCCTGTGCCTGAAGTCTGGCAACGCGACCATCCTGCGTGGCGGCTCCGAGGCCATTCATTCCAATCGTGCCATCGCCGCTTGTATCCAGCGCGGTCTGGCCGAAGCCGATTTGCCGGCGGCGGTGGTGCAAGTGGTCGAAACCACCGATCGTGCAGCCGTTGGTGCATTGATCACCATGCCGGAATACGTTGATGTCATCGTGCCCCGTGGCGGCCGTGGCCTGATCGAACGGGTCAGCCGCGATGCCCGCGTGCCGGTGATCAAGCATCTGGACGGCATCTGCCACGTTTATGTCAGTGCCCACGCCGACCTGCCGAAAGCCCAGCGTATCGCCTTCAACGCCAAGACTTACCGCTACGGCATTTGCGGTGCGATGGAGACGCTGCTGGTCGACCAAACCGTTGCCCAGGATTTCCTGCCGCCGATGGCTGCCCAGTTCCGCGAAAAAGGCGTCGAGCTGCGCGGTTGCGATCGTACGCGGGCAATCATCGAAGCGCTGCCGGCCACTGAAGAAGACTGGGGCACCGAGTACCTGGCGCCGATCCTGTCGATCCGCGTGGTCGACGGGCTGGAGCAGGCCATCGAGCACATCAACCATTACGGCTCTCACCACACCGATTCGATTGTCAGCGAACACCTGGGCGACACCCGGCGTTTCGTGGCTGAAGTCGACTCGTCGTCGGTGATGATTAACACCCCGACATGCTTCGCCGATGGCTTCGAATACGGATTGGGTGCCGAGATCGGCATTTCTACTGATAAGCTGCACGCCCGCGGCCCGGTCGGCCTCGAAGGTTTGACCTGCGAGAAGTACGTCGTGGTCGGTGATGGACAGCTGCGCGGACAGGAGTCGGTCTGACTTGGGCGACCTCGACCCGTCAGCTCCGGTCACTGGCAGCGAGCCCGCACCTCGCCGTATCGGCATACTGGGCGGAACTTTCGACCCGGTGCACATCGGCCACTTGCGCGGTGCACTGGAAGTCGCCGAATCATTGGCGCTCGATGAGCTGCGTCTGACACCCAGTGCCAGGCCTCCCCATCGGGATACGCCGCAGGTATCGGCGAAAGACCGTCTGGCGATGGTCGAGTGCGCGGTGGCCGGTGTGGCGCCGTTGGTGGTGGACGCCCGCGAATTGCAGCGGGACAAACCGTCCTACACCATTGATACCCTGGAACTGATGCGTGCCGAACTGGCCGCGGATGACCAGGTTTTTCTGCTTTTGGGCTGGGACGCTTTTTGCGGCCTGCCCACTTGGCACCGCTGGGAAGAGTTGCTCCAGCATTGCCATATCCTGGTGTTGCAACGCCCGGATGCCGACAGCGAACCGCCGGATGCCTTGCGCAACCTGCTGGCAGCGCGTTCGGTGAGCGACCCGCTGGCCCTCAAAGGGCCGAGCGGACAGATTGCATTCGTCTGGCAGACACCGCTCGCGGTATCCGCCACCCAGATCCGTCAACTGCTGGCCAGCGGTAAGTCGGTACGTTTCCTGGTGCCCGACGCGGTCCTGGCCTACATCGATGCGCACGGACTTTACCGTGCGTCGAACTGAATAGGAGTGCCTCAAGGCACGTAGCAACAACGTGTATTGAAGCGCCCGAACATACGAGCAAAACGAGTTTTATATGACTGACAAAGACCAAACCAAAGTAAAGCGCAAAGGCACGTTCAAGAGCGCTCCGCTGCCAGTACCGGCAGCAACCGGCGTGGTTCTCGCCGGCGAAGAGCTGGTCAAGGTTGCCGTGGCGGCCCTGGAAGATGTGAAGGCCCAGGACATCCAGGTGATCGACGTTCGTGAAAAGCAGAGCATCACTGACTTCATGATCATCGCTACCGGTACGTCCAATCGCCAGATCGGCGCGATGCTCGACAAGGTCCGCGAAGCGGTCAAGGCCCAGGGCGTCAAGCCACTGGGTGAGGAAGGCAAGGGCGACAGCGACTGGGTACTGCTGGATATGGACGATGTCATTGTGCACATGATGACGGCCTCCGCTCGCCAGTTCTACGACCTGGAACGCTTGTGGGCCGGTGCCGAGCAGAGCCGTTCGGCCAGCGCGGCTCACCACAGCCCTGAAAATACCCACGAGCACTTCACCAAGCTCAACAAAGACCAGGAATAAGGGCCCGCTGTGCGACTGCGACTGATCGCCGTCGGTTCACGCATGCCCAAATGGGTGGAAGAGGGCTGGCATGAATATGCCAAGCGTCTTCCGTCCGAGCTGGCGCTTGAACTGGTGGAAATTCCGCTCAACACCCGTGGCAAGAACGCCGACGTGGCCCGCTTCATCCGTCAGGAAGGCGAAGCCATGCTGGCCAAGGTCGGGCCGAACGAACGTGTTGTCACCCTCGAAGTCCACGGCAAGCCCTGGAGTACCGAGCAGCTGGCGGTCGAACTCGATCGCTGGCGACTGGACTCGCGCACGGTGAACTTCATGGTCGGTGGCCCCGAGGGGCTGGCGCCTGAAGTCTGTGCCCGTGCCGATCAGCGCTGGTCGCTATCGCCGTTGACGTTGCCGCACCCGCTGGTGCGAATTCTGATCGGCGAACAGCTGTATCGTGCCTGGACCGTGTTGTCCGGCCACCCTTACCACAAGTAGTTCTGCCCTCATGTCTCAGCCGATCCGCATCAAGGACCACGAAAAAGACGCCCGTCTGGTGCGTGGCCGTGTCGTGTTCGGGGCCATTGCGGTCGTGACGCTGATCGGCGTGCTGATCGCGCGGCTGTATTTCCTCCAGGTGATCCAGTACGAGTACCACTCGACCCTGTCGGAAAACAACCGCGTCCACGTCCAGCCGATTCCGCCACCCCGTGGGTTGATTTACGACCGCAACGGTGTGGTCATTGCCGACAACCGGCCCAGCTTCAGTCTGAGCATGACCCGCGAGCGCTCTGGCGATTGGCAGCAAGTGCTCGATGTGATCGTTCAGGTGCTGGAACTGACGCCCGAGGACCGGGTGATTTTCGAAAAGCGCATGCGCCAGGGGCGTCGGCCGTTCGAGCCCGTGCCGATCATGTTCGAATTGACCGAGGAGCAAATCGCTCGAATCGCCGTCAACCAGTTCCGCCTGCCCGGGGTGGAAGTGGTCGCGCAACTGGTTCGTCACTATCCCCAGGGCGCGCACTTTGCGCACTCGGTGGGCTACATGGGGCGGATCAACGAGAAAGAGCTCAAATCTCTGGATCCGGTGAGTTACAGCGGCACCCATCAAATCGGCAAAACGGGCATCGAGCGCTTCTATGAGCCCGAACTGCACGGTCAGGTCGGGTATGAGGAAGTCGAGACCAACGCTCGGGGCCGCGTATTGCGGGTACTCAAGCGCACCGATCCGATTCCCGGCAAGGACATCGTCCTGAGTCTGGACATCAAATTGCAGGAAGCCGCCGAAGCCGCGCTCGGCGGTCGTCGTGGCGCGGTGGTGGCCCTCGACCCGAAAACCGGTGAAGTGCTGGCGATGGTCAGCCAGCCGAGCTTCGACCCGAACCTGTTCGTCACCGGCATCAGCTTCAAGGCTTATTCCGAGTTGCGCGACTCCATCGACCGGCCGCTGTTCAACCGCGTGCTGCGCGGTCTGTATCCACCGGGTTCGACCATCAAGCCGGCGGTGGCGATTGCCGGCCTGGATTCGGGCGTGGTTACGGCCTCGACGCGGGTATTCGACCCCGGCTACTACATGTTGCCCAACTACGACCACAAATACCGCAACTGGAACCGTACGGGCGACGGCTTTGTCGACCTCGATACGGCGATCATGCGCTCCAACGACACCTACTTCTATGACCTGGCCCACAAGCTGGGGATCGATCGATTGTCCTCGTATTTGAGCAAGTTCGGCATCGGTCAGAAGGTCTCGCTGGACATGTTCGAAGAGTCTCCGGGATTGATGCCTACGCGCGAGTGGAAGCGTGCAACGCGCCGCCAGGCATGGTTCCCGGGCGAAACACTGATTCTCGGGATCGGCCAGGGCTATATGCAGTCGACCCCGTTGCAACTGGCCCAGGCCACCGCGCTGGTGGCCAACAAAGGCGTCTGGAACCGTCCGCACCTGGCCAAGACCATTGAAGGCCAGAAACCGTTGGATCCCAACCCGATGCCGGACATCGTCCTGCGTGACCCGTCCGACTGGAACAAGGTCAACCACGGCATGCAGCAAGTGATGCACGGCGCCCGTGGCACGGCGCGCAAAGCCTCGATCGGTGCGCAGTACCGGATCGCCGGCAAGAGTGGTACGGCCCAGGTGGTCGCGATCAAACAGGGTGAAAAGTATGACCGCTCCAAGGTTCAGGAACGCCATCGCGACCACGCCTTGTTCGTTGGCTTCGCGCCGGCCGATGATCCGAAAATCGTGGTGTCGGTGATGGTCGAGAACGGCGAATCCGGTTCCGGTGTCGCCGCGCCGGTGGTGCGTCAGGTCATGGACGCCTGGCTGCTGGATAAGGATGGTCGTCTCAAAGCCGAATACGCCAGCCCTAACAGCGCGGAGGCTACCGCCCGTGATGAATAATTTTGATCGCATGCTCTCCAGCGAGGATGTGATGCGTCGTCGTGCGACGCTGCTGCAGCGCCTGCACATTGATGGCCCGCTGCTGATTTTGCTGCTGACCCTCGCCGCCGGCAGCCTGTTCGTGCTGTATTCGGCCAGTGGCAAGAGTTGGGATCTGCTGGCCAAACAGGCGACCTCGTTTGGCATCGGTCTGGTGTCGATGATCGTCATTGCCCAGTTCGAGCCGCGCTTCATGGCCCGCTGGGTGCCGGTCGGTTATGTGCTCGGCGTGCTTTTGCTGGTGGTGGTGGACGTGATGGGCCACAACGCCATGGGCGCCACGCGCTGGATCAACATCCCGGGGGTGATTCGCTTCCAGCCTTCGGAGTTCATGAAAATCCTGATGCCGGCGACCATCGCCTGGTACCTGTCCAAGCGCACTTTGCCGCCGCAGCTCAAGCATGTGGGCGTCAGTCTGTTTCTGATCGGCTTGCCCTTCATCCTGATCGTCCGGCAGCCGGACCTGGGCACTTCGCTGTTGATTCTGGCCGGTGGCGCCTTCGTGCTGTTCATGGGCGGGCTGCGCTGGCGCTGGATTCTCAGCGTGCTGGCCGCCGCCATGCCGGTGGCCGTGGCAATGTGGTTCTTCATCATGCACGACTACCAGAAGCAGCGGATCCTGACCTTCCTCGACCCGGAAAGCGATCCGCTGGGCACCGGCTGGAACATCATTCAGTCCAAGGCCGCCATCGGTTCCGGCGGTGTGTTCGGCAAGGGCTGGTTGCTGGGCACCCAGTCGCACCTGGACTTCCTGCCGGAGAGCCACACCGACTTCATTATTGCGGTCATGGGTGAGGAGTTCGGCCTGGTGGGCATCTGCGCGCTGCTGCTGATCTACCTGCTGTTGATCGGTCGAGGGCTGGTGATTACCGCCCAGGCCCAGACATTGTTCGGCAAATTGCTGGCCGGCAGCCTGACCATGACGTTTTTTGTATATGTTTTCGTCAACATCGGTATGGTCAGTGGCCTGTTGCCGGTGGTGGGGGTGCCGTTGCCGTTCATTAGCTACGGAGGAACTTCGCTGGTGACGTTGCTGTCAGCGTTTGGGGTTTTGATGTCGATCCATACCCATCGCAAGTGGATCGCGCAGGTTTGAATAAGGTGAAGATTTCAATGCAAGTAATGCATGGCTGGGCGACTCGATACGCGTCGTGGGTTGGCCTGGTAAGCATCCTTGGCACTGCGCAGGAAGCGTTGGCCGGCGATTACGAAGGTTCACCCCAGGTGGCCGAATTCGTCGGTGAGATGACCCGCGATTACGGCTTCGCCGGCGAGCAGCTGATGGGCGTGTTCCGTGAAGCCGAGCGCAAGCAGTCAATTCTGGACGCGATTTCGAAACCCGCCGAGCGGGTCAAGCAGTGGAGCGAATATCGCCCGATGTTCATCACCGATGCGCGCATTGCCCGCGGTGTCGACTTCTGGCGTCAGCACGAGACGGTGCTGGCCCGTGCCGAGCAGGAATATGGCGTGCCGGCTCAGGTGATTGTGTCGATCATCGGCGTTGAGACCTTTTTCGGACGCAATACCGGTAATTTCCGGGTAATCGATGCCTTGTCGACCCTGGGTTTCGACTATCCTCCCCGTGCCGAATTTTTCCGCAAGGAATTGCGTGAGTTCCTGCTGCTGGCCCGGGAAGAGCAGGTCGATCCATTGACCCTCAAAGGCTCCTACGCCGGTGCCATGGGCTTGCCGCAGTTCATGCCGAGCAGCTTTCGCGCCTATGCGGTGGACTTCGACGGTGACGGGCACATTAATATCTGGACCAACCCGGACGACGCCATCGGTAGCGTCGCCAGTTACTTCAAGCGTCATGGCTGGGTGGCCGGGGAGCCTGTGGTCAGTCGCGCCGATGTTCGGGGTGATCAGGTGGACGATGGTTTGACCACTGGCATCGAACCGACGAAAACCGTCGGAGAGTTGCGGGCCTTGGGCTGGTCAAGTCATGATGCGCTGCGCGATGATATGCCGGTTACCGCGTTCCGCCTGGAAGGCGACAAAGGCCCGGAATACTGGATGGGCCTGAAGAATTTTTACGCAATCACGCGTTATAACCGCAGCGTGATGTACGCCATGGCCGTACATCAACTGTCAGAACAGCTGGTCCAAGCACGGGGCGTCAAGTAATGCGGGCATTGCCTATGAATAAACCCCTGAAGCTGATGGCATTCGTCGCGTTGGCAGTGCTGGTCGCCAGTTGTTCGACCAGTCGCTCGCCCGGCCAGAAGTCCTCCACCGCAGTGCGTTCGGCACCGGGACTGGACATCAACCGCGCCCACAAGGATGGCGCGCCGTGGTGGGATGTCGATGTGTCGCGCATCCCCGATGCCACGCCGACCCTGCACACCGGCCCCTACAAGGCCAATCCGTACACGGTGCTCGGAAAAACCTATTTCCCGCTGCAGGATTCCAAGACTTACGTCGCTTCGGGCACGGCGTCCTGGTACGGCACCAAGTTCCATGGTCAGAACACCGCCAACGGCGAAGTCTATGACCTGTATGGCATGAGTGCCGCGCACAAGACTTTGCCACTGCCAAGTTACGTTCGGGTGACCAACCTGGACAATAACAAGAGCGTGATCCTGCGGGTCAATGACCGCGGGCCGTTCTACTCGGACCGGATCATCGACTTGTCCTACGCCGCCGCCAAAAAGCTGGGCTATGCCGAAATCGGCACCGCGCGAGTCAAGGTGGAAGGGATCGACCCGCAACAATGGTGGGCCGCCAAGGGCCGACCGGCGCCCTTGATGCTCAACGAGCCGCAAGTTGCACAGAATAGTGCCCCGGTCATTACGGCTTCGGCCGGTACCGTCGAGCAATGGACACCGCCACCACAGCAGCACGCTGCCGCCGTTGTGCCTGTCCAGATCGATACTAAAAAAAACGCTTCTGCACCAGCCTCTGGCCAGTATCTGCAGGTGGGCGCGTTCGCCAACCCGGACGCTGCGGAGCTCCTGAGGTCGAAACTCAGCGGGATGGTGAGCACCCCGGTGTTCATCAGCTCGATCGTACGCAATCAACAGACGCTGCATCGGGTTCGACTGGGGCCAATCGGTACGCCGGGTGAAATCCAGCAAGTGCAGAACAGCGTGCGTCTGGCCAATCTTGGTTCGCCGAGTGTGGTCACGGAGTAATACGTAGGACTTGATTGACGGTTCACTTGCAGTCGGGAGTGAACCAGGTTGTTGGCTCGTCGAGAACAAAAGCCCGGCAAAGGGTGACTGGAGTGAGCAACTGAATACGCGATGACTCGTAGGGTTTGTTCGAAAACTCGCCGAGCGGCGGTCACGCAAGCAGCGTGATCGCCGCGCAGGCCGTTCAAGAGCAAAGCCTGAAGGTTATTTGATTAGTTTTGCCCTTGGGCAAGTTTCCATTAGCGATTTCGAGAGACGGATGAACATCACCACCTTTGCCAAACGCCTGTGCCTTCTAGTCCCGCTGCTCCTCTCGCCTGCCGCGTTCGCGGCCGAGATGATGCCGTCGCCACCGCAACTGGCCGCCAAGGCCTACGTGCTCATGGACGCCAGCAGCGGCAACGTGCTGGTCGAGAACAATGGTGACCAGCGCCTGCCGCCAGCCAGCCTGACCAAGCTGATGACCGCCTACATCGCGACCCTGGAAATCCGTCGTGGCCAGATTGGCGAAAACGATCCGGTGACCGTCAGTGAAAACGCCTGGCGCACCGGCGGTTCCCGGATGTTCATCAAGGTCGGCTCGCAAGTCACTGTCAGCGACCTGCTGCACGGCATCATCATTCAGTCGGGCAACGACGCCAGCGTTGCGCTCTCCGAGCACATCGCCGGCAGCGAAGACGCGTTCGCCGACCTGATGAACAAAACCGTAGCCGATCTGGGCATGAGCAACACCCACTTCATGAACCCGACCGGGCTGCCGAACCCTGAGCACTACTCGTCGGCTCACGACATGGCGGTGCTGGCTCGCGCGATCATCCACGAAGACCCGGCCCACTACGCGATCTACTCGCAGAAAGAGTTCTTCTGGAACGGCATCAAGCAACCGAACCGCAACCTGCTGCTGTGGCGCGACAAGACTGTTGACGGTCTGAAAACCGGCCACACCGATGAAGCAGGCTACTGCATGGTGTCTTCGGCCGTGCGTGATGGCATGCGTCTGATCGCCGTGGTGTTCGGCACCAACAGTGAAGTGGCTCGCGCCGCCGAGACTCAGAAACTGCTGACTTACGGTTTCCGTTTCTTCGAAACCCAGACCTTCTATCAGAAAGGCGCCGAGCTGGCTCAGGCTCCTGTCTGGAAAGGCTCGACCAACCAGGTCAAGGCCGGTCTGGCTGAAGACCTGACCATGACCCTGCCGAAAGGCCAGCTGAAAAAGCTCGCTGCCAGCATGACCATGAACCCGCAACTGGTTGCGCCAATCGCCAAGGGCGACGTGATCGGTAAGGTCGAAGTGAAACTGGACGACAAGGTCGTGCACAGCGCTGATCTGATCGCTCTGGACGCCGTCGAGGAAGGTGGTATCTTCCGCCGCATGTGGGATAGCATCCGTCTATTCTTCTACAGCCTGTTCAACTGAATTTAGTGTGCACCTGCAAGGCTCCGTGCTGATCCAGCCCGGAGCCTTGCCCGTCGCCACGGCTTACGCTTACGAGGCCGTTACGCCATGACCGATACCGAAGTAAAGGCGCCAAAGATCGAATTCCCCAACGTTGATTACCCGGTTAAGGTGATCAGCGATACTGGCGTGGGCAACAAAGACAGGATCATCGAGATCGTCAGGAAACACGCGACGATCAACGATGAACGTGTGGATGAGCGTCAAAGCACCAACGGTAAATACACCACGATTCAGTTGCACATCGTCGCCACCGACCAGGATCAGCTGTACAACATCAACAGCGAACTGCGGGCCACCGGCTTCGTGCACATGGTGCTGTGATGCCTGGCACGCTGGGCTTTCGCGAACTCGGCCAGATGGCTTACGAACCGGTCTGGCATGCCATGCAACGCTTCACCAACGAACGCGGCAGCGATGCCGCCGACGAAATCTGGCTGGTAGAGCACCCGCCGGTGTTCACCCAGGGCCAGGCCGGCAAGGCCGAACACCTGTTGCTGCCGGGAGATATTCCGGTGGTGCAGGTTGATCGCGGTGGCCAGGTGACGTATCACGGCCCCGGGCAATTGGTGGCCTACCTGCTGCTGGACGTGCGCAAGCTGGGTTTCGGTGTCCGTGACCTGGTGACCCGCATGGAGACGTGCCTGATCGAGCTGCTCGCCAGTTATGGCGTGACGGCTGCGGCCAAGCCGGATGCGCCGGGTGTCTACGTCGACGGAGCGAAAATCGCATCCCTGGGTCTGCGGATCCGCCACGGTTGTTCCTTTCATGGCCTGGCCTTGAACGTGGACATGAACCTGGAACCGTTTCGACGGATTAATCCCTGCGGCTACGCCGGGCTGGCGATGACTCAGCTGAGCGATCACGCAGGATCGATTGAATTTGCCGAGGTAAGTGCCCGGCTGCGCGCGCAGCTCGTCAAACACCTCGACTATGCTGAGCAGACGACCCTAACGGGCGGAATCGACTGATATGACTACTGATGCAGTGCAAACCATGATCCCGACGCAGGATGTCACTGATCGTCCGGCCCCGCGTGCCAAGGTTGAAGCCGGCGTAAAGCTGCGCGGCGCCGAGAAGGTTGCACGCATTCCGGTAAAGATCATTCCGACCACCGAGCTGCCGAAAAAGCCTGACTGGATTCGCGTTCGTATCCCGGTATCCCCGGAGGTCGACCGCATCAAGGCCCTGTTGCGTAAACACAAACTGCACAGCGTGTGCGAAGAGGCCTCCTGCCCGAACCTGGGCGAGTGCTTCTCCGGTGGTACCGCGACCTTCATGATCATGGGTGACATCTGCACCCGTCGCTGCCCGTTCTGCGATGTGGGTCATGGGCGTCCGAAGCCACTGGACGTCAATGAGCCGGAAAGCCTGGCCATCGCCATCGCTGACTTGCGTCTCAAATACGTGGTGATCACCTCGGTAGACCGTGACGACCTGCGTGACGGTGGTGCCCAGCACTTTGCCGACTGCATCCGCGAAATCCGCAAACTGTCGCCAAACGTTCAGCTCGAAACCCTGGTGCCGGACTACCGTGGCCGCATGGACATCGCGCTGGAAATCACCGCGGCCGAGCCGCCGGATGTGTTCAACCACAACCTGGAAACCGTGCCGCGCCTCTACAAGGCTGCGCGTCCGGGGTCTGACTACCAGTGGTCGCTGACCCTGCTGCAACGCTTCAAGCAGATGATGCCGCACATTCCGACCAAGTCAGGCCTGATGCTGGGCCTGGGCGAGACCGATGAAGAAGTCATCGAAGTCATGAAGCGCATGCGCGAACACGACATCGACATGTTGACCCTGGGCCAGTATCTGCAACCGTCCCGCAGCCACTTGCCGGTGCAGCGCTTTGTGCACCCGGACACCTTCGCCTGGTTCGCCGAGGAAGGTTACAAGATGGGCTTCAAGAACGTCGCTTCCGGTCCGCTGGTTCGCTCCTCGTACCACGCCGACGAGCAGGCGAAGCTGGTCAAGGCCGAGTTGATGTCGTCCTGATGCGCTGAAGACAGGAAAACGCCCGCCAGGCATTGAGCCAGGCGGGCATTTTTTTGTCCTGCCCACGCCCATCACCGATTTCTCCTGCAACCTGCGGGCAAAGAAGCCTCTTCTGTTTGTGCCCATTCCTGACTACTGTGTGTTGAGGATTTCACGCAGGGAGATATGGATGACAGTTCCACCGACCCACACTCTTTGTCCAAATGCTCCCGTTCCGGCATTGCCGATGGAAGGGCTGATTGGCGTCATTGCGCCTGCCGGTCCCGCTGCGCTGGACACCCACAAGGCCGTACAGTGGATGCGCGCCCGAGGCTATTCGCTCAAAGTGTTTCCCGGCGTCTACGAAAAGGAAGGCTACCTGGCCGGTAGCGATGAGGTGCGGCTGAACGATTTGCATGCGGCATTTGCCGATCCTGAAGTCGACGCCATCATCTGCCTGCGAGGTGGTTACGGCACGCCACGCTTGCTTGACCGTATCGATTTCGAGCTGCTGCGCAATAACGCCAAGCCATTCATCGGTTATAGCGACATTACTGCGTTGCATCTGGCGATCAGTCGCCATGCAGGGTTTGTGACGTTCCATGGTCCACTGCTCAACGCCGATCTGCTCGGCAAACGACAACAACCCACCGAGTCTTCGTTCCTCAACATGTTGCGCGGCCATTTGAAGGCGGGCAGCGTGCTCGCGCATCCCGAGGCCTACCCATTGACCACGATCGCGCCTGGCATCGCTCACGGGCGTTTGCTGGGTGGGAACCTGTCGATGATTGCCGCGACCATGGGCACGCCTTACGAGATCGACGCCGAGGGTGTCATCCTGTTTATCGAAGACATCAACGAACCGCTGTATCGCATCGATCGATTGCTGACTCATCTGCGACTCGCCGGGACGCTGCGCAAGCTGCGTGGCGTTCTGGTCGGGGACGTGGCGGGGGTCGATGTGTCCTCCCTGGATCGATTGCTCAAGCAGGCGTTCGAGCCATTTCGGATTCCGGTGCTATCCGGGTGGCGCAGCGGGCATTGTGACCCGAATTTGACGTTGCCCATGGGCGCGCTGGTCAGGCTGAATGCGGGCAGGCAAGAGCTGGTGCTGGAACAGGATGTGGTGATCAGGCGCTAGAACGTCACGGCCTGACAAGTCGTCATCGCGGGCAAGTCCCCCAGTGGCATCAAGGTGAATGCAGTATTTGCACGCAACTTGATGTCAGTGGGGGGCTTGCCCGCGACGCTTTCAGCGGCTGCGAAGACCTTCCAGCAACTTGTGCGTCGGGTAACCATCGGCTGGCCAGCCGAATGACTGCTGGGCGCTGCGGATCGCCTTGCGCGTGTTGGCGCCGATGATGCCGTCGGCAGTGCCCGCATCGTAGTTTTGCGCGCTCAGCAGGTTTTGCAGTTCAATGCGCTCGGAACGGCTCAATGGCAAATCATCTTTCGGCCAGGAGCCGTTGATCAGGCCCGCACCGTTGAAACGCTCGGACAACAGGCTCACCGCCAGGGCGTAGGACGAAGAGTTGTTGTACTTGAGGATCGCCCGGAAGTTATCGAGCACGAGGAATGCCGGGCCGCGATAGCCGGCTGGCAGCAGCAAGGCCGCAGACAGTTGCTCTGTGCCCGCCGGGACCTGCCCGCCATTGGGCAGTGTGATACCCAGTTGGCGCCATTCGGCGACACTTTTACGAATTGTGCCGTCAGCCAGCATGTAATTGAAGTTGCCCGGCAGTTGCACTTCGAAGCCCCATGGCTGGCCTTTCTGCCATCCGGAGCTTTGCAGGTAATGCGCGGTCGACGCGAGGGCGTCGCTGGCACTGCCCCAGATATCTCGGCGACCGTCGCCATCGAAGTCCACGGCGTGGGTGTTGTAGGTGGTCGGGATGAACTGGGTCTGGCCCATGGCGCCGGCCCAGGAACCGAGCATTTTCTCCGGTTCGATGTCGCCTTGTTGCAGGATCTGCAAAGCGGCGATCAATTGCGCGTGAGCGAAGCCGGGGCGTCGGCCTTCGTAGGCCAGGGACGCCAGTGAGTTGATCACCGACTTGTTGCCCTGGAACTGGCCGAAGTTACTTTCCATGCCCCACACGGCGACCAGGGCCTGGCGATCGACGCCGTATCGCTGCTCGATGCTTTGAAGAATGCCGTCGTATTGGCTGACCAGTGACTGCCCCTTGCGCACCCGCAGTGGCGACAGGGCGCCATCCAGGTATTCCCATACCGGCCGGGTGAACTCCGGCTGGCTGCGGTCGGCACGAATCACGCTGGGGTCGAAGCTGACGTTGGCGAAGGCGCGGTCGAAGAGGTCGGCGCGGATGCCGGCGGCCATGGCGTCCTTGCGGAAACCGGCCTGCCATTCGGCGAAGGTCTGGGTCGGCTGGATGTCGAGATTGTCGTCGCTTGGTACCACTGGCGATACCACTGCAGGTGCGGTGGTGACAGGAAGGGTCTGAAGCGGCTGGGCGTCGGCGGCGGTGGGTTTTTCCGCGCAGGCGACTAGCAAAATGAGGCTGGAGGCAGCTATCAATTGGCGCAGGTGCCAACGACGGGAAAGACAAAGGGGCATGCACGGGTCCAGGGAAAACGGATCAGGTGCAGACCTTAACATGTTGAGCGGATGCATGCCTTTCAGGCTGCCAGAAAGTAAGAAGCCTCCCAGCTATTAGACTGGAAGGCTTCGCGGCGGTAGCTGCCTTTGCCCTTGCCGGCTCGTTCCTGACGGCTGCGGAACAGTGGCTGGGCGATGATGGATTTGGCCTTGTTGGGGCCGCGTTTGGACGGCTTTTTGCTCATGATGGGTGCTCGCAAGTGAGTGGTTTTTGCGGAGCAAATCATCGGCTGAAGTTGGGGTTCTGTCTATAGGGCAGGTTGTCAGTCAATACGCCGTACCCTGTAGGAGCGAGCCTGTTCGCGATGGAATCAGGAACACTGCGGCGAGCCAGACTCCCCGCGTTATCGTTAACGACCATCGCGAGCAGGCTGGGCGGGGTTACTCGGCAGGCAAGGTAAGGCGCTGGCCCGCCATCAACAACGTCAACCGACTCAGGCTCATCCAGGGCGAGCCGGCGGCCTGGCCCTTGATCTGTGCATCGATGCGCTGCGCTTCGAGTAGCAACTGCGCCCAGCGTTGCGCCGAATAACGTTGCAGGGCTTTGCTCATCAGCGGCTTGCGCTTGTCCCAGACAGGTGGTTTGGCCTGGCTGAAGGCTTTGTCCAGGGGCGTTCCCTGGCTGTATTGCAACGAGATATTGGCCAGCAGGCGCAGTTCCCGGGCCAGCGCCCAGAGAATGACCGGCGGTTCGACGCCTTCCCCGCGCAGCCCTTCGAGCATGCGCAGGGCATGGGCGGCTTCGCCGTTGAGAATCGCATCGGTCAGCCCGAAGACATCGAAGCGCGCACTGTCGGCCACCGCGGCCTGCACGGTTTCGATCGTAATCTGACCACCTTCGGCCATCAGCTTGAGTTTTTCGATTTCCTGGGCGGCGGCCAGCAGGTTGCCTTCGACCCGCGCGGCGATCAGCTCGACCGCGTCCTGACTGGCGGAAAGCCCGGCCTGGGACAGTCGCTGTCGGATCCAGCTCGGCAACTGGCTGACATCCACCGGCCAGATCTGCACGAACTGGGTTTGCTGGCCTTCGACCAACGCCTTGCCCCACTTGGTTTTCTGCGCGCTGCCATCGAGCTTTGGCAGGCTGATCAACAGCACCGTGTCTTCGGCCGGTCGCGAGCAGTACTCGATGAGAGCGGCTGCGCCCTTGTCACCGGGCTTGCCGGAGGGCAGACGCAGTTCCAGCAGGCGTTTTTCGGCGAACAGCGACATGCTGGCACCGGCTTGCAGCAGCGTACCCCAGTCAAAACTGGCATCGGCGGCAAAGACCTGGCGTTCATCAAAACCTTGCTGGCGAGCGGCAGCGCGGATGGCGTCGGCGGCTTCCTGACACAGCAAGGGGTCGTCGCCACTGATGACGTAGACCGGCGCGAGGGCACCTTGCAGGTGCTTTGCGAGTTGGGCGGGGGCGAGTTTCATAGGCGAGGGCGAACGGGGCGCCTGAGCGCCCCGCAAGTCTTACTGCTTCGGCAGTTCGACAGGCGACTGACGCGGCGTTTCCGCTTCAGCCTTCTGCGCCGCTTCCAGCGCCGCGGCTTCAGCCTTGGCCCTGGCATCGGCAGTCTGCTGCAACTGATCGAGCTGGGCCGGGGTCAGTTGTTGCAGGCGCAGCATCATGCGCTGAATCAGCTCGCGGCGGGTTTCGCCCCGGGCTGTTGCAGCTTCCTGGTCGGAACCTACCAGGTTGTTGCCGTCGTGCATGAAGATCTTCTGAACTTCAAGTTTGTCGCTCAGCAGATCCAGGTTGTTCTGACCACGGATGTCGTAGTTGAGGACGGTGGTGACCTGGTACTCGCCAGTACGACCGGCGCCGGCGTAACTGAGGATGCGCTGGTTTTCCTGCTCATCGGTCAGCACCAGTTTGTAAGGTGCACCGGTGTAGACCTTGACGCCGCTGCTTTCCAGCACCTGGCGCATTTGCGTCACGGTTTCGCCGTAGGCGTTGCGCGCGCTCAGGTCGAGCTCCTTGATCGCCAGTTCTGTAGTGCCGGTGCCACGCAGCTGGAAACCGCAGGCGCTCAGCAGGACCGCAAGGCCCATCACCAGCAAATTGCGTTTGATCATTGTGTTGCTCCCCTTGAAACCATGTGGGCCGATCATGCGGCCCGAAAGGTTTTACGCGGCGCCAGGCATGACCTGGCGCCTGATCCAATTAGCTGGCGACGATGTTGACCAGTTTCCCGGGCACCACGATCACTTTCCGAATGGTCAGACCGTCGACGAAACGCAGCACGTTCTCGTTGGCGCGTGCGGCGGCTTCGACTTCTTCACGGCTGGCGCTGGCCGGCATGTCGATATGGCCGCGCAGTTTGCCGTTGACCTGGATCACCAGTTGCAGGCTGTCCTGTACCAGCGCGCTCTCGTCCAGCCGTGGCCAGGCGGCGTCGATCACCGGTTCGGCGTGACCCAGTTGACTCCACAGCTCGTGACTGATGTGCGGGGTGATCGGGGCCAGCAGCAGGGTCACGGTTTCCAGGCCTTCCTGAACCAGTGCGCGATCCTGTCCGGTGCCTTGCGGGGCTTTTTCCAGCACGTTCATCAGCGTCATCACCTGGGCGATGGCGGTGTTGAATTTGTGGTTCTGGCCGACGTCGTGGCTGGCCTGCTTGATGGCCTGGTGGATCGAGCGGCGAATGGCTTTCTGCTCGTCGTTCAGGCTGGCCACGTCGAGCTTGCCCGGCAGGCCCTGAGTAACGTGCGCTTGAGCCAGGCGCCAGACGCGCTTGAGGAAGCGGTGCGAACCTTCCACCCCGGAGTCGGACCATTCCGCGCTCATGTCAGGTGGCGAGGCGAACATCATGAACAGGCGGCAAGTGTCTGCGCCGAACTGATCGATCATCGACTGTGGGTCAACGCCGTTGTTCTTGGACTTGGCCATCTTCTCGGTGCCACCGATTTCCACCGGCAGGCCGTCGGATTTCAATTTGGCGCTGATGACCTTGGCCTTGCTGTCGCGTTCGAGTTCCACGTCCGCCGGGTTGAACCAGGTGTAGGCACCGTTGGCTTCGCGACGATAGTAAGTCTCGGCGATCACCATGCCCTGGGTCAGCAGGTTCTTGAACGGTTCGTTGGAGCTCACCAGGCCTTCGTCGCGCATCAGCTTGTGGAAGAAGCGCGCATAGAGCAGGTGAAGAATCGCGTGTTCGATACCGCCAATGTACTGATCCACCGGCAGCCAGTGGTCAGCCGCGGATTTTTCCACCAGGCCACCTTCAAAGTGCGGCGAGGCGTAGCGGGCGTAGTACCACGAGGACTCGACGAAGGTGTCCATGGTGTCGGTTTCACGCTTGGCAGGCTGGCCGCATTTCGGGCAGTTGCACTCGTAGAACTCGGGCATGCGCGCCAGTGGCGAGCCGGCGCCGTCGGGTACGACGTCTTCCGGCAGCACGACCGGCAGTTGATCTTCCGGTACCGGCACGTCACCGCAGGTATCGCAGTGAATGATCGGGATCGGGCAGCCCCAGTAGCGTTGACGGCTGATGCCCCAGTCGCGCAGACGGAACTGGGTGCGCGAGGCGCCGAGGTTTTTCTTGATCAGTGCCACTTCGATGGCGTCGAAGGCGCCGGCGAAGTCGAGGCCGTCGAATTCGCCGGAGTTGATCAGCGTGCCGTGTTCGCCATAGGCGTCCTGCCACGGTGCCGGGTTGACGTCACCAGAACTGGTGCGCACCACGGATTTGACCGGCAGGTTGTACTTGTGGGCGAATTCGAAATCGCGCTCGTCGTGGGCTGGAACGGCCATCACCGCGCCATCGCCGTAATGCATCAGCACGTAGTTGGCGACCCAGACCGGCAGCTTTTCACCGGTCAGCGGGTGTTCGACGAACAGGCCGGTTGGAATGCCTTTCTTCTCCTGGGTGGCGACATCGGCTTCGGCGACGCTGCCGCCCTTGCATTCAGCGATGAACGCCTGCAACTCAGGATTGTTCTGCGCGGCCAGGCTGGCCAGGTGGTGCTCGGCGGCCACGGCGACGTAGGTCGCGCCCATCAGGGTGTCCGGACGGGTGGTGAAGACTTTCAGTGCGCCAGCTTCGCCGATGGAATCGACGTTGTAGGGGAACTGCACTTCCATGCCGCGGGATTTGCCGATCCAGTTGCGCTGCATGGTCTTGACCTGTTCAGGCCAGCCAGTCAGATCGTCGAGACTCTCCAGCAGTTCATCCGCGTAGGCGGTGATCTTGAAGTAGTACATCGGGATTTCGCGCTTCTCGATCAGCGCGCCGGAACGCCAGCCGCGACCGTCGATGACCTGCTCGTTGGCCAGAACGGTCTGGTCGACCGGGTCCCAGTTCACGGTGCCGTTCTTGCGGTAGATCACGCCTTTTTCGAACAGGCGGGTGAACAGCCATTGTTCCCAGCGGTAGTAGTCAGGCTTGCAGGTGGTCACTTCGCGCGACCAGTCCACCGCCAGGCCCAGGCTGCGCAACTGGGATTTCATGTAGGCGATGTTTTCGTAGGTCCACTTGGCCGGTGCCACGTTGTTCTTCATCGCGGCGTTTTCCGCCGGCATGCCGAAGGCGTCCCAACCCATGGGTTGCAGGACGTTCTTGCCTTGCATGCGCTGATAGCGGGAGATCACGTCGCCGATGGTGTAGTTGCGCACGTGCCCCATGTGTAGCTTGCCGCTGGGGTAAGGGAACATCGACAGGCAGTAGTAAGTCTCCTTGCCTGGCTGTTCACTGACTTCAAAGGACTTTTGCTCGTCCCAGAACGATTGGGCGGCGGCTTCGATTTCACGGGGCTGATATTGTTCGTGCATGGCTACTTTTGAACTGAATAGGGGTGGCCTAATCCTCTTCAATGCGACGCTGGACGGTGAATGCGCCAATTCGGCGTTTCGGTGCCCAGGCGAGCTGGAAGTGGAGTTACAGGAAGCGCCGTAGCATACATGACCGCACTCTATCGAGGGAAACCCTGATTACGGCCGCGCGTCTCGCAAAAAACGCTACGAGGGCCGTTGGTCGCGGCGTTCAGTCGGTTTGTTCATGGAAGCTAAGCTCTAACTGGGGAGTAGGTTTTATCTTCCAATGAGGTGAGGGATGGTTGATTCACAGCAAAAAGCTACAAAACCGGAGTTATATGAAAGACTGATAGATCGTCTTGGAATGGCCCTGGAAGCGGCAAAAACCGCAGGCCGGTTGCGTGATGAGCGTCCGCTGGAGCTGGAATTGCGTGGTCTGAGCCTCGCAGAGTTTGCTCTGGTCAAGGCGTATCTGGATCGTTGTGAGCGTGAAACGCACGGATGCTTGTCCGAGGCAGTGAAGCAACTTGATGCGCCGCATACAGCCAAGATCATCTGGCTCAAGGACAAAACACCCGGCAGAGACGCGGTAAAGGTCCGGTCTCTGCATTGCAAATAAGGCACGGCGCCATGCTCCCGGGTTTTTCGAAGCATAGCCCTTCCATATTGATTGTCGCATTGCGTCAACCCACTTAGGCTTCGGGCATCTTCATGGAGATGCTCGATGCCTTTTCGTTATTTCTTAAAACAACTTCTGTTGCCGCCGGGCATTCTGTTGCTACTGCTGGCGCTTGCCTGGTGGTGGCGCCATTCAAGGCCGAGGCTCGCCGCTGTGTGCTTTACCCTGGGTTTGGGCGGCTTCTGGCTGATGAGCTTGCCCATCGTGGTGCAATGGGGCGCCGAGCTGTTGGAGCGCGAGCCGCCGTTGGCGCGAGAGGAGTGGGCCACTTTGGCTCGGCATGCCGATGCGATCGTGGTATTGGGTTCGGGACGCGAGCGCGGCGATCCGGCGTGGGGCGCGGATCAGCCGACGGGCGTGGGCCTGGAACGCGAACGCTATGCGGCGCGTCTGGCCAAGGCCTCGGGCTTGCCGGTGCTGACCAGCGGCGGCCTGCATTACGGCACGCCGCCGACCGAGGCCCGATTGATGGCCGACTCGCTGCACGATGATTTCGGCGTCACTGTTCGATGGCAGGAAGGGCGCAGCCGTACGACCTGGGAAAACGCGCAATTCAGCGCCGAAGTATTGTTGCCAGAAGGCATCAAGCGCGTGGTGGTGGTGACTCAGGCCTGGCACATGCCGCGGGCTGTCTGGAGCTTCCAGAAGGCAGGGTTTGAAGTGGTGTCTGCGCCCGTGGGGTTTTTAGGCGTGGACAATGCCCGGCCGCTGGGTGGCTGGATGCCGGAATTCAAGTCGATCTGGCAGAGCGGGCAGTTGCTGAATGAAGCGGTGGGGCAGGTGGGGTATTCGTTGTTCTACCGATAGCGAGGGCTGGCCATTACCCTGTGGTGAGGGAGTGTGCTCCCTCACCACAAAAAGCCCTCTGCCCAGGGCCCGCAAGTCAGACCGTTTTGGCCATCCGGCTGGCAATCAGTGCCCAGCCAAACAACAGCACGCAAACAATGATCAACGGCCACGAACGCCATTGAAGATAAGGCGTCAGGTTGTGCATCGGCACCACTTCGCCATACAGGATGCCGCGCTCGAACTGCGGGATCTGCGCGGTGATCTGGCCGAACGGGTTGATCAGGCCGGTCACGCCGTTATTGGTGGCGCGGATCATCCAGCGTCCGGCCTCCAGCGCGCGCATCTGCGCCATCTGCAAGTGTTGCAGCGGACCGATCGAGGTGCCGAACCAGGTGTCGTTGCTGATGGTCAGCAGCAAATCGCTTTGTGCCGCGAGGCCGGCAGCGAACTCCGGATACACCACTTCGTAGCAGATGAACGGCGCAATCTGGTAACCCTTGGCCTGCAACATGGCCTGGTCGGCCGGGCCTCGGGCAAAGTCCGACATCGGCAGGTCGAAGAAGGCGATCAAGCCGCGCAGCACATCTTGCAGTGGAACGTATTCGCCAAACGGCACCAGTTTCTGCTTGAGGTATGTGCCATCGCCTTCACCGACCACGGTGATGCCGTTGTAGAAGCGTTTTTCGTGATGGACCATCTGGCGAATCGGCACGCCGGTAATCAACGCCGAGTGACGTTCTGCGGCAAAATTCCCCATCATGTTCAGGTAGCCCTCGGCGGACTCCTTGAGTACTGGGACCGCGGTTTCCGGCCAGATCAGCAGGTCGACGCGTTTGGAGCTGAAGCTCATGTCGCGATAAAGCGCCAGTTGTGCATTGAGCTGGGCCGGGTCCCACTTCATGCTCTGTTCGATATTGCCCTGGATCGCCGCGACACTCAGTGGTGCGCCCGCCGGGCTGGTCCAGGCGTGGTGTTTGAGTGCCATGCCGGCGACCCAGGGGCCGACCAGCAAAACGGCGCCAGCCACGATGAAGCCTTTACGACCCGTGCGCACCAGGCGCATACCGTTGTAGATCAGCGCAGCGGTCAGGGCCAGGGTGAAGGAAATCAGCCACATACCACCAACGGGGGCGAGCCCCGTCAGTGGGCCATCGAGCTGGCTGTAGCCGGAATACAGCCACGGGAAGCCGGTCAGGAACCAGCCGCGGAAGGCCTCCTGGCCTACCCACAGCGCGGCGAATGCAAGGGCGTCGGCCAGTGGCGCTTCGTTGCGTCGTAGCCAGCGCGCCCAGAGCCAGGCGGGCAGCGCAAAGAACCAGGCAATCGCCGCCGTGAACAGCAGCATCAGGAACCCGGCCAGCAACACCGAAGCGCCACCGAAGTTGTGAATGCTGTAGTAGATCCAGCTGGTACCGGCACCGAACAGGCCAAAACCGAAACACCAGCCACGGCCGAGTGCCTGGCGAGGGCTCAGTTCGCGCAGACCGGCATAAAAAAGCCCGACCGCCAGCAGTGCCAATGGCCAGATATCGAACGGCGCCAGGGCCAAGGTGGTGATTGCACCGGCCGCCACGGCCAGCAGGTTACCGGGCCAGCCGGGGCGGGTTGTCCAGCGCATTTCTATCCTTAATGTTTTACCGGGCGATTGGCGTCAGGCGCAGCAGGTGAATCCGGCGACTGTCGGCATTCAGGATGCGGAAGCGGTACGGGCCGATTTCGGTGATTTCGTTGCGTTTTGGCAGATGCCCGAATGCACTCATCACCAGGCCGCCGACGGTGTCGAACTCGTCATCGGAGAATTCACTGTCGAAGAACTCGTTGAAGTTCTCGATCGGCGTCAGGGCCTTGATCAGGAAATCACCGCTTGGCAGCGGCTTGATGTAGCTGTCTTCTTCGACATCGTGTTCGTCTTCGATGTCGCCGACAATCTGTTCGAGCACGTCTTCGATGGTCACCAGGCCCGCCACGCCGCCGTATTCGTCAATGACGATGGCCATGTGATTATGGTTGGCGCGGAACTCGCGCAGCAGCACGTTCAAGCGCTTGGACTCCGGCACGAACGTGGCCGGGCGCAGCAGATCCTTGATATTGAAGCTGTCGCCGTTCTCCCGAAGGATCAACGGCAGCAAGTCCTTGGCCAGCAACACACCCATCACGTCATCGTGGCTCTCGCCGATCACCGGGTAGCGGGAGTGGGCCGAGTCGACCACGGCGGGCAGGAACTCGCGGGGTGTCTGGGTCGCCTTGATGCTGACCATCTGCGAGCGCGGGACCATGATGTCCCGTACTTGCAGGTCAGCGACCTGGATGGCGCCTTCGACGATGGCCAGCGCTTCGCTGTCCAGCAGTTTGTTTTGGTGTGCGTCGCGCAGCAGCTCCAGCAGCTCCTGGCGGTTTTTCGGCTCATGGGCAAAAGCCTGGGTAAGCTTACCCAGCCAGGACTTTTGCCCGTTGCTCGATCGATCTTCGCTCATAGCGATTACTCTGAATCCTTTGTTGTTACGGTTGGGGATGTTTCGGTTTCGTCGTCCGCGTACGGATCGGGATAGCCCAATTCTGCAAGCAACGTTCGTTCCAGTGCTTCCATTTCCTCGGCTTCGTCGTCATCTATATGGTCGTAACCCAGTAGATGCAAGCAGCCGTGAATCACCAGATGAGCCCAGTGGGCCTTGAGTTCCTTGCCCTGTTCGGCGGCTTCGCGCTCGACCACGGCCACGCAGATCACCAGATCGCCCAGCAACGGGATGTCGAGAAACTCGTCGGGTACGTCGGCAGGGAATGACAGGACGTTAGTGGCGTAATCCTTTTGCCTCCAGGTGTGATTCAGTTCGCGGCCTTCGGCTTCGTCGACCAGACGAATGGTCATCTCGGAGTCGGCGCTGCGCTGGCGCAGGGCCAGTTCGCACCATTGGCGGAACTCGGCCTCGCCGGGGGCGGGCGCCTGGGTAGCCAGTTGCAGATCAAGCTCAAGCATCGCGGCGGCTGTCCTTTGGCGCTTCATCGGTCACGCGGTTCTCGAAGCGCTCATAGGCTTCGACAATGCGCTGCACCAATGGATGACGCACAACGTCCTTGGGCATGAAATGGGTAAAGCTGATGCCTGGCACGTCTTTGAGCACTTCGATCACATGGTGCAGCCCGGATTTGGTGCCTTTGGGCAGGTCGACCTGGGTGATGTCACCGGTGATGACGGCGGTAGAGCCGAAGCCGATCCGGGTCAGGAACATTTTCATTTGCTCGACCGTGGTGTTCTGGCTTTCGTCGAGGATGATGAAGCTGTTGTTCAGCGTGCGCCCGCGCATATAAGCCAAGGGGGCGACTTCGATCACCTGGCGTTCGATCAGTTTGGCGACGTATTCGAAGCCGAGCATCTCGTAGAGCGCGTCGTAAAGCGGGCGCAAATACGGGTCGATCTTCTGGGACAAATCGCCCGGCAGGAAGCCGAGTTTCTCACCCGCTTCGACCGCTGGACGCACCAGCAGAATGCGGCGGATCTGCTCGCGTTCCAGTGCATCGACCGCGCAGGCAACCGCCAGATAGGTCTTGCCGGTACCGGCCGGACCAATGCCGAAGTTGATGTCGTTGCCGAGGATTTCCTTCACGTAGCGCAACTGATTCAAGCCGCGAGGGCGAATCATGCCTTTCTTGGTGCGCAGGGCGACGGAGGCTTCGGCAGGGGCGTGATTGTCCAGCTCTTCAACGGCCGATTCCTGCAGGAACAGGTGAACCATGTCCGGCGACAGCTCCGTACCCTTGGTTTCCCGGTACAGGCGGCGCAGCAGGTTTTCCGCAGAGGTGGTGTGCTTGGGTTCGCCGATCAGCTCGAACTGATTGCCGCGGTTACGGATCTCGATGGTCAGGCGCTGTTCGATCAAGCGCAGATGCTCGTCGAATTGCCCGCACAGATTGGCGAAGCGGCGAGCTTCAAAAGGCTCGAGGATAAAACGATGTGGTTCGATGGGTGCGTTCAAGGTCGTATTTAGCCGCCCTGGGGCAATAGTGATGAGTTCAAGGATAGCGCCAGTGGCGTGGGTGCGAAAGCTCTTAAATGGATCAACCCATTCTCAAGAACAATGCATTTCACTGTGGGAGCTGGCAAGCCAGCTCCCACAGGGATCGGTGTTATTGAATCAGCGAGCCTCGCAGCGAGTGCGGCTGTGCGGCATCGATGTGCACGTCGGCAAACTGACCGATCAGGGTCGGATTGTCACACTTGAAGTTGACGATACGATTATTTTCGGTCCGGCCTTGCAGCTCTCCGGGGTCTTTTTTCGAATAATCGGTGACCAGAATCCGCTGGATCGACCCGACCATTTGTCGGCTGATTTCGAAGCCTTGTTGGTTCAGGCGATGTTGCAAGGCGTTCAAGCGCTCTTTTTTCAGCTCTTCGGGGGTGTCGTCTGCCAGATCGGCGGCCGGAGTACCTGGACGCTGGCTGTAGACGAACGAATAGGAAAAGTCGAAGCCGACGTCCTGGATCAGTTTCATGGTCTGTTCGAAGTCTTTTTCCGTCTCGCCGGGGAAGCCGACGATGAAGTCCGAACTGATGCAGATGCCCGGTACGGCCGCGCGCAGCTTGCGCAGTTTGGATTTGTATTCCAGCGCGGTGTGGTTGCGCTTCATCGCCGCGAGGATGCGGTCCGAGCCTGACTGCACCGGCAAATGCAGGTGTTTCACCAGTTCCGGCACCTCGGCGTGGGCCTGGATCAGGCTGTCGGAGAATTCCAGCGGGTGCGAGGTGGTGTAGCGGATGCGGTCGATGCCATCGATGGCGGCGACCACGCGGATCAGCTCGGCCAGATCGGCCAGGCGACCGTCGTGCGTGGTGCCGCGATAACCGTTGACGTTCTGCCCCAACAAGGTCACTTCGCGCACACCGTTTTCAGCCAGGTGAATGATCTCGGCGATCACGTCGTCGAATGGCCGGCTCACTTCTTCGCCGCGGGTGTACGGCACCACGCAGAAGGTGCAGTACTTGCTGCAGCCTTCCATCACCGACACGTAAGCGCTGGGGCCATCGATGCGCGGCTCGGGCAAGTGGTCGAATTTTTCGATTTCCGGGAAAGAAACGTCGACCTGCGGCAGCTTGCTGATGCGTGCGGCGTCGATCATTTCCGGCAGGCGGTGCAAGGTCTGCGGGCCGAAGACGACGTCCACGTAGGGCGCGCGATCTCGGATGGCGGCGCCTTCCTGGCTGGCTACGCAACCGCCGACGGCGATGACCATGTCCGGGTTGGCGAGTTTCAGTTCGCGCCAGCGGCCGAGCTGAGAGTAGACACGATCCTGGGCGCGTTCGCGGATCGAGCAGGTGTTGAGCAGGATCACGTCGGCGTCTTCAGCACGCGCGGTGACTTCCAGGGCCTGGTGTGCGCCCAGCAGATCGACCATGCGCGAGCTGTCGTACTCGTTCATCTGGCAACCGTGGGTTTCGATGTAAAGCTTCTTGGCCATGGAAAGAGTCATCACGTGATTCAAAGAACCGCGCATTATAGGGAACATGCACCCAGGTTCCTACCGCTGCGCGTCCGACGGCTATGCTATAGTTCGTGCCCTCTTTTTTATCCCTCGATGTGTTACCCGCCCACCATGACCAAACGTGAAGCTCCAATCTACAAGGTGATTTTCCTCAACCAGGGCCAGGTGTTCGAAATGTACGCCAAGCAGATCTATCAAAGTGATCTGTGGGGCTTTCTGGAAGTGGAAGAGTTCGTCTTTGGCGAGCGCACGCAAGTGGTCGTCGATCCGAGCGAAGAGAAGCTCAAGGCTCAGTTCGAAGGCGTGGTGCGCAGTTTTGTGCCCATGCATTCGATCGTGCGCATCGACGAAGTCGAGCGCCTGGGCACGCCGAAAATCAGCGAAGCCCGTGGCGCGGTCGGCAATGTGATGCCGTTTCCGATGCCGATGCCTGAGAAGTAAGGTTTCAAGACCGAGTCGTCTCCATCGTGAGCAAGCTCGCTCCCACAATGAATCGTCTGCGAACACAATAGTTGTGAACGCCAGAAATCACGTGTGGGAGCGAGCTTGCTCGCGATGGGGCCAGAAAAATCGGTACAGAACTTAAGGCAACGGCGCGAACGGCGTACGCCCATCGGCGCTCTGCAATTCCATCAAATACTTACGGAAAATTTGCCCCAGCACCTGAGTGGCGACTTCCAGTTCTTCGCGAGGCATCTTTTCGGTGACTTCGTCGGCAGTGTCCAGCGCATCTTCGTCGCCATTGACCGCAGCCATTTTCAGCAGGATATACGCCTGAACGTTATTGGCCGGCACGCCTTCACCGTGGAAAAACATGGTGCCGAGTTTGAGCTGCGCCTGGGCGTGGCCTTGCAGCGAGGCCTTTTCGAAATAGCTCAGGGCTTGATTGAGGTCGCGCGGGGCGTTTTTGCCTTCGTAGTAGAACTCACCCAACTCGTATTGCGCTTGGGCATCCCCTTCATCCGACGCTTTCTGGCAGGCGGCGAGTGCCTGTGCCAGGTCTTGCGGCTGGGTATTGAGGGTGCAGCGACCCATCGCTGGGATTAACAACGAGTTACCGCCTGCTTGTGCGAGCGCGAGCAGGGGCTGAAGGAGCAACAGGCAGCCCAGTGAAAGGGCGCGGCCGGTGCGGTTCATGGGAATCGACTTACCTCTGAAGGGCGCGCGGACCCATCGAGGGGATCCAATAAGCGCGCATTATGAAATAAGCAGGGCCAACCTTACAAAGTCTTTACTCGTTTTTCTGCTGCGCGGGAAATATATCGCCCACTTTGCTGGGGATTGTTGGCTGATGAGTCGGAAAAAAAGCGGGAATGCAGGTGAAAGCCGACGCTGGCGATGGCCAGCGTCGGCTCGATCACGTTACTTCAGTGCAGCGAACGCGCGCTCAGCGGCATCCAGGGTCAGTTTCAGCTCGGTTTCGCCGTGGGCGATCGAGGTGAAGCCGGCTTCGAACGCGCTTGGCGCCAGGTACACACCACCTTCGAGCATCAGGTGGAAGAAGCGACCGAACAGCGCCGCATCGCTGGCCATCACGTCATCGAAAGTCACGATGTCGTCGGCGCCGCTGAAGTACAGGCCGAACATGCCGCCGGCCTGAGTGGTCACGAACGGGATGCCTGCCGCATCGGCACGTTGTTGCAAGCCATCGAGCAGGCGCGTGGTGTAGTCGGTCAGCTCCGCGTGGAAACCCGGACGGCTGATCAGGCGCAGGGTGGTCAGGCCGGCAGCCATCGCCAGCGGGTTACCCGACAACGTACCGGCCTGGTAGACCGGGCCCAGCGGGGCGATGCGCGACATGATTTCGCGCTTGCCACCGAAGCAGCCGACCGGCATGCCGCCCCCGATGATCTTGCCGAACGTGGTCAGGTCCGGCGTTACACCGTAGTGAGCCTGGGCACCGCCCAGGGCGACACGGAAGCCGGTCATCACTTCGTCGAAAATCAGGACCACGCCGTGCTTGTCACACAGGGTCCGCAGGCCTTCGAGGAAACCTGGCGCCGGTGGTACGCAGTTCATGTTGCCAGCCACCGGTTCAACGATGATGCAGGCCACGTCCTGCCCGACTTCGGCGAGCATCGCTTCAACCGCGTCGATGTCGTTGAATGGCAGGGTCAGGGTGTGTTTGGCGAACGCCGCCGGCACGCCGGCCGAACTCGGTACGCCTTGGGTCAGGGCCCCGGAACCGGCCTTGACCAGCAGGCTGTCGGAGTGACCGTGGTAGCAGCCTTCAAACTTGATGATGCTGTCGCGGCCAGTGAAACCACGGGCCAGACGAATGGCACTCATGGTCGCTTCGGTGCCGGAGCTGACCATGCGCACCATGTCCATCGAAGGCACCAGCGAGCAGACCAGGTCGGCCATCTGGGTTTCCATCTCGGTCGGCGCGCCGTAGGACAGGCCGTGCTCCAGCTGTTTACGCACGGCGTCCAGCACATCCGGGTGGCTGTGGCCGAGAATCATCGGGCCCCAGGAGCCGACGTAATCCACATAACGCTTGTTGTCTTCGTCGGTGACGTAGGCGCCTTCAGCGTGTTTGAAGAACAACGGCGTGCCGCCAACGCTCTTGAACGCGCGCACTGGCGAGTTCACGCCACCGGGAATGTGTTTCTGGGCATTGGCAAACAGGGTTTCGGAACGAGACATGTGCGGACTCTCAAATCAGATTTTTAGTAATTCATTGAATGCGCGGGCGCGGCGGGTCACTTCGGTCGTGCTCTCGGCGCCAAACAAACCATGCACCACGGCCAGCAGATCGACGCCATGGGCCACCAGCGGGGCGGCGTTGTCCAGGGTGATGCCGCCGATCGCGCAGATCGGCAGGTGCAATTTCTGGCGCGCCTGGTCCAGCAGATCGAGGCTGCAGGTCGGGGCGCCGGGCTTGGTGTTGGAATTGAAGAAGCGTCCGAACGCGACATAACTGGCGCCTTCCTTGACAGCTTGCTCGGCCAGTTCGAGCTGTGCATGGCAGGTCGAACCGATGATGGCTTTGGAGCCGAGCAGGGCGCGGGTCGGCGACAACGGGCCGTCGGTTTGGCCCAGGTGTACGCCTACGTTCAGGCGTGCGGCCAGTTCGGCGTCGTCATTGATGATCAACTGCGTCTTGTAGCGCTCGCACAAATTGCGCAGGGCTTGCGCCTCGCGCAGTCGACGGGCCTCATCGCTGCTCTTGTCGCGGTACTGCAGCAGGGTGACGCCGCCTTCCAGCGCCGCCTCCACGTACGAGAGAAATTTACCGGCCAGCAACTGACTGTCGGTAATGGCGTACAGGCCACGTAGTTTCATCGGACAGGCCTCATGGCGTTACGAACAGAAGTCCAGTGGCAGGCGGCGTGGCACGAATTGCCCTTTGCCCAGTTGCTCCGCGTCACGCAGGGTGCGCCACGTGTAGTTAAGTGCAGTCTGTACGGCGCTGGCGAGGTTTTCACCCTGGGCCAGACGGCCGGCGAGGGCACTGGCTAATGTGCAGCCGGAACCGTGATAACTGCCCGGCAGGCGCTGACAGGTAAAAGTGTCGCGATGGCCGTCACGGCTGTAGAGGCGATTATGGATTTCGGTTTCGTCGCCATGGCCGCCGGTGATCAGCAGGTGTTTGACGAACGGCAGGAGTTTTTCAGCGCACTCGTCCGCGGTGCCTTCGGGCAGTTCGGCGAGGATGCGGGCTTCGGGAAGGTTAGGGGTGGCGATGATCGAGAGCGGCAGCAAGCGTTCGCGCATGGCGTAGCCGACTTCGTCCTTGCCCAGGCGTCCGCCGCCGCCAGCGCGCAGCACCGGGTCGCAGACCACTGGCAGGTGCGGGTGCGCCGAGAGCAGTTCGACCACGGTGTCGACCATTTCCAGCGAACCGAGCATGCCCAGTTTGACGGCCGCAACCTCGGAATCGTTGAGCACGGCATTGGCCTGGGCCAACACCCACTCACGGTCGAGGACACGGAAGTCAGTGACGTTGACCGTATCTTGCACGGTCAGGGCAGTGACGGCCGGAGCCGCATGGCAACCCTGAGCGAGCAGGGCTTCGATATCTGCCTGCAAGCCGGCGCCACCACTTGGGTCGTGGCCGGAGAGACAGAGGACAACGGGGCGAGAGCTGTAGATATTCATGGTGCGCGAGCTTACCACCAAACATCTTTTTTCGGATGCAGCGACATGCTTGTGGCGAGGGGCGCTTGCTCCCGCTCGAGTGCGAAGCAGTCGTCAAGTCCAATGGCTCGGCGCAACTGACAAAACGTTGGGGCCGCTTCGCAACCTGGCGGGAGTAAGCTCCCTCGCCACAAGTGTTCGCTCAGGTATTTTTACAACCTGATCAATCAAACAGCTCTAGCTCAATAATCTCCGCTGAAAAGCCCGTTCTAGAGCCTTTGCAGGAAAAATTTCAGTAGTGCTCAATGGCCATCAACGGCTATGCTAGAGTGGATCCAAATCAATAACAGGTAATACCGGTTTTACGTCTGCTCAAAAGGAATGGGGGGCTTCCTGACAGAACCGGATAGGCCACGCTGGGGCACCAATGCGCTATTTGCTAATGTTGATGTTGTGTTTGCCCTTTTTGGCGAACGCCGTCGAATTCGATGAGTTCACTCAAAGCCTCCCCCTGGGCCGATCCCTGCAGGTGTTTGAAGACGCAAGTGGTCAGGCGACCATTGCGGACGTGCGCGCACAAGCGGCGGCCGGCAACTTCAAATCCCATGACAAAGCCACCCTCAATGCCGGGTACTCGCGTTCGGTGTTCTGGCTGAAAATCGACTTGCAGTACCGCCCGACCAACCCTGCGGCGCAACGGACCTGGCTGCTGGAACTGGCCTACCCGCCCCTCGATCACCTTGATCTCTATCTGCCTGATGCAACCGGTAACTATCAAGTGGTCCGTCAGACGGGCGATGCATTACCCTTTTCCAGTCGCGAGATCCGTCAGAACAACTACCTGTTCAGTCTGAACTTCACCCCCGGCCAGACCCAAACCCTGTACCTGCGCTTGCAAAGTGAGGGCTCGATCCAGGCGCCGGTGACATTGTGGTCAAGCACCGCCTACCTCGAAGAGCAGCCGGTCCGACTCTATGTGTTGGGCCTGATCTATGGCGTGTTGCTGGGGATGCTGGTCTACAACCTGTTCATCTACCTCAGCGTGCGCGACACCAGTTATCTCTATTACATTGTCTACATTGCCTCGTTCGGCCTGTATCAACTTTCTGTGAACGGCGCTGCCGTAGAGTATTTCTGGCCGGACAATCCCTGGTGGGCCAACGCCGCGACACCATTTTTCATCGGTTGCGCCGGGCTGTTCGGCAGTCAGTTCGCTCGCAGCTTCTTGCAGACGGCCACCCACAGTCGCTGGCTCGATCGCCTGTTGCTGGCATTGGTGGCGTTCAGCGCGCTGGTGGTCGGATTGTCCTTGATGACCAGTTACGCCCTGGCCCTGCGCCTGGCCACGGCGCTGGCGCTGACCTTTACCGTGGTGATTTTTTCTGCGGGGATTTTCGCCTGGCTACGTGGTCTGCGAGTGGCGCGGTATTTCATCATTGCCTGGTCGGCTTTTTTGCTGGGCGGCATCATCAACACGCTGATGGTGCTGGGTTATCTGCCGAACGTGTTCCTGACCATGTACTCCAGCCAGATCGGTTCGGCCATCGAAGTGGCACTGCTGTCCCTGGCCCTGGCCGACCGCATCAATGCGATGCGCGAACAGCAGGCGCAAACGTTGTTCGACGCCGGGCAAAAACTTGAAGTGCTCAACCAGCAACTGGCCCACAGTAACAAGCTAAAGGACGAGTTCCTTGCCACCTTGACCCATGAACTGCGCACGCCCATGAACGGGGTGATCGGCTCACTGGAGCTGATGCAGACCGTCGAGATGGACCCCGAGCTGGAGCAATACCAGCAAACAGCCGCGGGATCGGCGCGGGAGATGATGCGTATGGTCAACGGCATCCTGACCCTGACCGAGTTGCAGGCCGGCAAGCTCAAGGCTTATCCGACGACATTCAGTTTGCGCGGTGTGGTCGAGGCGTTGCGTGTGCAATTCGACGGCAGTGCGTCGAGCAAATCGCTGGACTTCAAGGTCGACGTGGCACCCGGCGTGCCGGACCGATTGCATGGCGATAGCACCAAGTTGGCGCAATGCCTGGAATGCCTGCTGGATAACGCGATCAAATTCACCAAGGTGGGAGGGTTGGCGTTGCGGGTGACGGGTAAAACCGTCGAGCCTGACCGACTCGCGCTGTCCTTCGCGGTGATCGACACCGGCATCGGCTTTACCGATCTGGGGGAGGCGACCATGTATCAACGCTTCTTCCAGCTCGATGGTTCGATGACCCGTGAATACGGTGGCTTGGGCGTGGGTTTGGCCATCTGCCGGCAGTTGGTGGAGTTGCTTGGCGGACGCCTGACCCATCGCTCCGAGCCTGGGCGTGGGAGTCGCTTCCAGCTCGATGTCGAGTTCGAAGTGCCGGCGCCGGAGCGTTCGACGGTGCCCTTTATGGCCCGGGATTTCCCGCTCCTGCGCCTGCCGCAGGATTGCTCGGTGTTGCTGGTGGACGAAAACAGCATCAATCAGTTGGTGATGCGCGGCATGTTGCTCAAGCTCGGTTTCCGGGTCCGCACGGCTGACAGCGGCCAAACCGCACTCGAATTGTTGCAGTGTGAAACCTTCGACGCCGTGCTGCTCGATTGTCAGTTGCCGGCCCTGGATGGTGTGTCGTTGTGCTGCCAGATTCGCGCCTTGCCGGGCTGCGCCGAGGTGCCGATATTCATGATCGCACTGGGTGTTGATCGGGAGCGCTGCCCGACCGGCGCGTTGATCGACTACCTGAACAAACCGGTGAAATTCGAAGATTTGCAGGCTGCGCTCTATCGACGGGTGCTTCGCGCGTAACAGGGCGAAAGCGCCGGCAGTTAGGCAGATATGACACTTTGATCAGCCCAGTGGCGGTGCTTAACTGAGGTCCCTTGGCTGACCAAAGGAGCCCCGTCATGAACCTGCATCAGTTTGCCGAAACCCACGAAGTCACCAACCAGCCACCGTCTCTGGACGGCATCAACCTGTATCGCATCGACTTGCCGTTGCAGGAGTGGTCGCGGCGCTTCGGGGCCGGTTGGGCCGAATCGCGGATCGATGCGTACGGTGCGCTAGCGGGTGGGCCGCTGATGGAAGCGGGATTCCTGGCCAATCAGAACAAACCGGTGTTCAACAGTCACGACCGCTTTGGCCATCGTATCGACCTGGTGGAGTTTCACCCGGCCTATCATCAACTGATGCGCACGGCGATCGAGCATGGCCTGACCTCGCTGCCCTGGGCACACCCCCAGGACGGTGCCCATGTTGCCCGTGCTTGCATGACGTATTTGCACAGCCAGGCCGAAGCCGGCAGTGGCTGCCCGCTGACCATGACGTTCGCCAGCGTACCGGCACTGCGCCTGCAGCCGGATCTGGCCAGACAATGGCTGCCGAAAATTCTGGCCACCGAATACGACCCGCGCAACGTCGGCATGGTCCATAAGGCCGGGGTCACCATTGGCATGGCCATGACCGAGAAACAGGGTGGCACCGACGTTCGTGCCAACACCACCAAGGCTTATCCGGTCGGTGCCAGCGGCCCTGGCCAGGCTTACGAACTGGTGGGGCACAAGTGGTTCTGTTCGGCGCCGATGTGTGATGCCTTTCTGACGCTTGCGCAGACGGACAAGGGCTTGACCTGTTTCCTGCTGCCGCGCCATCGCCCGGATGACACGCGCAATCAGTTCTACATCCAGCGACTGAAAAACAAACTCGGCAACTGCTCCAACGCCTCCAGCGAAGTGGAGTTTCGTGGTGCGCTGGCGTGGATGGTCGGCGAAGAGGGTCGTGGCGTTCCCACCATCATCGAAATGGTGGCCATGACCCGCTTCGATTGCATGGTCGGTTCCAGTTCGCTGATGCGCCAGGCCCTGACCCAAGCCAGCCATCACTGTGCGCACCGCTCGGTCGGCGGCAAATTGCTCAGCGAACAGCCATTGATGCAAAACGTGCTGGCGGACCTGGCACTGGAAAGCGAAGCGGCGCTGGCCTTGAGCTTGCGCATGGGCCGGGCGCTGGATCATCTGGAGAGTGAGCAGGAAGCGAAGTTCGCCCGACTGGTGACGGCGGTGGGCAAGTACTGGATCTGCAAGCGCGCGCCAGCCATGATCAACGAAGCCGCTGAATGCATGGGAGGGGCCGGATATGTCGAAGACAGCATCCTGCCGCGGCTGTACCGCGAGGCACCGGTCAACTCGACGTGGGAAGGCTCCGGCAACGTGCAATGCCTCGATGTGCTGCGGGCGCTGTCCAAAGAACCTGGCGTGCTGGACGTATTGTTCAACGAGCTGGGCGACGGCCATGGCGACAAGCGCCTGGCCGCGCACATCAATCGGTTGCAGACGGCCTTCAAGGACACCAGCGACATTCAGTACCGTGCCCGGCAATTGACCGAAGACATCGCCCTGGGGCTGCAGGCCAAGCTGCTGCTGGAGGCGGGCAATGCGGTGGTCAGCGATGCCTTCATCGCCAGTCGACTGGATGGAGGTGGCCGGGTATACGGTGCGTTGCCCCGTGGACTGGATGTGGAAGCCCTTGTCACTCGCTCGTCTGCACAGGGGGTCTGATCACGATTGACCCCCTGTAGGAGCGAGCTTGCTCGCGATAGCGGTATCTCAGTCAACCCATCTGTCGATTGATATACCCTCATCGCGAGCAAGCCCGCTCCCACAGGGTTTTTGGTGTGTGCAATATTTTTTGTAGCTGCATGCCACTGTTCCCGTGAAGCGACGATGCAGGCAAGATGAAGGCCTGCAAGTCAGAACACAGGATGCTGATCGTGACCGAAGCTTTTATTGTCGTTCAAACCGCCGAGCAAGCCGTTGACCGGCTTGCGCTCTTGCACAATCGTGCAACCACCGCACTGAGCCAGGCGCTCAAGCGTTACCTCAAGGATCGCGTCGAGCCCGATGCCGAGCAGCGGGCATTGTTCCGTTATCCCGAACTGCGTCTGACCTACCTTTGCCAGGGCGAAGTCCCGCAGACCACCCGCGCCTACGCCAAGGTCCAGTTGCCAGGCACCTACAGCGTCACCGTCACCCACCCTTCGGCGTTCCGTAAGTACCTGCTGGAACAGCTCGTGCCCTTGATGCACGACTTCACCGTGACCGTAGAGGTCGGTGTCAGTCAGCAAAACATCCCGTATCCGTATGTCGTCGAACAGGGCGATGAGCTGGCCGGCTCTGGCGTCACCGCTGCCGTGCTGGCTCGGGTGTTCCCGAGCACCGACCTGTCGGCGGCGACCGACGGCATTGCCGATGGTTTGTACGACTGGGAAAACACCGATCCGCTGCCACTGGCGCTGTTCGATGCCGCACGGGTGGACTTCTCCCTGCGCCGACTGGTGCATTACACCGGCAGCGACTGGCGTCATGTACAGCCGTGGATTCTGCTGACCAACTACCACCGTTACGTCGACCAGTTCATCGTCCATGGCCTTGAACAATTGCGCAAAGACCCGCGTTTCGTGCGCATGGTGCTGCCGGGCAACGTGATCATCGAAAAGAGCATGGACCACGGTGAAGCCTCGGCTATTGCCGCCGGCGTGGTCTGGCACCGCTACCAGATGCCGGCCTATCACCTGATCGCCAGCGATGGCCATGGCGTAACCTTGGTGAACATCGGCGTCGGCCCGTCCAATGCCAAGAACATCACCGATCACCTGGCGGTGCTGCGTCCGCACTGCTGGCTGATGATCGGTCACTGTGGCGGCTTGCGTCAGTCGCAGACCATTGGCGACTACGTGTTGGCGCACGCCTACATGCGCCGCGACGGGATTCTCGACCGGGTGGTACCACCGAACATTCCGATCCCGGCCCTGGCCGAGGTGCAGATGGCCTTGCAGCAAGCGGCGGCCAACATCACCGGCGAGCAAGGCGACCAATTGAAGAAACGCCTGCGCACCGGCACCGTATTGACCTACGACGACCGTAACTGGGAACTGCGCTGGGCCCAGGAGCGTCCGCTGATCAACCTGTCTCGCGCCGTCGCGGTGGACATGGAAAGCGGCACCATTGCTGCCCAGGGCTATCGCCTGCGTGTGCCTTACGGCACGTTGCTCTGCGTGTCGGACAAGCCGCTGCACAGTGAAATCAAGCTGCCGGGCTCGGCCAACGCCTTCTATGAGCGCGCGGTCAGCCAGCATTTGAAGATCGGCATCGAGGCGGTGGACTTGCTGCGCACCGAACTCAACTCGCTGCACTCGCGCAAACTGCGCAGCTTCGACGAACCGCCGTTCCGCTAACGGTTTGTCATGGTCATTTAGCGGTCGGGGCAAGGGCGTGGCAGTGGTAATTATTGATGGCGCGCCCTAGCATTGTCAGCCCTGACCGTTAGATGTCTCTTTTGCCATGTCCCGTCCTCAACGTCCCGTTTCCCGCCGTCCTGGCGCGAAGCCATCCCCTTCGGCCCCGCGCCGTGTCGCCAAGGCGCCACCGGCCGAGCCAAAACTGATCCTGTTCAACAAGCCGTTCGATGTGCTGACGCAATTCAGCGATGGCGAAGGTCGGGCGACGCTCAAGGACTTTATCGATATTCCGGGAATTTACCCCGCCGGACGGCTGGACCGTGACAGCGAAGGCTTGCTCCTGCTGACCAACGACGGCCAGCTACAGGCGCGGATCGCCGACCCGAAACACAAATTGGCCAAGACCTATTGGGTGCAGGTGGAAGGTGAGCCGAGCGCCGAGCAGTTGCAGCGCTTGCGTGACGGTGTCGAGTTGAACGACGGCATGACCTTGCCCGCCGAGGCGAGGCAACTGGATGAACCCGAGTTGTGGCCGCGCAATCCGCCGGTGCGCTTTCGCAAGAGTGTGCCAACCCGTTGGCTGGAACTGGTGATTCGCGAGGGGCGAAATCGTCAGGTGCGCCGCATGACGGCGGCGGTCGGACTGCCGACGTTGCGCCTGGTGCGGGTCAGAATCGGCGACTGGACCATCGAAGGGCTCGATCAGGGCCAGTGGAAGGAAGTGCCGGCACGCTTATAAGGTGCCGGACTCGATCAATCCGATCACCACGCTCTTGATTACGAACGCCGCCACGCCAAGGCCCAGCACGAAGAACAGAATGAACGAGCCGAAACGCCCGGCCTTGGACTTCTTCGCCAGATCCCAGACGATGAAACCCATGAAAATGATCAGGATGGAGACCAGGCCGGTCATCATCCACTCTTCGAAAACTGCAGGATCCATTGAACATCTCCAGCGCGGGCGAGGCTAATAGGGCGCGGGGAGTATACGCCTCGCTGGGGGAGGGCAGTATTGACCTGCGGCGGTGTGTCGCAGTCATTCGTCGGCTGTTGCGGCCCCATCGCGAGCAAGCTCGCTCCTACAGTTGATCCTGGTGCGCTGAAGATCCCCTGTAGGAACTGGCTTGCCAGCGAAGGCGCCCTTAGCTACGAAGATGAGTCAGCGGCAACTCTGTGCTGTTCAGCACCTGGTTCAACACAAAACTGGAGCGCACGCTGGTCACGCCTTCAATTCGCGTCAGGTGCCCCAGCAGCAGTTTCTGATAGTGGTCCATGTCCGGCACCACGACCTTGAGCTGATAATCGGCATCCATCCCGGTCACCAGGCTGCATTCCAGGACTTGCGGCAAGGTACGGATAGCCGCTTCGAAGTTCTCGAAGCGCTCTGGCGTATGGCGGTCCATGCCGATCAGCACATACGCCGTCAGGCTCAGGCCGAGCATCTTGCGGTCGAGCAGGGCGACCTGGCGGGAAATGTAGCCGTCGTCCTCCAGTTGCTTGACCCGCCGTGAGCAGGGCGACGGTGACAGGCCGATGCGTTCGGCCAGCTCCTGATTGGAGATGCGTGCATCACGCTGCAATTCAGCCAAAATGCTCAGGTCGTATCGGTCGAGTTTGCTCATCAATCAGGCCTTTGTCATAACTATTGCGACAGATTATCTATCCAGGGTTAAAAATTGCGCAAGTAGTGTTTATTTGAGCAATATTCGCAATCCTCTGCTGGCTCTCCGAGCCTATTCTTATCACCAGAATCACTGCTCGGACAAACAGTCCAGTGCGGCTCGCCCAATCAGGCCAGCTGCGGTCGCCACCCCCACAGGGGATGTGCCGGCCCCCGAGCTACACACTGTCCAGAAGACGGCGTGAGGTGAGCCGACGTCAAAAGCGTCGAGCACGGACGAAGTTCTCAAGGGGAGGCCGACAGGTCTCCCCTTTTTCTATGCCTGGAATATAGTGCTGCCCCTCAATAAATAAGTTTCGCGACTGATAACCTGTGGCAGAACCAGCCTGTGCATTTCCAGTCTTACGTACAAGCGCTGTTCGCTCCTACGGAATCCGTACCCCAGCAGTCCCCACAGTGAGGAAAAGCATGAAGTCGCGCATCTGGCGTTTGGCCGGAGTTGGTTTGCTGTGTGTCAGTGTCACTGCGCAATCGTTGGCCGATGAGCCGCAGAACCGGGGGCCCGAGGGTGGTCGACAGGGGGAGGGCGGTTATCAGGGAAATAATCAGGGCCATGGCAACAATCAACCGCGCCCGCAAAACAATGACGTCATTCGTGGCGACAACAGTCGCCAGTTCGAGCACAACGGGCAGAACCGGAACGATGGCCAATGGCAAAACCGTCAACAGCCCGATTTCAACAATCCGGTTCGTTCCCCTCCGCCGCCACCGCAATTGCCGGCCAATGACTTGCCGATCCAGCCAAGGCCCGACGCTGTGCGTCAGACTCAGCCGCCGCAACGCGGGTATTACCAGGACGTGCCGCGGCGCAACGACAACAACCAGCACTGGGGCGGCTACACCGGTGCGCCGTCGAGTAATAATCAGTGGCAGGGCCGTCCGAACGGGCACGGCAACGGTTGGGGTCCAGGGCCGCAGTATCGCCCGGGTCATGTGATCGATCGCTTCCCGGACCGCGAGTACCGCGTGCCTTACCGTGGCATGGATTATTTCTATTCCGGCGGTTACTGGTATCGCCCGCTAGGCCCGCGTTATGTGGTGGTTGAGCCACCGCGCGGGATTCGCGTCAGTTACTTGCCGGATTACGCCGAACAGGTGTTGATCGGCGGCGCGGTGCTATTTCTGGCGGCGGGCGCGTACTACGCCTATCAGGAGAGTACCCAGGATTACGTCGTGGTCGAACCACCTGTTGGCAGCCTTCAACCGCAGCCGCAACAGCCACCACCACCCGTCAACAACAGTTATGACGTGGTGGCTTACCCGGCCAACGGGCAGTCCCAGGAGCAAGTCAACCGGGATGGCTACGAGTGCTATCAATACGCGGTGCAGCAGAGTGGCTTCGATCCGCGAACCGCGACCTACCAGCCAGACCCTTCGGTGGTGCAAGCCTATCGCCAGGCTCAGGGCAATTGCCTGAGCAGTCGTGGGTATCAGGTTCAGTAGCAGTTTCAAGCTTCAAGCTTCAAGCCGCAAGCTGTGAGCATTAGCCTCAAACTTGCAGCTTAAAGCTTGGAGCTTGCCGCTATTTTCATCGGGTCGGCGTGCACCAGCACTTCGGCTCGCGGGTAGGCGGCGTGAATCGCATCGGCGGCTTGATCGCTGATGCCGTGGGCAACGGATAGCGTCAGATCCCCCGGCAATTCCAGGTGGAGTTGCACGAACCACTGGTTGCCGGAAACCCGCGTGCGCAGGTCATGGGCGCCCAGCACGCCCGGAACGCTGCACGCCAGTTCGAGCATGTGCTGGCTGACATCCGGTGGCAGCTCTTCATCCATCAGCACCGTGAAACTTTCCCGGGCGATCTGCACCGCGCTCCAGAGAATGTACGCGGCAATACCCAGGCCGAACCAGGCGTCGACCTGATGCCAGCCAAACCCGGCCAGTACCAGCGCCACCAGAATGCTGCCGTTGAGCATCATGTCCGAACGGTAATGCAAGGAGTCGGCGCGCACCGCGTTGGACCCCGTGGCCTTGACCACACGATGCTGCAACATCAGCAGCGCCAGGGTCAGGACCAGCGAGAACACAATCACCCCGATGCTGATCCACGGTGCGCCCACCGGCTCCGGATGCTTGATCCGCTCGAACGCCTGCATCGCAATCAGCACCGCACTGCCCCCGATGAACAGCGCCTGCGCCATGCCGGCCAGCGATTCGGCCTTGCCATGCCCGTAGCGATGATCGTCGTCGGCGGGGCGCAGGGCGTAGTGCACAGCCAGCAAGTTGAGCATCGAAGTGATGCCGTCGAGTGCCGAGTCGGTCAACCCGGCGAGCATGCTCACCGATCCACTCAGCCACCAGGCGATGGCCTTGGCGACGACCAGCGTGCAAGCCACCGCCACCGAGGCACGGGTCGCCAGCCGCAGCAGGCGGGCGTGTTCGGAGCTGGAGATCATAAGTGCGGCCTTTCCTTGAAACGCATCGATTACGCGGCGGGTTGCAGGCCGAACATGGCCAGTTGCTGGGTGCTGCCCTTGTGCTGGATCAGGCGTGGATCATCCAGCGGGAAGCTGCGGCCCAGTTCACGCTGCAGAATAGTCTGCAATTTGAGGTTATCGACCTTGCCGTCGGCGCCGATGGCGTCCTTGAGCTTTTCCGGATCAACCTGGGCGGTCTTGCCCGGTTCGAAGTAAATCGCGCCGGTGGCGAAGTCCACGGCAAACGCGATCAGGCCGGGAATGATATAGAACAGAAGGCCCACGGCGTCGAGCACGGCAATGGCCGGGTCGATCTTGCCGTCGATCTGGCCGCGGCGATCCGGGTAGAAGATCGAACCGCAGGCCGTCACTTGGGTCAGCAGGGTGGCAACCAGAACACCGCCAATCAGGCGAAAGGGAATACGCATATGAAATCTCCTGGGTCATTTCAAAACGAAGCGTCATCGGTATGAATTAGGACCGCAACGAACACTGGGCAGTTCGCCGTTATACTCGCCGCTCTGTTTGGGAGCCAGCATGATTTCTTTGCCGATTGATGAAGTTTTACCCGCCCTGCGTGAAGCCTTGGCGACACGCCACGAAGCCGTGCTCGAAGCACCGCCCGGCGCCGGTAAAACCACCCGCGTGCCCTTGGCCTTGCTCAACGAGCCGTGGCTGGCCGGGCAAACCATCCTGATGCTCGAGCCGCGCCGGTTGGCGGCGCGTGCGGCAGCGGAGCGCCTGGCCAGTGAACTGGGCGAGAAAGTCGGCGAAACCGTGGGTTATCGCATTCGGCTCGACAGCAAGGTCGGCCCCGACACCCGCATTGAAGTGGTCACCGAAGGCATCCTCACCCGGCGCTTGCAGGACGACCCGGCGCTGGAAGGCGTGGGCTTGCTGATCTTCGACGAATTTCACGAACGCAGCCTCGACGCCGACCTCGCGTTGGCCCTGAGCCTCAATGGCCGGGAGCTGTTTCGCGACGATCAACCGCTGAAAATCCTGCTGATGTCCGCGACCCTGGAGGGCGAACGCCTGGCCGGGCTACTGGACGATGCGCCGATCCTGCGCAGCGAAGGGCGCATGTACCCGGTGGCGATGCGTTGGGGGCGGCCATTCCAGGCGGGTGAATTCATCGAGCCACGGCTGGTGCAGACCATTCTCGAAGCCTTGAACGATGAGACCGGCAGCGTGCTGGTGTTCCTGCCCGGACAAGCGGAAATTCGACGCGTGCATCAACAACTGGCCGATGCGCTGGGCGACAACCCTCAGGTGTTGCTCTGCCCGTTGCATGGCGAACTGGACCTGGCCGCGCAACGTGCGGCGATCGACCCGGCGCCGGTGGGCCAACGCAAAGTGGTGCTGGCCACCAACATCGCCGAGACCAGCCTCACCATCGACGGCGTGCGCGTGGTGATTGATGCCGGGTTGGCGCGGGTGCCGCGTTTCGACCCTGGCAGCGGCATGACCCGCCTCGACACTCAGCGTATCTCCAAGGCCAGCGCTACCCAGCGTGCGGGCCGCGCCGGGCGACTGGAGCCCGGCGTGTGTTATCGCCTGTGGTCACAGGATCAGCACGAACAACTGGCGGCCTACGGCAGTGCGGAGATCCTTTCGGCGGACCTCGCCGGTCTGGCCTTGCAACTCGGCCGCTGGGGCGTGACGCCCGGGCATTTGGTCTGGCTCGATGTACCCCCCGCCGCCGCGTACGCCCAGGCGCAGGACCTGCTCGAACGTTTGGGCGCACTGGATGGCCAAACGCTGACCCGTCACGGTCAGGCCATGGCCGAGTTGCCGGCGCATCCGCGCATCGCCCATTTGCTGTTGCGCGGCCAGGCCCTGGGTTTGGCAGACATGGCCTGCGATGTCGCGGCGCTGCTTGGCGAGCGCGACATCTTGCGCGGTGCCGGCGCGGATCTGCACAGCCGACTGGTGCTGTTGTCCGGCGAGGCGCGCGCCGCTCGCGGTGCCCAGGGCGGGGTGCAGCGGGCGCGGCAACTGGCGCGGCAATATCGAGGCTATCTGCGCGGCAAGGCAACGCAGCCGGTCAGCGATCCCGATCACCCGCGCTGGCTCGGCGCGCTGCTGGCACTGGCCTATCCCGATCGCGTCGCCCAACAACGACGCGCGAGCGGTGCCGAGTATCGCCTGGCCAACGGCCGTGCAGCCCTGTTCGCCGAAGCAGACAGCCTGATGAAGCAACCCTGGCTGGTAATCGCCGACCTCGGCAGTCGTCAGGGCCAGCGTGAAGAGCGGATTTATCTGGCGACGGATTTCGATCCGGCACTGTTCGACTCGGTACTGGCCGAGCAGGTGCGTGTGGTTGATCAACTGGATTGGGACGAACGCGAAGGCGTGTTGCGGGCCGAGCGTCAGCGCAAGGTCGGGGAACTGATTCTCAGCCGCGAACCGCTGACCGGCCTCGATGAAACCGCCCGCAGCCAGGCGCTGGTCAATCTGGTCCGGCGCAAGGGTCTGGAATTGTTGCCGTGGACGCCGGAGTTGCGTCAGTGGCAGGCGCGGGTCGCCTTGTTGCGCCAGTTGGATCTGGCGGGCAAGGGCGAGAGCGAGTGGCCGGATGTCAGCGACGCCGCGTTGCTCAAAAGCCTGGAGCACTGGTTGATGCCGTATCTGGGCAAGGTCTCACGGCTCAGTCACTTCGCTAACCTGGAACTGTCGAGCATCGTCCATAACCTGTTGCCATGGCCGTTGCCGCAACGGCTCGACGAGCTGGCACCGCATCATTTGAGCGTGCCGTCGGGCTCGTCGATCCGTCTGGATTACAGCGAACAACCGCCGATTCTGGCGGTGCGTCTGCAGGAGCTGTTTGGCTTGGCCGAGACACCGCGCATCGCCGGTGGCCGGCAGGTGGTCAAGCTGCATCTGTTGTCCCCGGCGCGGCGGCCGGTGCAGGTGACGCAAGACCTGGCGAACTTCTGGCGCAGCACCTACGCCGAAGTGAAGAAGGACTTGAAGGGGCGCTACCCGAAACACTACTGGCCAGATGATCCGCTGGTGGCCGAAGCGACCGCACGGATCAAGCCGCGTAAGTAGGCGCTGGCTTGCCAGCGAGGGCGGTCTCAAGGTCAATGCAAGTCACAAGGGCCCCTTCGCCGGCAAGCCGGCTCCTACAAATGGCGTCCGCTGAACCACCACGGAACTTGTGGGAGCTGGCTTGCCAGCGAAGGCGTCCTGCAAAACACCACAGATTCCAAACCCTTCGCCAGCAAGCTGGTGCCTACAGGGTCGGGTGTGTTTTTTCGGATTTTTCGGTGAGCTGCTCGCGGCAGTAATCGGCAAACAGCTGTGCCGGTTTGGTCAATTGGCCGCGTTTCAACCACGCCGCCACCAGTCCTGACCCCGTGACGTCTTCGACAATGTCCACGCACACCACTTTCTGCCCGTCATAGGTGCACTCCGAATGCGGCCGCGTGACCAGGATCGAGAAGCCAAACCCTTGCCCGACCATCCCGCGCACCATCTCGATCGACGGTGAGCTGAAGGCGATGTGCGGCGTCAGGCCGAGTTCCTCGAACAGGCTGACGAAGTAGGTCCGGCTCGGCTGTACATCCAACAGAATCATCGGCTCCAGGCACAGGTCGCGCAGCGACACTTGCTTCAACTGGGCAAAGCGATGATCCGCCGGCAGCAAGGCATAAGGGCGCTGCGCCGGCATCAGGGGTTCGGTCTGGATGGTCGCGTCCAGGTCGTGCTCATAGAGAATCGCCAGATCGAAGGTGCCCGAGGTCAGGCCTTGCACCAACTCCTGCTGCTCACCGTCGCGGATCCGGATTTTTACCCCCGGGTACAGTGCCGAAAACCCCGCAATCAGCTTTGGCAAATACAGCGGTGCGACGGTTTCGAAGCAGCCGATATCAATTTGCCCGGCCACCACGTCGTTGTCGGCCAGAGCGTTCTGTTCGAACTCCTTGGCCATGCGCAGCAGTTCCTGGGCCTTGCGGTAGAAGCGCGCGCCGCTGGGCGTCAGGGAGACGCCCTGGGCGTGATGGCGGATCAGCAGTTGCACGCCGAAGCTGTCCTCAAGGCCTTTGATCGCCGTGGAGATCGCCGGTTGGGCGATATACAACTTGCGCGAAGCCTCGGCGACGCTGCCGCAATCGACGGTGGTAATGAAGTACTTCAATTGACGCAGGTTGTAGGCGGCCACGACAAACCTCGGGACGGACGGGTAAGGCATCCAAGCAATTTACGCACCGCCCGTATCCCTTCAGGCGAAGTTTTTCTCGCGTTTGAACAATAACCACAAGCGGCGCAACCAGGGAGATTGGCTACCCAGTTTTTTCATCGTCTGCGAAGACATTTTTACTATTTTTCCTCGACACGGGCCTGGGCCACCATCCATGCACAAGAAAAGCCCTTGGAGCATCTGAACGTGTTCGAGCTTGCATATTGGCAAAACAAGGCCGCTGCGCTGCGGCTTCCCGACCAGGCCGTGATCGACGGTAAATCCCGTGCGGCGCAGTCGGGACAGACATTCGCGGCCATCAACCCCGCCACCGGCCAGTGCCTCGCCAACGTGGCGGCTTGCGGTGAGGAGGACGTCGACGCAGCGGTGCGCAACGCGCGGCAGGTGTTCGAAGCCGGCACTTGGGCGGCGCGTTCGCCGAGCGAGCGCAAGCAGGTGCTATTGCGCCTGGCGGATCTGATTCTGGCCCATCGCGAAGAACTGGCGCTGCTCGATTCGCTGAACATGGGCAAACCCGTCATGGACGCCTACAACATTGACGTGCCGGGCGCCGCCGGGGTGTTTCGCTGGTACGCCGAGAGCCTCGACAAACTCTACGATCAGGTCGCCCCCAGCGCACAGAACGTGCTGGCGACCATCACCCGAGAAGCGTTGGGCGTGGTCGCGGCCGTGGTGCCCTGGAACTTTCCGCTGGATATGGCCGCGTGGAAACTCGCGCCAGCCCTGGCGGCGGGCAACTCGGTAATCCTCAAGCCGGCCGAGCAATCGCCGTTTTCCGCGCTGCGTCTGGCCGAGCTGGCGCTGGAAGCCGGACTGCCGGCCGGTGTGCTCAACGTGTTGCCGGGGCTTGGCGAACAAACCGGTAAAGCCCTCGGCCTGCACCCGGATGTCGATTGCCTGGTGTTCACCGGCTCCACCGAAGTCGGCAAATACTTCATGCAGTACTCGGCGCAATCGAACCTGAAACAGGTATGGCTGGAGTGCGGCGGCAAGAGTGCGAACCTGGTGTTCGCCGACTGTCAGGACCTGGATCTGGCGGCGCAGAAGGCGGCGTTCGGCATCTTCTTCAATCAGGGTGAAGTCTGTTCCGCCAACTCGCGGTTATTGGTGCAGCGCTCGATTCACGATGAGTTTGTCGAGCGCCTCAAAGCCCAGGCCGAGTGCTGGCAGCCGGGCGATCCTCTGGACCCGTCGAGCACTGCCGGCGCCATCGTCGACAGCCGCCAGACGGCACGCATCATGACGTTCATCCAGCAAGCCGGGCAGCAGGGCGCGACCCGCGTCTGTGGTGGCCGGCAGTCGATCTTCAATGGCTCCGACAACTTCATCCAGCCGACCATTTTTACCGGCGTGAGCCCGGACATGCCGCTGTTTCGCGATGAGGTTTTCGGCCCGGTGCTGGCGGTCACGGCGTTCGATGACGAGGCCCACGCCTTGCAACTGGCCAACGACAGCGTCTACGGTCTGGCGGCGTCGCTGTGGACCGACGACCTCAATCGCGCCCACCGCGTGGCGCGACAATTGCGAGCCGGTACCGTGTCGGTCAACAGCGTTGATGCGCTGGACGTGACCGTGCCTTTCGGCGGTGGCAAACAGTCCGGTTTTGGCCGTGACCTGTCGCTGCACTCATTCGATAAATACACCCAGTTGAAGACCACCTGGTTTCAATTGCGCTGATAACAAAATGGAGAACTGGCGATGACCACCCCACGTGAAACCCGCGACTACCAGGCCGCCGACGCCGCGCACCACATCCACGCATTCGTCGATCAAAAGGCACTCAACGATGAAGGGCCCCGGGTGATGGTCCGTGGCGAGCGCCTGCACCTGTGGGACAACGACGGTCGGCGTTATCTCGACGGCATGTCCGGGCTGTGGTGCACCAACCTCGGCTACGGGCGCAAGGACCTGGCGTTGGCGGCGAGCCAGCAGCTGGAACAGCTGCCGTACTACAACATGTTTTTCCACACCACTCACCCGCAGGTGATCGAGCTTTCCGAGCTGTTGTTCAGCCTGTTGCCGGGTCACTACAGCCACGCGATCTACACCAACTCAGGCTCCGAAGCCAACGAAGTGTTGATCCGCACGGTGCGGCGTTATTGGCAGGTGCTCGGTAAGCCCGAGAAGAAAATCATGATCGGCCGCTGGAACGGCTACCACGGTTCGACCCTGGCCGCGACGGCGCTCGGGGGCATGAAGTTCATGCACGAAATGGGCGGCATGATCCCCGACATCGAGCACATCGACGAGCCGTACTTCTTCGCCCACGAAGGTAACCTGACGCCGGCCGAATTCGGTCTGCGCGCGGCGCAGCAACTGGAAGCGAAGATTCTCGAACTGGGCGCGGACAAGGTCGCCGGCTTCATCGCCGAGCCGTTCCAGGGCGCGGGCGGCATGATCTTCCCGCCGGAAAGCTACTGGCCGGAAATTCAGCGCATCTGCCGCAAATACGACGTGCTGTTGTGTGCCGACGAAGTGATCGGCGGCTTCGGTCGTACCGGCGAATGGTTCGCCCACGAGTACTTCGGTTTCGAGCCGGACACCCTGTCCATCGCCAAGGGCCTGACCTCGGGCTATATCCCGATGGGAGGCCTGGTGCTGTCGAAAAAAATGGCCCGGGTGCTGGTGGAGCAGGGCGGGGTGTTCGCCCACGGCCTGACCTATTCCGGGCACCCGGTGGCGGCGGCGGTGGCGATTGCCAACCTCAAGGCATTGCGCGATGAAGGGGTGGTGACGCGGGTCAAGGATGACATCGGTCCGTACCTGCAACAGTGCCTGCGCGAGGTGTTCGGCAATCACCCGCTGGTGGGCGATATCCAGGGCACGGGCATGGTGGCGGCACTGCAGTTGGCCGAAGACAAGACCAGCCGCAAACGCTTTGCCAACGAGAACGACATCGCCTGGCGCTGCCGCACGATTGGCTTTGAAGAAGGGGTGATCATTCGTTCGACGCTGGGGCGGATGATCATGGCGCCAGCGTTGATTGCCAGCCGTGAAGAGATCGATGAGCTGGTGGGCAAGACCCTGAAAGCGGTCGATCGTACGGCGCAGGAATACGGCCGGCTCTAACACCGCCTGAAGGTCCTGCGGACCTTATCGCGGGCTAGCCACGCTCCCACAGGTTATGTGTCGTGCTTAAACGTGCGACCGACACATGACCTGTGGGAGCGGGCTTGCCCGCGATTGCTTTTGCCCATTCAACGCACTTTTCATTTTTTGCACCCACCCTGTGCACCCTCGCTGCCCCCGCCCTTTTTCCGCGCGCGCTACCCAGTTTTTTCATCATTCCCATCGACATATTTCCTCATTTTCCTGAGCCCTGCCTTGGGCCAACATCGACTTCGCCAGTCAGCCCCATGCTGCCCAACCAAAGGTCCGTCAGAGATCGCCGGTGGCAGCTGATGTTCAGGGCCGCTGGCCGTACTGCCCATCAAAACTAAATCAACAGCTTTGGGAGTGCCCTATGATCAAGTCCTTGCTTACCCGCGTTACTTATCCACTGGCGGTCACCGCCATCGCCGCGACGGTCGCCACCAGCGCCCAGGCCGGCACCCTGTCCATCGGTCACACCACCTGGGTCGGTTACGGCACCCTCTACCTGGCCCAGGACCTGGGCTACTTCAAGGAAAACGGTTTGACCGTGGAACTGCCCGTCGTCGAAGAGGCTTCGATGTACATGGCTGCGCAAGCGTCGGGCGAGTTGTCGGGCTCGGCTTCGACCATCGACGAAGTGCTGAAATACCGTCCGCAATTCTGCTTCAAGGCGGTGGCCGCGCTGGATGACAGCCATGGTGGCGACGGCGTGCTGGTGGGCAAGGACGTCAAGAGCCTGCAGGAGCTCAAGGGCAAGTCCGTGGCGGTCAATGAAGGCTCGACCTCGCAGTTCTGGTTGTCTTACCTGCTGAAAAAACATGGCATGACCATGAGCGACATCACTGTGCAGAACATGACGGCTGACGACGCCGCCACCGCCTTCATCGCCGGTCGCGTGCCCGCCGCCGTGACCTGGGAACCGCACCTGTCGATGGTCCGCGACAAGCAACAGGGCAAGGTGCTGATCGACAGCAGCAGCACGCCGGGCGTGATCGTCGACGTGGTGGCACTCAACTGCACCGTCATCGAAAAACAACCGGAAGACGTCAAGGCCCTGGTGGCCGGTCTGTACAAAGCGGTGCAGTACACCAAGGACCACCCGGAGCAGGCCTACACCATCATGGCCAAGGGCGTCGGCGGCTACCTCGCCGATCCGAAGGAGCTGGCGGCGGCCGCAAAAGGCGTGCGCTTCTACGATCAGGCCATGAGCGAAAAACTGCTCGGCTCGCCGGGCAAGCCGGGTGACAGCGAACCGCTGATCAAACTGGCCAACGAGACCGCCAGCGAGTTGCAGGGCAAGCCTTACAACGTCAGCAATGACGACCTGATCGACAACCGTTTCGTCAGTCCGCTCTAGGAGGTTTGCATGTTCAAGCGCAATTCATGGCTGAGCCGCTGCATCACGCCCAAGACCGGCCTGCCGGTGTCGGTGATCTGGAGTGCGAGCGGCCTGGCCTGGGTCTTGTTGGTCGGCCTCTGGGCCGGCTTGTCCTACGGCGGCGTGGTGCCGGGCATGTTCCTGCCGACACCGGGCGCCGTGGTCGAGGCCGCCGTACGCCTGGGTCGCGACGGCACGCTCGGCCAGCATGTCTGGGCCAGCGTCGAAGTGGTGATGGTCGGTTTTATTGTCTCGTCCCTGGTCGCCGTGCCGCTGGGGTTGCTGATGGGCAGCTTTCGCATCGTCCAGGCGTTTCTCGAGCCGATGGTCAACTTCATCCGCTACCTGCCGGTCACGTCCTTCGTGCCGCTGTTCATTCTGTGGATCGGCATCGGTCTGGAGCAGCGGGTGTCGGTGATTATCTTCGGCGTGTTCTTCCAGCAACTGGTGATGATCGCGGATGTGTCCAAGGGCATCTCCAAGGACTTGATCAACGCCTCCTACACCCTTGGCTCTAACCGTCGTGACGCCGTGCTGCACGTAATTGCCCCGGCGTCCTTGCCGGGCGTGCTCGACACCCTGCGCGTGACCATGGGCTGGGCCTGGACTTACCTGGTCGTCGCTGAACTGGTCGCGGCCTCCAGTGGCCTGGGTTACCTGAGCCTCAAAGCCATGCGCGGCTTTCAGGTGGATGTGATTTTCCTGGCCATCGCGATCATCGGCCTGTTGGGCCTCGCGACCGATCAACTGTTCCGCTTCCTACGTCTGAGGATCACCGCATGGGCTCAGTAACCGCTGCCAATCATCGATTCGCCACCCCCCAGGCCACTGCGGTGCAGGCCGCGCCACGACTGCAAGTGGACAAGGTCAGCCTGCGTTACAAGAAACCCGATGGCGGCACGTTTACCGCGCTGGAAGAGGTGTCGTTCGACGTGCCGGATCAGCAATTCGCTGTGCTGGTCGGCCCTTCGGGGTGCGGCAAGTCGAGCCTGCTGTACCTCACCGCCGGCCTCAACGAGCCCACGTCGGGCGAGATTTATGTGGGGGGCCAGCAAGTGCAGGGGCCCGGTGCGGATCGCGGCATGGTGTTCCAGAGCTACACGCTGTTCCCGTGGCTGACCGTGCGCCAGAACGTCGAGTTCGGACTCAAGCGGCGTGGCATGCCGGCGGCGCAACGCAAGGACATTGTCGACTACTACGTCAACGAAGTCGGCCTGAGCAACTTCGCCGACAACTACGCCAAGCAGTTGTCCGGCGGCATGATGCAGCGTGTGGCGATCGCTCGCGCGCTGGCCAACGACCCGCAGATTCTGCTGATGGACGAGCCCTTCGGTGCCCTCGACAGCCAGACGCGCCTGCAAATGCAGCAGCTGTTGTTGCGGGTCTGGGGCCACAGCAAGAAAACCGTGTTGTTCGTCACCCATGACATCGACGAAGCGATTCTGCTGGGTGACCGGGTCTATGTGATGGGCGCACGTCCCGGGCGGATCAAGCAGATTCTCGACGTGCCGATCGAGCGCCCACGCACGCTGGACATGGTCATGGAACACTCGTTCATTGACATGAAACGCAAGATTTTCGGCTTGCTGCATGACGACCTGGAAGAGGTGCATTGATGCACGTTCTTTGTGGGAGCGAGCTGGCTCCCACAGGGGCGGTGTTGGCCTGGAGTCTGGCGCTAAGGCGCCGCCGGCAGCAGGAATCGGGCGATCACCGGCAAGTGATCGGAGATGCGTAATGTATCGTCCTGTCGCACCCTCGCTTCGACCCGTTTGATGCGCGGGCTGTAAAACAGGAAGTCGACAGTCCGGTCCGGGCCGCTCACGTTCGTATCGTTCGGGTAGTGCGTCAGCCAGCGCGCGCGGTCGATGCCACTGGCTTCGTTGTTGGTGGGGATCATCGGGTATTTGTCCCACAGCACATGCAAGGCGCTGTCGGAGGAATAGGGCGTGCGTTGCTCGCTGGGCAGGCGCTGGTATTGACCCAGGGGCAGGAGGTTGAAGTCGCCGCCGATCAACCACGGCGTGCCACGGCTTTCGAATTTGTCGAGGACCTTGGCCACGGCCGAGACTTGCGCTTGCAGGGTTTCGTCGGGTTGGGTCGCACGGTCCAGATGGGTGTTGAGGACCGCCATCTGGCCGCCGTCGCTCAACGGCAGGTAGGTCAGCAACAAGGCGTTTTTCGGCTTGAACTGACGGCTGATCAGGTTGACCTCCGACACGGGCAGTTGCAGGCGCTCGGCGTGTTCGATCTCGTAGCGGCTCAAGGTCGCCAGTTGCCGGCCAACGCTGCCGAAAATGTGCGGATCAGGGATGAAGTCGGCTTTCCAGTCGAACGCGTGGGCACTGCATGGATAAAGGTCGGCGACCCGCTCCTGCAAGAGCTTGAGCTGATTCTGGTAGTCGCTGGCCTTGGCGCCGTCATCGAGTTCCTGCAACAGCACGATGTCCGGTTGCTCGTCACGAATCACCCGCGCCACCTCATCGAGGCTGAAGGCCATGTCGTCGGCGGTGGGGGCTTCATCGGTGCCGGCCGCCAGGTCATTCCAGAACACGTAGCGCTTGCCCGCCAGGTACTGGACGTTCCAGGTCATCACCTTCAACGCCTGGCCAGGCGCCAGGGTCGGGGCCTGAGTACTGCAACTGACCGGCAGCACCTCCCTGGCGTCAGGACGCCAGGTCAGGCTGTAGACCATCGCGCCTGCCAGGGCGATCACAATCAACAATCCCAGCAGGGTGTAGCGCAATGGTCGGGTCATGGCTCGGCTTATTATCTTATTATTGTGTTACGAGGATAGACCCCGAGCATACCCGACTGACAAGCCATCGCCCACGGTCAGCGTGGTCCATCGATTTTTTCCGGCGTATCGCCGATCAGCATGAACAGGCGGAACAGCACCACGCTGGTGAACAGTTGCAGGAAGCTGTGGGCACTGTCGATCAACAGCGAGATCATCGGGTTCTGCGGGTCGGGATACACCGCCAGCGTCGCGCCCTTGAGCACCCACAACGGCCCCATCACGCACAGAATGCACACCAGGATGCGCATGAAATGCCCGCGGGTCAGGCGCAGGCTTTCCTTCATCGCCGCCAGCGGGGCCAGGCCACGCAGCACCAGCAGGTATTCGCCGAAAGCCAGGGTCACCATCAGCCAGATGCCCGGCAGGAAATACAGCGACAGGCCGAGCAGTATCAGCACGGTATTGAGGGCCGTCAGCAAGGCAAAGCGCGGCCACAGGTAGGCGGACCTTGTCAGCAGATCGCGGTTACGGGGTGATTCCCCACGGCTGCGGGCATCGAGAAACAGAATCAGCGCGGCGGTGTACAGCGGATAGATCAGCAAACCGACGATCACGCTGATGCCTGGAAAACTGTCGGGCTCGGTCGAATGGTCGACCACTTGTTGCAGCAGGGCCTCGATGATCACCAGCGGCAGGCACAGTTGCACAATCTGGCCCAGATTGCGTTTGAAGAAGTACAGGGAGTCACGCAGTACGTCGAACGGATTCATCAGTCGGTATCGCAGGTTGAAAGCAGTGGTCCACTTTAACCGATGATGTGCACAAGGGCACAAACGTAAACGTTCGGTAAAGGTCATTGAAACAACTTGTTTCAGCCTCCATTAAGGTCAGGCACCTTATCCTCGGTGGATACAGGCAACGATTTTCCCGGCAATCTAAGAGGTCGCCATGAACAGCGAAGAACAAACCCTGATCGATGGACTGTTTTCCCGGCTGCAACAGGCCGAAACGAACTCAGCCCCGCGCGACGCCCAGGCCGAGGCGCGGATCAAGGAACACCTGACTCGCCAGCCCGCAGCGGGTTATTTCATGACCCAGGCGATTCTGGTGCAAGAGGCGGCGATCAAGAGCCTCGACGAGCAGAACAAGCAACTGACGGCACAAATCCAGCAATTGCAGGCCGAACTTCAGCAGGCCAAGGCGCAGACAGCGGCGCCGGCCCCGAGCAGTGGCGGCTTTCTGTCGAGCATCTTTGGTGGCAGCGCCCGCGACCCGCAGCCGGCGCCCAGCCAAAGCGCACCGGTATCGAGTGGTGGCGGCTGGCGCGAGCCAGGGCGGTCGTCGTTCGGTGGCCAACCGCCGCAGCAAAACTACGGTGCTCCGCAGCAGGGCTTTGCGCAGCAGGGTTATGCGCCGCAGCAGCAGGCTCCGGCAGCGGCCGGCAGCAGTTTCCTCGGTGGCGCGCTGAAAACCGCCGCGGGCGTCGCGGGTGGCGTAATGCTGGCGCAAGGCATCAGCAGCCTGTTCCATAACAATCAGCAACCGCAGGAAATCGTCGAAGTCATCAAGGAAGAGCCGGCCCAGGTCAGCGACCAGAGCAACAATGGCTGGGGCAATGACCAGCGTATGGCGGGTAACGATTCCTACAGCAACGACCAGGGCGGCTTTACTGACGCCGACTACAACGATGACAGCTCATCGTTCTTCGGCGGCGACGACGACTCTTTCGTCTGACCCTTCTGTTGCACCTGACCTGTGGCGAGCTCGCTCGCCACAGGTGTCATTCCAAAGGTGTCACTCCCCAACGTTGCCCATTCCACAGGTGCCATTCGTCCGAGGCGTCCGGATGCCTCGGGCCGATTATTCGCGGAATACGCCTTCAGGCTGGCATACTGGGCGCCTTTTCGGGCCTGGTGCCTGATCCTGCCTGCGCCCAAGGGGATGTGCGGTGAAAAAAATCGCAGTGTTCGCCGATGTCCAGAACCTCTACTACACCGTGCGTCAGGCTTACGGTTGCCACTTCAATTACGCCGCGCTGTGGGCTGAAATCAGCAAGCAGGGGCAGATTGTCGAGGCCTACGCCTACGCCATCGATCGCGGCGACAGCAAACAGCAGCAGTTCCAACAGATCCTGCGCAATCTCGGGTTCACCGTGAAGCTCAAGCCTTTCATCCAGCGCAGCGACGGTTCGGCCAAGGGCGACTGGGACGTGGGCATCACCCTCGACATCATGGACGCCGCCGACCATGTCGACGAAGTGGTGCTGGCCTCCGGCGACGGTGATTTCGACATGCTGCTCGAGCGCATCATCAGCAAGCACGGCGTGCAAGCGGTGGCCTACGGCGTGCCGGGCCTGACCGCCAATTCGCTGATCCGCGCGGCCAGCCGCTACGTGCCGATCGAAGGCGCGCTGCTGCTCAAGAATTGATTTTTACGGAGTTGAAACAGGTTTGGAACGCATCGCAGTCATCGACTTTGAAACCACCGGGATCTCCCCGAGCAGCAGCTGCCGGGCCACGGAAATTGCCGTGGCGATCCTTGAACAGGGGCGCATCGTCGAGCGTTACCAGAGCCTGATGAATGCCGGCGTGCGTGTCCCGGCCTTCATCGAACAACTCACCGGCATCAGCAACGCCATGCTGCGCACCGCGCCATCCTCCGAGCAGGTCATGAACGAGGTCAACGAATTCGTTGGCGCCATACCATTGCTGGCGCACAACGCCGCGTTCGACCAAAAATTCTGGGATTTCGAGCTCGGGCAGATCAAACGCATGCGTTTGCAGAGCTTCGCCTGTTCGCTGCTGTTGGCTCGGCGCCTGATGCCTGGGGCGCCCAACCACAAACTTGGCACCCTCACCACTTTTGCCAATCTGCCCCACACCGGCAAGGCCCACCGGGCCATGGCGGACGCGGAAATGGCCGCCAACCTTACGGTGCACCTGGCCGAAGAACTGCGCCAGAAACACGGCGTGCGCGAGTTGTCCCACGACCTGCTGTGCAAGTTGCAGAAAGTGCCGGCGGCAAAAGTGGGCGAACATCTGAAGCGCTATCGCGGCTTCTGACTACACCGCAGATCCCCTGTAGGAGCCGGCTCGCTCCGACAGGTTGTTCACTTTCCATTGCCCTCGATGTGCCCCAGCGGCACGCGCTTCTCTATCGCGCTCGACAACACAATCGACGTCTTGCTGAAGCCGAACGTGGCGATCCGGTTGATCAACTCTTCCAGCTCCGGCATCGAACCCACCGCCGCCTGCATGATCACGCAGGGATCGCCCGTCACCCGGTGGCATTCAGTCAACTGTGGGATTTTGATCAGGTCGTCGTAGGCTCTCTGGTTGCCGTGCTGGTTCAGGCGCAGTTCGATCACGCACTGGATGGGCAAGCCCAGCTTGGCCATGTCGACTTTCGCCTGGTAACCGGTGATGACTCCGCTGGCTTCGAGCTTGGCCACGCGTTCGGCCACGGCGGGGGCGGACAGGTTGACCTTGCGCGCCAGGTCGGCGTAGGACGCGCGACCGTTTTCCAGCAGGGCGCTGAGCAGCATGCGGTCGTATTTATCCACGGGGCGACTCCTGAAAAGGGCTGACTTTCGAAACAACGGTATATAGCGCTGAACTCCGTGTTTTGAAAAGTGTACCGGCGCTTTAAAAAGGTTTTGTAACTTATTTTCTGCTGTCAGCCTTTCTAGAATAGCTGCTCACTTGTCTTGCCTGTGAGCTGCCCCCCATGCCTGGCCTACGTCGTTTTCCCTTACCGCTGATCGCCGCCTTCTTCGCCTTGTATGTGATTTGGGGCTCGACCTACCTGGTGATCCGCATCGGCGTGGAGTATTGGCCGCCGCTGCTGCTGGCCGGGATTCGCTTCGTCATTGCCGGGAGCTTGATGTACGCCTTCCTGCGCTGGCGCGGGGCACCGGCACCGACCTGGGCGCAATGGAAAGCCGCGGGCATCATCGGTGTGTTGTTGCTGGCGTGCGGCAACGGCGCGGTCAGCGTGGCTGAGCACACGGGCGTGGCCTCAGGTGTCGCCGCCCTGGCGGTGGCGACGGTGCCGTTGTTCACCTTGCTCTGTGGCTACTTGTGGGGCGCGCGCAATACCCGTCTCGAATGGGCCGGGATTGTCCTCGGGCTGATCGGTATCGCCATGCTCAACCTCGGTTCCAACCTGCAATCGAGCCCGCTGGGCGCCGCGTTGTTGATCTTTGCAGCAGCCACCTGGGCCTTCGGCTCGGTGTGGAGCAAACACTTGCCATTGCCTCAGGGTGCCATGGCCAGTGCCGTGGAAATGCTGGTGGGCGGGGTGGTGTTGCTGATCGGCAGTGCCGTGAGCGGCGAACACCTGGAAAAGATGCCACCGATCGAAGGCTGGGCCGCGCTGGCGTACCTGACCGTGTTCGGTTCGATCATCGCCTTCAACGCCTACATGTATCTGTTGAAACACGTGCGCCCGGCGGCGGCCACCAGTTATGCCTACGTCAACCCGGCGGTGGCGGTGTTGCTGGGGATCGTGTTTGTCGGCGAGACCATCGGTATCGAAGAAGGGCTGGCGATGCTGGTGATCATCAGTGCCGTGGTGTTGATCGGTCTGCCGCAGTGGCGCCGTTCGCCACCGCAGCCGGTGGTGAAGGCAGTGCCGACAGAATCCCGTGTGAATTAGGGTAAACTGCGCGCCATTGCACATTTGTTTGCACACTTGTTTTGCACAACCCGCGCTGAATTTTCCTACGGTACTCCCATGACTTTCGCCACCCTTGGCCTGATCGAACCCTTGCTGCGCTCCCTCGAGAAGCTTGGCTACCAGACTCCGACGCCGGTTCAGGCGCAAGCCATACCGGCGGTGCTGGCCGGTCGCGACCTGATGGCCGCCGCCCAGACCGGCACCGGCAAGACCGCCGGTTTTGCGCTGCCGCTCCTGCAATTGCTGGCCATGGAAGGGCCGAAAGTCACCGCCAACTCGGTCCGCGCGTTGATCCTGGTGCCAACCCGCGAACTGGCCGAGCAAGTTCACGAAGCCGTGCGCCAGTACGCCGAGAACCTGCCGTTGCGCACCTACGCGGTGTACGGCGGCGTCAGCATCAACCCGCAAATGATGAAGCTGCGCAGCGGTGTCGATCTGCTGGTGGCGACCCCGGGCCGTTTGCTCGACCTGTTCCGCCAGAACGCGCTGAAGTTCAACCAGTTGCAAACCCTGGTGCTGGACGAAGCCGACCGGATGCTCGACCTGGGCTTTTCCGAAGAACTGGCGAACATTTACCGCGCATTGCCGAAGAAACGTCAGACGCTGCTGTTCTCCGCGACCTTCTCCGACGACATCCGCCTGCTGGCCGGGCAAATGCTCAACGACCCGCTGACCATTGAAGTCAGCCCGCGCAACGTGGCCGCCAACACCGTCAAGCAATGGGTGGTGACGGTGGACAAGAAACGCAAGCCCGAGCTGTTCGTGCACTTGATGCGCAAGGGCAAGTGGAAGCAAGTGCTGGTGTTCGCCAAGACCCGTAATGGTGTGGATGCGTTGGTCGAGAAGCTGCAGGGCCTGGGCATCAACGCCGACGGCATTCACGGCGACAAACCCCAGGCGACCCGTCAGCGTGCGCTGGACCGTTTCAAGGCGAGCGAAGTGCAGATCCTGGTCGCCACCGACGTCGCGGCCCGTGGTCTGGATATCGAAGACTTGCCGCTGGTGGTCAATTTCGACTTGCCGATCGTCGCCGAGGACTACATCCACCGCATCGGCCGTACTGGCCGCGCGGGCTCGACCGGCGAGGCGATTTCCCTGGTGTGTGCCGATGAAGTGAACCTGCTCTCGGCCATCGAGATGCTCACCCGTCAGACCTTGAAGCGTCAGAACGAGCCGGACTTCGAGCCTGAGCACCGGGTGCCGGACACCGATGCCAGTGGCCAGGTGATCAAGAAACCGAAAAAGCCTAAGAAGCCGAAAGCTTCGGGTGGTGGCGGCAAGCGTAACCTGGGCAAGTGGGTTGATAGCGGGGAAGTCGCACCAGCAGAACCTTCGGTCAAGCCTGTGCGCAAGGTGCCGGTGTTCAATACCGGGCCGCGCAAGCGTAAGCCTTGATTAACGGCGGCGTCTGCTAAGCCGCCTTCGCCAGCAGGCTGGCTCCCACAGGTTTTCCCTGTGGGAGCCAGCCTGCTGGCGATGGGGGCTACTCGGTCTTCAGCCCTTGCGCTGCAACCACTCAATCATCCCCAACCCCGCCGCCCGCCCACTGGCGAAACATGCGGTCAGCAAATAGCCGCCCGTCGGCGCTTCCCAGTCCAGCATTTCCCCCGCGCAGAACACCCCAGGCAGTTGCTTGAGCATCAAGCGTTCATCCAACGCTTCGAACAACACACCGCCCGCACTGCTGATGGCTTCGTCCAATGGCCGGGTTTTCACCAGTGTCAGTGGCAATGCCTTGATGGCCTGGGCCAGCAAAGCCATGTCCGTGAAAGTTTCGGCAGAAGTCAGTTCGCGCAGCAGCGCGGCTTTCACCCCATCGATGCCCAACTGACTGTGCAGGTGTTTGGCCATCGAGCGTGAGCCGCGCGGCTTGCTCAATGCCGACTGCACTTTATCCACAGGCCGGCCGGGCAGAAGGTCGATATGAATCGTCGCCGAGCCGTGCCGGTTGATCGCTTCGCGGATCGGTGCCGACAGGGCGTAGACCAGGCTGCCTTCGATGCCGGTGGCGGTCATGACGCATTCGCCGAGGCGCGGCACGTCGTCGTTGAGGCCGATGGCGATGTTTTTCAGCGGGCTGCCTGCGAATTTGCTGACCATCAAATCGCTCCAGGCCTGCACTTCGAAGCCACAATTACTCGGTTGCAGCGGTGCCAGTCCTACACCGCGTTGCTCCAGTGGCCGCATCCAGGCGCCGTCCGAACCCAGGCGCGCCCAACTGCCGCCACCGAGCGCCAGCAGGGTGGCGTCGGCCTGAACGGTTTTTTCGCCTTCGGGGCTGTCGATGCGCAAACCGCCGTTTCCATTCCAGCCCAGCCAGCGATGGCGGGTGTGGATAACGACGCCGCTGTCACGCAGACGCTTGAGCCAGGCACGGAGCAGCGGCGCGGCTTTCATGTCGGTCGGAAAGACCCGGCCCGAGCTGCCGACGAAGGTGTCGATGCCCAGGTCCTGAATCCACTGGCACAGGGCTTCGGCGCCGAAGCCGCGCAGCAGTGGGGCGATCTGCGGTGCCCGTTCGGCATAGCGCGAAAGGAACGCCGGGTAGGCTTCGGAGTGGGTGATGTTCATGCCGCCGACACCGGCCAGGAGGAATTTGCGCCCGACCGAAGGCATGCCGTCGTACAGATCGACCTTGATCCCGGCCTGACTCAACACTTCAGCCGCCATCAGGCCGGCGGGGCCGCCACCGATGATGGCGACGTGAAAGGCGGAGGGTGTCGAGGGTCGGGTCATGGGCTGCGCTGCGGTCTGGCGGGATAGGGCGGGCATTCTACCAGCCTCGCCTTCTGTAGGAGCGAGCTTGCTCGCGAAGGTCTTGAACGATAACGCGTGCAACCAGATGCCCAGCGGTGACGTTATGTTTCTCGCGAGCAGGCTCGCTCCTACAGGGGTTATCGGTGTTTTTTAGGGTGGTTAAAAAATGATCATTAGTCTGTAGCCCACACCCCGCATGGGCTGCGGTCCCTTTCACTCAGGTTATCCACAGGCAGCTCCACAGGCATTGTGGGTAAAGCGCCCACAACTCAGTGACAACCTGATGACTGCCAGACCCGCTGCGCGCTGTGGTGGAGAATGCCGTGGCGGCGGGCCAGGGCTTTGCGGTCCTTGCTGTAACCGCCGCCAATCACCCCGACCACCGGGATGTCGCGGCCCAGGCAGTGGCGCATCACGGCTTCATCGCGGGCGGCGAGGCCTTCGTCTGTCAGTTTCAGATAGCCGAGGGCATCGTCCTTGTGCACATCGACGCCGGCGTCATACAGCACCAGATCCGGCTGATAGAGCGGCAACAAATAGTTGAGCGCGTCATCCACCACCTTTAGGTAGTCGGCATCGCCCATGCCATTGGGCAATGGAATGTCCCAGTCGCTTTCGGCCTTGCGTGCAGGAAAATTCTTCTCGCAATGCAGGGAAACGGTAATAGCCTCCGGAGTGTCGTGCAGGATGCGTGCAGTCCCGTCACCCTGGTGCACATCGCAATCGAAGATCAGCACCCGGTTTACCCGGCCACTTTCCAGCATGAAATGGCTGATCACCGCCAGGTCATTGAAAATGCAGAAGCCGGCCGGGTGGTCGTAGTGAGCGTGGTGAGTGCCACCGGCCAGGTGACAGGCCAGGCCATGCTCGAGCGCCTGCTCGGCCGCCAGCAACGAGCCGCCGACCGCCCGCACCGTGCGCCGGGCCAGGGCTTCGCTCCAGGGCAGGCCGAGGCGACGTTGATCCTCGCGGGACAACTCGCCGCCCATGTAGCGTTCGATGTACGAAGGGTCATGGGCGAGGGCGAGAATCTCCGGCGGGCAGAGTTGCGGACGCAGCAGGTCGGCGTCGCGAGTCAGGCCGCTGTCCACCAGGTGATCGCGCAGCAAGCGGAACTTGTCCATGGGGAAGCGGTGATCCGCCGGGAATTCGGGACTGTAGTCTTCGTGATAAATCAGCGGCAGCGGCATGATGCTTTCGTACAGGAATGAGTGAAGGATCCTACCAGCGTTGTAGACTCGCGGCATGAAAATGGGGGGAGCACGATGGAGCCGATACTGGAACTCGAGAGCGCGCGGCTGCTGTTGCGGCAGTGGCAGGATGAGGATTTGCCGGAGTTTGCGGCAATGTGTGCCGATCCACAGGTCATGCGTTATTTCCCGGCACCCTTGAGCCGACTGGAAAGTGCTTCATTGATCGGGCGAATCCGTGGTCATTTCGCTGAGCATGGTTTCGGTCCGTGGGCGCTGGAGCGCAAGGACACTGGGCAGTTCATCGGATTTACCGGGCTCGGGGTGGTGGGTTTCGACGCGCCGTTCACCCCCGCCATCGAAATCGCCTGGCGCCTGGCGCGGGAGCATTGGGGACTGGGTTATGCCAGTGAGGCGGCGTGGACCGCTCTGCGCTGCGGGTTTGACCGTTTGGCGCTGAACGAAATCGTCTCCTTCACGGCCGACAGCAACCTGCCGTCGCAGAAAGTCATGCAGGCCATCGGCATGCACCATGATTGCGCTGATGACTTTGAACACCCCAACCTTGCCGTCGATCATCCCTTGCGCCATCACGTGCTGTATCGCATCAGCCGTGAACAATGGCTGCAAACCTTGCATGGATAAGCCGCCGCGGATGTTTACAATGGCCCCCATCGGCCCTGGCCAGAAACTGAATCGACCGCCGCAGCCAAGACTGCGGGGCATTGCTTTGTGTGAGGAGAGTCTGAATGAGCCAAGTGTTGGATGATCTGGTCGACCTGCTGACCCTGGAGCCGATTGAGGAAAACCTGTTCCGTGGCCGTAGCCAGGACCTGGGTTTTCGGCAGTTGTTCGGCGGCCAGGTACTCGGCCAGTCCCTGTCGGCGGCCAGTCAGACCGTCGATGAGGCGCGCCATGTGCATTCGATGCATGGCTATTTCCTGCGTCCGGGCGACGCCGGGTTGCCGGTGGTGTATCAGGTTGACCGGGTGCGCGACGGTGGCAGTTTCAGCACGCGCCGGGTTACCGCGATCCAGAAGGGTCATCCGATCTTCACCTGCAGCGCCTCGTTCCAGTACGACGAAGAGGGTTTCCAGCACCAAAGCGAAATGCCGCAAGTGGTCGGTCCGGAAAACCTGCCATCGGAGCTGGAGCTGACCCAGCAGCGCGCGCACCTGATTCCCGAGAAAATGCGCGAAAAACTGCTGTGCCCCAAGCCGATCGAGTTCCGGCCGATCACCGAAAAGGATCCCTACAACCCGCTGCCGTCCGACCCGATCAAGTACGTCTGGTTTCGCGCCGACGGCGCCTTGGCCGACTCCCCGGCGTTGCACAAGTACTTGCTGGCCTACGCCTCGGATTTCGGTCTGCTGACCACCTCGATGCAGCCCCATGGCAAATCGGTCTGGCACAAGGACATGCAGGTCGCCAGCCTCGATCATGCGCTGTGGTTCCACGCTGATCTGCGTGCCGATGACTGGTTGTTGTACGCGATGGACAGTCCCTGGGCCGGCAACTCCCGTGGTTTCTCCCGTGGCAGCGTGTTCAACCGCGCCGGGAAACTGGTGGCCTCGGTCACGCAGGAAGGCCTGATCCGTCATCGCAAGGATTGGTCATGAGCTTGGCCGACGTGCGTCACTGGGTGTTCGACATGGACGGCACCCTGACGGTGGCGGTGCATGATTTCGCGGCGATTCGCGTGGCGCTGGCGATCCCGGCCGAAGACGACATCCTGACCCACCTCGCCGCGCTACCGGCCGACGAAGCCGCTGCCAAGCATGCGTGGCTGCTTGAGCACGAGCGCGACCTGGCGCTCGGGTCGAAACCGGCACCGGGTGCCGTAGAGCTGGTGCGTGACTTGGCCGGGCGCGGTTATCGCCTGGGTATTCTCACGCGCAATGCCCGTGAATTGGCGCATGTCACGCTGGAGGCCATTGGCCTGGCTGACTGCTTCGCGGTGGAGGACGTGCTCGGTCGAGATGAAGCGCCGCCAAAACCGCACCCCGGTGGTTTGCTGAAATTGGCGCAAGCCTGGAACGTACCGGCGAGCGAAATGGTGATGGTCGGTGATTACCGCTTTGATCTGGATTGCGGGCGGGCGGCGGGGGCGCGGACGGTGCTGGTGAACCTGCCGGATAATCCGTGGCCGGAATTGACCGATTGGCATGCGGCCGATTGCATCGAGTTGCGGCAGATGCTCTCGGCCAGCGCAAAACCTACAGCCCGAACAACGCCTTTTGCCCCTCCGGCGAAGTAAACATCCCATCCCCGTCATGCCCGACGCCGGGCACTTCGATCAGTTGCTGATTGAGCCCTTTCGGTTGCAGCCGCTTCAGATACTCAAAGTAATTGCGCCCGCGGGCCAATCGATAGGGGCCTTGCGCCTGGGCTTCACAACCCTTGTCCAGCGCCGGGTGGTTGGGGTCGATGTCCTGTTGCCCCAGCAGATAAACGATGTTGCGCTTGACGTAGGTTGCCAGCAGTTGCGCCGGCGTTTTCCCTTCGGCGTAGGCGGGTAGATCCGTCAGCCCGTACTTCCAGCGATTGAAGTCCGGGCAGCGGGCATGGCTGAAAGCCACTGGCCGGCGTTCGTCGAAGTACGCATAGGAAGATGGATTGGCGATGACATAGCGCACCTGCACACCGGCGGCGTCGAGGGCTGGCTGATCGTGTCCGAGCAGGGCGTATCGCTGAACCACTTGAGCGCCACCGGAGTGGCCGGCGATGACGATTTGCTTCACATCGGGAAACTGTTCGCGATCACCCAGGCGGGCGATGATTTCGTCCAGCGCCGCAAAGGCGCTGAGACGGAACGGCGCAGTGGATTCGCCCCCCGCCATCCACTCATTGCCCTGCCAGCGCAGAACGGTCTCGGCGACGGGATGCATCGCGACGTCGGTTTCATTAAGGAATTGTGGGGCGATGATCAGTGTTGTCGCACTTTGCCCGGCCAGTTCCGCCGCGTGTTCGCCGCTGTACAGGTAGGTCTGAGCGTTGCGCAAGCGACCATGGACGATGATCAGCACACGTTCGATTTTGGCCGGGCCAGGGCTGATGCCCACCGCGATCTCGCCTGATTTCAACAACAGGCGTCCGGGGCTGACCTCCTTGACGGCATGCTCGGCAGCCCAAGTGCTTGTGCAAGTGATCAATAACGCCAACAGCCACGTCTTCATTTACAGATTTTTCGCCGCAAAGGTGTCGCACTGGCCAACCTGGCCTTGGGCGAATCCGGTTTTGAACCAGCGCACCCGTTGCGCCGACGTACCATGGGTAAACGAGTCGGGCACCACACGGCCCCGACCCTGTTGCTGCAAACGATCATCGCCGATGGCATTGGCAGCGTTGAGCGCTTCTTCGACATCGCCCGGTTCCAGCCAGTTCAGCCGTCGTTGTGCATGGTTGGCCCAGACGCCGGCCAGGCAATCGGCTTGCAGTTCTTGACGCACCAGCAAGCCACCATCGCCTTCCATTTGCCGGCCTTGCTGGCGCGCGGCCTGGATTTTTGCGGAAACACCGAGCAAGGTCTGCACGTGGTGTCCGACTTCGTGAGCGATCACGTAGGCCTGGGCAAAGTCCCCCGCCGCGGAAAAACGTTGGGCCATTTCCTGGAAAAACGCCATGTCCAGATAGACCTTCTGGTCCGCCGGGCAATAGAACGGACCGGTGGCCGACGTCGCCAGGCCGCAGGCCGAGTTCACGCGATTGCTGAACAACACCAGGGTCGGGTCTTTGTATTGCTTGCCGGCCTGCTGGAAAATCTGCTGCCAGGTGTCCTCGGTATCACCCAGAATCGAACGGACGAATTCGGCGCCTTCATCACTGGCTGGTGGCGCCTTGCGCGTCTGAGTGGTCGCCGGTGCCGTTTGCTGGCCCATCTGCCCGGTCAGTTGGCCGAGGATCTGCAGCGGGTCCTGGCCGGTGATCCAGCCGATGCCGACGATCAAAAGGATCGCCGTCAGGCTCAGGCCCTTGCCACCGCCAAAGCGCATCCCGCCACCGCCGACATCATCGCCACGGGCATCGACCACGTTGTCACTGCGTCGGCCTTTTTTCCATAGCATGTGGGAATCCTCTTCTGTTCCGGGTAATGACCCGTGCGGTGAGTGTTGCTGCCAAGTGGGAGCGGCGCCAGTCCAGTCGTCCGGGTTTTTGTCGCACGCGCCCGTAGGCCCGGCAATCCCTGACGGATTGCCGAGTACATTTCAGGCTTGTATTGAACACGGACACCCCGACGAATTCCGCAGGGCGACGGTTTTTTTATCGGGGGAACATCGAGCGCTGCGTAAAGCGCCCGGATCGGCGGGGTTATTCGTCGAACGCGTCCCATACCGGGGCAAAGGGCGGGCTGACCTGACGCTCGCGTTTGGAAAGGCTGGCGATCAAGGCGCGGTCCGTGTCATCCAGTTGCACCTCCAGCGCCGCCAGGTTGGCCCGTTGATTGGCCTCGCTACTGGCCTTGGGAATGGCGGCCACGTTCGCTTGATCCAGCAGCCATTTGAGTGCGACCTGGGTTGGCAGCACGCCGTGTTTGGCGGCGATCTGCCGGATCTGCGGGATGTCCGACACCTTGTTGCGAGCCAGGGGCGTGTAGGCCGTGAGGGCCAGATCGTGTTGACGGGCGTAGTTCAGCAGGGCGTTTTGGCCGAGCAGTACGTGATACTCGACCTGAATGGCGGACAGCGGGGCGCCCAGTTCCTCGACGACTGTGCGCAACAGCGGCAGCGGAAAATTCGCCACGCCGATATTACGCGCCAGGCCCTGTTCCTTGAACGACACCAGGGTCTCGATCGTGCTCGGCAAGTCCCAGTCGGTGCTCGGCCAATGGATCATGAACAGGTCGACGTAATCGCTGCGCAGGGCCTTTAGGCTGCGGTCCATGGAGTGGCGCATGGCGTCGGGTTGCAGTTGGTCCCACCAGACCTTGGTGGTGACGTGGATCTGCTCGCGGGGTGTCGGACTGTTCGCCAGTGCTTGACCGACAGCGTCTTCGTTGTTGTAGCCCGCCGCCGTATCGATGTGCCGATAACCCAGTGCCAGGGCCTGTTCCACGGCGCGGGTGCATTCCTCGCCCAGCATCGGCCAGGTGCCGAGGCCCAGTTTTGGCATGTTCAAACCTTGGGCGTTAACGATGTGCTGCATGGTCGATCTCCTTTTCATAAGCGGTGATACCCGCGATATGCCGCGCGGCGATGTAGCCGAAGGTCAGCGCCGGACCCAGATTGATGCCGCCGGCGGGGTAGTGCCCGCCCATGATGCTGGCCATGTCGCCGCCCGCCGCATACAGCCCGGCGATGGCCTGACCTGTGTCGTCGAGGACCTGGGCGTGTGCGTTGACCTTGAGCCCGGCGAAGGTGCCGAAGCAACCGGGCTGGACCTTCACCGCGTAGAACGGGCCTTGTTCGATCGGCGCGACGCAGGGGTTGGGTTGCTGCCGCGCATCGCCCTGCTTGCGGTTATATGGGGTCGAGCCGCGACCGAACTGCGGGTCTTCACCGTTGCGCGCATGGCGGTTGTAGTCTTCCACGGTGCGGCGCAGACCGGCCGGATCGATGCCGCAGGCCGACGCCAATTCTTCAAGGCTGTTACCGGTTTTCAGATAGCCGTTGCGGATAAAGGATGATAACGGCACCGGAAACGGCCGAGAGATGCCCAGCCCGTAGCGCCGCTGGAAACCATGGCTGCAAATCAGCCACGAAGCGACCTCTTCGCCTGGCGGGGCAGCGGCGACCATGGCCTTGACGTAGTCGTAGTAGCCGTTGGCTTCGTTGACGAAGCGCTGGCCATTGCTCAGCACGCCGATGATCCCCGGCTTGCCGCGTTCAATAATGTGCGGGAAATGGCCAACGCTGCCATCGCTGTGCGGCACCTGCGAGACCGGTGCCCAGGCGACCGGTGACGCCACATCGGTATTCACTCGAGCGCCGACGCTTTCGCCCAGTCGCAGCCCGTCGCCGGACACCGCCAGCGGCGGCAATGCCAGGTGCTCACGCCCGGTTGGCGTGCGCGCAAACAATGCCTTGCGCCGCTCGATGTCATTGGCAAAACCGCCGGCCGCGAGCACGACGGCCTTGCGCGCCTGGATGCGCACCGAACCCTTGGCGGTGCTGACCACCGCACCACGGACCTGATGGTTCTCGCGCAGCAACTCGGTGACGGGCGCCGACTCCCACAGCAATACGCCGAGGTCCTCGGCGGATTTTGCCAGGCGTGCGACCAGCGCCACACCGTTGACCAGTTGCATCGCGCGGCCATGCACGGCGAGGTCGAGCAGGTGGCGGGTGAAACGTCGGGTGACGTGCCAGGCGGCGGGCAGCGAGCGGGTCAGGTTGAGGAATGCCGTAAGGTCCGCGCCCGCCATGATCGGCATGCCCATGAACGACGTTTCACGCATGGTTTTGCGCAGACGCTTGAGCAGCTTGCCGACTTTTCGTGCGTCATAAGGGGCGGCGATCACCGAGCGCCCGCCGGTGCCTGCGCCTGGCGTGTCGCCGTGAATGTCGGCAATGGCATTGCCGTCGGCGAATTGCAGCGAGGTGTGCTGTTCGAAAAACGCAACCATCTGTGGGCCGGCCTCGAGGAAGGCATCAATCATTGCCGGCTCGAAGTGCTCGCCCAACTCGTGTTTCAAGTAGGTGCGCGGCAGTGCCACGTCTTCGACGATGCCGGCGCGACGGGCCAGGGGGTTGCAGGGCACCCAGGCCCAGCCGCCGGACCATGCCGTGGCGCCCCCGAAAACCGCATCTTTTTCCACCACAATGACTTTCAGGCCATGCCATGCCGCCGTGACAGCGGCCGACAAACCGGCCGCACCGGAGCCGACGATCAGCACATCACAGTCGATGTCGGGAAGAATGGGCGGTTCGGCAGGCATTTTGAGCACTCCAGCGGTCTATTATTTTGGAATTTGATTCCAGAAAATATAAGAGGTCGACGGAGTCGGGCAAGCCTGGGGCGCACAAAGCGGGCGGTAATCGGACGGCGAGTTCCAGATTTCGCATTCGGCCGGTTGTCTTCTAGAATCGAGCAAATTTTGCGTGGAAGCTCCCATGGCCGGCAGTCAGATCGAACGTGTTTTCAGTGTGCTTGAAAGCCTCACCAGCGACCCCCGTGGCCTGCCGATGCAGACCCTGGCAGAGCAGCTGGACATCCCCAAGAGCGCCACCCATCGCATGCTGGCGGAGCTGATCCGCCTCGGTTATGTGCGACAGAATCCGGAGAACCTGCGCTACCACCTGTCGACCAAGCTGGTGGCGATGGGGTTCCGTTATCTGTCGAGCAGTGGCGCCGATATCGTGCAGCCGGTGCTCGATCGCCTGGCTCAGGAAACCGGTGAACTGGTGCGCCTGGGCGTCATAGACGGCGAGCGGCAGACCTGGATCGCCAAGTCCCAGGGGGCCCGCTCCGGCTTGCGCTACGACCCGGACATGGGCCGCGATGCCCCGCTGTTTTACACGGCTTCCGGGCATGCGTGGCTGGCGTGCATGAGCGATGCCGAAGCCCTGTCGCTGGTCGAACGCCAGGCCATGGACCGACCACTGGAACTGGGGCCGAATGCGCCGCGCTCGAACATTGAATTGCTCGAGCGCCTGCGCCTGGCGCGGGAGCAAGGCTATGCCTGTGTCGAGGAAAGTTCGGCGATAGGCACGTCGGCGATTGCCGCGGTGGTGCGTCATCCCGGCGATGGCCGGGTGATCGGCGTACTCAGCATTGCCGGGCCGAGCGCGCGGATGCCGGGCGCGCGACTGCATGAACTGGCGCCGTTGTTGTTGAGGTTTACCGAGGAGTTGTCGGCGGCGAGCCTGGCGTCGGAGTTGTTTAACTAGGGGCGCAAGTTTCTCCTGTGGGAGCGGGCTTGCCCGCGATGAGGGACTTATATCCGACATCATTGTTGGCTGGAGGTCCGCTATCGCGGGCAAGCCCGCTCCCACAAAGGATTTTCGTTTGCCAAATGAAGCTGTGCGTTGTTCGAACACTTTCAGTCCTTGTGTGTGTAAGAATCTGGAACTGGGTTCTAAATTATTGGAAACCTTCCTTCCAACAATAAACACAAGAGGACCGCGCCTTGAATTCGCCCCTTCGAATCGCCCTGATCGGCGCTGGCATCATGGGCCAGCAGCATTACCAGCATCTGAAAACCCTGACTGAAGCGACGCTGTGCGCCGTGGCCGATCCCGGTCCGCAAGCAGCAACCCTCGCCGCCGAATGGGGCGTGGCGTATTTCGCCGATCACGCTCAGATGCTGGAGCAGATGAAGCCGGACGCGGTCATCGTCGCGAATCCGAATAACCTGCACATCAGCACCGCCCTCGACTGCCTCGCCGTCGGTGTAGCGGTGTTGCTGGAGAAACCGGTCGGCGTGCATCTGGATGAGGTTCGCCAGTTGGTGGAGGCTTCGAAGGCTACGGGTGTACCGGTGCTGGTGGGCCATCATCGGCGGCACAATCCGTTGATCGTCCGTGCCCATGAACTGGTCAAGAGCGGCGCCTTGGGCCGGTTGACCACGGTCACGGCGCTCTGGCAGTTGCGCAAACCCGACAGTTACTTCGAGACGCCCTGGCGCCGCGAGGCGGGTGCCGGGATGTTGTTGACCAACCTGATCCACGACCTCGATTTGCTGCGGCACTTGTGCGGTGAAGTACGTCAGGTGCAGGCCATTACCAGCAACGCCATCCGCGGTTTTGCCAACGAAGATTGCGCGGCGGTGTTGCTGCAGTTCGACAACGGTGCCCTGGGTAGCCTGACCGGGTCCGACGCGGTGGCGGCGCCCTGGAGTTGGGAGCTGGATTCCGGGGAGAACCCGGTGTATCCGCGTCAGGCCGACCAGCCGTGTTACTTGCTCGCCGGAACCGGCGGGGCGCTGAGCATTCCGCAACTCAAGCGCTGGCATTACACCGAAGCCGATGGCGGGTGGCATCAGTCCCTGGTGCAGACGCAGGAAAGCTTCAGCGCCGATGAGGCGTTGCGCTTGCAGTTGCAGCATTTCGTGCGCGTCGCGCGCCGGGAAGTCGAGCCGCTGGTGAGCGCCGCCGATGCCGCCCGCACCCTGGCGCTGATCGAAGCCATCCGCGAAGCCGCCGAAACCGGTCGCGCTTGCACACCTTCCCTGATTGAGGCTTGACCATGAGTGAACGAATCTTTTCCCTGGCCAGTCTGACCGTGCTGGAGTTGTCACCGCCCGAGATGGTCGACGTCGCGGCGCGGGCCGGGTACAGCCACGTCGGCTTGCGTCTGGTGCCGGCGACGCCGGAGGAGCACCATTTTGCCCTGGTGGCGGATGCGGGTTTGCGCCGTCAGACCCTGGCGCGTCTGCGCGATACCGGCATACGTGTACTGGATGTTGAAATCCTGCGCTTGAAGCCGGATACCGTCGTCGCCGAATTCGAGAAGGTTCTGGCGGTCGGTGCCGAATTCGGTGCGACTGAATTACTGGTGGCCGGTAATGATGTGGATGAGCAACGCCTGATCGATAACTTTGCGCTGCTTTGTGATCTGGCGGCCCCATATGGACTGCATCCGCACCTGGAGTTCATGCCCTGGACCGATGCGCGCAACCTTGAGCAAGCCGTGCGCATCGTCGAGGCGGCCGGGCGCGAAAACGGTGCAGTGCTGGTGGATGCGTTCCATTTCGATCGCTCCGGGTCGCGGCTGGAAGATCTGGCCAGGGTTGCCCCTTCGCGGCTACGGTATGCGCAGTTATGTGATGTGGCGGGGCCGCGTCCGGCCGACATGGCCGAGATTTTGCGTCAGGCCCGTAATGAGCGGCGGTTTCCCGGCGATGGCGATTGCGATCTGCCGGGTCTGTTGCGCTGTTTGCCGGCTAACATTCCATTGAGTCTGGAAATTCCCACCCTGCAACTGCTGGAGCAGGGCGTGAGCGGGTTGGACCGGGCGCAGATGGCGTTGGATAAAACCCGGGAATTGTTGGCGCGGCTGTAAGCGGTGCTGCGCACCTGTCGCGGGCAAGCCACGCTCCCACACGTTTTATGCTGACCTGTAGGAGCGTGGCTTGCCCGCGAAGCTTTTGATTTTTGATGTAAACAAAAGGAAACCCAATGACAGTCAGCACCCCGCTTTCCGGCGTCAATCAGCCCTTCAAGGGCATCTTGCTGATCGTCGTTGCCACCTTCCTGTTTTCCAGTCATGACGCGATATCCAAATACCTCTCGGGGTTCTACCCGATTGTCATGGTGGTGTGGGCGCGTTATGTGGTGCACACCTTGTTGATGGCCGGGATATTCCTGCCGCAATCCGGGTTGCGGGTGTTGCGTACCAAGCGCCCGTTGCTGCAATTGGTCCGGGCGTTATGCCTGCTGGGCACCAGTCTGTTTTTCACCACGGGGTTGATGTACATCCCGCTGGCGGAAGCGACCTCGGTCAACTTCCTGGCGCCCGTGCTGGTCACGGCGTTGTCGGTGCCGTTGCTCAAGGAGCGCGTGACGCGCGGGCAGTGGTTGGCGGTGATTTTCGGCTTCAGCGGCGTGCTGATCATTGTTCACCCCGGCGGCGAGTTGTTCACCCCGGCGGTGTTGCTGCCGTTCTGTTCGGCGTTGTTTTTCTGCTTCTATCAACTGCTGACCCGCAAGCTCAGCGAGATCGACAGCCCGACCACCAGCAACTTCTTCGCCGGGCTGTGCAACACCCTGGTAATGAGTGCGTTGGTGCCGTTCTTCTGGCAGGTGCCGAGCCTGCCCCATGGCGTGCTGATGCTGGCGCTGGGCGCCTGCGGCATGACGGCGCATCTGTTTCTGACCCAGGCTTTCCGCCATGCCGCGCCCGCTTTGCTGGCGCCCTTCAGTTACTGCCAGATCGTGTTTGCCGGCCTGCTGGGCTGGTTGCTCTTTTCCCACACGCCAACCTTGACCACGGTGCTTGGGATCGCGGTGATTTGCTGCAGTGGCCTGGCGGCGGCCTGGCAGCAAAGTCGCCGTTGAGGCCGCTCAGAACCTGAAGCGCACCACCAGGTTTTGCAGGCCCGCCGCCAATTGCGACAGCTCCTGGCTGGTAGCACTGGTGCGGGTCGAGGCGTCGGCGCTTTGCAGTGACAGGTCGCGAATGTTCAGCAGATTCCTGTCCACCTCGCGCGCCACCGCCGCTTGCTCTTCCGACGCGCTGGCAATCACCAGGTTGCGCTCATGGATCTGTTCCATGGCCCGGGTAATTTCTGCCAGTGCGATGCCAGCCTGTTCCGCGAGCGACAGGGTTTGCGCAACGCGCTGGCTGTTGCCGTGCATCGACTGCACCACACCTTCGGTATCGCCCTGAACCCGGCCGATCATCTGTTCGATTTCCCGGGTCGATTGTTGAGTGCGATGGGCCAGTGCGCGAACTTCATCGGCCACGACCGCAAAACCGCGCCCGGCTTCCCCGGCCCTGGCGGCCTCGATGGCCGCGTTGAGCGCCAGCAGGTTGGTCTGTTCGGCGATGGCGCGAATCACGTCCAGCACCTTGCCGATTTCCCGGGATTGCTCGGCCAGGGTCTGCACCTGTTGCAGGGCTGTGCCGGCATCGGCGCTCATGGCCTGGATCGAGTCGAGTGTTTCAATCACCCGCGCCTGACCCTGACTCGCCTGTTGTGTCGACTGGCGCGTACTGTCAGACGTCGATACGGCATTGCGGGCGACTTCTTCCACGGCCACGGTCATCTCGTTCACCGCGGTGGCGGCTTGTTCGATTTCGTTGTGCTGCTGTTGCAGGCGGCCAGAGTCCTGGTGGGTGCTCTGTTTCATCTGGTTGGCGGCAGCGGCCAGTTGTGTGGAGGCGTCGCTGATCCGTTGCAGGGTCTCGCGCAGGCTGGTTTGCATGATCGACAACGCGGTCAGCAAACGCCCGGTTTCATCCGTGCCGTGGCTGCGGATCGGCGTACTGAGATCCCCGGCGGCGACCTGCTCGGCCACGTCTACGGCCTGACGGATGGGCGCCACGATGCTGCGAATCAACATCCAGGCGAGGAGCACGGTCAGCAGCGAGACGGCGATCAAGGCCCCGATCACCGTGACTTTCACCTGGTTGTAGAGCGCGTCGGCCTGTTGCGCCGATTGGCTGACTTGCTGGGTGGTGAGGGCCACCAGCTCGGCGAACTGGTCACCGGTCAGGGTCGAGTAATCCTGGATCTTGCCGTTGAGCAGCGCGGTCATTTCTTCCTGGCGGTTTTCCCGCGACAGGGTTTCGTATTGCGCCAGCGCTTGACGGTATTGGGTGACGGTCGCGACGAATTTTTCGTACGGCTCTCTGTTGTAATCGCCTACGAGGGGGGTGAATTTGTTCAGCGCCTGTTCCAGCCAGCCCTGCACCTGATGCAGGCGGCTCACCGTGGCCTCGAGCACCTTGGCGTCGCGGTTGAGTGCCATGCGCAGGCTGAGTACCCGAATGCTCAATGCATAGTCGCGGATTTCCCCCAGGTAGCGGGTGCTGGGCAGGGAGATGTTCTCGGTGTATTGGCCGGTGGCACGCACTTCGGCGACTTGCTTGAGGGCGAACAAGCCCTGCAACAGCACCAGCAGGGCGATGAGACCGAAGCTGATGACCGCGCGTTGGGCGATGCTCAGGCGACCTGGCGACATGGTTAGACCTCCTTGGCGATGAACGAAAAATCGTGGATTCATGAAATGCAGGCACAAAAAAAGCGCAGGCCCGAAATCGGGCCTGCGCCGAGGCAGCATCAGTCTTCTACTTTCGGAATCTTGCGCGGGGCCATGAAGTACATCCAGATCAGCGCGATGAAGTACATCGCCGGAATCAGGGTGAACAGCACGGTGTAGTTGTTGTTGGTGACGGTCAGGATATGGCCGACCAACTGCGTCATGAACATCCCGCCAATGGCGGCGCACATGCCACCGAAACCGAACACCGTACTCATCATGTGCTTGGGCGTGTAGTCCATCACCAGGCTCCAGATGTTCGCGGTCCAGGCCTGGTGCGCGCCGATGGCCAGGGAAATGGCAAACACCGCGACCCACAGGTTGCTGGAGCCGGCGGCCATGATCACGCCGATGATGCAGCAGGCGAACAGGAACATGGACATCAGTCGCGCCTTGATCGGGTTGATACCGCGGCCGATCAGGAACGAGGACAGAATCCCGCCGCCCACGCTACCGAAGTCGGCAGTCAGGTAGATGATGATCAGCGGGATGCCCATCTGGGTGACGTTGATGCCCAGGTTGTATTGCTGATTGAGGAACGGTGGCAGCCAGTACAGGTAGAACCAGAACACCGGCGCGGTGATCGAGTAGGCGAGGGCGAAGGCCCAGGTGCCACGCATGCGCAGGATTTTCGAGAACGGTACGCGAGTTTGTTCCGGTTCGTCTTCTTTCTGGATGTAGTCCAGTTCCGACTGTTTGACGCTCGGGTGATCATCCGGGTTGAAGTACTTCAGGCCCCAGCACACCAGCCAGATGCCGCCCAGTGCCGACATGCACAGGAACGCGGCTTGCCAGCCCCAGGCGTGCAGGATCAATGGCAGCAACATCGGCGTGAACATCGCACCGACGTTGGTCCCGGCGTTGAAAATACCGGTGGCCACGGCACGCTCGCCGGCCGGGAACCACAGGCGCGTGGTCTTCACGCAGGCCGGGTAGTTGGCGGCTTCGGTCAGGCCGAGGATGAAGCGGCAAACCATGAAGCCAGCCGCCGATGTGGCCAGGCCATGAGCGCCGGTTGCGAGGCTCCAGAGCAGTACGGCGCAGAAGAACACGCGCTTCACACCGACCCGATCGATCAAGCGCCCTTGCAGCACGAAGCCGATGGCGTAGCCGACCTGGAACCAGAAGTTGATGTTGGCGTAGTCCATCGCCGTCCAGCTCATTTCCTTGGCCAGGATGGGCTGCATGACGCCGAGGGCGGCGCGGTCGATGTAGTTCAGGGTGGTGGCGAAAAACACCAGCGCCAGCATGCCCCAACGGGTTTTGCCGACGGCCATGGCGCCGCGGATTTTATCGCCGATGCCACCGGTGGTAGCGCTCATGGCCGGGGCCATGCGTGAGCTTTGTGTAGGATTCATGTGTGCCATCCGTTCAATGACTGACAAGCCAGGCTCGTCGGGACTTCAAGGGCGCGTGATCAATCGCTGGCGGCGAGCGCGTGAGGACTGATCGGCTGTTTCGTCGGCTGACGGGTTATTCAGCGAGCGGCACGTGTGTGCCAGCGGTGCGCAGGGTTCGGATGGACGCCGGGCCAGGCGTAATGGCGTTGGTTCGAGCGAGCAGAGCGGTGAAGGAGCGCATGAGCGTATACCCGTTTTTTTGAAATTTTTATGTGGTGTTCTGGGTCGTTGTTAACTGGGACCGATGAGTGGTGACCGGGCCCAATGTGGTGTTGATGTTGCGCAGTGGGCGAAAAATCGTCAATTCGCCAATTGCCATTTTGTTCGATAATCGCACGCAAAACTAACTGGGTAGTACACTTTAAATTGCTGTGCGGGATCACGCAGCCAATAATTCACTCAAAGCTAAACGCAGTCCCCGCATCAGCTGGCGAATGCCCCTAACAAAATGGTCTCCAGTACCGGGAGTCGAAGATATGCAGCGTTCCATTGCCACCGTTTCCTTGAGCGGTACCCTGCCGGAAAAACTCGAAGCCATTGCCGCCGCTGGTTTTGACGGCGTCGAGATTTTCGAGAATGACCTTCTCTACTACGACGGCAGCCCCCGGGAAATCAAACAGATGTGCGCCGATCTCGGGATCGCCATCACCTTGTTTCAACCGTTCCGGGATTTCGAAGGCTGCCGCCGTGACCGCCTGTCGCGCAATCTGGAGCGGGCCGAACGCAAGTTCGACCTGATGCAGGAACTGGGCACCGACCTGGTGCTGGTGTGCAGCAACGCCTCGGCCGATTCCATTGGCGATGAGCAGATTCTGGTCGACGACTTGCGCCTGCTGGCCGAACGCGCCGGCGCGCGGGGTTTGCGTATCGGTTACGAAGCACTGGCCTGGGGCCGGCATGTGAACACCTATCAACAGGTGTGGAACATCGTGCGTCAGGCCGATCATCCAAGCCTCGGCGTGTTGCTCGACAGCTTTCATACGCTGTCGCTCAAGGGCGATCCAAGCGCCATCGCTGATATCCCGGGCGACAAGATCTTCTTCGTGCAAATGGCCGACGCGCCCATCCTGGCCATGGATGTGCTGGAGTGGAGCCGGCATTTCCGCTGCTTCCCGGGCCAGGGCGAGTTCGATCTGCCGGGCTTCCTCGCACCGATCATCAAGAGCGGTTACACCGGGCCGCTGTCGCTGGAGATCTTCAACGACGGCTTTCGCGCCGCGCCGCCACGGGCCAATGCCGCCGACGGTTTGCGTTCGTTGCTGTACCTCGAAGAGAAAACCCGTCAGCGCCTGGAGCAGGAATCCCGACCTGCGGCCAACCTCGACATCCTGTTCGAGACGCCCAAGGCCAGCGAGTACAACGGCATCGAGTTTCTCGAGTTCGCCGTGGATGAAAGCCTCGGTGCCAAGCTCTCGAACTGGCTGGAACGCCTGGGTTTCGTCAAGGCTGGCCAGCATCGCTCCAAGAGCGTCAGCCTGTTGCGCCAGGGCGATATCAACCTGATCCTCAACTCCGAGCCTTACTCGTTCGGCCACAGTTTTTTCGAGGCCCACGGTCCATCGCTGTGCGCCACCGCCGTGCGGGTCAAGGACAGCGCCAGTGCACTGGCCCGCGCCGTGGCTTACAAAGGCCAGCCCTATCGCGGGCTGGTCGGCCCCAATGAACTGGAACTCGCCGCCGTGCGCGCGCCGGATGGCAGCCTGATTTACCTAGTGGATCAGGACGCCGACGTCTACGGCACCGACTTCAACCTGCAGCCGAACGCGCTGGCCAGCGGCGGCCTCAAACGCATCGATCACATGGCGATGGCCCTGCCGGCCGATAGCCTCGACAGTTGGGTGTTGTTCTATAAGAGCCTGCTGGATTTCGAGGCCGACGACGAAGTGGTGTTGCCCGACCCTTATGGTCTGGTGAAGAGCCGCGCGTTGCGCAGTCGGGACAGCTCGATTCGTCTGCCGCTGAACATTTCCGAGAACCGCAACACCGCCATCTCACACGCGCTGTCGAGTTATCGCGGCTCCGGCGTGCATCACATCGCGTTTGATTGCGACGATATCTTTGCCGAAGTCAGTCGTGCGAAAGCGGCGGGCGTTCCGTTGCTGGACATCCCGCTCAACTACTACGACGACCTGGCGGCGCGCTTCGACTTCGACGACGAGTTCCTCAGCGAACTGGCCTACTACAACGTGCTGTACGACCGCGATGCCCAGGGTGGCGAGCTGTTCCATGTGTACACCGAGCCGTTCGAAGGGCGGTTTTTCTTCGAGATCATCCAGCGCAAGAACGGCTATGCCGGTTACGGCGCGGCCAACGTCGCGGTACGACTGGCGGCAATGGCCAAATCCCGAAGTGGTGCCGTCCGTCAGGCAAAGTTGTAGGAAATTCGTAATGACGGGAGTAATCCATTGCCGCACGGCTTCCCTCAGTGTGCGGCTCAGCCCATAATCGCCCGCTTGTGCAGTGATGGCCGTGAGCCCGCAATGACAATGACTTCAGAACTCTCCTTGGCGTCCGACGAACCGATGGCCGAGCCGCGTAAGAGTCGCAAGAACAACCCGGAAAAAACCCGCGAGAACATTCTTCAAGAAGCCATTGTCGAGTTCGTTCAGCAGGGGCTTTCCGGGGCTCGTGTGGATGCGATCGCCGAGCGCATCCACACGTCCAAGCGCATGATCTATTACTACTTCGGCAGTAAGGAACAGCTCTACGTCGAAGTGCTGGAAAAGCTTTACGGCGATATCCGCAGCACCGAGAACCGTCTGCACCTGGCCGAACTGGCCCCGGTGGAGGCGATTCGGCGGCTGGTGGAATTCACCTTCGATCACCATGACCGCAACGTCGATTTCGTGCGCATCGTCAGCATTGAAAACATCCACAACGCCGAGTACGTGAAGCGTTCCGATGCGATCAAGGCGATGAACAACACCATCCTCGACTCATTGGGTGAGATTCTGCGTCGTGGTGCCGAGGAAGGGCTGTTTCGTAAGGGGCTGGTTCCGCTGGATGTGCATTTGCTGATCAGTTCGTTCTGCTTCTATCGCGTGTCGAACCGTCACACCTTTGGTGAGATTTTTCAGATCGACTTGCCGGACGAGGGCATCAAGCAGCGTCATCGGGAGATGATTTGCGAGTCTGTTCTGCGCTATTTGCAGGCCTGAACCGTGGCGAGCAAGCTTGCTCGCCACAGAAAGCCTTCAGCCATTCATGCTTTGAAAGTGCGCCAGCATTCGCTGGGCATCGGGCACCACGCCGCTGAACAATTCGAACGCCTTCACCGCTTGAAACACCGCCATGTTGCCGCCATCCAGGGTCCGGCAGCCCAGGGCGCGGGCGTTGCGCAGCAGTTCGGTTTCCAGCGGGAAGTAAACAATCTCCGCGACCCACAGCTGCGCGCGCAGCCACTCGACCGGCACCGGCATGCCCGGCAGTTTTTTCATGCCCATGGGGGTGGTGTTCACCAGGCCGTCGGCCTCGGCCAGGCTCCCCGCCAGATCGAGACCCGCGACAGCGCGGCCGCTGCCGAAATGTTGATTGAGGTTGTCCGCCAGGCTCTGGGCACGACTGATTTCCACATCGAAAATGCTCAGTTGCCGTACGCCTTCGCTCAATAGTGCGTGGGCGACGGCGGCACCGGCGCCTCCGGCACCCATCTGTACGACGCGGTCAACGGCAACGCCGGTCAAGCCACGGCGAAAGCCTTCGGCAAATCCCAGGCAATCGGTGTTGTGGCCGATGCGCTTGCCATCCTTGAGCACCACGGTGTTCACCGCGCCGATGCCGCGGGCTTCCGGCGACAATTCGTCGAGCAGCGGGATGATCGCCTGCTTGCACGGGAAGGTGATGTTCAGCCCGGTAAAGTTCATGCGCTCGGCGGCACTGAGCAGGTCGGGCAGGGCATCGCTGTCGAGTTTCAGTTGATCGAGGTCGATCAGGCGATAGAGGTAGCGCAAACCCTGGGCATCGCCTTCATGTTCGTGCAGCGCCGGGGTGCGGGACGCCTGGATGCCGGCGCCGATCAGTCCGGCCAATACCGTATGGTTCGGATTCACGATGTTCACCCCTTCAAACGCAGACTGAAATGCTCCAGCGCCAGGCGATAGCCGTGGCTGCCGAACCCGGCCATCACCGCAGTGGCGATCGCCGAGACGAAGGAGTGGTGGCGCAAAGGTTCACGGGCGTGGACATTGGACAGGTGCACTTCGATCACCGGCAGTTCACTGGCAACCAGCGCATCGCGGATCGCCACCGACGTGTGGGTCCACGCGGCCGGGTTGATCACGATACCGGCGCAACGGTTGCGGGCGTTGTGAATCCAGTCGAGCAGTTCGCCTTCGTGGTTGGTCTGGCGAAACTCCACCGCCAGGCCGAATTCTTCGGCGGTACGACCGCACAGGGCGGAAATGTCAGCGAGGGTTTCGTGGCCGTAGGTTGCCGGCTCACGGGTGCCGAGCAGGTTCAGATTCGGGCCGTTGAGCACCAGAATAATGGGGGGCATCGATGTTTCTCCACTTATTGTTTTTGGCATTGGCCGAGGATTCCAGCCTGTGGAGATAAATTGTACTAACTGGTTAATTCGGTCAATTGAAGAGCCAGTCACCGGGCTTTTTGTGTGCGGTGATCGGACGGTTTCGTATCAGCGCGGCAGATGCTCAAGCAGAAAATCGATAAACGCCCGCAATCTGAGGGGGACGTGGCGACTTTGCGGATAGAGCAGGGTAAACGGCCGAGAGCGTCCGCCGTAGGGCTTGAGCACTTCCAGCAACGAGCCATCAGCCAGTTCCTTTTCGACAATGAAACGATAGGTCTGAAACAACCCCGCGCCGTGTTTCGCCAGGGTCACGCCACCCAATACATCGTCGGAACAACTGAAGTTGCCTTCCGCCAGAATTTCCCGCTCCACGCTCTTGTCGTTGAACAACCAGGCGATGCGCCGGCCGCTGCTGGGCAGTTCGTACTGGATGCATTCGTGGTGCTGCAGGTCGTCGAGGGTTTGCGGCGTGCCGGCACGCTGGAGGTAGTCGGGGCTGGCAACCATCACCAGTTCGGCGTCTTCGAGGGGCCTGGCGATCAGGCCGGAATCCGGAATCGCCCGCACGCGAATGGCCATGTCATAGCCTTCGCCGACAAAATCGATGTTGCGATTGCTGATGTGCGACTCAACCTTCACCGCCGGAAAACGCGCGCGAAAGGCCGGGAGCAACGGCAGGATGCGATGGTGGGCGTAGGTGGTGGGAATACTGATGCGCAGGGTCCCGGACGGTACTTGCTGCTGGCCCATGACTTCGCGCTGGGCTTCAACCAGTTGGGCCAGCGCCTGGCGGCATTCCTCGTAGTAGCGACGACCGCTGTCGGTCAGCTTGACGCTGCGGGTGGTGCGTGCGAACAGCCGTACGCCCAGACGCTCTTCCATACGTGACACCGAGCGACTCACGGCCGCCGGAGTGACGCCTGCCACCAGCGCGGCAGAAGTGAAGCTACCGGCTTCGGCGGCCAGGCAAAACAGCTCGATACTGCCTAGCTGAAGATCGTCGAATTGTCGCTGCATGATTGATTACACCGGGGATCAAATGAAGTGTGTGAATCAGTATTTATCAGATGCCTGCACACCGATACAGTGAGTTCGATGCCCCAGGCCTTTCTTGATCAACGAGCAGGAGATACAGCATGCCTTTCGTCAGCGTACGTATTACCCGTGACGGCGTTACCCGGGAGCAAAAAGCCCAGGTCATCGCGGAAATCACCGAAACCTTGCAGCGCGTCCTCGGCAAACCGCCAGAACTGACGCACATCGTGATCGAGGAAATTGATACCGATAACTGGGGGTATAAAGGCATCACCACCACTGAATATCGAAAGAATCTGCCAGGGTGAAAACCGGGTGAAAAAAAGCCGTCGCAGAGACGGCTTTTTTTGTGGGCGCCGGAAAAGGATTGGTTACGTTTTTTCAAGGCTGTGAATCGGCCGCAGATAGGGCTGAGCGCTAGTCTCAGAAGCGCATTGACGATTGTGTGCGTCATGCCGATTGTCGGATTTTCAGGGAATGTCGGGTCTTCGGATTCATTAACCTAACGGATGGGTTAGCATGAAAGTATGCCGTTATAAAGGGCTCTCAGTGGTGATCATGTTGCGCGATGAACACTGTCCACCGCATGTGCATGTGGACGCCGGAACATGGAGTGCGAGGTTCAAGTTTTGCTTCTGGCACAACGGTGTTGAACTCTGGGATGTCGTTCCGCTGTCGAGACGACCGCCATTGGCGGTGCTTGAGGGATTGCGTCAATCGCTCATGCAGCCTGCCCATCTACAGCGCGCTCGTGGTATCTGGTGGCGCAAAATTCAAACGGTCTGTCTCGACAACCAGTTGTGGGACGGGCAAATCAATGAGGTTGTGTTGGTGAAAGGGATTGCTGGTGCGACTTACATGATTGGTTCTGCGTGTTATGAGCCCGAAGCGAACAAGACGCTGCTATTTCTGAAGGGTGCACAAGAAGGTGTGGAGATCGAGTTATGAAAACCATAAAAGCCAGGACGCTGTTTGATCTACCAGTCACCGAAAGTCGCCTGGACGAAGCCATTGAAAGGGGTGAGTTACGCCGTCGCAGCGGTTTACAGGCCACGGCGGTAGCCTTTCTGGACCCGTGTCTGGCCGTCAGCTTCGAAGATGGCAGCGGTGTGTTGCTGCCGGTCAAGAATTATTCGGAATTCGACGGTTTTGAGGCCGAGGATTTCACCCGGCTGAAAGTCGGTTACTCCGGTACGGCGCTTTGCCACGAAGGTAAGGATCTGCATGTATCCATTGCAGAGATGATATCGGCGTGTCCGCCATTGATGGCCATGGCGACTTCGATCGTCGCGTCACGCAATGGCCGTCAAAGCAGTTCGGCCAAGGCTGAGGCCGCACGCGCCAATGGCAAAAAAGGTGGGCGTCCGCGAAAGGTTGATGTCGCCCCTTGAGCCACAAAAAAGCCGTCGCAGAGACGGCTTTTTCATGTCTGGCGCCTGCACTCAGCGCCGGGTCAGCAATACGCCGGATTCCATGTGGTGAGTCCACGGGAACTGGTCGAACATCGCGCATTGGGTGATGCGATGGGTGTCGTGCAGTTGGGCGATGTTGGCCGCCAGGGTTTCCGGGTTGCAGGAAATGTAGAGGATGTTGTCGAAGCGCCGGGTCAGTTCGCAGGTGTCCGGGTCCATGCCGGCGCGCGGCGGGTCGACGAATACGCTGCCAAACTCGTAGCTCTTGAGGTCGATGCCGTGCAGGCGACGGAACGGCCGCACTTCATTCAAGGCTTCGGTCAGTTCTTCGGCGGACAAGCGCACCAGGGTGACGTTATCCACCGCGTTTTCGCTGAGGTTGCTCAGCGCGGCGTTGACCGAGGTCTTGCTGATTTCGGTGGCCAGTACGTTGTGCACACGAGTGGCGAGCGGCAGGGTGAAGTTGCCGTTGCCGCAATACAGTTCCAGCAAGTCGTCCGGGCGATCGCCCAGCGCGTCGTACGCCCAGTTGAGCATCTTCTGGTTCACGGTGCCGTTGGGCTGGGTGAACGCGCCTTCGGGCTGGCGATAGCTGAAGGTACGGCCGCCGACTTCCAGCTTCTCCACCACGTAATCGTGACCGATGACTTCGCGCTTGCCCTTGGAGCGGCCAATCACGCTGACATTCAATTCGGCCGCGAGCTTCGAAGCCGCCGCGTGCCAGTGTTCGTCCAGCGGACGGTGGTAGCACAGGGTGATCATGGCGTCGCCAGCCAGGGTGGTCAGGAACTCCACCTGAAACAGCTTGTGGCTCAGGGCTGAACTGGCTTGCCAGGCGGCCTTGAGCTGCGGCATCAACTGGTTGATGCGCTGGCTGGCGATCGGGAATTCTTCGATCAGGATCGGCGTGCGTTTGTCTTCCTGGGAAAACATCGCGTAGTGGCGCTCGCCGGCTTCGCGCCACAGGCGGAATTCGGCGCGCAGGCGGAAATTCTGCAGCGGCGAGTCGAAGACGGTCGGCTGCGGCGCATCGAACGGCGCCAGGAGGTCACGCAAGCGCGTGACCTTTTCTTCGAGCTGAGTGGCGTAGGCCTGGGAATTAAAAGTCATGCGTTGAACCAACCCAGCTTGATCACGAACAGAATCGACAGAATCACCAGCGCCGGGTTCAGCTCGCGGCCACGCCCGGACAGCAGTTTGATCGCGGTCCAGGAGATGAAGCCGAAAGCGATGCCGTTGGCGATGGAATAAGTGAATGGCATCGCCAGGGCGGTGATCACGACCGGTGCGGCAACGGTGATGTCGTCCCAGTCTATTTCGGCCAGGCCAGATGTCATCAGTACGGCGACGAACAGCAGCGCCGGGGCAGTGGCGAACGCCGGAACGCTGGAGGCCAGGGGCGAGAAGAACAGCGCCAGCAGGAACAGGATCGCCACCACGACGGCCGTCAGGCCCGTGCGGCCACCGGCACTCACGCCGGCGGCGGATTCGATGTAGCTGGTGGTGGTCGAGGTGCCCAGCAGGGAACCGGCCATGGCGGCGGTACTGTCGGCGATCAGGGCGCGGCCCATTTTCGGCATGTGGCCATCCTTGCCCATCAGGCCGGCGCGCTTGGCGACGCCGATCAGGGTGCCGGAGTTGTCGAACAGGTCGACGAACAGGAAGGCGAAGATCACGCTGACCAGACCGATGTCCAATGCGCCCTTGATGTCCAGTTGCAGGAAGGTCGGCGCCAGCGAAGGGGGCATCGACATCACGCCGCCGAACGGGCTGAAACCCAGCAGGATCGACGCAATGGTCACGACCAGAATGCCGATCAGCACGGCGCCACGCACGGCCAGTGCTTCGAGGGCGACGATCAGGGCAAAGCCGAGGGTGGCGAGGATCGGTGCCGGTTGTTTCAGGTCCCCGAGGCCGACCATGGTCGCCGGGTTGCTGACTACGATGCCGGCGTTGTGCAGGGCGATCAGGGCCAGGAACAGGCCGATACCGGCGGCAATCGCCGAGCGCAATGGCAACGGGATGCTGTTGATGATCCATTCACGGATGCGGAAGATCGACAGCAGGAAGAAGCACACCGCCGAAATGAACACCGCGCCCAGCGCCACTTGCCAGGTGTGACCCATGTGCAGGACCACGGTGTAGGTGAAGAAGGCGTTCAGGCCCATGCCCGGCGCGAGGGCGATCGGGTAGTTGGCGATCAACCCCATGACTGTGGAGCCGATGGCGGCGGCCAGACAGGTCGCGACAAATACCGCGCCCTTGTCCATGCCGGTCTCGCCGAGGATGCTCGGGTTGACGAACAGGATGTAGGCCATGGCTAAAAAGGTCGTGACGCCCGCCAGTATCTCGGTGCGTACGTTGGTGTTGTGTGCCTTGAGTTGAAACAGCCTTTCCAGCATGTCTGCTCCCCGTGGCGCGCCCGGCGCCGTGAATGTATCGACCTCAACAGCAAAGCACAGACCGCTGTTGGCGCCTGGGAATTTTCTGTGGGTCGGAAAAAGCCGCGCATCATACCAGCAGCGTAGGGTTATGGCTGCTTATGGCGGTGATCGTCGTCGATGTTTTGCGTTTAGCCCAAGTCAGCCATACTGCGCGCTGTTTTTGGGGAGGGGTATCGCGTGAAGAAGCGTCTGTTTATCGGCATCGGAATGTTGCTGGCCTTGTGCCTGGGGGCACAAACCGCCTCGGCGGCCTCGGCGCCACCCTTGACTCAGTTGAAAGTGCTCAAGGTCGAATCGCCGGCCTGCGGCTTTGAAGACATTGCTGAAGGACAGGAGCAGACACGCTGCAACCACTCCGGTCCTCACATCATGATCTACGTGTTGGAAGTCGGTTACGGTCGCGAGGCGCATGTCGGACTGGACGGTTTTGATGTGAATGGCACCCGGGCTCCAGTCTGTGCGTTCACTAACGGCAACCTGACGGACTGCACTGTCGGCATGAAAACCGTTGGTTATCTGTATGTCTTCGATATGGCGGGTAAGCAGGAAGGCACGTTCACCTTCAGCAACACCTCGATCAACGCCCCGGGCAATACCCTGTCGACCCAGCTTTACATCAAGTAAGGCGGGGTTCGAACAAGGGTCGGGAAAGCTGACTACGCTTTAAGGATCATTCCGTGGATTGCCCTTATGACCTTTAGAGCCTTGATTACCCTCGCCGAGGGCATCGATGACCTGCAAGCCGTGACCCTGGTCGACGTGCTGCGCCGTGCCAAAGTGGAAGTGGTGGTGGCCAGCATCGAGGGGCGACGCATGCTCACCTGTGCCCGCGGCACCCGCCTGACCTGCGATGCCATGCTGGTGGACCTGCTGGCCCAGCCATTCGACCTGATTGTCCTGCCCGGCGGTGCAGTGGGGGCGCAGCACCTGGCGAACCATCAGCCCCTGCAACAATTGATCAAGGATCAGGCGGCGGCCGGTCGCTTGTTCGCGGGCATTGCCGAGGCCCCCGCGCTGGCGCTGCAGGCTTTTGGCGTGTTGCGCCAGCGGCGCATGACGTGCCTGCCTTCGGCCAGCCATCAACTGTCAGGCTGCAACTTCGTCGATCAACCGGTGGTGGTTGATGGCAACTGCATCACGGCCCAGGGCTCGGGCGCCGCCCTGCCGTTCGCCCTGGCGCTGGTGGAACAACTCTGCGGCAAGGCCACGCGAACGGCGGTGGCGTCGGAGTTGGTGGTTTAGCGTCAGGCCTTCACTTCTTCCTTCGGCACATGCATGCGATCGCGGCTGGCCAGACTCGGGAACAGTTTGATCCACACCCCGGTCACCACCAGTGTGCCGATTCCGCCCATGACCACCGCCGGCACGGTTCCGAACCAGTGGGCGGTCAGGCCGGATTCGAATTCTCCCAATTGATTCGAAGCACCGATGAACAATCCGTTCACGGCGCTGACCCGGCCGCGCATTTCGTCCGGGGTTTCCAGTTGCACGAAGGACGCGCGGATCACCATGCTGATCATGTCGGCCGCGCCCAGGATCACCAGTACGGCCAGCGAGAACCAGAACGATGTCGACAGGCCGAAGGCGATGGTTGCCACACCAAATATGCCCACGGCGGTGAACATCACTCGCCCGACATTGCGGTCGACAGCAAATCGCGCCAGCCACAGCGACATCATCAGCGCGCCCACTGCGGGTGCCGAGCGCAGCAGGCCCAGGCCCCACGGGCCGGTCAGCAGGATGTCCTTGGCGAAAACCGGCAGCAACGCCGTCGCGCCACCCAGCAGGACGGCGAACAAGTCAAGGGAGATGGCCCCTAGTATGTCGGGGCGACTGCGAATGAAGCGGATGCCGGCCAGCAGTGAATCGAGGGTGGCCTTGCCCTTGTTCAGCGGCGTTTGGCGGGCGGGCAGGTTGAGCATCAGCGAGCAGGCAATGAGGTAAAGGATCACCGTCGGGCCATAGACCCAGACACTGCCGAAGGCGTAGAGCAATCCACCGAGGGCCGGGGCGACGATGGTCGCTGACTGCTGGGCCGACTGTGCGGCGGCGACGGCCCGGGGAAACAGGGCGCTGGGCACGATACTCGGCAGCAGGGCCTGGGTGGTCGGCATTTCGAAGGAGCGAGCGGCACCGAGCACGAACGCGAGGATGAAGATCATTTCCCGGGTGACATGGTCAGTTGCGCTGCCGATCGCCAGCGACAGGGCGATCAGTGCCTGAATGGACTGGCAGATCGCCGCGACCCTGCGCCGGTCGTAGCGGTCTGCCACATGCCCGGTGTGCAGCATGAACAGCACGCGCGGGGCGAACTCCACCAGCCCGACCAGGCCCAGATCGAGCACGTTGCCGGTCAGTTGGTACAGGTTCCAGCCAATGGCCACCGTGAGCATTTGAAAGCCGCTGGCCGTAAAGATCCGGGCCAGCCAGAACGCGATGAAAGGGCGGTGATGACGTAACAGCAAGGGCTCTTGGCTGGGCATCTGGAAGCAGATCTGGGTGTGGGAAAGGGAGAGATTATCATTAAGCTGTAACAGGAAGTTGCCATCCTGGAAGATTTGGTTAGCTAGACATCTATTCGTCTGGCTCGCGTCGGTGAGGCAACTTGTCACGCGGCAAAAGACCACGCGGTTCATCCTCGCAAATGGGACTACTCTTTCAACGTTGCTTGATCCAGATCAATACCCTCGACAGGCGTTGATTCTGTGACCCGAGCGCCAGACTCCCTGCGTTGCGATGCTGGTAAAAAAAAGAACGAATTTGAATTCGCCGCACTCCATACCCGTGGGAACCGTGGATGCAGGCTTGCGCCGGCAGCCGTACTACCTGACAGAGGAAGACTTATGTTCGGTTTAGAGGCACTTGATCTCGCCCGAATTCAGTTCGCGTTCACTATCTCGTTCCACATCCTGTTTCCCGCCATCACCATTGGCCTGGCGAGTTACCTGGCGGTTCTCGAAGGCCTGTGGCTGAAGACCCACAACGACACTTACCGCGATCTCTACCACTTCTGGTCGAAGATCTTTGCGGTCAACTTCGGCATGGGTGTGGTTTCGGGGCTGGTCATGGCGTATCAGTTCGGCACCAACTGGAGCCGTTTCTCGGACTTCGCCGGATCGGTGACGGGGCCGTTGCTGACGTACGAAGTCCTGACGGCATTCTTCCTCGAAGCCGGTTTCCTCGGCGTCATGCTGTTTGGCTGGAACAAGGTGGGCCGCGGTCTGCACTTCTTCGCCACGGTGATGGTCGCCATCGGCACCTTGATCTCGACCTTCTGGATACTCGCGTCCAATAGCTGGATGCAGACCCCGCAAGGCTTCGAGATCATCAACGGCCAGGTCATTCCGACCGACTGGCTGGCGGTGATCTTCAACCCGTCGTTCCCGTATCGCCTGATGCACATGGCAACGGCGGCGTTCGTCGCAACGGCTTTCTTCGTCGGTTCCTCGGCGGCCTGGCATTTGCTGCGCGGCAAAGACAACCCGGCGATTCGCACCATGCTCTCGATGGCCATGTGGATGGCGCTGATCGTGGCGCCGATTCAGGCGGTCATCGGTGACTTCCACGGTCTCAACACACTCGAGCATCAACCGGCAAAAATCGCCGCGATCGAGGGCCACTGGGAAAACAAAGGTAACGAGGCGACGCCGCTGATCCTGTTCGGCTGGCCGGACATGAAAGAAGAGAAGACCAAATTCGCCGTCGAGATTCCGTACCTTGGCAGCTTGATCCTGACCCACTCGCTGGACAAACAGGTACCCGCCCTCAAGGAGTTCCCGCCTGAAGACCGGCCGAATTCGACCATCGTCTTCTGGTCGTTCCGGATCATGGTCGGCCTGGGCTTCCTGATGATCTTCACCGGATTGTGGAGCCTGTGGCTGCGCAAGCGCGACACGCTCTATACCTCGCGGCCGTTCCTGTATCTGGCGTTGTGGATGGGGCCGTCCGGCCTGATCGCGATTCTCGCCGGCTGGTTCACCACTGAAATCGGTCGTCAACCGTGGGTGGTCTACGGGCTGATGCGTACGGCGGATGCCTCCTCCAACCATAGCTTCATGCAGATGAGCATCACCCTGATCCTGTTCGTCGTGGTGTATTTCGCCCTGTTCGGTGCCGGCCTGGGCTACATGATGCGCCTGGTGCGCAAAGGGCCGAAGATCGACGAGGGCAAGGAAACCAACGAAGGTGGTCCTGGCCAGAAACGCACACCGGCACGTCCGCTTTCCGCAGCCGGCGATGAACACGCCGATGCCGACCACAGCCTGACCAAGGAGATTTGAATCATGGGTATTGATCTTCCGCTGATCTGGGCCGTGATCATCATCTTCGGCATCATGATGTACGTGGTCATGGACGGATTCGACCTGGGGATCGGGATTCTCTTTCCGTTCATCCCCGGCAAAAGTGACCGCGATGTGATGATGAACACCGTCGCTCCGGTCTGGGACGGTAACGAAACCTGGTTGGTACTGGGGGGCGCAGCATTGTTCGGTGCGTTCCCGCTGGCTTACTCGGTGGTGCTCTCGGCGTTGTACCTGCCGCTGATTTTCATGCTGATCGGCCTGATTTTCCGTGGCGTGGCCTTCGAGTTCCGCTTCAAGGCCAAAGATGCCAAGCGCCACCTGTGGGACAAGGCGTTCATCGGTGGTTCGGTGGCGGCCACCTTCTTCCAGGGCGTGGCGCTGGGGGCGTTCATCGATGGTTTGCCGGTGGTCAATCGTCAGTTCGCCGGAGGTTCGCTGGACTGGCTGACGCCATTCACGATGTTCTGCGGAGCCGCATTGGTAGTGGCTTATGCGTTGCTCGGTTGCACCTGGTTGATCATGAAGACCGAAGGCAAGCTGCAGGAGCAAATGCATGACCTGGCGCGACCCTTGGCGTTCGTATTGCTGGCGGTGATCGGCATCGTCAGCATCTGGACGCCACTGGCCCATGCCGAGATTGCGGCGCGCTGGTTCACGTTGCCGAACCTGTTCTGGTTCCTGCCGGTGCCGATTCTGGTGCTGGTGACCTTGTACGGTCTTATCCGGGCGGTGGCCCGCAATGCGCACTACACGCCTTTCCTGCTGACGCTGGTGTTGATCTTCCTCGGTTACAGCGGCCTGGGCATCAGCCTGTGGCCGAACATCGTGCCGCCGTCGATCTCGATCTGGGACGCTGCGGCACCGCCGCAGAGCCAGGGCTTCATGCTGGTGGGCACGCTGTTCATCATCCCGTTCATCCTTGGGTACACCTTCTGGAGCTATTACGTGTTCCGCGGCAAGGTCACCCATGAAGATGGTTACCACTAGGCCTTTGCTGCGCGGATTTGTGGGCGCGAGCTTGCTCGCGATGGCGCCATGACGGGCGCCACCCACCTTCATTGGAGGTTCAGGCTATGAGCAACAAACATTCCCTGCACGACATCGAACAGGCCGAAAAAAAGCCGCTGTGGCAGCGGCTTGGCTGGTTGGCCATGATTTGGGCGGGAAGCGTCGGTGCATTGTTCATCGTCGCCAGCCTGATGCGCATGTTCATGAACGCCGCCGGCCTGACCACACACTAATGACCTGACATCTCATCCCGCAGCCTTGCGGCGCGGATTTACAACCCTCCTGATGGAGGGTTTTTTTTGCCCTGATTATTTGCGGGCCTTGAGAATCACGAATTTCGGCGTGGCGGCGACTTGCTCGACCCCGCGGAACAACCGCGCGAGCTTGCTGTGATACCCCAGATGACGGTTGCCGACGATGTATAACGCACCGCCTGTCACCAGGGCTTCCCGGGCCTGCTGGAACATCCGCCAGGCCAGGAAGTCGCCAACCACCTGCTGCTGGTGAAACGGTGGATTGCACAGCACTACGTCCAGCGATTGAGGTTCCTGCCCGGCCAAACCATCGCCCGCCCGCACGGTCACATCGCGCTCGCCCAGTGCGGCGCTCCAGTTCTCGGCGGCCGATTGCACGGCCATGAACGACTCATCGACCAGTGTGTAATGGGCCTCGGGGTTTTGCAGGGCGCTGGCGATCGCCAGAACGCCGTTACCGCAACCGAGGTCGGCGACCCGTGCGCTGCCGAGGTTCTTCGGCAGGTGTGGGAGAAACGCCCGCGTGCCGATGTCCAGGCCTTCACGGCAGAACACGTTGGCGTGGTTGAGCAATTCGATGGCCGGTGTGTCGAGTCGATAGCGCGTCGGATAGGGCGAGACTACGGGGGCTTTTGCTTCGGTCGTGGCGATCAGCAGCCGTGCTTTCTTCACCGCCAGGGTCGCCTGCACCGGGCCGATGTAGCGCTCCAGCAGATCGCCTGCGGCACGTGGCAGGTGTTTGATCATTGCGCCCGCGATCACCTGGGTACCTGGAGCCAACTGCCCTTGCAGGCGGATCAGTTGTTCTTCCAGCAACGCCAGGGTTTTCGGCACCCGGATCAGTACCCGGTCAAAGGGCCCCTTGAGCGCTTCACTGGCGGGTATGTGCGGTACGCCATCAAACGGCAGGCCATTGCGCGCCAGGTTTTTTTCCAGACCCTGAAAAGCCAGGAACGAGTCGCCGCTGCTGGTGACGTTGACTTTGCCTGCCAGGCTGGCTGCCAGTGCACCGAAACTGTCGTTGAGCACCAGAACCCGCGTCTCGGTCGAAGGTCGCTGTTCGGCCAGATGGTTGAGCAGGTACTCGTCTGCCGCGTCAAAGGCTTGCAGGGGTTCGTTCTGCTGTTCGGGTTGGCGGATCAGGTCGAGGCTGGCGAAGGGTGTTTCGAGCAAGGGCATGGGGCGGGGCTCTGGGTAATCAACGGGTATCCCGCGGCCCTGGGGCGTCTTGGCGGCGGGGCCGTCCGAGTGGACTGCGTCGTGGACAAATCACACGTCATCACTCAGGAGGGACCGCGAATGGTACGTTTTTTTGGAGTGGATTACTCGCAGGTTTTTCCAGTCAACCTATTGCGTTTCTGTCGAGGTAGCCAGCCTTGGCGGCCGCGATGACAGCTGAAATCTTATTGCTTACTCCGAATTTGCGGATGGCTTCCTGAACATGGAAATTGATCGTTCGCGGGCTGAGATTAAGAATTCCGGCGCTTTCGTAGGCTGTTTTGCCATCCGCGGCCAGTTTCAATACGTCGATTTCCCGCAGCGACAATTGCGGGTTGGACGGTGTGGCAGGCCTTGTGGGTAGCGATCGTACAGCCAGCTTGTGCAGGTGATGCCCGATGAACGAGGAAAAACCCAGATGTTCGTACAGCTCCCACGCGCTGATCGGGCAGTGGCTGCGCACCAGGCTCAATATGCTGCACAGACCGCTTTCCTCGTCGTGAATCGCTTGCGACCAACCGTGTTGCAATCCCTGCTGCTCAAGCCCATCCCATAGACATCGCGCGCCGCTGAACAGCTCTTCGCTCCACACGATAGGCATTGCTGATTGGTGGCAATGAGCTACTATTGGATCAATGGCAGCCAGCTTCTTTTTCTCATAGGCGGAGTTCCAGTCTGAGGGGTAATTGTTTAATCGCACGGTATTGAAATCGTCGGTTTTCGAAGTGTAACTGGTTGAAAAAGCAAAAAATTCGAACCCCATGTTTTTTGCAAAACTGAGCGATACACCGTAGGCGATTTCAAGTTCTGCGGAGGCTGCCAGTTGTTTGAGTTGGGATTCCTTCCATCTTTCCATGATGTGGCTCCTGTAGTATTGGTGAATTGGATCCACTGTTTTGATGTGTTTGGGATTGTAGGATTAATCCTACGCAGGTATTGATAATATTTAGCTTTATTAGACATTAGGAAGCTAAGATTTTGGTTCTAATGGAGGTAGATTTAAACGTTTGTATTATATGTATTCTTTAATTTAATCCTGTAAGGCTCCTGTATCGCGTGTTATTTAATATTTACGGCAAGAGTACTTTTTGCCCTAAAAGACACTACAAATAGTGAGTGTTTATGGTGTGCGCTTTACGAGACACTGGGCAATCTGTTGAATGGAGCGTCCCCATGACCGCCAGTGAAGAGAAATTTACTCGCCAGACACTGCTCGACGTCCAGCCATTGACACCGAATCTGTTCACGCTACGTGCCACTCGGGACCCCGGTTTTCGTTTTCGCGCAGGGCAATTTGCCCGGTTAGGCGTCACCCGCGCCGATGGCAGTACGGTTTGGCGTGCCTATTCCATGGTGTCGTCACCCTTTGACGAGTTTCTTGAGTTCTTTTCCATCGTGGTTCCGGGGGGCGAGTTCACCAGCGAGTTGAGTCGTCTGGGCGTTGGCGACACGCTGCTCGTCGACCGCCAGGCCTTCGGTTACCTGACGCTTGATCGCTTCGTTGACGGGCGTGATCTGTGGTTGTTATCCACGGGTACGGGGCTGGCGCCATTTCTGTCGATCCTGCAGGACTTCGAGGTCTGGGAGAAATTCGAGCGGATCATCCTGGTCTACAGCGTCCGTGAGACCCGGGAGCTGGCTTATCAGGACCTTATCGCGGGGCTGGCGCAGCGTGAGTATCTGTCGGAATTCGCTCACAAGCTGCAACTCATCAACACGGTGACGCGCGAGCAACATCCTGGCGCCTTGAACGGGCGCATTACCACGCTGATCGAAAATGGCGAGTTGGAGCGCGTTGCCGGGGTGGCCCTGACGCCCGAGCACTCACGGGTCATGCTATGCGGCAATCCGCAGATGATCGATGACACGCGCAAATTGCTCAAACAGCGCGATATGCATTTGAGCCTCAGCCGACGACCCGGTCAGGTGGCGGTGGAAAACTTCTGGTAATAAAACGGCGCCGCAAGGGCGCCGTCCGTATTTCTTTCAAGCTTTCAAGGCCGGTTGTTCTGGGCCTTGAGCAGATCGCGGATCTCGCCCAGCAACACTTCTTCCTTGGTCGGAACCGGCGGCACGGTGGGCGCCACTGCCTCTTCGCGTTTCAGGTGGTTAATGGCTTTGACACCCATGAAGATCGCGAAGGCGACGATGAGGAAGTCGATCAGGCTCTGGATGAATTTACCGTAGGCCAGCACCACCGCCGGGACGTTACCGTCAGCGGCCTTGAGCGTAATGGCCAGGTCACTGAAGTCCACCCCACCGATCAACAGCCCGATTGGCGGCATGATCACATCGCCGACAAACGACGTGACAATCTTGCCGAAGGCGGCGCCGATGATGATACCCACGGCCATGTCGACCACATTGCCCTTGACCGCGAAGGCCTTGAACTCACTTATCACGCCCATAGGTTATTTCCTTGTTACAGATGAGGTTGGTGACCGCAGTGTAAATCAGCAAGACGCATCTTGCTCGAAACGCCTGCTTACAAACGCCGCCTGCTGTCGACCGGGGTATCGGGAAAAAGTTTGACAATGCCACCCTCGCAGGGTGGGCGAGAAAGGGTTTCGAGGTATTTTCGCGATCCTGTCGTCGTGCTGCTCTACTGTCGAAAACCAGGCGTGTGGCGAAGGTCAGCTGGAATGAAATGATAGTGACAACATAAATAAAATTTCACTTTTGGTTGTTTGGATTATGAGATTTCAGTGGGGAGATGAGAGCGAGGTCGAGATTTAAGAGTGTGCTTGGTCAGATTTGCTATTTGTATTGATGACAGAGTTTGCGCTTGCTGTACGTTGAGGCGGTAGTTGTAGTGGATGTGTACAGGGTTATATGTGGGGGGTATTTGCTGTTAGTTGTAAAAAATTGTAATTGTTTTTAATTAACTATATCGTTACGCGTGTTAATCGATCATGACAAGTTGTAGGCAGTCACTCGGCGGACACCCGCGTCGCACTGATTCGCTCCACCTGGGGTATCATCGCGATTTTTGCCGGGAGTTCCGATGGCCAAGGCCAAGCGCATGTATGGCTGCACCGAGTGCGGCTCGACTTTTCCGAAGTGGGCTGGCCAGTGCGGCGAGTGCGGCGCCTGGAACACGCTGACTGAAACCATGGTGGAAAGCGGCGGGGCGGCAGCGCCCAGCGGTCGCACCGGCTGGACCGGTCAACAGGCGCAGATCAAGACCCTGGCCGAAGTCAGTGTCGAGGAGATTCCGCGTTTTTCCACGGCGTCCAGCGAACTGGACCGGGTGCTGGGCGGTGGTCTGGTGGACGGTTCGGTGGTGCTGATCGGTGGTGATCCCGGCATTGGCAAATCGACCATTCTGTTGCAAACCTTGTGCAACCTCGCCAAGAGCATGCCGGCGCTGTACGTCACCGGCGAAGAGTCCCAACAGCAAGTGGCCATGCGTGCCCGACGCCTCGGGTTGCCTCAGGATCAGTTGCGGGTCATGACCGAGACCTGTATCGAAACCATCATCGCCACGGCGCGGCAGGAAAAGCCCAAGGTGATGGTGATCGACTCGATCCAGACGATTTTCACCGAGCAACTGCAGTCGGCACCGGGCGGCGTGTCTCAGGTCCGCGAAAGCGCGGCATTGCTGGTGCGTTATGCCAAGCAGAGCGGCACGGCGATTTTCCTGGTCGGCCATGTCACCAAGGAGGGGGCGCTGGCTGGTCCCCGTGTGTTGGAGCACATGGTCGATACGGTCCTGTATTTCGAAGGCGAATCCGATGGTCGTCTGCGCCTGCTGCGGGCAGTGAAAAACCGTTTCGGTGCGGTTAACGAACTGGGCGTGTTCGGCATGACCGACAAGGGGCTGAAAGAAGTCTCCAATCCTTCGGCGATTTTTCTGACCCGGGCTCAGGAAGAAGTTCCGGGCAGTGTGGTCATGGCGACGTGGGAGGGTACCCGACCGATGCTGGTGGAAGTCCAGGCGTTGGTGGACGACAGCCATCTGGCCAATCCGCGCCGGGTAACCCTGGGTCTGGATCAGAATCGCCTGGCGATGTTGCTGGCGGTGTTACATCGTCATGGCGGCATTCCGACCCACGATCAGGACGTATTCCTCAACGTCGTCGGTGGCGTGAAAGTGTTGGAAACGGCTTCCGATCTGGCGTTGATGGCGGCGGTCATGTCCAGCTTGCGCAACCGGCCGTTGCCTCATGATCTGCTGGTGTTTGGTGAGGTGGGGCTGTCCGGTGAAGTGCGTCCGGTACCGAGCGGTCAGGAGCGTTTGAAAGAGGCCGCCAAACACGGTTTCAAGCGCGCCATCGTGCCCAAGGGCAATGCACCGAAAGAGGCCCCGCCGGGTTTGCAGATCATTGCCGTCACCCGTCTGGAGCAGGCGCTGGACGCCTTGTTCGAATAAGTTTCCGGGCCGGACTTGATCCCAGTGGGATGGTGTCGGGCCGTCAGATTTCGATCAGGGCACCCAGCTCTCGTTCAAGTTCAGCGGCGTCACCCAGGTTGAACTCAATCACCCGCCGCAGGCTCGCAATCGATTCCAGGCTGAGATGCCGGCAGACAAAGCCGAGCTGGCCTTTGTCCTCGTGGGTCAGTTCGACATCCATGGCAATGTCGGTGTCATCGGACAGGTGAATGCCGACGGAAAAGTTCTGCTGCGGATTACCCAGCCACGGGACAGGGCGTTCAATCAGCAAGCCCTTGAGTGACAGGTCGATCAGCTTCACCGACCAGGTGTGTTCACCCTGACGGAGCTCGGTTCGGGCATCGAACGCAATACGTTTGAAACGGCGGCGGTCGGCAGGGTGGTCGCTCATGGCGCAATCCTCGATAGGTTCGCTGACTATAGACCCGCCTTTCGCAAGACTGCCAGCAAGAGAGGCGCCAGACCAATATCGGGTATGCCCTTTGTCGTCAGGGGCGCTAAACTCGAGGTGGCTTTCTTTCTTGTCCACTCTGGCTGGAATAATAAAATGAAAAATAATAATAGCCCGCTACGCCATCTACCCTGGCTGGTGCTGGCAATCATAGGTGCGTGCGCCCTGGGTGTCGTGGCATTGCGTCGAGGCGAGGCGATCAACGCCTTGTGGATTGTGGTCGCTGCCGTGGCCATTTATCTGGTCGCGTATCGCTACTACAGTCTGTTCATCGCTAACAATGTGATGCAACTCGATGCGCGACGGGCCACTCCCGCCGTGCTCAATAACGACGGTCTGGATTACGTCCCCACCAATAAACATATCCTCTTCGGTCACCATTTCGCGGCCATTGCCGGCGCGGGTCCGCTGGTCGGACCGGTGCTGGCGGCGCAAATGGGCTACCTGCCCGGCACGCTATGGCTGATCGCCGGTGTGGTGCTGGCCGGTGCGGTGCAGGACTTCATGGTCCTGTTCATGTCCACCCGCCGCAACGGCCGCTCCCTGGGTGACATGGTCCGTGAAGAAATGGGTCGCATTCCCGGCACCATTGCGCTGTTCGGCTGCTTCCTGATCATGATCATCATCCTCGCGGTGCTGGCGCTGATCGTGGTCAAGGCCCTGGCCGAAAGTCCGTGGGGCATTTTCACGGTGATGGCGACCATCCCGATCGCGATGTTCATGGGCATCTACATGCGCTACATCCGCCCGGGCCGTATCGGTGAAATTTCGGTGATCGGCGTGGTATTGCTCCTGGGTTCGATCTGGCTGGGCGGGCAGATTGCCGCCGATCCAGTATGGGCCAAGGCCTTTTCCTTCACCGGTATCCAGATCACCTGGATGTTGATCGGCTATGGTTTCGTGGCGGCAGTTTTGCCGGTGTGGCTGATCCTGGCGCCGCGCGATTACCTGTCGACCTTCCTGAAAATCGGCACCATCGTCGCCCTGGCCATCGGCATCCTGATCACCATGCCCGAGCTGAAAATGCCGGCAGTGACCCAGTTCATCGACGGCACCGGGCCGGTGTGGAAGGGCGGGCTGTTCCCGTTCCTGTTCATCACCATCGCCTGTGGCGCGGTGTCCGGTTTCCACGCGCTGATCTCCTCCGGCACCACGCCGAAGCTGCTGGATAACGAAACCAACGCCCGCTATATCGGTTACGGCGGCATGCTGATGGAGTCTTTCGTGGCCATCATGGCCATGGTCGCTGCCTCGGTGATCGAGCCAGGCGTGTATTTCGCCATGAACAGCCCGGCCGCCGTGGTCGGCGGTGATGTCGTGGCCGTTGCACAAGCCGTCAGCAGCTGGGGCTTTGCCATTACTCCGGACGCCCTGCAAGCAGTGGCCAAGGACATCGGTGAAACCACCATCCTGGCCCGTGCCGGCGGTGCGCCGACCCTGGCGGTCGGTATCGCACAGATCCTGCACAGCGTGCTGCCGGGTGAAAACACCATGGCATTCTGGTACCACTTCGCGATCCTGTTCGAAGCGCTGTTCATCCTGACGGCGGTCGACGCTGGCACCCGCGCCGGTCGCTTCATGCTGCAGGATCTGCTGGGCTCCTTCGTGCCGGCGCTGCGCCGCACCGAGTCCTGGACCGCCAACCTGATCGCGACCGCCGGTTGCGTGGCAATGTGGGGCTGGCTGTTGTACCAGGGCGTGATCGATCCATTGGGTGGTATCAACACCTTGTGGCCGCTGTTCGGCATCTCCAACCAGATGCTGGCCGGTATCGCGCTGATGCTCGGCACCGTCGTGCTGATCAAGATGAAACGCCAGCGCTACATTTGGGTGACCTTGTTGCCTGCGGCCTGGCTGCTGGTCTGCACTACCACCGCCGGCTTCATCAAGCTGTTCGACGCCAACCCGGCGATCGGCTTCCTGTCCCTGGCTAAAAAATATAGCGATGCGCTGGCCAATGGTCAGATCCTCGCCCCGGCCAAGGACATCACGCAGATGCAGCACGTGATCTTCAACGCCTACACCAACGCAACGCTGACCGCGCTGTTCCTGTTCGTGGTGTTCAGTATCCTGTTCTATGCGCTCAAGGTCGGCATTGCCGCCTGGGGTAAAAAAGAACGTACGGATAAAGAATCGCCATTCCAGGCGCTGCCGGATGCTTGATCGAGGATTGCAGCATGTTCAATGACCTGAGTCGCCTCGGTAAATACCTCGGTCAGGCCGCGCGCCTGATGGTCGGCATGCCCGACTACGACAACTACGTCGAGCACATGCAAACCAAACACCCGGACAAACCGGTGATGAGCTACGAGGCGTTCTTCCGCGAACGCCAGGAAGCCCGTTACGGTGGCAAGGGTGGGCCGAAGTGCTGTTGATCCGGATGGCGGGTTAACGGCAAAACCTGTGGGAGCGAGCTTGCTCGCGATGGCGGACTGTCAATCAACAGTGATGTTGAATGTTAAGCCGCTATCGCGAGCAAGCTCGCTCTCACTTTTGTTTTGTGTTGTTTATCAGTTTTGTGAAACAGGAGATCAATTTTGTCCTCTCCCATCCCCGTCACGATCCTCAGCGGCTTCCTCGGCGCCGGCAAGACCACGCTGTTGCGCCACCTGCTCAAAGCCGAGCACGGTCTGAAAATCGCGGTGATCGAAAACGAATTCAGCGATGCCGGCATCGATACCCAGCTGTTGGGCGACGAGCCGGTACAAGTGATGACGCTGTCCAACGGCTGCGTCTGCTGCACGATTCACACTGACCTGACCAAAGCGTTGTATCTGCTGCTCGAACGCCTGGACAGCGGCGATATCACCTTCGACCGTCTGGTGATCGAATGCACGGGGCTGGCGGATCCGGCCCCGGTGGCGCAAACCTTCTTCATCGACGAAGAGCTGCGCGAGCGCTACATCCTCGATGGCATCATCACCCTGGTCGACGCGGCGCATGCCGAGCTGCACCTGACCCAGACCATTGCCCAGGCGCAGATCGGTTTCGCCGACCGTTTGCTGGTGAGCAAGCGCGACCTGGTGGACGAGCCGACGTTCACCGCGCTGAGCGAGCGCCTGACCCGGATCAATCGTCGCGCGCCGATTCGTGTGGTTGATCACGGCAAGATCGACCTGGCCGAATTGCTTGACGTGCGCGGTTTCAATCTCAATGCCGACCTCGGGGGGGGTGTGAGTTTGCGGCCCGTGACCAAGGCGCGGTCCATCGACCGCATTTCCAGCCTGGTGCTGCGTACCGACAAGCCGCTGGATATCGACAAGCTCAGCGAGTTCATGAATGAACTGCTGGAAGACCATGGCAAGCAATTGCTGCGCTACAAAGGCGTGTTGAACATCCTTGGCGAACCGCGACGCATGGTGTTTCAGGGCGTGCTGAAGCTTTACGGCTTCGACTGGGACACCGAATGGGCCGAGGGCGAATCGCGCGAGAGCGTGATCGTGTTTATTGCCGATGATTTGCCGGAAGAGAAAATCCGTGAAGGGTTTGCGAAGGTGGCGGCGCAGTAAGGGCTGCCATGTTCAGTGAGGCTGGTGTCGCTATCGCGAGCAGGCGCGCTCCCACGGAAGATTTGGGAGCGAGCTTGCTCGCGAAGGTGGTCTAACCGGCAACACGATTCTGGCGGGAAACCGGTTGCGGGTTCAGCAATGCCGCCTCCAAATGATCCAGATACTGGCTCAGCAAAAACTCGGCTTCCCGGGAGTCCCCGCGCTCAACGGTGTCCAGGATGTCTTCATGCGCCTGCCGCCCGCAATAACCTTCCAACTGCGCATCAAATTGCGCAATTGCCAGTGAGGTGAGCGGTATCAGGCTACCGAGAAAATGCGCCAGTGGCGCATTACCCGCCATTTCAGCCAACTGCAAATGAAACGTCCCGGACAGGCGAATCGTCGGGCCGCGCGCGGTGCAGTGGCGCTCGCTATCGACCAGCGCGTGCAGACGTTTCAGCTGTTCTGGCAGAGGCCGCTGACAGGCCAGTCTGACCAGCGTCAGCTCGGTCAGGCGCCGTGCGTGCAGCGTTTGCCGGGTCTGTTCGACATCGGGTGCGGCGACACGGGGGCGATGGTTGGCTCGCAGGATAATGACCTGCTGGTGGGACAGTCGCGTCAGCACGCTGCGAACTTCACTGCGTCGAGCGCCGAACATCTGGCCCAGGCTGTCCTCGGTAAAGCGGCTGCCGGGCAGGAGGCGCTGTTCGAGAATGGCGTCGAAGATCCGGGAGTAAAGATCCTCCGCCGACGGCTGCCCGAGATTTTTTCCAGGGAAGGGCAGGGCAACGAGTGTTTGCGGTGAAGCGAAGCTGTTCATGGCCTGTCTCCAGTTCGAAGCGGTTTCAGCTACCGAAGTTGTCTTCCGGGATGTTCAATTCGATGCCCATCCGCTGGCCCTCACGAAGAATGTGCCGACGCATCTCGGCGCTGGCCTGGGCGCTGTTCTTGCTGCGAATCGCGCGCACCACGGCTTCGTTCTCTTCGAGGCGCTCAGCCAGATGCTCCGGGGAATTGCGTAGCACTTCGGCGCTTTGCTTGAGTGCATTGCTGGTCTGTTGCACCACGCTCTGGAAGATCGGGTTGGACGTCAGCGTGAAGAGCTCTTCATGGAACGCGATGTAGGCGTTGACCCCGGCCTCGCTGTCGTTGGCTTCCAGGGCTTCGCGCATGTCCATCAGCGTCAGGCGCAATTGCCCGACTTCCTTGCTGCTGATCGATTGCGCCACGAGGCCTACGATGAACGGTTCAAGGGTGTAGCGCAGTTGCAGCACGTCTTCCAGGCTTGCCGCCGACACCGCGTTGTCATAACTCTGGCTGTCGCCGGGATTGGCCTCCAGCACCACCACGCCTTTGCCTGGCATGGAACGCACCAGGCCGAGGGTTTCCAGGACGATGACCGCCTCACGCAGGCTCGGACGACTGATACCCAGTTGTTCGGCCAGCTCACGTTGCCCCGGCAGCATTTCGCCGGAGCGCCATTGACCCCGGGCCAGCGCGGCCCGAAGTTTTTCCACGACTGAATTTACAACGGTCGACGAGGTAATCACTGTTCGCTCCCTGAGCATCGAAAGTAGTAGGGGCGTGCCGGCCAGCTGGAGCGGCACGCCGTTGATTCAGAATTCCTGCTGATGCGCCGAAGCGGCCGGTTTTCGCGGCTGGAAGGTATAACCCACCTGACCGGAAAGTACCTTGTTCGCCCGTTGCACATCGATGTCTTTTTCCCAGCGGGCAATGGCCACGGTCGCCACGCAGTTGCCAATCAGGTTGGTCAGCGCCCGGCCGATGCCCATGAACCAGTCCACCGCCAGAACCAGGACCAGGCCCACCACCGGTATGGCTGGAATAGCCGTCAGGGTGGCCGCCAGAATGACCAGTGCCGAACCTGGGATGCCGTGCGCGCCCTTGGACGTGATCAACGACACCAGCAGAATGGTCAGCAGGTCGGTCATGGCCAGCGGTGTGCCGGTGGCGTTGGCGATGAACACGATGGCCAGGGTCAGGTAGATCGAGAAACCGTCGAGATTGAATGAATAACCGGTAGGAATCACCAGCCCGACGGTCGAACTGCCAATGCCCAGGTGCTCAAGCTTGCGCATGATTTGCGGGAGCACGGCGTCTGACGAAGCGGTGCCCATGACGATCAGCAGTTCCTCGCGCAGGTATTTGAGCAGCGGCCACATTCTCAGGCCGGACAAGCGCATCACCAGGCCAAGAATCAACGCCACGAAAGCGGTGCACGTCAGGTAGAACAAACCGACCAGGCTGCCCAGGTGCTGCAGCGAATCGAGGCCATATTTGCTGGTGGTGAAGGCAATGGCGCCGAACACGCCAATCGGCGCCAGGCGCACGATCATGCCCATGATGCGAAAGATCACGTGGCTGAGTTCATTGATCAGCCGCGAAATGCCCGACGCCGCTTCGCCCACCAGATTCAATGCACTGCCGAACAGCACCGAAAACAGCAGGACTTGCAGAATGTTGTTGTCTGCAAAGGCCCCGATCACCGAGGTCGGAATCAGGTCCATCAAAAACTGCGTGGTGGTATGCATGTGCTGGCCGCGCTGGGCAATGTCACCCATGTCGGCAGCGGAAAGCTGATCCAGATGGATGTTCGCGCCGCTGCCGATGCCGGTGCTGAAGGCGAACACCAGGCCGATCACCAGGGCGATGGTGGTCAGCACTTCAAAGTAGATCACTGATTTGAGGCCGATGCGTCCGACCTTCTTCAGGTCGCCGGCACCGCTGATGCCGCTGACCACCACGCAAAACACGATCAGGCCAATGAGCATCTTGATCAGCTTGATAAACCCGTCACCGAGGGGCTTGAGCTGAGCGGAGTATTCAGGAAGGGCCAGCCCGCAGACGATGCCGAGCACCAGTCCGAGAACCACTTGGAGGAAGATTGAACGCGAGCACCATCTGAGCATGGGAGGAATCCTGGTCGGTGTCCTGGCAGTCGTCGCATCAGCGGATCGACGTCAGTACTTAATTATTGTGGTCTTACCGGTATGTCCAGTGCGGGGCCAGTCTAGGCACTGAATGCGGATGATCGCAAGTAAAAATTGAGCGATTGGCTTTACCGGTCTTACCAGTTGAGCGCGATGCCTTGGTTTTGAGCGGTTGGCAGAAAAAATCGGCAGTGGATGCCGATTTTTTCAGGGTGCGGCCGAGGTGACATCGTGTATCAGTGTCCAGACGCCTTCAGGGATGTCGCTTCAGAGGGTGTTTTTTCTGATATTGAAGGATATTTCAGGAACGGGTGTGAGGTACTTTTCTTTGAAGAATACTCAGAATGAAAGTTATCTTTGAGCGCTCTTCGGTTTTGCCAAGATAAACATAGGGCGAGCCATTTAGTTTGAGTCCGCCCAAGTAGTGTTTGTCTTTGATCTTGAGTGAAACTGCAGAGTGAGTGTTGCGTAGATTATCCAGTGTGACAGGTTGACCTTGTTGGTTGACAAGGGTAAAGGCTGTCGGGTCATCAGCGTCCGAGTCAATAACGGCAAAAGTATCCAACGCTTGTTCACTGATGATCTGATTGTAATATTCGCCGGTGTTTTTTATCGAGAGTATGTAGCCATCGGCCGTATGCCGGAAGTGCAGTGTGAGTGGCGCTACCTCACCGATCTGCTCGTTTGGTCGGATGCCAAGTCGCTGGGAGTGGTCGTGGGTCTGCGGCTTTCCAGTGAAGAAACCACCGCTGAAGTGTCTGATGGTGGCCAGCGCGGGTTTGCCATGGAGCTCTTCAAGTAGGTTTACTTTATGGTCAAACATTCTCAACGTTGCGATGAAAGATCTTTCTATATTGCTATTCATGATGTAACCCGTTTATTAAGTTTGTTGGGTGAAACGGGTTTTAGAGTAGGTAGTTTTTATTGGTTTTTGGGATTGCGTATGTTGCAAGGATTTAAATCGGGGGCGGTATTGGAGTGGGTGGCCGGAGTAACTTGTGGGTTGCTTTATTAAATGTGTGCGTTGCTCGTCTTTATTCTGGCAATAAAAAACCGGCCATCTCTGGCCGGTTCTTTTACTGCGGTCTAGCGGGGCTTATCAAGCACCGTATACCGGCAGCTTTTTGCAGATGGCTTTGACTTTCTCACGAACGGCGTCGATCACCGCTTCGTTGTTCAGGTCAGCCAGGATGTCGCAGATCCAGCCGGCCAGTTCCTTGCACTCTGCTTCCTTGAAGCCGCGAGTGGTCACGGCCGGAGTGCCGAAGCGCAGGCCGGAGGTGACGAACGGGGAGCGCGGATCGTTTGGCACGGAGTTCTTGTTCACGGTGATGAACGCCTTGCCCAGCGCGGCGTCAGCGTCTTTACCGGAGATTTCCTGCTTGATCAGCGACAACAGGAACAGGTGGTTTTCGGTACCGCCCGATACAACGTCGAAACCACGCTCGATGAACACACCGGCCATGGCCTTGGCGTTTTTCACCACTTGTTGCTGGTAAGCCTTGAACTCAGGCTGCAGCGCTTCCTTGAAGCAGATCGCCTTGGCTGCGATCACGTGCTCCAGCGGGCCACCCTGGGCGCCAGGGAACACGGCGGAGTTCAGCTTTTTCTCGATGTCGGCGTTGGCGCGAGCCAGGATCAGGCCGCCACGTGGACCGCGCAGGGTCTTGTGGGTGGTGGTGGTCACGACGTCAGCGAAAGGAACCGGGTTCGGGTAGACGCCAGCGGCGACCAGACCGGCCACGTGGGCCATGTCGACGAACAGGTAGGCGCCCACCTTGTCGGCGATTGCGCGGAAACGCGGGAAGTCCAGGATCTGCGAGTAGGCAGAGAAACCGGCCACGATCATTTTCGGCTTGTGCTCAACCGCCAGGCGCTCGACTTCGTCGTAGTCGATCAGGCCGTTGGCATCGATGCCGTACTGGATGGCGTTGTACAGCTTGCCGGAGGACGAAACGCTGGCACCGTGGGTCAGGTGACCACCATGGGCCAGGCTCATGCCCAGGATGGTGTCGCCAGCCGAGAGCAGGGCCAGGTAAACGGCGCTGTTGGCCTGGGAGCCAGCGTGTGGCTGGACGTTGGCGTAATCGGCGCCGAACAGCTCTTTTGCACGGTCGATGGCCAGTTGCTCGACCACATCGACGTACTCGCAGCCACCGTAGTAGCGCTTGCCCGGGTAGCCTTCGGCGTACTTGTTGGTCAGTACCGAGCCTTGAGCTTCCATCACCGCAGGGCTGGTGTAGTTTTCCGAAGCGATCAGCTCAATGTGCTCTTCCTGGCGCTGAGCTTCTTGCTCCATGGCGGCAAAGAGATCGGCGTCGTACTTGGCAATAGTCAAATCACGGCTGAACATGGCGGTCCTCAAGGATCGGGGGCGGAAAAGGGGGGCATTCTAACCCAACCGCTTTTAGAAGGGATATGAAACACAGTCAGGTTGTGGATAAGCGGGCTTCAAGCTGCAAGCAAAAGCCGATTCGCCCTTGCTTGCAGCTTGCAGCTCGCAACTGGTCTTCATGTTTGATTGATTGGAGCTTTGGGCTCCAATCAATCAAACATGAAGAGGGCATCATTGCTGAACTGCGCTGCAAACTTGTTGGCCGGCATCGGGCGGCCGAACAGGTAGCCTTGAACCTCATCGCAACCGTGTTCGCGCAGGAAGTCCAGTTGTTCCTGGGTTTCCACGCCCTCGGCGATCACTGCCAGGTTGAGACTGTGGGCCATAGCGATGATCGCGCGGGCAATCTGTGCATCCTGTTCACCCGAGGGCAGGCCGTCGACGAAGGTTCGGTCGATTTTCAGTACGTCGATCGGGAACTGCTTGAGGTAGTTGAGCGATGAATACCCGGTGCCGAAGTCGTCGACCGCAATGCTCAGGCCGAGGTTCTTCAGGCCGTCGAGGATCTGCATCGCCTCGCAGACTTCGCGCATCAGGATACTCTCGGTCAACTCCAGTTCCAGGCAGGCCGGCGGCAGGCCGGTTTCCTTGAGAATGGTGGCGATCCGCGTACCGAGCTGACCATCCGAGAACTGCCGGGCGGAAATGTTCACCGAGACCTTCGGCACGCGCACCTTGGTCTGGTGCCAGTTTTTCAGCTGGCGACAAGCCTCGCTGATCACCCAGTCGCCGACATCCACCACCAGGCCGAGTTCTTCGAGCACCGGAATGAAGTCCCCCGGCGGCACCAGGCCACGTCGTGGATGGCGCCAGCGCAGCAGGGCTTCGGCGCCGGTCAAGCGTTTGCCGTCGCCACTGAATTGTGGCTGGTAATACAGCACGAATTCGTTTTGCTCCAGGGCGTGGCGCAAGTCGCTTTCCAGCTCCAGACGCTCCAGGGCACTGGCGTTCATGTCCGCCTGGTAGAACTGGAAGTTGTTCTTGCCTCGTTCTTTGGCGTGGTACATCGCGGTGTCGGCGTTCTTCATCAACTGGCTGAGTTCGTTACCGTCCTGCGGGCTGAGGGCGATGCCGATACTGGCGGTCACGAAGAATTCGCGGCCTTCGAGCACAAAGGGCTTCACCAGGCTGGCGAGTATCTGCTCTGCCACATGAATCGCCCGGTTCAAGGCGATTTGGCGGTTGGCTCGCGGTTGCAGGAGCAAGGTGAACTCGTCGCCACCCATGCGCGCCACGGTGTCGTCATCGTCGACGCAGCCGAGCAGGCGCGTGGCCATGTCCTTGAGCATGCGATCGCCTGCGGCATGCCCCAGGGAGTCGTTGATCGGCTTGAAGCGGTCCAGGTCGAGGAACATCAGCACCACCCAGGACTTTTGCCGTTCCGCCGCTTGCAATGCGGTGTGCAGACGGTCCTGGAACAATGTGCGGTTGGGCAGGTGCGTCAGGGCGTCGTAATAGGCGAGGCGGTGAATCCGCTGTTCGCTGGCCTTGCGCTCGCTGATGTCGGTGAAGAAGCACACGTAACTGGCCAGATCGCCCTCATCATCCAGAACGGCGGTGATGCCGACCCAGGCCGGATAGTGCTCACCATTGCGGCGCTTGAGCCAGACTTCGCCTTCCCAGGTGCTGTGCTGGCTCAGTTGCTTGAGTACATAACGCAGATGGGCTTCCTGCTGCTCGTCGACGGTCAGCATGTTCGGCAACTGGTCGAGGACTTGCTCCACCGCATAACCACTGACGCGGCTGAACGCCTCGTTGGCCTGGACGATATAGCCGGCCGGGTCGGTGATCAGGATCGCCGAGGTCGAGTGTTCAAAAACCGTAGCCGCCATGCGCAGGTCTTTCTCGGCGCGGCGTTGCTGGCTGATATCGCGACCGACCCCCAACACGCCTTCAAACGCACCGTGTTCATCCCAGACCAGTACCAGCCGCAACTCGATGGGAATCTTGCGCCCGTCGGCCCGCAGGCAGTCGAACAGGAACAATTGGGTCTGCACCTGGCTGCGCAACAAGGCCAGTTGATCGGGTTTATCCAGCGCTTTGCTGACCCGGTCCATGAGGTGGAATATGCCGGTCAACTGCTGCGGGTTGGCGATGGTCGATTGCCAGCCATTGTGGAAAATCCACTCGACTTCGTAGCCCAGCACCGATTGCACCGACGGGCTGACGTAGTTGAGTGCCATTCGGCTATCGGTGGAGAAAATCACGTCGCTGATGCTTTCAGCGAGCATCCGGTAACGCTGTTCGCTGTCGCGCAGGGATTCACTGGCTTCGATCTGGTCGGTGATGTCCTTGGCCACGCCGATAATCCGCGTGACCTGGTCGTGCTTGTCCCTTGCCAGAGCCTGCTCGCGAATCTCGAAGCGCCGCCATCCGCCGTTGTGGTGACGAAAGCGCAACTGACACTGCATCAATTGCCGATAACCGGCTTGCCTCTGGGCCTGGCGCGAACGGTGATAGAAGTCGGCGTCTTCGGGGTGCAGGAGGATTTCCCAGAAATACTCGCCCATCTGTTGCAGTTCGGTGCGGTTGTATCCCAGCGTCTGGCCCAGATGGTGGTTGCTGAAGATCATTCGTTGGCTGATCACGTCCTGCACGTACAAGTGATCGGGCACGGTTCGCACCACGTCGGACCAGAATCCTTCGCGCTCCAGCAGAGACAGCTCGATGAGTTTACGGCTGGTGATGTCGGTGATGCTCAGGATCACCGCTTTATAGTCCTCGGGATCTTCCGGCAGGCGCAGCACCAGCCACAGATGCTGGTCCCGACCACTGGCGTTCTCCAGTTTGATTTCCAGTTCAAGCTGCTTTTGCTGGTTGAGGACCGCTTCGAGCACCTGATTGCCGATGGCACTGTCCCCAAGCGGGTTGCCGTCGATCAGCAACTTCCAGGCTTGAGCGGAGGTCGTGACGTTGAGCAGTTGCAGTGCAACCTGATTGACTTCGGTTATGCGCAATTCCTGCAACAATTGCCGGCGACTCTGCGGGACCGCCAGCCACGCTTGCAGTTGTTCGGTGTTCTGCAATTGAGCCTTGTCGAATGCGTTTTTAAGGCCGGATATGTTGAGCACGCACAGTGCGACGCCGGTGCCTTCGAAGATCTCCTGATAACGTCGACGCCCTTCATGCAACTGGCGCTGGCGGCGGCGCATGTTCAGCAGGACGATAAACGGCAGCATGGAAAAGGCCAGGCCCAGCAGGCACTTGCCAATGAAGGCCGGCAGCAGTTCTTCAAGTACACGTTGCCGATCGAACAATCCACGTAGTTGCCAGTCGCTGCTGCTCAAGGGCACGGTCAGCACGCTGTTGGCCACATCGTCCTGGGTCAGCGTGCCCGGGTTGACCAGGGGAAGGGCTTCATCGCGACTGATGATCTGGTGGTTGAAGCGGTTTTCCACCAGCCACTGCGGTCGGCCGGTCACGTCAGTCAGATTGGTCAGTGACGAAAGAAACGTCGGCTTCAGGCGCAAGGCCCAGTAGCCGCGGGTACTGCCGCTGGCCTGATGCAACAGCAGATGCACCGCCGAGCCGTCGATGGCATTGCTGAAGTAGTGACGCTGGGCACCGCTGCGACGGACCAGTTCGCTCAGGAAATCGGCGTCTTCGCTGTTGTCGGCGCTGTCATTGAGGATGACTCCGGACGGGCTGAGCAATGCCAGGCTGACCAGGTCGGGCAGGGACTTTTGCAGTTTGCGCAGCAGCTCCTGCTGTTCGTCGGGACTTTGCGGTTGTTCGACGATCGGTAGCAGGTTAAGGGCGATCTGCGCGTTGAGCGCCATGTTCAGGCTGACTTGTGCGGCCAGATCAGCGGTGTAGTCGATGGTGTACTGACGCTGGTTTTTCTGTGTTTCGCGCAACTGATCCAGCAGCTGCCAGAACAGCAACGCGAGCAGCAATAGTACAAGCGTCGCCAACGCGCCTATGAGCGTTCCGCGCAGGGGAGAGCCGGGCGCCGTTAATGGTGCGCTGGTGGTCAGGGGCGAAGGGACGTTGGACAAACTTTGATCCTGCGGTTTGGCTTGACTGGCGCGACGTGCACTATAAGCCGGACGCCCGAAGGGCGGCTAGCATGCCTTGAGTTGTGGCAAAGTGCCAGTCCCGCTCGGCTGGACGGCCATCTGTCATTCAGGTAGCTTTGCCGGTTACGCGGGAGCGTTCCAGCTCCCAGGGCTTTTTCAGCGCGCACCACCTTGAACGCTTTCAATCGGGCGACGCGCACGGCCTGGCCAGGCATCGCCTGAGCCCTGATCATTCATCTGTCACTGACCCTAGGTTCTCCATGGCTCAATACGTATTCACCATGCATCGGCTGGGCAAAGTTGTGCCGCCGAAGCGGGAAATCCTGAAAAACATCTCATTGTCCTTCTTCCCAGGCGCCAAGATCGGCGTGCTCGGCCTCAACGGTTCGGGTAAATCCACGCTGCTGAAAATCATGGCGGGCGTTGACACCGAGTTCGACGGCGAAGCCCGTCCGATGCCGGACCTCAACATCGGCTACCTGCCGCAAGAGCCGCAACTGGATCCGACCAAGACCGTGCGTGAAGTGGTCGAGGAAGCCGTCAGCGTGATCAAGGACGCGCAAGCGCGCCTGGACGAGGTCTACGCCGCCTATGCCGACCCGGATGCCGACTTCGACAAACTGGCTGCCGAACAGGCCAAGCTCGAAGCGATCCTGCAGGCCAGCGACGGTCATAACCTGGAACGCCAACTGGAAGTCGCCGCCGATGCACTGCGCCTGCCGGCCTGGGATGCCAAAGTCGAACACCTGTCCGGTGGTGAAAAGCGCCGTGTGGCGCTGTGCCGCCTGCTGCTGTCCGCCCCCGACATGCTGTTGCTCGACGAACCGACCAACCACCTGGACGCCGATTCCGTCGCCTGGCTGGAGCACTTCCTGCACGACTTCCCGGGCACCGTGGTAGCGATCACGCACGACCGTTACTTCCTGGACAACGTGGCCGGCTGGATCCTCGAGCTCGACCGTGGCGCGGGCATTCCTTACGAGGGCAACTATTCGGGTTGGCTGGAAGCCAAGTCCGATCGTCTGGCCCAGGAATCCAAGCAGCAGTCGGCCCATGAAAAGGCCATGAAGGAAGAACTGGAGTGGGTGCGCAAAGGCGCCAAGGCCCGCCAGTCGAAATCCAAGGCTCGTCTGCAACGCTTCGAGGAAATGCAATCGCAGGAATTCCAGAAGCGCAGCGAAACCAACGAGATCTACATCCCGGCCGGTCCGCGCCTGGGCGACAAGGTCATCGAGTTCAAGAACGTCACCAAGGGCTACGGCGATCGCGTGCTGATCGACAACCTGTCGTTCTCCATGCCTAAAGGCGCCATCGTCGGTGTAATCGGCGGTAACGGTGCCGGTAAGTCGACCCTGTTCCGCATGCTGATGGGCAAGGAAACGCCGGATTCGGGCACCATCGAAGTCGGTGAAACCGTGCAACTGGCGTGCGTCGATCAGAGCCGCGAAGACCTGGACGGCAGCAAGACCGTGTTCCAGCAGATTTCCGATGGCTCCGACCAGATCCGCATCGGCAACTACGAGATCCCGTCGCGTACCTACGTCGGTCGCTTCAACTTCAAGGGCGGCGATCAGCAGAAGTTCGTCAAGGACCTGTCCGGTGGTGAGCGCGGTCGCTTGCACCTGGCCCTGACCCTGAAAGAGGGCGGCAACGTCCTGCTGCTCGACGAACCGTCCAACGACCTCGACGTTGAAACCCTGCGTTCCCTGGAAGAAGCCCTGCTGGACTTCCCGGGCGCTGCCATTGTGATCTCTCACGATCGGTGGTTCCTTGACCGTGTCGCCACTCACATCCTGGCGTACGAAGACGACTCCCAAGCGGTGTTCTTCGAAGGCAACTACACCGAGTACGAAGCCGATCGCAAAAAACGCCTCGGCGAAGCCGCTGCCCAGCCGCATCGGGTACGCCACAAGAAACTGGCCTGATTTGGGTCGGTGGCATGAAAAAGCGGAGCCTTCGGGCTCCGTTTTTTTTTGCCCGGGTTTTTTTCAGGAGTGCCGAGGCGAATTCATCGCTAGCAGGCTATCTCCCACAGGTTTTTTTGGGATGTCCGGGATCAGTGTTCCACCGCCGTCCTCTGTGGGAGCTGGCCTGCCAGCGATAGCGGTGTAGCTGTTGGTGCATGATCTGGATCCTGTCTCCCCATTCAGGTGCAAAATCAGCTCAAAAATCAGTCTTATTTATATCATGCGCACCATTTAATTTCACAAATGCGACATTTTGCGCTGTTCTTGTGCGCGAATCGTTTGTTAAAGTCCGGCCCAAGCGCTTCCTACGACAAAAAATTTGCCGAGACTTTTCCATGATCGAATCCGTCGAATCCTTCCTTGCCCGCCTGAAAAAACGCGACCCGGATCAGCCTGAATTCCACCAGGCCGTTGAAGAAGTCCTGCGCAGTTTGTGGCCCTTTCTCGAAGCCAATCCGCACTATCTGACTTCCGGCATCCTGGAGCGCATGTGCGAGCCGGAGCGCGCGATCGTCTTTCGGGTTTCCTGGGTCGATGATCAGGGCAAGGTCCAGGTCAATCGCGGTTTCCGTATCCAGATGAACAGCGCCATCGGCCCGTACAAGGGCGGCTTGCGTTTCCACCCTTCGGTGAATCTCGGGGTGTTGAAGTTCCTGGCCTTCGAGCAGACCTTCAAGAACTCGCTGACGTCGTTGCCCATGGGTGGCGGCAAGGGGGGCTCGGACTTCGACCCGAAAGGCAAGAGCGACGCGGAGGTCATGCGCTTCTGCCAGGCCTTCATGAGCGAGCTGTACCGCCACATTGGTGCCGACGTTGATGTGCCGGCCGGTGATATCGGCGTCGGTGCCCGCGAGATCGGTTTCCTGTTCGGCCAGTACAAACGCCTGAGCAACCAGTTTACCAGCGTGCTGACCGGCAAGGGGCCGAGCTACGGCGGCAGCCTGATTCGCCCCGAGGCCACCGGTTTCGGTTGCGTGTACTTCGCCGAAGAAATGCTCAAGCGTCGCGGTCAAACCGTTGAAGGCAAACGCGTGGCGATTTCGGGGTCGGGCAACGTCGCGCAGTACGCTGCGCGCAAGGTCATGGATCTGGGCGGCAAGGTGATTTCGCTGTCCGATTCCGAAGGCACGCTGTATTGCGAAAGCGGTTTGACCGAAGCGCAATGGCAAGCGGTGCTTGAACTGAAAAACGTCCAGCGTGGACGCATCAGCGAATTGGCCGGCCGTTTTGGCCTGGAGTTCCTCGCCGGCCAGCACCCTTGGGGGCTGAGCTGCGACATCGCGCTGCCATGCGCCACGCAAAATGAACTGGATGCCGAGGCGGCCCGTGCGCTGTTGCGCAATGGCTGCACCTGTGTGGCGGAAGGGGCGAACATGCCAACCACCCTGGAGGCTGTGGACCTGTTTATCGAGGCGGGCATTTTGTTTGCACCGGGCAAGGCGTCGAACGCCGGTGGCGTCGCGGTGAGCGGGCTGGAGATGTCACAGAACGCCATGCGCCTGCTGTGGACCGGCGGTGAAGTGGACAGCAAGCTTCACGCGATCATGCAGTCGATTCACCATGCGTGCGTGCATTACGGGGAAGAGAACGGCCAGGTCAACTACGTCAAAGGCGCGAACATCGCCGGCTTCGTCAAAGTCGCCGACGCCATGCTCGCCCAAGGTGTGGTTTAAGCCGGTTGAATGCGGATGATCTCGATCAGTTGATCGCCGGCCGGGCGTTGCCACAGCACCTCATCGCCCAGTTGTGCCCCGAGCAACGCGCGGCCCAGCGGTGAAGCCCAGTTGATCAGGCCGACCGTCGCATCGGCCTGGTCCTCGCCCACTATTTGCACCGTTTGCTCGTGATTGTGTTCGTCCGCGAACGTCACCCGGCTGCCGATCTGCACTTTCTTCGTTGAGCTGGCAGGCGGTGCCACTTGAGCGCTTTGCAGGCGCTGGTTGAAATACCTCAAGTCGCGCTGAAGATCAGCTTCGCGCTGCTTGTCGGCCAGCTCACCCAGGGCGTTCAGTTCTCCCAGCAGGGTTTGCAGCTCCGCGACCTTCGCCTGCAACTGGGTCAGGCCTGAGGGCGTAACGTAATTGGGTTGCACACTGACCTGCCGTTCGACCGGCTGATCGGCTTGCGCGGCGGCATTATCTTCATTGACGAAGGCACGACTCATGGTTTTCTCCCGATATAGGGTTTGGGCCATGGTTGCAGGCTTTTAGTTTCGATGAATGTCTGTGAGCGACCTGTGGCGACTGACGGGCCCGGGCAGCACGCTCGTCCACAACGGGGTGGCGCGCTGCCTGTGAGCTAGTAGTGATACCACTTCACCTCAAGCATCACTTCGTTCTCGGGCGTGGCCAGGTGGCTGAATTCGCGCTGGGCGCTCAGGCGCAAGCCCAGGTTGCGCGACAGTTCCCACTGCTGGTTCAGGCTCAGGCCACGACGCACTTCGCCATTGGTGAAGTAATCGCCCTTGGCCTCCAGGCTTAAGTTGCCCAGCGGATTTTTCCACAACAGGCCCGTGTTGAAACCCGCCGCCGGGGCGATAAAACCGGCGAAGTCATTGTTGTGCTCGACCCGCACGGTGCCCAGGGCAAAACCCAGCAGGTCGTCGCCCAGTTGCCAGGTGCCACCGCCGCCGCCGTTGACGTGGCTGACCAGGGTTTCGTCGTCATGTTTGCCCGGGACCCGCTCCAGACCGCCTGTGACCTGCCACGACAGCGGTTGCAGCAACTCATTGCGCGGTGTCAGGGAGCGGATGGTCGCCAGATCCAGTTGCTGTAACTGCCAGTCATTGCCTTCGTACTGGCGCAATTTGAGCTGGAGGATTTCGATCTGCGCGCCGAGGGGGAAACTTTCGGCGTTGTCGTTGAGGTCGTGATAGGCCATGCGCAGGCCGTATTCACCAAACGCCTTGTCGCCCCGGGTGCCGAGACCGGCCTGCCAGGTGCGGGATTCGTGACCGTCCTCCGGCAGGCCGGGTTGCGGGATGTCCAGCTCCGGTGCCGGGTTCTGATTGATCGCCCGCAGCAGTTCGAAGCTGCGCTGGGCCCGTGCGGGATCGCGTTCCTGTCCATTGGCCCGGTAGCGCTCCAATCGATAAGCGGCGTCGATGATCAACGCCTGGCGGTCGCGGGGCTGTGCCTTGAACGCCGGGGCCTGCAATTGTTTCTGGTCGGCGCTGACCTTCAGCACCCACTGTTGCTCTTCATCGGTCAAGGGCGCGGCGCGGCTCAAAAGTTCTCGCTCGCGCGACGGTCGATATTGGATGGACTCCACCAGCCCGGCCTCTTTCACCGCTTTGACGGTGTCGGTGGGAATGGCCGTCAGGGGGAATTGTTCGGTCAGGCGCAGGCTCGGGCGAGCCACTTGCAGCAGCTCCAGCAGGCGATAGGAACAGTTTTCGTCGAAGAAAAAATAGTCGAACTTGATCTGTTTCAGTTCCCAGACGTGCTCGACCATGCGCGCCGTTTCTGCCTGGGTCAGGTTCAGCCGGTATTCCCACAGGTCACGGTTTTCCAGACTACGGTATTCCGAGAGTTTTTCCTGGTACGGCACCAGCGCAAAGAGGCCCGGATACCCGCCCATCAGGCCTTTCCAGGCATAGAGGATGCTGTTATCCGAGCCTTCGATGTAGGCGCCGAAGTTGATCGCGTAGCTGAGCAGTGAGGTCTTGTCGCTCTGTACGTCGGCCTGATCGATGCGCAACAGGGTGTGGCCGAACATCGAAGATGGACTGTTCAGGTAGGCAGCCGGGAAGATCATCACCGCGCTGTGGGGCGAAACATCCTTGAACCACTGCTTGAACTCAGCGCAGTCCTCGGTCGGCAGATCCGTCAGGTTGAGCTGCGCTTTCAGCCAGCGGGTGCGGGCCGGGTAAACGCATTGGGCATGCTGTTCGCCAGCACTGGCCGGGGCATACAGCGCTTGCACGGTGGCCGCCAGTTCGTGATCAGGGTGTTCATTGCCATCGGCGGCGAGGAAGAATTTTTTGTCACTGACGTAGCTGCGCCAGCCGCCGAGCTTGGCGGTTTCGTAATGACCCAGGGAAATCCAGAAAGGGTCGTTGGCCAGTTGCTGCAAACGTTGTGGATCGACTTGAGACGCGGCGGACAGCGGGGCGCAGATACTGAGCGCCAGCCAGGCAAGGCGTTTGAGCATAAGTGGCAACTTAATTCGAAAAAAAACAAAGACCCAAAGAGGGGCAGGTCCAAAAAACAAAACCCGCTTCCCTGAAGAAGCGGGGTGGAGTCGAGCTTAAGCTTGAGTGGCGTACTTGGCCAGACGAGGGTCGTTTTTCAGAACGGCCAGGGTGTTGGTATGAACATCTTCAGCGGTCACGTCAGCTTTGCTGAAGATCTGTTGGAAGTGCTCGTGAGTGACGGCGGCGAAGTGCGCACGGTCTTCCGGCGCCACGCCCAGTACCACGGCGTAAGTGGTCAGCGCTTCGCCCTGACCTTTAGCCATGTCTTCGGACAGCTCGTTCATCATGCCATTCATGGCGAACCAGGATTTGCCGCCATAGGTCAGCGAAGCGTTGGTCGCGCAACCGTTGGTCCCGGAAGTCATGCCGAAGGTTGCGTTACCGGAAGTGCCGTTGGTGGTGGATGCCAGGAAGTGAGCCGGAGTACCACGCTGACCTTCGAACAGCATGTTGCCCCAACCGCAATCCGGACCGCCTGGCGCTTGAGCCATGGCGTTGAGGGATGCAACGGTGAAGAGAGTACCGAGAAGAATCCGTTTCATAGCTTTGTTCTCTTTTAGATGCGTACCAATGGAAAAGGGGGTTTGGCCCGTTCCGGCGCCAGTTGGGCCGGTTATTAGTCCAGCCGCGCAGTTTGGAGTTTAGGCACGATCAAGCGGTTCCGTGATTTTTTGCAAAACATTCGTTGAAAACAGTGAATTGGCGCGGCTCTGTACAGGGGTTTCGAGTTCTCTATGCTTTGGTTAAGGCGCTCCTTGCCAGTCGGGCATGGGCAGCGCCAGAATGCCGCTATCTGCCCCGCCTGATGTAAGGAAGCCCGATGCCTGATCCTGTTGCTGCCAGCTTGCGTCTAGCGCCTGAAGCGCTGACCCGTCCGTTTTCCGCTGAACAGTTCAGCTTCTCTACCACTAATGATCTGGAGCCCTTCCGCGGTGTGCTTGGCCAGGAACGTGCGGTCGAAGCCTTGCAGTTCGGTGTGGCCATGCCACGCCCCGGTTACAACGTGTTCGTCATGGGTGAACCCGGCACCGGCCGGTTTTCGTTCGTCAAACGCTACCTGAAGGCCGAAGCCAAACGCCAGCAGACCCCGGCGGACTGGGTCTACGTCAATAATTTCGATGAGCCGCGCGAGCCCCGCGCACTGGAATTGCCGTCGGGCACCGCCGGCGCCTTCATCGGCGACATCAACGGCTTGATCGACAACCTGCTGGCCACTTTTCCAGCGGTGTTCGAGCACCCGTCCTATCAACAAAAGAAAAGTGCCATCGACCGCGCCTTCAACCAGCGCTACGACAAGGCGCTGGATATCATCGAGCGTCTGGCCCTGGAGAAGGATGTCGCGCTCTACCGAGACAGCAGCAACATCGCCTTCACCCCGATGGCCGAGGGCAAGGCGCTGGACGAGGCGGAGTTCGCCCAGTTGCCGGAAGCCGAGCGTGAACGCTTCCATGACGACATTTCCGCTCTGGAAGAGCGTCTGAACGAAGAGCTGGCCAGCCTGCCGCAATGGAAGCGCGAGTCGAGCAATCAGCTGCGCCACCTCAACGAAGAAACCATCACCCTGGCCTTGCAGCCGTTGCTTTCGCCGTTGTCGGAAAAGTACGCAGAGAACGCCGCCGTGTGCGGTTACCTGCAAGCCATGCAGGTGTACCTGCTCAAGACCGTGGTCGAGCAACTGGTGGACGACAGCAAGACTGACGCCGTCGCCCGCAAACTGCTGGAAGAACAGTACGCGCCGAGCCTGGTGGTCGGTCATGCCTCCAGTGGCGGTGCGCCCGTGGTGTTTGAGCCGCACCCGACTTACGAAAACCTGTTTGGCCGCATCGAATACAGCACTGACCAAGGCGCGCTGTACACGACCTATCGGCAGCTGCGGCCGGGGGCGTTGCATCGGGCCAACGGCGGCTTCCTGATCCTTGAAGCGGAAAAAATGCTCAGCGAGCCGTTTGTATGGGACGCGCTGAAACGCGCCCTGCAATCGCGCAAGCTGAAAATGGAATCGCCGCTGGGTGAACTGGGGCGCCTGGCCACCGTGACCCTGACCCCGCAAAACATTCCGTTGCAGGTCAAAGTCGTGATCATCGGCGCCCGTTCGCTCTACTACACGCTGCAGGACCTCGATCCGGACTTCCAGGAGATGTTCCGTGTCCTGGTGGATTTCGATGAAGATATCCCGATGGTCGACGAGAGCCTGGAGCAGTTCGCTCAGTTGCTCAAAACCCGCACTTCGGAAGAAGGCATGGCGCCGTTGACCGCCGATGCGGTGGCGCGGCTGGCGACTTACAGTGCTCGCCTGGCCGAGCATCAGGGGCGTTTGTCGGCACGCATTGGCGATCTGTTCCAACTGGTCAGCGAGGCGGATTTCATTCGTCATCTGGCGAGTGATGAAATGACCGATGCCGGTCACATCGAACGAGCGCTCAAGGCCAAGGCCACCCGTACCGGGCGTGTGTCGGCGCGGATTCTCGACGACATGCTGGCCGGGATCATCCTGATCGACACCGATGGCGCGGCCGTCGGCAAGTGCAACGGATTGACGGTGCTGGAAGTCGGCGATTCGGCCTTCGGTGTGCCGGCGCGGATTTCTGCCACGGTGTATCCGGGCGGCAGCGGTATCGTCGATATCGAACGTGAGGTCAACCTGGGTCAGCCGATTCACTCCAAAGGCGTGATGATCCTCACCGGCTATCTGGGCAGTCGTTATGCCCAGGAATTCCCATTGGCGATTTCCGCGAGTATTGCGCTGGAACAATCCTACGGTTATGTCGATGGCGACAGTGCGTCGCTGGGCGAGGCGTGCACGCTGATCTCGGCACTGTCGAAAACCCCACTCAAGCAGTGTTTTGCAATCACCGGTTCGATCAACCAGTTCGGTGAAGTGCAGGCGGTGGGTGGGGTCAACGAGAAGATCGAAGGGTTCTTCCGTCTCTGCGAAGCCCGTGGGCTGACCGGCGAGCAAGGGGCAATCATTCCCCATGCCAACGTCGCGACGCTGATGCTCGACGAAAAAGTGCTGGCGGCGGTGCGCGCAGGGCTGTTCCATGTCTACGCGGTGCGCCAGGCGGACGAGGCCTTGAGCTTGCTGGTAGGCGAGCCGGCGGGTGAGCCGGATGAGAATGGCGAGTTTCCTGAAGGCAGTGTCAACGCGCGGGTGGTTGAGCGCTTGCGGGTCATCGCGGAAATGATCAGCGAAGACGATCTGAAGGAAGCCGAGAAAGAGGCGGCGCAGGAGGCACTGGTCGAAGCCAAACCGGCCTGATACAAAACAATCCAGGGATTAAACCGTTCCACTGTGGGAGCGAGCCTGCTCGCGATGACGGATTAACATTCAGCATGTTTGTTGACTGTCAGTCTGTTATCGCGAGCAGGCTCGCTCCCACATTTGTTTGTGTGTATCCCAAAGTGCCATCACTCTGACGTCAATATTCACACAATGACCATTCGGCGCCTTCTGGTCTTGCCTGACGTGCTAGTCAGACTTTTCTTCTATTCTCTGCTCAAGGATATCGACAGTAATCACTGGATCGAGACAGCCTTCGCTTGGGGGCTGAATACCGGATCTAACGAGGGTCGCCGCCATGTCGCGCAACCTCTGCCTCACCCGTCAATGCCTGGGTCTTGTGACCCGTATCGAATGCGCCATCAAACCGTTGGCGGGCGATACGGGCATGTGGACCTTACTCTTCGCTGCCGGAATGGCGGGCGAACAACCTTCAGCCATCAAGGCTCAAGGCCCGTTTCATGGACCTTTTGTCGCTGAGTCGATACTCGACACTATTGTTGAAAGCCTGACCTTGCATGGTTATGAACTGGCCGATGACCCGCAGATCTGGTGCCTGCATCTGCAAGCCCAGTTGCGGGAAATCAACGGTGGTCGTTGCCGCAGCGTCGGTGGCTTCGAGTTCCGGCCCGAGCATTAAGCGCTATTGGACCAGATGGGACGTGTCGGCCTTGTCGAGCTTGACCTCGAAACCGTATTGCACGGTGGTGAGGTCAGTTCGCTGATAGGTTTCCAACTGCGTGGGTTGCCCGTAGAAGTAATGCACGGCAAATAATCCGGGGCCTTCTGCACTCGCATCATGGTTGACCGCCAGAATTTCCTTCAGGTAGTTGCCGCTGTCATCCTTGGCGAAAAAACGCCAGTCCTGATCGGGAAACACTTTCAGATCCACCACCAGTGCATTGCCCTTTAGCTCGAGCCCCTTGGGCAGTTGATGGGCGTCGAGGGGCTTTTTCTCGACCGTGGCCAGGAACAGCGGCATGGAGCCCACCACGTAAGCCGGTGTTTCCGGAAACAGGTTCAGGTCATAGGTGATGGTGCCGCGCAGTGGATCGACCTGGTAGGCCTCTGCGGGTAGTTCGATGGGCTCGTCGCGTTTGCCGCGACTGTCCTCGGTGAAGAAACTGACGGGGCTGTCGCCGGGGTTGAAGGACGAGCCGAGCAGTTCGTCATTGAAGCTCTTGAGGTGACTGAATTCGACCCTTGCAGCGCTGGGGTCATCGACCGATTGACTGATGTTGACCCCTTTCTTCAGTTGTTCCTCCGTCAATGCGGCGCCCTTGAGCCAGGTCGACGCCTGGTCGTCATACACCACCACAGGAAAGCTCAGTGGCTGGATGGTTTTCTCCGTGGTGTGACGGTCGAAGCGTCGGATCGGCAGGTTCAGGTCCTTGCGCGTTACGGTGGCTCCGGAAAAATCCAGCAGGCTGACTTCGAGGGTTTCGATCGGCCCGTTGAAGTACACCTTCGAGTAATGGTGGGTTTGTTGCTTTTCAAAGGCGCGCTGTTCTTCGTCGAGTTGTTTGCCGAACGCGTCGGTCCAGGTTTTCTGCTGCTGCATTTTTGCCAGCTGTTGTTGATAGAAGGCGATTTGCGAGGCGGTTTCGTTGATTGACCCCGAGCGCGTGAGAAATTGCCCGGTGGCGTCCCTGGCCTGGACGATCAGCGGGTTCAGTGGGGTTTCGTCAATCTCGGGTGCAAGCGGTGCGTTGTTGTTGAACTCTATTTCGGCGTAGTTGTGGGTCAGCTTGAGCAAGGTGACGCTGAGGTTGTCGTTGGTGCGAGTCTGGCCAACGTCCTTTTTCGTCAAGTCGAAGCTGTAGAGCCGGCGCGGTGCAATGACTTCCAGCTTGCCTTGCAGGCTCACCGGTTGTGGCTGGTTCTTGTGGTCGATGTCCAGGCCTTCGATGAACGGGTAGGTCACGGTCAGGTCATCCGGGCTGGTCAGGTTGGAGCTCGACGGGCTCAATTGAATGCCCGGATCGGTTTCCGACCATTCCGGCTGGAAAGCGATGACGCGTTTGTTGTTCAGGGTGACCGACTGCCATTCCAGTCCATGGGGAAACAGGAACGCGGCGGGAATGTTGAAATTGAAGGGGAACACCGGTTGCAGATCGATCAGGTAGTCGGAACTGGAGTCTTTGCGCAGCACGAACAGGCCGTTGATATAGGTATCGACCAGGGCCTGGGGCGTGGGGTAGTGCTTGAGTACGGCGAGGGCGTCGTCGCCGTACTCGGTTTCCACGGGTTTGCTGTCCAGCTTGAGCTGCGCGCGTTCCAGCAGCAACAGCGAGCCGCCCAGTTCAGCCACGGCTTCCTTGAGTTTAGGGTCGGTGATGGCGTCCAGGGATTTTTCGAACTGCGCGGTCTTTTCCTCGAGGCTGACCTGACGTTTCTCTTCGCCGGGTGAGCAGGCGCCCAGCAACAGGGCCAGGCAAACTCCAGCACTCGTTAACGTTAGTCGCACATCCATTTCCACTCTTCCTGTCCGATATCACGCGGCTGTCAATAGTTTGGACACTAGCAGAAAAAATTTGACACATACGCGCAGGTGGCGGATTTCTCAACGGTTTCTGGCGGCTTTTGGGCATACACAGGCGACTGTTATACTCGCGGCCATTTCAGACCACGTGTGAGATTCAATGGAACGCTTTATCGAAAATGCAATGTATGCATCCCGCTGGCTGCTGGCTCCGATCTATTTCGGGCTGTCCCTGGGACTGTTGGCGCTAGCACTGAAATTCTTCCAGGAAGTCTTCCACGTCATTCCCAACGTCTTTTCGATGGCCGAGTCGGACCTGATCCTGGTGCTGCTGTCGCTGATCGACATGGCACTGGTGGGCGGTTTGCTGGTGATGGTGATGATTTCCGGCTACGAGAACTTCGTTTCCCAACTGGATATCGACGAACACAAGGAAAAGCTCAATTGGCTGGGCACCATGGATTCGTCTTCATTGAAGATGAAGGTGGCGGCGTCCATCGTGGCCATTTCCTCCATCCACTTGCTGCGGATTTTCATGGACGCCAAAAACGTCGATCCCGAGCATTTGAAGTGGTACGTGATCATTCACATGACGTTCGTGGTGTCGGCGTTTGCCATGGGTTATCTGGATAAGCTGACCAAGCACTGACACCAGGCATGCTCCCTGCGGCGAGCAAGCTCGTTCGCCACAGGGGGTTTTGCCCAAACAGACGGGCGGCATCGTTTGTGGCTTGTGCTTTGACGCGCCGAGGCATATCCCTGTAGATGTCTTGGCTCGCCAATGCGTGAGGTGCGTTCATGAACCTGCAAGAGTTGAATGCCTATGCCGTCGCCGGGAAGGTCGATGAGCTGAACCTGATTTCCATGGAAGGCGGTATCTACCTGCTGGAAGCGCGGATGCATGGCGCGGCGTATCCGTTGAGCGATGCTCGCGGGCAGATGTTTCACGTGCGTTCAGTCGAGCACGCGCGTGAAGTGCTGCACTCCTTTCCCAAGTTGAATTTCAACCTCGTGCACACCTTGGTCCATGACGAGATGTGCGGGCTGGGTGACGTCGAAGAACACCTGAAGGTGCCGATCGACCTTGGTTATTCGCGACAGGGCTGACGTCCCTCATCAACCCGTGGCAACTGTGCTAGTCTGCTGGCCCTTTTGGTTCCGGGCGCTCCGGGACGCGCTGTGCACGCACGGCAAGTTCCAGGGCCGTCCGCACAGCGGAGCAGTGTCATGTCCGAAGTAAATCTGTCCACCGACGAAACCCGCGTCAGCTACGGTATTGGCCGTCAGTTGGGCGACCAGCTGCGTGATAACCCGCCACCGGGCGTTAGCCTGGACGCGATCCTTGCCGGTCTGACCGACGCATTCGCCGGTAAGCCGAGCCGTGTGGGCCAGGAAGAAATGTCCGCCAGCTTCAAGGTCATCCGCGAAATCATGCAAGCCGAAGCGGCAGCCAAGGCTGAAGCGGCTGCTGGCGAAGGCCTGGCCTTCCTGGCCGAGAACGCCAAGCGTGAAGGCATCACCACCCTGGCTTCCGGTCTGCAGTTCGAAGTGCTGACTGCCGGTGAAGGCGCCAAGCCATCCCGTGAAGACACCGTGCGTACCCACTACCACGGCACCCTGATCGACGGCACTGTATTCGACAGCTCCTATGAGCGTGGTCAGCCTGCAGAATTCCCGGTCGGCGGCGTGATCGCTGGCTGGACCGAAGCCCTGCAACTGATGAATGCCGGCAGCAAATGGCGTCTGTACGTGCCGAGCGAGCTGGCTTACGGCGCGCAAGGCGTTGGCAGCATTCCGCCGCACAGCGTACTGGTATTCGACGTCGAGCTGCTCGACGTTCTGTAAGACCTGCTGATTACCTGTAGGAGCGAGCCTGCTCGCGATGGGCGACAACGGTAGCGCGGCCATTCTCAATGAACGCGGTGTCTTTGAGTTTTTCGCGAGCAGGCTCGCTCCTACAGGGTCTTGCGGCGTTTTTCATAATTCGATTTTATGGTGCGGTTCAGTGTGCGGGCGTAAGGCCCGGGCATAGCAGAACAGAAACAGATTGCGCACCAGTTCCTTGAGCACCATCGGCTCGCAGGAGCTCAGGCCATTGACGTCCAGATCACCCTGATCCTGCAGTTCGCTCAAGGCTTCCTCTTCAAGCACCGCACAGACTTCCCCGGTTTCCCGATGCAGGATTCGCAGGTAAGGGTGTGGGCGGTCCAGCCAGGCATCGATCAAATAAGTCATGTGTCATCTCCATTGAAAAGGGTTTCAATGAGAATAATTCTTATTATCGGAATAGCAAGCGTCTATCGACGGATTGTGGCTTTAACGGGGTAAAGACTGCGCAAGGTCAAAACGGCTAGCGACTGGCTACTGCGAGAGAGGCGGGACGGGGGAGGGCGAAGCACCATCCCACGCTTGGCGCGGGATGGAATACAGCGGAATCAGACTTTTCTGACGAACTCGGATTTGAGTTTCATCGGGCCGATACCGTCGATCTTGCAGTCGATATCGTGATCGCCATCGCACAGGCGAATGTTCTTGACCTTGGTGCCGACCTTGACCACCAGGGATGTGCCCTTGACCTTTAGGTCCTTGATCACGGTGATGGTGTCGCCGTCCTGCAGGACATTGCCGACCGAATCCTTTTTAACGGTGTCATCGGACACGGCTTCGGCTTCACCGTTGGCGGACCACTCGTGGGCGCACTCGGGGCAAATCAGTTGGGCGCCATCTTCGTAGGTGTATTCGGAATTGCATTTCGGGCAGGGTGGCAACGTGCTCACTAAGGCTCCTTTGGATTCAGGATCGCTAAAAAGCGCACATTGTATAGGGTTTTAGGCGGGAGCGGGCACCGCGCAGGAAAACCTGTGGGGATCAAGCCTGTGAGAGCGAGCTTGCTCGCGATAGCGTCCTTTCAGGCAACAAGAATGTTGAATGTAAGTACCTAATCGCGAGCAAGCTCGCTCCGACATTGTTTTGCAGTGTTTGTCAGTGCGTGCGGGCGACCGCGAACTCGCTCAGCTCGACCAAGGCATCGCGGTATTCGCTGGCAGGCAGCGCCTCGAGGCATTTGATCGCGCGGGCCACGTAGTCGCGGGCCAGTTGCGCGGTGTAGTCCAGGGAACCCGAGGCTTCCACGGCTTCGCGGATGCTTTCCAGGTCTTCGATACCCCCTTTCTGGATCGCCTTGCGCACCAGTGCAGCTTGTTCCGGCGTGCCCTCGCGCATGGTGTAGATCAGCGGCAGGGTCGGCTTGCCTTCAGCCAGATCGTCACCGACGTTCTTGCCCAGGGTTTCTGCGTCGCCCTTGTAGTCCAGCAAGTCGTCGACCAACTGGAAGGCTACGCCCAGATGATCGCCGAACGTGCGCATGGCTTCAGCCTGCTCCGGCGTGGCTTCGCACAGGGCTGCGGCACTGTGGGTCGAGGCCTCGAAGAGCATCGCGGTCTTGCCGCGGATGACTTCCATATAGGTTTCTTCGGTGGTGCTGGCGTCACGGACCTTCGACAGCTGCAGCACTTCGCCTTCGGCGATGATGCGCGTGGCTTGCGAGAGGATCTTCATCACCGGCATGGAGCCGAGCTCGACCATCATTTCGAAGGAGCGCGAATACAGGAAGTCGCCCACCAGCACGCTGGGGGCGTTGCCCCACATCGCGTTGGCGGTCGAGCGACCACGGCGCATGCCGGACATGTCCACCACGTCATCGTGCAACAGGGTCGCTGTATGCAGGAATTCGATGGTGGCTGCCAGCAGGCGCAGGTCATCGCCTTCGCGACCCAGTGCCTTGCCGCACAACAAGACTAATAAAGGACGCAGGCGTTTGCCGCCGGCCGAGGTGATGTAATCGCCGATTTTCGATACCAGCGGCACTCGGGAAGTCAGCTGCTTCTTGATGATGCCGTCGACGGCGCTAAAATCGTCCGCCACCGCGCGGTAGAAAGCTTGGGGTTGCATCAGCGACAGTTGCTCCAGAAGGGTTGCGCGGCATGCTAGGACCCGCGTCGGCAGGTGTCAAGGCGCGATGGACGGCCTATTGCAAGGCGCTCGTGCCTTGCGTACAATCGCGCACCCTGAACTTCCTGGGCAGCACCTGCCTTACGCAATTGCAAGCGGGCCTTCCAGCCCCATGCAGCCATGCCAGCCAATACCTCTTCTTATAAAGAGCTGGGTGAGCAGGATTATCGGAGAAATACCATGTCTTATGCAGTAATCGTTACTGGCGGCAAGCAGTACAAAGTCGCCCCAGGTGAATACCTGAAGATCGAAAAACTGGAAGTCGCTACCGGCGAATCCGTTACCTTTGATCGCGTTCTGTTGGTTGCCAATGGTGACGACGTGAATATCGGTGCTCCAGTTGTTGCTGGCGCTACCGTTGTGGCTGAAGTGATCTCCCAAGGTCGTCACGATAAAGTCCGCATCATCAAGTTCCGTCGCCGTAAGCACCACATGAAGCGTATGGGCCACCGCCAGTGGTACACCGAGATCAAAATCACCGGTATTCAGGCTTAATTACAGCCTAATTCCTCACTAGGAGAATTGAACTCATGGCACACAAAAAAGCTGGTGGTAGTACCCGTAACGGTCGCGACTCAGAAGCCAAACGCCTTGGCGTGAAGATGTATGGCGGCCAGGCTATCAAAGCAGGCAACATCATCGTGCGTCAGCGCGGCACCCAATTCCACGCTGGCTACGGCGTTGGCATGGGTAAAGATCACACCCTCTTCGCTAAAGTCGAAGGCGTGATCAAGTTCGAAGTAAAAGGCGCCTTCGGTCGTCGTTATGTGAGCGTAGTCGCAGCTTAATTGCGCGATCGCTGGAAAAGCCCTGTCTCGCGACGGGGCTTTTTCGTTTGTGGGGTGAGTCTCTTGCAAAACTGTTTGTATGGGCTGTCGGCGCGCTGGATTGTGCGGTCGTTGATTGAGGTCGCTGCGCTCATTTTTGCAAGAGTCTTATGTCTTAGTGTTTTTCGGCTCGTCCGTATGGCGAGAGGCGTTGTGTTATGAAGTTTGTTGATGAAGTATCGATTCGAGTAAAGGCTGGCGACGGCGGTAACGGTTGCATGAGTTTCCGGCGCGAGAAATTCATCGAGAACGGTGGTCCGAACGGTGGTGATGGCGGTGATGGCGGCTCGGTCTACATGATCGCCGACGAAAACCTCAATACCCTGGTGGATTACCGTTACACCCGGCACTTCGATGCCGAGCGTGGCTCCAATGGTGGCAGCACCGACTGCACCGGCAAGAAGGGTGAGGATCTGGTTCTGCGCGTTCCGGTCGGCACCACCGTGATCGATTCCGCGACTCAGGAAGTGATCGGTGACCTGACCAAGGCTGGCCAGAAGCTGCTGGTGGCCCATGGCGGCTGGCACGGTCTGGGTAACACGCGTTTCAAATCCAGTACCAACCGTGCACCGCGCCAGACTACGCCGGGCAAGCCGGGCGAGCAGCGTGATCTCAAGCTGGAAATGAAAGTGCTGGCGGACGTGGGTCTGCTGGGCTTGCCGAACGCTGGCAAAAGTACCTTTATCCGTTCGGTATCGGCGGCCAAGCCGAAAGTTGCCGACTACCCGTTCACCACGCTGGTGCCAAACCTCGGCGTGGTCAGCGTCGATCGCTGGAAAAGCTTCGTGGTTGCGGACATTCCGGGCCTGATCGAAGGTGCTTCCGAAGGCGCGGGTCTGGGTATTCGCTTCCTCAAGCACTTGTCGCGTACCCGTCTGCTGCTGCACCTCGTCGACATGGCGCCGCTGGATGACACCAGTGCTCCGGACGCCGCAGAAGTCATCGTTAACGAATTGACCAAGTTCAGTCCGTCCCTGGCTGAGCGTGATCGTTGGTTGGTCCTGAACAAATGCGACCAGATTCTTGAAGAAGAGCATGATGCACGCGTCAAGGAAATCGTTGATCGCCTGGAGTGGACGGGTCCGGTCTATGTGATTTCGGCCATCGCCAAGCAGAACACCGAGCGCTTGTGCCACGACATCATGCGCTATCTGGAAGATCGTGCCGATCGTCTGGCCAATGATCCCGCCTACCGGGAGGAGCTGGCAGAGCTCGATCAGCGCATTGAGGATGAGGCGCGTGCCCAGCTGCAAGCGCTGGACGATCAGCGTGCCCTGCGTCGCAGCGGCGTGAAGTCGGTCCACGACATCGGCGACGATGATTGGGATGAAGAAGACGTGGATGACGAAGACGGTCCGGAAATCATTTACGTGCGTGACTGATTCGTTGCGATAAACTTAAGCGCCGCTCAATTGAGCGGCGTTTTGGTATCTGGAAATCGATCGTTGGTCACGAATAACCACGAATAACGTCACGGGCAGTGCTAGGTCGCGTTGCCCTCAAGCTAAGGTTGAAGATGATGCGGAGCAAGGTGACAGGTGCGCGGCGTTGGGTCGTGAAGATCGGCAGCGCTTTGCTGACGGCGGACGGCAAGGGCCTGGATCGCGCGGCAATGAGTGTCTGGGTTGAGCAGATGGTGGCTTTGCATGAGGCGGGCGTCGAGCTGGTGCTGGTGTCCTCCGGGGCGGTGGCGGCCGGCATGAGTCGTCTGGGCTGGACTGCGCGACCCAGTGCGATGCACGAGCTTCAGGCCGCCGCTGCAATCGGCCAGATGGGGCTGGTGCAGGCCTGGGAGTCGAGCTTTGCCGAGCACGGCCGGCACACGGCGCAGATTCTCCTGACTCACGACGACCTGTCCGACCGCAAGCGCTACCTGAATGCCCGCAGTACCTTGCGTGCGCTGGTGGAGCTGAAGGTTATTCCGGTGATCAACGAGAATGACACCGTGGTCACCGATGAAATCCGTTTCGGCGATAACGATACCCTGGCGGCATTGGTGGCCAACCTGGTCGAGGCTGATCTGCTGGTGATCCTGACCGATCGCGATGGCATGTTCGACGCCGACCCGCGCAACAATCCCGATGCCAAATTGATTTACGAAGCGCGTGCCGATGATCCGGCGCTCGATGCGGTAGCGGGTGGCACTGGTGGTGCGCTGGGGCGTGGCGGCATGCAGACCAAATTGCGCGCGGCGCGTCTGGCGGCGCGTTCGGGTGCTCATACGATCATCGTAGGTGGGCGCCTTGAGCGCGTGCTGGATCGCCTGAAGGCGGGCGAGCGCATCGGCACCTTGCTCTCGCCTGAGCGCGGCATGTTGGCGGCGCGCAAACAATGGCTGGCCGGGCATCTGCAAACCCGCGGCACATTGGTGCTGGATGCAGGGGCGGTGGTGGCGTTGTCCCAAGGTAACAAGAGCTTGCTGCCGGTCGGGGTCAAGCTGGTTCAGGGCAGCTTCCGTCGCGGTGAGATGGTGGTGTGCGTGGCGCCGGACGGTCGTGAAATCGCCCGTGGCCTGGCCAACTACAGTGCGCTGGAAGCACAAAAAATCATCGGTCAGTCGTCCGAGGCGATTGTCGGTCTATTGGGTTACATGGCGGAGCCGGAGCTGGTTCACCGCGATAACCTGATTCTGGTCTGAAGGAATATCTGAATGCGCGTGGCAAAAGGATTGTTGGGCTTGCTGTTGGCGATGCCCTTGCTGGCTTCGGCGGAAGAAATCGGTCAGGTCTCGACGGTGTTCAAGTTCGTCGGGCCAAATGACCGGATCGTGGTCGAGGCCTTTGATGATCCCAAGGTCGATGGCGTGACCTGCTATCTCTCACGCGCCAAGACCGGCGGTGTGAAGGGTGGTCTTGGATTGGCCGAGGATCGTGCCGAGGCGTCCATCGCTTGCCGGCAGGTCGGGCCGATCAGCTTCAAGGGTGAGCTCAAGGATGGCGACGAAGTATTCAAGGAGCGCACTTCGCTGGTTTTCAAGACCATGCAGGTGGTGCGTTTCCTCGACAAGAAGCGCAATACGCTGGTGTATCTGGTGTACAGCGACCGTTTGATCGAGGGTAGCCCGCAGAATGCCGTCACGGCGATTCCGATTCTTCCTTGGGCGAACACCCAATAATCTGACCCAATCAGAACTGTGGGGGTGAGCAGGCTCGCCCCCACAGTTTTTTGTGTGTTCATCAAATTGCAGGCAATAAAAAACCGACCCTGAGGTCGGTTTTTTAATGAGCGTGTCGCTTAGGCAGCAGCGGCAACGTTCAGGGCCTTGACGTGGCCATTCAGGCGGCTCTTATGGCGAGCGGCTTTGTTCTTGTGGATGATGCCTTTATCGGCCATACGGTCGATAACTGGCACGGCCAGAACGTAAGCAGCTTGAGCTTTTTCAGCGTCTTTTGCGTCGATTGCCTTAACTACATTCTTGATGTAGGTACGAACCATGGAACGCAGGCTGGCGTTGTGGCTGCGACGCTTCTCAGCCTGTTTTGCACGTTTTTTGGCGGAAGGTGAGTTGGCCACCGTCGAGCTCCTCGAAAGACTTTTAGGAAATAGCAATCAAAATAGGCCGCGAATCATGCCGATGAGTTGCAGTGTTGTCAAGGGCGGAGGAAACGTTCCGCTAAGTGGTAGGTCCCGACCCCTTGAAAACTACTGTGCTCGGCAATACAGCGTTGAAAACAGTCTCGAAATGCTCATTGACGTTCGTCAACTCCGCTTTCTCGCCTGTTTTCGCCTTGTCTTGCCTTCGCTCGTCACGTTTTCATGAGGTCGGTGGCACAGAATATTTCTTTCCGGCGTGCGACCTGTAAACTCGCGAGCTTTGGCTCTGTGCTGTTGCGGCGCGGAGTATCGCATAAGTAGGCGCTCAGTTCGCCTGCTGTTTATCGACAGGCACAAACTCTTTCAATGAATCTGCTCAAATCGTTGGCCGCCGTCAGCTCTATCACGATGCTTTCCCGGATCCTGGGCTTCGTTCGTGACACCCTCATTGCACGCATATTTGGTGCGGGAATGGCGACCGACGCGTTCTTCATCGCCTTCAAATTGCCCAATCTGTTGCGGCGTATCTTCGCGGAGGGCGCGTTCTCCCAGGCTTTTGTGCCGATTCTTGCCGAATACAAAAGCCAGAAGGGCGAGGAAGCGACGCGAACGTTTATTGCTTACGTCTCGGGTCTGCTGACGCTGGTGCTGGCCGTGGTGACTGCGCTGGGGATGATTGCCGCCCCCTGGGTCATCTGGGTGACGGCGCCGGGCTTTACCGATACGCCGGAAAAATTCGAGCTGACCTCCAGCCTGCTGCGGGTGACCTTTCCTTACATCCTGCTGATTTCCCTGTCCTCGCTGGCGGGCGCGATCCTCAACACCTGGAACCGCTTTTCGGTGCCAGCCTTTGTGCCGACCCTGTTGAACGTCAGCATGATCATTTTTGCGGTGTTCCTGACGCCGTACTTCGACCCGCCGGTGATGGCGCTTGGCTGGGCGGTTCTGGCCGGCGGCCTGGCGCAGCTGTTGTATCAGCTGCCACACCTGAAAAAGATCGGCATGCTGGTGCTGCCGCGCCTGAATCTGCGTGATACGGGGGTCTGGCGGGTCATGAAGCAGATGCTGCCGGCGATTCTCGGGGTGTCCGTGAGTCAGATCTCGCTGATCATCAACACTATTTTCGCTTCGTTCCTGGTCGCCGGTTCCGTGTCCTGGATGTACTACGCCGACCGTTTGATGGAGCTGCCGTCCGGCGTGCTGGGCGTGGCATTGGGCACGATCCTGTTGCCGACCCTGGCCAAGACCTACGCCAACAAGGATCGACATGAATATTCGCGAATCCTCGATTGGGGCCTGCGCCTGTGCTTCGTGCTGGTGTTGCCATGTTCCCTGGCGTTGGGGATTCTGGCCGAGCCGTTGACGGTTTCGCTGTTTCAGTACGGTCAATTCAATGCATTTGATGCGGCCATGACCCAGCGTGCGTTGATCGCCTATTCGGTCGGGTTGCTCGGGATCATCGTGATTAAAGTGCTAGCACCGGGCTTTTATGCGCAACAAAACATCCGCACGCCGGTAAAGATCGCAATTTTCACCTTGATCATCACCCAGCTGTTCAACCTCATGCTGATCGGTCCGCTGGCTCACGCTGGTTTGGCGCTCGCCATCAGTGGCGGTGCCTGTATCAACGCCGGGTTGCTCTTCTATCAACTGCGCAAGCAGCAGATGTACCAGCCACAACCGGGCTGGGGGGTATTCGGCTTGAAGCTGGTGATCGCGGTGACGGTGATGTCAGGCGTGTTGCTGGGTGCGATGCACTTTATGCCAGCCTGGGATCAAGGGCATATGCTTGAGCGGTTCCTGCGCCTGGGGGCATTGGTGGTCGCCGGTGTGGTGGCGTATTTCGGGATGTTAGTGTTGATGGGTTTTCGCTTGCGCGACTTTAATCGCAAGGCGTTGGGCTAAGGCCCGGGCCTCGATAAACACGGGTGGGCCGGCGTTTTTGTCGGCTCGATCACTTTGGGATACGGTGTTGCCTGTCGTCGGCCGCCGGGTGTGGTTATAATCGACCACTTTATGAGCAAGAAGCGCGTTATGCAGCTGGTTCGAGGCCTCCAAAATCTGCGCCCCCAGCATCGGGGCTGTGTCGCCACTATTGGCAACTTTGACGGTGTACACCGTGGCCACCAGGCTATCCTGGCGCGACTGCGTGAGCGTGCGCTTGAATTGGGCGTGCCCAGCTGCGTGGTGATTTTCGAGCCGCAGCCGCGTGAGTTTTTCGCGCCGGACACGGCACCGGCCCGTTTGGCGCGCCTGCGCGACAAGTTGCAGCTGCTCGCTGCCGAAGGCGTTGACCGGGTCTTGTGCCTCGCCTTCAACCAGCGTCTGAGCAAGCTCAGCGCCAGCGAGTTTGTAGACACCATTCTGGTGGATGGCCTGGGCGTGCAGCACCTTGAAGTCGGCGACGACTTCCGTTTCGGCTGTGACCGGGTAGGGGATTTCGATTTCCTGCAACAGGCCGGCGTCATGCAGGGCTTTACCGTTGAAGCGGCGCAGACTGTCGAACTCGACGGTATCCGGGTCAGCAGCACACAGGTGCGTAATGCGCTGGCGGCTGCTGACTTTGCCCTTGCCGAACGTCTGCTTGGCCGCCCGTACCGGATTGCCGGGCGGGTGTTGCATGGCCAGAAACTGGCGCGTCAGTTGGGTACGCCAACGGCCAACATTCAACTCAAGCGCCGTCGCGTGCCGTTTACCGGGGTTTACCTGGTCAGCGTTGACCTCGACGGCAAGACCTGGCCAGGCGTCGCCAATATCGGCGTTCGACCTACGGTCCAGGGAGATGGCAAAGCCCACCTCGAAGTCCATCTTTTAGATTTTGCCGGCGATCTGTATGACCGGCGTATGACGGTGGTTTTCCACCAAAAGCTGCGTGAAGAGCAGCGTTTCGCCTCTCTGGAGGCGCTTAAGACGGCGATCAATGCGGATGTCGCCGCCGCCCGTGCCCTGTCGCACCTAGCGCCAATCGCTAATGAAGAGCCTTAAATGACCGACTATAAAGCCACGCTAAACCTTCCGGACACCGCCTTCCCAATGAAGGCCGGCCTGCCACAGCGCGAACCGCAGATTCTGCAGCGCTGGGACAGTATTGGCCTGTACGGAAAGTTGCGCGAGATTGGCAAGGATCGTCCGAAGTTCGTACTGCACGACGGTCCTCCGTACGCCAACGGCACGATTCACATCGGTCATGCGCTGAACAAGATTCTCAAGGACATGATCATCCGCTCGAAGACCCTGTCGGGCTTTGACGCGCCTTATGTTCCGGGCTGGGACTGCCACGGTCTGCCGATCGAGCACAAAGTCGAAGTGACCCACGGCAAGAACCTGGGCGCGGACAAGACCCGTGAACTCTGCCGGGCGTATGCCACCGAGCAGATCGAAGGCCAGAAGTCCGAATTCATCCGTCTGGGCGTGTTGGGCGATTTCGCCAACCCCTACAAGACCATGGACTTCAAGAACGAGGCCGGTGAAATCCGCGCCCTGGCAGAAATCGTCAAGGGCGGTTTCGTGTTCAAGGGCCTCAAGCCTGTGAACTGGTGCTTCGATTGCGGCTCGGCCCTGGCCGAAGCGGAAGTCGAGTACGAGAACAAGAAGTCCTCGACCATCGACGTGGCCTTCCCGATTGCCGATGAAGCCAAGCTGGCTGCCGCATTCGGTCTGCCATCGCTGGCCAAACCGGCTTCGATCGTGATCTGGACCACGACCCCGTGGACCATCCCGGCCAACCAGGCGCTGAACGTTCACCCGGAATTCAACTACGCCCTGGTCGATGTCGGCGACAAATTGCTGGTGCTGGCTGAAGAGCTGGTCGAGTCGTGCCTGGCACGTTACTCGCTGGAAGGCTCGGTGATCGCCACTGCCACCGGTTCCGACCTGGAGCTGATCAACTTCCGTCACCCGTTCTACGACCGTCTGTCGCCGGTTTACCTGGCCGATTACGTCGAACTGGGCGCTGGTACTGGCGTGGTTCACTCTGCACCGGCCTACGGCGTCGACGACTTCGTGACCTGCAAGAAATACGGCATGGTCAACGACGACATCCTCAATCCGGTACAAAGCAACGGCGTTTATGTGCCATCGCTGGAATTCTTCGGCGGCCAGTTCATCTGGAAGGCCAACCCGGCCATCGTCGACAAGCTGACCGAAGTGGGTGCGCTGCTGCACACCACCATCATCGAGCACAGCTACATGCACTGCTGGCGCCACAAGACGCCACTGATCTACCGTGCCACCGCGCAGTGGTTCATCGGCATGGACAAGCAGCCAACCACCGGGGACACCCTGCGCCAGCGCTCGCTCAAAGCCATCGAAGAGACCAAGTTCGTGCCGGCCTGGGGCCAGGCGCGACTGCACTCGATGATCGCCAACCGTCCGGACTGGTGCATCTCCCGTCAGCGCAACTGGGGGGTACCGATCCCGTTCTTCCTGAATAAGGAAAGCGGCGAGCTGCACCCACGTACCGTCGAGCTGATGGAAGAAGTCGCCAAGCGCGTCGAAGTCGAAGGCATCGAAGCCTGGTTCAAGCTGGATGCCGCCGAGCTGCTCGGTGATGAAGCGCCACAGTACGACAAGATCAGCGACACCCTGGACGTCTGGTTCGACTCGGGCACCACGCATTGGCATGTCCTGCGCGGTTCGCACCCGATGGGCCACGAAACCGGGCCACGCGCCGACCTGTACCTGGAAGGCTCGGACCAGCACCGTGGCTGGTTCCACTCGTCGCTGCTGACCGGTTGCGCCATCGACAACCACGCGCCGTACCGCGAACTGCTGACCCACGGTTTTACCGTCGACGAGTCCGGCCGCAAGATGTCCAAGTCCTTGGGCAACGTCATTGCACCGCAGAAAGTCAACGACACCCTGGGCGCCGACATCATGCGTCTGTGGGTCGCGTCGACCGATTACTCGGGTGAAATGGCGGTTTCCGAGCAGATCCTGCAACGCAGTGCGGACGCCTACCGGCGTATCCGTAACACCGCGCGTTTCCTGCTCTCGAACCTGACCGGCTTCAACCCGGCCACCGACCTGCTGCCGGCCGAAGAAATGCTGGCACTGGACCGTTGGGCCGTGGATCGCACCTTGCTGCTGCAACGCGAGCTGCAAGAGCACTACGGTGAATACCGCTTCTGGAACGTCTACTCCAAGATCCACAACTTCTGCGTGCAGGAGTTGGGCGGTTTCTACCTGGACATCATCAAGGACCGCCAGTACACCACCGGCGCCGACAGCAAGGCCCGTCGTTCGTGCCAGACCGCGTTGTTCCACATCTCCGAAGCGCTGGTGCGCTGGATCGCGCCGATCCTGGCGTTCACCGCCGACGAGCTGTGGCAATACCTGCCGGGCGAGCGCAACGAATCGGTGATGCTCAACACCTGGTACGAAGGCCTGACAGAATTGCCGGAAGGTTTCGAACTCGGTCGCGCCTACTGGGATCGCATCATGGAAGTGAAGGTTGCGGTCAACAAAGAGATGGAAATCCAGCGCGCGGCGAAAGCCGTCGGTGGCAACCTGCAGGCTGAAGTGACGCTGTTCGCCGAAGACGCGCTGAGCGCCGACCTGGCCAAACTGAGCAACGAACTGCGTTTCGTGCTGATCACCTCCACCGCCAGCGTCGCACCTTTCGTGCAGGCGCCGGCCGATGCCGTGGTCACCGAAGTCAGCGGCCTGAAGTTGAAGATCGTCAAGTCGGCCTTCGCCAAGTGCGCCCGTTGCTGGCACTGCCGTGAAGACGTCGGCGTGAATCCGGAGCATCCGGAAATCTGCGGTCGTTGCGTCGACAACATCAGCGGCGCTGGCGAGGTTCGTCACTATGCCTAATGCCGTTGGCCGTTTCGGACGGCTGAGCTGGCTCTGGTTGAGTTTGCTGGTCCTGGTCATCGACCAGGCCAGCAAGTTCTACTTCGAAGGCAAGCTTGCGATGTACCAGCAAATCGTGGTGATCCCCGATTACTTCAGCTGGACCCTGGCCTACAACACTGGCGCGGCGTTCAGCTTCCTGGCTGACAGTTCCGGTTGGCAGCGCTGGCTGTTTGCACTGATCGCGGTGCTGGTCAGTGCGGTGCTGGTGGTCTGGCTCAAGCGCCTGGGGCGCAACGAAACCTGGCTGGCCATCGCCCTGGCGTTGGTGCTCGGTGGTGCGTTGGGCAATCTGTATGACCGCATTGCCTTGGGGCATGTGATCGATTTCATCCTGGTGCATTGGCAGAACCGCTGGTATTTCCCGGCGTTCAACTTTGCCGACAGTGCAATTACCGTCGGTGCCGTGATGTTGGCACTGGATATGTTCAAAAGTAAAAAGACCGGAGAAGCCGTTCATGACTGAACAGGTATTGGCTGAGCAACGCATTGGCCAGAACACGGAAGTCACCTTGCATTTCGCATTGCGCCTGGAGAATGGCGACACGGTGGACAGCACCTTCGACAAAGCCCCGGCGACCTTCAAGGTCGGTGACGGCAACCTGTTGCCAGGTTTCGAAGCGGCGTTGTTCGGTTTCAAGGCTGGCGACAAGCGTACTCTGAGCATCGAGCCGGAAAACGCCTTCGGCCAGCCCAACCCGCAAAATGTACAGATCATTCCGCGCTCTCAGTTCCAGGACATGGAGCTGTCGCCTGGTCTGTTGGTGATCTTCAATGATGCGGCCAATACTGAATTGCCAGGTGTGGTGAAAGAGTTCGATGATGCTCAAGTGACCATCGACTTCAACCACCCGCTGGCAGGCAAGACGCTGACCTTTGACGTGGAAATCATTTCCGTCACAGCGCTGTAACTGACCAAACCGGCCCGTTGTAGGCGCGAGCCCGCTCGCGAAGGACTCAAAGACACCGCTTTCATTCAGAATGATCGCATTGTCGTTGACGCCCATCGCGAGCGGGCTCGCTCCTACAGGGCAAGACACGAGGCACAGCATGCAAATCAAACTCGCCAACCCCCGTGGCTTCTGCGCCGGTGTGGACCGCGCGATCGAAATCGTCAACCGCGCCCTGGAAGTGTTCGGTCCTCCGATCTACGTACGCCACGAAGTGGTCCATAACAAATTCGTCGTCGAAGACCTGCGCGCGCGCGGGGCGATTTTCGTCGAGGAACTGGATCAGGTGCCGGACGATGTGATCGTGATCTTCAGTGCCCACGGTGTTTCCCAGGCCGTTCGCACTGAAGCTGCCGGGCGGGGCCTGAAAGTGTTCGACGCCACCTGCCCACTGGTGACCAAGGTGCACATCGAAGTGGCGCGCTACAGCCGCGACGGTCGCGAGTGCATTCTCATCGGCCACGCCGGTCACCCGGAAGTCGAAGGCACCATGGGCCAATACGACGCGAGCAATGGTGGTGCGATCTATCTGGTCGAGGACGAAAAAGACGTCGCCGAACTGCAAGTGCACAACCCCGAGAAACTGGCGTTCGTCACCCAGACCACCCTGTCCATGGACGACACCAGCCGTGTCATCGACGCCTTGCGTACGCGTTTCCCGGCCATCGGTGGTCCGCGCAAGGACGACATCTGCTACGCCACGCAAAACCGTCAGGATGCGGTCAAGCAACTGGCCGACGAATGCGATGTCGTGTTGGTGGTTGGCAGTCCGAACAGCTCCAACTCCAATCGCCTGCGTGAGCTCGCCGAGCGCATGGCGACCCCGGCCTACCTGATCGACGGTGCTGAAGACCTGCAAAAAAGCTGGTTCGACGGCGTCGAGCGCATCGGCATCACGGCAGGCGCTTCTGCACCGGAAGTCCTGGTGCGTGGCGTGATCCAGCAGTTGCAAGCCTGGGGCGCTACTGGTGCTGATGAACTGGCCGGCCGCGAGGAGAACATCACATTCTCCATGCCTAAAGAGTTGCGCGTTCGTTCCCTGCTCTGATTCCTTCCCCTCCTGCGCATAATGCCTGTTCAGCTTTTTCGCTGCGCAGGCTGACGCGACCGGTGGACGCCAGCACCACCTGGTGCCGGCTCACTGGTTCGCGGCTGGCGCAAACGTGTAGTGTCCCCGATTGAAGGCCTTTTTTCGCCGGTTCGCCCAAATGACTGAAGCGTACTGACGTCCTGACATGTTGATTGCCGAACACCGGCACTCGGTTTCCGCTGCGGTGCTCCATCAGTAGCGGATTGCTGATGTCCTCATGCCCCTTGCCGCTGACATCCAGGACGATTCGCCAGCCCTGGCTCCAGTCATCGTTTATGCCATGAATGACGACGGACTGGTTTCGTGTGATCGCGGCGACTCTTGCGCTACGCATTCCGCTGGCAAGTGACTTCGCTGTCTCCTCGCGATAGGTCGATTCTGACAGTGCCGCAAACGCCGGACTGACCAAGTGCAGAACAATCCCGACAATTGTCAGTCCCATGAGCAGTTCGATCAGGCTGAAACCGCGCTGATGCATGACATTTCCCTCCCTGAAGTTTTCTCGGCCGAGCAATCCATGCGCGGGCGATGGCAATGCAACCGGGATTTGGCGGTCGCATGTTCTGGCGAGCAACAGCAGGTATAGCCAACGGCAGCAAAGGGCACCGATGCAACATCGTTCAAATGGTTTCACGTTGCTGGAGTTGCTGGTGGCGATTGCGGTCTTTCTGGTCCTGATCACCCTGGCTGTACCGGCGCTTACGCGTTCGGCGCAAATCACCAGGGCCGATACCGAAATCGGTGATCTGCAACATGCTCTTAACTTCGCACGACTGGAGGCGATCAATCGCGGAGTGACGACCCGCGTGCGCCCGACGGCGGGTGGCAGCGCATGGACCGGGGAGTTGTCGGTGTATCACGGAACCAGTACGCCGGCGAATGTATTGCGGGTTGTGCCGGCGATGAGCAGTGGCGCGACGCTGACGCTAACCTCGGGTGTGTCGGCCATCGATTTCAACAATCTGGGAGGGTTGTCGTCACCGTCCACGGCGGTGGTGATCAGTTATGTATTGGGTGCGCAAAGCAGGACGTTGAACCTGTGTTTGAACGGACGAATTCTATTGGGTGGAAGTTGCGGATGAGGCAATGGCGCAAAGGTGCACAGGAGGGCATGACACTGATCGAAGTCCTGGTTGCATTGTTGATTCTGAGCGTGGGTCTGTTGGGGGCGGCGGCATTGCAGCTGAATGCACTCAAGTACACGGACAGTGCGCGCATGACCAGCCAGGCCAGTTTTATCGCCTACGACATGATGGACCGCATTCGCGCCAACGCGGCCGCCGACTACACCGTTACGCCACCGGCCTCGGGCAATCCGAACGTTGCCCGGGACCAGGATCTCTACGATTTCACCAGTAACATCATTGGTTTTGGCGGCCCCAGTGCGACCGGCAGCATCAGCCTCAATCAGCGCGTGTACACCATCACCATTTCCTGGGACGACTCGCGGGCCGCCAACAGCGCCGAATCCCGTCGCAGCTTTGTCCTGAGCAGCCGGGCCACTGTCGACCCGGTGGATACGCCATGAATCGATCCAGTCGAGGGTTTGGACTGATCGAATTGCTCATCGCCCTGGCGTTGAGCCTGGTAGTGGTGTTGGGCGTGGTGCAGGTGTTCATCGCCGCCAAAAACACTTACGTCAGTCAGAGCGCCGCCGCAGCCATGCAGGAAGATGCGCGTTTCGTGCTGAGCAAAATGATTCAGGAAATCCGTATGGTCGGCATGTTCGGCTGTCTGGAGACCATCACCGCGGAGGGTTCGGCGGGTGATTTCAATGCCAGTCGGATAACGCCGATCAGTTGGGACAATGCCCGCCAAAGCCTGACGCTGGTGACGGCGGATGTCGGCAGTAACGGTGGGACGCCGACATGGACCGTGATCTCCGATTGCCGGACCAGTGCGACGGCTTACAGTGAGTCGCGTACGCCTGGTCCCGGCCAACTGGCATTTCCGATCCGGCGGATAGCCTATGGCTTGAGAAAGGATCAGCTAACGATTGCCGTCGGCAATGGCGCACCGCTCCGGCAGCCGCTGGTGGATAACGTCAAAGCCTTCAACGTGAGCTTCGGCATTGCCAGCTCTGCCACGGATATCGCCGCGTCCAGCTATAGCAGCAATCCGTCTGACCCGGCACGCATTCGCAGCGTGCGGCTGAGCCTGACGCTCTTCGATCCTCACCATCGGGTGAGCGATCAAACCTTCAACGTGGTTGCCGCTCTGCGCAATCGCCTGCCATGAAGGGAAGGGCGATGAGTTATTCATCCGTGATTTCTTATCACCAGCGCGGGATGGCGTTGCTGGTCAGTCTGGTATTCCTGTTGTTGCTGACGCTGATCGGTATCTCTTCGATGCAGAACGCCACCCTGCAGGAAAAAATGGCCGGCAGCGTGAGCCTGCGCAATCAGTCGTTTCAAGGCGCCGAGGCTGCGTTGCGAGTGGGCGAAAGCGTGGTGCAACGGGGCGGTTTTGCGCTGCCGGATTGCAGCGGGCACCTTCAATGCGCTCCACCGGCCGAGTCGCTGACCATTACGTCTGCGGGTTTCAACGCTACCTCTGGAGTGATGTGGGTGGCGTCGGGCAAGGGCTTTTATGGCGTGCAAAACATCGGCGTCAGCCGCGACGCCGTGAATGTGCCGATCAATACACAGGCAACCTTGTACCGGATAACGGCGGTAGGCATCGCGGGCCATTCTCGCAGTGTGGTGGAGAGCATTTATGCCAAGTACTGAGCGGCCTGCCAGGTTCTGGCCGTTGCTGTGCGGTGTGATCGTCGCGCTGAACCTATCGGTGCCGGCCCAGGCCATCACGCCGCCGGATTCACCGGCGCTGGACCGGCGAGCCTGTCTGGCCAATGGCAACTGGTACGGTTTTTATCGCAACAATCATGGGCTGATACCCATCTGCCTCAAGCTGCCCGAAGCGATCAGCGCTAAGATGCTCGACAGCAACGACGATGGCGTGGTCGACGGCAACGATTTGCTTTCGAACGGCGTGACCTTCATCGGAGAGAACTCGCCCCGGGACGCCGATGACAATGGCGCGGAGGCGCACGAATCCATTGGCGACGATACCCCGGGGCTGGAAAAATCCGGCGGCAGCCGTCGCATCATGTGGCGACAAATTCAGTAAGTGAGAGTTGAGGCATGCACAGATCCAACCGCGGTTTTACCCTGATCGAAATCATGATCGTGATTGCAATCATCGGGATTGTCATGACCATTGCTGCCCCGAGCTTCACCGAATACCTGAACAAGGGCCGCCGTACCGAAGTGGCCAGTCTGCTTTCCGAGCAGGCGCAAATCCTTGAGCGCTTCTATTCGCAAAAAAATGTCTACACCGATGCCACCGGTCTGAGCGCCGGCAACGATTACTACACCATTACCCCGACTCTGACCGATCAGACGTTCCTGCTGACCGCCGTGCGCAAGCCGGGCACGAGCATGGCTGCGGACAAGTGCGGAGATTTCACTATGACCAATACCGGTGTCCGTGGCATGGTCAACGCCACGGCCGGCCTGACCGCCAAGGATTGCTGGGGTCGCTGAGTTTACTTTTCGGACGCCCCTTTGCGTCCACTGTCTATTTATCGGTTGGATCAGAACATGACCAGGCAACAGCAAGTGGTGATTGTCGGCGGCGGGGTAATCGGGCTGCTGACGGCATTCAATCTCGCGTCCGAGGTGCAGAGCGTTGTGCTGCTGGATCGCTCGAATGTGGGCCGGGAATCCTCCTGGGCAGGCGGCGGGATTGTTTCGCCGCTTTATCCATGGCGTTACAGCCCGGCGGTCACCGCATTGGCCCATTGGTCCCAGGATTTTTATCCACAGCTGGGTGAGCGCCTGTTTGCGGCCACCGGGGTTGATCCCGAGGTGCACATCACCGGTCTGTACTGGCTGGATCTGGATGACGAGGCCGAGGCGCTGGCGTGGGCTGCACGAGAGAGCCGTCCATTGCGGGCTGTGGATATCTCGGCGGCACACGATGCGGTGCCGGTGCTGGGCGGCGGTTTTTCCCGGGCGATCTACATGGCTGATGTGGCCAACGTGCGCAATCCACGGCTGGTGAAGTCGCTCAAGGCTGCGTTGTCGGCGCTGCCGAACGTGACGATCCACGAGCAGTGTGAAGTCAGCGGATTTCTCCGTGAAGGCGATAAAGTCGTTGGTGTGCACACCTCGACAGGGAGTGTCCATGCGGATCAGGTGGTCCTGACGGCGGGCGCCTGGAGCGGCGACTTGCTCAAGGGGCTGGGGCTGGAGTTGCCGGTCGAGCCGGTAAAAGGCCAGATGATTCTCTACAAGTGCGCCGCTGACTTTCTGCCGAGCATGGTGCTGGCCAAGGGGCGTTACGCGATTCCGCGGCGCGACGGACACATTCTGATTGGCAGTACCCTGGAGCATGAAGGCTATGACAAGACGCCGACCGAGTCGGCCCTGGAGAGCCTCAAGGCATCGGCGGTGGAGTTGATTCCGGCGCTGGCGGATGCAGAAGTGGTGGGGCATTGGGCCGGATTGCGCCCAGGTTCGCCGGAAGGCATTCCTTATATTGGTCGGGTGCCTGGATTTGATGGGTTGTGGCTCAACTGCGGGCACTACCGTAACGGTCTGGTACTGGCGCCGGCGTCGTGTCAGTTGTTCGCTGATGTGATGTTGGGGCGAGAACCTATTATTGATCCTGCACCCTATGCGCCGACCGGTCGGATCTGAGACAAGATCAAGAGCCGTTCAATCCAGGCCGAATTTCTTCAGCCTGTAGCGCATCGACCGGAACGACAAATTCAACCGCTGAGCCGCTGCCGTGCGGTTCCAGCGGGTTTCTTCCAGGGCCTGGAGAATGAGCTGGCGCTCGACGTTTTCCAGGTACGCTTCCAGGTTGTCGATCTGTGTCAGATCGAGCAAGCCCCCTTCAGCGGCGCAGTTGCCCTCGGCCAGACGCAGGTCGCTGGCCTCGATTTGTTTGTTTTCGCACAGGGTATGAGCCCGTTCGAGCATGTTCTCCAGTTCCCGCACATTGCCTGGAAAGCGGTAGCTTTTCAGGGCGTCGAGGGCGTGCGGGTGGAGTTTTGCCGCCGGTTGCCCGGTGTCGGCGGCCAGGCGCATGAGCACGTGGCTGGCCAGCGGTTCTATGTCGTCGCGGCGCTCGCGCAGCGGCGGAACCCGCAGCTCGATCACATTCAAGCGGTAGTACAAGTCCTGGCGAAAGCGTTCACTGGCGACTTCGGCATCGAGGTCTTTGTGGGTGGCGCAAAGGATGCGCACATCGACGACCTCTTCCTGTTGCCCGCCGACGCTGCGTACGGCTTTCTCCTGAATCGCGCGTAGCAGTTTGACCTGCATCGGCAGCGGCAGATCAGCCACTTCGTCAAGGAACAGGGTGCCGCCGTGCGCGGCCTGGAACAGTCCGGGTTTGTCTTCGATGGCACCGCTGAAGCTGCCTTTGCGATGGCCGAAAAACTCGCTTTCCATCAACTCCGATGGAATCGCTCCGCAGTTGACCGGCACGAAGGGGTGATTGGCCCGTGGTCCTCGCTCATGGATCAGGCGCGCAACCAGTTCCTTGCCGCTGCCGGACTCGCCGCTGATGTAAACCGGTGCCTGGCTGCGCGCCAGTTTGTCGATCTGTTTGCGCAGGTTGCGCATGGGCAATGAATCACCCAGCAGACGACGATCGATAGCGCTGCCGGGAACAGCAAGCAGCAGGGCGCTGGCGACCAGTTCCCGCAGGCGGCCAAGGTCCACCGGTTTGCTCAGGAAGTCGAAGGCGCCGGCCTTCAGTGCATTGATCGCCGTTTCGACATTGCCGTAGGCGGTGATCATGGCCACCGGAACTTGCGGGTAACGTTGCTGGATGTGCTGCACCAGCTCAAGGCCGTTGCCGTCCGGCAGGCGCATGTCGGTGAGGCACAGATCGAACGTTTCGCGCTTGAGCAGGCCCAGGGCCTCGCCCACATCGCGGGCACTGTAGGTGTCGAGTTTCATCCTTCCCAGGGTAATTTCCAGGAGTTCGCGGATGTCCGGTTCATCGTCGACGATCAGGACTTTTTGCCGTGATTTCTTGTTCAACCTTGTTTCCGTCCGTGAGCAAAGGTAATGCGAAAGCAGCCGCCATCCTGGCGTGGCTTGAAGTCCAGGCGAGCTTGATTGCTTTCGCACAGCTCACGGGACAGGTAGAGGCCCAGGCCAGTGCCGTGCTGACTGGTGGTGAAGAAGGGTTCGAATAGTTGCGCTTGATGGTCCGGGGGTACACCGGGACCGTCGTCGATTATTTCCAGGATCGGCAACTGGCTGTTTGGATCGATAAACAGGTCCAGCCAGACCTGCGCCTGCTCGCGGCGCAAGCCACTGTGGCGCCATGCGTTGCCTATCAGGTTGTCGAGAATCTGCCGCAATTGGTCGGGATCCATCAGGGTCTTGAAGTCTGCACCAGTGGTGTGCAAGTGAATCTGCTGGCGTGCGGTTGCCGCCTCGCGGGTTTCGCCCACGAATTGTTCCAGCCACGGTTTCAAGTCGAGTCGTTGCGGCACGGTTTGCTGGCGGCGGGACAGTTGCAGGACGTTTTCGATTACCCGATTCATTCGCTCAGAGTGGTCTTGAATGATCTGCGTCAGACGTCGATCCGCGCCGTTCAGTTCCTCCGATTCTCGTAATAGCTGCGCGGCATGACTGATGGCGCCCAGCGGATTGCGGATTTCATGGGCGATGCCGGCGGTCAGGCGACCCAGGGCCACCAGTTTCAATTGCTGCGCCTGTTGCGCGATCTGGGCGAGGTCCTCGAGAAAGACCAGGGTCTGGTGGTTCGGGCTGATGCCCAAGGCGATGAAGCTGGGTCGCAGTTCCAGGCCGCTGCCGGTGATCTTCAAGCTGTGGGGACGCAGCGTCGGATTCTTGCGCCAAAGGCCCAGGCGCTCGATCAGGGCAGGGCAGTGCTCGTCAATCACGAGGCCTTCGAGATGCTCGCAATCGAGCAGGGCCAGGGCGCTGTGGTTGGCGAGCTGCACTCGTCTGCACTCGTCGAGCACCAGTATGCCGGTGCGCATCCGTTGCAGGATCAGCGCATTGAGGGTTTCCAGGCCGATGACTTCGCTGGCCTTTTGCTCGGCCAGGGTTTCGCTGACCTCCAGGCGTCGGGTCAGGCCTTGCACCAATAACGCTGCGGCAAAACACAGGGTGCCAAGGGCTCCTGCCTGCAAGTAATCGTTGGGACTGGAAGGGTGGCTGAAGCTCAGCAGGAAACTCAAGCCGACGATGCCGAGCGCGCCGACAGCGGCAATCAACAGCCCGATGCGCCTTCGCAACAAGGTGTTGCCGATGGCTACCGATACGATCAACAGGTTGCCAACGGCGCTGGCCACGCCACCTGCGGCATAAAACAGGCCGCACAACAGCAGCACGTCAGCCAGCGCCAGGCTGAACAATTGCGCCGGCCGGCGTGTGTCCTCGAAGAACACAACCAGCAGAATGTTCAGTATCAGGTACAACCAGCTGCCACCACGCAGCAACGCGTCATTGCCGGACGTCAGCAACTGATTGTCCATGTCGCTGGAAATCAAAAGCACCAGGATGATGCCGACGCTCAAACGGTAGAGGTGATAAAGGCGCAGCAGTCGCTGGGCCTGTTTGCCGCCGGGACTTTGAGTCTCAGCGACCACTGGACCCTGGGCCTTGCTCGAGGTGAGCCTGGCTGCAATACCACTGTTGTTGAAGACTCAGCGCCCGGTCGCGGGGCAGGTGCACGCCGCAATGGGCGCATCGGACCATCGGTGCCGCTTCCAGCTCGGCGGTGGACTTGGGCACGGAAGCCTGGCCCTTGTATTTACGCCAGAACCACACCGCAGCGGCAATAACGGCGATCCAGAATATTAAACGAAGCATGGTGAGCTGCTTTTTGGTTGATGAAGCGCCAGTTTAGCCGGGGACATCGCAGCCGCACAGCGCAATGCTCCTTATAAAAAATGGCGCAATAAAAAAGGGAGACTCGAGAGTCTCCCTTTTGGGCCCGTGCGGGGTGTCAGTCGAACACACCGAACGTCATGTAGCTGAACCACGAGCGGTCGCTGTTGTTGCCTTCCGCTTCGTGATTTTCTTCTTCGATCACATCGCCGTTGGTGTCTTTTGGCTTGAGTTCGTTCGGAATCGCATCCTTGGCGTCCTGGAACTGCTTCTGCACGTCCTGGTTGGCGCGGGTTTCTCCCGGTGGCAGCGGAGGACGGGATTCGATCATGCCCAGGGTGGCCTTGCTCAGCCACGAACGGTTATCGGCTTCGGCCACCGACGGTACGAACTGACCGTCGACCAGGCTTGGGTGGTTCGGGTAGTTGAGCTTCAAGGTTTCGAGGCTGGTGGCGGCCAGCTCATCCAGGTGCAGGCGCTGGTAGGCTTCGGTCATCACCGCTAGGCCGTCGCCGACCGATGGGGTTTCCTGGAAGTTTTCCACCACGTAACGGCCACGGTTCGCGGCAGCCACATAGGCCTGACGGGTCAGGTAGTAGTCGGCAACGTGAATTTCATACGCCGCCAGCAGGTTGCGCAGGTAGATCATGCGCTGCTTGGCATCCGGCGCGTAACGGCTGTTCGGGAAGCGGCTGGTCAGCTGGGCGAACTCGTTGTAGGAGTCGCGGGCGGCGCCGGGGTCACGCTTGGTCATGTCCAGTGGCAGGAAGCGCGCCAGCAGTCCGACGTCCTGGTCGAACGACGTCAGGCCCTTGAGGTAGTAGGCGTAGTCGACGTTCGGATGCTGTGGATGCAGACGAATGAAGCGCTCGGCCGCGGCTTTTGCAGCCTCGGGCTCGGCGTTCTTGTAGTTGGCGTAGATGAGCTCGAGTTGGGCCTGATCGGCATAACGACCGAACGGATAACGCGATTCCAGAGCCTTCAGCTTGGCGGTGGCGCTGTTGTAGCTGTTGTTGTCCAGATCGGTCTGAGCCTGTTGGTACAACTCGACTTCACTCAGGTTTTCGTCTACGACTTCCTTCGATGAGCAAGCAGCGGTCAATGCGAGGATGGCGATCAGCAGCAGGTGTTTCACTTGCATGGCGGCTTGCGTCCCTATGACGGCCGCTGTCTTGGGCGTGGCCGTCCTGTTATGATGAGCGCCCCGTTGAATAGCCTCGGGGCAAAAGACGCCGTATTTAACCACAAGCGCGCAGCCGAAACCAAAGGCTGTGCCGACGCCTAGTCTGAGCATGTCCGATAAAATTGAACTTCGCGCAGAGGTGCCGTCCGAATTGGGCGGCCAACGCCTCGATCAAGTCGCCGCACAATTATTCGCTGAGCACTCGCGCTCGCGCCTTTCCGCCTGGATCAAAGACGGCCGCCTGACTGTGGATGGGGCGGTTATCCGCCCGCGAGACATCGTTCACGGTGGCGCCATTCTTGAACTCACTGCCGAGCAGGAAGCTCAGGGCGAATGGGTCGCTCAAGACATTGCCCTGGACATCGTCTATGAAGATGACGACATCCTGGTGATCAACAAGCCTGCGGGCCTGGTGGTGCATCCGGCTGCCGGTCACGCTGATGGCACCTTGCTCAACGCCTTGCTCCACCACGTGCCTGACATCGTCAACGTGCCGCGCGCCGGTATCGTGCACCGCCTGGACAAGGACACCACCGGTCTGATGGTGGTGGCCAAGACCATTCAGGCGCAGACGCAGTTGGTGACACAATTGCAGAGCCGCAGTGTCAGCCGGATCTACGAATGCATCGTGATCGGCGTGGTGACGGCTGGCGGCAAGATCAATGCGCCGATCGGTCGTCATGGTCAGCAGCGCCAGCGCATGGCGGTGATGGAGGGGGGCAAGCAAGCCGTCAGCCATTACCGCGTGCTCGAGCGTTTCCGTTCCCACACGCACGTGCGGGTGAAGCTCGAAACCGGTCGTACGCACCAGATTCGCGTGCATATGGCGCACATCAACTTCCCGTTGGTCGGAGATCCTGCCTACGGCGGTCGCTTCCGTATTCCGCCGGCAGCGAACCCGACGATGGTCGAATCGCTGAAAAACTTCCCGCGCCAGGCGCTGCACGCGCGTTTCCTGGAGCTGGATCATCCGACCACCGGTCAACGGATGAGCTGGGAGTCGCCGTTGCCGGAAGATTTCGTCTGGTTGCTGACCCTGCTCAAGCAAGATCGCGAGGCGTTCATCGGATGAGTGACTGGCTGATTCCTGACTGGCCCGCGCCGGCCGGGGTCAAAGCCTGTGTGACCACTCGTGCGGGCGGCGTCAGTCTGGCGCCGTTCGACAGCCTCAATCTGGGCGATCACGTCGACGACAGCCCTGAAGCTGTCGCCGAAAATCGCCGTCGCCTCACCGATCATTTCTCCATTCAACCGGCCTGGCTGCAGCAGGTCCACGGCATCGTCGTGGCCCATGCCGACCCAGGCCGAGTGGTCACTGCCGACGCCAGTTGGACGGCGACGCCGGGCATCGCTTGCGCGGCCATGACCGCCGACTGCCTGCCGGCGTTGTTTTGCGACCGTGCCGGCACTCGCGTCGCGGCGGCCCATGCGGGTTGGCGCGGGTTGGCGGCTGGCGTGCTGGAAGCCACTCTGGACAGCCTGGATGTGCCCGCTGCCGACACATTGGTATGGCTCGGCCCGGCCATTGGCCCGCAAGCCTTTGAAGTCGGCCCGGAAGTACGCGAAACCTTCGTGCAGCAACTGCCGCAAGCGGCTGAGGCCTTTGTGCCGAGCCACAACCCCGGCAAGTTCATGGCTGACATCTATAAGCTGGCGCGTCTGCGCCTGGCGGCTCGCGGTGTCACCGCCGTTTATGGTGGCGGTTTCTGCACCGTGACCGATCCGCGCTTCTTTTCTTACCGCCGCAGTCCGAAAACCGGCCGGTTTGCCTCCCTTATCTGGCTGTAGCGTCCTGTCTCACGAGTACTGTTACTCGCAAGAAAGGGCGCTAGCGCTAGACTTGTCTGATCTGCATCAACATCACGACGCTTGAATCTCCCAGAATCGACCGCATCTATTGTGCTATCTGGCAGGTTTCTTCATTCAGGATGTTTTATTGGTCCGACCTGCTCAAAAGGAAGGTGACCCATGCGTATAGATCGTTTAACAAGCAAATTGCAATTAGCCTTGTCCGATGCCCAGTCTCTGGCCGTCGGTCACGACCATCCGGCCATTGAGCCGGCGCATTTGATGCAGGCTCTGCTCGAACAGCAGGGTGGCTCGATCAAGCCTCTGCTGATGCAAACAGGCTTCGACATCAACAGCCTGCGTAAAGAGCTGACCAAAGAGCTCGACCAGCTGCCTAAAATCCAGAATCCGACCGGCGACGTCAACATGTCGCAGGATCTGGCGCGTCTGCTCAACCAGGCTGATCGCCTGGCCCAGCAGAAGGGCGACCAGTTCATCTCCAGCGAGCTGGTGTTGCTCGCCGCCATGGACGAGAACAGCAAGCTCGGCAAATTGTTGCTCGGTCAGGGCGTGAGTAAGAAAGCGCTGGAAAATGCGATCAACAACCTGCGCGGTGGCGAGGCGGTCAATGACCCTAACCACGAAGAGTCGCGCCAGGCGCTGGATAAATACACTGTCGATATGACCAAGCGCGCCGAAGAGGGCAAGCTCGACCCGGTGATCGGTCGTGACGACGAAATTCGCCGGACCATTCAGGTGTTGCAACGCCGCACCAAGAACAACCCGGTATTGATCGGTGAGCCTGGTGTCGGTAAGACCGCCATCGTTGAAGGCCTGGCCCAGCGCATCATCAACGGTGAAGTGCCGGATGGCCTCAAGGGCAAGCGTCTGCTGTCCCTCGACATGGGGGCGCTGATTGCCGGTGCCAAGTATCGCGGCGAATTCGAAGAGCGCCTCAAATCCTTGCTCAATGAACTGTCGAAGCAAGAAGGGCAGATCATTCTGTTCATCGACGAACTGCACACCATGGTCGGTGCCGGCAAGGGCGAAGGCTCGATGGATGCGGGCAACATGCTCAAGCCAGCATTGGCTCGCGGCGAGCTGCATTGCGTCGGCGCCACCACGCTCAATGAGTACCGCCAATATATAGAGAAGGACGCCGCCCTCGAGCGACGCTTCCAGAAAGTGTTGGTGGAGGAGCCGAGTGAAGAAGACACCATCGCGATCCTGCGGGGCCTGAAAGAACGCTACGAGGTTCACCACAAGGTGGCGATCACCGATGGTGCGATCATTGCCGCGGCCAAGCTCAGCCATCGCTATATCACTGATCGTCAGTTGCCGGACAAGGCCATCGACCTGATCGACGAAGCCGCCAGCCGTATCCGCATGGAGATCGACTCCAAGCCGGAAGTGCTGGACCGTCTGGAACGTCGCTTGATTCAGTTGAAGGTGGAATCCCAGGCGCTGAAGAAAGAGAGCGACGACGCAGCGAAGAAACGTCTGGAAAAACTCCAGGAAGAAATCGTGCGCCTTGAGCGTGAGTACTCGGATCTCGAAGAAATCTGGAACTCGGAAAAGGCCGAGGTACAGGGTTCAGCGCAGATTCAGCAGAAGATCGAGCAGTCCCGCCAGGAACTGGAAACCGCACGCCGTAAAGGCGATCTGAACCGCATGGCCGAGTTGCAGTATGGGGTGATCCCGGACCTGGAGCGCAGCTTGCAGATGGTCGACCAGCACGGCAAGAGCGAAAACCAGTTGCTGCGCAGCAAGGTGACTGAAGAAGAGATCGCGGAAGTCGTGTCGAAGTGGACCGGTATTCCCGTGTCGAAAATGCTCGAAGGCGAGCGCGACAAGCTGATGAAGATGGAAAGCCTGTTGCACCAGCGTGTGATCGGGCAGGACGAAGCGGTGGTGGCGGTTTCCAACGCCGTGCGGCGTTCCCGTGCCGGTTTGGCTGATCCGAACCGACCAAGCGGTTCGTTCATGTTCCTCGGCCCGACCGGTGTCGGTAAAACCGAGCTGTGCAAGGCGCTGGCGGAGTTCTTGTTCGACACCGAAGAAGCGATGGTGCGCATCGATATGTCCGAGTTCATGGAGAAACATTCCGTGGCTCGCCTGATTGGCGCACCACCGGGCTATGTAGGCTATGAAGAAGGCGGTTACCTGACCGAGGCCGTGCGTCGCAAGCCTTACTCGGTGATCCTGCTGGACGAGGTCGAGAAGGCGCACCCGGATGTGTTCAACATCCTGCTGCAAGTGCTGGAAGATGGCCGGTTGACCGACAGCCATGGCCGCACGGTGGACTTCAAAAATACCGTGATTGTCATGACGTCCAACCTCGGTTCGGTGCAGATCCAGGAGTTGGTCGGTGATCGCGAGGCCCAGCGTGCGGCAGTAATGGACGCGATTTCTTCGCACTTCCGGCCGGAGTTCATCAACCGGGTCGACGAAGTGGTGATCTTCGAGCCATTGGCACGGGATCAGATCGCCGGCATTACCGAGATCCAGTTGGGTCGTCTGCGCAGTCGTCTGACCGAGCGGGAGCTGAAGCTGGAACTCAGCCCTGAGGCCATGGATAAGCTGATCGCGGTAGGGTACGACCCGGTGTATGGCGCTCGGCCGCTGAAACGAGCGATCCAGCGCTGGATCGAAAACCCGCTGGCACAGCTGATTCTGTCGGGTCGTTTCATGCCCGGCGATACTGCCAAGGGCGTTGTGGAGAACGACGAAATCGTCTTCGTTTGATCCACTGTAGGAGCGAGCCTGCTCGCGATGGTCGTTAACGATAACGCGTGTTATCAGGCTAAACGCAGCGCTCAAGAGGTCTTCGCGAGGAAGCGAGCTCCTACAAAAATGTGTAGTTGAACAGGAGGCCTCGCATTGCGAGGCCTTTTTTTCGTTAGGCTGTTGAACTTAAAGGAAAAGGCTTGTAAAGTGCGCCCCGCAGTCAGTCACCCCCCAGGGTTTCCGCTCCCCAAGCAGGAATCCAAAATAAGTTGCAAATCATTAACTTGAAAGCAATTTAGGGGGTTGACAGAGGTGCTGAAGATTGTAGAATAGCGCGCCTCAGACACACGAACGCAGTGATGCGAACGGGTCGAAGAGAACGCAGTAAAGCTTCACCGTTGTAAATTGAAATATGTAGTTCCGTGATAGCTCAGTCGGTAGAGCAAATGACTGTTAATCATTGGGTCCCAGGTTCGAGTCCTGGTCACGGAGCCAATTTCAAACCGGGGTATAGCGCAGTCCGGTAGCGCGCCTGCTTTGGGAGCAGGATGTCAGGAGTTCGAATCCCCTTACCCCGACCATTTTAGGGTCGTTAGCTCAGTTGGTAGAGCAGTTGGCTTTTAACCAATTGGTCGTAGGTTCGAATCCCACACGACCCACCATTTTTGAAACCAGTTAACGCTGGAATCAAATCTTAAGATCAGACGCCAAAAGCGCTGTTCGCAAAAGGTACCTTTCAAAGGTGCCTTTTTTTTACCGGGGTATAGCGCAGTCCGGTAGCGCGCCTGCTTTGGGAGCAGGATGTCAGGAGTTCGAATCCCCTTACCCCGACCATATTAAAAACCCTCGTATCGAAAGATACGGGGATTTTTTTTGTCTGCAAAAAAACACTTCGCTTCAAGTCATCGTACAACTTGCCGATAACGAGCTGTCGGGGCACAGCCCCCGCTCAAGCCCACAACAAGAAAGGCACTCGTTATGTTTCTTCGACAGTTGAATATTGCCCCCCGTGCTGCGTTGGGTTTCGCCTTGATTGCGGTGCTTGTCGCGCTGCTCGGGATATTTGCACTGGGGCAAATGTCGAGCATCCGCGAGAGTGAAGTGGCGGTGGAAAAACAATGGCTACCGAGTATTCGTGGCGGTGACGAGATCCGCGAGATCATGCTGCGCATTCGCACGATTTCCCTGCGGATGGCCCTGGATCAGGACCCGAAGAACATTGCGCAATACCGCAGCCAAATGGATACCCGCGACAAGGAACTGAGCGAAAAGATTGCCGCCTACGACAAGCTGGTTACCACGGCTGAAGGCAAGGCGCTGTACGAGCAGTTCAAAAGTACCTTCGCGGCCTATCGCACTGGCATTGCCCAATCGTTCACCCTGGCTGAACAGGGGCGTCGCGACGAACTGACCAAATTGTTGCTGGTGGACATGAAGACCGTGGTCGACGGTTCCGGCAAACAGCTCAGTGATCTGGCTGAGCTGTTCGCCAAACAAGTCGCGGCGGAAAGCGACAAGTCCAAAGACCACTACGACACTTCACGCTCCATCGTGAGCGTATTCATCGCCCTCGCGGCATTGGCCACGGTTGGCCTGGCGATGTTGCTGACACGCAGCATCGTGCGTCCGTTGAGTGAAGCGGTGAGCGCTGCAGAGCATGTGGCTCAGGGTGATCTGACCCGTCCGATCGAAACCCATGGCAATGACGAAGTCAGTCGTTTGCTCAAAGCGTTGGCGACCATGCAGCAAAACCTGCGGGAAACCCTGCAGGGCATCAGCGGGTCGGCCACGCAATTGGCCACGGCGGCCGATGAATTGAGCGCCGTGACCCTCGATAGCACTCAGGGCCTGCAACAACAGAACAACGAGATTGAGCAAGCGGCCACGGCGGTCAATGAAATGACCATTGCCGTGGAAGAGGTCGCGCGCAACGCAGTCTCCACGTCCGATGCCACTCGCCAGTCCAGTGAGTCAGCGCATCAAGGGCAGGAGAGGGTCAGCGAAACCGCCAGTTCGATCAGTGCACTGGCCGACGACGTGCAGAGCACCGGTGAGCTGGTGCAATCGCTGGCCAACCAATCCCAGGATATCGGCAAGGTGCTGGATGTGATTCGCGCCATTGCCGAACAAACCAACTTGCTGGCGCTCAATGCTGCGATTGAAGCCGCGCGTGCGGGGGAGAGTGGTCGCGGGTTTGCGGTGGTGGCCGATGAAGTGCGCGCGCTGGCCTATCGCACGCAGCAATCGACCCAGGAAATCGAACAAATGGTGCAGGGTATGCGCAACGGTTCGAGCCTGGCCCTGGAGGCCATGAACGCCAGCACCTCCCGTGCCGCCAGCACGTTGTTGCTGGCCGAGAAGGCAGGTGAGGCGCTGCAAACCATCACGGCGTCGGTGCATCAGATTCACGAGCGAAACCTGGTGATCGCCAGTGCAGCCGAGGAACAGGCCCAAGTGGCGCGCGAGGTCGATCGCAACCTGGTGAATATCCGTGACCTGTCTGTGCGTTCGGCCGCCGGGGCCGATCAGACCAGTGCATCGAGCCATGAGCTGTCGCAGTTGGCGAATGCCCTGCAGGGGATGGTGCGGCGCTTCCGGGTGTAATGTTCTCGGATAAAACTGTGGGAGCGAGCCTGCTCGCTCCCACAGTGGTCGGGCGGTATCAGTGCAACTTGAGCCGTGGCTCGGTGCCACGCCCGATCTTACTGCCCAGCATCAACATTGCCGTGCGGAACGGCCCGTACAGCGCCATCTGGTGCATGCGGTACAGCGACACGTAAAACATCCGCGCCAGCCAACCTTCGAGCATCACGCTGCCAGTGAGGTTGCCCATCAAGTTACCCACAGCAGAAAAACGCGACAGCGAGATCAGCGAGCCGTAGTCGGTGTATTTGTATTCAGGCAATGCCTTGCCTTCAATCCGAAGTTTCAGCGACTTGGCCAGCAATGAGGCCTGTTGATGCGCGGCTTGTGCGCGCGGCGGCACGTTGCGATCGGTACCCGGTTGCGGGCAGGCCGCGCAGTCACCGAAGGCGAAGATATTTTCGTCACGGGTGGTTTGCAGGGTCGGCAGCACTTGCAGCTGATTGATGCGGTTGGTTTCCAGGCCATCGATGTCCTTGAGGAAACCCGGTGCGCGAATCCCTGCGGCCCAGACTTTCAGGCTGGCCTTGATCACGTTGCCATCGGTGGTGATCAGGCTGTCTGCCGTCACTTCGCTGACCGCTGCGTTGGTCATGACATTGACCCCGAGTTTCTCCAGGGTTTTATGCACAGGCCCGCCGATTCGCTCTGGCAGCGCAGGCAGAACCCGTGGTCCCGCTTCGATCAGGGTGATGTGCATGTTTTCCGGCTTGATCCGGTCCAGGCCATAGGCTGCCAGTTCGTGGGCGGCATTGTGCAGTTCGGCGGCCAGTTCGACCCCGGTGGCACCGGCGCCGACGATGGCAACGCTGATCTGTTCAACCTTGTCGGTCTGCCCGGCATGGGCACGCAGGTAGTGGTTGAGCAATTGCTGGTGGAAGCGCTCGGCCTGTTTGCGGGTGTCGAGGAACAGGCAATGCTGGGCTGCACCCTGGGTACCGAAATCGTTGGTGGTGCTGCCGACGGAAATCACCAGCGAGTCGTAAGCCACTTCCCGCGCCGGAACCAGCTCAAGGCCGGCCTCGTCATAAGTGGCGGCCAACTGGATTTTCTTTTGTGCGCGATCGAGCCCGCTCATGCGTCCCAGCTGGAACTCGAAGTGGTTCCATTTGGCCTGGGCAACATAGTTGAGTTCATCTTCGGAGGAGTTCAGGGAACCGGCCGCCACCTCGTGCAACAGCGGTTTCCAGATGTGGGTCAGGTTCGCGTCGACCAGCATTACACTGGCGATGCCGCGTTTACCCAGAGTCTTACCCAGACGGGTAGCCAACTCCAGACCGCCGGCGCCGCCGCCAGCGATGACAATACGATGAGTCATGGGGATATCTCACAAGGCTAAAAGAAATCGGTGCAGTCGCGAAGCGGCTCATAGCGTCAGGTAACTGATAAGTCGGCTCAAAAGGCCAAGACCAATGGTCACTGCCAACACCAGCACAAGGAGCATCCACGGCCGGAAGGGCCGGCGCTCGACTCGGTGCTGGGACAGATGCAGGTACTCTTCGACATGCTTCTGGTCGTCGGGGTTCAGGCGGCTGGTCATATCGGGCCTCGTCAGGGGTAGACGTTGCTGATTGCGGAGAGGTTACAAGTCGATTTAACGAACGTTGAACGGAGCATAGCCGCTGTCCGGAATGGGCTCGACGCTCACCGTATCGTCCAGGCGAATGATTCCACTTTGTAACACTCGGGCGGTGATTCCGCCATGTCCGCGAACGGCTTGAAAGGTCCCGGGGCCGAGGTTGTTTTGCAGGCGTGCGCAAGGCTGGCACCAGCCAGTGGTTTCGAAAATCGCCTGGCCAATTCTGAAGCGACGCCCCTTGAGGCTGAACAGGTTGATACCGCTGATAACGAGATTGCGCCGTAACTCATCAGGCAGCACCGGTTTATCGTGCGGGCGGCCCATCAGCGAACTGATCACCGCCAGATGCTCCCATTGGATCAACGTCACTTGCCGCGCATTGCGTACGCCTGGCCGGGCTCGATCACCGGTCAAGCCAGCCTCCAGTCGCGCTTCCACGGCTTCCAGTTCGATCATCGGCACATGAGGTTGCGGGCGCACGCCAATCCAGCGTACGCGACCGATTTGCGGGACATCAGCTATCAGTTCCTGCAATGGGCTCACAGACTGATACCGACGTCGAAAACGATGCTGCGCCCCAGGTTGCTGCGCAGGAAGTCCGGTGCATCCGGATGCGCGAAGAGCACGCGGGCGAAAGTCGGGCCGACCAATGACAACGAGCGCCAGCCTTGGCGCAGGTATTCGGTAGGCGGCGGGAAATGGCTGTTGAGGTCCAGCACTTCGCGCTTGAGGCTGGCGAAGGCGATGATGTCCAGGTCGCCGAGATCCATGCCGCGTTCTTTGTAGTTATGCGCTTTTTTGCGCAAGGTCGGCGCCAGTCGCAGCAAGAATTCGTTGGCCGGGATGCGCCGCGGCTTGGCCTCGCGCCGGACCAGTTGGCTCAGGGAGAATGCGCTGCGGCGGCGTTGCAGCTCATCGCGCCATTCGTCGTTGAGGCGCCGGCCTTCGTCGAGGACGAAGAACACCTCGAAGCTGGCATCGCGAAACAACACGTCCGGCGGTTCGCCGGCCGGGGCGAATTCGTCGGCACGATAAGGAATGTTCAAGCCTTGAAGCAGGCGCTGGCAGACCCAACGCTCACGCTCCCATTTGCGGGCATTGGACAGGAACGCGTTGGCTTGCTCGGCCGCGATGGTCAGCAAGCGTAAGTAATCTGAGTCATCCATAGGCCCAAGCTTAGCGTTCAATTGCGACAAGCAGAAAGCGTTAAGCGGTAAACAGTGTCACTGGGCACCGGGAAGCGCCGGTGTAAACTGCTGGCCACTACCCATGCGATTGAGCGAGGAATTGAACGTGAAGTATTGGTCAGTGTTACTGCTCGGGCTTTTGCCACTGTGGGCCCATGCGCTGGAAGTGGGTGAGCGATTGGCGCCATGGACGCTGCTCGATCAGTTCGATCAGGCCTTTACCCTCGACAATCGCACTCAGACGCTGCTGGTGGCGCGCAGCATGGAAGGCGCCAAGTTGGTCAATGCTGCGTTGCAGGGCCAGCCCAAAGGCTATCTGGAGGCCCGTCATGCAGTATTTCTCGCGGATATCCAGCGCATGCCACGGCTGATCGCCAAAATGTTCGCCGTGCCGGCCATGCGCGATTATTCCTACCGGGTCATGCTGGATCGCGATGGCCGCGTTGCACCGAAGTATCCCGGTGCTGTGGATAGCGTGCTGTGGTTACAGCTCAAGGACGGCCAGTTGGTGGCGCAGCGCGAGTACGCCACGGCTGCGCAGTTGCGTGAGGCGCTGGAGACGTCTCGCCCATGATCGGTGCCGAGCTGCTGTCATCTCAGAGTCTGACAGTCGGCTGGCTGATTTATGTGCCGGTGTTGCTCTGGGCGATCTGGCGTGCGCCGTGGGTTGAGCTGTTCACCGATAGCCGTCGCCAGCATTTACTGTTCGGCACGGTGTTCGCGCTGTTTATGTTGTGGTTGGTGCGGCGGGATTTCGATACCGGCGTGTCCTATCACTTCATTGGCATGACAGCGGTAACGCTGTTGCTGGATTGGCCGCTGGCGATCATCGGCGGACTGGTGGCGCAGTTGGGGCTGGTGTCGCTCGGGCGGCAGGATTTGATGGCGGTCGGGGTCAACGGCGCGTTGTTGATTCTGTTGCCGGTGCTGGTGACCGAATGCTGCGCGATCCTGGTGGAACGCGCGCAGCCACGAAATCCCTTTGTGTATATCTTCGTTTCCGGATTTTTTGCCGCGGCACTGTCGGCGTTGCTGTGTCTGCTGCTGGCGCTTTGGCTGTTGTGGTTCGACGAGCGTTTTGAGATGCCGTACTGGCTGGAGGATTTTGTCGGTTACCTGTGGTTGCTGATTTTTCCCGAGGCCTTTATCAACGGCATGGTGGTCAGTGCTCTGGTGGTGTTCTGCCCGGAATGGCTGGAGACCTTCAACCGCACGCGCTACCTTTCGGCGCCCTGGAAGGACGACGATCCGAAGCCTTGATTCACATCAAACCCTGAAAGCGCTGGTGATCCCATGCTCGGCAAAACCTTCAGGAGTTTCGTCATGAGTGTTTATGAGTGGGCAAGGCAGGAATTGCGCCAGAGTCTGGATTCGGCGCAAGCGGAAGGATTTGATCCTGGGTTGAGCCTGCGCGCCTTGCTCAGTGCCGTGGTGCAGCAGAGCAAGGCCGTACGCAGTGCGGAGGATCTGGCCGACGAGTTGCATTTCCTGGCGGAAAACCTCGACGACGGTCAGGACTACGGCTTCATGCGGCCCTGACGACGGGCATCAGTGACGCGGATCGAAGTCGCCGCTGAACAACTCATCCTCGGCATCGGGAGCCACGGGAATCTTGTGTTCTTCCGACGCCCAGGCCCCCAGGTCGATCAGTTTGCAACGGTCCGAACAGAACGGGCGGAATTTGCTTTCGGGACTCCATTCGACAGGGGCTCCGCAAGTCGGGCATTCGACGGTTGGGGTTTGGCTCATGACTGGCCTCCACGCAAAGTAAGGTAAAAGTGATGCAGGCGTTCAACCTCGCTGTGCAGCCAGGCGAGGTCGCGGTCGTTGACCACCACGTCGTTGGCATGTCTCAGGCGATCCTGGCGGCTGGATTGGGCCTTGAGGATCGCCTGGACCTGCTGTTCGCTAGTCTGGTCACGCAGCAGCGTGCGTTCGATCTGTAGCTGTTCGGGGGCATCGATCACCAGCACCCGTTGGGTCATGGCGTACTGCCCGGACTCGATCAGCAGCGGCGAAACCAGAATCGCATAAGGCGATTTTGCCAGCGCCAGATGTCGAGCGATTTCCTCGGCGATCAGCGGATGCAGTAACGCTTCGAGCCAGCGACGTTCTTCCGGCACCTCGAAGATCCGTTTGCGCAGCGCGGCGCGGTCCAGTTGCCCGTCGGCGAGTAACACATCCGGTCCGAAGTGTTCGACGATCTTCGCCAGCGCCGGCCGCCCCGGTTCGACCACCCAACGGGCGGCATGATCGGCGTCGACCACATGTACGCCGAGGTCGATGAAATGTTGGGCCGCCGCGCTTTTTCCGCTGCCGATGCCGCCGGTGAGGCCGAGAATCCAGGGTTTTTCCACAGGGGTATTCATTTCAAACCGACAAACTGCCAATAGAAGTCGGTTATTTGAACACCCCAGAGCAAGGCAATCCAGCCAGCAATGGCCAGATAGGGCCCGAAGGGGATCGGGGTCGAGGTTTTTGCCTTGCGCAGGCGCAGGATAATCAAGCCAATCACGGCACCCGCCAGGGAGGAGAGGAGGATGGTCAGCGGTAATATTTGCCAGCCACCCCAGGCGCCAAACATCGCCAGCAATTTGAAATCGCCATGGCCCATGCCTTCCTTGCCGGTGATCAGTTTGAACAACCAAAACACCGACCACAGCGCCATATAGCCGGTGATCGCGCCCCACAATGCATCCTGCAACGGCACGAACAGGCCGAGGCTGTTGACGATCAGCCCCAGCCACATCAGCGGCAGCACCAGCACGTCCGGCAACAATTGATGTTCAACGTCGATCAGGCTCATGGCCAGCAGGCCCCACGTCAGTAGCAGGGTCATGCCGGCTGGCCAGCCGAAACCGAAGTGCCAGGCAATGAACGCCGACAACAGGCCGCAGGCGAGTTCGGTCAATGGGTATCGTTTGCTGATCGGTGTCGTGCAAGACGAGCAGCGTCCGCGCAGCAGCAGGAAGCTGAGCAGCGGAATATTTTCCCAGGCCCGAATCCGGTGACCGCAGTTCGGGCACTGGGAATGGGGCAGCAGCAGGTTGTAGGTCGGCAGCGGTGTTTCGCCGGGCAGCCCGAGAGTGTCATGGGCCTGCAGGCGCCACTCGCGCTCGAGCATTTTCGGCAGGCGCCAGATCAGCACGTTAAGAAAGCTGCCGACCAGCAGGCCGATCACCCCGGTGATGACGACAAAGGCTAGCGGGTAGTGGGTGAGAATTTCGTTCAAGGGCATATCAGATCGCTGAGCCGAGTTGGAAGATGGGCAGGTACATCGCGACGACCAGGCCACCGACGATAACACCCAGCACCACCATGATGAACGGTTCCATCAGGCTGGTCAGATTATCGACCATGTTATCGACTTCGTCTTCGTAGAAACCCGCGACCTTGTCGAGCATGCCGTCCAGCGCGCCGGACTCCTCGCCAATGGCGGTCATCTGGATGGCCATGTTCGGAAAGATGCCCGAGGTGCGCATGGCGAAATTCAGCTGCATACCCGTCGAAACATCCTGCTTGATCCGCTGCACTGCGCGCTTGAACACAATGTTGCCGGTCGCGCCCGCCACTGACTCAAGAGCTTCCACCAGCGGCACACCGGCGGCGAACGTGGTCGCCAGCGTACGGGCGAAACGGGCCACGGCGGATTTGTACATCAAGGTGCCCACCAGCGGCAGTTTCAACAACCCGGTGTCCATTCGGTCGCGAAAAGCCTGGGACGTCCTGAAGGCATGGCGCATGGCGAACGACCCTGCGACCAGCACCCCGAGCATCATCCACCACGTGTCTTGCATGAACCGCGACAAGCCAATGACCATCACAGTGAAAGCGGGTAACTCGGCTCCGAATCCCTGGAATACCGACTGGAATTGCGGCACCACTTTGACCAGAAGAATCCCGGTGACGATGATCGCGACAAACACCACCACCAGCGGGTAGGTCATGGCTTTCTTGATCTTGGCCTTGAGGCTTTCGCTCTTTTCCTTATAAGTCGCCACCCGTTCCAGCAGCGTATCCAGCGCCCCGGCCTGTTCGCCGGCGTCCACCAGATTGCAGTACAGCTCATCGAAATACCGGGGCTTTTTGCGCAGGGCCGCGGCAAAGCTGTTGCCCGCCGCGACGTCCTGTTTCACCTCGTCCACCAGCGTGCGCATGGCCGGGTTATCGAAGCCTTCGCCGATGATGTCGAACGACTGCAGTAGCGGCACCCCGGCTTTCATCATGGTTGCCATTTGTCGGGTGAACAGGGCAATGTCCCGGGCCTTGATGTGGTTGCCCAGGTTGAGCAGCGAGGGGGTTTTCTTGCGAACCTTGCCGGGGGTGATGCCTTGCTTGCGTAATTGCGCCTTGATCAGTGCCGGGTTATGTCCGCTCAGCTCGCCGGTTATTCGGGTGCCTTGGCGATCAGTGCCTTCCCAGGCATACACACTGATTTTTGCTGCTTTGACCGCCATGTTCTGTCCTTGGTGACCTGGTTGAATTCTTCAAGGCTGGGGATGCAGTGTTGGCACCCCCGGGCTCATAGATCGTGGATATGCCGATGTGTTCCTCGCAGATACCTCTCATTGGCTGGGCCCCGCGGGGAGTCTGCGCCGCTCAGGGCCCATTGTTTGGCCTGGCTGTTGGAGGCGATGCCATGCCTCGGAGTGCCGGACACACGACTCATAGCCTAGTCAAACGGAGGGACCAAGCCGCCAAGGAGGAGGTGACAAAAACTGTCAGATAGTGCGGATTCTGGGGGTAGGAAAGGGTGTTGTGGCGGTCGTGCACCCCGCCAACAGGGCGCGCGGGGCCTGGCATGGGCTGTGCTGCGACAGCTTCAGATCATGAGATTTCGACTCATGCACGGAGGCTGTCAATGCACAAACAAAGAGGCTTTACCCTGATCGAGCTACTGATAGTGGTCGCAATCATCGGGATTCTGGCGACGTTCGCCATTCCTGCGTACTCCAAATACCAGGCGCGGGCCAAAGTGACGGCGGGGCTGGCTGAGATTTCGGCCTTGAAGGTGCCGTTCGAAGACGTCATCAATCAAGGCGACGATCCGGATCTGGCTAAGGTAACCGGGACACCGGTCACCTCTAACTGCACAATGACAGCGACCGGTAACGCTGCGGAGGGTGCTGGCACTATTGTCTGCACCCTTGTGAATGCACCGGGCCCCGTGCTGAATAAGACCATCACCTTGTCGCGAACGCTGACGGGGTGGACGTGCGCCACCACAGTCGATCAGGACTACGCGCCCAAAGGTTGCACGGGCGTTGCCCCGAAAGTCTGATCCATGAGCTGATTGCCAATACCCCGCCGTTCGCGGGGTATTTTTTTGTCCGGCTTCACAGCAAATGAGGCTTGAAGAAAAACTGCGTTAATTCATGGCCTTAGGCCTGCGGCAAAACCCGCAACTTGCATGTAGAGATTTTCAAAGTCATGCATTTTGCATGATTCCGGAATATGGCAAATTTTATAAGTAATTGATTTATATCGGTTTATTGTCTGTTTCAAAGTTGGCATAGCGTTCGCACTCTCTCTGGTAACCCTGCTGAAAAGAAATCCAGCAGACTTTCCAGAAAAACAGGAGTTACTCGTATGAAGAAGTTCGCTATCGCTGCCGCCACTGTTACCGCGCTGACCCTGACCATGGCCAATGCTGCATTTGCACAGACTCAAGCCACCCAGGCACCCATGATGCTGGCGGCCGGTGAGATGACCAAAGCCGAGGAAGCTACTTCCGATACCTGGATTACTACCAAAGTCAAAAGTGACCTGCTCACCGAAAAAGGCATCCCTGGCACCGACATCAAAGTTGAAACCAATAAGGGTGTCGTGTCTCTGTCATCCACCGTTGCGGTGACTGACGCTCAGAAAGCCACTGCCGTGGCGATCACCAAAAAAATCAAAGGCGTCAAAGCGGTCTCCGCTGACGGCCTGAAAGCCGAATAAGGCACGACTTCTCGCCTGGACTGGGAGAAGGCGCGGCAGGCGGGCCGAGCTATACGCCTGTCGCCTCTGAGGAGTTCATGCGAACGGCCATACGGATGTGGCCATTACAGGCCCCGGCACTCGTGTCGGGGCCTGTTCTATTGTGGCGTCGCAAACGAACGGGAGATCGGTTCTTGCGTTGTCTTTGCTTCACTCGGCGTCCAGATGCAGTGGCGTAACGACCTTGCCGTCCTTTTCTGCTTCGCCCAGTTGGGCATCGATAAAGTACACGCGGTCATCGGCGAGTTGACCCTTGTCGACCAGATAATCCTTGATGCTGCTGGCGCGATCCTGCCCCAGCTGACGCAATAGCACGTCGCTGGTACTCCAGAATTTGATCACGTCGGCGCGCATCTTCGCCGTGCGTTCCTCCTTGCCCAGATCCTTCCATTCGGCGGGTGGCTGGGTCTTCAGGCGGGTGCGGTAGATCCCTTCCAGCAGCGGGCCCTTCTCGTTGTCCGGCACCACCAGCATCGAAGCCTGGGCGGGCACTTTGTCGCCGCGGCGCTGGAGCATTTTGTAGTAGTTGTACTGGTATTCCCGTTCCAGGCGTTGTTCGGCGATCAATGGGCCGTCGCTGCTTTGCGCCGCCGTGCCTTCGATCTCCAGACGCAGGGCCGGACGCTCCTTGAGCGCGTTGGACAGTTTGACCAACGCCGCTTCAGCGTCCTTGCCCAGGTCGCTTGAGCCAGGTGCAAAAGACACACTACCCAGGTCTTCCGAGCCACCGCCGCTGACCAGCCCGCCAATCAGTTTGAAGGGAGCCGCCGCCGCTTTCACGATCAGGTTGCGCAAGGTCTGCCAGACGATTGGCATGACGCTGAACTGCGGATTATTGAGGTCGCCGGTGACCGGCAGTTCGATAGAAATCTTGCCGTCGACGTCCTTGAGCAAGGCAATCGCCAGTTTCAGCGGCAGGCTCACGGCGTCGGGGCTGTCGACTTTTTCGCCCAGTTGCAGTTGTTCGACCACCACTTTGTTCTCGGCTTTTAGCTGGCCTTTGGTGATCAGGTAATGCAGGTCAAGATTGAGTCGGCCCTTGCGGATACGGTAACCGGCGAACTTGCCGGAGTAGGGCGTCAGCGTGGTCAGTTCCACGCGTTTGAAGCTGGTGGCGATGTCGAGGCTGGCCATCGGGTCGAACGGATTGACCGCTCCCTTGATGGTCACCGGTGCATAGCGGTCGACCTTGCCCTTGACGTCGACACTGGCGGGTTTGGCCTGGCGGCTGTCGATGGTGCCGATTTGCCCGTTGAGTTGTTGAACGGCGGTTGCAAAGTTTGGTGTCAGGCTGAAGTCGGCGAAATTGGCCGAACCGTCATTGATGGCAATCCCGCCGATATGAATACCCAGTGGCTTGTCCTTGCTGGCGGCGGGTTTGGCGGCAGCAGTCCTGGCGCCGGAATCGGCCGGTTGCGGGATCAGCAGATCATCGATGTTGGTGGTGCGGTCATCGTTGATCATGAATCGCACATAGGGCTGCATCAGGTTGATTCTGTCGATCGAGAGGCTATCACCGTGTTGATAGTTCAGGCCTTCGACCATGACCTGCTGCCATTTGAGAAAGTCGCGGGTTTTCAGGGTGTCGAGCGTATGCAGCTGATCAACCTGGGCGCGCCCGGTTACGCTGAAGGCCAAGGGTTCGGTGCTTTTCAGGTTGACCGCCAGATCGCTGCCGAGCATGCCGCTGCGCAGTTCCAGGCGTATGAATGGCGTGATGTAGGACTGGGCGACCCGTAGGTCGATGTCCTTGGTCTGGACATTGAGTCTGGCGCTGATCGGGGCCAGATTGACCTCCCCGTCTGCCAAAAGCTTGCCTTGTTTGCCAACGCCAGTATCGAGTTTGAGCGTAAAAGGCGAGCCATTGAGACTGTCGAACTTCTGAAGGTCGAGATTCAATGGTCCCAATTCCAGCGCGACGGGAGGTTGTGCCTTGCGGTCGGCCAGATGCACCTGATAGTCACGCAGTTGCACGTCGTTGAGCAGGACCTGCCACGGTTTGCTCGCTGGAGCAGGGGCGGGCTTGGGTGAATCGGCTGCTGCCGGCGTGCTGGCCGGTTCGGCCTTGGCCTTGGCGGCGGGTTTGGATGGCTGGCTGGCGAACAGCTTCTGCCAATCGAGTTGGCCATCAGCCTCCAGTGCCGCCCAGGTTTCCAGTTTACGGCTGCGGATCTTGCCGACCACCACCTGCTGTTTGGCCAGGTCCACGGTGGTATCGCTGATGTCCAGTCGCTCAAGCTTCACCAGTGGCCGTCCATCCGGCGCCTTGATGGAGAAGGGCGCAACGCTGACCGCGACATTGCTCAGCAGCAACTCGGTCTGCTTGGACAGGTTGAGTTTGTAGTCGGTGCTGATATTGACCACACCGCTTTCCAGGTCCAGGGGCACTGCGTCGCGCACGTAGGGCCAGAAGGATTTCATCTTGCCGTCAGTGATTTTCAGCTTACCTTCGGAGGCAATCGGGATCAGGCTGAAGTTACCCGTCCAGTCGACCTGTCCGCCGCCCGGGCCGATGGCGACCAATGTCATGTCGGCACTGTCTTCGGGCCGGGTACTGAGGTTTTTCAGCTCGAAATCGAGTTTGTCGTAGATAAATTCGATGGGTTCGCTGGGGCGCTCATCCTTGAAGTGCACGACACCACCGGCCAGATTGATCCGGTCTATGCGTAGCGGGAACGGTTTTGCATCGGGATCGGCGGGCGTCGGTTCGCTCTGTGGCAGTTTGAACAACCCGAGCAGGTTGAGTTTGCCGTCCTTGCCGAAGAGGATCTCGGTCTTGGATTTTTCCAGTTCGATATCGGACAGATGCAGCGTCTTGGTCCAGAGGCTATCGAGTTGCAGGTTGGCGTACAGGCGTTCGAAGCCGATCTGCTCCTTGCCGGGCTCGCCGATACTCAAGCCCCAAAGTGTCACTTCAAGGCTGAACGGGTTGAGTTCGATCCGCTGGAGAGTGGCGGGCATCGTGGCGTAGTTGGCCAGTTGCTGGTTGGCAATACGCAGGGCGATGCCCGGTAAAATCAGAAACCCCAGCAGACTGTAGAGCGCCAGAGCAGTCAACAAGGCGCCAATGGCGCGAATCAATCCTTTGTACATGTGTGGCTTCATCTGTCTGAATCGGAGTGCCTTGGAGTATGGCACGCGATTCCGGTTCCGAAGCAAACAGCCTGCTCAGGATTTTTCAGATTTGTCTGACACGGATCAAAGCTGCAGGATCAGGGTTTTCAGTGGCGGTTGCTGATCCATCGACGGGAAATCGGCCCCGGGTTTCATCACCGTCCACTCTCGCACCGGCCGCCCGGCTTTCTCGGCACAACGTAAAACCTGTTCACGCCAGTCGTCCATGCTGACTTTTGCCAGGTTGTTGCAGCAGATCAGCACGCCATTGTCGGCGGTGGTCAACAGGGCGGGTTTGAGCAGGCTCTGGTAGTCGCGCAGCAGGTCGACGGTGCCGAAAGCACTCTTGGCCCAGGCCGGTGGATCGAGCAATACCAGATCATATTGGCGCTGTTCCAGGCGCTGATAGCTTGGCAGTTTCTGCCCGCGTCGCTGGCTGATCGGCAGGCCGGCCAATTGGCGGATGGCCGGGAAGTAATCGGACTGAATGAACGTCATGGTCGGCAATTGCGGGTTGAGCAGGCCATTTTCACGACCGACTGCTAGATTGCCTTCGGCGAAGTCCAGGTTGCACACCTCGCTGGCGCCACCGGCCGCGGCACTGAGGCCGACCCCACAGGTGTAGGCGAACAGGTTCAGCACACTTTTGTTTTTGCTGTGGTCCTTGACCCAGCCGCGCGTGTTGCGCAAGTCGAGGAACAGCAAAGGGTCTTGCCCGGCGTGGCGTCCGCGGACCCGGTAATTGAGCCCCCACTCGTGGCCGACCAGATCTTGCAGGGCCGCTTCGTCGGCGCGGTAGACGGTGTCTTCGCGATCGATACGCGAGTTGCCACGGGAGCGGTCGTTGTAGACCAGCAGCAAGTCGAGGCCCAGATGCTGGCTGACGATTTCATGCAGTTGCAGCAGCGCCTCGCGTTCCAGCGACTGGTGGAAGCTTTGCACCAACAGTTGCGGGCCGTAGCGGTCAATCGTCAGGCCCCCGGCGCCTTCCTGGCTGCCATGGAACAGGCGATAGCAGTCGGTGCCTTGCTGGTGCAGTTCGGCCAGCAGGTCCTGGCGATGTTCAAGGGCGGCGCGCAGCGCCTGATTCAAGGAAGACATGCTGGGCGCCTTGCAGGAGAGAATTTGGCGCGGGAGTTTAGCAGTTACTGAGGTTGAAGCTTCAAGCTTCAAGCTTCAAGTTTGCGGCTTGCAGCTTGCAGCTTGCAGCTTGCGGCTTGCAGCTCTGAGCATCAGGTCAATAACCCCATCCGTCGCTTGGCACGTTGCACCGAGCCATTGCGCACCGCCCAACGCAGCATCGGTGCGCTGCGATTGACGCTGGCGCGGATCAGCTTGCGTTGCAACGGGCTCTGGCTGACGCCGAGCAGGTCACTGGCCCAGTCCGGTAGCAGATCGATCCCGGCCTGCATCATCATCCCCCCGAAAGGCTTGGCCAAACGGCTGGGAGAGGGGGCGTTCAAGAGCAGCCGCAAGACTTCGCGACTGCGTTCGTCGCACAACAGTTGCGGGCGGATTTGCTCCAGATACTCGGCCACGGCCCGCCGGGAACGGGGCACATCGCGGGCCCCCAGGCGTTCGGCGACCAGGGCGATTTCAGCGTAGTAGCTATCCTGATCGGCTGGAGAAAGGTGCGGGTTGCGATAGCGCAGGTGCGCGGCGAGGAAGTTGCTGACTTCGGCCACATGCACCCAGGTCAGCAGGTCGGGGTCGCTGGCGGCATAGGGGCGCCCATCGGGCGCCGTGCCGGTCACTTGCAGATGAATGGTGCGGACCTTCTCGATCAGCCAGTCAGCGTCCTGTCGCGAACCGAAGGTGGTGCCGGAAATAAACTGTCCGGTGCGGCGCAGGCGACCGAGCATGTCCTCGCGAAAATTCGAATGGTCCCACACTCCGGCCAGTGCCAGCGGATGCAAGGCTTGCAGCATCAGGGCGCTAATACCGCCGATGAGCATGCTGCTGAAGTCGCCGTGAACCTGCCAACTCACCGAGTCAGGCCCGAACAGGCCCGGATCGCCTTTGGGGTTTTCCAGGTCGAGCTTGCCCAGGGACAGACCGGTCAGGCTCATGATTTGGCTTTCGATACGGCTGCGGATGAATTCCATGGGGGCTCAGTAAGTTTCTGTAGGAGCGAGCTTGCTCCTACAAAGGTTCGTTATGGGTTCAGGCGTTTGTCGATCAAGCCCTGCACTACGCTTGGGTCGGCCAGGGTCGAGGTATCCCCCAGGCTGTCCAGTTCGTTGCAGGCGATCTTGCGCAGGATACGCCGCATGATCTTGCCCGAACGGGTTTTCGGCAAGGCTGGCGCCCACTGAATCAGGTCCGGCTTGGCGAAGCTGCCGATTTCCTTGCTGACATGGGCCAGTAATTCCTTTCTCAGTTCTTCGTCAGGCGTAATGCCGTCCATGGGGGTGACGAAGGCATAGATGCCTTGGCCCTTGACGTCATGGGGATAACCGACCACCGCGGCCTCGGCAATGCTGTCGTGCAGCACCAACGCGCTTTCCACCTCGGCGGTGCCGATACGATGCCCGGAAACGTTGATCACGTCGTCAATTCGCCCGGTAATCCAATAGTCGCCATCTTCGTCGCGGCGTGCGCCGTCACCGGTGAAGTAATAGCCGGGGTAGGGCTTGAAGTAGGTGTCGACCATTCGTTGCGGGTCGCGGTAGACGCTGCGGATCTGCGCTGGCCAACTCGATTTTATGGCCAGGACACCGCTGCCGGCGCCTTTGATTTCCTTGCCGTGCTCGTCGAGCAGCACCGGCTGCACGCCGAACATCGGTTGGGTGGCGCAGCCGGGTTTGATCCGTTGCGCGCTGACCAAGGGGCTGAGCATGATGCCGCCGGTTTCGGTCTGCCACCAGGTGTCGACGATCGGGCAACGCTCTTCGCCGACCACATGGAAGTACCACTCCCACGCTTCCGGGTTGATCGGCTCACCGACGCTGCCCAGCAGTCTGAGGCTTGCCCGCGAAGTGTCCTGCAACGGCCCGGCGCCTTCACGCATCAGTGCGCGCAGGGCCGTGGGGGCGGTGTAGAAGATGTTGACCTTGTGTTTATCGATCACTTGCCAGAAGCGCGAAGTGCTCGGGTAGCTCGGCACGCCTTCGAATATCAGTGTGGTCGCGCCATTGGCCAGCGGGCCATAGACGATGTAGCTGTGTCCGGTCACCCAGCCGACATCGGCGGTGCACCAGAACACTTCGCCATCGCGGTAGTCCAGCACGTATTTGAAGGTCATCGCTGCTTGCAGCAGATACCCACCGGTGGTGTGCAACACCCCCTTGGGTTTGCCGGTGCTGCCAGAGGTGTAGAGGATGAACAGTGGATCTTCGGCGTCCATCGGTTCGGGTGGGCAGTCGTCCGTGACATCGCGCAACGCCTGGTGGTACCAGATATCCCGGCCTTCGACCCAGTTCACCTGATTCTGTGTGCGCTCGACCACGATCACTGTGCTGACGCCAGGGCAACTTTGCAGCGCCTTGTCGACATTCTGTTTGAGTGGCACGAACTTGCCGCCGCGCACGCCTTCATCGGCGGTGATCACGGTGCGGCAGTCGGCGTCGAGAATCCGGTCGCGCAATGAATCGGGGGAGAAACCGCCGAACACGACGGAGTGCACCGCGCCGATGCGGGTACAGGCGAGCATGGCGAACGCCGCTTCGGGAATCATCGGCATGTAGATGCACACCCGGTCGCCTTTTTTTACGCCACGGCTTTTGAGCACGTTGGCCAGGCGACAGACGTTGTGATGCAATTTTTTGTAGGTGATCTGTGTGGATTCGGCGGGGTCGTCGCCTTCCCAGATAATCGCGGTTTGATCGCCGCGCTTTTCCAGATGACGGTCGATGCAGTTGTAACTGACGTTCAACTGGCCGCCGGCAAACCAACTGGCCTCACCGGTTTTCAGGTCATAGCGCTGGACGGTCTGCCAGGGTGCGCTCCAGTCGAGAAAACGGTTGGCCTGTTCGGCCCAGAAGGTACTGGGGTGTTCAATGGATTCGCGGTAAAGACGATGGTATTCGTCCTGACTCAACTGTGCAGCCCGGCGGACGGCATCGGCCTTGGGAAACGTGCTGATATCGAACATGACGGTTCCTCATTCTTGTTTTTGCGACAAGAGGGGAGCTGCGCGACCCTCGTAGAAGCTGGCAAGCCAGCTCCTACAAGGTTAGTACCACATGCAGGAATAGCGTCAAATCAGCCGCGGTGACGACCACGGAAGTAGTTGATCAAGCCTTGTGTGGACGCGTCGTCAGCCGGCGCTTCTTCGCTGCCAACCAGACGGTTGTAGACGCCCTTGCCCAACTCCTTGCCCAGCTCCACGCCCCACTGGTCGAAGGCGTTGATGCCCCAGATCACGCTTTGTACAAAGACCTTGTGCTCGTACATCGCCACCAGTGCGCCGAGGCGGCGCGGGCTGATGCGCTCGACCACCAGGGTGTTGCTCGGACGGTTGCCCGGGATCACTTTGTGTGGCGCGAGTCGTTGCACTTCGGCTTCGCTCATGCCCTTGTCACGCAGCTCGGCTTGCGCCTCGGCGAGGGTTTTGCCCAGCATCAGCGCCTGGCTTTGCGACAGGCAGTTGGCGTACAGCCACTGGTGGTGGTCGGCCACCGGGTTGAAGCTGACGATCGGCACAATGAAGTCGGCCGGAATCAATTGGGTGCCCTGGTGCAGCAACTGGTGGTAAGCGTGCTGACCGTTGCAACCCACGCCGCCCCAGATCACCGGGCCGGTATCGGTAGAAACGGCGGTGCCATCCTGGCGCACGCTCTTGCCGTTGGATTCCATGTCCAGCTGTTGCAAGTGCTTGGTGATGTTGCGCAGGTAGTGGTCGTACGGCAGGATCGCGTGGCTCTGGGCACCCCAAAAATTGCCATACCACACGCCGAGCAAGGCCAGCAGCACGGGCATGTTCTGTTCGAACGGCGCGGTCAGGAAGTGCTGGTCCATAGTGTAGGCACCGGACAGCAGTTCCTTGAAGTTCGACATGCCGATGGCCAGGGCAATCGGCAGACCAATGGCCGACCACAGCGAGTAACGCCCGCCCACCCAGTCCCACATCGGGAAGATGTTCTCTTCGCGGATACCGAAGGCCACGGCGGCAGCGTTGTTGCTTGAAACCGCGATGAAGTGACGATGCAGCTCGGCTTCCGAACCACCCTGGGCCAGGTACCAGGCGCGGGCGGCCTGGGCGTTTTTCAGGGTTTCGAGGGTGTTGAAGGATTTCGACGAGACGATGAACAGCGTGGTCTCGGCGCGCAATTTCATGGCCAGTTCGTGGAACTCGCTGCCGTCGATGTTTGCGAGGTAGTGGCAACGCACGCCTTTCTGGGCGTAGGCCAGCAGTGCCTCTGACACCAGTTCAGGGCCGAGGAACGAGCCACCGATGCCGATGTTCACCACATCGGTGATCGGTTTTTCGGTGTAACCGCGCCACAGACCGTCGTGGATGCGGCCGACGAGGTCAGTGATCTGGTTCAGCACCTTGTGCACTTCCGGCATCACGTTGACGCCGTTGACCGACAGCTTGTCGCCAACCGGGCGACGCAGGGCGGTGTGCAGGGCAGGGCGGCCTTCGGAGGCATTGACGATTTCGCCGTCGAACAGCGACTTGATCGCGCCCTTGAGGTCGACTTCGTTGGCCAGGCCAACCAGCAGCTTGCGGGTCTCGGCGTTGATCAGGTTTTTCGAATAATCGAGAAACAGGCCGCAGCTGCTGAGGGTGAATTGGGTAAAGCGCTGCGGGTCGGCATTGAAGGCCTCGCGCATGCTGAAATCCTGCATGGCCTGGCGGTGGTCATTCAACGCTTGCCAGGCAGGCAGAGCGGTAACGTCATGAGGGGTGCGGTAGTACGCCATCGCTGCGGGTTTCCTTTTTACTTGAACGGCTTTTATGACACTGAAAGTCCCGGAATGTCTCGGCCACATTGTGGACGAAGTCCGGTCAGCCTGCGTGCACACGATTAAATAGCGCAGACCGGTAACAGTAAACCTCGCGGGTTGATCTGTCTTGGCTTTGTCTGACCTGCGACCGGTACTTTTTTATACCGGTACGGCAGGCGAGGACAATAGAGAGGGGTCCGGGGTGGAGAATGGCGGGTTCGATCAGGCGACCTGAACCGGAATGGCGTTGCTGGTGTGGCTCAGTTCATTGCCTGGCGCCATGTAGAGCATGCGCGGCTTGAAATTGAGCAATTCGGCTTCGCTGTAATGGGCGTAAGCGCAGATGATCACGCGATCGCCGACCTTGGCCTTGTGCGCGGCGGCACCGTTAACCGAGATCATGCGCGAACCTTCTTCGCCACGGATGGCGTAGGTGGTGAAGCGCTCGCCGTTGTCGACGTTGTAAATCTGGATCTGTTCGTACTCACGAATGCCGGACAAATCCAGCCATTCGCCGTCGATGGCGCAGGAGCCTTCGTAATCGAGTACCGCATGGGTGACTTCGGCGCGGTGCAGCTTGGCTTTGAGCATGATGGCGTGCATGAGTGTTTCCCGGGTCGGAATCGAACGGCGGGCAGTTTGCCCGATGGCGTTGGGGGCGACAATACAGCTTGGAATTCAATTGACGGAGCAGTCGGAAACTCTGTGGGAGGGGGCCTGCTCGCGATGCCTGACCGTCAGCCAACACAGCTGTTGAATGTCAGTCCGTTATCGCGAGCAAGCTCGCTCCCACAGCAATGGAGGTGCTCGGAATTATGCGTCGAGATTCAGGTGCAGGTTGTCGATCAACCGCGTCGTGCCCAGGAATGCCGCGACCAGAATCACCAGATCGCGGTCCTCGGGCGTTGCCGGACGCAAGGTCAACGCATGGCGAATTTCCAGGTAATCCGGACGCAGGCCTGCCGTTTCGAGCTTTTGCAGTTGTGCGCGGATCAGGGTCGGATAATCGCGTTCACCCTGCTTGATCGACTCGGCGATCTCGCTCAGTGTGCGATACACCACCGGCGCAACGGCCCGCTGGTCTTCGTTGAGGAAACCGTTGCGCGACGACAGGGCCAGGCCGTCGGCCGCACGAACGGTCGGCTCGCCGATGATCTGGATCGGCATGTTCAGGTCATGGGCCAGCGCACGAATCACCGCCAGTTGCTGGAAGTCTTTCTGACCGAAGATCGCCAGGTCCGGCTGGACCATGTTGAACAGCTTGCTGACCACTGTCGCCACGCCCTCGAAATGCCCCGGACGACTGGCGCCGCACAGGCCTTCGGACAGTTGTGGGACGCTGACGCGGGTCTGGCCCGCCATGCCGTCGGGGTACATCTCTTCAACGGTGGGTGCGAACAGCAAGTGGCAGCCGGCCTGGAGCAGTTTCTCCTGATCGGCGGCGAGGGTGCGCGGGTACTTGTCGAGGTCTTCGCCGGCACCGAACTGCAACGGGTTGACGAAAATGCTCGCGACCACGAAATCCGCTCGTTGCGAGGCTTTGGTCACCAGTGCGATATGACCACTGTGCAGGTTGCCCATGGTCGGCACGAAGGCGATGCGCTTGCCTTCGCTGCGGGCGCGAGCCACGGCGGCTCGCAGTTCGCGTACGGTTTTTACGGTGTTCATGCAGAGAATCCGTGTTCGATGCCGGGGAATGTTGCTGCTTTGACTTCAGTGACGTAGGCACTCAAGGCTGCATGGATGCTCTCTTGGCCGGCCATGAAGTTCTTCACGAATTTGGGGACGCGGCCAGTCATGGACAGGCCCAGCATGTCGTGCAGGACCAGTACCTGACCGTCGGTGCGATGGCCGGCGCCGATGCCGATCACCGGAATCTTTACCGCCTGGGTGATTTCCTCGGCCAGTTCGCTGGGAACGCACTCGAGCAGCAGCATTGCCGCGCCGGCCTGTTCCAGCGAAATCGCATCGGCACGCATCTGCCGCGCCTGGTTTTCGTTACGGCCCTGGACTTTGTAGCCGCCGAGGATGTTCACCGATTGTGGCGTCAGGCCCATGTGCGCGCACACCGGGATGCCGCGTTCGGCGAGCAGACGGATCGAATCCGCCAACCACAACGCGCCTTCGACCTTGACCATGTGCGCGCCAGCCTGCATCAACAGGGCGCTGTTGGTCATGGCCTGTTCGGTGGTGGCATAGGCCATGAATGGCAGGTCGGCGAGGATCAACGCATCGGTGTTACCGCGTTTGACCGCGGCCACATGGTAAGCCATTTCGGCGGTCGTGACCGGCAGGGTGCTGTCGTGACCTTGCAAAACCATGCCGAGGGAGTCGCCCACCAGCAAAACTTCAACGCCAGCCTGATTGCAGGCGTGGGCGAAGGTCGCGTCATAGCAGGTCAGCATGGTGATTTTTTCACCTTTTTGCTTGAGACCTTGCAGCGTGGTCAGGGTGATGGCTGGCATGAAAAGTTCCTCATTCAGGCGCTGTGGAAACTACTGCGAGTAACGCGCGTGATTCTTCGTTAAATACAGGCGCACGTTCTTTTGTCGTGCTTGTAAGGCCTGGATTGCGCCCTTCAACGCCGTGTTGACGGCAACGGGACGCCTATAGTCGTGAGGAGAACTCGGGAAGTCAATTGGGTGTGTTACCGCCTTGTTACGTCTGGGGTGTTACCGGGGTTACTGATGCGATTCAGCAAGTTCTGTAGGACTGACACCGCACCAATGTAGGAACGAGCTCGCTCCCACAGGGGTATTGGGGTCAATTTGGGGGCAGGCGTTCCAGGCCGACGAACGGGCATGCGGCGAGCAGTTCGCTGAGGCAGCGACCATCGGCCAAACGCAGATCGGCTGGCGCCAACTCCGCCAGCGGATACAGGACAAAGGCTCGTTCCTGCATATGGTAGTGCGGCACCTTCAGGCGAGGCTCATCGATCAGCCGATCACCGAACAGCACGATATCGAGATCCAGGGTGCGTGGCCCCCAGCGTTCAAGGCGTTCGCGGCCTTGCTCGTTCTCGATGGCTTGCAGCGCATCCAGCAGCTCCAGCGGTGCCAGGGCACTGTCGAGGGCGGCGACCGCGTTGGTGTAGCGCGGTTGTCCAGGAAGCAGCGAGTCGCTTTGATAAAACCCGGAAACACCGACCAGTACCGATCGCGGCAGCCGGGCCAGTGCGGCGACGGCACTGCGCAACTGTTCGGCGGGGGCCGCCAGATTGCTGCCCATGCCGATGTAGATGCGTTCCATGGATTATTCGCCCGTGTTGCTCGAGGCGCCCGCGGCGCGCTTGCGCTTGGAGCCACCACTGCGGCGACGCTTGCGCGGTGCGCCGGTGCCGTCATCCTTGCCGCTGAGGTCGCGGATCATGTCGCGACGCTCGCTTTCATTGGCATCCTGATAATCCGTCCACCATTCGCCCAGGCCATCAGTCTGCTCGCCCGCGCTTTCGCGTAGCAGCAGGAAGTCGTAACCGGCACGGAATCGTGGGTTGTCCAGCAGCAGGTCGGCACGTTTACCGCTGCGACGGGGCAGACGCTCCTGCATGTCCCAGATTTCGCGGATCGGCATGGTGAAGCGTTTTGGAATGGCGATGCGCTGGCATTGTTCGGCAATCAACTCGTGGGCCGCTTCCTGCATCGCCGGAATCGGCGGCATGCCACGTTCCTGCAGGCGCAACACGCGCGCAGGCAGCGCAGGCCAGAGCAGCGCGGCAAACAGGAACGCCGGCGTCACCGGTTTGTTCTGCTTGATACGCAGATCAGTATTGATCAGCGCTTCGCTGATCAATGTGTGGGTGTAGGTCGGATTGTATTCCAGCGCTTCGGCACTGGCCGGGAACAGGGGGTCGAACAATTGCAGGTCGACCAGCATCTCGAAGGTGTCCGCAGCATGGCCGGAGAGGAACAGCTTGAGCACTTCTTCGAACAGGCGGGCTGACGGAATTTCGCGCAGCATCGGTGCCAGATCGCGGATGGGCACGGCGCTGTGTTTCTCGATGCCGAAATTCAACTTCGCTGCAAAACGCACGGCCCGCAGCATACGGACCGGGTCTTCCTGGTAGCGTTGCTTCGGATCGCCGATCAGGCGGATCAGATGATTGCGAATGTCGTGTACGCCATTGGCGTAGTCGAGGATGCGTTCGCTGACCGGATCGTAGTAAAGGGCATTGATGGTGAAGTCGCGGCGTTGTGCGTCTTCTTCCAGGGTGCCGTAGACGTTGTCGCGCAGGATGCGCCCGCTTTCGTTGCGGGAAGACTGATTGCTGTCTTCCTCTTCGTCGTTTTGCGGGTGATTGGCGCGGAAGGTCGCGACTTCGATGATTTCGCGGCCGAAGTGGATGTGCACCAATTTGAACCGACGCCCGATGATCCGCGCATTGCGGAATTCGGCCCGTACCTGTTCAGGGGTGGCGCTGGTGGCGACATCGAAGTCTTTCGGCGTGATGCCTAGCAGCATGTCGCGCACACAGCCGCCGACCAGGTATGCCTGGTAGCCGGCGCCCTGCAGGCGTTCGACGATATTCACCGCGTAACGGCTGAATTGCGCCTTTTGCAGCGAGTGTTGGCCGCTGTTAAGCACTTCAGGTGTGCTGCGGATGTGTTGCGTACGACGCAGGGGAGTACGGAATGACTGGAACAGCTTCTTCAGCATGGGATGCACTGTTTGAAGGAATGTTCGGCCAAAAACGAAGAATGACCGCATGATGGGCCGGGATTCTAGCATTTAGTCGGGGGATGGTGTAGGAAGCTGCAAAAGCGCTTGAAGGAGATGTCGTTGTCTGGGCTGAACGCCAGAAACTACAAGGGGAGCCGAAGCTCCCCAAGAAGTAGTTGCATGCTCTGTTTTTATTATTGGTTTCGGGCTTTTTGTTTTTGTTAAGTGCCCTCGCCATGAAGTTTTCCTTCATGACCCTCCCAATCGGGAGCCAAGAGCAAACGGATTGCTTTGGTCGCTGTGTTGCGTTGATCTTGCGATCCAACCAGTACAGGCTCTGTCTTAAGACAGTTTTTTGTTGTTCTCGGCCTGGTCGTGGGGCAAGCCCCAAATACAACGCCTCTCCAAAAGAATCAGTTAGCTGCGCCTCTCGCCGTCTTGTTTTTATTGTGCGTGAGTCGATTCGTCTTATTTTTATTGTCTTGTGCATTGCTTGTTATTGTTCTTGTACCAAACATATAGCAGGGTGCGTGCCAACTTTTACAAACCCCAGTAAAACAAGGGCTTGCCTGTACTGGTGGGGTGGCTGAAGGCCAAAAAAAGCCGGGGCTTCGTTACCGTAAGCCCCGGCTTCTGTTACGTGAAAAACCTGAGGTAACAGTTTCTTCACAAAATCATGTGTTACCCGCACATGAGACAGGTGGGGTTCAGCTTTCGCTGGCAACCCCGGTCTTGCGCCGTGGGATGCCCAGGCGCTGACGGCGTTCCCACAGGCATTTGCGGCTTACCCCGAGTTTGCGTGCCAGCTCGGTTTCGGTCATGTGGTCCTGATGTTCAAGGACGAAGTGCTGGAAGTAGTCTTCCAGGGACAGGTCTTCGGTCGGCTCGTGGCTGTTGTTGGCGGCACTGTTGCCTTGTTGCGGTGCCAGGCCGATGAATTCGTCGTCTTCCAGATCACTCAGCTCAATGTCGATGCCCAGCAGCTCGGCGGATATTTCCGGGCTCTCGCTCAGGATGACCGCGCGCTCGACGGCGTTTTCCAGTTCTCGAACGTTACCGGGCCATGAGTAATGGCGAATGGCTTGCTCGGCATCCGGGGCAAACTTCAGGTCGGTGCGGTTGATCCGCGCGCTCTGCCGCGCCAGGAATGCATTGGCGATTTCGTTGACGTCGGCACCGCGCTCACGCAGGGCCGGCAGTTTCAGCGCGATCACGTGGAGGCGGTAATACAAGTCTTCACGGAACTGGCCGACTTTCGCCAGGCTCTTGAGGTCGCGGTGAGTCGCGGCGATCAGGCGCACATCGACTTTCTGCGACTGTACCGAGCCCACCCGGCGAATTTCGCCTTCCTGCAGTACGCGCAGCAGGCGGGCCTGTGCTTCAAGTGGCAGTTCGCCGATTTCATCGAGGAACAGGGTGCCGCCGTCCGCCGCTTCCACCAGGCCGGCACGCCCGGCGCTCGCACCGGTGAACGCACCTTTTTCGTGACCGAACAGTTCGGACTCGATCAGGCTTTCCGGAATGGCCGCGCAGTTCACCGAGATCATCGGCGCCTTGGCGCGTTTCGACAGGTTGTGCAGGGCGCGCGCCACCAGCTCTTTACCGGTGCCGGACTCGCCCTGGATCAGGACATTGGAATCGGTCGGCGCCACTTTGCGGATCTTGCCATACAGGTCCTGCATCGGCGGGCAGGAGCCGATGATGCCGATTTCGCCGTTGCTGTTGTCGGTACCCGGTTTTGCCGCGCCGTTGGCGACTTTACCGGCAACCGGTTCACCGCTGGCAGGCGTCGATTGCCGGTCACGCAGGATGCGTGCGACGGCCTGGAGCATTTCGTCGTGATCGAAAGGCTTGGCGATGTAGTCCACCGCGCCCATCTTCATCGAGTCGACCGCCGAGCGCAGGCTGGCGTAGCTGGTCATGATCAGCACCGGAGTGCCTTGGCCGAGTTTGATCAGCTCGGTGCCCGGTGCGCCAGGCAAGCGCAAGTCACTGACGATCAGGTCGAACGTGGGAATGGTGAAGCGTTCTTGTGCTTCCTGCACTGAACCGGCTTCGCTGACCTGATACTGGTTGCGTTCCAGCAGGCGGCGCAAGGCGGAGCGGATAATCGTTTCGTCTTCGACGATCAAAATGTGCGGCATTGATTCGATACTCTCGACGGTCTCAGTTCACAGCGGACGTCGCTTCGACATGACGCGGTAATGTCACCCGAATACGGGTGCCGCGTTGGCTCTGAACATCAGCCGGGCTGTCGATGGTGATTTGTCCATAATGCTCTTCAACGATGGAATAGACCAGTGCAAGGCCCAGGCCGGTACCTTCACCCGGGTCCTTGGTGGTGAAGAAAGGTTCGAACAATCGGTCCATGATGCTCGAAGGTATTCCGCTGCCTTCGTCTTCCACGATCAGGTCGACCGTGTGCTCGCCGGCTTCGCTTTTGACGCGCACCGCGCTGCCGGGAGGCGAGGCGTCGCGGGCGTTTGAGAGCAGATTGATCAACACCTGTGCCAGACGCTGCGGGTCGCCTTCGACCCAGTGGTCCGGATCGCACAGGTTGTAGAACTGCACTTCGAAATTGCGTCGGTTCAATGCCAGCAGGCCAATGGCGTCCTGGGCGACTTCGGCCAGGCAGACGGGCTCGTCGCTGTGCTGATGGCTGCCGGCATGGGCGAAGCTCATCAGCGACTGGACAATGCGCGATACGCGTTTGGTCTGCTCGAGGATCTGACCACTGATTTCCTTGAGTTCGCCATCTTCTTCGCGCTCTTCGCGCAGGTTCTGCGCCAGGCAGGCGATCCCGGTGATCGGGTTGCCGATTTCATGGGCCACGCCAGCCGCGAGGCGACCGATGCTGGCCAGGCGCTCCGAGTGCACCAGTTTGTCTTCGAGCATCTGGGTTTCGGTCAGGTCTTCCACCAGTAACACCAGGCCACTGTTACCCGGTGCAAGCGGTTCGTCGATCGCCGCCTTGTGCAGGTTCAGCCAGCGGGTTTGACCGTCGAGGGCCAGATGCTGCTTGTGCAAGTGTTCGTCCGGTACGTTGATGAAGCCCTGCAGCAGTTCTTTCCACGGGGCCGCAATGGTGCTCAAGCGCGAACCGACCACGCGTTGCGCGGCGATCCCGGTCAACTCCTCCATGGCTTTGTTCCACATGAGGATTTCCTGGTCCTTGGCCAGGGAGCAGACGCCCATCGGCAATTCCTGCAGGGTCTGTCGGTGATAGCGGCGCAGCGCATCGAGCTCGGCGGCCAGGCCGGTCAGGCGAGAGTGGTAGTCCTCGAGGCGGCTTTCGATGAAGTGGATGTCTTCGGTGACGTAGTTTTCACCGCCCGCCTTATAAGGCAGGAACGTCTCGACCATGTCCTGGGCCACGCTCGGTCCCATCAGGCCCGAGAGGTTGGCTTCGATCCGGTCGCGCAAGCGGCGCAAGGCGTAAGGCCGACGCTCGTCGAATGGCAGGTAGAGGTCACGCAGGGCTTGCTCGACCTCTTTCTGCGCGGCCTTGGCGCCCAAGGGCTTGGCCAGTTGCGTGGCGAATTCCTGGGGGGAGGCGGCGTGCAGTTCACGGCGCTGCGGGCGACGCACGTTGTCTACGGCGCAGGCTTCGGCGGCGCTGGCCTCTTCGGTGCTGGCGTTGGTGAACAGCGAGATCAGGGTGAACATCAGTACGTTGGCCGCCAGCGAGGCGATTGCGGCCATGTGCCAGCTCGTATCGTCCAGCACATAGATCATGTTCAGCAGCGGAATGTAGAAGCCCTGCAGGTTGCCGACCAGCGGCAGCAGCATGGTCACCAGCCATACCAGAATCCCCGCCAGCAACCCGGCGATGAAACCGCGGCGGTTGGCAGTCGGCCAGTACAGGACCGAGAGTACGCCCGGCAAGAACTGCAAGGTGGCCACAAAGGCGACGATGCCGAGGTTGGCCAGGTCTTGTTCGGCGCCCAGCAGCAGGTAGAAGCCATAGCCAGCCATGATGATCGCGACGATCAGCGCCCGGCGCGTCCATTTCAGCCAGCGGTAGATGTTGCCTTCGGCCGGAGGCTGGTACAGCGGCAATACCAGATGGTTCAGGGCCATCCCCGACAGCGCCAGGGTGGTAACGATGATCAGGCCGCTGGCGGCGGACAATCCGCCGATATAGGCCAGCAGCGCCAGGGCCTTGCTGTTGGCGGCGATGCCGATACCCAGCGTGAAGTATTCCGGGTTGGTGGTGGCGCCAAGTTTCAGGCCGGCCCAGAGAATCAGCGGAACTGCCAGGCTCATCAGCAACAGGAACAGCGGCAGGCCCCAGCTTGCGCTGACCAGCGAGCGCGGGTTGAGGTTTTCGGTGAAGGTCATGTGGTACATGTGCGGCATCACGATCGCCGAAGCGAAGAACACCAGCAGCAGCGTACGCCACGGGCCTTCCTGCAGCGGTGTATGCAAGGCGGCGAGGGCGGTCTGGTTTTGCAGCAGCCACAGTTCGAGCTGTTGCGGACCGTCGAATACGCCATAAAGCGCATACAGACCAACGCCGCCGATGGCGATCAGCTTGATCACCGATTCGAAGGCAATCGCGAACACCAGGCCTTCGTGCTTCTCGCGAGTGGCAATGTGCCGGGAGCCGAAGAAAATCGTGAACAGGGTGATCAGGGCGCAGAAACTCAGGGCCACGCGATGTTGCACCGGTTCGCGAGTGAGGATCCCGATGGAGTCGGCTACCGCCTGAATCTGCAGCGCCAGCAATGGCAGCACGCCGATCAGCATGAAAATCGTGGTCAGCGCGCCGGCCCAGGTGCTGCGGAAGCGAAACGCGAACAGGTCCGCGAGGGACGACAGCTGATAGGTGCGAGTGATTTTCAGGATCGGATACAGCAACACCGGCGCCAGCAGGAATGCCCCGGACACACCGAGGTAGCTGGACAGGAATCCGTATCCGTACTGATAGGCCAGGCCCACGGTGCCGTAAAACGCCCAGGCGCTGGCATAGACGCCCAGCGACAGGGTGTAGGTGAGCGGGTGGCGAATGATCGCCCGCGGGATCATGCCCCGTTCGCTGATCCAGGCTACGCCAAACAGCACCGCCAGGTATGCGGCACTGATCAGGATCATCTGGGTCAGGCTAAAGCTCATCGGCATCTTTTTGGCTCTGCAGGATGAAGGTCACGACGATCAGGATCAGCCAGAGCAAATAAGGCCGGTACCAGGCGCCAGTGGCGTCGATCCACCAATCCATGATGGCCGGGGAAAACAGGTAAATCCCCACTACCAGGAGCAGGACCAAGCGATAGATGTACATCCCGGCCTCTCTTTTTTATGCGCGTGCCCGAAAACGTGCGGCGATGGTAACGGATGGGTGCGCCACTGCAAGCAAGATCACTGTAGCTGTGCCTCGGGCAGGCTCAGTGTGCGCGGGATCAACATGGCATCCCAGTGGGCGATGCCCCAGTTCAGCACTTCCCGTGGCGTGGCGTAAGCCAGTTCGTTGCCGGGGTTCTGCCCGAGTGCGCGCAAGGCACGCAGCAGCAACGGCGTGGCCTGGTCTGCGGTGAGCGGTGGAGAGCGATAGGATTTGCCGAGTTTGTTGCCATCGGGCTGGGTGATCAGCGGGATGTGCAGGTAACGCGGTTGCCGCAGGCCGAGCAACTCCTGCAGATAGAGCTGGCGCGGGGTGGAGTCGAGCAGGTCGGCGCCACGCACGATGTCAGTGATGCCTTGCCAGGCATCGTCCAGCACCACGGCCAGTTGATAAGCGTATAGCCCGTCGCGGCGACGGATCACAAAATCACCGACATCCCGGCCCAGGTACTGGTGGAATTCTCCCTGCACCCGGTCGATGAAGTGGTAGTCCAGTTCAGGTACGCGAATCCGAATCGCCGCATCTTCGGTGCCGTGCCCAGCATTGCGGCACAGTCCCGGATAGATGCCGTGGTAGTGCTCCAATTGTTTGCGCGAGCAGGTGCAAGCGTAGGCCAGGCCCTGACTGAACAGGCGATTGAGTACTTCGGCGTAGGCATCGTGGCGGTCGCTCTGGCGGACCATCTCGCCATCCCACTCGAACCCGTAACTCTCCAGAGCCTTGAGAATCGCCGCCTGAGCGCCGGGTTCTTCACGGGGAGGGTCGAGATCTTCCATGCGCATCAGCCAGCGGCCGCCGACCGAGCGCGCATCGAGATACGAGGCCAGCGCCGCGACCAGCGAACCGAAATGCAAGTGGCCACTGGGCGTGGGGGCAAAGCGCCCGATGTAGGTGGGGGAGGTGATGACGGTCATATGGGCGATGTTATTTGGTCGGGAGAGGCGCATATCAAGCTGCAGGAGTGAGCTTGCTCGCGAAAAAACGTCTGTACACCGCGAGTCGTCAAGCGGCGCGCGTTATCGTTGTCGTCCATTGCGAGCAAGCTCGCTCCTGTACAGAAACAAAAACGGAGCGTTCGCACGCTCCGTTTTTCGTTCAAGTCGCAATTACTTGCCGACTTGCTTTTCCTTGATTTCCGCCAGTGTCTTGCAGTCGATGCACAAGTCAGCGGTAGGGCGTGCCTCAAGGCGCTTGACGCCGATCTCGATGCCGCAGGATTCACACCAGCCGTACTCTTCGTCTTCGATCAGTTGCAGCGTCTTGTCGATCTTCTTGATCAACTTGCGCTCACGATCGCGGGCTCGAAGCTCGAGAGCGAACTCTTCTTCCTGGCTGGCACGGTCTGCCGGGTCAGGGAAGTTGGCCGCTTCGTCCTTCATGTGGTCCACAGTCTTGTCGACACCTTCCATCAGCTCTTTTTTCCACTGGTTCAGAACCTTGATGAAGTGCTTGCGCATGGGCTCGCCCATGTACTCTTCGCCAGCTTTCTGAACATAGGGCTCGAAGCCGCTGATCGCCTGATTCGCTTGTTGCTTTGCTTGGGTGGACATGAAATAGACCGCCTCTACTCTTGTAATCCATCTGCGCAGGATTGCTCCATCACCGACACCTGCCGGCCCTGCGGCTGCAAGCGGGCGAACTTACCAGATCAAATCAGACCGCGCTACTCCCGGATGTCGAGCCTGCGGCCCGTGGGGCTTGCAAAGGCCGGCAAAGCGCGGTCTGGTGGTTCTGGAGCGCTGCTCAAGTAATGATTTTAGTCAAACCCTGGGGGCTCGTATGAGTTGTTTTTGGCCTGGTTGTATGGCGTGTGACCGCTTTAGGTTCTCGCTCGTTCCTGTGCTTGGGTAGAATCGGTTCTTTTCCCCGTTGAAGGAAGGCCAATGGCTCAGTCCTACAGTGCCCGCAGTCGTGCGATCGAACCTTTCCATGTCATGGCGTTGCTGGCGCGTGCCAATGAATTGCAAGCGGCCGGTCATGATGTGATTCACCTGGAAATCGGTGAGCCGGACTTCACCACCGCCGAGCCGATCATTCGCGCCGGCCAGGCAGCGCTGACAGCGGGGAAGACCCGTTACACCGCCGCACGCGGCATTCCCGAATTGCGTGAGGCCATTTCGGGCTTTTATCAGCAGCGTTATGGCCTGAACATCGACCCGCGGCGGATCCTCATCACGCCCGGCGGCTCTGGTGCGTTGTTGCTGGCCAGTGCGTTGCTGGTCGACCCGGGCAAGCATTGGCTGCTGGCGGACCCGGGTTACCCGTGCAACCGGCATTTCCTGCGCTTGGTGGAAGGCGCCGCGCAGCTTGTTCCAGTCGGCCCTGAGGTGCGTTATCAACTGACCCCGGGTCTGGTCGAGCGGCATTGGGATCATGACAGTGTCGGCGCGCTGGTAGCGTCACCGGCCAACCCGACCGGGACTATTTTGACCCGCGACGAGTTGGCCGCGCTGTCGACCTCGATCAAGGAGCGTCACGGTCATCTGGTGGTGGACGAGATCTATCACGGCCTGACCTATGGCACCGATGCGGCCAGTGTGCTGGAAGTCGATGACAGTGCCTTTGTCCTTAATAGTTTTTCGAAATATTTCGGCATGACCGGTTGGCGTCTCGGCTGGCTGGTCGCGCCGGATGCCGCCGTCGGTGAGCTGGAAAAACTCGCCCAGAACCTCTACATCAGTGCTCCGAGCATGGCGCAGCACGCTGCGCTGGCATGCTTCGAGCCTGCAACCATTGAGATTCTGGAAGAACGCCGCGCCGAGTTTGGTCGTCGTCGGGATTTCCTGCTTCCCGCCCTGCGGGAACTCGGCTTCGGGATTGCCGTTGAGCCGGAAGGGGCGTTCTATTTGTATGCCGATATCAGCAAGTTCGGCGGTGATGCCTTCGCGTTCTGTCGCCACTTCCTCGAAACCGAACATGTTGCGTTTACTCCGGGGCTGGATTTCGGTCGTTACCAAGCCGGGCATCATGTGCGATTCGCCTACACACAAAATCTTGAGCGTTTGCACGAGGCGGTCCAACGGATTGCTCGCGGTTTGCGGAGCTGGCAAGGCTGATGCGTTTCCATCCGCCACTCGAAGAAGGTCGACTGATTCGTCGTTACAAGCGTTTTCTCGCCGATATCGAAACCGTTAGCGGCGAGTTGTTGACCATTCATTGTCCGAACACGGGTTCGATGCTCAATTGTCAGGTCGAAGGCGGGCAGGTCTGGTTCAGCCGCTCCAATGATCCCAAACGCAAGTTGCCGGGAACATGGGAAGTGGGCGAAACCCCACACGGACGGCTGTTTTGCGTGAATACCGCGCGGGCCAACGGACTGGTGGAGGAGGCGCTTCGCGGCGGAGTCATCGCTGAGCTGGACGGCTTCACCGGTCTTAAGCGCGAGGTTGCCTACGGCCAGGAAAACAGCCGGATCGACTTTCGTCTTGATTACCCGGGTGGACCGGCCTTTGTGGAAGTCAAAAGTGTCACGCTGGGTTTCGACGGCTCATCGGTAGCCGCGTTTCCCGATGCAGTGACGCAGCGAGGGGCCAAGCATTTGCGTGAATTGGCGCATTTGGCCCGAGACGGAGTTCGGGCTGTGCAGTTGTACTGCGTGAACTTGACCGGTATCGATGCTGTACGTCCGGCTGAAGAAATCGATTCTGCTTACGCCGCGGCGCTGCGTGAGGCCGTGGCGTGCGGGGTCGAGGTGCTGGCGTACGGTGTGCGATTGACTCACGAGGAAATGAGGGTTGATCGGCGTCTGGAGGTGTTGCTCGGTGATTAAAGGCTGATCCAGAGGCCTTGTGCGTCCTCGCGGCAATCGATGCGCTTCAGCGATTGTCCCGCACAAGGCCCGGCCACGCATTCGCCGTTCTCGATCAGAAACAGGGCGCCATGAGTGGCACACTGGATCAAGCTGTTGCTGGGGTCGAGAAACTGGTCCGGGGTCCATTCCAGCCCGACGCCGCGGTGCGGGCAGCGATTGACATAGACGTATACCTGGCCGGCCCGGCGTACGGCGAAGAGCTTCTGGCCATCGATTTCGAACCCGCGGCTGGAGGCATCGGCCAGCTCGGTACTGGCACAAAGAAATTTCATGTCCATCCTCAGGTTTTGTCGCTCATGTGCAGATAGACCCGAGCCGACGTTCAAAAATGCAAACAACTGATCAAGTGGCGCATGTCTATGCCTGATGCAGTGGCTTGCTGCCTAGGATACTGGGTAGCTCCTGCTTTCTCCCAGGCAAAAAAAGACCCGGCATGAGCCGGGTCAAATAACCGTGATTAGCCTGATGAGGAGATAATCTGAGAGTCCGAACCAAGGGCTGTCCAGAATATCGACCAGTCTCGCGACCAGTTGCGTTAATAATATCGATTATCATTATCAAGTCAACCGGTCATTTCTCATTTGTTTGAATCCTGTCGATTGCCTGCTGTAAATCCCGATAAACGTTCAGCTTTAATGTGGCGTTTTCAGCGCGCTCAACTGTGCGACCTGCTTGTTAAGCAGGTCGATTCGTCGGGCCATGCTGTTGATCAGGCTGCTGGCGATTTTTGGATTGCTCTGGGCCAGGCTCATGAACTGATCCTTGGGAATACGCATGATGGTGCTCGGCTCACTGGTGACAACGCTGGCGTTGCGCCTCTCACCGGTGAATACCGCCATGGCACCGAAAATTTCTTCCTTGGGCACTTCGCCGACTTTCAGTCCGTCGACAAACGCTTCGGCATGCCCCTCAATGATCACGAGGACGTGGTCCGCCTCGTCGCCTTGCCGGATCAATGCTTCGCCACTGGCGACACGCTGGAAACCATGAGTGCTGCGAAACTCCGGCTGTTTCAGGCGTGCGACTGCGTCGGACAGCAAAGCGGTCTGCCCTGCCATGTATTGCAAGAACAATTCCGAGCGCCGGGGATCGGCATAGATGTGCTGGAACACCGCGGATCGCAAGTAGGGCGTCAGCACCAGCGGGTTATCACTGCGCAAACGACAGCGCGGCAATTCCATATCCTGACGCAGGCCGATGAGATCCCCCTCGTGAAGATAGAACAGGGCGCGATGGTTGATGCATCCATGCAGTAGCCCGTTCTCCAGCATGAACAGCTGATCGCTGGGTAAGGCGGCGCCAAGGTCTTCGACAGCGGAAAATTCCAGGGAAGGACCGCAAGGAGCCAAGCCTTCCAGTAGCCGAGCAGGAATGTTTTGCAGTCGATTGATCAGTGCGTCGGCGTAGGCCGGTTGTTCCCCGAGTAGGTACATGGCGAGCGGGCTCGTTCAGTTTTTGTGGCGTGACGAGATAGCTTCCAACTGTTTGTTCAGGGCTTCCTTGCGTTCGGCGGGAATGTCGTTCCAATGCACGTCCATCAGGGCGCCTTCGATTGCATATAACAACACCTTCGACGCCCGGAACCCCCGCGTACGCACGGCCCGATAAGCGTCCACCGCCCCCAGGCGACGCAAGTCCGAGGCGCTGTGGATGCCCACGGCATGCAGCCACTGCGCCGACGTCTTGCCAAGATTCTTCAGGTGTTGCAATTCATCATTCATCAAGCCTCCTTGCGATGGCCGAATGGTGCGTAGGTAAGCTTCTGAGGAGTGTAGCCATCAGCAGGAAAAGCGTTATTGTTTGGTCGTTTTCGACGCAAACGCTTCTAAGCGGCAGATAGCTGCAAGGCAGGCATTTGAGTGAGTTCGTCGGGAAAAGACGCGGAACAGGCAGGATTTTCGGTCAATAAACCCACAGTCCAGCGCGAAGCGGGGGCGCTGGACTTGTCAATTTATACGGGCGATCAGCGAGTGCGATAACGCAAGCGTGTGCCGAAATTCATAGACATCAAAATCTCGTCAGCACTCAGTTCTGCCGGAAAGTAAGTCCCGGAGATCTGCGCGTGGGCCAGGCTTGCGCCTTCAAGCGAAGCGTTGCGAAAGTCGATGCCGCGCAAGTCGGCGGAGCGGAAATATGCATCGGTAAAGTCGACGCCGTCGGCGTTCAACTCACGCAGGTCCAACCCTCGGAAATCACCGCCTACCATGTCGATAGGTCCATCCTTGGGGCGCTCTTTGTTGAAGCCCGTGATGTCATCTTTGTGCAGTAAGGCATAAAGCGGGGTGTCGAGAAGTTTGGGATGGCTCATGTCATATCACCTGTTGGTTTTATGACGCCAGTATAGTGCCAGTATTTGACAGCCGTGAAGCCGGCGATGGCTTCACGGCTCAAATACTTCCCTACAGGCCCGGCAAGCGTTGACGAATCTGCTCCACCACGGTGTCCAGGGTTCCGCTTTCATTGGTCTGGACGCGTTTGCTGCAGAGAATTTCTGCCGGCGTCAGTGCTTCGCGACTGGCTTGCTGGGCTTCGATCACGGCCAGCGTAGCGTCAGACGGGTCCTTGTTATCCGCCTGGCGCAGGGCCAGCCAACTTTCGATCACTGCCTGCGGAGCGTTGCAGTCGAGGATCAGAAACGGAGTGCCAGTGGCCTCGGCGACCTTCGCCGCGCTTTCGCGCTGTGCACGCTTGAGGTAAGTGGCATCGATCACTACCGGGAAGCCCGCGTGCAGGATCACGCGGGCAATTTCGTGCAGGCGGCTGTAGGTCGCTGCGCTGGCATCAGCACTATAAATACCGGCCTGCACGTCATTCTGAACGGTCTGCTCGCCGAACAGACGTTTGCGTTCGACGTCCGAACGCAAGCGAATCGCCCCCAGTGCTTCCACCAGGCGCATGGCCACGTGACTTTTGCCGACAGCGGAAACGCCGTGGGTGATGGCCATGAAGCGCGAAGGAATGGTGCTGTAGCTTTCCGCCAGGTTGGCGTAGTTACGGTACTGGCGCAGCGTGGTGGCACGCTGTACCGCAGTGGCGTCGGCCGGCATGCTGAACAGGGCGACCTTGGCGCGAACCAATGCACGGTAGGCTTTATAGAAGTTCAGCAGTTCCAGGCCCTGGTAATCGCCTGTCAGCTCCAGGTATTGGCTGATGAATCGCCGTGCCAGGCTTTTCAGGCCACGGTCCTCGAGGTCCATCGCCAGGAAGCCGGTGTCGGCATACACGTCCGTGAAGCGGAACGGCTCGTTGAATTCGATGCAGTCAAAGATCACGACCTTGCCGTCGATCACCGTGGCGTTGCCCAAGTGGATGTCGCCGTGGCATTCACGGATGAACCCTTCAGCCTTGCGCTGGGCAAACAGCGGCTTGAGGCGTTCGAAGCTGGTTTCAGCCCAGGCTTGCAAAGCTTCCAACTGCTGGAGGTCGGCCTTGTCGCTGAGGAATGGGCGAATTTGTTCGAAGTTTTGTCGTACTGGCGCCATGACGCTGTCCGGTGTGCCTGCGTCGTGTTCGGCAGGGACTTTCGGCGCGTTGAGGTGGAAGCGGGCGATCTGCTCAGCCATTGCATCGATGTGCGCTGGCGTCAGTTCGCCATTGGCTTGCAGGGTGCTGAGCAACTGGCTCTGCGGGAACTGGCGCATCTTCAGGGCGTATTCGACGACCGGACCGTCGCCGCCCAGTTGCGGGGCCTCGGCGCTGCCGGTAATCGGCAACACTTCGAGGTAAAGATCCTGAGTCAGGCGCTGGTTGAGGCGCAGTTCTTCACCACAGAAATGCTTGCGGGCCTCAAGGCTGGTGAAATCGAGGAAGCCGAAGTTCACCGGCTTCTTCACCTTATAGGCATAAGGGCCGGTAAGCAGAACCCAGGAAATGTGGGTCTCGATAAGCTGGAACCCCTCTACAGGATGCGGATAGAGGGCCGGGTTTTGCAGGGCGGCGATCAGGGACTGGCTCACTGGCGATCCTTCAGAGTCTGGAAAAATACAGGCCGTCATTATGGCGGCTGGCCAGCCTAACGCAATCTCGGAGGGCTCCTGTTGAGTATGAATAAAGTGCGTATAATCCGCCGCCATGACTCGTACTCGATCTCCCCGTACCCCTAAAAAACCACCTTCCAGAGGCCTGCGCCCCTGGCTGGGCTGGGCCCTTAAACTCAGTCTGGTCGGCCTGGTGGTGCTGGCCGGGTTCGCGGTTTACCTCGATGCCATTGTGCAGGAGAAGTTTTCCGGCAAGCGCTGGACCATTCCGGCCAAGGTATACGCGCGTCCACTTGAGCTGTTCGTCGGACAAAAGCTGAGCCGGGATGACTTTCTCACCGAACTCGACGCCTTGGGTTATCGCCGTGAAAGCGTGGCCAATGGCCCCGGTGCGGCCTCGGTCAATGGCAACACCGTTGATCTGAATACCCGTGGCTTCCAGTTCTATGAAGGCATGGAGCAGGCGCAACCGGTACGTGTACGTTTTTCCGGCGACTACGTCGCTGAATTGTCGGCGACCAGCGGTGCGAAGCTGTCGGTAGTGCGCCTTGAGCCGTTGCTGATTGGTGGCTTGTACCCGAAAAACCTCGAAGACCGGATTCTGATCAAGATCGATCAGGTGCCGCCGTACTTGCTCGACACCCTGGTGGCCGTTGAGGACCGTGACTTCTATCACCACTTTGGTGTGTCGCCGAAGTCGATTGCCCGTGCAATCTGGGTCAATGGCTCGTCAGGCCGGATGCGCCAGGGCGGCAGTACCCTGACGCAACAATTGGTCAAAAACTTCTACCTGACCAACGAACGCAGCCTGAGCCGAAAACTCACCGAGGCCATGATGGCTTTGCTGCTGGAGCTGCATTACGACAAGCGTGAAATCCTCGAGGCTTATCTGAACGAGGTGTTCATCGGTCAGGACGGCCAGCGTGCGGTGCATGGTTTCGGTCTGGCCAGCCAGTTCTTCTTCAGCCAGCCATTGTCCGAGCTCAAACTGCATCAGGTTGCATTGCTGGTGGGCATGGTCAAGGGGCCTTCGTCCTACAATCCGCGGCGGTACCCGGAGCGCGCGCTCGAGCGACGCAATCTCGTGCTCGATGTCTTGCAGGAGCAGGGAGTCGCCACCGCCGAGCAGGTCGAAGCCGCGAAGAAGATGCCGCTGGGCGTGACCAAGCGTGGCAGCCTTGCGGACAGCTCGTTCCCCGGCTTCCTCGACCTGGTCAAGCGTCAGCTGCGTGAAGACTATCGTGACGAAGACTTGACGGAAGAAGGTCTGCGCATCTTCACCAGTTTCGATCCGATCCTGCAGATGAAAGCCGAAGCCTCGGTCAATGACACCTTCAAACGTCTGGCAGGGCGCAAAGGTTCTGATGATGTCGAGGCGGCCATGGTCGTCACCAATCCGGAAACCGGCGAAGTCCAGGCCATGATTGGCAGTCGTCAGGCCAGTTTCGCCGGGTTCAACCGTGCTCTGGATGCTGTGCGGCCGATTGGCTCGTTGATCAAGCCGGCGGTTTATCTGACAGCGCTGGAGAAGCCGAGCCAGTACACGTTGACCAGTTGGCTGTCGGACGAATCCTTCTCGGTCAAAGGTGCGGACGGTCAGGTCTGGAAACCACAGAACTACGATCGACGGTCTCATGGCACGGTTTTCCTTTATCAGGGGTTGGCGCATTCCTACAACCTGTCGACCGCACGTCTGGGGCTGGCGGTGGGTGTACCCAATGTTCTGAAGACGCTGGGGCGCTTGGGTGTCAGTCGCGAGTTTCCGGCATTCCCGTCCATGCTACTGGGCGCGGGAGGCATGACGCCGATCGAAGTGGCAACCATGTATCAGACCCTGGCCAACGGTGGTTTCAACACGCCGATGCGCGGGATCCGCAGTGTTCTGACCGCCGAAGGCGAACCGCTCAAGCGTTACCCGTTCCAGATTCAGCAGCGTTTCGATCCGGCTTCCATTTACCTGATCCAGAGCGCCATGCAGCGTGTCATGCGTGAAGGCACCGGCAGCTCGGTCTACAACGTGTTGCCGAAAACCTTGACCCTTGCAGGCAAGACCGGCACCAGTAACGATTCGCGGGACAGTTGGTTTGCCGGTTTCAGCCAGGACTTGCTCGCGGTGGTGTGGCTGGGGCGCGATGACAATGGCAAAACGCCGTTTACCGGCGCTACCGGTGCCTTGCAGGTCTGGACCAGCTTTATGCGCAAGGCCGATCCACTCCCACTGGACATGCCGCAGCCGGACAATATCGTTCAGGCCTGGGTCGATTCGCGCACGGGACAGGGCTCTGATGCCAACTGCCCAGGCGCTGTACAGATGCCGTATATTCGCGGCAGCGAACCGCCTCCCGGCGCCGCTTGCGGTGGCGAAAGCCCCGCTTCCGGCGAAACGGTGATGGATTGGGTCAAGGGCTGGATGAATTAAGCAAAGAGGGTATCAAGTGAACAAGTGGTTGATTCCAGCGGTTGCCGCCGTGGCTTTGCTCAGCGGTTGCTCCACCGTACAACGTGGCTCGATTCCGGTAGAAGACGCCGGTACCGCCGTCTCCAACAGCGAGCGAATCTCGAACAATGGCGGTTTCCGTCAGACGACGGTGAAGCGCCCGGCGCAAACCCGCCCGCAGGAAATTCCGCAAGGTGATACCGGTGTTGTCGTGATGGTGCCAGGTGGCGGTGCAACGACTTCAACGCCGATCAGCACCACGCCGATTACGCCAGGCCCGATTACACCGGGCCCGATCGATACCGCACCGGTTCAGTCCGCGCCGATCAATCAAGGCAGCTACAGCATGCCATCGGCGCCGAGCGGGATTCCTTCGGCCAGCGCCGGTGGTCTGTCCGCCGACGAGCAACTGGACGGTCCGGTTCTGGCGCTGTTGACGACTGCGCAGCAACAACAGTCCAGCGGTGATCTCAATGGTGCTTCGTCGAGCCTCGAGCGCGCCCAGCGTGTCGCACCCCGTGAGCCACAAGTGCTTTATCGCCTGGCGCAAGTGCGCATGGCTCAAGGTGATGCGCCGCAGGCCGAGCAATTCGCTCGTCGTGGCCTGACCTTCGCCAACGGTCGCCCGGCACTGCAAGCAAACCTTTGGGAGCTGATCGCTCAGGCGCGTGAGAAGCAGGGTGACTCTGCCGGCGCAGCGCTGGCCCGTCAGAAGGCCAAGGTAACGTCGTGATGGACGAGCGCTTTAACAAAGTTGCCGATCAGTTGCTGTTGATCGAACGTGAACTGCGGATTCAGGGCTGGTGGGACGACGTCATGCCAAGCGCAGAGGCGCTTTCCAGTGTCGAGCCATTTTCGGTCGATACACTGGATTTCGAGCAGTGGTTGCAATGGATCTTCTTGCCACGCATGAAAATGATTCTGGAGCAGGATCTGCCTTTGCCCAGTGCATCGGGGATTCAGGAGATGGCCGAAATGGTCTTCGCTGGCCGTAATGTCCAGGGAAAAGATCGGCAGTTGCAAATGTTGCTCAAAGAGTTCGATGTGCTGATCACAGCTTCTCGCTGAGTTCGATCCCTTGTAGCAACCGGGCTTGTTCGCGATGAGCGCATGCCCGGTTCCTGCATGCCTACTGGTGGTTGTTCGCTATTCGTATCTGCGTCTCACTGGTGCGGCTCCTGCCGTTGAACGTCATCCAGTCGCCGCATCGCTCCCTGTACTTCCTCTCTCCGTTGCGGATTGTCCAATTCCTTGTCTCGGGTTGCGCAATTGAAGCTAACACTCATGCAGTTTCACGGTTTTTTCTTGCTTTCTCATGTGCTTAGTTCAATAAAGCACATAGACGACTTGACTTGCAGGGGACGAAACAGAAGAATCCAAAGTCCGCTGTAGAGGGACTGCCAGAAGCAGACCCACTCAGCAGATCATGAGGCGCACATCCGCGCCGACCTGTTACACCCGCAACGCGTTACCTCGCGCTGGGTGGGAAAGGCCCGCAACACTTGGGACGATCCCAATACTTGCTCAGTCAGTGCTGACGTAGTCGGCGACCACCGTCGCTCATGCTCTGCTGGGAAGTAAACCTATTAAGACCCGTCCCCTTATATGTGGGCGGTATTCTGGCGTTTTAGAGGTGAACAACGTGGAGCTTTTATCTGGCGGTGAAATGATCGTCCGCTTTTTGCGTGACGAGGGCGTTAAGTATATCTATGGGTACCCGGGTGGTGCCGCACTGCATATCTACGATGCACTGTTCAAAGAACCATCCGTTCAGCACATTCTCGTCCGTCATGAGCAGGCTGCCACTCACATGGCTGACGGTTATGCGCGCGCCACTGGCAAGGCCGGTGTCGTACTGGTGACATCCGGACCGGGTGCGACTAACGTCATTACCGGTATCGCCACTGCGTACATGGACTCGATCCCGATGGTGATTCTGACCGCCCAGGTGCCGAGCACCATGGTCGGCACGGATGCATTCCAGGAAACCGACATGATCGGTATCTCCCGGCCGATCGTGAAGCACAGCTTCATGATCAAGCACCCATCGGAAATCCCGGAAGTCATGAAGAAGGCTTTCTACCTGGCGCAATCCGGTCGTCCGGGCCCGGTAGTGGTCGATATCCCGAAAGACATGACCAATCCGGCCGAGAAGTTCGAATACGTCTTCCCGAAAAAAGCCAAGCTGCGTTCCTACAGCCCTGCAGTGCGTGGCCATTCGGGCCAGATCCGCAAAGCCGTGGAAATGCTGTTGGCGGCCAAGCGGCCAATCATCTATGCCGGTGGCGGCGTCATCATGGGCAACGGTTCCGCGCCGTTGACCGAGTTGGCGCAACTGCTGAACGCACCGGTCACCAATACCTTGATGGGCCTTGGCGCCTATCCGGGTAACGACCGCCAGTTCGTCGGCATGCTCGGTATGCATGGCAGCTACACCGCCAACCTGACGATGCACCATGCCGATGTGATCCTTGCAGTCGGCGCGCGCTTCGACGATCGCGTTATCAATGGTGCGTCGAAGTTTTGCCCGAATGCCAAGATCATTCATGTCGACATCGACCCGGCTTCGATCTCCAAGACCATCAAGGCCGACGTTCCTATCGTAGGTCCGGTGGAAAGCGTACTGACCGAAATGGTCGCTACCTTCAAGGAAATCGGCGAGGCCCCGAACAAGGAAGCTGTAGCCACCTGGTGGAAGCAGATTGAAGAGTGGCGTGGTGATCGCGACATGTTCCCTTACAACAAGGGTGATGGCAGCATTATCAAGCCTCAGACTGTGATCGAGACGCTGAGCGAAGTGACCCATGGCGATGCCTATGTGTCCTCCGACGTGGGTCAACATCAGATGTACGCGGCCCAGTACTACCGTTTCAACAAGCCGAATCGCTGGATCAATTCCGGCGGCCTGGGCACGATGGGCTTCGGTTTGCCGGCTGCGATGGGCGTGAAACTGAACTTCCCGGATGCTGAAGTCGCCTGTGTGACCGGCGAGGGCAGCATTCAGATGAACATTCAGGAGTTGTCGACCTGTCTGCAACATGGCTTGCCACTGAAGATCATTCTGCTCAACAACGGCGTGCTCGGCATGGTCCGCCAATGGCAGGACATGAGCTACGGTGCGCGTCACTCGCATTCCTACATGGAATCGTTGCCGGACTTCGTCAAGTTGGCTGAAGCCTATGGTCACGTTGGCATGCGCATCACCGACTTGAAGGATTTGAAGCCGATGATGGAGGAAGCGTTCGCGATGAAGGATCGCCTGGTGTTCCTTGACATCAAGGTCGACGCCAACGAGCACGTCTACCCGATGCAGATCAAAGACGGCTCCATGCGCGATATGTGGCTGAGCAAGACGGAGCGTACTTAATCATGCGGCACATTATTTCCTTGCTTCTGGAAAACGAACCCGGCGCTTTGTCTCGCGTAGTCGGCCTGTTCTCGCAGCGCAACTACAACATCGAAAGCCTGACTGTGGCGCCAACCGAAGACCCGACCCTGTCGCGTCTGACGCTGACCACTGTCGGCCATGATGAGATCATCGAGCAGATCACCAAAAACCTGAACAAGCTGATCGAAGTGGTAAAACTGGTCGACCTGTCGGAGAGTGCTCACATCGAGCGCGAACTGATGCTGGTCAAGGTCAAAGCCACCGGCGCCCAACGCGCCGAGATCAAGCGCACCACCGATATTTACCGTGGGCAGATCGTCGATGTCAGCGCCAGCGTGTATACCGTTCAATTGACCGGTACCAGCGACAAGCTCGACAGCTTCATTCAGTCCATCGGCACCGCCTCGATCCTGGAAACTGTACGCAGTGGCGTCACCGGGATTGCGCGCGGCGACAAAGTACTCAGCATCTAAACCAAATTAGCGAATGGCCTGAACGGCCTGGATATATAGGGGAAATTCATGAAAGTTTTCTACGATAAAGACTGCGACCTGTCGATCATCCAGGGCAAGAAAGTTGCCATCATCGGTTACGGTTCCCAGGGCCACGCCCAAGCGTGCAACCTGAAAGACTCTGGCGTTGACGTTACCGTTGGTCTGCGTAAAGGTTCGGCCACCGTTGCCAAAGCCGAAGCTCACGGCCTGAAAGTGACCGACGTTGCTTCCGCTGTTGCAGCGGCCGACCTGGTCATGATCCTGACCCCGGACGAGTTCCAGTCCTCGCTGTACAAGAACGAAATCGAGCCGAACATCAAGAAAGGCGCCACCCTGGCCTTCTCCCACGGCTTCGCGATCCACTACAACCAGGTAGTGCCGCGCGCTGACCTCGACGTGATCATGATCGCGCCGAAAGCTCCAGGCCACACCGTACGTTCCGAGTTCGTGAAGGGCGGCGGTATCCCTGACCTGATCGCGATCTACCAGGACGCGTCGGGCAACGCCAAGAACGTTGCTCTGTCCTACGCTGCCGGTGTTGGCGGTGGTCGTACCGGCATCATCGAAACCACCTTCAAGGACGAGACTGAAACCGACCTGTTCGGCGAACAAGCCGTTCTGTGCGGCGGTACCGTTGAACTGGTTAAAGCTGGTTTCGAAACGCTGGTTGAAGCTGGCTATGCGCCAGAGATGGCCTACTTCGAATGCCTGCACGAACTGAAGCTGATCGTTGACCTCATGTACGAAGGCGGTATCGCCAACATGAACTACTCGATCTCCAACAACGCCGAATACGGCGAGTACGTGACCGGCCCGGAAGTGATCAACGCCGAATCCCGTCAGGCCATGCGCAACGCCCTGAAACGTATTCAGGACGGCGAATACGCCAAGATGTTCATCAGCGAAGGGGCTACCGGCTATCCTTCGATGACCGCCAAGCGTCGCAACAACGCCGCTCACGGTATCGAAATCATCGGCGAGCAACTGCGCTCCATGATGCCGTGGATCGGTGCCAACAAGATCGTCGACAAAGCCAAAAACTAAGTCACGCCCTTGTACGAAAAACGCGGCCCAGGCCGCGTTTTTTCGTTTGGCGGGCCGGTTCTGGTATAAAGCTGCATCGTTTGCGGTGCGAACCGTTGCCGCAGACATCTGTCGAAACTTTCCACCCCGTTGCAAGGTATTGTCCATGAGCGAACGTCCCGAAGAGCCAAACCAGGCTTCTGACGCCGAAAGCCTGCTGCCCATCGATGAGCATGTTGAAGAAGGGCATGACGCTGAAGGCCGTAAAGTCCGGCATCGTGGTATCTATCTTCTGCCGAATCTGTTCACCACTGCGAATCTGTTCGCAGGGTTTTACTCCATCATTAACTCCATGAGCGCACAGAGCGCCCTGAGTGCGGGTGATTCGATTGGCGCGAGCAAGTATTTTGCTTTCGCAGCCATCGCGATTTTCGTCGCCATGGTGCTCGACGGTCTCGATGGCCGTGTCGCGCGCATGACCAATACCCAGAGTGCCTTCGGTGCCGAGTACGACTCGCTGTCGGACATGGTTGCCTTCGGTGTTGCACCTGCCTTGCTGGCATTTGGTTGGGCGCTGGGCGACATGGGCAAGGTCGGCTGGATGGTGGCTTTCATCTATGTAGCGGGCGCGGCGTTGCGGCTGGCGCGTTTTAACACCCAGGTCGGCACCGCCGATAAGCGCTACTTCATTGGCCTGGCCAGTCCGGCTGCTGCTGGCGTCGTGGCAGGGATTGTCTGGGCGTTCAGTGACTACGGTATCCAGGGATCCAAGATGTCCTTCCTGGTGGCGTTAATGGTCGCGGCTGCGGGCATGCTCATGGTCAGCAACATCAAGTACAACAGCTTCAAGGAGCTGGACCTCAAGGGGCGTGTGCCTTTCGTGGCAATCCTGGCCGTGGTGCTGGTCTTCGCCGTAGTGTTCAGCGATCCTCCGCGCATCCTGCTGCTGGTTTTCCTCGCCTACGCGGCTTCCGGTCCGGTGCAGTACTTGTTACATCTTCGTCGGCGCAAAAGCGTCGAGTGATGTAATTTCCCTCATACTCCGCAGTCTGTTGGTGCATCTGTTCTCCAATGCTGCGGAGTAGCCATGCTGATCAAAATCCCCAAGGCGTCTGACTGTCATGAGTCGGACGTCACGCCTGAATCCTGTTATCTCTCTCGACGTCATGTATTGGGCGCTGCCGTTGGCGGCTTGGCGCTGAGCGGGCTGCCTCGCTGGGCTAGCGCCAATGAGGTGGGGCGTTATTCGGATGTTGAACCTGGCAAGGCGCCTTCCTGGTTCAGCGAAAAACTTCCTTCCGCCCGTTGGGATGCAGTCACCGTGAAGGATGAGGCGATCACGCCTTTCAAGGATGCTACCCATTACAACAACTTCTATGAGTTTGGCACCGACAAAGGTGATCCTGCAGCCAATGCCGGCGCGTTAAAGACTGAGCCCTGGACTGTGGTGGTGGATGGCGAAGTGGGTAAGCCGGGACGCTATGCACTCGAAGACTTCATGAGGCCTTATCAGTTGGAAGAGCGAATCTACCGCCTTCGCTGTGTGGAGGCTTGGTCGATGGTCATTCCATGGATCGGTTTTCCCGTCTCGGCGTTACTCAAGCAAGTAGAGCCAACGTCAAAAGCCAAATTCATTCGTTTTGAAACGCTGCAGGATCCCAAGAACATGCCGGGGCAGCGATCCGAATTCGCCTTGATCGACTGGCCCTATGTAGAAGGGTTGCGCATGGATGAGGCGATGAACCCGTTGGCGATTCTGGCGGTTGGGATGTATGGGCGTGAGTTGCCGAATCAGAACGGGGCGCCGTTGCGTCTGGTAGTGCCATGGAAGTACGGCTTCAAAAGCATCAAGTCCATTGTGCGGATCAGTCTGGTCGATGAGCAGCCCAAAACGACCTGGCAGAGTATTGCCCCGGACGAATATGGCTTCTATGCGAATGTGAATCCCGCGGTTGATCATCCACGCTGGACGCAGGCTCGTGAGCGGCGCTTGCCGAGTGGTCTTTTCAAGCCCAACGTGCGTGATACGCAGATGTTCAATGGCTACGCTGATGAAGTGGCGTCTCTATATAGCGGGCTCGATTTGCGGAAGAATTACTGATGCGGTACCCGCTTTGGCGTGTCGGTGTCTTTATTGTCGCGTTGGTGTGGCCCTTGTTCTGGTTGTATCAAGCCTGGACTGATGCGCTTGGCCCGGACCCGGGGAAAGTATTGGTCGACCGTTTGGGCTTGGGGACCCTTGTTCTTCTGCTCATCACATTAAGCATGACGCCTCTGCAAAAGTTCACCGGTTGGGCGGGGTGGATTGCGGTCAGGCGGCAATTGGGTTTGTGGTGTTTTGCTTATGTAGTTCTGCACCTGAGCGCTTATCTGGCGTTTATCCTCGGATTTGATGGGTCGCAGCTGGGTGTCGAGTTACGCAAACGCCCGTACATTATTGTCGGAGCGCTGGGTGTTTTTTGTTTGCTGGTATTGGCAATGACCTCCAATCGATACAGTCAGCGACGTCTGGGTGTGCACTGGAAGAAATTGCATCGCCTGGTTTATGTGGTTTTGGTGCTTGGATTGCTGCATATGCTCTGGATTGTGCGCGCCGATCTGAGAGAGTGGGCTATATATGCCGCTGTGGGGGCGTTGCTATTAGTATTGCGGCTACCGCCTGTAACCCGGCGAATCCCGCGTTTGATGATGAAAAAGGCCTCTTCTGCCAAAAAAGCGTAATTAGTGGTTGACGGCAGATTCTGGAAGCCTATAATTCGCCCCACTTCCGGCGCAGTCGAAACGGAAAACTCCTTGATAAACAATGAGTTACGCAGTTTTCGGCAGCAGGTTGCTTCAGGTCATCGAAGTCGAAAGGAAGTTGAAAAAGAGGTGTTGACAGCAGCGAGTAACGCTGTAGAATTCGCCTCCCGCTGACGAGAGATCGAAGGCGCAAGTGGTTGAAGTTGTTAAGGAATCCTTGAAAACTTCTGAAAATAATCACTTGACAGCAAATGAGGCTGCTGTAGAATTCGCGCCTCGGTTGAGACGAAAGATCTTAACCAACCGCTCTTTAACAACTGAATCAAGCAATTCGTGTGGGTGCTTGTGGAGTCAGACTGCTAGTCAACAGATTATCAGCATCACAAGTTACTCCGCGAGAAATCAAAGATGTAACCAACGATTGCTGAGCCAAGTTTAGGGTTTTCTCAAAACCCAAAGATGTTTGAACTGAAGAGTTTGATCATGGCTCAGATTGAACGCTGGCGGCAGGCCTAACACATGCAAGTCGAGCGGATGAAGGGAGCTTGCTCCCTGATTCAGCGGCGGACGGGTGAGTAATGCCTAGGAATCTGCCTGGTAGTGGGGGACAACGTCTCGAAAGGGACGCTAATACCGCATACGTCCTACGGGAGAAAGCAGGGGACCTTCGGGCCTTGCGCTATCAGATGAGCCTAGGTCGGATTAGCTAGTTGGTGAGGTAATGGCTCACCAAGGCGACGATCCGTAACTGGTCTGAGAGGATGATCAGTCACACTGGAACTGAGACACGGTCCAGACTCCTACGGGAGGCAGCAGTGGGGAATATTGGACAATGGGCGAAAGCCTGATCCAGCCATGCCGCGTGTGTGAAGAAGGTCTTCGGATTGTAAAGCACTTTAAGTTGGGAGGAAGGGTTGTAGATTAATACTCTGCAATTTTGACGTTACCGACAGAATAAGCACCGGCTAACTCTGTGCCAGCAGCCGCGGTAATACAGAGGGTGCAAGCGTTAATCGGAATTACTGGGCGTAAAGCGCGCGTAGGTGGTTTGTTAAGTTGGATGTGAAAGCCCCGGGCTCAACCTGGGAACTGCATTCAAAACTGACAAGCTAGAGTATGGTAGAGGGTGGTGGAATTTCCTGTGTAGCGGTGAAATGCGTAGATATAGGAAGGAACACCAGTGGCGAAGGCGACCACCTGGACTGATACTGACACTGAGGTGCGAAAGCGTGGGGAGCAAACAGGATTAGATACCCTGGTAGTCCACGCCGTAAACGATGTCAACTAGCCGTTGGGAGCCTTGAGCTCTTAGTGGCGCAGCTAACGCATTAAGTTGACCGCCTGGGGAGTACGGCCGCAAGGTTAAAACTCAAATGAATTGACGGGGGCCCGCACAAGCGGTGGAGCATGTGGTTTAATTCGAAGCAACGCGAAGAACCTTACCAGGCCTTGACATCCAATGAACTTTCCAGAGATGGATTGGTGCCTTCGGGAACATTGAGACAGGTGCTGCATGGCTGTCGTCAGCTCGTGTCGTGAGATGTTGGGTTAAGTCCCGTAACGAGCGCAACCCTTGTCCTTAGTTACCAGCACGTAATGGTGGGCACTCTAAGGAGACTGCCGGTGACAAACCGGAGGAAGGTGGGGATGACGTCAAGTCATCATGGCCCTTACGGCCTGGGCTACACACGTGCTACAATGGTCGGTACAGAGGGTTGCCAAGCCGCGAGGTGGAGCTAATCCCACAAAACCGATCGTAGTCCGGATCGCAGTCTGCAACTCGACTGCGTGAAGTCGGAATCGCTAGTAATCGCGAATCAGAATGTCGCGGTGAATACGTTCCCGGGCCTTGTACACACCGCCCGTCACACCATGGGAGTGGGTTGCACCAGAAGTAGCTAGTCTAACCTTCGGGAGGACGGTTACCACGGTGTGATTCATGACTGGGGTGAAGTCGTAACAAGGTAGCCGTAGGGGAACCTGCGGCTGGATCACCTCCTTAATCGACGACTCAGCTGCTCCATAAGTTCCCACACGAATTGCTTGATTCATTGAAGAAGACGATAGAAGCAGCCCGAAATTGGGTCTGTAGCTCAGTTGGTTAGAGCGCACCCCTGATAAGGGTGAGGTCGGCAGTTCGAATCTGCCCAGACCCACCAATTTTGTGTGGGACACCTGTAGAGATACGGGGCCATAGCTCAGCTGGGAGAGCGCCTGCCTTGCACGCAGGAGGTCAACGGTTCGATCCCGTTTGGCTCCACCACTACTGCTTCTGAAGTTTGAAAGCTTAGAAATGAACATTCCATCGATGGATGGTGAATGTTGATTTCTAGTCTTTGGCTAGATCGTTCTTTAAAAATTTGGGTATGTGATAGAAAGATAGACTGAACGTTACTTTCACTGGTAACGGATCAGGCTAAGGTAAAATTTGTGAGTTGCTCTTAATTGAGTAGCGCGAATTTTCGGCGAATGTCGTCTTCACAGTATAACCAGATTGCTTGGGGTTATATGGTCAAGTGAAGAAGCGCATACGGTGGATGCCTTGGCAGTCAGAGGCGATGAAAGACGTGGTAGCCTGCGAAAAGCTTCGGGGAGTCGGCAAACAGACTTTGATCCGGAGATGTCTGAATGGGGGAACCCAGCCATCATAAGATGGTTATCTTAAGCTGAATACATAGGCTTAAGAGGCGAACCAGGGGAACTGAAACATCTAAGTACCCTGAGGAAAAGAAATCAACCGAGATTCCCTTAGTAGTGGCGAGCGAACGGGGACTAGCCCTTAAGTGGCTTTGAGATTAGCGGAACGCTCTGGAAAGTGCGGCCATAGTGGGTGATAGCCCTGTACGCGAAAATCTCTTGGTCATGAAATCGAGTAGGACGGAGCACGAGAAACTTTGTCTGAATATGGGGGGACCATCCTCCAAGGCTAAATACTACTGACTGACCGATAGTGAACTAGTACCGTGAGGGAAAGGCGAAAAGAACCCCGGAGAGGGGAGTGAAATAGATCCTGAAACCGTATGCGTACAAGCAGTGGGAGCAGACTTTGTTCTGTGACTGCGTACCTTTTGTATAATGGGTCAGCGACTTATTTTCAGTGGCGAGCTTAACCGAATAGGGGAGGCGTAGCGAAAGCGAGTCTTAATAGGGCGTCTAGTCGCTGGGAATAGACCCGAAACCGGGCGATCTATCCATGGGCAGGTTGAAGGTTAGGTAACACTGACTGGAGGACCGAACCGACTACCGTTGAAAAGTTAGCGGATGACCTGTGGATCGGAGTGAAAGGCTAATCAAGCTCGGAGATAGCTGGTTCTCCTCGAAAGCTATTTAGGTAGCGCCTCATGTATCACTGTAGGGGGTAGAGCACTGTTTCGGCTAGGGGGTCATCCCGACTTACCAAACCGATGCAAACTCCGAATACCTACAAGTGCCGAGCATGGGAGACACACGGCGGGTGCTAACGTCCGTCGTGAAAAGGGAAACAACCCAGACCGTCAGCTAAGGTCCCAAAGTTATGGTTAAGTGGGAAACGATGTGGGAAGGCTTAGACAGCTAGGAGGTTGGCTTAGAAGCAGCCACCCTTTAAAGAAAGCGTAATAGCTCACTAGTCGAGTCGGCCTGCGCGGAAGATGTAACGGGGCTCAAACCATACACCGAAGCTACGGGTATCACTTAGGTGATGCGGTAGAGGAGCGTTCTGTAAGCCTGTGAAGGTGAGTTGAGAAGCTTGCTGGAGGTATCAGAAGTGCGAATGCTGACATGAGTAACGACAATGGGTGTGAAAAACACCCACGCCGAAAGACCAAGGTTTCCTGCGCAACGTTAATCGACGCAGGGTTAGTCGGTCCCTAAGGCGAGGCTGAAAAGCGTAGTCGATGGAAAACAGGTTAATATTCCTGTACTTCTGGTTATTGCGATGGAGGGACGGAGAAGGCTAGGCCAGCTTGGCGTTGGTTGTCCAAGTTTAAGGTGGTAGGCTGGAATCTTAGGTAAATCCGGGATTCTAAGGCCGAGAGCTGATGACGAGTGTTCTTTTAGAACACGAAGTGGTTGATGCCATGCTTCCAAGAAAAGCTTCTAAGCTTCAGGTAACCAGGAACCGTACCCCAAACCGACACAGGTGGTTGGGTAGAGAATACCAAGGCGCTTGAGAGAACTCGGGTGAAGGAACTAGGCAAAATGGCACCGTAACTTCGGGAGAAGGTGCGCCGGTGAGGGTGAAGCACTTGCTGCGTAAGCCCACGCCGGTCGAAGATACCAGGCCGCTGCGACTGTTTATTAAAAACACAGCACTCTGCAAACACGAAAGTGGACGTATAGGGTGTGACGCCTGCCCGGTGCCGGAAGGTTAATTGATGGGGTTAGCTAACGCGAAGCTCTTGATCGAAGCCCCGGTAAACGGCGGCCGTAACTATAACGGTCCTAAGGTAGCGAAATTCCTTGTCGGGTAAGTTCCGACCTGCACGAATGGCGTAACGATGGCGGCGCTGTCTCCACCCGAGACTCAGTGAAATTGAAATCGCTGTGAAGATGCAGTGTATCCGCGGCTAGACGGAAAGACCCCGTGAACCTTTACTATAGCTTTGCACTGGACTTTGAATTTGCTTGTGTAGGATAGGTGGGAGGCTTTGAAGCGTGGACGCCAGTTCGCGTGGAGCCATCCTTGAAATACCACCCTGGCAACTTTGAGGTTCTAACTCAGGTCCGTTATCCGGATCGAGGACAGTGTATGGTGGGTAGTTTGACTGGGGCGGTCTCCTCCTAAAGAGTAACGGAGGAGTACGAAGGTGCGCTCAGACCGGTCGGAAATCGGTCGTAGAGTATAAAGGCAAAAGCGCGCTTGACTGCGAGACAGACACGTCGAGCAGGTACGAAAGTAGGTCTTAGTGATCCGGTGGTTCTGTATGGAAGGGCCATCGCTCAACGGATAAAAGGTACTCCGGGGATAACAGGCTGATACCGCCCAAGAGTTCATATCGACGGCGGTGTTTGGCACCTCGATGTCGGCTCATCACATCCTGGGGCTGAAGCCGGTCCCAAGGGTATGGCTGTTCGCCATTTAAAGTGGTACGCGAGCTGGGTTTAGAACGTCGTGAGACAGTTCGGTCCCTATCTGCCGTGGACGTTTGAGATTTGAGAGGGGCTGCTCCTAGTACGAGAGGACCGGAGTGGACGAACCTCTGGTGTTCCGGTTGTCACGCCAGTGGCATTGCCGGGTAGCTATGTTCGGAATAGATAACCGCTGAAAGCATCTAAGCGGGAAACTAGCCTCAAGATGAGATCTCACTGGGACCTTGAGTCCCCTGAAGGGCCGTCGAAGACTACGACGTTGATAGGTTGGGTGTGTAAGCGCTGTGAGGCGTTGAGCTAACCAATACTAATTGCCCGTGAGGCTTGACCATATAACACCCAAGCAATTTGCGTCGAAAGGCCAGATTGCGGTGTGTGAAGACGCAATGAACCGAAAGTTCGCAACGATTCACAAAAGCCGCACAAACTATCGCATACCCAATTTGCTGAAGCGTCGAAAGACGGTTCGGTACCCGAATTTCTTGACGACCATAGAGCATTGGAACCACCTGATCCCATCCCGAACTCAGCAGTGAAACGATGCATCGCCGATGGTAGTGTGGGGTTTCCCCATGTGAGAGTAGGTCATCGTCAAGATTAAATTCCAAAACCCCTATCTGCGTATGCAGGTAGGGGTTTTGTTTTTGGCGCAAGAAAAGCACGATTAATCACCGCAGAAATTTGAACAGTTATTTTTGATTCAGGGCACTAGAATAGGTCCAACTTTTTCGGAGCCAGAGCCCTTATGCCAGATCCGGTTGACGCCTCCGGGCTGTCAGATTTACCACTGGGCGATTTGGTGGCGTGTCATGAATGCGACTTGCTGATGCGCAAGCCCAAGCTTGCCCATGGCGAGAAAGCCCTGTGCCCGCGATGTGGGTACGAGCTATACGCCTATCGACACAACGTGGTGCACCGCAGCCTGGCTTTGGTCATCGCGGCGCTTTTGTTATACGTCCCCGCGAACTTTTTACCCATCATGCAGCTCAATCTACTCGGGCAGTCATCGCAAGATACTGTCTGGAGCGGTGTTTTGGGCTTGTTCAATTCGGGTATGCAAGGCGTTGCCGTGATTGTGTTCCTGTGCAGCATGGGTATACCGCTGCTCAAGCTGCTGTGCCAGCTGACGGTATTACTGAGCATTCATTTTGATGTCGGCCGCAGTTACGGTTTGCTGCTTTACCGTATTTATCACCATTTGAGAGATTGGGGGATGCTCGAGGTTTACCTCATGGGTGTACTCGTCGCCATCGTAAAACTGGCAGATATGGCAGCAATGACGATAGGTATCGGGCTGGCCTGCTTCGTTGCTTTGCTGTTGGTTCAAGTCTGGCTGGAGGTTGTAATGTCGCCTCACCAGATCTGGCAGGCTTTATCAGGAGAGGATGCCCATGCGGGCGATTGATGCAGGCATTCTGATTTGCGCCGAATGCCATGAGTTGAACAAGCAGGAAGCTGATGCCGATGAGCAGGTGTGTACTCGCTGTGGTGCCATAGTGCATGCCCGCCGTCCGAATAGCCTGATGCGCACTTGGGCGTTGCTGATTACTGCTGCCATTCTCTATATACCTGCCAATGTGCTGCCGATCATGACCGTGAGTTCGCTGGGCAAGGGTGACCCCAGCACTATCATGTCCGGCGTGATCCAATTGGTTCAGCACGGCATGATCCCTATTGCCGCCGTGGTTTTTATCGCCAGTATCCTGGTACCCACGTTCAAACTGGTGGGCATTGCACTGCTGCTGTATTCCGTACAGCGTCGTCAGCCACTTTCAGCCCGCCAACGTATATGGATGTACCGCTTCATCGAGTTCATCGGCCGCTGGTCGATGCTCGATATTTTTGTGATCGCCATTCTGGTGGCGGTCGTGAACTTCGGGCGACTGGCCAGCGTCGAAGCCGATCTTGGTGCCATAGCCTTTGCCAGTGTGGTCATCCTGACCATGCTGGCTGCAGTAACTTTCGATCCCCGACTGATTTGGGATAACACGGAGTCGGACGACGACCATGACTGATTTGCCAACAGCGAAAACCCGACCGGCCTCGAACTGGTCAGCCATTTGGGTACTCCCCCTGATCGCCCTGATCATCGGTAGCTGGCTTGGCTGGCGTGCTTATTCCGAGACTGGCATCGAGGTCCAGGTGCGCTTTGAAAGCGGCGAAGGCATTCAGGCCAACAAGACTGAAGTCGTCTACAAAGGCATGCCGGTCGGCAAGGTGAAAACGCTCAAACTCGATGATGAAGGAGCCTCCAAGGGCGTAATTGCCACCGTCGAAATGAATAAGGACGTGGAGCAATACCTGCGGACCAGCACGCGATTCTGGTTGGTCAAGCCGAGCGTAACCCTGGCCGGGATCACTGGCCTGGAGACCCTGGTTTCGGGCAATTACGTCGCGATCAGTCCCGGGGAAGGTGAGCCCGCGCGCAAATTCAAGGCCCTGGCCCAAGAGCCGCCGCTATCCGACGCCCAGCCCGGGCTGCACCTGACGATCAAGGCAGATCGCCTGGGCTCGTTGAACCGCGGTAGCCCGGTGTTCTACAAACAAATAAAGGTCGGCCAGATCAAAAGTTACGTGCTGTCCGAAGATCAGAGCACTGTTGAGCTCAAGGTCTTCATTGAGCCGACCTACGCCAAATTGGTGCGTAAACACACGCGTTTCTGGAACGCCAGCGGCATCAGCATCGATGCCAATCTGTCGGGCGTGAAGGTGCGCAGCGAGTCTCTCGCCAGCATTGTCGCGGGTGGCATTGCGTTCGCCACTCCGGAAAATCGCAGGGACAGCCCGCCCACGGATCCGAGTCTGCCATTCCGTCTCTATGAGGACTTCGATGCCGCTGCGGCCGGTATCAAGGTCAAGGTCAAACTCAGTGACTTCGAAGGTCTGCAGGCCGGTCGTACGCCGGTCATGTACAAGGGCATTCAGGTTGGCACACTCAAGGCGCTCAAGGTTGACGCTGATTTGGCGGCTGCGAGCGCCGAACTGACGCTGGATCCGTTGGCTGAAGACTACCTCGTCGATGGCACTCAGTTCTGGGTGGTCAAGCCGTCGATCTCGCTCGCCGGCATCACGGGGCTTGAGGCGCTGGTCAAAGGTAACTACATCGCCGTGCGTCCCGGGGATAAAGGCGCCGCGCCGCAACGCGAGTTCGTCGCGAGGCCCAAGGCGCCGCCGCTGGATTTGCGTTCGCCGGGTCTGCACCTGGTGTTGTTCACCGAGAACCTTGGTTCGCTGGAAGTCGGCAGCCCTGTTCTGTACAAGCAGGTCAAGGTTGGCTCGGTACAGAGCTATCAGTTTTCACGCAAGAAAAACCAACTGGTGATCGGTGTCCACATCGAGAAGGAATACGAAAACCTGGTCAACGCGTCGACCCGATTCTGGAATGCCAGCGGCATTACCCTGACGGGTGGGCTGACCGGAGGTATTCAAGTCAAAAGTGAGTCGTTGCAAAGCTTGATGGCGGGCGGCATTGCCTTTGAAACGCCGCAGGCCAAGGCGCCTTTGCAAAAGCGGATTCCGCGTTTCCGGTTGTTTGCCAGTCATGATGAGGCTACGCAAAAAGGCGAGGTGATCACGATCAGGGTCGATCGCGCCGATGGCTTGCGCGCCGGTACACCGATTCGTTTCAAAGGGCTGGATGTCGGCAAGATTGAAGGCGTCGACCTCACGGATGACCTGCAATCGGTGCTTATCACCGCGCGACTCACTGAAGTGCCTGAGCGCATCGCCCGCGTCGGTAGCCAATTCTGGGTGGTCAAGCCCGAGCTGGGCTTGATCAAGACCTCTAACCTGGAGACCTTGGTCACCGGGCAATACATCGAGGTCCAGCCAGCACCAAAGAACCTTGGTCCGCAGAAAAACTTCACAGCCCTGGCCAGCCCCCCCGAGAGCGCCAAGGTCGAAGCCGGGTTGAGCCTGGTATTGAGCGCTGCGCGGCGTGGTTCACTGAAAGCCGGTGTGCCGGTGACGTACCGTGAAATCACGGTCGGCAAAGTGACCGGGTATGAACTGGGTCAGACCGCAGACCGCGTGTTGATCCACATTCTGATCGAGCCGAAATACGCGCCATTGGTTCGCAGCGGCACTCGCTTCTGGAACACCAGTGGTTTTGGTCTTGATGTCGGGCTGTTCAAGGGGGCGACTCTTCGTACCGAATCGCTGGAGACCATGATTCAGGGTGGGGTTGCATTTGCCACTCCGGATGGCGAACGCATGGGCACCCCGGCGCGGGCGGAGCAGACGTTCCCGCTGTTCGACAAGTTCGAAGAGGAATGGCTGACCTGGGCGCCGAAGATCTCTCTCGGTAAGTAGTCTGGATCTGCCTTAACCCTGTGCCCGAATGAAAAGGCCGCGATCCTGAGGATCGCGGCCTTTTTGTTGCCATCAATTCAAACGTCAGACCGCATCCAGCTCCGGCTCGTCCGCTTCAGCATTGATGGTCGCCTTCACCTGATCATGACGACGGATGTACTTCCAGTCCGCCTCGTCGATGTAGATGCCAGCGGGGCCGCTGCCGCCTTCCAGGTCGATAGCGACACTGGCGCAGACCTGCGGCTTCACGCTCGCCAGGATCGGTACGAAGCCCAGTTGCAGGCTGGTTTCCAGCAACGCTGCCTGGTTCTTCTCGTCGATGTCCGCCGCCTCGTCGAGGTAGTACGGCAAGCGCACACGGCCGGCCAGGTCGCGGTCCATCAAGTGCAGCAACAAGTACATGTTGGTCAGCGCCTTGATGGTCATCGTGGTGCCGTTGGACGCGGCGCCGTCGATGTCGGTGTGGATCACCGGTTGACCGTTGACCTTGGTGATCTCGAACGCCAGTTCGAACAAGTCCTTGAGGCCGAGCTGGTTGTGGTTCGCCGCCACCAGGCGTGCCAAGTATTCCTTGGCCTCTTCGTTCTTGTTGTCCTGTTCTGCGCTCTGGCTCAGATCGAACACCGACAGGGTTTCGCCTTCTTCGTATTGACCGGCGCTATGGATGATCTGGTCGATGTGCTTGAGCGCTTCCTTGTTCGGCGCGAGCACGATGCGGAAGCTCTGCAGGTTCGACACCTGGCGTTTGTTGATCTCGCGGTTGAACAACGCCAACTGGTGCTCGAGGCTGTCGTAGTCGCTGCGGATGTTGCGCAGGGTGCGGGCGATGTCGGTAACAGCGGCGCGACGTGCCTTGCCCAGGGTCAGGGCTTCGTCGGTGCGGTGCGCGTAAGCGTTGATCAACAATTGCAGGCGCCGCTCCATATCGTCTTCGCTGTCGAACTTGGCTACGCCCTTGAGACGCACCTGCGCGTACAGCGCTTCGATCTGGCCGTCGGCGCGAAGCAGACCTTGCCAACTGTCCTGATAATCGTTGAGCAGCGGCAACAGGTTATCCATGGAATCGTCGACCGGGTCCATGAACGGCGTGCCGAAAGGCAGGTCCGCCGGCAGCAACTGACGGCGGCGCAGGGCGTCATCGAGCGTGCGTTGCTTGGCTTCCATGTCGGCGATCTGCCGGCCGACCAGTTGCAGCTTGGCCGACAGTTGCTGGACGCGTTCGGTAAAGGCATCGCTGGAGCGCTTCAATTCGTCCTGCGCGGCTTCCATTTGAGCCAGCTGCTCAAGCTTGTCGCCTTCTTCGGCGCTCAGGGTTTGCGCGCGACGGAAGTCTTCCAGGGCCTTCTGCGCATCCAGCACTTGCTGGTACAGCGCTTCGGTCTGGGTCTTGCTCGCGGCGCGGTCAGCGGCCACGGCTTGCTGGGTTTTCAGTTGCTTGAGTTCTTTGTCCAGGCGCTCTTTCTGGTCGCGCAGTGCCGCACGGTCAGCCAGGGCCTGCAAGGCCGGCGGCTCGATGTGGGAGATGTCGATGGACAGCCCGGGCACTTCGAAACGCTCGCCTTTGAAGCCGTCGAGGATCAGTTCTACGGATTTGACCCAGTCGCCGTTGTCGTCCAGCGCAATGCCGTGCTCGCCCAGGGGCAGGCTGAACAGCGCGCTGTTGAACAGGCGCATCAAGCGTTCGACGTCCTGCTGCGAGAACTCTTCGCGCAAGCGGGCGTAGCTGTTGTTGTCGGCGTGATCGAGTTGCTGCTTGACCGACTTCAGACGTTTTTCCAGATCCCGCAGACGCTCTTCCAGATCCTCGGCGCTGAATTGTCGCGACTGCGCCAGCGCACCGGCCAGTTCATCGTGGGCGTCCTTGGCCGCGAGCAATTGCTGCTCCAGCACCTTGACGTCATCGACCAGGGCAAAGCGATGCTTGAGCACCGACAGCTCGCCGAGCCAGCGCTGGATGCCGGTAATTTCCCGCTCCAGACGCATCAGTTCCTGAGTGCCGCCGCGTTGATCGTTTTGCAGTTCGTCCTGCTCGCGACGGTAGTGTTCGGCCTGGATCGTCAGCTCTTCCTTGCGTGCGCCAGCGTAGTCTGACCAAGTGCCGAGCAAAGAGTCGAGCAAAGGCGAAATCCGGTGCAGTTTGCCACGCAGGATGTCGCGCTGTTTCACGCCGTTGGCCAAGGCTTCGACCAATGGGCCGGCGGCGACCAGCGAGTTGTAGTCCTGCTCCATGCGTCGTACATCGCGGAAGGCTTCTTCGCACGCCGCAATGTAATCCACGCTACCGGAACGCAGGCTGTGTTCGAAGGCATCCAGGAACAATTGCTTGAGCTTGGCCGCTGTGATTTCACGCATGTGCAGCAAGTTGATGAACAGGGCGCGGAAGGTCTTCAGGCTCTGCTCGCTGGTGGAGCGCAGAGGGATCAGCGTCAAGTCCAGGGGGATCGAGGTATGGCCACCGACCAGCAAGCGACGCAATTCATCCGGCTTGAGCTCGTAGGCTTTCAGGCCCTCGCGTTCAAGGTTGGTGAACAGTTCCTTCTGACGCAGGCAGGTATCGTTTTTCTGATAATGGGCCAGGTCCAGTTTGCCGGCATAGGCGAAGAACTGGTGACCGAAACCGCCGCCCGGACCACGACCGACCACGCCGATCACGTGCGGACCGTGGGGCAGGTTCACTTCGACGAGGATGTAACTGGTGTCCGAAGCAAAATAGAAGCGCCGGGATTGTTCCAGGCTGTACTTGCCGAAACTCATGTCCGACATGCGCGCCAGGATCGGGAACTGCAAGGCGTTGATCGAGGCGGATTTGCCCAGGTTGTTCGCGCCGTAGACCGACAGCGGTTCTTCCAGCGGGAACAGCCCGAGGCTGTAGCCGGCGGTGTTCAGTAGGGCAAAGCGGCGGATGCCGTAGCGTTCCTTGCTCATGCGTCGAGCTCCTGTTCTTCGGCGATGGCACGGGCCAGTGCGTCTTCTTCGCTTTCACCATCGAATTCGCTCAAATCGAGCGGGTCGTCGGTCTGCAGCAGCTTTTCATCGCTGTCTTCGTCGATCAGCACCGGCGCCGGCAGTGGCAGCACGCTGTGCAGGCTGGCCGCCAGATCACGGTCCTGTTGAACCGACAGGCACACATCGAGGAAGCGGTGCATCGGCGGCAGGAAGCGGTAGACGCCGTTTTCTTCACTGGCGAAGCCGAGCTGGGTCATGCGGCGCATGATTTTTTCTTCCAGTTCGTCCTGGGTCTGCACTTCAGCCTGGATGAACAGGTCGCGATACTTCTCGAGCAACGATGGCAGTTCATCACGGCCGAGGCTGCCGCCGTCGAGCACGGCGATCGGGTCGCGGCCCTGGTCGGCCAGGTGCTCGACGAGGATGAAGGTGAACAGTGCCAGGCGCTGGGCCGTCTTGTTCACCGCCGCCGCAGCGAGGTCCGGCACGAAGTAGTAGAAACCACGGGTGTCGCAGATCAGTTCAAAGCCCAGCGCCTTGAACAGCGTGCGGTACTGGTCCTGAAAATTCGACAACTGCGCGTACAGCTCTGGATCGCGACGGCTGACGTGGTAGCCCTTGAACAGCTCGCGAAAGATCGGCGCCAGCTGAGACAGTTCGGATAGATCAAGTTGCATGGGGAGTACTGGCATGGAGGGTGCTCGCAGAATTCTCGGAGGCATCAGGACCGGCCGAGAGCAGGGCGAAGGAGCGCAGGCTGACCTGGTGCTCGTGTGTGAAGTAATCGCGGCGTTCCAGACGTTCGCGCTTGAAGCGTTTTTCCCGCGACAGGCGCGAGAACCAATACAGCAGCTCGTCGGTGGCGCCGTCCGGTTCCTGCTCCAGCAGCCAGGTCATCAGGTCCGGCATCGGCAGGGCGTCTTCGCACCGGTCGAGCATCTCCCGGACCGTGCGTGGCGCACGCGGGGCATCGCCGCCCTTGTGGGTCTTGTGTGCCTTGGGGAAACGCGCCGGTTTCGGCTCGAAACGGGCCAGGGCGTAAACATAGGCCTCGACCTGACTGGCGCTGCCGAGGAATGTGCTTTGCGGCCGGGTGAACATCGGCATCGCGGCTTGTGGCACGGCGTCGATACCCTTGCGGCGAATCATCGACAGGGCCAGCGCCGCACCACGGGTCACGGCGTTGTGACGGCGGGCTTCTTCACGCAGCGGCAGCAGCAGTTCGCGGGCGTGACGCAGGGTCAGTTGCGCACTGGTCTGCATTTCGAGGATTCGCGCGTGGGTGCGCAGCAGCATGTCGTCATCAACCAGATGGCCGAGGCGTTGCTGCTCGGTGAGCATGCGCAGCAGCACGTTTTCGACCTTGCGCACACCCTGTTCGAAGGCGCCGTCGGCGTTGACCAACTGAATCATCGGCTCGACGTATTCGTCCCAGGTCGCCAGGACTTCAGCGTAACGCTGGCGCAGCGGGATCTGCCGGTCGCTGGTCTTGGCCCGCTCGGCAACGGCCACCAGGGCCTGTTCGTCGTTGGCGAGCTTTTTCAATACATCGCGTACGCGCATGTCCAGCAGACGCAGTTGGCGCGCCAGATCATTGCCGTCGCGGATGTCGAAGGCGTCCTGGATGTAGCCGGCCAGGCGTTCGAGATGACGCAAATAGGCTTCGATCTCCAGACACAGGCCCAGACGGTGTTCACGGCGCAGGTAAGCGAGGAAGTCGTGGATCTGCGCGTTGAGCTCGAACCGGTTCGGGCTTTTCGCCACGGGAACCAGAATGTCGAGGCGAATCCACACGTCCAGCAGACTGGTGATGTCCTGCGGCGTACTGTCGAGTTGCTGGGCGGCCAGCTGTGAACGCAGTTCGTTGAGGCTCAGTGTGCCTTGGTCGAAGTGCTCGCACAGTGGCTCCAGAAGTGCCCAGTGTTCAGCGAGGGCGCGCAAGACGCGCTTGGGTTCGATCATCGGAATGGCCGGCTGGTTGGCGATTAAAAGCCGAGATTGTACTGCATCGGGACCGATGCGATTCACTCTCGGGACGGACTGTCGCTTTTCTAACGATCAACTGCGGGCGATCTTGAGCGAAGGGCGGTAGAATCACCGCACTTTAGTTATCCACAAGTGGCCGACCTTTGCTTATCGAGTCTCGCCGCCGCGCCTATTTGAACGCCATGCAGGTGGTCAATTGGCTGCCGCGCACCGAATTGCCCTTTGCTGCGCCGTCGCGGCCCGAACTGCTGGAGCTGCCCGAGCCGTTGCCCGTCGCCCCGGCAGTGCCGGCATCTGCGGCCCAGGCGCCTGTGGAACCGCAGGCCAAACCGGCCGAGCGGGTGAAAATCGAAGTACCACGGCCATCGTTGGCAAGCACGCGCACCGGGGCCAAACCGGTGGAAGAAGTCGTAGAAGCGCCGGTCGTCACCAGGGTCGCCCCCGTACCGCCACCTCGTTTTGCCCTGCAGTTGCTGCGGGCAGGGCGTTGCCTGCTGCTGGTGGAGTTACCCACAGGCGAGGCGTTCCAGGCCCGCGATCCCGCTTATCTGTTGCTCAAGGACATGTTGCGCGCAGCCGGCCTGCCGGACAGCCCGCAGATCATCGGCGAGCCGGTGCGCTGGCCGCTGCTGGCCCGAGGCACCATGGATCAGGGCCCGGAAGCGGCCCGTGACTTCGTGCAGGGCTTTATCTCGGCCCGGCTGGAAGACGCGCCGTGCGTCTGTCTATGGCTGATCGGCCTGCCTGCCGTGCGTTTTGCCGGTGAGGCCAATGCCGAATCCTTCAATCGCGAACTCCAGGTCGAAGGCCTGGGCTCGGTCTGGGCCTTGCCTGGCCTGGAATTATTAATGGAAGAGCCACAGCGTAAGGCTGATGTCTGGCAAGCCATGCGTCGGCTGATGGCGCGCTGGAAAGAATCGAATGAGTGACGCTGTATCGTTCCGCCCGATGACCGAGGCGGACCTGGAAGCTGTACTGAAAATCGAATACGCGGCCTACAGCCATCCCTGGACCCGCGGGATTTTTCTCGATGGCCTGGGCAAGTACCAGATCTGGGTGATGTTCGAAGGGCAGCAGCAGGTGGGCCACGGTGTGGTGCAGATCATTCTCGATGAGGCGCACCTGCTGAACATCACCGTCAAACCGGAAAACCAGGGCCGTGGCCTGGGTTTGACGCTGCTGGAGCATTTGATGTCGATTGCCTACAAGGCCCATGCCCGGGAATGTTTCCTGGAGGTGCGTGACAGCAACACGGCGGCGTTCAAGTTGTATGAGCGGTATGGCTTCAACGAGATCGGACGTCGGCGGGATTACTACCCGGCGGTGGGCGGACGCGAAGATGCGGTGGTCATGGCCTGTACGCTGGTAGATTGAACATCTTTGTTACAACTTAAATGCCGATTGCTGGGCAGGAGCCGCCGCAGGCTCCTGTCCAGGATCGATCAACGCTTGTGGTCCAGCGGATCGCGCCGGGCCATTTCCTCTTCATCCAGCCCATTGCCCCCGCCGATGTCGTCCTCATCGACAATGCTCAAGTCCCAATCAGCCTGATCCCCTTTACCCGCTTCATGGGCATCCCGGGCGCCGTCTTCGCGGATCAGGGTTTCCGGACTCAAGTCATCATCCGTGGGCTCGTGGTCAGCGGTCGATGCACCGGTCATGCCGGCTTCGCGCACGCGCCGACGGGACATCAGTTGCGCTCGCTCGCTGTCCGGCAACTCGTCGCCGATCCTGGCATCGGGTTCTTCGTCGTCGAAATCCAGCTCATGCATCGATCCCATGCGATCTTCGTTATCATCAATAGGTTCTGGTTGCACCGCATCATACGGACGTCGTGGATCAGTCATGGCAATTCCTCATACTGTGGGCCTTACTTAGGGTGGACCCACTGGGTTACCGAGAATTCCACCGGCATGGAGCGCCATTTACGAGCTTGCGGTGGCATGTGCATAAAGCGCGTGACCTCGACGGGCGGTTGTCTGTCAAAGCAGCGCATCATTCTCGAGGCTTCATTGCATGAACGAACTACAAGATCTGATCGACAACAACGAGCGCTGGGCTGACGCGATCACCAAAGAAGATCCTGACTTCTTCGCCAAGCTGGCTCGCCAACAGACTCCCGAGTACCTGTGGATCGGCTGTTCCGATGCCCGGGTGCCGGCCAACGAGATCGTCGGCATGCTGCCGGGCGATTTGTTCGTACACCGCAACGTGGCCAACGTGGTGCTGCACACCGACCTCAACTGCCTGTCGGTGATTCAATACGCGGTTGACGTACTCAAGGTCAAACACATTCTGGTCACCGGCCACTATGGTTGCGGTGGTGTTCGAGCCTCGATGCAGGATCGCCAGTTCGGCCTGATCGACGGCTGGCTGCGTTCAATTCGCGATCTTTACTACGAGAAGCGCGAAGAGCTCGCCAAACTGGCCACCGAAGAGGAGCAGGTCGACCGCCTCTGCGAACTCAACGTGATTCAGCAAGTGGCCAACGTCGCCCATACCAGCATCGTGCAAAACGCCTGGCACCGTGGACAGAGCCTGTCGATCCACGGTTGCATCTACGGCATCAAGGACGGTCGATGGAAAAGCCTGAACACTACGATCAGTGGCTTCGAGCAATTGCCGCCGCAGTACCGCCTGCGTCCGGTCGAAGCGCAGTAACGCATTCAGTCGAACAGATGCCGACGCCAGCGCTGTAAAAAGGCCTGGCCGTCGGCGTTTGGCGATTCATTGTAGCCGGTGATCCAGCCGCGACATTTGTACGAACCGCATTGACAGGCGAACTGACGCAACAGTTTGTCTTCGGTGGCGGCGTAGTCGATCGTCAGCCAGTCACCTTTCTGTATGTCCTTCAGCGCCCAAAGCCATAGTTCGCTCATGTCGAGAAAAACATTCGGGTCGCAAGCGTGTTGCAGCAATCCACAGAAGCGTGGGTCGAAGACGTGCACGCCGGGAGCGAGTTGCCGGGTATATCGGCAGCGATAGGGTAGTAGTTGCCCCGATGTCCTGCAGATTCGACTGATACGGGGAAACTCGCGCAAGGCAGCTATGGCAATCGCTGTGCCTTGGTCGTTGGCGATGATCTCGAAGTCTGCCCGGGAGGGGAATCCCAGGCGAGTCGGCAGCTGCGCATAGGGATAGACACCGGCGGGCGGCGCGGCGAGAGAGTTGCGAGGGGCATTGGCTTTCATAACGATCCTTGTTGGCTGGATGCTGCGACTTCCTTCATCTGACGATCCTGTCAGCGCTGCAACATGGTTTCGCCCAAGCCTCTCGCAGATGAGTCGGCGGGTCTACTGTCATAACTGACAGCGAGACCGACCGTTCATCGGTTCTTTGATCTAAAACGCTGGAGCGGGAAGTGCGGTTTCCGGTGCAGGCGCCTTGAGTTGTTTGAGCTGGGCCTGGATCGTTGCCGACGCGCATTTGCCTGCGGCTTGTTGAGGCGTCAGATTGCGGATCGAGGTGTAGAACAGCTCGCAGGTTTTATCTTTCTGGGCCACTTGCCAGGTTTGCGTGCAACTTCTGAGCTCAATATCAGCATTGCTGTCAGTCTCGCGGCCCATGGCGGCCTGCCAGCACGCGGCGCTCAGGTCCTGTCCCATGACTTTCAGTCCCGCTGCATCGGCTTTGGCCTTGGCATCGGTGCCGGTGTAGTTTGCCGGGTCGGCGGCGTACCAAATGTAGCTCGGGTGGTTGGCACCCAGAACGGGTACTTTCAGCCCTTCGTTCGGGCTGATATTCACCAGGCCCAGTACATTCACTGTCGGCCCGTACTGCTGTTTGATCCAGTCACGCACCGGTGAACCAAACGCAACCATCGGCACGGCCTCGCCGCTGGCATTTCGGCTGAGGTTCTTGACCATGGTGGTCTGGTAGTCCTTGAAATAATCGTAGACACCTTCCAGGTCCTTGCCGGCGTTGGACGGCGCGGCAATCGGAGCGATGTCGATGATCGTCTGGTAGCTCGGCGTCTGCTCGGCCGGGACGCCATTGATCGTCAGTAATGAGGCCCAGCGATCCGTCGTGGCTGACTTGAGGTAATCCTGGGCCTGGGTCAATGAATAGTCGGGCGGGAAATGCAGCAGTTGGACGCTTCTGCGGTGTTCCAGGGCCATGCCCAGCGGCAGGAAAAAATACCAGTTATAGGCCCACTTGCCGTCGGCATTCAGTTTGCTGGCGCCGGTGTAAGCTAGATCGCCGGCGTCGAGTAGCGCCGTCAAGGGTTTTTGATAGTCGGCGGGTACGCCGCTGATGACAGTGAAGAGCTGACCATTATCGGTTTTGACCAGAACCTTCGCGGTGCCGTAGCCATCGCGCTGCACGCTTTGGGTCAGGTAATGCTCGACCGTTTGCTCGAGTGTCCAGTTGCGAAAGCAAATCACGTTGCAGTTGTTGGGATAAGCAAAAAGACGCGTGAGGCGTTCGGTGCTGCCCAGGTTCAGGGTCACATCGGCGTGGGCGGCGGCGCTCAGGGTGAGTGCCGCGAGAGTCAGTCCTGCGAGTTTGATCATGCTCAGATCCTTTTTAGCCTATGGGTCCGTTGGCGGGTACAGCATGCGGCTCATGACACCTCTCAAATGTGGGAGCTGCACCGCCTCCCACAAAAGTTCCAGCGGTCTACGGCATTACCGGCGGCGTATACGCCAGCGTCGTTCCCAGCGCCCAGAGCAACAGCAACACCAACGGCGTGTGCACCAGCAGTTGCACGAACGAAAATCCGATCAGGTCCCGCGCCTTCAGCCCGAGCACGCCCAGCAGCGGCAGCATGTAGAACGGGTTGATCAGGTTGGGCAGGGCTTCGGCGGCGTTGTAGATCTGCACGGCCCAACCCAGGTGGTAGTTCAGATCCGTGGCGACTTGCATCACATACGGCGCCTCGATGATCCACTTGCCGCCACCGGACGGAATGAAGAAGCCGAGGATCGCCGAGTACACGCCCATCAGCAGCGCATAGGTATCGTGGGAAGCGATGCTGACGAAGAAGGTCGAGATGTGATGGGCCAGGGTCTGGGCATCAGCGCCTTTGACCGTGGTCATCAACGCGGCGATCGAGCCGTACAGGGGGAACTGGATCAGCACGCCGGTGGTGGTCGGTACCGCACGGGCCACGGCGTCGAGGAAGCTGCGCGGGCGCCAGTGCAGCAGCGCACCGAGCATGATGAACAGGAAGTTGTAAGTGTTAAGGCCGGAGATCGCACTGATCGCCGGTTTGGTCGAAAACTCATGGAACAGCCATCCGGCGGCCAGCAGCACCAAAAGTATGATGAGCAGCGGACTGTGCTCCAGCCATTCGCCGGGACGGGTGCGTGGTTGCAGGGGCGGTAGATTGAAACTCGGGTCGACCCCGCAGGCTTTGGCGTCACGTGCCGAATTAGGGCCGGGGGCGGTCGCGTAGGCGATGATGATCGAGACGACGACCAGCGCCAGCAACATCACACCCGACTGCCAGAGAAAGATGGTCTGGGTGAAGGGAATGACCCCGGTGATCGACAGAATCGACGGCGGCAGACTGGCCGGGTTGGCCTGCAATTGCGCCGCGGACGATGACAAGCCCAAGGCCCACACCGCGCCAAGGCCCAGGTATGCTGCGGCTCCGGCGGCGCGATAGTCCATCTTCAGGTCGGTACGGCGGGCGAGGGCGCGCACCAGCAAGCCGCCGAACACCAGCGACAGGCCCCAGTTCAGCAGCGATGCAACCATGGAGATCAGCGCCACCCAGGCCACGGCGGAGCGGCCGTTTTTCGGGATTTTCGCCAGACGGTCGATCAGCTTGACTGCCGGTGGCGAGCTGGCGACCACATACCCGCCGATCACCACGAAAGCCATTTGCATGGTGAACGGGATCAGGCTCCAGAAACCGTCGCCGAACGCCATGGCCGCGTCGGTGGGTTTGGCGCCCATGGCCATGGTGGCGAGGGCGACGATAATCACGGCCAGCGCGGCAAACACCCAGGAATCGGGGAACCAGCGTTCGGCAAAACTTGAGCAGCGCAGGGCAAAGCGGGCGGAGCGGCTATCTTCGATATCAGCGGCCACGGGAGTACCTCGAATTATTATGTTTATTGTGGTCTTCGGGGCGGTAGCGGCCCGTTCGGACAGACATCGACATTAATTCACCCGAAAGTTTTGTGCGGGGCTGTTTTGCGACTATGCGACTTTAGTCTAGCGGGTTGTCCGCTGGCGCGTTTGCGTAGACCATGGGCGCCTTGGTTTTTGCCTGCACCAGAGTTCTTTTCATGACTGCCAACACCGATTCACCCCCGACGCCCTTCAACCGCTCGGACTACAAAACCTTGGGGCTTGCCGCCCTCGGCGGCGCGCTGGAAATCTACGATTTCATCATCTTCGTATTTTTCGCGCTGACCCTGAGCCAGTTGTTCTTCCCGCCGGAAATGCCTGAATGGCTGCGCTTGCTGCAAAGCTTCGGCATCTTCGTCACCGGCTATCTGGCACGTCCTCTGGGCGGGATCCTGATGGCACATTTCGCCGACCGTTTGGGCCGCAAAAGAGTCTTCAGCCTGAGCATCCTGATGATGGCGTTGCCCTGTCTGCTGATCGGAATCATGCCGACCTACGCGCAAATCGGCTATTTCGCCCCGCTGTTGCTGTTGCTCCTGAGAGTGTTTCAAGGGGCGGCCGTGGGCGGTGAAGTGCCGAGCGCCTGGGTGTTCGTCGCCGAGCATGCGCCTGCGGGCCATCGGGGCTATGCCCTGGGTTTTTTGCAGGCAGGACTGACCTTCGGTTATCTGCTCGGTGCCTTGACGGCCACCTTCCTGGCGCAGGCCTTCACCCCGGGCGAAATCCTCGATTACGCCTGGCGTTACCCGTTTCTGCTGGGCGGCGTGTTTGGTGTGATCGGCGTCTGGCTGCGCCGCTGGCTCAGTGAAACGCCGGTGTTCATGGCCATGCAGGGGCGGCGCGAGCAAACCGTGGAGCTGCCGCTGCGCAGTGTCCTGCGTGAACATCGCCTGGCCATGCTGCCGGCAATGATCCTCACCTGTGTGTTGACGTCGGCGGTGGTGGTGTTCGTGGTCATCACGCCAACCATGATGCAGAAAACCTTCGGCATGACCGCCAGTCACACCTTCGCCCTGAGCGCATTGGGCATTGTTTTTTTGAACATTGGCTGCGTGCTCGCCGGGTTACTGGTCGATCGCATCGGCGCCTGGCGCACGGTGATGTTGTATAGCCTGCTGCTGCCGTTGGGTATCGGCGTGCTTTACACCTGTCTGATCAGCGGCGGCGACTGGGTCGGTCTGGCCTACGCGGTGGCGGGGCTCGGTTGCGGAGTGGTCGGTGCGGTGCCCTCGGTGATGGTCAGCCTGTTCCCGGCGCGGATTCGTGTGTCGGGCATCTCGTTCACCTACAACATTGCCTACGCGGCCTGGGCCAGTATCACACCGCTGCTGTTGATCGGTCTGATGCCGTGGAGTCCGTGGATCTGTGTGATTTTCTGCGCTGTGATGGGGGCGGTGGGCGTAAGCAGCGCGGCATACTTCGGTACGCGGATGCCGAAAATCGCAAGTTGTTCGACCGTTGGCGCTGCGTGAATCAACAACACGATGGGGGTGCCTGAACTATTTTTGTAGGACAAAGCTGAAACACTCTTCAGAAAAGATCCGCAAGGCCGATGGTTAGGCTGTAAATCGCTTTCTACCCCAGTCCATCGGTGCATCCCCATGTTCAATAAACGCTTGAAGCAGGAGCTATCGGCTCTTCGCGAAGAACTCTCCAGCCTTCAGCAAGTGAAGGAAAGCCTGGAAAGCGAGATGCTTGTGTTGACCCTCGATACAGATGGGCGGGTCCAATCGGTCAATCAGAATTTCCTCAGCGAAATGCATTACAAGAGCGACGAGCTGATTGGCCGGCGCATCGAAGAAATCGTTCCCGAGCATGTGAGAAACGACGAATTCCAGTTGCGTTTCAAGGCTGCGATGAGCCGTGGCGAGCACTTTGCCGGCGCGGTGCGCCTGTTGCGGGGCACCGGCCAGGAAGCATGGTTGCGTTCGATCCTGCAGCCAGTGCGCTCGGCCAATGGCCAGATCAAGCATTTTTCGATTTTCTCCAGCGACCTGACCCGCACCATCGAGACCTCCCGTGAACACGAAAACCTGATCGGCGCGCTGATGCGTTCGACGGCGGTGATCGAGTTCGATCTCAATGGTAATGTGTTGACCGCCAACGACCGCTTTCTCAGCGGCATGGGTTACAGCCTGGCGCAGATCAAGGGCAAGCATCACCGCATGTTTTGCCTGCCGGAAGAGGCCAACAGTGCCGAGTATCAGGACTTCTGGCGTCGACTGAACGCGGGTGAGTATGTGGTTGATCGCTTCAAGCGCGTCGATAGCCATGGTCGTACGGTATGGCTGGAGGCCTCTTACAATCCGGTGGTCGATGCCAATAACAAACTTTACAAAGTGGTGAAGTTCGCCACGGTGGTCACCGATCAGGTCAATCAGGAGCAAGCCGTCGCCGAAGCAGCGAACATCGCCTACAGCACCTCGCAGCAAACCGATCAGAGCGCCCAGCGAGGCAGTACCGTGGTCAATCAGGCGGTGGAAGTGATGCGTGATCTGGCCAAGCACATGCAAACCGCAGGTGATGGCATTGAGGCGCTCAATGAGCAGTCGCTGGTGATTGGCACTATCGTCAAAACCATCAGCGGCATCGCCGAACAAACCAACCTGCTGGCGCTCAACGCGGCCATCGAAGCGGCACGCGCCGGTGAGCAGGGCCGCGGGTTTGCCGTGGTGGCGGATGAGGTCCGGCAACTGGCTTCGCGGACCAGCCAGGCCACCGACGAAATTGTTGTGGTGGTGCGACAGAACCAGGATATGGCGCGCAACGCCGTGGCCCTGGTCACCGACGGCAAGCTGCAGGCCGAGCACGGGCTGACGCTGGCGGCGGAAGCCGGCACGGTGATTGTCGAGATCCAGGACGGTGCGCAGAAAGTGGTGAATGCCGTGGGGCAGTTTGCCAATCAGTTGGCGACCTGATCCGTTAAAAGATCGCTGCTTTCGGGTTCACATCCGGTGTCGACGCGGAGCAGGCTCTGATCCTTACACCTGATCAAGCCAGCTCTCGCCAGATGTCGTTACAATCGGCTCTTTCCCCCAGGAGCAGACATCCATGAGCGTTTCTCACCGTCGTCCGGTCCCGTTGTCCAAAGCCTACCGTCTGCTCAATCATGGGCCCACCGTTCTGGTTAGCGCGGCCCATGACGGTCAGCGCAATATCATGGCGGCGGCCTGGGCCATGCCGCTGGATTTCGAACCGCCGAAAATCGCTGTGGTGCTGGACAAGTCCACCTGGACCCGACAGCTGCTGGAAGCCTCCGGGACCTTCGTACTGAACGTTCCTTGCGCAGCCCAGGCCGATATCGTCCAAACCGTTGGCTCGACGTCTGGCCTGGAGCTGACGCGGGAGCAAGGGCGCGACAAATTCCAGATCTATGACTTGCCGACGTTCGACGCCGAACTGATCGACGCGCCGATGCTCGAAGGCTGCGTTGCCTGGCTTGAATGCCGGCTGCTGCCGGAGCCCGACAATCATCAGCAGTACGATCTGTTTCTGGCGCAGGTGATTGCCGCTCAGGCCGACGAGCGCGTGTTCAGTGACGGACGTTGGCACTTTGAGGGCCAGGACGCGTTGCGCACCCTGCACCACGTCGCCGGTGGGCACTTTCTGACCATCGGCAACCCGGTGGATGGCAAAACCTTACAGCCCTGAGTGGGCTGCTACCCTAGCCATAAAGAGATTCACGAAGAGGTCAGGCAATGAGCAAGTTGCGGGTAGGGATTGTTTTCGGGGGCCGGTCGGCAGAGCACGAAGTGTCGTTGCAGTCGGCGAAAAACATCGTCGATGCGCTGGATCGTTCGCGCTTCGAACCGGTGTTGATCGGTATCGATAAACAAGGCCACTGGCACCTTAATGACCCGTCGAATTTCCTGCTGAATCAGGAAAACCCGGCGCTGATCGCCCTCAATCAGTCCAATCGCGAATTGGCCGTCGTGCCGGGCAAGGTCAGCCAGCAATTGGTTGAAACCTCCAGTCAGGAATTGTTGGGCCATGTCGATGTGATCTTCCCGATTGTCCACGGGACCCTCGGTGAAGACGGCTGCCTGCAAGGGCTGTTGCGCATGGCCGACCTGCCGTTTGTCGGCTCCGATGTGCTCGGTTCGGCGGTGTGCATGGACAAGGACATCAGCAAACGTCTGCTGCGCGATGCCGGGCTGGCGGTCACGCCCTTCGTGACCCTGACCCGAGCTACCGTGGCGCGCAACGGATTCGCCGAGGTGGCGGACAAGCTCGGTTTGCCGTTGTTCGTCAAACCGGCAAACCAGGGCTCTTCCGTGGGGGTGAGCAAAGTCAACGACGAAGCCGAATACACCGCGGCCGTCGAGCTGGCATTGAGTTTCGATGCCAAAGTGCTGGTCGAGTCTGCCGTCAGTGGTCGCGAGATCGAATGCGCGGTGCTCGGTAACGAAGACGCCATCGCCAGCGGTTGTGGCGAAATCGTGGTGCACAGCGGGTTTTATTCCTACGACAGCAAGTACATCGATGACAAGGCCGCTGAAGTGGTGGTGCCGGCCAGCATCAGTCACGAGGCCAGCGAACGTATTCGTGCCATGGCCGTCGAAGCGTTCCACGTCCTGGGCTGTTCCGGGCTGGCGCGGGTCGATGTGTTTCTGACCGACAGCGGTGAAGTGCTGATCAACGAAATCAATTCGCTGCCCGGATTCACCCGCATCAGCATGTACCCGAAACTGTGGCAGGCCGCTGGCATGACCTACAGTGAACTGGTCACGCGGTTGATCGAACTGGCGCTGGAGAAACACCGGAGTCGGCAGGCACTGAAAATCAGTCGATAAGCCGGCGTGACGGCGGTGATCAAGGGTTCGCCTGTCATTCCGGGTGTGGCCAGCCTGATCTCAAGTTGCAAACAAGGGCCCAGCTCTCGGTAGGCCCTTTCTCATCTGTGCGCAAGGCTCAATCCCCCAGCGCTTCTCCCTCACGCCGTGGGTCGGCTCCACCGGTCAGCGATACTTTGCCCTGTGCATCCCAGGCCCGAACAATCGCCTGGGTGCCGCTGGTCATGTCGATTTCATTCACCTCGTGCCCTTTGGCTTTCAACGCCTGAATCAACGCCGGGCTGAACTGCCCGCGTTCCAGCTCGGTGGGGCCATTGCGGCTGCCGAAGTTGGGCAGGTTGATGGCTTGCTGCGCATCGAGGTTCCAGTCGAGCAGGCCGATGGTGGACTTGGCGACGTATTCGATGATTTGAGAACCACCGGGTGAGCCGATGGTGGCGAGGAATTCACCGCTCTGGCGGTCGAAGATCAAGGTCGGGGCCATGGACGAGCGTGGGCGCTTGCCGGGTTCGACACGGTTGGCGACTTTTTGTCCGTTCTCTTCGGGGATGAACGAGAAGTCTGTCATCTCATTGTTGAGCAGGAATCCTTGAACCATCAGGTGCGAACCAAAGGCAGACTCGATGGTGGTGGTCATGGACACAGCGCCGCCTTCGTCGTCGACGGCGACCACCTGAGAGGTGGAGATGCGCAACGGCGACCGGTCCGGCGCGTAGGCAACCTGAATGCCTGGAGGCGTGCCCGGTTCAGCCGTGCCCATGCTGCGCTCACCGATCAGGGCGGCGCGGCTGGCCAGATAACCCGGGTCTACCAGGCCCTTGACCGGAACCGGCACGAAGTCCGTATCCGCCACGTACTGCGCGCGATCGGCATAGGTCAGGCGCTCGGCTTCGGAAATCAGGTGCACGGCTTGCGGGTCGGGTTCAATCCCCGCCGGCGCGTTGGTTTTTAGCGGTTTCAACGGCGCCAGGGCGTAGTGTTTGTCGCGTGCCTCCAAGGCTTGCAGCGTACCGAGGATCTGCGCCACGGCGATGCCGCCCGACGACGGTGGCGGCATGCCGCAGACCTGCCAGCGCTGATAGTCGGTGCACAGTGGCGCACGCTCCTTGGCGGTATAGCCCTTGAGGTCGTTCAGTGACAGGCTGCCGGGGTTGGCGTGGCCCTGAACCTTTCTCACGATCTCCTGCGCGACGACACCCCGGTACAGCGCATCCGGCCCTTCGTTGGCGATGCGTTGCAGTACGGCGGCCAATGCCGGGTTTTTCAGGCGGGTGCCAATGGCTTTCGGGCTGCCATCGGCATTCAGGAAGTAGGCCACCATGTCGGGCGAACTGCGCAGCGACGAATCCGACGCGATCAACTGGTGCAGGCGTGGCGAAATGGCGAAGCCATGCTCCGCCAGTTTGATCGCCGGTTCGAACAGCTGCGCCCAAGGCAAGCGACCGTGTTTTTCGTGGGCCAGTTCAAGAGCGCGCAACACGCCTGGCGTCCCCACGGAGCGACCGCCAATCTGCGCCCGGGTGAAAGGCATGGGAGTACCATCGGCTTGCAGGAAAAGCCTTTCCGTGGCGCCGGCCGGTGCCGTTTCTCGTCCGTCATAAGTGCGCACGTTTTTGCCGTCCCACAGCATGATCAACGCGCCACCGCCAATGCCGGAAGATTGCGGCTCGACCAGCGTCAATACCGCTTGCATCGCAATTGCTGCATCGATGGCCGAACCGCCAAGACGCAGCATCTCCCGCCCGGCCTCGGCCGCCAGCGGGTTGGCGGCCGCTGCCATGTGCCTGGAGGCGTGCCGGGCTTGCAGGTCGGTGCGATAACCGGACGCGCTTTCCGGCGCGACGGGCAGCGTCGAGACCGATGGCGCGTTGCAGGCGGTCAGGGCTAAAGCCGCAGTGATCAGCGGCAACGCTGACAGGCGCATGCGCCTCAAGTGGAAGGCTGAGAACACGCGGGGCACTCCGTCCGTGGGATAAAGGGTTGGTGGACTTTATCGGCCACCACCCGGTGACGCAAACGTGTCCCACGGCCAGGACGCTTTTATCCTTCATCATTGGATGGATTTTCTGTAGGGTCGATGCCACCACGCAGGCCAGAAGATCAACAAGAGGCAGACATGCAGACCGAGTTCCCGTCCCAGCCAAGCTACCGCTCCCAGCGTGAACAATTCCTCGCGGCGGCCACCACGGCCGGGGCGACGCTGACCGAGTATCCACACCCGCTCACAGGCCCCTTCGGCGAGGCCTTGGGTACCGATGTAGCGGTCCTCGGCGATCCCGGCGCCAAGCGTCTGCTGATCGCGCTCAGCGGCACCCATGGGGTCGAAGGCTTCTATGGCTCGGGGTGTCAGATCAAGTGGCTGCAGGAGCTCGGCAAGCGTTCGCTGCCGGCCGATGTCGCTGTGGTGATGATCCATCTGATCAACCCCTGGGGGACGGCGTGGCTGCGTCGGGTCAACGAAGACAACATCGACCTGAACCGCAATCACCTGAACTTCGAACGACCGCTGCCGGATAACCAGGCGTATGAGGGGTTGCACGAAATCTACGCCTGCACCCAGTTGCAAGGTCCCGAGCGTGAGCGCACGGACGCCTTGCTGGATGCGCAGATTCGCGAACACGGCTGGCCGGCGGTCATGTCGATTGTCGAAGGCGGGCAGCATGCGCATCCCGATGGGTTGTTCTATGGCGGGCTCGCGCCGAGCTGGTCGAATCGCACGTTGCACCAGATCATCCAGAAGCATGTCGCCCATGCCGATGTCGCCATGTGTTTCGACTTGCACACCGGTGCCGGCGAATACGGTCATCCGATGCTGCTGACGATTACCGAAGCAGCCTATCCGGCGCTGGCCGATGCGCAGGCGCTTTATGGTCCGTGGCTCTACACCCTGCACACCGGTGCCGACACCCTGAGTGAAACCGGTGTGGCGGCCACCGCGACTGGCTACACCTCGCAGGCATTGATCAATGCCCTGCCGCAGGTGCGGTTGATGCCATTCGTCATTGAGTGCGGAACGTATCCGGGGCCGCAGGTGCATCGTCATCTGCGGGACGATCACTGGCTTCATCTGCACGGCAATCCCGCCGATGCGGTGGGGCGGCAGATCAAATTGAATCTGCTGGAGCAGTTCTATCCGGCCGACAACGACTGGCAGGCGATGGTGTGGCTGCGCACCTGGCAGATATGGGAGCGGGCGTTGTCGGCGTTGGCGACGGTTCGAGTCTGAGGCCGCTGTTTTATGTAGGAGCGAGCCTGCTCGCGATGAATCCAAAGACGCTGCGGGGTATCAGGCTCGCCGCGTCATCGTTGACGACCATCGCGAGCAAGCTCGCTCCTACGGCAGGCATAAAAAGCAGGCATAAAAAAACGGCTTACCTTGCGGTAAGCCGTTTTTAGTACTTGGTGGCTACACAGGGACTTGAACCCCGGACCCCAGCATTATGAATGCTATGCTCTAACCAACTGAGCTATGTAGCCAAGTGGCGCGCATTATTCACCGGTAACGGGGATGCGTCAAGCATAAATCTAAAATATTTCTCTACGCTTTCAACCGCTTATCCTCCTGACCCGAAAAAACGGGTCAGGGGAGGGCATCATTTGAGCTGAAATCTGCCGGTATTGGCGCTCAAAGCCTTGCTGCCCTGGCTCAAGGTGTCTGCCGCAAGGTTCACGGCCCGAGCGCCTTCGAGCAAGCGGACCGCCGCCTGATCGACTTGCTGGATGTTGCCGCTGACTTCATCGGCGGTGCTCGCTTGCTCATCGACCGCCGTGGCGATCTGCGCCAGGGTGTCGGTGACCCCCTGAACGGCGCTGGCAATTTCCCCCAATCGTTCGCCGAGGCGGGTGACGGCTTGCGCATCGGTCTGAGCTTGCCCGCAAGCCGCTTCCATGAGACTGACGGCTTCGTTCACGGTGCTGCGCAGGCTGTCGACGGTGCCGGCGATTTGCGCAGTCGAAGACTGGGTGCGCTGCGACAGGCTGCGCACTTCATCGGCCACCACGGCGAAACCGCGTCCCTGTTCGCCGGCGCGAGCCGCTTCGATGGCGGCATTGAGCGCCAGCAGGTTGGTCTGTTCGGCGACGCCGCGAATGGTATCGACCACCAGTTGAATCTGTTGCCCCTGCTCACTGACCCGCCCCAGCGCCGCCGCCGTGTCATTCAGGCGTTGATTGAGTTGTTGGATGCTGGCCGTCGTGCGTTGGCTGTCACGGCTGCTGTCGGCGGCGATACGCTGAGTTTGCTGGGCACTGCCGGACGCTCGTTCGCAGCTGTTGGAGACCCCTTGGGAGGTCGCGGCCAGTTGTGTCGCCGCCGCCGCAATCTGGCTGATTTGCAGTTGCTGGGTTTCGACCTCGCCCAAGGCGTCGGCGGAGTGATGGTTGAGGGTTTGCACGGCGTTGCTCAGTTGCAGGGTTTCGTGATCGACCCCCAGCAGGCTGGCGCGCAACTGCACCACCGCAACGTTGAGGGCGGTGCTGATGGCTGCCAGTTCGTCGCGGCCGTGCACTGGCACTTGCAAGCTCAGGTTGCCATCGCGCAAGGCCTCGGCCAGCAAGGTGATACCGCTGGCGCTGCGACGGATCGACGCCTGCAAACAGATAAACAGGTACAGCGCTGCCAGCAGCAGGCAGCCCAATATGCTCGCCGCCACAATGAACTGGCGTATGGCCGAACCCTGGTAGTCATCCAGGCGATGATCCAGTGAAACCAACGATTGCTGGCGCAATGCGGCGAGGTCGGAAAGCAGCGCATCGAGGCTGCGTTCGAAGTCTTCGGGCTTGAGGGTGATGCTGCCACCGAACACACCGTCGTCCAGGACTTTCAGGCCGGCGTCGAGATGCTTGAGGCTGTCATGGTATTGCCCGGTCCAGGCTTGCAGGGCGCTGGGCAGCCGCGCTTCAAGTAAACCTGCCGTCTTGACCAGTTGTTCCCGGGCATCGCCAATGCGGCTGCGCAAGTCGCGCAGTTGCAGGCGACTTTGCAGCGTGAATTGCCCGGACACCACCGAGGCCTGACCGACACTGGCCAGGCGGCCGACGCGTTCGATCAGGTCGGGCGCGTGCTGGGTGGAGATCTGCGTCAGCAGGTAGGTTTCCAGCCAGGGGGCCAGCGTCAGGCGATTATCCATGGCGATCTGTTCGCGCAAGGCTTGCAGGGCGCTCAGGGCGTTGGTGAAGCGATCATAGCCATCCGGCCACCATCCGACACTGCTCAGGCTCTTCGAGTCCAGGCCGTTGAGGGCATTTTGCAGCGCTTGAAAACGGGTCAGGGTTTCGCCTTCCGCGCCCTCCTTTTGCAGGGCGCTGTTCAGTGCTGAGGTGGCTTGGGCGACAGCAGGCTGGACCGCGTCGAATGCGGCCATGGCGCTGAGGGTTGCCGGCGTTGGCTGGCGATTGGTTTCGGTGGCGCGCCAGCGAGCGGCACGGTCACGCTGGGCCTCCAGCAAGTTATCGAGCGCATCGAGGGCGAGTAACTGGCGAACCCCGGCCCGTTCGCCGGAGATCAGGTTCAGTTTGTCTCGGTAGTCCAGACCAATCATCCATAGACTGCCGGCCAGCGGCAGGATAAACAGCAGAAACAACAGCTGAAATTTGCGTGCGAAGCCAAAGCGCCCCAGCAGCCTGATCCCCGGTGATAAAAAAGCCTGCATGCCCCATGACTCCTTCGGACACCACGCGCCATCGGCGTGTATCGAGGTCTTTGCGACCGCGACCTGTGTCCCCGTAAACGGCCTCGAAAGTTCACCTTTGCCAGCTGTGTAAGCCAACTCTGTGGTGAAACTTCCCATTCTCGGTCCCCTTTGTAAGGGGCCGCGTTGAAGCGCAAGAGCGAGGCAAGATTCAGACCATGGCGTTGGGCTATCACCGTCTTTCCGATGAATATAAAAGTCGTTAGCAGGCTAAGGGGATGGCGCTGTCGCACCGAAAAATGGCACATTGACGCACCTGCCTGTGCGCACTTACTTGTTGTCCGGAAATTCTCATGGCTATCAGCAATGTTCAGTCCGCCGCTGCATCGGCGCCTGCTCCTTCACAAAGCAGTCCTCTGGTCATGCGAGTCATCGGCGCAGTCGCGCTGGCGCACCTGATCAATGACCTGATCCAGTCGGTATTGCCGTCGATTTATCCAATGCTCAAGGCCAATTACGGCCTGACGTTCACCCAGGTCGGCTTGATCACCCTGACGTTTCAACTGACCGCTTCGCTATTGCAGCCTTGGGTCGGTTATCACACCGATCGCCATCCCAAGCCATGGCTATTGCCCGCCGGCACTGTCTGCACCCTGGTCGGGATTCTGATGATGTCGGTGGTCGGCAGCTTTCCGTTGATTCTGCTGGCGGCGGGGCTGATCGGTATCGGTTCCTCGACCTTTCACCCGGAGGCTTCGCGCGTGGCGCGACTGGCCTCGGGCGGGCGGTTCGGGCTGGCGCAATCGACCTTTCAGGTCGGCGGCAACGCAGGCTCGGCCTTCGGTCCCTTGCTGGCGGCAGCGATCATCATTCCCTATGGCCAGGGGCACGTGGCCTGGTTCGGTCTGTTCGCCGTGTTTGCGCTGTTCGTGCTCTACCGGATCAGCCGCTGGTACGCCAATCACTTGAGTCTGTTCAAGCTCAAACAGGGTCAGGCCGCGACGCATGGCTTGTCCAGGGGCAGGGTAATCAGTGCGTTGGTGGTGCTGGGTCTGCTGGTGTTCTCCAAGTATTTCTACATGGCCAGTTTCACCAGTTACTTCACCTTCTACCTGATCGAAAAGTTCGATCTGTCGGTGGCCAGCTCGCAACTGCACCTGTTCCTGTTTCTCGGTGCGGTCGCGGCGGGGACCTTCTTCGGTGGGCCGATCGGCGACAAGATCGGGCGCAAGGCGGTGATCTGGGTTTCGATCCTGGGTGTCGCGCCGTTCACCCTGGTTTTGCCGCACGTCGATCTGTTCTGGACCAGCATTCTCAGCGTGGTCATCGGTTTCATTCTGGCTTCGGCGTTCTCGGCCATCGTGGTATACGCCCAGGAACTGGTCCCGGGTAATGTCGGGATGATTGCCGGGGTGTTCTTCGGTCTGATGTTCGGGTTTGGTGGTATTGGTGCGGCATTACTGGGCCATCTGGCGGATATTCGCGGTATCGAATACGTGTATTGGCTGTGTTCGTTCCTGCCGCTATTGGGTGTCCTGGCGATTTTTTTGCCGCGAACCAAAAAGGCCTGATACAACCTGATCCGCCGGGCAAACAGGTCGGTATTTCATGTCCAGTCGTGAAACAGGTTTACACCGGTTTCATCCTGACGCCCGATGCGGTGCATCGGGCGTCGTGCATTTCAAGGGCTGTTGCGTTGCGCTCGACAGGCCGCACTCGCCAGGGTGGCAACGTTCAACACACGTCTATTCGCTGGACGGGAGCTCACCATAGCTTCCATGTGTAATCGACGTTTACCCGTAGCTCATTGTCATCCCTGTGACTGGCCCGCGCGGCGAAATCATTGCGGTACCACGCGTTGCGCACGCGCAGAGCCAGGCCTTTGAGGGGGGTGCCCTGCAGCACGTAGTTGACCTCGATATCCTTCTCACTCTCTTTCAGATTGGAGCCTCCCAGCTTGGGCAGCTCGATATTGTCGCCACTCACATAGCGCAGCATGCCGTTGAGCCCGGGCAAGCCAATGGCTATGAAGTTGTAGTCATAGCGCACCTGCCAGCTGCGCTCCTTGGGGTTAAGAAACTCGGAGCTCAGCGTGCCTTCGGTGATGACTAACGGCTCGGTGCCGAACAGGTAGGGCATTGCGGTCTTGCCGGTCAGTTGCATGTAGCCGGCACCGAATTTGTGGGCACCCAAGGCATAGGTCAGCATCAGTGCCGCATTGCGGTTGTCCACGGGGCCCGCCTTGGCCGCGCCGTCCTCGCCAGTGACGAACAGGCGGAAGTCGCTTTTCAGGCTGCCGGGGCCGATCGGACGATTGTCGACGAAGCCGAAGAAGTCCTTGCGGTAAAGGTCAGCCAGTTCGGCGTGGTAGTACTTCAACGTCAGTTGCGGCGACCAGGCATAGTCGCCGCCGAGGAAGGTAAAACGGTCGGATTCGGCAGCGCCATTGAAGCGGCCGTTAGGCGAGGCTACCGACATTTTCTGGTAGTTGGTGGAATCGCGCAGGTTGATGCGATCGAGCCAGCCGGCATGCAGGGTCAGGTTGTCGATTTCCTGGGACTTGAGGTACGTGCCTCGGAAGGTCTGCGGCAGCAAGCGGGTAGGGCTGGCAAAGGCGATAGGCAGAAACGTGCTGATGGTACCCAGTTGCAACTCACTCTTCGACGCCCGGGCCTTGGCAGTCAGGCCCAGCTCCGAATATTCGCTGGCCGGCTCGCGGGTGGTGGGGTCGTACGGCAGCAGGCCGGTCCCGGTACGGTCAGGCGATGAGTCCAGGCGCACCCCCAGCAATCCCTGGGCGTCCAGGCCGAAGCCGACAGGCCCTTCGGTATAACCCGACCGCATGTTGAGAATGAAGCCCTGCGCCCACTCGCGAGCAGCCGCCTGAGGCGTGGCGTTGATGTAATTGCGATCGAAGTAATAGTTGCGCATCACCAGATCGGCATGGCTGTCGTCGACAAAACCGGCGGCGCAAGCCTGGCCAATGGACAAAACGCAGGTGCAGGCGCTGAAGGCCCGAAGAAAATTCCTGAGCATGGCAGTGTTCACTTTTATTGTTGTAGGGATAACGCCCCGCGCCATCGAGGCGCGGGGGGAAGAGAGCGGATGAGTCAGTCAGCGGGGGAGCGGTTGCGGCGTACTGACAGGTAAAACACCGCCAGCGCCGCCATGACGATGCCCGGTGCCGAGGCCATCATCACGCCGGTAGTGCCAGTGCCCAGTGCCAGCATTTTGCCGGCCACCAGCGGGCCGCTCATCGCGCCCAGCCGGCCGATGGCGACGGCGCTGCCGACACCCGTGGCGCGAATTGACGGACGATAGAAATGCGGTGCCAAGGCATACAGCACACATTGCCCGCCCGTGGCGAAGAAACCGGCGACGAAGCCGGCCACCAGCATGCTTTGCAATTGACTGACCATGCCCAGGGCGGTCAGGGACGCGAGAATGCCGAGGTAAATCAACGCCGACAATGCCCAGGCCGGCAGACGATCCATGACCCAGCCCAGCAACAACGTGCCTGCCGCCGCGCCAAATTGCAGCGCCAGCATCACCCAGCTTGCTTGAACCCCACTGAAGCCCTGGCCGATCAACAGGCTCGGCAGCCAGTTGATCAGGATGTAAACCACCATGAGCGTAAAGAAATAGCTGACCCAGATCATCACGGTCGGCAATGCCGCGCCGTTGCGGAACAGGCCGCTGACCACGCCGACCGGAGCGGCGTCGCGGACGCTGCGAAACGCCGCTGATTCCGGCAGATAAAGTCCCAGCAGTGGCACGATCAGCAACGGCACGACGCCGCCGACGTAGAACACCACTTGCCAGCCACCGGCCAGTTGGGCAATGCCAATGCTTGCAGCCAGCGCTGCGCCCAGGGGCACGCCGCAATACATCAGGCTCACGGCCGTGCCACGCAGGCGCGGGCCAGCCACTTCACTGCTCAGCGCGATCAGGTTAGGCAATGCGGCGCCCAGGCCGACGCCCGTGAGGCAGCGGGCAACCAATAGGCTGTTGAAGTCCCAGGCCATGGTCGTGACCAGCGAGAACAGTCCGAACAGGGCGACCGACGCCATCAGCACACGTTTACGGCCAATGCGATCGGCCAGCAAACCGCCGAGAAATGCACCGGGCAGCAGGCCGAAAATGCCCGCGCTGAAGACCCAGCCCATGTGTAATTTATCCAGTTGGAAAGCCGCCGCCATACCTTGGGCGGCGATCCCCGAGGCCTGCAGGTCCAGGCCTTCCATCAGGGCAACGAGGAAACACAGACCGATGGTCCGTGCCATGTATAACGGTGTCAGGGCGTTAAGCGATGTCATGGGAAATACCCGTTTTATTGTTGTAATGGGCAAAGCAAGCCCTTCCGGCCGCTGCGTGGGCGGCCAGTCGGGGTTGAAGCAGGGTTCAGCGCTTGAGCAAATCCAGCGCCACGTCGACGATCATGTCTTCCTGGCCTCCGACCATCCGGCGCTTGCCCAGCTCGACGAGGATGTCGAGGGTCTTGAGGCCGTACTTCGCCGCGGCGATTTCGGCGTGGCGCAGGAAGCTCGAATAGACCCCGGCATAACCCAGGGCCAGGGTTTCGCGGTCGACCCGCACCGGCCGATCCTGCAACGGGCGCACGATGTCGTCCGCGGCGTCCATCAGCGTGTACAGGTCGGTGCCGTGGTTCCAGCCCAGGCGCTCGGCGGCGGCGATGAACACTTCCAGCGGCGCGTTGCCGGCCCCCGCCCCCATGCCGGCAAGACTGGCGTCGATGCGGTCGCAGCCTTCCTCGACGGCCGTGATCGAGTTGGCCACGCCGAGCGACAGGTTGTGGTGCGCGTGCATGCCGGTTTCGGTTTCCGGTTTGAGCACGGCTTTAAAGGCACGGAAGCGATCACGGATGTCCTGCATGTTCATCGCGCCGCCCGAGTCGGCCATGTACACGCAGGTCGCGCCGTAGCTTTCCATCAACTTGGCCTGGGCGGCGAGCTGCTCGGCCGGGATCATGTGGCTCATCATCAGGAAACCGACGGTGTCCATGCCCAGCTCGCGGGCGTATTCGATGTGCTGTTTCGACACGTCGGCTTCGGTGCAATGGGTGGCGATGCGCACCACTCGGGCTCCGGCGTTGTAGGCCGCCTTCAGGTCATGCACCGTGCCGATGCCAGGCAGCAGCAACGTCGTGATTTTCGCGTGACTGATCACATCGGCCGCCGCTTCGATCCATTCCAGATCGGTGTGCGCGGCGAAGCCATAGTTGAAGCTCGACCCTTGCAGGCCATCGCCGTGGGCGACTTCGATCGAGTCGACTTTCGCCTTGTCCAGGGCGCGCGCAATGTCCTGCACGTTTTGCAGGGAATACTGATGACGCACCGCATGGCTGCCGTCGCGCAGGGTCACGTCGGAGATGTAGATTTTCTTACCGTTCATGTCGCTCTCCTCAGGCCTGTTGCATCGACTGCGCCATGCGCTCGGCGGTGGCCAAGGCAGCGGAGGTCATGATGTCGAGATTACCGGCGTAGGCCGGCAGGTAATGGGCGGCGCCTTCGACTTCGAGGAACACCGAGGTCTTCAGGCCGGAGAATGTTCCGAGGCCGGGGATGTTCAACGGTGCGTCGTCGGGAATCACGTCGAACTGCACTTTTTGCTTGAGGCGATAACCCGGCACGTAGGCCTGCACGGCGGCCGCCATTTCGACGATGGACGCTTCGACCAGTGCCTGATCCGCTGCTTCGGACAACACGAACACCGTGTCGCGCATGATCAGCGGCGGCTCGGCCGGGTTCATCACGATGATCGCCTTGCCCTTGGCCGCGCCGCCGATGACTTCGATGGCCTTGGAGGTGGTTTCGGTGAATTCGTCGATGTTGGCGCGGGTGCCGGGACCGGCGGATTTGCTGGCGATCGAGGCGACGATTTCGGCGTAATGCACCTTGGCCACCCGCGACACCGCCGCGACCATCGGGATGGTCGCCTGGCCGCCGCAGGTGACCATGTTGACGTTGAGCTGATCCAGATTCTGCTCCAGATTGACCACCGGCACGCAGTACGGGCCGATGGCGGCGGGCGTCAGGTCAATCAGGCGAATGCCGGGGTTGATCGAGCGCAGGAACGCGTCGTTCTTCACGTGGGCACCGGCCGAGGTGGCATCGAAGACGAAGTCGATGTCCTTGAACACGTCCATGCGGGTCAGGCCTTCGACGCCTTCGTGGGTGGTGGCCACGCCCATGCGCTGGGCGCGGGCCAAACCGTCGGAGGCCGGGTCGATGCCGACCATCACCGCCATTTCCAGGTGCTTGGCGTTACGCAGGATCTTGATCATCAGGTCGGTGCCGATGTTGCCGGAGCCGATGATGGCGACTTTGAGTTTGTTCATTATTGTTGCCTCATGTGCACGCAAGTCGCCGATCACTCGGCGCGACTGTCTACCGAGAAATTCACACCGACCCGGCCGATGCCTTCGATCTCGGCCTCGAACCGATCACCGGCGGCTACTGCGACCATCGGCCCCAGCGCACCGGTGAGAATGATGTCGCCCGCCCGTAGCGGATCGTCCAGGCGAGCCATGGTGCAGGCCAGCCAGACGGCCGCATTGAGCGGATGGCCGAGGCATTCGGCACCGCTGCCGCTGGACACGTCTTCACCATTGCGGGTCATGCGCATGCTGGCCTGGCGCAGGTCGAGCCCATCGATACGTCGAGCCGGCCCACCCAGGACGAAGCAGCCGCTGGAGGCGTTGTCAGCCACGGTATCGACGAAGCGGATGTTCCAGCCCTGGACCCGACTGCCGACGATTTCCAGCGCCGGGACGACCCAGCCTGTGGCCGCCATCACGTCGGCAAAGGTGGTGTCGGCGCGGGGCAGATCGTGTTCGAGGATCAGGGCGATTTCAGCCTCGATCTTTGGTTGCAGCACGCGGCCCACTGGCACGGTTTCATTGTCGCCGTAGCACATGTCAGCGAAGAGCGTACCGAAGTCTGGCTGGCCCACGCCCAGCTGGGCCTGGACCTTGGGATTGGTCAGGCCGATCTTGCGGCCAACCACGCGGCGCCCGTTGGCCACGCCGTGGTCGACGTTGAGGCGCTGGATGGCATACGCGGCTTCGGCGTTGTCTTCACCGATCTGCTCGCGCAGCGGCCCGATGGCTTCGCCATGGGCTTCGGCCTGGCGCAGATCAGCGGCGAGTTGTTGCAGTGTGTCTTGAGTCAGATTCATTTCAGCCTCGATGATCAGTGGGTCAGGAAGTCCAGGACCATACGGTTGAACTTCTCGGCGTGTTCCCACTGCGCCCAGTGGCCGCAACGGTTGAATACATGCAACTGCGCCTTGGGCAGGCCGGCCAGCAGGCGCAAGCCAGTGTCCATGGGCACGAAGCGGTCCTCGCGGCCCCAGACAAGCAGAGTGTCGGCGCTGATTTCGTGCAGGCGGTGGCTGAAATCCGGAAATTGCTTGGGGTTGATCGTGCTGCTCTTGACGAAGTTTTCCAGGTGATCGCGGCGCGACAGAATGTTGTCCAGGCGGGTCTGGAACAGTTCGTCGGTCAGGCCGCTGGCATCGAAAACGAAGACGTTCATCATCTTCTTCAAGTTCTCGATGGTCGGATCGCGGTACAGCGCGCCGATCAGTTTGATGCCTTCGGTGGGCTGGGGAACGAAGGCGCTCGGGCCGCCGGTGCCGCCGCCCATCAGGATCAGTTTGCCGATCCGCTCAGGGTATTCCAGGGCGAAGGCCACGGTGCTGTGGGCGCCCATCGAGTTGCCGATGATGTGCACGCGGTCCAGGTCCAGCACATCGAGCAGGCCCTTGAGCGCTTGTGCATTGAGGTTCGAGCGCGAGCCTTCACTGATGATCGTGTCGCTTTTGCTCCAGCCCGGGCAGTCCATCAGGATCACGCGGAAACCGGCATTCACCAGCGGCTCGATATTGCGATTGAAGTTGGCCCAGCCGCTGGCGCCCGGCCCGGAGCCGTGCAGCATGACCACGGTTTCGGCACCTTCGCCAAGGTCGTTGTAGTGCAGTTGCAGGTCCAGGTCGCCTTCCTTGATACGGGCAAAGCGGCTGGTGGAAGCTTCACTGAATGCAGTGGCTGTCATGGCAGTGTTCCTTGAATTCATTAGTGATTGTTCAGCGGCTGTGCGCCAAGGGCACCGAAGCCTGCAATCCACTCGGGAATCGGGCGGTAGTAGCGGCCTTCGGTCTGATAGGGGCCGAAAGCACTGAGGGCGCAGAAGGCGGCGACCCAGGTTTTCACTTCGTGGGTAGACTTGCCGGCCAGCGCCGACAATTCGTCATTGCTCAGGCTGTCGAGGTCGCTCATACGGCCCTGTTCGAGGGTGTCGAGAAACTGCTGATCCCACGTCGGGTTCAGGGGGTGCAGGCTGTGCGGGTCTTCGACGAAGTCTCGGGCGGCTTGAATGACCCGGTTCTGGCGTGCCTGTCGTTCATCGGCGGGTAGCTGACGCCCGCTGCCCATCAGACGGTCAGCCATACGCGCATCGACCTTGGCCAGTTCCGGTACCGGTGGCTGATGGGACAGGCCGCCGGAGGCCAGAAACAGCACGCGCTTATTCAACGACTTCGCCCATTGGCCAATCGCCTCACCCAGCATTCGGGCGCGATTGAAGCCAGGCAGGGGCACGGCCACGGAGTTGATAAACACCGGAATCACCGGACAGCCCTGCAAGCCGCCGAGCAACAGTTCCAGCGGCTGCGCGAAGGCATGGTCGACCTGCATGCGATAAGACACCGCAGCGTCGACACCGGCATCCAGCACAGCCTTGGCGCAAGATTCAGCCAGCGCTTTAGGCACGTCCAGGGGGCCGGCGGCGGTGTCGAAATCACCGATGGCGTCGGCCGCCATGCCGATGCAAAAGGCCGGCATCACGTCGTAGAAAAAGCCGTTGTAATGGTCCGGTCCGAACAACACCACCAGCTGCGGGTCGAAGCGGGCGATGCGTTCGCGAGCATCGCTGATCACGGCATCGACTTCGGCCAACACGTGCGGTTCAGGATCGACGTAGCCCACCAATGGCGTGTGAGACAAACAATGCAGATAGGCGCTCATCTCAAGCGACCTTGCTGACAACAGCGTTCGCAGCGGTTTGTGGCAGGACTTTGAGCGCCCGGGCCAATTCATCGCAGGCCTGGCCAACGGTTTGGGGGATGGCCACTCCGGCGACGAAGCGGTCGGGGCGTACCAGGGCGATGGACGAATTGCCGCGAGCGAACCATTCTCTCAACCGGCCGCTGCTGTCACCCACGCGGATCACGTCGTCGCCGGCATCGCTCGGAGCTCTGAGCTGGACGTCCGGCAACACTTGAATAAAGCGCGTGCCCAGGTTTTTCCATTGCGTAATTTGCGCTGCCGTCAGGCCCCAGGTCGGATCGCAGCCCCAGGCGATAATCGCAAAGTTTTCGCCGATCACTTCATCCAGCAACACCGTGGTGCCGGCGTCGGTCAACACCTGCGGTTGAATGAACATCTTGCCTGTTGGCGAGCCCTTTTCACTCGGCACGATCAAGGCGCCCCGGGTGTATTGCGGCATTGGTTTGAAGCGCATTTCCAGGAAGTAACGTTTGACCGGCGGCACGTAATTGAGCAGCCAGGACACACCATCGCGCAGGGTGCCTTGCCAGCGTTTCGGCGGCGCCAGCACATGGCCGGCGAGCACCGAAAGGTCGATCATCGCCTTGGCATGGTCGCGGCGTTCCTGTTCGTAGCTGTCGAGCAGGCTGTCGGCGGCCAGGCCCTTGATCACCAGCGACAGTTTCCACGCCAGGTTGGACGCGTCGCGCATGCCGCTGTTGTAACCCTGGCCTTGCCATACCGGCATGATGTGCGCGGCATCGCCGGCCAGCAGCACCCGGCCCTGACGGAACCGACCGGCCAGACGAGCGTTATGGGTATAGACGCGGCTGCGGATCAGTTCGATGTTGTCCGGGTTCGGCAGCACCTTGCCCAGCAGCTTGCGCATGTTTTCCGGTTTGCTCAGCTCGGCTTCGGTTTCACCGGGCATGACCATGAACTCGAAACGACGCACGCCATGGGGCAGGGCGGCGGAAACGTAAGGGCGCACCGGGTCGCAGCACAGATAAACGTGGGGTGTGCTCAACGGGTCATTGGCAATGTCGACGACGATCCATTGATTCGGCGCGGTCTTGCCTTCGAAGCTGATGTCCAGGCTGCGCCGCACCAGGCTGTTACCGCCGTCGCAACCGATCAGGTAACGGGCATTCAGGCGTTCGTTGCGGCCGTTCTGATCCGTGAGGTTGAGCACCACCGCGCTGTCGCTTTGCTCAAAACTGCTGAGCTCACGGCTGAACAGTACCTTGACGTTGTTGAAACGCTGCAGGCCTTCGAACAGTACCCGGTCGGCCAAGGGTTGAATGAACGCGTTGCGCCGAGACCAGCCGAACTCGTCGGTTTTAGGTTGAATATCGGCAAAGCAGCGACCCTTGGGCGTCAGGAAACGCATGGCGTGCCAGGGCGTGGTATGCGGCAGCACCTTGTCGGCCAGACTGACGGACTGGAAAGAACGCAGGCTTTCATCGTCCAGGCCGATGGCACGGGGGTAGTCGATCAGGCTGTCGAGCTTTTCCACCAATGTGACGTTCACGCCACATTGCCCCAGGTAATTGGCAATCATCAGGCCGACAGGGCCGGCGCCGACGATGGCAACGTCGGTGCTCAGCTCCACCGTGGAAGGAGTGGGTGCAAGACTCATGGGTATCTCCGTACAGCGCTTTTGGATTTCTTGTTGGGCGCAGTATGGAAATCAGGTAGCTGGTGGACAACGAAAACCCTTGCTAGTGTGCACCAGGTGCACAGCCTTGATTGATAGAAAAATGGAGCCTCCATGAGCGAAACAGAATACAAGGCCGTTCGTGGGCTAATGCGCGGTTTGGCCCTGATCAATGGCTTGAATCGTTTCGATGGCGGGGCTACTACGGCGCAGTTGGCCGAGCAAAGCGGGCTACATCGCACCACGGTTCGTCGATTGCTGGAGACCTTGCAAACCGAGGGTTACGTGCGACGCAGTGAGTCGGATGACAGCTATCGCCTGACGTTGAAAGTCCGCGAGCTGAGCGAGGGATTTCGCGACGAGCAATGGATCTCTTCGATTGCCGCACCGCTGCTTGGCGAGCTGCTGCAACAAGTTGTCTGGCCAACCGACCTGTGCACGCTGGACGGCGACGCCATGGTGATTCGCGAGACCACTCATCGATTCAGTCGCCTGTCATTTCACCGCTCCATGGTCGGTCGGCGCTTACCGTTGCTCATGACGGCCACTGGGCGTGCGTACTTTGCGTTCTGCCCCCCGGCTGAGCGCGAAGAGCTGATTGAGTTGATGATCAGCCGCGAAGATGAGCAGTCGGCGCTGGCGGCGGATCGTGGCTTTGTCGACCGGTTGGTGGAGCACACTCTCGGCAAGGGCTATGGCGAAAACAATTCCCACTGGGGCCAGGAACGCAAAATTGCTGCCATCGCGATTCCGGTTGAGCACGAGGAGCGGGTGATGGGTTGCCTGAATCTGGTTTATATCGCCAAGGCGATGTCGGTTGAGGAAGCCGCCCGCCGGTATCTGCCGGCGATGCAAGGCGTGGTGCAAAAAATCAGGGCTCAATTGGCGTAGTGTGGGGGCGCTCTGCGTGCTCTGCGGTGCTGCTCGATTCAGCCCTTACAAGACGCAAAAATCCCCGTATCAGCGAGTGATTACGGGGATTTTTCGTCTATCGAGTTCCGTGGATATCCACGGCACCCATTACACGTTGAAGCGGAAGTGCATCACGTCGCCGTCCTTGACGATGTAGTCCTTGCCTTCCAGGCGCCATTTACCAGCTTCCTTGGCACCGGCCTCACCCTTGTACTGGATGAAGTCGTTGTAGGCGATGACTTCGGCACGGATGAAGCCTTTTTCGAAGTCGGTGTGGATCACGCCAGCCGCTTGCGGAGCGGTGGCACCGACGCGGACGGTCCAGGCGCGGACTTCTTCGACACCGGCGGTGAAGTAGGTCTGCAGGTGCAGCATCTCGTAGCCAGCGCGGATCACGCGGTTCAGGCCTGGCTCTTCGAGGCCCAGGGCTTCGAGGAACATGTCTTTCTCTTCACCGTCTTCAAGTTCGGCGATTTCTGCTTCGATCTTGTTGCAGACCGGTACAACCATGGCGCCTTCTTCTTCGGCAATGGCTTTCACCACGTCCAGGTGCGGGTTGTTTTCGAAACCGTCTTCAGCAACGTTGGCGATGTACATGACCGGCTTGGTGGTCAGCAGGTGGAAGCCCTTGATGACCGCCTTTTCGTCGGTGCTCATGTTCTTCATCAGGCTGCGCGCAGGCTTGCCCAGGGTGAAGTGAGCGATCAATTGCTCCAGCAGGCCTTTCTGGACCACAGCGTCCTTGTCACCACCCTTGGCGTTGCGCGCGACTTTCTGCAGTTGCTTCTCGCAGCTGTCGAGGTCGGCGAAGATCAGTTCCAGGTCGATGATTTCGATGTCGCGTTTCGGGTCGACGCTGTTGGAGACGTGAATCACGTTCTCGTCTTCGAAGCAGCGGACCACGTGGGCGATGGCATCGGTTTCGCGGATGTTGGCCAGGAATTTGTTGCCCAGGCCTTCACCTTTCGACGCACCAGCCACCAGGCCGGCGATATCGACGAATTCCATGGTGGTCGGCAGGATGCGCTTCGGATTGACGATCGCGGCCAGGGCTTCCAGGCGCGGGTCAGGCATCGGCACGATACCGCTGTTGGGCTCGATGGTGCAGAAGGGGAAGTTCTCGGCCGCGATACCGGATTTGGTCAGGGCGTTGAACAGGGTGGACTTGCCGACGTTAGGCAGGCCGACGATGCCGCAATTGAATCCCATGGTGTTTCCCCTCGGATAAGAGTCAGGCCTTCTGGCTGTGCAGGTTTTTCATCGCGCGGTTCCATTCACCGGCGAGGATATCCGGCAGCACGCCGAGGGCAAAGTCGATGCTGGCATCGAGTTTTTCCTGTTCGGCGCGTGGCGCACGACCCAGGACGAAATTTGAAACCATACTGGCAACGCCCGGGTGGCCAATGCCAAGCCGCAAGCGGTGAAAGGTATTCTGATTGCCCAGTTGCGCGATGATGTCGCGCAACCCGTTGTGACCGCCATGGCCGCCGCCCTGTTTGAGCTTGGCGACGCCCGGAGGCAGGTCGAGTTCGTCGTGCGCCACCAGGATCTCTTCGGGCTTGATGCGGAAGAATCCGGCGAGTGCCGCTACGGCCTGGCCGCTACGGTTCATGTAGGTGGTGGGAATCAGCAGACGAACATCCTGACCCTGGTGCGTATAGCGCCCGGTCAGGCCGAAATATTTGCGATCGGCCACAAGGTTTACGCCTTGTGCGTTCGCGATGCGCTCAACAAAAAGGGCCCCTGCGTTATGCCGGGTCTGTTCGTATTCTGCGCCTGGATTTCCCAAGCCAACGATCAGTTTAATGGCAGTCACGATAGGGGCCCTTCCTAGGAGTGGTGGATAACATCGCCGCAAGTGGAGAGCGCGGCGAAAGTGGACGAAAGTTGCTCATTTACCATTATGTAAACTCCGCGTTCTCGCCCGCTTTCTCGCTACGTTCCAGTCCGCGATGTTTCCGTCACTCCGGCGAACAGAGTGAAATTACTCTGCTGCGCCTTCTTCGGTAGCTTCTGGAGCAACACGTGGAGCGTGAACGTTGGCAACAGCCAGGTCGTTACCGTGAGCCAGAGCAACGAACTCAACGCCTTTAGGAGCGCTGATGTCGGACAGGTGAATGATCGAGCCGACTTCGGCGTTAGCCAGGTCAACTTCGATGAATTCAGGCAGGTCTTTTGGCAGGCAGGACACTTCGATTTCAGCAACAACGTGCGAAATCTCGCCGCCTTTCTTCACCGGGGCAGCTTCGTTGATGAAGTGCACTGGAACGACAGCAGTCAGCTTCTGGCCGGCCACTACGCGTACGAAGTCAGCGTGCATCACGTGGCCTTTGGCCGGGTGACGCTGCAGAGCCTTGATGATTACGTTTTGCTTGGTGCCACCAACGTTCAGCTCGATGATGTGGCTGTAAGCCGCTTCGTTTTCGAGCAGTTTGGCAACTTCTTTAGCCAGCATGCTGATGGATTCAGGGGCTTTTTCGCCACCGTAAACTACAGCTGGAACCAGGCTTGCGAGACGACGCAGGCGGCGGCTCGCACCTTTCCCCAGGTCGGAACGCACTTCAGCATTCAGAGTAAAATCGTTCATGTTGTATCTCCAAAATAACCACATTCGCCCCAGCGTTTGCGACCAGCGCTAAAGGCGATATGGGCAAAAAAGCCCCGCCCCGACAGGAATGCCGGGGCGGGGCGCTTTTCGTCAACGAGATGTTCGAGAAGGGCAGGGCCCTTAGCGGAACATCGCGCTGATCGATTCTTCATTGCTGATGCGGCGTACCGCCTCGGCAACTACCGGTGCGATATCCAGTTGACGGATACGCGCACAGGCTTGTGCTGCAGCGGACAGCGGAATGGTGTTGGTCACCACCAGCTCGTCCAGCACGGAATTTTCAATGTTTTCGATCGCCCGACCCGACAGCACAGGGTGCGTGCAGTAGGCGAAAACCTTGGCAGCGCCATGCTCTTTCAGGGCCTTGGCCGCGTGGCACAGGGTGCCGGCGGTATCGACCATGTCATCGACCAGAATACAGGTACGCCCTTCGACATCACCGATGATATGCATCACTTCAGAGTGATTGGCTTTCTCACGGCGTTTGTCGATGATTCCGAGATCCACGCCCAGGGATTTGGCAACGGCACGTGCACGCACGACGCCACCAATGTCCGGGGACACGATCATCAGGTTTTCGAAGCGCTGATCTTCAATGTCATCCACCAGAACCGGGGAGCCGTAGATGTTATCTACCGGAATATCGAAGAAACCCTGGATTTGGTCAGCATGCAGATCAACCGTGAGAACACGGTCGATGCCGACTACGGTAAGCATGTCAGCGACGACTTTCGCGCTGATAGCCACACGTGCGGAACGCGGACGGCGATCCTGACGGGCATAACCAAAGTAAGGAATAACAGCAGTGATACGAGTAGCCGAGGAGCGGCGGAAGGCATCAGCCATCACTACCAGTTCCATCAGGTTATCGTTGGTCGGAGCGCAAGTCGGCTGAATAATGAAAACGTCTTTACCGCGGACGTTTTCATTGATCTCGGCTGTAATTTCGCCGTCGGAAAATTTACCGACAGAGATGTCACCGAGAGGGATATGCAGCTGACGTACGACACGCCGAGCCAGATCGGGGTTAGCGTTCCCCGTAAAGACCATCATCTTGGACACGCGCAGTACCTGAAGGCTGAGGGTAACCTGGATGAGTATAGGAAAATGGCAGGGGCGGCTGGATTCGAACCAACGCATGGCAGGATCAAAACCTGCTGCCTTACCGCTTGGCGACGCCCCTGTATCTGTTGCAACGATTACCCAGTAATCGATTCCTTTAGAGCAGACTTTGCAGCTTGCGATGCAACATCGAAACGTTGCTTCCTTTTGCTACAAACCCTGTAAGGGTCTCTGTAAGAAGGGCCGAGACTTTATCAGCTTCAGCTTTGCTTGGGAAGCCCCCAAACACACAACTTCCAGTTCCGGTGAGTTTTGCTTCGGTAAAATTACCTAACAAATTCAATGCGTTACGTACCTCTGGATAACGCCTTGCTACTACCGGCAAGCAGTCATTTCGACTGTTTCCCTTGGGAACGGGGCGCACTTTAATGGGCGGCGAGTTACGTGTCAACAACGGATCGGAAAAAATTTCTGCCGTACTTACAGATACTTGCGGCACCAGCACCAGATACCACGGTTCTTCCGGGTCTACCGGGGTCAGTTTCTCCCCCACGCCTTCGGCGAAAGCCGCGTGGCCGCGCACGAAAACCGGGACATCGGCGCCCAGTGTCAGGCCCAGTGCGGCCAGCCGATCTTCATCCCAGCCCAATTGCCAGAGATGATTGAGGCCAAGCAAGGTCGTCGCGGCATTCGAACTGCCGCCACCGATTCCACCGCCCATGGGCAAAACTTTGTCGATCCAGATATCAATGCCGAGCGTGCAACCGGATTGCTCCTGAAGTTTTTTCGCCGCTTTGACGATCAGGTTGCTGTCATGGGGGACACCTTCGAACGCGGTGTGCAAATGAATGACGCCGTCATCGCGCACGGCGAAGGTGATTTCATCGCCATAGTCGAGAAACTGAAACAGCGTCTGCAACTCGTGGTAGCCGTCTTCGCGGCGACCGAGAATGTGCAACATCAGGTTGAGCTTGGCCGGGGAGGGCAGGGTCAGGCGACTGGCAGGCATGTCATTGCCCCAGCTTGCGTGGTTGCCAGGCCTTGATCACCAGCGTGACATCGAGGTCGGTGCCGTGCAGCTTGATGCGCTCGGGCAGCCAGTAGCCGTTTTGCTCGGTGTAGGCGGTGTACTCGACCTGCCAGCCATCTTGTTCAAGACTGGCCAGGCGGCTGTCGCCATCCAGGGTCAGGCGGCTCTTGCTGTCCGGAGCCGGAAGCCCGCGAACCCACCAGGCCAGATTGGACACCGGCAACTTCCAGCCCAGCTGTTCTTCAAGCAGGACTTCCGGGCTTGGCGCTTCATAGCGACCCTGGTTGGCAACTTCCAGAGAAACCTTGCCGGGCCGCCCGGTCAGGCGTGCCGCACCGCGACCCAGGGGGCCGGAAAGGCGGATGTCGTAATAGTCCTGGCGCTGCAGCCAGAACAGCGTGCCGCTACCCGAATCTTTTGGCGCGCGAATGCCGATCTTGCCGTCGATCTGCCAGCCATCCAGGGCGGCAAGCTGCTGTTTGTGCTCGCGCCATTGGGCGGGGTTACCGTGGCCCTCGACGGATTCGCGGGCACCGAAGCCCGCGCAACCGGCGAGCAGGGCGATGAAACTGAAAACGATGATGTGGCGCAAAAACATAATCTTAAAGAGTCTCTGATCCGGTCAGGCGCTTGATGGTACCGCGCAGTGTTGGGCTGTCAGGCTGTTCCTTGAGGAACTTGCCCCATATTTGCCTGGCTTCGCGCTGTTTGCCATTGGCCCACAGGACTTCACCCAGGTGTGCGGCGACTTCCTGATCGGGGAAGCGTTGCAATGCCTGGCGCAGCAGGCGTTCGGCTTCGTCGAGGTTGCCCATGCGGAAATTCACCCAGCCGAGGCTGTCGAGCACCGCCGGGTCTTCCGGATTGATCTGGTGAGCCTGTTCGATCAGGGCCTTGGCTTCGGCGTAACGTGTCGTGCGGTCGGACAGGGTGTAGCCCAGGGCGTTGAGCGCCATGGCATTGGCCGGGTCGTGCTTGATGATCAGTCGCAGGTCTTTTTCCATCTGCGCCAGGTCATTGCGTTTTTCCGCCAGCATGGCACGGGTGTAAAGCAGGTTCAGGTCGTCGGGGTATTGCTGCAGGGCTTTTTCCAGCACATTCCAGGCTTTGTCGCCCTGTTTGTTGGCGGACAGGGTTTCCGCCTCGATCAGGTACAGCTGGATCGCGTAGTCCGGTTGCTCGTCGCGTTCCGTCGCCAGGCGGGATTGGGCTTCGGCGGTCCTGCCGTTGTTCATCAGAATATCGGCCTGACGCAATTGTGCCGGCAGGTAATCGTTGCCCGGACCCACCTGGGCGTACTCGATCAACGCGCCCTGCGGGTCATTGCGTTCTTCGGCGATCCGGCCGAGGTTCAGGTGTGCCGAATCGACATGGCTTTCCCGGGCGATCAAGTCTTCCAGATAGCCCTTGGCCTCGTTCCAGGCCTTGGCTTCCAGGCAAACCAGCGCCAGGGAGTAACGCAATTCGTCGTCTTCGGGATATTGCTGGACCAGGCTCGAGAACTCGGCTTTGGCGTCGTCCATCCGGTCCTGTTCAACCAGCATGCGCGCATAAGTCAGGCGCAGGCGTTTGTCGTCCGGATATTTCTTGATGCTTTTTTGTAGCAGCGGCAAGGCCTCGTCACCGCGATCGAGGGTTTGCAGCAGGCGTGCGCGCAGCAGAATCGGGGCAATTTCGCCGTCGTCGGGCGGATTGTCTTCGAGCAGGGTCAGCGCACCTTTGGCGTCGCCGTCCTGTTGCATCAGCAAGGCCTTGCCGAAAATCAGCTGACTATTGTGCGGATGGCGCTGCAATAAACGGTCGAAACTCTTCATCAAACCGTTGCGCGTATCCTGGTCGGTGTCGGACGCGGACAAGGCCAGGAAGTCGAAGTGGGTGTCGCCCTTGCCTTGCAGGACTTTCTCCATATAGACCATGGAGTCGTCGTAGCGCCCGGCGCGGGCCAGTTGTACGGCGGCGGCCCGTTGCGCCTCGAGGTCGTCCGGGGCGTTCCTGGCCCAGATCAGTGCGGTGTCCAGGGCGGCCTGATCGGCGCCCAGGTACTCGGCGATGCGGAATGCCCGCTCGGAAATGCCCGGATCCTGGGTATTGATGGCCTGGGTCACATAGTTGTCCAGGGCAATGTCGAAACGATTGCGCTGGCCAGCCAGTTCGGCGCTCAGCAGGCTGAAGACCGTGTCTTCGCTGAATGAGCTGTAAACCTTGGGCTTTTCAGGCGCCGGAGTGCTGTCTTCGGCCGGCGACGTACTGTCCGACGATACGGGTGCCAAGGCCTGGCAGCCGCTGAGGAAGACAAAAGCGAGGAGCAACGCGGAGGATCTATTCATATAGGAAGAGGACGACTAACCTGCGGTCGGATCATCATGACACAAGCCTTGGGTCAAACATAACCGGCCTGCCATTTTCGCATGCGCACACCTGTAAACGAGAATGTCTCGCAGTACGGACAGATGCCCGCCATGGCAATAGATATCGAATAGTTGTTCTGATTCCGTCGAAGTAGGACAATTGCCGGCTTCACGTCACCATCAGCGACTTTGAATGGCCTTCCTTGCACTCGGTATTAACCATAAGACTGCTTCAGTAGACGTCCGCGAGCGCGTGGCCTTTACCCCTGAGCAGCTGGTGGAGGCCTTGCAGCAGCTCTGCCGACTCACCGACAGCCGCGAAGCTGCGATCCTCTCCACCTGCAATCGCAGTGAGCTCTATATAGAACAGGATCACCTGTCGGCGGATATCGTCCTGCGCTGGCTGGCCGAATACCATCATTTGAGCCTCGAGGAACTGCGCGCGAGCGCCTATGTGCACGAAGATGATGCGGCAGTTCGTCACATGATGCGGGTGGCCTCCGGGCTCGATTCGCTGGTGTTGGGCGAACCGCAGATTCTCGGCCAGATGAAATCGGCCTACGCCGTGGCTCGGGAGGCCGGCACCATAGGCCCGTTGCTCGGACGCCTGTTCCAGGCCACGTTCAATGCCGCCAAGCAGGTGCGCACCGACACCGCCATCGGTGAAAACCCGGTGTCCGTGGCGTTCGCCGCGGTCAGCCTGGCGAAACAGATTTTCAGCGACTTGCAACGCAGTCAGGCCTTGCTGATCGGCGCTGGCGAGACCATCACCCTGGTCGCCCGCCATCTGCATGACCTCGGCGTAAAGCGAATCGTGGTCGCCAATCGCACGCTGGAGCGGGCGAGCCTGCTGGCCGAGCAGTTCGGTGCCCATGCGGTGTTGCTGTCGGACATCCCCGCGGAACTGGTGTGCAGCGACATCGTCATCAGTTCCACCGCCAGCCAATTGCCGATCCTCGGCAAGGGCGCCGTGGAAAGTGCCCTGAAACTGCGCAAGCACAAACCCATTTTCATGGTGGATATCGCCGTTCCGCGGGATATCGAACCAGAAGTCGGCGAGTTGGACGACGTTTACCTGTATAGCGTCGACGATCTGCATGAGGTGGTCGCCGAGAACCTCAAGAGCCGGCAAGGCGCTGCGCAAGCGGCTGAAGAGATGGTGTCGGTCGGTGCCGAAGATTTCATGGTCCGCCTGCGCGAATTGGCGGCGGTGGACGTGCTCAAGGCCTATCGTCAACAAAGCGAACGCTTGCGCGACGAAGAATTGCAAAAAGCCCAGCGTCTGCTGGCCAACGGTGCCAGTGCCGAAGATGTGCTGCTGCAACTGGCCCGTGGCCTGACCAACAAATTGATGCACGCACCCAGCGTGCAGTTGAAAAAGCTCTCTGCCGAAGGTCGCCTCGATGCGCTGGCGATGGCCCAGGAACTCTTTGCCCTCGGTGAGGGCTCATCGGAAAGCTTTTCGGATAAGAAACCGCAATGAAAGCGTCACTGCTCAATAAGCTGGACATCCTCCAGGACCGTTTCGAGGAATTGACCGCCTTGCTTGGCGATGGCGAGGTCATTTCCGATCAGAACAAATTCCGCACCTATTCCAAGGAATACGCGGAAGTCGAGCCGATCGTCGAGACCTATAAACAGTTGCTCAAAGTGCAGGGCGACCTGGAAGGCGCCCAGGCATTGCTCAAGGACAGCGACCCGGACATGCGCGAAATGGCCGTGGAAGAAGTCCGCGAAGCCAAGGAGCGCCTGGTCGAACTGGAAGCCAGCCTGCAACGCATGCTGCTGCCCAAGGACCCGAATGACGGGCGTAACGTGTTTCTGGAAATCCGGGCGGGTACGGGCGGTGACGAGGCGGCGATTTTCTCCGGCGACCTGTTCCGCATGTATTCGCGTTACGCCGAGCGTCGCGGCTGGCGGGTGGAAATCCTCTCCGAGAACGAGGGTGAGCACGGCGGCTATAAAGAAGTGATTGCGCGCGTGGAAGGCGACAACGTCTACGGCAAGCTGAAATTCGAGTCCGGTGCGCACCGCGTGCAGCGGGTTCCGGCCACCGAATCTCAAGGGCGCATCCATACCTCGGCCTGCACAGTGGCCGTATTGCCCGAGCCGGATGAGCAGGAAGCGATCGAGATCAACCCGGCGGACCTGCGGATCGACACTTATCGTTCCTCCGGTGCCGGCGGTCAGCACGTCAACAAGACCGACTCGGCGATCCGTATCACCCACTTGCCGTCGGGCATCGTGGTCGAGTGCCAGGAAGAACGTTCCCAGCACAAGAACCGTGCGCGGGCGATGTCCTGGCTGTCGGCCAAGCTCAACGATCAGCAGACCAGTGCCGCCGCCAATGCCATTGCCAGCGAACGTAAATTGCTGGTGGGCTCGGGTGATCGCTCCGAACGCATTCGCACCTACAACTTCGCCCAGGGCCGGGTCACCGATCACCGGGTCAACCTGACGCTGTATTCCCTCGACGAAATCCTCGCCGGCGGCGTCGATGCGGTGATCGAGCCGTTGCTGGCCGAGTATCAGGCCGATCAACTGGCGGCGATAGGTGAGTAAATGACGATCATCGCCAGTTTGTTGCGCGCTGCCGATCTGCCCGATTCGCCCACGGCGCGTTTGGATGCCGAATTGTTGCTGGCGGCGGCGTTGGGCAAGTCCCGCAGTTTTCTGCACACCTGGCCGGAGCGCATCGTTCCGAGCGAAGCGGTGCTGACGTTCACTGAATACCTTCAGCGCCGCCGCAGCGGTGAGCCGGTGGCCTACATTCTGGGTCAGCAGGGTTTCTGGAAGCTCGACCTGGAAGTGGCGCCGCACACGCTGATCCCGCGTCCGGACACCGAGCTGTTGGTGGAAGCCGCGCTCGAACTGTTGCCGGCCACACCGTGCACAGTCCTCGACCTTGGCACCGGCAGCGGTGCCATTGCCCTGGCCCTGGCCAGTGAGCGTCCGGTGTGGAAGGTCACTGCCGTCGATCGCGTGCCGGAGGCCGTGGCTCTGGCCGAACGCAATCGCCAGCGTCTGAACCTGAACAACGCCACAGTGTTGAGCAGTCATTGGTTCAGCGCTCTGGAAGGTCAGCGTTTTCAGTTGATCATCAGCAATCCGCCCTACATCGCGGCAGCCGATCCGCACCTGGTGGAAGGCGATGTGCGCTTCGAGCCGGCCAGTGCCCTGGTGGCCGGTGTCGACGGGCTCGACGATCTGCGTTTGATCGTCGCCCAGGCGCCGGAGCATCTGGACGCCGGTGGCTGGCTGATGCTTGAACACGGTTACGACCAGGCCGAGGCGGTGCGTGATTTGCTGCTGACCCGTGGCTTTGAAGAAGTCCACAGCCGCACCGATCTGGGCGGTCATCAACGCATCAGTCTGGGGCGCCTGCCATGCTGAATGATCAGGAATTGCTGCGCTACAGCCGGCAAATTCTGTTGCACCACATCGATATCGACGGCCAGTTGCGCTTGAAAGAAAGCCGCGTGCTGATTGTCGGCCTCGGTGGGTTGGGTGCGCCGGTGGCGTTGTATCTGGCCGCGGCGGGTGTCGGCGAGTTGCATCTGGCGGACTTCGATACAGTCGACCTGACCAACCTGCAGCGCCAGATCATTCATGACACCGACAGTGTCGGCATGAGCAAGGTCGATTCGGCGATCCAGCGTCTGACGGCAATCAATCCCGAGGTTCAACTGGTCGCCCACCGCACGGCGCTGGATGAAGATTCCCTGGCGGCTGCGGTGGCGGGTGTGGACCTGGTTCTCGACTGTTCGGACAATTTCTCCACCCGTGAAGCGGTCAATGCCGCTTGCGTGGCCGCCGCAAAGCCGCTGGTCAGTGGCGCGGCGATTCGCCTTGAAGGGCAGTTGTCGGTGTTCGACCCGCGTCGTCCTGAAAGTCCGTGCTACCACTGTTTATACGGACACGGCAGCGAGGCCGAACTGACCTGCAGCGAGGCCGGGGTGGTCGGTCCGCTGGTGGGCCTGGTCGGCAGCCTGCAAGCCCTTGAAGCGCTGAAGCTGCTGGCGGGTTTCGGCGAGCCGCTGGTAGGGCGCCTGTTGTTGATCGATGCCTTGGGCTCACGCTTTCGTGAATTGCGAGTCAAGCGGGACCCGGGTTGCAGCGTTTGTGGGCCAAAGCATGCGTGAAGCGCCGATTGGCGTGTTCGACTCTGGCGTCGGTGGGCTGTCGGTGCTGGCCGAGATCCAGCGTTTGTTGCCCAACGAGTCACTGCTGTACGTCGCCGATTGCGGCAATATTCCCTACGGCGAGAAAACCCCGGAATTCATCCAGCAGCGTTGTCGCGTCATGGCCGGTTTCTTTCAACAGCAGGGCGCCAAGGCCCTGGTGCTGGCCTGCAACACTGCCACCGTAGCGGGCGTTGCCGACCTGCGACGCGATTACCCGCAATGGCCTATCGTCGGCATGGAGCCGGCGGTCAAGCCGGCCGCTGCCGCGACCCGCAGTGGCGTGGTCGGCGTGCTGGCCACGACGGGTACATTGCAGAGTGCCAAGTTCGCGGCATTGCTCGATCGTTTCGCCACGGATGTGCGCGTGATCACCCAGCCTTGTCCAGGGCTGGTGGAGCTGATTGAAAAGGGTGACCTGCACAGTCCCGCACTGCGTCAGTTGTTGGCCGGTTACGTCGAGCCCCTGCTTGCCGAAGGTGCTGACACCATCATCCTGGGCTGCACCCATTACCCTTTCCTCAAGCCGATGCTCAAGCAGATGATCCCCGATGACATCAGCTTGATTGACACCGGCGCCGCTGTTGCGCGCCAACTTCAGCGTCTGCTGGCCGAGCGCAATTTGCTCGCTCGAGGCCCTGCTCGTGCGGCGCAATTCTGGACCAGTGCCGATCCCCTACACTTCGCAAATATTTTGCCGATACTGTGGAATACCGCTGGCGTTGTGCAAAGCTTCAACGAGTAAGAAGGTTGTGGGGCAAGCGAATAATTGGGGTGAACTTCTGATAAATCGCCGACTTCTATAGCTGTGCGTGTCGAGCAACAAAAAAAACCAAACGTAATCGTTCGGAAAAGGAAGTTTCTAATGAAGCGACTATTCTGCTTGGCCGCGATTGCGGCCGCACTGATGGGGCACAGTTTTACCGCACAAGCGGCAGGTGTGGAATTCGGGATCGGCCAGACCAGTGACTCGACCATGACTTATCGATTGGGGATGCAGTTCGATTGGGACAAGAGTTGGTGGCAGAGCGATGTTGGCCACCTGACCGGTTACTGGAGTGGCGCCTACACCTACTGGAAAGGCGACAAGAGTGCCAGTAACAACAGTCTTTCGTTCTCGCCAGTGTTCGTTTACGAGTTTGCCGGCCAGAGCGTCAAACCGTACGTGGAACTGGGGGTAGGCGTGGCGTTGTTCTCCAACACCCAGGTCGAAGACAATCACCTGGGCAGCGCCTTCCAGTTTGAGGACCGCTTGGGTTTTGGTCTGCGTTTTGCCGGCGGGCATGAAGTCGGTATTCGGGCCACGCATTATTCCAACGCAGGGATGACCAACCCGAACGACGGCACAGAGAGTTACGCGTTGCACTATACGATGCCGTTGTAACGATCACGGCCTGGACAATTTGTCGTGGCCCTCTGTGGGAGCCAACTGGCCCCCACAGAGCGCACATTCAGCGATACGCCGTGGAAATGCCCTGGCGCTCATCGATGCATTCAGGCGCGCCCATCTCGAATTCCCGGCAGATCAGCGGGCGCTTTTCGTAGATGGTGCACATCATCGTGTTGCGATCCAGCGCGGCGCACCAGCCGTCGTCCAGGCGCAGCATGACTTCCCCACCCCAGTCATCGGTATCGATAAACCGCTCGGGCACGCCTGTGTCGGTGATCAGCATGACTTCGAGCTGGCAGCAGCAGGCTGCACAGGTCGAGCACGTGACGGCCGGTTCGGCGATTTGCGTGTGAGGTATGGTTTTCATGGCGCGCAGTGTAAGTCAGTCGCCCGCCGCTGTGTGAACACTCAGACGGGACGCCCAGTCATCAAGCATCGAAGCGACCCAACAGCGGCGCCGTGATTGCCGAAGGCTTGGCCAGCAGCAGTTGCGCGGTGCCAATGGTGCGCTCCATAAAGCCGCCTTCGCAGTAGCACAGGTAAAACTCCCACAGTCGCAGGAAATAGTCGTCGTAACCCAGCTCACTCAAGCGACCCTGGGCGCGGCGAAAATTCTCACGCCACATGCGTAGGGTCCGGGCGTAATGCAGGCCGAAGTCCTCCATGTGCAGCAGGTTCATGTCGGTGTCGCGACTCACGATCTCCAGCATCTTCTGGACACAGGGCAAGGCGCCACCGGGGAAGATGTAGCGTTGAATGAAATCGACGCTGTTCTTGGCCTGTTCATAGCGCTGCTCGCGGATGGTGATGGCTTGCAACAGCATCAGACCGTTGCTCTTGAGCAGCTGAGCGCACTGCTTGAAGTAGGTCGGCAGGAAGCGATGGCCGACAGCCTCGATCATCTCGATCGACACCAGTTTGTCGTATTGGCCGGTGAGGTCGCGGTAGTCCTTGAGCAGCAACGTGACCTGATCTTGCAGTCCGAGGGCATCGATACGTTGTGCGGTGAAGGCATATTGCTCTTTGGACAAGGTGGTGGTGGTGACTTTGCAGCCATAGTGTTGGGCCGCGTACAGCGCCATGCTGCCCCAGCCGGTGCCGATCTCCAGCAAGTGATCCGTTGGTTTGAGGGCAAGCTTCTGGCAAATCCGCTGCAGTTTGTTCAACTGCGCCTGTTCAAGGCTGTCCTCATCGGTCAAAAACTGCGCCGCCGAATACATCATTGTCGGGTCGAGAAACTGTTCAAACAGGTCGTTGCCCAAGTCGTAGTGGGCGGCGATGTTTTTCTGCGAGCCCTTGCGAGTGTTGCGATTAAGCCAGTGCAGGCCCTGAATCAGCGGCCGACCGAGTTTCGCCAGGCCACCTTCGAGGCCATCGAGCACTTCAAGATTGCTAACGAACACCCGCACCACCGAGGTCAGGTCCGGCGAACTCCAGTAGCCATGGATAAACGCTTCGCCCGCGCCAATCGAACCGTTGCTCGCCACCATTCCCCAGGCCGCGGCATCGAGGATATGGATCTCCCCCAGCAATTCATGGCTGGAACTGCCGAACACATGGCGTACGCCGTCTTCGATCAGCACCAACTGTCCGTGTTTGAGTTGCGTCAATTGCCGAAGCACGCCGCGACGCAGCAGCGATCCGGTCAGGCCCTGGGTGTTTAACAAGTTAGCTTTGGCCGAGAAGCTAGAGGCTTTCATGGTGGCGATCCTTGGGCAGGGTGGTGGCGATCTGAACGTTGCCGTCGGCCTTCTGATGAGCAAACAACGGTACGCGCTTGAGCAACAGGCGCAGGGCTTGCCAATAGATGGCCAGGGCAGTTTTCGCGGTCATCCATGGAAAGCGCCGCAAGTAACGGTGCAGGCTGGCGCGATCGAGGGGTTCGCGTTCGAGCGTGAGCGTGGCGTCGAACAGTTTTTCTTCGCCCTGCCAGTCGGCCAAGTGCACGCCAAGTCGCTTGGCCACCGGACTGAAGCTCATGCGGTACTGGATATCGCGCGGCAGGAAGGGCGATACGTGAAAAGCCTTGGGCACGGCAAAGTGTTGATGGAAATCCAACAGGTCCTGCGGTGCCTTGGCAGGCAGCACGTAGTGATAGCGCTCGCGCCAAGGCGTGTTGCTGACTTCGCAGACGATTGCCGCCAGTTGCCCATCGGCTTCATGGCAATAGAAAAAACTCACCGGATTGAACGACAAGCCCCAACTGCGCGGTTGGGTCAGCAGGCAGATCGAGCCTTGTGGCACATGGCCGATGGCTTCGCTGACCAGTTGGCGTACGGCGTCGATCAGGCGCATGCCGTTGCCGGTGTACGCCTTGAGGTAATCGCGTTCACGAAATGAAAACGGCGCAAAACGGCTGACCCCCGCCAATCCTGACAGGCCGAGCACCGCATCCTGTTCATCGAGGTCCAGGTACAGCAGGCCGATCCGATAGCGGAAGGCGTGGTGCCGAGGGGCAAAGCGCCGATGGGCGATCCAGCCGCTGTAAAGGGCGCTGTTCACAGGTGTTCTCCAAAGGCGCGGGCCACATGCAGGGCGCTGACCACGCCGTCTTCATGGAAACCGTTGGCCCAGTACGCGCCGCAGTACCAGGTGTGCTGCTGCCCGTCCAATTCTCCCCGGCGCGCCTGGGCCGCCACCGCCGCCAGGCTGTATTGCGGGTGGGCGTAGGTGTATTTGGCGAGCACTTTGAACGGGTTGATGGCGGCGCTCTGGTTGAGGCTGACGCAGAACGTCGTGTCGCTCTGGATGCCTTGCAGGATATTCATGTCATAGGTGACGGCGGCAGGTGTATGGCCAGGGCCGCCGAGACGAAAGTTCCAACTGGCCCAGGCGAGTTTTCGCTGTGGAAGCAGGCGCGTGTCCGTGTGCAACACCACCTCATTGTCGGCATAGGGCAGGGCGCCGAGGATCGATTGTTCGGCTTCGCTGGGCGCTGCCAGCAGGTGCAAGGCCTGATCGCTGTGGCAGGCGAACACCACCTTGTCAAAGCGCTCGCTCCCGGCGTGGCTGTGGATAACGACACCATCCGCATCGCGTTCGACCCGTGTCACTGGGCAGTTGAGGCGGATTTTCTCGCGGAAACTGGCGGTCAATGGCGCGATGTAGGCGCTTGAACCGCCTTCGATGACCTGCCATTGCGGGCGATTGCTCACGGACAGCAAGCCGTGATTCTTGAAAAACCTGACGAACGATTGCAGCGGGAAGGCCAGCATGTCAGCCATGGGCATCGACCAGATCGCCGAGCCCATCGGCACGATGTAGTGCAGGATGAAACGCTCGCCGTAGCCGCCGGCTTTCAAGTAGTCGTCCAGTGTGGTATCGGGCTTGATCCGCTGTTCTTCCAGGTCACGCAGGGCTTGTTTGTTGAAGCGCAGGATATCGCGCAGCATGCCCCAGAACCCCGGCGACAGCAGGTTGCGGCGCTGGGCGAACAGGCTGTTGAGGTTGTTGCCGTTGTATTCCAGGCCGCTGTCGGGGTCAGTGACCGAGAAGCTCATTTCGGTGGGCTTGAAGCCCACGCCGATCTGGCCCAGCAGACGAATGAAATTCGGATAGGTCCAGTCATTGAAGACGATGAAACCGGTGTCTACGGCATAGCGGTGGCCATCGACGGTCACGTCCACCGTGTGGGTGTGGCCGCCGATCCAGTCGCTGGCCTCGAACAGGGTGATCTCGTGACTGCGATTGAGTAGATACGCACAGGTCAGCCCCGAGATACCGCTGCCGATAATGGCAATGTTCACGGCTCGTCCTTGATCGGTGGATGGCTGCGAACCATGCGTTTGCCGATCGCCAACTTCACTCGGCCGGGCAACTTCGACAAGGGCCAGAGGGCGGCCATGAACAACCCTGGAAACGCGATTTCCAGCGGTCGATCCTTGAGTTTGGCGAAAATGTGCCGCGCGGCTTTATCCGCCGGCCAGCTGAGGGGCATGGGAAAATCGTTTTTTGCGGTCAGGGGGGTGTCGACGAATCCGGGGCTGACCACGGTGACTGCGATGCCTTCCGGTGCCAGATCGATACGCAGCGATTCGAACAAATAACGCATCCCGGCCTTTGAGGCGCCGTAGGCTTCGGCCCGGGGCAACGGCAGGTAGGTCACGGAACTGGCCACGCCCACCAGGTGCGGCGCAGTACCCGCCCGCAACAGTGGCAGCGCGGCTTCGATGCAATAGCTGCTGGCAAGCAGGTTGGTGCGCACCACATGTTCGATGATCGAGGCATCGAACTGCCGGGCATCCACGTACTCGCAGGTGCCGGCGTTGAGGATCACCGTATCCAGCGAGCCCCAGTCCTCGGCAATCTGTTCGCCGATTTCACGCACGGTCTGGCTGTTGGTCAGGTCTCCCGCCACCACCAGCACTTGTCCCGGATAACGTTGGGACAAGACTTTCAACGGGGCCACCGAGCGTGAGCTGACCGCCAGGTGGGCGCCGGTCTTGAGGATTTCTTCGGCCAACGCGGCGCCAATACCGCTGCTGGCGCCGGTCAGCCAGTATCTTCGTGGAGGTGTAATGCTCATCCCATTCTCCTTTTCAGCCAGGCAATCGCCCGGCCCAATACCGGTAGATGTTCATAAAGCAGTGCCCCGGCATCGAAGTAATCCCGGTGGCAATAAACCTTGTCGCGCCAGCGCAGGTGCGAACAACCGTCGACCCGGATCAGCCGGCCGCCCGCCAGGCGCGGATGGCGGTAACTCATGACCCAGCGTAAATAGCCTTCGCCTTCAGCGATCTGGTCGAAACCATGAAAGTCGAAGCGCAGCTCGCTGACGTTGGCGTAAAGCTCGGCGAAGTAGCCGCGCAGTTGCCCGAGACCCTGCACTTCGTGCAGCGGATCGGTGAAGCGCACGTCGTCGGTGTACAACTCGCCGAGGCGTTGCAGATTGTCTTTATCCAATTGCGCAAACCGCTGGGCGAACTGGCGCAGGAAGCTACTCATCCTGACCTCCGGCGTTCTGGCGCGACGGCAGGTTCTTGAATGCCGCCAGTGCGCGAGCACGGGACGCGCTCAGGTCGACGATCGGGGACGGATAATCCGCCACGCCGAACAAGCCGCCGAGTTTCGCCGGGTTGTGCACTTCCTTTTTGTTCAGCCCGGCCAGTTCCGGCAACCAGTGCTTGATGAACACGCCTTCGGCGTCGAATTTTTCCGACTGGCTCAGCGGGTTGAAAATCCGGAAGTAGGGCGCCGAATCGGTGCCGGTCGATGAACTCCATTGCCAGCCGCCGTTGTTCGCGGCCAGGTCACCATCGATCAGGTGACGCATGAAAAAGCGTTCGCCCTCGCGCCAGTCGATCAACAGGTTCTTGGTCAGGAACATCGCCACCACCATGCGCAGGCGGTTGTGCATCCATCCGGTTTCCAGCAATTGGCGCATGGCCGCGTCGATGATGGGTACGCCGGTACGCGCTTCTTGCCAGGCCGCCAGTTCTTCTGGAGCGTCGCGCCAGGCCAGGGCTTCGGTTTCCGGGCGGAAGGCGCGGTGACGGGAGACCCGTGGGTAGCCCACCAGAATGTGTTTGTAGAACTCGCGCCACAGCAGCTCATTGATCCAGGTGACAGCGCCGACCTTGCCGCTTTCGAATTCGCCCTGATTGCTTTGCAGCGCCGCGTGCAGGCACTGGCGAGGGGAAATCACCCCGGCGGCGAGGTACGCCGAGAGTTGGCTGGTGCCGGGTTTTGCCGGGAAGTCACGCTCGCTCTGGTAGTAGTCGATCTGGGCATCGGCGAAGGTGTCGAGGCGGCGGCGGGCTTCGATTTCACCGGCCGGCCACAGTGTGCGCAGGCGTTCGCCGGGTGTATCGAAACCCTGGATCTGTGCCGGGATCGCGTCGCTGATGATGTTCAGCGGCGCTTGGGCCATTGGTGCGCTGACCAGGCGGGGCAATGATCGATGCAGGCGTTCGTAGCACACCTTGCGGAATTGGCTGAAGACCTGGAAGTAGCTGCCCGTCTTGGTCAGTACGCTGCCTGGCTTGAACAGCAGTTGATCCAGGTAACGGCGGGCGTCGATGCCTTGGGCCTTGAGCCGATCGGCCACCGCGGCATCGCGGCGGGTTTCATGCAGGCCGTACTCTTCGTTGAAGTGCACGGCGTCGACGTTCAACTGCCGGCACAGGTCCAGCAGCACCTGGGGTGCATCGTCCCAGCGCGGGGCGTTGCGGATCAGCAGTGGAATGTTCAGTTCGCCCAAAGCCTGGCTCAGCGTCTTCAGGTTACGTAACCAGAAGTCGACTTTGCACGGCGCGTCATCGTGTTCCAGCCATTGCTCCGGGCTCGGCAGATATACCGCCACGCAGGGGCCAGCCGCAGCGGCGGCCGAAAGTGCGGTGTTGTCGTTCACGCGCAAGTCACTGCGCAACCAGATCAATTGCATGGGAGTGCCCGCATTAAATAAGCCCGCGCTGAACCAGTACTTGATGAGCTGCCAAAGGATCTTCAGCCACGTACAGATCAGCGATCTCTGATGTTTTTACGGACAACTCGGCGTGGTGGATGCATACCGTTGGTCCGGCGATTATTTTTGGGCAACTGACGCCATTGAAAAGTTTCGGCAACTGCGAAGGGTTTATGGCTTTGCTGGAATACAGCAGGACGCCACGGGGTTGCAGATGATCGACCGCCAGCGCCAGTTCGCCGGCGGGTAGGGGCCAGTCGAACACTTCCACCGGGCAATCGGCACTGCTGATCAGCCACGCGGTCAGCCACAGGTGAGGTTCCAGGGGCAGGTCCGAGTGGTTGATCAACATCAACGGCGCGGTGTGTAGCTGACGATTGTTATGGTAGATGCGCGCGCCGAATTTGCTGCGCAGCCAGGAATAAACAAACACTCGCTCCATTTGCGCACCGAACTGGCCTTGCCAGCGTTGCTCCAGCTCGGTGAGCAATGGCATCAGCAGTTGCTCGCACAAGGTCCGCGGTGGATACAGGGCCATGACCTGGTTGACGGTGTCATCCAGTGTGCGCTCGGACAACGTCGCAACGGCTTGCAACAAGGTCTGGCGAAGACGCTGCCAATCGTTCTCCGCGGACTCGCTGAAGTCTTGCGGGGTGTCGAGCAATTGCTTGACCTGGCTGACGGCTACGCCGCGATTGAGCCAGGTGAGGATGGTCAGGATGCGTTGCACATGTTCGGTCGAGAACAGTCGATGCCCCTTGGGCGTGCGTTGCGGCACGATCAGGCCATAGCGTCGCTCCCAGGCGCGCAAGGTGATGGCGTTAACCCCGGTTTGCCGGGCCACTTCGCGGATCGGCAGCCAGCCCTCATCCAGGGCTTTCTTGAAATCGGCGCCAAGGTCTTCGCTGGCGCTACTGTCGAGTGGGGCTTTCATCAGATGGCGTTTCGCAGGCTGAGGTTTTCCGGGTGCGGTTGCAGGTAAACCTGCTGCGCGATGTACGGGTCCGGGTGCTGGCGAAAGTAGTGCTTGAGCAGCGTCAGCGGCACCACCAATGGCACGATGCCGTGGCGGTACTGGCCAATGACGTGTTGCACTTCCTGTTTATCCTCGGCGCTGATTGCCTGTTTCAAGTAACCGCTGATGTGATGCAGAACGTTGGTGTGGGTGCGGCGGGTCGCGCATTTTTTCAGGGCCGCCATCAACTCGCTGAAATAGCGCGGGCCAAGCACCTTCGGGTCGGTGCGGCCCATGCTGCCCAGCAGATTGCCCAGGGTTTTGTATTGCACCGGGTTGTGGGCCATCAGCAGGTATTTGTAGCGCGAGTGGAAGTCTGTGAGACCGCGTCGAGTCAGGCCTTCTTTCAGCAATTGCTGCCATTCGCTGTAGGCGAATACACGGGTGAGAAAGTTTTCGCGCAGCACCGGGTCGTTGAGTCGGCCGTCTTCTTCCACCGGCAAATCCGGATGCAAAGCGCAAAACGCCTGGGCATAGATGCCTTGGCCGCCACCGTCCTGCGGTGCGCCATTGGCGCGGTAGACCTTGACCCGCTCCAGTCCGCAGGACGGCGATTTCTGCATAAAGATGTAGCCACAGATATCGCTCAGCTCTGCTGCCATCGTCCGGCCGTAATCGGCCAGCGGTCGGGTGACATTGATCTCGCGGTTGATCGTGCCGACGGCTTCGGGTTGATTCGGATCACCCACCAGCCGGATCGGTTCCCGGGGAATGCCCAGGCCAATCGCGACTTCCGGGCAGACCGGCACGAAATCGAAGTAGTCGGTGAGGACACGGCTGCACAGTCGCGATTCCTTGTGCCCGCCGTTGTAGCGCACTTCTGCGCCCATCAGGCAGGCGCTGATGGCGATTTTTGGTTTGGCAGGAGATGGGAGCATTGGAGCACCTCAAAATCAAAACCTATACAGACGTCGCGATCTGTACAACATAGGTTCATCATAGATTCAAAGGTGTACAAGTCAAACAATTTGCACAAGTTTTTCCGAGGAGTGCCTACAACCAGCCGAACTTCCAGTGATCCTTATCGCAAAGGGCCTGCCATTTGAGCTGTTCGCTGCGTTTGGTCAACACCGCTTGCAACTCGACCTCCAGCACCTCCCCTTCGTCGTTGCGGATCAGCTCGGTCACCAGAAAGTGTTTCTCGCGGTTTTGCGGATGGGCTGCTGTCCATTTCGACAGCAGCAACTTGTTTGGGTTGATGCGGTTCACTGGAGGTGCTCATGCAAGCGGCGGGCGGCTTCCTGACCGCTGAGCCAGGCGCCTTCCACGCGTCCGGACAGGCACCAGTCGCCACACGCATACAGGCCCAGGTCGGCATCGGCCAGGGTGCCCCACTCATGGCTGCTCGCGGGACGGGCATAGAGCCAGCGGTGGGCGAGGCTGAAGCTCGGGGCGGGCATGGCACTGTGCAGCAGCTCGGCGAAGGCGCCGTGCAGTTGTTCGATCACGGCTTCTTTCGGCAGGTCGATGTGTTGGCGACTCCAGGCGCTGGTGGCATGCAACACCCAGGTATCGAGGGTGTTGTCGCGGCCCGGTTTACTGCGGTTGCGTGCCAGCCAGTCCAGCGGACTGTCCTGCACGAAACAGCCTTCCATGGGGGTGTCCAGCGGGGTTTCGAACGCCAGTGCGACCGCCCAGGTAGGGTCCATTTTGACCCCGGCGGCGGCACCGGCAAGCTTCGGCGCGGAGGCCAGCAACGCGGTTGCCTGAGGCGCCGGCGTGGCGATTACCACATGGCTGAAGGGGCCATGGGTGAAGCCTTCGGCGTCTTGCAGGTGCCAGTGTTCTTCGCCGCGATAGACCTCGGTGATGCGACAGGCGAAATGCACTTCCAGGTCGCCGAGCAAAGCGCGGGTTATGGCGCTCATGCGCGGCGTACCGACCCAACGGGTCTGTTCGTCCGGGGACAGGTTGAGCTGGCCGCCATGAAAGGTGTACAGCTGCGGCGTCCATTCGGCGACCCAGCCGTTGGCTTGCCAGCGCTGCACTTCGGTGACGAAGCGGCGATCGCGAGCGGTGAAATATTGTGCGCCCATGTCCAGGGCGCCCGCGTCGCTACGCTTGCTCGACATGCGTCCGCCACTGCCGCGGCTTTTATCGAAAAGTTGAACGACATGCCCTGCATCCGTCAGGGCTTGTGCGGCGGATAATCCGGCAATGCCGGTGCCGATGATCGCGATAGGTACAGTCATAAGGGCCTCGTTTACCTTTCTGTACAGACTACGCCGGGGTTTAAACCTGTACAATATTGTTTTTTGGTATAACTTTTAGCGTTCTCGTTCTGACAGCTTGGCCTATTGTTAAACACAGAGCCTGCCCGATACCAAAAGATCCCTTGCTTATAAAAATAGACTAGTGATCAGGGTAAAACGCCACGTGAGGAAGATGTCATGCACATATTGCTGACCGGCGGTACTGGTTTGATAGGACGTCAGCTCTGCCGACACTGGTCGAGTCAGGGGCATCGCCTGACAGTCTGGAGCCGGACGCCTGAAAAAGTCGCGAAAATCTGTGGCGATCAAGTGCGTGGAATCGCGCGGCTCGAAGACCTGGGCGCCGCCCCCGTCGATGCCGTGGTGAACCTCGCCGGTGCACCGATCGCGGACCGTCCATGGACTCACAAACGCAAAGCCTTGTTGTGGAGCAGCCGTATCACCCTCACTGAAACCTTGCTGACCTGGCTTGAAGGCCGTGAGCACAAGCCACAGGTATTGATTTCCGGGTCGGCGGTCGGCTGGTACGGTGATGGTGGCGAGCGCGAGCTGACCGAGGAATCGCCACCGGTCAACGAAGATTTCGCCAGTCAGTTGTGCATCGCCTGGGAGGAAACCGCGCAGCGCGCCGAGGCTTTGGGGATTCGTGTGATCCTTATACGCACCGGGCTGGTGTTGTCGGCCGAAGGCGGCTTTTTGTCGCGGCTGTTGTTGCCATTCAAATCAGGGTTGGGCGGCCCGATTGGCAATGGTCGCCAGTGGATGCCATGGATCCATATCAACGACCAAATCGCCCTGATTGATTTTCTTCTGCATCGCAATGAAGCCAGCGGTCCATATAATGCCTGCGCACCGAAGCCGGTGCGCAATCGCGAATTTGCCAAAACGTTGGGCAGCGTCCTCCACCGCCCGGCGTTCATGCCGTTGCCGGCCTTTGTATTGAAGATCGGCCTGGGCGAGTTGTCATTGTTACTGCTGGGCGGTCAGCGAGCCACTCCGGTTCGTTTGCTACAGGCGGGTTTCACTTTCCAGTTCACTGATTTGCGCGCGGCCCTGGACGATCTGTCCGGCCGCCTCTGAAATAGGATGTTGCATGACGGATCACGCATTGCTTCTGGTCAACCTGGGCTCGCCAGCCTCCACCTCGGTGGCGGATGTACGCAGCTACCTCAATCAGTTTTTGATGGACCCGTATGTGATCGACCTGCCATGGCCGGTTCGGCGCTTGTTGGTGTCGCTGATCCTGATCAAGCGCCCCGAGCAATCGGCCCATGCCTATGCCTCGATCTGGTGGGAGGAGGGCTCGCCACTGGTGGTGCTCAGCCGTCGCCTGCAACAGGCCGTGACTGCCCACTGGAAGCATGGCCCGGTGGAGCTGGCGATGCGTTATGGCGAACCGTCCATTGAGTCGTCGCTGCTGCGTCTGGTGGCGGCGGGAATCAAGCGAATCACCCTGGCGCCGCTTTATCCACAGTTCGCCGACAGCACCACCACCACTGTGATCGAAGAAGCCAGGCGGGTGGTGCGCGAGAAGAAACTCGATGTGCAACTGTCGGTGCTCCAGCCGTTTTACGATCAGCCGGAATACCTCGACGCCCTGGTGGCCAGCGCCAAACCTTATCTGCAACAGGACTACGATCACCTGTTGTTGAGCTTTCACGGATTGCCTGAGCGCCACCTGACCAAGCTCGATCCGACCGGCCAGCATTGCTTCAAGAATGACGATTGCTGCAGGAATGCTTCGCCGGCCTCCCTGACGACCTGTTACCGCGCCCAATGCCTGCGCAGCGCGGCTGAATTTGCCAAGCGCATGGGCTTGCCGGACGGCAAGTGGTCGGTGTCATTTCAATCGCGACTGGGCCGTGCGAAATGGATTGAACCCTACACCGAAGCGCGCCTCGACGAACTGGCCAAGAGTGGCGTGAAAAAGGTGCTGGTGATGTGCCCGGCGTTCGTCGCTGACTGCATCGAGACACTGGAGGAGATCGGTGATCGCGGACGGGAGCAATTCCTCGAAGCGGGCGGTGAGGAGTTGGTATTGGTGCCGTGCCTCAACGATGACCCGCAGTGGGCGCGGGCGTTGAGTACGTTGTGCGAGCGAGCGCCGTTGGCGCTGTAGGAACACAACCTGTGGCGAGGGAGCGAGCGCCCTCGCCACAGGGGATCATCTGTTACAGCAGCGGCTCATCCGCCTTCTTGTGCTTCCAGCTGTCATTGCCCGGCAGAATCAGGTTCAGCGCAATCGCCACCACCGCGCACAGCGCGATGCCTTTGAGGCCGAAGTCATCGGGGCCAGTGCCGGTGCCGACCAGTACGCCGCCAATCCCGAACACTAGGGTCACCGACACGATCACCAGGTTGCGTGCTTCGCCCAGGTCGATCTTGTGGCGAATCAGCGTGTTCATGCCCACGGCCGCGATCGAGCCGAACAACAGGCAGAGAATCCCGCCCATCACCGGCACCGGAATGCTTTGCAGCAGTGCGCCGAACTTGCCGATGAACGCCAGGCTGATGGCGAAGATTGCCGCCCAGGTCATGATTTTCGGGTTGTAGTTCTTGGTCAGCATCACGGCGCCGGTGACTTCGGCGTAGGTGGTGTTCGGTGGACCGCCGAACAGGCCGGCAGCAGTGGTGGCAATGCCATCGCCGAGCAGGGTGCGATGCAGGCCGGGTTTTTTCAGGTAATCGCGACCGGTCACGCTACCCACGGCAATCACACCGCCAATGTGCTCGATGGCCGGAGCCAGCGCCACGGGAACGATGAACAGGATCGCCTGCCAGTTGAATTCCGGCGCAGTGAAGTGCGGGATGGCGAACCAGGGTGCGGCGGCAATTTTCGCGGTATCGACCACGCCAAAGTAGAACGCCATGGCAAACCCCACCAGCACGCCGGAAATGATCGGCACCAGGCGGAAAATGCCTTTGCCGAACACCGCGACGATCAGGGTGGTCAGCAACGCTGGCATCGAGATCATCATCGCCGTCTGGTAATGAATCAGCTCAGTGCCGTCACCGGCCTTGCCCATCGCCATGTTGGCGGCAATCGGCGCCATGGCCAGGCCAATGGAGATGATCACCGGGCCGATGACCACGGGCGGCAGCAAACGGTCGATGAAACCGGTGCCTTTGATCTTCACGGCCAGGCCGAGGAAGGTGTAGACGAAACCGGCCGCCATCACGCCGCCCATGGTCGCGGCCAGGCCGAACTGGCCTTTGGCGAGGATGATCGGGGTGATGAAGGCAAAGCTCGAGGCCAGGAACACCGGCACCTGACGCCCGGTGACGATCTGGAACAGAATCGTCCCCAGGCCGGCGGTAAACAGCGCCACGTTCGGGTCCAGGCCGGTGATCAGCGGCATCAGCACCAAGGCGCCGAAGGCCACGAACAGCATCTGTGCACCGGACAGTACCGTGCGCCAGAGCGGATCGTTGAACTCATCCTGCATGGTCAAGCGTCCTTCTGCTTGGTGCCGAAGATCTTGTCACCGGCATCGCCCAGGCCCGGGATGATATAACCGTGCTCGTTCAATTTTTCATCGATGGAAGCGGTGTAGATGGTCACGTCCGGGTGAGCTTTCTCGACCACGGCGATGCCTTCCGGCGCGGCCACCAGCACCATGGCGCGGATGTCCTTGCAGCCCGCTTTCTTGAGCAGGTCGATGGTGGCGACCATCGAGCCGCCGGTGGCGAGCATCGGGTCGATGATCATCGCGAGCCGTTCGTCGATTTCAGGTACGAGTTTTTCCAGATAGGTGTGGGCTTCGAGGGTTTCCTCGTTGCGGGCCACGCCCACGGCGCTGACTTTGGCGCCCGGGATCAGGCTCAGCACGCCTTCGAGCATGCCGATGCCGGCGCGCAGGATCGGTACTACAGTAATTTTCTTGCCGGCGATTTTCTCGACCGACACGGTGCCGCACCAACCTTCGATATCGTAGGTTTCCAGCGGCAGGTCTTTGGTGGCTTCATAGGTCAGCAGGGCGCCGACTTCCTGAGCGAGCTCACGGAAATTCTTGGTGCTGATGTCTGCGCGGCGCATCAGGCCAAGTTTATGACGGATCAGCGGATGGCGGATCTCGAGGATGGGCATGGGAAAGGCTCCGGCGGCGGGCAAAAAAACCGGCCTAGATTAATCTATCCGAGGGTGTTGTCCTATAGACATTCAGTACGTTAGTCCACAAACGCTTGATCTGGCCTCGCTTGATGCGTACCTTTGCCCGCTTTTCCCGAATCCGTCACCCCCTGGAGAGCACCATGTCCGCTGATCTCGAGCATATCCGTCAAATCATGCGAGAGGCTGACTGCCTGTACACCGAAGCTGAAGTCGAGGCGGCCATCGCTCGCGTCGGTGCGCACATCAACGAACAACTGGCAGACAGCAATCCGGTGGTGTTCTGTGTGATGAACGGCGGGCTGATTTTCGCCGGCAAACTGCTGACCCATCTGCATTTCCCGCTAGAAGCCTCCTACCTGCACGCCACCCGCTATCGCAACGAAACCAGCGGCGGCGAGCTGTTCTGGAAGGCCAAGCCGGAAGTGTCGTTCATCGACCGCGACGTGCTGATCATCGATGACATCCTCGACGAAGGTCACACCCTGGGCGCGATCATCGACTTCTGCAAACACGCCGGCGCGCGCAAAGTGCACACCGCCGTGCTGATCGACAAGGACCATGACCGCAAGGCGCGTCCGGATCTCAAGGCCGATTTCGTGGGGCTGCCATGCATCGACCGTTACATCTTCGGCTACGGCATGGACTACAAAGGCTACTGGCGCAACGCCAATGGGATTTTTGCCGTTAAAGGTATGTAAGACCATGACCAACGCGAGCTTTCTTGATCAAACGCTGTTCGCTGAACTGGCCGAGAAAGCCGCGGCTAATCCTCGCGGGCGCCAACATCACAATTTCCACCAGATGGAAGAGGCTTGTCACCGCATGGCGGTGGGTTTGCAGCCCACCACCTATATCCCGCCTCACCGGCACCTGGGGGAAACAAGGCTGAAACCTTGCTGGTGCTCAAGGGGAAGCTGGGCTTGTTGATCTTCGACGAATCCGGTGCAGTGCTGAGCAGGTCGGTCCTGCAGGCCGGTGGTGATTGCGTTGGCGTGGACCTGCCAGCTGGCGTGTTCCATGGTCTGGTGGCGCTGGAGGCCGACAGCCTGATGTTCGAATGCAAGGCCGGTCCTTACCGCCCGGTGGGTGAAGGCGAGCAGGCCCACTGGGCACCGCGTGAAGGTGAACCGGGTGTCGCGGAGTATCACGCCTGGATGCGCGCGCAGTTCGACTGAACCATGACCTGCAGGAGCGAGCCTGCAAGAGATGTGTTCACCCCTCCAGTCCTGTTAGCTCATGCTAGAGTGCTCAGCCCCGATTCCGGAGCCTGTCATGAGCCGTTCGATCCGCTGCTGCGCCGCCCTGTTGCTGACCCTCAGCCTTCCCCTGGCCGCCGCCCCGGCGTCGATGCATGCGCAGTTCCTGCCACCGGATGACCTGACCCTGCGCGATGCCGCGCCTGAGCAGCAACAACTGATGCAGGTCACCGACTATTCAGTGGTGGTTGGTGCGCAACGCCAATCCAACCAGCAACCGATTCCGGTCACCTCGCCGCTGTCGATCCGCCTCAAGGGCAAATCCTTGAACAAGGGCGCCACGATCAATCAGGTGCTGGTCAACTTCGACGGCGAAAGCAAAAGCCTGAAAAAACCGGCCTACGACGACAAGAGCAAGACCCTGACGCTCTATTACCCCCTGGCTCATTACCGGGTGGTGATGGACTTGCTGCGCAATGACACGGTGTATTGCCAGTTCCTCAGTTATGCCAATGGCCATATCTGGGCCGATCTTCACACTGGCAGTGTTCGTCCGCGTTGAGTGCCGGGCCCGCGCAGGGGTAAACTGCCCGCCCCGTGAAATGTCTGCGAGCTGGAGTCGGCAATGCGTAAAGATAAGAAACAAGTGATTGGTGACGAGATCGGCGATGAGCAGATCAAGTTGTTCCTCGATTTCGAACCGGTCGACGCCACTTCGCCTTCGTTGCACAAACTGATCAAGGCTTATCGTGGCCTGCGTATCGATGATTTCGAGCGTTTTCTGACGTTCTTCGTCGAGGCCGGTCTGGACCTGAACGGCAAGGACGAGCACGGCAATGATTTTGTCGCCCTGATCAAGGATCAGCGCAACGCAGCGGATTACATCGAGCTGATCGAGAAAGCGCGCGGCTGATTTGTAGCGAGGGAGCAAGCTCCGTCGCTACAACGATAGGTTGACCGCCCATAAAAAAAACGCCCCGCTCTCAATGAGAACGGGGCGTTTTTTGTGTGGCTCAATCAAGCGTAGCTTTCGGTTTCGCTGCTTGCTTCAACCAGTTCCAGCGCGACGTTGTTCTGCGCGTTGATCTTGCGATACAGCGCAGCGTCGGTTTCCAGGACTTTCTCACGGGCCGGGAAGATTTCTGCCAGTTTGGCAGCCCATTCGCCCTTGGCTTTGCCCGGGAAGCATTTTTCGATCAGCTCGATCATGATCGAAACGGTCACCGAGGCACCCGGCGAAGCGCCGAGCAGCGCGGCCAGGGAACCGTCCTTGGCGGCGACCAGTTCGGTGCCGAATTGCAGGACGCCACCTTTCTTCGGGTCTTTCTTGATGATCTGTACCCGTTGGCCAGCCACTTCCAGGCGCCAGTCTTCGGCTTTCGCCTCCGGGTAGAAGCGGCGCAGGGATTCCAGACGCTGTTCCATCGATTGCATCACTTCGCTGACCAGGTACTTGGTCAGGTCCATGTTGTTTTTCGCCACGGCGAGCATCGGGCCGATGTTGCCGGCGCGAACCGACATCGGCAGGTCCATGAAGGAACCGTGCTTGAGGAACTTGGTGGTGAAACCGGCATAAGGTCCGAACAGCAGGGACTTCTTGCCATCGACGACCCGGGTGTCCAGGTGCGGTACGGACATCGGTGGCGAACCCACGGCAGCCTGGCTGTAGACCTTGGCCTGGTGATGCTTGACCACTTCCGGGTTGTCGCAACGCAGCCATTGGCCACTGATCGGGAAGCCGCCGAAGCCTTTGCTCTCTTCGATGCCCGAAGCTTGCAGCAGTGGCAACGCCGCGCCGCCAGCACCGAGGAAAACGAATTTGGCATCGACATCACGGGAACTGCCGCTGTTGACGTCCTTGATGCTGACGGTCCAGCCGCCGTTATTGCGCTTCAGGCCGGTCACACGCTTGCAGTACTTGACCTGGGCATCGGGTGCGCTGGTCAGGTGCTTGAGCAACTGGTTGGTCAGGGCGCCGAAGTTGACGTCGGTGCCATTGATCACGCGGGTGGCGGCGAGGGTTTCGCCAGGGTCGCGGCCAGGCATCATCAATGGCATCCACTCTGCCATTTTAGCCTTGTCTTCGGTGTACTCCATGCTGGAGAAGGCGTGGTGCTTGCTCAGCACCTTGAAGCGTTCCTTGAGGAACGACACACCACTTTCACCCTGCACGAAGCTCAGGTGTGGAACCGGGCTGATGAATGATTTGCATGAGCCGAACGTGCCTTTCTTGGTCAGGTACGACCAGAATTGCTTCGACACCTCGAACTGGGTGTTGATGTGCACGGCCTTCTTGATGTCGACGGTGCCATCGGCAGCCTGCGGCGTGTAGTTCAACTCGCACAGGCCAGCGTGACCGGTGCCGGCGTTGTTCCAAGGGTTTGAACTTTCCGCAGCACCGGAATCCATCAGCTCGACGACTTCCAGCTTGATCGCGGGGTCGAGCTCTTTGAGCAGTACCGCGAGGGTGGCACTCATGATGCCGGCCCCAACCAGTACTACGTCGACTGCTTCGTTATGCGCCATTTAACGCGTCTCCAAAATCTGCAGCACCAAATTGACGGCATGGCTGCCAGGCGTTCCGGGGCGTGTCAGTGATGCCCCAGGTACTCATGGCCAGGATTGCCATGTCCGAATCTTCGCAATTTTTCGCAACTTCGACGGACGCTACCTGCCGGGCCTATGAGCCATATGAACTCATTTCAGCGCGCGGGAGGCAATTCGACTTATGGTCGATACTTCCGTTTGTGCAACCAAATCCGTAGCGGACAGGCTTCAGGCTCCGGTGTTCGAGGAGTACTCGATCCTGTGTCGTTGGGCTGTTGTAGACGCTAATGGTGCATGTTCAGACGCAAAACTATTCATTTGCTCGCCACACTCTTGTGAAGTTGTGAAAACCCGTTTTTTTCACGCTCTTTTGAAGACGTGAACCTCAAAAAAGGGCTGTCCCAGCCTGGCACCGTGCCCGGATGGCTTGCCGCCAGGGAAACCATGGCAGGCAAAACGGGCAAACAGCTCAGTGACCGAGCGTAATGACAGCTCTACAGATTCGCGGTAAGTGGAGGTTTTGCCGAAGAAAACAGCAAGCGCGCCAGCTTCACTCGATCTGTGTGGGCGGCTCTCTGTGGGCGGTGCGGGGTGCCAATACCTGGGCATTGACGATGCTGCGAGGCCCGATCAGGAGACGTCCTTATAATCGGGGGGAGATTGTATCTAAGAAATGCAGGGAAATGGTCGTGTTTAATGACTTTTATTAGGCGTCTGGTCAGGTCGTTAGCAGATGTTGCACCCGCGAACGGGATTGATGCTGACTGATGCGGGCGCCAGCGGGCAGAGGTCGGTGCAACCAGTTGAGGCGAATTTCTTCGATTTCGACCCAGCCATCGCCCATCGGTTGAAGGCTGCATTGCTTGAATGCCTGGCAATGGCCCTTGCTGTCGAGCAGGGCAAAGCTGCGGTGGCGCGGACGTGGGGTGAACAGCGAAACGAGAAAACGCATGGCGGATTACCTTTTGGGTGGTTACCGACAAAGTTGACAGCCAGTCGTGACACGCAAGTGAATGGCGGATGAAAAATGTGTGACAGGAACCGCGTGGGCGAGGGTGTGTCAGAGATTTCAGTAATCGTTGCATGACCCTAGTTAGCCGCAGTGGCGCACCGCTATACTGCCGGCCTGTTTGTGCCTGATTCTGGAGAGAAGAGCATGTTGCAACGCCTGTTGTTCGGTTTGATCACTGTGACCAGCTTGACGCTGGTCGGCTGCGCCCACAGTCCGCAACAACTGAGCCCGGAACCCAAGCTCACCGCTCAACTGGCGCCGGTAGGCCACGGTCAGCCGGTGGTGGTGCGTGTGGTGGACGGCCGTCCGTCGCCGACCCTGGGCACCCGTGGTGGCCTGTACCCGGAAACCAGCGCGATTACCGTGCAAGGCCAGCAGATCCTGCCGAAGTTGCAGGCTCAAGCCGAAGCCGCCGTGCGCCTGCTGGGCTTCACCCCGACAACCAACGCGATGAATGCGCCACAACTGACCGTGACCCTGACCGAGCTGAAGTATCAGTCGCCTAAAGAAGGCATGTATGTGACCGAGGCAACCATCGGCGCGACCTTCCGCTCCGATGTGCAGAACGCCAATCGTCGCTACAGCGGTCGTTATGGTTCATCCCTGGACCAGCGTTTCGGCATGGCGCCGAACCAGGAAACCAACACCAAGCTGGTCAGCGACGTGTTGAGCGATGCCTTGACCCGACTGTTCAAGGATCCGACCGTGGGGCAGATTCTCGGCGAGTAATGCGAGCCCCTGTAGGAGCGAGCCTGCTCGCGATGGACTTGAGGACGCCGCGGGGCATCAGATACCCCGCGTAATCGTTAACGACCATCGCGAGCAGGCTCGCTCCTACAGGGGGACGTGGTATCAAGCTGCTTGCGAGTAAAAATCCAGCACACTGACGCCTGTCAGCAAATCCGCTTCGGGCAAGTCCGCATGTTGATGGCCGCCCAGCGCGCAATACACCAGCCAATGGCGGTCCTGAACGTTGAAAGCGAGGCTGCCGACGAGGGCTTGTTGTTCGTCGCTGTGATTGATGAGGTAGAGGCGATCCTGGTTTTCTGCGTGCAACATGACACGGTCCCTGTCGGTTTCGAGGGGCGACAGACTGACCGATACAGATGACGGTGTCGTGACGCAGGACAACCGTTGGTCAAATGCTTGTTATTTGTCGGAAAGAGCGGGCAGACGCCCAGGCTTTCGGTAGAATTCGCGCGCGGTCGTCGGTTCGGCGTCTGCCACATCTGTTTCCCCCGAGGCCCATGATGTCGCTGCATTTGATGACGCTGTTTACCTCCCATCCCGCCAAATTGATCAATCTGCTGGCCTTGCTCTTTGCTTGCCCCGGCGGATGGCTGCTGCACGCGACCCGCCGCCGCGAGCAGCGCGCGATGGCCAGCCTCGAGGCGCAGAGCCAGAGTCGTCGCATCGATGAGCCCATGTTGTTTCTTGATGGCGCGACCGTGCGCATGAACCGGTTTTTCTACAGCTTCGGTTTTGCCTGCCTGGGGTTGGCGTTGCTGGTGTCGTGGATCAGCACGCGGGTCTGAAGTTGACCTGAACCCTGTGTGGGTTGATCAGAAAAAACAAACGGCGCCCAAAGGCGCCGTTGTCGTATCCGCGAACAGCTTTACAGCGGCAATCCTGCCTTCACACGGTACTGATTGCGTACCGGCGTCGCATATTGCACCACCAGGAAGGGGCGGTGCTCCTCGGGGCAGGCGTCCAGGCGCTGTTGCCATTGCTCCTGGGCCTTGGCCAGTTCGTCGGCCGGGAATATCTTGGCGGCGCTCGGTACCTGCAATTGCGGGTCGGCGTCCTTCCATTGCGCATAGGCGAGGTAGTGCACCGGGAACAGGCGATAGCCGCCGAGGATTTGCTTGTCCATTTCGACGGCCAGTTGCTTGGTGTCTTCGAACAGCTCGGTGATCGGTGCGGCAAAGTTCACATGGACCCGACCCTTGTAGCCGGTAATGCCCTTGGCGATGCTGACGTCGTCCTCGCCCGGCACTTTGGTGTAGCTGCCGGTGGTGGCTCGGATATACAGCTCACGGGCCTTGGCCAGGTCGCACGGGTCGTATTCGTAGCTGATCGACACCGGAGTGAGGTTCAGCGAGCGAATGACTTCGCCAAATGGCTCGTCCTTGCGGCTCATGTGGAACATCTTGAGGATGGCCGACTCGGTACGGTCGTCGCCGTCCTTGGCCCGGCCCTCGGCCTGGGCGATCCAGATCGAGGCGCAATCGTTGCGGATCGAATGATTGATGTACGCGGAGAGCAGTTGGTACGCCGCCATCTTCTCGCGGCGACCGCTGATCGAGCGGTGCACGATGAAGCTTTTGTTCAGGCGCATCAGGTCGCTGACGAAGGGCTTTTGCAGCAGGTTGTCGCCAATGGCGATGCGTGGGGTCGGCAGGCCGGCGTGGTACACGGCGTAGTTGACGAAAGCCGGGTCCATCACGATGTCGCGGTGGTTGGCGATGAACACGTAGGCGCTGCCGGACTTGAACTGCTCGACGCCGGTGTACGTCACACCGTCCGTGGCCCTCTCGATGGTGTGGTCGACATACACCTCGACTTTGTCCTGCAACGAGGCGACCGAATTGACGCCGGCGAACTCACGACGCAGCCGATGAGCTATAAGAGGTTTGAGCGCCCAGCCTAAAGCGCCAGCGAAACGCGGGAAGCGGAAGTGGGTGAGGATATCTAGAAACGCCTTGTCGCCGAGCAACCGTGCCAGCACCGCTGGGACTTCGCTGTCGTCGTAAGGTCGGATGGCATCGAATTCGCCCATCATGCTCTCTTGTTGGAAACGGCTAGGGTAAGTAAAGGTTTTGATCGAAAACCGACGGGGCACGGTCTGAAAAGTAGTCAGACAAAAATAGCCCTGCAAATAGACCGGCGATTATACGCACAAGTCACCTGGGAGACCGCGATGCTGGAAACCGAGCATTATCAATGTCCGTATTGTGGTGAAGTTTGCGAGGCGGTTCTGGACTTGTCTGGCGGTGATCAGCAGTACATTGAGGACTGTCCAGTGTGTTGTCGGCCGATTGTGTTCACGCTGCAAACCGATGGTCAGGAATGGATGCTCGACGTGCATGGCGAAAACGAGTGAGAACCCTTTATGCAGCGCATCTACGAACCGGAAAACCTGATGGAAGGCGAGTTGCTGCAAAGCATGCTGGCCAGTGAGGGCATCGCGGCGCATCTGGTCGGTCGGGATCTGGTGGGCGGCACCGGCGAACTGCCGATCTTCGGCCTGCTGGGATTGGCGGTGGAGAACGATCAGGCGCAATACGCCCGGGAGCTGATCACCGCGTACAATGCCGCGCTGCCGCTGTCCGGCGATGAACCGGAAAGTTTTCCAGGCACGCTGGTCTGTTAGGCTGGCGTTCGTTTGATCAAGAGTCGTGTTGCCCCATGTGTGGACGTTATGCCCTGTTTCGCTGGAATCCCGCCTTCGCGGCCCTGCCCGGTTTTCCCGCCGATCAGCAGGCGCAGTGGAACATTTCCCCCAATGATTCGGTGTTGATGCTGCGTGCCGGTGCGGACGGTCAGCGCGAGTTGGCCCGTGCCCGTTGGGGCCTGACGCCGCCCTGGCTGACCGATCTGTCGCGCACTCCGGCCCACGCCCGCGCCGAAACCGTTGCCGAACAACCGATGTTTCGCCAGGCCTTGCGCGAACGCCGCTGCCTGTTGCCGGCCAACGGTTTCTACGAATGGCGCGGCACCACGCGCAAGCGCCCGTACTGGTTGACGCCTGGGGAGGGCTCATCGTTGTTTTTCGCGGCCATCTGGGAGGCGTATCCGGTGCAGGAGCAGGTGTGGTTGAGCACGGCCGTGATTACCCAACCAGCCGCCAGTCAGCGCCGACCGTTGATTCTCGATGCGGCGGCGCAGGACATCTGGCTCGACCCCGAAACGCCGTTGCATGCCTTGCAGGCATTGCTGGCCAGCGAGCCCGCAGCCTTGCGCGAACGGGTACTGGCGAACATGGTCAATGATCCGAAGCTCAATGGGCCGGAGTGTTTGACGCCGGGTTGAGTTCTTTGGCGACTGGACCGGCCCCGTCGCTGGCAAGCCAGCTCCCACAGTGGATTTGTGAACACCACAGGTCTGTGTGGGAGCTGGCTTGCCAGCGATGAGGGCCCTCGAATCAAACCCTGAACTGATTGATCAACCGCCGCTGCTGTTCGGCCAGCTTGGTCAGATCCGCACTGGCCGCGCTCGATTCATCCGCGCCGCCGGCCACTTCATTGGCCACTTGGCCGATGTTGATCACGTTCCGGTTGATGTCGTCGGCCACCGCACTTTGCTCCTCGGCGGCGCTGGCGATCTGGGTGTTCATGTCATTGATTACCGACACCGCTTTGGTGATGGTTTCCAGCGCCTCCGCCGCTTTTGCCGCGTGTTGCACGCTTTCGTCCGTGCGATTCTGGCTATCTTCCATGACCCGCACCACATCCCGCGTGCCTTGTTGCAACTGCTGGATCATGGTCTGGATTTCTTCCGTGGCTTTCTGGGTCTTCTGCGCCAGATTGCGCACTTCGTCAGCCACCACCGCGAAACCGCGCCCCTGTTCACCGGCCCGTGCCGCCTCAATGGCGGCGTTCAAGGCCAGCAGGTTGGTCTGCTCGGCGATCCCGCGAATGGCGGTGAGGATTGCGTTGATGTTCTCGCTGTCCTTGGCCAGGGTCTGTACGACACCGACCGCGCGCCCGATTTCCAGCGCAAGTGCGCCGATGGAGGTCGAGGTGTCGCGGACGATTTGCATGCCTTGGCTGGCAGCCTGATCCGCGTGGCTGGCGGCTTGCGCAGCCTGGGTCGCATTGCGCGCCACGTCTTGGGCGGTGGCGGTCATTTCGTGCACCGCCGTGGCAACCTGGTCGATCTCGGCCATCTGCTTGTGCACCCCGGTGTTGGTGCGAATGGCGATGTCGGCGGTGTGTTCCGACGAGTCGCTGACGCTCTGCACCGACGCCACCACCTGTGTGATCATCGCCTGCAACTTGGCCAGGAAGGTGTTGAAGCCTTTGGCAATCGAACCCAGTTCGTCGGCACGGTCGCTGGTCAGGCGGCGGGTCAGGTCGCCTTCGCCCTGGGCGATGTCGTCGAGCATGGCGACCATTTGCTTGAGTGGGCGAGCAATGCCGTGGCCCACCAGCCAGATCACCAGCAAACCGATACCGGCAATCAACAGGCCGACCATGGCCATGCCGAAGGTGTCGGATTTGCGTTGGGTATTGAGGTCAGCCTGAAGCTTTTGTAGATCGGCCATCACCGCGTCCAGCGGTAGTTGCAGCATCAGGGTCCAGCGCGCGTCGGTCTGGCCGATGCCGAAGGGCAGGTACAGCTCGATCCGGCCCTGGTTTTTGTCGACGGTATAGGTGACTTCGCCGCGCTTGAGATTGGCCATGTTGGCGATCTGCTTGCTGTCGAGGATGTCGCTGACCTTTTCGCCGAACTTGGTCGAGTCCTTGGTATAGGCGACGATCCGGCCGTTGCCGCCGATCAGGGCCATTTCACCAGCACCGCTGTAGAGCTTCTGGTTGGCGCCCAGAAGCATCTCCTGAATGAAGTTCACCGACAGGTCAGCGCCGACGATACCCTGGAACGCACCGTTGAGCATGATCGGTTCGATAAAGGAGGCGAGCATGACGATCTTGTCGCCGACCTTGTAGGGCGCCGGATCAATCACGCAGGATTTTTTGGTTTCCTTCGAGCACAGGTAGTACTCGCTGGCGCGCACGCCGGTGGACAGGGTTTTCTGGTCGTCGACATCCACCAGTTTGTCGAGGCCGAGGCTGCCGTCCTCGTTGCGGAACCACCACGGCAGGAAGCGCCCGTTGGCGGGGTCGATGCCGACGACTTTGGTCCCGATGTAGGCCGCATCGTTGTGATCCAGTGCGTCCTTTTCCCAGCCGATGTAGGTGCCGAGGATTTTCGGGTTCCTGGCGACGTTTTCCTTGATCAAGCCGATCAACTGCTCACGGCTGAGGCTCAGTGAAGGCTGGCCATCGGCACCCGGCGTACCGATGAGTGCATTGACCCGCACCAGTCCGCCTGCGATCAGCAGTGGCGCTTCGAGTTCGCGCTGAATCTGGCTGACCTGGGTCTGCGCCAGTGAGGTCAGGCGTTGTTCGATCACCTGCTCGAATTGCGCCTGGGTCCGCTCCTGGACCATGTCTTGCGTCCGTGCCCCGGAAAACAGTGCATAAACAACCAGTGCTGCGACGACACTTAAAACAATGGCGCCGGCAAGGGCTGCCACGGAAAACTGGATTGACTTGAATTTCATGGGGGCTCCGCACGCGAGAAGACGACTGCGGAGGTGTATCGGCAGGAGGTGGAGCGGGCATTAGCAGCTGTTACCGAAATGACTGTTTTGGCGTGTTCGAGGTCGTAATTGGATAAGGGCGAAACCTTATTGGCCGTGGCGTGCGCAGGTTTGTGAATTTTTTCCTGCAGTGGTGAGCGCTTTGCACGAAATCGGCGTCTTATATCCATTGTATCTGGCGTCGATACATTTGCGCGCATAGGATACGGGCATGTTTTTACGGAGCTTTTTGATGAACAAGACATTGGTGTTGTGTGGGCTGAGCGCGAGTCTGCTGCTTGCCGGCTGTCAGTCGGTCAACACGACCAGCGGTGGGGCCGTAGGTGTTGAACGCAAGCAATACATGTTCAGCATGTTGTCCACCGATGAGGTTAATCAGATGTACGCCCAGTCTTATCAAAAGACGGTAGGCGAGGCGAGCACTCAGGGTGTGCTGGACAAGACCAGTAACGATGCCAAGCGGATTCAGGCGATCTCCGATCGACTGATTGCCCAGGCTCCGGTGTTTCGTCCGGATTCGGCCCAGTGGAAGTGGGAAGTCAATCTGATCAAGAGCGATGAGCTCAACGCCAACTGCGGGCCGGGTGGCAAGATCATTTTCTACACGGGCCTGATGGACAGCCTGAAACTGACCGACGACGAAATCGCCGCCATCCTCGGCCATGAAATCGCCCACGCCCTGCGCGAGCACGGTCGCGAGGCGATGTCCAAGGCCTATGGCATCGAAATGGCCAAGCAGGGCGCCGGTGCCTTGCTCGGATTGAGCCAGGACAGCCTGGCACTGGCCGACACCGTGGCCAACTACGGCATGACCTTGCCCAACAGCCGCGCCAATGAAAACGAGGCGGACTTGATTGGTCTCGAACTGGCCGCGCGCGCCGGTTACAACCCGAATGCCGCGATCACCCTGTGGAACAAGATGAGCAAGGCTTCGGAAGGTGCCCCACCGGAATTCATGAGCACCCACCCGGCTTCGTCGAGTCGTATTGCGTCCTTGCAGGCGGCCATCCCGAAAGTCATGCCGCTTTACGAGCAGGCCAAGAAGTCCTGATCGGATTCAACAAAAGCTGCATGTTTTCAGCTTTTGTGGCGAGGGAGCAAGCTCCCTCGCCACAGTTCCTGGATACCGATCTAACGCGTCAGACCCAGCCGCTGCTCTGCATCGCCTTGTACACCGCCACGATGGCGAGGATGAAAAAGGCCGAAGCCGCGAGCCGACGAATCAGCGTCAGTGGCAATTTTTCAGCGGCAAAGTTACCCGCCAGAACCACGGGTACGTTGGCAATCAACATGCCCAGCGTGGTGCCGATAATCACCAGCCACAGCTCCGGATATTGCGCGGCGAGCATCACCGTCGCGATCTGAGTCTTGTCGCCGATTTCGGCGAGGAAGAACGCAATCAACGTGGTCAGGAACGGTCCGAACTTGCGGGCGGTGCTGGCTTCGTCGTCATCCATCTTGTCCGGCACGAGGGTCCACAGCGCAGTGGCGGTGAAGCTCGCCGCGAGGATCCAGTGCAGCATCGTATTCGAGAAGAAACTTCCCACCCAGGCGCCTACCGCGCCGGCTGCCGCGTGGTTGGCCAGGGTCGCGGCGATGATCCCGGCGATGATTGGCCAGGGTTTGCGGAAGCGAGCGGCGAGAATGAGCGCGAGCAGTTGCGTCTTGTCGCCGATTTCGGCCAAGGCAACGATTGCGGTAGGTACGAGTAGTGAATCCAGCATCAGGGGTTTTCCTAAGGGGCGGGTCGACACGGCTATGACACGTACAGCCTTCCCGCCCCGGGTAAGGTGTTCGTGTCATAGGTCTTGTCAAACCCCGGCGATCCATCTGATGTGGACGCTTGGGTCGCATACGCCATGGTCTGAGGACCAAGTATGTTGACGTATGCCGGACGAGCGTGGCGCTCGTGGGAGACTACTCCCCTAGGACGGAGCGGATTCTGCCTAGGCAAAATCCATTCGGCAAGCAGAAATTTCTTAACCGCGCTTGGCCCGGTAGATTCTGAAGCCCTGTCCCTCGGCCTTGATCGCGCACACGCCCAGATGCTCTTCGATCAGTGGTTGATACTTCAGGAAACTGTTCGCCACCAAGCGCAGTTCGCCGCCGTTTTTCAGATGTTTTGCGGCTTTTCGCAGCAAGTTCTCGGTGGCGAAGTAGTCGGTATGGACGCCGACGTGGAACGGCGGGTTACTCAGAATCGCACTCAAACCCATAGGCGCGGCGTCGATGCCGTCACCGGTAATGACGTCTGCTTCCAGACCGTTGGCAGCCAGGGTCAAGCGACTGCTGGCGGCGGCGAACGCATCCACGTCCAGCAAAGTGACCTGGTTGTGCGGGTAGCGACGTTTGACCGCCGCCCCCAGCACACCGGCGCCGCAGCCGAAATCCAGCAAATGGCCGCTCGGCAGTTTGTCCAGATGCTCCAGCAACAGCGCGCTGCCGCGATCCAGGCGACCATGGCTGAACACGCCCGGCAGGCTGATGACCTTGAGCGGGCCTTCCGCCAGCGGCAATTCGTATTCCTGGGCCAGGCTTTCCAGCGGTTTGGCTGCCGGTGCATTGACCACGGTGACTTGCCAGAGCTGGCAATGGCGCGCGCTGTCGAGTTTGCGTGGCTTGCCGAACGGGTTCAGTTGCTTGGCCGCCCCCTCGATACCGCTTTTTTTCTCGCCGACCAGATACACCTCACGGCCTTCCAGGCGCGAAGCCACGGCGTTGAGGATGTAATCGGTCAGGTCCTTGGACTTGGGCAGGAACACCACCGCGCTGTCGAACTCGCGCTGCGGGACATTCACGCCAAAATGGCTGCGCTCGGCAAAGCGCGCATCCAGGGCCGCCTGGTCGCCGGCGTGCCAGCACCAGCCGTGAGCGGCCGGCAGGCGACCGAGCAAGTCGTCGGCGGGCAAACCGGCCAGCAGCACCGAACCCTGAAATAACTCGGCCTGACGAAGCAGTACTTCACTGCGCGGATCCATAACTGCTCCTGTGGAAAAAAGTGCCGCAGTTTATCAACTGACGACCCGCAGCGCCTTACCGCTGAAGTACGCCAGAGCGTTTTCCGTGACTTGACCCACGATTCGTTGCCGCGCTTCGCGACTGCCCCAGGCGTTATGCGGGGTGACGATCAGTCGCGGGATGTCGTGGGCCAGCAGCGGATTGCCATGGGTCGGCGGTTCGACGCTCAAAACATCGGTGGCGGCGCCGCCCAGATGGCCGTTGCGCAAGGCATCGGCCAACGCCTGCTCGTCGATCAGGCCGCCACGGGCGGTGTTGACCACGAAAGCGCCGGGTTTCATCGAGGCGAGTTCGCGGGCGCCGATGAAATGACGGGTGTGTTCGTTGAGCGGGCAGTGCAGGGTCAGCGCGTCGATCTGCGGCAGCAGTTCTTCCAGCGGCAGGCGATCCGGGCGGGCAGGACGGCCTGGAATCTGACCCAACAGCACGCGCATGCCAAAGGCTTCGGCCAGGCGCGCGACCGCGCCGCCGAGTTCGCCGTGACCGAGCAAACCGAGGGTTTTGCCTTCCAGTTCGACGATTGGGTAGTCCAGCAGGCAGAACTGTTTGGCCTGTTGCCAGCGACCTTCGCCGACAGCTTTCTGATAGTCCGCCAGGCGTGTGGCCAGATTGAGCAGCAACATGAGGGTGTGCTGGGCCACCGATGGCGTGCCGTAGCCCTGGCAGTTGCACACGCTAATCCCGTGGGCGCGGGCGGCAGCGAGATCGACGTTGTTGGTACCGGTCGCCGTGATGAGGATCAGCTTCAGCTCGGGGCTGGCGGCCATGGCGGCGGCGTCGATCTGGATTTTATTGGTGATGGCGACAGTGGCGCCCTTGAGATGCTCGATCACCTGATCCGGCAGGGTCTGGGGGTATAGCTGCAACTCGCTGAAACAATCGCGTAACGGGCTGAGGTCGAGGTCGCCCAGATCCAGGGACGGGTGGTCGAGGAAAACGGCGCGGCGAATGTTCGTCATCAACTGTACCTTTTGTGCAATGAACTGAAGGCGTAATCTGCGAGCCTACCAGATGAAACAACCAGTTACGCTTGTCCAAAAGGAGCCTTCATGTACTGGACAGAGTTCTTGACCGTTGCCCTGATTCACCTGCTGGCCGTGGCCAGCCCCGGCCCGGACTTTGCCGTGGTGGTGCGTGAGAGTGTGACCCACGGTCGTCGTGCCGGCATCTGGACGGCGCTCGGTGTCGGCACCGCGATTTTCTTGCACGTCGGCTATTCGCTGCTGGGCATCGGCCTGATCGTGTCGCAGTCGATCGTGCTGTTCAATGCCTTGAAGTGGGCCGCTGCCGCTTACTTGCTCTACATCGGCTTCAAGGCCCTGCGGGCGCAACCGGCCAAACCGGTGGCGGATGATCTGCACAAGGAAGCGGGCGAACGCACGGCCCGTGGCGCGTTCACTTCGGGTTTCGTGACCAATGGCCTCAATCCGAAAGCCACGCTGTTTTTCCTGTCGCTGTTCACCGTCGTGATCAATCCTCACACACCGCTGATGGTGCAAGCCGGCTACGGCATTTACCTGGCCGCCGCGACCGCGACCTGGTTCTGCCTGGTGGCGATGCTGTTCAGCCAGCAACGTGTGCGCGCCGGTTTTGCTCGCATGGGGCACTGGTTCGACCGCACCATGGGCGCCGTACTGATTGCAATCGGTGTGAAGCTCGCGTTTACCGAGATGCACTGATCCTACGTGGCGCCGAGTTCGCTCAGCTTGTTCAGGGTGTTCAGGTATTGCCGGGGATTTTCTCCCAGCAAACGACGGAACATCGCGCTGAACGCGCGGGCGCTGCCGTAACCCAGGTCCTGCGCCACGCTCTGCACGCTTTCCCCGGCGAGCAGGCGGGGCAGGGCTTCCATCAAGCGCAGCTGCTGGCGCCAGTCATTGAAATTCATCTTGAGCTGTTGCTGAAACAGTCGTGCCAGAGTGCGTGAACTGGCGCCGACCTGCTGTGCCCAGTCCTCCAGCGTGTTGAGGTGATCAGGTTTTTGCAGCAGTGCCAGACAGATACTCTGCAAGCGCCGGTCCTCGGGCATGGGTATGTGCAGCGCAAGGTTTTCCAGGCTGGCCAGCTCTTGCAGCATCAGTTGCTGAATCAAAGGATTTTCAGCGTACTGCGGGCCTTGCACTGCCCGCACGATCAGCTCGCGCAGCAGCGGCGTGACCGCCAGCACACAGCACTGCTGCAGGTTCGCCGGCGACAGTTCGGCGTCGATGAAGAGCGAGCGCATGCGCACCTCCCCGGACATGAAAATCTCATGTTCCACCCTTGGCGGAATCCACACGGCGCGGGTCGGTGGAATGATCCACGCACCCTGCGCCGTCACCACTCGCATCATCCCGCACACGGCATACAGTAACTGCGCTTCGCGATGTTGATGAAGTTCCTGGTGTGCGCCATCCACGTAATCTCGGGGATAGGCACTGACCGGCCCGTGCTGGAAATGGCTGATTAACATGTCAGATCCGATGACTTTGTTGTCAGGAATGCGCTTTTTCGCCAACTTAGCATAGGTCGCTCACTCCAACGTAAAGCGTGCCGCGATGAACCAGTCCAGAAACGTAATCCGCTACATCAATGCCGCCCATGTGATCGACCACATGTTCATGCTCATATTTCCCGCCGCGGTGCTCGGCATGACGCAGGCGTTTGCCCTCGATTTCGCGGCGCTGATCGGCTTGTCCCTGGGCGGATTCATCGCCTTTGGCGCTTGTTCCTTGCCGGCCGGTTGGCTGGGGGATCACTGGAGCCGACGGCGAATGATGCTGGTTTTTTTCTTCGGCATTGGCGCTTCAGCGATTTTTACCGGCTTGAGCCACAACGCACCAATGTTGGTGCTTGGTCTGACGCTGATCGGGATTTTTGCAGCGATCTACCATCCGGTGGGCACCGCGATGCTGGTGGCCTACGCACAAAACCGTGGCCGGGAGATCGGCATCAATGGCATGTGGGGCAACCTGGGCGTGGCGTTTTCAGCGCTGATCACGGGGTTGCTGGTGGCGCATTTCGGCTGGCGTGCGGCGTTCATTCTGCCGGGTGTGGTGGCGATGGTGCTGGGCGTCGGGTTCGCCTTGCAGGTGCGTGAGGAGCCTGTCCCCCAGCGTCCCCACACGCCGCTCAAAGGGGCGGGCGGTCAGCGAATCTCCATGGCAGTGGTGTTCGGCGTGCTGGCATTGGCTACGGCGACCGGCGGCGTGGTGTTCAACGCGACGACGATGACTTATCCGAAATTGTTCCAGGAGCGGTTGCACGAGTTGTTCGCGTCGCCGCAAACCTTGGGTGTCGTGGTCAGCCTGGCTTATGCCTTTGGCGCCGTGGCTCAGTTGAGCATTGGCCGGGTATTGCATCGCGTCAGTCTCAAGTGGCCGTTTGTGGTGCTGACGATGTGCCAGGCGCCGCTGCTCTACGCACTCGCCTATGGCGAAGGCTGGGGCGTGATTGCGTTGGGGGCGGCGTTCATGTTCGTGGTGTTCGGCCAAGTCACGGTCAACGATGCGATGGTTGCCAATTTCGTTGCGCCTCAATGGCAGTCACGAGTCTTTGCGTTGCGTTACTGCCTGTCTTTCGGCGCCAGCGCCACCGCCATTCCTCTGATCGCCTACGTCGAACCGCTCCAGGGATTGGTCGGGCTCTATCTGATTTTGGCGGCGATTGCGGCATTGACCTTCATGGCGGCCCTGGTCTTCCCGCGGACGCCCTCGGAGGCTTTGGCAGGACAAACGGCCTGAGCGCTGTGCATACCGACAAATGCTGGCGCAACGCTAGCATTTGTGCGGCTCTGCAAATCATTCCTTTGGCTGATTTGGCTGGCGATCAAGGGCACTAAAGTGCTTGCTTTCAGCCACGACCGTGCAGTCAGAAAAGGGATTCTTATGTTGCAGACTCGCGTTATCCCCCCAGCCGAAGGCGCCTACCAGTATCCGCTGCTGATCAAACGGCTGCTGATGTCCGGGGCGCGCTATGAGAAAACGCGCGAGATCGTTTACCGCGACCAGTTGCGCTACAGCTATCCGACCTTGATCGAACGGGTCGCTCGGTTGGCCAATGTGCTGACAGAGGCCGGGGTCAAGCCTGGGGACACCGTGGCGGTGATGGATTGGGACAGCCATCGTTATCTGGAATGCATGTTTGCCATTCCGATGATCGGCGCGGTCATCCACACCATCAACGTGCGCCTGTCGCCGGAACAGATCCTCTACACCATGAACCACGCCGTGGACCGCTTTGTACTGGTCAACAGCGAGTTCGTGGGGCTGTACAACGCGATTGCCGGGCACCTGACCACGGTCGAGAAAACCCTGCTGCTGACCGACCTGCCGGAAAAGACCGCCGACCTGCCGAACCTGGTCGGCGAGTACGAGCAACTACTGGCGGCCGCGAGCCCGCAATACGACTTCCAGGATTTCGACGAAAACTCGGTCGCAACGACTTTCTACACCACCGGTACCACCGGTAATCCCAAAGGCGTTTACTTCAGCCATCGACAACTGGTGCTGCACACCATGGGCGTGTCGACCATCATGGGCGCGATCGACAGCGTGCGCCTGCTGGGCACCAACGACGTGTACATGCCGATCACGCCGATGTTCCATGTACATGCCTGGGGCCTGCCCTATGTGGCGACCATGCTCGGGCTCAAGCAGGTTTATCCCGGGCGCTATGACCCGGAGTTTCTGGTGGAGCTGTGGCGCAAGGAAAAGGTCTCTTTCTCTCATTGTGTGCCGACCATCCTGCAAATGGTCCTCAATGCCAAGGCAGCGCAAAACACCGATTTCGCTGGCTGGAAAATCGTCATCGGCGGCAGTGCACTCAATCGTGCCCTGTACGAAGCGGCGAAGGCCAAGGGCATTCAGTTGACGGCCGCTTATGGCATGTCGGAAACCGGGCCGCTGATCTCCTGCGCGCACCTCAACGACGAGTTGATGGCCGGCACCGAAGACGAGCGCACCACCTACCGGATCAAGGCTGGCGTGCCGGGGCCACTGGTGGAAGCGGCGATCATCGACGCCGACGGCAATTTCCTGCCCGCCGATGGCGAGACCCAGGGCGAGCTGGTGCTGCGTGCGCCGTGGCTGACCGAGGGGTATTTCAAAGAGTCGCAGAAGGGCGCCGAGCTCTGGGCCGGGGGCTGGCTGCACACGGGTGACGTGGCGACCCTGGACGGCATGGGCGTGATCGACATTCGCGACCGGATCAAGGACGTGATCAAGACCGGCGGCGAGTGGGTGTCCTCCCTGGACCTGGAAGACCTGATCAGTCGCCATGTGGCGGTACGCGAAGTAGCAGTGGTGGGCATTGCCGATCCGCAGTGGGGCGAGCGGCCGTTTGCCTTGCTGGTGGTCCGCGAAGGCCATGTTATCGATGCCCGGGAACTCAAGGAACACCTCAAACCGTTCGTGGAACTGGGGCACCTGAGCAAGTGGGCGATCCCGAGTCAGATCGCTCTTGTTACTGAAATTCCCAAGACCAGCGTCGGCAAGCTCGACAAGAAGCGAATTCGCGTCGATATCACCGAATGGCAAGCCAACAACAGTACCTTCCTTTCCACGCTTTAAGCGTGCTCCGGCGTGCCCACAAGGGCACGCCGGCCCCACCAAGCAAGCGCTTGGCTTGTCAAATCAGAAAATTAAGCCATCCTTGCCCTGCCGACGGGCGTCGGTCTGGCAAAAGGACTGTTCCAGAGTGGCTGACAGGTGCAAATCACACTTTAGAGGGATCAAGCACTACTACCTGCTGGCTATAGTCCGCTCAAGGATTTTTAAGAACGGAGCAAACGCACAAAACGGGGCGATGCAATTTTGGAATGACTTCGGGATGCCTTGGCTCCCCGTCATCCACAACGTTTTTAGAAGTGCTCACTGCCATAACAATAAAATGCACATGGAGTAGCGTCGATGACATCAGTAAATCAGTTCTGGCGCCGGGCGAAACTGCCTCTGGCCGTCAGTCTTGCCTCTACGCTCGCCGGGCCAGCATTCGGCGTCAGTTTCAACGTTGGTGAAATCGAAGGCCAGTTCGACTCGTCCCTGTCCATTGGTGCCAGTTGGTCTACCCAGCAGCCGAACAAGAACCTCATCGGCGTCAACAACGGCGGCCATGGCCTGTCCCAGACTTCCGATGACGGTCACCTGAACTTCAAGAGCGGTGAAACCTTCTCGAAGATCTTCAAAGGCATCCATGACCTGGAACTGAAGTACGGCGATACCGGCGTGTTCGTCCGGGGCAAATACTGGTACGACTTCGAGCTCAAGGACGAGAGCCGTCCGTTCAAGGACATCAGCGACGACAATCGCAAGGAAGGCGCCAAGTCCGCTGGTGGCCAGATCCTCGATGCCTTCGTTTATCACAACTATTCCATTGCCGATCAGCCAGGTTCCGTGCGTCTGGGCAAGCAGGTGGTGAGCTGGGGTGAAAGTACCTTCATCGGCGGCGGCATCAACTCCATCAACCCGATCGACGTGTCCGCGTTCCGTCGTCCGGGTGCCGAGATCAAGGAAGGCCTGATCCCGGTCAACATGTTCTACGTGTCCCAGAGCCTCACCGAAAACCTGTCGGCCGAAGCGTTCTACCAGCTGGAATGGGACCAGACCGTCGTTGACAACTGCGGCACCTTCTTCTCTCAGCCGGACATCATTGCCGACGGCTGCGACAACAACCTGCGTGTGCTGAACAAACGTTCGACCATTCCGGCCGCAGCCTTGCCTACGCTGACCCGACTGGGCGTCGACGTCGACAACGAAGGTGTGCTGGTGCGTCGTGCCGGCGACCGCGATGCACGGGACAGCGGCCAATGGGGCGCGTCCTTCAAGTACATGTTCGATCCGCTGGACACCGAATTCGGTGCCTATTTCATGAACTACCACAGCCGTGCGCCGATCTTCAGCGCCACCGGTGCTCCTGCGTCGACCTTTGCCGGGGTCAGGGCGCTGCCGGCGCAGTTGCAAGCACTGGCGCCGCTGATTGTCGCGGGTAACTCGAGCTACTTCGTCGAATACCCGGAAGACATTCGCCTGTACGGCTTGAGCTTCTCCACCACCCTGCCTACCGGTACGGCGTGGAGCGGTGAAGTCAGCTACCGTCCGAACGCACCGGTGCAGCTCAACTCCACCGACATCCTGTTCGCCGGCGTACGTCCTTTGGGCGGCGCGCTGACCAACGCTTCGCTGCTTTCCGCACCACCGGGCACGGATCTGCACGGCTATCGCCGTAAGGAAATCACCCAGTTCCAGACCACCCTGACGCACTTCTTCGATCAGGTCATGGGCGCCAGCCGTCTGACCCTGGTCGGTGAAGTGGGCGTGACCCACGTCGGCGGCCTGGAAAGCACCTCCGACGTCCGCTACGGCCGTGATCCGGTCTACGGGCCAGGCGAGCTGCCTGCCACCGGCGGCCAGAACACCTGCGTGGCGCTCAACACCAGCACCATCAACGGTGCTGGTCCAGGTGCTGCAACCAACAACCGCAGCCGCAACTGTAACGATGACGGCTTCACTACCGCCACTTCCTGGGGTTATCGCGGTCGGGCCATCTGGGAATACAACGACGTATTCGCCGGCGTGAACCTCAAGCCCAACGTCGCCTGGTCCCATGACGTGAGCGGTTACTCCCCTGGCCCTGGCGGCAACTTCGAGGAAGGTCGCAAAGCGGTCAGCCTGGGTCTGGACGCCGAGTACCAGAACACCTACACCGCGAGCCTGGCTTACACCAACTTCTTCGACGGCAAGTACACCACCGTGGATGACCGCGACTTCGTTGCGCTCAGCTTCGGCGTGAACTTCTAAGCACTGTATTTTCAGGACGAACGCACATATGAAAATAACAAAGAGTCTGTTCCACGCCGGTGTTCTGGGGCTTTCGCTGCTGGCGACCAGTGTCATGGCGGCGGTCCCGGCAGCCGAGGCGGACAAGCTGGGCAAGAGCCTGACCCCCATGGGGGCCGAAATGGCGGGTAACGCCGACGGTTCGATCCCGGCCTGGAAACCCATGCCGAAGAACGCCGGTTCCGTCGACAGCAAAGGTTTCCTGTCCAATCCGTACGCCAGCGAAAAACCGCTGTTCATCATCACGGCGCAGAACGTCGAGCAGTACAAGGACAAGCTCGCCCCGGGCCAGTACGCGATGTTCAAGCGTTACCCGGAAACCTTCAAGATGCCGGTTTACCCGTCCCATCGTGGCGCTACCGTGCCGGATGACGTGTTCGCCGCCATCAAGCGCAACGCCACCAATACCAATCTGGTATCCGGCGGCAACGGTCTGGAAAACTTCGAAACCGCAGTGCCGTTCCCGATTCCGAAAAGCGGCGTTGAAGTCATCTGGAACCACATCACCCGCTATCGCGGCGGCAGCGTAACCCGCCTGGTCACCCAGGCTACGCCGCAGCCAAACGGCTCGTTCAGCCTGGTGTACTTCCAGGACCAGTTCGTGTTCCGCGACAAGATGAAGGATTACGACCCGAAAAACCCGGGCAACATCCTGTTCTACTTCAAGCAGAAAGTGACCGCTCCGGCACGTCTGGCCGGTGGTGTGCTGCTGGTTCACGAAACCCTCGACCAGGTTAAGGAACCGCGTTCGGCCTGGGTCTACAACGCCGGTCAGCGCCGTGTGCGTCGTGCGCCGCAAGTGTCCTATGACGGGCCGGGTACCGCAGCCGATGGCCTGCGTACCTCCGACAACCTGGACATGTACAACGGTGCGCCGGATCGTTACGACTGGAAACTCGAAGGCAAGAAAGAGATGTACATCGCCTCCGACGCCTACAAGCTCGACGACCCGAATCTGAAGTACACCGACATCATCAAGGCCGGTCACATCAACCAGGACCTGGCGCGTTACGAGCTGCGCCGCGTCTGGCATGTGGTCGCCACCTTGAAGGAAGGTCAGCGCCATATCTATGCCAAGCGTGACTTCTACATCGACGAAGACACCTGGCAAGCAGCGGTGATCGATCACTACGACGGTCGTAACCAACTGTGGCGTGTCGCCGAGGCTCATGCCGAGAACTACTACGACAAGCAAGTACCGTGGTATGCGCTGGAAGCCTTGTACGACCTGCAATCGGGCCGTTACCTGGCATTGGGCATGAAGAACGAAGAAAAGTCCGCGTACGACTTCGGCTTTACGGCCACCACCAGCGACTTCACCCCGGCGGCCTTGCGTCAGGATGGTGTTCGCTAACGTGCACTGAACAGAGGCCGCATCCTCTAGAAACGCCCCGACTGGTTCGGGGCGTTTTTTTTGTGCGTTGATAAAGCTGGCGGCCTCATTTCAACGTCGGCGCCATGGAGTGAAACGAGGCTGTGATCTTTTGTTCGTAGACTTTTTGTAGTCATTTGTAGCAACAACCTTCATAACCACTTCGTTTACCGCTAGTCTGCGGACATCTGCAACGCCGCCATCCGCAATTCAAACAAGAGCCGGCCATGACTGATCTGTTCCCTCCACCAGGTCCTGCAAGCGTTGCCGTCGCCACGCTGGCCGGGCGTTTTTTCCGGCCACCCTTGCCCGACGGCCATGTGCTGCGGCCTCGTCTTTGCGAGCGTCTGAGTACGGGGCTCAATGGTCGGCTGTTACTGGTCAGTGCACCGGCAGGGTTCGGGAAAAGTTCGTTGGCGGTGGAGTTCTGTCAGTCGCTGCCGGCCCATTGGCAAAGCCTTTGGCTGGGATTGAGCCCGCGAGACAGTGATCCGGGTCGATTCCTCGAACGCTTGCTCGAAGGCCTTCAGGACTATTTTCCACAACTGGGCAGGCAGTCCCTGGGGCTGTTGAAGATGCGCCAGCGGCATCAACCGTTTGCTTTCGAGGAATGGCTGGACGGCTTGCTCGACGAGCTGGCGGTGCACCTTTCGACAGCGACGCCGCTGTTACTCGTGCTCGATGACTATCATCTGGCCCAGGGGCCGGTGCTTGATCGCTGCCTGCAGTTTTTCCTCAACCATTTGCCCGACGGCTTGCTGGTCATGGTCACCAGTCGCCAGCGCCCTGACTGGCATCTGGCGCGGCTGCGCTTGTCGCGGCAACTGCTTGAGCTGAATGAGCAGGACTTGCGCCTGACCCACGACGAAGCCTTGACCTTGCTCGACCGGCACAGCAGTTCATTGCGCGGTGAGGCCCTGGAGAGCCTGATTCAGCGCAGCGAAGGTTGGGTAGCCGGGTTGCGCTTCTGGTTGCTGGCGGCCTCGGAGGCAGGCAGCCAAGGAGCATTGCCCCAGGCGCTGCACGGCGGAGAGGGACTGATCCGCGATTACCTGCTTGAAGAAGTGATCGATTGCCTGCCCGCCGAGGTTCAATCGTTCCTTTACGACACGGCGCCCCAGGAACGTTTTTGCAGTGAGCTGTGCGACGCCATTCGCGACGCGCATGACAGCGCCGAGATCCTGCGTTTTCTGGCTGCACACCAGGTTTTTCTGGTGCCACTGGACGAACACGGCCACTGGTATCGTTATCACCATCTGTTCTCCGATCTGCTGCGCACGCGGCCTACCGCACAGCCAGTGGTGCCGGCCGCGAGCCTGCACCTGCGTGCCTGTCGCTGGTTCAATGCCCAGGGTTTGCTCGACGAAGCGGTGGAGCAGGCCTTGCGCGCCGGACACCTGGATGTGGCGGCGAACCTGGTACAAAACCTTTCCGAAGAGCAATTGCTGGCCGAGCAAAACGTCGGCATGTTGCTGCGCTGGAAAATGGACTTGCCCGACAGCTTGCTCATCAGCACGCCGCGCCTGATCGTCCTCTACAGCTGGGCGTTGGGGCTGGCCTGTCAACTGGATGCGGCCGAGGAGCTGTCGAGCCATTTGAGCCGCTTCCTGCCGGCCCCGTCGGCCACGGCGCAGAAGTCCATGCTGGCGCAGTGGCTGGCACTGAGCGGGATCATCGCTCGCGGGCGCGGCAATCGCGAGCTAACGCTGCTCTATTGCAGCGAGGCGTTGGAAAGCCTTCCGTGCAAACGCTACGGGCAGCGTTTGATGTGCCTCTCGACCCTGTCCAATCTCGCCATCGCCGATGGCGACTTGTGGCGTGCACGCGAGTTGAACCGGGATTCTCTGGAGTTGGCACAGCGGGTTGGCAATCCGTTGTTCGAAGCGCTGGCCCACTACGACCGCGCCCGAGTGCTGCAGGCGCGCGGGGAAATCCTTCGTTCACTGGATGAAGTCCGTCAAGGGTTGCAACGTCTGCAAGGTTTATCGGCGCAACGGCTTTATGCGGTACGCGCGAGACTGGCCTTGTACGAAGGATTTCTGCTGGCGCAGCGCCTGCAACCACAAGCGGCGAAGGCGCGATTGCAGGTCGGGTTGAGCGAGGCACGTGCATGCCGCGACATCAGCGTGCTGATCGGCCACTGCGTGATCGCGCGGCTGGAAGGCAGCAGTGGCGAGTTCGCCAAGGCCTTTGCCGAGCTGGCCGAAGCCGAACGGCTGATGCACATTTGGGATGTGCCGCCCATCTACTATCTGGCGATGATCACGCTGGTCAAATGCGAACTCTGGCTGGCGCAGGGGCGCACCGATCTGGCCGAAGCATGGCTGACGAGATTGAGCCAGACCTACAACGGCGAACACCCGGCGGCGCCTCCTGAATTCCACCCGCAACTGCCACTGCACATCGAGCTGCAGCAAGCTTTGCTGGAGGTTATTCAGGGCCAACCGATGCTGGCCGAGGGGCGTTTGAATGCTCTGCTCGAACGTGGTCAGCAAACCGGTCGGCAGTTGCTCAGTACGATGGCACTGACGCAAATAACCTCGTTGTTGCTGAGCACTGGACGCGAACCCGAGGCTCGAAAGGCCTTGGGACAGGCCTTAGAGGCGGCTGCCGGTGGCGTGCTGCAACCGTTTGACAGGTTGTTGGCCGAGCACCCGGACTGGCTGCGTGGACAGCTTCAACTCTGTGCGCCGACGACCGTTTGCCAGGACCTGGCCGAGAAACTTCCGACGCCCGTGGTCCGCCCGGCGCTGGAATCCACCGCAGCGGCAGAACAGCTCAGTACGCGTGAACTGTCTGTGCTGCGCCTGATCGCCCAAGGCTGTTCGAACCAGGAAATCAGTGATCAGCTGTTTATTTCCCTGCACACGGTCAAGACCCACGCCAGCCACATCAACAGCAAGCTCGGGGTGGAGCGGCGTACGCAGGCGGTTGCACGGGCGAAGGAGTTGGGGGTGTTGGGTTAAGGGTGAAACTAAAGTTACACAGGGCGGTAAATTGCCGGGCGCCGATTTGTGCGAACATTACCCATCCCTGTTGATTGAGCCCTCTGCGATGTCCCCGCCAACCACCCTCATTCGAGAAACCTTCCCCGTCGGCCCTTTGCAGTGCAACTGCACGATCATCGGCGATCCGGTAACGAAAAAGGCCATTGTCGTCGACCCGGGAGGCAACCATGAGTTGATCCTGGCTCGGCTCGATGCGTTGGGCCTCAAAGTGGTCAGCATCATTCACACTCACGCGCATCTCGATCACTTCCTGGCCTCCGGTCAGTTGAAGGAGAAAACCGGCGCCACCTTGCACCTGCACAAAGAAGATCAATTCCTCTGGGACAACCTGGAGATGCAGTGCCAGATGTTCGGCGTGCCCTACACGCCAGTGCCATCACCGGACCGTTGGCTGGCCGATGATGAAGAGTTGGCTTGCGGTTGCGGTGTGGCGCTGCACACGCCGGGGCATACGCCGGGATCCATGAGCTTCTGGTTTTCCGATGCGAAGCTGTTGATTGCCGGCGATACCCTGTTTCGCCGCGGAGTGGGGCGCACGGATTTGTGGGGCGGCGATCAGGCGACTATCGTGCGCTCGATCAAGCAGCGTCTGTACACCCTCGACGAGGAGGCCACGGTGGTGGCCGGCCATGGTCCCGATACCCGACTCGGCGATGAAATGCGCGAAAATCCTTTTGTTCGGGCTTGAATTGTAACGGGCGGAATTTTTGTCCGGCGAGACGATCCAACGCCCGCAATGGTTCGATGCTTAAGTTCGTTGCACCACAGAATGTAAAAAGTAGGAGCTCTACATGTTCACCACGCGTCGTTTGATTATTGTTGCTACAGCCGTGGCGCTGTTGTCCGGTTGTGCCTCGCCCAACCCGTACGACGGCCAGGGTCAGGCGGATAGCGGCTCCACGGGTATGAGCAAAACCGCCAAATACGGTGGTCTCGGCGCTCTGGCAGGTGCTGTGGCGGGTGCGGCCATCAACCACGATAACCGTGGCAAAGGGGCATTGATCGGCGCGGCGCTGGGCGGTGCCTCCGCTGCCGGTTACGGCTACTACGCCGACCAGCAGGAGAAAAAACTGCGGGCCAGCATGGCCAATACCGGTGTTGAAGTGCAGCGCCAGGGCGATCAGATCAAACTGATCATGCCGGGCAACATCACGTTCGCCACCGATTCGGCGAACATCGCCCCGAGCTTCTACCAGCCACTGAACAACCTGGCCGGCTCGCTGAAAGAGTTCAACCAGAACCAGATCGAGATCGTCGGTTATACCGATAGCACCGGCAGCCGTCAGCACAACATGGACCTGTCCCAGCGTCGTGCGCAGAGCGTGGCGACCTACCTGACGTCGCAAGGCGTGAGCGGTGCCAACCTGAGCGCCCGTGGCGCCGGCCCGGATAACCCGATTGCCAGCAACGGCGACGTCAATGGCCGTGCGCAGAACCGCCGTGTCGAGGTCAACCTCAAGGCGATTCCGGGTCAGCAGTATGGCGGCCAGCAACAAGGCACCGTCCAGCAATACCCTTGATCGCCTGACTGAATCCCAGGCGTGAAAGAGCCGCCCGATCCTGAAAAGATCGGGCGGCTTTTTTTGTCGTTGAATCCGGCCCCATCGCGAGCAGGCTCGCTCCCACAGTTCAAGCGGCCCTTCTGTGGGAGCGAGCCTGCTCGCGATGGGGGCAGGCCGGGCAAAGAAGAGTTCAAAAACAAAAAAAAGCCCTCGGACAATCACTCGTCCGGGGGCTTTTTCATACCTGAAACCAGATTACTTCTTCAGGCCGTAATGCTCGTCGAGCATGCCCGGTGCGTTCGGGGCTTTAGGCGCGTAGTCACGCGGTGGTTCCTGATTGCGCGGCGGCGTCAGGCGTTCCCGTGGAGCCTGCGCCGCGTCGGCGTGCAGAGAGGCCAGCAGGCGTTGGCGGGTCTGCTCGTCCAGGGCCAGGCGGTTGGCGCCTTCGGCGAGATGATCCTGCACTTCCTGGTAGCTCTGAGTCAGTTTCTTGACCAGTGTTGCAGTGCTGTTGAAGTGGGTCACCACCTCATTCTGATAACTGTCGAAACGTTCCTGAATATCGTCCAGCTGACGTTGCGTGCTGCTAGGCGCGGCATTCGGCGCAAGGCGAGCGATCAGGAATCCAATGGCGACACCCACAACCAGGGCAAGAGTCGGCAACAACCAAACTAAGAGCGAGTGTTCCACGAGTCCTTCCTCTATAAACGGCTTTGCTTTACGTTAACGGCTCGAACCTGCGCTGTATACCGCGATTCACTCGCAATAGACAGCGACAGACAATTTGCTAGACGAGTCGACCCGATTCGAGGTCACGGAGTTCCTTCCTTGCTTATGCGTGAAACCCCTGTAGTGATTGATGGCCCGGTCGGTCAACTGGAAGCACTTTACCTGGATAACGAGCAGCCGCGCGGCCTGGCGCTGATCTGCCATCCGAACCCGGTGCAGGGCGGCACCATGCTCAACAAAGTGGTCTCGACCCTGCAGCGCACCGCGCGCGATGCCGGTTTGATTACCTTGCGTTTCAATTACCGTGGCGTCGGTGCCAGCGAAGGCTCCCACGACATGGGCACGGGCGAAGTCGATGATGCCCAGGCCGTGGCCAAGTGGTTTCGGGCCCGGCACCCGGATTTGCCACTGAACCTCTTCGGTTTTTCCTTCGGCGGTTTTGTCGCCGCCAGTCTCGGCGGGCGCCTGGAAGCGCAGGGCGAGCGTCTCAAGCATCTGTTCATGGTCGCGCCGGCGGTCATGCGCCTGGGGGATCAGGATCAGTTGCCGCAGAACGGCGAACTGACCCTGATTCAGCCGGAAACCGACGAAGTCATCGATCCGCAGCTCGTTTACCAATGGTCCGACAAGCTCGAACGTCCCCATGAGCTGCTGAAAGTGGCAGAATGCGGACACTTTTTTCATGGCAAGCTGACCGATCTCAAGGATCTGATCCTGCCGCGTCTTTCGAAATGATTGCAGTCTGACAAGCGATTACCCATGACGACTCGTACCCGTATCCTCACCGGCATCACCACCACCGGCACGCCGCACCTGGGCAACTACGCCGGCGCCATCCGTCCGGCGATCGTCGCCAGCCGTGACAGCAATGCCGATTCGTTCTACTTCCTGGCGGACTACCACGCCCTGATCAAATGCGATGACCCGCTGCGCATCCAGCGCTCGCGTCTGGAAATCGCCGCGACCTGGTTGGCCGGTGGCCTGGATGTGGACCGCGTGACTTTCTACCGCCAGTCCGACATCCCGGAAATCCCTGAACTGACCTGGCTGCTGACCTGCGTTGCCGCCAAGGGCCTGCTCAACCGTGCCCACGCCTACAAGGCATCGGTGGACAAGAATGTCGAGACCGGCGAAGACCCGGACGCCGGCATCACCATGGGCCTGTACAGCTACCCGGTGCTGATGGCGGCGGACATTCTGATGTTCAACGCGCACAAGGTGCCGGTCGGTCGCGACCAGATCCAGCACGTGGAAATGGCCCGGGATATCGGTCAGCGCTTCAACCACCTGTTCGGCCAGGGCAAAGAATTCTTCACCATGCCCGAGGCACTGATCGAGGAAAGCGTTGCCACGCTGCCAGGCCTCGACGGTCGCAAGATGTCGAAAAGCTACGACAACACCATCCCGTTGTTCAGCAGCGCCAAAGAGATGAAGGACGCGATTTCGCGGATCGTCACTGACTCCCGTGCGCCGGGCGAAGCGAAGGATCCGGACAATTCGCACTTGTTCACATTGTTCCAGGCGTTCGCCACACCGGCGCAATCCGACGAGTTCCGCAGCGAACTGCTGCAGGGCCTGGGTTGGGGCGAGGCGAAGAACCGCCTGTTCCAGTTGCTGGACAATGAATTGGGCGAGTCGCGCGAACGCTATCACCAGTTGATCGAGCGCCCGGCGGACCTGGAAGACATCCTGCAGCACGGCGCGAAAAAGGCCCGCTCAGTGGCGACACCGTTCCTCAACGAACTGCGTGAGGCGGTGGGTCTGCGTTCGTTCGTTGCCCAAACCCAGGTTGCAGCGACCACCAAGAAAAAAGCGGCAAAAGCTGCACGTTTTGTCAGCTTCCGCGAAGACGACGGCAGTTTCCGCTTCCGTCTGCTGGCGGCCGATGGCGAGCAACTGCTGCTGTCGCGCAACTTCGCTGACGGTAAAACCGCCGGCCAGGTGACCAAGCAGCTGCAATCGGGCCAGCCACTGGACGTGCGCAATGAAGACCTGAGCTTCGGCGTCTGGCTGGAAGGCGACTGTGTCGCCCAGAGCCCAGCCTTCGCCGACAGCGCTGCGCGCGATGCTGCAATCGAAGCATTGCGGATCGCTTTGACGCCGGTTCAGGAATAATCAACGGCACGGCCCGACCAAGGGCTGATTGCCATTCCCACGGGCCATCGCTACAGTGACGGCCCGTTTTTGTTGCCTTGCTAACGAATTATGACGCCCCTAGAACGATATCAAGCTGATCTGAAACGCCCGGAATTCTTCCATGACGCTGCGCAGGAAACGGCTGTGCGTCATTTGCAGCGCCTGTATGACGATCTGGTCGCAGCCGAGCAGAACAAACCGGGCCTGCTGGGCAAACTGTTTGGCAAGAAGGATCAGACCCCGGTCAAAGGCCTGTACTTCTGGGGTGGCGTGGGTCGCGGCAAGACTTACCTGGTCGACACCTTCTTCGAGGCGCTGCCGTTCAAGGAAAAGTCCCGCACTCACTTCCACCGCTTCATGAAGCGCGTGCACGAAGAGATGAAGACCCTGGGCGGCGAGAAAAACCCGCTGACCATCATCGCCAAGCGTTTCTCCGCCGAAGCCCGGGTGATCTGCTTCGATGAGTTCTTCGTTTCCGACATCACCGACGCCATGATCCTTGGCACCTTGATGGAAGAACTGTTCAAGAACGGCGTGACCCTGGTTGCGACCTCGAACATCGTGCCGGACGGCCTGTACAAGGACGGCTTGCAGCGCGCTCGCTTCTTGCCGGCCATTGCGCTGATCAAGCAGAACACCGAAATCGTCAACGTCGACAGCGGCGTCGATTACCGTCTGCGCCACCTCGAACAAGCGGAGCTGTTCCACTATCCGCTCGACGAAGCGTCCCACGAAAGCCTGCGCAAAAGCTTCCGTGCGCTGACGCCAGAGTGCACGGCAGCGATCGAGAATGATGTGCTGATGATCGAAAACCGCGAAATCCGTGCCCTGCGCACCTGCGATGACGTGGCCTGGTTCGACTTCCGCGAACTCTGCGACGGCCCGCGCAGCCAGAACGACTACATCGAACTGGGCAAGATCTTCCACGCTGTGTTGCTCAGCGGTGTCGAGCAGATGAGCGTCACCACCGACGACATCGCCCGACGCTTCATCAACATGGTCGACGAGTTCTACGACCGTAACGTGAAACTGATCATTTCTGCCGAAGTTGAGCTCAAGGATCTCTACACCGGCGGTCGCCTGAACTTTGAATTTCAGCGCACCCTCAGCCGCCTGCTGGAAATGCAGTCCCACGAATTCCTGTCGCGTCCGCACAAGCCGTAGGATATTTCGGAATACAAAAAGGGCCTGCACATGCAGGCCCTTTTTTTATGCCTTCTGACTCGCCACAAACCCTGTGGGAGCGAGCTTGCTCACACATTGGCGTTGGCTTGACGTTCAGGCCTAGGCCGCCTGCTGAAACTGCTGCCGATACTGGTTCGGCGACAGCTCAGTGTGCTGGCGGAACAGGCGTGCGAAGAAGCTCGCATCGTCGTAGCCGACTTCGTAGCTGATGGTCTTGATGCTCTTGCGGCTCCCGGACAGCAGCCCCTTGGCGGTTTCGATGCGCAGGCGTTGCAGGTAGTGCAGGGGCTTGTCGCCGGTGGCGGTCTGGAAGCGGCGCATGAAGTTGCGGATGCTCATGCCGTGTTCGCGGGCGACATCTTCGAAGCGGAACTTGTCGGCAAAGTGTTCTTCGAGCCAATGCTGGATCTGCAGGATGATCACGTCTTGATGCAGCTTTTGTCCGCCAAAGCCGATGCGACCCGGTGAGTAGCTGCGCTGGACTTCATAAAGAATGTCCCGTGCCACGGCTTGGGACACATTGGCGCCGCAGAAACGCTCGATCAGATAGATATAGAGGTCACACGCCGATGTGGTGCCGCCGGCGCAGTAGAGGTTGTCAGCGTCGGTCAGATGTTTGTCCTGGTTGAGCTGGACCTGCGGGAAGCGTTCGGCGAAGGCATTGAAGAAGCGCCAGTAGGTGGTCGCTTCCTTGCCGTTGAGCAGTCCGGCCTCGGCCAGCCAGAACACGCCGGTCGCTTCGCCACAGAGCACCGCGCCACGGGCATGTTGCTGGCGCAGCCAGGGCAGGACCTGTGGATAACGTTTGCTCAGGGTGTCGAAATCGTCCCAGAAGGCCGGAATGACAATGATGTCGGCATTTTCCAGGCCGCCGTCTACCGGGATCTTCACATCACTGAACGTGTTGACCGACTGGCCGTCGGGGCTGACCAGGCGTGTTTCGAACGCCGGTGTCAGGCCGTGGCCCAGCTGTTTGCCGTAGCGCAGGCTGGCGAGGTGGAAGAAATCCTTGGCTTGCATGAGGGTGGAAGCGAAAACCCGGTCGATAGCCAGGATGCTGACGCGCCGCAGGGGCGTGGAGGCTTGGTTAGACATAATTCAACTTTATTCTTATAGGGGAAAGTGGTCACCAGACGGCTGGATCGTCTTATTTTTTGTCGGATGTGTCCAGTGTCCTGTATCGGACGCGGGGCTTAGTCTCTGAAGGTTCATTCCTGCCAATACCAAGAAAGGTGCCGCATGATTCCCAGAACCTTGTTCAGTTCCGAGCACGAACTTTTTCGTGACAGTGTGCGAACGTTCCTCGAAAAAGAGGCCGTGCCGTTCCACGGACAATGGGAAAAACAGGGCTACATCGACCGTCAACTGTGGAACAAGGCAGGGGAGGCGGGAATGTTGTGCTCGCATCTGCCGGAGGAATACGGCGGGTTGGGCGCAGACTTTCTCTACAGTGCGGTGGTGATCGAAGAGGTGGGGCGCCTGGGGTTGACCGGCATCGGTTTTTCCCTGCATTCGGACATCGTGGCGCCCTACATCCTGCATTACGGCAGTGAAATGTTGAAACACAAATACCTGCCGAAACTGGTTTCCGGGGAGCTGGTCACCGCCATCGCCATGACCGAACCTGGCGCCGGTTCCGACCTCCAGGGCGTCAAGACCACGGCGGTGCTGGACGGCGACGAATACGTGATCAACGGCTCGAAGACCTTTATCACCAACGGTTTTCTCGCCGATCTGGTGATTGTCGTCGCCAAGACCGATCCCAAGGCTGGCGCGAAAGGCACCAGCCTGTTCTTGGTAGAAGCCAATACGCCCGGCTTTGAAAAGGGCAAGCGCCTGGAAAAGGTCGGCATGAAGGCCCAGGACACCTCGGAATTGTTTTTCCAGGACGTGCGGGTGCCCAAGGAAAACCTGCTGGGCCAGGCCGGGATGGGGTTTGCGTACCTGATGCAGGAATTGCCCCAGGAGCGCCTCACCGTGGCCATCGGCGGCCTCGCTTCGGCCGAAGCGGCATTGCAATGGACGCTGGAGTACACCCGCGAGCGCAAGGCGTTCGGCAAGGCGATTGCGGACTTCCAGAACACCCGCTTCAAGCTGGCGGAGATGGCGACAGAAATCCAGATCGGTCGGGTTTTTGTGGATCGCTGCCTGGAGTTGCATCTGCAAGGCAAGCTCGACGTGCCAACCGCTGCGATGGCCAAGTACTGGGGCACTGACCTGCAATGCAAGGTCCTCGACGAGTGCGTGCAGTTGCATGGCGGTTACGGCTTCATGTGGGAATACCCGATCGCCCGGGCGTGGGCGGATGCGCGGGTGCAGCGGATCTATGCCGGGACCAATGAAATCATGAAGGAGATTATTGCCAGATCGCTTTGATCGGCGTTGGCAGGGTGGACGCTATCGCGGGCAAGCGCTCCCACAGGCTCAATGACGCCGGTGGAATAGGCTTGCCCGTGATGGGTTCTACGATTCGATCAAGGCGCAGGGTTCGGCTGATCCTTGTGGATCGCTTCGATCCCTTCCAGCACTTCCTCCGACAGCTTCAGATCGAAACTGGCGATGTTGCTGTCCAGTTGCTCAAGTGTGGTCGCGCCAATGATGTTGCTGGTCACGAACGGCTGCTGTGTCACGAACGCCAGGGCCATTTGCGCCGGGTCCAGGCCGTGTTCTCGAGCCAGCGCCACATAACGGCTGCAAGCAGCTTCCGACTGCGGGTTGAAGTACCGGCTGAAGCGGCTGTAGAGACTCAAGCGACCTTTTGGTGGGCGCGCGCCTCCTTCGTATTTGCCGGACAGAAACCCGAACGCCAGCGGTGAATAGGCGAGCAGGCCGCACTGTTCACGAATGGCGATCTCCGCCAGGCCGACCTCGAAGCTGCGATTGAGCAGGTTGTAAGGGTTCTGGATCGACACCGCGCGTGGCCAGCCTCGTGCTTCGGCCAGGGCGAGGAAGCGCATGGTGCCCCAGGGTGTCTCGTTGGACAGGCCGATGTGGCGGATCTTGCCGGCCTTGACCTGCTCGTCCAGTGCTTCGAGGGTGTCTTCCAGTGGCGTCAGGTTGGCTTCGATCTTGTGCTTGTAACCCAGTTGACCGAAGAAATTGGTGCTGCGCTCCGGCCAGTGCAACTGGTACAGGTCGATGTAATCGGTCTGCAGGCGTTTCAGGCTGCCATCCACGGCTTCGGTGATGTGCTGTCGATTGTGCCGCAGGTTCTTGTCGCGGATGTAGTCGATGGTATTGCCCGGTCCGGCGATCTTGCTGGCCAGGATCCAGTCGGCACGGTCGCCGCGGCTTTTGAAGTAATTACCGATGTAGCGTTCGGTGGTGGCGTAGGTTTCGGCCTTGGGAGGCACCGGATACATTTCGGCGGTGTCGATGAAGTTGATCCCGGCATTCTTGGCCCGTTCAATCTGCGCGAAGGCTTCAGCCTCGCTGTTTTGCTCGCCCCAGGTCATGGTTCCGAGGCAGATGGCACTCACGTTGAGATTGGTCCGGCCTAACTGGCGATAGTCCATCGGGTGCTCCTTGGGCAAAACAATCATAAAAGCAGGTTGAATTATTTTTCGCAATCTGCATAATTGCGCACCTCTTTCTGCAGTGGAAGTGATGCGCCGCCGCCGAAGAATCTTGCCGTTGAACGGACGCGCCGACCCGAGCCCCCGAAAGCGTCTGTATCCGGCTGCCTTTGACTTGTCAAAGTACGCACTATTCAGTAAGATCCGCCGTCTAATTTACAGGGCGGCCCCTGAGGCTATAAAGAATGAAAACTTTTACTGCTAAACCGGAAACAGTAAAGCGCGACTGGTTTGTCGTCGACGCTGCTGGTCAGACCCTGGGTCGTCTGGCCACCGAAATCGCGAGCCGTCTGCGTGGCAAGCACAAGCCTGAGTACACTCCTCACGTTGACACCGGCGACTACATCGTCGTAATCAACGCTGAGCAGATCCGTGTTACCGGTGCTAAAACCACTGACAAAATGTACTACTCCCACTCCGGTTTCCCGGGCGGCATCAAGTCGATCAACTTTGAAAAGCTGATCGCCAAAGCCCCTGAGCGCGTGATCGAGACCGCGGTCAAAGGCATGCTGCCTAAGAACCCGCTGGGTCGCGACATGTACCGTAAGCTGAAAGTCTATGCGGGCGCTGCACACCCTCATACTGCTCAGCAGCCCCAAGAACTGAAGATTTAACGGAATAGTTCATTATGTCGGCGACTCAAAATTACGGCACTGGCCGTCGCAAGACCGCAACCGCACGCGTTTTCCTGCGTCCGGGTACTGGTAACATCTCCATCAACAACCGTTCGCTGGATAATTTCTTCGGCCGCGAAACTGCCCGCATGGTAGTTCGTCAGCCGCTGGAATTGACTGAGACTGTCGAGAAGTTCGACATCTACGTCACCGTGATCGGTGGTGGTGTAAGTGGTCAAGCTGGCGCAATCCGCCACGGCATCACTCGCGCTCTGATGGATTACGACGAGACTCTGCGCAGCGCTCTGCGTAAAGCCGGCTTCGTAACCCGCGATGCACGTGAAGTTGAACGTAAGAAAGTTGGTCTGCGTAAAGCGCGTAAGCGTCCGCAGTACTCGAAGCGTTAATTCGCTTCCACGTTCAAAAAAAGAACGCCCAGTTTCCTCACGGAGCTGGGCGTTTTTTTATGCGTGCGATTTATCAAAGAATTGCTCTGTGACAACTTGCCACACGCGCAGAGCCCCTATACTACAAGGCTTGGGAGTGGGGCCCTCAGGTAATTACCTTGTCAGAATTGGGGGTTTTCATTACCATTCGGCAAAATTTTTATAAGTACAGAGTTTTACTTAGTAGATGCCTGATTTAACAGGCCACAAAGCTGATGGGAGAGGACTGAATGAGCAATGACGGCGTGAATGCAGGCCGGCGTCGCTTCTTGGTAGCAGCCACATCCGTGGTGGGTGCTGCAGGAGCGGTGGGGGCTGCGGTCCCGTTCGTGGGGTCATGGTTTCCCAGTGCCAAGGCGAAAGCCGCAGGTGCACCGGTGAAAGTGAATGTCAGCAAAATCGAGCCAGGCCAGCAGATGATTGCTGAGTGGCGCGGTCAGCCGGTATTCATCGTCCGCCGTACGCAGGAAATCCTGGGGAATCTGAAGAAGATCGAGGGCCAGTTGTCTGACCCTACCTCCAAGAACTCGACTCAACCGACCTATGTAGATCCGGAAACCCGTTCGATCAAACCTGAGGTTCTGCTGCTGATTGGTATCTGCACGCACCTCGGTTGCTCGCCGACTTTCCGTCCGGAAGTCGCTCCCGCGGATCTTGGCAAAGACTGGGTAGGTGGCTATTTCTGCCCATGCCACGGCTCCCACTACGACCTGGCTGGCCGCGTCTACAAGTCGCAACCCGCGCCTTTGAACCTGCCAGTTCCCCCGCATTCCTATGAGACCGATGACATCATTGTCATTGGCGTCGATACGGAGAAAGCGTGATGAGCAAGTTCATGGATTGGGTTGATGCGCGCTTTCCCGCGACCAAGATGTGGGAAGACCATCTCAGCAAGTACTACGCCCCGAAAAACTTCAACTTCTTCTATTTCTTTGGCTCCCTGGCCCTGCTCGTTCTGGTCAACCAGATCGTTACCGGTGTCTGGCTGACCATGAGCTACACCCCGTCGGCGGAAGAGGCGTTTGCTTCCGTCGAATACATCATGCGCGACGTCGAGTACGGCTCGATCCTGCGTCTGCTGCACTCCACCGGCGCTTCGGCGTTCTTCATCGTGGTCTATCTGCACATGTTCCGTGGCTTGCTCTACGGTTCGTACCAGAAGCCGCGTGAGCTGGTGTGGGTCTTCGGCATGCTGATTTACCTGGCGCTGATGGCTGAAGCCTTCATGGGTTACCTGCTGCCATGGGGCCAGATGTCCTACTGGGGTGCCCAGGTGATCATCTCGCTGTTCGGTGCGATCCCGGTCATCGGTAACGACCTGACCCAGTGGATCCGTGGTGACTACCTGATTTCGGGTATTACGCTGAACCGCTTCTTCGCCTTGCACGTGGTTGCCTTGCCGATCGTTATTCTCGGCCTGGTCGTGCTGCACGTTCTGGCATTGCACGAAGTCGGTTCGAACAACCCGGACGGCGTGGACATCAAGAAGCACAAGGACGAAAACGGTGTACCGCTGGACGGCATTGCCTTCCACCCGTACTACACCGTGAAAGATATCGTCGGCGTGGTGGTGTTCCTGTTCATCTTCTGTTCGATCGTGTTCTTCTTCCCGGAAATGGGTGGTTACTTCCTCGAGAAGCCGAACTTTGAACCGGCAAACGCTTTCAAAACGCCTGCGCATATTGCTCCGGTTTGGTATTTCACTCCGTTCTACGCGATCCTTCGGGCTGTTCCTGACAAGCTCCTGGGTGTAATCGCGATGGGGGCTGCCATTGCTGTGCTGTTCGTCCTGCCTTGGCTGGACCGTAGTCCGGTCAAGTCGATGCGCTACAAGGGCTGGCTGAGCAAGATCTGGCTCTGGGTGTTCTGCATCGCGTTCGTGATCCTGGGCGTTCTGGGCGTTCTGGCTCCAACCCCTGAGCGGACGCTGCTGTCGCAGGTATGTACCTTCCTGTACTTCGCCTACTTCATTCTGATGCCGTTCTACACCAGGCTTGAGAAGACCAAACCGGTTCCGGAAAGGGTGACTGGCTGATGAAAAAGTTATTTGCAGTTTTGATTCTTGCTGCGCTTCCTGTCGTGTCTTTTGCCAACGCTCTTGAGCCTGAGCTCGAAAAGGTTGAGATCGACGTTGCTGACAAAGTCGCCTTGCAAGATGGTGCGCGTACATTCACCAACTATTGCATGGGCTGTCACAGCGCGAAATACCAGCGCTATGAGCGAGTGGCCAATGATCTGGATATCCCTGCGGATCTGATGCAAAGCCATTTGATATTCACTGGCGCCAAGATTGGCGACCACATGAGCATCGGCATGCAGCCAGCTGACGCCAAGACCTGGTTCGGCGCGGCTCCGCCCGACCTGACGCTGGTTGCCCGCGTTCGTGGTACTGACTGGCTCTATGGCTACCTGAAGTCGTTCTATGAAGATCCGGCGCGCCCATGGGGTGTGAATAACAAGGTCTTCCCGAATGTTGGCATGCCAAACGTCCTGGTCGGCCTGCAAGGTCGTCAGGTTGTCGGTTGCAAACAGGTTCAGATCGTCGAAGACGGCAAGAAGCAATTTGATCCGCTCACCGGTACGCCGCTGACACATGAGGCGTGCGATGAGCTGACGATTGTGCCGAAAAGTGGTGCTTTGACCGAAGAGCAGTTCGATGAGAAGGTCAAGAATCTGGTAACCTTCCTGGCTTACTCGGCTAACCCGGTTAAGCTGCAGCATCAGCGCATCGGTACGTATGTATTGCTGTACCTGGCGTTCTTCTTCGTATTCGCCTACTTGCTCAAGCGCGAATACTGGAAAGATGTGCACTGATAAAGCTTTAAGCATTTGCTGTTAATCGCGCGCGCCCAAGGGCGTCTCTGAAAGTGTAACGAGTCTGGTGATCCAGGCGTTACGGGAGGCGCCCTCTGGGCGCGCTCGTTTTTCCGCTTCCGATAATTTCTACAAGCGAGGAGGATCGCCATGGGCGTGACCAATCGGTTGGCCTGTTACTCCGACCCCGCCGACCACTATTCCCACCGAGTGCGAATCGTACTGGCAGAGAAGGGTGTAAGCGCCGAGATCATTTACGTGGAAGCTGGCCGTCAGCCGCCTAAACTGATCGAAGTGAACCCTTATGGCAGCTTGCCCACCCTGGTCGATCGTGACCTGGCGTTGTGGGAGTCAACGGTGGTGATGGAATACCTGGATGAGCGTTATCCGCACCCGCCACTACTGCCGGTTTATCCGGTGGCGCGTGCCAACAGTCGTTTGCTGATTCATCGTATTCAGCGTGACTGGTGCGGTCTCGTGGATCTGATCCTGGATTCGCGGACCAAAGAGGCCGCTCGCGTCGTAGCGCGTAAAGAACTGCGCGAAAGCCTGACCGGCGTGTCGCCATTGTTTGCCGACAAGCCGTTTTTCCTCAGCGAGGAACAAAGCCTGGTGGATTGCTGCCTATTGCCAATACTCTGGCGATTGCCGATTCTGGGTATAGAACTGCCGCGGCCAGCCAAGCCGCTGCTTGATTACATGGAGCGCCAGTTTGCGCGTGAGGCTTTCCAGGCGAGTCTGTCTGGTGTCGAACGCGATATGCGCTAAGGCTTAAGGAGCCGCTATGAACTCCAGTCGACCTTATCTGGTCCGCGCGCTCTATGAGTGGATTGTGGACAACGATTGCACCCCGCACATGCTGGTCAATTCCGAGTATCCGTCGGTGCAGGTGCCGCAGGGTTTTGCCAGTGATGGACAGATTGTCCTGAATGTATCGCCGCAAGCCGTGCGTCATTTGCACATGGATAACGAAGCGGTCAGTTTCGAGGGGCGCTTCGGCGGTGTACCACACACGCTGTACGTGCCTATCGCATCGATCCTGGGTATCTATGCCCGGGAGAATGGTCAGGGTATGGTGTTCGACCTGGAGTCGCCCATGGAAGACGATGAAGGGCTCGAGCCGGATGACGATATTCCGCCACCCGACAGCGAGCCGCCGCGTCCCAGCGGTCGACCTAGTTTGAAAGTGGTGAAATAAAAAAAGGGTGATCCGCAAGGATCACCCTTTTTATTTCAGCGCCTTCAAACGATGTAGGAGCGAGCCTGCTCGCGATGGGCGTGAACGATAACGCGGGCTGTCTGAATGAACGTATTCACCGGACGTTTTCGCGAGCAGGCTCGCTCCTGCAGGTCTTAATCGATGTATTCGAACAGCTTGACGATCTTCTGCACACCAGAAACGCTTTGCACCAAATTGGTCGCCTGAGCGGCTTCCTGTTTGGTTAGAAGGCCCAGCAGGTAGACGATGCCGTTCTCGGTGACAACCTTGATGCGCGAGCCGGGGATGTTCGGATCGGTGAGCATCTGGGCCTTGATCTTGGAGGTCAGCCAGGTGTCGTTCTGGCGGGCAAGGAAACCGGAGGGTGGCAGGATCTGCAGTTCGTTGTGGACCGTCTTCACGCGCTGAACGGCGGCAGCGGCCTGTTCGGCCTTGGCCTTGAGGTCGGCACGCGGGGTTTGCCCGGCAAGCAGTACCACGCCGTTGAAGCTGGTGACGACGATATGCGAGTCGTTGTCCAGGGCCGGATCGGCCTTGGCGATGTTCACCCCGACCTTGGTGTCGATCAGCGAGTCATCGATCTTGCTGCCGAAGGTGCGGGTGCCGCGGTCATCTTCGATCGGTGCTTCACGGCTGGCATTCACCACAGAGGTGCAGCCGCTGATGCCGAGGCACAGGGTCAGGGCCAGTAGGCCGAGGCGATTAGGGGTCATTCTTCACTCCCGAACAGTTGGCTGTCGATCAAGTCGCATAGGCAATGGATCGCCAGCAGGTGGACTTCCTGGATACGTGCGGTGACGTTGGCCGGTACGCGAATCTCGACGTCCTCGGGCAATAGCAGCGACGCCATGCCGCCGCCATCGCGACCGGTCAATGCTACGACAATCATTTCGCGATCATGTGCGGCCTGGATCGCTTGAATAATGTTTGCCGAGTTGCCACTGGTGGAAATTGCCAGCAAAACGTCACCCGGTTGACCAAGGGCGCGGATCTGTTTGGAGAATATTTCGTTGTAGCTGTAGTCGTTGGCGATCGAGGTGATCGTCGAGCTGTCAGTGGTCAGTGCAATGGCTGGCAGGCTCGGGCGCTCGCGCTCGAAGCGGTTGAGCAGCTCGGACGAAAAGTGCTGGGCGTCGCCTGCAGAGCCGCCGTTGCCGCAGGAAAGCATTTTGCCTTCGTTCAGCAGGGCATTGACCATCACCTGGCTGGCTTGCTCGATGTGCGGTGCAAGTACGTCCATCGCCTGTTGCTTGGTGTCGATACTGGCCTGAAAAAGCTGGCGAATTCGGGATTGCATGTCCATCTGTGTGACCTTAATGAGCGCGGCTGTCCGGCACGTGAATGTGCAGCCCGCAAAACAAAGAGCAAAAATGTTGTCGGGTGTCCGGTTCGGAGCGTAAACGATCAGCCGTCGAAAGCATTCTGCAACCAGTTCAACTGATCGAGTTTACTGTCGATGGCAACCACGTCGAAACGGCAAGGGGAATTGGCCCAGCGCGACTCGCACTGAAGAAAATACTGCGCGGCAAAAATCAGTTTCTGCCGTTTGCGCTCATCGATGCTATCGAGCGCGCCACCCCATTGAGTGTTTTTTCTGTAGCGAACTTCAACGAATACTACTGTATCGCCATCAAGCATGACCAGATCAAGCTCGCCGCGTTTACACAACCAGTTCTGCGCCAGCAGGCGCAGACCTTGTTGTTGAAGATGCTCGAGCGCATGGCGCTCGGCATCCTTACCGCTTTGCTGGCGTGACCTGTCAGGCATCAGCGTGGAGTGTCCGGCAGGCGTTGAACCTGGCCATTGACGAACTGGGCCCATGGCAACTGCCTTACGATGCGCTGGTTCTGCGTCATGCCCAGGCTGCCCGATTGACCTTCGACACGGCTTTCAGGCAAGGCCTTGAGTTGGCCCAGGCGTGGAGCCAGGCGATAGGCGTCGACGCCCATCGCATACAGGCGCCCCAGGCTGCCGGCCGCCTGTGGCCATTGCGCGGTGACCTGGCGACGCAGCGGATCATTAGCCTCCAGCAGCCATGGGGTTTCGCAGAAGCGAATGCCGTTCATGTCGTTGTACTGGTTCACATCGCCGCTGGCACTGAAGACGTGGGAAGTGGCGTAAACCGGAACATCACCCGCGTACTGGAAGTTCAGGGTCGGTTTGATTTGTTGGGCCTGTTGCGGGGTGGCAGCCAGGAAGATGAATTCGATGTCCTGACGGCGGGAAGGTTGGGCGGCAACCTGCGAGCCTATGGTGCTTTGCAGGCTCTTGGCGCGACCTTCGCTCTGACGCAGCTGGAACATGTCGGCAATTTGCTGGGCCAGTTGCACTGGCTGGTCGACGCGTTCGGTGGCGACGACGCTGCCGCCGTTGGCTTGCCAGTCCTGGCTGAAAGCCTTGAGGACGCGATCGCCCCATTCACCTTTCGGCACCATGATGGCGGCGCGATGCAGGCCGTCGGCGCGAGCGCGGCGCGATACTTCGCGTGCCTCGTCTTCCGCTGCAAGACCAAACTGGAACAGTTGGGCCGGACCTTGCTCGCCTTCGCTGTAGTTCAGTGCCAGGGTGGTGATCGGCAGTTGTGGGCGAGTGCTGAGTTGTTTGACCAGTGGCTTTTCCAGTGGGCCGACGACCAGCTGCACGCCATCGGCCTGGGCCTTGCGGTAGAACTCGTCGAGATTGGTCAGGCGCGAACTGTCATAGAACTCGATGGCTGGCGGCTTTTGTCCGGCCTGTTGCGCCTGATAGTGGGCGGCCATGAAACCTTCACGCAGTGCCTTGCCAACCGACGCCAGCGGGCCGTCTTGAGGTAGCAGCAGGGCAATCTTGCTCAAGGGTTGGCTGGCCAGTTGCTTGAGGTTGGTCAATGGCAATGGCAGTTGGATAGCGGCGGGGTGCTTCGGGTTCTGGGCGCGCCAGTTGTCGATCGCGGCCTGCTGCTGTTCCAGGGTGCCGGCCGATTTTACGGCCAGCGCCAGCGCCATCCAGCCGCCGAGGTCATCGGTAGTGTTTGGCTGCAGTTGATCGGTTGGCAGCGAAGCGATCAGTGCCCAGATGGCTTCGTGGTTTTTGCGAGCGGCGTCGCCGTTCAGCATCGGCGCGATAAAGATCCGTTCCTTTGCGGCGGCCAGCGTCTGACCATCGGCTTCAAGGGCGCGGGCGTGAACCGTGCCGGTGCGGACCTGTTGCTCGGCAGGCATTTCGCTCAGGCGCTGCAGGCTGGGGTGGCTCAAGGCGCTCAGCGCGGCTTTGGGCTGATTGCGGGTCATGGCCAGTTCCGCCGCCAGGGTGCTGGCGAAGATCTGTTGCCCCGGCTTGAGTTGTTCGACCGGAACCTGTTGCAGGATCTGCGCGGACTGGCCGGCATTGCCTTGGTGGTAGGCCAGGTCTGCTGCGCTCAGGCGAAACAGTGCAGCTTCTTCCGGTGTTTTGCTTTGAGCCGCTTTTTCAAGCAGTTGCTCAATGCTGGCATCCGGGGTTCGTGGGAGTTCGCCAAGGCTGGAGGAGGGCGAACTGGCGCAAGCGGCCAGCAAGGCAGCGAGGCAGAGGGCAGTGAACAGCCGCAGGCAAGCGATCATGTAAGCGTTCCTGATACTCGATCAAATTAGCGTGGAATTGTACCCAAGCGCTGGCCGGGGCGCGATGTTACTGGCGTGAATCGATCAATTTAGCTCGTACAAATGTTGCGCGAGGGCACAAGAGGTCGCAAAGGCGAGTGTTCCTTGCGCGTATCGCGGGCGTCGCGACGCGTTACAATGGCGACTTTATCGATCATGAGGTGTGCGTTTTGACTGCTCCAGGTGCTTTGAATTCCGCTGCGGGCTCGCTTTATGTGGTGGCGACGCCCATCGGCAACCTGGACGACATCAGTGCGCGTGCGCTGAAGATTCTGCGCGAGGTCGCACTGATCGCCGCCGAAGACACCCGGCATTCCCAGAGGCTGATGCAACACTTCGGCATCGCGACGCCGCTGGCTGCCTGTCATGAGCACAACGAACGGGATGAAGGTAGCCGCTTTATTACCCGGCTGCTGGCCGGTGATGATGTGGCGCTGATTTCCGATGCGGGTACGCCGCTGATTTCCGATCCTGGCTATCACTTGGTGCGTCAGGCTCGTGCGGCAGGCATTAACGTAGTGCCAGTGCCGGGCGCCTGTGCATTGATCGCAGCGCTGTCGGCGGCGGGGTTGCCATCGGATCGTTTCATTTTCGAGGGGTTTCTGCCGGCCAAGGCCGTGGGGCGGCGCGCACGCCTCGAACTCGTCAAGGAGGAACCGCGTACGTTGATATTCTACGAGGCGCCACACCGTATCCTCGAATGTCTGCAGGACATGGAGCTGGTATTCGGTGGCGAGCGTCCGGCGTTATTGGCGCGTGAACTGACCAAGACCTTTGAAACACTCAAAGGCTTGCCATTAGCCGAGCTGCGTGAGTTCGTTGAGTCGGACAGCAATCAGCAGCGTGGCGAATGCGTAGTGCTGGTGGCGGGGTGGACGGCTCCCGAGAGTGAGGACGCTGTCAGCAGCGAGGCGATGCGCGTGCTTAACCTGTTGCTCGAAGAAATGCCGCTCAAGCGTGCTGCCGCATTGGCTGCGCAAATTACCGGCGAGCGTAAAAATGTTCTGTACCAGGTCGCGCTGGATAAACAGAAGGGCGAATAAAACCCGACGCGCAGGCGCGGTAAAAGGCGTTTAGCGCTTGTTCTTCGGGCGCTCTGCCGTTAACCTTCGCGCCGGAGAGTCGATCGGACAGTCGCTGCCCTCTATGAAAATTAGGGGGGGGAGGAAAGTCCGGGCTCCATAGGGCGAAGTGCCAGGTAATGCCTGGGAGGCGTGAGCCTACGGAAAGTGCCACAGAAAATAACCGCCTAAGCGCTTCGGCGCCGGTAAGGGTGAAAAGGTGCGGTAAGAGCGCACCGCACGTCTGGCAACAGTTCGTGGCTAGGTAAACCCCACTTGGAGCAAGACCAAATAGGGTCCCAAGGCGTGGCCCGCGCTGGGACCGGGTAGGTTGCTAAAGATGTCCAGTGATGGCCATCGTAGACGAATGACTGTTCAAGACAGAACCCGGCTTACAGATCGACTCTCCACCTTTTTCTCCCCTCCTGCTTAAATCATTGAGCAGGGTGTGGATGGTGAAAATGTTGTCATGCGGCGTTGTCAGTAGAAGGGGTTGCGTGATATCAATTTGCCTGTGCTGGTGATGAACGCCTAAACTCGATGCAGCACCGATTTTCCCTCCTCTCAGAATCGTCAGCAGAAGCACTTTCGTAATACCGAAAAAATCTTACTCTTAATAAATTACTTTAACTTCCGAATGCAGCCTTCTGTGCTGGTTCAAGTTATCGGGCAGTTTCATCTGCCAGATTCTCGTTACCCCTCCTTTTATGCTCCTAAATCTCAGTTTCGTAAGGGTTTTCCTTTACGCCGCGCCTTGACGGTGTGGTGGGCGCATTCCTATAGTGTGCGCAAGTGGCGGAAAGTGGCATGAAGTGGGTTTTTTGAGCGCAAAACGCTAATATTTGGAGAAACGCTGACGTGTTTCGCGGAGCCAACGCTATCAGTCTCGATGCAAAGGGCCGTCTCGCCATGCCGAGCCGGTACCGTGACGAGCTTGTTTCGCGTAGTTCCGGTCAGTTAATCGTCACAATTGATGCCGTTGATCCGTGCTTGTGTGTTTACCCCCTCGACGAGTGGGAAATCATTGAAACCAAACTGCGCGCACTGCCTTCGCTACGCGAAGAGAACCGCCGCCTGCAACGTTTACTGATTGGTAATGCCGTCGACCTCGAGCTCGATGGCAGTGGTCGATTTCTGGTTCCGCCGCGTCTTCGTGAATATGCCAAGTTGGATAAACGCGCGATGTTGGTAGGCCAGTTGAACAAGTTCCAATTGTGGGATGAGGATGCCTGGGATGCGGTTTCTGCCGCTGATCTGGCTGCTATTCAAGAACCGGGCGCGATGCCTGACGAACTGCGTGATTTGATCCTGTGACTATAGATAGCGGCTTTAACCACATCACCGTACTGCTTGACGAAGCCGTAGAGGCTCTCGCCGTACGTCCTGATGGCTGCTATCTGGACGGTACGTTCGGGCGCGGCGGGCACAGCCGGTTGATCCTCAGTCAGCTCGGTCCCGATGGTCGGTTGCTTGGATTCGATAAAGATCCACAGGCGATTGCCACCGGGCAGACGCTAGCGGCCGAAGACGGCCGCTTTGTCGTTGTGCAGCGCAGCTTTGCCGAGCTCGGTTCGGAAGTCGCGGATCGCGGTTTGCACGGCAAGGTCAGCGGCGTTTTGCTCGATCTGGGCGTGTCTTCGCCACAGCTTGACGATCCTGAGCGTGGCTTCAGTTTCCTCAACGACGGTCCGCTGGACATGCGCATGGACCCGTCCCGCGGGATCAGCGCCGCCGAATTCGTCAATACCGCGCCGGTGGAAGAAATTGCCCGCGTGTTCAAGGAATATGGCGAAGAGCGTTTCTCCGGTCGCATGGCCCGTGCCGTGGCCGAGCGTCGCGATATCAAGCCTTTCGAGCGCACGGCTGACCTGGCCGAAGTCCTCAAAGTCGCCAACCCGGCGTGGGAAAAGGGCAAGAACCCGGCAACCCGCGCCTTTCAGGGTTTGCGTATTCACGTCAATAACGAACTGGGTGATCTGGAAGCCGGCCTCGAAGCCGCTCTGGACTGCCTGGAAGTGGGCGGTCGTCTGGTCGTGATCAGCTTCCACTCGCTGGAAGATCGCATCGTCAAACTGTTCATGCGCAAACTGGTGAAAGGCGAAGCCGATAACCTGCCGCGCAACCTGCCGGTTCGGCATGTCGCTTTCGAACCGAAAATCAAAATCCATGGCAAAGCGCAGACGGCCTCCGATGCCGAGCTCAAGGCCAACCCACGTTCCCGTAGCGCTGTCATGCGTGTGGCGGAGAAGCTGCGGTGAGCAAGCTTTTCGCCAAGCCACTGCCCGGCGGAAGCTTTTTCATGCTGCTGCTGTTTATCGGCGTGCTCGTGTCGGCGATCGGCGTGTCCTATAGCGCGCACTGGAATCGTCAGCTGCTGAACTCGCTGTACAACGAGTTGAGCGTGCGCGACAAGGCGCAGGCCGAGTGGGGGCGGTTGATTCTTGAGCAAAGCACCTGGACTGCCCACAGCCGAATCGAAGTGTTGGCCACCGAACAACTGAAAATGCACATTCCCGGTGCCGCCGAAGTGCAGATGGTGGCGCCATGATGAAACTCGAAGGCGCACTCTTTCCATGGCGATTCCGTGTGGTGCTGGGTTTGCTCGGCGTCATGGTGATCGCGATTTGCTGGCGCATCATCGATCTGCAAGTTGTCGACCGTGACTTCCTCAAAGGTCAGGGGGACGCTCGCAGCGTTCGTCATATTCCGATCCCGGCGCACCGCGGCCTGATCACCGACCGCAACGGCGAGCCATTGGCTGTCAGTACGCCGGTGACCACCCTGTGGGCCAACGCCAAGGAAATGCAGCTGGCCAAAGAGAAGTGGCCCGCGCTGGCCGCTGCCCTGGGGCAAGACCCGAAAGCCCTGGCCGAGCGTCTTGAGGCTCAAGCCAATAAAGAATTCATTTACCTGGTGCGCGGGCTGACGCCTGAGCAAGGTCAGGCAGTGCTCGATCTGAAAGTACCGGGTGTCTACGGTATTGAAGAGTTCCGGCGTTTTTATCCGGCCGGTGAAGTGACCGCCCATATGGTCGGTTTTACCGATATCGATGACCACGGTCGTGAAGGTGTCGAGCTCGCTTATGACGAATGGCTGGCCGGAGTGCCCGGCAAACGCCAGGTCATCAAGGACCGGCGCGGCAGGTTGATCAAGGATGTTCAGGTCACCAAAAACGCCAAGGCCGGAAAGCCCTTGGCGTTGTCCATTGACTTGCGCCTGCAATATCTGGCCAACCGCGAACTGCGCAACGCGATCATCGAGAACGGTGCGAAGGCCGGTAGCCTGGTGATCATGGACGTCAAGACCGGCGAGATCCTCGCCATGGTCAACCAGCCGACCTACAACCCGAACAACCGCCGCAACCTGCAACCGGCGATGATGCGCAACCGCGCGATGATCGACGTGTTCGAACCGGGTTCGACCATGAAGGCGATCTCCATGAGCGCCGCCATCGAAACCGGGCGCTGGAAGCCGAGCGATACCGTCGAGGTGTACCCGGGCTCCTTGCAGATTGGTAAGTACACCATCAAGGACGTATCCAAGACCGAAGGTCCGGTACTCGACCTGACCGGTATTCTGATCAATTCCAGTAACGTCGGCATGAGTAAGGTCGCGTTCGATATCGGCGGCGAGACGATTTTCCGGCTGGCGCAGAAAGTCGGTCTCGGTCAGGACACCGGTCTGGGTTTCCCCGGCGAACGTGTCGGCAACCTGCCGAACTACCGCGAATGGCGCAAGGCCGAAACCGCCACGCTGTCCTACGGCTACGGTATTTCGGTGACGGCGATCCAGTTGGTTCACGCGTTTTCGGCACTGGCCAACAATGGCCGTCTCGCGCCACTGACCCTGATCAAAACCGACAAGGCTCCGCAAACGACCCAGGTGTTGCCGGAAGCGGTCGCGAAGACGATGCAAGGCATGCTGCAGCAAGTGATCGAAGCCCCGCGCGGTGTGTTCCGTGCTCAGGTGCCGGCGTATCACGTGGGCGGCAAATCGGGTACCGCGCGTAAAACATCGGTGGGTACCAAAGGCTATGCCGAGAACTCCTACCGTTCGCTGTTCGCCGGCTTCGGCCCGATGAGCGATCCGCGTTACGCCATCGTGGTCGTTATCGATGAGCCGACCAAGGCCGGTTACTTTGGTGGTCTGGTATCGGCGCCGGTGTTCAGTCGCGTGATGTCCGGCACCCTGCGCCTGATGAACGTCACTCCGGATAACCTGCCGCCCACTCAACAAGCGAACGCAACGCCGGTTGTTCCACTGAAAGCCAATGGAGGGCGCGGCTGATGTCATTAAGTCTGAACAAGATTTTCCCCCACGCCGGCCACGATCTGTTGATCCGTGAATTGGCGCTGGACAGTCGTAACGTCCGCGCCGGTGACCTGTTCCTCGCGGTACCGGGCGGTAAATTCGACGGTCGTGCACACATCGCCGACGCTCTGGCGCGCGGCGCTGCCGCCGTGGCTTATGAAGTGGAAGGCGCCACCGTGCTGCCGATCACCGAAGTGCCATTGATTCCGGTCAAAGGCCTGGCGGCACAACTTTCGGACATCGCCGGGCGTTTTTACGGTGAGCCGAGTCATCATCTGAACCTGATCGGCGTGACCGGTACCAACGGCAAAACCAGTGTGACTCAGCTGGTTGCCCAGGCGCTGGACCTGCTCGGCCAGCACTGCGGTATCGTTGGCACCCTGGGTACCGGTTTCTACGGCGCGCTGCAAAGCGGCCTGCATACCACGCCGAATCCAATCGCCATGCAAGCCACCCTGGCTGACCTTAAAAAGGCCGGGGCCAAAGCCGTGGCGATGGAAGTCTCTTCCCATGGTCTGGATCAGGGCCGTGTGACTGCTTTGGCGTTCGATGTGGCCGTGATGACCAATCTGTCCCGGGATCACCTAGATTACCACGGCACCATGCAGGCCTACGGCGACGCCAAGGCCAAGCTGTTTGCCTGGAACGACTTGAAGTGCCGGGTCGTTAACCTTGATGACGACTTCGGCCGGCAACTGGCGGCCGAAAAACGTGAGTCGCGGTTGATCACCTACAGCCTCGAAGACTCCAGTGCCTATCTGTATTGCCGCGAAGCGCAATTCGACGACGAAGGTGTGCGCGCCACACTGGTTACCCCACAAGGCGAGCACCACCTGCGCAGCACGCTGCTTGGCCGTTTCAACCTGAGCAACGTGCTGGCGGCGGTTGGCGCCTTGCTCGGCCTGGATTACGCGCTGGACGAAATTCTCAAGGTTCTGCCGAAGCTCGAAGGTCCGGCCGGTCGCATGCAGCGCCTGGGTGGCGGGACTCAGCCGTTGGTCGTGGTCGATTATGCCCACACCCCGGATGCGCTGGAAAAAGTCCTGACAGCCCTGCGTCCGCATGTCAAAGGACGGCTGCTATGCCTGTTCGGCTGCGGCGGCGACCGCGATCGCGGCAAGCGTCCGCTGATGGCTGAAGTGGTCGAGCGTCTGGCCGATGGTGTGCTGGTGACCGATGACAACCCGCGCACGGAAGACCCTTCGGTGATTTTCGATGACATCCGCGCCGGTTTCACGGCTGTGGATAACGTGACCTTCGTCGCCGGTCGTGGCCAGGCCATTGCCCAGGCGATTGCCAGTGCCTCGGCGGATGACGTGATCGTGCTGGCCGGTAAAGGTCACGAGGACTATCAGGAAATCAATGGCGAGCGTCACGCCTTCTCTGATCTGGTCGAGGCTGATCATGCCTTGACCGCGTGGGAGGTGGCCCATGCTTAAGGCCTTGAAACTCAGCGAACTGACGGGCGCGCTGAATGCTCGCCTGGTCGGTGCCGATGTCAGCTTCGACGGCGTCAGCATCGACAGTCGCGCGATCAAGCCGGGGCAACTGTTTATTGCGCTGACAGGCCCGCGTTTCGATGGTCATGACTATCTGAATGATGTCGCGGCAAAAGGCGCGGTTGCAGCACTGGTCGAGCGCGAAATCGCCCACAGCACGCTGCCGCAATTGGTGGTCAGCGATACCCGTCAGGCGTTGGGTCAACTGGGCGCGCTCAACCGTGCGGCCTACACCCATCCAGTCGCCGCCGTCACCGGTTCCAGCGGCAAGACCACGGTCAAGGAAATGCTCGCGAGCATCCTGCGTACCCGTGGTCCGGTGCTGGCAACCCGTGGCAACTTGAACAACGACCTCGGCGTACCGTTGACCCTGCTGGAACTGGCGCCGGAACACACGGCTGCCGTGATCGAACTCGGTGCTTCGCGTCTCGGCGAAATTGCCTACACCGTCGGCATGACCAAGCCGCATGTGGCCATTCTCAACAATGCCGGGACCGCCCATGTCGGCGAGTTCGGCGGGCCGGAAAAAATCGTCGAGGCCAAGGGCGAGATTATTGAAGGTCTCGATGCCGATGGCGTCGCCGTTCTGAATCTGGACGACAAGGCTTTCGACATCTGGAAGGCTCGCGCCGCTGGTCGCAAAGTGCTGACGTTTGCCCTGAGCAACGTTAACGCAGACTTCCATGCGAGCGACCTTGGCCATGATGCTCGCGGCTGCCCGGCATTCAATCTGCACAGCCCCGAAGGCGTGGAGCACGTTCAACTGAACCTGCTCGGCACCCATAACGTCGCCAATGCCATGGCCGCTGCGGCCGCCGCCCATGCCTTGGGCGTTTCGCTGTTCGGCATTGCGACAGGCCTCGGCGCGGTACAGCCGGTCAAGGGCCGGACCGTCGCGCAACTGGCCAGCAATGGCATGCGCGTGATCGATGACACTTACAACGCGAACCCCACCTCGATGTGCGCGGCGGTTGATATACTCGCCGGCTTTTCCGGTCGCACCGTTCTGGTGCTCGGAGATATCGGCGAGTTGGGCGACTGGGCGGAGCAGGGGCACCGCGACGTGGGCGAATACGCCCGTGGCAAGGTTTCTGCGCTGTACGCCGTCGGGCCGATGATGGTCCACGCCGTCAACGCCTTCGGTCCTCAAGCCTTTCACTTCAGCACGCAGGCTGAACTGATCAAGGCCCTGGACGCAGAGCAAGACACAAACACCACCATTTTGATCAAGGGCTCGCGCAGCGCCGCGATGGAAAACATCGTTGCCGCCTTGTGCGGGACCCGTCTGGAGAAACATTAATGCTGCTGCTGCTAGCGGAGTATCTGCAACAGTTCTACAAAGGCTTCGCGGTCTTCCAGTACCTGACCCTGCGCGGGATCCTCGGTGTGCTGACCGCGCTGGTTTTGTCGCTGTGCTATGGCCCGTGGATGATCCGCACCTTGCAGAACCGTCAGATCGGTCAATCCGTTCGCAACGATGGTCCGCAATCGCACCTGTCCAAATCGGGCACGCCGACCATGGGCGGTGCACTGATTCTTTCGTCCATCGGCGTCAGCACGCTGCTGTGGGCTGACCTGACCAACCGTTATGTCTGGGTGGTGTTGCTGGTGACGTTGCTGTTCGGCGCCATCGGCTGGGTCGACGACTACCGCAAAGTGATCGAGAAGAACTCCCGCGGCTTGCCAAGCCGCTGGAAGTATTTCTGGCAATCGGTATTCGGCCTCGGCGCGGCGATCTTCCTTTACATGACTGCCGCCACTCCGGTGGAAACCACCCTGATCCTGCCGATGCTCAAGGACTACAGCATTCCGCTGGGCGCAGGCTTCATCGTCCTGACCTACTTCGTGATCGTCGGATCGAGCAACGCGGTTAACCTGACCGATGGTCTCGACGGCCTGGCGATCATGCCGACCGTGATGGTCGGCGGCGGCCTTGGGATCTTCTGCTACCTGTCGGGTAACGTGAAGTTCGCCGAATACCTGCTGATTCCCTACGTACCGGGGGCGGGTGAGCTGATCGTCTTTTGCGGCGCGCTGATCGGTGCCGGCCTGGGTTTCCTCTGGTTCAACACCTATCCGGCCCAGGTCTTCATGGGCGACGTCGGCGCGCTGGCACTGGGCGCGGCCCTGGGCACCATCGCCGTGATCGTCCGTCAGGAGATCGTCCTGTTCATCATGGGCGGCGTGTTCGTGATGGAAACCCTGTCAGTCGTCATTCAGGTTGCCTCTTTTAAACTGACCGGTCGCCGTGTATTCCGCATGGCGCCGATTCACCACCACTTTGAACTCAAGGGCTGGCCCGAGCCGCGCGTGATCGTCCGTTTCTGGATCATCACCGTGATTCTCGTGCTGATCGGCCTTGCCACCCTGAAGCTGAGGTAGAACGAGTGTCTCTGATCGCTTCTGACCACTTCCGCATCGTTGTCGGCCTCGGCAAGAGCGGCATGTCCCTGGTTCGCTTCCTGGCGAACCGGGGCGTGGCCTTTGCCGTGGCCGATACGCGGGAAAATCCACCGGAATTGGCCACGCTCAAGCGTGACTATCCGCACGTGGAAGTGCGTTGTGGCGAGCTGGACGTGGAATTCCTGTGCCGTGCCGACGAGCTTTACGTGAGCCCCGGCCTGGCGCTGGCGACCCCGGCCCTGCAGGCCGCCGCCGCCCGTGGCGTAAAATTGTCCGGCGACATCGAGCTGTTCGCGCGTAACGCGAAGGCACCGATCGTAGCCATCAGCGGTTCCAACGCGAAAAGCACCGTGACCACCCTGGTCGGCGAGATGGCGGCAGCGGCCGGCAAGCGTGTCGCCGTTGGCGGCAACCTGGGCACACCGGCGCTGGACCTGCTCAGCGATGACATCGAGCTGTACGTGATGGAACTGTCGAGCTTCCAGCTCGAAACCACCGATCAACTCGATGCTGAAGTGGCGACCGTACTCAACATCAGCGAAGACCATATGGACCGCTACAGCGGTCTGCCGGCTTATCACCTGGCCAAGCACCGGATTTTCCGTGGTGCCAGACAGTTCGTGGTCAACCGTCAGGATGCCTTGAGCCGTCCCCTGATGGGCGAGGGGCAGCCGTGCTGGACCTTCGGTTTGAGCAAGCCCGATTTCAAGGGCTTTGGTATCCGCGAGGAAAACGGCGAGAAGTACCTGGCCTTCGAATTCCAGAACCTGATGCCGGTGCGCGAGCTCAAGATTCGGGGCGCCCATAACCAGTCCAACGCCTTGGCGGCCTTGGCGCTGGGACACGCCGTCGGTCTGCCCTTCGATGCCATGCTGTCGAGCCTGCGTACTTTCGCTGGCCTCGAGCACCGCTGCCAATGGGTCCGCGATCTCGATGGCGTAAGTTATTACAACGATTCCAAAGCCACCAACGTCGGCGCTGCACTGGCCGCGATTGAAGGTCTGGGCGCGGACATCGACGGTAAACTCGTGCTGATCGCCGGTGGCGATGGCAAGGGTGCCGAGTTCAAGGACCTGCGTGATCCCGTGGCGGCCAACTGCCGCGCCGTGATCCTGATGGGTCGCGATTCCGACAAGATCGGTGAGGCCATCGGCGATGCCGTGCCGCTGATTCGTGTCGGTTCGCTGATCGAAGCGGTCGAGCATTGCCGTGCTGTCGCCGAACCGGGCGACGCAGTGTTGCTGTCTCCGGCCTGCGCCAGTTTCGACATGTTCAAGAACTACGAAGACCGTGGTCACCAGTTCGTCCGCGCTGTGGAGGAACTGGCATGAGCCTGAGAAACATCATCAAGCCGTACCCGTCGCCGATCATCACCGGACGCGGAATCGACCTCGATTTTCCGATGCTCGCCGGCTGCCTGACATTGCTCGGTCTCGGGTTGATCATGATTGCCTCGGCATCGACCGAAGTGGCGGCGGTGCAGTCGGGCAGCGCTCTGTATTACATGATTCGCCACCTTATCTACGTCGTACTCGGCCTTGGCGCCTGCATCGTCACCATGATGATCCCGATCGCGACCTGGCAACGCCTGGGCTGGCTCATGCTGATCGGCGCATTCGGTTTGCTGGTGATGGTGATCATTCCGGGCATCGGCCGTGAAGTGAACGGTTCGATGCGCTGGATCGGCTTCAGCTTCTTCAACGTTCAGCCTTCCGAGATCGCCAAGGTGTTCGTGGTGATCTACCTCGCCGGTTATCTGGTGCGTCGCCAGAAAGAAGTGCGTGAAAGCTGGATGGGCTTCTTCAAGCCATTCATCGTTCTGTTGCCGATGGCCGGCCTGTTGCTGATGGAGCCGGACTTCGGGGCCACTGTCGTGATGATGGGGGCTGCTGCGGCGATGCTGTTCCTCGGCGGAGTGGGGCTGTTCCGTTTCTCCCTGATGGTCGTGCTGGCCGTCGGCGCGGTGGTGTTGCTGATCCAGATGCAGCCTTATCGAATGGCGCGACTGACCAACTTTGCCGACCCGTGGGCCGACCAGTTCGGTGCCGGTTATCAGTTGTCCCAGGCATTGATCGCCTTCGGTCGCGGCGAATGGCTGGGTGTTGGCCTGGGCAATAGCGTACAGAAACAGTTCTACCTGCCGGAGGCCCACACCGACTTCGTGTTTTCGGTCCTGGCCGAAGAGCTGGGTGCCGTGGGTTCGTTGTGCACGGTGGCGCTGTTCGTGTTCGTCTGTATTCGCGGTATGTACATCGGCTTGTGGGCCGAGAAGGCCAAGCAGTTCTTCGCGGCCTATGTCGCCTACGGTTTGTCGTTCCTGTGGATCGGTCAGTTCCTGATCAATATCGGCGTGAACGTCGGTCTGCTGCCGACCAAAGGCCTGACGCTGCCGTTCCTCAGTTATGGCGGCAGTTCGTTGGTGATCTGCTGTGCCTGTCTCGGCTTGTTGCTGCGCATCGAGTGGGAGAGTCGAACCCACCTGGGCAGCGAGGAGATGGAGTTCCATGAGAGCGACTTCGCCGAGGAGCCGAACCATGGGCGCTAACGTCTTGATCATGGCCGGCGGCACCGGTGGCCACGTGTTCCCGGCGCTGGCCTGTGCGCGTGAGTTTCAGTCTCGCGGTTACACCGTGCACTGGCTCGGTACGCCGCGTGGCATTGAAAACGATCTGGTCCCGGCGGCCGGCATCGAGCTGCATCGGATCAATGCCAGCGGCCTGCGCGGCAAGGGCAAGTTGTCGCTGCTCAAGGCGCCGTTCATGTTGCTCAAGTCGGTCTGGCAGGCACGAGCGATCATTCGCCGGTTGCGGCCGGTCTGTGTCGTCGGTTTTGGCGGCTTTGTGACCGGTCCCGGGGGCGTTGCCGCCAAGTTGGCCGGTGTTCCGGTGATCGTTCACGAGCAGAACGCCGTGGCAGGTACCGCCAATCGGTTGCTGGTGCCGTTGGCCGCCCGGGTCTGTGAAGCCTTCCCCGACACCTTTACCCTGTCGGGCAGCCGTCGGACCACCGGTAACCCGGTGCGCCCCGAGCTGTTCCTCGAAACACCGCGACCAGCCCTGGCCGGTCGCAAGGCGCGTTTGCTGATCCTGGGCGGAAGCCTGGGCGCAGAACCGTTGAACAAGTTGCTGCCTGAAGCCCTGTCGCAAGTCGCCATCGACTTGCGACCGGAAGTGTTCCATCAGGCTGGCAAAAACCACGATGAAGTGACTGCAGAGCGCTATCGCGCGGCTGGCGTCGAGGCGCAAGTGCAGCCCTTTATCAAAGACATGGCCCAAGCCTATGGCTGGGCCGACCTGGTGGTGTGCCGCGCAGGTGCGCTGACCATCAGTGAACTGGCCGCCGCCGGTCTGCCCTCGATGCTGGTGCCTTTGCCCCACGCGATCGACGATCACCAGACCCGCAACGCCGATTATTTGGCCCGTGAAGGTGCAGCCTTCCTGATGCCGCAAAGAACGACTGGCGCAGCGGATCTTGCCGCGCGCCTGACAGAGGTCCTGATGCAACCACAACGACTCAACGATATGGCTACTGCGGCCCGCCGCCTGGCCAAACCCGATGCCACCCGTAACGTGGTCGATACCTGTCTGGAGGTGGCCCATGGTTGAGAATCAGAAAGCCATGCCACAACCGGAAATGCGCCGCATCCGTCGCATCCACTTCGTCGGGATCGGCGGCGTGGGCATGTGCGGGATCGCCGAAGTGTTGTTGAACCTGGGCTATGAAGTGTCCGGTTCCGACCTGAAGGCATCGCCAGTCACTGAGCGTCTGGAATCGTTTGGCGCGCATATTTTCATCGGCCATCGCGCCGAAAACGCGGCCACCGCCGATGTGCTGGTGGTGTCGAGTGCCGTGAACACGTCCAACCCGGAAGTCGCCACCGCGCTGGAGCGCCGCATTCCAGTGGTGCCTCGTGCAGAAATGCTGGCTGAACTGATGCGCTATCGCCACGGCATCGCCGTCGCCGGTACTCACGGCAAAACCACCACCACCAGCCTGATCGCTTCGGTGTTCGCGGCCGGTGGCCTGGACCCGACGTTCGTGATCGGTGGCCGTCTGAATGCCGCGGGCACCAATGCCCAGCTCGGCACCAGCCGTTACCTGATCGCCGAAGCCGACGAGAGCGACGCGAGTTTCCTGCACTTGCAGCCGCTGGTGGCCGTGGTCACCAACATCGACGCCGACCACATGGCGACCTACGACGGTGACTTCAACAAACTGAAGAAAACCTTCGTCGAGTTCCTTCACAACCTGCCGTTCTACGGTTTGGCGGTGGTGTGCCTGGACGATCCGGTGGTGCGTGAAATCCTGCCGCTGGTCAAACGTCCTACCGTCACCTACGGCTTCGGCGATGACTGCGATGTACGCGCTATCAACGTGCGCCAGCAAGGCATGCAGACTTTCTTCACCGTGCTGCGCCCCGATCGCGAGCCGCTGGATGTCTCGGTCAACATGCCGGGCAACCACAACGTGCTGAACGCGCTGGCCACCATCTGCATCGCCACCGACGAAGGTGTCAGCGATGAAGCCATCGTCCAGGGGCTGTCCGGGTTCCAGGGCGTTGGCCGGCGCTTCCAGGTCTACGGCGAACTGCCGGTAGAGGGCGGCAACGTGATGCTGGTGGACGACTACGGTCACCACCCGACCGAAGTCGCGGCGGTCATCAAGGCGGTACGCGGTGGCTGGCCGGAGCGTCGTCTGGTGATGGTTTACCAGCCGCACCGCTACAGCCGCACACGCGACCTGTACGACGATTTCGTCAATGTACTGGCCGACGCCAATGTGCTGCTGCTGATGGAAGTCTATCCGGCGGGCGAAGAGCCAATCCCGGGTGCCGACAGCCGCAAGCTGTGCAACAGCATCCGCCAGCGCGGCCAGCTCGACCCGATCTACATCGATCGCGGCGTGGACCTCGCGCCAATCGTCAAGCCGCTGCTGCGCGCCGGCGACATTCTGTTGTGCCAGGGTGCCGGTGACATCGGTGGCCTTGCACCAAAACTGTTGAAGAGTGAGTTGTTCGCTGGCGCCGTCGCGGCGTCGGTCGAGGGGAAGTTGAAATGACTGCTGCTTACGCCAACCTCGTCTCCACCGTCGAGCCGAAAGATTTCGGCCGGGTCGCCGTGCTGTTCGGTGGCAAGAGTGCCGAGCGCGAAGTGTCCCTGAAGTCGGGCAACGCCGTTCTCGATGCGCTGCAAAGTGCGGGTGTGGACGCGTTCGGTCTCGACGTGGGCGATGACCTTCTGCAGCGACTGATGAGCGAAAAAATCGATCGCGCCTTCATCATCCTCCACGGTCGTGGCGGTGAAGACGGCAGCATGCAAGGCCTGCTCGAATGCCTGGGCATTCCGTACACCGGCAGTGGCATCCTTGCTTCGGCACTGGCCATGGACAAGCTGCGCACCAAGCAGGTCTGGCACAGCCTGGGCATTCCGACGCCACGTCACGCGGTACTGAGCAGCGAGGCCGATTGTATTTCGGCGGCGACGGAACTGGGCTTCCCTTTGATCGTCAAACCGGCCCATGAAGGTTCAAGTATCGGGATGGCCAAAGTGACTTCCACGTCCGAGTTGATCGACGCCTGGAAAGCGGCCAGTACCTACGATTCGCAAGTGTTGGTCGAGCAATGGATTCAAGGTCCCGAGTTCACCATCGCCACCCTGCGTGACCAGGTGTTGCCACCGATTGCCCTGGGCACGACGCACAGTTTCTACGACTACGACGCCAAGTACATCGCCAACGATACCCAGTACCGCATTCCGTGCGGTCTGGACAGCGCCAAGGAAAAGGAACTCATGGACCTCACGGCGAAAGCCTGTGAGGCCCTGGGTATCGCCGGTTGGGGCAGGGCGGACGTGATGCAGGACGCCGAAGGGCAGTTCTGGTTCCTGGAGGTCAACACTGCACCGGGCATGACCGATCACAGTCTGGTTCCGATGGCGGCCCGTGCCGCCGGTCTGGATTTCCAGCAACTGGTTCTGGCCATCCTGGCTGCGAGCGTTGCCGGCAACACGGCTGGCAACCAAGAGTCGACGCGAGGTTAAGACCATGCAAGGCGCACAGCTAAGACATCAGCCACCCGCTCCCGGCCGCAAGCCGGTGCCGCGGGGTGCCAGCCGAATGGTGGCCAAAGAGCCGATGTCCGCGCGCCTGCCGAAAGCCAATTTTGGTTTTCTCAAAGCCTTGTTCTGGCCGGTGCTGCTGGTCGCATTGGGTTTCGGGACTTACGAAGGCGCGCAGCGTTTGTTGCCGTACGCCGACCGGCCGATCACCAAGATCAACGTGCAGGGCGACTTGAGCTACATCAGCCAGCAAGCCGTGCAGCAGCGGATCGCCCCGTACGTGGCGTCGAGCTTCTTCACCATCGACCTGGCGAGCATGCGCACCGAGCTGGAACAAATGCCATGGATTGCCCACGCCGAAGTGCGTCGGGTGTGGCCGGATCAAGTGGTGATCCGCCTGGAAGAGCAACTGCCGGTGGCCCGCTGGGGCGACGAATCGCTGTTGAACAACCAGGGTCAGGCGTTCACTCCGCGCGAGTTGGCGAACTACGAACACTTGCCTCAGCTGTTTGGTCCACAACGGGCTCAACAGCAAGTGATGCAGCAATACCAGGTGTTGAGCCAGATGCTCAGGCCGCTGGGTTTTTCGATTGCACGCCTGGAGCTGCGTGAACGTGGCAGCTGGTTCCTGACCACCGGCCCCGGCAGTTCGGGCCCCGGTATCGAACTGTTGCTGGGACGCGGCAACCTGGTGGAAAAGATGCGCCGCTTCATTGCCATCTATGACAAGACGCTCAAAGAACAGATTACGAACATTGCGCGCATCGATCTGCGCTATGCCAACGGCCTCGCTGTTGGCTGGCGGGAACCTGTAGCGCCCACGACAGCCCAACCCGCTGTCGCGAAGAATTAAGAAGAGGCAGGACCCATGGCAAACGTGCAAAGCGGCAAAATGATCGTCGGTCTCGATATCGGCACCTCCAAGGTGGTGGCGCTGGTAGGCGAGGTTGCGGACGACGGCACGCTGGAAATCGTCGGGATCGGTACCCATCCGTCCCGTGGCCTGAAGAAAGGCGTGGTGGTGAACATCGAGTCCACCGTGCAGTCGATCCAGCGCGCGATCGAAGAAGCACAGCTGATGGCGGGCTGCCGCATTCATTCGGCCTTCGTCGGTGTGGCGGGCAATCATATCCGCAGCCTGAACTCCCACGGCATCGTGGCGATTCGTGATCGCGAAGTCAGCTCCGCCGACCTCGAGCGCGTACTCGACGCTGCCCAGGCCGTGGCGATCCCGGCTGACCAGCGTGTGCTGCACACCCTGCCGCAGGATTACGTGATCGACAACCAGGAAGGCGTCCGCGAGCCGTTGGGCATGTCCGGCGTGCGTCTGGAAGCCAAGGTTCATGTGGTCACCTGCGCCGTCAACGCCGCACAGAACATTGAAAAGTGCGTGCGCCGCTGCGGTCTGGAAATCGACGACATCATTCTCGAGCAACTGGCTTCCGCCTATTCGGTACTGACCGACGACGAGAAAGAACTGGGCGTGTGCCTGGTCGACATCGGCGGCGGCACCACCGACATCGCCATTTTTACCGAAGGCGCGATCCGCCATACCGCCGTGATCCCGATTGCGGGCGATCAGGTGACCAACGACATCGCCATGGCGTTGCGCACTCCGACCCAGTACGCCGAAGAAATCAAGATCCGCTACGCCTGCGCCCTGGCCAAACTGGCTGGCGCCGGTGAAACCATCAAGGTGCCAAGCGTTGGCGACCGTCCACCTCGCGAGCTGTCCCGTCAGGCCCTAGCCGAAGTGGTCGAGCCGCGTTACGACGAACTGTTCACGCTGATCCAGGCCGAACTGCGTCGCAGTGGCTACGAAGACCTTATCCCGGCCGGCATCGTGCTGACCGGTGGTACGTCGAAAATGGAAGGCGCCACCGAACTGGCCGAGGAAATCTTCCACATGCCGGTGCGCCTGGGCGTGCCCCATGGCGTGAAAGGCCTGGATGACGTGGTTCGCAACCCGATCTATTCCACCGGCGTTGGCCTGTTGATGTACGGCCTGCAGAAGCAATCCGACGGCATTTCGTTCTCGGGCATTGGCAGTCGCGACAGCTACAGCAACGAAGAACCGAAAGGCGCCTTGCTCGATCGCATCAAGAGCTGGGTCCAGGGCAATTTCTAAAAGCAGCTTCAAGCCACAAGCTTCAAGCGGCAAGAGCAGAGCAAAGTGGTAAAGCGGCAGGCAGCAAAAGCAGTAGGCGAAAAAACTAGAGAACGTAAAGGAGAGGGAAAATGTTCGAACTCGTAGACAACATCCCCGCAAGCCCGGTTATTAAAGTTATCGGTGTTGGCGGTGGCGGCGGCAACGCCGTGAATCACATGGTCAAGAGCAACATTGAAGGCGTTGAGTTCATCTGCGCCAACACTGATGCCCAGGCGCTGAAAAGCATTGGCGCGCGGACCATCCTTCAACTGGGTACCGGCGTGACCAAGGGTCTGGGCGCTGGCGCCAACCCAGAAGTAGGTCGTCAGGCCGCTCTCGAAGATCGTGAGCGCATTGCCGAAGTCCTGCAGGGCACCAACATGGTGTTCATCACCACTGGCATGGGCGGCGGTACCGGTACCGGTGCTGCGCCGATCATTGCTGAAGTGGCCAAGGAAATGGGGATCCTCACCGTTGCGGTGGTGACCCGTCCGTTCCCGTTCGAAGGTCGCAAGCGCATGCAGATCGCCGATGAAGGCATCCGTCTGCTTTCCGAAAGCGTCGACTCGTTGATCACCATTCCCAACGAGAAGCTGCTGACCATCCTCGGTAAAGACGCCAGCCTGCTGTCGGCTTTCGCCAAGGCTGACGATGTACTGGCCGGTGCCGTTCGCGGTATCTCCGACATCATCAAGCGTCCGGGCATGATCAACGTCGACTTCGCCGACGTACGTACCGTAATGAGCGAAATGGGCATGGCGATGATGGGCACTGGCTGCGCCAGCGGTCCGAACCGTGCGCGTGAGGCGACTGAAGCCGCCATTCGCAACCCGTTGCTCGAAGACGTGAACCTGCAAGGTGCACGCGGCATCCTGGTGAACATCACCGCCGGTCCTGACCTGTCCCTGGGTGAGTACTCCGACGTGGGTAGCATCATCGAAGCCTTCGCTTCCGAGCACGCAATGGTCAAGGTCGGTACCGTTATCGATCCGGACATGCGCGACGAGTTGCACGTGACTGTGGTTGCCACTGGTCTGGGCGCAAAAATCGAGAAGCCTGTGAAGGTTATCGACAATACCGTTCACACCTCGATGGCTTCGCAGCCACAACAGCAAGCTCCTGCTCGTCAGGAAGCTCCAGCGGTGAACTACCGTGACCTGGACCGTCCGACCGTCATGCGCAACCAGGCTCAGGCCGGTGCTGCGACTGCCGCGAAGATGAATCCGCAAGATGATCTGGACTACCTGGATATCCCGGCATTCCTGCGTCGTCAGGCCGATTGATGAAATGTATCAGGGCTATGAAGGTGATTGGTGTTCAGCAAAGGCGCGGTCTGCTATCATCGCCAGCCTTTGTTGATACCAGTTCGCAATTTGCGCTGAAGCGGCCCAAGCCATGATTAAACAACGCACACTGAAAAATATTATCCGTGCCACAGGTGTAGGTCTGCACTCCGGGGAGAAGGTCTATCTGACCCTCAAGCCTGCGCCTGTCGACACCGGCATCGTGTTTGTTCGTGCCGACCTGGACCCTGCGGTGCAGATCCCTGCCCGCGCGGAAAACGTTGGTGAAACCACGATGTCGACCACCTTGGTCAACGGTGACACCAAAGTGGATACGGTGGAGCACTTGCTCTCGGCCATGGCTGGCCTGGGCATCGATAACGCCTACGTCGAGCTCTCCGCGTCCGAAGTCCCGATCATGGATGGTAGCGCTGGACCCTTCGTATTTCTGATTCAGTCGGCTGGCCTGGAAGAACAGGACGCCGCCAAGAAGTTCATCCGTATCCTGCGGGAAGTGACAGTGGAAGACGGCGACAAGCGCGCCACTTTCGTCCCTTTCGAAGGCTTCAAGGTGAGCTTCGAGATCGATTTTGATCACCCGGTTTTCCGTGACCGCACACAAAGTGCAAGCGTGGATTTTTCCAGCACTTCGTTCGTAAAAGAAGTCAGCCGCGCCCGTACCTTTGGTTTCATGAGTGACATCGAGTACCTGCGCAAGCACAACCTCGCACTCGGCGGCAGCGTTGAAAACGCTATTGTGGTCGACGCGGATGGTGTACTGAACGAAGACGGCCTTCGCTATGAAGACGAATTCGTGAAGCACAAGATCCTCGATGCAATTGGTGACCTCTACCTGTTGGGCAATAGCCTGATTGGTGAGTTCAAGGGCTTCAAGTCCGGGCATGCATTGAACAACCAGCTTCTGCGCAAGTTGATTGAGCAGACAGATGCTTGGGAAGTCGTGACTTTCGAAGACGCCAGCACTGCACCGATCTCTTACATGCGTCCTGTTGCGGCCGTGTAAGTAAAAAATCTCTCTAGTTTTTTGAAGGCCACCTTTGGGTGGCCTTTTTTTATGCCCACAGGTTTTGCATGGCCTGGAAGAGCAAAGCCACCATCAGTCAGTCGCCACCACCCGGTTGCGCCCACCTTCCTTGGCCTGATACAACGCTTTGTCCGCCGCAAACAACAGCTGCTCCAGCGTCATCTCGCTCGCAGCCGTCCAGGTGCTGATGCCGATGCTCACGGTCATCGTCACCTCTGCGCCCTCGACCTTGGGCATCTGCTCTACCGCCGCACGAATATGCTCGGCAATCTGCCGCGCACCGGCAACGTTAGTGTCGGCGAGGATCACCGAGAACTCTTCGCCACCATAACGCGCCACCAGATCCGCCGGGCGCCGCACGTTCGAAACGACGACCTTGGCCAGCTCGCGCAATGCCTGATCCCCGGCCTGATGCCCATGCCGATCATTGAATGCCTTGAAGTGATCCGCGTCGATCATCATCACCGACAACGGTTCGCCCGAACGTTGGGCGCGGAACCACTCGTGGCGCAGGGTTTGATCGAGCATCCGCCGATTGGCCACGCCGGTCAGGCCATCGGTGGTGGCCAGTTGCGCCAGTTCTTTCTCGGCCTGTCGGCGCAGACGCAGTTCCCGGCAGAGCAACCAGGTCAGCCAGAGCAGGCTGATGCACAGTGCAAGGGTCGCCAGGCTGACCACGATTGCAGTGCGTCTCCATGACGCAAACACCTCATTGCTGGACTGCGCGACGATGACGATCAATGGCAAGTCGCCAACCTTGGAGAATGTGTACAAGCGTTCATCATGGGTGAGGCTTGAGATGCCGGTGAAACTGCCATCGCCTTCTCTGACAATGCGCTGGAAGTTGGGGCGATTACTGAAATCCTTGCCGACCAGTTCGTCCATCAGACGTGGCTCCTGGGCCAGAAGAATCCCGTCCTTGCTGATCAGATTCACCGAACTGTTACGCCCGATGTTCAGGCTGCTGAACAATTGGTCGAAGTAGCTCAGGCGCATTGCCGCTTCAGCGACGCCGAGGAATTCGCCCTGTTCGCCGCTGAGCCGGCGGCTGAAACTGATGCGCCACTCATGCCCGGCATGTCGGGAGCGGAAGGGGCGGCTGATGAACATCCCCAGGTCCGGGTTGTTGACGTGGGATTGAAAGTATTCGCGGTCGGCATAATTGCCATTGCGTGGCTGCACTGATGCGGAGTCCGCGATCACATTTGCCTGCGCATCAAGCAACAGAATGTCGCCCTTGTAGGGCACGGCAGTGGAGCGGTCGAACAAGGCCAAATGACGTATGGTTGGAGAAACCGCCTTGAGGTCGTCGCGGCGGGATGCAGCGATCAGGCCTTGCAATGTCAGATCATAGAGTTCGACGTTGCGCAGTACATCTGCATCGATCAACTGCACGATATTGGAGGCAGCACGCGTGGCGGATTCTTGTGCATTGCCGCGTTCACGGATCAGCAAGAAGGCGACAATGCTCAATATCGCCGTTACCAGCAACAAACTGCTGATCACCAAAAACCACTCAGACTGTATTGACCGGGTCGGTGATTGAGATGGCGTACTGCTCACACTCATGGTTCTGACTTCTGCTAAGGGGCCATTTTGAAGTTTTTCGAGAGTAAGGCAGAGTCTCAGAAACCGGTGACATTCAGAGCGACTATATAAATCCCAGACAAAAAAAAGGCCAGCAAAACGTGCTGGCCTTTTGCTCGTTGACGCTTAAAAGACAATGACGAACATTGAAATTCAAACTCGAACCTTCGATGGCCGGCGCATCGTCCTGTAGGCAATAGTCGCCATCGTTGCAGTGACTGTAATGAATGACGGATTGAAACCGAATGGGAAATGCACGCGCAGCCAAGCGCCCTGGTCCAGGTTGAACGTTAGTGTTTTTGCGGTGGGAGACGTCGCTTACAGAAGAAATCGAGCGTGTCGTTTAAACAACGCGACGAAAAAAAGCCGCTGATAGCAGCGGCTTTGAAGACAACTTTTCAAAGGGAAGAGCCGATGAAAAGCGTCGAGGGAAAGAGGTGTGGCGCGCAGCAATCAGCTGTCTTTCCGGGCTTCAGGCTGGGTCTTGGAACTCGCTGCTTGAGGGGCCTGGTTGGCTTTCTGGGCTTTCGCGGTCATTTCGCCCTGATGCTCTTCAAACGCTGCGGCGCGTGCGGAATTCTGTGCGACGAAGGCGTGCGACTCTTCAGCCATGGCGAACGGAGACACGAACAAAGAGGACAAAACGAAAGCGCTGGCAATACCCATACTGTTGGACATCTTTAAAACCTTCTTGCTTGGCAAGTGCTATTTAGTGCGGGCAAAGATAAGGATCTTGAGCGCCGAGAAACAGACCTGATTCAAGAAAGGACTATTGCGTATTAAGCAATAGTTCGTGTTCCTGAAGGCAACAGGACTTTGTGGCGAAGGAGCTTGTCGGAACGCCGCCCGGAGCAAGCTCGCTCGCCACAGGGATAGGGTCAGACAGGCAGGTGAATCCCGAAGGTATTCATCCCATGGTCGCTGCGCACGAACACATCGCCGCCATGCATCAGGGCAATCGCCTTGACGATCGCCAACCCCAACCCATGGTTATTGCCGCTGTTGCTGCGCGAAGCATCGACGCGGTAGAAGCGCTCGAACAAACGCGGCAAGTGCTCGCTGGCGATGGGCGAGCCGGGGTTGGCCACGCCAATGCTGACCAGATGCTCTTCGGCCTCGATCATTACCTGAATGACCTGCCCGGGCGCGGTGTGCTGCACGGCGTTGCTCAACAGGTTGATCAACGCCCGGCGCAGATGCGCGATCTCGATTCGCACCTGCGCATCGCCGCTGACCTGCACCTGAACCTGGGCATCCTCGAGAATGAAATCCAGGTATTCCAGGGTCGTCGCCACTTCGTCCGCCAATGAGGTGGAGGTCAATTTGGTCGCCTTGCTGCCTTGGTCGGCGCTGGCGAGGAACAGCATGTCGTTGATGATCGAACGCAGTCGCTCCAGCTCTTCGAGATTCGATTGCAGCACCTCGAAATAATGCTCGGCCGAACGTCCGCGGGTCAGGGCGACCTGGGTCTGGCCGATCAGGTTGGTCAGGGGCGAGCGCAGTTCGTGGGCGACGTCGGCATTGAATGACTCAAGGCGCGAGTAGGCCTGCTCGACCCGTTCCAGCGTGGAATTGAACGAGTTGACGAACTGATTCAACTCCGGTGGCAATGACGACATCTGCAGACGCCCCGAGCGCAATGGCGGAGCCAGACGCTGGGCCTCCTGGGACAGCTTGATCAAGGGTTTGAGACCGATCCGCGCCACCCAATAACCCAGCGCCGACGCCAGCAGCACCCCGATAATCGCCAGGCTGACCAAGGCGATCAGCAAGTGGTGTTGGGTCTGGAGAAAGGTTTCGGTGTCGATGCCGATCATGAAGCGCAGTGGCGGGCGTTGGTCCTTGGCCGGGAACTCACTGACCAGCACTTTCAGTGGATAAGGCTGATCCGGCAGTTGCAGGTCGCGCATGCCCAGCGGCCCTTCGGCGAAAGCGCGGATTTGCGGAGTGAGGTTGCCGTATTCGTAGTGCGGATCGCCACTGGTGATCCAGAAGCTGATGCGTTTGTCCTCTTCGCCGAGCAGCTTGAGCTTGTTGTTGATCTTTACCCAGTGCTCGGGCGTGCCATAGCGGCCGACGGTGGATTCGAGCACGCTGTAGCGCGCATCCAGTTCGGCCTCGGGCAACAGTCCCAAGCCTTTATCCACCTGCTGGTACAGCGCCCAGCCGATCAGCAGGAACACCAATAGCGCCACCAGCGTGAACATGCCGCTCAGGCGCAGGGCAATCGAATTACTGGACACCCCGGCTCTCCAGCACATAACCCATGCCACGAATGGTGTGCAGCAGTTTCTCTTCGAACGGCCCGTCGAGCTTGGCCCGCAGGCGTTTGATCGCGACTTCGACGACGTTGGCGTCGCTGTCGAAATTGATGTCCCAGACCATCTCGGCAATCGCCGTTTTCGAGAGGATTTCCCCTTGCCGGCGGGCCAGCACGCTGAGCAGCGAGAACTCCTTGGCGGTCAGGTCCAGGCGTGTACCGGCGCGGGTGGCTTTGCGGCTGATCAAATCTATCCACAGGTCGGCGATGCTCACTTGCACCGGTTCATGGCCACCGCTGCGCCGGGTGAGCGCTTGCAGGCGCGCCACCAGTTCAAGGAAGGAAAACGGCTTGCCGAGGTAATCATCGGCACCGTCGCGCAGGCCTTTGATCCGGTCTTCGACACGCTCCCGGGCGGTGAGCATGATCACCGGGGTTTGCTTGCGCGCACGCAGGGCGCGCAGTACGCCGAAGCCATCGAGGCCCGGCAGCATCACGTCGAGGACGATCACCGCGTAGTCGCTTTCCAGCGCCAGGTGCAGGCCTTCCACGCCATCGCGCGCCAGGTCCACGGTGTAACCCTGTTCCGTCAGGCCGCGGTGCAGATAATCTGCGGTTTTTTCCTCGTCTTCGATAATCAGAACGCGCATGACCCCGCCTCAGTCTGTGGTTGCCAGCGCCGGTGTGGGCGGAGGCGCTGGTGAGAGAGAGTGCCTATGAAATAAACGCTCCAGCCATAAGTATATGACCGGCGTGGTGAACAGCGTCAGCGCCTGGCTCACCAGCAAACCGCCAACCACCGCGATCCCCAGGGGTTGGCGCAGTTCGGCGCCGGTGCCGTAGCCGAGCATCAGCGGCAAGGCGCCGAGCAGGGCCGCGAGGGTGGTCATGATGATCGGCCGGAACCGCGTGATGCAGGCCTGGAAGATCGCTTCTTCCGGTGGCAAGCCACCTTTGCGCTGCGCGTCGAGGGCGAAGTCGATCATCAGGATGCCATTCTTCTTCACGATACCGATCAGCAGCACCAGGCCGATCAGCGCCATGATCGAAAAGTCCTGGCCGCAAATCCACAGCATGATCACCGCGCCAAGACCTGCCGATGGCAGGGTCGAGATGATCGTCAGCGGATGCACGAAGCTTTCATAGAGCACACCGAGAATGATGTACACCGCCACCAGCGCCGCCAGGATCAGCCACGGCTGGCTGGCCAGCGAACTCTGGAATGCCTGGGCCGCGCCCTGGAAATTGCCGCTGATGGCCACCGGCATGCCGATGTCGAGCTTGGCCTGGTTGAGCATGATCACCGCATCGCCCAACGCCACTCCGGGCGCCAGGTTGAACGACAGGTTGGCCGCCGGGAACATCCCGTCATGGGCGATGGACAGCGGGCCGATGGTCGGCGCATCGAATTTCGCCAGGGCCGACAACGGCACCATCTCGCCGCTCAGCGGGGAGCGCAGGTAGAAGTAGTTGAGGCTTTCCGCCTTGCCACGTTGCTGGGTGTCCAGTTCCAGGATTACGTTGTACTGGTTGATCTGGGTCTGGAATTCGTTGATCTGGCGCTGGCCGAAGGCGTCGTACAGTGCCTCGTCGACATCGCTGGCGGTCAGGCCGAAACGTGCCGCCGCGCTGCGGTCGATCGTGATATGGGTGATGCTGCCGCCCAGTTGCAGGTCGTTGGACACATCGCGGAATGCCGGGTTGCCACGCAGTTTTTCCGTCAGGCGCTGGGTCCAGGTGCTCAGGACCGCGCCATCGTTGCTCTTGAGCACGTATTGGTACTGGGCGCGGCTCGGGCCGGAACTGAGGTTGATGTCCTGGCCGGCGCGCAGGTACAGCACGATGCCCGGCACTTTCATCAGTTGCGGGCGAATCCGGTCGATGAACTGACTGGCCGAAACATCGCGATCACTGCGTTTTTTCAGGGAAATCCAGAAACGGCCGTTGGCGATGGTCTGGTTGCTGCCCGACACCCCGACCGAGTGGGAAAAGGCCGCGACCGCTGGGTCTGCCGCGACGATTTCAGCCATCGCCAAGTGTTTTTTCACCATGTCGCTGTAGGAGATATCCGCAGCCGCCTCGGTGGTGCCGAGGACGAAGCCGGTGTCCTGCACCGGGAAGAAACCTTTGGGTATAAAAATGTACCCGGCAATCGCCAGTCCGAGGGACAGGCCGAACACCCCGATCATCAATTTCTGATGCGCCAGGGCGCGGCGCAGGCCTTTTTCATAGAGGGCCAGCAAACGATCACCGAAGGTCGGTGTGCTGTGGGCATGATGCACGGGGGCACGCATGAACAGCGCGGCCAGGGTCGGGGCCAATGTCAGTGACACCACCACCGAAATCATGATGGTCGAGGTGGCGGTCAACGCGAACTCCTTGAACAGTCGCCCGACCACGCCGCCCATGAACAACAGGGGAATGAACGCCGCCACCAGCGAGAAACTGATCGACACCACGGTGAAACCGATCTCGCCGGCGCCTTTGATCGCCGCTTCGCGCATGCCGTCGCCAGCCTCCAGGTGGCGGTGAATGTTCTCCACCACCACGATCGCATCGTCGACCACAAATCCCACGGCCACTACGATGGCCACCAGCGTCAGGTTGTTCAGGCTGAAGCCCATGACGTACATCAGGGCAAAACTGGCCGTCAGCGAAACCCCGAGCACCGCCGACACAATCATCGTCGCCGACCATTGGCGCAGGAACAGCGCCATCACGGCGACCACCAGCAGGATGGCGATCAGCAGGGTGACCTCCACTTCATGCAACGAGGCGCGAATGGTCTGGGTGCGGTCGACCAGCACTTTGACCTGCACCGACGCCGGCAACATGGCTTCGAGGGCGGGCAATGCGGCCTGGATGCGATCCACGGTCTCGACGATGTTGGCGCCCGGTTGCCGGGAAATCACCAGGTTCACGCCGGGTTTGTCCCCGGCCCAGGCCTGTACGTAAGCATCTTCCGAACCGTTGACGACGTTGGCGACATCCTTCAGGTGAACCGGGGCACCGTCCTTGTAGGAAACGATGAGCTGGCTGTATTCCTCGGGGTGAAACAACTGGTCGTTGGTGGACAGTGTCGAAATGCTCGACTCGCCGTACAGGGCGCCTTTGGCCAGGTTGAGGCTGGTTTGCTGGATCGCCAGGCGAATGTCCGCCAGCGTCAGACCGATGGCGGCGAGCTTGTCGGCCGATGCCTGGACGCGAATCGCCGGGCGTTGCTGACCGGTGATGTTGATTTGGCCTACGCCGTCGATCTGGCTGATCTGACGCGAGAGCAGGGTTTCCACCAGGTCGCTGAGTTCAGTGCCGGGCATCTGGGTCGAATTGACGCTGAGGATCAGTACCGGGCTGTCGGCCGGGTTGACCTTGCGCCAGGTCGGCAGGGTCGGCATGTCCTTGGGCAGTTTGCCGGCGGCGGTGTTGATCGCGGCCTGGACCTCTTGAGCGGCGGTATCGATGCTTTTATCGAGGGTGAATTGCAGGGTCAGGTTGGTCGAGCCCAGGGCACTGCTCGAGGTCATCTGGGTCACGCCGGGGATGGCGCTGAATTGCACTTCAAGTGGCGTGGCCACCGACGACGCCATGGTTTCCGGACTGGCGCCCGGCAATTGCGCCGCCACCTGGATGGTCGGGAACTCTGCTTCCGGCAGTGGCGCGATGGGCAGTCGAGGGAAGGCGATCACGCCGAGCAGGATCAGAGCAAACGTCAGCAGGATGGTCGCGACGGGATGATCGATGCACCAGGCCGAAACCGAACCGTGGCCCTTCATGGTTTCGACTCCGATTGGACCACTTGCGGCGGCTCAGTCAGGACCTGCACGGTCGAGCCGGGCTTGAGTCGCGACTGACCGTCGCTGACCAGCAGATCGCCCGGCTTGACGCCTTTGATGATGTCCTGGCCGCTGCCTTGGGACACCATCTGCACGTTAACGGTTTCGACCTTGTCGCCGTTCACCCGGTAAACGAAATGCTGGTCAAGGCCACGCTGTACGACGGTGGGTGGAACCACCAGGGCATCTTTATCCAGCGCTGTCTGAATCTTTACCGTCACCAGCAGGCCCGGCCAGAGCTTCTGCGCGGGGTTGCTGAATTCAGCCTTGGCGCGAATGGTCCCAGTGTTGGCATTGATCTGGTTGTCGATCAGGGTCAGATGGCCTTCACCCAGCAGGTTGCCGGTTTCACCCTCGGTGTCGGCACCGATGTAGGCCTTCACCTGGGCGCGCTCCGGATCGCCGATCAAGCCTTGCAGGGTCGGCAGCATTTGTTGCGGCAGGGAGAACTCCACGGCGATCGGGTCGATCTGGGTCACCGTAAACAGCCCTTGAGCGTCGGCCATGCGCAGGAAGTTGCCTTCGTCCACCGTGCGAATCCCGACGCGGCCGGTGACCGGGGAGCGAATCTGCGTGTAGGACAGTTGCACTTGCGCCGCATCGATCGAGGCCTGGTTGCCCTGGGCAGTGGCCTTGAGCTGGTTGACCAGCGCCTGTTGCTGGTCGTAGGTCTGTTTGGAGACGCCGTCGTCGACGCTCAGCAGTTTGTAGCGCTTGAGGTTGACCTGCGCCACTTGCAGTTGCGCCTGGCTCTCACCCAGTTGCGCCCTGGCCTGATCGAGGCTGGCGCGGATCGAGCGGTCGTCGATGGTGGCCAGCAGGTCGCCCTTGTTCACCAGTTGGCCTTCCTTGACCAGCAGTTTGGTGAGAATACCGTCGATTTGAGGGCGCACCACTACGCTGTGCAGGGACAGGACCGAGCCGATACCGGTGACGTAGCGGGGAACGTCTTTTTGGATGACGCTGACGACGCGTACGGGGATGGCGGTGGGGGCGGCGAGTCTGGTCTTGGCGGGTTGGTTGGCATACCACAGGCCCAGCGCTGCCAGGACGATCAGGAGGGCGACGATCAGGGCGGGTTTTTGCTGGATTCGCATGCGAGTGGTGCACCAGGGCTGGTGGTCGGTAGGTCGTTACTTCCTTTATAAACCTGTTTGACGGTCAGGAAGGTGACTGCTAACTGACGGCGCTGTCAGTTTGGTGTGACCTCGGCGGCCCTGCTCGCGATGAAAGCCCGGGCAACGCGGGCCTTCAGACAGCCCGTGTCATCGTTGACGTCCATCGCGAGCAGGCTCGCTCCTACAGGAGCTCTAGCTGCCGGTATCGTCGTTGCACCCCAGCCTGCCGCAGTTCGATGTAGCGCGAAGGCGGCCTGACAGCCGACCATTCACTTGCGCTGTACTCAATCCACTGTAGGAGCGAGCCTGCTCGCGATGAAAGCCCGGGCAACGCGGGCCTTCAGACAGCCCGCGTCATCGTTGACGTCCATCGCGAGCAGGCTCGCTCCTACAGGAGCTCTAGCTGCCGGTATCGTCGTTGCACCCCAGCCTGCCGCAGTTCGATGTAGCGCGAAGGTGGCCTGACAGCCGACCATTCACTTGCGCTGTACTCAATCCACTGTAGGAGCGAGCCTGCTCGCGATGAAAGCCCGGGCAACGCGGGCCTTCAGACAGCCCGTGTCATCGTTGACGTCCATCGCGAGCAGGCTCGCTCCTACAGGAGCTCTAGCTGCCGGTATCGTCGTTGCACCCCAGCCTGCCGCAGTTCGATGTAGCGCGAAGGCGGCCTGACAGCCGACCATTCACTTGCGCTGTACTCAATCCACTGTAGGAGCGAGCCTGCTCGCGATGAAAGTCCGGGCAACACGGGCATTCAGACAGCCTGCGTCATCGTTGACATCCATCGTCGGAACGCCGCCCGGAGCGAGCGAGTTCCTACACGTGGTCTTGGTCGAACGCGGAATAGGGTTACGCAGCCCATTCCCCCGTGGCGGCATTGTGTGTCCCTGGCAGGCTCAGTTCGCCATTCGCGCCCCGGCCATGCTCCCGCTCATTTCATAAGCCGCCAGTTCGACTTGGTGTGCCGCCAACAACTCCGGCAGCGATCCGCGCAAATACTCGACCCAGGTCTTGATCTTTGCATCCAGGTATTGCCGCGACGGGTAGATGGCGTACAGGTTCAGCTCCTGGGAGCGGTATTTGGGCATCACGCGTACCAGAGTGCCGTTGCGCAGGCCGTCGATCGCTGCGTACAGCGGCAGCACGCCGACGCCCATGCCGCTGGTAATCGCGCTTTTCATGGCGTCGGCGGAGTTCACCAGAAACGGAGAGCTATTGATGGTGACCATTTCCTGGCCGTCCGGGCCGTCGAAGGCCCATTTTTCCAGGGGGATCACCGGGCTCACCAGGCGCAGGCAGGCGTGGTTGAGCAGGTCACTGGGTTTTTGCGCGCAACCGTTGGCTTTGACGTAGGCCGGGGAGGCGCAAACGATACTGAAGGTGATGCCCAGGCGTTGGGAGACGAAACCCGAGTCCGGCAGTTCGCTGGCCAGGACGATGGACACGTCGTAGCCTTCGTCGAGCAGGTCCGGTACGCGGTTGGCCATGGTCAGGTCGAAGGTCACGTCCGGGTGGGTCTTGCGGTAGCGGGCAATGGCGTCGATCACGAAGTGCTGACCGATGCCGGTCATGGTGTGCACCTTCAGTTGCCCGGCCGGGCGCGCGTGGGCGTCGCTGGCCTCTGCTTCGGCTTCTTCGACGTAGGCCAGGATCTGTTCGCAGCGCAGCAGGTAACGCTTGCCGGCTTCGGTGAGGGCGATGCGGCGGGTCGTGCGGTTGAGAAGACGGGTTTGCAGGTGGGCTTCCAGGTTGGAGACCGCGCGCGAGACGTTAGCCGTGGTGGTGTCCAGTTGTACCGCGGCGGCGGTGAAGCTTCCCGCTTCGGCCACGTAACTGAAGGCGCGCATGTTTTGCAATGTGTCCATGGGGTGCTCTCGGGTTCGATGGCAAATTGTGACATGAAGTTTCAGGATTTGAGACCCCGACCAAGGGATTATCGCGTTAACGGTAACAAAGATTCACAGGAATTCCGGCTTATCGCGACCAATGCTCATCCATAGAATTGTATGGACCGTAGGAGCTGGCTTGCTGGCGCATGCGTCGCTGCTGTCATCCCGATGTTCCAGGGTGTCTGCATCGCCAGCAGCCGGCTCCTGTCAGATCTCGTTACCTCCTCTATTTCAGGAAATCGCAGCAGTGCCGCGTCGCATTAGCAGAGCGCTTCAACCGCTCAGTGTTTTGGCTTTAACCCTGGCAATCAGCGGCTGCATCGGAACCGGAGGTATTGCCCCGCAGGGCAAGGCGCTGGAGGCCGACTCACTGGTCACCGACGAAGCCATCCAAAGCGCCGCTCAGGATGCGCATTGGCCCACCGCACAGTGGTGGCAGGCGTATGGCGACCCGCAACTGAATCGCTGGATCGACCTCGCCGTGCAAGGCAGTCCGACCATGGCCATGGCCGCCGCGAGGGTGCGTCAGGCCAAATCCATGGCCGGCCTCGCCGAGTCTGCCGAATCGCTGCAGATCAATGGCGAATCGACCCTCAAGCGCCACAATTGGCCGACCGATCAGTTCTATGGCCCCGGCAACCTGGCCAACACCACCACCTGGGACAACAACGCCGCATTGGGTTTCAGCTACGCACTCGACCTCTGGGGCCGTGAAAGCAATGCCACCGAGCGCGCCGTGGACATGGCCCACATGACCGTCGCCGAAGCGCGCCAGGCCCAGCTCGAACTGCAGAACAACATCGTGCGCGTCTATATCGAACTCTCGCTGCATTACGCGCAGCGGGACATTGTCGAAGCCACATTGAAGCAGCAAGAGCAGATCCTCGAGCTGGCGCAAAAGCGCTTGAACGGCGGAATCGGCACCCATTTCGAAGTCAGCCAGGCCGAAACGCCACTGCCGGAAACCCATCGTCAGATCGATGCGCTGGACGAAGAAATCGCCCTGAGCCGCAATCAATTGGCCGCGCTCGCCGGTAAAGGTCCTGGCGAGGGCGCGCAGTTACAGCGACCGACGCTGTCGTTGGGCGCAGCGCTGAAGTTGCCGTCATCGTTGCCGGCGCAGTTGCTCGGTCAACGCCCGGACGTGGTCGCCAGTCGTTGGCAGGTGGCGGCGCAGGCGCGCGGTATCGATGTTGCCCATGCCGGTTTCTATCCCAACGTCGATCTGGTCGGCAGCCTCGGCTACATGGCGACTGGCGGTGGCGCGCTGGAGTTTTTGACCGGCAAGAAACTCAACTACAGCGTCGGCCCGGCGATTTCCTTGCCGATCTTTGACGGCGGGCGATTGCGCGCGGAGCTGGGTGAAGCCTCGGCCGGTTATGATATCGCCGTGGCGAAGTACAACCAGACCCTGGTCAATGCGCTGAAGAACATCTCCGACCAGTTGATCCGCCGGGAGTCCATGGACAAGCAGCAAATGTTTGCCGCCGAGTCGGTGGCGACCGCGCAGAAGACTTACGACATCGCAATGGTCGCTTATCAACGCGGGCTCACCGATTACCTCAACGTGCTCAATGCCCAGACCCTGTTGTTCAAACAGCAGCAAGTGCAGCAACAGGTTCAGGCGGCGCGACTGAGTGCTCATGCCGAGTTGGTGACGGCGTTGGGCGGTGGGCTGGGGGCCGGTAACGATGTGCCCAAGGACAGTCAGACAGCCGCGCCGAAAACGCCGAGACTGCTGAGATGACCCGGATGCATCAGGCAAGGCCATCTTTGTGGCGAGGGAGCTTGCTCCCGCTTGAGTGCGCAGCACTCACAAAATCAGCAAAGACTGCCAGCGTTTTGGGGCTGCTTTGCAGCCCGGCGCAAGCAAGCTCGCTCGCCACAGGGTTTCAATTGTTTCCAGACTTTCCTAAGTGAGCAGGACTCCATGACTCCCTTGCCCGCACCTCTGCGCTGGCTGTATTCCCTGGAATGGCGCCGGGGGTTCTTCGACTGGGCACGCAGCGACGGCGTGACCTGGGTCTATATTTTCAAGGTGTTGATCGCCGCATTCCTGACCCTGTGGCTGGCCATGCGACTGGAGTTGCCGCAGCCGCGCACCGCGATGATCACGGTGTTCATCGTCATGCAGCCGCAGAGCGGTCATGTGTTCGCCAAGAGTTTTTATCGGTTCCTTGGCACCCTGGCCGGGTCGTCGGTGATGGTCGCGTTGATCGCCCTGTTTGCGCAGAACACCGAACTGTTCCTCGGTTCGTTGGCGATCTGGGTCGGTATCTGCACGGCCGGCGCGGCCCGTTATCGTAATTTTCGCGCCTACGGTTTCGTATTGGCCGGTTACACCGCGGCGATGGTCGGTTTGCCCGCGCTGGCCCATCCGGACGGTGCCTTCATGGCGGCGGTCTGGCGGGTGCTGGAGATCTCCCTGGGGATCCTCTGTTCGACCCTGGTCAGCGCCGCGATCCTGCCGCAATCGTCCGGTGCCGCCATGCGCAACGCCCTTTACCAGCGTTTCGGCGTGTTCGCCTTGTTCGTCACCGACGGTTTGCGTGGGCGCAGTCAGCGCGAAGCGTTCGAGGCCGGCAACGTGCGTTTCATCGCCGAGGCCGTGGGCCTGGAGGGGCTGCGTAGCGTCACCATGTTCGAAGACCCGCACATGCGCCGCCGCAACGGCCGGCTCAGTCGCTTGAACAGCGAGTTCATGGGCATCACCACCCGCTTCAACGCCTTGCACCAGTTGTTGGAACGCCTGCGCAGCAGTGCAGCGGATCAAGTGGTGGCCGCGATCAAGCCGGGGTTGATTGATCTGGCCGAATTGCTCGACGGCTTTAGCGGCCGCGCCCTGACCAACGCCGATGCGGCGCGTCTGGTGAAGGCTCTGAGCGCTTATAAGGAAGGGCTTCCGGCGCGGGTACGCAGCCTTCGGGCGCTTTTCCAGGAGAGTCAGCCAAGCGACGCCGAGCAACTGGATTTCCACACGGCGTATGAACTGCTCTATCGCTTCGTCGATGACCTGCACAGTTATGCACAGACCCACGCGTCGCTGGCCGATCACAGCCACGAACGGGAGCGCTGGGACGAGCCGTTCATGCCGCAGACCAGTTGGCTGGTATCGGCAGCCTCAGGGATTCGTGCTGCCTTCATTCTGGTGGTGCTGGGCAGCTATTGGGTCGCCACGGCGTGGCCGAGCGGGGCGACCATGACCTTGATCGCCGCCGCCACCGTCGGCCTTTCCGCCGCCACACCGAACCCCAAGCGCATGTCATTCCAAATGGCTTGCGGCACCTTCCTCGGGGCGCTGATCGGCTTCGTCGAGATGTTTTTCATTTTTCCGCGGATCGACGGGTTTCCGTTGCTCTGTGTGATGCTCGCCCCGGTGATCGTGCTGGGGTCGTTCCTCACCTCGCGGCCGCAGTACGTCGGGGTAGGGCTGGGATTGCTGATCTTCTTCAGTACCGGTTCGGTGCCGGACAATCTCACGGTCTACAACCCGTACACCTTCATCAACGACTACATCGCCATGGTGCTGGGCATGCTGGTGTGCGCGGCGGCGGGGGCGATCATTCTGCCGCCCAACAGCCGTTGGTTGTGGCGTCGACTGGAGCAGGATCTGCGGGGTCAGGTGGTGTATGCCATCAGCGGCAAACTCAAGGGCCTGGCCTCGCGTTTCGAAAGCCGCACCCGCGACCTGGTGCACCAGGCCTATGGCTTCGCGGCGGGGCAGCCGCAGGTCCAGCGAAACCTGTTGCGCTGGATGTTCGTGGTGCTGGAGGTGGGGCACGCGATCATCGAACTGCGCAAGGAACAAGCCGTCCTGCCGGTGCATCCCGCCTATGCCGAATCCCAGCCGTGGCGCCAGTCGATCCGTGTGATGGGGCGTTCGCTGGTGCGGCTGTTTCTGCAACCCGGCCAGAGCAATCTGGAGCGTGCGTTGATCGCGGTCGACCATGCGATCAGTCGCGTGCAAGCCACCGACGAACCCTTCGCTCCGCACTTCGACACCTCGGCGTTGCGCCGGGTCAAGAGCTACCTGCACTTCATCCGCACCTCGCTGCTGGACCCGCAATCACCGCTCGCCGGCTACAACCATGCCACCGCCAAGCCCCAAGGACTTGAACATGCCTCGTGAAATCGCCTTCCACGGCGTGTACATGCCGACCATGACCCTGATGTTTTTGATCGCGGCGGCGCTGGCCTGGGCGCTGGACCGCTTCTTGTCCGGGTTCGACCTGTACCGTTTTTTCTGGCACCCGGCGTTGCTGCGCCTGAGTCTGTTTACCTGTCTGTTCGGCGCCCTGGCGCTGACTGTCTACCGTTGAGAACACCTTGATGAAAAAGCTATTCAGCCTGCTTGCAACCCTGCTGGTACTGGCCCTGGCGATATGGATCGGCCGGACCCTCTGGGTGCATTACATGGAGACGCCATGGACCCGCGACGGTCGGGTGCGCGCCGACATCATCAACGTCGCCGCCGACGTCACCGGCGAGGTGGTGGACGTGCCGGTGCGTGACAACCAGTTGGTGAAGAAGGGTGACCTGCTGATGCTGATCGACCCCGAGCACTACCGCCTCGCGGTCAAGCAGGCGCAGTCGCTGGTGGCTTCGCGCAAGGCCACGTGGGAGATGCGCAAGGTCAACGCCCATCGCCGGGCCGATATGGACAACCTGGTGATCTCCAGGGAAAACCGCGACGACGCCAGCAACCTCGCCGACTCGGCCCTGGCCGATTACCAGCAGGCCCAGGCGCAACTGGAAGCCGCGGAACTGAACCTCAAACGCACCGAAGTCCGCGCCGCCGTTGACGGTTATGTGACCAACCTCAACGTGCATCGCGGCGACTACGCGCGCATCGGCGAGGCGAAAATGGCCGTGGTCGACATGAACTCGTTCTGGGTCTATGGCTTCTTCGAAGAAACCAAACTGCCCCATGTGCGCGTGGGCGATAAGGCCGACATGCAACTGATGAGCGGCGAAGTGCTCAAGGGCCATGTGGAAAGCATCTCGCGCGGTATCTACGACCGCGACAACCCGGAAAGCCGTGAGTTGATCGCCGACGTGAACCCGACCTTCAACTGGGTGCGCCTGGCGCAACGGGTGCCGGTGCGGATTCACATCGACGAAGTACCGGAAGGCGTGCTGTTGGCGGCGGGGATTACTTGTACGGTGGTGGTGAAGCCATTGTAGGAGCGAGCTTGCTCGCGATGGAATCAAGGGCGCCGCGTTTATCCAGAAAGAACGCGTTATCGTTGACCTTCATCGCGAGCAAGCTCGCTCCTACAGTTGATTGTCGTCGAGTCCGGGATCAGCCCTGGCTAAACGTCTCGTGCAAATGCCGCCACAGCACCTTGCCGTCCGCCTGTTTCTCGAACACCACGGTCGAGCGGCGATCCGAATGCAGCCCCGTCGCATCGGTCTGCTGCTCGCGGTAACTGACGGTGGCGCCACCGTCATGCAGCGCAATGCCGCGAAATTCGCTCAACTCGATACGAAAACCCAGCTTCTTGCCGCCGGCCAGCATGAACAACTCGTTCAGCGCGGCAAAGTCCAGCACTCGTCCCAATGGCGAAACCATGGAGAATTGCGGCGAAAAGCGGGTCAGCAGCTGTTCAAGTTCGCGCCCATCGCGTTCTTCGGCCAACCATTGTTCGATGGCGACGTGGGCCTGGATAACTTCTTCGAAGTATTCGGTGTAGTCGGTCATGGTGTTTCCTCAAAATCTGCTTGGCCTGTTCTGACGCCATCGCGGGCAAGCCTCGCTCCCACAGGTCCTGCGCAAATCCTGCAGGAGCGAGGCTTGCCCGCGAAGAACGATAACCCGGTCTCAGAGCTGCCCGCGCAATCCGAACCGCTTCATCAAGCCTGATTCCAGCAGGCCCTTGGGTAACAGTCCGGCCATCAACGGCAATGCCCGGCTGCCATTGCCCAGGCGTAACAGTCGTGGCGGCTTGCCTTGCTGCACAGCCTTGAGCACTCCGGCGGCAAATTCGCTGGCGGGTGTCGGATTGTCCTGGGAGGCCCTGGCCCGGGCGCGGATACCTTCGCGCAATGGAAACCACGGCGATTGCTCACTGATCAGTTGTTCGGCTTCGTGGCCCGCATTCTTGGCGAAACTCGACGCGATGGCGCCCGGCTGAACCTCCATGACCCGCACGCCAAACGGCGCCAGTTCCATGCGCAAGGCATCGCTCAAGGCATGCACCGCCGCTTTCGAAGCACAGTAGGCGCCGGCGAATGGCGTCACCAACACGCCGGAGACGCTGCCGATGTTCAGCACCAGGCCTTTGGCCCGGCGCAACACCGGGAACAGTGCGCGGGTCACGCCGACAATGGCGAACACATTGGTTTCGAACTGACGCTGCATCGCCGGCACACCGCCGTCGAGCAGCGGCCCCATGGCGCCATAACCGGCGTTGTTGATCAGCACGTCGAGGCCACCGTGTTGCTGGTTGATGCGCTCGCTCAACTGTTCGAGCGCCTGGCCATCGTTGACGTCCAGTTGCACGGCGGTGAAACCGGCGGCGGTCAGGGCTGCCACGTCTTCAGGCTTGCGGGCGCTGGCCCAGACTGTGTAGCCGGCAGCCTTGAACACATCGGCCAGGGCGCGGCCGATGCCGCTGGAACATCCGGTAATCAACGCAACGGGCATGGCGCGGTCCTTGTGCAAAAAAGTGGGGGGAAGGCTCAGTCGGAGAAACTACCCTGCAAGCGCTCGGCGCGAAATTCCAGGGTTTCCGGGCGGTAGCCGGGGCGCAACGGCGGCAGCGGCAGACAGTCTTCCCAGTTGCCACCGGCCTGCAATTCGCCCGGGCCACGGTAGCGTGGGGCGGTGTACTGGTTGTCAGCAAGGTTGACCGTGTCGCCCGGCGCGTAGGCCGCGACGCGCCAGCGCAGTTCGGTCAGCGGCACGTCGTTGCCATTGTTCAGGGTCAATTGCAGCGGCCGGTCGGCGGGGCAGTGTTGCGGTGCGTAGCTGATGCGCAATTCAAGACGCTCCAGTTGCTTGAGTTCGCGATGGTCCATCCAGATCACCCACGTGGCGACAATACCCAGGCCCACGGCGGCGGCCATGGAAACGGGCAGCGCTTTGGCCGGATAGCGCAGTAGCAGGATCAGCCAGGTGATGACGAGCAGGACACCGATGAACATGACGCGCAAACCTCGGAAGCAGAGATGAGCATCCTACCTAAGCGTAGGTGAGGTTGGCGATGGGCAGGATTTTGGCGGTGGGTGTCATAGCCTCATCGTCGGAACGCCGCCCGGAGCCGGCTCGCTCCTACAGGTCTTGCGTTAGCTTTGTATCCCGGGGTTGCGTGAAGAACCAAAAAAGCCCCAGCCCAACCCGCTGCGGATGGGGAACGCAGCGGACGGGGCGGGGGCTTTCAGTTTTTCCGAGGGTTACTGCGCGATGGTCTTCACCGACACGCCACGCTCGATCGGGGTGGAGCGACCGTAGATATCTTCAAACCGCTCGATATCGTCTTCGCCCAGATAACTGCCCGATTGCACTTCGATGATCTCCAGTGGAATCTTGCCCGGGTTGCGCAAACGGTGAACCGAGGCAATCGGAATGTAGGTCGACTGGTTCTCGGTGAGCAGGAACACGTTCTCGTCGCAGGTCACTTCAGCGGTGCCACTGACCACGATCCAGTGCTCGGCGCGGTGGTGGTGCATTTGCAGTGACAGGCACGCACCCGGCTTGACCGAGATGTGCTTGACCTGGAAGCGACCGCCCATGTCCACCGAGTCGTAGGAGCCCCACGGACGATAGACCTCGCAGTGGTTCTGGGTTTCGCTGCGACCCTGTTCGTTGAGGGTGTTGACCATCTGCTTCACGCCTTGGACCTTGTCCTTGTGGGCGATCATCATGGCGTCCTTGGTTTCGACGACCACGATGTTTTCCAGGCCGATCACCGACACCAGTTTGCCGTTGCCGTGGATCATGCAGTTGCGGCTGTCCTGGATGACTACATCGCCTTTGGTGACGTTGCCGTTGGCGTCTTTTTCGTTCACTTCCCACAACGACGACCAGCAGCCGACATCGCTCCAGCCTGCGGTCAACGGTACGACGCAGGCGCGCTGGGTTTTTTCCATCACCGAGTAGTCGATGGAGTTGTCCGGGCAGCAGGCGAAGGTAGCGGCGTCGATGTCGACAGTGTCGGCATCCTGCTCGCTGCGTTCCAGGGTCAGCAGGCAGGTGTCGTAGATGTCCGGATCGTGCTTTTTCAGTTCTTCGAGGAAACGGCTGGCGCGGAACAGGAACATGCCGCTGTTCCAGAAATAACCGCCGGACTGGACAAACTCGGTGGCGCGTTTCACGTCGGGTTTTTCGACGAAGTGCGAGACGCGGCTGACACCTTCGGGCAGCAGCGAGTCGTTGGTCGACTTGATGTAGCCGTAACCGGTTTCCGGTTTGGTGGCCGGCACGCCGAACAGCACCATTTCGCCGTTTTCGGCGGCGACCGTGGCCAGCGCCAGGGCGCGTTGCAGGGCTTTCTGGTCTTCCAGCACGTGGTCGGCGGGCAGCACCAGCATCAACTCGTCGCGGCCTTCATTGACCAGCATCATCGCGGTCAGGGCCACGGCCGGTGCAGTGTTGCGACCGAACGGTTCCATCAGGATGCGCTGGGTTTCCAGTTTGCGCGCGGTCAGTTGCTCGTTGACGATGAAACGGTGGTCCTTGTTGCAGACCACGATCGGCGTGTCCATGCCTTCGAACACCAGGCGCTCCAGGGTTTGCTGGAACAGCGTGTGCTCCCCGGTCAGGGCCAGGAACTGTTTCGGGAATTGCTTACGGGAAAGCGGCCAAAGACGTGAGCCGCTACCACCTGACAAGATCACCGGAATCATGTTGTTACTCCTTTTAAATGCAGTTGGGAGCTGCAAGCTGCAAGCGGCAAGTTAGATGCACTTCTCTTGCAGCTTGTGGCTTGTAGCTGATAGCTCGCGCGTTAGCGCGTCGAAACCGGGCGTTTCACCCAGACTGGCGACAGGCTGCTGCCGTTGCCGGTGACGTACAGCACCGCAGCCTCACCGCGTTCCAGGGCGACCGGTTTCACGTCGCCGACTTTGGTGGCGCCGTCATACAGCGCCAGGCTGACTTTCACCGGGTTGATTTCACGTTCGCCACGACCTTTGGGCGCAACGTTGGGCACCACATCGGTCTTGCCGTCGGCGGTCTTCAGGGTCAGTGCCTTGTCGCTGAGGTTCTGCACCCGTACCAGGGATTTCTGCTTGTTCTTGAACGGCGGCTCTTCGATCAGTTGCGGTGCGCCACTGGCGTTGTTGACCAGGGTGTAATAGTGATCGCCGGCCAGTTTCACCGGCAGTGTCTGGCTACCGACCTTGGCGCTGTAGTCACCGCCCGGCATGAAGCTGAAGTCACTGCTGGACAGTGGTGCGACATCGCTCAGGCTGGTGCTGCCGACGGTGGAGCTGACTTCGGCGTTGCTGGCGTTGTAGATCCGTACGAAGGTCGAGCCTTTCGGTGCGGTCGGGCCGTAGAGTGCGGCGTCGCCACCGGCGAAGGCGTGCATCGACAGAACGCTCATGCCAGCAACCAGTGCGAAGGTCTTGGCGAGACGGCGAGGAGTAGTCGTGAAAGTCATGGAAGTACCTCTCTCTTTCAGTTTTGCGCCCGGTCGGGCGTCTCGGATTTAGTGTTGATTGCTACGTTTTGTTGGCGCGCGCCGGCTTGTTTAAGCTCTGCGACCCACTGCGGGTCGGCGTCACCGATTTCGTTATTCACAGGCAGATATCGTTCGGGAAATTCCCAGATCAGCACTTGTGGCGGGCTGTTCTTGAAAGCGTCGCTTTTGAGGTAGCTGAGCATCGGCAGGATCGGGCCGTGGCCGTCCTCGGCGTAATTGACCACGTCGCTGCGCAATGCTTGTTTCAGCGCGCCCACGAAGTTCCAGTTGGGGTTGGCGCTGTAGCTGGTACCGATCAGTGCCACCGGCACTTCGGTGTTGGCGAACAGGGCATCGTCACTGGCCGGCGGGTCGCCGGCCGCCACGGTGTTGCGTTTCTGCAAAGGCTCTTGCGCCGGCATCAGGTTTTCGAACAGCGGGTCCAGCGGCAGGAACAGACGCAGGTCGCCCTTGTGCGTGACTTTCTCCGCAGGCTCGGTGACGAAGTTCTGCGGTTCGCCGCTCAGCGGGAACTTGTCGGCAATGGTCCTGGCCAGCTTGTTCGCCGCGATTTCGGCGCCTTCCGGGGTCCAGTGGGTGTCGGTGCGCAGGAACACTTGCTTGCCGTCACGTTTGGCCGCTAGCAGCGGGCCCAACAAGTCAGGTGCCGGAATCCGGTCGGCCGCCAGGCGCTGGTGGAAGTCCTTGTAGAGGTTGCTATGGATGCTCGCCGGTTTCACCTCACCGAGGTGTTCCGGGTAGAGGCGCACCTTGGCTGGCACCACTGCCATTACCAGTTGCACGCCTTTGGCTTTCAGGGTCTGGCGCACACCTTCGACCAGCGCGTAGTTGCCTTGCAGGTTCAGCTCTTCGTTGACGATCGGGTGGAATTCTTCATCGCTGTACAGCCACTGGTCGCGACCGAGCACCACGCCCGGACGACCTTCGTTGAACAGCTTGAAGTCCAGCGCCGCCCAGAGGTTGGTGCCCAGGCGCTTGATCGGAAACTCGTCGTCGTAGTGCGTCTCTACCGCCTTGGTCCAGCGACCGTTCAGCACGGTGGCGTCGGCGTTGGTGCTGAAGCCGAAGAAGCTGCGCGTGGACCACAGGCCCAGGGCCAACAGGGTCACCAGGAACAGGGCGATGTAGAAGATGCGTAATGAGCGGGTCATGGTCAGATCCCTCAGAACTGGAAGTAAAGGAACGGCGAGAAGCTTTGTGCCGAGAGTTTGAGAATCGAGGCGATGAACAGCAGCAGCACCAGGGCGCGCATCACGTAGCGCGACCAGTCGGCGGTCCAGTAGGCCGGTTGCACCTGGGCTTCAACCCCGACGGTGTAGCCAGGCTGATGGATGCTCGCCGGGTTATCCCCAGGCGCGGCCTTGATCAGGCCCGGTTCGGCGGCGGCCGGACCGTCGCTGTCGACGTTCACCACAGGCTTGGTCTTCACAGGCGGCTGGTTGGTGTAGAAGTCGCGCAGGCCGAAGAACGCCAGGGTCACATACGCCACGATCAGCGTTGCCACTTGCAGGCCGGTGAGGCTGGCCTGGTTGAGTTCCGACAGCGACCAGTCGCCGAAGCTGAACATCGCGCCGTACATCCGGCCGGCGACGTGCAGGTTTTCCGCGCGGAAAATCACCCAGCCCATCACCACCAGCAGGAAAGTCAGTGCCCAGCGGATCGGGTTGAAACGGCGTGGCGAAGTGTTCAGGCCAATGGCTTTTTCAATCGCCAGCCACATGCCGTGCCACGCGCCCCAGACGATGTAGGTGATGTTCGCGCCGTGCCACAGACCACCGAGCAGCATGGTCAGGAACAGGTTGCGATAGGTCATCAAAGTGCCTTTTCGGTTGCCGCCCAGGGTGATGTACAGGTAGTCGCGCAGCCAGGTCGACAGGCTGATGTGCCAGCGCCGCCAGAACTCGGTGATCGACTGGCTGACGTAAGGCTGCTTGAAGTTTTCCATGAAGCGGAAACCCATCATCAAGCCCAGGCCGATGGCCATGTCGCTGTAGCCGGAGAAGTCGAAATACAGTTGCGCGGTGTAGGCCAGCGCGCCGAGCCAGGCATCACCCGTGGTCGGGTTTTGCAAGGCGAAGCAATGGTCGGCCACCACCGCGAGGGTGTCGGCGATAAACACCTTCTTGATGAAACCCTGCATGAACCGCGTGCAGCCCTCGGAGAACTTGTCGAGGGTGTGGGTGCGGTTGTTGAACTGGTCGGCCAGGTCACGGAAGCGCAACACGGGGCCGGCGATCAGGTGCGGGAAGATCGCCACGAATGCCGCGAAGTCGATCAGATTGCGGGTCGCCGGCGTGTCGCCACGGTAGACGTCGATGATGTAGCTGATGGACTCGAAGATGTAGAACGAAATCCCGATCGGCAACAGCACGTGGGTCAGGATGAACGGCTCCAGGCCCACCGACGACATCATCGCGTTGATGCTGTCGACGCCGAAGTTGGCGTATTTGAAGTAGCCGAGGATGCACAGGTCAACGGCCACGCCGAGCAGCAGCCAGCGCTGCGCCGGTTGGGTCCGCACGCCGGCGGCGCCGACTTTCAGGCCGATCCAGTAGTTCCACAGGGTGACCGCGGCGAACAGTGCCAGGAAGTCCACCCGCCACCAGGCGTAGAACACGTAGCTGGCGATCAGCAGCAGCAAGTTGCGATAGCGTTGCCCGCTCAGGTAGTACAAGCCGAGAAAGATCGGCAAGAACAAAAACAGGAACACGTTGGACGAAAAAACCATCCCGATCTCTCCTTGTTTAACCACAGTCAAGGGCCGCAGCCCCCCCAAACCCCCCCACCAAAAACCGGGGGGCGTAACACACAAAAACTCAAACTCGACACCGACCCTGTGGGAGCGGGCTTGCCCGCGATTGCAATCTGACATTCAACATTGATGTCGACTGACCCACCGCTATCGCGGGCAAGCCCGCTCCCACAGGGTTATATGTTTGCCTAAGAACCTTTGCCTTTCTCATTGGCCGGGTCATAGACCCTGGTCAGGTCGCCGCCGAGGCGGAAGGTCTTGAACGGCTGCATCCCGTGCTTTTTCTCCAGCACGTCCGGCGCACAGGTGTAGAGGGTGCAGAACGGTTCGAGCCAGGCGAATTTCATGTCCTCTTTCAAGTCGGTCATGTCCTGTTCCTTGCCGTTCTTTTTCTCGAACGCGTCCGGGTCTTTCACACCGGCGAGTACGCGATCAGCCAGGCGTTTGAGCGCGCCGTTGTTTTCCTGGCGCAAATCCACACCGTTGACCTGGGCGAAACTGGCGATCATCGCCAGCGGTGGCAGGGCGTAGTTGTGGTAAGCCAGCGCCCGTTGCTGGCGCTTGAGTTCGTTGGGCAGGAAGCCGTCGGCGTCGACCTGGTTGGCGCCGACCTTGTATTCCTTGACCGCCCAATCGAACAGGTCGCGGCGGTTGGTGGCGATGGAGGTGGCCATCACCGACCAGGCGGCCCAGTACGAGTGGTTGTTGGTTTTGTCCAGCGGCAGGTTGTCCCAGTCGCTGACCACCTGATCGGCCATCTTGCTGAACCAGGCTTCGATCAGCTGCGACTCCTGCTGATGGCTGGCCAGCGGATGGGAGTCGGAAAACTTCAGGCGAATGTACGCGGACGCCATGCTGCCCAGCGCCCATTTGCGCATCGACTTGCCGGTATGGTTGAAGTCCTTGGACATCAACGCATCGGCCTTGGCCCAGGCCGTCAGCCAGTTGAGTGTGCATTCCAGTTGTTCCGGACGACCGTCACGCATGAACTGCATCACCCGTTTGCTGGTGCCGCGCTCCAGTTTGGTGATGTCGGCGGTGCTGTCGCGGAACGCTTTTTCCGATTGCACGTTCAACGTGGCGCGGGCCTTGTCCGAACCTTCGTACTTGCTGCGAAATTGCAGCGAACCGGTGTACGGCGTCGGCATCGCTTCGCAGCCTTCGCCCTTGTCGCCGGTCTTGAGTTTTTCGATCGGTGCGAAATAGCCCTGGGGCGGGCGCAATGGCGCCGCAGCCTGAGTAGCACCGGCGAACATCGCCAGGCTCAAAAGCGTGGGTGCCAACAGGCTTTTCAGTTTCGGATTTCGCATGGCAGACCTCATTGCCCGGCCTGAGCGGTACGTTGCTCAGCGCTCGGGAATACGTTGCGTTTGCAGATTTTCGCTTCGACTTTTTGTGGCGCGGCATCCGTTTTTTCAGGACCCTGGATTTCGACGGCCAGCAGATTCTGCGAGGCCCAGTCTTCGTCCGTGCGCAACTCGAAGGCGAAGCGCCCGTCAGTGTCGGAGGTTTCCGGTTTGTCGATCTTGATGTCCTCGTGGCGCCCGTTCATGTACCAGAGGGTGGCTTGCAAGGTTTTCACCGAGGTGTCGGCGAAGCGGATGTCGACCTGGTGACTGCTGTTTTGCAGGTTCAGGTTTTTGCTGTTGACCATCAATTCGTTCTTGCCCGGCTTCAGGGTGGTGCTGCCGGACATCTGTGCTTCCTTGCCTTCGCAACCGTTGTCCAGCAGCGCCATCATCTGGCGGTAGATGGTTTCCTGGTCGAGGCGATAGAGCGGCGAGAATTCCCAGATGAGAATTTTCGGCGGGTTCTTCTGGAATTCTTCGCTGCCCAGGTACTGCAGCATCGAACCTTCCAGGCCGCCGCCGGGGAACGCCACGTTGAGAATGTCGGCGCCGATGGCCTCTTCGAGGAAACCGGCGAAGTTGTAGTTCTTGCCGCTGTGGCTGGTGCCGACCAGGGTGATCTCCGGGTTGCCGGAGTCGCCGAACAGATCGCCATCGCCTGCTTCGCCCTTCGGCTCGGTGGTGAATTGATCCATGTACTGGATCGCGTAGCTGGTGCCACAGAGTTGACCCGCCATGTTGTGCAATGTTCCGGTCTTGCCCATGCGACCCGACTTGTGGGTCTCGAACTCACGCTTGGGAATGTCCGCGTACTCGGGCAATTGCTTGATTTTCTCGGCGACGATTTTTGCCGTGCGCTGGGCACCGTACGGCGTCCAGTGCTGGTCGCCACGGAAGTAGAAGTCGTGGGCGGGCAGGGTGTCTGGCAACGACTCGTTGGTCAGCGGCGACAGGTCCGGCACTACGTAACCCATGGCGGCGAAACGGCCGAGCATGGTCTTGTAGTTTTTCAGTGCCTTGTCGAAGTCGAAGCTGGCTTTTTCCGCCGGGTTCAACTTGTTGCGGTTCACCAGGCCACGGGTCGGCTGGTAGACGACCACCAGTTCCACGCCTTTGCTCTTGAACGCGTCGTGCAGTTGCTTCATGCGTTTGTAGCCGGCAGGCGTGGTGTCGAATTCGGTGCGCAGGTCTTCCTGGGTACGGAACAACCAGTCGCCCTGGGCCTGGACCAGCGTGGTGAAGTTCTGCTGATAGCGTGTGGTGTAGTTCTTCGCGTCGTGGGCCGCCGGGCACAGGCTGCAGCACGGCTCGGCGGTGAAAACGGGCGCCTTGACGTCGTCGGCACGGGCACCGCTGGCGGCCGCCATCATCCCGAGTGTCAGGCCCGACAGGCTGAGTAATTTGATCAAGTGTGGGTGCATAAAATTATCCTCAGTCCTGCATTTCGGTCTGGCGTTCGACAGGGTCGATCAGCACGGCTTTCTGCTGGCGCACCAGCAGGTCGAGAATTTCATCCTGGCGCTCGCCGAGAATCCCCGAGAAGCTGATGCCGCTGGATTTGGTCGGTGCGAGCATGGACACGCGGTACAGCTCGACGCTCAGCGGCGAGTCGATGGACAGCGGCCCGCTGCCATTGGCCGCCAGTTCACCGCCGACCACGATCAGCGACACCTGGGCGTCGAACGGGTCGAGCTTGATGTCGCGGTCGGTGTTGGTCAGGTCCTTGATGTGGCCGTAGACACCGGTCAGGCCGTTGGCCATGGCGATGTTTTCGTAGAGGCGGATGTTCACGCTGTTACGAATGCGGATGCCGTGGCGCCGGTTGCTGATCACCTTGTTGCCCCACAACAGGTTGTCGGCACTCTCGTAGAGGGTGATGCCGTCGGTGTGGTTCTGGTAGATCTCGTTGTGGGCGATCAGGTTGTTCACGCTGTTGCGGTCGATCACCAGCCCCGAGAGGTGGTTGTCGTAGCTGCGGTTATTGAAGATGAAGCTGTCGTTGACCTCACGGGAAATAATGATCCCGTGCTTCTTCTTGGTCCCGTACACCGTGTTGTCGGCGATGATCAGGCCGTGTGAACGGTCGTGCGGGTCGATGCCGTAGACGATGTTGTCTTTGTAGGTGTTGCCCTTGACCACGAAGTCGCGGGTTTCGTAGCAGTAGAAGCCGTACCACATGTCCGAGAACTCGGAGCCGACGATCCAGCCGGTCGGTTCAGGGCGCTTGAGCACCTTGGCCATGTTCGGCGTGTACTGGGAAATACTCACGCCGTAGGACTTACTGTTGGCATAACCGAAACTGGCGATCTTGCTGTTGGCGATGTAGGTCTCGGTGCCGCCCCAGGACAGCAGGAACGGACGGAATTCCTTCGGCGAAGCGAACGTCGCCGGGCCGTTGTCCTTCTCGCGCCAGCCGGTGATTTTGGTATCACGCACGAACAACTGGCCGTCGTTGACCAGGAACGAGCCGGCCTCCTGGGACAGGCGCAGTTCCCGGGTCTGCTTGTCGATTTCCAGAATGCCGTGGCGACCGACCACGATCGGCAGCTTGGCGAGGAACACGCCCGGCGCGGTTTCGATGACGTACTTGGGCAGCTTTTTCGCCACGTCCTTGAGGTTCATGTAGCCGTCGTCGACGAAGATCGCCTGGGGGATGCCGTGCTGACGCACCACCCATTCGGCCATCTTGTTGTCGCCGCCGATGAAGTCCTTCAGGGCGTCTTCCTGCATCATCCGGCGCACGCTGATCTTGCCGGCCTTGCTGCGCACGATTTTCGCGGCGATGGCTTCGGCGGTGTAGCCGGAGATGTCCGGCAATTTCGGTGTGGCCAGTTCCAGCGGCGCGGTCGGTGCGCTGCTGACGGTGTAGGTCTTGGCTTGTTGCAGTTCCTTGGCCATGGTGACCGGTTTGGCTGCCGGCTCCACACTGGCCGACTCTGCATTGGCGAACCCAGTCGCACTGGCCAGCAGCAAAGCGCCGGCCAACAAGCTGATCGAGCCTTTTCGGGCTTGATGATTCATCTGGGGAACTCCCTTCGCGGTGTGCATCAGAAGCGCCAGATCACGTCGATGAACGCGCGGTGCATGTAGGAGTCCACCTGGCTGCCGTAGGCATCGCCGGGCTTGAACACGCCGCCACGGAAACGCACCAGGGCCGATGGCTCGTCGATCTTCTGGCTCAGCGCTGCTGGTAACAGGCCTTGCTTGAAGTACTTGGTGACCACCAGGTCCATTTCCTGACCCATGTCTTTCTCGCCATCGTTCAGCGGCAGGGAGGTGGTGGAGAGCACGGCGCCGGTGACGTCGTCGGTGTTGTCCTGCACCGCATCAATGCCGTTGCTGCCGACCGGCTTGTTGCCGTCGACACGCCAGAACTTGTGGTAGATCAGGCTGGCGTCGTACTCGTCGTTGAGCATCCACGAACCGAACAGTGTGGCGGTTTGCAGGTTGTTCATTTCGCCACGGAAGGCCTCGCCGAAACGGTGGACCCGCGAGCGTGTGCCGGTGTAGTTCGAGCGGTTGCTTTCCAGGCCGTTCTGTTCGTAATCGGCGCTGGCCCGGGCATAGGCCGCACCGACTTGCCATTGCGGATCGAGGCGCAGACGCACACCCAGATCGGTGGCCCAGCCGCTGACATCGCCGCTTTGCTTGGCTTGCGCGGGCGCGGTGCCATCGGCGTTCAGCGGGTTGACCGTATCGCGGTCGCCGCTCATGCCGGTGACGCTGCCCCAGTAATTGACCGTGTTGGTGTTGCGCCAGTTGTAAGCGTCGCTGTTGGCCTGCAGGCCGATCCAGCTGATGTCGCCGTTCTGTTTTTTGTCCAGCGAATCGCTGGGAACACCCGGTTGCGCATAGTCGAGCTTGCCGTCGTCGTGGGTGTGATGACCGCGAATGCCGACCCATTGACCCGGTGTCCACTGGTACTCGGCCTCGGCGTAAGCGTGCAGGCGATCCTTGTCCTTGGGCGCCAGCTCTTTCAAGTCGGTGCGGTACTCGCTGAAGCGTTCGGCGACACCGGCGTTGGCGCGCAGCAGGGTGGTGTCGAAGGTCCAGTTCACGGCTTCGATGTTGGTGTCGCGCCACTGTCCGTCGTCATTGTGCAGGCGCTGGCGCCCGACTTTCAGGATCTCGCCGGGGTAGGGCGTGAAGCCGCTGTAGCCGACCCAGAACTCGCGCATCGCCAGGTAGTTTTTCTTGGTCACGCGATCATTGTTGCTCGTGTTTTCGGTGCCTTCGGACTGTTGCAGGGTGTCGGTTTCGATGATGTCGGTGGACGTCACGGCCTGACCCATGGCGTAGGCGCTCCAGGCGCCGCTTTCGCCATAGACCCATGGACGCAGGTCGAGACCGACACCGTTGACGTCGCCGCCGGGCTGGGTGCCGAGGTCACGGTCGTCTTCGGACTGGCCGGTGATTTTCACGTCGAGGCCGAAGTTCTTGGTTTCGGTGATCGCCGCCAGTGTCGGGCAGGACCAGATCAACGCGAATGTCAGGCCAATACCGGCCTTGACGAATGGATTCAACTTCATAGGGATTCCTCGCCGTCTTCTTGCAGGGCGTGCAGTTGCAGCGTGTTCTGGCTCAAGGCACCGCGAGTCGCCTGTTCCTGTTTCAACAGACGCTGGGCCTCTTTGATCTGCGCAGGCGGCAGTTGGGCTTCGAGTGTTTGCGCAAGCTCGGTGGCTTGCGGGGTGTTCTGGACCTTGGCCAATTGGCTGAAGACATAGGCATTGAGCGGGTCAGGCTTGGTGCCCTTGCCCTGGGAAAACAATTGGGCGATGGCGAAGTCGGCGCTGTTCTGGCCGTTGCGGGCCGCGGTCAGCAGATGGTCGAGGGCCTTTTGCGGATAGACCTTGCCCAGGTAGCCACGGCGATAGATCTGGCCGAGGTAATAATCGGCGGCGACTTCGCGGCCGACGGCTTTCTGGAAGTGTTCTTCGGCGACCTTGGCGTCGACCGGAACCATCTTGCCTTCGTAGTAGAGCTTGCCCAGCAACAGTTCGGCGCGCGGCTGGTCGGCGGCGCGGCCGTTGTCCAGGTACTTCATCATCTGGTCGACGTCGCCCAGTTCCGGGAAGTCGTAGAGCAGTTGCGCCAGGGTGACCCACGATGCCGGGTAACCCGGAGCGATGGGCTCGAGCAGCGACTGCGCGGTTTTTTCATCGGGCGTGCCGAGGGTCGAATCCGCCAGCACACGGGCAACGCTGTCGACCCGTTGCGCGGAAACCGTGCCGCGAGCGTGAGCGGCTTGCAGCTGCTTGATCAGTTCGGCCTGTTGCTCGGGCTTGGCCTGTTTCTGATAGACCGTGGCCAGCTCGACGTAGCAGATGTCGGTGGTGTTCAACGCGGCTTTGCAGATCGTTGCCACTTCGTCCAGGTGCTGGTCGTAAGTGCCCTGTGTGCGATAGAGCAGCACCTGCGCCAGACCCGCTTCCGGTTTGCCTTCGGCGCGCCATTGGCTGATCTGCTGCTGGGCATTGATGTTCGGGAAGCTGTGCGGGTATTGCAGGTACAGCATGGCCAACGGGATCAGGGTATTGCCTTCGCCATTGGCGGCGGCTTTTTTCAACAGGCCTTCGGCTTCGTGTTGCTCGGCTTCGGTGGACCCTGGCTTGGCCACCAGCAAACGGCCCAGGCGTGCTTGCGCTCGCGGCGAAACGCTGGCCGCCGCGCGGTAGGTCGCTTCGGCCTGTTTCATCTGCGCCGGGTCACGGCTGTCGACCTGAATGTCAGCCAGGCCGACTTGAGCCTCGCTGTAGCCCAGGTCGGCCAGTTGCTGGTAGTTCGCCGCCGCGGTGGCGGTATCGCCACGCTTGAGCGCTTCGTTGGCCAGGCGCTGGTCGGGCAGGCCGGCGCAACCGGCGAGGCTGACGGCCAGTGCCAGCGAGCACACCATCAATCCCGTGTGGGAGCTGGCTTGCCAGCGATCAGCCGGGGTCGCGCTCGACCGACTCGGTGTTTCAGGAAAACCGGGTTGATCCCATCGCTGGCAAGCCAGCTCCCACAGGCTTCGTGGTGTTTTCAGGAGACTGATAATGGTCACAGGCATGTCCTCGGCTTAAAGACCAGCGGCCATGGCTTTGTCGATCAGCCAGTTCAGGTTCGGGCCACGGTCGCTGCTCACTTCCACCGGGCGGCCGGCGAGGGTGGTGTCCAGGGCTTCGTCCGGCTGGATCAGGACGCGAATGTCGGACGACAGGTCGGCGCTTTTCAGGCTGGTGCTGCTGACGATCTTGCCTGTGCGGGATTTGTCTTCGCCGGCGATCTGGAAGCGCACCGCAGTGCCTGGCAGCACGTCGCTGAACTGGCGATAGGAGAAGCGCGCTTCAACGTTGGCTTCGCTGTTGCGCGGCACCAGTTGGAAGATCACATCGCCTTTGCTGGCGTACTGACCGTTGGCGACCATTTGCTGGGCCACGGTGCAATCGCACGGCGAAGTGAGGGTGCCGGTCATTTGCTTGCCGAACAGCTCTTCGACCTTGGCCGGTGTCAGTTGATCGTCTTCCAGATGACCCTTGAGCACGTCGAGCATGCTGGTGCTGAAGGTCGCCAGCGGCGCGCCTTTGGCGGCCACGCCATCGGGTTTCAACAGGCTCTGCACGGTGCCGTCGCGGGGCATGGTGATGCTCACGCCCGGCACGCTGACCAGGCCGGCCTGGGCGTGGCTGACGAAATACATGCCGTACACCGACTTGAAGATGAAGCCGAACGCAGCCAGGCCGACGACGAAAATCCCCAGGCTGAAGGTCACGGCTTTCATGCGTCCGAACGCGGTCATGCCATGGCCGCCGTCCTTGACTTTGCGGGCCTTGGTGAAGTTGTCACGCTGCAGCGTCGCCAGCACTTCGCCGATGCTGACGATGTCGCCGGCCAGGTGCGAGGTGATCAGGTGACGCAGGGTCGAGATGTCTTGTTGTTCCAGGTTCTGGAACTGGCAACCGGCGCGACCGCTCTGGCGATCGAAGGAGCGAACCTGCAACTCGACGTCCATGGCCAGGCCGAGGTTGTCGATCACGAATTGCAGGCGCGCCTTGTACACGTCGCCGATCTTCAGCGGCAACTGGCCGGCATTGAAGGCCAGGCCACCGGCGGAGAGGTCGAGCACGCGTGCTTCGACCGGCGTGCGGTCGGGCCCGAAGAAGCGCAGCTTGGCCGGGATTTTCACTCGGGCGTGTTGGCGCTGGGCTTCGGATTCATGCACTACGTTGGCGTTGACGGCGGTATTCATAGGGGCGGTTTCCTGGTTAATTCAATAAGGGGGCGGTCAGACCATCATCAGCAGCACGGCGACGAAAATGCTGCCGGCGGAGAAGGTCATGGTCCGAGACGACCAGGTGTTGAACCAACGTTGAAAGCTGGCGAGATCACGGGTCAGAGAAGTGGGCTGGCGAGTCCAGGACTGTTGGTCGAGGCGGAAGAACACGTAGATCTTCACCAGCGCGCCGACGATCTGGTTGTAATAGAGAATCGCCGGGTACGCCGGGCCGATCCGGTGACCGGAGCAGGACAGCAACAGGGTCAGGATCAGGCGGGTGATACCGATCCACAGCAGGTAAACCAGGATGAACGCGGTGCCGTACTTGAAGCTGGCGATGATCGCCACGGTCAAGCCCAGCAGGGAGGTCCACATCGACACGCGCTGATCGAACAGCACCACCGACGTGAAGAGACCGAGGCGCTTGACCCCCAGGCCCAGGGCACGCGAGTTCTGCCGCAGGTTGTTGCCGTACCAGCGGAACATCAGCTTGCGGCTGGCCTTGATGAAGCTCTTCTCGGGCGGGTGCTCCACGGTGTGGATCGCGGCGTCCGGCACGTAGAAGGTGTCGTAGCCCAGGCGCATCAGGCTGAACCAGCTCGACTTGTCGTCCCCGGTGAGGAACTTGAAACGACCCAGGCGCCAGTGTTGCAGCGAGTCGCTTTCCACGTCGGCGATGAAGTCCGGGTTGGTCACGACGCTGGCGCGGAACACCGACATGCGGCCGGTCATGGTCAGCACGCGCTTGGACAGGGCCATCGAGCACATGTTGATGTGGCGCTGGGCGAAACGCAGCTTGTGCCATTCGCTCATGATGTAGCCGCCGCGCACTTCGCAGAACTCATTGGTGGTCAGGCCGCCAACGTTGCCGAACAGCTGGAACCACGGCACGGTCTTGAGCACCACGCCCTCGGCGAGCACGGTGTCGCCATCGATCACGGCGACCACGGCGCGGTCATCCGGAAGGTGACGGGAGATGGCGCGGAAGCCGTAGGCCAGGCCGTCACGCTTGCCGGTGCCGGGAATGCGCACGAAATCGAGCTTGACCCGGGCCGGTGGATTCATCCGGTTCCACAGGCTTTTCACCAGCAGCTCATCGGACATTTCCACGATGGAGCAGACCACGGTGGTCGGCAGGCCGCAGTCGATGGCTTCACGAATCACCGAGCTGTAGACCTGCGCGGTGGTCAGGGCGTCGATGCGGAAACTGGTGACCATCAGAAATACATGGGACGGGTCTGCCGCTTTACCCAGCTTGCGCACTTTGCGCCGCAGGTGCGGGTAGACCACGTACAGAAACAGCATGCCGCGCAGAAAGTGCGTGGCCCCCATCGAGTAGCGCCAGATGCCGACGATACCGATCAGGAAAATGAAGTCCTTCGACTCGGAGTCGAACGTGGACACAGGCAACGCCATGGCGATGCCCATCAATAAACTCAGATAAAACAGCCAACCGGCGGCCTGGAGTAGGCCGTGCTTTAGCCTGTGCATAATCGGAATCCTAAAGTCAGTTGAAAGCTTCAAGCCTCAAGCAGCAAGTGAGGAGCGCTTAACTTGCCGCTAGAAGCTTGTCGCTTATTGCTGCTTTACCAGCAGATCCCTTCGGTGCGGCCGCTGACGCTGGTGGCCTTGGACATGAAGCCGACCAGGTCGATCACCTGCTTGCCGTGAGGAACGTTCTGCACCAGGGCGCGGAATTTCTCGTCGCGGTTGCCGAGGATGATCACGTCGGAGTTGTTGATCACGTCGTCGAAGTCGGCGTTGAGCAAGGACGAGACGTGAGGGATCTTCGACTCGATGTAGTCCTTGTTCGCGCCATGGACACGGGCGTATTCGACGTTGCTGTCGTAGATCTTCAGGTCGAAACCTTTGCCGATCAGCATTTCCGCCAGGTCCACCAGCGGACTCTCGCGCAGGTCGTCGGTACCGGCCTTGAAGCTCAGTCCCAGCAGGGCGACTTTGCGTTTGTCGTGGCTTTCAACGATGTCGAAGGCGTTTTGCACCTGGGACTCGTTACTGCGCATCAACGAGTTGAGCAGCGGCGCTTCCACATCCAGCGAGCTGGCGCGGTAGGTCAGGGCGCGAACGTCCTTGGGCAGGCAGGAGCCGCCGAACGCAAAGCCCGGGCGCATGTAGTACTGGGACAGGTTCAGGGTCTTGTCCTGGCAGACCACGTCCATCACTTCGCGGCCGTCGACGCCGACGGCCTTGGCGATGTTGCCGATCTCGTTGGCGAAGGTCACCTTGGTGGCGTGCCAGACGTTGCAGGTGTACTTGATCATCTCGGCGACGGCGATGTCCTTGCGGATGATCGGCGCGTCGAGCTCTTCGTACAGCGATTGCAGAACGTCGCCCGAGGCCTTGTCGAATTCGCCGATGACGGTCATTGGCGGCTGGTCGTAGTCGGCGATGGCGGTGCTTTCGCGCAGGAACTCAGGGTTAACGGCGACACCGAAATCGACACCGGCCTTCTTGCCGGAGCAATCTTCGAGAATCGGGATGACCACGTTGGCCACGGTGCCTGGCAGCACGGTGCTGCGGACCACGATGGTGTGGCGGGTGCTCTTGTCGCGCAGGACAAAACCGATTTCGCGGCACACCGCTTCGATGTAGTTCAGTTCCAGATCGCCGTTCTTCTTGCTCGGCGTGCCGACGCAGATCATCGACAGGTCGGTGTCACGAATCGCCTCGGCGAAGTTGGTCGTGCCACGCAGACGACCCGTCTGGATACCTTGCGCCAGAAGTTCGCCCAGGCCCGGTTCAACGATCGGCGATTTACCGGCATTGATCATATCGATCTTGTCCTTGGCAACATCGACGCCGACAACGTCATGGCCCCGTGCAGACAGGCATCCGGCACAGACTGCGCCGACATAACCCAAACCAAATATGCTGATGCGCATCGCAATTACCTCTCTATTATCAAGCCTGTATTCATCAAGCCATTAGATGGCTGGAGTTAAGGGTGTTTCAGCGGTCATAGTGCATTCGCAAGTGCGGCTTACAGGCGCAACAATGCCGTGTTCTGGCATATGAATGACGAGTGTCTAAATAAGTGCACTCAAGATGTGCGCAATCGGGCCTTATTGTTATGACGTGCCCTGTTATGCAGCCAATCCACTATTCAGAGGATGTCCGTGCAATCGTCTTGCGCGCTCGATACCAGGCCATGAGCCCGTAAATCAAGCGCTTGGGTGCTCCATTGAGCACGCTTATAGGGGCGCTGCCATGGCCTTGTAGGGGATAGTCATAAAACGTTATCTCCTGTCCGTTGTGTATTGCCCAAATCAGGGATTATTCAGCACAAGTTGATGTGGCAACTTTGCTACATGGATCTCTGTTCTGCGTAAGTTATCTCGTACAAGCATTGTGAGAATCGTTACCGGTGGTATGAGCGGTGCATTCGGACATAGTTCCGACCCGCTGATCATGAATTCTGAAATTTCTTGAAATATTGAGAAAGATGGCACTGCTTTCATATTGATAGCACTTGCCGTTTGGCCCTTTATATATAGGCGATTTATTGGGGGGGATAGTTTTTTGCCACTACCGATAAAAAATTTCAGTGCCACTACTGAAAAAAATCATCAAAGTCGAGTGAAACTAAAGTTATAAATCGGCGTGATGTATTTTTGGCGCCATGAAAATGGCGAATGTGGCGGGAGAATTGTGGGGGCTCAATGGGGGCGCATGACGGATCTGAGCGTCATGCGCCACCCCGGCGTTTCAGTCTGGAGCGTGATCGCGCAGGAACACCAGATTGTCCGGTTTAGACTGCTCGGCGCTGTAGCGATAGCCCTGCACGTCGAACTGTTTGAGGGCGGCCGGGTCGTTGATGCGTTCTTCGATCACGAAGCGACTCATCATGCCGCGGGCCTTTTTCGCATAGAAGCTGATGATTTTGTACTGACCGTTCTTCAGGTCCTTGAACTCGGTGTTGATAATGCGCGCCTTCAGGGCGTTGCGCTTGACCGCCGAGAAGTACTCGTTGGAGGCCAGGTTCAGCAGCACGTCATCACCCTGGTCGGCCAGGGCTTCGTTCAACCATTCGCTGATCCGCGTGCCCCAGAACGCATACAGATCCTTGCCACGGGCATTGGCCAGCTTGGTACCCATTTCCAGGCGGTACGGTTGCATCAGGTCCAGCGGGCGCAGCAAGCCATACAGGCCGGAAAGCATGCGCAAGTGTTGCTGGGCGTAATCGAAATCGGCTTCGCTGAAGGTTTGTGCATTGAGGCCGGTATAAACGTCGCCCTTGAACGCCAGCAAGGCCTGTTTGGCGTTTTCAGGGGTGAACGCGGGCGTCCAGCTGCCGAAACGCGCGGCGTTGAGCCCGCCGATCTTGTCGGAGACATGCATCAACTCGCTGATCTGCGCCGGTGTCAGTTCGCGCAATTGCAGGATCAGTTCCTGGGAATGGTCCAGGTATTGCGGCTGGGTAAAGCGCTGGGTCGCCGGCGGTGTTTCGTAATCGAGGGTCTTGGCGGGTGAAATCACCATCAGCATGAAGTCGTCTCCTTTAATCGTGGGGGCGATTCTAGGGGGTTGTCCTGGTTGACTCCAGCTATCAAGGCCATAGGTGATGATCGGTGGCGTTGCACAAGGCCCTGTGTGCGAGCCTGCTGCGGGAGTTGTGACTGGATCGGCTATAGTGCCGCGCGGGTTTTGTTATGGAGACATCCCATTGCGCATCGTTTTTCTTTTTTCGGCCTGGCTCTTGAGCTTCGGGGCCATGGCGGCGCCGGGTGATGTGGCGACCCTTGATCGCAGCATCTGGCCTGAACAACTCGGCAACCCGACGCTGTTCGACGTCGCGTCACGCGCGGAAATCCTGATGTTTGGCCGGGTGCTACTGGCCAGCGAAGCCCTGGACGAACCTGCACTGGCGCAGCGCCTGGGCTTGCGCACGGTCAACCTGGCGTCGATCAATCATGTTCGCCAGCGCCTATGGCTGCGTCTGTTGAGCAGCTACAACTTCGCCCAGCAGAGCTGCGACCAGGATGCGTCTTTCTGTTTCCTGGTCGAGGACATGCCCACCCTGCGCGAGCAAGCCGCCAAGTTCCAGATCAGCGAGGACAGCTACTACATCAAGTGGGCCGAACCGAGTCGCCTGTTTCATTCCCAGTACCTGGACGAGCAATTGCGCAAGGCCGCGCTGTTTCCGCAAACCAGTAGCGAAGTCGATCGTTTCGGCGACTTTGAGCGCAATGGCGACGAGATGCACGACCGGCTGTTTCTGCTCACCTTCGACAGTGCCGCCAATGCCATGCCGGACAACACGGACTGGGTCACCGAGTACCTGCGCAAGTCGAACATGAGCGGCACGTTCTTCGTCCTTGGCAAGGATATCCAGACGCGTCTGGCCGAGCGTTCGGTGGCGAGCCTGCAATCGACCTACTCGATGCAGTGTGTCGGCGTACAGGGTTGGGAGTTCCGCTCCCACAGCCATTGGCAGGACTGGCAGGATTCGGTGCGGCGCAGCGCCGAGCTGGTCAAAAGCAAACTGCCGGAGAATTACGTGCCGCTGTTTCGCCCGCCCGATGGCCAGCGCCGTTCCGACGCGCAAGGTTTCTTCAAGTCTCAGGGGTTGCGGGTGGCGTTATGGGACATCGATGCCCAGGACGGCGCCGGCAAGCTCAAGGCCAGCCAGAGCGCGCAACGGGTGCTGACCCTGATGCTGCTGTGGCGTCATGGCGTGATCAATTTCAATGTGAAACAGGATGGGGTGAAAACGGCGATGCCCTGGCTGATTACGCAAACGGCGCAAAGCGGGATCGGTTGGGAAGACTGCCAGAACGGGTTCCAGTGAAAAGCCGGAGCGCGTTTCGCCGGGAAGGGCGAAAGCCCGTAAACATTGGGCGAAGGGCGATTTTGGGAAGGATTTCGATGCAGGCGGACTTCCGACTTTAACGGGGTGATGGCAGTCCGCCAAGTGCTATTGGTCATTCTGAAAAATAAACTTCAAAAAAACGTCAAAGTGCTTTTTTCTGTCATGTGTTTTGGAGTATTACGAAGACAGACCGCCGAAACCTGCAACACAGGTGGCGTCTTCCAAGACCCGTTTGTTTGCAGTCACTTGGATCTCCGCAGGTGAGATTCGGCGGCCACTTCGAGGCGCGGCACCGCCAAGGTATTGCGTCGACTGGCTCCCACAAAGGTGACCGAGTATGGATGATCACGGACGTAGCTCTTCTTCCAACCAGCCAATCCTTTATGTACTCGATACCAATGTATTGATTCACGATCCAAACGCGCTCCTCAATTTCGAAGAACACCACGTCGCCATCCCGATGACCGTGCTGGAAGAGCTCGACAAGCTCAAGAGCGGGCATCACAGCGTCGCGGCCGAATGCCGCCAGGCCATTCGCCTGATCGACAAGACCCTGGGCGATGCCTCCCCCGAGGACGTTGAACAGGGTGTGCCAATCCAGCGGGGCAAGAGCGGGCCGAAGGGCTTGCTGTCAATTCTGATGAGCAAGCGTGCCGAGCCGAACCTGATTCTGCCCGAGCATCTGAACGACAACAAAATCATCAACCAACTGATCGACCTGCACGCGCGCGATCCGAAACTGCCCGTGGTGCTGGTCACCAAAGACATCAACATGCGCCTCAAGGCCCGCGCGTGCGGGATCGCGGCCGAGGACTACAGCACCGACCAACTGGTTGACGACGTATCGCTGCTGCCCAATGGTTATCACAACATGACCGGTTCCTTCTGGGACCGTGTGAGCAAGGTCGAAACCCGTCAGGACCATGGCCGCACCTGGCATCAGGTGCAACTGATCGACAACTTGCCGGCCGTGCACATCAACGAGTTCATCATCGATGAGCAGGGCTTTGTCGGCTGGATCAAGGAGATCGAAGAAGACAAGCTACTGATTCTGGACCTGCACCAGGAACCCCTGCTGCACCAGGAAGCCTGGGGCCTGAAGCCACGGGACATCTATCAGAGCCTGGCGCTCTACGCCTTGCTGGATCCGGACATCCACCTGGTCAACCTGTCCGGTGCGGCCGGCTCCGGTAAAACCATCCTGGCACTGGCGGCGGCGATCGAGCAGACCATGGTCAGCAAGCGCTACCGGCGGATCATTGCCACTCGTAGCGTGCAGGGCCTGGACCAGGAGATCGGCTTCCTGCCCGGTACCGAAGCGGAAAAAATGGAGCCATGGCTGGGCGCCATCACCGACAACCTCGAAGCCTTGCACATGGATGACGAAAGCACCCATGGCAGCGTCGATTACATCCTCAGCAAAGTGCCGTTGCAGTTCAAATCCCTCAACTACATCCGGGGCCGCAGCTTCCAGCAGAGTCTGATCCTGATCGACGAGTGCCAGAACCTCACGCCGCACCAGATGAAAACCATCATCACCCGTGCCGGCGCCGGTTCCAAAGTGGTGTGCCTGGGTAACCTGGCGCAGATCGACACCCCCTACCTGTCCGCGACCAGCTCCGGGCTGACCTACCTGACGGAACGCTTCAAGGACTTCCCGAACGGGGTGCACATCACCCTGCAAGGAGTGCCACGTTCGATCCTGGCTGAATACGCAGAGTCTCACCTCTAGCTGCAAGCTTTAAGCTGCAAGCCGCAAGTTTCAAGCGAACCAAGTGAACTTCACTTGCCGCTTGTAGCTTGCGGCGTTCCGCTGCTTAAATACTCCCTTCCCGAACCTACAACCGGACTGCGCTTTTCACTTGCCGCTTGTAGCTTGCCGCTTGCAGCTGCCTCAAGGAGGCCTCGTGCTGACTCATCTCGATTCCCAAGGTCGCGCCAACATGGTCGACGTCACCGAAAAAGCCGTGACGTTCCGTGAGGCGACGGCCCAAGCGCTGGTGCGCATGCTGCCCGAAACCCTGCAGATGATCGTCAGCGGCGGTCACCCCAAGGGTGATGTCTTCGCTGTGGCGCGCATTGCCGGCATTCAAGCAGCGAAGAAAACCAGCGACCTGATTCCTCTGTGCCACCCGCTGATGCTGACTGGCGTGAAAGTCGAGCTCAGTGCCGAGGGCGAGGACAGTGTGCGTATCGTGGCGCGTTGCAAACTGTCCGGGCAGACCGGTGTCGAGATGGAAGCCCTGACCGCCGCCAGTGTGGCAGCGCTGACCATCTACGACATGTGCAAGGCCGTCGATCGCGGCATGACCATCGAAAGCGTGCGTCTGCTGGAAAAAGTCGGCGGCAAGAGCGGGCATTTCCAGGCGGATCAGCCATGAACATCACGGTGAAATTTTTTGCCCGTTATCGCGAAGCGATTGGCGTGGACTCGGTACAGGTTAAGGGTGATTTCGCCACTGTCGACGACGTGCGGGCATGGCTGGCGCAGCGCGACGGCGCCGAGGTGCTGAGCGAGCAGAACCTGATGTGCGCGCGCAACGAAGACCTCTGCCAGCTCGACGAGCCGGTGAGCGAGGGCGACGAAGTGGCGTTTTTTCCGACCGTGACCGGGGGCTGATCCATGGCGATTCGCGTGCAGTCCACGGCGTTCGATCCGGGAGCCGAAGTCAACGCCATGCACGATGCCAATGTCGGCGTCGGCGCGGTGGTGAGTTTTGTCGGCTACGTGCGCGACTTCAATGACGGGCTCGACGTGGCCGGAATGTTCCTCGAGCACTATCCGGGCATGACCGAAAAAGCCCTCGCCAAGATTGCCAGCGAGGCCGAGCAGCGCTGGCCGCTGCTCAAGCTGGACGTGCTGCATCGCATTGGCGCGCTGGAGCCGGGCGAGCCCATCGTTTTTGTCGGCGCCGCCAGTGCGCACCGTCAGGCCGCGTTCGACGCCTGTGCCTTTGTCATGGACTACCTGAAAACCCGCGCACCGTTCTGGAAGAAAGAAAACACCAGCGACGGCCCGCGTTGGGTCGAAGGGCGCGACAGCGATCATGCGGCAGCGGATCGCTGGAAGCAGTAAGTTCTGCGGCGTTTCCAAGTAAGCCATCGCGAGCAGGCTCGCTCCGACATTGCAACTGCAAACACAGACCCACTGTGGGGGCGAGCCTGCTCGCGATGAAGTCATCCGCACCACCAACACGTTTACTGACTCCCCTCCCGACCACCGGCCGATACGGGCTGCATTTGTCTGATTGACGGATAATACGTAAAAGTCCAGTATGGAATTATAAGTACAAAAAAGGCATTCCCCGTTTCAGCTCTTTCTTCTGTCTTGCCAAACCAACAACAACCCGCGAGAGAACGAACATGAAGAAGTTTCCCCTCATCACCGGTCTGGCCCTGAGCCTGTTGGCGTGCAGTAGCGTGTTTGCCGCCGAGAAAACCTTGCGCATCGGTATCGAGGCCGCTTACCCGCCGTTCGCTTCCAAAACCGATCAAGGCGAAATCGTCGGTTTCGACTACGACATCGGGAATGCTCTGTGCGCCCAGATGAAGGTCAAGTGTGTGTGGGTTGAAGGTGAGTTCGATGGTCTGATTCCTTCCCTGAAAGTGAAGAAGATCGACATGGCGCTGTCGTCCATGACCATCAACGACGACCGCAAGAAGTCGGTGGATTTCACCCACAAGTACTACTTCACTTCATCGCGCCTGGTGATGAAGGAAGGCGCGGTGGTGGATGACCAGTACGCCAGCCTCAAAGGCAAGACGGTCGGCGTGCAGCGTGCCACCACCACGGACCGTTATGCCACCGAGGTGTTCGAGCCCAAAGGCATCACCGTCAAGCGTTACGGCAACAACGAAGAAATCTACATGGACCTGGCGGCCGGTCGCCTCGACGCCATTTTTGCCGACACCATTCCGCTCAATGACTTCCTGTCGATGCCGCGCGGTAAGGGCTACGCATTTGTCGGACCTGAGTTGAAGGACCCTAAATACGTCGGCGAGGGCGCCGGGATTGCCGTGCGCAAGGGTAATGCCGAGTTGGTCAGCGAACTGAACACCGCCATCGACGGCATTCGCGCCAATGGCGAATACCAGAAGATTTCCGATAAGTACTTCAAGTCCGACATTTACGGCGACTGATCTACCGCCATCGCCAGCAGGCTAGCTCCCACAGGTTTTGTGTACGCCGCAAATCCCCTGTAGGAGCCAGCCTGCTGGCGATGGGGCCAGACCAATCAACACAGCCGCTAGGCTTTCAATTCCTTCAAATGCTTGTACACCGTCGCCCGTCCCATGTTCAGCACATTGGCCACATAGTTCGAAGCGCTTTTGCCTTTGAACGCCCCTTCGGCGTGCAGTGCCAGCACCAGCTCGCGTTTGTGGTCGCGGGTCAGCAGGTTCAGGCTCAGTTGCCGCTCGCGCAGCCAATTGTGCAGGAAGGTGTTGATGCGCTCCTGCCAGTCATCGCGAAACAGTGAGTCCGGTTGCGGAATCAGTTTGTTCGGCGACAGAAACAGGTCCAGCGCCGCCTTGGCGTTTTCAAACAGCGAAATATTCAGATTGATGCACAGCACCGCCATAGGATGTCCGTCGCGGTCGCGCAGGACGGTGCTCAAACTGCGAATTTTCTGACCATCCCAGTTGAGCTTTTCATACGGTCCGATATTTCGTTCGCTGACATCGTCGCTGAGCATGTCTTCGAGCGCCGAGTCGTCGCCTATCTCCCTTTTCGACAGGTTGTTGGCGATGTAGTCGACCTTCTGCGTGCGCAAGTCGTGCAGCACCACTTCGGCGTGGGGAAAGAACAACGTGGCGATGGCGTCGGCAATCGCCCGGAAGTTATCCAGGGCGGCGTCGTTCAGGGCCGGGTCTTTTTCGGGGGCGTTCATCACATGGGGCTCCGGGCAGCTTCAGCGCCCCGAAAAACGGGGCTCTGAAAGTGTGCCGCAATCGTGTCGGCGCGTCACCTGAGGGTGAGGATCAGCCCAGGCGGGCAGGGGAGAGCATGGCGGCGTTCAGGCCGAAGCGCGTGAGTGGCTCGGGCAGGGCCTCACCGCGCACCAGGGCGGCGCTGGCCTGGCCCATGGCGGGCGAGGTCTGGATGCCATAGCCGCCTTGTGCCGCCACCCAGAACAGGCCTGGCACCTGAGGGTCGAAACCGGACAACAGGTCGCCGTCACTGACGAAGCTGCGCAGGCCGGCCCAGGTGCGGGTCGGACGGCGGATGGTCAGGGTCGTGGCTTCTTCGATCTGATAAATACCCATGGCGATGTCCAGCTCTTCAGGCTGCACATCGTGCGGTTCTACCGGATCGGCGTTGGCCGGTGAGCCGAGGAACATCCCGGCATCGGGTTTCATGTAGAAGGATTCGTCGAGGCTGACCAGCATGGGCCAGTGATGAATGTCCACGCCCTCGGGGCCGGCGAAAATGAAGGCCGCACGCCGCTTGGGTTGCAGGCCCAGGGGTTTGGCGCCGGCCAGTTCACCGATCTTGTCGGCCCAGGCGCCAGCGGCGTTGATGATGACCGGCGCGCTGAAGGTGCCGGCGTGGGTCTGCACCTGCCACACGCCTTCGGCATCTCGGCTCAGGCCCAGTACTTCGCAGTCTGTATGGACTTCGCCGCTGTGGCGGCGGATGCCGCGCAGATAGCCCTGGTGCAGCGCGTCGGTGTCGATGTCGCTGGCGGTCGGGTCGTAGATCGCACCGTGGACTTTTTCCTGGCGCAGGATCGGCAGCCGGGCGCAGGCCTCTTCCGCGCTGAGCAATTGCATCTCGGGCACCGTGGCCTTGGCGCTCAGGTATTGATTGTTCAGTTCGACCGGGTCACCGGTGAAGTCCACGGTCATTTCGCCGCGCGGGGTGAGCAGCGGGTGCTCGCAGAAGCCGGTCGGTGGCGTGTCGAAAAACGCGCGGCTGGCCTGGGTCAACGCGCGAACCTGCGGTGTGCCATAAGCGGCGCTGTACAGCGCCGCCGAGCGACCGGTGGAGTGATAGGCCGGATGGGATTCGCGTTCGAGCACGACCACGCGCCCGTGCTGCGACAGCCAGAAACCGGTGGAAGCGCCGGCAATCCCGCCGCCGATGATGATGAAATCTGCGTGGCTCATGAACGTCTCCTGTTATCGGTCATCCCTGTAGGAGCCGGCTTGCTGGCGATCGCATCGCCGCGGTGTATTGATGGACCGTGGCGTCTGCATCGCTGGCAAGCCAGCTCCCACAGGGTGGGGTGTTAGGGTTGTAGGCGGTAGATGGCATTGGCCAGCGCGATGTCTTCCAGGCCCAGGCCGATCGAGCGGAAGAACACATGGCGATGGTAGTCAGGGCGCTGCACCTTCTCGCTCAGCAGATCCGCCAGGTCGCCGACAATCGCATCGTTATTCCAGCCATGTTGTTCGCCGGCAATCAGCATCTCACCGGCCGAGCCGGGGGTGGTCAGACGATAGTCACAGAATACCTGCATGTCATTGAGGCTTTGCGGCGGCACTTCGTGGGCGCGTGGGGCGTTGGTGCTGATGGAGGTGATCAACGCCGGTTTGCGCAGGCTGGACGGGTCGATCACCGGGCCGGCGGATGAGGTGCAGAGCATGATCACCTCCGCGTCGACAATAGCGGCTTCGCGGTTGTCAACGATGGTCAGGCGTGGCTCGATGCTTTTCAGCAGGGCCACGGTTTCAACGTCGTCGCTCAGGTTTGGCGAGTACAGGCTGATGCTCTGCCAGTCGCGCAGGCTCTTCACGTAGCGCAAATGCGCCTGGGCGACCTTGCCGCTGCCGATGATTGCCAGGCGAGTCGCTTTGAGTGGTGCAAGTGCATCGACCGCCACGGCGGTCGTCGCGGCGGTGCGCGCCGTGGTCAGTTCGCCCGCATCGCACAACAACAGCGGCTGACCGGTCTGCATCGACATCAGCAAGGTCCAGGCGGTCACCAGCGGACCTTGTTCGCGCACGATGTACGGCGACGTCTTGACCCCGTAAACGCCTTCTTTGGCCAGCACACCCAGATAGTTGATGAAGTCGCCGGCGCCATGGGGAAACTCCACCAGTTGCTGCGCCGGTTGCACCGCCTGGCCGGTGGCGAGGTCGCGGAACAGGTTGCGCATGATCTGCGGTACGTCGACCTGGGCCAGCCACTCACGGGCCTGCGGTTGGGTGATCACATGGGGGCTGTTGGTCATGGTGGCTCCGGGTATCGGGATAAACTAATTTGTCCATTATGGACATTTAAATATCGTGAGCAAGCACCTGTTGAAAAAAGCCGGGCGAAAAAAAGGCGCAGTCCGTTTCCGGCTGCGCCTCTTTCTACGCGTCGTCCGTTACGGACGCTTGCGCTCAACCGCACGCAGCAGGTGCGTCGGTGGCGTTTCACAGCTGATCTTGCGACCCAGCTTCTCTTCGATGGACGGTAGCTGGTAGGAGTCGTCTTCACCGGCAAAACTGATGGAGACGCCGTCGGCACCAGCACGACCGGTACGCCCGATGCGGTGCACGTAGTCGTCCGGGACTTCCGGCAGGGTGAAGTTGATCACGTGGCTGATGCCGTCAATGTGGATGCCGCGCCCGGCCACGTCCGTGGCGACCAAGACACGGATCTTGCCTTCGCGGAAACCTTCCAGGGTCTTGATGCGCTTGAGCTGCGGCACGTCGCCGGACAGCTGCGCCGCATTGATGCCATCACGCACCAGGCGTTCTTCGATGCGCCGCACTTCATCCTTGCGGTTGGCGAACACGATCACCCGCTCCCAGCCGTTATCGTTGACCAGGTTGTAGAGCAGTTTGTACTTGTCGGCAGCGGCGACCGCGTAGATGTGCTGCTCGACGTTTTCGTTGGCGACGTTGGTGATTTCGATTTCGACAATGGCCGGGTCGGTGGTCCACTGCTTGGCGAGGTTCATCACGTCTTCGGTGAAGGTCGCGGAGAACAGCAACGTCTGACGCTCGCTCTTGGGCGGGGTCTGGCGAATGATCTGGCGCACTTGCGGGATGAAACCCATGTCGAGCATGCGGTCGGCTTCGTCCAGCACCATGACTTCGACCATGTCCAGGTGCACGTCGCCGCGCTGGTTGAAGTCCAGCAGGCGGCCCGGCGTGGCGACGAGGATGTCGCAGTGACGGGCCTCGAGGTGCTTGAGCTGCTTGTCGAAGTCCATGCCTCCGACGAAGGTCATGACGTTGAGGCCGGTGTATTTGGTCAGGTCGGCGGCGTCCTTGGCGATCTGCACCACCAGCTCGCGGGTCGGCGCGATGATCAGTGCCCGTGGCTCACCCATGTAGCGCTCTTTCGGCGGCGGGGTTTGCAGCAGCTGGGTGATGATCGAGATCAGGAACGCAGCGGTTTTGCCGGTGCCGGTCTGGGCGCGGCCGATGGCGTCTTTGCCCGCGAGGGTGAAGCCCAGCACCTGTGCCTGGATTGGCGTGCAATACGGGAAGCCCAGGTCCTGGATGGCGTGCATCAGTTCCGGGGCAAGTTTGAAATCGTGGAAGCGGGTTTTGCCTTCCTGCGGCTCGACGACGAAATCTTCGAGTTTCCACGGGATCACCGGGGCCTTTGGCTTCGGTTCGCGGCGTGGTTTGGCGGGTTTCGGTGTTTCGTTGCGAGGTTGTTCGGACGTGATTGGCGCCGCAGGTTCGACGGCCGGAGCGGGCTTGGGCTCGTGTTTCGGTGCCGCTACGGTAGCGGCCCGACCAGACGGATGACCGTCGGCGCGGTGGCTGGGCGTTTGAGACGGAGCGCTGGGGACTGGCGCGAGTTGCTCAGTCTCGCTTTTACCGAACATTTTCTTGAGTGCTTTGAGCACGGTCATCTCATCAATTGGTTAAGGAATGTACGCCGGCCAGTGTAATGCAAGAATCGGGCGCGGCGTAGTGGGATGGATCAAAGGGTGTTTTTAAACATTCGGTTTAACGCAAGCGCTCGGCGAGCCAGGCGCCTATGTCGCGAATTTCCTCGGGTAACACTTCGTGACCCATTGGGTATTCCTGCCATGTCACGGTGACACCACGCTGTTTCAGATGCTCGTAGGCGGTCCGGCCCATCGAGTTTTGCACGACATCGTCGTACTGACCGTGCAGCGACAGCACCGGAATGCGCTGCTGGCTGGCGGACAGTTCCAGGGCGTCGCTGAACGTCGGTGCATAGGTCGAGAGGGCAAGTACGCCGCCCAATGCTCCCTGCCATTTCAGGAACGCGGTGTGCAGTACCACGGCACCGCCCTGGGAAAAACCGGCCAGAAAAATCCGCGAGGCGTCTATTCCGGCTGCTCGTTGCACATCGATCAGCTGGATGACCCGTTGTGCCGACTCCTCCAGTTGTTCACGGTTGATCGCGCGCGCCGGACTCATGGCCAATATGTCGTACCAGCTCGGCATCTTGTAACCACCATTGATAGTGACAGCACAGGTGGGCGCCTGGGGGAGTACGAAGCGGGTGGTCAGCAAGGTTTCTTGCAGCGCTTCGGCGACCGGCAGGAAGTCGTAGCGATCGGCGCCAAGGCCGTGCAGCCAGATGACGCAGGCGTCTGCGGGCTTGACGGGTTCTAGAATCAAGGGCTCGGTCATGGCTGCTCCAATGTTGTGCATGCGCGCTCATTAAGTGCGAGGTCTGAGTGCGCGTCCGGTTGATCAGTTAAGTAGATGTCGCAAGGTTACAAGTTTTGCTCTTGACCTGCGCCTGAAACGATTTTGCAAGCGGTGTGGTACGGGGTTTGCTATGCACATGCTCGTACGAAAGATCCTACGCCTGTCGGTAACACTATCAGTGTACCGCTGACCGTGGGAGAGCAAAAAAATCCGGTGATGGATGTTCGCCAGTGGCCGCTACGGGCTTCGCGAACGTGAAGGGCTACAGCCCGTTCGGCCGATTGGTGAGAAGTGAGTTGTCCCTGATGTGGATTTTCTCCTACTAGACTCATAGCTACGGTCCTACGTCGCTTGACCCTAAAAAAAGCCAACAAGGGTCAACAATGCCTCAAAAGGGTGCGATTGGACCACGCTCCGACACAACAAGAGCAAAACTGGAGGTTTGAATGAAGATGTTGAAATCCACCCTGGCAGTCGTGACTGCAGCCGCAGTACTCGGTGTCAGTGGGTTCGCTCAGGCGGGCGCGACCCTGGATGCAGTGCAGAAGAAAGGTTTCGTACAGTGCGGCGTCAGCGATGGCCTGCCTGGTTTCTCGGTTCCAGACTCCACCGGCAAGATCGTGGGTATCGATGCGGACTACTGCCGCGCGGTGGCTGCTGCTGTCTTCGGCGACGCGACCAAGGTCAAGTTCAGTCAGTTGAACGCCAAGGAGCGCTTCACCGCGCTGCAGTCCGGCGAAATCGACATCCTGTCGCGCAACACCACCATGACCAGTTCCCGTGACGCAGGCATGGGTCTGAAATTCCCCGGCTTCATCACTTACTACGACGGCATCGGTTTCCTGGTTAACAACAAGCTGGGCGTCAAGAGCGCCAAAGAGCTGGACGGCGCGACCATCTGCATCCAGGCAGGTACCACCACCGAGCTGAACGTTTCCGACTACTTCCGTGGCAACAACCTGAAGTACACCCCGATCACGTTCGACACCTCCGACGAAAGCGCCAAGTCGCTGGAATCCGGTCGTTGCGACGTACTGACGTCCGACAAGTCCCAGCTGTTTGCCCAGCGCAGCAAGCTGGCCTCGTCGAAGGACTACGTGGTTCTGCCGGAAACCATCTCCAAGGAGCCATTGGGCCCTGTCGTGCGTAACGGCGACGACGAGTGGCTGGCCATCGTGCGCTGGACTGGCTACGCCATGCTCAACGCTGAAGAAGCCGGCATCACTTCGAAGAACGTCGAAGCTGAAGCCAAGTCCACCAAGAACCCGGACGTTGCCCGTCTGCTGGGTACCGACGGTGAATACGGCAAAGACCTGAAAGTGAAAAAGGACTGGGTCGTCCAGATCGTCAAGCAAGTCGGCAACTACGGCGAAGTGTTCGAGAAAAACCTCGGCAAGAGCACTCCGCTGGAAATCGACCGCGGGCTGAACGCCTTGTGGAACGCTGGCGGCATTCAATACGCACCACCAGTGCGCTGATGGTTCTATCACCCGGTGGGCCAACCACCGGGTGATGTTCTGTTCCATTATTTGCGGGGCACTTCATGCAAAATTCAATCGGCGCACCAAAGCAGAGGCTCAGCCTCAGCGATCCGAAAGTGCGTGCGTGGCTATTCCAGATCATCACCATTGTCGCGGTGGTCTCGATGGGCTGGTATCTGTTCGATAACACACAGACCAACCTTCAGCACCGGGGCATTACCTCGGGCTTCAGCTTTCTGGAGCGCAGTGCCGGGTTCGGCATCGCTCAACACCTGATCGACTACACCGAATCGGACTCATACGCCCGGGTGTTTGTCATCGGCCTGCTCAACACCCTGTTGGTGACCTTCATTGGCGTGATCCTGGCGACGATCCTCGGTTTCATCGTCGGTGTGGCGCGGTTGTCGAAGAACTGGATCATCGCCAAGCTGGCGACGGTGTATGTGGAAGTCTTCCGTAACATTCCGCCGCTGCTGCAGATCCTGTTCTGGTACTTCGCGGTGTTCCTGACCATGCCGGGGCCGCGTAACAGTCATAACTTCGGCGACACCTTCTTCGTCAGCAGCCGTGGCCTGAACATGCCGGCCGCGCTGATGGCCGATGGTTTCTGGGCGTTTGTCGCCAGCGTCGTGGTGGCCATCGTCGCCATCGTGCTGATGTGCCGCTGGGCCAACAAACGCTTCGAAGCCACTGGTGTGCCATTCCACAAGTTCTGGACCGGCCTGGCGCTGTTACTGGTGATTCCGGCGCTGTGTGCGCTGATCTTTGGCGCGCCGCTGCATTGGGAAATGCCGAAGCTGCAAGGCTTCAACTTCGTCGGTGGCTGGGTGCTGATCCCGGAACTGCTGGCCTTGACCCTGGCCCTGACGGTGTACACCGCGGCGTTCATCGCCGAGATCGTGCGCTCGGGCATCAAGTCGGTCAGCCACGGCCAGACCGAAGCGGCGCATTCGCTCGGCCTGCGCAACGGCCCGACCCTGCGCAAGGTGATCATCCCGCAAGCCCTGCGCGTGATCATTCCGCCGTTGACCAGCCAATACCTGAACCTGGCGAAGAACTCATCGCTGGCGGCCGGTATCGGTTACCCGGAAATGGTCTCGCTGTTTGCCGGTACGGTGCTGAACCAGACCGGGCAGGCGATCGAAGTGATTGCGATCACCATGAGCGTGTACCTGGCGATCAGTATCAGCATTTCCCTGCTGATGAACTGGTACAACAAGCGCATTGCGCTGATCGAGCGGTAAGGAAAAGCGCATGAGTACTCATACTTTCAAACCCGACATGCCACCTCCGAGCAGCAGCATCGGTGTGGTGGCGTGGATGCGCGCGAACATGTTCTCCAGCTGGCTCAACACCCTGCTGACCCTGTTTGCGTTCTACCTGATCTACCTGGTGGTGCCGCCGATCCTGCATTGGGCGATCCTCGACGCCAACTGGGTCGGCACCACTCGCGCCGACTGCACGAAGGAGGGCGCCTGCTGGGTGTTCATCCAGCAGCGCTTCGGCCAGTTCATGTACGGCTACTACCCGCCGGAACTGCGCTGGCGCGTGGACCTGACGGTGTGGCTGGCCGTCATCGGTGTGGCACCGCTGTTCATCTCGCGCTTTCACCGTAAAGCAGTGTATGGCCTGAGCTTCCTGGTGCTGTACCCGATCACTGCCTACTTCCTGTTGCATGGTGGTCTCTTCGGCCTGACCAACGTGGCGACCAGCCAATGGGGCGGCTTGATGCTGACCCTGGTGATCGCCACTGTCGGTATTGCCGGTGCGTTGCCGCTGGGGATTGTCCTGGCTCTGGGCCGTCGTTCGAACATGCCGGCGATTCGTGTGGTCTGCGTGACCTTCATTGAATTCTGGCGCGGCGTGCCGTTGATCACGGTGCTGTTCATGTCCTCGGTGATGCTGCCGTTGTTCCTGCCCGAGGGCATGAACTTCGACAAACTGCTGCGGGCCCTGATCGGTGTGATCCTGTTCCAGTCGGCCTACGTGGCTGAAGTGGTGCGCGGTGGTCTGCAAGCGATTCCCAAGGGGCAGTACGAAGCCGCCGCGGCGATGGGCCTGGGATACTGGCGCAGCATGGGCCTGGTGATTCTGCCGCAAGCCCTGAAGCTGGTGATTCCCGGCATCGTCAACACGTTCATTGCCCTGTTCAAGGACACCAGCCTGGTGATCATCATCGGCCTGTTCGACTTGCTCAACAGCGTCAAACAAGCCGCCGCCGACCCGAAATGGCTGGGCATGGCCACCGAAGGCTACGTGTTCGCAGCCCTGGTGTTCTGGATTTTCTGTTTTGGTATGTCCCGCTACTCCATGCATTTGGAACGTAAGCTCGACACTGGCCACAAGCGTTAGGAGTTCTTTTATGAGCGAAGCAATCAAACAGCCTGTGAGCCCTGAAGGCATTATTCAGATGCAGGGCGTGAACAAGTGGTACGGCCAGTTTCACGTACTCAAGGACATCAACCTCAACGTCAAGCAGGGCGAGCGTATTGTCCTGTGCGGTCCGTCGGGTTCCGGCAAGTCCACCACCATCCGCTGCCTCAACCGTCTGGAAGAACACCAGCAGGGCCGCATCGTGGTCGATGGCGTGGAGTTGACCAACGACCTCAAGCAGATCGAAGCGATCCGTCGTGAAGTCGGCATGGTGTTCCAGCACTTCAACCTGTTTCCGCACCTGACCATCCTGCAAAACTGCACCCTGGCACCGATGTGGGTGCGCAAGATGCCGAAACGCAAGGCCGAGGAAATTGCCATGCACTACCTGGAGCGCGTACGCATTCCGGAGCAGGCGCATAAATTCCCGGGGCAACTGTCCGGCGGCCAGCAGCAGCGTGTGGCGATTGCCCGTGCGCTGTGCATGAAACCGAAAATCATGTTGTTCGACGAACCGACTTCGGCACTCGATCCCGAGATGGTGAAAGAGGTGCTGGACACCATGATCGGCCTGGCCGAAGACGGCATGACCATGCTCTGCGTAACCCACGAAATGGGCTTCGCCCGCACCGTGGCCAACCGCGTGATCTTCATGGACAAGGGCGAAATCGTCGAACAGGCTGCGCCGAACGACTTTTTCGACAACCCACAGAACGACCGCACCAAGCTGTTCCTGAGCCAGATCCTGCATTGATTGGTCAGTGACTGTCGCAAAGAGCCCCGCCGATTGATCGGTGGGGCTTTTTTATGGGTGCGGGTCAGTCTGCGGTTTTGCCGCGTTCCAGTGCCAATTGCACTGCTCGGAGGGCATTGAGGCGACCATGACCGTAGTAATGACTGTGGCCGTTTTGATCGTATTGACCTAGGGGGCCGTCGTCGGCGTGGCTGATTTTGTCGCAGCAATCGGCGAGGAGGTGTCTAACCTGCTCGCGGTCCAGTGCCGGGTTGACCCCTAGTACCAGAGCTGCGACGCCCGCGGCTCCAGGACAGGCACTGGAAGTGCCGCTGAACAATTCGGTATAGGCAGCATTGATCGGGTCGGCAAACCTGCCGCTCAGATCCGTGGTTCGAATGCCTCGGGTCTGGGGGATTGAGGTGGCGGGTTTGAACTTTGGATCCGGGTGTGGCTGGTCCCCGCTGGGAAAACAGCACCACAGTGCTTGACCGTAGTCACTGTAGGCACTGCGACGATTTTGATCATTGCAGGCACCTACAGCAATAACCATGGGATGGCTGGCATAGCCATCGTTGTCCACACTCTCGTTGCCGTTGCCGGCGCCAAAAAAGATGACGCAGCCTTTACCTTGGCGGCCTTTGGTCGCGGCGTACTCTATGGCCAGGCGGGTGCTCGCGGCCAGCGGAAACGCCTGAGAGTGCCTCGCGTCGGTAGGGTCAGCCCAATGTCCTTCCGGCGGCCCCCAACTGCAGGAAATGATATCGGCCCCTTGGTCCGCGGCCCAGAAAAACGCGTCTGCTTCGGCCCTGGCGCCTAGTGGCTTGGTCAGTTTCAACGGCATGAGACTGGCTCGAGGGGCCACGCCGCTGGCGCCGGCTTCACCATTGGCGCATGCAACACCGGCGGCTGCAGTACCGTGGCGCTCAAGAGGGTTTTTCGGCCGAGGGCCTTGACGGGCGTTAAGGCGGTCAAAGTTTTTTGCTCCGATGATTTTTCCGGTACCGGCGAACTCAGGGTGGTCGATATCAAAGGCATCGTCGATGATCGCTATCACGATGCCTTCACCCTGGGCCAAGACATGGGCTGCCTCGACATTGGCGCTGGCATCGACCTGCGCTTGATAGGTGACGGTGGTTTTCTTCAGGTGCCATTGGTTGTCATGAATCGCTCGGCGTTGCCCCGGACGCAGTATTTCCGGGTGGCAGTAGTCGACTTCCTGACGTTCGAGCAATTGAAGTGTGAATGAGCAGACTTCAGTGCCGCGACAATGCGCGTGATGGACGAAGAAGGCATTGGTGGCGTAGGGAACCTGCTGTTTGATGGTCAGACCCAACTCATCGAGGATAACCAGGCACTCTGTCGGAGCGAGCCGATCGACGAATTTCAGGAAGATGTTTTCGGTGTAGAAAACAGGTTCTTGGGTATGAGGATCGACCAGGGCGCTGCCGGCGAAGCGCACGTCTGGTAACTCGCGTAGTAACGCCTTGCATTGGGGGATATCTGAATTGTCCGGCAGTTTGAATAGCTGAACGTCGGCGTCCTCTATGTGAAGTACCAACTCACTGTTGGCCAATGCCTGTCGAGCTTTTTCGCAGCGTAACGTCTCATCAAGCTTCCTCCCGGCCTGACTGCGTACAACGAGCAGTTGCCGATTCTTTTCCAGTAAATAACGGCGGCTGTTCTTTTTGCCAAAAATGACTTCTTCCATCGGCTGCTCCCATTCCCTTTAGACATTCGAGCGAAAGTGCCCGCGTTCAAAGTCCGAAAGTCTGATGGTCTGTCTCATTTTTGGATGTCAGCTCTTTCGTGTGGCATCGGTGGGAAATCACTATCAGTCACTAGGAATCGACTGCCTTAAAGTGGCTTCAGGCCTCAGGGTGGGACGCGATAGTAGTGGCTTGCCCGATTGGGCGAGGCTGACTAACATGTCGGTAAATTCATCCTATGATTGGATGAAAGGGCGAATCCAATGTCTGAAATTTCTCCATTAGTTAAACGATCCCTGGTCGATCAGGCCCTCGATCAGTTGCGCCTGCGCATCAACGAGGGTGCTTGGGTGGTGGGCCAGCGCTTGCCTACCGAGCCCGAGTTGTCCGCCGAGCTGGGCATCAGCCGCAACACCGTACGTGAAGCCATGCGTGTGCTGGCGTTTTCCGGGCTGATCGAGATCCGCCAGGGCGACGGCAGTTATTTGCGGGCGGTGGCCGATCCACTGGACACGCTCAAGGCGTTGTCCCGTTGCTCCCTTGAGCAGGCCCGGGAAACCCGGCACATCCTCGAAGTCGAGGCCATCGGCCTGGCGGCCTTGCGTCGTACCGATGAAGACCTGTTGGCGTTACGCGAGGCGCTGGGGGTGAGCGGCCGTCACTATCACGGCGATCTCGATACCTACATCGCCTGCGATCTGGTGTTCCACCGCCGTCTGGTCGACGCCGCGCACAACCCGACCCTCAGCGAGTTGTATCGCTATTTCTCCAGCGTGGTCGGCGCTCAGCTACGGCATTGCCTGAACATCACACCGCGCCGACAGGAAGTGTTCGACCTGCACATCGCGTTGCTCGATGCGGTCGAGCAACGCGATCCGGAGCGAGCCAAAGCCCTGTCGAGGCAGTTGATCAATGAACCTTGAAACCGAGAACACCATGACCAGCGATCCAGGCAACACCGCTCAACCCAAACGCATGGCGGAGCTGGAAGAGCTGCTGATCGATGCCGAAGCCGATGATGAGCAAGTCCAGCAGACTCACCCGGTATTGCGCCGGCCATGGCTGTTGCTGCTGGGCCTGATTCTGGTCGCGTTGAACCTGCGTCCGGCACTGTCGAGCATGGCGCCGATGCTCAGCGACGTGTCGAAAAGTCTCGGGTTGTCGGCGGCCCAGGCCGGTTTGCTGACCACCTTGCCGGTCCTGTGCCTGGGTCTGTTCGCGCCGCTGGCTCCGCTGCTGGCGCGACGTTTTGGCGCCGAGCGGGTGGTGCTGGGCATCCTCCTGACCCTGGCCGGGGGGATCATTCTGCGCAGCTCCTTTGGCGAGATCGGCCTCTTTGCCGGCAGCGTGCTGGCCGGTGCCAGCATCGGTGTGATTGGCGTGCTGCTGCCGGGTATCGTCAAGCGTGACTTCGCCAAACAGGCCGGGACCATGACCGGCGTCTACACCATGGCCCTGTGTCTGGGCGCAGCCATGGCCGCAGGTTCCACGGTGCCGCTGAGCGAGCATTTCGACAAGAGCTGGGCACTGGGCCTCGGTTTCTGGGTGATCCCGGCACTGGTTGCCGCCGTGTTCTGGTTACCGCAAGTCGGCCAGAAACACGGTGCGCACAACGTCGCCTATCGCGTTCGCGGACTGCTGCGTGACCCGTTGGCCTGGCAAGTGACCTTGTACATGGGCCTGCAATCGTCCCTGGCCTACATCGTGTTCGGCTGGTTGCCGTCGATCCTGATCGGGCGCGGCCTGACACCGACCCAGGCCGGTCTGGTGCTGTCGGGTTCGGTGATCGTGCAGCTGGTCAGCTCGCTGGCCGCACCGTGGCTGGCCACGCGCGGCAAGGATCAGCGCATGGCGATCGTGATCGTCATGGCCTTGACCCTCGGCGGTTTGTTCGGTTGCCTGTACGCGCCGATCGAAGGCTTGTGGGGCTGGGCGATCGTGTTGGGGCTGGGGCAGGGCGCCACGTTCAGCCTGGCATTGACCTTGATCGTGCTGCGCTCGCGGGACTCCCATGTGGCGGCGAACCTGTCGAGCATGGCCCAGGGATTCGGCTACACCCTGGCCTCCATGGGACCGTTCGCGGTGGGCATCGTGCATGACTGGACCGGCGGCTGGTCTGCCGTGGGCTGGATCTTCGGGGTCATCGGCCTGGGTGCGATCTTTGCCGGCCTGGGGGCCGGTCGTGCGCTGTATGTGCAGGTGGAAAGCGAAAAAGTCTGAATCGGGCACTGAATCACGCCCTTTGACGCCGGGAGTGATTCAGTGTCAGGGGCTTAGAGGTAGGTCAATTCAAATGTCGCGGAACCGTCTATTTTGATTTCGTCGGTCAAGGTCAGGCTGTTGGCTGGAGCGATGTAAGTATCGACGTCCAGATCCATCGTGAGGTTTTGTACGGGGCTCGGGATGTGTCTGCCGCCCGGTACACCGGTACCTACCGATGTGTACTCCCCTTTGCCCATAAGGTGCGCGGGTTCCCACCATGGACGGGGCGCGGAGATATCAGTTGAGCGTATAGGCTTTATGGTTGAGCCGTCTGCCGTGGCGCTTATGATTCTGGCCCCGAAGATTCCAATCTTTTCACCCGTGTCGGTAAATCCCAGGCCGAAGTAGTTGTCGGCCAAAGATGAGCTGGCATTGTTATCGATGCCATACAGGGCTACCGCGATGGGAGCGCTGCAGGTCACGCTTAATTGCAACGGATGGCTTCCCACCAGGGTGTTGCTGTCCGGGTTGAGATCTTTCGCGGAAATCTTGCCGTTATCGATGACGCCGCCATTGGACAGGCTCGGTGTGCACGCCTGTGGCGTGATGAGGCCAGTGACCGTCAGGTCGGTACTCGAAGCCGCGAGGGCGGCGGGCGCTACGCTGATCAGTGCGCTGGCGGAAAGTGCCGCGAGATACTTCTTCATATTGGCTGATGCTTCTTTTCAGTGGTTGTTTGCCATTCCCTTTGCCAAAGGCGCGAGGATGGCGGTGTGAGCTGAACCACTCGCCCAGACGCCGCGAGTGGTTCAGCGTCGGGGGTGTTAGAGGTAAGTCATTTCAAAGGTCACGGCACCGTCCATGACCACTTCGTCGGTCAGGGTCAGGCTGTCGGCGCGGGCGATGTTGGTGTTGACCTCGAAATCCATGGTCAGGTCTTTCACAAACAGCGGGATGCTTACGTCAGTGGTGGAACCGACTGACAGGAGGTATCCGGGGCTTGTTACCCAGGTTGCCTTCCAGGTGTTACCCACGTCGTCGGAATCGATGGCCTGTGCCGCCACGCCGTCTGCCACGGCGTTTTTGACATTGACTCGAACCCAGCCCAGCTTCTCGCCCGCGCTGGTCAAGCCCAGGCCGAACCAGCTTGTCAAAGCGGCCGTACCGGCCTGGTGATCCACGGGTTTCAATGCAAACTGAGTCGGTCCATCACATGACACCGACAATTGCAGTGGATGGGTGCCGACCAACGTCTCGCGCACTTGATCGAGATCCTTCGCCGAGATCTTGCCGTTATCCACGACACCGCCGTTGGACAGGGTCGGTGTGCAGGCAGCCGGGGTGATGACACCGGTGACCGTCAGGTCGGTTGACGACGCGAGGGCATAAGGTGCAACGCTGACCAGAGCGGCAGTCGACAGGGCGATGAAATACTGTTTCATTTTTTTCCTTTTCGCTGGTTGATTCCTCGATTCGCCCAAGGCGCTCCATTGCGCCCCGGGGTCAACAAGGTGGGTTGGGTGTTACAGGTAAATAATTTCGATCGTTCCCGAGCCGTCGAGCTGGACGGCGGTGCTCAGGTCCAGGCTTGAGGCGGGCGCAATGACGGCCTCGACGGTGACGCCGGTTGTCAGGTTCTGAATTGCAACCGGGCCTGCGGTGCTGCCAGCGATGTCGGTAAAGCCCAGGTAGCTTTTCTGGCCGATGGGTATCGGGCGTGAACTGGCCGTGCTCCAGGCTGTGCCTGTGGTGGTCGAGTCGGTTCGGTACAGGCGAGCGAAGCTGTCGGCGCTGGCGTCGGCCGGATCGACGTTCAACGAATACAGGCCGATCTTGTTGCCACGGTTATCGAAGGCCAGACCGTAGTAGATTTCGCTGTTGACCGTCGCCGAGCCTGCGCGGTTGTCGTGCATCACCAGGGCAAAGTGGGTCGGAGCATCACAGCCGACCCGCAGCGTCAGGGTCTTGGGGGGCAGGCGAGTGTCCAGGTCGGTATTCAGATCGCTCATGGACAACCTGCCAAAGTCGACCAGGCCGGCATTGGACAGCACCGGTTCGCAAGCCCCCGGCGCGAAGCGGGCGCGCAGGATGGCTTCCCGGGATCGGCCTGCCGCGACTGCGTCGAATACACCCGTGGTTTCCCAGTTGACGGCGTCACGCACCCGCATCGCTTGTTCCTGAGCCCGGGCGGTCACCTCGATCTGCGCGGAGAAACTCCGACCCTGGACCGCTGTACCGGCGCGTACTGGCGCGATGCCGTGTTCCGGGCGCCAGGTCAGGGTCGATGCAGTTTCCACCGGTGACTGGCCGACAGTGGAAATCAGTCCCAAATCGACCGATTGCCCATCGAGTACGCCATCGCGTACACGCATTTCATAGCTGCCGTGCTCCGCGAAGTGATAGCGCTCGGCGGACGTCGCCATGGCGCGGTAGAACAGGCTCATGTCGGTGGGTTGCGCACAACTCAGGTTCAGGCTCAGACGTCGTTCACCCAAGGTGAGTACCGGTGTTGTATCGACGCGTATCGCACGGTTCATCAAGCCGTAGTCGAGCACGGGCTGGCTGAGGCTGAGCTGACAGTCATCCGGCAGCGCCCAGGCGTGGGATGAGAAGGCACCCAGCGTCAGGGGGGCGAGGACTGGCAGCAAGTAACGGGACAGGCTCATCAAATGATCCTCAGAGGGCTCGGCACTGGGCCGCGGCGGTTTCGTAGTACGCCTCGGCGTCGGCTTTGGCCGGCAGCTCGAAATCGAGTCGGCAGCGCTCAAGCCCCGGCGCGGTTATCCACAGCGGGCGTGAGTCGAGCACATTGGGTAAAAACACTTGGCCGACGTCCTGGACCAGCGTCACGAACTCGCCGTCCTCGGTACTCACCGTCGCGCCTCGGGGCAGTGGTGCGCCATGGCTCGTGGTGACCTTGAGCAAGGCGCGGCGGGTCATCGTGACCCCGAACTCGACGCGGTCGACCGCACCACGACCGGCCGATATCACGGCCATGCCGTTGTTGATATCGATGTTGCGCGGTAGCGAACGGGTATCGATTTCCACCGCACTGCGGCCATAGGCAGCGACCTGCGGGACCACCGCCTGACCTTGACTGTCGGTCCAGACCGGACCGCTGGGGGTGCTGACCTTGATGGCGTCCATCTCACCGACCGACAGCAGGGCGAAGGTGTCGCGCACCGGATAAGGCGACAGCGTCAAGCCACCGCCATGCAATACGGCACCGCCACGGGCGCCGGCCTGATAGCTCGAGCGCTCGGCATCGGAACGGGTGTAACTCAGGTCCAGTTGGCTGTATCGCGGCAGCAGCGAGGCGCCGACAGTGGACTGCACCTGCTTGTCGCGGGTGTCGTGTTCGATGCCGATCCGATAGCCAAATCGGTCGTTGAGCCGTTCGTTCAGGCCGACACCGCTGCGGTACTCGCCAGCGGCACTGCGCACCCAGGTTCGCGCCCGGCGATTTTCGCCCAAGGGAATACTGAGATTCAGGTAAACACTGTCACCACCGCGTCCCGCCCCGCTGAGTTGCCATTCAGCATTTGCCGAAACGGATACCCCGCCGATGCTGGTGCCCCATGACGCCAGGGCACGATGGCTGCTTTGACCATCGAATGAAGACGAGCGACTCATGCCGCCGCCGAAGGCACCAAGGGTCGGGTGTGACCAGGCCAGCGCGACGCTTTGCCGATCGCGGTAACGGGACTTTCCGTTGTCTGACGAGAGGCTGAAGACAGCATCCTCCAGTTCGCGGTAACCGAACGTGCGGTAGGTGCTGCCGGCATTGATCGACCATTGGTCATCGAATCGATGGGATGCGCTCAGGTCGCCCTGCCATCCGCGGGAGGGCGCGCGTCCACCGGCGTCTGTCCGCAAAAGGCTGGCTTGAATCTGTGTCGCGGTCGAGGGCAACAGGCCGAGACTGAAACCTGTCGCCCGATAATCAGCGGCGGTTGTCATGCCCGCGCTGAACTGCAATTGAGGATCCAGCGCACCGCTCCAGCCACCGCTGATCACCCATGGATTGTCATCCTGCGTATCACTTGTACTGCGTACCTGGCCGGCTGCCAGCGAGAAGCCGGGCGCGGGCAGGCCGATGCCGAGCATGGCGGCCGGCACGGTAAAGCTGCGCTCACTGCCGTCCGCCTCTTTGACCGTGACTTCCACGTCGGAGCGATGGTTGAGCCGACGCACGTCATTCAATGAAAACGGACCGGCGGGCACCACCGTCGAATGAATCAGCGAACCGTTCTGCCTGACTTCGATCTGCGCCTGGCTGTGCGCAATGCCTTCGATCGCCGCGTTCTGGCCTTCGACCCTCAGTGCCTGCTCGGTCATGACTTGCACACCGGTGATCTGCGTACCGGCGAGCACCGGGTTATAGAGACTGATCTGTCCGGCCTGCAGCACCGCTTGCTGACTGGCGAAGGTGCGCTGGGCATAGGCCGCCAAATGGCTGGTGCGCGACACGTCATCCTGCCGGGTCTGTAACTGGCGACTGCGCACGATCCAGTCGCCGGCGTTGAAGCCCAGTTCGGTATTGGCCGACATGTAACGGCTCGATTGATCACCGGAGTGGCTGTGCAGGCTGCTGACGTCGTAATTGAGCAGACCGGCGAAGCCACCGGTCTGGTAGCCGGTAACGTCCCGAGTTGTCGGGCGGATCGAGTCAGTGGGCACGATCAATGACAGGCCCAGGCTGGCGGGGTCCGGGTCGATCACGGTTTGCGGCCAGGCACCGAGAAAATCGTGACAAGCCTGATCGTCCTGCGTACGGGCAGGAACCCTGAGGTTTGCTGTGTCGAGCAGGGTCTGGTCAAAGCACACGTCACCCTGGCGATTGAACGCGGCATCCACCCGCCCACGGCGCTGACCGTTGACCGTGAGCGTGACCGGATGCCGGCCCGCGGTGAAGCGAGGCGCTTGTAGCAGCAGCGTCGCGAGTGCCGGGTCGATGCCGCGTTGCTCCAACGTTCTCGTGTCGAACGAGGTCAGCAGCGACGAGTCGGCCATGACGTCGGCGCCGACGTCGGTCAGCACCAGTGCATTGGCCAACCCCAGCGCCACACAGGCTCGGGATCGCGGAAGGCGAGCGTTCGCCACCCGAATCGCGGGCATGGCTTCGCCATCACGGTAGGTCGATACAGTGTTCATGGGGGTCACTTGTCTTATGCCAGCGTGCTGGTCGATACGCTGTGGTTCAGGCTCTGTCTCTCGTCAGCGCCCACGTTTCTTCGGGGCGCTGGGGGGATGCGTTTCAGGATTCGACGGGTGCGTCGTAGTGCGCCACCGCAAAACCGTAGACGGTGGCGGGCAGGAAGCGCACCTGCGTCGCGGTTGTGGCCATTGCCGGCACACTGATGCTCTCGCCGGGCAGCACATAGGTTCGCGGTAACAAAGCACCGCTCCTGGATGGCAACAATTGCAGCTCTTGCGCCAGGCGCACCACATAAGGCGTTTCGTTGCGCACGGTCAGTTGGCCGTCCCGTAGCGACCATTGCAGGTCGGTCCACGGCGTGCGATTGGGCGCCAGGCCCTTGGGGTGCAGAATCAATGGCAGGTTCTGGCGCACGGTCACCCCGACGCGGGCATGCCCGGCGTCGGCGGCAGGTCTGCCCTGGGGGATGCCTTCAAAGATCACGCGCTTCAAGCGTTGAGTGAGCAAGGGCTTTTCCGATTGCAGGATGAAGCGCACCAATTGGGTTTTCGACGCCTCGACGCGGGACAGCGGTGGGGTCACGAACACCAGGGATTCCTTGTCCTGCTCGATGTCTTCAATGGTGACGTGCAGCAACGCCAGGCTGGCGTCGGTATTGGTCACGGAAACCGAAGCCTCGCCATCGGCCTCGTTGACGATCACCACCGAGGTGTTCGGGACCATGCCATCGGCTTGCGCCTGGGTGGCCAGCAACAGAACGAGCGCGCCGATACCGCTGTGAATCAAGGGGCGCGCGAAGGTAAAAAACATCGTCATGACGTGTCTCGTTGATAGGTTCGAGAAAAAGCCGATGGCACCGCTCGGATGGCAGCTTGCAGATGACAACAGGGCCAAGGGTGCAAGGGGCATCAGGGCATTTCGGAAATGGGGGGGCTCACCGATTGAGGTGCCATTTAAGCGGCTGGTATCAGTTTCTTGAATGCAACAAGTACGAAAGCTTCTGTCCTGTGTGTAGATAAGTGTTGCGAGCAGCGCCGTGCCATTGGCCGCAACGGTCGTTGGCGTGCAGGCACATAGTCAAAAGAGCAGGGACGTATCAATGGGTTCTTCAGGAGGAACGGGCAACGGTGTGGATCAACCGTTGCCCGGACGATTCGACGTTACAGGTATTTGAGTTCCAAGGTGGCTGAGCCGTCGATCAGCACTTCGTCAGTCAGGGTCAGATCACTGCCCCTGGCAATTTGAGTGGTTACCTGAAGATCCAGGGTCAGGTCTTTCACCTGGAGCGGCGTACTGGTGTCACCCATGGCACCGACAGCCCAAAGGTTGTAGACCTCCCAGTGATCCTTGACCCAGGTTTTTCCGCCGTCCTCCGACACAATAGCCTGTGCGTCGACTCCGTCCGCGTTCACATTCAACGCATCAACGAAGAACGAGCCCAGCTTCTCGCCTGCATTGGTCAAGCCCAGTCCAAACCTACTGCTCGTGTTCCAGGCGGTACCGGCCCGATGATCGATTGGAGAAAAGTAGAACTGAACCGGTGCATCGCAGTTCACGGTCATTTGCAGCGTTTGCTTGGGCAAACTAGTGGGGTTGTCCGGTCGGAGGTCTTTCGCGGAAATTTTGCCATGATCAACAATGCCGCCTCCGGACAGGTTTGGTGTGCACGCGCTTGGGGTGATGACGCCAGTGACGGTCAAGTCGGTGCTGGCGGCAAAGGCGGGCGAAGCTGCCGTCAGGAGTAATGCAGTACAGAGTGCGCTTAATGTCTTGTTCATGTGATAGCTCTTGGTTTTACCGGCAAATGGGGGGCAGCGATTGAGGTGCAATTTAGGCGGGTGTGGTCAGCGATTTGAATGCAACAAATACGAAAAGCGATTGCTCTGTGTATGAGAAATTTTATTGGGCGATGACGATGCACCGATCGCTGGTAGCTCACTGCTGTAGGTTTTTGCGTTGTGCGATGTGTGAATAATCTGAATGTTCGTAGGGTAAAAAACACTGGCCCTTGAAACGTTGACTAAGCCAGTTTTCGGCTTTTGGCGAGGCATTGTGGGAGGGAGAAAACGGCGTTAATTTCCGCGCCCTTTAATCACAAGCAGGAGACCTCCCACAATGCGAGTCGTAATTGCTGACGACCACTGCGTCGTCCGCATCGGGTTGCGGATGTTGATCAATGCCACCAGGCGATGCGTAGTCGTTGCAGAGGCTGAGGGTACCGATAGCCTGATGCGCATTCTTTCGAGCACACCGTGCGATCTGTTGATCACCGACTTCTCCATGCCGGGAGGGCGGCAGGCCGATGGTTTGAAAATGTTGAGTACGATTCGGCGCGACTATCCGGCATTGCCGGTCATTGTGCTGACGATGTTTACCAGCGTCGCCACGGCGAGGGCGGCGCTGGCTCAGGGGGTACGGGCCATCGTTGCCAAATCCGCCGCGGAGACCGAACTGCCCCTGGGGATCAACGCGGTGGGTGGGGGGCGACGCTACATCAGCGAGTCGTTGCGAATACTGCTGGCTGACACGGGCAGTCAGATGAGCGAGTTGCCGTTGTCGGCCAAAGAGCACGAGGTGGTGCGGATGCTGGCCAGTGGCATGACCGTCAGCGAAATCGCCAATCACTTCCAGCGCAGTGTGTCGACCATCAGTAAACAAAAAAACATGGCCATGCACCGCTTGGGTATTTCCACGGATGTCGAACTTTTTTCCTACGCCCGCGACAGCGGAATGTCGACCTAGGCGCTCAGCGTACGAGCTGTCCCGGTATTCTCGTGGCGAATGCCCATAGTGTTCGGCACATTTGCAGATTATTGTGCAGGCCATCTTTCGATCATATTTCGCAACAACAGGGAGCCTGCCCATGAGTGATATCCACAGCGCATTGATCACCCGGTTCTACCAGGCCTTCCAGCGTCTGGATGCCGAGGCCATGGCTGCCTGCTATACCGATGACGTGGTGTTCAGTGATCCGGCGTTTGGTGAGCTTCACGGCCGCGATGCCAGCGATATGTGGCGCATGCTGACGACCCGGGCCAAGGATTTCTCCCTGAGTTTCGATAACGTCCGCGCCGATGAGCGCACGGGCGCTGCTCATTGGGTGGCGACCTATCTGTTCAGTCAGACCGGCAACATCGTGGTTAATGACATCCAGGCGCGATTCGTTTTCCGTGACGGCAAGATTTGCGAGCATCACGACAGCTTCGATCTGTGGAAGTGGTCGCGTCAGGCGCTGGGTTTCAAAGGCCTGCTGCTCGGTTGGACGCCGTTGGTGAGCAACGCTGTTCGTGCTCAGGCCTTGAAGGGTTTGAAGGCATTCCAGGCCAGCCGCTGATAAGATCGCGGCTTGTCCCCTTCAAGCACTGATCGTTAAGTGAACGCCCCCAGCGAAAGCCCTGTCGACGCCGCCACTGCGGTGAGCAAACCCTGGTTCGTCTATCTCGTGCGCGCGGCCAATGGTTCGCTCTACTGCGGGATCAGCGACGATCCCGTGCGCCGATTTGCCAAGCATCAAAGCGGCAAAGGGGCACGCTTCTTTCTTTCCAGCCCGGCCATGGCACTGGTCTACACCGAAGCCTGTCGTGATAAAAGCGAAGCGCTGCGGCAGGAGCGCCTGATCAAGAAGCTCAAGAAAAGCGCCAAGGAATGCCTGGTGGCCAGCGCGAACGCCGGCTTATCACTCTGACTGATCAGTTCCCATCAGGCAGATCTGTAGGCCGCTAACCGATTGCGCGCTAAGCTGCGAATTCCTATTCGTGCGGCGGAGCCGAGCATGTCCGAGTTGATCCTGCATCATTACCCGACGTCCCCATTTGCCGAAAAGGCGCGTTTGCTGCTGGGCTTCAAGGGATTGTCCTGGCGCTCGGTGAAGATCTCACCGGTGATGCCCAAACCCGACCTGACCGCGTTGACCGGTGGCTATCGCAAGACCCCGGTGCTGCAAATCGGCGCGGATATTTATTGCGACACTTCGTTGATCGCCCGTCGTCTGGAGCAGGAAAAAGCCCTGCCGGCGTTCTTCCCGGAAGGCCAGGAAATGATCACCGCCAGCTTCGCCAGCTGGGCCGATTCGGTGGTGTTCCAGCATGCGGTCAGCCTGGTGTTCCAGCCGGAATCGATGGCGGTGCGCTTCGGCAATTTGTCGCCAGAAGCGATCAAGGCCTTTATCGCCGACCGCGCCGGGCTGTTCAGCGGCGGCAGCGCCACGCGCCTGTCGGCGGAGCAGGCCAGGCATCAGTGGCCGACGATCATGTCGCGGCTGGAACAACAGCTGCAGCGCGAGGAGGGGGATTACCTGTTCGGCGAACCGTCGATTGCCGACTTCGCCCTGGCGCATTCGTTATGGTTTCTCAAGGCGACGCCCGTGACGTCTCCGCTTGTGGATAACTATCCGGCGGTGGCCGCATGGCATGCCCGTGTGTTGGGGTTCGGCCATGGCGCCTCGAACGAGATGACCGCCGAAGAGGCGTTGCAAGTGGCGCGGGCTTCCACGCCGGCCGCATTGCCGGACGAGCAGTTCGATGAACCGAATGGTTTCAAGGCGGGCCAGCCGGTGGTGATCGCAGCAACCGACTATGGCGTCGATCCGGTGGCGGGTGAGTTGTTGTTTGCCGGCCGAGAGGAATTGATTCTTCGTCGCGAAGACGAGCGTGGCGGTCTGGTGCATGTGCACTTTCCGCGGTTCGGTTTCCGGATCGAAGCGGCCTGACAGTCCCTGCAGGAGCGCGCTTGCTCGCTCCTGCAGGGTTACTTCAATGCGGCCAGAATGGCATCCGGGTCATATTTGCGAATCAGCGTTCCGTTCACATCGATGATCGGAATCCCGCCGCCGCCCAGCGCTTCATAGTCCTTGCGCGCCACAGCATCCTTTTCGATATCGAATTCCTTGTACGGAATGTTCCTTTGATCGAGAAAGCGCCGGGTCTGTTTGCAGTAGCCGCACCAGTCAGTGCTGTAGATCACGACATTGGCTTTGAGCTGCATCTGCTCGGACACCAACCGGGTCGGATCCATCAGGCGCTCGATCTTGCCCCAGTTCTGGTAGACCACGACCACCAGCAGGATCAGCAGGCATTTCTTCAACACCCTGCCCAGCATCAGTTGCGTCGCTTGAGCTGGTCGGTGAGCGAAGTGGGCAGGCCCTTGATGATCAGCGTACCGGCCTCTTCGTCATACTCGATCTTCGAGCCCAGCAAGTGCGCCTCGAAACTGATCGAAAGGCCTTCGGCGCGACCGGTGAAGCGGCGGAACTGGTTCAGGGTGCGTTTATCGGCCGGGATTTCCGGCGACAGGCCGTAATCCTTGTTGCGAATGTGGTCGTAGAAAGCTTTAGGGCGTTCTTCGTCGATCAGCTCCGACAACTCTTCCAGGCCCATGGGCTCGCCCAGTTTGGCCTGGCTGCTGGCGTAATCCACCAGGGTCTTGGTTTTTTCGCGGGCGGAGTCTTCTGGCAGGTCTTCGCTTTCGACGAAGTCACTGAACGCCTTGAGCAGCGTGCGGGTTTCGCCCGGCCCGTCGACGCCTTCCTGGCAGCCGATGAAGTCGCGGAAATACTCCGAAACCTTTTTGCCGTTCTTGCCTTTGATGAACGAAATGTACTGCTTGGACTGCTTGTTGTTCTGCCACTCGGAAACGTTGATCCGCGCCGCCAGATGCAATTGGCCCAGGTCCAGGTGACGGGACGGGGTCACGTCCAGTTGATCGGTCACTGCGACGCCTTCGCTGTGGTGCAGCAGGGCAATGGCCAGATAGTCGGTCATGCCTTGCTGGTAGTGCGCGAACAATACGTGGCCGCCGACCGAGAGGTTGGATTCCTCCATCAGTTTTTGCAGGTGTTCCACCGCCACGCGGCTGAACGCCGTGAAGTCCCTGCCGCCATCGAGGTATTCCTTCAGCCAGCCGCTGAAAGGAAAGGCCCCGGACTCCGGATGAAACAGCCCCCAGGCTTTGCCCTGTTTGGCGTTATAGCTTTCATTGAGGTCGGCGAGCATGTTCTCGATGGCTGCGGACTCGGCCAGTTCCGATTCGCGAGCGTGGAGAACTGCAGGTGTGCCGTCGGGTTTTTTGTCGATCAGGTGGACGATGCAATGACGGATCGGCATGGGTTTCTCGGCTGATTGAAGAGAGGAGGGCGTGCTCCCCCGAAAAAGCGCTCAGTGTACCGCAACCACTGGTTTTGGCGCGGTGCGAAGGTCAATTCCAGGGTGGCTGGCGGCACATATGCGATTTTTTCCCGTTTTAGAGCAATAAAGCTGACCAAATGGGTAGCTGGAGGCGGATATTTCCCCGTCTCTGTGCTAGTTTTGCCCCGTCTTACGCGACGTCACTGCGTTAAGCGTGCATTCAGCATTTGTCAGGTCGAACCAAACCCTGATTTCGGTATCTATAACCCCGATCCCGTGGTTATTTGGCCGAGGGTGCCAGATCCAGAAGATCGGGCTCGATGGCTGACACTGCACTCTGCAATCCATATGAATTTGATAGGGAAGGAACACTAAATGGCTCTTACTAAAGACCAACTGATCGCCGACATCGCTGAAGCTATCGACGCGCCAAAAACCACCGCGCGTAACGCTCTGGACCAACTGGGCCAAATCGTTGCCGATCAGCTGGAAAACGGCGGCGAAATCACTCTGCCAGGTATCGGCAAGCTGAAAGTGACTGAGCGTCCTGCCCGTACTGGCCGTAACCCTTCGACTGGCGCTGCCATCGAAATCGCTGCCAAGAAAGTGATCAAGCTGGTTGTGGCCAAAGGCCTGACCGACGCTGTCAACAAGTAAGACTTGTTAAAAGAACCGTGCGCCGGAGCAATCCGGGCACGGTTTTTTTGTGCCCGCCAGAATGATCTGCGCAAGGTAGATCTATGTAACACTTTGTTTATTTCTCTGAAGTACGTTTTATCCCCGGACATTTAATGTTTCTGGTAATGAATTTATGGACTTGTTGGTTAAGCGTCGCTTCAGTTTTTTCAGTGTGAGTTAAATAAGTCAGTTTTCTTGGTCTATGAAGTGAACTTTCCTACGGAACTGATAGTTGAGTGTGTGCCGTAGATCGGTAGTATCGATCGGGTTTCGCGCTTGGCTTTGCGTAAAAGCTAAAAACTAAATTCTGGTTGTTAGTTACAGGGACGTTCTATGAAACTTAAACAGTTGGTGATGTGCATTTCGATTCTGTTGTCTGGCCATGCCTGGGCAGATGTCACGGAATACTGCCCAAGCCCTTCAGACATCAGGGAATTGGCCCCGGGTATTTACAAAGCGCCCACGGCCAGCGGCGATGGCGAATGGTACGGTGTGTCTCAAGGCGGCCAGGGGCCGGTGGGTGAATTCGAATTGGCGATATTCATGCCTCACAAGGATGTCGAGGAGGGGACCGTCATCGGTGAGGTCCAGCGCTGTGGTTATAGGCTGCAGAAAGGCGGCGCGGTGGACATGAAGTTCAAAAGGGAAGGGACCGTCGCGAGTATTGATACCGGCGGATCGTGGGAAGAGTGGAATTCACGGTATTACTGCGATAACAAAGAAGTGCGCGGCTGTACATTCAAAGAGATCGTCAGGCCAGCGAAGCGCTGATGCTGTAAGCAAGTAAGGCTTGTTAAAAAGACCGTGCGCCGGAGTCGTTCGGGCACGGTTTTTTTTGTCCTCGACAACGACTTGCGCCAAGGCAAGTCGCAGCGATGTTCGGTTACTCCGTTGAAGCCTTGGCCCAGCGTGCCTGACGCCAGGCCTGTTGCTGCGCCTTGGTCTGGAACGTCCAGGCGACGAAGCGGCTCTGCTTCTGCCCCTGGGACATTTCCACCACCTGGCTTTCCAGCACGCCAGCCTTTTTCAGGGTTGTCTGGATCGCCGGCAGGTTCGAGGCTTTCGACACCAATGTGCTGAACCACAACACCTGTTGCCCCACCTGCGCGCTTTCGCTGATCAATTGCGTGACAAATCGTGCTTCGCCACCCTCACACCACAACTCTGCCGCCTGACCGCCAAAATTCAGCACCGGCAGTTTGCGCTTCGGATCGGCCTTGCCCAGCGCACGCCATTTACGCGTGCTGCCTCGGGTCGCTTCCTCCAGAGACGCGTGGAACGGCGGGTTGCACATAGTCAGGTCAAAACGCTCGGCGCTTTCGAGCAGGCCCAGCAGGATCTGTTTCGGGTTGCTCTGCTGACGGATCTGAATGGCTTTGTTCAAGCCGTTGGACTGAATGATGGCTTTGGCGGCGGCGATGGCGGTGGCGTCGATCTCCGAGCCGAGGAACTGCCAGCGGTAATCGCTGTGACCAATCAGCGGATACACGCAGTTGGCGCCCATGCCGATATCCAGCACCTTCACTGCCGCGCCACGCGGGATCACGCCATCATTGCCACTGGCCAGCAGATCGGCCAGAAAGTGCACGTAATCCGCACGTCCCGGCACTGGCGGGCACAGATAGTCGGCTGGAATGTCCCAATGGGCGATGCCGTAGAACGACTTGAGCAGTGCCCGATTGAACACGCGCACCGCATCCGGGCTGGCGAAGTCGATGCTTTCCTTGCCGTATGGGTTGGTGATCACGAACTGCTTCAATTCCGGCGTGGTTTTGATCAGCGCCGGGAAGTCATAGCGACCCTGGTGGCGATTGCGCGGATGCAGGCTGGCCTTCTCGCGTGGCTCGACGGCTTTGGCTGCCTTGGTCGGATCAGGCTTTTGGCGCGCAGGTTTGGGGGTGCGGGGGGTGGTCATGGGGGTGGTCGATTCGGGCGTGGCTATAAGTGGCGGGTATTGTCCCACATCCGGCCGTTGTGAGCTCAACTGTGCGGGTCACCGCAAGCCCGCTGTGGGAGCGAGCTTGCTCGCGATAGCGGTCTGTCAGCGATATCAAAGGTGAATGTGATGCACTCATCGCGAGCAAGCTTGCCCACAGCGATTTTTTGGGTGTTTGGGAGAAAGGGGCGGCATAAAAAAGGGAGGCCACCCGGGCCTCCCTGTTTTATTGCGATTTGCCGTTACAGACTGGCAATCCGCGCGTGTTGCTCCGCCAGCTTGCCCAGAGCCTGTTCGGCTTCTGCCAGTTTGGCGCGTTCTTTCTCGATGACTTCAGCCGGTGCCTTGTCGACGAAGCCGGCGTTGGACAGCTTGCCGCCAACCCGTTGCACTTCGCCTTGCAGGCGCTGGATTTCCTTGTCCAGACGCGCCAGTTCCGCACCTTTGTCGATCAGGCCGGCCATCGGTACCAGCACTTCCATCTCGCCGACCAGCGCGGTCGCCGACAGTGGCGCTTCTTCGCCGGCAGCCAGAACGGTGATCGATTCGAGACGTGCCAGTTTCTTCAGCAACGCTTCGTTTTCAGTGAGACGACGCTGATCCTCGGCGCTGACGTTCTTCAGGAACAGCGGCAGCGGTTTGCCCGGGCCGATGTTCATTTCGCCACGGATGTTACGCGTGCCGAGCATCAGGCCCTTGAGCCATTCGATGTCATCTTCGGCGGCCTGATCGATGCGTGTTTCATTGGCCACCGGCCAAGGTTGCAGCATGATCGTCTTGCCTTCGATGCCGGCCAGCGGCGCAATGCGCTGCCAGATTTCCTCGGTGATGAACGGCATGAACGGATGGGCCAGGCGCAGGGCCACTTCCAGTACGCGAACCAGGGTGCGACGGGTGCCGCGCTGACGTTCAACCGGGGCGTTCTCGTCCCACAGCACAGGCTTGGACAGTTCCAGGTACCAGTCGCAGTACTGGTTCCAGATGAACTCGTATAGCGCTTGCGCCGCGAGGTCGAAGCGGAACTGATCCAGTTGGCGGGTCACTTCGGCTTCGGTGCGTTGCAGCTGCGAAATGATCCAGCGATCGGCCAGGGACAGTTCGTAGGCTTCGCCGTTCTGGCCGCAGTCTTCGCCCTTGTCCAGCACGTAGCGCGCGGCGTTCCAGATCTTGTTGCAGAAGTTGCGGTAGCCTTCGACGCGGCCCATGTCGAACTTGATGTCGCGACCGGTGGACGCCAGCGAGCAGAAGGTGAAACGCAGGGCGTCGGTGCCATAGCTGGCGATGCCCTCGGCAAACTCTTCGCGGGTTTGCTTCTCGATCTTCTTCGCCAGTTTTGGCTGCATCATGCCGGAGGTGCGCTTGCTGACCAGCTCTTCCAGCTCGATACCGTCGATGATGTCCAGCGGGTCAAGGACGTTGCCCTTGGACTTGGACATCTTCTGGCCCTGGCCATCACGCACCAGACCGTGCACATAAACAGTCTTGAACGGAACCTGTGGCGTGCCGTCCTCGTTCTTGATCAGGTGCATCGTCAGCATGATCATCCGGGCAACCCAGAAGAAAATGATGTCGAAGCCGGTGACCAGCACGTCGGTGGAGTGGAACTTCTTCAGGAATTCGGTTTGCTCAGGCCAGCCGAGTGTCGAGAACGTCCACAGGCCGGAACTGAACCAGGTGTCGAGAACGTCGTTGTCCTGTTGCAGTGCAACATCCGGACCGAGGTGGTGCTTGGCGCGCACTTCGGCTTCGTCGCGGCCAACGTAAACCTTGCCCGACTCGTCGTACCAGGCCGGAATCCGGTGGCCCCACCACAGCTGACGGCTGATGCACCAATCCTGAATGTCACGCATCCAGGAGAAGTACATGTTTTCGTACTGCTTGGGCACGAACTGGATGCGGCCGTCTTCGACGGCGGCAATGGCAGGCTCGGCCAAAGGCTTGGTGGATACGTACCACTGGTCGGTCAGCCACGGCTCGATGATGGTGCCGGAGCGGTCGCCTTTCGGGACTTTCAGGGCGTGATCGTCAACGCTGACCAGCAGGCCCGCGGCTTCGAACGCGGCCACGATCTGCTTGCGGGCTTCGAAACGGTCGAGACCGGCGTATTCGGCCGGGATCTTGCCGTCGATGCTTTCGTTCAGCGTGCCGTCGAGGTTGAACACCTGGGCGGCTGGCAGGACGCTGGCATTTTTGTCGAAGATGTTCAGCAGCGGCAGGTTGTGACGCTTGCCGACTTCGTAGTCGTTGAAATCGTGGGCCGGGGTGATTTTCACGCAGCCGGTGCCGAATTCAGGGTCGCAGTAATCGTCGGCGATGATCGGGATGCGGCGGCCAACCAGCGGCAGCTCGACGTATTTGCCGATCAAGGCTTTGTAGCGTTCGTCGTTCGGGTTAACGGCCACGGCGGCGTCGCCGAGCATGGTTTCCGGACGAGTCGTCGCGACGATCAGGTAGTCGTTGCCTTCAGCGGTCTTGGCGCCGTCGGCCAGCGGGTATTTCAGGTTCCACAGGAAACCCTTCTCGTCGTGGTTTTCCACTTCAAGGTCGGAAATCGCCGTGTGCAGCTTTGTGTCCCAGTTGACCAGGCGCTTGCCGCGATAGATCAGGCCGTCTTCATGCAGGCGTACGAAGGCTTCTTTGACCGCTTCCGACAGGCCATCGTCCATGGTGAAGCGTTCGCGGCTCCAGTCGACGGATGAGCCGAGGCGGCGGATCTGGCGGCTGATGTTGCCGCCGGACTGATCCTTCCATTCCCAGACTTTCTCAAGGAATTTGTCACGGCCCAAATCGTGACGATTCTGGCCCTGGGCTTCGAGTTGACGCTCCACCAGCATCTGCGTGGCGATACCGGCGTGGTCGGTGCCCGGCTGCCACAGGGTGTTGCGACCCTGCATGCGGCGGAAACGGATCAGGGCGTCCATGATCGCGTTGTTGAAGCCGTGACCCATGTGCAGGCTGCCGGTGACGTTCGGCGGCGGGATCATGATGGTGTAGGACTCGCCCGCGCCTTGCGGGGCGAAGTAATTCTCTGACTCCCAGGTGTTGTACCAGGAAGTTTCAATGGCGTGCGGCTGGTAGGTCTTATCCATGCGCGGCGGGACCCTATTGGCATTTATTCAGGAAAAGCCGAAGAGTATAGCGGGGATATACTGTTACGCGTAGAGCGAGGTGCCAGCGGAAGGGGGAAAATTGGGGGATGTGTATTGCCAGAGTGGGCGCCATCGCTGGCCAGCCAGCTCCCACAAGGGCCGGTGTCGATCACAATAGAGTGGTACGACACTGAGCCTGTGGGCGCTGGCTGGCCGGCGATAGCGGTTTGTCAGTCGATACGATTCAAATCGTTATTGCGCGTTTCTTTCAGGCACAGCACTGCAATCAAGCTCAACACCGCAGCCCCGGACACGTATCCACCGACATAGCTCAAACCGCCCATCGCCACCAGTTTCTGCGCGAAGAACGGCGCGGCCGAAGCCCCGACAATGCCGCCCAGGTTGTAGGCCGCGGAGGCGCCGGTATAGCGCACGTGGGTTGGAAACAGTTCCGGCAGCAGCGCGCCCATCGGCGCAAAGGTCACGCCCATCAGAAACAGTTCGATGCACAGGAACAGCGCTACGCCCCAGGTCGAACCCTGGGTGAGCAGAGGCTCCATCAAGAACCCGGACAGAATGGCCAGCACGCCACCGATGATCAGCACCGGTTTGCGCCCGAAGCGGTCACTGGCCCAGGCCGAGAGCGGTGTGGCGGCGGCCATGAACAGTACGGCGAAGCACAGCAGGCCGAGGAAGGTTTCGCGGCTGTAGCCGAGTGTCGCCACACCATAACTGAGCGAAAACACGGTCGAGATATAAAACAGCGCGTAGCACACCACCATCGAGCCGGCGCCCAACAAAACCGGCACCCAGTATTGGCTGAACAGCTCGATCAGCGGGATCTTCACCCGTTCCTGGCGCGCCACGGCGTTGGCGAACACCGGTGTTTCATGGAGCTTGAGGCGCACATACAGCCCGACCATCACCAGCACGGCGCTGAGCAGAAACGGAATTCGCCAGCCCCAGGAGCGGAACTGTTCGTCGTCCAGGCCCATGGCCAGCGTCAGAAACAGGCCGTTCGCCGCCAGAAACCCGATGGAAGGGCCGAGTTGCGGAAACATGCCGAACCACGCGCGTTTGCCTTTGGGCGCGTTTTCCGTGGCCAGCAAGGCCGCGCCGCCCCATTCGCCGCCCAGCCCCAAGCCTTGGCCGAAGCGCAACACGCAGAGCAGGATCGGCGCCCAGGCCCCGATGCTGTCGTAACCTGGCAGCACGCCGATCAGCGTGGTGCACACCCCCATCAAGAGCAGGGAAGCCACCAGAGTGGACTTTCGGCCGATACGGTCGCCGAAGTGACCAAACAGCGCCGAACCCAGGGGGCGGGCAAGGAATGCGATGCCGAATGTGAGGAAGGCCGAAAGCATCTGCGCCGTGCCGGATGTTTGCGGAAAGAATACCGGGCCGATCACCAGCGCGGCTGCGGTGGCATAGACGTAGAAATCGTAGAACTCGATGGCGGTGCCGATGAAACTCGCCGTGGCCACGCGGGTGGCGGAGTTCGTCGGTTGCGCGGGTGTGGAATCGCTGTAAGTCGTGCTGGTCGTCATGCGGTTATCCCTGACAGTCATGTGCCCCAGTGGAGCGAATTATTATGGTTGATACCCAGGGATGTGGGTTTGGAGCAGGGTGCGGGTAGCACGGGTGTAGCGAGGCTTGGGTAAGCGGCTCGATTATAGGAAGGTGGCTAACGATCTAACAAGTGGCCTGGTTTTCGCAGTTTTTTGTGGGGAAGTTGCGCTGAATCCTAGATAACCACCGGCATCGGGGTAGTCTGCCAGATCAGTACCCGAGTCACCCGATTGTCCTCGGTTTCGAGAATTTCCAGTCGGTACCGACCGATCTTCAGGCATACCGCGCTCTCGGGAATCGTTTCCAGCGCTTCGGTCACCAGGCCGTTCAAGGTCTTCGGGCCATCGCTTGGCAGGTGCCAGCCAAGGCTCTTGTTCAGTTCGCGAATTGACGCTGCGCCGTCGATCACCAAGCGGCCATCGGCCTGGGGGTGGATGTGCGGGTTGTTCAGGCTTTGCTGGCTTTCGAACTCGCCGACGATTTCTTCGAGAATATCTTCCAGGGTCACGATGCCGAGCACTTCGCCGTACTCGTCGACCACCATGCCCAGACGGCGTTGCTGTTTGTGGAAATTCAGCAGTTGCAGTTGCAAGGGAGTGCTTTCAGGCACGAAGTACGGTTCGCGACTGGCAGCCAGCAGCGCTTCCAGGGTCAGGCTCGCGTCGGGTAGCAGGTGGCCGATTTGCCGGGTGTTGAGTACGGCTTCGACCTGATTGATATCACTGTGGAACACCGGCAGGCGGGTGCGCTTGTTGTGGCGCAGTTGCTCGATGATTTCTTCGATCGGATCGTCGAGGTTGATCCCGTCGACTTCACTGCGCGGCACCAGAATGTCGTTGACCGTGATGTTGTCCAGCGCATGGATGCCAGGCAGCGAGTGCGGGCGGCAGATGGCGGGTTCGCGATCGTCGTACTGGGCTTTCGGTGGTTCGTCTTCGCTTTGTTGCACCACTTTGGCTTTGCGCTCGAGCGGTCTCAGCAGCAATTGGCTGGTGGCGTTGAGCAGCCAGGCTGCCGGGTAGATGATCTTCAGCGGAATGCGCAGCAGGTTGTTGCCCAGGGCCAGAATTGCATCCGGATGGCGGGTGGCGAGGGCGCGTGGCAGGTAGTCGGCGAACACCAGCAAGATGGCGCTCGCGCCGAGGCACGCGACCCACGGCCCCTTTTCGGCCCAGGTGAAAAGGGCCAGCAATGTACAGATGACCACCACCAGCGTGCGACACAGGGTGTTGCACAAGATCAGGCTGTTGAGCGGAAAGCTCAGCCTGGTCAGCGGTTTGTCGCTTGAACGTGAGGCGATGCGCTTGGCCAGTACGTGCTGGTGAGCGGCTTCAATGGCGGTGAACAGCCCCGACCATAAAATCAACAGGGCCACTACTGCGAGCATCGGCCCTATGGGCAAGTCGTCCATTTATGCCGCCCGTCAGATGTGCAGGATGTATTCACGAACCAGCTTGCTGCCGAAATACGCCAGCATCAGCAGGCAGAAACCGGCAAGGGTCCAGCGAATGGCCTTGTGTCCGCGCCAGCCGAGGCGATTACGGCCCCAGAGCAGTACGCTGAAGACGATCCAGGCCAGGCAGGCCAGCAAGGTTTTGTGCACCAGATGCTGGGCGAACAGGTTTTCGACGAACAGCCAGCCCGAGATCAGCGACAGGGACAGCAGGGTCCAGCCGGCCCAGAGAAAGCCGAACAGCAGGCTTTCCATGGTTTGCAGCGGCGGGAAGTTCTTGATCAGCCCCGACGGGTGTTTGTGCTTGAGTTGATGGTCCTGAATCAGCAACAGCAAGGCCTGGAACACCGCAATGGTAAACATGCCGTAGGCGAGGATCGACAGCAGGATGTGAGCGAGGATGCCCGGTGCTTCGTCAATGATCTGCACGGTACCGGCGGGCGCAAACTGTGCCAGAAGCGCCGTCGCGGCCCCCAGTGGGAACAACAGCACCAGCAGGTTTTCCACCGGTATGCGTGAGCAGGCGAGCAGGGTCAGGGCTATGACGGCCGCGGCAATCAGGCTGGCGGCGCTGAAAAAGTCCAGCCCCAGGCCGATTGGCGTCAGCAGGTGAGTGACCAGGCTGGCGCCATGGGCCAGTACCGCCAGCACGCCGAGCGTGACGAGCAGCCGTTTGTTCGCCTTGGCGCCGTTGGCCAGGCGAGTGCCCTGATAGAAAGTCGCAGCGGCATACAAGCAGGCGGCGGCGAGAGTGGTTAGCAAGCTGGGTGACAAAGGGAGCATAAGTCCTGTTAGGCAAGCCCGAAAGCCGATGAGTTTGGCATAGAACCCACACAGCACGAAAGTGCGAGGTGTCCGCCAGACGCAGTCTTCGCTATAATCCGCGACCTGCCCACGCCGCAGGCTCGCCGAGTACACGTTTTAGTCCGGTACGGGCCGCCACTATCCCGGTCTACACAGGGCCTGAAAGGATCGCGCAATGTTTGAAAACTTAACCGACCGTCTCTCGCAGACGCTGCGCCATGTCACCGGCAAGGCCAAGCTGACCGAGGACAACATCAAAGACACCCTGCGTGAAGTGCGCATGGCGTTGCTCGAAGCCGACGTCGCCTTGCCGGTGGTCAAAGACTTCGTCAACTCGGTCAAGGAACGCGCTGTCGGTACCGAGGTGTCGCGCAGCCTGACGCCGGGCCAGGCCTTCGTGAAAATCGTCCAGGCCGAACTCGAAAGCTTGATGGGCGCAGCCAACGAAGACCTGAACCTGAGCGCCGTTCCGCCTGCCGTGATCCTGATGGCCGGTTTGCAGGGCGCTGGTAAAACCACCACCGCCGGCAAGCTCGCGCGCTTCCTTAAAGAGCGCAAGAAGAAGTCGGTCATGGTCGTGTCCGCTGACGTATACCGTCCAGCGGCGATCAAACAGCTGGAAATGCTCGCGGGCGAAGTCGGCGTTACCTTCTTTCCTTCCGACCTGAGCCAGAAGCCGGTCGCGATCGCGCAAGCAGCTATTAAAGAAGCGAAACTCAAATTCATCGATGTGGTGATCGTCGATACCGCCGGTCGCCTGCACATCGATGAAGAGATGATGGGCGAGATCAAGGCGCTGCATGCTGCGATCAACCCGGTCGAGACCCTGTTCGTGGTCGACGCCATGACCGGCCAGGATGCCGCCAACACGGCCAAGGCCTTCGGTGATGCGTTGCCGTTGACCGGTGTGATCCTGACCAAGGTCGACGGTGACGCCCGTGGCGGTGCAGCCCTTTCGGTGCGCGCCATCACCGGCAAGCCGATCAAGTTCATCGGTATGGGCGAGAAGAGCGAAGCGCTCGATCCGTTCCACCCTGAGCGTATCGCCTCGCGGATCCTCGGCATGGGTGACGTGCTCAGCCTGATCGAACAGGCAGAGGCGACCCTCGACAAGGACAAGGCCGACAAGCTGGCCAAGAAGCTGAAGAAGGGCAAGGGTTTCGACCTCGAAGACTTCCGTGATCAGCTGCAACAGATGAAAAACATGGGCGGCCTCGGCGGCCTCATGGACAAGCTGCCGAACATGGGCGGCGTGAACCTGGCGCAGATGGGCAACGCCCAGAGCGCGGCAGAGAAGCAATTCAAACAGATGGAAGCCATCATCAACTCCATGACCCCGGCCGAGCGCCGTGACCCTGAGCTGATCAGCGGTTCGCGCAAGCGTCGTATCGCCATGGGTTCCGGCACGCAAGTGCAGGACATCGGTCGCTTGATCAAGCAGCACAAGCAGATGCAGAAGATGATGAAGAAATTCTCGGCGAAAGGCGGGATGGCCAAAATGATGCGCGGCATGGGCGGTATGTTGCCCGGCGGCGGCATGCCGAAAATGTAAAGAATCCGCGCCGGTCGTCGCACCGGCGCAGACCCCGCAAGGACGCGGGATCTCCAGCAAACCCGCATTTGGCGGGAGCTGACCGGCCGTTTTTAACGACGGCTCTATGGCAGATCTGAATGGCACTTTGATAGGTGCCGGAAAAAGGCATTTGCAAAAGTCCGGATATTCCTTAGAATATGCGGCCTTTCGGGCACCCATGCCCGCTGTGCATTTAGATTTGCAGCACCGACTACAGGAACGATGTTCACATGCTAACAATCCGTCTTGCCCTTGGCGGCTCCAAAAAGCGCCCGTTTTACCACTTGACCGTAACCGACAGCCGCAACCCGCGCGACGGTTCGCACAAGGAACAGGTTGGTTTCTTCAACCCGGTTGCTCGTGGTCAAGAAGTCCGTCTGTCCGTGAACCAAGAGCGCGTAGCCTACTGGCTGAGCGTTGGTGCACAACCTTCTGAGCGCGTTGCTCAGTTGTTGAAGGAATCTGCTAAGGCTGCGGCCTGAGCAATATGAACGCGACGCCAGCTGTTGCTGATGATTTGATCGTTATCGGCAAGATTTACTCGGTTCACGGCGTTCGCGGCGAAGTGAAGGTGTACTCCTTTACTGATCCGATTAAGAACCTGCTGGATTACAAAACCTGGACGCTCAAGCGTGACGGCAATGTAAAGCAGGTAGAGCTGGTCAGCGGACGCGGGAACGACAAGTTCCTGGTCGCAAAGCTCAAGGGTCTCGATGATCGTGAAGAAGCTCGTCTTCTGGCCGGTTATGAGATCTGCGTGCCGCGCAACCTGTTCCCTGAACTGACCGACGGCGAGTACTACTGGTACCAGCTGGAAGGTCTCAAGGTTATCGACACCCTCGGACAACTGTTCGGGAAGATCGATCACCTGCTCGAGACCGGCTCGAATGATGTAATGGTGGTCAAGCCTTGCGCTGGCAGCCTGGATGATCGCGAACGCCTGTTGCCCTATACCGAGCAATGCGTGTTGGCCGTCGACCTGGCCGCGGGCGAGATGAAGGTGGATTGGGACGCGGATTTCTAAGCGTGGCTAACTTGCGCGTAGAAGTGATCAGTTTGTTTCCCGAGATGTTCTCCGCCATCAGCGAGTACGGCATCACCAGTCGTGCGGTGAAACAGGGGCTCTTGCAGCTCACCTGTTGGAATCCGCGAGACTACACGACGGATCGACATCACACTGTGGATGATCGCCCATTTGGCGGTGGTCCGGGCATGGTGATGAAGATCAAGCCCCTGGAAGACGCTCTGGTTCAAGCCAAAGCCGCCGCCGGGGAGGGCGCGAAGGTGATTTACCTGTCGCCCCAAGGCCGTCAACTGACTCAGTCGGCGGTACGCGAGTTGGCGAATCTGGATGCATTGATCCTGATTGCCGGCCGCTATGAAGGCATTGACGAGCGGTTTATTGAAGCTCATGTCGATGAAGAGTGGTCGATTGGCGACTATGTACTGTCTGGCGGTGAGCTGCCGGCGATGGTCCTGATCGATGCGGTTACACGACTGCTGCCTGGAGCTTTAGGGCATGCGGACTCCGCCGAGGAAGATTCCTTTACGGATGGTTTGCTGGATTGCCCGCACTACACCCGACCGGAGGTGTATGCGGATCAGCGTGTTCCCGACGTATTGCTAAGTGGCAATCACGCGCACATCCGGCGTTGGCGTTTACAGCAGTCCCTTGGTCGGACCTATGAACGACGCGCCGATCTTCTGGAAAGCCGCTCGCTTTCTGGAGAAGAGAAGAAGCTGCTCGAGGAATATATCCGCGAGCGGGACGATAGTTAACAACGTATCGATGGTAGATCCGACGATTTACCTTAGGAGCACAGCATGACTAACAAAATCATCCTTGCACTCGAAGCAGAGCAGATGACCAAAGAGATCCCTACCTTTGCCCCGGGCGACACCATTGTCGTTCAGGTGAAAGTGAAGGAAGGCGACCGTTCGCGTCTGCAAGCGTTCGAAGGCGTTGTTATCGCCAAGCGTAACCGCGGCGTAAACAGTGCATTCACCGTTCGTAAAATCTCCAACGGTGTTGGCGTAGAGCGTACTTTCCAGACCTACAGCCCGCAAATCGACAGCATGGCCGTTAAGCGTCGCGGTGACGTACGTAAAGCCAAGCTGTACTACCTGCGTGACCTGTCCGGTAAAGCAGCTCGCATCAAGGAAAAACTGGCTTAAGTCCAGCTTCCGATGCAGAAAAAAAGCAGCCTACGGGCTGCTTTTTTGTTGCCTGTGATTTAGCGACGCTTGAGCAAATCCCCGTGCTGTCGAGCCTGCCCTGCCTCGGGCTGAATCAACGTCAGCAGAGTCCATTCGACTGTCCGGTTGCAACAGAACCTTGCGCGATGCGCGCGCAGGCGCAGTGGTGCAAAACGGGACCGGCCAGAATGCCAACACAATCTGCTGCCCACTCATTCAAGCTCCCTGTTTCGTGCAGTGGCTGGCTATGAAAGACTAGCGACCGTTTCTACCGTCCTCCTGAATTTTTACGCGCCGTTTCAAGGCCGTGTGTTTTGAGTGCCCATGCCTGCCATCGAACATCCATTGATTGACCAGTTCCTCGACGCACTATGGTTGGAGAAGGGGCTTTCCGATAACACCCGCGATGCCTATCGCAGTGATCTGGCCCTGTTCAACGGCTGGTTGCAGGAAAAGGGGCTGGAGTTGGTCAGCGCCGGACGCGAGTTGATCCTCGATCATTTGGCCTGGCGTGTGGAGCAAAACTACAAACCCCGTTCAACCGCACGATTTCTCTCCGGAGTGCGTGGCTTCTATCGCTATTTGCTGCGGGAAAAGCTGATCGCTGTTGACCCGACACTCCGCATCGATATGCCGCAGCTCGGCAGGCCGCTGCCCAAATCCTTGTCGGAGGCCGATGTAGAAGCACTGTTGAAGGCGCCTGATTTGAGCGAAGCCATCGGACAGCGCGACCGCGCCATGCTGGAAGTGCTTTATGCCTGCGGCCTTCGGGTAACGGAACTGATCAGCCTGACGCTGGAGCAGGTCAATCTGCGCCAGGGCGTCTTGCGAGTGATGGGCAAAGGCAGCAAGGAGCGACTGGTACCGATGGGAGAGGAGGCGATTGTCTGGGTCGAGCGCTACATGCGCGATGGGCGTGGCGAGCTGCTTGGCGGGCGTCCCAGCGATGTCTTGTTCCCCAGTCAGCGCGGCGAGCAGATGACCCGCCAGACGTTCTGGCATCGGATCAAGCATCAGGCGAAAGTCGCGGGAATCGGCAAGTCGCTGTCGCCGCACACATTGCGACATGCTTTCGCCACGCACTTGCTCAACCACGGTGCCGACCTTCGGGTGGTGCAGATGCTGCTGGGGCACAGCGATTTGTCGACCACCCAGATCTATACCCATGTTGCCCGGGCGCGGTTGCAGGACTTGCACGCCAAGCACCACCCTAGAGGCTAATGAAAGTCCTGTGGGAGCGAGCTGGCTCGCGATGAGGCCTGAACTCCAACATTAATGGCGCCTGACTGACCGCTATCGCGAGCCAGCTCGCTCCCACATAAAGCAGTCGTCAAAGCCTTGCATCACCGGGAGTCGGACACCGTTGCCTTATGTGGTAGGCTTTGTCGGTTTGCACGATGGGCGGTTATGACCCGGTGTTTCGGCACGGGCGTTCTGATCGTCCCATTTGTCCGCCTTCAGGAGTTCTCATGCGTCTGACCCAGATTTTCGCTGCCGCCGCCATTGCGTTGGTCAGCACCTTTGCCGTCGCCGATGACGCGGCCGACAAAGCCATCCGTAAAAGCCTGGAAAACCTCCAGCTCGAAGTGCCGGTAGAAAGCATCACCGCCAGCCCGCTGCCGGGCCTGTACGAAGTCAAATTGAAGGGCAGCCGCGTGCTGTATGCCAGTGCCGATGGCCAGTACGTGGTTCAGGGCTACCTGTTCCAGCTCAAGGATGGCAAACCGGTCAACCTGACCGAGAAGACCGAGCGCCTGGGCATCTCCAAGTTGATTAATGAGATTCCGGTCGCTGAAACCGTGGTTTACCCGGCCATTGGCGAAACCAAGTCGCACATCACCGTGTTCACCGACACGACCTGCCCGTACTGTCACAAACTGCACGCAGAAGTGCCTGAGCTGAACAAGCGCGGCATCGAGGTGCGTTATGTTGCGTTCCCGCGCCAGGGCCTGGGCTCGCCGGGTGACGAACAGTTGCAAGCGGTTTGGTGCTCGAAAGACAAGAAAGCGGCCATGGACAAGATGGTCGACGGCAAGGAAATCAAGGCCGCCAAGTGCGATAACCCGGTTTCCAAACAGTTCGCCCTCGGCCAGTCGATTGGTGTGAACGGCACGCCGGCCATCGTTTTGGCCGACGGTCAGGTCATTCCGGGCTACCAGCCTGCGCCACAAGTCGCCAAACTGGCGTTGGGCGCGAAGTAAATTCGCATCGTCACGGTCAGCCATTGACGATCATGGTCCGGCAGCAGCATTGGCCGGGCCATCAATAGAGAGCCGCGAGCATGCGGTTGTTTTCACGGCCGGCCTTGAGTCGGCCGTTTTATGGGGAGTTCACAGTGAAACCGGTCAAAGTAGGCATCTGTGGGTTAGGAACCGTCGGTGGCGGTACCTTCAACGTACTTCAGCGCAACGCCGAGGAAATTGCTCGTCGTGCCGGGCGTGGAATCGAAGTGGCACAAATTGCCATGCGCACGCCAAAGCCTCAGTTCCAAACGACCGGTATTGCGATTACCAACGATGTCTTCGAAGTGGCCACGAACCCTGAGATCGACATCGTTATAGAGCTGATGGGCGGCTACACCGTTGCCCGTGAGCTGGTACTCAAGGCCATCGAGAATGGCAAGCATGTGGTCACCGCGAACAAGGCGCTTATCGCCGTTCACGGTAACGAAATTTTCGCCAAGGCTCGCGAAAAGGGCGTGATCGTTGCGTTCGAAGCGGCCGTGGCGGGTGGCATCCCGGTGATCAAGGCGATTCGCGAAGGCCTGTCGGCCAACCGTATCAACTGGGTGGCCGGGATCATCAACGGCACCGGTAACTTTATCCTGACCGAGATGCGCGAAAAGGGTCGCACCTTCGAAGACGTGCTGGCCGAGGCGCAAGCTCTGGGTTATGCCGAAGCGGATCCGACCTTCGACGTTGAAGGCATCGACGCGGCGCACAAGCTGACGATCCTGGCGTCCATCGCCTTCGGTATCCCGCTGCAATTCGACAAGGCCTACACCGAAGGCATCACCAAGCTGACCACCGCTGACGTGAACTATGCCGAAGCGCTGGGCTATCGCATCAAGCACCTGGGCGTGGCGCGCAGCACCGCGGCCGGTATTGAGCTGCGCGTACACCCGACGCTGATCCCGGCCGATCGGTTGATCGCCAACGTCAACGGCGTGATGAACGCGGTCATGGTCAACGGTGATGCTGCCGGCTCGACCCTGTTCTACGGTGCCGGCGCCGGCATGGAACCGACGGCTTCGTCGGTCATTGCCGACCTGGTGGATGTCGTTCGCGCCATGACTTCCGATCCGGAAAACCGCGTGCCGCACCTGGCCTTCCAGCCGGATTCGCTGTCGGCGCACCCGATCCTGCCGATCGAAGCCTGCGAAAGCGCCTACTACCTGCGCATTCAGGCCAAGGACCATCCGGGCGTGCTGGCGCAAGTCGCGAGCATCCTGTCGGAACGCGGTATCAACATCGAATCGATCATGCAGAAGGAAGTCGAAGAACACGACGGCCTGGTGCCGATGATCCTGCTGACCCACCGTGTGCTGGAGCAGCACATCAACGACGCGATCACCGCCCTGGAAGCCTTGGCTGGCGTTGTGGGTCCTGTCGTACGGATCCGCGTCGAACATCTGAACTAACAGCAGCTGCAAGCCACAAGCCGCAAGCTGCAAGCAAGAGCCAATCCGCTTTTGACTTGCAGCTCGAAGCTTGAAGCTGAAGCTCCAAACCAAAGGTTTGCCCTTATGCGCTACATCAGTACCCGCGGCCAGGCACCGGCCCTGAATTTCGAAGACGTCCTGCTGGCCGGTCTGGCCACCGATGGCGGTCTGTACGTCCCGGAAAACCTGCCACGTTTCACCCAGGAAGAGATCGCTTCCTGGGCCGGCCTGCCCTATCACGAGCTGGCGTTCCGGGTCATGCGCCCGTTCGTCACCGGCAGCATTCCGGACGCCGATTTCAAAAAGATTCTTGAAGAGACCTACGGCGTATTTGCCCACAGCGCCGTTGCACCGCTGCGTCAGTTGAATGGCAATGAGTGGGTGCTGGAGCTGTTCCACGGCCCTACCCTGGCGTTCAAGGACTTCGCCCTGCAACTGCTCGGCCGCCTGCTCGACTACGTGCTGGAAAAGCGTGGCGAGCGCGTGGTGATCGTCGGTGCGACTTCCGGTGATACCGGTTCGGCCGCCATCGAAGGCTGCAAGCACTGCGAAAACGTCGATATCTTCATCCTGCACCCGCACAATCGCGTATCGGAAGTGCAGCGTCGGCAGATGACCACCATCTTCGGCGAGAACATCCACAACATCGCGATCGAAGGCAACTTCGATGACTGCCAGGAAATGGTCAAGGCGAGCTTCGCCGACCAGGGCTTCCTCAAGGGCACTCGCCTGGTGGCCGTGAACTCGATCAACTGGGCGCGGATCATGGCCCAGATCGTTTACTACTTCTACGCGGCGCTTCAATTGGGTGGCCCGGCGCGTTCGGTGTCGTTCTCGGTCCCGACCGGCAACTTCGGCGACATTTTTGCCGGCTACCTGGCGCGCAACATGGGCCTGCCGATCAACCAGTTGATCGTCGCCACCAACCGCAACGACATCCTGCACCGCTTCATGAGCGGCAATCAGTACGTCAAGGAAACCCTGCACGCCACCCTGTCGCCTTCCATGGACATCATGGTGTCCTCGAACTTCGAGCGACTGCTGTTCGACCTGCACGGTCGCAACGGCGCGGCGATCGCCGGGTTGATGGACAGCTTCAAGCAAGGTGGCGGTTTCAGCGTCGAGCAGGAGCGCTGGACCGAAGCACGCAAACTGTTCGATTCGCTGGCAGTGGATGATGCACAAACCTGCGAAACCATCGCCGAAGTCTATGAGCAGACCGGTGAAGTGCTGGATCCGCACACCGCCATCGGCGTGAAGGCCGCGCGGGAATGCCGTCGTAGCCTGGATATTCCAATGGTGATCCTGGGCACCGCCCACCCGGTCAAATTCCCGGACGCCGTGGAAAAAGCCGGTGTAGGAAAAGCACTCGAACTCCCCGCACATCTTTCTGATTTGTTTGAGCGAGATGAGCGGTGCACCGTGTTGCCGAATGACTTGAAAGCCGTACAGGCCTTTGTCAGTCAGCATGGCAACCGTGGCAAGCCTTTGTAACGGCAAAAGCTGTCACAAATTGAAGCCCGTCTCCTGACGGGCTTTCTTGTTTCTGCATGCCACACTTGCCGGGAAGAGTCGCCCATGAAGGACGGGCGAGCTGATCATCAAGGAAGTGGCAATGCTGTTTTTCAGAAGGTCAAGGTCAGTCCCATGCTGGCTGTTGTTGCTCGGCGCCCTGGTTTTCTCCCAATGGGGGCTGGCCTCACATTCGGTGGCTCCTGAGCCCGTGAAGACGATCAGGCTGGACGCTCAAGAGCTGAAATGGATTACCGAGCATCCGCGCGTCATCGTCGCATCACTGGAGTACCCGCTGTACCTGTTCAAGGATGAGCATGGCCATTGGAGTGGCTTGAACAGGGATTTGCTTGATCGCATCAGTGCCATGACCGGTTTGCAGTTTGTTCATGCCGAGTCCTTTTCGATCGATCAGATGCTGGGAAGTCTGGAGAGGGGGGCTGCGGACATGAGCACCACGCTCTCGATGAATGATGAGCGCAAAGCGTTTCTGGACTTCAGCTATGCGTTTGGTGGTGCTGGCTGGGTGTTCGTCGGTCGGGCCGGGGAGCCACCAGTGCAATCGCTGCACCAGTTGGCAAAAAGAGTGTTGGTGTTGCCGACCCGCCACGCCCTGGAGGCATTGATTCGGCGCGAATATCCAGCCATTGAGCTGCGCTCTGTCAAGACCAGCGCCGAGGCCCGCGCCTGGGTCGAAAGCGGGCTGGCCCATGCAACTATCGAAAACGAGATCGGCGCTCAGCTTTTTCCCTCGGGATTGCTTCAGGCGGGCCATATCGTCGAGGGCAAGTGGGACCCGGACTACCTGGCAGTGCGTCAAGGTCAGCCGCAGTTGCTGAGCATCCTCAACAAGGCGCTTGAGGCGTTTCCTCCCGCCGAATTACGTGCCATTCGCCAGAAATGGTTCAATGGGATAACACCAACGCCAGTACGCACCGTCGGTCAACGGATTGCCGAGTGGGGCTGCTGGGGAGTCGTTATCGCCGGCCTCTTCGGGCTGCTGTCCTTACTCTGGAATCGCCGGTTGGCAGCGTTGGTCCAGCAACGGGCACAGGCTGAGAAAAGCCTCAGTGATCAGCTCGCGTTCCAGCACGCGTTGATTGACGCCATGCCTGATCCGATTTTCGTCCGGGATCTGCAAGGGCGTTTGATCATGTGCAATAAAAGCTATGAGGAGAGGTTGTCGACCCGTTTCGATCAAATGCAGGGCCGCCAACTGATTGAACTCGATGTGTTGCCCAAAGCGACCGCTGAACTGCTGCATACCGAGTTCATGGCTCAACTGGCGACTCGCAAGTCGCACTTCAGTGAGCGGCAATTGCTGTTCATGAATGGCCTCAGGGACATCTATCAATGGACGGTGCCGTTTTACAGTTCGGACGGCCAACTGCGAGGTTTGCTCGGGGGCTGGACTGATATCGACCAGCGCATCCGACGGGCGTGATGCGCTTGTTTTTTCTCTGTCATCTTTGGCATGCATGCTCTATCGACGGGAGGCGCAGCGTCCCGCCAACCGGTTTTCAGAACTTTCTTCTCGGGCCAGCGGTCATTTACTGTAGAGATGCCCCAGGCACTTTGTTTCGGACTATTGAGTGGTGATCGAGATGGAAAGTATCAGTCTCTTGCTCGGTGAGGCTCTGAGCCCGTACCAGGTGACACTGACCCCGTCGGGTATTCATGGTGAATGCCGGGTGTCATTGACGAATACGATGGGGGCGGTTGTGGTCGAACGCGAGTTCAACCAGGCCCAATTGAGTGATAGGCGTCTGCTCACGGATGTGGTCGACGGTTTGCATCGCGATGTGCTGATTGCGGAAGGACGGCTGGAGCCCTGTGTCATTGCGGCATTGCGCCATGCAGCTCAAGACAAGTTGCTGGCCCGCCGGAATTGAAAGTGTTTTTTGTGGGAACCTTCCTGCGCCCGGATCAGTCAGATCTTTTAACAGCAGGATCAAGCATTGTGCTCCGGTGCTTGTAGCTTGCTGCCACTGGTCTATAGGTAGGCCACGTTTAACCCCGAGTCGTCTCCCCACTTCTCGGGGTTTCTTTTTGCCGGGTGGTTTTCAGTGCCCGGCCTGCTGCTCAAAAAATACCTTGGACGCCTGCAGATACTCGCTGCGACTTTCCGGGTCGAGCCAGGCGGCGTAGGCCTCGCTCAGGTCATCGCGAGGCAGGTTATGCAGTAGTTGATTGATCTCGATGATCGCCTGTCGGCCTTGGGGCGTGTCGGTACAGCCGATGTAGCCGGACAGGTACTTGCCGGTGCCGCGAATCGGATAGAACTGCAATTCATCCTCGTCGATCCCTTGTCGCTGAGCCTGGTAGCGAATCTCCGGTCGGTAGCCCAGCAACAGGTGCAGGCGCCCCAGGCGTTGCATCTGAAGCAGGCTACCCAGCGCGTCATTACCGTAGTGCAGTGTCAGTGCTTGAGGGGGGGCTTGTTTGAGCAGTGCATCGATAAACTCGCCGTAGTTGCGTTCGGCAATAATCCCCAGCGTTACGCTGCCCTTGGCCAGCAGGGCCGCCAGATCCACCTCTCCATCCTTGATGAAAGGCGTCAACACCTCCCGATCGCCACGGCGCACGGCCAAGCCATTGCTCATGGCGCGGAAGACCGGAACGGAAAACGCGATCCAGTTATCGCGCTCCTTGCTCCAATTCAGCGCTGCATCGCACGTGAGCGCCGATTCACGGAGCATTTGCAGTCCGCGGGCACGATTGACTTTCTTTACGCTGTGCTGGTACTGGGGCATGCCGGCGATTAGCTGCCGCAACAGCTGATCGATGACTCCCTGATTCTTGTCCGGTCCTTCGAAAATAAACAGTGGCGGTAGGTCCCGCTTCAGCCAGACCAGGGATTCCCCGGCTTGTGCCAGCATCGGCAACAAGGTCAGTCCGCTGATCAGCCACATGCTCACCAACGCAAACAACACCCGCCTGTTGAGTGGCAGGCAGTGCTTGATTGACCGCGCCAGCAGACGCTTCAGCTCAGATGGCTCCGTCTTTGCGCAGTTGTGCGATCTGCGACGCGTCATAGCCAAGTTCCTGGAGTACCTGTGCGTTATGCTCACCCAGTTGCGGCCCGACCCATTCACATTCACCGGGTGTCTCTGAGAGTTTCGGCACAATCCCCGGCATCTTGAAGCCTTTGCCATCAGGAAGTTTGGCCTGCAGGAACATTTCCCGCGCAAGGTATTGCGGGTCGCTGAACATGTCTTCGGCGCTGAAGATGCGGCTGGCCGGCACATCGGCCTGTTTCAAGCGCTCAATGACTGTGTCCAGCGGCAACGAGTTGACCCAGCGATCAATCACCCCGTAGATCTCGTCGCGGCGGCTGTCGCGTCCGTCGTTGCTGGCCAGGGCCGGGTCATTGGCCAAGTCTTCGCGACCGATGATCATCATGAAGCGTTTGAAGATCGCATCGCCATTGGCGCCGATCTGCACATGTTTGCCGTCGGCGCTGGTGTGGATCGAGGAGGGGGTAATACCGGGCATGATGTTGCCGGTGCGTTCGCGAATAAAGCCGAAAACATCAAATTCCGGGACCATGCTTTCCATCATGGCGAAAATCGCTTCATACAGCGCCACATCCACCACTTGCCCCTGGCCGCCATTGACCTCGCGGTGACGCAGGGCCATCAGCGCGCCGATCACGCCCCAGAGCGCGGCGATCGAATCACCGATGGAGATCCCGGTACGCACCGGTGGCCGGTCTTCGAACCCGGTGATGTAACGCAGGCCCCCCATGGATTCGCCCACCGCTCCAAACCCCGGCTGATCCTTCATCGGGCCGGTCTGGCCAAAGCCCGAGAGTCGCACCATGACCAGTTTCGGGTTCAGCGCGTGCAAGACGTCCCAGCCCAGCCCCAGTTTTTCCAGCACGCCGGGGCGGAAGTTTTCGATCAGGATGTCCGCTTCACTGAGCAGCTTTTTCAGAATCGCCAGGCCATCCGGATGCTTGAGGTTCAGCGTCAGGGATTTTTTGTTGCGCGCCTGAACGAACCACCACAGCGAAGTCCCTTCGTACAACTTGCGCCACTTGCGCAGCGGATCGCCACCGTCCGGGGACTCGATCTTGACCACGTCGGCACCGAATTCAGCGCAGATGCGCGAGGCAAACGGACCGGCAATCAGAGTGCCCAATTCGATGACTTTCAGACCTGAGAGCGGTTTGGCGGTGAGCGGCATACTAAATCCTGTAGGACAAAAGACTGAGCGAATACAGACTTTTAACATAGCCGACTGTCAGGCGCTCAAGGTAGATCGCCTTCTATTCGTTGATTGCCTGCCGCATCGGTTAGACTTGCCGACTTTCCTCGTATCAAGAAGCCCGTTCATGGCCCAGCCGTCCACGACTTACAAGTTTGAACTGAACCTCACCGACCTTGACCGCAGCGTTTACGAGAGCGTCAAGCAGACCATCGCCCGTCACCCTTCGGAAACCGAAGAGCGTATGACCGTGCGCCTGCTGGCCTATGCCCTCTGGTACAACGAGCAGCTGTCCTTTGGCCGTGGTCTTTCAGAAGTGGATGAACCGGCCTTGTGGGAAAAAAGCCTGGATGACCGTGTCCTGCACTGGATCGAAGTCGGCCAACCGGATGCCGAGCGCCTGACCTGGTGCTCGCGTCGTACCGAACGCACCAGCCTGCTGGCCTACGGCAGCCTGCGCGTCTGGGAAGGCAAGGTGATCCCGGCGATCAAAAACCTGAAAAACGTCAACATCGCCGCAGTGCCCCAGGAAGTGCTGGAAACCCTGGCCAAGGACATGCCTCGCGTTATCAAGTGGGACGTGATGATCAGTGAAGGGACGATTTTCGTCACTGACGACCGTGGTCAGCATGAAGTCCAGTTGCAGTGGCTGGCCGGCGAACGCGGCTGATCGTTCGCCGCTGGACCGCGTCATGCGCCTTTATCCCACGTACTGAAGAGAAGCTCCTGTCACCCCATGCGCATTGAATCTCGCCTGTTGCCCGACCCCTTGCCATTGCTGGGTGATATTCCACCTCTGCTGACCCGACTCTACGCCGCGCGGGGCGTGCAATCCGCAGTCGAACTGGACAAGAGTCTGGCGCGGCTGATTCCGTTCCAGCAGCTCAAGGGCATTGATGCTGCCGTGGACCTGCTGGTGACCGCGCTCGAACAGCGGCAACGGATTCTGATCGTCGGCGATTTCGACGCCGATGGCGCGACGGCCAGTACCGTGGGCACGCTGGGCCTGCGTTTGCTGGGCGCGGCCCATGTCGATTACCTGGTGCCCAACCGTTTTGACTACGGTTACGGCCTGACGCCGGAGATCGTTGCCGTGGCGCTGGAGCGTCAGCCACAGCTGTTGATCACCGTGGACAATGGCATCTCCAGCGTCGAAGGCGTGGCGGCGGCGAAAAAGGCCGGCCTCAAGGTGCTGGTCACCGACCACCACTTGCCCGGTGATGAATTGCCCCAGGCCGATGCCATCGTCAATCCGAACCAGCCAGGTTGTGAGTTCCCGAGCAAGGCGCTGGCCGGCGTTGGTGTGATTTTCTATGTGCTGATGGCCTTGCGCGCGCGCTTGCGCAGCCTGGGCTGGTACGAGAACAAGCCACAGCCGAACATCGGCGAATTGCTCGACCTCGTGGCGTTGGGCAGCGTGGCTGACGTGGTGCCGCTGGATGCCAACAACCGGATTCTGGTGCACCAGGGCCTCGAGCGGATTCGCGCCGGACGTGCGCGGCCGGGCATCAAGGCGATTCTCGAAGTGGCCAAGCGTGAGCCGGCGCGCATCACCTCCACCGATCTGGGATTCATTGTCGGCCCGCGCCTGAACGCAGCGGGGCGCCTGGATGACATGAGCCTGGGCATCGAATGCCTGCTGACCGAAGATGCGGCGCTGGCCCGCGAGATGGCCGCTCAGCTGGACGGCATGAACCAGGACCGCAAATCCATCGAGCAGGGCATGCAGCGTGAAGCGCTGGCCCAGCTCAAGGATTTGCCGGTGGATTCCATGCCGTTTGGTCTGTGTCTGTTCGATCCCGAGTGGCATCAGGGGGTCATCGGCATCCTCGCATCGCGCATGAAGGAGCGCTATTTCCGTCCGACCATTGCCTTTGCCGATGCGGGAGACGGTCTGCTCAAGGGCTCGGGGCGTTCGGTCCAGGGCTTCCATATCCGCGATGCCCTGAGCGTGGTGGCGGCGCAGCATCCGGACCTGATCAGCAAATATGGTGGCCATGCCATGGCCGCCGGTCTGACGCTGCCGGAAGCGAATTTTCCGCTGTTCGCCGAAGCCTTTGACGCCGAGGTACGCAGGCAATTGCGCGAAGAAGACCTGACCGGGCGTCTGCTGTCGGACGGCACCCTGGCGGTCGAGGAGTTTCACCTGGAACTGGCCCGCGCGCTGCGCCATGCCGGTCCCTGGGGGCAGCACTTTCCGGAGCCGCTGTTTCATGGGGTTTTCCAGTTGGTCGAGCAGCGCGTCGTCGGCGAACGGCACCTCAAAGTGGTACTGAGGAGCGAATGTGGCTCGGTGAAACTGGATGGCATTGCCTTTGGTATCGACCGCGATATCTGGCCGAATCCGACCATCAAGTGGGTGGAGCTGGCCTACAAGCTCGACGTCAACGAGTTCCGCGGCAACGAGACCGTTCAACTGATGATTGCCCACATCGAACCGCGATAGCTTTTGTGGCGAGGGAGCAAGCTCCCTCGCTACATGGACTGTGCTGTGTGCGGATTGTCTGTTTCATTCCTGAACCTCCCCCATCCCCCATTGTCGACTAGGCTCTAAGCACTGCTTGATAATCCTTGTGACGTCTTGTCGAATTTTTTGCCCGCGGGGGCGGGTGCTGCACTTGTTTCCTGTCACTCGTCGACTTTTCAAACAGAACCCTGGAGCCTGACCACTGATTCGAGAGGTGCCCCATGAGTCTGCTGCTTGAACCCTATACCCTTCGTCAACTGACCCTGCTCAACCGCATTGCGGTATCACCGATGTGCCAGTATTCCAGTGTGGATGGCCTGGCCAATGACTGGCACTTGGTCCACCTCGGCAGCCGCGCCATCGGCGGGGCCGGACTGATATTCACCGAAGCCACGGCGGTCACGGCCGACGGGCGCATCACCGCGCAAGACCTTGGTTTGTGGAACGATGAGCAAATCGAGCCGCTGCAACGCATCACCCGCTTCATTGCTGCCCAAGGCGCCGTTGCGGGTATCCAGTTGGCGCACGCAGGGCGAAAGGCCAGCACCTATCGGCCGTGGCTGGGCAAGCATGGCAGCGTCAAGATCGAAGAGGGCGGCTGGCTTCCGGTCGGCCCGTCACCGATCGCGTTCGACCCCCAGCACACTCAGCCCAGGCAGCTTGATGACGGCGAAATCGCCAACGTCATTCAGGCCTTCGTCGATTCGGCCAAGCGCGCGCTGATCGCCGGTTTCAAAGTGGTCGAGGTGCATGCGGCCCATGGTTATCTGTTGCACCAGTTTCTTTCGCCTTTGAGTAATCAACGGCGCGATCAGTACGGCGGCTCATTCGAAAATCGCATCCGCCTGGTGCTGCAAGTCACCGAAGCGGTGCGCGCGGTGTGGCCCGAAGAGTTGCCGCTGTTTGTCCGGGTTTCGGCCACTGACTGGGTGGAAGACGGCTGGAATCCCGATGAAACCGTCGAGCTGGCGCGGCGGCTCAAGGCGCTGGGTGTGGACCTGATCGATGTTTCGTCCGGCGGCACGGCGGCGAATGCGGAAATTCCCACTGGGCCTGGTTATCAGACCCGCTTCGCCGAGCGGGTTCGCAAGGAATCGGAAATCGCGACTGGCACCGTAGGAATGATCACCGAGCCGGCTCAGGCCGAACACATTCTGCGCACCTGTCAGGCGGATATCATTTTCCTGGCCCGCGAGTTGTTGCGTGATCCTTACTGGCCGCTGCACGCGGATGACGATCTCGGCGGACGCAAAGCCATCTGGCCGGCGCAATACCAGCGGGCGACGCACCGTGATCAGCCCATCCATGAATCAGATTTGCGGGATATATGAGACAGCGCCTCTTGTAGGAGCGAGCCTGCTCGCGATGGACGTCAACGATAACGCGCTCTGCCGGATACCCCGCGTTGCCCTGGCGTTTTTCGCGAGCATGCTCGCTCCTACAGTATCAAGCGGTGCAATCAGGCTGCTTCGATCTTGCTGCGGTGCTGCTCGACCTTGTTCAGGTAATCCTTGAGCTTGTCCTGTTCCGCGGCCGTGGTGAACAACCCGAGCTTGCTGCGGCGCCACAGGATGTCGTGTGCGGTGGTGGCCCACTCTTCACTGCACAGGTAATCGACTTCGCGGGTGTAGAGGCCGCCACCGATGTGTTCGCCCATGTCGTTGAGGTTCTGTACGCCTTCGAGCAGGCGCCAGGTACGGCTGCCGTAGGTGGTCGCCCAGCGGCGCGAAATTTCTGTCGGGACCCAGTCGAACTTGTCGCGAATCAACGCGCTCAGCGCTTGCGGGGTGGTCATGTCTTCGCCGCCCGGCAAGGTCGCGTTGGCGGTCCAGCTCGGCTTCATCTGCGCAAAGTGCGGCGCCAGTAGCGCCAGCGCCGATTCGGCCAGTTTGCGGTAGGTGGTCAGCTTGCCACCGAATACCGACAACAACGGTGCTTCTTCGCCACTGCCCGACAACGCCAGGGTGTAATCGCGGGTGACGGCCGACGGGTTGTCGGATTCGTCGTTGCACAGCGGACGCACGCCGGAATAGCTGTGCAGGATGTCATCGCGGCTGATTTGCTTTTTGAAGTGAGCATTGACCACTTTGAGCAGGTAATCGGTTTCGCCTTCAGTGATCGCCACCTTTGCCGGATCACCCGTGTATTCGCGGTCGGTGGTGCCGATCAGGGTGAAATGGTTCAGGTAAGGAATGGTGAACACGATGCGCTGATCTTCGTTTTGCAGAATGTGCGCGTGCTCGCCTTCGTACAGCTTCGGCACGATCAGGTGGCTGCCCTGGATCAGGCGGATGCCGTAGGGCGATTCCATCTTCAGGTCGTCGCGGATGAACTTGGCGACCCATGGGCCAGCGGCATTCACCAGCGCCTTGGCACGGATCGAAAACAGACTGCCATCGGCGCGCTCCAGATGCAGGTGCCACAGGCCTTTGGTGCGACGAGCGCTGACGCAACGGGTCTGGGTATGGACATGGGCACCTTGCTCCCGGGCGGCCATGGCATTGAGCACCACCAGCCGGGCATCGTCGACCCAGCAGTCGGAGTATTCGAAGCCCTTGGTGATTTCACTTTTCAGTGCGCTATTGGGACCGAACTTCAGGCTTTTCGAACCGGCGAGTTTTTCCCGTTTGCCAAGATGGTCGTACAGGAACAGGCCGGCACGAATCATCCAGGCGGGTCGCAGGTGCGGGCGATGCGGCAGCACGAAGCGCATTGGCTTGACGATGTGCGGAGCCTTGGCCAGCAGCACCTCGCGCTCGGCCAGGGCTTCGCGCACCAGACGGAATTCGTAGTGTTCGAGATAACGCAGGCCGCCATGGATCAGCTTGCTGCTGGCCGACGAGGTATGGCTGGCCAAATCATCCTTTTCGCAAAGGAACACCGACAGACCGCGACCGGCGGCATCCGCTGCGATCCCCACGCCATTGATCCCGCCACCAATGACGGCAATATCGTAGACCTCGGCAAGAGGGGGCGTGGGCAAGATAGAAGTGGGCATCGGCTCGGGCCTCGGGATTCTTTGATGTTCTGTATTTGAAATCGAACATAAATGTTCATTTGCGAAAATACTAGCCCATAAAGACGCACGCAGCCAGTCAGATTTGATTGAAAAAACTCATCGAATGGCGATGAAAGGAAAATTTACGAACATTGAGAGTGTAAGCGGACGGCTTTGGTGGCGAGGGAGCTTGCTCCCGTCGCTTTTGTGGCGAGTTCAGTGGGTCTAAATGAACTCAATTGGAGAGGGGCCGCTTCGCAGCCCAGCGGGAGCAAGCTCCCTCGCCACGGGGGATGTGCTTAAACGACTTCCAGTCTGACTTTGTGCTGGCTCAAAAGCTGCGCCAGCGCAGGGGAAGGCTGCTGATCCGTGACCAGACAATCAACCAGGCTGATCGGCCCCAGGCGAATCATGGCGTTGCGCCCGAACTTACTGGAGTCAGCGGCCAGAATCACTTGTCGGGCATTGGCGATGATCGCCTGGGAAACCCGCACTTCCTGATAATCGAAATCCAGCAGGCTGCCGTCTTCATCGATGCCGCTGATGCCAACCAGGGCGAAATCGACCTTGAACTGGTTGATGAAATCGACACTGGCCTGACCGACCACGCCACCGTCACGTCGCACATTGCCCCCGGTCAGCAGGACATCGAAGTCGTCCTTGGCGCTGAGCATCGATGCCACATGCAGGTTGTTGGTGATGATTTTGAGATGGCTGTGGTTGAGCAGCGCCCGGGCAATCGATTCGGTGGTCGTGCCGATATTGATGAACAGCGAGGCGTGATCGGGGATCTGTGCGGCGATGGCTTCGCCGATACGCTGTTTCTCGTCGCGCATCTGATCGGCGCGCATGGCGTAGGCGGTGTTTTCGACGCTGGAGTCGTAGGCTGCGCCGCCGTGGTAGCGGCGCAACAAATTGGCTTCCGCCAGCTGATTGATATCGCGGCGAATGGTCTGCGGTGTAACAACGAACAGCGTGGCCATTTCCTCGATACTGACGTACCCGCGTTCGCGGACCAGTTCGAGAATTTGCTGCTGACGGGGAGGCAGATTCATGGGGCGTCCTTTGGGCTGCCGAGCAAAATTTGCCCATGATGCCGCAGGAATCTCCTCCCGACCAGTTACTCGCGGATACAGTCCTCAGCCTGGCTTATTCAGCCCCTTCGTGCGGCTCCCAATCGCGGGTGCGGCTGACGGCTTTTTTCCAGCCGGCGTAGAGTTTTTCCTTCGCCGCTTCGTCCAGCGCCGGTTCGAACTTGCGTTCAATAACCGCCTTGCCGCGCAGTTCTTCCAGGCTGCCCCAGAAGCCGCAGGCCAAGCCTGCCAGGTACGCGGCACCCAGTGCGGTGGTCTCGCGCATTTGCGGGCGCTCTACCTGCGTGCCGAGGATGTCGGCCTGGAACTGCATGAGGAAGTTGTTCGCCACGGCGCCGCCGTCCACGCGCAGGGCCTTGAGGCGTTCGCCGGCGTCTTGCTGCATGGCGTCGAGTACGTCGCGGGTCTGGTAGGCAATCGACTCCAGTGCTGCACGAATGATGTGATCCACACGGACGCCGCGGGTCAGGCCGAACAATGCGCCACGGGCGTAGGGGTCCCAGTACGGCGCGCCCAGTCCGGTGAACGCCGGTACCAGGTACACGCCGTTACTGTCCTTGACCTTGTTGGCGAAGTATTCGGTGTCGTGGGCGTCGTTGATGATTTTCAGCTCATCGCGCAACCACTGGACGGTGGAGCCGCCATTGAACACGGCGCCTTCCAGGGCGTAGGCCACTTCACCGCGCGGACCGCACGCGATGGTGGTGAGCATGCCGTGTCTGGACTTCACGGCTTTGTCGCCGGTGTTCATCAGCAGGAAGCAGCCGGTGCCGTAGGTGTTCTTGGCCTGACCTGCTTCAACGCACATCTGGCCGAACAGCGCCGCTTGCTGGTCGCCGGCGATCCCGCCGATGGCGATGCCGCTTTTGGTATGGCCGTAGATCTGCGACGACGATTTCACCTGGGGCAGCATTTCCCGCGGGATGTCCAGCACCTCCAGCATCTTCGCGTCCCACTCCAGGGTGTGGATGTTGAAGAGCATGGTGCGCGAGGCATTGGTGTAGTCGGTGACGTGGACCTTGCCGCCGGTAAATTTCCAGATCAGCCAGCTGTCGACGGTGCCGAACAACAACTCGCCGTTGCGCGCGCGTTCACGGCTGCCTTCGACGTGATCAAGGATCCACTTGAGCTTGGTGCCGGAGAAATAGGGGTCGGTCACCAGACCCGTGGTCTCGCTGATGTATTGCTCGTGGCCATCACGCTTGAGCTGCTGGCAGATCTCGGTGCTGCGGCGGCACTGCCAGACGATTGCGTTATAAATCGGTCGACCGGTGTTCTTGTCCCAGACCACGGTGGTTTCACGTTGGTTGGTGATGCCGATGGCTGCGACCTGATCGTGATGCAGGCCGGCCTGAGCCAGGGCCTCGACCATCACGGCGCTTTGGGTGGCGAAGATTTCCATCGGGTCGTGTTCGACCCAGCCCGCTTGCGGGTAATGCTGGGCGAATTCGCGCTGTGCGGTGCAGACCACGTTGGCGTCACGGTCGAAGATGATCGCGCGGGAGCTGGTCGTACCCTGATCGAGGGCAATGATGTAGTTCTTATTCTGTGTGTCGGTCATGTCGATTGCCTTGGACGAAATAAGGGAATGAGGTCTGGCGCGCGATTGAATGGGCAGAATCACGTGCCAACGGTATCAAGAAATTCTTGGTTTGCCGTCAATGGCCGGTGCTGTGTCCTTTGTAGCAGGTGCGACGCTGGGCAGATGGCGGGCAATAACGCCGCGATAGGCTGCGGCGCCGAGGCAGGCCCCGATAATCGGTGCGAAAACCGGAACCAGGAAGTACGGGATATCACGCCCGCCGGTGAAAGAAATGTCACCCCAGCCAGCGAAGAACGTCATCAATTTAGGGCCGAAATCACGGGCGGGGTTCATGGCGAAACCGGTCAGCGGTCCCATCGAACTGCCGATCACCGCGATCAGCAAACCAATCAGGATTGGCGCCAGCGGTCCGTTCGGCAGGCCATTGTTGTCGTCCGTCAGGGACATGATCACGCCCATCAAAATGGCGGTGATGATCACCTCGACCAGAAAGGCCTGTGAGGTGGACAGGCTCGGATTGGGAAAGGTGGAGAACACCGACGCCAATTCAAGGCTGGCTTTAGTGCCGCGAACCATATGATGAGTTTGTTCGAAATCGAAGAATAGATTGCTGTATAGCGTGTAAACCAACAAGGCGCCACAAAAGGCACCCGCCACTTGGGCCAGGATGTAAAACGGCAGTTTGCGCTTTTCGAAGTCGGCGAAAATGCTCAGTGCGATGCTGACGGCAGGGTTGAGATGAGCGCCGGAAACTCCGGCGGTCAAGTAAATCGCCATGCTTACACCGATCCCCCAGATGATGCTGATTTCCCACAGACCAAAGCTGGCGCCCGCGACTTTGAGGGCGGCGACGCAACCCGTACCAAAAAAGATCAGCAGCGCAGTGCCCAGGAATTCGGCCATGCACTGGCTCGAGAGTGATGGTTGTTGTAAAGCGGTTGTCATCGAAACCTCATTTTTTATTGTCTGGCGCTTTTTTTTCATCATGATCAAAGCGCGTTTTTCACCGGGTCAGGATCCCCATCCAGTGCCCGGTTTGTGGCTAGGTGCTGCGGTAGGACATTTTGTGCAGTTTCAAAAACGAAAAAATATAGACAAGAAACACTGCTGTCAAAGGTCGAAAGTGAACCATCAGTCAGAATGCAACTATTCGTCGCATGAATGACCTATTGATTGAATGGACGGAAGGGCACGCCATAGAGCCTTTTGTTAACCAATGTCCTAGAATCCCGCCCAATATTTTCTACTGCCGCCAAGTCTGGAGCTGTCATGACCCCCGCATTGGATTTGTTGAAAAAAGTTCGGGCCGAACACCGAGTACACAGCTATGAGCATGACCCGAAGGCCGCTTCCTATGGGCTGGAGGCGGCGGAGAAACTCGGGCTCGACCCTGCGCAGGTGTTCAAGACCTTGCTGGCAGCCAGTGAGAAAGGAGAGTTGCTGGTCGCGGTAGTGCCGGTTGCGGGCACCTTGGACTTGAAGGCCCTGGCTCACGCGGCCGGGGTGAAAAAGGTCGAAATGGCCGACCCGGCGGCGGCGCAGCGTTCAACCGGTTATCTGTTGGGTGGGATCAGCCCGTTGGGGCAGAAGAAGCGCTTGCGCACGTTTATCGATAATTCGGCTCAGCCTTTTGCGAGCATTTTTGTCAGCGCAGGTCGACGCGGTCTGGAAGTTGAATTGGCCCCTGCCGTGCTCGCCGAACACACCCAGGCGACGTTCGCTGACATCGGGCGTGCCTGAGCCGCTGTATGGCGAAAATTAGCCTGCACTGTCACTGGTGCAGCGTTTTCGGCCGCTGCATGCTCAAGGGCAAAACACAAGGAGACGGTTATGCAGCTTGAGTTTCACCAGGTCGATGCGTTCAGTGATCGGCCATTTGGCGGCAACCCGGCAATGGTTTACCGGCTCGATGCCTGGCTCGCCGATGAATTGATGCAGAAAATCGCCGCGGAGCACAATCTCGCTGAAACGGCTTTCGTGGTGCGTGAAGGGCAGGGTTGGCACATCCGCTGGTTCACTCCGACCACCGAGGTTCCATTGTGCGGTCATGCAACGCTGGCCAGCGCTTATGTATTGTTTGAAATCTATAAAGAGCCGGTCGAGCGTCTGGACTTCACCTGTCAATCCGGTCCGCTGAGTGTGAGCCGCGACGGTGGGCGCCTGTGGCTGGACTTTCCGGCGATCGTTCCTTCGGAAATAGGTGTGAGCCTGGATGTCGAGCGCGCCCTGGGCGTGGAAGCCATCGATGTGCTGGGTTCGAATGAGCTGTTCGTGGTGCTGGGGTCCGAGCAGGCGGTGCTCGACTGCAAGCCTGACATGGTTGCCCTGGCGAAGCTGCCCTGGCTGGGGGCGATCGTGACCGCCCGGGGCACTCAGCACGATTTCGTGTCGCGCTATTTCGCTCCGGCCATTGGCATCAATGAAGATCCTGTGACCGGGTCGACCCATTGCTGCCTGATTCCGTACTGGTCGGCGCGGTTGGGCAAGTCGAACCTGACGGCTTATCAATGTTCGGCGCGGGGCGGAGAGTTGTTCTGCCGATTGGAGGGGGAGCGGGTGAAGATCGGTGGGAATGCGACGCTGGTGGCGAGCGGAACGTTGAGGCTGGGTTAAACCGATTCCTTTGTGGGAACGAGCTTGCTCGCTCCCACAGGGATTGTGTTTCTCAGTGAGTAGCGCTGTACCGCCGGACACCGGATTCGACGACCGGAATCTGTGCCGCCGTGCTGCCGTAAGCCTGGAACAGCACCAGGTGTTCCGCCGCAACCCGAATGCCCACCTCCACACCCGCCTGATGATCGACATGGCTGGGGAAGATCGACTCCAGTTGCGCGCCCGTCGCCAGTTGCAGGCGATACAAGGTCGATGCGCCAAGGAACGTCTTGCCAACGATCCGCGCCTTCAGCGCGCTGTCCGGGGCATAGACGATATCGTCCGGACGCAACAACACATCCACTGCACCACCGACTGGCAAAGTGTAGGCACGGTTGCCGCGCAACACGCCCAATTCGGTCTGCACCGACTCAGGACTGCTCAGTTGGCCACGAATGAAGTAACCCTGGCCGATGAAGCTGGCCACAAAGGGTGTCAGCGGTTCGTGATAGAGGTTGTAGGGCGTATCCCACTGCTCCAGCCGACCTTCCTTGAACACGCCAACGTGATCACTGACGGCGAATGCTTCTTCCTGATCGTGGGTCACCAGAATCGCACTGGTGCCGCGGGCCTTGAGGATGTCACGAACCTCATGGCTGAGCTTGCGGCGCAATTCACCATCGAGATTGGAAAACGGTTCGTCGAGCAGTAGCAGCTGCGGCTCCGGCGCCAGGGCGCGGGCCAGGGCGACACGTTGCTGTTGGCCACCGGAAAGCTCATGGGGGAAGCGCTTGCCGAGGTTTTTCAGGTTGACCAGTTCCAGCAGCTCTTCGGTGACGCGATCCTTTTGCGGGTGCTTGCGGATCCCGAAGGCAATGTTGTCGGCCACGCTCAAATGGGGAAACAGCGCGTAGTCCTGAAACACCATTCCGATGCGGCGCTTCTCCGGTGCAAGGGTGAAGCCTGCACTGGAAATCGTTTCGCCCGCGAGCTGGATGTCACCTTCGTGCACCGGTTCGAAACCGGCAATCGCACGCAGGGTGGTGGTCTTGCCGCAGCCCGAAGAGCCGAGCAGGCAACCGATGTCGCCCGCATTCAAATGCAGGTTGAGGTTCTGCACGACCCGCTGGTCTTGATAGCCGCAGGCGAGGTTGCGCAGGTTAAGCAGGAGTGGCTGACTCATGCGTGGTGGTACGAAGGCGGAACGAGAAATTCGAGCAGGGCCTTTTGCGCGTGAAGACGGTTTTCAGCCTGGTCCCACGCGACCGAGCGCGGGTCGTCGAGCAGATCCACACTGATTTCTTCGCCCCGGTGCGCGGGCAGGCAGTGCATGAACAGAACGTCGGGGGCAGCCAGGTCAAGCAGGGCACGATTGACCTGGTATGGCGCGAACAGCTCTAGACGCTTGGCGGTTTCCTCTTCCTGGCCCATGGAGGTCCAGACATCGGTGCTCACCAGATGCGCGCCGCGTACGGCATCTTTCGGATCACGCACGATGGTTACCCGATCGCCGGCCTGGGCCAGAAACTCCGGGTTCGGCTCGTAGCCTTCCGGGCAGGCGACGCGCAACTGGAAGTCGAACTGGATCGCCGCTTCTATATAGCTGTTGCACATGTTGTTGCCGTCACCGATCCAGGCCACGGTCTTGCCCTGGATGGCGCCGCGGTGTTCGAGGAAGGTCTGCATGTCGGCCAGCAACTGGCACGGGTGCAAATCGTCGGACAGGCCGTTGATCAGCGGCACGCGCGAATTGGCGGCGAATTGGGTCAGGGTGCTGTGGGAAAACGTGCGGATCATCACCGCATCGAGCATGCTCGACATGACGATGGCAGCATCACTGATCGGCTCGCCACGGCCCAGTTGGGTGTCGCGTGGCGACAGGAAGATCGCCTGGCCACCGAGCTGGATCATGCCGGCTTCGAAGGAAATGCGGGTGCGGGTCGAGGATTTTTCGAAAATCATCCCGAGCACGCGATTTTTCAGGGGCTCGAACAGTACGCCGCGGTTACGCAGGTCCTTGAGCTCAACGCCTCGACGGATCACGCTGACCAGCTCTTCGGGCGTGCAATCCATCAGGGAGAGAAAGTGCCTTGCGCTCATCATTGACTACCTTTTTGCTACAAACCGCAGATGCTCAAAGCCTTGTTTAACGGAACAACGGGCGAGACCTGCGGCGTAAGCCGCACGGGGCGACGAAATAAGGGAAGGCGCGATCTTATAATTAAATGTCGCGTCTTACCAATAGGGCTACGGTTTTTAGGGGATTTCAGAGGGGCTACGGGTTCACCGCAGTAGCGCTTTTGAAGCCTGTTTCCTGACAGTAGCCGGGTCTTTGTACACCGGCCCCGCTCAGCTTGGCAATCGAGCGAGGCGTTGGCGGTGTTTTGTGGTCGGTTTTCTGACCTGTTGTTTGCAGGCTTCGTGCACAGCGCTGCCAATTTGAAACATTTGCTAACGCAAGGTGCTGGGGTATAAATAAATCACGAGTGATGCAGGAAGCCTTGGGATGGAATCAAAAGAACAGCAGTTGATGGAATTGCTCGGCCTGACGGCCCGCTCCCTGACTCACCTGACCGCCTCGATGACCTCGATGTCCTTCGAACTCTTGCGAAGTGACGACAAAGTGACCCGGGAAGCCGCGCGACGCATGATCGACCGCATGGTTACCATCAGCGCCGGGCTGGACGAGCATTGGCGCCTGATCGGCGAACTGACCGGAGTGCAGGCAGCCCACGAACCGATCGAAACCCTCCAGCAGCTTCAGTCGCAGGTGCCGCCCGGGCTGCCATCGAGCTGATCGGCAGCCGCCATCGGTTGGCCTGATGGCCACCAATTCACAAGACGAACGTCGCTGGCGCGCTGGCGGGGCAGGCGCCATAGTTTTGTTCCCGCGGCCGACATTGCCCGCCCAGAACAAGACAGAGACTGGCCATGACCAAGACTCTCCATCACCGTGCGTGCCACCTGTGTGAAGCCATCTGCGGCCTGACCATCGAAACCACCGAGCTCGAAGGCCGTGTGCAGATCACCTCGATCAAGGGCGATCCGCTGGATACGTTCAGCCGTGGGCATATCTGCCCCAAGGCTGTCGCCCTGCAGGACATTCAGAACGACCCGGACCGCCTGCATCAACCCATGTTACGCGTGGGCAGCGAATGGCAGCCCATCGAGTGGCAGGACGCTTTCAACCTTGTGGCCGAACGCCTGGCGGCGATTCAGGAGCGTCATGGGCAAAACGCGGTGGCGGTCTATCAAGGCAACCCCAGCGTGCACAACTATGGACTGATGACCCACAGCAATTACTTCCTCGGTCTGTTGAAAACCCGCAACCGGTTTTCCGCGACGTCGGTCGATCAATTGCCCCATCACCTGACCAGTCATTTGATGTATGGCCACGGTCTGTTGCTGCCGATCCCGGACATCGATCACACCGACTTCATGCTGATCCTCGGCGGCAATCCGCTGGCGTCCAACGGCAGCATCATGACCGTACCGGATGTGGAAAAACGCCTGAAGGCGATCCAGGCCCGGGGCGGCAAAGTGGTGGTGGTCGACCCGCGCCGCAGCGAAACGGCGGCGATCGCCGACCAGCATCTGTTCGTGCGCCCAGGTGGCGATGCAGCCTTGCTGTTCGGCTTGCTCAATACCTTGTTTGCCGAGGGCTTGACCCGCGACAGTCATCTGCCCGTGGAGGGGCTGGAGGATGTGCGCGAGGCTGTCGCCGCTTTCACCGCCGAGGCCATGAGCCCGTTGTGCGCGGTGCCGGCCGAGCAGATCCGCCAGTTGGCGCGGGACTTCGCCGCAGCGCCAAGCGCGGTTTGCTACGGCCGCATGGGCGTCTCGACCCAAGCGTTCGGCACGCTGTGCCACTGGGTTGTGCAGTTGATCAATCTGGTCACCGGTAACCTCGATCGCGTCGGGGGCGCGATGTGCACTGAGCCGGCGGTGGACCTGGTGGCCTCCACATCGGGTGGACACTTCAATCTGTGGCAGAGCCGTGTGTCGGGGCGCCCAGAATATGCTGGCGAGTTGCCCGTGTCGGCGCTGGCCGAGGAGATGCTGACCGAGGGAGAAGGGCAGGTCCGTGCGCTGATCACCGTGGCGGGCAATCCGGTATTGTCCACGCCCAATGGCCGACAACTGGAACAGGCGCTGGACGGGCTGGAGTTCATGGTCAGCGTCGATTTGTACATCAATGAAACCACTCGATATGCCGACCTGATCCTGCCATCCACCTCGGCGCTGGAAAATGACCACTACGACACCACGTTCAATATGTTTGCGGTGCGTAACGTCAGTCGTTTCAATCGCGCAATCCTGGCCAAGCCCGAAGGCGCGCTGCATGACTGGGAGATTTTCGTCGGGCTGGCCAAGGCCTTCGCCGCGAAAACCGGCAAGGAGTTGAAACCGACCATGGCGCCGGCGCAGATGATCGATCGCGGTTTGCGCATGGGGTCGTATGGCGATGCCTCGGAACACAAACTGTCTTTGGCAACGCTGTTCGATCATCCCCATGGGGTCGATCTTGGGGCGCTGAAACCCAATCTGGCGCCACGTCTGAAAACCGCCAACCAGAGTGTACAGGCCGCTCCCGCAGTGATCCTCGCCGACCTGGCGCGCTTTGCGGCACTGCAGGCACCGGCCGCCGATGAATTGTTGATGATTGGTCGTCGGCATGTGCGCAGCAACAATTCGTGGATGCACAACTATCACCGTCTGGTGAAGGGCAAGCCGCGTCATCAGTTGCTGATGCATCCGGATGACCTGGCCAGTCGCGGCTTGAACGACGGGCAGCGGGTGCGGGTCAGCTCCCGGGTCGGCACGATCGAAGTTGAAGTGCTTGGCAGCCTGGATATGATGAAAGGTGTGGTCAGCCTTCCGCACGGTTGGGGCCATGCGCGACCCGGTGTGCAAATGACCATTGCCAGCGGCCAGCCAGGCTCCAGCGCCAACGACCTGACGGATGAGTGTCAACTCGATGAGTTGTCGGGCAATGCGGCGTTGAACGGTGTTCCGGTGACCGTGGCGGCGGCCTGATCGTATCTGACGGAGAGACCGAGCAGGGTGCTCGGCTTTCCGTTACAATGCGCCACCGTGCCGACCCATGAGTCGGAAAGTTCAGCCGAGGTGCTCCATGGATATCATCGAAACGATTAAAGAGCAGATTGCCAACAACACCATTCTGCTTTACATGAAAGGCTCGCCGAATGCCCCGCAGTGTGGCTTCTCCGCGAAAGCCGCGCAGGCCGTGATGGCGTGTGGTGAAAAGTTTGCGTACGTGGACATCCTGCAAAACCCGGAAATCCGCGCCAACCTGCCAAAATACGCCAACTGGCCAACCTTCCCGCAACTGTGGGTGGCGGGTGAGCTGGTTGGCGGTAGCGACATCATGACCGAGATGTCCGCTGATGGTTCGCTGCAGGCGCTGATCAAGGACGCTGCTGCCAAGGCTGCTGCTCAGAAGACCGAAGCCTGATTCGCTTCCTGTAGGAGCGAGCCCGCTCGCGATGGGCTAAAGAGCGCTGTGGGGAACCAGGTTCCCCGCGTTATCGTTAACGACCATCGCAAGCAAGCTCAGCTCCTGCAAGAGCAAGTACAAAAAAGCCCCGCCTCCTTGAAAGAGAGCGGGGCTTTTTATTGCATCGAGATCAATGGCGTAGAACTTACTCGTCGTCGCCCATCTGCGATTGCAGGTAGTTCTCGATACCAATCTTGTCGATCAGGCCAAGTTGAGTTTCCAGCCAGTCGATATGTTCTTCTTCCGACTCAAGGATATCTTCAAGCAGTTCACGGCTGCCGAAGTCACCCACTGTTTCGCAATGAGCAATGGCCACCTTGAGGTCGGCATGACCGGTGCGTTCGATGCGCAGGTCGCACTCAAGCATTTCCTTGGTGTGTTCGCCGATGTGCAGCTTGCCCAGGTCCTGAACGTTCGGCAGGCCCTCCAGGAACAGGATGCGCTTGATCAGCTTGTCCGCGTGCTTCATCTCGTCAATGGATTCGTCGTACTCGTGCTTGCCGAGTTTGTTCAGGCCCCAATCCTCATACATGCGTGCATGCAGAAAGTACTGATTGATCGCGACCAGCTCATTGCCAAGGATTTTGTTGAGATGCTGGATGACTGTTACGTCGCCTTTCATGATGGGGTCCTGCCCTTTATTAGCTATCAATAAGTCGGAGTTTGAGCTGCACACTTAATAGTGTCAAACCTAAGTTATTGAAACTTATATGAAAATTAATAGGAATAAGAATGTTTGTGTTCCGCGTCTGGAACATAAGCGATTGATTTGCGGGCATAAAAAAACCGGACAGGCGTCCGGTTTTTTGAAATACGGTAATTATGCTGCTGTAAATTCTGCTGGAAAAGGAATCGCTGCCTGGGCCGTTTGCAGTTTCGTCAGGGTCTCACGTACCACTTCCTTGGCGAGGCAGGCACATTTGCCGCATTGACCGGCAACGCCGGTAGCCTGGCGGACTTCCTTGTAGCTGCAGCATCCTTCATAGATCGCATCGCGGATTTGGCCGTCGGTGACGCCAGTGCAGAGGCAAACATACATAAGTGAAGACCGTCGCTTGTTTATGCTCGAATGCCGTGGATCTTAATGTTAACGAGAATGATTGTCAAAGTGCTTTATGAGCGCTTTTCCCGGTACTGACGAACGGTTGCTTCCACGACGGGTGAAACGAAATCCGGCCTGGCGTTTTCAGGCATCGAGGGAAAAACCGTTGAGGACAGGTCAAACACGCAGTGTATGATGGTCGGTCTTTCCGAAACGGGTTTGTGTCACAGGGCTGTCGCCTGAGGGTGGCAGGCTGGCACCAACCTTGTTTTTACGTTTCTACACCAGGAGATATCCAATGAGCGTACTCGTAGGCAAACAAGCCCCTGACTTCACCGTACCGGCCGTACTCGGCAATGGCGAAATCGTTGACAGCTTCACCCTGTCTTCGGCCATCAAAGGCAAATACGGCCTGGTGTTCTTCTACCCGCTGGACTTCACCTTCGTTTGCCCGTCCGAGCTGATCGCTCTGGACCACCGCCTGGCTGACTTCAAGGCGCGCAACGTGGAAGTGGTTGCTGTGTCGATCGACTCGCACTTCACCCACAACGCATGGCGCAACACCCCGGTGAACAACGGCGGTATTGGCCAGGTGGGTTACACCATGGCTGCCGACATCAAGCAGGAAATCATGAAGGCCTACGACGTTCAGTCCGCTGACGGCGTTGCTTTCCGTGGCGCGTTCCTGATCGACGACAAAGGCGTTGTTCGCTCGCAGATCGTCAACGACCTGCCACTGGGCCGTAACATGGAAGAGCTGATCCGTCTGGTCGACGCTCTGCAATTCCACGAAGAGCACGGCGAAGTTTGCCCTGCCAACTGGAAAAAAGGCGACAAAGGCATGAACGCTTCGCCAGAAGGCGTTGCGGCTTACCTGACTGAGCACGCTGCTGCGCTGTAAGGCACGTTCCAGGTACAAAAAAACCGGCCTTCGAGGCCGGTTTTTTTATGGGTGTTTTTTATGCTCTCTGTTGGAGCGAGCCTGCTAGCGATGAACGCTGGATACCGCAGAGAGCCAGATCCCCCGCGTTATCGTTGACCACTATCGCGAGCAGGCTCGCTCCTACAGGTCAATCGTCGAAATCTTCCCAGCCGCCCATCTGTTTCCAGCGGTTGACGATGCCGCAGAACAGCTCGGCCGTCTTCTCGGTGTCGTAGCGAGCCGAGTGAGCCTCGCGACCATCGAAGTCGATATCGGCTGCCTGACAGGCCTTGGCCAGCACGGTTTGGCCGTAAGCCAGACCGGCCAGGGTCGCGGTATCGAAACTGGAGAACGGGTGAAACGGATTGCGCTTCATGTCCAGGCGCGCAACCGCGGCGTTGAGGAAGCCCAAGTCGAAGCTGCTGTTGTGCCCGACCAGGATCGCCCGTTTGCATCCATTGGCCTTGAGGGCCTTGCGTACGCCACGGAAGATGTCGTTCAGGGCTGTTTCTTCACTCACGGCCATGCGCAACGGGTGATCGAGCTTGATCCCGGTGAATTCCAGGGCGGCGGCTTCGATGTTCGCGCCTTCGAACGGCTCGACACGGAAGAAGTAGGTGTGATCCGGGTACACAAACCCCTTTTCATCCATGGCGATGGTGGTCGCGGCAATTTCCAGCAGGGCGTCGGTGGCCGAGTTGAAACCACCGGTTTCTACGTCGACGACAACGGGCAGGTAACCACGAAACCTGGCAGCCATTGGATGACGGGGACCGCCTCCGCCGCCATGACCTTCCTGTTCGTCGTCGAAATGCTCTTCACTCACGCGTGTTCCTCCAGCAGGCGCCAGCGCAGTTTTTCACCGGCGCGCAGCGGGATAACGGTCAGCTCGCCAAACGGCAGGCTGGTGGGGGCGGTCCATTCTTCGCGGACCAGGGTGATGCGATCGGTGTTCGCCGGCAGGCCATAGAAACGCGGGCCGTTGAGGCTGGCGAAGGCTTCCAGCTTGTCCAGCGCATTGCGCTGTTCGAAGGCTTCGGCATACAACTCGATCGCGGCATAGGCGGTGTAGCAGCCAGCGCAGCCACAAGCGGCTTCTTTGGCATGCTGGGCGTGGGGCGCCGAGTCTGTGCCGAGGAAGAACTTCTCGCTGCCGCTGGTGGCGGCGTCGAGCAGGGCTTCCTGGTGCGTATTGCGCTTGAGGATCGGCAGGCAGTAGAAGTGCGGACGAATCCCGCCCACCAGCATGTGGTTGCGGTTGTATAGCAGGTGATGCGCTGTGATGGTCGCGCCCACGTTGGCCGAAGCCGAGTTGACGAACTGCACGGCGTCGGTGGTCGTGATGTGTTCGAACACCACTTTCAGGGTCGGGAAACGCTCGACCACACGGCGCATGTGCTCATCGATGAAGATTTTTTCGCGGTCGAATACATCGACATCGCCACGGGTGACTTCGCCGTGGATCAACAAGGGCATTCCGACTTCGGCCATGGCCTCCAGTGCGGGAAAGATCTTGTCGATGCTGGTGACGCCAGAGTCCGAGTTGGTGGTCGCGCCGGCCGGGTACAGCTTGGCGGCGTGGACGAAACCGCAGGCCTTGGCCTCGCGAATTTCTTCAGGCTGGGTGCGGTCGGTCAGGTACAGGACCATCAGCGGTTCGAAATGGCTGCCGGCCGGGCGAGCAGCGAGAATCCGCTGGCGATAGCCGTCGGCCTCAGCCGCATTACGGACCGGCGGAACCAGGTTGGGCATGATGATGGCGCGACCAAAGGTGCGCGCAACATCCGCAACGGTATTGGTCAACACGGCACCATCGCGAAGATGAATGTGCCAGTCGTCGGGACGCAGCAGGGTCAGGCGGTCGGACATGAGGGGATTCCAGGCGGGTCAAACTGAGGGGAATGCTACCGGAAAAGACTCTTGCAGGCACTCGCTATCAAGTTTTACGGGAAGCTTCCGATATCCAACAGGTATGCCGTAAACATATGTGTGTCGGTCTTTTTGTTGTAGAAGCCAGTGGAGCCTCCCGTGCGCCAGCGTTATTTAGCCTTGCTCAGTGTGTTTGCCAGCCTTCCTGCGATGGCGCTCACTTTCCAGACCCGACTGGAGAGCATCGAGTGGACGGTCGAAGGTGACAAGTTCGAATGCAGACTGACCCAGCCGATCACTGATTTTGGCTCGGGACAATTCGTGCGCCGTGCTGGCGAGCAGGCGACGTTTCGTCTGAATGCCTACAACGCCATGATGGGGGGCGGGTCGGCCACCTTGCTGGCGGCGGCGGCGCCGTGGCAACCGGGGCGGGGCGATATCAACCTGGGTTCGGTGAGAATCGGCAGCGGCAATGTGCTGTTCAACAGTTCGCAGGTGCAGGCGGGGCGATTGATCAGTGGCCTGATGGACGGACGCAGCCCTGTGATCCGGCATTCTTCGGGGGATGGGCGTGTGTCGGAAGTGCGGTTGCTTCCGGTCAAGTTCAGCAAGGCGTTTGCCGACTATCAGGGTTGCGTGGCGAAGTTGTTGCCGCAGAACTTCGAGCAGGTGAAACAATCCGAAGTCGGTTTCCCTGGTGGCGGTATCGACCTGGATGCGGCGGCGAAAGCCAAGCTGCAGGTGATGCTGGAGTACATGAAGGCCGATCCGACGGTCAATCACATCGAGCTCGACGGTCATTCCGACAACAGCGGCAACCGCCTGACCAACCGTGACCTGTCACGGCGCCGGGCCCTGGCGGTCATGGAATTCTTCAAGGCCAATGGCATTCAGGAATCGCAGGTCACCATGCGCTTCCACGGTGAGCGTTACCCACTGGCACCCAATACAAACAATGCCAATCGGGCCAAGAACCGTCGGGTCGCCGTTCGCCTGGAACGCGGAGCTCCGCCAGAGCAGGTGGCCCCGCAAGCCACGAAGCCATCCACATCGGCGACCTCCTGACTCGCCGGTCATCGTCGCGCTCTCAACATAATCTGTCGCTTCGTCGTCATAAGCTGTCGCGCCTCTGTAAATTATCCTGCATGAGCGGTAGACTTCCCGGCTTTCCGTAGAACCCCGTGGAGTGATGGCATGGCGGACGTAAACAAGGTCGTTCTGGCGTATTCCGGCGGCCTGGACACTTCGGTGATCCTCAAGTGGCTGCAGGATACTTATAACTGTGAAGTGGTGACCTTCACCGCTGACCTGGGTCAGGGCGAAGAGGTCGAACCGGCACGCGCCAAGGCTCAGGCCATGGGCGTGAAAGAGATCTACATCGACGACTTGCGCGAAGAGTTCGTGCGCGATTTCGTTTTCCCGATGTTCCGCGCCAACACCGTTTACGAAGGCGAGTACCTGCTGGGTACTTCCATCGCTCGTCCGTTGATCGCCAAACGCCTGATCGAAATCGCCAACGAAACCGGCGCAGACGCCATTTCCCACGGCGCTACCGGCAAGGGCAACGACCAGGTTCGTTTCGAACTGGGCGCCTATGCCTTGAAACCAGGTGTGAAAGTGATTGCCCCTTGGCGCGAGTGGGACCTGCTGTCCCGCGAGAAGCTGATGGACTACGCCGAGAAGCATGCAATCCCGATCGAGCGTCACGGCAAGAAGAAATCCCCGTACTCGATGGATGCCAACCTGCTGCACATCTCCTATGAAGGCGGCGTGCTGGAAGACACCTGGACCGAGCACGAAGAAGACATGTGGCGTTGGACCGTCTCCCCGGAGAAGGCGCCTGACAAGCCGCAGTATCTGGAATTGACCTACCGCAACGGCGACATCGTCGCACTGGACGGCGTCGAAATGACCCCGGCTACCGTGCTGGCGACGTTGAACCGTATCGGTGGCGAACACGGCATCGGCCGTCTGGACATCGTCGAGAACCGTTACGTGGGCATGAAGTCCCGTGGCTGCTACGAGACACCTGGCGGCACCATCATGCTGCGCGCCCACCGTGCGATCGAATCGATCACCCTGGACCGCGAAGTGGCTCACCTCAAGGACGAGTTGATGCCGAAGTACGCCAGCCTGATCTACACCGGCTACTGGTGGAGCCCAGAGCGTCTGATGCTGCAGCAGATGATCGACGCTTCCCAGGCTCACGTGAATGGCGTTGTGCGCCTGAAGCTGTACAAGGGCAATGTGATCGTGACCGGTCGCAAGTCCGACGAGTCGTTGTTCGACGCCAACATCGCGACCTTCGAGGAAGATGGCGGCGCCTACAATCAGGCCGACGCGGCAGGTTTCATCAAGCTCAACGCATTGCGCATGCGCATTGCTGCGAACAAGGGCCGGAAGCTTTTCTGAGACCTTTGAGCGGGTAAGGAACTTGTGGCCTCGTCATCGACGAGGCCACAAGCCCGAAATAGTGTTTATCTGGTCCTTCGACATCGCGATTTTCTTGTCACCCTCTTTATCTACAATCTGTCTCCCTCTGATATTTCCCGCACGTCTCTGATATCGATTGGCCGCTATGGTCAATGACCGTCACCTCATGTGTGTTCAAATTGTAAGCAGCGCAACATGTGGCGCTATGGCGCTTGCGCGTCAGCTTGGAATGTTTGATTGCACAGTTTTTCAGTATGGCCTCCGATTCTGCGCAGGTGAGAAACAAAATCACGTGTGCCTGCCTGTCCCGTGGCCTCTCGATATTCTCCAATAAAGCGCTGAACTCGATTTTTTTGCTCAGGCAGCGTGCATCAATGATGCATAACTCCTTGAGCAGCGCGGTCATTCGGATGTGATGTTCAACCGAGGGCAGATCCTGCAAGCCTGGGTCTACGAGCGAGGCCTGAGCGGCGCAGGGGGGCGAAGCGGATCGCCCGGCATCCACTGGCTTATGCCGTTCAGTATGTTCGCTTGACGTCGTTGAGTGGCTGTTTTCCGGATGCTTGGGCTTGTCCAGCACTTTTATGAAGTGCTTTCCCTTGTCAAAATCCGAAGGCGCATACAGCGAGCGATAATTAAAGTTGAGTGTGACGAAGAATAGAAGCAGTAAATAAAAGGGGAAGCTGATCAGGAACCATATGTATATTTCTCTTTCCTTATTGTCCAGAAAGGGTAGAGAAATCGCTGCGGATGTTTCAGAAAGTGTTGCGAATATCGCGATAACGGTCATGGGGTTGGTGATTCTTTTTTTGAGTTTTGTCATGTCTTTCACTCATATTTAATTTGTCTTTTCTCGGTGGGTTAATAGATATTTTAGTTTGGTGTTGTTAATGATTTGGATTTGTATAGGAAGTATATCCATTTTAATGTGTGTGAGCGTTGTGTTGATTTAATTTGGCTTGGCTGGAAGTGGGTTTTAAATTGTGTCTTTGTAATGATTGTTTGTCAGGTTTTCTTCGCTGTAAGAGTAAGTGGATACGTGGTGTGTGATATTTCTGGTATGAATATAAGTGCGGAAAATATCGGTTACTTTTTGGCCGTGGTTGAGTGGGCTGTATCAGCCAGACTGCGATGGCTCCGATTTTTTGCTCAACTTTTTTGTCGTAAATTGATACGAAAAACCGTTGAGAATTGAATTGTCTTCCCGTGGGTTTCGTTTTCGATGCCTTGCTGAGACGGTTTTTTTGTAAGACTAATCCGCGATATTTGTAGGGAATGTCTCTCGGTGTAGGTGGCTGGGGGGGGCGGCATGCCATGGGTGAAACGACTAGGCTATTGTGCGGGCTCTAAAAATTCGAACAGCGAAATTGGACTGCCCATGAATAAAGTGCTGATCGTGGATGATCACCCCGTCATTCGTCTTGCGGTACGTATGCTGATGGAACGTCATGGCTACGAAGTCATTGCAGAAACAGATAATGGCGTGGATGCATTGCAACTTGCGCGTGAACATATGCCGGACATTGTCATTCTGGATATTGGAATACCGAAACTGGACGGGTTGGAAGTCATTGCCCGCCTGTCATCCACTGCGATGCCAATGAAAGTGTTGATATTGACGTCCCAGGCGCCTGGTCATTTTTCCATGCGTTGCATGCAGTCCGGGGCCGCCGGGTATGTCTGCAAGCAGCAGGACCTCACTGAGTTGCTCAGTGCAATAAAGGCCGTTTTGTCCGGTTACAGCTACTTTCCCAATCAGGCCTTGCATACCGTACGCGCTAGTTTGGGTAACGCCAGTGAAGCCGATATGGTGGATCGTCTGTCAGGGCGGGAAATGATGGTCTTGCAACAGTTGGCCAAGGGCAAGACTAACAAGGAGATTGCCGATGGGATGTTCCTTAGCAACAAAACCGTTAGTACTTACAAGACTCGCCTGCTGTTGAAACTCAATGCGCGCTCTCTGGTGGACCTGATTGAATTGGCCCAGCGCAACGGGCTGGTGTGATTGCATCAGCATTTGACGCGCAGCGATGGGCGGCATTTACCGGGCAGCCAAAGTAAAAAGCCTCCGTTTCGGGAGGCTTTTAGGTGTCATAAGTCAAAGTCGTAATCGGCCAATTGCTTTTGCAGTCGGCGCTCCTCCAGCAGATTGTCGATGGTACGGCGTTTGCTCAGGTTGGTTTTCGCCACTTCAACCACAGGTTCAGCGTCATCGGCCTCAATGGGGGTAAAGTCGTCTTCTACGTCCAATTGCTCTTTGCCAGTGCTCATTTAGTTACTCCAGGCTAAGACTGCCTTTGGGGCTCCTTATATCGACAATCTCCCGGCGGGTAAAAAAGATTTTTTCAATCGATATATCAATAAATCCAATAGTGCCTCAATCGTCGGAGGTCTTGTGCTTGTATTCGCACAGGTCTTCGATGCGACAACTGCCGCAGCGGGGCTTGCGAGCCAGGCAAACATAGCGCCCGTGAAGGATCAGCCAGTGATGGGAATCGAGCAGGTATTGCTTGGGCACGAATTTCATCAGTTTTTTCTCGACCTCGACCACATTCTTGCCCGGCGCAATGCCGGTGCGGTTGCTGACTCGGAAAATATGGGTGTCCACAGCCATGGTCAGTTGGCGGAATGCTGTGTTGAGCACCACGTTGGCGGTCTTGCGGCCAACACCGGGCAGCGCTTCCAGTTCCTCTCGGGTCTGCGGCACTTCGCCAGCATGGCGCTCCACCAGCAGGCGACAGGTTTCGATCACGTTCTTTGCTTTGCTGTTGTACAGGCCGATGGTCTTGATGTATTCCGACAGTCCGTCGACGCCCAGGGCATATATCGCCGCCGGCGTATTGGCGACCGGGAACAGTTTCGCCGTGGCCTTGTTGACGCCGACATCGGTCGATTGCGCCGAGAGAATCACAGCGATCAGTAATTCAAACGGTGAGGAATAGGCCAGTTCGGTCTTCGGTTCCGGGTTGTCTTCATGCAGCCTGCGGAAAATTTCCAGACGTTTTGCGGCATTCATGGGCAGTGAGTTTCCTCGAAGACGTTCAATTTAAGGTGTGGGGCGGTGCCAGATTTGCCAGAGGGCAATCAGCAATCCCAGCAGAATGAATCCGCCAGGGGCCAGCGTGGTCAGGCGCAAGCCACCATCGGTGGTTAAGATCCAGCCTTCCCAATGCGCTGGCGAGGCATTCGTCAGCCATGACAGGTGGCTGCCGAAGGTCCCGCGGCCAATGAGTTCCCGGAGCAGCCCCAGGCCCACCATCAATGCGCCGAACAAGCCATACAACCGCAGGCGAGCCGGCCAGGTTCTCTGGAAAAATCCAGTGCAGTCCAACACCACGCATTGCAAGGCAACCAGCCCGGCATAAATGCCCAAGTCCTGATGCCATTGCAGCGACCAGAGTTGGGCGCCGAGTTCCGCGCAACTGGTCAATGTGGCGGCGAGCAGCACGTTTGCCAGCAAGTGCGTCGCCGGGAGCAGTCGAGGCCGCAATGCATTCATGCACAGAGCGAAAACGCTGGTCACCATGATGAACGTCAGCGTGAAGCCCGCAGCGGTCATCAGCGAGCCGGTAGCGCCGATCAACGGTGCAAGCATCAGCGAGTTTTGCACAAGGAATGATTTATTCATGGGAAGGACTCCCGAACAGTGCTTGCCGGTGCTCATCGCAATAGCGCAGAGCGTCATGGGTGGCGTTGATCACCGCTCTTGATGTGATGGTCGCGCCCGCGATCTGATCGAATTGCCCCTGATCCTTTTTCAGCGCCCAGCCATTGTCGCCAGGATCGGTCCGAGACTTGCCGGAAAACATCTGAAGCCAGACATTCGGCCAATCGGCGATCCGTGCTCCAAGCCCCGGGGTTTCGGATTGCTTCAGGGTTTTGACCCCCACCAACCGGCCATTGGCATCGACGGCGATCAGCAAGTCGATGGCGCCGGCATAACCCAGGGTCTGACTGCGCAGCAACACGGCATAGGGCTGGCCGGACTTGCTTGCCAGGTAACCACCCAGCAGAGTGCTGTTGGTCAAGGCTGTGACGTCGAGTGCGAGCGGCTGTTCCAGTGGCTGATTGTCGTAGCTGTCCGGCGGCAACAGGTCAAGCAGGTTACGACTGTCGATCAGGTGCTGTTGGGCGGCAATGCGGGAGGCGCTGGTGTGTTGCACGAAGTACGTCGAGCCAATGCCAAGACCTGCCATGACCACAAGGATCGCAACGCTCGATGCTCGGCTCATGGCGAAATCCGTTCCTGCCTGGACGCGACAAACCGCTCCAGCGCCGGTACACACAGGTTCATTAACAGGACGGCGAACGCCACGCCGTCGGGATAGCCACCCCAGGTGCGAATCAGATAGGTCAACAGTCCGACACCCGCGCCGAACAGCAATCGTGCGCCGGGGCTTTTCGCACCGGACACCGGTTCCGTCACGATGAAAAATGCCCCCAGCATGCTGGCGCCGCTGAGCAGATGAAACAGCGGCGAACCATGGGAGTCGGAGCCCGAACCGTTCCAGCACAACAAGCTGATCAGGAACAGGCTGGCGAGCATGCCGACTGGCGCGTGCCAACTGAACAGGCGCTGTTGCAGCAGAAATGCGCCGCCCGCCAGAAACGCCAGATTCACCCATTCCACACCTCGACCACCGAATTGGCCAAAGGCAGGATGAGTGGCGAACAGTTCATCCATGGTCAGGCTTTTGTTGATCCTTAAGCCATCCAGCGCCGTGGCCTGGACCCAGGCATCCGGCAACTGACCAAAACCGAAAACTTGCTGGAGTCCGCCCATCAGGTCCATGCCGTGGGAGGATGGCCAGTGCGTCATTTGTTGCGGAAACGTCACCAGCACCAGGGCAAAGCCAAGCATCGCCGGATTGAACGGATTTTTGCCCACGCCCCCATACAAGTGCTTGCCCAACAGCATGGCAGACGCGGCGGCACTGACCGTCAACCACCAAGGGCAGTAAGGCGGCAGGGCCAGGGCCAGCAATGTCGCGCTGACCAGTGCACTGCCGTCGCTCAGGGTCGGCTGGAGTGACCGCTTGCGCAACTTCAACACCGCCGCTTCAGCGGCCAAAGCGCTCACCGCCGCCAGAACCAGGTTGATCAAGACCCCCCAGCCGTACAGCCAGAACAACGTGAGCATGCCCGGCAACGTAGCCAGGAGTACCCGCTGCATGGCCTGCTGAAGGCGCTCGTCGACCGCGTCAAGGGGTGACATGGGCATCCACCTGACGCTCGGCTTCCTGCAGGCGAGCAAGGGCCTTTTTCATCTGTTCGGCGGGGGTGTCGGCGCGACGTTCGAGTTTGCTGACGTCAGCGCGGGCATAGGCCAGTTCGGTCTTCAGTTGCCGAAGCTGGCTGTCGATCGGACGCTTTTCCACGCGCGTCAGGTCTGGCAAGGGTTGTTCACTGAGCGCTTCGGCGGCATGCAAGGCTTGCTCGGCCTCTCTGAGCGCGCGTTCCAGGGTTTCGATCTGTTCAGCGGGCGCATGATGGGTCTGAGCCTTCTTGAGTTCGGCGCGGCGCATGGCCAACTGGATCTTGGCCCGTTTCAGATCGGCATCTTTTACTGGCGCAACGGCGGGCGCGGGCGCAGCCGTGCTTTCCAGCAGCGCCAAGGCCTGCTCGGCCGCTTCGAACTGCTGCTGCAGGACCACCAACTGCGATTGCTGCTCGAAGGTCGGCGGATGGCCGAAGGCCTTGAGCGATTTGTTCAATTGCGCCCGACTCATCGCCAGATCGATCTTGGCTTTCTTCAGTGCTGCATCGGCAGTGGCGGCCTTTTGCGCGCGGACGCGTTCAAGGGCGGCCTGCACCGGGTCGAGCGTCGTTGCGCTGGGTTGGGCGGCACGTTGCGCCCGGGCCTGTCGTTCGGCCGCCTTCAGTTCTTCTTCACGTTGCAAGCGGGCGTTGCGTTGCTCGAAACGGCGCCGCGCCCGATTGCGTTTGGCCGTGCGGGCGCGTTGCTCTTCAAGGCTAAATGCCAGGCCGCCGACAATCGGCAGCACTGTGGAGATCGGCAACGGATGCATTTCAATGCAGTCGACCGGGCAGGGGGCCACGCAGAGGTCGCAGCCGGTGCACTCATCGATGATGACCGTGTGCATCAGTTTGGCCGCGCCGACGATGGCGTCTACCGGGCAGGCCTGGATGCATTTGGTGCAACCAATACATTCGGCCTCGCGGATATAGGCGATCTGCGCCGGAGCCGAGCCACGGCTGGTGTCCAGTTCCAGCACCGGTACGAGCAGCAGTTCGGCCAGGGCATTGATGGTTTCGCTGCCGCCCGGCGGGCACTTGTTGATGGGCTCGCCGCTGGCGATACCTTCGGCGTAGGGCTTGCATCCGGGATGGCCGCACTTGCCGCATTGAGTCTGTGGCAAGAGGGCGTCGATGCGTTGAATCAGACTCATGTTTTGATCAGTCCGCTGAATCCGAGAAAAGCCACTGCGATCAGTCCGGCGCTGATCAGGTCGATCGGCAGGCCGCGGAAGGGCAGCGGAATATCGTTATCGAGTGTGCGTTGGCGCAGGTCTTGAAACAGGCTCAGCACCAGCCAGAAACCCAGCCCGGCACCCAGGCTCAGGGCGATGGCGTGAAAGAGCCCTTGGTCATCCTCGGCGTTGAGCAGCGCTACGCCAAGTACGCCCGCGTTGCCCAGCAGCAACAACCAGAGCCCCTCGAAGGAGAGTGTCGGGAATATCCGCTCCAGCAACGTCAGCAACGGAGCGATCAACAACACGCTCAATGGCAGAAACACAAACAGCCGCAGTGATGCCATGTCCAACGGCACCAGCAACCCGTGGTAAAGCGCATGACCAAGGGTGCCGACAATCAACATCAGGCACGTGGTCGCGAGGCCAAGTGCATGGACCTGCTGGCGCTTGCTGCCTAGCAGCGGATCGACACCCAGCGGCCAGTGCAACACGAGGTTGTTGATCAGGGCTGCACTGATAAGCGTAAGAAGCGTTTCGGTCATGATCGTGCCGGCTAGAACGGGGCTTTTTAACGGGAGCGGTCTAAAAAGCTTAGGCATTATCCGGCAAGGGCGGAGGGTGGGCCAGACATGAAAATCCCACAGACGCGCCAGGCACGACTGTGGGATCGGTTTGCCGCAGTAACCTTACTTGATCCGCTGACCAGGCTTGGCGCCGCTGTCAGGGCTGAGCAGGTAGATTTCTTCGCCACCAGGGCCGGCCGCCATCACCATGCCTTCGGAGATGCCAAACTTCATTTTGCGGGGCTTGAGGTTGGCGATCATCATGGTCAGCCGTCCATCGAGCTTGGACGGGTCCGGGTAAGCGCTCTTGATGCCGGAGAACACGTTGCGTTGCTCGTCACCGATGTCGAGGGTCAGGCGCAACAGCTTGTCGGCCCCTTCCACGTGTTCTGCCTTGACGATCAGGGCAACGCGCAGGTCGACCGCCGCAAAGGTGTCGAACTCGATTTCCGGTGACAGCGGATCCTTGGCCAACTCGCCGTTACCGGTCGTGGCGGCTGCGCCGGTGTCGGTCTGGCTGGCTGTCAGGTCTTCTTTCGATGCATCGGTCATGGCTTGTACTTTGACCGGGTCGATCCGAGTCATCAGCGGCTTGAACTCGTTCAGCTGATGGTTGGCGAGCAAGGTCGCATGGTCGTTCCAGGTCAACGGGGCCACGTTGAGGAACGCCTCGGCATCGGCGGCCAGCAGTGGCAACACCGGTTTGAGGAAGATCACCAGTTGGCGGAACAGGTTGACGCCGGTGGCGCAGATAGCTTGCACCTCGTCTTGCTTGCCTTCCTGTTTGTTCAGCGACCACGGTGCCTTGTCAGCGATCCAGGCGTTGGCGCGGTCGGCCAGGCCCATGATTTCGCGCATGGCGCGGGCGAAGTCGCGGGCTTCATAGGCGTCGGCGATGCCTGGCGCGGCGGCCAGGAACGCTTCGGTCAGTTCCGGCGCGGCGTTGGTGTCGACCATCACGCCGGCGTTGCCTTTGTGGATGAAACCGGCGCAACGGCTGGCGATGTTGACGACTTTGCCCACCAGGTCGGAGTTGACCTTTTGCACGAAGTCTTCGAGGTTCAGGTCCAGGTCATCGACGCCACGGCTCAGTTTGGCCGCGTAGTAGTAACGCAGGTATTCCGGCGACAGGTGATCCAGGTAGGTCCGGGCCTTGATGAAGGTGCCGCGGGACTTGGACATTTTCTGGCCGTTGACGGTCAGGTAGCCGTGCACATTGATGCCGGTCGGCTTGCGGTAGCCCGCACCTTCAAGCATCGCGGGCCAGAACAGGGCGTGGAAGTTGACGATGTCCTTGCCGATGAAGTGGTACAGCTCGGCGGTGGAGTCCTTGCCCCAGAACGCGTCGAAGTCCAGCTCCGGCGTACGGCTGCACAGGTTCTTGAAGCTCGCCATGTAGCCGATCGGCGCGTCCAGCCAGACGTAGAAGTATTTGCCCGGCTCGTCGGGGATCTCGAAACCGAAGTACGGCGCATCGCGGGAGATGTCCCACTGTTGCAGGCCCGCGTCCAGCCATTCGGCGATCTTGTTGGCGACGGCGTCTTGAAGGGGCCCGCTGCGGGTCCAGGTTTGCAGCATTTCCTGGAAGTCCGGCAGCTTGAAGAAGAAGTGCTGGGAATCCTTGAGCACCGGAGTGGCGCCGGAAATTGCCGACTTCGGATCTTTCAGGTCGGTCGGTGCGTAGGTCGCGCCGCATTTTTCGCAATTATCGCCGTACTGGTCTTCGGTGCCGCATTTTGGGCAGGTGCCCTTGATGAAGCGGTCGGCCAGGAACATTTTCTTTTCCGGGTCGAAATACTGGGTGATCGAGCGAGTGGCGATGTGCCCGGCATCACGCAGCTTCAGATAGATCTGGCTCGACAGCTCACGGTTTTCTTCGGCGTGAGTGGAGTGGAAATTATCGAAGTTGACCAGGAAGTCGGCAAAGTCGGCGCTGTGTTCAGCCTGGACGTTGGCGATCAGTTGTTCCGGGGTGATGCCTTCCTTTTCCGCGCGCAGCATGATCGCCGAACCGTGGGCGTCGTCGGCGCAGACATAAATGCATTGGTTGCCGCGGTGCTTCTGGAAGCGCACCCACATATCGGTCTGGATGTACTCCAGCATATGGCCAAGGTGAATCGAACCATTGGCATAGGGCAGGGCGCTGGTGACGAGAATCTTGCGTGGCTCGGACATGGGGCTCGGCTACTTGATGAAACGGAGGTCGGCCACTATAAAGCGCCGGCGCATATTTTTCACCCCATGGCTCAGGGGAGTTGTTTTGCAAGCCCCTCGCCGCAGGAAATTTTCCAGCCTCGCCACAAATCTGTGTCCGGCGTAGGATACCCGCCTGATTTTCCAAGTCTCGTTATCGGAGTTGCCCATGAGCGCCGTCAATCGCGCAGCGGTGGAAGCCGTCCTTCGCCAGTACACCGACCCTTATCTGAACCAGGACCCGGTCAGCGCCGGATGCGTGCGCAGCGTCGATATTGCGGGCGACCGCGTCAACGTCCAGCTTGAGCTGGGCTACGCCGCCGGTCTGTTCAAGAGTGGCTGGGCGCAACTGTTGCAGATGGCTATCGAAGGCCTGGACGGCGTGACGACCGCGCGTGTCGAGATCACCAGCGTCATAGCCGCGCACAAGGCTCAGGCTCAGATTCCGGGCCTGGCCAACGTCAAGAATGTGGTGGCCGTGGCCTCCGGCAAGGGGGGCGTGGGCAAATCCACCACCGCCGCCAACCTGGCATTGGCCCTGGCTCGCGAAGGGGCCAAGGTGGGCATTCTGGATGCGGACATTTACGGCCCAAGCCAGGGCATCATGTTCGGCATCGCTGAAGGCACCCGGCCGCAGATCAAGGATCAGAAGTGGTTCGTGCCGATCCAGTCCCATGGCGTCGAAGTGATGTCCATGGCGTTCCTGACCGATGACAACACGCCGATGGTCTGGCGCGGGCCGATGGTCTCCGGTGCCTTGTTGCAACTGGTGACACAGACCGCGTGGGGCGACCTGGATTACCTGGTCATCGACATGCCGCCAGGCACCGGTGACATCCAGCTGACCCTCGCGCAGAAAGTCCCTGTGGCCGGTGCGGTGATCGTCACCACGCCACAAGACCTGGCCTTGCTCGACGCGCGCAAGGGCGTGGAAATGTTCCGCAAAGTGAACATTCCGGTGCTCGGCGTGGTGGAAAACATGGCCGTGCACATCTGCTCCAACTGCGGACATGCCGAGCATCTGTTCGGTGAGGGCGGTGGTGTGAAGCTGGCCAACCAGTATGGGGTGGAGCTACTGGCCTCGCTGCCGCTGGCAATGGCCATCCGCGAACAGGCCGACGGTGGAAAGCCAACGGTGATCGCCGAGCCGGACAGCCCGATTGCGCTGGTCTACCAGGAGCTCGCCCGTCATGTCGGCGCGAGGATCGTGTTGCAGGAAGCCGCGACCCCGGCGATGCCGAACATCACTGTCAGCGACGATTGATGATTTGAAGCACGATCCCCTGTAGGAGCGAGCCTGCTCGCGATGGTGTGTCATTCGACACAGTGGTGTCTGACCCACCATCGCGAGCAGGCTCGCTCCTACCGTTGTTTTGCGGTGGCGTTAAATGCGCAACCCGCCATCCATTTCCAGAATCCGGCCGGTGTAATAGTCATTTTCGAAGATGTACGCCGCCGAATGGGCGATCTCTTCCGGTTTGCCCATGCGCTTGAGCGGAATCCCGGAGGTCATTTTCTCCAGTGCTTCAGGTTTCATGCCCAGGGTCATTTCGGTTTCGATGAAACCCGGTGCAATGCCGGCCACACGAATGCCGTAGCGCGCCAGTTCCTTGGCCCAGGTCACGGTCGCCGCCGCAACGCCGGCCTTGGCGGCGGAGTAGTTGGTCTGACCGACGTTGCCGGCGCGGGAAATCGACGAGATATTGATGATCGCGCCGCTGTTCTTCAGCTCGACCATTTTCGCCGCGACTTCACGGGTGCACAGGAACACGCCGGTCAGGTTGACGTCGATGACCGACTGCCATTGGGCCAGGCTCATCTTGGTCATTTCACCGTCCTTGACCTTGAGCAGCAGGCCGTCACGCAGGATCCCGGCGTTATTGATCAGGCCATGGATCGCGCCGAAGTCTTCGGCGACCTGGGCCACCATGTGGGTCACTTGCTCTTCGTTGGCGACGTTGCACAGGTAGGCACGGGCCTCGACACCCTTGGCCTTGCAGGCCGCAACGGCGTCGTCGAGCTTTTCCTGGTTCAGATCGACCAGCGCCAGTTTCGCACCCTTGCCGGCGAAATACTCGGCCATGGAACGGCCTAAACCCTGGCAACCGCCAGTGATAATGATTACTTTGTCAGTGAGTTGCATTCGCATGCCCCGGTAGCAGGTCTAGAGTGGTTTCGTTGGCGAGAGCCTCTCGATCGGCGCCTGGCGTGGCCCGGCTGCACATGAGAGCTGCCCTGTTGGCGATCTGGTACTTTCGCTAGGCGCCCGTCCGTTTTTATGACGGATTCTATATAAGGAGTCATAAATTGAGCGTTGAAGCTGCCAAGCATGCCCGAGAATTGCTGCTCAAGGAATACCGCGGGGTACTCTCCACGCATTCCAAGGCAATGCCCGGTTTTCCGTTCGGCTCCGTGGTTCCGTACTGTCTGGACGCCCAGGGCTGGCCGCTGATCCTGATCAGCCGTATCGCCCAACACACCCATAACCTGCAAAAAGATCCGAAATGTTCGCTCTTTGTCGGAGAACGCGGGGCCGAAGACGTGCAAGCAGTGGGGCGCCTGACTTACCTGGCCGAGGCGCAACAGCTCGAGGACGAGGCAGATATCGAAGCAGCCGCTGAGCGTTACTATCGCTACTTCCCGGAATCGCAGAACTATCATCAGGCCCATGATTTCGATTTCTGGGTGCTCAAGCCTGTGCGCCATCGTTATATCGGCGGTTTTGGCGCCATTCACTGGGTCAACGAACTGACCCTGGCCAATCCTTTTGCCGGCAGGGCCGAAGTGAGCATGGTCGAACACATGAATGCCGATCACGCCAAGGCCATCGCCCATTACGTCGATCTGGCGGGATTACCGAAAACCTCACCGGCGCAGATGGTCGGTATCGATAGCGAAGGCATGCACCTGCGCATTGGCCAGGGGCTTCACTGGTTGCCGTTCCAAGTGCCATGTAATACTCCGACACAAGTTCGCGAAGCCTTGGTTTTCCTGGCTCATGCAGAACAATGGCCGAAAAATGAAGTGGCTGACGCTTGAATTCACGAAACGGCGACGTCATCTAGGGATTACTGGCAAGGCATTCTTGCGTTGAGGAACCATTTGATGCGCCCTTTTTTGTTGCTCTTTGTACTGCTCCCAGTGTTGGAGTTGTTCGTATTCGTCAAGGTGGCCGGGGCAATCGGTTTTTTCCCGGCCCTGCTACTGATCATTCTCGGCTCGATGCTCGGCGTGTTCGTGCTGCGGATCGCCGGTCTGGCAACCGCATTGCGTGCCCGTGAAAGCCTGAATCGTGGGGAGCTGCCCGCCCAGACCATGCTCGAAGGCCTGATGTTGGCCCTGGCGGGCGGTCTGTTGATCCTGCCGGGTTTCGTCACCGACGTACTGGGCCTGATCATGCTGCTGCCCGTCTCCCGTCGTCTGCTCGCCAATCAAATGCGCCAGCGCGCCGAGGAGCAAGCGATCCGCCAACGTGCGTTCGCCGATGACCTTCAGTCCCGCGGCGGTCCTGCACCTCGCGAACCGCTGGGCCGGGAGCCCAATGTGATCGAGGGCGAGTTCGAGCATCGCGATACCAAGTAACGCCCATATCGACACGGCACCTTCGGGTGCCGTGTTCGTTTGCGGCGCATCGAGATGAATTTTTTTCGATCCCCGCTCTTGTAATAAGCTTATGCGCCCTTATGTAACGGTCACCGCAAGGTTTCTGGCGAACATGCCAGACAGACTTCCGCGGTTCGCTCGACGAACCGCACCCGGCACCGCCGGACTTTGTTAAACCCGCCGGGACTACACCGGCCGATGAAAACCACAATTAGGAGAGATCGACAATGAAGCTTCGTCCTCTGCATGACCGCGTCGTCATCCGTCGCAGCGAAGAAGAAAAGAAAACCGCTGGCGGTATCGTCCTGCCAGGCTCGGCTGCTGAAAAAGCCAACAGCGGCGAAATCCTCGCTGTAGGCACCGGCCGCGTACTGGACAACGGTGAAGTGCGTGCACTGGCCGTGAAAGTGGGCGACAAGGTTGTGTTCGGTCCGTACTCCGGCAGCAACACCGTGAAAGTCGACGGCGAAGACCTGCTGGTAATGAGCGAGAACGAGATCCTCGCTGTTATCGAAGGCTGATTCCCCGCTCATTTTCCCGCTACTACAAAGTATTTAAGGAATATCGATCATGGCTGCTAAAGAAGTTAAATTCGGCGATTCCGCCCGCAAGAAAATGCTGACCGGTGTCAACGTCCTGGCTGACGCGGTAAAAGCGACCCTGGGCCCGAAAGGCCGTAACGTGATCATCGAGAAGAGCTTCGGCGCTCCGACCATCACCAAGGATGGCGTTTCCGTAGCCAAAGAAATCGAACTGAAAGACCGTTTCGAAAACATGGGCGCGCAGCTGGTCAAAGACGTTGCCTCCCGTGCCAACGATGACGCGGGCGACGGCACCACCACCGCTACCGTTCTGGCTCAATCGATCGTCAACGAAGGCCTGAAAGCCGTCGCTGCCGGCATGAACCCGATGGACCTGAAACGCGGTATCGACAAAGCGACCATCGCGATCGTCAAAGAACTGAAAGGCCTGTCCAAGCCATGCGCTGACACCAAGGCAATCGCTCAGGTCGGCACCATCTCCGCCAACTCCGACAGCTCCATCGGCGACATCATTGCCGAAGCCATGGAAAAAGTCGGTAAAGAAGGCGTGATCACCGTTGAAGAAGGCTCGGGCCTGGAAAACGAACTGTCGGTTGTAGAAGGCATGCAGTTCGACCGTGGCTACCTGTCCCCGTACTTCGTCAACAAGCCGGAAACCATGACTGCCGAACTCGACGGTCCGCTGATCCTGCTGGTCGACAAGAAAATCTCGAACATCCGCGAAATGCTGCCAGTGCTGGAAGCCGTTGCCAAAGCCGGCCGCCCACTGCTGATCGTGGCCGAAGACGTTGAAGGCGAAGCCCTGGCGACTCTGGTTGTGAACAACATGCGTGGCATCGTTAAAGTCGCAGCCGTCAAGGCTCCAGGCTTCGGCGACCGTCGCAAGGCCATGCTGCAGGACATCGCTGTTCTGACCGGCGGTACCGTGATCTCCGAAGAGATCGGTCTGAGCCTGGAAAGCACTACCCTGGAGCACCTGGGCAACGCCAAGCGCGTCACCCTGTCCAAGGAAAACACCATCATCGTTGACGGTGCTGGCGTACAAGGCGACATCGAAGCACGCATCACCCAGATCCGTGCCCAGGTTGCTGAAACTTCCTCGGACTACGACCGTGAAAAACTGCAAGAGCGTCTGGCCAAGCTGTCCGGCGGCGTAGCAGTGATCAAGGTTGGCGCTGGCTCCGAAGTCGAAATGAAAGAGAAGAAAGCCCGCGTTGAAGACGCCCTGCACGCTACCCGCGCAGCCGTTGAAGAAGGCGTGGTACCTGGCGGCGGCGTGGCACTGGTTCGTGCCCTGCAAGCCATCAGCGAGCTGAAAGGCGACAACGATGACCAGAACGTTGGCATCCAGTTGCTGCGTCGCGCTGTAGAAGCGCCACTGCGTCAGATCGTTGCCAACTCCGGTGACGAGCCAAGCGTTGTGGTCGACAAGGTCAAGCAAGGCTCGGGTAACTTCGGTTACAACGCTGCGACCGGCGAATACGGCGACATGATCGAAATGGGCATCCTGGACCCGGCCAAAGTGACCCGTTCGGCTCTGCAAGCGGCTTCGTCGATTGCCAGCCTGATGATCACTACCGAAGCCATGATCGCCGAGATCAAGGACGACGCACCAGCTGGCGGCGGCATGCCAGACATGGGCGGCATGGGTGGCATGGGCGGCATGATGTAAGCCAGCCTTACCCCGTACGAAAAAACCCCGCCTGCGAAAGCAGGCGGGGTTTTTTATTGGCTTCACGTTGGCGACTCGATAGACCGCGTCGCTACCACCGCGGGCTGGCCGCGCTTGTACAGGTGCAGAGTAATCCGGCGTGGGCGCGCGGCGTGTCTGCGATGGCGTCGTTTCAGGCGCCGACAGGTTCTGTGTTTGCCTCGCGTTGCGCCTTCATCGCCGGCCGATAAAGAATGCAGTAATACGACCCCAAACTGATCAGCCAGCAGAAAACCGCCGTCCATACGTTGTGCGAGAAAAAGTGCGCACCCTGCATCATCCGGCCAAGGGAAAACACCGTGCCCAGGGTGAAGGCGAAGACAAACGCGGCACGCGCCATGCGCGGCCGACGGTCGCGCAGTACGAAGAACAGGGCAAACAGTGTGAACCCGGTCGCGGCATGACCGCCGGGCCAGCATCGACCCGGTTTATTGGTGTGCGGGCGAGGGCTCAACAATTCGCTGTAGGTTTCGTGGCCGCCGAACTGCTCAAGACTCCACGGACATTGCACCGCCGTCACCGCTTTCATCGGGGTGACAAACGAGGTCGCCAAACCAAGGGACAGCACCAGGCAACCCAGCTCCCGTTTGAACGGCTTGAGTTTGGCCATGAAGAACGAGCCAATGAAACCGAGGATGGCGAAAACCGAAAACGCGATGACCACTTGCTTGGCGCGGTCATGCAGGATGTTTTCCAGGAAGTAACTGTGCTTGCCGATGAATTCACCGGCTACCGGGTCGTAGAACAGCCTGGCGAGATCCATGTCCAGGGACGTCAGTTCCAGCAATACAAGAGTGATCGCCGCAATGGCGGGAACGCCCAGGCACACCCAGAAATTAAGCGGGCGAGAGGCAGGTCGGACAACGGTTGATGACATGATGGATCCTGAGCAATTGAAAAAGCCCCGGGGCATCAGCCCGGGGCTTTTTGGTTAACGTTCGCCGACTTGACCGGTGCCCTCCATGGGCGCTTTCCAGTCAAGCAGCTGGTGCTTGTAGCCATAACTGGCGGTTTGGTAATAGGTGATTGCCCGGGTGATCAGCGGGTCGGTGGCAGTGGCCCTGGACTCGCGACTCTCGGTCAATGCTTCATCGTGACGCCGCAGGCCCTGACGGGGACTCAGAATGGCCAGGTCCTTGCCGTCGAACAGGCCCAAATGCTGATAATTGCCAACCACTACGCGCGGCGGCAGAGGATTGTCCTGCAGCAGGTTGCGACCAAAGAACGTCGACACATAATCCAGATTCAGCAGCCCCATCAGCGTGGGGGCCAGGTCGATCTGGCTGGCCAGCTGTGCTGTCTCACGGGCTTCAATCAGCTTGGGCGCATAGATGAACAACGGAATCTGATAGTTGCTGATCGGCAAGTCCTCCTTGCCTGCGCTGCCGGCGGTATGGTCGGCGACGAAGATAAAGATTGTATTGTCGAACCAGGGTTTTTTGCGAGCCTGATCGAGGAACTCGCCAATGGCGTAGTCGGTGTATTTAACCGCGCCATCGCGCCCGTTACCGGATTTGATATCGATCCGATCGTCTGGATAGGTATAAGGGCGATGGTTGGACGTCGTCATCAATTGCAGCAGGAACGGCTGTTGCTTTGCGTGATCCGCGTCCGCCAGCTTGAGCGTTTGTCTGTAGAGATCTTCGTCGGCCATGCCCCAGGCGTTCTTGAAGTGGATCTCCGATTCATCGACGCTGCTCTGGTCCACGATCCGGTAGCCATTGCCACCGAAGAAGGCGTTCATGTTGTCGAAGTAACCGCGTCCGCCGTATACAAATACGCTGTCATAGCCCACGGCTTTGAGTTGCTGACCGAGGCTGGCAAAACCGCTTTCGCGACCCACACGCTTGACGATCGAACGTCCCGGTGTTGGCGGGATCGCCAGGGTGATGGCCTCCAGGCCGCGATCGGTGCGGGTGCCGGTGGCGTAGAAATTGTTGAAGTACAGGCTCTGTTTACGCAAGGCATCGAGGTTCGGGGTCAGATGACGCTCGTCACCGTTGCTGCCCATGTACTTGGCACTGAAGCTTTCGATGGTGACCAATATGATGTTGGGCTTGCGCGGCGTGCCAGGATTGTCGATGACCCGACGAATGTCTTGTGGATCCTCACCGATGAAGCGGGCGCCGGGTTCGCTCAACTCGGCGCGAATCTGTTGCGCGACAATGGCAGGAGGGCGGGTGGCGTAGAACTGTTGGTAATCCAGTTCATTATTGCGAAAGGCTGCGAAGAACTGATAAGGGCCATTGCTCGCCAGTTCGTTTTGATAGGCGTTGCCACCCTGGGCACGCGGCGCATCCTGGTTGAGCAGTTGTGCGCTCAGACCAGCGACGATCAACAAGCCCAGCGCATTGGCCAGGCGGGTGCGCAGCGGCGGCAACGGTGCGTTCATCGCAGCATTGAAGGGCTTGCGCAATGCGAAGCTCAAGGCAATGGCCAGTACGGCGAGGATGCTCAGCAATGTGCCAATCGGATAGGACTCGAGCAGGTTGTTAAGCACCTCGTCGGAGTACACCAGGTAGTCGACGGCAATGAAGTTGAAGCGCACGCCGAACTCATCCCAGAACAGCCATTCGGCCACCGAGGTAAACAACATGGCGAACAGACTGACGGTCAACAGTCCCTGAAGAAACCAGCGATGGCCACGGCGGCGCCACAATGCTGGCGGGCAGAGCAGTAAATACAACCCCATCGGCAGCACGGCATAGGCAATGAAACCAAGGTCGTAAAGCAGTCCGACACCGAAAACCGAAAGGAAACCACTACCGGCCTCATCAAGGTGAGTCAGCAGCAAAACCATTCGGGTCAGGAAAAAAATGGCCAGCCAAGTGCCGGCAATCAGCTGTAGAAAACGCATGGGCGCCGTCTTTAAAACATCCATTGGCATCATTCCTTATAAGCAATCAGGACCATGCTACTTCAAGAGCGGTCGCGGGCTTGTGAACGGAGGGTGAAAAACTCGTTAATTGGCTGCTTTGGTCGCCTAAGCCGACTCTGCACCCCGCGGCCCTAGCCGTGAGCAGCACTTGGCCTTAAGCTGCGCGGGCCAAGACGGCCGTTACTGTATACGGAGGAGATGCCGATGCGAATTTTATTGGTTGAAGACAACCGCGATATCCTCGCCAATCTGGCTGATTACCTGGGACTCAAGGGTTACACCGTGGATTGTGCGCAGGACGGTTTGTCGGGCCTGCACCTGGCGGCCACCGAACATTACGACTTGATCGTGCTCGACATCATGCTGCCCGGTATTGACGGCTATACCTTGTGCAAACGCCTTCGCGAAGACGCCCGACGCGATACGCCGGTGATCATGCTCACCGCCCGCGATCAACTGGATGACCGGCTGCAAGGCTTCAAGTCCGGTGCCGATGATTACCTGATCAAGCCCTTTGCCCTGTCGGAACTGGCCGCGCGGATCGAGGCGGTCATGCGCCGTACCCAGGGTGGCGGTCGCCGCACCTTGCAGGTCGGCGACTTGAGCTACGACCTCGATACCCTGGAAGTCACCCGCGCAGGTCGCTTGCTCAAGCTCAACCCGGTGGGCCTGAAGTTGCTGGCCGTGCTGATGCAGAAAAGCCCTCATGTGCTGCGTCGGGAAATTCTCGAAGAAGCGCTGTGGGGCGATGACTGCCCAGACAGTGACAGCCTGCGCAGCCACGTTCATCAATTGCGTCAAGTGATCGACAAGCCTTTCGCGAAACCGTTACTGCAGACTGTGCACGGCGTGGGTTACCGCTTGGCCGAGGGCCGTGATGGAGTTTAAGCAGAGCCTTTCCCAGCGCATCATCATTGCCTTCGCGTTGATGAGCGCATTGGTGGCGGGCGCCTTCGCCATGGGCATTATCGCCACCGTGCACCTGGTGGAAGAAAAGCTTATTTCGGCAGGTCTGGGTGGCGACCTGCAACGCCTGTTACTGATGGACAACGTCGAGGAGTGGAGCCATCGCCCTGAACCGGACCAGTTGTTCTATTTCAGTGGCGGGCATGGAGACTTCGAGCTGCCCAAGGATTTGCGACACCTGGACGCGGGATTTCATGAAGTGTTCCGCGAGAATCTGTCCTACCACGCGATGGTCGAAATAGTTGACGGACGGCGCTATGTGCTGTTGCAGGACCAGAGCGACTTCGAAGAGCGCGAGCGGGTCCTGTTTGCCGTGGTGCTGGTGGGCTTCGTGCTCAGCCTGGCGCTGGCGGTTTTTCTCGGCTGGGTGCTGGCGCGCAAGGTAATGGCTCCGGTGGTTCGGTTGGCCCGCCAGGTGCGTCATCGTGACCAGTTGCTCGGGCTGGCGCCACCTCTGGCGCCTGATTATGCCGCCGATGAAGTGGGCGAGCTGGCCGTGGCTTTCGACGCCACCCTCGGACGCTTGCGTCAGGCATTGTCCCGGGAGCGACTGTTTACCAGTGACGTCAGCCACGAACTGCGCACGCCTTTGATGGTGCTGGCCAGTTCCTGCGAATTGCTGTTGGAAAACCCGGGGATCGATCAGCGCGGCCGCGCTCAGGTCGAGCGAATCGCTCGTGCCTGTGAGGAGATGCGCGAGCTGGTTCAGACCTTCTTGATGCTGGCCCGCGCTCAACGCGAAGACGCCAGTATGGCGCCGCAGCAATCCGTTCGTCAGGTGGCCGATGGGCTACTGAATCTTTGGCGAGAGCCGATCGAGGCGAAAGGACTGAGGTTGATCTTCGAACCCGGTAGCTCGCAATCCACCTCTTATAACGCGACCCTGCTGCACGCGGTGATGGGCAACCTGCTGCGTAACGCGCTTCATTACACTGAGCATGGATTCATCCGCTTGACCCTCACGGGCAATGGGTTCCTGGTCGAAGACAGTGGAGTGGGCATCCCCGAAGAAAAGCGCGAAGCGATGTTCGAACCTTTCGTCCGTGGTACCGAAAAACGCGGTGAGGGGTTGGGCCTTGGGCTGTCATTGGTACAACGAATTTGTGAAAACCAGGGCTGGAGCGTCAGCCTGACAACCATGGAACCCAACGGTTGTCGTTTTGAAGTGCAGCTGTATACATCCAATGTGAACTGATTAGCCTGAAGTCGGGCAATTCTTGCCCCTGTCACAGCTTTGTAAAATCTTGAAAAAGTTTTGGCTTGTACATAACTTTTTTTTCACAAAGGCGTAACCTGACACTGACAATTCGCTGCCTAAGGTGGTCGGTATCAGAAGCTCAGGAGACTTTGATGATGGCAGATGGCCCGATCAAACTGGATTTTTCCGAAAAGTACGACGACCAACACGCCCAACGGTACCTGCGCAAGCACAAGGACGGACTTGGCCGCCGGCTGTCCCACTGGCGGGATGAACAATTGGCGCGTAAAGCACTGGCGCTGGTTGGTGAGCCGGGGCTGGTCCTTGATTTACCGTGCGGCGCGGGGCGTTTCTGGCCGTTGCTGGCAGAAAAGCCCAATCGCGTGATCATCGGCGCCGATAACTCCGAGTCCATGTTGAAGATTGCGACGCAGGCGCAACCGGCCGATGTGGTGAAGCGGGTGCAAACCCTGCATACATCTGCATTCGACATCGCTTTGCCTGATAACGCCGTCGACAGCATTTTCTGCATGCGGTTGCTCCATCACATCGGTGAAGCCGAGCATCGACTGACCATCTTGCGTGAATTCGAACGCGTCACCCGTGACAGTGTGATTCTTTCATTGTGGGTGGACGGCAATTTCAAAGCCTGGAAACGCAAGCGCGCGGAGAAAAGCCGCGGGCAGGAAGGTTACCAAAACCGATTTGTATTACCGTCAGCTACAGTAGAAAAAGAATTTGAACAGGCGGGTTTCCGCATTCAGGAACAACTGGACTTTTTACCGCTCTATGCGATGTGGCGGGTCTACGTATTACGCAAGAGGTAATTGAATGGCAGTGCAATGTGCAGCAGAAACGGAAGTCGCTCCCCAGGACCGCTTCGACTATTTCTGGAACCAGCGTGGTGAATGGGTAGAAGAACCCAACGTCCGTCGCGGTGGTGAAAGCGGTGTGCAACGGGTCGTGGGCAGCGATGGTCAGTTGCTGTACGTCAAACGGCAGACCGGGCATATCCATCGCACTTGGTTGCACCCTTTTGGTCGGCCGACAGTGTTGCGCGAGCGCGATGCGCTCATCGGTGTTCGTGAACTCGGCGTTCGTGTTCCTGAAATCATTTTCTGCGGCGCACAGCGCGATCCTGTGCACAAATGGCGCGCGCTGCTGGTTACCAAATCACTGGACGGTTTTGAAGAAATCGAACAATGGTACGCAGGCGGTGGCCGTGAGCGTTACGGCGAGGCGGTGCATGATCGCGTGCTCAAGGATCTGGCCGAGAACCTGGCCCGTATGCACAAAGGCCGCTGGCAGCACAGCTGTATCTATATCAAGCATGTGTTCGTACGCGTGACAGGCGAGGGGGATGCAGCCAAGGTCGAGGTCGCCCTCATTGACCTGGAGAAATGCCGCCAACGCCTCAGCGCCCAGCGCGCGGCGATCCATGACATGAAGCAGTTGCGCCGCCATTCGTCGTTCAACGCGACGGACTGGAGCAAACTCGTCTACTTTTACAACACGGCGTTTGGCAGCGCTATCAAAGGTTTATAGCAATGAAACTCGAAGTCGCGCGAGGTTTGTTTCTGGCAGGGGCCTTGGCGGTTGCTTCACTGGCGGTGGCGGCCTGGGAGGAGCCCCGCACGCAAGTTCTCAGTTCAGCGCACGGTGACGCGCACTGCCCATTGCCACGGGTCGCCAAGGCGTCCGTAGCAACCCAGCCCGATCATGATTTGTTGTTGTTTATGTTCGGGCTCACTCAAGGATTGAAACCGCAAAGTTGAACAGAATGAAGCCCAAATAAAAGGCCTCGCTAATGCGAGGCCTTTTTTTGTGCCTGATTGCTCAACGCTCACTGACACTGAGCGATCGGTATTATTCAAGGTTTGTCGGGTTTAGCCAGCAGTGTGTATACGCAGGGCAATACAAACAATGTGAACAGCGTCCCGATCGACATTCCCGTTGCGATGACGGTACCGATATCAAAGCGGCTAACGGCACCGGCCCCCGTGGCGATGATCAATGGCACCATGCCGAAGACCATGGCAGCGGTCGTCATCAACACCGGGCGCAGACGAATGGCTGCGGCTTCCTCTACGGCCTCGCGTGGCGTCAGGCCTTTTTCCTTGCGCAACTGGTTGGCGAACTCGACGATCAGGATCCCGTGCTTGCTGATCAGACCGATCAATGTCACCAGGCCGACCTGGGTGTAGATGTTCATGCTCGACCAGCCAAGGAACAGCGGAAGCAACGCGCCACAGATCGACAGCGGCACGGTGACCAGAATCACCAGCGGGTCGCGGAAGCTTTCGAACTGAGCGGCCAGCACCAGGAAAATGATGGCCAGTGCCAAGGCAAAGGTGACCCACAGCGCACTGCCTTCCTGCACGTATTGCCGCGATGCGCCGGCATAGTCGACGGCAAATCCCGCCGGGGCTTCTTCCCGGGCGATCTGGCGTACGGCATCGATGGCCTCGCCCATGCTGACCAGCGGCACCCCGGAAAGAATGGCCGAATTGAGTTGCTGGAACTGGTTCAATTGCCGAGGCCGCGCCCGGTCAGACACAGAGATCAGTGTCGACAGGGCCAGCAGCTCGCCCTTACTGTTCTTGACGTAGTAATGGTTCAGCCAGTCAGGGTTATCACGGAAGGGGCGTTCGACCTGGGCAATGACTTTGTAACTACGACCCTCGATGGTGAACCGGTTGATTTCCGCCTCACCCAGCAAGGTGGCCAGTGTGCCGCCGAGGTCCTGCATCGATACGCCCATCTGGGCCGCCTTGGCACGATCGATATCCACGACGACCTCCGGCTTGTCGAAGGCCAGGTCGACATCGACGAAAGCGAACTTGCCGGACTCCATCGCTCGCTTTTTCACCCGGTCCATCACTTGCAGCAGCAACTCGTAATCGCTGGCGGTGTTGATGACAAACTGGAAGGGCAGGCCCTCGCCAGTGCCTGGGAGGGACGGCAGGTTGAATCCGAAAACCTGCAGTCCGGCAATGCCCGCCAGTTTCGCCTGAACCTCGGGCAAAATTTGCATCTGGGTACGGCTACGCTCGTTCCATGGTTTGAGCAGGAAGCCGCCGACTCCCGATTGCACACCGTTGAAACCGTTGATCTGGAACGAAGAGTAGTACTCGGGAAACGCCTTGAAGATCGTGATGAACTCGTCGGTATAAGCGCTCAGGTAATCAAGGTTGGTCGGTTGCGGGGCGTTGGCCAGCATGAAAATGATGCCCTGGTCTTCATCCGGAGCCAGTTCCGATTTGGTGAACTTGATCAGCACCGGAATCAGGCACAGCACGATCACGGCGAACACCAGCACTACGGGGCGGGTGTTGAGCGTGCCATGCAGCATTTTTTGATAGCGGCGCTTCAGGCCTTCGAAAATCAGATCCAGACGATGGGCCAGGCCACTGGGGTTTTCGTCGTGGCGCAGCAGGAAGGCGCACATCATCGGTGACAGCGTCAGGGCGACGATGCCGGAAATGACCACCGCGCCGGCCAGGGTCAGGGCGAACTCCTTGAACAATGCTCCGGTGAGACCGGTCAGGAAGCCGATCGGCGCATACACCGCCGCCAGGGTAATGGTCATCGAGACCACCGGCATGGCGATCTCCCGGGCGCCCTCGATGGCCGCGTCGAGCGGCGTCTTGCCTTCCTCGATATGACGGTGAATGTTTTCCACCACAACGATGGCGTCGTCCACCACCAGGCCGATGGCCAATACCATGGCCAGCAAGGTCAGCAAGTTGATCGAGTACCCCATCATCTGCATGAAGAACATGACGCCGATCATCGACAGCGGGATGGTGACGACCGGGATCACCACGGTACGCAGCGCGCCGAGGAACAGGAACACGACCACGATCACGATGAGCACGGCTTCGAACAGGGTTTTGATCACCTCATTGATTGAGGCCTGAATGAACAGTGTGGCGTCGTAGGCAATTTCACCCTTGAGGTTGGGGGGCAGTTGGGCTTCCAGGTCCGGCATGATCTTGCGCACTTCCTTGATCACGTCGAGCGGGTTGGCGCCGGGTGTCGCCTTGATGCCGATGTACACCGAGGGCGTACCACCGAAAGAGCTGATGCTGTCGTAGTTTTCCGCGCCCATCTCGACCCGCGCCACATCCCGCAACAGCACACGGCTGTCGCCTTCGACCTTGAGCGGGATCGCGGCGAATGCCTCGGCGGATTTGAGTTCGGTGTTGGCGTTGATGCTGGTGACCACGTACTCGCCTTTCACTTCACCGGCGGCGGAGAGAAAGTTGTACTTGCGCACGGCTTCGGTCACGTCGCTGGCGCTCAGACCGTAACCGGCGAGCTTCAGCGGGTCCAGCCACAGGCGCATGGCGAATACCTGGTTGCCGAGTATCTCCGCTTCGGCCATGCCCGGCAGGGTCGCCAGCTTCGGCTGGATGACCCGCGACAGATAGTCGGTAATCTGCGGGTTGCTCAGCTCCTTGCTATAGAAACTGATGTACATCAAGGCCGAGGCGTCAGCCGCCTCCTTGCTCAGGACCGGGTCTTCGGCATCCTGGGGCAAGCGGTTCTTGACCTCATTGGCCTTGGCCAGCAGTTCGGTGAACAGGCGATCGCTGTTCGAGCCGATGCGCGCGTAAATCGAGACCACCGAGAAGTTCTGGCGACTGACCGACGTCATGTAGTCGATGCCCTCGGCGCTGGCCAGGCTCTGTTGCATCGGTTGGGTGATGTAGCCCTGGATTGTCTCGGCGTTAGCCCCTGGATAGGCCGTGGTGACGGTAATCAGGGCATTTTCCATTTGTGGGTACTGGCGCAGCGGCAGCTTGCTCCAGGCCTGAAAGCCCAGCAGTACGATCAACAGGCTGACCACGGTGGCGAGCACCGGGCGGCGGATGAACGGATCGGTAAAAGCCATGGGGGTTCCTTGATCAGTCAGCGCGCGGCTGACTGTTCTTCTCGGCTAGGGTCTTGTCGTCGCTGATAGCGATGTGCGCACCGTTGTCCAGTTTGATCTGGCCGGCCGTTACCACTTTTTCGCCGTTCTGCACGCCTTTGGTAATCATCACCAGCCCGTCGCGGCGCTCACCGGTTTCGATGAAACGCCGTTCGGCGATCAGGATCGGCTGGCCCTTGTCGTCTTTTTCCAGGCTGCCGTCTTCGGCCTTTTTCTCTGCCACGACATAAAGCGAATTGCCATAGAGCGTGTAGGTAATCGCACTTTCCGGTACGACGATGCGCGACTGCGGGTCAGGCAGCATCACCTGCAGACTGGCGAACATCCCGGGCAGCAACTTGCCGTTCGGGTTGGCCAGGGTCGCGCGGACTTGCATGTTGCGCGTGCTGTTCTCCAGTTTAGGGTTGATCGCACTGATCGTGCCGGGGAAGGTCTGGCCCGGGTAGGCCGCGACAATGACTTCAACCGGCTGGCCGATGGCGATTTTCGGCACGGACTGCTCGGGCACGAAAAAATCGACATACAGGCTGCTGAGGTCCTGCAAGGTGGCGATCATGGTGCCGCTGGCCAGATAGTCGCCGACGTCGACCTGACGAATGCCGATGGTTCCGCTGAACGGTGCCACGATGCTTTTCTTGCCGAGCGCAGCCTTGAGCTGATTGACCGACGCCTTGCTCTTTTTCAGGACTGCCGAGAGTCGATCGAACTCGCCTTTGGAAATGGCCTGGCTGCCCACCAGTTGGCTGCCGCGACCATAATCGAGTTGGGCCAGCCCGAGGTCAGCCTGGGCGGTTTCGAGCAGGGCGCTTTCCACCGCGCTGTCGAGTCGCAGCAGGGGTTGGCCGGCCTTGACCTTCTGCCCTGACTCGAACTGCAAATCGACGACAGTGCCGTCGGTCTCGAGGCTCAGGTCCACGCCCTGTAATGCCTTGAGTGTGCCGACGGTCGGCAGCCGGGCCTGCCATGGCTGTTCGGTGGCCGTGGCCACGGCGACACTGATCGGCGGTTTTGGCGCAGCAAAGCCTTGGATCATCGTGTAGATGGAGAAGGCTTTGTAACCGGCCAGGGCCAGCACGACCAACAGAACAACACCCAACATGATCAGCATGCGGCGACGCAGCATATTTCCAGTTCCTTGGAGAAAATCAGGTGAGACAGTGGCGCACATTACCGCGAGTGGGAGCGTGAATCCAACTGCCACTTTTTCCAGGCGAGCGCAAAACCGGTGGGAGTCGAGCTTGCTCGCGATAGCGGTGCGTCAGTCACTGCAATGGGGAATGCGCAGCCGCCATTGCGAACATGCTCGGCTCCTGCAAAGGCAGGGCGTGTTCAAATCAGATGCAGATGGTTGTCCCAGAGCCCGGCAGGCAGATCCAGCGGTTTTGCAACCAGGTCTGTCTGGCGGCAATCGTAGTACCGGCATCGACCCTGGCCCGAGGTCACGACAAAACCATCGGCCACCGCACCGACCCCTGCGCAATCGGGCAGAGGTGCGTCCAGGCGCACTTCGCCGCTGTCCAGGTCCCAGATGAAAAAGCGGTTGCCCCTTGGCGCAGTCAAGGCCACCAGCCGCAAATCACTGTGCACCGCAACGCTGGCGGTGTAATGCCCCATGGCCTGCAGTTGATGCTCAGGCACCGGGAACGCCACGAACGGCTGGCCCGGACGCTTGATCGCCAGCAGCTCCGAGGACTCGTGGGCAGGCCCCATGAATTGCTGGCCGGCAACGATGGTGCCGTCGCTGGCAATCCCCAGGTGACGCACACTGTTCATTGGCTGGGCCAGGGTTTCCTTGCTCAGCAGGGTGCCGTCGCGTTGCATCAGGACCAGGCTGGGCTCCATGGCGTCGAGGTTCATGTCGACGCGACTTTCGGCCTCGGTACGAATTCCGCCGTTGGCCACCACCAGGGTTTCACCGTCGGGCATCCACGACACCTGATGCGGGCCCAGGCCATGGGTGGATATCTCGCCGGTATGCACCAGCCGCTCGCCTTCGAACTGATACACACCGAGCAAACCGCGACCGGGATCGGTCGTGTCGTTTTCGGTGGCGTAGAGCCAGTCGCCACTCTTGTGAATCACGGCGTGACCGTAGAAGTGCCGGTTCGGCTGCGATGCCACCGTTTGCAGCAGCGTGCCATCACGCAAGTCGATCAGGTAGCTCTCGGTGCCCGGACGCCGGGCGACGAACAGCGCCATCGGCAGCGTCGGGTGATTGATGATGTCGTGGCAGCGCTGGCCAACCTGGGTGGCAAACACCCGGGTGCCATCGAGCCGATAACCGACGGCGTAGTGCTTGCCATCGGTATCGTCCCGTGCCGACAGCAGCAGCGGGCTTTTGTCCTTTTGCTTGAACAGCGTCCAGCCGCCCAGTGTCACTGCTCCCAGCAGCAAACTACCCAAAGTCAGAGCCTGACGTCGCAGCATGGCACTCACCCTCATCAGTCACCGTCGTTGGCGTTGAAGCCCAGTTGGATGCCCAGCGCCTTGGCCAGCTCGCCTTCGTGCAGGCGGTGGACGGTGTTGAGGCTGTCATAGAGATCGTTGAGTTGCTGGCGACCGGTATCGTCAGCGAGCATTTCGGTCAGCGAACGCTGGGTGCTGGCGAACAGTTTCAGCGACGCGGCGTAGGCAGCGTCGATCTTGTCGGCCAACGGCTTTTGCTCGCCCGGCAGCAGGCTACGCAGACCTTTGTTATCGACACCTTCCCAAACGGTCTTGGCGGCGGCAAGGCTGGCTTCGAGGCCGGTCAGGGAAGACTGGCTACGCCATGCATCCGCCTGGAAGGGTTGCGGAACGCCTTTGCTCTGGCGGCCCATCGGCGTGCCGAGCTTTTTCTTCAAGGTGTCGATGGCGGTGACTTGTACTCGCAGCAGGTCGGCAATGGCTTCGTGGGAGTCTGCATAGCGCTGGTTCGGGAATTTGCTCATCTGCGCGAGCATGCCGTCGGTGTTGTTCCAGCTCTTGAGAATTTCTTCGGCCAGTTGCTTCTGACGCTCGCCAATCGCGATCAGCAGCGGGCAGTACCTGGCTTTCTGTGCCGGGTCGGCCACGTCCGGTTTGCTGTCGAACAGAATGTATTCGTAGGCCGACAAACCTTGCACCACGACGCTGGACTTGGCCAGGTCGGCGGCGTCGATCTGTGGCTGTGCAGTGACCAGTTGCTCGACCTGACGGCCGACCAGGTTTTTCTTGTCCGGCCAGAATTGCACTTGCCACGAACGGTTGCCCTCGGCCAAAGGGCCGATCAACAGCGGTTGCAGTTCGGCCCAGGCTTTTTGTGCGTGCAGGAAGTCGGCGCGGGCGGTGTCCAGGGACTCCTTGCCTTCGCAGTAGGCGAGGGCGCTGACGGCCAGTTGCCGGTCCGCTTCGACCCAGCGGGTATAGGTCGGCAGGATCACCGATTTGGCGATGGCTGCCGAGGTGACGGCCTGCGGGTCCTGTGGCGAACAAGCGCCGAGGGCTAGCGCGGCAAGGCTGGTGAACAACAATTTGGGACGGAACATGTCGGGCTCCCGCTGGAAGAATGCGTATTAAAGAGAATTCAGAAACGCCAGCAACGCCGCGCGCTGCTCGGCATTGAACGTCAAAACCTGTTGCTGCGCCGCCTTGGCTTCGCCGCCATGCCAGAGCACGGCTTCAAGCAGATTGCGGGCACGGCCGTCGTGCAGGAACTGGGTGTGGCCACTGACCGCTTGCGTCAGGCCGATGCCCCATAACGGCGGCGTGCGCCAGTCGCGGCCACCGGCCTGGAACTCACTGCGGTTGTCGGCCAGGCCGTCGCCCATGTCATGCAGCAAAAGATCGCTGTAGGGGCGAATCACCTGATTGGCCAGCTCAGGTTCTGCGGCGTTTGCGGCGGTGGTGTATTTCGGTGTGTGGCACGACTGGCAACCGGCCTGGAAAAACAGGTTCTTGCCCGCCAGCACTTCTGGCGCGCTGACATCGCGGCGGGCCGGTACGGCAAGGTTGCGGGTGTAGAACAGCACCAGGCGCAGGATGTTGTCGCTGACTTCCGGCTCGCCATCGGGGCCATTGCCACTGGGCGCCTGTTTGCAGGCCGTTTGCGTGTCGGTGCAGTCATCAAAGGGCCTAAGGCTGGTCGTGAGGCCCATGTCCCCGGAAAACGCGTGAACGTTCTGCTGGTTGAGATTCGGCTGCCCGGCCTTCCAGCCGAACCGCCCGAGGACGGTTTTCTGTTGCGCGTCATCCCATACCCGGTTCGGGCGTCCGGCGATGCCCTTGTTGTCCCTGGCCTGAGCGGCGGCGTTGGCCAGGATGGCGTCTTCGGGAATCGCTTCCAGCAAGCCCAGGCCAATCATCGGCGGCGCGACGCGGGCCGAGAATCGGGTGTCAGGGTGCATTGGGCCGTAACCCAGTTGAGTGATGCTCAGGCTCGGTTTTCGCAACTCGATTTCGGTACCGTCCTTGAAGCGAACCGGCACTGGCGTGTAATCGACACGCACCTTGCCTTCCGGGGTAACGCCGGGAACGGCCATGTCCTGGAACTGCCCGCCATAGACCGGTTCCGGCACGACACCCTGCTGTTCGATGACTTTGGCGTAGGCCGGGGCATCGGGAATCGACAGGCGTACCAGCATCGACACGGCATTCGGCGCCTCGGGCCCCGGCGGGTGGCCGCGGCCGTCCTTGATGTGGCAACCCTGGCAGGCATTGGTGTTGAACAACGGGCCAAGGCCATCGCGGGCGGTGGTGGTGGACGGGGCAATCACCCAGGGGCTGCGGAAGAAACTGTTGCCGACACTGAAGTCCACGCGCCGCGAGGGTGGCAGGTTGGCGGAGGGCAAGGAGAAGGCGTTCTGATCGGTCTTGCGTACGGTTGCGCTGCCCCCCGAGCGGGCTTCACCGGGTTCGGCCTTGGTAAAACGCGGGGCGTCATCGCAGGCACTCAGGCCCAGGGCCAGAAACAGTGCGAACAAGCGAAGAGGCAACGGGGGCATCAGACATCCTGCGAGACGAGCAAAACAAGGGCGCAAAGTCTAACAGGGGATGGGAATTTGAATAAGAGGAATTATCGTTTACTTGATTTGGAGCAGAAATTATCCGGTAAACACAATCCCCTGTCGCAGTGGTGGTCTGGCGGGCATGAAAAAGGCGACCCGCAGGTCGCCTTCCTGTGCAGCCAGCGTTGATCAGAACTCGTGATCAGCGTTGTCCGGGTTCAGGTCGTTGATACCCAGTTTGCCAGCGGCGGTCTCGATCGAACCGGTCTGTTTGACCAGGGATGCAATGGCGTCACGGACGATCTGGTTGCCTGCGGTGTTGCCGGCTGCGATCAACTGGTCGTAGTGCTCGCCCTTGTTGGCGTGATCAACCATGATCTGGATCTTGGCTTCGGTCGCGGCCAGGTCGGCTTTCAGCGCGGCGTCGGCGGCCGGGTCGGCCTTGGCCACCAGGGACGACAGGCTGGCACCGGTCATTTTGCTGCCGTCGGCGCGGGTGTACTCGCCCAGGTACACGTTACGAATACCTTTGGCATCGTAGAAGTGCGAGTTGTGGGTGTTGTCGCTGAAGCAGTCCTGCTCGTCTTCAGGGGAGTTGGCTTCCAGGGAAACCTTCATGCGCTCGCCCGCCAGTTCGCCCAGGGACAGGCTGCCCATGCCGAACAGCATTTTGCGCAGGCCGGTTTCAGCCGGTTCCGCTTCCAGGGTGGCGCGGTAGTTGTCGGCCACGTTCGGCTTCCAGTTACCGACCATTTCTTCCAGGTCGCTGACCAGCAGTTGGGTCACGGCTTTCAGGTAAGCGCGACGACGATCGTTGTGGCCGCCAGTGGCGCCGGCACCTTCCAGGTAGTCCGAGGCAGGACGATTGCCGGCGCCAGGGCCGGTACCGTTCAGATCCTGGCCCCAGAGCAGGAATTCGATGGCGTGGTAGCCAGTGGCGACGTTCGCCTCGGAACCGCCCAGCTCGTTCAGGCTGGCGAGTTTTTCCGGGGTGATGTCTTTCACGTCGACCTTGTCTTCACCGATCTGAACTTCAGCGTTGGCGATGATGTTGGCGGTGGCGCCAGGGTTACCCAGTGCGTGCTCGTAGGATTTGTCGACGTAGTCGATCAGGCCTTCGTCCAGTGGCCAGGCGTTCACCTGACCTTCCCAGTCGTCGATGATGGTATTGCCGAAGCGGAACACTTCGCTCTGCAGATAAGGAACGCGGGCAGCGACCCAGGCGGCCTTGGCCGCTTTCAGGGTGTCGGCGTTCGGCTTGGCGAGGAAGGCGTCGATGGCGGTTTGCAGGGTTTTCGCGGTGGATTCGGCATCGCTGTAAACAGCGAAAACCATGTCGGCGTAGTGCGCGACAACGGCTTTGGCGGCGGCTTCATCGACTTTGCCGGCAGCAGTCGGGGCAGCGGCAGTGCTGGCGGTCGGCGCAGGGGCGGCCGTCTTTTCCTTGTCTTTGCCCTCACCGCAACCGGCGAGGGAAATTGCGATGGCCAACAGACTGGCGGTAGCCAGAGGCATACGAATCATGGCGAACATCCTGCTTCGAAAGGGAGGTGGTATGGCGCGGCGGGCGCGCAAAACTGCGACATAATGCAAATCTTTCGCATTATGTGTAAAGACTGTTCTTGAAAATATTTCTTATTCGCACAAGGGCGCAATCCACCCTGCAGGAGCGAGGCGCGACGGATACCCGATCACAAAATAGCGGCGTTGCTGCGCTGGGCTTGCTTCAAGTAAGCGCCCAACTCGCGCGCCGGCAGTGGCTTGCTGTAGAAGTAGCCCTGACCTTCGTGGCAGCCTTCGGAGATGATGTACGTTTCCTGTTCGGCAGTTTCCACGCCTTCGGCGATCACCTGCATGCCCAGGCTCTTGCCCAATTGGATGATGGCGCGAACGATGGTTGCATCGTCGTCGTCATCGAGCAGGTCCTGAACGAAGCTCTTGTCGATCTTGATCTTGTCCAGAGGCAGGCTTTTCAGGTAGCTCAGCGATGAATAACCGGTTCCGAAGTCATCGATGGCAATCAGCGCGCCGGAACGACGCAGGCTGAGCAGGTGCTGGGCGGCGGTGCTGATGTCTTCCATCAGGCCGGTTTCGGTGACTTCCAGTTCCAGACTGCGCGGTGGCAGGCGGTACATCTGCAGCAGGTTGTTGACCACCCGCGGCAGCTCGGCGTGGTGCAATTGCACCGTGGACAGGTTCACCGCCATGCGTAAGTCGCTGAAGCCCTGGTCATGCCACTCGCGCAGCTGCTTGCAGGCCTGATCCAGCACCCACTCGCCGATGGCGATGATGGTGCCGTTCTGCTCGGCCAGTGGGATGAACAAGTCTGGCGGAACCAGTCCGTGCTCGGGATGTTGCCAGCGGATCAACGCCTCGACGCCCACCACGCGATGATCGCGGTAGCTGATTTGCGGTTGATAGACGAGGTAGAACTGGTCGCGGACCAAGGCGTCGCGCAGGTCTTTCTCCAGTTCGCGACGGCGACGCATTTCAGTGTCGACGCTGGCGATATAGAACTGATAGCGGTTACGCGATCGAGTCTTGGCCAGGGTCATGGTCTGCTCGGCTTTTTGCAGCAGCTTCTCGGTACTGTCTCCGTCCTCCGGGAACAGGGTGATACCGATAGTGGCCCGCAGGCGAATTTCCTGATGATCGAGGGCAAACGTCGCTTCCAGGTCATCGAGAATGCTTTGCGCCAGTTCAGCGGCTTCGTAGGGTTGTTCGATATCGGCCTGAACCAGGGCGAACTGGTCACCACCCAGACGGGCCAGGGCGCCCAGGCGACCACTGTGCCCGCGCAGGCGATCGGCCAGGGCCAGCAGCAACTGGTCGCCGGTCTGGTAGCTGAACTGCTCGTTGATACCCTTGAAGTCATCGAGACCGACGCAAAGCACGGCGACCCGGCGCTGCAATTTACCGGCGTCGACGAGGATCTTGTCCAGCTGTGTTTGCAATTGCTGGCGATTCGGCAGGCCAGTGAGGAAATCATATTGAGCCATGCGCAGCAGGCTGTTTTCCGCTTCGTGGCGCAGATGGGTGTTGCGCTCGATGGACTCCAGCAACTGGTTGGCGGTGTTGATCCAGATACCCAGCTCGTTTTTCTCGTGGCCCTTGAGTTGAGGAATCTTGTGTTCGCTGGGACGGTCCGGATTGATTTCGGTCAGGTGCTCGATAATCCGCGACAGGGGTTTGGTCAGCAGCCAGTGATAAACCAGGTAGAGCACCAATCCCATCGCCAGGGCGCGCAACACACCCGAAATGAAAATGATCACCGAACTGACGATAAAGCCTTGCCCATAGGTGGCGGTGTCGAGGGTGATGCTCAGGTCGCCGTAATACTCGCTGTAAGGGCCGCGACCCACCAGTTGGGTGGTGAAGGTGCGTTCCTTGCCCAGGATCAGATCAGTCAGCCAACGACTTTTGGAATGCTGCAACTCACGGGATTTTTGCGCGAGCATGGCTTCATTGGGATGACCAATGGAGGCTTGGCGCACAGCGTCGTCCTGAAACAGGCCTTCGATGACCTGCATGCCCATTTCCCGGTCCAGGCTGTAGACGGCCTGGGTCGAAGGGTCGCGGAACATATCGAGGATGCGTTCGGCATCATTGGCGACGGCCTGGCGTGTTTTATAGGCATCGAAAACGATCTGTGCGCAGCTCAAGACTACGCCGACGACCAATGCCGACAGGAGCACGACCCGGAGCAACTTCACCGACAAGCTGTTCTTGAGTTCCAGCTTCAAAGGGCTATTCCTTGTTCCGTGCGGGTAGCATCAAGTTGCCATGAGTATTGGCAATCCCGTGATCGCAGTCAAAGGGACAATCATCTGTAGGGGCTTTTTCCTGCAGTTTGGCCAATAGGTTGTTGACTGGATTAATTGTGCGATTAGTACTGTGTCGGTTGTCGAGTCCTTCAACTTGAGGGGATGTATAGATATTTTCCTTCTTAATTGATGTTAGCCGGCTGTAGCGTGGGGGCAAGAGGCTGAAGGAGGGTTCGTCGAGGGGACAGGGTCTGGTTTGATTGGATTGCGCGATGCGTCTGCAGGCGTCAGGTTTGCCCGCGAAGGCGGCCAGCCAGCTGACGATGACTGATCGACTCAACCCATCACGTAAAAAAAACCCGGCTGGAAGGCCGGGTTTTTTTGACGGGTATCGAGCTTAAGCGGTGAAGGTTTTGCCTTCGAACTGCTCAGCTACGAATTTCCAGTTGACCAGGTTCCAGAACGCTTCGACGTACTTCGGACGCAGGTTGCGGTAGTCGATGTAGTAAGCGTGCTCCCAGACGTCGCAGGTCAGCAGCGGGGTGTCGCCGTTGGTCAGCGGGTTGCCGGCGCCGATGGTGCTGGCCAGGGCCAGGGAACCGTCAGCCTTTTTCACCAGCCAGCCCCAACCGGAACCGAAGGTGCCGATGGACGTCTTGCTGAACTCTTCCTTGAACTTGTCGAACGAACCGAAAGCAGCGTTGATGGCTTCAGCCAGGGCGCCGGTTGGTTGACCGCCGGCGTTTGGTGCCAGGCAGTTCCAGTAGAAAGTGTGGTTCCAGACCTGAGCGGCGTTGTTGAAGATACCGCCCGAGGAAGACTTGACGATTTCTTCCAGGGTCTTGCCTTCGAACTCGGTGCCTGGCACCAGGTTGTTCAGGTTCACGACGTAGGTGTTGTGGTGCTTGTCGTGGTGATATTCCAGAGTTTCCTTGGAAATGTGCGGCTGCAGTGCATCGTGTGCGTAAGGCAGTGGCGGCAATTCGAAAGCCATGGTGGATCTCCTAATCAGGTCAGGTGCGGTGAGCGCAAGGCCGATCACGGGCGGCCAGACTAGCGCCGGGGAGTTTGTACTCTTTGCGGCGCAGGTCTCGGATCATAGCACCGGGGGTGCGGCATAACCACGCAACAACTGTGTGGAATAGAGGTTCCAGAGCCTTTTGGAATAAATCAGCCGGCGGTGATCAATTGCAACGCTACCGCAAACATCATGACGGCCACCAACAGGTCGAGGATGCGCCAGGTACTGGGGCGAGCCAGCCAGGGCGCCAGCCATGCCGCGCCGAGCGCCAGGGTGAAAAACCACAGCAACGAAGCACTGGCCGCGCCCACCACATAAGCGCCGGGCTCTGTCTGCTGGGCTCCGAGGGAGCCGATCAGCAACACGGTATCCAGGTAGACGTGCGGGTTGAGCAGGGTCACCGCCAGCGCGCTGAGCATGACTGCCCGCAATGAGCGCACGGTCTGGTTTTCACCCTGTTGCAGGCTTTGTTTCGAGCACGCCCGGCGCAACGCCTGGGTGCCGTACCACAACAGAAACGCGGCACCACCCCAACGGGCGATGGCCAGCAAGGTCGGGTTTTGCGCCAGTACGGTCGCCAGGCCGAAAACGCCGGCGGCCACCAATAATGCATCGCAGGCCACGCAGAACGCCGCCACCGGGAGGTGGTGTTCACGACGCAGGCTCTGGGCCAGCACAAACGCATTCTGGGTACCGATCGCCATGATCAGTCCGAAGGCCACCAGCAGGCCGTTCACATAGCTTTGCCACATAATGATTACTCCGCGTTGGCTGCCAGATCGCGCAGCACTTGCATGGCGCGTTCGGCATCGGCCTGGCCGACAAACAAATGATCGTGGTAATAGCCGGCGATCACGTTGCAACTGATGCCGGACTGGCCCAGTGCCGTGGCGAACGCGGCGGTCAGACCGACAGCTTCGAGGGCCGAGTGCACGTTCAAGGTGATCCAGGCCGCGACGTAGTCGAAACTGAAGCCCGCCTGTTCGGCGTGGCGGCGTTCGAGAATCACGGTCAGGCCTTCCTGCTCGCGGAAGCTGCCGATGATGTCCAGGCCCGCCGGCCATTGGCCGTCACGCAAGGTGCAGAACACGTACTCGCCGGCATTGAGTTGTGGGCTCATGCTGCGCAGCAGTGTTGCCAATGAAGTTTCGCCAGCCATGTGGGTGTTCCTTGTTCAAGCGTTCTTGCTGGCCATTCTCCCGTGTCAGGCTGTATAAGAAAAACCAATCTTGCTGATCGCTCATTAGGAAAACTGATGTTCGACTATAAATTGCTGTCTGCCCTCGCCGCTGTGGTCGAGCAAGCCGGGTTCGAGCGTGCCGCCCAGGTCTTGGGTTTGTCGCAGTCGGCGATCTCTCAACGCATCAAATTGCTTGAAGCGCGGGTCGGCCAACCGGTGTTGGTCCGGGGCACACCGCCGACGCCCACGGAAATTGGCCGGCGTTTGCTCAACCATGTGCAGCAGGTGCGTTTGCTTGAGCGGGATTTGCAGACGCTGGTGCCGGCGCTGGACGAAGAAGGCCTGCCCGAACGCCTGCGTATCGCTTTGAATGCTGACAGCCTGGCCACCTGGTGGGCGCAGGCCGTGGGGGATTTTTGCGCGGAACAACATCTGTTGATGGATCTGGTGGTCGAAGACCAGACCGTGGGCCTTAAACGCATGCGTGCAGGTGAAGTGGCTGCATGCCTCTGTGCCAGCGAGCGGCCGGTGGCGGGCGCCCGCAGTGTGTTGCTGGGGGCGATGCGCTACCGCGCGTTGGCCAGTCCGGTCTTCATTGCCCGGCATTTCCCCCAGGGCGTGCGCGCCGATCAGTTGGCCCGGACGCCGGCGCTGGTGTTTGGCCCGGATGATTTCCTGCAGCATCGATACCTGGCGTCTCTCGGCGTCGATGGTGGGTTCGAACACCATTTATGCCCGTCCTCTGAAGGTTTTATTCGCCTCACCGAAGCGGGCCTCGGCTGGGGACTGGTGCCCGAATTGCAGGTTCGCGAACAACTGGAACGCGGTGCGTTGCTGGAGCTTTTGCCAGATAAACCGATCGACGTGCCGCTGTACTGGCATCATTGGCGCAATGGCGGTCAATTGCTGGGGCTTCTTACCGATCAATTGGTGCGCGCGTCGAAGCAATGGCTGGTGCCGTTGGAGCAGCAATAAGCGTCAAGCTGCAAGCTGCAAGTGAAGTGCTTGCGCATCGTTTTTAACTTGCGGCTTGAGGCTTGAAGCTCGCAACTGCATTTTGTTGGAGCAATACATGAAGATTCTGGTCACCGGCGCAAGCGGTTTCATCGGCGGACGCTTTGCGCGTTTTGCCCTGGAGCAGGGCCTGGATGTGCGGGTCAACGGTCGCCGGGCCGAAGGTGTGGAGCATCTGGTGCGGCGCGGCGCCGAGTTCATCCAGGGCGATTTGAGTGATCCTGAACTGACGCGTGACCTGTGTTCCGACGTCGAGGCCGTGGTGCATTGCGCCGGCGCCGTCGGTTTGTGGGGACGTTATCAGGACTTTCACCAAGGTAACGTCCAGGTCACCGAAAACGTCGTCGAAGCCTGCCTGAAACAGCGGGTCCGGCGCCTGGTGCATTTGTCGTCGCCATCGATTTATTTCGATGGTCGCGATCACCTGGGGTTGACCGAAGAGCAGGTGCCCAAACGCTTCAAGCATCCTTACGCCGCGACCAAATACCTGGCCGAGCAAAAAGTCTTCGGTGCCCAGGAATTCGGCCTCGAGACCCTGGCCCTGCGTCCGCGCTTCGTTACCGGTGCTGGTGACATGAGCATTTTCCCGCGCCTGCTGAACATGCAGCGCAAGGGGCGCCTGGCAATTATCGGCAACGGCCTGAACAAGGTCGATTTCACCAGCATGCAGAACCTCAACGAAGCGTTGCTCAGCAGTTTGCTGACCAGCGGGTCCGCCCTGGGCAAGGCCTACAACATCAGCAACGGGACGCCGATTCCATTGTGGGATGTGGTTAATTACGTCATGCGTAAAATGGAAGTCCCACAAGTAACGCGCTACCGTTCCTACGGTCTGGCCTACACCGTCGCAGCGCTCAATGAGGGTGTGTGCAAGTTGTGGCCGGGGCGTCCCGAACCGACCCTGTCGCGGTTGGGCATGCAGGTCATGAACAAAAATTTCACCCTGGACATCAGCCGCGCCCGGCATTATCTGGATTACGACCCCAAGGTCAGTCTGTGGACGGCGCTGGATGAGTTCTGCGGCTGGTGGAAGGCTCAGGATATTCGCTGAGCAGCGAGGCACTGAACCGGGCCGTGGGGTGAAGGTCAATCGGTGCGGCGTGAAGGTTATACTCGCCGCATCCAGCTATCACCGCGTTTCACAAAGGTTGACTCAATGTCCATGCGTAACGATGCCAATGATGACTTCGACGATGTACCGAGCCTGCGCGCCGACAGCCTCGACGACGATGATTTTCCGGTCACCACTCGCACCTCCGTGCACTCTCGACCCGCGCCGGCTGTAAAGGTCAAGGGTCCGAGCACCGGGCCGTTGTGGGCATTGGTCGGGGCTTTGCTCTTTGCGTTCGCGGGCTTGGCCTGGTGGAGCTTTCAGCAGATTTCGCTGATGGAGCAGCAATTGGTGGCCACCCAGGAAAGCTTCGCCCGGATCAGTGAGGAAGCGGCGGGGCGCCTGCAGGATATTTCCGGCAAGGTGGTGGCCAGTCAGACCAACGTCACCAGCGACAGCGAAGCCCTGAAGCTGCAAATCAAACAGCTGGAAAGCAAGCTGCAGGATCAGAGTCAGCAACAACAAGGCGTCGCGGGCCAGACCTCGGATCTCGACAAGCGCCTGGCGCAGATGACGGCACAAACCACCGATCTGGATAAGCGTCTGGCGCAAATCAGCGCGCAGAGCAATGAGCACCAAACCGCCAATACGCAATTGCAGGCTCAGGTCAAAGTCTTGATCAGCGACGTGGCCGCGTTGAAGAGTGCCCCGGCAGACACGGAAAAATTCGATGCACAGCTGAAAAGCCTCGGCGCCGACATCACCGCATTGAAGAAACAAGGCAATCCGAGCGCCGCCATCGAGCGATTGGAGCAGGAGATCGTGGTGCTCAAAAGCGAACAGGACAATCGCCCGACGCCTGTCCAAGGCTCGACCAACACTGCCGAATTCGATGCGTTCCGCAGCCAGGTCACTCGCAATATCAATACCCTTCAGGCACAGATCCAGAACCTGCAGCAGCAACTGCGCGCCCGCCAGTAATAGACCTGCACATGAACACTTGTGGCCGGGTGGCAAAGCCGCCCCAAGCCGTTCACTACGGATCCTGAATATTCGTACATGGCCCCAACCCGTCTACGCTCTTGAAACACGATCAAGAACGAGGGATGCGCAATGGGGTTTCTGCACAAATTGGCCTTGCTGGGCAGCATGCTTTTGCTGTGCCTGGGCCAGGCTCAAGCCGCCGACACCGAAAAAGCTGACAGTCAGGCCGCCATCGCCTTACTGGAAAAAGCCCTGGCCTATTACCACGAGAATGGCGACAAGGCCTTCGCGGCGTTCAGCCGACAGGGCGAGTTTGTCGACAAGGACCGTTATGTCTTTGTACTGGATACCAAGGGTGTGATGCTCGCCAGCGGCGGGCCATCCTCGGCGCTGATCGGCCGGGACGTATCGGAAACCCTCGGGCCGGATTTGCAGAAAACCTTCAAGGACGCCCTGAAAGTGCCGGAGGGCAATGGCATCCAGCAGGCGGAATACCGCTGGCAGAACTGGGCCGACGGCAAAATCGAACGCAAGCACGTCTACTACCAGCGTGTCGGCCAGCGGATTCTGGCGGTCGGGTATTACCTGCCACGGGCGTCAGCGGAACAGGCCATGGCACTGCTGAACAAAGCCGCGGCCGATCTGGCCAAGGACGAGAAGGGCACCCTGAGCGCCATCAATTCCCTCAAGGGCGGTTATTTGCAGGATGACCTGTATGTGTTTGTCGTCGACCTGAATACCCGGCGTTACATCGCCCACGGCACCAACCTGCGCTTGATCAACACCGATTTCAGCAAAATCAGCGACCCTGAAGGCAAGCCGGTGGGCGAGCCAATGCTGGCGCTCATGGCCGGGCAGGATTACGGCGAATACGACTATCGCTGGAAAAACCCGGTCACCGGCAAGGTCGAGGACAAGCATGCCTACCTGAAGAAAGTCGGGCATTTTCTGGTGGCTGTGGGGTATTACAGCCCTTGAAGATATTGTGACTGTCATGGCGCCATCGTCGGAACGCCGCCCGGAGCTTGCTCGCGATAGCGGGCGACTCGGTCCATCTACCGAACCTTGTCTTCCCGCCCACGCAACACCATGTTCGGCATGGCAATCGCCGCCGCCAGCCCCAGCAGCGACACCGCAGCGCTGACCATCAATAGATGCCGGAAAGTGAGCAGCAGTTCGGCCCGCAGAGCGTTTTGTGTATCCCCCGCTGCAGCATTCAAGCCGTCCAGCAGCACATTCCCCGAATGACCTTCGGCGATCAGCGACGAGCCGGCCAGGTGCGCGAAACTCGAATCCTGCAGCAACGCCAGCAGCAACGCCGACATCACAGAAACGCCCACCGCGCCACCCAGCGACCGGAACAGGTTGGTGGTGCTGGTGGCGACGCCTATGTCGCGTTGTTCCACTGAGTTCTGTGTGCCCACCAGTGACGTCGGGAACTGCATCCCCCCGGCGATGCCACTGAGTAACATGAACAGGCTGCTGAGCAAAAACGCCTGGGGCGGGCTGAATGCCATGCCGAGAATCGAGATCGGCATCAGCACGGCGCCGGTCAGGATCATCGGTTTGTAGCGTCCGGTCACAGACGTACGGCGGCCGGCGAAATAGGCACCGATCGGCATACCCATGGCCAGCGGCAGCAGATGCAGGGCCGCGCTGTCGGCCCCGGCCCCGGTCACGCTCTGAAAGCGCAGCGGCATCAGCACGATCAACGAGATCGCCTGGAAACTGGTGAAGAAAATCGTGCACCAGCACAGAACCGCATTGCGATTGGCGAACAGATGCATGGGCAGCAACGGTTCCTGTGCCCGTCGTTCACAGGCCACGAACAAGCCCAGCACGAACACGGCGCAACCGAGCAGGGCCAGCACCTCCACGCTGCGCCATGAATGTCCCTGGCCAACCAGGGTAATGCCCAGCAGCAACGCCGTCAGCCCGATGATCATCAGCAGGGTGCCGAGGTAATCGATGACTGGCTTGCGTTGCGGTATCGGCAAGCCCACCAGGGTGCGATTGGCCACCAGCCAGGCACCCAGGCCCAGCGGCAAGTTGATCAAGAACACCCAGCGCCAGGACAGGTATTCAGTCATGTAGCCACCCAGCACCGGACCGGCCACGCTGGCCACGGCGTACATGCTGCTGAAATAACCCTGATAGCGACCGCGCTCCCGTGGCGGCACGATGTCGCCGATGATCGCCTGGCTGACCGAGATCATGCCGCCGGCACCGACGCCTTGAAAAATCCGCGCCAGCACCAGTTGTTCCATGCTCTGGGCCATGCCGCAGAACAACGACGCCAGGGTGAACAGGCCCATACCGAACAGCATCAACTTGCGACGCCCGTACAAGTCGCCGAGTTTGCCGTAGATCGGCACCGCGACCGTCATCGCCACCATGTACCCGGAAATCACCCAGGCCAGCAGACTGACGTCCTTGAATTGCGCGGAAATGGCCGGCATCGACACGGCGACGATGGTTTGGTCCAGGGCGCCGAGGAAAATTGCCAGCATCAGGGCGATCAATACGCTGCGGATAGCCGGCTTGGGCGTTTCAGGCTGTTTGAGATTGGTCACGAAGAAAACCTGCGGGCAGTGATAACCCGCCAGTGGCAAGGCGAGCGGGGGGTGCTCGCCAGTTTAAATCGATAGCAGGCTATTCGATAGCCCTCGACTGCCGCGCCACGCCATGGAAGCCATCGCCCCCCGGCGACCTGACGAGCGGCCATCAGGTCGTGGATGACCTCGGTCTGGCCTTGGATCATCAGTTTTTCCGCCAGTCAGGGCGTGCAGATCGATACGCACCTGGCGTCCATCGAGGGCCTGTTCGAAGCCACCGTGGACCCATCCGTCGGCGTCCATGCGCTGACCCACGCCGGCCTGGCGCAACAGCTCTACCATGCCTTTTTCAAGGACCCGGCGCGGATTCGGCCAAGCACATAGTCCGGGCTCTGACGTTCGAGAACGAGGGGATTGATGCCGGCGTTGTGCAGCCATTGACCGAGCAGCAGACCGGAAAGACCGGTGCCAATGATGGCAACTTGGGTTTCAGGGCTTCATTGTTTTTATGGCTCCCACGCAGCACACGACCAGGGTCGCTGAGCGAGTTTTATGGATCGAGTGCTTGCATTTTTCACTTGCGAGTCTGTCAATTGAGGGTGAAAACTGAGCCGATATGTGTGCATTCTGCCAATCGGTGCGATTATCGTCCGTCATCTATTTCGAGGCCTGGATTGAAGTGATGAACAAGCCTGACCTGCCTTCGATTCCGGTGTTCAAGCTCTACGGTGAAAGCCTGAACTGGCCAACCCCGGACTTGCTGCACTGTGAAACCATTTCCAAACGCAGTCGCGAACATCAATGGGAAATCAAACCCCATCGCCACCCGGATCTATGCCAGTTGCTCTTCGTGTTCAAAGGTCAGGCAGAGCTTGAAATCGAAGGCAAACGTACGCAACTGAGCGAGCCGGCGATCCTGGTCCTGCCGCCGTTATCCGTGCATGGCTATCGTTTTTCCGAAGATGTCGAAGGGTTCGTCGTCACCCTCGCCGCGCCGTTGATCGCCCACCTGCAGGCGCAATTGGGGCATTCGGGGAATGCGCTGGCCCAGGCCGAGAGCTACCCGGCGGGTGAAAACAGCGAGTACCTCAACAGCTTGTTTTCGGCGTTGCAAGCCGAATACACGGGGCACCAACCGGCGCGGGAAATGCTGATGCATTCGCTGGTCAGCGTGATCATGGTATGGGTCAGCCGTCAGGTGATTCAGCGTCGTTCAGCCTCGCAGCGGCCGCAACGTGCGCGGGAGTACCTCAACGGGTTCATCCAACTGGTGGAAGAGACTTATCGCCAGCATGTCAAAGTCGAGGATCTGGCCCATCGGCTGGGGATTTCCGTGTCCCACCTCAATGGCACCTGTCGGGAGCTGGCCGGTCAGCCGGCGTTGCAGATCATGCACGAACGCCAATTGCTGGAGGCCAAGCGCTTGCTGACCTACACAAGCATGACCATTTACGAAATGTCCGACGTGTTGGGGTTCTCGGATCCGACCAACTTCACACGCCTGTTCCGACGCAGGGTAGGGATCTCGCCCAAGGCCTTCCGCGACCGCTTGAAGGCCGATCAGGGCAATGAGGCCTGATCCCCTTTGTCAACGGAGGGCATTGAGGGTCGCGTTGTGTGGAATGCACTGCTCGAAGTTGCAACTGGCGTATTCACGGGGCAGGTTGCGTAACTGCTCGACCCGCCAGGCCGCAACGCCATAGAGCCCGAGCGTGACCGCGCAGGTAATGAAAATGGCGAGGTATCTTCTTGTTCTGATGTTCATGGCATTGACCTCTGAACGAATACCTTCCGGTATTACTTTGAGCATAGGTCAGTGCCAGTGAGTTGCCAGTGATGCCACGAACGTTGATGGCCCCTGTGGGAGCTGGCTTGCCAGCGATTGCGGATTGTCAGCCAGCATCAATGTCGACGGTGACGACGCCTTCGCGGGCAAGCCAACTCCCATAGGGAACGGAGGCTACAGGCCGATATCCCACACCGGTTCTTCGGGGAACCTCACCACCAGAAAATCCAGCAGGCTGCGCAATGCCGCCGGCATGTGCTTGCGCGAGGCGTACACCGCATACACGTTCATCTGTCGTGGTTCGGCCCTTGGCAACAGGCGGACCAGCTCACCGCTGTGAATGTGCACGCCCGCCTGATAAGTCGGCAGCATCGCCACTCCGGCACCGGCCATCGCCGCCCGCATGAGCGTGCTGGCTTCGTTGGCGCTGATGTTGCCCTGCACGGGCACCGAGACGTCTTCGCCCTCCTGTTCGAAATGCCACAGGCTTTTGCCGAAGTAGGAATGGGTCAGGCAATTGTGCTGGCTCAAATCCTCGACCCGCTGCGGCGACGGGTGCTCGCGCAGGTAAGCAGGAGAGGCGCAGATCACCGAGCGGCAGACGGTCAGTCGGCGGGCGATCAGGTTGGGGTCCAGGTCATTGCTGGTGCGAATCGCCAGATCGATGCGCTCATCGACCAGGTTCACCGTGCGATCAAGCATCTGCATGTCGATGCTCACGCCGGGGTAGCGCTTGACGTACGCCGCCATGGCATCGGCCAGTTGCGCCTGACCGAATGAAGTACTGACGCTGACTCGCAGCAGGCCGCGCGGTGCCTCGTCCGGTTCGCTGACGGCGGCTTGCATGTCGCTGGACAAGTCGAGCATTTGTCGGCAGCGCGGCAGGATTTCGCTGCCGGCCGCGGTCAGGCTCAACTTGCGTGTGGTGCGGTGCATCAAGCGCGCGCCGACCCAGTCTTCCAGCTCGGCCAGATACCGGGAAACCACCGGCCGGGAAAGCTCCAGATGATCGGCGGCGGCCGACTGGCTACCGAGGTCGACCACCGTAACGAACACCCGCATTGCTTGTAGACGATCCATGATTTGCCCGATTTCAGAAACAAACTATGTTCCAGCATCGCATTTTTTGTACTGAACCAGGCAACTAAGCTCTGTTCCCTGTAGGAGCGAGCTTGCTCGCCCCTGCAAGGGACCACCACAGCCATTGGATACGGAGCAACAGATGATCGGTTTCACCACTCTCAAACGCGTTTTGCTGGCGACCACCGCTCTCGGATTCGCCGCTCACGCCGCTGCGTCGACATTGACCCTGGATGTCTACAACCCCGGCGAAAAGGCCATTTTTCCGGTGACATCGGTACTGGTCAGCGGTGAGAAAGAGGCCATTCTGGTGGACGCCCAATTCGGCAAGTCCCAGGCCGAACAGGTGGTGGAAAAAATCCGCGCCAGCGGCAAGCAACTGACCACCATCTACATCAGTCACGGCGACCCGGACTATTACTTCGGCCTCGACACCCTGACCGCTGCATTCCCCAACGCCAAGGTGCTCGCTTCCCGGCCGACCGTTGATCACATCAAGCACACCGTCGACGGCAAGCTGGCGTTCTGGGGTCCGAAAATGGGCGCCGACGTACCGGCTAAAACCATCGTGCCGGATGTGCTGAAGGGCGACAGCCTGATGCTCGAAGGGCAGAAACTGCAGGTGGTCGGTCTTGAGGGCAAGCAACCGGATCGCAGCTTCGTGTGGATTCCATCGATCAAGGCCGTGGTCGGTGGCGTGGTCGTGGCAGAAAACATTCACCTGTGGATGGCTGACACCCAAACCCCGCAGTCCCATGTCGATTGGTTGACTACGCTGCACTCGATCGAAACCCTGAAACCGAAAACCGTCATCCCGGGTCATTACCTCGGTGACAGCGCCCGCTCACTGGCGGCGGTGCAATTCACCGCCGATTACATCAAGGCCTTCGACGAGGAAACCGCCAGGGCCAAGGATGCGGCCGCACTGATCGCCGCGATGAAAAAACGCTTCCCGACACTGGGTGACGAAAGCTCCCTGGAGTTGAGCGCCAAGGTCGCCAAGGGCGAAATGAAGTGGGGTGAATGAGTTTTTGTGTCCACCGCATGACCTGTGGCGAGGGAACAAGCTCCCTCGCCACAAAAGCATCGTTGTCGCTACAGATACACCTCAAGCCAACTGGAGAACGTCATGAGCAAAATCGCAATCATCGGTGCCACCGGTCGTGCCGGTAGCCAGCTATTGGAAGAAGCCCTGCGCCGTGGTCACAGTGTCACCGCCATCGCCCGCGATACCTCGAAGATCGGCCAGCGTACCGGCGTGGTCAGCCAGAATGTCGATGCCCTCGACAGTGCTGCGTTGCAAGCCGCAGTGGCGGGTCATGACCTGGTGATCAGCGCCGCGCATTTCGCCACGCTGCCGGCCAGTGCCGTCATCGGACCGGTGAAAAAGGCCGGGGTCAATCGCCTGTTGGTGGTGGGCGGTGCCGGGTCTTTGTTGTTGCCGGATGGCACCCGGGTGATCGATAGCCCAGGCTTCCCGGCCGAGTACAAGGCAGAAGCCGGGGCGGGTGCCGAGTTTCTGGAAAACCTGCGTCAGGAACGGGATCTGGACTGGACCTTTTTGTCGCCGTCGGCAGAGTTTGTCGAAGGTCAACGCACGGGAAAATTCCGGATCGGCAAGGATGATTTGCTGGTGAGCAGCGAAGGGCGCAGCTGGATCACGTTCGCTGACTTTGCCATCGCAATGCTGGATGAAGTGGAAGCGCCGAAGCACATTCGCCAGCGGTTTACCGTCGGGTATTGAACTGACTGTCTCTGTGGGAGCGAGCAAGCTCACTCCCACAGGGGTATCACGCAAGGACTCCTGGCTTTCAGCGACTCTGCGCTTGCTCCACCAACCACCCCGTCAGCTCGCGTAATTTCGCCGAAGGTCCGGGTTTTTCGGGGGAAACCAGGTAATACGCCAAGCCTGTCTTTACGATCAGATCGAAAGGCATGACCAGCCGCCCGGCGCTCAGGTCATCACCAATCAGCGACCAGTCGCCGATCGCTACACCGGTGCCCTGTGACGCCATCGACATCGCCAGGTCCAGCGTTTCGAAATGCTGACCCTTGCTCACATTACTCAAGCGAACATCCGCCGAGGCCAGCCAGGCCTTCCAGTCCCGTTCATCCCGGGTCGGGTGCAGCAGCATGTGCTGTTCCAGATCCTTCGGCGTGTGCAACGGCACCGGGCCTTCGAGCAATGGCTTGGAGCACACCGGTGTCAGTCGTTCTTCGAACAGGCGTTGCGACACCAGCGAAGCCTCCGGCGGCGCGCCATACATCACGGCCGCGTCGAATTGCTCGCGATGGAAATCCACGCCGTGCTTGACCGTGGTGGTCAGTTCGACCGGCACGTCCGGGCGTTCTTTCTGCCACTGCAACAGCCGTGGCAACAGCCAGCGCATGACGCAGGTCGGGGCCTTGAGTCGCAGGGTTTCGCGCTTCTCGCCGATCTGCTCCACCGCTTCATCGATCAGGCCGAAAATCTGCCGGACACGTGGCAGCCATTCCCGTCCTTCGGCGGTGAGGTCGAGGCCGCGGGCCTGGCGGATGAACAGTTCATAACCCAGGTGATCCTCCAGCCCGGCAATCTGCCGGCTCACTGCGCCCTGAGTGATGTGCAGTTGCTCGGCGGCCCGGGTGAAGTTGCAGCACTGCGCGGTAATCAAAAATGTGTACAGCGCCGGCAGGGGAGGCAGTCGTTTCATTCGGATCCAAGGTATGACGTGAGGACATGGCTAGTATGATTTTTTATCCATTGTTGCGGCTATGTGTCGCCCGTTCCAATGAGGCCATCCCTGGACCTGCGAATCCATCATAAACACTGCGCAGGCCCGGCGTCTCAATCGAATAAAAAGGGCAATGACATGGCGACGTGTGGCGAAGTACTGGTCAAGTTACTCGAAGGTTATGGGGTGGAGCAGGTGTTCGGCATCCCCGGGGTTCATACCGTGGAGCTGTATCGCGGGCTGGCCCGTTCGAGCATCAACCACGTCACGCCGCGTCACGAACAGGGCGCCGGTTTCATGGCCGACGGCTATGCCCGCACCCGCGGCAAACCGGGCGTGTGCTTCATCATCACCGGCCCCGGCATGACCAACATCACCACCGCGATGGGCCAGGCCTATGCCGACTCGATCCCGATGCTGGTGATCTCCAGTGTGCAATCGCGCAACCAGTTGGGCGGCGGTCGCGGCAAGCTGCATGAGCTGCCGAACCAGAGCGCATTGTGCGCCGGTGTCGCGGCGTTCTCCCACACCCTGATGTCGGCCTCGGAATTGCCAGGTGTTCTGGCCCGGGCGTTTGCGCTGTTCCAGGCCGGCCGTCCGCGCCCGGTGCACATTGAAATTCCGCTGGATGTTCTGGTGGAAGAAGCCGACGACCTGCTCACCAGCGTCCCGGTGAACATCGACCGCGCCGGGGCCTCGCCGACTGCGGTGTCGCGCATGACCGAACTGCTGGCGGGCGCCAAGCGTCCGCTGATTCTCGCCGGTGGCGGCGCCATCGACGCCGCCGCCGAGCTGACTGAACTGGCTGAGCTGCTGGACGCGCCCGTCGCCCTGACCATTAATGCCAAGGGCATGCTGGAATCCGGTCACCCGCTGCTGATCGGTTCGACCCAAAGCCTGGTCGCCACTCGCGCGCTGGTTGCCGAGGCCGATGTCGTACTGGCCATCGGAACTGAATTGGCCGAGACCGACTACGACGTTACCTTCGCCGGTGGCTTCGACATTCCCGGCAAGCTGCTGCGTGTTGACATCGACCCGGACCAGACCGTGCGCAACTACCCGCCGCACATGGCCCTTGTGTCCGACTCGCGCAACGCCGCGCAAGCCCTGTTGAGCGCGCTGTCGTACAAGTCCCTGGCCGAGCGCCGCAACGACTGGGGCCAGGTGCGTGCCGCCCGCCTGCGCGAAGAACTGGCGGCCTCTTGGGATGCGCCGACCCTGGCCCAGACCCGTTTCCTCGAAACCGTTTTGCACGAATTGCCGAACGCGGTGTTCGTCGGCGATTCGACCCAACCGGTGTACACCGGCAACCTGACGTTCAACCCGCAGCGCCCGCGTCGCTGGTTCAACTCGTCCACCGGCTACGGCACCCTCGGTTACGCCTTGCCGGCGGCGATTGGCGCCTGGTTGGGCGGCAGTATCGAAGGTGGCGCACGTCCGCCGGTGGTGTGCCTGATCGGTGACGGTGGCCTGCAATTCACCCTGCCGGAACTGGCCAGCGCCGTTGAAGCGCGCACGCCGGTGATCGTGCTGCTGTGGAATAACCAGGGCTACGAAGAGATCAAGAAATACATGGTCAACCGCGCCATCGAGCCGGTCGGCGTGGACATCTACACCCCGGACTTTATCGCGGTGGCCAAGGCCCTGGGCTGTGCCGCCGAAGCAGTCAGCGGCGTCGAGCAACTGCGTGGCGCCTTGCGCGCAGCCTCGGACCGCCAAGGCCCGACCCTGATCGAAATCGATCAGACTGCCTGGACCAAGGCGGTGTCGAAATGAGCGTTGCCTTGACGTTACCCACCACGCTGGACGGCCTGTTCATCAACGGCCAATGGTCCGCCAGCAGCGAACACCTGCGGGTGATCAACCCGGCAACCGAAGCCCTGTTGACCACGGTGAAGGGCGGTGACGAGCGCGCTGTCGAACAAGCCGTCAGCGCCGCGACCAGGGCTTTCGCCGATTGGTCGAAAACCACCGGTGCCGAGCGCGGCGCGATCCTGCGCAAAATCGCCGCCGGCGTGCAGGCCGGTCGTGAGCACTTGATGCATTTGCAGTCCCTCAACAACGGCAAGCCACAGTTCGAAGCGGCCATCGACGTCGATGACGTGATCGCCACGTTCGAGTATTACGCCGGTCTGGCCGAGGGCCTCGACGCAAAACAGGACAGCGCCGTTGAACTGCCGAGCGAAGATTTCCGCGCTCGTCTGCGCCGCGAACCTTGCGGCGTGGTCGGCCTGATCGTGCCGTGGAATTTCCCGATGGTCACCACGGCCTGGAAACTGGCCCCGGCCCTGGCTGCCGGTTGCTGCGTGGTGCTCAAGCCTTCGGAAGTGACGCCTTTGCCGGAGCTGGAACTGGCGGCAATCATTGCCGAAGCCGGCTTGCCCGCCGGTGTGTTCAACCTGGTGTGCGGCACGGGGCTGGCGGTTGGCGCGCCGCTGTCGGCGGACCCGCGCATCGCCAAGGTGTCGTTTACTGGCAGTAACGCGGTAGGCGTACAGGTCATGCAACGCGCGGCAGAAACCGTCAAAGGCGTGAGCCTGGAACTGGGCGGCAAATCCTCGTTGCTGGTGCTGGCCGATGCCGATCTCGACCTGGCCGTGGAAGTCGCCTGTGGCGGCGGTTTCTTCAACGCCGGGCAAATGTGCTCGGCCACCAGCCGCGTGCTGGTCGCCGACGAACTGGCCGATGAATTCCTGATTCGATTGAAGAACCGTGCCGAAGCGATTCGCGTGGCAGACCCGTTCGATCCGAACGTGGAAATGGGCGCGCTGGTCAATCAAGCGCAATACCAGCGCGTGCTCGGCCACATCGACCGCGGTTTGAGTACCGGTGCCAAGCTGATTTGCGGCGGCAATCGCCCGGCGGATCTGCCGCGCGGATATTTTTTGCAGCCGACAATCTTCACCGAAGTGCCCCTCGACAGTGCGCTGTGGTGTGAAGAGATATTCGGCCCGGTGATTTGCGTGCGCAGCTTTGCCAGCGAAGCCGAAGCGATTGCCCTGGCCAATGACAGTCAGTTCGGTCTTGTCGCCAGTGTGGTGACGCGCAATGCCGAGACGGCGGATCGCGTCGCCAACGCTTTGCAAGCGGGGCTTGTGTGGATCAACGCGCCACAGGTGATCTTCCCGCAGACCGCCTGGGGTGGCTACAAACAGAGCAGCATCGGTCGTGAATTGGGCCCGTGGGGCTTGCAGGCTTTCCAGGAAATCAAGCACGTGATTCGAGCCGTCTGACGACGATTATTGTGGGAGCGAGCCTGCTCGCGATGGACGTCAAGGATGACGCGGAGCGCCTGAGTTTACGCGCCGCCCGCGCACCTATCGCGAGCAAGCTCGCTCCTGCATGAGGCATGTGCTGGCGTCATGGCTTCAATGAGTTTTTATCGATAGTCAGCGGTTTTACACAACCTCAGGATGAACTCACTGGTTCAACCAACCCCCCGAAAATAGAGGGGAAAACGCTGATCCAGTCGCGCGGATGCAATAGCTTCGACCTGCCTTATACCTAAAAAAACAAAGGGAGTCCGTAATGGGCGAGCATGATCTGAACAGACGTCAATTCATCAAGACCGTGGGCGTAGCCTCGGTTGCTGCGGCGGCCATGAGCCTGCCGTTCGTCAAGGCCAATGCCAGTGATACCCGTTTCCAGGGCAAGACCCTGCGTCTGTTGACCTGGTCCGACGACACAGGCCTGGCCGCACTGCGCAACATCGCCGCGACGTTCGAGGACAAATACGGCGTCAATGTCATCGCTGACCGCACCGGCAGTACCTCGGAAATGGTCGCCAAACTCAAGGCCGGCGGTGATCGTCCGCAATACGACATCATCACCCTGGCAGGCGTCGGCGCCGAAGGTCTGGCCGCTGCCAACCTGCTGGAAAAACCCGACCTCAACCGCATTCCCAACATTGTCGATGTACCGGAAAAGTATCGCACCGGCGCCAATGGCCACGGTATCGGTTACCTGCTCTGGTGCAATAGCCTGGTCTACAGCACTCGCACGCAGAAGGAAGCTCCGGACAGCTACGCCGCCCTGTGGGATGCCGAGCTGGCACCGAACATCTTCCTGCCGCCGCCGAACTGGACCGAGGCCATGGACCTGATCATCATCGCCGCCAAACTGGCCGGTGGTGACGAACACAACATCGAGCCGGGCTTCAAGAAACTCGCCGAGCTCAAGGACCGTGTGGTGACCCTGGGTGAAAACCCGAACCAGATCGCCGAACTGTTCCGCACCGGTTCGCTGGACATGGGGGGCCTGTACGCGCCGGCGTTTTTCCCGAAACAGATCCGCGATCCGAACTACGGCCTGGGCGCCACCTTCGGCATGAAGGAAGGTTTCTACACCGACCTGATGCTTTCGGTGATGCCAAAGAATCGTCCGGGCGACACCGACCTGGCCTACGCCTTCATCAACCATTCTCTGGACCCGCTGGTACAGGGCAAGATGGCCGAAGACATCTACAACGGCCCGGTCAACGCCAAGGCGATCATCTCCGCCGAAGCGCGCAAGAGCCCGTACATCCTTACGCCGGAGCAGATTGCCGAGAAGGCGATCATGCACGACAACGCCTTCCTGGCCACCGTGCATGACCAATGGATTCGTCGTTACACGGAAATCTTTTCTTCCTGATCTGTAGGAGCGAGCTTGCTCCGGGCGGCGTTCCGACGAAGGACGCATGGTCGACACGGGCTGTCTGATGCTCCGCGTTATCGTTAACGTCCATCGCGAGCTCGCTCCTACAGGGGATCGGGGTTGATACCCCGCTTCCGTGTGCCACTGATCTTCCATTGACGAGACCTTTGCTATGGAACACCAACCTCTGACCCATCCGGTGAGTGCCGCTCCCGCGCGCACTGATCGGGGTGTTTCGCCGACGACGCGTGCCTGGCTGTTTCTTTCGCCGTCGATGCTGTTTCTGGGCGTACTGATTGCCGCCAGCCTGTTGGTCCTGCGCATGAGCGTGGGCACCAAGGGCGCGGAATGGAGCGGGTTCAGCCTGGCCAGCTACGCGCAATTGCTGGAACCCTACTACCTCAAATCCCTGCTGCTGACCCTGCGCCTGGCGCTGATCAGTGCGGTGATCGCGGTCGTGCTGGCGATCCCGGTGGCTTACACCATGTCGCGCCTGACCTCGCCGTTCGTGCGCCGGATTTTCCTCGCGGCGGTGCTGCTGCCCTTGCTGGTCAACCTGCTGCTGCAAAGCTACGGCTGGCTGGTCATTCTCGGCCCGGGCGGGATGCTCAACCAGACGTTGATGGGCCTGGGCCTGATCAAGCGTCCGATCATGCTGCTCTACAACCAGAACGGCGTGTTGATGGGCCTGGTGCAAACCGCCTTCCCGCTGGCCGTGCTGCCGATCGCCAGCGCCATGCGCGGCGTTGCCCGCAGTTACGAAGAGGCCGCCGCCACCCTTGGCGCCAGTCGTTTTCAAGTGTTCCGCCAAGTGGTGTTGCCGATGAGCCTGCCGGGGATCATCACCGGTGCGACCCTGGTGTTTGCCTATAACGCCAGCAGCTTCGTGGTGCCGCTGCTGCTCGGTGGCCGTCGCGTGCCGATGCTGGCGGTGATGGTGCATGACCAGATCGCGCCGCTGATGAACTGGCCCGCCGCGTCCGCTGCCGGTGTGGTGCTGATCGTCACCACGCTCGCGATCATGACGCTGTCCGAATACATCACTGGCCGTCGTCGGCGCATGCTGGAGGCTTCGCAATGAGTACCCTGATCAAAAAGCGCCAGTCGCTGTTGCCGGGAGAGACCGGCAAGTTCGCAGGCATACTGTCCGGCTTCATCCTGTTGCTGGCGGTGTTGCCGATCCTGACCATGATCGTCATGTCCTTCAGTGGCGCGTCGAACCTCGACTTCCCGCCGAGCAGCTACAGCCTGCAATGGTACAAGGCCGCCTGGCACACCTTCGTTTCGCCGGACGCCAGCGACGTGCTGAGCCTGGGCAAAGCCATGACCACCAGCCTGATGGTGGCGTGTCTGACCATGGTCTTCGCGACGCTGATCGCGGTGCCGGCGGCGTACGCACTGACCCGTTGCGAATTCCGCGGCAAAGCCGTGGCGCTGCAATTGATGTCGCTGCCGCTGGTGTTCCCGATGGTGGTGTTGGGCCTGGCGTTGCTGCTGGTGTTCGACAGCCTGCCGTTCCAGATGACCACCTCGCGCCTGGTGATTGCCCACGTGATCCTGGCGTTGCCGTTCGTGGTGAAGAACTGCACCGCCGCCATGCTCTCCATCGGCAGCGAAGTCGAAGAGGCTGCGCAAATGCTTGGCGCTTCTCCGCTGCGGGCGATCGTCGATGTGGTGGTGCCGTTGATGAAGTCGGGGATTCTGGCGGGCATGCTGCTGGCGTTCATCGTCTCGTTCAACGAATTCACCGTGACCTATTTCCTCTACACCATCGACGTCATGACCGTGCCGATCTGGATGTACAGCCGCACCGTGTCTTCGCTCGACCCAACCGTATTTTCGTTTGCCGTGCTGATCGTGCTGATCGACTTCGTCCTCATCTGGGCGCTGGAGAAGCTGGTTGGCGAGGGTGGCGTTTCGTTCTAGCTCCTGCCTGGAGGTGCCTGCGCTCGATCATGCTGCGTTAAAAGTCAGCTCAGAATGCTCATTGACTAAAGTCAACTCCGCTTCTTCGCAGACTTTTGCCTTGCCTGATCATCGCTCGGCGACCTCCAGCCAGAACCCCTGATTTCTTGAGGTGATTTATGTCTGGTCTGATTCTGGAAAACGTCGAGAAACATTACGGCTCGGCCTGCGCGGTAAAAGATGTAAACCTGCATTTGCCCGAGGGCAAGCTGGTGTGTTTCCTCGGCCCGTCGGGTTGCGGCAAAACCACGTTGCTGCGGATGATCGCCGGTCTTGAAACCCTGACCGGCGGTGAGATTCGCCTGGACGGCGAAGACATCGGCCAAACCCCGGCGCACTTGCGCAATTTCGGCATGGTGTTCCAGTCCCTGGCCCTGTTCCCGCACATGACGGTGGGGGAGAACATTGCTTACCCGCTGAAACTGCGTGGGGTCAGCAAGGCTGACCAGCAGGCGCGGGTGGTGGAGTTGCTGGAATTGATCCAGCTGCAACAGATGATTGATCGCCCGGTGGCCAAACTCTCCGGCGGGCAGCGTCAGCGCGTGGCGATTGCCCGGGCGATTGCCAGTCACCCGAAAATCCTTTTGCTCGACGAACCGCTGTCGGCACTGGATGCCAAGCTGCGCGAGTCGATGCAGGTGGAGATCCGTCAGCTGCAACAACGCCTGAACATCACCACCATCATGGTGACTCATGACCAGCGTGAGGCCATGACCATGGCGGATATTGTCGTCGTGCTGGGTGAGCATCGGGTGCAGCAGGTCGGTACGCCGATCGAAATCTACCGGCACCCGGCCAACGAATTCGTCGCGGACTTTATCGGTTCGGGCAACATCTTCCCGGCCACGGCGCTGGGCAACGGCAAGATCAGTCTGCCGGGCGGCGATGCGCTGCAAGTGCCGATCTGCAGCAGCATTGTGGTCGGTGAAAAAGTGAAGATGCTGATTCGCCCTGAAGACCTGCAACTGTCGGCGCCGCAGGCGACGGCGGGCAATCGGTTGTTGGGCAAGGTGACGTTCGTACGGGATATCGGCGCGACCATCGAAACCACGGTCGAGTGTTCCGGGGTGACGTTCACGGCGCTGAGCACGCCGTGTCAGGGCTTTGGCTTGAGCGTCGGGCATCCGGTGTCGGTGACCCTTCCTGCCGAGGCGTGCAGGGTATTGGGAGCCTGATCCGGATTGGATCTTGGCCTCTCTGGCCCCATCGCGAGCAAGCTGGCTCGCGATGGGGCCGGTACTCACTGCACAAATCCTGGCTAAACGCTCAACCGCAACCGCGCCAGATCCCGCAACGGCGGCGCGCCGAACAAACGGCTGTACTCGCGGCTAAACTGCGAAGGGCTTTCATACCCGACCCGATATCCCGCCGCCGAAGCTTCCAGTCCTTCGGCCAGCATCAAGCGTCGCGCCTCCTGCAACCGCAGTTGTTTCTGGTACTGCAGCGGGCTCATCGCCGTCATCGCCTTGAAACGATGATGCAGCGTCGACACGCTCAGGTTCACTTCCTTCGCCAGATCATCGATGCGCAGCGGCTGTTCATAGTTGCTGTTGAGCCATTTGATCGCCTGGCTGATGCGATGGCTCTGGCTGTTGGCGATGGCGATTTCGTACAACCGGTGGCCCTGTTTGCTGCGCAGCAACCGATAGAGAATTTCCCGGCGAATCAGTGGCGCGAGCATGGCGATGTCTTTCGGCGTGTCGAGCAACCGTGCCAGTCGCAGCACTGCATCGAGCATCGCGCTGTCGAGCCGTTCGACATACAGCCCGCGCCCGGTCGGCCGGGTGGGCACGCCAAGCGGACCCGCGTCGGCGATCAAGGCGGTGATTTCCGCCGGGTCGATGTCCAGCCGCAATGCCAGGATCGGTTCCTGCGACGTGACATTCACAACCCGGCCGCTCAGTGGCATCGAGACGGAGACGACCAGGTAATTGAGCGGGTCGTAATTGAAGAACTCATCGGCGAGCCGAACTTCCTTGCGCCCCTGGGCCATGATGCACAGTGCCGGTTGCGCCAGCACCGGGGCGAAGTCATGGTTTTGACTGTGGCGCGACATGAGCAGCGAGTCGACAGCGGTGGCATAACTGCCATCTTCGGCGGTGTTGCGACGAATGATCGCCGCCAGTTCCGCGCGCTGTTTCTCCATGTCGGCGTCCAGCGGGGCTTGAAAGTGATCGAGCGACGACATGCGAGGCATCCTCGGCAAGGTTGGGTTGACGGGCAGAGCATAAGTTTGTGCAAGTCACGGCGGTAGACACATCCTGCCGGATGCTTGCCTGATTCTGCATGGGAGTTGCTTTTTACCCCGACAAGACCGGACAGAGACGGCAAAACTTGCTTGAAACTCGCAGGGCAGAACCGTGACAGTGTTTTACACATTGTTACAGCCAGTCCATGCACTCTCGCAGGATTGTGCAACGTCCCGGCAGAAATCGACTAACGAGCCACGCGCGCCAACCCTTAACCTTTGATCCTGTCGCAGCCCGTCCCTGGCTGCCACACGACTCCCTGGGAGGGTTGAACATGTCTAAGCAGATCCCCGTCAGTCATATGGCCTTTGTTCGAGCCCGCGCCGGACGTTCGCAGGAGCTGGGTGTGCGCTTGAGCGCATTGATCGAGCCGTCTCGCGCCGCGCCAGGCTGCCTGAGCTTTGCCTTGCAGCATTCGCAATGTGACCCCGAGTTGTGGCTGGTCTCCGGTTTCTGGACTAACCAGCAGGCGATGACCGCGTACTTCAGCACCCCGGCCATGGAGATTTTCGCCGAGCTGATCCAGGAACTGGTGGTCAATAGCCTGGATTTTCACACCTTCAGGGATGTGTCGGCGGCGCAGGCCCTCCGCCAGTCCGGGGCTGCGGTACACAAACTGGCTGGTTGAGGGTTTAATGGCACTATTCTCAACCAGACAGGATGCGCGACATGGCACGCAAAGCCTTTGAAACCTTCGAAGCAGTATCGGCGGTCGTTCCCCGTGAAGGCGGGTATTACGCCGCAATCGCCACTAAAACCATCGGTGGCTCGGGGGCGCCTCGCTTCAATAAGCTGCTGGAAGAGCAGACGTTCAAGACCGCCAAAGAAGCGGACGAAGCGGCCGCTCTGCAGTTGACCCACCTCAAGGGTGTCAGCGAAGACGGCGCCCTGATCTGGTAACTACCTGACCGCCCCCGGGCGATACATCTTGAACAAGGCCTCAGGCCCCAACTGGAAGTAGTCCGCCGGTCCGCCGCCGCGCAGAATCGGCTCTGCCGCGGCGGTGTCGTATACACCGTCCTTCAAGAGTTTCCTGGCGATATGCACGGCGACCACTTCGCCCAGAATCAGCCAGCTCGGCACCACATTCCCGTCTGCCCGCTGCAACTGAATGATCTGCGTGACCTTGCACTCGAAGGACACCGGGCTTTCGGCCACCCGTGGCACTGAAATGACTTTCGAGGCAACGGTGGTCAGCCCGGACAGTTCGAATTCATTCACCTCTGGGCCAACCATGGCGCAGCTCTGGTTCATCTGTTCGGCCAATGGCCGGGTCGCCAGGTTCCACGCGAACTCACCGGTCTGTTCGATATTATTCAGGCTGTCTTTGCGCCCGATGCTGGAAAAACCAATGATCGGCGGAATGTAATTGAAGGCCGTGAAAAAGCTGTAAGGCGCCAGATTCAAATGGCCATCGGCATCCTGGGAGGAAATCCAGCCAATAGGGCGTGGGCCGACGATTGCGTTGAACGGATCGTGGGGCAGGCCATGGCCGTTGGCAGGTTCGTAATAGTGGATATCGTCGGGCATCGGGTAAACCTGGGTTTTTCGAGAGAGGGTCATATTGCTGGCGACGATGACTAATTTCCAGTCAATCGCAAGGGTAGGGGGCTTCTATGGGGACCCACAGGTTTTGTGCGGTTGTCATTTTTACTGTTCTCCAGAAATGACTAAGCCCGGCCGAAGCCGGGCTGTGGTGCCGCGATTGCGGATCAGCTGATGGAAGCGCCGCCCGTGCGGTCGTAGCCGTCTTCGGCGACGGTGGCGCCGCCTGTGCGGTCGTAGCCGTCTTCGGCAACGGTGGCGCCGCCTGTGCGGTCGTAGCCGTCTTCGGCAACGGTGGCGCCGCCCGTGCGGTCGTAGCCGTCTTCGGCAACGGTGGCAGAACCGGTGCGGTCATAGCCATCAGCGGCAACGGTGGCCGAGCCAGTGCGGTCATAGCCGTCTGCTGCAACGGCGGAGCCGGTACGGTCAAAACCGTCGGCGGCGAAGGTGTTGGCGGTCAGTACGGTGAGGGCCAGGGCGAGGAACAGTTTGGTTTTCATCTTCATTTCTCCAGATTCGTTGGCGGTTGTGTCTTGGGCATGGGTTTCATGCTACGCCAATTAAACTGATTAAAAAGCGCAAATAAATGCTAAAAACAATCGATTAAATAGATGTTAAGGCTCGCAGATATTTTTGCTTTCAACGTCTGAGTGAGCGCATCAGCGTTTATCGATCAGGCAGGTTCAGGGTGGTGGCTGAGCATTAACTCGTGATTAATCCGGCTCTCACGGGGGTGAAGGTTTTTTCATGCCATGCCAAACAAAAAAAGGGGCAGACCCATGACGGTCTGCCCCTTTTGATGGTGACGCGGCTGGAGTTAGTCCGTGACGATCCGCGAATGTTTGCGGGTGTCTTTCATGGTGATGTACACCAGCAGCGATACGGCAATACAGGCAGTGACATACCAGTAGTATCCGGTCTCCATGCCGATGCTCTTGAACCACAGTGCGATGTATTCAGCGGTGCCACCGAAAATCGACACGGTCAGCGCGTAGGGCAGGCCAACACCCAGGGCGCGGATTTCGGTCGGGAACAGTTCGGCTTTGACCACCGCGTTGATCGAGGTGTAGCCGCTGACAATGATCAGCGCCGCCATGATCAGGAAGAACGCGCCCCACCAGGTCTGGATGGTGTGCAGGGTGGTGAGGATCGGCACGGTGAACAGGGTGCCCAGGATGCCGAAGGCGATCAGGATCGGCCGACGACCGATTTTATCCGACAGGCCGCCGATGATCGGTTGCAGGCACATGAACAGGAACAGCGTGGCGGCGGAAATGGTGGTGGAGTCGGAAATGCTCATGCCGACGGTGTTCACCAGGTATTTCTGCATGTACGTGGTGTAGGTGTAGAACGCCAGGGTGCCACCCATGGTCAGGCCGACCACGGTCATCAGTTCCTTTGGATGACGCAGCAAGGTGCGCATCGCGCTTTCCTTGGCCTTTTCCTTCTTGGTGAACGATTCGGTTTCTTCCATGCCGCGACGCAGGTACAGCGCGACGATGGCGCAGAGTGCGCCGATGGCGAACGGAATGCGCCAGCCCCAGGCGTACAGCTCCTCGGTGGTCAGCAATTGTTGCAATACGATCAACACGGCCAACGCGATGAGCTGGCCGGAGATCAGGGTCACGTACTGGAAACTGGAGTAGAAACCGCGGCGTTCCTTGGTCGCCATCTCACTCAGGTAAGTGGCCGAGGTGCCGTACTCGCCACCGACCGACAGGCCCTGTAGCAAGCGGGCGAACACCAGCAGGATCGGCGCGCCGATGCCAATGATTTCATAGCCCGGGCTCAGGGCGATCAGCAGCGAGCCAAAGCACATCAGGTACACCGAGGCCATCAGGGCCTTTTTGCGCCCGACCTTGTCGGCATACAGGCCCATCAGCCAGCCACCGATCGGGCGCATCAGGAAGCCCACGGCGAAGATTGCAGCGGTGTTCAGCAGTTGTGCGGTGGTGTCGCCTTTCGGGAAAAAGGTCTTGGCGAAGTACAGGGAGAAAGCGGCGTAGACGTACCAGTCATACCACTCGACCATGTTGCCGACCGAGCCGCTGAAGATCGACTTGATACGGCTGGAGGTGGTGCGTTCTCTTGTCGGCACGGCAGCCGACCCACGGGGCAGGGTATTGGAGTTATCCATTGAAGGATCCTTCGTCTAATTATTGTTTGTGGAGCGCGCGTTAACGCAGCCTGCGGGGGCTATAGCAGGAGGTGTGCCAACGGGGAGAGGGCCGGTTTAGAGGGGTTTTGCCGAGCTGATGAGCGGAAAACCGCTCATGAAAAACTGGGCGTGAGCGAAATATTGCTCATGGAGTCATGGTTGATGTTGCCTGGACCAGCCCCTTCGCGGGCAAGCCCGCTCCTACAATGACCGAGCTGACACCGGCCCCCTGTGGGAGCGGGCTTGCCCGCGAAGAGGCCATGAAAGGCGCTGGAGCATTCAGTTTTCTTGCAGGAACATCTCTCGATTCAGGCCATGACGCTGCATCTTTTCGTTGAACGTACGGCGTGGCAGTTGCAGCTCTTCAAGCACGGCCTTGACGTCACCCTTGTGTCGGGTCAGCGCCGCGCGCAAGCACTGCGCCTCAAAGGCTTCCTGCTGGGCCGCCAGTGACTGCCCAGGGTCGATGCCCGCAGGCACAGGCTCGCCAAGCCCCAGCACCTGACGCTCGGCGACATTCGCCAGTTCACGCACATTGCCTGGCCAGTCGTGGCTCAGCAGGTGGCTCAACTGCGGGCCGCTCAGCGGCGCGAAGGTGCGCCCGAGGCGTTCGGCGGCATGGCGGGCGAACGATTCGTACAACAACGGAATGTCTTCGCGGCGATCGCGTAACGGCGGCAGACGCAGTTCGGCGACGTTCAAACGATAAGCCAGGTCCTCGCGAAAACGCCCGGCCCGTGCTTCGTCGAGCAAGTCCGGCTTGGTCGCGGCAATGATCCGTAGATCCACGCGGATACTCTGGTTCGAGCCCAGGCGTTCCAGTTTCTGTTCCTGCAACACGCGCAGCAGCTTCACCTGCTGTGCCAAGGGCATGCTTTCAATCTCATCGAGAAACAGCGTGCCGCCGTCGGCGTATTCGAGTTTGCCGATGCGTTTGCCCTGGGCGCCGGTAAACGCACCGCTCTCATGACCGAACAGTTCGGCTTCAAACAGTTGCTCGGGGATGGCTGCGCAGTTCAACGCCACAAAAGGTTTATCCGCCCGCGGGCCGAAGTCGTGCAGGCAGCGGGCAACCAGTTCCTTGCCGCTGCCGGTTTCGCCACGGATCAGCACATTGACCGGCAATGCAGCCAGCTCCAGCACCTGACGGCGCAAGGTCTGCAAGCCACGGGATACGCCCAGCAGCGTGGCATCGAGTTTGGCGCGGTTGTCCGCCTGTTCATGCAGGGCACGGTTCTCCAGCACCAGCCGGCGCTTGTCCAGCGCGCGGCGCAGGCTGCCGAGCAGGGCTTCGGGGCTGAAGGGTTTCTCCAGAAAGTCGTAGGCCCCGTCGCGCATCGCATCCACGGCCATCGGCACGTCGCCGTGACCGGTCAGCAGGATCACCGGCAGTTCGGCATCACGCTGCTGCACTTCGGCCAACAGTTCCAGGCCGCTCATGCCGGGCATGCGCACATCGCTGAGAATCACCCCGGCAAAGTGTTTCGGCAACTGCGCCAGGCACTCGTCCGCACGGCTGAACAACTGCACATCGAAACCGGACAGGCTCAACCATTGTTCGACGGCGCTGCGGATGCTGCTTTCGTCGTCGACCACCATCACGGAATTCAGCATGAGCCATGGGCCTCCAGGTCGATGGGCAGGGTGAGGGAGAACACGGCGCCGTTGTCGCGATTGCCGGCCGTCAGGCGCCCGCCCGACTCGTGAGCGATTGCAAAGGAAACCGCCAGTCCGATGCCCAGTCCATCGCCGACCGGTTTGGTGGTGAAGAACGGGTCGAACACTTTGGCCAGGTTCTCTTCGGCAATGCCGCCACCGTTATCAATGACGCTCAGGCGCCACAATTGTTCATCGGCTTCGAGACGGATTTCCAGGCGCTTGCAGGGTTTGTCCTGCATTGCGTCCAGGGCATTGCGCAGCAGGTTGATCAGCACTTGTTCCAGACGAATCGCATCGCCGCGCACCCAGGCCGGACGCGTCAGATGCAACACCGTGCTGACTTGCTCATCGCGCAATCGGGTGTCGAGCAGTTGCATTGACTGATCCACCACGGTGGCCAGATCCAGGCGTTCGCGCAAGCCACCGGGACTTTTGCGGGCGAAGGTTTTCAGGTGTCCGGTGAGCGCCGCCATGCGCGTGAGCATCTCGTCCAGCGGTTTGAGCGCTTTGTAGGCGTCGTCGACGCGGCCGTGGTCGAGCAGCAACCGCAGCGTGGCCAGCTGCATGCGCTGGGCAGTCAACGGCTGATTGATCTCATGGGCGAGGGCGGCGGACATCTGCCCGAGGGCCGCGAGTTTGGCCGATTGCACCAGGCCTTCCTGGGCGGTGCGCAAGTCGCGGGTGCGCTCTTCCACCAACTGTTCAAGCTCCTCGCGGCTGCGCTGGCGCATTTTCGCCAGACGCCAGCGCTGGTTGAGGAACAGCAGCAGAAACACCAGGGTCAGCCAAAGGCCGGCAGCGGCGAGTGCGGCGTTGCGACTATCTTCGAACGCGACCTGCGGGCGACGTAGCAGGTGCAGCGTCCAGCCTTCGGCGGGAAGCGGAAGGGACTCCCATAGGTAATCAGACTTACCGTCCGGGCCATCGACCCGTGCCAGCTCGCTGTTTTCGTCAAAACGGCGCAGCGATTGATAATCAAGCGGTGTCAGTGGCTGCTTGTCGTATTGGCGGGTGGCCTTGAGTTCGGTGTGATCCCTGTCATTGAGCGGTTTCAAAAGCCGATAGCGCCAGCCCGGCTGGTTGGCGATGAAGATGATCCCACGGGCATCGCTGACCAGCAGTGTGTCGCTGCCCTGACGCCACTCCCGTTCCAGTTCCGGAAATTCCAGTTTGACCACCATCGCGCCGAGAAACTGCCCGTCGTCATCGCTGACGGCGCTGGACAGGAAGTAACCCGGTATCCCACTGGTCACGCCCACGGCATAAAAACGCCCGGTGCCCTGGGTACGGGTCTGACTGAAGTAAGGGCGGAAGCCGTAGTTGTGGCCGACGTAGCTGCTGGGCAGGCGCCAGTTACTCGCCGCCACGGCCAAGCCGGTGCGATCAAGCAATTCCAGGGTCGAGGACTCGGCGGCGCCGTTGATTTTTTCCAGCTTGCGGTTCAGCACGTCCTGTTGCTCGGGGCTTACCGGGCCATTGAGTGCTCCGCGTAATTGCGGGTCCAATGCCAGCACGGAGGGCAGGGCACGGTAACGCTCGATCAGGGTATGCAGCGACGTGGCGTACAGCGCCAATTGCTGATTGGCCCGGGCCGCGTCTTCGACCATGGACTGGCGTACGGTGTGGCGCATCGCCAGGGTGGCGGCGATGGCGGCACCGGCGATGATCACCAGGGTGTAGAGCGCCAGGCGCAAGGGGCGAGATAACTCGAACATGCTGGGTATGACACACAGGTACAGAGGGCGCGCACCATAACATGCGGCGCTTGACCCTTGTAGGAGCGAGCTTGCTCGCGATGGTCGTCAACGATAACGCGGGGCAACAGACAAACCGTGTTGTCCATGCGTCCATCGCGAGCAGGCTCGCTCGTAAAGGGGGACGCATCTGGCAATAAAAAAGGCGACAGGGTTAGCCCTGTCGCCTTTTTCAGTGGTCAGTCGAAATACTTACTGCACTTCCACCGCCAGGCTGTCACTGATCTTTTTCTGCCAGATGGCAGGACCGGTGATGTGTACCGACTCGCCGTTGCTGTCGACTGCAACAGTGACCGGCATGTCTTTCACGTCGAACTCGTAGATCGCTTCCATGCCCAGTTCGGCGAAAGCCACCACGCGGGATTTCTTGATGGCTTGCGCCACCAGGTAAGCCGCGCCGCCGACAGCCATCAGGTAAACGGCCTTGTAGTCCTTGATCGCCTCGATGGCGGTCGGGCCGCGCTCGGATTTGCCGATCATGCCCAGCAGGCCGGTTTGCTCGAGGATCTGACGGGTGAACTTGTCCATCCGCGTCGCGGTGGTCGGGCCAGCCGGGCCAACCACTTCTTCACGGACCGGATCGACCGGGCCGACGTAGTAGATGAAGCGGCCCTTGAGGTCGACCGGCAGGGTTTCACCCTTGTTCAGCATCTCGACCATGCGCTTGTGCGCGGCGTCGCGACCGGTGAGCATCTTGCCGTTGAGCAGGATGGTTTCGCCCGGCTTCCAGCTCTGCACTTCTTCCGGGGTCAGGGTGTCGAGGTTCACGCGGCGGGCCGAAGGACCTGCTTCCCAGACGATTTCCGGGTAGGCGTCCAGCGGTGGCGCTTCCAGGGACGCCGGGCCGGAGCCGTCGAGCACGAAGTGTGCGTGGCGGGTGGCGGCGCAGTTCGGGATCATGCACACCGGCAACGAAGCGGCGTGAGTCGGGTAATCCATGATCTTCACGTCGAGCACGGTGGTCAGGCCGCCCAGGCCCTGGGCGCCGATGCCCAACTGGTTGACCTTCTCGAACAGTTCCAGACGCATTTCTTCGATGCGGTTCTGTGGGCCACGGGCCTTCAGTTCGTGGATGTCGATGGATTCCATCAACACTTCCTTGGCCATCACCGCGGCTTTCTCGGCGGTGCCGCCGATGCCGATGCCGAGCATACCCGGTGGGCACCAGCCGGCGCCCATGGTCGGAACGGTCTTGAGCACCCAGTCGACGATCGAGTCGGACGGGTTGAGCATGGCCATTTTCGATTTGTTCTCGGAACCGCCGCCCTTGGCCGCCACGTCCACTTCCACGGTGTTACCCGGAACGATGGAGTAGTGGATAACGGCCGGGGTGTTGTCCTTGGTGTTCTTGCGAGCGCCTGCCGGGTCGGCAAGGATCGAGGCACGCAGGACGTTTTCCGGCAGGTTGTAGGCGCGACGCACGCCTTCGTTGATCATGTCGTCCAGGCCCATGGTGGCGCCATCCCAACGCACGTCCATGCCCACGCGGACAAACACGGTCACGATGCCGGTGTCCTGGCAGATCGGACGATGGCCGGTGGCGCACATGCGCGAGTTGATCAGGATTTGAGCGATGGAGTCACGGGCTGCCGGCGATTCTTCACGCAGGTAGGCCTCGTGCATCGCCTGGATGAAATCCACGGGGTGGTAGTAGGAAATGAACTGCAGGGCGTCGGCAACGCTCTGAATCAGGTCGTCTTGCTTGATCACGGTCATGAGTCGCGCTCCTCTAAAAGACGGGAACATTCAATAAGGTGCTTGCAGCTTGGGTGCATCGGTCGGTTGCAAGCACCTTTCAAGGCACGCCGGGCATGCTGGCGCGACGCTAAAAAGGCGCGGCAGTATAACGCGCCTCGGTTCCGTAAACACCCGCCGGTAATCAATCGTTGGTCGCATACAGGCTGCAGCAAGTTTGAAACGGGCAGATAAAGGCATATTGCTTTTGTGGCGAGGGAGCCTGCTCCCGTAGAGCCGCGTGTATTCCTGTTATCCACCCTTGAAAATAGGATGGTCATTTATTGGCCACGCCACTAAAGTGACATACGGTCTGTAGAGTAGGACGCTCTGTCAGTCTCCTTTCATTCGGTGAGTCAACGATTGACCCATAACGCCATCCAGCGACTGTTGCTCAAGCGTTTCGCCCTTGCGGCCGGCACCTATGCCCTGGCATTGGTATTGCTGTGGCTGGCGTTTTTTACCGGGCACTATGAAGAGTCGCTCTCCGGCGTTGCCATTGGCAGCGCACTGGTGGTCATCAGTCAGGCGACGCTGTTTGCACTGTTCTATTCGGGCCTCAACCTGCGCTTTGCCGACCCCAGCCTGACCGAGGCCCAAGTCTTGCTGGGGCTGGGGTGGCAGACCTGGCTGATCGCACACCTGGGGGATGCCCGTGGGGCGTTTCTGGTTTTTTACGTACTGATTCTGCTGTTCGGGCTGTTCCATCTGTCCCGTCGCTCATTTGTGCGTTGTGCCTCGCTGGTGTTTTTCAGTTTCAGCGCGATCACGCTGTGGGAGGGTTACCACTTCCAGTTGCCTGACCCGGCATTGGCGGCGTTGCAGGTGTGCGTGCTGTTGATCGTGCTGGTGTGGCTGGTGCTCTATGCCGGTTATGTCCAGGCTTCGCGACACCGCATGCGTCAGCGGCGATTTGCCTTGCAGGCGCACCAGGACACGCTGCGCGGGATGATGCGTCAGCTCGAGGACCTGGTGGCCACTGATGAGTTGACCGGGTTGTTCAATCGTCGGCATTTCCTGCGCCTGGCCTCCCGCGAGTTGAACGCCATGGAGGTGGGTGTCGTGCATGGCCTGGCACTGATCGACCTCGACCATTTCAAACGCATCAACGATCTGCACGGCCACGCCGCAGGCGACCAGGTGTTGCAAGCCTTTGCCGGCGTGGCCTCGGCCTGTCTGCGCGAGGGTGATGTCCTGGCCCGTTATGGCGGCGAGGAGTTCGTGGTGCTGCTGCCCGATTGCGATCCCGAGAGCTTGACCTCCTGTTGCGAGCGGCTGCGCATCGCCTTTACCGATGTCGAGTTGATTGGATTGAATGTGCGCAACCTCAGCCTGTCCGCCGGCATGACCCTGCTGGAACTCGGTGATGATCTCGACGATGCCTTGCAGCGCGCCGACCAGGCGCTTTATCGCGCCAAGCGCGACGGCCGCAACCGTTGCGCGGCGGCCTGGGAAAACGTCGATGCCTGAATTACGTGTTGGCGACCGTCTATGGTCGGTGGCGGCGGGCAGTAATCTGCTGGATGCCCTGAATCAGAACGGCGTGCCGGTGCCCTATAGCTGTCGCGCCGGCAGTTGCCATGCCTGTCTGGTGCAATGTGTGCAAGGCCTGCCGAGCGACAGCCGTCCCGATGCATTGAGCGCCGAGCAGCGTCAGCAAGGCTGGCGCCTGGCCTGTCAGTGCCAGGTGATCGAGGACCTGCAGGTGCACACCTTCGACCCGCAGCGGGATGGCCAGCCGGCCGAGGTCGCCGCCGTCGATTGGCTGAGCGCCAGCGTGTTGCGTTTGCGCCTGACCCCGCAGCGGCCATTGCGCTACAGCGCCGGCCAGCATCTGGTGTTGTGGGCGGGCAATGTGGCGCGGCCTTACTCCCTCGCCAGCCTGCCGCAAGATGACCGTTTTCTGGAGTTTCACCTCGATTGTCGACAGCCCGGGCAATTCAGCGATGCGGCGCGTCAACTGAAGATCGGCGACGGGATCCGTCTCGGCGAGTTGCGTGGCGGGGCCTTGCATTACGACCCGGACTGGCACGAGCGCCCGCTGTGGCTGATGGCTGCGGGCACCGGATTGGGGCCGCTGTTCGGTGTGTTGCGCGAAGCGTTGCGCCAGGATCACCAGGGTGCGATTCGTGTCATTCACCTGGCCCATGATGCCAATGAGCATTATCTGGCCAAACCCCTGCAAGCCCTGGCGGCGAACCGGTCGAACCTGAGTATCGAGCTGTGGACCGCGGCCGAGTTGCCGGCGGCTTTGGCGCAACTGCGGCTTGTTTCCCGGCAAACCCAGGCCTTACTCTGCGGAGCCCCCGACAGCATCGACGCCTTTGCCCGACGCCTGTACCTGGCGGGATTGCCGCGCAATCAACTGCTGGCCGACGTCTTCCTGCCCCGTGGTTGAGCGCTGATCTTTCAGACGCGAGACCTGCCATGACCGATGCCATCCAAGTTGAACGCGAACGGGGCCTGCTGACCCTGCGGCTGAATCGTCCCGACAAGAAAAACGCCCTGACCCGCGCCATGTACAGCCACTTGGCCGAAGCGCTGAAACTGGCCGACCACGACCCTGAAATCCATGCCGTACTGATCACGGGTTCCAGTGAGTGCTTCACCGCCGGCAACGACATCGCCGATTTCATCCAGCAACCGCCGAGCGGCCTCGACAGCCCGGTGTTCCAGTTCATGCTCAACCTGCTTGAATGCCGCAAGCCGGTGATCGCAGCGGTGGCGGGTGCGGCGGTGGGCATTGGTACGACCCTGTTGCTGCATTGTGATCTGGTGTACGTCAGCCGCGATGCGCGTTTGCGCATGCCATTCGTCAACCTTGGGTTGTGCCCGGAATTCGGTTCCAGCCTGATCCTGCCGCGCTTGCTCGGGCAGGCCAGGGCGGCGGAGTTGCTGTTGCTCGGTGAGGGTTTCAGCGGTGAACAAGCTGCCGTATGGGGCATTGCCTGCGAAGCCTTGGGCAGTGGCGAAGAGACGTTGGCCAAGGCACGGGAAATGGCGCTGCGTTTTGAGTCGCTGCCGCCGGAAGCGGTGCGTATCAGCAAGCAATTGATGAGGGCGCCGGATCGGGAGATGTTGCGCAAGGTCATAGAAGAAGAGGGTGCGTTGTTTACCCAGCGGCTGCGTTCGCCGGAAGCGATGGCGGCTTTGGCAGGGTTTATCAACCGGCATTGAACTTGCGGTGTCAGGGCCGGCCCCATCGCGGGCAAGCCCGCTCCCACAGGATTTTGTGTTCGGCACAGGTTATGTGAACGACACCGGCTACTGTGGGAGCGGGCTTGCCCGCGAAGAGGCCGGATCAGACAACACACCTGTCGAATCAGAAAAAAAAAGCCCCGCCATTCACATGGCGGGGCTTTCGTTTTTCAGCGCTCGGTCACTCAGACCATCGGGTCGCCAACGTGCAGGATTTTCATGCCGTTGGTGCCACCGGTGGTGTGGTAGCTGTCGCCTTTGGTCAGGATGACCCAGTCGCCTTTCACCACGATGCCGCGCTTGACCAGCTCGTCGATCGCCTTCTGGCTGACTTCGTTCGGCGCCAGCGAAGCCGGATCGAACGGAATGGTGTACACGCCACGGAACAGCGCCGCGCGAGCCTGGGCTTCACGGTGCGGGGTGAACGCGTAGATCGGCACCGAGGAACGGATGCGCGACATGATCAGCGGGGTGTAGCCACTTTCGGTCAGGGCGATGATCGCCTTCACGCCCGGGAAGTGGTTGGCGGTGTACATGGTCGCCAGGGCAATGCTCTCGTCGCAACGCGTGAATTCCTTGCCGATGCGGTGGCTGGACGTCTTGCTGGTCGGGTGCTTTTCGGCGCCGACACAGATGCGTGCCATGGCCTGCACGGCCTCCAGCGGATACAGACCGGCGGCACTTTCCGCAGAAAGCATCACGGCGTCGGTGTAGTCGAGCACGGCGTTCGCCACGTCGGACACTTCAGCACGGGTCGGCATCGGGTTCTGGATCATCGACTCCATCATCTGGGTCGCCACGATCACGGCCTTGTTGTGGCGGCGTGCATGCAGAATGATTTTCTTCTGGATGCCCACCAGCTCGGCGTCGCCGATTTCCACGCCCAGGTCACCACGGGCCACCATCACGGCGTCGGATGCCTTGATCAGGCCATCGAGGGTTTCGTCGTCGGCCACGGCTTCGGCGCGTTCGATCTTCGCCACCAGCCAGGCGGTGCCGCCAGCTTCGTCGCGCAGTTGACGGGCGTATTCCATGTCGGCAGCGTCACGCGGGAACGATACGGCGAGGTAGTCGACCTGCATTTCGGCGGCGAGCTTGATGTCAGCCTTGTCTTTTTCGGTCAGGGCCGGTGCGGTCAGGCCACCACCGCGACGGTTGATGCCTTTGTGGTCCGACAGCGGACCGCCGATGGTCACGGTGCAGTGCAGTTCGGTGGCGGTGGCGGTATCGACACGCATCACGACGCGACCGTCGTCGAGCAGCAGCTCGTCGCCCACGCCGCAGTCCTTGACCAGATCCGGGTAATCGATGCCGACCACTTGCTGGTTGCCTTCGGTCAGCGGATGGCTGGTGGAGAAGGTGAATTGATCACCGATCTTCAGCTCGATGCGCTTGTTGGCGAATTTGGCGATACGGATTTTCGGGCCTTGCAGGTCACCCAGCAGGGCCACGAAGCGGCCATGCTTGGCAGCGAGATCACGCACCAGCTTGGCGCGAGCCTTATGCTCGTCGGGGGTGCCGTGGGAGAAGTTCAGACGGGCGACGTCCAGGCCAGCCAGAATCAGCTGTTCGAGAACTTCCGGCGAGTTACTGGCCGGGCCAAGGGTGGCAACGATTTTGGTACGACGGACGGACATGCAAAGACTCCTGAGTTCAAGCGCTGAGTGAGGCTACTATGGTCCGAAGTTGTAGTCATTGTTCGTAAGCACTACTTATTGCTTTCTTTATTGAACCTGGCAACTTTGCGCCCGGCGGCCTGAAGATTTCCGCTCGCGGGTCGATACAGCGTTCAAGACAGGAGATCCCCCATGCGATTCATGCTCATTGCCGCCCTTGCCCTCAGCGCCACGGGTTGCGTTCGTTTTGCGATGAACCATCATTTGAACAATGCCTATAGCGCCTATGACCGGGGTAATTGCGAGCAGGTGATGCTTGAGTTGTCCAAGGTCGAGCGTGATAGTCGGGCGCGACCTTACGTGTGGCCGGAAGTCTCGATGATGCGCGGTCAGTGCCTGGAACGGCAGAAGATGTTTATCGATGCGGCTCAGACTTACCAATTCATTATCGCGACCTATCCGCAGAGCGAGTACGCCTACCGCGCCCGCGCTCGCCTGGAAACCCTGCAGAGCCTGGGCCACTACCCGACTCGCAGTGCGGCGGTGGTGCGCCCGACCCGGTTCTGATGTCAGTGGTCATCTGATGGCTGGCCTACCGGCGGTGGTGAGCTATAGTCGATTAGACCGGTTTTAGAGCCTGGCCTCTAAACCGAGGTAACACCTGTGATCGGCAGAGGTAAGCGGCAGCGGTTTTCGGCGACTGTCGCACCGGGATCGGGGAGAGCGGGCCGACCGTGGCTGTCAAACCACACCAGGCAGGTCTGTTCCGAAGCATTAGTGCGGCCCTGCTTAAGGGCCTTGCATAGCGAATTCAGCATGTTCACTGACCGCCGGATCGAGCGGCATCAACTGCCGTATTTTCTGAGAGTGTTCAACAGCATCACCGACAAACCCATTGGCTTTCTGGGCAATGTGTCCGAGGACGGGCTGATGCTGATCAGTCAGTTGCCCCTGATGATCGGCGCGGACTTCGATTTGCGCCTGAAGATCCCCGCCAGCGATGGTTGCCAGCAGGTCATCGACCTGCGGGCGTGTTGCCTGTGGTGCCACGAAGACGCAACCCCTCAGCACTATGACGCCGGGTTCAGCTTGCAACGGCCGCCGCCGGAGTATGGGCAACTGGTAGAGGCGTTGAAGCAGTACTTCAGTTTTCATACGTTGCCGGCTTCGGCGTGAGAGGCAAATGATCACAGGCTGACTACCCTCAGCGTGTGTGCTTCCGTTGAAGCATCCCTGGCTTGTCAAATGCACGCTATTGAGCGGCACCGCTTACAAGAGCCCAGCGTGTTTGGTCATGGGCGTGAGATTGTTGCGAGGAAGGTCGTTGCTCTCCAGGGCACAGTCTAACGTCAATGAACCTGGCATTAATATTTCTGGTTTGGAAATAAAAAGTCATATTGATTATTCCATTTGTGTCTTCATAACTGTCAGTTCTGACAGTAGTAAATGAATAGGCGATTGAGTTATTTTTTCTGGGCAGTCTATTAGTGTCTTTGTGGAGGTGGCAGATGAATGGTAAAGCTGATAAAGAAAATCTTGTGGTGAAATACGTGCTGGCTGATGACTTTAAAGATGGTTCATTTGTAGAGCGCGGTGAAGGTGAAGAGCTTTTCGATAGTTTTTGGGAAGGTGTGGAGGTTTTAACTTATCATCATCGGCATTTAAGAGTTCCGGAGTTGACGGGTCAGGTGGAGTATCAATATAAATTTGATAGTGGCCGAGTGTATGTGCGGACATTGAGGTACTTTTTGACCAGTCGGCCGAGTAATAGGTATTGGTATCGCGCCAATATTGATGTGCAACTTGAAAGTTACGGCTCACAGCGTGTGAACTCACCCGACACGATGAGCCAAAACGCGCAGTGGCATACCTATAACGTGGGCCTGAACGTCGTTCATGACCCCGTGTTCAGAGCGGGTTTTAAAATTCGAATCGAGTATGACGGAACTGATAATGGCGTGGGTGAGCGCGATAGTTGGGGGAATGTAGTTGATTTGATTCCGCGATAAGTAAAACACCTTTAACTTCTTCGTGCTGAGTCGTCGTGCTGTCTGTTTTGTTAGTGGTCGTGCTAAACCTCTAAACGCGTCAGTGTGAAATGGCTTCTGGTCGAGGGGCGGCAGTACTTCAAAGTGTTTGATGGATTTCTTCTTGTTATTGATTTTGAAAATGCTGCCGTCAGTTTTTATTGGGGGGAGGGTTGGTGTTGTCGTTTTGTATGGGGTTGTCTTTTTTAGGTGGGTGTTGCAAATGGGCGGTTGAATTTTACATTGCGCAATTAGATGTTTTTTTTTTTTGGGGGGGCGTTCGTTGTTGGTAAGGCGATTTATGTTTTTTGGAACGGGAATGTTTGATTGCGCCTGATGCCACCCCCCCCTACAACGTACCGTTTTTTTTCCAGTTCAGATAACGCGTTAACAAGTCCACACCCAATTCCCGGGGCAAGACATTTATTGCTGATATCCCATGAGCGTCCAGTTTCTCGTGGAGTTTGGTCCGTGCATTGAGGTAATCCATCGCTCCGCAGTAGGCCAGTGCCTCGGACAAGGTTTGCACGGGGGTTTGGCGAATGCGGTCGAGTACGTCTTCCCTCATGCTGGCGACGATCACTTGATGCTGTTTGCCCATTCGCTTGACGGCCGTGAGCAGTTCCTCATCATCTTCATCGCGCAGATTGGTCATCAACACCACCAGCGCTCGACGTTTTTGTCGGGCCAAAAGTTGGGTGATGGCGGTTTGATAGTCAGCGCTATGTTGACTGCTGTGCAGGTCGTAGACCGTATTGAGCAAAACGTTGAGTTGCCCGGTGCCTTTGACTGGGGCGAGGTAGCGAGCTTGCTCGCTCGCAAAGGTGCTGAATCCCACCGCGTCGCCCTGGCGTAGTGCGACGTAACTCAGCAGCAGGCAGGCATTGAGCGCATGGTCGAAATGCGACAGCTCGCCGTCCTGACTGCGCATGCGGCGTCCGCAATCGAGCAGGAAGATTATCTGCTGGTCACGCTCGTCCTGATACTCCCGGGCAATCGGCGTGCGTTGGCGGGCGGTGGCCTTCCAGTCGATTTGCCGCAGGCTGTCGCCCTCGCGAAATTCGCGCAATTGATGAAACTCCTGCCCCTGGCCACGCCGTTGGTGTTGGCGTACGCCGAGCTGGCTGAGCCAGTTATCCACAGCCAGTAACCGGCCGCCGTAGAGGCGGGCGAAATCCGGATAGACACGGGTCTGGTCCGCAACGGTCAGCAGGCGTTTGTCGGACCACAAGCCCAATGGGCCAGGCAGGCTGACTTCGCAGTGTTCGAAGCTGAAGTGACCACGTTTGAGCGGGCGCAGACGATAGCCGATCAGGCTGCGTTGGCCGGGCTGAAGCTCCACCGTCAGGGGCAGGTTTTCAACGTTCAGCCCATCCGGTACGTGGTCGAAGAGCTGGACGTTCAGTGATTGGGAAAAATCATGCTCGACCTCCAGGTTGGCTTCGCTCCATCGACCCAGCGCCAGACTGCCGGACAGGCGTCGGGTAACCCTCGGGGATGGCAGGCGTTTGATCAGCACGATGTCCAGAGCAGCCAATACCAGCAACGCCAGCAGCAACGCCCAGTTGATTCGTAGCAGGCTCGGTGCAACGTCGATTCCCAATGCCCGCGCAGTGCCCAGCACGATGCCGACGGCCAGCAGCAAGGCGAGCCAGAGCAGCAGCAGGCGGGTCGGTTTCACAGGCGTGGCGCCGGTACTTGATCGAGCAATTGCCGTAGCACGTGATCGACCTCCAGCCCTTCGATGTCCAGCTCTGGCGAGATGCGCACCCGATGGCGCAGCACGGCCAGCGCGCAGCCCTTGATGTCGTCCGGAATCACGAACTCGCCACCGCGCAACAGGGCCCGCGCCCTGGCGCAACGCACCAGGGCTATGGAGGCTCTGGGCCCGGCGCCGAGTGTCAGTCCCGGCCAGCCGCGGGTGGTACGGGCCAGACGCACGGCGTAGTCGAGCACCTGATCGTCCAGGGGCAGTTCGCTGGCGATACGTTGCAGGACCAGCACGTCTTTGGCCTGCAGGAGGGTGCGCAATGGTTGCACGTCGAGCATGTCGGCGCGGGTAGAGCGGCAGACTTGACGCACCATGTCCAGCTCCTGCCCGGCGTCCGGGTAGTCCATGCGCACCTTGAGCATGAAGCGATCCAGCTCGGCTTCCGGCAGTGGATAAGTGCCTTCCTGTTCGATGGGGTTCTGTGTGGCGAGCACCATGAAGGGCTGCGCGATCGGCAGGGCGCGACCTTCCAGGGTGACTTGCCGCTCCTGCATGGCTTCGAGCAAGGCGGCCTGGGTTTTCGCCGGGGCACGGTTGATCTCGTCGGCCAGTAACAGGTGGGTGAACAGCGGGCCTTTGCGCAGTTTGAATTGCTCGGTTTGCAGGTCGTACACCGCATGCCCGGTGACATCGCTGGGCATCAGGTCCGGGGTGAACTGAATACGGGCGAATTCACCGCCGAAGCAACGCGCCAGCGCGCGTACCAGCAAAGTCTTGCCCAGCCCCGGCACGCCTTCGAGCAATACGTGGCCGCCGGCAATCAGTGCGGTGAGAACGTCGTCGATCACGCTGCCCTGGCCGATCACGACTTTTTGCAGCTCGTTGCGTATCGCTTGGGCCAGTTGGCTGGCGCGCAGGCGTTGCTGCTCGGCATGGCCAGGTGCGCCGGGCTCGATCTGTTCACTCGTCACGACTTGCGCAGCGCTGGTGACTGTCACCTGTGGTTTATCTTCCATAAATCAGTCACTTACCTAATCTGGTTTTTTCATTTTTTGACGTGCATAACCTGTGATTGGCTGCCAATCTGCAAGATTGCAAGTCCAGAGTGACCTCTCGTTTTGAGTTGTCTGAAGTGGAGGTTAGGCCATCACGGGCGCTACATCGCGAATCCGCTCAGGAAGTTATATACGCGCTTGGTCGCTCTTGTCGGGATCGAGGGGCGGGTGCGGAATGTTTCAAGGCATTTGCGCCCCTGCCACCGCCACATGAATCATGTACAGCGAAGTGTTCGCGGTAATGAATAACCGATTGCGCCGTGGCCCGCCAAACGTCAGGTTGGCGACTTTCTCCGGCAGCAGGATCTTGCCCAGCAATGTGCCACACGGCGCCAAACACTGAATTCCGTCCCCGGCGCTGGTCCAGATATTGCCCTGCACGTCGACCCGTAGCCCATCGGGAATCCCCGGCTCAATCTGCGCCAGCACCCGCGAAGCGCCAAGCCGGCAATTGTCCAGCACCGTCAGGGCGCGAATGTGGTGCGGCGCATCAGGGTCGTGGGTGCGCGCCGAATCGGCGACGTAGAGGGTGCTGCCGTCCGGCGAAAAAGCCAGGCCATTGGGCTGCACAAAGTCGTCGGCGACACAGCTCAACTCGCCGCTACGCGGGTCAATGCGGTAGACATTGCGACTCGCCTGCTCAGGGTCAGCCTTAAAGCCCTCGTAGTCGCTGAGGATTCCGTAGGTCGGGTCGGTGAACCAGATGCCGCCATCGCGATGCACCACTACATCGTTCGGCGAATTAAGGCGTCGTCCTTCAAAGCGCTCGGCCAGCACAGTGATCGAGCCATCCGGCTCGGTGCGGGTCACGCGGCGGGTGCCGTGCTCACAGGTGATCAAGCGCCCCTGCACATCTCGGGTGTTGCCGTTGGCGAAGTTCGAGGCGTGGCGATAGACCGAGACGCCCTGCTCCGGGGTCCAGCGCAAGATGCGCTGGTTCGGAATGTCGCTCCAGAGCAGGTAGCCGCCATCGTTGAACCACACCGGACCTTCGGCCCAGCGGCATTGGTCGTACAGCCGCTCCAACTGGGTGTTGGGCAACGTCAGCGCGCGAAAGCGCGGGTCGAGGTATTCGTAAACAGGTTCGGACATGTCAGTACCCAAGATTCAAGCGGAGCGAGCCGATCTGCGGCCGCTGACGGCGGTAATCACCGCGATGATGATTAACCCTGTGAGGATCATCCGTACCCCGGCGCTGGTGCCGAAGGTGTTGAGCATGCTCACCAGCAAATACAGAAACAGCGATGCGCCCCAGATCCCTGGCACGTTGGAAAAGCCCCCTGCCACCGAGGTGCCGCCGATCACCACCACGGCAATCGAGGCCAACAGGTATTCATCGCCCATGCTCAAGGACGCGCCGCCGGAGAAGCCCGCCAGCAGCAATCCGCACAAGGAGGCCAGCAACGCGCTGAGCACATAGGTGGCAAATCGCACACGCCCGATACGGCCACCCGCCAGTTCGGCGGCTCGCGGGTTCTGGCCGATGGCGATGACCCAACGCCCGTAAAGCGTGCGGTTGAGCACCACCGCCATCAGCACCGCGAGCACGACAACGCTGATCGCCAGGTACGGCACGCCCCACAGGTTGCCGGTGCAGAACTGATAGAAAATTTCCGGCGGTTGCACCCGCACGCTACGGCCGTAAGCGATGGCCATCGACTGCAACAGGAAACTGGCGGACAGGGTGGCGATGATCGGCGGAATGCGCAGCAAGCGAATCAACGCGTAATTGCTACAGCCCACCAACAGACCGCTGCAGAACACGCCCAGCACACCGAGCCAAATCAGCCCCGGATCGCCGTTCATCAACTTCATGCCGATGGCGCCGCTCAAGGCGATATTGGCCGGGATCGACAGGTCGATATTGCCGGGACCGGTTGTGATGACGAACATCTGGCCGATGCCGACGATGACGAAAAACGCCGAGAAACTCAGGGCGCCCGACAGCAGCGAACCAGCGCCCGCTCCACCGGTAAAGGCGATGGTCGCCAGCCAGATCAGCAATGCCGCCAAAAACGACCATAACCAGGGTTTGCGCGTCAGCGTGGACAACGAAGCACGAGGGTTCATAGGGGCCGGGTCTCCAGGCGATTGACGGCGGCACGCAGGGCCAGCACCAGAATCAGGATTGCGCCCTGGGCACCGATCTGCCAGTCAGGGGAAATGCGCATGAATGACAACAACGAGCCGGCCAGCACCAGGGTCAAGGCGCCCAGTACCGCGCCAATCGGTGACACCCGACCGCCGACAAATTCGCCGCCACCGAGGATCACCCCGGCAATCGACAGCAAGGTGTAGCGCAGGGCGATGGTGGCGTCCGCCGAGGTGGTCAGGCCCACCAGGAACAATCCGGCCAACACGCCGAAACTGCCGGCCAGGGCATAGAGCGAGACCTTGATGCGCAGCAGCGACCAACCGGCCTTGGCCACCGCCAGCGGGTTGCCGCCCGCCCCGCGCAACACCACGCCGAGGGGCGAACGCATGAGGAAGGCATGCACCAGCAATGCCAGTACGATGCAGACGATGATTGCGAACGGCAGCCAGGGTGTCTTGATCCGCACCAGGCTTTGCAGCCAGTGTGGCGCGCTGCCGCCGGGCGCGGGTAGCAGCAACACGGCACCGCCCATCCAGATAAACGACATGCCCAACGTCACTACGATCGACGGCAAATTGCGGGTATGGATCAACGCCCCAATCAGCGCGTACACCGCGATACAGGCTAGCAATGCGAGGCAGCCGAGCAGCGGATGCTCGTTGAGCAACGTGGCCGCGACGCAGGCAACGAAACTGATGAAACTGCCCAGGGACAGGTCCAGGTCATTGACCGTGATGATCAGCATCTGCGCGATGGTTGCCAAGGCAATCGGCACCGCGAGGTTGAGCATCAGGTTCATGCCCATGTAGCTTATGGCCCGTGGCTGAATGATGAAAATCGCCACCAGCAGCAACGCCAGCGACAAGCCAGGCAAGGCGCTGCGTAGTAGCCGCGCACGATTGATCTGCGGTTTTTTCAGCGCTTGCGCGCTCAAGGAAAGGGATGGGTTCATGCCAGTTGTTCCTCGAAGGAGCAACGCAAGATCTGCTCCTCGCTCAATTCGTTGCGGGGTAGATCCAACACCACCTGACCGTCGCGAAACACATAGATGTGATCGCAGTAGTCGAGCTCTTCCAGTTCGGTGGTGTACCAGATAAAGGTCCGGCCTTTGGCGGCCTCTTGGGCGATGATCGAATACACCTCGCGTTTGGTGCCCACATCGACGCCGCGCATGGGGTCATCCATCAGGATCAGGTCATTACGCGAGGCCAAGGCTCGGGCGAACAGGGCCTTTTGCTGGTTTCCGCCGGACAATGAAAGAATCGGGTTGTCCATGTCCGGCGTACGAATGCCCATGCGGGCCTGCCATTGCCCGGCCATGGCGCGCTCGGCTTGTGGATCGATCAAGGCGCCGCGCTTGAGGTCCGCCAGGGAACTGATGGTGATGTTTTCGGCAATCGACCACAGCGGGAAAACGCCGTCGGTCTGCCGATCACCGGCCACCAGCGCCGCCCCCTGGCCGCGGGTGATGCGTTGGCGCAACACTTGAATCAGCAGTTGGCTCTGACCATGCCCGGCCAGGCCCGCCAGACCGACGATTTCACCGGTATGGGCCTTGACCGTCTGGCCATCGACCTGGCGCGCCGGCCGCTGTTCGACCACTGCGGCCTTGCCTTCACGACGGGAGACAAACGCCTGCTGCTGTACTGCCTCCTTGGCCGCGCTGCCCATGCATTCCACCAGCGAGACGTGACTGAAATCCCCCGCTGGGCGAATCTCCACGATGCGGCCATCGCGCATCACCGCAATGCGGTCGCAGGTGGCGAGCATCTCACCGAGGATATGGCTGATCAGCACCACGCTGCCACCACCCGCCACGAAGCGCCGGACGAACCCCAGCAACTGCTCGGCCACCCGGGCGTCCAGCGAAGAGGTGGGCTCGTCGAGAATCACCAGTTCCAGGCGCTCATCCACTTGGACAAAAGCACGGGCAATCTCAACCATCTGCCGCTTGCCAATCGGCAGCTCGGCGACGATGTCGTCGGCGGCAATACCATGGCCGGGAAAAATCTCATCAAGGCTGGCGTCGATCAGCGCCTTGGCTTGTCGGCGCCAACCCCAGCCACGAATCGCTGGCGACATCAGCCGCAGGTTCTCGGCAACGCTCAGGTTCGGGCACAAAGACAGTTCCTGAAACACGCAGCGAATGCCGTGCTGGCGGGCCATCTGCACGTTGTAACTGCTGCGCACTTCATGCCTGGCCAGGTGCAACACGCCGCAATCGGCACTCAGGGTACCGGCCAGCACCTGCATCAGGGTGGATTTACCGGCGCCGTTGTGACCGATCAGGCCCAGGCATTCACCCTGGTGAATACTCAGATTGACCTCGCTCAGCGCACGCACCGCGCCGAACGACTTGCCAGTGCCCGTAAAGGTCACCAACGCAGGGTAGGGGAAAGTCATAACAGCCTCCTCGACAATGCCACGCCGCTCAGCCAAACACCGCGACGCGATGTGCGTTGGTTATTGGGCGGATGAGGTTTTCAGGCCCGCGACGTCTTCGATGCTGTAGACCTGACTGACAATCCCGCCCTTCTCAACGCCCTTGAGGGAGGATTCCAGGGTGTCCTGGGTCACGCTGAGCGCTGGCGAGAGCAAGTCGTGGGGCAGTTCTTTGCCATCCAGCAGTTGTTGGGCGACGTAGAACGCCAGGCTGGAAATGCTCGGTGCGCTGGAGATGGAGAAGGACTGGTAACCATTGGCGTCTTTCTGTTTCTTCCACCACGACAGCTCTTCTTCGCGGTTGCCGAACATGATGGTCGGGATCGGTCGCCCCGCCGCGGTAAACGCCTGGGCCACGCCGTAACCATCATCACCCTGGGCCACCACCGCGTCGATTTTCGGCAAGCTGGGCAGCACCCCGGCCACCGCTTTTTGCGCGGCGGTCTGGGACCAGTTGCCATTCACCGAGCCGACCAGTTTGAGCTTGGGATGCTTCTGCGCGCCGGCCACAATTCCGGAGTGAATCAGTTCATCCACAGAGACCCCGGCCAGGCCGCGCACCTCCAGCACGTTGGCACCGTCGGGGTAACGCTCGGCCAGATAGTCCATCTGGGCGATGCCGCTTTGCTTGAAGTCCATGGAGATGCGGTAGGCGCAAGGCTCGGTGACCACGCCGTCAAAGGAAACGACGATGATGCCTGCGTCACACGCCTGCTTCACCGCGCCGTTGAGGGCGGTGGGCGATGCAGCATCAATGACGATGGCGTTGTAACCCTGCAGGATCAGGTTCTGGATTTGCGCCGCTTGTTCCGTGGCTTGGTTCTCACCCGTGGTGAACGAATCGGCACCGGCGATCAACCCGTCCTTGACGGCTTTTTCCGTGGTTTGTTGCCAACTGGCAAGCATGCCCTGACGCCAGGAGTTACCCGCATAGTTGTTGGACAAGGCAATCGTTTTATCGGAGGTATCGGCCAGAGCGGCAAAGCTTGGCAGCAGAATCAGTGCACTGGACAGCAGCGCACAGCGCAATGGTTGGAATTTCATAGTGTGACCCTTGTTATTGTTGTGGGCTTTCGGCAGCAGGAGAACAACTGACCGGTGTTACTACGCATTCGGGGCCAGTCTGCACCCCCTGAGCAGGCGGTGTCTGTGGCTATAGGTGCAGACTTTCGGCGGATACACGCATGATGGGTGCGGGATCCCGCACAAAACCCGCGCGACACCGCAAACCTTCACTCGCCCGCCTGCTTGGCGTGGTGGACACACCGCACACGGCGTATGGTGAGCCGGACAAAATCAGAGCCGAAACCATCGTGCTACGACCACACATTCAGGCCGAAGAAGTGCTCAAACACTTTCTCGGCATCTCCAGGGCCCTGGCTGGCTTGCTGGACTTCCAGTCGATGATCAATGCGGTCTCCGAGCAGATCCGCTTCATCCTGCCCCACGATCACCTCGACGTGAGCCTGTTGCTGCTCAATGCCGAAAACCATCTGCATACTGCCTACGAGGCCGGTGTTCATACCTCATGGAGCGGTTTTGCCAAGCAGCCGTTGCCAGTGTCGCAAAGCCCATTGCGCATTTTGTTGCTGGGGGAAGCGCCATTCATCCTCAGTGATGACGCGATGAATGACCCGCGTTTTCAGTTTCCCGGTGCGTTCAACCGGCCGATTTTCGATGCCCAACTGCGCAGTCGATTGCATGTGCCGTTGCGGGTGCGAAACGAAGTGATCGGCGCCTTGAGCTGCTCCATGCACTCGGCCAATTACTACACCCTGGACGATGTGTACCATGCCCAACACGTCGCCGACCTGCTCGCCTCTTATCTATACGCCCTGCGCCAGACCGACCAGGCCAAGGAACTGGCCATCGCCCAGGCCCAGACCCGCGCCCGGGAAGAAGGCTTGCGCCTCGGGGCCTTGCGCCTGACCGAAGAGCTGGAAAACGAACGCCAGCGCATCGGCATGGACTTGCACGACCAGACCCTGGCCGACATGACCCGCCTGCATCGACGCCTCGCCCGCCTGCAACTGCAAGATAGCCTGAGCGGCGAGACATTGCGTCCCATCAGCCAGGCCTTGCAGGAGAGCATGCAAGAGCTGCGCTCTATCATTGATGCGGTCAAACCCACGGTGCTGCAGCTGTTCGGTTTCGAAGAAGGCCTGGAGGACTTGCTCCTGCGCAGCGTGCGCAATAGCGGGCTGGAAATTGCCACGCACCTGCGCGACAACACCTTCGGCCAAGCCAATCGCCTGGCCGAGCCGCAAAAAATCGCTTTGTTCCGCATCATTCAGGAAGCGGTCAACAATGCGATCAAACACGCTTCGCCGGACTCGATTGCCATCGACATCAGCCGCTCGCGGCGCCATCTGAACCTGACGATCATCGACGATGGCCTGGGCCTTGATTGCAGCAATCGCCTGGATACCGGCGGCATCAAAAACATGCAGATCCGCGCCCAGTTGCTGGGTGCCAAGGTGCAAATCGACCGTGGCGAACAGGGCAAGGGCACACGGGTGTGCATAAGGTTGCCCCTGGACGAATACCACCTGACTAGCGATCCGGAGATTTGATGGACGTTCTGTTAATAGAAGACGATCCGGTGCACCGCGCCTTCCTCAAAGAAGTCATAGAAGCCGCCATGCCCGAATGCTCGCGCCTGCTGGAGGCCGACGACGGCCAGATCGGCGAGCGTCTGGCCCACGAGCATCAAGTGGCGTGTGTGGTGATGGACCTGCAAATGCCCAGGCGAACGGGCGTCGAGGCGGCCAAGACGATCTGGAAGGAGCGTCCCGAGACCTCGATTCTGTTCTGGTCCAACTATGCCGATGAAGCCTATGTACGCGGCATTGCGCGCATCGTTCCGCAAGGGGCGGCCTACGGCTACATCCTCAAGACCGCGTCCGAAGAACGCCTGCGCCTGGCGCTGCGCAGCCTGTTCATCGAGCAGCAATGCGTGATCGACCGCGAGATTCGCGGCGTCCAGCAAAAGGCCCAGGACCAGTCGCTGGGCCTTACCGATGCGGAATACGAAGTGCTGCAAGACATCGCCTTGGGGCTGACCGACCGCACCATCGCCAACCGCCGCAGCCTGTCGTTGCGCAGCGTGCAGAACCGCTTGCAGCAGCTGTACGAAAAGCTTGGTATCTATCAACCGCCCCAAACCGGCGAACGCAGTTCGGCCTTCAACCTCCGGGCCCGCGCGGTGAACATTGCCCTATTGCGCAAACTGCTCAATCGCACCGCTCTGGAACAGGCCGAAGCAGAACTGCAGGAATGGCTAAAGGATCCGTTGCATGACTATTTCAATGTGTAAGTGAGGTGAGGGGAGCACCACACTTCATGATCGTTGCAATGATCCATAGTCGCTGCTCCAGGTACTTCTTCTGCTGCCCTCTGCGCTAATCAGAAACCCAATCACTTTGTCTGCTCTGGCCAGTTAAAGCATTGAATAGACCCTAAAGCACCTGAGCTTCCACGTGTCTGTTTCTATTTGCACGGGAGTCCAGCGCTTTTCAGGTGGCAGATCATAAGGCGTTCCTCAGGGTTTGCAGCTGAGCGACCAGGCGGCTGAATTCGCCACTGGAAAGCCGTTGCTTCGGTCGCGGGCTCATGGCCTGGCTAATAGCGTGTGTGGGTTGGCCGGTCAGGCGTGCGAGCACCTGCCATTGTTCGGTGACGCCGAGTTGTTCATAACCCGGGTGGCGCCGTCGCATACGACGCAGGATGTCCTGCTGCAAGGCTTCCAAAAGACGGCCCTGACCGCTGCGGCGCAGCATGAAATCGGCACTGGCGTGCAAGTGCTCCTGCCATTGGCGACGAGCCTTCGCCGCCGGCTTCAGTAGCGGGCCGTGGCGCACGCCGACGTGCCAGAAACCCAGGCCGATCAGGGCGATCAGGGCAACCAGCGCCTGGGGGAAATAACGCAACAACAAGGTCCACAGGCTGTCGTGATCGGTGTTGAACAGCAGGGTCACGTCCGTGTCCGCAGTCAGGTACCAGAGCAGCCAGGCGTTGTCGTATTGCTCGATAGCGGGGGTTTTCCACAGGTCGGCGTCGGTCACCACAACGATCGAGCCCAGCCCATGGTTGAGCTGCATCATGTGCGTGGCCCTGGCGCTGTTGGCCCAGGACTGGGCGAGATTGTTCGGGTCTTCGAGATGGAACGCGGTGTCGAAGCTGGCGTAGGCCGGCGCGTGTTCGTTTTCCAGATAGAGCTTGGTGAGTGTGGGATAGGGGTCATCGCTGATGACGGGCGGTGGGTCCTTGAGGTCTTTGCTCAAGGATTGGTGCAACTGGACCCGGTCCAGCAACAGATCGTTGCTTTGCCCGGTTTTCTCATCCCACAGCGACTGAGCGACGAACAACAGGCGCCCGCCGGCCCGGGTCCAGCTCATCAGCTGGTCAATTTGCCGGGGTGTCATGTTGTAGCGGTCGCCGAGCAACAGCAGGCTATGGTGACGTGGCTCCAGGCTGGGCAGGACATCGAAGCGGTTGGCATGGCTGACGTTCAGGCCCTGTTTGCGCAGGAAATGTTCGGCGGCCAGGTAGGGATTGGCCTGGGCTTCGGGCGAGGGTCCGTGGTCGATTTCCGCCGGATAGGGTATTGCCTTGAGGTACAGATAAATACTCAGTGCGCCCAGCAACATGGCAATGACTAAGCCAACCATTAGCCAGGCACGCCGGATCAATGGACTGCCTCCGGGCCGAACAAGCTGCGCCAGCCATCGCACAATTGCTGTCGCACATGTGCCGGTGGCGGTCGATGACCGTAGGCCATGTTCTGCCAGTGTCCGGTGAGGTTTCTGCTGTAAGCCGACAGGGCCGGTTGTTGTAATTGTTCGACACGCTCCAGAACTTGACCTTCGGTGTCGGCAGCTTTCAGCGCGATGTTGAAGTCGTGCAGCAAGTGGCTGAGCAGCGCGCGATAGAGCAATCCCAGCGCTTCCCGGGGGTGGGTCTGCCAGAGGTTTTCGGCGCTGGCGGCGATGTCGTGGGGGAGCGTGTCAGGACTCAGGTCCAGGCCGAAAGCCTGCTGCGGTAACGGTCGCGCGGCTTTTTCGCGCGGCCTCGGGCGACGGCTGAAGAAAGCCTGCAACCCGTCACGATAACGCCAGATCAACCCGCCGATGGCCGCCATCACCGTCCCCCACAACACGACTTCGATCAGCGTGGCCAATGCACTGAAGCGCTGGCTGTCAAACAGCTTCAACAGCGCTTTGAGCCACTCGGGAGTGCGGTCGTCGCTCTGGCTTTCGCGGGTCGCTTGCGCCTCGCCAAAGCGATAACGGGTCACGGTTTCTCTGTTCTTGAAGGGCGGCTGCTCGAGGATTGCCTTGATGCTGTCGCGGGACGCCTGGCTGGTCAGTGGTTGTTCCAGCAAACGCGGGCTGTCAGGTGTCATGGCCGACTCGGCTGCCCAGGCGTGCTGCGCGTTCGGCATCGACAGCATTATCGTCAGGAGCAACGCAGCCGATGCACCGTTCAAACGCTTGCGGAGCTGGCGGAATACCCGTTCGATGTCCCAGGCTTCCAGCACGGTGCGCCGGTTCAGGTACAGGCTGAAACCGCAGGCAACGTAGATGGGCTCCCAAACGATCAGCACCAGGACATAGAAGGCATTGGTCAGGTGTTCCAGCCATTGCCAATCCTGAGTGCCGGCAGCAATCAGCGACTGCCAGTTCCAGTCGAGTGCAACCTGTTGTGGCAAGAGCAGGTAGAACAGCACCATCATGCCGATCCACAGCGCTGTTTCCAGATGCGCACCTATTACCGTCAGCCACCGCGCCGCGGCGGCGTCGCGCTGTAACAACACCTGTATGCGCTGCTGTCGCGCCTCTGCGCCCAGGCCTTCGAGCTGCACCACTGGCAATAGAAAACTGCGGCTCAGGCTCAGTCTTCGCCAGGTCAGGCTGGCCAGCAATTGGGGCTGGAGCAGTCGCGGCCATTGGAAAAGTGCCTGTTTCAGTGTGGGCGTTTCACCGAACATGGCTTTGGACAGAATGAACAGCGGCAGGCGTTCGAAGGCCGGTTTCAGCCACCAGAAAAGGAATATCGCGAGAGACGGCGATGTCCAGAAGACAGCGCTGAACAGCACGAAAACCGGCAAGGTGACGATGGCCCAACTGGTCATCAGCAGGCGCCGGTGGCGTTGGCTCAACAACACGCCGAGGTCCATGGCTTCCCAGGTCGGACGCGGACGGATCACCACGCTGGCGTCACTCAGGCGCATGGCGGCTCCGTCCGGCAAACAGCAAATACACCGCCATCAACATCCATAGCGCCGCACCGACCAGGTATTTGATCAGGGGCGAGGGCGCCGTCATCGACGACCAGTAGGCTTCGATAAAAGCCGCAACCAGCAGAAACAGCATGACCCCGCAAATCAGTAACACGCTCTTGCGCGCCGCTACCAGCAAGGCCTCCCCACGGGGCTGGCGCCCAGGTGCAATCAATGCCCAGCCCAGTTGCAGGCCGGCGGCTCCGGCCAGGGCGATGGCCGTCAGTTCGAAGGCACCATGGCCGATCACGAATGACCAGAAGGTTTGCCCAAAGCCAATCCGGGTCAGATGCCCGGCTACCGCACCGATCATCAGGCCGTTGAAAATCAGGAAGAATGCGCTGCCCAGGCCAAACAGCAAACCGCTGGCGAAGGTCTGAAAGGCGATCCCGATGTTGTGCATGATGTAGTAACCGAACATCGCCCAGTCATCACTGGCCGCGCGTTCCGCCAAGCGCCCCAGGTGACCGGCGTCAGGATCGTACATGCTCTGTATCTCACTCACCTGTTCGGCTGGAATCAGGCTGTAGATCAGTTCCGGGTACAGGTACACCAATAGCGCGAAGCCGATCAGACTGCCAAAAAACATCAGGCAGGCAGCCAGCACGAAACGCCATTGCTCGCGCACCAGCCGAGGGAAGTCCGCCAGGATGAAACTCAACACACGGGGGCCGAGTCGGCTGCGGTGGCGATAAAGCTGTTGATGCCCGCGCAGTGCTTGTTGCTGCAACGAGTCGATGAGAAAACTGCTGTAGCCACGCTCCCGTGCCAATGCCAGGTGCTGGCAGAGTCGGCGATAATCGCTTGGGAAGTTTTCGACGCCGACGGCGTTCTTGTCCCCCTCCAGTCTGTCCAGCGTATGGGAAAACTGCTCCCATTCGGCCATGTGCCGATGTTCGAAAAGACTTTGCTTCATGCCGACCCCAACAAACCACGGGCGATGCCGTTGAGCTCGGCCACCGCCTGTGGCGGCCGAATCTGCAGTGGTTGGGCGAGGATGGACGCGAGTTCGTTGACCCTGGCGGCAGAGAGTTCACTCTGGCGCTCGGCGAAGCCGATGATGGCCCTTTGCTCGGTCAGTGTCAGGGGAAATGCAGGGCGGCGGGGTTCGGCGGGCGGCAGCTGCGGCCGGCTCAGTGGTTGTTCGCGGTAGATGACCAGGGTGCCGGCGGCAATGTCACCGAGGCGTTTGAATCCGGGATGTTGCAAGCAACTGATGGCACCGAGGAAGTAACCGAACGGCAACAGGTCGACAAATCGCAACAGGTTACGCAGCAACGATGCCGACCAGCCAATGGGGGTGCCGTCGTCCTGCACCACGCGCAGGCCCATCCACTGTTTGCCCGGTGAACGTCCCTGGTTGAGGACTTCGAACAGCACCATATACCACCAGCTCACCGCGAAGATCAGCAGTGAGCCCAGTCCGGCGCCCAGTTTTCCGAGCATCGCCAAAACAATCAACAGCGAGCCGAGGATCAACCCGCGCAGCATCAGGTCGATGGTGAACGCCAGCGCACGGACCATCAGCCCGGCCGGGCGCAATGGCAAATCGATGCCTTCCGGCGTTTCGACTTGATACCGCGTATCCAGTGGCAGGGACAGCGTTGCTTTCCTTGGCAGTGCTGTAGTCTCGAGCATGGGCTACCTGATGATGTGGCCTGATCGGGATGGACTGTCCTACGGATGCTAGCAGCCTCGCCGGGGAATACGACACAACATGTACTGCACGTTAAACAAACAGAGATGATTCAATGACAAGTTTGCTGGCCGGGGCGGGATATGAACGCCTAGACTTCGCCGATCTTCAGTTCAGGAATAGCCCGTGACCTCCATCTTCTGGTACGACTATGAAACGACGGGCATCAACCCCCGTTGCGATCGCCCACTGCAAATGGCGGGACTGCGTACCGACTTCGATCTCAATGAAATAGACGAGCCGGTCAATCTCTATTGTCAGCCCAGTGACGACATCCTGCCGCATCCGGCGGCCTGCGCGATCACCGGCATAACCCCGGGTCAATTGGCCGAGCACGGCCTGAGTGAAGCTGACTTCATGACCCGGGTGCATGCCCAACTCGCGGCGCCCGGTACTTGCGGTGCGGGTTACAACACCTTGCGTTTCGACGACGAAATGACTCGATACAGCCTCTATCGCAACTTTTTCGACCCGTACGCGCGGGAGTGGCAGGGGGGTAACAGTCGCTGGGATCTGATCGATGTGGTGCGCGCGGCCTATGCCTTGCGCCCCGATGGCATCGTCTGGCCGATGGATGAAGAAGGCCGGGTGACGCTCAAGCTCGAACGTTTGACCGCCGCCAATGGCATCGACCATGGCAACGCCCACGAAGCGCTGTCGGACGTTCGCGCCACCATCGCGCTGGCGCGGCTGATCCGGGAAAAGCAACCGAAGCTGTATGACTGGCTGTTTAATCTGCGCAGTAAGCAAAAGGTGTTGGATCAGATTCGATTGCTGCAGCCGATGGTGCATGTCTCCGGGCGCTTTTCCGCGGCGCGCAATTACGTCGGTGTGGTGTTGCCGCTGGCCTGGCACCCGCGTAACAAGAACGCCTTGATCGTCTGCGATCTGCAGCTGGATCCTCAGGGTCTGCTCGACCTGGACGCCGAGACATTGCGACAGCGGTTGTATACCCGTCGCGAAGATCTGGCCGAAGGTGAGTTGCCGGTTCCACTCAAGCTCATTCACATCAATAAATGCCCGGTGGTGGCGCCGATGTCGGTACTTCGCCCGGAAGATCAGCAGCGGCTGGGGCTGGATATGGCGCTTTATCAGCAGCGTGCACTGCGGCTAAACGATGCGCAAAAAGTTTGGCAGGATAAAGTTTCGGCGATATACGCCCGCGAGGATTTCTCCGCGAGTCAGGACCCGGAACAACAGTTATACGACGGTTTTATCGGTGATCGCGATCGACGCCTGTGCGAACAAGTGCGAATGGCCGATCCGGCACAATTAGCGCAAGCGCAATGGCCGTTCGATGATGAGCGTTTGCCGGAATTATTGTTTCGATATCGCGCACGTAACTTTCCCGATACGTTGAATTTCGACGAGCAAGAACGCTGGCGATTATTCTGTCAGAAACGTTTGTCAGTGCCTGAGTGGGGCGCGCCCAATACCCTGGAAAGTTTCGTACAGACCGCAGCCCAACTGAATGTTACTGCGACACCGTTTCAAAAATCGGTGCTGAATGAATGGCAAGAATATGTCCAGGGGTTGCGTAAACGTTTGAGTCTTTGAAAACGAAAATCCCCGAAGCCTGAACTCCGGGCATAAAAAAACGCCAGCGTATGCTGGCGTTCTTTTTTCGCAGTTCATTTCGCGACAAGCACCGCGGCTTAGCCCAGCAGGGTAGCCCAGCCTTCGACCACGTCACCGCCCCACTTGGCTTTCCACTCTTTCAGAGTCTTGTGGTTGCCACCTTTGGTTTCGATGACTTCGCCGTTGTGCGGGTTTTTGTATTGTTTAACTTTGCGAGCACGCTTGGTGCCGGTAGTTTTTACTGCACCGCCGCGTGGCGCTTTGGTTTTGGATTCTGGATCCAGCAACGCGATGATGTCGCGCAGGGACTTGGAGTATTCGCCCATCAGGGTGCGCAGTTTGCCTTCGAATTCCAGCTCGGTTTGCAGTTTGTCGTCTTGGGACAGGTTCTTCAAACGGGCTTGCAGCTCTTTGATAGCTTCTTCGGTGGCACGATATTCGTTGATCAGGGACATGATGACTACCTTATGCAGGTCATAGGATGGCAGGGAACAGTGCCGCAATAATAGTCAGGGTGTTTCATCAAGTAAACATTAAAGGGAGTTTTATTTAATTTAGTAGCGATGAAATTCGCCGCACAATGGAGGTGCGGTTAAATAGTGCGATACACCGGCGCGGATATTCACAATTGTATGCTTGTAGATGTTTAACTACGTTGCTGTTACCGCCGGCTGCCGACGGCGGCAACGGTCCTGTCGCTGACGCTCGGGCAAGGTGCTGCGTCATCAATACTGCAGTTTTGCTGCGCAATCGTTAGAATGCCCGCCTTTGCGAAGTTCTGGAGTTTCCCCTCATGCGCACTTTTCGGCTGGTGATTTCTTGCCCGGACCGCGTCGGCATCGTTGCCAAAGTCAGTAATTTTCTGGCGTCCCATAATGGCTGGATCACTGAAGCGAGTCATCACTCGGACAATCTCAGTGGCTGGTTCTTCATGCGTCACGAAATTCGTGCCGACTCGCTGCCTTTCGGTATCGAAGCCTTGCGCGAAGCCTTTGCGCCGATTGCCGAAGAATTCTCGATGGACTGGCGCATCACCGATACCGAGCAGAAGAAGCGCGTGGTCCTGATGGCCAGCCGCGAGTCCCATTGCCTGGCCGATTTGCTGCATCGCTGGCACAGCGACGAACTGGACTGTGAAATCGCCTGTGTGATTTCCAACCACGACGACCTGCGCAGCATGGTCGAATGGCACGGCATTCCTTACTACCACGTGCCGGTCAATCCACAGGACAAGGAGCCGGCGTTCGCCGAAGTCTCGCGCCTGGTCAAACAGCACGATGCCGAAGTGGTCGTACTGGCCCGCTACATGCAGATCCTGCCGCCGGAACTGTGCCGCGAATATGCGCACAAGGTCATCAACATTCACCACAGCTTCCTGCCATCGTTCGTCGGTGCCAAGCCTTACCACCAGGCTTCCCTGCGTGGTGTGAAACTGATCGGTGCGACCTGCCACTATGTGACCGAAGAGCTGGACGCCGGGCCGATCATCGAGCAGGACGTGGTGCGCGTCAGCCACAGCGACAGCATCGAAGACATGGTGCGTTTCGGTCGTGACGTCGAGAAAATGGTGCTGGCCCGCGGTCTGCGTTATCACCTGGAAGACCGGGTGCTGGTGCACGGCAATAAAACCGTGGTGTTCTGACCGTCGCCACACGACACGGTTGAAATTCGGAGGGCCTGGGCGTTCAATCGCTTCAGGCCCTTCGCCGTTTCTACACTGAGGATATGTCTATGGCCGATCCACTGGATAAAGCCACTTCCAGGGCACCCGCCACGCTGGGGGAAGGCTGTTTGAGTCGTTATGACCCGGATGACATGAGCCCGGAGGACGGCACGGAGTTTCCCGGCGCGGCCCAATTGTGGGAGCAATTGCAGGAGCCGCCCGAAAAACCGCCTAAGCCTGCTTGAAGTTCATCAGCTTCTTGAGCAAGGGTCGGCCAAGCATCAATAGAAATACCGGGCCACCCACCACCAGATAGAAGTAGTAAGTCACCGCCCGCCAGATCAGGATCGCCGCTGCTGCCGTGGATTTCCCCACCATGGGCGCCAACAGCGCCGCCGACGTCAATTCCGCCGCCCCCGCGCCCCCCGGCAACAGACTGAATTGCCCTGCACTCAATGACAGCATCTGGATCAGAAAACTCCAGGCCCACTGCAAGTCCGCGCCGAGCCCGCGCAGTGCCAGGTACAACACGCTGTAACGCAAGACCCAATGCAGGCAGGTCAGGGCAAACACCGTGATCAATGTCTGAAAGGGCAGCTTCAGGGTGTCGGTAAAGGCTGCAAGGAAATGCAGGAGCTTGCGGGCCCAGCGAACCCGGGTGCTGGCTTTGACATTGAGACGAGCCAGCAATCGGCCGGTCAGGCGAATCAGCCCGCGATGATAGCGAGCCACGACGATGCAACTGATCAATCCGCCGAACATCGAGATCGCGCTGACGGTCAGCAACCATTCCATGCGCTGGCTCAAGTGCTGGAACAAGGCATAAATCAGAATCCCGCTCAGCGCGCAGAGAAAGAATAGCAAGTCACTGAGCTGGTCCATGGCGAACACCGCGCTGCCTCTCGCTGGCCGCACGCCGTTGCGAGCCAGCAGCGCCATGATCGTCAGTGGCCCGCCGCTGCCGCCCGGCGTGGCGCAGTAGGCAAATTCGGCGGCCATCACCACCCCGAGGCTTTTGACCGGGCTCACCTTATCGCGTTGATCTCCCAGCAACAGGCGCAAACGCAGCGTATTGATCAGCCAGCACAACAGGATCATGCCGAACATGATCAACAATTCGCTCAACGGAAAACTCTGCAATCGCGACCAGGTCTCGCTTCCGCCCAATAGCCAAGGGATCAGCACCGCCGCGAGCAGGCCGAGGAACAGCAGAAAGCCGCGACTCATGCGGCACGACCCATGCGCTCGCAGTGTCGTGCCAGCCAGGCTGCCTTGGTCATCGGTACTCGACCCTCGGCGATCAGGCGCTTGAGGGTTTGCAGCCAGTAGCTTCGCGAGAACTCATGGCGCATGTCCACCGGGTGCAGGCCGAGTCGAATAACCGGTGCTTGTCGCCAGCGTTGTTCGCGTTGATCACTGACCAGCTTCGATATTCCCCGGCGCCAGGCACTGCGCGCACTCCAGACCAGTCCCGGGGCATCGATGACGGCAAAATCCGGCAGTCGATAGAGGTGTTGCGGGTCGCTGGTGTAACTCAGCGGCAATTGACCCAGTGCCTGGCGCGTCCCTTCGCTCATCAGCCACGCGGGAGCGACGAAGCCATGCAGTGGCCAACGGTAACGCTGAAACATTTCGATGCCGGCGTGCAGACGGGTGAGGGCCGCTTCCCGGGTCAGGCTGTAGAACTCGCCTTCGTGGGTGTAGACGCGGCGCATGAACCAGTCTCGGGGATTGCTCATCACAGGTCCGTCGTCGCAATGGAAATAACCGTGCAACGCCAGCTCATCACCGCGAGCGAGTCTTCCGCTGAGCAGGCGACGGAATCCCTGATGTGCCTCCAGCTCATAGTGTTTGTGGAAGTTCGGCACCACCAGCCAGGTCATCGGCACGTTGCCCAATGCATCGACGGCTTCGACAAAGGGCTGATAATCGGCCCAGGTGTGTGGTGCGACGTCGTGCAGCACCAACAACAGGCTGGGCGGTGCGATGGGCTCAGCCATTGGCCACCTGCGGCCATTGGCTGCCGAGCACGGCGTGATAGTGACCGAGCAGGCTATTGACCACGGTGTCCCAAGAGTAATGTCGTTCGACATGGCGCCGCGCTTGTTGGCCAAGGGCGGCGCAGCCCTGATTGAACAGTTCGTGCACCGCATTGGCCATCGCTTGCGGATCGTTGGGCGTACAGAGCAAGCCGCATTGACGGGTGACAATTTCCTCAAAGGCCCCGGCCGCCGCGGCCACCACCGGAATTCCGCTGGCCATGGCTTCGAGGATCACCAGGCCAAAGGTCTCCTGATCACCGGCATGCAGCAGCGCATCGGCACTGGCCATCAGGCGGGCGACTTGCGCGGGGGGGCAGAATTCGTCGACGACAGTGACATTATCCGGCACCGCAGCCGGCATCGAAGAGCCCACCAGCAGCAAGTGAAAGCGCCGGCCCAGGCGCTTCATGCACTCAAGCAGCACAGGCAGGTTTTTTTCTTTGGAACCGCGCCCGGCAAAGATCAGCAGATGGGTGTTTTCATCAATGCCCAGTTCGGCTCGCACCCCCGGATCACGGGCGTCGGGGTGGAAGGTCTGCAAGTCGACGCCCAAAGGCTGCACGAAAACGTTCTTCACCCCCAGGCCTGTCAGTTTGTCAGCCATGACCCGACTGGGCGCCAGCACTCGGTCGAAATTGCCGTAGAGCTTCCTGACATAAGCCTCGATGTTGGGGGTGACCCAATTGCCCATCCGGTTGCTGATCAGCAGCGGCAGGTCCGAGTGGTAAAAACCAATGACCGGCACGTCCAGTTGCCGTCGGGCATCCAGGGCGGCCCAGGCGGTGAGGTAAGGGTCGCCAACCTCGATCAGGTCCGGTTGCAAATCGTGCAGGACATTGCGCCAGGGCGCGAGACGGAGAGGGAAACGATAACCCTTGCCGAAGGGCAGGGCGGGCGCTGGAACGGTGTAAATGCCATCACGCTCGCTAAAAGAGGCGCCAGGGATCAACAAACTGTGGCGGATACCCGGCCGGTTGCACAGGCGACGGTGTTTGGCATCCAGATAAGTGCGCACGCCACCGCTGGCGGGGGCGTAGAACATGGTTATGTCAGCGATGTGCACGATCAACATCCCTCCGGTCCGTTGCTCTCCCTTGGTTGACCTTAATGAAGAATAGTTGTTCGGTTGCGGATTTGTGGGCGAGGGCAGAGGTTACGGCGATGTTGTGGCGAGGGAGGTTGCTCCCTCGCCACAGGGGGGGATCAGACGCTAGATTCGGAAACTGCCAACCAGGTGCTGCAGTCGCGCCGCCTGCTGTTCCAGATCGGCACAGGCACGCAAGGTCGCTTGCAGGTTTTCCACACCTTCTTGATTGAGGGTGTTGATTTCGGTGATGTCGACGTTGATCGACTCGACCACGGCCGTTTGCTCTTCGGTCGCCGTGGCCACCGACTGGTTCATGCCGTCGATTTCGCCGATGCGCTGGGTCACGCTGCTCAGGCGTTCGCCCGCCAGGTTGGCGATTTCCACGCTGTCCTGGCTGTGGCGCTGGCTGTCGCTCATGGTACTGACGGATTCGCGCGCGCCGACTTGCAGCTCCTCGATCATGGTCTGTACCTGTTGCGCCGACTCCTGGGTACGGTGCGCCAGGTTGCGAACTTCGTCGGCGACCACGGCAAACCCGCGTCCGGCTTCACCCGCTCGTGCGGCTTCGATGGCGGCGTTGAGGGCCAGCAGGTTGGTTTGCTGGGAGATGCTGGTGATCACTTCGAGAATCTGCCCGATGTTCACGGTTTTGCTGTTGAGCGACTCGATGTTACTGCTGGAGGCGCTGAGCATGCTCGATAGCTGATTCATCGCGGCAATGCTGCGATCGACCACGTGCTGGCCGTCTTCGGCCAGGCTGCGGGCATCGCTCGCCTGGGTCGATGCTTGCGCGGCGTTGCGGGCGATCTCCTGGGCGGCGGCGCCGAGCTGATTGATGGCTGCCGCCACACTGTTGGTGCGTGAAGCCTGCTGGTCGGAGTTGTACATCGAGGAGTTCGAGGCCGCGACGACCCGCAACGCGACTTCGTTGACCTGCCCGCTGGCCGAACACACTTCGCGGATCGAACCGTGAATGCGCTCCACAAAACGGTTGAAAGCGGTGCCAAGGATGCCGAACTCATCGTGGCTCACAATGGTCAGGCGTTTGGTCAGGTCACCTTCGCCGTCGGCAATATCGGCCATGGCGCGAGTCATGACGTGCAACGGCTGGATCAGGATGCGGATCAGCATGCCCAACAGGGCGATGATGATCACCACGGCAATGACGGTGGCAACGACTGCCGAGGCGCGGAACTCGCTGAGCGTGGAAAAGGCTTTGTCCTTGTCCACGGATAAACCGATGTACCAGTTCACCGACGATAACCCTTTGATCGGGGTGAAGGTCATGATGCGGGTTTTGCCATCGACCTGGATTTCGCTCAGGTCGCTGCTGATGGCAGGCGTGTCCTGCGGGTAAACATCCTTGAGCGATTTCATCACCATCGATTTGTCGGGGTGGACCAGGATCTTGCCGTCCGAGCTGACCAGAAAGGCGTAGCCCATGCCGCCGAAGTCCAGCGCGTTAAGCGTGTCGGCGATCACTTGCAAACTCAAGTCGCCGCCGACGACACCGATGTTTTGTCCGTCCCTGATCACACTGTCGACGATGGAAATCACCAGTTGGCCAGAGGCCAGATCAATATACGGTTCAGTCAATGCAGGGCCGTTCGCGCTTTGCGCACTCTTGTACCAGGGGCGAGCGCGCGGGTCATAGCCATCGGGCATCTTGCTGTCCGGACGGATCATGAAAGAACCATCCTTGTTGCCCAGATAGGCGCCCATGAACGTCGACGTCACGGCTTTTTGCACAAGCAGATTGGAAACGTTGGCGGTATCAGGGTTCAGTGCGGCGGTTTGCGACAGGTTTTCGATCAACAAGCTGCGACCGGCCAGCCAGGTCTGGATGTTGTTGGCAGTGACTCTGCCCATCTCCTGCAGATTATTGCCCAGATCCCTTCGAATGGCGTTGCGCTGTAAGTAGTCGTTGTACAGCGTGAATGAGGCGAAGGCAGTAATGACGACGAGCGCGGCGGCAAGCAGGATTTTATGGCTGAAACGCAGATTTTTGTTCATGACTTAGAGGTCCGCTAAGGTCTTAATGTACAGCGCGTGCTTTTATAAAGAGACGCAAAATGTGCAAGGTTCAAAGCAAGTGATATTTCCGCCGCTCCTTAGAGAAATGTCCTAACAGATTGTGTCTGTGTGCTTTGTAGTTATTTCTATCGGCCGTGTAGGACCAAAGATTAACCATGGGTGACCAAATGTCTGAGTCATTGCAAATCGTTATCGGCGCCGATCCCGCGGGGCAGCCGATCACCCAGGCCATGCGCCTGGCCAATCGCCACGGTTTGATCGCGGGTGCCACCGGGACAGGCAAGACCGTTACCTTGCAACGCATGGCCGAAGCCTTCAGTGACGCCGGTGTAGCGGTATTCGCCGCCGATATCAAAGGCGACCTGTGCGGTCTGGGCGCCGCCGGCAATCCCCAGGGCAAAATCGCCGAGCGGATCGCCGGCATGCCCTGGCTGAACCACAAGCCTCAGGCTTATCCGGTAACGCTGTGGGATGTTCACGGTCAGTCCGGTCATCCATTGCGCACGACCTTGAGCGAAATGGGGCCGCTGTTGTTGGGAAGTTTGCTCGAATTGACGGATAGCCAGCAGTCGGCGCTGTACGCCGCCTTCAAGGTCGCGGACCGCGAAGGCCTGTTGCTGCTGGACCTGAAAGACTTGAAGGCGCTGCTCAATCACCTCAAGGACAATCCGGCGTTGCTCGGCGACGACGCGGCGTTGATGACCACCGGGTCCAGTCAGGCGCTGTTGCGGCGCCTGGCGATCCTGGAACAGCAGGGCGCCGAAGCGCTGTTCGGCGAACCGGCGCTGCAACTCGAAGATATTCTGCAACCGGGTGCCGATGGGCGCGGACGTATTCATTTGCTCGATGCCAGTCGTCTGGTTCATGAAGCGCCGAAGGTTTATGCGACATTCCTGTTGTGGCTGTTGGCTGAATTGTTCGAGCAGTTGCCGGAGCGCGGCGATGCGGATAAACCGCTGCTGGCGCTGTTCTTCGACGAGGCACACCTGTTGTTCGCCGGTACGCCCAAGGCATTGCAGGATCGTCTGGAACAAGTGGTGCGGCTGATTCGCTCGAAAGGTGTCGGCGTGTATTTCGTCACCCAATCGCCGGGTGACCTGCCGGATGACGTACTGGCGCAGTTGGGTTTGCGCATCCAGCACGGCTTGCGCGCATTCACCGCCAAGGAGCAGAAATCCTTGCGGGCGGTGGCCGAGGGCTTCCGGCCGAACCCGGCGTTCGATGCCCTGTCGGTGCTGACCGAGCTCGGGATCGGCGAGGCGCTGGTCGGCACCTTGCAGGACAAGGGCACGCCGGAAATGGTCCAGCGGGTGCTGGTGGCACCACCGCAATCGCGGATCGGGCCGCTGAGTGAAGCCGAGCGTGCGGCATTGATTGCCAGCTCGCCATTGCAGGGGCGATATGACAAACCCATCGATCGCGAATCGGCTTATGAAGTGTTGATGGGGCGCAAAGGCCTGGCGCCTGAAGCTGTACCCGGCAAGCCGGCTCCGCAGGAGCCAAGCTTCACCGAACAGGCCGGCGAATTCCTCGGCACGGCGGCAGGGCAGGCGCTGAAGTCGGCGATGCGCCAGGCGGCGAACCAGTTGGGACGGCAACTGGTGCGCGGGTTGATGGGATCATTATTAGGCGGCAGCAAACGCCGCTGATTTGAGTCAGCGCGTAAAAACGGTGGGAGCGGGCTCGCTCCCACATTGGTTTTTTATCAACCCTTGGGCCTGGCGTGCGCCGCCAATCGTTCCAGCGCGGCCCGCAGGTTCGGGTCGCTGATGCCGTCGGCTGTCGCCTGAATGGTGGCGGCGGCATCGTTGGACAAATCCATGGTATGCCCGGCGGCACCTTGCTGAACGGTAGGCGGCTGCACCTTGAACAGGATTCGCGTGAGGTTGGTGAACTCGTCGAACATCTGCAATTGCCGCTGCAGGCGCTTTTGTTGATAACGCAGTCGAGTGGCCCAATGACCGTCGGTGACAATCAGCAACAAACTGCCTTCGCGCCACGACGCTACATGACAATGCTCGCGGGCGGCCGGTTGCAGTTGGCTTTCCAGCAGCCGCTGCAGATGTCCAAGGCGTTGAGCGTGGCCGAGAATGGCCTTGAGCGGTTTGGCTTCGCGAAGCAGGACGGCGGGTGCTCTGGCCGTAAGAGGGCGAAATGCCATGATCAGACACCTGAAGTAACAGAGCCGCCATGGTAGCAGAAAGCACCGGATGCACCTGCCCCATTGCTTTTATGCGGGGTTTGCCCATTAAATCAACAAGTAACTTCTGTCGCCTATGGCTTGAAGTTCAGCCATTTGCCCCTATTTTAAGTGAGCCCCGTCACAGCGCTGTGCCAGCATCGTGGAATAACGCCACTTTCCTCACCATCGTTTCCGGGTAGAATGCTCGTTCGCATGCGGCCATGAGGGCTGCACGGGCGACTCACGGGGCCGCCCTCCATCCCTTTAGTGTGGAAGATCCTGCCGATATGTTTGCGCCTTTGTTAAAGAAACTTTTTGGAAGCAAGAACGAGCGTGAAGTCAAACGCATGCTCAAGACGGTGCAACTCGTCAATGCCTTCGAAGAGCAAATGGTGGCCCTTTCGGACGATCAATTGCGTGCCAAGACAGATGAGTTCAAGGCCCGCATCGCCAAAGGGGAAACCCTCGACAAGCTGCTGCCAGAAGCCTTTGCGGTCGCCCGCGAAGCCGGTAAGCGCGTCATGGGTATGCGCCACTTCGATGTCCAGCTGATCGGCGGCATGACCTTGCATGAAGGCAAGATCGCCGAGATGCGTACCGGTGAAGGCAAGACCCTGGTGGCGACACTGGGCGTTTACCTCAACGCATTGTCCGGCAAGGGCGTGCACGTTGTGACGGTGAACGACTACCTGGCTCGCCGCGACGCCAACTGGATGCGCCCGCTTTATGAATTCCTCGGCCTGACGGTCGGCGTGGTCACGCCGTTCCAGCCGCCGGAAGAGAAGCGCGCCGCCTACGCCGCCGACATTACCTACGGCACCAACAACGAATTCGGTTTCGATTACCTGCGCGACAACATGGCGTTCAGCATGGAAGAAAAATTCCAGCGCGAACTCAACTTTGCCGTGATCGACGAAGTCGACTCCATCCTCATCGACGAAGCCCGTACGCCGCTGATCATTTCCGGTCAGGCCGAGGACAGCTCCAGGCTGTACATCGAAATCAACAAGTTGATCCCGCAGCTGGAGTTGCATGTCGAGGAAGTCGAAGGCGAAGTCACCAAGGCCGGTCACTACACCGTTGACGAGAAGACCCGCCAGGTAGAGCTCAACGAAGCCGGTCACCAGTACGTCGAAGAAACCCTCACCCGCATCGGCCTTCTGGCTGAAGGCGAGAGCCTGTACTCGGCGCACAACCTGAGCCTGTTGACTCACGTGTATGCCGGTCTGCGTGCGCACAAACTGTTCCATCGCAACATCGAATACATCGTGCAGGATGGCCAGGTTGTCCTGGTCGACGAACACACCGGTCGTACCATGCCGGGCCGTCGTTTGTCCGAGGGCCTGCACCAGGCCATCGAAGCCAAGGAAAACCTCAACATTCAGGCCGAAAGCCAGACCCTGGCATCGACCACGTTCCAGAACTACTTCCGTCTGTACAGCAAACTGTCCGGCATGACCGGTACGGCCGACACCGAAGCGTTCGAATTCCACCAGATCTATGGCCTCCAGGTCATGGTCATTCCACCGAACAAGCCGTTGGCCCGTAAGGATTACAACGACCTGGTGTTCCTGACCGCCGACGAGAAATACGCGGCAATCGTCGCCGATATCAAGGAAAGCATGGCTGCCGGTCGTCCGGTGCTGGTGGGTACCGCGACCATCGAAACGTCCGAGCACATGTCTAGCCTGCTCGTGAAGGAAGGCATCGAACACAAGGTTCTGAACGCCAAGTTCCACGAAAAAGAAGCCGAGATCATCGCCCAGGCCGGTCGCCCAGGCGCATTGACCATCGCCACCAACATGGCCGGTCGTGGTACCGACATCCTGTTGGGCGGCAACTGGGAAGTGGAAGTGGCTTCGCTGGAAGACCCGACCCCTGAGCAGATTGCCCAGATCAAGGCCGACTGGCAGAAGCGTCACCAGCAAGTGCTCGAGTCGGGCGGTTTGCAGGTGATCGCGTCCGAGCGCCACGAATCGCGCCGTATCGACAACCAGTTGCGTGGTCGTGCCGGTCGTCAGGGTGATGCCGGTTCCAGCCGTTTCTACCTGTCTCTGGAAGACAGCCTGATGCGCATCTTCGCCTCTGACCGGGTGAAAAACTTCATGAAAGCCCTGGGCATGCAGCCTGGCGAAGCGATCGAGCACCGCATGGTGACCAACGCCATCGAAAAGGCGCAGCGTAAGGTTGAAGGTCGCAACTTCGATATTCGCAAGCAACTGCTCGAGTTCGACGACGTCAACAACGAACAGCGTAAAGTGATCTATCACATGCGTAACACGTTGCTGGCCGCCGACAACATCGGTGAAACCATCGCCGACTTCCGCCAGGACGTGCTCAACGCCACCGTCAGCGCACACATTCCACCGCAATCGCTGCCGGAGCAGTGGGACGTGGCCGGTCTGGAAGCCGCCTTGCAGAGCGACTTCGGCGTGGCGCTGCCGATCCAGCAATGGCTCGACGAAGACGATCACCTGTACGAAGAAACCCTGCGCGAGAAGCTGATGCAGGAACTCGTGGCGGCGTATAACGAGAAAGAAGACCAGGCGGGCGCCGAGGCGCTGCGTACTTTCGAGAAGCAAATCGTTCTGCGCGTGCTGGACGACCTGTGGAAAGACCACCTGTCGACCATGGATCACCTGCGTCACGGCATCCACCTGCGTGGCTATGCCCAGAAGAACCCGAAACAGGAGTACAAGCGCGAGTCGTTCACGCTGTTCTCCGAACTGCTCGATTCGATCAAGCGCGATTCGATCCGTGTGCTGTCCCACGTTCAGGTTCGTCGCGAAGATCCGGCCGAAGAAGAAGCCCGTTTGCGTCAGGAGGCCGAAGCACTGGCGGCGCGCATGCAGTTCCTGCATGAAGAAGCACCAGGTCTGGAGCAGCCGGAAGCGTTGGGTGAAGAGGTCGATGTGGCCCTGGCCACCGCACCGGTACGCAGTGAGCAGAAGCTGGGCCGTAACGAGCTGTGCTACTGCGGTTCGGGCAAGAAATTCAAGCATTGCCACGGGCAGATTCAGTAACCCCGTTTCAAACGCTGAAATACCCGCGCCGCGACCGGCTCCTGCCGTCGCGGCGTTTTGCCATTTAAACCACCGCTCTTCCTGAAGCGGTGCACACATCATCTATAAGGAGCGCATTCATGGCTGTTGGTCTTGGTCCTTTGCCAACGTTGCACCCGGTTGCCGGTTTTGAACTCGGTATTGCCTCGGCCGGTATCAAGCGTCCGGGGCGCAAGGATGTTGTGGTCATGCGCTGTGCCGAAGGTTCGACCGTCGCCGGCGTGTTCACCCTCAACGCCTTTTGCGCGGCGCCGGTGATCCTGGCCAAGCAGCGCGTGCAAGGCCCGGTACGCTACCTGTTGACCAACACCGGCAATGCCAACGCCGGTACCGGCGAACCCGGCCTTGCCGCCGCCGAGCGCACGTGCGCCAAACTGGCCGAGCTGGCGGGTGTGGATGCCAGCCTGGTGCTGCCGTACTCCACCGGTGTGATCGGCGAGCCACTGCCGGTCGAGAAAATCGAAGGCGCGCTGCAAGCCGCCCTCGACGACCTGTCGGTCAATAACTGGGAAGCCGCTGCCACCGGCATCATGACCACCGATACCCTGCCCAAGGGTGCCAGCCGTCAGTTCCAGCATGACGGCGTGACCATCACCGTCACCGGCATCAGCAAAGGCGCGGGCATGATCCGCCCGAACATGGCGACCATGCTGGGCTACATCGCCACCGACGCCAAAGTCTCCCGCGATGTGTTGCAAAACCTGTTGCTGGACGGCGCCAACAAGTCGTTCAACCGTATCACCATCGATGGCGACACTTCGACCAACGACTGCTGCATGCTGATCGCCACTGGTCAGGCCGCGCTGCCGGAAATCACACGCGCTGAAGGCGAGTTGTTCGCCAAGTTGAAACAAGCCGTGTTCGAAGTGTGCATGGAAGTGGCCCAGGCGATCGTGCGCGACGGTGAAGGCGCGACCAAGTTCGTCACCGTTGAAGTCAACGGCGGCGCTAATCACCAGGAGTGCCTGGACGTTGGTTACACCGTGGCCCACTCGCCGCTGATCAAGACTGCATTGTTTGCTTCCGATCCGAACTGGGGTCGTATCCTCGCCGCCGTTGGCCGCGCAGGTGTACCGAATCTGGACGTGAGCAAGATCGACGTGTTCCTCGGCGACGTGTGCATCGCCAGCCGTGGCGCGCGCGCCGCGACGTACACCGAAGCCCAGGGCGCGGCGTTGATGCAGCAGGAAGAGATCACCATCCGTATCGAACTGGGACGTGGCGATTGCAGCGAAACCATCTGGACCACCGACCTGTCGCATGAGTACGTGAAGATCAACGCCGAGTACCGTACTTAAGACCGAGTCGCCCCCATCGTTAGCAGGCTAGCTTCCACATCGGAGTTGTGTAAACCCGAACAACTGTGGGCGCTAGCCTGCTAGCGATGGCGGCCTGCCAGTCACCGGCTAGACTGGCCTGTCCCCTTCATCAAAAGGTCCCGAACATGAGCCTTCACCTGATCATTGGCGACAAACTGCTTTCCTCCTGGTCCCTGCGCGGCGCCCTGGCTCTCGACCTGACCGGTGCCCCCTATACCGAGGAGCTGATCAAGCTCAACCAGCCGGACACCCGCGATCGGCTGCTCAAGCATTCGCCGACCGGCAAAGTCCCCCTGCTCAAAACCGAACACGGCACCGTCGCCGATTCCCTGGCGATTGCCGAGTACCTGGCAGAGCAATTCCCCGATGCTGGCCTCTGGCCCAAAGACACTGCGGCCCGTGCCCAGGCGCGTTCGGCGTGCGCACAGATGCATGCCGGGTTCTTCGCCATGCGCGGCAACATGCCATTCGACCTGAGCCATGATGCACCTCTGTCGCCGGTTCCGGCCGACGTGCAGGCGGACATTGAACGCATGTCCGCGTTGTGGGCCGAGTGCCGCGCCGTCGCGACGGAAAGCGGGCCGTACCTGTTTGGCCGGGCCACCCTGGCCGACGCGTTTTTTGCGCCCATCGCCGTGCGCCTGCGCACCTATCAGGTGAAGCTGTCCGCAGCTGACGAAGCCTATGTTCAAACCATCTACCAATGGCCAGCCTTCAAGGCCTGGCAGAAGGCCGGACTGGAGGAAATCAAGCGGTGAAACGAGTACACGTAGCCGCCGCCGTTATCCGTGATAGCAGCGGCAAGATCCTCATCGCTCGCCGTGCCGACACCCAGCATCAGGGTGGGCTGTGGGAATTCCCTGGTGGCAAGGTCGAAGCTGACGAGTCCGTTGAAACGGCGCTTGGTCGCGAGCTTTACGAAGAACTGGGCATTGTCGTCGACGTCGCGCGACCGCTGATCAAGGTTCAACACGACTACCCGGACAAGCAAGTATTGCTGGATGTCTGGGAGGTCTCGGCGTTCACCGGCGAACCTCATGGTGCCGAAGGTCAGCCTTTGGCCTGGGTGACCGCCCGTGAGCTCTCGAATTATGAGTTTCCTGAGGCCAATCGGCCTATCGTCGCCGCTGCCCGTTTGCCCGAGCAATACCTGATCACCCCGGAGGATCTGGAAACCCCGGCCCTGCTGAAGGGCATCCAGAAAGCCATCGCGGGCGGCATCAAGCTGATCCAGCTGCGCGCACCGAACGGTTACGACCCCAAGTATCGTGATCTGGCTGTGGACGCGGTGGGACTGTGCGCCGGCAAGGCGCAGTTGATGATCAAGGGGCCGTTCGAATGGCTGGGAGATTTCCCTTCCGCCGGTTGGCACATTACCTCGGCACAGCTGCGCAAATACGCAGCGGCCGGTCGTCCATTGCCTGCGTCGCGCTGGTTGGCGGCTTCCTGCCATAACGCCGAAGAACTGGCGCTGGCCGAAGAGATGGGCGTGGACTTCGTGACCCTGTCACCTGTGCAGCCGACCCTCACTCATCCGGGCGCTCAACCGCTGGGTTGGGAACAGGCCTCGACTTTGATCGAGGGCTTCAGCAAGCCAGTGTTTTTGCTGGGCGGCGTTGGGCCTGCGGAGGTTCAGAAGGCTTGGGCGGCAGGTGCCCAGGGTGTGGCGGGGATTCGGGCTTTTTGGCCTGAGGCTTGATTATGCAGTGATGCTGCCGGCCTCTTTGCGGGCAAGCCCGCTCCCACAGGTTTAGCGGTGTACACAGATTTTGTGTTCGACGCGATACTGTGGGAGCGGGCTTGCCCGCGAAGAGGGCCTGATAGGCGACGACTAAACTTCAGGTTTCGCCGCGGGCTGCCAAAGAATCTCCGCAACCCCCTGACGCCGAGCAATCACCCGCGCCATCACAAACAGCAAATCCGACAATCGATTGATGTATGCGAGCCCCACTCCGGCCAGCGGTTCAAGCGCGTTCAAATGCTGGCAGCGACGCTCGGCACTGCGAGCCAGGCTGCGGCAGACGTGAGCCTGGGCAATCAGCATCGAACCACCCGGCAGAATGAAATTCTCCAGCGGCCCCAGCTCCTCGTTCCACACATCGATCGCCGCTTCCAGGCGTTCGATTTCTGCGGCGTTCAACGCTTGATACTCCGGCATTGCCAGTTCGCCGCCAAGGTCAAACAGTCGGTGCTGACAGGGCGCCAATACCTCGACCACTTCTTTCAACCCCGGATGCTCGGCGCTTTGCGCGGTCAACCCGGCTAGCAACACTCCCACCTGACTGTTAAGCGTATCGACCTCGCCAATGGCCTCTATCCGCGGATGGTCCTTGGGCACGCGGCGGCCGTCGCCCAGACCGGTTTCGCCTTTGTCGCCGGTGCGGGTGTAAATCTTCGACAAGCGAAAGCCCATGGTTACCTCGATAGCTGATTGAGTTCTTGAGAGACGAGCGGGGTGCCCGCCAATGGCAGGCGCAGGGTGAAGCAGGTGCCTTGGCCCAGGGTCGATTGCACTTCCATCTGACCCTTATGGTTGTTGGTGATGATGAAGTACGAGACGGACAAGCCGAGACCGGTGCCCTGACCAATTTCCTTGGTGGTGAAGAAGGGTTCGAACGTACGTTTGCGCACGCTTTCGCTCATGCCGACGCCGTTGTCTTCGACCTGGATTTCGGCCCAGGGCGGATTCAGCCTGGTACGCAGAATGATCCGTCCCGGTTCGCTGTCGTCTTCGCGCTGGTGAATGGCTTGGGCGGCGTTTTTCAGCAGGTTGAGCAGCACCTGCTCCAGCTCGTTGGCAGTGCCGGGCACCGGGCCCAGCGCCGGGTCGAACTGGCGAATGATTGCCTGGCCCTTGAAATCGAAACCGATCGCCAGGTCGAAGTCGTTACCAGCGATTTCAACGGCTTGATCGATCAGCGCCGGTAGATCGCAAGGGGCCATTTGTCGGGTGCTGCGGCGACTGAAACTGAGCATGTGGGTCACGATTTTTGCCGCTCGGGCGCCGGCTTGCTGAATGCCGTCGAGCAGCTGCGGCACTTCGCGGGCTTGCAGGTAGTCATTGACCGTCGACAGTTCGACGCCGACCTGTTCGGCCTGCTCAAGGTTCTTCGGCAAATCGGGGGACAGGCGTCGACGAATGTTCTGCACGTTATGCAGGATCGCGCCCAAAGGGTTGTTGATCTCGTGGGCCATACCGGCGGCAAGGCCACCGACAGACAGCATTTTCTCCGACTGCACCATCATTTCTTCCAGGGACAGGCGCTGGGTGATGTCGTCGATCCGGATCACCACCCCACGCCCGGCGCCGCCCATCAGTGGGTAGAAGGTCAGGGCGTAGTGTTTGGGTTCATCGTCCTTGACCCAGGTCACGCGTTCGATCTTGGCCACGGTGTGTTGTTCGACGGTTTGCTTGAGTTGTGGGAGAAACGGCTTGAGCGGTTCGAAAGCGAGAAAAATTGGCTGGTTCAAGGCTTCATCGAGGCGCGTGCCGGAGAGGGCGCTGGCTTCCTGGTTCCACTGCGTGACGTAGAGCTGCTCGTCGAGGGCGATCAGGGCCGACGGCATGGAGTCGATGATGCTGTTGAGATAATTCTGAAAGCCGGTGAGTTTCTTCTCGATCTTGCTGCGCACCTGGACTTCGAGCTCCAGTTTGCGGTTGGTGTGCCGGGTTTCTTCGGCCAGTCCCTGAGCCTGGTCATAAGCGGCCTGAGAATCATCCCGCGCCCGCTTGAGTTGCTGCTCCCGGGCCTCGATGCGCGAAAGCATGGTGTTGAACGCTTCAGCGAGACTGCCGATTTCATCGTGATTACCGCGCGAGGCGCGCAAGGCGTAGTTCTCTTCCCGCGTCACTTGCCGGGAGAGTTCTTCGAGTTCGTGGATCGGCCGGGTAATCAGGCGTTTGATTTGCCGGGCGATCACCATCCACAGCAGCACGCTGAAGATCAGAATCCCGAGACTGGCGGTCAGGGTGCCGGTATAGAACGCCATCGGCAGTTCGCTGCTGGCCACCAGCAGCAAGTGGCCGGGGTCAGTTCCGGGGCGGGGCAGGGTGATCACTTGATTGCTGCGAAACTCGGTGGCTTGCCAGGCTTCGATGTGTCGGTAACGCTCGGGCAGGTTCAGGTGGTCGCCATGTTGTAGCTGTGCCAGACGTACACCCTTGCCGTCATAGAGAGCGGCTGCCCGCAGCGGGGAATAGCTGTTGAGTTCATTGAGCAGGCGCTCGGCGTTTTGTGGCGATTGCAAGGCATCGGCCACCAGGCTCGGGTTGGACACCAGTCGACCAATGGTCTGCAGGGCCTGCGGGGCCATGCTTTCCTGGGAAATGTAATACGCGGCGCTGATAAAGGTCAGGTTGGCGACCAGCAGGACGGTGGTCAACAGCACCAACAGGGCGGCCAGTAGTTTCTGGCCGACAGGAAGGTTTTCAAGGCGCTGGCGCAATGGCATCAGGTTTATCGCTGCAAAGGAACAAGTGGCCAGCGTAGCCGCTGCTCAGTCGCTGGGCAATCCAAGGCGTTTCAGATGGGTGACCAGGCGCTGTTGCAGTTGATTGAGGTGCGGCAGGTTGAGCTTGTGCCTGTCCGACGCCTTGCAGGCGTAACCCAGCAAGTAACCGATTTCGGTTCGACGTCGGTTGTTCACGTCCTGATGCATCGAAGAGTAGTTGGCAGCGGTGGCGTGGATCACCCGTTCCACCTCTTGCTGCAGGTTCTCGGCCGCCGCCGGCTGGCCACAGCGCTCAAGCAATTCGGTCAGTTCGCCGCAAAGGGTAGCGACTTCACAGTGATGCTCCTGCAGACCGCCATTTCGGCAATCGTGCAGCACCGTCAGCGGATTGATCGCGCAGTTGAGCGCCAGTTTGCGCCACAGTCTGGTCAGAATATCGGTGCTCCACTCATGGGGAATACCGGCGGCGCTCAAGTCCTCGAGCCAGATCGGCGCGACTGGATGGCCAACATCGCCAAGCCAGGTGAATCCATGACCGGCGAACACCACACGCCAGTCGCCGTCGCGGAAGGCGCCTTCGGTGCTTGATGCATAAATGCAGCGTGCCTGTGGTACTTGTGCTGCGACGGCGTCCTGACTGCCCAGGCCGTTCTGCAGGAGAATCAGCTCTGCACCGGGGGCCAGGCGTGATGCGACTTGCGCCACGGCTTTTTCAGCGTCGTAGGCTTTACAGGCGATCAACAGGCGATTGATCGGCTCGATACTGTCAGGAGTTTCGGCGGGCACCGGGTAGTGCTGTGCCTCTCCATGTTCGACCAGTGTCAGCCCGCCTGCCGTCTCGTAAGCCTGCAAGCGCGCGGTATCCCGCAAGATCAGCCGCACCGGCACTGCGGCCCGAGCCAGGCGCGTCGCCCACAACGTGCCAAGGCTTCCGGCACCCAGGACATGCCAGGTTGTGGACATCAGCTTTTTGCTCTGTTTAAGGCGCGCATGGAAGGCTCACAGTGAATGATGGGAAAGACCCGTTATAATCAGCGCGGATTTTTACCGCAAGCCAGGTGTGCTTCATCGGCGCGCCCATTTATTGGAGAAATTACATGCCGTCGTTCGACGTGGTATCCGAACTGGACAAACACGAAGTCACCAACGCGGTCGAAAACGCCGTCAAGGAACTCGATCGTCGTTATGACCTGAAAGGCAAAGGCAGCTTCGAGTTCAAGGAAAAGGACCTGACCGTCAACCTGACCGCCGAAGCGGATTTCCAGCTGGAAGCGATGATTGAGATCCTCAAGCTGTCGCTAGTCAAGCGCAAGATCGACGTGCAATGCCTTGAAGTCAAGGATGCCTTTGCATCGGGCAAGTTGATGAAGCAGGAAGCCGTCCTCAAGGAAGGTATCGACAAAGAGCTGGCGAAGAAAATCGTCGCTCACGTCAAAGATGCCAAACTCAAGGTCCAGGCCGCCATTCAGGGCGAGCAAGTGCGCATCACCGGCAAGAAGCGCGATGACCTGCAGGAGGCCATTGCAGTGCTGCGGGCCAAGGAATTCGGCATGCCGCTGCAGTTCAACAACTTCCGCGACTGACGTAGCAAGCGGGAACCTCTCGGCGTTTTCGGCGTCCGAGGCCCAAGCAACGGTAGAAACGATTGCCCCTGAGGGGGGCGGTCATTTCTACCGTTTATTTTTCGTGTGCCGGATGGCCGGAAATCAGGAGAAAATAGATGGATTTGAATGCTGAAGTAGACAACCTGGTCAAGGTATCCCAGGCCTGGATCCCGATGATCATGGAATACGGCAGTCGTGTGCTGCTGGCAGTGATCACCCTGGCCATTGGCTGGTGGCTGATCAACAAGGTCACGCAAAAGCTCGGCGGTCTTTTGGCCCTGCGCAATGCGGATCTGGCCCTGCAAGGGTTCATCAGTAGCCTGGCGAATATCATTCTCAAAATACTGCTGATCGTCAGTGTGGCGTCGATGATCGGTGTGGAAACCACTTCGTTCGTGGCTGCGATCGGTGCCGCAGGTCTGGCCATTGGTCTGGCACTGCAGGGCAGTCTGGCGAACTTTGCCGGTGGCGTGCTGATTCTGCTGTTCCGGCCTTTCCGAATCGGTGACTGGATTGAAGCTCAAGGTGTCGCCGGTACTGTCGACAGCATCCAGATCTTCCACACCGTGTTACGAACAGGTGACAACAAGACGATTATCGTGCCAAACGGCAATCTGTCGAACGGCATCATCACCAACACCAATCGCCAACCGACCCGCAAAGTAGTGTTCGACGTTGGCGTAGATTACGAAGCAGACTTGCAAAAGGCCCGTCAAGTCTTGCTGGACCTGGCCAAGGATCCGCGTGTTTTGACGGACCCCGCGCCTCAGGCAGTCATTTCGACCTTGGGTGACAGTTCGATCACTGTTTCCCTGCGAGTGTGGGTCAAAACGGCAGATTATTGGGACGTAATGTTCATGTTTAATGAACAGTCCCGAGATCGATTGAAAAAGGCTGGCATCGATATTCCATTTCCACAACGGGTTGTTCGTGTGGTTCAGGAAGCGGCAGTGCAGTAACCCATACCAACTTAGTTGGTTATTTGCTCCGTTAGTGGCACTGGGCCCAAGAGGATAATTGCCTCTTGGGCTTTTTTGTGAGTTTTGATCAGTTCATTGAAAAAAAGACTGATGTTATGAAATGAAGTTGTTTGCTGGTTTTTCATGAATATGGCAGGCATAAAAAAGCCGCCCACCTGGAGAGGTGGGCGGCTTTTACAGTACTTGCTGTGTTACACCCGGATTAGAGGATGTTCAGCGGGTACTCTACGATCAGACGAGTGTCGTACAGGTCAGGCGAGTAGCCGCTGTACGCTTGGTTCGAACGATAGTTGGCGTAACGTACGCGGAACGACAGATCTTTAGCCGGACCTTCCTGGACTACGTATTTGGACTCCAGGTTCCATTCGTATTCCTTACCTTCGCCCGCATTGGCAACGTTAATGTTGTCACCCTTCACGTAACGGGTCATGAAGCTCAGACCAGGTACGCCGTAGGTAGCCATGTTCAGGTCGTAGCGAGCCTGCCAGGACTTCTCTTCACGACCCACGAAGTCGGAGATCTGGATGGAGTTGGATACGAAGATGGTGCTGTTACCGTCAACGCCGTAGTAGTAAGCGTTGTCACCGCTGGATTGCTGGTAAGCGACGGTGAACTTGTGAGCGCCGAGGCTATAGGCAGCAGCCAGGGACCACAGGTTGTTGTCCACACCCAGGGTGCCGTCACCGATTGCGTCAACCAGGTCACCACGGCTTTCGCCTTTGGTTTTGTAACCGTTGAGGTCGAAGTTCAGGGACTGGTTTTCAGCGATTGGCAGGGTGTAGTTCAGGTTGATGTAGTACTTTTTGAAGTAGTCATCAGCATCCGACGCAGCCACGGCACCGGTGAAATTATCAGTGAAAGCGTAGCTTGCACCGAAGATATTGATGTTGGTCAGGCCTTTGCCGCCGTTGCCATTTTCATCTGGCAGACCGCCGATGCTGTCACGACCCATGCCAGTTTGTTTGCTCAGGGAAGTGAAACGACCAGCGTTCAGTTCCAGGCCCTTGATTTCTTTGGAAGTGATCAGGGTACCGGTAGCAACTTCTGGCAGCAGACGGCTGTCATCGGTAGCAAACACTGGGCTGGCAACGAACTGCTGACCGTATTTCAGTACGGTATCGGAGAGGCGGAATTTAACTGCGCCACCGAGTTTGCCTTGGGATTTTTCCGGGTTGCCATCGCTGTCGTTGGCGAACAGACCGTTACCGCGGCGACCCGAGCCACCGTCAAGTTTAACCGAGCCCATTGCCATGGCATCAAGGCCGAAACCTACAGTACCTTGAGTGAAGCCCGACTCGTAGGTGAGCAGTTGGCTAACACCGGTATCCTGACGGTAGCCGGAGGTACCAGAGGACGGGTTGCTAACACCGTTTTTGTAATCGCGGTTCATGTATTCCATACGGGTTTTCAGTTTCAGGCTTTCATCGCCGAAGAAACCCTTGGAATCGTCCTGGGAGGACGCTACTGCGAACTGCGAGGTACCAGCTGCAACAGCCAGTGCGATCATGCTCCACTTCATCACGCGCATCGTGATTTGCTCCTTTGGTTTTTAGAAGAGTACTGCCGTCCCACCTGTTTTATTATCTGGGCGGCTCTTTCTTTTTGTGTCGGCGCAAACTTATATCACGCCGACAATGTTGGCGATACTTGCGCATCTAACCTTTCAGCTTCTTTACGACCCTGTCGCAAACGGCTTGCTAGATGTCGCAAATTTACAGCCCCGATGCAACAGGACGGACAACTTTAATGCTGTTTCTGGGCTTGAGCATCGGTAAAAAGAGTCCCTGGTGAAACGTTTGAATCTCCATCGGGCTACCTGCCACTGTTTTTTTTGGTCTCAAGGTTCCCGCTTCCAGCGGTGTCCTCATAGACGATGTGGGTGCTAATGCAACAAATGTGCACAAACCAGCTTTTTGCTGATCTTTTTTTCTGAATGCCTGCCTGGTGCGCTAAAAACCTCATAAAACCGGGGGGTTCATGCTTCCGTTATTCGTGCTTGACGCCATGGTTTGCATCGTGTTGATCGCGATGTACGGCGGCGTGACAACCAAAAACGTTACCGGTTCACCCCGTCAGTGGGTAAATGGCGGATGTCGAAGCATTCAGCGTAGACGCATTGTGCGGTTTTGGTGCAAAAAATTTTATGCGCTGTACTGAATTCGTACAGTTACGCGTTTGTCACGCCCTGCACGGATAGGTATTTGCTGGTCATTTCGCTATTCGTTTCGCTGGTATCGGGTCAGTAATGGTGCGTTTCGCCATGAAATGTCTCATCTCGGGGCGCGCGTCGGCCCTTTGCAGGCTCTCGGGCGGGCTTCGGCAATGGTTGCTCGTGAAGCCAGCGACATTCGCAGGTATGCTGCCGACCAGTCGCTTGGTGCGCGATCTTTCGGGATGGGCGCTAAGCTGAAAATTGATGACCAGGCGGGAGTGCACTCAGTGTTCGCTTTAGATCCACGACTTCAACAAGACACGTTGCCGATTGGCGATTTCCCGCTATGTCGGTTGCTGTTGTCCAATGATTCGAATTATCCCTGGTTCATCCTGGTACCTCGCCGCGACGATATCAGTGAGATATTTCAGTTGGATGTCGCCGATCAGTTGCGGCTCTGGCAAGAAACCACTGCGCTGGCCGAGGTGCTCAAGGACTCGTTCGGCGCCGACAAGTTGAATGTCGCGGCCTTGGGCAACGTTGTCAGCCAGTTACACATGCATGTGATCGTGCGCAAGCGTGAGGACGCCGCCTGGCCGGCTCCGGTCTGGGGCAAGCACCCGGCCAAACCCTACAGTGCCGAGCAGGTCGAGGCGATTCGAGATCGGCTGCGTCTGGTGCTGACCAGTGATTTTTCGTTCGTGGAGGGCTGAATCATGAGCCTGGAAGATCGCATTACCGATCTGGAGAGCCAGTTGGCGTTTCAGGATGACACCATTCAGGCATTGAATGATGTGGTGGCGGCACAGCAGCGTGCGGTTGAGCGCCTGCAACTGCAAATGGCCGCATTGCTCAAGCGCCAGGAAGAAATGGCCGGCCAGTTCGAGTCGTTCGAGGAAGAGGCGCCACCGCCACATTACTAAGGCCCAGGCGCAGGCAATAAAAAACCGCGAACAGCCTGGCTGTTCGCGGTTTTTTTATGCCTTTAATCAGCGTCGCGGCAGAGCGGCGATCACATCTTCGGCTTGCAGGCCCTTGTCACGGTTCATGACGGAAAACTCCACGCGCTGGCCTTCGACCAGGACGCGGTGGCCTTCGCCGCGAATGGCCCGGAAGTGCACGAAAATATCGTCACCGGAGTCGCGGGAAATAAAGCCGAAGCCTTTCGACGTGTTGAACCACTTGACGGTGCCGGTATCGCGGTTGCTCATGTCATAGCCAGGCGAAGTGGTGGCCGGTGACGATTTGTAAAAACTGACCGCCAGGTGCAAAACAACGGCAATCAGGGCAGCGACCAGGCTGAACAGAACGGCAGGTTGACCGGCGATCACCGGCATCGGTGCGATCAGCGTCAGCGTTTGCAGGACAACAGCCAGAACCAGCAGGGCGCTGACCAGGTTCTGCAATTGATGGCGCGGGCCTTTGTTCCAGTAAGGGATAACAGGAGCGAGAGTAAGGTTTAGCAGGCCGAAAAAGGCCAGGTACAGTGCGTCGGGTTGTTGCAGGTAAGGTACGGCTTCGGATCGCAGGCTAGGGATGAAGGACAGCAGCAGAGCCGCTGCGCCCATTAGCAGGTGGACGATTTTCAACATTTTGATTAACTCACGTTAAGACGGATCACAAGGAAGAGCTGATCGAGCACGGTTCGCTTCAGAACAATAAGAGGCGTTGGGCACGTACCCGTTGTCAGCCTATGCGCGGCGCCCGGAAAATATAGGCGTCAGCGACACACCGCCTATTTAACAGCAAAGCCAGTAGCTACTCAAATCAGGGAGTCCAGCGGTGCATAGGCGGCGATTTTTCGTGGGGTGAAAAGGGGAGGCAGGGCTGCAGCGGGGGGAAGGGCTTGCTAGAGTGATCCTGCACCTGTCGGATGAATTTCGTCACCTTTAGGGGAAAAACATGGCAATCGATATCGGAATCAGTGAAGAGGACCGCAAGTCCATCGTCGACGGATTGTCGAGGCTGCTGTCGGACACTTACGTACTTTATTTGAAAACCCATAACTTCCATTGGAACGTCACCGGTCCCATGTTTCGGACCCTGCATTTGATGTTCGAGGAGCAATACAACGAGCTGGCACTGGCGGTCGACTTGATTGCCGAGCGAATTCGCGCACTCGGATTTCCGGCGCCTGGTGCCTATTCGGTCTATGCGCGCCTGTCTTCCATTAAGGAAGAAGAAGGTGTTCCTGCCGCCGAGGACATGATCAGGCAATTGGTCGAAGGCCAGGAAGCAGTCACACGTACGGCTCGAGGCATCTTTCCATTGCTGGAAAAAGTCAGTGACGAGCCCACGGCTGACCTGCTGACCCAGCGTATGCAGGTTCATGAGAAGACCGCGTGGATGCTGCGCTCACTGCTGGCTGAGTAACTCATTCTGTGCTCGGACGACACCCGGCGGGTGTCGTCTGCGCGCTGTCTTGTCTTTTTTTCGGCAATACGCCCTGATGCTGGAATGACCCTTTACTTGGGGGCGTAGGAAAAAGCACGGAGTAGGACGCTCTCCATGATCTGCCTTCAGTTGTTGGCTTATCCTACGTGGATGGTCATAAAGTCATCTGGATATAACTTTGCCCTCGCGGTTTTATAAGCACACAAATTGAGCTTATGAAAACCCGGAATGGCAAAGGAGTGTCAACGGTATGGATTATGAGGACAGGCGAAACGAGCAGAGGTTCGGTCCGCTCACAGGCATAAGGATTGATCCATTTGTCAGCGAATTCGATATGGGGCTGGCCCGGCCCTTGTCCCGGTCGGTGCGGCTCAATGGCTTCGCCACCTGTTTGCGGCTTGAGCAGGTTTACTGGGATATCCTGGGCGATATGGCCAGGATCAACTGTTGTTCGGTCAGTGCATTGTTGTCCTACGTGGATCGCGAAGTGCATTTGCGTCATGGAGGGGTGAAGAATTTCAGCGGTCTGGTGCGTGTTGTCTGTGTCGTGCACAGTCGCAAGGAAGGGCGTTGCATGGTGATGGCCTGACTGTCTCAGTGGAACAGCGGTGTGTCGATCTGTGCAGTCTTACGGCTGCACAGGCTGCATTTAATGGATATAATCCCGCGCTTTGCCGTAAAACCGAGTGTAGACGGTAGCAATCTGATCACCGAGACAACCCTCATGCCGATGTACGATTATCAATGTGCTTCCTGTGGTCATCAGTTGGAAGCCATTCAAAAGATCAGCGACGCACCGCTGGTCGACTGCCCTGCATGCCAGGCGCCAGAGCTTAAGAAGATGCTGTCCATGCCGGGTTTCCGCCTGAGCGGTACTGGCTGGTACGAAACCGATTTCAAGACCGGTTCCAAGAAGAACCTGGCCGGCGGCGACAAAGCTGACTAGGGTCTGGACCTGAGTTGAACGACACGTGCGAGCCCTTGCATCATATGCCGACTGGTATATACGCAGGGCCTCCAACCGAATTTCGAATTACGAGAAGTGAAACCACGACCATGATGCGCAGCCATTATTGCGGCCAACTGAACGAAAGCCTGGACGGCCAGGAAATTACCCTTTGCGGATGGGTCCACCGTCGCCGTGACCACGGTGGGGTGATTTTCCTCGATATCCGTGATCGTGATGGTCTGGCCCAGGTCGTATTCGATCCGGACCGCGCTGAAACCTTCGCCGCCGCCGACCGCGTGCGCAGCGAGTATGTCGTGAAGGTCACCGGTAAGGTTCGCCTGCGTCCGGCCGGTGCTACCAACGCCAACATGGCGTCGGGCATGATCGAAGTCCTCGGCTACGAGCTGGAAGTGCTGAACGAGTCGGAAACCCCGCCGTTCCCACTGAACGAGTTCTCCGACGTTGGCGAGGAAACCCGCCTGCGCTATCGCTTCCTTGACCTGCGTCGCCCGGAAATGGCCGAGAAGCTGCGTCTGCGTTCGCGCATGACCACCAGCATTCGTCGCTACCTGGACGAAAACGGTTTCCTCGACGTCGAGACGCCGATCTTGACTCGCGCCACCCCTGAAGGCGCGCGCGACTACCTGGTGCCGAGCCGTACCCACGCCGGTTCGTTCTTCGCCCTGCCTCAATCGCCGCAGCTGTTCAAGCAACTGCTGATGGTCGCCGGCTTCGATCGTTACTACCAGATCGCCAAGTGCTTCCGCGACGAAGACCTGCGTGCCGACCGTCAGCCGGAATTCACCCAGATCGACATCGAGACCAGTTTCCTCGATGAAAAAGACATCATGGGCCTGACCGAAGGCATGATCCGCAACCTGTTCAAGGAAGTGCTGGATCTGGAGTTCGGTGAGTTCCCGCACATGACCTTCGAAGAGGCCATGCGTCGTTACGGTTCCGACAAGCCGGACCTGCGTAACCCGCTGGAACTGGTTGACGTTGCCGATCAGCTCAAGGAAGTCGATTTCAAGGTGTTCAGCGGCCCGGCCAACGACCCGAAATGCCGCATCGCCGCCTTGCGCGTTCCTGGCGGCGCCAGCATGCCACGCAAGCAAATCGACGATTACACCAAGTTTGTCGGCATCTATGGTGCCAAGGGCCTGGCGTACATCAAGGTCAACGAGCGCGCCAAGGGTGTCGAAGGCCTGCAGTCGCCAATCGTGAAGAACATCCCTGAAGCCAACCTCAACGTGATTCTCGATCGCGTCGGTGCGGTCGACGGCGACATCGTGTTCTTCGGCGCCGACAAGTCGAAGATCGTCAGCGAAGCCCTGGGTGCTCTGCGGATCAAGCTCGGCCACGACCTGGACCTGCTGACCTGCAAGTGGGCGCCAATGTGGGTCGTCGACTTCCCGATGTTCGAAGAAAACGACGACGGCAGCTTTAGCGCCTTGCACCACCCGTTCACCGCGCCGAAGTGCACCCCGCAAGAGCTGGAGGCCAACCCGGCAGCCGCTCTGTCCCGCGCTTACGACATGGTTCTGAACGGTACCGAGCTCGGTGGTGGTTCGATTCGTATTCACCGCAAAGAGATGCAACAGTCGGTGTTCCGTCTGCTGGGGATCAACGAAGCCGAACAGGAAGAGAAATTCGGCTTCCTGCTCGACGCCCTGAAGTACGGCGCGCCGCCGCACGGTGGCCTGGCTTTCGGTCTGGACCGCCTGGTGATGCTGATGACCGGTGCCCAATCGATCCGCGAAGTGATCGCTTTCCCGAAAACCCAGAGCGCGGCGGATGTCATGACTCAGGCGCCGGGGCAGGTGGATGCCAAGGCATTGCGCGAACTGCATATTCGTCTGCGCGAAACGCCTAAGGCTGAGTAAGACTGGCCTGAAGGGCGCATCTTCGGATGCGCCTTTTCTTTATAAGGGTCGAAATTTTTTGTTTGCCGGCCGACGCGACGCCGCGTGGCGGGTAATGTGTCAAAGAGAATTCGGAGCGAGTTATGGCAGGTCATTCCAAGTGGGCGAACATCAAGCACCGCAAAGAACGTCAGGATGCCAAGAGAGGCAAGATTTTCACCAAGTGGATTCGTGAGCTGACCGTCGCGGCCCGTCAGGGTGGCGGTGATCCGGGCTCCAACCCGCGTTTGCGCCTGGCCCTGGACAAGGCCCTGGGTGCGAACATGAGTCGCGACATCATTGATCGGGCCATTGCCCGAGGCACCGGTGCGGCAGACACTGACGATGTGGTCGAGTTGACCTATGAAGGTTACGGCCCGGGTGGTGTAGCGGTGATGGTCGAGTGCATGACCGACAACCGCAACCGCACGGCGGCGGCGGTACGCCATGCGTTCAGCAAGTGCGGCGGCAACCTGGGTACCGACGGTTCGGTCGCCTACCTGTTCGAGCGCAAGGGTCAGATCTCCTTCGTGCCTGGCGTTGATGAAGACGCACTGATCGAAGCGGCCATGGAGGCTGATGCCGATGACGTGGTGACCAACGAAGACGGTTCCATCGACGTGTTCACCTCATTTGCCGGTTTCTATTCCGTGCGTAACGCGCTGGAAGCGGCCGGGTTCAAGGGTGATGACGCGGAAATCGTCATGCTGCCGACCACCAGTGCCGAACTGGATCTGGAGGGCGCCGAGAAAGTCCTCAAACTGATCGACATGCTCGAAGACCTGGACGACGTACAGAACGTTTACTCCAACGCGGACATTCCAGAGTCGGTGGCCGCACAGCTCGGTTGATTTTGCCTTTGTCGGAGCGAGCCTGCTCGCGATGAGCCCGAGAGCGGCGCGCTAATTCAGTTAGCCCGCATCATCGTTGGCGCCCATCGCGAGCAAGCTCGCTCCTACAGGTTCGACACTTGGTTTTTTCCAATAGCCCGCAGGCGTTATGACTTTAATTCTAGGTATCGACCCCGGTTCGCGTATCACCGGTTATGGCGTGGTGCGCGATACCGGCCGAGGCTGCGTTTACGTGGCGTCGGGCTGCATTCGCACGGGGTCGGGCGAGTTGCATGAGCGCCTGCAAATCGTTTATCGCGGCGTTCGCGAGGTCATCCAGACCTACGGTCCGGTGACCATGGGCATCGAGAAGGTGTTCATGGCACGTAACGCCGACTCGGCTTTGAAACTCGGACAGGCTCGCGGCGCGGCCATTGTCGCTGGTGCCGAAGAAAACCTGGAAATTGCCGAATACACCGCAACCCAGGTCAAGCAAGCGGTGACCGGGACGGGCGGGGCGAACAAAGAGCAGGTACAAATGATGGTCATGCATATGCTGAAGCTGACCAGCAAGCCGCAAATCGATGCCTCGGATGCCCTGGCCATTGCCATTTGCCATGCTCACACCCGTTCCAGCCTGTTGCCCCATGGTCTGGGCACGGCACGCAGTCGTGGCGGGCGCTTGCGTCTCTGATAGCATCAACAGTCAATTTTATGGAATGAAGGTTTTTCGCCTGTGTCGTCGGCGCAAAATCCTTGTTCTGTCAGTCGCTGGCCTCGCGCTGGCCAACGCTCAAGGATCTGTAACGTGATTGGACGCTTGCGCGGCACACTGGCTGAAAAACAGCCGCCGCATCTGATTCTCGATGTAAACGGTCTGGGGTATGAGCTGGAAGTACCCATGACTACGCTGTATCGGCTGCCGTCGGTCGGTGAACCGCTGACGCTGCATACCCATTTGGTCGTACGCGAAGACGCGCAGTTACTCTATGGCTTCGTCGGCAAGCGCGAGCGAGACTTTTTTCGCGAGTTGATCCGTCTCAACGGGGTTGGACCGAAATTGGCGCTGGCCTTGATGTCGAGTCTGGAGGTCGACGAGTTGGTCCGTTGCGTGCAATCCCAGGACACCTCGGCGTTGACCAAGGTGCCGGGCGTGGGCAAGAAAACCGCGGAGCGCTTGCTGGTCGAACTCAAGGATCGCTTCAAGGCCTGGGAAACGGTGCCGGCGATGTTTGCCCTGGTGCCGAACCAGCCAGATGGCCCGGCTCCGGTGAACACCGCTGAAAGCGATGCGGTCAGTGCGCTGATTTCCCTGGGTTACAAGCCTCAGGAAGCCAGCAAGGCGATTTCCGCGATCAAGGAGAAAGGCTTGAGCAGTGAAGACCTGATTCGTCGTGCCCTGAAGGGAATGATCTAAGTGATTGAAGCTGATCGTCTGATCGCCGCAACGGGTGGTCCCCGTGATCGCGAGGAAGTCCAGGACCGTGCGATACGCCCTGTCAGCCTGGCCGAATACATTGGTCAGCCGACCGTTCGCGAGCAAATGGAGTTGTTCATCCAGGCGGCCCGCGGGCGTAGTGAGTCCCTTGACCACACGCTGATTTTTGGTCCGCCGGGCCTGGGTAAAACCACCCTGGCCAATATCATCGCCCAGGAAATGGGGGTTTCGATCAAGAGCACTTCGGGGCCTGTGCTGGAACGCCCGGGTGATCTCGCCGCGCTGCTGACCAATCTTGAACCCCATGACGTGCTGTTCATTGACGAAATCCATCGACTGTCGCCGATTGTCGAAGAAGTGCTGTACCCGGCCATGGAGGATTTCCAACTCGACATCATGATCGGTGAAGGACCGGCCGCGCGCTCGATCAAGCTGGATCTGCCGCCCTTCACCCTGGTCGGTGCGACCACGCGGGCGGGGATGCTGACCAACCCGTTGCGTGACCGTTTCGGGATCGTGCAGCGTCTGGAGTTCTACAGCACCGCCGACCTGGCCACGATTGTCAGTCGTTCAGCGAACATCCTCGGTTTGCCGCTGGATCCTGAAGGCGCCTTTGAAATCGCCCGCCGTGCCCGGGGTACCCCGCGGATTGCCAATCGCTTGCTGCGTCGTGTGCGGGATTTCGCCGAAGTTCGCGCCAAGGGGCACATCACCAAGCCGATTGCCGACCTGGCATTGAACCTGCTGGATGTCGATGAGCGTGGCTTCGATCACCAGGATCGACGTCTGTTGCTGACCATGATCGAGAAGTTCGATGGCGGGCCGGTCGGGGTGGACAGCCTCGCCGCAGCCATCAGCGAGGAGCGTCACACCATTGAAGACGTACTTGAACCCTATCTGATTCAGCAGGGCTACATCATGCGCACGCCGCGGGGAAGGGTGGTGACGCGGCATGCATATCTGCATTTCGGCTTGAACATTCCGTCACGATTGGGCGAGATGCCCGTGATAGACGAGTTCCTTGATGCCGTGGACGATTAATAACCTTTGCGCGCTGATTTATTCGGGCATTGTGCTGTCCTAGGACCGTACTTTTGCAAGAAAGCCGCAGAACAATGAAAAACAGTTGTCTCGCCGGATTGGCAACCTGAGGAGTAAGCACTAGAGTATGCGCGCGCAAAACGGGCTTGAGCCTTTCGCACATCGTTGTCGCGTTTATTACGAGGACACCGATGCGGGCGGCATCGTGTATTACGTTAATTACCTCAAGTTTATGGAACGGGCTCGAACCGAGCGGCTACGAGAACTGGGTTTTGCCCAATCGCAGCTGGCAGGGGAGGACCTGTTGTTCGTCGTGCATTCCAGCGAAGCGCGTTACCACGCGCCGGCGCGACTGGACGACGAACTGTTGGTAAGCGCTGAAGTAATCGAATTGAACCGTGCCAGCCTGCGCTTTAAACAGCAGGTCAGGCGGGCTACGGATAATGTGCTGCTCTGCGAGGGGCAGTTTTTGGTGGCCTGTGTGCGCACTAACAGTTTGAAACCCCGGGCCATTCCCGAAGCTCTACGAGCGGCCTTTGCCGACGTGAGCGGCGCGGGTACACACTCAAAGCAGGAGATAAAGCGTGGAAGCTAACGTCGTCGACCATTCCTCCATGTGGAGCCTGGTCAGCAATGCCAGTGTCGTGGTGCAACTGGTAATGCTGATCCTGGTAGCCGCATCGGTGACCTCGTGGATCATGATCTTTCAGCGCAGCAATCTGATACGCGCTGGCCGACGTGCCCTGGAGAGCTTTGAAGAGCGCTTCTGGTCGGGTATCGACCTGTCCAAGCTCTACCGTCAGGCCGGCAGCAACCCGGACCCGGATTCGGGTGTCGAGCAGATCTTCCGCGCCGGTTTCAAGGAGTTCTCCCGTCTGCGTCAGCAACCAGGCGTCGATCCTGAAGCCGTCATGGAAGGCGTGGCTCGTGCCATGCGTGTAGCCATTTCCCGCGAAGAAGAAAAGCTCGAGCAGAGTCTGCCATTCCTGGCCACCGTCGGCTCCGTCAGCCCGTACATCGGTCTGTTCGGTACCGTGTGGGGCATCATGAACTCCTTCCGTGGCCTGGCGACTGCCCAGCAAGCGACGCTGGCGACTGTGGCGCCCGGTATCGCCGAAGCCCTGGTCGCCACCGCGATTGGTCTGTTCGCCGCCATCCCGGCCGTTATCGCTTACAACCGCTTCTCTGCTCGCAGCGAAACCCTGCTGAGCCGTTACTACACCTTCGCCGATGAATTCCAGGCGATCCTGCACCGCAAAGTGCACACCAGCGAAGAATAAGCAGGTAATTTCCAATGGCTTTAATCGCTCGAGCTCGACACAAGCGCAAGCCGGTCGCCGAGATGAACGTGGTGCCCTACATCGACGTGATGTTGGTACTGCTGGTCATCTTCATGGTGACCGCGCCGATGCTCAATCAGGGCGTGAAAGTTGATCTGCCCAAGGTTTCCAGTGAGGCCTTGCCGCAGGACAACAACACCCAGGTCCTGACCATTTCGATCAAGGCTGACAAGACCTATTACTGGAATCTTGGCAGCGAAGTCGATACAGAGAAGCAGCAGGACAGGGCCATGACCTTGCCTCAAATGACCGATGCGGTGACCAAGATCATTCGCGCCGGTAACGAGGGCGGCAAGCACACCCAGGTCTTCATTCGCGGTGATAAGTCCGTCGATTACGGCTCTGTCATGGGCGCCATGGGCGGATTGCAGAAAGCCGGGGTCGGTAATGTTGGCTTGATTACCGAGGCGCCCTGATGCAACAACAGCGAGAGCCGTCCGCCTCGGAAAGCTACTTCTGGCCTAGTGTATGGGCGATTGGCTTGCACGTGCTGGTGTTCGGCATGCTGTTCGTCAGTTTCGCCATGACACCGGAACTGCCGCCGGCCAAGCCGATTGTCCAGGCGACCTTGTACCAGCTGAAATCGAAAAGTCGGGCGACCACCCAGACCAATCAGAAGATTGCCGGTGAAGCGCAGAAATCTGCGGCGCGTCAGACCGAAGTCGAACAGATGGAACAGAAGAAGGTCGAGCAGGAAGCGGTGAAGGCTGCGGAACAAAAGAAAGAAGAAGCGGCTCAAAAGGCCGAGGAAGCCAAGAAGGCCGCCGAGTCTAAGAAAGCGGAAGAGGCGAAAAAGGCTGATGAAGCCAAGAAAGCCGATGAAGCGAAGAAGACCGCCGAAGCCAAGAAGGCAGAAGAGAAACAATTGGCTGATATAGCCAAGAAGAAAGCGGAAGAAGAAGCCAAGAAGGCTGCTGAAGAAGAGGCCAAGAAAGCGGCCGCTGAAGAAGCCAAGAAGAAGATTGTCGAAGACGCGAAGAAGAAAGCCGCGGAAGACGCCAAGAAGAAAGCTGAAGCTGAAGAGGCGAAGAAGAAAGTCGCCGAAGAAGCGAAGAAGAAAGCTGCTGCCGATGCTGCGAAGAAGAAAGCGCAGGACGCGGCACGTAAATCCGCCGAGGATAAAAAGGCTCAGGCCCTGGCAGATTTGCTTTCCGACACGCCGCAGCGTCAGCAGGCCTTGGCCGATGAGCAGGGCGACGAAGTCGCCGGCAGTTTCGATGACCTGATTCGGGCTCGTGCAGCGGAAGGCTGGGCTCGTCCACCTTCGGCCCGCAAAGGCATGACGGTCGTGTTGCAAATCGGCATGTTGCCGGACGGTACGGTGACTTCGGTCAGCGTGGCCAAGTCCAGCGGTGACGGTCCATTTGACGCATCGGCTGTGGCGGCGGTGAAGAATATTGGACGTTTGACAGAAATGCAGGGAATGAAGCCGAGCGATTTCGCTCCGTATCGTTCATTCAAGATGACATTCACACCTGAGGATCTAGCCTTGTGAGAAACCTTCTTCGAGGAATGCTGGTCGTTATCTGCTGCATGGCAGGGATGGCGATGGCAGATGAGAAAAACATTCTGGTCACCAGCGGCAGCGATCGGGCTACTCCGATCGCCGTTGTGCCGTTCGGCAACCAGGGCGGCAGCGTGCTGCCGGACGACATGGCCGAAATCATCGGTAACGACCTGCGTAACTCGGGTTACTACTCGCCGATTCCCAAGCAGAACATGATCAGCCAGCCAAGCCAGGCCAGCGAAATCATCTACCGTGACTTCAAGGCGCTGGGCGCCCAGTACGTCATGGTCGGTAGCATCGTTCCTGCCGGCGGTCGCCTGCAGGTTCAATACGCACTGTTCAACGTCGCCACCGAGCAGCAAGTGCTGACCGGTAGCGTGTCGGGTGGTGTCGATCAACTGCGCGACATGGCGCACTTCATCTCCGACCAGTCGTTCGAAAAACTCACCGGTATCAAAGGTGCGTTCTCGACTCGTCTGCTGTACGTGACCGCCGAGCGTTTCTCCGAGAAGAACACTCGCTACACGCTGCAGCGTTCGGACTACGACGGTGCTCGCGCCGTGACGCTGCTGCAATCGCGTGAACCGATCCTGTCGCCGCGTTTCGCACCGGATGGCAAGCGCATCGCCTATGTATCGTTCGAGCAGAAGCGTCCACGGATCTTCATGCAGAACATCGACACCGGCCGCCGTGAGCAGATCACCAACTTCGAAGGCCTGAACGGTGCGCCAGCCTGGTCGCCAGATGGCAATCGCCTGGCATTCGTACTGTCGAAGGACGGTAACCCAGACATTTACGTGATGAACCTGGGTTCGCGTCAGATCACCCGTGTCACCAATGGTCCCGGCATCAACACCGAACCGTTCTGGGGCAAGGATGGTTCGACCATCTACTTCACTTCCGACCGGGGCGGCAAGCCGCAGATCTACAAAACCAGCGTAGGCGGTGGTGGTGCCGAGCGTGTGACCTTCATCGGTAACTACAACGCCAACCCTAAACTGTCGGCTGATGAAAAGACCCTGGTGATGATTCACCGCCAGGACGGTTTCACCAATTTCAAAGTGGCGGCTCAGGATTTGCAGCGCGGTAGCGTAAAAATCCTCACTGATAGCACTCTGGACGAGTCGCCCACTGTCGCGCCCAACGGCACCATGGTAATCTACGCCACCCGCCAGCAGGGCCGGGGAGTCTTGATGCTCGTGTCCATCAATGGACGCGTAAGGCTCCCGCTTCCTACCGCTCAAGGCGAAGTCAGAGAACCTTCCTGGTCCCCTTACCTGAACTGACGCGGCGCTATACGTTTTACTTAACACACTGGGGTTCATTAGGAGTTTCACGATGGAAATGCTGAAGTTTGGTAAATTTGCTGCGCTGGCTCTGGCCATGGCTGTAGCTGTAGGTTGCTCGTCCAAAGGCGGCGACAATGCCGGTGAAGGCGCTGTAGATCCAAACGCTGGTTACGGCGCAAACACCGGTGCAGTTGACGGCTCCCTGAGCGAAGAAGCTGCTCTGCGCGCAATCACCACTTTCTACTTCGAATACGACAGCTCGGACCTGAAGCCAGAAGCCATGCGCGCTCTGGACGTTCACGCCAAAGACCTGAAAGCAAACGGCGCTCGCGTTGTTCTGGAAGGCAACACCGACGAACGTGGTACTCGTGAGTACAACATGGCACTGGGCGAGCGTCGTGCGAAAGCCGTTCAGCGCTATCTGGTACTGCAAGGTGTTTCCCCAGCTCAGCTGGAACTGGTTTCCTACGGCGAAGAGCGTCCAGTTGCTACCGGCAACGACGAGCAGTCCTGGGCTCAAAACCGTCGCGTCGAACTGCGTAAGTAATTCGTCATGCGAACGTGCCGTCGTGCTGTAACTGTTCTGGCTCTCAGTCTCGCACCGTTTTCGGTGTGGGCTGCGGTTCCTGTGGTCGATAACAACTCCGGTTATAACAATAGCGGGAGCAGTTATCCGCCTGCAGGTTACGGTACGAACGGCGCCTATGCCGGGGGAGGGGTTTCGGCCCCTGTCTCGGCACAGGGCGAGCTGTTCAACCAACTGCAATCGATGCAGCAACAAATCGAGCGTCAGCAAGGCGCGATCGAGGTTCTGCAGAATGATGTAGCGCGCATGAAGCAGGAAAACCTGGAGCGATACCAGGACCTGGATCGGCGCATAGGAACCGGCGCTGCACCGGCCGCGACTCCTGAGAATTCTTCTACCGGTGGCAATTTGAATGCCCCCGTTGCTGCAGCTGGCGCAGGTGCGGGAGCGGCTGCCGCTCAAGCACCCGCCGCGGGTAGTGAACCGGCGGACCCGGCGAAGGAAAAGCTCTATTACGACGCAGCCTTCGACCTGATCAAGGCCAAGGATTTCGACAAGGCCAGTCAGGCTTTCGCCGCGTTCTTGCGCAAATACCCGAACAGCCAATACGCGGGTAATGCCCAGTACTGGTTGGGCGAAGTCAACCTGGCCAAAGGCGATCTGCAAGGCGCAGGTCAGGCGTTTGCCAAGGTTTCGCAGCTGTACCCGAAGCACGCCAAGGTGCCTGATTCGCTGTACAAGCTCGCTGACGTAGAGCGTCGTCTCGGTCACACCGACCGCGTCAAAGGCATTCTGCAGCAGGTGGTTTCCCAGTATCCGGGCACTTCCGCCGCTCAGCTGGCTCAACGCGATCTGCAGCGCATGTAAGCCTGCTTGACCCGTTTCGAAGAAACCCGCGCTTGTCGCGGGTTTTTTCGTTAGAATTCACCCCCTTTTTCTGAAACACGCTTTTTGGGATCTGCGCATTGCCGGGGTTCCTTGAAGTGCCTGACGGAGGCGGACAGCCTGTTTAGCTGTTACGCCCGTGGCGACTATGCAAGACACATTGAGAATTACCGAAGTTTTCTACTCGTTGCAGGGTGAAACTCGGACCGCCGGCCTGCCCACTGTTTTTGTGCGTCTGACCGGTTGCCCGTTGCGTTGCCAATACTGTGACAGTGCCTACGCCTTCACCGGCGGAACCATCCGCACGCTCGACGATATTCTTGAGCAGGTGGCTGGTTTCCGTCCGCGTTATGTTTGTGTCACTGGCGGCGAGCCTCTGGCACAACCCAATGCCATTCCATTGCTCAAGCGGTTGTGCGATGCCGGTTACGAAGTGTCACTGGAAACCAGTGGTTCTCTCGATATATCGGCGGTAGATTCCCGCGTCAGTCGCGTCGTCGACCTGAAAACGCCAGGTTCGAACGAGGCGCATCGCAACCGTTACGAGAACATTGAGCTGCTCACGCCCAACGATCAGGTGAAGTTCGTCATCTGCTCGCGGGAAGACTATGACTGGTCCGTGTCCAAATTGATCCAGTACGGTCTTGATCGGCGCGCCGGCGAAGTCCTGTTCTCGCCTAGTCACCATGACCTTAATGCTCGGGACCTGGCTGACTGGGTGGTGGCGGACAACCTGCCAGTGCGTCTGCAATTGCAGCTGCATAAATATCTTTGGAACGACGAACCGGGGCGCTGATATGACAGAACAACTGAACACTGCTGAAAAACGTGCGGTCATCCTGCTTTCCGGAGGTTTGGACTCGGCGACTGTCGTGGCCATGGCCCGCGCCGATGGCTACAGCTGCTACACCATGAGCTTCGACTATGGTCAGCGGCACCGTGCCGAATTGCACGCTGCCGAACGTGTTGCTCGTGATTTGGGTGTGGTCGAGCACAAGGTGATCGGACTGAACCTGAATGGCATTGGCGGATCGGCGCTGACCGACAGCAGCATCGACGTGCCGGAAGCGCCGAGCGAAGGCATTCCGGTGACTTACGTCCCGGCACGCAACACGGTGTTTCTCTCGCTGGCGCTGGGTTGGGCGGAAGTGCTGGGCGCGCGTGACATCTTTATCGGCGTGAACGCAGTCGACTACTCCGGTTACCCTGATTGCCGTCCCGAGTTCGTCGAAGCGTTCGAGCGCATGGCCAATCTGGCTACCAAGGCCGGCGTAGAAGGGCAGGGCTTCCGCATCCAGGCGCCACTGCAAAACCTGAGCAAGGCGCAGATCGTCCAGGCTGGCGTGAAGCTCGGTGTGGACTACAGCCTGACCGTTTCCTGCTATCAGGCCGACGATAATGGCCATGCCTGCGGTAAGTGCGACAGCTGCCGACTGCGTGCGGAAGGCTTTGCAGCGGCCGGAATCAGCGACCCGACACCTTATTTTTGAATTATTTTAAAAAAGGTGTTGAATAGTCCTTAAAAATCAGTATTATACGCGCCACCACACAGCGGGTCGTTAGCTCAGTTGGTAGAGCAGTTGGCTTTTAACCAATTGGTCGTAGGTTCGAATCCCACACGACCCACCATTTTCAAGCTGTTTTAAAAGTCTGGAAGGCCCACGAAAGTGAGGATTTCCGGATTTTTTTTTGCCCGCGATTTAGGTCCGTCCCGTTCTTGGGCTGCACTGCATGACGCAGGTCAGAATCATCTTTTGCATCCCCGGGATATTCTGTAGCCTTGCCCAGCTTCAACACTGTCCGTGCCTTATGAATACCCACTTTCCCGGCGGTACCCCCTGAAGGGTCCGGAGCCGGGTGTATACTCGACTTTCGCGCGAATGCGCCTGCAGGTCTTGCGAACATGACGCAGATTTCCGAACGCCTTCTGGTTCAAGCCCACCTCGACGCCAAGCAGCCCAAGCCGCTGACCGCCGATGAGGAAGCCTATTACCGTGCCGCCATCGCTGCCGAGCTCAAGGCTCAGGATGCAGTGCTGGTGGCTCACTTCTATTGTGATCCGATCATTCAGGCCTTGGCTGAAGAAACCGGGGGCTGTGTCTCCGACTCGCTGGAGATGGCCCGGTTCGGCAATGCCCATCCGGCCAAGACCGTCGTGGTCGCCGGTGTGAAGTTCATGGGCGAAACCGCCAAAATCCTCAACCCGGAAAAGCGCATCCTGATGCCGACCCTGGAAGCGACTTGTTCGCTGGACTTGGGTTGCCCCGTCGACGAGTTTTCCGCGTTCTGCGATCAGCACCCCGAGCGTACGGTGGTGGTTTATGCCAACACGTCGGCAGCGGTCAAAGCCCGGGCGGATTGGGTGGTGACGTCCAGCTGCGCGCTGGAGATCGTCGAGAGCCTCATGGATAACGGCGAAACGATCATCTGGGGCCCGGACAAGCACCTGGGCACCTACATTCAGCGCCAGACCGGCGCCGACATGCTGCTTTGGGATGGTGCCTGCATCGTTCACGAGGAATTCAAATCCAAGCAGCTCGAAGACATGAAGGCGCTGTATCCCGATGCGGCGATTCTGGTGCACCCGGAATCGCCGACGTCGGTGATCGAGCTGGCGGATGCCGTTGGCTCCACCAGTCAGCTGATCGCGGCGGCTCAGAGCCTGCCGAACAAGACTCTGATTGTCGCCACTGACCGTGGCATCTTCTACAAGATGCAGCAGCTGTGTCCGGACAAGGTCTTTATCGAGGCGCCAACGGCCGGTAACGGCGCGGCATGCCGCAGTTGTGCGCACTGCCCGTGGATGGCGATGAATACCCTTGAGCGCACGCTCAAGAGCTTGAAGGAGGGGGCGAATGAGATCTTTGTTGATCCTGCGCTGATTCCACAGGCGATCCGACCGTTGAAGCGCATGCTCGATTTCACCCATGCGGCGCGAATGAAACTGGCGGGCAACGCCTGATTTTGCGACCTGGAGTCAAAAAAACGCCCCGATCCGATCGGGGCGTTTTTGCATCCGGTGGATTACTTGGTCTTCTTGGGAATCCGCACCAGCCGGGTATTGGAATACATGTCATGCCAACTGCGTTTCTGCTTGTCGAACAGCGACCAGAAAAAACCCAGGCCGACACATAGCAGCGATGCGATGGCCACCACGAAACGCAGCAAAGCTTGCCACAGGCTGATGGCTGAGCCATCGGCATTCTGCACGCGGATGCACCAGACCTGCATTCCCAGCGTCTGCCCAGACCAGGTCCAGAACTTGGCGAAAAAGCCGAACAGTACGAACAGGAGCACTGTCGACAGCAATGGATCGCCATCCAGTGCGCCGGATTCGGTGAGGGCGCGCATTTTGTCTTCGCCGATGATCGCCATTTGAATCATCTTGTAGATGCCGCTGGTGACGATCAGCAGCGCGGTACACAGCAGGAAGTCGTAGAACATCGCGGCCAAGCGACGACCCAGACCAGCGACAGGAAAATCGCCCTGAGGAGTAAGCAGGTGTTTCGACATGGCAGGCTCTCGGCGAAAAAAGAAGCCATTTTACGGATTTGCGCGCACAAAAAAGCCCCTGATGTCAGCATCAGGGGCTTTTTCGTTACAGAAAATTAGGCTTCTGCGATGACTTCGTCAGCCTGCATGCCTTTCTGGCCTTGCACGGCGATGAAAGTCACTTTTTGGCCTTCTTTCAGGCTCTTGAAGCCGTTGCCCTGAATGGCGCGGAAATGTACGAACAGATCCGGACCGCTCTCTGGAGTGATAAAACCAAAACCTTTCTCGTCGTTAAACCACTTGACGGTACCGCTCTGACGTTGGGACATTTCTTATTTCCTTTGACGCTAAAATTGATGACAGCCTCCTTCTCATGAAAGAGTACTGGGGCTGGTTGCAGGAGAGTAAGAAGACGTCGAACGGGATGTAGCTAACTTGTAGGCTACTGCCCAGGTCACGATTCCAAGCGACCCATGCAAACACAGTGAACAAACTCTACGCCAACTACGGGAGAAAAAACAAGCCCCCGCAAAGCCCCCGGTTTTCCTCAGTTTGAGCAATTTTCCGGGCCGTTAGTGGCTGCGTTATTCGTTATGCTTGTTCAATTGTTTTCGATCGTTATAAGCAAAGTTCATAATCGAAGCTTAGATTCAAACAGTGCACTATTTTATGGCGGTTGCGTTACACATTAGTGCACTGTTAACGCAACCGCGTTACTTATAGGAACAGTCAATCAGCCGCGATAGTAGCGTTGTGGAACAAATGGCATTTTGCTTACAAGCAAAGGAACCTTTTTCCCACGAACAATCGCCCAGACCGGCGTATCGAGCGCGATATAAGCGCTGTCGAGGTAACCCATCGCCAAAGGACCGCCAAGGGTCGGCCCGAAACCGCCGCTGCAGACGCTGCCGATGATCTCGCCAGCTTCGTTGACGATCTCTGCGCCTTCGCGCACGGGGGTGCGTTCCTGCGGCAGCAGGCCGACACGTTTGCGGCCGACACCGGTCTGTTGTTGGGCGAATACCGTCTCGGCGCCGGGGAAGCCACCGGCCCGTGCGCCATCGGCACGGCGTGGCTTGGAGATGGCCCACAACAGGCTGGCTTCGATCGGAGTGGTGTCGGTGTTCATGTCGTGGCCGTACAGGCACAGGCCCGCTTCCAGGCGCAGCGAGTCGCGCGCGCCAAGGCCGATGGCTTCGACTTCAGGTTCGGCCAGCAGGGCGCGGGCCAGGGCTTCGGCGTTTTGTGCCGGCACGGAGATTTCGAAGCCGTCTTCACCGGTGTAGCCCGAGCGGCTGACAAAACACTCCACACCCAAAAGCTTCACTCGAGTGAACTGCATGAATGTCATCTTCGCCACTTCCGGCGCCAGGCGTGCCAGGACCGTGACGGCCGCCGGGCCTTGCAGTGCGAGCAGCGCGCGTTCTTCGAACAGTGGCTCGATGGTGCATTGATCGCCGATGTGCTTGCGCAGGTGCGCCAGGTCCTGATCTTTACAGGCGGCGTTGACCACCAGGAACAACTCATCGTTACCCAGGTTGGCGACCATCAGGTCGTCGAGGATGCCACCGCTCTCATTGGTGAACATCGCGTAGCGCTGCATGCCCACCGGCAGGTCGATGATGTCCACTGGCACGAGGGTTTCCAGAGCCTTGGCGGCATTGGCGCCGGTCAGGCGGATCTGGCCCATGTGCGACACATCAAACAGGCCGGCCTGGTCGCGGGTGTGCTGGTGTTCTTTCATCACGCCCAGCGGGTATTGCACAGGCATGTCATAGCCCGCGAACGGAACCATGCGTGCGCCGAGCTCGATGTGCAGGGCGTGCAACGGGGTTTTCAACAGTTGTTCGGTGGACATATTCAGCTCCTGAAGAAGTGTGCAGGTGAGCGCACATCAGCACTCGATAATGTTGACCGCGAGACCGCCACGGGCGGTCTCCTTGTATTTGCTTTTCATGTCGGCGCCGGTCTGGCGCATGGTGCGAATGACCTTGTCGAGGGAGACGAAATGTTGGCCGTCACCACGCATGGCCATGCGCACGGCATTGATGGCCTTGACCGATCCCATGGCATTGCGCTCGATGCAAGGCACCTGCACCAGTCCGCCAATCGGGTCGCAAGTCAGGCCGAGGTTGTGTTCCATGCCGATTTCCGCGGCGTTTTCCACTTGCTGAACGCTGCCGCCGAGGACTTCGCAAAGCGCGCCGGCCGCCATGGAGCACGCCACGCCCACTTCACCCTGGCAACCGACTTCGGCGCCCGAGATCGAGGCGTTTTCCTTGTACAGGATGCCGATGGCCGCGGCGGTCAGCAGGAAACGCACGACCCCGTCATTGTTTGCGCCGGGAATGAAGCGCATGTAGTAATGCAGCACGGCCGGAATGATCCCGGCCGCACCGTTGGTGGGGGCCGTGACCACGCGTCCGCCGTTGGCGTTTTCTTCGTTGACGGCCAGGGCGTAGAGGTTGACCCAATCCAGCACGGAGAGTGGATCGCGCAAGGCGGACTCGGGGTTGCTGCACAATTGCCGATGCAGCGCTGCCGCACGACGTTTGACCTTCAAGCCGCCAGGCAGGATGCCTTCGTTGCGGCAACCGGCGGCGACACAGTCCTGCATCACTTGCCAGATTTTCAGCAGGCCGGCGCGGGTTTCCGCTTCCGGACGCCAGGCGCTTTCGTTGGTCAGCATCACCTCGCTGATCGACAAGCCATAGGTGGTGCAGTGGCCGAGCAGGTCCTTGGCACTTTTGAAGGGAAAGGTCAGGGGCGTGGCATCTTCAACGATGCGATCGGCGCCTGCAGCGTCTTCATCGACGACAAACCCGCCGCCAACGGAGTAGTACTCGCGGCTGCGAATTTGCAGGCCTGCCGCATCGAACGCGCGGAAGATCATGCCGTTAGGGTGATAGGCCAACGGCTTGCGAATCATGGCCAGGTGTTCTTTCTCGTTGAACGCAATGCTGTGTTCGCCGAGCAGGTTCAAGCGTCCGTTGCCGCGAATCTCTTGCAGGCGGGCGGCGACGGTTTCGGTGTTTACAGTATCCGGGTGTTCGCCCTCCAGGCCGAGCAACACAGCCTTGTCGCTGCCGTGGCCCTTGCCGGTGGCACCCAGCGAACCGTAGAGCTCGACCTTGACACAGGTCGTTGTTGTCAGCAGTCCATCACGGCGCAAGCCTTCGGCGAAACGCGCGGCGGCACGCATCGGGCCAACGGTATGGGAGCTGGAAGGGCCGATGCCAATCTTGAACAGGTCGAACACGCTTAACGACATGGTTGTTCTCCGGTTTCTTGTTATAGGCGCGCGCCAGCGCGCGAGCGCTAAGCGGCAAGCAACAAGCTGCAAGTTAAAGCCGATCGGCTCTTTCTTGCAGCTTGAGGCTTGCCGCTAGAGGCTGCTTTTCTTAAGCGTAGCTTTCGATCGACGGGCAGGCGCAAACCAGGTTGCGGTCGCCGAAGACGTTGTCGACCCGACCGACCGGTGGCCAGTATTTGCCTTCGATCAGCGACGCTACCGGATAAACCGCCTGCTCCCGGCTATACGGATGCGACCACTCGCCCACCAGCTCCGCCGCAGTGTGCGGGGCGTTTTTCAGCGGGTTGTCGTCCTTGTCCAGGGCGCCGTTTTCCACCGCGCGGATTTCTTCGCGGATGCGGATCATGGCGTCGCAGAAGCGGTCCAGTTCTTCCTTGGATTCGCTTTCGGTCGGCTCGATCATCAGCGTGCCGGCCACCGGGAACGACATGGTCGGGGCGTGGAAACCGAAGTCGATCAGGCGCTTGGCCACGTCGTCGACGCTGATGCCGCTGCTGTCTTTCAGCGGACGCAGGTCGAGGATGCACTCGTGGGCCACCAGGCCGTTGCTGCCGGTGTAGAGCACCGGGTAGTGCTCTTCGAGGCGACGGGAAATGTAGTTGGCGTTGAGGATCGCCAGTTGCGAGGCGCGCTTGAGGCCGGCGCCGCCCATCATGCGGATGTACATCCAGGTGATCGGCAGGATGCTCGCGCTGCCGAATGGCGCGGCGCACACCGCGCCTTGCTTGCGGTCCATCTGCGCGTGACCTGGCAGGAACGGCGCCAGGTGCGATTTCACACCGATCGGGCCGACGCCCGGGCCGCCACCGCCGTGGGGAATGCAGAAGGTCTTGTGCAGGTTCAGGTGCGAGACGTCGCCGCCGAACTTGCCCGGGGCGCAGAGGCCGACCATGGCGTTCATGTTGGCGCCGTCGATGTACACCTGGCCGCCGTGGTCATGAATGATGCCGCAGATTTCGCGGATGCCTTCCTCGAACACGCCGTGGGTCGACGGGTAGGTGATCATCAGCGCGGCGAGGTGTTCGCGGTGCTCGATGGCCTTGGCGCGCAGGTCTTCGATGTCGACGTTGCCACGGGCATCGCAGGCGGTGACGACCACGCGCATGCCGGCCATGTTGGCGGTGGCCGGGTTGGTGCCGTGGGCCGACGACGGGATCAGGCAGATGTCGCGGCGGTCTTCGCCACGGCTCTGGTGGTAGGCACGAATGGCCAGCAGGCCAGCGTATTCACCTTGGGAGCCGGCGTTCGGCTGCAGGGAAATCGCGTCGTAACCGGTGGCGGCGCAGAGCATCGCTTCCAGTTCATCGGTCAGTTGCTGGTAGCCGGCGCTTTGCTCGGCCGGGGCGAACGGGTGCAGGGCGCCGAACTCGGCCCAGGTCACCGGGATCATTTCGCTGGCGGCGTTGAGTTTCATGGTGCACGAGCCCAGCGGGATCATGGTGCGATCGAGCGCCAGGTCCTTGTCCGCCAGTTTGCGCAGGTAGCGCATCAGCTCGGTTTCCGAGTGATAGCGGTTGAACACCGGGTGGCTGAGGATCGGCGACTGACGCACCAGCGCGGCCGGGATCGTCGCTTGAGTGGCGGCGGCGAGGGCGGCGAAGTCCGGCAGGGGTTGGCCGTTGGACAGCAAGGCCCACAGGGTTTCGACGTCGGCCTGGGTGCTGGTTTCGTCGAGGGACAGGCCCAGACGCTCGGCGTCGACCACGCGCAGGTTGATCTGCCGGGCGTGCGCCTGGTCGTGCAGTTTCGCGGTGTCGGCGCCGGTCTTGATCGTCAGCGTGTCGAAGAAGTGTTCCTGCTCAACGTTCAGGCCCAAAGCGCTCAAGCCCTTGGCCAGAATCGCGGTCAGCTGATGCACGCGGTTGGCGATCTGCGTCAGGCCTTTCGGGCCGTGGTAGACGGCGTACATGCTGGCGATGTTGGCCAGCAGCACCTGCGCGGTGCAGATGTTGGACGTGGCCTTCTCGCGACGGATGTGTTGCTCGCGGGTCTGCATCGCCAGGCGCAAGGCCGGCTTGCCGAAACGGTCCACCGAGACACCGACCAGACGGCCCGGCATGTCGCGCTTGAACGCATCCTTGGTGGAGAAGTACGCCGCGTGCGGGCCACCGAAGCCCAGCGGCACGCCGAAGCGTTGGGCGCTGCCGATGGCCACGTCGGCGCCGAATTCGCCCGGCGCGGCCAGAAGGGTCAGGGCCAGCAGGTCGGCGGCCACGGCCACCAGGGCGTTGGCGGTGTGGAAACGCTCGGTCAATGCGCGGTAGTCGAACACATCACCGTTGCTCGCCGGGTACTGCAGCAGGGCGCCGAAGAACGGCGTCACGTCGCTCAGTTCGCGCTCGTCGCCGACCACCACCTCGATGCCCAGCGGCTCGGCACGGGTGCGCAGCACGTCGAGGGTCTGCGGGTGGCAATGCACGGAGGCGAAGAACTGGTGGCTGCCCTTGTTCTTGCTCAGGCGCTTGCAGAAAGTCATGGCTTCGGCGGCGGCGGTGGCTTCGTCGAGCAGCGAGGCGTTGGCGATCGGCAGGCCGGTGAGGTCGCTGATCAGGGTCTGGAAGTTCAGCAGCGCTTCGAGGCGACCCTGGGAAATCTCCGGCTGGTACGGCGTGTAAGCCGTGTACCAGGCCGGGTTTTCCAGCAGGTTGCGCAGGATCGGCGACGGCGTGTGCGTGCCGTAGTAACCCTGGCCAATGTAGGTCTTGAACAGCTGGTTCTTGGCCGCGATGCCTTTGATCAGCGCCAGGGCGTCGGCTTCGCTCAGGCCGTCTTCCAGGCCGAGCACGCTGGTGCCCTTGATGCTGTCGGGAATCACGCTGGCGCTCAGGGCTTCGAGGGAATCGAAGCCGAGGCTGTTGAGCATCGCTTGCTCGTCACCGGCGCGCGGGCCGATGTGGCGGGCGATGAATTCGTTGGCGGTTGTCAGGCTTACTTGAGTCATGTCAGCGCTCCTCAGGCTTCGGCGTTGGCTTTGATCAGACGGTCATAGGCGTCCTGATCCAGCAGTTGGGCAACAGCCGAGGCGTCATTTGGCTTGAAGCGGAAGAACCAGCCTTCGCCCAGCGGATCTTCGTTGACCAGCTCAGGGCTGCTGTCCAGCGCAGGGTTCACTTCCAGCACTTCACCGTCCAGTGGCATGTACACGCCGCTGGCGGCTTTGACCGATTCCACGGTGGCGGCTTCAGCGCCTTTGTCGTAGGACTGCAGCTCAGGCAGTTGTACGAAAACCACGTCGCCCAATGCGTCCTGCGCGAAAACGGTGATGCCGACAGTAACCGTGCCGTCAGCTTCGGTGCGCAGCCATTCGTGATCTTCAGTAAAACGCAACTCGCTCATGGAAACTCCTAAGGGGGCCAGACTCGTCTGGTGGACGCGATTGAATGCTTGGGCAATGCCCTGGTTTATGAAGGGTTACTAAGCAAAAACGCGGCCAATGTTAATTTCTTGTTATTAATCAATTATTTATGGGTATTTCGAGAGGCGCGGATAATGTGGTCTGTAGCGAAATCGCTACGGCGGGGCACAAAGAAAAAAGCCTAAGGGGATCAAAGCCTTGCAGGGCGCTGGCTGGGGGCGCTTGTAGCGATATCGTTACGCTGTAGCGCTTTCAGTACAGATGAAGGTCGCTTTTAGAGTGATTTTTTGCTGGACACGAAACCTGTGGGAGCGCGCTTGCTCCCACAGGGATCTGCGGTGATTCAGGCGCTGGCGGCGTCAGGGCTTGTTGGGAATGCCGTACTTGCGCAAACGGTGGGCAATCGCGGTGTGGGAGGTTTGCAGGCGACTGGCCAATTGCCGGGTCGAGGGGTAACTGACGTAGAGTTTTTCCAGCAGGTCTTTTTCGAACGCCTCCATCGCCTGTTCCAGGCTGTCGACTTCATGGTCGCTTTGGCGCGCCACCGACGTGCCGGCGATGTCGAGGTCGCCGATGTCCACCAGGCTGCTTTCGCATATGGCGGCGGCGCGGAAGATCACGTTTTGCAGTTGCCTGACGTTGCCAGGCCAGCGATTACCCAGCAGTGCCGGGTAAGTGCCCGGTGCCAGGCGACAGACCGGGCGCTGGATCTGTGCGCATGCCTGCTGCATGAAATAGCGGGCCAGCAGCAGAATGTCCTGGCCGCGCTCGCGCAGGGGCGGGACTTCGACATTGAGCACATTGAGTCGATAGAACAGGTCTTCACGGAACAGGCCTTCGCTGACCATTTTTTCCAGGTCGCGGTGGGTCGCACTGAGGATCCGCACGTTGACCTTCACCTCCCGATCACCGCCGACCCGCCGGAAACTCCCGTCGTTGAGGAATCGCAGCAACTTGGCTTGCAGGTACGGCGACATCTCACCGATTTCGTCAAGAAACACCGTGCCCTGGTTCGCCAGCTCCATCAGGCCCGGTTTGCCGCCCCGTTGCGCACCGGTAAACGCGCCGGGGGCATAGCCGAACAGTTCGCTTTCGGCGAGGTTCTCCGGCAATGCAGCACAGTTCAATGCCAGAAACGGAGCGTTGTGTCGCGCACTGATGGCGTGGCAAGCGCGGGCCACCAATTCCTTGCCGGTGCCGGTTTCGCCCTGGATCAGCAGAGGCGCATCGAGGACCGCCACCCGTTGTGCGCGAACCTTGAGCGTACGAATCGCCGGCGATTCGCCCAGCAGCGCATCGAAGCCCTCGGCATGATCGTGATGCAGTGCCGACAGGCGTTCGCCAATGCGGTTCGGTTGATACAGGGTCAGCAGCGCGCCAGCGTCAGTGATGGGCGTGGCGTCCAGCAGTAATGTCTGCCCGTTGACGGTAATTTCCCGCAGCGGCAACCGGAAACCGTATTCGAGCAATGTATCGAGCAGGGCCGGGTCGCCAAACAGGTCGGCGACGCTTTCACCGGCCGGCTCACGACCGTACAGGGCAATCAGGGCCGGGTTGGCCAGCAACACCTTGCCGGCACTGTCCAGCGCCAGCACCGGATCGGTCATGGCCGCGAGCAGTGCGTCGAGCTGCAAGTGCCGACGCTGGCCGGGCAGGATGTCGACCACCGTCACCGCTTGCACCCCACGCACGCTGAACAGCGCATCACGCAGCTCTTCAAGGACTTGCGCGCTCAGGGTCGGGGCGTCGATGTAAACGTTGGGCGGAACCATCTCCACCGCATCCAGATTGAGATTGCGCCCACCGAGCAAGGCCAGGACTTCCTGGGTGATACCGACGCGGTCGATGAAGCTGACGTGGATACGCATGGGACGCTAATGAATTCTGGACGGCGAGGGGGGGCAAGTATGCCTTGGCGCGGGCCAATGGTGAAATCCCGCGCACAATTTATGGGTAATGACAAACCGGGTGCGAGCCTGCTCGTGAAGGCTATCTGACCGTCACCACCACTGCGCGCGGTGGGAACCCAATTCAGAGGCCGCGATCGTCCACTGCAGGGGTGTACCGGTGATCTTCAATGGAACCTGCAGCCGATGCGCCGGGCCCCAGGTGGTCTGCTCGAGCACAAGCCCCTGATCGCCTTCATCCTCTGCGCGCAATAACGCGTCGGTCCCGGGTCCATTGTCGATCAGCAACTTCGCCGTGCGCGCCAGTGACAGCCGCGCCGATCCACCATGGCCGTTGCTCAAGCGTTCAGCCAACAGCTTGATCACACCGGCCGCCATCAGGTAGCCGGTGGCGTGATCCAGCGCTTGCAGCGGTAAAGGTGTCGGCTTGTCCGCGCACTTCCAGCGCATGCCGGCCTCGGCAATGCCGCTGCTCATTTGCACCAGGCTGTCGAAGCCTCGACGGTTTTGCCACGGGCCGCTCCAGCCGTAGGCGTTCAGGCAGACATCGATCAGGCCGGGGGCGAGTTTTTGCCGTTCGGCGATGCCATATCCCAGCCCTTCGAGCGCATCGGCGCGATAGCCGTGGAGCAGAATATCGGCATTCTTGAGCAGGTTTTCGAACACGCTGCGATCAGCCTTGTCGTGCAGATCGAGGCGCGCGCAACGTTTGCCCAAGGTCATTTCCGGCACCACGCCGGGCTCGTTCCAGGTCGGCGGATCGATACGCAAGACGTCGGCGCCGAGGCCGGCCAGAAAACGGCTGGCAACAGGGCCGGCGAGCACACGGGTCAAGTCCAGCACTTTGATCCCGGCCAAGGGCTGTGCCACCGAACCTCGCCACGGTTTGCCCTCGTGGTTGCCGTGACGGTCGAACTGGATCAGCGGCTCAGCATTGACTGCCATGCCTTGCGGGTGAGACTGCCACTGCGCCCACGTACGCATCTCGGCGGCGCAACCTCCGGCATCGACCACCGCTTGCTCCAAGTCACCCTTGGCCCATTGCGCCACTTTGCTTGCCATCGCGGATCGATCGGCACAGGCGCCAAGCACGGTTTCGGCGGCGGCGCGGTGAAGGGGAGCATTGGTGTGCAGGCGAATCCAGCCGTCCCGGGTGGCATAGTCACCGGCGATGGGGTCCCACGGCGGCGGCACACTCCAGCCCACCGGGCGGATCGAGGAGGAGAACCAGAACGAGGCTAGTCGGCGATCGACTTCAACTTCGGGCAAGCGGCCGGTTTGCTGATGCAGCAGCTCACTGATGGCTTGGCCGGCGGCGGCGATGCTGGCGCACGCCAGGTCCGTGACGGCAAAGGCCGAGGGCAGGGCGCCGCTGGCGGTGAATGAAACCTGGGTGCGGGGCAAGCCGAGTGCGGCTTGAATGGACGTGAGTAGATCAGTCATCGAAGGCCCTCCGGAGCGAGAACCCGAGCATAGAACAAACGGGGGGCTGGCCGGATGAAATCCTGTGGGAGCGAGCAAGCTCGCTCCCACAGGGGGCTCTTATACGCGGAACTGATCCATCAGTTTCATCTGGTGGGTGGTCAGGTTGTTCAGCTGGCTGCTGATCTGCGCCGATTCATTGGCCTGCCCGGTCAAGGTTTCGGTGACGGTGCGGATCGCCGAAACGTTGCGATTGACCTCTTCGGCCACAGCGCTTTGCTGTTCGGCGGCGCTGGCGATCTGCAGGTTCATGTCGCTGATCACGGTGACCGCGTCGCTGATCTTGCTCAGGGCCTGCACGGCTTGCTGGATCTGCCCGGCATTGCTGTGGGCCTGGGTCTGGCTCGAATGCATGGTGGCGACCACACCGCGGGTGCCGCTCTGGATACGCTCGATCACCAGGCGAATTTCCTCCACCGAATCCTGGGTGCGTTTGGCCAGGTTGCGCACCTCATCGGCGACGACGGCAAAACCGCGACCGCTTTCGCCGGCCCGGGCGGCTTCAATCGCGGCGTTGAGCGCCAGCAGGTTGGTTTGTTCGGCGATGCTGCGGATCACTTCCAGCACCGATCCGATTTGGTCGCTGTTCACCGCCAGGGCTTCCACTTCAGTCACGGCCTTGCTGACTTCGTCGGCCAGTTGATTGATGTCGCGGGTGCTGCGCTCGATGATCTGCATGCCTTCGCGGGCTGATTGGTCGGCGCCCTTGGCCGCATTCGCCGCGTTCGATGCGCTGTTGGCAACGTCGTGGGCCGTGGCGCTCATTTCGTTGGAGGCAGTGGCGACCTGGTCGACTTCGCGGAACTGCACCAGCATGCCTTCACTGGTCTGGCGGGCGATTTCCGCAGACTGGTCTGCAGTGCCGCGAGCATCGGTAATGCTCTGCTTGATCTGCGCGATGGTCGGTTGCAGCTTGTCGAGGAAGCGGTTGAACCAGCTGACCAGTTCGCCCAGTTCATCCTTCTTGCTGTAGTGCAGGCGTTGGGTCAGGTCGCCGTCGCCGCTGGCAATCGCCTTGAGCATCTCGGCCACGCTATTGATCGGCCGGGTGACACCCGAAGCCGTCAGCCAGATCAACAGCAAGCCGATCAGGCCGGCAATGATCGCCACGCCAACGGCTTTGATCGTGCCGCTTTTCTGGGCCTCATCGAGCACCGCTTGCAGCTTCACCGAGTCGGCCAGCAACACTTGTTTGGGCAAATCGATCACCACGCCCCAGGCCTTGGCGTCAGGGATCGGGCTGACCGGGTAAACCGCACGGATCAGGTCGCCTTGCTGGAGAATTTTCGGAGCGCCACCGCTGAGCAATTGCAGAATGTCCTTGCCGTCGGCGCCCAGGGTCTCGTCGATGCTTTTGCCGACTTTGGCGGCATCGGTGCTGTAGGCAGCCATCACGCCAGTACCGGAAACGATCAGCATGTGCCCGGCGCTGTTGAACAGATCGCGCTGGGAGTCGACAGCCGCTGCTTGCAGGGTGTTGAGGGCGATGTCGATACCCACCACGCCGATGGATTTGCCATCCACCAGCAGCGGCACGGAAACGGTGGTCATTAACACCTCTTTGCCACCAATGGTATCGGCGTACGGGTCGAGCAGGCAGGCGCGCTTGCTGTCCCGGGGGCAGGTGTACCAGATGTTATATGGCGTGCCGCTGAGGGTCAGGGTGGTCTTGTTCATGTCCGTTTCGAGCAAGACCGTGTTGAGCGATTCTCCCCCGGCACGGCTCCAGTAGGTGGCAAAACGTCCGGCTTCGTTGGACTGGTGAGCGGCGTCATTGGCGAACTCGCTGTCCTTGCCATCCAGGCCGTTGGGTTCGAACGCGATCCAGATCCCCAGCACTTTGCTGTTGCGCTCGAACGCGGTTTTCAGGCTCTGGTTCAGTTCTTCACGCAGGGCGCCGGGCTCCAGGGAGCGCTTGGCGGCCAGGGTGCGCATGTCCTTGACCTGATCGGCCAGGGCGGTCACCACCGTCAGGGTCTCGCCAAATGCCTTCTGCACCCGCACCGCTTGCTCGGCAGCCTTGGCCTGCAGCAAATCCTGCACGCTGTTGGTGAGCATCTGGCTGCTGGAGGAGCTGACCAGCGCATTGTTCTGATTGGTCTGGTAGACGTTCATGCCCTCGATCAGCGCGACCACGCCAAGCAGGCATAGACCAGAGAGCAGGACAATTTTCAGGCGGATGGACAGTGAGTCGAACATAGGGCGAACTCGCGAATGGATGAGGTGTTGGCTATGAGTCCGGGCCGACTCGATTCGCCAAATCCATTCAGCGCATTCAATCCACATCGGCGAGGGGTGGTCATTGCATGAGGGCGATGCCGACGAACGGTAGCTGTTAAACGTTTGCGCGGGAAAATGTACCGAAATTCGAATAAAAAACAGGAAAAACAGCGGTTTGATTCAGGGGGATTTCGGCAGTGATTCGGGGCGCGACCAGATCCACACATTGCCCAGGCCCATGCCCGCCATCGCCAGGTAGATCGGCCAGCCATGCTCGAGCATCACCAGCATTAGCGTGGCACACAGCAGCATGCTGACGGTGGCGCTGACCTTGGCCCGGCGCGCGATGATTTTGCCGTTGCGCCAGTGACTGAGAATGGGGCCGAACAGCCGATGGTTTTCCAGCCAGGCGCTCAAGCGTGGCGAGCTTCTGGTCGCCGCCCAGGCGGCCAGCAGGATGAACTCGGTGGTTGGCAGGCCGGGTACGACAATGGCGATCAGGCCGATACCGAGGCTGACGTAGGCCAGCAGGCCGAAGAGCAGACGGGTGAGTTTTGATGAGGACGGCATATTCTCAGAGGGTGCGCGTTCGAGGCCGATCGGGATCTTACAGACTTACTCAGTGCCCTGTGGGGGCTTGACCGCGATAGTGGTGCATCACTCGACATAAATATTGTCCGTGATGCCGTTATCGCGGGCGAGCCCGCTCCCACAAGGGATATCTGTCGGGTCAGACAGTTGCGGTGGCATAAGCCTGTTCCAGCAACAGGGTGAAGCGGTTGAACGCGTCGATGGCGCCTTTATCCAGTTCAGCTTCTTCCTGGGCACTGAGCTCCAGTCCATCGAGGGTTTTGACGAAGCTTTTCCAGCCTTCAGCGCGGCCACCGGCCGGTTCGCCCAGGTGGCGGGCGCCGAACGTTTCGCTCAGGCCCAGGCCGACGGCGCGCTTGATCAGGAAGGCTGCGCCGAGCTTCGACCCCTCGGACACGAAGAGCCAGCCCAGCGCCTGGGCTTTACTCGGAAGGTGCAGGGCGCCAGCGACCGGTCCCGGCACTTCGGTGTCCAGGTCCGCCAGGTCGGCCATGGCTGCTTCGGCCCGACAACGAGCAGGCAGGTCCGGGACGATGGCGGTCAAATCGGCATCGTTGTACAGCGGCACCAGTTCGGACTGGAACAGGTACTGCGCCACCACGAACCGGGCGAAGTTGGCTTGGGTTTCGAACGGTGCATGGGTTTTGACCAATGCATCGAGTCGGGTGTGAGGTTCGTGGGTGATCTGGTTCAGGCGTTGCGAGCGCAATACCGGGCGTTGAGCCGTTTCCTGAGTGGTCATGAGACATCCTTGAGAATAAGAAGAGCCTGGTAACGAGACGTATGAGCAGGCCCACGACAGTAAAAAATCCTCACGAAGCCGCTTTAAATGAAGCGGCGTCGTGAGAAGGGCGGGATCAGATATCCCAGATCAGATTGACCGCGAAGTTGCGACCCGGTTGAGTGAGGCGATCAAGGTTGGCCGGTTGCGTCACCGAGGCTTCGCCGACGCTGTCGTAACCGCGCACGTCATTCCACAACCAGTACTTCTTGTCGGTCAGGTTGTAGATGCCGGCGTTGACGGTCACATCGTCGGTGACTTTGTAGAAGCCACTCAGGTCCAGCACGCCGAAGCCCGGGGTCTTGAACTGACTGCTGACGCCGTCCGGTGACTTGAAGTTGCTGTCGTCGACCCGATTTTTCTTTTTCACCAGCGTCCAGCTCAACAACCCGCCGTAGTTGTCCTGGTCGTAGCCGAGCCCGAATACACCGGTCAGCGGATTGACACTGTTGAGCGGCTCGCCGGTGTCGTCGTTGCGACCGTAGGCATAAGCCACGGAACCCTTGGTGTAGAGACCTTGCGGCGCACCGAAGGCATCGAGGTTCAGGCGACCTTTGACTTCCGCGCCTTTGATGGTGGCGTGCTTGATGTTGGCGCTCTGGAAGGTCGGCTCGTCATAACCCGGCGTGATGGCATCTTCGTTGATGAAATCGCGGTACTTGTTATAGAACACCGCCACGTCGAAGGAGCCTTGCTCAAAATTGCCGCGCAGGCCGGTCTCATAGCTTTTGCTCTTTTCCGGTTCCAGGTCCGGATTTGGCTCTACGCGGTAGCCGGCAACGGTGTTATCGAAGCGCCCGTAGAGCGCCTTCGCGGTCGGGGTGCGGAATCCCTCGGCGTATTGGCCGTACCAGGTGTACTCGTCGGTCAGGGCATAGGTCAGGCCGAACTTGGGCGACACCTTGTGCCAGGTCTTGTTCTCGTCGCTGACGGTGCCGCGACCGTCGGCCGCCACGGTGTTGAGGAATTCCCGGGTAATGTGCGGCTTGAGTTCGGTGTAGTCGTAGCGCAGGCCAGGCAGGAAGGTCCATTGGTTCCAGCTAATCTGGTCCTGGGCGAACAGGCTGTAGGTGTTGATGGTCGGGTCCGGGAAGTCGCTGGATTTTTTCAGCACGTCCGCGGCACTGGTGGCGCCGACAACCCGACAGCTGCCGAAGACGGCGAGGCAGGTGCCATTGCCGCTGCGTGATCCGGTGACTTTCTGTTGCTTGAGGGTGGTGCCGTAGGTCAGCAGGTGTTCGGTGTCGGCAATGCTGAATGTTTTATCCAGTTGTGCATCGAAGACCCACTGCTTTTCTTCGTAGACCGTGTCTCGGGTCCGCAGCACTTTGCGTGACATCGGGTAGTAGAACTCCTCGGTGCTCTGATCAGTCTTGGCGATCTGGTGATTCAGGCTCCACTTGACGTTGTCCACCAGCAGGCTGTCGAGGGCGAAGCTGTGTTCCAGGCCGAAGCGTTCGCGGGTGATGGTGTCGTTACCGGTGCGCCACTGGTACATGCCGCCCGGCAAGATGTTGGCGGCAATGGTCGGTTTCCCATCGAGGAACGGGCCGCCATAAGCGCTTTTCTGGTCGGTGTCGCGGTCGTCCTTGTACTTTTCGTAGACCAGGCCCAGGCGCGCGTCCTCTTTATAGTTCCAGCCTACTTTCGCCAGCACATTGCTGGCACGTACGTCTTCCGGATTGGCGGCGGTACGTGCCAGCCCGGTGCCGTTGTTGCTGCCGTAGGATTCGGTTTCGTGGCCATCGCGCTGGCTGTAATGCAACAGGCCATCGAACTGATCGGCACGGCCCGCCACGGTGGCGGATTTGAGCCAGCTGTCGTCGGCGGAGCTGTAACCGGTCTTCAGTCGCGCACCGACGTCCTGGCCAGGCTTGATGATGTCGTCGGGGTCCAGGGTGAAGTAGCTGACCGCGCCACCGATGGCGTTGCTGCCGTAGAGCACCGAAGCCGGACCGCGGAGGATTTCGACACGCTTGACGATTTCCGGGTCGACGTAGTTGCGCTGGGTCTTGGCGTAAGGGCCGTTGAAGAAGCCGTCCGGTACTTCGACGCCATCGACCTGGGTCAGGACCCGGTCACCGTCGATGCCACGGATGTTATAGCCGCTGATTCCGCCGCGGGTGCCGGTACCGCCCACGGCAACGCCCGGTTCGTAACGCACCAGTTCCTTGATGGTATTGACGTTGTTGCGATCGAGCTCTTCACGCGTGTGAACGGTAACGGTGCTGGGCACGCTGTTCACGTCCTGCGCCTGGCGGGTGGCGCTGATGGTCACCTGTTGCAGGTTGAGGGTGCCGCTGTTGCCGCGCTTTTCCAGCACGATGTTGTTATTGCCCAGTTTGCGATAGCTCAGGTCGGTCCCCACCAACAGGCGATCGAGGGCTTTCTCTGGCGGCAGTGAGCCGCGTACACCCGGCGACGCCACACCTTCGGCCAGCGCTGAGGGCAAGCCAACCTGCCAGCCTGTCACAGCGGTAAACGCATTGAGCGCCGGCACCAGCGACTGTGGCGCAATGGCGAACGAATAGTCGCCCATGTTGCGGCTCGGCTGTTCGGCCGTGGCGGCCATGAGCGGTGCACTGCCGGCCATCAGAATGGCGGCGGTCAGCAACGACAGCACGCGGGAAGGTGAAGAGGACTGGCGGGTAAGGCGAGAGGACATCGATAGCGCTCCGTGTCGCACGAATCTTTATAGGTGCTGATCGGCATCGAAGATGCGAATCAATTGCATTGGCTATAACGAGACGTACGAGGCTTGGCTATCGAGTAAAAATAATTCTCATTTAGTTCAGGATCACCAGCGCCGGGAACTCCTGGAGTTTGGCGGAGGTGATGTGGGCGAGGGCGCGGACGGCGTCCAGCGGCTGATCGAGGCGGTAATTCCCCGTCACCGCGACATTGGCCAACCGCTCGTTGTTGTTGATGATCCAGCCTGGATAGTAGCGACGCAGTTCCGCCAGGACCTGGCTCAACGGACAGTTTTCAAACACCAGTCGGCCCTGGACCCACGCCAGTTCGGTGGCGGCATCCAGTTTGGCCGGGCGGTCGAACCCGTTGGGGCCGATGCGAATGCTCTCTCCGGCGCTCAAGCGAACGCGTTCATCGTCGCGAGTCGCCCGCAGATCGACATCTCCGCGCTGCACTCGAACCTGTGTCACGCCATCCAGATAACGCACGGCAAATGCCGTATCCCGGACGCTCGCCGTGACCAGGCCAGCGTCGATTTCCAGCGGTTGTCCCGGTTGAGGCGACACCTCGAAATAGGCTTCGCCCTGATACAACCGTGCCACGCGTTGTTGGTCGTTGATGTTGCTGGAAAAGGCCGAGTTGGTGTTGAGCAGGACTTTCGAGCCGTCCTCCAGTTGCAGGCGCTGACGTTCACCGACCACGGTCAGGTGATCGGCCTGCAGGCGCATCGGCAAATTGCTGAAACTGAACAGGCCGAGAATCAGCACGGCGGCGGTGGCCAGGGGTTTGCAGTGGGGGCGCAGGCGCGAGAGTACGGTGATCTTCACCGGGCGCGCGGCCAGGCTTTGTGCGCACTGCGTGATTTGCGGGCCGTTCCAGATGGCCTGGGCCCTGGCGAACGCATCGGCGTGCGCCGGATCGGCCGCGAGCCATTGCTGGAACTGGCGGGTCTGTTCTTCGTTCGGGCTGTCCAGCACGATCAGCCAGTCGAGGGCCTGGTCCATCGCATCTGCAGTGTCCTGCGCCGGGGAGGGCGAAGGGAAGCGGTGGGTGTCCGTCACGGTATTTTCTCGGCAGGGGAGGAAATGCAGTTTCAAGCTTAAAGCTTCGAGCTGCGTCCTGCGACGCCCATACAGATTGTCATGATCAGTTTCAGCTCCTTTTGCACCGTGCTCAGCGATACACCGAGCTTTTCGGCGATCTCCAGATAGCTGTGACCGTGCAGGCGACTGAGGATGAAAATCTGCTGCTGGCGAGGGCTGAGTTGACTGAGGCGCACGTTCAAGCGCTCAAGCAATCGTTCGGCATGGACGGCATCCTCGGCATTGCCGGCCGGGGCGGCGACGCTTTGCACCACCTCCAGCGGGACGTCATCGACCATGGTTCGCGAGTGGATTCGCCGCGCACGCAGATGGTCCAGCGCCAGGTTGCGGGCAGTCTGGAATACGAAGGGTTCGAGGTGATCGATGGCCCGCTCGCTGAGCGCACGGGTCACGCGCAGGTAGGTTTCCTGCAGCAGGTCTTCGGCTGTGCTGTGGTTGTTGACCATCCGCTCCAGCGTGCGCAGCAGAGTGATTCGCTGGGTGATGAAGACGTCGTTGAAGCGCGATTGACTCACGGGAGAACCTGATCCATTTCAAGCGGATGATAATGCTTATCATCCGCTTTGGTGGTCAAGCACTGATTTGTTCCGGTTTATGCGCGATTCTGCAGATAGGTCGCGTAATCCGGAATCCGGTGCTCATGCGCCTGATCCATCAGCGGGCTGCTGAGCAGATAGTCGGCGCTGCATTCGTTGCACGCCACTGGAATGTTCCAGACCGCCGCGACGCGCAACAACGCCTTGATGTCCGGGTCGTGCGGCTGTGGCTCGAACGGGTCCCAGAAGAACACCAGCATGTCGACCCGTTGTTCGGCGATTCGTGCGCCGAGCTGCTGGTCACCGCCCAGTGGACCGCTGATCATGCTCTCCACCGGCAGGTCGAGGCGTTGTTGCAGCAACAAACCCGTGGTACCGGTGGCGACCAGTTCGTGTCGGGCGAGTTTATCTTTCTGCCGCTCGGCCCAATCCAGCAAGAACACCTTGCAATGGTCATGGGCGACCAAGGCGATACGCTTGCGCGCCGCCAGGGTCTTTTGCGTGAAGCTGATGCCAATCATCGGTTGTTGCTCCAGAAATGACATGCACCTGACAGGAGCGAGCCTGCTCGCGATGAGCTTGAGGACACTGCGGGGCATCAGGCTCCCCGCGTTATCGTTCACGACCATCGCGAGCAGGCTCGCTCCTACAGACAGGGGGGGCACCTGGTAGGAGCGAGCCTGCTCGCGATGAGCTTGAGAACACCGCGGGGCACCAGGTACCCCGCGTTATCGTTCACGACCATCGCGAGCAGGCTCGCTCCTACAGACAGGGGGTGCACCTGGTAGGAGCGAGCCTTGCTCGCGATGAGCTTGAGAACACCGCGGGGCATCAGGTTCCCCGCGTTATCGTTCACGACCATCGCGAGCAGGCTCGCTCCTACAGACAGGGGGTGCACCTGGTAGGAGCGAGCCTTGCTCGCGATGAGCTTGAGAACACCGCGGGGCACCAGGTACCCCGCGTTATCGTTCACGACCATCGCGAGCAGGCTCGCTCCTACAGGCTGGGGGCGTGCTGCTTATTCAGCGTTGCACAGCGCCAGGCAGTTATCGAGCATGCGGTTGGAGAAGCCCCATTCGTTGTCGTACCAGGCCAGGACCTTGAGCAGCTTGCCGCTGACTTTGGTGTGGTTGGCGTCGAAGATCGACGACAGCGGGTTGTGGTTGAAGTCGCTCGAGACCAGCGGCAGGGTGTTGTAGCCGAGGATTTTCGAGTGCTGACTGGCTTCCTTGAGCAGCGCGTTGACTTCATCGGCCGACGCTTCGCGCTTGAGCTGCACGGTCAGGTCGACCAGGGAAACGTTGATCACCGGTACGCGCACGGCCATGCCGGTCAGTTTGCCCGCCAGTTCCGGCAGCACCAGGCCCACCGCTTCAGCGGCGCCGGTCTTGCTCGGGATCATGTTCTGGGTGGCCGAACGGGCGCGGTAGGGGTCGGTGTGGTAGACGTCGGTCAGGTTCTGGTCGTTGGTGTAGGCGTGAATCGTGGTCATCAGACCGCTTTCGATCCCCAGTTCGCGGTGCAGCACCTGGGCCACCGGGGCCAGGCAGTTGGTGGTGCACGAAGCGTTGGAAATAATCTGGTGCGACTGGCGCAGAATGTCGTGGTTGACCCCGTACACCACCGTGGCATCGGCCCCTTTGGCCGGTGCCGAGATAATCACTTTGCGCGCGCCGGCCGTAATATGCGCCGCAGCCTTGGCTCGGTCGGTGAACAGGCCGGTGCATTCAAACACCACATCAATCCTTTCCGCGGCCCATGGCAGGTCGGCCGGGTTGCGGATGGCGCTGACCGAAATGCGGTCGCCGTTGACGGTCAGGCTTTCCTGATCGTGTTGGACATCGGCATCGAACGTGCCGTGAACAGTGTCGTACTTGAGTAAGTGTGCGTTGATCGCGCTGTCGCCCAAGTCGTTGATCGCGACGATTTGCAAATCCTGACGATAGCCTTGGGTATAGAGTGCGCGCAGGACATTACGGCCGATACGGCCAAAACCATTGATCGCGATTCGAAGAGTCATTTGTCAGCGCCGCCGTCGTTTTGTTGTTGGAATTACAAGATTATTCGCAAAAAAATAGAAAACAAGCCTTTTTAGTGGCAATATTTTGTTCAATCTACAACGAGTGACCTGAATCAACTGGTCCGATTGATCAAGAAAGCCGTCTGTCATCCCGTCAACAACGGCTCTTGTTCAGCATAGACAATCAGGTCGCCACATCCGTTAGCCTGGAGTTCTACACATGCATCCCCGCGTCCTTGAGGTCACCGAACGGCTTATCGCCCGCAGCCGCGCCACGCGTGAGGCTTACCTTGCACTGATTCGCGGTGCGGCCAGTGACGGTCCGATGCGCGGCAAGCTGCAATGCGCCAACTTCGCCCACGGCGTGGCCGGCTGCGGCAGCGACGACAAGAACAGTTTGCGGATGATGAACTCCGCCAACATTGCGATTGTTTCGTCATATAACGACATGCTCTCGGCGCATCAGCCGTATGAAGTCTTTCCGGAACTGATCAAAAAAGCCCTGCGCGAAATCGGCTCCGTCGGTCAGTTCGCCGGCGGTACCCCGGCCATGTGCGATGGCGTGACCCAGGGCGAGCCGGGCATGGAACTGAGCCTGCCGAGTCGCGAAGTGATCGCGATGTCTGCCGCCGTGGCGTTATCCCACAACATGTTCGACGGCGCGCTGATGCTCGGCATCTGCGACAAGATCGTGCCGGGCCTGATGATGGGCGCGTTGCGTTTCGGGCATCTGCCGATGATCTTCGTCCCGGGCGGGCCGATGGTGTCGGGCATTTCCAACAAGCAGAAAGCCGATGTGCGCCAGCGCTACGCCGAAGGCAAGGCCAGCCGCGAAGAGTTGCTGGAATCGGAAATGAATTCCTACCACAGCCCCGGCACCTGCACCTTCTACGGCACCGCCAACACCAACCAGTTGCTGATGGAAGTCATGGGCCTGCACTTGCCGGGCGCTTCCTTCGTCAATCCGAACACGCCGTTGCGCGATGCCCTGACCCGCGAGGCGGCGCATCAGGTGACGCGCATCACTAAACAGAACGGCAACTACCTGCCGATCGGCGAAATCGTCGACGAGCGCTCACTGGTCAATTCCATCGTTGCGCTGCACGCCACTGGCGGCTCGACCAACCACACCTTGCACATGCCGGCCATCGCCATGGCGGCAGGCATTCAGTTGACCTGGCAGGACATGGCCGACCTCTCCGAGGTGGTGCCGACCCTGAGCCACGTCTACCCGAACGGTAAAGCCGACATCAACCACTTCCAGGCGGCGGGCGGCATGTCGTTCCTGATCCGTGAACTGCTGGAAGCCGGGTTGCTCCACGAAAACGTCAACACCGTACTGGGCCACGGCCTGAGTCGCTACACCCAGGAACCGTTCCTCGACAACGGCGAACTGGTCTGGCGCGAAGGCATTACCGAAAGCCTCGACGAAAGCATCCTGCGGCCGGTGGCTCGTGCGTTCTCGCCAGAAGGCGGCCTGCGGGTGATGGAAGGCAACCTCGGTCGTGGCGTGATGAAAGTCTCGGCGGTCGCGCTGGAAAACCAGATCGTCGAAGCACCGGCCATGGTGTTCCAGGATCAGCAAGACCTGGCCGATGCGTTCAAGGCCGGTTTGCTGGAGAAGGATTTCGTCGCCGTGATGCGTTTCCAGGGCCCGCGCTCCAACGGCATGCCGGAACTGCACAAGATGACGCCGTTCCTTGGCGTGCTGCAGGATCGCGGTTTCAAAGTCGCACTGGTGACCGACGGGCGCATGTCCGGCGCGTCGGGGAAAATTCCGGCGGCCATTCACGTCAGCCCCGAAGCGTACGTGGGCGGCGCTTTGGCGCGGGTGCAAGAGGGCGATATCATCCGCGTCGATGGCGTCAAAGGCACCCTGGAGCTTAAAGTCGACGCCGAAGAATTCGCAGCGCGCACGCCGGCCAAGGGCCTGCTGGGCAACAACATCGGCACCGGTCGCGAACTGTTTGGTTTCATGCGCATGGCCTTCAGCTCGGCGGAGCAGGGCGCCAGCGCCTTTACTTCTGCCCTGGAGACGCTTAATTGAAACTGGCTTTGGTCGGTGACATCGGTGGGACCAACGCACGTTTCGCGTTGTGGAAAAACCAGCAACTGGAATCGGTCCAGGTGCTGGCGACGGCAGACCACGACAGCCCCGAGGAGGCGATCAGCCTCTACCTGAGCGGGCTCGGTCTGGCGCCGGGGGCGATCGGTTCGGTGTGCCTGTCGGTGGCGGGCCCCGTGAGTGGCGACGAATTCAAGTTCACCAACAATCACTGGCGCCTGAGCCGCAAGGGGTTCTGTCAGACCTTGCAGGTGGATCAGCTGTTGCTGGTCAATGACTTCTCGGCCATGGCCCTGGGCATGACCCGTTTGCAGCCAGGCGAATTCCGTGTGGTCTGTGAAGGGACGCCGGAGCCCTTGCGGCCGGCCGTGGTGATTGGTCCTGGCACCGGTCTGGGCGTCGGTACGTTGCTGGATCTGGGTGAGGGCCGTTTCGCGGCCTTGCCGGGAGAGGGCGGTCACGTCGATTTGCCCCTGAGCAGCCCGCGGGAAACCCAACTGTGGCAACACCTCTATAACGAGATTGGCCATGTCAGCGCCGAAACGGCGTTGAGCGGCGGTGGTTTGCCACGGGTGTATCGGGCGATTTGCGCGGTGGACGGTCATGAACCGGTACTCGACACCCCGGAGGCGATTACCGCTGCCGGGTTGGCGGGCGATCCGATTGCCCTGGAAGTGCTTGAGCAGTTCTGCTGCTGGCTCGGTCGCGTGGCCGGCAACAACGTACTGACCACGGGCGCGCGCGGTGGCGTGTACATCGTTGGCGGGGTGATCCCGCGCTTCGCCGATTTCTTCCTCGAAAGCGGTTTCGCCCGGTGCTTTGCCGACAAGGGCTGCATGAGCGATTACTTCAAGGGGATTCCGGTGTGGCTGGTGACGGCACCGTATTCCGGGTTGGTGGGGGCGGGAGTGGCACTCGACCAGGCTTGAGACCGCGTCGCCTTCATCGCTGGCAAGCCAGCTCCCACAGGATCACCGGCACTTTCAGAATGTGTACATAACCCTGTGGGAGCGGGCTTGCCCGCGATAGGGCCAGAACAGGCAACAAATATTCGAAGGTCATCAGGCATAATCCGCCCCATTCAAACAACAAGGACGCCGCCCTGTGAGCTCAGTCAACAAGTCGATTTTGTTGGTCGATGACGATCAAGAGATACGCGAGTTGCTGGACACCTACCTGACCCGCGCCGGTTTCCAGGTCCGTACCACGCCCGACGGCGCCGGTTTTCGCCAGGCCTTGAACGATGAGCCCAGCGATCTGGTGATCCTTGACGTGATGCTGCCCGACGAGGACGGTTTCAGTCTGTGCCGCTGGATCCGCCAGCACCCGCGACGGGCCCAGGTGCCGATCATCATGCTCACCGCCAGTTCCGACGAAGCCGACCGTGTCATTGGCCTGGAACTGGGGGCGGACGACTACCTTGGCAAACCCTTCAGCCCCCGTGAACTACAAGCGCGGATCAAGGCCTTGTTGCGTCGCGCGCAGTTCGGTCAGGAGCGTTCCGGCAGTGAAGTGCTGGCCTTCGATGACTGGCGCCTGGACATGGTCAGCCATCGGTTGTTTCACATCGATGGCGAAGAAGTGATTCTCTCGGGCGCCGATTTCGCCCTGTTGAAACTGTTCCTCGATCACCCGCAGGAAATCCTCGACCGCGACACCATTGGCAATGCCACCCGTGGCCGTGAGTTGATGCCGCTCGATCGGATCGTCGACATGGCGGTCAGCCGTCTGCGCCAACGCCTGCGCGACACCGAAAAACCGCCACGCCTGATCCGTACCGTGCGTGGCAGCGGCTACCAACTGGCAGCCACTGTGGTTGCCAGCAATGGTCACTGATTTTTTTCGCTCGCTCGTGGCGAAAGTGCCGGTGCCGCGCTCGCTGCTCGGGCGCATGTTGTTGCTGACCTTGCTCGCGGTGCTGTTCGCGCAGACGCTGTCCAGCGTGATCTGGGTCTCGCAACTGCGCGCCACCCAGCTTGAAGGCCTGGTCACCAGCGCCCGCAGCCTTGCCCATTCCATGACCGCCAGCGTCAGTTATTTCCGCTCCTTGCCGGTGGCGTTCCGGCCGCTGGTGCTCGACCAGCTGCGCAGCATGGGCGGCACCCGGTTCGTGGTGACGCTCAACGACAGACCGTTGGGTATGGAGGTGTTGCCGGTTACCCCGCGCAAGGCGGCAGTGATCAAAGCCGTGGACGAAGTGCTGCGTCAGTCCTTGGGCCAGGACACGGACATTTCGGTGACTTTCGTCAGCCCTGAAGACCTGCGGATTTTCAATGCCGGCCTCAAGCTCGATGAACTGCCACGCTCCTGGGCCCATTACGCGCTGACCCTGGAACCGGTGAATCCGCCCGTGCTGGTCACTCAGATCCAGATGGCGCCAGGCGAATGGCTGTATATCGCCTCGCTTCTGCCCGAGCCCTACACCAGCCTTGAAGAGCAGGGCCTGCCAGCGCAACAGATGTGGTTCATCGCCCTCACCAGCGGCTTTCTGTTGCTGTTCATCGGCCTGTTGGTGCATTGGCAGAGCCGGCCGCTCAAGCGTCTGGCGCGGGCGGCACGGGATCTGTCACTGGGCGCTGACGTCGAGCCTGTGGCCGAGGGCGGCGGCAGCGAAGTGGTGGAGGTCGGTCGCGCCTTCAACACCATGCGCGAGCGCATCAGCCGCTACCTGACTGAACGCAGTCAGTTGTTCAGCGCGATATCCCATGACCTGCGCACACCGATTACCCGCTTGCGTCTGCGGGTCGAATTGCTTGAAGACGAAAAGCTGCAAGCCAAGTTCGGCCGCGATCTGGATGAGCTGGAATTGCTGGTCAAGGGCGCGCTGCAATGCGTGAAGGACACCGACATCCACGAAAATATCGAGCAGGTCGACCTCAATCATGTGCTCGATTGTCTGGTGGAGCCCTACCTGGCGCCGAACGGCAATGGCCGCGTGACTCAGCAGGGGCGGGCACTGGCGGCGTATCCGGGTAAACCGCTGGCGCTCAAGCGCTGTATCGGCAACCTGATCGACAACGCTTTGAAGTACGGACAGAAGGCCCATCTGCACATCGATGATGACGACAGTGCGTTCGTGCTGCATGTCGACGACGAAGGGCCGGGGGTTCCGGAGCAGCGGCTGGAACAGGTGTTCGAACCGCACTTCCGCCTGGCCGGACAGCAGCAGGGTTATGGGTTGGGGCTGGGCATTGCGCGCAACATTGCCCACAGCCATGGCGGAGAGGTCAGCCTCCAGAATCTGCGTGAAGGCGGGTTGCGGGTGACGTTGCAGTTGCCTCGTAGCGTTGATTAGTCAGACCGCGTCGCCTTGATCGCGGGCAAGCCACGCTCCCACAGGATTGCCGACATTCTGAAATGTGCGCATAACCTGTTGGAGCGGGCTTGCCCGCGATGGCGTCAGCCCAATCAACGCATTCCTCAAATCAAATGTCACAACCTGGTGACATAACTCGCCCCCTTCGTTACAAGCCCGCCGCCGCCCGTTGTTTAGACTGCCCGCAGTCAAAACAACAAAAAAGGCACCCCATGGACACCTTCCAACCGGCGTTCAGCAGTTGGCTCAACGCACCTGCCCATCAGCAATGGCTCGCTGCCGAAGGCTCGCGCCTGTTGGCGTTTGCCAAGGCTTCGAAGCTTCCCGAAGGGTTCGGTAACCTCGATGAAAAAGGCCACCTTGCGGCCAACGCGCAAGCCGAAACCATGAACACCGCGCGCATGACCCACAGCTTCGCCATGGCCCATATTCAGGGCTTGCCGGGTTTTGCCGAGTTGGTGGATCACGGCATCACCGCCCTGCGCGGGCCGTTGCGTGATGCCGTTCATGGAGGGTGGTTCGCCGTCGCGGAACACCGTGACGGCAACACCGGCAAAAACGCCTACCTGCATGCCTTCGTTGCACTGGCAGCCAGCTCTGCAGTAGTGGCTCAACGTCCCGGCGCACAAGCCTTGCTCGATGAGGCCATCGACATCATCGACACGTATTTCTGGAGCGAGGACGAGGGCGCGATGCGCGAATCCTTCAACCGTGACTGGCGTGAGGAGGAGGCGTATCGCGGCGCCAACAGCAACATGCACGCCACCGAAGCCTTCCTCGCCCTGGCCGATGTCACCGACGACAACCGCTGGCTGTGCCGCGCCCAGCGCATCGTCGAGCGGGTGATCCATGGTCATGCGGCTGCCAACGATTACCGGGTGGTCGAGCATTTTGACCGCGACTGGCAGCCGTTGCGCGACTACAACCACGACAACCCGGCCGATGGATTCCGTCCCTTTGGCACCACGCCGGGTCACGGTTTCGAATGGGCGCGGTTGCTGTTGCACCTTGAAGCGGCGCGAGTACGGGCCGGGATGCTCACGCCGGGATGGCTGGCCACCGACGCGGAAAAACTCTTCGAGCACAACTGCCGCCACGGCTGGGACGTCGATGGCGCGCCCGGCATCGTCTACACCCTCGACTGGGACAATCGTGCGGTGGTGCGCCATCGCCTGCATTGGACCCATTGCGAGGCCAGCGCCGCTGCCAGTGCGCTGCTCAAGCGTACGGGCGATGAGCAATACGAGCACTGGTACCGACTATTCTGGGAATTCTGTGACGATCATTTCATCGACCGTTGCGATGGCAGTTGGCACCACGAGCTTGACCCGTTGAACCGCCCGAGTGCCGATATCTGGGCCGGCAAACCCGACCTTTACCACGCCTGGCAAGCTGTGCTGATTCCACGCCTGCCCCTGGCACCGAGCATGGCCAGTGCGCTGGCAAAGCTGTCCCAGAGCGGTTCTGTGTAACCATGCGGTGACATTCGCGCGTCCCTTCGTTACCTGCGAAGGGGCATCCCCTGTTTAAAATCCTATGCAGCGCAAGCACCAGACTTGCATGCATAACAACAAGAAAGGTACTCCTAGATGAATGCGATTTCTCGCCTCGCTACTGTCATTTCTCTCGCCTCAATACTCCCTGTTGCTGCATTCCCCATCAGTGCCCTTGCCGCCGATTCCAAAGGGACTGTGGAAGTTGTTCACTGGTGGACGTCGGGTGGTGAAAAAGCAGCGGTCGATGTCCTCAAGGCACAAGTCGAAAAAGACGGCTTCACCTGGAAGGACGGCGCAGTCGCCGGTGGTGGCGGTGCCACGGCCATGACCGTACTGAAAAGTCGCGCAGTGGCCGGTAACCCGCCAGGCGTCGCTCAGATCAAGGGGCCGGACATCCAGGAGTGGGCGTCGACCGGCCTGCTGGACACCGACGTCCTCAAAGACGTTGCCAAAGAAGAGAAGTGGGACAGCCTGCTCGACAAGAAAGTCTCCGATACCGTGAAGTTCGACGGTGATTACGTGGCCGTGCCGGTGAACATCCACCGCGTGAACTGGCTGTGGATCAATCCGGAAGTCTTCAAGAAAGCCGGCATCACCAAGAATCCAACCACCCTCGAAGAATTCTACGCCGCCGGCGACAAGCTCAAGGCTGCCGGTTTCATTCCGCTGGCCCACGGCGGTCAGCCTTGGCAGGACAGCACCGTGTTCGAAGCCGTCGTGCTTTCGGTCATGGGTGTCGATGGCTACAAGAAAGCCCTGGTTGATCTCGACAACGCCGCGCTGACCGGTCCGGAAATGGTCAAGGCGCTGACCGAGCTGAAGAAAGTCGCGACCTACATGGACGCCGACGGCAAAGGCCAGGACTGGAACCTGGAAGCCGCCAAAGTCATCAACGGCAAGGCCGGCATGCAGATCATGGGTGACTGGGCCAAGTCCGAGTGGACCGCCGCCAAAAAAGTCGCCGGCAAGGACTACGAGTGCGTAGCGTTCCCGGGCACCGACAAGGCGTTCACCTACAACATCGACTCCCTGGCGGTGTTCAAGCAGAAAGACAAGGGCACTGCTGCCGGTCAGCAGGACATCGCCAAAGTCGTGTTGGGTGAGAACTTCCAGAAAGTCTTCAGCATCAACAAGGGCTCGATCCCGGTGCGCAACGACATGCTGGCCGATATGGGCAAGTACGGTTTCGACTCGTGCGCCCAGACCGCGGCCAAGGACTTCCTGGCTGACGCCAAGTCCGGCGGCCTGCAGCCGAGCATGGCGCACAACATGGCGACCACGCTGGCGGTACAGGGCGCGTTCTTCGACGTAGTGACCAACTACATCAACGACCCGAAAGCCGACCCGGCCGACACGGCCAAGAAACTGGGCGCAGCGATCAAGTCGGCCAAGTAATGCTTGGCCCCTGTAGGCGCGAGCCTGCTCGCGATGGCGGACTGTCAGCCACCTGATGTGAGAACTGACACAACGCAATCGCCAGCAGGCTGGCTCCCACAGGGAACGCACTTGTAATCCTAATTCTCTATTCTGGATTTCCCCATGAGTTCTGTTGCTGTGTTCAGCAAGGCCTCGCCGTTCGATGCATTGCAACGCTGGCTCCCTAAGCTGGTGCTGGCGCCGAGCATGTTCATCGTTCTGGTGGGCTTTTATGGCTATATCCTGTGGACGTTCGTCCTGTCGTTCACCACGTCGACCTTCCTGCCGAACTACAAGTGGGCGGGCCTGGCGCAATACGCACGGTTGTTCGACAACGACCGCTGGTGGGTGGCGAGCAAGAACCTGGCGCTGTTCGGCGGCATGTTCATCGGCATCACGCTGGTGATTGGCGTGCTGCTGGCGGTGTTTCTCGACCAGCGCATCCGTCGCGAAGGCTTCATTCGCACCATTTACCTGTACCCGATGGCGCTCTCGATGATCGTCACCGGTACCGCATGGAAATGGCTGCTCAACCCGGGCATGGGCCTGGACAAACTGTTGCGTGACTGGGGCTGGGAAGGCTTCCGCCTGGACTGGTTGATCGACCCGGATCGCGTGGTCTATTGCCTGGTGATCGCCGCTGTATGGCAGGCCTCGGGTTTCATCATGGCGATGTTCCTGGCCGGCCTGCGGGGCGTCGATCAGTCGATCATCCGTGCCGCGCAGATCGATGGCGCGAGCCTGCCGCGCATCTACTGGAGCGTGGTGCTGCCCAGCCTGCGTCCGGTGTTCTTCAGTGCGGTGATGATTCTGGCGCACATTGCGATCAAGAGTTTCGACCTGGTGGCGGCGATGACTGCCGGCGGCCCGGGTTACTCCTCGGACCTGCCTGCGATGTTCATGTATTCCTTCACCTTCAGTCGCGGCCAGATGGGCATGGGCTCGGCCAGTGCGATTCTGATGCTCGGTGCGATTCTCGCAATCATCGTGCCTTACCTGTACTCCGAGCTGAGGACCAAGCGTCATGACTAGTCTCGCTGCCAAACCCGCCATCAGCCTGAGTCGCATCGCGATCTATGCGGTGCTGATCCTCGCCGTGATGCTCTACCTGATTCCGCTGGTGGTCATGCTGTTGACCAGCTTCAAGACCCCCGAAGACATCAGCACCGGCAACCTGCTGAGCTGGCCGACCGTGGTCAGCGGTATCGGTTGGGTCAAGGCCTGGGCCACGGTTGACGGTTACTTCTGGAACTCGATCAAGATCACCGTTCCAGCGGTACTTATCTCCACGGCCATCGGTGCCTTGAACGGCTACGTGTTGTCGATGTGGCGTTTTCGTGGTTCGCAGTTGTTCTTCGGTCTGCTGCTGTTCGGCTGCTTCCTGCCGTTCCAGACCGTCCTGCTGCCGGCCTCGTTCACCCTCGGCAAGATGGGCCTGGCGAGCACCACCACGGGCCTGGTGTTCGTGCACGTGGTCTACGGCCTGGCGTTCACCACGCTGTTCTTCCGTAACTACTACATCAGCATTCCCGATGCGCTGGTCAAAGCCGCGCGCCTCGACGGTGCGGGTTTCTTCACCATCTTCCGCCGGATCATCCTGCCGATGTCGACGCCGATCATCATGGTCTGCCTGATCTGGCAGTTCACTCAGATCTGGAACGACTTCCTGTTCGGGGTGGTGTTCTCCAGCGGTGATTCGCAACCGATCACGGTGGCGCTGAACAACTTGGTCAACACCAGTACCGGGGCCAAGGAATACAACGTTGATATGGCGGCGGCGATGATCGCCGGTTTGCCGACCCTGCTGGTCTATGTGGTCGCAGGCAAGTATTTCGTGCGCGGGCTGACGGCCGGCGCAGTCAAGGGGTAATCATGGCTACGCTCGAACTTCGCAACGTAAACAAGACCTACGGTGCCGGCCTGCCGGACACCCTGAAGAACATCGAACTGTCGATCAAGGACGGTGAGTTCCTGATCCTCGTCGGCCCGTCGGGCTGCGGCAAGTCGACCCTGATGAACTGCATCGCCGGCCTTGAAACGATCACCGGCGGCGCGATCATGATCGGTGATCAGGACGTCAGCGGCATGAGCCCCAAGGATCGTGACATCGCCATGGTGTTCCAGTCCTATGCGCTGTACCCGACCATGAGCGTGCGCGAGAACATCGAGTTCGGACTGAAAATCCGCAAGATGAGCCAGTCGGCCATCGATGAGGAAGTGGCTCGCGTGGCCAAGCTGTTGCAGATCGAACACCTGCTCAACCGCAAGCCAGGCCAGCTCTCCGGTGGCCAGCAACAGCGCGTGGCGATGGGCCGGGCCCTGGCACGCCGGCCGAAGATCTATCTGTTCGACGAACCGCTGTCCAACCTCGACGCCAAGCTGCGGGTCGAGATGCGCACCGAAATGAAATTGATGCACCAGCGCCTGAAAACCACCACCGTCTACGTCACCCACGACCAGATCGAAGCGATGACCCTGGGCGACAAAGTGGCGGTGATGAAGGACGGCATCATCCAGCAGTTCGGCACGCCGAAAGACATCTACAACAACCCGGCCAACCTGTTCGTGGCGAGCTTCATCGGTTCGCCGCCGATGAACTTCATTCCCTTGCGTCTGCAACGCAAGGACGGTCGTTTGCTGGCGTTGCTCGACAGCGGCCAGGCGCGCTGCGAATTGCCGCTGGGGATGCAGGACGCCGGTCTCGAAGACCGTGAAGTGATTCTCGGCATGCGTCCGGAGCAGATCGTTCTGGCGAATGGCGAAACCACTGGTTTGCCGACCATTCGCGCCGAAGTCCAGGTCACTGAACCGACCGGTCCCGACACCCTGGTCTTCGTCAACCTCAACGACACCAAGGTTTGCTGCCGCCTGGCACCGGACGTTGCACCTGCCGTTGGCGAGAGCCTGACCTTGCAGTTCGATCCGGCGAAAGTGCTGCTGTTCGATGCCAAGACCGGGGAACGTTTGGGGGTGGCCGGTCTGCCGAAAGCCGAAGCGCACGCTGCCAACGTTGCGCAATTCAAAGGCCGCTGAACAACAAAACTGCAGGTGCGAGCCTGCTCGCGATGGACGTCAACGATGACACTGGAAACCTGACACCCCACGGTGTTCTCAGGTTTCTCGCGAGCAGGCTCGCTCCTGCAGGGGGGAATCCGTGATGCGCGGCCTGTCGTGCATCACAACCGCTGTAACCGCGTTAGAAAAAGAAAAGTTAATAACAATAAAACGAGGATGTAGGGATGAAGACGAGAAACACGGCCCGGTTGATCTGCCAGGTCTCAGCAGCGGCGGCACTGGTTCTGGCCGGTAATGCGATGGCCGATGAGGCGTTCAGCTCCGACTCCAAGTGGATGACGGGCGATTGGGGTGGCGAGCGTACCAAGCTGATCGAGCAAGGCATCGACATCAAGATGGACTATGTCGGTGAAGTGGGCGGGAACCTCCATGGCGGGTTCAACGATGACAAGACCGCGCGCTACAGTGACCAGTTCGGCCTGGGGGCGGCTCTGGACCTGCAAAAACTGCTCGGTTGGGATAACACCCAGGCCAAGATCCAGCTCACCAACCGTAACGGTGAGAACATCTCCAACGATCGCATCGGCGACCCGCGTGCCGGCACCTTGAGTTCTTCCCAGGAAGTCTACGGTCGTGGCCATATGGTCCGCCTGACCCAGTTGTGGATTCAGCATCAATTCTTCGACAACAAGCTGGACGTCAAGGCCGGTTACTTCGGTGAAGGCGAAGACTTCAACACCTTCCCGTGCGAATTCCAGAACCTGGCGTTCTGCGGCTCCCAGGTGGGTAACTGGGCGACCAACATCTGGTACAACTGGCCGGTCAGCCAGGCGGCGATCCGCGTGAAGTACAACATCAATGACGAGCTCTACGCTCAGATTGGCGCGTACAACCAGAACCCGTCGCAGCTGGAGCACGGTAACGGCTTCAAGCTCAGCGGCAGCGGTACGGCGGGCACCGTGTTGCCGGTCGAACTGGTCTGGTCGCCGAAGGTCAACAGCCTGCCTGGCGAATACCGCGTCGGTTACTACAAAAGTACCGCCCCGGCCGATGACGTGCTCGAGGACGCCAATGGCCAGAACGCCGCGACCACCGGCCAGCCTTATCGCGTCCACGATAGCAAGCACGGCTACTGGTTCGTCGCGCAACAGCAACTCACCAGCCACAATGGCGATGCTTCTCGCGGTCTGAACATCGCCGCCAACGCCACTTTCCACGACAAGGACACCAACTTCATCGACAACTACCAGTCGCTGATGTTTGTGTACAAGGGCCCGTTCGACGCGCGTCCGAAGGATGACGTGGGCATTGGTTTCGCCCGTATCCATGTCAACGATGACGTGAAGAAAAACGCTGAGTTGGTCAATGCTTCCAATGGCGTTTCGGACTACGACAATCCGGTGTTCTCGCCGATTCGTGAAACCGAATACAACTACGAGCTCAACTACGGTTTCCACGTGACCAACTGGCTGACCGTGCGTCCCAACCTGCAATACATCACTCACCCTGGCGGTGTGGATGAAGTCGACAACGCATTGGTCGCCGGCCTGAAAATTCAGTCGGTGTTCTAACGCGGTTGCGATAAGCTCCTCTCTATGTGCGCATTTTTGCGGACAGCCATGGCTGTCCGCTTTTTTTTGTGCGGCCCTGTGGCGAGGGGCTTGCTGTGGCGAGGGGGCGAGCTCCCTCGCCACAAAAAAAGCGCAAACAAGCTATTTGAATAGATGAGTTCACCCATGTTTTTCAGGACCGTGGCCCATGCTTGAGCATCCGCTACAACGCTTCTTCAAATCCTTGCGCGAACGACCGGTGTTTGCATGGGAGCGCTATCAGAAGCGCGACGTGTTGGTGATCGATCACCCGTTGTGTCAGGCGGTGTTCAGTCGCCAGGGCGCGCAATTGCTGCACTTTCAGCCCAAGGGGCAGAAGCCGTGGCTTTGGTGTGCGGCGAAGTGGCCGCAAGTCGGTGCCATCCGTGGTGGCGTGCCAGTGTGCTGGCCGTGGTATGGCCGTCATCCCAGTGAAAATGCCTGGCCGTCCCATGGCTGGGCGCGGCTGATCGACTGGAAGTTGATCGACAGCAGCAGTGATGATGACGGTGTGCGTTTGCACTGGCAGCTGGAACTGTGTGACTGGAAAGTGGATCTGCATGCGCACTTGGGCGAATGCATGGATCTGCGCCTGAGTACCGAGCATCAGGACGACATGCCGTGCCAGTTGAGTCAGGCTTTGCACGCTTACTGGCGTATTGGTGATGTCGGTGAGGTAGCGCTGTCTGGGCTCGAAGGCGCGCAAGGTTACGACCAGTTGAACCGTCAGGTTTGCCAGCAGGAAGGCGAGTTGCGCGTCGATGGCGGTTGTCAGCGGGTATTCCAGCATGACGGCGAACTGCAGCTCAACGACCATGCCTGGCAACGAGCGTTGTGCATCGATACCGGCGACACGGCCGACACGGTTGTCTGGCATCCGGGCTCACGGCCGTTGCTGGGGGTGAGCTGGAACGAGATATCCGAGTTCGTTTGCGTAGAAGCCGCAAGCGGCGGCACTGACAGCCTGTGCCTGAAACCGGGGGAGCGCGCGCATTTGAGTCTGCAGGCGCGGGTGGGGGCTTAGATGTGTGCTGTTGCTGCTGGCCCCACCGCTGGCAAGCCAGCTCCCACAGGTTTCATTGGCGTTCGCGAATTTTAGGTTCGGCGCGGACGCTGTGGGAGCTGGCTTGCCAGCGATGGGGCCGGATCTGTCAGCGCAAATGCTGGATCAATTGAACTCGTCACCCACCGGATACCGGCTGGCATTCAGGCTCTCTTTGATCTTGCGCAGATGCGGCTGGAAATCCACGCCACGGCGCAAGGTCATGCCGGTGGCGAGCACGTCCAGCACGGTGAGCTGAATGATCCGCGAAGTCATCGGCATGTAGATGTCGGTGTCTTCCGGCAGCGGAATATTCAGGCTCAAGGTACTGGCCTTGGCCAGCGGCGAGTTCTCGGCGGTCAAGCCCAGCACCGAGGCACCGTTTTCCCGGGCGATGCGCGCCACTTCCACCAGTTCGCGGGTGCGCCCGGTGTAGGAAATGATCACGAACAACTCGCCGGTATGCGCCACCGAAGCAATCATGCGCTGCATCAGCACGTCGGCATGGGCGGTCACGGCCAGGTTGAAACGGAAGAATTTGTGCTGCGCATCCAGGGCCACGGGGGCCGAGGCGCCGAGGCCGAAGAAGTGGATCTGCCGGGCCTGGATCAGCAGGTCGACGGCGCGGCTGATCAGGTTCGGATCGAGGGCCTGGCAAGCGCTGTCGAGGGAGGCGATGGCGCTGCCGAAAATTTTCTGGGTGTAGGCTTCCGGATTGTCGTCGGCTTCCACCGCTCGGCTGACGTACGCCGCGCCGCTGGCCAGGCTTTGGGCCAGTTGCAGCTTGAGCTCGGGGTAGCCGCTGACGCCGAATGAACGGCAGAAACGGTTGACCGTCGGTTCGCTGACCGAAGCGGCCTGGGCGAGGGCGGCGATGCTGAAGCGAGTGGCCTGCTGTGGGTTGAGCAGGATCACCTCGGCGACTTTGCGTTCGGCCTTGTTGAGCTCTTCAAGGCGATTCTGGATCTGTTCCAGTAAATTTCGCACGCGGTCCATATGAGTTTCCTTGATTCACCGACGCCGATAAGCGCGCGGCTAATGCAAAAAGGGCCTTTGGTGTGGCCCATAACGGTGGCCTATCCTACTGATGGCTCTGACCGACCACCACTCGGAATCTGTATTTTGCGAAAATGTTGTGGTTATTACTACATTTTCCCTTGAGTGATGCCTTGAAAAAAGGTATTTGTAGCTTAACTTGATAAAAGAACAAACATCATGCCTTCGATTACGGTTGAACCGTGCACCTTCGCCTTGTTCGGCGCCCTTGGCGACCTGGCCTTGCGCAAGCTGTTTCCTGCCCTTTATCAGCTCGACGGTGCGGGCCTCCTGCACGAGGACACGCGGATCATCGCGCTGGCCCGTGAGCCGGGCGATGAACAGCAGCATCTGGCGTTCATCCGCGCCGAACTGCGCCGCTACGTCGGTGCCAAAGAGCTGGACGAAGCCGTGGTCGAACGCTTCCTGGCGCGCCTGAGCTACCTGCACGTCGATTTCCTCAACGCCGACGACTATGTGGCCCTGGCTGAAATGGCCGGCAGCGCGCAGCGGGTCATTGCCTATTTCGCCACGCCGGCAGCGGTGTATGGCGCGATCTGCGAAAACCTGGCAAAGGTCGGCCTGGCGGAAAACACCCGCGTGGTGCTGGAAAAACCTATCGGTTCGGACCTGGAATCCTCGCGCAAGGTCAACGATGCCGTAGCGCAGTTCTTCCCGGAAAACCGCACGTATCGCATCGACCACTACCTGGGCAAGGAAACTGTCCAGAACCTGATCGCCCTGCGTTTCGCCAACAGCCTGTTCGAAACCCAGTGGAACCAGAATTACATCTCCCACGTGGAAATCACCGTGGCCGAGAAAGTCGGGATCGAGGGCCGCTGGGGTTACTTCGACAAGGCCGGTCAGCTGCGGGACATGATCCAGAATCACCTGCTGCAACTGCTCTGCCTGATCGCCATGGACCCGCCGGCCGACCTGTCCGCCGACAGCATCCGCGACGAGAAAGTCAAAGTCCTCAAGGCGCTGGCGCCGATCAGTCCGGAAGGCCTGACCACGCAAGTGGTGCGCGGCCAATACATCGCCGGCTACAGCGAAGGCAAACCGGTACCGGGTTACCTGGAAGAGCCAAATTCCAACACCCAGAGCGACACCGAAACCTTCGTCGCCTTGCGTGCCGATATCCGCAACTGGCGCTGGGCCGGCGTGCCGTTCTATCTGCGTACCGGCAAGCGCATGCCGCAGAAGCTCTCGCAGATTGTCATCCACTTCAAGGAACCGTCGCATTACATCTTCGCTCCCGAGCAGCGCCTGCAAATCAGCAACAAGCTGATTATCCGCCTGCAACCGGACGAAGGCATTTCCTTGCGTGTGATGACCAAAGAACAAGGCCTGGACAAGGGCATGCAGTTGCGCAGCGGTCCGTTGCAACTGAATTTTTCCGACACCTGGCGCAGTGCACGGATTCCCGATGCCTACGAGCGGTTGTTGCTGGAAGTGATGCGCGGCAATCAGAACCTGTTTGTCCGTAAAGATGAAATCGAAGCCGCGTGGAAGTGGTGTGACCAGTTGATCGCCGGATGGAAAAAATCCGGTGATGCGCCCAAGCCCTACGCGGCCGGGTCCTGGGGGCCGATGAGCTCCATTGCTCTGATCACGCGGGACGGGAGGTCGTGGTATGGCGATATCTGATTTGAAACTGCCTCAGGGCGTCAGCGCCCGTGAGTTCAAGAACCCGATGCAATTGGCGGAAAGCCTGGCGCTGGGCGTGGCCAAACAATTGCGCGAGGCGATCGACACCCAGGGCACCGCAACGCTGGTGGTGTCCGGTGGTCGCAGCCCGGTGGCATTTTTTCAGCACCTGGCCAAGCAGCCACTGGACTGGTCGAACGTGGTGGTGAGCCTGGCTGATGAGCGTTGGGTCCCGGTTGAGCACGCCGACAGCAATGCCGGCCTGCTGAAGAAGTATCTGCTGCAAGGCCCGGCGGCCAAGGCGCAGTTCCTGAGTCTGTACAGCGCCACTGCCAACCTGGAACAGGCGGCCGACCAAGCGGACCGTTTGCTGGCTGAATTGCCGGCAATCGACGTGCTGGTGCTGGGCATGGGTGACGACGGTCACACCGCATCCCTGTTCCCCAATAGCCCGAACCTCGCCGACGCCTTGAAAGCCGATGGCACGCGTCGTTGCTACCCGATGCTGGCGCCGACCGTGCCGCATCAGCGCCTGACCATGAGTCGTGCGCTGCTGGCTTCGGCCAAACATAAAGTGCTGTCGATTTCCGGTCAGTCCAAGCTGACCACCCTGAACACCGCTTTGGCCGGCGACGATGTCGCCGAATTGCCGATTCGCGCATTTTTGCAACCCACGTTAGAGATTTACTGGTGCCCATGAGCCAAGGAACAGCCGCTATGAAAAACCCATCCCCGACCGTTTCCATGGCGGACAAAGTTGCCCTGATCGACGACCTCTGCGCCAGGGCGCGGATTCTGCCGGTCATCACCATCGCTCGCGAGCAGGACGTCCTGCCGCTGGCCGATGCGCTCGCCGCTGGCGGTCTGACCGCGCTGGAAGTGACTTTGCGTTCGCAGTTCGGCCTCAAGGCCATTCAGATCCTGCGTGAGCAGCGTCCGGAACTGGTGACCGGTGCCGGCACCGTGCTCGACCGCCACATGCTGGCGGCTGCGGAAGCTGCCGGTTCGCAGTTCATCGTGACGCCGGGCATTACCCGTGACCTGCTGGAAGCCAGCGTCGCCAGCCCGATCCCGCTGTTGCCGGGTATCAGCAATGCGTCGGGCATCATGGAGGGCTACGGTCTGGGCTATCGCCGCTTCAAGCTGTTTCCGGCGGAAGTCAGCGGCGGCGTCGCGGCCATCAAGGCCCTGGGCGGCCCGTTCGGCGAAGTGAAATTCTGCCCGACCGGCGGTGTCGGCCCGGCCAACATCAAAAGCTACATGGTGCTGAAAAACGTCATGTGCGTGGGCGGTAGCTGGATGCTTGATCCGGAGTGGATCAAGAACGGCGACTGGGCCCGCATTCAGGAGTGCACCGCCGAAGCTTTGGCGCTGCTGGACTGATCCGCTTCACCTGACACCTCGTTGTGTGTTCTACGGCTTTTCGGTGCGCTTGGTCGGCGCACCTTTTTTTTGCCCGCAAAAAAGCAGATGGGAGCGAACGCGTTCGCTCCCACAGGGACATCATGCGATACATAGTTACCGCGTGACGTGTTTCGGCCGGTGCTAGCCTGCGTTCTTCTTAAGGAAGAGAGAACGTCATGGACGACAACACCTCAGCAACACCCGTTTACCTGCTTTCACCGGAACAGATAGCCGGTCCCTATTTCCGCAATCCGAAACTGATCAGGCGCAATATCAGCGAAGGCGCCGACGGCATCCCGTTGGTGTTGCGGCTGGCCATAGTGGATGCCATGACCGGCCAGCCCGTTCCCGATGCGCTGGTGGATATCTGGCACTGCAATGCGCGCGGGGCATACTCCGGTTGGAGCAAGGTCAATCCGGATGTGGAAGTCGATGCCGGAGACATCGGCTCGATCCCGCGAACCGACGACGACACTTATCTGCGCGGCGGGCAATTCACCGACAAGAAAGGCATCGCCCGGTTCACCACGATCTGTCCGGGGTTTTATGCCGGGCGTGCCTTGCACATCCACGTCGCCGTTCGCATCACCAGCGGTAACAACTATCTGCAGGAGCGACACGTCGCCTGGGTCGGTCAGTTGTACTTTCCCGAGGTCGCCGCGCGCTCGGTGCTCAATGCCCGGGAGTACAGCGGTCGCGCCATCCCTGCATTGAGTAACGATCAAGACTTTTTCTACCAGAGCATGGGCGGCGAAGCCTCGACCTTGAACGTTCACACCCTCGCTCGAGACTCGAATGAAGACGGCTTTTTCGGGCAGATGACCATCGGCATCGATACCTTTGCAGTGTCATCCCAGATCAAGCCCGAGGACTTCGACAAGTACACGGTGTGAGTCAACTCAGTTCGGTCAGCGCCGTGATCAGTTGTGCCATGTCGGCAGCGGTGGTGGTCAGTCCCGGCGTAATGCGAATGCAGGGACCGCAGGCCGCACCGCTGCGCACCACGGTGAACAGGTTGTAGTCGTTGAGCAGCCGCTCGACCATCGACTGCTGATCGTTGTGTGCGGTGAAACGCATCGAGGTGATGCCGCAACAGAGTCTTGGGTCATCCGGTGTCAGCACTTCAATGCCCGGCAGCTCACGCGCCGCTCGAACCCACAGGTTGCGCAGGTAGTTGAGCCGTGCACCCTTGGCGGCGGCGCCGCCCATGGCCCAATGCTCCTCCAGCACCAGCGGCAAGGTCAGCAACGCCGGGATGTTCGGGGTGCTGTAGGGCGTACGGGCGCGAATGTCGGTTATCGGGAAATGCATCTCGCCCATGTCCGGGTCGATGTCGCCCAGGCGTTCAGGGGCAATGTAGAGGAAGCCCAGGGTCAGTGGCGCACCGATCCATTTGTGCAGGTTATAGGCCGCGAAGGCGATGCCCAGCTCCTCGAGATCGAACGCCAACTGGCCCAATGCATGGGCTCCGTCGAGGATTACGTCGACCCCGTGTTCCCTGGCTGCGGCGGCAATCGCCTTGACCGGCATCACCAGGCCGGTGCGATGGGTGACATGGGTCAGGGCCATCAGCTTGAGCCGTGGATAACGCACGAAAGCTTCGCGATAGGTGGTCAGCAAACTGTCGAAACTGGCGGGATGCCGGTGTTCGATCTCGATCACTTCGACGCCACGGTGACGACGGGCCAGCCAGCGCATGGCGCCCTTGACCGTGTCGTATTCCAGATCACATACCAGCACCTGGTCGCCCGGCTGCAAGCGGTTGTAGTTGCGGATCAGTGACTGCAAGCCGTCCGAGGCGTTGCGTGTAAGCGCCACCGCGTCGGCAGGCACACCAATCAGTCCGGCCACCCGCGCAAGGATCTTCAGGCCGTCACTCGCCTCGAAGCGCTGGCGTACATAGACCGAGTTACTGCGGTTGATCAGTTCGATGTTGCGCTGATACTCCTCGACCACCGTGCGCGACATGCGTCCGAAGTAACCGTTTTCCAGGTTGATCGGGCCGGGCTGGACATCGTAGCGGTCGGCAAACGTCCGCCAGAAGGATTCATCACGGGCGCGGCGGGTGTTATCGGGCATGGGCAACTCGATGAGTGGACATTTCAGTGGCGTGGCGCGGGTTTGCCGTGTTTGGCACGCAAGGGTTCGAGCAATTCAGACAAGCCGTTGTGATCTATTTCCTGCATCAGGGCCAACAGACCGCCCAGTTCGCCGTGGGGAAATCCTTCCCGGGCAAACCAGTTCAGGTAGGGGCCGGGCAGGTCGGCAATGATTCGGCCCTTGTATTTGCCGAAGGGCATCTGGCGAGTTATCAGCAGTTCGAGTTTTTCAGGGTTCATCAATCAATCGCCTGGAATCAATCAGTCTGGAAAATACAGGCATTCTGCATGCAGGCCAAATGACAGATCATGCAAAAGAAACGGATACAGATTTAACCGATATTCATAACTACTTGAAATACAAGGAGTAATTGGTCGATAGAAAGCTGGCATGCGAGGTGCAATACCTATTGCAACTTTCATCCACCCGCAAGGAATTGAAAAATGACTGACATGAATAAAGAAGCGATTTCTGTACTCAACGACCTGATTGAAACCAGCAAGGACGGTCAGGAAGGGTTCAAGACTTGCGCTGAAGACATCAAACACCCTGAACTCAAAACCCTGTTCTCGCAACGTTCCGCAGAGTGCGCCACGGCGGCTTCTGAACTGCAAAGTGCGGTTCGTTCCATGGGCGGCGATCCGGAAACCTCCACCAGTGTCAGTGGTGACTTGCACCGTCGCTGGGTTGACGTGAAGTCGATGTTCACCGGCAAGGACGAAGAAGCGGTGCTCAATGAAGCCGAGCGTGGCGAAGACCATGCGCTGAAGGCATACCGAGACGCCATGGAAAAAATCAACAAGCATAACCTGGTAGGCATTCGCGACCTCGTTGAGCGTCAGTACCACGGCGTGCAACGCAATCACGATCAAGTGAAAGTCCTGCGTAACCAGGCACGCGCACGCTCGTAAGCGTACGTTTGCTGTCAAAAACGCCAGCCAGTCTGGCGTTTTTTTGTGCCTGTGAATTAGCGCTGGACGGGACATCGATAGCTAGCTAATAATTTGTTTCTCAAGTTTTCACTGAAGCCGTCTATCGTTAAATCGTCTTTCCAAGAGTCCCTTTCGTGCCCATCACTTTCCAGGCTTTATTGGCGCCTGACCTGCGTGCCGTGCAATTCGCGATCAAGACCCTGATCGGCGGAGGCCTGGCACTGTGGCTGGCCCTGCGCTGGGGGCTGGAGCAACCGGCCTGGGCGCTGATGACGGCGTTCATCGTGGCGCAGCCATTGTCCGGCATGGTGCTGCAAAAGGGCCTGGCGCGGCTGTTGGGCACATTGATCGGGACGATCATGTCGGTGGTGTTCATGGGCGCTTTCGCCCAGACGCCGTGGTTGTTCCTGTTGGCCCTGGCGCTGTGGCTCGGACTGTGTACGGCGAGTTCGACCCTGCTGCGCAGCGCCTGGTCTTATTCATTTGTGCTGGCCGGGTACACGGTGGCGATCATTGCTTTGCCGGCCATTGCCCATCCGCTGACAGTGTTCGATCAGGCCGTGGCGCGATGCACGGAAATTTGCCTGGGGATTGTCTGTGCCACAGCCAGCAGTGCCTTGCTCTGGCCGATGCGGGTCGAGCTGCAACTGGCCGATCAGGCCCGTGCGGCGTGGCGCAGCGGTATGAACGCCGCGCGGGCGACCCTGGCCGGCGATGGCCAGGCGCGCAAGGACTTGCTGGAAATCCTCGGCAGAATCGTCGCGGTAGACGCCCAGCGCGAACACGCCTGGTTCGAAGGCCGTCGCGGCCGGCAACGTGCGCGGGCCATCAGCGGTCTGAGCCAGAAGTTGTTGATGTTGCTGCGCATCGCCCGTTCGGTTCGTCGTCAGTGGAAGCAGTTGGAGCCACAGGACTCGGCGCAATTATCGCCCTGGATGCACGAAGTCCAGGAAGCGCTCGGCAGCGGCGATCCCGCGCTTTTGCAAGCCTTGGGCCCACGCTTGCTGGAGGCGTCCCATGCGCGGCACATCAGCTCCGCGCAAAGTTACTGCCTGGTGCGGTTGACCTTGTTGATGGACACCGCGCTGGCGGCCGGTACCGCGTTGCAAGCGGTGGAGCAGGGGGGGGAGTCCCTCGACCCGCCAAGATCCCTGACCCCACACCGTGACCTGTCCCTGGCGCTGGTGTTCGGTGCCCGCAGCGCGCTGGCCTTTCTGGTGGTTTCGTGTTTCTGGCTCGCGACGGCATGGCCCGCCGCGGCCGGGGCGCTATTGCTGACGTGTGTGGTGTGCAGCCTGTTCGCCAGCCGCGAGAACGGCGCGCAGATCGGCATGAGTTTCATGCGCGGGATTTTTCTGGCCCTTCCGGTGGCGTTTATCGTCGGACAGATTCTGCTGCCGCAATGGAGCAGTTTCGCGATGCTCTGTCTGGGCTTGGGCGTGCCATTGTTTTTCGGAGCGCTGGGCATGGCCAAGCCGCAGATTGGCGCCACGGCGACTTCGTTCTGTCTGCACTTCATTGTGCTGGTGGCGCCGTTGAATCAGATGAAGTTCGACGTCGCCGTGTTTTTCAACAGTGCACAAGCCATGGTGATAGGCGTCGGTGCGGCGGTGCTGGCGTTTCATTTACTGATCCTGCGCAACCCGACCTGGCATGCCCGACGCCTGTTGGCCGCGACCCTTGGCGACCTGGTACGCCTGACCCGGCGCAATCTTGCCGGCGCCGAGAGCTGGTTCGGCGGACGCATGGCCGACCGTTTGCTGCAATTGGCGCGGCTTTATCCGGAGCTGCCGGAGCCAGCACGCAGTCGCTGGGACGATGGCTTGCTCGGCCTGGATATCGGCGATGAATTGTTGCACCTGCGCTTGAGCCTGGCAGTGGCGCAGGTGCCGCTGACCGCACCGCAACGGCACTACCTGGAGCACCTGGAAAAAGTCCTGCAACAAGGTCCGGCTGGCAGTCGCGCCGAAGCGTTGGCCGAGCCGAGCCAAGCCTTGCTGCAATCCTTGTACGCCTTGCCCCCCGATGACGCGGTGAAGCTGGCCCAGGGCGCGGTGCTGCAATTGCAAAACAGCTGGCGTGCCTGGTGCCGCCAGCAGGAGGACGTCGATGGGCTTGCGTGAGTGGTCGGTGGGCGGGGTACTGCTCAGCCCGTTTCTGATTTATGTGGTGCTGGCGTTGCTGGTGACCGGCGCCTTGCGCCTGTTGTTGCGGTTGACCCCGGTGAGCCGCTGGATCTGGCATGAAGCATTGTTTGATTGCGCCTTGTACGTCTGTGTATTGACCGTGATTACCTTCGTCCTCGGTCCCTTATAAGGAGTTGAATATGCGTACCTCCGTACGTGTCGCGGTAACCCTGTGTCTGGTGGCGGTGGCGATTTTTGCCGGGTTCCATTTATGGCAGTACTACATGCTCACGCCCTGGACTCGCGACGCGCGAATTCGTGCCGATGTGGTGGTGATTTCCCCGGACGTGTCGGGTTGGGTGCGTGAACTCAAGGCGTATGACAACCAGCAGGTGAAGGCCGGCGACCTGTTGTTGAGTATCGACCGTGACCGTTTCGAAGCCGCGCTGGAAAAGGCCCTGGCGGTGGTGCAGACCCGTCAGCAACAGCTCAATCTACGCGAGCGCGAAGCCAGCCGTCGCGCCAGCCTCGGGCCGCAAGCGATCAGCGCCGAACTGCGTGAAAACGCGCAAATCAACGCGGGCATTGCCCGTGGCGAACTGCGTGAAGCCCAGGCCGAAGCCAAGATGGCACAAATCAATCTGGACCGCAGCCAGGTCTACGCGCCGCGCAATGGCCATATCACCAACCTGCGCCTGGCCGAAGGCAATTATGTGAATGCCGGGCAATCGGTCATGGCGTTGATCGACGATTCGACCTTCTATGTGCAGGCATATTTCGAAGAAACCAAACTGCCGCGGATTCGCGTCGGCGATCCGGTGAAGGTCTGGTTGATGAGCGCCGGGGAGGCGTTGCAGGGACATGTGGAAAGCATCAGCCGCGGGATTACCGATCGCAATACGACGCCTGATGGTCAATTGCTGGCGGAAGTGGAGCCGACCTTCAACTGGGTCAGGCTGGCGCAACGGATTCCGGTGCGGATCAAACTGGACCACGTGCCCGAAGGGCTGAATCTGAGTGCGGGGATGACGGCGAGCGTGCAGGTGCAGGAGGGTGCGCGCTAAATTGTGCCCGTGGCGAGGGAGCAAGCTCGCTCGCCACGGGTCAGGGGGGGATCAACCGATGCTGATGGCCGGCAACTCGGTCAGGGTCACGCTCTGCTGTTTGCGCGGCGCCAGAATTTCCGCTTCGCCATCCACTACCAGTTCATCACGCTGGTTGAACACGCGGGTGGCAATGCGCACCCGAAACTTCGGCAGCTTTTCGAGAATCTCCAGACGCACGGTCAGGGTGTCGCCAATTTTCACCGGCTTCTGAAAGCTCATCTGTTGACCGATATAAATCGTGCCCGGCCCGGGCAACTCGCAAGCCACTGCCGCACTGATCAGCGCGCCGCTGAACATGCCGTGGGCGATACGTTCCTTGAACATGGTGCTGGCGGCGTATTCGGCGTCCAGGTGTACCGGATTGTGGTCGCCCGACATCGCGGCGAACAACTGGATGTCGCGCTCTTCGACGGTCTTGCTGAAGCTGGCGGTCTGGCCGACTTCAAGGGCTTCGTAAGGGGTGTTGGTAACCTGGGTCATCTGTCTCAATTCCTGTGACGAATAAAAAAATTCACAAAAAACTATTCGGCTCGGTGTGGACGACGATGGCTCAAGACCTGGGCGATCCAGGCCAGCACATCGGCGGTCACTTCATCGCGGTTGCTTTCATTGAACAGTTCATGCCGCGCCTGCGGGTAAATAGTCAGTTGCAGGCTCTGGCTGCCGGCCTTGCGCAAGGCATTGGCCAGATCTGTCAGACGTTTGCCTTCGCTCACCGGATCACATTCGCCGCCAATCACCAGCAACGGCAGGCCCGGATCGATCTGAGCGAGATTGGACGCTTTGCTGATTTGCTGCAACCCGCCGAGCAAATCGATCCACAGCTGATTGGTGCAACGGAAGCCGCAGAGCGGATCGTTGGCGTACAAGTCGACCTCCTTCGGATCGCGGCTGAGCCAGTCGAACCGGGTACGCGCCGGTTTGAACTTCTTGTTGAACGAGCCGAATGACAACCATTCGATCAGGGCGCTGCGGCCTTTGGGGCCTTGGCGCAGGCGTTCGAACCGGGCGATTTGCCGCGCCGCGCGATAAAGCGCAACGGGCTGGAAATTCGATCCACTGAGAATTGCCCCATGCAGGCTGGCACTGTGATGCAGCAAATAAGCCTGGGCAATGTAGCTGCCCATGCTGTGACCGAGCAGCACAATCGGCATGTCGGGATGCTGCTGGCCGATGTGCTGGTTGAGGCACGCCAGATCCCCCACCACTTTGCTCCAGCCATCGCTATCGGCGAAATGACCGAGGGTCCCGTTTTCGGCAGTTTTGCCATGTCCGCGCAAATCCGGCGCATACACGCCGTAACCCTGTTCGCAGAGTTTTTCCGCCAGACGCGTATACCGCCCGCTGTGTTCCGCCATGCCATGAGCCAGCAAAATCAATGCCTTGAGACTGCCTGCCGGTAGCCACTGGTTGACGAAGAGACGGCTGTGATCGCTGGTGGTCAGCCAGAAAGTGTCGTGGATCATGGCGTTTCCTTTGCTGGGGCATGGTACTTGCGGCTTGCAACCCAAGTGTATAGCGCATCCTGCGTCGGGCGTCTGATCTGCTCACGCCATGGGACGAAGATTCACACGATCTATGACGATCGTGCGCGTATTTGCCTGATTCGACATAGCTGCTAGTGTCCGTGAAGCTCCGCTTTTCGCTTTCTGCTTTTAAGAAATGACAGAGACAGAAAAGTGGCCCGGATAGGTTCAGGTAAAGAGGACAAGAACAATGCAACCTGATTTCTGGAATGACAAACGCCCGACCGGTGTGCCCCTGGACATTGATACGGGCGCCTATAAGTCGGTGATCGAGGTGTTCGAACGTTCCTGCAAGAAGTTTGCGGATCGCCCGGCGTTCAGCAATATGGGTGTCACCCTGACCTACGCTGAGCTGGAACGCTACAGCGCCGCCTTCGCCGGTTACCTGCAAGCCCACACCGACCTGGTGCCGGGGGATCGCATCGCGGTGCAGATGCCCAACGTCCTGCATTACCCGATCGCCGTCTTCGGCGCATTGCGCGCCGGGTTGATCGTGGTCAACACCAACCCTCTGTACACCGCGCGGGAAATGCGTCATCAGTTCAAGGACTCCGGTGCCCGGGCGCTGGTGTACCTGAACATGTTCGGGCAGAAAGTCCAGGAAGTGCTGCCCGATACCGACCTGCAGTACCTGATCGAAGCGAAGATGGGCGACCTGATGCCCGCCGCCAAGGGCTGGCTAGTCAATACCATGGTGAGCAAGGTCAAGAAAATGGTCCCGGCCTATCACTTGCCCCAGGCGATTTCCTTCAAGAGTGCACTGCGCCTGGGCCAGGGCCTGGGGATCAAGCCGTTGAACGCCGGCCTCGATGACATCGCGGTGCTGCAATACACCGGCGGCACCACCGGCCTGGCCAAGGGCGCGATGCTGACCCACGGTAACCTGGTGGCCAATATGCAGCAGGCGCGGGCCTGCCTCAGTCAGACCGCTGTCGACGGCCACCCGCTGCTGCGCGAAGGACAGGAAGTGATGATCGCGCCGCTGCCGCTTTACCACATCTATGCCTTCACGGCGAACTGCATGTGCATGATGGTGACCGGCAACCACAACGTGCTGATCACCAATCCGCGGGACATCGGCGGCTTTATCAAGGAACTGAAGAACTGGCGGTTCTCGGCATTGCTGGGGCTCAACACGCTGTTTGTCGCGTTGATGGATCACCCGGATTTCAAGACCCTGGATTTCTCCAGCCTCAAGCTCACCAACTCCGGCGGCACCGCACTGGTCAAGGCCACCGCCGAGCGCTGGGAGCAAATGACCGGTTGCCGCATCACTGAAGGCTACGGCCTGACGGAAACCTCGCCCGTGGCCTGCACCAACCCGTATGGCGACCAGTCGCGCATCGGCACGGTTGGCTTGCCGGTGCCGGGCACCACGCTGAAGGTCATCAACGATGAAGGCGTCGAACAGCCGTTGGGCGAGCGCGGCGAACTGTGTATCAAAGGCCCGCAGATCATGAAGGGCTACTGGCAGAAACCCGAAGCCACTGAAGAAGTGCTGGATGCCGAGGGCTGGTTCAAGTCCGGCGACATTGCCGTGATCGACCCGGACGGGTTTGTGCGTATCGTCGATCGCAAGAAGGACATGATCATCGTCTCGGGTTTCAACGTGTACCCGAACGAGATTGAAGACGTGGTCATGGCCCACCCGAAAGTCGCCAACTGCGCGGTCATCGGGGTGCCGGACGAGCGCTCGGGCGAAGCGGTGAAGTTGTTTGTGGTGGCCCGTGAAGCGGGGGTCAGCCTTGAAGAGCTGAAGGCGTACTGCAAGGAAAACTTCACGGCGTACAAAGTGCCCAAGCACATCGTGTTGCGTGAGTCGTTGCCAATGACGCCGGTGGGCAAGATCTTGCGACGGGAGTTGCGTGATATCGCTTGATCGATGAATGGCCGCGCTTTGCGTGGATCGGTGTAGGAGCGAGCTTGCTCGCGATTGTCTTGAACGATGACGCGTAGAACCAGATGCCCCGCGGCGGTCTCCAGTTTTTCGCGAGCAGGCTCGCTCCTACATTGATTTAAGCCCCGGTTTTCGGGGCTTTCAGCGCTTTATAGAATCTTTGCTCTAAAATGACCGCTTGTCATTCTTGAGTCACAAAAGTGACCGTAGAGGCCGCTTTTGGCTCTAGTCGACCCTTGGCAAAGCTGCTACTCTCGGCGCGCTTTGTGACTTCTCGGCCTTGTAAAAAGCCAGACTCACCAATAATCACACCAATAATAATCGCATCAAATGCGGTGCTGAATTCGCGTTGCTGAGGAGTGGGCTTCCATGAACGAAGACTTTTGGAAGGATAAGTACCCAGCTGGAGTTGCTGCCGACATCAATCCAGACGAGTACCCGAATATTCAGGCAGTGTTGAAGCAATCCTGCCATCGCTTCGCCAACAAGCCGGCGTTCAGCAACCTGGGCAAGACAATCACGTACGGTGAACTGTACGAATTGTCCGGTGCCTTTGCGGCTTACCTGCAACAGCATACCGATTTGCAGCCCGGCGATCGAATCGCCGTGCAACTGCCCAACGTGCTGCAATACCCGATTGCCGTCTTTGGTGCCATCCGCGCGGGCTTGATCGTGGTCAATACCAACCCGCTGTACACCGCGCGGGAAATGGAACACCAGTTCAACGATTCCGGTGCCAAGGCCCTGGTGTGCCTGGCCAACATGGCGCACCTGGCCGAGACCGTCGTGCCGAAAACCGGCGTCAAGCACGTGATCGTCACCGAAGTGGCCGACCTGCTGCCACCGCTCAAGCGCCTGCTGATCAATAGCGTCATCAAATACGTGAAGAAGATGGTCCCGGCGTACCACCTGCCAAAAGCCGTCAAGTTCAATGACGTATTGAGCAAGGGGCATGGTCAGCCAGTGGCGGAAGCCAGCCCGGCCAGCAGTGACGTGGCGGTGCTGCAATACACCGGCGGCACCACCGGTGTGGCCAAGGGCGCCATGCTGACCCACCGCAACCTGGTGGCGAACATGCTGCAGTGCAAGGCGCTCATGGGCTCCAACCTCAATGAAGGTTGCGAGATCCTGATCACGCCGCTGCCGCTGTACCACATCTATGCCTTCACCTTTCACTGCATGGCGATGATGCTGATCGGCAACCACAACATCCTGATCAGCAACCCGCGCGACTTGCCGGCGATGGTCAAGGAGCTGTCGAAGTGGAAGTTCAGCGGTTTCGTCGGCCTCAACACTCTGTTCGTGGCCCTGTGCAATAACGAAGGCTTCCGCAAGCTGGACTTCTCGGCGCTGAAAGTGACCTTGTCCGGCGGCATGGCCCTGCAACTGGCGGCGGCCGAGCGCTGGAAAGCCGTCACCGGTTGCGCCATCTGCGAAGGTTACGGCATGACCGAAACCAGCCCGGTGGCGACGGTCAACCCGATCCAGAACATTCAGATTGGCACCATCGGCATTCCGGTGCCATCGACCCTGTGCAAAGTCATCGACGATGCCGGTGTTGAACAGCCAATGGGCGAAATCGGCGAACTGTGCGTGAAAGGTCCGCAGGTCATGAAGGGCTACTGGCAGCGTCAGGACGCCACCGATGAAATCCTCGACAGCGAAGGCTGGTTGAAGACCGGGGACATCGCGCTGATCCAGCCGGATGGCTACATGCGCATTGTCGATCGCAAGAAAGACATGATCCTGGTGTCCGGTTTCAACGTTTACCCGAATGAACTCGAAGATGTACTGGCAACCTTGCCGGGCGTGTTGCAATGCGCGGCCATCGGCATTCCGGACGAGAAATCGGGGGAGGCGATCAAGATCTTCATCGTCGCCAAGCCAGGCGTGACGCTGACCAAGGAGCAGGTGATGGAGCACATGCGCGCCAACGTCACCGGCTACAAGGTGCCGCGCTCCGTGGAGTTTCGCGATGCATTGCCGACCACCAACGTTGGCAAAATCCTGCGTCGCGAGTTGCGTGATGAAGAGTTGAAGAAGATCAAGGCGAAGAACGCCGCCTAATCAAAAAGCCCCGCAGACGCGGGGCTTTTTGTTAGTGCTCTTGTGGCGAGGCTTATTGCCGGAACGGCGCGAAATTGACGTTGGTGCCCGCCGGGCGCATGTCCTGCAGGTACGAGTCCTTGTCGGCGCTCAGTTCCAGGCTCAATGCGGCCTTGCGCTTGCCCTGGTTGCGCACCACCAGACCTTCGAGCTTCTCGCGCAGGAATACCGTCGGCACTTTCAGGTGCAACAGTTCGTCGGTTTCCGGGGCGTGCATCAGCAGGTGAATCCACTCGTACTGACCAATGGCCAGACGCGCGACCGGAATATCGAACCACCAGATGTTGCGGTTGCGGTTCAATTCGGTGAAGTGGCAGTTGTTGACGCCAAGCACTGCACCGCCGAGTTCCTGGTTTCTGCGGGCAATGGCCTGCTTTTTATCGAGTTTCATAACATTCCTACGGGATTGGATCTTCAGCGCCATGGCCTGAATACGTTGCGGCATTCTCGGGGGTTGCCGGGCAAACATAAAGCCCAACCTGCGCTGAACGATGAAATGTCGGGCTGAAAATAAATGAAACTCCGTGCAAACGCTTCCGGTCAACCTTGTGTAACGACCTTTTTCATCGAGATGTTCACAGGAGAAACACCATGAGCAGCACTGGCGATAAAGTAAAAGGCATGGCCAACGAAGCAACCGGTAACGTCAAGCAAGGCGTGGGTAAAGTCACCGGTAACGACAAAATGCGCGCCGAAGGCGTGATGCAGGAAAAGAAAGGCGAAGCCCAGCAAGCCGTTGGCAAAGCCAAGGATGCCCTGAAGAAAGGCATCGACAAAGCATAACCCAGCCTTTAATAAAGGTAAGAAACGGCCATCCGCGGATGGCCGTTTTTGTGTCAGCCTGAACTTGAGGGCTGAAATTGTTTCAAAGTCGCCAGCTAGAGTATTTTGATGTAGACAACGGCCCTTGAGTCGCCACGACTTAACCCACCATTTTGTTTGCGGCGAAAGGAGACGCTAATGATTTTTCCGGACATGAAAGGTCTGCCCTTGCACCGTGTGATGGTGCGCACGGTCACCGAGTTCATCGACGACGAGATGTCGACCTATGCCTCGGCGCTCGCCTATCAAATGCTGTTTTCGCTGTTTCCGTTCATTCTGTTCCTGATCGCCCTGATCGGCTTCCTGCACCTGCCGGACTTCTTCTCCTGGCTGCGCCTGCAATCGGAACTGGTACTGCCGCCCCAGGCCCTGGAGCAGGTGAACCCGGTGATCGACCAACTCCAGCAGTCCAAGGGTGGGCTGCTTTCTGTGGGTATCGTGATCGCCCTGTGGACGGCCTCTGCCGGCGTGCGGCTGATGATGAGCGCGATGAACGCCGCCTACGATGTGGTCGAAGGCCGACCGGCGTGGAAGCGTGTCCCGCTGTCGATTTTCTACACCGTCGGCGTCGCCGGCATGCTGTTGATCGCCGCCGCATTGATGGTGCTCGGGCCGCAAGTGATGAGCTGGATCGCGGCGCAAGTCGGCCTCGAATATTTCATTGTCACGCTCTGGACCATCGCCCGCTGGCCGGTGATCGTGATTCTGTTGATGGTGGCCGTGGCGCTCATCTACTACGTGATGCCCGACGTCAAACAGGAGTTCCGCTTCATCACGCCCGGCTCGGTACTGGCCGTGGTGGTGTGGATCATCGCGTCCCTGGGCTTCGGTTTCTACGTCAAGGAGTTCGCCAACTACAACGCCATGTATGGCAGTATCGGCGCGATCATCGTGCTGTTGCTGTATTTCTATATTTCTTCTGCGGTGCTGTTGCTCGGTGCCGAGATGAATGCGGTGATCGAGCACATGTCCAAGGAAGGCAAGGACCCGGGCGAAAAAGTCCCCGGCGAGCAAGGCCCGAGCATCGAACCCAAACACCATGTGTCGGGACTGGGTCGGGACCACTCGCTCAAACCAACCACTGACGAAGCCTGAGCATGATCCGTGAAATTCTGAAAATGGGCGATGAACGCCTGCTGCGCATTGCCCCGCCGGTGCCGGCCGAGATGTTCGACAGCCCGGAACTGTGGCAATTGATCGACGACATGTTCCAGACCATGGAAAGCGTGGGGGGTGTCGGCCTCGCCGCACCGCAGATCGGCGTCGACCTGCAACTGGTGATCTTCGGCTTCGAGCACAGCGAGCGTTATCCGGAAGCCGAAGCGGTGCCGCAGACGATCCTGATCAATCCCTTGATCACGCCGCTGAGTCCGACGCTGGAAGAAGGTTTCGAAGGCTGCCTGTCGGTGCCGGGGTTGCGCGGCGCCGTGGATCGTTATCAACACATCCGCTATGAAGGCTTCGATCCCAAGGGCGAGCCCATCGTGCGCATCGCCTCGGGTTTCCATGCGCGAGTCGTGCAGCATGAGTGTGATCACCTGATCGGCCGGTTATACCCGTCGCGCATCAGCGATTTCAGCAAGTTCGGGTTTACCGAAGTGATGTTCCCGGACCTTGATCCGAACGCCGACGATTGAATCCTCAACAAGACCACTGTGGGCGCGAGCGTGCTCCCACAGGTGATCTCGACGCTATTGTCACTCGCTCCGACTCACCGGTTACCCTATGGTCCTGACCAGCGGTTCCAGGCCCATGGCGATCATCGGCTTGCTGCGCGCGTAACGGCTCAGGCGCTCGGTCATGGCATAGGGCATCAGTGGATCGAAGGCAAAGCCGCGCCGCTCGTAAAACCCGCGCAAGTCCGGGTGGCAGAACAACCAGACCGGGCTTTGGGCCTCCTTCACCGCGGCAGCGATCAACGCGGCGGCGATGCCTTGCCCGCGACAGGCCGGATCGACAAACAACCCCGTCAGCCAATGCCCGCCGGACACCGGCCGCAAGCACAATGCTCCGACGATTTCGTCACGTCGGGCGACCCACAATTGCGCGTCGCGGACTGCTTTCATCGACGATTGGTGGGCGCGATAAAACTTGTTCATCAACGGCCATAAAGGCTCATCGAGCCGGGTGTACTGAGTGTTGGGCATGGGACCGGACTGTCGGTGTGCAAAGCGGGCGATTATAAAAGAACGCGACCCCAAGGATAGGTGTATACCTGATCTCACATCCCGTGTGAGTGGAGTACGCATCATGTCCAAAGGTATGGATTCAAAGAAAGCAGCAAAGAAAAAACCGGCAAAAACCGCCATTGAGAAGCGTGCGGACAAGAAGGCCAAGAAAGTCGATATTTTCGGTCATTGATCCCGTGATCAGGGAGCCCGGTCCAAGGGCTCCCGCTGTTCGTCCAGTGAAAAAAAATCTGCAAGAAAATCCGGCGTCGTTGCACAGAAGGGAAATGATCCCGATCCGGGCAACGCCATGCCTCATGACTTCGATGCTGCCCAGCGATCCCTGTTTGGGATGCCTTCTCAGTCACACCAAGGCTGAACCGATTTTGTCCTCTGTGCTGGCCGACTAGTGGCCTTGCTTAGCCATGACGGCTGTCTATGCTCATCTGTAACTAACCATGTCGGTGGCTTCCGAGTGACCGGCGTTCAACCGTGAGAGTGCGCATTGCAAGGCACCCAGGCTTGGCAAAATGGAGCAATCGGGTAAAGGGAGTTTGCTTGTGAGTAGGTTAGGGCTGGCCCGAATCCGGGCGATCAAGAGAAGGATGTCTTGATAAGAGTGTCACTAAAGGGACCCTCCGATTAAACATCATTTATCACCTGACAAGTCCCTCCCGTGGATGGGGCGCGTGTGTTCTGTGGAACGTAGTGGTGGATTTGAAAGATCAGCAACTTTCATTAATCAAAAGACCGCGCTCAAGGTGGTACGAACATGTTCAACCTACATCACAAGGCTGACCTGCAGGAAATCGAACGTTTCAGTTGTGCGCTGAGCGAGGCCAATGCCAAGTTGGCCGCCATTAGCCGTTCGATGGCGATGATTGAATTTACCCCGGACGGCATTGTGCTCGATGCCAACGAAAACTTTTGCAGCGCCATGGGTTACAGCGTCGAAGAAGTACGCGGCAAGCACCACCGGATATTTTGCGAAGAGGCGTTTTACCGCAGCGAAGAGTACGCCAGGTTGTGGCGCGACCTGGCCCGTGGCGAGCCCGTCAGTGGCACCTTTTCACGCTTGAACAAGAGCGGCAAGGAGATCTGGCTCGAAGCCAGCTACATGCCGGTCTACGGTCCTGATCGGCAAGTGAGCAGTGTGATTAAAATCGCCAGCGACATTTCGGCGAGAGTCTACGAAGAACACGAAAACGAGAGCATGCTCGCCGCGATCGGGCGCTCCATGGCGGTGATCGAATTCACCCCCGACGGCAAGGTGATCACGGCCAACGACAACTTCTTGAAAACCATGCACTACTCGCTCAATGAAATCGTCGGTCAGCATCACAGTTTGTTTTGCCACCGCAACGAAAGTGAATCGCCAAACTACAGAGCGTTCTGGGCCTCACTCAATCGCGGCGAATATCACTCGCACCGATTCGAACGCAAGGACAAGTTCGGCCACATGGTTTATCTGGAAGCGTCCTACAACCCGCTGTTCGACACCAAGGGCCGGCTGTACAAAGTGGTGAAGTTCGCCAGCAACATCACCGAGCAGGTCACTACCCTGCAAACGGCCGCGGAATCGGCCCACAGCACCTCGGTACAAAACGATGCCTGCGCGCGCAAAGGGTCCGAGGTGGTGCAGCAAACAGTGCAGATCATCCAGGACATTTCCCGCGATTTGAACGAAGCGGCGGTGAGCATCGAGGCCGTCAGCAAACAGTCCGACATCATCGGCACCATCGTTCAGACCATTCGCGGCATTGCCGATCAGACCAACCTGCTGGCCCTCAACGCTGCCATCGAAGCGGCCCGCGCCGGCGAGCATGGACGTGGCTTCGCGGTGGTGGCCGATGAAGTGCGCAGCCTGGCCGCACGCACCAGCCAGGCAACGGTGGAAATTGTCGAAGTGGTGCGCAAGAACCACGATTTGTCAGTCAGTGCTGTGTCGAGCATGCAGTCGAGCTTGAGTCGAACCGGGCTTGGGGTAGAGCTGGCGAATGAGGCGGGGGAGGTGATTCTGGAGATTCAACAGGGCTCGCGGCACGTGGTGGACGCCATCAGCCAGTTCAATTCGACCTTGCAGTTGAATTGATTGCGGCCAAATGCAAAGGGGCCCGGTGAGAGGCCCCTTTTTATTCCGGCGCCGTTAAAGCGAAGCAAGGAACTTGTCGACCACCTGACTGCTGCCTTTACCGCTGCTGCCGTTGTCTTTCTCGGCCTGCGCCAGTTTCACCTTGTCCTGCATGCGCTCGGCGATTTCTTTGCCAATCGCCAACTGTTGTTCAGGAGGCATGGCTTTTACCTGGTCTTCCGTCAGGCCCATCTCTTTCAGAATGCTGTCGCGCAAACGCTGTTCAGGCGTTTTGCTCATATAGTCCTTGAATTCGTCGGTGGCCGAGCCACTGCCGACCTTGTTCTGGGTGTCCGCCGGTACGCTTGCAGTCGTCGCCTGCAGATTCACGCGGGTCTTGGCGAACGCTTCATCAACGTTGTCACTGATTTTACTGGCCTGGCTGACCTGTTGCGTGGCGGTTTGTGTGGCGGATGCCTGTACCTGCTCGCTGGCGTGCGCGGTTTGCGTCTGCACATTGTTTTGCAGCGCTTGCATCATGGCGCCTTGAAGGCCGCTCTGAAGCCCGGCAGCGGCGTCGGCGTTTGGATTTTCACCAGGCCGTTTGGGCAGTGGCGTCACCTGGTTTAATTTTGCACTGACCAGCATGATAAATAGACCTTGTAGGTATTGGCGGTGCAGTGTGTTGAGCAATTAATATGCCTATAAGATAAATATCTTATATATCAAGTGCTTAATTTGTTTTGTCCGGCGAGTATCGGAGGTTTGCGGTCAAGCCTTGCCGTCAGGCGGCAGGGTTCGACCGCCGGGCCGACACCGATGCACACTGGCACACGGAGTGCTCAAGGCAAGCCGTTGCAGCAATGCTTGAGAAAACCGGGGTGCTGCGCCAAACGCCTGAAATACTCATCGATGGCCGGGTAATCGGGGCGCTCGATCGGTGTCATCAACCAGCGATTGACCGACAGCCCGATGACGATATCGGCCAAGGTGAATGTGGGCCCGGCCACATAAGCCTTGGTGGTTGCCAGCTGATGTTCGAGGATGCCCATCTTCTGGTTCCAGTCGCGCACACTGACGTCCAGTCGATGCGGGTCCTGGAATTCCGGGTCCTTGCGCACCAACGCCATGAATGCATGGCTCCAGGACGGATTGAGCTCAATCGCCTGCCAATCCATCCACTGTTCCACCCGGGCCCGCGCGGCCGGTTCGGTGGGCAACAGTTCGGCATGGTGATGGTGGTGTTTGCCGGCCAGGTAACGGCAGATGGTGTTGGATTCCCACAGCGCCCCGTTCTCATCGATGATCACCGGCACCTTTGCATTGGGATTGAGCCGCAGAAACTCAGGGCTGTGTGTCGAGGCAAAACCGCTGCCCCAATCCTCACGCTCGTAGGACAGACCCAGTTCCTCGCACGTCCACAAGACCTTGCGGACGTTGATCGACGAGGCTTTACCGAGGATCTTCAGTGCATGTTCCATTTTGCTACTCCGTTAGCGAATCATGGCTTCGGGAAACTAATAGTGTGCCTGTCCACGAGTGACATCAAGTCGGCTCAAGACTGGGCCGGCAGGGCGGGTATAAGTCGCTTCGACATTCAGATGAACTGCACCGGAATGCCGGGTGGAAACGCTCTTGCGAAAAGAAGGTCGGCAGACCTTCGCAAGCGATGGTTTCTTGCAGTTTGTCTACGGCTAAACCGGAATCCGCTGACTTATGCCATCAGAATTTTGTCGTGTTGTTTTGCTGCCGATTCAGGGACTGGTTTTCGCCACCTGGATACTTCAGACGCGTTACTGATACTGGGCAGGTAGTTGCAGCTCGGAATAGCATGGTTTGTATCGGAAGATCTATTTACGAAGTTTCGATTCTTGCCGAAGTAATCAGATCGTCGACGACTGCAGACCGATTTGCTTTTCGCGTGGCCAGTCCAAGTACAGCCTTGGGCCAATCAAGCCGAAGCGCTCTGTAATGCAGGCCATCGCGATCAATTCGCTGCATTGATTCGGGTACTACCGCAATACCCATTCCCGCAGATACCAGGTTTACAGCGGACGATAGTTGGGGGGCCTGCTGGCGGATGGTCGGATTGAATCCAGATTGACGGCAGGCGGCCACGATATCTGCACTTAGCCCATAACCGGACTTGCGCGAATACAGGATGAAATTCTCCTGCCGTAAATCAGCAAGCGACAGTTCCTTGCGTGACATTAATGAGTGTCCATCAGGCAGGACAACAATAAGTGGTTCTTCGGATAAGGTGATGAAGTCAATGTCGCCGCCCATAGCAAAGGGTGGCCTGACAAAGGCTGCGTCAATGTCGCCATGACCGAGCCTGGAAATGAGCGATTCGCTATCGTTTTCTTCCAGGTTTACCTCCACCTTGGGGTGCTGTTGCTGGTAACGTCTGATCAAGCCTGTAACGGTATCGTTAAATGAGGCGGATTCGGTGAAGCCCAGCTTCAATGAGCCAACCTCACCTCGCGCAACACGGCGCGCATTTTTTTGAGCGTCCTCGGCACGCGCAAGAATATCGTGTGCCGATATCAGAAATGCCTTACCTGCGTCACTGAGTATGACGCCGCGTCCTACACGGTGGAAAAGCGGCGTACCTATTTCATCTTCCAAATCACGTATCTGCTGCCCAAGCGGGGGTTGGGCAATTCCAAGTTGTTCGGCTGCTCGCGTGAAATTCTCGGCTTGGGCTGTGACGACGAAGTAACGTAGATGTCTGAGTTCCAATTAGGACTCCAAAAATACTAATTTGATATTTTTTAAATATTAGACATATCGTTCGTGTGGCGCCATGCTTCTTTTGAATTAAAGATGCCGTCAGTGATTCGGTCGGGATAAAGTCAGGCGGCAGGGTCTTAGTAGGTCAAGAAGTAAACCAGGTCTGCGAAATAAAGGAAGGCAACATGGATATGCAACTGATTGCAGTGGCCGGTTTGGTGGCTGTGACAATCACACTATGGGCAACACGCGGGCTTCCAGAATACCTGACTGCACTTTTGTTCTTTGCGTTCGCGATGATTCTCCATGTGGCTCCCGCCTCGTTGGTCTTCTCCGGGTTTACCTCCGCCGCGTTCTGGCTCGTTATCAGTGGCTATGTCATTGGAATTGCCATTCGCAAGACGGGTTTGGCCTCTCGATGTGCGGGGGGGCTCGCGGCTTATCTTTCCAGATCGTATGCGCAAATGGTCTTTGGTATTGTCGGCCTCACGTACATGCTTGCCTTTGTTATGCCTTCCAACATGGGGCGTATTGCACTTCTGATGCCGATTGTCCTGGCGCTTGCTGACCGAGTGGGGTTCGGGGATAAGAGTCCAGGGCGTATAGGTCTCTCACTCGCTGTCGGCTTTGGAACCTTTCAGCTTTCGGCGTCCATTCTGCCTGCGAATGTTCCAAATCTTGTCATGGCGGGTGCGATCGATACCACGTACGGCCTGCAACTCTCTTATTTGCCTTATCTGATATTGCACGCGCCGGTACTTGGCTTTATGAAGGGACTTGCACTCTGTGCATGTGTCGTCTGGTTGTTTCCAGATAAAGTGAAAAAAAGCATAGAGTTGGAACCTTCTCGCCCTTGGAGTCCTGAGGAAAAGAGGTTGGGACTTCTTCTTTTGACAACGCTCGGACTCTGGCTTACCGACTCTTTGCACGGTATTTCTCCGGCGTGGGTTGGTCTCGTAGCCGCTTGCCTATGCCTCCTGCCACGGGTGGGATTCGTATCCAGTGAGGAATTTGGTCAGGAGGTCAATCATCGGACCGCTATCTATGTCGCGGCAATCCTCGGACTCGCCGCACTGGTAGGGCACACCGGACTCGGTGCATTAATAGGCAATGAAGTACTCGCCCTTGCACCTTTGGACCCGACCTCACCATTCCACAGCTATGCCTCAATCGTAGGTTTATCCACACTGCTCAATTTTGTGGTGACAGCGAATGGGGTGCCAGCGTTATTTACGCCCTTGGCACAGTCGATGGCTACCGCGTCTGGTTTGCCATTACTGAGTGTTCTAATGATGCAAGTGATCGGCTTTTCTACGCCGCTCTTGCCTTACCAGGCTTCGCCGATTGTTCTCGCTATTGAAATGGGAAGAATTCCTTTCGTGGCAGCGTTGCGATTGAGTCTGGCGCTTGCATTCATCACGTTCGTCTTTTTAGCTCCGATTAATTATGGGTGGTTCGTCTTTCTGGGTTGGCTGCCATGATTCTCTGGTTTTTTGAAGTGAGTCATACATTAACCGGATAACCAAAATCCATACTGCAGCCGGAGTGTCGCCTTGCATACCCCAATGTTCTGCATCTTGTTCTTCGAACAGTATGAGTATCGGGGACGGCGCAATGGTCAATCTGGATAGTGGGTGATTCTTACTCCTGCCAGTTCGAACCGGGACTGATTCTGAAATGGCGGACACGGCAAATTTTTGATCCGTGTCCCCTAGGGAATATTAAGTACTCTCGCGCACCTTCAACTCAAACCCCATGTCCTGCACCGGTTTGGCAACGGTGTTGCCGGCCATCAACGTCAGCATCTGCTCTGCCGCGCGACGACCGATTGCCTCGCGCGGGGTGTTGATGCTGCTCAGGCGCGGGACCATGTGTTCCGACATGGGCAGGTCATTGAAGCCCAGAATCGCCACCTGCCCGGGGATCTTGATCCCGCTGCGCATGGCTTCGAGCAATGCACCCTGGGCCAGGTCGTCGTTGCCGAAGAAAATCGCATCGACATCGGGGTGACTGGCGAGCAGTTGCAGAAACAGTTCGCCGCCCAGGCCGACCGAGGAGGCGCGTGGCGTCAGCACTTCCAGGTCCGGGTCATACAAACCGGCCTTTTGCAGGGCCTTGCGGAAACCTTCGCCGCGCAGCAGCGTGCGCTGGTCGAGTTGCGCACCGATGTAGGCCAGGCGCTTGCGCCCGCGGGACAGCAGGTGTTCGGCCGCCGTTTCGCCGGCAGCCAGTTGTGAAAAGCCTACGCAATTGACTCCGGCGGCGCTGTCGAGCTCCATCATGTAGACGCAGGGAATGTTGCTCGCTTCGATCATCCGCCGCGAACTTTCAGTGCGGTCGAAACCGGTCAGCAGCAAGCCGCGCGGCTGGTAGGCCATGTAGTTGCGCAGCAGGTTTTCTTCTTCGTCGCGGGAATAGTGGAAGTTGCCGATCAGCACTTCGAAGCCCTTGGGGCGCAACACCCGATGAATGGCTTCCAGGGTGTCGATGAACAGCAGGTTGGACAACGACGGCACCAACACCACCACCGAATGGCTCTGGGCCGAGGCGAGGGCGCGGGCTGCCGGGTTGACCACATAGTTGAGTTCAAGCGCCGCTTTCTGGACTTTTTCCACCAGTTCGGCGGCCACAGTGCTGACGCCGCGCAGGGCGCGCGAAGCGGTAATCGGACTGACACCCGCCAGGCGGGCAACTTCGTTCAGGGTAGGGCGGCCAGTGGTTCGTGTTTTTTTATCGTTTTTGGTTGAGGTCATCGATGGCTTGCCAAACAAAATTCAAGGCACTAAGGTAGCGCTGTCTCGATGCAGCTGCAAATGCGTGAGCGAGGGTTTGCCTGATCCTCGCTTTTTGGTGTTGGGAACGAACATGCTGCAACCCACAAAAATGACAAGAAGGCGTCGGCAACTTCTACTTTTGGTCTAGTGTCATAACTGGCAAAGGTAGCGCTGTCTGCGCGCTGAGGTGTTACATGAATCATCCCATCACCGCCCTGGTCATCATGGGCGTTGCCGGTTGCGGCAAGACCTGCGTCAGCGAAGCCCTGTGCCAACTCAGCGGCGCCACCGCCATTGAAGGCGACTCTTTTCACCCTGCCGCCAATATCGAAAAGATGAGCGCGGGTATCCCCCTGAATGATGAAGACCGTGCCGGCTGGCTCGACAGCCTGTGCGATGAGTTGCGTCGCGTCGACGCCCTGGGTCAGCGCCCGGTGCTGACGTGCTCGGCGCTCAAGAACATTTACCGCGAACGCCTGCGCAATGCCTTGCCGGGCCTGGGTTTTGTATTCCTTGAACTGACTCCGGAAGTCGCTGCCGACCGTGTCTCCCACCGGCCGGGCCACTTCATGCCGTCGACCTTGATCGACAGCCAGTTCGCCACCCTCGAGTCCCCCGTCGGCGAGCCCTTGACCCTGGCCCTCGATGCGTCGACCCACAGTGTCGATGAGTTGGCCGTGCAGGCGCACCACTGGTGGCTCAGGCACGGCCTGAAGCGTGCCGGCTAATTTTGCTTTTAGAGATAGCGCTGTCCTTATGGCTTTCGAATTACCCGCTTCAATAACAACAACAACCAGGAGACACCCCTAATGTTTGGCATGTCCCACGAGACGTTCCTGCTGCTCGATGCAGTGGTCACGGTGATCGGGCTTATCGTTCTGATCACCAAGTTCAAGTTGCATCCCTTTCTTGCCCTGATCATCGCGGCAGCCTTCCTCGGGCTGACCTCCGGCATGCCGATCGGCACCATCATCAAGGCGTTCCAGGACGGCTTCGGTGGCGTGCTCGGTTTCGTCGGGATCATCCTCGCGCTGGGCACCATGCTCGGCAAAATGATGGCCGAGTCGGGCGGGGCGGACCAGATCGCCCAGACCCTGATCCGCGCCTTCGGCAAGGACAAAGTGCAGTGGGCAATGATGTTTGCCGCGTTCCTGGTGGGCATCCCGCTGTTCTTCGAAATCGGCTTCGTGTTGCTGATTCCGCTGGTGTTCATCGTTGCCCGGCGTACCGGCGTGTCGATCATCAAGATCGGCATCCCGCTGCTGGCTGGTCTGTCCGCAGTCCACGGCCTGGTACCGCCGCACCCGGGTCCGCTGCTGGCGATCGGCGTGTTCGGCGCCGACATCGGTAAAACCATTCTGTATGGCCTGATCGTGGCGCTGCCTACCGCCATCATTGCCGGCCCGATCTACGGTACGTTCATTGCCAAGCACATCCCTGGCCATCCGAACCAGGAGCTGGTGGATCAACTGGCACGCGAAACCGATTCGGCTGAACTGCCGAGCTTCGGCATCACATTGGTGACCGTGCTGCTGCCGGTGTTCCTGATGCTGCTCAAGACCTTTGCCGACGTGGTGCTGCCCGATGGCAACTTCTTCCGCACCTTCATGGACCTGATCGGTCACCCGATCTCGGCCTTGCTGCTGGCCTTGCTGCTGTCGCTGTACACCTTCGGCTACAAGCAGGGCATCGGTTCCAGCCAAATGATGAAATGGCTGGACGCGAGCCTCGCGCCGACCGCCGCGATCATTCTGATCATCGGTGCCGGCGGTGGCTTCAAGCAGATGCTGGTGACCAGCGGCGTGGGTGACGTGATCGGCCACATGGCGGTGAACGCACAGATCTCGCCGATCCTGCTGGCGTGGCTGGTGGCGGCGGTGATCCGCATCGCGACCGGTTCGGCGACCGTGGCGACCATCACTGGCGCGGGCATCGTGGTGCCGGTGGTGGGGATGATTCCAGGCGTGAACCGTGAGCTGCTGGTGCTGGCCACCGGTGCGGGTTCGTTGATCCTGTCCCACGTCAACGACGCCGGTTTCTGGCTGGTCAAGCAGTACTTCAACATGACCGTGGCAGAAACCTTCAAGACCTGGACCGCGATGGAAACCATCCTGTCGGTGGTGGGCCTGGGCTTCATTCTGCTGTTGTCGTTGTTCGTTTAAGCTAAACGCCAGACACAAAAAAACCGCAGCGATGCGGTTTTTTTGTGGGTGATTTATTTGTAGGAGCGAGCTCGCTCGCGAAGGTGTGTCAGCTGCGTACACGTTAACTGACCCACCATCGCGAGCAGGCTCGCTCCTACAGGGTTTTCTGTCAGGCGCTGGATTTGGCGATCAACCCATCGGCCCGGAACATCCCGCGAATCCCGCGCACGGCCTGACGAATCCGGTCCTGGTTTTCGATCAGCGCGAAGCGCACGTGATCGTCCCCGTACTCACCAAAGCCCACGCCTGGCGAGACACAGACCTTGGCTTCGGCCAGCAGTTTCTTGGCGAACTCCAGCGAACCCAGATGGGCGTAAGCCTCGGGAATCTTGGCCCAGACGTACATCGACGCCTTTGGATTCTCGACCATCCAGCCCAGCTCATGCAGGCCTTTGACCAACACGTTACGGCGCTGGCGGTACTGCTCGGCGATATCGAGCACGCATTGCTGGTCGCCTTCGAGGGCCGCAATCGCTGCGACTTGCAGTGGGGTGAAGGTGCCGTAGTCGTGATAACTCTTGATCCGCGCCAGGGCGTTGACCAGTTCCGGGTTGCCGACCATGAAGCCGATGCGCCAGCCCGCCATGTTGTAGCTCTTGGACAGGGTGAAAAACTCCACCGCAATGTCCTTGGCGCCCGGCACCTGCATGATCGACGGGGCTTTCCAGCCGTCGTAGACGATGTCGGCGTAGGCCAGGTCATGCACCACCAGCACGTCGTACTGCTTGGCGAGCGCGATCACCCGTTCGAAGAAATCCAGTTCCACACATTGTGCGGTGGGGTTGGACGGGAAGCCGAGGATCATCATCTTCGGCTTCGGAATCGAACCCCGGATAGCCCGTTCCAGTTCGGCGAAGAAATCCACGCCCGGCACCAGCGGCACTGAGCGCACCTGGGCGCCGGCAATCACGGCACCGTAGATGTGAATCGGGTAGCTGGGGTTCGGCACCAGCACGGTGTCGCCCTGGTCGAGGGTCGCCAGCATCAAATGCGCCAGGCCTTCCTTGGAGCCGATGGTGACAATGGCTTCGGTTTCCGGGTCGATGTCGACCTCGTAGCGATCCTTGTACCAGTTGGAAATCGCCCGGCGCAGGCGCGGAATACCCTTGGACGTCGAGTAGCCATGGGTGTCTTCGCGCTGGGCGACGGTCACCAGTTTCTCGACGATGTGCGGCGGCGTGGCGCCGTCGGGGTTGCCCATGCTCAAGTCGATGATGTCTTCGCCACGGCGACGGGCGGCCATCTTCAGCTCGGCGGTGATGTTGAACACGTAAGGAGGGAGTCGATCTATGCGCGCAAAGCGGCGCGGCGAACCTTGTTCGGCCATTGTTGCCTCGGATAACGTAAGCGCCCGGAACCGTCCGAGCGACGCTGGTCACTGCGGTGACCTGTGCGGAATGTACGGTCAGCTGTGGCAGACTGTCCAGCCTCCATGTAAACAAATTTTTCCGAAGGAACTGGAACGATGGAATTCACCAGTGGCTTTTTGCTGAGCCTTTCGCTGTGCCTGGACATTGGCGTGGCCAATATCGCCATGATCACCCTGGCGATGCAGCGCGGCTATTTTCAAGGCTTTGCTCTGGGCTTGGGTACCTGCGTCGGCGACCTGATCTACGCGGTGCTGGCGCTGGCGGGCATGACGGTTTTGCTGCAGTACGAAACCGTGCGTTGGGTGCTGTGGATCGGCGGTTCGGCGTTGCTGGTGTATTTCGCGGCGAAGATGATTTATTCGGCGATCCACCATGAAGCGTTGATGGCCGAAACGGTCGAGGTGGGGCAGAACTCCCATCGCAAAGAGTTTTTTCGCGGGATCTTCCTCGCCATGTCCTCGCCCAGCGCGATTCTCTGGTTCGCCGCCGTGGGCGGCACGTTGATCGCCCGTTCTGGTGGCGGTGGGCCGCTCAGTTCGGCGCTGTTCCTCGGCGGTTTCCTCTGTGCCGGTTTGCTCTGGTCCGCCGGCCTGTGCTTTGCCGCAAGCCATGGCGGCAAGTTGCTCGGCGACAAGCTGCTGCGGTACTCCTACATGGCATCTGCGGCGATCTTCTGCTATTTCGCGGTGTACGTGATCCTTTCCGGCTACAACGAGTTTTTCGGTGCGGCCGCCGTCGAGCAGTTGCACGCGCTGTAAGTGGGCGAAACGGGTTTGGCTTCTATACTCCCAGCCGAACCCATTTTTCCTTCCAGGAGTCGAGTCATGGATGAGCAAAAAAGCGTCGAATTGTTGGAACCGCGCTTCGAACACGGGCACTTCCTGCTGATTGCAGGGCTTGGCGCTCCCTTCACCCAGCAGACCACCGCAGGCATTCCCGCGCTCTGGGAAAAATTCAGTCCCCACATCGGCAACGTGCCGGGTCAAAAGGGTGAAGTCACCTACGGCGTCTGCTGCAATTTCGATGGCAAGGGTGGCTTTGATTACATTGCCGGTGTCGAGATCAGCAAGCTCGACGATTTGCCCGAGCAATACCGCTGGGTTGAAATTCAGCCGCAGTATTACGCGGTGTTCGAGCATAAAGGGCCGCTGGAATCCCTGTCGCAGACCTTTCGCTACATCTGCGATACCTGGCTGCCCCAGTCCGGGCATCAAGCGGCGGACGCCCCCGAATTCGAACGCTACAGCGAAGACTTCAACCCCAGGCTTAAAACCGGAACACTGGAAATCTGGCTGCCGTTAAGATCCTGATGAGCAAGCCCGGAACGGGCACCTCACAGTGCCCGTTCGTTGCTGCCGTTTATGCCCCGCATCACGCCCTCACACACCGTCCGTTTCGCCCGATCTATACGCCGTCTTAATACCGCTGCCCCCAATCAGTGTCTGACCTTGATACCCCCTCACTTAACCTCTACGGCGCAGATAAGAGCGCGTAATCAGTGGTTTTTTTAGTCTGGCGCGCTCTACCGGGACCCGATTGCGGGTGCCTTCGTTTAGTCAGGGGGAGCTGTCTTGTTAACACTCGAGTTCATTTACATCGCCAGCGGCCTGTGCGCCGCCCTGTTGTTCGCCTACCTGGGTTACGCCCTTATCCGTGCAGAGCAGTTTTGATGGCCACAGTCATTGCGGTAAAGGCGTTTTTATTCGCCCGCGAGGGCGGTCTTGAGAAAGGAAACCGGCAATGTACGACCTGATTTTCATAGGGGTTAGCGTGGTGTTTTTTGCTGCGACCGCCATGGTCATCGTCGCCATGGGCAAGATTTGAACGGAGCATCGACATGTTAAGCACTATGCTGGAATTTGCGGTGATTCTCGGGTTGATGACCGGGCTCGCCATCTTGATGGGGAAGTGGCTGACGCGGGTATTTACCGGACGCAACCATGCCTTGGCGGAGCGCGCTACCTATCGTTTGCTGGGGATTGATCCGGCCGAAACCATGGGCTGGGCACGTTACGGCTCGGCCCTGTTGCTGTCGAACGCGGCCATGATGTTGCTGGGTTATATCGTGTTGCGCCTGCAAGGTTTCATGCCACTCAACCCCTTGGAGCTGAGCGCGCAAACACCGGATCTGGCGTTCAATACCGCGGCCTCATTTATCACCAACACCAACTGGCAGGCGTATTCAGGTGAAACCAGCCTGTCCAACTTCAGCCAGATGGCGGTCATTACCTTCCTGATGTTCGTCGGCGCAACGGCGGGCGTTGTGGCTGCGGCGGGTTTCATTCGCGGCCTCAGTCGGTCGAACGCCGCTGACATCGGAAACTACTGGGTGGACTTCACCCGCATGCTGTACCGGGTGATGCTGCCGCTGTGTTTTGGCATGGCGCTGGTGTATGTCTGGCAAGGCATGCCACAAACCCTGAGTTCCGAGGCCCTGGCCACCACACTGGAGGGCGCGCAACAGCAATTGATCGTCGGGGCGGTGGCGAGCTTTGAGTCCATCAAGCACATCGGCACGAACGGCGGCGGCTTCTTCAGCATGAACGCCGCGCACCCGTTCGAGAACCCGACCCCGCTGACCAACATGCTGCACATCCTCAGCATGCTGCTGATCCCGTCAGCGCTGACATACACCTTCGGCAGCATGCTGATGCGTCGGCGTCAGGGCTGGGTGTTCTTTGGCACGTTCCTGGTGATGTTCATCGGTTTTCTGAGCATCGTTTACACCGCCGAACAAAGTGGCAACCCGCTGTTGACCCGAGTGGGCGCGGACCAGGTGCTGTCGGCGACCCAGAGTGGCGGCAACATGGAGGGCAAAGAGCTGCGTTTCGGGATTGCTGACACCAGCCTGTTTGTGACCACCACCACCGGCGCCACCACCGGCTCGGTGAACGCCATGCATGATTCGCTGACGCCGATGGGTGGCTTCGTACCGCTGGCGCAGATGATGCTCAACTGCGTGTTCGGTGGCGACGGCGTGGGCTTTATCAACCTGATCCAGTACGCACTGCTGACGGTGTTTCTGGTAGGCATGATGATCGGGCGCAGCCCGGAATTCCTCGGCAAGAAGATCGAGGCACGGGAGATCAAGCTGGTCATGCTCTCGGTGCTGGCACACCCCGTCTGCATTCTTGGTTTCACCGCTTTGGCGGCACTCTGGCCCGACACCCTCAACAGCCTCAACAACCAGGGACCCCATGGTTTCAGCGAGGTGTTGTATGCCTACACCTCGGGTACGGCCAACAACGGTTCGGCGTTCGCCGGGTTGAATGCCAACACGCCGTTCTTCAACACCACCATCGGTCTGGCCATGTTGCTTGGACGTTTCTTCACCATGTTGCCGATGCTTGCAGTCGCCGGCTCCCTGGCCATGAAAAAGAACATCCCGGCCGGTGCCGGCACCATCCCGACCGCCACTCCGCTGTTCATGTTCCTGGTGGTGTTCGTGGTGTTGGTGGTGGGCGGCCTGACTTTCCTGCCGGCGCTCGCGCTCGGCCCGCTGGTCGAGCAACTGCAGTTGCTGACCGGCCAGACCTACAAGTGAGGGGGCTGTGATGACTCAAGTACAAACCCAAACCAAGATGCCGTTTCTGTTTGTCGGCCTGTTGCGCCCGGTGCTGATTTCGGCGGCGTTCTTCATGTTGCTGACCGGGCTGGCGTATCCGTTGTTCACCACGCTAGTGGCCAACGTGCTGTTCCCGTTTCAGGCTCGGGGCAGTCTGGTTGAACGGGACGGGTTAGTGATCGGTTCGGCGGTGATTGGCCAGCACTTCACTCGTGCGGAGTATTTCCAGGGGCGCCCGAGCATGACCCTCGGCGCCGACCCGCTGGACCCGAGCAAGAGCGTGGCCCAGCCGTACAACGCCGGTTCCAGTGGCGCCAGCAACCTTGGCCCGACCAGCCAGAAGTTGATCGACGCCGTAGCCCTGCGCGTCGATGCCTACCGCCAGCAGAACGGTCTGGCAGCCGATGCGCAGGTGCCGGTGGATGCGGTCACTTCGTCGGCGTCAGGCCTGGACCCACACATTTCGGTGGCCAACGCACAGATCCAGGTATCGCGCGTCGCACGCCTGCGTCACCTGCCGGAAGCCGATCTGTTGAAGTTGGTGAACGCTCACACCGAGCAACGCACCTTTGGCTTGCTCGGCGAGCCCCGGGTCAATGTGCTGCAACTCAACCTTGCGCTGGATGCTTTGAAGCCTGCGCATCAGCCGCCCCTTGCGGCCAGTGAGTAAGAGAAACAACCATGAGTAAGCAAGCTCGTTTGCCTTTGTTTGACCGTGGGTTGTTGCTCACGGCGTGCCTGGATGCTTTCAGGAAATTGATGCCCCAGGCGCAGTGGAAGAACCCGGTGATGTTTGTGGTGTACCTGGGCAGCATCCTCACCACGTTGTTGTGGGTGCAGTCGCTGGTCGGCAAGGGAGAAGCCCCCAGTGGTTTCATTCTCTGCATCACCTTGTGGCTGTGGTTCACCGTGTTGTTTGCCAACTTCGCCGAAGCCCTTGCCGAGGGGCGCAGTCGGGCCCAGGCGGCCAGCCTGCGCGGGATGAAGCGCCAGACCCTGGCCAAGCTGATGCAGCAACCCAGGCACGGTTCCACCTGGAGGCCGGTGCCTTCCAGCGAACTGCTCAAGGACGCCGTGGTGTTGATTGAGGCCGGCGATCTGGTGCCCCTCGATGGGGTGGTGATCGAAGGCGTGGCGTCGGTGGATGAAAGCGCAATTACCGGGGAGTCGGCACCGGTGATACGTGAGGCGGGCGGTGACTTTTCATCGGTCACCGGCGGCACAAAAGTGCTTTCGGACTGGCTGGTGGTGCGTATCAGTGTCAATCCCGGCGAGTCCTTTCTGGATCGCATGATTACCATGGTCGAATCCGCGAAACGCCAGAAGACGCCCAACGAAGTGGCGCTGACCATTCTGCTGGTCGGCCTGACCTTTCTGTTTTTGCTGGTGATCGTGACCCTGGGCCCGTACTCGTTGTTCGCGGTGGGCATGAGCGGTGGCGATGTGGTCAGCGCAACGGTACTGGTGGCGCTGTTGGTCTGCCTGATCCCGACGACCATTGGTGGCCTGCTGTCGGCGATTGGTGTGGCGGGCATGAGCCGGATGATGTCGGCCAACGTCATTGCCACCTCCGGGCGCGCCGTAGAAGCGGCGGGTGATGTTGACGTCCTGCTGCTGGACAAGACCGGCACCATTACCTTGGGGAATCGCCAGGCCAGCAGTTTCCTGCCGGCGCCCGGGGTCAAGGAATCGGAACTGGCGGACGCCGCGCAGTTGGCCTCGCTGGCCGACGAAACGCCGGAAGGACGCAGTATTGTGGTGCTCGCCAAGCAGAAGTTCGATCTGCGGGCGCGGGACCTCAATGCCCTGGAGGCGAGCTTCGTGCAGTTCACCGCGCAAACCCGCATGAGCGGCGTCGATCTGGCCGGTGGCCGGAGCATCCGCAAGGGCGCGGCAGATGCCATTCGCCAGCACATCGAGGCGCTGGGCGGCAGCTTTCCGTCGTCCTTGCAGAGCAAGGTCGATGAAGTCTCGCGCCGTGGCAGTACACCGCTGGTCGTGTGCGATGGAGCACAGGCATTGGGTGTGGTCGAGCTCAAGGACGTGGTCAAGGGCGGCATCAAGGAGCGCTTTACCGAACTGCGACGCATGGGCATCAAGACGGTCATGATCACTGGCGACAACCGCCTGACGGCGGCAGCGATTGCTGTCGAAGCCGGGGTTGACGATTTTCTCGCCGAGGCCCGGCCGGAAGACAAACTGCAGCTGATTCGCGACTACCAGGCTCAGGGCAAGCTGGTGGCGATGACCGGAGACGGCACCAATGATGCGCCGGCACTGGCCCAGGCGGACGTGGCGGTGGCCATGAACAGTGGCACGCAGGCCGCCAAGGAAGCGGGCAACATGGTCGATCTGGACAGCAACCCGACCAAACTGATCGAGGTGGTTGAGGTCGGCAAACAGATGCTCATGACGCGCGGCGCGTTGACCACCTTCAGCGTGGCCAACGATGTGGCCAAGTATTTTGCTATCGTACCGGCCGCATTCGTCGCCACCTATCCACAACTGGGTGCCCTGAACGTGATGAACCTGAGCAGCCCGAACTCGGCGATTCTCAGTGCGGTGATCTTCAATGCCCTGATCATCGTGTTTCTGATCCCGCTGGCGCTCAGGGGGGTGACGTACCGAGCCATCGGCGCCGCGGCGTTGCTCAATCGCAACCTGCTGATCTATGGACTGGGAGGCGTACTGGTGCCATTCGCGGGGATCAAGGTGATCGACATGCTGTTGGCCGGGCTTGGCCTGGTTTGAAAGGACTGACTGTACGGCGCCCGGTGTGGCGCCGTGCCGTTCTAAAGGATTGCCATGCTCGTAACTGATACGTTCACCGCTGCACGGGACGGCCGCCCTGATCCCGATGCGCTGCTGGAGAAGCTGCAACAAGACGAACAGGCCGCCCTGCGCGGGAAATTGCGCATCTATTTCGGCTCCAATGCCGGGGTGGGTAAAACCTGCGCCATGCTCATTGCCGCCCAGCGCGAAGTGACCCAGGGCCGTGACGTGGTGGCTGGCGTGGTCGAAACCCATGGCCGCCGGGAAACCGCTGAACTGCTCACGGGGCTGGAACTGCTGCCGCGCTACAACGTGATGCATCGCGAGTGTGCCCTCAGCGAATTCGATCTGGATGCCGCGCTGGCGCGACGTCCGGCGGTGCTGCTGGTGGATGAACTGGCCCACAGCAATGTTCCCGGTTCGCGTCATCCCAAACGCTGGCAGGATGTCGAAGAACTGCTGCGCGCAGGCATCGACGTCTGGACCACCCTCAATGTCCAGCACCTGGAAAGTCTCAACGATATCGTCAGCGGGATCATCGGTATCCGGGTGCGCGAGACCGTGCCCGATCATCTGTTCGACGATGCCCACGAAGTGGTGGTGATCGACTTGCCACCCGATGACCTGTTACGTCGTCTCAAGGAAGGCAAGGTTTACCTGCCACCCCAGGCCGAGCGAGCGTCCCGGCATTTCTTTCGCAAAGGCAACTTGCTGGCCTTGCGAGAGCTGGCGTTGCGGCGCACTGCCGATCGCGTCGATGCACAGATGCGCGATTATCGCCGCGAGCGGTCCATCAACACCCTTTGGCCCGCGCGCGAACGTTTACTGGTGGGCGTGGCCGGGTACCCTTCGGATGAACGTCTGGTGCGGGAAGCGGCGCGCCTGGCACAAAAGCTTGAGGCGGACTGGATCGTCGTCCATGTGCCTTCGGCTCAGCGCCGTGAAGCGGGGGCGAACCGCTATGCCGCTGCGATGAAAACCCTGGCGCTGGCCGCGGAATTCGGGGCTGACACGGCCACGCCGTCAGGCATGGACGTGGCCGAGACCCTGGTGGCGTTTGCTCGTGAACATAACGCCAACCGCCTGGTGCTCGGGCATTACCCGCGCAAGGTCTGGCAGTTCTGGCATCAGTCGATCAGTGACCGTATCAGCCGTCGTCATCCCGAGATCGATCAGATCGTCATCGCCCATGGCCCGCTGCCCGTCGCGGGGGCGGTGGCGCTGAACACGGATGCCGCGCTGCCGCCAAGCAGGGCTCCGGCATACCTGTGGGCCAGTCTTGCCTGTTTTATCGCCACGGCGGTGGCTGCCTTGCTGTTGCAGGTGTTTGATCTGGCCAACGTGGTCATGCTGTTTTTGCTCACGGTGGTCTTGGTCGCCCTGCGCTATGGGCGCGGTCCGGGTGTTTGGGCGGCGATGCTGGCGGTGCTGTGTTTTGATTTCTTCTTCGTCCAGCCACGCTGGTCGTTTACGGTCAACGATACCCAATATTTCTTTACCTTCGCCCTGATGCTGGGGATTGCTTTGATCACCGGTCAGTTGACGGCACGCTTGCGTCACGAGGCTCATACCGCCGCCGGCCGTGAGCGCCGGGCGACGTCGTTGGCGAGGCTGGCGCGCGACCTCTCGGCGGCGCTGACGGTGGAGCAAATCACAGAGGTGGCGCTGCGTACCTTCAGCGGCGTGTTTGAAGCACGGGTCGGGCTGGCACTGCCGGACGCCATGGACGGTATCCATGCCAGTGGCGCCGGTGCATTCCCGCTCGATGAAAGCATCGCCCAATGGGTTTACGACCACGGCCAACCCGCTGGCCAGGGCACCGATACGCTGGCAGCCGCTCAAGGCCACTATTTGCCGTTGAGGGCACCCATGCGCGTACGCGGTGTATTGGTGCTTGAGCTGGCTGAACCCGAGCGGTTGAAGGAGCCTGAAGAACAACGTTTGCTTGAGGCATGCATGAGCCAACTGGCTATCGCGCTGGAACGGGTGCATTTCGTCGAAGTGGCGCAGAGCACTCTGGTGCAGATGGAGGGTGAGCGCATGCGCAATACGCTGCTGGCTGCGATCTCTCATGACCTGCGCACACCACTGACCACCATTATTGGCGCGGCAGATGCGGCGGTGCACCATGCACCGTCAGGACCGCTGGCGCAGTTGTTGGACGGTATCCACGATCAGGCCAGTTCCATGCAGCGGTTGATCGAAAACCTGTTGGACATGGCCCGGATGCAGGAGCGCGGCGTGCGCCTGAACCGGCAATGGCACTCATTGGAGGAGATCGTTGGCAGCGCTTTACGCCAACTGCGCGAACCGTTGGCGCGGCACGTAGTGCGTACCGCGCTGTCGCCGCAGTTGCCGTTGGTGGAGGTCGATGCACTGATGATCGAACGAGTGCTGGTCAACCTGCTGGACAACGCCGCGAAGTACACGCCGGCCGGAACACTGGTGCAGGTTACCGCCCGGCAAGTGGAGGACAGTATCGTGCTGGAGGTGCTCGATGCCGGGCCCGGTTGCCCCCAGGGCAGCACGCCTCAGAGTTTGTTCGAACCCTTCACCCGGGGGCAGCGGGAGTCGGCCGTTGCCGGCATCGGCCTTGGGCTGGCATTGGCAAAACGGATTGTCCAGGCTCATGGCGCAACGATTGAGGCCCAACCCCGGGCCACTTCGGGGATCCGCTTTGTGATCACTCTACCGGCGGGTCAACCGCCTTCCATGGAATCGCTATGACCAGTGCACGGATCCTTATTGTCGAGGATGAGGCCAACATACGTCGTTTCGTCGGTATCGCGCTGCAGGACGAAGGTTTTCAGGTGTTTGAGGCCGACAACGTCAAACGCGCCCTGATCCACGCCGCCAGCCGTCAACCGGACCTGGTCATTGTCGATCTGGGCTTGCCCGACGGCGACGGCAAACAATTGATCAGCGAGCTGCGAGGCTGGATGACAGTGCCGATTCTGGTGCTGTCGGCCCGTGACCGTGAAGAGGAAAAAGTGGCGGCACTGGATGCGGGCGCCGATGACTATCTGGTCAAGCCTTTCGGCGTGCCTGAGTTGCTTGCGCGAATCCGCGCGCAATTGCGCCGACATGTGCAGAGCGGGACCGCCGCCGTCACCAGCAAGGTGACGTTTGGCATGATCGAAGTGGACCTGGCCACGCACGAGGTCCGGCGCGAGGGCCAATCAGTCCATCTGACGCCTATCGAGTATCGTCTGCTGTGTGCGTTGGTTCGCGGGCAAGGCCGGGTCATGACTCATCGCCAGCTCTTGCTCGAGGTGTGGGGCCTGGATTACGTCGATCGTGCTCACTACCTACGGGTGCACATGGCGCACTTGCGGCAAAAGCTGGAGGCCGATGCGGCGCAGCCGCAGCATTTCATCACCGAATTGCAGGTGGGTTATCGCTTGGTGGGGCTGTAAAGAAGGGCTGGCGATGCCTGCCGCGTCTGGCGGTGTGTCGCTCACTGTCCCGCTTGATTCGTCGCTCGTGCGGCAAGTCGATGTACAGCGTGACTACGCTGAACGCTCGACGGCAGGCAAGTATTGTTAGAATCGGTGAGCGTTACTCCGTCATCTCACTTGCCCCAAGGTTGCTGCGCTCTGCCATGAACTCGACAAACCCTGTCATCCGAAACGTCCTGCCCGCCGACCTGGACCGTTGCTACGCCATCGAAACCGTAGCCTACGAGGGCGACGAAGCCGCGACCCGCGAAAAAATCGCCACCCGCATCGCCACTTGGCCCGAAGGTTTCATCGTTGCCGAAGTGGGCGGCGTGGTCGCCGGTTTCATCAATTCCGGTGCGGCATTTGAAGTGGAAATGTCGGACGAAGCGTTCAAGGAGCTGATCGGCCACGACCCGGCCGGGCCCCATGTGGTGATCATGTCGGTGGTGGTGCATCCGGATTATCAGGGGCAGGGGCTGGCCAAGCGTTTGATGGGCGAGTTCATCGAGCGCATGCGCGCACTGGGCAAGGCCAGCATCAACCTGATGTGCAAGGAGCGGCATATCCCGCTGTACGCCGGGTTCGGCTTTGCCTACGTCAAGCCATCGGCGTCGGACCATGGCGGCATGGCGTGGCATGAGATGGTGCTCAGTCTCTAAACCCGACGCAGATCCCCCTGTAGGAGCGAGCTTGCTCCGGGCGGCGTTCCGACGATGGACTTAAGAACACCGCGTTTATTCGGTAAACACGCGTTATCGTTAACGACCATCGTCGGAACGCCGCCCGGAGCACAGGGGGGCGGATGTGCCTATCAGAACATCAATCCCATCCGCCGCTCATAGCCGATCCGCCCCTTGTACGCCTCGCCGCTGTCGACAAAACCGTATTTGGCATACAGGGCAATGGCCGCGGCGTTGTCCGCATCCACCGACAACTCCAGCCCGCGAATTTCCGGCCAGGCCTGGCGGGCCACTTCAGGCAAGTCTTGCAGGCAAGCCTTGCCATACCCCTTGCCCTGGGCGCGCTGATCGACTTGCAAGGCATGCAGGGTGGCGCTGTGTTCATCGGCCCAGGCGGGTAATACCGGTGGGCGTTTGAGCAGCAGGAAGGCGACGGGAATCGCGTCGGCCAACAGGGCAAATCCTTTGACGCCGGGGCCGGGTTTGGATAGCAGGGTGTGCAATGCACCGTGGATGTCACCGGAAAACCTGATTTGTTCCGGGTGTACTTCGATGGCCTCGACCTGCTGGCGTTGCAACGCATTCAGGCTTTCGTAAGGCACGAGTCGGGCTGTCACTGGAGTGTCCTTTTTCCATTGGAAATGAGCCTCGGATTCTAGCGAGTTTGCGTTCCTGGATTATTTTTATTTCGACTGTCGATTGGATGGATCGCCAGACGACTAGGGGTGTCTTCAAAACAAAAACCACGGAGAACCACCATGAATGCCACACACGAAATCCAGACCCTGATCGACAACTACCGTCAGGCGGTCATCGCCAAGGATGTCGAGAAAATCATGGCCCTGTATGCCGACGACATCGTCTCTTACGACGCGGTCAAGGCGCTGCAGTTTCGCGGCAAGGCCGCCTACCGTGCGCACTGGCTGGAATGCATGGAAATGTGCCAGGGCCCGCACACCTTTGATTTCGACCACACCAACATCGTGGCCGATGAGCACATCGCCTTTGCCCATTGGCTGGCCCACTGCGGCGGCACCAATGACAAGGGTGAAACCCAGGCGTGCTGGATGCGCGTGACGGCCTGCTATCGGCGTGAGGCCGGTCAATGGCGCATCGTCCATGAACACTGGTCGGCCCCGTTCGACATGATGAGTGGCACGGCCCTGTTCAACCTGGAGCCCTGACCGTCGGGCAGTTGATCGGGAAGCTGCGCCAAACGGCTCATTCACGGCCATAGTTGATCTTCGATCCTGGAGAAGCTCATGAAGTATTTATGCCTGGTCTACAGCGACGAGCACCTGCTGCATTCGTTGCCGGAAAGCCCGAAGGACGCCGAGTGCATGGCGTACGCCGAGTCGATCCAGGGCAGTGGCCGAATGGTCGCCGCCGAGGCGCTGGAGTCGGTGCAGACCGCCACGACCGTGCGCATGCGCAACGGCAAGCTGTCGATCACCGATGGCCCGTTCGCCGAAACCAAGGAGCAATTGGCCGGCTTCTACCTGATCGACGCCAAGGACCTCAATGAAGCCATCCAGGTCGCCGGTGACATTCCGGCGGCCCGGGTCGGCTGTGTCGAAGTGCGCCCCGTTCGTCAGTTGAATCCTTGAAATGACGTTGCCGGTCAAGGAGCGCGTCGAGCAGGTCTATCGTGAAGAGTCGCGACGGATTCTGGCGACACTGATCCGCTTGCTCGGCGATTTCGACCTCGCCGAAGAGGCCCTGCATGAGGCGTTTTTCATTGCAGTCGAGCGCTGGCAGCGGGACGGTGTGCCGGACAAGCCGCGGGCGTGGCTGGTGTCCACCGGACGCTTCAAAGCCATTGATGTGTTGCGCCGGCGCGCCCGCTTCGCCGCCTCTCGTCCGTTGTTGATCGCACAACTGGAAGCACTGGAGCAGGCCGACTGGAGTGACGAGGACGTGGAAGACGACCGCCTGCGGCTGATTTTCACCTGCTGTCACCCGGCACTGGCAGCGGACACCCAGGTGCCGCTGACCCTGCGGGAAGTCTGCGACCTGACCACGGAAGAAATCGCCCGGGCCTTCCTCTCGGCGCCGGCCACCATCGCCCAGCGCATCGTGCGCGCCAAGGCGAAAATCCGTGACGCGAAAATCCCTTATCAGGTGCCGACCCTGGCGGAACTGCCCGAACGCCTCGACAGCGTGTTACGGGTGATTTACCTGGTGTTCAACGAAGGTTATTCGGCGTCCATCGGCGCGCTGGTGACCCGCGAAGAGTTGACCCGTGAAGCCATTCGACTCGGTCGTTTGCTCATGGAGCTGTTGCCGGAGCCCGAGGTGATGGGGTTGCTGGCGCTGATGCTGTTGCACGAATCGCGGCGTCCGGCGCGCACGTCTTCGAGTGGCGAACTGATCCTGTTGGATGAGCAGGACCGAACGTTGTGGGACCGCCAGATGATCGCCGAAGGCTGTGCGTTGGTGGAGCGGGCGCTGGGCACGCGGCGATTCGGCCCCTATTGCCTGCAAGCGGCGATTGCGGCGGTGCATGCCGAAGCACCGTCGGTGGAGCAGACCGATTGGGCGCAGATTGTCGGGCTGTATGACGTGTTGCTGCGCGCCGTACCTTCACCGGTGATCGAGTTGAACCGCGCCGCTGCGCTGTCGAAGCGGGATGGGCCGCTGGCGGGACTGGCGCTGGTCGAGGCGATTCTGGATCGCGGTGAGCTGCAGGATTACCACTTGGCCCATTCGGCGCGGGCGGAATTTTGTCGGCAGTTGGGGCGGGTGGAGCAGGCGCGGCAGGCGTATGAGCGGGCACTGGAGTTGACCCGGCAGGAGCCGGAGCGGCGGTTTATCGAGGGCCGGCTCAGGGCATTGAGGTGATATGGGGTGTATCGGCGGCCTTTGGGCCGACCGGGCTCCTGGTTGATTGTGTACATATCCGTTGCTGCGGTAACGGCCGCCTATGGTTTCGCCCTTACGGCGACTTACTTTTTTTTCAGACCCCTCCGCCAAAAAAAAGATAAGCAAAAAAAGGCTCGCCCCGAGCGTCCGGCCCCTCGCTGGGGCTCGGGGTTCCTTCGCTGCGGTGTCCATCCGGGGACACTGCCCTCCGGTTGGCTTCGCTTCAACCTACATGCAGCGTGTTCGACTGCGTCGAACGGCGCTGCGCGCCACTCCCCGGATGAACACCTCCACTCAGCCTTCCGAAGGGGCGGGTGGATCAAGATCAAGCGCTGCAGGCGAGCTAACGCTCGGCCTGATGAGTGGTGAAGAGCGGGGTTGTGGGGCTTGCTTTTCTGTAGGAGCTGGCTTACCAGCGAAGGCGGCCTGACAGCCGACCAATCACCTGCAGCTGCCCCAATCTCCTGTGGGAGCTGGCCTGCCAGCGATGGCGGCCGATCAGCCGATCAATCATCCGCAGGTGTACCCGTTCTCCTGTGGGAGCTGGCCTGCCAGCGATGGCGGCCGATCAGCCGATCAATCATCCGCAGGTGTACCCGCTGTCCTGTGGGAGCTGGCTTGCCAGCGAAGGCGGCCGATCAGCCGATCAATCATCCGCAGGTGTACCCGTTCTCCTGTGGGAGCTGGCCTGTCAGCGAAGGCGGCCGATCAGCCGGTCAATCATCCGCAGGTGTACCCGTTCTCCTGTGGGAACTGGCCTGCCAGCGATGGCGGCCGATCAGCCGATCAATCATCCGCAGGTGTACCCGTTCTCCTGTGGGAGCTGGCCTGCCAGCGATGGCGGGCGATCAGCCGATCAATCATCCGCAGGTGTACCCGTTCTCCTGTGGGAACTGGCCTGCCAGCGATGGCGGCCGATCAGCCGATCAATCATCCGCAGGTGTACCCGCTCTCCTGGGGGAGCTGGCCTGTCAGCGAAGGCGGCCGATCAGCCGATCAATCATCCGCAGGTGTACCCGCTCTCCTGTGGGAGCTGGCTTGCCAGCGATGGCGGCCGATCAGCCGATCAATCATCCGCAGGTGTACCCGTTCTCCTGTGGGAGCTGGCTCGTCGGGGCGCCGCATCGCAGCGAAGGCGGCCTGACAGCCGACCAATCACCCACAGATGTACGCCATCTCTGCACAATCAAACCCGCACGACCTTCAGCTTTGCTGACGTGTCGCCGCCATCACGATCTCGCGAATGCACACGTTCTGCGGTTGCTGGTACGCAAACGCGATGGCTGATGCGACATCTTCGGCGCTCAATACGGTACCGCCCATGTCCTGTTTCCAGGCCTGGTAACCGGTCTTGATCGCTTCATCGGTGGTGTGGCCGAGCAGTTCGGTTTCTACCGCGCCCGGTGCGATGGTGATGACTCGCACGTTATGCGGTGACAGTTCTTCCCGCAGGTTTTCCGACAGGCCATGTACCGCGAATTTGGTCCCGACGTAGGCCACGTGGTTGGGGAATGTCTTGCGCCCGGCCACCGAGCTGACGTTGATGATCGTGCCGTGTTTGCGCTCGATCATCCCGGCCACCACCGCGTGCACGCCATTGAGCAGGCCTTTCACATTGACGTCGAGCATCTGGTCCCACTGTGCCGGGTCCTGTTTGCTCATCTCGCCCAGCAGCATTACCCCGGCGTTGTTGATCAGCGCATCGGCCGGGCCGAACTGTGCTTCGGCTTCGGCCACGGCGGCGAGCAGGGTCGGGCGGTCGGTGATGTCGACGCGACGGCTGAGGGTGTCCGGCAAATCGAGCGCTTGCAGGCGTTCGACCCGCCGAGCCAGCAGTAACAGCGGATGGCCGGCTGCACTCAGCAAGCGAGCGGCGGCTTCGCCAATGCCTGAACTGGCCCCGGTGATGATGATCAATGGCTTACCCATGGCTGGACTCCTGAAATCAGAAAAACAAATAACTCAACGTGATGCGCAGTATATTTATCGCTGCCGTGGCTGAAAAATGCCTTATTTCTCTGTCTGTCATCGGAACTGCCTATGGATATCCGCCACCTCACAGCCTTTGTCGCGGTGTTCGAGGAGCGCAACATCACCCTCGCGGCCCAGCGGTTGTTCGTCAGCCAGCCGACCCTGTCGGTAACCATCAAGCAGCTCGAAGAGGAGTTGGGCGCCCGGCTGTTCGTGCGTCAGCCCCGTGGCGTTGATGTCAGTGATGAGGCGCGGGTCCTGTACCCGCAGGCCCTGCGGATGGTGGCGGATGCGCAAGCCTTGAGCCGGTTGTTCCTCGGCCAGGAAAACCGCACGCCGCTGACCTTGGGCATCGAAGGCGATATTGCCGAAAGTCACATCGAAGCGTTCGTGCGCATGGCCCGACAGGCACTGCCCAACCTGTTGCTGACGCTCGAAGAAGGCTGCCGCGGCGACGGGCGCCTGGCGGTGGAGGAGATGTGCTGCGAGGACGAGTTGTTCCTGCCACTGTGGGAGGAATCCTATGTGATGGCGCTGCCGGTGGGACATCCGATGGCCATCGCGCAAAGCGGGCAAGCCTGGACGCCGATCAGTGACTGGATCACCTGCCCACAGCACCCGTCCCATCAACGCTTGATGGCGCTGTACGGACGTTCGCCAGACGCGGTGGCGGGGCATGCCGGCTCGTTGAAACAGGCGCTGCACATGGTGGCTGCGGGCATTGGCGTGGCGCTGTTGCCGCAGTCATTGGTGAGCGGGCAGGCACGGGTGACGACTCGTGCGATGCACTTGCCGACCCCGACGCGTCGGGTGGGTTTGTGCTACGCCGCCCAGGCGCTGGAGTTACCTGCGATGCGCGGGTTGCATGAGTTTTTTCAAATGAATCAGCCGATGCGGGTCGAGGTGGCGTGATCAGGCTCAGGTGATGGAGTGTCTGAATTGACGTCATCGCGGGCAAGTCACGCTCCTACAGCTTCCGCGCAGCGCCGAAGGACTCTCACTCCAGCATCTTGCCCAGCAACCAACTACCCGCCGGCCCCGGTGGGTGCAGCCGCGACCACAGGGCATCGACCGACACCGTCTTCGGCCAGCCACGCACCGGCAGCTCCTGCAAGGTGCCCGGACCGAAGCGCTCCACCAGCCAGCGCGGCAACGGCGCCCAGCCGAATCCGCCCTGGGCCATCTCCAGCAGCATCAAATAACTCGGCGCCGACCAGACGCGCCCTTTGGCCCGGCTTTCATAGGGATTGACGATGGTTGCCAGGCGCAATTCACGGTGCTGCTGTAGCACGTCCTGATCAATGTATGGCAGCGCTGCCAGCGGATGTTCAGGGGACGCGAACAGCGCGATGTCCGTGCGTTCATCCACCGTCGAGCTGACCAGGTCCGGTGGGTAGCTGTCCTGCATTTCGGCGAAGGCGACCTGCGCCCGACCGCTCTGTACCAGCGCCACCAGGTCATCGCATTCGGCGATCAGGCATTCGAGTTCCAGGTCGGGATAACGCTGCTCGAAGGCACTGAGTGACGCTTCGAAGCGGTCGGACTGGTAGGTGTCGGACAGCGCCACGGTCAATTTCGCCTCGACCCCTTGGGACAGTTGGCTGGCCGCCATTTCCAGGCGACTGGTGGCGGCCAGAATGTCCTCGGCGCGCTGCAACATCACGTACCCGGCCGGGGTGAGCGTGGGTTTGCGGGTGGTGCGGTCAAACAGCGTCAGGTTGAGGTCGATTTCCAGACTGGCCACCGCCGCGCTGACGGTCGACTGACTGCGACCCAATTTACGCGCCGCAGCGGAAAACGAGCCCTGAGTCGCGGCCTGGACGAAGGCCTGCAACACTTCTTGGGAGGCCATGAACTATCGCCTTGATCGATGGTTATTGGTTATGAAGTATCGGTGCGAGAAAGGATCATGGCAACCACCGTCACTCAAGGAGTCTGGCCATGAGCGCCAACAAATCCATTACTGAGCGTATTTTCCAGGCCATCGGTTTCGAATTGCTGGCCATCCTGATCTGCACCCCATTGCTGGCGTGGATCATGGACAAGCCGATGCTCGACATGGGCGTCGTGACCCTGGTCATGGCCGCACTGGCCCTGGCGTGGAACGTGGTCTTCAACGGTTTCTTCGATCGGATGCTCAAGCGCCTGGCCATTGCACACAACGCCTGGGTCCGGGTGGTGCATGCGCTGTTGTTCGAAGGCGGCCTGGTGGCCCTCGGCGTACCGCTGATTGCCTGGTGGCTGAACATCAGCTTGTGGCAGGCATTTTTGCTGGATATCGGGGTGCTGCTGTTTTTCCTGCCGTACACCTACCTGTACCACTGGGTGTATGACGTGGTGCGCGAGCGCATGGTCATTCGTGAAAGCTGCGGCGCATAAACGACGAGAGCGAGCTGGCTCGCGAAACGGTCAACGATTCAACATCATTGTTGAAGGTCAGACCGCATTCGCGAGCCAGCTCGCTCCCACAGGTTTTGTGTCAGGTCCCGGTCCGGGTATCAGACGTGGAAGTAACCTACGCAGGAATCGAACGGCAGACGCTTGAGTTCGATCTTGTTCAGGTCCAGCACTTCACGCAGGGCTTTGGTTTCGCCCGGGAAGTTGCGGTAGGCGACTTCGTCGAGCACCACGATTGCGCCTTTAGGCATGTACGGCAGGAAGGTTTCCAGCGCGACTTTGGTCGATTCGTACAGGTCGGTGTCGAGAATCAGCATGGCCACGACCAGGTCAGGACGGGTCTTGACCCACTCAGGCACGGTCTTGACGATGTCACCCTTGACCAGTTCGCAGCGCGGGATGCGGTTGACCGGGCGCAGCAGGTCGTTGGCGTCGATCATGTCCTGGATCAGCGACTGGTCGGTGTCGGAGAACATGGTCTCGTTGACGTCGGCCGGGTCTTCGTTCTTGTCGATGCTCTGGAAGCCTTCGAAGGTGTCGAAGCCAATGATCGAGCGGTTGATCGCGTAGGGTTCCAGGATCATCGACAGGTGCATGTAGAGCATCAGCGAGTTGCCCTTGTACACGCCGCACTCGATGATCGCGCCCGGTACTTCGGCCACTTTCTTGAACAGCTCCATGCGCGACAGCGCAGCGGTCACGCCGATGCGGTTGGCGAAAACGAACGGTGCATCGGCGACGTATTCGGCATCGACCCGTTTGAGGACGTTGGCACGGGTTTCGTTGTACTGGGCCTCGGCAGGCGTGATGCGACGCTTGGTCATTGGTCGATTCCTTGGAAATTCGAAAAGTCGTGGGCGTGGAAATAGTCTTTGAAGCCTGCGCCGACATCCGGGCACGCGCTGTCGACGTTGATGGCGCCGCGCTGGTGCTTGAGGTCGTCGAGATGCATCAGGCGGAAGTCCACGCTGAAGCGGGTTTGATCGGTGTGGTTGGCCACGGTGCCGTGCAGGTGCGAGCCGGAGAAGATCAGCATCTCCCCGGTGTTGCCGGCGATGCGCACTTCAGAGGCGCTATCGATAGCTTCCAGTGGCACCGGGTGCACCCGGACTTCCTCCTTGAGGTTGTCCTTGGCCTTGTGGCGCTGATTGTTGATCCAGTCGTTGAGGCTCCATTGGCTGGAGGTGTTCTTCACCGGTACGTCGAAGTAGCCGGCGTTGATCATCATGGTCTGGTCGGGGCTGATGGTGTGCACCGGCATCCAGGTGTTGATCTGGCAATCGACGCTGCCGTACCACGTGTCGCGATGCGGCTTGTAGGCGTAGCTGACCCCGGCGTGCAGGTAGTCATAGTTGGGCACCACGCGAATGCGCGGCACGTCGAAAATGTATTCGCGCGGGTCGACGCCGATCTCGTCGATAAACGCCAGAATCAGTTCCTTGACGCGTTGGCTATTGGTGAACTGGCCCTTGAGGCGCGTCACCAGAACCACGAATTCGTCCACCGGCATCAGCGTGTGCAGCGCCTGGTGATGGGTTTCGCCGTCGAAGGCGGCGGTGATGCTCTCCTGCGCGAACGCGCACAGATCCTTGGCGGCACGCAGATGAGTGTTCAGGAAGATGTCGCCGGCGTAGATGGCTTCTTTGAAGTCAGCTTTGTGTTGAAGCTGATTGATGTACAGATTCACGATTTCACTCCTGAATGCATCGAGTCTTTTATGAGTCGGCATCACGCTAACAAACTGAAGGGCTGCTGGACGTGTGGTGCGTCAATAAAGCGTAAGCTCCTGAGGCTGCGAGCAAATGCCGTGCCGTCGGACAAAAAAAATCCCGGCTCAGGATCGGGCCGGGACGGTTGAAACAGCGATCGAATCAGAACAGTTGGGTGAACAACCAGTACAGGCTGCCCGACAGCACAATGGCCGCCGGCAAGGTCAGTACCCAGGCCATCAGCAGATTGCGGATGGTCCTCATCTGCAGGCCGCCACCATTGGCGACCATGGTCCCGGCCACACCGGAAGACAGCACATGCGTGGTCGACACCGGCAAACCGAACATGTCGGCGGCGCCGATGGTCAGCATGGCCACGGTTTCCGCCGAGGCGCCCTGGGCGTAGGTCAGGTGGGTCTTGCCGATCTTCTCGCCAACCGTCACCACGATCCGTTTCCAGCCGACCATGGTGCCCAGGCCGAGGGCGATGGCCACCGCGATCTTCACCCATAGCGGGATGAAGCGCGTCGAGTTATCGATCTGCTGCTTGAACAGTTGCAGCTTGCCGCTGGTATCGGCGTCGAAGTTGCCGAGCTTGTTCTTGTCCATCAGGCGAATGGTTTCGCTGGTCAGGTACATGTCGTTGCGCACGTTGCCCACGGCTTCGGCGGGGACTTTCGACAGCGAACCATACCCCTTGACCTCGGCGCCAATGCTACCGGTCAGCGCGGCGAGCGCCGGCACCAGCTGCGGTGTGGCGTCCTTGCTGCGCACGTAGTCGGACAGCACCGCCCGCGGGTCGGCCGGCGCGGGTTGCGGGGCACTTTTCACCAGGGCTTGCTGGGTGACTTCGGCCACCGCGGCAAATTGCAAGGCCTGGTCGGCGGGCATGGTGCGGTTCAGGGCGTAGGCCATCGGCAGCGTACCGACCAGAATCAACATGATCAGGCCCATGCCCTTCTGGCCGTCGTTGGAGCCGTGGGCGAACGACACGCCAGTGCAGGTCACGATCAGCAGGCCGCGAATCCACCAAGGTGGCGGCGTGTCGCCTTTCGGTTCTTTGTACAGCGCACGGTTTTTCACAAAGGCGCGCAGGGCCAGCAGCAGCAATGCGGCGCAGCCGAAGCCGACCAGCGGCGACAGCAGCAGTGCATAACCGATCTTGGTCGCTTGCGCCCAGTCCACGCCGCTGGTGCCATCACGGCCATGCATCAGTGCGTTGGCCACGCCAACGCCGATGATCGAGCCGATCAGGGTGTGCGATGAAGACGCCGGCAGGCCCAGCCACCAGGTGCCGAGGTTCCACAGGATCGCCGCGATCAGCAGGGCGAAGATCATCGCAAAGCCAGCGGACGACCCGACCTGCAGAATCAGCTCAACCGGCAGCAGGGCGATGATGCCGAAGGCCACGGCGCCGCTGGACAGCAACACACCGAGGAAGTTGAAGAAACCGGACCAGACCACCGCGACGTTCGGCGGCAATGAGTTGGTGTAAATCACGGTGGCCACCGCGTTGGCGGTGTCGTGGAAGCCGTTGACGAATTCAAAGCCCAGAGCGATCAACAGCGCGACGCCCAGCAGCAGAAACGGCGTCCAGGTGGTGACCACCGTGCCGAGTTCGTGCATGTCGTGCATCAGGCTGTAGGCGGTGAACAGCAAGCCGATGGCCAGTACGGCAAAAAACACCACGATGGTGAACAGTCCAGGTTTTTTATCCAATTGCGGTTTTGCGCTACTGACGGGCGCCTGGGCGGCGGAGAAGGTGGGTGTAGCCATCGCTGACATTCCTGAGGAGGGAGGTGTATCAGTGATAATCGTTGCTAATTGTTACAGGGAGACTGCTTTGGATCAGGGTTTAGGTGTTTCGTGGGCCGTTTATCTGGAACCCAGACAATCCTGAGGGCGGTACAAAAAACCTGTGTCAGTTGATGAGGGCGTGTCAATAATCCCGCTGCTTGCGAAACGCCCAGCGCCCGGCAATCACTGTGAAGGTCGCGACCAGCGCCACCAGGATCCAGAACCCTTCCGGATCACCGGCCAGCGGAATGCCGCCAACGTTCATGCCGAAGAAGCCGGCAATGATATTGATGGGCAGTGCCAGCACCGTCACCACCGTCAGGGTGAACAGCGTGCGGTTGGTCTGTTCGTTGATGTTGGCGGCGATCTCTTCCTGCAACAACTTGATCCGTTCACCCAGCGCCGTGAGGTCGTTGATGATCAACGCGAACTCCTCGGTGGATTTGCGCAGCTCCTTCACGTCTTCCTTTTGCAGCCACGTCGGCGGGCGATTGAGCAGGCGCAGCAACGACCCCGGTTCCAGCGCCAGCAGCCGCTGCAAGCGCACCAGCACCCGACGGTTGGCGCCCAGCTCGGCACGGTTGGTCGACAGGCGCGAGGAGAGTAATTCGTCTTCGACCTGATCGACGCTCTGGCTGGTCTTGCGCACGATCTGGGTCAGCACTTCACCCTGATCGCGCAGCAGGTGCACCAGCAGTTCCAGCGGCGAGCGAAAGCGTTCGCCGGCCTTCACCGAAGAGCGCAGCTTGTCCACCGAGTGCAGCGGTTGCAGGCGTGCGCTGATGATCAGCCGACTGCGCACGCAGACCCACAGCGTCGAAACATCCGACGAGACCATGCTGCTGAGGTTGAACACCACGTCGTTGACCACCGCCAGCAATGCCGAGTCGACATGCTCGATACGCGTCGAACGCGAGCCTTCGTGCAAGGCCTCGAAAAACTCGTCAGGCAATTCCAGATGACTTTTCATCCAGCGCTCGCACGCGGCATGGGCAAGATTCAAATGCAGCCAGAGGAATTCACCGCTGTCGTCCGGTTGCTGAAGGCACTGCAGCGCCCTGGCCGAATCGATCTCGCGACCGCGCTCGCCAGGACGAAAACTGAAGCCGTAAAGCAAGCCGAACAGATCCGGATCGCGATGGCTTTGATCGATGCTGTGGTTCATGAGTGCTCGCAAGGTGAGGCGCCTGCTGCGGGTTTTACAGGTTCACTAGAGCCGCATCATCGCAAGCACTGATGACGTTTTTGTGACGACAAAGTGAACGCAAACGATTGCTCGGCCGATGGTCGGATTTCCCTAAAGAACCGCTCTGGCACGCCGATCTTGCTTGGGGTAAGTTGCGCGCCTTCGGCCAAAAGCCGACGCCGCAGACAAGGATGTCCTGAGACCTTTCACGCCTGAACCGGGCGTGCTTCATTCCTGTCATGAGTACTGTCCGATGTTTTTGCAAAAGTCCCTGAGAGCGCAAATTCTCGCCCTGCTGAGCGGCAGTCTGATTGCGATGTTGCTGATCGCGCTGGCCTGCTTTCACTTTTTGTCCAGCGGTGTCCAGAGCTACGCCAACCTGATCGAGGGGCCGTTGCACACGTCGCAACTGATCGATGAAGCCAACCTGCAATTCAAGGTGCAGGTACAGGAGTGGAAAAACGTCCTGCTGCGCGGCAAGCAACCGGCGGACCTGGACAAATACTGGAAGCAGTTCCAGGAGCGTCAGCGCGATGTGCAGGACATCCTCGGCGAACTGGCCGGGCAGCAGGGCATCGAGCCGCAACTGAAATCGCGCATCGAACGGCTGCGCGACGAGCATCGCCAACTGGGCGCCGCGTATCAGAAGGGCCGCGATGCCTATCTCGCGGCGGGTGCCGATCCCACGGCCGGTGACACTGCCGTCAAGGGGGTGGACCGCGCGACCAGCGATCAGATGAGCGCCTTGGTCAGCGAGTTGCGCCAGCAGGGTGTGGACCAATCGAAACAGCTCAGCGCCAGTGCCCATCGCACGGTGTTGCTGGGGATCATCGTGATGCTGGTGTCGGGGGCGCTGATCGGTCTGTTGAGCCTGTGGCTGATCAACCGCAACCTGGTCGAGCCGATTCGCCAACTGATCGAATACGTGGCGCAACTCAGCCACGGCAAATTCGCCGAGCGCGTGGCCAGCGGCCGTCAGGATGAACTGGGCAAACTGGCGATGGCGGCCAATACCTTGCGCGACTTCCTCGCCGAAACCTTCAGCCGCTTGCAACGCAGTGCCTCGGATCTGGAAAGCGCCAGCGGCGAGCTGAATTCGATCGCGACCGTGATGGCCGGCGGCACCCATGAGCAGTTCAATCGCACCGATCAGGTGGCCACGGCGATGAACGAAATGTCCGCCACCGCACAGGAAGTCGCCCGCCATGCCGCTGATGCCGCACGCGCCGCTGACGATGCGGACCATTCCGCGCAGCAGGGCGAGAAAGTCATGCAGGGCACCATTGACACCATTACCCGGATGCGCGGCGAAATCGACAACACCGCCACGGTCATTCGTCAGCTGGAAACCGACAGCGGGCGCATCGGCAAGGTACTGGAAGTGATTCGCGGCATCGCCGAACAGACCAACCTGCTGGCGCTTAACGCCGCGATTGAAGCCGCTCGCGCTGGAGAGGCCGGTCGCGGTTTTGCCGTGGTGGCTGATGAAGTGCGCAGCCTGGCCCAGCGTACGGCGGCGTCGATCATCGAAATCAACCAGATCATACACACCGTGCAGAGCGGTGCGGTGGATGCGGCCCAGGCGATTGAAAGCGGTCAGTCGCGCAGTGAGGAAAGCGTCCGGCAAGTCACCGAGGCGGGCGCCATGCTCGAGCGCATCACCCTGGCCGTGGAAGCGATTCGCGACATGAACCGCCAGATCGCTACCGCCGCCGAAGAGCAGACGTCCGTCGCCGAAGACATCTCGCGCAATCTGACGGAGATCACCAGCATCGCCAGCACCAACCTGGACAACGTGCAACGCACCGAAGCGGCGAGCAACAACCTGCGCGGGTTGTCGGGGGAGTTGAACGAGGTGACGGCGCGTCTGAGCGCGTAATGAAAACGGCTGTGTATCGGTTTGCTTACTGACTCGCTACACAGTCGATCTCAAGTGCTGGCTCGGCGTGTCGATGAGGGAGGGGACTTCGAACTACTTTGGATAACGCCCATGGTCAGCATCACCTCCGTTTCAATCGCCCAGCCACTGTCGAGCACGGCGACCGCTTCGACCAGCGCCACGAGCACTGAAGACACGTCCACCACCGCAGCGACCTCGACATCGGCTTCTAGCAATGACACCAAGGCTTCCGCTGGCGGCGCATCGGCATCGGGTAGCAGCAGTTCCAGTAGCAGCGAAGAATCCGACTCGGTCAAAGCACTGCGCAAGCAGATCGCCGAGCTGCAAAAGCAATTGCAGGAACAACAGCAGCAACTGCAAGCGGCCCAGGCCAGGCAGGAAAGCGCCGATGCCAAGGCGGCTGATGTGGCGGCGGCTCAAGCGCAGATAGCGACGACCTCTGCCTCATTGCAAACCGCCACCGCGTCGCTGTTGCAGGCCTTGCAGGAAGAGGGCGGCAGCACATCCGGTTCGCTGGTCAGCACATCGGCGTGACGTGAAAACGCACAAAAGCCGCACGATGGTCAGGTCGTGCGGCTTTTGTGCGCGTCGCGGTTACTTGTCTTGCTTGTTCTTCAGGACCTTGCCGGTGGCGGCATCGATGTCCACATCCCACTCGACGTTCTGCTTGTCGCGCAGTTCGATCTCATACTCGAAACCGTTGAAATGGTTATCCAGCTCGGTTTTGGTGATCGTTGCACCCGGGTGCAGGTCCAGAGCGATTTTGTTCAGCTCTTCCAACGGCTTGATCTTGCCGTCCTTGACCAGTTGCGGGATCTCGTCCACTCGAACATCGGCCTGGGCCAAACCCGCGGTCAGGGTCAAGGCAGCGGCGGTGAACAGGGCGGTCAGGGTTTTCATGGGCTTCTTTCCTTGGGTGAGCGGTTTGAGTGGGATCAGGTTAATTGTGGCAACTTAATTCAGCCTTAATTCCCGAGCATCGCTGGTTTGCCAGCGATGCGGACGCGTCGATCCCGGCTCAGAAACCGTTGTTGCGCAACACCTGCTCCACACTCGCCGCCGCCGGGCGCTTGTAGAATTTGAGCAACTCGCTCGCACGGTTGGTGAAGATGCCGTCGACGCCGGCGTCCATGACTTTCTGGTAATCCACCGCATCGTCGAGGGTGTAGACATGCACCAATAGCCCCTGGTCGTGGGTGTACTGGTTCATCCAGGGCTTCACCAAATCCGCGTAACTCTGTTCACCACCCTGGGTCAGCGCGGTAGACGGGCCGGTGCCGATCGCGCCCTGGGCCTTGGCGTAGTCGATCCAGCGCTGGAATTCGGCTTTGTCCTTGGGTTGCTGTCTGGCGTAGTAAGCCGCTTTGTCTTTCTCGCCGGATGCGGCAAACGGCACGTTGGAGGCCGGCTCGATGTTGCCTTCGCCGACCCACAGCAGAAGGATTTTCGGCACCTGCGGCATTTCCTTTTGCAGCAGCTCGAGGCTGTTCTTCTCGAAGGTTTGCAGGATCACCTTGCCAGTGCCCTGGCCGACGGCCACTTCGTTTTTTGTCGGTGTCGACCCCGGCGGGATCAGCCAGCCACGGGCCTGGAGTTTTTCCTTCAGCTCGCGTTCGATGCCGGGAAACTGCCTGGGCTCCTTGGTTTCGATGTACAGGCCGGGTTTGTGCACCGGATTGCCTTCGGCGATGTCGATGATTTCATCGAGGGTGAGGATTTTCAGCCCGGCAAAGGCAGGCCGCGCGCGATCGGGGTAGGCGCTGTTGAACCAGCTGCCGGCATCCAGGGTTTTCAGTTCGGCGAGGGTGAATGCCGTTGCCGGGCTGTCCTTGCGCTCGGGGAACCGGGTGGCGACGTCGGTGGTGCGTTGCAGATGATTGTCGTGCAGGGCGAACAGCACGCCATCCTTGCTGCGTTGCAGGTCCAGCTCCAGGTAATCGGCGCCGAGATCGCGGGCGGTCTTGTAGGCGGCGGCAGTCGATTCCGGGGCATCAAAGGACGCGCCGCGATGGGCAATCACCGCCGGGTGCGGGATGCCCAGACGGGCTGCCAATGCAACCGGGGCTGGCTCGCTGGCGGCATGCGCCTGGCCGAGGCCGAGCAGCAGACTCAGCAGCAAGGCGCTTTTGCTGAAGGTGACGGGCATGGTCGAAATCCTTTCGCGATGGTTGTCGAAGCCCTCTCTTGTAGCAACTGAGCGTGACAAGCGCTATCGCCGGACCGACATCCATCTGTTCAAAACGGTTTTTTGCAGTACCCTTGGCCCCGGCCATTTCCCCGGCAGAGGGAAATCCACTCGTCATCCTTGCGTGTCAACCATCCATCACCTTTTGTGAGGTTTTCATGCGCATCACTTCCCAGCTCATCTGCCAGGCCGCCGACCAACTCAAAGGTTTCGTCGGGCTCAATCGCAAGACCGGCCGTTACATCGTGCGCTTCAGTGAAGACGCTTTCGGCATGGACGTGGCCGATGACGGCATCATTCCCGCCAGCGAATTCGTCTGGGCGCCCGGCCACGAGCAGACCATGACCCTCAAGCGCGAGCTGATTCAATTGCTGCTGGATCAGAACATCGATGACCGGATCAACATCACCGAGCCGTTGCGGGTGTACATGCAGCGGCAGGAAGTGCCGGAGATTCTGGCGGTGAGGCAATGGGTGCAGGGTTGAGTGATTGCGGTGACTCGTCTGGCCCCATCGCGAGCAAGCTCGCTCCCACCGATCCATTGTCGGAGCGAGCTTGCTCGCGATGTCTGCCTTAATAACGCCGCATCAATTACCGTTCGAACTCATAAGCGCGCTCAACCCGGCATACCCGCGTATGGCAATGGGTATACCAGGTCGAGCGCCCCCGTTCGCGAATCGCGCTGTGCTCAGGATGCTGTTTCCACGCCAGGATCGCCGCCTCACTGGCCCAGTACGACACGGTAATCCCCAGCCCGTCATCGCCTCGTGCCGACTCCACCCCGAGGAACCCCGGCTGTTGGCGGGCCAGCTCGACCATGCGTTTGGCCGCTTCGGCGTACCCCTGGTCACCCTCGGTGCGTAGCGAGGTGAAGATCACGGCGAAGTAAGGGGCTGGCGGGGTGTTGGCGATCATGAGGGCTGCCCCGTGGAGGCCTGGATGAATGCCCGTACCAGGGGCGGCAAGGTGCCCTTGAGCGCGGCGCGTTCGGGTTGGAACAGGGTGGCGATAAAGAACGGATGACCTCGCAGTTCCAGCGCTCGCAAGCCGTGGGCCGAATCGTGTCCGACGGCCTGGAGATCGTGCCTGAGCAAGGCGTGCTCGAACTCAGGATTCACACCGTAATTGCAGCGGTAGCCTTCACGTATTTCAGCGGTTTCGTACGCCTTGGCGATCAACGAACCTTCACGCAAATGAATGCTGTCGATGGCCTCCACCAGCGAGCAGGCCAGCTGCGTGAGCAACACCCGCGCAGCATTGGGCGATGTCTCGCCATGTTCGGCATCCGTCCAGCCCAGCACGTTGCGCGCATATTCCAGCACGGCGTGTTGAAAGCCGCCGCAGGTGCCGAGGAAAGGCCGCCCTTGTTCGCGGGCAAAACGAATCGCCCGCAATGCGCCGTCCATGTTGCGGTAGGGGCTCGCGGGCACGCACCAGAAACCGTCGTAGCCCTCGAGCGGGGTGTCGGCGTGGAGGCTGTCAGTCGCCAGCCAATGCCCATGCACGTTCTGGCCACCGTGTTCGGCTGCCATCTCCAGGGCCACGGGAATGGCCTGGTGAGCGGTGACGTGCGGGTCATAGTCGCCGATCAGGGCGATGCGGATAACGCGGTTTTCCATGAGCAACCTCGGCGCTTGTTGATTCCTGGCGCTCACTATAGATTGGCGTTCACGCACTCAATATGGGCGTTTTCCCAAGTGATCAATGCAGCCACGCACTATCGACTGGACTACCCGGACCTGGCCCTGATTCTGGCGTTGGTGCGTGGCGGCTCTCTGGCCCGGGCCTCGCAGCTGTTGCGGGTGGATGTCTCGACGGTGTTTCGTGCGGTGCGTCGACTGGAAGCCGCGCTGGGTCAGCAATTGTTCGAAAAGAGCCGCGCCGGCTACTTGCCGACCAGCCTGGCCCAGTCCTTGGCCGAGCAGGCCGAGCGCGCCGAACAGGCACTTGAGGCTGCGCGCATTGGCGTGGAGCAGGGCGGTGAAGTGATCAGCGGCACCGTGCGCCTGACCTGCACCGACTCGGTTCTGCAAGGTTTGTTGCTGCCGGCGCTAGCGCGGTTCATGCCCAATTACCCGGCACTGACCATCGAGCTCAGTACCTCCAACGACTTCGCCAACCTCAGCCGTCGCGATGCCGACATCGCCCTGCGCCTGACCCGCACCCCGCCCGAGCATTTGGTCGGGCGGCGACTGGCGGCTGTCGCATACCGGGTGTGCGCCAGCGCGAGTTATCTGCAATCGGTCGATCCCCATGACCTCGCCGCATTGACCTGGATTGCCCCGGACGAATTCCTGCCCGATCACCCGACCATTGCCTGGCGTCGCCAGGCGTTGCCCGGTGTGACGCCCGCTTATCGCTGCAACAGCATGCTGTGGGTGACCGAACTGGTCCGGGCAGGGTTGGGGGTGGCGGCATTGCCGGACTTTCTGATCGGCGACGGATTGCAGGCGCTGGGTGAGCCACTGCAGGGTTATGACACCGCGCTGTGGCTGCTGACCCGCCCGGATTGCCGCGCCCTGCGCTCGGTGGTCACTTTGTTTGATGAGCTGGGGCGGGCATTGAAGCTGCCCTGAACAGCGTGACCTAAACCGATCAGCTTTTTGATGGCGTCGAATTCAACACGTGCTGATGCATTTCCGAGGTCAGGTTTTCGATGCGCTCGCTGAGCGCCTTGGTCAGTTCAGTCAGGCGGGTGTTTTGCTCGAGTAGTTCCAGCAGGTGCGAGTTGTTCTTCGCCGCCTCTGCCTGTCGCTCACTGTTGGCGGTCGCCAGCGCTTCACGATGCTGGGCATCGGCATCGGACTGCGCTTTATCCCGCGCCGCCTGACGGGTCTGGGCCAGCAGAATCAGAGGTGCGGCATACGCCGCCTGCAGGCTGAACGCCAGGTTGAGCAGGATGAAGGGATAGACATCGAAGTGGGTCACACCGGAGATGTTGAGGGCGATCCACACCGCGACGATCAGTGTTTGGGCACCGAGAAAAGTTGGCGTGCCAAAGAACCGCGCAAAGGCCTCGGCGCGCAGGGCGAACTTGTCATCGCCAAAGGTCGGCGCGAGGTGGGCGTGAGGACGATGGAAGCGCAGGTGATCGACGGGGGCGGCGGGTTTGTTGTTGGGTGTCGTGCTCATGGTGATCTCTGGTGGAGGTTGGAACCTGGACTCACTATAACCTTGCTGTCAGTTTCATTCTGAAACACATTGCGCCGCTCTATCCGTCGCCGCCCAATGTGGGGACAACGCCCGCACATTGTCATTTATGGCAACTGGTAGCAGGCCAGGAACATATCCAGTGCCGACTCCACGACAGAGCCCTGCATGTCTGCCGACAAGCCCGGCAACCCCATGGAAACCTGTGGCCAGAACGCGAAGGATTTGAGCAGGCCCTGAACCTGTTGCGCAGCAAATCCAGGATCGACTGCTTTCAACCGACCATCGGCCTGGGCCGCGCGAATCCACACCGTCAGGCTTTCTTCGCGCTCACCCAGGCGAGCCACCATATCCTGTGCGCGCTCAGGGGAATGGATGGTCGCCGCGATAGCCACTCGCGCCAGGTCGAGGAAATTGTCATCGCCCAGCATGCGCAGCTTGGCCATCAACAGGGGGCGCAACTGATCGCGCAATGCCGAGCCAGCCTGATAGGGCGTTTCCTTTTCGGCTGTCAGACGGGCCCACAATTGATTGAGGATTTCGGCGAACAACTCTTCCTTGCTGGGGAAATGGTTGTACACCGTGCGCTTCGACACGCCGGCAGTGGCGGCGATCTTGTCCATGCTGGTGATGTCGAAACCGTTGGCACGGAATTCGGCAATCGCCGCCTGGATGATGGCTTCGCGTTTTCGGTCGGTGAGGCGCTGTGGAGCTGTCATAAGTACGCTTCGGCAGAGAGGGGTGAAAATTACACTTGGCAGTTTACTTGTGATCGGCTTTGATGCAACCTAGAAACTACACCGTGCAGTGTAATGTTTTGTTAATCCTGCCCGGTGAACAATAGAACCATCCGGCTGATGCGTGCATGCCTTGGCCATTTATCGTCCAACCTTGAGAAACCGATTGCTTGCGGTTTTTCCGGAGTCATTCAGTCATGGCCAAAACCACTTCCCCCGCGGACATCGTTGCCGCATCTGAAGCGTCCCGTCAGACAGAAGGGCAATACCTCAATCATTCGCCGTTCAAGCGTGAAGGCTTTCGCAAGACCCTGCGCATCCTGTGGAACATGATTTTCCACAAGCAGCGAGACACCCGTCCGAGCGCGCCGGTCCCGGTGCAAACCCTGACCCAGGCGGCGTTGATTGCCGCGCCGAACCACAGCGTCTATCGACTTGGCCATTCCACGGTGCTGCTCAAGTTGCGGGACAAATTCTGGATCACCGACCCGGTCTTCGCCGAACGGGCTTCGCCTGTGCAATGGGCCGGTCCCAAGCGCTTTCACCAGCCTCCGATCAGCCTCGACCAGTTACCACCGATTGAAGCGGTGATCCTGTCCCACGACCACTACGATCACCTGGACTATCAGGCCGTGCTGCAACTCGCCGACAAGGCCAGGTACTTCCTCACGCCGCTGGGCGTGGGCGACACCCTGATCAAATGGGGCATCGACGCCAGCAAGATCCGGCAACTGGACTGGTGGCAGGACACCGAAGTCGATGGCATCCGCTTCGTCGCCACTCCGTCACAACACTTCTCCGGTCGCGGCCTGTTCGATGGCAACAGCACCCTCTGGGCTTCGTGGGTGATGATTGAAGGCAACACACGGATCTTCTTCAGTGGCGACAGCGGCTACTTCGACGGCTTCAAACACATCGGCGAACAATATGGCCCGTTCGACCTGACCCTCATGGAAACCGGCGCCTACAACGTCGAGTGGCCCCACGTACACATGCAACCGGAACAAACCCTGCAAGCCCACATCGACCTCAAGGGTCGCTGGCTCTTGCCGATTCACAACGGCACCTTCGACCTGTCGATGCACGCCTGGTACGAACCCTTCGATCGCATCCTGGCCCTGGCCTGGGAGCGCAGCGTTTCGATTACCACACCGCAGATGGGCGAGGCGTTCAACCTCATGTACCCGCAGCGCGGTGACGCCTGGTGGTTGGCGCTGGAAGGGGAGAGTGATCGGGTGACTGTGCAGAACGCATGAGCTGCGTTGGCTGGTTGGCGTTTCAGTTAAAGACGACGTCAAGCCGGCCCTCTTTTCGTGATCGGGGGGCCGATTTGACGACGATTTGCACATCGCGCCCAAGTAGCAGTAGACACTCCATCATCTTGGCTTCACTGATCCCTCGAAACTTGCCGCGCAGCATCTCGGAAAGTTTGGGCTGCGACAGCCTTAAAATTTCTGACGCCTGAATCTGGGTTAAATGGCGTGCCTTGATGATTTCACCAATTTTTGCGGCCAGCTGGGATTTGACTCGCATTTCATTGGAGTCGGGAGTCCCCAGGTCTGCGTAGACGTTCCCGCTGCTTTCTTCGATTTCAATCATTTTCTGATCCTTTCGCATGATCCTGCGCGGCTTGAAGTCTCATCCTGATCAGATCGATGTCGCACTGCGCGGTTCTGATGCCAGTAGTCGACTTTTTCTGAAAGCAGTGCAGAACATAAATGGCACTACCGAAGCGAACGGTATAAGCGGCGCGGTAGGTATTCGTATTGAAATCCTCAATCAGCTCAAGGATTCCGGCACCTCCAAAGCCCTTGAGGGGTTTGGCGTCGGGATGTTTCTTACCGCTTTGCGCCAGATCGAGAGCGTGCCCAAAAACATCCTGTACATCTGCGGGAAATTGCTTGAGGTCTTTCTGCTGCTACCAACCCACAGGAGTGGCTTCCTTGTACTCATGCGAAAATATACCTATTTGGGAATAATCGTCAACCGATGCCTTTGATTACTCAACCATCGCAAAATCCGCCCGCTCCATTGGATTTGGGGTACAACCTCTCAGGTTCATTCCGCGCCCCGGTGCAAACCCCGGGAAGAACACCATCCCCTCGGCTTCAAATCGATACGCCAGCGTCAGTCGGGTGACATCCAGCACATCCTGCCCCGCTTCGAAGCGCTGAATGGCCTCCACCGAAACCCCGGATTCGCGAGACAGTTCCTCCACACTCCAGCCCAGCATCGCTCGGGCCTGGGCGCAGTGGGCCGGGGTGAATTGGAAGAGGGCGATACGTTCCAGGGTGATTTTCATCGCTTGAGAGGCCATGGTGTTCTCCGGGCTCGAGAGTGTTGATTCAAAAATTACTGTGTTTTTGTACAGTTGTTTTTGGCCCGGATCAAATTGATTTTTCGATTTCTGCTATTTCGCCCCTTCCAACCAGACGGATGGTGGCTGGCCCAAAATGCGTCGAAACATGGTCGAGAATGCCGCCGGGCTGTCGTAACCGAAATCCAGGGCAATGCGCGTCACCGGTTCACCCGCGACCAGCCGCGCAAGTGCCAGCACCACACAGGCGCGTTGCCGCCATTGGCTGAAACTCAACCCGGTCTGTAGCCGAAACAGGCGATTGAACGTGCGCAAACTGATGTGCAATTGATCGGCCCATTGTTGCGGCGACTGATGGGCGTCGGGTCGCTGTAAAAAGGCCTGGCACAACGCGAGCAGGCGCGCATCGAGCGGCAGCGGGATATGCAGCGGCAGGTGAGTGCTGAGCGCCAGTTCGTGCAGCAGCAAGTCGATCAGGGTGGCGTCGCGACTGTTTTCGGCGTACTCCAGCGGAATCTCCACCGCCTCCATCAACAGGTGTCGCATCAACGGCGACACGCTGATGACCTGACAGCGCTGGCCCAAATCCACCGCGCTCGGCTCGATGTACACACTGCGAGTACTCACCCCCAGCATCAAGACCTCATGCGCCACCCCCGCCGGAATCCACACCGCCCGTTGCGGCGGCACCACCCAATTGCCGTCGTGCGTGGTCACCTGCATCACCCCCGTGGCGCCGTACAACAATTGCGCGCGACGGTGTGTATGACGGGGCAACCATTGGCCGTAGGCATAATCCGTACCGATGGCAACGACCGGACGCGGCGTGGCGTCCAGCCGATCAATCGAAATATTGCGCATCCAGGCAAACCCACAGTTGGCGTAAACGCAAACATTATTGGCCGACTTGCTGAAGCAGGCCAAGGCGCAGCGCTTTATCGTCGACCGCTCTCATCCAACGGACGACGTGCAATGTTCTATCTATGGCTGACTCTCTTCGGTTGCATGAGCGGCGTTACCGCCGTGTTGTTTGGTTTTGGCGGTGGCTTCGTCGTGGTGCCGTTGCTGTACCGCATGCTCATGGCCAGGTACGGCGTCGACGATCCCATCGGCCATGCGGCGATGCACATTGCCGTCGCCACCTCGACCTGCGTGATGATCGTCAATGCCCTGATCGCCACCGGAAAACACCACCGCGCCGGTCATCTCATTCGCCATTACCTGTGGCCGTTGGGCGGCTTCATTGGTGTGGGGGCGGCACTCGGCGCCGTGGCCGCGATTCAGGCCAGTGGCCAACTCATTCGTCTGGCCTTCATCGCCTACTTGGGGCTGACCATTCTGGATTGCCTGTTCAGAGACGGTTTTCTCACTCATACCCATCAGCGAAATCCGCGGCGATTGAGTCGGTCAGAGCAGTCTGGCGGCGGTGTGGGAATCGGCGTCATTGCCACCTTTCTCGGCGTGGGCGGCAGCGTCATGACCGTGCCGTTATTGCGCCGATGCGGACTGAGCATGTCCCAGGCGACGTCCATGGCCAATCCACTGAGCGTGCCCGTGGCGCTGGCGGGGACCTTGACCTACATGGCCATGGCCGGCTTCAGTGCGTTTGATCTGGGACCGTGGTTTGTCGGTTATGTGGATCTGCTGGCGTTTGCGGTGTTGACGGTTGGATCGGTGGTGGGGATTCGCCTGGCCACGCCCTGGATCGGGCGCATACCGGATCAGATTCACGCGCGGGTGTACGTCGGGTTGCTGGTGCTGGTCATGATCAGCATGGGCCTGGGCTGAGCGCGGTCATTTTCCCTCCAGCCCCGGCGCCTCCCGCACAATAAAGTGATCCAGATTCTCAATGTTGGCACTGAACACCCCGAACGTCTGCTCGGGGTTTTTCTTGCTCGGCACCTGCTTCAGCTCCGGCGTCACGCCATAAAAGAAGCAATACAACTCGCGCCCGCTTTCGATGGCGTGCTTGATCTCTTCCAGGAACGCCTTGCGCTTGCGATAGGTGTCGATCAGCTTTTTGCTCAGGTAAACATTGACCGAATAGGGCTTCTTCTCGAACCAGACCTTCTTCTCGAAGTCGATGCGAAAACTCTGGGTGTAATCCTTGATCTGCTTGATCTTGCCCCAGTAAATCAGCCCCTTGTTGTCCTGCAGGTACTCGATCTTCTTGAAAAACGCGGCGTACGTTGCGGTGTGCTCGCCGATCTTCAACGGCATGCGCTTGAGCAGGTCCTTATCATCGAAGTTCGACACGAAACACTCCACCGGGTGGGCGAAGACGCTGGTCTTGTCCGGCGTCGAATCGTGGCTCGGCGGCTCGACGCCATGGGCGGTCGAAGGCGTGGCGGGCTCATCCCTCTGAGTGTCGGACGCCACCGCCGGGTTGGATGGCTGACGCACATACTCACGTCGGGTCAGTAACAGTTCCGACGGGAAATGCTCCTCGCGACTGTCATCCGTTTCCGCCCCGTCCGCCTCCACGCCTGATGCTGGCGTCTTCAGGCTGACATAAGGACAACCCTCGACATGCCGCGTACTCGGCAAGTTCTTGAAGTGCGGCGTACGCACGTAATTCACATTCTTGGCGTTGAACGTCCCCAACTCGTTCGCCACGTCGAACGCCAAACGACAGGCATCGTTGGGGCATTGAAAGTGTTCCTTGGCGGAATCGAACGCCATGGTCTCGTCGAAATTCAAATCGCGCACGTCATAGATCGACAGCTTGGCGTCGAGGCTGAGGCAGTAGGCGAGGTTGAATTTCATGGGGGGGCTCGGGTCCGTGAGGGGGAGGGGTATTAATAGCGGGTAGAGGGTGATGGTGCACCTGTTGATTCGTGTTTGTCGTATCGACCAGAACCCAATAGCCTGTGTATCGAAAATTTCAGGCTTCAGCTAGCTTGGCTAACTCTATGGAGGTGCCTTATGACTGAGCGGGTACAAGTAAGCATGCAAGAAGCCAAATCCCGGTTTTTTCAACTTGCTGAACGAGCATGGCAAGGCGATACGGTGGTGATCATCAAGGACGGCAAGCCTTATCTGGATTTGGTGCCTCATGTCGATACGGCAAGGGCACGCAAGCCGGGACGGTTTAAGGGGAAAATTCGGATATCTGCGGATTTAGACAAGACCCCTGAGGACATCATTGTTGTATTCGAAGGCAGTCTGTAACTCCGTAGTAGAAATCCTGTGCGAGCCTGCTCGCGATTTCCAGCATCAACGCAGCACCCATGCCGAGCACCGACTCTGTGGCGAGGGAGCTTGCTCCCGCTAGGCTGCGAAGCGGCCCCCAAAACACAACAACGAAACATCAGCCAAACCGAAGATACGAATTGGCAGTCTGTGTTTAGAAAAAATCCGCTGCCTGTGTTTCAAACAGCGGATTCTGCAAGGGCGGGCAATCAGCATCCACGCATCATTCGCGCAGCTTTCCGCCACCAGGATTCGCGACGATTGAAAGGATCGTCCGCCAGCAAGCAAGGCATATCCCGCAACCGAATCCATGGCTCATCCTGCCAGTGCAACATGCTGAGCGACATCTGCGGCCAACTCAGCACACTCAACGTAGGGCGCTCAACCGAGCGCAACGGACGGGCATCACGCAATGCGGGCACAACCTGATGCGTCAGCCATTCACGAAGCTGTCGGTATTCCGGGCAATAGTGATAGATCAAAAGCGCGTACACGCCGGACTCGCTCACCATCAGGCGTTCTTCGGCGTCACCATAGGTCTCCACGCACATCGTCTGCCACTGATCAGCATCGAGTTTGCGTAACTGGCGCTCATCAAGATATTTGCCCATCAAGCGCCCCAGCTCGTGGGCGCAGAACCACGCCTGGTTCTCCACCAGAAGGGCATGCAGGTTTGTTTTGTGGCGGGTAAAACGAGTCGGTAAAAGTGGTTCAGACATGGCATGCCTCCGGAATCGGAAGCGAGTGGGGCGTTCTGCGGGTACGGTAAATCACCTTCATCGTGAAGGTCGGATAGACAGGCATTTCCTTTACCTCTGGCTGCTTTCTTAGGGCATTCGTTAAGGGTGTCGGGAGCTAAGAAACCCACCAGAGACGGGCCGGACATATTCCCCTTTCGGGTCTTGTATTCGCCCACTCCCGACATAACGGGGATTTTTCGCAGGCGTAGAGAAACCGCAGACGAAAAAAAGCCGCATGACTGTCGGGTGCGGAGGACCGCTCTGGATTGTAGAGTTTCTTAGGCTCGATGCGGAGGTTAGCCTTAGAAAAAAGTGGGGTCAAGCAAGCGACGTTAAGGCGCTGACAGCTATGTTGAAGTTTTGCAATGATGGCACTTCATGTACATTGTGGGGGCGCGACATTAACAATCGTCGGCTGGCTAAATATTGCTCAGCTTATCTAGTAAGCTCATAAGGAGTGAAAATGGCGAAGCTTAGGCCTAGAGCAAGGATTGTAAGAACGATTGGAGACCAACTAATAAGTGGGCCAGAAGCGGCACTCATTGAGTTGGTAAAAAATGCCTTCGATGCTGACTCCCCGTCAGTTCATATAAAAATTACTCCTCCAGAAGATGGTGTTTGGAGTGAAGGCGCTGGTTCGATTTCTGTTGTTGATGCCGGTCATGGTATGAGTGCAACTGATCTTTTGGATAAGTGGTTTGAACCAGCAACCAGCGACAAGGTTTCGAGGCGGTCGAGTCCTGATAAAAAGCGAACCATGCTCGGAGCGAAGGGAGTTGGTAGGTTTGCAACTGCGCGCTTAGGTAAAGAACTACATCTAAAAACCGTTAGTTTTAATTCAATCGGTGCTGTCGAGGTCAGCGAAATATTAGTGAATTGGGATTTATTCGAAAATACAAAATATCTCGATCAGATTGATATTGAGGTAGAAACCAGGCTCGGAAGAAGTGACGAGTCTCCAGGCGTTACTTTAAAAATTAATGGGCTGCGAGATCACTGGACTAAAAAACAGCTTGGGTTGCTTGTAAGAGAGTTGCGCCGACTGGCCTCTCCGGTCAAGGCGCGGGAAGACGAGTTTAAAATTTATCTAGATATTAGCGCCTTCAAGAAAGAGATTCATGGGTTCGACGGTCAAACTATTGTTGCAGGAGCATTTGAGGGGCTTGAAAACTACGATGATGAGGATTTTGATCCTCGGGAAATTAAGCCTTTTGCAATTAATGCAATTTTTCATTATATGGTGGAAGGGGAGTTTGATCGGGAAGGTCAATTCGTTGGCTTTTTTGTTAATCAAAGAGGCGACGGATTACGTCAGGAAATTAGGGTGTCTGCGACTGAGCCTTCTTCTGAGGAGTCGACTTGTGGGCGGGTATCATTAAGGTTAAATATATATGATAGAGAAGGCGATGCTGTTGTAGAGTTATTTGAGAAGTTAGGGTTGGGGGGGATTGGACGCTTAGATGCAAAAAGGGTGCTAGACGAAAATATCGGAATTGGGATTTACCGTGGAGGTTTTCGAATTAGACCATACGGAGACGCTGAAACGGATTGGTTAGAACTTGAGCGGATGAGGGTTCAAAATCCATCCAAGAAATTGGGTTTGAATCAGGTTTGGGGCTTGGTTGAGATCAAAGACGAAAATGAATCAGGATTAGTTGAAAGAAGTAGTCGTGAAGGGCTAGAGCATAATGGGGCCTTCGTACGTTTGAAAAGACTAGTGACTGATCTATTAACTCACGTTGAAGCAATGAGGCAGGATTTTAGACAGTCGGCCGGGTTGAGTCGGAAGTCAGCTACCGATACTGATTCTGTACGTAGTAAAGCAAATTTGAGTGCAACCACACGTGCTGTAGCCAATCTACCCGTTCAATACAGAAATAAGATTGAACGAGCAATGAAAGCAGATAGTTTGGCGTTGAAAACATCTATAGCTGAGTTGGAGACGTATCAGCAGGCTCTATCGTCCAGGTCAACTTTAGGACTTGTTGTTGCACAAATTCTGCATGATGGCAGACGCTTTTTATCTGACATAGCTACACGATCAAAGCGCTTGTCTGACGGCGCCCCCAGATTAGAGGAACAATCAAAGTTTGGTGATCATTTTCGGTCTGTTTTTGGAAAGGAAGCCACTTCAATACACCATTCTTCTGGGCAGTTGAGTAAACTATTTAAAGCGCTTGATCCAATATCTGGAAAGCGTAGAGGAAGAAGTCAAGTCTTTAAAATTAACTCAGTGTTAGATCGGTGTGTCAGTCTTTTCAGTGACAGCATAGCCGATGCATCAATCATACTGGAGATGCCGGATGAGCAATTGGATGCTCATGTTAATGGGTTTGAATCAGATTTAATGGCGGCACTAATAAATATAATCGATAATGCTATTCATTGGTTGAGTGTCAGTCCTGAGCATCCTAGGACGCTCGGATTTTTTGTTAGTGCTTCAAAAAAATATGTGCGAGTTGCAGTTTCTAATAACGGCCCACTCATAGCGGATCGATTTTACGGAAACTTATTTCACCCAGGCTTTTCCCTCAAAGCTGAAGGGTCGGGTATTGGGCTAGCTATCGCTAGGGAGGCCATGAGGGCAAGCAAAGGAGATGTCGCCTTTGATCCATTGGCAGACCAAACGACTTTTGTGATTGAAATGCAGAGAGCGTCTACATAATGACTTCATCGGCCGTTACTTTAAAGATATTAATTGTTGAAGACGAAGATTCTAAAATGAATGAATGGCGGGATGCGATCGATTCGCACAATGCTGATTCAGAAGCTAAAGGATTTTTCATTGAGTTTGAAACATCAAAAACTGTGAATGGTGCCAAGGAGTTATTGGATTTACATAGGTTCGACGCAGCAGTTGTTGACCTTCGCTTGCAAACGGAAGTTGGAGTTGCGGCCAACAACAGTGATGGGAATATTTTTGTTCGCCATTTAGTCGCAGCTCTCCCTATGGGGGTTGCGGTATACACTGGTCAGCGAGTTGATGCAGATACAAAGAGTTATGGCAGTCCTCAAGTTGAAGTTATGGATAAAGGGGATGGTTTTGATCAGGTATTTAGTTGGCTGACAAGGAATAAAGATATATTTCTTAAGCTGCGAGGAGTTAAGGCTGCGTATAATCGTGAAACGGCAAAAATTTTTTATAAATCTATCTGGCCCCGTTGGCAGCACTGGACATCTGACTTGTCGCAAGATCTGACCGAAGTAGTGGCTAGGCATGTTATTGCGCATGTTCATGATGCCTTGCTGGTGGCTGGAGGAGATGCCACGCATCCAGAGGAAACGTACTTTGTTCCGCCAATGAAAGATCGGCTAGATACTGGAGACTTAGTAGACTACGACGGGAGAAAGTGGATCGTGGTGTCTCCTCGCTGCGATTTGGCGAATCAAGGTAAGGTTAAGACAATTCTCTTGGCCGCTTGTGAAGATATCTCAGCGCAATGGAATACTCTGGTCGCAAGTACATCGAACAGCTCTAAGGAAAAAGTAAAGAAACTTATTCAGCATGACGGCTCATTAAAACAACATTTTTTGCTACCGATGCGTGACGTGTCATCTGCCCCTCAAGGACCGTGGATGGTGCAGTTTGATGATATTTGCGCTCTTCCTGCAGCGCAAGCGCTTACTAATTTAGTTCCTTTACGCTTCGCGTCGCTTTCTCCAATGTTCGTACCTTCTTTGGTAGAGCGCTTTGGCGGCTATTTCAGTAGAATTGGTACACCTGGGTTTTCCAGCGATTAGAGTTTTGTATAAGTATCATGAATGCATTCATTTTTGGATGCATTTTTTATGGTTGTTTATTGCTATAGTGGTTGATTGGGTTAATTCTGAGGCCAAGATACGTAGTATTTATCCATATCAGGTATTGCTTCTATTAGCCATTTTAGGTCCGGTGAGGAGCCTCTTGTTCCGCACTCCCAAATGTCAAATACTCTCCAACCTTTTCTTAGTAGGATGTTTCTATTTTTGATGTCGCGCGTTATATTGTCTAAGAATTTTTTCGACCAGAAGTCATTTCTGTTCTGAGGTGTTGATGCAAGTTTACATCTGGGATGACGGTGCCAAAAGCACCCGTTTACAAAAATGCAAAGGTTATAGCGCCGTAGGACAAGATCTGGTTTGCCAGGGAGATCACGTGGATGGAGCCTGTACCTAAAGCCATAAGAGTGAATAAGCTTTCTTATTTTTTTCTCTGGCGACGTATTTTTACTCTTGATGTTAGCCATGATTTTTGATCTGGTTTCATTGCTAACTATATCCATGATCAGCTCCTAGTTATTTTTTATGAGTAGCAAGCTTCTTGAAGGTTCTATGAAGTCATCCGATCCAATTCAAATTGTAGATCTTTTCGCGGGTCCGGGGGGCTTAGGCGAAGGCTTTTCGTCTTCATTCGATGGAAAGCGATTCAATATCATTGTTTCAGCAGAAGCCGACCCAGTTGCAAGACAAACACTAAGGCTTAGAGCATTTTACCGATTATTAAAAAATAAAAAATCTCCTGCATTACAAGATTATTATGACTTTTGTAATGGATACTCCGATAAGCCATGGTCTATGGCTAGTGAACTGGAGTGGGAGAAAGCTGGTGAGGAGGCTAGATGTATTACCCTAGGTACCAATGATGGGGATATTGAGCTTGATGAAATTCTCGATTCTAAATTGGACAAGAGTCGTCCTTGGGTCCTTATAGGAGGACCTCCTTGTCAAGCTTACTCTTTGGCGGGAAGGTCGAGAAATAGGAGTAAGGCAAATTATACTCCTGAAAGCGATCATCGTCATTTTTTGTATAAGGAGTACTTGCGAATTATTCAAGAACGGCAACCCGCAGTGTTTGTTATGGAAAACGTGAAGGGTATCCTTTCTTCAAGAATCGATGGTGAGAGTATATTTCAGAAAATTCTTCAAGATTTATCTGATCCTGATAAGGCTTTAGGTGTTCCGGGTACCGGAAAAAAATACAGAATTTGTTCTTTTGTGAGCGATAGTGCTGCTGGAGCAGGGGTCAGCGGTGAGATTGACCCTCGAGAATATATAATCAGAGCAGAAAAATATGGGATTCCCCAAGCTCGACATCGAGTTATTTTGCTCGGTATAGCAGTAGATTGTGATGGAAATGTTCCTGAATATACGAAGCTGCAAATTTCAGAAAAGCCTGTAAGCATTCACAAAGTTATTGATGGGTTACCAAAGATTCGAAGTCGTCTCACTAAGCAGGCTGATAGTGATCAGGGTTGGCTAAGTGTAGTGTTAAAAGAGTTAGATCACCTTATTGCTAGTGTAGATATAGAGAAGAATTTTAATTTGGTTTCGGAATTTAATTTTGTTCGCAAGAGTTTGTTGGGTAGCGATTTGGGCGTTGGAGCATTGCGTTTTCCCATCAATAACCGCGTTGATGAACCCGTATTTGATAAGTGGTTTCACGATAGTAAGTTGGAGAAATGGCTTAATCATGATGCTCGAGGGCATATGGTTTCAGATCTTCGGCGCTACATTTTTGCTTCCTGTTTTGCTAAGGCGAAAGGTTATTCTCCCAAGGGACATTTAGATTTTAATTTGCCTGGATTGGCTCCAGCTCATAAGAACTGGGAGTCAGGGAAGTTTAGTGACCGTTTTAGAGTTCAATGTGAAAACTCGCCATCAACTACAATTACTAGTCATATCTCGAAAGATGGTCATTACTTCATCCATTATGATCCAGTACAATGTCGCAGTTTGAGTGCTCGAGAGGCAGCCCGGTTGCAAACGTTTCCAGATAATTATTTTTTTCAAGGTAATCGGTCTCAACAATATCATCAGGTAGGCAACGCGGTTCCACCTTTACTTGCTTATAAGATGGCCTCCGTAGTGTCTGATGTATTGGCCAGTAGAGGGTACTGATAGGAGTGTTGATATTTGGTTATTTGAAAATTTAATTTTTTGAAAATCGCTTTTTCGAATTTGAGTGATTTCTATGAATTACTTTGAGGCTATTAAGGCAGGGGCGGAGGCTAAAACCTCTTATACTGAGATTGCGCGTAAAATATTCTTGACGTATCCGACCCATGCCTTTATAGGTAACGAGGGGCGCCAATACGTTGTCTATAATGAAATTGCGATTTTTTTTGATGTTCCTATTGCAGCAATTCATGTAGCCGGTTCTGCAAAAATAGGAAAAAGTATCCACAAGGGAACGGATTTCATACCGGGAACATCGGATTTGGATATCGCCATAATTGATATGCGTCTCTTCACTCGGTATATGGAGTATGTTTGCAGGATTTCAAAAAACTATACGGATTTAACAAGATTTCCTGTCGTAGGTAATTCTTCGACATGTGAGACATATTTGAAATATTTAGCCAAGGGCATGTTTAGGCCTGACTTGATGGTTATTGGTCAGGAACGTGCGAAAATCAATAATTTTTTTGGCACCCTATCCTCAAAATATAGTGATCTTTTTAGCTCGATTAACGCTTCCATATATTTGTCTGAATCATTTTTTGAGAATAAACAAAGATCTGTAATTACAAATATTGTTAAGAGGGAGATGTTCTAAATGGTTGAGTATCGAGTGCGATCAGTATCGCTATTGAATTTAGTAAATGATATTAAATCTGGGCGTTTGATTCCAGATGCTTATTTTCAAAGAAATTTGGTTTGGCGTGATGTTCATAAAAAGGATTTTATCAGAACAATTCTTTTGGGGTTTCCATTTCCGCAAATATTTATATCCAAAGGAAAGGTTAACGTTGAAACTATGTCCACTGTTTCGTGCATCGTTGATGGGCAGCAGAGGAGTGATGCGATAGTTAGCTTTATTTCAGATAATCTTGAAGTCGAAGGGAAAAAATATAGCGACTTGCCAGAAAGTCAGAAGTCGGAATTTTTGAAATACGAAATTGCGGTTATAGAATTAGATCTAGAAAATGACGATCCCAAAGTTCAAGAAATTTTTCAACGTATTAATCGGACCTCTAATTCGCTAACTTCAATTGAGAAACTGGCCTCTCAATATTCAACATCAGATTATATGTTGGTCGCGAAATTCCTATCTGATCATATATCGTTGGACAGAAAGGATGAAGATGACTTTCGGGAGGATCCCAATGTCCCTCAAGAATTTTACGATTGGGCGAACAAAAAAAACATTAAGCACTTCTCTAAGATCGTAAACGATAAGGGCGTTTTCAATAGCCATGAAATAGCAAGAAAAACAAACTTGATGCATGTGTTGAATATTATGTCTGCGGTGATCGGTGGGTTTTCCAATAGGAACGAAAAAGCAATTCAGCATCTCGATGATTATGCGGTTTTTTTTGCTGAGCGAGATAGAGTTGTTGATGCGTTGGAGAAGGCTGCTGAATTTATACTGAAAATTGGGTTTAGAGGGAAATCCTATTGGCTTAATAAAGCAAACTTCTTTTCGCTGATAATTGCAGTCGTAGTTTTGCAGGAACAGGGTATCGCTTTAGATTCATCCAAAGTTAAGTTGATTCTAGATTCATTTGAGCGCGCGCTTCCAGAAGATTACAAGCTAGCAGCAACAGAAGCTGTTAACAGTACGCGAGCAAGGCAGTTAAGGAATAAGTATTTATTGGATCAGCTAAGTCGTGCGGTGAAGTGACTTGCACCTGATGACGTAACTTCACTTTTATAAAAAAAAGGCCTCGATTATCGAAGCCTTTTTTTTAGCCAGATATTAGGATTGATTAATCCCAGCTAAGCGCTCCACCAGTCTGATACTCAATTACCCGAGTCTCAAAGAAGTTCTTCTCTTTCTTCAAGTCCATGATCTCGCTCATCCATGGGAACGGGTTAGTGGTGCCTGGGTACTCTTCTTTCAAACCGATCTGCGACAGGCGACGGTTGGCGATGAACTTGAGGTAGTCCTCCATCATCGCTGCGTTCATGCCCAGTACGCCGCGAGGCATGGTGTCGCGGGCGTATTCGATTTCCAGTTGAGTGCCTTGCAGGATCATCTGGGTTGCTTCTTCCTTCATTTCGGCATCCCACAGGTGTGGGTTTTCGATTTTGATCTGGTTGATCACGTCGATGCCGAAGTTCAGGTGCATGGATTCGTCGCGCAGGATGTATTGGAACTGCTCGGCGACGCCGGTCATTTTGTTGCGACGGCCCATGGACAGGATCTGGGTGAAGCCGCAGTAGAAGAAGATGCCTTCCAGAACGCAGTAGTAGGCAATCAGGTTGCGCAGCAGCTCTTTGTCGGTTTCGACGGTGCCGGTTTCGAACTTCGGATCGGAGATCGAACGGGTGTATTTCAGGCCCCAGGTGGCTTTTTTCGCGACCGACGGGATCTCGTGGTACATGTTGAAGATTTCGCCTTCATCCATGGCCAGCGATTCGATGCAGTACTGGTAGGCGTGGGTGTGGATCGCCTCTTCGAACGCCTGGCGCAGGATGTACTGGCGGCATTCCGGGTTGGTGATCAGGCGGTAGACGGCCAGGACCAGGTTGTTGGCGACCAGGGAGTCGGCGGTGGAGAAGAAGCCGAGGTTGCGCATCACGATGCGGCGCTCGTCGTCGGTCAGGCCTTCTGGGTCTTTCCAGAGGGCGATGTCGGCGGTCATGTTGACTTCTTGCGGCATCCAGTGGTTTGCGCAGCCGTCCAGGTACTTCTGCCAGGCCCAGTCGTACTTGAATGGCACGAGCTGGTTGAGGTCGGCGCGGCAGTTGATCATGCGTTTTTCGTCAACGGCGACACGGGCGGAGGCGCCTTCGAGTTCGGCCAGACCTTCGGCGACGTCGAGAGCGTCCAGGGCAGCCTTGGCGCGGGCGACGGCGGCGGAGTCAGTGGCGGTTACGGCACGGGCTTCCAGGGCGGCGGCACCGCCAGCGCTGTCGAGACGGTCCATATTGGCTTCGGTGGCGTGGCCAGCGTTGGCGCTCTTGACCGCCACTTCCGTGTCTTCTTTGTCGAATTCGTCCCAGCTCAGCATGACGTGTCGTCTCCTGCGTGAGGGCCAGATTGCCCGTGTGAAATTGAGGTTGGTTTTTCACACGGCCGTACTGGCCGCGATGGATCTTAAGGAATCGTTTTTTGCAGCAGCTAAGGCAGGCAATAAAACAGAATTTTGTACGGGGTTCCGAGAGCCACTGACGGGCGCAGAAAGCATTGAGCGCTTCTGCGGGGCTTCAGACTGGCTTTTCATCCCTGTAAGGGAATATTGCAGGCCCGTTTAAGGCCGCATTATAGGGAAGTTTTCGGTGCCGTGGGGCGGCGAAATGGCTCACGGATCGGTCGACAGGGACCGTTTTTCGGTCGGAGCGAGGGTTTACAGGGCTTTGGCCGGTGCAGATTTTTTTTCGTAAATTTTTGCCCTGGGTTATTTTTGCTCAAGAAATAACCAGAAAAGGCTTTTTTCACTACATCTTGTGTTTCGACGGGGGTTTCTCAGGCTTCAGACACAACTAAGCCCGACCGAAGTCGGGCTGGGAACGACCTTCAGTGATCACCTGAAAGTAGCCGACTCGGTGCGCTCATAACCGTCTGCTGCGACAGTCGCCGAACCGGTGCGATCGTAGCCGTCAGCGGCAACGGCGGCAGAACCGTTGCGATCGTAGCCGTCAGCGGCAACGGCGGCAGAACCGGTGCGATCGTAGCCGTCAGCGGCAACGGCGGCAGAACCGGTGCGATCGTAGCCGTCAGCGGCAACGGTGGCCGAACCGGTGCGATCGTAGCCGTCAGCGGCAACGGTGGCAGAGCCGGTGCGATCGTAACCGTCAGCGGCAAAGGTGGCCGAACCGGTGCGGTCATAGCCGTCGGCGGCGAAGGTGTTAGCAGCCAGTACCGAGAGGGTCAGGGCGAGGATCAGTTTGCTTTTCATGGGGGTGACTCCAAATGGGGTGGCGTTATGTGCCTTGGGTATGGAACACATGCTGCATCTGATAAATTGATTAAAATTCGCTATAAAGCGCTTAAAGAAATCGTATTTATAGATGTATCAGGTTCGACGCTTCATCTGCCCGCAACGTCGGGCGGCTGGGTCGAACCTTGGGGAGACGAGGGGCGGATGAATCAGCCGCTGGAGCAGCCGTTACCCATCACGCTGTAGCGCAGGATATGACGTTGACCCTTGGAGTCGTCATATTCCATTTTCACCGGGACAACTTCGCAAACATTGGGAACTTCGCTCATGGATATAACTTTGGCGATGTCCAGGTGCATTGAGTAAGTGTAATCCTCTACTGCGGGTTGTTGCTGCGCGACATCAGCCGGGACCTCGTCTGCCATGGCGGTAGCGCACAGACTGCTGAGGGCCAGAACCAATAAAGCTTTCATTTAAATTTTACCTTTCATAGGTCGAGTGGGGTCACGCAACCTTTTTGGGGTTGCGTGTGGAGCCGAACAACTTGGTTTTTGGGTTAACTGCCTTCGTGGGGGCTGTAACGTGGTTAACTCAGTTTGCCGGGTTGGCGATGCAGATTTTAGAGGGGAGGGGTTTATTCATATAGCCATGCTTTTGATAAACACCTTTGACAGATTTCGTAACAATCCCATGTATGGGCGAACTTGCTCGCGGCAAATCGTGGGGCGCTCCGGGGTGTCAGGTTTGGCGCGTTATTGTTCAGCAGCATCGCAAGCAAGCTCGCTCCTACAAGGGGCGGCGTGATACCGGAACATTCGTTCCAGCCTTGTTTTGCGCTTACCGGGGCATTTTGTATGGGCTTGTTACTACCATCGTCGAATGGTTCTATAGGGCCGGCCCGGCTACAACGGGGTCATACAAAAACAACTATATTCCCCGAGGTAAGAAAGATGAGTGCGGCTTCCCTGTATCCCGTTCGTCCCGAGGTTCTGGCCAACACGCTGACCGACGAGGCGACCTACAAGGCCATGTACCAGCAGTCAGTCGTCAACCCGGACGGCTTCTGGCGCGAGCAAGCCAAGCGTCTCGACTGGATCAAGCCTTTCACCACGGTAAAACAGACGTCCTTCGACGATCACCACGTCGACATCAAGTGGTTCGCCGACGGCACCCTGAACGTCTCCTACAACTGCCTCGACCGTCATCTGGCCGAGCGCGGCGATCAAGTCGCAATCATCTGGGAAGGCGATGACCCGGCCGAAAGCCGCAACATCACCTACCGCGAACTGCACGAGCAAGTGTGCAAATTCGCCAACGCCCTGCGCGGCCAGGATGTACACCGCGGCGACGTGGTGACGATCTATATGCCGATGATCCCCGAGGCCGTGGTCGCCATGCTGGCCTGTGCCCGGATCGGCGCGATTCACTCGGTGGTGTTCGGTGGATTCTCGCCGGAAGCCCTGGCGGGCCGCATCATCGACTGCAAGTCGAAGGTGGTGATCACTGCCGACGAAGGCATTCGTGCCGGCAAGAAGATCCCGCTCAAGGCCAACGTCGACGACGCCTTGACCAACCCGGAAACCAGCAGCATCCAGAAAGTCATCGTGTGCCAGCGCACCGGCGGTGACATCAAGTGGAACCAGCATCGCGACATCTGGTACGAAGATTTGATGAAAGTGGCGGGCACCGTGTGCGCGCCGAAAGAAATGGGCGCCGAAGAAGCGCTGTTCATCCTCTACACCTCCGGCTCCACCGGCAAGCCGAAGGGCGTGCAGCACACCACCGGCGGCTACCTGTTGTACGCGGCCATGACCCACGAGCGCGTATTCGACTACCGCCCGGGTGAGGTCTACTGGTGCACCGCCGACGTCGGTTGGGTCACTGGTCACTCCTATATTGTCTACGGCCCGCTGGCCAACGGTGCGACCACGCTGCTGTTCGAAGGCGTGCCGAACTACCCGGACATCACCCGGGTGGCGAAGATCGTCGACAAGCACAAGGTCAACATCCTCTACACCGCACCAACCGCCATTCGCGCCATGATGGCTTCGGGCACCGCAGCCGTCGAAGGTGCTGACGGCAGCAGCCTGCGCCTGCTCGGTTCGGTGGGCGAGCCGATCAACCCGGAAGCCTGGGAGTGGTACTACAAGAATGTCGGCAAGTCCCGTTGCCCCATCGTCGACACCTGGTGGCAGACCGAAACCGGCGGCAACATGATGAGCCCGCTGCCGGGCGCGCATGCCCTCAAGCCGGGTTCGGCGGCACGTCCGTTCTTCGGCGTGGTACCAGCGCTGGTGGACAACCTGGGCAACATCATCGAAGGCGAGGCCGAGGGCAACCTGGTGATTCTCGATTCGTGGCCAGGCCAGGCACGCACGCTGTACGGCGACCACGACCGTTTCGTCGACACCTACTTCAAGACCTTCCGTGGCATGTACTTCACCGGTGACGGCGCCCGCCGTGACGCCGACGGTTACTACTGGATCACCGGTCGCGTCGACGACGTGCTCAACGTGTCCGGCCACCGCATGGGCACCGCCGAGATCGAAAGCGCGATGGTCGCTCACCCGAAAGTCGCCGAAGCGGCGGTGGTCGGTGTGCCGCATGACATCAAGGGGCAGGGCATTTATGTCTACGTCACCCTGAAAAACGGCGAGGAGCCGAACGAGCAACTGCGCCTGGAACTGAAAAACTGGGTGCGCAAGGAGATCGGCCCAATCGCTTCGCCGGACGTCATCCAGTGGGCGCCAGGCCTGCCGAAAACCCGTTCGGGCAAGATCATGCGCCGGATTCTGCGCAAGATCGCGACCGGCGAATACGATGGCTTGGGGGATATCTCCACACTGGCCGATCCGGGCGTGGTGCAGCATTTGATTGATACGCACAAGACCATGAATGTTGCGTAAGTAGCGTTCGGCGTCATTCAAAGCCCCGCCAGGTGTTGAGCCTGGTGGGGTTTTTTAATGTCGGGTGATTGTGTGGTGGCTGTGCGGGCCTCTTCGCGGGCAAGCCCGCTCCCACAGGTATCGGTCGTGTGGCGTAAATCGCAGTCACTCCATTGATTCTTGTGGGAGCGAGCTTGCTCGCGAAGGCGGCCTGTCGGTCGCCATCTATGCAACAGCCAATAATTATCGGTTTCCCCTGTAGGCTGTTTCCCGCTGTTACCCCTGATCCTTCAAGTTACTAAATGTGTAACCGCCCGCGCCGATACGGGGCATAGGGAAACGCCAAGCCCCGGATGAGGGCACTCAGAACGCCCCTCAAAAATAAGAACCCACGCTGCGCTTGCCGGATTTGAAGGGTTTGCTAATAATAGGCCCGCAATTTGCAATGTATATCGGTTCACTGTCTTTTGCTCTTGCATGATTTTGCGGGGCTGTCAACGTGCCAAACCGGCTTTCTCAGTGCTTCTGTAACTAGTTGTCGCATTGAAGAAATATCGGCTTCGGGCCTGTCGTTAGAATGCCGATCACTCGCTCGTCGTTGCTCGTGTTGAAATTTCGCACGTGCACTGTAGGACGCAGCAAAACTATCCGGTTCCACTCATTCGCATATTGGGCTGTCGCTCACTCTGCCGTTTTAGCCCTTTACCGATGGAGTCCCAAGATGAAGAAACTCGTGCTGCTTGGCGCCCTGGCACTGTCCGTGCTGTCCCTGCCAACCTTCGCCGATGAAAAGCCTCTGAAAATTGGTATCGAAGCGGCTTACCCTCCGTTCGCTTCCAAGGCCCCGGACGGCAGCATCGTTGGTTTCGACTACGACATCGGCAACGCCCTGTGCGAAGAGATGAAGGTCAAGTGCGTGTGGGTCGAGCAAGAGTTCGACGGTCTGATCCCGGCACTCAAAGTGCGCAAGATCGACGCGATTCTGTCGTCCATGTCGATCACTGAAGATCGCAAGAAGTCCGTGGACTTCACCAACAAGTACTACAACACCCCGGCCCGCCTGGTCATGAAGGAAGGCACTCAGGTCAGCGAAGGCCTGACCGAGCTCAAGGGCAAGAACATCGGCGTGCAACGTGGTTCGATCCACGAGCGTTTCGCCCGCGAAGTTCTGGCTCCGCTGGGTGCCGAGATCAAGCCTTACGGTTCGCAGAACGAAATTTACCTCGACGTGGCCGCCGGCCGCCTCGACGGCACCGTGGCAGACGCTACCCTGTTGAATGACGGTTTCCTGAAGACCGACGCCGGTAAAGGTTTCGCGTTCGTCGGCCCTGCGTTCACTGACGTCAAATACTTCGGCGACGGCGTAGGCATCGCGGTTCGCAAGGGCGACAAGGCTGAGCTGGACAAGCTCAACGCCGCCATCGCCGCCATTCGTGAGAACGGCAAGTACAAGCAAATCCAGGACAAGTACTTCGATTTCGACATTTACGGCAAGTAAGTACGTCGCAACGAAAAGTCCGAAATGGCGCAAGCAACAGGATCTCTGAGGTTTGCGCCATTTTTTCATCCCAACTTTCGAGGACCTGAATCATGTTGAAAGGCTACGGGGCTGTCATCCTCGATGGCGCTTGGCTGACGCTTCAGCTCGCCTTGTCGTCCATGGCGCTGGCCATCGTTCTGGGCCTGATCGGCGTGGCGCTGCGCCTTTCGCCGGTGCGCTGGCTGGCCTGGCTGGGCGACCTGTATTCCACTGTGATCCGCGGCATTCCTGATCTGGTGTTGATCCTGCTGATTTTCTACGGGGGTCAGGACCTGCTGAACCGCGTCGCACCGCTGCTCGGCTTTGACGAGTACATCGACCTGAATCCGTTGGCCGCCGGTATCGGCACCCTGGGCTTCATCTTCGGTGCGTACCTGTCGGAGACCTTCCGTGGCGCGTTCATGGCGATCCCCAAAGGTCAGGCCGAAGCCGGCATGGCGTATGGCATGAGCAGTTTCCAGGTGTTCTTCCGCGTGCTGGTGCCGCAGATGATTCGCCTGGCGATTCCGGGCTTCACCAACAACTGGCTGGTACTGACCAAGGCGACCGCACTGATTTCGGTGGTGGGCCTGCAAGACATGATGTTCAAGGCCAAGCAGGCGGCAGACGCCACCCGTGAGCCTTTCACCTTCTTCCTCGCAGTGGCGGCGATGTACCTGGTGATCACCAGTGTCTCGTTGCTGGCACTGCGTCACCTTGAGAAGCGCTACTCGGTAGGCGTAAGGGCGGCTGATCTATGATCTTCGACTACAACGTCATTTGGGAGGCCTTGCCGCTGTACTTCGGCGGCCTGGTGACCACCCTCAAACTGCTCGCGCTGTCACTGTTCTTCGGCCTGTTGTGTGCATTGCCGCTGGGCTTGATGCGCGTCTCGAAAAACGCTGTCGTCAACATGACGGCCTGGCTCTACACCTACGTGATCCGCGGCACGCCGATGCTGGTGCAGTTGTTCCTGATCTACTACGGTCTGGCGCAGTTTGAAGCCGTACGGGAAAGCTTCCTCTGGCCTTGGCTGTCGAGTGCGACCTTCTGTGCGTGCCTGGCGTTCGCCATCAACACCAGTGCGTACACCGCCGAAATCATCGCCGGCAGCCTGCGCGCCACGCCGAACGGTGAGATCGAGGCGGCCAAGGCCATGGGCATGTCGCGCTTCAAGATGTACAAGCGCATCCTGTTGCCATCGGCCCTGCGCCGGGCCCTGCCGCAGTACAGTAACGAAGTGATCATGATGCTGCAGACCACCAGTCTGGCGTCCATCGTGACCCTGATCGACATCACCGGTGCGGCGCGCACGGTCAACGCCCAGTTCTACTTGCCGTTCGAGGCGTACATCACCGCTGGCGTGTTCTACCTGTGCCTGACCTTCATCCTGGTGAAGCTGTTCAAACTGGCCGAGCGCCGCTGGCTGGGCTATCTGGCCCCGCGGAAGCACTGATATGGAACGCATTGATCATTCATTGCCGTGGAGCCATCTGGGCAGCGAACGCCGGATTTCGGTGTTCCGCTTCGGCACCGGCGAGCGCAAGGCTTACATTCAGGCCAGCCTGCACGCCGATGAACTGCCGGGTATGCGCACGGCCTGGGCACTGAAAAAGCGCTTGGCCGAACTGGAAGCCCAAGGCTTGTTGAACGGCGTGATCGAGCTGGTGCCGGTGGCCAATCCACTGGGCCTCGGTCAACTGCTGCAAGGCAATCACCAAGGACGTTTCGAGGCGGGCAGCGGCAAGAACTTCAACCGCGACTTCGTCGAGCTCAGCGCGCCAGTGGCCGCGGGACTCGCCGGGCACCTGGGCGATGACCCGCACGCCAATATCCGTTTGATTCGCCAGGCCATGAGCGATGCGCTCGCCGCATTGCCACCGGCCAGCAGCCAGTTGCAGGGCATGCAGCGCATTTTGCTCAGCCATGCCTGCACCGCCGATGTGGTGCTGGATCTGCATTGCGACGCCGAAGCCGCGCTGCACATGTATGCCTTGCCGCAGCATTGGCCGCAGTGGCGTTCACTGGCCGCGCACCTGAATGTGAAAGTCGGTCTGCTGGCGGAAGATTCCGGCGGCAGTTCCTTTGACGAGGCCTGTTCGCTGCCGTGGTTGCGCTTGTCGCGCCTGTTCCCGGATGCGCAGATTCCGTTGGCCTGCCTGGCGACTACCGTAGAACTGGGTGGTCAGGCCGATACCGGTCGCGCCGAGTCCGAGGCTCACGCCGAAGGCATTCTGGCGTTCCTCGCCGAGCAGGGATTGATCAGCGGTGAGTGGCCGAAACCTGCGCAGGACGCGTGCGAAGGCATGCCCTTCGAAGGCACTGAATTGCTGTTTGCGCCGCACCCCGGTGTGGTGAGTTTCCTGCGCAAGCCCGGTGAATGGGTGGACGCCGGAGACGAGATTTTTGAAGTGATCGATCCGCTGGCGGATCGGGTCAGCACGGTGTGTGCTGGTACGTCCGGGGTGCTGTTTGCCATTGAGCGGCTGCGTTACGCCCAACCCGGTTTCTGGCTGGCCAAGGTGGCGGGGCGCGAAGCGCTGCGTCACGGGCGCTTGCTCAACGACTGACTGACTGTTTTTGTGAGAACCGACCGCATGTACAAACTTGAAGTCCAAGACCTGCATAAACGCTATGGCAGTCACGAAGTGCTCAAGGGCGTGTCCCTGAAAGCGGCGGCGGGTGATGTGATCAGCATCATCGGCTCCAGTGGCTCCGGCAAAAGTACTTTCCTGCGTTGCATCAACCTGCTGGAGCAGCCGCACGCGGGCAAGATTCTACTCAACAACGAAGAACTGAAACTGGTGGCGAACAAGGACGGCGCACTCAAGGCTGCCGACCCGAAACAGCTGCAACGCATGCGTTCGCGTCTGTCGATGGTGTTCCAGCATTTCAACCTGTGGTCGCACATGACTGCGCTGGAAAACATCATGGAAGCGCCGGTGCATGTACTGGGCGTGTCCAAGGCCGAAGCGCGGGAAAAAGCCGAGCACTATTTGAACAAAGTGGGTGTGGCTCACCGTAAGGATGCTTACCCGGGTCATATGTCCGGCGGCGAACAGCAGCGCGTGGCGATTGCCCGTGCGTTGGCGATGGAACCGGAAGTGATGCTGTTCGACGAACCGACCTCGGCCCTCGACCCGGAGTTGGTCGGCGACGTGCTGAAGGTGATGCAGGCCCTGGCCCAGGAAGGCCGGACCATGGTGGTGGTGACTCATGAAATGGGCTTCGCCCGTGAAGTGTCGAACCAGTTGGTGTTCCTGCACAAAGGTGTCGTCGAAGAAAGTGGCAACCCGCGCGAAGTGCTGGTGAATCCGCAGTCCGAACGTCTGCAGCAATTCCTGTCGGGTAGCCTGAAGTAATCGCTCCCGTTACGCACCAAATTAGGTCATGCTGCGCAGCGCGCCAGATGGTCTAATTTGGTTGCAGCCGCTTTTGGCTTTTAACACTGTTTTCGTTTCGGATTGCCCGCCATGACTGCCCATCGAATTGGTTTCCTTGTTTGGCCCAGCACTAAAGCACTGACGCTTGCGCTGGCTGAGGAGGCCTTGCGTGTTGCCCAGCGTGTGCATCCGGAGGTGGTTTACGAATTGTCGTTCCTGCAGGCCGAGCCACCGGCCGAAGGTGCCTGGCAATTGCCCGGCGAGGCGTGGACCGGCAAGCTCGAAAACTTTCAGAAACTGTTCCTGCTGGCAGATGAGCCACCCACCAGCCTTGCCCCGGCGCTCAGCAGTGCGCTGAAGCAACTGGTGCGTGCCGGTTGCGTAATCGGCGGTCTGTCGGCCGGTGTCTACCCGTTGGCGCAACTCGGTTTGCTCGATGGCTATCGCGCGGCCGTGCATTGGCGCTGGCAGGACGATTTCGCTGAACGCTTCCCGAAAGTCATCGCGACCAGCCATCTGTTCGACTGGGATCGTGATCGCCTGACGGCGTGCGGTGGGCTGTCGGTACTCGACTTGCTGCTGGCGGTGCTGGCCCGCGATCACGGCGCCGAGCTGGCCGGTGCGGTCTCTGAAGAACTGGTGGTCGAACGTATCCGCGAGGGGGGGGAGCGCCAGCGCATTCCGTTGCAAAACCGTCTCGGCTCCAGCCATCCAAAGCTCACCCAGGCGGTGTTGCTGATGGAAGCCAACATCGAAGAGCCGTTGACCACCGACGAAATCGCCCAGCACGTGTGCGTGTCCCGTCGGCAGTTGGAGCGGATTTTCAAGCAATACCTCAACCGTGTGCCGAGCCAGTATTACCTGGAATTGCGCCTGAACAAGGCCCGGCAGATGTTGATGCAAACCAGCAAGTCGATCATTCAGATCGGTTTGTCCTGTGGCTTTTCCTCGGGGCCGCATTTCTCCAGCGCCTACCGCAACTTCTTCGGCGCCACGCCGCGGGAAGATCGCAACCAGCGGCGCAGCAGCAGCCCATTCGAGTTGTCCTCGGTGCCGTCGGAGCGCGGTTGATCCGCGCCTGACAGGGCTATTCGTCCGGGTCTGATCCTCCGGAAGACGACACCTCCAGCTCAGCTCGCTGGATCACTTCCTCGACCCCGAAGTCGACGTTGGTCAACTTGAAATACTCAATCAGGATTTTCAAACTGGCTTCGTTAAACGGATTGTCGCGCAGGTTGATGGGTTCGGCATCCTCCATTGGCATCTCGAGAATATCGGTGGGTATCCGGGTGATCTGGTTACCGCTCAGATCGGCTGTGTCCAGACGCTTGAGTTGCAGCAGACCGGCGGGCAGTTCGGTGAGCTGGCAGTTGTCCAGTTGCAGGGTGGCCAGCTCGGTCAGCTGAGTGACATCCGGTGCGAGCTCCAACGGGTTGTTACTCAAGTCCAGAAAGTCCAGTTGGGTCATCTCGGAAAGGTTCAGGACGCTCTGTGCAGTCAGGGTGATGTGGCAGTCCGGGAGGTTCAACGACGTCAGTTCCCCCATGCGGAAAATCGCCTCCGGGATATCGCCCAGGTGAAAGTCGCGGATGCTGAGGGTCTTGAGTTTCGGGAAGCGTTCCAGGAACCGGCTAACGTCCATGGGCAGGCCGCTTTCACTATTGAGATAAACCATCGTGACATGGCTGAAGTCTGCACTCAGTGCCGGCAAGTCACCGGTGATGTGAGTGTCCAGGCTCAAGTCGTAGCTGGGCTGCAGCAAGTCGCTCATGTCTTCGGCCCCGGTCTCCCGACGCCAGCATCGCAGCACGAACTGTTTGAATTCGTCTCGGGCCCAATGCTCGTTCAGCAGTTGCTGCGCGTTGAAAGGTTGTTGGGTGACGGGATGGAGAGCGGGAATGTCGGCGGTCCAGGCAGCCAGCTCGGTTTCCAGGGTGGCAAGTTCGGCTTCCAGGCGACTCAGTTCGGCTCGCCCCTCGCCCAGTGTTCCAGGCAGCGAATTCACGAATTTGCTCGCTTCTTCCTGGTCCATCATCGGATAAAGCGCTTGCGCACGTCGCAGGTCCGACGCCTCGGCATAGATACCGAAGTCCTGGCGTGTGGCCAGGTAGTGTTGCTTGAGGCGTTCGCGGGTGGCGGACGACAGTGGGTTGTTGCCCAGGTCGAATCCTTCCTGACTGTCGGGTGGCAGTGAGAAAAGGGCTGGTGGCAATTCTTCGATCCGGTTGTCATTGAGCAGTGCTGTGCTCAGGCGCGGGCGGGTCAGTAAGTCCTTGGGCAGCTCGGAAATGCCGGTGTGTGAGAGGTCGATGTAATTCAGTTTGGGCATGCCGCCGACGTCCGGTACCAGGCCCAGCGGATTGTTATACATGTCCAGTATGGTCATTTGATCCTGTGCGGCGAGCGTGGCGTGGGCCTCGGGGCTGAGGCTGATCGCGCAATCGCTGAGAATCAGTTCATCAAGTTGTAGCTGCGCGACAACATCCGGAAGGTGACCCAGGTTGAAGTAACGCAGTTTCAGGGCGCGCAATCCGGTAAAACTGCGCAGAAACGCCTGCGTACCCCGCGCGGCGCCACAACCATCCATTGTCAGCGTTTGGACACGGCTGAAGTCGGCGCTCAGGGCTGGCAGCTCGCCAATTATCGGCTGGAAGAAGTTGAAATCGGTCGTGGCGAAGCCAGTCTGCGTGGGTACCCATTGACGCCGCCAGCACTCCATCAGTTCGCTCATGAAATGCCTTCGAGCTTGCATCTGGGTGGAGAGCTGTTCAGGTGTGAGCCTGGTTTGGGTATCAGGCAGGTACTGCGGGATGTCGTTGCACCAGGGAGACAGGGTGTCGTAGAGCCCCGTATGTTCAACCATGAGTCGATTCAGTTCTGCCCGTGGCCCTGCCGGGTGTTGTTGCAGGCGCTCAACAAACGCATCGAGTTCCTCGGCCGACAGTTGCGGGAACAACGACTGGACGCGGGCTTGCAGGGTAGGCGTACGGGTGGGAAGGAGCCGATAACCATCGCCGCCGCCCAACAGTCGCATGACCTTCGGGTCGTAGGCAGGCTTGAGATTAACCTGCCGGCCCAGCAGCGTGCGCAAGGCCTCGCGGCTCAGTGGGTGTTGGCGAATCAACTGTTTGAGCCGGGCCTCGTCGCCAATCTGGACGTTCAGCGCCGTGCGCTCGCTGTCGGGCAATGCCTGCAGCAGGCTGTTAAAAAACGTGGTCGAACCGCTGAGTTCTTCTCCATCCTGATCAAACGGCTGATAGGCGCCATCCTCGCCGAGCACCAGTATTTTGCGCAGGCTGGCGTCAGTGCTGCCAAGGCTGTCGATCAGGCGCCCGTCGGGGCTGTAGTGGCGCATTTCCAGGCGCAGTTGTCCGCTCCAGCCAGGCAGGTTTTCCAGTGAATGCAGAGCCAGGCAATCGGTGTCGATGTTGTCCTTGGTCGACGGCAACTCAAGGCCTTCGTAGGCGCGAGTCACCCGTACCTGCAACCTGGCCTCCTGGCTCAGTTCCGCCAGCCTGGGGGAAACCTTGCCGCTCTTGAGTTGTGCCAGCTCCAGGTCGTTGGCCGTTGCTGCAATCGCGTCTGCGATGGTGGTCGGTAACCCGGGTTCGGCATCGATGAGGATTTGAGTCGTGGACTGAGCGCCCTGTTCGAGTGTGCGGTAACGCTGTTCGAACAGACTCTGTCGCTTGCGTTGGGCGAGTTGGGCCAGCTTCTGGCGCAGGCTGCGCGTACGACTTTCGAGGCGAGGGGAGGGCAGGCCGAACTCTTCGCCCATCAAGGTTCTCGCTTCTTCGTCCGACAGGGCTAGCAGGAAAGTTTTGAGCAGATCGCCGTCGTTGAGTTGCGTGACATCGATGTGCAGGCGCGGCACATCCGGCGCGGGACTTTGCCAAAGTGTGCGCGCCTCGCCATCCGTCAGTTGCAGCCCTTTGGTTTTCGGCCAGTAACCGTTGGCGTTGAGCAATTCGAGCTGGGTGACGGGGTCTGCCTTCAGGTACAGGTCCGGCCGGTCGCTGCCGATTTGCTCGATGAAGGTTTGTATGTCCTGGTCGATCGTGAAGCGCTTGAGCGTGTCGGCCAGAACCGGCGGCAGCGGTCCCGCATCGGTGTGCATCTTGCGCAGGACGTTTTCGTGGGTGCCGCTGATGGTTAGCATGCCTTCGCGTTCGCGCTCGGAAAAGCGCTGCATATCCGGCCCGATACGTCGAAGCAAGGTGGTCTGGTCCCAGCTCAGAGGTTGGTCGACCTCGGTTTGCCAGGTGCCGGCCCTGTTGTGTTTGAGCGTGGGTTTGTAGGCCTCGGGTCGGGTCGGATGGTCGATGCGATGTTCACCCGTCAGCGGATTTTCGCTGACGGCGTAGCGTTTGTTCTCCAGGGGTAACAGGGTTTTGTCCTGATGACGGTGCAACCCGAGCGTATCCGGTTTTGATTCGTCGGGAAGCACTGCGGGATGTTCGTATGCGGTGAGGTCGGGTTGCCAGTAGCGGGTTTCGCCGTTCGGTCGTTTCACCGAGTTGAAGCGGTCGAAGAACTGCACGATTTCCTTGGGCAGAGCCGCGCGTAATTCTCCCGCCGCGATCACGCCACCGGCGGCAAAAGTGCCCAGCTGGACAGCGGACTCAACGACGCCCATCAAATGCCCAAAAGCCTCGCGACCTTGGCCCTCGGCCCAGTCGATCACGCTTTCGAAGGTTTCGTCGAGCAACTGGTAAGCCATATAAGCGAGCATCAGTTCGCCAAGAAACGGTACGAACGGCAAGGCAATGAAGGCGGCGACATTCAACAGTGCTGAAGCGATTTCGGTGAAGGAGTCCCATAGTGCCCAGCGGGCTCTCTGGTCGACCGTTGCCGTGGATACCGCGATGACCCGGGCATCGTTGAGAATCTTGTTGAGCTTCGACTGATACTGGTGAGTCCACAGGTCGCCCTTGATCGGCGTTGAGGCGATGCGCAAATCGACCCGCTGGTTGGGTTGCTCGCGCCAGGTCGGGCGCGGATCACCCGACTGAACCGGTTGCCAGGTAATGGGGGCCAGTTGGCTGTTCAATTGGGCGAAGAAGTGGCCGCGATCCTCGTGGTCGATGAAGCGGCTGAAGAATTGTTGATAGGCGGGCGCGCGCAGGCGTTTGCTCAGTTCTTCGGCAAAGGCGGCGGACGATGAGTATTCCTTGATCGGATGTTCGGGGTCATCAGGGATATAGGCCACGACCCTGGCCACTTCGCGTGCACTTTCAAGGTCCGGGGCAAATAACAGAACACCGGTCAGGCGCGCGTTCATGATGGTCAACTTATGACAGCCCCATGGCTGGCCGCGCAAACGCAGATAAGGCAGGTCGTCCAGCAGGCCAAGAATCAGTTGGTGGACATCACTGCCCAGCCGTTTTTGCATCTGCGCCATATGCAGTGCGGCGATCAGCGCGGTTTTCTGGCTGTCATGGATTTTCGGTTGCAGCAGTGCCGCCGCCACCGGGTTGCTGATCCCCAGGTTGTCCTCCAGATACTCTTTATAGCGCTGGCCGATATCCAGCTCCCGGCACAGGCGGGTGAACGCCGTGATGGGCATTTTTTCCGCAATCTGCGGCAAGGTCTCGAATCGCCCATCGGCCGAGGGCGTCGTGATGTAAGTCGAGGCGGGTTCGAAGGCGTCAGTTTCGGTTTCGGCGCTTTCGAAGTTGTGCAGCGCCGCGTCCAGCAGCGACACCGTCCAGATGCGTGCAGCCCCGGATTTCAACCGTAGCCAGGGTAGGTGGGTGGGGATGTAAAGGCGCAGGAAGGTTTTGCGGACGTTTGGTTCCAGACCGAACTGGCTCTTGAGCGCCGTTTCCAGCAGTGGTCGGGCGAAGTCGCCGGGGCTTTGCAGATTGGCCATCATCTGATCGACCCGATTCTGGCTGGTCACATGACGGGCGATGAGTTTGCCCAGTTCTGCGTGCCGATGTGGCGGGGCGTCCTTGAGACTGGTCGGCAATCCCGGGGTGATATTGCTCAGTGCTTCACGCCGTTGGGGCGTTGCCTGGCGCAGCCAGGACGGGATGACGTTAATCAGGTGCTGAAAGTGGACGTCCGGCTTTAAGGCATCGGTCGCCAGGAGGGTAACTTGGGTAGTCATGGGGTCTAGAGCGCCATCGAAGTTTGATAAGGCCCTTAGGAAACCGCGCGAAGGCGGACGACGTGCGGTACATATTTACCTCACTCACCCAATCGCTATCGGTTACAACGGAGCAAGCCTGCCGCAAACGCTCGCCGCCAGTTAAACTGCGCCTTTGCGACCCTATATGTCGCATTGCCGTAAACCCGGGGAAATCCGGGGTTTGCGCTATAAGAAGTTGTCGCTTGGCGGCAAGGCCGGGCTGAAAACTGTCCTTACAATCCCCCCCATCGCTCGCCAGTTTCAGGCGAGTGTTCGTCTTCAGGAGACTCCGATGTCCGTTGAGCACGCTGCGGTACAACGCGCCGATTTCGACCAGGTAATGGTTCCCAACTACGCGCCTGCCGCTTTCATTCCAGTGCGTGGCGCCGGTTCCCGCGTATGGGACCAGTCCGGCCGCGAGTTGATCGACTTCGCCGGCGGGATTGCGGTAAACGTATTGGGCCATGCGCATCCGGCGCTGGTCGGTGCGTTGACCGAGCAAGCCAACAAGCTGTGGCATGTGTCCAACGTGTTCACCAATGAGCCGGCCTTGCGCCTGGCCCATAAACTGATCGATGCCACTTTTGCCGAGCGCGTGTTCTTCTGCAACTCCGGTGCTGAAGCCAACGAGGCTGCCTTCAAGCTGGCCCGTCGCGTCGCGTTCGATCGCTTTGGCAGCGAAAAATACGAAATCATTGCCGCGCTGAACAGCTTCCACGGTCGTACCCTGTTCACCGTGAACGTGGGTGGCCAGTCGAAGTACTCCGACGGCTTCGGTCCAAAAATCACCGGTATCACTCACGTCCCTTACAACGATCTGGCTGCTCTGAAAGCCGCCGTTTCCGACAAGACCTGTGCCGTGGTGCTGGAGCCGATCCAGGGTGAGGGCGGCGTACTGCCGGCCGAACTGGCCTACCTGCAAGGCGCCCGCGAGCTGTGCACCGAGCACAACGCGCTGCTGGTGTTCGACGAAGTGCAAACCGGCATGGGCCGCAGCGGCAAGCTGTTCGCCTACCAACACTACGGCGTGACCCCGGACATCCTGACCAGCGCCAAGAGCCTGGGCGGCGGTTTCCCGATCGCGGCGATGTTGACCACCGAAGACCTGGCCAAACACCTGGTCGTCGGCACCCACGGCACCACCTACGGCGGCAACCCGCTGGCGTGCGCAGTCGCGGAAGCCGTGATCGACGTGATCAACACCCCTGAAGTGCTGAACGGCGTCAACGCCAAGCACGACAAGTTCAAGGCCCGCCTGGAGCAAATCGGCGAGAAGTACGGCCTGTTTACCCAGGTGCGTGGCCTGGGGCTGTTGATCGGTTGTGTACTGAGCGATGCCTGGAAAGGCAAGGCCAAGGACATCTTCAACGCTGCTGAAAAAGAAGGCCTGATGATTCTGCAAGCCGGTCCGGACGTGATTCGCTTCGCCCCGAGCCTGGTGGTTGAAGACGCTGATATCGATGCCGGCCTGGACCGCTTCGAACGCGCCGCAGCCAAGCTGACACAAGCCTGATAGACCTTTCGACGCCTGACATTTCAGGCGTCGATCCAAATTTTTGTTTCGGGCTGGATCAAAAGTGTGGGAGCTAGCCTGCTAGCGATGAGGGCCTGATAGCCAGCATCATTGTTGCCTGACAGGACGATATCGCTAGCAGGCTAGCTCCCACAGTTGACTCTGAGTTGTTTCAGGGATGGCCCGGGATTTTTTCTTTTGTAAGTTCTGAGATTAAGGAGTGACACCATGCTGGTGATGCGCCCCGCGCAAATGGCTGATCTGGGCGAGGTACAGCGTCTGGCTGCGGACAGCCCTATTGGTGTCACTTCCCTGCCGGATGACGTTGAACGCCTGAGCGACAAGATCGCGGCAAGCGAAGCCTCATTCGCCGCCGAAGTCAGCTTCAACGGTGAAGAGAGCTATTTCTTCGTCCTCGAAGACACCGCGACCGGCAAACTGGTCGGTTGCTCGGCGATCGTCGCGTCGGCCGGCTATTCCGAGCCGTTCTACAGTTTCCGTAATGAAACCTTCGTGCACGCTTCCCGCGAGCTGAAGATTCATAACAAGATTCACGTGCTTTCTCAGTGCCACGACCTGACCGGCAACAGCTTGCTGACCAGTTTCTACGTACAGCGCGAGCTGGTGGGTTCGCCTTGGGCGGAGCTCAATTCCCGTGGTCGCCTGCTGTTCGTGGCCAGCCATCCGGAGCGCTTTGCCGATTCGGTGGTGACCGAGATCGTCGGTTACAGCGATGAAAATGGTGATTCGCCGTTCTGGGACGCCATCGGTCGCAACTTCTTCGACCTCAACTACGCCGAAGCCGAGCGTCTGTGTGGCCTCAAGAGCCGGACGTTCCTCGCCGAGCTGATGCCGCATTACCCGATCTATGTGCCGTTGCTGCCGGATTCGGCGCAAGAAGCGATGGGGCAGGTGCACCCGCGGGCGCAGATCACGTTCGACATCCTGATGCGCGAAGGCTTCGAGACCGATCACTACATCGATATTTTCGACGGCGGCCCGACCTTGCACGCCCGTGTCTCGGGGATCCGTTCGATTGCCCAGAGCCGTGTGGTGCCGGTGAAAATCGGTGAGCCGGTCAAAGGCGCCGGTCGTCAGTACCTGGTGGCCAACGCCCAGTTGCAGGATTACCGCGCGGTATTGCTCGAGCTTGATTACGCGCCGGGCAAACCCGTCACCCTGGATCTGGAAGCAGCCGAAGCCCTGGGCGTCGGTGAAGGTGCCAGCGTGCGCCTGGTGGCGGTTTAACGCCTGCTTCAAAGAATGCTTAGAAAGCAGCGAGTTTCGCGGGTGGCGCAAGCGACCCGATTGAGGAGATAGCATGATCGTTCGTCCCGTACGCAGCAGCGATTTACCCGCTCTGATCGACCTGGCCCGCAGCACCGGCACCGGCCTGACTACCTTGCCAGCCAACGAAGAGCGCCTGGCCCATCGGGTCGGCTGGGCCGAGAAGACTTTCCGTGGCGAAGCCGGGCGGGGCGATGCGGACTACCTGTTCGTACTCGAAGACGACGACGGTCGCGTGGTGGGCATTTCCGCCATCGCCGGTGCCGTAGGCCTGCGTGAGCCTTGGTACAACTTCCGCGTGGGGCTGACGGTCAGTGCCTCGCAGGAGCTGAAAATCTATCGCGAAATCCCGACGCTGTTCCTGGCCAACGACCTGACCGGTAACTCGGAACTGTGCTCGTTGTTCCTGCACGCCGACTACCGCAGTGGCCTCAATGGCCGCATGCTGTCCAAGGCGCGGATGCTGTTCATCGCCGAATTCCCGCACCTGTTCGGCAACAAGATCATCGCCGAGATGCGCGGCGTGTCCGACGAAGCCGGGCGTTCGCCATTCTGGGAAAGCCTGGGCCGGCACTTCTTCAAAATGGAATTCAGCCAGGCCGACTACCTGACCGGCGTTGGTAACAAGGCGTTCATCGCCGAGCTGATGCCAAAATTCCCGTTGTACACCTGCTTCCTCTCTCCAGAGGCGCGCAACGTGATCGGTCAGGTTCATCCGGACACCGAGCCGGCGCTGTCGATGCTCAAGAGCGAAGGTTTCAGCTATCAAGGCTACGTCGACATCTTCGACGCCGGCCCGGCCATCGAGTGCGAAACCGGCAAGATCCGTGCGGTGCGCGACAGCCAGGCCCTGGTACTGGCCATCGGCACGCCGGGTGACGACGCCACGCCATTCATTATTCACAACCGCAAGCGCGAAGACTGCCGGATCACTGCCGCACCCGCACGCTTCGCCGCCGGTACGCTGGTGGTCGATCCGCTGACTGCCAAACGTCTTCAACTCAACGCCGGCGATCAAGTGCGCGCCGTTCCGTTGTCCGCTGCTCGGGAGTCGAAATAATGAAGTCGCTTTACATCGCAGGTGAATGGCTGGCCGGTCAGGGCGAAGCCTTCGAGTCGCTGAACCCGGTGACCCAACAGGTGGTTTGGTCCGGCGAAGGCGCCACCGCTGCTCAAGTTGAATCGGCCGTACAAGCGGCGCGCCAGGCGTTCCCGGGCTGGGCCCGCCGCACGCTGGAAGAACGTATCTCGGTGCTGGAGGCTTTCGCCGCCGCATTGAAGAACAACGCTGACGAACTGGCCCGCACCATCGGTGAAGAAACCGGCAAACCCCTGTGGGAAGCGGCGACCGAAGTCACCAGCATGGTCAACAAGATTGCGATCTCGGTGCAGAGTTACCGCGAACGTACCGGCGAGAAGAGCGGCCCGCTGGGCGACGCCACCGCCGTTCTGCGTCACAAGCCACATGGCGTGGTGGCCGTGTTCGGTCCCTACAACTTCCCTGGCCACTTGCCAAACGGTCACATCGTGCCGGCGCTGCTGGCCGGTAACACGGTGCTGTTCAAGCCGAGCGAGCTGACGCCGAAAGTCGCCGAGCTGACGGTCAAGTGCTGGATCGAAGCCGGCTTGCCAGCCGGCGTGTTGAACCTGCTGCAAGGCGCTCGCGAAACCGGTATAGCCCTGGCGGCGAACCCTGGCATCGACGGTCTGTTCTTCACCGGTTCCAGCCGTACCGGCAATCATCTGCACCAGCAGTTCGCCGGTCGTCCGGACAAGATCCTGGCGCTGGAAATGGGTGGCAACAACCCGCTGGTGGTCGATCAGGTCGCCGACCTCGATGCCGCTGTGTACACCATCATCCAGTCGGCATTCATTTCTGCCGGTCAGCGTTGCACCTGCGCGCGCCGCCTGCTGGTGCCGCAAGGCGCCTGGGGCGACACCCTGCTGGCGCGTCTGGTGGCGGTCAGCTCGACGCTTTCAGTCGGGGCCTTCGATCAGCAGCCGGCGCCGTTCATGGGCTCGGTGATTTCCCTGGGCGCCGCTAAAGCGCTGATGGGCGCCCAGGCGCATTTGCTGGCCAACGGCGCCGTGTCGTTGCTGGAGATGACTCAGCCTCAGGCGCAATCCGCATTGCTGACCCCTGGCATTCTGGATGTGACCGCCGTGGCGGATCGTCCGGACGAAGAGTTGTTCGGCCCGCTGCTGCAAGTGATCCGCTACGCTGATTTTGAATCGGCGATTGCTGAGGCCAACGACACGGCCTACGGCCTGGCTGCGGGTCTGTTGTCGGATTCCGAAGCGCGTTACCAGCAATTCTGGCTGGAGAGCCGTGCCGGTATCGTCAACTGGAACAAGCAGTTGACCGGTGCTGCCAGCAGCGCGCCATTCGGCGGCGTCGGCGCCTCGGGCAACCACCGCGCCAGCGCCTACTACGCGGCGGATTACTGCGCGTATCCGGTGGCCTCGCTGGAAACCCCGAGCCTGGCCTTGCCGTCGGCCCTGACCCCCGGCGTGAAAATGGCCTGACGCCCATTCGCGAGCAAGCTCGCTCCCACAGGGAAATGCACTCCAATGTGTGAGCGAGCTTGCTCGCGAAGGCCGCGCCCCGGTCTTACTGAATTGTTATCTGATGCCTATAAAAACAGATTCGTGGAGCCTCGCTGATGAAATCCTATGAAGTCAATTTTGACGGTCTAGTGGGGCCTACCCATAACTACGGTGGCCTGTCCTACGGCAACGTGGCGTCCCAGAGCAACAGTCAGCAGTCTTCGAACCCGAAGGAAGCCGCGCTGCAAGGCCTGGCAAAAATGAAAGCGCTGATGGAAATGGGCTTTCAGCAAGGCGTGCTGGCGCCACAAGAGCGCCCGGACGTGGCGGCACTGCGTCGCCTGGGCTTCAGTGGCACCGACGCTCAAGTCATTGAGCGCGCCGCCAAAGACGCCATGCCCCTGCTGGTCGCCAGTTGCTCGGCTTCGAGCATGTGGGTGGCCAACGCCGCTACCGTCAGCCCAAGTGCCGACACGGCGGATGGCCGCGTGCATTTCACCGCCGCCAACCTGAATTGCAAATATCACCGCAGCATCGAACACCCGACCACCAGCCGCGTGCTGGGGGCGATGTTCGCCGACCAGAAGCACTTCGCGCACCACGCGGCCCTGCCGGCCGTGGCGCAGTTCGGTGACGAAGGCGCTGCCAACCACACCCGTTTCTGCCGTGAGTACGGTGAAGCCGGCGTTGAATTCTTCGTCTTCGGTCGCAGCGCGTTCGATACCCGCTACCCGGCACCGCAGAAGTACCCGGCGCGCCAGACCCTCGAAGCGTCACAGGCCGTGGCCCGGTTGCACGGCCTGAGCGATGACGGCGTGGTCTACGGCCAGCAGAACCCGTCGGTGATCGATCAGGGCGTATTCCACAATGACGTGATCGCCGTGGGTAATGGCGAAGTGCTGTTCTATCACGAGGACGCATTCCTCGAGACCGAGCAGATGCTGGCCGAGTTGCAGAGCAAGCTCGCCAGGGTCGGCGGGGCATTTCAGTCGATCTGCGTACCGCGTTCGGCTGTAACCGTTGAGGACGCGGTTCGCTCCTACTTGTTCAATAGCCAGCTGCTGTCCCGTCCGGACGGTTCCATGCTGTTGATCGTGCCGGAAGAGTGCCGTGGCAATGAGCGTGTCTGGCAATACCTGCAGGGTTTGACCAGCTCCGGCGGCCTGATCCGCGAAGTCAAAGTCTTCGATCTCAAGCAGAGCATGCAGAACGGCGGTGGCCCGGCTTGCCTGCGTTTGCGCGTCGCTCTCAACGAAACCGAGCTGGCGGCGGTCAATCCAGGGGTTATCATGACGGCACCGTTGTATGGCACGTTGACCGAATGGGTCGACAAGCACTACCGCGACCGCATGACCGAAAACGATCTGGCGGACCCGCAATTGTTGCTTGAGTGCCGGACGGCACTGGATGAACTGACACAAATCCTTAAACTGGGCTCGGTTTATCCATTCCAGATCAATTGATCGACGGCGCGCGCTCGGGCACGACAGCGCGCCGCTTCATCTCCAATGAGAGCGTAATTACATGAGCGACAAACTGCAGCTGATCCTTGAAGACACTGACGGCACGCAACTGGAAACCTCCTGCACCCGCGTCGCGGTCATGTGGCAAGGCAAGGAGCTGTGGATCCAGCACGATGGCCGTGGTCAGTTGCTGATTGGCGTGGACGTCGAAGAAGGTGACGCCGAATACGCCAACCTGCTGCTGCGCCCATTGGCGACTAATCTGGTAAGTCTGCAACTGGAAATGGAACCGGCTGAAGTCGGCGACGAAGACCACGTTCACGGCCCGGATTGCAATCACGATCACTAAGGAAACCGCTCTATGCTCGCCCTCGGCAAACTGCTTGAACTGACCCTCGCCGGCCGTGAACCGGCGGAGAAGACTCAACTGACTGTCGAAGGCGTGCGCATGCGCTGGTTGAGCGAAGGTGCGCTGGAAGTCCGGCCACCTGAAGCTCGCGACAATGGCCTGGACCTGCTGCTGTCGGCGGGTATCCACGGTAACGAAACAGCGCCGATCGAACTGCTCGATCGCCTGTTGCATGACATCGCCCGCGGTGATCTGAAACCGCGTGCACGTATTCTGTTCCTGTTCGGCAACCCCGAGGCGATTCGCAAAGGCGAGCGTTTCGTCGAACAGGACGTCAATCGGCTGTTCAACGGCCGTCACGAACAAAGCAGCGGCTCCGAAGCGTTGCGCGCTTGTGAGCTGGAGCGACTGGCGGCGAGCTTTTTCAGCCTGCCGGACCGCGACCGCCTGCACTATGACCTGCACACCGCCATTCGCGGCTCGAAAATCGAGCAGTTCGCGTTGTATCCGTGGAAGGAAGGTCGTCAGCATTCACGCCAGGAGCTGGCCCGCCTGCGCGCCGCTGGCATGGAGGCGGTGCTGTTGCAGAACAAGCCGTCCATCGTTTTCAGTTCCTACACCTACGACAAGCTCGGTGCCGAGTCCTTCACGCTGGAGTTGGGCAAGGCGCGGCCATTCGGGCAGAACGACGGGGTGAACGTGTCCAGGCTGGAAACACGCCTCAAACAGATTATCGAAGGCTCCGAGCCGGCGCTGAATGAAGTGGCGCTGGATGGCTTGAAGCTGTTCAGCGTTGCGCGGGAAATCATCAAGCACAGCGACAACTTCCGCCTGAACTTGCCAGCGGACATCGAAAACTTTTCGGAGCTGGAAGTGGGTTATCTGCTGGCCGAAGACATCGCCCAGACCCGTTGGATCATCGAGGAGGAAGGCGCCCGGATCATCTTCCCGAACCCCAAGGTGAAGAATGGCCTGCGTGCCGGCATCCTGATCGTGCCGACCACCGACGAAAATCTGGCCTGACCGGATAACCCCTGTAGGAGCGAGCCTGCTCGCGATGGACTTGAGAACGCAGCGGGGTATCAGATACACAGCGTTTTCGTTGAAGACCATCGCGAGCAGGCTCGCTCCTACGGTCCTGTGTTAAACAGCGACTGCGCGCGGTTCAGTACGACGTAGCGCACGGATCTTGTGCAGCGTATCCGCGCACGTCTTCGCCGCTTCCTGGCCTTTATGCACGAAATGCTCGAAGAAGAACTTCTGGTGTTCTTCACCGGCATGGAAGTGGTGCGGGGTCAGGGACACCGAGAACACCGGCACTTCGGTTTCCAGCTGAACCTGCATCAGACCACTGACCACTGACTGGGCGACGAACTCGTGACGGTAGATGCCGCCGTCCACCACGAGGGCGGCCGCTACGATGCCGGCATACCGGCCGGTCTTGGCCAGCAGCTTGGCGTGCAGGGGCATTTCAAAGGCGCCGCCGACTTCGAAGAAGTCGATGTCGGATTCCTGATAACCCTGGGCAATCATTTCGCTGACGAAGCCTTTACGGCTCTGGTCAACAATATCCTTGTGCCAGCAGGCCTGGATGAACGCAACGCGTTCGCCGTGATGGTTTTTGCTTTTGCTGTCGATTGCGGTGGGTTGCATGTTCTGACTCCTGTTTGTGTGAAAAACAGGGCGTTATGAATCGAATGGGATTTAAGGGTACGCACGCTCACACGAGTGCCTGCGGACGGCCCTTTGGCGCCAATCCCGTTCTCTCTTCATCCGGACTATGACCGTCGGCCCCGGGATCACACCGGGTCTGCTGACCTTGCCGCCAGTCACCGCCGAAGCCGTACTGTCGCCAAGCGCTCGCGGGCTATGCGCGTTGCGCGCAATTACCGCCGGTGGGGAGTTGCACCCCGCCCTGAGAACGTTTTGCCGCCAGATTTTCTGGCGGCGCAGCGTTTTTAACACATATTTCCTACGTACGCATCGATGCTTTCAGATCAATTCCATCGAATTTTTCACTGGGTTACCCCGACTTTTCCTTCATCAAGGGTTGAATATTCATCGGCATGACCGTAGTAATTCTTTTCTGAAAGGGATTTCCCCTGTTTACCGAGGCCAGATTCATGAGTGTTATCGATCTTCGCAGCGACACCGTCACCCAACCCACGGCCGGCATGCTCGATGCGATGACCAGCGCCGCCACCGGCGACGACGTTTTTGGGGAGGATCCGACGGTCAATCGACTGGAAGCCGAATTGGCCCGGCGCCTGGGTTTTGCGGCGGCGCTGTTCGTACCGACCGGCACGATGAGTAATTTGCTGGGGCTGATGGCTCACTGCGAACGCGGTGACGAGTACATCGTCGGTCAGCAAGCGCACACCTATAAATACGAAGGTGGCGGCGCGGCAGTGCTCGGTTCAATCCAGCCGCAGCCACTGGAAGTGCAAGCAGATGGTTCGTTGGACTTGGCGCAGGTCGCTGCCGCGATCAAGCCGGATGACTTCCACTTCGCCCGGACCCGATTGCTGGCGCTGGAAAACACTATGCAGGGCAAGGTCTTGCCGCTGGAGTATCTGGCAAAGGCGCGCCGTTTTACCCGTGAGCATGGTCTGCAACTGCACCTGGACGGCGCGCGGCTGTACAACGCAGCGGTCAAGCTCGGGATCGACGCCTGGGAAATCACCCAGCATTTCGACTCTGTCTCGGTTTGTCTGTCCAAAGGCCTGGGCGCGCCGGTGGGTTCGGTGTTGTGCGGCTCGGTCGAATTGATCGGCAAGGCTCGGCGCCTGCGCAAGATGGTCGGCGGCGGCATGCGGCAGGCCGGGATTCTGGCGGCGGCAGGCCTGTATGCGCTGGACAACAACGTTCAGCGGCTGGCTGATGACCACGCCAATGCACAATTGCTGGCCGAGGGCCTGCGCGCGGCAGGTTTTGAGGTCGAGCCGGTGCAGACCAATATGGTCTACGTGCAGATGGGCGACCAGGCCGAAGCGCTCAAGGCGTTCGCGGACGCGCGCGGGATCAAGTTGAGCGCGGCCGCACGCCTGCGAATGGTCACGCACATGGATGTCAGTGCGGCGCAAATCGAGCAGGTCGTCGCGACATTCGTCGACTTTTCGCGCAAGTGATAGCGTTAGCGTTCCAATTGACTGTTTCTATCGTATAAACACGCTGTACCCCGCGCGCAGGGCCGATATAATGCGGCCCTTTGCCGTCGCTTCGTCTGTTGACGTTTCGAACAGGCCTTTGGCCGCAGCCTCCGTGGAAGAACCTAATGAAAAGCGCAGAAATCCGTGAAGCCTTCCTTCGCTTCTTCGAAGAGCAAGGCCACACCCGTGTAGCCTCCAGCTCTTTGATTCCGGGCAACGACCCAACCCTGCTGTTCACCAACGCGGGGATGAACCAGTTCAAGGACTGTTTCCTGGGCCAGGAAAAGCGCGCGTACACACGCGCCGTCAGCAGCCAGAAATGCGTGCGCGCTGGTGGCAAGCACAACGACCTGGAAAACGTCGGCTATACCGCCCGTCACCATACTTTCTTCGAAATGCTGGGTAACTTCAGCTTCGGTGACTATTTCAAGCGTGATGCCATCACCTACGCCTGGACCTTCCTGACTTCCGACAAATGGCTGAACCTGCCAAAGGAAAAGCTCTGGGTCACGGTCTATGCCAGTGATGACGAGGCGTACGACATCTGGACCAAGGAAATCGGCGTTCCCGCCGAACGCATGGTTCGTATCGGCGACAACAAAGGCGCTCCTTACGCTTCCGACAACTTCTGGACCATGGGCGATACCGGCCCGTGCGGTCCTTGCACCGAGATTTTCTACGATCACGGCGCCGACATCTGGGGTGGCCCACCGGGCTCGCCGGAAGAAGACGGCGACCGCTACATCGAAATCTGGAACAACGTGTTCATGCAGTTCAACCGCACCGCCGATGGCGTGTTGCACCCGCTGCCAGCACCGTCGGTAGACACCGGCATGGGCCTGGAGCGGATCAGTGCCGTGCTGCAGCACGTGCATTCGAACTATGAAATCGACCTGTTCCAGAGCCTGCTGAGCGCATCGGCCAAGGCCATCGGTTGCACCAACGACGCACAGGCTTCCCTGAAAGTCGTGGCTGACCACATCCGTTCTTGCGGTTTCCTGATCGCTGACGGCGTGCTGCCATCCAACGAAGGCCGTGGCTATGTGCTGCGCCGGATCATTCGTCGCGCCTGCCGTCACGGCAACAAGCTCGGGGCCAAGGGCAGCTTCTTCTACCAGATCGTTGCGGCACTGGTTGCCGAGATGGGCGAAGCCTTCCCTGAACTGAAATCCCAACAGGCGCACATCGAACGCGTTCTGAAGGCCGAAGAAGAGCAATTCGCCAAGACCCTGGAGCAGGGCCTGAAAATCCTCGAGCAGGATCTCGCCGAACTCAAGGGCGACGTGGTGCCCGGCGATGTCGTATTCAAGCTCTACGACACCTACGGTTTCCCGATGGACCTGACCGGCGACATCGCTCGCGAACGCAACCTGACCATCGACGAAGAAGGTTTCGAGCGCGAAATGGAAGCCCAGCGCGTCCGTGCCCGTTCGGCCAGCTCTTTCGGCATGGACTACAACAGCCTGGTCAAGGTGGATGTCGATACCGAGTTCACCGGTTACCACGCCACCAGCGGTTCGGCGAAAGTCGTTGCCCTCTATAAGGACGGGCAATCGGTCGATGTATTGAGCGAAGGTGAAGAAGGCGTGGTCGTTCTGAACCAGACCCCGTTCTACGCGGAGTCCGGCGGCCAGGTCGGCGATTGCGGCTACTTGCAGGCCGGTGCTTCGCGCTTCGATGTGCGCGACACCACCAAGACCGGTGGCGCGTTCCTGCATCACGGTGTGCTGGCGTCGGGTAGCCTGTTGATCGGTGCGCCGGTGGAAACCCACGTCGAGGCTGACGTGCGTCACGCCACCTCGCTGAACCACTCGGCCACTCACTTGCTGCACGCCGCCTTGCGCCAGGTGCTGGGCGATCACGTTCAGCAGAAAGGCTCGTTGGTCGACAGTCAGCGCCTGCGTTTCGACTTCAGTCACTTCGAAGCGATCAAGCCGGAACAGCTCAAAGCGCTGGAAGAGATCGTCAACGCCGAAATTCGCAAGAACTCCGCGGTTGAAACCGAAGAGACCGATATCGAAACCGCCAAGAAGAAAGGCGCCATGGCGCTGTTCGGCGAGAAGTATGGCGACAATGTTCGCGTGCTGAGCATGGGCGGTGATTTCTCCGTTGAGCTGTGCGGCGGTATTCACGCCAACCGTACCGGCGACATCGGCCTGCTGAAAATCATCAGTGAGGGTGGTGTGGCGTCTGGTGTGCGTCGTATCGAAGCGGTCACCGGTGCTGCGGCCCTGGCCTACTTGAATGCGGCCGAAGAACAACTCAAGGAAGCGGCCAACCTGGTCAAGGGCAGCCGCGACAACCTGATCGACAAGTTGTCGGCTGTGCTGGAGCGCAACCGTCTGCTGGAGAAACAACTCGAGCAATTGCAAGCCAAGGCTGCCAGCGCCGCGGGCGACGATCTGTCGGCTTCGGCATTGGACGTCAAGGGTGTGAAAGTGCTGGCTGTTCGTCTGGACGGTCAGGATGGCAAGGCGCTGCTGGCGCTGGTCGATCAGCTGAAAAACAAACTCGGCCGCGCAGTGATCCTGCTCGGCAGTGTCCATGAGGAAAAGGTCGTACTGGTTGCAGGCGTAACCAAAGACCTGACTGGCCAACTCAAAGCCGGTGATTTGATGAAGCAAGCCGCTGCGGCAGTGGGCGGGAAGGGCGGTGGTCGTCCAGACATGGCGCAAGGCGGCGGTACCGACGCTGGCGCACTGGATGCAGCACTGGCGCTGACCGTTCCATTTGTAGAGCAGGGTTTATAAGGCAGTGCTCTCGGCCCGCAGTCTAGTGGCGGGCCGGAACGCTGTTTGAGTGATTATTTGGGCGCCCTTCATGGGCAGAGGCGGCTTTGAAATGGCTTTGATCGTACAGAAATTTGGAGGCACCTCGGTCGGCACTGTCGAGAGAATCGAGCAAGTCGCCGACAAGGTTAAGAAATTCCGCGATGCCGGCGATGACCTGGTGGTTGTGCTGTCTGCAATGAGCGGCGAAACCAACCGTCTGATCGATCTGGCCAAGCAAATCAGTGGCGACGGGCAACCGGTTCCGCGTGAACTGGACGTGATCGTTTCCACCGGCGAGCAGGTGACGATTGCCCTGTTGGCCATGGCGCTGATCAAGCGCGGTGTGCCGGCGGTTTCGTACACCGGTAATCAGGTCCGGATTCTGACGGATAGCGCGCACAATAAAGCGCGTATCTTGCAGATTGATGACCAGAAGATTCGCGGCGACCTGAAGGCTGGTCGTGTGGTCGTTGTCGCTGGTTTCCAGGGTGTCGACGAGCACGGCAATATCACGACCCTCGGTCGTGGCGGTTCTGACACCACGGGTGTGGCCCTGGCAGCAGCCCTGAAGGCTGATGAATGCCAGATCTACACCGATGTCGATGGCGTCTACACCACGGACCCGCGCGTCGTGTCCGTGGCCCAGCGCCTGGACAAGATCACCTTCGAAGAGATGCTGGAAATGGCCAGCCTCGGTTCCAAGGTGTTGCAGATCCGTGCGGTCGAGTTCGCCGGCAAGTACAACGTTCCGCTGCGCGTACTGCACAGCTTCAAGGAGGGTCCGGGCACCCTCATTACTATTGATGAAGAGGAAACCATGGAACAGCCGATCATTTCCGGCATCGCTTTCAACCGCGATGAAGCCAAGCTGACCATCCGTGGCGTGCCAGACACCCCGGGCGTGGCGTTCAAGATTCTCGGTCCTATCAGTGCCGCGAACATCGAAGTCGACATGATCGTGCAGAACGTTGCGCACGATAACACCACCGACTTCACCTTTACCGTGCACCGCAACGACTATCAGGCGGCACAATCTGTGCTGGAAAACACCGCTCGCGAGATCGGTGCCCGTGAAGTCGTGGGTGACACCAAGATCGCCAAGGTTTCGATCGTCGGCGTTGGCATGCGCTCCCACGCAGGCGTAGCCAGCCGCATGTTCGAATCCCTGGCCAAGGAAAGCATCAACATCCAGATGATCTCGACATCGGAAATCAAAGTCTCCGTAGTGATCGAAGAGAAGTACCTGGAACTGGCTGTGCGCGCCCTGCACACGGCTTTCGAACTGGACGCACCGGCCCGCCAGGGCGAGTGATGCGTTTGCCAAGGAGCGCGGTCTGACCGCGCTCTTTGTTTTTTGAACGGCGCGACCCGAAGCTGTTCTTTTGCTCGTGCTGGTCAATACTCAGGCATGCAGGCCGCGACCGTTTTGGTTGTAGGTCGAGTGCCTCTTTTTTTGCAGACTGTTGTCCCTGAAATGTAATGCGTGAGGAGAAAGGTATGCTGATTCTGACTCGTCGGTGCGCAGAAAGCCTGATTATTGGTGATGGCGAAATCACCGTGACCGTGCTCGGCGTCAAAGGAAATCAAGTGCGTATTGGTGTGAACGCCCCTAAAGAGGTGGCTGTCCATCGTGAGGAAATCTACCTGCGTATCAAGAAAGAGAAGGACGAAGAACCAAGCCATTAATTTTTATCGTTTTTATGTTTGCAAACGGGGAAGAAGCTGGTTAATATACGCCCCGTGTTGCGGAGAGCTGGCCGAGTGGCCGAAGGCGCTCCCCTGCTAAGGGAGTACACCTCAAAAGGGTGTCGGGGGTTCGAATCCCCCGTTCTCCGCCATTATTTTCGTAGTACGTTGTAATCTGGCTTATTCGGTAAGTTGTTGAAATTACTAGAAAAAAGCGCTTTACAAACAGATTGAACGGCCTATAATGCGCGGCAACAAATGCACTCGTAGCTCAGCTGGATAGAGTACTCGGCTACGAACCGAGCGGTCACAGGTTCGAATCCTGTCGAGTGCACCATTTAAGAGTTGTTTGCAGTGATGTGAATGACTTGGCTTCAACCAGTTGTGATCTGGTATAAAAACACAAAATGCACTCGTAGCTCAGCTGGATAGAGTACTCGGCTACGAACCGAGCGGTCACAGGTTCGAATCCTGTCGAGTGCACCATACAACAGAAAGCCCGCATTTAATGCGGGCTTTTTGCCGTCTGGGATTTGGCTTTTCCTTTCGTACATCCTCTCGCATCGAACTCTACGTTTGCGCTTCGACCTCGCTTGGTGTCGTAGCGATAACTCGTGGTCGAATTCCGAATGTTGATCTTGTCTGGTTTACCCAGGGCGCTTTCGACGTCTTGTTGGCTCATGCCAGCAACAATTCGCTGATTGATGATTGCTTCTCGGCGCTCCCTGGCGCTGATCAGGTTTCCACATTTGTCCTCTGGCTGGCCGACGACAGTCATATCGCGGTTTGTGAATGTCCTTCCCGGTGTTGCTCGAGGGTTGGCGTCCGGCATGAGCGCGACAGCCGTGCCGGGCGAGTAGGCTTGTACTTCGTGGGTCGAAAGGTGCTCGCCGGCTGCGCAGCCCATTGTCGTGAAGGTGATGCGTCCGTCAGGCGCTTCGCAGCGATGGACGGTTGTGGCGCGTACGATGAGTGGCAGGCAAAGAAGGGGGATCAGTAGAAGGCAGGATGATTTTGGTGGCATTCGACGTCCTCCGTGACGGTGCTCGTTCAAAGGTAGCTGCTACATTTTCATTTGTTGGTGTGTTTTCTTTTCGGGATGAGTCGTCGCAGTTTGAAGGATCAGGATGGCGCTCAAGATTGTTTCGCAAGCGCTTGTTTCAGCCACGATTTTTTAACGTTTAAAACCGTCGGGCGGTGTTATCATTGCGCCCGTCAGCCCCGCCGGGGCTTGTGGAATACCTCCATGGACTTACCCAGTAGTTACTTAATTTCCCGTTTTTCCAATCATGAATTGACTGATTGATACTTCCGGCGTGCCCCGCTGCTGGGAGTGGAGTTCGCCTATGTCTGAAGTTGAAGTAAAGAAAACGCAAGAAAGCTTGCAGGACCGCCTCGCTCAAGTTGTTGAGCTGTTGCAGCGCCAGCGAGTAGTAGAAGACCTGACTCATCGCCAGGAAGGCCCGCATCACGATCGGGTTGAGAACCTGGTCCACCGGCAGAATCTCGTCGAGTTGCAGCGCAAGCTCGATGATCTGCACTCCGCCGACGTCGCCTATATCCTTGAAGCCTTGCCACTGGACGATCGTCTAGCGCTTTGGCAATTGGTCAAGGCTGATCGCGACGGCGACATCCTTCTCGAAGTATCCGACTCGGTTCGTGAAACCCTGATCGCCGACATGGACGATCATGAGCTCCTGGCTGCAGCCAAGGACATGGATGCCGACGAACTTGCTGACCTGGCCTCAGAGCTGCCGCGAGATGTTGTCCATGAGCTGATGGAAACTCTCGATGGTCAGCAGCGTGAGCGTGTTCGCTCCGCATTGTCCTATGACGAGGATCAGGTCGGTGCATTGATGGACTTCGAGATGGTGACCATCCGTGAGGATGTCAGTCTCGAAGTGGTTTTGCGCTACCTGCGGCGCCTCAAGGAGCTGCCCGGCCATACCGACAAACTGTTTGTGGTTGATTACGACGGCGTCCTCAAGGGGGTGTTGCCGATCAAGCGTTTGCTGGTTAACGATCCGGACAAGCAGGTTTCTGAAGTGATGGCCAGCGATCCGGTGAGCTTTCATCCGGATGAAGAGGCCTACGACGCAGCTCAGGCGTTTGAGCGATACGATCTTATTTCGGCACCTGTCGTAGACAAAAACGGCAAGTTGATCGGTCGACTGACCATTGATGAAATGGTCGACCTGATTCGTGAAGAGAGCGAGAACGAAGTTCTCAATATGGCGGGTCTGCGCGAAGAAGAAGATATTTTCGCGTCCGTCTGGAAGTCCCTGCGTAACCGTTGGGCCTGGCTGGCGGTGAATCTGATCACTGCATTCGTTGCATCGCGGGTGATTGGTCTTTTCGAGGGCTCAATCGAGAAGCTGGTAGCGCTTGCGGCGCTTATGCCGATCGTGGCGGGTATCGGGGGCAATTCCGGTAATCAGACCATTACTATGATTGTTCGGGCGATGGCGTTGGATCAAGTGAGCACTGGCAATACTTCGCGACTGATGCGCAAAGAGTTGGCAGTTGCACTGATCAATGGCGTGATCTGGGGTGGTGTGATCGGCGTTGTTGCCTATCTTCTATACGGCAGTTGGTCGTTGGGTGTGGTGATGACCGCTGCCATGACACTCAATTTGTTGCTTGCAGCACTGATGGGAGTGCTGATCCCGATGACGCTGGCGCGGCTTGGGCGCGATCCTGCCATGGGGGCCAGTGTCATGATTACGGCCATGACTGATAGCGGAGGGTTCTTTATCTTCCTTGGTCTGGCAACGATCTTCCTGCTCTGAGATGTTTGTCCTAAAGCCCGCCTTCCGGCGGGCTTTTTTATGCGGTGCGTCAGGCATGATGTGTTACGCGCTGGTGTAACCAGCCTGGGGCGGTTCGCTTGCGCGGGGTCACAAAGGCCCGTGGTCGAGCTCTCGAGCGCCAGTTTTGAATCAGGCGTTGCCGAAAAGCAGGCGAAAAAAAGCCAGCGATTAGGCTGGCTTGAGATTTTCTGTGTGAGTCAGGAGGCGTCTGCGGCCATTTCCGCATCATGGGCAATCAACGAAACGAGAGCGTTTTGCTGGCGGTGGGATAGCTGTCGGAAGCGCTGCAGCAATTCACGTTCGTGCAATGAGAGCTCTGGACTGTCCAGGCGCATGCTTAGTTCTTCGCCCAGTGCGCCTTCCTGAATAAGGCTCTGTTCAAGGCGCGCGATGATTTCGGAGTTCATGCTGCGATGATGATTGCGAGCCACTTCGGCAATGCGTTCACGCATTCCGTCTGGCAGACGTACGACGAACTTGTCAGCCGTACGGCTGGAATAAATTGCCTGTTTCAATGGGCGCATATATTTAACCGGTTAGTTCAGGGGAGCGGTTTTCGGGATTGACCGCAGGATGTCTGATAGGACAAGCGCTCTGGTCAAATGTTCAACCTGAATTGATAGAGGCTCGCATCATGCCTCACTGAGCCAGATCATTGGCGTCAATTCTGTGACAAATATTGAACTGGATAAAGGCATTATGCCAGCACCAATTATCAGAAATACGGACGGGTCTGGAAAGTGGTCTGGGTCCGTATTGCTGGCCGCGTCCTTTGCCCGACTGAGAGTGTCGATAATATCTGAAGGGCCTTTCGTGCGAATTCAATCGCTGTTCCTTGCTCCTACAGGATAGTGGCAAATGGCCGATTTACTAGGGCCAAGTGCATACTCAGAGCGATTTAGGATGGATGGCGACCAGATTTGTCTGATGTAGCATCCTCGAGCTGTCTGGGTGAAAGGAGCGTCAAGGGATCTTTTTTGGCTTCCTCAGCAAATTTCGCGATCCTGCGTGGCGTATGCCTACACTTAAAATGCCTAAGGACGACATGACAAAGCCATGCTTGCCCGTTAACATGCACGCCGTCCATTGCTCCGCAAATTCTTGCGGGCAGTTTGTGTCTCAGTAGCTCAATTGGATAGAGCATCCCCCTCCTAAGGGGAAGGTTGGCAGTTCGAACCTGCCCTGGGACACCATATATCCAGCCACTCTCTCATTTTTCAGCTATTGCAGTTGACCGCTCTCGGTGTCTGCTTCGGTCACTACGCCCATCGCACTGCTTATCCCTCCTTATAGCTACCAGTCCTGGATTGACGGATATTTGCATTAATGCGCGTCGACCAGCGCCCCGGTGGTGTGTCTGGACGCCTGAATTGATACCGGATTACCCCATATCAGGACCTGTTGCGGGGGCCGAGGCTGGCTCCGCCAAATCGGCGCCGGTAAAGCGTGACGTTCAGCGCAGGTCGTTCAACGTTGCATCCAGTCGTTCGACCAGCAGGTCCGCATGCTCGCGGGCAAATACCAAGGGTGGGCGAATCTTGAGGATGTTGGCCATGGGGCCGGTCGAGCTGATCAGCACCTGACGGCGGCGCATGCCGTTGACGACCGCCGCCGCGGCAGCTGTTGCCGGGGCTTGCGTCTCGCGGTCTGCAACCAGTTCGACACCAATGAACAGCCCCTCGCCGCGTACATCGCCAATGACTTCATGGCGCTCGGCCAGTTTGCGCAACCCCTCCTTGAGATAGCTGCCGACATCGCGGGCATTGGCTTGCAGGTTTTCTTCGCGCAGTACCCGCAGTACCGCGTGCGCAGCCTTGCAGGACACCGGGTTACCCCCGTACGTATTGAAATAACGTTGTTGGTGACCGAATTGATCGAACAGCGCCGAGCGCCCGACCACCGCGGCAACTGGATGGCCGTTGCCCATGGGTTTGCCCAGCGTGACCAGATCCGGAATCACTGATTCACGGGCAAACCCCCAGCGCTGCCCACCGGTGCGGCCGAACCCAGGCTGCACCTCATCGGCGATATACAGTCCGCCGGCGTCTCGCACGCATTGCGCGGCAGCGGCCAGTTCGCCGTTCGCGGGGCTGAACACACCATCGCTGGAGAAAATGCTGTCGACCAGCAACGCCGCGGGTTTGATGCCTTGCGCCTGCATGTCTTGCACGGCCGCTTTGACGCTGGCAACGAAATCGGCGGTTCGGCGGTAGGAATCCGGGGCCTCCACCAGGCGCACATGGCTGGCGGTGGGGAGGCCCGTGGCCAGCGATGGCGATACCTCGGCCAATGCGCTGGTCACGCCGTGGTAGGCCCAGCGGGTGACAATGATGCCCGTTCCGCCGCTGTGGCATCGTGCGATGCGCAACGCCAGATCGTTGGCCTCGCTGCCGGTGCAGGTCATGGTCATGTTATCGAGCTGCGGGGGAAACTCGCTGAGCAGGTCTTCTGCGTATTCCACGATCGATGGGTGCAGATAGCGCGTGTGGGTATTGAGCAGGGCGCTTTGCTCGGAAATGGCTGCGACCACGGCGGGGTGGCAGTGACCGATGGACGCCACGTTGTTATAGGCATCCAGGTAGGCGGTATTGTTTTTGTCGTACAGCCACACGCCTTCACCCCGCACCGGCGCGAAGGGTTCCTCGTAAAACAATCGATAGCTGGCGCCCAGTGCGCGTTGGCGACGGGCGATCAGTTCAGCGGCGGTGGATGAACTCATGGAGCCTCCGGTGTGCAGGCGTTGATCAGGCTTTGGGTCAGCAACCCCTCGGGCAAGGCGGTGAGGCATTGCAGATTGCGCCAGGTGGTGCGCAGGTTACGCAGGACGTAGGTGCGGTTTTCCGGATACAGGCTGGCGCGCCACTGGGCGATGGTAATGGCCATGGCCATGCGCACGGCGATGAGTTCGCCGAGTACAGCCAGCTCCTCGCGCTGCAACGGGATCTTTGCGTGGTAGGCGGCGACAAAGGCCTTGATCTGCCAGAGTGGGTCGGTGGCGTCGGCGTCGAACTGATATGAGAGAGCCGTTCCCAATTCGTTGATTAGCGGGGCGTGGAGGGCATCGCCGAAGTCGATGATGGCCGCAACGCGGCTGGCGGTTTCGCAGTCGAGCATGACGTTGTGCGGGTTTAGATCGTTATGAATCACCTGCGCACGCAGTTTGGCCAGACGCGGTTTTACCGAAGTTTCGTAGCTGTCCAGCAGGGCGCAAACCAATGGCAGTTGATCGACGTCCAGGTTATCCAGATACGGCCTGATTCGCTCCGCGTGGCCGACATCCCAGAGCAGATCGCGATGAGCGGCAGGGTGCTGGAAGTCATTGAGGGCCAGGTTGATTTCGGCCAGGGAGGTACCGAGTTCGCGCATCAGCGCAACGCTGGGCTTGCCCAGATTCTGCGAAATACCGTCCAGGTAGCTGACGGTGCGCAGTGTCAGTGTTTGCTCGCTCACCAGCACTTTCGGTTCAAACTCCCCACTGAGTGCAGGCAGCACACGCGGAACCGGCAGGTGCGCACCGTGCCGCTCGATGTGCAGCAACGCCTGGGTCTGGAAGCTGATGACGCCGGGATCTTCGGCTGGGTTGATGAATTTCAGGACGAAGGCGCCGCGGTTGGACCGGATGAGAAAGTTGGCATCGCGTTCGCCATTGAGCAGCTTCAGCGTGCCTTTGAGGCCGTATACCCGATCAGCGATTTCCAGTGCTTCGGCAGGCGACACGTTAGGCGCCTGGGTGGTCATCAATTCGGTGCAACACCCCTTGACCATGATGGCATCAGACATGCTGGCCACCATTGACGTGAATTTCCGCTCCGTTCACGTAAGAAGCGCCGCTGGTGCAGAGGAAGTAGATCAGCGAGGCGACTTCCTCCGGTTTGCCCAAGCGATTCATGGGTACCAGTCGCTCGACGATGTCGGTGGTGCCCGGAGACAGGATGGCGGTGTCGATTTCGCCGGGGGCAATGGCGTTGACCCGCACCCCGTGCGGGCCGAAATCATAGGCCATTTCCCGAGTCAGAGCCGAGAGCGCCGCCTTGGAAGTGGCGTAGGCAACGCCAGCAAAAGGGTGCACCTTGGAACCCGCAATGGACGTGACATTGATGATGCTGCCCTGGGCGGCTTTCAGTTCATCGAACAGGCCGCGAGCGAGGAGGGCAGTAGAGAACAGGTTGACGTTGAACACCTTCAACCACGTGGCGTAATCGGTTTCCAGCACGCCAAGTCGACCACCTTCCGGACTTTTTGGTGACACGCCAGCGTTGTCTACCAGCGCATCAAGCCGTCCCCCGAGTTTTTCCTTAATGGTCGCCAGGCTGGCGCTGACACTGTCGATGTCCTCAAGATCCAGATGGATATGGTTGAGCAAGCCTTCCGCCCAAGGGCATTCAGCGACCCAGCTTTGTCGGGAGGCGGTGAATACTTCCCAGCCAGCCGCATTGAAATGCTTGACCGTCGCATGGCCAATGCCGCGGCTGGCGCCGGTTAACAGTAGCTTTTTTTTCTCGCTCATGAGCACGGCTCTTCGTAATTGAAGTTTGATGCATCATGTTTTCAGGCGTGCAAGTAGTCAATAGGGGCATCAGGGATCGTTTCGTCAGGAAGCCGCTTCCTGACTGACGGCTATGAACTCCAGCATTTTTTGATTGCCGTCGAGAATGTCCGCCTGGATTGCGTGTTTGGCGGCTGCCGCATCCTGCTGACGCAGGGCATTGAGTACTTCGATATGGTGTTCAATGGCCATGGTCAGGGAGAAATGCGCATACGCCTGTGCGATCAGCGGTCCTGCGCGCATCCACAGACTGTCCAGATAGCTGCGCAGCAAAGGCATGCGTGCAGCTTCCGCGATCAAAAAGTGAAACTCGCTATTCAGGCGTAACGCTTCAGGAAGGTCTCTATTGTTGATGGCTTCGAGGTTGAGCTGAATGTTGGCGTCGATGCGTTTAAGGTCGTTTGAGGTTGCAAGCCGCGCGGCGGTTTCGGCACCAAGGCCTTCAAGATTCAACCTTAGCGTGCGGATTTCCAGATAGGCCGCACTGTCGAGCACCGGTACTCGAATGTCCTTGGGGGTCTTGAGCACCAGCGCTTTCTCTTTCGCCAGTTGCAGAATGGCGTCTCGCACGGGGGTGACGCTTGTTCCCAGCTGGCTGGCCAGCTCCCGGATGCGCAGTCGATCATCAGGCTTGAGGCTGCCCGTGATCAAGGCGTTGCGCAGTTGGGAGTAAACGTTGCTGCCCAGATAGGTGTGAGTGATCGCGTCGAAGGGGTAAGGCATGAATCACCGGATGCAGTTTGGCCAAAGACTATACAACATGATGCATTAAGTCTTTTGCGGAAACCGGCGTAGCAATATGGATAAGAGGCTGGGCCGGGGGGAGGGCGGTGCTTGGTGGCGGCGATAACGGGGCAGCGATTGATTCAGACCAGCAGAGCTCACTGAACCGTCCGAAAAGAGACTGAGGGCTATTTCTATTGGCGCGCCACGTCTCGGTAGTTCTTGGGTAGCTCGCCGGTCCATTGCCGAAACGCTCGGGTGAACGCGGACGGCTCGGAAAAACCCAGCATTTGGGAAATGAGGCTGATCGACATCGACGTCTGGCTCAGGTAGTGGATCGCCATGTCGCGACGCACTCCGTCCTTGAGTCGTTGAAATTGGCTGCCTTCGGCCGCGAGTTTTCGCCTGAGCGTTCTCTCGGTGAGGTGCAATTCAAGGGCGGCACTCTGAATGGTTGTTTCAGCCAGGTCCTCGGAACGCTCCAGATGATCCAGTACCCGCCGTGTATAAACCGGGTAATAGGCAGGGCGAGTGAACCAGTCGAATGGTGCCCGCTTCAAGTGATGGCCGAGGGTCTCGGGCGTTTGCACCAACGGTGCCGTGAGTATCGCGGCATCGAACACCAGGCAGGTCACGGCCTGGTCAAACTTCGCCGGGCAAGGAAACATCAAGCGGTATTCGGTCAGGTGTTTGGGTGCAGGATGGTCAAACGCGACATGTTTCAGGGGGATTCGCTGGCCAATCAACCAGCTGGGAAATCGATGCCACAGCAGCAACAGGAAACCTCTCAACAAGTAATCCTGGTCTTTGGCCGGGTCCTTGAGCGCCATCGAAAAAAACGCCTCATCGCCAACGATGTCGAGTGACAGATGCAGGGAGTCATTGATCACGTTGTAGAAGTGGCTGAGCTTGTAATACACCGAATGCAGGTTGTGCGAATGAATGACCTGTTTGGCCATGATGGCAAAGACACCCTGTGGACAGCGTTGCGAGCCCATGCCAAGAAACTCGTCGTCAGCCAGGCGCCAGACGGCCCGCATCAGGCGGCTGAATTGGTCAGGCGTGATCCGCAGATGGGCATTTTCCAGCATGCGCTGGTTAAGGCCTGCTTCCTTGAGCAGCACCGCTTCGTCGAGCTGAAGACGGTGGCCGGCATTCATCAGCATTCGGGCGAAATGGATAGAGATTGAATAGCGTTCGATGCCCATCGGAGGCAGATTCCTGCTGTGTGTACGTTCAGTTTATCGCCTAAGTGCTGTCCGATAATGTCTATTTTTAGACTGGTTTCGTTATTGTCGTCGAGGGGCCTCCCGATAGAAGCTAGCCGCCACCTGTAGACGCCTGTCTGACCCGGTCAGAGCGCTGTTATTGCCTCCAAGGAAGCCCGTCCGTGCACGTGCAAGTAGTCGACGCGGTTACCGTCCGCCAGAACGTGACGGCATCCGAAACAGATGCATCCCGCCTGAAAAACCGCACGCTAGACAAGTCGGCGCGCCACCGTTGCAGTGTGTACGTACGCCGCTGCGACGCACAGCCTTCCCGATACGCGCCAATTGCCGCGCCGGTTCCCGGGCCGGGCACGGCACCAATGAACGTCTTTGCATCTGCGACGCCGTGGTCATTACCGGCGCCACCTGGTGCGTAACGTTTGAAGCAAGAGGTCCGTGAACATGGCCAATTTAGTCGATTACCGAGTGCTATCAGCCAAGGCCTGACGTGACTCAGGTCGACACTGAAGCACGCCCGTTATTACCCAGTCGTTTGCCCCGCTGTGGCTGACACAGGCGGTCTGCCTAACGCATCGTTTTAGTGAGGAAACAAAAATGAGTGATTACACCCACCCCTACCGCGACACCACGTTCGTGCTCAAAGAACTGGTCGAGTTTGAAGCCTTGTGCGCGTCGGCCCATCTGGACGACGTCAACGATGAGCTGGTTTCCGCGATTCTGGCCGAAGCCGGTCGACTGGGCTCCGGGGTATTGGCACCACTCAATCGGATTGGCGACACCCAAGGCTCGCGCCTGAATGAGCAAGGCGTGCAGGAAGCTCCCGGGTTCGCCGACGCCTACCACCAATTCCAGGCTGGCGGCTGGCCTTCATTGACCGCCGCTGAAGCCTGGGGCGGCCAAAACCTCCCCAACGTGATTGGCACCGCTGTCAGTGAGATCTGGCACTCGGCCAATATGGCCTTCGCCCTCTGTCCGATGCTGACTCAAGGCTCGATTGAAGCGATCGCGCACCATGGCTCGCCCGCCCTGCGCGAGGCTTACCTGTCCAAACTGGTCAGCGGCGAATGGACTGGCACCATGAACCTCACCGAACCCGATGCCGGTTCGGATTTGGCCGCCATCAAGAGCCGAGCCATTCCTCAGGGTGACCACTACCTCATCAGCGGGCAAAAAATCTTTATCACCTGGGGCGACCACCAGATGACGGACAACGTTGTCCATCTGGTACTGGCCCGGCTGCCGGATGCATCGGCCGGCGTCAAAGGGATTTCCCTGTTCCTGGTGCCTAAATTCTTGCTGGATGCCAAAGGCGAGCCCGGCGCACGTAACGATGCCCGCTGCATCTCCCTGGAACATAAACTGGGCATCCACGGCAGCCCGACCTGCGTCATGAGCTTTGGCGACAACGGCGGAGCCATCGGTTATCTGGTGGGCGAACCGCACCAAGGGTTGGCCTGCATGTTCACCATGATGAACCACGCCCGGCAAAGCGTTGGCCTGCAAGGGCTGGCCATCTCGGAGCGGGCTTATCAGCAGGCGCGTCAGTACGCAAAAGATCGCCTGCAAGGCACTCGCAAGGATGGCAGCCGTTTCTCTATCATCCATTTCCCCGATGTCCGTCGCATGCTGCTTCAGATGAAGTCGTCCATCGAAGCGATGCGGGCCCTGGCGTTGGTGGCCGCTGCCGAAGTGGACCGCACTGCTCACGCGCCTGACGCCGACACGGCGAAGGTCCATCAAGGTCGCGTCGACCTGCTCACACCTATCGTTAAAGGGTGGCTGACAGAAATGGCGCAAGAGGTGACCTCGCTCGGTGTGCAGATTCACGGCGGCATGGGGTTTATCGAAGAAACCGGCGCAGCCCAGCACTACCGTGATGCCCGTATCCTGACCATTTATGAAGGCACCACCGGCATCCAGGCACTGGACTTGGTCGGGCGCAAGACCCTGCTCAACCAAGGCGAACTGCTCACCCGTTTACTGGACGAAATCGGTGAAACCGTCGCCCAGCTACAAGGTTCGGCCACATTGGTCCATCAGGCCAAGGCACTGGACGATGCCTTGTGCGCAGGTCGCGCCGCTCTGCGCGTGCTCCTCGACAATGCCCAAAACGACGCCCACCTGGCGGGCAGCATCAGCGTCAATTTCATGATGCTGTTCGGCTACCTGAGTGGCGGCTGGTTGATGGCCTGCTCGGCACTCAGTGCTCAAGCTCTGCTGGACTCGGGCAATGGTGATCCGCAGTTCCTGGGTGCCAAGCTGATTACTGCCAATTTCTATGCCGAGCAACTGCTGCCTCGCGTACACGCGCTGCTGGCGGCGATTGGCGGTGGCAGTAAAAGCATCATGGCGCTGGACGATGAGCAGTTCTGACCCTGCGCGGACCTGAGCGATCCAGGTGATGGCCTTCGCCACACGCCTTGGCGACGCCTGCCTTAATCGTCTCGGCCTTCGCTTGTGCCCAGGCTAACGAACAATCCGACGAGCAGTGCCTCTCAGTGGCACTGCCCGGAATGGGCGTGATTACCGGTTGAGTGGCAGATGTCCGGTGACCCGCCTGCTATTCCCTACCTTCGAGGTTTTTCCATGCACGCTGCGCGTATCCGGCTGGCTTCCCTGCACGACAAAATCATGAGTGCACCACAGGCCGCCCTGCTCATTAAAGACGGCATGACCATCGGCATCAGTGGTTTTGGCGGTGCCGGAGACGCCACGGCAGTCTCCCTGGCCTTGATCGAACAGGCCAGGCGCGACCCGCTGAAAATCAACCTGATCACCGGCGCCAGCCTTGGCCATGGTCTGGACGGGTTGATGGCCGAAGCGGGTCTGTTAGCCCGGCGCATGCCTTTTCAGGGCGACCCTGTGTTGCGCAAGGCAATCAACGAAGGGAGGGTGATGTTTATCGACCAGCACCTCTCGGAAGTGGTCGAGCAGTTGCGCGGTGGCTACCTGCCGACCCCGGATATCGCGGTTATCGAGGCAGTGTGCATCACTGAGCAGGGGCATATCGTGCCCACCTCGTCGGTGGGCAACTCGGCCAGCCTGGCACTGGCCGCCAAGCAGGTCATCGTTGAACTCAACCTAGCGAGCAGTCCTCATTTTGAAGGGCTGCATGACATCTACCAACCCCAGAACCGTCCACACCGTGGCGCGATTCCTGTTCTCCAGTCAAACAGCCGCATTGGCAGCCATGCCATCGAGATCGACCCGTCACGCATCGCCGCCATCGTTATCAGCAACACAGCTGAGGCGGCCGTTCCCATGTTGCCGCCTGACAACGACACTCAGGCCATTGCCAATCATCTGGTCCGGTTTTTCGAGAATGAGGTGGAAATGGGGCGCCTGCCGAGAAACTTGGCGCCGCTGCAAGTGGGGGTGGGTTCCATCGCCAACGCAGTGATGTGCGGCTTGATCGACGCCCCGTTCAACGACCTGGTTCAGTATTCCGAGGTATTGCAGGAT
>NZ_JUGV01000001.1:0-3952500 GCF_000800055.1 Pseudomonas sp. 11/12A | reverse complement strand
GAGTGTTCTTTTAGAACACGAAGTGGTTGATGCCATGCTTCCAAGAAAAGCTTCTAAGCTTCAGGTAACCAGGAACCGTACCCCAAACCGACACAGGTGGTTGGGTAGAGAATACCAAGGCGCTTGAGAGAACTCGGGTGAAGGAACTAGGCAAAATGGCACCGTAACTTCGGGAGAAGGTGCGCCGGTGAGGGTGAAGTACTTGCTACGTAAGCCCACGCCGGTCGAAGATACCAGGCCGCTGCGACTGTTTATTAAAAACACAGCACTCTGCAAACACGAAAGTGGACGTATAGGGTGTGACGCCTGCCCGGTGCCGGAAGGTTAATTGATGGGGTTAGCTAACGCGAAGCTCTTGATCGAAGCCCCGGTAAACGGCGGCCGTAACTATAACGGTCCTAAGGTAGCGAAATTCCTTGTCGGGTAAGTTCCGACCTGCACGAATGGCGTAACGATGGCGGCGCTGTCTCCACCCGAGACTCAGTGAAATTGAAATCGCTGTGAAGATGCAGTGTATCCGCGGCTAGACGGAAAGACCCCGTGAACCTTTACTATAGCTTTGCACTGGACTTTGAATTTGCTTGTGTAGGATAGGTGGGAGGCTTTGAAGCGTGGACGCCAGTTCGCGTGGAGCCATCCTTGAAATACCACCCTGGCAACTTTGAGGTTCTAACTCAGGTCCGTTATCCGGATCGAGGACAGTGTATGGTGGGTAGTTTGACTGGGGCGGTCTCCTCCTAAAGAGTAACGGAGGAGTACGAAGGTGCGCTCAGACCGGTCGGAAATCGGTCGTAGAGTATAAAGGCAAAAGCGCGCTTGACTGCGAGACAGACACGTCGAGCAGGTACGAAAGTAGGTCTTAGTGATCCGGTGGTTCTGTATGGAAGGGCCATCGCTCAACGGATAAAAGGTACTCCGGGGATAACAGGCTGATACCGCCCAAGAGTTCATATCGACGGCGGTGTTTGGCACCTCGATGTCGGCTCATCACATCCTGGGGCTGAAGCCGGTCCCAAGGGTATGGCTGTTCGCCATTTAAAGTGGTACGCGAGCTGGGTTTAGAACGTCGTGAGACAGTTCGGTCCCTATCTGCCGTGGACGTTTGAGATTTGAGAGGGGCTGCTCCTAGTACGAGAGGACCGGAGTGGACGAACCTCTGGTGTTCCGGTTGTCACGCCAGTGGCATTGCCGGGTAGCTATGTTCGGAATAGATAACCGCTGAAAGCATCTAAGCGGGAAACTAGCCTCAAGATGAGATCTCACTGGGACCTTGAGTCCCCTGAAGGGCCGTCGAAGACTACGACGTTGATAGGTTGGGTGTGTAAGCGCTGTGAGGCGTTGAGCTAACCAATACTAATTGCCCGTGAGGCTTGACCATATAACACCCAAGCAATTTGCTGACCTGAAAAGGCACCAGATTGCGGTGTGTGAAGACGCAATGAACCGAAAGTTCGCAACGACTCACAAAAGCCGCACAAACTATCGCATATCCAATTTGCTGAAGCGTCGAAAGACGGTTCGGTACCCGAATTTCTTGACGACCATAGAGCATTGGAACCACCTGATCCCATCCCGAACTCAGCAGTGAAACGATGCATCGCCGATGGTAGTGTGGGGTTTCCCCATGTGAGAGTAGGTCATTGTCAAGATTAAATTCCAAAACCCCTATCTGCGTATGCAGGTAGGGGTTTTGTTTTTGTCCGCAGGAAAGTGCTGCGCCGGAAATGGCAGCGGCAGCGATGGTTTCTGGCTCCTGGGGGGGTAATACCTATGAGGCCTTTTTCTCAACGAAAAAGCGCGATAGCCCTTTTGCCGCTTCAAGAGAACGCCACCTCTGGCCGATAACCGTATGGCTACAGTGAGCTTTATTTCTCGTATCCTCCGAACCGTCGTTTGGTTTGAGAAAAATCACTTGCTAGCTAATGGCTACTAGCTATCATCTGCGCGCCGAAAGAGGCAATGAAGCTGATCTTTTTCGCGTATTGGCCTTTTGATTCTTCTTCTTAAATTGCCTGGAAATCTTCGATGCTGTCGTATCACCAAAAGAGTTTTCTGATCGTCGATGATTTTTCGGATTTCCGCAGTTCGGTCAGGTCCATGCTGCGGGAACTGGGTGTGAAGGATGTAGATACTGCCGATTCCGGTGAGCAAGCACTGCGTATGTGTGCGCAGAAGTCCTATCATTTCATCCTGCAGGATTTTCATCTCGGCGATGGCAAGAAGAACGGTCAACAAGTCCTCGAAGACCTGATGATCGAAAAGCTGATCAGCCATGAAAGTGTATTCGTCATGGTCACCGCCGAAACCAGCCAGGCCATGGTACTCAGCGCCCTGGAACACGAGCCCGACGCGTACCTGACCAAACCCTTCAACCGCTCCGGCCTGGCCCAGCGCCTGGAGCGCCTGGAACAGCGCAAAACCTTGCTCAAGCCGATCCTGCAAGCTCTCGATCGGGACAAGCCTCTTGAAGTGCTAAACGCCTGCATCGCCCTGTGCAAGCAAGATATCCGCTACTCGCCATTGTGCCTGCGCTATCGTGCCGACGCCCTGCGCGACCTCAACCAGAATGAGGCGCTTGAGCGTCTTTACGACAGCATCATTGCAGATCGTCCTTTGCCCTGGGCCTTTGCCGGGCTTGGGCAATTACTGTTCAAGCGGGGTCAGATTGCACAAGCTAAAGGTGTCTACGAAAAAGCACTGAAAGTGTTCCCGATGATGCCGGCGCTGTACGACGGTATGGCGGATGTGCTGGTCGCCGAAGGTGACACCAAGGCGGCGCAGGCGGTATTGGAAGAAGCAATTCGCTTATCGCCATTGGCTGTGCGCCGACAAGCGCAGTTAGGCAAATTGGCGATGACCAATGAAGATTTTGACACAGCCTCCAGAGCCTACCGTCAGGCTGTTAGCCAAGGCGCCCAGTCACGTTTCAAGGATGCGGAAAGTAACCTCGGACTGGCCCATGCCTTGATCAGCAAAGGGAGTGAAAAGGGCCTGGATACCCGAACGCGGCTGGAGATCAATACGACGCTGAGCGCTGTGGCCAAAGAGAATCCGTCCGACCCCGGTCTGCAAATTCGTGCCCGGTTGATGAAGGCGACCAGTCTTTTGCTCAACGACAGTGAAACCGCCGAAAAGCTTACCGAGCAAGCGATGATGCGCCTCGATGGCATGGAGCAGTTCATGAGCGCGGAAGCGGCACTCTTAGTGGCCAAGCAACTACAAATGCTTGGACAACCCAGTGCGGGCGCGTCGATGTTGAAAAACTGTGCGGAAATCTACGGTGATGACCCCGCTGTCATGAAGGGCATCGCCAAGTTGACCGATGATCCGACCATCCTCAACTCCGGCAACGCCGCCGCTGACCTCAACCGGCAAGGCGTACGCGTGTACAAGACCGGTAATCTGGTAGAGGCCCGGGACGTTTTCCGCAAGGCCCTGGCGCTACAGCCGAAAAACATCAGTATCGCGTTGAACATGGCGCAGGCATTGCTGCATGGCACTGATACCAATGTGCCGTCGGCCGAGCTCGAAGAATGTCGAACCTGTCTGAAAATGGTTGGTTTGATGCCTGACACCGATGCTCGTTATCCGCGTTATCAGAAGCTTAAAAGCAAGGCGTTTGGCGAATGAACGACAACCAGCAAGCATTGGATTTCTCTACGGTGATTGCTTCAACCGTACACGACATGAAGAACTCATTGGCGATGCTGATGCGCGCCCACAGCCAATGGTTGGCAAACCTGCCCGACCCGGCCCGTCAATCTGCGGAGCAGGGCGTGATCGAGTTCGAGTTCGCTCACCTCAACGGCATGCTCGTGCAGTTGCTGGGGCTGTACAAGTTGGGCGTCAATCAAATGCCCCTGCAACCGGCCTACCATGAGCTGGATGACTTCATTGAAGCGCAATTGGCGTGTCATCAGGACGTGTTCGCCAGCCGTGGTATTGCCGCTTCTTTCGAGGTCGATCCGCTGAGCCCTTTGGGTTTCTTCGATCGGGAGCTGATTGCTTCGGTACTGGCCAACTGCATCAACAACGCCATTCGTTATGCCCGGCATGCGCTATTGATCACCGTCAGCGATGAGGCTGGGCAACTGGTGCTGACCATCAACGATGATGGTGAAGGGTATCCGTGCGAGATGATCGAGCGACAGGCTGATTATGTGCAGGGTATCAATCAAAGTAGCGGTAGTACCGGGCTGGGTTTGTACTTTGCAGGGCGGATCGCGGCCTTGCATCAGCGAAACGGCGTCGGGGGGCACACCAGAATCAGCAACGGCGGCCCATTGGGTGGAGGCGTATTCAGTCTTTACCTGCCTTGAGCCTTTCTCTGGCCGCAGACCTTTTTGATTAACACTGCTTGATATTCTGAACACGCGGAGTCTATTTTGTACGCGTCGCCGTTCACGGCTCGCACAACAACAAGGATTGCGTCATGAAAGCGGATGGCCTCAGTTCACTCGCGCAGCGATTGACGGGTATTGATGAGATTGAATGCGTCACACCGGACTTGAATGGCGTGCCACGGGGCAAAGTGATGACCGCCGAGGGCTTTCTCGACGGACGCCGTTTGCAGATGGCGCGCGGTGTGCTGCTGCAATGCATCATGGGTGGGTATCCGCCAGCACGCTTTTATGGAAGCGATGATGGAGACCTCGCGCTGGTGGCAGATCCCGCGCAGATCCATCGCTTGCCCTGGACCCAGCAGCCACGGGCATTCGCCATTTGCGACGCGGATGAGCTGACCGGCGCCAGCTCCAATCTTTCTACTCGTGGTCAACTCAAGGCTGTTATCGCACGTTACGCGGCGCTTGGCCTCGCGCCGGTGGTGGCAACCGAGCTGGAGTTCTTTGTCTTTGCACCTAATACCGATCCGTCCCAACCCTTCCAGCCTCCAACAGGACTGGACGGACGTCGCGAGGATGGTCATTCGGCGTTCAGTGTCAGCTCCAATAACGGTCTGCGCCCGTTCTTCAGTGAGGTCTACGCCTGCATGGCGGCGTTGGGTTTGCCGCGCGATACATTCATGCACGAAATGGGCGTCAGTCAGTTTGAGATCAACCTGCTACATGGCGATCCGCTGCTATTGGCCGACCAGACATTCCTGTTCAAACATTTGCTCAAAGAGGTGGCGCTCAAGCATGGCCTGATCGTTGTCTGCATGGCCAAGCCATTGGCGCATACACCGGGCAGTTCGATGCATATCCACCAGAGCATCGTCGATATCGATAACGGACATAACGTATTCAGTGGTGAAGACGGCCAGCCGACGGCGACCTTCCGTCATTTCATTGCCGGACAGCAGGCCTGCATGGCCGACTTCACCGCGCTGTTTGCGCCGAACGTGAACTCGTATCAGCGCTTGTGCCATCCCTTCGCATCACCGAATAACGCTTGTTGGTCCCATGACAACCGGGCAGCAGGCTTGCGTATTCCGGCCAGTTCGCCGGTCGCTCGTCGGGTCGAGAATCGCTTGCCGGGGGCTGATGCCAACCCTTATCTGGCAATTGCCGCTAGCCTGGCGGCGGGACTCTATGGCATTGAACGACGACTGGAACCGAGCGATCCGATCCAGGGCGAATTTGAAGTGCCGGACAATCTTTCGTTACCCTGTACCTTGCATGCTGCTCTCGAGCGTCTGAAACGTAGCCAACTGGCAAAGGAACTGTTTGGCAAAGAGTTCATCGAAGGCTACATCGCTTCGAAGACCATGGAGTTGACCAGTTTTTATGATGAAATTACTCCCTGGGAGCGGCGTGTTCTAGCAGCCCAGGCCTGACGAAATGTCGACACCGGGCTATCTTTGGATAGTCCGTTTCTCACTGCAAGGAGCCGCTCGGAACGCCGATGCGCCAAATCTGGAAATCCTTTCGAGCGCTTTATTTCGCCTCGCTGATGATGTTGATCGGTTCAGGCCTTTTGAGTACTTACCTGGCATTGCGTCTGGCTGCCGACCATGTCGACAGTCTGTGGGTCGGTGCGTTGATGGCTGCCAACTATTTTGGCCTGGTACTGGGCGGCAAGATCGGCCACCGGTTGATTGCCCGGGTCGGCCACATTCGAGCTTATTCGGCCTGTGCCGGGATCGTCGGCGCGGCGGTGCTAGGCCATGGTCTGGTGAACTGGTTGCCTGCCTGGCTATTCCTGCGGGTAATCGTGGGTCTCGGCATGATGTGCCAATACATGGTCATCGAGAGTTGGCTCAACGAACAGGCTGACACCAAGCAACGCGGGGTGGTGTTTAGCGGCTACATGATTGCGTCGTATCTGGGGTTGGTGCTGGGTCAGTTGATTCTGGTCATGCACCCGGGGCTGGGGCTCGAGTTACTGATGTTGGTCGCCCTGTGCTTTGCTTTGTGCCTGGTGCCGGTGGCCCTGACCCGACGCATTCACCCGGCGCCGTTGCATCCGGCACCGATGGAGCCGAGGTTCTTTATCAAGCGTGTGCCGCAGTCGTTGAGTACGGTGTTGGGGGCTGGGCTGATTGTCGGTTCGTTTTATGGCTTGGCACCGCTGTATGCCTCTCAGCAAGGGTTGTCCACCGAGCAGGTCGGTTTGTTCATGGGCAGCTGCATTTTTGCCGGGCTGCTGGTGCAGTGGCCTCTGGGGTGGTTGTCCGATCGCTATGACCGGGCGCTGTTGATCCGCAGTTTTGCTTTCAGCCTGGCTCTGGCCGCTTTGCCGTTGGCGATCATGGAGCGGGTTCCGCTAGAGGTATTGTTCATCGCCGGTTTTCTCTGCTCATTGGTCCAGTTCTGTCTGTATCCGCTGGCAGTGGCATTTTCCAATGACCACATCGAGGGGGATCGTCGTGTATCGCTGACCGCCATGTTGTTGGTGACCTACGGGGTCGGCGCCAGTATCGGACCGCTGGTGGCCGGGGTGCTGATGAAGTTGTTCGGCAGCCAGATGCTTTATGCATTCTTCAGTTTTTTCGCGTTGATCCTGGTGTGGCGAATCCGTCCGAAAGCGGTAACCAACCTGCATCAGGTGGACGATGCGCCTCTGCAGCACGTCGCCATGCCGGATAGTATGTCGAGCTCGCCACTGGTGGCGGCACTCGATCCGCGGGTGAATGAGCAGGTGGTGCAGGACCAGATGCAGAACCCGATACCTTCCGAACCAGGGGCCGAATCGGAGCCTGAAGACGATACACCTCGTGAGCAGCCGGACGCGGGCAGCGAAAAAAGTTTTACCGAGGCCAGGCCATAACGCTGAGGCAAAAAAAACGGGCAGTCACCGCAAGGGGCTGCCCGTTTTTATTGAAGGACTGTCTCAGAAGTCGTCTTTGTCGAAGCGACGCGCTTCGCGTTGCAACTGATAGACGAACCGCTCGACCTGCCGTTGCACCAGTCCGCTCATGTTATGGAAGCGCACACCGGCGAAGGTGGTGGAGATCTTTTCTTCAAAGTGCAGGTAACGCAACTCGACCGGGGCTGTCATCTTGCCAAAGGGCAGGGCGGCCACGAAGCGGTCATAGACTTGACCCAATTGCAGTCGGTCAGTGATGTCGCCAGAAAAGCGTAACTTGCAACCGGTAGCCGAGATGTCCAGCAGCTTGCCGCTGATCGGTGTCTTGATTTTCTCGCCATCAAGGTCGACGTCGACCAATTGTGCCAGCTTCAACGCCGCGCGAAACGCATTGCGGCGTTGGTGGTAGACCACTTCATCGGGCAGCGTGCCGCGATAGCAACGACTATCGCCGGATTCGTCGATAGTCAGCGGACCGTTGCTTTCCCAGGCAATGCGCACGCCTTCGTGGAAGCCTTCGACTTTGAAGGGTTCGCCGGCCAACAGGAAACGTTCGCCGTCGCGGGGAATCATTTCGTCCAGGGCAATCATGTTGGTTTCACGATCAATGTCCACCAGATAGCTCTGGAAACGCTGGCTGCGCTCGTGGAACGTGATGATCAGTGGGTCATGACTTTCTTGCAGCTGGCGCAGATTGCTGGAGATTTCCAGAGGCGTGCTAAGCACCTTGGGTGGCTGCGGAGCATCATCCGCATTTAAGGCATTGGACACGGTTAATCAATCTCCAGACAAATTTTGACTACGGCTAGCGGGCATTTTGCCAGCATGTTTCGCGTCTTGATAGAGCGTGCTCATCGACAAGCTTAAGCCTGACTGAGCGGGCGCGGTTTCACAAGCTTGGAGAATGATCCGCTGGCATCGTAGAGCGCGGGAGGTTCGCCGCCGGTCAGAATTTTCAGCTGGGTAGCCGTAGCGGCTTGCTGTATCAGGATCGACTGTCCGTTGCTGGCATTGGTCGTGTGGCACTGGGCTAGGAGGTTGGTCAGCACATCGCTTTGCGCCAGCAATGCTTCGCCAACGCTTGACTGGCTGGCCAATTGTTCCAGGCCGCTGCGGTTGGCTGGCAGGTTGAGGCTGGCGAGGATCTCGCTGCGCTTGCGGCCATGCTGTTCGAGCAAGATGATCAATGCCTGTTTCTGCGCTAGAACGTTTTCGAGCAGAGGCATGTCGCGACCATGCAAGGCGAGGGACTCGATCTGCAGTAACTCCAGCAATTGTTGCGCTGGAGCAAAATCGTCGATGATCAGTTGCAGTAAATTAGTGTCTTGCATGGCTGGCCTTGGGTTTTAAGCGTCCAAAAGCCTGGCGCAGGCCTTGGGCCTAGCGCTGGGCTTCGAAGTTGAGCAGTTTGCTGGCTATACGGTTGCTGTCGACTTTGTAGCTGCCATCGGCAATCGCTGCTTTCAACGCAGCCACGCGGGCGTTGTCGACGACAGGTTGATCGCGCAGCGTATCAGTGACCTTTTGCAACTGTTGAGCCTCATTGCTGAGATGTACCGATTCCCCGCTTTTGACGGTACTGGCCTGTTCGGCCGGGGTATTCAGCGACGCGGATTTATCGGCCTCGGCCGCTGCCTTGCTTGCGCTGGTACGTGTACTGCCCGTAAGTGACGAGGAACTGTTCAAACGGCTGAAATCGATGACCATGATAAAAAACCTCTGGGAATTTGGACGCTTGCCATGTTTTCGGCCATTCCCTGAAAAACTTTAGGCCCGTTTATCAATGAGCTTGCGCGCGTCAGTGCCCGCCCTGAATGGGGAACAGTTTAGGGAACAGCCTTGGTTAGCGCCATCCTCTTGAGCCGCGAGCGCCCGGAATAGAGAACCCTACATGGACACTTCCACCTGACCTGGCGCGGTGACCTGCGCCTTGATGACTCGCTGGGAGTTGAGGTTCTTGACCCGGATCTGTTCGTTCAGGCCACCGCTGGCCAGTGCCTCGCCAGGCATTCTCACACTGAGCGTACCGCTGCGCGCGGTAATCACCACCTGATCGCCCTTGCGAATGACTTCGGCCTGCTCGATGTGCACCAGGGTAATGACCTGGTCAGTGACCGTTGGTCGGGTCAGTCTTTGTCCGATCGCCTGATCCACCGAGGTCAGATAGCCCTGGCTGATCAGGCTGATGTCGCGCTCTCGCAAGGTGACGTCGCCAGGCTCGACAATGCCGGCACGGCGCAGCGGTCGAGTGGTGGTCACGACGTCGCGAAACAGGCGTACTTGAGCGGGTACGAACACCGTCCAGGGCGAAGCGCCTTCGCAGCGAACCTTGACCGTTACCCGCCCCAACGGCTTGGCCGGACTCTCCAGCGAGGCTGTCAATTCCTTGTCGCACATTGGCATGCGCAATCGGGGATCGAGCTGGTTGACCTGGATTTCGTAGCGACCTTCCGTTTGACTGGTGGCCAGATAGTCTTCTACGGTGAACTCAAGAAAGCCCTGAGTGACGCCGATAAGCATGTCAGGCAAGGTAACCGCGTCAGCAAGGGCAGGGCTGCCAGCGTTGAACAGGCATACGGCCGCCAACACACCGAGCAGTTTGCGGTAGGGTGTGGTCAGGCGTCGAAAAAATGTCGGTTCTGTGTTCATAGAGAGATAAAAAGCAAGCGCCGTGCCGTTTAGAGATGAATGTGCGTCGCAACAACACTTAGCGTTGGTGTAGGAGTCTGGGCATGGCTGGTGTAATGGATTCGGTAAACCAGCGCACGCAACTGGTGGGGCAGAATCGCCTTGAGCTGTTGTTGTTCCGTCTTGACGGCCAGCAACTGTATGGGATCAACGTGTTCAAGGTTCGGGAGGTGCTGCAATGCCCCCAACTGACACTGATGCCAAAATCCAGTCCTGTCGTGTGCGGCGTGGCGAATATTCGGGGGGCGACCATTCCGATCCTTGATCTGGCGATGGCGACCGGCTCGGGTGGCTTGAAAGACAAAAACAATCCCTTCGTGATCATCACGGAGTACAACACCAAGACCCAGGGGTTCCTGGTGCGCTCGGTGGAGCGGATCGTGAACATGAACTGGGAGGAGATTCATCCGCCACCCAAGGGCACTGGCCGCGATCACTACCTGACGGCGGTGACTCGGGTCGACAATCAGCTCGTCGAAATCATCGATGTCGAAAAGGTGCTGGCGGAAGTGGCGCCGACACCGGAAGCGATCTCCGCAGGCGTGGTGGACGTCGAAACCCAGCACAAGGCGCTCTCTTTGCGTGTGCTGACGGTCGATGATTCGTCGGTGGCGCGCAAGCAGGTTACGCGTTGCCTGCAAACGGTGGGTGTCGAAGTGGTGGCGCTGAACGACGGTCGGCAAGCGCTGGATTACCTGCGCAAACTGGTCGACGAGGGCAAGAAGCCGGAGGAAGAGTTCCTGATGATGATCTCCGACATCGAGATGCCGGAGATGGACGGGTACACCCTCACGGCGGAGATCCGCAACGACCCTCGCATGCAAAAGCTTCATATCATCCTGCATACTTCGTTGTCGGGTGTGTTCAATCAGGCGATGGTCAAGAAAGTCGGTGCCGATGACTTCCTCGCCAAATTCCGTCCTGATGACCTGGCATCCCGGGTAGTCAACCGGATCAAAGCAGCAGACATTAGCTAGGGGCGTTCGGCCCCCGGCAGTCAACACGATTTAAGAGGCGGCAGCATTGTCAACGGGTAATTTGGATTTCGAACAGTTCCGGGTATTCCTGGAAAAAGCCTGTGGCATTTTGCTCGGTGAAAACAAGCAGTATCTGGTCTCGAGCCGTCTCAACAAACTGATGGAGCAGCAGGGTATCAAGTCGTTGGGTGAGCTCGTCCAGCGCATGCAGACCCAACCGCGCAGCGGTTTGCGCGAGCAGGTGGTGGATGCCATGACCACCAACGAAACCCTGTGGTTTCGTGATACCTACCCCTTTGAAGTCTTGAAGAACAAGGTATTGCCCGAAGCGATCAAGGCCAGTCCCGGCCAGCGTCTGCGCATCTGGTCGGCGGCATGCTCGTCGGGTCAGGAACCGTATTCGCTGTCGATGTCCATTGACGAGTTCGAGCGGGTCAACATGGGCCAGTTGAGGATGGGCGTGCAGATCGTTGCCACCGATCTTTCCAGCACCATGCTCACCAACTGCAAGACCGGCGAGTACGACAGCCTGGCCATTGGTCGCGGCCTGTCACCTGAGCGACTGCAACGATATTTTGACCCGAAAGGGCCGGGGCGCTGGGTCATCAAGGCTCCGATCAAGAGTCGGGTGGAGTTCCGCTCGTTCAATCTGCTGGACAGTTACGCCAGCCTGGGCAAGTTCGACATCGTGTTCTGTCGCAACGTCCTGATTTACTTCTCTGCCGAAGTGAAGAAGGACATCCTGTTGCGGATTCACAGTACATTGAAGCCCGGTGGTTATCTGTTCCTTGGTGCTTCGGAAGCGCTCAATGGATTGCCGGATCATTATCAGATGGTCCAGTGCAGTCCGGGGATCATTTACCAGGCGAAGTGATTCGTTGCTGGGCTGAAAACGGGAGACCTCAGAGGGCTCCCGTTTTTTTATGCCCGGTGTATTCCTGCCGGCACCTTGAGCCCGCTCCCAAGAACGCGTGTGTTTGCCAATGGGCAAGCGGCAGAAAAGCGGCAGGCGGCGGAAAACGGTTGCCGCTTTTCTGGCATTGCCGCGTTGCCACTGCTCGCAAAGCCCCGCTTTACGGGGTTTCATGAGTTGGCATGACGCTTGCTAAGTTCATCGTACGAAAAATCAGGTCACCCGAAGGTTTCCCGACATGAGCATCAGCTTCGATAAAGCGCTCGGTATTCACGAAAAGGCTCTGGGCTTTCGCGCTCAGCGCGCCGAAGTTCTGGCCAACAACATTGCCAACGCCGACACCCCGAACTACAAGGCTCGGGATCTGGAGTTCTCGAAAGTGCTCGAGGCGCAGAGCGATAAAGCCAAGAACGGCACGTTCGCCTTGAACATGACCAACAGTCGTCATATCGAAGCCGAAGGCCTGGGTAATGGTGACGAGTCGCTGATGTATCGCACGCCGATGCAACCGTCGATCGACCAGAACACCGTGGACGCTCAACTGGAACAGTCGAACTACGCGGAAAACGCAGTTGGCTTCCAGGCCAGCTTCACGCTGCTCAACAGCAAATTCAAAGGGCTGGTGTCAGCCCTGCGCGGAGAGTAAGTCATGTCCCTGTCCAGTGTTTTCAACATTGCCGGTAGCGGCATGAGTGCGCAAACCACTCGTTTGAACACCGTTGCTTCGAACATCGCCAACGCCGAAACCGTCTCGTCGAGCATCGACCAGACCTATCGTGCGCGTCATCCGGTATTCGCCACCATGTTCCAGGGCGGCCAGAGCGGCGGCAGCGATTCGCTGTTCCAGAACCAGGACGCCGCCGGTCAAGGCGTGCAGGTCATGGGCGTGGTCGAAGATCAGAGCAACCTCGAGGCGCGTTACGAGCCGAACCATCCGGCTGCCGATGCCAAGGGCTACGTCTACTACCCGAACGTCAACGTAGTGGAAGAAATGGCTGACATGATTTCCGCGAGTCGTTCGTTCCAGACCAACGCTGAAATGATGAACACCGCCAAAACCATGATGCAGAAAGTCCTGACCCTCGGTCAGTGATAAGGGGCGACTCAGATGAGTGTTAGCGATTCCACCAGCGGTTTGAGCCTCAAGGACGTCTTGGCCAATTCTTCGGTCAAGACCAGCACCACGAAGGACAGTCTGGGATCGGCGGTCAGCGGCTCCACAGGCAACCAGTCCCTGGGCAAGGACGCGTTCCTGCAGTTGCTGGTGACGCAACTGAAAAACCAGAACCCGCTGGACCCGCAGGACAACAGCGCGTTCGTGGCTCAATTGGCACAGTTCAGTAGCCTGGAAGGGATTACCACGCTCAACGATACGGTCAGCGGCATTGCCGGCAACTACAACTCGTCTCAAGCGTTGCAGGCTTCTTCGCTGGTAGGTCGTTCTGTTGTGGCCCAGACCGACACCGCAGTGGTCGACACCTCCAAGAGTTTCAACGGTACGGCGGTCGTACCTGCCTCGACGAATCCGGTGACGATCAAGATCACTGATACCGATGGCAAAGTTGTTCGCACCATCGACCTGGGCAGCCAGCAAGCCGGTAACGCCAGTTTCATCTGGGACGGCAAAAACGATGCGGGCGAGGTGGCCAAGGCCGGCACTTACAAGTTTGCGGCTACCGCGACTTACGACAGTCAGGCGACCTCGCTGGTGACTTACCTGCCGGCCACCGTCAACAGCGTGACCATCAGCCAGACCGGCGGTGAGTTGATGCTGAACCTGGCAGGCCTGGGCAGTGTTGCCCTGTCCAAAGTACAGACCATTGGTATATAGAGCCGACTAACACGGCACAAAGGAGTGGAATATGTCTTTCAATATCGGCCTTAGCGGTCTCTATGCAGCCAACAAACAGCTGGACGTAACCGGCAACAACATCGCCAACGTCGCGACCGCCGGTTTCAAATCGTCCCGTGCAGAATTCGAAGATGTGTACTCGGCCACGCGCCTGGGCACCGGTAGCAAGACTATCGGCAACGGCGTGCGTCTGGCCAACGTTTCCCAGCAGTTTGGCCAGGGCGACGTGAACAACACCGGCAACGTGTTGGACATGGGTATCCAGGGCAACGGTTTCTTCATCCTCAGCGACAACGGCTCCCTGAGCTACACCCGTGCCGGTGCGTTCAAGACAGACGCCCAGAACTACGTGGTCGACAACAACGGCAACCGTCTGCAGGGTTATGGCGTCGACTCCAATGGCAAGATCATCAACGGTGTGCTGACCGACCTGAAAATCGACACATCGAGCCTGGCGCCGCACGCGACCACCCGTGTCGATCAGACGATGAACCTGAACTCCTCGGATCCACTGCCAACAGTGACCACGTTCAATGTCAAAGACACCAGTAGCTACAACAAAACTATTTCCACCCCTGTGTACGATACACAGGGTAACCAGCACACCATGGACCAGTACTACGTTAAAAACGCGGCGTCTAACTCCTGGACCGTTTACACCTACATAGACGGTCGCAGTCCATCGGATCCTACCGCAGAACCTCCGGTCGCCCTCACCGCCGACATCACCTTCAACCCTGATGGCAGCATCAAGACGCTGACGGCTGGTGCAGGCTGGACACTAAAGAACAACACTCTGACCATGTCAGGCTGGAAGCCGGGCGTGCTGGTTGACGCCAAGGCCAACCCGCCGACCTGGGCCTTGAACGGCTCGGACGCAGCCGCGGGCGGTATCACCTTCGACATGACCAAAACCACTTCGTATGCTTCGCCTACCGCGCGGACCGCGCAGTACCAGGACGGCTACGCCACCGGCCAGATCTCCAGCCTGACCATCGATGAAAGCGGTGTCATGACCGCCAACTTCAGCAACCAGCAAACCAAGGCCATCGGACAGGTAGCGATTGCCAGCTTCGCCAACGAGCAAGGCTTGCAGCCAATTGGCGGTACCCGCTGGAAAGAAACCTTCTCCTCGGGCGTGGCCGGCGTTGATGCACCGAAAACCGGTACCCTGGGCGCGGTGGTTTCCAACTCCCTGGAAGAGTCCAACGTTAACCTGACCAACGAACTGGTCGACCTGATCAAGGCGCAGAGCAACTACCAGGCGAACGCCAAGACCATCTCCACCCAAAGCACCATCATGCAGACCATTATTCAGATGACCTGATGCCGGTTGGCTGAAAGCGCTGCACAAAAAGCCCCTCGCAAGAGGGGCTTTTTAGTTTTGGTCGGTCCGGTAGGAGCGAGCTTGCTCGCGACGGGCGTTAACGATCACGTGTTCTGGCTGAATAACCGTGTGGCTTTCACCTGCATAGCGAGCACGCTTTCGCCTGCTAGAGCCAAAAGAAAACCCCCGATCAGCCAGTGGCTCATCGGGGGTTTCAGGAAAGCGCCTTGCGACGCTGACCAGCTCAGCTTATTGGCAAGCTTCGCAATCCGGCTCGTCGATGGCGCAGGCCTTCGGCACTGGTGCCGGACCTGCTGGCGCAGCCAGGACCGAGTCGTCGCCGTGGTTGCCGCCGCTGGAAACAGCGTTCAGCTTGCCGGTGTTGATGGTCGACTTCTCGGTGCTGGTCGCGGCCAGGGCACGGAGGTAGTAAGTGGTTTTCAGACCACGGTACCAGGCCATGCGGTAGGTCACGTCCAGCTTCTTGCCCGAAGCGCCGGCGATGTACAGGTTCAGGGACTGGGCCTGGTCGATCCACTTCTGACGACGGCTTGCCGCGTCAACGATCCACTTGGTGTCCACTTCGAAGGCGGTCGCGTAGAGCTCTTTGAGCTCTTGCGGGATGCGCTCGATTTGCTGCACGGAACCGTCGTAGTACTTCAGATCGTTGATCATGACCGAATCCCACAGACCGCGAGCTTTCAGATCGCGAACCAGGTACGGGTTGATCACGGTGAATTCGCCCGACAGGTTCGATTTCACATAGAGGTTCTGGTAGGTCGGCTCGATCGACTGCGAAACGCCAGTGATGTTGGCGATGGTCGCGGTCGGTGCGATGGCCATGATGTTGGAGTTACGAATGCCTTTCTGTACACGGGCGCGCACAGGTGCCCAGTCCAGGGTTTCGTTCAGGTCAACGTCGATGTACTTCTGGCCACGTTGTTCGATCAGGATCTGTTGCGAATCCAGCGGCAGGATGCCCTTGGACCACAGAGAGCCCTGGAACGTCTCGTAGGCACCGCGCTCGTCAGCCAGGTCGCAGGAAGCCTGGATCGCGTAGTAGCTGACCGCTTCCATCGACTTGTCGGCGAACTCGACAGCCGCGTCGGAACCGTAAGGGATGTGTTGCAGGTACAGCGCGTCCTGGAAGCCCATGATGCCCAGGCCGACCGGACGGTGCTTGAAGTTGGAGTTCTTCGCTTGCGGCACCGAGTAGTAGTTGATGTCGATCACGTTATCGAGCATGCGCACGGCAGTGTTCACGGTGCGTTGCAGCTTGGTGGTGTCCAGCTTGCCGTTGACGATGTGGTTTGGCAGGTTGATCGAGCCCAGGTTGCAAACGGCGATTTCGTCCTTGTTGGTGTTCAAGGTGATCTCGGTGCACAGGTTCGAGCTGTGGACCACGCCGACGTGCTGCTGCGGGCTGCGCAGGTTGCACGGGTCTTTGAAGGTCAGCCATGGGTGGCCGGTTTCAAACAGCATGGACAGCATTTTGCGCCACAGGTCTTTGGCCTGGATGGTCTTGAACAGCTTGACCTTGCCTGGGTACTCGGTCAGGGCTTCGTAGTACTCGTAGCGCTCTTCGAAGGCCTTGCCAGTCAGGTCGTGCAGGTCTGGAACTTCGGACGGCGAGAACAGGGTCCACTTGCCATCATCGAAGACACGCTTCATGAACAGGTCAGGAATCCAGTTGGCGGTGTTCATGTCGTGGGTACGACGACGGTCATCACCGGTGTTCTTGCGCAGTTCGATGAACTCCTCGATGTCCATGTGCCAGGTTTCCAGGTAGGCACAGACAGCGCCCTTGCGCTTGCCACCCTGGTTAACGGCGACGGCAGTGTCGTTCACGACTTTCAGGAACGGTACAACGCCCTGGGATTTGCCGTTGGTGCCCTTGATGTACGAACCCAGTGCACGAACAGGCGTCCAGTCGTTGCCCAGGCCGCCGGCGAATTTCGACAGCATGGCGTTGTCGTGGATCGCGTGGTAGATGCCCGACAGGTCATCCGGCACGGTGGTCAGGTAGCAGCTCGACAGCTGCGGACGCAGGGTGCCGGCGTTGAACAGCGTCGGGGTCGAGGACATGTAGTCGAAGGACGACAACAGGTTGTAGAACTCGATCGCACGGTCTTCCTTTTGCTTCTCTTCGATCGCCAGGCCCATGGCCACGCGCATGAAGAAAATCTGCGGCAGCTCGAACCGCACGCCATCCTTGTGGATGAAGTAACGGTCGTACAGGGTTTGCAGGCCCAGGTAGGTGAACTGTTGGTCGCGCTCGTGGTTGATCGCCTTGCCCAGTTTTTCCAGGTCGAAGTCGGCCAGAACCGGGTTCAGCAATTCGAATTCGATACCCTTGGCGATGTAGGCAGGCAGGGCCTTGGCGTACAGGTCGACCATTTCGTGGTGGGTGGCGCTTTCGGCGACGCCGAGGAAGCCCAGGCCTTCGGCACGGAGGGTGTCCATCAGCAGGCGCGCGGTGACGAACGAGTAGTTTGGCTCACGCTCGACCAGCGTACGGGCAGTCATCACCAGAGCGGTGTTGACGTCGGTCAGGGCCACGCCGTCGTACAGGTTTTTCAGGGTTTCGCGCTGGATCAGGTCGCCGTCGACTTCTTCCAGGCCTTCGCAGGCTTCGGTGACGATGGTGTTCAGGCGGCCCATGTCCAGCGGCGCCAGGCTGCCGTCGGCACGGGTAATGCGGATCGAAGGATGAGCGTTGACCGCATCTTCGGCCGGGGCGCGTACGGCGCGTTCCTTGGAACGGGCATCACGATAGATCACGTAGTCGCGAGCAACTTTCTGCTCGCCGGCGCGCATCAGGGCCAGTTCGACCTGGTCCTGGATTTCTTCGATGTGGATGGTGCCGCCCGATGGCATGCGACGCTTGAAGGTCGCGGTGACCTGTTCGGTCAGGCGTGCAACGGTGTCGTGGATTCGCGACGAAGCGGCAGCGGTGCCGCCCTCAACTGCGAGAAACGCTTTGGTGATGGCGACGGTGATTTTGTCATCGGTGTAAGGAACGACAGTGCCGTTACGCTTGATCACGCGAAGCTGGCCCGGCGCGGTGGCGGACAGATCCGAATTCGAATCAGCGGCCTGAGGCAAGGTGCCCTGCGGGTTCTCGCGAGTTGTGTCGGTTTGCATGGGTGTCTCCACGTTCTCTATGTTTGTTTGGGCACCATCACGGTGCCCACCGTTCTGTCCTGAAGCACTACAACCGGCGAATGCCGGGCATAACAACTTCGGGACAGTAGGAAGGGGGCTATTTGGGCGCCGCTTCCATGCCGAAGTCTTTGGTCTCACGCCTTGGGCGGGAGGCCGGGGTCCTTTGAGGTGACAGTTGGGGACTGCAACACCCGTACCGTTTTCACCCTTATGGGCCGAAATACAGTAACCATCCGCACGCGCGGTTTTGGCTGTCGAAAATACGTTTGGTTCAACCGGAGGGTGGCAAGAAAAGCGCTTGAAATTGGTGTCCGGTTTGTGTTTGGTCTTTTGCGCAAAACCCTACATCTAGGGTTTTTTTGGCGCCGAGGTACAAGATAATGCGTTTTGGGGGGGGATTGCAACGTACTACCTGTGGATAAGCCTGTGCGTAAATTGTGAGTGAAAGAGCGAATCGGCGTGTAGGCCGCAATGCTGCTGGACCGGACCTTTTTTCATCAATTTTCAATGATCGAAAACGGCCGGGTGGATTTTTAAGGGCGCGAACCCTATCACAAAAAACCGTCATGTCCGAACGCATTTAGCGGCTTGTGTTCTGCGCGAGCGACGTTTATACAATCGGCCAGCATGCAGGCAATTTATCCTCCCCAATCGTTACAAAAAGACGGGCGGATCCTTCCTTATTAGAGTTACTGGCAAGAAGAGGTCACCCGTGGAGCAAGAAGCCTGGCAGGTATTGATTGTCGAGGACGACCAGCGTCTGGCCGAGCTGACCCGCGATTACCTGGAAGCCAACGGCCTGCGAGTGTCGATCGAAGGCAATGGTGCCCTCGCCGCTGCCCGCATCATCAAGGAAAAACCGGACCTGGTAATCCTCGACCTGATGCTGCCCGGCGAGGACGGCTTGAGCATTTGCCGCAAAGTCCGCGACCGCTATGACGGGCCGATCCTGATGCTCACCGCGCGGACCGACGATACCGACCAGATCCTCGGCCTCGACCTGGGCGCCGACGACTACGTATGCAAACCCGTGCGTCCGCGTTTGTTGCTGGCGCGCATCCAGGCGCTGTTGCGGCGCAGTGAAGCACCAGAAGCCGCGCCGGAGAAACAACGGCGGCTGCAGTTCGGTCCGTTGGTCGTGGACAACGCTTTGCGCGAAGCCTGGCTTAACGACAATGGCATCGAACTGACCAGCGCCGAATTCGATCTGCTCTGGCTGTTGGTAGCCAATGCCGGACGCATTCTGTCCCGGGAAGAAATCTTCACGGCGCTGCGTGGCATCGGCTATGACGGCCAGGATCGCTCCATTGACGTGCGCATTTCACGCATCCGTCCGAAAATCGGCGATGACCCGGATCACCCTCGTCTGATCAAGACCGTGCGCAGCAAAGGCTACCTGTTCGTTCCTGAGGCCTGCGTAGACTCGCCGCTGTGAACTCGATCTTCCTGCGTATCTACGGCGGCATGTGCGCCGCGCTGGTGCTGGTGGCGGTGCTCGGTGTGCTGGCGTTACACATGCTCAACCAGGTACGCAGCGAGCAGTACCGCGAGCGCCTGGCCCATGGCACGTTCTCGTTGATGGCCGACAACCTGCAACCGATGAACGAGACCGAGCGCCATCGTGCCTTGTTAGTGTGGGAACGCCTGCTGGGGATTCCGCTGGCGCTGAAAACCTTCAACCAGACGGACCTTGACCTGACCCAGCGCACCCGCGTGCTGCACGGGCAAGCGCTGGTGGAGCAGACCGGTCCGCATGCGGCGAAGGTTTACCGGCTGGTCAGCGAAAAGGAACAACTGGTACTCACGGGGGAAGTCCAGCAGATCAGTGAGCAACTGGCGCGGGCGACGATTTACCTGTTGACCGATGAACTGGTGCGCGTGCCGGTGGCTGAGCAACCCCAGCGCCTGGCACAACTGAAGCAGGACAAGGGTTTTGGCTTCGACTTGCGTCTGGTCACGGTCGATGAGGCGGACATGGACGAGGACCAGAGTCGTCGAGTGTCAGAAGGTGACACGGTGATGGCGCTGGGCAAGGAGGGCGATTCGATCCGCGTGTTCGCTGGCATGGTCGGGACGCCATGGGTCCTGGAAATCGGCCCTTTGTATCAGATGAATCCTTATCCGCCGGAATGGCTCGTGCTGATTGCCGCACTGGGCCTCACGCTGATCGGTTTGATCGTTTACTTGCTGGTTCGCCAACTGGAGCGCCGCTTGCGCGGTCTTGAGGCAGCGGCCACGCGCATCGCCAGGGGTAGCCTGGAAACCCGTGTGCCGGCGCGCGGTGCGGACTCGGTGGGGCGTCTGGCGTCGGCGTTCAACGGCATGGCCGAACACTTGCAACAATTGCTGGCGATCCAGCGCGAACTGGTGCGCGCCGTTTCCCACGAGCTGCGTACGCCGGTGGCGCGCCTGCGTTTCGGTCTGGAGATGATTGGCTCGGCCACCACGCCGCAAGCCCTGGAAAAGTACTGTGAAGGCATGGACCACGACATTGAGGATCTCGACCGACTGGTCGACGAAATGCTCACTTACGCAAGGCTCGAGCAGGGCTCGCCGGCGCTGAACTTCCAGCGCATCGACCTGGATGCGCTGGTCAATCAGGTGATCGAGGAGCTGGCGCCTTTGCGTGCCGACGTCACGGTGCAGCGCGGATTGTGCCTGTCGGCGGCCGATTGCGACGACGCCTGGGTCGAGGCTGAGCCGCGCTACCTGCATCGGGCGCTGCAGAACCTGGTGAGTAATGCCATGCGTCACGCGCAATCACGGGTGACCATCAGCTATCAGGTTGGGCAGCAACGCTGTCGGGTCGATGTCGAGGATGACGGGCCGGGCGTGCCGGAAATCGCCTGGGAGAGAATCTTTACTCCGTTCCTGCGCCTCGACGACAGTCGAACCCGTGCTTCGGGCGGGCATGGATTGGGGTTGTCCATCGTGCGACGCATCATTCATTGGCACGACGGGCGGGCGTTGATCGGCAAGAGCAAGAGCCTTGGGGGGGCCTGTTTCAGTTTGAGCTGGCCGCGCAACCAGGAGAAGCGCTGAGTGCTTGGTTGTCTGGGCAATCGCCTCTGCGAGCAGTCCCATACAGGCGCTGGAGTTTTCAGGCCTGGAGACTGACCAGGCTCAACAACTGCCCATCCTTGACCCCGAACTGCGCATCCAGCTCGGTGCCATTGCGCCACTCGGCGGACAGGTCTGTCAGTAATCGCAGCCGCACCTCTCCACTCTCAGTCCACTCCAGTACTTCGGCGTGTTCAAAATAGAAACGCTGCCGGACGATCGGATAGAGCGCCTTGAACAGGCTCTCTTTCACGGAAAATGTCAGGGTTACCCATAACGCCAGTTGATCGTTACGGCCGGCGGCCATGCGCTGTAGTTCCGGCGGGGTGAGGATCTCTGCGGCCAGGCGCTCGGCCCGTTCGGCGTTGAGCAGGTTTTCCAGGTCCATTCCCAGTCCGCGCCAATGGCTTTTTTTTGCGACGATAGCGGCGGCACGGCCCGTGCTGTGGGTGATCGAGCCGGTAATGTGTGCCGGCCAGACTGGGGCCCGGTCTTGGCCGATGGCCGGGCTGACGTTCAGACCTTCCAATTGTTGCAGCGCGGCACGGGCGCAGACACGGCCGGCGAGAAACTCTGCCTGACGCTTGGCGACCGAGCGCTGGATGGTCGCTGGCGCTTCAATGGCGCTGCGCTGGAAATCATCACTGACCAGTTGCGAGGTATTGAAATGCGTGCTCAACAGTACGGTATCGGGCAGCACATGGGGCAGCGGCCAATGGGCATCGAGTGGGGTGCAAAAAGCGGGCAGGGCGGGGAGTGGTTTCATGTCTGGCATTTTGCCGGGTTGGATTGGCGCTGGGTAGTAGTCGAGGGTTTTGTGGCGAGGGAGCAAGCTCCCTCGCCACAGGGATGCTCGGCTCCCGATGTTGGGCGTGTCAGCTGAAAATCTTTTTGAAAAACGCCTGCATGTCCGCCCACGACTTTTCATCCGCCGGCTTGTTGTAACCGATGTCCGGCCCGCCATGATCGCCGTGGCTCAAGCGATCGGCATCAGGGTTGCTGAAGCCGTGCTTGGCACCGTCGAGGCTGACGAATGTGTAGTCGGCGCCGGCCTTGTCCATTTCGGCTTTGAACGCAGCGACATTTTCGGGAGTGATCATGCTGTCACGGGCGCCGTGTTCGACGAGGATTTTCGCTTTCACGCTGCCTGGCGTAGCGGGGGTATTGGTTGCCAGTGCGCCGTGGAAACTGACGACACCCGCCAAGGGCACACCCTGACGCGCCGCATTGAGCACCACGCCGCCACCGAAGCAGTAGCCGATGGCGGCTATTTTATTGGGGTCGGTTTGCGGCTGTTTCTTCAGCAGATCGAGCCCGGCCTGGAACCGTGCGCTGGCCACCGCGCTGTCTTTCAAAACGGCTTGCATGAAAGCCATGGCGTCCTTCGGATGTTCGGTGTTCTTGCCGTCACCATACATATCGATGGCCAGTGCGCTGTAGCCCAGACCGGCCAGATCCCGGGCACGTCGTTTGGCGTAGTCGTTGAGCCCCCAGAACTCATGCACGACCACAACACCGGGTCGCGGTCCCTTGATCGCGTCGTCGTAGGCGTAATAGCCGATCATTTTCGTGCCGTCGGCAGTTTGGTAGGGGATTTCCTGGGTCTTTATGGCGGCCTGGCTGAGCCCGCTCAAGGCCAGCAAGAGGACAGCGAGGAACATGCGCATGGTCGAATCTCCTGTTGAAACTCTTGGAAACACTCGGGAAGAGTTGGTTCAGCTTAGGTTAAGGGCGCGTTCAGGGGGAGTTCAGGGCGACGTAAGTAGTCTTGCCCCGTAGCCAATAAACAAGCAACTCACTAGGAGTTTCACTATGACTGGATTCAAAAAACTGCTTCTGGCATTCACCGTTTTGGGCGCAAGCACGACAGCGTTCGCGTCCGACGACACTTTCGGTAGCCTGACTTTAGGGCAGACCAGCGACAAGATCAAAAAGTCCCACGCCCTGAACGACAACCTTAATCGTCCGAACGCTGACGGCGTGATTGGCAAGGACGCAACCTGGGGTGTGCGTCTGGGCCAGCAAAACAGCCAAGGGCGCTACTACGCCACTTACGACAACGTGTCGGGCTCGCACAATGGCATTAAACTGCGTCAGGAAAACCTCTTGGGCAGCTACGATCTGTTCTACCCGGTAGGCGGCACTACCAAACTCTTCGGCGGCGCCTCGGCGGGATTGTCCAAAATGACTCAGGAGTCGCCAGGTTTCAGTCGCGACAGCAATATCGGTTACACGTTGGGTGGTCAGGCGGGAGTTTTACAGCAGATTTCGCGAAATACGTCAGTTGAACTGGGGTACCGTTATCTTCGAAGCAATGCCAGCATCGAGATGAACGAGCGCGGTGGCAGCAAACAGGGGGCTCTGAGCCTGACCAGCAGCGCCCAGACTTACGTTTCCGCCAACTACGCTTTCTGAAAAAAAACGTTCGCGACGGGCCGGCACCGGATCAGCCATGAGGTTGAACCGGTGCCGGCCTGTACACTATCGAGGTGCGCTGTTCGTACCTCTGGAGACATTGATTTGCCTGGGAGCGTGTTATGAAACTGCTGGTCGTCGAAGATGAGGCGCTATTGCGCCATCACCTGCAAACCCGCCTGACGGATAGCGGACACGTAGTCGAGTCCGTGGCCAATGCCGAAGAGGCTTTGTACCAGACCGAACAGTTCAATCATGACCTGGCGGTGATCGATCTCGGTCTGCCGGGTATGGGCGGGCTCGACCTGATTCGCCAACTGCGCTCGCGGGGCAAGACCTTTCCGATCCTCATCCTCACGGCGCGTGGCAACTGGCAGGACAAGGTCGAAGGCCTCGCCGCCGGTGCTGACGACTATGTGGTCAAGCCGTTCCAGTTCGAAGAACTCGATGCCCGGCTCAATGCCTTGCTGCGTCGGTCCAGCGGTTTCACCCAGTCGACCATTGTCGCCGGGCCGTTGCTGCTTGATCTGAATCGCAAGCAGGCATCGCTCGACGAGCAGCCACTGGCGCTGACGGCATACGAGTACCGCATCCTTGAATACCTGATGCTCCATCACCAGCAAGTGGTGGCCAAGGATCGCCTGATGGAACAGTTGTACCCGGATGACGACGAGCGTGATCCGAACGTGATCGAAGTGCTTGTCGGCCGCCTGCGGCGCAAGCTGGAAGGGCCGGTCGGGTTCAAACCGATCGATACCGTAAGGGGCCTCGGCTACCTGTTCAATGAGCGCTGCAGTTGATTCGTTCTCTACGCGTTCGCTTGATGCTCGCCGCCACCCTTCTGGCGGTGTTGTTCATGCTCGCGTTGCTGCCGGCCATGCAGGGTGCGTTCAGCCTGGCTCTGCAGGACTCCATCGAACAGCGTCTGGCATCGGATGTGACGACGCTGATCTCCGCCGCCCGGGTGGAGAACAATCATCTGCAGATGCCGGCGCAATTGCCCGACGAGCGCTTCAACCTCACCGACAGCCGTTTGCTCGGTTATATCTATGACCGTGAAGGTCATCTGGTCTGGCGGTCGAAGGGCACTCAGGAGGAAAACATCAATTACAAGCCGCGCTACGATGGGCGCGGTAACGAGTTCGCAAGAATCAACGAAGCCAATGGCCAGGAGTTCTTCGTCTATGACGTCGAGGTCAAGCTGCTGGGTGGTAAAAGCGCGGCTTTCAGCATTGTCGCGCTGCAGCCGGTGCGCGAATACGAACACACCCTTGAAGGACTGCGGGAAAACCTCTACCTGGGCTTCGGTGCGGCATTGCTGGTATTGCTGGCCTTGCTGTGGATCGGTCTGACCTGGGGCTTGCAGGCGTTGCGCCGGCTCAGTCAGGAGCTGGATGAGATCGAAGGCGGTACCCGCGAAAGTCTCAGCGAGCAACATCCGCGCGAACTGCTGCGCTTGACTGGTTCCCTGAACCGCTTGTTACACAGCGAGCGTGAGCAGCGCAGCCGTTATCGCGACTCCCTTGACGACCTGGCGCACAGCCTTAAAACCCCTTTGACGGTGTTGCAAGGCGTCAGCGAAGACATGGCGCAACGCCCGGAAAATCGTGAGCAAGCCCGGGTCCTGCAAACCCAGATCGAGCGCATGAGTCAGCAGATCAGCTATCAATTGCAACGCGCCAGCCTGCGCAAAAGCGGTCTTGTGCGCCATCAGGTACAGCTGCAGCCCGTGTTGCAAAGTCTGTGTGACACTTTGGATAAGGTTTATCGCGACAAGCGCGTGCGAGTCGCCATGGACTTGCCGCCGCAGTGTTATGTGCCCATCGAGCAGGGCGCCTTGCTGGAGATGATGGGGAACCTGCTGGAAAACGCTTATCGCTTGTGCCTTGGTGAAGTGCGAATCAGTGTTCGCCAGACCTTGAGCGGCATCGAGTTGTGTGTCGAAGACGACGGCCCCGGAGTCCCCACCGACCAGCGCGCGCGAATCCTGCAGCGCGGTGAGCGTCTTGACCGCCAGCATCCGGGGCAGGGCATCGGCCTGGCAGTGGTCAAGGACATCATTGAAAGCTACAGCGCCAAACTGACCCTGGGCGACTCACCCTTGGGCGGAGCGGCGTTCCGGATTCATTTTCCGGCGGTTTGATCCTGGGTTCCTACAGGTTATTCCTTCAATTCTCCTGAGCGCGGTACGCCCCCGGCGTCAGCCCCGTCCACTTCTTGAACGCCCGATGAAACGCCGAGGGCTCGGAAAATCCCAGCTGCTCGGCAATCTGTTGCAACGACAGGTTGGCGCGGCTCAAATGATAAATCGCAATGTCACGACGCAACTGGTCCTTCAACTCCTGAAAACTGCTGCCTTCTTCGCGCAAATGGCGGCGCAAGGTTTGCGGGCTGATGTGCAGGTGCGCGGCCACGGCTTCCAGATCCGGCCAGCGCGAACTGTCGCGACTGAGCAGCCGCCGCAGCTGACTGCTCAAACTGTCGCCATCGTCAGGACGCGATAGCAGATCGGCAGGGGAGCGCTCAAGAAAAAGCTTGAGCGTCCGCTCGTCCTGCAACAGCGGCATGTTCAAGTAGCGGCTGTGAAACAGCAGGCTGCTGTGCGGGGTGGAAAACTCAAGCGGACAGGAAAAAAGCAAATCGTATTCGGCCCCATGCTCCGGTCGCGGGTAGCTGAACGTGGCTTGTTCCAATCGAATGCGCTGGCCGATCAGCCAGCTGCCGAAGCGGTGCCAGATCACCAGCAGGCTTTCGGTGAGGAAATGGTCCGGATCCCACAGATGCGCATCGTCCAGGCTCAGGCGGATCATTTCATCTTCACGCGTCAGGGTCAGGCGCGGGGCATCGGGGAATAGGCTATAAAACAATAAGCCACGGTTGAGTGCCTTATCCAGATTTCGGCAGTGGATCACGGCATGACACATCATTGCGAAGCTGCCCGGCTTGCTCTGGCCTTTTCCGAATCCCAGGTACTCGTCGTCCAGTGCCAGCCAAAGTGCTTGGATCAGTCGAGCGAACTGTTCCGGAGCTATACGCGCCCGCGGCTCGCTGAGCAATTCGGGGCTGATCCCCAATTGCTGCAACAGAGCCGAATAGGCATAACCACGCCGTTGCGCGCCACCGAGGGCGGCACGGGCGAAATGACTGGCGATGGTGCGTTCGCGCATGACAGGCAAATCCATCTATTGAGCGACGGATGGTAGCGGCGGCACTTGCCAATGAACAGGGCGGATATCCGCCAAATTGCAGGATAAGATCCGGTCGATGGGCGGAAATCCGCCACTGCAATCTATCCGCCGGATAAACAGAAAATGCTTGCAACCCTTGCTGTCAAAAGGCTTGCAGGGTTTTCGCGGAAGGTGGCATGGGCCTTGCGATACAACGAGCAGATGCCTGCCGTCGCGCGGCTCGAAAAAACAAATCCCTCCAGTGCAGGAGGGTTCGCAATTCAGGTGCCGTGGATAACAGATGGATGTTGTCACCGCGCACTCTTGAGGAACTTTGCAATGACGACTCGTCAGCCACTGTACAAATCCCTGTATTTCCAGGTGATCGTTGCAATTGTCATCGGTATTTTGCTCGGTCACTACTACCCACAGCTCGGTGTGGCCGTTAAGCCGCTGGGTGACGGGTTCATCAAACTGATCAAAATGATCATCGCTCCGATCATCTTCTGCACCGTCGTCAGCGGTATCGCCGGCATGCAGGACATGAAGTCGGTCGGCAAGACCGGTGGTTACGCACTGCTCTACTTCGAAATCGTTTCTACCATCGCCCTGCTGGTGGGTCTGGTTGTGGTCAACATCGTGCAGCCAGGCGCTGGCATGCACATCGATGTCAGCACGCTGGACGCCTCCAAAGTCGCCACCTATGTTGCGGCCGGTGCCGATCAAAGTGTCGTCGGCTTCCTGCTCAACGTGATCCCGACCACCATCGTCGGCGCGTTCGCCACGGGCGACATCCTGCAAGTGCTGATGTTCTCGGTGATCTTCGGTTTCGCCCTGCATCGCCTGGGTGCCTACGGCAAGCCGATCCTCGACTTCATCGATCGCTTCGCCCACGTGATGTTCAACATCATCAACATGATCATGAAGCTCGCGCCAATTGGTGCCTTTGGTGCCATGGCGTTCACCATCGGTGCCTACGGTGTCGGGTCGCTGGTGCAACTGGGTCAGTTGATGGCCTGCTTCTACATCACTTGCCTGCTGTTCATCCTGATCGTGCTGGGCGCTATCGCTCGCGCTCACGGTTTCAGCGTGCTGAAAGTGATCCGCTACATCCGTGAAGAACTGCTGATCGTGCTGGGCACTTCGTCCTCGGAATCGGTACTGCCTCGCATGCTGATCAAGATGGAGCGTCTGGGGGCGCAGAAATCCGTGGTGGGTCTGGTGATCCCGACCGGTTACTCGTTCAACCTCGACGGCACTGCGATTTACCTGACCATGGCGGCCGTGTTCATTGCCCAAGCCACCGATACTCACATGGATATCACGCACCAGATCACCTTGCTGGTGGTACTGCTGCTGTCCTCCAAGGGCGCTGCGGGCGTGACCGGCAGTGGTTTCATCGTACTGGCCGCCACCCTGTCCGCCGTGGGTCACCTGCCGGTTGCCGGTCTGGCGCTGATCCTCGGTATCGACCGCTTCATGTCCGAAGCCCGTGCGCTGACCAACCTGGTGGGCAACGCCGTTGCCACATTGGTGGTGGCCAAGTGGGTCAAGGAACTGGACACCGACGTGATGCACGCCGAGCTGGCCTCGGGCGGTCGCGGCATTGCCGATGAACCTAAGGACGATGTTCTGGGCCACGTCGAAGGGGCAACCCCGACTAACGCCAAGTAAACCTTGTCATGATGAAAAAACCCGCTTCGGCGGGTTTTTTTTGCCCGCGACCTGAGCACAAGGGTCACCGTCACTGGCACATTAGGTGATTGCCCCTGAGCGTCTGGCTGCCTAGTCTGGGGCATCGTCTAGGGAGAACATTCATGGTTGGTCCACTGGCATCACTCAAGGTTCTGGATTTTTCGACACTACTGCCCGGGCCGTTCGCCTCGCTGCTGCTGGCGGACATGGGCGCCGAGGTCCTGCGCATCGAGTCGCCGACTCGCATGGACCTGCTGCGCGTGCTGCCGCCCCATGACCGGGGCGTTTCCGCCAGTCATGCCTACCTCAATCGCAACAAGCGCAGCCTGGCGATGGACCTCAAGCAACCCGAGGCGCTGGACGTGATCAAACAGCTGCTGCAGGACTACGACATCGTCCTTGAGCAATTTCGCCCTGGCGTCATGGAACGATTGGGCCTGGGCTATGAAGCCTTGAAAGCGATCAATCCGAAGCTGATTTACGTGTCGATCACCGGTTACGGGCAGACCGGCCCCTACAAGGATCGCGCCGGGCATGACATTAACTACCTGGCCCTGGCTGGGCTATCAAGCTACACCGGCCGCGCTGACAGTGGGCCGCTGCCCTTGGGCGCCCAGGTGGCGGATGTCGCCGGAGGCTCGCTGCACGGGGTGATCGGCCTGCTGGCGGCGGTGATCGCTCGGCAGCAAACCGGTCTGGGGCAATACCTGGATGTGAGCATGACCGATTGTGCGTTCAGTCTGAACGCCATGGCCGGAGCCGGGTATCTGGCCTGTGGCGTTGAGCCGGGTCGGGAAGACCAGATGCTCAATGGCGGCAGTTTCTACGACTATTACCGCTCCCGGGACGGGCGCTGGTTGTCGGTGGGCAGCCTGGAACCGGACTTCATGAAACGGCTGTGCACGGCCTTGGGGCTGGAGGAACTGGCCAACCTCGGCTTATCGCCGCAACCGGCCCAGCAAAAGCGCCTCAAGGACGCGCTGAAGGTCGAGTTCGAGAAGCATGATTTTGCCGAGTTGTGTGCAATGTTTGCCGGTCTGGATGCCTGTGTCGAACCGGTGTTGAGCCTGAGCGAGGCGGTGCAGCATCCACAAATGCAGGCGCGGGAACTGGTGACCGAGGTGCCACGGGGGGATGGTACGAGCCAGCTGCAGATGGCGTGTCCATTGAAGTTTTCGCAAGGTTTGCCGCAGCCCGGACATATTGGCGCGACGCTGGGGCAGCATACGGATCAGGTGTTGGATGAGTTGGGGTATAGCGTTGAGCGGATTGCTGAATTGCGGCGTGCCAAAGTGGTTCTCTAGCGTCCACTACTCGACCCGCATTTCCCCGCTGAACACCAACGTGCTTCGACACCGCCGACACAAATACCGTCGGCCCTGTCGTACCAGGCTGTGGCGCTGCGCCGAAAACGGAAAGTCACTGTCTGCGCACGGGCATTTATAGATGTAACGGGTCACGCTGCGGCGTTTGACGTCATAGGTGTGGCAGCGGTTGGGCGGCAGTTCGTATACGCCACGCATGATCAATTGCCATTCTTCGCCATGGGGCTGGATGCGGTCGCCGAACAGTTGATGGGCAATCAGGTGCGCGACTTCGTGGGCTACCGTCTGCTTGAGGAAGTCTTCGGTGTTTTCCCGATACAGTTGCGGGTTGAAGCGCAGCAGGTTTTCGTGCAAATGCGCGACACCGGCTTTTTGCCCGCGCAGCTTGAGGCTGACCACGGGGCGTTTGAAAGTTCGTTTGAAAAAGGATTCGGCTTGTTGGAAACAGTCTTCGACGCGGATATTGAGTTGCTCGGGCATGCTTGATGGATCTCCAGAGGTGTCGAGTATGCCGCAACCCTCGAGCCTTGCGAATCGCCGAATCGCCGAAGCGCCGAATGGTTGTTGCCGTTGTCTGTACTGGAGGCATTAAAAGGCCGCCTTGCGGCGGCCGGTGTGTCGGCAGATCTAGTTTTTGGAGGGTGTGTTGCTAATTGGTATAGATCGGCCCCACGCCGAGTCCCCAGACGATCACGGTGAACGCCATGATGGCCACCAGCACCACCAGGCCTACGGCAAGTACTGAACTGGAAAACAGAAAGCCTTCGTCGGATGGAATGTTCATGAACGTCGGCAAGCCGACATACAACAGGTAAACGGTGTAGCAGATCGCCGCGGTGCCGACGATCATTCCCAGCCACATGTGCGGGTACAGTGCCGCAAGGCCGCCAATGAACAGCGGGGTTGCGGTGTAGGTGGCAAATGCTACGCAACGCGCCAGGCTTGGATTGGCATCATAGGTGCGGGCCATCCAGTGGATGAACGCGCCCATGACTGCCACGCCGCCCAGCATGGCCAGGTACGACATGATGGTCATCCATAGCGCGCTCTCTTGGGTCAGCATCACCGGCGCTCGATTGCCGATGACCCAGCCGACCTGTGTGGTGCCGATAAACGCCGACACCGCGGGAATCGCCGCCAGAATCAGTGTGTGGGTCAGGTACATGTGGCTGATGCTTTCCTCCTGGTCGCCACGGATTTCTTTCCATTCCTGATCAGGGTGGGTGAAAAGCCCCACTACGTGATGGATCATGCCAGTCACTCCTCTTGTTTTTACCGTCGCCCCCCAGTGGAGCGCTTACGGGCCAAATTGGCCAAGTAAGTTACAGGTCTGGATATGAATGCGACCTTATGTCGCAGTATAGGAAGGAGTTTCCCTTGAGGGAGTAGGGGTATTAGAGCAAATCGCGCTGTAAACGCGCGTCTTAATCGCCGTAGAGTCTGTGCAGGACCGAATTTACGGGGAGGGAGCTGGCTCGCTGGCCACATGGGCCCCGAGGGCCTTCGCCAGCGGAGTGTTTTTGCGTAAAATGCCGGCCTTTCGTCACACCTCACGGATTTCGCGTCATGGGCACTCTTACGGTCAACCAGAACAAACTGCAAAAGCGCCTTCGCCGTCAGGCCGGTGAGGCAGTTGCCGACTTCAACATGATTGAAGACGGTGACAAAGTCATGGTCTGCCTGTCCGGTGGCAAGGACAGCTACACCATGCTCGATGTGCTGATGCACTTGCAGAAGGTGGCGCCGATCAAGTTCGAGATCGTGGCGGTGAACATGGATCAGAAGCAACCGGGCTTCCCTGAGCACGTGCTGCCGGCCTACCTCAAAGAGCTGGGCATCGAGTACCACATTGTCGAGAAAGACACTTACTCGGTGGTCAAGGAGCTGATTCCGGAGGGCAAGACCACCTGCTCGCTGTGCTCGCGCCTGCGTCGCGGCACGCTCTATACCTTCGCCGACGAAATCGGCGCGACCAAAATGGCGCTCGGCCACCATCGTGACGACATTGTCGAGACGTTTTTCCTGAACATGTTCTTCAACGGGTCGCTCAAGGCCATGCCGCCAAAACTGCGCGCCGACGATGGCCGCAACGTGGTGATCCGCCCTCTGGCCTACTGCAACGAAAAAGACATCCAGGCCTATTCGGACCTCAAGCAATTTCCGATCATCCCGTGCAACCTCTGCGGCTCCCAGGAAAACCTGCAGCGTCAGGTGGTCAAGGAAATGCTGCAGGACTGGGAGCGCAAGACCCCGGGTCGTACCGAGAGCATTTTCCGCAGTCTGCAGAACGTGATCCCGTCGCAATTGGCGGACCGCAACCTGTTCGACTTCACCAACCTCAAGATCGACGAAACGGCGGCTTCGCGCTTCGTCAATGTGGTCAATCTCTAACCACAATCAATACAGGAGCGAGCAAGCTCGCTCCTGTATTTGGCTTTCGTTTCAATCCTCAGGAGAGGGCATGCGCGACTACAAGTGGCTGAATGAATACTGCTTGAACCGTTTCGGTTCGGCGGCTGAACTGGAAGCCCATCTGCCCGTTCCCAAGACCCCGGCGCAATTGCGCAAAATCAGCGACGATCGCTACCTCTCGACCATGGCATTGCGTGTATTCCGTGCCGGGCTCAAGCACAGTCTGGTCGACGCCAAGTGGCCGGCCTTTGAAGAGGTGTTCTTCAAGTTCGATCCGGAAAAAGTCGTGCTGATGAGCGCTGAACATCTGGAGCGCCTGATGCAGGACGCGCGGATCATCCGCCACTTGGGCAAACTCAAGAGCGTGCCGCGCAATGCGCAGTTCGTGCTGGATGTGGCCCATGAAAAGGGCAGCTTCGGTGCGATGATCGCCGATTGGCCGGTGACCGATATCGTCGGGCTCTGGACCTTCCTGAAAAAGCGTGGCCATCAGTTGGGCGGTCTGTCGGCACCGCGTTTTCTTCGCATGGTTGGCAAAGACACTTTTGTGCCGAGCTATGACGTGGTGGCGGCATTGAATGCACAGAACATCATTGACAAGGTGCCCAGCAGCCAGCGCGATCTGGCGTTGGTGCAGGGTGTGTTCAACCAGTGGCATGAGGAAAGTGGCGGACGGCCGATGAGCCAGATTTCGATGATGCTGGCTTACACCGTGAATCATTGAGGCCGAGTCGACCTATCGCGGGCGAGCCCGCGATGGCTTCAGATCAGGCGGCAGAGATTTCGCCTTCGCCCGCCCGCTTGCGGTTCAACTGATACCGCCAGCGCACATACAACAGTGCCGAGCAGAACACGGCCAGGCTCGCGCCCATCTCCAGCAAGCCGAAAATCTGCCGGTTCGGGTCATAGGCAGCCAACGCGCCCTTGATGAAATACAGGTTCACCACAAAGCACATCCATGAATGTCCACGGGCGCTGCCGACGATCATTCCCGGCGCCAGCAACAGCAGCGGCACCAGTTCGATCAGCAGGATCACCCAAGGCCGCGCACCGTGCAGATCGGCGACTGCCAGGTAGTAGACGCAAAGCAGCCCCACCAGCCCGAAAAAGCACAGCAGGCTGATGACGCGCATGGCCCGGACCCGGGGGGTGAGCCACTCGATGGAAGGCAGGATCTTCGGCTTCTTGGCCACTTCAGCGCTCCAGTTTCTGGGCAGTCTTGGCCAGGCGTGAGCCCAGCGCGCGGCACAGCGCCACTTCATGGGCATCCAGAGCGCTTTTGCCGTCGGCACCCGCATGGTGGCTGGCGCCATACGGCGTGCCGCCACCCTGGGTTTCCAGCAGCGCCGATTCGCTATACGGCAGGCCGGTAATCAGCATGCCGTGGTGCAGCAACGGCAACATCATCGACAGCAGCGTGGTTTCCTGGCCGCCATGCAGGCTTGCCGTGGACGTGAAGACCCCGGCCGGTTTGCCGACGAGGGCGCCGGTCAGCCACAGGTTGCTGGTGCCGTCGAGAAAATACTTGAGCGGCGCCGCCATGTTGCCGAAGCGGGTGGGGCTGCCCATTGCCAGGCCGGCGCAGTTCTTCAGGTCGTCGAGGGTGGCGTAGAGCGCGCCTTCGTCCGGAATCTCTGGCGATACGGCTTCGCATTCGGTGGAGATCGCCGGCACCGTGCGCAACCGCGCCTCAAGGCCGGCCTGTTCGACGCCCCGGGCAATCTGCCGGGCCATTTCGTTGGTCGAGCCACTGCGGCTGTAGTACAGCACCAGAATGTAGGGCGCAGTCACGGCAGCAGCTCCAGAATCTGCTCCGGCGGACGGCCGATGACGGCTTTGTCGCCGACTTCGAGAATCGGACGCTCCATCAGTTTAGGGTGAGCGGCGATGGCGGCGATCAATTGCGCCTCGGTCAGGCTGCTGTCGGCCAGGTTGAGGCTCTTGTACTCGTCCTCGCCAGTGCGCAGCAGTTGTCGGGCGCTGATCCCGAGTTTGCCCAGCAGGCTCTGGATTTGTGCAGCGTCCAGTGGCGTTTCGAGGTAGCGCACCACCGACGGCGTCAGGCCACGGGATTCAAGCAGTTCGAGCGCACCGCGGGATTTCGAGCAGCGCGGGTTGTGATAAAGCGTCAGATCGGTCATGAGCGGGTCGCATCTTGCGTAAGGTGGCGGCTATTCTAACTGTGCAGCGCGCATTCCTGTACCGCGAGAGGCGATGGGTCGCAGGCGCATTCAATTTTTGACAAGGAACACGACATGACAAGGCGACTGGCAGCGGCATTGACGATCATCGGGGCGTTGATGCTGGGGGGTTGCGGTAATGACTACGGCATTGACCAGAACGGACAGAAAGTCGCCGCCGATCGTCTGGACGGTAAGTGGCTGGTACTCAACTATTGGGCGGAATGGTGCGGCCCGTGCCGCACCGAGATTCCGGAATTGAACCACTTGGCCGACCAACTCAAGGACAAGAAGATCGGTGTGTTCGGGGTCAATTTCGACAATGTACAGGGCGAAGATCTGAAAGGTGCCAGCGAGAAACTCGGGATCAAGTTCACCGTGTTGGCGCAGGATCCAGCCGATTTGTTCGAACTTCCACGCAGCGAGGCGTTGCCGGTGACGTACATCATCGATAACAAGGGCAAGGTGCGCGAACAATTGATGGGCGAGCAAACGGCGGCGGGGGTGATGGCGAAGCTGGAGGCGTTGCAGGCTAAAAACTGACTTTAACGATGTGAACGCTTGTGGCGAGGGGCTGTCGGATCGCCGCACCCTCGCCACAGTCATTCACATGAGCGTGACAGGGTGCTGATCAACCTTCTTCAAGCCACCAGCGCAGCGGCTTGCCTTCAGCCGGCCAGAAGCGCATCTGGTCAATCGGCGAAACGTCCCAACGCTGTACATTCTCCAGCGCCTGGAGGAAACGTTTTTCTTGCTCCATCAGCGCCGGCGCGCAGAGTTTGCGGGTGCTGCCGACTTTGCCAAAACTGAGCTTGTCGCCTTCCAGCGTGTACGGCGCGAACCAGTGGTTGCAGCCGCCGCTACCGTAGGCCCGACCGTCGTCAGCGAGGGTGATGGTCAGGTGGCTGTAATCCATCAGGGGACGTTCACCGATCCACTCCAGGATGTAGCTACGATTTTGTTGCAATTGCACCGGCTCGGCGGCGCAGCCAAACAGGCTGGCACCGACCATCGCGGTCAGAGCGAGGCGTTTCATCACGCGGGCTCCTGGCATTTCGGGCACAGGTGTTTCTCGCCAACGGACTTCCAGCCCAGCTCGGCAATCCGTGCGGTGGCTGCAGGTTTTTCCGCTTTAGTGCCCAGTTTGGCGTCGACCGCGAACTCGAAACTCAATTCTTTGGCGCAGCTGTCACAGTTCACTTGCCAAGTGTGGATCGCCAATTCGCCGAACACCGGACCACTGGCCACCGCGACCCATTGGCCGGGCGGGTTGATCAGGTGGCGAACCGTTTCGACGGTCAGGCGCATGGACAAGTCCTTGGCGCCTTTGAGGGTCACGATCAGCACGTCGTTGTTACGAATCGAGCCGCCGTTGCCGGTGACTTGATAACGCCCCGGCACCAGGGCGCGGCATTCGGTGAGGGTGTGTTGCGGGTTCATCAGGTTGTAGCGGAAATCGTGTTCGACCATGGGTCCTCCAAATATGCGCGATATGCTAGCACGGGCATACGCGCAGCATGGCGCGGGCATATGACCTTCGATCAGGTTCAGTCGCCCTCGACCCGATTTTCGGGGTTGCCTGCCATCCATGCCGCGATGTTCTGCAGGGTGGTCGCGGCAATCGCTCCCAGGGCTTCGCGGGTCAGGAACGCCTGGTGCGCGGTCACGATCACGTTGGGGAACGTCAGCAGTCGCGCCAGCACATCGTCCTGCAATGGCAAATCGGAACGGTCTTCGAAGAACAGCTGCGCTTCCTCCTCATAGACATCCAGCCCCAGATAACCCAATTGACCATCCTTCAAGGCATCGATCAACGCAGGTGTATCCACCAGGCCACCGCGTCCGGTGTTGATCAGCATCGCGCCCGGCTGCATGTGCGCCAATGATTCGCGGTTGATCAAATGTTTGCTCTCTTTGTTGAGCGGGCAATGCAAGCTGATGATCTGCGACTCGGCCAGCAGTTGCGGCAAGCTCAGATAACGAGCGCCCAGTGCTTCGACTTCGGGGTTGGGAAAAGGGTCGTAGGCCAACAGCTTGCAACCGAAGCCGTTCATGATTCTGGCGAAGGTCGCGCCGATTTGCCCGGTGCCGACCACGCCGACAGTCTTGCCCACGAGGTCGAAGCCGGTCAGCCCGTGCAGGCTGAAATCGCCTTCGCGGGTGCGGTTGTAGGCGCGGTGCAAGCGGCGGTTGAGCGCCAATATCAGTGCCACCGCATGTTCGGCTACCGCGTGCGGTGAATAGGCCGGGACGCGCACAATCGCCAGTCCCAGGCGTTTCGCCGCCGCCAGGTCGACATGGTTGTAACCGGCCGAGCGCAGGGCGATCAGCCGGGTGCCGCCCGCAGCAAGGCGTTCGAGCACCGGGGCGCCGAGGTCATCATTGATGAAGGCGCAGACCACCTCGTGCTGCTCGGCCAATGCCACCGTATCGAGGCTCAGGCGTGCCGATTGAAAGTGCAGCTCGATATCGGCGGGCAGGTCTGCGGCGAGAAAACTGTCGCGGTCGTAGGTCTGGCTGCTGAAAAGAATCGTGCGCATGTTGTCCTCCTGGAAAGTGCATCAGGCGTTGATACGCGCCTGGACGGCCAGGCGATTGATCGCCCGGTCGAGTTCTTCGAGAGCGCCAAAGGCCCTCGGGTCCTGTTGCTTGAGCAGGGTTTCGCTGCGCTGGCAGGCGGCGCGCAGTTGTGGAACGCCGCAATAGCGGGTGGCGCCATGCAGACGATGGACCCGTTCGATCAGGGCATTGTGGTCGTGGCTTTCCTGAGCCTGACGGATCGCTTCACGGTCGGCTTCCAGCGAGGCCAACAGCATCGCCAGCATGTCCGCCGCCAGGTCGGCCTTGCCCGCCGCTAGGCGTAAACCCTCATCGTGATCGAGCACCTGCAACTCAAAGGCACTGCCGTGGCTGTCGCCCAAGCGCTCCGGATGCTGGTTGCGCAGCGCCAGGCCACTCCATTTCAGCACCACTTGCGCCAGTTGCCGCTCGCTGATCGGTTTGGTCAGGTAGTCGTCCATGCCGCTTTGCAGCAACGCCCGTTTTTCGTTGGCCATGGCATGGGCGGTGAGGGCGATGATGGGCAGTGGCGTGCAATGACGATCGCTCTCCCACTGACGGATCGCTTCGGTGCTCTGGCGCCCATCCATGCCGGGCATCTGCACGTCCATCAGCACCAGATCAAACGTCTCGCTCTGCACCGCCTTGATCGCGGCATAACCACTTTCCACCGCGAGCACCTTGGCGCCCATGTCTTCGAGCAGGGTTTGCACCAGCAGCAGATTGGCCGGGTTGTCGTCGACGCACAGCACCTTTGGCGCGCGGCTGGAAACCGGTTCTTCGGGTTCGCTGCGCAGTTGGCGCGGGTTGACCAGATCGGATAGCGCACGACGCAGTTTACGGGTGCAGGCCGGTTTGGCCTGCAGTTGACTGTGAGGGTTGGGTACCGAGAGATGGAACAGCGTCTGCTCAGTGGTCGGGCACAGCACCAGCACTTTGCAGCCCAGGTGCTCGAGGTCCCAGATGTATTGGTTCAGGCGTTCCGGCGGCATGTCATTGCTGGTGACACCCAATACCGCCAGATCGATCGCCTGTTCGGTCTGGTGAGCGCCGGTCACGCCGTTGGTCAGGCTTTCCAGGGTGTTGAACGGTGTGACGTCGAGTCCACAGTCTTCCAATTGGTGCTGCAACGCCTGGCGGGCCAGTTCGTGGTTTTCCAGTACCGCCACGCGTCGTCCCATCAGTGGTGGGCCGGGCAGGTCTTCGGCATCGTCGCGGGTCTTGGGCAAGCTGAGGCTGATCCAGAATTCCGACCCCTCTCCCGGCGTGCTGTCGACGCCGATTTCTCCGCCCATCTGTTCGATCAGGCGCTTGGAAATCACCAGCCCCAGACCGGTGCCACCCGGTTGCCGCGCCAGCGAATTGTCGGCCTGACTGAAGGCCTGGAACAACGCGCGTACGTCCTGGTTAGACAGACCGATGCCGGTGTCCTGAATACTGATGCGCAGTTGCACACTGTCTTCGTGTTCGTCTTCGAGCATGGCCCGGGCGACGATGGTGCCTTCGCGGGTGAACTTAATCGCGTTGCTCACGAGGTTGGTGAGGATCTGTTTGAGCCGCAGCGGATCGCCCACCAGCGACAGCGGTGTGTCGCGGTAGACCAGGCTCACCAGTTCCAGCTGCTTGGCGTGGGCGGCGGGGGCGAGGATGGTCAGGGTGTCCTGCAGCAGGTCGCGCAGGTTGAACGGAATATGGTCGAGCACCAGTTTGCCGGCCTCGATTTTCGAGAAGTCGAGAATCTCGTTGATGATCCCCAGCAGGTTGTCGGCTGATTTTTCGATGGTACCCAGGTAGTCGAGCTGGCGCGGGGTCAGTTCGCTTTTTTGCAGCAGATGAGTGAAACCGAGAATGCCGTTGAGCGGCGTACGAATTTCATGGCTCATGTTGGCCAGGAACTCGGATTTGATCCGGCTCGCCTCCAGCGCTTCCTTGCGCGCCAGATCGAGTTCGATGTTCTGGATTTCGATGGTTTCGAGGTTCTGACGCACGTCTTCAGTGGCCTGATCGATGCTGTGCTGCAATTCTTCCTGGGCATTTTGCAGGGTGCCAGCCATGCGGTTGATCCCTGACGCCAGCTCGTCCAGCTCCTGGCTGCCGAGGGGGGGCAGACGGGTTTCCAGATGCCCATCCTTGAGCTGAGCCACGGCTTGCTTGATCTGAGTCAGCGGTCGATTGATGGTGCGGCCCATGCGCAATGCCAGCAGCGCCGCGCCACTCAGGCCGGCCGCAATCATCAACAGGCTGGCAAACAAGCTGCGATAACCGCGCAGCAACATACCGTTGTGGGACAGTTCGAGCTCGACCCAGCCCAGCAGGCGGTCGGCTTCATCGGGAATCAGGTCGCCGGCCAGGTTGCGGTGCTTGCCGAATACCGGAAGCAGATAACGCGTTGCGTCGCTGCCACTGCGGCGCAGCATTTGCGAGCCATCACCCAGCGGTGCCGGGTTGAGCATGGTCGGGCCCGCGTGGGCCAATGGCGTGCGGTCCGGCGCGAGGAAGGTCACCGCACGCACGTCCGGTTGTTCCAGGGACTGCGTGGCGATGCGCTCAAGCAACTCACTGTTCTTGTGCCCCATGGCCGGAGCCACCAGCGGTGCCAGTTGCTCGGCGATCATTTCGCCGCGCTGCATGAGTTGGGTTTGCAGGTCGGATTGCTGCATCCAAGTAAAATAACCGCCCAGAACCAAGGCCATCAGGCTGGTCGGCAACAGGGTCAGCAACAGCACGCGGCCTTTAATTCCCAGTTTCTTGAGCACGCATCTCTCCTGCATCCCGCTATTTATAGAGCTGCACGTGCTTCCGGCACGTACCACTTGCGCAGTGTAGCGATTTGCAGGCGGGCAATCTTTGTAAAATTGATGTCGTCATTCGTCGGTCAGCCCGACACTTTTGCGTTGAGGACATGGCCTTGGGTTGCCGTCGTCGGCGCAATCTTGAATAATTATCAACTGAGAATTATTTGCAGATACTCATGACGCCCATTGCAGCTGGCTCCCCCCGCATCCTTTCCATTGAAGACGACCTCGTCCTTGGTGCTTATGTTCATGAGCATCTGGGCCGTAGCGGCTTTCAGGTGACTTGGTGCCAGAACGGCCAGGAAGGCCTGAACGCGGCCCGCGAGCAAGCGTTCGATGTGGTGCTGATGGATATTTTGCTGCCGGGGCTGGATGGATTGTCGGTGCTGACGCAACTGCGCCGGAGCCATTCCACTCCAGTGTTGTTGATGTCCGCGCTCGGCGCCGAGGCGGATCGGATCAGCGGCTTTCGTTTGGGTGCCGATGATTACTTGCCCAAACCCTTCAGCATGGTCGAGTTGCGGGTGCGAATCGAGGCGATCCTGCGCCGGGTCGCACTCGACCGTCGACCGATGCCGGAAGCGATTGCTTCTGCGGTGGACAGTCTGCGTTTCGATGATGAGCGCTTCGACGTTATTTATGGCGGGCAGGCTGCCGGCCTGACCCGTAGCGAATATCGGCTGCTGGAAACCCTGAATCGCAACGGCGACGAAGTGTTGAGCAAGGCTTTCCTTTATCAGCATGTGCTGCAACGCGGCTACGCAGCCCATGACCGTAGCCTGGACATGCACATCAGCCAGATTCGCCGCAAGCTCAAGGCCATCGATTACACCGAGCGGGAAGTGCGCACGGTCTGGGGCAAGGGTTACACCTTGAGTGTCAGCGATGACCTATAACTTGCCGGGCCGGCATTCGCTGTTCTGGAAACTGGCTTGCCTGTTAGTGGCGTTCTGTTTGCTGATGATCTGGTTGAGTTGGTCCTGGGGGCGCTATATGGAAGAGCAAAACCAGTATCTGTCAGATGAGGCTCGCAGCACCTTGAACCGCTATGCCTCCGAAGCCGAGCAGGCGTGGCAGCAGGGGCGGCAGGCGGGCGTCGATCGCTGGTTGAAAAGTATGCAACTGCAGGAGTCGGGCTGGGTTGGCGTCATCGATGGAGATTTGCAGTCGCTGAGCAGCCAGCCTCTGACCGACGAGGAAATCCAGCACCTGACCTTTCTGCGTCGTGTCGATTGGCCCATTCACCGCAAGGGCCTGCCGTGGCTGCGTCTGCCGTTTCCCGGCGATCCGTACGCCGGCAGCCTGGTCATCGAGTTGCCCCAGCGGTTCATGCCGGGGCGCTACAAAGTCTTCTGGCGTGTGATCACCAATGGGGTGATTCCGGGGCTGTTCACATTACTGCTGTGTGTCGGCCTTTACCGTCTGCTGGTGGTGCCGCTCAATCACCTGCGTGAGCAGGCCAATGCCTGGCGTGCGGACCAATTAAATGTGCGACTGTCGAGCAGCACCACCAATCGTGCGGATGAATTGGGCGAGCTGGGCAGGGCGTTCGATCACATGTCCGAGCGCCTGCAAAGCACGGTGGCTTTGCAACAGCAATTGCTGCGCGATCTGTCCCATGAATTGCGCACGCCATTGAGCCGCCTGCGCGTGGCCAGTGAAAGCGAACAAAGTCTGACGCAACTGCGCGAACGCATAGGACGCGAAGTCGACGGTATGCAACGCCTGGTCGAAGACACATTGCAATTGGCCTGGCTTGACACCGAGCGCACCCGACTGCCCGATGAAGCGATCCAGATTCAGGCGCTGTGGGAAATGCTCGCGGAAAACGCCTGCTATGAAAGTGGCTGGCCGGAAGCGCAGTTGCAATGTTCAGTGGATGAGTCCTGCTGGGTACGCGGCCATCTCAACACCTTGGCCCAGGCCCTGGAAAACATGCTGCGTAATGCGATTCGCCATTCACCTTCCAGTGGCATTGTCCGGCTTGCCGGGCAGCGTGAGGGTGACTATTGGCATCTGTGGCTGGAGGATCAGGGTAGCGGCGTGGCGGAAGCCGATCTGGAGCGGATCTTCCTGCCATTTACCCGCCTCGACGGCTCGCGGCCAGGGGATGGAGGTTTTGGGTTGGGATTGAGTATTGCGAGGAATGCGGTGCAACGTCAGGGAGGGAATCTTTGGGCGCAGAACACCAAGCATGGGTTGCGGATTAATATGCGGTTATTGGCTGATAAAACGCCAGTTTAATATGGCAAAAGCCGGATTGGGGCTGTGCTCATACAACTGACTCGGAAATATCCTACATTGCGAGAAGTGCTTGGTGTATGAGAGTTCTGAAATGAGAGAAGCGACCTCAAGGCTTTAATGTGACGGGCGATACCTACCTTGCAGATCAATATGAAGGAGGACCGCTAATGGATGTCATAATAAGAACACCCGCCCTATCAATGCAGGCTGATGCCTATGTCATCAAGAATCCTTACGAAACAAAAAATTCTCATACAATAACTAAAGCCTCTGATGCTGCTGATGTATTGAATTTGACAAGCGAGTCTGAAATAGAGGCGTTGAAAGAATTGATAAAGGGATGCGATTTTACGTCGATAAGTACCAACCAGCTCGCAAGGATTGGATCAAGGCTCAGTGAGCTTGATTTGATAGATGAACACGTGGCTTGCGCTTTTATATCGGGGAATATGGCGACTGATAAAAATGGTCATCAAACTGAGAAGGACGCCAAGTATAATGCTATTGCCATGTTTAACCAGATGCTGGGTGATAACAAGGCATACGCCCGCGAATGGCCTATGTATGCTCATCAGGAGTCATTCAAGATCGTGACGAGAATGCTGCTGGGCGCCAATCAGGCGATAAACGCACTCTCCTATTTTGCGAACTCATCCGGAAATGATCTGTTCATCAGCATTCAGGCTTGAGTAAGTCGGTACCCGGCAGTATTGATGGGTACCGACAAGCTATTGCTCATCGAGCATAGCGTGTGGTCCCGGAGTATTGTCTTTGTGTATTAAGCGTATTCTCGTGGCGTACCCTGTAAGTCCCCAGCGGGCCAAGTACTGAAGCAGTATTGCCACGGCCGCCGGCGACTTGAGTCCAGGTTGAACCAGTTTGTCTATCAATGTATAGCTTTGGGGCAGAGCCAGCGCCTGAGGCGGTAATAGTGGCGGAAATGTTGGCCTGCCGACATCCGTTTGCACTGGTAATCGTAAAAGGGCCTTGTGCTATAACGAACGAGTTGGCGGGTACAGACCCGTTGTAGGTATTAAGAATGCTAATACATACTGCTGAAGCTTGAGTGCTCGCCAACATCAGGCTGGCGAGGGAAAGCGAAAAAAGTGTTTTCATCTAAGTGCTCATTTGAAGTAGTTGCCAATGTGATGGGTGTCGCGAAACCGTATGAAGTGCATATTTCGCGTTACAAAAGACTATCCATGAAAAGCATTGCCAACTAGTTCATGCATGTCGTCATGAGTTGCAGGAAATTTCTGATGGAGTGAGTTTTTCGGTGATAGGGGTCGAGGGCGGATGATGGCTATTTAATGACATCCACCCTGTGCCTGTTCCCGTCAAAACGCGGGAGTCAAAATCATCCTTATACCCATAAGCCATAAGCACCACACTTTGCGTGATATGGCCTGACCCGGTTTGCCGGTATGATAGGCGCCCCCGCAGTCTGGATTGCGAATACGCCATGACCTTGCAGTACCCAACCATCGCCGATTGCGTCGGCAACACTCCGCTGGTCCGTTTGCAGCGCTTGCCCGGCACTACCAGCAACACCCTTTTGCTCAAGCTCGAAGGGAACAACCCGGCGGGTTCGGTCAAGGACCGTCCGGCGCTGTCGATGATCACTCGCGCCGAGCTGCGCGGGCAGATCCACGCCGGCGATACGCTGATCGAGGCGACCTCGGGTAATACCGGAATCGCGCTGGCCATGGCCGCCGCGATCAAGGGTTACAAGATGATCCTGATCATGCCGGACAACTCCAGCGCCGAACGCAAGGCGGCCATGACCGCCTACGGTGCCGAACTGATTCTGGTCAGTCAGGAAGAAGGCATGGAAGGCGCCCGCGACCTTGCCCAGCGCATGGAAGCCGAAGGCCGTGGCAAGGTGCTGGATCAGTTCGCCAACGGGGATAACCCTGAAGCGCACTACACCACCACCGGCCCGGAAATCTGGCGTCAGACCCAGGGCACCATCACCCATTTCGTCAGCTCCATGGGCACCACTGGCACGATCATGGGCGTCTCGCGCTATTTGAAAGAGCAGAGCGAGAGCGTGCAGATCATCGGCTTGCAGCCAATGGAAGGCTCGGCGATCCCGGGCATCCGTCGCTGGCCCCAGGAGTATCTGCCGAAGATCTACCAGGCCGATCGTGTGGACCGTATCGTCGACATGGCCCAAAGCGAAGCCGAAGACGTGACCCGTCGCCTGGCCCGCGAAGAAGGCATTTTCTGCGGCGTATCCTCGGGCGGTGCCGTGGCGGCAATGCTGCGTCTGTCCAAAGAAGTTGAAAACGCGGTGATCGTCGCGATCATCTGCGACCGTGGCGACCGTTACCTGTCGACCGGCATATTCGACGCGCCCAACTGATGGCCAAGCATGAGAGAGGCCTGCGCTTCCAGCCCACCGGCGGCAGCAAGGCCCCGCAAGTCCCGACCGGCAAAAAGCAGCGCCTGACCATCGAGCGCTTGGCCAATGACGGTCGCGGTATCGCGTTTTTCGAAGGCCGCACCTGGTTCGTCATCGGCGCGTTGGCCGGTGAAGAAATCGAGGCGCGCGTGCTCGGTGCCCACGGCAAAGTGGTCGAGGCACGCACCGAACGGGTGTTCAAGGCCAGCGAGCTGCGCCGCCCGATGCCGTGCGCCCATGCAGGGCGTTGCGGTGGCTGCAGCGTGCAGCATTTGCCACACAACGAACAACTTGCCCTGAAACAGCGCATGCTCGCCGAGCAATTGTCTAAGGTCGCTGGCGTCGAACCCGAAGAATGGGCGCCTCCTTTGAGCGGTCCGGAATTCGCTTATCGTCGCCGTGCCCGAGTGGCTGTGCGCTGGGACATGAAGGCGAAAAAACTCGAAGTGGGTTTCCGCGCCGCCGGCAGCCAGGACATCGTCGCCATCGATCAATGCCCGGTGCTGGTACAACCCTTGCAGCCCATCATGACCGGCTTGCCGGAAATGCTGCGGCGTTTGAGCAAACCCCAGGCGCTTGGCCATGTGGAGTTGTTCAGCGGTTCATCGCTGGCCGTGTTGCTGCGGCACATGGCGCCGTTGTCCGAAAGTGACATGACCATCCTCAAGGATTTCTGCGCGCTGCATGAAGCCCAGTTGTGGCTGCACGGTGACGGCGAGCCGCAACCGGTCGAGGCCGGCCAGTCGTTGGGCTATCGCCTGGAATCGTGGAATCTGGAGCTGGCCTATAGGCCCGGGGATTTCATTCAGGTCAACGCCGGAGTCAACGAAGCGATGGTTGCCCAGGCGCTGGAATGGTTGAAGCCGACAGCGGATGAACGGGTTCTCGACCTGTTCTGTGGCCTGGGCAACTTTGCCTTGCCGCTGGCGCAGTCCGTACGTGAAGTGGTGGCAGTGGAAGGTGTGCAGGTGATGGTCGAGCGGGCAGCCGCGAACGCCGTTAGCAATAATCTGCATAACGCGAAGTTTTTTCAGGCCGATTTATCCCAGCCTTTGACCGACGCCGAATGGGCCGCCGAAGGCTTTTGTGCGGTACTCTTGGACCCACCGCGTGACGGTGCTTTCGAGGTTGTGCGCAAGCTCAAATCTCTGGGCGCCGAACGGTTGGTGTATGTGTCTTGCAACCCGGCAACTCTGGCGCGCGACACGGTCGAATTGATCAAGCAGGGCTACCGGTTAAAACGTGCCGGGATTCTCGATATGTTTCCTCAGACGGCGCATGTCGAGGCCATGGCGTTATTTGAAGCGAGCTAGGATGCTCGTCTGGTCCGACTGGCCCGCCTGTGCAGCCGCGCACCAGCCCCGCGTGGGCTCACGGGCAACGAAGGTCAGCGATTTTGACGCATTGAATCTGCGTCGTAGGGAAGGTAAGCAAGATGGTACAGGTGAGAGCACACCAGCCGATCAACACCGACGGCAGTATCAATCTCGAGGCTTGGCTCGATCATGCGGTCAGTGTCGATCTGGCACTGGATCGCGAAGCCTTGAAAGAAGCCTGCGAGTACGCTCGCGAGGCCGAACAACAAGCCAATGCGGCGAAGAACCTGTGGTCGGAAGGAAACTCGAGTTTCCGCACCGGCCTTGAGATCGCCGAGATTCTCGCCGACCTCAAACTCGATCAGGATTCGCTGGTCGCCGCGGTCTTGTACCGTGGCGTACGCGAAGGCCAGATCCAATTGCCAGCGGTCAGCCAGCGCTTCGGTCCGGTGGTGGCCAAACTTATTGACGGCGTGCAACGCATGGCGGCGATCAGCGACAGCCTGAGCCCACGTAAATCCATGGTGATGGGCGCACAGGGCCAGGTGGAAAACCTGCGCAAAATGCTCGTGGCCATGGTCGATGACGTTCGCGTCGCGCTGATCAAACTGGCGGAACGTACCTGTGCGATTCGTGCGGTAAAAACCGCCGATGACGAGAAGCGCAACCGCGTGGCACGTGAAGTCTTCGACATCTACGCGCCGCTCGCCCACCGCCTGGGTATCGGTCATATCAAATGGGAACTGGAGGACTTGTCCTTCCGTTACCTCGAGCCCGATCAGTACAAGCAGATCGCCAAGCTGCTCCATGAGCGGCGCCTGGATCGCGAGCGCTTCATCAGCGATGTGATGAGCCAGTTGAAAAACGAATTGCAGGCCACCGGTGTCGAGGCCGACATCAGCGGTCGGGCCAAACACATCTATTCGATCTGGCGCAAAATGCAGCGCAAGGGTCTGGAATTCAGCCAGATCTACGATGTGCGCGCCGTTCGCGTGTTGGTCCCGGAAATGCGCGACTGCTACACCGCGCTGGGTATCGTCCACACCCTGTGGCGGCACATTCCGAAAGAGTTCGACGACTACATCGCCAACCCCAAGGAGAACGGGTACCGCTCGCTGCACACGGCGGTGATCGGCCCGGAAGGCAAGGTACTGGAAGTACAGATCCGCACCCACGCCATGCACGAAGAAGCCGAACTGGGTGTTTGCGCGCACTGGCGTTACAAAGGCACCGACGTCAAATCCGGCTCCAACCACTACGAAGAGAAGATTTCCTGGTTGCGTCAGGTGCTCGAGTGGCATGAAGAACTGGGCGACATCGGCGGCCTGGCGGAGCAGTTGCGGGTCGATATCGAACCCGATCGGGTCTACATCTTCACCCCTGACGGTCACGCCATCGACTTGCCGAAGGGCGCGACGCCGCTGGACTTCGCCTACCGCGTGCACACCGAGATCGGTCACAACTGCCGTGGCGCCAAGATCAACGGGCGCATCGTGCCGCTCAACTACAGCCTGCAAACCGGTGAGCAGGTCGAGATCATCACCAGCAAGCACGGAACTCCGAGCCGGGACTGGCTGAACCCGAACCTGGGTTACGTCACCACGTCACGGGCGCGGGCGAAGATCGTTCACTGGTTCAAATTGCAGGCGCGCGACCAGAACGTCGCCGCCGGCAAGACCCTGCTGGAGCGTGAACTCAATCGCCTCGGCCTGCCGCAGGTGGACTTCGACAAGCTGGCCGACAAGGCCAACATGAAGACTGCCGACGACATGTTCGCCGCTCTCGGCGCTGGCGATCTGCGCCTGGCGCAACTGGTCAACCTGGCGCAGCAACTGGTCGAGCCGGAGCGGGGCAACGAGCAGCTGGAACTGATTCCGCGCAAGGCCACCGGTTACAAGCCGGGCAAGCGCGGCGATATCCAGATCCAGGGCGTCGGCAACCTGATGACCCAGATGGCGGGTTGCTGCCAGCCGTTGCCGGGCGATGCGATCGTCGGTTACATCACCCAGGGCCGTGGCGTGAGCATTCACCGCCAGGACTGCGCCTCGGTGCTGCAACTGGCCGGGCGCGAGCCAGAGAGAATCATCCAGGTCAGCTGGGGGCCGGTGCCGGTGCTCACTTACCCGGTGGACATCGTCATTCGCGCTTACGACCGCTCCGGTCTGCTGCGTGACGTTTCGCAGGTGCTGCTCAACGAGCGCATCAACGTGCTGGCGGTCAACACACGCTCGAACAAAGAGGACAACACCGCACTGATGTCCCTGACCATCGAGATTCCGGGCCTGGATGCGCTGGGGCGGTTGCTGGGGCGGATTTCCCAGTTGCCGAACATTATTGAGACCCGGCGTAACCGTACGCCATAAAACGGGAGCGCTTCACTGTAGGAGCGAGCCTGCTCGCGATGGACGTTAACGATGACGCGTGCTGTCTGGATGAACGCACCGTCCTCTGATCCATCGCGAGCGGGCTCGCTCCAACAGGGAGCGGACAGAGATTGAACGATGTATTCACTCGAAGACCTGCTGCACCTCATGAACCGCCTGCGCGACCCGCAGTACGGTTGCCCGTGGGACATCAAGCAAACCTACGCCACCATCGTTCCACATACCCTTGAGGAAGCCTACGAGGTCGCCGACGCCATCGAGCGTGGTGATTTCGATCACCTGCAGGGAGAGTTGGGCGATCTGCTGTTCCAGGTGGTTTATTACAGCCAACTGGCCCGGGAAGAAGGGCGCTTCGAATTCGCCGGTGTGGTCGACAGCATTACCCGCAAGCTGATTCGCCGGCATCCACACGTGTTCCCCACCGGTGATCTGTATGCGCCGCTGGATGTCCCGCGCCTGAATGAAGAGCAGGTCAAACAGCGCTGGGAGGCCATCAAGGCTGAAGAGCGTGCGGAGAAATCTTTGGCGCCCGAACAGCTGTCCTTGCTCGACGATGTCCCGGCTGCACTGCCGGCATTGTCCCGTTCCGCCAAATTGCAGAAGCGAGCAGGGCAGGTCGGTTTCGACTGGCCGGATGCCTTGCCGGTGCTGGACAAAGTCCGTGAAGAGCTCGATGAAATCCTGGAGGCGATGGCTGACAATGACCCGGCAGCGATTGCCGATGAAGTCGGCGATCTGTTGTTTTCAGTGGTGAATCTGGCGCGCCATCTCAAGGTCGATCCGGAAACCGCACTGCGGAGCGCCAACGGCAAGTTCGAAAGACGTTTCCGTTTTATCGAACAGGCATTGCGCGACACCCATCGTCCCATGGAAGATTGCACCCTCGAAGAGTTGGACGCCCTGTGGGGTGAAGCCAAACGCCAGGAAAAGAATTTGCCCAACTGCGGTTGAGCAGTTGCCTAAGTGAGTAATAAGCACCATGAGCATTTCCCTTCGCGACCAGTTGCTCAAAGCAGGGCTGGTCAACCAGAAGCAAGCCAAGCAGGTCAGCAAGGACAAACAGAAGCAGCAGCGTCTTGCCCACAAGGGCCAGATTGAGCTCGACGATTCCCAGCAGCGCGCGGCACAGGAAGCCATGGCCGAGAAAGTCAAGCGCGACCAGGAGCTCAACCGTCAGCAGCAGGAAAAGGCCGAGGCCAAGGCCCGTGCCGCACAAGTCAAGCAATTGATCGAAGTCTCGCGCCTGCCGAAACTGACGACCGAGGATTACTACAACTTCGTCGACGACAAAAAGGTTAAGCGCATCTCCGTCAACACCCTGATGCGTAACAAACTCAGCAGCGGTTCGTTGGCCATCGTTCATCATGCCGGTGGTTATGAAGTGATTCCGCGCGAAGCGGCGCTGAAGATCCAGGAGCGCGACCCACAGCGCATCGTGCAGTTGAACGTGCAAACCGAAGAAGTCAGCGTTGAAGATGATCCGTACGCAGCGTACAAGATTCCTGATGATTTGATGTGGTAATCGATTCGTAGTTCTATTGGCTTTAAATGTTTGCTGGTAATTTGCGTCATTAATACATTGAGCCCGAAAGATTGTATCGATACGATCTTTCGGGTTTTCTTTTGCCCAAAAATAACCTTCGCTAAATGTCGTTCGTCGACGGCTCTCGGTTTGAGAACGCGACGGCAGTTATAGGTGTGGGCGTGCTGTGTGGAAGGGAACAAATGGAATGAACTAAAATAAACAAGGATTGATCAATGCAAGTCAGTATTGCTTCATTACGCCAGCCAACTTTTAAGTCGCAGTTCTCCAAGGCGCGAAAGCCTGGGCAGGTCATAGACGATTATCTGACCAGTGAACTAGACGCCCGGATTGAATATCTGCGACGCAAGATACGGATCGCCGCCAAGGCAGCCCGTGCAGATCATGCCGGCGCCGACTGGCTTTTCTTTACGTTACCGGAGTTTTTCTGGAACGTGCCATGGCACGAGGTTCGCAGCGAAGCAGAACTTCATCAGTTGAACTCGGCCTATCTGGACAAGATCCCTGAGTATGTCGTGTCATTAATGAAAGATCTGCCGGCTGAGCAATACGGCAAGATGGTTTTTCTGGGGGGGAGTTGTGCGACCCTCATCAAGGTCGGTGAGGGGGAGTCTGGTTACTACGAGGTCATTAATTATTTACTGGCGATGAGTAACAAAGAATATGAAGTTGACGTTCCTTTAATCTCGATGTGGCCAAAGCGTTATGTGTCAGGTATCGATTTCGGCAAAAATGTCGGGTCCAGGGACGGTTATTGGTTCTTTAAACTCTTCGATGAAGTCGTCGTCAGGGTAAAAGATGTCAGTAGCGTGCGAGCCGAGCATAGTTATTTTGGCGGGTATGAAGGCAAGTTCATTAATAGTCTGGTTCCAGGGTGCCCGTTCGGTATTAACCTGTGCCTGGATTACGCCGCGCTGAAAGGCGGGGAGCGCGAGAAAGAGATTGAACTGACAGGGGTGAAAATCGACTTTTTGATTGCCTGTGGCATGGATTTCGACTTCAACAAGCGTCACCCGTCCTCGGTCCAGTACTCGATCCGCAATGACGGCATGGGGGACGGAGAGTGCGAAGTGGTGAAGCTTGAGGGTGGTCGGATCGTCAGTATTGTCCCTTCGGTAGTCATTGACGACTCCCTTCATCTGTCGGTGCTTCACATTGAATGAGTCGTGTCAGCTGGTTGCAGCCTGCCCGGAAAGGGCAGGCTGCACGACGTTGGCGTCTGACTTCAACCGATTGCGAGCTCGCGTTTGCGCTCCAGCGATTCCAGTTCGGCTCTGTAGTTTTGTGCGTCGGTCTCGGAGTGGAACATCCCGACCAGCATGTCTTGTTGGTGTACATCCCACATCCGGATTCCGGCGGCTACGCCTTCGTGGGATTTATGTGAATCGTCGCGTTCAGTTACTTTGACAGTCATCTGCTAGCTCCAATCTCGGTTATCTGCAGCAAGGCGTGTGCAGGACTTTGTTATATATTTTGTTAGCTTGCTAAGTAAATGACAAAATTTGGTAACAGTCTTTTGCAAAATCAGACAAAGTCTCGCAGGCCTTGCAGTCTGCGACATTCAGCCGCAGCCCCTTGAGTTTCATGACAAAAGCTTCATGTTTGCCTTGAAGAAAAGCGCTGTTTAACGCTGGCCAAGATCCCCTGGGGGACCGAGCTCGCGGGTGTTGAGGGCGTGTCAGTCGACATCATTGTTGCGTGGCTAAACCGCATCGCCAGCAAGCTCGCTCCTGCAGGTGTTTACGTTTTCCAGGCAAAAAAAACGCCCCGAACCAGTCGGGGCGTTTTCGTATGCGTCGAAGCGACGGGGTATTACTTACCCTGCCAGCGCTTCAGTACCAGCGTGGCGTTGGTGCCACCGAAACCGAAGCTGTTGCTCATTACGGTGTTGACCGCGACATCTTCACGAGTTTTGGTCAGGACTGGCAGGTCAGCCACTTCCGGGTCCAGCTCGTCGATGTTGGCGGAACCCGCCATGAAGTTGCCTTCCATCATCAGCATGCAGTAGATCGCTTCGTGAACGCCGGCGGCGCCCAGGGAGTGACCTGACAGGCTCTTGGTAGAGCTGATGGCCGGCGCCTTGTCACCAAAGACTGCGCGCACACCTTTCATTTCCGCGACGTCGCCGACCGGAGTCGAGGTGCCGTGGGTGTTCAGGTAGTCGATCGGAGCATCAACGGTGGACATGGCCATCTGCATGCAGCGGATGGCGCCTTCGCCGCTTGGGGCGACCATGTCGTAGCCGTCGGAGGTCGCGCCGTAGCCAACGATTTCCGCGTAGATCTTCGCGCCACGGGCCAGAGCGTGTTCCAATTCCTCAACCACGACCATGCCGCCACCACCGGCGATCACGAAACCGTCACGGTCGGCGTCGTAGGCACGGGAGGCTTTTTCCGGGGTGTCGTTGCGCTTGCTGGACAGTGCGCCCATGGCGTCGAACAGGAACGACTGGCTCCAGTGTTCTTCTTCACCGCCGCCGGCGAATACGATGTCCTGCTTGCCCATCTGGATCTGTTCCATGGCGGTACCGATGCAGTGAGCACTAGTGGCGCAGGCGGAAGCGATGGAGTAGTTCAGGCCCTTGATCTTGAATGGCGTGGCCAGGCAAGCGGAAACGGTGCTGCTCATGGTCCGCGTTACGCGGTACGGGCCGACGCGCTTGACGCCTTTCTCGCGCAAAATGTCCAGCGCTTCCATCTGGTTCAGCGTGGAGGCGCCACCGGAACCGGCGATCAGCCCGGTACGCGGATTGGACACTTGCTCTTCGGTCAGGCCGGAGTCAGCGATGGCATCTTTCATGGCCAGGTAGGCGTAAGCCGCCGCGTGGCCGACGAAGCGATAGATCTTGCGATCGATCAGCTCTTCGAGGGGGAGGTCGATGGAGCCGGAAACCTGGCTACGCAGACCCATTTCAGCATATTCCGGGTTGAACCGGATGCCAGGGCGGCTTGCACGCAGGTTAGCGGAGACGGTCTCTTTGTCATTGCCCAGGCACGAAACAATGCCCAGACCAGTGATAACGACGCGGCGCATGCGGATAACCCTTAGAAGTTGTCAGTGGAGGTGAAAACGCCGACCCGGAGGCCTTCGGCGGTGTAGATCTCGCGACCGTCGACAGTGACCGAACCATCAGCGATGGCCAGGTTCAGCTTGCCCTTGAGCACGCGTTTGATATGGATGTTGTAGGTCACTTTCTTGGCGGTCGGCAGGACCTGGCCGAAGAATTTCACTTCGCCCGAACCCAGGGCGCGACCGCGGCCCGGCAGGCCTTGCCAGCCGAGGAAAAAGCCGACCAGTTGCCACATGGCGTCAAGGCCCAGGCAGCCTGGCATCACCGGATCACCTTCGAAGTGGCAGGCGAAAAACCACAGGTCCGGAGTGATATCCAGCTCGGCGACCAATTCACCTTTGCCGTACTTGCCACCCTCTTCGCTGATCAGGGTGATGCGATCAACCATCAGCATGTTGGGGGCGGGCAGTTGCGCGTTACCTGGGCCGAACAGCTCACCGCGACTGCAGCGCAGCAGGTCTTCCCGGGTAAAGGCTTTTTGTTTGGTCATGCGAGCTCCTCAATAGTCCCATGCGGCAGGTGGGGCAAATCTTCCCGGCCGATCGAAGCGTTCATGCCTCGAGCCGGCAGCCTACTCATAGACTATTGCGTTGTGGTGAAAGTCACAGCACCAAGGACATGAATGTACACTTGTGCACTGAAATTTTTATTCAAGCCCCTTTTCGGGCCTGTTCGGGTGCCTAAGACTGCCGCACTTTCGCGTTTCACGCCAGTCGCAGATGCTTCAAAGGCCTGTACTACTGCACCCAGCGCTGCAGAATTTGCTGAAGATCAACACGTTTGAAGGGCTTGGCCAGGTAATCGTTCATCCCTGCCGATAAACAGGCTTCCCGGTCGCCCTGCAGGGCATTGGCGGTCAGGGCGATGATCGGCAGGTCGGTACAGCCGGGCAGTTGGCGGATCTGTCGGGTGGCTTCGTAGCCGTCGATGATCGGCAGTCGGCAGTCCATCAGGATCGCTTCGAAGATCAGGCTCTCGGCACTGCGAACAGCCTGCGCGCCATCGACGGCGACGCTGACGGTAAAGCCCAGGCTGCGCAACATGGCTTCGATGACGGTCTGATTGACCCGGTTGTCCTCGACCAGCAACACATTGCGTCCTTCACCATCGCCATTGCCACTCGGCGCGCGCGAAGACAGCACGGGCAGCGGCTGTTGATAGAGCGCCAGCGGGATTTCCAGGGTGAACACCGAGCCTCGACCTTCTTCGCTCTGGGCACGCAAGGTGCCGCCCATGCGTTCGGCGAGGGTGCGGGCTATCGGCAAGCCCAGGCCGGTGCCGCCGTAACGCCTTGAAATAGAACTGTCGGCCTGCTGGAACGCATTGAACATCAATTCCAGGCTTTCGGGCGAAATGCCGATCCCGCTATCGCGAACGGTGCAGGTGAACCACAACAATTGGTGATCCAGTGATTGCCACTGGGATTCGATGGTCACCCGGCCCTGCTCGGTGAACTTCAACGCGTTGCCGACCAGGTTGACCAGAATCTGCCGGATGCGCGTCGGGTCGCCCTGAACCTGCAACCCCCGCATGTCTTCGGGGATCTGCAGCTGCAGATCGAGCCCGCGCTGCGCGGCGCTGTGCTGGAACGACTGGGCGCACGCAGCGATCAGGTCCGCGAGGTTGAACGGAATATGTTCCAGCTCCAGTTCCGAGCGTTCTATACGCGAGAAATCCAGAATATCGTTGATGACTTTCAACAGGTGTTCGGTGGATTCCGAGGCCAGTGCCGCGTATTCGACCTGCTCTTCAGTCATGTCAGTGGTTTCCAGCAACTGCAGCATGCCCAGCACGCCATTCATGGGCGTGCGCAGTTCGTGGCTCATCATCGCGAGGAAATCCGACTTGGCATTGTTGGCCTTTTCCGCTTCCTCGCGGGTCTTGATCAGTTGCGCCATTGCCTGTTGCTGTTTGCGGCTGGCCTGTTCGAGGCCGCTGGCGAGGTTGTTGATGTGTTGTGACAGGGCGCCCAGCTCGGTGTCATCGACGATGGGCAGGGGTGTTTTGAAGTCGCCGTTCTGAATCGCCTTGACCGCATCGCCGATGTCGCGGATCGGTTGCGACAGGCTCCCTGCCAGACGCCGGGCGATCAGGAAGGTAAACAACAGTGCGAACAGCGCCAGGATGCCGGCCTTGAGCAGGATTTCCTGCTGGCGCTGACTGAATGCATCACTGGACAGACCGACGATGACCCGGCCCAGATAGTCTTCGGCGGGAGCCGTAGCCGTGCTCTTGCCACTCTGGAAAAAATCATTGTGCAGCGGCACCCGTTGCAGCCGCACCGGTGCCTGGAACACTTCGACCTGATGCGGGCGATTGTGGTTTTCCGACGGTTGTTCGACGTACGCCAGAATCCGGTTGGCGCTGTCCTGGATTTCCAGGAAGCGCACATGGGGCGTGGCCAGCGAGGCCTTGAGCAGGCTTTCGAGCACCTCGTTGTTGCCGGAAATCACTCCGTATTCGGTCGCCGGGGCCAGTTGGTTGGCGATCAACTGGCCGGTGTGGTTGAGCTCCTGGCGCAGGTCCTGGATCCGCACGAACGTGAAGAAGGTGATTAACAGCAGTGTCAGCAGCAGGGCAGGGCCGAGACTGATGAGCTGGGTCCGGGTATTGATGTCCCAGCGACGACGGAAGCTCATGGGTGACGTTCTCCTTCAGCCAACAGTGCTGCGACAGACGCTTCATTGATCTGTTCAATACCTAGCGAGCGAGCCACCTGTGCGTTGCTTGAAACTTTGAAACGCGACGGGTAGTGCGAGCGTGGCCAACTGGCGGGTGGCTGGTCGAGCAGGTTGTCGAGGGTCGCCAGCCAATCGCTCTGATCACTGTAGGTGCTGGCCAGGCTCCCGGCCTTTACGAACCCGGCATTGGGGCCGATCAGCGCCAGTTGCCGGGCATAGCTGCTGAGTAACAGGTTTTTCGCGGTTTTCGGGTTGTACAGGTCTGGATCGTCGAGGCCCAGCAACACATCGCTGTTTTTCAGCAACGCTTGCAGCGGACGGCTGTCGTGGGTGTTGTCCCAGCGCTCGGTGACCACCTCAAGGCCCAGTGGCAGAGCCGCCTGGCGCAATTCTTTAAGCAGGAATTCACTGTGGTTGTCGTACAGCACGCCAACCCGTTTGACCTGAGGCAGGAGGATTCGGGCCAGGCGCAATTGGCGACCCGGCGGGGGATCGCTCCAGAGCAGGCTGAGGCGAGGCGCCAGGGTGTCACCCAGACGTTGCTGTGCTTGCAGTCGGCTGATGCGCAGCACCAGCGTCGGTGGGCCTTGGGTATCTTGCAGGCGCCAGTCGAGGCTCGGCAGGTCGAGCAGAATCAAGCGGAGATCGCCGTGAAGCTCGCCCGGTGGCGGAAGCTCGGCCACTGGTTGAAAGCGTACGTTGTCGCCCGGTCGCAGTTCGCGCAGGGCCTGGGTGAAGGATTGCACGCCGGGGCTGCCTTCAATACCGGTCAGCAGAATGTCTGCGGCCTGGACCATCGGGCTGTTCAGCCAGCCGCTGACCACCAGGCACAACAGGGCCAGCAGGTGGCCGAAGGTGGGCGGCTTGCGGGTCCGGGCAGGCAGCATTTAAAACGCCAGCTCCGCACTGAAGTCCATCGCTCGACGCTCGTCGTCGTAGAACAGCTTCATATCCATGGCCAGGCTCCATTCGGCGAAAAAACCGTTATAGCCCAGTTCGCGGGAGCGCATGTGTTCTTGATCGAGGTTGCCGGCGCCGCGCGTCTGGACGAAATAGCGGGCGCTGGACCGACCATGGGCTGCAGGGGGGGCAGGCGGGTGACCCGGTAGCGCCAGTTGACGTGGTTTTTGAACAGGTCCGGCGAGCTGAAGGCCAGCGCCAATACCCGCGGCGAGCGAGGTGAAGGGGAACCCAGGGGCACAACACTTCCTTGTTAGCGAGTGAAGGCGCGCATGTTAACCGAGCCGTACGACGTTTCTACTTCCGATGTCAGCGTTTTCCACGGCTTTATCGGACTTTTTTGTGCGTGCGCCGCTAATTGACGCGGGGGCTGGCCGCCACTGGGCCGCTCCGTATAATGCCGACATCGCCACTGGTATGGATTAACGGATTGCATATGACTGAACAGCGCCCGATTGCGGTCCTGGGAGGCGGAAGTTTTGGTACCGCCGTGGCTAATCTGCTGGCCGAAAATGGTCATCAGGTCTTGCAGTGGATGCGTGACCCCGAGCAGGCCGAGGCCATCCGGGTCAATCGTGAGAACCCGCGTTACCTCAAAGGCATCAAGATTCTGCCCGGTGTGACACCGGTCACCGATCTGCAAGCCACCCTGGACGCCTGCGACCTGTGTTTCGTCGCGCTGCCGTCCAGCGCGTTGCGCTCGGTGCTGGCCCCGCATGCCGAGCGTTTGCGCGGCAAGTTTCTGGTCAGCCTGACCAAAGGCATCGAAGCCCACACCTTCAAACTGATGAGTGAGATCCTCGAGGAAATCGCTCCGCAAGCACGCATCGGCGTGTTGTCCGGGCCGAACCTGGCCCGCGAAGTCGCCGAGCACGCACTGACCGCCACCGTGGTCGCCAGTGAAGACGAAGAACTCTGTCAGCGGGTTCAGGCGGCGTTGCACGGGCGCACCTTTCGCGTGTATGCCAGCGCCGATCGTTTCGGTGTGGAGCTGGGCGGGGCGTTGAAAAACGTCTACGCGATCATCGCCGGCATGGCGGTGGCGCTGGGCATGGGGGAAAACACCAAGAGCATGCTGATCACCCGGGCCTTGGCGGAAATGACCCGCTTCGCGGTGAATCAGGGTGCCAACCCAATGACGTTCCTGGGCCTGGCGGGCGTCGGCGATTTGATCGTCACCTGTTCATCGCCGAAAAGCCGCAACTATCAGGTCGGTTTCGCCCTCGGCCAGGGTTTGAGCCTGGACGAGGCGGTCAATCGCCTGGGCGAGGTCGCTGAAGGCGTCAACACCCTGAAAGTGCTCAAGGCCAAGGCTCAGGAGGTCGGCGTGTATATGCCGCTGGTCGCCGGGCTGCATGCGATCCTGTTCGAAGGGCGCACGCTGGAGCAGGTGATTGAGCTGCTGATGCGCGCCGAGCCGAAGACGGACGTCGATTTCATTTCCACCAGTGGCTTCAACTAAGCCCTCTATGAAACAGGAACGGAGCGAGACATGAGCGATCAAAAAGTACAAGCCAAATACGAGTCCATCCTGTTGCGGGTGCTGTGGATGGTCGTCTTCGTACTGGTCTGGCAAGTGGCGCAGTTCATCCTTGGCGCGGTGGTGCTGGTGCAGTTGATCTATCGTTTGATTTACGGCGCCCCGAACGCAACCTTGATGAATTTCGGCGACAGTCTGAGCCAGTTTCTGGCGCAGATCGGTCGTTTCGGCAGTTTTCACAGCGATCAGAAACCCTGGCCGTTCGCCGACTGGCCAACACCGCGTACGCCGGAAGGTGAAGCGCCGCACGCCGTGCCGCCAGCCCCGCATCCGGCTCGAGATGAGGAACCCAAGCTATGAAACTCTGGGTATTGCGTCATGGTGAGGCTGAACCTCACGGTTCCAAATCCCATGATTCGGAGCGGGCACTGACCGCTCACGGCCGTGAAGAAGTCCTGCGCAGCGCTGCGTTGTTGATCGGCCAGCCGCTCACCGCTATCTATGCCAGCCCTTATCTGCGAGCGCAGGAAACCGCGCAGCTTGTACGCGACGCACTGGGTTTCGAGCCGGAGATCCGTACCGTCGAGTGGCTGACGCCGGAAACCGATCCGGACAAGGTCGCCGAACAACTGGTGTCGGTCAGCAATGTCCTGCTGGTCAGCCACAACCCGCTGGTGGGTCACTTGCTGAGCTACCTGCAACATGGCGCCGGGTATCCGCCGGAGAAGGTCGGCACTGCCGGACTGGCTGAAATCAGCGGCGATGAGCTGCTGATCGGGTCGATGAAGCTCGCGGGCATCAAGCATCCGTAATGGCGTTGCTTTGCTTTATAGGCGCAGGGCTTCGAAGCAGCATGAAAAATTTTGTATGAAATAGCTAACCAAGCACTTGCTTGGTTAGCTACGCTTGCTCCAGAACAAAAATAAGGAGCGAGTCTCATGTCTGCTGCTTTTCGTTTGCCGCTGGATGTCTTCTACGAACGTGAGGCCCGTCATCCCCGACAGCGCTTTTTGGTTCAACCCATCGGCGGCGGACAGGTCGAGACACTGACATGGGCCGACGTCGGCCATCAAGCCCGCTGCGCCGCCCATTGGTTGCGTGCGCGGGAATTGCCCCAGGGCAGTCACATCGCGCTTATTTCGAAAAACTGCGCCCACTGGATCATTGCCGACCTGGCCATCTGGATGGCCGGCCATGTTTCCGTGCCGCTGTACCCCAACCTCACCGCCGAGTCCGTGGCCCAGGTGCTCAATCATTCGGAAGCGGCACTGGCCTTTATCGGCAAACTTGACGACTGGCCGGGCATGTCCCGTGGGGTCCACGAAGATTTGCCGACGATCAGTCTGCCGTTGCATCCACCGGGCACCTTCGATTTCAGCTGGGCCGATCTGCAGCGCAGTTCGCCGATCCAGGACGACCCCAAACCCGCCGCCGATCAACTTGCGACCATCATTTACACCTCCGGCACCACCGGCATGCCCAAAGGCGTGATGCACAGCTTCGCCAACCTGGGATTTGCCACCACCCGAGGCACCCAATTATTCGGCCTCAATGAGTCGGACCGCTTGTTGTCCTACCTGCCGTTGTGCCATGTCGCTGAACGGATGTTCGTCGAACTGGCATCGATTTACACCGGCCAGACAGTGTTCTTTGCTGAAAGCCTCGACACCTTTCTCGACGACCTGCGTCGCGCACGGCCGACCGCGTTGTTCGGCGTGCCGCGAATCTGGACCAAATTCCAGATGGGCGTCTACAGCAAGATTCCGGCAAAACGCCTGGATTTTCTGCTCGGCCTGCCGATCGTCGGCAAACGAGTCGGGCACAAAGTCCTCGCCGGCCTGGGGCTGGATGCCTTGCGCGTGGCCCTCTCCGGCGCGGCGCCAGTGCCGCAGGCCTTGCTGTCGTGGTACCGCAAGCTCGGGCTGGATGTGCTCGAGGTCTATGGCATGACCGAGAGCTGCGGTTACTCGCACATTGGCCTGCCGGGTCAGAACAAACCGGGCTGGATCGGCAAGCCCTGTCCGGAGGTCGAGGTGCGCATCGACGATTCGGGCGAGGTCCTGGTCCGCAGCGGCGCGACCATGCTCGGCTATTTCAAGGAGCCGCAGAAAACCGCCGACACCATCACCGAGGATGGCTTCCTGCGTACCGGCGACAAGGGCGAGCAAGACGCCGAAGGCAACCTGCGCCTGACCGGGCGCCTGAAGGAAATCTTCAAGACCAGCAAAGGCAAATACGTGGCCCCGGCCCCCATCGAAAATCGTCTGGCGGTGCATTCGCGCATTGAGCAGGTGTGTGTAGTCGGTGATGGCCTGATTGCGCCACTGGGGTTGTGCGTACTGTCGGCGGTCGGGCAGCAGGATGCGGGCGGCGCGGCGCGCGCCGGCCTGCACTCAAGCCTGGAAAAGCTTTTGGATGAGGTCAATGGCGCCCTCGACAAGCACGAACGCTTGCGGCGTCTGGTGGTGGTCAAGGATAGCTGGGCGGTAGAAAACGGCTTCCTCACGCCAACCTTGAAAATCAAGCGCAACGTGATCGAAGCAGCTTATGGCGCCCGTTTCGAGGAATGGAGCGAGCGTAGCGAGACAGTGCTGTGGCAGGATTGAGTCACGAACAAAACCAACAAAGGAAGTCAGCGATGAGTTTGTGGCGCACCACTCCCAACATCGAGCAATTGAATGCCATCCAGAAAAACACCATTGGCGAAGTGCTGGATATCCGCTTCGAAGCCTTTGATGACGAGTCCCTGACGGCGAGCATGGTCATCGATCATCGCACCCATCAGCCTTACGGTCTTTTGCACGGCGGCGCTTCTGTGGTGCTGGCCGAGACGGTCGGCTCCATGGCCAGTTACCTGTGTATCGATGCCAGCAAGTTTTACTGCGTGGGCCTGGAAATCAATGCCAACCATCTGCGTGGCCTGCGCAGCGGGCGGGTGACAGCGGTGGCCAAGGCGATTCACATCGGTCGCACGACCCATGTCTGGGACATTCGGCTGACCAGCGATGAGGGCAAGGCCAGTTGTGTGTCGCGGTTGACCATGGCAGTGGTGCCGCTGGGGCAAAATCCGCCGGCGCGTTGATCCAAGTATTGTGGCGAGGGTGCTTGCTCCCGTTGGGTCGCGAAGCGGCCCCAGTCACCTTGACCCGGGACATCTGCTCATGACGGCTGCTATGCATCCGTACGCGAGCAAGCCACAGGTTCATGGGTTTGACCGGACTGTCATCATTCCTGTCAGTTACGGTCATTGCTGCATGGCGCGGACTTACGGACAATCGAGCTCTGTTTTCGTTGATGGATCGTCGGTATGTCGCAGCAGATATTTTTCGCCCACGCCAACGGGTTTCCCTCGGGAACTTATGGCAAGTTGTTCGCGGCGCTGGCGCCCGAGTATCAGGTGACGCATCTGGAGCAGCACGCCCATGACCCGCGGTTCCCGGCGGATGACAATTGGTACAACCTGGTGGACGAATTGATCCATCATCTGGAGCAGCAGCCCGAACCGGTCTGGGGCGTCGGTCACTCCTTTGGCGGCGTACTGCATCAGCACGCGGCGTTGCGCTGCCCTCATCTCTATCGTGGCGTGGTGATGCTCGACTCGCCGGTGCTGACCCGTACCGATCAATGGGTTATCCGGGCCGCCAAGCGCTTCGGTTTCATCGATCGCCTGACCCCGGCCGGTCGCACCCTGGGACGGCGTGAAGAGTTCGCCGACCTGGAAAGCGCCCGGCGCTATTTCGCCGGCAAGACCCTTTTTCGCGGCTTCGATCCGGACTGCTTCGACGCCTATCTGCAACATGGTTTGCACAAGGTGGGCGACAAGCTGCGCCTGCGCTTCGACCCGGCCACGGAAATCAGTATCTACCGTGGCGTTCCCCACACCAGCCCTGGCCGAACGCGGCAATTGAAAGTGCCGCTGGCGGTGGTTCGCGGGCGCAGCAGTCGGGTTGTGATGCGTCATCACGCCAGCTCGGTCGGGCGCATGCCATTGGGCGAATCCTTGACCGTGCCCGGTGGCCACATGTTTCCGCTGGAACGTCCGCAAGACACCGCGATGCTGCTGAAAAACCTGTTCAGCCGCTGGGACCGGCGCCGCCAACAGGATTGCGCATGAACCATGTCGTCGAAGAAGTACGCCTGACCCTGCCGCACATCGAACTGGCGGCGCACCTGTTCGGCCCCGAGGACGGCTTGCCGGTCATCGCCCTGCACGGTTGGCTGGACAACGCCAACAGCTTCGCGCGCCTGGCGCCCAAGCTCAAAGGTTTGCGCATCATCGCGCTGGACATGGCCGGGCACGGTCATTCCGGGCATCGACCGGCGGGGGCCGGTTATGCAATGTGGGACTACGCCCACGATGTGCTGCAAGTCGCCGAACAGCTTGGACTTAACCGGTTTGCGCTGTTGGGGCATTCCATGGGCGCGATCGCTTCCTTGATCATCGCCGGAGCGCTGCCGGAGCGCGTGACTCATCTGGCGTTGATCGACGGTGTCATTCCCCCTACAGACAAAGGCGAAAATGCCGCCGAGCGCATGGGCATGGCCCTGCAAGCGCAACTGGATCTGCGAGACAAACGCAAACCGGTTTACGCCACCCTCGATCGGGCCATCGAGGCGCGAATGAAGGGATTGGTAGCGGTCAGTCGCGAAGCCGCCGAACTGCTGGCGCAACGAGGGCTCATGCCCGTGCCGGGCGGTTACACCTGGCGCACGGACAACCGCCTCACGCTGCCATCGCCGCTTCGTCTCACTACCGAGCAGGCCATGGCCTTCGTTCAGCGGGTCAGTTGTCCCGCCAAGCTGGTGGTTGCCGCCGATGGCATGCTCGCCAAACATCCTGAGCTGCTGGAACGTCTACCCTTTAGCCGTGAACAGCTGCCAGGCGGCCACCATTTGCACCTGAATGACGCGTCCGGTGCCGATCTTGTCGCAGACTGTTTCAATCGGTTCTTCGCCGTTCCTTGACTTGCACCGGGCAACTGTCGAGGCTGGGCGGGTTGAAATGGGAGACAACCATGATAGATCTCTACACCGCTGCGACCCCGAATGGCCACAAGGTCTCTATCGTGCTCGAGAAACCCGACCTGCCCCGCACAGTGCAAGCGTCGAGTTTCAGCAAGGACAAGAAGGAACATAAGTCTGCACACTTTCTCAAGATCAACCCCGATGACGCCAGTGTCGTCAAGGGCGCCCAGGCCATGCTGATCCGATGAGCCTATCGATGCGTTCCCTCAACCTGCTGGCGCTTTGCTGTTTCAGTCCCCTGTTGTTTGCCGCCGATGTTCCAGGCAGTCAGGACCTGCCGATTCTGCCGCGCATGACCGATGCGCAGATCGTCGACTATCGCCCCGCAGCCGAACTCGAGCGGGTCTATCCGCTGGGTTCGATACGCAAGATCAGCGGTCAGTTGCGTTTTGACGGTCAGGTCAGCGCCCGTGGTAACGCCACGTCGGTGACCTACGAGTTGCCACCGGAACACTCGGCGACACAAGCCTTTACCGACGCCCGCGAAGCCTTGCAGAAGCAGGGCGCCCAGTTGCTGTTCTGGTGCCAGGCCCGTGATTGCGGCGAGAGCAGCCTGTGGGCCAACGAAGTGTTCGGCAACGCCAAACTCTATGGCTCCGATAACGAACAGGCGTATTTGCTGCTGCGACTGGCGGCTCCGAAGGACAATACCCTGGTGGCGCTTTACAGCATCACGCGGGGCAATCGCAAAGCCTATCTGCATGTCGAGCAGTTTGACGCCGCGGGTCCGCTGGGCGATTTGCTGCCGACATCCGCAACCTTGCTGCGCGAACTCAAAAGCACCGGCGAACTTGATTTCCCCAAACTGACAGACGTGCCTGACGAGGCCTGGCTGCGCTTGATCTCTCGTGGCCTGAATCTGGACACGACCCAGCGGATCAGTCTTTCCGGGCCGAAAGCCGAAGCCTGGCGTCAGGCATTGATCGAGCAGGGTGTACGGGCGGCGCGGATGGAAACCGGCAGCGTCGAAGGCTCTGGCCTGCATATTGAGCTGTTGCGTTAAGCTTGATCGGGTGAACGCGTTCTGCGCGTTCGCCTACTCTTTTGCGAACTGACTTTTCTTGAGATTTCGATGATCAATAACGACCGGCTGTTGGTGCAGATCCTGCTCCTGGTGCTGTTTGGCGCAAGTTTCTGGGTAATGGCGCCGTTTTGGTCGGCGTTGTTCTGGGGCGCGGTGCTGGCATTTGCCAGTTGGCCACTGATGCGTTTGCTGACGCGCTGGCTTAACGGTCGCGAGTCCCTGGCGGCAGCCATATTGACCGTTGGCTGGATGTTGCTGGTGGCGGTGCCATTGGTGTGGCTGGGGTTCAATCTGGCGGACCACGTGCGTGATGCCGTGTCATTCTTCAAGGACGTCCAGGTCGATGGCTTGCCTGAAGCCCCCGCCTGGCTCGGCAGTGTGCCCTTGGTGGGCACGCGACTGGTCGGAATCTGGAACAGTATCGATCAACAGGGCGCGGCGATGATGGTGTCGCTCAAACCTTATTTCGGGCAGGTCGGAAACTGGCTGTTGGCGCGTAGCGCGCAGATCGGCAGCGGCATCCTCGAGCTGACCTTGAGCATTGTCTTCGTGTTCTTTTTCTATCGGGACGGGCCACGATTGGCGGCGTTTGTTCATGGCTTGCTGGAGCGGCTGATCGGCAAGCGGGCGGGGTATTACATCGAACTGGTGGCGGGCACGGTGCAACGGGTGGTGAACGGGGTGATCGGGACGGCGGCGGCCCAGGCGGTTCTGGCGCTGATCGGGTTCCTGATTGCCGGCGTACCCGGGGCTCTGGTACTCGGTATCGTGACTTTCCTGCTCAGCCTGATTCCCATGGGCCCGCCGCTGGTGTGGATTCCGGCCACGGCCTGGCTGGCCTGGAAAGGCGAGTACGGGATGGCGGTGTTCCTGGGCATCTGGGGCACATTCATCATCAGCGGCGTGGACAACGTGCTCAAGCCGTACCTGATCAGCCGAGGCGGCAATCTGCCGTTGGTGATTGTATTGCTGGGGGTGTTTGGCGGGTTGATTGCCTTCGGCTTCATCGGCCTGTTCATTGGCCCTACGCTGCTCGCGGTGGCGTACAGCTTGCTGACCGACTGGAGCAAAAGCCACTCGCGGGTCGAGGATCGTCGCTGATTCGAAAGGGATGGCGGGGGAGGAGAACACAGACTCGCGTTGGTCCATCGCACGGATGATGGGGGACAGACAAACCAACGCCAGGCTGTAAAGGCGGCTCGGGCTTCCTTGCCCGAGTCGTATGGCGGGGAATCAGAACTTGGCTTCGGCATCCAGTTGCAGAGTGTTGATGTCCGAATCTTTCTTGTTGATGCTGGCGTTGGTGTAGTCGGAGTTCGCCATGTAGTAAGTAGCGCCGACGTTGAAGTTCTTGTCCAACTCGTAGCTCACTTTCAACTTGCTGCCACGCGAACCGGTGAAACCGTTGGCGAAGTCGGAGTCGGTGAAGGCACCGACCACGGAGTTTTGCTGTACATCGCGGTAGTTGTAGTCGATAGCGAAGCCGTAGACCTTGGTCTTGACGCCGGCCAACCAGCCAGTGTCCTGGCTGTTGCTGGCTTCGGTGTTGTTCACGTATTGACCGTAAATCGACAGCGGCACTGGCAGACCGCTGACATCCAACTGACCAAAGCCTTCGTACAGTTTGAATTCTTCACGCGGGCTGTTGCCGTTGACGGCCAACGCGCACGGCGCAGTGACGGTGCCAGTGCCAGGGCAGGCGCTGCTGTCAGCGTTGTCATAGGCGTAGATACTGCCGCCCAAGGTCATTTTCAGGTTATCGGTCAAAGCGAAGCGACCGCCCAACTGACCGGCGTACAGACGCAGGTCGTGTTTGAACTGCACGCCCTCGCCGTCGACGTTGTCCTTGAGGGTGTAGTGACCGGCGCTACCGAACAACTCGGTGCTGCCGCTCAGCGGGTATTTGTAAGACACCGACAGACCTTCCGGATTGATATCGCTATCCCAGATGATGTCGCCCATGCTTACCCATTGCTGTGGCATCTTGCCGCCCACCAGGTGCAGGTTCTTGATCGCATCCGGGTGGTAGTCGACGTAGCCCTGATCCAGCCAGATCTGCTTCTTGTCGAAGTAGTTGTTCAGGTCCTGGTTGGTGGAACGCGCGTCATCGTTGCTGCCGGTGGCAACGCGAATACCGGTGTCAACTTGCGGGTTGATTTCGCTGTAGGCACCCAGGCGGGCACGAATGCGCTGACGGTTCTGGTCCTTGTTGTTCGATACGCCGTCGTTTTGAACGGTTTCCTGACGGAAGCGCACGTCACCCTTGAACTGGGTCTTGGCAGCCCAGGCCAGTTTCTGATCGAAAGTGCTCAGTTCGTTGGTTTTCTTGGCGGTCACCGCGATTTGTTCGTTGGTTTCCTGTTGAGCCTGGCGGGCGATTTGTTGTTCCTTCTGATCCCTGGCCAGCTCTGCTTGCAGTTCGCTGTACTGCGTGTTGGTAATCGAACCGTTAGCCTTGAGCATGTCGAGCAGTTTGGCGTCGACTGCGGCACTGGCCGGAACACTCATGGCCAGCAGCAAACCACCACACAGGGCCGCCGCAGTTTTCGTGGAAGCAACACGCATATCAATCTCCGAAGATGAGAGTGGATGGCTGAGCCATCCAGGGCACAACCGACCATTGATGGACGGAAAACAGGGCCGGGCTATTCCCCGGCGTTCTAAAAACAGGCGCCAGTATCGCGATGGTTTATGACAGTGAGGTGGCAATGCGGTGGCAAGTCGATGACGATACAAAATCGTCCTGAACTATTGAGATAGAGCGCTGTCGGCGATTTGATCGTGTGCAAAGGATGGCGATCGGCGATACTCGACAGGCTTTTTAAGCCATGAACGAGTGAGGATGGTGATGCCGTTGCAACGCTTACAAAGTCTGTCCGAAATCGCCGCGCAAACGTGGGACGCTCTGGTGCCCGAGACGCAGCCGTTTTTGCGCCATGCATTTTTGAGCGCACTGGAAGACAGTGGCAGCGTTGGCCCTCATTCCGGCTGGCAACCCGAACATTTGCTGCACGTCGAAGGTGATCGATTGATCGCCGCCTTGCCGAGCTACCGTAAATGGCATTCCTATGGTGAGTATGTGTTCGATCACGCCTGGGCCGATGCCTGTGAACGCGCCGGTATCGATTACTACCCCAAGCTGTTGACCGCTGTGCCGTTTAGTCCAGTCAGTGGTCCGCGCTTGCTGGCGGCCAGGGTGGAGGACGGCTTCGAATTGCTCAAAAGCCTGCCGGGTTATCTGGAGATCGAACAGCTTTCCAGCGCTCATATCAATTTCACCGATCCGTTCACCGACGCGGCACTGGCCGAACAGCCAGGCTGGTTGCAACGCATCGGCTGTCAGTACCACTGGCAGAACCGCGGTTATCGGGATTTCCAAGACTTCCTCGAAGCCCTCAGCTCACGTAAACGCAAACAGATGCGCAAGGAGCGCGAGCAAGTGGCGGGGCAGGGCTTTGATTTCGAATGGCTGGAAGGTTCGCAACTGACAGAAGCACAGTGGGATTTTGTCTACGCGTGCTACGCCAATACTTACGCGGTGCGTAGGCAAAGGCCTTATCTGACGCGGGAGTTTTTCAGTCTGCTGGCCGAGCGCATGCCGCAATCAATTCGCGTGGTGTTTGCCAGGCAAGGCTCCCGGCCGGTCGCCATGGCGTTCAGCCTGGTGGGGGGCGACAGTTTCTATGGTCGTTACTGGGGGTGCCTGGCCGAATTCGATCGACTGCATTTCGAGACCTGTTTTTATCAGGGTATGGATTATGCGATTGCCAACGGTTTTCAACGCTTCGACGCGGGTGCCCAGGGCGAGCACAAGTTGATTCGTGGGTTCGAACCGGTGATCACCCACTCCTGGCATTATCTGCGCCATCCGGGGTTGAAAGCAGCAGTCAAAGACTTCCTGCAGCAGGAGAGGCAGGGTGTGCTGGCGTATGCCGAGGAGGCGCGGACGGCTTTGCCTTATCGGCAGGCCTGAAGTAAACGGCAAAACGGTGAAAATAAGCTCCCACCGTTTTCTAGTGCCGCCAAGAGTCAATCGATTCCGACGAACCCACCGGTCTGATGCTGCCACAGCCGCGCATACAAACCGCCCTGGGCCAGCAGTTCAGCATGGCTGCCGGTTTCGGCAATCTTGCCATTCTCCAGTACTACCAACCGGTCCATGCGGGCGATGGTCGAGAGCCGGTGGGCGATGGCGATCACGGTTTTGCCCTGCATCAGGGTTTCCAGGCTTTCCTGGATTGCGGCCTCGACCTCCGAATCCAGGGCTGAAGTGGCCTCGTCCATGATCAGGATCGGCGCGTCCTTGAGCAGCACGCGGGCGATGGCGATACGCTGGCGCTGACCGCCCGAGAGTTTGACCCCGCGTTCACCGACATGGGCATCGAAACCGGTGCGGCCTTCGGCGTCCGAGAGCATGGGAATGAAACCGTCGGCGCGCGCCTTGCGCACCGCCTCCCAGAGCTCGGCGTCGGTCGCGTCGGGTTTGCCGTAAAGCAGATTGTCGCGGATCGAGCGATGCAGCAAGGACGTGTCCTGGGTGATCATGCCGATGCGCTCGCGCAGGCTTTCCTGGCTGACCTCGGCGATGTTCTGCCCATCGATCAGAATCCTTCCGCCTTCCACGTCGTAGAGGCGCAGCAGCAAGTTGACCAAGGTCGACTTTCCCGCACCGGATGGCCCGATCAGGCCGATCTTTTCGCCGGGCTTGATGTTCAGGTTGAGACCGCCAATGATCCCGCTCCGTTTGCCGTAGTGAAAGTCCACGTTCTCGAAACGCACTTCGCCACGGGCCACGGTCAAGGGTTTGGCCTGGTCGCGGTCGGTCACCGAGACGGGTTGCGAAATACTCTGCAAACCGTCCTGAACCATGCCGATGTTTTCGAAGATCCCGGTGACCACCCACATGATCCAGCCGGACATGTTGACGATGCGGATCACCAGGCCGGTGGCTAGGGCAATGGCGCCCACAGAGATCAGCGATTGCGTCCACAGCCACAGCGCCAGGCCGGTGGTGCTGACGATCAGCAAGCCGTTCATGCTGGTGATGACCACGTCCATGCTGGTCACCACGCGGCCGGCCAGTTGGGCTTTTTCAGTCTGTTCCTTGATTGCCTCGCGGGCGTATTGCTGCTCGAAGTTGGTGTGGGCGAACAGCTTCAGGGTGGTGATGTTGGTGTAGCCGTCGACGATGCGCCCCATGAGTTTGGAGCGCGCATCGGAGGACACGACCGAACGTTCCTTGACCCGTGGCACGAAGTAGTAGAGCGCGCTGATGAAGGCGACGATCCAGGTCAGCAGCGGGATCATCAGGCGCCAGTCGGCCTCGGCGAACAGCACCAGGGAACTGATGGCGTAGATCAGCACGTGCCACAACGCATCCACCGCCTGCACGGCTGAATCGCGCAGGGAGTTGCCGGTCTGCATGATCCGTTGGGCGATGCGCCCGGCGAAGTCGTTCTGGAAGAAATTAAGGCTCTGTTTGAGCACATAACTGTGGTTTTGCCAGCGGATCAGGCTGGTCATGCTGGGGCTCAGGGTCTGGTGCACCAGCAAGTCATGCAGGCCGACGAACACGGGGCGCAGGACCAGCGCCACCACGACCATCCAGGTCAGCTCAAGGCTGTGTTCCTTGAAGAAATTGACGTTCGGCGTGCCTTGGGCCAGGTCGATGATGCGGCTCAGGTAGCTGAACAGCGCGACTTCGATCAGCGCGCCAACCAGGCCGACAAACAACAGGGCCGCGAAGCTCGGCCAGACCTGCTTGAGGTAATAGGTATAAAACGGCAGTACCCGATCCGGCGGAGCGGGCGTCGGGGCGTCGCGGAAGACGTCGATCAGTTTTTCAAAACGGCGATAAAGCATGGGGTTTTCACCCGCGAACGGGCTCTCCTTTAAACGGTTTGAGTGTTGCCGGCATGACCGGCAACGGCTCGGACATCCTTGTCCAGCTTAGTCTCAGTCGATGCGCTTGGCCGACTTGATGAACACCGGATCGGCCGGCACGTCTTTCATGCCGCTTTTGGTTGTTGTTTGCGAGTTGACGATGATGTCGACCACGTCCATGCCTTTGACCACTTTGCCGAACACGGCGTAGCCGTCACCGCTGTCGAGGAAATCGTTGTCCTTGACGTTGATGAAAAACTGGCTGGTGGCCGAATCCGGCACCGAGGTGCGGGCCATGGACACGGTGCCACGAACATTATGCAGGCCGTTCTTCGACTCGTTCTTGATCGGCGCCTTGGTTTCTTTCTGCTGCATTTGCGAAGTGAAACCGCCGCCCTGGACCATGAAGCCCGGAATCACGCGGTGGAAAATCGTGTTGTTGTAGAAGCCGCTGTCCACGTAATCAAGGAAGTTCTTGGTACTGATCGGGGCTTTGACCGGGTCCAGTTCGATCTCGATCTGGCCGTTGGTGGTTTCCAGCAGCACATGTGGCGCCTTGGTTGGCGTTGCCGCCATCAGGTTGGCGGCAAACAGAACGGAGCCAGCGACAAGGGCGATTTTTTTCAGCATGGGTCAGTGATCCTGAGGGTGGTGGTATCGACGGCGGCAAGAAACTCGAGCAGCGTCTGGTTGAAGTGTTCGGGCTGGTCCAGCGGGGTGGCGTGACGCGAATCGGCAATCACCACCAGCCGCGCATCGGGCAGCAGTTTTACGTAGTTTTCCTTCAGCGAGACCGGCGTGTAGTCATGGTCGGCGCTGACGATGAGGGTTGGACAGGATACCTTCGACAGTCGTTCCTGAACGCCCCATCCCACAATGGCATCGAAGCTGGCGAGATAAGCATGTTTGTCGTTTTTTGCCCAGCGTTCGGCCATTTTTTGTCGCAGATCCGCCTGCTCGGCCTTGGGGAACAATTTTCCGCCCAAGGCTTTGCCGATGGTGCCAAGACTGAGGACGCGCATCAGGCTCCAGCGCTTGAACCATTGCCAGTAATCGTCGCGGCTGCGCAGTTTGACCTCGGGCGCGCTGTTGACGATGCACAGGCTTTTGAGCAGTTGCGGCTGATCCACGCCCAGTTGAAAGCCGATCATGCCACCCATTGAAAGCCCCACATAGTGAGTCGGGCCTAGATTCAGATGCTCGATCAACGCGATCAGGTCGGCGCTGAACCCGGCGATGCTGTAGCGCTCGCGGGGTTTGTCCGAGCGACCATGGCCGCGCACATCCGGGACGATCACCCGGTAACGGGCAGCCAGCGCGGGGATCTGTTTTTCCCAGTCCAGGGTGCTCGAGCCCAGGCCGTGGACCAGCAGCAATGGCGTACCGTGGCCATATTCCTCATAGTGCAGGTTGCAACCATCGTGTTCGAAATAGGCCATGCGTGCACTCCGTGTCAGGCTTGTTCAGGGGCGGCGAACGGTGCGTCCAGTGGTGCGGTATCGAAGGTGCGCAGCAGTTCGATGAGAATCTGCGTGGCGGGGCCGAGCGGTTTGTCCTTGTTCGAATACAGGTAAAAATTCGGATTACGGCTGCCACCCTGATCCAAAGGTAGCAGCTTGAGCGTGCCTTCCTTGAGTTCCCGTTCGATCGTGTGCCTTGGCAACCAGGCGAAACCCAGGCCACTGCTGACAAACGTAGCGGCGGTGGCCAGGCTACCGACAGTCCAGCGCTGTTCGGCGCCGAGCCAGCCGACGTCCCGGGGCTGTTGCCGGCCGGAGTCGCGAATCACCACTTGCATCTGGCTTTCCAGATCCTGGAAATTCAGTTCGCGATTCAGACGATGCAGCGAGTGTTCGGGGTGAGCGACCGCGACGAATTCGACGTCGCTCAATTCCGCGCCCAGGTAACCGGGAATGCTGAAACCGGTAATGGCCAGGTCGGCCACGCCTTCGAGCAACACCTCTTCCACCCCCGACAACACTTCCTCGCGCAAGCGCACCCGGCAGCCACGGCTTTGCGGCATGAACGCGGTCAAGGCGCGGACCAGCCGGGCGCTCGGATACGCCGCATCGACCACCAGCCGCACCTCGGCTTCCCAGCCTTGCTCCATGTGGTGGGCCAGGTCTTCCAGCTGGCTGGCTTGTTTCACCAGTTGCCGGGAGCGGCGCAGCAGCACGCCACCGGCCTCGGTCAACACCGCTTTGCGGCCATCGATACGCAGCAGTGGCACGCCGAGCTGGTCCTGCATGCGCGCCACGGTATAGCTGACCGACGACTGCGAGCGGTGCAGCGCCTCGGCGGCCTGGGCGAAACCACCGTGATCGACCACGGCCTGCAGCGTTCGCCATTGATCAAGGGTCACGCGGGGCGCTTTCATGATGAGCTCCTCTTGTCCTAAGCTGGCAGCCCTTATTGGAGACTGCTGAATGAAAAAATTCTGTTGTGTGGTGCTGGCGATGCTGCCGCTGACCGCGTTTGCTTATCAGATTGATGTCGAAAAGCAGCTGAACGGCTTGAGCATTGACTACAACGCGTATGACACCGATAGCGATATCGCCACCCTTCAGGTGAACAATTACGGCAGCACCGATGCGATCTGTAAGGTGGTGTTCAACAACGGCCCGGAAGCGCCGCGCACTCGCAATATCGAAGTGGCTGCTGGCAAACACAAAAATGCGACGGCCAAATTCAACCGTTCCATCATCAAAATGCGTATCCAGCTCACCTGCACCCCGAAATGACTTTAGGAGCCAGCTTGCTCGCGACAGTGTCGGGGCAGTCGACAGCCTTTTTCACCCGTCGCTGTCGCGAGCAAGCTGGCGCCTGCAACGCATGATTCGCTTATAAACGAATTTATCGATAGTTTATAGCAGTTATTTGCGCTTTTTCATCGATATGGCAATGTTTAACCTTCACTCCATCGACTTACAGCATTCTTAGATGGAGGTTACATCCCATGTCCCGCGTTCTGATCATCGAAAGCAGCGCACGTCAGCAAGACTCGGTTTCCCGTCAACTGACCCAGACCTTCATCAAACAGTGGCAAGCCGCTCACCCGAAGGACGAAATCACCGTTCGTGACCTGGCCGTCAACCCGGTGCCGCATCTGGACATCAACCTGCTGGGTGGCTGGATGAAGCCTGCCGATCAGCGCAGCGACATCGAACAGGTTTCCCTGGAACGTTCCAACCAATTGACCGACGAACTGCTGGCCGCCGATGTGCTGGTGATGGCCGCACCGATGTACAACTTCGCCATCCCGAGTACCCTCAAGGCCTGGCTTGACCATGTGCTGCGTGCCGGCGTGACGTTCAAGTACACCGAAACCGGTCCCCAAGGTTTGCTCACCGGAAAGCGCGCTTACGTATTGACCGCTCGTGGCGGGATCTACGCTGGCAGCGCCGCGGATCACCAGGAACCCTACCTGCGTCAGGTCATGGGCTTCATCGGCATCCACGACGTCACGTTCATTCACGCCGAAGGTATGAACCTGGGCGGTGACTTCCAGGAAAAAGGCTTGAACCAGGCGAACGCCAGGCTTGCTCAAGTGGCCTGACCCTTTAATCGCCAGATAATCGCTGGATGGTCTAGTGACCTGGCGCTACCCCTTCAAGCCTGTACGCGCATCGAACCTCCCTTTGCACTTGCTGCTCCTGAGTGCTGCCGCCCGATTGAACGCTTTAGCGAGATCGGGCTTTTTTTTGCCCGGAATTTTGTATCGTTTGAGTGTTCGCGATCACCGGCAAAAACCGCTATCTTCGCCGCCATTCGAAACGAGGCGAGCATGGGCTATCTACTTTTTGTCACGCTGATCCAGGCGTTTTCCTTCAGTTTGATCGGCGAATACCTGGCCGGTCATGTCGACAGTTACTTCGCGGTACTGGTGCGTGTGCTCCTGGCGGGGCTGGTGTTTATTCCGCTCACGCGATGGCGCTCGGTAGAGCCTGCGTTCATGCGCGGCATGTTACTGATTGGTGCGCTGCAGTTTGGCGTGACCTACGTTTGCCTGTATCTGAGCTTCCGTGTGCTGACGGTGCCTGAAGTGCTGCTGTTCACGGTCCTCACGCCACTGCACGTGACCCTGATCGAAGATGCGCTGAACCGACGGTTCAATCCATGGGCATTGGTGTCGGCACTGGTGGCGGTGGCCGGGGCTGCGGTGATTCGCTATGACCGGATCAGCCCGGACTTCTTCATGGGGTTCCTGCTGCTGCAACTGGCCAACTTCACCTTCGCCGCCGGGCAGGTGCTCTACAAACACCTGGTGGCTCGTCACCCAAGCGATCTGCCGCATTACCGACGCTTCGGTTATTTCTACCTTGGCGCACTGGCGGTGGCGTTACCGGCGTTCTTGCTGTTCGGCAAACAGAACTTCTGGCCGCAAGCGCCGCTGCAATGGGGCGTGTTGGTGTTCCTCGGCCTGGTTTCGACCGCGCTGGGTCTGTACTGGTGGAACAAGGGCGCCTGTCTGGTGAATGGCGGGACGCTGGCGGTGATGAATAACCTGCATGTGCCCGTGGGACTGCTGCTCAATCTGCTGATCTGGAATCAGCATGAGGAACTGGGGCGGTTGCTGCTGGGTGGCAGCGTGATTCTGATGGCGGTGTGGATCAGTCGGTTGGAGATTCAAAAACCGGTGGCTGTGCGCTAAACCCAACCAGACTCCGCTCGGGGTCAAGACAGTCGACGAGATGTATATGATCGGCAATCGCCTGCAAAGCTTGCTGGGGCAAATCAAAATTTGATGCCGTCTTGCCCGGCGCTTATCAGGACGCTGGGGGCAGGGTGTTGGACAGGACGGGGGCGTGGCAGGCCTGCATTGATACGAAAGACGTGTCAATGCAGGCAAGGGCGGGCGATTTATTCAGCGAAAAAACCTGAACGCCAACGAAACCTCTCGTTGATCAAGCGTTGACTGTCACTGCTTTTTGCCGGCGATACAAGATCGTCGTCGCTGTGAATCCACAAAAAGCGGCAAACATCAGCCAGTAGGCAGGCGATGCCTTGTCACCGGTTGCCTGTACCAGGAGAGTGGATACGGCGGGTGTGAAGCCGCCAAAAACAGCGGTCGCCAAACTGAATGCCAGGGAAAATCCCACGACTCGTACGTTCTGAGGCATCACTTCAGTCAAGGCCGCAACCATCGCGCCGTTGTAAATGCCAAAGAAGAAAGAGAAGTACAACAGCACGGCGAGCAGGCGTTCAAAGCTTGCCGCTGCGGCCAGCCAATGCATGGCGGGATAAGCGGTGAACAGGCACAGCAAGGAAATCGCCAGCAACAAGGGGCGACGGCCGATGCGGTCGGAGAGTGTGCCGCCGATGGGCAGCCAAATGAAGTTGCTCAGGCCGACGAAGAGCGTGACCACCAGACTGTCGGTGGTGCTCAGGTTCAGTACAGTCCTTCCGAAGGTGGGGGTGTAGACGGTAATCAGATAGAACGTGGTGGTGGTCATTGAGGCCAGCAAGCCCCCCGCCAGCACTGTGCGCCAGTTGTCTCGCATCGAGCGAAACACTTCACTGGCACTTGGGTGATGCGTGCGTGCTTTGAACGCATCGGTTTCCTGGAGTGAACGGCGAATGATGAAGATGAACGGAATAATCACGCAACCTATAAAGAAGGGGATCCGCCAGCCCCAGGCGGCCACTTCGGCAGCTTCCATGGACGCATTGATCGTGTAGCCCAAAGCGGCTGCAAGAACGATCGCCACCTGCTGGCTGGCCGACTGCCAGCTGGTGTAGAAACCGCGGCGGCCCGGCGTGGCGATTTCAGCCAGATACACTGAAACGCCACCCATCTCCGCGCCAGCGGAGAAACCCTGCAACAGTCGTCCCATCAATACCAGTACAGGTGCCGCGACACCAATGCTGGCATAGCCTGGCACGAGTGCAATCAATACCGTTCCCGCGGCCATGATCGACAGCGTCACGATCAACCCCTTGCGGCGTCCCACCTTGTCGATGTAAGCGCCCAGCACGATAGCGCCCAGTGGGCGCATCAGGAATCCCGAGCCGAATACGGCGAAGGTCATCATCAGCGAGGCGAAATCGCTGGTGGCAGGAAAGAACGTCTGGGAGATGTAGGTCGCGTAAAAACCGAACAGAAAGAAGTCAAACTGTTCGAGAAAGTTGCCGCTGGTGACCCGTAGAATGGCGCCCAGCTTTGACCCCTTGGATCCGCTATCTTGAGTTGTTGTTTTCATTATGGTTACCCGGGTGATCAATATTGTTATTGGAATGAGTGGTTCTACGATCAGTCGCTTCCGGCGTTAATCGGGTTGGGTTGGCGTTTTTCGATGGAGTACTTGAGCAGCGCGGCGCTACGGAAGATGCCGTGGGCGAATTTGCTGTAGGGCATGGTCAGGAAAAACGCCATGACCAGGCCGAGATGGATCGCCAGCAACAGGCCCAGGGCTGCGGTTTCACGGAACGCCAGGAGTGCCAGGCCGCTGGCGCTGACCAGCAACAGCAGCGCGATAAAGCCGCGATCCATGGGTTTCTGGTTTTCGTCGCCGTGTTCGGGGTTGCGACGCAGGTTCAACCACAACAGGCCCGCGGGGCCGACCAGCAAGCCGAGCCCACCGCTGATGCCCAGCATCACCGGCAAACTCAAGACGGGGTAGGGCGCCGACCAGTCCAGCAGGAAATGGTAGAGCGTGGCGACCCCAGTGGCTGCGAAGCACAGCATGAAGCCGTAGAAGGTGAAGTGGTGGAAGCGCCGCCGCCACAAGGTGAATCGATCATCAGCGTTATTGCAGCCCTCGCCATGACCACCGTCCAGGAATTTGAGCCGGGCGACGTTGGCCGTGGCTTCCAGTGCAGCAGCGGTTTTTACCTGCGCGGGCGCGTCGGCCGGTGAAACATTGCGCCAGAAGCGCCGCACGCCAAGGGTCAACGCGAGTACCGCGAATCCGAAAACCGCACCAAACATTACGGCCAGGGTGTTGTGCGGGAAGATCCCGTAGAAATTTCCCCCGGGCATCGCGGTGAACAAGTTGCCCATCACCATCAACGTAAGACACAGGAACAGTGCCAGCCCGGTACCGGCTGACAGCGCCAGAGTCAGTCCGTTGCGCCGGTATAGCGTGCCCATCGCCTGTGGCCAGGCGTACTCGGCGTAAGTGTCGAGGCGGACTTTGGCCATGGCCTTGGGCACATTGATTTCGAATTCGTGAGGTGCGGCGTACTGGCAGGCATGCAGGCATGCGCCGCAGTTATGGCAAAGGTTCGCCAGGTAATGGATATCGGCCTGGGAAAACTCCAGGCGTCGTGTCATGGCCGGAAATACAGCGCAGAAGCCCTCGCAATAACGGCAGGCATTGCAAACGGTCATTTGTCGCTGAACTTCGCTTTCATCAAGGTTGAGCACCGGAATCAAATCGCTCGGTGCCTTGGGATCAAACAGCTGCATGTCTAAATTCCGTTTGTGAAAGAGAAACAAAGCCTGCCGAAGCGGCTGCCTGTACACCGGCAATCCGACCGAAGGCAGTACCAATGGCCATGCCAATGCCGGCGGTGTAGCCCTTGCCCAACACATTGCCCGCCATCATTTCTCCTGCGACAAACAGGTTGGGGCTAGGCTTGCCGTTGAAGTGAACGGCGGCGGTGTCGTCGGTAGCGAGGCCTAAATAGGTGAAGGTCACGCCGGGCTTAAGGGGGTAGGCGCAGAAGGGTGGCTTTACCAGTGGGCGGGCCCAATGGGTTTTGGCGGGCGTCAAACCCTCGGTGTGGCAATCGTCCAGCGCGGTGTGGTCGAACGTGCCGACGCGGCAGGCCGCGTTGTATTGCTCGATGGTGTTGACGAATTGCGTAACGGGAAGCTTCAACTGGCGGGCCAGATCTTCCAGCGAGTTGGCTTTAGTGCCCGGAAATACCGGCGGCATGAACCGGCCGAGGGCTTGTTGGTCGATGATCGAGTAGGCCTGTTGACCGGGTTGACCCGCGACCAGGCGACCCCAGATCGCATAGCGCTTGGGCCAGAAGTCTTCACCCTCGTCATAGAAGCGTTCGCCGTCGCGATTAACCACCACGCCCAGCGATACGCAATCGATACGGGTACAGATACCTCCGTCATACAGGGGGGCGCGGGCGTCGATGGCCACCATGTGTGCTTGCGTCGGGTCACCAATGAAATCGGCGCCCAGGTTCTGCATGCGCCGAAGCAGTACGCCGGTATTGAAACGCGTCCCGCGAATCAAAAAATTGTCTGAAGGCCATTCTCCACGCTCGTTTTGACCCCAGGCCTCACGGAGCCATTCGCGGTTGGATTCGAATCCGCCGGCAGCCAAGACGCAGGCCTTGGCCTGGATACGCTCGGCGGGAAAACGTTGTCCATCGACATCTCGCTCACTGATGTGGGCGGCGATGAATTTTCCATCCTTCAATTCGATATCTGTCACTTGAGCGTCATAGCGAATTTCGACGCCCAGCTTCTCGGCGCTGCGGAAGTAAGCGTTAACCAGTGCTTTGCCGCCACCCATGAAAAATGCATTGGTGCGCGCAACATGGAGGGCACCGGACAGCGACGGCTGGAAATGCACGCCATGGGAGCGCATCCAGTCACGGCAGTTCGATGAGGCGCGGATGACAAGACGTGCAAGCTTCTCGTCGGTTATCCCACCGGTGACCTTCAGCAGATCCTGCCAATACTCTTCTTCGGGATAGGCATCGACCAGTACATCTTGCGGTGCGTCGTGCATGCAGCGCAGATTTCGGGTGTGTTGCGAGTTGCCGCCGCGCCAGGCTTTTGGTGCACCCTCCAGCAACATGACGCTAGCGCCGGCCTCCCGAGCCATCAAGGCTGCACACAAGGCCGCATTGCCGCCGCCAATTACTAATACGTCGATCATCATCACTCCTCAATCGCAAGGAGGCATGAACGAAAAACTCCTCGCGAGTAGGGAGACCTTAGGGCAGACAGTTTTGTGTCGAAAGGCGCATTAGCGCTTGGGGTGTTTAGTTTTTATAAAGGCTTTGCCGATTGGCGCTCATCGTAACGCCGGGGTAGGGGGCATCGAGATCATGGCGCGCCGTCGTCGATCCACGAGGCGCCTGGCCACTGATGATCCATCACCAACTGTCGCGCGACATCGGTGATGACCAGTCGCGCCGCCAGGGCTGCGGGAGCCAGTTCATCGTCAGGCAGCGTCGCCAACAGGTTTCGTCTGCCTGCGTGAGTATCGGAAATTTCCACCACTGAAAGTCCCGACTCGCCTTTAAGCGCCGCCGCTGCACCGGGCTGGATGGTGGCGGCATGACCTGCGCGTACGGCATTCATCAATACGGCAAGACCATCCACTTCCATGATGATGTTGGGAGCCAGTCCCACGCGTTCAAACGCGGTCATCAGCGTTGAACGCAACCCGTGCTGCGCACTCGGCATCACCAGCGGAAGTTGACCCAGATCCGCCAGCTGCACGCAGGCTCCTCGTGGAGCGTGGGGCAGGTGAGGCGAACTGATGACAAATAGTTTCTCGTCGAGCAGCGGTGTAACGCTCCAGCGCTTTCCACCTTCAAGTTGAAACAAAATGGCCAAGTCTATCTGGCGTGCATTGAGTTGCGTGGCCAAGTGCCCGGACAGCATCTCAACCAGATGCAATTGAATATCCGGATAGCGCTCTCGCATCGCGTTGATCAATGGCAGGGCAAGCACAGTGGCAGTCGTAGGCGGCAAGCCGACGGTGACATACCCACTCATACGCCCACGGTGAGCCGCCATGATCGCATTTTCGGATTGCCGCAAGCACAGCTGGGCATGGTGCAGGAACGCCATCCCGGCGCTGGTCGGTGTGACGCCGGTAGTGGTGCGATTCAGAAGTCGGGTTGCCAGTTCGTTTTCAAGTTTCGCGATCTGTTGGCTGAGAGCCGACACGCCGACGTCCAGCTCAAGCGCTGCGCGTCCCAGGCTCCCTTGCTCGACAATTTTTACGAAATAGCGCAGTTGTCTTAATTCCAAACGTTACTGCTCCACTTCAATTGACACTGGAAGTCCTGATGGACGGGACGGAAAAATGTTGGCCGCCACGCGTTGCACGGGCGGCACAACAGTTATCCAGCCTGAGATGTTAAGCCTCGGCAGTCAACTTTCCACTCAGGGTGAGGGAACACTTGTATCGTTATACCCAACAAGAAAGGCGCTGGAAGGGCCGTCAAGCTCTAACCCCCATCTTCCGGATCGACTACAGGGTGTACGAAATACCGACTTGAACGGTTCTCGGTTCACCCGGGTAAGCGTAGACATTACCGAAGGCGCCTTCTTCATAGTCCCGGTCGAACACGTTCTTCACATCGAGATTAAGCCTGACCTTGTCGTTGATCTTATAAAAGCTGAGCAAATCGACGACGGTGTAACTGCCCATCGAAAACGCTGTGTTAGCAGTCTGGCCTGCACGTTCGTCGACGTACTTGCTACCCACACCCAAGCCCAGCCCTTTCAGGTTGCCATCCTGGAATTCATACACGTTGAGCAGGCTGAAGCTGTTCTTCGGGATGTTCAACAGCCGAGTGCCCGACTGGATCACATTGTCCTGGGTGACTTCGGCGTCGACATAGGCATAGCCGCCAATCACTCTCCATTCCGGGGTTACATTGCCTGCCACGTCCAAATCAAAGCCCCGGCTGCGGACTTCGCCAGCCGCCACGCTGAACGTCGAGTCCAGGGGGTCGGTGGTGAGGACGTTTCGTTTTTCAATCTGGTAGATCGCGGCGTCAACACTCAACTGGCGATCCAGCGCCTCCCATTTGATCCCCATCTCATAGGACTGACCCTTTTCCGGCTCAAAGCCACCCCCCTGTCGACTCGCGCCCGTATTGGGTTTGAACGAGCGCGCGGTATCGGCATACACCGCGACGGTATCGGTAAGGTCATAAAGCACTCCGAGACGCGGGGTCACCGCGTTGTCGCTCGCCTCCCAGCTCCTGGCCCCCGGCACAAAGGTTTCATAGTCATGCTCGAAACGCTCAAAACGGGCGCCAGCCAAAACTTTCAAGCGCTCGGTCAATGCCACCTGGTCCTGGACGAAGGCGGCGTATGTCTTGAGATTTTCCTTATCGTGGGTCGGCGTGCGGGTCAGGGTCGGACGAGGCTGGCCGTACACCGGGTTGAAGAGATCAATCGGGTAGGCACCCACTGCACCACTGGAACGCTGGATGATGGACTTGTAGTCGTAATCTTCGTATTCGACACCGGTCAACAAAGTGTGATCGAAACCGCCGGTGGAGAAATGCCCGGTAAGGTTCAGTTGAATGTCCTTGTCGGTCCACTCCAGCTTGCGATAGTTGAAGTTGCGCCCCAGCGTGCGCCCGTCGGCTGCGACGCCGTTGGCTTCAATGGCATTGCCCTGCAAGGTGCCATCGAGCCATTGGAAACCGCCACCCAATGTCCAGTTGTCACTCAGGAAGTGCTCGAAACGCAATTGGGCCATGTTGTTGTCGTTGTGCAACTTGCCGACGTCTTTTTCACCGAAGAACGTATCACGCGACGCGGTGCCAATCTGGTTGGGATAGCGGGTCACACCGCGATCCAGCGGGTGATTGTTGCGCATGAAGTCGCCCTCGAAAATCACCTTGGTGTCATCGGTGGCCTGCCAGGAAAGCACCGGCGTCACGCCGTAACGTTCGCTCTCGACATGATCGCGGAACGTATCGCCGCCCTCACCCACCACGTTCAAGCGATAGGCCAGGCGGCCTTCTTCATCCAGCGGACCGGAGGCGTCCAGTGTGCCGCGCTTCATCCCCTGGTCATCGAGTTGGCTGCCCAGCGTGACGGTGGGCACGGCCAGAGGCTGTTTGGATACCACGTTGAACGTGCCACCCGGGTCGCCTCGACCGTAGAGCATGGTCGCCGGCCCTCGTAGCACTTCGAGCCGCTCGATGGTATTGGCATCGGGCATGTTCGGATAACCGCGGTTGATCGGAAAGCCGTTTCGATAGAACTCGCCGGTGGTAAATCCACGCACCGTGAAAGTGGTCAGCCCTTGGCCGCCGAAGTTGTTGGCGCGTCCCACCCCGCCGGCATAGTCGAGTGCTTCTTGAAGGCGCGTAGCCCCAATGTCCTCCACCACCTCTTTGGTCACCACGCTGATGGATTGCGGAGTTTCATGAATCGACGTGTCAGTTCGCGTCGCGCTGGCAGATCGCGTTGCGCGGTAACCCTGCACTGGCCCTTGAGCCGTTTCGTACTCGGCTGACCCGACGATTTCGGTCGCTTGCAACTCTAGACTGGGGGTATCGGTTGTGGCTTGCGCCCAAGAGGGAGCGGAAAACACATTAAGGACACAGATAGAGACCAGCGTACGACGCATCGGGGAAGCCTTGATAAAATAGCCAAAGGGGACGGCATACGTGCCAATAGTTCGCGGCGCATGGTATATCAAATTATTTGCCGTTGATACGTATTCGCATTTGTATGTCGTGAACGCCACTTCCGCTTGTACTCATTTGCTGACCAAATGATCTCAGATCACACCGCTTGAGGTCGGGCGGCCAACGAATCCCGAACACCCATTTAGGTGAGAATGCCAGCCAGTTAGAGGCTTTGAATTAGACTCGGGGACAAATCAGGCAACAAAAAAGCCACTGTTTGCTGTCGTTTGCATAAAGAAACTCGGCCTGAGCGCTCGAAACCGTTACCCTATGCAGCTGTTTTTTTGCATTTCTTCGAGGTAGCACCCGTGTTTTCCCAATTCGCCCTGCACGAACGCCTGCTCAAAGCCGTGGCCGAGCTGAAATTTGTCGAGCCAACGCCTGTGCAAGCAGCGGCCATTCCGCTGGCGCTCCAAGGGCGTGACCTGCGGGTGACAGCGCAAACCGGTAGCGGCAAGACCGCTGCATTCGTTTTGCCGATCCTCAACCGCCTGATCGGTCCGGCCAAGATCCGCGTCAGCATCAAGGCGCTGATCCTGCTGCCGACCCGCGAGCTGGCCCAGCAGACCTTGAAAGAAGTCGAACGCTTCTCGCAGTTCACCTTCATCAAATCCGGCCTGATCACTGGCGGTGAAGACTTCAAGGTCCAGGCCGCCATGCTGCGCAAGGTACCGGACATCCTGATCGGCACGCCGGGCCGGATGATCGAGCAACTGAACGCTGGCAACCTCGACCTGAAAGAAGTCGAAGTGCTGGTGCTCGACGAAGCCGACCGCATGCTCGACATGGGCTTTGCCGACGACGTTCAGCGCCTGGTGGACGAGTGCACCAACCGTCAGCAAACCATGCTGTTCTCCGCCACTACCGGCGGTTCGGGCCTGCGCGAGATGGTCGCCAAGGTGCTGAACAACCCTGAGCACTTGCAGCTCAATGCGGTCAGCCAGCTGAACGAGACCACTCGTCAGCAAATCATCACTGCCGACCACAACCAGCACAAAGAACAGATCGTCAATTGGCTGCTGGCCAACGAGACCTATCAGAAGGCCATCGTGTTCACCAACACCCGGGCCATGGCTGACCGTATCTATGGCCGCCTGGTGGCTCAGGAGTACAAGGCGTTCGTGTTGCACGGCGAGAAAGACCAGAAGGATCGCAAACTGGCGATCGACCGGCTGAAGCAGGGCGGGGTGAAAATCCTCGTAGCCACCGATGTCGCCGCTCGCGGTCTGGACGTGGACGGCCTGGACCTGGTGATCAACTTCGACATGCCACGCAGCGGTGACGAATACGTGCACCGTATTGGTCGTACCGGTCGCGCGGGCAACGATGGCCTGGCCATCTCGCTGATCTGCCACGGCGACTGGAACCTGATGTCGAGCATCGAGCGCTACCTCAAGCAGAGCTTCGAGCGCCGCACCATCAAGGAAGTCAAAGGCACTTACGGCGGACCGAAGAAGGTCAAGGCTTCGGGCAAGGCTGTTGGCGTGAAGAAGAAAAAGACCGACGCCAAGGGCGACAAGAAAAAAGCCGCCGCCAAGACCCCGACCAAGCGCAAGAGCGCCAACCGGCCGAAGAGCGATTCCCTGGTCAGCAAGGATGGCATGGCCCCGCTCAAGCGTCGCAAGCCGGAAGCGCCGGCTGCTGAATAAAGCAACGTAGTGAGCCCATAAAAAACCGGACCCAGGTCCGGTTTTTTTATGTCCGTCAATATTCTCTTTTGCTCAGGGTTTTTCGGGTACTGGGTGGCCTGCAAAGCGCCCCGCTGACGCATCCCACCACGCAAATCGTCCAGAAACCTTCAGCGAGTGACGGTAATCGACCCCAACGCCAACGCGGCCAACAACATCACGCCAACCGTTCCTACTGTCCATTTCAGCGTCATGCGCTGGTTATCGCCGTAATCCAGATCCAGCAATCCACATAGCAAATACGTGGAGGCCACCAGCGGGCTCAGCAAGTGCACCGGTTGGCCGATCAGCCCGACGATGGCCATTTCCTTGCCACTGATACCGTAATGGCTGGCGGTTTCGGCGAGTATCGGCAGCACTCCGAAGTAAAACGCGTCGTTGGTCAGCACATAGGTGAAGGGCATGCTAATCAAGGCCGTGATGAGCGACATCGAACTTCCGGCCCATTGCGGTATGACGTTAATCAGGCTCTCGGAAATGGCTTTGGTCATGCCGGTACCGCTCATGATGCCGACAAAGATGCCTGCGGCGAAGATCAACAAGGTCACGGCCATCACGTTGTCGGCATGGCGGGCAATAACGGCTTTCTGTTCTTTCAGATTCGGGAAGTTCACGACCAAGCCAATGCCGAAGGCGAGCATGAACAACACCGCTGGCGGCATCACGGCGAGCATCATCAGTGCAATCAAGGCGATGGTCAGTGCTGCGTTGAACAGGAAGCGCCAGTCGTTCAGGCGAAACTCGCTGAAGTGTTCCAAGCCTTCATCGCCATTGAGTTGCACCACACCCAGCCGGCGGCGTTCCAGGCGACCGAGGTACAACGCGACAAAAATGACCCAGACCAGCCCGATCGCCATCAGCGGCAGCATGGCCACGAACAGCTCGGTGATATCGACGTGCATGGCGCTCGCTGCCCGGGAAAACGGGCCTGCCCACGGCAGTATGTTCATCACGCCGATGGCCAGCAGCAGCACGGTTGCCATGACTTGCAGGCGCACGCCGGTGCGGCGATACAGCGGCAGCAACGCTGCGCAGGTGATGATGTAAGTCGTGGCGCCGTCGCCGTCCAGGCCGACGCAGATCCCGAGAAAAGCTGTGCCCAGCACGATTTTCTGAGGATCGCCTTTCACGGCTTTGAGGATCAATTTGACCAGCGGATTGAACAGGCCGGCGTCGGTCATCATGCAGAAGTACAGGATCGCAAAGGTCAGCATCACTCCTGTTGGAGCCAGCATCTTCAGGCCGTCGAACATCATCGGCCCGAGGGTGGTGGTATAGCCGGCCAGGCAGGCAAACGCGACCGGAACCAGCAACAGCGCAACCAGGGGTGACAGGCGTTTGCTCATGACCAGATACATGAAGCAGGTGATCATCGAATAGCTGAGTAAGGTCAGCATGGATTCCCTCGTTTTTATAGGTTTTGTCCGGGTGTGACGCAGAGCGCCAGGAGCGTTTTATTGTTTCGAGTGTTCCGTCTGACAGAACACTATTCCCTTTGGTGGAACAACTTTCCGATCAAATTTTTGCCCTGTCAAGTTTTTGTACGTGCGTTGACAAGCAATCAAAACTCCGCCGATACTTAAAACAGAATGATATTCTGTTGGATAGAACATTGGTGGAAGTCCCGAAAACACGGGCTTTCGTGGCGTATCAGGAGGGCGGGTGATGGGCGATTTGAACGAAATCGATATTCTGGTCAGCGAAGTCGGGCCGCGTGACGGGTTGCAAAGCGTCGCCGCCACTATGCCGACCGAACTGAAACTGAAATGGATCACCGCGCTGGCGAACGCCGGGTTGCGGGAGATCGAAGTGGGCTCTTTCGTGTCGCCGAAACTGTTGCCGCAGATGGCTGATGCCGCTCAGGTTGTGGCCCACGCTCGGACGTTGCCCAATCTGTTCGTGACAGCGCTGGTGCCAAACCTCAAGGGGGCCGAGGCCGCCTTCAAGGCGGGTGTGCAAAAAATCACCATGCCGGTTTCGGTCAGCGAACCCCATTCCCTGGCCAACATCCGCAGAACTCACGTCGAGGTCTATCAAGAGGTGCGTGCCGTGGTTGCCTTGCGCAACGAACAGTATCCGCACATCGAGATCGAGGCCGGATTGTCGACGGTATTCGGTTGCACGCTGCAGGGCGAAGTACCGGATGACGACACCCTGCGCATGGCCACGATCATGGCTGAAATGGGCGTCAACGAAGTTGGTCTGGCCGATACCGTCGGCTATGCCAACCCGACCCAGGTCCGGCGGTTGTTCAAGCGTTTGCGTCAGGAACTGCCGGGTATTGCCGGCAGCGCGCATTTCCACAATACCCGCGGTCAGGGCCTGGCCAATGTGCTGGCGGCGCTGGACGTGGGCGTCACCACCATCGATGCATCCCAGGGCGGGATTGGCGGTTGCCCCTATGCCCCGGGCGCGTCGGGCAACATCGTGACCGAGGACCTGGTTTACCTGCTCGAGTCCATGGGCCTGCGCACCGGTATCGACATCGAACGACTGGTGGCGGCTCGCGAGTGGTTGCGCCAGGGCCTGCCCGGCGAGCCGCTCTATGGCTTCATCCCGGATGCCGGCGTCGGCAAGAATTTTCACTATGCAAAGAAGGCGGTATGAACATGAGTGTCAGCCAACAACCAAAGCCATTGCCGCTGGCCGGTGTTCGGGTTATCGAGTTCGTTCACATGGTCATGGGGCCGACCTGCGGCCTGGTGCTGGCGGATCTGGGGGCCGAGGTGATCAAGGTGGAACCGGCTCCGCAAGGGGATAACACTCGGCGCCTGATGGGTTCAGGCGCGGGCTACTGGACCACCTATAACCGTAACAAGAAAAGTTTTGCCGTCGACCTGAAAACCGCTGAAGGCATCGCGGCGGTAAAAAAACTGATCGCCACGGCCGACGTGGTTACGGAGAATTTTCGCCCGGGCACCATGGACAACCTCGGTCTGGGTTATGACGACGTGAAGGCGATCAAACCCGACATTATCTACAGCTCGATGAAAGGTTTCCTGCCAGGTCCTTATGAACATCGTACGGCGCTCGACGAGGTCGTGCAGATGATGACCGGGCTGGCTTACATGACCGGGCCGGTCGGACAGCCGCTACGCGCTGGCGCCTCGGTCAACGATGTCATGGGCGGGATGTTCAGCGCGATCTCGATTCTCGCAGCGCTGCTGCAGCGCAACCAGAGCGCTCAAGGCCAGTTCGTGCAGACCGGTCTGTTCGAGAACTCGGCGTTCCTGATGGCCCAGCACATGATGCAAAACGTGGTCACCGGTGCGCCAGCCGCGCCAATGCCCAGCCGGGTCTCGGCGTGGGCCATCTATGACGTATTCAGTTGTGCCGGTGAAGAGCAGGTTTTCCTGGGCGTGGTCAGCGACAGTCAATGGAAGAGTTTCTGCCAGGTGTTTGGCTTCGATGCGTTCGGCAGCGACCCGCATCTGGCCAGCAACAATCAACGGGTGGCCGCGCGCAATCTGATTCTGCCGCAGGTCCGTGAGTGCCTGGCGTGCTTGAGCATAGAGCAGGTGATGGGTCTGGCTGAAAAGGCCGGCCTGCCGTTTTCGCCGATACGGCGACCGCAGGACCTGTTTGACGATAAACACCTGAATGAGTCGGGTGGCATGGCTCAAGTGACATTGCCCGATGGCCAGTCGGTCGGCGTTCCGATGTTGCCGTTTGAAATGGATGGCCAGCGTTTCGGTACGCGCTTGAATGTGCCGGAATTGGGCAGTCATAGCGATGAGTTGCTGATCGAGTTGGGCTACACCCCTGCAAACATTCGCTCGCTGCACAGCGCCGGCGTCATCAAGTCCGCGATGTGACGGTTCTCTCGTACAGTCAGGGTGGCCGCCGCTTCGATCAACGGTTAAGGTAGCCGCTGCGCAGCCTGGTGCTGGCGCCATCCTGTAGTTTTGTCACGAGCGAACATGAGCAAACAATCTCCATCGGAAGACGAATCCTCAACGCCTGCGACCGAAGGCGGCGTAGCTGCCGTGGATCGCGCGTTTGCGATCCTCTCGGCGTTCGATGCCGGCAGCACCAGCTTGCCACTGGCGGAAATCGCCCGGCGTACGGGCTTGTATAAAAGCACCATCCTGCGCTTGATGAGTTCGCTTGAGCGTGCCGGCTTCATCCGGCGCCTCGGTGATGGCCAGTACGCTGTCGGGCCCGAGCCATTGCGCCTGGCGCAGGTCTATCAGACGTCTTTCCGCCTGCGGGATGTGATTTACCCGTTGTTGGAGTCTCTGTCTGAAGTGAGCGGTGAAACTTCATCTTTCTATGTGCGGGAAAACGATAGCCGGGTGGTGTTGTTTCGCGTTGAGCCAAAACGCGCGGTGCGGGTAGCCCTGCATGAGGGGGCACGTTTTTCGTTGACTGTCGGAGCATCGGGTAAAGTTCTGCGGGCGTTTTCCGCCGCCTCCGACCCGACGCTGGGCAATGTCCGCGAACAATTCTGGGCCACGTCGTTCGGTGAGCGCGATGCCGAGACCGCAGCGGTTTCGGTGCCGGTGTTCAACGCGGCGTATGAGTTGACCGGTGCGTTGACCCTGTCGGGCCCGGCTGAACGGTTCAACCACGAGAAGGTGGTGACGGCATGCGGTTTGTTACTCGAAGCTGCAGCAAAGGCAACTCTGGCATTAGGCGGGGACAACCGCGAGTTGCTCAACGCCGTTGAGCGTACGGCACAAAGGCCACCACAGTAAGCTACCGGCACTGGTTTGCGGTCCAGGTCGACCCCCGACACATCACATCGGGGGAGGTTGCGACCAAGCTGCCTGTTGTTTTCAACCCTCGGTTTTTTTCTCCGCCGAGCCCAGTTCTTTCAAGCGCTGGTCGATCAACTGGCACTTGTCAGGCAAATCCTTGGATGCCGTCCCAAGGTCCATCTTCTGCAACTCGGCATTGATCTCCTTGGCCTTGGTCGGGTTCTGCTCCGTAAGCCTGGCCACTTCCTGTCCCAGTTGTTCGCGTTTGGCGGTGGCTTCTTCGGGCGTGCAGGCCCAGGCCGGCAGGGCACAGGTCAGAGCGGCGGCGAGGGTGAGCGTGAGCAGTGATTTCATGGCGGCAGGTCTCGGTTCCGGTTAAGGCGGGTTACCCGGTTGAGCGCTGCCCCATGGCAAAAGTTCAGTGTCAGGCAATGGCCGCGATTCTGTGCCAGCAGGTCAACTTCCGTGGCAGCAGTTCGACTTCGCCCCCTCCTCGTACCGGTCGTGGTGCCGCACCCATTCCATGACTTCCTCTTCATTCCTGCCCTTGGGCGTCAGATCGAGGTAGTTGTAGGCGCCGACCAGCATGTCCAGGCCACGGGCATAGGTGGAGTAAGTGTGGAAAATTTCTCCGGCTTCATTGCGATAAAAAACACTGAGCCCGGGGAGTTCTTCCTCGCAACCGTCGGTTTTTTCGTAGTTGTACGTAGCCGTTCCGGCGGCGACCTCTTCGGCTCGGGCACTGACACCAAAGTCATAATTGAAATCGCTGCCGGCCGACGATACCCAGTCGAATTTCCAGCCCATGCGGCGTTTGAATGCCTGGAACTCGGCGAAGGGTGCATGGGAGACCGCCACCAGCGCGATGTCATGGTGGGCCAGGTGCTGGTTGGCGCCGTCGATGTGATCGCTGAGAAATGAGCAACCGGGGCAACCTTCATCCCAGCCTTCGGCGAACATGAAGTGGTAAATGATCAGCTGACTGTGCCCGCCGAACAGATCAGCCAGTTTCAGTTCGCCGTCTGATCCCTGGAAGCGGTAGACCTTGTCGATTTTCACCCAGGGCAGGGCGCGGCGTTCAGCGCTGAGTTTGTCCCTTTCCCTGGTGAAGGCTTTTTCGTGGGCCAGATGGTGTTGGCGGGCGACCAGCCATTCTTCCCGGGACACGACGGGATGATTCTGAATGTTCATGGGTTTTTCTCCTGCGTGATGCTTGGAGGTGACGGACACAGCTTAGTCGTTTGATCCCTGCTCAATTCGACATACCGACGGTCGCTGCTGTTCGAAACCCCGGCTGAACGGCTGCCGTCCACGCCGGTCACAACCTATGAAGGCCCACTCACTCACGGGCACCGGAGGTTGAATCAGGATGACGACTTATAACTGGGATTTAATTGAGCGTTTGCTGCACGAGGTGCAAAACGGAGCGAGCAGTTTCACGCCTCGACCCTATGCCGAGCAGTACGCGGCGCAGAAGGCTGCGGAAGGTGAGCAGACCGAAAACCTGGATCACCTGAAAGCGGTGGCCGGCGAATACGAAAAGTTGCTGCTGGCGCGGGGTTACATCGAGCCTCGGCCCGATGAGCAAGGCGGTAGCGGTTCCAATTACATTTTGACGCCTCGTGGCTCAAGCCTGTTGAGCCTGATCGACAGCAGCATTCCGGGCAACGAGCATCCACGTCAGGTCTTGGATGAACAGGAGGATGCGCTGGCTGAGGAGACGTTTGATGCGCTGGCGGCGAAGGCGCAGATTGCCTGAAACAAAAGATCGCAGCCGTTTGTCGGCTCTGCCCAAGGCTGCGATCCATCTACCCCTGCTTCGCCGCTTTCAAGCATTTCAAATCGCTGAAATCCTTGCGCACACCCTCAATTTTCTTCAGCAAACGCTGACGTTGTTCCCGTGTGCTCTCTGCCATCAAATCCACAAATAGCGAGCGCGCCTGGGCTTCGGTGTTGGCGAAGGCCTGGCGGTATTGCGGTGTCCACAAACGTTCTCGATCGACCAGTAGCGTCTCGATTTGTTGTGGGAATTGTGGGCTCTGACGTTGCGCCACGGCCTCACTGAACTGTTTCTGCCAGTGCGCGCGGTTGGCGATCCATTGGGTGTTTTGGTCGCCCAGCGCGGTCGACCAGGCCATCACCCGCTGTTCCTGGCTGACGCTCAACGGGCCGAGCCAATCGGTCAGGCGCTTGTCCATGCGCGCACCGCGTTCGGCAATTTGCTGAGCCAGCGGCGGTTTAACGTATTCCTTTTCACGTTTGCGCAGATCTTTGGCAAAAGCGTCGTTCATCTCGGCGACTTGCTTGTCATCCAGTCCCTGCAGCAACTCGATGGCCGAAGGCGTGATCTGGCGCGCGGTTTCAGCGATAGCCATTTTGGCTTCCGTGGTTCGCGCTTGCAGCGCCGCGTCGGTCACCTGATTGGTTTCGACCATGCTCTGCAAGCGATCCAGCCATTCGAGGTAACCCGGCAATTGTGTGGTGCAGTGCCAGTTCAGGTGTTTCTTGAGGCGCTCGTTGAACCAGTCCTTTTGCTCGCCGTTCATGTCCAGGTAGTCGCTGAGCGTCCACGGAATGATCACGTCGAGGTTGCGATAGGCCAGGCCGACGCGGCTGCAGGCGCCGAGAGCGAGGGTGAAGATCAGCAGGGTGGCGATGTGCTTGAACCAGCGAGACATGGGCGAATCCTTGCGAGGCCGGGCGCGTCTTATTCTCATGTGAACGCAGGATGAGCCGGGCAGTTCAGCCAATCAATAGAATGCGCGCTCGGCCTTGAGCGTCACCAGGCCATCACACTGGCTGTTGTGCCCGGAATACGCCGAGCACTCGCTGCCGCTGAGGTTGGAGTTGCTGTAGATCAGGTCAAGGTCGATGCCCATGAACGGGCGTGAAAACTTCACCGACCAATCGGTGAAACTGCTGACGTAACCACCGCCCACCGAAACCGGCGAGTTCAGCTGATGGGTGGTGTATTTCATGCTGATCCCGATGCCGAACGGCTGATTGCCGCCAAGGTCGGCGAATAGCGTGTTGTTCTGTTTGTCCGGATCGTTGCTGAAAGCCACGCCGAAGCGGCTGCTGAGCAGGGTCAGGCCGCCGAACAGTTCCTGGCTGTCGAGGGTGTCCACCTTGGGATAGCTGTAGTGGATCATCCCGACTTCGTAGCCGAGCGTTTGGTCGAAGGGTTGTTTAAAACCGATGTAGGAATCGATTTCGAGGTTCTTGCCCGACGAGATGCCCATGCTCGGTGCGTACTGGCCGAAATACAGGCCACTGTCGTGGCTGAGGTCGAGGCCACCGTGAAAGGAGCCGACCGCCGAAGGCTTGACCAGCCCCTGGGCCATGCTGCGGCTGGGGGTGGTACCGAGTTTGAGGTCGAAGTCGCCGAGCTCGCGCTGGAAAATTTGCGCGTGCGCCGATGAGCCGGCCAGCAGGCCAGCAAGCAATAAACAGGTGGACTTGAGCATGCGTCACTCCATGAACAGCGAGCGCAGGGCGTCGGGCCCGCTGAAACGCTTGATCTAGACGCGTGCAAGGATACCGGCGATTCATCGTGGTCGATGGCCGTTCGTCGATTTTTGCGGATTAATTAAACAGAAGAGGTGTGGCGAGGGTGCCAGTCCAGGCGCTTCGAAGCTCAAAGCGCCTCAGGACGGGTGTATTACCGGTATTACTTCTTGCCCAAGGTGATCTGCTTGGACGGGCCGAACGTCTGGCCGCTGACGCCTTTGGCAATTTGCTGGATTTCACCACCGGATTTGAGGAACGCAGCAATCTGGTTGTTGATCGATTCGCTGGTTTCGACGGCTGGAGCTGGCTTTGCTTTGCTGTTGGATGCTTTTACGCGCATGGCGGCCATTAACCTGTAGAAAATTAACTTGGCCATGTATGGTACAGGAAAGGCCGGCTATTTGCTTGGTAAATATCCCTTTAAGCACAGCGGGCATGCGCGAGGTCAAGCGCAAGTTATTCTCTTGATGAATCCCCTAAGCTGCTGTTTTAAATAAGAACAAGGGTGTGGGAATGGCCGTTTTGCCGCTGAGTAACCAGGGTTGAAATTCCCAGAATGGACTGACGAGCGGCCACGCCACGCGCCAGAACCCATGAAATTCAAGGCTTTGAGCGAGATTTTCCTGCGTCATCGGGCCGGACACCGAACGCGCCCGGTAAAACCGGGTAGAATGCGCCCACGCAATGAGGGTATTGAACATGGCTTTAGTCGGGCGTTACAACAGTTTGCAAGTGGTTAAACACACTAACTTCGGTTTATATCTGGACGGTGGTGCGGATGGCGAAATCCTTCTGCCGAATCGTTATATTCCAAAAGATATTCCCAGCGAAGATGAAGACTGGCTCAATGTTTTTGTTTATCTGGACAGCGATGACAAACTCATTGCAACTACGGAGAAACCGAAAGTTCAGGTCGGTGAATTCGCCAGTTTGAAAGTTGTTGAAGTTAACAGTATCGGTGTGTTCCTGGATTGGGGGCTGCCGAAGGATCTGTTGCTGCCGTATTCCGAAGAAAAGCGGCAGATGACGGCGGGCGAATACGTCGTGGTGCATGTTTATCTGGATAAGCACACCCGCCGCATCACCGCGACGGCGCGCCTGGACCGTTACCTGGACAAGACGCCGGCCAACTACACCGCAGGCCAGGAAGTGGATTTGCTGGTTGCCGAAGCCACCGACATGGGGTTCAAGGCGATCATCAACAACAAACACTGGGGCCTGATCCACAAAAACGAAATCTTCAAGTTCATGCGCGCCGGTAAAGAAGAGAAGGGGTTCATCAAGGAAGTTCGCGCCGACGGCAAGATCAGCCTGAGCCTGCAACCGGTTGGCCAGGAAGCAGCCAGCAGTCTGAACTCGAAGATCCTCGCCAAGTTGCGCGAGAATAATGGCACCCTGGCGGTCAACGACAAGAGCGACCCCACGCTGATCAGCAGTATGTTTGGTGTCAGCAAAGGCAACTTCAAGAAAGCCATCGGTGCGTTGTACAAGAATGGCCAGATTGTCATTCATGCCGATCGTATTGAACTAAGCTGAGCGCTTTGCGGCCCTATGCAGAAGACGCCCGAACCTGCGGCGGCTCCTGCAAGGGCCGGATGATGAAAAAAACTCTCATAGCCTATGTCGCCACCCTGGCGGCATTTCTCGTACTCGATGGCCTCTGGCTGGGCGTCCTTATGGCGTCGACCTATCGGGAACTGCTCGGTTCGTTGATGCTCGAGCAACCGCGGTGGGTCCCAGCCGCTGTGTTTTACCTCCTTTATGTCATCGGTTGTGTGGTGTTTGTGGTGTTGCCGGCGCGGAGCTGGACACACGCCGCACGTCTGGGGGCATTGTTGGGCGCGGTGGCGTACGGCACCTATGACTTGTCCAACTGGGCAACCCTGCAAGGGTGGTCGGCGCGGTTGGCATTGATGGACATGGCGTGGGGCGCGGTGGCAAGTGCCGTTGCCTGCATTGTGGGTTTTCGTGTGGCGAATGCGCTGGCTGCAAGCAAATCATGAACGGTGTTGGCTGGACGAATGTTATCGAGAGCAAGTTCGCTCCCCCCTTTGAGCCTGCGCAACAGTCCAAGAGTGGGAATTGGCCCGTTCACGATTGACTGAGCAGCAGTCGGCTATTCCTCTCTGTATACATGACATGTGCACCGTTTGCAGGCGGCAGTGCCCTGTTCATGGGCATCTCTGAGCAAAAAATGCCGTTTATCCGCCTGCATAAAACACCGCTAGAACCGCGATTCGTCACACCTTTATCATTTATGGCACGCATTCTGCGTAGCAACTCGTATACAAACAATGACAGCTCCCGTACGCAGTGTGATGTTGGCATCACGTCGGGAGTGTTTACGAGGAGCTTCGCAATGACCGAGCAAATGCCCAACGGCTACAGCCCGCGCTTGTACAACCAGGACCTGGGACCGCTGCCGCAGAAATGGAATTGGTACAACATTTTCGCCTTCTGGATGAGTGATGTGCACAGCGTCGGCGGTTATGTATTCGCCGCCAGCCTGTTCGCGCTGGGGCTGGCCAGTTGGCAGGTGTTAATTGCCTTGCTGGGCGGAATTTGCATTGTGCAGTTGATCGCCAACCTGGTGGCCAGGCCGAGTCAGCAAGCGGCAGTGCCGTATCCGGTGATTTGCCGGTTGGCGTTCGGGGTGTTCGGGGCGAACATTCCGGCGGTCATTCGCGGGTTGATCGCGGTGGCCTGGTACGGGATTCAGACGTACCTCGCGTCCAGCGCGTTGATCATTGTGGTGTTGCGCTTCTTTCCTTCGATGGCGACCTACGCAGAACCACATTTTGCCGGTTTGTCCTACCTCGGCTGGTTCGGTTTCCTCAGCCTGTGGTTCGTTCAGGCGTTAGTGTTCTGGGCAGGCATGGAGTCGATCCGCCGTTTTATCGATTGGGCTGGCCCGGTGGTGTACGGCGTGATGTTCATGCTCGCCGGGTGGATTGTCTGGCAGGCCGGTTGGAGCAACATCAGTTTCACCCTCGCGGAAAAGTCCCTGTCGGGTTGGGAAGCGTTCGGACAAGTGATCGTGGCCATGGCCCTGGTGGTGTCGTACTTTTCCGGGCCGACCTTGAATTTCGGCGATTTCAGTCGCTACTGCCGGAGTATGCAGGACGTGCGTCGCGGAAATTTCTGGGGACTGCCAGTGAATTTTCTGGCGTTCTCCCTGGTGACCGTGGTGATTGTCTCCGGCACCTTGCCTGTCTTCGGTGAAATGCTTCACGACCCGATTGCCACCGTGGCGCGGATCGACAACAGCGTGGCCGTGCTGCTCGGCGCGTTTGCCTTCGTCACCGCCACCGTCGGCATCAACATCGTCGCCAACTTCGTGTCCCCGGCATTCGATTTCGCCAACATCGCCCCGAGTAAAATCAGTTGGCGTGCCGGCGGCATGATCGCGGCCGTGGCGTCGATCTTCATCACCCCGTGGAATTTGTTCAATAACCCCGAAGTGATTCACTACACCCTCGATGTGCTGGCGGCGTTCATTGGCCCGTTGTTCGGGATTCTGCTGGTGGATTTCTACCTGATCAAAAAACAGCAGATCGACGTTGATGCGCTGTTCAACGATGGCCCGACCGGGCGCTATTACTACAGCGGCGGGGTTAACTGGACGGCGGTCAAGGCACTGATTCCGGCGACGTTGATGGGCGTGGCGATCACTTTCACCCCGTTCCTGCAACCGATGGCCAACTTTGCCTGGTTCACCGGTTGTTTCCTCGGTGGCGCACTGTTCTTCGTGTTGGCCAAGCGTGAGCAGGTGCAGCGATCTCTCCCGCTGGTCACGGCGGCATGACGCAAGCGGGAATTTAAAGGTCTCTATCAGGCGGAAATTTCTGGCCGTCTGGTTAATAATCGACAGCATAATTTTTCGCCCCGACGCCGCTTGTTCGACAAGCCGCTCGGGGCTTTGCTTTTACTGTCGAGTCACTGCCATGTTGTGTGTTGTTCTTGAGGTCTTGCGGTGAGCGTCGCCCGGCGTAGCGCCGATGGATTTGCCCTGCAAGTGATGCTGGGGTTGTGCCTGATCTGGGGCGTTCAACAGGTGATGATCAAGTGGGCGGCACCTGACATCGCACCGGTCATGCAGGCAGCGGGGCGTTCGGGCATGTCCGCGTTGCTCGTCGGGTTGTTGATCTGCTGGAAGGGCGGCTGGGATCAAGTCGGCACCACCTGGCGCGGCGGCTTGTTGGCCGGGGCTCTGTTTGGCCTGGAGTTTTTCTTCATCTCCGAAGGCCTGCAACTGACCACGGCGGCCCATATGTCGGTGTTCCTCTATACCGCGCCGATTTTTACCGCGTTGGGTGTGCATTGGTTGTTGCCGAGCGAGCGCTTGAGGCCGGTGCAATGGTTGGGAATCTTCCTCGCCTTCGTCGGCATTGCCGTTGCGTTTGCCGGTGGCGTGTCTTGGGCCAACCTTGATCACCGCATGCTGATGGGCGATGCGCTGGGGGTATTGGCCGGTGCCGCCTGGGGGGCCACCACGGTGGTGGTGCGTGCTTCGCGATTGTCGGAAGCGCCGGTGACCCTGACCTTGTTTTATCAGTTGATCGTCGGCTTCGTCGGGCTGCTGTTGATCGCGCTCCTCAGCGGTCAGATCACCCACGTCAGCTTGACCACCGTGGCGGTGGCCAGCGTGTTGTTTCAAGGCCTGGTGGTGTCGTTCTTCAGCTATCTGACCTGGTTCTGGCTGTTGCGCCGGTATCTGGCGGCGAACCTGGCGGTCTTTTCGTTCATGACGCCGTTGTTCGGCGTCACGTTCGGCGTGGTGCTGCTGGGAGAAAAACTGAGCCTCAACTTCGTGATCGGCGCGGTTCTGGTGCTGCTGGGCATCACGTTTGTCAGCGCTGAGCAGTGGGTGCGTCGCCGTTTGCGCAAAGCGCTCGGGCAGCGTTGACCGGACTCAAGAGCAATCCGCCGGCCAGCAGCAAACCGCTGCCGGCGATCACCAGCGCGGGTTGCAAGCCACCGCTGAAATGGCTGCTCAATGCTGCCAGCAACGGCCCGCTGAGCTGGCCCACGGCAAAGCAGGCGGTCAGCAGCCCGGCGTTGCGTTGGCTGGCGTGGGGCGCCAGCTCCCGTGAACGTTGCATCACCAACTGCATGCAGGCCAGGAATGGTGTGCCACACAAGATCACTCCCAGCACGAGCCCCGGACCATTGCCCAGCAGGCAAGCGAAGACCCCAGCGGATTGCATCCATAAGGTCAGCGTCAGCCATTGACGCGTGGTATTGGCCGCTTGTCGACGCAGACTCACCAACACCACGCCAATCGTCGCTGCCAGGCCGAAGCACGGCCAGAACAGATCGGCCTGCCAATGCCCGTGGAACTGCGCGTTGGCCATTTGCGACAGAAAAGTGGCCGGGATGATGTAGCCCAAACCGTACAACCCATAGACCACGCCCAAACGGCCGATGCCTCGATGGGATGAGCTTGCGACGCTGGCAGCGGCAGGTGCGATCGCGGTGGGCCGGGGCAGAAATCGCAGAACCCCCAACAACATCAGCAGGGCGACGGCGGCATACACCAGCCACAACGTGGCGGACGTCTGGCCCAAGAGGTTCGCGACCAAGGCCAGCACCCCGGTCAGAAAAATTCCCAGGCCCGGTCCGGCAAATACCACGGCGCCGAGCCGCGGGCGCCCGACGGCAGCCGCCAGTGGCTGACTCAGCGCAGTAATCATCACCAATACCCAGGCGCTGGCCACGCCGGTGCCAAAGCGCAGCAACAGATGCGACCAGAACCCGTTGGCCCAGAACGACGCCAGGGTCAGCAGCACACACAGCCACAGACCGCCCAGCAGGCGGCGGCGCACTTGCTCGGGACGACGAGAGAACATCGCGTCCACGGCACCGACGAAATAGCCCAGATAATTGGCAGCGGCAATCAGTCCGGCGTCGGTCAGGTCGATCTGGCCTTCGCTGAGCAGATGCGGCAGTTGCGGCGTCAGGGCAAAACGGCCGATGCCCATGGCCATCATCAAGGCGACAAAACAGGCAAGCAAGCGGATCAAGGGAGACATGGTCGGAGTTCCACCAGAAGATCAATGACCGTCAGGCTAGGACTGATTGACTTTCTTTAAAAATGAATAATAGTGAGTAACTTGTTCTTTTTAGGAGAATGGCGTGGAATTCAGTCAATTGCGAATTTTCCAGGCTGTGGCGGAGGAAGAGTCCATCACCCGTGCTGCTGAACGCCTGCACCGGGTGCCGTCCAACCTGTCGACCCGGCTTAAACAGCTGGAAGAGCAACTGGGGGTCGAACTGTTCCTGCGCGAGCGTCAGCGTTTGCAGCTATCGCCCGCGGGAAAAGTCCTGCTGGACTACACCACCAAGTTGTTTGCCTTGCACGATGAGGCTCATGCCGCCGTACAGGGGGGGCAACCGGCCGGCGACTTCGTGCTCGGCACCATGTACAGCACTGCTGCGATTCACCTTCCGGCGCTCTTGGCGCGTTATCACCGAACCTACCCGGCGGTGAACCTTCAGGTGCAATCCGGGCCCAGTGGCGAATTGCTTGAGGGCTTGCTGACCGGCCGGCTCGATGCGGCGCTGGTGGACGGGCCGCCGGAGCTGGCGGGATTGGACGGTGTGCTGTTGTGCGAAGAGAAACTGGTACTGGTCAGCGAAGCCGACCACCCACCGGTGCTCAGCGCGCGGGATGTGGAAGGGCGTTCGGTGTTCACCTTTCGTCAGGGCTGCTCTTACCGGATGCGCCTGGAGTCGTGGTTTTCCCATGATCACGCAGCGATGGGGCGGGCCATGGAGATCGAGTCCTATCCGGGGATGCTTGCGTGCGTGATTGCCGGTTCCGGGGTGGCGCTGATGTCGGAGTCGATGCTCGCCAGTCTGCCGGGCCGTGAAAGCGTGGCGGTACACCCGCTGGCCGAGCCTTTTGCCACGGCGACCACGTGGCTGATGTGGCGCAAGGGCATGGTCGGGGCCAACCTGAATGCGTGGATCGAGCAGCAACAGGCGGTCTATCCGTCGGCGCAGATTCAGGCGCGTGCGATTGCCTGAGTTGACATTGGTCAATTGTGATCGATTCAGTAACAGATCATTGCCAATTTGATTGAGCATTGCACAGCACTTCAGACTATTATCAGTGCGAAGGGGCTACAGAATTCCGGCCGCTCGGCACTACCCTGAAGGGGGCATCATGAAAGAGAAAATTCAGAACTGGCTGCATGACCTGGGTGTCGCACTCGGTTTGATCGAACCGCCTCTGCAACCTGTGCCAATTCGCACGGACGACGAACAACGCCGACGCCAACCGCGTCGCCGGTAATCCTGTAGGCGCGAGCCCGCTCGCGATGGACGTTAACGATCACGCTGATTGTCTTGAAGTACGCGTCGCCTGGAAGTTCTCGCGAGCAACCTTGCTCCTGCAGGGGCGCGTATGGATTGTTTCAACCGGCAATCATGATTGTTAATGTCTGCCAATTTCCAGCAAAAACCGACTCAAGTCTCTGGCCGTCCTGGCCGTCTTGAGCAGTTGGTCCTCCTCGGCGGTAAACGCCGTCAAGCCGAACTCGTCTTCCAGATGGAAGATCAACTCTTCGATATCCGTTTTATCCAATCCCAACTGCGCCAGGCTGGCGTTGTCGTCGAAGTCATCCTGACTCTCCAGCAGTCGGCTGATGAAGTGATGCACCGCGGCACGAACGGCAGCTTTTTTCATGATGGTTCTTCGAGGGCGTAATCGTTGTTTTCCCTGCGTTGAATATCCTGAAAATGAGTACAGCAGGCTTCAGTCGTGGCAGCGTTGCCACTCGTCAATCATGTGACGCAAATGCTCTCCGGAGAAACTGTCGAAATGGCCGCCATGCACCGTGCGGATCGGCAGGGCGTGCAAGCGTTGCAGACTGCGCGCGTAGTCATCGAGGTTGGAATGGTAGGCGTCTTCGATCAACGGTCCGTCGTAGATGATATCGCCGCTGAACAGGGTCTCGGTTTCCGCTTCGTACAGGCAGATGCCGCCCGGTGAATGTCCTGGCGTGTGTACTACCTGCAACACCCGATTGCCCAGATCCAGCACATCTCCATCTTCGACAAAGCCCGTGGCTGGCGCGGCCTTGACGCTGTACTCGGCGTAGCAAAGCGGGCAGTCCGGATGCGCCTCGAACATATCGTCACCGACGAACGCCCTGCTCAAGTCGTTTTCGCCGTCCGGTGCGGCGAGGATGTCCGCTTCGGCGGGATGCACCAGGCGCTCGGAAAATTCGTGATGCCCGGCGATGTGATCGAAATGGCAATGACTGGCCACCGCCACCAATGGCCGCTCGGTGATCCACGGCAATTGCTCGCGCAGGCTTACCAGCCCTGAGCCGCTGTCCAGCAGCAGGTCCTTGTCACGGCCTTGAATGTGCCAGAGGTTGCAGCGGTAGAAGGGCCGGATGTACGGCTCGTGAATCAGGCGAATGCCGTCACTGAGCTGTTTGACTTCGAACCACTGATCGCGGCTGACGATTTTCATAAGCAGTTTCCTTCAGACGAAAAAAACGGGTGTGGCAACCGACGCCACACCCGCCGAAGAAAGCATCAAGTCGTTATATTCAGCTTAGGCGGCGCTTGCCAGTGTCACCGGGCGACGGGACATCAGGCTGACAACCACGAAGCTCACCAGGCCTACGCCCAGGCTGTAGTAGATCGGGGTGTTGGCGTCCAGACCATCCTTGACCATGAACAGCAGGGCAGTGGCGAAGCCCAGGCCCATGCTGGCGATGGCGCCGGCGGTGGTTGCGCGTTTCCAGAAAATCGCGCCGATCAACGGGATGAGCATGCCGCCTACCAGCAGGTTGTATGCCAGGGTCAGCGCACTGATCACGTCGTTGACCACCAGGGCGATACCCAGCACCACGATGCCGGTCAACATTGTGACCAAGCGGTTCAGGCCCAGGCTCGACTGCTTGCCGCCGCGCAGTTTTGGCAGCAGGTCTTCGGTCAGGGTGGTGGCAGCGGCGAGCAGGCCGGCGCTGGCGGTGGACATCATGGCGGCCAGGGCAGCAGCGATCACCAGGCCACGGATCCCGTCCGGCAGGGACAGTTTGACGATGGCGGCGAAGGCGTTGTTGACGTTGTCCAGATCCGGGATCAGTACGTGAGCCGCCATGCCGATCAGGGCACAGGCCAGGCCGTAGATGATGCAGTAGATGCCGGCAGCCGTACCGGCGACCTGAGCGACTTTCGCGGTCTTGACGGTGAACACCCGTTGCCAGATGTCCTGACCGATCAGGATGCCGAAGAAGTAGATCATGAAGTAGGTGATGATGGTGTCCCAGCCGATGGTGGTGAAGCTGAAGCTTGCCGCCGGCAGTTTCAACACCAACTCATCCCAGCCGCCCACGCGGTACAGGCAGATTGGCAGCAGGATGAACATCAGGCCGACGGTCTTGATCACGAACTGGACAATGTCGGTCAGGGTCAGGGACCACATGCCGCCAATGGCCGAGTAGATCACGACCACGCCACCGCCCAGCAGTACCGAGACCCAGAACGGCAGGCCGAACAGCACTTGCAGCACGGTGCCGATGGCCAGGATCGACGTCACGCCGATCATCAGCGCGTACGCCAGCATGATCGCCGCGCTCGCGGAGCGGGCCATCGGGTTGTAGCGCTTCTCAAGCACCTGGGTAACGGTGTAGATCTTCAGTTTCAGCAGCGGTTTGGCCAGGAACAGGTTCAGCGCGACGATCCCGCAACCCAGTGCGGCGCACAGCCAGAAGCCGGAAATGCCATGTACGTAACCCAGACGCACGGTGCCCACGGTGGACGCGCCGCCGAGAACGGTAGCCGCCATGGTGCCCATGTACAGGCTCGGGCCGAGGTTACGACCGGCGACCAAAAAGTCTTCGTTGGTCTTGGCCTTGCGCATGCCGTAGTAGCCAAGAAGCAGCATCGCGGCGGCGTAGATGAGTACGACGAATAAATCCAATGCCATGATGGCGTGTCTCCGATTGTCTTTTTTATGGTGAAGCGAAAATCAATTCCTGCGGGAACATCAATCCCTGTGGGAGCGTGGCTTGCCCGCGATGGGAGTACAGCGATCTGTCAGACAGACCGCGTCATCGTTCATCGCGGGCAAGCCCGCTCCCACAGGTCATGCGTTGGCCGAAGGTAATGCGTTTGATCAGGCGACTTGTCGAGCCGCCGATTTACCGAGTGAATTCGAACCCTTGCTGCGTGCATCCTGCGGGCCGAACACTTCCCGTGATTCCGGGAACAGGCTGAGCAACGTCAGGTACACCACCGACGCCAGGCCCAGGGTGACCGGCAGGCTGATGTCGATTCCGCCGGCCATTTCGCCCAGCGGCCCGACAAACTGCCCCGGCAGGTTCACGAAGCACAGGCCGACGGCCGCGCTCGGGATCCAGGCACCCAGGCCACGCCAGTTCCAGCCGTGGGTGAACCAATAGCGGCCACCTTTTTCGCCGCGGGTAAACACTTGCAGGTCATCCGGGCAGTAGAAACCGCGGCGTACCAGCAGGCCGATGATCATGATCACCATCCACGGGGTGGTGCAGGTGATGATCAGCACGGCGAAGGTCGACACGCTCTGTACCAGGTTCGCCGCGAAGCGCCCGATGAAGATGAAGGCAATCGACATCACACCGATCAGCAGCGTGGCCTTGACCCGTGACAGTACCCGCGGGAACACGCTGGACATGTCCAGCCCGGTGCCGTAGAGCGACGTGGTGCCGGTGGACATGCCGCCGATCACTGCAATCAGGCACACCGGCAGGAAGAACCAGCTCGGCGAGACCGCCAGCAGGCCGCCGACGTAGTTGTTGGCCGCGATGTAGTCCGGGGCCTTGATCGCTACGATGGTGGCGGTGGCCAGGCCGAACAGGAACGGGATGAAGGTTGCGATCTGCGAGATCACCACCGCGGCCATGATCCGGCGCTTGGACGTTTCACGCGGGATGTAGCGCGACCAGTCGCCGAGGAATGCGCCGAAGGAAATCGGGTTGCTCATGGCCACCAGTGCCGCACCGATGAACGCGGCCCAGAAACCTGGCTGGCCCATGTTGACGGTGCCGGCGTAGTTCACATCGAAAGGGCCGGCGAAGGCGAAGAGGCCCAGCAGGAACAGCAGGCTGGCGCTCCATACCGCGATCTTGTTGACCCACAGCAGGAAGCGGAAGCCATAGATGCATACCGTGAGCACCAGGATCGCGAACAGACCGTAGGCCAGGCCCAGGGTCAGGTCGGTTTCCGGAAGGCCGATCAGGCGTTTGGCGCCACCGATCAGTGCATCGCCCGAACTCCACACCGAAAGCGAGAAGAAGGCGATGGCGGTCAACAGCGACAGGAACGAACCGACGATCCGCCCGTGCACGCCGAAGTGCGCACCGGAAGACACGGCGTTGTTGGTGCCGTTGATCGGGCCGAACAGGCCCATTGGCGCGAGGATCAGCGAACCCAGCAACACGCCCAGCACAATCGCCCAGACGCCTGCCTGGAAAGACAGGCCGAACAGCACCGGGAAGCTGCCGAGTACGGCGGTAGCAAAGGTATTCGAACCACCGAAGATCATCCGGAACAGGTCCGTCGGGCCTGCGGTGCGTTCGTTATCCGGGATCTGTTCGACCCCGTGGGTTTCTATTTGCGTAAGGCTTTGGTCGTTGTTTTTGTTATTCATGATCTGCTCCGATCATAAAGGCGCGCTCATCGTGTGTGAGGCGTCGCCTGTTTGGCTAAGGGGGGGGCAGCCCTTCCGGCATGGCGGACAAATGTTCGTGGCAGGCCAGCCATAGGCCTTGTTGTTCTTGGCCAGACGCTTGTTTTTTGAAAACAATTGTCTCGCGCTCCTGGCTGAAATGTTGCTCCCCTTGCATGCGCAGCTCGGTGGCTACGTCATGGATGAAAATCGCCACATCACCTTGCAGGCTGACGAAGGCGTTGCTCGAGGTGCACGACAGCACCTCGAAACCATCCTCGGCACGCCAGCTGTCCCACAATGCCTGATAGGCATCGCGCGACAGCAGGGGCTGTTCGAGGGTGTAGAAGACGAAGCTGGCGTCAGAGCTGAAGGCACCGAAGTAGGCTTCGCGATCGTTACGAGCGAAGGCAGACACCAGATCGGCGGCGGCTTGCAATACCTGATCACGTTCGTTCATCACCAATCCTCAGCGATGGACCACACCAGGCAGTACGCAGAGCATCTCGTACAGCAGGTTGGCGGCCAGCAGCGAGGTGTTGCCGGTGGTGTCGTAAGCGGGCGAGACTTCTACCAGATCGCAACCGACCAGGTCGAGGCCTTGGCAGCCACGCACGATCTCGATGGCCTGAATGGTCGTCAGACCGCCGATTTCCGGGGTGCCGGTCCCTGGTGCCCAGGCCGGGTCGATGCCGTCGATGTCGAAACTCAGATACACCGGGCCGCCGCCGACTTTCTCGCGAACTTCGGCCATCAGCGGCGCCAGGGATTTGTGCCAGCACTCTTCGGCTTGAACCACGCGGAAGCCCTGGTTGCGGCTCCAGTTGAAGTCGTCAGCGGTGTAGCCCTGGGCGCGCAGACCGATCTGCACAACACGGTCCGGATCCAGCAGGCCTTCTTCAACGGCGCGACGGAAAGTGGTGCCGTGGGCGATTTTCTCGCCGAACATGTGATCGTTCACATCGGCGTGGGCGTCGATGTGCACCAGGCCGACCTTGCCGTGCTTTTTATGGATAGCGCGCAGGATCGGCAGGGTGATGGTGTGGTCACCGCCCAAGGTCAGCGGGATCACGTCGTGTTCAAGGATGTTGTCGTAGGATTCTTCGATGATCCGTACGGCATCCAGCAAGTTGAAGGTGTTGATCGCGATGTCGCCGATGTCGGCAACCGACAGCGAGTCGAACGGTGCTGCGCCAGTGGCCATGTTGTACGGGCGAATCATGACCGATTCAGCGCGGATTTCGCGAGGCCCGAAACGGGTGCCAGGGCGCAGGGAAGTGCCAATGTCCAATGGCACGCCTACGAAGGCAGCGTCCAGACCGGCAGCGGTATTCAAGTGGGGGAGTCGCATCATGGTGGCGATGCCGCCGAAGCGCGGCATTTCGTTGCCGCCCAGTGGTTGGTGAAGAATCTTGTCCACGGGTAGGGCCTCATCGTCGTTGTTTTATTTATGTCGATACACCGTTCACAGTAGGCACGGGCACCGCTGGGAGCCGATTCTGCGAAATGTCGTGACGGGGAAGAATCGCTCCGCGCAAATACTTAGTTCAGATTTTTCTAAACTAATGGCAAAGGCCGAGATAGACTTTATGCCGCGCGCAGAATTCTGTGGCGAGGGAGCTTGCTCCCGCTGGGTTGCGAAGCGGCCCCAAAACATTCACGCCCATGAGCTTGATTCACAGCACCCTCAGATTTCACGACTGCTGCGCCCGGAGGCGGATCGACCGAACGGGAGCAAGCTCCCTCGCCACAAAAGCAACACGCACTGCCTTGCAAACGGAGTCCTTCGTGGCCAATGCTTTACCCGACTTGAAACTATTGCGCATCTTCGTCAGCGTGGTGCGTCATCAGGGCTTCGCCAACGCCCAGCAAGAGCTCAATCTCTCGACGTCGGCCATCAGCACTTACATGAGCCAGCTCGAAGCCGCGCTGGGCCTGGTGCTGTGCCATCGCGGCCGTGGCGGTTTCAGCCTCACCAGCAAGGGGGAGCTGTTTCATCAGGAAACCTTGCGGTTACTGGGCGAGCTGGAGGGCTTCGAACAATACGCCGCCGCGCTCAAGGGCGAGTTGCGCGGCACGCTGAACCTGGGAGTGATCGACTCCACGGTCAGTGACAAGGCCTTGCCGTTCGCCGAAGCCATTGGCGCCTACAGTCAGGAACACCCGGCGGTGCATTTGCACTTGTCGGTCATGAGCCCCTACGAGTTGCAACTGGGCGTGCAGGACAATCGACTCGATCTGGCCATCGGTGCGTTCTCCACGCGCATGAGCGGCCTGGTCTACATGCCGCTCTACCGCGAACAACATTGGTTGTATTGCAGTGCCCGGCACCCGCTGTTCAATGAGCGGCGTATTCCCGAGCAGGTCATCACCCAGCAACGCATGGTCGGTCGCGGTTACTGGAGCCAGGCCGAACTGGCGCGGCACGGCTTCAAGCACAGCGCCGCCACCGTGGAGAGCATGGAGGCGCAGCTGATCCTGGTGCTGTCCGGCGCCTACATCGGTTACTTGCCCGAGCATTACGCCCAGGCCTGGGCGGACAAGGGCGACTTGCGGGTGTTGCTACCGGCGACCTTCGGTTATCAGGCACCGTTCTCGATGATCGTGCGCCGTGGACGCAGTCGCGAGCCGCTGATCCAGACCTTCCGCGATCTGCTCAAAGCGCAGCTCAACCAGGCCGCTTAAGGAAACGTTGCGATGTCCCGAATTCAATGTCCCTGCTGCCTGCGTCCGCAAAGCCATTGCTTGTGTCCGTTGGTCCCGAGCCTCGACAGCCGCACCCGTGTGTTGTTGCTGCAACATCCGAGTGAAGTGAATCATGCGCTGAACACCGCGCGCCTGGCTGCGTTGGGCTTGAACAATGCCGAACTGATGGTCGGCGAGGTGTTTGAGGATTTGCCGGTGCTGTTGAATCAACCGGGGTATCGGGCGCGGTTGCTGTTTCCCGGCGAAGAGGCGCAGCCGATTCAAACCTGTGCCGTCACCGATGAACCGTTATTGCTGGTGGTCCCGGATGGCACTTGGCGCAAGGCTCGCAAGCTATTGCACCTCAACCCGCTGCTGGCGGCGTTGCCGAGGGTGACCCTGGCCGAGGGTGGCGTGTCCCGCTACCGGCTGCGCAAGGCTCCCGGGCCAGGGGCGTTGTCGACGATCGAGGCGATTGTCCAGGCACTGGAAACCCTTGAGGCACCAACGTCGTTCGAGCCGTTGCTCAGGCCGTTCGAAGCGTTGATCGAGGGGCAGATTGCGGCGATGGGGGAGGAGACGTACCAGAACAATCACGGGCCGAAATAAGCGTCGTTTGTGCCGGCCTCTTCGCGGGCAAGCCCGCTCCCACAGGGAACCGTGTCGAACACAAAGCGTGTGAACGCTACACAACATTGTGGGATCGGGCTTGCCCGCGAAGACGGCGGATCAATCACCGCAGCTCTCAAGACATGATTACCTTTCGCGCATCGCCTCGGTCCGCGCTTTCAGCACCGGTTTGAGCAAGTAATCCAGCACACTTTTCTCACCCGTGATGATATCCACCGTCGCCACCATCCCCGGAATGATCAACAGCGGTTTCGCATCCCCGCCCAGGTGGTTTTTATCGGTACGCACCTGGATCAGATAGAAGCTGTTGCCCTTGTCGTCGGTGATGGTGTCGGCGCTGATCAATTCCAGCTTCGCGCTCAGGCCGCCATAGATGGTGTAGTCGTAGGCGCTGAACTTGACCATGGCTTTCTGGCCTGGATGCAGGAACGCCACGTCTTGCGGCCGGACCTTGGCCTCGATCAGCAGGTTGTCTTCCAGCGGCACGATTTCCACCATGTCGCTGCCCGGCTGGACCACGCCGCCGATGGTGTTGACCTTCAGCGTTTTGATAATTCCGTGAACCGGCGAGACTACCGTGGTGCGGGTCACGCGGTCGTCGATGGCGATGCTCGATGCGGTGATTTTCGACAGGTCGGTGCGTTTCTCATTCAACTCTTTGGCGGCCTCCGAACGGAAGGTTTGTTCGGACTCGTCAATCTTGCTCTTGATCTCGTTGATCGCCGATTCGGCGCGGGGAATGGCCAGGGTGGTGGCGTTCAGCGAGCCGCGAATTTCCACCGCGCTGCGTTTGAGGCGCAGGATCTCCACCGGTGACACCGCCCCCGTGCCCACCAGCGGCGTGGACATGTTCATCTCCTGCTGCAGCAGTGCCAGGCTTGAGCTGTATTGCCCCTGTTTTGAGCGAAATTCCGCCAGTTCCTGGGTTTTTTGCCGAAGTTGTTCGCTCAGGGTGCGTTGTTCGCTGGCCAGTCGCCGTTGCCGTTGTTCATACAACGAACGTTCGTCTTCGGCCACCTGTGGCGCTTTGGCGATCACTTCGTCCGACAGCTTGAACGGCCGACCTTCGGCCTCCGCCGACAGGCGTTCGACCTGTGCGGTCAGTGCATAGCGATCAGCCTCGCTTTCACCCTTGTTCGACAGATAGCGCGTGTCATCCAGGCGTAGCAAGGTATCGCCCTTGTTCACCATTTGCCCTTCACGCACGAAGATTTCGGTGACGATGCCGCCTTCAAGGTTCTGGATCACCTGAACCTTGCTCGACGGAATCGCCTTGCCTTCGCCCATGGTGACTTCTTGCAGCACCGCGAATTTGGCCCAGACCAGCGCGCTGATCAACAAGCCTGCCGCCAGCCATACGGTGATCCGCGACCAGCGCGGTGAGTCCTGCAGTGAAGCGCCGGCGGTTTCCGGCATGAATTCGCTTTCGGCGCTTTTGGCGAAGCTGCCGAAGTAACCCCGCTGCTTCGAATTGGCAGGCGACTTGTCGGATGATGAACGAGCCATGAGTCGCTCCTAGACGGCCGAAGAGCCGACACGGCCCTTGCGCAGTGCATCGATGACCGCTTCTTTGGGCCCGTCGGCGACGATCCGCCCGTTGTCCAGTACTACCAGCCGATCCACCAGGCTGAGCATCGAGGTTCGGTGGGTGACCAGCAGCACGGTTTTGCCCTGGACACAGCCATGGAGTTTTTGCCGCAAAACGTCTTCGCTGCTGTTGTCCATGGCGCTGGTGGGTTCGTCGAGCAGCAGGATCGGTGGGTCGAGCAACAACGCCCTCGCCAGCAACACGGCCTGACGCTGGCCACCGGACAGCAATTGACCACGCTCGCCCACGGGTCGGTCGAAGCCTTGCGGGTGTTGCCGGGCCAGTTCGGTGACACCGGTAAGTTCGGCCACTTCGAGCATGCGTGAGTCGCTGATGTAACGCGCGCCGAGGGTAAGGTTATCGCGCAGGCTGCCGGCCAATAACGGCAGGTCGTGGGCGACGTAACCGATTTGATGACGCAGGTCGGCGACGTCCAGTTGTCGCAAGTCCAGGCCATCGAGCAACAGCTGGCCTTCTTCCGGTTCGTAAAAACCCATCACCAGTCGCGCCAGGGTGCTTTTGCCCGAGCCGCTGCGGCCGATGACGCCGATCCGCTCACCGGGCTTCACGCTGAAGCTGACATTGGCCAGTGCCGCACTGTTCTGCCCGTTGTAGCGGAAGGTCACGCCGACGACATCCAGCGCGCCTTGCAGTTGCGTGCGCTCCAGTGGCCGTTGTTTGGCATCGCGTTCCTGTGGCAGCGACATCAGCGCGTCGGTGCTTTTCATGGTCAGTTGCGCTTGCTGGTAGCGGGTGATCAAGCCGGCGATCTGGCCCAGTGGCGCCAGCACGCGGCTGCCGAGCATGTAGCTGGCCACCAGTGCACCGACGCTGAGGTTGCCGGCAATGATGCTGTAGACACCGGCAACGATGGTCGCCATGCCGGAAAATTGCTGGATGAACAGCGTACCGTTGGTGGCCAGCGCCGAGAGGTTACGCGCATGGCTGTCGAGGCGGGTGAGGGCGCCATGGGTGCTTTCCCACTTGTGCTGGCGCTCGCTTTCGGCGCTGCAGGCCTTGAGGGTTTCCAGGCCGCCGAGGGTTTCGATCAGCAGGGCCTGGCGTTCGGCACCGAGGCTGAGGCTCTTCTGCACGGTGTCGCGCAGCCGCACCTGTATCACCATGGCGAAAATGATCGTGATCGGAAACGCCAGCATCGGAATCACCACCAGCCAGCCACCGAGCAGGCCGATCACCACCAGCATGAGCACTACGAAGGGCAGGTCGATGAGACTGGTGAGGGTGACAGCGGTGAGGAATTCCCGCAGGCCCTGGAAGTCATGAATGCTCTGGGCAAAACCACCGATGGTCGCCGGCCGCGCTTTCATCGACATGCCGGTGATGCGTTCGAACAGGGTCGCCGACAGGATCACATCGGTTTTCTTCCCGGCGGTGTCTAGCAGATGGGCGCGCACCACCCGCAACACCAGTTCGAAACCGGTGCCGATCAGCAAGCCGATGGACAGCACCCACAGCGTCGAGGTGGCTTGGTTGGGCACCACGCGGTCGTAGGTCTGCATCACGAACAACGGCACCATCAGGCCCAGCAGGTTGATCAGGAAGCTCGCCAGGATGGCATCGCTGTATAGCCATTTCGACAGCTTCAGGGTGTCGCGGAACCAGGCCTGCACACGAGGCACGAGGGGGGAGCGCAAGTCTTCCAGTTCATGCCGTGGTCGGGCGAACAAGGCCTGGCCGGAATAATGCGCTTCAAGTTCCTCTGGGCTGATCCATTGTTCACCGCCGTCGGCTTCGCTGGGCAGAATCAGCACCCGACCGTCATCGCCAATACGTCGCAAAACCGCGGTACGACCGTTATCGAGCAACAGCAGGACGGGCAAGTTGAGCGCGGAGATGTCTTTAAGCTCGCGACGCAGCAAGCGCGCCTGCAAACCGGCCCGGGCCGCTGCACGAGGCAGCAGGTCCGGGCTCAGGCGTTGGTGTGCCATTGGCAGCCCGGCACTCAGGCTGGCGCGACTGACCGTCGCGCCATGAAGTTTGCAGAGGATCAATAGACCGTCCAGAAGCGGGTCATCAAAGCTCAGACGCGGATCGACACCGATGTTGCCGGGTTCCATGCTGGTCAAATTGGTCGCTCCAGGTACTACTTCAGTTCAGGCAGACGAGCTTGGTTTTTCACCTCGTTCCGGGCGACTGCATCGGCGGGCAGCACTACCCGCTGTTTGCTCAGTAACTGGCCCATGTTCGCCAGTACACGGTACATCGAAAACTCCTCGGTGTAGCGTACTTCGGTGTAGCGGCGGTTGGCGTTGTAAAGCTCGTTTTCACTGTCGAGCAGGTCGAGCAAGGTGCGTTGGCCAAGGCCGAACTGATCCTGATAGGCCACGCGCACGCGTTTACTGGTCTCGGCATATTCACGGGCGGTCGGGGTCTGTTTCTTGGCGTTGACCATAGCGTTCCAGGCCAGGTGGATGTTTTCGTTGAGCTGGCGCAGGGCATTGTTCCGGATGTCCATCGCCTGATTGATCTTGTGCGCATCGGAGGCCATGCGAGCCTTGTCGCTGCCGCCGCGGAACAGGTTGTAGTTCATCACCACGCCCACGCGCCATTCGTTGTCATGGCCTTCTTCGCCGGCAATGTTGTTGTTCGCTCCGACGGCGGCTTCAGCATCGAAGCGCGGGTAGAACGGCGACTTGGCCACTTCGTATTGGCTTTCGGCGGATTGCACGTCAGCCTGGGCGGATTTCAGGTAAGGGTTGTTCTCCACCATGCTCTGCTGCGCTTCCTGCAGCGATGCAGGCACTTCGCCTCGGGTCGACGGCGGTGTTTCAAGCTCATCGGGCATGCGCCCCACGACGCTGTAGAAGTTCGACTCGGCGTCGGCCAGATCGACTTCGGCGGTGTCGAGGTTGTTCTCTGCCAATGCCCGGCGAGCATTGGACTGGTCGGCGTCGGCGTTGCTGCCGACACCGCGCTGGGTGCGCAGGCCGATCTGGTCGTTGACCCGCAAGTGCGCCTGCAGGTTGTTCTTGGCCAGTGTCACCAGTTCGCGGCGCTTGAGCACATCGAGGTAGACCTCGATGGTGCGCAGGGCCAGATCCTGGGCGGTGCCCTGAGCGTAATAGGCCCGGGAGTTGACCACGCCCTTGGTGCGTTCGACTTCGTTGGCGGTGTTGAACCCGTCGAAGAGCATCTGCCGCAGGCGCAGTTCCGATTGGGTGTAGTTCAGGATTGCCGTGTGGTGGTTGCCGAGGGCCCGGGTGTTGGTGTTATCGCTGTACCCGCGCCCGTACGCGGCATTCAGGTCGACCGATGGATAAAAGCCCCCCTTGGCGACGTTGACGTCTTCATCAGCCGACAGACGGCTGTCTACCCGCGACGCCAACTCAGGATGGGTCGCGATGGTGCTCTGGATCGCCTCGGTCATGGACATTGCATCAGCTTGAGAAGTGCAGGCCATGGCCAGCAGAACCGCGCTGCAGAGGGGGGTTAAGAGGCGCATGGGTACATCTCCCTGATTCCTGATGGTTCTTTATCGGTCGCCAATTATTTGACGACATTTATAGGTAAACCGTTTCATGCTTTTAACAACAGAGCTAAGAACATTCTAGGGAGGAGCTAAGAACTATTTCTCATAATGCCTATGCCAAAAAAAACTTATGCGCTCTGCAAAATCCAGCACATTGTTCAATGCGAAAGCCCTTGATTTATGAGCTTTAGGGCGCTCTTCGGGGTTTTAGGAAAGTTCCAATCCACTTATCGACAATGGACGGAGAAGTGCTGGAGGGGAGGGACGCGTAGCAGACTGGAGTGACGGTTTTTTGTCACTTGTGTGGTTCAGGATCGTTACGCTGCGCTCGCTGGACAGGTTGGGCTGGATTTGGATCCCGATGCCATTGATTGCAAACGGGTTTGTCCAGATACGCGAACGATGTCCGTGAGTTTCACGCTGGGCGAGAATGTCGCCAGAGGACGGTGGTCTACTCAGGTAAATCCGCTGACCCGCAGACAATCCGCCAGGCAACCCGCCTGAGCCATCGAGCATGTTCTCCGTGATAAATCAGGGTGCCGACAGCGGTTGGCAGCGGAGGAAATGCACATGGCTACGCTCATCGGTATCGTCAGTAAAGTCATCGGTCAGGTATTCGCGGTGGCGGGCGACGGCACGCGTCGTGTCCTGGTCGAGGGGGACCGGTTGTTCGCCGGCGATCAACTGAATACCGGGGCCGAAGGCGCAGTAGCGGTGCATTTGCAAAATGGCCATGAGCTGACCCTTGGGCGCGGCAGCAGCCTGCAAATGACCCCTCAATTGCTGGCTGATCAGTCGCCCCATGTGGTGGACACGACTGAGTCGGTGACGCCGAGCCAGGCGCAGCTGACCGACGTCGAGCAACTGCAAAAGGCCATCGCTGCCGGTGACGACCCGACGCAAACCGCTGAAGCGACCGCGGCCGGCCCGGGGTCGACCGGACCTTCCAGTGGCGAGCTGGGCGGCGGCCACAGTTTTGTCATGCTCGAAGAAGTGGCGGGACGGGTCGATCCAACCATTGGCTTCCCCACCGCCGGCTTCAATGGCATTCCCGAGTTTCCCGAGTTGCGGCACAACGCCGCTGCCAATAATGGTTTAGACGGCGCGGGTACTTCGGCGCCAGTCATCACGCCGCCTATCGTCACGTCACCGGACGTCACGCCACCGGACGTCACGCCGCCTGTTGTCACGCCACCGGACATCACACCCCCGGTCGTCACGCCTCCGATCAATAACCCGGTCACCCTCAACGGCCTGTCCGTCGAGGGCGGTGAACTGACCGTCAACGAAGCCAACCTCGTCGATGGCTCGGCCAGCAATTCCGGTGCGCTGACCCAGAGCGGCACGTTTACCGTCACGGCGCTCGACGGGCTCACCAGTCTGAGCGTCGGCGGAATCAATGTGGTCAGCGGCGGTGTGGCTGCAGGTTTTCCTCAGTCGATCACCACACCGCTGGGCAGCACCCTGACCATCACCGGATATAACCCGGCCACTGGTGTGGTGAGTTACAGCTACACCCTCAATGGCAGCGAAAACCACGCGTCCGGGGACGGCACCCAACTCAGTGAACACTTCACAGTGGTCGCCGGCGACAGCAACGGCGACAGCGCCACGGGTTCGCTGGACGTCAACATCAGCGATGACGTCCCTAAAGCCGTCGATGACAGTAACGCGGCCACGGCGTCAGAAACCCATCTGACCCTGAACGGCAGCGTACTGACCAACGATGTGCAAGGCGCCGACCGCATCCCCACCGGACCGGAAAGCGGCCCCGTGGTGGGTGGCACTTTCACCGGGACTTACGGCACGTTGGTGCTCAATGCCAACGGCACGTACACCTACACCCTTGATACCAGTGATGCGGATTTCAAGGCCCTGCATGGCGGTGGCAACGGGACCGAAACGTTCACCTACACGCTTAAGGATGCTGACGGCGATACCAGCACGGCGAATCTGGTTCTGCAGATCCACAACAACGACGACCCGGTGACGATTGGCGGATTGAACGTCGAAGGTGGCGAGCTGACGGTTTACGAAAAAAACCTCACTTACGGCAGCAACCCGGATGCGGCGGAGCTGACCCAAAGCGGCACCTTCACGGTCAATGCGCCGGACGGTTTGCAAAGCCTGACCGTGAGTGGCGTCTCGATAATCAGCGGCGGCGTTCCGGTGGGCTTCCCGCAATCGGGTAGCACTGACACGGGCGCGACCTTCACCATCACCGGTTATAACCCGACGACCGGGGTAGTGAGTTACAGCTACACCCTGAACTACACCGACACTCATCCGAATGCCAGTGGCGCCAACAGCATCACCGAGCATTTCGAAGTCGTCGCCACCGATACCGATGGCAGCACGGCGCACGCGCAAATCGACGTCAACATCGTCGATGATGTGCCCAAGGCCAATGCCGATACAGCCTCGGTCACCGAGGGCGGTGTGGTCACCGGCAACGTGCTGGCGAACGATGTCGGCGGTGCGGATGGCCCGGCGGCCGGTGGTGGCGTGGTCGGCGTGCGCGCCGGCTCGGACACCTCGACGCCGGTCGTGGGTGGCCTCAACAGCCAGATCAACGGCACCTACGGTTACCTGACCCTGGACGCCCACGGCAACGCCGAATACCACAGCTACCCCAACAGCGTGAACGGCCCCGGCGCGACCGACACCTTCACCTACACCCTGCGTGACGGCGACGGCGACCAGAGCACCACGACCCTCACCATCGACGTGAACAACAGCTGCATCAAGGCGGTCAGTGACAACGACGTGACCGTCTACGAAAAAGCCCTCGATGACACCAAGGACGGCCAGGACCTGGCGGCCGGCTACGCCACCGGCAGTGATCCCCATAACGCGGGCGAGACCGCCAGCGGCACGTTGGTCGGCTCGGTCACCGGCGCCACCGGCGCGATCAGCTACAGCCTGGTCGGCAGCGCCCAGGGCCATTTCGGGCTGATCCAACTCAACTCCGATGGCACCTACACCTACACCCTGACGACACCGGCGAACACCACGCCGCATGCGAACGACGGCGCCAACACCGTCACCGAAACCTTCACCTACCAGGCCACCGATTCTCAGGGGAGCGTGGTCACCAGCACCATCGTGGTCAACATCGTCGATGACGTGCCCAAGGCCAATGCCGATACAGCCTCGGTCACCGAGGGCGGCGTGGTCACCGGCAACGTGCTGGCGAACGATGTCGGCGGTGCGGATGGCCCGGATGCCGGTGGTGGCGTGGTCGGCGTTCGCGCCGGCTCGGACACCTCGACGCCGGTTGTGGGCGGGCTGAACAGCCAGATCAACGGCACCTACGGTTACCTGACCCTGGACGCCCACGGCAACGCCGAATACCACAGCTACCCCAACAGCGTGAACGGCCCGGGTGCGACCGACACCTTCACCTACACCCTGCGTGACGGCGACGGCGACCAGAGCACCACGACCCTCACCATCGACGTGAACAACAGCTGCATCAAGGCGGTCAGTGACAACGACGTGACCGTCTACGAAAAAGCCCTCGACGACACCAAGGACGGCCAGGACCTGGCGGCCGGCTACGCCACCGGCACCGATCCCCATAACGCGGGCGAGACCGCCAGCGGCACCCTGGTCGGCTCGGTCACCGGCGCCAGCGGTGCGATCAGCTACAGCCTGGTCGGCAGCGCCCAGGGCCATTTCGGGGTGATCCAGCTCAACTCCGATGGCACCTACACCTATACCCTGACGACACCGGCGAACACCACGCCGCATGCGAACGACGGTGCTAACACCGTCACCGAAACCTTCACCTACCAGGCCACCGATTCCCAGGGGAGCGTGGTCACCAGCACCATCGTGGTCAACATCGTCGATGACGTGCCCAAGGCCAATGCCGATACAGCCTCGGTCACCGAGGGCGGTGTGGTCACCGGCAACGTGTTGGCAAACGATGTCGGCGGTGCGGATGGCCCGGCCGCCGATGGTGGCGTGGTCGGCGTGCGCGCCGGCTCGGACACCTCGACGCCGGTCGTGGGTGGCCTCAACAGCCAGATCAACGGCACCTACGGTTACCTGACCCTGGACGCCCACGGCAACGCCGAATACCACAGCTACCCCAACAGCGTGAACGGCCCGGGTGCGACCGACACCTTCACCTACACCCTGCGTGACGGCGACGGCGACCAGAGCACCACGACCCTCACCATCGACGTGAACAACAGCTGCATCAAGGCGGTCAGTGACAACGACGTGACCGTCTACGAAAAAGCCCTCGACGACACCAAGGACGGCCAGGACCTGGCGGCCGGCTACGCCACCGGCAGCGATCCCCATAACGCGGGAGAGACGGCCAGCGGCACGTTGGTCGGCTCGGTCAGCGGCGCGATCAGCTACAGCCTGGTCGGCAGCGCCCAGGGCCATTTCGGGGTGATCCAGCTCAACTCCGATGGCACCTACACCTACACCCTGACGAATCCGGCGAACACCACGCCGCACGCGAACGACGGTGCCAACACCGTCACCGAAACCTTCACCTATCAGGCCACTGATTCCCAGGGGAGCGTGGTCACCAGCACCATCGTGGTCAACATCGTCGATGACGTGCCCAAGGCCAATGCCGATACCGCCTCGGTCACCGAGGGCGGCGTGGTCACCGGCAACGTGCTGGCAAACGATGTCGGTGGTGCCGATGGCCCGGCCGCCGATGGTGGCGTGGTCGGCGTGCGCGCCGGCTCGGACACCTCGACCCCGGTCGTGGGCGGGCTGAACAGCCAGATCCACGGCACCTACGGCTACCTGACCCTGGATGCCCACGGCAACGCCGAATACCACAGCTACCCCAACAGCGTGAACGGCCCGGGTGCGACCGATACCTTCACCTACACCCTGCGTGACGGCGACGGCGACCAGAGCACCACGACCCTCACCATCGACGTGAACAACAGCTGCATCAAAGCGGTCAGTGACAACGACGTGACCACCCACGAAAAAGCCCTCGACGACACCAAGGACGGCCAGGACCAGGTGGCTGGACACGTCCCCGACAGCGAACCGGGTCATGGCAGCGAAACTGCCAGTGGCGCCACCGACAAGACCCCGATCGGGGGGGGTGTTACAACGGCCAAGCCAAGCCTCTCCGGCCCGTTGGCGGGTGATAGCACCAGCAATGACGCTGCCGTGGCTGCGGCGAAAACGGTGTTCGACACCAGTGGCAAACAAACGGGGGCGCAAAACGTCGGGTATTCCCTCTCTGACGGTAAGCCCAACGAAGGTGATGTCGGGTCGCAGGGCGAGGCCACTACGAAGGGAGCCCTTGAGTCCAGAGACACCAAGAACGATGCGGTTGGCCTGGGTGACGGTGTGAGCAGTCCCGACCCGGATCCACTGGCGCATGACGACACCACCACATCTGGCAACAATACCAACCCGGTGTTGGTCACCGACCTCAATCAACAGAACTCGGTGCTGTCGGGCACGGTGGTCAGTACACCGCTAACGGGTTCGCCAGTGGGCGAGGGCGCAACGTTCGCTGCCGACGGTGGCCTCCTCAAAACCATAACCGTCGATGGCACCACCTACGACCCGAAAGGCAACGTTAACGACAGCAAAGGCACTCTGGTGGAGAACCTCGACACCGGAGATAACCATTACGTGTCGCAGAAGGCCGCGTCGGTGGTGAACACCGAAAACACCGGCTGGATCTCCAAGGCAGCGGACTTCACTGGCACAGGCGCGATCAACTTCAAAGGTACCAACCCCAACAACACCGAGAACCAGAACCTGGCCGACGTACGCAGTGCGTTCTCGGCCAATGCAGCGACCATGACGGCGGTGCTGGTGGTCAGCGGTTACCTGGGTGCGGTGACCAATGCCCACGCCAATGATGAGGATCGCATCACCGTCAATCTGAAGCAGGGCGAAACCCTCAACCTGGATCACAACCTGGCAGCGGGCCATGTGGCCATGGAATATTCGGTCGACGGCGGAGCCTGGATTGCCCTTGCGGACGGGCAAACGCTGACGGCAACGTCGGATGCGACCTACCAGATCCACATCACCAATATCACCAATACCAGTGGCAGCAACGCCAACGGGGCGGAAAACTACCAACTGACCATGACCGTCAACTACGCCGGTGTCCATGACATTGCCCCGGATGACCATGGCACCTCCATCGCCAGTGACAGCCATGGCGGCAGCGACAGCGCCCACCTGTCCATCAGCTACCAGGACAGTCACGTCCTCACCGGGACGGCGGGCAATGACACACTGGTGGCGGGCAATGGCGACAACATCCTCAATGGCGGTGACGGCAATGACATCCTCACCGCAGGCCCCGGCAATAACGAGCTGCACGGCGGCGCCGGCAACGACTTGCTCTACAGCGGTCCGGGCAATGATCTACTCGACGGAGGCATCGGCAACGACACCGCCAGCTACGCCCATGCCACGGCCGGGGTCACAGTCAACCTAGGCTTGCTCGGTGCGCAAGACACCCTCGGCGCAGGCATCGATACCCTGACCGGTATCGAAAACCTGACGGGCTCCAACTACAACGACACCCTCACCGGTGACAACAACAGCAACATCATCAATGGCGGACTGGGTAACGATGTGCTCAATGGCGGGGGCGGCGATGATTTCCTGATTGGCGGCCTGGGCAACAACACCCTCACCGGCGGCGCCGGGGCCGACACTTTCGAGTGGCTCAAGGGCAACAGCGGTCACGACGTAGTGACCGACTTCGCACCAGGCACCGACAAACTGGACTTGTCACAGTTGCTGCAAGGGGAAAGCAACACTGCGGCATCGCTGGATGACTATCTGCACTTCACCGTCAGTGGCAGCGGTGCGTCAGTGGTGACCAGCATCGACGTCAGTGCATTGGCCGGCGCGGCGCCGAACCAGACCATCGATCTGGCGGGTGTCAACCTGGCCAGCCATTACGGGGTGACGCCGGGGGCGGGCGGGGTGATTGCCGGGGCGGATACGGCGACCATCATCAACGGGATGCTCAATGATCATTCGTTGAAGGTGGATACCGTTTGATCTGAAAAAGGTCGCAGCCTCCGGTAGCTCCTGCCTGGGATCGTATGGATCCTGTAGGAGCCGCCGAAGGCTGCGATCTGTTGATCTGCTGGCTTCACATCGGTTCAGGCGCGCCGATCAATCTTCCCATGACCCCAAACACCCCCAGTTCCTTGATCGTTTCCAGCTCACCCTGAGTCTCGACCATTTCTGCAATCAACGGCAGGTCAATGCTGTTGGTGGCCCTGAAGATCGCCTCGATGAACAGCCGTTTATCTCGTTGTTCATCGATGTGCCTGATGTAGGCTCCATCGATTTTCAAGTAAGCCAGACCCAGTTGCGTCAGGTTGCCGATCTGGCTGAAGCTGCCGCCAAAATGCTGCAAGCCGATGCGAAAACCGGTGTTGAGCACACTGTGACTCAGCCGTTGCAACTCGTCCGCGGGCGGCAGTTGGCATTCGTCGATTTCCAGGGTCAGCAGCGGTGCCAGATCCGGCAGCGATTCGAGCATGTCGAGGATCAGTCGCAGCTGCGCCCGGTCGCGCAGGGTACTGCCGGACAAGCTCAGCGCCAGTGGCCAGCGGTTGGCGGCGAGGTATTCGAGGGTGGCGTCGAGCATCGCCAGATCGAAGCGTGCCGACCAGCCCAGACGCTCGATCCACGGCAGGAAATGTCCGGCGGCAATCGCTTCGCCCTGCGGATCGATCAGACGCGCGAGGACTTTGTGGTGCAGCACCTGACGGGTGTCAGCGCATTGCACCACCGGCTGAAAATACAGCTGCAATTTGCCTTGGGTCAGGGCGTCGTCGAGCCAGGCACGCCAGTCATGTTGAGGCTGATTCGGTATGGTCTCGTGGTGCCCCAGCAGCATCCAGGGGCGGTCGGAGCGTTGCCGGGCTTGAGTCAGTGCATGGTCCAGGCGCAGTAGCACGTCGCTGGCCGGCTCACCGGGGTGATAGGCGACAATGCCCAAATGGGCGACGGGCGTGCAATCGCTGGCGCCGGTCAGACGCAGGTTTTCCAAGGGGGCGCTGATCTCGGCGGCCAGTCGCTCGGCGCCCTCGGTGTTCAGTCCCGGCATCAGGAGACTGAATTCGCCGCCACGGTTGCGTGCCGCCAGCCAGGCCCGCCGTTCGGGCAATTGAGTCAAGCGCTTGAGCAATTCGCCCGTCGCGCTGATCAATGCATCGGTGCGTTGCCCGCCAAGACGTTGATTGAGTCCCACCAGATCGTTGATCTGCAGCATCAGCAAATGGCCGTCGCTGTTTTGTTCATCGACCAGTAAGTAATCGGCCAGCTGCTCATCCAGCAAGCGACGGTTGGCCAACCCGGTCAGGCTGTCCTGATAGGACTCGCTGCGTAGTTTTTCACTGCGTTCGGCTTCTTCGGCGAATAACGCTTTGAGTTTCTCGACCATCTGGTTCATTGCCAGCACGACCCGTTTCAATTCCGGTGTGCGTGGCAATTTCGGCAGGCTCAGGAACTCATGCTTGCTGATGGCTTCGGCCTGTTTGACCAAGGCGTCCAGCGGGCGAAATTGCCGACGCAGCAACCAGCCACCGAAGACGGCACTTAGCACTCCACATACCAGCAGCCAGATCAGGCTGCCAAGGGTGCTGTCCCAGAGTTTGGCCAGGGCGAATTGCGGGTTGCTCAACACTTCCACGCGCGCCGCTTGCTCCCAGCCGCGCATGATCAGCGCATCGCCCCCCTCGATACGCAGGTTCACCAGGCTGACGAACCACCCCGGTACGCCCTCGATACGCCCGGCAACGTTACGCTCGACCAGTACCTGCTGATTCTCGACATCGATAATGCGAATGCTGTTGAAGTAGCCACTGTCGAAAATTGAACTGACCATCAGCTCCATCATGGCCGGATCATCGATCTGTGCCGTCAGCGACAAGCCCAATGCAGTGGCGGCGTCCTGGGCATGGGAGCGCAGTTGACCGAGCATCTGTTCGCGGGAGCTTTCCAGGCTGACAAAGAAACTGCCACTGAACGCCACCAGCAGGAACAGGCAGATAGCGATAAACAATTGGTTGCGCAGTTTCATCGAACGCTCCTTGCTGTGGCCGTTAACCGTTGCCCACGGAGAACCCCTCGGCCTGCATCTTTTTCAGGACGTCTTGCCAGCGCGACAGTTTTTTCGAGTCGCTGCTGCGATTGCCGCCCTTGGCACCGGGTAGGTAGAGGCCTTCGGCATTGAAGGCATACACCGGCAACAAGTCTTTGCGTTGGGAGGCGGGGCGGATGTCGCTGACCAGGTTATCCAGCACCAGCGGGTCGGCGGCAGGGCTGCTGTAGAAGGTCAGCACCATATGCGCCTGGTTCTGGGTCAGCGCCTTGACGTAAGTGATGCGCAGTTTTTCGCTGGGAATGCCGAGTTGGCGCAGGCTGAAATATTTCGCCAGTGCGTAGTCTTCACAGTCCGCGGCGCCCTTGATCAGGGATTCGGCGGGCGTGGCCCAGTAGTCGGCCTGATGCCAGACGCGGCTATCGTCCTGAAAATTCAGTTGTTGATTGAAGAAACGATTGACCGCATTGAGTTGTTCGCGCTCAGGCGCGTTGCGTTCGCCCTGGAGCATTTGACTCCAGGCCACGATACGTCTCTCTTCAAGGCCGAGGGGGCCGTAACGCTGTCCGACGCTTTCAAGAATCTGTGCAAAATCCCAATAGGCCGAGGCGCTGGTCAGGCCGATCAGCAGAAAAGCGGCCAATAGCAGTCGCCCGCCGATCCGAAGTCGGAACGTTGGCCATCCTGGACTTCGCTGGCTGCGGGACATGTCCGGCTGCTCGTGTGTTGAGTGTTGAAGTCTAGGTGGTGTTTGCCGCGAAGAGGGGCAGATCGTCGGATGAAGGTGTCACGCAGGACGGCCTGCGTGGCGAAGGCGCCACAGAAGTTCAGGATTTGTGCAGGGTTTTCTGGCGAAGGATATAGATCGTCACCAGCACCGCGCTGGTCAGCATGAAGCCGCGAGCCCAAGGCAGGGGCACGAGATAGCAGGAGAACAGGATGCTCGCCCACATCAGGCCGATGGCGTAGACCTTGCCCTTGAGCGGAATGCCGTTGCCGTCGAGGTAGTCGCGAATCCAGGGCCCAAGGTGCCGATGCTCCACCAGCCATCGATAAAAGCGCGGCGAACTGCGGGCGAAACAGGCGGCCGCCAGCAGCAGGAAGGGCGTGGTGGGCAATACCGGCAGGAAAATCCCGATCACCCCCAGCGCTACGCTGAGCCAGCCGATGGTCAGCAACACGTAACGCAACATCAGGGGGCGGTTGCCTATGGGGGCGTCCATAGGCACGACCTTAGTGGTGACGTGGCTTGAGGATCGCCGGTTTTTCGTCTGGCGCGTTGCACAGCAGGTACAGCGCGGTCAGGGCTTCCGGGATCTGTACGATCATGTCGTCCATCAGGTTGGCGTCGGCGGCGATGTCGGAGAACTCCGGTTGCTCGTCGAACAGGCCCGAACCGACCATGATCGGCAGCAACATTTCGCTGACTTCATCTTCGGCGGTTTCGAACCAGGCTTCTTCGCGCAGGAACACGCCTTCCATGAAGCCGATGCACCAGCCACGCAGATCGGAATCGTCCGGGTCATCGCCCAGGTCCAGGTCGCAGGGCAACTCGAACTCTTCATCAGAGGCCAGTTGACGGGCGATGTGCGCCTTGAGGGCCAGCAACGTGGATTCGATCGCTTCGCGCTCGGTGTCGTCGGCGTAATGCGGCTCTTCGGCGAAGAGCGCGTCGATCCACTCACGATCCGGGACCTCTTCGGAACAGATCGACAGCGCGGTGAGGTAGCCGTGGGCGGCCACGTAGTCCAGCGCCTCGTCATGCAGTTCATCGGCGTCGAGGAAGACTTGCAGGCGGGTTAGTTGCTCAGCGAAGGACATTAAAGGACTACCTTGGGGAATTAACAGATGCGGGAATTCTAGGCCTTCTTGAGCGCTCAGGCCAGCCGCGCGGCATATTTGCACCGCATTCCTTGTGGGAGCGAGCCTGCTCGCGATGGGGTCGTCACATCCAACATCGTCGCTGCCTGATCCGCCGCCATCGCGAGCAAGCTCACTCCCACAGGATTTATACGGTGTTGTTGGTGTGTCTTATCAGCGGCGCCCTTTGCCGGACAGTGCTCGGGTATACTCGCGCGTTTTGTGATGCCCTGCTGGCGTCCCGACTGAAATGTGAAGCGACATGCAACGCGCACTTACGATTTGTCGGTGTGGAGCTGGCGGTTCTGAACCAGCCTTGCAGGGATGTTTCGGTGATTTTTGGAGTTTTTATGCTCGAACAGGCTCAACGCGTCCTCAAGGACATCTTCGGCTACGACAGTTTCCGTGGCCGTCAGGGTGCAATCATTGAGCGCGTGGCCAGCGGCGGCGATGCCCTGGTTCTGATGCCTACCGGTGGCGGCAAATCCTTGTGCTTCCAGGTGCCGGCGCTGTTGCGCGATGGCCTGGCCGTCGTGGTGTCGCCGCTGATTGCCTTGATGGACGATCAGGTCGCGACGCTCGAAGAGCTGGGCGTGGCCGCCGCCGCATTGAACTCTACCCTCAGTGCCGAGCAACAACGCGACCTGGCGGCCCGCATCAAGCGCGGCGAAGTGAAAATGCTCTATCTCGCGCCGGAACGGCTGGTCCAGCCACGCATGCTGGCGTTCCTGCAAGGGTTGAACATCGCTCTGTTCGCCATTGACGAAGCGCACTGCGTGTCGCAATGGGGTCATGATTTCCGTCCGGAGTACCTGCAACTGGGCCAGTTGGCGGAAATGTTCCCCGATGTGCCACGCATCGCCCTGACCGCCACCGCCGACAAACGCACCCGGGAAGAGATTGTCACTCGCCTGCACTTGCAGAACGCCGAGCGCTTCCTGTCGAGCTTCGATCGACCGAACATCTTTTATCGCATCGTGCCCAAGGAGCAGCCGCGCAAGCAGTTGCTGGCGTTTCTCGCCGAACGGCGCAGCGATGCCGGCATTGTGTATTGCCTGTCGCGCAAAAAGGTCGAGGAGGTGGCGGCATTCCTCAGTGAGCAAGGCTTCCCGGCGCTGCCCTACCACGCCGGGTTGCCCAACGATTTGCGCGCCTACCACCAGAAGCGCTTCCTCAACGAGGAAGGCCTGATCATGGTCGCCACCGTGGCGTTCGGCATGGGCATCGACAAACCCAACGTACGTTTTGTCGCACACCTCGATCTGCCGAAATCCCTTGAGGCCTACTATCAGGAAACCGGTCGCGGCGGGCGTGACGGCCTGCCGGCAGACGCCTGGATGGCCTACGGCCTGCAAGACGTGGTGATGCTCAAGCAGATGCTGCAGAACTCCGAAGGCGACGAACGCCACAAGCGCCTGGAGCAGCACAAGCTCGACGCCATGCTCTCGTTGTGCGAAGAAACCCGCTGCCGCCGCCAGACCCTGCTGGCCTATTTCGACGAGGACATGCCCGAGCCCTGTGGTCACTGCGACAACTGTGTCGACGGCGTGCAGACCTGGGACGCCACCGAGCCCGCCCGTCAGGCGCTTTCGGCGATCTACCGCACCGGCCAGCGCTACGGTGTCGGGCATTTGGTGGATGTATTGCTGGGCAAGGACAACGAAAAAGTCCGCAGTTTCGGTCATCAGCATCTGTCGGTTTACGGTGTCGGCAAAGCGATGGCCGAAGGCGAATGGCGCTCGTTGTTCCGACAACTGGTTGCCCGGGGGCTGGCGGATATCGACCTGGAAGGTTACGGCGGCTTGCGCCTGAGTGACAGCTGCCGGCCGCTGCTCAAGGGTGAAGTGACCCTGGAGCTGCGCCGCGACCTCAAGGCGCAAACCACGACCAAAAGCAGCAAGAGCCAGGCGAGCCAACTGGTGCGCGGCGAAGAACGCGAACAGTGGGAAGCCTTGCGTGCCCTGCGACGCAAACTCGCCGAAGAACACGGTGTGCCGCCTTACGTCATCTTCCCGGATTCCACCTTGCTGGAAATGCTCCGCAGCCAGCCCACTTCCCTGGCGGAAATGGCCACGGTCAGTGGCGTCGGCGCGCGCAAGCTGGAACGTTATGGCGAGGCCTTCCTCGAAGTTCTCGGCGGCCAGGTCGAGGCACCGAAGGTGGTGGCCGATGTGCGCCACGAATTGATCACCCTGGCGCGCGCCGGCATGACGCCGCTGCAGATTGCCGGTCAGCTGCAATGCTCGGAAAAGAACGTCTACACCATGCTGGCCGAGGCCATTGGCAAGCAGCAGCTGTCGCTGGAACAGGCACTGGATTTGCCCGAGGACTTGATGGGCGAAGTTCAGGATGCGTTCCTCGACGGCGAAGGCGAGTTACCGCCAGTGTCGGAGATTTCCGCGCTGTTTGCAGGCCGGGTGCCGGAAGGTGTTTTGTACTGTGTACGGGCTGCATTGCAGTCCGAATTCGAGATTTGAGTGATCTGTCGTGCTGATGTAACGATTCAGTACAGATCAAGCCTTGCCTCAGGGCAAGGCTCATGCTTAGCTGACTAATTATTAGGTTTTCTCTGTTTCAGTCTAATCATGAGTGTTTTATGCCGTTAACCGATCAACACCGCTTTGGCATGCAATTGGCCCAGATGTCACGCGGCTGGCGTGCCGAACTCGACCGCCGACTGGCCGGGCTCGGACTGTCCCAGGCGCGTTGGCTGGTGCTGCTGCACCTGGCGCGTTTCGACGAAGCCCCGACACAACGTGAACTGGCGCAAAGCGTCGGCGTGGAAGGCCCCACCCTGGCCCGCCTGCTCGATAGCCTGGAAAGCCAGGGCCTGGTGCAGCGTCAAGCGGTGCTGGAAGACCGTCGAGCAAAGAAGATCGTCCTCTGCGCCCCGGCGCTCCCCCTGATCGAACAAATTGAAACCATTGCCACGCAATTGCGCCACGAGCTGTTCGAAGGCGTGGATGAGGCGGATTTGGCGGTGTGCATGCGGGTTCATGGGCACATTCTTGGCAACCTGGAAAAATCTTGAGGCATAACCCCGCGCCAGACTGGTGAGCGGCCGCATTGAGCAGACTATAAGAACTACTGCGCGATATCGTGTTCGTACCGGATGTGCGAACACGTGCAGGTTGGTTCTGGTTACTAAGGGATGCTCATGCTTGAGAGTCGGCTTTTCGTTGTACGCTGTTGCACCCGATTGTTGCTGGTCGGTGCCGTTGTCACTTACTCGGCATTGGCGTCAGCGCTGGGGCTCGGTGAAATGACCGTTCACTCGGCATTGAATCAGCCGCTGCGAGCCGACATTGCGCTGATGGATGCCGCAGGCCTGGAGGAGGGCGAACTGTCGGTCAGCCTGGCGACAGCGGACGAATTCAGCCGGGCCGGTGTCGAGCGGGTGCTCTTCCTTGATAACCTGAAGTTCACTCCTGTCCTGCGGGGCAACCGTCGCCTGATCCAGGTGACATCTAACAAACCGGTCAATGAACCCTTCCTGAATTTCCTCGTACAGCTCAATCAGCCCAACGGCCGGTTGCTGCGTGAGTACACGGTGCTGATCGACCCTCCAGGATCACCCAATATTGTGCCGGCAACGGATGAACCGCTGATCGGCCGACCCTCTTCCGAATTTCCGAGTGTCCAGCCTGCCACCGCGCCACTTCCTGCGCGCAAGGAGCCGCCCAAGCCTGCCGCCGCTCCACTGATTCATCCGCTTGATGAACAATTGGCCGCCAGCGTGCTGCAAAACCAGCAGTTGCAGGCAAGCGTTGACGAGCTCAAGGCGAAGCTCCTGGCACAGGGCGAACAGATCGCCGCTGGGAAAAAGCAGGTAGCCGAGTTGCAAACCCGGTTGGCAGAAGTTCAGCTGTCGACAGCAGAGCCGGATGAGCCTGCGGTGGTGACGCCGACGCCTGTCGTTACGGCAGAGCCCGGGAGAGATTTGTCGCTGATATTCGGGCTGCCGGCGCTGGCGCTGGTGGTGTTGGGGCTGCTGGGATGGTTCGTTCGGCGTCGCCGCCAGCCATTACAGACCGCCCCCGAACCTGCGGCCAAGCAAGAGCCGGTACTGAACCGATCGGTGGAACCATGGCAGGACGCTCTGGGTAATCAAGGTGAAATCGCGGCCCATGAAGCGCAACAGGCCAGCCTGCGCAGTTCCGGGTTTGCCCCACAAGAATTCCTGGAAAACCGTGCACGTCATCCCGGGTTGAGCCCTGTCGCATCAGCCGCAGTGCCCGTGGCGGCAGCGTCTGGCAACGAGTTCCAGTTGAACCTGGATGACCTGTCGATGGGGGCGAGTTGGGGCTTGATCGACGCCACCGGATCGCCATCGAGTGCCTCTACATTGCCGGAGCCCGACATTGAATGGGAACTCGAACCCGTTTCCCGATCGATGGACGGCAGCTTTCTGGTCGAGTTCGCAGAGCCGGTTCCATCGCCGGACCTTGAACCGCCGAAACAGGCGGCCCGCAGTTAATTTGCCGTCACCCGATAACCTTGGGTGTAGGGAACTATTGTGGCGAGGGAGCAAGCTCCCTCGCCACAGATGTGATGTGTTGTAAGCTGGAGCGCATTCAAACGTCAGTCTTTATGCCTCAGGGAACCTGTCTTTCATGGCCGCGAGCAAACCGGAAATCGTCATCACTTATTGCACCCAATGCCAGTGGTTGTTGCGCGCTGCCTGGCTGGCCCAGGAGCTTCTCAGCACGTTCGGCGACGATCTGGGTAAAGTGTCCCTGGTACCCGGCACGGGCGGCGTCTTTCACATTTCCTGCGACGAGGTGCAAATCTGGGAGCGCAAGGTTGACGGTGGGTTTCCCGAGGCCAAGATTCTGAAACAGCGGGTCCGTGATCAAATCGATCCGGACCGGGATCTCGGACACAACGATCGCACTCAGTGAGAGGCGGCCTCTGCGGCGACGGCTTTCTTGCTCGAACCGTTCGCAAGCCTGCTGGACACCACAATCGCGACGATGATCAACGCACCGCCCAGCAACATGCGCAGGGTCGGGTTTTCATCGAATAACAGCCAGGCCACGGTGATGCCGTAAACCGGCTCCAGGGCGAAGACCACGGCGGCGGTCCGGGCCTTGATCACGGCGAGGCTGGCGACGAACAGGCTATGGGCAACGCCGGTGCAGAACACCCCGAGCAGGCTGATCCACAGCCAGTCGATAGCACGCACCTCGCTCAATTGCGGCGCCGCCATCGGCAACAGGCACAGGGCGACCACAACGTTCTGATATAGCGCTGCCTGCACCGGCGGAATGCGGCCGGAACTGACGCGGTTGGTCAGCGACAGCAGGGCGAACAACAAACCGGATGCCACGGCCCAGAGCAGGCCCGTGGTAGCGCCGCTGGCCAGATCGAACGCTGGCGTCACCAGCACCAATCCGACGCTGACCAGTACGACCAACAGGATCTCATTGGCGCGAATGCGTTCGCGGAAAATCAGGCCTTCGAGGATGACGGTAAAGGCCGGGAAACTGGCAAAGCCGAGCGTTGCGATCGCCACGCCAGCCACTTTCACCGCAATGAAGAAACTCACCCAGTGCCCGGCCAGCAACAGGCCGCTGAGCAACAGTCGACGCCAGTCCACGGCTTCAAGTGTTTGCCAGCGGCTCTGGCGGGCGAATCGTGCAAAAAATGCCAGCGCCAGCACTGCGAATGCCGCGCGGCCGAAAACGATGATGGCCGGTGAGGCTGCGGCGAGTTTTCCGAATACGCCGGTCAGGCCAAACATCAGTGCACCGATATGCAGGGCCCCAAGGGCGGTACGGGGAGTCATTGCAGTCCTTGATAAACATCGTGAGCCGGACCATTTAACCGCACCCGCTACCGTCGTGTCTGTCGTCAGACTCTCACTGTTTGTCGCCAGCCTCGCGTCGCAGTTTGCCCGGTGATGTGCCGAACTCGCGCAGCACCGCGGCGGCGAATGCACTCTGGGAGCTGTAACCGACGCGACAGGCAATCTCGCCTATGGGCAGCATCGATTCGCGCAACAAGGTAACGGCCTTATGCAGGCGGCGACTGCGGATGTAATCCATCGGCGTCTGCCCGCATTCGGCAACGAACCGGGCATGCAGACGAGCACTGGAGAGGCCGGCCAGGCGTGCCAGATCGGCGACTTGCAGCGGGTAGGCGGCGTATTGGTCAATGTGCGCATTCAATGCAGCGTAGGGCAGGCGCCGAGTACCGACGCTGTCAGGTCTTGCGTTGTTCAGACTGGCCAGCAACAGCACCGCACCCTGTTGCGCAATCAGCGGATCCTCGACCGGGCTGTTGGCCAGCCAGGCGACCAGTTGGCTTTGCCCGGCATCCAGCGACAGCCGTCCAGCGTTGTCGAGCAAGCGTCGGCTGGATTCGGCATGATCGCCCAGGGACTGAGAGACCCATTGATCACCAGGCACGTCCAGTACCAGGCAACGGCTGCCATTGGCGCTGCCGCACGCATGGTGCGCGCCGGATGGCACCACGGCGAAACTCTGCTGAACCACCTGGCTGCCACGGCCGTCGATCTCGAAATCCAGCGCGCCCGACAGCCCGAACACCAATTGTGCGTGCTCATGGCTGTGGATGATCAGGTCGTGGCTGTACTGACGAAGGGTGAGGATCGGTCTCATCGCGGGGCTCCGGGGACTGGGCGGCAGTTTACACCGAGGCGGCTCGTTCGCGTTGTCACAAGACTGACTTGCCGCTGTCATGGGCTATTAATCCACCCGGCGCAAGCTGGCGAAAACCAGTCCTGAGGGTTGTCCATGACCAGCGCCGAGCTCGCCAAACCCAGCCGTAAGCAACGTGTGCGGACCCTATGGATTTCCGACGTGCATTTGGGCACGCGCGATTGCCAGGCCGAGCATCTGTCGCAGTTTCTCAAGGGTTACCACGCAGACAAGATCTATCTGGTGGGCGATATCATCGACGGCTGGAAACTGCGCGGCGGCATGTACTGGCCGCAGGCGCACACCAACGTGATCCGGCGCTTGCTGACCATGGCCAAGCGCGGTACCGAGGTGATCTACGTCACCGGCAACCATGACGAATTCCTGCGCCGCTATTCGAAGCTGATTCTGGGCAATATCCAGTTGGTGGACGAAGCGGTGCACGTGACCGCTGACGGCAGGCATTTGTTGGTGATTCACGGGGACCAGTTTGACGTAATCACTCGCTATCACCGCTGGCTGGCCTTTCTCGGCGACTCGGCCTACGAATTCACCCTGACCCTCAATCGTTGGCTCAACCATTGGCGTGCCCGTTATGGCTATGGCTACTGGTCGCTGTCGGCGTACCTCAAGCACAAGGTGAAAACCGCCGTCAGCTTCATCAGCGATTTTGAAGAAGCCATCGCCCATGAGTGTGTCAAACGCGAGCTGCATGGCGTGGTGTGCGGGCACATTCACCATGCCGAGATTCGCAAGGTCGGCGAGGTGGATTACCTCAATTGCGGGGACTGGGTGGAGTCGTGCACGGCGCTGATCGAGCATTGGGATGGCACGATCGAGTTGTATCGCCTGGCTGATGCCCAGGCGCGGGAGGCGCAGTTGAAGGCTTTGAAAGTCGCCGAGCCGGCGTGAACATTGCGCTGATTGTAGTGGCCTCATCGCGAGCAGGCTCGCTCCCACCATTTGATCGTTTTTTCCTGAAAGGACGCGGTCACCTGTGAGAGTGAGCTTGCTCGCGATGGACCGCGCAGCGATCCCCTAAGGCCTGTCAGGCGGGTGAGTATTCTTCCATCGCCGCCTTGTAGATCGAGTGCTTTGGCTGCGCAAACAGTCGCGCCATCATCGGTTCAAAGAAGCTCAGCGGCAGGGTGTCATATGCCGGATCAAACGCCGCCGCGTCGTACTTGGCGCAGAATTCGATGGTTGCCAGGTACTGCGGGTGATCGCTGAATTGCTCGCGCAGGTGCCGGTCCATGCCCAGGTGATGGAAAAAGTAGTAGCCCTGGAAAATTCCGTGTTTTTCCACCATCCACAAATTCTCGGCGCTGACGAACGGCTTGAGGATGGCGGCCGCGATGTCCGGGTGGTTGTAGGAGCCAAGGGTGTCGCCGATGTCATGGAGCAGGGCGCAGACCACGTACTCTTCATCGCGGCCGTCGCGCCAGGCGCGGGTGGCGGTTTGCAGGGAGTGGGTCAGGCGGTCCACTGGAAAGCCACCAAAATCACCCTCCAACAACTTCAGGTGCGCTGCGATTCGTGCCGGCAGTTGACGGGCGTAGGCACTGAAGTCCGCAGCAATGATCGCCCAGTCTTCCTGGGTGCCGTCCTTCATGTGGGTGAAACGGGCGTTTGCATTCATCGGCAATCCTCCTGTGTTCTAGAACGGCACGCGTCCCAGAATCATGTCGCGATACATGACGAAATCGCCGAGCAGGCTATAGAAGGGATGTTGGAAAGTTGCAGGGCGATTCCTTTCGAAGAAGAAATGTCCGACCCAGGCGAAGCTGTAACCGGCCACCGGCAAAGCCCACAACAGCATCCAGGTGCCCCGACCAATGGTCAGCGCCAGAATGAAAATGACCAGCGTCGTGCCGATGAAGTGCATTCGTCGGCAAGTGCTGTCGCTGTGCTCGCTGAGGTAATACGGGTAAAACTCAGCGAAGCTGTTGAATCGTTTGACGTTTTCCACGAATGCGATCTCTGTGCTTATTGTTCTGACTGCAAGTTGTTCTGCGGGTAGCCTATTTGAGTCTAGAGTGATCAATGGCATCGGCCAGTGACAATAGGCGCCACTTTAGTATCCTTCGGAAATTGGCCGTGACAGTGCGGCTCATCATGTAAGAACCCGACATGAGCGAACGAACGACTTCTGCAAGCTGGGCGATGGGGATTGTCAAAGCACTGGAAATGGACGGCCTGGATTGCCGGGTTCTGTTCAAACAGCTGGGGCTTGACTACGCGGCATTGGATGATCCGGATGCGCGCTTCCCGCAGGACTCCATGACACGACTCTGGCAACGCGCGGTTGAGCTGTCCGGCAACCCGGCGATTGGCCTGAACATGGGCAAGGTGGTACGACCCGCGCAGTTCCATGTGACCGGCTACGCCTTGATGTCCAGCCAGACCCTGGCCGAAGGTTTCAAGCGACTGGTGCGTTACCAGCGGATTATTGCTGAAAGCGCGGACCTGAGTTTCCGCCTGCTGGATGAGGGGTATGCGCTGATTCTGACGGTTCACGGCGATCATTTGCCGCCCACCCGTCAAAGCGCCGAAGCCTCACTGGCCTGCGCCCTGGCGCTGTGCGGCTGGCTGACCGGTCGCACGCTGCACCCGCGCAAGGTGCTGGTCCAGGGCGATCAACCGGCCAATCTCGAACCTTATAAACAGGCTTTCCATGCGCCGCTGGTGTTCAACGCACCTTACGATGCGCTGATTTTCGAGCGTTCGGACATGGAAGCGCCATTGCCGACGGCCAACGAGGCCATGGCGTTGCTGCATGACCGCTTTGCCGGCGAATACCTGGCACGGTTTTCCGAGGGGCGCGTGACCCACAAGGCGCGGCAGGTGCTATGCCGTTTGCTGCCACAGGGCGAACCCAAGCGCGACACCGTGGCGCAAACGCTGCACCTGTCGCAACGTACGTTGCAGCGACGCTTGCAGGAAGAGGGCACGAGTTTTCAAGCGTTGCTCGACGACACCCGGCGCGAATTGGCCGAGCAGTATCTGGCGCAACCGACCATGACCCTGCTGGAAATTGCCTACCTGCTGGGGTTCGCCGATCCGAGCAACTTCTTCCGCGCCTTCCGGCGCTGGTTCGATGCCACGCCCGGCGAATACCGGGCGCGATTGATGGAAGCGCCACCGACGGTCAGTGACGCCAGAACGCCGGAATGCACAGAACAAACACCGTAATGATCTCCAGTCGGCCCAAGAGCATGCCGAACGAGAGAATCCACTTGGCGGCGTCGGGCAGCGAGGCGAAGTTGCCGGCCGGGCCGATGGTTTCACCCAGGCCGGGGCCCACACCGGACACGGTGCTGGCGGCGCCGGTGAGCGCGGTCATCCAGTCTACCCCGAGCAGCGACAGCAACAGCGCGATCACGCAGATGGTGATGGCGAAGAAAAACGAAAAGGTCAGAATCGAACGCACGATCTCTTCATCGAGCCGGTGACCGTTGTACTTCTGCTTGATCACCGCGCGCGGATGAATCAACTGATTAAGGTTGGCCTTGAGCAGAATGTAGGCCACCTGGAAGCGGAAAATCTTGATCCCGCCAGCCGTCGAGCCGGAACAGCCGCCGACAAAGCCCAGATAGAAGAACAGCATCAGCGAGAAATTGCCCCAGAGGCTGTAGTCCCCCAGTGCGAAACCGGTGGTCGTCACCACTGACGTCACGTTCAGCGCCACATGCCGCAGCGCTTCCAGCCAATGCAGTTTGGTGGTCCACCAGTACCAGGTGCCGAGCACCAGCCAGGTCACCACCAACATGCCGAGCAAGCCTTGAACCTGTTGATCCTTGATCAGCGCCCGGCGGTTGCCGCGCAGGGTCGCCACGTACAGGGTGAACGGCAGGCTGCCGAGAATCATGATGACGATCGCCACCCAGTGCACCGCCGGTTGTGTCCATTTGGCCAGGGACTGGTCGGAGGTGGAGAAACCACCGGTGGAAATTGCCGACATCGCATGGTTGATCGCATCGAACAGGCTCATCCCGGCCCACCAGAACGCCAGGCTGCCGACAATGGTAATGCCGACGTAGGCCGCTACGATCAACCGCGCCACCATGTGCGAGCGGGGCATGACTTTTTCGGAACGGTCCGACGACTCGGTCTGAAACAGCCGCATGCCACCGATGCGTAGCAGTGGCAGAATCGCCACCGCCATGCCGATAAAGCCGATGCCGCCGATCCAGTGCAACAGCGAGCGCCACATCAGAATGCCGGGGGACATGGTGTCCAGGCCACTGAGTACCGTCGAGCCGGTGGCGGTGATGCCGGACATGCTTTCAAAAAACGAATCGGTGTAGCTGATGCGCTGGGTCAACAGAAACGGCAATGCGGCGAAGATGCACACCACCAGCCAACTGCTGACGGTCAGCAGGTACATGTCCCGTGGGCGCAGGTGAATGTGCTCGGGTCGTCCCGGAATGACCAGCGCCAGGCCGGCGACGAAGGTGATCATGCTGGCCCAGAGGAACGACGGCAGGTCATGGGTACGGTCGAAGATCACCAGCGTGGCCATGGGCACGACCATGGCGATGGCCAGGGTTATCAGGAAGATGCCGATGATGAAACCAATGATCCGTAAGGTCGGCAACGCCATGAGGTCCGCTCGGCTGAATGTGGGAAGGGCGCAATTCTACCTGCGGTGCAGGGCATGTAAACCGGCACTCCGGCGGTAGATACCGCTAGAATAGCTGCACCAATTTTTCAGGAGGTGGCCGATGCAGGCTCTCGACGTATTGCTCAACCGTGTTTCCGTCCCACGCCTGGTCGAGCCGGCTCCCACGCCAGAGCAGCGCGAGGCGCTGTTTGCCGCCGCCATGCGTGCACCCGATCACGGTCACTTGCAGCCGTGGCGTTTCTTGACTGTCGAAGGTGCTGCGCGCGAGCAAATGGGCGAATTGCTGGCCGAAGCCGCGAAGCTGCAGGATGGCGAAGCCAGCGAGGCGGCCATCGACAAGGCGCGCAACGGTCCGCTGCGGGCGCCACTGGTGGTCGTGGTGATTGCGCGCTTGCAGGATCACGTCAAATATCCCAAGTCCGAGCAACGGCTGGCGGCTGGCTGCGCGGCCCACGGGATTTTGCTGTCGGCCTATGCGCAGGGCATTGGCGCGGTGTGGCGTACGGGTGATCTGGCCTATTCGCCGCATGTGGCCAAGGGGTTGGGATTGGCCGAAGGCGAGGAGGTGATTGCGTTTCTGTACCTTGGCACGCCGCAGAAAGAACCGCGCGTTGCGGAGAAAGTTGATGTGGCCGAGTTCGTCAGCGCCTGGCCCGGTAAAGCCTGACGACCTCGATCATAAGTGGGTTCAGGGTTGGACCACTGCGCCTGGGACGAGTGGCAGTTCCAGACTGGCAATAAACCCGCCTTCCGGGTGATTGGCCAGCACCAGGCTGCCGCCATGTCTCTCCGCTGCCCGCCGTGCAATGGCCAATCCCAAACCGTGGCCTGCCGCAGTCTGCCCCGGCGCGCGGTAGAAGGGTTCACCGAGTTGATTCAAATGTTCGGCGTCAACGCCTGGCCCATGATCGCGCACGCTCACCACGATCCGATCTCCCTGACGCAATGCCAGCATTTCGATCGGTTGCCCGCTCACCGGATTGAAGCGCTGGGCATTGCGCAGCAGGTTGTCCACGGCGCGTTCGATCATGGTCGGCCAGCCTTTCAGGTTCAGTTGCGCCTCAGCCTCCAGCGTTACGCTTTGTTCCGGTGAGGCCATTTGCGCATCCCGTTGCAGCGTTGCGAGCAAGGCGTTGAGATCCACCTCCTCAGCGCTGGCGTTATCGGCATCGACCCGCGCCAGCACCAGAATTTCGCTGATCAGCGCTTCGAGTCGGTCGCATTCGCGCGTCAGGCGCGGCCAGAGCTTTTGCCGTTCTTCCGGTGACGCCCGTTCGGCCAAGGCCAGGGCAATGCGCAGCCGGGCGAGGGGAGAGCGCAGTTCGTGGGACACATCGCGCAGCAACTGCCGCTGGCTGCCGATCAGGCTTTGCAGGCGTGCCCCCATGCGGTTGAAATCAGTGGCCAGTACGCCAAACTCATCGCGGCGGTTGGCCAGTTTGACCAGGCTGTTTTGTTGGTAAGTGGTTTGCCCCAGATCATGCACCGCGCCGCGCAAACGGCTGAGCGGACGGGTAATGGAAAGGGTCACGAACAAGCTGAACAGGGTCAGCACCACCAAGGCGATCCCCAGTGCACTCAGCGGCCAGAGCAGGCTTTCGCGGTGCCAGGCATCCAGTTCCGGGTGTGGAATGCGATAGATCAGCAGGTAGGTGTCGCCGGTTTTTTCGCTGGTGTATTCCGCCGTCAGACGACGCCATGGCAGGCGCCGGTCATCATTGTTCTGGCGTGCTTCGAAGGCCGCCGCGCGACGTGGGAAGGTGCCGCGCACCACCGGGTCGCCGCTTTCGTTGAGCACCTGAACATCGATGTGATATTGGCGTTTGCGTTGTTCGAGAATGTCCTGAGCGGCGTCCTCGCCCTGGGTCTCATAGGTTTGAGTCCACTCCTCAGCCAGGGTGTTGAGGCCGGGATGACGACTGAGAATCCACGCGTCCTGATTGAGCATGTGCCCCAGCAGAATGGAGAGCCCGGCAACCAAAGCGATCGCCAGCCAGAAGCTGGCCAGAATACGCCAGAACAATGAGCGCACAGAAAATCCTCAAACAATCACGGAATCACCTGTAGGAGCGAGCCTGCTCGCGAAGAACGAATAGACAACACGTGCAACCTGATGCCGCGCCTTATCGTTGCCGTCCATCGCGAGCAGGCTCGCTCCTACAGTAAAAGCAGCAGACCCAATGGGGTGAGCCATTGGGTCCGGGGTTAACGCATTATTGCGCTTTTTGCGGTTGTTGCGCTTTCCAGGCCTTGAATTCGGCCCATTCTGCGCGGCGCTCAGCCTGTTGCTTCTGGATCTCGTCGAATTTCTTCTGTTGATCCGGTTTCAGCAGCGCGCGGACGTCGGCTTCGGCTTTCTTGTGGTTGGCGGCCATTTCGTCCTTCATGGCTTTCTGGTCGGCTGGCGAGAGTTTTTCCAGGTACTTGTCTACCAGTTGCTTACGCTCGTGCATTTGCTCGCCCATGATCTTGCGGATCTGATCGCGCTGTTCGCGGCTCAGGTCCAGTTGGCTGTATGGGCCTTTGCCGTGCATGCCGTGCATCTGACCGCCGTGGCGCGAACCGTCCATTGGCCCACCCATCGGGCCTGTGCCTTCAGGCATGGCCATGGCAACGGTCGGCAGGGCGGCGGCGAACATCAGAGCGATAAGAGTCTTGCGCATGGTGAATCTCCTTGTCTCATTCCCGGTACGTTCCGGATGAGTACAGATTACGGAGATCAAGGTCAGCGGCGGTCAGTGGAGCGTAAAGCTTGGGTAAAGATGGTTTTGCGCCGACCTGACATAACGTCATTTGGGGCGCCGGGCTGCGAAGCGGCCCCAACAGCGGGACTGCTGCGCAGTCAACGGGCGCAAGCTACCTCGCCACAGGTTGCAGTTGGCCAGCTCTTTCTCGGTTTACAGGCTGTAGTAGTAACCACGGCTGCGCAGCGCGACGATGCGCGGACGGCCATCGGGGTGCGGGCCGATCTTCTTGCGAAGGTTGCTGACGTGCATGTCCAGGCTGCGGTCGTACAGCGTCAGTTTGCGACCGAGGGCGATTTGCGCCAGTTCCTGTTTGTCCAGTGGCTCGCCGGGTTGCTTGAGCAAGGCTTCCAGCAAGCGGCTTTCGGAGACGGTGAGGGTGAATTCCTGTTCGTCGATGCTGACTACGCCGCGCACCGGGCTGAAGCACAGATCGCCCAGTTCCAGCTGGCTGGAAACGGCCGCCGGGTGGCTGCGGCGTAGCACCGCTCGCAGGCGGGCGGTCAGTTCCCGCGGGTCGCAGGGTTTGGCCAGGTAATCGTCGGCACCCAGTTCCAGGCCGAGGATGCGGTCCAAAGGTTCACCGCGGGCCGATAGCATCAGCACCGGCAAGTCGGGGTGATCGCTGCGCAGTTGCTTGAGCAGTTCCAGGCCGCTGCCATCCGGCAACATCACATCCAGCACGACGGCTGCCGGAGACGTTTCGGCCAGTGCACGACGGGCGCTCTGGCCATCGTGACAGGCTCGGACTTGAAAGCCTTCCTGGCTCAGCCAACTGCTCAGGAGCTCGCACAACTCCTGGTCATCATCAATAAGTAACAGCTCGCTCATGACTCACTCAATTTAGCCATTGTCGACGTTTTCGACTTGCACCACTGGCGAAGATACCGCAGAGCAGGGCCAATAGCGCAACTCCGGCGCCGATGACGAACCATTGTTGCTGATCGGTCAGCAAGCGCGGCAGCGGGCTGCTGGCCTGGGCCTCCTTGAGCTGCAGCTTCAAGCGCTGGTTCTCCTGACGCAATCGGGCCAGCACGGGGCTTTCGCCATCGGCATTTTGCAGTTGTTTGCTCAGTTCTTCCCGTTGCCGCTCGCTTTCCTTAAGACGCTGTTGCAACTCGGTGATCTGGCTGCCAGCGCTCAGTGACAGCGGCGTCGAACTACCGCCACTGGCGCTTTCTTCACCGTGGGCGGGGGCCACGATCGACAACGTGACCAACATCAGACACAACGGACCCTTGCGCATCACGACTCCTGATTCCAATACGAGTATTGGGAAGTTGTCGGCAGGCAAACGAGAATAATGAGCGATTGAGAGCGCGATGAACCGAGAAGGTTCATCGCGAGGGGGACGAATTACGGCAGGACTTGCTTGAACGGCTTGACCGAAACGTTGGCGTAGACGCCTGCGGCGATATACGGATCGGCGTCGGCCCAGGCCTGGGCAGCGCTCAGGGAGTCGAATTCGGCGACGATCAGACTGCCGGTGAAACCCGCCGCGCCCGGATCATTGCTGTCGACCGCCGGATGCGGGCCGGCCAATACGATGCGACCTTCGCCCTTGAGCGCTTGCAGACGCTCAAGGTGCGCTGGCCGGGCGGCCAGGCGAGCTTCCAGGGAGTTGGCGACGTCTGTGGCAATGATTGCGTAAAGCATGTCAGTCCTCGGTTTTTGGCGTGGTGGTATCGGCATCGTGCAAGTGGCGGGACAGGTAGATACCTTGACCGACCAGGAACAGCAAGGTCATTCCCAGGCTGCCGAAGACCTTGAAGTCGACCCAGTAGCTCTGGAAGGTGAACGCGACAAAGAGATTGGCGGCACCGCAAAACAGGAAGAACACGATCCAGGCGATGTTCAGGCGGGTCCAGACGGCATCAGGCAGGGTCAGCGCGTGGCCCATGATGCGTTTGATCAGCAACTGCTCACCGACGAAATGGCTGCCAATGAACGCAAGGGCGAACAGCCAGTTGACCACCGGGGCCTTCCATTTCAGGAAGGTCTCGCTGTGGAAAGCCAGGGTCAGGCTGCCGAAGACCAGGCAGGCGATCAGGGTCAGCCACTGGCTCTTCTCCAGCTTGCGCTGTTTGATGAACAGCGTGCCGTAGACCACCAGGGAACTGATGATGAGCATCGCGGTGGCGCTGTAGATGCCGCCTACAGTGACCTCGTGGCCGGCAATGTCGACGACCCTTGGATCAATCTTGAAGACGATGAAAAACAGCAGGAGGGGGATGAAATCGATGAATTGTTTCACAGTGGCAGCCAGAAGCAGGATGTGGCGGCATAATAACAAACATATGGGCGCGCGATAGCGCCAGCTGATTTGAGGTTACAAAGCCCCGTGAATGTTGATTTGCACTGCCATAGCACGGCCTCCGATGGCGCCCTGGCGCCTGCGGTTCTGGTTGCGCGTGCGTTCGAGAAAGGCGTGCGAGTCCTGGCCTTGACCGATCACGATACCCTCGAGGGCCTCGACGAGGCCCGCAACGCAGCGAACGCGCTGGGGATGCAACTGATCAACGGTGTCGAATTGTCCTGTACCTGGGGCGGTGCGACCATTCATGTATTGGGCTACGGTTTCGACGTCAATGCGGCGCCGTTGGTCGAGGCAATCGCCAAATTGCATGACGGTCGCTGGTTGCGATCCGAAGAAATCAGCCGAAAACTGGCGCTCAAAGGCATGCCGGGCGCGCTGGAAGGCGCACGGGAGATCCAGCAGGAATTGGGTGACAGCGGCAACGCGCCGGCCCGCCCGCACTTTGCCGACTGGATGGTGCGCGAAGGTTTCGTCAAGGATCGCGCCGAAGCGTTCCGCAAATGGCTGGGTGCCGGCAAGCTGGGCGACGTCAAGCTACATTGGCCGACCCTGGAAGATACCGTTGAAACGCTGCGCGCAGCCAAAGCCTGGGTCAGTCTGGCGCACCCTTGGCATTACGATTTCACGCGCAGTAAACGTCGCCGCCTGATTGCCGACTATATTCAAGCAGGGGGCCACGCGATTGAAGTGGTCAATGGCCATCAGCCCGCCGAGCAAGTGGGCAGCCTGGCCATTCTCGCCCGGGAGTTTGGTCTGCTGGTCAGCGCCGGCAGTGATTTTCATGGCCCTGGAGGCTGGTCCGAGATCGGTGAGTACCGCCCGGTTCCGGAGGATCTGCCACCACTGTGGTGTCGATTCAAACATGACCCAATTATTGCCGCCGTCTGAACAGGTAGAGAATGTGAGTCAATTTTTCCAGATTCATCCGGAAAACCCGCAAGCGCGCCTGATCAAGCAGGCGGTCGAAATCATCCGCAACGGCGGGGTGGTGATTTATCCCACAGACTCGTCCTACGCCATTGGTTGCCAGATCGGCGACAAAAATGCCGTGGAGCGCGTGCGCCGGTTGCGCGGACTGGATGACAAGCACAATTTCGCGCTGATTTGCAGCGACCTTTCGCAATTGGGACTGTTCGCCAAGATCGACACGGGCCTTTTCCGCTTGCTCAAGGCCCATCTACCGGGCCCGTACACCTTCATTCTCAACGCCACCCGTGAAGTGCCGCGCCTGCTGTTGCATCCGAAAAAACGCACCATCGGCCTGCGGGTGCCGAGCCATCCGATTGCCTTGGCGCTGCTCGAAGAGCTCGGCGAGCCGCTGATGAGCGTGACTCTGATCCTGCCCGGCGAAACCGACCCGATGACCGATCCCTATGAAATGCGCCAGGTGCTTGAGCATCAGGTTGACCTGATCATCGACGGCGGTTTCGGCGGGGTTAAGGCGTCCACCGTGATCAACCTCGCCGACGGCGAGCCGGAAGTGATCCGCATCGGTTGCGGCGATCCCACGCCGTTCATGGCCGAGGCCTAGATGTCTGCAGTAGAACCCGTCGACAGTCAGGCCGGAGCCCAGCAAGAGCTGCCCTTCGCCATGGTCTATGGCCAGGCGGTCATGGAAATGCCGCTGGACCTGTACATCCCGCCGGATGCACTCGAAGTCTTTCTCGAAGCCTTCGAAGGCCCCCTCGATCTGCTGCTGTACCTGATCCGTAAACAGAACATCAATATCCTCGACATCCCGGTGGCGGAAATCACCCGTCAGTACATGGGGTATGTCGAGTTGATGCAGTCGGTGCGCCTGGAGCTGGCTGCCGAGTACCTGGTGATGGCCGCGATGCTGGCCGAGATCAAGTCGCGGATGCTGCTGCCACGGGCCGAAACCGTCGAAGACGAGGAAGAAGACCCGCGCGCGGAGCTGATCCGCCGCTTGCAAGAGTACGAGCGCTTCAAGGCCGCTGCCGAAGGCATCGATGGTCTGAGTCGCGTCGGTCGCGATGTGCTGGTGCCCAAGCTCGACGCCCCGGAAGCCCGGGCGCGCAAGCTGCTGCCGGACGTGCGGCTGTCGGAACTGCTGCTGTCCATGGCCGAAGTGCTGCGTCGCGGCGACATGTTCGAAAGCCACCAGGTCAGCCGCGAGGCGCTGTCCACCCGCGAACGCATGAGCGATGTGCTGGAACGGCTCAAGGGCGGCGGGTTTGTGCCGTTCGTCGAGCTGTTCACCGCCGAGGAAGGACGTTTGGGGGTGGTGGTGACTTTTATGGCGATCCTCGAGCTGGTCAAGGAATCCTTGGTCGAGCTGGTGCAGAATGAGCCGTTCGCAGCGATCCACGTGCGAGCCCGAGCCGAATAACGAGTTGAATCATGAACCTGAGTGAACCCCGCGAGCTGGCACCTTTGCTCGAAGCCTTTCTGTTGGCCTCGGGAAAACCGCAATCCCTCGAGCGCCTGTTCGAACTCTTCGAAGAGGGCGAGCGGCCGGAGCCACCGGTTTTCAAGAAAGCGTTGACGATACTCGCCAAGTCCTGCGATGGCCGCGCCTTTGAACTGAAGGAGGTCGCGTCCGGGTATCGCCTGCAAATCCGCGAAAAGTTTTCGCCGTGGGTCGGCCGCTTGTGGGAGGAGCGCCCGCAGCGCTATTCCCGCGCCATGCTCGAGACCATCGCCCTGATCGCCTACCGCCAGCCGATCACCCGCGGCGAGATCGAGGACGTGCGGGGTGTGGCGGTCAACAGTCAGATCGTCAAAACGCTGATGGAACGCGAGTGGATTCGCATCGTCGGATACCGCGACGTGCCGGGCAAGCCGGCGATGTTCGCCACCACCAAGGCGTTTCTCGATCACTTCAACCTGAAAAACCTCGACGACCTGCCGCCGCTGGCCGAATTGCGCGAACTGGAGCCCGATCCGGTGCTCGATTTCGACGATGCGCCCGTACCGCCGGGCCTCCAGGAACTGGCGGATGCCAGTGCCGAGCCGGAAGAGCCCAAGGAAGAAACCAGTTTCCATACGCTGTTGCTGGAATTGGACAGCATGGAGGAGGGGATCAAGACCGATTTCGATGATTTGTTGCGTGATGGCGAGGTTTCCGTGACTGATCCGGAGTCCGCTGACGTTCAGCCGGACACCGAAGCCGTGCAGATCGAGCCGGAGCCTGACCTGGAAGTCGAGCCCGAACCAGACATCGAGCCGGAACAGGACGACGACATTCTCGGTGTCGCCGAAGCCCGGGAAAAACTGCTGGCGGCGGTTGCTGCCCTGGAACAGCCGAAACCTGAGCTTAGCGATGAAGAGGCCGAAGCCTTGGCTTTAGCCGAAGCCATCGAAGCTGAACGCCGCGAATTCGAAGACTGATCTTGACCCTGTAACCAGCCAATACCCCTGTGGGAGCGGGCAAGCCCGCTCCCACAGGGGGTATTGGTCAATCATCACAAAATCACCGGTCGGCGGAAAAGCCAATGAGCTGTGGCGGATCAACTAGTCTCTGATGCGCAAACGCCCTGATGAGCGTATGATTCTCGACCCTTCGGCGATCCCTTCGCCCAAGTACACAGATTTGCAACGTTCCAGGCCACGCCTGGACAGATCACACCGGGAGGTGCCCAGATGAGTATCAACGACCAGCAAGATGACCAGCCAATCGGCCCAGCAGGCGAAAAACTGCAGAAAGTCCTCGCCCGTATCGGCGTCGGCTCGCGCCGTGACGTGGAAGCCTGGATCAGCCACGGCCGCATCAAGGTCAACGGCAAAGACGCCACCCTTGGCCAGCGCGTCGACATGCACGACGCCATCACCATCGATGGCAAGGTGATCAAGCGCGAAGAAGCCGCCGAGTCGGTACGCCGCGTGATCATGTACAACAAACCCGACGGCGAAATCTGCACCCGTGTCGATCCGGAAGGGCGTCCGACCGTGTTCGACAAGCTGCCGCGTCCGAAAGAAGGGCGCTGGATCAACATCGGTCGCCTGGACATCAACACCACGGGGTTGCTGATGTTCACCACCGACGGTGAGCTGGCCAACCGCCTGATGCACCCGTCCTACGAGATGGATCGCGAATACGCCGTGCGTGTACGCGGCGAAGTCGATGACGAGATGATCGAGCGCCTGAAAGCGGGTGTCGTGCTCGAAGACGGCCCGGCGCGTTTCACCGATATCCAGCAGGCTCCGGGTGGAGAAGGTTTCAACCACTGGTACCACTGCGTGGTGATGGAAGGTCGCAATCGCGAAGTCCGTCGTCTGTGGGAATCCCAAGGGTTGGTGGTCAGCCGTCTGAAGCGCGTGCGTTTTGGTCCGGTGTTCCTCAACTCCGACCTGCCGATGGGCCGCTGGCGCGAAATGAGCCAGTACGAAGTCGACATTCTTAGTGCCGAAGTCGGCTTGACCCCGGTGGCCATGCCGCAACTGAACGCCAAAAGCAAAGACAAGCTTGAGCGTATGCAGCGCAAGTCGTCGCGTCCGATGGCCAAGACCGAGCGCGTACGTACCCTGCGTCCAGCCGCTGGCGCGCCTGCCGCACCGCGTGAAAGCCGCGAGCCGCAGATCGAAGGTGAGCGTCCGGGGCGCAAGCCTGTTGCACGCCAGGATGGCGAGCGCGGTCCACGCACTCCGCGTCCGGCCAATGGCCGCACCGAGCGTGGTGAAGGTCGCGGTGCTCCAGCCGGTCGCGGTACGCCGGTCGCCGATCGCCCAGTCGACACCAAGCGTCCGGCCAAGCCGGCGCCAAAGCGTCCGGGGATCAAGCTGGTCGAGGGTGACAAGCCTTCCGGCAAGCGTCGTGGCGCACCGGCCGGTTCCGGTCAGCGTCCGGGCTTTGGTCGTCGCAAGCCGGAGTGACGTAGTCACTGGCTGCAAGCTGTGAGCGACAAGTCAAAAACGCCAACCCTCGGGTTGGCGTTTTTTTTGCGCCTGGCTTCAGCGATGCGTTGTTTTTGGAGGCCTCTTCGCTGGCAAGCCTGCTCCCCCAGGGTTAACAACAGATGTACATGAAATTGGGCGGCGCCAGCGATCAATGTGGGAGCGGGCTGACCCGCGATGTCGTTAGCCGGGCCTGCGCCAGCTCCGGAATGGAAACCCGACGTTACGCCCTGTAACGATTTTTTGACGAATTCCGCCGATTACCCCCGTGCAATCCTCACTTCCCTGATGCTGTAAGAAAATTCTTCCACTTCGCGACCCTTTCAGTCTCGGCCGATGGCTCTAACCCGCTTGTCTCAACGCCTCATGCAGGGTGTCATGCGCGCCATGCCTGTCGTGCAGGTGCATAACAAAAAGGAGGCGCAATGAACGCCGCAATCCGTTTTCACCTCTCTGCGTGGGGCACTTTTTCTGCCGCCCCCGTCAATGGCCCGCAAAGGTCTGAGCCCTTTTTTACAGCCGCCCGAGCCATTCGGAGTGGACACAGGCAATCCCGGCAACCGACACGCTGACTCAGCGGTGTCTGGCGGCAGGGGGTTAGCGGTGTACAATGCGCCGCGTTTTACCTGTGACCTCCTGCGCATCTGCGCAAACCTCGAGGCTATCCGCCTTGTTCACTCCGCCGCGTCACGAGCGTGTCGGGTTCGATTTCGTCACAGATAAAAACAAACAGGTGACGCATGACCGTTGTAAATACGCTGAACTCCTGGTGCCTGCGCTGGGGTTTGATCGGTGCCGCTTAACGCCTTTCTTGAGCAGCAACGTCTACTGAACATCATCAAACCTTGCGTGAGACCCTTTTCATGAGTGGACAAAACTCGCATTCAGGCGAGCTGAAACGCGGCCTGAAAAATCGCCACATTCAACTGATTGCCCTCGGTGGCGCGATTGGTACCGGTTTGTTCCTCGGCTCGGCCGGGGTACTGAAATCCGCCGGCCCGTCGATGATCCTCGGCTATGCCATTTGCGGCTTCATTGCCTTCATGATCATGCGCCAACTGGGCGAAATGATCGTTGAAGAGCCGGTGGCCGGTTCCTTCAGTCACTTCGCACACAAGTACTGGGGCGGTTTCGCCGGCTTCCTGTCGGGCTGGAACTGCTGGATCCTGTACATTCTGGTGGGCATGTCGGAGCTGACCGCCGTCGGCAAATACATTCACTACTGGGCGCCGCACATCCCGAGCTGGGTCACGGCTGCTGGCTTCTTCGTGCTGATCAACCTGATCAACCTGGCCAACGTCAAAGTCTTTGGCGAGGCCGAGTTCTGGTTCGCGATCATCAAGGTCGTGGCGATCGTCGGCATGATTGGCCTGGGCAGCTACCTGCTGGTCAGCGGTCACGGCGGCCCGCAAGCCTCGGTGAGCAACCTGTGGTCCCACGGCGGCTTCTTCCCGAACGGCGTCAGCGGTCTGGTGATGGCCATGGCGATCATCATGTTCTCCTTCGGTGGCCTGGAAATGCTCGGCTTCACCGCAGCCGAAGCCGACAAGCCGAAAACCGTGATCCCCAAAGCCATCAACCAGGTGATCTACCGCATTCTGATTTTCTACATCGGTGCGCTGGTTATTCTGCTGTCGCTGACCCCGTGGGACAGCCTGCTGCAGACCCTGAACGCATCCGGCGACTCCTACAGCGGCAGTCCGTTCGTCCAGGTGTTCTCGATGCTGGGTAGCAACACCGCCGCGCACATCCTCAACTTCGTGGTCCTGACGGCGGCGTTGTCGGTGTACAACAGCGGCACCTACTGCAACAGCCGCATGTTGCTGGGCATGGCCGAGCAGGGCGACGCGCCGAAAGCGCTGGCGAAGATCGACAAGCGCGGTGTGCCGGTGCGTTCGATCCTGGCCTCGGCTGCCGTGACGCTGATCGCGGTGCTGCTGAACTACCTGATCCCGCAAAACGCGCTGGAACTGCTGATGTCACTGGTGGTGGCTACCCTGGTGATCAACTGGGCGATGATCAGCTTCTCGCACTTCAAGTTCCGCCAGCACATGAACAAGACCCGCCAGACGCCGCTGTTCAAGGCCCTGTGGTACCCGTACGGGAACTACATCTGCCTGGCGTTCGTGGCGTTCATCCTCGGCGTGATGCTGTTGATTCCGGGGATCCAGATCTCGGTGTATGCGATTCCGGTCTGGATCGTGTTCATGTGGGTCTGCTACGGCATCAAGAACAAGCGCAGTGCGCGACAGGCGCTGCAGGCTGCCAGCGCGAAGTAAGCGTAGAGCACAGAAACAACAAACCCGGCCATGTGCCGGGTTTTTTGTTCTTGATGTTCTGATTTCACGATTGCGCTGAAGTCTGGTTCCTACAAAGTCGAGTATCGTTTACTACAGTCATTTCGGAACTTTTAATAAACCTGACCCGCACCTTCAAACTGATGCAGGAGCTTAACCGTGAAGTGTATGAATACCTGGAAAACATCAGTGGTGTGCTAGTAATCGGCTTCAAAGAGTTCGGTAATGGCATGGATCGGGTGTTGAGACAAACCCTGGGCAGTCTGGACGCCGAGCTCGATAAAGCAGTCAAGAGCCTCGCTGGCGGGCACCAACCTGCTCAGCGTGGCCAAGAACGGTGAATTCGAGTTCTGGTTCGCCATCCTCATGGTCACGGCAATTCTTGGCTTCATCGGCCTGGGCTTCGCCGCGCTGATGGGCTGGCTGCCAAACCGTGAAGTCATCGGCCCCAACACCCTGATGGCCTAATACGGTGGCTTCGCGTCGAAGGGCTGGTCGGCCGTGGTCGGTGCCTTCGTCATCATGATGTTCAGCTTCATCGGCACCGAGGCGGTGACCTGTGGCATCACCTTCACGCTCGGCGGCTTGAAGACTAACAGCCTGGCTCAGGTGCTGAACGAGGAGGTTCGGCCTATTGCCTGGTTGTACGCCGCGGGTGAATTGGCGGGCAACGTCTATTACGTCAAATACGCCGGTGGCGCCGGGCTTACATCGGGGTCGATCATGGGCCGCATTGTGGGGGCCGAGCCGCGGCCCTGGCCAGCCATACCCCTTCGTGAAGGTGCATCGCCGAATAGCCGAGGCGCTACGCCTCGGCTTCACCCTTCTCGCCTGGGGCTATTATCGGCGTACCGCATAAAGTTCCATTTGGGCTTTGTACCGGTTTGGAATTGCGAAATCGACAACGGTGAAACCGCTGTCTTTCAAGAGCGCAATGAGTCGGTCGCGACTGAAGTTATGGAAATGCTCGATTTCCAGCCAGTAAGGGTTTGCATTTTCCGCATCCATGATTTTCCAGCTCGAAGAGGTCAAGTCAGGCAGGCTGATAACGATTACTCCGCCAGGGCGAAGCACTTGCGCTGCTTTTCGCAAGGCCTCGAGGGGGTAAGGCATGTGCTCAAGAACATCCATCATGGACAGGACATCGAGCACGACCTCGACTTGCAGTGTCATGAAATCATGTTGCAGTGCCTTGAAGCCCAGGTTCTGGATCTGGTTGACAGTTTCGGCGCGAGCATCCAGGCCCAATGCCGAAAACCCATAGTCTCCGGCCGTCATTACCAGCGCACCGTCGCCGCAACCCACGTCCAGCCAGACTGGCCGGTTGGCCGGACTCACGACTGCCTGGAAACCACCCAGCAACCCTGCGACCTTATCCACGACAGGCGACCAGATGGCGCGCTTGGAGTCATGGTAACCAGAGGATTGAGCGAGCTGACTGGCGTTCGCGTTGCGGAACACTTCGGCCAGGCCTGCTTCCGTCCAATAGTGACGGTTATGCACATGTCCGCACGAAGGGCATTGCATCCACTCGATGGTCGGCGGCAAAGGCTCATGCCAAAGAGGATGAGCCGTGCAATTGGCGTACCCTAACGTCGTGCTCGCGCCTTCGCACAGAGGGCAGGCCGGGTAGGGTTCCTGTAGCGGGAGTGCGCAGGTGTCCAGCGCTGGCTCAACGACGGGTTTGGGCTCGACTGGCCCGCCGTCCGGCACGTCGATATGTTCACCCTTCACGCCGATGCGATGCTGTCGGGTCATCAATTCGATGGCTGTTTCGAAATTGCGGGTAAAGCGCAGCGTATCGAACAGCGGTGTGGTCAAGCGATTGGCAGCGACCTTGTCACGCAGGGCCATCCGATAGTCAGCATCGGTACCGATGCGTTTACCGATACGCACCATGTCGTCATGGTCGGCACCCACCAGCTCCGGCAGCTCGATCGCGTTGAGCAGGCTTTCGCTGACGCGCGAGCAGAAGTGCTTCCCTCGGCTAGTGATCACGGGAACGCTGGCCCAGAGCGCATCCGATGTGGTGGTGTGCCCATTGCATACCAGCGTATCGAGGACGGCGTCCGCCAGTTGCAAGCGGGCCAGGTGATCCTGGGGCATGGCAAAAGGTGCGAAGATCAACCGTTGCGGATCGATGCCTGCGAGCTGTGCGTGATGGGTGAGGTTGGCGATGGCCGCGTCGCATTGGCCCAGCAACCAGAGCACACTGTCCGGCACTTCTGCCAGCACACGCAGCCAGACAGAAAAGCTGGTGCGGTCGATCTTGTACGACTGGTTGAAAGCGCCGAATACCACCTTATCGTCCGGGAGCCCGTTTGCCGCGCGAGTGGTCGGTGCGGCCGCGGCACCACGTTTACGGTCGTTGCACTGGTAGGAGTGCGGTAGGCGACAGAACGCCTCGGAGTAGTGCGGCGTGCTGCTGTCCGGCGTCACGAACCGGTCCGAAACGATGTAGTCGATATCGGTGTTCGCGGCACTGCCGGGATAGCCCAGGTACGCGACTTGAAGCGATGCAGGTCGGTAAGCCAGGATCCCTGGGCGGCTACCACCGGTGTAAAGTTTCAGATCGAACAGGATGTCCAGCTGATCGGCTGCGATCCGCTCGGCGGCCTGTTGGTCGCTCATGGCGTCAATAGCGACGTGATGCTCAACAGCATTGATGAAGCGTTGCCGGTATTCGGAAACATCGAAAGCGCTGTAGTCGTATGCAAATACTTCGAAGCGTTCACGGTCATGGGATTCGAGTAGGCCGGCCATCAAGTGCATGGTTGCATGGTTGCGGAAATCACAGGAGACGTAGCCGACACGAATGCGTTTGCCTGGGCGTGACGTTGCAACAGGTGTCGCGATGGGGGCGACCGCCGGCACCATGCGTTTGACATAGGTTTGCGTGACCCCGAGATTGCGTGCCTCGTCCGGGCACCACGTTAGGTGGGTCAGAGGGTACTCCTGCGGTAAATCGAACGCCGCCTGGTCGTACCAGGTGCCGATTTTCTGCTGCAGTGCTTCGATCCAGTCCCAATCACAGGTAAAGCGAGCCGGTACCAGGGCTGCGCCGATCACCGCTGGGTCTTCAGGCGCCAGCTGGAGAATCTTCTTGAAGGCGTTCGACGACTCTTCATAGCAGTCGTTGCTTTGTAGAAGCAATGCCGCATGGGTCAGCAGTCTGGGGTTGAGGCTGACCGTCAGCTGGAGGCGCGCGAATTCGATGCCCTCATGCTGGCGATTGGCGTTGAAACAGGTGGTTATCAGCGCGTCGAGCACCTCATCGTTGTCAGGTGCCTCCGCATGGGCCTTGAGCAGGCACTGCAACGCGTCGTCGGTAGTGCGCATGGCTGCCAGCAGTATGCCGGCCGCGAGCCAGTTGCGCGCGCCGGCGCCTTTTTCGGCCGCCAGCTTGAAAGCCTCCACTGCTTCGGCGAAGCGTCCGGAAAGGCGCAAGGCCTCGGCCCTTAGCCCGAGCAGGGCGGGGTTTTCCGGTAGCTGCTCCAGCAGTTGGCCAAGTTCGGTCAGTGCCTCGGTAGCATGGCCGCTATTGATCTGAGCGAGTAGCGCCTCAAGGCGCCCTTCCTGAATTGTCATAGAGGTAATTTTTTCAAAAAAATGATCGCAAGATCGCGACGGAGACATCCAGCGATGTCCGGTATTGAAAAAAAATAGGCAGGCCAAAGGTGTGCCTCAGTGGGCCTGACAGCGGCCCATCCTAAATGGGCACATCGGGATCCGTCCATAACCATGGGATGAAAGCAGGAACAGGGCAGGTGAATGCCCCATCCCTGCGTTTGCACAGCGCTCGATGCACCGTCGGTTGACCCTGGCGCACATCATTGGGTAATGCGTACCAGGGCCAGCGATGGTTCATGAGTGATCAGGTCGCGTCATTACACGTTCAGATACGGAATCTGAGTTGTAGAGAGTTGACCCAGTTGGGCGGACGTCATCGAACCGACCTGGGTTTTGCTCAGTGCGTTGACCTGAGAGGTCGACAGCACAGCGATCTGCGACGTGGTCAGTGCACTCACCTGGGCGGTGGTCAGGGCGGCGATGTCCTTGGTGATGATCGCGGCAACCTGAGAGGTGCTCAGAGCGGCCAGTACGGTAGTCGCAATGCCCGAGATCTGAGTTGTTGTCAGCAAGCCGATCTGGCCGGTCGACAAGTTGGTACCCAGCGCGCTGACCTGCGCATACTTCAGGGCGCCTACCTGGCTGGTGGTCAGACTGGTGACCTGGGAGAGCGTCATCGCGGCCGCCTGGGTGGTCGTCAGTGCTGCAATATCAGCCGTTTCCATTGACTTGATCTGAGTGGTGCTCAGGGAAGTCAGGGCCGTGGTCGACATCCCCGCTACCTGTGCAGTCGTCAGTGCGGCGATGTCCTTGGTTGAGATCGCCTGGAGCTGAGTGGTGGTCAGGCCATTGATCAAGGTGGTGGTGAGGTTCGCTGTCTGAGTGGTGGTCAGCGCGCCGATCTGGTTAGACGTAAAGTTCGAAACCAGAGAGTTGATCTGGGAGTACTTCATGGCCGCCACCTGGCCGGTGGTCAGGCTGCCGACTTGACCTGTGGTCAATGCCGACAGCTGAGCGGTCACCAGCGAGCTGATGTCCTTGGTCTCGATCGCTTGCAGCTGTGCCGTGGACAGGCTTGCGGCGTTCAGACCGGTGACCTGGGTGGTGGACAGTGCCGCGATCTGGCCCGTGGTGAGGTTGGCTTGCAGCGTACCCACCTGGGTGGTCGACAGTACAGAAATCTGGGTAGTCGACAGCGCAGCGACGGAGGCTGTGCCCAGGCTGCCCAGTTGGGCCGTCGACAGGGCGGCGATGTCCTTGGTCGAAATCGCTGCCAGTTGAGCGGTGCTCAGGGCGGCCATCGTCGTGGTGGAGACACCCGCCACCTGCGTCGTGGTCAGTGCGCTGATCTGGCCGGTGCTGAGCTTGGCGCCGAGGCTACCAACCTGGGTGCTGCTCAATGCGGCGAGCTGGGCGGTTGCCAGGGTGCCGATCTGAGTGGTCGTCAGGGCGCCCAATTGAGTGGTCGACATTGCGGCAATGTCTTTGGTCTCGATGGCCTTCAGCTGGGCTGTTGTCAGGTTACCCAGAACAGTGGTCGACAGGCCCGCTGCCTGGGCAGTCGACAGGGCAGCGATGTCTTTGGTCGAGATTGCCTGGAGTTGAGCGGTGCCCAGCGAGCCTATGACAGTGGTTGACAGCCCGGCGGCCTGCGTTGTGGTCAGTGCGCCGATCTGGGTGGTCGACATGCTGGCTGCTAGCGCGCCGACTTGCGCGGTGGTCATCGCCGTGATCTGGGCGGTCGTCAGGGAGGCCAGGTTGGTTGTCGATACGGCGCCCAGTTGGGCCGTCGACAGGGCGGCGATGTCCTTGGTCGAAATCGCTGCCAGTTGAGCGGTGCTCAGGGCGGCCATCGTCGTGGTGGAGACACCCGCCACCTGCGTCGTGGTCAGTGCGCTGATCTGGCCGGTGCTGAGCTTGGCGCCGAGGCTACCAACCTGGGTGCTGCTCAATGCGGCGAGCTGGGCGGTTGCCAGGGTGCCGATCTGAGTGGTCGTCAGGGCGCCCAATTGAGTGGTCGACATTGCGGCAATGTCTTTGGTCTCGATGGCCTTCAGCTGGGCTGTTGTCAGGTTACCCAGAACAGTGGTCGACAGGCCCGCTGCCTGGGCAGTCGACAGGGCAGCGATGTCTTTGGTCGAGATTGCCTGGAGTTGAGCGGTGCCCAGCGAGCCTATGACAGTGGTCGACAGCCCGGCGGCCTGCGTTGTGGTCAGTGCGCCGATCTGGGTGGTCGACATGCTGGCTGCTAGCGCGCCGACTTGCGCGGTGGTCATCGCCGTGATCTGGGCGGTCGTCAGGGAGGCCAGGTTGGTTGTCGATACGGCGCCCAGTTGGGCCGTCGACAGGGTGGCGATGTCCTTGGTCGAAATCGCTGCCAGTTGAGCGGTGCTCAGGGCGGCCATCGTCGTGGTGGAGACGCCCGCCACCTGCGTCGTGGTCAGTGCGCTGATCTGGCCGGTGCTGAGCTTGGCGCCGAGGCTACCAACCTGGGTGCTGCTCAATGCGGCGAGCTGGGCGGTTGCCAGGGTGCCGACCTGAGTGGTCGTCAGGGCGCCCAATTGAGTGGTCGACATTGCGGCAATGTCTTTGGTCTCGATGGCCTTCAGCTGGGCTGTTGTCAGGTTACCCAGAACAGTGGTCGACAGGCCCGCTGCCTGGGCAGTCGACAGGGCAGCGATGTCTTTGGTCGAGATTGCCTGGAGTTGAGCGGTGCCCAGCGAGCCTATGACAGTGGTCGACAGCCCGGCGGTCTGCGCTGTGGTCAGTGCGCCGATCTGGGTGGTCGACATGCTGGCTGCTAGCGCGCCGACTTGCGCGGTGCTCATCGCCGTGATCTGGGCGGTCGTCAGGGAGGCCAGGTTGGTTGTCGATACGGCGCCCAGTTGGGCCGTCGACAGGGCGGCGATGTCCTTGGTCGAAATCGCTGCCAGTTGAGCGGAGCTCAGGGCGGCCATCGTCGTGGTGGAGACGCCCGCCACCTGCGTCGTCGACAGCACGTTAATCTGGGCGGTTGACATGTTGCCGGCCAGAGCACCCACCTGAGAGGTGGTCATGGCTGCGATCTGGGCGGTGGAGAACGCCGTTACTTGAGTGGAGCTGAGGGCTGCAACCTGAGAAGAGGCGAGCGACGCGACATCATCCGCGCCCAGTGCCTTCAGCTGGGAAGCATTGAAGGCGGCGATCGCGGCAGTGCTCAGCGAGACAACGTCCGAAGTCGACAGTGCTGCGATCTGGGCGGTAGACAGAACCCCGGCCTGGGTAGTGCTCAGGGCTGCTATATCAGAAGTTGCAAGCGCCGCTATTTGTTTCGTAGATAGAGCGGCTATCTGAGCCGTTGACATTGACGTGACGATTGAGGTCATGGATTAACGTTCCTGGGATGTAAGGGGATAGGGCAGCCTTTCTCTCTCGCGTCGCCACAATACGCGCCCACGAGCTCTATGCCTGATCATTGCATCGGCATGGCCATTTGATACTTGAGGGGCTGAAGTAATATTAATTATGGTTACAACCGGGGGACGGAACATGCGCCTGGGCTGCTTGGCAGCACTCCAAGATTCATTATCTAAAAGGTCAGCTTGGTATGAAGCCTTGGATTAGTGTGGTCACTGGAAACAATGCAACGTCCCTTTTGTAAATCCGACAACGCTGTAGGAAAAGTCTGGCAGGGCTTTTTCGATCTCGCCTGCACCTGTGATTGTCCCCTATTCAAAACGCTATCGCGGTATCCTGAACGCTCCCGACCCCGGACCCCTTTCCATGCTGGTGATTTCCAACAACGTGCATATACCGGATGCCGAGATCGAGTTGACCGCCATTCGCGCCCAGGGCGCCGGTGGGCAGAACGTCAACAAGGTCTCCAGCGCGGTGCACCTGCGCTTCGATATTGCGGCCTCGTCCTTGCCCGAGTTCTACAAGGAGCGGCTGCTGGCGTTGCGCGACAGTCGTATCACCAGCGAAGGTGTGTTGATCATCAAGGCCCAGCAATACCGCACCCAGGAACAGAACCGGGCCGATGCGCTGGCGCGTTTGACCGAGCTGATCCTCAGCGCCACCAAGGTCGAAAAGAAACGCCGCCCGACCAAGCCGACCCTCGGTTCGAAGACCCGTCGGCTCGAATCCAAGAGCAAGCGCGGCAACATCAAGGCCGGGCGCGGCAGGGTCGACTTTTAGCGGGATTCTCGCGTTTCGCGCTGTTTCGGCGCCTGCCGGTACAAGTAGATGCTGAGCATCAAACCGCTTAAAGCGGCGAGGGCGGCGAACAGGAAGATAGAGGCAAAACCGAAGCCCGCCGCAATCGCGCCGGCCAGTGGTCCGGTGATCCCCAGCGACAAGTCGATGAACAGCGAATAAGCCCCGACCGCCGCGCCACGGCTGGACGCGGGCACGAGGTTCACCGCTTCGACCCCCAGCGCCGGAAACACCAGTGAGAAGCCAAAGCCACTGAGCGCCGCGCCCGCGAGCGCCCAGTGCGCGTCAGGTGCCAGCCACAGCAGCAACAGCCCCAGGACCTCCACCGACAGGCAGGCAATCGCCACGCGGAATCCGCCGAGGCGGTTGATCAGGTTGCCGAACAACAGTCGTGCACCGATGAAGCTGGCACCAAACAGGCTCAGGCACAGCACGGCGTTGTCCCAGTGCCGGGTGGCGTAATACAGGGTGATAAACGTGGCGATGGTGCCGAAACCGATGGAGCCCAAGGCCAGTCCGCAGCCGTGGGGCAGCACCCGACCGAGTACATGCATGAACGGCAAGCGTTCACCGACCACGATCGGCGCAGCGGTTTTCGGCCATGCCAGCAACAGGCCCAGGGCGGCCAGCAACACGATGCTCACGCCCATGCTCCACAAGCCCATTTGATTGACCAGCAGCACCCCCAGCGGCGCGCCGACCGCCAGTGCGCCATAACTGGCGATGCCGTTCCAGGAGATGACCTTGGCGGTGTTCGCCGCGCCAACCCGGCCGATGCCCCAGCCAATCGAACCGGAGCCCACCAGGCTCTCCGCACTGCCGAGCACCAGGCGACCGACCAACAGGCTGATCAGGCTCAACATCGGCAGGCTTTGGGTCCAGGCTGAAAGCAGCATGAACACGCCACTCAGCCCGCAACCGGCCAAGCCGTACATCACGGCCAATTTGCTGCCCTTGTTATCGATGATTTTCCCGGCGTACGGACGGCTGAGCAGGGTGGCAAGGTATTGCACGCTGATCACCAAACCGGCGATCACCGCGCCGAAGCCGAGGTCGCTGTGGACGTAGCCGGGCAATACGGCCAGGGGAATACCAATGTTCAGGTAGCCGATAAAGGTAAACAGGACGATGGAGACAACTTGCAGCGTGACCGCCAGGGGGCGCTGGTTTTCAGACATGGGTCAAAGGTCCACGGGATAGCAGATAGATAGGCTGCTTATGATAACGGCGTAGGCGGTCGTGGGTTGAGAAAAAGTAAAACTAATTGCCGAACGGGATTAATCAGGGCTTGGCGGGCGCCAACAGTTGCGTGGTGACCAGGGCGGCCAGCGCATTTTCTTCGCTGCCGAAGCGGGCCAGCAATGCGGCTTGTTTTTCAGCAGACAGACGACTCCAGATCTCGATCATTTTCTCGGCGGTGCCGATCAGAACGCTGGCCTGCAGTGCTTCATCAAAAGGAGGGGTGACGTTGTCGGTCATGGTGCGGGACTCACGGTTCAGGCGGCGTGGAAAGCGCATGTTAGCGCTTTCCACACGGTCTGTACGGCGGGTGTTTCAGTCTTCGCTTTCAGCCTTGCGGCTGCCAGTGGCTTCTTTCGGCTCGGGCTGTTGGGCGCCGGCTTGTTGCGTGGTCGTCTGCTCAGGTTCGTGCAGGCTTGGGAAGGGGAGATTAGGAATCTCGTGCATAGTCGCGCTCCTCGCTAAGTCTGTTGATAGATCTGGTAGATCCGCGCTTTTAAAAAAAGCCTGGGCAGGATACAGCAGGGGAAATGACAAACAGACTTTTATATCCATTTGTTTCGACGAATGGGATTGTCTAGACAGGTCTGTTGTTTTGTCGCAGGCATGCTTGCAGGAGCGAGCCTGCTCGCGAGGGTGTGTCAGTCATTGAGGTGTCAACTGATACTCCATCGCGAGCAGGCTCGCTCCTACGGGGGGGTAGTGTTTGGGGCTTACTTGCAGACGTCAGCAATCGCCTGTGCCAGCAGATCCAGACGCGTCGCATCAATCCCCGCCACGTTGGCCCGGCCGGAACTGACCATGTACACGCTGTGATGGTCGCGCAGGTTTTTCACCTGTTCAGGGGTCAAGCCGGTGTAGGAAAACATTCCGCGCTGCACACCAATGTGCGCAAAACGCTCACGTAAACCGTGGGGTTCAAGGGCTTCCACCAGTCCGCTTCGCAGTTGGGCAATACGCAAGCGCATGGTTTCCACTTCGTCGGCCCACAAGCGTTTCAACTCTGGATCGCCGAGGATGGTTGCCACCACTGCAGCACCGTGATCCGGTGGCGTCGACCACAGGTTGCGGGCGATGTTGGCCAGTTGGCTGCGGATATCCACCAGCTTGTCGGCGGTTTTCGCGCAGACAATCAAAGCGCCGGTGCGGTCGCGATACAGGCCGAAGTTCTTCGAGCAGGAGCTGGTGATCAGCACTTCCGGCAACTCGGCGGCGAACAAACGGGTCGACCATGCGTCCTGTTCCAGGCCATCGCCGAAGCCCTGGTAGGCGAAATCGATCAGCGGCAGCAGTTCACGCCGACGCACCACTTCCAGCACGCGGTGCCAGTCGTCGTGGGACAGATCGAAACCGGTCGGGTTGTGGCAGCAGGCGTGCAGCAGCACCACGTCACCCTTGGGCACTTCATTGAGCACGGCGAGCATGGCATCGACGTCGAGACGATTGTCGCTGCCCACGTAGGGGTAATGACTGACCTTGACGTTGGCCGCCGCGAAAATGGTTTCGTGGATCGGCCAGGTCGGATTGCTCAACCAGATGCCACGGCCCGGCAGGCACTGGGCGATGAAGTCCGCGCTCAGGCGCAACGCTCCGGTACCGCCCGGTGTCTGGGTGGCGCCGGCGCGATGTTCGCTGATCAGTTTTGAATCGGCGCCGAGCACCAGCTCACTGATGAGCTTGCCGAAGGCCGGTTCGCCATGACCGCCGATGTAGGTCTTGGTGGTCTGGCGATCGACCAGGCGCGCCTCGGCGAGTTTCACGGCCTGGGGAATCGAGGTCAGGCCCTGGGCGTCTTTGTAGACACCCACGCCGAGGTCGAATTTGCGCGGGTTGGGGTCCTGCGCATAGGCCTCCATCAGGCCGAGGATCGGATCGCCGGGCACCCGGCCGATGGCGTCGAAATGCATTATTTTCGGCCCTCGGCGTCCTTGGCCACTTCGTCCGTGCGCGCGGCCATGATGAAGTCATTGCGGTGCAGGCCTTTGATCGAGTGGCTCCACCAGGTGACGGTGACTTTGCCCCACTCGGTCAGCAGGCCTGGGTGGTGACCTTCGGCCTCGGAGATTTCACCGACGGCGTTGGTGAACGCCAGGGCGTGCTTGAAGTTTTTGAACAGGAAGACTTTTTCCAGCTGCATGATGCTGTCGCGTACTTCGATGTTCCAGTCCGGGATCTGCTTGATCAGTACCGGCAGTTCTTCGTCGCTGACTTGCGGAGCATCGGCGCGGCAGGCTTCACAGTGGGCTTGGTTCAATGTGGACATGGTGTGTTCCTGAAATCGAATGTTTGGAATTCGGCCGTCATGTCACCACGCTAAAGCAAAGCGTCGGTTCCGGACAGGCTCACTTGATTCTAAAAGCTGCGGATCACGCGGCTTTTGGTTTTGGCGGAAATTTCGGTGCATGCAGGCCCATCTGCATCGCTTGCTTGACCATGCCCATGATGTCTTCGTGGGCGAGGTCGAACAGGCGCTTGAGATCTGGCAAGACGAAATACAGTGGCTGCAGGATGTCGATGCGGTAAGGCGTGCGCATGCACTCCAGCGGATCGAACGCCTGATGTTCAGGTTCGCCCGACAGGCAGTACACGGTCTCTTTCGGTGAAGACAGGATGCCGCCGCCGTAGATGCGCCGGCCTTGCGGGGTTTCCAGCAGGCCGAACTCGATGGTCATCCAGTACAGGCGCGCCAGGTGCACGCGTTCTTCCTTGGAGGCCTGCAGGCCGAGTTTGCCGTAGGTATGGGTAAATTCCGCGAACCAAGGGTTGGTCAGCAACGGACAGTGGCCGAAGATCTCGTGGAAAATGTCCGGCTCTTGCAGGTAATCCAGCTCTTCGCGGGTGCGAATAAAAGTGGCAACCGGAAACTGCTTGTTGGCGAGCAATTCAAAAAAGGTCTGGAAGGGGATCAGCGCCGGAACCCGGGCGACCTGCCAACCGGTGGTTTCACCGAGCACCTTGTTGATTTCGCCCAGTTGCGGAATGCGGTCGTGGGGCAGACCGAGCTTTTCGATACCGTCCAGGTATTCCTGGCACGCACGCCCTTCGATCACTTTCAACTGGCGAGTGATCAGCGTGTTCCACACCGCGTGTTCTTCAGCGGTGTAGTCGATAAAACCTTGCGCATCGGGCTCGCGAGCCACGTATTGCGTCTGCTTCATGCTGCTCTCCTGCGAGGGGGCTTCGTTCTTGTTATGTCCTGCTATGGACCTAGAAATAACCCATGAATTGCAGCGTTGCAGCAGGCGGTTGGGGTTGCATGTAGGAAAATCGCCCGTAAATCGTAAAGTTTTCGTTACGCTTTGGCGGGTGTTGCGCAGCTGCTGAGATTTTCCGGTTTGAAAAGGGCCTTAGGTGTCACATAATCTTGACGACTATCTGGGCGCCTAATCAGAAAAATCGGGCGCTATCCCTGTGGGAGCCATCTTGCTGGCGATAGCGGTGTGTCATTTGACATCAAAATCGCCTGTTGCGACGCCATCGCCAGCAGGCTGGCTCCCACAGGTCAATCATCGTTTATCAGGCCTTTTATATGCGTATCAAAGTCCACTGCCAGAACCGCATTGGCATCCTGCGCGACATTCTCAACTTGCTGGTGGGGTACGGGATTAACGTCGCTCGTGGGGAAGTGGGCGGTGAGCATGGCAACGCCATCTACCTGCATTGCCCGAACCTGATCAACATTCAGTTCCAGGCTTTGCGTCCGAAATTCGAGGCCATCGCCGGGGTTTTTGGCGTTAAGCGTGTAGGGCTGATGCCCAGCGAGCGTCGGCACATGGAGCTCAATGCCTTGCTCGGCGCCCTGGAGTTTCCGGTGCTCTCGATCGACATGGGCGGCTCCATCGTGGCGGCCAACCGCGCAGCTGCGCAATTGCTCGGGGTGCGCGTCGATGAGGTGCCGGGGATACCGCTGTCGCGTTACGCCGAAGATTTCGACTTGCCGGAGCTGGTGCGCGCCAACAAATCGCGGATCAATGGCCTGCGGGTCAAGGTCAAGGGCGACGTGTTTCTGGCTGACATCGCGCCGCTGCAATCGGAGCATGACGACAGCGAAGCCATGGCCGGTGCGGTATTGACGCTGCATCGCGCCGACCGGGTGGGTGAGCGTATTTATAACGTGCGCAAACAGGAGCTGCGCGGCTTCGACAGCATCTTTCAAAGCTCGAAAGTGATGGCAGCGGTGGTGCGTGAGGCGCGACGCATGGCGCCACTGGATGCACCGCTATTGATAGAGGGTGAAACCGGTACCGGTAAAGAATTGCTGGCACGCGCCTGCCATCTGGCCAGTCCTCGTGGTCAGTCACCGTTGATGGCGCTCAACTGCGCCGGTCTGCCCGAGTCCATGGCCGAGACTGAATTGTTCGGCTACGGCCCCGGCGCTTTCGAAGGTGCGCGGGCTGAAGGCAAGCTCGGTCTGCTGGAGCTGACGGCGGGCGGTACGCTGTTTCTCGATGGCGTTGGGGAAATGAGCCCGCGTTTGCAGGTGAAACTTCTGCGCTTCCTGCAGGACGGTTGCTTCCGTCGTGTAGGCAGTGATGAAGAGGTTTATCTCGATGTGCGAGTGATTTGTGCGACCCAGGTCGATTTGTCCGAGTTGTGCGCCCGCGGAGAGTTTCGTCAGGACCTGTATCACCGCTTGAACGTGTTGTCGCTGCACATCCCGCCGCTGCGCGAATGCCTCGACGGTTTGGCGCCGCTGGTGGAGCACTTCCTCGATCAAGCCAGTCGACAGATCGGTTGCCCGTTGCCAAAACTCGCGCCGGCGGCCATGGAACGACTCAGTCATTACCATTGGCCGGGCAACGTTCGGCAGTTGGAAAACGTGCTGTTTCAGGCGGTGTCCCTGTGTGAGGGCGGTACGGTCAAGGCCGAGCATATTCGCTTGCCTGATTACGGTGTGCGTCAGCCCCTTGGCGATTTTTCCCTCGAAGGTGGGCTGGATGAGATTGTCGGGCGCTTCGAAAAGGCAGTGCTGGAGCGGCTGTATTCCGAGCATCCGAGCAGTCGGCAACTGGGCAAGCGGTTGGGGGTTTCCCACACCACCATTGCCAATAAGTTGCGTGATTATCAGGTTGGCAAAGACAACGCCTGATCCTGTGGCGAGTTAGCAAGCTCCCTCGCCACAGGGGCTGTGCTGCTACAACAGGTCAAGCCTTGCCACCCACCGGCATAACACCGCCGGTTTTTCGTCTCTGATAAAAACCCTCCGCGCCTGCTCAATCCCCCAAGCCCTTTGTTTGCCGGGTCTTGCCGTGCCAGGAACAAGTTGGTCTGCAAATTGCTTGTGGCTCATCAGTACAGCAGTGGGCGGCAAACGTCCGGCAGGCAGAGGAAAGATTGTGGACAAGTACCTTTATGTGGCAATGACCGGCGCCAGCCAGAATGCCCTGGCGCAAAAGGCTCATGCCAACAACCTGGCGAACATCTCCACCAACGGCTTCCAGAAAGACCTGGAGCAGGCGCGTTCGATGCCGGTGTTCGGTGACAGCTTTCCGGCGCGTGCGTTTGCGATGTCCGAACGCCCGGCCACGGACTTTTCACCGGGTGCCCTGGTGGAAACCGGTCGCGACCTCGATGTCGCCGTGCAAGGCAACGGCTGGCTGGCCGTGCAGAACCCTGATGGCGGTGAAAGCTATGTGCGCACCGGCAGTCTGGTGGTTGACGCCCTGGGCGTATTGCGGGCCGGCAACGGCATGCCGGTCATCGGCAATGGCGGGCCGATTGCCGTGCCGCCAGAGCAGCAGATCGAAGTGGGCGAAGACGGCACCATCAGCATCCGTGCGATGGGTGAAGGCCCGCGCGTGATGGCCGAAGTCGACCGCATCAAGCTGGTCAATCCGGACATCAAGAACATGACCAAAGGCCTGGACGGTTCGATCCACACCAAGGACGGTCAGCCGGCGCAAGCCGATGCCAACGTCAAGCTGGTGTCCGGGTTCCTCGAGTCGAGCAACGTCAACGCCGTGGAAGAGATGACCTCGGTGCTGGCCTTGTCCAAGCAATTCGAGCTGCACATCAAGATGATGAACACCGCCAAAGACGACGACCAGGCCATGGCTCGGGTCTTGCAGATCAGCTAACTATCAGAACGTCGCGCCGTAAAACAGGCGCACGAGGAGAATCGAATGCTTCCGGCTCTATGGGTTGCCAAAACCGGTCTGTCCGCCCAGGACACCAACCTGACCACCATCTCCAACAACCTGGCCAACGTGTCGACCACGGGTTTCAAACGTGACCGCGCCGAGTTCCAGGATCTGCTCTATCAGATCAAGCGTCAGCCAGGCGCCCAGTCGACCCAGGACAGCGAACTGCCGTCGGGCCTGCAACTGGGTACCGGTGTGCGCATTGTCGGCACCCAGAAGAACTTCACCGCCGGCAGCCTGCAAACCACCGAGCAGCCGCTGGACATGGCCATCGATGGTCGCGGTTTCTTCCAGATTCTGCAGCCTGACGGCACAACGTCCTACACCCGTGACGGTACCTTCCACCTGGACTCCAATGGCCAGATCGTCAACGCCAGCGGGTTTGCCCTGGAGCCGGCCATTGTCATTCCGAACGATGCCCAGACCTTCACGGTCGGTCGCGATGGCACCGTGTCCATCACCGTTGCCGGCAACCCGGCTGCCCAGGTGATCGGCAACCTGCAAACCGCCGACTTCATCAACCCGGCCGGCCTGCAGGCCGTGGGTAACAACCTGTTCCTGGAAACCGCCGCCAGTGGTGCGCCGCAAGTCGGTACGCCAGGCCTGGCCGGTTTCGGCACCACGCTGCAGAACACTCTGGAAACGTCCAACGTCAGCACCGTTGAGGAGATGGTCAACATGATCACCACTCAACGCGCCTACGAGATGAACTCCAAGGTGATCTCCACCGCCGACCAGATGCTCTCGTTCGTAACGCAGAATCTGTAATCAAGTCTATGAGGCGGCCATGAGGCCGCCTGCAACACCGTGAGGTAGGGTCATGAATCGCTTCGTTTCCGTTCTGGCATTGACTGGAGTCACCGTGCTCGCGGGCTGTGTGCCGTCGACACCCAAGCCCAATGATCCCTACTATGCCCCGGTGTTGCCGCGCACGCCGCTGCCGGCTGCCGCGAACAATGGCTCGATCTACCAGGCCGGTTTCGAACAGAACCTCTACGGCGACCGCAAGGCGTTTCGGGTCGGTGACATCATCACCATCACCCTGAACGAGAAGACCCAGGCCAGTAAAAACGCCAACTCGCAGGTGGCCAAGAACAGCAAGACCGGCATCGGCCTGACGTCGCTGTTCGGTTCTACGCCCAATACCAACAACCCGTTTGGTAGTGGCGACCTGAGTCTGAGCGCCAGTTACGAAGGTGACCGTGCGACCAAAGGCGACAGCAAGGCAGCCCAGGGCAATACCCTGACCGGCTCGATCACCGTGACCGTCGCCGACGTGTTGCCCAACGGCATCATTGCCGTGCGAGGCGAGAAGTGGATGACCCTCAACACTGGGGATGAACTGGTGCGGATCGCAGGGCTCGTGCGTGCCGATGACATCGCTACCGACAACACTGTTTCGTCGACTCGCGTCGCCGATGCGCGCATCACCTATTCGGGCACCGGTTCGTTTGCCGATGCGAGTCAGCCAGGCTGGTTCGACCGTTTCTTCCTCAGCCCGCTGTTCCCTTTCTAGGTGGCTTTTTTGGTGAGCAAGTTGAACTTCAAGCACCTGATCGCAGCTGCGCTGTTGATGTCCTTGTCGCTGGGTGCTCAAGCCGAGCGGCTAAAGGATATCGCCAGTATTTCCGGCGTGCGTTCCAACCAATTGATCGGTTACGGGCTGGTGGTCGGGCTTAACGGCACCGGTGACCAGACGACGCAAACCCCGTTCACCCTGCAGACCTTCAACAACATGCTCTCGCAGTTCGGTATCAAGGTACCGCCGGGATCGGGCAATGTGCAGTTGAAGAACGTCGCCGCCGTGTCGATCAGTGCTGACTTGCCAGCGTTTGCCAAGCCGGGACAGCAGGTCGACATAACCGTTTCGTCCATCGGTAACTCCAAGAGCCTGCGTGGCGGTACCTTGCTGCTGACGCCGCTCAAGGGTATCGACGGTAACGTCTATGCCATCGCCCAGGGCAACCTGGTGGTGGGCGGTTTCGATGCTGAAGGCCGCGACGGTTCGAAAATCACCGTCAACGTTCCGTCGGCCGGTCGCATCCCGGGCGGAGCCTCGGTCGAGCGAGCGGTGCCGAGCGGTTTCAACCAGGGCAACAGCCTGACGCTGAACCTCAACCGTTCCGACTTCACCACCGCCAAGCGCATCGTCGACAAGATCAACGACATGCTCGGCCCTGGCGTGGCCCAGGCCATCGACGGCGGTTCGATTCGCGTCAGTGCGCCGCTGGATCCGAGTCAGCGGGTCGACTACCTGTCGATCATCGAAAACCTCGAAATCGATCCGGGCCAGGCGGTGGCGAAAGTCATCATCAACTCCCGTACCGGCACCATCGTGATTGGTCAGAACGTCAAGGTTTCACCGGCCGCCGTGACCCACGGCAGCCTGACCGTGACCATCACCGAAGACCCGATCGTCAGCCAGCCGGGCCCTCTGTCCAATGGTCAGACAGCGGTCGTTCCGCGTTCCAAAGTCAATGCCCAGCAGGAAGCCAAGCCGATGTTCAAATTCGGCCCCGGCACCACCCTCGACGAAATCGTGCGGGCGGTGAATCAGGTCGGCGCGGCCCCGGGTGACTTGATGGCGATCCTCGAAGCTCTGAAGCAGGCCGGCGCGTTGCAAGCCGATCTGATCGTGATCTGAGGACGGCATCGTGGATATGCGCAAGAGCGGTCTGGTCAGCAGCAGCGATTCGGGTTCTTACTCGGACCTCAATCGTCTGAACCAGCTCAAGGTCGGCGACAAGAACAGCGATGGCAATATGCGCAAGGTTGCGCAGGAATTCGAGTCGCTGTTCCTCGGTGAAATGCTCAAGTCCATGCGCTCGGCCACCGAGGCGCTCGGTCAGGACAATCCGCTCAACACGCCAGCGGCCAAGCAATACCAGGAAATGTACGACCAGCAGTTGGCCGTCTCCATGTCCCGCGAGGGCGGTGGTATCGGTCTGGCCGACGTGCTGATGCGGCAGATGTCGAAGAACAAGCCGATGGCTCCCGGTGAGGCGGCCGCCGCGTCGGCGGCCAAGCAGGAAGCGGCAAAGGCAGCCGCGCAGACACCGGTGGCCGCCGGTACAGTCGCAACCGGTGGGCCGCTTTCGCGAGTCAATGGACAGCGTCCGTTGTGGGCTTCGCGGTCGGTCCATGCGCCGACGGGCGAGGGCGAGCATCGCAACGACATGGCGATGATCAATCAGCGGCGCCTGGCCTTGCCGCCGAAACTGGCTGACCGCTTGCTGGCGGGTCTGGTGCCTTCGGCCTCGACCACCGCAGCGACCGCCGCCACGGTGCAGAACAAAATCCAGTTGCCGCAGAGCACTCGCAGCGGTGCCGGCCCTTTGTACAACGGCGACTGGCTCGCTTCGCAAACGGACACGGCTTCCGGCGGTGGTATGCAGATTTACGGTCGTGCCATGGCGCAGATTCCGCTCGCGCCGGCGAAAAAAGCCTTCAGCTCCGCCGACGAATTCGTCAACACCATGCTGCCGATGGCCAAGGAAGCCGCCGCGCGCATCGGCGTCGACCCGCGTTACCTGGTGGCCCAGGCCGCCCTGGAAACCGGTTGGGGCAAATCGGTCATGCGCGCCCAGGATGGCAGCAGTAGTCACAACCTGTTCGGCATCAAGGCCGGCAGCAGTTGGAAGGGGGATTCGGCGCGGGCGATCACCAGCGAATTCAGGAATGGCGAGATGGTCAGGGAGACGGCCCAGTTCCGTTCCTACGATTCCTACAAGGACAGCTTCCATGACCTTGTGACTTTGCTGCAGACCAACAATCGCTATCAAGATGTCGTGAAGTCGGCCGATAACCCAGAACAGTTTGTACGCGAGTTGCAAAAGGCCGGTTACGCAACCGACCCGGACTACGCAAGCAAGATTTCGCAGATAGCCAGGCAGATGTCGAGTTACCAGAACTACGCTGCGGCGGGCGTTTCAACGAATTTATAAGGTCTGAACCATGAGTTTGCTCAATATCGGGATGTCGGGTTTGTCCGCTAGCCAGTCTGCATTGATGACTACCGGCAATAACATTTCCAATGTCGACACCGCCGGTTATTCGCGCCAGCAAACCGTGCAGGGCTCCAAGGCGTCGATTCAGTACGGCAACGTCTACATCGGCACCGGCACGACACTGGCCGATGTGCGCCGGGTGTACAACAGCTACCTCGATGCACAGTTGCAGACCACGACGTCGCTCAACAGTGATTCGGCTGCGTACCTGGGCCAGGTCACGCCGCTCGACAAGTTGCTTTCCGACAGCGGCACTGGCCTTAACGGCGCACTGACCAAGTTCTTTGCTTCGGTGCAGAACGTCAATGCCAAGCCCGGCGACGACGCTTCCCGTCAGTTGCTGCTCAGCGATGCGCAGGCCCTGGGCAACCGCTTCAACTCGATCTCCAGCCAGTTGAACTCGCAAAACGCCGACATCAACGGCAACCTGACCAGCATGGCTGATCAGGTCAACAAGCTGGCCACTACCATGGCGCAGTTGAACAAGAAAATCAGCGAAGTCTCCGCTTCCGGCGGTGCGCCAAATGACCTGCTGGATGCTCGCAACGAAACCATGCGTCAGCTTTCAACCTTTACCGGTGCACAGTTTGTTGAGCGTGAAGGCAACGTAGACATCTATCTGGGCAGCGGTCAGCCGTTGGTGATTGGCAATACCGTCAACAAACTGGAGGCGGTGCCAAGTAAGGATGACCCGGGACGTATCTCGCTGCAGGTCAATCGTGGCTCGAGCACCATCGACATCACATCGATCATGACTGGTGGTGAAATCGGCGGCCTGCTGCGTTATCGCAGCGAAGTACTCGATCCGGCCATGAACGAGTTGGGTCGTGTGGCGCTCACCGTCGCCGATCAGATGAACACCATCCAGGCCCAAGGCATCGACAAGAACGGTAATTTCGGCGGCAATCTGTTCAACTCCATCAACACTGCCACGAACATGGCTCAGCGCAGCATTGCGACGATCGGCAACAGCGCCGGCTCGGGCAACTTCGATGTCAGCATTGAAGACAGCGGCAAACTGACCACCAACGATTACAAGGTGACGTTCACCAGCGCCACAGACTACACCGTGCAACGCTTGCCGGATGGCTCCGCCGTGGGCGCCTACAGCACCACCACCAACCCGCCACCGGTGATCGAGGGCTTTGCGCTGACGCTCAACGGCGGGGCAGCCGCGGGCGACAGCTTCAAGATCACCCCGACCCGTAATGCCGCGGCGAACATCCAGACCGAGATGACCGACTCCAAGCGTCTGGCCATCGCGGCACCGCTGGGCGCGGCCATCGCCCCGGGTGGTGGCGGAACGCTGACCATTCCTGCCAGCGGTCAGCCGACCCTGACCACCAAGTTCGACATCTATGACACCGCGACCACCACCGCGATGCAGAACGGCCTGAAGTATTCGACTCCGGTCAAAGTGGTGTTCGGTGATCCGTCGGCCGACGGCACCACCCAAAGCTATCAGCTTCTGGATGCCAAGGGTGGCGTGCTCAGTTCGGGTTCGATCCAGCCAGGTCAGAGCAACACGCTGAGTCTCAATATTCCGCTCAAGGATTCGACCGGTTCGCCGATTCCACCTGCGCCAGCTACGCAGTACACCGTGAGTTTCGACATGACGGTGGCCGGCTCTCCTGACAAGGGCACGGCGATCAACGTCAGCCTCAGCCAGCCAGGCAGCCTGGACAACCGCAATGGCACTGCACTGGCGGGTCTGCAGACCCAGCAAGTCGTGGACACCGGTTCGGCAAGCAAAGGCATTTCCCTGACTGATGCTTACGGAAAACTGGTCGAGGGTGTCGGCGCCAAGGCGGCTCAAGGCAAGCTCGACAGTGCCGCGACCTCGGCCATTCTGGCGAACGCCAAGAGCGCACGTGACTCGCTTTCCGGTGTCGACCTCGACGAGGAGACCGGCAATCTGGTCAAGTATCAGCAGTACTACACGGCCTCTTCGCAGATCATCAAGGCTGCGCAAGAAATCTTCAGCACACTGATCAACAGTCTTTAAGGAGTCGTAGCCCATGCGCATTTCCACCGGCCAGTTTTACGAGTCCTCAGCGGCAAACTACCAGCGTAACTTCGCCAACGTGGTCAAGAGCAGCGAAGAGGCCAGCAGCCTGGTTCGCGTCAACACGGCGGCAGATGATCCGGTCGGCGCCTCGCGGTTGCTGCAGTTGGGTCAACAGGCTTCGATGCTCGATCAGTATTCGTCGAACATGACCACTATCAAGGCGACCCTCGGTCAGACCGAAGCGGTCATGACCAGCATCGGCAACGTGTTGCAGCGTGCCAAAGAGCTGGCGCTGGGTGCTGGCAACGCCGGTTATACCGATGCAGACCGTCAGGCGAACTCCTCCGAGCTGGGGCAGATCGAAGAGCAACTGCTCAGTCTGATGAACACCAAGGACGAAAACGGCAAGTACATCTTCTCCGGCTCCAAGGGTGATGTGGCTCCGTTCTCCCGCAACACTGACGGCACCTACTCCTACAACGGTGATCAGGTCACCCTTGATCTGCCGATTGGTGACAACCAGTCGATGGCCACCAACAGCACCGGTTGGGACGTGTTCCAGCAGGCGATCAATACCAATCGGACCGAGACCAGCCTCACCGCTCCAGGCGTTGATGACGGTCGAGTGTCGCTGTCCAACGGTCAGGTCAGTTCCGATGTGACCTACAATGCCAAATTCCGCAGTGGTGAGCCCTACACTGTTTCGTTCTTGAGCAGCACTCAGCTGAAAATCACCGACGCGGCGGGTACCGACGTGACGGCCGAAACCAGCCAGAACGGTGTGTTCTCGTCCAGTAACGCCAACAGCCAGACCGTGAGCTTCCGTGGTGTTGATCTCAAGCTCAACATCAATTTGAAGAGCGGTGACAGCGCCAACCCGGACGCCGCCATCGCCGGCCACAGCTTCACTTTCGGCGCCAAGCCGGACACCTTCACCACTTCGCGTAGCCCGGGTAACCCGTCGGCCGCACTGGTGACCGGTGCCGCTGTGACCAACGCCACGGATTACAACGCCAGCTTCCCGAATGGCGGAGCGATCCTGAAGTTCACCAGTGCCACAGACTTTGATCTGTACGCAGCACCATTGACCGCTGACAGCAAGCCGGTGTCCACCGGAACCGTGGCCGGGACGACCGCTACAGCGTCCGGTGTTTCGTTCACGGTGGCCGGCACGCCGGGTGCAGGCGACCAGTTCTCCGTTTCGGTCAATACGCACAAGACCCAGAACATTCTTGACACCGTCAGCCAGTTGAAAACAGCGCTGGCGACCCCGACCAACAATAATCCGGTCGCTATTCAGAAAATGAACGCGGCAGTCACCGCTGGTATCGGTAACCTGACCAGCGGGATCGATCAGTTGGCCATCGGCGTCAGTTCGGTCGGGGGTCGCGGCGCTTCATTGGTGACTCAGACCGATATCAACCAGAGCATGGTGCTGGCCAATACCCAGACCCAGGGTGCCATTCGTGATTCTGATGCGGCTGACGTGATGACTCGCCTGACCCTGCAGCAAACCATGTTGCAGGCATCGCAACTGGCGTTCAGCAAGATCGCTCAGTTGGGCCTGTTCAACAAAGTCTGAGTCCGTGCTTTCGCGATGATCTCGCGAAGGTCGCCTCTGCCGAGAGCAAACCGTCTTTTTTCAGCGGTTCCGGGGGGTTACTTCATTGAAGTAAGCTCCCGCCGCTCACGAGTTTCCCCGCCGTGAATCCAGCACCTCTTGTTACCATCGCAATTCCCGCCTTCAATCCGCAGTTTTTTCAAGTGGCGCTGCAAAGCGCGCTGAGCCAGACCTATCCCCATCTTGAAGTGATCGTCTGTGACGACAGTGCTGGCGATGAGATTCGCGAAATTGTCGATGCCTGCGAGGTGCCTGCAACGATTTGCCTGCGCTATGTGCGCAACCCCCAGCGTCTGGGATTTCAAGGCAACCTCATGGCATGCGCGCAAGCGGCCAGCGGTGAATACCTGAAGTTGCTGTGCGACGACGACCAGTTGCTGACTGAGTGCATTGCCCAGCAGATCGCCGGTTTCATCGATCATGAAGACGTCAATCTGGTGATTGCCCAGCGGCAGTTCTATGACGCGGATCACATTGTGTTGGCCGATCGTGTTGCCAATTGCTGTTTCTCCAAAGGTGTCACCCTGTTCAAGGGTGAGGACCTGCTGGGCATCCTGGAAAGTTCTCAGGTCAACTTTCTCAGTGGCCTTAGCGGGGCGCTGATCCGTACCCGGCATGCGCTGGAATATTTGCCGGCCCTGACCCAGATCGGGGAAGGCTTTGTTGCTTGTCTGGATTTCGCCCTGTTCGCTTGCCTGTTGCGGCGCGGCAACCTCGTGGTGGTGGCTCAGATGTTAAGCCTGGAACGCTTGCATCCTGCGCAACTGAGTCAGCAGGCGCCCGTCAAGGCAGCGCTCAAAACGGAACTCGACTGGCTCAAGCAAATGCTTGCCTTGCGCAGTGGTGAGCCTGCCCCCGCGCCGGGCTGGGTGCGTTCTCTGGCATTGGCGGACGCGGTTGAGGGGCACGCTTATGCCTGGGAAGAAATCGCCCTCGGCCGACAATTGGGCTTCATCCAGACATTGGTCAACACTCGGGTTGGTTACACCAGCGAAAGCTTTTCGCAGATGTACCGCGAGTGGTTGTCATGCCGTGCCCTGAACCCCTCCCAGCAGCGTTTGCTCGGTGCCCGCTTGCAGAGTTGGAGCTGGCGTCCGCGCATCGTGCCGATTGTTCTCGACAGCGAAGGCGATACTTCGGCGCTGGAAGAAACGCTCAAAAGTATTCGTCTGCAGTCCTATGCCGCCGAGCAAGTGGTGGTGCTGTCTTCGTCGCAGCAAGTATCGTGTGATGGCGTACGTCACATGCGCCTGGAAGTTGACCCGGTCGCCCAGTTCAATGACTTGCTGGCCCAGTTGGAAAATGCCGACTGGATCTATCTGCTTCGCGCTGGTGATCGCCTCAATGAACTGGCCTTGCTGTTGCTCGCTGAACGCATGGTTGAAATGCCCGACTTACGCTGTCTGTACAGTGATGAAGGCGGGTTGCGCGATGAGGTGTCAATCGAGCCGGTTTTCAAACCGGATTTCAACCTCGACCTGATGCGCAGCTACCCCTATGTCGGACGGGTCCTTGCTCTGCAACGGCATCGGATGATCGAGTTGGGCGGCATCTCGCGAGGTTTTGGCGAACTGGGTGTGCATGATCTGCTCTGGCGTCTGGTGGAGAGCAGCGGGCCGCACGCCATCGGGCACATTGCCGAAGTGCTCGTCGAGTCCACATTGCGCCTGTCGCAGTGGGTGAATCAGCCTGAGGTGATCGAACAGAGCCCGCGGGTACTGGCCGCGCATCTGGATCGGCTCGGTGTACCGCACACGATCCGTGCCGGCAGTCAGGCGATGATCAACCGCGTCGATTATCTGCACGATCAGCCGGCCATGGTTTCGATCATCGTTGCGACTCGCGATGGACTGAGTGCGCTTCAGCGTTGCGTTGAAAGCTTGTTGGAGAAAACCGCTTTCGCGCACTATGAAATTCTGATTGTCGATAACGCCAGCAGTGCTGTGGACGCCCGCAACTGGCTGTCGGCCCTCGAGCAAATGGGCAGCGAGAAGTTGCGCGTATTGCGCTGTGATTACGGCGACAATCTGGCTGCGCTGCACAACTTTGCCGCGAGTCAGGCGCGGGGTGACTACCTGCTGTTTCTGAGTGCATACACCGCTGTTGTGAGCCCTGAGTGGCTCGACGAGTTGCTCAACCACGCACGGAGACCTGAAGTCGGCGTGGTCGGTGGTCGCCTGGTGAGCCCGCAAGGGCGTATCGAGGGCGCGGCCCAGGTGCTGGGGTTGCGCGGCACGACCGGCGTGCCCAATCGTGGCGAGCTGTTCAACACGCCGGGTTACATGCAGCGTCAGCAGACCGTACAGAATTTCAGTGCAGTGGGAATCGATTGCTTGCTGGTACGCAAGAACGTATTCGATGAACTGCACGGCCTGGACGATCGCGATCTGCCGCAAGCGCTCAACGGGGCTGATTTTTGCCTGCGCGTACGGCAAAGCGGCTACCTGGTGGTGTGGACGCCTTACGCCGAGCTGATGCGAATTGCTCCGTCATCTGCTGTGGACCTCGCGCCCAAGCTGATTCAAGCCGAACAGAAGAGTTTTTATCAGCGTTGGATGCCGGTAGTGGCGAGGGATCCGGCCTACAACCCCAACCTGAGTCTGGGCACCAGCAACTTCAGTCTGGAGCCGGGATTCAAAGCCGGTTGGGACCCGTTCCTGCGTCCGATGTTGCCCAAAGTACTGGGCATTCCCATCAATGCCAGTGCCGTGGGTCATTACCGGGTTACTCAACCCTTCTTCGAGCTTGAAGCCGCCGGGCGCGTGGTGGGGCATCTCGCTTATTACACGCCGACAGACATCGAGCTGGAACGTTGCTCTCCCGACGTGATTGTGTTGCAGGGACGCTATAACCAGAATGCGGTCGATGAAGTCGAGCGCGTCAAAAACGGCTCTCGCGCTTTCCGGATATTCGAGCTCGACGATTATGTAATCGATGTGCCGAAAAAGAACGCGCACTTGCGCAAGGCCGAGGTTGGGGTCGATAAAATCGTGCGCCGTGGCGTCGGCTTGTGTGATCGCGTCGTGGTCTCGACCCAGCCTCTGGCCGATGCCCTGCGTGATATGCACCATGATATTCGCGTCGTGCCAAACATGTTGGCGCCGCATCTGTGGTCCGGCCTCACCAGTCGTCGCCGCACCTCACGCAAGCCTCGCGTGGGCTGGGGCGGCGGGACGAGCCATGACGGTGACCTGGCGATCATTGCCGATGTGGTGAGTCAGTTGGCCAATGAAGTCGAATGGGTTTTTTTCGGCATGTGCCCGCCCGCGTTGCGGCCGTTTGTTCATGAGTTTCATCCAAGCGTTGGCCTGGAGGCTTACCCGGCCAAGCTGGCCAGCCTGAATCTCGATCTGGCACTGGCGCCGCTGGAGTTTCACATTTTCAACGACTGCAAGAGTAACTTGCGGCTGCTGGAGTACGGCGCTTGCGGGTACCCGGTGATCTGCACGGATACCGAGGCTTATCGGGGTTATCTGCCCTGCACCAAGGTCGTGAGCAACAGTACCGAGGAATGGCTTGAAGCGATTCGCATGCACCTGTCCGATCCCGATGCGAGCTACCGCATGGGCGATGCGCTTCGCGAGGAAGTGCTGCGCGATTACATGCTCAAGGGCAACAACCTGAACTATTGGATCGAGGGCTGGCTACCTGACTGATCAGGTGCGAGTGTTCACCGCAGGCGGCCATGGGGCCGCCTGTTTTATTTGTGTCGTGGCCAACAAGCGTTTCAGGTTTCACCCCTCAAGCTCTTTTAATGAGGTGAGCATGGCGGTGATCGATCCGAGCAGCACAGTGCTGGCGGCCAACATTTAACGTCTGACGTATACCGGCACTTGGCGTTTACCGGTTAGGCAGTGAACTGGACAACGTCATTAGCGAGGCACTTTCAATCCTGCAAGGGTGTTGAAGGTGCCAGATCAAAATGAGAGGGGCGAGCTCGGTCGCATGATCGGGCTGGCCCCTTTTTTGTGTCCGCCACTTGGGTCGCTAGCTGGCGCGTTTCCTGCAAGCCCCCGGTATATCGCCATAAAACGAGCACTTGCGGTCAATCCGCAGAGTGCCCGCACGGCAGAAAGTTTGATCCAGAAGGCCCGCAAAAGCTTGATCCAGCTTGCCCGAGCCCTGTGAAGAACAAGAGGGGAGACGATGAAGGCAGTTATTTTGGCGGGTGGCCTGGGCACGCGCATCAGTGAAGAGTCGCACCTCAAGCCCAAGCCGATGGTCGAGATCGGTGGCAAGCCAATACTCTGGCACATCATGAAGCAGTATTCCGCCCACGGGATTCACGACTTTGTGATCTGCCTGGGCTACAAGGGGTATGCGATCAAGGATTTCTTCGCCAACTACTTCCTGCACACCTCCGACGTGACCTTCAACATGCGGGAAAACCGCATGGACGTGCACCAGAACTACAGCGAGCCGTGGAGCGTCACCCTCGTCGAAACCGGTGAAGAAACCATGACGGGTGGCCGTCTCTTGCGTGCCGCCCCTTATCTGAAAGACGAAAAAGCTTTTTGTTTCACCTACGGCGATGGCGTCTCCGACGTCGATATCAGCAACCTGATCAGGTTTCACGAAGCTCACGGCAAAATGGCGACGGTCACCGCCGTGCAGCCGCCGGGACGCTATGGCGCACTGCAGCGGCTGGGTGACCAAGTGCTGGGGTTCACCGAAAAACCCCGTGGCGATGGCGGCTGGATCAATGGCGGCTTCTTTGTGCTTTCGCCAAAGGTATTGCCTTTCATTGCCGGTGACGCGACCAGTTGGGAGGCGGAGCCGCTGATGCGCCTGGCCGAGCTTGAGCAATTACATGCTTACGAGCATTCCGGTTTTTGGCAGCCAATGGACACCCTGCGCGACAAGAACCACCTCGAAGCGCTGTGGCAGAGCGGGGAGGCCCCATGGAAGCAGTGGGCCTGAGTGCGGATTTCTGGCGCGGCAAGCGGGTTCTGGTCACCGGGCATACCGGTTTCAAGGGCAGTTGGCTGACGCTGTGGTTGCAGAGCCTTGGCGCCGAGGTCAGCGGCTTTGCCCTTGATCCGGCCACCGAACCGAACCTGTATGACCTGGCGCGAGTGCATGAAGGCATCAACGATGTGCGCGGCGACTTGCGTGATCTGGGAGCCTTGCTTGAAATCATCGCCGAGACCGAGCCTGAGATCGTTCTGCACCTGGCCGCTCAGCCGCTGGTGCGAGAAGGCTATCGCGATCCGCTCGGCACCTATTCCAGCAACGTCATGGGCACCCTCAACCTGCTCGAAGCGATTCGTCAGGTCGGCTGCGTGCGCGCCTGCGTCCTGGTGACCACCGACAAGGTCTACGCCAACAAGGAATGGCTGTGGCCCTACCGCGAAGACGAAGCCCTCGGCGGCCACGATCCCTACAGCAGCAGCAAGGCATGTTGTGAGCTATTGGCGCAGTCTTACGCGGCTTCGTTCTTCCCGGCCGACAAGTACGACGAGCACGGCCTTGCCCTCGCCACCGCGCGCGCCGGCAACGTGTTGGGCGGCGGTGATTTCGCCCCCGAGCGACTGATTCCCGACGTGCTGAAAGCCTGGTCGGCGGATGAGCCTGTGACCCTGCGCTACCCGCAAGCCGTGCGCCCGTGGCAACACGCGCTGGAGCCGCTGGCCGGTTACCTCCAACTGGCCGCCGGTCTCTATGAACAAGGCCCGGAGTATGCCGGTGCCTGGAACTTCGGCCCGGGTGAGGCGGACATGCGCAGCGTCGGCGAAGTGGTCGAACTGCTCGCCCATCGCTGGCCACAGGCTCGCGGTCTGCGCGTCGAAAAAAGCGAACTGCACGAGGCCGGTCTGCTGCGCCTGGACAGCAGCCGCGCCCGCCAGGTGCTGGGCTGGCAGCCGCGCTGGTCGTTGCAGCAGTGCCTGACCCAGACTCTCGACTGGCATCTGGCGTGGCAGAACGGCGATGACATGCGCGCCGTCACCCTCGGCCAACTGAGCCTGTACCGAGGCGGGCTGTGAGGGAGTTTTCATTGAAGGCGTTGCCGCTGGCCGGACTGTTCAGCGTCCAGCACAAGCGTTTTGAAGATCAGCGCGGGCACTTCGCCCGGTTGTTTTGCGAAGGCAGTCTGACGGCGTTTGGCGCCGAGTTTCATATCCGCCAGATCAACCATTCCTGCACCCGCGAGAAGGGCAGTGTGCGAGGTCTGCATTACCAGAACGCCAACGCGCCGGAAGCCAAGCTGATTACTTGCCTGCGTGGTGAGGTGTGGGACGTGGCGGTGGATTTGCGCCCCGATTCGGAGACCTTTCTGCACTGGCACGCCGAGCACCTGAAGGCTGGCGACGGTCGCAGTTTGTTGATTCCAGCCGGTTTCGCCCACGGTTTTCAAACCCTGACCGACGACGCCGAATTGCTTTACCTGCACAGCGCCGATTATGCGCCGGAGCACGAGGGCGGTCTGTCGATAAGCGATCCACGGCTGGCGATTGCCTGGCCGTTGCCTGTCAATAATTTGTCAGCGCGTGATTCCAGCCATCCTGCGCTCGATCAACACTTTGCCGGAGTGCGTGTATGAACTGCCGTGGGTGCGCTGCACCTTTGAGCCTGCCGCTGATCGACCTCGGCACTTCGCCGCCGTCCAATGCCTATGTGCACGCCGATCGCCTGGAACAGGCCGAGCAATGGGTGCCGCTGAAGGTCGCCGTTTGCCAGCAATGCTGGCTGGTGCAGACCGAGGATTACACCAGCGCCGACAGCCTGTTCGACGCCGAGTACGCTTATTTCAGTTCGTTCTCCAGCACCTGGCTGGCCCATGCCGAACGTTACGTGGCGGAGATGGTCGAGCGCTTCGGCCTGACGGCTGACAGTCGTGTGGTGGAAGTGGCCGCCAACGATGGCTACCTGCTGCAATACGTCGCCGGTCGCGGTATTGCGTGCCTGGGTGTCGAACCCACTCGCAGCACCGCGCAGGCAGCCCGGGAAAAAGGCCTGGAGATTCGGGAACTGTTCTTCGGTCGTGATACCGCCGCGCAGTTGAAAAGCGAAGGCTGGGGCGCCGACCTGATGGCCGCCAACAACGTGCTCGCGCACGTGCCGGACATCAATGATTTCCTCGGTGGTTTCGCCACCTTGCTCAAGCCAACCGGCGTGGCCACGTTCGAGTTTCCGCAACTGTTGACGCTAATGGCGGGTGCGCAGTTCGACACGCTCTATCACGAGCACTATTCCTACCTGTCGCTGACCGCCGTACAGACCCGGTGCGAGCGCAACGGCCTTGAGGTGTTCGACGTCAGCCAGTTGAGCACGCATGGCGGATCGTTGCGGGTGTTCGTTCAACGCAAGGACGGCGAACGCCGTGCGGTGCAAGCGGCGGTGCAACAGCAGTTGCAGGCCGAACTCGATGCCGGGGTGAAAACTGCCGAGTACTACGCGACCCTCGCGCCTGCTGCCGAACGCATCAAACATGACCTGCTGCGTTTCCTGTTGCAGGCGAAGGCCGACGGCAAGCGTGTGGTCGGTTACGGCGCGGCGGCCAAGGGCAATACCTTGCTCAACTACGCCGGCGTGAAACCGGACTTGCTCGCGTGGGTGGCCGATGCCAATCCGCACAAGCAGGGCAAGTTTTTGCCGGGCAGCCGCATTCCGATTGTGGCGCCAGCACAGATCGATATCGAGAAACCGGATTACGTGCTGGTGTTGCCGTGGAACCTGCTGCACGAAGTCAGCCAGCAACTGGCACAAGTGCGTCAGTGGGACGGTCGCTTCGTGATCGCCGTGCCTGAGTTGAGCGTGCTGTGAAGGTTCTGGTGACCGGAGCCACGGGCTTCGTCGGTCGGCATCTGGTCGCGGAGCTGTTGACGCGCGGTTGCAAGGTGCGTGCGGTGGCGCGCAACGCAAACACTGCGCAGGGCATGCCGTGGATCAAGGACGTCGAGTTTATCGCGGCGGATATTCACGCCGCCGATGTCGATGTCGTCGCATTGACCGAGGGCGTCGATGTACTGGCGCATCTGGCATGGCCGGGGCTGCCGAACTATCGGGGGCTGTTCCATTTCGAGCACAACCTGATGGCCGACTACCGCTTTGTCAAAAGCGTGGTCGAGGCGGGTGTGAAACACGTATTGGTGACCGGCACCTGTTTCGAATATGGCCTGCAGAGCGGGCCGCTCAGCGAGCAGGTCGAGCCGCAACCATCCAATCCGTATGGGCTGGCCAAGCACACACTGCGCCTGTTTTTGCAGAGCCTTGCGCAGGAACATCCGTTCACTTTGCAGTGGGCGCGGTTGTTCTATCTGCATGGCGAAGGGCAGAACCCCAACAGCCTGCTCGCGGCGCTGGACCGGGCGATCGATGCCGGCGACGCGCAGTTCAATATGTCGATGGGTGACCAGCTACGCGACTATCTGGAGATCACCGAGGCCGCGGCGCAGTTGGCAACGCTCATTGCCCGACCCGATGTCGGTGGTGTGATCAACTGTTGCAGTGGCCGGCCTGTATCCGTGCGGGCGCTGGTCGAGGCGCGCGTGAGGCAGCGCCAATCCTCCATAACGCTGAACCTGGGGCATTACGGTTATTCCGCCCATGAGCCCATGGCTTTTTGGGGTATTGCCCAGCGAATTTCCCAATTAAGGGGTGAAGAACATGCAGCATGAACTCTATCGAGCGAACGGGCTCCCGGTGCTGCAAAACCGTACGTTCGCCACTGCCGAACAGGCGAAGGCGTCGGGCAGTGCGGACATCGTGCTGGTGCAGGACAGCCAGAGCGGGCTGATCTTCAATCAGGCTTTCGACGCCAGCCAACTCAGTTATGACGTCGACTACCAAAATGAACAGGCCCACTCGGTGCAGTTCCAGCATCACTTGAATGACGTAGAGGCGATTCTGGCCCGGCATTTCAAAGGCCGCGAGCTGATCGAGGTCGGCTGTGGCAAGGGCTATTTCCTCGAAATGCTGCGTGAGCGTGGCTATGCCATCACCGGTATCGACCCCTCCTATGAGGGCGACAACGTCGATGTGATCAAGGCGCCGTTCACCCGTGAGCTGGGGCTTGCCGCCGATGCGATCGTGCTGCGCCATGTGCTGGAGCACATTCAGGACCCGGTCAGCTTTCTGGCTGACATTGCCTCGGCCAACCGTGGCGGACAAATCTACATCGAGGTGCCGTGCTTCGACTGGATCGTCGAGCACAACGCCTGGTTCGACGTGTTCTACGAACATGTGAACTACTTCCGTCTTGCCGATTTGCGAGGCCTGTTCGATACGGTGCATGAAGCCGGGCACCTCTTTGGCGGGCAGTACCTGTACATCGTCGCCGACCTTTCTACATTGCGCCGCGCGCCATCTGCCGCACCGCAATTGCTGGCGCTATCGGACAATTTCACTGCCAGCCTTGAACGTACCGTGCAAATCATTCAAGCCGCGCCGCAACAAGGGTCGGCCATTTGGGGCGCATCGTCCAAGGGCGTGATCTATTCGTTGTTCCTGCAGCGCGCGGGTGTGGCGGTGGATCATGTGGTGGACATCAACCCCGCCAAACAGGGGCGTCATCTGCCTCTGAGCGGTGTTCAGGTGTCTTCGCCGCAAGAGGCTATGGATGCGTTGCCCGAAGGCGCCAACCTGTTTGTGATGAACTCCAATTACCTCGAAGAGATCAAGCGGATGACCGGTGGACGCTACGTCTATCACGCCGTCGACAGCGCTTCGTTCCAGTGAACCCAGAGAAATTTCAGATGACCGACAACAACATCCACACAGCTTTCGAAGCCGAGTGCCAGGCAGAGATCGCCCGTCAGGGTGACGACCAGAAAGTCGTGGGCCTGGCCCGTGACTTCTTCAACGAATCAGCCCGCCACAAGTACAGCTACCACTTTTCGTGGATGGGCCGTCCGATCATCCAGCTGCCACAAGACATGATGGCAATGCAGGAGATCATCTGGCAGGTCAAGCCGGACCTGGTCATCGAGTGCGGCATCGCCCACGGCGGTTCGATCATCTATTACGCCTCGCTGCTGGAGCTGCAAGGCCACGGCGAAGTGTTGGGCATTGACCTCGATATTCGCCCGCACAACCGTGAAGCCATCGAAAGCCATCCGATGGCCAAGCGCATCAAGATGATCGAAGGTTCGAGCATCGACCCGGCCATCGCCGCTCAGGTACAGGCCGCGGCCAAAGGCAAGAAAGTCATTCTGGTTCTCGACTCCAACCACACCCACGATCATGTGCTGGAAGAGCTGCGCCTCTATGCACCACTGGTGTCGGCAGGCAGCTACTGCGTGGTCATGGACACCGTGGTCGAAGACATGCCAGCCGACTTCTTCCCGGATCGTCCATGGGGACCGGGCGATAACCCGAAAACCGCTGTATGGAAATATCTGGAAGAGAACAAGGATTTCGAAATCGACCGGCAGTTGCAAAACAAGCTGTTGATCACCGTGGCGCCTGACGGTTATCTGCGTCGCGTTCGTTAATCAAAGAACAGTTTCAGGCATCAGGTAACTGGCCGGTTGTGGGGATAGGAAAATGCAGGTTCAAAGCAACAATCAGATCAACGGGAGACCGCTGAACGAAATGTTCACTGTAGTGGTCATCACCCACAACCGTACCGCATTTCTGCGTCGTACCTTGCAGTACTACAGCAATTACGACGCCAAGGTCCTGGTGCTGGATTCATCCGGTCAGGATCACGAAGGCGTCGTTTCCGACTTCCCGTCGATCGACTATCGGCACGTACCTCAGTACAGCTACAACGGGTTTCAGCAAAAGCTTGCCTACGGTGTCAGCCAGGTCACGACGCCCTACATGGTGCTTGCATCCGACGACGACTTCCTGCTGCACGATGCTCTGACCGACTCGGTGAATTTCCTCGAAGCCAACCCCGATTACGGCATGTGCCACGGTTACTGCCTGATGTACCTGACACATTCCAACAATGTGCAGTACTACCGTCGCGACAAGAAGGTGAAAGAGGATTACAACGCCGAGCGTGCTCAGGATCGCGTGCTCGATTACATGGGGCAGTACATCCCGCCGTTCTATGCGGTGCAACGCACCTCGCTGCTGCGCGACTGGTACGAGGCCTTGCCGCAAGGCACGATCTTCGAATGGCAGGAAATCGGCCATGTCTATTACATGCTCGCCCGGGCCAAGGCACGGATTCTGCCGATCCCTTACGTGGTGCGCGAGGTCAACTACGGGCGTTCGGAGCACAACACCGAAATCATTCACGTCCTGCGGTTCACGGATGCCCGTTCCGTCGCCGAGCGCGAGCGGTTTGCCGGATTCCTGGCAACGTTGCCCACCCAGATCAGTGACCTGAGTCCGGAGCAAACGGCGTCCTTCGCGCTGGACAGTTTCCAGGTGTTCGCTGACAGTCTTGTCACGCGCAATGCGTTGACGATCGAGCCGATCTTCGAGTCTTACTGGAATGACCCCACCACGGGTCCTAAACGCATTTTCGGCAAAGCGCAGTACGTCGAGATGCCGTTCTACAATCAAGCGTTTTTCGACCATCTGACTGAATTTGAATTCCTGTTGCACGCGATGCCGGCAGGCCGTTTGCAACTGGAGGAAATGGAAGGCGCATTGCTCAAGCAGCACATGTTGCAGCGCACCTTTTCCAATGACACGCCAGAGACCGTCCAGAACCGCTTGCTTGAAGCCATACGGTTAGGCGCGTTCAACCGGCATGTGGTGCAGAAAATGGCCAGGCAACTGCAGGACCTGGGGCACAGCGCCGATGCGCAGATTCTGACCGACTGGATTGCCCGTCTGGACAGCGTGCCGACCTTCGACAGCCGTCAATTGCTCGACAGCATGCCCACCGGCAGGTTGTTGAACTGGCTTGAGGCACGCCAGCCGAACGACACCGCGATTCGCAAAATCAATCAACACCTGGCGACTCACGAGGGTGGCCCGCAGTTTGGCATTCTGCTGCTGGATCTTGATGCCGACATGAACAAGTTGCAGGCGACCTTCGACAGCCTGATGGACAGTGCCTTCCGGGCGTTCAAGGTCGTGGTCTTCACTACCGGTGAATTACCCGAGATCACCACCGAACAAAACACCGTGCATTTCATTAAGGTCAGCACCGGTAATTACGTCGACAAGCTGAACCAGGTTGCGCAGCGTTCAAGTGTTGACTGGCTGCTCCTGGCCGAGGCGGGGGACGAGTTCACCAGCGCCGGGTTCCTGCGGGCCAGCCTTGAGTTGCTCAACGCCGAAGGTTGCCGTGCAGTGGCGATGGATGAGATCCATCGCCATGGTCACGGTTCGCTGAGCGACGTCTTCCGCCCGGCCTTCAACCTCGATCTGTTGCAAAGTTTGCCTGTGCTTGCCGCCCGCCATTGGCTGGTGCGCCGCGAAACATTGGTGGAGGTCGGTGGCTATGCACGTGAGTACAGTCATGCGCTGGAATTCGACCTGCTATTGCGCTTGATCGAAGCCGGAGGGTTGGCGGGGCTGGCGCATCTGGCCGAACCACTGCTTATCACTGCTGCGCCGACCATGGAACCAAACGAACACGCACGCCAGACATTGGTGCGCCATCTGGCAACCCGCGGTTATCAGGCGCAGGTGACTGCCGAAGCATTCGGCGGCTTGCGCATTGACTATCGTCACGCCACTCGGCCAAAGGTGTCGATCATCGTTGCCAGCGATGACAATCAGGAGCAAATGCAACGCTGCCTGGTGAGCGTATTGCAACGCACCCGCTATCAGAACAATGAAATCATCATTGCCGACAATCACAGTCAGTCCACTGAGCTGTTGGCCTGGCTTGAGAATCTTGAGCAGAACGCCCGCGGGCGAATTCGCCTGATCAAAAACCAGCAGCGCCTGAGTGCTTCGGCACTGCTCAACCTGGCTGCCGAGCAGGCGCAGGGTGAGTATCTGGTATTGCTGGCAGCGGACGCCGAGGTGGTCAACGCCAATTGGCTTGAAGCACTGCTGAATCAGGCCCAGCGTCCGGAAGTCGGTGTGGTGGGTGCCAAGCTGGTGGATCGCGAAGGTAGTGTCACCGGCGCGGGCCTGATCCTTGGCCTTGAGTCGGGCGTGACATCGGCCTTCGTGGGCGAGAAAAAAGATGCGACAGGCTATATGCATCGTCTGCTCGTCGAACAGAACTGTTCGGCGGTTTCCGGCGCGTGCCTGATGGTGCGCAAGGAAGTGTTCGATGCTGTCGGCGGGCTGGATCGGGAGCATTTCGCAGAAGTCTTTGCCGATGTCGATCTGTGCCTGAAAGTCGCCGAAGCGGGTCTGCTGATTGTGTGGACGCCGCAAGTGCAGATTGCTCACCCCGGCACGCTGGCTGATGATCCTCAGGTCAAAGCCGCCCTGCGTGACAAATGGCAGGCGCGCTTCGCCCATGACGTCGCCTACAACCAGAACCTTTCCCTGACCGGCAAGGGCTTTACCCTCGGCGAAGCCTCCAGTATCGACTGGGCACAGTTGCTCGCCTGAGCCGACGCACGGGAAACAGGACTCAAGACATGTTCAACGGTAAATCGATTTTCATCTCGGGCGGCACCGGCTCTTTCGGTCGCAACTTCATCCGTCGCTTGCTGGAGCAATATCAGCCCAAGCGCGTGGTGGTGTTCTCCCGGGATGAGCTTAAACAGTACGAAATGCAGCAAACGTTCAATGCGCCATGCATGCGTTACTTCCTCGGTGACGTGCGTGATGCCGAGCGTATGCGTCAGGCGATGCGCGGCATCGACTACGTGGTGCACGCGGCGGCGCTCAAGCAGGTGCCGGCGGCGGAGTACAACCCGACCGAATGCATTCGCACCAACGTCAATGGCGCGGAGAACATCATCGCCGCGGCCATCGACAACGGCGTGAAGAAAGTCGTGGCGCTGTCCACCGACAAGGCGGCGAGCCCTATCAACCTGTACGGCGCAACCAAGTTGCTGTCGGACAAACTGTTTGTCGCCGCCAACAACATCGCCGGTGAGCAACAGACGCGTTTTTCCGTGGTTCGCTACGGTAATGTGGCCGGCTCGCGTGGGTCGGTGGTGCCGTTCTTCAGCAAGCTGATCAACGAGGGCGCCAAAGAGCTGCCAATCACTGATGAGCGCATGACCCGGTTCTGGATCACGCTTGATCACGGCGTGCAGTTCGTCCTCGACAGCTTTGCGCGGATGCATGGCGGCGAAGTGTTCGTGCCGAAGATCCCGTCGATCCGCATCGTCGATCTGGCCTTGGGCATGGCCGAGCACCTGCCGCACAAAAACGTCGGGATTCGTCCGGGAGAAAAACTCCATGAGTTGATGGTGCCGCTGGACGATGCGCGGATGACGCTGGAGTTCAAGGACCACTACACCATCCAGCCTTCGATTCGCTTCACGAGTGTCGATGTCGATTTCGCCGTCGACAAACTCGGCGAGCGCGGCTACCCGGTGAGCGAAGACTTCGAATACCGTTCCGACACCAACCCGCATTACCTGTCGGTCGGGCAGATCGCCGACCTGCACGCGAAGCTGTCGGCATGATTCCGTATGGTCGGCAAAGCCTTGATCAGGCGGACATCGACGCAGTGGTCGAGGTGTTGCAGTCCGACTGGCTGACCCAGGGCCCGACCATCGAGCGCTTCGAACGGGAGATGGCCGAACGCTGCCAGGCCGATTACGCGGTGGCGGTGTGCAACGCCACGGCGGCGCTGCACATTGCCTGTCTGGCGGCCGGGCTCGGGCCGGGGGATCGTTTGTGGACGACGCCCAACACCTTTCTGGCCTCGGCCAACTGCGGCCGTTACTGCGGCGCCGACGTCGATTTCGTGGACATCGATCCGCTGACCTGGAACCTCGATGCCTTCGCCCTCGAAGCGAAACTCGATCAGGCCGAGCAGGACGGTACGCTGCCCAAAGTGCTGGTGGCCGTGGCGTTCTCCGGGCAGAGCTGCGACATGCGCCGCATCGCCGAACTGGCCGAGCGTTATGGCTTTACGGTCATCGAAGATGCGTCCCACGCGGTCGGAGCATCCTATGCCGGTCGTCCCGTAGGTTGCGGTGAGTTTGCGGCGATGACGGTGTTCAGTTTCCATCCGGTGAAGATCATCACCAGCGCCGAAGGCGGGATGGTCCTGACCAACCGCCCGGATCTCGCCGAGCGCCTGCAACGCTTGCGTAGCCACGGTATGACCCGGGATCCTGCGCAGATGACAGAGCCCAGCCACGGCCCCTGGTACTACCAACAGGTGGAGCTGGGATTCAACTATCGCATCACCGATCTGCAAGCTGCCCTGGGGTTGTCGCAGTTGGGCAAGCTTGATGCGTTCGTCGCGCGTCGGCGTGAGCTGGCTGCACGTTATGACCGGTTGCTGGCGGACCTGCCGCTGACATTGCCTGGTGCACAAGCAGACGCTGAATCGGCGTGGCATCTGTACGTGGTGCGTCTGCAGCTCGACCGAATCAAGCTCAGCCATCGGCAGGTGTTCGAAGGGTTGCGGGCCGCCGGGGTGGGGGTAAATCTGCATTACATCCCGGTGCATTTGCAGCCGTACTATCGAGACCTGGGTTTCCTTGAAGGTGACTTCCCGCAGGCCGAGCGTTACTACGCCGAGGCCATCAGCCTGCCGTTGTTTCCTTTGTTGAGCGATGAACAGCAGGGCTACGTGGTCGAGCAACTTCGACGGTTGGTTCTTAAGGCTTAGAAACACTTGAGCAATGTCGCAATCATTCCTGATCGCAGTGGCAGCAATCAAATCCGGAATACTTTTTTGATAATCAACACTTCTGGGGTGGCTTTGTGAAACGGCAGTACGCAGCACGGGGAGAGCTGACGCAAAGCGATCGGCAATCGTTTGTCAGCATCGCCGGGCGTCGCATCGGTCCAGGCGAACCGCCTTACATCGTTGCCGAGATGTCGGGTAATCACAACGGTGACATCAACCGTGCTTTGCGCATCATTGAGGCCGCCAAACAGGCGGGCGCCGATGCGGTAAAAATACAGACGTACCGCGCAGACACCATCACGATAGATCACTGCGGTGCGGAGTTCATGGTGAAGGGTGGCCTGTGGGATGGCCGCCGCCTCTATGAACTCTATGAGGAAGCGCACACGCCCTGGGAGTGGCATGAGGCAATCTTCGAGCACGGCCGCAAGATCGGGATCGCCGTATTTTCATCCCCCTTTGACGCCACGGCGGTGGATTTCCTCGAAAGCCTGGGAGCACCCGCTTACAAGATCGCATCACCTGAGTTGATCGACTTGCCCCTCATTCGCAAGGTGGCCAGGACGGGCAAGCCCATCATTATGTCCACCGGTATGGCGACACTTGAAGAAATTGGCGAGGCCGTTGAAGCGGCACGTGGGGCAGGGGCAACAGAAATTGTCGTGCTGCATTGCACGGCAGCCTATCCAGCGCCGCCAGAAGAGGCAAACCTTGCAACGATCGCCGAGATTGCCCAGCGTTTCGATGTTGTGAGCGGCCTTTCTGACCACACGTTGGGAACGGTCGTATCTGCACTTGCAGTAGGGTTGGGCGCTGCGGTCATTGAAAAACATTTCACGCTGGCTCGCGCCGAGGGTGGGGTCGACAGTGCCTTCTCGCTGGAGCCCGCAGAGCTTGCCGAACTCGTGACCACGGCACGTATCGCTCAAGTCGCTATCGGTTCCCCGGCATTCGAGCCCACGCGATCGGAAGAAATTGTCCTGAAGAATCGCCGTTCACTCTATGTCGTGGCACCTGTCGCCAAGGGCGAGTTACTGACGGAGGCGAACGTGCGCTCTATCCGTCCCGGTAATGGGCTCAAGCCCAAGTTTCTTGATACCGTGCTCGGGCGCAGGGCAACGCGTGAACTGGCGTTTGGCGAGCCTCTGGATGTCTCGATGGTAGAAGGAGGGATCGATTCATGACCGACACGCCGACTGCCGTCGCGATCATTCCTGCCCGGGGAGGCAGCAAGCGAATCCCTCGCAAGAACATTCGCGCCTTCCGTGGTCGCCCCATGATTGCCTGGTCGATCGAAGCGGCACTCGCCAGCGGTGCCTTTGACACAGTCATGGTCAGCACGGACGACCCGGAAATTGCAGACATTGCGCGTACCTGGGGTGCCGAGGTGCCATTCCTGCGATCGGCTGCCGCCGCAAATGACCACGCCACAACGTCGCAAGTTCTCCTCGAGGTGTTAGGTCAGTACGCGCAAACGGGCGTGCACTTCGATCTTGCCTGCTGCCTCTACCCGACCGCGCCTTTCGTGCGCCCCCGTGACCTCGCCGACGGACGCGAACAGCTACTTGGAAGCCGCTTTAACGTCATCATGCCCGTCACTGGTTTTTCTTATCCAATCTGGCGATCGCTTCAGCGTGAGGAGGATGGTCGCATCACCTTGAACTTCCCTGAAAACCTCAATGCGCGGTCACAGGATCTTCCGGTTGCCTATCACGATGCCGGGCAGTGGTACTGGTTTCGCACCGAAGCATTTCTGCGCGACCACGTGTTGATGGGCCCGGACACTGGCTCGATTGTGTTGCCGGCGATGCAGGTGCAGGACATCGATACCGAGGAAGACTGGGGGCTTGCCGAGCTGAAACATGAAAGGATGTTTGGATGAATGATCCCCGCTTACGCCGGCATCCGATCGGCTTTCTGGAAGTGGTTGATCGCCCCACGCCAGAGGCCTTGAGCGATTACTATGCGCAAACCTACTTCCAGAACGAGGCCAGTGGTTATCGAAAATCCTACGCTGAGGAAGAGCTAGAGGTCATAGCGCTTCGAATCGCGCAACGGTATGGCCAGGCTCGCGCGCTCTTGAGTCATGATCGGCCGGGTAGCCTGCTTGACGTGGGCTGCGGTGAAGGCTTCGTACTCAAGTTTTTCGAGCAGATCGGTTGGCAGGTTGAAGGTATCGATTACAGCCGTGCCGGCGTGCAGCAGATCAATCCTGACTACGCCCACCATGTCGAACAGGGTGATGTCTTCGAATTGCTCGAAGCCCGTATCTCGGCGAAAAAACAGCACGATCTGGTCTGGCTGGGTAACGTGCTGGAGCATGTTCTGGACCCTGTAAGCCTGCTGCAATCACTGCGCCGTTTAGTGGCCCCGGGTGGACTTCTGGTCGTCACCGTTCCAAACGATGGCTCGGCCTATCAAGAGGCGCTGTTCGCGACGGGCGCGATACCTGATCGGTTCTGGATCGCCACGCCCGATCATATGTCGTACTTCACGGCTGACACCCTGCGCCGAACGGCTGAGGAAACGGGGTGGGATTGTCTGGCGATACAGGGCGACTTTCCAATCGACCTTTTTCTTGCCCATGAAGGATCGAACTATGTCGCTGATCGTGCTCAGGGGCCAGTAGCCCACAGGGCCCGGTTAATGCTCGAAAGACTGATAGGACAGGCGGGTATCGAAGCATCCAACCGCTTTTATGCTGCACTCGCTGATGTGGGGTTCGGTCGCAACCTGACCGGGTTCTTTAGACCGAAACCCTGAGGAGTCAATACATGACAGACAAATCCATACGAACACTGGTCGGCTCGACGCAGTCCGAGACTGACCGCAAACAGATTCTCGTGGACCGGCTTCGCGCCTCCCGGATACCCGATGGCGAGTTGCTGGACAACATCGGTTTGTATCTCACGCGACAGACCTTGTCGCGGATCAACTTTATGCAGATGCTTTACCAGATGATCGTTCCTGTTCACGGCACCATCATGGAGTTTGGCGTGCGTTGGGGGCAGAACATGGCCTTGTTCTCTACGTTGAGAGGGATACACGAGCCATTCAATTACAACCGCAAGATCATCGGTTTCGATACCTTTGATGGTTTTCCTTCGGTCGCGCCGCAAGATGGGGGCGGTGTGCAGGCAGGAGACTATGGGGTCGTAGAAAACTGGAGTGAGGAGCTCGAAGGCATTCTGGATTTTCACACACAAAACGCGCCCATCCCCCACAAGAAAAAGCACGAACTGGTCAAGGGGGATGCCACGATGACGCTACCGGATTATCTGAAGGAACATCCCGAAACCATCGTGGCACTGGCCTATTTTGATTTCGATATCTACAAGCCGACCCACGACTGTCTCGAGGCGATCCTGCCGTATCTGACCAAGGGCAGCGTGCTGGCTTTTGACGAACTCAATACACCGCAGTTTCCGGGTGAAACCATCGCGGTGCGTGAAGTCCTGGGTTTGTCTCGTTACGCAATCAAACGCGACCCCTCTAATCCGCTCACGTCTTATTTGGTGATCGAATGAGTGCAGGCGTCGTTCGATACGTGGTGATGCCGACCCCGTCCCTGTCGGACGGAGTGCTGGATATACGCGCCGTGCAACCGTCCGACATCGACGCGATACGGCAATGGCGAAACGCACAGATGGATGTGCTGCGGCAAACCGCACCGATATCCGCCGAAGGACAGAAGCGTTATTTTGCAGAGCGTGTCTGGTCAGAGCTCGAGAGCTCAGAACCCTCGCAGATTTTGCTCGCTATCGAAAGCGACGGCGTTTTGATCGGGTACGGTGGTTTGGTGCACATTTCCTGGCCTAACCGCCGGGCCGAGGTTTCATTTTTGCTGACCCCGGAACTGGAAAAAAAGCCGGACGCTTTGACTGCCCTGTTTTCGCGTTTCCTGGCCTTGTTGAAGCAATTGGCGTTTGAGGATCTGGGGCTGAGACGTCTCTGCACCGAAACGTTCGCGCACCGCACCCGTCACATTGCGATACTCGAGGCTTCGGGTTTTTGCTACGAGGGGTGTTTGCGTGAGCATGTGCTGATCGATGGCAAACCCACGGATTCGTTGACCCACGGCTTGCTGGCCGGCGAATGGAAAAAAGGCAGTTGAACGGCAGTCAGCTACACATCAAGGGCAGTCAGCCGCGCGGGGCCCATAACGTGCTCGTCACCAGCGCTTCACGCAAGGCGCCCCTGTTGCGCGCGATGCAGGAAGCCGCCAGGCGGGTGCATCCCGATGCTTGCGTCATTGCTGGTGACCTCGATCCTGAGGCGCCGGCCCGCTATGTTGCTGACGGGTTCTGGAACATGCCCCGCCTCAGCGACGCTGAACTGCCCTCGCTGATCAACGGGTGCCATGAACGCGGGATCGCAGTGATCCTTCCCACTCGGGATGCAGAGCTGCTCTTTTGGGCGCGCCACAGAGCAACGCTGTCTGAAGCGGGAATCTCGGTCATCGTCTCTGACACTGTCGCTGTCGAACGTTGCCTCGACAAGCTCGCTTTCGCTCACTTCGGCGCTGAGGCCGGGCTCCCGGTGATCCCGGCGGAGACGGCGCCCGAGGCCGTCGGTCCCGGACCTTACGTGGTGAAGGAGCGTTTCGGTGCCGGTGCGCAAGCCATAGGGCTTGATTTGTCACTCGATGCCGCGCGCAGTCACGCGAAAATGCTGGATTCGCCGATTTACCAGCCATTCGTACCGGGGCCGGAGATCAGCATCGACGGCTGGGTGGATCGTAGTGGCGCGGTTGCGGGAGTGCTGCTGCGCAGGCGCGACCGTGTGATCGCTGGCGAGTCGCAGGTCACGACCACTTTTCGCAGTGAAACGCTTGAGCATGAAGCTGTTCGTTCGCTGGAAGCACTGGGCTTGCGTGGCCCGGTGATGTTGCAAGCGATCCTCCTTAATGACGACGACATGCGCATCATTGAGTGCAATTCCCGTTTTGGCGGTGCCTCCACCGCTGCCATTGCTGCTGGGCTGGATCTGCTCTATTGGAGTCTCGTTGAGGCCTTTGAGCAGGGGCCGATACCTGAATTCAAGCGTACTGCAGGTGAGGTGAGACTGGTTCGTCTGCCCGTTGATCTGGTGTTCCATGATCCTGATTTTTGACCTGGACGATACGCTCTATGATGAAACCAGCTTCGTCATAAGCGGGCTCGGGGCCGTTGCCCGTTATGGTGAGGATGTCTTCGGATGGGACGCAGAGTCTTCGCTGGCATTTATGCGTGAAGTGCTTGAGCGCGAAGGGCGAGGTCAGGTTTTTGACCGATGGCTTGAGTTACATGGTCACTGGTCGAAGGCTCGAGTGGCCGGTTGCGTGAAGATTTATCGGCATCATCGTCCTCGTCTCGAATTGTTCCCCGCTGCCAGGGTTGTGCTTGATCAATTTCGCGGGCGAGTGCCACTTTATCTCGTCACCGACGGGCACAAAATCGTGCAGAAGAACAAGGTCGACGCACTGGGCCTGTTTCCGGCGTTTCGACGAGTCTTTATCACGCATCGTTTTGGTATTCACCATGCGAAGCCTTCCACTCATTGTTTCGAACGTATTCGTCAGGCAGAAGGCTGTAGCTGGGGCGACATGGTTTACGTCGGCGACAACCCCTCCAAGGATTTTGTCAACCTCAATCCACTTGGCGCATTGACTGTCAGGGTGCAGACAGGCGGGCATCGTAATGTTGTGGCTTTGCCTGGCCACGACGCACAAGTATCCATCCCTGACCTCAATGCACTGCCCGAGGTGTTGGCTGCACATTTTCAGGTGCCACCGCGCTACGGGTCTGGACTTGCTGGCGATCACGGTCGCGACTCAGCAGGTCTTTCGTCCTGGCCTGGGACTGGCCCCCAAACACGCTGAAACCCTGCTGGGCTGCCCTGTCCGCGAGATCATCAAGTGCGCAAGGATGCTGGTTTTGGCGTTGGTCGAATAACCTGTCGTGATGCTGATTCGGCAAAATAGCGTGACCTGCGAGTCATAACGCGCATCTTCACTGTATTGTATTGACCGGGGATATGGCGCCTGGCCCGTTATCGGTTCCAGTGATAGCTCTTTGCGATCCCCGTGGCTGCCTGTCGGGGCGGCCATTTTCGGTATGTCGGCGCCCCTCGAATCCTTGCGAGCGGTGGTATTGGGCTGTTTTTTATTGGGAAGCCGTAATGATTGGCATAAAAAGCATTGCGAGCTACGTTCCTGTAGCCGGCGTGGACAATTACGCACAAGGTGCAAAATTCGGGAAGGATGAAGAATTCATCCTCGGAAAGATCGGGTCGGCGTTCCTGCCGCGCAAAGATGCTGATCAGGAAACCTCCGATCTGTGCGTGGAAGCGGCCAACGCGCTGTTTGCCAGCAACCCTGAACTGAAACGCGAGTCCATCGACGTGCTGATCGTCGTTACCCAGAACGGTGACGAAGAAGGCCTGCCGCATACAGCAGCGATCGTCCAGGACAAACTCGGCCTGTCGACCAATGTTGCGGCGTTCGACATCTCGCTGGGTTGTTCCGGTTACGTCTACGGCATTTACGCGATCAAGGGCTTCATGGAAGCTGCGGGCCTGAAGAATGGCCTGCTGATCACGGCTGACCCGTATTCTAAAATCGTCGACCCGGAAGATCGCAATACCACCATGCTCTTCGGCGATGCCGCGACGGCCACCTGGATGGGTGAAGACCCGGTCTGGGCACTGGGCAAGGCCAAGTTCGGCACCGACGGTTCCGGCGCGCCGCACTTGAAGGTCACCGATGGCGTGTTCTTCATGAACGGCCGTCAGGTGTTCAACTTTGCGCTGCTCAAAGTTCCGGCACATTTGCATGAGCTGCTCGACGACTCCGGTCTCAAGGCCGATGACATCGATGCGTTCTGCATTCACCAGGGCAGTGCGGCGATCGTCGATGCCGTGGCGCGGCGCTTCGAAGGCGAGCCAGAGAAGTTCATCAAGGACATGGTCGAGACCGGCAACACCGTTTCGTCGAGCATTCCCTTGCTGCTGGAGAAACACGCACTCAGCGCCGAATGGCAGCGCGTGGCGATCAGCGGTTTTGGTGTTGGCCTGTCGTGGGGGTCGGCGATTATCTATCGTCCTTGAGTCATAAAACCCGGACACAAAGATAGCGTTCAAGGTGTAACCTTGAGCGCTATTTTTTTGCCTGAATGAAGCGCGAGGCGCCATGAGCGAGTTTTTTCAATCCAATGCTGAAGTCATCTTGCGTCGCTGGCCGGCGGTGGCTGAGCGCTTGCTGGCGGAGGACTCGGGCGCTTTGCAGGCCGATCTTGTGGAAGGCCTCGGTTCGACCTTGAGCATCAACGGCATTCAGTTGACCAGCCGGCATGACCGGACCCGTGAAGCGCGGTTGCAGGCAGACAGTCTGCCCGCCGACAGCCCGGCGATGCACGTCTACGGCACCGGGCTGGGTGATTTGCAACTGGAGCTGCTGCAGCGTCCGGGGGTCGAGCGTCTGCACGTGCACATCCTTAATGGCGCGGTGTTTGCGCTGGTCTTGCAACTGCTCGATCAGCAAGCGTGGCTCGCCGATTCGCGGGTTGAACTGCATTACGCCGCAGACTTGAGGGAAATCTGCCTGCCGTTCTTTGCGCTGCCATCGGAGTTGGTGTTGGCCGATGATTACAATGCGAAGATTCGCGACCGCTTGATCAGTGAAACGCATCTGGCGTTCAACAATCGCGAGTTTGTCGCGGACAATCCTGAAATCGCCGAGCGGCTACAGGACAATATCCAGCAGGTTCGTGCCGACAGCGACGCAGCGCAGCTGTTCGCAACGCATACGGGTGAGCCCGTATTCGTGATTGCGACAGGCCCGAGTCTGGAGCAGCACTTCGAGGCGTTACGGAGCATCCGCAGTCAGCACGCTCGTCCATTGTTTATCTGTGTCGACACCGCTTACCGGCCGTTGATGGCGCAAGGCATCAAGCCTGATGTGGTGGTCTCGATCGACCAGCGGATCTCTTTGCGACACCTGCCAGCCGATGACAGCGCCGGTACAGCGCTGGTTTACATGCCTCTGGTCGATCCTGTCGTACTGTCGGGCTGGGAGGGCAAGCGTTACGTAGCGTACTCGGCCAGTCCGGTGTTCCGGGAGCTGCGTGAGCAGTTGCCTCGAGCTGAGTTGTACGTGGGGGGGAGTGTGATTCATCCGGCGGTGGATTTGGCGGTGAAGATGGGGGCCGCCAGGGTCACCCTGTTCGGGGCTGATTTTGCGTTCCCCAATAACAAGACTCATGCCGGCTGGAGCGATGGCGACCTCGGTCCTCAATTGGGTGCCTCTCGCCATTGGGTATTGGACGGGCATGGGCAGCGAGTCAAGACACAGCTGAATTTCCGCAGTTATCTGTGCGAGCTGGAGCGCTACATCGCGGCGCATCCGCAAGTTGAGTTCTATAACAGCAGTCGTGCCGGAGCCATGATTACCGGCACGATCTTTCATCCGGAGTTCAGTTGATGAATGAGATGTCACTCGTCGAACAGGCCCGGCAATGTGCTGGATTGTTTCGTCTTGGAAGGGATGTCGAGGCCGCGCTGTTCATGGTCGAGGTGGGTTCGCAGGTGCAGTCGAGAGTTGAAAGTGCCGGGAGTGAGGTTCTTTCCTGGTGGTCGGCGGTGCTGATGCGCATGCTTGATTGTCAGGAGCGGCAGGATTGGTTGGCGCTGGCGGACTACATGGAGTATGAGCTGGTGGATTTGCTGGAGGCTGTCAGTTCTGGTTGAGGCGGTTGTTGATCAGATACGGATCTGGATTATCGATTTTGCGGCAATTCTCTGACGTCATTTTTCAATGGTTGGGTAGTCTCTAAGCCTTTGTTTTGGAGGGGGTGGCAGGGTGATGGCAAAAAATTTTCAAAATCCCCTAAAGCAACCTGCATTCACGACGATAACTATTACGTAGGTTCTCTAGGCCATACCGGGCGGTTGCCAGGGCCGGAAGCCGCAGTACCCAACCAACGAGGAATTCGTCATGGCTTTAACAGTAAACACCAACACTACTTCCCTGGGCGTTCAGAAGAACCTGAACAAAGCGTCCGACGCACTGTCGACCTCGATGACCCGTCTGTCCTCCGGCCTGAAAATCAACAGCGCCAAAGATGACGCCGCTGGCCTGCAGATCGCTACCCGTATGACTTCGCAGATCCGTGGCCAGACCATGGCTATCAAAAACGCCAACGACGGTGTTTCGATCGCTCAGACCGCTGAAGGCGCACTGCAAGAATCGACCAACATTCTGCAACGTATGCGTGAAATTTCGGTTCAGTCGCGAAACGACTCGAACGGTACTGCTGACCGTGACGCTCTGGACAAAGAATTCCAACAGTCCGTTGCTGAACTGACCCGTATCGCTCAATCGACCAACCTGAACGGTAAGGCTCTGATCGACGGTACTGCTGGTGCGATGGAATTCCAGGTAGGTTCGAACACCTCTTCCGACAACCAGATCACTCTGACCCTGTCGACCAGCTTCGACGCCAGCGCATTGGGCATGACCGGTATTGCCATCTCCGGTACAGACAACGCTACTAACCACACCAACGTTGACGCTTCGATCTCGGCTATCGACGCTGCTCTGGCCAACATCAACGCCACTCGCGCTGACCTGGGTGCTGCTCAGAACCGTTTCGCGACTACCATTTCCAACCTGCAGAACATCAACGAAAACGCCAGTGCTGCACTGAGCCGCGTACAAGATACCGACTTCGCTGCTGAAACTGCCCAGCTGACCAAGCAACAAACTCTGCAACAAGCTTCCACCGCAGTTCTGGCTCAGGCCAACCAACTGCCATCCGCTGTACTGAAACTGCTTCAGTAATCGCCGATGAGTTTTGGCGGGGGGGTGCGCTGGTCGCGCTCTCTCGCTTTTTACTTTTTTAAGAGGTGACGGACATGGATATGAGCGCCAAGCTGAACTTGTCTTATCCTGCGGCCAGGCAGGCGACGACAGTTGCCGAAAAGCCTGCGGAAACGCCTCGCCCGGTGGTTGCTCAGGTAACTGCTGTCAAGGAAGAAAGTAAAAGCGTTCCGACCGATCAGGAAAAACTGAAGATGGCCGTACAGGAAATCGAAAAGTTTGTGCAGTCGGTCAAACGCAACCTGGAGTTCTCGATCGATGAGCCTTCAGGCAAGGTAGTTGTCAAAGTCATTGCCAGTGATTCGGGTGAGGTGATCCGTCAGATCCCCAACGAGGAAGTTTTGAAGCTGGCAAACAGTTTGAATGATGCAAGCAGCCTCTTGTTCAGCACGAAGGTCTGATAATTGGCACGAATTTTGTTGCTATATTCTTTTGGGCGTTGTAGTGGTCAAAAGGCCGGCGACACACTGAAGGGAGTTCCACATGGCAAGTCCAATTCAACCGGGAAGTGGTCTGGGTTCCGGTCTTAATATCAGTTCGATCGTCACGGCCTTGGTCAACGCTGACAAATCGGCCAAGCAGAACCAGATCGACCGGCAGACGGCCACCAACACCGCGCAGATCTCCGGTATCGGTTCCCTCAAGAGTGTTCTGGCGAACTTCCAGACGGCGATGAAGAACCTGAGCAGTACGACTAACCCGCAGTTTCTGGGGTTCACTGCCACTTCCGGCGATGCCAAAGTACTGACGGCTACGGCCAGCAATACGGCTGTCAATGGCACTTATGTCGTTAAGGTCAGCAATCTGGCAACTTCTTCGAAGGTGGCAACCGCGGCGTTCGCTGGCGGTGCCAGTACTTCGATTCCCGAAGGTACGCTTAACATCACCCAGAATGGCACTTCCGTTCCCGTGACCATTCCGGCGGGCGCGACGTTGCAATCGGTTCGTGATGCGATCAACACCCAGCAGGGTGCCAACGGTTTCAGTGCCAACATCGTTACTGACTCGTTTGGTTCGCGCCTGGTGATGGGGTCTTCGGCCACGGGTGCAGGTTCCGATATTACCCTTAGTGGGATCACGGGTCTGGAAATCACGGCCGGTCAGAAGATGGGTGCAACGCCGACCGATACTTCGGCAGGTGCCATTGGTGAGTTCGCGGTAGACGCCAATTTCACCGTGGACGGCCTCGCGCTGACCAGCAAGACCAACACTGTGGACAAGGCCGTTTCCGGTTTGACCCTGAATCTGGTCGCTGGTGGTGATGCAACGACCACTGTAACTGTTGGCCCTAACGGCGATGGCTTGAAAAAGGCCATCCAGAGTTTTGTTGACGCTTACAATCAGGTTGTGACCAGTGTCAACTCCTTGACCAAGCCTACCCTGGATAAAGACGGCAATCCGACGGTCGCCGCTGCGCTGACCGGCGACCCGTTGTCGCGTAGCGTTCTGGCCTCGATCCGTGAGCCATTGGTCACAACGGGTGCGGGCGACAAGCTTACCGTTCTGTCGCAGTTGGGCATCACCACTAACCAGAAGACCGGGGCGCTGGATTTCGACAGCACCAAGTTTTCCAAGGCAATGGATACCCAAAAGCTGGGCGGCGAAGTCCAGAAGCTGTTCCTGGGTGATCCAACAGCCACTGGCGCTGCTGCCAAAGGTCTGTTGACGCGCATGAATGAGGCCATCCAGCCTTACACGGTCACTGGCAAGGAGGGTATCCTCGATTCGCGCTCGACCAACCTGGCCAAGACCAAGTCGAACCTTGCTGAGCAGCAGGCCGCTCTGGATCGTCGCGTCGAGACGCTGACCGCCGTGCTGACCAAGAAGTACAACGACATGGATAGCCTTGTCGGCAAGTTGAAGGCAACAGCGAGCAACATCACATCCATGTTCGATGCGATAAACGCTCAGAAAAACGCCTGATACTCCGTACACGCCAAAAAAGCCCGGCAGCAGAATGCGCTCGTCGGGCTTTTTGGTTTTCGATCTAAAGGTTTTTGGTGCCGTGTCGATAGACTGGTTATACGAATCACAGATTTTTGGATGAGGTAGAGCATGAACCCGATGTTAGCCCTTCGGCAATATCAGAAGATTGGTGCACAAGCCCAGACTTCCGAAGCCAGTCCGCACCGTCTGGTGCAGATGCTGATGGAGGGCGGGCTGGATCGTATCGCCCAGGCCAAAGGCGCGATGGAGCGCAAGGACATCCCGAACAAGGGCATCCTGATCGGCAAGGCCATTGGCATTATTGGTGGTTTGCTCGAAGGACTTGATCTGGATAATCAGTCCGATACCGTGGGGGAACTGGCCAATCTGTACGAATACATGATGAAGCGCCTGACCGAAGCCAACGCCAAGACCGATCCGAAGATCCTCGACGAAGTCGCGGACCTGCTGCGCACGGTCAAAGAAGGTTGGGATGCCATCGGCACGCCGGCTCCACAGTTCTGAAGGAGATCGCCATGAGTCTTGTACTGCAGCGAATTGAAGAAACCCGCGACGCTCTGGTCGATGCTCTGGCCGAGCGCAACTGGGAGGCTATAGGCGAGTTGGATCTGGCTTGCCGTTCCTGCATGGAAGACGTCATGAGTGAGGCCGCGGTGGACGAGGTCGCGTTGCGCGACAACCTTGAGGAACTGCTCGGGGTTTACAAGCAACTGCTCGATGCGGCCACCGGGGAGCGTCAGGCAATAGTCGATGAGATGTCGCAGATCAACCAAGCGCAAAACGCGGCAAAGGTTTACCATCTGTTTGGATAATTAATCCCCGGTTAATCCAGACATGTGCGCCATAAATTTGACTGTGCACGGTTTTTTGACTTAACTAGTGGCTGTTTTCAGATTTCAGGCGTCTACAGGCACATGGTGTCCTGCAAGCGTCTCGCTTGCCCCTTATTTCGGGCATTGAGTTGACTAGGGAAGTTGCTATTGCATGTGGCGTGAAACCAAAATTCTGCTGATTGATGACGATAGCGTCCGCCGCCGCGACTTGGCGGTGATTCTAAATTTTCTCGGTGAAGAAAATTTACCCTGCGGTAGCCATGACTGGCAGCAGGCTGTCGGTTCGTTGGCATCCAGTCGTGAAGTAATCTGTGTCCTCATCGGGACGGTCAATGCTCCAGGCGCGCTTCTGAGTCTGTTAAAGACACTCTCCACCTGGGATGAGTTCCTTCCGGTTTTGTTGATGGGCGATAATTCTTCCGTTGACCTGCCGGAAGACCAGCGTCGCCGAGTGCTTTCGACCCTGGAAATGCCACCCAGCTACAGCAAGTTGCTCGACTCCCTGCATCGTGCCCAGGTCTATCGCGAGATGTACGACCAGGCCCGTGAGCGCGGTCGTCATCGCGAGCCCAATCTTTTCCGTAGCCTCGTCGGCACCAGCCGGGCGATTCAACACGTCCGTCAGATGATGCAGCAAGTCGCCGATACCGATGCCAGCGTGCTGATCCTCGGTGAGTCGGGGACTGGCAAGGAAGTGGTTGCGCGTAACCTGCATTACCACTCCAAGCGCCGTGATGCGCCGTTCGTACCGGTCAACTGCGGGGCAATCCCCGCGGAGCTGCTGGAAAGCGAATTGTTCGGCCATGAGAAGGGCGCCTTTACCGGTGCGATCACCAGCCGTGCCGGGCGTTTCGAACTGGCCAATGGCGGCACCCTGTTCCTCGACGAAATCGGCGACATGCCGTTGCCGATGCAGGTCAAATTGCTGCGTGTGTTGCAGGAGCGCACTTTCGAGCGCGTGGGCAGCAACAAGACCCAGAGCGTCGATGTGCGCATCATCGCGGCCACTCACAAGAATCTCGAAAGCATGATCGAGATCGGCACCTTCCGCGAAGACCTGTACTACCGCCTGAATGTGTTCCCGATCGAGATGGCGCCGTTGCGCGAGCGCGTCGAGGACATTCCGCTGCTGATGAACGAGTTGATCTCGCGCATGGAGCACGAAAAGCGGGGTTCGATCCGTTTCAACTCGGCGGCAATCATGTCGCTGTGCCGTCACGGCTGGCCGGGTAACGTCCGCGAGCTGGCAAACCTGGTGGAGCGCATGGCGATCATGCATCCGTACGGCGTGATCGGCGTGGTCGAATTGCCGAAAAAATTCCGCTATGTCGACGACGAAGACGAGCAGTTGGTCGACAGCCTGCGCACCGACCTGGAAGAGCGCGTGGCCATCAACGGTCATACGCCCGACTTCAGTGCCAATGCCATGCTGCCGCCGGAAGGCCTGGACCTGAAGGATTACCTCGGTGGTCTGGAGCAAGGCTTGATTCAGCAGGCCCTGGACGATGCCAACGGCATTGTCGCGCGAGCTGCCGAACGCCTGCGAATCCGTCGGACCACCCTGGTGGAGAAGATGCGCAAGTACGGTATGAGTCGTCGTGACGGTGATGAACAGGCGGATGATTGACGCGTGTTTTTCAACTCCTTCATTTATAGGCGGTTTTTTTTCGGCACGGGTATTGCTACATCCCTCGCAACGTTCCGTTTCACTGACGGTCAGCCAAGCGAGAGAGCACGATGCCCCAAGCCGCCCAGATGTCTCCTGTCTCAGATGCTTTTGGGAATACCCTGGGGCAACCGTCGTCGGTAGAGCAGGCAAGCCGGCAGGGTCTTGAGCAGGCTTTTGCCCTGTTCAACCAAATGTCGAGCCAGTTGACCGACTCCTACAGCATGCTCGAGGCCCGGGTCACCGAGCTCAAGGGCGAGCTGGCGGTAGTCAGCGCGCAGCGCATGCAGGAGCTGGCGGAAAAAGAACGCCTGGCCAACCGTCTGCAAAACCTCCTCGATCTGTTACCCGGCGGCGTCATCGTCATTGATGCCCTGGGCATCGTGCGCGAGGCCAATCCGGCGGCTTGCGAACTGCTTGGGCTGCCTCTTGAGGGTGAGCTGTGGCGGCATGTCATTGCCCGTTGCTTTGCGCCCCGTGAAGACGACGGCCATGAAGTGTCCCTCAAGGACGGTCGGCGTTTGTCGATTGCCACGCGCTCGCTGGATGCAGAACCCGGTCAGTTGGTGTTGCTCAACGACCTGACTGAAACCCGTCATTTGCAAGATCAACTGGCCCGCCACGAACGCCTGTCGTCCCTGGGGCGAATGGTCGCGTCGCTGGCTCATCAGATTCGTACGCCATTGTCTGCCGCGTTGCTGTATGCAAGCCATTTGACCGAGCAGGCGTTGCCGGTCGAGACTCAGCAGCGTTTCGCCGGGCGACTCAAGGAGCGCCTGCATGAGCTGGAGCACCAGGTGCGCGATATGCTGGTGTTTGCCCGCGGCGAGCTGCCCTTGACCGATCGTGTAACCCCCAGGCAACTGATGCAGTCGCTGCAAGCGGCCGCATTGACCCATGTGCAGGACCTGCCGATCCGCTGGCAGTGTGACAGCCATGTCGGCGAGTTGCTGTGCAGTCGCGACACCCTGGTCGGGGCCATTCTCAATCTCATCGAAAACGCCATTCAGGCCAGCGGCGGTCATGTCCGTCTGAAGGTTCATCTGTACACCCGCGAAAACACCCTGCGCCTGTGTGTCAGCGATAGCGGCAGCGGTATCGACGACGCCGTGCTGGCGCGTTTGGGTGAGCCGTTTTTCACCACGAAATCCACCGGGACCGGCCTGGGCCTGACGGTGGTCAAGGCGGTTGCGCGTGCCCATCAGGGCGAGTTGCAGTTGCGCTCGCGGTTGGGGCGCGGCACTTGTGCGCAGGTGAGCCTGCCGCTTTTTTTTGGTGAAAAAACCAGCGCTCAGAGAGCCGAGTGAAGGTCATGGGTATCAAGGTTCTACTGGTCGAGGATGACCGCGCACTACGCGAAGCACTGGCTGACACGCTGTTGCTCGCCGGACACGATTACAAAGCCGTCGGTTCGGCGGAAGAAGCATTGGCCACCGTGGGGGGCGAGGCGTTCAGTCTGGTGATCAGCGACGTCAATATGCCGGGCATGGATGGTCATCAATTGCTCGGCTTGCTGCGCGCGCGTCAGCCGCAACTGCCGGTGTTGCTGATGACCGCGCACGGTGCCGTGGAGCGGGCAGTCGATGCGATGCGCCAGGGCGCTGCGGATTATCTGGTCAAGCCGTTCGAGCCCAAGGCCTTGCTCGATCTGGTGGCCCGTCATGCCTTGGGCAGTCTGGGCGCGCCGGAGAGCGAAGGGCCTGTCGCGTTCGAACCGGCCAGTGCGCAGTTGCTCGAACTGGCTGCGCGGGTCGCGCGCAGCGACTCCACGGTGCTGATTTCCGGCGAATCGGGGACCGGTAAAGAAGTGCTGGCGCGCTACATTCATCAGCATTCTCATCGCGCCAGCCAGCCGTTCATTGCGATCAACTGTGCGGCGATCCCCGACAACATGCTGGAGGCCACGCTTTTCGGTCACGAAAAAGGTTCGTTCACCGGTGCCATCGCGGCGCAGGCCGGCAAGTTCGAGCAGGCCGATGGCGGGACTATCCTGCTCGACGAAATTTCCGAGATGCCCCTGGGGCTTCAGGCGAAATTGCTGCGTGTGCTGCAAGAGCGCGAGGTTGAGCGAGTCGGTGCGCGCAAGCCGATCACCCTGGACATTCGTGTCGTCGCCACCACTAACCGTGATCTGGCCGGGGAAGTGGCGGCGGGGCGTTTCCGTGAAGACCTTTATTATCGCCTGTCGGTGTTTCCGCTGGCCTGGCGTCCGTTGCGTGAGCGCCCCGCCGACATCCTGCCGCTGGCCGAGCGTCTTCTGGCCAAGCACGTCAATAAAATGAAGCATGCCGTGGCGCGACTGTCCCCCGAGGCGCAGGCTTGCCTGGTCGGTTATCCGTGGCCGGGTAATGTGCGTGAGCTGGATAACGCGATCCAGCGTGCGCTGATCCTGCAGCAAGGTGGCTTGATTCAGCCTCAGGATTTCTGTCTGAGCGGCCCGGTCGCCTGCGCGCCCCTGCCGGCCTTGGCGTCGGTGCCCGTGCGCGCAGTGGAGGTCGAAGCCGAAACGGGCGGAGCGCTGGGGGATGACCTGCGCCGCCGTGAGTTCCAGATGATTATCGACACGTTGCGTACCGAGCGTGGCAGGCGCAAGGAGGCTGCTGAGCGGCTGGGCATCAGCCCGCGCACCTTGCGTTACAAATTGGCGCAAATGCGCGATGCGGGAATGGACGTGGAAGCCTGTTTGTTCGCCACCTGACGCAGTTCCTGTAGGAGCGAGCCTGCTCGCGATGGTCGTTAACGATTACTCGGGGTTTCAGGATAAACGCGGTGCTCTTGAGATCATCGCGAGCAGGCTCGCTCCTACAGGACGAGGTTCGGATTAGGGCCGGGGTTGGCTTTTGTTGGGCGCAGCCGCGGAGCTGGCACCCTTGTTGCTAACACCTCACTACCCGCCGAGTGAGTGTCAAAAAAATTGCGGGACGCCAACGACGTAGTTCGTCAAAGAGAGAAGTCATGAGCCAAGGTATTGAATTCAACCGATTGATGCTGGATATGCGCGCCATGCAAATGGATGCCATGTCTGCGCCGAAGTCGTCTGCCGCAGTCCCTGAACTGAGTGGCACCAGCTTTTCCGACATGCTCGGTCAGGCTGTCAATAAAGTGAACGACACCCAGCAGGCTTCCTCTCAATTGGCCAACGCCTTCGAGATTGGCAAGAGCGGCGTCGACCTCACCGACGTGATGATTTCCTCGCAAAAGGCCAGCGTGTCTTTTCAAGCATTGACCCAAGTGCGTAACAAGCTGGTTCAGGCTTACCAAGACATCATGCAGATGCCGGTTTAAGGACGAGATTGAGTCATGGCAGAAGCAGTCGCCGATAATGTTCCGGCCAAGGCCACACCGATAGACGGCAAACCGCCGCTGTTCGGCCTGTCCTTCCTGGAAAACCTTTCCGAGATGACCATGTTGCGTCAGGTGGGCCTGCTGGTCGGCCTGGCGGCGAGCGTGGCGATTGGTTTTGCCGTGGTGTTGTGGTCCCAGCAACCGGACTATCGGCCGCTGTACGGCAGCCTTGCCGGTATGGACGCCAAGCAGGTCATGGATACCCTGGCCTCCGCCGATATTCCCTACACCGTTGAACCCAATTCCGGTGCCTTGCTGGTCAAGGCCGACGACCTGTCCCGCGCGCGGCTCAAACTCGCGGCTGCTGGTGTCACTCCCAGCGACGGTAACATCGGGTTTGAAATTCTCGACAAAGAGCAGGGTCTGGGCACCAGCCAGTTCATGGAGGCGACCCGCTACCGTCGCGGTCTTGAAGGTGAACTGGCGCGCACCATCTCCAGCCTGAACAACGTCAAGGGTGCCCGTGTGCACCTGGCGATTCCGAAGAGCTCCGTGTTCGTGCGCGACGAGCGCAAGCCAAGCGCTTCGGTCCTGGTCGAACTCTATTCCGGCCGCTCTTTGGAGCCTGGCCAGGTCGTGGCCATCATCAACCTGGTGGCGACCAGCGTTCCTGAGCTGAGCAAGTCGCAGATCACCGTCGTCGACCAGAAAGGCAACCTGCTGTCCGATCAGGCGGAAAACTCCGAACTGACCATGGCCGGCAAGCAGTTCGATTACAGCCGTCGCATGGAAAGCATGCTCACCCAGCGCGTGCATAACATCCTGCAGCCGGTGTTGGGCAATGACCGCTATAAAGCCGAAGTCTCGGCCGATGTGGATTTCAGTGCCGTCGAATCGACTTCCGAGCAGTTCAATCCCGACCAGCCGGCGTTGCGCAGTGAGCAGTCGGTCAACGAACAGCGTACCGCCAGCAATGGCCCGCAAGGCGTACCGGGTGCCCTGAGCAACCAGCCGCCGTCGCCGGCCTCGGCACCGCAAACCACCGGTGGCGCCACGGCGTCGGCCGGCATGGTGCAGCCAGGCCAGCCATTGCTCGATGCCAACGGCCAGCAAATCATGGACCCGGCCACCGGTCAGCCGATGCTGGCGCCGTACCCGGCGGACAAGCGTCAACAATCCACCAAGAACTTCGAACTCGACCGTTCCATCAGCCACACCAAGCAGCAGCAGGGTCGTTTGAATCGCCTGTCGGTGTCGGTGGTGGTGGATGATCAGGTCAAGATCAACCCGGCCAACGGTGAGACCACCCGTGCGCCATGGAGCGCCGATGAATTGGCGCGCTTCACTCGTCTGGTGCAGGACGCTGTCGGTTTCGATGCCAGCCGTGGCGACAGCGTCAGCGTGATCAACATGCCGTTCTCTGCCGAGCGCGGTGAAGTGATTGCCGATATTCCGTTCTACTCCCAGCCGTGGTTCTGGGACATCGTCAAGCAAGTGCTGGGTGTCTTGTTCATCCTGGTGCTGGTGTTCGGTGTACTGCGTCCGGTGCTCAACAACATCACCGGTGGCGGCAAAGGCAAACAGCTGGCCGGCATCGGCAGTGACGTCGAGTTGGGCGGCATGGGCGGCCTGGACGGCGAACTGGCCAACGACCGCGTCAGCCTCGGTGGCCCGACCAGCATCCTGCTGCCGAGCCCGAGCGAAGGCTATGACGCACAGTTGAACGCAATCAAGAGTCTGGTGGCAGAAGATCCGGGTCGTGTGGCCCAGGTCGTGAAAGAGTGGATTAACGCAGATGAGTGATAACCGAGCCGTTGCCGCCAAACTGTCCAAAGTCGACAAAGCCGCGATCCTGCTGCTGTCTCTGGGCTCGACCGATGCCGCTCAGGTACTGCGCCACATGGGGCCCAAGGAGGTCCAGCGTGTAGGTGTGGCCATGGCGCAGATGGGTAACGTGCACCGCGAGCAGGTCGAGCAGGTGATGAGCGAGTTCGTCGACATCGTCGGCGACCAGACCAGCCTGGGTGTTGGCTCCGACGATTACGTGCGCAAAATGCTCACCCAGGCCCTGGGCGAGGACAAAGCCAACGGCCTGATCGACCGGATTCTGCTGGGCGGCAACACCAGTGGCCTCGACAGCCTGAAGTGGATGGAGCCGCGCGCCGTCGCCGACGTGATCCGCTACGAGCACCCGCAGATCCAGGCGATCGTGGTGGCCTATCTTGATCCGGACCAGGCCGGTGAAGTGCTCGGTAACTTCGACCACAAGGTGCGACTGGACATCATTCTGCGGGTTTCCTCGCTGAACACCGTGCAGCCAGCAGCCCTGAAAGAACTCAACCAGATTCTCGAGAAGCAGTTCTCCGGCAACTCGAATGCTTCGCGTACCACCCTGGGCGGTATCAAGCGCGCCGCCGACATCATGAACTTCCTCGACAGTTCGATCGAAGGCCAGCTCATGGACTCGATCCGCGAAGTCGACGAAGACCTGTCCGGTCAGATCGAAGACCTCATGTTCGTGTTCAACAACCTGGCCGATGTCGACGACCGTGGTATCCAGGCGTTGCTGCGCGAAGTGTCCTCCGACGTGCTGGTGCTGGCCCTCAAGGGCTCGGACGAAGGGGTCAAGGAAAAGATCTTCAAGAACATGTCCAAGCGTGCGGCCGAACTGTTGCGCGACGACCTCGAGGCCAAGGGCCCGGTGCGCGTCAGCGACGTGGAAACCGCGCAGAAAGAAATCCTCACCATCGCCCGCCGTATGGCCGAAGCCGGGGAAATCGTTCTCGGCGGCAAGGGCGGCGAGGAAATGATCTAACACCATGGCCAAGCATGATGAGTCGCCCACTGACCTGATCCGGGCCAGGGATGTCGGTGGTTTTGATACCTGGGCGCTGCCCAGCTTCGATCCGCCTGCACCCGAGCCTGAGCCTGAGCCGGAACCCGAACCGCCGGAAATGGAAGAAGTGCCGCTGGAAGAAGTCCAGCCACTGACCCTCGAAGAGCTCGAAAGCATTCGCCAGGAAGCCTACAACGAAGGCTTCGCCACCGGTGAGCGAGAGGGATTCCACAGCACCACGCTCCGGGTTCGTCAGGAAGCCGAAGTGGCGCTGGCGGCGAAGATTACCGGTCTGGAACAACTGATGGCGCATCTGTTCGAGCCTATTGCCGAGCAGGACACACAGATCGAAAAGTCTTTGGTCGACCTCGTCCAGCACATCACCAAACAAGTGATTCAGCGCGAACTGGCCATCGATTCGACGCAGATTGAACACGTCATGCGCGAGGCCCTCAAACTCCTGCCGCTGGGCGTCGGCAATGTGCGGTTGTACATCAATCCGCAGGATTTCGAGCAGGTCAAAGCCCTGCGCGAGCGTCATGAGGAAACCTGGCGCATCGTTGAAGACGAAGCGTTGCTGCCGGGCGGTTGCCGGGTCGAGACGGAACACAGCCGTATCGATGCCACGATCGAAACCCGCGTTACGCGGGTGATGGACAAGCTGTTCGACCAACTGCACGAACAGGCCCTACACCCTGCCGCCCCCGACCTGAGCCTGGAACTGCCGGTTGAAGCCAAACCGGCCATTGCGCCAGCGCCGGACGTTCCCGATGCGCCTTGAACGCACCAGTTTCGCCAAGCGCCTGGGCAGTTATGCCGAGGCCACGGAACTGGCCGGCGCGCCGATCCTCGAAGGGCGCTTGCTGCGCATGGTCGGTTTGACCCTTGAGGCCGAAGGCTTGCGCGCGGCCATGGGCAGCCGTTGCATGGTCATCAACGACGACAGCTATCACCCGGTGCAGGTCGAAGCCGAAGTCATGGGCTTCTCCGGCAGCAAAGTCTTTCTGATGCCGGTCGGCAGCGTCGCCGGCATTGCGCCCGGCGCCCGAGTCGTTCCCCTGGCGGATGCCGGTCGCCTGCCGATGGGCATGAGCATGCTCGGGCGGGTACTCGATGGTGCCGGGCGTGCGCTGGACGGCAAGGGCGGGATGAAAGCCGAGGACTGGGTGCCGATGGACGGCCCGACCATTAACCCGCTCAAGCGCGAACCGATCAGCGAGCCGCTGGATGTCGGCATTCGATGCATCAACGGTATGTTGACGGTCGGTCGCGGTCAGCGGCTCGGGTTGTTCGCCGGTACCGGCGTCGGTAAATCCGTTTTGCTGGGCATGATGACCCGCTTCACCGAGGCCGACATTATCGTCGTCGGGCTGATCGGTGAGCGGGGTCGTGAAGTCAAGGAGTTCATCGAGCACATCCTCGGTGAGGAGGGGCTCAAGCGTTCGGTGGTGGTGGCGTCGCCAGCGGACGATGCGCCACTGATGCGTCTGCGCGCAGCCATGTATTGCACGCGAATCGCTGAATATTTCCGTGACAAGGGCAAGAACGTCCTGTTGCTGATGGATTCGCTGACCCGTTTCGCCCAGGCCCAGCGGGAAATTGCCCTCGCCATCGGCGAACCGCCGGCGACCAAGGGTTATCCGCCTTCGGTGTTCGCCAAGTTGCCGAAACTGGTGGAACGGGCCGGTAACGCCGAGAAGGGCGGCGGTTCGATCACCGCGTTCTACACCGTACTGTCCGAAGGCGACGATCAGCAGGACCCGATTGCCGACTCGGCGCGCGGCGTGCTCGATGGCCACATTGTGCTGTCCCGGCGCCTGGCCGAAGAGGGGCATTACCCGGCGATCGACATCGAGGCGTCCATCAGTCGGGTCATGCCGGCGGTGGTGTCGCCGGAGCACATGGTCCGTGCGCAGTATTTCAAACAGTTGTGGTCGCGCTATCAACAGAGTCGCGATTTGATCAGCGTCGGTGCCTATGTTGCCGGTGGTGATCGCGAGACCGATCTGGCGATTTCCCTGCAGCCGCAGTTGGTCACATACCTGCGCCAGGGCCTCAACGACAACGTCAGCCTGGGCGAAAGCGAGGCCTATCTAGCCTCGATCTTCGCGCCTGCGGCGGGCGGTTAACCGGTCATGGCCCAGACCCGGGCAGGGCGCCTGGCCCCCGTGGTGGGCATGGCCGAAAAGGCCGAGAAAACCGCAGCCCAGCGTCTGGGGCACTTTCAGGGGCAGGTGCGTCTGGCGGAAAGCAAACTCGCCGATCTCGAAGCCTTTCGTCTCGATTATCAAGAACAATGGATCGTGCGCGGCAGTGGCGGCGTGTCGGGCCAATGGCTGCTGGGCTATCAAGGCTTTCTGGCGCAACTGGGCACGGCCATCGATCAGCAACGACAAAGCCTGGCCTGGCACCAGAACAACCTGAACAAGGCACGGGAAACCTGGCAGCAGGCATTTGCCCGGGTCGAAGGTTTGCGCAAACTGGTGCAACGCTACGCAGATGAAGCGCGGGCGCTCGAAGACAAGCGCGAGCAAAAACTGCTGGATGAGTTGTCCCAGCGCTTGCCGCGACAGGATGCGTATTGAAAAGGTGAGCCGCGATGGCGATCTGATGGACGGCATCCTTTTCCGGTCTTGCCCCAACCTTTACCAAATGCTAAACCTTGTACAAGCAGGTTCCCCAATGACAAGGAAGCCATGACATGTCAGTTGTTACAGAAATCTCTGCGGATGGACAAAAGCTGACGATATCGGTCAAGGGACGATTCGATTTCGCCAAACACCTGGAATTTCGTAATTCCTATGAGCTTCCCGATCGCGCCATGCCGAGTTCCGTTGTAGTCGACCTGAAAGAGGCGACTTATCTCGATAGTTCGGCGTTGGGGATGTTGTTGCTGCTTAGGGATCATGCCGGTGGCGAAAACTCCGATATTCGCGTCGTCAACAGCAGTTCCGATGTGAAGAAAATCCTCGCGATTTCCAATTTCGACAAACTGTTCGACATCAGTTGATCGACGTGCAGCCTGCACTCGAATCGCTGACGATTCTGATTGCCGAAGACAGCGCGGCAGATCGCATGCTGTTGTCGAGCATCGTTCGTCGCCAGGGGCATCAGGTGCTGACCGCGGCCAACGGTGCCGAAGCGGTCGAAGTCTTTCGCCTGCAATGTCCGCAACTGGTGTTGATGGACGCGATGATGCCGGTGATGGATGGCTTCGAAGCCGCCCGGCAGATCAAGGCGTTGGCCGGGGAAACCCTGGTGCCGATCATCTTTCTCACGTCATTGTCCGAAAGCGAAGCCCTGGCCCGTTGCCTGGAGGTGGGCGGCGACGACTTTCTGGCAAAGCCTTACAACCAGGTGATTCTCTCGGCCAAGATCAAGGCGATGGATCGATTGCGACGATTGCAGGCCACCGTGCTGCAGCAGCGCGATCAGATCGCCCGTCACCACGAGTATTTGCTCAACGAGCAGCGGGTGGCGAAGGCCGTGTTCGACAAGGTGGCCCATTCGGGCTGCCTCAACGCCCCTAATATCCGTTACCTGCAATCGCCCTACGCGCTGTTCAACGGTGATCTGTTATTGGCCGCGTTTACCCCGGCGGGTGACATGCATGTGCTGCTCGGTGATTTCACCGGCCATGGTTTGCCGGCAGCCGTCGGTGCGATGCCCCTGGCTGAGGTCTTTTACGGCATGACCGCCAAGGGCTATGGCCTGGCGGAAACCTTGCGCGAGATGAATGCCAAGCTCAAACGTATCCTGCCGGTGGACATGTTCTGCTGCGCAACGCTGCTGTGCCTGAGTGTTCAGCGACGTTCGGTGGAGGTCTGGAATGGTGGCATGCCGGACGGCTACCTGCACAGCATGGCCACTGGCGAACGAACGCCCCTGACCGCACGCCATTTGCCCCTCGGCGTGCTGAATTCGCAAGCCTTTGATGATCGCACTGAAGTGTTTCCCATGGCGCTCGGGGATCGGGTATTCCTGCTCTCCGACGGTGTGATCGACACTTGCGATGCCAACGAACAGCTGTTTGGTGTGCAGCGACTGCAAGAGGTGTTTGCGCTCAATCGTCAGCCGGATGCACTGTTCGAAGAGATCGAGCGGGCGCTGCGGGACTTTGGCGGCGAAGCGCGCGACGACGTGAGCATGGTCGAAATCAGCCTGTTGGAGCCCGCGCGGCTGAATCCGCCCGCGGTGGTCTACTCCGACAGCGGTCAATCCTGCCCGCTGGACTGGTCGGTGAGTTTCGAGTTTCGTGCCGCTACCCTCAAACGCTTCAATCCGTTGCCCTATTTGCTGCAATTGCTGCAGGAGGTTCACGGTCTGCGGGCACAAAGCGGGGCGCTCTACAGTGTGCTGGCCGAGTTGTATTCCAATGCGCTGGAGCATGGTGTGCTTGGCCTGGATTCAGGCCTCAAGCGCGATGCTTCGGGTTTTACCCGCTACTACCAACAGCGCAATGTGCGCCTGGATGAGTTGCAGGACGGTTTTGTCCGGGTGCATTTGCAGGTCACGCCGGAGGGCGAGGGTGGTTGCCTGGCGATTTGCGTCGAAGACAGCGGCAAGGGATTCGATGTCGAGCGGGTGCTGGAACGTCCCCTGGATCCTGTCCGTCTGTCGGGACGCGGTGTCAGTCTGATCCGCCAGTTGGGGCGTAATGCCAGCTGGTCCGACGATGGTCGTAGTGCTCGCGTGGAGTTTTACTGGGAGGCTCTGGCATAATCCGCGCATTCTTGATCAAGGAGTGAGCAAGTGGCAGACACACATCTCGACCCGGACGTGCTGAGCGCGTTGCAAGAGGTCATGGAGGGCGAGTATCCGATCCTGGTGGATACCTTTCTCGCTGATTCCGAACAGCGCTTGCAGCTGCTGAAACAGGCCGCCGACGCTACGCAGATCCTTGAGATGGCCCACAGCTTCAAGGGCAGTAGCAGCAACATGGGCGCGATTCGCCTGGCTGACCTGTGTCATGAGCTGGAGCTGAAGGCTCAAGGGCAAAATCTTTCAGGCGCTGAGGCGCTTGTCGCGGAAATCGATCGCGAATTTGCGTTCGTTCGACCGCTCTATGAGGAGGAGCGACGGCGTTCGCTCTCCGCCAGTTTGATCATTCGGCGCTAGTCACGGCACCGTTTGAACAAAACTGGCGCGACCCTTGCAGTAATCTCCCCCAACTGTACCTACGAGCCCAGTGCAGCGGAGACCGTTTCATGCCCGTTACCCCCAATTCACTTCTTCAGGCCGCCGCGCAGGCCAAGACTCAAGCTGCCGCCAATTCCACGGCGCCAACCGCTGAGCCCGGGGACAAGGCCTCCAGCTTCGCGCAGGTCTACGCCAGGCAAGCCGAGAACAAACCCGTTGCAGCGGCAGACGGATCGGCCAAGCCGGCACGCGAAACAGCTCCCGACAACGCCGGAAAAAAAGACATCGCCGGCGATAAATCTGCCGCCCCGGAACCGACGGTTGCCGATAGCGGCAAAACCTTGCCCGCCGATAAACCGGCGCAGGGCGGTGACAAGGCCGCCAGCGATAATGCTTCGGATGCCGCGCAGACCTTGGCTACCGATACAGCGCCGGTTGACCCGGCGCTCGATCCGGCCATGATGGAGGCCGTGCAGCCGGTGGTGACCGCCCCTGTGCCGACAACGCCGCCAGTGGCTGAAACTGTACAGCCCTCGGCTGAAGCGCCAGTCGCCGCAGCGGTGACAGCGCCAGCGCCAGCGACAACGACAACGACGGCGGCCGCCGCGACCACGAATCCCGATTTCGATCCCGAAGCCGATCCCCTTGACGCGTTACCGGCTGTTCGCATGGCGATGGAGCAGAGCGGCCACGTTTCCGCATCCAGTCAGGCGCAGCCGAAAGCGGCACCGACCTCCGCACAGGCGCAGGCTGATGGAGAGCCGACCTCGGCACAGAGTTTTGCCGCCGGCATGGCGAGCATGCTCGAAGTGCAAGCCGACAAGGACAGCACCAGCCAAGGGGGGGACAAGGCGTTCAGTGGTCTGATCGATGACGGTTTGAAGGATCTCAAATCCGCCAGCAGCGACACTCGGGTCGATGATTTCGCCAACCGTCTGGCGGCATTGACTCAGGCAGCCACGCCGAAAACCGCCAACGCATTGCCCGTGAACCAGCCGATCGCCATGCATCAGAGTGGCTGGACCGACGAAGTGGTCAATCGTGTCATGTACCTGTCGAGTGCCAATCTGAAGGCGGCTGACATTCAGTTGCAGCCGGCGGAACTGGGGCGCCTCGACATTCGGGTCAACATGGTGCCGGATCAACAGACCCAGGTGACGTTCATGAGCGCTCATCCGGCTGTTCGCGAGGCACTCGACGGGCAGATGCATCGGTTACGTGACATGTTCGCGCAGCAGGGCATGGGGCAGGTCGATGTCAACGTGTCCGACCAGTCCCGTGGGTCGCAGCAAGGACAGGATCAGGCTCATCAAGGGCAGAGTGGGCGTACCAGTACCAGTGGTGGCCGCCTCGACGCCGTGGATGACGATATCGCCTCGAGCGTGGCTGAAGTGGCTGCGACAACGACCAGCGTGATCGGCTCCAGTGCTGTCGACTACTACGCCTGATTCCGCCAGATACATAACCCTGTGGGAGCGGGCTTGCCCGCGATGGGGTCATTACATTCAGCATGTTCGTTGATTGTTACACCGCCATCGCGGGCGAGCCCGCTCCCACAGGGTGTTGCGGCGTGCTTCATATCGTATGCATCCCCACCCATCTCCATTCCGATACTTCTGGCATAACACTTGCTCTTGCCTTGCCGTGCGACTGTGAAAACCCGAATAGTGACGGATTATTGGCATGGCGAAGAGCGACGCAGCAGTAAAAGACCCCGCAACCAAAGGCAAACTCAAGCTGGTTATCTTGATCGTGGTGGCCGTGCTACTGGCGATCGGCTTGTCCGTGGGGGCGACCTGGTACTTCATGCACAGTAACCAGAGCAAGCCTGTTGCCGTGGCTGAGACCGCTCCGGTCGGCAAGCAGCCCGCGATTTTCGAATCCATGGCGCCGGCGTTCGTGGCCAACTTCAACCAGAACGGCCGTCAACGCTACATGCAGGTGAGCATCACCATGCTGGCCCGCAACCAGGCTGATCTGGATGCACTGAAGGTTCACATGCCAGTGATCCGCAATAACCTGGTCATGCTGTTCTCCGGGCAAGACTTCGCCACGCTCGCGTCGCCGGTCGGCCAGGAAATGTTGCGCCAGAAGGCCACGGCCAGCGTCCAGGAAGTGGCGCAGAAAGAACTTGGCAAAGTGGTCATCGAACAGTTGCTTTTCACTAATTTCGTACTGCAGTAGGAACACGACATGGCCGTGCAAGACCTGCTGTCCCAGGATGAGATCGACGCGCTGTTGCATGGCGTCGACGATGGTCTGGTACAGACCGATACCGTTGCCGAACCCGGCAGCGTCAAAAGCTATGACCTGACCAGCCAGGATCGCATCGTCCGTGGACGCATGCCGACCCTGGAAATGATCAACGAGCGTTTCGCCCGCTACACACGCATCAGCATGTTCAACATGCTGCGCCGCTCGGCAGACGTGGCGGTCGGTGGCGTGCAGGTGATGAAATTCGGCGAATACGTGCACTCGCTGTACGTGCCGACCAGTCTCAACCTGGTCAAGATCAAGCCGCTGCGCGGTACCGCGCTGTTCATCCTCGACGCCAAACTGGTGTTCAAGCTGGTGGACAACTTCTTTGGTGGTGACGGCCGTCACGCGAAGATCGAAGGTCGTGAATTCACCCCGACCGAGCTGCGTGTCGTGCGCATGGTGCTGGAACAGGCCTTCGTCGATCTGAAGGAGGCCTGGCAGGCGATCATGGAAGTGAACTTCGAGTACATCAACTCGGAAGTGAACCCGGCCATGGCCAATATCGTCGGTCCGAGCGAAGCCATTGTGGTCTCGACATTCCACATCGAACTCGATGGCGGTGGCGGTGACCTGCACGTGACCATGCCGTACTCGATGATCGAGCCGGTGCGCGAAATGCTCGACGCCGGTTTCCAGTCGGACCTCGACGATCAGGACGAGCGTTGGGTCAATGCATTGCGCCAGGACGTCATGGATGTCGACGTGCCAATCGGCGCCACGGTTGCCCGTCGCCAGCTGCGCCTGCGCGACATCCTGCACATGCAGCCGGGGGATGTGATCCCGGTGGAAATGCCGGAAGAGATGATCATGCGCGCCAACGGTGTGCCGGCCTTCAAGGTCAAGATGGGCTCGCACAAAGGCAACCTCGCGTTGCAGGTGATCGAGCCGATCGAACGCCGCTGACAGGCGCCCTAAACATTCGCTTTTAACTGACGGCTTCCAATCGAATGGTTGCCTGCCGAGGAACACGAGATGGCAAACGACATGAATACCCAGGACGACCAGGCGCTGGCGGACGAATGGGCTGCGGCCCTGGAAGAAACCGGTGATGCCGGGCAGGACGACATCGATGCCTTGCTGGCCGCCGATGCGGCCAGTTCGTCATCCAATCGCTTGCCCATGGAAGAGTTCGGCAGCTCGCCGAAAAACAACGAGCCGGTCAGCCTCGAGGGTCCGAACCTGGACGTGATTCTCGACATTCCGGTGTCGATCTCCATGGAAGTCGGCAGCACCGACATCAACATCCGCAACCTGCTGCAGCTCAACCAGGGTTCGGTGATCGAGCTCGATCGCCTGGCCGGCGAGCCTCTGGATGTATTGGTCAACGGCACGCTGATTGCCCACGGCGAAGTGGTGGTGGTCAACGAGAAGTTCGGCATCCGCCTGACCGACGTGATCAGCCCAAGCGAACGCATCAAGAAGCTGCGCTGAGTGAAAAGGCTTCTGGGGTTTGTGCTGGCGTTGCCGCTCAGCGTGCTGGCGGCCGAACCGGTGGCGACGGTTGCGAACGCCGCTGCCGTACCCGCGGTCGGCAGCGGTGTGGGCGGGCAATTGACGCAACTGGTATTCGGCTTGCTGCTGGTGCTGGGGCTGATTTTTTTTCTCGCCTGGCTGTTGCGCCGGGTTCAGCAGGCCGGCCCGGCCGGCAAGGGGCAGGTGATCGAACTGATCGGTTCCCGTGCCCTGGGCCCGCGTGACCGTTTGATGCTGGTGCAAGTCGGCAACGAGCAGATTCTTCTGGGTCTGAGCCCTGGCACCATCACAGCGTTGCATGTGCTCAAGGAGCCGGTGCAGGTGCCCGATACCGAGTCGACGACCCCCGAGTTTGCCCAGCGCCTGATGGAGCTGTTGGGCAAGGATCAGAAGGATAAGAAGTAATGGGTGCGTTACGCATCGTCTTGACGCTGGCGCTGATGCTGGCCGCGCCGCTGGCGTTCGCCGCCGATCCGCTATCAATCCCGGCGATTACCCTGGGCACCAATGCCCTGGGCGCGCAGGAGTACTCGGTCAGCCTGCAGATCCTGCTGATCATGACCGCGCTGAGTTTCATCCCGGCGTTCGTCATGCTGATGACCAGTTTCACCCGGATCATCATCGTCTTTTCGATCCTGCGTCAGGCCCTGGGCCTGCAGCAGACGCCGTCGAACCAGATTCTCACGGGCATGGCGCTGTTCCTGACCCTGTTCATCATGGCGCCGGTGTTCGATCGCGTTAACCAGGATGCCTTGCAGCCGTACCTGGCAGAGAAACTCACCGCCCAGGATGCCGTGGCCAAGGCCCAGGTGCCGATCAAGGACTTCATGCTCGCCCAGACCCGCACCAGCGATCTGGAGCTGTTCATGCGCCTGTCCAAGCGCACCGACATTGCCACGCCTGATCAGGCGCCACTGACCATCCTGGTGCCGGCATTCGTGACGTCGGAGCTCAAAACCGCGTTTCAGATCGGCTTCATGATCTTCATTCCGTTCCTGATCATCGACCTGGTCGTGGCCAGTGTGCTGATGGCCATGGGTATGATGATGCTGTCGCCTCTGATCATCTCCCTGCCGTTCAAAATCATGCTGTTTGTACTGGTGGATGGCTGGGCGTTGATCATCGGCACCCTGGCCAGCAGTTTTGGCGGTGTGTCGCCATGACGCCTGAAGTCGCCGTCGATATCTTCCGCGAAGCGCTGTGGTTGACCACCATGATGGTGGCCGTGCTGGTCATCCCCAGTTTGCTGGTGGGTCTGTTGGTGGCGATGTTCCAGGCCGCCACCCAGATCAACGAACAGACCCTGAGCTTTTTGCCGCGTCTGTTGGTGATGCTGGTGACGCTGATCGTTGTTGGTCCGTGGTTGGTGCAAACCTTCATGGAGTACATCCAGCAGTTGTACGGCAGCATTCCGCAGGTCATTGGTTAAACCATGTCGCTGCTCGCATTGACCGACACCCAGATCAGTAGCTGGGTGGCAGCATTCATGTTGCCGCTGTTTCGCGTGGGGTCGCTGCTGATGGTCATGCCGGTTTTCGGCACGACCCTGGTGCCCCGGCGGGTACGCCTGTATTTCGCCGTGGCGATCACCGTGGTCATCGCGCCGGGCCTGCCCCCCATGCCGCCGGTGCATGCCCTGGACCTGAGTGGGTTGCTGCTGATCGCCGAGCAGATCCTCATCGGTGCGGTAATGGGCTTCTCGTTGCAGTTGTTCTTCCAGGCCTTCGTCGTGGCGGGGCAAATCGTCGCCATTCAGATGGGCATGGGCTTCGCGTCCATGGTCGACCCCACCAACGGTGTGTCGGTGGCGGTGATCGGGCAATTCTTCACCATGCTGGTGACGCTGTTGTTCCTCTCGATGAACGGCCATCTGGTGGTGTTCGAGGTGCTCACTGAAAGCTTCACTACGCTGCCGGTCGGTAGTGGCTTGACGGTCAATCATTACTGGGAGCTGGCCGGCAAGCTCGGCTGGGTGCTGGGTGCGGCGCTGCTGCTGGTGTTGCCGGCGATCACGGCGTTGCTGGTGATCAACATCGCCTTTGGCGTGATGACCCGGGCGGCGCCGCAATTGAACATTTTCTCCATAGGTTTTCCACTGACGCTGGTGCTCGGGCTGTTTACCGTCTGGGTCGGGCTGGCGGACATTCTCAATCAGTATCAACCGATGGCCTCCGAGGCCTTGCAGTTTTTACGCGAACTGGTACAGGCGCGCTGAGTCATGGCAGAGAGCGAAAGCGGTCAGGACAAAACAGAAGACCCCACGGAGAAAAAGAAAAAGGATGCCCGGGAGAAGGGCGAGATTGCCCGCTCCAAGGAGCTGAACACCCTGGCCATCATGCTCGTCGGTGCCAGTGCGCTGCTGATTTTCGGCGGGGTCATGGCGCAAGACATGATGGAGCTGATGCGCCTGAATTTTTCGCTGCCGCGGGAGGTGATTCTGGATCAGCGATCCATGGCCACCTACCTCATGCATTCAGGGAAAATCGCGCTCTGGTCGATTCAACCCTTCATGATTGCGATGGTGCTGGCGGCGATTATTGGACCGATTTCGCTCGGTGGCTGGTTGTTCGCCGCGGGTTCCATGGCGCCCAAATTCAGTCGCATGAACCCCGGTCCGGGCCTCAAGCGCATGTTTTCCGGCAAGGCGCTGGTGGAATTGCTCAAGGCCCTGGCCAAGTTCATCATCGTCCTGTTCGTGGCCCTGGCGGTGTTGACCTCCGACATCGACGACTTGTTGCGCATCGCCCATGAACCGCTGGAAATGGCGATCATCCACAGTCTGCAAGTGGTGGGCTGGAGCACCTTGTGGATGGCTTGCGGGCTGATCATCATCGCCGCCGTGGATGTCCCGGTACAGCTTTGGGAAAGCCACAAGAAACTGCTGATGACCAAGCAGGAAATCCGCGACGAACACAAGGATCAGGAAGGGCGCCCAGAGGTCAAACAGCGGATTCGCCAGCTGCAGCGCGATATGTCCCAGCGGCGGATGATGGCGGCAATTCCCCAGGCGGACGTGGTCATCACCAACCCGACCCACTACGCCGTGGCGCTCAAATACGATCCGGACAAGGGCGGGGCGCCGATGCTGATCGCCAAGGGCAGCGACTTCCTGGCCTTGAAGATTCGGGAAATCGCGGCGGCCAACGAGATTCTGTTGCTGGAGTCGCCGGCGTTGGCGCGGTCGATTTATTACTCCACCGAGCTTGAGCAGGAAATTCCGGGTGGGCTCTATCTGGCCGTCGCGCAGGTGCTGGCGTATGTCTATCAGATTCGCCAGTACCGCGCAGGCAAAGGCAAGCGGCCGGAGCCGCTCAAGGATGATCTGCCGATTCCGCCGGATTTGCGGCGCGACGCCTGATTTTCAACGTTGCGTTTTGGTTTTTGACAGCATTGCAGCGAGGATGTTGTCCTTGTCGATAAATTGGTGCTTCAACGCAATCAAGATATGCCCGCCGACCAGTGCGCCACAGAACCACGAGGTCCAGGTATGAGTGTATTTGGCCAGGTCGTAGAGATCGGGATCGGGATTCACCAGTGAAGGCAGAGTAAACAGGCCCGCCACCAGGATGGGTTTGTCTGCAACCGAGCTCCAGTACCAGCCTGAAAGGGGCAAGGAAATCAGGGCTATTGCGTAGAGCAACGCATGTCCGATCATTGCGCCGCGTTTCATCAGTGCAGACATGCTTTGCGGCAAGGCAGGCGGTTGGTGCATCAGTCGCCACGCAATGCGTATGACAATGGCAAAGAGCAATGTACTGGCCAGCGCCTTGTGCAAAAAGGTGAGCCCGTGTTGAGGATTCAACTCATCACGCCAGTGCGTGGCCAAAATGCCCATCGCCCAGCTGATCATCCAGACCATCGCCATGCCCCAGTGCAACCACTTGGCGGTGCTGGTGTATTCAGTTTTCTTAATGTCCTGCATTGCCGTTTCCTTCCTGTTTCAAGGTCTTATCGATATTCGTTGCCGGGCCGCAGTTTGCAGAGGCTGCATTAACCGGGGGTTAGTCGTCGCGCCGATGGTTCCGGAAGAAGTGTTGCAAAAGCGCAAGCCCGTGAGCACGTCCGTCCAGGCCATCCATATCCCCCAGAAAAAAACATCTGTTTCTCCCTTCGCAAAAGTTGGAAGGCTTCTTGCAGTAGCCGCTCTGCGCCCGCTTCAGGCGTCAAAAGTTTGCTTTAAAGGAACGGGGAAAACCGGTGGATCGCTCTCAGTTAATCAACAGTGCCCGCAGCAATATCGCTGACCTCAGTCGAGGCAATCTGGGTGTGCCGCTGTTGCTGCTGGTCATGCTGGCGATGATGATGTTGCCGGTGCCGCCGTTCCTGCTCGACGTGTTCTTCACTTTCAACATTGCCCTGTCGATCGTCGTGCTGCTGGTGTGCGTGTACGCCTTGCGGCCGCTGGATTTCGCGGTGTTCCCGACCATTCTGCTGGTGGCGACGTTGTTGCGGCTGGCGTTGAACGTGGCCTCCACGCGGGTGGTGATGCTCCATGGTCAGGACGGCCACGCCGCTGCCGGTAAGGTGATCCAGGCTTTCGGTGAGGTGGTGATCGGCGGTAACTACGTGGTCGGTATCGTGGTGTTTGCGATTCTGATGATCATCAACTTCGTCGTGGTGACCAAGGGTGCCGGACGCATCTCCGAGGTCAGCGCGCGTTTCACCCTGGACGCGATGCCCGGTAAACAGATGGCCATCGACGCCGACCTCAACGCCGGCCTGATCGATCAGAATCAAGCCAAGCTGCGCCGGATGGAAGTGGCTCAGGAAGCCGAGTTCTACGGTTCCATGGACGGTGCCAGCAAGTTTGTTCGCGGTGACGCCATTGCCGGCCTGCTGATTCTGTTCATCAACCTGATCGGCGGCATGGCGGTCGGGATCTTCCAGCACAACATGAACTTTGCCGATGCCGGCAAGGTGTACGCGCTGTTGACCATCGGTGACGGTTTGGTGGCGCAATTGCCATCACTGTTGTTGTCGACCGCTGCCGCGATCATGGTGACCCGTGCTTCCGGTTCGGAAGACATGGGCAAGCAGATCAATCGCCAGATGTTCGCCTCGCCCAAGGCGCTGGCGGTGGCCGCTGGCTTGATGGCGGTCATGGGCCTGGTGCCCGGCATGCCGCATTTCTCGTTCCTGAGCATGGCGGCCCTGGCGGCAGGCGGCGCCTACCTGTTCTGGAAGAAGCAGAACGTGTCCAAGGTCCAGGCGCTGCAAGAGGCCAAGCGTCAGCAAGAACTGTTGCCTTCGCCGGCTCGCGCCCAGGAAACCAAGGAACTGGGTTGGGACGATGTGACGCCTATCGACATGATCGGCCTGGAAGTGGGTTATCGCCTGATTCCGCTGGTGGACCGAAACCAGGGTGGCCAGTTGCTCGCGCGAATCAAGGGCGTGCGCAAGAAGCTCTCTCAGGACCTCGGGTTCCTGATGCCCACCGTGCATATACGTGACAACCTCGACCTGGCACCCAGTGCCTATCGCTTGACCCTCATGGGGGTGATCCTGGCCGAGGCGGAGATTTACCCGGAGCGCGAGTTGGCGATTAACCCGGGGCAGGTCTACGGGACGCTCAATGGCATCACCGCCAAAGATCCGGCTTTTGGCCTGGAGGCGGTCTGGATCGAAATCAGCCAGCGTGCACAGGCGCAATCGCTCGGCTATACCGTGGTCGATGCCAGTACAGTAGTGGCAACCCACTTGAACCAGATTTTGTACAAGCATTCGAGCGAGCTGATCGGCCACGAAGAAGTGCAGCAACTCATGCAGTTGCTGGCCAAAAGCTCGCCAAAACTGGCAGAAGAGCTGGTGCCGGGCGTGGTTTCGCTGTCGCAGTTGCTCAAGGTGCTGCAGGCGCTATTGGCCGAGCAGGTGCCGGTGCGGGACATTCGCAGCATCGCCGAAGCCATCGCGAACAATGCCGCCAAGAGTCAAGATACTGCCGCCTTGGTGGCCGCCGTGCGCGTCGGCGTATCCCGCGCAATCGTCCAAAGCATTGTAGGCACTGAGTCGCAGCTACCGGTTATCACTCTGGAGCCAAGGTTGGAACAAATATTGCTCAATAGTCTGCAGAAGGCAGGACAAGGCTCTGAAGAGGGCGTTCTGCTGGAGCCAAGCATGGCTGAGAAGCTGCAGCGCTCGTTGATCGATGCGGCACAGCGTCAAGAGATGCAAGGTCAACCGGTGATTCTGCTGGTCGCTGGTCCGGTTCGCGCGATGCTTTCGCGATTTGGCCGGCTGGCAGTCCCGGGTTTGCACGTGTTGGCTTACCAGGAAATTCCTGACAACAAGCAAGTGACCATCGTTGCGACAGTAGGGCCCAACGGCTGAGGTAGTGGTTTATGCAAGTTAAGCGTTTTTTCGCCGCCGATATGCGTCAGGCCATGAAGCTGGTTCGTGATGAGCTGGGCGCCGACGCCGCCATCATTGGCAACCGCCGTATCGCCGGTGGTGTCGAACTCACGGCTGCCCTGGATTACAAGCTGTCGGCGCTGGCCCCGCGTGTGCCGAACATGGAGCTTGAGGACGAGCTACGCAAGACGCAATCGCGGATCGTCACCGCCCAGGCTGAATTGAGCCTGCGAGGCGATGGCGAGAGCGACATTGGCACCAATCGTCAATTGTTCGCCGGCTTGCCGTTGACCGCTGCCGAGCCGTTGATCGAACCCACGTATGCCGAACCCCGCCGTCCTGCACCCGCTGCTGCGCCAGCGTCGAGTGGTGTGGACCCGCGGGCGTTGGACTCCATGCGTTTCGAACTCAACAGCTTGCGTGAGCTAATGGAAGTACAGCTCGGCTCCCTGGCCTGGAATCAACTGCAAGGCAGTCGTCCGGATCAGGCGAACCTGTGGCGCCGTTTGCAGCGCATCGGCCTGTCCGGCCCGTTGTCGCGGGATCTGCTGGCGCTGATCACCGATATCGACGAACCCCGTCAGGCCTGGCGCATGCTGCTGGCGCACCTGGCGCGGATGATCGCTACGCCGGAAATGGAGCCGCTGGAAGAGGGCGGCGTGATTGCCATGGTCGGCCCCGCCGGCATGGGCAAGACCACCACCCTGGCCAAGCTGGCCGCCCGTTACGTGCTCAAGTACGGCCCGCAGAACATCGCGCTGGTGAGCATGGACAGCTTCCGCATCGGTGCCCAGGAGCAGCTCAAGACCCTTGGTCGGATTCTCAATGTGTCGGTGACCCATGTCGATCCGGGGCAATCCCTTGTGCAGGCGCTGGATCCCTTGCTGCGCAAGCGCGTGGTGCTGATCGATACCGCCGGCCTGCAGGCCAGTGATCCGGCCCTGCGCATGCAGCTCGAAAGCCTGGCCGGTCGGGGCATCAAATCGAAAAATTATCTGGTTCTGGCAACCACCAGCCAGAAACAGGTTCTAACCGCCGCTTATCACAGTTACAAGCGCTGCGGGCTCGCCGGCTGCATCCTGACTAAACTGGATGAAACGGCCAGTCTGGGCGAGGTGTTGAGCCTGGCCATCAGTCATGAACTGCCGGTGGCCTACCTGACCGATGGCCCGCGGATTCCGGATGATTTGCATCTGCCGCGTCGTCATCAGTTGGTCAGTCGCGCCGTTAGCGTGCAAATGCAGGAAGAACCCAGCGAAGAAGCCATGGCTGACATGTTCGCTGACATCTACCACAGTCCGACAAAGCAGGTTGGCTGAGGTAAAAATGAATAGTTTTTGTACCTACATCGATGGTCTGCCATGCATTGTTCCGGTTGAGAACGCGCAGCCAGTAATGTGGCCTCCGTCTATGCAAGACAAGGTAAAGAAATAACATGGGCAGCATGCATCCCGTACAGGTGATCGCGGTGACCGGCGGCAAAGGTGGCGTCGGGAAGACTAACGTGTCAGTGAACTTGTCCCTGGCTTTAGCTGAGCTTGGCCGTCGCGTCATGCTGCTGGACGCCGACCTGGGGCTGGCGAACGTCGACGTTCTCCTGGGCCTGACACCCAAACGTACCCTGGCCGACGTAATCGAAGGCCGCTGCGAGCTGCGTGACGTCCTGTTGCAGGGGCCGGGCGGCATCCGCATCGTGCCGGCCGCGTCCGGCACCCAGAGCATGGTTCATCTGAGTCCGGCGCAACACGCCGGCCTGATCCAGGCCTTCAGCGACATCGGCGACAACCTCGACGTACTGGTGATCGACACCGCTGCGGGTATTGGTGACTCGGTAGTCAGTTTTGTCCGCGCGGCGCAGGAAGTCTTGCTGGTGGTCTGCGATGAGCCGACTTCGATCACCGACGCCTACGCCTTGATCAAATTGCTCAACCGCGATTACGGCATGAACCGTTTCCGGGTCCTGGCCAACATGGCGCAGAGCCCGCAGGAAGGCCGCAATTTGTTCGCCAAACTGACCAAGGTCACGGATCGCTTTCTCGACGTCGCCCTGCAATATGTCGGTGCCGTGCCTTACGACGAAAGCGTACGCAAGGCGGTACAGAAGCAACGTGCCGTCTACGAAGCGTTCCCGCGCTCCAAGTGCTCGCTGGCGTTCAAGGCTATAGCCCAGAAAGTCGACACCTGGCCGCTGCCTGCCAACCCGCGCGGACACCTGGAGTTTTTCGTTGAGCGCCTCGTGCAACAAACGGCAGGACCCGTGCTATGACCGCCAGCGGTTACAACCTTTACAAGAAGTCGGCACGTGACGCGCAGTACGAGTTGATCGAGCGTTACGCGCCACTGGTTAAACGCATTGCCTACCATTTGCTGGCGCGTCTGCCGGCCAGTGTCCAGGTCGAAGACCTGATCCAGGCCGGGATGATCGGCCTGCTGGAAGTGTCGGCCAAATACGACGCCAGCAAAGGCGCGAGTTTCGAAACGTACGCGGGCATACGAATCCGCGGCGCCATGCTCGATGAAGTGCGCAAGGGGGACTGGGCGCCTCGTTCGGTTCACCGCAACACGCGCATGGTCAGCGACGCAATTCGCTCGATTGAAGCTAAAACCGGCCGTGACGCTAAAGATCACGAAGTTGCGGCCGAACTCCAATTGAGTCTCGATGATTATTACGGGATTTTGAACGACACCCTGGGCAGCCGGTTGTTCAGCTTCGACGATCTGTTGCAGGACGGCGAACACGAAGGGCTGCACGAGGATGGCGCGAGTGCTCATCTCGAGCCGTCACGCGATCTGGAAGATGAACGCTTCCAGGCGGCGCTGGCGGATGCGATTGCCAATTTGCCGGAGCGCGAGCGACTGGTGTTGGCGCTGTACTACGACGAAGAGTTGAATCTCAAGGAAATCGGTGAGGTCCTGGGGGTTAGCGAATCTCGGGTCAGCCAGTTACACAGCCAGTGCGCGGCCCGCTTGCGGGGGCGTTTGGGAGAGTGGCGAGCGCGCTGAAGGCAGTGTGGGGACACTGCGACGTGACTGGTGGGGTATTAACCGCGCCGGTCTCGATCCGTTGTACTCCAGACTGTTATTAAGTGCTTTGCCAGATTGATTGAAATGGCGCGTCCAGGTGCTGGGCGCGTTTTAGTCTGCTTGGAGGTCGAATTGGACAAGAACATGAAAATCCTCATCGTTGATGACTTCTCAACGATGCGGCGGATCATAAAAAACCTGTTGCGTGACCTTGGGTTCACCAACACGGTCGAGGCCGACGATGGCACTACTGCCATTCCGGTTCTCAACAGCGGGAGCATCGACTTTCTGGTGACGGACTGGAACATGCCTGGCATGACCGGTATTGATCTGCTGCGCCACGTGCGTGCCGATGAAAAACTCAAGCATCTGCCAGTGTTGATGGTGACCGCGGAAGCCAAGCGCGAGCAGATCATCGAAGCGGCCCAGGCGGGCGTTAACGGCTATGTGGTCAAACCCTTCACGGCCCAGGCGTTGAAAGAAAAAATCGAGAAGATTTTCGAACGCATTGGTTGAACTGCGCCACGGGGGAGCTATGGGACATAACGAATCATCGCAGGGCGATTTCGAATCGACCCTGAAAAAACACGCCGTCGAACTGGTCGCGAGCCTTGAAAAAGGCAGGTTCGGCGATGCTGTGCAATTGATCCATGAGCTCAACCAGACCCGTGACCGCGGCCTGTACCAGGAAGTGGGCAAGCTCACCCGCGAGCTGCATAGTGCGATCGTCAATTTCCAGATTGACCCGCACATGCCGCAAGCCGAGGAGGTGTCACAGATCACCGACGCCACCGAGCGTCTGGGTTATGTGGTCAAGCTGACCGAGGCCGCAGCCAACCGCACCATGGACCTGGTGGAAACCGCCACGCCGCTGGTCAACAGCCTGGCTGATGAAGCCCAGGCCTTGAGCACGGACTGGGGGCGGTTCATGCGTCGCGAAGTCGGGGCTGAAGAGTTCCGCGAGCTGGCCCGGCGAGTCGACGGGTTCCTGTCGCGCAGCAGCGCAGACAACCGCGCGGTGTCGAGCAACCTGAACGACATCCTGCTTGCCCAGGATTACCAGGACCTCACCGGTCAGGTGATCAAGCGTGTGACCCTTCTGGTCACCGAAGTCGAAAGCAACCTGCTCAAGCTCGTGCTCATGGCCAGTCAGGTGGACCGCTTCGCGGGCATCGAACATGACCGTGAAGCGATGCTTGCAGAAAAAGATCCACAAAAACATCTCTCTCAGGGTGAAGGTCCGCAGATTCATGCCGATAAAAGAGAAGACGTTGTGTCCGGTCAGGACGATGTGGACGATTTGTTATCCAGCCTGGGATTTTAGCGTTTTAGAATTTTAGGTTTTTTGGGTTTTTAGACCTGTAGGAGCACCCCCTTAATGAGCTTCGGCGCCGATGAAGAGATCCTTCAGGATTTCCTGGTTGAGGCCGGCGAGATTCTAGAGCAACTGTCCGAGCAACTGGTCGAGCTGGAAAGCCGGCCGGATGATGCGGACTTGCTCAATGCAATTTTTCGCGGTTTTCACACTGTAAAAGGGGGCGCCGGCTTCCTTCAGCTCAATGAGCTGGTGGAGTGCTGTCACATCGCCGAGAACGTGTTCGACATCCTGCGCAAGGGCGAGCGTCGCGTTGACTCGGAATTGATGGACGTGGTTCTCGAAGCACTGGACGCGGTGAACGGCATGTTCGGCGAAGTCCGCGAGCGCAGTCCGATCACGGCGGCCACACCCGAATTGCTTGCGGCGCTGGCCCGTCTGGCCGAGCCGCAAACCGCTGACGAGGCGGCTCCTGCGCCCGCAGTTGAAGTGGTGCAAGAGCCTGTTGCCGAAAGCGACTCGGGCGACATCACCGACAACGAATTCGAACAACTGCTGGACTCGCTGAATGCCGTCAAGGCCCAGGCTGAAGCGCCAGTTGCTGCTCCAGTACCGGACGGCGCTGCCGCCGCCAGTGACGAAATCACCGATGCCGAGTTCGAGTCGTTGCTCGATCAACTGCACGGTAAAGGTCAGTTCGCCGTCGATGCGGTGGCGGCGCCTGCTGCGCCCACGGAACCGCAAGCCCCGAAAGAGGCGGGCGACAGCTCCGATATCACCGACGACGAATTCGAAGCCTTGCTCGATCAGTTGCACGGCAAGGGCAACTTTGCTGTCGATGCGCTGGAGTCGGCCATCGCTTCGGTACCAACGCCAGCAGCGCCAAACGCCGCGGCGGCGGGCAGCGATCTGATCAGCGATCACGAGTTCGAATCGCTGCTCGACGAATTGCACGGCAAAGGCAAGTTCACTGAAGTCGGTACTGCTACCGGCGCCAGTGCTTCGGTGGCGACGCCCGTGACCAAGGCCGCGGCCCCGAAACCGGTGGCGAAGGCTACCGAGCCTAAAGCCGAAGCACCGGCGCCAGCCGCGGCACCCGCGCCAGCCGCTGCACCGGCTCCGGCCCGCGCCCCGGCCTCGGCCCCGGCGCACGAAAAGCCGGCCAGTGAAGCAGAGACAACCGTGCGGGTCGACACCGCACGTCTCGACGAAATCATGAACATGGTCGGCGAATTGGTGTTGGTGCGTAACCGCCTGGTTCGCCTGGGTGCCAACAGCGCCGATGAGGCCATGTCCAAGGCTGTGTCGAACCTCGATGTGGTCACCGCCGATCTGCAGACCGCGGTCATGAAGACCCGGATGCAACCGATCAAGAAAGTCTTCGGGCGCTTCCCGCGTCTGGTTCGCGACCTGGCTCGCCAGCTCAAGAAAGAGATCAACCTGGAGCTGGTCGGCGAAGAAACCGACCTCGACAAGAACCTCGTCGAGGCCCTGGCCGACCCGTTGGTCCACTTGGTACGCAACGCAGTCGACCACGGTATCGAGTCGCCGGAAGAACGCGAAGCCTCGGGCAAGGCCCGCGGTGGCAAGGTAGTCCTGGCCGCGGAACAGGAAGGCGACCACATCCTGCTGTCGATCTCCGATGACGGCAAGGGCATGGACCCGAACGTCCTGCGTTCCATCGCGGTAAAACGCGGTGTGATGGACAAGGACGCGGCCGATCGCCTGAGCGACACCGAGTGCTACAACCTGATCTTCGCCCCGGGCTTCTCGACCAAGACCGAGATCTCCGACGTGTCGGGTCGTGGCGTGGGCATGGACGTGGTGAAAACCAAGATTTCCCAGCTCAACGGCTCGATCAACATCTACTCGGCCAAGGGCCAGGGTTCGAAGATCGTCATCAAGGTGCCATTGACCCTGGCGATCATGCCGACGCTGATGGTCATGCTCGGCAACCAGGCGTTCGCGTTCCCGCTGGTGAACGTCAACGAAATTTTCCACCTCGACCTGTCGACCACCAACGTCGTGGACGGCCAGGAAGTGGTGATCGTGCGGGACAAGGCGCTGCCGTTGTTCTACCTCAAACGCTGGCTGGTCAGCTCCGCCGCTCACGAAGAGCAGCGCGAGGGCCATGTGGTGATCCTTTCGGTGGGCACTCAGCGGATCGGCTTCGTCGTCGATCAACTGGTGGGCCAGGAAGAAGTGGTCATCAAGCCATTGGGCAAAATGCTCCAGGGAACCCCAGGCATGTCGGGCGCCACCATTACCGGTGACGGTCGCATCGCGCTGATTCTCGATGTTCCGAGCATGCTCAAGCGTTACGCCACGCGGCGTATTTGATTCTGATGGAGCGGGGCAACTGAGCCTCGCTCTGTCTAATGGAGTGTTTATGGCAGTCAAAGTCCTGGTGGTGGATGATTCGGGGTTTTTCCGCCGCCGCGTCTCGGAAATTCTTTCAGCGGATTCGAATATCCAGGTCGTCGGTACGGCGACCAACGGAAAAGAGGCGATCGATCAGGCGCTGGCCCTCAAGCCCGACGTGATCACCATGGACTACGAGATGCCGATGATGGATGGCATCACGGCAGTGCGGCACATCATGCAGCGCTGCCCGACTCCGGTCTTGATGTTTTCTTCGCTGACCCACGAAGGTGCCCGGGTCACCCTGGATGCGCTGGACGCCGGCGCGGTGGATTTCCTGCCGAAGAATTTCGAAGACATTTCGCGCAATCCCGAGAAGGTCAAGCAACTGCTGTGCGAGAAGATTCTCAGCATCTCGCGCAGTAACCGACGTATCAGCGCCTACACAGCACCGCCACCGGTCGCCGCCCCGACACCCGCGCCTTCGAGCGTTGGCAGTTATGGCGGCAACGTGCCTGTGCGTCCGGCACCGGCGCCGATTCCGGCTCGTGCTGCGCACGCGCCTTCGTCGCCAGCGCCAAAACGCAAGGCCTACAAACTGGTCGCCATCGGCACCTCCACCGGCGGTCCGGTTGCGCTGCAACGGGTATTGACCCAGTTGCCGGCCAATTTCCCTGCACCGATCGTGCTGATCCAGCACATGCCCGCAGCCTTCACCAAGGCATTCGCCGAGCGTCTGGACAAGCTCTGCCGCATCAGCGTCAAGGAAGCCGAAGACGGCGACATCTTGCGTCCGGGCCTGGCGCTGCTGGCGCCGGGTGGCAAGCAAATGATGATCGACGGCCGTGGCGCGGTGAAAATCCTGCCGGGCGACGAGCGTCTGAACTACAAACCGTGTGTCGACATCACCTTCGGTTCCGCCGCCAAGTCCTACGGTGACAAAGTTCTGGCGGTCGTGTTGACCGGGATGGGTGCCGACGGTCGTGAAGGTGCGCGCCTGCTCAAGCAGGGCGGCAGTTCGATCTGGGCCCAGGACGAAGCCAGTTGTGTGATCTACGGAATGCCGATGGCCATCGTCAAAGCCGAACTCGCCGACGCGGTGTATAGCCTCGACGACATTGGCCGGCACTTGGTCGAGGCGTGTGTCTGATGGATGTTCTCAGCCTGATCGGGATCATTCTGGCGTTCGTTGCCATCATTGGTGGCAACTTCCTCGAAGGCGGTCACCTCGGTGCATTGGCCAACGGCCCGGCGGCGTTGATCGTGCTCGGCGGGACCTTCGGCGCGGCGTTGCTGCAATCCCCGATTAGCGCCTTCAAGCGCGCCATACAGATTCTGGCGTGGATTCTGTTTCCGCCGCGCATCGATCTGGCCGGTGGCGTCGACCGTGTCGTCAACTGGAGCCTGACCGCGCGCAAGGAAGGCTTGCTCGGGCTGGAAGGCATGGCCGACACCGAACCCGACAACTACTCGCGCAAAGGCCTGCAACTGCTGGTCGACGGTGCCGAACCCGAGGCGATCCGCAGCATTCTGGAAGTCGATTTCTATACCCAGGAAAGCCGTGACATCGAAGCCGCCAAGGTCTTCGAAAGCATGGGCGGTTACGCACCCACCATCGGCATCATCGGTGCGGTGATGGGCCTGATTCACGTCATGGGCAATCTGGGGGATCCGTCGCAACTGGGCAGCGGAATCGCCGTGGCCTTCGTCGCCACCATCTATGGCGTGGCCAGTGCCAACTTGGTGCTGTTGCCGATTGCCGCGAAACTCAAATCCATCGCGCTGCGCCAATCGCGTTATCGCGAAATGCTGCTGGAAGGCATCCTGTCGATCGCCGAAGGTGAAAACCCTCGCTCCATTGAGTTGAAGCTTCAGGGCTTCATGGATTGATGGGGGTAATGAACTATGGCACGTCGTCGCCAGCATGAAGAGCATGTAAACCATGAACGTTGGCTGGTTTCCTACGCCGACTTCATCACCTTGCTCTTTGCCTTCTTCGTGGTGATGTACTCGATCTCTTCGATCAACGAAGGCAAGTACAAGGTTATTTCCCAAGCGCTGATCGGTGTCTTCACCGACGCCGATCGCTCCTTGAAACCCATTCCGATCGGCGAGGAACGGCCTAAGACCGTGACCCCGGCCAAGCCACTGGTCCAGGACAGTGATCAGGTCGATGCCGGTGTCGCGGGCACCAGCGATCCACTCAAAAGCATCGCCGACGACATCAGTGCGGCGTTCGGCGACTTGATCAGCTCCAATCAGATGACTGTGCGCGGCAACGAGTTGTGGGTCGAGATCGAACTCAATTCCAGCCTTTTGTTTGGCAGTGGCGACGCCATGCCGAGCGACATCGCGTTCAACATCATCGACAAGGTCGCCGCGATTCTGAAGCCGTTCGACAACCCGATTCATGTCGAGGGTTTCACCGACGATCAACCGATTCGCACGTCGCAGTACCCGACCAACTGGGAACTGTCTTCGGCCCGTTCGGCCAGCATCGTGCGCATGCTCGCGATGCAGGGGGTCAACCCGAGTCGTCTGGCGTCGGTGGGGTATGGCGAATTCCAGCCAGTGGCCAATAACGCCACGGTGGAAGGCCGGGCGCGCAATCGTCGGGTGGTGCTGGTGGTGTCGCGTAATCTCGATGTGCGACGCAGCCTCACGGGTACCGGAACCGCCAATGCGCAACCCGACGCCGCGTTGAAGCGTGCTGGCACACAAACTGCACCGACCCCGGTCAAGTCGCCGGGACGAGAGGGTGCCGTCAATTCTCCGTCACCCGCATTAACACGTTGAGCTATTTCTCGGTCGATCCAATCGGCCGGGAGGAACAATCCGAATGAGAGTCTGGGCAGTCGCCAATCAAAAGGGTGGTGTCGGTAAAACCACTTCCTCTATCGCTTTAGCCGGATTGCTGGCCGAGGCGGGCAAGCGCGTGGTCGTGGTCGATCTCGACCCCCACGGCTCCATGACCAGCTATTTCGGTTACGACCCCGACACCCTGGAACACAGCAACTACGACCTTTTCCTGCACAAGGGCAGCGTCCCTGAGGGCCTGCCCGGCCAGTTGTTGCTGTCCACCAGCGACGAACGCATTTCCCTGCTGCCATCGAGTACGGCGCTGGCGACCCTTGAGCGTCAGTCACCGGGCCAGAGTGGCCTGGGCCTGGTGATTGCCAAGAGCCTGGCGCAATTGTGGCAAGACTTCGACTACGCGGTAATCGACAGCCCGCCGCTGCTCGGCGTGCTGATGGTCAATGCCTTGGCGGCGAGCCAGCAGCTGGTGATCCCGGTGCAGACCGAACACCTCGCGGTGAAAGGCCTGGAGCGTATGGTCAACACCCTGGCGATGATCAACCGGTCACGCAAACAGGAATTGCCGTTCACCATCGTGCCGACCTTGTTCGATCGCCGAACGCAAGCGTCTCTGGGCACGCTGCGTGTCCTGCGCGACAAATTCCCTGATGACATCTGGCAAGGCTACATTCCGGTGGACACGCGATTGCGCGATGCCAGCCGGGCAGGGCTGACGCCTTCGCAATTCGACGGGAAAAGCCGGGGCGTTCTTGCCTACCGTGCGTTGCTCAAGCATTTGCTGGCGGCGCAACTTGTTCCGCAGGTGGCGTGAGATGAATCCAGTCCCTGTAGGAGCGAGCTTGCTCGCGATGGATGACAACGATAACGCGGGCTTCCTGGGGATGGGCGTCGCTCATACCTTTATCGTGAGCAAGCTCGCTCCGGCAAGGGGGCAGCCATGAACCGGCCGGTGAAGACCACCTCGCGTCCGCAACTGGCGCTCCAGTCTTATCTGGACAGCTTGCTGATGGAGGCGACCGAAGAACTGCCGGTTGAAGTTCAAGCGCTTGCTGAAATCGTCGAAGTTGTCGAAGCGATTGAAGTCGAAGCTGCGCTGGACGAGTTCCAGGCGGCCGTGCTCGAAGAGCAGGCCCGTGATGCACAGAAAGCCGCCGTCGCTGCTGCCCCGGAACTGACACCTTCAGTACCGAAGCCGGCAGTCGCCGTGCTCGAAGCACCGGCCCCCGTTCTGGCGCCGGTGTCGACCATCGCGCCGTTGCTGCAGGCACTGGTCCCGCGACCCGATGAAATGCATCAAGCCTTGGTGCCGCCGGTCGTCGAAGTGCATCTGCCGCCGGTCACACCGCCACCGGAGGAAACCGATGGCCGTCCGTCCTGGGCCGCCGAACCGTTCGAATGCCTGCTGTTCGATGTCGCTGGCTTGACCCTGGCGGTGCCGCTGGTGTGCCTGGGGTCGATCTACCCGCTGGCGGGGCACGAACTGACGCCGTTGTTCGGCCAGCCGGAATGGTTCCTTGGCATCCTGCCGAGCCAGGCGGGCAATCTGAAGGTGTTGGACACTGCGCGTTGGGTCATGCCCGACCGTTATCGCGATGACTTCCGCCAGGGCCTGCAATACGTCATTTCGGTCCAGGGCTACGAGTGGGGGTTGGCGGTGCATCAAGTCAGCCACTCGTTGCGACTGGACCCGAACGAAATCAAATGGCGCAGCCATCGTGGCCAACGGCCATGGCTGGCGGGCACCGTGATTGAACACATGTGTGCATTGCTCGACGTTTCCGCGCTGGCCGAGCTGATCGCCAGCGGTGGGGCCAAGCACATGGGCGGCAGCAAGCCGGCTCACAAACCTACATAACAGAACAATACCGCTAGGGCGGTTTCTTGAGGGGTCAGGGTATGAATGATAAGGCGACGGCGGCAAAGGGTTCCGAAGATCCGATCCTGCAATGGGTCACCTTCAAACTGGACAACGAAACCTACGGCATCAACGTGATGCGCGTTCAGGAAGTCCTGCGCTACACCGAAATCGCTCCGGTTCCGGGTGCACCGAGTTACGTGCTGGGCATCATCAACCTGCGCGGTAACGTGGTCACCGTGATCGACACCCGTCAGCGCTTCGGCCTGATGAACGCCGAAATCAGCGACAACACCCGTATCGTGATCATCGAAGCCGACAAGCAAGTGGTCGGGATCATGGTCGACAGCGTGGCCGAAGTGGTTTACCTGCGTCAGTCGGAAATCGAAACCGCGCCGAACGTGGGTAACGAAGAGTCCGCCAAGTTCATTCAAGGCGTGTGCAACAAGAACAACGAACTGCTGATCCTGGTCGAACTCGACAAGATGATGAGCGAAGAAGAATGGTCGGAACTGGAGAGTATCTGATTGATTCTTGAGGTGGCGGTCATTGTCCTGTTCCTGTTTTGGGCAGGCACGCTGGCAATGTTTCTGGCGTACATTCGCGGTCAGCGACTGATTGCTGCGCAACAGGCCCAGAGTGATGTGCTGCGTGATCAGCGCATCAAGGAGCTGGCCAAGCGCGTCGACAATTACCAGAACGGTAGCGTGCGCATGGGTGAAGACCTGCACGAACTGCGCGCGATCGTCGCGCCTTTGCCGGACAAGCTGGCCCAGCTGGAACAGCGCGACCCTTCCAGCCTGTCGTTCGCCCAGGCGGCACGACTGGTCGGAATGGGCGCAAGCGTCGACGAACTGACCCAGTCCTGCGGCTTGACCCAGGCTGAGGCGGAGTTGATGAGCAAGTTGCACAAGAGTAGTTAAAAGCGAGTAGGAGCGAGCCTGCTCGCGATGGGCGTTAACGATAACGCGTGCTCTCTGAATCAACGCGGCGAGCTTGAGTCCATCGCGAGCAGGCTCGCTCCTACATTTGATTTTCAGTGAACACCGATTTTGTGACCGGCCTGAAACCACTGTAGGAGCGAGCCTGCTCGCGATGGGCGTTAACGATAACGCGGGCTCTCTGAATCAACGCGGCGAGCTTGAGTCCATCGCGAGCCGGCTCGCTCCTACATTTGATTGTCAGTGAACACCGATTTTGTGACCGGCCTGAAACCACTGTAGGAGCGAGCCTGCTCGCGATGGTCGTTAACGATAACGCGGGCTCTCTGAATCAACGCGTTGCACTTGAATCCATCGTCGTTATTCAACGACGCTTGGTTGAGTGAGTCTCAATGCCAGGGAGGCATATGTACGACATTTTGCGTGGTACACCGCTGTGGGTTTATGCGGTCTTTTTTATCCTGACTTACTACGGTGTGCGCGGCTGTTTCAAGAGTCATGAATCGAAAAGGTCGCTGCAGTTCACGCCGGCGGTATTTGTCGCCATTTCCCTGGTTTCGTTGAATTTCTCCCAAGGCGCTGCAATCCCGCTCTCGGTATATGCGTTGGGAATGCTGGCAGGCTGGGTTCTGGCACTGCGCTTTTATTCGTATCAAGGCGTAGTACGCGATGGAGAACGTCTAGTGCTGAATGGCACTGCCAAGGTGCTACTTGTGTATTGGGCGTTCTTTGCTTGGCGTTACTACAGCGGATATCAAGAGGCCATGTACCCGGAACTCGTTGATGGCGTGTCGGCGGTCGCAACGTCCGCACTGGCGTCAGGCATCATCAACGGTCTGATCGTTGGTCGCAGCCTCAGGCTTTTGCGTTTTTTCAAGGCCGATACCGGTGCGAGGGTGCCCTTGTAGGAGCGAGCCTGCTCGCGATGGTCGTTAACGATAACGCGGGCTCTCTGAATCAACGCGGCGAGCTTGAGTCCATCGCGAGCAGGCTCGCTCCTACAGTGGTTTAGGTCGTGCCCGCTGCCTCTGTGGTCGTGACTTGCTCGCGATGGCGTCAGTAATCATCCCCGCGTTCAGTGACATCCTTTTCGAGCATGGGTGCGTCCGGAATGTGCCCGGCCGGGAACTTGCCCTTCAGATGCCACGCAAACGCAATGATCTCGGCAATCGTCAGATAGAGCTCCTGTGGAATGCTGTCCCCCAATTCCATGCGCGCCAACAATTTCACCAGCTCGGCGTTTTCGTAGATCGGCACTTCATGGTCGCGAGCGATCCGCAGGATTTCTTCCGCGAGTTCTTCATCGCCCTTGGCCGTGAGGGAAGGGGCATGGGTGCCGTCGTATTTGAGGGCGATGGCCTGGCGTGGGGCATTGGGGTTATTCATGCGTTTTCGTCGACCCAGCGTTGTTCGAGGCGGGTTTGGGGGCCTTGGGGCGGTGTGCCGAGGTGGCAATCGAGATCGCCGACGTTCAGGCCGGATGCCAGCAAACGTTCGCGCAATGCCGACAGGTTGCTTTCGATCAGGCTGGCGGTGTAGGGCCGCTCGGCCCACAGTTGGCTCGACAGGCTGCCTTTGATCAGCTGTGCCTGAACCAGCAGCGGCCCCAAGGGTTCCATGTCGAATGCCAGGTCGACGCGCCACAGTTGCTGTTTGGGCTCGCGTTCCTCGCGGCGTTCCTGTTGCGATTCTTTTTCGGGGGCTTCTTCTCGTTGGAACTTGACCTGCAACGGCACGATGTCCTGCAGGTTGCGCATCGGGATTTCCAGTTGCCAAGTGCTCACCAGGCGCCCGTCGGCGGTCACGCCGGTCTGTTCCAGACTCGACAACTGATGGCTCTGCAGGCGTGAAACCGCAGCGGCGGCCAGGCGCAGCAGATGTTCGAGGTCATCTTCACCCTCGGCGTTTTGCAGCAGGCGTTCGGGCAACGGGAAACTGGTCGGCGGCGGTTTGGCGCTGACCTGGCCGAGCATGCCCAGGGCGTTGCGCACGAAATTCGGCATGGCCTGGACCAGCGTATTTGCCGCGATGATCGCGCTGAGGTTGGTGTTGGGCTGAAGCGCTGGCGTCAATTGGGCGATCAGCTTCAGCAGGTCGGCCTTCAGGTCAGGCGCCAGTGTCGGGTTCTGCCCGGCCAGCAGCTTGGTCTCGAGGAACGTACCGCTGTTGAGTAATGCCTGGGCCAGGCCTTTGGCCGTACTCAGTTGCTGAACATCGGGCAGGCCGGCAAGCAGCCGGGAAGCGGCGGAGCGCAACTCGACGGAGGTCTGGTCGGAATCCGGCAGGTCTTGCAGAAGTTTGAGCAAACCGTCCAGCGAGCCTTGGCGACTTTGCTGGTCGACCAGTTGATGAGTCACCGCCAGTTGTTCCTGACGACTGCTCAAGGGCACGAATTTCAGTGTCTGAGTGTCTTGCACCTGTGCGCTCAGCAGGGTGCCGATGCGCAATGGCTGCGGGCTTTCGATGCTCAGGGTAGTGCCGCTCAGGACGGTATTGAGCAGGCTCACCATCGAGCGAAACACCGCTGGTTGGCCAGGCACCTGCGGCAACGCCTGGGAGGTCAGCACTTTGCCTTGCAGCAGCGTGCCGACCGGCAGTTGCGCCGTGTCGATACGGGTGAGGGTGGCGACGCTGGAGGCAATGGCTTGTTGCACGGTGACCGCCAGGTTGCTCGCCGACGGCTGAGTGACCACCATGCGGGTGCCTTGGGCCACCGGTTGGTTGCTGGTGGCCTGGACGGTGGTCTGACGGCCGCTGTCGAGGGTGACCTTGAGCAGCAATTGAAAAGTCTGATCCGCCTGCTTGAGCGACAGCACTTCGGCCGTGGCGGTCTGACCGGCGGTGATCAGGCCCTCCATCGGCGTCAGCAGCTTGATCAGCTCGCCGCTGACCGTCAGCGGACGTGCGGTCGCCGGAAGGGTCTGCGGTAGAGGTGGAGTGTTCATTTCGACTGTCATACGCGGTCACAACCTTGGGAAAATGCGCTCTTTAGAGTAGGAAATGGCATGTATAATGCGGCCCCGTTGTCTACAGGGCGGCCGAAACAATGAAATATTTGACCCAGCTCTCTGGTTCGGGCTGCCAATACCTTTATTCTGCCTCTCTTTAACGGCCGTGCCAGAGCCGACTTGAACCGTATAAGGCCCTTGAACCCTTGATCAGTCCTGTCCTGCAAACCGTTGCCCTTGCCTGTGAGCGAGACCTTCGGCTGCTCTTCGAAAATCTCGATTTGAGACTGGCCAGTGGCGAAATGGTACAGATCAGTGGCCCTAATGGCAGTGGTAAGACCAGCCTGCTACGCCTGCTTTCAGGCCTGATGCAGCCGACCGACGGTCAAGTTCTGCTCAATGGTCAGCCGCTCAACGAACAGCGCACGGAGCTGGCGCGTAACCTGCTGTGGATCGGCCATGCCGCGGGGATCAAGGACCTGCTGACCCCGGAAGAAAATTTGAGCTGGCTCTGCGCACTGCATCAGCCGGCCTCCCACGACGCCATCTGGCAGGCCCTGGCAACTGTCGGATTGCGCGGTTTCGAAGATGTTCCCTGTCACACCCTGTCCGCAGGCCAGCAACGCCGTGTGGCGCTGGCCCGGTTGTACCTGGACTGTCCACCGCTGTGGATCCTCGATGAGCCATTCACCGCCCTCGACAAGCAGGGCGTGGCGCAACTCGAAGAGCACCTGGCTGCGCATTGCGAGCGCGGCGGCGTCGTGGTGTTGACCACACACCACACCCTGAGCCGGATACCGGCCGGTTATCGCGACATTGATCTGGGGAAATGGGCCGTATGAGTGTTTTCGGCCTGTTGGTCGCCCGTGAGGCCCGTCTGCTGTTCCGCCGTCCGGCGGAGTTGGCCAATCCGCTGGTATTCTTCGCCATCGTCGTTTCGTTGTTCCCCTTGGCGGTGGGTCCCGAGTCTCAATTGTTGCAAACCTTGTCTCCGGGACTGGTCTGGGTCGCAGCCCTTTTATCGGTTTTGCTCTCGCTGGACGGGCTTTTCCGCAGTGATTTCGAAGATGGATCACTGGAACAGTGGGTCCTTTCGCCGCACCCCCTGGCTCTTCTGGTTTTGGCCAAGGTGCTGGCACACTGGGCGTTTTCCGGCCTGGCACTGGTTTTGCTCGCACCCTTGCTGGCGTTGATGCTCGGTTTGCCAGCCGCCTGTCTGCCGGTGTTGTTGCTTTCTTTATTGCTGGGTACACCAGTGCTGAGCCTGCTCGGTGCGGTGGGCGCGGCCCTGACGGTGGGTTTGAAGCGCGGCGGCCTGTTGCTGGCGTTGCTGATACTGCCGTTGTACATCCCGGTGTTGATTCTTGGCAGTGGCGCCTTGCAGGCGGCCTTGCAAGGCATGCCGGCGACCGGTTATCTCCTGTGGCTTGGCAGCCTGACCGCCCTGGCGATAACCCTGACACCTTTTGCAATAGCTGCTGGCCTGAAGATCAGCGTCGGCGAATAATGAGGTCTGGTTAAAAAACAACCAGTAAAGACCCTTTGGCTGACTCGTGATAACGAGCGGCAACCGTGATGGAAACAGTATGAACTGGACGTGGTTTCACAAGCTCGGCTCGCCCAAGTGGTTCTACGGCATCAGCGGCAAAATGCTGCCCTGGCTGAGTGTCGCGGCGTTGCTGCTGATCGGTGTTGGCGTGGTCTGGGGCCTGGCCTTCGCACCGCCTGACTACCAGCAGGGCAACAGTTTTCGCATCATCTATATCCACGTTCCAGCGGCCATGCTGGCGCAGTCCATCTATGTGATGCTGGCCGTGTGTGGCATCGTCGGACTGGTCTGGAAGATGAAACTGGCCGATGTCGCCCTGCAATGCGCGGCGCCCATCGGCGCCTGGATGACTGCCGTGGCACTGGTCACCGGCGCGATCTGGGGCAAACCGACCTGGGGCTCGTGGTGGGTCTGGGATGCCCGACTAACGTCCATGCTGATTCTGCTTTTCTTGTACTTCGGGCTCATTGCATTAGGCAACGCCATCAGCAATCGTGACAGCGCGGCCAAGGCGTGCGCGGTGCTGGCCATTGTCGGTGTGATCAACATCCCGATCATCAAGTACTCGGTGGAGTGGTGGAACACCCTGCACCAGGGCGCGACCTTCACCCTCACCGAAAAACCGGCCATGCCCGCCGAAATGTGGCTGCCATTGTTGCTGACGGCGCTTGGTTTCTATTGTTTCTTCGGTGCGGTGTTGCTGCTGCGCATGCGCCTCGAAGTGCTCAAGCGCGAGTCGCGGGCCACTTGGGTGAAGGCCGAAGTGGAAAACAGCCTGGAGGTCGTTCGATGAGTTTTGCTTCATTCGGCGACTTCATCGCCATGGGCCATCATGGCCTGTATGTCTGGTCAGCCTATGGCATTTGCCTGGCGGTTCTGGCCCTCAACGTGGCGGCGCCGATCCTGGCCCGCAAGCGCTATCTGCAACAAGAGGCGCGTCGTCTGCGCCGGGAGAACGGCAAGTGAATCCCCTGCGTAAAAAGCGTCTCATCATCATTCTCGGGATCCTGGTCGGTGTTGGCGCTGCCGTCGGCCTGGCCCTGAGCGCCCTGCAGCAGAACATCAATCTGTTTTACACCCCGACCCAGATCGCCAACGGCGAAGCCCCCCATGACACGCGCATCCGCGCTGGCGGCATGGTCGAGAAGGGGTCACTGCAACGTTCCAGCGACTCCCTGGACGTGAAGTTCATCGTCACCGACTTCAACAAGTCCGTCACCATCACCTATCGCGGCATCCTCCCGGACCTGTTCCGCGAAGGGCAGGGCATCGTCGCCCTGGGCAAACTCAACGCCGACGGCGTGGTGGTGGCCGATGAAGTGCTGGCCAAGCACGATGAGAAATACATGCCACCGGAAGTGACCAAGGCCCTCAAGGACAGTGGTCAAACTGCTCCAACACCTGCGAAGGAGGGTTGACCCATGACGTCCGCAATCTTCATCCCGGAACTGGGCCACCTGGCCATGATCCTGGCACTGTGCCTGGCGCTGGTTCAGGCCGTGGTGCCGCTGCTCGGTGCCTGGCGCGGCGACCGCTTGTGGATGAGCCTGGCCCAGCCTGCCGCCTGGGGCCAGTTCGCCTTTCTGGTATTTGCCTTCGGTTGCCTGACCTACGCCTTCATGACGGACGACTTCTCCGTCGCCTATGTGGCCAGCAACTCCAACAGCGCGTTGCCCTGGTACTACAAATTCAGCGCCGTGTGGGGCGCGCACGAAGGTTCGTTGCTGCTCTGGGCGCTGATCCTCGGCGGCTGGACCTTCGCGGTGTCGGTGTTCTCCCGGCAGTTGCCGCAAGTGATGCTGGCGCGGGTGCTGGCGGTCATGGGCATGATCAGCACTGGTTTCCTGCTGTTCCTGATCCTCACGTCCAACCCGTTCTCGCGGATCCTGCCGCAGATTCCGGCGGACGGCCGCGACCTCAATCCATTGTTGCAAGACATCGGCCTGATCGTGCACCCGCCGATGCTGTACATGGGCTATGTCGGCTTTTCCGTGGCCTTCGCCTTCGCCATTGCCGCATTGCTCGGCGGTCGTCTCGATGCTGCGTGGGCTCGTTGGTCGCGTCCCTGGACCATCGTGGCCTGGGCGTTCCTCGGTATCGGCATCACCCTGGGCTCGTGGTGGGCCTACTACGAACTCGGTTGGGGCGGCTGGTGGTTCTGGGACCCGGTGGAAAACGCGTCCTTCATGCCATGGCTGGTGGGCACTGCGCTGATCCACTCGTTGGCGGTCACGGAAAAGCGTGGCGTGTTCAAGAGCTGGACCGTGTTGCTGGCCATCGCCGCTTTCTCGCTGAGCCTGCTGGGGACCTTCCTGGTGCGTTCCGGGGTGCTGACCTCGGTGCACGCCTTTGCGTCCGATCCCGAGCGCGGCGTGTTCATCCTGATTTTCCTGTTGTTTGTGGTCGGTGGCTCGCTGACGCTGTTCGCCCTGCGCGCACCGGTGGTCAAGAGCCAGGTTGGCTTCAACCTCTGGTCGCGGGAAACCCTGCTGCTGGGCAACAACCTGGTGCTGGTGGTCGCGGCTTCGATGATCCTGTTGGGCACCTTGTATCCCTTGGTTCTGGATGCAATGACCGGCGCCAAGCTGTCGGTCGGCCCACCGTATTTCAACGCACTGTTCATTCCGTTGATGGCGTTGCTGATGCTGGTGATGGCGGTCGGCGTGATCGTGCGCTGGAAAGACACCCCGGTGAAATGGCTGGCAGGCATGCTGACCCCGGTGTTGCTCGGCAGCACCGCGCTGGCTGTGGTGGCGGGTGTCGCGTATGGCGATTTCAACTGGGCGGTGCTGGCGACCTTCCTGCTCGCCGCCTGGGTATTGCTGGCCGGTGTGCGTGACATCTTCGACAAGACTCGCCACAAAGGCCTGATCAAAGGCCTGCCGACCCTGACCCGCAGTTATTGGGGCATGCAGGTGGCGCACCTGGGCATCGCGGTCTGCGCCCTCGGCGTGGTGCTGTCGAGTCAGAACAGTGCCGAGCGCGACCTGCGCCTGGCGCCCGGCGAGTCGATGGACCTGGCCGGTTATCACTTCATCTTCGAAGGCGCCAAGCACTTCGAAGGCCCGAACTTCACGTCTGACAAGGGCACCATCCGGGTGATCCGCGACGGTCGGGAAGTCAGCGTGCTGCACCCGGAAAAACGCCTTTACACCGTGCAGAACTCGGTCATGACCGAAGCCGGGATCGACGCCGGCTTCACCCGCGACCTCTATGTCGCACTGGGTGAGCCGCTGGGCGATGGCGCCTGGGCCGTGCGCGTGCACGTCAAACCGTTCGTGCGCTGGATCTGGTTCGGCGGCTTGCTCACCGGCCTGGGCGGTGTGCTGGCGGCGCTGGATCGACGGTATCGGGTCAAGGTGAAAAGCCGAGTGCGTGAAGCACTGGGCATGTCGGGAGCCACTGCATGAGACGCTGGTTGATGCTGTTGCCACTGGTGATTTTTCTGGTGGTCGCTGTTTTCCTGTATCGCGGTCTGTACCTGGACCCGGCCGAGTTGCCCTCGGCCATGATCGACAAGCCCTTCCCGGAGTTTTCCCTGCCCGCGGTGCAGGGCGACAAGACCCTGACCCGCGCCGACATTCTGGGTAAACCGGCGCTGGTCAACGTGTGGGGCACCTGGTGCATTTCCTGCCGGGTCGAGCACCCGGTGCTGAACAAACTCGCCGAGAAGGGCGTGGTGATCTACGGCATCAACTACAAGGACGTCAATGCCGACGCCCTGAAGTGGCTGAGCGAGTACCACAACCCTTACCAGCTCGACATCCGCGATGACGAAGGCACCCTGGGCTTGAACCTCGGCGTCTACGGCGCGCCGGAAACCTTCTTCATCGACGCCAAGGGCATCATCCGCGACAAGTTTGTCGGCGTGATCGACGAGCAGGTCTGGCGCGAAAAACTGGCGGCCAAATATCAGGCGCTGGTCGACGAGGCCAAGCCATGAAGCGCTGGATCGCTGCCGTCATTTTGGGTTTGAGCCTGGTCGGTGTGGCGCAGGCGGCCATCGACACCTATGAGTTCGCCAAGGAAGGCGATCGCGAGCGTTTTCGCGAGCTGACCAAGGAGTTGCGTTGCCCCAAATGCCAGAATCAGGACATCGCCGACTCTAACGCCCCCATCGCTGCCGACCTGCGCAAAGAGATTTTCCGCATGCTCGGCGAGGGCAAGGACAACCAGCAGATCATCGATTTCATGGTTGATCGCTACGGTGACTTCGTCCGCTACAAACCGGCTCTCAACGCCAAGACTGCACTGCTCTGGTTCGGCCCGGCCGGTCTGCTGCTGGGCGGTTTTGTGATCATCGCGGTGATCGTCCGCCGTCGTCGCGTGCAACGCGCCGCCACCCCGGGCTCGCTTTCTGCCGAGGAGCGCGAGCGCCTCGACCACCTGTTGGATAAAAACCAAGAATGATTGATTTCTGGCTCGCTGCAGGTCTGCTGCTTCTGGTGGCCCTGAGTTTTCTGCTGATCCCCGTTCTGCGTAGTCGTCGCGCCCAGCTCGAAGAGGATCGTACCGCCCTGAACGTGGCGCTGTATCAAGAGCGCGTGGCTGAGTTGCAGACTCAGCAGGAAGAAGGCGTGCTCGATGCGGCGCAAATGGACGCCGGTCGCGCCGAAGCTGCCCGTGAATTGCTCGCCGACACCGAAGGCGTCGCCGCGCCACGGGTGTCGCGCCTGGGCAAGCCGGCACCGTTGCTGGCAGCCGTACTGGTGCCGGTGCTGGGCCTGGGTTTGTACCTGCATTTCGGTGCCAGCGACAAAGTCGAGCTGACCCGGGAATTCTCCCAGCCACCGCAGTCGATGGAAGAGATGACCCGGCGTCTGGAGCGTGCGGTCGCGGCGCAGCCCGATTCCGCTGAAGCCTTGTATTTCCTCGGTCGTACTTACATGACCCAGGATCGTCCTGCCGATGCCGCGAAGATTTTCGAGCGCACGGTGAACCTGGCCGGTCGTCAGCCGGAACTGCTCGGTCAATGGGCTCAGGCCCAGTATTTCGCCGATGGCAAGCAGTGGTCGGAGAAAATTCAGGCACTGACTGACGAAGCGCTCAAGGCTGATCCGAAAGAAGTCACCAGCCTCGGGCTGCTGGGTATCGCGGCTTTCGAAGGTCAGCGTTATCAGCAAGCCATCGATTACTGGAATCGCCTGTTGGAGCAATTGCCGCCGGACGACCAATCCCGCGTGGCGCTGCAGGGCGGCATTACCCGCGCCACCGAGAAACTGGTGGCCAGCGGCGGCAAGGTGGCCGAGGCGCCCGCAGCCAAACCGGCTGCGCGGCTCAAGGTTCATGTGGACCTGGCGGCCGAGCTGAAGGGCAAGGTCCAGCCTGGCGACAGCGTCTTCATCTTCGCGCGCGCCACTTCAGGCCCACCCGCGCCGTTGGCGGCCAAGCGCCTGACCGTGGCCGACTTGCCGGCGACCGTCGAACTGGGCGACGCCGACGCGATGATGCCGCAGTTGAAACTGTCGAACTTCCCTGAAGTCCAACTGGTTGCGCGCATCTCCCGTGCCGGTCAACCGACGGCAGGTGAGTGGGTCGGTCGCAGCCAGCCTCTGGCCAGCAGCACCACCGCGCCGCAGACACTGACCATCGACAGCCCGGACAAATAACAGGAAACGCCACCATGACCGCCATCGCTCGTATCACCTTGCTCAGCGTTGTTTTGGGGCTGAGCGCTTGTGCGGTCCAGCGGCCACCCGAACATCAGACCCCGCCACCGATCCCGTCGTCGCAGCCGGGCACCAAGCCGGCGCCTTCGACCGCGCCGGGTAAATCGACCACCCCGGCTAAACCCGCGAAACCGCTGCCACGTACCTCGGCCAGCTTCGCGCCACCGCCGGGTGGCAACAGTCATTGGGACCCGAAACTGGGTGTCTATGTGCTCGATGATCAACCGAACACGTTCTACCGCCAGCGCACCTACTACCGCTGGGATAACGGCTGGAGCCGCTCGATCAGCCCGAAAGGGCCGTGGGAAGAGACGGATATCCACGGTGTGCCGGGCGGTTTGGGGCGGCAATTCGGGCAGTGACGCAAAGGCGACCTTAGAGGTCGCCTTTTTTGTGCGCCCTGCTGACGACGACAGAGCGTCAGACGACTTCAACGCCGGATGGACGGAGCCCCGAACCCCGTGCGCGGCGGATTGCACTGGAGTAATGTGGCGGCCTTCGACGTGGCGGCCGGGGTTGAACAGTCGTGGCGAGCATGCACGGGTTTCGCGTGCAGCCCTTTGTCCGGACGGGCTGCCGTGGGTACAACGAGTCAGGCGACATGCAAGAAGGTATTTTGATGGCGGGCAGGTTGATCTATCTCATCGGACCTTCCGGCTCAGGCAAGGACAGCCTGCTGGAGGCCGCACGAGCACGGCTTACCGAACGTGGCTGCCGAATCGTGCGGCGGGTCATCACTCGCTCGGCGGAAGCGGTGGGGGAATCGGCGCTGGGTGTCAGCATGCAACAGTTCGCCGAAATGGAGGCCCGGGGCGCCTTTGCCCTGAGCTGGCACGCTAACGGCCTGGCCTATGGCATTCCGCGCGACATCGACGACTGGCTGGCGGCAGGGGAAGACGTGCTGGTCAATGGCTCTCGCGGGCACCTGCAGAACACTCGCGAGCGTTATCCCGACCTGGTCGTGCTCTTGCTGACCGTGGATCTGGCCGTGTTGCGCCAGCGCCTGCTGGCGCGCGGGCGTGAATCGGTGGTCGAGATCGATCGCCGACTGGCCCGCAATGCTCGTTTCAATGAGCGCTTGCTGGCCGATAGCGAGCCCGCCGTGCATCTGCTCGACAACTCCGGACCGCTGGATTACACGGTTGAACGCCTGCTGGTCTGCATCGACAAATCAAGCGCGTGAGCCCGATGATGTTGGCGCAGGTCGGGTCAATTCAGAGCGCTTTTGTCAGCAAGTCCTGACGGTGCCATTGGCCAACTCCGTGGCCATTCAGGCCATGGCCAGGGAAGTTGGTTTTGACACCGTCAAAAACCGCAGTAACGCCAACAACGGAAACGCACTGCCAACCACCACGATCCACAACCAGCCACCTTGTTCGTACACCAGGCTCGCCACCGACGAACCGAACGCACCGCCGATGAAGATGCTGGTCATGTACAGCGCATTGAGTCGGCTACGGCTTTTGGCGTCGAGAGCGTAGACCGCGCGTTGGCCGAGGACCATGTTCATCTGCACGCAAAAATCGAGTACCACGCCGGTCACCGCCAGACCGATAACGCTGTAGGCCGGGTGAATGAAGGCCGGCAGGAAGCTCAGGCTGGCAAACAACAGGGCCAGCAAGGATGCGACGCGGGTGTGGCCGGCATCGGCCAGACGACCGGCGATGGGCGCGGCGATGGCGCCGATGGCACCGACCAGCGCGAAGATCGCAATCTGGCTTTGCGACAGGCCATGGTTGCGCGCCAGCTCCAGTGGCACTGCGGTCCAGAACAGGCTGAACGTGGCGAACATGCACCCCTGGTAAAACGCGCGCTGACGCAACACCGGTTGTTTACGCAACAGCGTCCACAGCGAGCCCAACAGCTGCCCATAAGAAGCACTGTGATCGGGTTGGCGCTTGGGGATGGTCAGGGCCAGCACGATGCTGATGGCGACCATCAACAGCGCCGCGATGACAAACATCGCCCGCCAGCCGAAATGGTCCGCCACCACGCTGGAGACCGGCCGCGCCAGCAGAATCCCCAGCAGCAAACCGCCCATGATCCCGCCGACCACACGACCGCGAGACTCTTCCGGCGCCAAATGCGCGGCCAGTGGAATCAGGATCTGCACCGACACTGAACTGAAGCCCACCAGCAGCGAAATCAGCAAAAACACGTTCGGCTGAGCGGTAAACGCCGCGCCCAGCAGACTGGCAATCGCCACCACTGTGGTGATGATCATCAGCCGGCGATTCTCGAGCAAATCACCCAGTGGTACCAGGAAGAACAGGCCCAGCGCATAACCGATCTGGGTCAACGAAACGATCAGGCTGGCCATGGTGTTGGTCAGGCCGATATCCGGCGCGATCAGACCGATGATGGGTTGGGCGTAATAAATATTGGCCACGATGGCGCCACAACAGAAAGCGAACAGCAGCACCATGCCTCGGGTCATTGTCGCGGTGCCGTGGGGCGCCTGGGTCGCTGGGTTCATAACGTGTCTCGCTGAACAAAAGGGAATGCGCGCAGGCTAATGGCCTGACCGGTACGGCAGAAGAGTGATTGGAGTGATAGCACTCATTTCATTGCGGAATGAGTGACGGGATCCTGTGCCGTCGGCCCGTGAACCTGGCGTCGAAATCTTGTGGGCTGATGATACATTCACTTACATCCTGTTCGATAGCATGCTTATGTTCGCCGCTTCACTTCCTGACTTTAGCGAAAGTCAGGTCCATGATTTTCTGCGGCAATTTGAGCTGAAATGGCAAGCCCCACAGGAGCGAGTTTTTTTCGCGAAAATCCGGATGACCAGTGGCGCACTTGGGTTTTTCGTGAGCAGGCTCGCTCCTACAGGGGGGTGGCGGTGTACAACGAAAAAGGCGACCTGTTGAGGTCGCCTTTTTCATTACTGCCAGGGTTTACTGCGCATAAATCTGATCGAAAACCCCGCCATCATTGAAGTGGGTTTTCTGCACGGTGCGCCAGTCGCCGAAGGTCTTCTCAACCGAGAGGAAGTCGACTTTCGGGAAGCGGTCGGTGTACTTGGCCAGCACGGCCGGGTCACGCGGGAGCAGGTAGTTGGCGGCGGCGATTTCCTGTCCTTCCGGCGACCACAGGTACTTCAGGTACTCCTCGGCGGCGGCGCGGGTGCCTTTCTTGTCGACGGTTTTGTCGACCACCGACACCGGCGGCTCGGCTTCGGCGGAGACGCTCGGGTAGATGACTTCAAACTGGTCGCGGCCGAACTCGCGGGCGATCATTTCCGCTTCGTTTTCGAAGGTCACCAGCACATCGCCGATCTGGTTGGTCATGAACGTGGTGGTCGCGGCACGACCACCGGTATCGAGTACTGGCGCCTGTTTGAACAGTTTGCCGACGAAGGCTTTGGCCTTGTTCTCGTCGCCGCCGTTCTTAAGCACGTAGCCCCACGCCGACAGGTAGGTGTAGCGGCCGTTACCCGAGGTTTTCGGGTTAGGCACGATCACTTGCACGCCATCCTTGAGCAGGTCCGGCCAATCCTTCAGGGCTTTCGGGTTGCCCTTGCGGACGATGAACACGGTGGCCGAGGTAAACGGCGCGCTGTTATTCGGCAGGCGCGTCACCCAGTTGTCCGGGACCAGTTTGCCGTTGTCCGCCAGGGCATTGATGTCGGTGGCCATGTTCATGGTGATGACGTCAGCCGGTAGGCCGTCGATGACCGAACGCGCCTGTTTGCTGGAGCCGCCGAAGGACATCTGCAGGGTGATGTTTTCGTTGTGTTCGGCTTGCCAGTGTTTCTGGAACGCAGTGTTGTAGTCCTTGTAGAAATCGCGCATCACGTCGTAGGACACGTTGAGCAGGGTCGGTGCGGCCTGAACCACACTGGTCAGTGCCAGGCCAGCGGCCAGAAGTGAGGCGCCAAAGAGTTTTTTCACTGCGCAATCCTTGTTCTGAAAGTTTGTTTTTAAAGTTGAGGCAATTTGCCAGCGACTATAGCCGGGCGCGCATAGACCTTTAAAGATTAAAAAGTGCTTTTCTTATTCCAGTTTTTTGAACAATGCATTGCCGCAACGAGAGCAGAACGCGGCGTCGGGTTCGTGGCTGTTTTTCCGACACACCGGGCAAGGGTGCTGCAGGGTGTCGCCACGCATGGCATTGGCCAGTTCGGCAGTAAAAATACCGGTCGGCACGGCGATGATCGAGTAACCGGTGATCATCACCAGCGAGGAAACCACCTGTCCCAGCGGCGTCTTCGGCACGATATCGCCGAAGCCTACGGTGGTCAGGGTCACGATAGCCCAATAGATGCCTTTGGGAATGCTGGTGAAGCCATGTTCCGGGCCTTCGATCACGTACATCAGCGTACCGAACACCGTCACCAGCGTGCAGACGCTGACCAGGAATACCACGATTTTCTGCTTGCTGCCGCGCAGGGCGGACATCAGGTAGTTGGCTTGTTTCAGGTAAGGGCTGAGCTTGAGTACGCGGAAAATCCGCAGCATCCGGATGATCCGGATAATCAGCAGGTACTGCGCATCGCTGTAATACAGCGCGAGGACGCCGGGTACGATGGCCAGCAAATCCACCAGGCCATAAAAGCTGAAGGCGTAGCGCAGCGGCTTGGGCGAACAGTACAGGCGCAGGCCATATTCGATGGCGAAGATGACCGTGAAACCCCATTCGATATACGCCAGTAGATCGGCGTAGTTCTGGTGCACCGCATCGATGCTGTCGAGCATCACGACCACCAGGCTGGCGAGGATGATCAACAGCAAAATGCCGTCGAAACGCCGACCGGCCTTGGTGTCGGTCTGGAAAACCATGACGTAGAGTTGTTCACGCCAATTTTTAGTGCTGCTGTCCATGGATAACGCCTGACTCGAGAATCAGCGCAGCCTAGGTCGATTCTCCCCGGGAACGCAAGGCACCGAGGCATCCATGGTGTTGCCGAACACTTGAGCAACCGAACGGACCAGCCAGCCGGCGAGGATGAACGGCGCGGTCAGCGTGGGCAGACCGATCGCGGCGAACACCGGCGTCAGCAGCAGCGCCAATGCAATGCCGGCCAGTGGCAGCCACGGCTGCTGGCGTTGCGCACTGAAGGCGAGGGCGACGAGCACGGCGTTATAGCCACCGAGGCCGAGCAGCGCGGTATAGAAGTCATGGTGCAGCAGGCTCCAGCCCATGCCCGCGACAGATGCCAACAACGCCCAGCAGAATGCGCGACGGTCAGCCATCAGCAAGCCGGCGGCGATGATCGCACCGGCCAGCGGCTGACCGAGGAACATCACCTGAGCGAAGCCTTTGAGTGGTGCAGCGAGCATGTTCAGCGTGTTGATTTCGATCAAATGCGCCTGGGTCGAGGGCGTAGCAAAGCACAGCAACACCCAGCTCAAGACCACGAAGGGTGCGGTGTAGGCGGGCAGGCATTGGCTGAACCGGGCACGCTTGAGCCACTGTTGAGTGAGCATCGCGCTCAGCCCGCCGCAGGCGATGATCACCAGCGGCAGCATGGCCGACCAGGGGAAATAGAGGCTCAGCAACAACCCGAGCAAAACGCCGTTGTAACTGAACAGCCCGGCCTGGCGATCGGCCTTGGCGTAGCCACGACGTTGCGCGGTGAGTAACCCGGCGACGCCGCCGAGCAGCGCGCCGCCGAGCAGGGCGGGTGCGGTAAACAGAATGGCGAGCAGGCACAGCAGACCGAACAGCGGATGACGCTGGAGGAATATCTGACTGAAGCCGTTGAGCAAGGCCGTCGCCCAATCGGGGCAATGGGTGTTGAAGTGGTTGGCAGGCATGGCAGTTCTGAAAGTCAATGAAACCGAGTCCCCGGCATCGCCAGCCGGCTGGCTCCCACACTGAATCTCTGTTCAGTATTGATTTCGTGATCGACACAAAACCCGTGTGTGAGCCAGCCGGCTGGCGATGAGGCCGGTATGGGCGCTCTAGATCAACGTCTCGATGCGCAAAGAGTTAGTCGATCCTGGCTGCCCAAACGGCACACCCGCCGTGATCAACAACGTGTCGCCACGCTGGGCCATGCCCTGGGCCTGGGCGATCTCCAGCGCCGTCGAGCAGACTTCATCGACCTGGCGCAGGCGATCGTTGACCACCGAGTGCACGCCCCACGCCACGCTCAGGCGACGGGCGGTTTGCAGGTTCGGCGTCAGGTTGAGGATCGGCACCGTCGGCCGCTCCCGTGCCGCCCGCAGGGTCGACGCGCCGGACTCGCTGTAATTGACCAGCACCGCCACCGGCAGCACATTGCTGATGCGACGGATCGCGCAGCTGATCGCATCGGAAACGGTCGCTTCGGCTTTCGGTCGGCTAACGTCCAGCTGGGTCTGGTAGTCCGGCCCGTTTTCCACCTGACGGATGATTTTGCTCATCATCTGCACGGCTTCCAGCGGGTATTCACCGGAGGCGGTTTCCGCCGACAGCATCACCGCGTCCGCACCTTCGGCCACGGCGTTGGCCACGTCTGTGACTTCGGCGCGGGTTGGGGCCGGCGAGAAACGCATCGACTCGAGCATCTGCGTTGCCACCACCACCGGTTTACCGAGCTGGCGACACGTGCTGATGATGTTTTTCTGGATCTGCGGCACGCTTTCGGCCGGCACCTCCACGCCGAGGTCGCCGCGGGCAACCATGATCGCGTCGCTTAACTCGGCGATTTCCCGCAGTTGGGTCACCGCCGACGGTTTCTCGATCTTGGCCATCAAGAACGCTCTGTCGCCGATCAAGGCGCGGGCTTCGCGGATGTCGTCCGGACGTTGCACGAACGACAGTGCCACCCAGTCCACACCGAGTTCGAGACCGAAGCTCAAGTCGCGGCGATCCTTGGCGGTCAACGGGCTCAGGTCGAGCACCGCTTGCGGCACGTTCACCCCTTTGCGATCCGACAGTTCGCCGCCATTGAGCACGGTGGTGTCGATGGCGTCGGCGTATTGGGTGACCACCCGCAGGCGCAGCTTGCCGTCATCCAGCAGCAGGTCCATGCCTGGCTCCAGCGCGGCGATGATTTCCGGGTGCGGCAGGTTGACCCGCCGCTCATCGCCTGGCGTGGTGTCGAGGTCCAGGCGCAGGGCCTGACCGCGTATCAGTTGCACCTTGCCCTCGGCGAACTTGCCGACCCGCAGTTTCGGGCCTTGCAGGTCCATCAGGATGCCCAGCGGATAATTCAGCTGGCGCTCGACTTCACGGATCCACTGATAGCGCTGGGCGTGGTCGGCGTGATCGCCGTGGCTGAAGTTCAGGCGGAAGATATTGACCCCGGCCTGCACCAGCTCGCGGATGTCGTCGATTCCGTCGGTGGCAGGGCCAAGGGTGGCGAGGATTTTGACCTTTTTATCAGGCGTCATGGTTTTGGGCTCTCGAGAATCAGAATGGCGCGGAAGTCGTTGACGTTGGTGCGGGTCGGCTCGGTGACGATCAGTGCGTCCAGCGCCTCGAAGTAGCCGTAACCATTGTTGTTGTCCAACTCGTCGCTGGCGCTCAAGCCCAGGGCAGTGGCACGCTCGTAACTGTCCGGGGTCATGATCGCGCCGGCGTTGTCTTCGGAACCGTCGATGCCGTCGGTGTCACCGGCCAGCGCGTAGACACCGGGCAGGCCCTTGAGGCTGTCGGTCAGGCTGAGCAGGAATTCGGCGTTGCGTCCGCCCCGGCCATTGCCGCGCACGGTCACGGTGGTTTCGCCGCCCGAGAGAATCACGCACGGCGCCGGCAATGGCTGGCCGTGCAGGACCACTTGGCGGGCGATGCCAGCGTGGACTTTGGCCACCTCGCGGGATTCGCCTTCCAAGTCGCCCAGAATCAACGGGCTGAAGCCGGCCTGGCGGCATTTCACGGCCGCTGCCTCCAACGATTGTTGCGGGCGGGCGATCAACTGGAAATGACTGCGGGCCAGGCTTGGGTCGCCGGGCTTGACCGTCTCCGATTCCGGGCTTTGCAGCCAAGTGCGCACGGACGCCGGAACTTCAATGGCGTAGCGCTTGAGAATCGCCAGGGCCTCGGCCGAAGTGCTCGGATCGGCCACGGTGGGGCCGGAAGCGATAACCGTGGCGAGGTCGCCCGGTACATCGGAAATCGCGTAGGTATAGACAGTGGCGGGCCAGCAGGCCTTGCCCAGGCGACCGCCCTTGATCGCCGAGAGGTGCTTGCGCACGCAGTTCATCTCGCCGATGGTCGCGCCGGATTTGAGCAGGGCTTTGTTGATCGACTGCTTGTCGGCCAGGGTGATGCCGGCGGCGGGCAGGGCGAGCAAGGCCGACCCTCCGCCCGAGAGCAGGAAGATCACCCGGTCGGCTTCGGTCAGGTTGCTGACCAGTTCAAATACCCGTTTGGCCACGGCCTGGCCGGCTGCATCCGGTACCGGGTGCGCGGCTTCGACCACTTCGATTTTTTCGCAGGGCGCGCCGTGACCGTAACGCGTCACGACCAGGCCGGACACTTCGCCCTGCCAGCAGCGCTCGACCACCTGGGCCATGGCAGCCGCGGCTTTGCCGGCGCCGATGACGATCACCCGACCGCTGCGATCTTTGGGCAAATGGGCTTCGAGGACTTGCTGCGGATGGGCGGCGTCGATGGCTGTGGCGAACAGCTCGCGCAGGAATTGTTGCGGATCGACCGACATGGCGGGCTCCCGGATTTTCTTGTTATTGGAGGTGGAGCAACCCGGATCCTTGTGGGAGCCAGCCTGCTGGCGATTCAGGCGCCGAGGTCTATCAGACACACCGGGTCGACTTCATCGCCAGCAGGCTGGCTCCCACAGGTCAGGCAGGGCTTACTTCTTATCGCGAATCGAGAAGTTCGCCATGTGCTCCAGGCCTTTGATCAGTGCCGAGTGATCCCAGTTGCTGCCTCCGATGGCCGCGCAGGTGCTGAACACTTGCTGGGTGTTGGCGGTGTTCGGCAGGTTGATGTTCAGCTCCTTGGCGCCTTGCAGGGCCAGGTTCAGGTCCTTCTGGTGCAGGCTGATGCGGAAGCCCGGATCGAAGGTGCCCTTGATCATGCGCTCGCCGTGCACTTCGAGGATTTTCGACGAAGCGAAACCGCCCATCAGCGCTTCACGCACCTTGGCTGGATCGGCGCCGTTTTTCGAAGCGAACAGCAGGGCTTCCGCCACGGCCTGGATGTTCAGCGCCACGATGATCTGGTTCGCCACTTTCGCGGTTTGGCCATCACCATTGCCACCGACCAGGGTGATGTTCTTGCCCATGGCCTGGAACAGCGGCAAGGCGCGTTCGAAGGCGTCGGCGTCGCCACCGACCATGATGCTCAGGGTCGCCGCCTTGGCGCCGACTTCACCGCCGGACACAGGCGCGTCGAGGTACTGGGCGCCTTTCTCGTTGACCTTGGCAGCGAAAGCCTTGGTGGCGGTCGGCGAGATCGAGCTCATGTCGATCACGATTTTGCCTTTGCCAACGCCGGCGGCAACGCCATCGGCGCGGAACAGCACGTCATCGACCTGCGGGGTATCCGGCACCATGACGATGATGAATTCGGCTTCCTGGGCCACTTCTTTCGGGTTTGCCAGGGCAACGGCGCCAGCGGCGACCAGGTCGGCGGGCGCGGCGTCGTGGTGTGCCGACAGGAACAGGCTGTGACCGGCTTTCTGCAGGTTCGCCGCCATTGGGTGGCCCATGATGCCGGTGCCGATAAATCCGATTTTAGCCATGAGAAAATCCTCTTGTTTTTGTGCTTTTTGTAGGCGCGAGCTTGCTCGCGAAAAACTCAACGAAAAACGCGTGTTGCCTGAATAAAACGCGGCGTCTGATCGATCTTCGCGAGCAGGCTCGCTCCTACAGGTAATAGGTCAAATCGCGTTATGGGTTTTCAGCCAGCCCAAGCCCGCTTCAGTGGTGGTCAACGGCTTGTATTCGCAGCCGACCCAGCCCTGATAGCCGATACGGTCCAGGTGTTCGAACAGGAAGCGGTAGTTGATTTCACCGGTGCCTGGTTCGTGACGCCCCGGGTTGTCCGCGAGCTGCACGTGGTTGATCTCGGCCAGGTGCGATTGCAGGGTGCGGGCCAGATCGCCTTCCATGATTTGCATGTGATAGATGTCGTATTGCAGGAACAGGTTGGCGCTGCCGACCTGCTCGCGAATCGACAGGGCTTGCGCCGTGTTGTTCAGGTAGAAGCCCGGGATGTCGCGGGTGTTGATCGCTTCCATCACCAGTTTGATGCCCGCCGCCTGCAGCTTGTCGGCCGCGTACTTGAGGTTGGCGACGAAGGTTTTTTCCACGGTGGCATCGTCTATGCCTTGTGGGCGAATCCCGGCCAGGCAGTTGACCTGGGTGTTGCCCAGTACTTGTGCGTACGCGATCGCCAGGTCGACGCCGGCGCGGAACTCTTCGACCCGGTCCGGCAGGCAGGCAATGCCGCGTTCGCCCTGGGCCCAGTCACCGGCCGGCAGGTTGAACAGCACTTGGGTCAGACCGTTTGCGTCGAGCTTGGCCTTGATTTCGGCGGAGCTGAAGTCGTACGGAAACAGGTATTCCACGCCAGTGAAACCGGCCTTGGCGGCGGCTTCGAAGCGGGTGAGAAAGTCCTGTTCGGTGAACAGCATGGACAGGTTGGCTGCGAAACGCGGCATGGTGGTCTCCGTAAATCTGTGAGTGCCCCCTGTAGGAGCCGGCTTGTTGGCTCCTACAATGGAACGATCAATAGTCAATCAAGTAACGAAATCGCCGTCGGTGCGTCGTTGCCGACCAGCGCCAGGTCTTCGAATTCGTTGACGGCGTTGATCTCTGTACCCATGGAAATGTTGGTCACGCGCTCCAGGATAATCTCAACGATCACCGGCACCTTGAACTCTTCGATCAGCTCCTGGGCCTTGCGCAGGGCAGGCTGGATCTGAGCCGGTTCGAACACGCGCAGCGCCTTGCAGCCGAGGCCTTCGGCAACCGCGACGTGGTCGACACCGTAGCCGTTGAGTTCCGGCGCGTTCAGGTTATCGAAGGACAGCTGCACGCAGTAGTCCATGTCGAAGCCGCGCTGCGCCTGACGGATCAACCCCAGGTACGAGTTGTTCACCACGACGTGGATGTAGGGCAGCTTGAACTGCGCGCCCACGGCCAGTTCTTCGATCATGAACTGGAAGTCGTAGTCGCCCGACAGTGCGACAACCTTGCGGTCCGGGTCGGCCTTGACCACGCCCAGCGCCGCCGGAATGGTCCAGCCCAACGGGCCGGCCTGACCGCAGTTGATCCAGTGACGTGGCTTGTAGACGTGCAGGAACTGCGCGCCAGCAATCTGCGACAGACCGATGGTGCTGACATAGCAAGTGTCCTTGCCGAACACCTGGTTCATCTCTTCATACACGCGCTGCGGCTTGACCGGCACGTTGTCGAAGTGAGTCTTGCGTTGCAGGCTGGCCTTGCGTTGTTGGCAATCCTGTAACCAGGCGCTGCGGTTTTTCAGCTTGCCGGCAGCTTGCCATTCGCGAGCGACTTCGATGAACACGGTCAGCGCGGCAGCGGCGTCGGAAACGATGCCCAGGTCCGGGGTGAACACGCGGCCGATCTGCGTGCCTTCGATATCGACGTGAATGAACTTGCGGCCTTCGGTGTAGACATCCACCGAACCGGTGTGACGGTTGGCCCAGCGGTTACCGATACCCAGCACCACGTCGGATTTCAACATCGTGGCGTTGCCGTAGCGGTGCGAAGTCTGCAAGCCAACCATGCCGACCATCAGCGGGTGATCGTCCGGGATGGTGCCCCAGCCCATCAGGGTCGGGATGACCGGGATGCCGGTCAGTTCAGCGAACTCAACCAACAGATCGCTGGCATCGGCGTTGATGATGCCGCCACCGGCCACCAGCAATGGACGCTCGGCCTGATCGAGCAAGGCCAGCGCCTTCTCGACCTGAACACGGGTCGCCGTCGGCTTGGCCAGCGGCAGTGGCTGGTAGGCGTCGATATCGAATTCGATTTCGGCCATCTGTACGTCGAACGGCAGGTCGATCAGCACCGGGCCAGGACGGCCGGAACGCATTTCGTAGAACGCTTTCTGGAACGCGTAAGGCACTTGGCCCGGCTCCAGAACCGTGGTTGCCCACTTGGTGACTGGCTTGACGATGCTGGTGATGTCGACAGCCTGGAAGTCTTCCTTGTGCATACGGGCGCGGGGTGCTTGCCCTGTGATGCACAGGATTGGAATCGAGTCGGCCGAGGCGCTGTAGAGCCCGGTGACCATGTCGGTGCCGGCAGGGCCGGAAGTGCCGATGCACACGCCGATGTTGCCGGCCTTGGTGCGGGTGTAGCCCTCGGCCATGTGCGACGCGCCTTCAACGTGGCGGGCGAGGACGTGATCGATGCCGCCGACCTTTTGCAGGGCGGAGTACAGCGGGTTGATGGCGGCACCGGGGATGCCAAAAGCGGTATCAACCCCTTCGCGGCGCATCACCAGAACGGCGGCTTCGATTGCTCTCATTTTGCTCATGGTTTTGTGCCTCTTTACGTTTTGTAATTGTATACAAGTGGCTTTGCGCAGAGTGTATTCACGGCGGACGGCGCAGGTCAATCCATTTTCTCAAGCGGTTGTTTCATTCGTCGGAAGCCCTATTTAGTGTGGCTTTTCGTCGCATGTGGCGCTTTTCGATAATTATTGTATACAAAAATATAATTCATTGTGTTCTATTTGTTGCATCGGGCTGCAGTACATCGAAGCAGTCCAACGGCTTTCCGAAAAACAAAATGAGGACGGCACCATGAGCGCTTTAACCTTGAAAGTCGCAGTCAACCTGGTCAACGAGGCCATCACCGCGGGGCGTGCAATCAGCGCGGCACCGTTGACCATTGCGGTACTGGATGCCGGTGGGCATCTGATCACCCTGCAACGCGAAGACGGCGCCAGCCTGCTGCGCCCACACGTTGCGATTGGCAAAGCCTGGGGCGCCATTGCGCTGGGCAAAGGCTCGCGCCTGCTGGCGCTGGACGCGCAACAACGCCCGGCGTTTATCGCTGCGTTGAACAGCCTGGGGCAAGGCAGCGTCGTGCCGGCACCGGGGGGCGTGCTGGTTCGGGATCAGGAGGGGAACGTGCTGGGGGCGGTAGGGATCAGCGGCGATCTGTCGGATGTCGATGAGCAGTGTGCGATCACTGCGATTGAGGCGTCGGGGTTGAGAGCGGATGCGGGGGTGGTGGCTTGATCTTCGGCTCCTGAACTAATGCCATCGCTAGCAGGCTAGCTCCCACACGGGTTGTGTGGCCTTACAAATCCCCTGTGGGAGCTAGCCTGCTAGCGATGGCTATCGACCAGACACATCTGGCTAAAGTCTATACATCCCACCTGAGACCGCCGAGCTAGCCTTTTCATGATCAATTTATGAGAGAGGCAAAGGAATGCCGGATTTACCTGCTTCACATCGCTTGCGATGCGGTCGCTACGCCGAATCAAACCGAATTTATCTTCTGACCACCAACACGTTTCGACGAACACCTGTGTTCGAGAGTTTCACGCTGGGCCGTCTGGTGGTGAACCAGTTCCGAATTGCGCAACATCAAGGCATTGCGAATTCACTAGCCTGGGTCGTCATGCCCGATCATTTCCATTGGCTGGTCGAGTTGCAGCAGGGATCGTTGGGTGACCTGATGCAAAAAACCAAATCACTGAGCACCAAAGCGGTAAATCAATCCACTGGCCGCAAGATGACTCTTTGGCAGAAAGGCTTTCATGACAGGGCGCTGCGACGGGAGGAGGATTTGGTCAAGGTGGCACGCTACGTCGTTGCCAATCCGTTGCGGGCGGGGCTGGTGGAAAAACTTGGCGACTATCCGCTGTGGGATGCTAAGTGGGTTTGAGCCCATATCGAGTTGTCTTCATCGCTAGCAGGCTAGCTCCCACACAGGTTCTGTGGCGTTCACAAATCCCCTGTGGGAGCTAGCCTGCTAGCGATAAATGCACCGCGGTCTAGTCCGGCTCACACCCTTTGAGCACCAAGCGGCTGATCGTCTGCGCCGCCGCTTCATAATCTTCTTCATCCAGCTTGGCCTTGCCGGTGATGGCGGTGATTTGCCAGTCGAAGTCGGCGTAGGTCTGGGTCGCGGCCCAGATGCTGAACATCAGGTGGTTGGGGTCGATCGGGGCGATCTGGCCGCGGTCGATCCAGGTCTGGATGCAGTCGATGTTGTGTTTGGCCTGGCTGTTGAGCTGTTCGACCAAATCGGCGCTCAGGTGCGGGGCGCCGTGCATGATTTCGCTGGCGAACACTTTGGAAGCAAACGGCAGGTCGCGGGAGATGCGGATTTTCGAGCGGATGTAGTTGCTCAGCACTTCGCTGGGCACGCCTTCGGGGTTGAAGGGGGTCGAAGCCTGCAGGATTGGCTCGATGATGCTTTCCAGAACCTCGCGGTAGAGGTTTTCCTTGGATTTGAAATAGTAGTAGACGTTGGGTTTGGGCAATCCCGCCTTGGCTGCGATGTCGCTGGTTTTGGTCGCAGCGAAGCCTTTGTCGGCAAACTCTTCACTGGCGGCACGCAGGATCAGTTGTTTGTTGCGCTCGCGGATAGTGCTCATAAACCAGGTGGTTCCTTGCCTGTTCTGGCGGTTGCGCATGGTAGCACCGGCCTTTGGCGGCGCTCAAGAATGCGCCGTGTGGCACTCGGCCGCGCTATGCTGCACGCCATTCATTCAAGAAGGAAATCCAATTCATGGCAGGAAGCAGTTTGCTGGTGCTGATCGACGACATCGCCGCCGTACTCGATGACGTGGCGTTGATGACCAAGATGGCCGCCAAGAAGACCGCCGGCGTGCTCGGGGACGATCTGGCGCTCAATGCCCAGCAGGTCAGCGGTGTGCGTGCCGAGCGGGAAATTCCGGTGGTATGGGCGGTTGCCAAGGGCTCGTTCATCAACAAGCTGATCCTGGTGCCATCGGCGCTGGCCATCAGCGCGTTCATTCCCTGGCTGGTCACGCCATTGTTGATGGTGGGCGGTGCTTACCTGTGTTTCGAAGGTTTCGAGAAACTCGCCCATAAGTTCCTTCACAGCACGTCTGACGACCAGGCCGAGCACGCCGAACTGGTTGAGGCGGTAGCAGACCCTGCGGTCGACCTGGTGGCGTTCGAAAAGGACAAGATCAAGGGCGCCGTTCGTACCGACTTCATCCTGTCGGCGGAAATCATTGCCATCACCCTCGGCACCGTGGCCGGTGCGCCGCTGACCCAGCAAGTGATCGTGCTCTCGGGCATTGCCATCGTCATGACCATTGGCGTCTACGGGCTCGTGGCGGGCATCGTCAAGCTCGATGATCTGGGCCTGTGGCTGACGCAAAAGCCCGGGCAGATGGCCAGACGCATCGGTGGCGGTATTCTGCGCGCGGCGCCGTACATGATGAAAAGTCTGTCGGTAATCGGCACGGCGGCGATGTTTCTCGTCGGTGGCGGCATCCTGACCCATGGTGTGCCGGTGGTGCATCACTGGATCGAGGAGGTCGGCGCGGGGGCGGGCGGTGCCGGTTTTATCGTGCCGGCGTTGCTCAATGCGGCGGCAGGGATTGTGGCAGGGGCGGTGGTGTTGGCGGGGGTGATGGCTGTCAGCAAAGTCTGGAGATGGCTGAAGGGCTGAAGCCAGGATTCCTTTCACCAGAAACGTCTACGACTGTGGGAGCGAGCTCGCTCCCACAGTCGTTTGTAGCGCCTGGATTACTCGGCAATCTGCAACTTGCGCGACTCGGTGTACACGTAGCGTACCTTCTCGTATTCGAACGGCGAGTTCAGTTGGCCATAGCGGAAACTGGTCTGGTAGCGCTTGTCGATGGCGCGCAGCACCCAGATTTCCGGATGGTTGGAGCTGACTTCTGAGACGTTCAGGTAGTTGATCGCCGACTCCGCGCTGAAGTCCACCACCAGTCCGCCGGTATCACGCAGGTTCGACGGGCCAAGGATCGGCAATACGAAATACGCACCGCCTGGCACGCCATAGAAGCCCAGGGTCTGACCAAAGTCTTCGTTCTTGCGAGGCAGCCCCATGGCGGTGGCTGGATCCCACAGGCCGGCGACGCCGATGGTAGTGTTGAGCAGCAGTCGCCCGGTGATTTCCATCGAACGTTGGCCCTTGAACTGCAACAGGCTGTTCAGCAGGTTCGGAACATCACCGAGGTTGTTGAAGAAGTTGCTGACACCCGTGCGCAAGAAGCCTGGTGTGACGTAGCGATAGCCGTTGACCACTGGCAGGAACACCCACTGATCGAACCGATAGTTGAAGTGGTAGACGCGGCGGTTCCACTCTTCCAGCGGGTCATACACGTTCAATGCGCTGAGCGTGGATCGTTCGAACTCGCGCTGATCCAGGCCTGGGTTGATCTTGAGTTTGCTCAGGGGCTCTTTGAAGCCGTCACTGTCGACCACCACCGGGGCGTTGGCTTTGCTGTTGTCGGCGTTGGCCACGCCTGCACAGAGTAACGCAGCGATAAGCAGGAGGTATTTAGCCACGGAAGAACTCCAGCATGGCGTCGCTGTTGACGCGGTAGTTAAGGTTGCCGCAATGGCCGCCCAACGGATAAAGGGTCAGGCGATCGCCAAAGGTCTTGCGCAGGAAGCCGAGGTCGCCAGGGCCGAGGATCACGTCGTCGGCGTTATGCATGACGGCGATTTTCGGGCTGTCGTGCAGGTAGTCCTTCAGCGCGTACAGACTGACCTGATCGATCAGTTGCAGCAGGCTGCCGCCATCGGTGCGGGCGCGCCACATCGGAATCACCTGTTCGGTGATGTAGCAGTCGAAGTCGCACTGCAGTGCGCGCTTAAGGAAAGGCGTAAGGCTGGTGCCCTCGGTGATCGGGTACTTGGGTGGGGTAATCAGGCCCCGGCGGTTGATCAGGTCAGAGGTGAAGGCAATGTCGGCCGCCGAGAAGCGGAACGTAGTGCCGATCAACATGGCCATCTGTTCATTGCTCAGGTGCTGCTTGGACTGCTGGAAGTCGTAGAGCAGTGCATCGTTGAGATCGATGTAGCCTTTCTGCTGGAAGTAGCGGGTCAGTTTGTTCAGCACCAGCTCGTAGAACGTGGTGGTGTTGTTGATGCCCTTGACCTCAGTCTGCACCAGCTTGTCGAGGTTGGTGATCGAGGTGTAGAGATTCACCGGCGGATTGAGCAGAAGGACTTTCTTGAAGTTGAAGCTGCGGCGGGTCTCGTCCAGGTGCGCGACGAAGGCCGCATCCAGGGCGCCCAGGCTGTAGCCGCTCAGGTAGTAATCGGTGACGGGGACGCCGGGGTTTTGTGCACGAACGGCTTGCATCACCCGGTACATATCTTCGGCATCTTCCTTGGTGATGCCCGGCGTGGCGAAGCGTGAGGCGGCACTGATGAAGTCGAAGCTGGTGGGCGACGACAGTTGCACCACGTGATAGCCGGCCTTGTAGTAGAGCTTTTTCAGGTATTCGTTAATGCTGCTGTCATAGCGTGCGCCGGTGCCGGCGATCAGGAAGATCAGCGGTGCGGCTTTATCCTGGGTGGCAATGCGGTAAGTGAGTTTCTTTACCGCCCAGAAGTTGTCCGGCAAATTGAATGCCCGCTCCGGGCGCAAGGTCATGCTGCGATCCGACTGATGGATGTCGTCGTCCAGCGGCAGCTCTGGACGCAAGTCCGGAGGCGTCGTGGCGATGGTCGCCTCGAACGGGTTGGTCAAGGGGTAGCCATAACTGGCGGCGTCGATATCGACCGCCATTGCGGACGCACTTAATATCAGGCCGCCAAACAGGGCAGCGAAGCGCAAGGAACGGAGCATGACTGGATCCCTTAAAAAAGGTGTCGAATGAAGTTCGCAGGCTATGACCATTGAATTTGCGCCAAAGTGCCACGCATCGGCACCAAACAGGCCAGATTTCGAAGTAATAGTAGTTGGACGATACACTTTGCAGCGATTGAATGACCAGTTAACTGTTGTTAGCGCTTGCGTAAGGCTGTCGGGCGATTAAGCTGGCCGCCGTTTTTCGCTTATTGGAGTGCTTCATGTCCCGTCGTCTGCCCGTGATTTTGCTGCTTGTTTTGCTGCCTGTTTGGCTGGCCGCCAGTTATGGCGCGCGTTACGGCTTCATGGAGGATGCGCAATGGGTAGGCATCTGCGTGGATGAGGCGAGTCGTTGGGAATGCCAGGTCCGTTCGAATCTGGGTCTGATGATTCACTTCAATGTATTGGGCTGGAGTGCGTTGGCGGCTGCGGTGATCGGCTTCTTGCTGCCGGGGAGGGCAGGGTGGTGGTTGGCGGTGCTGGCGCTGGTGTTCGGGTTTCCTGCACTGGCGTTATACAACACGACCCTGGCTGTTTTTGCGGTGGTGATTGCCGGGTTGCGGTTGGTGCGTGCATCGCGCACTGCCTGATAAATCGTCAGCGCGGGCAAGCCCGCCTCCACAATGGGTTTGAGTGAATACGGAGTCTACGTAAGACAACGATTCCTGTGGGAGCGTGGCTTGCCCGCGATGAGGCCAATAAAGGCGCTAAAGATCAGCGTTTGCGTACCCGCAAGCAGCGCCACAACGCGGCTACCATCAACACGCTCACCAGCGCCCAGCCCCAGGCCTGCTGGTTCTGCAAACCCTCGCGATACAGTTGTGGCGCAATACCGGCACCGATGATGAAGGTCAGCAGGGCGATTTCGCGGCGCGGCACATTGACTGGACGGCACAGATAAACCAATGCTGGCACGATGAATGCGACGCTCGGGAAGCTGCGATAACGCGGATCGAACACCAGTTCCAGCATCATCACTGCAGCAGCAAACCCTGTGGTCGCCACCCACCAACCCGCTCGTCGTTCCAGCCCATTGAACGCCCGTCCACGCCAACCGGTGCGCGGGCTCAGGGTCAGCGCCGCATGGGCCAGCACCAACAGATTCAACGCTGTCAGCAAGGCAACCCAAAGCCATTCACTGCCAAAGCGCGTGGTGACCCGCGCCAGGTCACCCCAGGCACCTATCGCGCAGGCGGCCAAGGCCCCCAGCAGCGGCAATACCAGCGCAGCGCGAGTGCTGCGCACGCGACCGCCAAGGATCAGCGTACCGAGGAAGATCAAGCCACCGGCCATCAGCCACTGCGACCAGTACGGCACGTTCGTCACCGGCCCGGCCAGCACGCCCTTGTCCTGACGATCGGCATCGAACAGTCCCCAGTAGCCGCCGACCGCACCTTCGCTGGCGCGCTTCCACGGTTGGTCGAAGGCTTCGATCAGGTTGTAGTGCCAGCCCTGCTGCTGGGCCATGGCGACGAAGCCGCGAATGAACTTGGCTTCGTTGACCCGGCTCGGCAAAGCGGTTTCACGCTGGCGGCCTTCGCTTGGCCAGCCCGTCTCGCCAATCATCACGTCCTTGGGCGCGAATTTGTTGCCGAACACCTGGCGCACTTCGGCCACATGTTGCAGGGCAGCGTCGATGTTCGAAGGATCGTCCTCCCAATAGGGCAGCAAATGGATGGTGAGGAAGTCCACGGCTGGCGCGATTTCCGGGTGCTTGAGCCAGAACTCCCAGACATCGGCATAAGTGACAGGCTGTTTGACCTGGCTTTTGACTTTATTAATAAGCTTCGCCAGCTGCGCGCCGGTGACTTCCTTGCGCAGCAGGGTTTCGTTGCCGACGATGACCGCGCTCACCACATCCGGGTTGGCGTTGGCCGAGGCAATCAACAGGTCGACTTCTTTTTCGGTGTCCACCGGATTGCTGTTGACCCAGGCGCCGATCATCAGCTTCAACCCGTGCTTGCGCGCGAGGTCCGGCAGCGCCTCAAGACCGGTCATCGAGTAGGTGCGAATGCACTCGAAACGGGTCGCCAGCAGGGCGAGGTCGGCGTCCATGCGCTCGGGGCGCAGTTTGAACGGCTGATCGAACGGCGACTGGTCCTTGTCGAAGGGGGTGTAGGAGGCGCATTGCAGCTTGTGCGTCGCGCTGGCGACGTCCGGCAGAATCACCGGTTTGCCGAGGCCGTACCAGAAACCACTCAGGGCAAAGATGCCCAGCAGGCAGGCGAATAGATAAGCGAACAAAGGGAAGCGAGATGTCGCAGGCATGATCAGGCCGTCTGGGAGCAAAGCGGCGCATGTTACCTGCATTTGCCGTGTGCTTGGTGGCCCGCATAATTTTGACATGCAAAGTTCGGGCGGATGGAGCGGTGAGTTTGCGGTGCCACGGATTAATGGCTTTCTGATGTCGTTTCTCGATGTCTTGAGGTCGCTGGCAGAGCAGGTCGCCCTTGTCGTCAGGTTGATTATCGGAGGCGTCAGTACCCTCGTTGATAAACGCGCTGATGATCGAACGGGTTTGCGGTGGGCGTGATGGGGGCGCTGTGCACCATAACAATACGTTGACGCGACTCGGCACCCGTCGAGCGCAGCACTTTCGGGGAAGTAACGATGAAGATGCGACGACTTTTAGGTGCAAGTGCCGCTCTGGTACTTGCGATTGGCTCCACATTCGCCAATGCCGAGAGCAAGACCCTGAGCATCGGTTACGTTGACGGTTGGTCCGACAGCGTCGCGACCACTCACGTAGCGGCAGAAGTGATCAAGCAGAAACTCGGTTATGACGTGAAGCTGCAAGCCGTTGCGACCGGGATCATGTGGCAAGGCGTGGCAACCGGCAAACTCGACGCCATGCTGTCGGCCTGGCTACCGGTGACGCATGGCGATTACTGGGCCAAGAACAAAGATCAAGTGGTCGACTACGGTCCGAACTTCAAGGACGCGAAAATCGGTCTGATCGTGCCGGAGTACGTCAAGGCCAAGTCGCTGGCTGATTTGAAAACCGATGAAAGCTTCAAGAATCGCATCGTTGGCATCGATGCAGGATCGGGTGTCATGCTCAAGACCGAGCAGGCGATCAAGGACTACGACCTGACCGGCTATCAACTCAAGGCCAGTTCCGGGGCCGGCATGATTGCCGAACTGACCCGTGCCGAGAAGAAAAACGAATCCATCGCCGTCACCGGTTGGGTGCCGCACTGGATGTTCGCCAAATGGAAACTGCGCTTCCTGGAAGACCCGAAGGGTGTTTATGGCGCGGCTGAAACCGTGAACAGCATCGGCAGCAAGGAACTGGCAACTAAAGCACCTGAAGTGGCCAAGTTCCTGAAGAACTTCCAATGGGCCTCGAAAGACGAAATCGGTGAAGTCATGTTGGCGATCCAGGATGGTGCCAAGCCAGAAGCCGCCGCAAAAGAATGGGTGGCGAAACACCCGGAGCGTGTTGCCGACTGGACCAAGTAATAGCGAAGCAAGCGTCTAATCCGCGCAATGCAGGGTCGCCCGATATCCATGTCGGGCGGCCCTTTTTATTTCTGAAGGATTAACGTCGTGTGACGGCTGTTTTTTATCGGCCGGAAATTGGCGAAAACGTCATGTCGTTCTAAGACTAAGGTCGTCTGGAACCTGGCTCGCAGCCGCTTACAGTGGATATCGTTCCAACTAAATCTGTGCTGCGAGGATAAAAACAATGAACGACAGCATTTACCTCTCGATTCAAAACAGCCCGCGATTCAAGGAGCTGGTTAGCAAGAGAGAACGATTCGCCTGGATTCTTTCGGCGATCATGCTAGGGCTTTACTCCGGATTCATCCTTTTGATTGCCTATGGGCCGCATATTCTGGGTGCGAAAATCAGCCCAGAGTCTTCGATTACCTGGGGCATACCGATTGGCGTCGGGCTGATTATTTCGGCCTTCGTCCTGACCGGCATCTACGTACGACGCGCCAATGGCGAATTCGACGACCTGAACAATGCGATTCTCAAGGAGGCTCAGCAATGATCCGGCGTCTAATGGCTCTATTGAGCATCGCAGCTTTTGCACCTGGCGCCTGGGCAGCCGAAGCCCTGACCGGCGAAGTGCATAAACAACCGCTGAACGTTCCCGCGATTCTGATGTTCGTGGTGTTCGTCGGCGCGACCCTGTGCATCACCTACTGGGCTTCCAAGCGCAACAAGTCGGCGGCTGACTACTATGCGGCGGGTGGCAATATCACCGGTTTGCAGAATGGTCTGGCGATCGCCGGTGACTACATGTCCGCAGCGTCCTTCCTGGGGATTTCCGCCCTGGTGTTCACCTCCGGCTACGATGGCTTGATCTACTCGATCGGCTTTCTGGTGGGCTGGCCGATCATTCTGTTCCTGATCGCCGAGCGCCTGCGCAACCTGGGTAAGTACACCTTTGCCGACGTGGCGTCCTACCGCCTCGGGCAAACCCAGATCCGCACGTTGTCTGCTTGTGGTTCGCTGGTGGTGGTGGCGTTTTACCTGATCGCGCAAATGGTCGGTGCCGGCAAGCTGATCCAGTTGCTGTTCGGTCTCGACTACTACGTTGCAGTGATCCTGGTGGGTATCCTGATGTGCATGTACGTGCTGTTTGGCGGCATGCTGGCAACCACCTGGGTGCAAATCATCAAGGCGGTGTTGCTGCTGTCCGGTGCCTCGTTCATGGCGCTGATGGTGATGAAGCACGTCAACTTTGACTTCAACATGCTGTTTTCCGAGGCGATCAAGGTTCACCCTAAAGGTGAGGCGATCATGAGCCCGGGCGGTCTGGTGAAGGATCCGATCTCGGCGTTCTCCCTCGGCCTGGCACTGATGTTCGGTACCGCTGGCCTGCCGCACATCCTGATGCGCTTCTTCACCGTGAGTGACGCGAAAGAAGCTCGCAAGAGCGTGCTGTATGCAACGGGCTTCATTGGCTACTTCTACATCCTGACCTTCATCATTGGCTTCGGCGCGATCCTGTTGGTCAGCACCAATCCTGCGTTTAAAGATGCGGCGGGTGCGCTGTTGGGCGGCAACAACATGGCGGCGGTGCACCTGGCCAACGCGGTCGGTGGCAGTATTTTCCTGGGCTTCATCTCGGCGGTAGCCTTTGCGACCATTCTGGCAGTGGTTGCCGGTTTGACACTGGCCGGTGCTTCGGCGGTGTCTCATGACCTGTACGCCAGTGTGATCAAGAAGGGCAAGGCCAACGACAAGGACGAAATCCGGGTCTCGAAAATCACCACCGTCATTTTGGGCGTGCTGGCGATCGGTCTGGGTATTTTGTTCGAAAGCCAGAACATCGCATTCATGGTAGGCCTGGCGTTCTCCATTGCGGCGAGCTGTAACTTTCCTGTACTGCTGCTTTCGATGTACTGGAAGAAGTTGACCACTCGGGGTGCGATGGTCGGTGGCTGGTTGGGTCTGATCAGTGCAGTTGGTTTGATGGTGCTCGGTCCAACCATCTGGGTGCAGATCCTGCACCACGAGAAGGCCATCTTCCCTTACGAGTACCCGGCGTTGTTCTCGATGATCATTGCCTTCATCGGCATCTGGTTCTTCTCGATTACCGACAAGTCGGCAGCGGCGGACAACGAACGGGCGCTGTTCTTCCCGCAATTCGTTCGCTCGCAGACCGGTCTGGGCGCGAGTGGGGCGGTTTCGCACTAAGGCTTGATGCTTTTATATAAGTAACGCAGTTGTAAAAGATGCCCCGGTCGAAAGATCGGGGCATTAATGAGATGGTCACCCCCACACCCTGCGAGGGCTACGCTTTCGCAGGGTGTTTTGTTTTCGGAGGCCATCATCATGAGCGAGTCAGCGCTGATCGGGATCGATCTCGGTAAACACAGTTTCCACCTGCACGGCCAAGACAAATTGGGCCGAAAGGTGTTTCGCAAGAAGCTCTCGCGTCAACAGATGATGACGCTCTTTGGCAATCTGCCGGCCTGTACCGTGGTGATGGAAGCTTGTGCCGGGGCGCATTTCGTCGCTCGCCAGCTGATGGCCATGGGGCATGAAGCCAAACTGATTTCCCCGCAATTCGTCCACCCCTTCGTCAAAGGCAACAAAAATGATTTCGTGGATGCCGAAGCCATTTGCGAGGCGGCTTCACGTCCATCGATGCGCTTTGTCACACCCAAAACCGAGGCGCAGCAGACGCTTTCCGTTCTGCATCGCCTGCGCGAGTCGCTGGTGCGCGATCGCACCAAAACCGCCAATCAAATGCATGGTTTCCTACTGGAGTTCGGCATCAGCCTGCCCAAGGGCCTGGCGATCATGAAGCGGTTGGCGAGTATTTTGGCTGAGCATGAGTTGCCCGTTCGGTTGACAGTCCTGTTACAGCGCTTGCATGAGCATTTCTGTTATCTGGATGAACAGATCAAGGCGCTGGATAAAGAGCTGGCAAGCCAACTGGCCGACGATGATCTCGGCAGCCGCTTGCTGAGCTTGCCGTGTGTCGGGCCGATCACCGCCAGCCTGCTGGCTGTAGAGATGGGCGATGGCCAACAGTACAAATGCAGTCGTGACTTCGCCGCCTCCGTGGGCTTGGTGCCCAGGCAGTACAGCACCGGCGGCAGGGCTAATTTGCTGGGCATCAGCAAGCGCGGCGACAAGCACCTCAGGCAGTTGCTGGTTCAATGTGCTCGGGTCTATATGCAGAGGCTAGAACACCAGAAAGGGGCTCTGGCCGACTGGGTGCGCTCATTGCTTGGGCGACGACACTCGAACGTGGTGGCCTGCGCCCTGGCTAACAAGCTGGCGCGGATCGCGTGGGCGCTAGCGGCTCACCATACGCAATATGAAGCAGGGCCAGACGCGCTGAACGCCTGACCCTGCGGTTGTTGCAGTACCACGAATCACCCTTCAGGTTTTGCGATAGCTGAACAACGGATGACGTGAACGGCCCACCGGCCTGACGAAGAACCTGACATAAAAATCGGCTTCAGAAGCCGCGGCATTTTTCAGGATCGTCAGGCGCGACTCTCATCGTGGCGCGGGGCATGCCCTGGATCGACGCCGGATAGATTTAAGCAAGCCAACCACTTCACCCAATAATCAGTATTGCAAAAATGGGGGGGACCATAGATTTTTATGGGGCGGTGATCGCCCGATTCCGTGATTGTCCCCCCAATAGGAATGTAGGTGCGAACTGCTCGCGAAAACGTGCGGGTAGCTCGGGCAGTCAGACAGGGCGCGTTATCGTGGGTGTCCATCGCGAGCAGGCTCGCTCCTGCAGGGGGCGGTTAATTTCCCGGGCTGTCCCACCATTGCTGGCGAGTCAGCTCCCACGGAGGTGACGTTACGGCAGGGACGGGAGCAAGAGTGCTTGGTGACTGGGTCGCCCGTTGTAAGGGTGGACCCCGGGGTGGCCGTCGCCGAAGAAATGGATATGTACACAACAAGCGCACAAACTAAAACGGCCTCTATTTTCATAGAGGCCGTTTGCGGGACGGTCAAGACGCTACAGCAAGACAGGTCTTACTTGCGGTCTTCCAGCTTGGTGATGTCACGCGACTCGTAGCCGGTGTACAGCTGGCGCGGGCGGCCGATCTTGTACGGGCTGGAGAGCATTTCTTTCCAGTGGGAGATCCAGCCGACAGTCCGCGCCAGGGCGAAGATCACGGTGAACATGCTGGTTGGAATGCCGATGGCCTTGAGGATGATCCCCGAGTAGAAGTCGACGTTTGGGTACAGCGAGCGCTCGATGAAGTACGGGTCGGTCAGGGCGATCTCTTCCAGGCGCATGGCCAGTTCGAGTTGCGGATCGTTCTGGATACCCAGTTCCTTCAACACTTCGTCGCAGGTCTTCTTCATGACGGTAGCGCGTGGGTCGCGGTTTTTGTAAACGCGGTGCCCGAAACCCATCAGCTTGAACGGATCGTTCTTGTCCTTGGCCTTGGCAATGAACTTGTCGATGTTGGAAACATCGCCAATTTCATCGAGCATGGTCAGAACGGCCTCGTTGGCGCCGCCGTGGGCAGGGCCCCACAGTGCAGCGATACCGGCGGCGATACAGGCGAACGGGTTGGCACCCGAAGAACCGGCAAGACGTACGGTAGAGGTCGATGCGTTCTGCTCGTGGTCGGCGTGGAGGATGAAGATCCGGTCCATGGCCTTGGCGAGTACCGGGCTGATCGGTTTGATCTCGCACGGGGTGTTGAACATCATGTGCAGGAAGTTTTCCGCGTACGTCAGGTCGTTGCGCGGGTACATCATGGGTTGACCCATGGAGTACTTGTAAACCATCGCTGCCAGGGTTGGCATCTTGGCAACCAGGCGGATCGCGGAAATTTCGCGATGCTGCGGGTTATTGATGTCCAGGGAGTCGTGGTAGAAGGCCGAGAGGGCGCCGACTACACCGCACATGACGGCCATCGGGTGAGCGTCGCGACGGAAACCGTTGAAGAAGGTCTTCAGCTGTTCGTGAACCATGGTGTGGTTCTTGACGGTGCTGACGAACTGGGCCTTTTGTTCTGCGGTCGGCAATTCGCCGTTGAGCAGCAGATAGCAGGTTTCCAGATAGTCCGACTTTTCAGCCAACTGTTCGATCGGATAGCCGCGGTGCAGCAGAATGCCGTTGTCGCCGTCGATATAGGTGATCTTCGACTCGCAGGAGGCGGTCGACATGAAACCAGGGTCAAAGGTGAAACGGCCCGTGGCCGTCAGGCCCCGAACATCGATAACATCGGGACCAACGGTGCCGGTTAAAATGGGCAGCTCGACGGGGGCTGCGCCCTCGATGATCAACTGCGCTTTTTTGTCAGCCATGTGGCCTCCTATTTATGCTTGAAATCATCAGACAGACCCCCCACGCAGGGCCCGCACCACTATAGTGAGATAAATTCGAATGTCAATTTGCCTAAAGTCTTGCTCCAGAAGGCTTTAACCGGACTTTTTTCTCGAAATTGCCTGCCATTTACGCCTTTTATGTCAGATGCGCAATCCGCTGTTTGGGTGAGGTGATTGCGTTGTCATTAGTAGCCTAACTGTCTATACTCGGCCACCGACCGCCAAGGGCTTTTGGGCTTGCTTTATTGGGGGTCGCCTCCCTGGGTGGTGGTTACCTGACCAGTGCACTCCCCAACAACTTTGCCCTGATTGTTAGGGGCTCTTCAGTGTGAAAAAAAAGCCGTGAAAAGCCAACGACCTGTAAACCTAGACCTAAGGACCATCAAACTCCCAGTCACTGCTTACACGTCCATTCTTCACCGTATATCCGGCGTCATCCTCTTCGTGTGCCTTGCCATCATGCTTTACGCATTGGACAAGTCGCTGAGCTCCGAGGAAGGCTTCGGTCAGGTGAAAGCGTGTCTGACCAGTCCGCTAGCGAAGCTAGTGATTTGGGGCATTCTGTCCGCTCTGCTGTATCACTTGGTTGCCGGTGTGCGCCACTTGATCATGGACATGGGCATCGGTGAGACGCTGGAAGGCGGCAAGCTGGGCTCGAAAATCGTTATCGCCGTCTCCGTGGTGGTAATCGTTCTGGCAGGAGTTTGGATATGGTAACTAACGTCACGAACCTGTCGCGTTCGGGCCTCTATGACTGGATGGCGCAACGTGTGTCTGCGGTCGTTCTCGCGGCTTACTTCATCTTTCTGATCGGATACGTCGTTGCCCACCCGGGCCTCGGCTATGCCCAGTGGCATGAACTGTTCGCCAACAACTGGATGCGTATCTTCAGTCTCCTGGCCCTCGTTGCCCTTGGCGCTCACGCCTGGGTCGGCATGTGGACCATCGCGACCGACTACCTGACGCCAATGGCGTTCGGCAAGTCCGCGACTGCTATACGTTTCCTTTTCCAGGCAGTATGCGGCGTTGCGATGTTCGCTTACTTCGTCTGGGGTGTGCAGATTCTCTGGGGTATCTGAGTCATGGCTAACATTCCAACGATTTCTTTCGACGCCATCATCATTGGTGGTGGCGGTGCTGGCATGCGCGCTGCGCTGCAACTGGCACAAGGCGGTCACAAGACTGCCGTAATCACCAAGGTTTTCCCGACGCGTTCGCACACCGTATCGGCACAGGGTGGCATCACCTGCGCCATCGCGTCTGCGGATCCGAACGATGACTGGCGCTGGCACATGTACGATACCGTCAAGGGTTCCGACTATATCGGTGACCAGGACGCTATCGAATACATGTGTCAGGAAGGCCCGGCTGCGGTTTTCGAACTGGACCACATGGGTCTGCCGTTCTCCCGTACCGAAACCGGCCGCATCTACCAGCGTCCGTTCGGCGGTCAGTCCAAGGACTACGGTAAGGGCGGCCAGGCTGCACGTACCTGCGCGGCATCCGACCGTACCGGTCACGCCCTGCTGCACACCCTTTATCAGGGCAACCTGAAAGCCGGTACCACGTTCCTGAACGAGTACTACGCTGTCGATCTGGTAAGAAACCAGAAAGGCGAGTTCGTCGGCGTTATCGCCATCTGCATCGAAACCGGCGAAACCACCTACATCCGTGCCAAGGCTACCGTTCTGGCCACTGGCGGTGCAGGTCGTATCTACGCGTCCACCACCAACGCCCTGATCAACACCGGTGACGGCGTCGGTATGGCTCTGCGTGCTGGCGTTCCGGTGCAAGACATCGAAATGTGGCAGTTCCACCCGACCGGCATCGCCGGCGCCGGTGTACTGGTGACCGAAGGTTGCCGTGGTGAAGGTGGTTACCTGATCAACAAGCACGGCGAGCGTTTCATGGAGCGTTATGCTCCGAACGCCAAAGACCTGGCGGGTCGTGACGTTGTTGCCCGTTCGATGGTTAAAGAGATCATTGCCGGCAACGGCTGTGGCCCGAACGGCGACCACGTGATGCTCAAACTCGACCACCTGGGCGAGGAAGTGCTGCACAGCCGTCTGCCAGGCATCTGCGAACTGTCGAAAACGTTTGCTCACGTTGACCCGGTGGTTGCTCCGGTTCCTGTTGTTCCGACCTGCCACTACATGATGGGCGGCGTTGCCACCAACATTCACGGTCAGGCGATGACTCAGGACGCCAACGGCGTAGATACCATCATCCCTGGTCTGTTCGCTGTAGGCGAAGTGGCTTGCGTATCGGTTCACGGTGCCAACCGCCTGGGCGGTAACTCGTTGCTCGACCTGGTGGTCTTCGGCCGTGCGGCCGGTCTGCACCTGGAAAAAGCGCTGACCGACGGTATCGAATACGACGACGCTACCGACGCCGACATCACTGCGGCCCTGGCTCGTCTGTCCGCTCTGAACGCGCGTACTGATGGCGAAGACGTGGCAACCCTGCGTCGCGAGCTGCAAAGCTGCATGCAGAACTACTTCGGTGTATTCCGTACCGGCGAATACATGCAGAAGGGTATTGCCCAGCTGGCTGATCTGCGCAAGCGCATCGCCAACGTCAAGATCAACGACAAGTCGCAGGCGTTCAACACTGCGCGTATCGAAGCTCTGGAACTGCAAAACCTTCTGGAAGTGGCTGAAGCTACCGCCATCGCTGCCGAAGTGCGTAAAGAGTCCCGCGGCGCTCACGCCCGTGAAGACTTCGAAGACCGTGACGACGAAAACTGGCTGTGCCACACCCTGTACTTCCCGGGTGAGAAACGCGTCGCCAAGCGTGCCGTAAACTTCTCGCCGAAAACTGTTCCGACTTTTGAACCTAAGATTCGGACTTATTAAGGGTGGCCGCCATGTTGCAAGTCAGTGTTTATCGTTACAACCCTGATCAGGACGCTGCGCCGTTCATGCAGGATTTCCAGGTTGATACCGGTGGTAAAGACCTGATGGTGCTGGACGTACTGGCCCTGATCAAAGAGCAGGACGAAGGTTTCTCCTATCGTCGCTCTTGCCGTGAAGGTGTTTGCGGTTCCGACGGCATGAACATCAACGGCAAAAACGGTCTGGCGTGCATCACGCCGCTGTCCGCCGTTGTAAAAGGTAACAAGTTGATCATTCGTCCTCTGCCAGGTTTGCCGGTTATCCGTGACCTGGTCGTCGATATGAGCATCTTCTACAAGCAATACGAGAAGGTTAAGCCTTACCTGCAGAACGACACGCCGGCTCCGGCCATCGAACGTCTGCAGTCCCCTGAAGAGCGTGAAAAGCTCGACGGTCTGTACGAGTGCATCCTGTGCGCTTGCTGCTCGACCTCTTGCCCGTCCTTCTGGTGGAACCCGGACAAGTTCCTGGGTCCAGCTGCACTGCTGCAAGCGTATCGCTTCCTGGCAGACAGCCGTGACACCAAGACGTCCGAGCGTCTGGCTTCGCTGGATGACCCGTTCAGCGTATTCCGCTGCCGCGGGATCATGAACTGCGTCAACGTTTGTCCGAAGGGCCTGAACCCGACTAAGGCCATCGGTCACATTCGTAACATGCTGCTTTCCAGCGGCGTGTGATTCAGCTGCTGTACCCGTAGGACCGCTGTACCCGTGGATGCTACGGTGCAGGCTTCAACCGGCACCGTAGTTTTAACCTGAGCAGCAGCTCATAAAGCTGCCGCTCTTATTTTGAAGAAATGAGACAAGCAGGGGCATCCGGGCTGGTACCCGGACTATCAGTGTGATCCTAGTGGCTTGTTTTGGTCGCTGCATTCGGACTTCTGCAAGTTTGCTCGGCGTCGACACCGATGGTGTTCCCCTAACCGAGGGTGACCAAGCATGCAAGAAAGCGTGATGCAGCGCATGTGGAACAGTGCCTACCTATCCGGTAGTAACGCTGCCTATGTGGAAGAGCTCTACGAGCTTTACCTGCACGACCCTAACGCTGTGCCAGAAGAGTGGCGCACCTACTTCCAGAAGTTGCCTGCTGACGGCAACTCTTCCACCGATGTTTCGCACTCCACAATTCGCGATCATTTCGTCTTGCTGGCAAAGAACCAGCGCCGCGCTCAACCGGTTTCCGCCGGAAGCGTGAGCAGTGAGCACGAGAAGAAGCAAGTTGAAGTGCTGCGATTGATCCAGGCCTACCGTATGCGTGGCCACCAGGCAGCCCAGCTTGACCCGCTGGGGCTGTGGCAGCGTCCTGCACCTGCAGACCTGTCGATCAATCATTACGGCTTGACCAATGCCGATCTTGATACGACCTTCCGTGCCGGCGACCTGTTCATCGGCAAAGAGGAGGCGAGCCTACGCGAAATTCACGAAGCGTTGCAGCAGACATATTGCCGCACCATCGGCGCTGAATTTACGCATATCACCGATTCCGAGCAGCGCCAGTGGTTCCAGCAGCGTCTGGAAAGCGTACGCGGCCGTCCAACGTACTCCGCTGACATCAAGAGCCACTTGCTTGAGCGCGTGACTGCCGGTGAAGGCCTGGAAAAATACCTGGGCACCAAATACCCGGGCACCAAGCGTTTCGGTCTGGAAGGCGGCGAGAGCCTGATTCCGATGCTTGACGAGTTGATCCAGCGTTCCGGTTCCTACGGCACCAAGGAAATCGTCATCGGCATGGCCCACCGTGGCCGTCTGAACGTGCTGGTCAATACCTTCGGCAAGAACCCGCGCGAGCTGTTCGACGAGTTCGAAGGCAAGAAGAAGGTCGAGCTGGGTTCCGGTGACGTTAAATACCACCAGGGCTTCTCGTCCAACGTGATGACCACCGGTGGTGAAGTTCACCTGGCCATGGCCTTCAACCCGTCCCACCTGGAAATTGTTTCTCCAGTGGTCGAAGGTTCGGTCCGTGCCCGTCAGGATCGTCGCAACGACCCTACCGGCGAGAAGGTTCTGCCGATCTCCATCCACGGTGACGCTGCAATTGCAGGTCAGGGCGTGGTCATGGAAACCTTCCAGATGTCGCAGACCCGCGGTTTCAAGACCGGCGGTACCGTGCACATCGTGATCAACAACCAGGTTGGTTTCACCATCAGCAACCCGCTGGACTCGCGCTCCACCGAGTACGCCACCGACGTTGCGAAAATGATTCAGGCGCCGATCCTCCATGTGAATGGTGATGATCCGGAAGCCGTATTGTTCGTGACCCAGCTGGCCATCGATTACCGCATGCAGTTCAAGCGCGACGTGGTGATCGACATGTTCTGCTACCGTCGTCGCGGCCACAACGAGGCCGACGAGCCAAGCGGCACGCAGCCGATGATGTATCAGCAGATCACCAAGCAGCGCACCACCCGTGAGCTGTACGCTGATCGTCTGACCCAGAGCGGTGTGCTGGACGCAGAGCGTGTTCAGGCGAAGGTCGACGAATACCGCAACGCGCTGGACAACGGTCTGCACGTAGTGAAGAGCCTGGTCAAAGAGCCGAACAAAGAGTTGTTCGTGGACTGGCGCCCGTACCTGGGTCACGCCTGGACTGCGCGTCATGACACTCGCTTCGACCTGAAAACCCTGCAGGAACTGTCCGCCAAGCTGTTGGAAATTCCGGAAGGCTTCGTGGTTCAGCGCCAGGTTGCGAAGATCTACGAAGACCGTCAGAAAATGCAAGCCGGCGGCCTGCCGATCAACTGGGGTTACGCCGAAACCATGGCGTACGCGACCCTGGCGTTCGAAGGTCACCCGATTCGCATGACCGGTCAGGACATCGGCCGCGGTACGTTCTCGCACCGTCACGCTGTTCTGCACAACCAGAAAGATGCCGGCACCTATATCCCGCTGAAACACTTGTACGAAGGTCAGCCACGCTTCGACCTGTACGACTCGTTCCTGTCGGAAGAAGCGGTACTGGCATTCGAATACGGCTACTCGACCACCACGCCGAACGCGCTGGTGATCTGGGAAGCCCAGTTCGGTGACTTCGCCAACGGTGCGCAGGTTGTTATCGACCAGTTCATCACCAGCGGCGAGCACAAGTGGGGCCGTCTCTGTGGTCTGACCATGCTGTTGCCACACGGCTACGAAGGTCAGGGTCCGGAGCACTCCTCTGCACGTCTTGAGCGTTACCTGCAGCTGTGCGCCGAGCACAACATTCAGGTGTGCATGCCGACCACCCCGGCTCAGATCTACCACTTGCTGCGCCGTCAGGTGATTCGCCCGCTGCGCAAGCCACTGGTCGTCCTGACGCCGAAGTCGCTGCTGCGTCACAAGCTGGCCATCTCGACTCTGGAAGATCTGGCCGAAGGTTCGTTCCAGACCGTGATCCCGGAAATCGATGCCCTGGACCCGAAAAAGGTCGAGCGCATTGTTCTGTGTAGCGGCAAGGTCTACTACGACCTGCTGGAAAAACGTCGTGCCGAAGGCCGTGACGATATCGCCATCGTGCGTATCGAGCAGCTGTACCCATTCCCTGAGGACGACTTGAAAGAAGTCCTGGCTCCTTACACCAACGCCAAGCATGCCGTTTGGTGTCAGGAAGAGCCGATGAACCAGGGCGCCTGGTACTGCAGCCAGCACCACTTGCGTCGCAGCATCAGCAACCTCAACAAGTCTCTCGTACTTGAGTACGCGGGCCGTGAGGCTTCTGCTGCCCCAGCATGTGGTTACGCATCGATGCACGCCGAGCAGCAGGAAAAACTGCTGCAAGACGCGTTTACCGTTTAACGCCTTCGCGCACTTGAAACCGAATTTAAGGAACCACAGATAATGGCTATCGAGATCAAAGCCCCCACTTTCCCGGAATCGGTTGCCGATGGCACCGTTGCCACCTGGCACAAAAAACCGGGCGACGCCGTCAAACGTGACGAACTGATCGTCGACATCGAAACCGACAAAGTCGTACTGGAAGTTCTGGCCACCGCTGACGGCGTGCTGGGCGCTATCGTCAAGAACGAAGGCGACACCGTTCTGTCCGACGAAGTCCTGGGCTCCATCGTTGAAGGCGGCGCTGCTGCCGCTGCTCCAGCCGCTGCCGCTCCGGCCGCTGCCCAGGCTGCTGCTCCAGCTGCCGAAGGCGAAGACGATCCGGTCGCTGCTCCAGCCGCTCGCAAGCTGGCTGAAGAGAACGGCATCAACATCGCTTCCGTTGCCGGTACTGGCAAAGGCGGTCGTGTGACCAAGGAAGACGTGGTTGCAGCCGTTGCTGCCAAGAAAGCCGCTCCAGCCGCCGCGCCTGCCAAGGCTGCCGCACCTGCCGCTGCTGCTCCGGTGTTCGCTGCCGGTGACCGCGTTGAAAAACGCGTTCCGATGACCCGTCTGCGTGCCAAGGTTGCCGAGCGTCTGGTTGAAGCTCAATCGAACATGGCGATGCTGACCACTTTCAACGAAGTCGACATGACCGAAGTCATGGCCCTGCGTTCGAAGTACAAGGATCTGTTCGAGAAGTCCCACAACGGCGTGCGCCTGGGCTTCATGTCGTTCTTCGTGAAAGCGGCCACCGAAGCGCTGAAACGCTTCCCGGCAGTTAACGCATCGATCGACGGTGCCGACATCGTTTACCACGGCTACGCTGACGTCGGTGTTGCTGTTTCCAGCGATCGCGGCCTGGTTGTGCCGGTTCTGCGTAACGCCGAACTGATGAGCCTGGCTGAAATCGAAGGCGGCATCGCCACTTTCGGCAAGAAAGCCCGTGACGGCAAACTGTCGATGGAAGAGATGACCGGTGGTACGTTCACCATCACCAACGGTGGTACCTTCGGTTCGATGATGTCGACTCCGATCGTCAACCCGCCGCAAGCAGCTATTCTGGGCATGCACAACATTCTGCAGCGTCCAATGGCGATCAACGGTCAGGTCGTTATCCGTCCGATGATGTACCTGGCTCTGTCCTACGATCACCGTCTGATCGATGGCAAAGAAGCTGTGACTTTCCTGGTGACCATCAAGAACCTGCTGGAAGACCCGGCTCGTTTGCTGCTGGATATCTGATAGAAGCAGTCGCGAGCTGCAAGTTTCAAGCTGCCGGTAAAGGCAGTTTGGCTTGCAGCTTGCGGCTTCAAGCTTTTCGCTAAAGAGGATTTTTTGAATGTCGCAGAAATTTGACGTAGTAGTGATCGGTGCGGGCCCTGGCGGCTACGTGGCTGCCATCAAGGCCGCTCAACTGGGCCTCAGCACTGCCTGCATCGAGAAGTACACCGACAAGGAAGGCAAACTGGCCCTCGGCGGTACTTGCCTGAACGTCGGCTGCATTCCATCCAAGGCGCTGCTGGACAGCTCCTGGAAGTTCCACGAAGCGCAAGACGGTTTTGCGATCCACGGTATCAATCACGCCGGCGTGACCATGGACGTGCCAGCGATGGTCGGCCGCAAGGCCAACATCGTCAAAGGCCTGACCTCCGGCGTTGCGACCCTGTTCAAAGCCAACGGTGTGACCTCCATCCAGGGTCACGGCAAGCTGCTGGCCGGCAAGAAAGTCGAAGTCACCAAGCCTGACGGTTCGGTTGAAGTCATCGAAGCCGAAAACGTGATCCTGGCTCCTGGCTCGCGTCCGATCGACATTCCGCCGGCTCCGGTCGACCAGAATGTGATCGTCGATTCCACCGGTGCCTTGGAATTCCAATCCGTACCCAAGCGTCTGGGCGTGATCGGCGCTGGCGTGATCGGTCTGGAGCTGGGTTCGGTCTGGTCGCGTCTGGGCGCGCAAGTGACTGTCCTTGAAGCACTGGACACTTTCCTGATGGCAGCGGACACCGCTGTTTCCAAGGAAGCGCTGAAAACCCTAACCAAACAAGGTCTGGACATCAAGCTGGGCGCTCGTGTGACCGGTTCCAAAGTGAACGGCGACGAAGTCGTTGTGAACTACACCGATGCCAACGGCGAACAGAACATCACGTTCGACAAGCTGATCGTAGCCGTTGGTCGCCGTCCAGTGACCACTGATCTGCTGGCCGCCGATTGCGGCGTGACCCTCGACGAGCGCGGTTTCGTGCACGTTGATGATCACTGCGCGACCACCGTACCGGGCGTCTACGCCATCGGCGACGTGGTTCGTGGCATGATGCTGGCTCACAAGGCCTCGGAAGAGGGCATCATGGTTGTCGAGCGCATCAAGGGCCACAAAGCCCAGATGAACTATGACCTGATCCCTTCGGTTATTTATACTCACCCGGAAATTGCATGGGTAGGTAAAACCGAGCAGGCCTTGAAAGCTGAAGGCGTTGAAGTTAACGTCGGCACCTTCCCGTTCGCAGCCTCTGGCCGTGCCATGGCTGCCAACGATACCGGTGGTTTCGTCAAGGTCATCGCAGATGCCAAGACCGACCGCGTATTGGGCGTCCACGTGATTGGCCCGAGTGCTGCAGAACTGGTTCAACAGGGCGCAATCGGTATGGAATTCGGCACCAGCGCTGAAGACCTGGGCATGATGGTTTTCTCCCATCCGACCCTGTCTGAAGCCTTGCACGAAGCAGCTCTGGCAGTGAATGGCGGCGCCATCCACATCGCCAACCGCAAGAAGCGTTGAAGGCAATTTGAAAACGTAGCGAGCGAAGGAAAGACAAGGCAAAAACAGGTGAGGAAGCGGAGTTGACGTCAGTCAATGAGCATTCCGAGCCTGTTTTTAACGCAGTATTTCCTAGCGCAGCAGTTTTCAAATGTCTGAAAAGACAATAAGAAACCACGGCGGTTGCGGCCCGTCGTGAGCCTTGCATGCAAGACTCACCGCGGAATGTCCGCCGGACGCAGTCTTGCGTAGCTCAGCTACGCAAGCAGCAGTCACAGGTGGTGCGGCACTTCAATAAGTGCAGCACCGAATGCGCAGTACCTAACGAAGACGGTAATAAGCATGAATCTTCACGAGTATCAGGGTAAGCAGCTGTTCGCTGAGTACGGCCTGCCAGTATCCACCGGTTACGCGGTAGACACCCCGGAAGCAGCAGCAGAAGCTTGCGACAAAATCGGCGGCAGCGAGTGGGTTGTCAAAGCCCAGGTTCACGCCGGTGGTCGCGGTAAAGCGGGCGGCGTCAAGCTGGTTCGCAATAAAGAAGACGCCAAAGCCTTCGCACAGCAGTGGCTGGGCAAGCGTCTGGTGACCTACCAGACTGACGCCAATGGTCAGCCAGTCACCAAGATCCTGGTTGAATCGTGCACTGATATCGCTAAAGAGCTGTACCTGGGCGCTGTCGTTGACCGTTCGAGCCGCCGCATCGTGTTCATGGCTTCCACCGAAGGTGGCGTGGACATCGAGAAAATCGCTCACGACACTCCAGAAAAAATTCTGAAAGCCACTATCGATCCACTGGTTGGCGCTCAGCCGTTCCAGGGTCGCGAGCTGGCATTCCAGTTGGGTCTGGAAGGCAAGCAAGTTGCCCAGTTCGCCAAGATCTTCGTAGGTCTGGCCAAACTGTTCCAGGATCACGATCTGGCCCTGCTGGAAGTGAACCCGCTGGTGATCAAGGCTGACGGCGATCTGCACTGCCTGGACGCCAAGATCAACATCGACGCCAACGCCATGTACCGTCAGCCTAAGCTGAAGACTTTCCACGATCCGTCGCAAGACGATCCGCGCGAAGCGCACGCTGCCAAGTTCGAACTGAACTACGTAGCACTGGAAGGCAACATCGGTTGCATGGTCAACGGTGCCGGCCTGGCCATGGGTACCATGGACATCGTCAACCTGCACGGCGGCAAGCCAGCCAACTTCCTCGACGTAGGTGGTGGTGCTACCAAAGAGCGCGTGACCGAAGCATTCAAGATCATCCTGTCCGACACCAACGTCGCTGCAGTACTGGTCAACATCTTCGGCGGCATCGTTCGTTGCGACATGATTGCCGAAGGCATCATCGGTGCAGTGAAAGAAGTCGGCGTGAAAATCCCGGTTGTTGTTCGCCTTGAAGGCAACAACGCTGAGCTGGGCGCTAAAGTACTGGCAGAAAGCGGTTTGAACATCATCGCTGCTACCAGCCTGACCGACGCTGCTCAACAAGTTGTCAAAGCTGCGGAGGGCAAATAATGAGCGTCCTGATCAATAAAGACACCAAAGTTATCTGCCAGGGTATTACCGGTTCGCAAGGTAGTTTCCACACCCAGCAAGCCATCGAGTACGGCACCAAGATGGTTGGTGGTGTAACTCCTGGCAAAGGCGGCACCGAGCACCTGGGTCTGCCAGTGTTCAACACCGTGAAAGACGCTGTAGCAGCCACTGGCGCCACCGCCAGCGTGATCTACGTTCCGGCTCCTTTCTGCAAGGACTCGATCCTGGAAGCTGCTTTCGGCGGCATCAAGCTGATCGTGTGCATCACCGAAGGCATTCCTACCCTGGACATGCTGGACGCTAAAGTTAAGTGCGACGAGCTGGGTGTTACCCTGATCGGCCCTAACTGCCCAGGCGTGATCACTCCAGGCGAATGCAAGATCGGCATCATGCCTGGTCACATTCACTTGCCAGGCAAGGTCGGTATCGTTTCCCGTTCCGGCACCCTGACCTACGAAGCTGTGAAGCAAACGACTGACGCCGGTTTCGGCCAGTCGACTTGCGTCGGCATCGGTGGTGACCCGATCCCGGGTTCGAACTTCATCGACATCCTGAAGCTGTTCCAGGAAGACCCGAAGACCGAAGCGATCGTGATGATCGGTGAGATCGGCGGTTCGGCTGAAGAAGAAGCGGCTGCCTACATCAAGGCACACGTGACCAAGCCGGTTGTTTCCTACATCGCTGGTGTGACTGCTCCTCCGGGCAAGCGCATGGGCCATGCTGGCGCAATCATCTCTGGCGGCAAAGGCACTGCAGACGAGAAATTCGCTGCTCTGCAAGACGCAGGCGTTAAAACCGTGCGTTCGCTGGCAGACATCGGCAAGGCCCTGGCCGAGCTGACTGGTTGGGCAGTCAAGTAAGCTTCGCGCTTAGCTGACGCTTTACCAAACAAAGGCCACCTTCGGGTGGCCTTTGTCGTTTCTGGTTCTTTTGAAACGCTTGAGGCTTTTTTGTGGCGAGGGAGCTCATGAAATTTAGATACGTAAACACGACAAGGTAGTGTCGCGTATCGGATAGTTCGCCCCTTAACAGTGCGCTTGACGCTCAAATTCGTTAGGATACGCGCCATTTTTGCGTCTGCGGCCCACAAGGCAGCGACGCGCTAAACGGGTCAGTCTCATACAGACCGACAGCATTTCCCTCACCCATAGGGAAATCCCTCTCTAAATTCCGATTCAGTAGTGTGGTATTTCCTTAATGAAAGTGTTGAAAGGCCAGGACATCCTGGCACTTGGTTTTATGACGTTTGCCCTGTTTGTCGGGGCTGGCAACATCATCTTCCCGCCTATCGTCGGTTTGCAGTCCGGGCCTAATGTCTGGATGGCGGCGCTGGGTTTCCTGATCACCGCCGTTGGTCTGCCGGTGATCACCGTTGTCGCACTGGCCAAGGTTGGTGGTGCAATGGATACATTGAGCAGTCCGATCGGTAAAGTCGCTGGTGGACTGTTGGCGGCGGCGTGCTATCTGGCCGTTGGTCCGCTGTTCGCGACGCCACGTACTGCGACCGTATCGTTCGAAGTGGGCCTGGCGCCTTTGACCGGCGAAAGCCCGCTGGCGCTTTTCCTGTATAGCTCGGTCTACTTCCTGCTGGTGTTCTTCATTTCCCTGTACCCGGGCCGCTTGCTGGACACGGTTGGACGCTTCCTCGCACCGTTGAAGATCTTTGCCCTGGCTGTGCTGGGCATCGCAGCATTCAGCCTTCCCGCCGGAGACATCGGCCATGCAACACCTGAATACGTTGCAGCGCCATTCTCCCAAGGTTTCATCAATGGTTACCTGACCATGGATACCCTGGGCGCCCTGGTGTTCGGCATCGTGATCGTCAACGCTATCCGCTCCCGCGGTGTCGAGTCGCCAGCGCTGATCACCCGATACGCGATCATCGCCGGCTTGATTGCCGGCGTGGGCCTGGCACTGGTTTATGTCAGCCTGTTCCGCCTGGGTTCGGGCAGCCATGAAGTGGCGGCTGGTGCGACTAACGGTGCGGCGGTACTGCATGCCTACGTACAACACACCTTTGGCTCCCTCGGCAGCGGTTTCCTGGCGGTACTGATTTCTCTGGCGTGCCTGGTGACCGCGGTTGGCCTGACCTGCGCCTGCGCCGAATATTTCAGTCGTGTACTGCCACTGTCCTACAAGACGCTGGTGATCCTCCTGGCTGCGTTTTCCCTGTTGGTGTCCAATCTGGGCCTCACCAAGCTGATTGCGTTCTCCATCCCGGTACTCACCGCGATTTACCCGCCATGCATCGCCTTGGTGGCACTGAGCTTCTGCAAGGACTTCTGGCATGAGCAAGGCCGCATCGTCGGCCCGGTGATGCTGGTGTCGTTCATCTTCGGTCTGATCGACGCCCTCAAGGGCGCGGGTCTTGCGGACTGGATGCCTGCCCAACTGGCTCACCTGCCGCTGAGCGAACAAGGTCTGGCGTGGCTGGTGCCATCGTTCATGACTCTGGTGGTTGCTGTGGTCTGCGACCGCCTGCTGGGCAAGCGCGCCGAAGCGCTGGCTTAAGCTTCGTGGGTCCGCCACAAGCGGGCCGGCGAGCAGAAACGGAAATGCCCCGTATCAATCGATACGGGGCATTAATGAGATGGTCACCCCCACACCCTGCGAGGGCTACGCTTTCGCAGGGTGTTTTGTTTTCGGAGGCCATCATCATGAGCGAGTCAGCGCTGATCGGGATCGATCTCGGTAAACACAGTTTCCACCTGCACGGCCAAGACAAATTGGGCCGAAAGGTGTTTCGCAAGAAGCTCTCGCGTCAACAGATGATGACGCTCTTTGGCAATCTGCCGGCCTGTACCGTGGTGATGGAAGCTTGTGCCGGGGCGCATTTCGTCGCTCGCCAGCTGATGGCCATGGGGCATGAAGCCAAACTGATTTCCCCGCAATTCGTCCACCCCTTCGTCAAAGGCAACAAAAATGATTTCGTGGATGCCGAAGCCATTTGCGAGGCGGCTTCACGTCCATCGATGCGCTTTGTCACACCCAAAACCGAGGCGCAGCAGACGCTTTCCGTTCTGCATCGCCTGCGCGAGTCGCTGGTGCGCGATCGCACCAAAACCGCCAATCAAATGCATGGTTTCCTACTGGAGTTCGGCATCAGCCTGCCCAAGGGCCTGGCGATCATGAAGCGGTTGGCGAGTATTTTGGCTGAGCATGAGTTGCCCGTTCGGTTGACAGTCCTGTTACAGCGCTTGCATGAGCATTTCTGTTATCTGGATGAACAGATCAAGGCGCTGGATAAAGAGCTGGCAAGCCAACTGGCCGACGATGATCTCGGCAGCCGCTTGCTGAGCTTGCCGTGTGTCGGGCCGATCACCGCCAGCCTGCTGGCTGTAGAGATGGGCGATGGCCAACAGTACAAATGCAGTCGTGACTTCGCCGCCTCCGTGGGCTTGGTGCCCAGGCAGTACAGCACCGGCGGCAGGGCTAATTTGCTGGGCATCAGCAAGCGCGGCGACAAGCACCTCAGGCAGTTGCTGGTTCAATGTGCTCGGGTCTATATGCAGAGGCTAGAACACCAGAAAGGGGCTCTGGCCGACTGGGTGCGCTCATTGCTTGGGCGACGACACTCGAACGTGGTGGCCTGCGCCCTGGCTAACAAGCTGGCGCGGATCGCGTGGGCGCTAGCGGCTCACCATACGCAATATGAAGCAGGGCCAGACGCGCTGAACGCCTGACCCTGCGGTTGTTGCAGTACCACGAATCACCCTTCAGGTTTTGCGATAGCTGAACAACGGATGACGTGAACGGCCCACCGGCCTGACGAAGAACCTGACATAAAAATCGGCTTCAGAAGCCGCGGCATTTTTCAGGATCGTCAGGCGCGACTCTCATCGTGGCGCGGGGCATGCCCTGGATCGACGCCGGATAGATTTAAGCAAGCCAACCACTTCACCCAATAATCAGTATTGCAAAAATGGGGGGGACCATAGATTTTTATGGGCATCAGGCAGTGTCTTTTCCCCTGAACCAACGTCGAAGCATTGCAGAACCCCTGTGTGAGCGAGCTTGCTCGCGATTGTGGCCGGCCAGCCACAAGAATTTTGAATGTAATTCCGCCGTCGCGAGCAAGCTCGCTTCCACAGGTTTTCGATCACCCGTTACCACATCACAAGGACCTGCATGTCGTTCATCCACGCCAACCTGATCCATATCCTCGCCGCGCTTTGGTTCGTTATCTGCTGGGGTGGCTACACCCGTTACGCGACATGGAAGGGCCGCGACACCGCGTGCCTGGCCAGCGTGCTGCACCTGTATCGTGAAGACTGGATGCGTCGCATGTTGCTGCGTGACAACCGCATCGCCGATGCCAGCGTGATTGGAAACCTGGAGCGCAATGCATCGTTCTTCGCCTCCAGCACGCTGATTATCCTGGCCGGTATTCTCACGGTGCTCGGCGCGTCGGAAAGAGCGGTGTCGCTGCTGGCGGATATCCCGATGGTGCAACAGGCTTCCCAGGGGATGTCGGAAATCAAGTTGCTGTGCCTGGCGCTGGTGTTCGTCTACGCGTTCTTCACGTTCAGCTGGTGCATGCGCCAGTACAACTTCGCGGCCGTTCTGGTGGGTTCGGCACCCATGGCTGGCGAACGCCATGTGTCCGAGCAGGAGCGAAAAGCCTTCGCGTCCCGGGCAGCCCGGGTTATTTCCATGGCGGCCAACCAGTTCAACTTTGGTCTGCGTTCCTATTACTTCGGCATGACCATGCTGGCGTGGTTCGTCAGTCCCTGGTTGTTCATGTTGATGAGTGCCGGTGTCGTGTTTGTTTTGTATCGCCGCGAATTTCACTCCGACGTTCTCGACGTGATGGTCTATACCCCTACAGAGGCACCATTGCCTGAGGTGAACAAAGAGGCGGCTTGATGAGTATTCCGTTCTGGTGTGTGTTTATCAGTGCGTTGCTGATTTACGTGGCTCGTATGCCCGTGACCAAAGCCATGAAAGAGCAGGGCGGTTACAACAATCACCTGCCGCGCCAGCAGCAGGCGCAACTTACGGGCTTGGGTGCCCGCGCAGTGGCCGCGCACCAGAACAGTTTCGAAGCGTTCATATTGTTTGCCGTGGGTGTGTTGATGGCGCATACCACGCAGACGGCGGGCTGGCTCATTGACTGGTTGGCGATCATCTTTGTGATCGCGCGAATTATCTACTTGCTGTGCTACTGGAAAGACCTGACATGGCAGCGCAGTCTGGTTTGGCTGGTGGGTTTAATCTGTTCGTTGTTGTTGATGATTAGTCCGACTTTTAGAACAGTTTTACTCTTGAACTAAGGTGGAAAACAAAACTGCAGGCGAAAGAAAACCCGCGCTTGGCGGGTTTTCTTTTATCACGCTAAAAACTGTTTCAGTTTTTAGGCGCGGCTTCTTTTGCCGCTGCTTCGTTCGATTCAGCCTGAGCTTTGGCAGCTTCAGCGTTTTCTTTCGCAGCGTCGTTCACTTTATCCTGAGCTTTGTTCATGTCTTGCTGAGCTTGCTCAGCATGTTTGTTGGCATCTTGAGCTTTGTCCTCGGATTTTTTATCGCAGGCAGCGAGACCGAGGGAAGCGGTCAACATCAAGGCAATAGCTAAAGTCTTACGCATGGGGTGTTTCTCCTTATGGAAAATATCTACTGGTCTTTCGAGCACAGCCACCAAGGTTAAGTTCCTCAAATCGTTCAGATATATAAGTTTGTTCTAATGCGGAACTTTTGCCGGGACCGTTACTTCACTGCACGAATTTTTAAATATGAGTTTCTATCAAATGGCCGAAAACCCCGTTTTTGAGCGCGCCACACGATTTCTGTCGGCACTGCGCCATTGCCAGGTCCTTGGGCTGCGTGTTCACAGCGCCAGCAGCGAAGGGCTTACGGTGGTGCTGCCCTATAGCCCGCAAATCGTCGGAAATCCGCAAACCGGCGTCATCCATGGCGGTGTGCTGACCACGCTGATGGACACCGCCTGCGGCATGTCCACCCTCTGTGTGCTGCCGGAGTTCGAGGTCTGCCCGACCCTCGACCTGCGCATCGACTACATGCACGCCGCCGAGCCGAATAAAGACGTCTTCGGTTTCGCCCAGTGCTACCGCGTGACCACCGATGTGATCTTTGCCCGCGGCTTCGCCTATCAGGACGATCCCGAGCAACCCATTGCCCACGTGGTGGGCACCTTCATGCGGATGGGCAAGGGCATCAAGGGCGCAAAAGGCTTGGGTGGCGCGATCGCCGGAGGTGCGAAATGACTGACTCATTCAAGCAGCAGCTGCAACAGGCTCATGAGCGGGGCGACTATGGCGTATTGCTGCAGCGGATTCCCTACGCCGCGCTGATCGGCGTCGAATGCTCACGGGTGGGGGATGAACTGCTATTTCGTCTGCCGGCCAACAAGGACAACATTGGTAATCCTTTATTGCCGGCTATTCATGGCGGTGTCATTGCCGGTTTCATGGAGCTGGCCGCCGCGTTGCACCTGCTCGTGTCCACCGGCTCGCCAGGCGTACCGAAGATTATCGACTTCTCCCTCGACTATCTGCGTGCCGGGCAGTTTCGCGATACCTGGGCCCGATGCCAGGTGTGTCGCCAGGGACGCCGCGTCGCCAACGTGGCGATTACAGCCTGGCAAAGCACGGAAGCGGAACCCATCGCCACGGCCCGGGCGCATTTCAAACTCGAGGAGCCCTTGAAATCCTGAACACAGCCCCCAACTCTGATGACATCCCGCCGCCGGCCTTCAAGGTCGCGGCTTAGCCATCTGATTGGAGTTTGATGACCATGAGTGTGGAAACTCAAAAGGAAACCCTGGGCTTCCAGACCGAGGTGAAGCAACTGCTGCACCTCATGATCCATTCGCTTTATTCCAACAAGGAAATTTTCCTTCGCGAACTGATCTCGAACGCCTCTGACGCTGTAGACAAATTACGTTTCGAAGCGCTGTCCAAGCCGGAATTGCTGGAAGGTGGCGCCGAGCTGAAAATCCGTGTGAGCTTCGACAAGGACGCCAAGACCGTCACCCTTGAAGACAACGGCATCGGCATGAGCCGTGAGGACGCGATCACGCACCTCGGCACCATCGCCAAATCAGGCACCGCCGATTTCATGAAGCACCTGACCGGTGACCAGAAGAAAGATTCGCACCTGATCGGTCAGTTCGGTGTCGGTTTTTACTCTGCATTCATCGTCGCCGACAAAGTTGACGTGTTCAGCCGTCGTGCCGGCAGCGCCGCCAGCGAAGGCGTGCACTGGTCGTCCAAGGGCGAAGGTGACTTCGAAGTTGCAACCATCGATAAAGCCGAGCGCGGTACCCGTATCGTCCTGCACCTGAAATCCGGTGAAGACGAGTTCGCCGATGGCTGGCGCCTGCGCAACATCATCAAGAAGTATTCCGACCACATCGCCTTGCCGATCGAGTTGCCGAAAGAAGTGGCGGCCGTCGAAGGCGAAGAGAAGCCGGCCGCCGAATGGGAAACCGTCAACCGCGCCAGCGCCCTGTGGACCCGTCCGCGTACCGAGGTCAAGGACGAGGAATACCAGGAGTTCTACAAGCACATCGCTCACGACTTCGAAAACCCGCTGAGCTGGAGCCACAACAAGGTTGAAGGCAAGCTGGAATACAGCTCGCTGCTGTACGTGCCGGCCCGTGCTCCGTTTGACCTGTACCAGCGTGAAGCGCCGAAAGGCTTGAAGCTTTACGTGCAGCGCGTGTTCGTCATGGATCAGGCGGAGTCGTTCCTGCCGCTGTACCTGCGTTTCATCAAGGGCGTGGTTGACTCCAACGATCTGTCGCTGAACGTGTCGCGGGAAATCCTGCAGAAAGACCCGATCATCGACTCCATGAAGTCGGCGCTGACCAAGCGCGTTCTGGACATGCTGGAAAAACTGGCGAAAAACGAGCCTGAGCAATACAAAGGCTTCTGGAAAAACTTCGGCCAGGTCATGAAAGAAGGCCCGGCAGAAGACTTCGCCAACAAAGAGAAAATCGCTGGCCTGCTGCGTTTCGCGTCGACCAACGGTGACGACGGCGAACAAGTGGTCGGTCTGGCCGATTACCTGGCGCGCGCCAAGGAAGGTCAGGACAAGATCTACTACCTGACTGGCGAAACCTACGCGCAAGTCAAAAACAGCCCGCACCTGGAAGTCTTCCGCAAGAAAGGCATCGAAGTGCTGCTGCTGACCGACCGTATCGACGAGTGGCTGATGAGCTACCTCAACGATTTCGACGGCAAGAGCTTTGTTGACGTGGCACGCGGTGACCTGGACCTGGGCAACCTGGACTCGGAAGAGGACAAGAAGGCCGCGGAAGAAGTCGCCAAGTCCAAAGAAGGTCTGGTTGAGCGTCTGAAAACCGCGCTGGGCGAATCCGTCGCCGAAGTTCGGGTTTCCCATCGCCTGACCGATTCCCCGGCGATTCTGGCCATCGGCGAGCAGGACCTGGGCCTGCAAATGCGTCAGATCCTGGAAGCCAGTGGGCAGAAGGTCCCGGATTCGAAGCCGATCTTCGAATTCAACCCGGCTCACCCGCTGATCGAGAAGCTCGATAAAGAGCAAAGCGACGAACGCTTCGGCGACCTGTCGCACATCCTCTTCGATCAGGCGGCCCTGGCGGCCGGCGACAGCTTGAAGGATCCGGCGGCCTATGTGCGTCGTCTGAACAAGCTATTGGTTGAGCTGTCGGCTTAACAGCGTTGTAGAAAAACCCGCTTCGGCGGGTTTTTTCATTCTGGTGTTTAAAAAATCAGGAGTCAGAAATGAGCCAAATCACTGTACGTTCCGTTGCCTATCAGATTGACGGTCAGCCCTACGAAAGCCGTGTGGCCTTTGATGCCGACCATAAGGGCCCGCGTCCGGGCTTGTTGATGGCGCCGAACTGGATGGGCGTCAGCGCTGGCGCCGAGGAAATCGCCAAGTCGGTGGCGGCCAAGGGATACGTGGTCCTGATCGCTGATCTCTACGGCCAATCGGTTCGTCCACAAAATAACGATGAAGCGGGCGCGGCGATGATGCCGTTGAAGAATGACCGCCCATTACTGCGTAAGCGCATGCAAGTGGCGTTCGAGCAGCTGCAAAGCCAGGGCGAAGTGGCCGTCGATACCTCGAAGCTGGCCACGTTCGGTTTCTGCTTTGGTGGTTGCTGTGCGCTGGAGTTGGCCCGGACCGGTGCGCCGGTGAAAGCGGCAGTCTCGTTCCACGGCACGCTGGATACACCGGACGTCAACGATGCGAAAAACATCAAGGGTAAGGTGTTGGTCCTGCACGGCGCTTCCGATCCATTGGTTCCGAAAGAGCAACTGCCGGCTTTTGAAGAGGAAATGAATGCCGCTGGCGTGGATTGGCAACTGCTGAGCTACGGCGGAGCGTTCCATTCGTTCACCGATCCGCATGCGAATGTGCCTGGCATGATGATGTACGACGCCAAGGTCGCTGCTCGGGCATTTACCTCGATGCATAACTTGCTGGATGAAGTGTTCAAGGGCTGATGTTGTCCGGCACTGGCTAATGCAGTGCCCGCGCCGGCCTCTTCGCGGGCAAGCCCGCTCCCACAGGGACAGATGGCGTTCGCATCATTTGTGACTCACCTCGAACCCTGTGGGAGCTGGCTTGCCAGCGAAGGCGACCTGCCAAGCGACACAAAACTAAGGCAATTCGATCCGCTCGCTTTCCCCCGGTACGGTTGGCCAATCCCCGGCCGCCCAGCGTCGGCGCGCTTCATCGATAGCCGCCGGATCGCTCGCCACAAAATTCCAGTTGATTCGTCGCGGACCATCCAGCGGTGCGCCACCGAATACAACGGCATGACTGTCGCTGTCAGCGAACAAAGTCATCTCCTCTCCGCCCGGTAGCACCACTAAGGTGTGTGGCTCTACAGGTTCGCCGTCCAGTTGTACCTCGCCGCTCAAGACATACAGCGCGCGCTCTTCATGTTCGGTTGGAATCAGCAACGTCGTCGCCGTTTGCAGGGTCAACTCCGCATAGAGCGTCGGAGAAAGTACGGGTACCGGCGATTCCAGGCAGAAGCCCGTCCCGGCAATCATGCGGATTTTCACCCCCAGGTTCTCGCTGACCGGCAGTGTGGCGGCGGGGTGATGGCTGTAATGTCCCGGGCCTTGCTCATGATCCTTGGGCGAGGCCAGCCAGATTTGCAGGCCGTGCATCGTAAATCCGTTTTCCTTGAGCGCCTCTGGCGTGCGCTCGACATGGGCAATGGCGCTGCCAGCGGTCATCCAGCTGACATCACCGGTATCCACGACCTGATCGGAACCGAGGCTGTCCTTGTGCTGGATCTGCCCCTGGAACAGGTAGGTGAGGGTGGAGAGGCCGATGTGTGGATGTTGGCGGATGTTCATGCCTTTGCCCGGCGGGTAGCGGGTTTCCAGCATGTGGTCGAAAAATACGAAGGGTCCGACGCTGCGGCATTTGGCGGTCGGCAGTGGGCGAAGAATCGGCTGGCCCTCGACATCTTCGGCGCGGGGGCGGATCACGAGCGGAGTGTTCATTGTGCATTCCAGACTGAGCGGGTGATGCATTCGAGCATAACCCGCTTGCGCAGCCCTTGCCGCTATTGGCTGAAAGCGCCTTCGGACAAATGGGTTTCGATGCTGACGTCGCTGGTGGTCATCAATTTGTGGATCGGGCAACGATCCGCCACGCGATGCAGTTCTTCGCGCTGGGCATCGGTCAGCACGCCCTTGAGGGTCAGTTTGACGTGCAGCGCGTACTTGCCTTTCTGCTCCTGGCTGTTGTCGCGCTTGACCTCGACGCCGACACCGGTGAGCGGGATGTCTTTTTTCTTCGCGTACATTTTCAGTGTCAGGGCCTTGCAGGCACCGAGGGCGGCGTCGAAGTAGTCGTGTGGCTCCGGCGCCGAACCCTCGCCACCGGCTGTGGTGGGCGCATCGGCAAAGAGTTCATGGTCGTCGATCTGGACGCTGTGACGCAAACCTTCGGCGGAAACGGTGTTGACGGTGACAGTCATGGGAAACCTCGCAAGCGACAGGAAAAGTCATTCGATCAAAAAAGACCTTGAAGGTATAGAGCATGCGCGCGGCGACGCGTTCCGGTTTTTTGTTCCGGCATGAAAAAGCCCCGCGATTGCGGGGCTCTTTGTCTTGGTCTGGCTCAGCTGCCTTTGACGGTCTTGCCGTTGACCTTGCCGTCCAGGAGCATGATGTTGTACTCCTTACCGTCGGTTTCGACCTGTTGCAGACGGACCAGCAGGTAATCCCAGTCCTTGGCGAACCACAGCACGGTGGTGCGCTTGCTTTGAGTCGGGTCACGCACGCGCTCGACCTTGATCGCATCGATCTGGCCAGCCTTGGTGTCGACTTTTTCCGAACCCAGCACGCGGAAGTCATAGGTATCGACTTCGCCATCATCGACAACCTGATAGCTCATGCTCTTTTTGCCGGCGGCCACGTCATGCTGCAGCGCCAGTTGATAGGTGGATTTGTCGACCATGCCGCGATTGAGCGGAATATTGACCGCGTCGCCACGATCGGTGCCGGTAACCTTCTTGGCCGTCCAGTCGAAGTCCAGATCAGCTTTCTTGGCCTTGCCCAGACCGCCGCGTGCGAAGTGGTAGGACTGCGGCAGCAGAGTGTCTTTGTCGACGGTCAGCGTGCTTTCTTCGGACAGGCTGGCGATCATCATCGAAGCCTTGAAGCTGAGTTTCCAGACGCCATTGGCTTCCTTGGTCAGGCTGCGTTCGGCGGTGCCGCTCATGGGCAACTGCTTCCAGTCGGCGGTGTAGCTGGCGGAGAAAGGTTGAAGGTCTGCAGCCTGCGCGAAGGGCAAGGCGAGCAGAGCGCAAGCGAAGAGCAGGGCACGACGCATAAAATCTCCTAGGTTCGAATCAAGTGGCCGCTGGCCGCGAGTAACTGTCCATCCAGTAAAGCACCATGCTCGCCGAGCGATAACCGGCCTTCTGCAAACCAGCGGACGGCCATCGGGTAAATCAGGTGTTCCTGAACATGGACCCGTTGCGCCAGACTCTGCGGCGAGTCGTGCAACTCTACCGGTATTACAGCCTGTACGACCAGTGGTCCGCCATCGAGTTCCTCGGTGACGAAGTGCACGGAGCAACCGTGTTCGGTGTCCCCGGCTTCCAGCGCTCGCTGATGAGTGTGTAACCCTTTGTATTTGGGCAGCAGCGAAGGATGGATATTGAGCAGGCGGCCCTGATAGTGGCGAACGAAGTCAGCGCTGAGGATGCGCATGAAACCGGCCAGGACCACGAGTTTGGGATTGAAGGCGTCGATCAGTTCAATCAGAGCGGCATCGAAGGCCTCGCGGCCGTCGAAAGCCTTGTGATCCAGGAAGCGGGTGTCGATGCCCGCGTCCCTGGCGCGTTGCAGGCCGTAGGCGTCGGCGCGGTTGGAGATCACCGCAGCGATGCGGACCGGGCTGTCGCCGGTCCGCGTGCTGTCGATCAAGGCCTGCAAGTTACTGCCGGTGCCGGACAGCAGCACCACCACATCACAGGTCTTAGGCATCAGTGAGCCTTGAGGTTCTTCAGTTCAACCTGGGCCGCGCCTTCGGCAGCGGTGGAGATCTGACCGATGACCCAAGGTTGCTCGCCAGCTTCGCGCAGGACCTTCAGGGCAGCGTCCACGTGCTCTTGCGCCACGCAGATGACCATGCCTACGCCGCAGTTCAGGACGCGGTGCATTTCGTTCTCGTCGACGTTGCCTTTCTCTTGCAGCCAGTCGAACACCGCAGGGCGGGTCCAGCTTGCCACGTCAACCACTGCTTGGGCGCCTTTTGGCAGCACGCGTGGAATGTTGTCCAGCAGGCCGCCACCGGTGATGTGGGCCATGGCTTTGACGGCACCGGTTTCCTTGATCAGCTTGAGCAGCGGCTTGACGTAGATACGGGTCGGGGCCATCAGCAGGTCGGTCAGCGGCTTGCCGTCGAGCTGGGTGTTTTCGATGTCGGCACCGGACACTTCGATGATCTTGCGGATCAGCGAATAACCGTTGGAGTGCGGGCCGGACGACGGCAGGGCGAGCAGGGCATCGCCCGCTGCGACTTTGGAGCCGTCGATGATTTCGGATTTCTCCACGACGCCGACGCAGAAACCGGCCAGGTCATAGTCTTCGCCTTCGTACATGCCAGGCATTTCAGCGGTTTCGCCGCCAACCAGGGAGCAGCCGGACAGTTCGCAGCCAGCACCGATGCCGGTCACGACCTGGGCCGCGGTGTCGACGTTCAGTTTGCCGGTGGCGTAGTAGTCGAGGAAGAACAGCGGTTCGGCGCCGCAGACCACCAGGTCATTGACGCACATGGCAACCAGGTCGATGCCGATGCTGTCGTGTTTGTTCAGGTTCAGCGCCAGGCGCAGTTTGGTGCCGACGCCGTCGGTACCGGAAACCAGCACAGGCTGTCTGTAGCCGGCCGGGATTTCGCAGAGGGCGCCAAAACCGCCCAGGCCGCCCATGACTTCCGGGCGCGCAGTGCGCTTGGCGACGCTCTTGATGCGTTCGACCAATGCTTCACCGGCGTCGATGTCTACACCGGCGTCCTTGTAGCTCAGGGAGGGTTGCTTGCTCATGATCCAGGCCTTTAGGGGGGATTCAGGGGTAACGACCGGGTCCAGCGGGGCCGCCGAAATCGACGAGGGCGATTGCCTCACGCGATATTCGAAGGTGCCCGGCTGTTGCCGGTCTGCGAAGGCGCGCGATTTTATCAGGCTTGAAGGGCAGCGGCCATCCTCAGGCCGACGGCAGGGGCATATCCGCCTAAAAAAACCGTATTTGTTCCGTTTGGTGGCATCCTTCACGCCTGCTCAAGGTACCGCCATTAAGCGTCTATCGTTATGACAGTGCGAAAACTTACTCGGGACGTGTGAATATTTTGCGCCGGGCGATGGTCACAGCCTTGCTCGATCGTCTTCATGCGGTCTGTTCCAGCCGCTCTTGTCGCCAGGAATCTTCCATGCGTTTTTCTAAATTCTTGTTTGTGGGCTGTTTATCCCTGACCAGTCTGGTCACTCATGCCGAAACCGTCAAAGGCCTCTATCAAGTACGCGAGCCCGTCAGCAGCCAGACGCAGGAGGAGCGTGATCAAGCGACTCAGCGCGCGCTGGACACCCTGGTATTGCGCCTGACCGGTGACCCCAAGGCAGCGCAGAGTCCGGGGTTGGCGGCGATTCGCAAAGATCCGCAGCAAATCATCAGTCAGTACGGCTTTGACGCAGGGCCGCCGGAAGTGTTGAAGGTCGATTTCGACCCGACAACCACCGAGCAGGCGTTACGTCGCGCCGGGTTGGCCATGTGGGGCGCCAATCGGCCGTCGATCCTCGGCTGGTGGTTGAATGACTCCACGGAGGGGTCAAGCCTGGTGGGCGATGGCCAGGCCAGTGCGACGCCGTTGCGCCGGGCAGCGCAGCACCGTGGTTTGCCGTTGCGCCTGCCGCTTGCGGACCTGAATGAGCAAGTCGTCGCCACGGCGCCGAATCTGGAAAGTACCGATCCGACTGCGTTGCGCGCCGCCTCGGAACGTTACAACGCCGACGCCGTGCTGGCGGTGCATGCCCGCGAAGAGGGCGGTCAATGGCAGGCCAAATGGCATTTATGGCTGGGTGACCAGAAAGAAGCCGGCAGTGTGCAGGGGGCCGATCAGGCTGCCGTGGCGGATGCAGTGATGCTCGCGGTCAATGAGCGTCTGGCGCCGCGATTCGTCGCCAGGCCGGGGGCTTCGACGCAGCAGTTGCTGGAAGTGCAAGGCATGAACCTTGAGCGCTACGCGACGCTCGGACGTTTACTGGAACCCTTTGGCGGGCGCCCGCAAAGTGTCGACGGTGACCGGATTCTGTATCGGGTCAATGGCAGTACCGATCAATTGCGGGCGCAGTTGTCACTGGCGAAGTTGCAGGAGGTGGCGGCGGCGCCAACCCCGGCACTCCCTGTCCAGCCCGTAGCGGACGGTTCGACCCCGGCTGTAGCGCCCGCTCCGGTTGCGACGCCGCAATTGCATTTCCGCTGGTAGATTATCTTTCTTTATATAGAAGCAATGGAGTGGTTCATGGTCGATACGCGGCGTTGGTTCTGGTTGGGTGGAGTAGTCCTGCTCTGCGCGTTTGTCTGGCTGTTGCATCCGATCCTTACGCCGTTCCTGGTGGCGTTGCTGCTGGCCTATCTGTTTGATCCATTGGTGGATCGGCTGGAAAAGGCCGGGTTGTCCCGGACCTTGGGTGTGGTCGCGGTGTTCGCGCTCTTCACCTTGATCTTCACCGCGCTGCTGCTGGTGCTGGTGCCGATGCTCGCCAAGCAGTTGTTCCGGTTGTATGAGCTGGCGCCACAGATGCTCGATTGGCTGCAACACACCGCATTGCCGTGGGCGCAATCGAAGTTCGGGTTGTCAGAGGGGTTCTGGAAATTCGACAAACTCAAGGCTGCGATCAGCGAGCATATGGGCCAGACCTCCGATATCGTCGGCGTGGTACTGAGTCAGGCGACGGCTTCCGGCCTGGCGGTGATTGGCTGGCTGGCCAACCTGGTGTTGATTCCGGTCGTGAGTTTTTACCTGTTGCGGGACTGGGACCTGATGATGGCCAAGATCCGCAGCCTGCTGCCGCGCGACCGTGAAGAGCGCGTGGTGTCGCTGGCCGGTGAATGTCATGAGGTGCTGGGAGCGTTTGTCCGTGGCCAGTTGCTGGTGATGGTGGCGTTGGGTGTGATCTATGCCGCGGGCCTGATGCTGGTGGGGCTGGAGTTGGGGCTGTTGATCGGCCTGATTGCCGGTCTGGCGGCCATCGTGCCGTACATGGGCTTCGTCATTGGTATCGGCGCCGCATTGATCGCGGGCCTGTTTCAGTTTGGTGGCGATCTGTATCCCATGGTCGGCATCGTTGCGGTGTTCATGGTGGGGCAAGCGCTCGAAGGCATGGTGCTGACACCATTGCTGGTGGGTGACCGGATTGGCCTGCACCCGGTGGCGGTGATTTTCGCCATTCTGGCCGGTGGTGAGTTGTTCGGGTTTACTGGCGTTTTGCTGGCGCTGCCGGTCGCGGCGGTGATTATGGTGCTGGTGCGCCATGTGCATGATTTGTATAAGGATTCTGATATGTACTCGGGTGTTGATGAACCTGAGCTCTAGGCCTTGTCATGGGTAGCCCGGCTCGGCGCCGGGTTATCGCCGGCTCCGCCAAAGAAACTGTCATAAAATCAGGGCGCCAACGCAAACCTTTGATTTTGCTTGTGGTCTGTCGCATTGTGCGGTCGGCGTCACGGGTATAAACTTCGCAAACTTTACACAGAGGCCACTAACGGTTCCTTTGGAACTGTTCAGTCAGCATGAAACCGATTCAGCTGCCCCTAGGTGTGCGTCTGCGTGATGACGCCACCTTTATCAACTACTACCCAGGCGCCAATGCCGCTGCACTCGGCTATGTCGAGCGTCTATGCGAAGCCGACGCCGGCTGGACCGAAAGCCTGATTTACCTATGGGGCAAGGACGGGGTAGGGCGTACGCATCTGTTGCAGGCGGCCTGCCTGCGCTTCGAGCAGTTGGGCGAGCCGGCGGTGTATTTGCCGTTGGCCGAATTGCTGGACCGCGGTATCGAAATTCTCGACAACCTTGAACAGTACGAACTGGTCTGCCTGGATGATCTTCAAGCGGTGGCCGGCAAGGCCGACTGGGAAGAAGCGCTGTTCCATCTGTTCAATCGCCTGCGCGACAGTGGCCGACGGCTGTTGATTGCCGCATCGACTTCCCCGCGTGAGCTGCCGGTGAAGCTGGCAGACCTCAAATCCCGCCTGACCCTGGCGCTGATCTTCCAGATGCGTCCGCTTTCGGACGAAGACAAATTGCGTGCCCTGCAACTTCGCGCATCGCGGCGAGGACTGCATCTGACCGACGAGGTCGGGCACTTTATTTTGACCCGTGGAACCCGCAGCATGAGTGCGCTTTTCGAATTGCTCGAGCGGCTCGATCAGGCCTCTCTTCAAGCACAGCGCAAGCTGACTATTCCCTTCCTGAAAGAGACGCTCGGCTGGTAGAAAAAAAGCCGGGAATGCCAAGGCCGGCGGGGCTTTCTGCATATTTCAGGCGCCAGGAAATACGCTTTCCTACAGGGCTGCAGGCTGCGCAAGTGTTTAATATGGGCTTAAGCGCTTAGATGTTGGCAAGAAACCGATAAGTCACAAAAAGTTCGATTGAATTTGCAAATGAGGATGATAGCGGGCATAGTCTCGACTTCTTTACAACTATCAGCCACGGTCGTGCCCATGCTAAAGCGCTTCGCACCCCTCGTGCCTCTCGCACTCGTCACCCTGTTGTTCGGTTGCGCTGCTCACTCTCCAGTGTCCCAGCAAGAGCAGCAGCAACAGGTTAAAAATTCTGTTACCGCGCAGTCGTCCGCTCTTTACCAGGACGCTTTTTACCAGGAAGAGAAGGCCACTGAAAAAGAGCTGGCTGACTTCGCCGATGGCAAGTCGTATCAACTTCCGGCGCTGGCTGACAGCATCCTCGAACGCGGCATGTCCCTGATCGGTACCCGTTACCGTTTCGGCGGTACTTCTGAAGCCGGTTTCGATTGCAGTGGGTTTATCGGCTATCTGTTCCGTGAACAAGCCGGCATGAACCTGCCACGCTCCACTCGCGAAATGATCAACGTGGATGCGCCGCTGGTGTCTCGCAGCAAGCTGAAGCCTGGCGATCTGCTGTTCTTCGCCACCAACGGTCGTCGCGGTCGTGTCAGTCACGCCGGGATCTACCTGGGTGACAACCAGTTCATCCACTCCAGCAGCCGCAAAAGCGGTGGTGTCCGGATTGATAGCCTGGGCGACAGCTACTGGAGCAAGACCTTCATCGAAGCCAAGCGAGCGCTCGCGATGGCGCCAAACGCGGCTCCGATCGTGACCGCACGCAATTAAGCGGACATTTTGTAAGGCGAACTTAAAGTCTTACTTGAAGTTTGCCGCATAAGCGCTAGAATCTGATCTATGAATGATGGCAAACCGCCTGCGTAACGCGCAGGCGGTTTTCTTTTCTGCACTCCAGCAGAAAAACGCCGCAGCCAGATCAGGATGCTCTGCTTATGTCGACGTCGGCCCGCCTCGCAATCATGCTTTTCGCAGCGCTGCTCAGCGCTTGCGCCAGCCGCACACCGCCGCCTGCGCCGGTGGCTCGCACTCCTCTCGTTTTCGGTTCCTCCCAAGCCTTTTCGCCTGAAGCGGAAGACGTACTGTTTCGTGCGTTGGGCCTGGTGGGTACGCCGTATCGCTGGGGTGGCAATACACCGGATTCCGGGTTCGATTGCAGCGGGCTGATCGGCTACGTGTACCGTGATGTCACCGGTATCTCGCTGCCGCGCACCACTCGCGAAATGATCTCCATGCAAGCGGCCAATGTGGGCAAGGAAGGCCTGCAGACAGGTGACCTGATCTTCTTCGCCACCAATGGCGGTTCGCAGGTCAGTCATGCAGGCATCTACGTCGGCGAAGGTCGCTTCGTCCACGCGCCTGCCACCGGCGGCACGGTGAAGCTCGACAGCTTGTCCAAGGCGTATTGGCAGAAAGCCTACCTGAGCGCCAAGCGCGTCCTGCAACCGGAACACCTGGCGCGCAACCCGTAACAGCCAGAGGGTGCTGTCATGACCGCTCGCACGCTCAATCTTGACGACTCGCTCTATCACTACCTGCTTGATGTGTCCCTGCGCGAAACCCCGCTGCTCAAGCGCTTGCGCGACGAAACCCAGGCGTTGCCCATGGCGCGCTGGCAGGTGGCGCCGGAGCAGGGGCAGTTTCTTGCATTGCTGGTGAAGCTGACCGGCGCGCGACGTCTGCTGGAAATCGGAACGTTCACGGGGTACAGCGCGCTGTGCATGGCTGCGGCACTGCCCGATGACGGCTCGATGATCTGCTGTGATATTCCCGGCGACTACAATGCCACCGCACGTCGTTACTGGCGGGAAGCCGGCCTGGCCGAGCGTATTGATCTGCGTTTGGCGCCCGCGCTGGAAACCCTCGCCGAACTGGAGAGGCAAGGGCAGGGCGGGCAATTCGATCTGGTCTTCATCGACGCCGACAAGGCCAATTATCCCACCTACCTTGAACACGCGCTGCGGCTGCTGCGGGTGGGTGGATTGGCGGTGTTCGATAACACGCTGTGGAGCGGGCGGGTACTGGAAGAGCGTCCGCTGAGCGCAGACACCCGAGCCATCCAGGCGCTCAACCGTGCCTTGAAGGATGACTCGCGCTTGGACCTGTCGATGTTGCCGTTGGGCGATGGGCTCACGCTCTGCCGCAAACGGTGATCCTTGTGGATGCCTTGTGGGAGCGGGCTTGCCCGCGAGGCGGCCGTGACATTCAGCATTGATGTTGCCTGTTCTACCGCCATCGCGAGCAAGCTCGCTCCCACAGAGTGGTCAGTGACTTATTTGACTGCTGAAACCCGCCAAACCTTGTTCCCTACATCGTCCGCCACCAACAAGGCGCCTTGCTGATCTATCACCACGCCCACTGGTCGGCCCATGGCTTTTTCTTGGTCATTGAGAAAACCCGTGAGCACATCCACCGGCTGCCCGCTTGGTTTGCCGGCGTCGAACGGCACGAATATCACTTTGTAGCCACTGTGCGGCTTGCGGTTCCATGAGCCGTGCTGGCCAACGAAGGCGCCCTGGGTGAATGGCGCCGGCAACCGGCTGCCTTCGGCGAACGTCAGTCCCAGGGAAGCGGTGTGCGGGCCGACCGCATAGTCTGGCGCGATAGCCTTGGCCACCATGTCCGGGTTTTGCGGCTCGACGCGAACGTCGACATGCTGGCCGTAATAGCTGAATGGCCAGCCATAGAACGCGCCGTCCTTGACCGAGGTGATGTAGTCCGGCACCAGATCGCTGCCGATTTCATCGCGCTCATTGACCGCCGTCCACAGTGCCCCGCTTTGCGGCTCCCAGGACAGGCCATTGGGGTTGCGCAAGCCCGAGGCAAAGATCCGGTGGTTGCCGGTGGCGCGGTCCACTTCCCAGATCGCCGCGCGGCCTTCTTCCTTGTCCAGGCCGTTTTCGGCAACGTTGCTGTTCGAGCCCACCGTGACATACAGCTTGCTGCCGTCCTTGCTGGCGATGACGTTTTTGGTCCAGTGGTGATTCAGCGTGCCGCCGGGCAGGTCGAGTACTTTGATCGGTTGCGACTTGATCGCTGTATCGCCGTTTTCATAGTGAAAACGCAGCAATCGATCGGTGTCGGCGATGTACAGGTCATTGCCGACCAGCGCCATGCCGAAGGGGGAGTTCAGGTTTTCCAGAAACACCGTGCGGGTTTCCGCGATGCCGTCGTGGTCCTGGTCGCGCAGCAGGGTGATGCGATTGGCGCTCGGCACGCCCGCACCGGCGCGCCCCATGACTTTCTTCATGATCCAGCCGCGTATGCCTGTTCCGTCATCGGGTTTGGGCGGTGCATTGGTTTCGGCCACCAGCACGTCGCCGTTGGGCAGCACATAGAGCCAGCGCGGGTGGTCGAGGTTCTCGGCGAATGCGGCTACTTGGGTACCGGCAGCGGCGACGGGTTTGGCGCCGTCCGGCCAGCCGATCGCCGGGGCGATGTTTACCGTCGGAATCAACGTCTTGTTGGGTTCTGGGAGCCTGGGTGACGGGCCGGTGCCGTCGGCGACTTGCAGGCTGGAGGTTTCACCGCAAGCGGCGAGTCCTCCGGCGAGCGCGATAGCGAGTACGAGTTGGGGCTTGCGCATACTGATCTTCCCTATGAATGCAGTGACCTGATCAGTAGAGAAGTTACGTTGCACGATGGTTCAACCGTTAGCCGCGAGCTTCCTTGAACAGCACGGCTATGCCGGGATGATAGTGACCTCCTTCGTTGTGCAACTTGCGGTAGGCGTAGGGGAAATACCAGGCGACGGCGCAGGTGTGCTCCTTTTGCAGGTCGTCGACCATGTCCTGCAATTCTTCCGGGGTGGCGCCATGCTGGGGTTTCTGCGGTGCCACAAACAGGCAGCCGAGTCTCAGGTCGCTGGCGTAGCTGACGCGTTTGGCCTCGCTGGTGATATCGAGCAGGGCCTGGGTCAGGTTCAGGCTGTTCACCCGTGGCCAGCGTTGTGTGGCTTGAATCCAGGCGCGTGCTTCGGGTGTGGCGATAAACAGGTCGGCACGACCGTTGCGTTCGCCTTCATCGATTTGTTTGCGGGTGGGCGATTGTTGCAGGGTGACCATTTCAGCCATCCAGGCAGCGGCGGAAAGCAGGCCGAGATTGGCTTTTTCGTCGAGCCAGTAAGGCGTTTCGTTATCGCCGCGTACGGCGTTGTAGCGGTCGATACAGTCAAACCAGCGCTCCAGCACCGGGCGCAGGAATTCCAGTTGCGGATTGCTGATGATCATGCCTTGCATGGGGCTCACCCTTGTTATTTTGATGTGGGGTTGTGGCTCTTTGATATCACTGCTTGAAGTGTGGCACAAGATTGGCGTCAGTTTATTGATTAACGGCAGTTATTCGCGCGCGTACCCCGTCTTCAATTGACGCTCCACCCCCAACCCTCTAACCTTCGCGGCTTGTTTCAGGTGCTCTGTGACTTGGGTCGACAGAGTGAAACAGGGAAGCCGGTGAGCAGGTCCTTCAATGCGTGAAGGCCTTCGATCCCGGCGCTGCCCCCGCAACGGTAAATGAGTGAAAGCTGCGCCTTGAGCCACTGCGTCGTCATCGATGCGGGAAGGCGCGCAGTCAGGCCAACGCCGCTCATGAGCCCGGAGACCGGCCTGATCCATTCAAGCGGCATCACGGTGGGCGATGCCAGGCTTCTTGCCGTCTGTTCTTGTGCCTGCCCGCCGTTATCCTGCCTCAACGGAGAGCTCTCCCATGACTGATACCCCGGATCGTGACGAACGTCACCTGGCGCGCATGTTGCGCAAAAAAGCCGTAATCGATGAACGCATCGCCAACTCCCCGAATGAATGCGGCCTGCTGCTGGTGCTGACCGGCAACGGCAAGGGCAAGAGCAGCTCGGCGTTCGGCATGCTGGCCCGCTCGATGGGTCATGGCATGCAGTGCGGTGTGGTGCAGTTCATCAAGGGGCGCAACAGCACGGGTGAAGAGCTGTTCTTCCGGCGCTTCCCGGAACAGGTGCGTTTTCATGTGATGGGCGAAGGCTTTACCTGGGAAACCCAGGATCGCCAGCGCGACATCGCCGCCGCCGAAGCCGCGTGGGAAGTGTCCCGTGAATTGCTGCGCGATCCATCCATCGGCCTGGTGGTGCTGGATGAGTTGAACATCGCGCTCAAGCACGGTTACCTCGATCTGGATCGGGTGCTCAGTGACTTGCAGGCTCGCCCGCCAATGCAGCACGTGGTGGTCACCGGTCGTGGCGCCAAGCCTGAGATGATCGAGCTGGCCGACACCGTCACTGAAATGGGCATGATCAAGCACGCCTTCCAGGCCGGTATCAAGGCGCAGAAAGGCGTCGAGTTGTGAGTCGCACTTTATGAATAGCCCTCGTCAATGCCCGGCGGTACTGATTGCCGCGCCGGCCTCCGGTCAGGGCAAGACCACCGTCACCGCCGCGCTGGCCCGTTTGCATCGCAATCAGGGACGCAAGGTTCGTGTGTTCAAATGTGGCCCGGACTTTCTCGATCCGATGATTCTGGAGCGCGCCAGCGGTGCGCCGGTGTATCAGCTGGACATGTGGATGGTCGGCGAGCAGGAGAGTCGGCGTTTGTTGTGGGAGGCCGCAGGCGAAGCGGACCTTATCCTCATCGAGGGTGTCATGGGGCTGTTCGATGGCACGCCGTCCAGTGCTGACCTGGCGCGACACTTCGGTGTGCCGGTGCTGGGTGTGATCGACGGCACCGCCATGGCCCAGACCTTTGGTGCCCTGGCCCTGGGGCTGGCGCGCTATCAACCTGACTTGCCGTTTGCCGGTGTCCTGGCCAACCGCGTGGGCACCCTACGTCACGCGCAGTTGCTTGAAGGCAGCCTGACCGAAGGCCTGCGTTGGTATGGCGCGTTGTCCCGCGAAACCGCCATCGAATTGCCGAGTCGTCACCTTGGCCTGGTGCAGGCCAGTGAGTTGAACGATCTCGATCTTCGCCTGGATGCGGCGGCCGAAGCCTTGGCTGGCAGTTGCGAGGTGGCGCTTCCGCCGGCCGTGGAGTTCGCAGCCCCGGATGTGATCGCCGCCGAACCCTTACTGGCGGGTGTGCGCATTGCCGTGGCCCGTGATGAAGCGTTTGCCTTTACCTATGGCGCCAGCCTGGATTTGCTGCGGGCCATGGGCGCCGAGTTGTCGTTCTTTTCACCGATGCGTGACACTCGGCTACCCGAGGCAGACAGCCTCTATCTGCCGGGCGGCTACCCGGAATTGCATCATGTGGCGTTGTCGCAAAACACCTCGATGCTGAACGCGATCCGCGCGCACCACGAGGCGGGCAAACCCTTGCTCGCCGAATGTGGCGGCATGTTGTATTTGCTCGATTCGCTCACCGATGTCGACGGTACGCGTGCAGAATTGGTCGGCCTGCTGGCCGGGGATGCGGTGATGCAAAAGCGTCTGGCGGCGCTGGCGCTGCAGGCTGTCGAATTGCCCGAAGGTTCCCTGCGTGGGCATACCTATCATCATTCGCTGACCACCACCGGGCTCGTGCCGATTGCCCGTGGCTTGAGCCCCAATGGCGGTCGCGGGGCGGAGGCGGTTTATCGTGAGGGGCGGATGACAGCCTCTTATGTGCATTTCTATTTTCCGTCGAATCCGCACGCGATTGCCGCACTGTTTTCACCCGACCTTGAGGCTGCCTTCGCGGGCACACTCGCTGCCACTGTGGGCGGTGTGACACCTGAAGAAACGTGGTCTTCTGCAGGCGCTGGCTTGCCAGCGAAGAGGCCATGACCGACAACGCCTTTTCCGACGCCGAACGTGCAGCGGTCTACCGGGCCATCGGCGAACGTCGCGACATGCGTCACTTCAGCGGTGGCACGGTCGAGCCCGAATTGCTGCGGCGGTTGCTCGAAGCCGCGCACCAGGCGCCGAGTGTTGGCTTGATGCAGCCCTGGCGGTTCATCCGTATCAGCGACCGAACCTTGCGCGGGCAGATCCGGGAACTGGTGGAACAAGAGCGCATTCGCACCGCCGAAGCCCTTGGCGAACGCACTGACGAATTCATGCAGCTCAAGGTCGAAGGCATCAATGATTGCGCCGAGGTGTTGGTGGCGGCGCTGATGGACGATCGCGAGCGACATATTTTCGGTCGTCGCACCTTGCCGGAAATGGACATGGCTTCGTTGTCCTGCGCGATCCAGAACCTGTGGCTGGCCTCCCGGGCCGAAGGGTTGGGCATGGGGTGGGTCTCGCTGTTCGAACCGCAAGACCTAGCCGATTTACTCGGCTTGCCGCCCGGTGCCAAACCACTGGCTATTTTGTGCCTGGGACCGGTCAAGGAATTCTACCCGGCGCCGATGCTGGTCCTTGAAGGCTGGGCGCAGGCGCGTCCGCTAAGTGAATTGTTGTATGAAAATTATTGGGGAGTGCGCCAATGAGTGTGGCGTTGTTGAGTGTCGCCGCCGTGGCGCTGGATGCGCTGCTGGGTGAGCCCAAACGCTGGCATCCGCTGGTGGCGTTCGGCCGGTTTGCCGAGCGTATCGAGCAGCGTTTCAACGCGGGTGGTCGCGGCTGGCGCAGTCACGGGGTCACCGCGTGGGTGATTGCGGTGTTGCCGTTGACCTTGTTGGCCACGGCCTTTTCCTGGGCGCCTTATGTTGGATGGGCAGTGGAGATTCTTGCGTTGTACTGCGCCCTCGGCATGCGCAGCCTGGGCGAACACGTCGAACCCGTGGCCAGGGCCTTGCGCAGCGATGATCTGGATGAGGCGCGTACGCGCGTCAGTTACCTGGTCAGCCGCAAGACCAGCGAGCTGGATAAAACCGAAGTGGCCCGTGCTGCCACCGAGTCGGTACTGGAAAACGGCAGTGATGCCGTGTTTGCCGCACTGTTCTGGTTTGCCGTGGCCGGTGCGCCAGGCGTCGTGCTCTACCGTTTGAGCAACACGCTGGACGCCATGTGGGGCTATCGCAATGAGCGCTTCGAGCGTTTCGGTTGGGCGGCAGCCAGGATTGATGATGTGCTCAATTACATTCCCGCGCGTTTGGTGGCATTGACCTACGCCTTGCTGGGCAAGACCCGACTGGCCCTGAAATGCTGGCGGACCCAGGGCCCGACCTGGGACAGCCCGAACGCCGGCCCGGTGATGGCTGCGGGGGCCGGTGCGCTGGGCGTCGAATTGGGTGGGGCGGCGATCTATCACGGTGAACTGCATCAACGTCCGCAACTGGGCGAAGGCGTGCCGGCGGATGCCGACTCCATCGATCGTGGCTGGCAACTGGTCCAGCGCGGGGTATGGTTATGGCTGCTGATTCTCTGCGTGGGGGCTGAATTTTATGCTTGAGCACGGTGGACGGTTGCGCAAGGCGGCGCTCGAATACGGCATCGAAGAAGCCGATTGGCTTGACCTGTCCAGCGGCCTCGCGCCCTGGCCGTTTCCCGTTCCGGATATCCCGCTGCGGGCCTGGGCGCGGTTGCCGGAAAACGATGACGGGCTGGAACAGGCCGCCTGCGATTACTACGGCACCCTGCAGGTATTGCCGGTGGCGGGGTCGCAGATGGCCATCCAGTTACTGCCGCGTCTGCGACGGGCCGGGAAGGTTGGCGTGCTGTCGCCGTGTTATGCCGAACATGCCGAAGCGTGGCGCCGCAATGGCTACATCGTGCGTGAGGTACTGGAGCAGGAAGTCGATTTCTTTGTCGACAGCCTGGACGTGTTGGTGGTGGTCAACCCGAATAATCCCACCGGCTTGAGCCTGCCCCCCGCTCGTCTGCTCGACTGGCACTCACGGCTGGCCCAGCGCGGTGGCTGGCTGGTGGTGGACGAAGCATTCATGGACAACACACCGCAGCTGAGCCTGGCGCCGTTCTCCCATCTGGTCGGCCTGATCGTGCTGCGTTCGTTCGGCAAGTTCTTTGGTCTGGCCGGGGTGCGGCTGGGATTTGTCCTGGCCGAGCGCAAGTTACTCAAGTTGCTCGCCGAACAAGTGGGGCCATGGGTCGTCAGCGGTCCGACCCGGGTGGTGGGCCAGGCCTGCCTGCGTGATGTCGAAGGGCACGCATTGCAACGCGTGCGTGCCGAAGTGGCCAGTGAACGTCTGGCGGCGCTCCTGGAGCAGCACGGTTTCAAGCCTGATGGCGGCTGCGCACTGTTCCAGTGGATGATCACCGATCGCGCCGAAGAACTGCATGAATTCATGGCCCGGCGCGGCATTTTGCTGCGGTTGTTTATGCACAACAGCAGTCTGCGTTTCGGGTTGCCTGCCGATGAAGCCGACTGGGTGCGTCTTGCCGCCGCATTCGCAGCCTTTGCCAAGGAAGGCCAATGACAACGTTGATGGTGCAGGGCACCACATCCGATGCCGGTAAAAGCACACTGGTGACGGCGTTGTGTCGCTGGGTTACGCGTCAGGGCGTCAACGTGGTGCCGTTCAAGCCGCAGAACATGGCGCTCAACAGCGCCGTGACGGCCGACGGTGGCGAAATCGGCCGCGCGCAAGCCGTGCAGGCGCAGGCCGCTTACCTCGAGCCGCACACCGATATGAACCCGGTGCTGCTCAAACCCAACAGCGATACCGGCGCTCAGGTGATCATCCATGGTCGCGCCGTCACGACCATGAACGCCGTCGCCTATCACGACTACAAAGCCATCGCCATGCAAGCGGTGCTGGCTTCCCACGCGCGGTTGAGTGCGGCGTATCCGGTGGTGATGGTCGAAGGTGCGGGGTCGCCAGCGGAGATCAACCTGCGTGCCGGGGACATCGCCAACATGGGCTTCGCCGAGGCGGTGGATTGTCCGGTGCTGCTGATCGCCGACATCAATCGTGGCGGGGTGTTCGCGCATCTGGTGGGTACGCTGGAGCTGCTGTCGCCCAGCGAGCAGGCGCGAGTCAAGGGCTTCATCATCAATCGTTTTCGCGGCGATATCGCCTTGCTGCAACCCGGCCTCGATTGGCTGGAACAGCGTACCGGCAAGCCAGTGATCGGCGTGCTGCCGTACGTGCTGGATTTGCATCTGGAGGCCGAAGACGGCATCGATCAGCGCCAGACCGACAAGGCCGATCAGGTTTTGAAAGTGGTGGTGCCGGTGCTGCCGCGCATCAGCAACCACACCGATTTCGACCCGTTGCGCCTGCACCCGCAAGTCGACCTGCAATTCGTCGGTCCCGGCCAGGCGATTCCGCCAGCCGATCTGATCATCCTTCCCGGCTCGAAAAGCGTGCGCGACGACCTGGCGTATCTGCGCGCCAACGGTTGGGAAATCGCGATCTCACGGCACCTGCGCTACGGCGGCAAAGTGCTGGGCATCTGCGGCGGTCTGCAAATGCTCGGCGAGCAGGTGCACGATCCGCTGGGCCTGGAAGGCGTTCCGGGGTCCAGCGCCGGGCTGGGGTTGTTGGCGTTTGAAACCCGACTCGAAGAACACAAGCAGCTGCGCAATGTGCGCGGGCGTCTGGCGCTGGAGAATGCTGAAGTCGGCGGCTATGAAATCCATGCCGGCGTCACCACCGGGCCGGCGCTGGAGAACGCCGCCGTACTGCTCGATGACGGACGCTGCGACGGTGCGCAAAGTGTCGATGGGCAGATTTTCGGCACCTATCTGCACGGTCTGTTCGAATCCCCGGCAGCGTGCAGCGCCCTGTTGCGTTGGGCGGGTTTGCAGGCTGTGCAGGACGTGGATTACCACGGATTGCGCGAGCGGGATATCGAGCGGCTGGCGGATCTGGTGGAGACGCATCTGGATACCGGGCTGCTGCGTGAGCTCTGTGGGATTTGAAGTGACTGTGCAGGCCCCATCGCGGGCAAGCCCGCTCCCACAAGGATCGGGGCTGTCTACCGATTTTTTGGTCTGCACGCAGTACCTGTGGGAGCGGGCTTGCCCGCGATGAGGCCTGTCGCTACACCGCCAAATAAAAGGTTATGAACATGCTCCAACTGATCCTCGGCGGCGCCCGCTCCGGCAAAAGTCGTCTGGCTGAAAAACTAGCCTCAGACGGCCAATTGCAAGTGACTTACATCGCCACCAGCCAGCCGCTGGACGGTGAAATGAGCCAGCGGGTCGCCCATCACCGTGCCCGTCGTCCGGCCGAATGGGCGTTGATCGAAGAGCCGCTGGAATTGGCCCGCGTCCTGCGCGAAACCGCCAGTGCCGAACGCTGCCTGTTGGTGGATTGCCTGACCCTGTGGCTGACCAATCTGCTGATGCTTGACGATGCGCAACGCCTGAGCGCCGAGCGCGATGCCCTGCTGGAGTGCCTGGCGTCGCTGCCGGGTGAAATCATTTTTGTCAGCAACGAGACCGGAATGGGTGTCGTGCCGCTGGGCGAATTGACTCGCCGCTATGTCGATGAGGCCGGTTGGCTGCATCAAGCTCTGGCCGAGCGTTGTCAGCGAGTCATCCTGACCGTCGCCGGCCTGCCCCTGACTTTGAAAGGTACTGCGTTATGACCCAATCCTGGTGGCTGAACCCGTGCAAGCCGATCGACCTCGATGTGCTCGAGCAGGCGCAAGTCCGGCAACAGCAACTGACCAAACCGGCCGGTTCGCTCGGCCAGCTCGAAGCGGTGGCGGTGCAATTGGCGGGCTTGCAAGGGCAGATCAAGCCAAGCCTGGATCAGCTGTGGATCACTATTTTTGCCGGTGACCATGGCGTGGTGGCTGAAGGCGTGTCGGCATTTCCCCAGGAAGTCACCGGGCAGATGCTGCACAACTTCGTCACCGGCGGTGCAGCGATCAGCGTGCTGGCGCGGCAGTTGGGGGCTTGCCTCGAAGTGGTGGACCTGGGGACGGTGACGCCGGCATTGAACCTGCCGGGTGTGCGTCATCTGAACATCGGTCCGGGGACCGCGAATTTTGTGCAAGGTCCGGCGATGACACAGGCGCAAGGTGAGCGTGCTCTGCAGGCGGGTCGCGACAGCGTGCAGCGCGCGCTCGCCTCGGGCGCTCAGCTATTCATCGGTGGCGAAATGGGCATTGGCAACACCACGGCGGCCAGCGCCCTGGCGTGCGCATTGCTGGAGTGTCCGGTCGTACATCTGGCCGGGCCGGGCACCGGTTTGAATGCCGCAGGCGTCAGCCATAAAGCACAAGTGATCGAGCGCGCGCTGGCGCTGCACGGGGCTCAGCGTGGCGATGCGTTGCAGACCCTGTTCAACCTCGGCGGTTTTGAAATTGCGGCACTGGTGGGGGCTTACCTGGCCTGCGCCCAGGAAGGCATTGCGGTGCTGGTGGACGGTTTCATTTGCAGCGTCGCGGCGTTGGTCGCGGTGCGCTTGAATCCCGAGTGCCGACAGTGGCTGTTGTTCGGCCATCGCGGTGCCGAGCCGGGGCACCGCCATGTGCTGGAAACCTTGAGTGCCGAACCCTTGCTCGACCTCGGCTTGCGTCTGGGCGAGGGCAGCGGCGCTGCGCTGGCCGTGCCATTGCTGCGCCTGGCCTGCGACCTGCACGGGCAGATGGCGACGTTCGCCGAGGCAGCGGTGGCGGATCGTCCGGCATGACGTTGCGTCTGGATATGCTGCGTCACGGCGAAACCGAGCTCGGTGGCGGCTTGCGTGGCAGCCTCGATGATGCGTTGACCGAAAAAGGCTGGCAGCAAATGCGCGAGGCGGTGCTGGCGCAAGGGCCTTGGGATCGTCTGGTCAGTTCGCCCCTGCAGCGTTGTGCGCGGTTCGCTGAAGAACTGGCAGGGCGATTGGGCTTGCCGGTCGAGTGGCAGGCCGACCTGCAAGAACTGCATTTCGGCGCCTGGGAGGGGCAGAGCGCTGCGGCGCTGATGGAAACCGATGCCGATTCCCTCGGGTTGTTCTGGGCCGATCCTTATTCGTTCACGCCGCCTCAGGGCGAGCCTGTCGCGGCGTTCGCAGCGCGGGTGTTGGCGGCGGTGGCGCGTTTGCATGCCGCCTACGCGGGCGAGCGGGTATTGCTCGTCAGTCATGGCGGGGTCATGCGCTTGTTGCTGGCGCAGGCGCGCGGCTTGCCGCGGGAGCAATTACTCAACGTTGAAGTCGGCCATGGCGCATTGTTTTCGCTGTCGGTCGAGTCCGACGGATTGTTAAGGGAAGCAGTCTGACCATGCTGCCGTTCTGGATCGCCTTACAGTTTCTCAGCAGCCTGCCGATCCGTCTGCCGGGCATGCCGGCACCGCAGGAGCTGGGGCGGTCGCTGCTGTTCTATCCGCTGGTGGGCTTGTTGTTCGGCGGTATTTTATGGGGACTCAACTGGCTGATGCTCGGCGCGCCGCCGCTGCTGCACGCGGCACTCCTGCTCACCGTGTGGGTGTTGCTCAGCGGCGCATTGCACCTGGACGGCCTGGCCGACAGCGCCGATGCGTGGCTCGGGGGCTTCGGCGACCGTGAACGCACATTGACCATCATGAAAGACCCGCGCAGCGGTCCGATAGCGGTGGTCACACTGGTGTTGGTGCTGCTGCTGAAATTCGCCGCGCTGCTGGCCTTGATCGAACAGCAACACGCCCTTGCGCTGATCATCGTGCCGCTGCTTGGTCGCAGTGCGTTGCTGGGGTTGTTCCTGACCACGCCCTATGTACGTGCCGGTGGCCTGGGTCAGGCGCTGGCCGATCATCTGCCACGCTCGGCAGGCAAGCAGGTGTTGGCGGTCAGTGGGTTGGCCTGCGTGCTGATTGCTGGCTTGAGTGGTTTTTTTGCCGTGGTGCTGGCAGTCGCGTTGTTCGCGTGGTTGCGACGGATCATGCTGCGGCGTTTAGGCGGGACGACGGGCGATACGGCGGGGGCGTTGCTGGAATTGCTGGAAGTTGCGATGCTGGTCGGGCTGGCCCTGATATAGGGCTTCGCGAGCAGGGTTGCTCTTACGGGTTGTATGTAACAAAAAATTTGCTTTCACTTAACCGCGGGTATATACACGCACCATGCTCGAATCCCAATGTTTATGCATCAACCTGCGTCGCGCCGCCCGTGGCGTCAGCAGGCATTACGACGGCGCTCTCGACGGTTTCGGGATCAACGTTGCGCAGTATTCTTTGCTGTGCAATCTGCAGCGTCTGGATCAACCGAGTATTTCCACCCTGGCCGAGGCCATGGGACTGGATCGCAGCACCCTGGGGCGCAATTTGCGCGTCCTGGAAGGCGAGGGCCTGGTGATGCTGGTCGAGGGCGAAGACATGCGTAACCGTATCGTCCGCCTGACCGTAGCCGGTGCCGAGCGCTTGAAAGCAGCCCTGCCGGCCTGGGAAGCGGCACAGCAGCGACTGGTTGATCGCTTGGGCGCCGAGAAGCGGGAAACGTTGTTGAAATTGCTGGACGAACTGGCTTGATGCCGGTTTTCCAGAACTTAAGCGGGTATATACCCGCGATTGGAGAATAATAATGACATCGATGTGGCGTACCTGTGGTTGGGTTTTGTTGGGGAGTGCGCTGATCCTTGCGTTGTCGCTTGGCGTGCGACACGGCTTCGGGCTGTTTCTGGCGCCGATGAGTGCCGAGTTTGGTTGGGGGCGTGAAGTCTTTGCCTTCGCCATCGCCCTGCAGAACCTGATCTGGGGCTTGGCGCAGCCATTCACCGGCGCGCTGGCGGATCGCTTCGGTGCGGCGAAAGTGGTGCTGATCGGCGGCGTTCTGTACGCCCTGGGCCTATTGTTCATGGGCCTGTCGGATTCGGCCGTCACGCTGTCCTTGAGTGCGGGACTGTTGATCGGTATCGGTCTGTCCGGCACTTCGTTTTCGGTGATTCTCGGCGTGGTCGGGCGTGCTGTCCCGCCGGAGAAACGCAGCCTGGGCATGGGGATTGCCAGCGCCGCCGGTTCCTTTGGTCAGTTCGCCATGGTGCCCGGCACGCTCGGGCTGATCGGTTGGCTCGGCTGGTCTGCAGCGCTGCTGGCTTTGGGCTGCCTGGTGGCCTTGATCGTGCCGTTGGTCAGCATGCTCAAGGACAAGCCTTTGCCAGTGCTTGGCCATGAGCAAACCTTGTCCGAAGCGCTGCGTGAGGCCTGTTCCCATTCGGGGTTCTGGCTGCTGGCGTTCGGCTTTTTTGTCTGCGGTTTTCAGGTGGTCTTCATTGGCGTGCACTTGCCGGCGTATCTGGTGGATCAGCACCTTCCGGCGACGGTCGGCACCACGGTGCTGGCGCTGATTGGTTTGTTCAATATCTTCGGCACCTACACCGCAGGCTGGCTCGGTGGACGCATGTCCAAACCGCGTTTGCTCACGGGTCTTTACCTGTTGCGGGCGGTGGTGATTGCGTTGTTCCTGTGGGCGCCGGTGACCACGACTACCGCTTATCTGTTCGGTATGGCCATGGGTTTCCTGTGGCTGTCGACGGTGCCGTTGACCAATGGCACGGTAGCGACCTTGTTCGGCGTACGAAACCTCTCCATGCTCGGTGGGATTGTTTTCCTGTTTCACCAGCTCGGTTCGTTCCTCGGTGGCTGGTTGGGCGGGGTGGTCTACGACCGTACCGGGAGTTATGACTTGATCTGGCAGGTAGCGATTCTGTTGAGCCTGATGGCCGCCGCCCTCAACTGGCCGGTGCGCGAAACGCCTGTGGCACGCCTGCAAACGCAAATGAGTGCGACATGAATAACTTCTGGCCGCGCATTACCCTTCTTGGCGTTTGTGCCTTGCTGCTGGCCCTGGCGTGGTGGGGCTGGCATCGGGGCGGGTTGGCCTTGATGCAGTTGGGCATGGGTGCTTGCTAGCAGGATAAGAGGGCGAGTAACTTCGATAACTGACGACTTATAAGGAAGCCCTGACATGTTGATGCGCTGGCTGGCGGTACCTGCATTACTGGTCGCGTTTACCGGGTTGGCTCAGGCCGCAGAATGCCCGACGCTGTTGGAAGGTTCGCTGCCCAAACTACGCGCCAAGGAATCCATCGACTTGTGCCAGCGCTTCGCGGGCAAGCCGTTGGTGGTGGTCAATACCGCCAGTTTTTGCGGCTTCGCCCCGCAGTTCAAAAGCCTTGAAGCGCTGAATCAGCGTTACAAGGATCAGGGGCTGGAGGTGATCGGTGTGCCGTCCAATGACTTCAAGCAGGAGTCAAAGGACGGTGCCGAGACGGCCAAGGTCTGTTATGTGAATTATGGTGTGACCTTCACCATGACCGAGCCGCAGAATGTTCGCGGTGACGATGCGACGCACCTTTTCCGGGTGCTCGCCGAGCAATCCAGTGCGCCGAAATGGAATTTCTACAAGTACGTGGTCGATCGTCAGGGCAAGGTGATTGCCAATTTCTCCAGCCTGACCAAACCCGATGATCCCGATTTCATCGCGGCAGTAGAGAAGGCTCTGGCTTCACCGCCTCCCGCTCCCTGATCGATGCCCACTAAAAAGCCCCGCCTCTGTGCAAGAGAGCGGGGCTTTTTTTGCTTCAGGTGGCGAGGGATTCAGGCTCGCCGTGAAACATCAGAAGCGGTAGGTAGCGCCAACACCGAAACCGTTTGCACTGTTCTCGTACTTGGCGTTGTAGGACTGACCCAAAGCGTTAGCACGTTTGACAGTGACAGATTCTTCCTTGAGGTAGGAGTAAGCCACATCAATGGTCCAGTCGTCGGTTGGGTTGAAGCCTGCACCGATGCTGAAAATCGTCCGGTCGCCGGTAGGAATGCGTGGCGAACGATCAGTGTTGTTGGTCGGCGACTGGTCAAAGGAGAGACCGGTACGCAATACCCACTGCTTGTTCAACTGATAGGAAGTACCCAAGGCGTAGGCCCAGGTGTCATGCCAGTTCTGGTCTTCCTTGATGGTACCAACGATTTGTGGGGCGAGGGCACCGCCGCTTTGTGCGGTTACGCCGTCGTTGTTGACCGTGATGTCTTTCAGGCGGCTCCAGCGGGTCCAGGTCGCACCGGCATAGAGCTTCCAGGCATCATTCAAATCTTGAGTCACGGAAAGGTCATAGGACTCAGGTGTTTCGAGCTTCAGCGAGGCATCGTAACGGTTGGATTTGAGCAGCTGAGGTGGCACGCCAGCGCCAGCCGTCACATCGGTGTGGCCGTCGAGCTTGTAGTTCACTTTCGAGTGGTAGGTCAGGCCCACGCGAGTGGTGTCGGTGGCTTGCACCAGGATGCCGGCGTTCCAGCCCAAGGCTGTATCGTCGCCCTTGATTTCCACATTGTTGTCGCCAGACCGTGGGACTGGGAGAGCAATGTCCGATTCCAGGGTGCCGGTAATCCGGTTGATGGTAGGGCCAAAACCGATCGATACCTTGTCGTTGAACGCGTAACTGACGGTTGGTTGCAGAGTGACGACTTTGACTTCGCTCTTGCTGCCGAAAGCGCGGCCCTGAAAGCCGTTTTCGTAGTTGGTAATCAGCCCGAACGGAGCGTAGACACCAAAACCGACAGCCCATTCATCGCTGAGTTTATTTGTGTAGAAACCCATCGGTACTGAAGTGAACGGAACCATATCGCCTTTGTTGGTTCCGCTTGAACGGCCGCTGGTATCGCTGATATCGGTCGAGGCGTCGATCGCTGCGATACCGCCGGTGATTTGCTGGCCTTTGAGGCGGGCCATACCGGCAGGGTTGCCAAAAACTGTACTTGCATCTTCGGCGGAAGAAGAGCGCCCGGCATAACCGGTACCCATTCCGCTGATGCTTTGTTCGTTGAGGGCAAAGCCGCTTGCGAAGATTTGCGTGGATGCCAAGGCAACGGCGAGGCTAATGGTGGTTTTGAGCATTACTTTTTTCATTATTAGAACTCCTGGAGATCACCGGGGCGGAAATTACCAACATTTTCGTCCGGGCGCCATAGGCTGTATCGCTTGATTTAGAGCGGTTTTGTAGGACAATCCGACCAAATTCGCGACCAGATGGGCGATTTTTGGATCCAGGGTGATCAGCAGGCCACCTGATTCAGCGGTGAAACACAGGTCTGCCACGCGTAGGTGAAGTCTCTCAGGCGTCCTTGGGGCTGGAAGGTCTGGCGCCAGATTCGCGCCATTCCCAGCAGGTCGCCGGCTTCAGGGAGGGGAGTGTTCTGTTCTTCGACCAGCAGCCAGGCGATGGCTGTGGCGTAACGCAGGTTGACGGTCAATTCGAGGTGCGGGCCGCTGAGGAAAGCATGTTGGCTGGCCAGGCCCCGGACCAGGCTGGCGCGTTCGGGATCGAGTGCCAGATAGTGGTCCCAGAGTGCCTGATGACGGGGTTCGGCGATTCGGTAGAGGCCGTGTCCACGGCGGTCATGCAGGGCGGAACCCAGGGCCGACTGGCTGGCGGCAATGCCCACCAACAGGGATTCGGCAATTGCGCTATGGCGTCCAAGGTAGATCAATGTCGGGCGGATCACATAGCGGCACAGTTCGCTGGCAGCGATACCCATAAAACCCTCGAAACTCGAAATGGGCGGCGATACCTGAAAGGCTTTGGCAGCGGTGGATCGACTCAGGCTCGCCGGAAGCGGAATAAGCCGCTTGAGTTGAAGTGTAGTGTCATATTCGCGACGTAAAGGCCTGTTTTTAAAATATTTACGGCTGCCAGTTATAACCGTTATATCGGTTAGTGCTTAATCGGTATCCACGCTAGGTGAAATGTCGAGCAACAAAAAGCCCCGCGTTTTGAGCGGGGCTTTTGGTGTTTCAGCCTTGTTGGCGTCTCAGGCAACCAGTGCCTGACGGGTACGATCGATCACAGCCTGCAGCGGTTCGGCGCTGGAGTACTGATCCGGATACAGGCGTTCGCTATGACGGGCGATGCCGTGTTCGTTGACCAGCGTGAAGCTGAAACAGCCTTTGCGAGCGGCCATGATCAGGCAGTTCATTGGTGCAAAAGCGTTGGTTAGGGTGCGAATGGCATCCTGGGTATGGATTTGAGTAGACATAGTCATTGGTGTTCCTACAAGCGACACGGATAAGAACCGTGCAAAATTAAAACGTTCCAGTGACGACAACCACCATTGGTCGAACGAAGAACCCGACTGGAACAAAGCAGCCAGTTTGAAGCGCTGATAAATTGGCGCGCTTGGGCTGGCAGGTAGGTACTTAGGAGGGCAGGCAACACATCAAGGGCAAAGGTTCTGGGCCCGGGGTGAAGATCCTGATCAATTTGCAGGTTGGTTCGGTCAGAGTAAATGAGCCTGGCAACACCCTTTGCTTACGATTCAAAGGCTGTGTTGGCGCAAGAGTTACCTGGAAACCATCGAGGTGGTCGATCCCGCTTGTTCGGTTGAGGCTTCTTTTGAGAAGGCTGTCCGGGGGGATTTGTTCGACCAGAATTGACTTTCAGCTTGGTACTAACGCCGCGGATAGTAACTGATTGAATGGGCGAAGGGAAGTGTGATAGCAAAAAAGATTAAGGGCGACGTTCAATACCGTTCCCGGAGGACGTTGGATCGGTGCTGATACCCTCCTGGTACGCCCTGAAACAGCCCGCAATCCGACCGGCGGCGGTGGAAATCCAACCAGTCAGAACCCGCCTTGGTCATGGAGTTGTCACAGTTTATCCCCGACTTCGCTGACAAAACGTGCCGAAAGAGCGCGCTGATATAACCGTCAATAAGGTACTTGTGCACATAAGTTGCGCAGTCTGTCACTTCACTGTCATCCAGCCTTCAATCGCAGTGGGTGCCTGTAACCAAAATTTAAGTCAATGAAAAACATCGCTTTTTTTTACTGGTGAAAAAATCGTCAGTTTGACTGCGAGCCCCATTCCATAGGGCTTTGCGAGATTTCAGGGGCGGTTGTCCACTGAGTTATCCACAGCTTCTGTGGATTGTCCCTAGCGCTTGCTCTAGGACGGGCGTGCTGAGTTTTTTCGACTTTACCTGTAAGAAAAAAAGAGTAGAGTGGCGCGCCTTCCGATCTGCCCCACAGTGCTTTATGAAGTTTCGTTCACATTCCATTTCCTCTCCCGCCAAACCTTCCATTGTTGTCCCACCCAAGCGCTTTTCGATGCGTGTGGCCGAGTGGTTATTGGATAGCCCACGCCTGGGCGAAAACCCCAACGTCAAACACATTGCCGGGCGTTTGCTCAAGCAGCCGGCGCGTGAGGGTGTCGTGGCCGCGCAAAGCCGCCTCGGTCAACTGATGTGTCGGGAGTGTGGTAATGCCCGGGATCGACGGATTGGCCAGGACCTGTTGCGCCAAGCCGCGCGTGCAGGTGATTTGCGCGCGCAAAGGGAACTGGGGCTGATTGAAGACTGAGCTGTCCAAGACCTGACGCCTTGGTTAACCTTCAAGCTTTATTTCAATGGCAGGAATGGCTATGGCTATGGACTTGACCAGCGCATTGCTCGGTCTGGCGGGCGCGGCACTGCCGCTGCTGGTGTTGGCCTGGCAACTGCAACGTCGAGCAGGCACCGCACAGGCAGAAGTGGCGCTATTGGAAGAGCGCCTGTCCACGGCGAATCTGGCTCAGGATGGCTTGAACGCCCAACTTGAAGCCTGTCGCGATGAAATCGCGGATCTTGGCCAGGCCAACTCCGCCAAGCAGGCCGACCTTGCCGCCGTGCGCCGTGAAGTCGAACTGCTGCAGATCGAACGTGACGATGCCCGCGATGCCGCTCACGCCTGGAATATCGAACGCGCCGGAAAAGACGCCGAACTGCGTCGTCTGGATGCCTTGGCCGCCTCGCTCAACGCAGAGCTGCGCGAACAGCAGGAAAGCCATCAGCAGCGCCTCAATGACTTGCAAGGCTCGCGAGACGAGCTTCGGGCGCAGTTCGCCGAGTTGGCGGGGAAAATCTTCGATGAGCGTGAACAGCGTTTTGCCGAAACCAGTCAACAGCGCCTGGGGCAATTGCTCGACCCACTGAAGGAGCGCATCCAGTCCTTTGAAAAACGCGTCGAAGAGAGCTACCAGGCTGAAGCCCGGGAGCGCTTCTCGCTGGCCAAGGAGCTGGAGCGTCTGCAACAACTCAATCTGCGACTGAGTGACGAAGCCACCAACCTGACCCGCGCATTGAAAGGGCAGAAAACCCAGGGTAACTGGGGCGAACTGATCCTCGAGCGAGTGCTCGAGCATGCCGGGCTGGAAAAAGGGCGCGAGTATCAGACCCAGGTCAATCTCAAGGGTCCGGACGGCGAGCGCTTCCAGCCGGACGTCATCATTTACCTGCCGGGCGACAAGCAAGTGGTGGTCGACTCCAAGGTCAGCCTCACGGCGTATCAGCAGTACGTTGCCGCAGAAGACGAGGCCATCGGCCAGATCGCCATCAAGCAACACGTCCTGTCCCTGCGCAATCACGTTAAAGGTTTGGCCGGGAAGGACTACAAACGTCTCGACGGCCTGCACAGCCTGGATTTCGTATTGTTGTTCGTGCCGATCGAAGCGGCCTTTTCCGCGGCGCTGCAGGCTGAGCCGACGCTGTTTCAAGAGGCGTTCGACCGCAATATCGTGATCGTCAGCCCGACCACTTTGCTGGCGACGCTGCGCGTCATCGACAGCCTGTGGAAACAGGAGCGTCAAAGCCAGAATGCGCGGGAAATCGCCGAGCGAGCCGGGTGGCTGTACGACAAGTTCGTGTTGTTTATCCAGGATCTGGATGAGGTCGGCAATCGCCTGCAGCAACTGGACAAGGCTTACAGCTCGGCGCGCAACAAGCTGACAGAGGGGCGCGGCAATCTGGTCAGCCGCAGTGAACAACTGAAGTTGCTGGGGGCGAGGGCGAGCAAAAGCCTGCCAGCCGATTTGCTCGAGCGGGCGATGACCGATGTGGACGGGTTGGTCGAATTGCCGGAGTAGCAAAACAGCATCGCGAGCAGGCTCGCTCCCACAGGGGAATGCGTTCGAAAGGGGGAGCGAGCCTGCTCGCGATAGCGATGTACGCACCATCGCCACCGCCAAACACTACAACGGCAAATACCGGCTCAACAACGCCCGCAATGCCGCCGGCTTTACCGGTTTGGCCAGGTAGTCCAGTCCCGCTGCATGCACCTGGGCCATCGTTTCCTGTCGCCCATCGGCGCTGATGACCACGCCCGGCACAGGCTCGCCCAATCGGGTGCGCAGCCAGGCCATCAACTCCGTGCCGGTTTCGCCGTGGTCGAGGTGGAAGTCTACCAATGCCAATTGCGGACGCACCCCTTCATCGAGCAATGCCACGCACTCATCGCGATTGCGTGCAGTCCAGACCTGACAACCCCAGCGGGTCAGCAGGCTGTTCATGCCGATCAGGATGCTGTCCTCGTTATCGATGCACAGCACCTGCGCGCCACTGAGCAATTTGCCGTTGAGTTCCGCAGGCTTGGCCGGCTGCGCGGTTTGCGCCCTGGCCAGCGGGACGCTGACGCTGAAAACGCTGCCGTGCCCCGGCCAGGAGCGAACGCGCAGGGTGTGTCCTAGTACGCGGCACAAGCCGTCGGCAATGGCGAGGCCTAACCCCAGGCCTTTCTCGGCGCTGGTCTGATGACTGTCGAGGCGTTTGAACTCCTCGAAAATCACCTGCTGTTTATCTTCAGGAATGCCGGGCCCACGGTCCCACACCTCCAGACACAACTCGCCCTTGTGCCGGCGGACCCCCAGGAGCACCGGGCCCTTGGCATAGCGGAAAGCGTTGGTCAGGAAGTTCTGCAGGATTCGGCGCAACAGTTTGATATCGCTGTCGATGCGCAGCTTGCTGCTCCGGACGCGAAACTCGAGCCCTTGTTCCCGCGCCAGCGCCTTGAATTCGGCGCCGAGTGTGTCAAATAACTCATTGAGCGCGAATGGCTTGGGATTTGGATTGATCTTGCCGTTTTCGAGGCGGGAAATATCCAGCAAATCGCTGATCAGTTCTTCGGCCGAACGCAGAGAGCTATCGAGGTGCTGGACCAGTTTCTGCGCCTCGTCGGACAAACCGTCTTCCTGATGGGACAGGGCGGCGGAGAACAGTCGCGCCGCGTTCAACGGTTGCATCAAGTCATGGCTGACGGCGGCCAGGAAACGGGTTTTCGACTGGTTGGCCGCCTCGGCGTTGCCCTTGGCTTCCGTCAGGGCCACGTTGAGCTGCGACAGTTCGTGGGTGCGTTCGGTGACCCGTCGCTCCAGACCTTCGTTGGCTTCGGTCAGCGCCTGTTCGGCTTCGCGGAACGCGGTGATGTCGGTGAAACTCATGACAAAACCACCGCCAGGCATTGGGTTGCCGATTAGCTCGATCACCCGGCCATTGGGAAACAATCGTTCGGAAGTGTGCGCGCGGCCCTGACGCATCCAGTGCAGGCGGCGGGCGACGTGCACTTCGGCTTCGCCGGGGCCGCAAAGGCCGCGCTCGGCGTTGTAGCGAATGATGTCGGCAATCGGTCGACCGACGCTGATCAAGCCATCCGGGTAGTTGAACAACTCGAGGTAGCGCCGGTTCCAGGCCACCAGTTTCAGCGACTGGTCGACCACACTGATGCCCTGGGTGATGTTTTCGATCGCCCCTTGCAGCAGCGCGCGATTGAACTGCAGCACCTCGGAGGCTTCGTCGGCGATGCGCACGACGTCTTCGAGTTGCATTTCCCGACCTTCGATGGCGGCTTTTACCACTGCGCGCGTCGACGAGGCCCCCAACACACCCGCCAGCAAGCGTTCAGTGTGGGCGATCCATTCACTGTCGGCGTTCTGGTTCGGGTTGAAGCCTTTGCCCTGGCGGTAGGCAAACCGGATGAAGCTCTGGCGGGCGCGTTCTTCACCGACGAAACGTGCCGCCAGTTGCAGCAAGTCGTCGATCTGCACGGCCAGCATCGAGCGTCCGCTGGGGCGAGCGCTGATTTCCTGGCCAATGAAGCGACCGGCCTGCCAGTGTTCCGAGACCCGTGTGCGTGACAGTACCGAGACCCAGGCGAACAGGGTGAAATTACCGGCAAGGGACAGCACCACACCTTGGGTCAGTGGCGTGATAGGCAAGTGCAGCGGGTTGCTGTGCAACCACGCCAGCCCCGGAAAACTGCTCAGTGACCAGCCCAGGCTAAGGGCGGCAATTGGCAGGATCAGGGTGTAGAACCACAGGAAGGTCCCGGCAGCGAGGCCGGCGAACACGCCGCGGCGGTTGGCCTGTTTCCAGTACAACGCGCCCAGCATGGCCGGCGCCAGTTGGGTCACTGCGGCGAACGCGATCTGGCCGATGGTCGCCAGGCTCGCGGTCGAGCCGAGCAAGCGATAGCTGACGTACGCCAGCAGCAAAATGGCGACGATGCTCACCCGGCGTACCGAGAGCATCCACTGGCGGAACACTTCGAACGGGCGCTCGGCGTTGTTGCGGCGTAGCAGCCACGGCAACAGCATGTCGTTGGAGACCATGGTCGACAGCGCCACGCTGGCCACGATCACCATGCCGGTCGCCGCCGATGCCCCCCCGATAAACGCCAGCAGGGCCAAGGCCGGATGCGCCTGGGCCAGTGGCAGGCTGATGACGAAGGAGTCCGGCAGTACCGAACTGGGCAACAGCATCTGACCCGCCAGCGCAATGGGTACGACGAACAGCGCCGCCAATGCCAGGTAGGCCGGGAATACCCATTTGGCCAGGCGCAAGTCCTGAGGGTCGATGTTTTCCACGACGGTCACATGGAACTGCCGTGGCAGGCAGATAATCGCCATCATCGCCACGCCAGTCTGGACCACCATCGATGGCCAGTTGACGGTTTCCTTCCAGTATTCCTCGAGGCGCGGGGCGAGCATGGCCTGGTCGAAAAGGTCGTCGAAACCGTCATACAGGCCGTAGGTCACATACGCGCCGACCGCCAGAAAAGCGAACAGCTTCACCAGTGATTCGAATGCGATGGCCAGCACCATGCCGCGATGGTGTTCCGTGGCATCCAGGTTGCGAGTACCGAAGACGATGGTGAACAGGGCCAGCACCAGCGACACGATCAACGCGGTGTCCTGTGCTCGAACGCCCATGGCATCGGCACCGGCACCGATCAGCAGGTTCACCCCGAGCACGATGCCCTTGAGTTGCAGGGCGATGTAGGGCAACACGCCGACCAGGCAGATCAACGCCACCACCACCGCCAGCGATTGGGATTTGCCATAGCGGGCGGCGATGAAGTCGGCAATCGAAGTGATGTTCTCCTGCTTGCTGATCATTACCATTTTTTGCAGCACCCACGGTGCGCCGACCAGCAGCAGGATCGGCCCGAGGTAGATCGGCAGGAATGACCAAAGCTGTTCAGCGGCCTGGCCGACTGCGCCAAAGAAGGTCCAGCTGGTGCAATAGACAGCGAGCGAAAGGCTGTACACCCAGGCACGCACGCGCGGCGGCAGCGGCGCGCTGCGACGGTCACCGTAAAAGGCGATGGCGAACATGATGGCCATATAGGCCAGGGCGACGGCGGCAATCAGCCCGCTGGACAACGACATGGGAACTCCCGACAACCAAAGACACCCGGGCCGTCCCGCCCGGACAGACAGTCTCGCACGATGGCCGGGGATAGTCAGTGTCGACCAAGGTCGTGGCGCGGCGGGGTGCCGCAGGGTGAGGGAGGGGTAGCCAGTTTTTGTGGTGCGTGCCGGCCCCATCGCGAGCATGCTCGCGATGGCGGCCTTACTGGCTCAACGCAATGTCGATCAGTTGATGCAATTCCTCGACCTGCAGCGGTGCCTCGGAGAACAGAATGCGAAACACGATGGGCGCAGCCACCATGTTGATCAGCCGGTCGACGCCGGGGCGGGGCTGATCCGGGTAGCGATCCAGAATTGTCTGTAGCTGCCCGCCAATGATCGTCGCGCAATAGCTCGGCTTGAGGCTCGACTGCACGTCGCGCAGCATGTTGCGGCCGGGGGCGGAGCTCATCTCGTCCAGGTACTGTTCTGCCCAGGCACGTACGTCGCCGGACAAGCTGCCGGTATTGGCCGACTCGGTTTCCGGTTGCATGCGGGCGAGGGCGACGTCCGCCAGCAGCGCCGACAAATCTCCCCAACGCCGATAAATGGTCGAGGGCGTAACGCCCGCGCGCGCGGCGATCTGCGGCACGGTCACGCTGGCTCGATCCTGTTCTTCGAGCAGTTCGCGCACGGCCTTGTGAATGGATTCCTGCACCCGGGCACTACGGCCGCCGGGACGTAAAGTCGGAGCTGTCATCACCTTTTTCCTGTCTCGCGTCGAAGCCTGCCAACCCGCAGTCGCCTCGATCCTGAAAAACCTGTTTCGGACCTTAACACAAAGAATTTGCTTTAAGAGCGAGGCGGTAGCACACTCCGCAAAAGCAAAAAATTAGCTTTTGCGGAGCGTGCCCATGTCCAGTTCTCATTCAAACCGTGCAAGCCTGTGGTTCCTGGCAATCACTTTGCTCAGTTTTCTCGCCGCCTCCACGGCACCCACGCCGTTGTACCACCTGTACCAGGAGCAACTGCAGTTTTCGGCCGCCATCCTGACGCTTGTTTTTGCGGTATACGCCCTCAGTCTGCTGGTCGCGTTGCTGACGGTGGGGTCGCTGTCGGACCACCTTGGACGCAAACCGGTCATTTTCACTGCGGTACTGCTGAACATTGTCGCGATGCTGCTGTTTATCCAGGCCGACAGCGTCGGTTGGCTGATCAGTGCACGTGTCCTGCAGGGCTTCGCCACGGGGATGGCGACGGCCGTGTTGAGCGCCACGCTGCTGGACACTGACCGCCAGCAGGGGCCGCTGATCAACAGCGTGGCACCCTTGATCGGCATGGCGCTGGGTGGCATGGGTTGCGGTTTGCTCGCCGAATTTGCCCCGGCTCCGTTACACCTGACGTATTGGCTGCTGCTCGTGTTGTTTGTGATGCAGGCGTTGTATGTCTGGCGTTTGCCGGAAACTGTCTCGCGTCAGCCAGGGGCATGGGCGTCATTGCGGCCCACCCTGCATGTGCCGGTTCAGGCGCGCTCTACCTTGTGGCGTGTGCTACCGCTCAATACCGCCACCTGGGCGCTCGGTGGTTTTTACGCCTCCCTGGCGCCTTCGTTAGTGCGCACCGCCACGGGCTCGACTTCGAACCTGATTGGCGGCGCGACCGTTGCCGTACTGACATTGACCGGTGCTTCGATGATTTTCATCCTGCGCAATTGGCCTGCCGGCAGGGCATTACAGTTGGGGGCCGGTTCGTTGGCGACGGGGGTTGCCCTGATTCTCCTGGGGGCGCACGGTGCCAGTCTGCCGCTGTTCTTCCTTGGTACGCTGGTCGCCGGTTGTGGCTTTGGAGCCGGTTTCCTGGGGGCTTTGCGTAGCGTCGTGCCGTTGGCTTTGCCCCATGAGCGCGCCGGTCTGATGTCGGCGTACTACGTGCTCAGTTACCTGGCATTCTGCCTGCCGGCATTGCTGGCCGGTAACCTGGCCCGCACCTTTGGCCTGATGGCGACCACCGAGGGTTATGGGGTCGTGCTGATCCTCCTGGCCTTGGGTGCATGGCTGGCGCACTGGCTTCGGCGCTCTTCCGGCGCTTGCAGCGCTGCTGGCCAGCCATAGGAAAACGGCATTTAATGCTGCCCATTCATTCGAAGGATCTGACCATGAAGATCATCCGCAGCAAATCTTTTACTGGCGAACGTGCCTGGGCCGCGCTGGACATTGCCAACATGAACGGCATTACCACGCGCCTGCACTGGACTGATCAGCCCTATAAATGGCACATCAACGACGGCCAGGAAGTGTTTGTGGTGCTCGATGGGCAAGTGCAGATGCGCTACCGCGAAGAGGGGGTCGAGCGCGAGGCACTGCTGGAGGTCGGAGACATTTTTTATGCGTCGGTGGGCACTGAACACGTGGCTCATCCCGTGGGGCCGGCGCGAATTCTGGTGATAGAAACAGAAGGCAGTGTGTGACGGATTATCTGTGAAATAGATAACTCATAGAGAAATTACCCGTTATATCGATATTCGATCTGGATCTATGATGAGTTCCACCTCGCCCGAGGACAGGAGTTCACCATGACATGCCCCAACACCCTCAAGCCCGGTATCAAGCCGTTCAGCCACCTGCAGCACCCGCGCGAAGTCATTCGCCAGTTCACCCCGAACTGGTTCGCCGCCACCATGGGCACCGGAGTGCTGGCGTTGGCGTTGGCACAATTGCCTGTCGCCAGTCCCGGTTTACGCGCTCTTGCCGAAGTGCTCTGGCTGTTCAACATCGTTCTGTTCGCCTTGTTCACAGCCTTGTACGCGGCGCGCTGGGTGTTGTTTTTCAACGAGGCCCGGCGGATTTTTGGCCACTCCACGGTTTCGATGTTTTTCGGCACGATTCCCATGGGCCTGGCGACCATCATCAACGGTTTTCTGGTATTTGGCCTGCCGCGTTTTGGCGAAGGCATGATCCAGGTGGCCGAAGCGTTGTGGTGGCTTGATGTGGCGATGTCTTTAGCGTGTGGTGTGTTGATTCCCTACATGATGTTCACCCGCCAGGAACACAGCATCGACCAAATGACCGCGGTTTGGCTGTTGCCGGTGGTGGCGGCGGAAGTGGCGGCTGCCAGTGGTGGCCTGCTGGCGCCGCATCTGGTCGATGCCCACTCGCAACTGGTGGTACTGGTGACCAGCTACGTGCTCTGGGCATTTTCCCTGCCCGTGGCGTTCAGCATTCTGACGATACTGTTGCTGCGCATGGCGCTGCATAAACTGCCTCACGAAAACATGGCCGCTTCGAGTTGGCTGGCACTCGGGCCGATTGGTACGGGGGCGCTGGGCATGTTGCTGTTGGGTGCCGATGCACCGGTCATTTTTGCCGCCAACGGTTTGCCGGGTATCGGTGAGATCGCTGCCGGGCTGGGGCTGGTCGCCGGGATCACACTGTGGGGCTTTGGCCTGTGGTGGATGCTAATGGCTGTGCTGATCACTCTGCGCTATCTGCGCGCAGGCATCCCTTTCAACCTCGGCTGGTGGGGGTTCACCTTTCCGTTGGGCGTCTATTCCCTGGCAACGCTGAAACTGGCCAGCACTTTGCACCTGTCGTTTTTCAGTGTCTTCGGTTGTGTGCTGGTGAGTTTGCTGGCCGTGATGTGGCTGATCGTCGCCAAACGCACCGTGCAGGGTGCCTGGCGCGGTGAGCTGTTTGTCTCGCCGTGCATTGCAGGATTGAAGAAATAACCGGCAAAGATTAGGTAATGTGTGGCCTGGATCGACGTGCGACATTCCAATCAATGTATCCACGCCACTCACACCTGAATCAGGGACACGGAAGATGAGTCATCCCTCACAGTTCACCTTGCTGCGCACGCGGCGTTTCCTGCCGTTTTTCGTGACACAGTCCCTCGGGGCGTTCAACGACAACATCTTCAAGCAGTCACTGATCCTCGCCATCCTCTACAAGTTGACCATCGAAGGTGATCGTTCGATCTGGGTCAATTTGTGTGCGCTGCTGTTCATTCTGCCGTTCTTTCTGTTTTCGGCGCTGGCCGGGCAGTTCGGCGAGAAGTTCGCCAAGGATGCGCTCATCCGCCTGATCAAGCTCGGCGAAATCGTCATCATGGCGGTCGGCGCGGTGGGTTTCCTGTTCGATCATTTGTCGCTGATGCTGATAGCGCTGTTCGCCATGGGCACGCATTCGGCGCTGTTCGGGCCGGTGAAATACTCGATCCTGCCGCAGGCCTTGCGCGAAGAAGAGCTGGTGGGTGGCAACGGTCTGGTGGAAATGGGCACCTTCCTGGCGATCCTGGCCGGGACCATCGGCGCCGGGATCATGATGTCGTCCAGTCACTATGCGCCCATCGTTTCGATGGCCATCGTCGGCATTGCCGTGCTGGGTTACCTGGCCAGCCGCGGCATTCCACGGGCTGCCGCGACGTCGCCGCAGATGCACCTGAACTGGAACATTTTCAGCCAGTCCTGGGCCACCTTGAAGCTGGGCCTGGGGCAGACCCCGGCGGTGTCGCGCTCGATTGTCGGCAACTCATGGTTCTGGTTTGTCGGGGCGATCTATCTGACGCAAATCCCCGCCTATGCCAAGGAGTGGATGCACGGCGACGAGACGGTGGTGACGTTGATTCTGACGGTGTTCTCGGTGGGTATCGCACTGGGCTCGATGCTGTGTGAGAAATTGTCCGGGCGCAAAGTCGAAATTGGCCTGGTGCCATTCGGTTCTTTCGGGTTGACCGTATTCGGCTTGTTGCTGTGGTGGCATTCCGGCGGGATTCCGGACAGCGTCGAGGGCCATGGCTGGCTCGAGATTCTCGGCTTTGGCCACACCTGGCTGGTATTGATCGACATCCTCGGCCTGGGGATTTTCGGCGGTTTCTACATCGTGCCGCTGTACGCGCTGATTCAGTCGCGCACCCCCGAGAACGAGCGGGCGCGGGTCATTGCCGCCAACAACATTCTCAATGCGCTGTTCATGGTGGTGTCGGCGATTGTCTCGATCGTCTTGTTGAGCCTGGTCAAATTGTCGATTCCGCAGCTGTTCCTGGTGGTGTCGCTGCTGAACATCGGCGTCAACGCCTACATTTTCAAAATCGTCCCCGAATTCACCATGCGCTTCATGATCTGGCTGCTCAGCCATTCCATGTACCGCGTGGAGCATCGCAACCTGGATCTGATTCCTGATGAAGGCGCGGCACTGCTGGTGTGCAACCACGTGTCGTTCGTCGATGCCTTGCTGATTGGTGGGGCGGTGCGTCGGCCGATTCGCTTCGTGATGTATTACAAAATCTACAACCTGCCGGTGTTGAATTTCATCTTTCGCACGGCCGGGACGATTCCGATCGCGGGGCGCCAGGAAGACATCCAGATCTATGAAAAGGCCTTCACGCGCATTGCGCAGTATCTGAAGGACGGCGAACTGGTGTGCATCTTCCCCGAGGGCAAACTGACCGCCGATGGCGAGATCAACGAGTTCAAGGGCGGATTGAAGCGGATTCTCGAAGAGACACCGGTGCCGGTGATTCCGTTGGCCTTGCAGGGTTTGTGGGGAAGTTTCTTCAGTCGCGATCCGAATAAAGGATTGTTTCGCCGATTGTGGTCGCGGGTGACGTTGGTGGCCGGGCCGGCGGTGGCTGTGGAGGTGGCGGAGCCGGCCAGATTGCAGGCGTTGGTGGGGGCGTTGCGCGGGGCCGTCAGGTAGTCGTTGGTTGCTGGCCTCATCGCGAGCAGGCTCGCTCCCACAAGGATTGGTGATGTGCCTTCTATGTTTGGCACAACACAAACCCTGTGGGAGCGGGCTTGCCCGCGATGGCGTCAGAGGCTTACGCGCTGACCTTGAGCCCAACCAGTCCGGCAATAATCAATGCCACACTGGCCAGCCTCACCAGCGCCATGGACTCGCCAAACAGGATGATCCCGGCGATCACCGTGCCGACGGCACCCACACCGGTCCAGATCGCATAGGCCGTGCCCAGCGGCAGTTCCTTCATGGCAAGGCCCAACAAGCCAAGGCTGACGCCCATGGCTGCAACGGTCAGTGCGGTGGGGAGAGGGCGGCTGAAACCGTCGGTGTATTTCAGGCCGACTGCCCAGCCGACTTCGAACAGGCCGGCGAAAAACAGAATGATCCAGGACATCAAAGACCTCCATCGATTGACGGGGTCGTCCCCAGATTAATGACTCGATTGAGCCGCGAGGTCGTCCTCGCGTTGCGCAATATAGTGCCCAGCATTAACCCGGGGATCAAGTTTGTGGATCAATCGGTGGCTTGCCGAGCCGCAATTTTCCGGTCTTCCTTCTCGCTCATGCGACGGAAATACGTCGAGAGCAACGCCCCGGAAATGTTGTGCCACACGCTGAACAATGCACTCGGCACCGCCGCCAGTGGCGAGAAGTGCGCACTGGCCAGGGCTGCCCCCAAACCTGAGTTCTGCATGCCGACTTCCAGCGCCAGTGACTTGCGCTGAGCCAATGGCAACTTGAACAGGCGCCCGGTGAAGTAGCCCAGCAGATAGCCGAAGCTGTTGTGCAGCATGACCACCGCCATGATCAGCAAGCCGGACTCGGCAATCTTCGCCTGGCTGGCGGCAACCACGGCGGTGACGATGATCACGATGCTGACCACCGACACCAGCGGCAACACGTCCACCGCGTGGCGAACCCGATCACCGAGCAGGCGCTGGGCAACGACGCCGAGCACGATCGGCAGCAGCACCACTTGCAGGATCGACCAGAACAGCTCCATGAACGACACCGGCAACCAGGCCGAGGCCAGCAGCCAGATCAATGCCGGCGTCAGCAGTGGGGCGAGGAGGGTGGTGACGGCGGCGATGGCCACCGACAGGGCCAGATCGCCGCGTGCCAACCAGGTCATCACGTTTGAAGAGGTGCCGCTTGGGCAACAGCCGACCAGGATCACGCCGACGGCGATTTCGGGCGGCAGATGGAACGCCTGGCAGAGTAACCACGCCACGCCGGGCATGATCACGAAATGTGCGACCACGCCCAGGGCCACGCGCCATGGATGGCGAGCGACTTCGGCGAAGTCTTCGAGCTTGAGGGTCAGGCCCATGCCGAACATCACCAGCCCCAGCAGCGGCACGATGGCACCCTTCAGGCCGATGAACCATGCCGGTTGCAGAAACGCCACCACGGCGAATATCAGTACCCAGTAAGCGAAGGTGTTGCCGACAAAGCGACTCAATGCAGCCAGTGCGCGCATGGCCTGATCCTTATTATTAAGTAGCAGCAGAAGCCCACCTGTAGGAGCGAGCTCGCTCCCACAGTAAAACCACCAGACTTTAGATCCCTTGCGGAGTCTCTTCTCCACCCAATGCCTCAACCAGCGCCGGCAGGAAGTCGCCGAAGGTGAGCATCATCAGGGTGAAGCTGGCATCCAGTTGGCCCAGGGCTTCGTCGCCACCGTCCTGTTCCGCCTGGTCTTGCAGCAGGTCTTCGAACTTCAGGCGCTTGACCACCATCTTGTCGTCGAGGACGAAGGACAGCTTGTCCTGCCAGGCCAGCGACAGCTGAGTGACGACTTTGCCAGTGCTCAAGTGCAGCTGGATTTCTTCGCTGGTCAGGTCCTGACGCTTGCAACGCACGATACCGCCGTCTTCGTGGGTGTCGCGCAGTTCGCACTCGTCCAGCACAAAGAAATCGTCCGCGGCTTTCTGGGTGGTGACCCACTCGGTCATGGTCGCGGTCGGAGACATTTTTACCGTCAGCGGGCGCACCGGCAGGGTACCGATCACTTCACGCAGGGTGGACAGCAGGTCTTCGGCACGTTTCGGGCTGGCCGAGTTCACCAGGATCAGGCCCTGTTTCGGCGCGATGGCGGCGAAGGTCGAGGAGCGGCGGATAAAGGCGCGCGGCAGGAAGGCCTGGATGATTTCATCCTTGATCTGGTCGCGTTCCTTTTTATAGACCTTGCGCATTTGCTCGGCTTCGATCTCTTCGACCTTCTCCTTGACCGCGTCACGCACGACGCTGCCTGGCAGAATACGTTCTTCCTTGCGGGCGCTGATCAGCAGGAAGTCGCCACTGACGTGCACCAGCGGTGCATCTTCGCCCTTGCCGAACGGCGCGACGAAACCGTAGGTGGTCAACTCCTGGCTTGCACATGGACGCGCCAGTTTGGTGGCCAGTGCAGTTTCCAACGCCTCGGCATCAACAGGCAGATCTTGGGTCAGGCGATAGATAAGCAGGTTCTTGAACCACATGGGGTGAGTCTCTCCTTTATACAAAGGGAGGCATTATTGTCCTCGCGGTGCCATTGGCCAACCCTTCTCTAAGCCTTTGGAAGGCATGAAAAATTAATTAAAAAAGTGCTTGCCAGAGGTAGGGTCGCTCCGTAGAATGCGCGCCACACCGAACGTGAAGGGTGATTAGCTCAGCTGGGAGAGCGTCTGCCTTACAAGCAGAATGTCGGCGGTTCGATCCCGTCATCACCCACCATTCGCATTCAGTGTTACGCGCAGCGGTAGTTCAGTCGGTTAGAATACCGGCCTGTCACGCCGGGGGTCGCGGGTTCGAGTCCCGTCCGCTGCGCCATATTCGGTAACCTGGAATACTGAACGCCAGGTCACCACGGAAAAGCCCGCTGATGCGGGCTTTTTTCTGCCCCAAGTTTGTATGTTGTTCCTGTGGGTTGCATCGTTTCACCGGTTTTTAGATTTTTTTGAAAAAAACATCAATTAAATCAACACTTTATAAAAACCTGTGGCATAATGTGTCCCGCAACGAAGGTAAAGGGTGATTAGCTCAGCTGGGAGAGCGTCTGCCTTACAAGCAGAATGTCGGCGGTTCGATCCCGTCATCACCCACCACTTTCAACGCTACGCGCAGCGGTAGTTCAGTCGGTTAGAATACCGGCCTGTCACGCCGGGGGTCGCGGGTTCGAGTCCCGTCCGCTGCGCCATATTCGGTAACCTGGAACACTGAACGCCAGGTCACCACAGAAAGCCCGCTCAATGCGGGCTTTTTGCTGTCTGGAATTTGGCTTTTCCTGCGGCGAATCGGCCCTTCGATGGTAAGAGCGAACGTGCTCCGGGCGGCGTTCCGACGATGGTCGTCAAGGATAAAGCTGAAAATCTGCTCCCCCCGTGGTGTCCTCGGGGTTTTCGCGAGCAGGCTCGCTCCTACTGTTCGGCGTTGCGGGCGTGTCGGTAATCGCTGACGGCTTCGTAAACGGCTTTGCGCAACCGATTGATGCCGCCGATAGGACGATGAGCCTCAAGCCCAAACCATGGGTTGAACGACTGATTGTCGCATTGCAGGTTCAGCGCAGGCGTGTCGAAGTCCTGTGCAGGCACGTTGATGCGTGCCACGGTCTGGAAGGGCGCATCGTTCTCGCTCCACTCAATACTGGTGTCTTCGATCGGCATGTACTTGTTTGCGTCCTGGCGCTGGATCTGCAAGACGAAACACGCAGGTACCCGATCTGTCGACAGCTGTTGGTTCAGCGCATTGCGCAGGAAGTTCGGCAATTTCTGGTTTTGCGCAGGCAAGCTGTAGGGCGGGCAGCTTTGCGGGTCGGGCATTACACGAAACTTGGCGTTGGCTTCACCGAATTTGTAAGGCGAAACTGAAAAGTACATGGCCTGGGTCGGGCTCGGCGGCGCGGGTGACAGGGTCTTCAGCGCAATAAACAGGTGACGAACCTCCCAGGTGCGCGGGTCCCAACCCGGAAAAAAGGCCATGATTTTTTTGCCGTCGGCCTGAGCGGCGACGTTTTGACGATACTCGGCGACATCGCTGACGAAAAAGTTCGGGTGGTTGAACATCACGAAGTCCTGTTCGCTTCGATGTGTTTGATCGCTCAGCAGTTGTTTGCCCGGCACATCGAGCAGCTTGATCGCCATGCCCCGGGCATCGCGGATGCTGTCGAACTGCGGATAGGCATTGCCGTTGGACAGCCGCATCGTCGCTTGCCAGGTTTTGCCCGGTTCGCTGAACACACCCTGACGTAAATCGTTCGCCAGGTCCGGCAGCACTTTGACCTCGGCTTGCACGCAGCCGTGGGCCTTGGCATGAGCATCGCGCAGATATCGGGTGTTATCGCGGTGCTGGTCGACGATGCGCACGGCGGTCTGGATGATGTCCTGAGTCATTGCCGCTTCGCCGTCCGGAATCAGCTCTTGCGCCGATACGGGGCCGCGGTGTTGCCAGGCAAACCACGCGGTGATCAGCGCCCAGCCAAGCAGCCCAAGACCCAGCAGCCAAAGCAGCGTCTTGCCGAGAAATGCGCCCAGGCGCAGCCAGAGGGTTATGAGCATGCAGAAATCCTTTTGCAAAGGGCGAGGGTCATGGCAATTGCGACTCAAGAGGGCTGCCCAGCACCTTGAGATACTCCAGCAGCGCCCAGCGCTCCTGTGGTTGCAACAGACGGCCGATCACGCCGTTGCCAAGCTTGCCGGCGCGGAACTCGTGGCCGCTGTTGTGGTTGCCGGTGATGCGCGTGTCGAACACAAAGCCATTGGTAAAAGCTTCGGTGCGATAGCCCAGGTGCTTCGGGTCGTACTCGAACGTGCCTTTGTAAAAGGTGGTTGAGCGTTCATCCTGAGGCGAGAGCAATTGATAAAGGCTTGGCACCGAGCCGTTGTGCAGGAACGGTGCTGTCGCCCAGACCCCCGCCAACGGCCGGGCCTTGTAGGCGCGTAACTCGCGAACACCGATCGGCAAGCCGAATCCATCCATTTCAGGTCGCTCGGCGGGTGTGATGCCGGCCTCGCGATAGGCCCGGTTTTCCACAAACGCTGTGACATAGGCCAGCCCTTTGGCCACCGACATCTGGCTCAGATCAAGGGGGGCTTCAGGTTTGGGTTCGACATCCAGTTGATCAAGCTCGGTTTGACTCCACTGCAGCGCCGTCAGGTCGAAGCGATGATTGGCAATGTTGTTGGCAGCGCCGGGGTCGGTGCCGATGTATTCCACCGGGAGCATTTTCAGGTGCTGCACGTATCGCCCTTCGCCTTGAGTCGTCCGAGGGACGTGGCAGCCGGCGCAGTTTTCGCTGAACAGTGCGCGACCTTTTGCGGCCAAGGGTTTGTCGATGGGCCCCAACAGTTCTTCGGGCCAGGCGGGCGGTGCGAGCCGTTGCAGGGTTTCTTCGATCAGATGCAAATCACGCACCCGGACGCTGGAAGGGTAACGATCATCGCCCTTGAGCGGTTGCCGATTACGGTCGAAAAAATTCAGCGTGGCGCCTACACCCAAGGCTTCGCCGATATTGCGAGCCATGGGCTGCTGCGCCGAGCCGTTCCATTGCACCCAGTCGAATGTCCACATATCCCATAGCTGTGGATAGTCCACCGGGGCGTCGGCTACGCGATAATTTTCGGGGGTAATGGCATCGCCGAAACTGGCATTGGCGATGCGCCCGAAAGCATCCGTACGCCCCGGCCCTTCTTCAGTCGGGTAGAGCCCGCGATGGGTGTCGTTCCAGGCCACTTTCAAGAAAGTATCGAGCGAACCTTTGAATTCGTCGCGCAGTTGCTGGCGCCGGGCGTCGTAATCCTGCCCCAGCACCTGACGTGCGAAACGTTCGAATTTCCAGGGGTTGTAATAAGTCGCTGCCAGGCTCGCTACCAAGGCTTGTCCGAAACTGCCACCTTGTAGTGTAGGCACGCTCGAGGGCAGGACATGCTGCGCCGAACCGCCATCGATGCGCACGGCTTGGCCTTTGAAACGCAGTTCCCCGGTATGGCAGGCGGCACAGGTAATATCCAGAAACGTATCCGCGCTTCCGGGATTTTGGTGCCGGGCAAAGCCCACCGGAAGATTTCCGGGGTTGTTCGGCGTGGGTTTCTGATTGGGATCGATTAAAAAGCCGAAGCGTGCGAGGTATTCAGGAGAGGCGAATCGTTGCTGCGAGAAGGGCAGCTCAAGCGCCGTGAACCAATCGTAGTGCAGGCCTTTGACCTGCGTGCCCTGAGGTGTGAAGTAGTAGGTCTGACGGTCGGTATCGCTCCATTGGTCTAGGTAATGCACCTGTTGCGCAGGTGACCAGGCCGGCAGTTTCGGGTTGGCGACATAGTACAGGACCACGGCCAGACACAGCCCGACCAGGATTACGATCAGCATCAGCAAACGGAAGAAGAGGCGCAAGATGAACATCCATGTCGATTATTATTCTTTTATGCCTCAGTGCCAGATCGGCGGCAAGTGGCCATTACGCCAGACATTGTGAGGTAGCAGAACGGCGTCTATGAAAGTCTGATGACGGAAGTTTCATCATCTACACTCCGAAAAGCGTTTAAACACCTGAACTTATCCAAAATTTCCGGCTCTCATGCCGGTAGCCATTGGTCGTGGCCGCCTGATAAGCTCGCGGCTTTACTCGATTGCCCTTTAGGCGCATGAACAAGGAAATAGCATGAAACAGCATCGGTTGGCGGCGGCGGTGGCCCTGGTTAGCCTGGTACTTGCGGGTTGCGACTCGCAGACCAGCGTAGAGCTGAAAACCCCGGCGCAAAAGGCTTCCTACGGCATTGGCCTGAATATGGGCAAGAGCCTGGCTCAGGAAGGCATGGATGACCTGGATTCCAAAGCCGTAGCCCAGGGCATCGAAGATGCCGTCGGCAAGAAAGAACAGAAACTGAAAGATGAAGAGCTGGTTGAAGCCTTCGCAGCGCTGCAAAAGCGTGCCGAAGAGCGTATGGCCAAGATGAGCGAAGAGTCGGCAGCCGCCGGCAAGAAATTCCTCGAAGAAAACGCCAAGAAAGCCGGCGTCGTGACCACCGCTTCGGGCTTGCAGTACGAAGTCGTCAAGAAAGCCGATGGTGCTCAGCCTAAGCCGACTGATGTAGTGACTGTCCACTACACCGGCAAGCTGACCAACGGCACCGTTTTCGACAGCTCCGTCGAGCGCGGCAGCCCGATCGATCTGCCGGTTAGCGGCGTGATTCCGGGTTGGGTTGAAGGCCTGCAACTGATGCACGTCGGTGAGAAGTACAAGCTGTACATTCCTAGCGAACTGGCTTACGGCGCACAAAGCCCAAGCCCGGCGATTCCGGCCAACTCGGTGCTGGTGTTCGACCTGGAACTGCTGGGGATCAAGGATCCAGCAAAAGAAGACGCTGCCAAGTAATCAGCGTCCGCTCTAACAACAACGCCTCGCTAATGCGGGGCGTTGTTGCATCTGGTGTGTGGCGCGGGTAAACAAAGCGAACAGATGCAGCAGGCTGGAGTCATAGACATTGTCGGAGCGGCGTTAACCTCGCCAGATCGCCAAGTCAATGAAATATTGGGTTTTTTTAGATGGGTAAAAAACGCCCGATCTGAGTTCGGCCCTTATGCAACGGGGCTTTCAGCCACGAAAAGCTGCTCTGTTCACAAGGTTATCCACAATTTGTGTGGATAACATTTACATGGGAGGCGTGATGAAATCACCCTGGAATTTTGCTCGTTTCCTGCCATTGGCCGGACGACTGCTTGCTCGTGGACGTTTGCCGACCTTGCTGTTCGCGGTGGCTAGCAAAGGTGCCAGTCAAGGCAATCGGCTGGGCAAACTCAAGGATGATCTGGGCCTGTTGCAGGCACTATGCCTGGCTTATTGGCGCGGTGAATATCGGGCTATCAGCCCTAAAGCGCTGGTGTCGGTCGTGGCGGGCCTGATGTATTTTCTCAGCCCGGTGGACGCGATTCCGGATTTCATTCCGGTATTCGGCATGCTGGATGACATCGCTGTACTGGCCTGGTTGATGAAAGTCCTCGATGACGAACTCAATGCTTTTCGCGAATGGCGTAAACGTCAAATGCCAGAGAAGCTTGCCGTGGTCGAACGCCTGCCCGATACCCCTGAACAACTTCAGCTTCAGGGGCCGAAAAAGAACTGAACTGATTCAATCTCAGCCGCAGATAGATACCCCCCGCGACCTTGGCCGCTGTTAGGATTACACTTCTAGGGAAAAGTGCCGACTCGCTAAGTGTTGTTGTCCTACGGGGTAGTCATGGATATTCAGATAATTACACGCGAAGGCGAGCCCGAATATGCGGTTCTGCCGTGGGCTCAGTATCAGGCTCTACTGAAAGCAGCAGGCATTAACGAAGCACCGTCGCGTCCGGCCGCAGCGCCGCTTGCGACAACCCAGGACCCGATTCTTCCAGGTCTTGATCAACTACGCAGTTTGCGCGAAGGGAAGGGCATCGCCATCGAGGCGCTGGCCCGCACGGTAGGCATCAGCCCGTCTTATCTGGCCATGATCGAAAGTGGCGAGCGTCTGCCCGACGCGGCCATCCGCCGAAGCCTGGCCTGGGAATTGACGGTGCCAGGGTGGAGGGATGAATCGTGAGCGTACGCATCAGTCGTCAACATTGGGACGGATTGCTGGGCGAGCTGGATCAGGCGCGCCGTCAGCGTCATCTATTGACCTATCGGGCATTGCTGGAGCGTTTGCAGCTTCCAACGCCCGCCATGCAAACCCTGACTGCCGCGCTCGAGCATCTGGCGGCACTGGATGCCAAAGCCGAACAACCGCTGCGCAGTTCGCTGGTGATCAGCCAGGGCGCCAGCCGCCTGCCACGTACCGGTTTCTTTGAATGCGTCGAGCGCCTCGGGCGATTTTCCGGGCCGTCCGATGGCGTCGCGGCCGCGTCCTGGCATGCCTCGGAAGTGGTGCGCGTGTTCGAGTACGAGTACCCCGAGTCGGCGGAGGCCTGAGTGTTTTTCCGACTCAAGGCGCAGGTCAGTTACTGGCTGGCACGCCGGCTTTTTCACTGGCAATGGTTCGTGCGACAGCCGCGTGGCTGGAGTTGGCTCGAAGGCCAGTTCGCCCGTATGGCTAACCTGGGCGATGTCGACGCTCAGAGCTTCTATGGCCACATCCTGACCTTTCGCGGCGTCGGTCTGGGCGCTCGCGAAGAGGGCATTCGCTTGCTGCGCCTGGCGGCATTGGCGGGTGATGGCAAAGCGGCGTATCAGGTCGGGGTGATCAGCCTCGCCGGGACGCCGAGCAAGGCGCCGGACCCGGCTGAAGCGGCGCGATTCTGGAGCATTGCAGCGAAGGCCGGGCATCCGTTGGCCGAACTCAAGCTCAAAGAGCTGGCGGCTCGAGATGACGGGCTATAGCCCAAAATCGTGTTGTTCCGGCGGGCGGCATCGCGAGCAAGCTCGCTCCCACAGTGGATTTATTGAAGACGCACAATTCGTGTGATTCAGCATTCCCCTGTGGGACACGATGGCGTCAGACCATTCATCGATGCCCGGCAAGCAGCACATCCTCTTTCTCCGACACCGCCAGGCTGTCGATTAAATGCACGCTGTACCCCTGCACATTCTTCGCGTGGTGTTTAGCCTGTGACGCCATCTCGGCCAATTGGCTGGCATCGAGTTGGCCGCAAACCTGTGGATGCAAATGCACCACGCCGATGGACAGGGACAGCAAGGGGAACTCCTGGCGCAGGCCTTGGCGATTGGGCGCGATAAAGCAGCCGGCTTCCAGGTGTTCGCTGCGATAGAAGCGTCGGCACTGGCTCTGGAAGTCCTCCAGTAACTGATTCAAACGCTTGCGCCAGTCTTCCGGGCCGAGCACCAGCAAGAAGTCGTCGCCGCCGATATGGCCGACGAAGTCGCGGGATGGGTCGACGCGGTCGTTCAGGCATTGCGCCAGGCATAACAGGACTTCATCACCACGGCCGTAACCATAGATATCGTTGAAGGGCTTGAAGCTGTCGATGTCGACGTAGCAGATCATCGATTCCCGTTGCTGTTGCAGCAGCCGCGTCAGGCATTGCTGGATCGGCACATTGCCTGGCAGCAGGGTCAGGGGATTGGCGTAGCGCGCTTGCTGGATTTTAAGTTCGGTAATCAGTTTCAGTACGTCGATCACCCGGCCCAGGCCCAGGTAGCCGCCGTTGAGGGTGATGATGAAGTCTTCTTCGATGCGTTGGCGGGCGCGGCTGGTGATCAGGCGGCTGACCTGTTGCAGTGACTGGCTCACCTCGACGGCGAGGAAGTCATCGTTCATCAGGCGGCTGATGGGTTTGCGGGCGAACAGATCGGTGGCAAACGGCTTGAGCAGGGCGTCTGAGAGTGAATGGCGGTGGACGATGCCACACGGTTGGCCGTGCTCATCCAGTACCGCCAGCGAATTCAGATTGGCCTGGCGGCGGAAGGCTTCCAGTACGGTGGCCGTCGGTGTGTCGCGCGTCACCGCCGGTTGGTCGTTGAGCAGGGCGCTGAGGTCGCTGCCGTCGTCGTTCAACACCACGGCGGTGTTGTCCTGCCGCGGCATCAAGGGGCGGGCATCCCGGGGCGGATGCTCTTGCGGTCGACAGAGCAAATAGCCCTGGACCAGGTCGACCCCCATTTCCGTCAGCACCGCGAGCTCTTCCGGCAACTCGATGCCTTCGGCGATCACCTGTGCGCGTGAGGCTTTGGCGATTTGCAGGATCGAGCCGACGAATTCGCGCTTGAGGGCGTCCTGGTGTATGCCATCGATGAAGTGCCGGTCGATCTTCACATAGTCCGGCCGTAACTCGGACCACAGACGCAAACTCGAATAGCCGGCACCCAAGTCATCCAGGGCAATGGAAAAACCCATCGCCCGATAGTGATGCAGGGCGGTTTGCAGCAACTCGAAATCGTCGGTGGGAGTCTGTTCGGTGAGTTCGATCACGACCTGGCTCGGCGGGATGCCGAAATCGTCCAGCAGTTGCAGGGTGCGGCCGGGTTGGTGTGCGGCTTCGAGCAGGGATTCCGGGGACACGTTGAGGAACAGCTTGCCGGGCAGTTGCTGTTCATTGAAGCGTCGACAGGCGCTTTCACGGCAGGCGATTTCCAGTTCGCTCAAGCGTCCGGCCTGGCGGGCGACGGCAAACAATGCAATAGGGGAGTGCAGCGGGCTGTTGGACGGGCCCCGACTGAGGGCTTCGTAGCCCAGAATCCGTCGTTCAGAAAGGCAAATGATCGGCTGGAACAGACTGTGCAAACCGCTTTGAGTCAGGATTGAACTCAACGCACTCAGCTGTTCTGTTGTGGTCATGGCGATCTCTGGCGATAAAAAAAGGACCGGGCGGGCTCTTGGTAAGAGAGCACGCCCGGTCCTTATTTCACGACAGAATGATGACTGTTTGATGACGCTCCGCAGAGCATCAGCATTAAATCGCCATCATCTTAGTGCTTGGCTACCGCGGTGTTGAGCTTGAGGTAGTCCAGCAGAATGCGCCCGGTCTCGCTCAGGTAGGCGTCGTCTTCTGGCTTGGTCTTGTCCGGCTCGGCCGCGATGGCGTCTTCGTCTTCTTTCTTCAGCTCTTTGAGCGGCTCTTCGCCCTTGGCCTTGCGACGGATATTCTCCATGGCCAGTTGCTTGGCTTCGATGTCGGTGTGCTGGGCACGACGGTCGGCTTCATTGAGGCTGACGGTTTTTTCTGCCATCAGTTTCTGCGCCAGGGCCAGCTTGTCGCGAATGAACACGAACTCTGCGTCCTTGGCCGTGCGCACGTCATGCTCGGATTTGAGCTGGCTGATATACGGTTTGAACGGGTCGACCGAAGGCCTGATCGCGGCTTTGATGGTGTCCCACGGCATGGCTTCCGGCAGGGCGCTCTCGCCGATTTCCTTGGTGTCGATGATCGACGGGTAATCGATGTCCGGCAGTACACCCTGATGCTGGGTGCTCTGGCCGGAAACCCGGTAGAACTTGGCCAGGGTCAGCTTCAGTTCGCCATGGTTCAGCGGCTGGATGGTCTGTACGGTGCCTTTGCCGAAGGTCTGGCCGCCGATGATCAGGGCGCGGTGGTAGTCCTGCATGGCTCCGGCGAAAATCTCCGAGGCCGAAGCGGACAGGCGGTTGACCAGCAACGCCATCGGACCTTTGTAGAACGCCCCCGGGTTTTCATCTTCCAGGACGTCGACGCGGCCATCGGCGTTGCGCACCAGCACGGTCGGACCTTTGTCGATGAACAGGCTGGTCAGCTCGGTGGCTTCCTGCAGGGAGCCGCCGCCGTTGTTGCGCAGGTCGATGACCACACCGTCGACCTTGTCTTTCTGCAACTCGGTCAGCAGTTTCTTGACGTCCCGGGTGGTGCTCTTGTAATCCGGATCACCGGCACGGAATGCCTTGAAGTCCAGGTAGAACGCCGGAATCTCGATAACGCCGAGCTTGTAGTCCTTGCCATCCTGTTTCAGGTTGAGGACCGATTTTTTCACCGCCTGATCTTCCAGCTTCACCGCTTCGCGAGTGATCGGCACGATCTTGCTGGTCTGGTCGTTCGGCGCATTGTTGGCCGGAATCACTTCCAGGCGCACCACGGTGCCTTTCGGGCCGCGGATCAGTTTGACCACTTCGTCCAGGCGCCAGCCGACCACGTCGACCATCTCTTTGTTGCCCTGTGCAACGCCGATGATCTTGTCCGCCGGTGCAACCTGTTTGGTCTTGTCCGCCGGCCCTGCCGGCACCAGGCGCACGATCTTCACTTGATCGTTATCGCTCTGCAACACAGCGCCGATGCCCTCCAGGGACAGGCTCATGTTGATGTCGAAGTTTTCCGCGTTATCCGGCGACAGATAGTTGGTGTGCGGGTCGTAGGACATGGCAAAGGTGTTGATGTAAGCCTGGAAGATGTCTTCCGCACGGGTCTGGTCCAGACGCGCCAACTGGTTCTTGTAGCGCTTGGTCAGGGTTTCCTGGATCTGTTTGGGATCCTTGCCGGCGATCTTCTGCCGCAACACTTCGTCCTTGACGCGCTTGCGCCACAGGTCATCGAGTTCTGCGGTGGATTTGAGCCAAGGGGCGTCCTTGCGATCGATCAGCAAGGTTTCCTTGGTGGTGAAGTCGATCTTGTCGACGCCCTTGTCCAGCTCTGCCAGGGCAAAATCCAGACGCGATTTGACGCGGTCCAGATAACGCTTGTAGATGGTGAACCCGGCGTTGAGGTCGCCGCTTTTGAGGAAGTCGTCGAACTGGTTCTTCCACTTGTCGAATTCGGCGATGTCGCTGGCCATGAAGTAGCTGCGCGACGGATCCAGCAGTTTGAGGTAGCTGTCGTAGATGATCGCCGAGCGCGCGTCGTCGAGCGGCGGTTTGCTGTAATGGTGACGCTTGAGCAACTCCACGACGTTCAGACTGGCGATGACTTCGTCGCGATCAGGTTGAAGCTTGTCCCAGCTGTTGGCTGCGAAAGAACTGCTCGACATCGGCAACAGGCCGATACCGATGAATAGGGCGAGGGCGGTGCTGGGGAACAAACGCTTCATGTTGATTCGACGCGGGGACAATTGATAACGCATATTAGGCCGTCTTTGAAGTCGCCGGTTCCACAAGGGCCGGTCGCATAATGCAAAAAGCCCGGTGCTACAGCTACGGGCTCAGTCCAGACTCACTATGGAGGCACTGTGAAAGCATTGCAAGGCGTTGAAGGTCAAGTGGAGTGGGTAGAAGAGCCGAGTCCGGCATGTGATGTGGGACAAGTTCGCATTCGAGTCGCTGCGGCAGGTCTCAATCGCGCCGATTTGTTGCAGAAAGCGGGCTTGTATCCGCCGCCGCCGGGGGCCAGTCAGGTGCTCGGTCTAGAGTGTTCGGGGGTGATCAGCGAGGTCGGGCCGGGTTCGTCCTGGCAACTGGGGGATAGGGTCTGCGCCTTGCTGGCCGGGGGCGGCATGGCCGAAGAGGTGGTTGTCGACGGACGGCATGTGTTGCCGGTTCCCGACGGAATGTCGTTGGCTGAAGCAGCCGCGTTGCCGGAAGTGTATGCGACCGTTTGGTTGAACCTGTTTCAACTCGCCGGGCTCAAGCCGGGTGAAAAAGTGCTGTTGCACGCTGGAGCAAGTGGAATTGGTTCAGCTGCCATTCAGTTGTGCAAAGCCTTTGGTAACCCGTGCTGGGTCAGCGTGGGCTCCGCCGAACGCCTGGCCTATTGCGAGGCGCTCGGTGCCCAGGGTGGCGTGGTGCGCAGCACCGACCTGGAGAGCTTGCGCGACCTGGGGCCGTTCGATGTCATCCTCGACCCGGTGGGCGGCAACTATTCGGCGTTGAACCTCAAACTGTTGGCGCAGGATGGGCGCTGGGTGCTGATTGGCCTGATGGGCGGTCGCGAGGCGAAGCTGGATCTGGCTCAGGTGCTGTCCAAGCGCGTGCAGTTGCTGGGATCGACCCTGCGCAGTCGCGACGATCAGTTCAAGGCCGATCTGCTCAGCGACTTGAGCCAGCATGTGTGGCCGCTGTTTGCTGAAGGACGCTTGAGTCCGCAGCTGGCCAAGACTTTTGCGATCAAGGACGCGGAAGCGGCGTTCGCGGAACTGGCGAGCAACAAGGTGGAAGGGAAGGTGGTGTTGGTGATTGACGAAAGCTTGAACTGAATCCTGTGGAAGAGTGGCTTGCCCGCGATGAACGATGACGCGGTTTGACAGAGACACCGCGTCGCCTGAAACGCGGGCAAGCCACGCTCCCATAGGGGAGTCGTTGTCATTTCCAGAGATGGATCGGCCAGCCCGCTTTCTTTGCGTGCTCGAGGAGCACCGGATCCGGATTGACCGCATGCGGGAAATCCACCTTCAACAGCAACGGCAAATCGTTGCGTGAGTCGGAATAGAAACTCGCGCCTTCGAGGTTTTCCTCTTCAGCATCCAGCCATTCCAGCAGTCGGGTGATCTTGCCTTCGCGGTAGGTCAGGGTGCCCACGGTTTTGCCGGAGTAAACCCCGTGCGCTACATCCAGTTCGATGCCGAGTATTTCGTCGATGCCCAGGCGTCCGGCGATCGGTCGCACCAGGTGGGTGCCCGAGGCGGAAATCACCAGAATGCGATCGCCGAGCTTGCGGTGCTCGGCGATGACCCGGGTGGCGCCGCTGAAGATGATCGGTTCGATGACGTCTTCGACCCATGGACCGACCAGGTGCTCGATCTCCTCCGGCGTGCGGCCGATCAACGGCTCAAGGCTGAAGGCCATGTAGTCTTCCATCGCCAGGTGGCCGCGGCCGTAGGCGTCCATCAATTCCTTGTCTCGACGCAGGAAGGATTCACCGTCGACCCAGCCGAGGCGGACCATTTGTTCACTCCACAGCGAGGCGCAGTCGCCGTGGATCAGGGTTTCGTCCAGATCAAAAATTGCCAGGGCCATCGGGTTCTCTCTGGGAACAGCTCAAGCTTAAAGCTACAAGCTGCAAGAAGTGGATTTGGGGGGCTTCAGTCTACAACTTGAAGCTAGCAGCTTGAAGCTTGGCGCTGCCTTCAAGCTACCTCACACAGCGCCGTCGGATCGATGGAAAGCGCCAGACGCTGACCATCGGGATGCAAATCGGACGCCGAACGGTTGAGCACATCCACCACCAACTCCACCCCCCGGGCTTCGATCCTGTAGCGGATCACGTTGCCCAGCAGGCTGTGGCTGCGTACCTGTGCGTCCAGCTCGCCATTGAGGCTAAGCTCGATGGCCTCCGGGCGAATCGCGATGCGATGGCTGATTGGCCGCTGCAGCAGCTTCGAGGCCGCATCGGCGTCCAGCAGGTTGTAGTTGCCGATGAACCCGGCCGCGAATACATCCACCGGTGCGGTGTACAGGGTTTCGGCGTCGCCACTCTGTACGATTTTTCCCTGATTCATCAGGAAAATACGGTCGGACATGGTCAGGGCTTCTTCCTGATCGTGGGTGACGAAGATCGTGGTCAGGCCCAATTCACGCTGGATCTGACGGATCTGTTCGCGCAAGTGCTTGCGTATTCGCGCATCGAGGGCCGACAGCGGTTCATCCAGCAGCAACAGGCGTGGTCGCGTGACCAGCGAGCGGGCGAGGGCCACGCGCTGGCATTGGCCACCCGACAGTTGATGCGGGTAGCGCGAGGCAAAGTCGTTCAGCTCGACCAGTTTCAGCACTTCGGCGACGCGTTTCTGGCTATCGTCGGCGTTGACCTTTTGCATGCGCAGACCGAAGGCGACGTTCTGCTCGACGGTCATGTTGGGGAACAGGGCGTAGCTTTGGAACACCATGCCGATTCCACGCTTTTGCGGGCTCAATGGCACGATATCGACACCATCGAGCAGGATCTTGCCACCATCTACCGACGTCAGGCCGGCGATGCAGCGCAACAGCGTCGACTTGCCGCAACCGGAGGGGCCGAGCAGGGTGACGAACTCGCCTTTCTGGATTTCGCAGTTGATGTCGCTGAACACCGTGGTGCCCGCGTAGTTTTTCTGAAGGTGTTGGACGCTGACATAGCTCATTCGCTTTTGTCCTTGTTCAAGATATTGGCCGCCCAGGTCAGAACCAGTACGAAGAAGAAGTAGGAGATCACCAGCGCACTGGTGAAGTGGCCGCTACTGTTACGCATGTTGTTGAGGTACACCTGCAGGGTTTCGTAGCGGGTACCGACGAGGATGTTGGCGAACACAAACTCACCGAACAGGAACGAGAACGACAGCAGCAACGCCACCATCAAGCCCTTGCGCAGGTTCGGCAGCACCACCAGGAACGCTGCTTGAAAGGTGCTGGCACCGAGCAGTTGGGCGGCGTCCATCAGGTCGCGCAGGTTGATCGCTTGCAGGTTATTGGTAATCGCCCGGTACATGAACGGCAACGCCACGGTGAAGTAGCAACCGATCAGAATCCAGGGCGTGCCGACCATCGCAAACGGCCCGGACCCATAGAGCTGCAGCAGTCCGACCGATGACACCACCGGCGGCACCGCGAAGGGCAGCAGGATCAGGATGTTCATCAGCGCGTCGAGTTTCGGGAAGTGGTAATGCACCACGAACAGCAGCGGCAGAATCAGCACCACCGACAGGATCAGCGCGCCGACGCAGACCAGCAGCGACTGACCGAAGGCGTGCAGGAAACGTGGATCGCTCCACAACTGCACGTACCATTTAAGGGTGAACCCGCTAGGCAAGATGGTCGCCGACCAACTGCTGGCTATCGAATAGACAAGCGTGCCGAGCAGCGGCAGCAGCAGGATGGCGAACAACAGGTAAACCACCACCCGATGGTAAATGCCGACGGGACCCAATTCAGCGCGAGACATGGTAGCTCCTCTTCAACAGCAGCTGATGCACGATGGTCACCAGGGTCATCAAGGCCACCAACACCACGGCCAGGGCACTGGCCAGGTTCGGATCGAGGGAAATGTCCCCCGAGACCATCGCCGCGATACGGATCGGCAACACGTTGAAGTTGCCGGTGGTCAGGGCGTACACCGTGGCATAGGCGCCGAGGGCGTTGGCCAGCAGGATGACGAAGGTGCCGAGCAGTGCCGGGGTCAGCACTGGCAAGCCGATGTGGCGCCAGAACTGCCAGCCGTTCGCCCCGAGCAGCTCAGCGGACTCACGCCAGTCTTCGCGCAGGGCATCGAACGCGGGGTAGAGCAGCAGCACGCCAAGGGGAATCTGGAAGTAGGTGTAGAGGATGATCAGCCCGGTTTTCGAATACAGGTTGAAATCCTGAATGATTCCCGCCTGCTTGAGCATGATGGTGAAGCTGCCGTTGAAGCCCAGCAGGATGATGAACGCGAAGGCCAATGGCACGCCGGCGAAGTTGCTGGTCATGTTGGCGAAGGCGTTGACGAAGTTGCGCAGTTTCGAATCGACCCTGCGCAGCGAATAAGCGCCGAGCACCGCGATGATGATGCCGAATACGCTGGACCAGAAGCTGATCTCGAGGCTGTACTGGATCGCCTGCAGGTAAAACTTCGAGCTGAAGATCCTGGTGAAGTTGGCCAGGCCCCATCCGGACTCTTCCGATTCCAGGCTGTTGATCATCACCCATGCCAGCGGGGCGATTTCGAACACGATAAAGAACAGTGCGAAGGGCACCAGGCACAAGGCTGCCAGCCATTTGCCGCGAGTCATGGCGTTCACTTGAGCAACTCCCGGCACACAGGTTTGTCATGGGGCACGCCCAGCAGCTCGCAGACCGTGCCGCAAATGTCCGTCTGTTTCGGCGCCGCGTCGGCATTAAAGCTGAAGGCATCGCCAAGCACGAACAGCGGCACTTCGCGTTCTTCGGGCAACAGGCCGTTATGGGAACGGTCGTTATTCATGCCGTGGTCCGCCGTCACCAGTACCTGATATCCGGCGTCGAGCCAGCCTTGCAGGTAGTCGGCGATGATGATGTCGGCCGAACGGGCGCTGTTGCGGTACTGCGGGGTGTCGAGACCGTGCTTGTGCCCGGCATCGTCGATGTTCATGGGGTGGATCAGCAAAAAATTCGGTGCGTGGCGCAGGCGCAGGTTTTCCGCGTCGGCGAACAGGTGCGAGTCGGGGTAGTGATCGTTCCAGTAGAAGTGGCCGTGCTGGATCGGCAGGTCCGGGTCGTCGGTATGACGATCCCGGGCAGGTACGAACGGGGAACGGTTGTACAGTTCGCTGACCCAGTGATAGGCCGCTGCAGCGGTTTTCAGGCCGGCATCTCTGGCGTAGTGGTAGATGCTGCGCTGGCTGGACAGGCGCGAGACGTTGTTGTGAACGATGCCGCTGTCGATCGGCGTGACGCCGGTCAGGATGCATTCGTAAAGCGGTCGGGACAGCGCCGGCAGCTCGCACTCCAGTTTGTAGAGCGCTGCGCGTCCTGCGCCGACATAGGCCTGCAGGTGCCCCATGGCATGCCGGGCAACCTCGTAGCTCAGGCCGTCGAGCACGACAAGGATGACGTTGTGCTTCATAGGGGCGATGACTCCGTGAAACGGGATATCGGAACTCACTTGGTCCACTGTGGGAGCGAGCTCCCACAGGGATTTCCATTGGCCCGTCAGTTGGCGGGCTACAGCATCACTTCATTTCGACAATGACTTCTTCGTTCCACTTCTGCGGCAGTGCCTTGGAAGTCTTCTCCCACGCATCCGCGTCCTTGATCGGCGTGACGTTTTTGTACTGCTCGTTAGGCAGCAGCTTGGCCTTCACGTCTTCCGGCAGTTTCACGTGTTCGGCACGGATCGGACGGGCGTTGCCGCGCGCCAGGTTGGTTTGGCCGGCGTCGCTGAAGATGTATTCGCGGGTCAGCTTGGCGGCGTTCGGGTTCTTGGCGTATTTGTTGATGATGGTGGTGTAGCCGGAAATCACCGAACCATCGGACGGGATCAACACCACGTAGTCATCCGGATTGGCCATCTTCGCTTTGTAGCTCAGGCCGTTGAAGTCCCAGACCACGCCGACTTCGATTTCGCCTTTTTCCATGGTCGCGATGGTCGGGTTAGCCATCGACAGGCGACCCTGTTTGGCGATATCGGCAAACATCAGCAGGGCAGGTTGCAGGTTTTTCTCGTCACCACCATTGGCCAGTGCGGCGGCCAGAACGCCGTTGGCGGCCTGTGCGGCGGTGCTCACGTCACCGATTGAGACCTTGTATTTGCCATCCTTGAGGTCGGACCACTTGGTCGGTACATCGGAACCGTGCAGCAGTTTCTTGTTGACGATAAAAGCGATGGAACCGGTGTAGGCCAGTGCCCAGTTGCCGTCCTTGTCCTTGGCCCAGTCCGGAACCTGATCCCAGGTCGTCGGTTTGTAAGGTTGCACCACGCCTTGCTTGACCGCGATCGGGCCGAAGGCAGCACCGACGTCGCCGATGTCGGCGCTGGCGTTGTCTTTTTCAGCGGCGAACTTGGCGATTTCCTGTGCCGAGCTCATGTCGGTGTCGATGTGTTTGAGGCCATAAGTCTTGGCCAGGTCGGCCCAGGTGCCTTTCCAGTTGGCCCAGTCATCGGGCATGCCGACGCTATTCACTGCGCCTTCCGCTTTCGCAGCGGCTTCAAGGGTTTTCAAATCATCAGCCGCCATGGCGGCGGTGCACATGGCAATGGTCGAGCCTAACAGTGATGCCAGGAAAAGCTGTTTCATTCCGAAGCTCCTATGGGCGTTTTCAACGCTGCGATTGCGATTGTTTTGGTCTAGGTCAGCAATACCTGAGCCAATTTAAGCGGGCTCGATGACACTTTGATGTCGTTCGTCGCCCTGCAAGACTTTTATTCGCACGGTATTGGAGGGTGCCCGGTAAGCGTAGACCATGGGCAAGGGCCCGCTACACAGGGGACTTGGCCGGTGAATTGCAGGTTTTCAATTGACCGTTGGCTCACGTTTGAGATGACCGTTCGGTAGGTTGTCATCTCTCAGTCATCTGCACTGCCTACGCTTGCAGGGCGTTGATTGAACCGATTTGTCGTGCGGTTCCGCCCCGAAACAGTGCTGGTCTAGTCCAGATAGGTAACATTGATGCGCGATGAGGCAACAAAAGCGGTGACAGCCATTGGCCAGGTGCTTCAGGAGCAGCTCGACCACGGGCTATTGGCTCCAGGCAGCAAATTGCCGGCCGAGCGAAAACTCAGTGAGTTGTTCGGCACCACGCGGATCACCGTGCGTGAGGCCTTGTTGCAACTGGAAGCCCAGGGGCAGATCTACCGCGAAGAGCGACGGGGCTGGTTCGTCTCGCCGCCGCGTCTGGCCTACAACCTGATGCAGCGCAGTCACTTTCACGCGATGGTCAGCGCCCAGGGGCGGGTGCCGTCTACCGAAGTGATTTCGGCGCGATTGCAGCCGGCATCAGCGGCGGTCTGCGCCTGGTTGCAACTGCCGGCATTGTCGAGCGTGATTCAGATTTGTCGCTCACGGCGTATCGATGGGCGGCTGGTGTTGTACGTGGAGCACTACCTCAATCCGCAGTATTTTCCGGGGATTCTGGCGTTCGATCTGAATCAGTCGATCACCGAGCTGTACGCGCGACACTACGATTTGCACTATGGCCGGGTGCGCTTCGAGATTGTGCCGACCGCGTTGTCGGCCGATGCGGCGGCGGCGTTGCGCGTTTCGGTGGGCAGCCCGGGCTTGCGCATCGCCCGGGTCAATTACGATCAGCATGAACGCTTGATCGACTGCGATCTGGAGTTCTGGCGACATGATGCGATTCATGTCGGGGTGGATGTGGTCTAAGGGTAGCCTCGAGCTGCAAGGTTAAAGCGACAAGCCCTGGACCAGCCGCGTTCATTCCTTTTGCGGTCCACCACCGGCCGTGATGACCTGCACGCTCATCCGCGGGGTGGCCAGATCCATCCCGGCTTCATCCAGATGCCGTTTCAGCAACAGATTGAACGCCCGGGACACTTCCCATTGTTTGATCGGCGCGGTCTTGAAGCGGGCGCGCAGAATCGCGTTGCCGGACTCGAAGCTTTCCACACCCTGAATCTCCAGCGGCGACCAGATGTCGCGCCGTTGCAGCGGATCGGTGCGCATTTTCTGGCCGACCTCGCGCATCAGTTTGATCGCGTTGTCGATATCCATGCTCGCAGGCACCGCGACCCGGAAGATCGCGTAGCCGAATTCCCGTGAATAGTTTTTGATGCTTTTGATTTCGCTGAACGGAATGGTGTGGACGATGCCGTCGATATCCCGCAGGCGCACGGTACGAATGGTCAGGCCTTCGACGGTCCCCATGTGGCCGCCGACGTCGACGTAGTCATCGATGGCCAGGGAGTCTTCAATGATGATGAACAGCCCGGTGATCAGGTCGGCCACCAGCGACTGGGCACCGAAACCGATCGCCAGACCGATCACGCCGGCACCGGCCAGCAGCGGCGTGACATTCATGCCCATGTTCGCCAGGGCGACGATCAGCGCGATGATGAAGATTGCCACGAACAGCACGTTTCGAATCAGCGGCATCATCGTCTGCGCACGGGCATTGGCCAGGCCTTTGCGCGAGCGGGTGAGGGCGTGATGCACGGCGGTATCGCTGAGAATCCAGATCAGCCAGGCAAAGATCAGCGTGCCACCGAGGCTGAACAGTTTGACGCTGACCTCATGGCCTTCGCCTTCAGTGAAGCGGATCAGCGACATGCCCCAGACCCGCAGGCCGAGTTCGATGAACGCCAGCCACACCAACAGGTGGGTGAGGGTGTAGAAAAAGCTGTTCAGGCGTTCCGAGTACAGTGCGTGGCGCTTCATGCCGCGTTGCGGCTTGAGGGCATGGCGGCGCACCAGCCCGTTGATCACCATGCACAGCACTAGCAGCACGGTGCAGATCAGCGACTGACGCAGTGCGGTGCTGGTATCGCCAGCCGAGACAAAGGTGGCGAACAGGGAAATCCCTACCAGCACCAGTGCCGGCACGTACCAGAAGGTGCCAAGAATTTCGATGGTATCGCTAAGGGCGCGGCGGGTCAGGCGCCGGGACAGCGGCTGATTGCGGATCAAGTGGGCAATCGGCCGACGGAATCGCAAGATAAACAAGCCGGTGGACAGCGCGGCCAATACATTGGCCGACGTCGCGGCGGTGTGCGCCAAATGTCTGCCAAGGCTGTCGCTCAGTCGTGGGTCGTTCAGCGCTTCACCGAACGCGGCGAAGCTGCCGATCAGCCACAACGGCCGAAAGGCCTGATGCCGAAGGATGTACAAGGCGCGGTGGCGGTGCGGACCTTCGAGCAAGGAAAAGGCGATCACGCAGATCGCGGAAAAACAGGTGCCGACCACCAGCGCATAGGCCAGCACCATGGCCAGGCTTTTGCCCAACGACGAGGGTAGCGCGTAGCTCATGTACACCGTGATGACCAAGGCAATCAGCCAGGGGCCGAGTTTTCGCAACGCGAAACGCAGCATGTCCAGGGCCTTGGGGTGTTGCGGCAGTTCTTCGGTGAGGCCGAAGCGCATGCGCACCCGATGGCTGATCCAGATCAGCGCTGCCGCCAGCAGGCTCCAGACCATCAGGATCATGGCGAAGGCGAAAGCGATGGGTAGCCATTCATTGGCCGGCAGCGCCAGTGCCATCAGTTCGTCCGTGGCCAGGTCGAACTCGTTGGACCAACGGGTGATCGGGCTGTCGGCTTCGGAAAACTGTTTTCCGAGACTGGCCAGGGTCCCGCCAATCAGGCCCAGCACGCCCTCTTCGGTGATGGGTTGGGCCTTTTTCGCGGCGTCGCGCAGCTTCTTCAGATCCGCCAGTAGCTGGGTTCGCTGCTGATCGTTCTCCAGTGATTTGATCACTTCGTCCAAGGATTGCCCCAAGGGTTCCTGTGCCTCGGGCTGGGTTTTCGCCGGGCTGAGCAGGCTTGGCAGACCGACCGCCTGGGCAGGCGCCATCGGCAGCAGCGTCATGAGGCAGAGCAGGAACAGGCACGGTAGGGCGAGCAGGCGAGCGAACACTAGGCGGTCAACCTCGGGGTGAGCGGGTCGATCGAGTGTACGAGCCCGCGAAAATCAATGCGAGTCGGGGGGAGGATTTATTCGTTGAGTTTGGCGAGGATCTTGAACACCACGGTGGCGAGGATGGTGAGCATGCCGATCCACATGGCGAACACGCCGAGATTCTTGTCGCGAAAATTGAAGCCGACGGCCAGCAGAATCATCCCGGTCAGAATCGGGATCAGCATGGCGTGGAACGAAGAGAGTGAGATCATGGCGACTGCCTTGTCGAAAGCAATGGTTAAAGTTTAGGTGGCTTTTGGTGGGGCGGGATGATGTGTATCAGAAATGAACCACTGCAATCATGAACTTTGCGTTGAATGAGCTGGCGTCATCGCGGGCAAGCCCGCTCCCACAGGTGAATGCGAATCCTGTGGGGGCGGGCTTGCCCGCGACGTTTTCCAGGGGTTACGGCAGTTCGCGGCTGGCGTAGAACGCGCTCAACACTTTGACCAGGTGTGCCAGGTCATGGCTGCCGCACAGTTCGCGAATCGAGTGCATGGCGAAGGTCGGCAGGCCGATGTCCACGGTGCGCACCCCCAGATGGCTGGCGGTGATCGGGCCGATGGTCGAGCCGCAGCCCATGTCGCTGCGCACCACGAAGCTTTGCACTGGCACTTCTTCGGCCATGCACAGGTGGCGGAAGAACCCGGCGGTTTCGCTGTTGGTGGCGTAACGCTGGTTGCTGTTGACCTTGATCACCGGGCCAGCGTTGAGTTTCGGGCCGTGGTTGGCGTCATGCTTGTCGGCGTAGTTCGGGTGCACGCCGTGAGCGTTGTCAGCCGAGACCAGCAGGGATTTCTGAATGGTCCGTACGAATTCATCACCTTCGGGCAGCAGGCGGCGCAGCGTCTGCTCCAGCATCGGGCCATCGGCGCCGCACGCCGAGCAGGAACCGACTTCTTCGTGGTCGTTGCAGACCAATACGCAGGTTTCTTCAGTGTCGGCGTTGAGCAGCGCTTGCAGGCCGGCGTAGCACGACAGCAGGTTGTCCAGGCGCGCGCCGGCGATGAAGTCGCCATGCAGGCCGATGACGGCGGCGCTTTGGGTGTCGTAGAAACTCAACTCGTAATCGAGCACGACGTCGGCGTTCAGCCCGTGTTCGCGGGCGAGCTGGTCGGTGAGCACGGCGCGGAAATCCACGCGTTCGTCGCCGGCAAATTGTGCAAGCACAGGCGGCAGCTCGGTCTGGGCGTTGATCGCCCAGCCCATGTTGGCTTCGCGATTGAGGTGAATGGCCAGGTTCGGGATGATCGCAATCGGTGCCTTGAAGTCGATCAACTGGCTTTCGACCTTGCCGTCGCGACGGAAGGTCACGCGGCCAGCCAGGGACAGGTCACGGTCGAACCAGGGGGCCAGCAGTGCGCCGCCATAGACTTCGACACCCAGCTGCCAGAAACCCTGGCGCTGCAGTTCCGGCTGCGGCTTGACCCGCAGGCAAGGGCTGTCCGTGTGGGCGCCAACCAGGCGAATACCGCCGTGCAGTGGCGAGTGGCGGCCCATCTTGATCGCGACGATCGAAGAGTCGTTACGGGTGACGTAGTAGCGGCCATTGGTCTCGGTATTCCATGGCTCGCGCTCGTCGAGGCGCTGATAGCCCGCCGCTTCCAGACGCTGAACAAGGCTGGCGGTGGCATGGAACGGGGTGGGGGAGGCCTTGAGGAAGTCGATCAGGCCTTGGTTCAACTCTTCGCGCATGTGCTAACTCCAGACAGCAATGGCGCCAGTTTAACGTATTGGCCTGGTAAATGGCGTCGCACTGATGGTGCGGCTGGTCACCGACATTGAATCTGGACGAGAACCCTGTGGGAGCGAGCTTGCTCCCACAGGTTTTGCGCCCGTGGTTCAGAACGGTGCCGGGCACTCGAAACGCAGGCGTTCACCGGTCTGGGGATGGGTGAAGCTGAGCATGCTCGCATGCAGGCACAGTCGCGGCCAGGCGGCCAGGGCCTGCTCGTGGGCGTAGAGCCCGTCGCCCAGCAACGGATGGCCGATGGACAGCATGTGCACGCGCAGTTGATGCGAGCGACCGGTGATGGGCGTCAGCTCGACGCGGCACCAGTCGCCGCAACGCTCCAGCACACGCCAGAACGTCAGGGCGTGTTTGCCGAATTCATGGTCGACCACGTGGCGTGGCTTGGTCGGTGGGTCGTAGCGCAGTGGCAAATCGATGCTGCCGCTGTCGAGTTCCGGCTGACCCCAGCACAGTGCGGTGTAGGCTTTTTCGGTTTCGCGGTCGTGAAACTGCCGGGACAGCTCGCGATGAGTGTCCGGGTCACGGGCCAGCAGAATGATGCCGGATGTTTCCCAATCCAGTCGGTGGACGATTCGCGCTTCCGGGTAGCCATTTTCTTGCAGGCGGGTGATCAGACAGTCCTTGTTGTCGTCGGCCCGGCCGGGGACGGAAAGCAACAGGGTCGGCTTGTTCACCACCAGCACGGCGGCGTCCTGGTGAAGGATGTGAATATTGGACAACGGCATTAAAACAGCCTCGTTACAAACGCCAACGGCGGCTCGATCATTCATACGCCCCTCTCTGTGGGAGCCGGCTTGCTGGCGATGCAGGCAACGCGGTCTGACTGTCACAACGCGTTGATGCTATCGCTGGCAAGCCAGCTCCCACAGGGAAGGCGTTTCGAATGATCGAGCCGCCGTGGCTCCTGCCGGATCGACTCAGCGATCTGGCAGGGTGATGTTGAGTTCCAGAATCGAGCAGCTGCCCTGGCTTTCCAGTGCGACGTGCACGTCATCGGACCCGATATTGACGTACTTGCGGATCACCTCGACCAGTTCCTTCTGCAAGGCCGGCAGGTAGTCCGGGGTGCTGCGTTGGCCGCGTTCGTGCGCCACGATGATCTGTAGACGCTCTTTCGCTACCGACGCGGTGCTTTGCTTTTTGTTGGCACGAAAGAAGTCAAAAAGGTTCATTGCTTAGTTGCCTCCAAACAGGCGCTCGAAGAATCCCTTCTTCTGTACATCGAGGAATCGATGATTCACGGACTTGCCCAGCAGGCGATCAACGGTATCGCTGTAGGCCTGGCCGGCATCGCTCTGGTCGTCGAGAATCACCGGCACGCCCTGGTTGGATGCCTTGAGCACCGCCTGGGATTCCGGGATCACGCCGAGCAGGGTCACCGAGAGGATTTCCTTGACGTCTTCCACGCCGAGCATTTCGCCTTTGCTCACACGCTCCGGGTTGTAACGGGTAATCAGCAGGTGTTCCTTGATCGGATCCTGACCTTGTTCGGCACGACGGGACTTGCTGGCCAGCAGGCCGAGCATGCGGTCGGAGTCACGAACCGAGGACACTTCCGGGTTGGTCACGACAATCGCTTCGTCAGCGAAGTACATGGCCAGGTGGGCGCCTTTTTCGATGCCGGCCGGGGAGTCGCAGACGACGAACTCAAACTGTTCCTTGAGCTCCATCAGGACTTTTTCCACGCCTTCAACGGTCAGCGCGTCTTTGTCGCGGGTCTGGCTGGCGGCCAGGACGTAGAGGTTTTCCAGGCGCTTGTCTTTGATCAGGGCCTGTTGCAGGTTGGCTTCGCCGTTGACGACGTTGACGAAGTCATACACCACGCGGCGCTCGCAACCCATGATCAAGTCGAGGTTACGCAGGCCGACGTCGAAGTCGACGATAACTGTTTTGTGACCGCGCAAAGCGAGGCCTGTACCGATAGCGGCGCTGGTGGTGGTCTTACCCACACCACCCTTGCCGGATGTAACCACGAGAATCTTGGCCAAGGTGTTTCACCCCTAAGGAAAAAGGACTTTTAGCCCCTGAAAAACATCTCTTGAAAACTACTGCAGTCGGACAGCCTTGGCTGGAACCCGGTACCTGGCGGCGTTTACCCCCGGTAAACACTGCTTTCGACCTTTTTCCTACTTCGTTTGAGCCGTTTTCGCTACGTTTTAGAGATGCTTGGAAAATGCGGCAGTATCCGTTAAAGCCGAATGATGTTCAACACGTCGCCCGACAGGCTGACCTGTACGCCCGAACCCCATAGAGGGTCGCGACGCAAGTCCTCGGAAACCTTGTAATGACCGGCGATGGAGACCAGTTCAGCGCTCATTTGCTGACAGAAAATCCTGGCTTTCGTGTCGCCTTTGACCCCGGCCAACACACGGCCACGCATGGGGCCGTATACATGGATGTTGCCATCGGCGAGAAGTTCCGCGCCGGGGCTGACCGACGAGATCACCACCAGGTCACTGCCCTGGGCATAGATCTGCTGACCACCGCGCACCGGCGAGGTGATGATTTTCGTCGGCTTGATGGTCGGCTCCGGTGGTTTTTCCGGTTTTTTCACCACCACGCCTTCGTTCAGGTCCAGCGGTCGTTCACGGGCGCCGGAGGGCGGCAACACGGGCAGATCGACGGCAATGGCGGCCGCAATGTCTTCGATGCGGTTGGCGCGGATCGCCAGGGTGCGCAGACCATGCTGGCGGCAGACCCGCATCAGCCCCGGCAAGTCGACGGAGCCTTCGTTGGCCGGGAGTTTGTCCAGGGCCAGTACCAGCGGCGCGTTGCTGAAGAAGTTCGGCGCCTGGGCGACCTTGGCGGCCAGTTGCCGGTCAAGGCTTTCGAGGTCGTTACGGGCCAGTTCCAGCACCGTAATGGCGAGCATGCTGCCCTTCAGCTGGAACACGGGATCTTGGTCTAGCGGTTCGGTTTGGCTCATGGTCGGCATACAACGACTTGTCACTAAAAGTGCCGAGACTTATAACGAGAACGCCCGCAGGCCGCAAGCCGGGTCGAACGATGTAGAATGCGCGGCCATCGTCTTTTCGGAACCTTTAATGGATCGCCCGCGTTTTCGAACAACCTTTCTTTCTCCGCGCTTCTGGCCGCTGTGGTGCGGCCTGGGGCTGTTGTGGCTGATCGTGCAGTTGCCGTATCCGGCATTGTTGTGGATCGGTCGTGTGCTGGGCGCGTTCATGTATCGGGTGGCCGGCGACCGACGGCGCATCGCCAAGCGCAATCTTGAGCTGTGTTTCCCTGAAAAGACCGCTGCCGAGCGCAAACGCCTGCTCAAGGAAAATTTCGCCTCCACCGGCATCGCCTTTTTCGAAATGGCCATGAGCTGGTGGTGGTCACGCAAGCGTCTGGCGAAGCTGGCCCATGTCGAAGGGCTGGAGCATTTGAAAGAGGCCCAGCGCGACGGCAAGGGCGTGATCCTGATGGCGCTGCATTTCACCACGCTGGAAATAGGCGCGGCATTGCTGGGCCAGCAGCACACCATCGACGGCATGTACCGCGAACACAAAAACCCGTTGTTCGACTACGTCCAGCGCCGTGGCCGTGAGCGGCACAACCTCGATTCGCTGGCAGTGGAGCGTGATGACGTGCGCGGCATGCTCAAACTGCTTCGGGCGGGCCGGGCGATCTGGTACGCGCCCGACCAGGATTACGGCGCCAAGCAGAGTATTTTTGTACCGTTGTTCGGCATTCAGGCGGCGACTGTCACCGCCACCAGCAAGTTTGCGCGGCTGGGCAAGGCCCTGGTCGTGCCGTTCACCCAGGAACGCCTGGCGGACGGCAGCGGTTATCGCCTGGTGATTCATGCACCGCTCGAAGGCTTCCCCGGCGAAACCGAAGAGGCCGACTGCCTGCGGATCAACCAGTGGATCGAAGGCGTCTTGCGCGAATGTCCGGAGCAATACCTCTGGGCCCATCGCCGCTTCAAGAGTCGCCCACCCGGCGAGCCCAAGCTGTACGCCAAACGCGGTTGAAGCACGATCTCCTGTAGGAGCGAGCCTGCTCGCGAAGAGCCTGAGAGCGCCGTGGGGTGTCAGCCCCCCGGCGTTATCGTTGACGACCTCGGCTAGCAGGCTCGCTCCTGCAGTGACATCCCATAAAGCACCATGGAGCGTTGTGCATGAGTCCAAGGGAACCGGTTACAGGGTTGATTCTTTCCGGCGGTGGGGCGCGGGCGGCCTATCAGGTCGGCGTCCTGGCGGCGATTGCCGAGTTGTTGCCGTTGGGCGCGGACAATCCGTTTCCGGTGATCGTCGGCACTTCCGCCGGGGCGATCAACGCGGTCAGCCTGGCCAGCGGCGCGACGGATTTTCGCGCGGCCATCGAACGCCTGACGGCGTTCTGGCAAGGCTTTCGCAGCCATCTGGTGCTGCGCAGTGACTGGCCGGGGGTGATCCACCAGGCCAGCCGCTTCGTCAGTCACAGCTTGCTGGGGCTTGGCGCCCGGGTCCCGGTGGCCCTGGTTAATAGCTCGCCTTTGCGCAGGCTGCTCCACGACAGATTGCAGATGGACGGCATTGCCGAAGCCATCGCGCAAAAGCAGTTGCACGCGGTGGCCGTCACCGCCTTCGGATATGAGTCAGGCCAGGCTGTGACCTTCTATCAAGGGGGCGGCACCATCGACTCCTGGCTGCGCCATCGGCGGATCGGCATTCCCACCCAGTTGTCCGTTGATCATTTGTTGGCCAGCTCGGCCATTCCTCTTCTGTTCGCCCCGGTGAAAATCGGCGAGGAGTATTTCGGCGATGGTGCGGTGCGCCAATCGGCCCCCATCAGTCCGGCGCTGCACCTGGGCGCCAGTCGAGTACTGGTGGTGGGCGTCAGCGGCAACCCGCGCGGGGTCGACCCCGAGCAGCCACTGCAACGTGCCTATACCGGTCAACAGCCAACCCTGGCGCAGATCGGCGGGCACATGCTCAACAGTACGTTCATTGACAGTCTGGAAAGCGACATCGAACTGCTGCAGCGATTGAATCAGTTCAGTCATTTGTTGCCAGACGGTACGCCAACCCGTGCGCTGGGCGTGGCGCCGGTGGAGGTGCTGGTGATTTCTCCGAGCCAGCCCATCGACGAGATTGCCGCGCGCCATCGCCAGGAATTGCCTGCGGCGTTGCGCCTGTTCCTGCGCGGGCCGGGTGCGACAAAGACCAGTGGGGCGGGGGTCCTGAGTTATCTGCTGTTCGAGGCGGGGTATTGCAGCGAGCTGATTGATTTGGGGCGGCGGGACGCGTTGGCCAAGAAGGAAGAGCTGCGCCGGTTTCTCGGGTTGTAGGGGCGAGCCTGCTCGCGATGGACGTTAACGATGACGCTGGGAGCCTGACACCCCGTGGCGCTCTCTGATCCATCGCGAGCAGGCTCGCTTCTAAAGGATCAGAAGTGGAACTTCACCAGGAAGCTGGTCACGCTCTGGTCGGTCTTGAAGTACTGGCTGTCTTCAATGCCGTACTTGTCTTTCCAATAATCGTACTCAACACCTACATACAACTGCTTCGCGCCGAAATTCAGCGCTTTGCCCAGGTCGTATTTGATCTGCGGATTGAAGTGCAGGTTGGCGTGGTAGGTGCCTTTGGCGTTCTTGTCGTTATCGACCACCCAGTCCATGTAGCCGTCGATCAGTACGTCCGAGTCGCCCACCGCAATGGTGTAGGACCAGACGGGCGTGATCTGCCAGACGTTGTCGCCCGCACGGCTGCCTTCGGTGTGGCGGTTGTAGAAGTTCAACTGGAAGTAGTCGAAGCCGGGGATGGCCAGGTCGAAACCGGGACCGATCAGGTAGGACTCGGTATCGTTTTCACCGAACTCGTAAGTCATGGCGAGCAACACGTCTTTGATCGGACCCAACTCGAGTTTCTGATCGAAGATTTTGCCGAACGACAGCCGCGGGCTGATTTCACCGTAGTAGGTGTTCGAGCCGGCGTAACTGTCTTCCTTGCCGTTGTAGAAAATCTTGTCGACGAACATGAAGTTGTCGCCGTATTTCCAGCCATCGGCGTGTTCGAAGGTCACTGTCTGCTGAATGCGCGGGTTGACCTGGAAGTCCTTGCCATACAGATAGGTCAGGCTGTTGTTCTGCCATTGCAGCAAATCGCCGGCCATGGCCTGGCCCCCTGCCAGCATCGATCCGGCCAGCATCAGGCTAGTGCACGTACGTTTCATTCGGTTGCTCCCAAAAATGTCAGTGGTTCCACGTTATTTTTTTAAGGTCGACGCTCTGGTGTGGCGCCTTTTTCTGTAGCGATAAAAATCATCCAATCGGTCAGCTTTAGTGCTGTTAGCAAAAGCTGCGCCAAGGCATTCGAAAAGCAAAAAAACTCCCGCTCGGCTGCTCAAGAACAGTCGATTGAGAGGGGATTGGGGATGCCTTGGTACCGTCCAGCGCCGGGATAAGTTGGCTTTCTGGTCAGGAATTAAATCCGGGCTTTTTTTTAAAGCGGATTCAGGCGGCCGCGGAGAATACTGACTCCTCGGCCAGGTCTCAAGTGCCCCGCAACAGCGCACCGACGGCAGGTCTGGGGCACGATTGCGGGCCATCTTAGAAATGCACCTTCACCAGCAGGCTGGTGGTGTTTTCATGGGTGTCGAGTCTGGCGCTGTTCTCGATGCCGTATTTGTCTTTCCAATAACTGTACTCGGCGCCGACATACACCTGTTTTTCGCGCCAACCCAAGGCTTTGCCCAGGTCGTATTTGATCTGCGGGTTGAAGTGCAGGTTGGCGTGGTAGGTGCCATGTGAGTTCTGGTCGTTGTCCACGACCCAGTCGATGTAGCCGTCGATCAACAGGCTCGAATTGCCCAATGGAAGGGTATAGGACCAGCCTGGTGTGATTTGCCAGACCCCATCGCCGGGCCGTGAACCTTCGGTGTGGCGGCGGTAGAAGTTCAGGGTCACATAGTTGAAGCCGGGCACCTTGAGATCGAAACCGGGGCCGATCAAATAAGCTTCGGTGTCGTCTTCGCCATTCTCGTAGGTCATGGCGAGCAATACGTCCTTGATCGGGCCGAGTTCGAAGTGGCGGTCGAGGATTTTGCCGAACGAGAGGCGCGGGCTGAACTCGCCGTAGTAGGCGTGAACGCCCTTGTTTCGGTCTTTTTCGCCGTTGTAGTAGGTGCTGTCGATGAACAGGAAGTTGTCGCCGTACTTCCAGCGATCGGCGTGCTCGAAGGTCACTGTCTGCTGAATCGGCGGGTTGACCGCGAAATCCTTGCCATACAGATAGCTCAGGCTGTTGGTTTGCCACAGCAGTAAATCGCCGGCCATGGCCTGGCTGGCGGCCAGAAGGCCACCGCCCAACATCATGGTTTTCTGGGTACGAATCATCTGTTGCTCCCTCTTGTTTTTATTTTTCAGGCGCAGGCAACCGCGCCCTTGCAGGAGCGAGCCTGCTCGCGAAAACCTCAAGGACAACGCGTTCATCCTGGATGCACGCGTTATCGTTGACGACCATCGCGAGCAGGCTCGCTCCTACAGGGGGGGTACCTGTCAGTGGGCGTGGCAGTCGTTGATGGCTGCGCGTTCGGCGCCGCCGAGGATGTTGAACAGCAGGTTCAAGGTCAGCGCGCTGAGCGTGGCCATGGCGATACCGCTGTGGGTGATCGGGCTCATCCACACCGGCAGGTGGGCAAAGAACTCAGGACGCACCACCGGGATCAGGCCCATGCCGATGCTGACCGCTACCAGCAGCTGGTTGCGACGGTCAGCGATATCGGCTTCCTGGAGGATTTTGATCCCGGTCGCGGCAACCATGCCGAACATCGCAATGGCGGCACCGCCGAGCACCGCTGGCGGAATCGAGGCCACCAGGAACGCGGCTTTGGGCAACAGGCTGAGGACGATCAGCAAGCCGCCGGCAACGATGGTCACCGATCGGCAACGCACGCCGGTCATCTGCACCAGGCCGATGTTCTGGGCGAAGGAGGAGTGAGTGAAGGTGTTGAAGAAACCGGCGAAGAACGAAGCGCCGGCATCGCACAACAAGCCGCGACGCAGCATGCGTGGGCAGACTTCCTGGCCGGTGATCTTGCCCAGGGCCAGGAACATCCCGGTGGACTCGACGAAGATGATCACCACCACCAGGCACATCGACAGGATCGGCGCGAGTTCGAATTTCGGCATGCCGAAATGCAGCGGGGTCACGAACTGCAGCCACGGGGCCTGAGCCATGCCACTGAGGTCGACCATGCCGAGCAGGCCGCAGAGTATGTAGCCCAGGCACATGCCGATCAGCACGGAAATGTTGACCCAGAAGCCGCGCATGAAGCGATGTACCAGCAAAATGGTGCCCAGCACCAGCGCGGCGATGGTCAGGTAAATCGGCGAGCCGAACTGGCTGGCCGCAGCACCGCCTCCGGCCCAGTTCACGGCCACGGGGAACAGCGACAAGCCGATCGAGGTGATGACCGTGCCGGTCACCAGCGGCGGAAAGAAGCGTACGACCTTGGACATGAACGGGGCGATGATCATGCCGAAGAACCCGGCGGCGATGGTCGCACCGAAGATCCCTTGCAAGCCGATACCGGGCATGCCGGCCATGGCGACCATGCTGCCGACGGCGGCGAAACTGGCGCCCATCATCACGGGCATGCGAATGCCCACGGGACCGATGCCGAGCGACTGAACGATGGTGGCAATGCCTGCCACCAGCAGGTCGGCGTTAATCAGAAAGGCGATTTCTTCACGATTCAGGCCAGCGGCCTGTCCGATGATCAACGGCACCGCGATGGCGCCACCGTACATCAGCAGAACATGTTGCAGACCGACCAGGATCAGTTGCAAAAGGGGCAAACGCTGAATGGCGGGTGCGTCGGGGATGCGCGCTTTGGAGAGCTCGGACATGCAACACCTCGGATCTTTTTTATTCTTGTGATTTACAGCTGCCGGGTTGCTCACAGCTGTTTCTTTGCATCAGGTAAACCGCGTTGCGGCCAATCGCTGGCAAGCCAGCTCCCACACAGGCACTGCAAAACCCTGTGGGAGCTGGCTTGCCAGCGATGCTTTTAACGATTAGTTGGTCTGGGCGCCCTGAACGATCCAGGCGCCGATCAGGTCGCGTTCCTGCTGGGTCATCTTGGTGATGTTGCCCAGGGGCATGATCTGGCTGGCGACGGCCTGAGCCTGGATACGCGCAGCGTTCTGGCGGATCTGCTCGGGGGTGTCGAACATCACACCGGCCGGGGCCGCGCTGAACAGCGGGCTGGTCGGTTTGGCCGAGTGGCAAACCGCGCAACGTTCCTGAATCACGCTGTGCACCTTGTTGAAGCCAGGACCGGCATTCGACGCTTGCGCCGGTGCGGGGGCCGGTGCTTCTGCAGGTTTGGCTTCGGCGGGTTTCAAACCACCACCCAATGCTGTTTCCGGCAGCGGCTGGTATTCGATCTTCGCAGGCGCCTTGGCCACGTCCGGGCTGGTCATCGGCGCAGGGCCGGTGACGTAGGCCAGGCTGATCATGCCGACCGCTGCCACCGGCAAGGTCCAGGCAAACTTGTGGCTGTCGTGACGGGTGTTGAAGTAATGACGCACCAACACCGCCAGCACCGCGATCCCGGCCAGGATCAGCCAGTTGTATTGGCTGCCGTAGGTGCTCGGGAAGTGGTTGCTGATCATGATGAACAGCACCGGCAAGGTGAAGTAGTTGTTGTGACGCGAACGCAGCAAGCCTTTGGCTGGCAGCGCTGGATCGGGCGTGCGGTTCTCGGCAATCGCCGCCACCAGTGCCCGCTGCGCCGGCATGATGATGCGGAACACGTTACCGACCATGATGGTGCCGATGATCGCGCCGACGTGAAGGTACGCACCGCGACCGCTGAACACCTTGCTGAAGCCGTAAGCGGCGCCAATGATCAGCACGAACAGGATGAAGCCGAGCAGGGCAGGGCGTTTGCCCAGGGCCGAGTCGCACAGGAAGGAGTAGACGAACCAGCCGATGAACAGCGAGCCGATGCCGATGGCCACGCCTTCAGGGCCGCTCAGGGTGCTGCCGGGGGCCAGCAGGTAGAGCGTCGGGTTGGAGTAGAACACCACGCACAACAGCGCGATCCCCGACATCCAGGTGAAGTAGGCTTCCCATTTGAACCAGTGCAGGTTGTCCGGCATGGTCGGTGGGGCCAGTTTGTATTTTTCCAGGTGGTAGATACCGCCGCCATGGATCGCCCACAAATCACCGGCCAGACCACTTTTCGGGTTGACCCGATTGAGGTTGTTTTCCAGCCAGACGAAGTAGAACGATGCGCCGATCCAGGCCACACCAGTAATCATATGAACCCAGCGCACGCTCAGGTTCAGCCATTCCAACAGATGTGCTTCCACAGTCTTTACCTCTCGCCTGTCACTCTGTTGTCGAGTGATCAGACCTTCTCTTATTGGTGGGGGGCGAGGATCAAACGCTCATCCTCTTTGAAAAAATGCTCATCGCAGTTATTGCCTGTGCCACTGCGATCAACCACCAGGAAGTCATCCCGCTTTTCGATCGTCAGCACCGGGTGGTGCCAGACGCCGCGATGGTAATTAATGCCCTGCCTGCCGTTGGTGACGAAGGCGCGGACCAAGCCTGATACAGGTTCATCGCCAAGTGGCGCGACCACGATCAGAAAGGGGTTGCCGAGCAGCGGAATGAAAGCCTGGCTGCCCAGCGGATGACGCTCCAGCATGCTGACGGTCAGCGGCATGTCCTGCGCGTCGGCGCGGAAGATGCTGATGATCGCCTTGTCCTCTGGCGTGGCGGTTTCCACCGTCGCCAGTTTATGGAAGCGCATGGTCGAACCGTTGTTGATCATGAAGTGATCGCTGCCGTCGGTCTCGATGACGTCACCGAAAGGGGCGAAGGCTTCTTTGGTCAGCGGTTCAATCGTCAGTGTGCGCATGCTGTTCTTATCCGAATTCTGTGTTGTTGGTTCTGTCGTCATCGCTGGCAAGCCAGCTCCCCTATTTGGAATGCATTTCCCTGTGGGAGCCAGCCTGCTGGCGATTGGGTTCAACGCTTATTTAGCGACCTTGCCCAAGACACGCAGGCGGCTCACACCACCGTCCGGGAACACGTTCAGGCGGATGTGGGTGATCGGGCCCAGTGCCTTGATCTGCTCGGCGAAGGTATGTTCGGCGTGCATTTCCAGCTTCTGGCTTGGCAGCAGTTCGCGCCAGAACAGCGATTGGGTTTCGATCTGGCTGTCGGTACCGCCCTTGACGAAGGCGCCCTGGATCGAGCAACTGTCCGGGTAGTTGCCCTTGAAGTGCAGGGTATCGACGATGATTTTCTCGATTTCGCCCGGGTGGCCCAGTGCGACGATCACCCAGTCATTGCCCGGTGTACGGCGACGCGCGGTTTCCCAGCCGTCGCCCATGTTGATGCCACGGCCCGGGTTGAGGATGTTGCTCATGCGACCGAAGTGTTCGTCGGAGCAGGCGAGGGCGCGTCCACCGTTGAGGGCTGCAGCCAGGTCGACTTGCTCGTTGTCACCCACAGCGGACCAGTCACGGAACGGAATACCGTACACGCGCAGACGGGCTACACCGCCGTCCGGGTAGATGTTGAAACGCAGGTGGCTGAAGGCCTGGTCGTTGTTGATTTCGTGGTAGTGGTGGCTGTTGCCTTGCAGTTCGACGGCGGACAGCACTTCAGTCCACTGGGTGTTTTCGTCTGGCTCGCCTTCGGCCAGGAAGCAGGCTTCCAGGGAGGCCGACGGCGGGAAGTTGCCGGTGAAGAATGAAGTGTCGATGTCGACGCCTTTGATCGAGCCCGGCACGCCCAAGCGGATCACTGCGCTGTCATAGCCTTCGAAGCGCTTGCGGCGCGATTCCCAGCCGTCCATCCACTTGCCGTTGTCATCGAACACGCCCTCCTTCCAGACGGCCGGGGTCGGTTGGAACAGACGATTGGCGTCTGCGAACCAGTCATCGGTGACCGAGATGATTTTGGTGCCCAGGCGGGCGTCGGCCAGGTTGACGAACTTCTCGAAAGGTACGGCGTAAGCTTTCATTCTTCTTGTCTGCCTTTAATAAGTTGGCTTGGGATGCTCTCGGGGCCCTGGGAAACGCAAGCGTTCATGAGGTTTCTCGGGCCAGGATCGCTATAGGGTCAGTAATCGGAACAGGGCGATCTTGTTGATCTCCGCCAGCGCGCACTTGAATTCGGTGTCGACCGAGTTGTGAATGCGCGTTTCGAACGCCGCGAGGATCTGATGCCGGTTGCTGCCTTTTACCGCCATGATGAAGGGAAACTTGAACTTGGCTTTGTAGGCGTCGTTCAGCTCGGTGAAGCGCTGGAACTCTTCGGCCGTGCATTGGTGAATACCGGCGCCAGCCTGTTCATGGGTGCTGGCTTCGGTCAATTGGCCCTGGACGGCGGCTTTGCCGGCCAGGTCCGGGTGAGCGTTGATCAGGGCCAGCTGGCTTTGCTGATCAGCACTCAACAGGATGTCGCTCATGCGCTGGTGCAGGGTTTCGATCTCGTCGATCGAAGCGTCCTGGCCCAGCTCGAAGGCCTTTTCGGCCACCCATGGCGAATGTTCGTAGATATCGGCGAACACGCTGACGAACGCGTCGCGGCTCAGGGTCGATGGCTTGATGGATTGAAAGGTGCTCATTTGGCAGCCCCTTGGTACGGATGGGTTGCTTGCCAGTGGCGTGCGATGTCAACGCGACGGCTGAACCACACCTGTTCATGACTTTTAGCGTATTCGATAAAGCGCTTGAGCGAGGCCAGACGCGCCGGACGGCCAATCAGGCGGCAGTGCAGGCCGATTGAGAGCATTTTCGGTGCATCGGCGCCTTCGGCGTACAGCACGTCGAACGCATCTTTCAGGTATTCGAAGAAATCGTCGCCCTTATTGAAACCCTGCACCTGGGTGAAGCGCATGTCGTTGGTGTCCAGGGTGTACGGGATCACCAGGTGCGGCTTGTCGGTCGGGTTGTTCGGTTCCCAGTAGGGCAGGTCGTCGTCGTAGGTGTCGCAGTCGTAGAGGAAACCGCCTTCTTCCATCACCAGGCGACGGGTGTTCGGGCCGGTGCGGCCGGTGTACCAGCCCAGCGGGCGTTCGCCGGTGATTTCGGTGAGGATGCGGATCGCTTCGAGCATGTGCTCGCGTTCCTGGGCTTCATCCATGTACTGGTAGTCGATCCAGCGGTAGCCGTGGCTGCAGATCTCGTGGCCGGCATCGACCATGGCGCGGATCACGTCCGGGTGGCGCTGGGCGGCCATGGCCACGGCGAAGATGGTCAGCGGAATGTCGAATTCCTTGAACAGTTTCAGAATCCGCCAGACGCCGGCACGGCTGCCATACTCGTACAGCGACTCCATGCTCATGTTGCGCGCGCCTTGCAGCGGCTGCGCCGAGACCATTTCAGACAGGAAGGCTTCGGATTCTTTGTCGCCGTGCAGGATGTTGCGCTCGCCGCCTTCTTCGTAATTGAGCACGAAGGACAAGGCGATGCGGGCATTGCCCGGCCAGTGTGGATGAGGAGGGTTACTGCCGTAACCGATCAGGTCGCGTGGGTAGTCAGCGCTCACTGCAGTCTTCCTTCTTATTCGTGGCTGTCAGGGTGGTGTGGCGTGCCTGAAGTGGAAAGACAGGCTGGCGTCACAGCGATGGGCTGATTGTATACAACTTTATATTCACTTTGTAAGCCTGATTTTTTGCATTTTTCATTAACGGTCATCTTTCCGCGCGCTTGATCCCATCGTGCAAGAAACTTGCCTGATTGGTCAGCTAATGGTTGGAGAGATCAACCAGCCTGCGGTTTGCCAGTTAACCGCCGGGAAATCCATGGAGGGCGGTGTTCGTCGTAAAAATGTCGTTTTTATTGTGTACAATTTTTTTGAAAAGTGTCTTAATCAATCGCTCGCCGCAGCTTTTCGTGCTCCGAAACGGTGCGGTCTCCTTTTCAACTGACTTCGGGAGGCGCGAGGTCTGACTGCTCCACGCAGCCAGGCGCGCAGAATCAATGGGACGTTTGACTACACATGTTTTGGACGCTGCACATGGCTGCCCGGGCAGCTCGATCAAGGTCGAGTTGTACCGCGTTGAAGGTTCGCAGCTGGAATGGGTCGCCAGCGCGATAACCAACAGCGATGGCCGTGTCGATGCACCGTTGTTGCAAGGTGATGACTACCGCACCGGGGTCTATCAGATTCAGTTCCATGCGGGCGATTACTACCGCGCCCGTGGCGTTCAACTGCCGGAACCGGCGTTCCTGGATGTGGTGGTGCTGCGTTTTGGCATTTCTGCGGAGCAGGACCACTATCACGTGCCCTTGCTCATTTCGCCCTACAGCTACTCCACGTATCGCGGCAGCTGATCCCCCAAGCAGCTGCCTCAACCTGGAAGCGACTGCGCATATAGCTTCTTTGGTCTTTCGCCCGCTCACACTGCGGGCTTTTTTTCGCCTGGAGAAAAGTGGTGCCTGTGCTGGCGCTTTCGCCGGCAAGCCAGCTCCTACAAGGAATTCGCACGACCTGTGGGAGCTGGCTTGCCAGCGAAGCTCCTAACGGCTGAGCAGGGACGCTGCCCCCGCCCCACTGAACAACCCGGCACTGATCCGGTTAAACCAGCTCTGTCCCTTGCCACTGCGCAGATACCGCGCCGCACCATGGGCACCCAGCCCGTAAGCTAACTTGCACAGCAGGTCCAGCACGGTCCAGGTGGCAATCATCACCAGCAACTGTGGGAGGAACGGCTGCTCGGCGCTCAAGAACTGCGGCAGGAAAGCGGCGAAGAACAGAATGTCTTTCGGGTTGCTTGCGCCCAGCATGAAGGCACGCCCGAACAGGGCACGAAAGCGTGGCACCGGGGCCGCTTGGGGCACTTCGGCACCATGGGACGGTTGACGCGATTGCTGCCAACTCTGCCAGGCGAGGTAGAACAGGTACAGCGCTCCGACGATCTTCAGCGCGCTGAACAATTGCTCCGACGCCAGCAGCAGCGCGCCCAGACCCAGGGCCGAAGCGCTCAGCAGGCCAATCGAGGCCATCACGCCTCCGAGAAAGGCCGGGTAGGAACGCACCAGGCCGTAATTCAAACTGTTGCTGATCATCAGCAAAGACAGTGGCCCCGGTATCAGGATCACCACCAGCGCAGCGCCGCTGAACAGCAGCCAGGTTTCCAGACTCATCACTTTCCTCCATTTGCACAAAAGCCTCACCCGACGGGGTGAGGCTGGTTTGAAGCGCGTACCGCGTAAGGTCTACAAGAAGATGAACTTGGCGATGAAGATCGCGCAGAGCACCCACAGACTCGCGGAAATTTCCTTGTACTTGCCAGTGCCGGCCTTCAGGACCACGTAGGTGATGAAGCCCAGCGCGATACCGTCAGCGACCGAAAAGGTCAGGGGCATCATGATGGCGGTGACGATCGCCGGAATGCTGTCGGTCGCTTCGTCCCACTCAATGTGCTTCATGCCACCCATCATCAGCATGGCCACGTAAATCAGTGCACCTGCGGTGGCGTAGGCGGGAATCATGCCGGCCAGCGGGGCGAAGAACATGGCTGCAATAAATAGCACACCTACGGTCACTGCGGTAAGACCAGTCCGACCACCAGCTGCTACACCCGCGGCACTTTCCACGTAGCTGGTGACAGGGGGAACACCCACGATCGCGCCGAATACGCTGGAGGCACTGTCGGCTTTCATGGCGCGGGAGAGGTTTTCGATGCGGCCATCGGCGTTGACCAGGTTGGCCCGCTGCGCCACGCCCATCAAGGTGCCGGCGGTGTCGAACATGTGCACGAAGAGGAAGGCCAGCACCACGCTGATCATGCTGACGTTGAACACACCCGCGAGGTTCATCGCCATCCAGGTCGGGGCCAGGCTCGGCGGTGCCGACATGATCCCTTCGTAATGCACCAGGCCCAGGCCCCAACCGGCCAGGGTCACGGTGATGATGCTGATGAGGATCGCGCCGAACACTTTGTGGTAGCTGAGCACGGCGATCATCAGAAAGCAGATGGCGGCCAGCAGTGGGCCGGGCTCGCGCAGGGAACCCAGTTTGATCAGGGTGGCGGGGCTGTCGACGATGATGCCGGCGGTTTTCAAACCGATCAGTCCCAGGAACAGGCCCACACCCGCACCCATGGCGAAGCGCAGGCTCACCGGAATGCTGTTGAGCAGCCATTCGCGCACGCGCGAGAAGGTCAGGATCATGAACAGCACACCGGACACGAACACCGCACCGAGGGCGGTTTCCCAGTTGTAGCCCATGGTGCCGACCACGGTGTAGGTGAAGAAGGCGTTCAGGCCCATGCCCGGCGCCAGGCCGACGGGCCAGTTGGCGTACAGGCCCATCAGCAGGCAACCGAGTGCGGCGGCGATGCAGGTGGCGACGAACGCCGCGCCGTGATCGATCCCGGCGTCGGCCATGATGTTGGGGTTGACGAAGATGATGTAAGCCATCGTGATGAAGGTAGTCAGACCGGCAATCAACTCGGTCTTCACCGTGGTGCCATGCAAGCTGAGTTTAAAGATGCGCTCCAGCCAGCCATTGCGTAAAGGCGGCGAGAGATCCAGCGTCGATGCTTCGGATTTGCGGCTTTCCACAGCGAATACTCCTCAAGAGTTTTATTGTTATTTCCAGGGCCGGACCCGAGAGGGTGGCAGCGGCCCTTTGAGGCACTTGCGAATTTGTTGACTGCATGGTCAGGAACTCGCACGAGGTGGATTATGCTTTTGTGTACAAATAAAGCAAATATTGTTTTTTGTTTTGTGGACGAAAATTTTGGCAATAGGGATATATCGCCTTCGCGGGGCTCATCGCCAGTACGCTGGCTCCCACAGGTTTTGTGCTCACCACAAATCACGGTGGGAGCCAGCCTGCTAGCGATAAGGGCAGAACAGTCAATCAATAACAGCCTGACTTTTCCCAAGAGCCAGATTCACCGCCAACCACCCATTCACCGCCGCTTCCCCGGCGTCGGCAAATACCCGTTCCAGCAATTTCACCTGCTCACGGCGCAGCGCCTGCTCAAACCGCGCACCCTCGGCGGTCAGTTCCAGCAGGCGTTTACGCTTGTCGGTCTCGGACGCGACGCTGTTGACCAGATGCATTTCCAGCAATTGGCGCAGCGGCATGTTCAGCGCCTGCTTGCTCACGCCCAGCAAGGCCAGCAACTGCGTCACACTCAAGTTCGGGTAACGGGCGATGAAAAACACAATGCGTTGGTGCACGCGGCTCAAGCCTCGACGCGCAAGCATTTCGTCGGCCTTGGCGGTGAAGGCCTGATAACCGAAGAAAAACGCTTCCATGGCTTGTTGCTGGGATATCGGGTTTTTAAGGTCAAGCATATTGACGTATCTGCTCAGGCTGACGTAATTTTGGTCAACAAGTTTGACTCATTTCCCTCTGGCCTCGCTACCGGTGATCCCCATGGCTTTTTCCGAACGTTTCTCGCGCCTTAAAAGTTCTCTGATCCGTGAAATCCTCGCTGCCGCCCAGCGCCCGCAAGTGATGTCGTTTGCCGGCGGGTTGCCGGCCGAAGCCATGTTGCCAAAGGTCGAATGGGATCAGATGCCGCTGAGCATTGGCCAATACGGCATGAGTGAAGGCGAACCGGCACTGCGCGAGATGCTGGCTGCCGAAGCCCGGGCGCTGGGGGTGCCGTGCCAGGCGAGCCAGGTGCTGGTGGTCAGTGGCTCGCAGCAGACCCTCGACCTGGCGGCCAAGCTCTACATCGACAAGGGCACCGAGATCCTGCTCGAAGCGCCGACCTATCTGGCAGCGCTGCAAATCTTCCAACTGTTCGGTGCCGAGTGCCTGACCGTGCCGCTGCAAGCCGATGGTCCGGACCTGGCGCAATTGCGCACCCGTCTGGAAAAACACCGTCCGGCATTCATCTACCTGATCCCGACGTTCCAGAATCCATCGGCTGTGCGCTATAGCGAAGCCAAGCGCGATGGCGTGGCGGCGTTGCTCGACGAGTTTGGCGTGACCCTGATCGAAGACGAGCCTTACCGCGAACTGACCTTCGACGGTGGCAGTGCGACGCCGATCGTCAGTCGCCTGAAAAAGGCCAGCTGGATCTACACCGGCACCGTGTCGAAAACCCTGCTGCCGGGGCTGCGCGTCGGTTATCTGATCGCCAGCCCGGACTTGTTTGCGCACTTGTTGAAGCTCAAGCAATCGGCGGATCTGCACACCAACCGCGTCGGCCAGTGGCAAGCCCAACAGTGGATAGGTAGCGAAAAATTCCAGCGGCACCTGAGTGAGTTGCGCGATTTCTACCGGGAGCGTCGGGACGCGTTTCAGGCGGCCCTGGAAACCCATTTTGCCGATCTGGCGGACTGGAATGTGCCCCAAGGCGGGCTGTTTTTCTGGCTCACCCTCAAGCAGCCATTGGACACCCGAACCTTGCTCCATACGGCGTTGGCCAACGATGTGGCGTTCATGCCGGGCGAGCCGTTCTTCCCGGATCCCGACAACAACCCCGGGCATCTTCGGTTGAATTTCAGCCACATCGACCCGGCGCGGCTGGATGAAGGGCTCAAGCGGTTGGCGGCGGTGGTGCGTCAGGCGCAGGCGGCGCAAGCCGCCTGAAAACCAATAAACCGGCGCAAGGGCCGGTTTATTTTTTGCCTGAAGATACGTAGGGACTGGGGTCGTCAGTCCCGCTGAAGTTTTTCAGGCCGCAGCGAAGCGCTTATCCAGATAATCAATGATCACCTTGGACTCATACATCCAGGTAGTCTGGCCGTTCTCTTCGATGCGCAGGCACGGCACCTTGATCTTGCCGCCTTGCTCCAGCAGGGTCTGGCGATCCTGTTCGTTATTCTTCGCATCGCGCAAAGCCACCGGCACATTCAGGCGGCGCAGGGTACGGCGGGTTTTCACACAGAACGGGCAGGCGTGGAATTGATACAGGGTCAGGTCCTTGGCGGCGCTGTTGACCTGGGCCTGAGCCTCGGCCGGGCGCTGCTTCTTGCCGGGGCGAGTGAGAAAGTCGATGAAGATGATCAGTTGGCCAAGGCCGACACGAAGCGCTTTTACGAACACGTTGAAAGCCTCACGGAGCGAAAAATGAAGGGCGCGCAGCTTACCTGATTTTCGCGGACGAAAAAAAACCGGCGATGAATGCCGGTTTTTTTCGTGCTGCGAATTACTTGATGAGGCTGAGGAATTCGCTGCGAGTCGCGGCGTTCTCGCGGAACTCACCGAGCATCACCGAGGTGATCATCGACGAATTTTGCTTTTCCACGCCGCGCATCATCATGCACATGTGCTTGGCCTCAATCACCACCGCAACGCCCAGGGCGCCGGTGACTTGCTGGACCGCGTCGGCGATCTGGCGGCTGAGGTTTTCCTGGATCTGCAGGCGGCGGGCGTACATATCGACGATCCGCGCGACTTTCGACAACCCCAAGACCTTGCCGCTCGGGATGTAGGCGACATGGGCCTTGCCGATGAACGGCAGCAGGTGGTGCTCGCACAACGAGTACAGCTCGATGTCCTTGACCAACACCATTTCGCTGTTGTCGGAGCTGAACAAGGCACCGTTGGTGACTTCTTCGAGCGTCTGTTCATAACCGCGGCAAAGGTACTGCATGGCTTTGGCGGCACGTTTCGGCGTGTCGAGCAGGCCTTCGCGGGAGACGTCCTCGCCCAGTTGGCCAAGGATCTCGGTGTAATTCTGTTCCAGGGACATGAAACTACCTGTGGGATTTTACGCAAAGGGCAAGGGTACGGTGGCGGACACGACGCTGCAAGCATGACGCATCAGCTTTACTCGTCTCGACCTTCCATCATGGTTCGTTTGAGCATCACATACACGGCACCGGCGCCGCCATGTCTGGGCTGGCACGAGGTGAAGCCAAGTACCTGCGTATGCTGGCGCAACCACGTATTGACGTGGCTTTTGATCATTGGCCGCTTACCGTCCAGGCGCACGGCCTTGCCGTGGGTGACGCGCACGCAGCGGATTTCGAATTTGGTCGCTTCGGCCAGAAAGGCCCAGAGGGTTTCCCGGGCCTTTTCCACGCTCATGCCGTGCAGGTCGAGGCTGCCTTCGAACGGAATCTGGCCGATCTTGAGCTTGCGCATCTGGCTTTCCTGCACACCATCGCGCGCCCACATCAACTCGTCTTCCGGGCCGACATCGATGACGAACTGATCGGAGAGTCCGTCGACGGTGGTGGCGTCGGTGCGCACGGTTGCGGCCTGACGCAGCTTGGCGATCTGCGCGCGGTCAGCCTTGGGTTTGCCGGTTTCGGCGCGATCGTGCTTGATCGGCTTGACGCCTTGGATCGCACTTTTGAACAGGGAAAAATCGTCGTCTTGCATGTCAGCCTCCGCGAAGGGCGGCCAGTTTACCCAACTCCAGGCGAATGGGCGCGCGACAAAACACGCGCGTTCGATGTGAGCGCGGGTTCAGTCGTGTTTTTTCATCAAATGCGGGGACATGGCCAGCTCTCGCGACTGGCGCGAGCGACGACGGCTACGACGCCAGAGCCAGACACCGAGGTACAGCACGAACAGGCCAATCACCAGAATCACCGCCGCACCGGCGCGGTTGGTGTTCACCTCGCCCAGGGCGGGCGCATGGCCGAGCAGGCTGGCGATACCGGCCATGGCGAGTAACACACCGGACATTGCCAGCAGCGCGGCAAACGCCGCGCCGATTCGAAAACGCCAGTTGCTTTGGCCTTTGGGCCGCAAGCGGCGAGCGTCAAAACCATCGGATAACTTCATTCCGACCTTCCTCAATGGGTATCGGCCCTTCGACCGGGAGTTGACCGGGTTGTTCCTGAGGCTAAGACAATTACGGCTAACGAGAGGCTTTTGCGGATGAGCGGCGGTATAGACCGCTCATTGAGCGTCGATCAGATCAGTTCGCGGGTCAGGGCGAGGGTGGCGAAGTTGTCTGCCATGATCGCCATTTCGGTCTGCTGGACGTGTTCGGCGCTCAGGACGCCGCCCTTGTAAGGCAAGTCTCGGGTGGCGCAGGCGTCTTCCACCAGGGTGCAACGGAAGCCCAGGTTCTTCGCGGCGCGTACGGTGGTGCTGACGCTGGAGTGGCTCATGAAACCGCAGACAATCAGGTCGAGGGCGCCCAGATCCTGCAGGCGTTTTTCAAGTGGGGTGCCGTGGAACGCGCTCGGCAGCAATTTGCCGATGATGGTTTCGTCGCCCTGTGGTTCCAGCCCCGGGATGAACTCGCCGCGTTCGCCTTGCGGGTCGAACAGGCCACCCACGGTGCCGAGGTGGCGCACATGCACGATCGGGCGGCCGGCGGCGCGGGCAGCGCCCAACAATTGCTTGATGTTCGCGACGGCAGCGTCCATGCCACTCAGGGCCAATGGACCGTTGAGGTATTCTTTCTGGGCATCGATGATCACAAGCGTCGCATGGCTCAGATTGGCTGCTGCATAACCGCGGCCGCTGAGTTGAAACATCGTTTTTGGAACGGACATTCTGGGGCTCCTTGGAGTGGGGCTTTTGCGACATTGTCCTCTGGCTGAGCGCTTCTGTGAATGGCTACCATTACAAGCGCCGTCGTTACTGGCGTGCAGCGTTGTCAAGTGGTCCGTTTTGTTCAATACCGAGTGTAAAAAAGAGATTAGTCCTACAACAGCCCCAGTGTTTTTCCTGCGTCGTCGCGGCAGCGTTTGACTGATAGAATCGCCCGTCGATTTTTCTGGAGTTTGCCGTCGTGATCACTTCCCGCCTTCGTACCCTGCGTGACCATATCCGTTGGGCCGTCAGCCGCTTCCATGGGGAGGATCTGTTTTTCGGCCATGGCACCGACAACGCCTGGGACGAAGCCCGTCAACTGGTATTGGGTGCGCTGCACTTGCCGTGGGAAATCGCCGACAGCTATCTCGATTGCAATCTGGAAGAAGACGAACTTGTCCACCTGCAGCACTTGCTCAAGCGTCGTATCGAAAAGCGCGTCCCGACCGCCTACCTGCTGGGCGAGGCCTGGTTCTGCGGCCTGTCGTTCATCGTCGATGAGCGCGTGCTGATCCCGCGTTCGCCGATCGGCGAGTTGATCGAAAGTCGCTTTACGCCATGGCTGGCCAACGAGCCTGCGCGAATTCTCGACCTGTGCACCGGCTCCGGCTGCATCGGCATCGCCTGCGCTTACGAGTTCCAGAATGCCGAAGTGGTGCTGGCCGATCTGTCGTTCGAAGCCCTGGAAGTGGCCAACCAGAACATCGAGCGTCACGGCGTCGATGAGCGGGTCTACACCGTGCAAGGTGATGGTTTCGATGGTTTGCCGGGGCAGCGTTTCGACCTGATCGTGTCAAATCCGCCTTACGTCGATGCCGAAGATTTCGCCGACATGCCGGACGAATACCAGCACGAACCGGAGCTGGGCCTTGCCTGCGGTGAGGATGGTTTGAACCTGGTACGGCGCATGCTCGCCGAAGCGGCCGATCACCTGACCGAGAAGGGGTTGTTGATTGTCGAGGTGGGCAACAGCCAGGTACACGTCGAGGCGTTGTACCCCGAAGTCGATTTCGCCTGGCTGGAGTTCGAGCGCGGCGGGCATGGCGTGTTCATGCTGTCGGCTGAACAGTGCCGGGATCATCAGGCGCTATTCGCCTCCCGCGTCTGACCGCAATCACTGTGGCGAGGGAGCAAGCGCCCTCGCCACAAAAGCGTCTCAGCGCAGACCGATTTCGGCGGTTACCGGTGCGTCGCAATCCAGATCAACAACCCCGCCTGAAACACCGCAAACGCCACCAGGCAGGTGATGGTGAACCGCAAGCCGGCGTCTTCACGCTTGTACTTGCTGACCTTTTCTTCGTGTTTCTTGAGTTTGACTTCCTGCTCGGCGAGGTTCTGCTCGGCTTGTTGCAGCATCTGCGCCGCCTCGAGAATTTCCACGATCTGCAGTTTTTCCGTGTTCCAGTCACCCGACAGATCGCCGACCTGGACTTCCTTGACGCTGCCCTTCAAATGCTGGGCGTCGGCGTAAACCACATCGAAACCGTGCACGCGCAAAAAGTGGTCGCGACGCAGACGGGTGTCTTCGTTCAGCGCATCCTTGTTGTTCAGGTCGGTGCCGTCGACGGTGTAGCCGGGCCATCGCATCTTCGCCCAAGTGATGCCCTGGGCCGCCATGAAGCGACCGATACCACGGTTCATCGGTTCGATTTGCAGGCCGCTGTCCGGCCCGAAATGCACGCGCTTTTCGCTGTGGTCGACCCACACGTCCAGATGATTCTGTTCCTTGCGCACGCGTTGGCCGGGCAGGGTGATGCTCATGCGCATCAGGCTGCGCTGCTGGTCGTTGCGCTCGGCATAACCGAACTCGACAAAGCGCAGGGGGCGCCCGCCGGTGTTGCGGTCGGTCTGCAGCGGCGCCAGACGGAGCATCTTGTGGTGCTCGACGTGAACGTCCGCCCAAGGCAGCTCGACCGCTGGCGGTGCGTCTTTTTCAGCGGTGGTGTCGGGTGAAGTCTGGGTATCGGTCATAACGGCGAGATCCTGTCCAAGCTCTGCTTGCCGCCAGCCAGTGCGCTGGCGACAAAGGCTTATCGGCCGTTTTTTTCAAGACTGGAGGGCCACGAAGCGTTCTCGAGCGGTTTTCACGTCGCGATGTCGTTTAAAGCGCTTAACGGATGCGAATTGCGTCAATAAACCCGAGGATTCGAGTGCCCAGTTCGGCCGCCAGGGGCAATTGCGGATCTCTATAGGAGGCCAATTGTCGTTTTACGTCGTTGGGCACGATGCGCATGACGTGGTTCATGCCTTCGATGAGTGCCAGTTCGGCGTCCGGTTTGGCAGCCTTGAGCATTTTGGCGTCATTGACGCCGACCTGAATATCGTTGCTGCCCTGGATGATCAACGCCGGCATTTTCAACTTCGCGAACGCCGCCGCAGGGTCCTGGCGGAACAGCGAAATCAGGTACGGCTGCACGCTCGGGCGGAATATCGCCTGCAAGGGCGGTGGCACGTTATCGTCGGTTTTCCCGGCCTTGAGGCTGTCGAGCAGTTCGTTACTGCGCAGCATCAGTGGCGGCGGCAGATGATTGCTCAGTTGTTGACGCACCACTTGATCGATCGGACGGGCGCTGCCGGACAAGGAAATCACTGCGGCCGCATCGACACTCGGCGCCGCGAGACTGGCGATCAAGGCGCCTTCGCTGTGCCCCAGTAATATCAGCTTGCCGAAGCGCGGATCGGCCTTGAGCTTGCGCCCCCAGGCTTGGGCGTCGGAAACATAGGCGTCCAGCGTCAGGTTGCGCTCGTCGGGGGTCGCCGCCAGGCTCGCCGCAACGCCGCGTTTGTCGTAACGCACGCTGGCGATGTTGTGTTTGGCCAGCACCCAGGCCAGCCGCTTCAGGCTGTCATTGCGCCCGCCGTCGGGGTTATTGCCGTCACGATCGGTTGGGCCGGAGCCGGAAATGATCAGGACAACCGGTACAGGCGTGTCGGACTTTGGCAGCAGCAACGAGCCGAAAAGCTCTCCGCTCCCGGTATCCAACGTGATCGGCCGTTGCAGGACGGTGGCCTGGACGAAACCGGTAAACAGGGTAAGGCTCAAGGCTAGAACTCGCAGCATCATCACGCCATCATGAACGAAGATGCCGGTTGGACTCGCCGACACCCATAAGGTTCGAGGATGAACTACTTGGGTAGCCTGCGTATACTGGCGCGCATTACGTATTCAGGTTCATTTCACGGAGCGTCCTGCATGTCCGGCAATACCTACGGCAAGCTGTTCACTGTCACCACCGCTGGCGAAAGCCATGGTCCGGCGTTGGTCGCCATTGTCGATGGCTGCCCGCCGGGCCTGGAGATCTCCCTGGAAGATCTGCAGCGCGATCTCGACCGGCGCAAGCCTGGCACCAGCCGCCACACTACCCAGCGCCAGGAACCCGACGAAGTCGAAATCCTTTCCGGCGTATTCGAAGGTCGCACCACCGGGTGCGCCATCGGCCTGTTGATCCGCAATACCGACCAGAAATCCAAGGACTACTCGGCGATCAAGGACCTGTTCCGCCCGGCCCACGCCGACTACACCTACCACCACAAGTACGGCGAGCGCGATTATCGCGGCGGTGGCCGCAGCTCGGCCCGTGAAACCGCCATGCGCGTTGCCGCTGGCGCGATTGCGAAAAAATACCTGGCGACCCAGGGCATCGTCATTCGCGGCTACATGAGCCAGCTCGGCCCGATCGAAATTCCGTTCAAGACCTGGGACTCTGTAGAAGAAAACGCCTTCTTCAGCCCGGACCCGGACAAAGTGCCGGAACTGGAAGCCTATATGGACCAGTTGCGCCGCGACCAGGATTCAGTGGGCGCCAAGATCACCGTGGTCGCCGAAGGCGTGATGCCGGGCCTCGGCGAGCCGATTTTCGATCGCCTCGACGCGGAACTGGCCCATGCGCTGATGAGCATCAATGCGGTCAAGGGCGTGGAAATCGGCGCCGGTTTCGCCAGCGTCGCCCAGCGTGGCACCGAGCATCGCGATGAAATGACTCCGCAAGGTTTCCTCAGCAACAACGCTGGCGGCATTCTCGGTGGCATCTCTTCTGGTCAGCCGATCGTCGCGCACCTGGCCCTGAAGCCAACGTCCAGCATCACCACGCCCGGCCGTTCGATCGACATTCATGGAAACCCGGTGGACGTCATCACCAAGGGTCGTCACGACCCGTGCGTCGGCATTCGCGCCACGCCGATTGCCGAAGCGATGATGGCCATCGTGTTGATGGACCACCTGCTGCGCCACCGTGGGCAAAACGCCGATGTGCGCGTGAGCACCCCGGTGCTGGGTCAGCTTTAATGGCTGACCTGATAGCCGCTGCAGTCTGATGGCTGTGGCGGCGCTGCCGTACTGGCGGCTTTCCAGTTTCTATCTGTTCTATTTCGCCTTGCTCGGTTCGACGGCACCGTTTTTGGCGCTGTACTTCGATCACCTGGGATTTTCCGCCGCGCGCATCGGTGAGCTGGTGGCGATCCCGATGTTGATGCGATGCGTGGCGCCGAACATCTGGGGCTGGCTGGGTGACTACACCGGCCGGCGGCTGGCCATCGTGCGTTTCGGCGCGGTCTGCACGCTGCTGACCTTTTCACTGATTTTCGTCAGCAAGACCTACGCCTGGCTGGCGATGGTCATGGCCTTGCATGCGTTCTTCTGGCACGCCGTGTTGCCGCAATTCGAAGTCATCACCCTCGCACATCTGCAGGGCCAGACCTCGCGCTACAGTCAGATTCGCCTGTGGGGCTCCATCGGTTTCATTATCACCGTGGTCGCGCTGGGCCGGTTGTTCGAATGGCTGAGTCTCGACATCTACCCGGCGGCGCTGGTGCTGATCATGGCGGGGATCGTGCTCAGCAGCCTTTGGGTGCCGAACGCGCAACCGGCGCCGGGCCACCGGGTGGCGGGGGAGGGATTTCTCAAGCAACTGCGCAGCCCCGGCGTGCTGGCTTTTTACGCGTGCGTGGCGCTGATGCAGATGAGCCATGGCCCGTACTACACGTTTCTGACCTTGCACCTTGAGCGATTGGGCTACAGCCGCGGGGTGATCGGCATGCTCTGGGCCGTCGGCGTGGTGGCTGAAGTGCTGATGTTCATGGCCATGAGCAAAATCCTCGCGCGATTTTCGTTGCGCCGGGTGCTGCTGGCGAGTTTTCTGCTGGCGGCGTTGCGATGGTTGTTGCTGGGTTCGTTGGCTGAATTCCTCTGGGTATTGTTGTTTGCCCAGGTGTTGCACGCGGCGACATTCGGCAGCTTTCACGCCGCTGCCATTTCATTCGTGCAACGTAGCTTCGGCGCGCGTCAGCAAGGCCAGGGCCAGGCGTTGTATGCGGCACTGGCCGGGACCGGCGGCGCACTGGGCGCGTTGTACGCCGGTTACAGCTGGAACGCCCTGGGCGCCGCATTGACCTTTAGTATTGCCAGCCTCGCAGCCCTCGCGGCTGCCGTTATCATTGCCACATGTATGCAAGAGGACAGGCCATGAGCCTTACCCGTGAACACCTCGCCCAGGAAATCATCGACGCCGGGCGTTTCCTGTATGGCCGCGGCTGGTCGCCAGCCACCAGCAGCAATTATTCGACCCGACTGTCGCCGACCGAAGCGCTGCTGACGGTGTCGGGCAAGCACAAGGGCCAATTGGGCCTGGACGATGTGCTTGCCACGGATCTGTCGGGCAACAGCCTGGAACCGGGCAAGAAACCGTCCGCCGAAACCCTGCTGCACACTCAGCTCTACAGCTGGCGTCCGGAGATCGGCGCGGTGTTGCACACTCATTCGGTGAACGCCACGGTACTGTCGCGCCTGACGCCTGAAGACTTCATCGATTTCGAAGATTACGAACTGCAAAAAGCCTTCAGCGGCGTGTCGACCCACGAGTCGCAGGTGCGGGTGCCGATTTTCGACAACGATCAGGACATTGCGCGCCTCGCCGCCAAGGTACAGCCTTGGCTCGATGCCCATCCCGATTGCGTTGGCTACCTGATTCGCGGCCATGGCCTCTACACCTGGGGCGCGCGCATGAGCGACGCCCTGCGGCAGATCGAGGCCTTTGAATTCTTGTTCGAGTGCGAGTTGAAAACCCGCTCGCTCTCTCACCGTAAAGCCTGAACCGTCAAGGAGTTGCCCGATGAGCAGCCTGTCCGTCTACCACGTCTCAAGCCCTGACATTCCGAACAAGGTGCTGACCCATTTCGAAGATATCGCCTCGACCCTGGCCGAGCAGGGCGTACGGTTTGATCGCTGGCAAGCGGCGACGAAAATCCAGCCGGGCGCCAGTCAGGAAGAAGTGATCGCGGCCTATCAAGAGCAGATCGACAAGCTGATGACCGAGCGCGGCTACATCACTGTCGATGTGGTCAGCCTGAACAGCGATCACCCGCAAAAAGCCGAATTGCGCGCCAAGTTCCTTGATGAGCACCAGCATGGCGAAGACGAAGTGCGTTTCTTCGTTGCTGGCCGTGGTTTGTTCACCCTGCACATCGACGATTACGTCTACGCCGTACTCTGCGAGAAAAACGACCTGATCTCGGTGCCTGCCGGTACCAAGCACTGGTTCGACATGGGCGAGCATCCACACTTCGTCGCGATTCGTCTGTTCAACAACCCGGAAGGCTGGGTGGCCAATTTCACCGGCGAAGACATCGCTGGTCGCTTCCCGCGTCTTGAGGACTGAAACGATGCCGATCAAAGCGATTCTCACCGACATCGAAGGCACCACCAGCGCGGTGAGTTTTGTGTTCGACGTGCTGTTTCCCTACGCCGCGAAACACCTGCCGGACTTTGTCCGTCAGAACGCCGGGCGCAACGACGTCGCTGAACAACTGGCCAGCGTGCGCCGCGACAGCAACGCGCCGGATGCCGACGTCGAGCGGGTGATCGAGATTCTGTTGGGCTGGATTGCCGAAGACCGCAAGGCCACGCCGCTCAAGGCGTTGCAAGGGATGGTCTGGGAGCAGGGCTACCAGGCCGGGCAACTCAAAGGCCACGTCTACCCCGACGCCGTCGAAGCGCTGAAGCGCTGGCACCAGCAGGGTTATCAACTGTTTGTCTATTCCTCGGGCTCGATCCAGGCCCAGCGCCTGATTTTCGGTTGCTCGCAAGCGGGTGATTTGACGCCACTGTTCAGCGGCTATTTCGACACCACGTCAGGACCCAAGCGCGAAGCACAGTCCTATACCAACATCACACAGGCCATTGGCCTGGAAGCCTCGCAGATTCTGTTTCTGTCGGACATCGTCGAAGAGCTGGACGCGGCGCACAGGGCAGGGATGGCCACGTGCGGGCTGGCCCGTGAGGGCGGGGAATTGGCGGGGCATGTCACGGTGGACAGTTTTGAGCGGATCGATCCCTCGACGTTCTAAGCCACACATAAACAAGGAGCCAGCCTGCTGGCGATGGACCCGAGTGCGCCGGGTTTAACCAGGCCACACGCGTTTTCGTTGACGACCATCGCGAGCAGGCTCGCTCCTACAGTTGTTTGAGGCTTTACAGCGAATGATAGGTCGGCAGGGCAAACCGCTGCTGGCTTTGGAGCATGGAGATTTGTGGCAGTTCGCTGGCCTGTTCGGCGAGGTCGCGACGGATCGCGCTGATGACCCACGACAGCTGATCTCCGTTGTGCAATTGCTGGTAGGAAATCGAGCGCTTGAACACTTTGTCTTCAGCGCCGCGCAGGGTCAGCAGAATCCCGCCGTCAGGTCGTGGCTGGGTGGTGACTTCGAAGTTGGAGAACAAGGACGAAAATTTTTCTTGGATCATGCTCATGTCTTTCGGCTCCGTTAGCGCTGGAATGGCAAACATGAGGTGGTAGTTGCAGCGATTGTGCCAGCACGCGAATTTAATGAAATTCTATATAAATCAATAAGTTACTTTTTTAGCTGATTTATTTTTCCGTGCAATTTGCATGAAGGGCCATCGTGCATCCTGCATTTTGCGTGGTCGTCGGCGATTCGATGGAACCATTGCGTGCGCAGATGCTCATGATTTCCAACATCGCTGTGGCGGATACAAAACATTTCAAAAACCGCGTGTACAGCTCAAGAACCGTTGACGTATTTTCGGGCTCAATCAACGCCGCCCGACAATAAAAAGATCGAACGGGAGCAACCATGAGCCGCACGCCACGCGACACCATCACCTGGGGCATGATGCTCCGCAAGCTGCCGTCCATTGCCAAAGCCATTCCGCGGGTGGTGAAGGGAATGAAAGCGGCTAACGTCAAGGACCCGACCCAAGCGTGTGGCCTGGGCTGGAGTTTCGAACAAGCGACCTTGCGCAATCCACAAGGGCCGGCCTTGCTCTACGGCGAGGTCACGCTGACTTATGCACAGGTCAATCAGTGGGCCAATCGCATCGCCCATCACTTGATTGCCCAAGGCATCGGCAAGGGCGATGTGGTGGCGGTGTTCATCGAAAATCGTCCGGAGCTGCTGGTGACGATATTGGCGGTGGCCAAGGTCGGTGCGATCAGTGCGCTGCTCAATACCTCACAAACCCGCGATACCCTGGTGCATAGCCTGAATCTGGTTGCGCCGGTGGCCATCGTCGTCGGCGAAGAGCTGGTGGCGGCGTTTCTGGCGGTACGCGAGCGGGTATCGATGGCGCCGGCGCGCACCTGGTTTGTCGCTGATCGGGACACCTACAGCCATCCGGGCGTTTCCCCCGAGGGTTTCATCAACCTGATGACCGCCAGCCTCGACAACGCCTGCGACAACCCCGTCAGCAGCCAGCAGGTGTTTTTCGACGACCCCTGTTTCTATATCTACACCTCGGGCACCACCGGGTTGCCCAAGGCCGGGGTGTTCAAGCACGGGCGCTGGATGCGCAGCTCGGCGAGCTTCGGCATGATCGCGCTGGATATGCGCCCGGACGATGTCGTCTATTGCACCTTGCCGCTCTATCACGCCACCGGACTTTGCGTGTGCTGGGGTTCGGCCATCAGCGGTGCCTCGGGGTTCGCCATCCGCCGCAAGTTCAGCGCCAGTCAGTTCTGGAACGATGTGCGCAAATACCGCGCGACCACCCTCGGTTACGTCGGCGAATTGTGCCGTTATCTGGTCGATCAACCGCCCACTGCCGACGACCGCCAGCACGGCGTCACCAAAATGATCGGCAACGGCCTGCGCCCCGGCGCATGGGGTGAATTCAAGACACGTTTCGGCGTGTGTCACATCTGCGAGCTGTACGCCGCCAGTGACGGCAATATCGGTTTCACCAACATTCTGAATTTCGACAACACTGTCGGTTTTTCCCTGATGTCCTGGGAGTTGGCGGTTTACGACCACGACAGCGGCGCGCCGATTCGCGAAGCCAACGGCTTCATGCGCAAGGTGGGCAAGGGCGAGCAGGGGTTGTTGCTGGCGAAAATCGACGACAAGGCGCCACTGGACGGTTACACCGATCCGCAAAAGACCGAAAAAGTCGTGCTCCACGACGTGTTCGTCAAGGGTGACCGCTACTTCAACACCGGCGATCTGTTGCGCAACATTGGTTTTGGCCATGCGCAGTTCGTTGATCGGCTGGGTGACACCTATCGCTGGAAGGGCGAAAACGTTTCGACCACCGAGGTCGAGAACATCCTCCTGCGACACCCGCATATTTCCGAAGCCGTGGCCTATGGTGTGGAAGTGCGCAACACCAACGGCCGCGCCGGGATGGCCGCCATCACGCCGGCCGAATCCCTGGCGACCCTGGATTTCAGCGAGCTGCTGGCCTTCGCCCGGCAACAGATGCCGGCCTACGCCGTGCCATTGTTCCTGCGGGTGAAAGTGAAAATGGAGACCACCGGGACCTTCAAGTATCAGAAAACCCGGCTCAAGGATGAAGCTTTCGACCCGGCCCGGAGCGGCGCTGACCCGATCTACGCCTGGCTGCCGGGAACCGAAACGTACGTGCAGGTGACGGAGCAAATGCTGAAGGATATTCACGGCGGTCGATATCGATATTGAATGTGCCTATGGCCCCGCTTCAGAAAAAAGAAGTGACAGTGCCGGGGCTGCTCGGGAAACTGTCGGCTTTGCGAATAACTGAAAGTGGAGCGTTCAATGTCAGACAAAAGCCGCCAGATGACCCCCGAAGAAGCTGCCGACTTTGCCGAACAGGTATTCAATAAGGCGCGGGAGGGCGATGCGGCCATGATGGCTGCGCTGCTGACCAAGGGCTTGCCGCCGAACCTGCGCAATCACAAGGGCGACACCTTGCTGATGCTGGCCGCTTACCATGGTCATGTGGACACGGTAAAAGTCTTGCTCGAACACAAGGCCGATCCGGAAATCCGCAACGACAACGGCCAGAGCCCGATTGCCGGTGCCGCCTTCAAGGGCGACCTGGCGGTGGTCACGGCGCTGGTTGAAGGCGGGGCGCAAGTCGAAGGCTCGTCGTTCGACGGCCGTACGGCGCTGATGATGGCGGCGATGTTCAACCGCGTCGCCATTGTCGACTACCTGATGAGCAAAGGTGCCGATCCGAAAGCCAGGGACGCCAATGGCATCACCGCGCTGGAAGCCGCCAGGACCATGGGGGCTGTGGACACCGTTGCGCAGTTGGAAAAACTGCTGGGCTGACGCTGTACTTCTGTGGCGAGGGAGCAACCTGCGCAGTACTCACTGAATGCGTTATCCTTCGCGCCCTCAAAACTCCCTCGCTACAGGATCCGCCCCATGAAAGCCGCACTCGTCGAACTCATCAGCAAAATCAGCTCCGGGTGCATGGGCGATGACGAAATCCTCAAGGTCGCTGACGAGGCGGCCCAGGCTTACGCGGACCCCGAGGGTTTCCTGGCGGCCAATCCGGACATCAACTACGACGACACCTTCCCGATCCCGCTGGGCGAGTGGGTGGTCGTTGGCAGTCTGCCGGAGACCGTGATGTTCCAGGCCGACACCTACATGGACCTGTTCGCGCAGATCGTTGCTTCGTTCGGGCCGGGCGTCGACTTCAATATCAAGCCCAAGCAACTGGCCAAGACCGAAGCCCTGACCGCGCTCAATCGCATTCAGGTGCAAATGAGCAGCCTGAACAAGGAAAACGGTGGCTATGTGCTGATGAACTTCAGCCAGTTGCTCGACGACGAACTGCAAGTCGTTCTGGTCTACGGCAACGACGTGCCGCGGGTGCTGGAGCTGTGCGCCGAAGTCGGCATTGCCGCTGCGCCGTCTCTGGAAGCCTTTAAAGTGGCCGTTCACGTTTGAAACCGCAAGCTGTCAATAAAAACGGAACCCTGGCATCGGGCAGCTATCCTAAGAGGGCCAATCACTCTTCAGGAGCGTCACCATGGGTTCCACGTTCAACAGCCTGGTAGGCCTGATCATCCTTGCCTTGGACATCTGGGCAATCATCAACGTACTCAAAAGTGGCGCCGAAACCGGGATGAAAGTCCTCTGGGTGCTGTTGATCCTGTTGCTGCCGGTTTTGGGCCTGATCATTTGGGCGATCGCGGGGCCACGGGGTAACGTCAGAATATGAAGTCATTCTCCCAAGCGACATAAAATCTGTGGGAGCGAGCCTGCTCGCGATGACGGCGGCACATTCGGAATTGATGTGGCGGACAAATCGCTATCGCGAGCAGGCTCGCTCCCACAGGGCATTGTGGCGAGACATCAAGTGAGGTTCGACCTGTCATCTTCCTCGACGTAGAATGCGCGCCTTTCCCGGTCAATCGAGCCGATCGATTGGCCATCATGGGCGGGTAACCGTCCGTTGCCACCCGCATTCATCGGAGCACTTCCCATGAGCATCACCCCGACCAACGACTACCTGGAAACCCTCTACGAAGGCTATGGCCAGCGTTTTCGCATGGAAAAACTGCTGCACGAAGTGCGCACCGAACACCAGCACCTGGTGATTTTCGAAAACCCGCGCATGGGCCGGGTCATGGCGCTGGACGGCGTGATCCAGACCACCGAAGCCGACGAATTCATCTACCACGAAATGCTGACGCACGTGCCGATCCTCGCCCATGGCACTGCCAAGCGCGTATTGATCATCGGTGGCGGCGACGGCGGTATGTTGCGTGAGGTGGCCAAGCACCGCAGCGTCGAGCACATCACCATGGTCGAGATCGACGGTACCGTGGTCGAAATGTGCAAGGAATTCCTGCCGAATCACTCCAAGGGCGCCTTCGACGATCCACGCCTGAACCTGGTGATCGACGATGGCATGCGCTTCGTCGCCACCACCACTGAAAAGTTCGACGTGATCATTTCCGACTCCACTGACCCGATCGGGCCAGGCGAAGTGCTGTTCTCGGAGAACTTCTATCAGGCCTGCCACCGCTGCCTGAACGAAGGCGGCATCCTGGTCACGCAGAACGGCACGCCGTTCATGCAGATCGAAGAAGTCAAAACCACCGCCGGTCGCCTGCGCAGCCTGTTCCCTGACTGGCACTTCTATCAGGCCGCCGTACCGACTTATATCGGCGGCGCGATGACCTTCGCCTGGGGCGCGACCAATACCGCTTATCGCAAATTGTCCCGCGAAACCCTGCAACAACGGTTCGCCGGCAGCGGCATCATCACCCGCTACTACAATCCGGAGATCCACATCGGTGCCTTTGCCTTGCCGCAGTACGTTTTGCAGGCTGTGAACAAGCCAAGTAACGACTGATAGCGCGTCAATCAAAAAGGGCTGTCCGCGGTGGTGTTCAACCACGCCGCTGACGGCCCTTTTTTCATGAGGCACCAGAGGAAAATCAGCGGAACGATTAGCCAGCTAATCAGGTCGAGATAGAAGTAAGCCCATCCATGGGTTTTATCGAGGAGGCACTGATGCAAAAGTGGAAAATCACTTTCGTGGATGATCACGGTGAAACTGTCGACGAAGTCTTTGAGTGCGACGAGTGCCCGGATAACGAACACGCCGCCCAACTCATCAAGGCCCGGTTGCTCCCCGTCGCCGCCGAACTGGATCTGAACGATCTGGAAGGGCGAACCCCCGATGCGACTGTCAAAAGTCTCAAGGCCCAGAACAGCATTCAAATCCTCGGCATCACGCCAATCTGAACATCTCCTGTCACATTCTCAACCAGGCCTTGGCAGCGGCTCTATCTTGGGGCTAATCTGCAAGCGAGATCAGCGAATGGATCGCTAAGGTCTGGTCTTGTCAGCTCCATGCTTGTTTCCCGTCGGCACATCGGATGCCGTCGTTCGCACCGTTCGGTGGCGGGCGCTGGGAGTACGGAAAGTCTATCCATCAGTTTGAGGAGGACGTTTCATGAGCACAGCCTATCAAGAAGATGTCAGCAGCAGCGTTCTGCGCCGCATGAAAGAGGGCGGTTTCGACTTTTCACGGTTCCATCCCATCGAGTTCTACGCCATTTTCCCGGACGAGGAGCGGGCACGCAGGGCGGCAGGTCATTACCGTGGTGAATCCCTGAATGCGCAAATCAGTGTGCGCGATGACGGCGCATGGGCCCTGGAACTGAGCAAGGTCATGTACGCCACTTACGATGACATCGGCGACTTCGAACAGGGTTTCGAAGCCGTGGTCGAGCCATTGGGCGGCATCATTGAAGGCTGGGGTGTCAAACAGGAGGTACGAGGGCGACTCGCATAAACTTATGAACAGCAGCAAGCATCAGTAACGGCTGACCTTTGGGTTGGCCGTTTTCGTTTTTGTCGCCGGCAAACCGAACGCGACCTCGAAGAGCCCCATAACGGAATGACCCCCTTCGCCGGCAAGTCGCCTCCCACAGACTATGCTGGTGACAGGCGACTGCAACGCCTTGCAATGAAGCGGGGGCGATCAGGTTGGGGCATTTACCGCACAGGATTGGTGCGGTGTCTGCGTATCGATTATCCAACCGATTGATATCAAAGCGTTTCTGCCGATGGCACGGGCCTTGCGAAGGCCTGTATGTCCGGGTGACAAGGAGTACGGCATGATCCGCACCTATTTTGATGAGATGTACGATGCCGGCGGCCAGGTCCGCCCGCATTATCGGGAGTTTGCCCGTTGGCTGTCCGAAACGCCTGACGAGCTTTTGGCACAACGGCGACGCGAGGCCGATCTGTTGTTTCATCGCGCCGGGATTACTTTCACGCTCTACGGTGATGAGCAGGGGACAGAGCGCCTGATTCCCTTCGACACCATTCCCCGCAGCATTCCCGCCAGTGAATGGCGCATTGTCGAGCGCGGCTGCATCCAGCGGGTCAAGGCGTTGAACATGTTCCTCGCCGACCTCTATCACGAGCAACGCATCATCAAGGCCGGCATCATTCCGGCCGAGCAGGTGCTGGCCAATGAGCAATACCAGTTGGCAATGCAAGGGCTGAATCTGCACCGCGATATTTATTCGCATATCTCCGGTGTCGATCTGGTGCGCGACGGCGATGGCACGTACTACGTGCTCGAAGACAATCTGCGTACGCCGAGCGGTGTCAGCTACATGCTCGAAGACCGCAAGATGATGATGCGACTGTTCCCCGAATTGTTCGCGGCGCAACGCATCGCCCCCATCGACCACTACCCGAACCTGTTGCTCGATACCCTGAAAAGCTCCAGCCCGATCGACAACCCGAGCGTCGTGGTGTTGACGCCGGGGCGCTTCAACAGTGCATTTTTCGAGCATGCGTTCCTGGCGCGAGAAATGGGTGTGGAGCTGGTGGAAGGCGCGGACCTGTTCGTGCGTGACGACAAAGTGTTCATGCGCACCACCGACGGGCCAAAAGCCGTCGATGTGATCTACCGCCGCCTCGACGACGCGTTCCTCGACCCGCTGGCGTTCAATCCGGACTCGATGCTCGGCGTGCCAGGGCTTCTGTCGTCTTACCGATCTGGCAATGTCGTGCTGGCAAATGCCATCGGCACCGGGGTGGCGGACGACAAGTCGGTGTACCCGTTCGTGACCGACATGATCCGTTTCTACCTGGATGAAGAACCGATCCTGAAGAACGTACCGACGTGGCAGTGTCGTAATCCCTCGGAACTTTCCCACGTCCTGGCCCATCTGCCGGAACTGGTGGTCAAGGAAACCCAGGGCTCCGGCGGTTACGGAATGCTGGTGGGGCCGGCGGCGACGGCGGCGGAAATCGAAGCCTTTCGCGCACGGATCATTGCCAAGCCCCATGCCTATATCGCGCAACCGACGCTGTCGTTGTCGACCTGCCCGACCTTTGTCGAAAGCGGCATCGCGCCACGCCACATCGACCTGCGCCCGTTTGTATTGTCTGGTCGCGAAACCCGGGTCGTGCCCGGCGGTTTGACCCGTGTCGCCCTGCGCGAAGGCTCCCTGGTGGTGAACTCCTCCCAGGGCGGCGGAACCAAGGACACCTGGGTGGTCGAGGATTGAAGGAAGCCTGTCATGTTAAGTAGAACTGCCTCGGATCTGTATTGGATGTCGCGTTACCTGGAGCGGGCGGAAAACCTCGCACGGATGCTCGACATCAGTTATTCGCTGTCGCTGATGCCACAGGATGGACGCGGTGACGGCCTGCACGAACTGGCCATGCCGCTGCTGATTACCGGCACCCTGGACGATTACCTCGAACGCCACGGCGAGTTGCATGCCGAACGCTTGCTGCATTTTTTCGCCCTGGATGCGGCCAATCCGGCCAGCATCTACAGCTGTCTCGGAGCCGCGCGGGCCAGTGCCCACGCGGTTCGTGGTCGAATCACCGCTGATATGTGGGAGAACATCAACGCGACCTGGCTGGAAATTCGCGGCATTGCCGAGCAGGGCCTCAGTCGCTACGGCATGAGTCGGTTCTGCGAGTGGATCAAGGAGCGTTCCCACCTGTTCCGAGGCGCGTCCTACGGCACGATCATGCGTAACGATGCGTTCCGCTTCATTCGTCTGGGGACCTTCATCGAGCGCGCCGACAACACGTTGCGCCTGCTCGATGCCCGCTACGAAATGGCCGGTGATCAGGCTGAGGCGGTCAGCGATGGCACGGCCCACGCGTACTACCAGTGGAGTGCCTTGCTGCGGGCCTTGTCGTCCTTCGAGGCCTACACCGAAATTTATCGCGACGCACCCGGCGCCCGGCATGTGGCCGAGTTGCTGTTGCTGCGGGCGGACGTGCCGCGCTCCCTGCGGGCGTGCACCGAAGAAATCGACCAGATCCTTGCCCAGTTGCCGGGAGCCAACGGCCGTCCCGCCCAACGCCTGGCGGCGGAAATGGACGCGCGACTGCGCTACACCGGCATCAACGAAATCCTCGACGAAGGCCTGCACGCCTGGCTCACCGAGTTCATCCCGCTGGTTCGCCAGTTGGGTAACGCGATTCACAGTTCTTATCTGGAGGCTGCATGAGACTTTCGATTAGCCACGAGACCACCTATCACTACGAAGATCAGGTGCGGGCGAGCATCCAGTACCTGCGACTGACCCCCCATGACAGCGAGCGCCAGCACGTGCTCAGTTGGCAGCTCGACCTGCCGCGGCCGGTGCGCGCGCAACTCGATCCGTTCGGCAACATCCTGCACGTGCTGACCATGGACGAACCGCACGAAGCGATCATCATCGGCGCCCGTGGTCAGGTCGACATCGACGAATTGCGCGAAGCCGAGCACGAGAGCCAGTCGGCGCTGCCCTTCCTGCGCTTCACCCGCCTGACCGAAGCCGACGCAGCCCTGCGCGCGTTTGCCGAAAAGGAATGCAAGCAGCGCCGCGATCGCACGGCGCTGATCGACTTGATGCACGGCCTGAACCAGCACATGACCTACACGCCGGGCGCCACCGAAGTGGACACCAGCGCGGCCCAGGCCTTCGCCGGTCGTTCCGGTGTGTGCCAGGACCACGCCCACGCGTTCATCGCCTGTGCGCGCAGCCTGGGCATTCCGGCGCGGTATGTCTCGGGTTATCTGTACAGCGAAAACAGCGAACACCTGGCCAGCCATGCCTGGGCCGAAGCCTGGCTGGATGACGCCTGGTACAGTTTCGACGTGACCAATGAACTGGCCCGGCCCGAACGTCATTTGAAACTGGCCGTGGGCCTCGATTATCTGGATGCCTGCCCGGTGCGCGGAATGCGCCGCGGCGGCGGGTGTGAACAGATGCATGCCAAGGTGCTTGTTTCACCGACGCCCGCGCCGGTGATCTCCGTGCAACAACAGTAACCGGGGGAGGGCGCCGACCCCTTATGGCAGCGAGCTTGCTCGCGATGGCAGGTTTTCAGTCAATACTTCCGTGGCTGATACACCGCCGTCGCGAGCAAGCTCACTTCCGCAACGGCGTGTTTTGTCAGGGCTTCACCTTGCGCCCCGCCATATGCTTCAAATACCCCACCAGCATCCCCAGATCCTCATCCGGCAACACCTCGGTTGAAAATCCGGGCATCTTCGCCTGCGGCCACTGACGCAAACTCTGCGGATCACGGATATAACGCTTGAGGAAGTCCGCGCCGAAGTACTCGGTCGGGTTGTACGGGATATTCAGGTCCGGCCCGAATTGCGCATCCCCGGCGCCATTGAGGCGGTGACAGGCCAGGCAGTTTTTCTGGAACAGCGCAAAGCCCTTGTTCACCGGATCGTCTGCCTTTAACGCAGGATCGGGCAGCAGGGCAGGGAAGCGTTCGGCCACCGGTGCCATGCGCTTGATGCTGGCAACCTCGAACGGCCATTGCTCCGGGCTGATATTGCCCGCCTGCGGGTTGGTCCAGACCAGATAGAACGGCCCGGCGCCGGGCTTGCCTTCGGACAGTGGCGGCCAGGGTTTGGCCGGATCCTCGATCGCCAGCCAGGCACGCGCGCCTTGGGTATTGAGCAGCGGCGCAGCGGCCATCTCGGCGGCAAAACCGTCCAGGGCCACGGCTTGCAAGTGGTCGTCCGGTTTGATGCCGGTCAACAGCACTGACAGAGGCACGGCGCGATAGCTCATATCACGCTTGTAGGAAACATCATTGGTAACGGTGATGGTCTGGGCTTGAGGATGATTGAGCAACTCCTCGGTCTGCCAGGTGCGGTTGTTCGCGCCCAGCTGCAGGTTCAGCTGTGCGGCATACAGAGGCGTGCTGAGCAGCAAGGCCCCGAATAAAGTGAGCGCTTTCAAAGGATCGCCGTCCATGTCGTGGAAGTGCTGCAAAGGTTGGCACAGCCACGCTGGCCCGGGTAGCGAGCCAGTCACATTTTTAATGTGGCGATCTAAAACACGGATACCGTATTTTTATGAACGACTAGCCGATCACCTTGGTCAGGTTCGGCAAAATCAACAAAAGTGTGGTCGCGAAGAGAATGAGCCCGGCTTGACGAACTTTCGATTGTTTGAACATGGCTTGACCGCCTTTTTTGTTATTTCCTGATGCCTGCCTGCAAATCTCCATGACGGCAGAGCAATTCACTTCCTGTAGTACGAGCGCCTCGGCAAAACCCGACGACAACTTCGTATAACCTCACCTTAGAGCCCGCGTCACGCTTGATTTAGATCCATTTCGTATGGAGCGCTCACCAAATACGATTAAAAAAGCATGAGGCCTATTGCCAGCTTCTTGGGCGGCCTTTTGCTAGACACCTGCGTGTCCGCAAGCCGCGGATTCTGTAGCGGACTACCGTCCGTCTGAGCGCGTCCGTCAACGCCGGTGAGCGCTGCGGTCATTGAATCCCCGGTGGCTCGGAATAAGGTGGAAGCCTCTTCAAAGATCACCACCCGGTTCGAGGACGTCATGACCCAAGCATTGATTTTCGACGCGATACGCACGCCCCGTGGCAAAGGCAAGGCCGATGGTGCCTTGCACAGTGTCAAACCGGTGAACCTGGTGGCCGGGTTGTTCACGGCGCTGCAACAGCGGACCGCCCTCGATACCAGTCAGGTCGATGACGTGGTACTGGGCTGCGTGACACCCGTCGGCGATCAAGGCGCCGATATCGCCAAGACCGCTGCTCAGGTGGCTGATTGGGACGTCAGCGTGGCGGGCGTGCAGATCAACCGTTTCTGTGCATCCGGGCTGGAGGCGGTGAACCTCGGTGCCATGAAGGTCCGTTCCGGTTTTGAAGACCTGGTGGTGGTCGGTGGCGTCGAGTCCATGTCACGCGTGCCCATGGGCAGCGACGGTGGAGCCTGGGCGCTGGACCCGCAAACCAATCTGCACAGCCATTTCACCCCGCAAGGCGTGGGCGCCGATCTGATCGCGACACTGGAAGGCTTCAGCCGTCAGGACGTCGATGCTTATGCACTGCATTCCCAGCAAAAAGCCGCACGGGCGCGGGCCGATGGTTCGTTCAACAAATCGCTGGTGCCGGTGCAGGACCAGAACGGCATCATCCTGCTCGATCACGATGAGTTCATCCGCGCCGACTCGACCCTGGAAGGCCTGGGCAAGCTCAAGCCCAGTTTCGAGATGATGGGGCAGATGGGTTTCGATGCCACCGCGCTACGGGTCTACAGCCATGTGGAGCGGATCAATCACGTACATACCCCCGGCAACAGTTCCGGGATAGTTGATGGCGCGGCGTTGATGCTGATCGGCTCGGAGGCCAAGGGCCGGGCGCTGGGCTTGCAGCCGCGGGCGCGAATCGTCGCCACGGCGGTCACCAGCACCGACCCGACCATCATGCTCACCGGCCCGGCGCCCGCCACCCGCAAGGCACTGGCCAAGGCGGGGCTGCGGGTGGAGGACATCGATCTGTTCGAGGTCAACGAAGCGTTTGCCTCGGTGGTGTTGAAGTTCATCAAGGACATGGCCGTGGACCCGGACAAGGTCAACGTCAACGGTGGTTCCATCGCCCTGGGCCATCCGTTGGGCGCCACCGGTTGCGCGATTCTCGGCACCTTGCTCGATGAGCTGGAAAACCGGCGCCTGCGCTATGGCCTCGCGACCCTGTGTGTCGGCGGCGGCATGGGCATTGCCACCATCATCGAACGCCTCTGAGCCCCGAATTCAAGGACAAGTGACATGACCCAAGCCATACGTTACGAAAAAGGCCAGGACCAGATCGTCGTCCTGACCATCGACATGCCGGGCCAGAGCGCCAACACCATGAACGCGGTGTACCGTGAAGCCATGGCTGACTGCGTCGCCCGGCTGGTGGCCGACAAGGACGCCATCGCCGGCGTCATCATCACCTCGGCCAAGAAAACCTTCTTTGCCGGCGGCGATCTCAATGAACTGATCAAGGTCGGCAAACCTGAGGCCAAAGCTTTTTATGAGAGGGTGCTGACCCTCAAGGGCCAACTGCGCACCCTGGAAACCTTCGGCAAACCGGTGGTTGCCGCGATCAACGGCGCTGCCTTGGGCGGCGGCTGGGAAATCTGCCTGGCCTGCCATCATCGCGTGGCGCTGGATCATCCGTCGGTACAACTCGGCCTGCCGGAAGTGACCCTGGGTCTGCTGCCGGGCGGGGGCGGTGTGGTGCGCATGGTGCGCATGCTCGGCCTGGAAAAAGCCCTGCCGTATCTGCTCGAAGGCAAGAAAATACGGCCGCAGCAGGCATTGCAGGCCGGTTTGATCGACGAATTGGCAACGGATCACGAAGAGATGATGGCCAAGGCGCGGGCCTGGATTGTCGCCAACCCGACGGCCGTACAACGCTGGGATGTGAAGGGTTACCAGATTCCCGGTGGCACGCCGTCGAATCCGAAAGTCGCGCAGATGCTGGCCATCGCGCCGTCGATCCTGCGCAGTAAAACCCAGGGCTGCCTGCCGGCGCCGGAGAAAATTCTCTGTGCCGCAGTGGAAGGCGCCCAAGTGGATTTCGATACTGCGCACTTGATCGAAACCCGTTATTTCACCGAGCTGACCACCGGCCAGGTCTCGAAGAACCTGATCGGTACTTTCTGGTTCCAGCTCAATGACATCAACGCCGGTGGTTCGCGGCCCCAAGGCTTCGCCCCATACGTCACGCAAAAAGTCGGTGTGCTCGGTGCCGGGATGATGGGCGCGGGCATTGCCTTCGTCAGCGCCTCTGCCGGCATCAACGTGGTGCTCAAGGACATCAACCTCGCGGCAGCGCAGAAGGGCAAGGCGCATTCGGCGGCGCTGCTGGACAAGAAAGTCGCACGCGGGCAAATGAGCGCCGAGCAGCGCGAAGGCATTTTGGCGCGCATTCAGACCACTGAAGACGATGCCGATCTGGCCGGTTGCGACCTGATTATCGAAGCGGTGTTTGAAGACCGCGATCTGAAGGCCAAAGTCTCCCTGGCGGCGCAAAAGGTCGTCGGCCCGGGCGCGGTGATCGCTTCCAACACGTCGACCCTGCCGATCAGCGGCTTGGCCACGGCGGTGCCGGACCAGAGCAAGTTCATCGGCCTGCATTTCTTCAGTCCCGTGGACAAAATGGCCCTGGTGGAAATCATCAAGGGGGCCAACACCAGCGATGAAACCCTGGCTCGCGGGTTTGACTTCGTCCTGCAAATCAAGAAAACGCCGATTGTGGTCAACGACAGTCGTGGCTTCTTCACGTCGCGGGTGTTCGGCACATTCACCAATGAAGGCATTGCCATGCTCGGTGAAGGAGTCAGCGCGCCGATGATCGAGACCGAAGCGCGCAAGGCCGGTATGCCCATCGGACCTCTGGCAATCTCGGACGAGGTTTCCCTCAGCCTCATGAGCCATATCCGCCAGCAAACCGCCAAAGACTTGCAAGCCGAAGGAAAACCGCTGGTCGAGCACCCGGCCTTCGCCGTGATTGACCTGCTGCTCAACGAGTACAAGCGCCCGGGCAAGGCGGCTGGGGGTGGCTTCTACGAATATCCCTCCGGTGGCCAGAAGTACCTGTGGCCAGAGCTGAAAGCCCGTTTCGAGAAGGCCGACGGGCAGATTTCACCGAAGGATGTGCGCGATCGGCTGCTGTTCGTGCAGGCCATCGAAACCGTGCGCTGCCTGGAGGAGGGGGTGCTGACTTCGACGGCGGATGCCAACGTCGGCTCGATCTTCGGCATCGGCTTCGCGGCATGGACCGGCGGTGCGCTGCAGTTCATCAACCAATACGGAGTCAAGGACTTCGTCGCCCGCGCCCAGTACCTGGCCGGACAATATGGTGAGCGCTTCGCTCCACCGGCACTGCTGTTGGAGAAAGCCGCCAAGGGGGAGACATTTTAAGGGGGGATTGACGCGTTCCGGGGCTTGCCTTGCCACTGTGTTTCAAGGCAGGCTCTGGGGGTGTGCATTATTCCCATCACGTGTCAGGTATTTTTTATGTCGTTACGCATCTGCATTCTGGAAACCGACATCCTGCGTCCGGAATTGGTTGACCAATATCAGGGCTACGGGCAGATGTTCAAGCACCTGTTTTCGCAGCAACCCATCGCCGCCGAGTTCACCGTTTATAACGTGATGCAGGGCGAGTACCCCAGTGATGACCTGACGTTCGATGCTTACCTGATCACCGGCAGCAAGGCCGACTCCTTCGGCACCGACCCGTGGATCCAGACCCTCAAGACTTACCTGCTGACCCGCTACGAACGTGGCGACAAGCTGTTGGGCGTGTGTTTCGGTCATCAGTTGCTGGCCCTGTTGCTGGGCGGCAAGAGCGAGCGCGCAACCCAGGGCTGGGGCGTAGGCACCCATCAATACAAGCTCGCGGCCAAGGCGCCGTGGATGAGTCCGCTCAAAGAAGAGCTGACGTTGTTGATCAGTCACCAGGATCAGGTCACGGCGTTGCCGGAAAACGCCACGGTGATCGCCTCCAGCGATTTCTGCCCGTTTGCCGCGTACCACATCAACGATCAAGTGCTGTGCTTCCAGGGCCACCCGGAGTTCGTCCACGACTATTCGCGGGCGCTGCTGGAAATTCGTCAACAAGCGCTGGGCGAAGAGATTTTCTCGAAAGGTATCCAGAGCCTGGAGCATGAACACCATGGCACCACGGTGGCCGAGTGGATGATGCGATTTGTGGCGCACAAGCCAGAAAACCAGGCTGTATAAGACGGCGGCATCACACCTGTGGCAAGGGAGCACGCTCCCTTGCCATACTGTTTGTCAGAGCCAACCCGACCTCTTGAAACTCGCCCACAAACCCACGCACCCCACCGAAATAAACCCCAGCACCGCGAAATACCCGTAGTGCCAGTTCAACTCCGGCATGTTCTGGAAGTTCATCCCGTAAATCCCCGCCACCGCCGTCGGAAACGCCAGGATCGCCGCCCATGCAGCGAACTTGCGCTGCACCACACTCTGGCGCGATGCCTCCAGCAGCACCCCGACCTCAATGGTCTGGCTGGCAATATCGGCCAGGGTCGTCAGGTCTTCCATCTGTCGGGTGACATGAATCTGCACATCGCGGAAGTACGGGCGCATGTTCTTGTCGATGAACGGAAAATTCAGCTTTTGCAGTTCTTCGCCTATCTCCACCATCGGCGCCGCGTAACGGCGCAGCCGCAATACGTCCCGGCGCAGACTGTGCAGGTTCTGAATGTCGCGCTCATTGAGTGAGCCGCACATGACGTTGCGTTCCAGTTCATCGATTTGCGCATGAATGGCTTCGCCCATCGGCTGGTAGTTTTCAATCACGAAATCGAGGATGGCATAGAGCACAAAATCTTCCCCGTGCTCCAGCAACAGTGGACGCGCTTCACACCGTTGCCGGACATGGGCGTAGGACGCCGAGTGTCCGTTGCGCGCAGTGATGATGTAGCCCCTGCCGGCAAAGATGTGGGTCTCGATGAACTGGAGTTTGCCGTCCTCCATGATGGGGGAATAAATGACGATGAACAGGGCATCGCCGAAGGTTTCCAGTTTCGGCCGGCTGTGTTTCTCCAGGGCATCTTCAATCGCCAGTTCATGCAGGTTGAACTGGCGTTGCAGGTTGTACAGTTCCTCTTCGTTCGGCTCTTCGAGGCCGATCCAGACGAAGTGACCCGGCTTTGCAGCCCAGGCCGCGCCCTCGTCGAGGGTGATATTGGTGACTTTTTTACCGGCGCTGTAAACCGCAGCAGCAACAACTCTACCCATGATGTTGGTTCACTTCTAATTGGCAGCAATCTATTGGCAAATGGCCATGGCAGACAGTGTTCAGCTTAACCCTGACTACTGCTTGAGAGTCAGTGAAATCTGTTGAGTTCGCAGGCAAAAAATCGCAGGCAAAAGAAAACCCGCACGCGGCGGGTTTCGTTCAAGCGGCTTGCAGTTGCCGGTCCATCGAGTCGATGCATTCACGCATCTGCTCACGGCACTGGGCAATCAGCATCGGCAGGTCATCCAGGCTCAAGCCTGCCGTAGGAATCGCCGGTAGCGAGCGAATCAGAATTTTCCCACTGCGCCAGCGGTTCAATCGCATGTGCTTGACGTAACTGCTGACACACACCGGCACGATCGGCACCCCGGCAGCGATCGCCATTTGGAAGGCGCCTTTCTTGAACGGCAACAGCTCCTCGCCCAGATTGCGTGTGCCTTCCGGGAAGACCCAAATCGAGGTGTCTTCGTTTTGCAGGGTGTGGGTGGTGGTCAGCATCGACTGGCGTGCCTTATGCGCGTTGCCGCGATCGATCAACACATTGCCGGCCAGCCAGAACAACTGACCAAACAAAGGCACCCATTTCAGGCTCTTTTTGCCGATGCACACGGTGCGGCGGGGCACCACGTTGCCAAACACAAACAGATCATAATTGGACTGGTGGTTGGCGATGATCACGCAACTGTCGGGTTTGTCCATCAAGGGGCCGACATCGGCTTTTACCCGCAGGCGCAAAATACGCATTGCCGGCCACGCATAAAGGCGAGCGCACAAACGGCTGTTGTCCGGATTGAACGGGCGACTCAGGCCGAGCAGGACGCCCAGCACGCCTGCCAGAATAAAGTGCAGGCCCATCAATGACATACGTAAAGCGAACAGCATTTGCAGGCCCCTCGGGACAAAAGGTGGCGCAGTGTACGGATGTGCACTGTTTTCGGCAATTACCGTTATATAGGTAGGAGATAGCCGATGTTTGAGCGGATGTTTCCGACTGAGGGGTCAGACCCGTACTAGAGCCGTTGCGAACTTTTCAACAGACTGCATAGCAAAAAGCCCGACACGATGGTCGGGCTTTTCGTTATTGCCGGCCCGGATTAGCCCAGATGTTCCTGATCCAGGATGATCGCGTTATCCAGGGCTTCCAAAAACTCTTTGCGCACTTTCAGTTTGGTGTTCTTGTGCGCGGTCATGTTGATCTTCTTCAACTGACGAGCCGCAGCCAGTGCCGCGCCTTGCAGTTCCTCGGCCGACACCACGACGTCAAGGAAGCCGGCATCCACGGCGCTCTTCGGGTTGAACATCTCACCGTTGATGACCGAACGCGGGAATGCCGATTTGCTCAAGCGATCACGGGCGATCTCGATACCCGCGTGATGCATGGTCATGCCGATCTGCACTTCGTTGAGGCCGATACTGAACGGGCCGTCCGTACCAATGCGGTAGTCCGCCGACAACAGCAGGAAGGCACCCTTGGCCACCGCATGGCCGGTGCAAGCCACGATCACCGGGAAGGGGTGGGACAACAGACGACGGGCCAGTGTCGAGCCGGCAGTCACCAGCGCGACCGCTTCCTTGGGGCCGGACGTCATCACTTTCAGATCGTAACCGCCCGAGAGAATCCCGGGCGTACCGGTAATGATCACCACCGCACGATCAGACACTGCCTGATCCAGCGCAGCGTTAAACGCAGCAATCACGTCCGGAGAGATGGCATTCACCTTGCCATTGCTCAAGGTCAGGGTCGCGATACCGTCTTCGAGATGGTAGGAAATCAACTCACTCATGACGCTATTCCTTTTATTAAAGTTGGGCAGACGTTACCCACCGTCACAGGCCAGGTAAAGCGCCGTGACTGACCCGCCAGTCACGCTTCGCGTGTCCGGCAAGCGTGCTCCGCTACGCCAGCCAAGCGTTGCCCTCTATATAGAAGGGCGGTCGGAGCCGGAGAATGGCCGGTTTGCCATTCCCTTCATCGGTTCAAAACCCTTGATCGAGTTAAGCGCATGAAAATTCTCAAAAAAATGTTTGCCAACAGAAAAGCTTTCGACTACATTAGCGCGCCTCGACAGACAGAACATGTTTGAAGAGATACGGTGAAGTGTCCGAGTGGCTTAAGGAGCACGCCTGGAAAGTGTGTATACAGGAAACTGTATCGAGAGTTCGAATCTCTCCTTCACCGCCACATTCTGAAAACACAAACCCCTGATTTTCCTAGAGAAAGTCGGGGGTTTGTGGTTTTTGGCGTCTGAAAAAGGCTCATATGGGAATATCCATGGGAACGCGGGTTGTTGTCACAGTCTTTGACTGGGAGTGAGCCGCTCCTGGTGTTCAGGAAAGCGAAGTGCAGCTTGTGCTTGCGAATCGTCTTGTTGTCCCGTTCGACGATGCCGCAGAGGCCTTATCCCAAGTCATTTAAAGGCCACAGGCATGGGCGTCGATGGTCTGGATCTTGCCAGGTACCACTCCTGCATCAGGGTCAGCGCAACGGTCAGGCTCATGAATGTCACGCTGGCCCAGAAGATGGCCGTTGGGTGCCCTTGGTCCAGCATCCAGCCGAAGCCGATGGGCCCGATTGCGCCACCGATGTTGAAACCGGTGGAGACGATGCCGAAGGTTTTGCCTTCTGCGCCCTTGGGCGATGCCGCCCGCACGAGCATATCGCGCGAGGGTGCGATCAACCCCGTCAGAAACCCTACGGCGCCAAGAGCAATGATCAATGCCAGTTCGCTCAATCGGGTGGTGGCGACGATGGCCGTCAACACGGCGGCCAGTGCAAAGGCAGTCGCGGCAACCACCCCATGACGCTGGGTACGATCGGCCAGCGCACCGCCGGCGAGCACGCCAAAGGCGCTGGCAAACAGGAACGCCGTCAGCGCCGAATTGGCCCAGGGCAACGTTGCACCCTGTCCTTGCATGAGGGCGGCGACAGAAAATTTTTCAATCGCACTGGTGCTCAAGTTCAACAATACGAACAGCAAGGTCAGGCTCAGGATCATTGGCGAGAGCAGTGACAGCCTTCGGGTGCTGGCGATATTGAGTGCAGGTTCGCGTGAGTGATGAACCCGGGTGACCCGTGCCAGCCCCGAGCCGGGTATCAACAACAGCCCCAGCGCGACAAAACCCACCAGCGCAGCGCCAACGAATGCGAGCCCCGGGCTGCTCGCAGTGGCGATCCCCAACAGAAAAACCGGTGCAATGGCCGCGCCCAGAAACCCGGCAAAGGTATGGACAGAGAATGCTTTGCCGATGTGGGCGGGATTGATTTCTTGAGAGAGCAACGCGTAGTTGGCCGGGTGGTAGACGGCGTTGGCAACCCCGGCCAATGCCATGGCAATCAGCAAACAGCCGTAGCTCGGGAACAGTGCGATCAGCAGTAAGCTGATGCTGCCCAGGGCAACCCCGGCGATCAGCAAACGCCTGGCCCCGTAATGATCAACGACAAAGCCCATAGGGGCCTGCACCAGTGCCGTAACGATATTGAAGATGCTCAGGGCCAGGCCCAGCTCGACATAACCCACGCCAAAAAAAACCGGCAGCAGGGGGAACAGGGCCGCCAACACCATGATGTGCAAATGGCTGACAAAGTGCGCCGTTGCGACCTGAGGAAGCAATCCGACATGAACGATCGACATGGCTAAACCTGTTCTATGAGCATTAACGCTCTGGCAAGAAGTGGTCTGCCAAACCGGTTGGTTCTGCGCCTGCTGGCGGTCGAAACACTACGGGACCGGGTTGGCTCGGCGCTGATCTTAAGCACGTCATGGTCTTGCGTAATAGTCCATTGTCGGCGAGGTAACCAGACCACTTTAAAAATCGCCAGAGCCCGGGGCGCCGCTACTGCGCCGGCTGCCGCGATGTCGATGCGCGGTATTCCAATGCCAGACGTTGCCCTAGCGGGTTTTCAGTGCATGGGCCAGGCGCTGCATGGCCGCTTCGATTTCATAAGCGGTCAAGGACGAGTAACCCAATAGCCAGCCTTGTTTCTTCTTCTCGCCGGCGTACAAACGGCTCAGACCGGAAAGCTGTATGCCCGCGCTGGCCGCTTGGCGAATGGTTTTTTCCTCAGACCAGCCATCGCGCAGCAGGCAGGGGATTTGCAGTCCGCCGGGAGGGCGCAAGGCGGTAACGATGCCGTCCAAATGCTTGTCGATCGCGTCGAGCATGCTGGTGCGGCGCCCGGCATACAGCTTGCGCATGGCCCGGATATGGGCGTTGTAATGGCCGTCTTCCATAAAGCGCGCCAGGGTCAGTTGCAAGATTTGCGGTGTGTGACCGTCCATCATGCTGCGCGCATAGGTGAAGGCTTTGATCAATTCGTGGGGCAGTACCATGTAGCCCATTCGCAACCCAGGGTAGAGGGTCTTGCTGAAGGTGCCGATGTAGAGCGTGCGCTGGTACTTGTCCAGGCCTTGTACGCAGGCGGTCGGCTGCCCGTCGTAGTGAAACTCGCTGTCGTAGTCATCTTCGATGACCCATTTGCCCTGCTGCGCTGCCCAGTTGATCAACTCAAGACGACGCTCCAGCGGCAGGGACGCGCCGGTGGGGTATTGATGGGAAGGCGTGACATAAACGCAATGGGCACCGCTGCGGTCGGCGTACAGCAGGTCCGTGCGTATGCCCAGTTCATCGACATCAATGGGCAGAACCCTGGTTTCGGCGGTCTCAAAGGCCTTCCTGGCGCCGTAGTAACCCGGGTTTTCCAGCAGGATCGGTTTGCCGACATCCACCAACAACTGCGCACACAGAAAAAGGGCCTGGCGAGTGCTGCTTAACACCATGATCTGGTCGGGGGTGCATTTGGCTCCGCGCTCAAGGTTCAAGTAGGTGGCAATCGCCTTGCGCAGCGGCTCGGCGCCTTGCGGGTCGCCATGCAACAGCACAGTGGCGCGATACTCCTTCATGACCCGGCGTTGCAGGCGCTCCCAGACATCGGTGGGGAAGGTGCGGGTTTCCGGCAGGCCGGTCGCAAATGCCTTGATCACCTGCTGATCGTTCACACCGCCACTGTCGAGGATCATCCGCCCGCGCTGGCTCAAGCCCGCCCCCGGTGCCGCCTGGCTGCTTTTGACTTCTTGGGCCTTGATGCGGCGACGTGTCACGCCTCGCAATTCAGTGCCCACCGTTTCGCTGACATAACTGCCGGCCCCCTCGCGCCGCACGATGAAACCGTCCCGATGCAGTTGCACGTAGGCGTTCTCCACGGTGTCGCGGGCAATCCCGAGTGACTTTGCCAACACCCGAGTCGCGGGCAGCTTCAAACCAGGGTCAAGGGCGCCGTCGAGGATCAGCTCACGCAGCGCGCGCTGAATCCGCTGATGCAGATCCAGCAACTGAAACTCAGCGTCGTTGAGGCGCATTTTCAGCGTTTCCAGTTCGAACGTTTTCGCCATGCGGTCTGCCTTACTTCAATAAATTGGCCTGCAAAGGCAGGCCAGTCTATCCGTAGAATTCACCCCTCGCCACGGCCTTTGTGCGGGGCAAGCACGCACGTTGCGAGCGATTTTGAACAGCGGTGACTCAGCTATGGCCAGGTCACACGACTACGACGCAGGTCCGACGGCGTTGCCGTCAATCATCCTCACTCGAGGCCGAATACTTCGTTTCGCAAGGAGCAAAGCCATCATGTCTTCTTCACCATCCTCGTCCACCCTGCGTCTACGCGACCTTGTGCATCCGATTGTCGCCGGCCTGATTTCAGTCATCGTCAATTATGGCGGCACATTCATCCTGGTCTTTCAGGCTGCCAAGGTCGCCGGGCTCAGCCCCGAGCTGACGGCGTCGTGGGTGTGGTCGGTGTCGATTGGCGTGGGTATTACCGGGCTGTTTCTCAGTTGGGCAAGCCGTGAGCCGATCATTACCGCCTGGTCGACACCCGCCGCGGCCTTTCTGGTCGTCGCACTGTCCACCACACCCTACGCCGAGGCTGTGGGTGCATACATCATTTCGGCCGCCGCCTTCGTACTGCTGGGTTTGTCCGGCTGTTTCGAAAAAATCATCCGCCTGATTCCGCCGGGCGTGGCTGCGGGGCTGCTGGCCGGTATCCTGCTGCAGTTCGGTATCGGCGCGTTTGGTGGCATGAGTATTGACCCCGCGTTGGTCGCGTTACTGATTGCCACTTACGTTGTGCTCAAGCGTTTCACCGCACGCTACGCAGTGGTGGGCATTCTGCTGCTGGGGCTGGCGTTTCTCCTGACGCAGGGGCGTGTGGATCTTTCCGGGCTGGAGCTGCAATTCGCGGCACCGGTATTCACCCGGCCTGAGTTCTCGCTCAATGCGTTGCTCAGCGTGGCGCTGCCGCTGTTTCTGATCACACTCACCGGCCAGTACATGCCGGGCATGCTGGTGCTGCGCAACGATGGCTTCAGCACCAGCGCCAATCCTATCCTGACGGTCACAGGGTTGGGCTCATTGCTGATGGCGCCCTTCGGTTCTCACGCCTTCAACGTTGCGGCCATCACCGCGGCCATCTGCACCGGCAAGGAAGCCTCGGAGGATCCGTCCAGGCGCTGGATCGCCGGGGTCGCCGCGGGTGTGTTCTACATTCTCGTCGGGATTTTCGGGGTGACCCTCGCCGCCGTGTTCATGGCACTCCCGGCCACCTTCATTACGACGCTGGCCGGGCTGGCCCTGCTTGGCACTATCGGCGCCAGCCTGGCCAGCGCCATGGCTGAGGTCAGATCCCGCGAAGCCTCGCTGATCACTTTTCTGGCGTCCGCCGCGAACATCACCTTGTTGGGGATCGGTGGGGCGTTCTGGGGGTTGCTGATCGGTCTGGCGGCCTACGTCTTACTCAATGGCCGTTTGCCGCGTCGCGAGGCGCGGGTCATTCCGGCGGCCGACACCGTAGTAACCACCCAAGGCGCCAACCACTGATGTTCGCTCAACTGGAAGCAGTCGCGACCCGGCACGAGTGTCATGGCGTTACCCACGGGTCATCAGCGTCGAGCACTGTCGTCGCAACCTGGCGGCCGTGCAGCAGGTCGAACTGATCGCTTCCGAAAACGATGCCATCGACCTGATCCGCCCAAGGACAAAGGACTGTCCCAAGGCACGCGGTTCTTCAGGGTCTGATTGATCGAGAGTGGGGGGGCGAAGTCATGCCGCCCATTTTTTCCAGAGAGGGATGTTGGAGGCGATAGACTGACGTTGCCGGCATTTGATGCGCTGGCTCAACAACTGAGTAAAAAGGAAGGCCCATGATCACGACCACTACCCACGCCATCGAAGGCCGACAAATCACGGCCTACCTGGATATCGTCAGCGCTGAGTCAGTGCAAGGCATCAATGTTGTACGTGACGTCTTCGCCGGAATGCGCGACTTCTTCGGTGGTCGCTCCCAGACATTGGAGCGTGCTCTGCAGGAAGCACGAATCCAGGCCACTGACGAAATCAAGGAGCGCGCCCGTGCGCTTCAAGCGGATGCGGTGGTGGGGCTCAATTATGAGATCGCCATGCCGGCCGGGAAGGGAGGAATGGTCGTGGTGTTTGTCACCGGTACGGCGGTGAAGCTCAGGTGATGCGTGGGCCATTCGTCGGGCACTCGGCAAGCTGAATAACAAGTCCAGTAATGACCGGCTAGTCTCAAAGGCTTCGTGATCGGTATTTTTCAGGCAAAGGGCTTGCCGGTATTGATCACGCATCTGATAGGGGGTGAAGAGATGGCTGATCCGTACATTGAAGACGACGGGGCAGAGTTTCCGATCAACAATTGCGTGCAGTGTGGACAGACGGTCTATGTTGCGAGTTTCGGTGAAGATCAGACCGAGGTCGACAAGATCAAATCCAGGGCGCGCCGAATGTTGAAAGCCAAATTTTTACCCAGGGTAGCGGCACCGGTCAGGAAGTAATGAACCGCCAGCAGACCCCGTCATCGAGCGGGGTTTTTTATGTCTGGCGGATTGTTTAACTGTTTGTTTCTGCGAATTATCTTTCACAAAGTTTTCACATCGCCTTACGTAGGCTCAACTCATCCGTTAGAAAGCAACACCCTGCCCGTTCCCCAGCGGGCTTTTTTTTGCCTGGCATAAAACCTTTTCGATAAATGCTGTCCAACCGTCGCCAATAACGAGGTTGAGCGCACGCCTGTCTGGACTTTTTCGTCGCTAAAGCATTCAATCTCGCCCCTTTCGATTTACACCCTTTTTTGAGGTTTTTGTCATGCGTTTCACTCTGCCTGCTTTGGTTCTGGGTCTTCTGGTTGCTCAAGGTGCAATGGCTGGCGACGGCACGGCTGCCGTTGGTGGTGGTTTGGGCGGCGCGTTGGGTAACGTCGTGGGCCAGAGCATGGGTGGCAGCACCGGCGCAGCGATCGGTGCTGGCGTAGCGGGCGCGGCGGGCAGTGCCGTTGCGGCCAAGAAAGGCCATCGCACCAGCGCCGCCATTGGCGGTGGTGTTGGCGCGGCCGGTGGTTCGGTGATCGGCAACAGCCTGGGCGGCAAGACCGGTTCGACTATCGGTGCAGGTCTGGGTGGTGCATTGGGCGGCGGCGTTGGCAGCAACCTGGCCAAGGGTCACAAGCGTCACTGATCCTGATCGGCTGACTGAAAAAGCCCGGCTCGATGCCGGGCTTTTTCGTTTATGAACGATTTTCCCTACGTCGCCTCAAAGGGGTAAGCCCATTGAATACGAGGCATGCCATGACCCCCATGAGTAAAAGCAAGGAAGTGAAGATGTCCGGTCGTTTGAGGTTGCCTGCATTGGTTTTAGGCCTGTTGCTCACACCGCTGGCGATGGCGGCCGGTGACGGTACGGCAGCGGTCGGCGGCGGGCTTGGCGGTGCGCTGGGGAACGTGGTCGGTGGGCAGATGGGTGGCAGCACGGGTGCCGCGATCGGTGCCGGTTTAGGGGGTGCCGCAGGTAGTGCGGTCGGCGCACCCAAGGGCAGTCGCACAGAAGCCGCGGTTGGCGGTGGGCTGGGCTCCGCGGGTGGCTCGGTGATCGGTAACAGCCTCGGCGGCTCTACCGGCTCCACCATCGGTGCCGGTCTGGGCGGTGCCGCCGGCGGTGCGGTCGGTAACAATCTGGGAAGCGATAACGGCAGCTCCCATTCCGGTGGCGGTCATAAACACAAGAATAAACACAGAAATAAACATCACTGACGCGGTGTCGCAGTTCACCCAAAACCCGGCCAGGCGCCGGGTTTTTCGTTTCCGTCAGCAGGGCGCTGGAACGTTTGACCGAGGGTTGCCTCGAACGTCATACACCCCCAGAACAATGCGAGGCATGCCATGACTCCGGAAACCGAAGGCAAGGAAGAAAAGGGCCCGAGTGGACTGCCGTTCATCAATGATCCCGGTAATGAAGATCCGGGTTCTCTGATGGATGATGCCACGGTGCCGCTCAATGATTCCGATGACGCGGGCGACGTGGGTAACACCGAATTTGAAGATGAGGACGACGACCAGGATTGACCAGGCGTTGCGATTACCCATGCTTTCAAGCGTCAGGGCCCGCATTGCTGGCCCTTGAGAGGTGCAACATGAATGCTGATCCGAATGTTCCCGACACCGACGACACCCCGGAGTATCCACTGCCTTCGCCCACCGATTCCCTCGGGCGCGATCAGCGGCCTCCTGATGATGACGCGGGTGTCGAGCAGGTGCCCGACGACGATGTGAAAAACACTGACGTCGAGGCAGACCCGAAGGATCCGGACATTGCCGGGAATGATTTGTCCGGCGAACCGAGCTGACGTACGGTCGATACACCCTTCGAGTTTTGCCCGTTGCCCTGAGCCAGCTGCGCTCGCTATGCTGCTGAAACCTTTAACCAGTCACCGAGGCGGTCGCAACCGGGCGCCTGGGATGTCGTTGAAAACGGATCAGATGCGATGAGTGCAGCGCTGGATGAGTTCGGCCCGATCAAGGCTGTGATATTCGATATGGACGGCTTGCTGCTGGACACCGAGGGCATCTACACCGAGGTCACGTCTATCATTGCCGGGCGCTATGGGCGGACGTTCGACTGGAGCATCAAGCAAAACATCATCGGTCGTGGCGCGGGTGATCTGGCGCGCTATGTGGTCGAGGCGCTGGATCTGCCCATCAGTGCCGAAGAGTTTCTGGTGATCCGCGAACCGCTCATGCGCGAGCGTTTTCCGACTGCTCAAGCCATGCCCGGCGCACAGGAACTGGTACGGCATCTGAAGGCCAACAACATCCCCATTGCGGTGGGCACCAGCTCTTCGAGCCAGTCGTTCGGCCAGAAAACCACCTTGCACCGCGACTGGTTCGCGCTGTTCGACATCATCGTCACGGCCGATGACCCGGAAGTCGGCGCAGCCAAACCGGCGCCGGATATCTTTCTCACCGCAGCCCGACGCCTGGGTGTCGCCCCGCAGGATTGCCTGGTGTTCGAAGATTCACCCTTCGGTGTCACGGCGGCAAAAGCGGCGGGGATGACGGCGATTGCGATTCCCGATGCGGCAATGGCTGACGAAAAATACGCACACGCCGATGGCATTCTTCGTACGTTGAAAGCGTTCAAGCCAAGTGCTTGTGGTTTGCCGGCGCTCGAATGGGCCTGACAACGGACAATGTGGGAGCAAGCTCCCACATTTGATTGACGTCTAACGCATCAGGCGCCGAAACCACCATCGATGGTCAGGCTCGCACCGGTGATGTAGCCCGCCTCGGGGCCGGCGAGGTAGGCGACGAAACTGGCAATCTCTTCGGCTTTGCCATAACGGCCGACGGCCATCAATGGAATCAGGCTGTCGGCGAAGTCACCGTCGGCCGGGTTCATGTCCGTGTCGACCGGCCCCGGTTGCACGTTGTTGATGGTGATGCCTTTCGGGCCAAGGTCGCGGGCCAGGCCCTTGGTCAGGCCGACCAGTGCCGACTTGCTCATGGCGTATGGGCCACCACCGGCAAAGGGCATGCGGTCGGCATTGGTGCTGCCGATGTTGATGATCCGACCGCCAGCGGTCATGTGCCGGGCGGCGGCCTGGGTGGCGATGAACACGCTGCGCACGTTGATGGCCAGGGTCTGGTCGAAGTCTTCGAGTTTGAAATCCTCCAGTGGCGCAACGGCCAGCACGCCAGCGTTGTTGACCAGGATATCCAGCTGTCCGAAGGCGTCGATCGTGGCGGTCACGGCGCCACGAATGGCATCGGCGTCGGCGCTGTCAGCCTTGATGGCCAGGGCTTTGCCGCCGTCAGCGATGATGCTGTTCTGCAACGCTTCGGCCTTGGCCGTGGAGCTGACATAGGTAAAGGCGACGGTCGCGCCTTCAGCGGCCAGTCGTTTGACAATGGCTGCGCCAATGCCACGGGAACCGCCTTGAATCAAAGCCACTTTGCCGCTGAGGTTCTGAGTAGTCATATCGATCTCCAAAGTCCCGAGGCGAGATTGCCTGGTTGATGGAGCCTAGTATCGATTCGGGTCTTCAGTGCTCAATAAAAAATGACATCAAGGAATGCACAGGTCTTCAGAAGATGTAACGGTACTGCATTAATTATTGAAATTAATAAGACGCAACCCTATCAAGATGAAATCTAAGACGTCTGTGGTGTCGCCTAAAACGATTGAAAAACTACGGGTTAGTAATGTTTGGTTTGTCAGGGGTTGTATTAATAAGTTTAAGGAGAGGCGACTTTTTATAGTCGATTGCAGGTCCGCGGTCAGAGGAAGATTATCAATCACCCTTCCTTGGCGATGCCAGAAGCGCAGATGAAAAACGCCAGGGAATGAAGTCTTGTTACCCTCCAACTCCACGCCCCAGTGGCGTGGAGTTTTCGGACATGCATCAAGGCACCCAGTTCTCCAGGGTGAGTCCATCATCCTTTTGGTCTGGGCAAGTCCAAGCGGACATCCCAGCAGCCTGCATGCTACTTGCCCTTAGAGATGAGTTGAATCCAGCGCTTGCTGCAAATCGTCTATCAGGTCTTCAATCGCCTCAATGCCTACCGAAAGACGAATCATTTCTGGCTTCACCCCGGCCTTCGCTTGTTCCTGTTCGTTCATCTGCCGATGGGTAGTAGAGGCCGGATGGCAGGCCAGAGACTTCGCGTCACCGATGTTCACCAGGCGTTTGAAAATGTGCAGAGCGTCGTAGAAACGGACACCGGCTTCATAGCCGCCCTTCAAGCCAAACGACAGAATCGCCGATGGTTTTCCCTGCATGTATTTCTGCGCCAGTGCGTGGTGTGGATGGTCCGGCAGGCCGGCGTAACTGACCCATTCAACCTCAGCGTGACCTTGCAGGAATTGCGCAACCTTCAAGGCGTTTTCGGTGTGTCGTTCCATGCGCAGTGCCAGGGTTTCCAAGCCTTGCAGTAGCAGGAACGCGTTCATCGGTGCCAGCGCCGCTCCAGTGTTGCGCAGTGGCACAGTGCGGGCGCGCGCGATGAAGGCGGCGGGGCCGAATTTCTCGGTGTACACCACGCCGTGATACGCCGGTTCGGGTTGGTTGAGACCAGGAAATTTCTCCGGGTATTGGCTCCAGGGGAAGGTGCCACTGTCGACGATCACACCACCCAGGGAATTGCCGTGGCCGCCGACATATTTGGTCACCGAGTGCACGACAATGTCGGCACCGAACTGGATCGGCTTGCACAGGATCGGCGTAGCCACGGTGTTGTCAACCATCAGTGGCACACCACGGGCGTGAGCGACATCGGCGAGTGCTTCCAGGTCGATGATATTGCCCGCCGGATTGCCGATGCTTTCGCAGTACACCAACTTGGTGTTGTCATCGATCAGTTCTGCGATGGCCTCGGCGGTGTCGTTTCGAGCAAAACGAACATCCACGCCAAAGCTCGGCAGAAGGTGAGCGAACAGGGTATACGTACCACCATAGAGTTGCGGGGTGGTGACGATATTGTCACCGGCGCGGGTCAGGGTCTGGATCGCATAGTGAATTGCGGCACTGCCAGCCGAGACGGCCAGGGCCGCCACACCGCCTTCGAGGGCGGCAATGCGTTGCTCCAGCACATCGTTGGTGGGGTTCATGATCCGCGTGTAGATATTGCCGGGCACGTCCAGGTTGAACAGGTCGGCGCCGTGCTGGGCGTTATCGAATTCGAAGGCGACGTTCTGATAGATCGGCACGGCGACGGCCTTGGTGGTCGGGTCCGACTTGAAGCCGTGGTGCAGCGCGATGGTTGCGTCTTTCATGATTGTTATCGATCTCCTTTAAGTGTCCCGGATTTTGTGTCAACAGCCCTTCGATTAAACCGATACCCGGCTCCGAGTTGGTATTGTCCATTTTTTGCTGATGTTTCCCAGCATTTCCATGCTGATTGCCCTGTGTTTTCCTGTTCGAAAAGTGAGCAGGACTCATTGAGCACCTCGCTCAGTTTTTCAGTCGGCAAAACCGCCCTTACTGGGGCCGTTTTCGGTCAGCGGCCACACTTACAGTTCCAAGCCATTTGCAGGCTCGCTCTAACGAAACCTGGGATTGTTGCTCCACCACGTCCGTACATCCGGTATGCAGGGCAGTACAAGGCCTGGCTGCAGGTTTTGTGCCAGTTGCTAACTTACTGTTTTTAAAAGAAATTAAATCGACATGGTTAAGCTAAAGTGTCTGTCCAGTGACAGTGTTGATGAAGTTCTGTTGCTGGACCGACAGTCGGTTTAGTGTGGCGCGCAATAGACGAAAGCCAGCGCGAGTGCTGGCCTTCCTAAAGGGGATATCAGATTTTCAGGCGGTCTGCTTGCTGCCACCTCCGATCAGCCAGATATAGGGTGGTTCGGTGCCTTTGACCTCTCAGTCGCCGATGATCCGCTCTTCGTGGATCAACGGGGTATGCGAGCCTTGCCGGCCTGGGTGCCGCTGGCGACCCATTGCTCGCCCTGACGGCTGATGGGTAGTCGTATGCGTCCCTGTTAGTGAGCACCTATTGCATCGTGCACCTATTTGATTCACGAATGATTCATTCGGATAGCTAGCAACGACCTTCTACCCCTCTGAGCTGCTACCCAGCGCGGGCATCCTTCAACGTGGCGGATTCCGCGTAATCCAACATTGATTTATGAGCGCTTGAGCGTCAGCGATAGATAGCAAGCTTTCGAATTGGCGTGGTAATTGCCTGCAAGTTTAGTACTTGTATGTCGCCCTTGGGGAAGTGAATGTCGCTATCAAGCAACTCTATGCAGTTATCCTCCGCCGAAAAGCGCTGGTTACCCTGGTTTGGCAAGACCGGAAAACTGGCGATGGGCTGGTCCTGCCGACTCAATCGGCCTGTCTACCCGGTGATGGAGCAGACATTCGAGGCTATCGCCGAAACCCGAGTCAAATTGCTGCACAATTGGACTCGGGAGCAGTGGGAGCACTTGTCCGAACTGGCGACAACCCTTAGCCGCGACTTTTCCAATCTCGACAATCATCCGCTGCTGGACAAGCTAGGTCAGGCCGAGGATTTTTCCGAACTCTTTGTCGTCGATACAGATGGCGCAGTCATCGTCTCGACCTGGAGTGGTCATAGCAAAAGCAGCCTCTGCAACGCCAAAGCACTGGCCGAAGGTTTGAAAGCGCCGTTTCTCCATGGCCCCTACAGTGATCCCCTGACCTTGCAGATTGGCCCCTCATCCTCGCGCTTTCACGATGAGGTCACGCTGATGTTCTACCAGCCCTTGAAGGCTGGCGGTAAGGTACTTGGCTGTCTCTGCGGGCGCGTGCCAAATGATGTCTTGGGCGACCTGATCCAACGCGAAGCCGGGCATATTTTTGCCGAGTCGGGGGATAACTACCTGTTCATGGTTCAGTCTCGATTCGATCCGGTGATCCAGCCTGGAGTTGCACTGTCCCGCTCACGCTTCGAGGACGGCACGTTCACCCACGGTGAGAACCTCAAAACTGGCGTACGGACTCCCTGGAAGACCGTGCAGGTGCAGCACCACACTGAACTGGAACTGCGCTTCACCGACCCGGCGACCCAGCAACTGCACCCTGGTGTGCGGGAAACGATTCGAACCGGTTCCAATCTGTTTGTTACCTATCCAGGTTATTCGGACTACCGGCACATTCCGGTGGTCGGCAAGGGCGTTACGTTCCAGCTGCCCGGTTCGCCCGACCGCTGGGGCATGATGTGCGAAGCGGATTTGGAGGAAGTCTATCGACGGCGTTCGCTGAGTTACGGGTTGATGAAACCTTACCTGGCAACCATGGTTGGCTTGTTCGCCTGCAATTTCCTGGTCCAGCACTACAGTGGTCTGGAGCAGAGCCTGATCGATGCTTGCGAGACATTGAGCATGCTGGCGGCTGCGGTCTTGTTCAGCATTTTTGGCCCGAAGCGTTTGGCTGCGCGGCTAAACGAAATGACCGGTGTGATCAGGACTATCGCTGAAGGCGAGGGCAATCTGCGTCAGCGACTTGATACCACGCGTATGGCCAACGATGAAACCGGAGATATGGGCCGTTGGATCAACAGTTTTATCGACCATCTGGATGCGGTTGTCGGGCAGGTGATCAAGGCCAGCCATAGCGTCGGCAAGACCAACCAATTGATGCTCGGTCGCAGCCAAGATGCCAGTCTCACCTCCAGCGAAGTCGCAGAGGCGGTGCATCACATGATGATCATTGTCGAAGAGCAGTTGGGCGAGATCCAGCAAGCCTCGGCCAGTGCCGAACAAATGAAGCAAGCGATGGATGAAGTGGTCAGCCGAGCGCGCGAGCAATTTCTCGCGGTACAGGTGGGAACCCAATCAATTCGCGACGTCGTGGAGCGGTCCTCTTCGAGTGTGCAGTTGCTTGACAGCCGGATGGCACAAATCGGCAATATCACCAGCCTGATCAGCGACATCACCAATCAGACCAATCTGCTGGCGCTGAACGCCGCCATTGAGGCCGCCCGCGCCGGCGAACATGGTCGTGGTTTCGCGGTGGTAGCCGATGAAGTCAGAACCTTGGCCACACGAACATCCCGCGCCGCTGACGACATCCGGCAGATGGTCGAAGGCCTGCAAAATGAAACGCAAAAAGCCGTGGGTTTTATGGAGAACGGAGTCAAGGATGTTGACAACAGCTTGCGCCTGGCCGAAGAGGCATCCTCGGAAAATGTGCAACTGCATCAGGCAGTGGAAAGCATGTTCAGCATCATTCAGCAGCTTAATGAGCGCAGCCTTGATTATGGAAAAACAATCAAACAGGTCGATCAGTCTTCCGCAGAGATGCGCCAGACGGTGGTCGTGCTGCAGACCAGTGCAGAAACGGTAAGGCTTGACGCCAACAAGTTGCAAAAACTGGTGGGGCTGTTCGAGGTGAGCAATAACTCCCGGCAAAGTACTGCTTGAAGCTTTGCCGCTTACTTCCCATTGCCGCAAATAGACCCCAGGCCTTTTATTTTTTCGATGCTATTGAGCATTCATCCGCCTCAACCCAGGCGCAGGGTGACCTTCATTGAGCAGGTAACCCTGTGTAAACCAACCGTTAATAGTGGTCGCTATGGAAACCTTCAGCAGTATTTCCGGCTCCCACAGTTTTTGTGTCGTTCCACAATGATGCACACGACACCTGACTATGGGAGCGAGGGTTGCCTCAGGCGGTGTTCCGATGATTAACGATGACGCGGTCTACTGCCTAAACCGCCCCGGCCAGCCAATGATGGTTTTCGGCCGAGGCGTCGCATAAGTCCGCACCTTCGACGTCGACAACCCCAGCCGCACCAGCGATTCGGCAATGGTCACCGCCGCCGTCACGCCGTCCACCACCGGCACTCCAGTGCGTTGGCGAATCTGTTCACCCAGCCCGGCCATGCCGCCACAGCCGAGGCAAATCACTTCGGCCTTGTCCTGGGTCACCGCCAGTTCGGCCTGATGCACGATAGCCTCCAGTGCGCGTTGCGGTTCGTGCTCCAGTTCCAGTACCGCCAGACCACTGGCCCGCACCGACGCGCAACGATCCCAGAGCCCGGACAGTTTGAGGCGATCCTCGATCAGCGGCACCGTGCGGTCTAGGGTGGTGACCACCGAATAGGCATGGCCGAGGAACATCGCGGTGCTCGCCGCCGCATCGGTGATGTCCACCACCGGCACGTTAAGCAGTTCCTGCAGGCCTTCGCGGCCGTGCTCGCCGTAGCCGGCCTGAATCACGGCGTCGAAGGGTTGGTCGTAAGACATCACCCGATCCATCACGGCAATGGCCGCCAGATAACTTTCGAAGTTGCCTTCGATGGAGTCGGCACCGAAGTGCGGGGTCAGGCCGACGATTTCCGTGCCGGGGGCTGCAACAGCCTGGGCCGAGCGGGCGATGGCCTGGGTGATGGATTCGGTGGTGTTGACGTTGACCACGAGTATTCGCATGGGAAGTCCTTATAGCGCGTTGGTTCTGCGGCCCGGACTCGCCGGGCCGCCAAGTGATTAATGACTGACGTTGTCGACCGCGATCGCTTCGCCGCTGACATCGGCGTAGTGCGGTTGGCGTTTGGCGACGATCAGGTAGAGCATTCCGGCAATCCCGGCGCCGATCAGCCAGGAGAACGGCGATACGAGGTGGAAGCCCGGCACCAGCGCCAGGACGATGGCGATCAGGGCGGCGGGAATGAACGCCGCCACGGCGCGCAAGTTGACCCCGCGGCTGTAGTAATAGGCGCCGTTCGGGTCTTCGCTGTACAACTGCGGCACGTTGACCTGACCTTTTCGCACCAGCCAGTAGTCCACCATGATCACGCCATACAACGGCCCGAGCAGGGCACCGAGGCCAGACAGGAAGTACACGATCACCAGCGGGCTGTTGTAGAGGTTCCACGGCAGGATCAACACAGCGATGGTCGCGCTGATCAGCCCGGCCCGGCGGAATGTCAGGTATTTCGGCGCCAGGTTGCTGAGCACGAAGGCCGGGGCGACGAAGTTGGCCATGATGTTGACCGCCACGGTGACGATCAGGAACGCCAGGCAGCCCAGCACCAGAAAGAAGGTGTTGGGGATCGAGGCGATAATTTCTGTAGGACTTTCAATAATGTGGCCATTGATCTGGAATTGTGCGCCGCACAGCAGCACAGTGATCGCGGCAAACACCAGAATGTTGACCGGCAGCCCCCAGAAGTTGCCGACCTTGATGGTCTTGCGGCACGGCGAAGAGCGGGCGAAGTCGCAGAAATTCAGGATCAGCGTGCCGTAGATCGCCAGCCATAGCGCGCCGCCGGCAAAGATGTTGCGCCACATCTCGCCACCGGTCAGTGGTTCGCGGATCGACCAGGCGATGGTTGCATTGGCCTGGGTGTACATCCACGCGGCGAGTGCCGCGACGGTCAGCAGGATCACCGGCCCGGCAAAGGCCTCGTAGCGCCGCACCATCTCCATGCCATAGGCGAGGATCGCCAGTTGCACGAACCAGATCGCCACGAAGCACACCCAGCCCAGGGTCGACAGACCGAGGATCGAGTTGTGGTCATAATCGGCGAAACCGGGGTGGACGGCGGTCAGTAATACGCGGAACACCACCGAGGCCAGGTACGTCTGAATGCCGAACCAGGCGATGGCGATAACGGCGCGAATCAACGCGGGAATCTGCGCACCGTGAATACCGAAACTGATGCGGCTGATGACCGGGAACGGCACCCCGGTCTTCTGGCCCATGTAGCCGGACAGGTTCATGAAGCAATACACCAGCGCCGCGCCGATCCCCAGGGACAGCAGAATCTGCCAGCCACCCAGGCCCAGCGCATAGAGGCCGATGGCGAACGAATAGTTGGCGATGTTGTGAACGTCGTTGGTCCACAGGGCAAAGATGCTGTAGCGACCCCAGCGCCGGCCTTCGGCTTTGGTCGGCGCCAGGTCTTTGTTGTGCAGGCGCGGGCTGAGTACCACGGGGGAATGCAGGGTTGGGTCGCAAGGCGTGTGCGTGATGTGGGAGGAGGGTAGATCCAGCGCGATATTGTTGTTGGAGAGACGTGTACGCATTCCGGCAGGCTCCTGATGCTCGACGCCGCGATGACTGTGCATGAGCGCGAGGGCTCGACAAATCTTCGTCGCGGGGGGCGAATACCATTGGTTACGGGGCATCTGCAGCCTGTACGGGATAGGGCGCTTCAGGCTTGCGGATCTGGTGTGTGTATGTTCTGAATTGATTGTATACAAAACATGTATGCACCTTTGCCAAATCTATGCCAGCCAGGAATCTATCAATTCGGCTGCTCATTTCGTTTTGTTATGAGATGGCGCTAAGTGACTGAAAAGATGGCGATATAAATTGACCTTTCGAACAGGTATTTATTTTTCGACAGGCTTTGTGGGAAAGGTCGACGCAGGAGGTCGGAAAGGCAGGATGTAACTTTTTTGGGCGCGGAAACTAAAAGTGCACACATAAATGGCACTGATGGTGACATTTCTGTGTACACATTTTTGGTTGGTCACGCCCCCTGTAGGAGCGAGCCTGCTCGCGATGGTCGTTAACGATAACGCTGGAAACCTGACACTCCGCGGCGTTCTCGGGTTCATCGCGAGCAGGCTCGCTCCTACGGTGGGTTTACGCTTTGGACTTGCTGATGATATTGCCCGCGTGCAGCCCGCATTCCTTCTGCGTGGCCTCTTCCCACCACCAGCGGCCTTCGCGCTCGTGCTGGTTCGGCAGCACCGGACGGGTGCAGGGTTCGCAGCCGATGCTGATGAACCCGCGCTCATGCAGGCTGTTGTACGGCAGCTCCAGCATGCGGATGTAACCCCAGATCTCTTCGCTGGTCATTTGTGCCAGCGGGTTGAATTTGTACAGGGTGCGCTCCGGGGTGGAAAACGCGCCGTCGATTTCCATCACGGCGACTGCGCTGCGAGTGCCGGGGCTCTGATCGCGGCGTTGGCCGGTGGCCCAGGCTTTCACGCCTGACAGCTTGCGGCGCAGCGGCTCGATCTTGCGGATGCCGCAGCATTCGCCATGGCCGTCCTTGTAGAAACTGAACAGGCCCTTTTCCTTCACGAACGGTTCAAGTCTGGTGTAGTCCGGCGACACCAGTTCGATGTCGATCTTGTAGTGCTCGCGCACTTGATCGATGAAGCGGTAGGTCTCGGGGTGCAAGCGACCGGTGTCGAGACTGAACACCTTGACGTTCTTGTTCAGCTTCCAGGCCATGTCCACCAGCACCACATCCTCGGCACCGCTGAAAGATATCCACAGGTCATCGCCAAACTCGGCGAAGGCGAGTTTCAGGATGTCCTGGGCGGATTTGTTGGCATAGGTCGTGGCGAGTTCCACGACGTCGAACGTTGGGCTCATCAGGGCGGCTTCCTACAGGTCATTGGCGCTGGGCGCTCTATAGGGGGCCGATGGTAACAAAAAGCTGCGCCGGTCGGGGTGTCCTCTGCGTTGCGCGGTGGGGGAGTAATCGCTAGAGTTCCGGCTCGCTCGACTCAATAAACAATACAAATGGGAGTGTCTTGTGGAAATTGCCTGTCTGGACCTTGAAGGTGTGCTGGTCCCGGAAATCTGGATCGCCTTCGCCGAAAAAACCGGGATCGAATCCCTCAGGGCCACCACCCGGGACATTCCCGACTACGACGTGTTGATGAAGCAGCGCCTGCGGATTCTCGACGAACACGGCCTGAAGCTCGCGGATATCCAGGAAGTGATCGCCACGCTCAAGCCGCTGGACGGCGCCATCGAGTTCGTCAACTGGCTGCGCGAGCGCTTCCAGGTAGTGATTCTGTCGGACACCTTCTACGAATTTTCCCAGCCGTTGATGCGTCAACTGGGCTTCCCGACCTTGCTGTGCCATCGTCTGATCACCGACGATGCCGGCCGGGTGACCAGCTATCAGTTGCGTCAGAAAGATCCGAAGCGCCAGTCGGTGTTGTCCTTCAAGAGCCTGTACTACCGGGTTATTGCCGCCGGTGATTCCTACAACGACACCACGATGCTGGGCGAGGCCGATGCCGGCATCCTGTTCCATGCACCGGACAACGTAATCCGCGAGTTCCCGCAGTTCCCGGCGGTGCACACCTTTGAAGACCTGAAACAGGAATTCATCAAGGCTTCCAGCCGCGCCCTGAGCCTGTAACCCTTCCCCCTGTAGAGCGAGCCTGCTCGCGATGGACGTCAACGATTACGCGTTTAGTCTGAAAGCGAGCGGGGTCTCCAGGTTCATCGCGAGCAGGCTCGCTCCTACAGGGAACGCTGTTAATCAGAGGCTTTGCAGGGTATCGAGCAACACCTTCACCTTGGTGATCGATTCCTGATATTCGGCTTGCCACTCGGAATCGGCGACAATCCCGCCGCCGCCCCAGCAACACACCTGTCCATCTTTCATCAGCAAGCTGCGAATGGCGATGGAGCTGTCCATCTCGCCGCGCACGTCCAGATACAGCAGCGAGCCGCAATACAGTCCGCGCCGGGTCGGTTCGAGCTCGTCGATGATCTGCATCGCGCGAATTTTCGGTGCACCGGTAATCGAGCCGCCGGGGAAACTGCCGGCGATCAAATCCAGTGCATCACGATCCTCCGCCAGCATGCCGGTGACACTGCTCACCAGGTGATGGACGTTCGGGTAACTTTCAAGGCTGAACAATTCCGGCACCGAGACCGAACCGGTCCGGCAGGTGCGGCCGAGATCGTTGCGCAACAGGTCGACGATCATCAGGTTTTCCGCGCGATCCTTGGCGCTGGCCAGCAGTTCGGCGGCATTCGCCGCATCTTCGGCGGGCGTGACGCCGCGAGGGCGAGTGCCTTTGATTGGCCGGGTTTCAACCCGTCGCTCACTGACTTTGACGAAACGCTCGGGCGACAGGCTCAGCACGGCGGCGCCGTCGGGCAAGCTCTGGAAGCCGGAAAACGGTGTCGGGCACGCCGCCCGCAACGCGCAGTACGCGGCCCATGGATCGCCCTGGCAAGGGGCGCGGAAGCGCTGGGCGAAGTTGACCTGATAGCAGTCACCCGCCTGGATGTATTGCTGAATGCGCTCAATGGCGTGGCGATATTGGTCGGCGCTCAGGTCGGCACTCATCGGCCCTTGCAGTTTGAAAGCCTCGACCGGTTCAATCGCAGGCTGCTCGAACAGCTGTATCAAACGCTCGCGCTCGCTGTCAGCCAGCGCAGGATGAAACACCAGCTGGCTGGTCTGCCGTTGGTGATCGCTGATCAGCGCCCAGTCGTACAGGCCGAAGCGCGCATCCGGTAATTGCAGGTCGTCCAGGGCCTGGCTCGGCAGGTGTTCCAGATGGCGGCCGAAGTCGTAGCTCAGGTAACCGATCAAGCCGCCAGCGAACGGCAGTTCACAGGCCAAAGGCAGGGACGCTTCGCCGAGCCGCGTCAGGATTTCCCGCAGGCGTTGCAGGAAATCAGCGCCGCTTTCGTCAGGCGATACCGTCAGTTGTTCCAGTGGCCAGGCGCTGAGCAGGTCATAGCGCCCGCGTTCGGCACTTGGCCGGCCGCTGTCGAGCAGCACGGCACCGGGGGCATGGCGGATGGCCGCGAAATAATCGGCGGGGTTGGCGCGATAGGGAAGCGGGTGTACGGAACAGGTCAACATGAGTGAGGGCGATCGGCCATTGAGGCGGGGTGGCGATTGTAGTCCCCTCGGGGAATTGCTCCTAGAGGGGAAGTCGGGGATTGGCAGGCTGAGGGCGATTGGCGGGGGGTTGTGGCGAGGGAGCTTGCTCCCTAGCCACAGGGGGTCAGCCCTCGACGGTCGGGATATGCCCGAACATCTCCTGCACAAAGGCTACGCGCTCTTCTACGGTTTCGGTCACGCCCCGAGCCTTCAGGTCTTCGAGTCGCGCTTCGACCGCATGGGTGCGCAGGGTCAGGCCGCAGTCGTTGGCGATCTGAATGTTCAAGCCTGGCCGCGCATTGAGTTCGAGAATCAGCGGACCTTTTTCCTGGTCCAGCACCATGTCGACACCGATGTAGCCCAGGCCACACAGCTCGTAGCACCCGGCGGCGAGTTTCATGAAGCCGTCCCAGTAGGGCAGTTGCACGCCGTCAACGGCGTTGGTGGTGTCCGGGTGTTTGTTGATGATGTTGTTCAGCCAGGTGCCGCGCAAGGTCAGGCCGGTGGCCAGGTCGACACCGACACCGATGGCGCCCTGGTGCAGGTTGGCCTTGCCGCTGGACTGGCGGGTCGGCAGGCGCAGCATGGCCATGACCGGGTAACCCATCAGCACGATGATGCGGATGTCCGGCACGCCTTCATAACTGATGCTCTTGAAGATCTGGTCCGGGATCACCCGGTATTCGATCAATGCCCGGTCGCGATGCCCGCCGAGGGAGTACAGGCCGGTCAGGATGCTGGAGATATGGTGCTCGATCTCCTCATGACTGATGATCTTGCCCGATACCGTGCGAAAGCGGCCCTCGAAGCGGTCGGCAACCACAATGATGCCGTCACCGCCGGCGCCCTGGGCCGGTTTGATCACGAAGTCGCTGCGTTCGCCGATGATATCGCCGAGCTTGTCGATTTCCTTTTCGGTGGAAATCACGCCATACAGTTCCGGCACATGAATACCGGCGGCGATGGCACGCTCCTTGGTGAGGATCTTGTCATCGACGATCGGGTACAGGCTGCGCTTGTTGTACTTGAGCACATAGTCCGCGTTGCGTCGGTTGATCCCCATGATGCCCCGCGCTTCCAGGGCCTTCCAGGTCTTCCAGAAGCCGAACATCAGCTGTCAGCCTTCTTCAGGAAAGCCTTGAACCGCACCAGTTCGGTCAGGCGATAACCGCGATAGCGACCCATCGCCAGCATGAAGCCCACCATGATCAGCAGGATCGCCGGGAAGGTGAAGACGAAGTACACCAGCTCCGGCACGGTCATGATCAGGTGCGCCAGGGAGGCGGCGAAGAGCGTGCCGATCGCCACTTTCATGGCATGGCTTGCACCGCGTTCTTCCCAGGTGATCGACAGGCGTTCAATGGTCATGGTCAGAATCACCATCGGGAACAGCGCCACGGACAACCCGCGCTCCAGGCCAAGCTTGTGGCTGAACAGGCTGATGGCCGCAATCAGTACCACTACGAACGTCAGCACCACGGACAGCCTCGGCAGCATCTGCAGCTTCAGGTGTTCGAGGTAGGAACGCAGCGACAGCCCCAGTGCCGTGATGATGGTAAACAGCACGATGCCGAAACCGAGCTGGGTCTCGCGGAAGGCCAGGGCGATCAGCACCGGGGTAAAGGTGCCCAGTGTCTGCAGGCCGACCAGGTTGCGCAGGATCAGGATCACCAGCACGCCGATCGGGATCATCACCATGATCATGAAGGTCTGCTGGGTTTGCAGCGGCAGGCCGTACAACGAGTATTCGAGGAAGTTGGCGTCAGTGTTTTCGTCGGTCAGCTTCGCCAGGCGAATGGCGTTCATTTCACTGTTGTTCAGGCTGAAGGTCACGTTGGCCTTTTTGCCACCATCGACGGTGATCAGGTTTTCGTCGCCCGTCCACCACAGCAGGCGGTCGGTTGGCAGCCCCTGTTCACCGGTTTCCGGGTTGAAGTACAACCAGTCGGTGCCGTTGAAGCTGCGCAGCCAGAGTTCCGGGGTTTGCGGCTGGTCGGCCACCAGGCGAATGGTGTGGACTTTCTCGATGGGTACGTGGGCGATGGACAGCAGCAGTTCGACGATTCGGGCCTTGTGCACGGTGGACGGATCACCGGCCAGCAGCAGCTTCACGTTGTCGTCGTTGAGGTTGTTGACCCGCTTGATGGCTTCGCCGATGAACGTCTCGACGTCGGCCGAGTGTTGGCGAATCGGTGCGAGCAGGGCTTCGGCAGCGATTTTTTCCGGACCCTCCACGGCGATGCTGTCGCGGAAAGTCGGGCCCTTGACCTTGGACTTTTCACCGGAGTACCGCTTGGTCAGCACCAGGCGGTAATACAGCGTCTGGTTGCCCTTGGCCCGGCGTGCCGACCAGGTGACCTTGCGATTGCCGTCGACCCGGTTCACGGCGACACCATAGTTATTGGAGATGAAGCTCTCGTTGAGGCTGACGAAATCGCGGCTCAGTGGCGGCACGAACATCTGGATCTTGACCGGGTCCTTGGCACTGGCGACGAACTCGACCTTGGCGTCGATGTTCCACAAGTCGTCGGTGGCGTCTTCGGTGACCGGGATCCCGAGCACGAAGATCTGATAGGCCGTGACTGAAATGCCCAGGATCACCAGGATGGCGATCAGCAGTTTCAGATGGAGGGTAAGAGAGCGCATTTAAATTACTCTGCGGTATGAGCGTCGGTGGTGCAGGCGGGTTTGCCGGCAGCATATTTAAGGCTGGGGTCGACCAGCGCGTCGAAGCGTTTGAGCGCTTCGGAGCCAATCAGGAGCGGGTATTGGAAAGCGCTGCGGTCGGTCAGGTTCACTTCGATGCTGCGCAGGGCCGAGCCCATGCAGATATCCAGCTCGATCACCGGGCGGGCCGTGTACTTCTTGCCTTCTTCCGGGTCGTAGTCGCCGGCCCGACGCTTGATCTTGCTGACCCGGGCCAGCGGTCGTTCGATCGGGTGCGAATGGGCGGCGTCGATGGCCAGATAGAAACGCACCCACGATTCGCCGTTGCGTTTGAAGCGCTTGATGTCGCGGGCGCTCAGGGAAGCGGTTTTCGCTCCGGTATCAAGCTTGGCGGCCACTTCGAGGTCGATACCGCCCAGGGACGCGTATTCATTGAGGCCGTATACGGTCTTTTCCCCTGCCGCCGCGAAGCCGGGCAGGCAAAGAAAATAAAGGAATGTGGGGAAGGGCTTGAGTCTCATAAATCCTGGTGCGCAGCGGTCCGTACTTCGATTCAAGGCCCTGGCATCGCTGCACAAGTTCCCTCGTATGCCTATCAGGGTTTTATGACAGACAGTGCAGATGCGGCAAACAAATGCGGGCGGCATTCTAGCACGGTGGTTTTGTGGCGCCAGCGCTGACCGGCGGCTATAAACAGCGGTTCATGTGTGGTGATGGTGCAGACGGTTATTAGACGATTGTCGACAATATCCAATTATCCTTTGACTAAGACGCCTTGATTCGCTAGTTTTTGCGGCATTAGCTTTCAAGGTGTCGACAATATGCTGGATCAACTCGATCCCCCGCTGGTCACCCAAGATGATTCGGAAACACTTTCCGAAAACGTCTTCCGGCGCATTCAGGCGGCCATCGTCAAGGGTGAGATCGCCCCGGGCAGCAAAATCTCCGAGCCAGAGCTGGCGCGCACCTATGGCATCAGCCGGGGGCCGCTGCGTGAGGCCATCCACCGCCTCGAAGGCCAGCGCCTGCTGGTGCGTGTACCCCACGTCGGTGCGCGGGTGGTGTCGCTGAACCATGCCGAATTGCTGGAACTTTACGAAATCCGTGAGTCCCTCGAAGGCATGGCCTGTCGCCTGGCCGCCGAGCGCATGACCCTCGAAGAAATCGACGAACTGCGCCAGGTTCTCGAAACCCATGAACGCGATGAAGCGTTTCAGGCGGGTCGGGGCTACTACCAGCAGGAAGGCGATTTCGACTTCCATTACCGAATCATCCAGGGCAGCGGCAACCGTACCCTGACGCAAATGCTCTGCGGCGAGCTGTATCAATTGGTGCGCATGTACCGCATTCAGTTTTCCACTACGCCCAATCGCCCGCGCCAGGCCTTCGCCGAGCACCACCGAATTCTCGATGCCATCGCCGACCGTGACGGTGAACTGGCCGAGTTGTTGATGCGCCGCCACATTGGCGCTTCCAAACGCAATATCGCCCGTCATTATCAGGACGGCGCCAACCCGACAGCCAAACGAGGTGAGTCATGAGTTTGAACAAGAGCACTCCAGGCCAGCGTTTCCGCGATGCGGTCGCCAGCGAGCATCCATTGCAAGTGGTCGGCGCGATCAACGCCAACCACGCGCTGCTGGCCAAGCGCGCCGGTTTCAAGGCGATCTACCTGTCGGGTGGCGGGGTGGCTGCCGGTTCCCTTGGCGTACCTGACCTGGGCATCACCGGCCTGGATGACGTGCTGACCGACGTGCGTCGCATCACCGACGTCTGCGACCTGCCGCTGCTGGTGGACGTCGACACCGGTTTCGGCTCCTCGGCGTTCAACGTCGCCCGTACCGTCAAGTCGATGATCAAGTTCGGCGCCGCGGCGATTCACATCGAAGACCAGGTCGGCGCCAAGCGTTGCGGCCACCGTCCTAACAAAGAAATCGTGTCGCAGCAGGAAATGGTCGACCGCATCAAGGCCGCCGTCGATGCCCGTACCGATGACAGCTTCGTGATCATGGCCCGTACCGATGCCCTGGCAGTGGAAGGTCTGGAATCCGCCCTGGATCGCGCCGCCGCGTGCATAGAGGCCGGCGCCGACATGGTGTTCCCGGAAGCCATCACTGAACTGGAGATGTACAAGCTGTTCGCCAGCCGCGTGAAAGCGCCGATCCTGGCCAACATCACCGAATTCGGCGCGACACCGCTGTACACCACCGAGCAACTGGCCGGTGCCGACGTATCGCTGGTGCTGTACCCGCTGTCGGCTTTCCGCGCCATGAACAAGGCTGCCGAGAACGTCTACACCGCGATTCGCCGCGACGGCACGCAACAGAACGTCATCGACACCATGCAGACTCGCATGGAGCTTTACGATCGCATCGACTACCACACCTTCGAACAGAAGCTCGACGCGTTGTTTGCGCAAAAGAAAGGCTGAATCAAACCCTGTAGGAGCGAGCCTGCTCGCGATGGACGCCAACGATAACGCGGTGTCCCTGATGCACCGAGGTGATCCGTCCACCTTCGCGAGCAGGCTCGCTCCTACAAGTTTCCCTAACAAATTCAAGAAGACTGGAGACAGTAATGGCCGAAGCAAAAGTACTCAGTGGCGCCGGACTCCGTGGCCAGGTTGCCGGGCAAACCGCACTGTCCACCGTGGGCCAGTCGGGCGCAGGCCTGACCTATCGCGGCTACGATGTTCGCGAACTGGCGGCTGACGCACAATTCGAAGAAGTCGCCTACCTGCTGCTGTACGGCGAATTGCCGAGCAAGGCACAACTGGCGGCCTACATCACCAAGCTGAGCAAACTGCGCGACCTGCCGCAAGCGCTGAAAGAAGTGCTGGAACGCATCCCCGCCGACGCCCACCCGATGGATGTGATGCGCACCGGTTGCTCGTTCCTGGGCAACCTGGAACCGGAGCTGGACTTCTCCGAGCAACACGACAAGACCGACCGCCTGCTGGCCGCGTTCCCGGCGATCATGACCTACTGGTATCGCTTCAGCCACGACGGCAAGCGCATCGACTGTGTGACCGACGAGCCGTCCATCGGTGGCCATTTCCTGCACCTGCTGCATGGCAAAAAGCCGAGCGAGTTGCATGTCAAAGTGATGAACGTGTCGCTGATCCTCTACGCAGAGCACGAGTTCAACGCTTCGACCTTCACCGCACGGGTTTGCGCATCGACCCTGTCCGACCTGTATTCCTGCATCACCGCGGCTATCGGTTCGCTGCGCGGTCCGCTGCACGGCGGCGCCAACGAAGCGGCGATGGAAATGATCGAGCGTTTCTCGTCGCCTGAAGAGGCGGTCGAGGGCACCCTCGGCATGCTGGCGCGCAAGGACAAGATCATGGGCTTCGGCCACGCGATCTATAAGGACAACGATCCGCGCAACGAGGTGATCAAGGGCTGGTCGAAAAAACTCGCCGACGAAGTGGGCGACAAGGTGTTGTTCCCGGTTTCCGAAGCCATCGACGCCACCATGTGGGAGCAGAAGAAACTGTTCCCGAACGCCGACTTCTACCATGCCTCGGCGTACCACTTCATGGGCATCCCGACCAAATTGTTCACGCCGATCTTCGTTTGCTCGCGCCTGACCGGCTGGGCCGCCCACGTGTACGAACAACGCGCCAACAACCGCATCATCCGCCCGAGCGCCGAGTACATCGGCGTCGAGCAGCGCAAGTTCGTGCCAATCGAACAACGCTGAATGGTCGGGGCCTGCACCGGGATCTGAATTCACGCGAATCCCTGTAGGAGCGAGCCTGCTCGCGATGGAATGTCATACACATTGGTGTCGACTGACACACCATCGCCAGCAGGCTCGCTCCCACAGTGGAAAGTGTTGACTTCATGCCCGGTGTCATCCCCACCCTTTGTAATTACCGTGACCGAGTCCTGACGATGAACACAAAATTTCGCAAATCGCTGCCTGGCAGCCAGCTGGATTACTTCGATGTCCGTGCGGCTGTCGAAGCTATTCAGCCAGGCGCCTACGACACCCTGCCGTACACCTCTCGCGTGCTGGCGGAAAACCTTGTGCGTCGCTGCGACCCGGCCACGCTTAACGAATCCCTGAAGCAGTTCATCGAGCGCAAGCGCGACCTCGACTTCCCGTGGTTCCCGGCCCGCGTGGTGTGCCACGACATTCTCGGCCAGACCGCGCTGGTCGACCTCGCCGGCCTGCGTGACGCCATCGCCCTGCAAGGCGGCGATCCGGCGCAAGTGAACCCGGTGGTGCCGACCCAATTGATCGTCGACCACTCCTTGGCCGTCGAGCGCGGTGGCTTCGATCCGCAAGCGTTCGAAAAGAACCGCGCCATCGAAGACCGTCGTAACGAAGACCGTTTCCACTTCATCAACTGGACCAAGAAGGCGTTCAAGAACGTCGACGTGATCCCGCCGGGCAACGGCATCATGCACCAGATCAACCTGGAGAAAATGTCTCCGGTGATCCAGGTCCGTGATGGCGTGGCGTTCCCCGACACCTGCGTCGGCACCGACAGCCACACCCCGCACGTCGATGCGCTGGGTGTGATCGCCATCGGCGTTGGTGGCCTGGAAGCGGAAAGCGTGATGCTCGGTCGTGCATCGTGGATGCGTCTGCCGGAAAGCGTGGGCGTTGAATTGACTGGCAAGCTGCAGCCGGGCATCACCGCCACCGACATGGTGCTGGCGCTGACCGAGTTCCTGCGCAAGCAAAAAGTTGTTGGCGCATGGCTGGAGTTCTTCGGCGAAGGCGCTGCCGCGCTGACCCTCGGCGACCGCGCGACCATCTCCAACATGGCCCCGGAATACGGCGCCACGGCGGCGATGTTCTACATCGACCAGCAGACCATCGACTACCTCAAGCTCACCGGTCGTGAAGACGAGCAGGTGCAGTTGGTGGAGAACTACGCCAAGACCACGGGCCTCTGGGCTGACAGCCTGAAGGATGCGCAATACGAGCGCGGCCTGACGTTCGACCTGTCCACGGTGGTGCGCAACATGGCCGGCCCGAGCAACCCGCACGCCCGTGTCGCGGTGTCGGATCTGGCGGCCAAAGGCATCTCCGGCAAGTGGGAAGATGTGCCAGGGCAAATGCCCGACGGCGCGGTGATCATCGCTGCCATCACCAGTTGCACCAATACCAGCAACCCACGCAACGTGATTGCCGCGGGCCTGCTGGCGCGCAACGCCAACAAGCTGGGTCTGACCCGCAAGCCATGGGTCAAGTCGTCCCTGGCGCCTGGCTCGAAAACCGTGGCGCTGTACCTGGATGAAGCCGGCCTGACCACCGAGCTGGAACAACTCGGTTTCGGCGTCGTCGCCTTTGCCTGCACCACCTGCAATGGCATGTCCGGCGCGCTGGATCCGGTGATCCAGCAAGAGATCATCGACCGCGACCTGTACGCCACCGCAGTGCTGTCCGGTAACCGCAACTTCGACGGACGGATCCATCCGTACGCCAAGCAAGCGTTCCTCGCGTCGCCGCCACTGGTGGTCGCGTATGCCATTGCCGGCACCATCCGCTTCGACATCGAGAAGGATGTGCTGGGTGTGGTTGACGGCAAGGAAATTCGCCTCAAGGACATCTGGCCAAGCGACGAAGAGATCAACGCGGTCGTTAAAGCCTCGGTGAAGCCGGAGCAGTTCCGTCAGGTGTACATCCCGATGTTCGCCATCCACGAAGACACTGGCCCGAAAGTCGCGCCGCTGTATGAGTGGCGCGAGATGAGCACCTACATCCGCCGTCCGCCGTACTGGGAAGGCGCGCTGGCCGGTGCCCGTCCGCTCAAGGGCATGCGCCCGCTGGCCGTGCTGCCGGACAACATCACCACCGACCACCTGTCGCCATCCAACGCGATCATGCTCGACAGCGCCGCCGGTGAATACCTGGCGAAAATGGGCTTGCCGGAAGAGGACTTCAACTCTTACGCGACTCACCGTGGTGACCACCTCACCGCGCAGCGCGCCACCTTCGCCAACCCGAAACTGTTCAACGAAATGGTTCAGGAAAACGGCAAGGTCAAGCAGGGCTCGCTGGCTCGTGTGGAGCCGGAAGGCAAAGTCATGCGCATGTGGGAAGCCATCGAAACCTACATGGACCGCAAGCAGCCGCTGATCATCATCGCCGGCGCCGACTACGGTCAGGGCTCGTCCCGCGACTGGGCGGCCAAGGGCGTGCGCCTGGCTGGCGTGGAGGCGATTGCCGCTGAAGGTTTCGAGCGCATTCACCGCACCAACCTGGTGGGCATGGGCGTGTTGCCGCTGGAATTCAAGCCGGGCACCAATCGTCACACCCTGGCCATCGACGGCAGTGAAACCTATGACGTGGTGGGCGAACGCACCCCGCGCGCCGAGTTGACGCTGGTGATCCATCGCAAGAACGGCGAGCGCGTCGAAGTGCCGGTGACCTGCCGTCTCGACACCGCCGAAGAAGTGTCGATCTACGAGGCCGGCGGCGTGCTGCAACGCTTCGCCCAGGACTTCCTCGAAGAATCGGCGGTTGCCGTTTAACGCGCGCAGCACAGACACGGGACTTTTGAGTCCCGTGTCTTTTTCCAGATCAGGAGTAACGAGCACCATGGCTCATGCACCGCAAATCAAGATTCCCGCCACCTACATGCGCGGCGGCACCAGCAAAGGCGTGTTCTTCAGCCTGCGAGACTTGCCTGAAGCGGCCCAGGTTCCAGGCCCGGCCCGCGACGCCTTGTTGCTGCGCGTGATCGGCAGCCCCGACCCGTACGAAAAACAAATCGACGGCATGGGCGGCGCGACGTCGAGCACCAGCAAAACCGTGATCCTGTCGAAAAGCATCAAGGCCGATCACGACGTCGATTACCTGTTCGGTCAGGTCTCCATCGACAAGCCTTTCGTGGACTGGAGCGGCAACTGCGGCAACTTGTCCGCGGCGGTCGGTTCGTTCGCCATCAGCAACGGTCTGGTGGACGCCAGCCGCATTCCGCACAACGGCGTGGCCGTGGTGCGCGTATGGCAGGCCAACATCGGCAAGACCATCATCGCCCATGTGCCGATCACCAACGGCGAAGTGCAGGAAACCGGCGATTTCGAACTCGACGGCGTGACCTTCCCGGCCGCTGAAGTGCAGGTCGAATTCATGGACCCGGCAGCGGAAGAAGAGGGCGGTGGCGGGTCGATGTTCCCGACCGGCAACCTGATCGATGATCTGGAAGTGCCCGGCGTCGGCACCCTCAAGGCGACCATGATCAACGCCGGCATCCCGACGATTTTCGTCAATGCCGAGGACATCGGCTACAAGGGTACCGAGTTGCAGGGTGCGATCAATGGCGACCCGAAAGCGCTGCAGATGTTCGAAACCATCCGCGCTTATGGCGCGCTGCGCATGGGCCTGATTGCCAACATCGACGAAGCGGCCAAGCGCCAGCACACGCCGAAAGTGGCGTTCGTGGCCAAACCGGCCGAGTATGTCTCGTCCAGCGGCAAGTTGGTCTCGGCGAGTGATGTCGACCTGCTGGTGCGTGCGTTGTCGATGGGCAAGTTGCACCACGCGATGATGGGCACGGCGGCTGTTGCCATCGGCACCGCGGCGGCGATTACCGGCACCCTGGTCAACCTTGCGGCGGGCGGAGTCGAGCGCAACGCGGTGCGCTTCGGTCACCCGTCCGGCACCTTGCGCGTCGGCGCTGAAGCCAGCCAGGTCAATGGCGAATGGACGGTGAACAAAGCCATCATGAGCCGCAGTGCGCGGGTGTTGATGGAAGGTTACGTTTGCGTGCCGGGTGATTCGTTCTGATTGACGCATAACCCAGTAGGAGCGAGCCTGCTCGCGATGCACCTGAGAGCACCGCTGGGTGTCAGCCACCCAGCGTTATCGTCGATGACCATCGTCGGAACGCCGCCCGGAGCAAGCTCGCTCCTGCAAGAGGGAATCGAACATGAGCGCCAACGTTGACCTCAATAACCGTCCGGACTACGACCAGGTGCTGCAGGACATCGCCGATTACGTACTCGATTACACCATCGAGTCCCGGGAAGCCCTCGACACCGCTCGCAACTGCTTGATGGACACCCTTGGCTGCGGGTTGCTGGCCCTGCGTTTCCCTGAGTGCACCAAACACCTGGGGCCCATCGTCGAAGGCACTGTCGTGCCGTTCGGCGCTCGCGTGCCCGGCACCAACTACCGCCTCGATCCGGTCAAGGCTGCCTGGGACATTGGCTGCATCGTGCGCTGGCTCGACTACAACGACACCTGGCTCGCGGCCGAGTGGGGCCATCCGTCGGATAATCTCGGCGGCATTCTCGCGGTGGCCGATCACTTGTCGCAAAAGCGTCTGGCCAATGGTGAGGCGCCGTTGACGGTTCGCACGGTGCTGGAAGCGATGGTCATGGCCCATGAGATTCAAGGCGTGATCGCGCTGGAAAATTCGTTCAATCGTGTAGGCCTTGATCACGTCATTCTGGTGAAGGTCGCCTCGACGGCGGTCTGCGCCAAGCTGATGGGGGCCAATCGCGAGCAGTTACTCTCGGCGCTGTCTCACGCCTTCGTCGACGGCCAGGCGCTGCGTTCCTATCGCCATGCACCGAATGCCGGCTCGAGAAAATCCTGGGCGGCGGGCGACGCGTCCAGTCGTGGTGTTCGTCTGGCGGACATCGCCATGCGCGGCGAGATGGGCATTCCCGGTGTGTTGAGTGCCAGGCAGTGGGGCTTTTATGACGTGCTGTTCAGCCACACCAATAAGGACCTGGCGCTAAAGCCCGAAGATAAACGGGCGTTCAGTTTTTCCCGGCCGTACGGCAGTTATGTGATGGAAAACGTGCTGTTCAAGATCAGTTTTCCCGCCGAGTTCCACGCACAAACAGCCTGTGAAGCCGCAGTGACCCTGCACCCGCAGGTGCGAAACCGTCTGCACGACATCGACAGGATCGTCATCACCACCCACGAATCGGCGATACGCATCATTTCCAAGGTCGGCCCTTTGGCCAATGCCGCCGACCGCGATCATTGCCTCCAGTACATGACCGCCGTGCCACTGGCATTCGGCAATCTGGTGGCCGAACACTACGAAGATGACTTCCACAAGGCACATCCGATCATCGATGTGTTGCGCGAGAAAATGGTCATCGTCGAAAACCCGGTTTACACCCGTGAGTACCTGGAGGCCGACAAGCGTTCCATTGCCAATGCCATTCAGGTTTTTTTCAAGGACGGTTCCAGCACCGAGAACGTGGTGGTGGAGTACCCGATCGGCCACCGACGGCGCCGTGCCGAGGGTATTCCGCTGCTGGAGGATAAATTCAAGGCGAACTTGCTGACACGATTCATCGGGCAGCGTAGCGCCGAGATTTTTGCGTTGTGCAAGGATCAGGCAGCGCTTGAAGCGACGCCTGTTAATAGATTTGTGGATTTGTTTGTGATCTAGAAGATCGCGTTATCGTTCAATCGCCAGCAGGCCGGTTCCCACCGTTGATTTGCGTTCACCGCAAATCCCCTGTGGGAGCCAGCCTGCTGGCGATAGGGCCGGAACCGGCGATAGAAACTTACTTGAAGCGCCGCTCGACACCTTTCTCCACCAGAATTTTCGCGGAGATTTCTTCAACGGAAAAATGCGTGGAGTTGATGTGCGGGATGTTTTCGCGGCGGAACAGGTTCTCCACTTCGCGCACTTCGAACTCGCACTGGGCGTAGCTCGAATAGCGGCTGTTGGGCTTGCGCTCGTTGCGTATCGCGGTGAGGCGATCCGGGTCGATGGTCAGGCCAAACAGTTTGTGCTGGTGGGCGCGCAGGGCGCTGGGCAGTTGCAGGCGCTCCATGTCGTCTTCGGTCAGCGGGTAGTTGGCGGCGCGGATACCGAACTGCATGGCCATGTACAGGCAGGTGGGGGTCTTGCCGCAACGCGACACGCCCACCAGGATCAGGTCGGCTTTGTCGTAGTAGTGCGTGCGGGCGCCGTCGTCGTTGTCGAGGGCGAAGTTCACCGCCTCGATCCGCTCCATGTAATTGGTGTTGGCGCCGATGGAGTGGGATTTGCCGACGGTGTAGGAAGAATGCTCGGTCAGTTCCTGTTCGAGAGGCGCCAGGAAGGTCGAGAAAATGTCGATCATGAAACCATTGGAAGTCGCGAGGATCTCACGAATGTCCTGATTGACGATGGTGTCGAAGATAATCGGACGGAAGCCGTCGGTTTCGGCGGCTCTGTTGATTTGTTGTACCATGGCCCGCGCTTTATCCGCGTTGTCGATGTACGGCCGGGTGAATTTGCTGAAGGTAATGTTCTCGAACTGCGCCAGGAGGCTTTGACCCAGGGTTTCGGCGGTAATGCCGGTGCCATCGGAGATAAAGAAAGCAGATCGTTTCATTTGCACCTTGGGCCTTAAGCTAGTAACGAATCTTGGATATGATAGGCGCGATTTGTCGGCCGCCAATGGCCCGCATTCTCACTTATTTTCCAGGTCCAGGCCATACAGCTGGCAAACGCTCTTCCGAGCAAGCCGGCTTCTGAGCTTTTCCAACACAGTTAGTGGAGAGATCACCTTGGTAGAGTACGTAGTTTCCCTCGATAAGCTCGGCGTCCATGATGTGGAGCATGTGGGGGGCAAGAACGCATCCCTGGGCGAGATGATCAGCAACCTTGCAGGTGCCGGTGTATCGGTGCCTGGTGGCTTCGCCACGACCGCTCAGGCATATCGTGATTTCCTGGAACTGAGCGGCCTGAACCAGCAGATTCACGACGCCCTTGATGCCCTGGACGTCGACGACGTGAACGCCCTGGCCAAGACCGGCGCCCAGATCCGTCAATGGATCATGGAAGCCGAGTTCCCTGAAAAACTGAACACCGAAATCCGCACGGCGTTCGCCACGCTGTCCGCCGGCAACCCTGACATGGCCGTGGCCGTGCGTTCTTCCGCTACCGCCGAAGACCTGCCGGACGCTTCCTTCGCTGGCCAGCAGGAAACGTTCCTGAACATCCGTGGCGTCGAAAACGTCATTCGCGCCGCCAAAGAGGTGTTCGCCTCGTTGTTCAACGACCGTGCGATTTCCTACCGTGTCCACCAGGGCTTCGACCACAAGCTGGTTGCCCTGTCGGCCGGCGTACAGCGCATGGTCCGTTCCGAAACCGGCACGGCCGGCGTGATGTTCACCCTCGATACCGAATCGGGTTTCCGTGACGTGGTGTTCATCACCGGCGCCTACGGCCTGGGTGAAACCGTCGTGCAAGGCGCAGTGAACCCGGATGAGTTCTACGTACACAAAGGCACACTGGCCGCCGGTCGTCCGGCGATCCTGCGCCGCAACCTGGGCAGCAAGGCCATCAAGATGATCTACGGCGACGAGGCCAAGGCCGGTCGTTCGGTCAAGACCGTCGATGTCGACAAGGCCGATCGCGCGCGTTTCTGCCTGACCGACGCCGAAGTCAGCGAACTGGCCAAGCAGGCGATGATCATCGAGAAGCACTACAAGTGCCCGATGGACATCGAATGGGCCAAGGACGGTGACGACGGCAAGCTGTACATCGTGCAGGCCCGTCCGGAAACCGTGAAGAGCCGCACCCAGGCCAACGTCATGGAACGTTACCTGTTGAAAGAAACCGGCACCGTGCTGGTGGAAGGCCGTGCTATCGGCCAGCGCATCGGCGCCGGCAAGGTCCGCATCATCAAGGACGTGTCCGAGATGGACAAGGTCCAGCCAGGCGACGTACTGGTTTCCGACATGACCGACCCGGACTGGGAACCGGTCATGAAGCGTGCCAGCGCCATCGTCACCAACCGTGGCGGCCGTACCTGCCACGCGGCGATCATCGCCCGTGAGCTGGGGATCCCTGCCGTGGTCGGTTGCGGTAACGCCACCCAGCTGTTGAAAGACGGCCAGGGCGTCACCGTTTCCTGCGCGGAAGGCGACACCGGTTTCATCTTCGAAGGCGAACTGGGCTTCGACATCAAGAAGAACTCCGTGGATGCCATGCCGGAGCTGCCGTTCAAGATCATGATGAACGTCGGTAACCCGGACCGTGCCTTCGACTTCGCGCAGCTGCCGAACGCCGGTGTGGGTCTGGCCCGTCTGGAGTTCATCATCAACCGCATGATCGGCGTGCACCCGAAGGCGCTGCTGAACTACGACGGTCTGCCGTCGGACATCAAGGAAAGCGTCAACAAGCGTATCGCCGGTTACGACGATCCGGTCGGTTTCTATGTCGAGAAGCTGGTTGAAGGCATCAGCACCCTGGCGGCAGCGTTCTGGCCGAAAAAGGTCATCGTGCGTCTGTCGGACTTCAAGTCCAACGAATACGCCAACCTGATCGGCGGCAAGCTCTACGAACCGGAAGAAGAAAACCCGATGCTGGGTTTCCGTGGCGCCTCGCGTTACATCAGCGAATCGTTCCGTGACTGCTTCGAACTCGAATGCCGTGCCCTCAAGCGCGTGCGCAACGAGATGGGCCTGACCAACGTTGAAATCATGGTGCCGTTCGTCCGCACCCTGGGCGAAGCGAGCCAGGTCGTGGACCTGCTGGCGGAAAACGGTCTGGCCCGTGGCGACAACGGCCTGCGCGTCATCATGATGTGCGAACTGCCGTCCAACGCCATCCTGGCTGAAGAGTTCCTTGAGTTCTTCGACGGCTTCTCCATCGGTTCCAACGACCTGACCCAGCTGACTCTGGGCCTGGACCGTGACTCCGGGATCATCGCGCACCTGTTCGACGAGCGTAACCCAGCGGTCAAGAAGCTGCTGGCCAACGCCATTGCCGCGTGCAACAAGGCCGGCAAGTACATCGGCATTTGCGGTCAGGGTCCTTCGGACCACCCGGACCTGGCCAAATGGCTGATGGAACAGGGCATCGAAAGCGTGTCGTTGAACCCCGATTCCGTACTGGAAACCTGGTTCTTCCTGGCTGAGGGTCAGGCGCAGGCTTGATCCGGTGTGAACGGGCCGCTCTCTTGTAGGAGCGAGCCTGCTCGCGATGGTCGTGAACGATCATGCGCGTTTACTGAATAAACGCGTTGTTCTGGAGTCCATCGCGAGCAGGCTCGCTCCCACATGGGCGGTGCCTTTAAGATTCAAGCAGGGCGGGCTCCTCCGGATGCCGCCCTTTTTTGTGCAAGAACTTATGCAAAGCAGTAGCAACCTATTTCCTGTCGCCCTGATCAGCGCCGAGCGGCGCGGCGATCTGAGCGAAGATGTTTATCGTTTAAAACCCGGCAACAGCCCCGACGGTACCGTCGAAATTGCGGTGACTCGCCTCGGCATGGCCGATGAGCCCGCGGTGCGTGGCGTGCCGATCATCCTGTTGCACGGCAGTTTTTCCAATCGACGTTTCTGGTTTTCCGCGAAAGGGCTGGGGCTCGGCGTCTATCTGACGCGCCTGGGCTTCGACGTATGGATTCCGGAAATGCGCGGTCACGGCCTCTCACAGCGCAATCAGAACTACCGTAAGAACCGTGTCGCCGACTACGCTCGTTACGATTTGCCGGCCATTGGCGCGTTCGTGCGTGAGCAAAGCGGCCAGGTCCCACACTGGATCGGCCACTCGCTGGGCGGCATTACCCTGGCAGCCGCATTGGGCGGTCAATACATCGGTGAGCCCGTGGTGGCGTCCGCGGCGTTCTTTGGCGCTCAGATCAGTCGCACGTACTGGCCGTTGAAAATCCCGCCGGTGGAGTGGAGCGGCCGTTTCATTCTCAAGCGTTTTGCCCAGCTGTCGGGTTCACGGCTCAAACGCGGCCCGGAGGACGAGCCGATTGGCCTGGCCCTGGAAAGCATGCGTTGGCACGGCCTGTTCGGGCGCTTTGGTGATGCAGACAAGGACTGGTGGGCGGGTTTGGCCGAGGTCAGATTGCCGGTGCTGGCGGTGAGTGCCGCCGGTGACCATCAGGATCCGGCCTGGGCTTGTCGCAAGCTGTTCGATCAGGTGGGGTCCGAGCACAAGCAATTTATCAACCTGGGTCGCGAGCAGGGCTTTGGCGATAATTTCGGTCACGTGGAAATGTTGGTCAGCAAAGCCGCACAGGCTGAAGTCTGGCCACTGGTGGCCCGTTGGCTGGCGGATCAGCAAACTCCTCTGCTGGGTGAAACAGCGGATTTGGCCGCGGCGATTTGAGCCCGACGCTCTATCAAGGGCATTTCGCTCTGATCGGCTAGCGGCTAAGATATGACGCATTGAGCTGTTCTGGTCATTTTCGATGACTGAGTCATCACTGATGTTCGTGCTTTCTTCCTCTTCACAGGAGTTTCTCGATGAACCATTACCTAACGCCTGACCTGTGCGACGCCTATCCGGAGCTGGTGCAGGTGCTGGAACCGATGTTCAGCAATTTTGGCGGCCGTGATTCCTTTGGCGGCGAAATCGTGACCATCAAGTGCTTCGAAGACAACTCGCTGGTCAAGGAGCAAGCCGAGCTCAAGGGAGATGGCAAGGTACTGGTGGTCGATGGTGGCGGCTCCCTGCGCCGCGCGCTGCTGGGCGACATGATCGCCGAGAAGGCCGCGAAAAACGGCTGGGAAGGGCTGGTGATCTACGGTTGCATCCGTGACGTTGACGTCATCGCGCAAACCGATCTGGGTGTTCAGGCCCTGGCCAGCCACCCGATGAAAACCGACAAGCGCGGTATCGGTGATCTGAACGTGGCCGTAACCTTTGCGGGCGTGACCTTCCATCCGGGCCATTACATCTATGCGGACAATAACGGCGTGATCATCTCGCCAAGCCCGCTTGCAATGCCCGAGTAAGTTTTGGTCGATTTTTTTTGAAGAATGGAATGCGGATGTTCGAGGAAGAAAACGCGCAATGGGGGCTGGTACATGCCCTGGTGCTGGATGGTAAAGGCGGCGCGCGTTCGATAGCTCGGACTGAACTCGATGAATTGCAGCTCCAGGCCCACGAAAGCCTGTGGCTGCACTGGGATCGCAGTCATCCGCAAACCCAGACCTGGCTGCGCAAATCCAGTGGTCTGAGCGAATTCAGCTGTGATCTGTTGCTGGAAGAAAACACCCGACCGCGTCTTTTACAGCTTTCGGACAGCGAACTGCTGCTATTTTTGCGCGGGGTCAATCTGAATCCGGGGGCCGAGCCTGAAGACATGGTCTCGGTGCGAATCTTCGGTTCTGCCCAGCGTGTCATCTCCCTGCGTTTGCGCCCGTTGCGCGCCACGGAGGAACTGCTGGAGCAACTGGCAGAGGGCAAGGGACCGAAAACAGCTTCCGAACTCATCCTGTGCATGGCGCAGTACCTGACCAACAAGTTGCAGGATCTGGTCAGCGACCTCTCGGAAGTGGTCGATGAGGAAGAAGAAAAGCTGGATACCGACGAACGGTATACACCGGAGCACGGAGCTGTTTTGCAGATCCGTCGCCGGGCGGCGGCGTTGAAGCGGTTTCTCGCTCCGCAGCGGGATATTTTTGGTCAGCTGACGCGGATCAAACTGCCCTGGTTCGTTGACGACGATGCTGATTACTGGAACGAATTGAACAACAGTCTGACCCGCTATCTTGAAGAGCTGGAGTTGACCCGGGAGCGGGTAGGGCTGGTCCTTGAGACCGAAGACCGACGATTGAGCGTGCGCATGAACCGCACGATGTACCGCTTCGGAATCATCACCGGGATTTTTTTGCCGATGAGTTTTTTGACCGGTCTGTTGGGGATCAACGTCGGTGGAATTCCATTCTCTGCGAGCCCTTATGGCTTCTTGATTGCCTGCCTGATGATGGTCTCGGTGGCATTGGGGCAGTGGTGGTTATTCCGACGTTTGCGCTGGGTTTGAAAGTGGCCCATGTGACCCGGGTAAATTTGATCGCGTCTTTCACTGACATCACGAGAGGTGCGTATGCACGATCCGTTTGAACAGTCTTTGCGTGACATGCTCAAGGCATCACCGTCCACCCGGGACGACGATGCGTGCCTTGGTCGTGTACTGAAAACCGCCAACCGTCAGGTCGGTGCCGGTGATTTGTTCAGCCTGCTGGGCCGTTGGTTGCCCGCCCTGATGATCGCCGTTAATAATGGATCGGCCCATGTCGCGCCGGTGTCCCGTCTTCGTAAACCTGCTGCCCGCACTGCTGATAAGGCTGATTGAATATGGAACTTGATCTCTGGACTCAGAGCCTCGTCACTGCAATGACTGCGTTATGGACCAAGGTTGCCAACTTCATTCCGAACCTGTTCGGCGCACTGGTTGTGCTGCTGTTGGGTTTTGTCGTGGCCAAATTGCTGGACACGCTGCTCTCCAAATTGCTGGCCAAACTGGGCCTCGATCGCCTGATGGGCGGCACCGGGCTGACCAAGTTGCTGTCTCGCGCAGGCCTTCAAGTACCGATTTCGACGCTGATCGGCAAGATCGTCTATTGGTTCGTTTTGCTGATTTTTCTGGTTTCTGCGGCAGAATCCCTTGGACTTGAACGAGTTTCGGCTACGCTGGACATGCTCGCGTTGTATCTGCCGAAGGTCTTTGGCGCAGCGCTGGTGTTGCTGGTGGGGGTCTTGCTGGCGCAACTGGCCAACGGGCTGGTGCGCGGCGCGGCAGAAGGCGTGGGCCTGGACTACGCTTCTGGCCTTGGGCGAATTGCCCAAGGACTGGTCATCATCATCAGTATTTCGGTCGCGATCAGCCAGTTGGAGGTCAAGACTGACCTGCTCAACCATGTGATTGTGATTGTGTTGATTACCGTTGGTCTGGCGGTTGCGCTGGCCATGGGATTGGGAAGCCGGGAAATTGCCGGCCAGATTCTTGCGGGAATCTATGTGCGTGAGTTGTACCAGGTTGGGCAACAAGTGCGTGTTGGCGAGGTCGAAGGCCAGATCGAAGAGATCGGCACGGTTAAAACCACATTGCTGACCGATGAGGGTGAGCTAGTCTCTCTTTCCAATCGGATCCTTCTCGAGCAGCATGTGAGTAGCCGCTAACCCGGCAAACCCTGCTAATGTATGCCGCCGCAAAATGCCCGCTGATGCTGGCTGCGGCGGACATTGACCTGACTGTCGGCCCGACTTGTTTTGAATAAAGCCCAATCGCTATCCATGCGCTACGACCCCCGCGAGCTCTCTGATGAGGAGTTGGTCGCGCGCTCGCACACCGAGCTGTTTCACGTAACGCGCGCCTATGAAGAATTGATGCGGCGTTACCAACGAACATTATTTAACGTCTGCGCACGATATCTCGGGAACGATCGCGACGCAGACGATGTCTGTCAGGAAGTGATGTTGAAGGTGCTGTATGGCTTGAAGAATTTCGAGGGCAAATCGAAGTTCAAGACATGGCTATACAGCATCACTTACAACGAATGCATCACTCAGTATCGGAAGGAACGGCGAAAGCGTCGCTTGATGGACGCCTTGAGTCTCGACCCCCTCGAAGAAGCGTCTGAAGAAAAGGCGCCGAAACCGGAGGAAAAGGGTGGACTCGATCGCTGGCTGGTGTATGTGAACCCGATTGACCGCGAAATTCTGGTGCTACGATTTGTCGCAGAGCTGGAGTTTCAGGAGATCGCAGACATCATGCACATGGGTTTGAGTGCAACAAAAATGCGGTACAAACGCGCTCTAGACAAATTACGTGAGAAATTTGCAGGTATTGCTGAAACTTAGTTCGGCGCAAATATCTCTTACGTGTAGGCAAGTTCTGATAGACTTGCCGCCGAGTTGTCCCCCGGTTTGCGGGACTGCTTCACAATCACCAGATGGGGATTTAACGGATGAAACTGAAAAACACCTTGGGCTTGGCCATTGGTACTCTTATTGCCGCCACTTCGTTCGGCGCTCTGGCACAAGGCCAAGGCGCAGTTGAAGGCGAGCTCAACTACGGGAAAAAGTACAACGACAGCGTTAACAACGTTGAAGATGGCTACACTCCTGGCGCTTCCATCGGTTACTTCTTGACCGACGACGTGTCGTTGAACGCGACCTACAACGCAGATGACTACACCCGTTCGAACAACGGCACTGGCAGTCAGAAAATCAAAGGCGACCAGTTCGGTCTGAACGCTCAGTACCACTTCAACAACGCTGGCGACGCACTGCGTCCTTACGTTCAAGGTGGTGTTAAGCACGGCAGCATGACCAACGTAGCCGCTGACGGCCACACCGGTCGTGACCAGTCGACTTTCCTGACTGCAGGCGCTGGCGTTAAGTACTACTTCCTCGAGAACTTCTTCGCCCGTGCTGGCGTAGAAGCTGACTACAAGCTGGACAACGGCAAGTGGGACTACATCCCGTCCGTAGGTCTGGGTGTGAACTTCGGTGGCGGCTCCAAGCCTGCTGCTGCTCCAGTTCCAGCACCAGCTGAAGTCTGCTCCGACAGCGACAACGATGGCGTATGCGACAACGTTGACAAGTGCCCTGACACCCCAGCCAACGTAACCGTTGACGCTGATGGCTGCCCAGCAGTTGCTGAAGTGGTTCGTGTTGAGCTGGACGTGAAATTCGACTTCGACAAGTCGGTAGTCAAGCCTAACAGCTACGGCGACATCAAAAACCTGGCTGACTTCATGAAGCAGTACCCATCCACCACCACTACTGTTGAAGGTCACACTGACAACGTCGGTCCTGACGCTTACAACCAGAAACTGTCCGAGCGTCGTGCAAACGCCGTTAAGCAAGTTCTGACCAACCAGTACGGTGTTCAACCGTCCCGCGTTCAGTCTGTTGGCTACGGCGAATCCCGCCCAGTTGCTGACAACAAAACTGAAGCTGGCCGTGCAGTTAACCGTCGCGTAGAAGCGCAGGTTGAAGCTCAAGCTAAATAATTAGCCCGCAGCTCTGAGAAAAGCCCGGCTTAGGCCGGGCTTTTCTTTGTCTGCGATTTGATGAAGCAACGGGCAATCAGGCAGATCAGGCGTTTTGATCGGCCACCATCGCGGGCAAGCCGCGCTCCCACTGAGAAGACATTGCACAGGCCGCCACTGTGCCGATGACCAGAATGGCCGGGCTCTTGAGCTGGAAGGCGCCGGCATCTTCCTCCATCGCCGCCAGGTCACTCCGGCATTCCCGTTGGTGGGGCAGGGACGCGTTTTCAATCATCGCCACTGGCGTATCCGTCGCCATTCCACCGGCCAGCAACTGTTCGCGGATTTCGCCGAGCTTGGCCACCCCCATGTAGATCACCAGGGTTGTTCCGCTTTGGGCCAGTGCCTGCCAGTTCAGACGACTGCCGTCCTGGGTATGGGCAGTGACCAGCGTCACGCCGCGCGCGACACCGCGCAGGGTTAGCGGAATAGCGCATTGTGTCGCGCCCGCGAGTCCGGCCGTGATGCCATTGACCAATTCAACCTCCACCCCACGTTCACGCAACCACGCCGCCTCTTCGCCGCCGCGCCCGAAAATGCAGGGATCGCCGCCCTTGAGCCGCACCACGCATTTGCCTTGGCGCGCGTAACGCAGCATCAGTCGATGAATGAAGGCCTGCGGGGTAGAGCGACATCCGCCGCGTTTGCCCACGGGGATGATGCGCGCGCCGACGCAATGCTCCAGTACTGCGTCATTCACCAGGTCATCGATCAGCACGACATCGGCCTCTCTCAATGCCCGAACGGCCTTGAGGGTCAGCAATTCCGGATCGCCAGGTCCTGCGCCTACCAGCCAGACTTTTGCGTTCATAGTGTTTTCCTCACGAGGTGACCGCGACCGGTCGCGTGGTGGCGACCAGCAAACGCTTGATTTCCGGGACGCACGAGCCGCATTGCGTACCGCAGCCCAATTCTTGTTTCAGACCCTGCAAGTCCAATCCCCGGGCGATACCGGCGCACACCGCGCTTTGGCTGACGTTCTTGCAATTGCACAGGGTTTTGTCACCGGCCGCCGACGCGCCTGCCTGACCTGGTGGCGCGCTGAGCGGCGCCAGCAACCAGCGCCGAAGTTGTTCGTCGGCACGACCTTCCCGCCAAAGATTCAGCAGCCAGTGTTGGGCGAGGGTTTCCCCAGCCAGGCGAATGGCGGTAATTCGGCCGTGGTCGATACGGACCCGTTTGCCGATGGAGCGCTGCGGGTCGTCGTAGGCCAACACCGGACCTTCATGCAGTCCCAGGTGTTGGTCGATATCCCGGAGCCATTGCGGGTCCGGTGCTTTGGCGCTGGCAGCGCGTATAAGCAACGCTGGGCGTTCACGGCCTGTGAGGCTGAGGCTTGCGTAGGAAAACGCCTCACAGAGGGGGCGTAGGGTCTCAAAATGCTGTTGTACATCGCCCTCGATCAGTGCGAACAGTCTCCAGGGCAACTGAACCGGCTCCAGGCGCACGCCACTGTGCTTGAGTTCGGGTTGCTTCGACAGCGGATCAAAGGCGGGGAGGGTGAGACTGTTCACGCCGCCCTTGAGAAAGCGATCGCCCCAATGCATGGGCAAAAACGCCTGGCCAGGACGCACGTTGTCGTCGCTGCTGACCGGCACAATCACCTCGCCGCGCCGGCTTTTCAGGCTGACAAGGTCGCCTGGTTTCAGGTCATGTTGGTCCAGCTCTTGCGGATGCAGGCTCAAGACCGCTTCGCCCACGTGGCCGAACAGTTGCGCAGCGGTGCCGGTGCGACTCATGCCATGCCATTGATCACGCAAGCGACCCGTGATCAGGGTCAGCGGGAAGTGTGCATCGCGTTGCTCCTTGGCGGCGCGGAAAGGATCAGCGATGAATTGTGCGCGACCGTTGGCGGTCGGGAAGACGCCGTCGCCATACAGGCGAGCGGTGCCTTCGCTGGCATTCGCGGGGAAGGGCCATTGCTGCGGGCCGATTCGATCGATCAGGCCATGGCTGATGCCGGACAAGTCCAGATCTCGACCGCGGGTCAGTTGCTTGTATTCATCGAAGAGCTGCGCCGGCGTTTCAAAGGCAAACAGGCTGGGTTGTCCGGGGCGTAGATATTTTTCCAGGCGCTGTGCGAAATCTACGGTGATTGCCCAATCGGGCCGCGCTTCACCGGGTGCTACGATGGCCTGGCGGACGTGGGAAATGCGTCGTTCGGAGTTGGTCACCAGGCCGTCTTTTTCGCCCCAACTGGCGGCGGGTAGCAACAGGTCGGCGAATGCGGCAGTTTCGGTGGTGCGAAACGCTTCCTGCAACACGACGAACGGACAGGTTTGCAAAGCAGCGCGCACGGCGTTCTGGTCCGGCATCGATTGCGCCGGGTTGGTGCAGGCGATCCACAGCGCCTTGATCTTGCCGCTGCGCACCTGTTCGAACAGTTCGATGGCGCTCAGCCCGGTGCTGGTCGGGAGCTGTTCGACACCCCAGTAGGCGGCCACTTCAGCGCGGTGTTCGGCATTGGCGGCTTCACGATGCCCGGGCAACAGGTTCGACAGACTGCCGGTTTCCCGACCGCCCATGGCATTGGGCTGACCGGTCAGGGAGAAAGGTCCTGCGCCGGGACGGCCAATTTGTCCGGTGGCCAGATGCAGATTGATCAGCGCGCTGTTTTTGGCGCTGCCAGCGGTCGACTGATTCAACCCCATGCACCACAGGGACAGAAAACGCTCAGAGGTACCGACCCATTCGGCGCACTGGCGCAGCTGTTCGACGCTGATCCCACACAGCTGCGCAACCATCGAAGGCGTGTAGTCGTGTACCAGATGCTTGAGTTCCGTCAGACCTTGGGTGTGCGCCTTGATGAAGTCGTGGTCGACTCGGTTTTCCCACAGCAGCAAGTGCAAAATCCCATGGAACAAAGCGACATCGGTTCCCGGCAGAATCGCCAGATGCAGGTCAGCCAAATCACAGGTATCGGTGCGGCGCGGGTCGATGACGATGACTTTCATCTGCGGGCGGCTAGATTTGGCCTCCTCCAGGCGACGAAACAGCACCGGATGGGCGTAGGCCATGTTGCTGCCGACGATCAGCACGCAATCGCTGGATTCCAGGTCTTCGTAGCTGCAGGGCGGTGCGTCGGCGCCGAGGCTGCGTTTGTAGCCCACCACCGCTGAAGACATGCACAGCCGTGAGTTGCTATCGATGTTGTTGGTGCCCACCAACGCTCGCGCCAGTTTGTTGAAGGCGTAGTAGTCCTCGGTCAGCAATTGCCCGGAAATGTAGAACGCGACACTGTCCGGGCCATGTTCGGTGATGGTGCGGGCAAACACGCTGGCGGCGTGATCGAGGGCGGTGTCCCAATCGGTGCGGCTGCGGGCCAGGCTTTTGCCCAGGCGCAATGCGGGATACAGCGCTCGCGCGCTCAGGTCACCGGTCAAATGCAGGGTCGAGCCCTTGCTGCACAGTTTGCCGAAGTTGGCCGGGTGGGCTGGATCGCCGCTGACGCCGAGGATGCGCTCGCCGTCGTGCTCGATTAGCACGCCGCAGCCGACCCCGCAGTAACAACAGGTGGACGCAGTGATCTGGCGGTTCATCAGGCGACTTCCCGCGTGGGGCCGGCGTTACCCAAGGCCTGTTCCAGGGTAAAGGAATGGCCGAACATCAGTTGATCGCGGATTTCGCCGATGACCTGGTGCTCGAGGATTTGCCGAAAGTACCAGCCGCCGTCGGCCGTATCGCCGTACAGGCAGGCCCCGACCAGTACGTCGTCTTTGATCACCAGTTTTTTGTAGACGCCACTGATGGGGTCGGTGAGGGTGATGGTTTCGGTGCCTTCACCGCCCATGTAGTCACCGGCGGAAAACAGGTCGATGCCGGTGACTTTCAATTTGGTCGAGGTCACCGAGCCCTTGTAGGTGGCGAATCCCAGTTGTGCGAGGTGATTGGCGCAGACCTTGGCCTGGTCGAACAGCGGTGCGACCAGGCCATAGGCGATGCCGCGATGGCTGGCGCATTCGCCAATGGCGTAGACCCGTGGGTCGTAGGTTTGCAGGGTATCGTTGACCAGAATCCCGCGGCCGCAAGGGAGGCCGGATTGTTCCGCGAGTTCGATGTTGGGGCGGATGCCGGCGGCCATGACCACCAGGTCGGCGGGAATGATCTCGCCGTTCTTGAACTCGACCGAGCCGACCCGGCCATTACCGGCATCGTGCAACGCCTGGGTTTGTTCACAGAGACGAAAGTGCAGGCCGCGGGCCTCCAGGGCATTTTGCAGCAACTGGCCGCTGGTCTTGTCCAGTTGCCGATCCAGCAACCATTTGCCGAGGTGCACGACGGTGACGTGCATCCCGCGCAGCATCAGCCCGTTGGCAGCTTCCAGCCCCAGCAGCCCGCCACCGATGACCACCGCGTGTTTATGGATTTTGGCGGTGTCGATCATGACCTGGGTGTCGGCAATGTCGCGATAGCCGATTACGCCCTGCAGCGTGTTGCCGGGAATCGGCAGGATGAACGGGCTGGAGCCGGTGGCGATCAGGAGGCGATCGTATTCGGCCATGGTGCCGTCTTCGGCAATGACCCGGCGTCTGACCCGGTCGATTTCCACGACTCTGTGGTTGAGCAGCAACTTGATGTCGTTTTCCAGGTACCAGTCCAGGTCGTTGAGTACGATCTCTTCGAAGGTCTGCTCGCCAGCCAGCACCGGCGACAGCAGGATGCGGTTGTAGTTGGTATGGGGTTCGGCGCCGAAGACCGTGATGTTGTACAGCTCGTTGCTCAGTTTCAGCAGTTCTTCGAGGGTACGAACGCCGGCCATGCCATTGCCGATCATCACCAGTTTGAGCTTTTTCATCAGGTCCTCCGGGGAACAACGACCTGTCTCATCAGGCTTTCCAGGTCGTGCTCGACAATTTCGCGCAAACAAAAAAAGGCGTCCCGCCAGTTGCCTGACGGGGACGCCTTTGTCCGGTCCCGTTCTCTCGGGAAGCGCAGTCTTCGTCGTTGAAGCCTGCACGTTATGTGTGATGGGAAGGCTAATGCAGTGCTTGTGCCAAGTCGGACAGATCCGCTGTTCGCGGTGTCTGCAGGCGTTCGCCATCCGGGGGCGGCGTTTTGTTGCACCGATTCAACGCGCGGCGCCCACTAATGGAGCGCCAACACCAGCAGCACCAGATTCGCCACCAGCGACATCAGCGCCAAGGTCCGCCACACCTTCAACGGCTCGCGCTCCAGTAACGGTTTGGGGCGCACGCTCAAACTGCGTCGCTCGCCCTGTTCCATCAGCAATAACCACTCTTCCGCCGTTTCAAAGCGTTGATCCGGATCCGCCGCTACCGCGCGTTCCAGGGTTTGCATCAGCCATTCCGGGAGGTCGGGGCGATAGCGGCTGGCATTCACCGGAGCGCCGAACCGTGGGCGTTGGAACGCTTCGATTTCGCCATAGGGAAAATGCCCGGTGAGCAGGACATACAAGGTCACACCGACCGAGTACAAATCCTGTTGCGCGCTCGGCGGGTCGCCGCGAAACGCTTCCGGCGCAATGTAGCTGGGGGTTCCGGGCAGCACAGAGGGCTCGTCGAGGGACAGGCCAGGGCAATAGGCGAGCCCGAAATCGAGCAGCCGCAACTCGCCGTCGTCACCCAGTAGCAGGTTATCCGGTTTGATATCGCGGTGCAGAATCTGCCGCCGATGCAGCATGCCCACCGCTCGCAACAGGCGTTCAGCCAGGTCTTGCCATTGGGCCAGCGGCAGTGGCCCGATTTGCTCATGCAACTGCGCCAGGGTCGATCCCGAATATTCGCGCATCACGTAGTACAAATGCTGACGCTGACTGGCGGCATGGACTTCAGGGAAATGCCGCCCGGCTACACGCTTGAGAAACCATTCTTCCGACAACAACGCTTGCCCGGCCGGATGATCGTCGCGCAGGTGAGTGGGCAGGGTTTTCAGCAGCCAGGCCTGTCGCTGACTGTCACGCACGCGATAAAGCAGGGATTGCTGGCTCTGGCCGACGATCCCTTCGACTTGCCAGCCCTCGAAATCCTGGCCCGGTTTCAGTGCGGGCGGCAGCGGCCATTGCTGCAGTTGAATCAACGCATCGCCGATGCTGGTTTCACCCAGGGCATCGACCCGCACCAGCAAAGCGCTGGCATTGTCCTGGCTGCCGGCCAGGTGCGCGGCATTGACCAGGGTGTGTGCGGCGCTGTGCAGATCCGGTTGGTCCCGCAGAATCGCGGCAATGGCCGTGTCACCCAGGACCGCCCAGACCCCGTCGCTGAGCAGCACAAAGCTTTCATCGAGGCGCAATTCGCCGTCGAGGAAGTCCAGCACCAGGTGCTGATCGAGCCCCATTGCTCGTTTGAGCACATGCTGCATGCCCGGTTGGTCCCAGACGTGATCCTCGCTGATGCGCTGCAACTGATCGTCATGCCAGCGGTACACTCGGCAGTCGCCCACATGGGCCAGGGTGAAACGCCGACCGCGCATGACCAATGCGCTGACCGTGGTCAGCAGGGGTTGTCCACCGCCGTTGGCCTGCAGCCAGCGGTTCTGCGCCAGCAGCAGGCGATCCAGTGCCTGGGCGACGCCCCAGGTTTCCGGGGTGGCGTAGTAATCCAGTGCCAGTGCCTGCAGGGTGGAACGAGCGGCCAGCCCACCGTCGGCGCACTGGCTGACACCGTCGGCGATGGCGAACAGGTAACCCTTGCTCGCCGCCAGCGCCGGGGCCGGTGTGACCAGCCGCAACGCATCCTGGTTTTCTTCGCGCGGGCCGATGGCGCTGGCTTCGGCGAAACTCAGTTGCAGGCTCATCGCCGGCTCAGACCCGTGCAGCGGTCACGGCAGCCGAACCCCAGGTGGTTCTCCAGCGACGTTTCACCCCGTGCAGGCCGAACCAGGCGAGGACGCCGAGGCTGGCGAACAACCACAGTGCCATTTGGTAGCTGCCGGTGCTTTGCTTGATCGCACCCATGCCCGCCGCCAGGGCAAAACCGCCGATGCCGCCGGCCATGCCGATCAGGCCGGTCATCACGCCGATTTCGCGACGAAAACGCTGCGGCACCAACTGGAACACGGCGCCATTGCCCGCACCAAGGCCGAGCATGGTGCAGACGAAAAGTGCCAGCGCAGCGTAGGAACTCGGCAGGTTGAATCCGACGGCAGCAATGCAGATCGCGGCCACGGTGTACATCGCCAGCAGGGTGCGGATGCCGCCGAAACGGTCAGCCAGGGCACCGCCCAAGGGGCGCATCAGGCTGCCGCCGAACACGCAGGCGGCGGTGTAGTAGCCGGCCGTCACCGGGCTCAGGCTGTATTGATCGTTGAAATAGCCGGGCAGGGCGCTGGCCAGGCCAATGAAGCCACCGAAGGTCACGCTGTAGAAAAACATGAACCACCAGCTGTCGCGATCGCCCAAGGCCTTGAAGTAGTCGGCCATCGACTTGGCTTTCGGCCGTTCAGGCGCGTTTTTGGCCAGCCAGGCGAAAACGATCAACGACAGGATCAGTGGAATGAGGGCAAAGCCGAACACGTTGCTCCAGCCATACGCAGCCGCCAGAACCGGCGCGATCAGCGCGGCGAACACCGTGCCCGAGTTACCGGCGCCGGCGATCCCCATGGCCTTGCCCTGATGCTGCGGCGGATACCATTGCGACGCCAGAGGCAGGGCCACGGCGAACGACGCACCGGCCATACCGAGGAACAAGCCCAGTACCAGGGCCTGCTCGTAGCTGTGGATGCCCAGCTTCCAGGCACCGAACAGCGCACCGATAACGATCACCTGGCCAATCAGGCCAGCGGTTTTCGGCGACAGGCGATCAGCCAGCATGCCCATCATGAACCGCAGTACCGCGCCGGCCAGAATAGGCGTGGCCACCACCAGCCCCCGCTGTTGTGTGGTCAGGTGCAGGTCGGCGGCGATTTGCACGGCCAGTGGGCCAAGCAGGTACCAGACCATGAAGCTCAGATCGAAATAGAGGAAGGCCGCGAACAGGGTCGGGGTATGGCCGGATTTCCAGAAGCTTGAATTCATCGCGCACCTCAGCTGATAGGAGTCTCGAACGGGAGTCATGCAGGTGGGGCGCCTTGAGGGCTGCACCACCCGCCCCGGGCAATGGGGCCAAAACAAAAAAACGCCGCCACCTGATTTGCCATGGGGCAAATGAGGTGAGCGACGTCTTTGTCGTAGGTGGGGCAACCGCCGTTGGTTACCTGTGGAGATTACTTAGCGAGATCTGTGCCAATACTGTGAAACCGAGTGAAGGCCATCGCGAGCAAGCTCGCTCCCACAGAAGCGCTGCACAATATTCAACTGTGGGGAGCTTGCTCGCGATGCAGCAGCGCTTCAGCCGAGCAGTTCACTCATGGCGATGATCTGCTCCGCCACCTGAATCAGTTTCTGTTGGCGGCTCATGGCCTGGCGGCGCATCAAGGTGTAGGCCTCTTCTTCGTTGCAGTCCTTCATTTTCATCAGTAACCCTTTGGCCAACTCGATGCGCTTGCGCTCGGCGAGCTGCTGGTCGCGGGCGTGCAGTTGCGCGCGCAGGGCCTGGTCGCTTTCGAAGCGCGCCATGGCCACGTCGAGAATCGGCTGCAAGCGCTGAGCGTGAATGCCTTCGACGATGTAGGCACTGACCCCGGACTTGATCGCCTGGCGCATCACATCCGGGTCGTGTTCGTCGGTGAACATCACAATCGGTCGTGGTTGGTCGCGACTGACCAGCACCACTTGCTCCATCACATCGCGGCCCGGTGACTCGGTATCGATCAGAATCACATCCGGACGCACCGTTTCGACGCGCCCGGGCAGGTCGATGGTCAATCCTGATTCGTCGATTACCTCGAAGCCGGCCTCGGTCAGTGCCGCCTTCAGGCGTCCGACTTTTTTTGCGGTGTCGTTGATCAGCAGAATACGCAACATGTTCGCAGTCTCCTGTCAGCGGCTGGCTAATCGGTGCGAGCTATTGCTCATGGCGTGCAGCTTGAAACTGCGGGCATAACCGGCAGGGTCCGAGCCGTCCCAGACCTTGCCGTCGATCAACTGGCTGCTGCGCATCTCATTGCCCAGTGCGGCGACGCCGACGGCGCAGGCAGCCTCACGATACAAGTCCAGTTGTTGCACCTGGCGGGCCACCGCCAGGTAATCCGGATCGTCGCGCAACAGGCCCCAGCGACGGAACTGGGTCATGAACCACATGCCATCGGACAGGTACGGCAGATTGACCTCGCCCCCACCATGGAAGCGCAGGGCGTGCGGATCCTGCCAGCGATTGCCGAGACCGTCGTCGTAGTCGCCCAGCAAACGCGGCTCGATGCATTCGAGCGGCGCATCGAGGTATTGCGCGGCACTGAGCAATTGCGCGGTGCTGCGACGATTTTCAGTGCTTTCTTCGATAAAACGACTCGCCTGCAGAATCGCCATCACCAATGCGCGGGCGGTGTTCGGGTATTGCTCGACGAACGCGCGGGTGCAGCCCAGGACTTTTTCCGGGTGATCGGGCCAGATGGTCTGGGTGGTCGCCATCGTGAATCCAAGGTTCTGTTGCACCGCGCTGGCCGACCAGGGCTCGCCGACGCAGAAACCGTCGATGCGTCCCGCTTGCAGGTGCGCGACCATTTGCGGCGGCGGCACCACGACGCTGTCGACGTCCTGCAACGGGTGAATGCCCTGGCTGGCGAGCCAGTAATACAGCCACATGGCGTGGGTGCCGGTGGGGAAGGTCTGGGCGAAGGTGAGTTTTGGGCGAATTTGGTGCACGTGCCGGTCCAGTGCTTCAGGACTGGTCACACCCAGCGCTTGCAGGCCGTGGGAGAGGTTGATGCTCTGGCCGTTCTGGTTCAGCCCCATCAGCACGGCCATGTCCGTTGGCGCTACACCGCCGATGCCCAGGTGCACGGCGTAGATCAGGCCGTAGAGGCTGTGGGCGGCGTCGAGTTCACCGCTGACCAGTTTGTCCCGCAGGTTGGCCCAGGATGACTGGCGCTTGAGGTTCAAGGTCAGGCCGTAAGGCTGGGCGAAGCCCTGGGTGGCGGCGACCACGACTGAGGCGCAGTCGCTCAGGGCCATGAAGCCGAGGTTGATTTCGGACTTTTCCGGGGCATCGCTGCCATTGACCCAGGCCAGCGGGCCGGCTGATGGTTCGTTCATCGCGTCTTCACCTTGCAAAAAAAAGCGCCGTCCCGCGTCCTTGCACGCGCAAGGCCGGATGACGACGCCATTGTCCTGGCACTCATCCCGCCGTTGGCATGAGTGCTGATGACAGGATCGGTGCAAGGCATATGCCATCGTCCGTTGATTGAATCGCGCGCCTCGCCTGCGGGCCGCTTGCCCGGCTATAATCGCTGCCACTTTTCATAGCCCAGAGTCAAACCCGCCCATGTACACCCTGGCCCGTCAGCTGTTGTTCAAACTTTCCCCGGAAACCTCCCACGATCTGTCCCTGGACCTGATCGGCGCGGGCGGGCGTCTGGGGCTCAACGGCTTGTTGTGCAAGGCCCCGGCGAAGGTGCCGGTGACGGTCATGGGCCTGGACTTCCCGAACCCGGTGGGACTGGCGGCCGGTCTGGACAAGAACGGCGCGGCCATCGACGGCTTTGCGCAGTTGGGTTTTGGCTTTGTCGAAATCGGCACCGTCACCCCGCGTCCACAACCGGGTAACCCAAAGCCACGCCTGTTCCGCCTGCCGGAAGCCGAGGCGATCATCAATCGCATGGGCTTCAACAACCTTGGCGTCGATCACCTGCTGGCCCGCGTTGCTGCGTCCAAGTACAAAGGTGTGCTGGGCATCAACATCGGCAAGAACTTCGATACTCCGGTCGAGCGCGCGGTCGACGATTACCTGATTTGCCTGGACAAGGTTTACGCCCATGCCAGCTACGTGACGGTCAACGTCAGCTCGCCGAACACGCCGGGGCTGCGCAGCCTGCAATTCGGTGACTCGCTCAAGCAACTGCTGGCCGACCTGGCCACGCGTCGCGCGGAACTGGCGCTGCGCCACGGTAAACACGTGCCCCTGGCGATCAAGATCGCGCCGGACATGAGCGACGAAGAAACCGTGCAGGTCGCGCAAGCGTTGATCGATACCGGGATGGACGCGGTCATCGCCACCAACACCACCCTGAGTCGCGTGGGCGTCGAAGGCATGGAGCATGGTGACGAGGCGGGCGGTCTGTCCGGCGCACCGGTTCGCGACAAGAGCACCCACACCGTGACAGTACTCGCGGCAGAGCTGGGTGGTCGGTTGCCGATCATCGCCGCGGGCGGCATCACCGAAGGCAAGCACGCGGCGGAGAAAATCACCGCAGGGGCGAGCCTGGTGCAGATTTACTCGGGCTTCATCTATAAAGGGCCGGCACTGATTCGTGAGTCGGTAGACGCCATCGCAGCCCTGCGTTGATCCCTGTGGCGAGGGGGCAAGCCCCCTCGCCACGTAGGCATGCCGATGAATTTTGAACAGGCATAAAAAAGGGCTCCTCTAAGGAGCCCCTGGGCCGGAGCCCGCCGTCCGGATGGGACGTGCGTGGTTAATTCGTTACGTAATCAGATTGTCGTGTCGGAGTGTGTGCCCTGTATTAGCCGACGGCGTGAAGTTCGTTGAGTCTGTGGATTCCCGCAGTGCCGGTCATACCGTCCCAGTTGTCGCCGCGTCCTTCTCGCCAGCCGTTGATCCAGGCTTGGCGTACCGACGGTAGAGTAAATGGGCAAAGCTCACGGGATTTGCCACCAACGCCATATTGATATCCGCGCAAAAACGCTCTTTCCAACGGATCACGCTTAAGTCTTCTCATAGGGTGTAGCCCTCACTTGTTGACTGTTTTCATCGCGTCGACCTCAATCGAGGTCAGGCAGAAAAACTCTGCCGTTGGGGGCTCGCTGCCGGCGTGGCGAGCCAAGGTGTTGGCGTCGTTGCGGCGCCAACCTGAGTTGAGTTCTAACCAATGCGTCACATCGAGGGAATGATCGTTTTGTCATAAGGACGTAACGATAAAGATGCTATGGCCATAAGTAACACGATGTTCGTCGCGTATTTATTGATCAAAGCCCTGTATGATCGGCCCCCCGCAGGATGCCGGGGTTAGTCCTTTGGTGAGAATGTCTCGCGTTGCAGTGCGGGATTATTCGACGAAGGGTCGACTTGTGACATTTTGTTGCATCAACTTTTTTATCTGTCCTTGCATCTAAGCTCATTTAACCCGAGCAGCAGGGGTGGAACGGCACACCTTCGTGCCACGCGGGCGCTCTTCGAGAAAAGCGCCTGATTGAAAACCGGGCCGGCAATGCGTTGCCGGCTCACTCAGCTAAAGGCTCTGGAACTCCCATGTCCGATCGTTTCGAACTCTTCCTCACTTGCCCCAAAGGCCTCGAAGGCCTGCTCATCGAGGAAGCCGTCGGGCTTGGCCTTGAGGACGCTCGTGAGCACACCTCTGCCGTGCGCGGCATGGCCACCATGGAAACCGCTTATCGCCTGTGCCTGTGGTCGCGCCTGGCGAACCGCGTGCTGCTGGTGCTCAAGCGCTTCCCAATGAAGGACGCCGAAGACCTCTATCACGGCGTACTCGATATCGAGTGGCAAGACCACATGCTCAACGACGGCACCCTGGCCGTCGAGTTCAGCGGTCACGGCTCGGGCATCGACAACACTCACTTCGGTGCCTTGAAGGTCAAGGACGCCATCGTCGACAAACTGCGCACTCCGCAGGGTGATCGCCCGTCCATCGACAAGCTCAACCCGGACCTGCGCATCCACCTGCGCCTGGATCGTGGCGAAGCGATCCTTTCCCTCGACCTGTCCGGCCACAGCCTGCACCAGCGCGGCTACCGCCTGCAGCAGGGCGCGGCGCCGCTGAAGGAAAACCTCGCGGCCGCCATCCTGATCCGTTCCGGCTGGCCACGCATTGCGGCTGAAGGCGGCGCGTTGGCGGACCCGATGTGCGGTGTCGGCACATTCCTCGTCGAAGCTGCAATGATCGCCGCCGACATGGCGCCGAACCTGCGCCGCGAGCAGTGGGGCTTCACCGCGTGGCTCGGTCACGTGCCGGCGCTGTGGAAAAAACTCCATGAAGAAGCCGTCGAGCGTGCCGCGGCCGGTCTGGCCAAGCCACCGCTGTGGATTCGCGGTTATGAAGCCGACCCGCGCCTGATTCAGCCGGGCCGCAACAACGTCGAGCGTGCCGGCCTGAGCGAGTGGATCAAGATCTACCAGGGCGAAGTGGCGACCTTCGAGCCGCGCCCGGACCAGAACCAGAAAGGCCTGGTGATCTGCAACCCACCGTACGGCGAGCGTCTGGGCGACGAGGCGAGCCTGCTCTACCTCTACCAGAACCTCGGCGAACGCCTGCGTCAGGCCTGCCTGAACTGGGAAGCGGCGGTGTTCACCGGCGCGCCGGACCTGGGCAAGCGCATGGGCATCCGCAGCCACAAGCAGTATTCGTTCTGGAACGGTGCCTTGCCGTGCAAATTGCTGCTGATCAAGGTATTGCCGGACCAGTTCGTCACCGGCGAGCGCCGCACTCCGGAACAGCGCCAGGCCGAGCGTGAGCAAGCGGTCTACGATCAGGCGCCAAGCGAGCCGCAAGAGCGCAAGTACAACAAAAACGGCAATCCGATCAAACCGGCGCCGGCACCTGCGCCGGTGATCGAGCAGCCGCGCCTGAGCGAAGGCGGGCAGATGTTTGCCAACCGCCTGCAAAAAAACCTCAAGGCGCTGGGCAAGTGGGTCAAGCGTGAGGGCATCGATTGCTACCGCGTCTACGATGCCGACATGCCGGAATACTCCATGGCCATCGACCTGTATCACGATTGGGTCCACGTTCAGGAATACGCCGCGCCGAAATCCATCGACCCGGAAAAGGCGTCGGCGCGCATGTTCGATGCCCTGGCGGCGATTCCGCAGGCCTTGAACATCGACAAGAGTCGCGTGGTGGTCAAGCGTCGCGAGCGTCAGAGCGGCACCAAACAGTACGAACGTCAGGCTGCGCAGGGCAAGTTCGTCGAGGTCAATGAAGGCGGCGTGAAGCTGCTGGTGAACCTGACCGATTACCTCGACACCGGCCTGTTCCTCGATCACCGGCCGATGCGCATGCGTATTCAGAAAGAGGCCGCCGGCAAGCGCTTCCTCAACCTGTTCTGCTACACCGCGACGGCCAGTGTTCATGCGGCCAAGGGCGGCGCGCGCAGCACCACCAGCGTCGACCTGTCGAAAACCTACCTGGACTGGGCGCGCCGCAACCTGTCGCTGAACGGTTTTTCCGACAAGAACCGCCTGGAGCAGGGCGATGTGATGGCCTGGCTGGAAAATGCCCGTGAAGAGTACGACCTGATCTTCATCGACCCGCCGACCTTCTCCAACTCCAAGCGCATGGAAGGGATCTTCGATGTGCAGCGTGACCAGGTGCAGTTGATTGACCTGGCCATGGCACGTCTGGCGGCAGGCGGGGTGCTGTACTTCTCCAACAACTTCCGCAAGTTCGAGCTGGAACCCAACCTCAGCGAGCGTTATGCGGTCGAGGAAATCACCGCCCAGACCATCGATCCGGATTTTGCCCGTAACGGCAAGATCCATCGTGCCTGGAAAATCACGGCCCGCTGACACTTGGAAGATTGGATCCACAGAGCCTTGATTTTTAAAGGCTCTTGGATTCCTTCCGCACTGGTCAAATTAGTGGCTAATAGCTATAACTCCTCTCACGGCCAAAGGGCTTTCCTGCACCTGGCGTTTTGAGTTGCGTTTATGTCGTTGCACGCCGTGCGCCCAAAGATCCTGGGTTTTATCAGCGAAGACGTTTCGGCCTGGCTGGTCGCGCTGCTGGTATTGCTCGTCGGCGGGGTCCTCACCGGGTTGCTCGCCTGGTCGACCCTGAACCTGTTTCACCATCAACTGCGGCAACGTTTCCAACTGCTGGCCAGTGAGCGTTACAGCCGTATCGAAGAACGCTTTGAAGATCAGGAACAGCGCCTCGATGGCCTGCGCCGGTTCTTTGCCAATTCCGATGCAATCTCCCGTGAAGAATTCAACGGCTATACACAGCCTCTGTTACGCCGTACCCAAGCCTATTCGTTCGCCGAACGCATCAGTGGCGATCAGCGGGCGGCGTTCGAGCGTCGGGTGCGGGATGAGGGCCTGACGAATTTCACAGTGCGCGAGCTCACCGCCGACGGCCAACTGCAACTGGCCGGCGAGCGTGATGAGTACGTGCCGGTACTGTACAGCCAGACACAAAGCAAACTTGGGGCGCCGCTTGGCTACGACTTGCTGGCCCAGCCCTTGCGGCGCGCAACCCTGGAACGGGCCGACCAGCATCGGGGCATGGCGGTGTCGCAACCGATGCATCTGGTCAGTATCGAGCCGGCTTATGCGCGGGGCGTGCTGCTGGTCGCGCCTGTCATGTCGCGCGATGACCCCGATGCAGCGAAGAACAAGCCCTTTGGTTATGTCATGGCGGTGATCAGCATGCGCCAGTTGCTGGCCGATGGGTTGCCAGAGGCCGGGCGTGACTATCTCTCGGTGCGCATTCTCGACTTATCCACAGACGATCAGCACGAAGTGCTGTTTGAGTCACCCAATGCACCGGCCGTCAGTGAATTGTCGTCGACTCGCCTGGTGCGCCTGGCTGATCATGATTATCAGGTCGATATCCAGCCCAGCGAGGCCTTCCTGCAGGCCAACCATTCGTCGGTGACCTCGTTGGTGGTGCTCGGCGGTTTGCTCAGTGTGTTGCTCAGTGCCTTGCTTTATGTGCTGGTCAGTCAACGTCAGCGGGCGTTGAAGCTGGTCGATCAGCGGACCGAGGAACTGCGCGCTCGCGAGCAGGAATTACGCGGCACCCACGGCCAGCTGCGCGGCGTGTTGAATGCCGCGACCCAGGTAGCGATCATCGCCACGGACTTGCGTGGGGTCATCAGCACCTTCAATGCCGGCGCCGAACAGATGCTCGGCTACCGCGCTGCCGAAGTGGTGGGGCACATGACCCTGGAAAACCTGCACCTGCCCCGCGAGCTCGCTGCACGTTCGGCAGAGTTGAGCGCGCGTTATGGCAAACCGGTGCCGACCTGCCAGGCGATGCTGGTCGAGGGCAGCGTGGAAGGCAGTGTGGAGGGTGGCCATGAAGGGCGGGAATGGACGCTGGTGCGTGGCGATGGCAGCTATTTGATGGTCAACATGCTGGCGACCCCGGTGCTCGACGAGCAGGGTTTGTGGGTCGGGCACCTGGCCATTTGCATCGACATCACTGAACGCAAACGCGTGCATGAGGCGCTGGCCGCTCGGGACTTGCTGTTGAAGAAACTCAGCGCCCATGTCCCCGGCGGGATCTACCAGTTCAAGATGGAGTTCGACGGACGCTTCAGTGTGATTTACGCCAGCGACGGTATCCGCGAGATCTACGAGCTGGATCCGGACGTTCTATTGCTCAACGCCGAAGCGATGTTCACGCGGATTCACCCCCAGGACACTACTCGGGTTCGTGCTTCGATCCGCGCCTCTGCCGATACCCTCAGCCCCTGGCGTGAAGAGTACCGGGTGCAGCTTCCCCACCGTGGTCTGCGCTGGGTGCGCGGCGAGGCGACCCCGGAGGAGCTGCCTGGCGGTGGCGTACTCTGGCATGGCTATATCTCGGATATTTCCGATTTGAAACGGGTGGAAGAGGAGCTTCGGGCGCTGTCGGTCACCGACTCCCTGACCGGTATCCACAACCGCCGCTATTTCCAGGAACGCCTGACCAGCGAGATGGCCCGGGTCGAACGCGGCAGTGGAGAACTTTCGGTGATCATGCTCGACATCGACCACTTCAAGCGTATCAATGACCAATATGGTCACGCGGTGGGCGACCGGGTATTGCAGGCCGTGTGCGAGCGCATCGGCCAGCGGCTGCGTCGCACGGATGTGTTCTGTCGACTGGGTGGCGAGGAGTTCATGGTGCTTTGCCCGGATATTGGCAGCGCACAGGCCTATTTGCTGGCGGTGGAGTTGTGGCAAAGCTTGCGCAGTGCACCGATTGATGGCGTGGGGGTCGTCACGGCGAGTTTCGGGATTGCCAGCTGGCGGGTGGGTGAGGGCGCGGATGCGCTGTTGCTGCGGGCGGACTCGGGGGTCTATGTGGCAAAGCTTGAAGGTCGGGATCGGGTTCAGGGCGAGCCGGACTGACCGACGCAATCCCTGTAGGAGCCAGCCTGCTGGCGATGGTGCATCAGCTACAGAGTTGTAGACTGACACACCATCGCCAGCAGGCTGGTTCCTACACTGGTTTTGCAGTGTCTTACAGAACCGAAGCGGTCTGCGCCAGTTTCGGCTGGCGGTACAGATCAAGCAGCACCTGATCGAGCACCGACGAGGCACCGAACGGAGCCTTGTCGTTGAGGATCGCCACCACCGCCCAGGTATTGCCATTGATATCGCGGCTGAAGCCGGCGATCGCGCGCACCGTGTTCAGGGTGCCGGTCTTGACGTGGGCTTCACCGCGCATCGCGGTCGTTTTCAGGCGTTTGCGCATGGTGCCGTCGGTGCCGGCAATCGGCATCGAACTGATGTACTCGGCGGCGTAAGGGCTGTGCCACGCGGCTTGCAGCATTGACGCCATTTCCCGGGCGCTGACCCGCTCGGCGCGGGACAGGCCGGAGCCGTTCTCCATCACCAGGTGCGGCGCGGTGATGCCTTTCCTCGCCAGCCACTGACGTACCACGCGCTGGGCAGCCTTGGCATCGTCGGCATCGGCGTCGGTGCGGAATTTCTGGCCCAGGCTCAGGAACAGCTGCTGAGCCATGGTGTTGTTACTGTATTTATTGATGTCGCGGATGATCTCCGCCAGGTCCGGCGAGAATGCCCGTGCCAGCACCTTGGCATCCTTAGGCGTTGGTGCCAGGACATCCCTGCCCTGAATGCTGCCACCCAGTTCTTTCCAGATCGCGCGCACGGCGCCAGCGGTGTAGGTCGCGTGATCGAGCAGCGACAGATAAGTCTGCGAGCTGCAGCCTTCGCCCAGTTGGCCACCCACGGTCACGGTCACGCTGCCATCGGCCTGGGGCACCGGGTTGTAGCGCACGCCGCCAGTGCATTGCTTGGAATTGATGGCCTTGACCTGATTGTCGATGCGGATGCTGGCAATTGGCGGTTCCACCGAAACCAGCACTTTGCCGGAGTCGTTGCGCGCGACGAATCGCAGGGCCTTGAGGTTGACCAGCAGAGCATCGGGTTTGACCAGGAACGGCTTGTTTTCGTCATTGCCGTCGTCGTTGAACTCTGGCAGTTGCGGTTGCACGAAAAAGTTCTTATCCAGCACCAGGTCGCCGGTGACCTGGGTGACGCCATTGGCGCGCAGGTCGCGCATCAGCAGCCAGAGTTTTTCCATGTTCAGCTTCGGATCGCCGCCACCCTTGAGGTAGAGGTTGCCATTGAGGATGCCGCCGCTGAGGGTGCCGTCAGTGTAGAACTCGGTTTTCCACTGATGGTTCGGGCCGAGCATTTCCAGAGCCGCATAGGTGGTGACCAGTTTCATGGTCGAGGCCGGGTTGACCGACACATCGGCGTTGAAAACGGTCGGGGTGCCGGGGCCGGTCAGTGGAATCATCACCAGCGACAGGGCGTTGTCCTGCAATTTGCTGGCCTTTAGGGCTTTTTCAACGTTGGGCGATAACGCGGTATTGATGGGATCAGCGGAAACGGGGAGGGCCAGGGGAAGGAGAAGGCCGGCCAGCAGTAATGGACGCAACGATTTGATCATTTGAAATAAAACCCTACAGCCGAGGGGAAAAGACGAGGGCATGAAGATAAATTCCCTCAGTGGTCATGAAAGTGTCGGCATTATGCCCCAAGGTGTCGTGGCTTGTGCCGTGCCTTACCCTTCTAATCCGCTATTTTTTTACCGGGCGGTAGGGCTGGCGCCGTTCAGAGGCGAGTAATCGGCCGCTTAAACTGCTAAAGTGCCGCCCGTTATTACTTAAGAGGATTGTTCCAATGGCGACTAACCGTTCCCAGCGTCTGCGCAAAAAACTGTGCGTCGATGAATTTCAAGAGCTGGGTTTCGAACTGAACCTGGATTTCAAAGAAGATTTGGCTGATGAAGCCATTGATGCTTTCCTCGACGCGTTCCTCAAAGAAGCTATGGAAGCCAACGGTCTGGGCTATGTTGGCGGCGACGACTTCGGTCTGGTATGCCTGCAGAAGCGTGGCTCGGTGTCCGAAGAGCAGCGTGCTGCTGTTGAAGCCTGGCTCAAGGGCCGCAGTGAACTGACCGAAGCGACTGTCAGCCCGCTGATCGACGTCTGGTACCCGGAAAAGCCGATCAATCCGGTAGCTTGATGTTCAGAAAAACGGCGACCCATGGGTCGCCGTTTTTTTTTAAGAGCAAGCCTCGCCGCGGGGTGTCATGTTTCAAGCGTTATCGTTGACGACCATCGCGAGCAAGCTCGCTCCTACAGGGCTTTGCGCCAGTTCAGAATCATCAGCGTCACCACCCCCGCGACAATTCCCCAAAACGCCGAGCCAATGGAAAACAGCGTCAGCCCCGATGCCGTGACCATGAAGGTGATCAGCGCCGCTTCCCGTTCCTTTACCTCACTCATGGCGATGCTCAGACCATTGATGATCGAGCCGAACAACGCCAGCGCGGCAATCGACAGCACCAGTTCCTTGGGCAACGCCGCGAACAAGGCCGACAGCGTTGCGCCGAAAACGCCGGCGATCCCGTAGAAAACCCCGCACCACACCGCTGCCGTGTAGCGCTTGTTGCGATCCTCGTGGGCATGCGGCCCGGTGCAGATCGCTGCGCTGATGGCGGCCAGGTTGATCCCGTGGGAGCCGAAGGGCGCCAGCAGCAAGGAGGCGATGCCAGTGGTGGTGATCAGCGGTGAGGCCGGCACGGTGTAACCGTCGGCGCGCAGTACGGCGATGCCGGGCATGTTCTGCGAGGTCATTGCCACGACGAACAGCGGAATGCCGATGCTGATGGTCGCCGCCAGGGAAAAGTGTGGCGTGGTCCAGACCGGCGTGGCCACTTCCAGATGAAAGCCGCTGAAGTCCAGCAGGCCCATGAACCCCGACAACGCGGTTCCGATCAGCAATGCTCCCAGCACGGCGTAGCGGGGTGACAGGCGCTTGATCACCAGGTAGGTCAAAAACATGCCCAGCACCAGTGCCGTGCGATGCTGCGCGGCGACGAAAATCTCGCTGCCGATCTTGAACAGAATCCCAGCCAGCAACGCGGCGGCCAACGACGCCGGGATCTTTTTCACCAGGCGTTCGAAGCTGCCGGTCAGCCCGCAAATCGTCACCAGTACCGCGCAGGTTATGTAGGCACCAATGGCTTCGCCATAGCTCACGCCGCCAAGGCTGGTGATCAGCAACGCCGCCCCAGGGGTCGACCAGGCGATGGTAATCGGCGTGCGATAGCGCAGGGACAGACCGATGGAACACACCGCCATGCCGATGGAAATCGCCCAGATCCACGACGAAATCTGCCCGCTGGTCAGGCCGGCCGCTTGCCCGGCCTGGAACATCAATACCAGGGAGCTGGTATAGCCGGTCATCATGGCGATGAAACCGGCGACGATGGCCGAAGGTGATGTATCGGCCCATGGGCGCAGTTGCGTGTGCGTGGCGTCGTTCATGACGGTGGTGTTCCCTGTTCTGATAAAGATGTCCGCCACGCCACAATTCCCTTGTGGGAGCCAGCAGGCTCGCTCCCAAAAGGGAATTGTGCAAAAGGCGGATTCTGCGATTAAGCCTAAACTCAAACGTAACCAATCGTTGCAATACAGCGGAAGCAACAAACAGCCATACAGTCGTGTTGCCACTATCCATTGTGTACAATCACAGTGTTTTTTACGCGATACTTGCCAGCGACCCACTGTGCCGTATTACAGTCACGGTCAATTCGCCGCAGTTCTCCCGACTCGAGTGCCCATGAACGAACAGTTGCAGCCCCTCAAGAAACAACCGCGAGCAGGCAAAGCCGGCCGCAGCGGTACCCAGGACGATATTGTCTATGCGCATATCTTCGAGGCCATCCTCGAACAGCGTCTGGCGCCCGGCACCAAGTTGAGCGAAGAAGCGCTGGGGGAAATTTTCGGGGTCAGCCGCACCATCATTCGCCGTGCGTTGTCGCGCCTGGCTCATGAAGGTGTGGTGCTGCTGCGTCCGAATCGCGGCGCGGTGGTGGCCAGCCCGAGTGTCGAAGAGGCGCGCCAGGTGTTCATGGCCCGGCGTCTGGTAGAGCGCGCAATCACCGAACTGGCGGTGCAGCACGCCACTGCCGAGCAGATCGCCGAATTGCGTCAGATGGTCAACGACGAGCGCGACAGCTTCTCCCGTGGCGATCGCGGTGCAGGCATCCGCCTGTCGGGCGAATTCCACCTGAAACTGGCCGAAGCGGCGAAAAACGCACCATTGATCAGCTTCCAGCGCAGCCTGGTGTCCCAGACTTCGCTGATCATCGCCCAATACGAAAGCGGCAACCGTTCCCACTGCTCCTACGACGAGCACACCCAGTTGATCGACGCCATCGAGGCGCGCAACGGTGAGCTGGCGGTGGATCTGATGATGCATCACATGGATCACATCGACAGCAAGCTCAACCTTGACGAAGAAAGTGCGTCGGATGACTTGCACGCCGTGTTTTCGCATTTGTTGCAGACCAAGAAACCGGGACGTTCACCAGCGAAAATCTGAAAAACCGCGTCGCGCCTATCGCCAGCAGGCTGGCTCCCACAGGGTTTTGTGTTGAGTGCACATTTGTGGGAGCGAGCCTGCTCGCGAGAGCAATGTGACAGGCAACAAAAATCCCCCGGGCTGAAAGGCTGCGGGGGATTTTTTATGTCGGTGAAACCTAGCGCTGATGCACCAGATTCCCCGCCGCATATGTTTGCAGCACGGTCCGGTCATCCCCCAGGGTCATCAGCACGAACAACGTCTCGGCAATGTTGTTGGCCTGTTTCAGGCGATAGTCCAGCAATGGCGTGGCGTTGTAGTCCAGCACCAGGAAATCTGCGTCCGTGCCCGGCTGCAGGTTGCCGATCTTGTCTTCCAGGCGCAAGGCGCGGGCGCCGCCGAGGGTCGCCAGGTACAGTGACTTGAACGGGCTCAGGCGCGCACCTTGCAGTTGCATGACCTTGTACGCTTCGTTCAGGGTTTGCAGCAGCGAGAAACTGGTGCCGCCGCCCACATCGGTGCCCAGGCCGACGTTCAGCTTGTGCTTCTCGGCCATCGGCAGGTTGAACAGGCCACTGCCCAGGAAGAAGTTCGACGTCGGGCAGAACGCAATCGCCGACCCGGTTTCGGCCAGTCGCGCGCACTCGTCGTCGCACAGGTGCACGCCGTGGGCAAACACCGAGCGCTCGCCCAGCAACTGGTAGTGATCGTAGACGTCCAGGTAGCCCTTGCGCTCCGGGAACAATTCCTTGACCCACTCGACTTCCTTGAGGTTTTCACTGATGTGGGTCTGCATGTACAGATCCGGGTACTCACTGAGCAACTGGCCGGCGAGGGTCAGTTGTTCCGGGGTGCTGGTCGGTGCGAACCGTGGTGTCACCGCGTAGTGCAGGCGACCCTTGCCGTGCCAGCGCTCGATCAACGCCTTGCTTTCGACGTAGCTGGACTCGGCGGTGTCGGTCAGATAATCCGGGGCGTTGCGGTCCATCATGACCTTGCCGGCGATCATCCGCAGGTCCAGCTGTTCGGCGGCTTCGAAGAACGAGTTCACCGACTGCGGATGCACGCTGCCGAACACCAGCGCCGTGGTGGTGCCGTTGCGCAGCAGTTCCTTGATGAAGATGTCCGCGACTTCGTCGGCGTGGGCCTTGTCGCCGAACTGGCGCTCGCACGGGAAGGTGTAGGTATTGAGCCAGTCCAGCAGTTGCTCGCCGTAGGCGCCGACCATGCCGGTTTGCGGCAGGTGGATGTGGGTATCGATGAAGCCCGGGGTGATCAGCGCATCCTGGTAATGGGTGATCTCGATGTCTGCCGGCAGGGTCGGCAGCAGCTCACTGGCGTGACCCAGTGCACTGATTTTGCCGTTATCGACCACCAGCAGACCATCCTCGAAATACTCGTAGGAGGCTTCGATCCCCACTTCAGCGGGGTCGGCGATACTGTGCAGAATGGCGGCGCGGTAGGCTTTGCGAGTCAGAGGCATGGTCATTCTCTATTTATGAAGCTCATCAGTTTGAGGCTTTCAGTTTTGTGGCCTGACTGCGGCGCGACACGGGCAGCAGTTTGGCAATCGGTTCGGCGCTGGCGGTCTGCTGGCCGAAATTGGCGTTATAGGTGGCGATGATTTCGCCGGCGATGGAGATGGCGATTTCCACTGGCAGCTTGCCTTTGACTTCGCCGATGCCCATCGGGCAGCGCATGCGTTGCACGACGCTGTTGTCGAATCCGCGGTCGCGCAGGCGATGTTCGAACTTCACGCGTTTGGTCTTCGAGCCGATCAGGCCGAAGTAAGCGAAGTCATTGCGCTTGAGGATCGCGGCGGTGAGTTCCAGGTCGAGCTGGTGGTTGTGGGTCATGACGATGCAGTAGCAGCCAGCGGGCAGCTCGTCGATTTCGTCCACCGGTTCTTCACTGACGATCTTGCGCACGCCGTGGGGGATCTGTTGCGGGAACTCTTCCTCCCGCGAGTCGATCCAGCGCACTCGGCAGGGCAGGCTGGCCAGCAGCGGCACCAGTGCGCGGCCGACGTGGCCGGCGCCGAACACGGCGATTTGCGCCTGGACCTGGCCCATCGGTTCGAACAGCAATACGGTGGCGCCGCCGCAGCACTGGCCCAGGCTGGCGCCGAGGCTGAAGCGCTCCAGATGGGTGTCTTGCTTGCCGCTGGCGAGCATCTCGCGGGCGATCTGCATGGCCTTGTATTCCAGGTGCCCGCCACCAATGGTGTCGAACGTCTGGCGGGCGCTGATGACCATCTTCGAGCCGGCATTGCGCGGCGTCGAGCCGAGCTCTTCGATGATGGTCACCAACACGCAGGGTTCACCGCGGTTTTGCAGGTCGGCGAGGGCGTCGATCCAGTTGTACATGTCTCACCTCAACATCTCTGTTGTCTGTTCCGGCCTCATCGCCAGCAGGCTGGCTCCCACATTGGAATGCATTCCCCTGTGGGAGCCAGCCTGCTGGCGATTGGCCGCGCCTCGGGCTTAGAGCGAAGCCATCTCGGCTTCAGCCTCGACAGCCTTCGCCATCTTCAGCTGGCGCATCTGTTCACAGCCCCACAACACGCGCTCCGGGGTGGCCGGTGCGTCGATCTTCGGTTGGTGCTTGTAGTCGCCCAGGCTGGCCACGGCGTCCTTGATTGCACACCACGCGGCGATACCGAGCATGAAGGGCGGCTCGCCCACGGCCTTGGAGTGGAACACCGTGTCTTCCGGGTTCTTGCGGTTCTCCACCAGCTTCACCCGCAGGTCCAGCGGCATGTCCGCCACGGCTGGGATTTTGTAGCTGGCTGGGCCGTTGGTCATCAGCTTGCCTTTGTTGTTCCAGACCAGCTCTTCCATAGTCAGCCAGCCCATGCCCTGGATGAAGCCGCCCTCGACCTGACCGATATCGATGGCCGGGTTCAGCGAGGCGCCGACGTCGTGCAGGATGTCAGTGCGCAACATCTTGTATTCGCCGGTCAGGGTGTCGACCAGCACTTCGCAGCACGCCGCGCCGAAGGCGAAGTAGTAGAACGGACGACCACGGGCCTGGCTGCGGTCGTAGTAGATTTTCGGGGTCTTGTAGAACCCGGTACTCGACAGCGACACCTGGGCGAAATACGCCTGTTGGATCAGTGCCTCGAAGGTCAGGATGTGATCGCGAACCCGCACGTGGCCGTTGTGGAATTCCACGTCTGCTTCGCTGACCTTGTATTGCCGCGCGGCGAATTCCACCAGGCGTTGCTTGATGGTTTCGGCGGCGTTCTGCGCAGCCTTGCCGTTCAGGTCGGCGCCACTGGAGGCGGCGGTTGGCGAGGTGTTTGGCACTTTGTCGGTGTTGGTCGCGGTGATCTGCACGCGGTCCATTTCCACCTGGAACACTTCGGCCACGACCTGCGCGACTTTGGTGTTCAGGCCCTGGCCCATCTCGGTGCCGCCGTGGTTGAGGTGGATGCTGCCGTCGGTGTAGATGTGCACCAGCGCGCCGGCTTGGTTGAGGAAGCTGGCGGTGAAGGAAATACCGAATTTCACCGGGGTCAGCGCCAGGCCTTTTTTCAGGATCGGGCTGTTGGCGTTGTAGCGACGGATCGCTTCGCGGCGCTCGGCGTACTGGCTGCTTTCTTCCAGTTCGGCGGTCATTTCCTCGAGCATGTTGTGCTCGACGGTCTGGTAGTAGTGGGTGACGTTGCGCTCGGTCTTGCCGTAGTAGTTGGCCTTGCGCACGGTCAGTGGATCGAGGGCTAGATGACGGGCGATGGCGTCCATCACTTCTTCAATGGCGACCATGCCTTGCGGGCCGCCGAAACCACGGTAGGCGGTGTTCGACGCGGTGTTGGTCTTGCAGCGGTGACCGTTGATGGTCGCGTCGCCCAGGTAATACGAGTTGTCCGAGTGGAACATCGCCCGGTCGACAATCGAGGCCGACAGGTCCGGCGAGCAACCGCAGTTGCCGGCCAGTTCCAGGGCGATGCCGTGCAGGCGGCCGGTGCTGTCGAAGCCGACGTCGTACTCGACGTAGAACGGGTGACGCTTGCCGGTCATCAGCATGTCTTCGACGCGTGGCAGGCGCATCTTGGTGGGCTGTCCGGTCAGGTGCGCGATCACCGCGCACAGGCACGCCGGGCTCGCGGCCTGGGTTTCCTTGCCGCCGAAACCGCCACCCATGCGGCGCATGTCGACGACGATTTTGTTCATCGACACATCCAGCACTTCGGCCACCAGTTTCTGCACTTCGGTGGGGTTCTGGGTCGAGCAGTAGACGATCATGCCGCCGTCTTCGGTCGGCATCACCGAAGAAATCTGGGTTTCCAGGTAAAAGTGTTCCTGGCCACCGATGTGCAGCGTGCCTTGAATGCGGTGCTCGGCAGTGGCCAGTGCGCCTGCTGAATCGCCGCGTTGATGGGTGTGACTGTCGAGCACGAAGTGGCGCTTGCGCAGGGCTTCGACCACGTCCAGCACCGGTTCGAGATCTTCGTATTCGATGATCGCGGCCATCGCCGCCTTGCGCGCGGTTTCCAGGTCTTTGGCGGCAACCGCGACCACCGGTTGACCGACGAACTGCACCGTGTCGATCGCCAGCAGCGGATCGCCCGGCAACAACGGGCCGATGTCCTTCAGGCCCGGCACGTCTTCATGGGTGATGGCGATGCGCACGCCTTCGAAGGCGTAGCAAGGCGCGGTGTCGATGCGGATGATTTTCGCGTGGGCGCGGTCCGACAGGCGGGCGTATACGTGCAACTGGTTCGGAAATTCCAGGCGATCGTCGATGTACTGCGCTTCACCGGACACATGCTTGGCGGCGCTGTCATGCTTGACGCTGCGGCCGACACCGGTGGTCAGGTCCTTGGCGAACAGTTCAGCCAGTTCGGCCTGGGTCTTCTCTACGGCGTGATGATTAGACATAAGCGGTCACCCGAGTCTCGATGTGCGGTGTTTGCAGTTCGATGAAGTATTTGCGCAGCAGGTTCTGCGCGCTGAGCAGGCGATATTCCTTGCTGGCGCGGAAGTCCGAGAGCGGTGTGAAGTCTTCGGCCAGGGCCGCGCAGGCGCGTTCGACCGTGGCGTTATTGAACGGCGCACCCAGCAGCGCCGCTTCGCACGCGGCGGCCCGTTTCGGAATGGCTGCCATGCCGCCGAATGCCACGCGGGCCTCGGCGACCATGCCGTTTTCCAGGCGAATGTTGAAGGCGGCACACACTGCCGAAATGTCATCGTCCAGGCGCTTGGAGACTTTGTAGGCGCGGAACAGTTTTTCGGCGCTGGCGCGCGGCACGATGATCTTCTCGATGAACTCGCTTTCCTGGCGGGCAGTGACGCGGTAATCGATGAAGTAATCCTCCAGCGCCAGGGTGCGGCGGGTTTCGCCTTTGCACAGGACGATTTGTGCGCCGAGGGCGATCAGCAGCGGAGGCGAGTCACCGATGGGCGAGGCGTTGCCGATGTTGCCGCCGAGGGTGCCCTGGTTGCGGATCTGCAAGGAGGCAAACCGCTGGAGCAATTCGCCGAAGTCCGGGTACTCGGCTTTCAAGGCGTCGTAGCAGTCGGAGAGGGCCGTGGCGGCGCCGATTTCCAGGCGATCTTCGAAGCGCTCGATGCGTTTCATTTCGGCGACGTTGCCAACGTAAATCATCACCGGCAGCGTGCGGTGGAACTGGGTGACTTCCAGCGCCAGATCCGTGCCGCCGGCCAGCAGGCGGGCCTGTGGATAAGCGTCGTAGAGGTCGGCCAGATCGGCCACGGTCAGCGGCACCAGGCAGCGCTTGTCACCGCTGTTGAGTTCGCCGATATCGGTCGGAGCAATGGCTTTGAGGCGGGCAATGGTTTCGGCTTCACGGGCATCGAACTGGTCGGGCTGTTTACCGCAGCAGGACTGTTGGGCCGCTTCCAGAATCGGGCGATAGCCGGTGCAGCGGCAGAGGTTGCCGGCCAGGGCTTCGTGGGCTTTATGGGCGTCGGGTTCGTCGCTGTTTTTTTGCAGGGTGAACAGCGACATGACGAAGCCAGGCGTGCAAAAACCGCACTGCGAACCGTGGCACTCGACCATGGCTTTCTGCACGCTGTGCAGTTCGCCTTTGTGCTTGAGGTCTTCGACGCTGATCAGTTGCTTGCCGTGCAAGGACGACACGAAGGTCAGGCATGAGTTGAGGCTGCGATAGCGAATGTGCTCGCGGCCGTCGTCATCCGTTTGCAACTCGCCGACCACCACGGTGCAGGCGCCGCAGTCACCGCTGGCGCAGCCTTCTTTGGTGCCGGGTTTGCCCACATGGTCGCGCAGATAGTTGAGCACGGTCAGGTTCGGGTCCAGGGCGTGCTCGCTACGGAGTTCCTGGTTTAGTAAAAACTGGATCACGGAAGGCCTCGCAGACTCATTATTGTTGTTAACCGACTTGAACCGAATTTAGCAGGTCTGACTTTTCGGTCAATGATTTTCTGACTTAAAGGTCAGGAAAATGCACTTTGTCGATCGACAACCGGTTTCTTCATTATTGACCCTCGCGGGATAGCCTGCTTTTTGCTCGAATCGTGCCAAAAACCACCAGGCGGGCACTCTGCCCTGTCGTATCAATTGCGCTACACTGCGCCGCTTGTGCAGATCTACGAGTTTGAAGGGACCACCATGACGTTCAAGGCGCCGGACAGCCTCGCCGAGCAAATCGCTCACCACCTCGCCGAACGGATCATTCGCGGCGAAATGAAGCCCGGAGAGCGCATCCAGGAACAGAAGGTCACGCTTGCCCTGAACGTCAGTCGCGGTTCGGTTCGCGAGGCCCTGCTGATCCTTGAGCGCCGTCATCTGATCGCGATCCTGCCGCGACGTGGCGCCCATGTGACCGAACTCACCGCGCACAAGGTGCAGAGCCTGTGCACGCTGATGAGCGAGATGTACATCCTGCTGGGCAATGCGGTGGCCAATGGCTGGCAAGTCCAGGCGGACCTGGCGCCGTTCGTGCAGATCCAGCAGCGCCTGAGCAGCGATTTCGAGCGCCAGGACATTCGCAGCTTCGTCGATGACAGTTTCAGCGTGATGCGCGCCGCGTATCCGTTTGCCAACAACCCGTACTTGCAGGAAACCGTCGAGAATCTGCAGCCGGCCATGAGTCGAGCGTATTTTCTTGCCCTGGACCAGCGCAAAGCGTCGATGAGCGAGTTTCTGGAACTGTTCGAACGCCTGCTTGCGGCCGTGATCGCCCGTGACTTTGCGCAGATTCGCCTGGTGCTGACGGCTTACGCCCAGCGCAGCTGCGATCTGGTGATCTCCGCCCTGACGGACGCCTGATTTTGCGGCTCAAGTGCATCAAGCTGGCGGGGTTCAAGTCCTTCGTCGATCCGACCACGGTGAACTTCCCCAGTAACATGGCGGCGGTGGTCGGGCCCAATGGCTGCGGCAAGTCGAACATCATCGACGCCGTACGATGGGTCATGGGCGAGAGCTCGGCGAAGAACCTGCGCGGCGAGTCGATGACCGACGTCATCTTCAACGGCTCCACCAGCCGCAAGCCAGTGAGCCAGGCCAGTATCGAGCTGGTGTTCGACAACTCCGACGGCACGCTGCTCGGTGAATACGCCGCCTACGCGGAAATCTCCATTCGCCGCAAAGTCACCCGCGACAGCCAGACCACCTATTATCTCAACGGCACCAAATGCCGGCGTCGCGACATCACCGACATATTCCTTGGTACCGGCCTGGGCCCGCGCAGCTATTCGATCATCGAGCAGGGGATGATCTCCAAGCTGATCGAGTCCAAGCCCGAGGACCTGCGCAACTTCATCGAAGAAGCGGCGGGCATTTCCAAGTACAAGGAGCGCCGGCGCGAGACCGAAAACCGTATCCGTCGCACCCACGAAAACCTTGCGCGCCTGACCGACCTGCGCGAAGAACTTGAACGCCAGCTCGAACGCTTGCACCGTCAGGCCGAGGCCGCCAAGAAGTATCAGGAATTCAAAGGCGAAGAGCGGCAGCTCAAGGCTCAACTGTCGGCCTTGCGTTGGCAGGATCTGAACGACCAGGTTGGCCAGCGTGAAGCGATCATCGGCACCCAGGAAATTTCCTTTGAAGCCTTGGTTGCTGAGCAGCGCAATGCCGACGCGAGCATCGAGCGCCTGCGTGACGGGCATCATGACCTCTCTGAGCGCTTCAATCTGGTGCAGGGGCGTTTCTATTCGGTCGGTGGTGATATCGCCCGGGTCGAGCAGAGCATCCAGCACGGTCAGCAGCGTCTGCGCCAACTGCAGGACGATCTGAAAGAAGCCGAGCGCGCGCGCCTTGAGACCGAATCTCACCTGGGTCATGACCGCACGTTGCTGCTGACCCTCGGCGAAGAGCTGGACATGCTCACCCCTGAGCAGGAAGTCACCAGCGCCGCCGCCGAAGAGGCCGCCGCCGCGCTGGAAGAGTCCGAAACCACCATGCACGGCTGGCAGGAGCAGTGGGACACGTTCAACCTCACCGCCGCCGAACCGCGACGTCAGGCCGAAGTCCAGCAGTCGCGAATCCAGCAGCTGGAAACCAGCCTGGAGCGTCTGGCCGATCGCCAGAAGCGCCTTGGTGAAGAGCGCGCCTTGCTTTCGGCGGACCCGGAAGACGCGGCGATCATGGCGCTCAGCGAACAGCTCGCTGAATCCGAGGCGACCCTTGAGGATTTGCAGACCAGTGAGGAAGCTCAGGTCGAAAAGCTTGAGCAGCTGCGTCAGCAATTGCAGCAAGCGCTGACGGCGCAGCAGCAGGCCCAGGGCGATTTGCAGCGCCTCAATGGTCGATTGGCCTCCCTGGAAGCCTTGCAGCAAGCCGCCCTGGATCCGGGCACCGGCACCGCCGAGTGGTTGCGTGATCAACATCTGGCGGATCGCCCGCGCCTGGCCGAAGGCTTGAAGGTTGAAGCGGGTTGGGAACTGGCGGTGGAAACCGTGCTCGGTGCCGACCTGCAAGCCGTGCTGGTGGATGATTTCAACGATTTCGATTTGTCCGGGTTTGTCCAGGGCGATCTGCGTTTGCTCAGCCCCGCGACCGATGGTGTGCGGGTGCCGGGCAGTTTGCTCGACAAGGTCGAGGCGCAGATCGATCTGTCGCCGTGGCTGGGGCAGGTCAAACCGGTTGACAGTCTGGAGCAGGCGCTGGCCTTGCGTGGCCAGTTGACGGTCGGCCAGAGCCTGATCAGCCGCGACGGTTATTGGGTCGGTCGGCACTTCCTGCGTGTGCGCCGTGCCAGCGAAGCGGAAAGCGGCATGCTGGCCCGAGGTCAGGAAATCCAGACACTGGGCCTGGAGCGCGAAGAGCGCGAAGCGGCGGTCGAGACCCTGGAAACCGAATTGCAAAACCTGCGGGCGCAACAGCGTCAGCAGGAGAACGGACGCGAACACTTGCGCCGTTTGCTGCAAGACGAGGCCCGTCAACAAGGCGAATTGAAAGCCCAATTGTCGGCCGGAAAAGCCAAGGCCGAGCAGTTGACCTTGCGCCGCACGCGTCTTGATGAAGAAATCGAAGAGTTGGGCGAGCAACGGGCTCTGGAGCACGAAAGCATCGGCGAAGCGCGCCTGCAATTGCAGGAAGCCCTCGACGCCATGGCGTTGGACACCGAGCAGCGAGAGTTGCTGCTGGCCCAGCGCGACAGCTTGCGTGAGCGTCTTGACCGGGTGCGCCAGGAAGCGCGTCAGCACAAGGATCACGCCCATCAACTGGCGGTGCGATTGGGTTCGCTCAAGGCCCAGCACGATTCGACGCGACAGGCGCTGGAGCGACTGGAAATGCAGTCCGAGCGCCTGACCGAAAAACGCGAGCAGTTGAGCCTCAATCTGGAGGAGGGCGAGGCGCCGCTGGAAGAGCTGCGCCTGAAACTTGAAGAGCTGCTCGACAAGCGCATGACCGTCGACGAAGAGCTCAAGACCGCTCAGATTGCCCTGGAAGATGCCGACCGCGAACTGCGCGAGGCCGAGAAGCGCCGTACCCAGGCCGAGCAACAGTCCCAGCTGATTCGCAGTCAGCTCGAGACCCAGCGCATGGAATGGCAAGCCCTGACCGTGCGCCGCAAGGCCTTGCAGGACCAGTTGCTGGAAGACGGCTACGACTTGCACGGTGTCCTTGCCACGCTGACACCCGAAGCCAGCGAGAAGGACGCCGAGGAAGAGCTCGAACGCATCGCCGCGCGGATTCAACGCCTGGGTGCGATCAACCTCGCGGCCATCGACGAATACCAGCAACAATCGGAGCGTAAACGTTATCTGGATGCGCAGAACGATGATCTGGTCGAAGCGCTCGACACGCTGGAGAACGTGATTCGCAAGATCGACAAGGAAACCCGTAACCGCTTTAAAGATACCTTTGATCAGATCAATGGCGGTTTACAGGCACTTTTCCCGAAAGTTTTCGGTGGAGGCCGCGCGTATTTGGAACTGACGGGCGAAGATCTACTCGATACAGGGGTGACGATCATGGCGCAGCCTCCCGGCAAGAAGAACAGCACCATCCATTTGCTGTCCGGTGGCGAAAAAGCCCTGACCGCACTGGCCCTGGTTTTTGCGATCTTCAAGTTGAACCCGGCGCCGTTCTGCATGCTCGATGAAGTTGACGCACCACTGGATGACGCTAACGTTGGACGCTACGCACGGCTGGTCAAAGAGATGTCGCAGACCGTGCAGTTCATCTATATCACCCACAACAAGATCGCCATGGAAATGGCCGATCAACTGATGGGGGTGACGATGCACGAGCCTGGTTGCTCGCGTCTGGTGGCTGTCGATGTCGAGGAGGCGATGGCGATGGTCGAGGCCTGAGGGCCAGCCGCAAGTTGCAGGTTTCAAGCTGCAAGCGAGGCGGCTTGCAGCTTGAAGCTTGATGCTTGTGATTGCGCGGCCCTATAAAGTTGCCTTTGGTCGTGCTAGTTTAATGTCAATTTTTCGTGTACGTGGGCAAAACGCCTGTCAGAACATAGAGTTGGCGCCACGTTTTAAAGCGGTTTACAGGTTGTAAACCCCTTATTTTTCAGCATTTTTTATAGAGGCACGGGATTACATGGAAATCGGTCTGCGCGAGTGGCTGATCGTCATCGGCATTATTGTCATTGCCGGTATTCTTTTTGATGGCTGGCGCCGTATGCGCGGTGGCAAGGGAAAACTGAAATTCCGTCTTGATCGAAGTCTGTCCAATCTGCCGGATGAAGACACCAGTGCCGAACTGTTGGGCCCGCCTCGTGTATTGGACACTCACAAGGAACCGCAACTGGACGAGCACGATCTGCCGTCGGTGAGCATGCCGGCCCGTGAACCGCGTGAGTCGGGTTCCAAGCGCGGCAAACGCGGTCATGGCGAACCTTCGCAAGGCGACATGAACCTCAGCCTGGATCTGGACGGTGGCCCGAGCTTCAGCACTCGCGACGACGATTTCGCTGAAGACATCAAGGCAGCCCCTGCGGTCAGCGACAAGGATCATCCGCAAGCCGAAGAAGTGCTGGTGATCAGCGTGATCTGCCGCGACGCCGCTGGCTTCAAGGGCCCGGCCCTGTTGCAGAACATTCTGGAAAGCGGTCTGCGTTTTGGCGAAATGGACATCTTCCACCGTCACGAAAGCATGGCGGGCAACGGCGAAGTCCTGTTCTCCATGGCCAATGCGGTGAAGCCGGGTGTCTTCGATCTGGACGACATCGACCACTTCAGCACGCCGGCGGTGAGTTTCTTCCTGGGCCTGCCTGGCCCGCGCCATCCGAAGCAAGCCTTCGACGTGATGGTGGCGGCGGCGCGCAAACTGTCCCAGGAGCTGAACGGCGAACTGAAGGATGACCAGCGCAGCGTGCTGACGGCCCAGACCATCGAGCACTACCGTCAGCGTATCGTCGAGTTTGAACGTCGCGCCCTGACCCAGAAGCGCTAATCCAATGGCCGGGCAGGCTTCTGTGGCACAGGGGCTTGCCGTGGCAAGGGAGCAAGCTTCCTTGCCACGCTGTCCATAGCCTTGAGCTACTGTATTCAGAAAATTGAGCAGCCTCGGCTGCTCTTTTGCTTTATGAGAGAACACCCATGACTGCCGCCAAAAACCGCATTCTAGAGCTGCGCGCCGAGCTGGATCAGCACAACTATCGCTATCACGTGCTGGACGAGCCGAGCATTCCGGACGCCGAATACGATCGGTTGTTCAACGAGCTCAAGGCGCTCGAAGCTGCCAACCCGGAACTGATCACCAGTGACTCGCCAACCCAGCGAGTTGGCAGCGCGGCCCTGTCGGCGTTCACTCAGGTGCGCCACGAAGTGCCGATGCTCAGCCTCGGCAACGCCTTCGAAGAAGCCGACATGCATGAGTTCGACCGCCGGGTGACCGAAGGGCTGGATCTGCCGGCCGGTGATCTATTCGGTGGCGGCGCGACGGTCGAGTACAGTTGCGAACCAAAACTCGATGGCCTGGCGGTCAGCTTGCTGTATCAGGACGGCATGCTGGTGCGCGGTGCAACGCGCGGCGACGGCACCACCGGCGAAGACATCAGCGTCAACGTGCGCACCGTGCGCAACATTCCACTCAAGTTGCACGGGACCGGCTGGCCGGCCACCCTGGAAGTGCGCGGCGAAGTGTTCATGTCCAAGGCCGGTTTCGAGCGGCTCAATGCCACGCAACTGGAGGTCGGCGGAAAGACCTTCGCCAACCCCCGCAACGCCGCGGCGGGCAGCTTGCGTCAGCTGGATTCGAAGATCACTGCCAATCGGCCGCTGGAATTCTGCTGCTACGGCATCGGCCAGGTGTCCGCCGATATCGCCGATACGCATATCGGCAACTTGCAGCAACTCAAGGCCTGGGGCCTGCCGATCAGCCACGAGCTCAAGCTGGCGAACGGCATCGCCGAGTGCCTGGATTACTACCGCGACATCGGTGAGCGGCGCAACGCACTGCCTTACGAAATCGATGGTGTGGTGTTCAAGGTCAACAGCATTGCCGCCCAGCGCGAACTGGGTTTCCGCGCTCGCGAACCGCGCTGGGCCATCGCCCACAAGTTCCCGGCCATGGAAGAGTTGACCGAGCTGCTCGACGTCGAATTCCAGGTCGGGCGCACCGGCGCCGTCACGCCCGTGGCCCGCCTGAGGCCGGTCAAGGTGGCGGGTGTCACCGTGGCCAACGCGACGTTGCATAACATGGATGAAGTGGCGCGCCTGGGATTGATGATCGGCGACACGGTGATCATTCGCCGTGCTGGCGACGTGATTCCGCAAGTGGTTCAGGTCGTGCTCGAGCGTCGTCCGGACGATGCGCGGCCGGTGCATATTCCCGAGCAATGCCCGGTCTGCGGCTCCCATGTCGAGCGCACCCAACTGATCAAGCGCAGCAAGGGCCGCGAGACTGTCAGCGAAGGCGCGGTGTATCGCTGTGTCGGTCGACTGGCCTGCGGCGCGCAACTCAAACAGGCGATCATTCACTTCGTTTCCCGTCGCGCGATGGATATCGAAGGTCTGGGCGAAAAGAGTGTCGAGCAACTGGTGGACGAAGGTCTGGTGAGTTCGCCCGCCGATCTGTACGCGCTGACGTTCGAGCAGATCGTGGATCTGGAAGGCTTTGCCGAGCTATCGAGCAAAAACCTGCTTGCTGCAATTGAAGACAGCAAGAAGCCAGGCCTCGCGCGCTTCATTTACGCCCTGGGGATTCCCGATGTCGGCGAGGAGACGGCCAAGGTCCTGGCGCGCTCCCTGGGTTCGCTGGAGCGGGTACAGCAGGCTTTGCCGCAAGTGCTGACGTACTTGCCGGATGTCGGGCTGGAAGTCGCCCACGAGATCCACAGCTTCTTCGAAGATGCTCATAACCGGCAGGTGATCGCTGATCTGCTCAAGCACGGTTTGCAGATTCAGGATCAGGGCGAACTGGGCGCCGAGTTTGCCGCCAGCACCACCCTGGGTGGTTTCCTCGACAAACTGCACATTCCTTCGGTCGGTCCGGGCGGGGCACAGAAGCTCGCCGACAAGTTCGGTTCGCTGCAAGCGGTCATCAACGCCGACTGGCTGGATATGCGACAGGCGTTGCCGGAGAAGCAGGCCAGTTCGGTCCGCGAGTTTTTTGCGATCGAGGAACATCGTCAATTGGCCGAGGCTGCCGAAAAACAGCTGGCTGAGTTCGGCATGCACTGGCACAGCGAGAAAAAAGTCGTCGAAGGCTTGCCGCTGGCCGGTCAGACGTGGGTGTTGACGGGGTCGCTGGAGCTGATGAGTCGCGACGTGGCCAAGGACAAGCTCGAAAGCCTTGGCGCCAAGGTGGCGGGCTCGGTATCGGCCAAGACCCATTGCGTGGTCGCCGGGCCGGGTGCAGGGTCGAAATTGACCAAGGCCAATGAGCTTGGCTTGAAGGTGCTGGATGAAGAGGCGTTTGTCGGGTTCCTGAGCGGGCACGGCATTTCGGTCTGACGCCATTCGCTGGCCAGCCAGTTCCTGCAAGGGGCGACGCGATTCATTGCAGGAGCTGGCGGGTCAACGAAAACGGTATCAGTCCCGTTGAAAGTCGCGGGAACGATCGACGGCCAATCATGATCTAGTCTTGGCAAGCCCCAGGGAGAGATCGCCATGTATCGCTACTTCGACCAGCTCAGCTCACGCATCGCTGCGCCTGTCATCGGCGAAAGTTCACGCAATGGCAAGGTCTGGCCGTGCCGTTGCGGGCAATCATTGTTCTTTCGCAACAGCCAGTGCCTGGCCTGCTCGGCAGCGTTGGGCTATCACCCGCAGCTCAGTCGTGTCTCCTCACTGCAGCCGGGCGCGCAAGCGGATACCTGGTTGCTCGATGTCGACCCTGCCATGGGCGTGTTTCGCCGGTGTGCCAATCTCGACTCCCCGGCAGCCTGTAACTGGCTGTTGCCCGCCAACGATCACGATGCCTTGTGCATCGCCTGCAGCCTGAATCGCACCATCCCCGATCTGTCGATGGCCGAGAACCACGAGCGCTGGCACAAGGTCGAAACCGCCAAGCGGCGCCTGATTGCGCAATTGGTCAGCCTCGGGCTGCAGGTCATCCCGAAAACTGTCGACGAAGATACCGGCCTGGCCTTTGACTTTATCGGCATAGACCTCGAAGGCAAGCCGCCGACCACTGGCCACGCCAACGGCTTGATCACACTGGATATCAATGAGGCCGACGACGCCCATCGCGAACGGGTGCGCGTGCAAATGCACGAACCCTATCGCACCTTGCTCGGTCATTTTCGTCACGAAGTCGGGCATTACTACTGGGACCGGTTGATCGCCAGCAGTGATTGGCTCGAAGCCTTTCGCGGTGTGTTCGGTGATGAGCGCGCCAGCTACGCCGAGGCCTTGGAGGGGCATTATCAACAAGGCGCACCGCTTGACTGGCAGCAGCATTGCGTCAGCGCCTACGCCACCATGCACCCCTGGGAGGACTGGGCGGAAACCTGGGCTCACTACCTGCACATGATGGACGCGGTGGACACCGCGCTGGGCTTTGGCATGAGTGCCCGGGAAATGGATTTCGACTACCAGCCGTTCCCTTCCAGCACCCTTTATGACCCTCAGCATCCCGGTGCCGAGGCGTTCCTGTCCTTCGTCAACGCATGGATCGAACTGGCCGGCATGCTCAATGAGCTGTCGCGCAGCATGGGTCAGCCAGATTTTTACCCTTTTGTATTGCCGTCGGCGGTGATTACCAAGCTGCACTTCATTCACCTGGTCATCCAGCGTGAGGGCGGCAGGGCAGACGAGGTGCTGCAGGATCTGTAGGCGCGAGACCGCTCGCGAAGAGCGTGAGGGCGACGCGTTAATCCAGGCAGCGCGTGTCATTGTCAGTGCCTATTGCAAGCAGGCTCGCTTCTGCATGGACTGATTTTTATCGTTGTCGCATGTCCTTGACGCTGCTCATATTTTTTAATCCGCTCGAACGGTTGTAACTTCGCCGCAGATAGGTACAATGGCGCGGCTCGCCGTCAGGTGAGCGTCGTTATGGTGACCCCATCGGTCCCCCCGCAACGATTACCCGTGAACCTGGTCAGATCCGGAAGGAAGCAGCCACAGCGGGAACATTGTGTGCCGGGGTGTGGCTGGTGGGGTTGCCTCCATAACGCACCGCGAGCCCTCTCTCGCGTTATCTGTTCAAACACACTCTTCATTGCGCTGCCATGGATCTTGTCCATTGCGGTTTTTTGTCGTCTGCGATTTGCGGTTCAGGTGCAAAAAAGGAGGCCGACCTGTCGAGTGCGACAGGTCGGCCTCTCTTTTTCATTTTCTGCCATTAGGCTTGGACAAGGCCTGGTCAACCGCTGCAATCAGCTTTCCCAGATCATTTGGGGTTGCTTTATGAATGACATCGAACAGATACGCCCGCTGTTCATCTTCATCGCCCAAATCTGCGAAAAAGGCTTTCAGCTTCACGCCCAGCACATCGGCTAGTTGGAACAGAACGTCCACGCTGGGGGTATAGGTGCCGGTTTCGAAGCGGCTGATGGTTTTGGGGTCAAAACCGGTTCTTTCGCCAAGTTCAGCCTGAGTAAGCCCCGCGACCTTGCGGTAGCGCCGGATGGCTGGACCCAAACTTGAAATTTGCATTACTCAATTCCCATTTAGAATCAAGAACTTAACGATAGATTTTTGCATTAGACAACTGCTTGATCCATCACCTTGCTTTGCAAAATGTGATGTGTTTCGTAGAATTGCCCGCCAGTCAGGGCTTCAGTGACCGGATTTCAGAAATTTGAATAATGTGAAGAAGCCAGCACGGCACGCGTTCGGGCAGTTGCGTTCCTGTTAAACCAGCTCTCTAAACCTGCCGAATTTACCCTTGTTGGTGTTGCGCCCTTGAATCAGGCGGCCGCCAGCAACAGCGAGTCTGACTCATGGATGAGAAATACCGCAGGGCCGTCGATGCCGCCGCTATCTTTTCCGAGACCGACCTTTCCGGCCGGATCACCCACGTCAACGATCAGTTCTGCGCCATTTCCGGCTACAGCCGTGAGGAACTGCTCGGGCAGAACCACCGCATGCTCAATTCCGGCATGCACTCCACGGAGTTTTTTGCCGGAATGTGGCGCACCATCGCCTTGGGAGGCGTCTGGAAGGGCGTAATCTGCAATCGCGCCAAGGACGGCAGCCTGTATTGGGTCGAAAGCTCCATGGTGCCCTTGCTCGACAGCGTCACCGGGCGGGTCGAGCGTTATGTCTCCATACGTTTTGACATCAGTGAGAAGCATCAGTTGCTGCATTCCCTCCAATGGCGGGTCGGGCACGATGTACTGACCGGGCTGCCCAATCGCGTGTTTCTCTCGGAACTGCTGGATCAGGCGCTGGAATTCTCGTGCCAGGAGAGTATCCCGCTGGCGGTATGCATGCTCGATCTCGATGGCTTCAAGGCCGTCAACGATAGTTACGGGCATGCCAGTGGCGATCTGTTGCTGGTGGAAGTGGCCAGACGCCTGCGCGACATCGTGCGCGCCGAGGATGTGGTGGCGCGGCTGGCCGGTGACGAATTCGTGCTCATATTGCGTTATGTGCGCGATCTGGCGGAGCTGCGTGCGGCGCTGAACCGGGTGCTGGGGACGATCTCGGTGCCGTATTCGGTGCACGGCAAAGACATCAATGTGTACGCCAGCATTGGCGTCACGCTGTTCCCCCACGACAACGAAGACGCTGAAACCCTGCTACGCCACGCCGATCAAGCCATGTACGTAGCCAAGCAGAGCGGGCGCAAGCGTTTTCATATGTTTGACGTGTCACGGGATCGCGAAGGCAAGGCTACGCACCAGACGGTCGAACGGGTGCGTCAGGCGCTGGCCGCCGATGAACTGCGCCTGCATTTTCAGCCCAAGGTCAATATGCGCCGTGGTGAGGTCGTGGGTTTCGAAGCCCTGCTGCGCTGGGAGCATCCGCAGGATGGCCTGGTGGCGGCGAAGGAGTTTCTGGCGCTGGTTGAAGAGACAGACCTGATTATTGATATCGGTGAATGGGTCATGGATCAGGTGTTGTCTCAGTTGGATCGTTGGCAGCAGGCCGGGCATGACTGGCCGGTAAGCGTCAATATCGCCGCGCGGCATTTTCAGCGGGCGGATTTTGTCGAGCGGCTCGGAAACCTGCTTTCGCGCTACGCACGGGTCGCACCGCAAAAACTCGACTTGGAAATCGTCGAGTCGGTCGCCATCGAGAACATTCAGCACGTCAGTGACTGTCTGCGAGCCTGCCAGGCAATGGGGGTGCAGTTTTCATTGGGCGATTTCGGCACCGGTTATTCATCCCTGAGCTACCTCAAGCGCCTGCGCACCCAAACCATCAAGATCGATAAATCTTTTGTGCGCGACATATTGCATGACCACGACGACCTTGCCCTCACGTCCGCAGTGATTGGCTTGGCGCGGGCGTTTGGTCGGCAGGTGATTGCTGAAGGGCTGGAAAGCGTCGAGCACGGTAAGTTGTTGCTGCAGTTGGGCTGCGAAGTGGCGCAAGGCTATTTCATTGCCCGGCCGATGCCGCCCGCAGACATACCGGACTGGGTCGCGGGTTTTGTCGCGCCTGCGCAATGGCGGCTCCTGGATGAAACGGCCCGGGATCAGGGAGTGGCTTCGGACTTGCTGCCAATGTAAAGCCCGATGATGTCGTCGATCTCGCCGGACATTTTCATCCGCAGCAAGGTGCGCAGGATCCGTTGCACCGGCACCTCGGGATCGTTGCGCACATAGCAGCCTACGCGCTGTACCTGCAGCACCGCGACACTCTGCAGTCGCTGCTCCGGCAACAGGCGCTGATTGAACCACTCCAGCGACCATTGATTGCTGACGGCGTACCGATTGCGCCCCGCCTGGAGCTTTTGCAGCACCTGTTCCTGATTGCGAGCGTCGTCGCGGTGCAACTGGCTGCTATCGAACAGCGGCTGCAGGGTCGGATAGCTATAGCCGAGCACCGTGCCGATGGACTGGTGCGATAAATGCTCCGGACTCACCGAGGCGGGGCCGGGAGGGCGACTGATCAGCATGTCGGGTTGGGTCCAGAGCGGGATACTCCAGATGTAGTCGCCGGACTGGTTCGGCAACCAGGACTGCGCGGCATAGCAGCGGATATCGACCTCGCCGTGCTCCATGGCGCTCTGCACCCGCGCCCGAGGCAATACGTGAAATTCCGCCGGGACGCCGACTTGGGTCGCGAGACTGAGCATCACGTCGTACAGAATGCCCTGGGTCGGTTGGCCATGTTCCAGTTGCACCATCGGCATCGCCCAACTGTCGGGCACCACAAAGCGCAACGGTGCACCGGCGGCCGCTCCGTTCTGGCTGATCAACAGCAGTGCCCCCAAGGCCAGCCGCATAAACGCTCCAATGGATCTTTGAAACAAATAGCCCCCAAAATCGAGCTTAGCCAGATTAGACGAGCGCACCGGATGCAATTTTGCCCTTGCTCCGCTAGCATTAGCCGCTTCAGCTTCCTTCGTTGCGACGGTTTTCGATGAGTTATCAGGTTCTTGCACGTAAATGGCGTCCGCGCTCGTTCCGCGAAATGGTCGGCCAGACCCATGTGCTCAAGGCTCTGATCAATGCCTTGGACAGCCAGCGGCTGCACCACGCCTACCTGTTCACCGGTACGCGCGGGGTCGGCAAGACCACCATCGCGCGAATTATCGCCAAATGCCTGAATTGTGAAACAGGTATCACTTCAACGCCTTGCGGCGAGTGCTCGGTGTGTCGCGAAATCGATGAAGGTCGTTTCGTCGACCTGATCGAGATCGACGCCGCGAGTCGCACCAAGGTCGAGGACACCCGCGAACTGCTCGACAACGTGCAGTACGCTCCAAGCCGCGGACGCTTCAAGGTTTACCTGATCGACGAAGTGCACATGCTCTCCAGCCATTCCTTCAATGCGCTGTTGAAAACCCTCGAAGAGCCGCCACCCTACGTCAAGTTCATCCTGGCCACCACTGATCCGCAGAAACTTCCTGCAACGATTCTCTCCCGGTGCCTGCAGTTTTCCCTGAAGAACATGACCCCGGAGCGCGTCGTCGAGCATTTGACCCACGTGCTGGGCGTCGAGAACGTGCCGTTCGAAGACGATGCACTGTGGTTGCTGGGGCGCGCCGCCGATGGTTCGATGCGCGACGCCATGAGCCTGACCGACCAGGCGATTGCCTTCGGTGAGGGCAAGGTCATGGCCGCCGATGTCCGGGCAATGCTCGGGACACTCGATCACGGGCAGGTCTATGACGTCCTGCATGCGCTGATCGAAGGCGATGCCAAGGCGTTGCTCGAAGCCGTTCGGCATTTGGCCGAACAAGGCCCGGACTGGAACGGCGTGCTCTCGGAAATTCTCAACGTGTTGCACCGTGTCGCCATCGCCCAGGCCTTGCCTGAAGGCGTCGATAACGGCCATGGCGATCGGGATCGCGTGCTGGCACTGGCCCAGGCGCTGCCGGCCGAAGACGTGCAGTTCTATTACCAGATGGGCCTGATCGGCCGTCGCGACTTGCCACTGGCGCCGGACCCCCGCGGCGGCTTCGAAATGGTGTTGCTGCGAATGCTCGCCTTCCGGCCCGCCGACACCGCGGATGCCCCGAGGCAACCGCTAAAGCCAGTGGGGATCAGCCAGGCCACAGTTGATTCCGCCAAATCCGTGGCTGCCGCGCCCGTTGTTGCGCCGGTAGTCGCTGCGGCAGTTGCACCCGTGGCGCCCGCACCTGTCGTGGCTCCGGTAGCGTCGCCTGAGCCGGTCGCGGTGCCTGAGCCCGAACCGCTGGTCGAGGCGGTCGTGGTCGAAGAAGTGGTCGACCTGCCGTGGAATGATCCGGTCGAACCGGAAGTCGTTCAGCAGCCAGCGGTCGAGCCGGTACTGGAAACCGCCAGCGAACAACCCGAATTGCCTCCGATGCCGTTGCCGACGCCTGACAGCGCAGTGCCGGACGCGCCGGAGTGGGCCGCCGCGCCTATTCCGGAACCTTCGGTGGCCGAGGTCGATGCCGCCACGCCGGGCATGGACCTGGACGACGAGCCGCCGCTGGATGAGGACTACATCGAGCCGGACATGGACTCCGCCTACAGCTACCTCGACGAACTGGCCAGCGAGCACGCCGCCGAGCCTGCCGCCGAACCGGAGCCCGAGCCTGCCGCCGCGCCGGCCACGGGACTGGCCCTGCAATGGCTGGAACTGTTCCCGAACCTGCCGATCTCCGGCATGACCGGCAGCATCGCCGCCAACTGCACGCTGATCGCCGTTGATGGCGACAATTGGCTGTTGCACCTGGACCCGGCCCACAGCGCCTTGTTCAACGCCACCCAGCAACGCCGCCTTAACGATGCGTTGAATCAGTACCACGGGCGTACGCTGACCCTGACCATGGAACTGATCAAGCCCGAGCAGGAAACCCCGGCCCAGGCTGCGTCGCGCCGTCGTGCCGACCGCCAGCGCGAGGCCGAGGAGTCGATCCATGGCGATCCGTTCATCCAGCAAATGATGCAGCAGTTCGGTGCGGTGATCCGTAACGATACTATTGAACCTGTCGAAGCTCTGGTCAGTCAGGGCTAATAACTGAGGGCGTTCGGCCAGCAGGGCCGGGCGCTGTTTTTATCCAAGTACTTTTGAGGTGATTCCCATGATGAAAGGTGGCATGGCCGGCCTGATGAAGCAGGCGCAGCAGATGCAGGAAAAAATGGCCAAGATGCAGGAAGAGCTGGCCAATGCCGAAGTCACCGGTAAGGCCGGTGGCGATATGGTCACCGTGGTCATGACCGGTCGTCACGACGTCAAGCGCGTGACCATCGACCCAAGCCTGGTCGAAGGCCTGAGTGAAGATGACAAGGAAATGCTCGAAGCGGTGTTCGCGGCAGCGGTCAACGACGCCGTGCGCAAGATCGAAGCCAACAGCCAGGACAAAATGTCCGGCATGACCGCAGGCATGCAACTGCCACCGGGCATGAAACTGCCGTTCTGATTCGCCTTCAGGCGTCAGATGAGCTACAAAAAAATGCCAGGCATCGCGCCTGGCATTTTTGTTCCCGGCTTCCCGGGAGGTGCTGTCGGTGAGTCCGCCATTCTCACAGGATGACGTTGAGTCTTGTGGGAGCGAGCTTGCTCGCGATGGCGTCAACTCGGCAAAACGGAAGAATCATCGAACGCAGTACCGCCACAAAGGTCTTCTCCCTATACCACCGAACTCAACGATCAAGGAGACGCTGACATGTCCGACCCCATGACCCTCAACCAACGTATCGTCCTGGCCTCCCGCCCGGTGGGTGCGCCGACGCCCGAGAATTTCCGCCTGGAGCGGGTCGCGTTGCCCGAACTGGCTGAGGGTGAGGTATTGCTCAAGACCCTTTATCTGTCGCTGGACCCTTACATGCGCGGGCGCATGAGTGACGCGCCGTCGTACGCCGCGCCGGTGGAAATCGGCGAGGTGATGACGGGCGGCGCCGTCAGCCGGGTCGAGCGTTCGCTCAATCCCAGGTTCCAGGAAGGCGATCTGGTGGTCGGCGCCACGGGTTGGCAAAGCCATAGCATCAACGACGGTCGCAGTATTGTGCCGGTGCCGTCGGGTCTGCCGAGCCCGTCGATGGCCCTGGGGATCCTCGGCATGCCGGGCATGACCGCTTACATGGGCTTGATGGACATTGGCCAGCCGAAGTCCGGCGAAACGCTGGTGGTCGCGGCCGCATCGGGCGCAGTCGGCTCGGTGGTCGGGCAGGTGGCCAAGATCAAGGGCTTGCGCGTGGTGGGCGTGGCCGGTGGCGCGGACAAGTGCCGCTACGTGGTTGAGGCGTTGGGCTTCGACGCCTGTATCGACCACAAGAGCCCAGACTTCGCCGATGAGCTGGCCCAGGCCTGCCCCAAAGGCATCGATATCTATTATGAAAACGTCGGCGGCAAGGTGTTCGACGCGGTCGTGCCACTGCTCAATCCCAAGGCGCGGATTCCGCTCTGTGGGCTGATCGCTTCGTACAACGCCAGCGAGGCGCCGAGCGGCCCGGATCGCTTGCCGCAATTGCAGCGCACGCTGCTGACCAAGCGCGTACGAATTCAGGGCTTCATCGTGTTCGACGACTATGGCGACCGTCAGCCGGAATTCGTCAGTGCCATGGCGCCGTGGGTGCGCGACGGCAAGGTCAAGTTCCGCGAAGACGTGGTCGAGGGTCTGGAGCAGGCGCCCGAGGCGTTCATCGGTCTGCTGGAAGGGCGTAACTTCGGCAAACTGGTGGTGCGGGTCGCAAAAGACTGACGCTGCAATTTGACGCTAATCAGAGGCGCGGGTATAAACCGCGTCTCGTTGTTTTGTCGGATTTTTCCCCCATGAGCTTCAGCCCTTTGATTCGCCAACTGATCGACGCCCTGCGAATTTTGCCTGGTGTAGGTCAGAAAACCGCCCAGCGCATGGCGTTGCAGTTGCTCGAACGTGATCGCAGCGGCGGCTCGCGCCTGGCGTTGGCCTTGAGTCAGGCCATGGAAGGTGTCGGTCATTGCCGTTTGTGCCGCACCTTGACTGAAGATGACCTTTGCCCGCAATGCGCGGACACTCGCCGCGACGACACCCTGCTTTGTGTGGTGGAAGGGCCGATGGATGTCTACGCCGTAGAGCAGACCGGGTTTCGCGGTCGCTACTTCGTGCTCAAGGGCCACCTGTCGCCACTCGACGGACTGGGGCCGGAAGCCATCGGCATTCCGCAATTGATGGCGCGAATCGAAGAGGCGGGCACGTTTGCTGAAGTCATTCTCGCCACCAACCCGACCGTGGAAGGTGAAGCGACTGCGCATTACATCGCCCAATTGCTCAGCAGCAAAGGCCTGATCGCCTCGCGCATCGCCCATGGCGTTCCACTGGGCGGCGAGTTGGAACTGGTGGATGGCGGAACGCTGGCGCATTCGTTTGCCGGGCGTAAGCCGATCAGCTTGTAACTTGTGTCGTTTGGGTTGACGTCATCGCGAGCAGGCTCGCTCCCACAGGTTTTTTGTGTGCACCGCAAATCCAATGTGGGAGCGAGCCTACTCGCGATGCGGGCGACACGGTCTATCTGACACACGCACAATCCTGTTGAAAACCAAGCAAGCGCTCGGTTAACGTCGCTGAACCCTTCAGTGGAGTTCGCCGATGCCTGCCTTCCAGGAATACTTCGACCCCAGCCACCAATTGGTCCGCGACAGCGTCAGACGTTTCGTCGAGCGCGAGATTCTTCCGGACATCGACCAGTGGGAAGAAGCCGAAAGCTTCCCCCGCGAGCTTTACCTCAAGGCCGGTGCGGCGGGCATTCTCGGCATCGGTTACCCCGAGAGCCTGGGTGGCAGCCACCAAGGCGATCTGTTCGCCAAGGTCGCCGCCAGCGAAGAGTTGATGCGCTGTGGCTCGGGCGGCCTGGTGGCGGGGCTTGGCTCGCTGGACATCGGCCTGCCGCCGATTCTCAAGTGGGCCAGGCCTGAGGTCCGTGATCGGGTTGTGCCGCAGGTGTTGTCCGGCGAGAAAATCAGCGCTTTGGCCATCACCGAACCCGGCGGCGGTTCCGACGTTGCCAACCTGCAGACCCGCGCCGTGCGTGACGGTGACTTTTACCGGGTCAGTGGCAGTAAAACCTTTATTACCAGCGGCGTGCGCGCGGATTTCTACACCGTCGCCGTGCGAACCGGTGAGCCGGGTTTCGCCGGCATCAGCCTGTTATTGATCGAGAAGGGCACACCCGGTTTCACCGTGGGGCGTCAGTTGAAGAAAATGGGTTGGTGGGCGTCGGATACCGCTGAACTGTTCTTCGACGATTGCCGGGTGCCTGTGGGCCATTTGATCGGCAGCGAGAACATGGGCTTTGCCTGCATCATGGGCAACTTCCAGAGCGAGCGCCTGGCCCTGGCATTGATGGCCAACATGACCGCTCAACTGGCGCTGGAGGAAAGCCTGAAATGGGCGCGGGAGCGTGAGGCCTTTGGCAAGCCCATCGGCAAGTTCCAAGTGATCAAACACCGCCTCGCCGAAATGGCCACGGCACTGGAGGTGTCGCGGGAATTCACCTACCGCCAGGCAGCGAAAATGGCTGCGGGGCTGAGCGTGATCAAGGAAATTTCCATGGCCAAGAACTTTGCGACGGATACGGCAGATCGCATCACCTCGGAGGCGGTGCAGATTCTGGGTGGCATGGGTTACATGCGCGAAAGCCTGGTGGAGCGGTTGTACCGGGATAACCGGGTTCTTTCGATCGGCGGCGGTACGCGGGAAGTGATGAACGAGATCATCAGCAAGCAGATGGGGTTGTGAGGCTTGCGGTGTAACGACTGACGCTATCGCTGGCAGGCCAGCTCCCACAGAGATCTGCGCGTACACACATCTTGTGCATGACGAAGAACCCCGTGGGAGCTGGCCTGCCAGCGATGGCGTCAGTGCAGGCGCCGCTTACCTGTCGGTCAGCGCAAACTGCGTCAGGCAGAACGTCGCAATTCCCATGTCTTGCAGACGCTGCGACCCGCCCAGCTCCGGCAAATCAATAATCGCCGCCGCTTCATGCACCCGCGCGCCCATGCGGCGGATCAGGTTAGCCGCTGCAATCAGGGTGCCGCCGGTGGCGATCAGGTCATCGAACATCACCACTGAATCGCCTTCGCAGAGGCTGTCAGCGTGCACTTCCAGAAAGGCTTCACCGTATTCGGTCGCATAGCCTTCGGCCAGCACATCGGCGGGCAGCTTGCCTTGCTTGCGGAACAGCACCAGCGGTTTGTTCAACTGATAGGCCAGCACCGAACCAATCAGGAAACCACGGGCATCCATGGCGCCGATGTGGGTGAAATCAGCCTCGACGTAGCGATGGGCAAAGCTGTCCATCACCAGGCGCAGGGCCGTGGGCGATTGGAACAGCGGGGTGATGTCACGAAAAATCACCCCCGGCTTGGGGAAGTCGATCACGGGGCGAATGAGGGATTTGATGTCGAAGGAGTCGAAGGCCATCATCAAGGTGTCCTGGCAGGGCTGCAAACGGCGCAGTATACCCGCGGCTGAAACGGTTCGCTCTACCACGGATCGAGATCAGCCTTCGACCGAGCCGCCCGCGAGTGCACAGAGCTGGATCGGATCGAGAATCTGGATTTCCTTGCCTTCGGCGGCGATCAGTTCGTTCTGCTGGAAGCGCGTGAACACCCGCGAAACGGTTTCCACCGCCAGGCCCAGGTAGTTACCGATTTCGTTGCGGGACATGCTCAGGCGGAACTGGTTGGCCGAGAATCCACGGGCGCGAAAACGTGCCGACAGGTTGACCAGGAATGTGGCGATACGCTCGTCAGCGGTCTTTTTCGACAGCAGCAGCATCATCTGTTGATCGTCGCGAATCTCGCGGCTCATCACTCGCATCAGCTGACGGCGCAGCTGCGGCAGTTGCAGGGCCAGTTCGTCGAGACGTTCGAAGGGTATTTCACAGACCGACGTGGTTTCCAGCGCTTGTGCCGACACCGGATGTTTCTCGGTGTCCATGCCCGACAAGCCAACCAGTTCACTCGGCAAGTGAAAACCGGTGAGCTGTTCTTCGCCGACATCGCTCAGGTTGAACGTTTTCAACGCACCGGAGCGTACGGCATAAACGGAGTCGAAGGTGTCACCCTGGCGGAACAGAAACTCGCCTTTTTTCAGCGGGCGTCCACGTTTGACGATTTCATCCAGGGCATCCATGTCTTCCAGGTTGAGCGAAAGTGGCAAACACAGAGGGGCCAGGCTGCAATCCTTGCAATGGGCCTGATTATGAGCACGCAACTTTACTGGCTCAGACATTTCTTCAATCCTTGTGGGAAAACACGCGTAAGACGTAAGGGTAACCCACCGAAGGACATGGAGGCCAGTGTATGGCGGATTTGCCGGCCAGGCTTAGATCACGCGGGAAAACCGTTGGCGATTGTGATGTTCCAGGTACGCATCAAAAACCATGCACACCGAGCGTACCAGTAGGCGGCCGGCCGGCAGCACGGTGATTCGTTCATTGTCGAGTTCGATCAGGCCATCCTTGGCCATATTGTGCAGCTGTGGCCACAGCTCGCCGAAATAGCCCTGAAAGTCGATGTTGAAGGCCTGTTCGATCTGGGCGAACTCCAGGCTGAAATTGCAGATCAGTTGCTGAATGACCGCACGCCGCAGCCGGTCATCGGCGTTGCACAACAGGCCGCGGCTGGTGGCCAGCTGTGAGGAGTCCAAAGCGCTCTGGTACTGATTCAGGTCACTGCTGTTCTGGCAGTACAAGTCGCCGATCTGGCTGATCGCCGACACGCCCAGCCCGATCAAATCGCAATGTCCGTGGGTGGTGTAGCCCTGGAAGTTGCGTTGCAGGGTCGATTCTTCCTGGGCAATCGCCAGTTCGTCGTCCGGCAGGGCGAAGTGGTCCATGCCGATGTAGCGATAACCGGCAGCCGTCAGTTGCTCGATGGTGCGCTGCAACATTTCCAGTTTCTGCGCGGGCGTCGGCAGCTCGTTGCTGTTGATCCGCCGTTGCGGCATGAAGCGTTCCGGCAGGTGAGCGTAGTTGAACACCGAAAGACGATCGGGTTGCAGGTTGATGACTTCTTCGACGGTGCGGGCGAAGTTGTCCGGGGTCTGTCTTGGCAAGCCGTAGATCAGGTCGATGTTGATCGAGCGAAACTGCAAGGTGCGGGCGGCGTCGATCACGGCGCGGGTTTCTTCAAGACTTTGCAGCCGATTGACGGCACGCTGCACTGCGGGGTCGAGGTCTTGCAGGCCGATACTGACCCGGTTGAAACCGAGCTCCCGGAGCAACCCCATGGTCGACCAGTCGGCCTCGCGGGGGTCGATCTCGATACCGTAGTCGCCGGAATCGTCGTCCAGCAGATTGAAATGTTTGCGCAGGTGAGCCATCAGCTGACGCAGTTCGTCGTGACTGAGAAAGGTTGGTGTACCGCCACCAAAGTGCAGTTGCTCGACTTTTTGCGCGGGGTCGAGGTGGCAGGCGATCAACTGGATTTCCTGTTCCAGGCGCTGCAGGTAGGGCTGGGCGCGGCCGCGATCCTTGGTGATGACTTTGTTGCAGGCGCAGTAGTAACAGATGTTGGCGCAGAACGGCACATGCACATACAGCGACAACGGGCGCTGGGACTTGCGGCTGTCGCGCAGGGCGTGAAACAGGTCGAACGTGCCGACCTGGCTGTTGAATTGCACGGCGGTCGGGTAGGAGGTATAGCGCGGTCCCGCCAGGTCATAACGGCGGATCAAATCGGTATCCCAACGAATGGCGTCGAGCATCATGCGGGCGTTCCCCCGGATAGGCTGGCAGTGTCGGCCAGTCTAGGGGCTGCGTCGATTGGGCATCTTGATTTGCGTCAAAGTTCGCAATTCGTGCTGTCAGTGCGGGCCTCATCGCGAGCAAGCTCGCTTTCCACAGGTGGGGGCGGTCAACGGTGGCCGCGAGGCTGCTCGCGAAGGGCGCGTCGCCGATCTAGTGTCCCATGAGCCAATGCTGATGCGGCCCCGGCAAGGTCCAGATGCCGAACAGCATCACCAGCAACCCACCGGCCATGCGCACGCTGCGCTTGCGCAACAGCGCCGTCACCCGTTCGGCCGCCAGCCCCGTGGCGAGCAGCACCGGCCAGGTGCCCAACCCGAAAGCCAGCATCAGCAACGCACTGTCCAGCGCATTGCCCTGACTGGCCGACCACAGCAGCGTGCTGTAGACCAGGCCGCACGGTAACCAGCCCCAGAGCGCACCCAAGAGCAGCGCACGGGGCACGCTCGACACCGGTAGCAGTGTGTTGGCAACCGGCTGGATATGCCGCCACAGGCCGCGTCCGAGGCTTTCGATGCGGGTCAGGCCGCTCCACCAGCCAGCGAGGTACAAGCCCATCGCGATCAGCAGCAAACCGGCGAGCACCCGCATGTACATCGCCGCCGGACTGTTGGCCACCGCCCAGCCCGCCAGGCCGATCAACAGGCCGGCCGTGGCATAGCTGAGAATGCGCCCGAGGTTGTAGGCCAGCAGCAGGCGAAAGCGCCGGCTGCGTTGTTCCTTGGGGATCGCCAGGGTCAGCGCGCCCATCAGGCCACCGCACATGCCCAGGCAATGACCGCCCCCGAGCAGGCCGAGTATCAACGCCGAGACCAACAGTGGCGCCAATTCAAGCATGGGGCGGCGCCTTGTCGTCGGGTTTGGCCGGATGGCCGCTGGCCTCGTCGACTGCGGCGGTGTGGTTCGGGTCCTGGTCGTCGAACAGGATGCTGTGGGCCGGGCCGTCGAGGTCGTCGTACTGCCCGCTGTCGACCGCCCAGAAGAAGATGTAGACAGCGATGGCCACGATCAGCAGTGCAGCCGGGATCATCACGTAAAGAGCTGGCATCTGGACTCCATGCCCGCGCGGCTCAGGCCGGTAGCGGGCGGGTTTGTGGCGTGCTACTGGTGGCGGGCGCGCTCGGCAGGCGAGTCAGGCGCAGCGCGTTCAGCACCACGGTCAGCGAACTGATGGACATACCGACCGCGGCCCATACCGGAGTGATCCAGCCGAGGGCGGCGAACGGCAACATGAGGCCATTGTACAGCCCGGCCCACAGCAGGTTCTCGATGATTACCCGACGGGTGCGTCGCGCCAGGCTGAAGGCTTGCACGAGGGCATCGAGACGATTGGACAGCAGCACCGCGTCCGCACTGGTTTTCGCCAGATCGGTGGCCGAACCCATGGCCACGCTGATGTCGGCAGCCGCCAGCACCGGCACGTCGTTGACCCCGTCACCGAGCATCAATACCTTGCGACCTTCCTTGTGCAGCTGTTGCAGGACTTGCAGCTTGTCGTCCGGGCGCAATCCGCCGCGGGCTTCGTCGATGCCTAGCTCGGCGGCGACACTGGCGACCATCGGCGAGCTGTCGCCGGACAGCAACAATGTGTGCCAGCCACGCGCCTTGCAGGCATCCAGCAGGGCGCGGGCATCGGCACGCAGGCGGTCGTCGAGGACCAGCCACGCCAGCGGCCCCTGGGTATCGCCGAGCAACAGCCATTGCCCGGCTTCATCCGGCATCGATGGCAGGGCGGTGCCACTGAGTTCGCAGACAAAATCGGGTTGGCCAATACGCAAACGTTGCTCGCCGACCCGTCCTTCGAGGCCGAGGCCGGGGGTGCTGTGCACGTCTTCGGCGGCCAGTGGCGCACGACCAAAGGCGCGGGCAATCGGGTGTTCGGAGCGGTTTTCCAGCGCGGCGGCGAGGCTCAGGCATTGATCGCTGTCCAGGGCGCCGAGAGGGCGGATCGAGCGTAACGCCAGGCGTCCTTCGGTGAGGGTTCCGGTCTTGTCGAAAATCACCGTATCGATCTGGTTCAGGCCTTCGAGCACATGGCCGCGCGTCAACAACAGCCCCAGCTTGTGCAACGTGCCGGTGGCGGCGGTGAGGGCCGTCGGCGTGGCCAGGGACAGGGCGCACGGGCAGGTCGCAACCAGCATCGCCAGGACAATCCAGAAGGCCCGCGAAGCATCCAGCTCCCACCACAGCAGGCCGATGGCAGCGGCGGCGATCAGTGACAGCAGGAGGAACCATTGCGCCGCACGGTCGGCGATTTCCGCCAGTCTTGGCTTTTCAGCCTGGGCGCGATCGAGCAGGCGGACGATGGCGGACAGACGAGTGTCCTGACCCAGGGCCTGGACTTCCACGGTCAACGCGCCTTCGACGTTCAGGGTGCCCGCAGTGACCGCATCGCCCGTGGTCCTGGCCTGTGGCAGGTATTCGCCGGTGAGCAGTGATTCGTCGATGCTCGACTGGCCCTCAAGGATCTTGCCGTCGGCCGGGAGAATCGCGCCGGGGTGCACCAGCACCTGATCGCCGACGCGCAGTTCGCTGAGCAGGATGCGTTCGCTCTGACCGTCCGTACTCAGGCGCAGGCACGAGGCCGGCAGCAGATTGACCAGTTGTGCGGTGGCGGCGGCCGTGCGTTCCCGGGCGCGGCGTTCCAGATAACGCCCCGCCAGCAGGAACAGCGCGAACATGCCAACGGCGTCGAAATACAGTTCACCCACCCCGGTGATCGAGGTCCAGATTCCGGCGATGTAGGCACTGCCAATGGCCAGCGACACAGAAACGTCCATTGTCAGGTGCCGGGTGCGCAGGTCGCGCATTGCGCCTTTGAAGAACGGTGCGCAGCTGTAGAACACGATCGGGGTGGTGAGGAACAGCGCGACCCAGCGCAGGATCGTGTGCAGTTCGGGGCTGAGGTCGATGTTGAATTCCGGCCAGGTGGCCATGGTCGCCATCATCGCCTGGAACCACAGCAATCCGGCGACGCCCAATTGACGCAGGGCCCGGCGGTTTTCGCTGGCCAGTTGTTCGCTGGCGCGGTCGGCCTGGTAGGGGTGGGCGGCGTAACCGATGTGGCGCAACTCGCCGAGCACCTGGCTCAGCGGCAATTGGGCATCGGCCCAACGAACATGCAGGCGATGGTTGGACAGGTTCAGGCGCGCTTCGGCCACGGCGGGCAGTGCACGCAGATGTTTCTCGATCAGCCAGCCACAGGCGGCGCAACTGATGCCTTCCATCAACAGTGTGGTTTCGGCGAGTTCGCCTTCGTGGCGGACAAAGGGTTGTTGCACATCCGCGCGGTCGTACAGCGCCAGTTCGTCCACCAATTGCACCGGTAGCGCTTCAGGGTTGGCCGACGCTTCGCTTCGATGCTGGTAATAGTTTTCCAGCCCGCCGGCAACAATTGCCTCGGCCACCGCCTGGCAACCCGGGCAGCAGAACTCGCGGGTTTGCCCGAGAACCGCCGCGGTGAAACGGCTGCCGGCCGGGACGGGCAGGGCGCAGTGGTAGCAGGGGAGTGGGGTGGTCATCAGGTTTTCACTAGCGCCGCTGAATCTTTGTCTTCAGGAAGGGCCGCATCGCGAGCAAGCTCGCTCCCACAGGGATCATTGGTGATATCAAAATCTGTATGCAACAGTGATTGACTGTGGGAGCGAGCTTGCTCGCAATGCGCGAAGCGTGGGTTTATTTTTTCAGGTCTTCCGCGCCTTGCAGCGGCTCGTCTCCGAGCAGCAGGTCCTTGTCATGGCTGACCAGTTCTTCTTCGAACAGACGCCATGTGTGGTCATCCTGGGTGCCGAGCAGTTCGACAAAGCGCCGGCCTTCGACCTTGTCGCTCAATTGACCGATGTAACGGCCCTGTTCGGTTTCACTGCGGGTCAGGACAATCTTGCGGTCCTTTTCCGGTTGGGTCGGCGAGATCAGGTTCAGCTCCACGGTCTTCGGCTGGCTATTGCCGTTCAAGCGCAGATCGACTTCGCCGGTCACATCATCCAGGTGGACCGCGGCGCGCATCAGCAGGGTCTGGGCGAGCAGTTCACGGTCCAGGGAACGGTTGATGCCTTTGCCAGCCTCGTAGTAGTTGTCGTTGACCAGGTTGTCCGGGTGATTCACCGCAATGGTCACCATGGACAGGGTCAGGGTCACCGAGCAAGCCAGAATCCCGATGATGATCCACGGCCAAAGGTGCTTGTACCAAGGGCTTGCGGCGTTTGCTGCGGGCATGTTCACTTCTCTCAACGATTTTGTGGGCCGATGAATCGGCTCTTGGCTTCAACGTGGATGCTGTTGTCATCGGCATCCTTGAGGATGAATTTCACCTCGTTGGTGCTCGACGGCAGGTGTTCCGGTGCCACGGACAGTTCAGCCGGCTGGCTCACGATCTCGCCGGCCGCCACTTTGATTTCGCGCTGGCCTTGCAGTTTGAGGTCCGGCAGACCGGCGGCTTCCAGCACGTAGGTGTGGTCGCGCTGATCCTTGTTCATGATTTTCAGGCTGTAGACGTTTTCGATCCGCCCTTCGGCGTTTTCACGGTACAGCACGCGGTCCTTGCTGACGTCGAAACCTACCAGCGAACGCATGAAAAACGCAGTGACCAGCAAACTGATCATCGCCAGCAGCACCACGGCATAGCCGATCAGGCGCGGGCGCAGTTTATGGGTTTTCTGCCCGGACAGGTTGTGCTCGGTGGTGTAGCTGATCAGCCCGCGCGGGTACTCCATTTTGTCCATGATGCTGTCACAGGCATCGATACAGGCGGCGCAACCGATGCACTCGATCTGCAGGCCGTCGCGAATGTCGATGCCGGTGGGGCAGACCTGAACGCACATGGTGCAGTCGATGCAGTCGCCCAAGCCCTGGGCTTTGTAGTCGACGCCTTTCTTGCGCGGGCCACGGCTTTCGCCACGACGCGGGTCGTAGGACACGATCAGCGTGTCCTTGTCGAACATCACGCTCTGGAAACGTGCGTACGGGCACATGTAGATGCACACCTGTTCGCGCAGCCAGCCGGCGTTGCCGTAGGTGGCGAGGGTGAAGAATCCGACCCAGAAATACGACCATCCATCGGCTTCGCCGGTAAAAAAGTCGATAACCAACTCACGAATCGGCGAGAAATAGCCGACGAAGGTCATGCCGGTCACAAAGCCAATCAGCAACCACAGGGTGTGCTTGCTGAATTTACGCAGAAACTTGTTGGCGCTCATGGGCGCCTTGTCGAGCTTGATACGCTGGTTGCGGTCGCCTTCGGTGACCTTTTCACACCACATGAAAATCCAGGTCCAGACGCTCTGCGGACAGGTGTAGCCGCACCAGATCCGCCCGGCGTACACCGTAATGAAGAACAGGCCGAAGGCGCTGATGATCAAAATGCCCGAGAGCAGGATGAAGTCCTGCGGCCAGAAGGTCGCGCCGAAAATAAAGAATTTTCGCTCCGGCAGATTCCACCAGACGGCCTGATGGCCCGCCCAGCTCAACCAGACCGTGCCGAAATACAACAGGAATAAAAAGGCGCCGCCCATCATCCGCAGGTTGCGGAACAGGCCGGTGAAGGCGCGGGTGTAGATTTTTTCTCGAGAGGCGTAGAGATCGACGCTGTTGTTCGCGTTTTTACTGGGCGGTGTGACGTCGTGTACCGGAATCTGGTTGCTCATCATTGCATCCCACGGCAGTGGAAAAATGCCCCGGTCAGTACATGCTGGCCGCGGTCAAAAAGAGGTGTTGCAGTGGCGCAATGATACGCCTGTCGCTCTGGCCCAAGGGTGCGACCTTTGGTCGCGTTGGGTGAAATTCATAGATGGTGTAGTGAATGTAACAAAACATGATGCAGGTCAATTGACAGGTGAAGTATAGCTGCCCGGTCTTGAGGTATCGGTGACAACGTTAGCCCACTGTCACGGCAAAGGGGCTGTGTGATCGGGATCATGTCTTGCGATTACAAAAAAAAGACCCCGTCGAATGACGGGGTCTTTTGCATTGCGTCGAGCGTTTGCCTTACTGAGCGTCTGCCGCCGCAGCCTTCTCGCCGTGAGACAGGCTGTAGACGTAAGCGGCCAGCAGGTGAACCTTGTCGTTACCCTGCAGTTGCTCTTGCGCAGGCATCTGGCCCTGACGGCCGTAACGGATGGTCTGCTGCAGTTGAGCGAAGCTCGAACCGTAGATGAACGCGGCGGGGTGGGTCAGGTTCGGTGCGCCCATTGCCGGGGTGCCTTTGCCTTCCGGACCGTGGCAGGCCACGCAGTTGGCCGCGAACAGTTTCTGGCCGGCAACCGGGTCAGCCTTGGTGCCTTCCGGCAGCTTGCGGCCATCGAGGTTGGTCACCACGAATGCGGCAACGTCGGCAACGCCTTGTTCACCGATCACTTCAGCCCACGCCGGCATGACCGCGTGACGGCCGCCCATGATCGTGGTCTTGATGGTTTCCGGCTCGCCGCCCCAGCGCCAATCGGCGTCGGTCAGGTTAGGGAAGCCATAGGCGCCTTTGGCGTCGGAACCGTGGCAAACCGAGCAGTTGGAGGCGAACAGGCGGCCACCCATCTTCAGGGCTTGCGGGTCCTTGGCGACTTCTTCGATTGGCATGGAAGCGAACTTGGCGAAAATCGGACCGAACCGGGCGTCCGACTTGGCCATTTCCTTTTCCCACTCGTGAACGCCGGTCCAGCCGGTCTGGCCGTTGGCGAACGCGGTCTGCTTCTCGTTATCCAGGTAGTTGTAACCTGGCAACAGGCCTTTCCAGTTGCCCAGGCCCGGGTACAGTACCAGGTAGCCCAGGGCGAAAACGATGGTGCCCACGAACAGCATGAACCACCATTTCGGCAGTGGGTTGTCGTACTCCTCGATCCCGTCGAAGGAGTGGCCAACCGTCTCTTCCGTCACCTCGGTGCGCTGGCCCTTGCGGGTCGACAGCAGCAGCCAGGTCAGGGAAAAGATCGTACCGAGACTGAGGACTGTGACATACAGACTCCAGAATGTAGTCATTCTTTGTTACTCCTAGAAGCTTGCTCGACGTGCTTGATGGCTTCGGGATCATCCGCGAAAGGCAGCAAGGTCGCGTCTTCAAACTCCGACTTGCGCTTTGGGCTGAATACCCACAACGCCAGACCGATGAAGGCCACCATCACGACAACGGTGCCCAGGCCACGAATCATCCCGATATCCATCTAGATCACCGTTTGCTTTTGATGATGGTGCCCAGGCCTTGCAGATAGGCCACCAGCGCGTCCATTTCGGTTTTGCCCTTCACAGCATCCTTGGCGCCGGCGATGTCTTCGTCGGTGTAAGGGACGCCGAGCGTGCGCAAGACTTCCATTTTCCTGGCGGTGTCTTTGCCGTCGAGCTTGTTTTCCACGAGGAACGGGTAGGCCGGCATTTTCGACTCGGGCACGACGTTGCGCGGGTTGTACAAGTGCGCACGTTGCCAGTCATCGGAGTAACGACCGCCGACACGGGCCAGGTCCGGACCGGTACGCTTGGAACCCCACAGGAACGGGTGGTCCCAGACGCTTTCACCGGCGACCGAGTAGTGGCCGTAACGTTCGGTTTCAGCGCGGAACGGGCGGATCATCTGCGAGTGGCAGCCGACACAACCGTTGGCGATGTAAATGTCGCGGCCTTCCAGTTCAAGGGCGGTGCGCGGCTTCATGCCTTCGACCGGCTTGTTGGTGACGTCCTGGAAAAACAGCGGAACGATCTGGGTCAGGCCGCCGATACTGACGGCGATAACCATGAAGAAGGCCAGCAGGCCAATATTCTTCTCGACTGCTTCATGCTTCATCAGTGAGCTCCAACTACAGCAATCTGTTCGGCGGCTTTGGCTTCAACCGGGTTCGAGGCGCGTACGGTACGGAATACGTTGTAGGCCATGAACAGCATGCCGGTGGCGAAGAACGCACCGCCCAGTGCGCGGACGATGAAGCCAGGGTGGCTGGCTTGCAGTGCTTCGACGAACGAGTAGGTGAGGGTGCCGTCATCGTTGATCGCACGCCACATCAGACCCTGGGTGATGCCGTTGACCCACATCGAAGCGATGTACAGAACGGTACCGATGGTCGCGAGCCAGAAGTGCGTGTTGATCAGGCCGGTGCTGTGCATCTGCGCGCGGCCGAACAGTTTCGGAATCATGTGGTAGATCGCGCCGATCGAGATCATCGCTACCCAGCCCAGGGCGCCGGCGTGTACGTGGCCGATGGTCCAGTCGGTGTAGTGCGACAGCGAGTTCACGGTCTTGATGGCCATCATCGGCCCTTCGAAGGTCGACATGCCATAGAACGCCAGGGACACGACCAGGAAGCGCAGGATCGGGTCGGTGCGCAGCTTATGCCAGGCGCCCGACAGGGTCATCATGCCGTTGATCATGCCGCCCCAGCTCGGGGCCAGCAGGATGATCGACATCGCCATGCCCAGGGATTGGGCCCAGTCCGGCAGCGCGGTGTAGTGCAGGTGGTGCGGACCGGCCCAGATGTACAGGGTGATCAGTGCCCAGAAGTGCACGATGGACAGGCGATAGGAATAGATCGGACGCTCGGCCTGTTTCGGCACGAAGTAGTACATCATCCCCAGGAAGCCGGTGGTCAGGAAGAAGCCCACGGCGTTGTGGCCGTACCACCACTGGATCATCGCATCCGTCGCACCTGCATAGGCGGAATAGGACTTGAAGAAACTGACTGGCAGGGAGGCGTGGTTGACGATGTGCAGCATCGCGGTCACGAGGATGAAGGCACCGTAGAACCAGTTACCCACATAAATGTGCTTGGTCTTGCGCTTGACGATGGTGCCGAAGAACACCAGAGCGTAGGTGACCCAGACGATGGCCAGCAGAATGGCGAGGGGCCATTCCAGCTCAGCGTATTCCTTGGTGGTGGTGTAACCCAGCGGCAAGGTAACGATGGCGCCGACGATCACCGCTTGCCATCCCCAGAAGGTGAAGGCCGCGAGGCTGTCGGAAATCAGTCGCGTTTGGCAGGTTCGCTGCACGACATAATAAGAAGTGGCAAACAGTGCACATCCACCGAAGGCGAAAATCACCAGGTTGGTGTGCAACGGGCGCAGGCGTCCAAAAGTCGTCCACGGCAGACCGAAATTCAATTCCGGCCATACGAGCTGTGAGGCGATGAAGACACCGAGCCCCATGCCAAGGATCCCCCAGACCACCGTCATGATGGCGAACTGGCGGACTACCTTATAGTTATAAGCAGTCGGACTGATTGCTGTGCTCATTCTAAGGTTCCACGGTTTGGGTGTTTTATTAGGATTAAAAATCGGCCGCAAGTATGTAGAAAGCGGGGGGTCATTGCAACGCGCCATGACCTGGGTCAATGCTTTCAAATGCTGATTCTGCGGCCTTTCCATGCGCCGCGTAAGGACAAATTTGCACGCCGGCAAATTGTCCCGTCGGACTAAATGGGCAAGGGGGTCAGGTCACATGTAACGAGGTGTGTTCAATCGCAACGATCAGATGACCGATGGCAATTCGCGCGACAGCCGGTATCTACCAGCCTTTGCGGCCTGTCATCGAGCTGAATCATCGAACACATCGGTTAGGGTCGACCTGGAACCGGTACTTGCCAGTCCGCATTGGAGCAAGCTTAGACCCGAATCTGGTGAACCGAAAGGAAGACTGAATGAGGGTGCGACAATGGGTCGCAAAGGGGCGGGAAACTGCCGCATTCCGGAGAATGCGGCAGTAGAGCGGTCATCGATTACTCGGTTTTGCCGTCAGCCTGCAAGCGCTCGGTACCGGCAGCGTGCGACAGGCTGTACACATACGCCGCCAGCAATTGAACCTTATCGTTGCCGAGCAGTTCGCTTTGCGCTGGCATATGGCCCTGGCGACCATGGCGGATGGTTTGTTGCAGCTGCGCCAGGCTTGTACCGTAGATAAAACCGGTCGGGTGCGTCAGATTCGGCGCGCCCATGGCTTCAGTGCCCTGGCCGTTTGCCCCGTGGCAGGCTACGCAGGTGGTGCTGAACAGTTGCTGTCCGGCTTGCAGATCCGCACCGCTGTCGGCGGCCAGCGGCAGGCCGGCCAATCCATGGCGCACATAGGCCGCGACGTTTTTCACGCCGGCTTCACCAAGGATTTCACCCCAGGCCGGCATCGCCGCCATGCGCCCACCCATGATGGTGGTCTTGATGGTGTCAGCGTTGCCGCCCCAGCGCCAATCACGGTCCGTCAGGTTGGGGAAGCCGAATGCACCCTTGGCGTCCGAGCCGTGGCAGACCGAGCAGTTGGAGGCAAACAGGCGCCCGCCCATTTTCAACGCTTGCGGATCCTTGGCCACTTCTTCCAGCGGCATGGCAGCGAATTTGGCGAAGATCGGCCCGAACTTCGCATCAGCCCTGGCCATTTCCTTTTCCCATTCGTGCGCGCCGGTCCAGCCGTTGTCGTAGCCGGGCAGGATGCCTTTCCAGTTGCCCAGGCCCGGATAGAGGATCAAGTAGCCAACGGCAAACACCAGGGTGCCGGCGAACAGCATGAACCACCACTGCGGCAACGGATTATCGTACTCCTCGATGCCGTCGAAGCTATGGCCCATGGTCTGGTCGACGCTGCCCTTGGTTTCGCCCTTGCGGGTGCCGATCAGCAGCCAGGTCAGGCCGATCAGGCTGCCGATGGTCAGTACGCAGATCCACGTACTCCAGAAGGTGGTCATGGCCGGGTACTCCTTGTTGCGGATTCTTGGGGGGTGACACTGTCGGGTTGCGGCTCGTCGGCGAATGGCAGCAGGCGCGCTTCGGCGAATTCCGGATTGCGCTTGCCGTTGAACACCCAGAGCGTCAGGCCGACAAAGGCCACGAACACTACGACCGTGCCCAGGCCGCGAATCATTCCACTGCTTATTTCAAAGACCACGGCTCACCTCTTGCTCTTGATCGCAGTGCCGAGCACTTGCAGGTAGGCGACCAGGGCATCCATTTCCGATTTGCCCTTGAGCGACTCGGTCGCACCGGCGATGTCTTCGTCGGTGTACGGCACGCCGAGGGTGCGCATGGCACGCAGCTTGGTCTCGGTGTGGCTGCTGTCGAGCGCGTTGGCCACCAACCACGGGTAGGCCGGCATTTTCGATTCCGGCACAACGTTGCGCGGGTTGTACAAATGCGCGCGGTGCCAGTCATCGGAGTAACGCGCGCCGACCCGGGCCAGGTCAGGTCCGGTGCGTTTCGAGCCCCACAGGAACGGGTGGTCCCAGACACTTTCACCGGCCACCGAGTAGTGCCCGTAGCGTTCGGTCTCGGCGCGGAACGGACGGATCATCTGCGAGTGGCAGCCGACGCAGCCTTCGCGGATGTAGAGGTCGCGGCCTTCGAGTTGCAGCGCGGTGTAGGGCTTCATGCCTTCCACCGGTTTATTGGTCACGTCCTGGAAGAACAGCGGGACGATCTGGGTCAGACCGCCGATGCTCACGGCAAAGATCATCAGCAACAGCAGCAGGCCGACGTTTTTTTCGATTGTTTCGTGTTTCATGGCGGACTCCTCAGGCCATCTGCGCGGCAGCGGCGACGTCGGCAGGCTGCGAGGCCCGCACGGTGCGCCAGGTGTTGTAAGCCATCAGCAACATGCCGCTGAGGAAGATCGCACCGCCTACCAGCCGCACGATGAAGCCCGGGTGGCTGGCCGCCAGGGTTTCGACGAAGGAGTAGGTCAGCGTGCCGTCTTCGTTGACTGCACGCCACATCAGGCCTTGGGCGATGCCGTTGACCCACATGGAGGCGATGTACAGCACGGTGCCGATGGTGGCGAGCCAGAAGTGCGCATTGATCAGGCCGATGCTGTGCATCTGTGGGCGACCGAAGACTTTCGGGATCATGTGGTACAGCGCGCCGATCGAGATCATTGCTACCCAGCCGAGTGCGCCGGCGTGTACGTGGCCGATGGTCCAGTCGGTGTAGTGGGAGAGCGCGTTGACGGTCTTGATCGCCATCATCGGCCCCTCGAAGGTCGACATGCCGTAGAACGCCAGGGACACGACCAGGAAGCGCAGGATCGGGTCGCTGCGCAACTTATGCCAGGCACCCGAGAGCGTCATCATGCCGTTGATCATGCCGCCCCAGCTCGGCGCCAGCAGGATCAGCGACATCACCATGCCCAGCGACTGTGCCCAGTCCGGCAGCGCGGTGTAGTGCAGGTGGTGCGGACCGGCCCAGATGTACAGGGTGATCAGCGCCCAGAAATGCACGATGGACAAGCGATAGGAATACACCGGGCGCTCGGCCTGCTTCGGCACGAAGTAATACATCATCCCCAGGAAACCGGCGGTGAGGAAAAAGCCCACGGCGTTGTGCCCGTACCACCACTGAACCATGGCATCGGTCGCGCCGCCATACACCGAGTAGGACTTGGTGAAACTCACCGGCAGCTCAAGGTTGTTGACGATGTGCAGAATCGCCACGGTGACGATGAATGCGCCGAAGAACCAGTTACCGACGTAGATGTGCTTGGTCTTGCGCTTCATGATCGTGCCGAAGAACACCACGGCATAGGCGACCCAGACAATGGTGATCAGGATATCGATCGGCCATTCCAGCTCGGCGTACTCCTTGGAGCTGGTGTACCCCAGCGGCAGGCTGATGGCGGCCAGCAGGATCACCAGTTGCCAGCCCCAGAAGCAGAACGCGGCGATCTTTGGCGCGAACAGCTGGGTCTGGCAGGTGCGCTGCACCGAGTAGAACGAACTGGCGAACAGGGCGCAGCCGCCGAAGGCGAAGATCACCGCGTTGGTGTGCAGCGGGCGTAAACGGCCGAAACTGGTCCACGGCAAGTTGAAGTTGAGTTCGGGCCAGACCAACTGGGCAGCGAGAAAAACCCCGAGCCCCATGCCGACGATGCCCCACACCACCGTCATAATGGCGAATTGGCGGACCACCTTGTAGTTGTAGGCGGTACTGATAGAAGTGTTCATGGTTCCCCATCCACGGTTCAGCTGAAGTGAGCGCGCTCGCGCAAGGCAGCGCACTCTTCGGCCGGAGTTATAGGCAGACTAAAAGCGAGGCAAGCATGGACAAGAAGCACATGGCCGGTATTGACGGGGATCAATGGGCGCAGTGCGTGCGGGATCATGGATGGCGGTGGAATGCCGCCGTGGCGCCCGCGTACGCCACCTTGATCCTGGCCCATGGTGCCGGAGCGCCGATGGACAGCGACTGGATGAACGACATGGCCACACGCCTCGCGGCGCAAGGCGTCAACGTGCTGCGCTTTGAATTTCCATACATGGCGCAGCGGCGTGTCGACGGCGGCAAGCGCCCACCCAACCCGGCACCGAAGCTGCTGGAGTGCTGGCGCGAGGTCTACGCCGTGGTGCGACGTCATGTCACTGGGCGCCTGGCCATCGGCGGCAAGTCCATGGGCGGGCGGATGGCCAGTTTGCTGGCGGATGAAATGGGTGCTGATGCGTTGGTGTGCCTGGGCTATCCGTTTTATGCGGTGGGCAAACCGGAGAAACCGCGAGTAGAGCATCTGGCGGGGTTGAAGGCGCGGACGCTGATCGTGCAGGGCGAACGGGATGCGCTGGGCAATCGCGAGGCGGTCGAGGGGTATGTGTTATCGCCGAGCATCGAGGTGTTCTGGCTGGTGGCGGGGGATCACGACTTGAAGCCATTGAAGGCTTCGGGGTTTAGCCATGAGCAGCACTTGGCGGCTGCAGCGCAGAAGGTGGCTTTATTCCTTCAATGAGGTTTTGCTGAGGTTGTGATGATCCCATCGCGAGCGGGCTCGCTCACACAGTGATGGGTTGTGTGGCTTGATGGGCTGAACAACGCGAAGCCCTGTGGGAGTAGCCTGCTCGCGATGAGGGACTACCAGGCGGCATCCCGTTCACAGGCTCAAAAAAACCCGGAAGCTTTCGCGATCCGGGTTTTGTTTTTCCAGCAGCAATCAGCGGTTGAACCGCTCCACCAACGAATACTGGGTATTCGCGGTTTTGGTCAACTCTTCACTCAGCAGCGCCGAGTTCTGAGCCTGTTCCGAGGTCTGGTCAGCGAGGATGGAAATGTTGCTGATGTTGCGGCTGATCTCCTCGGCGACCGAGCTTTGCTCTTCGGTCGCGGCAGCGATCTGGGTGGTCATGTCCGTGATGTTGGCCACCGCTTCGCTGATGCCGACCAAGGCCTGATCCGCTTCCAGTACCCGCGCCACGCCTTCTTCAGCCTGACGATGCCCGGCTTCCATGGTCTGCACCGCTGTGCTGGCCGTTTGCTGGAGCTTGGCGATCAGGGCGTGAATCTGCCCGGTGGATTCGCTGGTGCGTTGCGCCAATTGGCGTACTTCATCGGCCACCACTGCAAAACCGCGACCCATCTCACCGGCGCGGGCCGCTTCGATGGCAGCGTTGAGTGCCAGCAGGTTGGTCTGGTCGGCGATGCCTTTGATTACGTCCACCACGCCGCCGATTTCGTCGCTGTCCTTGGCCAGTTGGGTCACGGTCTGTCCGGTTTCCCCGACCACCACCGACAGGCGCTGAATGGCTTCGCGGGTTTCCCCGGCGATGTCACGGCCGCGACTGGTCAGGCGATTGGCTTCCTGGGTAGCGTCGGCGGTGCGTTGCACGTGGCTGGCGACTTCCTGGGTGGTGGCGGCCATCTCATTGACGGCGGTGGCCACCTGCTCGGTTTCGACGCGCTGGCGCTCCAGGCCCGAGGAACTGTTGTGGGCCAGTGTGTCGGATTGTTTCGCCTGATCGGTCAGGTGCTCGGCGGTGTCCTGCAGGCGGGTCAGGCAGGTTTTCAGGCGGGCTTCCTGGCTGAGGATCGACATCTCCAGACGTGCCTGGGCACCGCTGCTGTCGGTATACATCTGCGCGATCAGCGGGTCGGACGTGGTCTGCTCGGCCAGTCGCAGCAAGCGCTTGATCCCGCGTTGTTGCCAGCTCAGGCCCATCAGGCCCAGCGGCACGGAGAGACCGGCGGCCAGGGCAAACCCCCAGTGGGAGTTCAGCGTGGCGCCAATCATGAAACTCAGTTGGCTGACCAGGATGAACGGCAACCAGTCCTGCAGGATCGGCAACCATTTATCGGAGGAAGGAATGGCCGACTTGCCCTGATTGATGCGCTGGTAAAGCGCTTCGGCACGGCGGATCTGCTCGGCGGTGGGCTTGACCCGCACCGACTCGTAACCGATCACCTGATTGCCTTCGAAGATCGGTGTCACATAGGCGTTGACCCAGTAGTGATCACCGCTCTTGCAGCGATTCTTGACGATACCCATCCATGGCAAACCTTGTTTCAGTGTTGCCCACATGTGCGAGAACACCGCGGCCGGGACGTCGGGGTGACGCACCAGGTTGTGCGGGGCACGGATCAGTTCTTCCTGAGAAAACCCGCTGATGTCGACGAAGTCGTCGTTGCAGTAGGTGATCAGGCCTTTGGCATCAGTGGTGGAAATCAACCGTTGCTGAGCTGGAAAGGTCCGTTCGCGTTGTGTAATTGGTTGGTTGTTACGCATGGCTTTTTTTATCCGCAAGGCTTTCAAGTGCTGTATCGGCACCCATGGCCATTTGTTGAGACGATTTTTCGATTATCGGTGGCGCGTCGCAAAATGACCCATGCGTCAGCCCGTGAGCATTGGATAGGTGAACAGTCCGAAGTGCAGCAGGTTCAAACCGAAGTGGGTGGCGATGGCGGCAGACAGTCCGCCAAAACGGTAGGCCAGACCATAACCGACGCCGGCCAGGCTCGCCAGCACTACCCATTGCCAGCCCGCACCGGCATGCGCCAGGCCGAACAGCAGTGAGGCAAGCAGCAGGGCGAGGTTTTCCCCATAAGCCAGGTTTTTCAGGCAACGGTTCAGGCCACCCTGTATATAGCCGCGAAAGAGTGCTTCTTCGACCAGCGTCACCAGTAGCAAGTTGTTGAGCAGCCAGATCCAGGCCTGGTCCGGCCATTTTGGCGCCCAAGCGATGACCCCCAGCAACAGCGCGCCACCCAGTGCCAGCACCGCACTCAAGGTCAACGCCAGCGCGGTGGCGTACAGGGACAGTCGCAACGACCGCTGGCCGACAATCCACGGGCACACCAACAATAGCCAGAAACCGATCAGGGGTTTGTCCAGATGCAGGTACATGGAAAACGGCAAGGCGTCGTCGGTGAAGCGCTGGGGGGCGATAACGCGACCATTGTAGAAACCGGGCAGCCAGTGCAGCGCCAGTGCCAGGGCCAGAAAGATGAACAGGCCGTGGCCGAGGTAGCGGCCGAACTGAATTTTTTGCTGGCGAGCGGCGAAAGCGGCCATCAGCAACAACGCGACGGAGATTCCGGCAAACCAGCCGAGGTGACCATAGGCCAGGGCCATGCCGTAGCCGAGGGAGAGCAGGGCCAGAAATATCCATGGCAGGGCGAGCATTGCAAGTCCTTGTGTCTGACGTGCTGTGGGGTGATCCCAATCCCCGGTGCAGGAGCGAGCTTGCTCGCGATAGCGGAGGGTCATTCATCATCGTCCATGAATGGTACACCGTCATCGCGAGCAAGCTTGCACATGGATTTTTGTGATCTCAAAAAAACACCGCCCGAAGGCGGTGTCTTTGTCAGCACGCCGTCATGAGGCAATCAACTGGCGCAACACGTAATGCAAGATCCCTCCTGACTTGAAGTATTCCACTTCGTTCAGCGTATCGATTCGGCACAGCACCTCGATTTTTTCGCTCTTGCCGTCTTCACGGGTGATGACCAGGTTCAGGTTCATCCGTGGCGTCAGCTCGACGCCGGTCAGACCCTGGATGTCCAGGGTTTCCTTGCCGGTCAGGTTCAGGCTTTTGCGATTTTGATCGAGTTTGAACTGCAGCGGCAGCACGCCCATTCCCACCAGATTGGAGCGGTGAATACGCTCGAAGCTTTCGGCGATGACCGCTTTGACCCCCAGCAGATTAGTGCCCTTGGCCGCCCAGTCCCGGCTCGACCCGGTGCCGTATTCTTGCCCTGCGATCACCACCAGCGGCGTGCCCGAGGCTTGATAGCGCATGGCCGCGTCGTAGATCGCCAGTTTCTCGCCGGTCGGTATATAGAGGGTGTTGCCACCTTCTTCGCCGCCGAGCATTTCATTGCGAATGCGGATGTTGGCGAAGGTGCCGCGCATCATCACTTCATGGTTGCCGCGCCGCGAACCGTAGGAGTTGAAGTCCCGCGGTTCCACGCCTTTTTCGCGCAGATAGCGCCCCGCCGGGCTGTCGGCCTTGATGTTGCCGGCCGGTGAAATGTGGTCGGTGGTCACCGAATCGCCCAGCAGCGCGAGGACGCGGGCGCCGGCAATGTCCTTGACCACGGGGGGCGGCCCGCCGATGTCATCGAAGAACGGTGGATGCTGGATGTAGGTCGAATCCGCCTGCCAGACGTAAGTCGCGGCCTGCGGCACTTCGATGGCTTGCCACTGCTCGTCGCCGGCGAACACTTCGGCGTACTCCTTGTGGAACATCGCGGTGTTGACTTGCTCCACGGCTTCGGCGATTTCCTTGCTGCTCGGCCAGATATCGCGCAGGTACACCAGGTTGCCGTGTTGGTCTTTGCCCAGCGGCTCGGTGCTGAGGTCGATGCGCACGGTGCCCGCCAATGCATAGGCGACCACCAGCGGCGGGGAGGCCAGCCAGTTGGTTTTCACCAGCGGATGCACCCGGCCCTCAAAGTTGCGGTTGCCCGATAGCACCGAGGCCACGGTCAGGTCAGCCTGCTGGATGGCTTTTTCGATCGGTTCCGACAGCGGCCCGGAGTTGCCGATGCAGGTGGTGCAGCCGTAGCCGACCAGGGCGAAACCCAGTTGATCCAGATACTGCGTGAGCCCGGCTGCCTTGTAGTAGTCGGTGACCACTTTCGAGCCAGGAGCCAGCGAGCTTTTCACCCAGGGTTTGCGTTGCAGGCCTTTTTCCACGGCTTTTTTCGCCACCAGACCGGCGGCCATCATGACGCTCGGATTGGAGGTGTTGGTGCAGGAGGTGATCGCGGCAATCACCACCGCGCCGTTTTTCAGCCGATGGGTCTGGCCTTCGTATTCATAGTCCGCTTCGCCGGCCATGTCCGCATTGCCCACGGCCACACCGCCACCGCCCTCGCTTTCGAGGCGGCCTTCTTCCTTGCTGGTGGGTTTGAGCTGGACGCCGAGGAAATCGCTGAACGCTTGCGCGACGTTCGGCAGCGACACGCGGTCTTGCGGGCGTTTCGGCCCGGCGAGGCTGGCTTCGACGCTGCCCATGTCCAGCGCGAGGCTGTCGGTGAATACGGGCTCTTTGCCCGGCAGGCGCCACAGGCCCTGGGCCTTGCTGTAGGCCTCGACCAATTTGACGGTCGAGAGGGGGCGGCCGGACAGACGCAGATACTCCAGCGTCACGTCGTCCACCGGGAAGAAGCCGCAGGTGGCGCCGTATTCCGGGGCCATGTTGGCGATGGTCGCGCGGTCGGCCAACGGCAAGTCAGCCAGCCCGTCACCATAGAATTCGACGAACTTGCCGACCACGCCTTTCTTGCGCAGCATCTGGGTGACCGTCAGCACCAGATCGGTGGCGGTGATGCCCTCCTTGAGTTTGCCGCTGAGCTTGAAGCCGATCACTTCGGGAATCAGCATCGACACCGGCTGGCCGAGCATCGCCGCTTCCGCTTCGATCCCGCCAACGCCCCAGCCGAGCACACCCAGACCGTTGATCATGGTGGTGTGGGAGTCGGTGCCCACCAGTGTGTCCGGGAAGGCATAGGTGCGCCCGTCCTCGTCCTTGGTCCAGACCGTGCGACCGAGGTATTCGAGGTTCACCTGGTGGCAGATCCCGGTGCCCGGCGGCACCACGCTGAAATTGTCGAAGGCGCTCTGGCCCCAGCGCAGGAAGGCATAACGTTCGCCGTTGCGCTGCATTTCGATGTCGACGTTCTGTTCGAAGGCGCTGCTGCTGGCGAATTTGTCGACCATCACTGAGTGGTCGATCACCAGGTCCACCGGCGACAGTGGATTGATTCGTTGCGGATCACCGCCGGCCTTGGCCATCGCCGCGCGCATGGCCGCCAAGTCGACCACGGCGGGTACGCCGGTGAAGTCTTGCATCAGCACCCGCGCCGGGCGGTACTGGATTTCGCGGTCGGAGCGGCGTTCCTTGAGCCAGGCAGCAATCGCCTTGAGGTCGGCGCCGGTGACGGTTTTTTCGTCTTCCCAGCGCAGCAGGTTTTCCAGTAGCACTTTCAACGACATCGGCAGCTTGTCCAGATCGCCCAGGCTCTTGGCGGCATCCGGCAGGCTGAAATAGTGATAAGTCTTGTCGTCGACTTGCAGGGTTTTAAGGGTGTTCAAACTGTTGAGGGAGGGCATTGCAATCACTCCTTTGAGTCCGCACGGCTACGGACGGAGGGGACGGGCAGAGCATTAAACCTAGCCCTGTTTTGAGTAGCTGGCTAATTACTGGACTCTATCGATAAGTCCGAGGTTCCGAAGTCAGTTATCATGCGCCGGTTTTCGTGACAGGCTTTGCTTCAACGCAAGTCTGGGCATCGCGCAGTGGTTGAATGTCTCGCCATCTGCCCAGGAGTAAGAATGAACACCCTCTTTATGCACTGCCGGCCGGGCTTCGAAGGCGAAGTCTGTTCCGAGATTTCCGACCTCGCCGCGCGGCTGAACGTGGCCGGTTATGCCAAGGCCAAGACCGCCAGCGCCTGCGCCGAATTCGTCTGCACCGAAGAAGACGGCGCCGAACGGTTGATGCGCGGTCAGCGTTTCGATCAATTGATCTTCCCGCGCCAGTGGGCTCGGGGGATCTTCATCGATTTGCCGGAAACCGATCGCATCAGCGTGATCCTCGCCCATATGGCCGACTTTCCGCTGTGCGGCAGCCTGTGGCTGGAGATGGTCGATACCAACGACGGCAAGGAACTGTCGAATTTCTGCAAGAAATTCGAAGTCCACCTGCGCAAGGCGCTGATGGCTGCCGGAAAACTGGTGGAGGACGCCCACAAGCCACGTCTGTTGCTGACCTTCAAAAGCGGCCGCGAAGTGTTCATGGGCCTGGCAGAGGCGAACAACTCGGCGATGTGGCCGATGGGCATTCCACGTTTGAAATTCCCCCGCGAGGCGCCAAGCCGCTCGACACTGAAGCTGGAAGAGGCGTGGCACCATTTCATCCCGCGCGACCAGTGGGATGAGCGCCTGCACGGCGACATGACCGGCGTCGATCTGGGCGCTGCGCCCGGTGGCTGGACCTGGCAACTGGTCAATCGGGGCATGCTGGTGACCGCCATCGACAACGGCCCGATGGCCGAAAGCCTGATGGATACCGGGTTGGTGCAACACCTGATGGCCGACGGTTTCACCTTCAAGCCCAAGCAACCGGTGGACTGGATGGTGTGCGACATCGTCGAAAAACCGGCGCGTAACGCCGCGATGCTCGAAGAATGGATTGGCGAGGGGCATTGCCGCGAAGCCGTGGTCAACCTCAAGTTGCCGATGAAACAGCGTTACGCCGAAGTGAAGCGCCTGCTGGAGCGGATCGCCGACGGCTTCAAGGCGCGGGGCATCAAGGTCGAGATTGGCTGCAAACAGCTGTATCACGACCGTGAGGAAGTGACCTGCCATTTGCGTCGACTGGATGTGAAGAAGCCGAAGTCCCGCTGATCAGATAAAACCTGTGGGTGCGGGCGTAATGCCACAGATGACCGAACACCCGGCAATGCGCGAGAATGCCGGCAAGTTTCAGGAGTAAATCATGAGTGAAATGATTGATACACCGGTTGACGGCACTCTGGACGCCACCGGCCTCAACTGCCCGGAGCCGGTCATGATGCTGCACCAGCACATCCGTGACCTGGCGCCTGGCGGTCTGCTGAAGGTGATCGCCACCGATCCTTCGACCCGGCGCGACATCCCCAAGTTCTGCGTGTTTCTCGATCACGAACTGGTCGGTCAGCAGGAAGAGGCAGGCACCTACCTCTACTGGATCCGCAAGAAGTCCGAATAACCGACGCTGACCTCTGTAGGAGCGAGCCCCGCTCGCGATGGACGTTAACGTTAACGCGCATTTGCTGGATAAGCGCGGTGCCCTTCATGTCCATCGTCAAATCGCCCAGCTTGCTCCTACAGCATTGGGTCAACCCAGCGAATGACTGATACGAATCCGCTTGCGCGCACTGCGTGTCAGGCGGATCGACAGCATCAGCGCCGCACAGCTCAAGCCCACGATCAAGCCCTGCCATAGCCCGCTCGGGCCACTCGGTGCGCCGAACCAATCGGTCAGGCCAAGGACGTAACCCACCGGCAAACCAATGCCCCAATACGCGAACAGCGTCAGGATCATCGTTACCCGGGTGTCCTGATAACCGCGCAGCGCACCGGCCGCCGTGACCTGTATCGCATCGGAAAACTGGAACAGTGCCGAGTAGACAATCAGCATCGCCGCGACTTTGACTACCGTCGGGTCAGCGGTGTAGATCGTTGCGATGTGCTCGCGCAGCAACAGCATCATGCTCGCCGACAAACAGGCGTAAGCCAGGGCCGTGCCCATGCCGACCCCGGCGGCGAAGCGTGCTTCGCGCGGCTCCTGACGGCCCAGCGCCTGGCCGACCCGTACCGTCACAGCCATGCCGAGGGAGTAGGGGATCATGAACACCAGCGAGCTGAAGTTCAGGGCGATCTGATGCCCGGCGACCACGGTGGCGCCGAGGCTGCCGATCAGCAGCGCGATCACGGCAAAGATACTCGACTCGGCGAACACCGCGATGCCGATGGGCAGGCCGATACCCAGCAAGCGCTTGATCACCGACCATTGCGGCCAGTCGAAACGGCTGAACAGTTCACTCGACTGGTACGCCGGCGCCCAGCGCTCCCAACCGGCCATGCCCAGCGCCATGACCCACATCACGATCGCCGTGGCCCAACCGCAGCCGACGCCACCCATGGCCGGGACACCGAAGTGGCCATAAATGAAGATGTAGTTCAGAGGAATATTCAGCGCCAGCCCGCACAGACCCAGCACCATCGCCGGGCGGGTACGGCCCAGGCCATCGCTGAAACAGCGCAGCACATGGTAAATGGCGACGGCAGGCAAGCCGCTGGCGATGCCATGCAGATACTGCATGCACGGGCCAATCAGTTCGGGGTCGACCTTCATGACCCGCAAAACCGGTTCGGCACTGAACAGAATGCCGGTCGCCATCAATCCTACCACCAGCGCCAGCCACAGCGCCTGACGCACGATCGGGCCGATTTCGCTGTGGGTGCCGGCGCCGAAACGCTGGGCGACTTTCGGCGTGGTGGCCAGCAAAGTACCGGTCATCAGCAGGAACACCGGCACCCAGATCGAATTACCGAGTGCCACGGCGGCCAGGTCACGCGGACCGACCCGCCCGGCCATCACGGCATCGACGAACCCCATGGCCGTGGTCGCCAGTTGCGCGATCATGATCGGCAGCGCCAGGGCGAGCAGGTTTTTCAGCTCGAGGCGAACCCGGGCCGGGCGATTGAGGGGTGTTGCGGTGGGACGGTCAGTCACAGAATTCAAGGGTAAAACGTCCAGAAGGTATTGATGCGCAGGCGCGCATTCTACGCGTTGACGTAACGGTCAGGAAAAGACCTGTGTTACCGATTTGTAATCGAGCTCTTGAATGAATCCTCATGCTCCCTCGCCACAGGAAATATGCAGTCCTTCATATCCAGGATGCACAATGCACGCTGGCTCACCACCCGCCTCTACGCCTACACTGCCGATCCGCCTAAGGAGCCTGCCATGCTGATTGTTGCCGACGAAAATATCCCCCTGCTCGATGCTTTCTTTGCAAGTTTCGGTGAAATCCGCCGGGTGCCAGGGCGTTCCATCGACCGTGCCACCGTCGAACAGGCCGATGTGTTGCTGGTGCGCTCGGTGACCAACGTCAACCGCGCGTTGCTCGAAGGCAGCAAGGTGCGTTTTGTCGGTACCTGCACCATTGGCACCGATCACCTGGATCTGGGTTATTTTCAACAGGCCGGGATCACCTGGTCCAGCGCGCCGGGTTGCAATGCCCGTGGCGTGGTCGACTACGTGCTCGGCAGTCTGTTGACCCTGGCTGAAATCGAAGGCGTCGATCTGACTCGGCGAACTTACGGTGTGGTCGGCGCCGGTGAAGTGGGCGGACGCTTGGTCAAGGTCCTGCAAGGGCTGGGCTGGAAGGTACTGGTCTGCGATCCGCCGCGCCACGCCGTCGAAGGGGGCGATTACGTCAGCCTGGAGCAGATCATCGAACAGTGCGATGTCATCAGCCTGCACACACCGCTGACCAAGCAGGGCGCTCATTCCACCTGGCATTTGTTCGATCAAAAGCACCTGAACCGACTCAAGCCCGGCACCTGGCTGATCAATGCCAGTCGTGGTCCAGTGGTGGATAACAGCGCCCTGCGCCAGGTGCTGTTGCAACGTGAAGACCTGCAAGCGGTGCTCGATGTCTGGGAGGGTGAGCCGGAGGTCGATGTGGCGCTGGCCGAACTCTGTGTGCTGGCCACGCCGCACATTGCCGGTTACAGCCTGGATGGCAAACAGCGCGGAACGGCGCAGATCTACCAGGCGTATTGCGATTTTCTCGGGCAACCGGCCGAGGTCAGCCTGAGCGATTTGCTGCCGGCGCCATGGTTGTCCGAAGCGACCCTGAGCGCTGAAAGCGATCCGGCCTGGGCTCTGGCGATGTTGTGCCGCGGCGTGTATGACCCGCGCCGTGACGACGCGGATTTCCGCCGCAGCCTTGTAGGCAGCGTGAGCGAGCAACGTGCGGCGTTCGACGCTTTGCGCAAAAATTATCCATCGCGACGTGAGATTGATGGGTTGAAAGTGCGCATTGAAGGGGATTCGCCGGCGTTGCGGCAGATCGTAGCGGCGTTGGGCGCGTCGGCCCTCTGAAAACCGAGTAGGGCCGATCGAGGGCAAGCCACGTTCCCACAGGTCATGCGGCAGCATTGGCGTCGCGTTGATTGCGTGGGGAGCAGCACTCTCAAAAAACCGCATAAAAAACCCGGCCAACAGGGGCCGGGTCAAAGAAGACGGTGGCTATATCACTTTTGTTCGGCAGGCTTGACCAATCGCTTTTCCAGCTCACGGCACGCGGCCTGGATCATGTCTTCAGTGATCGGTACTTCGCGGCCATCGGCATCGATTATCGAGCAACCCAGAGACTGGTTTGGCTGTGTGCGGATTACTTGAATCTTGTCATTTCTGCTGTTTTGCAAGGACATGGCCTGTCTCCTCTTCAGGTGTGTGCTTACTGTAGAACCGCCAGGTGACCAGGCTGTGACAGCTCCCTGCGATCTTTACACGGCGGCAAGCCCAGTCCACCAGAAATGGCGCGAGGTTGCCACCCGAACCTTAGACCAATAGCGTCTAGCGCCTAGTAGCGGCGGTCATAATTAACCTGACTCATTGTGATTTACCAGGTTCCATCCCGTTTGGCCGGACTAGGCTGACCTTATTAACCGTTCTGGATGATGCCAATGCTTTCTGTTCGTCACCGTCGTGCGATTCGCTTGGCCAGTCGTTTCATCGCGCCTTATCGCTGGCACGCGTTCGGTGCCTTGCTCGCGTTGATCGTCACGGCGGGTATCACGTTGTCCATGGGGCAGGGCATTCGCCTGCTGGTGGATCAGGGCTTCATGACCCAGTCACCGCACTTGCTCAATCAGTCCATCGGCCTGTTCATGTTGCTGGTGTTCGGCCTGGCGGTCGGGACCTTTGCGCGTTTTTATCTGGTGTCGTGGATCGGCGAACGTTGTGTCGCCGACATCCGCCGTCAGGTATTCAACCACTTGATTTACCTGCATCCCGGGTTCTACGAAAACAACCGCAGCTCTGAAATCCAGTCGCGGTTGACCGCCGATACCACGTTGCTGCAATCGGTAATCGGTTCTTCTTTGTCACTTTTTCTACGCAATCTGCTAATGGTCATCGGCGGGATCGTCCTGCTGTTTGTGACCAACCCCAAACTCACCAGTATCGTCGTCGTCGCTTTGCCTCTGGTGATCGCGCCGATCCTGATTTTCGGTCGCCGGGTACGCTACCTGTCGCGTTTGAGTCAGGACCGGATTGCCGATATCGGCAGTTATGTCTCGGAAACCCTGGGTCAGATCAAAACCGTACAGGCCTACAACCACCAGTTTCAGGACGAGCGACGTTTTGCCTTGACCGTGGAAGAAGCGTTCGACACGGCACGCAAGCGTATTTTCCAGCGGGCCTGGTTGATCACATTGGTGATCGTGTTGGTGCTGGGCGCGGTCGGCGTCATGCTGTGGGTCGGTGGCATGGACGTCATTGCCGGGCGAATTTCTGCCGGCGAGCTGGCGGCCTTCGTCTTCTATAGCCTGATCGTCGGCAGTGCGTTCGGCACCCTGAGCGAAGTGATTGGCGAGTTGCAGCGCGCGGCGGGCGCAGCCGAGCGGATTGCCGAGTTGCTGCGTTCGGAAAACATCATCCAGCCACCCGGCACCGATCGGGTGACCTTGCCGGAGCGGGTGAAGGGGGATCTGGTGCTGCGAGATGTTCGGTTTCCCTACCCCTCGCGTCCCGAAAGCTATGCCGTCGACGGTTTGAACCTGACCATCAACGCGGGTGAAACCCTGGCACTGGTCGGGCCATCCGGGGCTGGCAAATCGACGGTATATGATCTGCTGCTGCGCTTTTACGACCCCGCCGAAGGCTCCATTCTGCTTGATGGCGTGCCGCTGACCCGGCTCGATCCGCTGGACCTGCGTCGTTGCTTTGCCCTCGTCTCGCAAACGCCGGCGCTGTTTTTCGGCAGCATCGAAGAGAACATCCGCTATGGGAAGCCGACGGCAACGCTGAGCGAGGTTCAGGAGGCGGCGAAAGTCGCCTATGCCCACGACTTTATCGAAGCCATGCCCCAGGGTTACCAGACCCACCTGGGGGACGGTGGCCTTGGATTGTCCGGCGGCCAGCGCCAGCGCCTGGCGATTGCCCGAGCGCTGCTGGTCGACGCGCCAATCCTGCTGCTCGACGAAGCCACCAGCGCCCTCGATGCCCAAAGCGAACACCTGATTCAGCAAGCCCTGCCAACGCTGATGAAAAATCGCACCACGCTGGTCATCGCCCATCGCCTGGCCACGGTGAAAAACGCCGACCGGATCGCTGTGATGGATCAGGGGAAACTGGTCGCGGTGGGCACGCATCAGGAGTTGATTGCCAGTAATGCGTTGTATGCGCGGCTGGCGGCATTGCAGTTCAGTGATGGCAAGGCACTGGTCGAACTCTAGGGGCTGGCTTGCCAGCGAAAGCGGTGCATCACGTGCACCGCTTTTCGCCATTCGTCAGTACGTCGACTCCACATGATCATTGATCGTCGAAGTACCGCTCGTGCCAATCCACCAACGGTTGCGGTGAGTTGAGTTTCTGGCCGTAGATCACCGAATAAGACAGCACGTTCTGAACATACTGACGGGTTTCGTCGAAGGGGATGCTTTCCACCCACACGTCGAAACTCAGGTGGTCGGCGCCGCGCAGCCACTGGCGTACACGGCCGGGGCCGGCGTTGTAGGCGGCGGAGGCGAGGACGCGGTTGCCGTTGAATTGACTGTGGACCTGGCTCAGGTACGCGGCACCGAGCTGGATGTTCTTGTCCGGCTCCAGCAACTGCTGCGGCGAGGCAAAGGGAATGCTGAACTTGCGCGCGGTTTCCTTGGCGGTGCCGGGCATCAGTTGCATCAAGCCCGACGCGCCGACACCGGAGCGGGCATCGTCCATGAAGGCGCTTTCCTGGCGAGTGATGGCGAATACCCAGCTCGAATGCAAGCCACGGTTTCTGGCCTCACGCACCAGGGATTCGCGGTGCGCCATCGGGAAGCGGATGTCCAGGTCGTCCCAATACTGAGCCTGACTGATTGTACGGATCGCCGGGAAATACCATTTCAGGTCATAGGCCAGTTTGGCCTGGGCAACCATTTCCTCGCGACTGAAGTGGCGGCTGACGTGGTACCACTCGCGACGACCGTCGACAATCTGTCCGCGGGCGTGAAACTCCAGGGCTCGGCGAATGCCGGGGGTGTTGCGCACTTTGTTGATCGTCGCCTGGCTCAGCACCAGCGGTTTGTTGACCAGTGAATAGGGCGATTGCGAACGATCGGCGGCGAGGAAACCATAAAAGTCGCGTTCGCGGGCGAGGGTTTTATAGAGCGTCTGCGCTTCAGGGTTCTGCGGTTGTGCCAGTTCCAGGCTGCGGGCCTGCCAGTAGCGCCAGCGGTTGGTGGTGGCCAGGTCTTGCGGCAGGCGACGGGTCAGTTGATAGGCGTCGTCCCAGCGGGCCAGGCGCAGCAGCAGGCGCAAGCGCCATTCGGAAACGGTGTTGTCCCGCAGTTCGGGGTCGTACTTGGTCATCACGTCCAGCGCGCGGCTGTCGAAGCGGCGCGCGAGCGTCAGGCCGATTTCACGGGCAATCGCCACTTTTTCGTCACGGGAAAAGTGCATGCTGCTGGCATAGCCATCGAGCAGTTCCATGGCCTTGTCCGGATCCTGGCGGGCGAGGCGGCGCAGGCCAAGGCTGACGATGTCCGACATCGGTTCGTCGGCTGGCGTGAAACGCGACGGCTGATTGAGCAGCTCGGGCTTTTGCGCCACATCGATCAACAGGCGACCGCGAGGGGCGAGGGTGGTCAGGCCGTTGGCCAGGCTGCTGGCCAGCGGGTAGTTGCGCGACTGGGCGGCAAGCTTGGCGCGCTCCCAGCGTTTTTGCTCGGTCAACTGACCTTCGGCGGCCCACATGCCGAACAGTGCGTCGCAGGCGGCCGGCAGGGATTTGCCTGTCAGCCAGAGTTTGTTGGTGTTGGCGTAACCTTCGGACTTGAGGTTATGGCTGATCTGATACTGCGCATTCAGGCAGTCCAGTTCGGTGAAGTTCATCTTCGGGTCGTAATATTTGACGAACGTCTCCCAATCGCCGCGATCGGCCATCCAGCGCAGCCAACGCAATTTCATCCAGTTGGCCTGTGGCAGGTCTCCATGTTCGGCGAGGAATTTTTCAATTTCGGCATTGTTCGCGGTTTTCAGGCGCGCGGTCAGTTCGTCGTACGCGAGGTAAGGCTCCAGCGGGTAATCGCTCAGGGCCTGGCTGTAGCGGAAATAGGGGCCGCTATCGCCCTTGGCGAGGGCGCGTTTGGCTTCATCGTAATACTGGCGTTGGGTAGACAGGTCCACCGCCTGGGCGGAATTAACGGCAGCGGCAGACAGTAAAAGATATGAAAAAAGCTTGAAAATGCGACTGCGCATGGGACATCCGGGCAGAGAAATCATGAACAAGTGCAGACAATGCCAACACTTAATTAACTGTAGCTTAGCCTTTTGCCAGCAGGGGACGAAAGCTTTGCCCACCTGTCTGTATAAGTTCGCAACATTTGTTGTGCAGAGTGCTTCGACAGTGAAATTGCCGGCCTTCTGAGGCCTCAAGTCAGGTAGAATGCGCGCCCGGTTTTTGGAGAAGCTCATGACCCTGCTCAAATTCAGCGATGTGTCCCTTGCTTTCGGCGCTATGCCGTTGTTGGACAAGGTGTCCTGGCAGATCGCCCGTGGAGAGCGGGTGTGCATCATCGGCCGCAACGGCACTGGCAAGTCCAGCATGATGAAGCTCGTCAAGGGCGACCAGAAGCCCGATGACGGCTCCGTTTGGCGCGCACCCGGGCTCAAGATCGGCGAATTGCCGCAAGAATTGCCGGTAGCCGACGAGCGGACCGTGTTCGACGTAGTTGCCGAAGGCCTGGACGGCGTGGGCGCATTGCTCGCCGAATATCACCACCTGAGCCAGAACATCGTCACTGACGCCGACCTGGACAAGCTGATGCACGTCCAGCACGATCTCGAGGCCCGCGATGGCTGGCGTCTGCAGACCCTGGTCGACAGCACCCTCAGTCGTCTGCAATTGCCCGCCGACAAGACCCTCGCCGAGTTGTCCGGCGGCTGGCGTCGTCGCGTGCTGCTGGCCCAGGCACTGGTTTCCGAACCTGACCTGCTGCTGCTCGACGAACCGACCAACCACCTGGACATCGGTGCGATCGCCTGGCTCGAAGAAGCGCTCAAGGACTTCCAGGGCGCCGTGCTGTTCATCACGCACGACCGTTCTTTCCTGCAAAACCTTGCAACCCGCATCCTCGAACTCGATCGCGGCGGCTTGATCGACTGGAACGGCGACTACGCCAGTTTCCTCGTGCACAAAGAGGCTGAGCTGGCCGCCGAGGCGACCGCCAACGCGCTGTTCGACAAGCGTCTGGCTCAGGAAGAAGTGTGGATTCGCCAGGGCATCAAGGCTCGTCGTACCCGTAACGAAGGTCGCGTGCGCGCCCTGAAGGCGTTGCGTGTCGAGCGCAGCGAACGTCGTGAGCGTACCGGCAAGGCCAATATCCAGTTGGAAACGGCCGACAAGTCCGGCAAGCAGGTGATGGTCCTCGAAAATGTGAGCTTCGCTCACCCGGGCGGCCCGTTCCTGATCAAGGATTTCTCGATGGTGCTGCAACGCGGCGACCGCATCGGTCTGCTGGGTGCCAACGGTACCGGCAAGACCACGCTGCTGAAACTGATGCTCAGCGGCTTGCAGCCCACCAGCGGCAAGGTGGAAGAAGGCACGAAGATCGATGTCGCCTATTTCGACCAGTTGCGCCATCAACTGGACCTGGAAAAAACCGTGATCGATAACGTCGCTGAAGGTCGCGACTTCATCGACATCGACGGCCAGAGCCGCCATGTCCTGAGCTACCTCGGCGATTTTCTGTTCAGCCCGCAGCGTGCCCGTACGCCGGTCAAGGCGCTGTCCGGTGGTGAGCGTGCCCGTCTGTTGCTGGCCAAACTGTTCAGCAAGCCGGCGAACCTGCTGGTCCTCGACGAGCCGACCAACGACCTCGACGTCGAAACCCTCGAACTGCTGGAAGAGGTCTTGCTGACCTTCAACGGCACCGTGCTGATGGTCAGCCACGACCGGGCATTCCTCGATAACGTGGTGACCAGCACCCTGGTCTTCGAAGGTGAAGGCAAGGTTCGCGAATACGTCGGTGGTTATCAGGACTGGCTGCGTCAGGGCGGCTCGCCGCGCCTGTTGGGCGTGACCGAGAGCAAATCCGGCAAGGCCGACCTGAACTCCGCCGTCGTCAAAGCCGAACCTGCGCCCGTCGCGGTGGCGGTCGAAGCGCCGGTGGCGAAGAAAAAGCTCAGCTACAAATTGCAGCGTGAGCTGGAAGCTTTGCCGGGGCAGATCGAAGCCATGGAGCAGCAGATCGCTACCGTCGAGGCGCAGATGGCTGATGCTGGTTTCTACCTGCGTCCGGCCGCTGAAACCGCTGCGGTGATCGCTCAATTGGCGCAGTTGCAGGCTGAGCTCGACGTGATGGTCGAGCGTTGGGCCGAGCTGGATGCCTGATTGATCCTGCAATAAAAAAGCCCGGCTTCATTCGCGTGAACGCCGGGCTTTTCATATGCCGTGCTGAATATCCTGTCGGAACGAGCTTGCTCGCGTTGAATCCGGGAGCTCCGCGGGGTGTCAGGCTTCTCGCGTTACCGTTGACGACCCTCGCGGGCGAGCTTGCTCCTACAGGGGGTGTTGTCAGCTTTTGTTTTGCAGGCGCACCGCCAGCACATCGCAAGGCGCACCGTGCAGTACATCGTTGGCGGTTGAGCCCAGCAGCAGTGCCAGGCCGTGTCGCCCGTGACTGCCGACCACGATGATGTCGCACCCTTGCTCCTTGGCCAGGTGGTGAATTTCCTGGCGTGGCTGGCCGTAGGTCAGGTGGCTGTACTCCCTGGACAGTTCCGGGTATTTCACGATCAACCGGTCAAGACGCTCTTTGGCCTGATCGAATTGCTGTTGTTGCAGTTGTGACAGGTCCATCGGCACGTCACCGCCAAAGGCCATGGCCATCGGCTCGACAATGTGCACCAGGGACAATTTCGCACTATTGCTCACTGCCAGTTCGCGAGCGCGGTGGATTACAGGGTCGCACTCTTCGGTTAGGTCTACAGCGACCAGAATATGGTGGTAGGGCATGAGGTGCTCTCCTGAGGGTTGCAATATTGATAAGTATGGCTGGTTTCAAGCGTATTGGTTTCAAAGCGACTGAATACGCTCATCAAGAATCGGGAGTACAGATATGACGGTCTGGATAGTGGTGTCAATCCTGCTGGTGGTACTCAGTCCGCTGGCATGGTTGCGACCGTCTCGCCACCAGAGTGGCCGCATGGCCCTGCGGATGGAGGCGCGACGCATCGGGTTGGCGATGCAGCTGGCGCCGCAGGAATGGCCGCACTGGCTTGGTCAGGAGCCGCCCAACCCTTGTGCGCAGTACCACAGACCGCGGCGTGGCAATAAACCGGCGTGCTGGAGTTACTGGCAGAAATCACCGGGTGTCTGGGTGAATCAGTGGCAGGAAGTCTGTGAGGATCGGTCACTGCTCAATCATTTCGAAAAATTGCCAGACAATGTCTACAAGGTCGAGGCCGATAAACAAATGATCGCCCTGTATTGGGGCGAGAAGGGCGAAGCCGAGGTATTGCAACAAATCGATGCCACCCTCAAAGCTCTGGCCTGAAACACAATCCATGCAGGAGCGAGCCTCCTCGCGATGAACCTGAGAGCGCCACGGGGTGTCAGGTGCAGCGCTGGCAGCCTGGCTCCCACAGGTTTTTATGCAGGCAATAAAAAGCCCGACAACATCATCGGGCGGGTTGGCCAGGCAGGCCGGTAAATTCGGTGTGGGCTGATCTTACGCTGGGCGTTCGCCAAAAGCGTTCAAATTTTTCTCCTGAGTCTCGCCAGCGTAGCTCGTTAAACGCGGGCTGCCGCGAATTAGGGCGACTTTTCTAATGATTGATCCTATGAATGACTTCACATGCTTCGGCGTGTTGAAGGTCTTCGCAGTACGGAAATGACCGGAAAGTCGCGTTTCAACCCCCTGTTTCGGGCGATTGACAATTGTCGGAAATTCCGTGAAGGTGACGTACCCAAATCAAACGGGCGTATGAATTGAGCGTTTGTATTTCAGATCGCTCCTACAGAATCCCGACTATCGCGTTGGCGGGTGTGTCGGGTGGATAGGCGTAGCATCGACGTTTAACGTCCCTGCCGAGCCATTCGCCTGCGTCCGACGTGTACTGTTCAGCTTCCATATCGTGGAGATCAGTTGATGATTTACGAAGGTAAAGCCATCACGGTTAAGGCTCTTGAAAGTGGCATCGTCGAACTGAAATTCGACCTCAAGGGTGAGTCCGTCAACAAGTTCAACCGTCTAACCCTGAACGAACTGCGTCAGGCCGTAGACACCATCAAGGCAGATGCTTCGATCAAAGGTGTGATCGTCAGCAGTGGCAAGGACGTCTTCATCGTCGGCGCCGACATCACCGAATTTGTCGACAACTTCAAGCTGCCGGATGCAGAGCTTGTTGCTGGCAACCTCGAAGCCAACAAGATTTTCAGCGATTTCGAAGACCTCAACGTCCCGACCGTCGCCGCGATCAACGGCATCGCTCTGGGTGGCGGTCTGGAAATGTGCCTGGCAGCGGACTACCGCGTCATGTCCACCAAGGCCAAGATCGGTTTGCCTGAAGTCAAGCTGGGCATCTACCCGGGCTTCGGCGGTACCGTTCGCCTGCCGCGCCTGATCGGTGCCGACAACGCCATCGAGTGGATCGCCGCCGGCAAGGAAAACCGTCCGGAAGACGCGTTGAAAGTCGGTGCCGTCGATGCCGTGGTGGCTCCTGAAAAACTGCAGGAAGCTGCGCTGGAACTGATCAAGCGCGCCATTTCCGGCGAGTTCGATTACAAGGCCAAGCGCCAGCCGAAGCTGGAAAAACTGAAGCTGAACGCGATCGAGCAAATGATGGCTTTCGAAACCGCCAAAGGTTTCGTGGCGGGTCAGGCTGGCCCGAACTACCCGGCGCCGGTCGAAGCGATCAAGACCATCCAGAAAGCCGCGAACTTCGGTCGCGACAAGGCTCTGGAAGTCGAAGCGGCCGGTTTCGTGAAGCTGGCCAAGACCTCTGCTGCGCAGAGCTTGATCGGCCTGTTCCTGAACGATCAGGAGCTGAAGAAAAAGGCCAAGGCCTACGACGAAATCGCCAAGGACGTGAAGCAGGCTGCCGTACTCGGCGCCGGCATCATGGGTGGCGGTATCGCCTATCAGTCGGCTTCCAAAGGCACGCCGATCCTGATGAAGGACATCAACGAGCACGGTATCGAGCAGGGGCTGGCCGAAGCCGCCAAGCTGCTGGTTGGCCGCGTTGAGAAAGGCCGCATGACCGCCGCGAAAATGGCTGAAGTGCTCAACGGCATTCGTCCGACCCTGTCTTACGGTGACTTCGGTCACGTTGACCTGGTGGTTGAAGCGGTCGTCGAGAACCCGAAGGTCAAGCAAGCCGTTCTGGCCGAAGTCGAAGACCAGGTCAAAGAGGACACCATCCTCGCCTCGAACACCTCGACCATTTCCATCAGCCTGTTGGCCAAGGCCCTCAAGCGTCCGGAAAACTTCGTCGGCATGCACTTCTTCAACCCGGTGCACATGATGCCGCTGGTCGAAGTGATCCGTGGCGAGAAGTCCAGCGAGCTGGCCGTTGCCACCACCGTTGCCTACGCCAAGAAAATGGGCAAGAACCCGATCGTGGTCAACGACTGCCCGGGCTTCCTGGTTAACCGTGTCCTGTTTCCGTACTTTGGCGGTTTCGCCAAGTTGGTCAGCGCCGGTGTGGACTTCGTCCGTATCGACAAGGTCATGGAAAAATTCGGCTGGCCTATGGGCCCTGCCTACCTGATGGACGTGGTCGGCATCGACACCGGCCACCACGGCCGTGATGTGATGGCTGAAGGTTTCCCGGACCGCATGAAAGACGACCGTCGTTCGGCCGTTGACGTGCTTTACGAAGCCAAGCGCCTGGGCCAGAAGAACGGCAAGGGCTTCTACGCCTACGAGACCGACAAGAAGGGCAAGCAGAAGAAGGTGGCCGATCCGTCGGTCCTGGAAGTGCTCAAGCCAATCGTGTTTGAACAGCGCGAAGTCACCGACGAAGACATCATCAACTGGATGATGATCCCGCTGTGCCTGGAAACCGTGCGTTGCCTGGAAGACGGCATCGTCGAAACCGCTGCCGAAGCCGACATGGGTCTGGTCTACGGTATTGGTTTCCCTCCATTCCGTGGCGGTGCGCTGCGCTATATCGATTCGATCGGTGTTGCAGCGTTCGTTGCCCTGGCTGACCAGTACGCTGATTTGGGCGCGCTGTACCACCCGACCGCGAAGCTGCGCGAAATGGCCAAAAACGGCCAGAGCTTTTTCGGTTAAGCGCCCCCAACTAGAGTGAGAGTGAACTTATGAGCTTGAATCCTAGAGACGTCGTGATTGTCGACTTCGGTCGTACTCCGATGGGCCGCTCCAAGGGCGGCATGCACCGCAATACCCGCGCCGAAGACATGTCGGCGCACCTGATCAGCAAACTGCTGGAACGCAACGTCAAGGTCGACCCGAACGAAGTCGAAGACGTGATCTGGGGCTGTGTGAACCAGACCCTGGAACAGGGCTGGAACATCGCCCGCATGGCGTCGCTGATGACCCAGATCCCGCACACCTCGGCTGGCCAGACTGTCAGCCGTCTGTGCGGCTCGTCGATGAGCGCGCTGCACACTGCCGCGCAAGCGATCATGACCGGTAATGGTGACGTGTTCGTCGTTGGCGGCGTCGAGCATATGGGTCACGTGAGCATGATGCACGGTGTCGATCCGAACCCGCACATGTCCCTGTACGCGGCGAAGGCCTCGGGCATGATGGGCCTGACCGCTGAAATGCTGGGCAAAATGCACGGCATCACTCGCGAGCAGCAGGATGCTTTCGGCATGCGCTCCCACCAGCTCGCCCACAAGGCGACCGTGGAAGGCAAGTTCAAAGACGAAATCATCCCGATGCAGGGCTACGACGAGAACGGTTTCCTGAAACTGTTCGACTACGACGAAACCATTCGTCCGGAAACCACCCTGGAAAGTCTGGCGGCCCTCAAGCCGGCCTTCAATCCAAAGGGCGGTACCGTGACGGCGGGTACTTCGTCGCAGATCACTGATGGTGCTTCGTGCATGATCGTGATGTCGGCGCAGCGCGCACAGGACCTGGGTATCCAGCCTATGGCGGTGATTCGCTCGATGGCAGTGGCAGGTGTGGATCCGGCGATCATGGGCTATGGTCCAGTACCGGCCACACAGAAAGCACTGAAGCGCGCGGGCCTTGGCATCAACGATATCGACTTCTTCGAGCTCAACGAAGCTTTCGCGGCACAGGCCCTGCCCGTGCTGAAAGATCTGAAAGTGCTCGACAAGATGAACGAGAAGGTTAACCTGCACGGCGGCGCGATCGCCCTGGGTCACCCGTTCGGTTGCTCCGGTGCGCGTATCTCCGGCACTTTGCTCAATGTAATGAAGCAAAATGGCGGCACCTTCGGGGTAGCGACCATGTGCATTGGTCTCGGCCAAGGCATCTCCACCGTCTTCGAACGCGTTTAAGCGTTTCGCTGATGGAAGCCGGGGCCAAGTGCCCCGGTTTTTGTTTTTCCGGATTTATTTTTATTTTATTTTGAAAAGATTTGAGTGAGGGCCGAAGCATGCCGATACAACCTGGGCTCTACCAACATTACAAAGGTCCGCAGTACCGTGTATTCAGTGTTGCACGGCATTCGGAAACCGAAGAAGAAGTGGTCTTCTACCAAGCCCTGTATGGCGATTACGGCTTTTGGGTGCGTCCCTTGAGCATGTTCCTGGAGTCGGTCGAAGTTGACGGCGAGCAGGTGCCACGCTTTGCTTTGGTGCAAGCCGAACCGAGTGTTTTTTCCAAGCCATAAGCTGAGTGCGCGCGAAACCCTGCGCTTGACCTCACCTTGTAGCCACTATATATAGCGGTGCCGCGTCAGGCGCCAACGCCTTTCACTTCTAGAATTCAGGAATTTTCTGATCCATGGGCAAATCGCTGGTCATTGTGGAATCCCCGGCTAAGGCCAAGACCATCAACAAGTATCTGGGTAACCAATACGTGGTGAAGTCGAGTATCGGCCATATCCGAGACCTGCCCACCAGCGGTTCGGCTAGCGCCAGCAAAGAGCCAGCCGCCAAGCGCGGCAAGGCTGCTGCGGGTGAAGTGCCGGCACTGTCGCCGAAAGAAAAGGCGCGCAAGCAGCTGGTCGCTCGCATGGGAGTCGATCCCGATCATGGCTGGAAAGCCAAGTACGAGATCCTTCCAGGCAAGGAAAAGGTCATCGAAGAGCTGCGCCGGCTCGCCAAGGATGCTGACACCATCTATCTCGCAACCGACTTGGATCGCGAGGGGGAAGCCATTGCCTGGCACCTGCGCGAAGCCATCGGTGGTGACGACAGCCGCTACAAGCGCGTGGTGTTCAACGAAATCACCAAGAAGGCGATTCAGGAAGCCTTCTCCCAGCCGGGCGAACTGGACATCGATCGCGTGAATGCCCAGCAGGCCCGTCGTTTCCTCGACCGCGTCGTGGGTTACATGGTGTCGCCACTGCTGTGGGCCAAGATTGCCCGTGGCCTGTCCGCTGGCCGTGTGCAGTCGGTAGCCGTGAAACTGGTGGTCGAGCGTGAGCGTGAGATCCGCGCGTTCATCCCGGAAGAGTATTGGGAGGTTCACGCTGACCTCGGCACCGCCAAGGGTGCAACCGTGCGTTTCGATGTCGCCCGCGAGAAGGGCGAAGCCTTCAAACCGCTCAACGAAGCCCAGGCCATGGCCGCGCTGGAGAAGCTCAAGGCTTCCAGCTACAGCATCGTCAAGCGCGAAGACAAGCCGACCAGCAGCAAGCCGTCGGCTCCGTTCATCACCTCCACCCTGCAGCAGGCCGCGAGCAACCGCCTGGGCTTCGGTGTGAAGAAAACCATGATGATGGCTCAGCGCCTGTATGAAGCCGGCTACATCACTTATATGCGTACCGACTCCACCAACCTCTCGGCTGACGCCGTGGCGATGGCGCGTACTTATATTGAAGGCGAGTTCGGCAAGAAGTACCTGCCGGAAACGCCGAACGTCTATAGCAGCAAGGAAGGCGCACAAGAGGCTCACGAAGCGATTCGTCCGTCCGACGCCAACACCGAGCCAAGCAAGCTCTCGGGCATGGAACGTGACGCCGAGCGCCTCTACGAGCTGATCTGGCGCCAGTTCCTGGCTTGTCAGATGCTGCCGGCCCAATACCTGTCGACCACGGTCACCGTCGGTGCTGGTGACTTCGAGTTGCGTGCCAAGGGCCGTATCCTCAAGTTCGACGGTTACACCCGCGTCATGCCGCAAATCGCCAAGCCGGGCGATGATGACGTACTGCCGGACATGGGCCAGGGCGACGCGATGAAGCTGATCAAGCTTGATCCGACCCAGCACTTCACCAAACCGCCGGCGCGTTATTCGGAAGCCAGCCTGGTAAAGGAAATGGAAAAACGCGGCATCGGTCGTCCTTCGACCTATGCGGCGATCATTTCGACCATTCAGGACCGCGGATACGTGGCGCTGCACAACCGTCGTTTCTATTCGGAAAAGATGGGTGACATCGTCACCGAGCGTCTGGCCGAAAGCTTCTCCAACCTGATGGACTACGGTTTCACTGCCGGCATGGAAGAGAACCTCGATGACGTGGCCCAGGGCGAACGCGACTGGAAAAACGTGCTCGACGAGTTTTACGGCGACTTCAAGAAAAAACTCGAATTGGCCGAAAGCCCGGAAAACGGCATGCGGGCCAACCAGCCGGTGATGACCGATATTCCGTGCACGACCTGCGGTCGCCCGATGCAGATTCGTACTGCATCGACCGGCGTGTTCCTCGGTTGCTCGGGCTACAGCCTGCCACCGAAAGAGCGCTGCAAGGCCACCGTCAACCTGGTTCCCGGCGATGAAATCGCCGCGGACGACGAGGGTGAGTCGGAGTCCCTGGTGTTGCGTGGCAAGCATCGTTGCCCAATCTGCAGCACGGCGATGGACGCTTATCTGCTCGACGAGAAGCGCAAGCTGCACATCTGCGGTAACAACCCGGATTGCGCGGGCTACGAAATCGAAGAGGGCACCTACCGCATCAAGGGCTACGAAGGTCCGAGCCTGGAGTGCGACAAGTGCGGCAGCGAGATGCAGCTCAAGACCGGCCGTTTCGGCAAGTTCTTCGGTTGCACCAACCCGACGTGCAAGAACACTCGCAAACTGCTGAAAAGTGGTGATGCGGCGCCGCCGAAGATGGATCCGGTGAAGATGCCTGAGCTGAAATGCGAAAAGGTCAACGACACCTACATCCTGCGCGACGGTGCGTCCGGTCTGTTCCTGGCGGCCAGCCAGTTCCCGAAAAACCGTGAAACTCGTGCGCCACTGGTCATGGAAATCTTGCCGCACAAGGATGAGATCGATCCGAAGTATCACTTCCTCTGCGAAGCGCCGAAAAAGGATCCGGACGGCCTCCCGGCAGTGATCCGTTACAGCCGCAAGACCAAAGAGCAATATGTGCAGACAGAGGTCGACGGCAAGCCAACTGGCTGGAAAGCGTTCTACGACGGTGGTAAGTGGAAGGTTGAGGACAAGCGACCGGCTGCGAAGGCATAAAATCGCAAGACATTGTAGGAACGAACTCGCTCGCGATGAGCGTGAGAGCAGCGCGGGCATTCTGAAGGCCCGCGTCATCGTTGGCGTCCATCGCGAGCTCGCTCCTGCATGACCTGCCTGAAGCAATTATTTCGTTGTGGAGACTGCCGTCATGGCCAATGAGCTCTATACCCGTACCAATCAAAAGATTTATTTCGCCGGACTGTCTCTGGAGGCGCTCGCCAGGGCCGAAGAGGGGCGGGCGATGAACTCTCTCGCGCTGATTCAGGCCGGTCGTGAGTCGGCGCTGTTTCACCTGTACGGTGCGCTGCTGGGTTTGTGTCACGAGATCGCCGGTTTCTACCGTTTGCCTCAGGCCAATGCGTCTCGGGCCGAATCGTTGCTGACTCGCGAAGTCCTGGACACCATTGCTATTCCTGAGCTAGCCGAGATGATCGAGCTGGCGAACAACCCGCAAACCTGGTTGGCCAAGTTGCTGGCGGCCCATCAGGCATTGTTTCAGCCTCCGCGGGCGCCGCACAAGCCGAAAGGGGATGTGACGCAGCCGCTGATTCTTGCGGTGAATCTGGACGAGGAAGAGGCGCCGGACGAGTTGAACCGCGAAGAACTGGAAAGCTGGCGTCAGAACCTGAAAGGGTTGGCTATTCGGTTTCGTGACGGTTTGAATGAGTGCTGACAGAAACGCTTTTGCGATGGCATCTGGTCAAGATCCCGAGCGAAGCCTGACCGATGCCTATATAATGCCCGCCTTTCGTGGAGAACAGACCTTTATGCCAACGTCCTTTCTAGAAATTGTCGAGTTACCAGACGGCCGTATCGAGCTTCGCCGGGCTGAGGACGAGGGTTCTCTGGTTACTTTGGATTTCTCCGAGGACGCAAAAGCGTTCCTGCAAGGCCAGCACGTGGAAGTCGCCAAGGCGATGTTGAGCGTCGGCGTTCAGATGGCCGGGCGGCTGGTGGAAGGCGAACTCGACAAGGAAGAGGGGCCGCGGGTCCTTCATTGATCCCGCCCGTCGGTTTTTCAGGATGTACTTACAGATCGGCTTCTCTGTCCCTGGAGAAGCCTCGCGCCATTCAAGGCGCGTCATGTTTATCAGTTAACCCAGTCGAATGTTGAGGCTTTGAGCGTCCCCGGTCCGGGCAGCGCTGATCAACTGTTGTCGCGAGTTGGCGGTCAGCGTATTGAGCCAACTGACAACTGTATGGCTGCGACCCAGGCGTAGGGCTTCGCAGGCCAGTTGTTGAGCGCTCTGGGTGCCGCGCGGTTGCAGCAGCAGAATACGTTCGCGGTTAAGGCCGGCGTCCCGCAGCCAAGCCTGGGTCAGGCTGGCAGGCGGGGCGATCAGCGTCAGCCAGCGCGCATCCTGATCCTGGCTCAACTCCCTGAGAATAGGCGCCAGAAGGTTCAGGCAATTCCCGGCTGCACCACGCAGAGACAACTCACTGAAGACCTCGGGTTCGGCGCTCCATGGCGACTCGACCACTTCCTTCAGAATCGGCGCCAATGGCTGCGCCATGAACGCTTCGAACAACGGCAGTTGGGCTTGCTGTGATGTATGTGGGAACTGCATAAAGCCTCCTTTAGCGGCGAATGACGCCGACACTCAAGCCTTCGATCACCAGTTCCTGATCTTTAAGGTTCACTTCGATTGGGGCGAATTCAGGGTTTTCGGCGATCAGCCAGACTTTGCTGCCATCGCGCTTGAAACGCTTGACGGTCACTTCGTCGCCGATCCGTGCGACCACGATCTGGCCGTTACGGGCTTCACGGGTGGTGTGCACGGCCAGCAGGTCGCCGTCGAAAATACCCACGTCTTTCATGCTCATGCCATGAACTCGCAACAGGTAGTCGGCGCGGGGATGGAAGAACGAAGGATTGATGTTGCAGGATTCCTCGACGTGTTGCTGAGCGAGGATCGGTGCGCCAGCGGCCACACGGCCGATGATCGGCAGGCTGGAGTCGTCGGCCTTGGCCTCGAACCCGGGAATGCGAATCCCGCGGGAAGCACCGGGCGTCATTTCGATCGCGCCTTTGCGGGCAAGCGCCTTGAGGTGCTCTTCTGCCGCGTTTGGCGATTTGAAACCCAGTTCCTGAGCGATTTCCGCACGGGTTGGTGGGTAGCCGTTGTCTTCTAGGCAGCGTTTGATGAAGGCCAGAATCTCTGCTTGGCGTGGCGTCAGCTTTAGCATAATGATCGCTCTGTCTTTTTATACAGTGACTGGGATTATATACAGTGAAACGGTCTTGGCAATGCCCCTTTTCTGGCATGGCGCCAGACGGTCGATCAGCCAGCTGATTGAAGCTGTCCGGTTGTATGGTTAAATGTCTGACTGACCATTCCCAAAACGAACCGCCAGACTTGACAACACGTAGACTGAAACGTATGTTTCAAACAAGTGTTTGTCAGGCGGAGTAGTCATGGCCCAGTCGGAAACCGTAGAACGCATTCTTGATGCTGCTGAGCAGTTGTTCGCGGAAAAAGGTTTCGCCGAAACCTCGTTGCGTCTGATTACCAGCAAGGCCGGTGTCAATCTGGCTGCGGTGAATTATCACTTCGGGTCAAAAAAAGCGCTGATCCAGGCGGTCTTTTCCCGTTTTCTAGGGCCGTTCTGCATCAGTCTCGATAAGGAGCTGGAGCGGCGCCAGGCCAAGCCAGAGAGCAAGGCGACACTTGAGGAGTTGCTTGAAATCCTCGTCGAGCAGGCTCTCGTCGTACAGCCTCGCAGTGGCAACGATCTCTCTATCTTCATGCGTTTGCTGGGGCTGGCCTTCAGTCAGAGCCAGGGGCATTTGCGTCGTTATCTGGAAGACATGTACGGCAAGGTGTTTCGCCGCTACATGATGCTGGTCAACGAAGCCGCGCCGCGTATCCCGCCGATCGAACTGTTCTGGCGCGTGCACTTCATGCTGGGGGCCGCTGCGTTCAGCATGTCCGGCATCAAGGCCTTGCGCGCCATCGCCGAAACCGACTTCGGGGTCAACACCTCCATCGAGCAGGTCATGCGACTGATGGTGCCGTTCCTGGCGGCCGGTATGCGTGCCGAGTCCGGTGTCACCGATACGGCCATGGCCAGCGCGCAGTTGCGTCCGCGTAGCAAGTCGACACCGGTTGCCGCCAAGGTTTAACCCTGCACGGGTGGGCGCGGCAGCTGACATCCGCTAAGCTAGCCGCCCATGCCGACTCTCGTTCTGAATCCGCTCCCTATTGATATCGTCGACCTGCCGGGCAGTGCCCATGGCGGCGGTGAATGTGTGCGAGCCGGGTTTTTCGTTATCAAGGAATCTCTATGACTGCTGGCCTGCAAGGCTCGTTGATGGTGGACGTCGCCGGTACCTGGCTGACGGCTGAAGATCGCCAATTGCTGCGCCAACCCGAGGTGGGTGGCCTGATTATTTTCGCTCGCAACATCGAGCATCCGCGTCAGGTCCGCGAGTTGAGTGCCGCCATCCGTGCCATCCGCCCTGATCTGTTGTTGGCGGTGGATCAGGAAGGCGGGCGCGTGCAACGTCTGCGCCAGGGCTTTGTGCGACTGCCGGCGATGCGCGCCATTGCCGATAATCCGAATGCTGAATACCTGGCCGAGCAGTGCGGCTGGATCATGGCGACCGAGGTGTTGGCCGTTGGCCTGGACCTGAGTTTCGCGCCGGTGCTTGACCTCGACTACCAGCGCAGCGCCGTGGTCGGCACCCGTTCGTTCGAAGGCGACCCACAACGTGCGGCGCTGCTGGCTGGGGCATTCATTCGCGGCATGAACAGTGCGGGCATGGCGGCCACCGGCAAGCATTTTCCCGGTCACGGTTGGGCCGAGGCCGATTCCCATGTAGCGATTCCAAACGACGAACGCAGTCTCGACGAAATCCGCGCCAACGACCTGGTGCCGTTCGCCAGGCTGAGCAAGCAACTGGCAGCGGTCATGCCGGCACACGTCATCTATCCGCAAGTCGATTCCCAGCCTGCCGGTTTCTCCCGGCGCTGGTTGCAGGACATTCTGCGCGGTGAACTGCAATTCGACGGTGTGATCTTCAGTGATGATCTGTCCATGGCGGGCGCCCATGTTGTGGGGGATGCCGCCAGCCGTATCGAAGCGGCATTGAGCGCCGGGTGCGACATGGGCCTGGTGTGCAACGATCGCGCGGCCGCCGAGCTGGCCCTGAGCGCCGCGCAACGCCTGAAGGTCAAGCCGTCCGCGCGCATTGCGCGGATGCGCGGTCAGTCGTTCGCGAACATCGAATACCGTCAGGATCCGCGTTGGCTGATCGCCGTCGGCGCGCTCAAAGACGCTCAATTGATTGATTAAGGACGGTTCGTTATGACGGTTTACGCGATTATCGGTGGTACTGGCCTGACTCAACTCGAAGGCCTGAGCATTCGTCAGTCATTGGCGGTGGACACCCCTTATGGCGCGCCTTCTGCCGAGGTGCAGATCGGTGAGTACGCGGGCAAGGAGGTATTGTTCCTTGCCCGTCATGGTCACCCGCACCGTTTTCCGCCGCATCAGGTGAACTACCGTGCCAACCTTTGGGCGCTGAAGCAGGCCGGAGCCGAGGCCATTCTCGCGGTCAACGCCGTCGGTGGCATTCATGCGGCGATGGGCACCGGGCATTTTTGCGTGCCGCATCAGTTGATCGATTACACCAGCGGTCGCGAGCACACCTACTTTGCCGATGACCTGGAGCACGTTACGCACATCGACTTCAGCTATCCCTATAGCGAATCGCTGCGTCAGCAGTTGATCGCGGCGCTGGCTGCAGAAGGTGTCGGTTACAGCAGTCATGGCGTGTATGCCTGCACCCAGGGGCCGCGACTGGAAACCGTGGCCGAGATCGCGCGTCTGGAGCGTGACGGGTGTGACATCGTCGGCATGACGGGGATGCCGGAAGCCGCTCTGGCTCGTGAGCTGGAGCTGGATTACGCCTGTCTGGCGCTGGTGGTGAATCCGGCAGCGGGCAAGTCGACGGCGGTGATCACCATGGCGGAGATCGAGCAGGCGTTGCATGACGGGATGGGCAAGGTGAAGTCGACGTTGGCGCGGGTGCTCAAGGGCTGAGTCAGGCTTGGCACCGAGTTGCTTCCATCGCGGGCAAGCCCGCTCCCACATTGTTCGCGTCGCATACAAATTTTGTGAACGCCACTGAACCTGTGAGAGCGGGCTTGCCCGCGAAGGCGCTCTACCGGGCGCCGCCGTTCTCAGCGCTTCTCCAGCTTGTCCGGTAAGGGTGCGAACAACGCCTCGATATCATCGCTCTGCAGTTTCCAGTCCCCGGCCTGACGCCCATCCAGTACGCCCGCCGCGAGATCGGATTTTTCCTTCTGTAGATGCTGAATCTTCTCTTCCACCGTGCCGCGCGCAATCAGCTTGTAGACGAACACCGGTTTCTCCTGGCCGATGCGATAGGCGCGGTCGGTTGCCTGGTTTTCTGTCGCTGGGTTCCACCACGGATCGTAATGAATCACCGTGTCTGCTTCCGTCAGGTTGAGGCCCACGCCACCGGCCTTCAGGCTGATCAGAAAAATCTGACGCTTGCCGCTCTGAAATTCTTTTACTGGCGTGCGTCGATCGCGGGTCTGTCCGGTCAACAGGGCGTAGGTCACACCGCGTTTGTTCAGTTCATCTTCGATCAGCGACAGCATCGAAGTGAATTGCGAGAACAGCAGAATCCGCCGTCCTTCCTCAAACAGCTCTTCGAGCATTTCCATCAGGCTGTCGAGTTTGCCTGACGTACTGCCACGTGCCGGCAGGGTGGCGTCGTTGACCAGGCGTAAATCGCAGCACACCTGCCGCAGTTTCAGCAGCGCCTCGAGGATGATGATCTGGCTGCGCGCCACGCCTTTGCGGGTGATCTCGTCACGAACTTTCTTGTCCATGGCCAGGCGCATCGTTTCATAAACGTCGCGCTGGGCTTCGTTGAGCTCGACCCAGTGGATGATCTCGGTTTTCGGTGGCAACTCGGTCGCCACCTGTTCCTTGGTGCGACGTAACAGGAAGGGTTTGATCCGACCATTGAGGTGTTGAAGTCTGACTTCACTGGCGCGCTTTTCAATCGGCACGCGGTAATCGCTGTTGAAGCTTTTGACGTCGCCCAGCCAGCCCGGCAGCAGGAAGTGAAACAGCGACCACAACTCACCCAGGTGGTTTTCCAGTGGTGTGCCGCTCAGGCACAGGCGCTGGCGCGCATTCAGTTCGCGCGCTGCCTGGGCGGCCTTGCTGTTCGGATTCTTGATGTATTGCGCTTCGTCCAGCACCAGTACGTGTAATGGCTGAGCCGCCAGGCGTTCGACATCCTTGGGCAGCAAGGCGTAGGTGGTCAGGATCAGGTCGTAATCGGCCAGGTTGTCGAAATGCTTTTTGCGGCTGGCGCCATACAGCGCCAGCACCTTGAGCTGCGGTGTGAAATGCGCCGCTTCGTCGAGCCAGTTGGGGATCAGGCTGGTCGGCATCACCACCATGCACGGCCGGTCCAGGCGTCCGGCGTTTTTTTCGGTCAGTACATGCGCCAGGGTTTGCAGGGTTTTACCCAGGCCCATGTCGTCCGCGAGGATTCCGCCGACTTCCAGTTGCCGCAGCGATTGCATCCAGCTCAAGCCTTCCAGCTGATACGGCCGCAGTGTCGCGTTCAAGCCTTCCGGCGCCGTGGCGGTGTAGTCCTTGATATCCCGCAGGCGCTGGGCAAAGGTACGAATCTGCTCGCCGCCTTCCCACAACAATGGTAGGTCTTCCAGCGGATTCAGGCGCGTGGCGTCGGCCTTGCTCAGGCGTAATGTGGTGTTACCAGATTCTTGCAGGTAGAACTCGCCGAGGGTTGCCAACACCGGTTTCAAGCGCCCGAAGGGCAGGGCGACTTGCAAGGGGCCGTGTTCGGAGTTCGGCCGGTTGGGAATGTTCACCAGAATCAACTCATCGTCACGCCGTCGGGCGAGGCGTTCCGGGTTGAGGATTTCGGTGTGGGAGCGCATCAGGTTCAACAGGATCGGCAACAGGCTCAGCCGCTCGCCATTGACGATGATGCCCAGTTCCAGGTCAAACCAGTCGCGTTCCGGCGCCTGTTCGACCGTGGCGTACCAATCGTCCACGGCAGTCAGGTCGAATCCGAAGTCTTCGTTGATCTGCAGCTCCCAGCCCTGAGTGCGTAGCCTCGGCAGTTCATTGAGGGTGAAGGTCAGCCAGGCGCTGTCATTGACCATCTCGAACAATTCGCCCGCACTTTCCGGCAGCGCTTTGCTCTGGCGGGTGGCGACTTTGAAGCCGAGGATCCGCAGTTGTTCCCGGTAGGACTGTTCCACGTCCGGATGGCGTTTTATCCGCAGGGTCTGTGTTTCCTGGCGAATCAGGATGTCGGTGTTTTTCTGTCCGGAGACGTACTCGTCCAGATAGCTGAAGGACAGCGCTGCGCGATGCTGGATATAGCGCTGCATCTTGCCATTGCGTGGCTCGAAGGCGCTGAACTCGATGCTCGCCAGCCACAGGCGCGGCACGGGTTGCACGTTATCCACCAGTACTTGGGGCGGTGCTTTCGGGTTGCGGTTTTCCAGTACGCCTTGCAGCTTCTCCAGAAGCTCGGCGTCTTTGGCGGCAGCGGGGTAATCGAGGGTTTCCTGCACCTGAAGCAAGACCGCCGCGCAGTGTTTGCAATTGTTGTGGACCGGACAAGAGCAGGTGGCATCGACCATCAGCAGAGTGCCTTTGGCTGACTCACGCAGGCGAATGGTCTGACGATAAACGTTACCGCCAGAGCCTTCGCACGCAGCGATGATGGTCGCGTCGCCGGCCTCGACTATCCTGACGCGGTTCTCCAGGGCGTAGCGGCGGCCGCGTTCGAGGCTCTGTTCCTTGAAGCGGCTGACCCAGGAGGGTGCCAGGGGTTTGCTCAGGGTCGCGGACATAAGGACTCAATCAGTCCGGAATTTCATCGGGGGCTGGCCGAGGTGCGGGGGCGGTCAGCGAGGTGATCTTGATCAGCAGGCCAAGGTGGCCGGCGTCGAGAAAATTCAGCTGTCCATTTTTGGTGTGGCTCTGGGTTTTCAGGCGTTCACTGGCGGTGACCACGCCATCGGCGTTGATCTGGTTGATCCAGAAGTCTGCGTCGACGTCGGTGAAACGACCCAGTTTCAGGCTCAGTGTGCCCTCGATCGGGAATTGGCCGAATTGATCCTTGCCCTCGCTGATCGCGACTTTGGTGGCTTGCTCGCCAAGGGTTTGTTGCCAGGCCTTGTGCAGCAACACGGTGTAGTCAGTGCTGGCGCTGAGTTTTGTCACTTCGCCATTGAGGCTCGGCGTGCGCAGGCTGTCGGGGCTGATGGACTGTGCGCCGGCGGCCCAGTCTTCCGGCGCGGCGCGACTGACGATGGCCGGCACAGCGTTTTGACGGACCAGAATCATTTCGACTTGATACAGATCGGCGGCAAACGCCGTGGGAGTGACCAGGGAAATCATCAAGGTCAGTAAGCGAAACAGGCGCATGCGGCGTCCTTCAAGCAGTTTTCGGGATGAGGCGCTCAAGCAGCGCCTCTACAGTATTAAAGCGCTCTTCCGCGCGTTCCATCGGGACCATGAATTTAAACACCGTGGCCCCTTCGAATTTGTAGCGTTTGGGCTGGCTCTGGATCAGTTTGATCAGGGTCAGCGGGTCGACCGGGGTTTGCGCCGCGAACTCGATACGGCCACCTTGCGGACCGCCGTCGACTTTCTTGATGCCCAGCAACTCGGCCTGCAATTTCAGGGCGGTGATGCGCATCAGGTTTTTGGTCGGCTCCGGCAGCAGGCCGAAACGGTCGATCATTTCCACTTGCAGATCTTTCAGTCCTTCCTCATCGGTAGCTGAAGCGATGCGTTTGTAGAGAATCAGTCGTGCGTGGACGTCTGGCAGATAATCCTCGGGAATCAGTGCCGGCACCCGCAAGTTGACTTCCGGACCACCGCCCAGGGGTTGGTCGAGGTTTGGTTGTTCGCCCTTGCGGATCGACTTCACCGCGCGCTCGAGCATTTCCATGTACAGCGTGAAACCGACTGCCTGGATCTGTCCGCTCTGGCCATCGCCGAGCAATTCGCCGGCGCCGCGGATTTCCAGGTCATTGGTGGCGAGCACGAAGCCCGCGCCGAGGTCCTGGGTGTTGGCGATCGCTTCCAGGCGCTTTTCCGCGTCCGGGGTGATTTGCTGGCGCGGCGGTGTCAGCAGGTAGGCATACGCCTGGTGGTGACTGCGTCCGACCCGGCCGCGCAACTGGTGCAACTGCGCCAGGCCGAACTTGTCGGCGCGCTCGATGATGATGGTGTTGGCGCTGGGCACGTCGATGCCGGTCTCGATGATGGTCGAGGCGATCAGCACGTTGAAGCGCTTGTGGTAGAAGTCGCTCATGACCTGTTCGAGCTCGCGTTCGCGCATCTGCCCGTGACCGATGCCGATCCGTGCCTCGGGCACCAGTTCGGCGAGATCGGCGGCGCATTTCTCGATGGTCTTCACGTCGTTGTGCAGGTAGTAGACCTGGCCGCCACGCAGCAACTCGCGGAGCAGGGCTTCCTTGACCGTGCTCTTGTTCTGTTCCATGACGAAGGTCCGCACGGACAGGCGACGCGCCGGCGGCGTGGCGATGATCGACAGGTCGCGCATGCCCGACACCGCCATGTTCAGGGTGCGCGGAATCGGTGTGGCGGTCAGGGTGAGAATGTCGACTTCGCTGCGCAGTGCCTTGAGCTGTTCTTTTTGGCGCACACCGAAACGGTGTTCTTCGTCGATGATCACCAACCCGAGGTTTTTGATTTTGACGTCGTCCTGCAACAACTTGTGCGTGCCGATGACGATGTCGATCTTGCCTTCGGCCAGGTCCGCCACCGCCGCATTCACTTCCTTGGTCGACTTGAAGCGGCTCATCACTTCCACGGTCACCGGCCAATCGGCGAAACGGTCGCGGAAGCTGTTGTAGTGCTGTTGGGCGAGCAGGGTGGTCGGCACCAGAATCGCCACTTGCTTGCCGCCGTGCACGGCGATGAACGCGGCGCGCATGGCCACTTCGGTCTTGCCGAAACCGACGTCGCCACACACCAGGCGGTCCATCGGTTTTGGCGCGAGCATGTCTTCGCGCACCGCTTCGATGGTGGTTTGCTGATCGGGCGTTTCTTCGAACGGGAAACCGGCGCTGAAAGTGGCGTAATCGGCTTTCGGGTCGGCGAAGGCATAGCCTTCGCGGGCGGCGCGACGCGCATAGATGTCGAGCAATTCGGCCGCTACGTCGCGTACTTGTTCAGCGGCTTTGCGCTTGGCTTTCTGCCAGGTCTCGGAGCCGAGGCGGTGCAGCGGGGCCAAGGCATCGTCGCTGCCGGTGTAGCGGGCGATCAGATGCAGGTTGGCTACCGGTACGTAGAGCTTGGCGCCCTCGGCGTATTCCAGGGCGAGGAATTCGGCGGTCTGGCTGTCGATTTCCAGGGTGGCGAGACCGAGGTAGCGACCGACCCCGTGATCGATATGCACCACCGGCGCGCCTTCGCGCAGTTCGGTGAGGTTCTTGATCACGGCATCGTTGTTGGCGTCGGCGCGTTTTTCGCGACGACGGCGCTGCATGACGCGCTGACCGAACAGCGGGCTTTCGGCAACCAGGGCCAGGGCTGGATCGTCCAGCAGCAAGCCTTCATCGAGCGGCGCGATAGTGATCGCCAGGCGTTCCTTGCCGGCGACAAAGTCCGGCCAGCTGTCGACGGTTTTCGGTCGCAGTTTCAAACGTTCCAGCAGTTCCAGCAGCACTTCGCGGCGGCCTGCGGATTCGGCGGTAAACAGTACGCGTCCGGGAAACTGGTCGAGAAAACCCGCCAGCGCCGCCAGCGGTTGGGTGGCTTTGGCTTCGATGGCCAGGTTCGGCAGTTCCCGGGCAGGGAAGCGTTCGCGACCGACGCCCGTTTCCACGTCCTGTTGACTGGCGACCACCCGTGGCCAGTTCTTCAGGCGCGCAAAGCAGTCTTCCACCGGCAGGAACAACTCGGCGGGCGGTAATAAAGGACGGGATGGGTCGACGCGCCGCTCTTCATAGCGATTGCGCACGTCGTTCCAGAAGTTTTCCGCCGCCTGTTCGATGCCTGGCAATGAGAACACTTGAGTGTCCTGGGGCAGGTAGTCGAACAGCGTTGAGGTTTCTTCGAAGAACAACGGCAGGTAGTACTCGATGCCGGCCGGGGTAATCCCGCTGCTCAAGTCCTGAAAGATCGGGCAGCGGCGGAAGTCGACGTCGAAGCGCTCGCGGAAACGTGCCTTGAAACGGGTCACGGCTTCTTTCTGCAGCGGGAATTCCTTGGCCGGTAACAGCTTGACCGAATCGACCTTGTCGATGGAACGCTGGTTCTCCGGATCGAAGGTGCGCAGGGTTTCGATTTCGTCGTCGAACAAGTCGATCCGGTAAGGCAGCTTGCTGCCCATCGGGAACAGGTCGATCAGCGAGCCGCGCACCGTGAATTCGCCATGCTCGTACACGGTATCGACGTAGCGGTAGCCGGTGGCTTCAAGGCGAGTGCGCATTTGCTCGACGTCGAGCTTCTGTCCGACCTCCAGCACCAGGCTGCTGCCGAGCAGAAATCTGGTCGGTGCCAGGCGGTGCAGGGCGGTGGTGATCGGCACCACCAGCACACCGTGCGCCAGTTCGGGCAGTCGATACAGGCTGGCGATGCGCTGGGAAATGATGTCCTGGTGCGGCGAGAACAGATCGTAGGGCAGGGTTTCCCAGTCGGGGAAATGCAGCACAGGCAAATCCGGGGCGAAGAAACTCAGCTCCTGTTCCAGCCGTTCGGCGCTTTGGCTGTCGGCGGTCAGTAGCAGGGTAAAGCGCTTGGCCGCGCTGGCGGCCTCGGCGATGGCCAGGCTCAGGGCGGCACCGGGCAGGTTGCCCCAATGCTGTTTACCTGCCTCGGCAGGGAGATGCGGTAGACGCAGAACGGGCACGGAAGGTTGAGCTCCAAGCGTTGCGACAAAGTCGGTAATTGTAGCGGCCTCGGGTGCCGCCTGTCAGTTGCAGACTGTGTCTATTACGCCGGTTTGGCGAAATGTAGTGGTAAAGACAAAAAACGCCTGTTTTTTATCAAGAATTATTGAATATGTAGTGGTAAAACGAATGAGTGTTACGGAGGGTTACGCACAACGCGACGTCGCCCACTGAAAAAGTGAGTGGGCTGCAAGCCCCGGTTTTATTGGGTTTGCGCGATGTGTGATTTTTTTGAACGGAGAATTGTTACGGATCGCACGACAGGCGCGCATTGCTACGCGAGTCACTCGGCGGCATAATGTAGCCCCTTTTTTCTGCCCCTACATGTGGAAGGTTCCCGTGACTCAGAAGCCCGACCAGTGTCTTGGTGAATGGATCGACCGTGAAGCACTCGCAGAAGCGATGATTCCGCTTATCGGTCAGCTCTACCGCAATAACAACGTGGTGAGCTCGATCTATGGCCGCAGCCTGATCAATCGTTCAGTCATTGCGATTCTCAAAGCTCACCGCTTTGCTCGTCATCGTCAGTCCGACGACAGCGAGCTGTCCGTCCACGAAACATTCCCGCTGCTCAAGGCGATGAGCGAGCTCAAGCTCGGCGCCGCTTCGGTAGACCTGGGCAAGCTCGCGGTCAAATTCAAGACCCAGGGCAATGGTCGCACTGTCGAGCAGTTCGTCCGTGAAGAACTGGCTGACGTGGTTGGCCAGCAGAACGCTTCCGCTCGCAAAGGCACCGACGTGGTCCTGTACGGCTTCGGTCGTATCGGCCGTCTGCTGGCGCGCATCCTGATCGAGAAAACCGGTGGTGGCGACGGCCTGCGTCTGCGCGCCATCGTTGTCCGCAAGGGCGCCGAGAACGATCTGGTCAAGCGTGCGAGCCTGCTGCGTCGTGATTCGGTTCATGGTCCGTTCGATGGCACCATCACCATTGATGAAGCCAACAACACCATCACCGCCAACGGCAACCTGATCCAGGTTATCTACGCGAAAAACCCGACTGAAGTGGATTACACCCAGTACGGCATCAAAGACGCGCTGCTGGTGGATAACACTGGCGTATGGCGTGACGCCGATGGCCTGGGCCAGCACCTGGCCTGCCCGGGTATCGACCGCGTTGTCCTGACCGCGCCTGGCAAAGGCAAGCTGAAGAACATCGTTCACGGCATCAACCATGCCGAGATCACCGCTGACGACAAGATCATTTCGGCCGCTTCCTGCACCACCAACGCCATCGTGCCGGTGCTGAAGGCCGTGAATGACAAGTTCGGCATCGTCAACGGCCACGTTGAAACGGTTCACTCGTACACCAACGACCAGAACCTGATCGACAACTTCCACAAGGGCGATCGCCGTGGCCGTAGCGCCGCGCTGAACATGGTCATCACCGAGACCGGTGCTGCCACTGCCGCTGCCAAGGCCTTGCCTGAGCTGGCCGGCAAGCTGACCGGTAACGCGATCCGCGTTCCGACGCCAAACGTGTCGATGGCCATTCTCAACCTGAACCTTGAGAAAGCCACCACCCGCGACGAGATCAACGAGTACCTGCGCCAGATGGCCATGCACTCCGATCTGCACAAGCAAATCGACTACGTCAGCTCGCAGGAAGTGGTTTCCACCGACTTCGTTGGCTCGCGCCACGCAGGCGTTGTGGACGCTGAAGCGACCATCACTCAGGACAACCGCGTTGTACTGTACGTTTGGTACGACAACGAGTTCGGCTACAGCTGCCAGGTGGTTCGCGTGATGGAAGACATGGCCGGTGTAAACCCGCCAGCGTTCCCGCGCTAAGCCTTAGCGGTACATGAAAACGCCCCGATATAGTCGGGGCGTTTTTGTTTGGGCGATTGTCGTGTCCAAATCACGCGGTAAACACAAAAACCTGTAGGAGCTGGCTTGCCAGCGAAAGCGGTCCGCCAGTCGATATTGATGTTGGACTATTCGCTGGCAAGCCAGCGCCAACAAGTGCCACTACTTATATCTTTTTAATCTTTCCGATAACGAATTGAGAATTATCTAAAATACGATACAAAGTTCATTTTTAAATTAAAAATAAAAACCTGTAGTAAAAATAAGTAGTTGTCGCATATTTTTTCAGTAATAGTTTCAGTGGATCCAATTTTGTAAATGGTACATATTTGACGTCATTTAATTGTTCAATTCAAATGCTTGACACCCTTCAGGACTGAATCTAGTGTCGCCAATGTAAGCGCCCGCTCTGCCACGGGCCTGTCGAGTCTTTTCGTTATTGCTGTACAACAACTCTCCAAAAAGACAGGAATCTCATTCCTGCTCACATCACCATAAAATCCAATAAAACGTCGTCGGCTTAGTTGCTGTTCGATCGATCAATTTCGTTTTGCTCACCCTGCCAAAAGTGTTTCGCAGTCACGGTTTTTTATTGCCTGGCTGATATGCGGTTGGTCTATCGGGAGAGTCAGACATGGCAGAAGAACGCTCAAAGCTATTGTCACTGTTGCCACGCCTGGTGGGGTTGGGTGTCCTTGGATTTATCGTCTGGTTACTGTTGTCGACCTTGCTGATGCCGTTGGTGTCCGCCTCGGCGACACGGGCGATTTTGAATGCGCCGGTGATTCTGTTGACCACTCCGATTGATGGCGTGGTGAGTTCGTTGGAGGTCAAGCCCGGCATGACTTTCAGTCAGGGCCAGAAAATTGCGGTAGTGGAAAATCCGCGAGCCAACCAGGAAACCCTGCTGACGCTGCAAACCCGGCGCCTGACCCTGGAGCAACAGCTGTCCTCGTCAACCAGTCAGGCCGAGCACGATCAGCGGTACTACGAAGAACTGGAGAAAACCAGCGAGCAGTATCAGGCCGCGTTTCACACCCGCCAGTTGTTCACTCAAAAAGCTCTCAAAGCCGAAAACAGTGCGGCCAGCGCACGGTTGATAGACGCTCAGGAAACCGTCGAGCGCAATCTCGAGTTGTTCGTCCAGGGGGCAGTGAGTGGCGCGGTGGTTGCTTCGTCGAAAGCCCAGTTGGCTTCGTTGCAAGGGGCGGCGGAATCGGTGCGTTCGCAATTGCGGATCACCGACGGCGACGTCAGTGCGGCAAGCAAGCAGGTTTACCTCGATCCCGATCAACTGCGCATGTTCGATCTCAGCGCGCAGATGACCACGCTCAAACTCAGTCTGGAGAACCAGGCCCGCAACCGTCGGGCGTATCAACAGGAACTCGACAACCTCAATCAGTTGATCGAAACCGAGCAGAACCGGGTCAAGTTGATGGCCGGCTACGACGTCGTTGCCTACTCGCCCGGTACCGTCCAGGAGTTGCTGGCGCCTCAGGGCACGCTGGTGCAGGCCGGCTCGACCTTGTTGCGCGCCACCGATTGCGGACAAAGCTACGTGATTGCGGTGTTCCCCGAGCGCATGGCCAGCAAGATCGACCGCGACAGCGTGCTCACGGTGAAAATCCGTGGGTTGAATGAACCCCTCAAGGCCAGCGTGGTGCAGTTGCTGTCCAGCACGTCGGACATTCGCGCCAACACCTACAGCGTGCCGTTCCCCTATGCCGAGCAGAATTCGGTGTACGTCGTCGGCACGTTTGCCTCAGACCTGACCGACGCCCAGCGAGCCATGACCTGCAACCCAGGGTTGTGGGCCAGTGCCGAGGTGTCGCGGCCATGAACATTGTTCTGCGCGGGGGATTGAGCTTGATGCTGCTTGTCAGCGGGGTGTCTGCCATGGCGGCTCAGCCGAGGCCGCAACTGGCGGCAATGACCTGTGCGGCGCTGGATCAAGCCGTCACAGCCCTGCCGGCGGGGCCGGTGCTGGTGGCCAGTTACCCGCCGCTGGATGGGCATCCTGCGCCGATCCTGGCGTTGCGCGGCGTGGCGTTCACTTACGATAACGCGCTGGCCAGCATTGCCTTGTTTGCGTGCGGCAAGGCGGAGTCGGCGCGGCGGATCGCCGATGCACTGGTCTTCGCGACACGGCACGATCCGGAATATCAGGACGGACGCCTGCGCAATGCCTACGCCGCCGGTGCCGTGGGTTCGCCGTCGATGAAATTGCCGGGTTACTGGAGCGTCGAGCGCAATGCCTGGAATCAGGACGCGTACCAAGTCAGCAGCGCCACCGGCAATCAGGCGTGGGCAGCCCTGGCGCTGTTGGAGGCCTACCGGCAGAGCGGCGAAGCGTCTTACCTGGAGGCCGCACGAAAAGTCCTGTACTGGTCGCAGAAAAACACCTACGACGGGCAATCGCCCGCCGGTTTCAGTGGTGGCTACTACGGGTACTTTTCCAAACAGATCCAGCAGAACTGGAAATCCACCGAACACAACGTTGACCTCGCCGCGGCGTGGTCGGCACTCGACGCGGTGGCACCCGATAGTGATTCGGCAGCGCAGGCGCAGATTGCCCGGCAGTTTGTCTCGAGCCAGTGGGACGCCGGGGAAGGGCGCTTCCTGATCGGCACCGGTGCCGATGGACGGACGTCGGACCGCGTGCGCTCAGGGCTCGATGCGCAGATTTGGCCTTTGATAGCCCTGCATGATCCACCCAGGGACTGGCGTCGGGTCTTCGCCTTCATCGATCACGCTCACCGTGCTGGCGAGGGGTATGGATTCAATCGCGACCCCGATGGCCTGTGGACCGAAGGCACCGCGCAAGCCGCTGCCGTGGCGCGCTTGAGTGGCTTGAGCGACAAGGCGCAGCCGCTGTGGAGCGTGCTGCTGGCGCAAGAGGCTGGCAATGGATGGCTGTTCGCAACGCCGGCACCGCGCATCAGTACCGGACTGGCCATCGGTCCGGACTCGGTCACCAATGACTTTTTCTACTACCACCTGCCTCACTTGGGCGCCACAGCGTGGGCGGCGATTGCGGCCACCGGCGTCAATCCTTTTACCGGCTCTCAAGAGGCTGACTGACATGCAGGCACTGGATTCGCTGCAACTGCTGCAAATCAATTTCTGGACGCTGGCGGCGGTGGTGTTGTTCACCTGCCTGACCCACCGTGATCAATGGGCCGCGCGGGCCGGTTTCGGCGCTGTCACCGCATTATTGCTGGTCAACTACGCGGCCTGGAGAATTCGCGACACGTTGCCCGACGGCCACTCCGGATTCGCCACGGTCTGGGCCTACGCCTTCCTGTTTTTCGAGATGCTGGCGATTGGTTACACCCTGTTCTCCATCGTCGTGATGCTCTGTCGCACGGATCACCGCAAAGAGGCCGATGCCGGTGAGCGACGTCTGCGTGCGCAAGGCAGTGCGGTGCCTGCGGTGGATATCTTCATCGCCACCTACAACGAAGGCCTCGATATTCTCGAAAAAACCATCATCGCTGCCCAGGCGATCGACTACCCGAATTTCACCATCTGGGTGCTCGACGACACCCGGCGTGACTGGTTGCGCGATTACTGTGCCGAGGTGGGCGTGCAATACGCGCGGCGCCCTGACAATTCCCACGCCAAGGCCGGCAACCTGAACAACGGCTTGCGCCAGTCGGCGGCCGCCAGCAATGCGCCTTACATTCTGGTGCTCGATGCCGACTTCGCGCCGCAGCAACCGATCCTGATGCGCACGCTGGGGTTGTTCGACGACCCCAAGGTCGGCCTGGTGCAGACGCCGCAGTTTTACTACAACCCCGATCCGATCCAGCACAACCTCGGCACGTCGGCCTGCTGGGTGGATGAGCAGCGGGTGTTCTTCGATGTGTTTCAGCCGGCGAAGGATGGCTGGGATGCGGCGTTTTGTGTCGGCACGTCCTTCGTGGTGCGGCGCGATTTGATTACCGAAGTCGGCGGTTTTCCTACCGGTTCGGTGTGCGAAGACATCTACACGACCTACCGCTTGTTGCAAAAAGGCTACGTCACCCGTTGGTTGAATGAGCGTCTGTCGATCGGTTTATCCGCCGAAGGCCTGACCGAGTACATCAACCAGCGCGGGCGCTGGTGCTTGGGCACGATCCAGGTGGCACTGCTCAAGGAAGGCCCGCTGCGCGGCAGCGGCTACACGCTCAACGACCGGTTGCACTATGTGCATGGCCTGATGCACTGGTTTTCCAAACCGTTCATTTTGATGATGCTGGTTTCGCCGGTGCTCTACTGGTACTTCGGCATCGCCGGGTTCTACGCCAACCCGGTGGACTTCCTGGCCTTCGGCATGCCGGCGCTGATTGCCTTCTGGGGGTATGGCACCTGGGTCACCGACCGGCGCACCTTGCCCATTTTCACCGAGGTCACGCAGATCGTTGCCTCGCTGGCCGTCACCGCGACCATTGCCAGCGCCATGATCCGACCGTTCGGGCGGCCGTTCAAAGTCACCGCCAAGGGGATTGATCGCTCACGCACGATGGTGCACTGGAAGTTGTTCGGGTTCTTTTTTGCCTTGACGCTGTTTTCGCAGATCGGTGCCTACATCGCTATCAGTACCGCTGCTTCGTTTGACGGCAACATGATGTTCAATCTTTGCTGGACGGTGGTCGCGCTGATCTACAACCTGGCCACGCTGGTGGCTTGTGTCGACCGGCCACGGTTGCATGGCGAGGAACGTTTTCCATTCGATAAGGCCACGGGGTTTCGCTTCGGCGGCAAAGTCCTGCCCGGTCGCCTGGTGGACATCTCCCTCAGTGGCACGTCCTTGACCTGCGCCTTTGCGTCCTCAATCAAGCCGGGGCTGTGTGGTCAGGTGTGGGTCGACAAGCTTGGCTGGCTGGACGTGGAAGTCATGCGCAATCACGGCGACGACCGATTGGGCTTGAGGTTTGCCGACCTGGACGAAGCGCTGCGGCGGCGGTTGATCGCACGGTTGTTCAGTGATGCGTCGATCAACGTCGTCAGCAAGGCGGAGCCGGCGCAGGCCTTTGGCACGTTACTGCAGCGTTCCCTGTTGGGTGAGAAGCGACTGGCGCCGCGTGCGCCGAAACCGGTCAAGGCGCCGTCTTACGTCTCGCCTGCACGCTGGCGGCCGGTCCGGGTCCGTTCGCGTCAACAGTCTCTGCCGTCCCTCAATGTCAGTCGCTCAAGTCTGTGGACACTGCTTCTTTCTCCCTTGCGAGCTTTGCTCGGCCAACGCTTGTAGGTGCGCGCCATGAACAGTTGCTTATCCACGTCTTGCTTCATGTCTTTGCTGCTGCTCGGTGGTTGTTCGCTGGAACCGACCTACGAGAAGCCCGATGCACCCATCGACCAGCAATGGCCGGTGAACACCGCCGGTGAGTGTTGCAAGGGCAAGCAGGCGTTCGACAAAGACTGGCGCGGTTTTGTGGTCGATGACCGACTGCGTCAGTTGATTGAAATGGCCCTGGTCAACAACCGCAGCCTGCGTCAGTTCGCGGCCAGTGTCGAAGAAGCGCGGGCCGGTTATGACAGTGCCGAGTCGGGGCTTTTTCCTACCATTGGCATCGACACTTACGCCGGGCGCAGCAAGCTGCCGCCCTTGGTGCGCACGCCTGGTGGTGGCGCCACGGCCGGCAGTATCGCCAATACGTTTCAGGCCACGGCGGGCTTTACGTCCTACGAGTTGGACTTTTTCGGCCGCCTGCGCAGTCAACGCAATGCGGCGGGGGCACGCTTCGAGGCGTCCGAGGCGGACTATCAAACGGCACGGCTGGCGCTGATCGGCGAAGTCGCCAGCACCTGGTTGAGCCTCAAGGCCAATCAGCATTTGCTGGATCTTGCGCAGAGCACCTACCAATCCCAGGACCGCTACGGCCAACTGTTGCGCAAGAGCTACAACCTCGGTTCCAGTGCCCGGATCGACGTGCACCAGGCCGACGCGCAAACCAATACGGCGGCGGTGCAGGTCAACACTTACCGCATGCAAGTGGCGCAGAACACCAATGCGCTGCGGGTGCTGGTGGGACAACCGATACCGGTGGGGCTGTTGCCCACCGGGGCGCTGGGTGAGCAGATGGCGACACTGGATGTGCCGGCCGGCTTGCCCTCGGCGCTGGTTGAGCGCCGGCCGGACATCATGTCGGCCGAGGCGCAGTTACGCGCAGCCAATGCGGATATCGGCGCGGCGCGCACGGCGTACTTCCCGACCTTTTCCCTGACGTCGGCACTGGGCAGTCTGACCGGGGACTTTTCCCGTTTGCTCAGCGGGCCGGCCGAGTTCTGGTCGTTAGCCCTGGCGGGTTCGTTGCCCTTGATCGACGGCGGTGGGCGACGGGCACAGGTGGATGCCAGTCATGCGCGCTTCGACGGTCAGGCTGCGGCGTATGAGGCCACGGTGCAGAACGCGTTTCGTGAAGCCGCCGATGCCTTGAATGCCCGGCAGGAGATGCTCACGCAAGTGGAGTTCCAGAAAAAACTGGTGGGGGATTACCAGGAAGCCTATCGGCAGTCACGCCTGCGTTTCGAGGCAGGTATGGACAGCTACTTCTCCACTATGGACGCCCAGCGTTCGTTGTTTGATGCGCAGCAGAAGTGGGCGCAGCTGGAACTGGCTCGGGAGATCAATCAGGTGACGTTGTACAAGGCGCTGGGAGGCGGGTGGAGTCAGTCGTTGAAGATGGCAGATCGGTGAATCTTCGGTGTCTGGTCAGGCCTCTTCGCGAGCAAGCTCGCCCACAGGTTTTGTGGTGTTCACAAATCCTGTGGGGGAGGGCTTGCCCGCGATAGCGATCTGTCAGGCGCCGCCAGCCACTGAGGCGCGTGCCGTGCGCAGTTCGTGCTTGTTGCCGCGGAACAGTACCAGCGTCGCGATCAACCCCAGCATCGCCGCAGCGCTGAGCCAGATCCCCGGTGCCGCTTTGTTGTCCAGCACATGGATCAGGTAAGTACAGGCCGCCGGGGTAAAACCGCCGAAGGTCGCCGTCGCCAGGCTGTAGGCCAGGGAGAAGCCGGTTGTACGAACTTCCACTGGCATGATCTCGGTCAGGGCCACCACCATGGCGCCGTTGTACGAGCCATAGAGGAACGACAGCCAGAGTTCGACGATCAGCAGATGGCTGAAGCTCGGGTTCGCCACCAGCCACGACAATGCCGGGTAGGCGGTGAGAATCGCCAGAATGGTCGCCGCCAGCAGTAGGGGTTTACGTCCGATCTTGTCTGACACTGAACCCATCACCGGCAGCCAGAAGAAATTCGAGAGGCCGATGCACACGGTGACCAGCAAGGCATCCATGTCCGACAAGTGCAGTTCGGCCTTGCCAAAGGTCGGGGTGTAGGCGGTGATCAGGTAGAACGACACCGTGGTCATCACCACCAGCGCCATGCCGGCGATGACGATGCCGAAATTCTGACTGATCGAACGGACAATTTCGCGCAGGGTTGGACGATGCTTGCGGGCCTGGAATTCCGGTGTTTCTTCCAGCGAACGACGTATCACGAAGATCACCGGCACGATCATGCAGCCGATCAGGAACGGAACGCGCCAGCCCCAATCACCCATTTGTTCCGGGCTGAGCCAATGGTTCAAGCCAACACCCAGCAGCCCGGCGAATACCACCGCGGCTTGCTGGCTGGCGGACTGCCAACTGACGAAGAACCCTTTGCGTCCCGGCGTGGAAATTTCCGCCAGGTACACCGACACGCCCCCAAGCTCCACCCCCGCCGAGAAACCTTGCAGCAGTCGACCGAACAGCACGATTAGCGGAGCGGCGACACCGAGGGTCGCGTAGCCCGGCACGCAGGCGATCAATATCGTGCCGGCGGCCATCAAGGCCAGGGTGATGATCAGCCCCTTGCGACGACCGTGGCGGTCGATGTAGGCACCGAGGAAAATCGCCCCCAACGGGCGCATCAGGAAGCCCGCCCCGAAAGTGGCCAGCGAGAGCATCAGGGACGCAAAAGCGCTATCGGCAGGAAAGAAGGTTTTGGCGATGGCCGTGGCGTAGAAGCCATAGACCATAAAGTCGAACATCTCGAGGAAGTTGCCGCTGACAACGCGAAAAATCGCCTTGCCTTTGCCCGTATTAGAGGACATTTGAACGTACTCGCTGTTAGCTGTCTTATTGGAATTCCTTGATCTAGATACGTCCCTTCCTGTCGCTCAAAGGAAACGCACCTTCGGCGAATATTTGTAACAATATGTGTGGCGATATGGATAGGCAACCATTAATTAGCTAGCTGCTTAAACGTTTTTGCCATTACACGGTTCGAATGGCGCACTGGAGCGAATTAAGCGGGGCACGCAGCGCAAAAATGTCGGGGCCTGTCGCATAATCGATGGCCTTGGCGTTGTGCCATGGACTGTCGGGGATGCAGGGTTTGTTGAATGGGCGGCTGTTTGGTCTCGTGTCTCTGATCGTCGTGTTGTCCGCCTGCGGCAACGGTGACTCCATGGAAAGCTTTGGCGGCCCGACCATGGGCAGCACGTATTCGATCAAGTACGTGCGCCGTGCCGGTCTCCCGGCGGCGGCAGATGTTCGTGTCGAGGTGGAAAAAATCCTCGCTGACATCGACCGGCAACTGTCGACCTACCGCAGCGATTCGGATATCGAGCGCTTCAATGACCTGCCCGCCAATCGCTGTCAGAAAATGCCTGCGTCCATCCTCAAATTGATCCGCGTGGGTGAACAACTGTCGGAACAAAGCGAAGGCTCCTACGACCTGACGGTGGAACCGCTGCTCAACCTTTGGGGGTTTGGCCCGCAGGGGCGCGAGGAAAAAGTCCCGGCTGAACAGGCGTTGGCGCAGGCGCGGCAGCGAGTCGGTTATCAACACCTGCGCATCGAGGGCGATCAGCTGTGCAAGGACGCTGCAGTCGAGGTCGACTTCAACAGCATTGCCGCCGGTTACGCGGTCGATACGATTGCCGCACGACTCGAAGCGCTGGGCATTCACGACTACCTGGCCGAAGCCACTGGCGAACTCAAGGCCGCGGGCAAGAAGCTTGACGGTTCGCCGTGGCGCATCGCCCTGGAAGAGCCTCGCGACGATCAACAGGTCGCTGAGCGTATCGTCGCCGTCGACGGTTTCGGCTTGTCCACCTCCGGCGACTACCGAAATTATTTCGAGCAGGGTGGGCGGCGCTATTCCCATACCTTCGATGCCCGCACCGGTGCGCCGGTCTCAAGCACGCTGGCGTCCGTCACGGTCATTCATCCTTCAGCGTTGATGGCCGATGGCTTATCGACGCTGTTGTTGATTCTTGGCCCGGAGCGCGGTTGGGACTACGCGGAAAAACACGATATCGGCGCATTTTTTGTGATTCGTGCCGATACAGGTTTCGTCACACGTACCAGTCACGCTTTTGAACGGGTCACGGGTGGGAAAACCGAATGATCACGGCGTTTCAAGCACTGAAGACTGACGTTGTAGCGCAGGCAAAACTAGCCTACGACGCGACCAAGGGTTAATGTGCGCGGCGTTGACGCTTCTATAGACTGTGTCCGGGTTCTGCACTGGCCCCAAATTGTTCCTTCATGCCACAGATTGGCGTGATTTAGCCGCAGGTGCCGATGGCGCCACGGCCTGTTCTGAGGAGTACGCATGGCTGTCTACAACTACGACGTGGTGGTGTTGGGTTCCGGCCCGGCGGGGGAAGGCGCGGCAATGAACGCCGCCAAAGCGGGACGCAAGGTGGCGATGGTCGATAGCCGTCGCCAGGTCGGCGGCAACTGCACTCACTTGGGCACCATCCCGTCCAAGGCACTGCGTCACTCGGTCCGGCAGATCATGCAGTTCAACACCAACCCGATGTTCCGGGCCATTGGTGAACCGCGCTGGTTCTCGTTCCCGGACGTGCTGAAAAGCGCCGAAAAAGTCATCGCCAAACAAGTCGCCTCGCGCACCGGCTACTACGCCCGTAACCGCGTCGACGTGTTCTTCGGTACCGGCAGCTTCGCCGACGAGCAAACCATCGAAGTGGTCTGCGCCAATGGCGTGGTCGAAAAACTGGTGGCCAAGCACATCATCATCGCCACCGGCTCGCGTCCGTATCGTCCAGCGGACATCGATTTCAACCACCCGCGTATCTACGATAGCGACACCATCCTCAGCCTCGGCCACACCCCGCGCAAACTGATCGTTTACGGCGCCGGCGTGATCGGTTGCGAATACGCATCGATTTTCAGTGGTCTGGGTGTACTGGTCGAGCTGGTGGACAACCGTGGTCAGTTGCTGAGCTTCCTCGACTCGGAAATTTCCCAGGCGTTGAGCTACCACTTCAGCAACAACAACATCACGGTTCGCCACAACGAAGACTACGACCGCGTCGAAGGTGTGGACAACGGCGTGATCCTGCATCTGAAGTCCGGCAAGAAGATCAAGGCCGACGCCTTGCTCTGGTGCAACGGCCGTACCGGTAACACCGATCAACTCGGTATGGAAAACATTGGCGTCAAGGTCAACAGCCGCGGCCAGATCGAAGTCGATGAGGCTTATCGCACCTGCGTGCCGAACATTTACGGCGCCGGTGACGTGATCGGCTGGCCGAGCCTGGCCAGTGCCGCCCACGACCAGGGCCGTTCGGCCGCTGGCAGCATCGTCGACAACGGCAGCTGGCGCTTCGTCAACGACGTACCGACCGGGATCTACACCATTCCGGAGATCAGTTCGATCGGCAAGAACGAGCAAGAGCTGACGCAGGCCAAAGTGCCGTACGAAGTGGGCAAGGCGTTCTTCAAGAGCATGGCGCGGGCGCAGATCGCCGGCGAGCCGCAAGGCATGCTGAAGATCCTGTTCCACCGCGAAACCCTGGAAGTGCTGGGCGTGCATTGCTTCGGTTATCAGGCGTCGGAGATCGTGCACATCGGTCAGGCGATCATGAGCCAGCCGGGCGAGCAAAATACCCTGAAGTATTTCGTCAACACCACGTTCAACTACCCGACCATGGCCGAAGCCTATCGGGTAGCGGCGTACGACGGCCTCAACCGGCTTTTTTGAGTGGCTCCGGCCGGTGGCCTGAGCCGGCCGGGGAGACCGATTTCAGCAATTCTCGAGCGTGGCAATGGCCAAACCGGGAAAGTCTGTAATCAGGCTGTCAACGCCGAAGTCAGCGAGTCTGCGCATCAGCGCAGGCTCGTTGACGGTCCATACCGACACATGCAACCCCTGACGCTGCGCCTTCTCCAGGCGTTCCGGCGTGCACAGGGTCCAGTTCAGCGCCAGAATCCCGCAGCCATAGCTTGCCGCGACCTTCAGCGGGTCGAGCCAGGCGTACTCGGCGACCAGTCCGCGGGACACGTCCGGCACCAGGTCCAGCGCAGCCTTCAGCACTTCCCGCGAGCTGGAGGTGATCGTCACCTTGTCCATCAGGCCATGCCGTTGCGCCATTTCACGAATCGCCAGCACGGTGGTTGCTGCGCGGGTGCGTGAAGCGCTTTTGACTTCCAGTTGCCAGTGATCGAAATCGCATTCTTCGAACAGCGAGTCCAGGGTCGGGATCGGGCATGGCTTGATCCAGCCCGGGCCGCCCTTGCGCGCGTCGTAGGTCACCAGCTCCGCCGCCGTGTGCTCGACCACCTTGCCGCGACGGTCGGTGGTGCGCTTGAGGGTCGGGTCGTGGATGACCATCAGTTCGCCGTCCATGGACAGGTGCAGGTCCAGTTCGCAACGGCGTACGCCGTGCTTGAGGCATTCCTGAAAGCTGGTCAGGGTGTTTTCCGGTGCTTCGCCCTTGGCGCCGCGATGGCCGTAGATGAGGGTCACGGTTCTTCCTTAAATTAATTGCCTGATTCGATTTGTTCGCGGGCCAGGCGTCGTTCCTGGGCCTGCTTTTGCAAGATGTAGCGGGCCAGCAGTTGCCGCTGCGCGTCGGTCGGGTGTTCGAACTCGGTGCCGACGGCGTAGCTGTCGCCCTTGCGGTCACAATGGGTGACGCGAGCGCGCAACAACAGGCCAAGGGCTTGCGGCATCAGCACGAGTTTGACCGACAGGTGTGCTCCGGTGGCAATGGGCGTGGGGTGCTGGAAGTCGATACCGCCTTCGGAGAGGATCACCGGCTGCGGTTCACCGATCTGCCCGAGTACGGTGATGGCGACCACCTGGCTCAGCAAATCGATGCGTTTGTTCTGGGACTTGAGGAACGCCGCGAGGTTGCGGTCACGCTCGCTGATCTGGCGCAACAGGTGCTGCGACTCGAATTCGCTCAGGTGCAGTTCACTGAGCACGTTGAAGAGTGGGGAAGCATCCTGCAACACTTCCTGGCCTGCGGCTTCGGGAGCGGACAGGGGCCGAATTTCCAGTGCGATCGTGTCCTCGATACGGTAGTATTCGCGGCGATCTTCTTCATCTAATGTCGACATGGCGAACCCATGGTAGCGGCGGTGGTCTGAGTGTAAAGCTGGTTATCAACCCCCGCCACAAGGACGTTCCTTTTCCCTCCGAACAAGCCCCGACATGTTCAGACCTCTCTTCGTATTTATCGGCACGCGTTATACCCGTGCAAAGCGTCGCAATCATTTTGTGTCATTCATTTCCCTGACCTCGATGATCGGACTCGCCCTCGGCGTGGTCGTGATGATCGTGGTGCTGTCGGTGATGAACGGCTTCGATCATGAGATGCGCACCCGCGTGCTGGGCATGGTGCCCCATGCGACCATCGAGTCCGGCGAGCCGATCAGCGATTGGCAAAGCCTTGCGACCAAGGTCAAGCAGAATCCGCAGGTGACGGCCGTTGCGCCGTTCACGCAAATGCAGGGGTTGCTGACCAACAACGGCAAGGTCTCGAAAGTCCTGCTCAATGCCATCGACCCGGCGCAAGAACGCCAGGTGTCGATCATTGATAACTTCATGCAGCAGGGCAAACTCGACGACCTGGTGCCGGGCGAGTTCGGCATCGTCATCGGTGACAAGGCGGCGGCCAAACTTGGCGCGGCGATCGGCGACAAGCTGACCTTCGTGGCGCCGGAAGTCACCGTGACCCCCGCCGGGATGTTTCCGCGCATGAAGCGTTTCACCGTGGTCGGCATTTTCCATGTCGGCGCCGGTGAGCTCGACGGTTACCTGGGCGTCACCAACCTGCAGGACCTGGCGCGGTTGCATCGCTGGAAGCCGGACCAGGTCCAGGGCCTGCGCCTGAAGTTCGACGACCTGTTCCAGGCGCCGCGCACCGCGTGGAGCATCGCCCGCGAACTCGGCGAAGATCGTTACTACGCCCGCGACTGGACCCGTACCCACGGCAACCTGTATCAGGCGATCCGCATGGAAAAAGCCATGATCGGCCTGTTATTGCTGCTGATCGTCGCCGTGGCCGCGTTCAACATCATTTCCACGCTGGTGATGGTGGTGAACGACAAGAAGAGCGACATCGCGATTCTGCGTACCCTCGGTGCCACGCCTGGCACGATCATGCGCACGTTCATGGTGCAAGGCACGGTCATTGGCGTGGTCGGTACGGCCATCGGTGCCGTGGTCGGGATCTTCGCCGCGCTGAATGTCAGCGCCGCGATCTCGGCGCTGGAAGGCCTGATCGGGCACAAATTCCTCAACGCCGACGTGTATTTCATCGATTACCTGCCGTCGCAGGTGCAGAGCCAGGATGTGTTGATGGTCTGCGCCGCCGCGTTGGTCCTGAGTTTCCTCGCCACCCTGTATCCAGCCTGGCGTGCCGCGCGCACCCAGCCTGCGGAGGCGCTACGTTATGAGTGAGTCGGGCATGAGTGATAAAGCAATCTTGAGCTGCCGCAACCTAGGCAAATCCTACGAGGAAGGCCCGGAGTCGGTGCAAGTGTTGGCCGGCCTGCAACTGGAGTTGCACCCGGGTGAGCGCGTGGCAATTGTCGGCACCTCGGGTTCGGGTAAAAGTACCTTGCTCAATCTGTTGGGCGGCCTCGACACGCCGACCAAAGGCAGCGTCTGGCTCGACGGTGAGGAACTGTCGGCCCTCAGCGAGAAGAATCGCGGCCTGCTGCGCAACCGGTCATTGGGTTTCGTTTATCAGTTCCACCACTTGCTGCCGGAATTCACCGCGCTGGAAAACGTCTGCATGCCGCTGCTGATCGGCAAGACCGCTATCCCGGAAGCGCGCCAGCGTGCAACGGCGCTGCTGGAGCGTGTTGGGCTGGGCCATCGCCTGGAGCACAAGCCGGCCGAGCTGTCCGGTGGTGAGCGTCAGCGTGTCGCCATCGCCCGCGCCCTGGTGAACAAGCCAGGCCTGGTCATGCTCGACGAACCGACCGGCAACCTCGACTCCCACACCGCCCAGGGCATTCAGGACTTGATGCTGGAACTCAGCACTTCGATGCGCACGGCGTTCCTGGTGGTGACCCACGACATGAACCTGGCCCGCCAGATGGATCGCGTCCTGCATTTGCAGGAAGGTTGTCTGACGCCTATCTGATTGGCTGAAACCCGGCGGGGATGAAAATCACGTCGGGTCTTTTATTTTTATACGGTGCCCCAGCGAATGTTCAGACCGTTATCGATCTTTATCGGCACGCGCTATACCCGCGCCAAGCGCCGAAATCGCTTTGTTTCCTTCATCTCGATGACCTCGATGATCGGCCTCGCCCTGGGCGTGCTGGCGATGATCGTGGTGCTGTCGGTGATGAACGGCTTCCAGCGCGAAATGAGCTCTCGCATCCTCGGCATGGTGCCGCACGCCACTATCGTCGGTGTAAACCCTATCGATGATTGGCAGCCGGTAGCCGCCGCCGCGATGAAAAATCCCGAAGTGACGGCGGCCGTGCCGTTCACCGAGATGGAAGGCATGCTGTCCTATAAAGGCACGATGCAGCCAATCCAGGTCAGCGGCGTTGATCCGGCGCTGGAAGGCCAGGTGTCGATCGTCGCCAAGCACATCGTCCAGGGACGCCTCGATGCGTTGAAGCCAGGTGAGTTCGGCGTGGTGATCGGCGAAATCACCGCACGGCGCTTCCGTTTGAACGTGGGCGACAAGATCACCCTGATCGTGCCGGAGGTCAGCAATGCGCCGGGCGGTATCACCCCGCGCATGCAGCGTCTGAACGTGGTCGGCGTGTTCAAGGTGGGTGCCGAACTTGACGGCACGATGGCACTGATCCACATGGCCGACGCCGCGCAAATGCAGCATTGGGCGCCGAATCAGGTGCAGAGCGTGCGCCTGGCGGTGAAGGATCTGTACGCCGCGCCGCAGGTTTCCAGCGATATCGCCAGCGGTCTGGGGGCGGCCTACAAGGCTGACGACTGGACCCACACCCAGGGCAGCCTGTTCAGTGCGATGAAAATGGAAAAAACCATGATCGGCCTGCTGTTGCTGATGATCGTCGCAGTGGCGGCGTTCAACATCATCGCGACCCTGATCATGGTCGTGAACGACAAGGGCGCGGACATCGCGATCCTGCGCACCATCGGCGCCACGCCGCGTCAGATCATGGCGATTTTCATGGTGCAGGGCACGGTCATCGGGATTGTCGGCACCTTGATCGGTGGTGTACTTGGCGTGATCGCGGCGCTGAACGTCAGTGAAATGGTGGGTTGGATCGAGCGGGTCAGCGGGCAACACATCTTCAGTTCCGACGTGTATTTCGTCAGCAACCTGCCGTCCGAGTTGCAGGGCGGGGATGTGTTGTTGATCTGCTCGGCGGGGTTCGTGTTGAGCTTCCTGGCAACGGTTTACCCGGCGTGGCGTGCGGCGAAGATCGAGCCGGCTCATGCGTTGCGTTATTCGTAAGCGCTGAAATCGCATTCGCCGGCAAGCCGGCTCCTACAGTGTTGTGGACAGCGCAAAAACCTGTGGGAGCTGGCTTGCCAGCGAAGAGGCCGGTCCTGCTAGCCTCATACCTCCTTCGGCAACTCAATCACAAACCGCGTCCAGCCGTTTTCCGATTCGCAATGAATCGTCCCGCCGTGGGCGTTGACAATCGACTGGGTGATCGCCAATCCCAGTCCCGCATGCTCGCTGCTGCCTTCGTGGCGTGCAGGATCCACGCGGTAGAAGCGATCAAACAGGCGCGGCAGCAATTCCTTTGAAATCCCGTCACCGCTGTTTTCAACTGTCAGGCTCAGGCCTTTGGGTTGATCGATTATCTTCACCCGTACCTCGCCATCAGCGGGCGTAAACCGCAACGCATTGTCCAGTAAATTGGAAAGCGCCCGTCGCAACATGTTCCGATCACCCATCATGTGCCCGTGACCTTCGCGGTTCAGCGTCACCCGAACGTCCTCGGCCAGCGGTGCGAAAAATTCCAGTAACACATCCGCCTCTGCCGCCAGATCCAGCGCTTCGCGTTTGGGCATCAACAATCCATGGTCGGCTTTCGCCAGGTACAACATGTCGTTGACCAATTGCGCCATCCATTGCAGTTCTTCGAGGTTGCTGTGCAGCGCTTCGCGGTAGTCCTCGATGGGGCGAGGGCGGGTGAGGGTGACTTGGGTGTGGGTCAGCAGGTTCGACAGCGGTGTGCGCAGTTCATGGGCGATGTCGGCGGAGAACGCCGAAAGCCGTTGAAAGGCGTCGTCGAGTCTTCCGAGCATTTCGTTGAAGCTGTGGGCCATTTCCGCCAGCTCCGACGGCATGCTCTCTTCCGGCAGGCGTGCGTTGAGCGAATGCGCTGAAACACCGCTGGCGATCGTGCTCATGCGTCGTAGTGGCCGCAACCCGCTGCGTGCCGCCCAGGCGCCGAGCAGGGCGGTGGCCAGGGCCGACAGGCCGACCGTCATCCAGATCAAATGCTGCATGCGTTGCAGGAAGTGTTGGTGATGGGTGATGTCCAGCAGCAGGGTCAATTGCGGTGAGTCGGGTTTGTCGTCAAACAAAGGTGCATTCAGGACGCGGTAGTCGGTTCCATGGTCGTTGATGGTCGATAAGCCCGGTTTTTGCGGCAGCAGGTCCGGCAGGCTTGCGGAACTGTCATACCAGCGCCTTCCGTCGCTGCCGGTGATGCGCAATGAGAGATCGGCCTGGGGGCTTAATTCATCGGCCAGTTTGACTTCACTGTCCCGCGACTGAATGTCATGCAGCGCTCGCCGTACGCCGATCAGCTTGCTGTCGAGCAACTGCTGATCAAGCTCAACGAAGTGCGCCTCGCTGGCGCGGCTGAACAGCACCCCGGCGAACAACGACACCACCGCCGTGCACGCCGCGAAAAGCAGTGCCAGGCGACTGCTCAGTGAAAGTCGTGGCATCAGGCTGGACGCTCTTCGAGTACGTAACCCATGCCGCGTACGGTGTGGATCAGTTTGTTGGGGAATTCATCGTCGATTTTCAGGCGCAGGCGGCGGATCGCGACTTCGATGACGTTGGTGTCGCTGTCGAAATTCATGTCCCAGACCTGGGAGGCGATCAGCGATTTGGGCAGCACTTCGCCCTGGCGGCGCAGGAGCATTTCCAGCAAGGCGAATTCCTTGGCGGTCAGGTCGATGCGCTGGCCGCCGCGTTCGACCCGACGGCGGATCAGGTCCAGGCGCAGGTCGGCCAGTTGCAGGCTGGTTTCCTGGGGCGTCGCGCTGCCACGACGCAACAGGCTGCGAACCCGGGCGAGCAACTCGGAAAAGGCGAAAGGCTTGACCAGGTAGTCGTCGGCGCCGAGTTCGAGGCCGTGAACCCGGTCTTCCACGGCATCCCGCGCCGTCAGAAACAGAACCGGCGTGTCCAGGCCGGCACTGCGCACGGCCTGCAGAATCTGCCAGCCATCGCGACCTGGCAGCATCACATCGAGAATCAGCAGCGCGTAGTCGCCGCTCAACGCCAATTGCTGGCCGGTGCTGCCATCGGCCACCAGTTCGGTGTTGAAGCCGGCCTCGCTCAGGCCCTGGCGCAAGTACTGGCCGGTTTTTGGTTGGTCTTCGACGATCAGCAGTTTCATGGGCGACTCGGGCTAAATGGAACGACAGCTTTATACCGTGGGCGGCAACGGGGCAGGCCAAGCTGACAAAGTTGTAATCTGGCTGTCAGGTTGCGGGCAGCGGTAGCAGTCTAGAGTTTTCCACAGGCTGAACCTTATCTTGTTGGAGTACGACCATGTTTTTGCGCAAATCTTTGGCATTGGCCGCTTGTGTGTTGGCACTGAGCTCACCGGTCTGGGCCGCGCCAGCGAGTACCTACGACTTCGGCCAACCGGCACCCGCGTCCAAGGCGACCCGCAGCGTCGAGGTGGTGATGGGCGACATGTCGTTCACCCCCAAGGCCATCGATATCAAGGCCGGGGAGACCATTCGCTTTGTCCTGGTGAATAAAGGTCAATTGCTGCACGAGTTCAACCTCGGTGACGCGGCGATGCATGCCAGACACCAGCAGGAAATGTTGCAGATGCAGCAAAGCGGCATGATGACGTCTACAGGCATGATGAACATGGATCACGGGTCGATGGCCGGGATGGATCACTCATCTCAAGGGCATGCCATGAAGCACGACGACCCCAACAGTGTGCTGGTAGAACCGGGTAAAACCGCCGAACTGACATGGACCTTCAGCAAAGCCGCCAACCTGGAATTTGCCTGCAACGTCCCCGGTCATTACCAGGCCGGCATGGTAGGTAAATTGACAGTCAGTCAGTAAGCACTCAAAGGCGGGAACAAAGGCTGGTAGAATCCGCTGATTCTTCAGTCAGGTTTCCGCCATGCATCCCGCAGCCGAACACTCGCCGCTGGGCAAATCCAGCGAATACATCGCCACTTACACGCCGTCCTTGCTGTTCCCGATTCCGCGTACTGCGAAGTGGGCCGAGCTGGGCCTGACGGCTGAAACCCTGCCGTACAAGGGCGTGGACTTCTGGAACTGCTTTGAATTGTCGTGGCTGTTGCCGTCGGGCAAGCCGGTGGTGGCCATCGGTGAGTTCAGCATTCCGGCGGATTCGCCGAACATCATTGAGTCGAAGTCGTTCAAGCTGTACCTCAACTCCCTGAACCAGACACCGTTCGCCGACACTGCGAGCCTCGAAGCGACGCTGGTCAAAGACCTGTCCGCTGCCGCCGGCAAACCGGTCGGCGTGCGTATTCGCAGCCTGAAAGATGTCGAGGCCCAAGGCGTCGTGGCGTTGCCGGGTGTGTGCATCGATGAGCTGGATATCAGTGTCAGCAACTACGAGCATCCACGTCCGGAACTGCTGCGGTGCGATGAAAGCCGCATTGTGGAGGAGAGCGTGCACAGCCATCTGCTCAAGTCCAACTGTCCGGTCACCCGTCAGCCTGACTGGGGTAGCGTGGCGGTGGAATACCGTGGCGCGGCGCTGGATCATGCGAGCTTGCTGGAATACATCGTCAGCTTCCGTCAGCACTCGGATTTCCACGAACAGTGCGTGGAGCGCATCTTCCTTGACCTGCAGCGCTTGCTGAAGCCGGAGAAGTTGACGGTTTATGCGCGTTACGTTCGTCGTGGCGGACTGGATATCAACCCGTATCGCAGTACTGAAGAGGTGCAGTTGCCGAACCATCGTCTGGTCCGTCAATGACGATCTAATCCAGGAGCGAGCAAGCTCGCTCCTGCAAGGTTCTTTTTCAGATCCCCATGTTGCCCAAGGCTTGCGCGATGTTGCGCAGGGTGCCGGCCAGGGTCGGGTGTTCGAGTTCGAAGCGTTCCACCGCCAGATTGACGCCATCGGCGAGGTTGACATCCTTGGTCTTGGTTTCGAGTTCAAGTTCAAGCGAGATCTGTTGCATCAGCGTGTGCAGGTCTGCGCGCTCGGCTTCTGTCAGCGGAGGATTCTGTTCCAATTGCTCGCGCAGGGCATTGAGCTGTTCTTGCAGTTCGCGGGCAGGCATTGCGTTCTTCCTTTTATCGATTGGCATTGGCATAGACCGCGATGGCGCGCCAAAGGTCTATGGCTGACCTTTAGATTAATCCACTCCCGCCTAACCTGCATGATCTCGATCAGGGCTTTTCGCCTTTGAGCCGGCGCAGGCTGATATCGGCCAGGCAGGTGTCGAGCTCATCCAGGTGATCGATCACCGAATGCACGCCCAGGGCGAAAAGTTGCATCGTTGCCTTACCGCGTTTCAGATCGCGCTCTTGAGGCGACAGCGCCTGCCATTCGATGGGCGACATCCCGCAAAGCGAGCCGCAGGACGCCAGGCCGATCGTCCACAGGCCGGCATTGAGCCCGGCTTGCAGCAAGCGCGGTTCGCCGCTGACCAGCACGCAGCCATCCAGCTTCTCGACGTTCAGCGCCATCAACGCTTGCCAGCAGGCGTGCGGCGCCGGCCAAGGATTGATTGTTTCGAGGTGTTGCGAAGGTTTGATCCATTCCGGCAGGGCGGCGGCCAACGGAAGGCTGAGGGAGGAGGGCAGTTCGTCGAGCCAGGCGCAGGGAATCTGTTGATGCTGCAAGCTGCGCAGACTCTTCAGGGCGCCGGGCGTGGCCTCGGCGTGCTCGGCCGCGTGGCCACCGTTCAGGCGCGTACGGGCGCCGAAATCCACCAGGCAGCCACTGAGGCCGAACAGCACGGCGGTCAGGCGCGGCGCAGGTTGAGGTGAGGTTTCAGCGTGCGGCATGTCAACGTCCCTGAAATAGCCTCAAGGCTAAGCGACGACGGTGACAGTTGAGTGACATGGGTGTGAATGGCTCGCAATCGATGCAGAATCATCTGCGGCGCCAGTGGCCTGATGATGCCTAAAGCAGTCTTTCCGTCTTATACTGATGGTCTTTCCGCCGGGCCAATGCGTCCGTGTCAGTACAATCCAAGGAGTTTTTCTATGCGCTGGAGCAATCATCTAGCTCAGCTTTGTGTGTGCGCCAGCGCGTTGCTGGTTCCGTTCGTTGCCCAGGCAGCGTCGGAAGATGATCCTTGGGAAAGCATCAACCGCCCGATCTACAAGTTCAACGACGTACTCGACACCTATGCGCTGAAGCCTTTGGCCCAGGGCTATCAGTACGTGACGCCGCAGTTTGTCGAAGACGGCATTCATAACTTCTTCCAGAACATCGGTGATGTGCGCAACCTGGCCAACGACCTGTTGCAAGCCAAGCCAGCCGCCGCCGGTGTCGATACTGCACGCCTGATTTTCAACACCACCTTCGGCCTGTTGGGTTTCATCGATGTCGGCACCAAGATGGGCTTGCATCGCAATGATGAAGACTTCGGCCAGACGCTTGGTTATTGGGGCGTGGGCAGTGGTCCTTATGTGATGCTGCCGTTCTTCGGCCCGAGCACCGTGCGTGACGCGCCCTCGAAATTCGTCGACACCTACACTGGCGCTTACCGCTATGTGAATGACGTGCCGGTGCGTAACTCGTTCTTCGTCCTGGATGTCACTGACACCCGCGCCAACCTGCTGTCGAGCGAGAAATTGATCACTGGCGACAAGTACACCTTCATCCGTAACGCGTACTTGCAGAACCGCGAATTCAAGGTCAAGGACGGTCAGGTCGAAGACGATTTTTAAATCCTGACCGATAAAACAAAAAAGCGGCCGTCATCGGGCCGCTTTTTTTTCGTCTGGAGCGACGTTATTTCATTCTCAATATTGTAAGACCGAGTTTCTGATTGCCGTCTTCCGGTTCGTTCACCCACACCACCTCGGTGTCGGCTTCGAGCCCTTTCAACGCTTGATGCTCGGATTCGATGCGTACAAGTAGCCGGTCACCGACCCTGAACGAGCGCTGCGCCTGAAGCTGCATGCCACTGCTGGAAAGGTCGATACAGACGGCTGGCACCTCATCCCCCTCATGAATCAGTGACACATCGGCATCGACCCGCATGCGGATGTAATCGCGCTTTTCGCTATAGTCTCGACGGGTTTGGCTCATGGGTTTGATCCTTCCATTGGGTTACGGTTTTGACGGTTCTTATAACTCTCGGTGATTTGACAAGTGTAGACCTCAAGCGACCATCGGCGTGAGCTTGAAACGCCTCGCGGATGGGAGTACCGTCTGCGCCTTAGAAGGGCACCTCTGGTGTACATGCGTGTAGGGCAAATGCTCGAAAACAGTGCGACAGAGAGGCTAGAAAGCGAATCCAGTAGTTTGAGCCGGGCCAAAACCCGAGCCGCTACGCCAACCTAATTCTGGCGCCGTTTGCCCACATGCCAAAAACCAGTGCCACGCTGCTGATAATCGATGATGACGAGGTAGTGCGCGCGAGTCTCGCCGCCTATTTGGAAGACAGTGGTTTCAGCGTCTTGCAGGCCAGCAATGGCCAGCAGGGCCTTCAGGTATTCGAGCAAGACAAGCCCGACTTGGTGATCTGCGATCTGCGCATGCCGCAGATGGGCGGGCTCGAACTCATCCGCCAGGTGACCGAGCTGTCGCCGCAAACGCCGGTGATCGTGGTGTCGGGCGCCGGTGTGATGAACGACGCGGTCGAAGCGTTGCGCCTGGGCGCAGCGGATTACCTGATCAAGCCTCTCGAAGATCTGGCCGTGCTCGAGCACTCTGTGCGTCGGGCCCTGGATCGTGCGCGCCTGCTGCTGGAAAACCAGCGCTACCGCGAGAAGCTGGAGAAGGCCAACCGTGAGCTCGCCGCCAGTCTGAACCTGCTCCAGGAAGACCAGAACGCCGGTCGCCAGGTGCAGATGAACATGCTGCCGGTCAGCCCCTGGACCATCGACGAGTTCAAGTTTGCTCACCAGATCATCCCGTCGCTGTACCTGTCGGGTGATTTCGTCGACTATTTCCGCGTCGACGAGCGCCGGGTGGCGTTCTACCTGGCGGACGTTTCCGGGCATGGCGCCTCTTCAGCCTTCGTCACCGTGCTGTTGAAGTTCATGACCACGCGCCTGCTGTTCGAGTCCAAGCGCAGCGGTACATTGCCGGAATTCAAGCCTTCAGAGGTTCTTGGTCATATCAACCGGGGCCTGATCAGTTGTAAGCTGGGTAAACACGTCACAATGGTCGGTGGAGTCATCGACGAGGAGACAGGTTTGTTGACCTATAGCATCGGTGGTCATTTGCCGTTGCCAGTGTTGTACACACCCGACAGTGTTCGTTATCTGGAAGGGCGTGGCCTGCCGGTGGGCCTCTTCAACGAAGCCACCTACGAAGACCACGTGCTGGAACTGCCACCGACCTTCAGCCTGACGCTGATGTCCGATGGCATTCTGGACCTTTTGCCAGAACCCACACTCAAAGAAAAAGAAGCTGCATTGCCCCAACGGGTCAAGGCGGCGGGCGGCAGCCTGGATGGTCTGCGGCAGGTTTTTGGATTGGCCACGCTAGGGGAGATGCCGGATGATATCGCCCTGTTGGTGTTGAGCAGGAATCTTTAATGAGTACCGGTAGAATCCAGTTCGCCGAGCAGGACGGCACCTTCGTCCTCAAGTTCGTCGGTGAAGTTCGCCTGACCCTGTGTTCGGCGTTGGATGCGACTATTGATCGGATCTTCACGGCGTTGAATTTCAACACCATCGTGATCGACCTGACTGAAACCCGCAGCATCGACAGCACCACCCTTGGCCTTCTGGCCAAGCTGTCGATTCTCTCGCGGCAAAAGGTCGGTCTGCTGCCGACCGTCGTCACCACCCACGAAGACATCACCCGGCTGCTGCAGTCCATGGGCTTCGAGCAAGTGTTCAACATCGTTGACAAGCCCGTGCCGTGCCCGGAATGCCTGGACGACCTGCCTGATCAGGACCAGTCGGAAGAAGTGGTGCGAATCAAGGTGCTGGAAGCGCACAAGATCCTCATGGGGCTGAACGACCATAATCGCGAAGCGTTCCATGATCTGGTGAATGCGTTGGAGCGGCATTGATCCCCTGAGGCCCTTGCGAAGCCAACCTATTGTCTGATGCGCAAAAAAAAGGGCGAACCCAATGGTTCGCCCTTTTTTGCACGTGCGCTGAACTAGATCACAGCTTGGCTTGCAGCAATGCTTCGAGTTTCTCCTGATCGCGCGCGAACTGACGAATACCTTCAGCCAGTTTCTCGGTCGCCATCGCGTCCTCGTTGGACAACCAGCGGAACTGCGCTTCATTCAGGCTCAAACGTGCTTCGCCGGCATGCCCTTGCGCCAGTTTGCGCTCCAGCTTGCCAGTGTCCGCCGCCAGCTTGTCGATCAGGTCCGGGCTGATGGTCAGACGGTCGCAGCCGGCCAGGTGTTCGATCTGGCCCAGGTTGCGGAAGCTCGCGCCCATCACGACGGTTTTGTAGCCGTTGGCCTTGTAGTAGTTGTAGATGCGCGTCACCGACTGCACGCCCGGATCGTCCGCGCCGGTGTAGTCGTTGCCGTTGGCTTTCTTGTACCAGTCGTAGATACGGCCCACGAACGGCGAAATCAGGAACACCCCGGCGTCAGCGCAAGCAGCCGCCTGAGCGAAGGAAAATAGCAGGGTCAGGTTGGTCTGGATGCCTTCCTTTTCCAGAATCTCCGCCGCGCGGATGCCTTCCCAGGTGGAGGCGATTTTGATCAGCACGCGGTCGCGGCCGATGCCGGCCTTTTCGTACAGTTCGATCAGACGATGCGCGCGCTTCAATACGGCGTCAGTGTCGAACGACAGGCGCGCATCCACCTCGGTGGAAATGCGCCCCGGGATCACTTTCAGGATTTCTTGGCCCACTGCAACGCCAAACCGGTCGCTAGCCAGGCCCACATCACCCTTGCAGTCGTTGACGCAAGCATTCAGCAATTCAGCGTAAGCAGGAATCGCCGCCGCTTTGAGCAGCAAGGAAGGGTTGGTGGTGGCGTCTACCGGTTTAACCCGAGCGATTGCTTCGAAGTCGCCGGTGTCGGCAACGACGGTGGTCATTTGTTTGAGTTGTTCCAGCTTGGAAGTCATGGGCGTGCTCTGTCCTATGGGTCTGATGACATTACCCGAGCGCTGACAGCCACTCAAGGGCGCTTACGTGTATCGATGGCCCCTGCGGCAACAACCTGAAAACGGCTGTTTGAAAGGCGGGGCGCGGTATCGGTAAATACGATGCCAAAACAGACCACAGGTTCAAAGCAACCGACCGTCAGCGCCCTTCAAGCAACGCCGCCGCCTGATCCAGCAACGCCAGCGGGTCTTTGGCCTTGTGGATATCCACCGACAGCAACTGCCGGAATTTGCGCGCACCCGGAAACCCGGTGCCCAGGCCTAGCACATGCCGGGTAATGTGGTGCATCGAACCGCCGGCATTGATGTGCGCAGCAATATAAGGCCGCAATTGCGCCAACGCCTCGGCGCGAGTGATCACCGGCGCCTTGCTGCCGAACAACTGCTGGTCCACCTCGGCCATTACATAAGGGTTGTGATACGCCTCACGACCGAGCATCACACCGTCGAACGTCTGCAAATGCTCGTGACAGGCTTCCAGCGTCTTGATGCCGCCGTTGAGAATGATCTCCAGCTCCGGAAAATCCGCCTTCAACCGCGCCGCCACGTCATAACGCAGGGGCGGAATGTCGCGGTTCTCCTTCGGCGACAACCCCTCCAGAATCGCAATCCGCGCATGCACGGTAAAACTGGTGCACCCGGCATCCCGAACCGTCCCCACGAAATCACACAACGCTTCGTAACTGTCCCGCCCATTGATGCCGATGCGATGCTTCACCGTCACCGGAATCGACACCGCATCACGCATCGCCTTCACACAATCAGCCACCAACTGCGGATGCCCCATCAGGCACGCACCGATCATGTTGTTCTGCACCCGATCACTCGGGCACCCGACATTCAGGTTCACCTCGTCGTAGCCGTGGTCCTGCGCCATGCGGGCACAGGCGGCCAGATCCAGCGGAACGCTGCCGCCGAGCTGAAGCGCGAGTGGATGCTCGGCTTCGTTATGGCGCAAGAAACGCTCGTGATCGCCATTGAGCAGAGCACCGGTGGTGACCATTTCAGTGTAGAGAAGGGCGTTTTTTGAGAGTAGGCGCAGGAAGAAGCGGCAATGGCGGTCGGTCCAATCCATCATCGGCGCAACGGAAAAACGACGGGAAAGCGGGGCAGGTGTGGAGTTGGTTACGGACATTGGGGATCTGGAATCGGTGAGGCTGGGAGGTGGGGGAGTTTAACAGGATTGGGCTATTCGCTGAGATTCACGTTCGAGGTAATGCAACCGCGCCTTGTGAACTTCCACGCCGTTGATGCCATATCGCAAATGTTGGAAATCTCCCTCAACTCGCGTCGTCATTGCCCATATTGTTATTCCCCTAGCCACCCCGATACCCTTCTACAGTCGCTGCAAAATCAGCGACAAGGGTGTGGAAGCCCTTCACAAGATCTAGGCGCACAAGGCGCCACCTGAATTTAAGCAGGCGCTTTTTTCATGTCTGCTGTTAAATTATGGCGGCTGTACGCGGGGCACTTTCGGGTGCGCCGGGTTCCTAGATCCCCGGTCTTCCACACCTGCGCACAGCTGCCACCCATCATGTGGAAGTGATGCTGGCAGTTCCTTTATCAATTCTAGGAACGATACTGATGAAGAAGATCACTCCTTTTTTCATTCAGAAACCGCACTACCTGAACCAACGCTGTAACCAACAAAAGTTTCATAATCCCCGACACACCTGCGGCCTAGGATGAACGGACAAGACCCAGCCTCCGCTTACCCACCCCACAGGAACCCGAAAAATGATCTCAAACCTCTTCAAAGTCTCGCTCATCGCCGGTGCTTTGCTGTTGAGCGCCTGTTCGGGTGTGACGTCTCATGAAACGTATTCGGCCGAATCCGTGCCGTCCGCTGGCTTTGGTCCGGGGCCTACCAACAGCAACCCCAACAAGATGAATTTCCATGGCAATGCGTTGAGCAACAGCTTCGGCGAGTACAGCTCGGGTTTGCTGCACGACGACTGACGGTGTTCGGTTTTGAACTGGTCAAGTAACCCCGGACACCGATTACGGTGTTTATGCCGCTTTTTGCTCCATGGCTATTGGCGACAGGTAGTTGTTGTAGCTGTGGAGCCTGATTCGGTTGTATCGCATAAAGAAGCTGGTCATATCCTGCCTGGCTTCTTCAACTGTCGTGTAGCCCTTGGTGGGCACCCACTCTGATTTGAGCGTCCCGAAGAAACGCTCTGTTGGCGCATTGTCCCAGCACTGCCCCCTGCGGCTCATGCTTTGCGTTATCCCATGATCCAGCAGATCGGACTGAAAACGCTGGCTGGTGTATTGGCAGCCTTGATCCGAATGAAACATCAAGCCCGCATGTTTGCCTCGAACCTCCACTGCCATTTTCAGCGCCCTGCTAACCAGGTTGGCGTCATTGATCAGAGAAAACGCCCAGCCAACGATTCGGCGGGCGAACAGATCAATGACCACCGCCAAGTGATACCAGCGTTTCCCGACCATCAGGCTGGTAACGTCGCCACACCAGACCTGATTGATTGCTGTTGGCTCGAAGTTACGTTCGAGCAGGTTCTTGGCCACAAATGCTTCGACGCCCCTGGAGCGGTATTGATGGCGGCGGCGCTGTCTGCTAACCAGATTCGCCTCCGCCATCAGTCTTCCTGCTAGATACCTTCCAACCTTGAGCCGCTGAGCCTTCAAGCACTGGGAGATCATTCTCGCACCGGCACTTTCCCTACTTTCAGCATGCAGCTGTACGACCTTTGCCCTGAGCGCATCACGCTCGGTATTTGGTACTGAGCGGCGATGGCGCCAGTCATAGAACGCGCTGCGAGAAACGCCCAGAGCACTGCAAAGCTGGCTGGTCGGATACGAGCTTGACTCTCTCAGCTCCTCAATCAGGAAAAACGATCGGGATCCGACATCAAGAGAGCGGTAGCCTTTTTTAAGATTTCGGCCTCAGTCTCCAGGCGTTTGATCTTGGCGCGTAATTGTTGGAGTTCTCGCTGCTCGTCGCTGATCGCTTTAGTACCTGCTACGGGTTGCCCTTTCTGACGTTCTTTACGCACCTGATCAACCCAGCGGCGCAGAGCCGTAGGGCCGACATCCATCGATGCGCAGACGTCGGAAACTGAACAGTTGTCGTCAAGAACCATGCTTGCAGCACGTTGCTTGAACTCGCGGGTATAGGTCTTTCGCTCTTGCATGGAACCTCCTGATTGGGCGAATCATATCGCCCTTAAGAGGTGTCCGGGATCATTAGGCCAGTTCAGTTTGACCTCTGTAGGTGCCGGCAAGCTGGCTCCTACAGGGCTGTGTTCTTTCACCGTAGTCAGGTGGGACACGTTACTTCGCGTCAGGCACCGCCAGCCACTGCCGCAGAATCTTCTGGTAATTGCCTGTCGCCTTGGCCAGGTGCAGCCACTGATCGACGTACAGCTTCCAGGTCATGTCGTCGCGGGGCAGCAGATAGGCTTTTTCGCCGTATTGCATGTATTGCGTCGGGTTGACCGCGCACAGTCCCGGTTTGAGTTTCTGCTGGTACAGCGCTTCCGAGGCGTCGGTGATCATCACGTCAGCCTTCTTGTCCAGCAGCTCCTGGAAAATGGTGACGTTGTCGTGCAGTTGCAGTTGCGCCTTGGGCAGTAGGGCGTGAACGAAGGCTTCGTTGGTGCCGCCGGCCGGTTCGACCAGGCGAACCGAGGGTTGGTTGATCTGCTCGAGGGTCTGGTACTGCGCCTGGTCTTCGCAGCGCACCAGCGGGATTTTGCCGTCGACGTCCAGCGTGGTGCTGAAGAAGGCCTTTTTCTGCCGCTCGAGAGTGACCGAGATACCGCCCATGCCGATGTCGCATTTGCCGGCGAGCATGTCCGGCATCAGGGTTTTCCAGGTGGTGGGCACCCACTCGACCTTCACGCCGAGGCTGTCGGCCAGGGATCGGGCCATGGCGATGTCGATCCCGGCGTATTCGCCGTCTTGGCCTTTGGAGGTGTAGGGGTTGTAGTCGCCCGTCGTGCAGACGCGCAGTTGGCCTTGCTGGATGACGCTATCCAGATGTGAGGTGCCTTCCGCCGACGCACCGAGGGATAGAGCGAGCAGGCCGCTGAGCATTATCGCGCTTTGTGGGATTTTCATTTTTTCGGGCTTTTGTGAGGGTCGAAGAGGACTGAGTGTAGTGAACCCGTCTTTTTGCTGTCATTGGCAACAAAAAGGGCGTTCCACTTCTGTGGAACGCCCTTGTTCAAGTGCGGTTGCCGTCTGGATGATCGGTTTTACAGGCGACGCGGTTTTAGTGACAGCAGCAACCTGAACCGCCGCAGCCAGGCTTTTTCTTCGAGCCTTCGCAATGATCTTCTGTCTTCACGCTGGCCGGATAGCCGGCGTCCTTCAGTGCCGACAGGAGAACATCGCTTTCGGCATTCCCGGTGACCTTGACTCGACCGGACGCTAAATCGACGTTGACCTCACCCACTCCAGCGAGCGGTTGCAGTGCAGCGGTGATGTGTTTGACGCAGCTACCGCAGCTCATGCCTTCGACTTGCAGTTCAGTACCGTTCATTGCGTAAACCTCTTTGAGCGTGAGTAGCGGGCAGTGCCTGCCAGCGCTGTGATGACGTGAGGTGATGTTTGGCCTTGCCACGATGGCAAGGTCAAGCGCTGTTCTCGGGAGGCTATTGCCCCATCGGCATCTTCATCATGCTCGATTGCTGATCCATCATTTTCATCATCATGTCCATCATCTGGTTCGAGCGGTCCTGGCCACCGGCCATGCCTTTGCCCATCCCCATGCCTTGGCAATGACCGTGCATCATGCTCATGCCGCCGCGCATCGCGTCCATGCCTTCCTGCATGGCGATCTGACGTTCAGCCGGGGTTTTGGCAGCGGCCATTTTATCGTGGGCGGCCTGCATTTTTTGCATCTGCTCGCTCAACGCCTTGTCTTGCGGGGTGGCGGTGGCCGATGCGGTTGGCGAGTTGCTGGCGGGCGGTTCATTCGCCGCCAAAGCAATCAATGGGCTGCTGATGAGCAGCGCGGCGACGAGTGATGTGAAGTGCTTGTGCATGGCCGTGTACCCTGACGGAGGAAGTGTTCTGAGCTTATTCCCCGGCGAGTGGCTGCCATTGATTCATATCAAACGATGCCTTTTTGATTACTGGCGTTTAGTGGCCTGTTCTGACGACGCCACGGTGCCGCTCCCACAATTAATGTAGGAAGAAGACTTCAGCCAACGCTGATCCGGGTAGTAGGAAAACAGCAGTTGCCCATCTTTCATCGAGTCGATCAGCCGATGGGCAATCGCCGGCCTGACCGCCGGGCAACCCAGGCTTCTGCCGATGCGGCCGTTGGCGCGTGCCAGGACCGGGCTGACGTACGGTGCGCCATGAATGACGATTGCTCGCTCGAACGCGTTATCGTTAAAGCCTGGCTCCAGGCCTTCCATGCGCAATGAGTAACCGTTCGAGCCGAGGTAGCTTTCTTGCGTGCGGAACAGGCCCAAGCTAGTGGCGTAACTTTCATTCTGGTTAGAGAATTGGGTGGCCATGTTTTCGCCGCTGTTGCGGCCGTGGGCGACGAGTTCGTGAAAGAGCAATGTGCGTTTTTTCAGATCGAACACCCACAGGCGTTGTTCGGTCGAAGGCAGTGAGTAATCAATCACTGCCAGTCTCTGCGCGGGGGCTGCGCCTTGGGCGCGGGTGCATTGGGTGGCGTGTACCGCCAGGGCGATGACTTTGGCATTGGCATTTGGCGCGGCTTTGGCCAGAGCGATTTCAAGAGAATCAGCGTAGGCTGCTGGCAGGAAAGCCGACGTCAACAGCAGGGCTGTGAGCGGGAGGCCAAAGCGATGTAGCGCCATAAGTCAGTCTCATCAGGAATAGTTCGAGTCTAGCAGCGAATAGGACGCTAGCCTTTTGATTTGCAGGAGATTAAGGATTATCCATGGGGCAATTAACAAGGTTATTCGTCATAAGCCGCGTATTTTTTATGGTCTTTCTGATCAGCGGCACGGCATTCGGTGAAACTTCGGCAATCATGCCGGAAACTCCGCCAATCGTGGTTCAGGGCGCCGGGCCCAATGATGTCGTTGGCCAAGCCATACAAGCGGTGCTCGAACCCCTGCAATCGGCCTTTCCTCCGTTGCTCACTGCGCGCAGGCATCAGCGGCTGGACATCAATCGGGTCGTCCTGGATTTCTATTCCCATCGCAACTATCGGGCGGCGTGGACGGATGGGCGCGACGTCGCCCAGTTGCTGAAGAGCCTCAACGACACGCAAATCGACGGTCTGGTCCCGCAGGATTTCCGGATTGCCGAACTGGAGCAGGCACGACTGGCGTTGCAGGCTACCGCGCCGACCCCCGCGCAATCGGCGGCGTTCGACCTGGCGGCAACCCGTACTTACATCACGGCGTTGCTGCAGTTGCGACGCGGTAAAGTCGACCCGTCGCGGCTGGACTTCCACTGGAACTTCGACCCCGTCGGTGTCGATCCTCGCGAGGACATGAACAGTTTCTTCGCCGCACTCGATGCCCACGATGTCGCCCGGGCCTTCTCCCAGGCACCGCCGCAGGAAACGGTATATCGCAACATGCGTGAAAGCCTGGCGCAGCTGCGCAAGGTTCGGGACGCTGGCGGTTGGCCGAAAGTGGCCGAAGGGCAGTCGCTTAAACCCGGCATGGACGGTGTGGCGGTCGCGCAGTTGCGTGCCCGTTTGGTAGCAGCCGGCTACCTGGCCCCGACCAAGGGCAAACGAAGCGACTACGACGACAGCGTCATTGCTGCCGTGAAGAAATATCAGACCGAACAATACCTGGGCGCCGATGGCGTGGCGGGGAAGACGACGCTGGAGGCATTGAATGTGCCTGTTGAAGCGCGGATCGATCAGGTCCGGGTGAACATGGAGCGGGCGCGTTGGTTGCTCTACAAACTGCAGGGCACCTTTGTGGTCGTCGACATCGCCGGCTACAAGGTCGCGCTGTACCGTGATGGCCAGCCGATCTGGCGCTCCCGGGTACAGGTCGGCAAGCCGTTTCGCAGCACGCCGGTGTTTCAGTCCGAGATTACCTACGTGACGTTCAACCCGACCTGGACCGTGCCGCCGACGATTCTGGTCCAGGATATGTTGCCCAAGATTCAACAGAATCCCGGCTACCTGGCCGCCAACCGGATCCGCGTGCTCGATCGCCAGGGCAACGTGCTCGAACCGTCAACCGTCGACTGGTCCAGCGCAAAGGGCCTTACCTTGCGCCAGGATGCCGGCCCCGAGAACTCCCTCGGGCAGGTGGTGATTCGTTTCCCCAACGACTACGCCATTTACCTGCACGATACGCCGCACCGCGAGCTGTTCGCCAGGTCCGTGCGGGCCACCAGTTCCGGATGCATCCGGGTGGAAAACCCGCTGCAACTGGTCGAGTTGCTGTTCAACGACCCGGTGCGCTGGAATAGCGAAGGCATTCAAAAGCAACTGGCCAATGGACGAACCGAAAACATTATGCTGCCGGTCAAGGTGCCGGTGCTGCTGGCTTACTGGACCGTCGACCTGAGCAAGGATGGCCGGGTGACCTTCAAACCTGACGTCTATGGCTATGACTCCCCGGTACTGCGAGAGTTGAACCTGCCCACGAAGCTGCCAGCCCTGGAGTTGCCCCGAACGGAAACGGCGTTGGTGGTGACTGAACAAAGCAAGCAGTGAGCGGAATGTTGGACCGGTAGGGTCCGGCGTGCCGGCGAAGGCGCTCTCAATGACGCTTTCGCCGGCACGCCGGACGCCTATGAAAAGCGGTGACCCGCTACAGTTCCAGCCCTTGTTGCACCACCGACAGCAGTCCGTTTTCAGTCAAGGCCACCGCATCCGCTTGTTGTGCGGCTTGCTCGACGACTTGAAGCCACCAGTGGGTTTCACCGTGTTCGTCAAGGGTGCGCAACAGTGCCATTTCGTTGCTATCACAGTGGATCTCGACACGCCCTTCGCCATCTTCCGTGAAGCGGGCGACGGGGTCGAAGATCATGCTGTGGTCGTGGCCGGTGATCACCAACTGGTCGATGGCATAGTCATACGTCTCGCCATCGGGGTGGCGCTCGAACACGTGCGTGGGATTGCGCCGCAGGGTCAAGCCGGCCTCTATCAAGGGCTGCAGCCAGGTCTCGATGCGGTGATACAGCTCGTAGACCTGGCCCGGCCAGCTGTCGATGACCTGATCAGCGCTGGTATGCCGGGTGTGTTTGAGCTTTGCGGCGAGTTCGTCTGCCTTGGTCATTTCGATTCCCTGTCTTGATGTATGACTAATCGTAGCTCCTCCTGGGGGATGCAGTTTTTGCCTTGGGTCATGTCCGCGTCACCACCGGGCAAGTGGTTGCCATTTATCCTCGATAAACCCGTAGACTGCGCGCACAAAAATGAGGGGGTTTTGGGCCGGTGCCCATGCATTGCCCCTACAGGATGATTTTTTTGCTCTTACGCCCAGATGATCCGCATCACGCCCCGAGCGTCGCATCGAAACGCCTGCCGTTGCGCAAGGCTGCGGTGCTTTTCATCGCCGCCGTGTGTCTGTGCCTGTGTGGTTTGCTTTACCTGCAACTGGAGCAGTCCCGCAGCCACGACCTGCGCCAGGCCCAGATCGCTTCGTCGAACCTGACGCGAGCCATGGCGCAGCAGGCTGAAGATACGTTCATGAAGGCCGATCTGGTGCTCACCAGTCTGGTGGACTGGATTCAAATCGACGGGTTTGGCCCGCCCCAGCGACCTCGCCTGCAGAAAACCTTTGCCCGACGCGTGCAGGCGCTGAATCAATTGCACGGCATCTTTCTGTTCGATCAGAAAGGGCAGTGGGTGGTGACTTCGTTCGACAACATGCCTCGCGGTTCTGGCGTCGCGGATCGCGAGTACTTCAAGTTCCATCAGCAAAATGTGTCGACCGTGGCGCACATCGGCCCGGCGATTCGCAGCCGGGAAAACGGTGAGTGGATCATTCCGGTTTCCAGGCGGGTGAACGACAAGAACGGTCAGTTCCAGGGCGTGTTGATGGCCGGGATCAAAATGTCGTACTTCGACCAGTTCTTCAAAAGCTTCAGCATCGACGACAACGGCTCGATGTTCCTCGGGTTGACCGATGGAACGTTGCTGGCACGCCGGCCCTTCATCGAGTCGAAGATCGGCACGTCGTTGGCCAGGAGCGAAGTCTTCGAGAAATTCCTGCCCCGGGCGCCCTCCGGCAGCGCCATGTCGACTTCGTTGGTGGACGGCGTTGTCCGCTTGTTTGGCTACCGACAATTGGAGGCTTATCCACTGGTGGTCTCGGCGGCTTCGTCGAAGGACACGATTCTTGCGGGGTGGTACGAAACCGCGTTTCATTCCTGCCTCATCGTTGCCCTGGTCATGCTCGGTGTGGGGGTGTTCGGTTGGGTGTTCATTCGCCAGGTGCGCGTCGGCGAGCGAGTCGAGGCGGATCTGCGCAAGGCCCAGGAAGCGCTGGAGCTGATTGCCACCCATGACAGCCTGACCGGTCTGGGCAATCGCCGCTTGTTCGAGCGTGCGCTCGACATCGAGTTCGGGCGTGGCGCCAGGCAGCAGAGTGCGCTGAGCCTGATCATGATCGATATCGATTTTTTCAAGCGCTACAACGACACCTATGGTCATGTGGTCGGTGATCACTGCCTGGCCCAAGTGGCGCGATCGGTGAAAAATTGCTGCCATCGCAAGGCCGATCTGGCGGTGCGGTATGGTGGTGAAGAGTTTGCTGTGCTACTGCCCGACACGGACATCCACGGCGCCATGACCATTGCCGAACACATTCGCCGCAGCGTCATGGACAAAAACATCAAACACAGCGGGTCGCCTACCGGTTATGTGACGGTCAGCCTCGGTTGTTACTCGTTTGTGCCGACGGGGCACGACAGCATGGAAGTGTTCATCCAGCGGGCCGATGCGGCGCTCTATCAGGCCAAACACTCGGGGCGCAATCGCTCGGCGGTGCTGTCGATGGAGGGCGGTGTCGAGGTGTTGGCGCGTTCGGATCGTTGAAGTCCGCCCGTGGCTGTTTCTACCCTGCAACACATTGAGCAACCGATTGTCTGCCTGTCAGATCTCATTCATTTGATCGTCTAGAGTTCGGCTAGCTTTGCCGAGCCCGGAATAGGGCTACGCATCTGTTACGCCGTATACGCGCCAGCCAGCGCAACCACTGCGAGCCATCAGGGTCACAATCAGGACACCCTTGGTAACAGGACTGATGGCCATGAAAAAGTTGCGAATCGCGACGTTCAACGTCAACGGCATGCGCGCCCGGTTGCCGAACCTGCTGGCCTGGCTCGAACGTGAGCAACCGGACATCGCCTGTTTGCAGGAACTCAAGTCGGTGGACAGTATGTTCCCCGCCGCTGAGCTGGAGGCCATCGGTTACGGTGCCGTCTGGCAGGGGCAGACCGCGTGGAACGGCGTGGCGATTCTGGCGCGGGATGCGCAGCCCCTGGAGAGCCGGCGAGGCTTGCCGGGCGATGACGGCGATAGCCAGAGCCGGTACCTGGAAGCCGCCGTTCACGGCGTGCTGGTGGGCTGCCTGTACTTGCCCAATGGCAACCCGCAGCCGGGGCCGAAGTTCGACTACAAGCTGGCGTGGTTCGAGCGCCTGATTACCTATGCCAGGGACCTTCAGCGCAGCGAGCATCCGGTGGTGCTCGCCGGTGACTACAACGTGGTGCCGACTGACCTGGACATCTACAACCCGCGTTCGTGGCTCAAGGATGCGCTGCTGCAACCCGAGAGCCGCGAGTGTTATCAGCGCCTTCTGGATCAGGGCTGGACCGACGCCTTGCGACACCTGTATCCGCAGGATCGGCTCTACACCTTTTGGGATTATTTTCGCCAACACTGGCAGAAGAATTCAGGCTTGCGCATCGACCACCTGCTGCTCAATCCGGCCTTGAGCCCTTATCTGCAGGCGGCTGGCGTCGATGCCTGGGTGCGCAACGAAGCCCACGCCAGCGACCACGCACCGACCTGGATTCAACTGGATTCGCGCAAACGTCGTTGACATTAGGAGTGTGGGCGATTGGTTAATTCAATTGTCGGCCACGGCGGTTCTTCCCTTATACATAGCGCCCATCGGCGGAACGATCCGCAGCCTGCGTGCATAAGGACTGAACAATGAGCGAGCCACGCCTGACCGACCTCGCGTTATACCTGCGACGCCTGGGTTTCGGCGCGCCCCCGGCGCCGACCCTGGAAACCCTGCGACAACTGCAATTGCGCCATACCGGCGTGTTCCCGTTTGAAAACCTGACCACGTTATCCGGCGAACCCGTGCTGATCGACTTGCCCTCGGTCGAGAAGAAAGTCCTGCATGAGGGGCGAGGTGGGTACTGCTATGAACTCAATAATCTGTACCTGGCCTTGCTTCAGTCGCTCGGATTCGAGGCGCGTGGGATCAGCGGCCGGGTGGTCATGGGCCAGCCCGAAGGCGCGTGGACAGCCCGCACTCACCGCTTGAGCCTGGTCACCCTGGACGGCGTGCGTTACATCAGCGACGTCGGCTTCGGCGGCATGGTGCCGACTGCGCCGCTGCTGCTCGATATCGCCGATGAACAACTCACGCCACATGAGTCGTATCGCATCGAACGGCACGCCGATGGCTACATCCTGAGCGCCAGGGTCGCTGACGAATGGCGAGCGATGTACATCTTCGACCTGCAGCGCCAGGAAGACATCGATTACGCCGTCGGCAACTGGTATGTCTCGACTCACCCCGAATCAACGTTCACCAGGCAATTGATGGTGGCGCGGACCGGGGAGGGGTGGCGACGTACGCTCAACAACGGCAGTTTTGCGATTCATCGCCTGGGGCGTGACAGCGAACGCCGGCAGGTGGCCGATGTACAGGAGTTAATCGACTTGCTGGAAAGCGAGTTCGATATACGTGTGCCACCCCAAGCGACGTTGGTGCGCACACTTGAGCGATTGATAGTGACGCAATAGGCGGTTAATCGTGCACACAAGAAATGGGCGAACTGGATCATTCTGCCCCTTTTTCGCGCTTTTTCAGGACTGAGCTTGAGGCGCCATCACCTTATGAATCTCACTCAGGGCTTGCCAAAGCCGGTTTTCAGGCTTTCCAGACCCTGTTGGTCTCTGCTTTGTCAGGCCCGGTCAGCACGCCCGGAGCACTTGATGTGCCGATGAAAACGGCTGATGGTCGCCAGGAACTCAAAAGACAGGTGGACGCAGGAGTGATGGGCGCGACGGATATGTTCCGTGGTTTTTTGGATATTGCACACAGTGGCACACAGACTGCATGGGCAACCGTTCATAATTTGACTTGCCAGTTGTATACAATTCTATAGACAGTTGTCGTGAGTCTTGAATACAGTGTGCGCATAACAAAAACCAGGGAACCCCCTAACATGAAAACGCCCCATGTTTCACACCAACGGCCTGAAGATGAGAATCTCGGGGTCGGCGCGAATATGGCTTACGGCCTGCAACATGTTCTGACCATGTATGGCGGCATCGTCGCGGTGCCTTTGATCATCGGTCAGGCAGCCGGGCTTTCGCCGGCGGACATCGGTTTGTTGATTGCTGCTTCATTGTTTGCGGGGGGGCTGGCCACGTTGCTGCAAACCCTGGGTCTACCGTTTTTCGGCTGTCAGTTACCGCTGGTACAGGGCGTGTCGTTCTCGGGTGTCGCGACCATGGTGGCGATTGTCAGCAGTGGCGGCGAGGGCGGGTTTCAGTCGATTCTGGGGGCGGTGATTGCGGCGTCCTTGATAGGTTTGCTGATTACCCCGGTGTTCTCTCGAATCACCAAGTTCTTCCCGCCGCTCGTCACTGGCATCGTGATTACCACCATCGGTCTGACGCTGATGCCGGTGGCTGCACGCTGGGCCATGGGCGGTAACAGCCATTCGCCCGAATTTGGCAGCATGGCCAACATCGGCCTGGCCGCGGTGACGCTGGTGCTGGTGCTGTTTCTGAGCAAGATTGGAAGCGCGACGATCTCCCGTTTGTCGATCCTGCTGGCCATGGTCATCGGTACGATCGTCGCGGTGGTGCTCGGCATGGCGGATTTCTCGTCCGTGACCCAGGGCCCGATGTTCGGTTTTCCTGCGCCGTTCCATTTCGGCATGCCGACTTTTCACTTCGCCGCGATCCTGTCGATGTGCATTGTGGTGATGGTGACCCTGGTGGAAACCTCGGCGGATATCCTGGCCGTCGGTGAAATCATCGGTACCAAGGTTGATTCCAAGCGCCTGGGGAACGGTCTGCGTGCCGACATGCTGTCGAGCATGATCGCGCCGATTTTTGGCTCATTCACCCAAAGCGCCTTTGCCCAGAACGTCGGGCTGGTGGCGGTGACCGGAATCAAGAGCCGCTTTGTCGTGGCCACGGGTGGACTGTTCCTGGTCATCCTCGGCTTGCTACCGTTCATGGGGCGAGTCATCGCCGCAGTGCCGACCTCTGTTCTTGGTGGTGCCGGTATCGTGTTGTTCGGCACAGTGGCCGCCAGCGGTATCCGTACGCTGTCCAAGGTCGACTACCGCAACAACGTCAACCTGATCATCGTCGCCACCTCCATCGGCTTCGGCATGATCCCCATCGCCGCGCCGAACTTCTACGACCACTTCCCAAGCTGGTTCGCCACCATTTTCCACTCCGGCATCAGCTCCTCGGCAATCATGGCCATCGTGCTGAACCTGGCGTTCAATCACCTGACCGCCGGCAACTCCGACCAGCAGTCGGTGTTTGCCGCAGGGACCGAGCGGGTGCTGCGTTATCAGGACCTGGCAGCGTTGCGCGAAGGGGATTACTTCAGCGACGGCAAGCTGCATGACTGCGATGGCAAGGAGATTCCGGTGGTGGAGCCCGACCATGGACATGGAGAGCCGCGGGCGATGCATGCGAAAAGTAGCGAGCATGTCTGACACGTTCCGCGAATGAAAAGAGCCGATCTGTTGAATAGACAGATCGGCTTTTTCTTTGTGGATCAAAAAAACGCAGCCACAAAAAAGCCCCTGATCTTTCGATTCAGGGGCTTCTTGATGTTGCTGTCTGGCTCCACGACCTGGACTCGAACCAGGGACCCAGTGATTAACAGTCACTTGCTCTACCAACTGAGCTATCGCGGAATGGCGCCTATGTTACTGATTCAAAAAGGGAAGTCAAGCGTCTGATAGCGAATTGATGGATTTGTCGGGACGGACGGTGGTTTATCGGTGATTGGCAGTTACCAGAACCGCAGCAGAGGACTACCATGACCGCCCGGAAGCGGTTACACGCGCTACCGGCCATTCGCCGAAAAGGTACGCACCATGAATCACCCTGCCACCTCACCCCGACAAAACGGGGTACTCGCATGAGCATCGCTCAGATCAGCCTGCCCAAGGGTGTCGGCCCGCACGCCGAAAAACTGTTTGATGCGATCATCCAGGCCGGCAGTGCCGACGAATTGAATCGCGCCGGCGGCAAGGCCGAAGGTTTTGTCCTCGGCCTGGAAAGCACCAAGGCGATCAAGAGTCAGGTCGCTGAATCGCTGTACGTCGCCTACGATGACGCGGCCAGCCAGCGGGCGACCGAACTGGCCTAGCCGCCGAAAGTAAAGGTGCCGAGCATCAGCTTGGCGTAAAGCGCTGTGGCGCCCAGTTGCACCAGCCACAGCGCCAGGCCGCCGAGGAATACGCCGGTGGCGACTTGCATCACCAGGTTGTTGCCGCGTTTGGCCGGGGCGCGGGGGACGAATTCATCCAGGTCATCGCGGTCAGCGCGTAGGTCATCGTTTTTCATGTGGGGTCTCGTCGAATCTCGGGTGGGCATCAAACCTTTAGGGGCGAGCCGGGTGAAGTTTAGAGGGCTGGGCCTCTGCTTTGAGAATTATCTGCGACAAATAAAAAACGGGAAGCCAAAAGGCTTCCCGTTTTTCGTATCAGCGCGCGATTCAGATCACCTGAACAATGGCATCCGTCACGACATGGATGTTGCTCTGGTTCAGCGCAGCCACGCAGATGCGGCCGGTGTCGAGGGCATAGATGCCGAACTCATTGCGCAGACGATGAACCTGCTCAACGCTCAGGCCGGAGTACGAGAACATGCCGCGCTGACGACCGACGAAGCTGAAATCGCGCTGCGGTGCGTGTTTCGCCAGCAGTTCCACCATCTGAGTGCGCATGCCGCGAATCCGCAGGCGCATTTCGGCCAGTTCCGCTTCCCATTGGGCGCGCAGTTCCGGGCTGTTCAGTACGGCGGCGACGATGCTTGCACCGTGGGTCGGCGGGTTGGAGTAGTTGGTGCGGATGACGCGTTTGACTTGCGACAGTACGCGCGCGCTTTCTTCTTTCGATTCGCTGACGATCGACAGGGCGCCAACGCGCTCGCCGTACAGCGAGAAGGATTTGGAGAACGAGCTGGAGACGAAGAAGGTCAGGCCCGATTCAGCGAACAGACGCACGGCAGCGGCATCTTCGTCGATGCCATCGCCAAAGCCTTGGTAAGCCATGTCGAGGAACGGCACGTGACCCTTGGCTTTCACCACTTCCAGCACGTTTTTCCAGTCCGCCGGGCTCAGGTCGACGCCGGTCGGGTTGTGGCAGCAGGCGTGCAGCACAATGATCGAGCCGTTTGGCAGCGCGTTCAGGTCTTCCAGCAGGCCGGCGCGGTTCACGTCATGGGTCGCGGCGTCGTAGTAGCGGTAGTTCTGTACAGGGAAACCGGCGGTTTCGAACAGCGCGCGGTGGTTTTCCCAGCTCGGGTCGCTGATGGCCACGACGGCGTTCGGCAGCAGTTGCTTGAGGAAGTCAGCACCGATTTTCAGTGCGCCAGTGCCGCCAACGGCCTGGGTGGTGATGACGCGGCCAGCGGCGATCAGTGGCGAATCGTTACCGAACAGCAGTTTTTGCACGGCCTGGTCGTAGGCGGCGATGCCGTCGATTGGCAGGTAGCCACGAGAAGCGTGTTGAGCGACGCGAATGGTTTCGGCTTCGACAACGGCGCGCAGGAGTGGAATTTTCCCCTCCTCGTTGCAGTAAACACCGACTCCCAGGTTGACCTTGTTGGTACGGGTATCGGCGTTGAATGCTTCGTTGAGGCCCAGGATTGGATCGCGTGGTGCCATTTCGACAGCGGAGAACAGGCTCATTTTTGCGGCGGCTCTGAATGGAGAGTGGAGGGACGTGTCGCGCTCCAGCCGAATGCACTAGAGCGGTGCACAAACGGGGAGCTAGTATAGAGGCCATCTGCGATTGATGGCGACAGACGATTCAGCTTTTACGGTAAGTTTTTCCGATTATTTTCCGACCGTTAGTCGATTGGCATCGTCAAAGACTTCGAGGGATGTAGGACGTTTGCCTTGAAAGCGAGTGCAATCGGCTCCACATTGAGCACAATCCAGTTTTTTCCTCGGGCGACGTGCGTCGTTTGCGGCCTTTTTCGTTCCTGCCAGTTTGACTGTGCAGGCGCGAATTCCTGCACCGAGAACCGAGAGGTACTACATGTCTGAATTTCAGCTAGTCACCCGTTTTGAGCCCGCCGGCGATCAGCCGGAAGCCATCCGCCTGATGGTCGAGGGCATTGAAGCCGGGTTGGCGCACCAGACGTTGCTCGGTGTGACCGGCTCGGGCAAGACCTTCAGTATCGCCAACGTCATCGCCCAGGTGCAGCGCCCGACCCTGGTACTGGCGCCAAACAAGACCCTGGCCGCGCAGTTGTACGGAGAGTTCAAGGCGTTCTTCCCGAACAACGCCGTGGAGTATTTCGTTTCCTACTACGACTACTACCAGCCCGAAGCCTATGTGCCGTCGTCCGACACCTTCATCGAGAAAGACGCGTCGATCAACGACCACATCGAGCAGATGCGGCTGTCGGCAACCAAGGCGCTGCTGGAGCGCAAGGACGCGATCATCGTCACCACCGTGTCGTGTATCTATGGCTTGGGCAGTCCGGAAACCTATTTGAAGATGGTGTTGCACGTGGATCGCGGCGACAAGCTCGATCAACGGGAATTGCTGCGGCGTCTGGCCGACCTGCAATACACCCGCAACGACATGGAGTTCGCCCGTGCGACCTTTCGTGTGCGCGGCGATGTGATAGATATCCACCCGGCCGAATCCGACTTCGAAGCGATCCGCATCGAGCTGTTCGATGATGAAGTGGAAAGCCTGTCGGCCTTCGATCCGCTGACCGGTGAAGTCATCCGCAAGCTGCCGCGCTTCACCTTCTACCCCAAAAGCCACTACGTGACGCCACGGGAAACCCTGATGGGCGCCGTTGAAGGGATCAAGGTCGAATTGAAGGAGCGCCTGGAATACCTGCGTTCCAACAACAAACTGGTGGAAGCCCAGCGTCTGGAGCAGCGCACCCGTTTCGATCTGGAGATGATCCTCGAGCTGGGCTACTGCAACGGCATCGAAAACTACTCGCGCTACCTGTCCGGTCGTGAAGCCGGCGCGCCGCCGCCGACCCTTTACGACTACCTGCCGGCCGACGCGTTGCTGGTAATCGACGAGTCCCACGTCAGCGTGCCGCAGGTCGGTGCGATGTACAAAGGTGACCGCTCGCGTAAGGAAACCCTGGTCGAGTACGGCTTCCGTCTACCGTCTGCGCTGGATAACCGGCCAATGCGTTTCGACGAATGGGAAAGCATCAGCCCGCAGACGATTTTTGTCTCGGCGACCCCGGGCAACTATGAGGCCGAGCACGCCGGGCGCGTGATTGACATGGTGGTGCGTCCGACCGGGCTGGTGGACCCGCAAATCGAGATCCGCCCGGCACTGACCCAGGTCGACGACTTGTTGTCGGAGATCAGCAAGCGTGTCGCCGTCGAGGAGCGGGTGCTGGTCACCACACTGACCAAGCGCATGGCCGAAGACTTGACCGACTACCTGGCCGACCACGGCGTGCGCGTGCGCTACTTGCACTCGGACATCGACACCGTGGAGCGGGTTGAGATCATCCGCGATTTGCGCCTCGGCACTTTCGATGTGTTGGTGGGGATCAACCTGTTGCGCGAAGGCCTGGACATGCCGGAAGTGTCGCTGGTGGCGATTCTCGATGCGGACAAGGAAGGCTTCCTGCGCTCCGAGCGCTCGCTGATCCAGACCATCGGCCGGGCGGCGCGTAACCTCAATGGCCGGGCGATTCTCTATGCCGATCGCATCACCGGCTCCATGGAGCGCGCGATCGGCGAAACCGAGCGCCGTCGCGACAAGCAGATCGCCTTCAACCTGGCCAATGGCATCACGCCCAAGGGCGTGTTCAAGGATGTTGCCGACATCATGGAAGGCGCCACCGTGCCGGGCTCGCGCAGCAAGAAACGCAAAGGCATGGCCAAGGCCGCCGAGGAAAATGCCCGATACGAAGCCGAGTTGCGGTCGCCGGGTGAGATTGCCAAGCGGATCAAGGCGCTGGAAGAGAAGATGTACCAGCTGGCACGTGATCTGGAATTCGAAGCCGCAGCACAGATGCGTGACGAGATTGCCAAGTTGCGCGAGCGGTTGATTACGGTCTGATGGCGTGTGGCGAGGGGGCAGCCCCTCGCCACAGTGTTGAGCGCATGATCGGTATCAATGCGCTTCGCCGGCTTTAAGCCCCGCTGGCAACTTCCTGGTCAGTAACACCGCCAGCATGCTGACCCCCAGCGCGATCCCGACAAGATGAAACGCATCGTTGTAGGCCATGATCGACGCCTGTTGATGGGCAATCTCGCTGAGCTTGCCCAGCGCCGCTGTTTCATTGCCCAGAGTGTTGGTCAAAGATGCCAGGCGCTCGGCCACCTGCGGATTACTCGGCACGATGGACTCGCGCAAATAATCGAAATAGGTCTTGGTTCGCGCATCCAGCAGGGTGGCGAGCAGGGCGATGCCGATGGCGCCGCCGAGGTTGCGCAGGATGTTGAACAGGCTCGACGCCGAGCCCGCGTCCTGGGGCAGGATGTAGGCCGTGGCGATCAACGAGATGGTGACCATGATCAGTGGCTGGCCCAACGCGCGCACGATCTGAATCTGATTGAACTGCGGTCCGGCGAAGTCCGGGTTCAGCACGCCCGATGAAAAACTCGCGAAGCCGAACAGGCCGAAACCCAGCGCGCACAGCCATTTTGGCGAGATGTATTTCATCAGCTTGGGCACCAGCGGAATCAGAAACAGCTGCGGCACGCCCATCCACATGATCACTTCACCGATCTGCAGGGCGTTGTAGTTCTGGATCTGCGCCAGATACAGCGGCAACAGATAAATCGAACCGTACAAGCCGACCCCCATCCCGACGCTGGAAATGCTCGATAGACCGAAGTTGCGATTGCCGAGAATGCGCAGGTTGATCAGTGGATTGGGCTTGGAAAACTGCACGATCACAAACGTAATCAGACTGAGCAACGCGATGCTGCCGAGGCTGACGATCAGGTTCGACTCGAGCCAGTCCTTGCGATGGCCTTCTTCCAGAAATACCTGCAAACAGCCAAGGCCCATGCCGAGGGTGACGATCCCGGCGTAATCGGTGCTTTTGAGCAGTTCCCAGTGTGATTCCTTCTTCTCCAGGCCGTACATCAGGCCCGCGATCATGAGCAGGCCGGGGGGGATGTTGATGTAGAAGATGTATTCCCAGCCCCAGTTTTCCGTCAGCCAGCCGCCCAGTGTCGGGCCGATCGACGGTGCGAAGGTGGCGGTCATGGCGAACATGGCCATGCCCTTGGCGCGGTGGTGTTCGGGAAGTTTGATCAGGGTGAGGGTGAACGCCAGGGGGATCAGCGCGCCACCGGTGAAGCCTTGCAAGGCGCGGAAGACGATCATGCTCTCCAGGCTCCAGGCCATGGAGCAAAGGAGGGAGGCGGCGAGGAACCCAAGGGACACCCACACCGCCAGGCGTCGCGCCGACAATAACTGCACCAGCCACGCCGTCAGCGGGATCATGATGATTTCCGCCACCAGGTACGAGGTGGAAATCCATGAGCCTTCTTCCAGGGTCGCCGACAGCGCACCCTGAATATCCTTGAGCGATGAGTTGGTGATCTGGATGTCGAGCACCGCCATGAAGGCACCGAGCATCGCGCTCATGACCGCGATCCAGTCCCGCCGGGTCGGTTCCCCGGCCGGACGGATCAGCTGATCACCGGCCATTGTCAGGGGCGTCTTTAATATTCACTTTGACCGTGACCGACATGCCCGGCCGGATTTTGCCGCGCAGGGGATTGTCTGCGGCGAAGGTCAGTTTTACCGGAATCCGTTGTACGACTTTGGTGAAGTTGCCCGTGGCATTGTCCGGCGGCAACAGGCTGAACTGCGCGCCCGACGCGGCGAACAGGCTGTCGACCCGCGCTTCGATCGGGGTATCGCTGTAGGCGTCGAAAGTCAGCTCGGCTTTCTGACCGGGTTGCATATGGCCGATCTGGGTTTCTTTGAAGTTGGCCTGAATCCAGATGTCTTCATCCGGCACGATCGACAGCAAATAGGCGCCGGCCTGTACGTACTGACCTTCGCGGGCGGCGCGTTGGCCGATCAGGCCGCTGATGGGGGCGTGAATTTCGCTGCGGGTGAGGTTCAGTTCAGCTTGGGCCAGATCGGTTTTGGCGTTGGCAATTTGCGCGTCGAGGCGTTTGATCTCGGCGGTCAGTGCGTTGATTTGCTGACGCTGACCCTGGGCATCTGCCTGGGCCTTGGCCAGTTGCGAGCGGGCAATGTGGGCGTCGGCGGAGAGGGTGGTGACCCGTTCCTCCGAGACGTAACCGGGCTTGCGCAAGGTCTCGGCGCGGTTCAGGTCGATCTGTGAGCGACCCAGGCTCGCTTGCGTGGACGCGACTTGCGCATCGCTGGCGGCAATCAGGCTGCTTTGTTGCGTCAGTTTGCTCTGGGCTTGCAAGCGTTCGGCTTCGCGAGTGGCGAGGGCTGCGTTGGCGCGGTCGACGGCGAGGTGGAAATCATCACCTTCGAGCTTGATCAGTAACTGACCTTTCTCGACATGCTGGTTGTCCTGGACCAGCACCTTGTCGATGCGTGCCCCCAACTGGCTCGACACGCGGGTGATCTCGCCCTGCACGTACGCGTTGTCAGTGCTTTCGTAAAAACGCCCCTTGAAAAACCAATGGGCAAAAAAGCCTCCGGCGATCAGCAGGACAATTAACAGGAAAATAGACAGGCGACGCTTGAGTTGGGCAGGCATGGGGCAAACTGTAGTCGAGAAATTGTCAGGAAAGTTATCAGCAGGCGAATCTTGCATACAGCCGATAAACGGTAAATGCCATTGGCTGATATTCAGTCATTCACCGCGGCAAACGGTCGTTGTAGACGCAACCTTGGCTTAAATGCCCTGCTGACTGGAGCCGGGCGGGTGTCGCCTGTTACCATTCGCCCCTTGTCTGATCCTCGCTTTCTATTCTTTTGTTGAGACTTGCCATGACCACCGTCCGCACGCGCATCGCGCCATCGCCTACAGGGGACCCCCACGTAGGTACCGCTTACATCGCATTGTTCAACTACTGCTTTGCCAAGCAGCACGGCGGTGAGTTCATCCTGCGGATCGAAGACACTGACCAGCTGCGTTCGACCCGTGAGTCCGAACAGCAGATTTTCGACGCCTTGCGCTGGTTGGGCATCGACTGGAGCGAAGGCCCGGACGTGGGTGGCCCGCACGGTCCTTACCGTCAGAGCGAGCGTGGCGACATTTATCAGAAGTATTGCCAGCAGTTGGTCGATATGGGCCATGCCTTCCCGTGCTTCTGCACCGCCGAAGAGCTGGACCAGATGCGCGCCGAGCAGATGGCTCGCGGCGAGACGCCGCGTTACGACGGTCGTGCGCTGTTGTTGTCCAAGGAAGAAGTCGCGCGTCGCCTGGCCGCTGGCGAGCCGCACGTGATCCGCATGAAGGTGCCGAGCGAAGGCGTCTGCGTGGTTCCGGACATGCTGCGTGGCGACGTCGAAATCCCGTGGGACCGCATGGACATGCAAGTCCTGATGAAGACTGACGGCCTGCCGACCTACTTCCTGGCCAACGTGGTCGATGACCACCTGATGGGCATCACCCACGTGTTGCGTGGTGAAGAGTGGCTGCCGTCGGCGCCGAAACTGATCCTCTTGTACGAATACTTCGGTTGGGAGCAGCCGGAGCTGTGCTACATGCCGCTGTTGCGTAACCCGGACAAGAGCAAGCTGTCCAAGCGCAAGAACCCGACCTCGGTGACGTTCTACGAGCGCATGGGTTTCATGCCGGAAGCAATGCTCAACTACCTGGGGCGCATGGGCTGGTCGATGCCGGACGAGCGCGAGAAGTTCTCCCTGCAGGAGATGGTCGATAACTTCGATCTGAAGCGTGTGTCCCTGGGCGGGCCGATTTTCGACATCGAGAAATTGTCGTGGCTCAACGGCCAGTGGCTACGCGACCTGCCGGTGGAAGAATTCGCCGCGCGCGTCCAGAAGTGGGCCTTCAATTCCGAATACATGATGAAGATCGCGCCGCACGTGCAGGGCCGCGTCGAGACCTTCAGCCAGGTTGCACCGCTGGCCGGGTTCTTCTTTGCCGGTGGCGTGAATCCGGACGCAAAACTGTTCGAGTCGAAGAAGCTGTCCGGCGATCAGGTTCGTCAGTTGATGCAGTTGATCCTGTGGAAGCTGGAAAGCCTGCGTCAGTGGGAGAAGGACAGCATCACCGCGACCATTCAGGCCGTGGTCGAGTCCCTGGAGCTGAAGCTGCGTGATGCCATGCCGCTGATGTTTGCCGCGATCACAGGTCAGGCGAGCTCGGTGTCTGTGCTCGATGCGATGGAAATCCTCGGTCCGGACCTGACGCGTTTCCGTCTGCGCCAGGCGATCGACCTGCTGGGCGGCGTGTCGAAGAAAGAAAACAAAGAGTGGGAAAAGCTCCTGGGCGCTATCGCCTGAGCACGTCTGACTCTGCGGTAGCCGTCGGAGGCCGGGATCTTTTGCTCCTGTCCTCCGGCGTTTTCTCCTGAATTTACGGGGGAAGGGCGGTAAGTGGTTGTTATGCCGACAAAAAATTTTGAAATTTTTCAAAAATAAGTTTGACAGGCTTTCGATACACCCTTAAGATTCGCCCCGTCCTCAGCGATGACATCAACGATGAGGGGCTATAGCTCAGCTGGGAGAGCGCTTGCATGGCATGCAAGAGGTCGACGGTTCGATCCCGTCTAGCTCCACCAATTTACACTTCAAGGTCTGGCCACACCGGCCTTGAAGCGATCAACACTCAGCGTTGATCAGTTGTATAGAAGGGTTTGCGTCCCCTTCGTCTAGTGGCCTAGGACACCGCCCTTTCACGGCGGTAACAGGGGTTCGAGTCCCCTAGGGGACGCCAGTTTTACAGAAGCGATGTTGCAAGATGTCGCTCCGCCGCGAGGCGAAAAATCCGGGGCTATAGCTCAGCTGGGAGAGCGCTTGCATGGCATGCAAGAGGTCGACGGTTCGATCCCGTCTAGCTCCACCAATTTTACAGTTCAAGGTCTGGCCACACCGGCCTTGAATCGATCAGCTCTCAGCACTGGTCAGTTGTATAGAAGGGTTTGTGTCCCCTTCGTCTAGTGGCCTAGGACACCGCCCTTTCACGGCGGTAACAGGGGTTCGAGTCCCCTAGGGGACGCCACGATTACCCGCTCTGCGGGATTTTATAAGGGTCATTCAATTATTGAATGGCCCTTTTGTTTGTCTGGCGTTTAGCCAAATTCCCCCATTTCTTTCAAACTGTTCTTCAGACCAGCGGTCACATCTACGACTTGCAGAAAATTATTATGAGAATAATATTCTAGTCGTAATATTCGGAGGCAACGATGAACGATAAAAAAGCTCAAACCCGTGAACGCATCCTCAAGGCTGCCAGCGCAGCGCTGATTCAGCGCGGCCCGGCCGAGCCTAGCGTGGGCGAAGTAATGGGCGCAGCCGGCCTGACCGTCGGCGGCTTTTATGCGCACTTCGAAAGCAAGGACGCAATGATGCTGGAGGCGTTCAAGCAATTGCTGGGTCGCCGCCGTGACCTGATTGCTGACATGGATGCCGAACTGACCGGTGAAGAGCGTCGCGCCCTGGTCGCGGCGTTCTATCTGTCGCGCAAACACCGTGATTCCAGCGAGTCTGCGTGCCCGATTCCGGCCTCGATCGGTGAGCTCGGACGTCTGCCCGATGCCTTCCGGATCGCACTGAATGAACACATGGAACTGATGGTCGCGCAGTTGGCGGCCAGTCCCGAAGACACCGATAAAGCCCTGGCCGACATGGCCTTGATGGTGGGCGGTCTGGCGCTGGCACGGGCGCTGGGCCCCGGTGATTTATCCGACCGATTGCTTCGCGCTGCCAAGTCGGCAGTGCGTTGACTTGAAGGCTACAGCCTGAGGAGAGAGCGATGAGCGCGTTAAAGTGGGTTCGTGGCGTCAATGGCACCTTGGGTTGGTTTGCTCCAAAACTGGTTGCAAGAAAAATGCGACTGGCGTTCATGACACCGCGAGATTTGCCGCCGCGTGATTGGGAATTGCCGCTGCTGGCCAGATCCGAACGGATCACTTTGCGTTTCGGTCTCTCGGCATTGCGCTGGGGGCAGGGCCCGGCAGTGCTGCTGATGCACGGTTGGGAAGGCCGGCCGACGCAGTTTGCCAGTCTCATCACTGCCCTGGTCGATGCCGGGTATACGGTGGTTGCCCTCGATGGCCCGGCGCACGGTCGCTCGCCGGGAACCGAGGCGAATGTCGTGCTGTTCGCCCGCGCCATGCTCGAAGCCGCCGCCGAGCTGCCACCGCTTCAAGCCGTCATCGGTCACTCCATGGGCGGGGCCAGTGCCATGCTCGCTGTGCAACTGGGCTTGCGCACCGAAACTCTGGTGACAATCGCAGCTCCGGCGCGAATCCTCGGTGTACTACGTGGCTTTGCGCGCTATGTCGGGTTGCCGCCAAAAGCTCGCTCGGCATTCATTCGTCAGGTTGAGAAAGACGTCGGCATGCGCGCTGCCACGCTGGATGTGGCGCACTACCAACTGGACATGCCCGGCCTGATCGTCCATGCCGAAGACGATAAGTTTGTTTCGGTGAAGGAATCGCAGGCGATCCACGAAGCCTGGTTCGACAGCCGTCTGTTGCGTCTGCAAGAAGGCGGTCATCAGCGAGTATTGGCCGACCCTCGGGTGATTGATGGCGTGCTATCACTTTTGGCCGGACGAAGTCTGCAATCGCGCCAATCGGCCTGAGCATCCGTTACACTGCCCCGGTCGACATCATTTGACCGGGAGTGGGGCATGGGCTGGGATCGGGCAACGCCATTTATCATTGATCTGCAAGTGGGCGCCGAGGACATCGACGGGCTCGGGCACGCCAATAATGCGGTGTACGTCACCTGGCTCGAGCGCTGTGCGTGGCGCCACTCCCAGCGCCTGGGCCTGGATCTGGTCGAGTATCGTCGACTGGACCGGGCGATGGCGGTGGTGCGGCATGAGATCGATTACCTGGCGGCCGCTTATGAGGGCGACGAGCTGCAATTGGCGACCTGGATCGTCGATTGGGATCAGCGCCTGAAAATGACCCGACACTTCCAGTTGAAGCGCCCGAGCGACAACACCACGCTGCTGCGGGCGCAAACCACCTTTGTTTGCATCGAACTGTCCACCGGTCGGCCCAAGCGCATGCCAGTGGAGTTCATCGAGGGTTATGGCCCGGCGTTGCTGTCGCTCCAACTATCGTAGGAACGAACTTGCTCGCGATGGTGGTCAACGATCACGCGGACTGTGTGGTTCCCCGTGGTGTTTTTGAATCCATCGCGAGCGAGCTCGCTCCTACAAAGGATCTGCGATGTTCTGCAGATTTCCTGCGTAATCCAGTAAACTGCCGCACGTTTTTCGTTGAGTGTGTTTTTCATGCAAATTGCCTTGGCGCCCATGGAGGGGTTGGTCGACGACATCCTGCGCGACGTACTGACCCGCGTGGGTGGCATTGATTGGTGCGTAACCGAGTTCATTCGTGTCAACGATCAGTTGCTCACGCCTGCCTATTTCCACAAGTTCGGCCCGGAATTGCTCAACGGTGCTCGCACCGCTGCCGGTGTGCCGCTGCGCGTGCAGTTATTGGGTTCCGATCCGGTGTGCCTGGCAGAGAACGCCGCGCTGGCCTGTGAGCTGGGGTCCGAAGTGATTGATCTGAACTTCGGCTGCCCGGCCAAAACCGTGAACAAGTCTCGTGGTGGTGCAGTGCTGCTCAAGGAGCCGGAGCTGCTGAACCAGATCGTCGAACATGTCCGTCGCGCCGTTCCGTCGCACATTCCCGTGACCGCCAAGATGCGCCTGGGCTTCGACAGCCCGGATGGCTCACTGGTGTGCGCCACGGCCCTGGCCGAAGGTGGCGCTGCGCACATCGTGGTCCATGCACGAACCAAAACCGACGGCTACAAGCCACCAGCGCATTGGGAGTGGATTCCGCGGGTTCAGGACGTGGTCAAGGTGCCGGTGTTTGCCAATGGCGATATCTGGAGTGTCGAAGACTGGCGCCGTTGCCGCGAAATCAGCGGTGTGGAAGACATCATGCTCGGTCGCGGCCTGGTTTCACGTCCGGACTTGGCTCGGCAAATTGCTGCGGCAAGGGCCGGTGAAGAGGTCATTGAGATGACCTGGGCCGAGCTGCTGCCTCTGATTCAGGATTTCTGGCTGCAAGCCAAGGCGCAGATGACGCCCCGTCAATCGCCGGGTCGCCTGAAGCAATGGCTGGCGATGCTGACCCGCAATTATCCCGAAGCGGTGGAGCTGTTCAGTGTCCTGCGTCGTGAGACCGAGCTGGATCAGGTCTCGCGCTTGTTGGGGCTGCAGGTCGCTGAAGCCGCCTGAAAATCGTTAAAAAAAATTTGAAAAAAATCTCTTGAAAAGCAATTGGCGGTCCCTATCTAAGGGTTACGCGATGCCGAATTCGGGTCGCGGAGACAAATAACTTGCTGATTATTTTCAGGAGATTTGAATCATGAGTACTGCATTTTCCCTGGCGCCTCTGTTCCGTTCCTCGGTAGGCTTCGATCGTTTCAACGACCTGTTCGAAACTGCCCTGCGCAATGAACCAGGCAGCACCTACCCACCGTACAACGTCGAAAAGCATGGTGACGATCAATACCGCATCGTCGTGGCGGCGGCCGGTTTCCAGGAAGAAGACCTGGAGCTGCAAGTCGAGAAGGGTGTGCTGACCATCAGTGGCGGCAAACGTGACAGCAACGAAGGCGTGACCTTCCTGCACCAAGGCATTGCCCAGCGTGCGTTCAAGCTGTCGTTCCGACTGGCGGACCATATCGAAATCAAGGCTGCCGGCCTGAGCAACGGTCTGTTGAGCATCGACCTGCTGCGGGTGATTCCAGAAGAGGCGAAAGCCAAACGCATCCCGATCAACGGGACGGAAAAACCGGCTCTGCAACACTGAGTCAGAGCAACAAGAAGGGGCGCCATGGGCGCCCCTTTTTTGTATCCCATTCCCGCAAAGATCTGATTACCTCAGGAGTTTCTGAAACTCCTCCACCGGCAACGGCTGGCTGTGCAGATAGCCTTGATAGAAATGGCACTCCAGCCCCTGCAGGAACGCCAGTTGCTCCTGTGTCTCCACACCTTCGGCAATCACCTTCAGATCCAGGCTGCGAGCCATGGCGACGATGGCGCGGATGATTTCGGCGTCGTTGGGGTCGGTGGTGGCGTCGCGGATGAACGATTGGTCGATTTTCAGCGTGTCGACCGGCAGGCGCTTGAGGTAGGTCAGCGAGGAGTAACCGGTGCCGAAGTCGTCCATGGCGAAGCTCACGCCGAGTTTTTTCAGGCGGCGCATCTTATTGATGGTGTCTTCCAGGTTCTGGATGACGATGCCTTCGGTGATTTCCAGTTTCAGCAGCGAGCAGGGCAGGCCATGGCTGGAAAGGCTGTGTTCGATGCGTTCGACAAAGTCGTTCTGGCGGAACTGCCTTGGGCTGATGTTGACGCACAGGCTGAAGTTCAGCGGGTCTATCAGGCGATTGGCGATCAATTGCCGAAAGGCCTGACAGGCTTCGTCGAGAATCCAGGTGCCGACCTCCAGGATCAGCCCGCTGTCCTCCAGCACCTTGATGAATTCGGTTGGCGATTGCGCGCCGAGTTCGGGGTGGGTCCAGCGCACCAGGGCCTCGGCACCGACGATACGGTTATTCCGGGCGTCGAGCTGGGGTTGGTAGTGCACGCGAAACTCACCCCGGGACAGCGCCAGGCGCAGATCGGTCTCCATGCGCAGGCGCTCGCTCGCGGCCTTCTGCATGGTGTTGTGATACATCTGCGCGATGTTGCGCCCCGAATCTTTGGCGCGATAAAGGGCAATGTCAGCGCGTTTGAGCAAATCCGTCGGCGTGGAGCCATGGTCGGGAATCAGAGCAATGCCAATGCTCGGCGTCACTTGCAGGCGCTGGCCATCGAGGAACATCGGTTCTGACAACAGTTCGCGCAAGGTGTCAGCCAGTTCGCGCACCTGCTCACTGACTTCACTGCGCGAGCCTTCTAGACCGCTGAGCAGGACGACGAATTCGTCGCCGCCCAGGCGCGCGACGGTATCTTCCATGCGCACACTGGCTTCCAGGCGTGCGGTGATGATCTTCAGCACCGTATCGCCCACCGGATGGCCGAGGGAATCGTTGATGTGCTTGAAGTGATCAAGGTCGAGAAACATCAATGCGCCGCGCAGGTTGTGGCGTTTGAGCAGGGCGATCTGCTGGCTCAAGCGGTCCATCAGCAGCGCGCGGTTGGGAAGGTTGGTCAGTGGGTCGTGGTACGCCAGGTGGCGGATCTGCGCTTCGGCGTTTTTCAGCAGGCTGACGTCTCGGGCGGTCAGCAGCAGGCACGCGGTTTCGTTCAGGGTGATCGGTTCCACCGACACTTCCACCGTCAACAACTCGCCGCGCTTGTTGCGCCCGAGCATTTCCTGGTGATGAACCCGGCCCTTGATCTGCAATTCAGCCAGCAATGCCGCGCGTTGTTTTTCTTCGGCCCAGATTCCGACCTGATACACCGTGCGCCCGATCACTTCGTCGGCGCGGTAGCCGGTCAGGCGGCAGAAACCGTCGTTGACCTCCAGGTAGCGGCCGGTGTCGCGTTCGGTGATGGTGATGGCGTCGGGGCTTGAGTGGAACGCCTTGGCGAACTTCTCTTCGCTGGCCTTGAGCGCTGCTTCCGAGCGTTGTTGCTGGGTGATGTCGCGTAACGTAGTGACGATGCATGGCTGGTCGCCGACGTTGATCTGACGGCTGGAAATCACGCAGGTCAGAGACTGCCCGTCCTTGTGCTGGACGAGGATGGCCACGTTATTCAGGCTTTGCTCGCGGATGACCTGTTCGATGCGCTGCAGGCTTTTGGCCGAGGCGTCCCACAGGCCGATTTCGTCAGCGCTGCGGCCAATCACATCGGCGGTGCCCCAGCCAAAGGTCTGGGTGAAACTGGAATTGATCTCGATGAACTGACCGGTGTCCTGGCGGGTGACGCAGATCGGGTCCGGGCTGACCTGGAACAGGGTGGCGAATTTTTCTTCGGAGGCCACCAGCTGTTGTTCACGTTCGACTTGATCGGTGATGTCCAGCAGGGTCCCGGCCATGCGCAGCGGCGCGCCATTTTCATCGCGGTACAGCCGGGCGCGACTTTCCAGGTAGCGCGAAGTGCCGTCTTCCAGTTGTACGCGGTAAGTCAGTTGATAGTTGCCCGCCGGGCCTTCGCGCAAGCTGCGGTAAGCGTCGCGCATGTTGTCGCGTTCTTCGCCGGGAACCCCTTCGAAAAATTCGTCGAAAGATTCATGAAAAGGCTTCGCATCCATCCCGTGCAATTGGGCGGCGCGGGCCGAACCGTAAAGCATGCCGCTGGGAATGTGCCAGTCCCAAGTGCCCAGCTGTGCCGAATCCAGTGCCAGGTCGAGGCGTTCCTGACTGTCTTTCAAGGCGTGCTCGGCGGCTTTGCGTTCGGTAGTGTCGAGGAAGGTGCTCAACAGGTACGGCTGGCCTTCGAGTTCGACCTTTTGTGCGCTGAGGATGCCGTCGTGGATCTGGCCATTGCTCGCGCGAAACTGCACCTCCATGTTGATCAGTTCACCCTTGGCCTTGGTGGCTTTGACCAGTGTCGTGCGTTGTTCGGGATTCACCCAAAGGCCCAACTCCAGGGTGGTGCGGCCGATCGCGTCTTGCACCGGCCAGCCAAACAGGCTTTCGAAATACTGATTGGCTTCGGTGATCAGGCCGTCTTCCTGGCGTGTCAGCAACACCATGTTCGGGCACAGATGGAACAGGGTGGCGAACCGCTTTTCCGAACTGCTCAGCGCCTGCTCGCGCTGACGTTGGTGGGTGATCTCGCGAATCACGCCGATCATGCGTGGTCGGCCGTTTTTGTCCGGCAGCAGGCTGCCGTTGATCTCCAGCCAGTGCAGGCTGCCGTCGGGCCAGCGAATGCGGTGGTGCATCGCTTGCTCCAGCGGTGCGCCGGCGATCACGGCATGGAAGGCACGAATGGTTTTCGCCCGGTCTTCCGGCGGCAGCAAATCGAGGTATTCCAGATCGGCGGGCAACGGTTGGCGCGGATCAAAGCCGAACAGCGCCTGAGTACCCCGTGACCAACTGATCTGACCGCGTTCGATGTCCCAATACCAGGCACCCAGCCGGGCGCCGTTCAAGGCGGCCAACAATTGGGGGGCACTTTCCCAGCTCTGCTCGGATCGTTGTGGATCAAGTGCCTGAATACGCGGCATCGGCGGAATACGGTCAACAGATTTCGGCATTGGCAAGCCTTAGGCTGATTTGGGCATTTTGCACAGGAATTTGCGGCTCTATAGCAGTAGCACAAGTTAACCCTGAATCCCTGGCAGATCGATTTGAGCATCCAGCAAGGCCATGAAGGCCCGTGCTGCATTCGATAGCGTCCGTTCTGTGTGCAGGATATAGCCTAGCTGGCGAGACAGTTGTATGCCCGGCAGGGGTATTCGTGCAACTTGATCGTCGAGCATGGTGCGCGGCAACACGCTCCAGGCCAGGCCAATCGACACCATCATCTTGATCGTTTCCAGATAATTGGTGCTCATGGCGATGTTCGGCGTCAGCCCCTGGGCTTCGAACAGGCGCTGGACGATGTGGTGGGTGAAGGTGTTGCCGCCGGGGAACACGGCCGGATGCCGGGCAATGTCCGCCAGGCTGACCGGGCCATTGTTGAGCAGCGAATGCTCCGGGGCGACCACGAAGTCCAGCGGGTCGTCCCACACCGGCGTAGCCTTGACCAGTGCGTGGGGTTCCGGCGCCAGGGTGATGACGGCCAATTCGGCACGACCATGAAGGATTTCTTCGTAGGCCACTTCCGAATCGAGGAATTGAATATCCAGCGCGACGTCGGGGTAGCGTCGAGTGAACTCCCTGAGTAACGGAGGCAAACGGTGCAGGCCGATGTGGTGACTGGTGGCCAGGGTCAGACGGCCGGTCACTTCGCCGGTGAGGTTGGTCAGGGCGCGGCGAGTATCATCCAGTACGTTCAGAATCTGATAAGCACGCGGCAGCAGCGCGCGGCCTGCCTCGGTCAGGCCGACTTCACGACCCAGTCGATCGAACAGGCGCACCTTCAATTGCTGCTCCAGCCCGGCGATGCGTTTACTGATGGCGGGTTGGGTCAGGTGCAGGCGCTCGCCGGCGCCGGAGAAGCTTCCTGTCTCGGCGATGGCAATAAAGGCATTGAGATTGGCCAGGTCCATGGTTGTATTCCAGTTGGTTATCCAAAGCATAAAAAATATGAATTTGAGTTATTTAATGTAACCCCATAGGATCAGCCTCACAAGCCAAGGGGTTATTGAGAAATCAAAGCCCGGGGCATAGAAACAAGCTGATGAGGAAAACGTCTGATGGCCGGCAAAACGCTCTACGACAAGCTCTGGGATTCGCATTTGGTCAAGCAGCGCGACGATGGTTCTGCGCTGATCTACATCGACCGTCACATCATTCACGAAGTGACCTCGCCGCAAGCCTTCGAAGGCCTGCGTCTGGCCGGGCGCAAGCCTTGGCGCATCGATGCCAACATCGCCACCCCGGACCACAACGTACCGACCACGCCGGAGCGCAAGGGCGGCATCGACGCCATCGTTGACCAGGTCTCGCGCCTGCAGGTCCAGACCCTGGACGACAACTGCGATGAATACGGCATTGTCGAATTCAAGATGAACGACGTGCGCCAAGGCATCGTTCACGTCATCGGCCCGGAGCAGGGTGCAACCTTGCCGGGCATGACCGTGGTCTGCGGCGACTCCCATACGTCGACCCACGGCGCCTTCGGTGCCCTGGCTCACGGTATCGGCACCTCCGAGGTCGAGCACGTGCTCGCCACCCAGTGCCTGGTCGCCAAGAAAATGAAAAACATGCTGGTGCGCGTCGAAGGCCAGTTGCCGTTCGGCGTGACCGCCAAGGACATCGTGCTCGCGGTGATCGGCAAGATCGGTACCGCCGGCGGTAACGGCCATGCCATCGAATTCGCCGGCAGCGCGATTCGTGACCTGTCCGTCGAAGGCCGCATGACCATCTGCAACATGTCCATCGAGGCCGGCGCTCGCGTAGGTCTGGTGGCGGCCGATGAAAAAACCGTGGCCTACGTGAAGGGGCGTCCATTCGCCCCGAAAGGCGCGGAATGGGACCTGGCGGTCGAAGCCTGGAAAGACCTGGTGTCCGATGCCGATGCCGTGTTCGATACCGTGGTCGAGCTCGACGCGACCCGGATCAAGCCGCAAGTCAGCTGGGGCACTTCGCCTGAAATGGTCTTGGCCGTTGATCAAAACGTGCCGGATCCAGCCAAGGAAATGGACCTGGTCAAGCGCGGCTCCATCGAGCGCGCCCTGAAGTACATGGGTTTGACCGCCAATCAGGCGATCACCGACATTCAACTGGACCGCGTGTTCATCGGCTCCTGCACCAACTCGCGGATCGAAGATTTGCGCGCGGCTGCCGCCATTGCCAAGGGCCGCAAAGTGGCCTCGACCATCAAGCAGGCCATTGTGGTGCCGGGCTCGGGTCTGGTGAAGGCGCAGGCTGAATCGGAAGGCCTGGACAAGATTTTCCTCGAAGCCGGTTTCGAATGGCGTGAGCCGGGTTGCTCGATGTGCCTGGCGATGAACCCGGACCGTTTGGAGTCCGGTGAGCACTGCGCCTCGACGTCCAACCGTAACTTCGAAGGCCGTCAAGGCGCCGGTGGCCGTACCCACCTCGTCAGCCCGGCCATGGCCGCGGCCGCCGCCGTGAACGGTCGTTTTGTCGACGTCCGTGAATTGATCTAAAGGAGCGCAGCATGAAAGCTTTTACCCAGCACACTGGACTTGTCGCGCCTCTGGATCGTGCCAACGTCGACACCGACCAGATCATTCCGAAGCAATTCCTGAAGTCGATCAAGCGCACGGGTTTCGGCCCGAACCTGTTCGATGAATGGCGCTACCTGGATGTGGGGCAGCCGTATCAGGACAACTCCAAGCGCCCGCTGAACAAGGACTTCGTCCTCAACGCCGAGCGTTATCAAGGCGCCAGCGTGTTGCTGGCCCGCGAGAACTTCGGTTGCGGTTCCAGCCGTGAACACGCGCCGTGGGCCCTGGAAGAATACGGTTTCCGCAGCATCATCGCGCCGAGCTATGCCGACATCTTCTTCAACAACAGCTTCAAGAACGGCTTGTTGCCGATCATCTTGAGCGATGCTGAAGTCGACGAACTGTTCCAGCAAGTCGAAGCCAATCCGGGCTACCAGTTGCAGATCGACCTGCAAGCCCAGACCGTGACCCGCCCGGACGGCAAGGTCCTGAGCTTCGAAATCGACGCCTTCCGCAAACATTGCCTGCTCAATGGCCTGGACGACATCGGCCTGACCTTGCAGGACGGCGACGCGATTGCGGCGTTTGAAACCAAGCACCGTGCGAGCCAGCCTTGGTTGTTTCGCGACGCTTGATTGATTCGAGATTTTTGTAGTCAGGGCCGGCCCCATCGCTGGCAAGCCCGCTCCCACAGGGATTTACGGCGTTCAAAAAACCTGTGGGAGCGGGCTTGCCCGCGATGAGGCCGGAACAGGCGCCACAAGACTAAAAGGAAGTGACCATGACCAGCACCGCCCAGCACAGCCAGGTAGTCCAAAAGCAATTCGGTGAACAGGCTTCGGCCTACCTGAGCAGTGCCGTACACGCTCAAGGCACTGAATTTGCGCTGCTACAGGCCGAACTGGCGGGGCAGGGCGATGCCCGCGTGCTGGACCTGGGTTGCGGTGCCGGTCATGTGAGTTTTCACGTGGCTGGGCTGGTCAAGGAAGTGGTGGCTTATGACCTGTCGCAGCAGATGCTTGACGTGGTCGCCGCAGCCGCCGCTGATCGTGGATTGAGCAACGTGTCCACGGTCAATGGCGCCGCCGAACGCTTGCCGTTTGCCGACGGTGAATTCGATTTCGTCTTCAGTCGCTATTCGGCGCACCATTGGAGCGATCTCGGCCTGGCCCTGCGGGAAGTGCGTCGGGTGTTGAAACCGGGTGGCGTGGCGGCGTTCATCGATGTGTTGTCACCGGGCAGCCCGTTGTTCGACACTTACCTGCAAAGCGTCGAAGTGCTGCGTGACACCAGCCATGTGCGTGATTATTCCGCCGGTGAATGGTTGCGCCAGATCAGCGAGGCGGGGCTGCACACCCGTAGCACCACGCGACAGCGCCTGCGTCTGGAGTACAACTCCTGGGTCGAGCGCATGCGTACGCCACAGGTGCTGCGCGCGGCGATCCGCGAGTTGCAACAGTCAATGGGCAACGAAGTACGCGAATATTTCGAGATTGAGGCCGATGGTTCGTTCAGCACGGATGTGTTGGTGCTGTTTGTAGAAAGATAGGTACCGATCGATAGATTTTTTCCGGGCGCGCCCCAGGGTGCACCGACTGATGACATGAGGAAAGCATGAGCAAGCAGATTCTGATTCTCCCGGGTGACGGTATTGGCCCGGAAATCATGACCGAAGCGGTCAAGGTGCTGGAACTGGCCAACGACAAGTACGCCCTGGGCTTCGAGCTGAGCCACGACCTGATCGGTGGTGCCGCCATCGACAAGCACGGCGTGCCGTTGGCCGATGAAACCCTGGAACGTGCCCGCGCAGCCGATGCCGTGCTGCTGGGCGCCGTTGGCGGCCCGAAATGGGACACCATCGAGCGTGACATCCGCCCTGAGCGTGGTCTGCTGAAAATCCGTGCGCAACTGGGCCTGTTCGGCAACCTGCGTCCGGCGATCCTGTACCCGCAACTGGCCGAAGCTTCGAGCCTGAAGCCGGAAATCGTCTCCGGCCTGGACATCCTGATCGTTCGTGAACTGACCGGCGGCATCTATTTTGGCGCGCCGCGCGGCACCCGCACCCTGGAAAACGGCGAGCGTCAGTCCTACGACACCCTGCCGTACAGCGAAAGCGAAATCCGCCGTATCGCCCGTGTCGGTTTCGACATGGCCATGGTCCGCGGCAAGAAGCTGTGCTCGGTCGACAAGGCCAACGTACTGGCCTCCAGCCAGTTGTGGCGTGAGGTGGTCGAGCAAGTGGCCAAGGATTATCCTGAAGTCGAACTGAGCCACATGTACGTCGATAACGCCGCAATGCAGCTGGTGCGTGCGCCGAAGCAGTTCGACGTGATCGTCACCGACAACATGTTCGGCGACATCCTGTCCGACCAGGCCTCGATGCTCACCGGCTCCATCGGCATGCTGCCATCGGCGTCCCTGGACACCAACAACAAAGGCATGTACGAGCCGTGCCACGGTTCGGCGCCGGATATCGCGGGCAAAGGCATTGCCAACCCGTTGGCGACCATTTTGTCGGTATCGATGATGCTGCGTTACAGCTTCAACCAGCAGGCCGCGGCCGATGCCATCGAAAAAGCCGTCAGCCTGGTGCTGGACCAGGGTTTGCGTACGGGCGACATCTGGTCGGCCGGTTGCACTAAAGTCGGTACGCAGGAAATGGGTGACGCAGTAGTCGCCGCGCTGCGGAATCTGTAATCTCTCGGGCCCGCTGCCACTTTCATCCCCGAAAGCAGCGGCCCACTTTTCAAGAAGGTGTAGTTGCGATGAAACGTGTAGGTCTGATCGGTTGGCGCGGTATGGTCGGTTCCGTGCTCATGCAGCGGATGCTGGAAGAGCAGGATTTCGATCTTATCGAGCCGGTGTTTTTCACCACTTCCAATGTCGGTGGCCAAGGCCCGTCCGTGGGCAAGGACATTGCTCCGCTCAAGGACGCTTACAGCATTGAAGAGCTGAAAACCCTCGACGTGATTCTGACCTGCCAGGGTGGTGACTACACCAGTGAAGTCTTCCCGAAACTGCGCGAAGCCGGCTGGCAGGGATACTGGATCGACGCCGCTTCCAGCCTGCGCATGCAGGATGACGCGGTCATCGTCCTGGACCCGGTCAACCGCAAGGTCATCGACCAGCAGCTGGACGCGGGCACCAAGAACTATATCGGCGGCAACTGCACCGTCAGCCTGATGCTGATGGGCCTGGGCGGTCTGTTCGAAGCTGGCCTGGTGGAGTGGATGAGCGCCATGACCTATCAGGCGGCGTCCGGTGCCGGCGCGCAGAACATGCGTGAGCTGATCAAACAAATGGGTGCGACCCACGCAGCGGTCGCCGATCAACTGGCCGATCCGGCCAGCGCGATCCTCGACATCGACCGTCGTGTCGCCGAAGCCATGCGCAGCGACGCGTACCCGACCGAAAACTTCGGCGTACCGCTGGCCGGCAGCCTGATCCCGTGGATCGACAAGGAGCTGCCGAACGGTCAGAGCCGTGAAGAGTGGAAGGCCCAGGCCGAGACCAACAAGATCCTCGGTCGTTTCAAGAGCCCGATCCCGGTCGACGGCATCTGCGTGCGCATTGGTGCCATGCGTTGCCATAGCCAGGCGCTGACTATCAAGTTGAACAAAGACGTGCCGATCGCCGATATCGAAGGGCTGATCAGCCAGCACAACCCATGGGTCAAGCTGGTGCCGAACAATCGCGAGATCAGCATGCAGGAGCTGAGCCCTACCAAGGTCACGGGTACCCTGAATGTGCCGGTTGGCCGTCTGCGCAAGTTGAACATGGGGTCGCAATTCGTCGGTGCGTTCACCGTCGGCGACCAACTGCTCTGGGGCGCGGCCGAACCGCTGCGTCGCATGCTGCGGATCCTGCTTGAGCGTTGATCGATTGAAGCTGTGAAGGAACCCGTGCCTTGAAAGAGGCGCGGGTTTTTTTATTCCAGGCCGTCAGATGTTGATGAGGTGCCTGATGTTCCGTGATCGCGGGCAGAACAGACGCCACATAATTGCCTGCATCCCCACCACCCGGTAAAGTGCCGCTCCCCCGTTTCGCCTGAGGTAGAACCATGAGCCAGTCCTTCGATATTGCCGTGATCGGCGCCACCGGTACTGTCGGCGAGACGCTCGTGCAGATTCTTGAAGAGCGCGACTTTCCGGTCGGCAACCTGCACTTGCTGGCCAGTAGCGAATCCGCCGGGCACTCGGTGCCGTTTCGTGGCAAGAACGTTCGGGTGCGGGAAGTCGATGAGTTCGACTTCGGCAAAGTCCAGTTGGTGTTCTTCGCCGCCGGCCCGGCCGTGACCCTGAGTTTTGCCGCACGCGCCACGGCTGCCGGTTGCTCGGTCATTGACCTGTCCGGCGCGTTGCCGGCCGACCAGGCGCCACAAGTCGTACCGGAAGCCAACGCGCAGGTGTTGGTCGGCCTGAAAAAGCCATTCCGGATCAGCAGCCCGAGCCCTTCGGCTACGACGCTGGCGGTGGTGCTGGCGCCGTTGCTGGGTTTGATCGATTTGCAGCGCATTAACCTGACCGCGTGCCTGGCGGTTTCCGCCCAGGGCCGCGAGGCCGTGACCGAGCTGGCCCGGCAGACCGCCGAGTTGCTTAACGTGCGCCCATTGGAGCCGACCTTTTTCGATCGGCAGATGGCGTTCAATTTGTTGGCCCAGGTCGGCAAGCCGGACGAGCGAGGTCATACGCTGCTGGAAAAGCGCCTGGTGCGTGAGTTGCGCCAGGTCATGGCCCTGCCTTCATTGAAGATTTCCGTGACTTGCATTCAAGCCCCGGTGTTTTTTGGCGATAGCTTTAGTGTCAGTCTGCAATCAGCGAGTGAGATTGACCTGGCTAAAGTCACCGCCGCTTTGGAAGACGCCCCAGGCATCGAGCTGGTTGAAGCCGGTGATTACCCGACGCCGGTAGGTGACGCGGTAGGGCAGGATGTGATCTACGTTGGTCGGGTACGCCAGGGTATCGACGACCTGTCGGAACTTAATTTGTGGCTGACGTCAGATAACGTACGCAAAGGTGCTGCGCTCAACGCTGTGCAGCTGGCTGAGTTGTTGATAAAAGACCTGCTGTAAAAGATACTTGGCAACAATTTTTCGAATGGTTCCGACCCAGCGCTATGCTTGGCAGGAATGCTGAAGGCGAGCCACCCTGTGGGGCTTTCCGGGGCTTGCATGAAACGATCGCGCGCGGCGACCTCTCGCCGCCGCGCAATGCCTTACGGCAGCGGCTATCAACACCTTCTCGCTGGCCGAGGAATGTTCAAACTAAGGATGAGCTATGGTTCAAGTTCGCAAACTGGTGTTAGCAATAGCGGCCGCCTCGGCGCTGTCCTCCGGTATGGCGCATGCCCTCGGGCTTGGGGAGCTGACCCTGAAATCGACGCTGAACCAGCCGTTGGTGGCAGAAATCGAATTGCTCGACGTCAAGGAACTCACCGCTGCCGAAGTGGTGCCGAGCCTGGCTTCACCTGAAGATTTCGCCAAGGCCGGTGTCGACCGCCAGGCGTTTCTCAACGACTTGACCTTCACTCCGGTGCTGAGTACCGGTGGTAAAAGCATCCTGCGTGTCACTTCCAGCAAGCCGCTTTCCGAACCCATGGTGAAATTCCTGGTTCAGGTGATGTGGCCCAACGGTCGACTGCTGCGTGATTACAGCGTTTTGCTCGACCCGTCCAAATTCTCACCGCAAACCGCTGAAGCAGCCGCGCAGCCCACGCCGACTCAGGGTGTGACCGCGCCCGTCACCGGTGCGACCAAACCTTCCCAATACACCACTACGCCGCGCGATACCCTCTGGGAAATCGCGGCGAAGGCGCGTAACGGCGGTTCGATTCAACAAACCATGCTGGCCATCCAGGCGCTGAACCCGGATGCCTTTATCGACGGCAACATCAACCGGCTGAAAACCGGGCAGGTGCTGCGTATGCCGGATCAGGCGCAAAGCACCAGCATGCGGCAACCCAAGGCGATTGCCGAAGTCGCTGCACAGAACACTGCGTGGCGTCAGGGGCGTCGCTATGTCGCTAAGCCGGCCGCGGGGCAGCAGCAACTCGATGCCACCAAGCGTGGTCGTGGTGAAGCGACTTCGTCGCAGCCCGCTCGGGACAACCTGAGCCTGGTCTCGGCCGAGTCGGGCAAGGCCCGTGGCAAAGGCGCCGCAGGCGATGCGAAAGCCTTGAACAACAAGCTGGCGGTGACTCAGGAAAGCCTCGACACCACCCGCCGTGACAATGCAGAGCTGAAAAGCCGTATATCTGATCTGCAAAGTCAGATGGACAAACTGCAACGTCTGATCGAACTGAAGAACAATCAACTGGCCAAGTTGCAGGCTGAGGGGGCGGCGGGTGCCCCGGCACCGGCTGCTGCGCCGACGCCGGCGATGACGGCTGAACTGACGCCTGCAGCTGTGCCAGCACCAGCGCCAGCCGAAATGACGCCTGCAGCGGTTCCGGCGCCCGTTCCGGCCGAGACACCTGTCGAACCGACCCCGGCAGCTTCCGACGACAAGCAATTCAACGAGCTACTGACTAATCCTTGGTTGTTGGGCCTGGCCGGTGGCGGGGCCTTGGTTGTGTTGCTGTTGTTGCTGTTGCTGGCCCGTCGTCGCAAAGCCCAGCAAGAAGCCGAGAAACACTTGCGCATGGCCCGCGCCCTGGCAGAGGAACAGCCGTTTTCTGCCGATCTTGACCTGCCGGAAAGCAGTTTCGAAGGCCTGGAGGTTCCCCCTCCGAGCGTAAAGCTGGCCACCGCGCCGACTCCTGCACCCGTTCCGGCTCCGGCCCCGGTTGTGGTCACGCCACCCATCGCCGCGCCACTGGTGGCGCCAGCCGCCGACCGCTCGGACGACGTGTTGGACAAAGCCCAGTCGCACATCGCCGCCGGCCGTCTGAATCAGGCTGCAGCCCTGCTGGAAGAGGGCATCAAGCAAGAGCCTCAGCGCAGTGATCTGCGCCTGAAGCTGATGGAAGTCTACGGCCAGCAAGGCGATCGCGATGCGTTCGTTGCCCAGGAGCGCCAATTGGTGGCCAACGGCGACAATTTCGCCCAGGTCGAAAAACTGAAGAGCCGTTTCCCGGCCATGGCGCTGATTGCTGCCGGAGGTATCGCCGCCGCAGCGGTCGCGGCCGAACTGGACGCGCAGTACGTCAAGGACCTGTTGCAGGACGAGTCGCCAGAGCCAGAGCCAGAGCCAGCACCAGAGCCAACGCCGGCTCCGGTCGAAGACGATTTCGACAGCGCTTTCGATCTGAGCCTGGATGACCTGGAAAACATTACTCCAGCAGTCGTTACGCCTGCGCCGGAGCCTGAAGCGTCGACTGTGGCCGATCTGGAAGATTTCCCTCTGGACGATGACCTGAGTTTCGGGTCGGTGTTGCAGCAGGCTGAGATCAAGGAAAACCTCGACGACCTGTCGGAGTTCGATCTGGACATGGATCTTGGAGCGGAGCCGTCGACAGCGACGCTGGCTGAAGATGACTTCCTGCTCGACCTGGACGAAGGCGTGAAGGATTTGCCGGTCGTCGAAACACCGGCAGCCCCCGAGTTGGCATTGGATGATCTGGAGCTGCCGGCCGATTTTGATCTGTCGCTGGCTGAAGAAATGGATGCGCCGGATGCTTTCGCCGCGGAGCTGGATGACGTCAACGCCGAGTTGGAAAGCTTGTCTGGCAGCATCGGTGAGCCGACATTCACGGAGCAAGACGCTTTGGCTTCTGCCGAAGACGAGCCGGAATTCGATTTCCTTTCCGGCACCGACGAAGTCGCCACCAAGCTCGATCTGGCCCAGGCCTACATCGATATGGGTGACAACGACGGCGCCCGGGATATCCTCAATGAGGTGGTGGTAGAAGGTGATGACGGCCAGAAGAGCGAAGCCAAGGAGATGTTGGCGCGTCTGGCCTGAGTGATCGGCTCTTGGTAAACAATGCGGCAGCCCGGTGAGGCTGCCGTTTTTGTTTTATCGCGGGGCGATGCTGTTGTACTGGTATCCACGTCCCACGGCTTTATAATGCCCGCCTTCGCGTACATCAGCAGGCTGTCACTCCTTGGCAAATATAGATAACCCGGCCGCCGAAATGGCGGCCGACGGCTTTTTCCGGATCGCGTTGGGCGTTGAATACAAAGGCTCGCGCTATCGCGGCTGGCAGCGCCAGGCCTCCGGCGTGCTCACGGTGCAGGAAACCCTCGAAAACGCCTTGTCGAAAGTCGCCGACTCGCCTGTGTCGCTGCTGTGCGCAGGGCGCACCGATGCCGGTGTGCATGCCTGCGGACAGGTGGTGCATTTCGATACGCCGGTCGAGCGCTCGATGAAGGCCTGGGTCATGGGCGCCAATATCAACTTGCCGCACGACGTTAGTGTCAGTTGGGCCAAAGTCATGCCGGCGCATTTCCATGCGCGGTTCAAGGCCATTGCCCGGCGCTATCGCTACGTGATCTACAACGATCAGATCCGTCCGGCGCACCTGAACGAAGAAATCACCTGGAACCACCGTCCGCTGGACGTCGAACGCATGGCCGAGGCGGCGCAGTACCTGGTGGGTATCCATGACTTCAGTGCCTTTCGCGCTGGTCAGTGCCAGGCCAAGTCGCCGATCAAGGAGCTGCATCATCTGCGCGTCACCCGTCATGGCAAAATGATCGTATTGGATATCCGCGCCAACGCTTTCCTGCATCACATGGTGCGCAACATTGCTGGTGTGCTGATGACCATTGGGGCTGGCGAACGCCCGGTCGAGTGGATGAAGGAAGTGCTGGAGAGCCGAATCCGCCGCTCAGGCGGGGTGACGGCTCACCCGTTTGGTTTGTATCTGGTGCAGGTCGAGTACCGCGACGAGTTCGAATTGCCCGAGCGTTACATCGGCCCGCATTTCCTGACCGGTTTCACCGAACTTGACGGCTGACGCCCTCGAACGCTTTTGTTACCATCCGGGACTTTCTCGGATTTGCCGTGGGGTTTTATCGACATGTCAGCCGTTCGCAGCAAGATTTGTGGGATTACCCGCATAGAAGATGCGTTGGCGGCGGTTGAGGCCGGGGCCGATGCCATCGGGTTTGTGTTTTACGCCAAGAGTCCACGGGCGGTGACCTGCCAGCAGGCGCGCGCGATCATCAAGGCGTTGCCGCCATTCGTCACCACCGTGGGCCTGTTCGTCAACGCCGGTCGCGAAGAGTTGGCAGAAATCCTCGAGGCGGTACCGCTGGATCTGTTGCAGTTCCATGGTGACGAAGGCGCGGCAGAATGTGAAAGCTGGCATCGCCCGTACATCAAGGCGCTGCGGGTCAAGGCCGGTGATGACATTGCGGCAGCCTGCGACGCCTATCCGTGTGCCAGCGGCATCTTGCTCGATGCCTATGTCGAAGGTGTTCCCGGTGGAACCGGCGAAGCGTTCGACTGGTCACTGATACCGCAAGGTTTGAGCAAGCCCATTATTCTGGCGGGAGGCCTGACCCCGGATAACGTCGCCGAGGCAGTTGACCGGGTCCGCCCGTATGCGGTGGATGTCAGCGGTGGGGTAGAGGAGAGCAAGGGCATCAAGGATCATGCGAAGATTCGGGCATTCATCAACGCGCTACGTTGATGTGACGGCTGGCAGACTGCCGCCGTCCACTGCTCTGTACAAAAAGGCTGAGGGTTGTTGGGTGGTACGCAGGTCACGTCTCGCTGACCCGGCCATCGACTGATCATCGCCGCACACATGAATTTAGCTCAAGGGCATACACGGGGCTGCGAACCAGAGCGTTCGGGCCGCCGGTACTGGAGAAAGAAAGCATGAGCAACTGGTTAGTAGACAAACTGATCCCTTCGATCATGCGTTCCGAGGTCAAGAAGAGCTCGGTGCCTGAAGGTCTTTGGCACAAGTGCCCGTCTTGCGAGGCTGTGTTGTATCGTCCGGAGCTGGAAAAGACCCTGGACGTTTGCCCCAAGTGCAATCACCACATGCGTATCGGCGCACGCGCCCGTATCGACATTTTCCTCGACGCCGAAGGCCGTGCCGAGCTGGGGGCGGACCTGGAACCGGTTGACCGTCTGAAGTTCCGTGATGGCAAGAAGTACAAGGATCGCCTGACTGCTGCGCAAAAGCAGACTGGCGAAAAAGATGCGCTGATCTCCATGAGCGGCACCTTGCTGGGTATGCCCGTGGTGGTTTCGGCGTTCGAATTCTCCTTCATGGGTGGGTCGATGGGCGCCATCGTCGGCGAGCGCTTTGTTCGCGCCGCCAACTACGCGCTGGAAAACCGCTGCCCGATGATCTGCTTCTCCGCCTCCGGTGGTGCGCGGATGCAGGAAGCGCTGATCTCCTTGATGCAAATGGCCAAGACCTCCGCGGTGCTGGCGCGTCTACGTGAAGAAGGCATTCCGTTCATCTCCGTGCTGACCGACCCGGTCTACGGCGGTGTTTCGGCCAGTCTGGCGATGCTCGGCGACGTCATCGTCGGTGAGCCGAAAGCGCTGATCGGCTTTGCCGGCCCACGCGTGATCGAGCAGACCGTGCGCGAAAAACTGCCGGAAGGCTTCCAGCGCAGCGAGTTCCTGCTGGAGCACGGTGCCATCGATATGATCATTCATCGTCAGGAGCTGCGTCCGCGCCTGGGCAACCTGTTGGCACAGATGATGGGCCTGCCGACGCCTAAGTTCGTCGCGACCCCCATCGAGCCGATCGTGGTTCCACCGGTGCCAGCCAACGTATGACCCAACGTACCCTTGGCGAGTGGCTCGCCTACCTCGAGCAGTTGCATCCCTCGGCCATCGACATGGGCCTTGAGCGCTCGCAACAGGTAGCGTCCCGCATGGGGCTGGGTAAGCCGGCGCCTCGGGTGATCACGGTCACCGGCACCAACGGCAAGGGTTCTACCTGTGCGTTCGTGGCCTCGTTGCTGCGGGCCCAGGGCCTGAAAGTCGGTGTCTACAACTCTCCGCACCTGCTTCGTTACAACGAGCGGGTGCAGGTCAATGGCGTTGAAGCCACTGACGCCGAGCTGTGCGAAGCCTTCGCGGCGGTCGAGGCGGGGCGCGGCGACACGTCCCTGACCTATTTCGAGATGGGCACCCTGGCGGCGTTTTGGCTGTTCCAGCGTTCCGGGCTCGATGCCGTGGTGCTGGAGGTGGGGCTGGGCGGACGTCTGGACACGGTCAATGTGGTGGACGCCGACATGGCACTGGTCACCAGTATCGGGGTCGATCACGCGGATTACCTCGGTGATACCCGTGAGTCCGTGGCCTTCGAGAAGGCCGGTATCTTCCGCCAGGGCGCGCCCGCGCTCTGTGGCGACCTGAATCCTCCGCAGCCCCTGCTGGATAAAGCACGAGAGCTTAAATGCCCGTTTTTCCTGCGCGGGCGCGATTTCGATCTCGGTATCACCGATCACGACTGGCAATGGCGAGGTCTGGACGCTCAGGGGCGCGTGGTCGAGCTGCATGATCTGCCGTTGCTTGATCTGCCGATGGAAAACGCCGCGCTGGCGTTACAGGCTTATCTGTTGCTCGGGCTGCCGTGGGTGGATGCGCAGATTATTCAGGCGCTGCAGGCGACGCGGGTGGTCGGTCGTCTCGATCGTCGGTCGTTCGATTGGCAGGGCAAACGTCTTAACCTGTTGCTGGATGTGGGGCATAACCCCCATGCAGCGGAGTATTTGGCCCGGCGTCTGGCCAGTCGGCCACTGGCCGGCAAGCGTCTGGCGGTGTTCGGGTTGCTGGCGGACAAGGATCTGGATGGCGTCATTGCTGAGTTGAGTGCTAGTGTCGAGCACTGGGCTGTCGCGCCACTGGATTCGCCTCGGGCGCGGCCAGTGGCCGATTTGAGCGAAGCGCTGCATAAGCGCGGCGCTTCGGTAACGTCCTATGACAGCGTGGCCGCCGCCCTGGAAGGGCAGTGTGCGCTGGCGACGAGCGACGATGAAATTCTGTTGTTCGGATCATTTTATTGTGTCGCCGAGGCCCTTGAGTGGTTGGCTCGGCGCTCCACGGAGGAAGCGGCAAATGGCATTGCTGGATAAGGCTTACAAACAGCGCATGGTCGGCGCCCTGGTTCTGGTCGCGCTGGCCGTGATTTTCCTTCCGATGCTGTTTTCCCGTCAGGATGAGCAGCGCCAGGTGACTGTCGAGGCACCGACTGCGCCGCAAGCGCCGGCGATGGCACAAGTGCAGGTTGAACCGGTGGTCGTGCCTGAGCCCCAGGCTTTGCCGCAGGAGCCGGTGCCCAGTGACGATGAGATTGCCCAGGAAGCCAAGCCGACGCCACCTGTCGCGCCGAAAGTACCAGCCTTGCCGGTTCCGGCCGTAAAACCGGTCGCTCCTGCTCCGGCGCTGGCCGCCAAGCCTGCGACCGCACCTGCCCAGCCAATCACGGCCGCTCCGGGCAAGCCGGACACCACGCAAAGCCGTGTCGACGCCAATGGCCTGTCGATCAGCTGGTCGGTGCAACTGGCCAGCCTGGCTAATCGCGAAAGTGCGGAAAAGCTGCAGAAAACCCTGCGCAGCCAAGGCTACAACGCCTATATCCGTTCCACCGATGGCAAAAATCGGGTGTTTGTCGGTCCGCTGATCGAGCGTGCCGAGGCCGATCGCCTGCGCGATTTGTTGAACCGCCAGCAAAACCTCAAGGGTTTTGTGGTGCGTTTTCAGCCTGAGCGCGGCTAATTCTATCGCCTCGATTTGAAATGCACTGACAATCGCAGCTTACCGATAAGCATGGGCTCTGCTAAAATGCGCCGCCTTATCCGTCTGTAGGCTGCACTGTGCCATTTACCTGGGTTGACTGGGCGATCGTTGCAATCATCGCCATCTCCGCATTGATCAGTCTGAGCCGCGGCTTCGTCAAAGAAGCGCTGTCGCTGGTGACCTGGATCATCGCAGGAGTCGTTGCCTGGATGTTCGGTGGCGCATTGTCCGAGTACCTCGCCGGATATATCGAAACGCCGTCGGCCCGTGTGATCACGGGCTGTGCCATCATGTTTGTCGCCACGTTAATCGTAGGCGCAATGATCAATTATCTTATCGGCGAGTTGGTACGCGTCACCGGGCTTTCCGGGACCGATCGATTCCTCGGCATGGCCTTCGGTGCCGCGCGTGGCGTGTTGCTGGTGGTCGTGGCGGTCGGGCTGTTGAGCCTGGGGCCGGTACAGCAGGACGGGTGGTGGAAAGAGTCCCAACTCGTGCCAAAGTTTTTATTGGTCGCAGACTGGTCCAAAAACCTGATTCTCGGGTGGAGCAGTCAGTGGCTTGCCAGCGGTATCAGCGTACCCGCTGAAATACCGTTCAAGGAGCACCTCTTGCCGACGGCGAAAACGCCTCAGTGAGTTGTGTTCAGTTCAGATCCATTAAGTAGGGGTTGCGTCGCATGTGTGGCATCGTCGGTATCGTCGGTAAGTCGAACGTCAATCAGGCGCTGTATGACGCGCTAACCGTCCTCCAGCACCGCGGCCAGGACGCTGCCGGTATCGTGACCAGCCATGAAGGCCGGTTATTCCTGCGCAAGGACAACGGTCTGGTGCGTGACGTGTTTCATCAGCGTCACATGCAGCGTCTGGTCGGTCACATGGGCATTGGCCATGTGCGCTACCCGACTGCGGGCAGCTCGACCTCGGCCGAAGCTCAGCCGTTTTACGTCAACTCGCCTTATGGCATCACCTTGGCGCACAACGGCAACCTGACCAACGTTGAACAACTGGCCAAGGAGATTTACGAATCTGACCTTCGCCACGTCAACACCAGTTCCGATTCGGAAGTGCTGCTCAACGTGTTCGCGCACGAACTGGCCCAGCGCGGCAAGTTGCAGCCAACCGAAGAGGACGTATTCGCCGCCGTGACTGACGTGCACAACCGTTGCGTCGGTGGTTACGCCGTCGTGGCGATGGTGACCGGCTATGGCATCGTCGGTTTCCGCGACCCGCACGGCATCCGTCCGATCGTGTTCGGCCAGCGTCACACTGACGAAGGCGTCGAATACATGATCGCCTCCGAAAGCGTTTCCCTGGACGTACTCGGTTTCACCCTGATTCGCGACCTGGCACCGGGCGAAGCGGTCTACATCACTGAAGACGGCAAGCTGCACACCCGTCAGTGCGCGACCAACCCGTCCCTGACCCCGTGCATCTTCGAACACGTCTACCTGGCGCGTCCGGACTCGATCATCGACGGCGTGTCGGTCTACAAGGCCCGTCTGCGCATGGGCGAGAAGCTTGCCGAGAAGATTCTTCGTGAGCGTCCCGAGCACGACATCGACGTGGTCATCCCGATCCCGGACACCAGTCGCACGGCTGCTCTGGAGCTGGCGAACCACCTGGGCGTGAAGTTCCGCGAAGGCTTCGTGAAGAACCGTTATATCGGCCGCACCTTCATCATGCCGGGCCAGGCCGCGCGGAAAAAATCCGTACGGCAGAAACTCAACGCCATCGAGCTGGAATTCCGCGGCAAGAACGTGATGCTGGTGGATGACTCCATCGTGCGCGGCACCACTTGCAAGCAGATCATCCAGATGGCGCGTGAAGCGGGTGCCAAGAATGTCTACTTCTGCTCCGCAGCACCGGCCGTGCGTTTCCCGAACGTCTACGGCATCGATATGCCGAGCGCCCACGAACTGATCGCCCACAACCGTTCGACCCAGGACGTGGCTGATCTGATCGGTGCCGATTGGCTGATCTATCAGGACCTGCCTGATTTGATCGAAGCGGTCGGCGGCGGCAAGATCAAGATCGAGAAGTTCGATTGTGCAGTCTTCGACGGCCAGTACGTGACCGGCGACGTCGACGAGGCCTACCTGAACAAGATCGAGCAGGCACGTAACGATGCCTCCAAGGTCAAGACCCAGGCGGTCAGTGCGATCATCGATCTGTACAACAACTGAGTAATTACCGGCCCCTAGGGGCCGGTTTTGTATCTACCAACGAATTCTTATTTTTCAAGAACGGGGCAAGGAGTGACAGCATGAGTCAGGATTGGGATGCCGGTCGGTTGGACAGCGACCTCGAAGGCGTAGCGTTCGATACCCTGGCCGTACGTGCCGGTCAGCACCGTACGCCGGAAGGCGAACACGGTGATCCGATGTTCTTCACTTCCAGCTACGTATTCCGCACTGCCGCCGACGCGGCCGCACGTTTTGCCGGGGAAGTGCCGGGCAACGTTTATTCGCGCTACACCAACCCGACCGTTCGCGCTTTCGAAGAGCGCATTGCCGCGCTGGAAGGCGCCGAGCAGGCCGTGGCCACCGCGACCGGCATGGCCGCGATCATGGCGGTGGTGATGAGCCTGTGCAGTGCTGGCGATCACGTGCTGGTATCGCGCAGCGTGTTTGGCTCGACCATCAGTCTGTTCGAAAAATACTTCAAGCGATTCGGCGTCGAAGTCGATTACGTCCCCCTGGCGGATTTGTCCGGTTGGGATGCGGCAATCAAGGCCAATACCAAATTGCTGTTTGTCGAGTCGCCGTCCAACCCGCTGGCCGAGCTGGTGGATATTGCCGAGCTGGCGGAAATCGCTCACGCCAAAGGCGCGATGCTGGTGGTCGACAACTGCTTCTGCACCCCGGCGTTGCAACAGCCGTTGAAATTGGGGGCGGACGTCGTCGTTCACTCGGCAACCAAGTTCATCGACGGCCAGGGTCGTTGCATGGGCGGTGTCGTGGCCGGTCGCAGTGAGCAGATGAAAGAAGTGGTCGGTTTCCTGCGTACCGCCGGGCCGACCCTCAGCCCGTTCAACGCCTGGATCTTCCTCAAGGGCTTGGAAACCCTGAATCTGCGGATGAAGGCGCATTGCGCCAATGCCCAGCAACTGGCCGAGTGGCTGGAGCAGCAGGACGGCGTCGAAAAAGTCCATTACGCCGGGCTCAAGAGCCATCCGCAGCACGAGTTGGCCCAGCGTCAGCAGAAGGGCTTTGGTGCGGTGGTGAGTTTCGAGGTCAAGGGTGGCAAAGAGGGTGCCTGGCGTTTTATCGACGCGACCCGCCTGATTTCGATCACCGCCAACCTGGGCGACAGCAAAACCACCATCACCCACCCGAGTACCACCTCTCACGGGCGTCTGGCGCCCCAAGAGCGTGAAGCTGCGGGCATTCGTGACAGCCTGATCCGCGTTGCGGTGGGGCTGGAAGACGTGGCTGACCTGCAAGCCGACCTGGCGCGCGGGTTGGCTGCCTTGTGATCGAAATGTCCACGCCAGCCGGCTCCAATGGCCGCGTTGCACTGGTTACCGGTGCCGCGCGGGGCATCGGCCTGGGGATTGCCGCCTGGCTGATCAGCGAAGGCTGGCAAGTCGTGCTGACGGACGTGGATCGGGTGCGCGGTTCGAAAGTGGCGAAGGTCCTTGGCGAAAACGCCTGGTTCATCGCCATGGACGTGTCGAACGAAGGGCAGGTGGCGCTGGGTGTCGCTGAGGTGTTGGGGCAGTTTGGGCGTCTGGATGCGTTGGTGTGCAATGCGGCGGTAGCCGATCCGCATAACATCACCCTGGAAAGTCTCGACCTGGCGTACTGGAATCGGGTATTGGCGGTGAATCTCAGTGGGCCGATGTTGTTGGCCAAGCACTGTGCGCCTTACTTGCGTGCTCACAGCGGGGCGATCGTCAATCTGGCCTCGACCCGCGCCGGGCAATCGGAACCCGATACTGAGGCTTACGCAGCGAGCAAGGGCGGTTTGCTGGCCTTGACTCATGCGTTGGCGATCAGCCTTGGCCCGGAGATTCGCGTCAATGCGGTCAGCCCCGGCTGGATCGATGCGCGAGATCCTTCGGTGCGACGCGCCGAGCCGTTGACCGATGCCGATCATGCGCAGCATCCGGCAGGCCGGGTAGGGACGGTCGAGGACGTGGCGGCGATGGTCGCGTGGCTGTTGTCGAAGAACGCCGGTTTCGTGACAGGCCAGGAGTTCGTGGTCGACGGCGGCATGACCAAGAAGATGGTTTACGAGTAGCAGCTGCAGGTCTCACGCTTCAAGCTGCCAGTTAAGGCCGCCTGAGTCAGTCCTGCTTACGCAGCTCCGCTCTACTCTTGCAGCTTGAAACTCGTCGCTAAAAGCTGTTTTTGAAAAAAACTTCAATCCTGCTATTGACTTAGGTTCGCTACCTGCGTAAATTTCGCGGCCTCGGAGATGCAAACGGGTGATTAGCTCAGCTGGGAGAGCGTCTGCCTTACAAGCAGAATGTCGGCGGTTCGATCCCGTCATCACCCACCACTCCCGAGAGTCTTGCGAAAGCAAGATGGAAGCTGAAATGCCTCCACCGACGCGCAGCGGTAGTTCAGTCGGTTAGAATACCGGCCTGTCACGCCGGGGGTCGCGGGTTCGAGTCCCGTCCGCTGCGCCATATTTTCCGAGTCAGATTCATCTGGTTCGAGATTGAAAAGCTACTGAGTTTTCAATCAGACGAGTTACCTGGACGCAAGTCCACAGCGATACGCAGCGGTAGTTCAGTCGGTTAGAATACCGGCCTGTCACGCCGGGGGTCGCGGGTTCGAGTCCCGTCCGCTGCGCCATATCTGCTCCGAGGCCCACTGAACGCCTTGGAGCTACGAAGAAAGCCAACTGCGCTACTTCGAGTCGATAGCAAAGACCCTGGTCGAAAGACCGGGGTTTTTTGTGTCTAAAATTTGACCTTTCTCCTGTTTCCCTCCTGGCTGCAACCCTTTATCCAGCACACATCCCTGTAGGAGCGAGCCTGCTCGCGAAGGCGTCGGCACATTCAAAATTTACATCAGCTAGAACGGCGCTTTCGCGAGCAGGCTCGCTCCTGCAGGGAGGGTAGATGTGAGTTAGTTCAGTGGTTTGCTGCGGTGCAAAGTCGCAGTTTTTTGATTCTTTAGTCAGTTTTTTGTGTCTGGTTATTTGCCGCGAGCGCATAAGCCTATAAACTTAACCTTTCGGTCAGCTTTGCACTGCCACTACAGCCCTTTGCAGCGTCAAGGAAGGGCTTCTGCAAGACTCGAGATTTCCAGTACATAACCAGAAGGGCGGACCCCATAACCGCCCAGAGGATGATCCATGTCCAACCGTGAAATATCCCGGCGTTCGTTCCTTCAGGGCGGGCTGGTAGCGGGTGTGAGCGTGACGCTTACACCGCTCAGCAGTCAGGCGCTGGCCGCCTTGATGGAAAACAGCGTGACCGTGCCATCCGAGCAATGGCTCGGCAACAACGGCAAGGCGCGTGCCCGTAACGATGCCTTGTCCAAGGTCTGCGGCAGCAAGGTTTTTGCCCGCGATATCCGTTCCAGGGACATGCCGGGCTGGCCGCAACAACAAGGCCACGCGATGCTGCTGAAAACCGTCAAGGCTGATCGCATTTACGACGGTTACGACCTGTCATGGCTCGCTACCGATCTGCAGCCGGACCGCATCGTCACCGCCGAGGATCTGGTCAAGGACGGCATCGTCTTCCCGGAAGAACACGCCCCCGATCCATTGTTGCCGGTCGGCAAGGTACCCATGTTCATCGGTCACCCGGTGGCGATCCTTATCTGGAATGACTTCGAGCGTTTCCGCCAGGCCAAGGCCAAACTCAAGTTCAATGACAAGGCGATTCGCTACGGGGCCCAAGTGCCGTACTACGAGGGTGATCCGTATGGCAGCTTCCGCTACGTGCGGGTGGGCGGCGCGACCTCTGCGGACGAAGACGAATTCGCCAGCCTCAAGGATTCGATCCTGTTCCCGATGCTGCGCAATCGCCGCCCGGTGTGGAACTCCCAACCGAACCTGCACGGCAACCTGACCGAGCGCGGCTTGTTCTACGCCGAGCGCATGAAGCAACAGCTCGAGACGCCGCCAGACAACTGGCTGGTGTTCGACGAGCGCTACAAGACCCCGTCGATCGAACCGGCGGCGATGGAGCCGGACAACGGCAACGGCTGGTATGACCCGGCGACCAAGACTCTGCATTTCGTGGTGGCGACCCAGTGCCCGCTGGAAGCTGCAACCGAGACCGCGAAGATGATCGCGCCGTCGCGTTTCGGCCTGGCGAACCTGAACATGCACCCGGGCTACACCGTTGGCTACGGCTCGAAAGACCACAACATTTTCGTTTATTACGCCGCCTTGGCAGCGCTGTACGGCGCCGGTGTGCCGGTGCGTCTGGCCAACGATCGCTACGAGCAGTTCCAGAGCGGCATCAAGCGTCACCCGTTCGACATTCGCTATCAGCTGGCGGTCGACAAGAATGATCACAGCTTCAAGATTTTCCGCGCCGACATGAGCGTCGACGGTGGCGGACGGGTCAACTACAGCCCTTCGGTGGCGGCGGTGGGGGCCACGGCGGCGCAGTCGATCTACTACATGCCGCAGAACGATTTACAGGTCACGGCCTATCATTCCCGCGCCGTTGAAGCCGGGTCGATGCGTGGCTATGGCACCCTGCAGAGCATGGCGTCGACCGAGATGATGGTCGACGAAATCGCCGGTCGCTTGGGCGTCGATGCCATCGACCTGCGCAAGAAAAACGCCCTGCGTTCGGGCATGAAAAACACCCAGGGTGCAGTGCCGGCAGGGGCGTTGCGTCTGCACGAGATTCTCGACAAGGCGGCGGTTCACGAGGTCTGGAAAAACCGCGACGCGATCAAGAAGCAGCGCGAGGCGGCTGATCCGGATCACTGGTATGGCATCGGGTTCGCCATTTGCCAGAAAGACTTCGGCACCGGTTCCGAAGCGCCGATGGCCAGCATCGAATTCACTGCCGAAGGCCGCATCACCCTGCGCCACATAGGCATCGAAATCGGTACCGGCATGTCGACTTCGCAAGCGATGGTCGTGGCCGATTTCCTCGGCAGCCCGGCGCACGAAGTAAAGACCGGCGAAACCGAATGGAAAGAGATGCAGCTGATGACCGGCGGCAACCCTTACATCATGAGCCAGGCCGAGCAGGACAACTTCCTGCGCAATCCGCGCTGGGTCGGCAAAATCGCTTCGGCCTCGTCGGCTACCAATTCGGCCTACTACTTCAGCCACGCCACCCGTGAAGCGGCACGCGTGCTGTTCAACCACGGTTTGTGGCCGGCGGCGCTGGAGATCTGGCGCCAGGGCCCTTATGGCGGCCAGGCCAACCCATATGTGGTGCGTCGCGAGGACGCTCACTGGGTCGATGGCAAGCTGACCGCCAACGGCATGGAGCCGTTGCCGTTCGAAGTGCTGGCCAAGCGTGCTCACGAGCGCGGTCTGGTGACGGCCGCTACTGTGCACGGTTTCAACCGCTGGAGCTGGGCCGAGGCCGAGTTCAGCATCGATGGCGTGCGTGAGCGCTTGCCGCTCGATGGCCTGGCAGTCAAGTACGGCGACGGTGCGCCGAAGGCGAAGCTGGCGCAAATGAACAGCGCCGGTTTCCATTTGCTGGATCGGCAGAACATCGCCTACCCGGCGACCCAGTTGAACAACGCAGCCGTGACCTACTACAGCCCCGTCGCCACACTGGTCGAGTTGAAAGTGAACAAGGGTTCGGCGGAAGTCGAAGTGCTCAACCACCACTCGTGGGTCGAGTGCGGTCGGGTGCTGGTGCCCGAGCTGGTCAAGGGTCAGATCGAAGGCGGCATCGCCATGGGCATCGGCCATGCGCTGATGGAAGAAATGCCTCTGTACGAAGGCGGACCGGGGGAGGGTGACTGGAACTTCAATCGTTACCGCCTGCCCATGGCGCGACACGTGGCGGTGTGGAAACAGACTGCGGAAATCCTGCCGCCATTGTCGCCGAGCGACCCGTCCAAGGGCATCGCCGAGGTGGTGATGATCCCGGTGGTCGGTGCCATCGGCAACGGTGTGGCTCACGCCATCGGCAAACGCGTACGCGACCTGCCTATCACTTCTGCACGCATCAAGGAGGCCCTCAATGGCTAACCGTCCGCTTCAACTGACCCTCAACGGTCAATCCGTCGGCCCGGTGGACATCCCTGATGACCTGCCGATGATCGACTACCTGCACGAATACAAGAACCTTACCGGCTCGCGCCTGGGTTGCGGCCAGGGCATTTGCCATGCCTGTGTGGTCATCGTCGACAACCCTGACGGCACCAGCGAAGAAGTGCGCACCTGCATCACTGGCGCGCATTATTTCGAAGGCAAGAAAGTACGGACCATCGAAGGTCACGCGACCCGTGACGAGCAGGGCAAGGTCACCGAGCTGAACCCGATCCAGCAGCGTTTCGTCGACGAGTTCGCCTTCCAGTGCAGCTACTGCGCGCCCGGTTTCGTCAACGCGGCGACCGTGCTGGTGGAAAAACTGCAGCGTCAGCCCATCGTCAAAAGCCAGTTGGAAAAGGTCATCGAGGACAGCCTTGGCCACCACATCTGCCGCTGCACCGGGTACGTGCGCTACTACAGCGCCACGCGCAACGTGCTGACCGATCTCGGCCTGGTCAAGGAGGGTTAAGCATGAAGTACCTACTTACCCGCTTGGCGCTGGCGGTCGGCCTGGCTGCGCCGGTGTTTTTGGTTCATGCCGATGATCAGGTTAAGCGCGGCGAATACCTCGCTCGCGCCGCCGACTGCATGGCCTGTCACACCGCGCCGGGTGGCGCGCCGTTCGCGGGCGGTCTGCCGATCGTCTCGCCGTTCGGCACGATCTACGGCACCAACATTACCCCGAGCAAAGAGCACGGCATCGGTCTGTACAACGATGATGAATTCTTCGCCGCGTTGACGGAAGGCAAGCGCCGCGATGGTGCGAATCTGTACCCGGCGATGCCGTACACCTCGTATCACTTGATGCCGCGCGAGGATTCCGATGCGATTCATGCGTACCTGAAGACCGTCGAGCCCATCGAGCGTGCTGCGCCGGTGACCCGCCTGAGCTTTCCGTTCAACGTGCGCCTGGGCCTGATGGGGTGGAACATGCTCTACGGCAATGGCGTGAAACTGGCGCCGGCTGAAGGCAAAAGTGAAGCCTGGAAACGTGGCCAGTACATGGTTGACGTACTCGGCCATTGCGGCGAATGCCATACCCCACGCGGCTTGCCTGGTGCGATGCAACAGGACAAGCGCATGACCGGCGGTCTACTCAATGGCTATCTCGCGCCGAGCCTGCTGGCCACTGACCTGGCGGCTCGCGGCTGGAATCATCAGGACCTGAGCTCGTTCCTCAAGCACGGCATGAGCGCCCAGGGCACGATGTTCAACGAGATGTTCCCGGTGTTCCACAACAGCACCCAAGGCCTCAATGACCCGGACCTGGCAGCCATGGCGACCTTCCTGCTCGGCGATCAGCCGCCGACGGCAAAAGTGCTGACCGAAGTGCCATTGGAGCAATTGACTGCGAGTGCCCAGCGCGGGCGTCAGGAATATTTAAATGTTTGTGCCGGTTGCCATGCGGTGGGTGGTGAAGGCAAACCGCACATCGCTGTGGCCATGCGCGGCAACACAACGCTGCGCCTGGAAGATCCGCGCAACCTGGTGCGGGTGATCGACGATGGTATCGGCGAACAGAAATTTACCGGGTTCGAACACATGCAACCGATGCCGGGTTTTGCCCGGAAACTCAGTCAGGAGCAGCTCACTGATCTGCTGAACTACCTGCGTCAGGGCTGGGGCGGGCAATCGGGTGACCTGGCGGTAAACGACGTGCAGAAGCTGCGGGCAGAAGCTTCGCCGCTCGAGCACAAGGCGCACTGACATGCAGCATCTCGACCTGCAAGTGGTGCGCCGGGCTCTGGAGTGGTCGGCGGCCGGTCAGCGCGTCTGGCTGTGCACCGTGCTCGCCACCTACGGCTCGGCGCCCCGAGCGCCGGGCTCGCTGCTGGCGGTGAACGCCGAAGGGCTGTGGATCGGATCGCTGTCCGGCGGCTGCGTCGAGGAGGACTTCCTTGAGCGCGTCGCCGAGGGCGCCTTTGAGCAGGCGGTCAGCGTCGTTCGCTACGGTGAAGGCGATGACCCGCGCTCGCGGGTGAGCCTGCCCTGTGGCGGCGTGCTCGATGTGCTGGTGGAGAAGCTCGAGCCCGGTTGCGAGGAGCAAGCGCATTTGCAGGCGTTGGAGGCGGCGCTGTTGGGTCGACGCCGGTTGATCCGCGAAGTCGATCTGGCCAGCGGCGCGCGCAGTCTGGTCGATGATCGCGAGCAGGGCGTGCGGGTCGAGCGTGAGATCGACCGGGTCCGACTGCGCATCGGCGCGGCTCAGCGTTTGTTGCTGGCCGGGTATTCCAGCGTGGCGCACGCCTGCGCGGAGTTTGCCGTGGGCCTGGGCTTTGAAGTGATCCTCTGTGATCCGCGCGACGAGGTGCTGGAAGGCGTGGTGCTGGAGGACGTGGAGATCCGTCGCCAATTGCCCTCGGTGTTCATCGCCGATGGCGGCTGCCATAGCGATACGGCGGTGGTGGCACTGACCCACGATCCGCGCATCGATGACCTGGCAATGATGGAAGCGGTGCGCACCGAGGCGTTCTACATCGGTGTGATGGGGTCGGTGCAGACATCGCAAAAGCGCTTCGAACGGCTGCGGCGCATTGGCGGGCTGGGTGATGTCGAACTGGCGCGGATTCACGCACCGATCGGTCTGAACCTGGGCAGCAAGACGCCGTCGGAAATCGCGCTGGCCGTGCTGGCAGATATCTTGCGGATTCGCAGTGGAATTGCACGGGATCGACTTTGACGCGCTGTTAAAAGAAGGGGCCGCATCAAGCGGCCCTTTTCATATCTGGCGGTCAGTACCCGAACTTGTCCCGCAATCCGTAATACCAGGCGCCCAATGCCGCAAAGGGTGTGCGCAGCAATTGGCCGCCAGGGAACGGGTAGTGCGGCAGGTCGGCAAAGGCGTCGAAGCGCTCCGCCTGACCGCGCAATGCCTCGGCAAGCACCTTGCCCGCCAGGTGCGTATAGGTCACGCCATGGCCGCTGCAACCCTGGGAATAATAGATGTTGTCGCCCAACCGTCCGACCTGTGGCAGGCGCGACAGCGTCAGGAGGAAATTGCCGGTCCAGGCGTAATCGATCTTCACGTCCTTGAGTTGCGGGAAAGCCTTGAGCATTTTGGGTCGAATGATGGCTTCGATGTTCGCCGGGTCGCGCGCGCCATACACCACGCCGCCGCCGAAAATCAGGCGCTTGTCACCGCTGAGGCGGTAGTAGTCGAGCAGGTAGTTGCAGTCCTCGACGCAGTAATCCTGAGGCAGCAGACTTTTCGCCAATGCATCGCCCAAGGGTTCAGTCGTAATGACCTGTGTGCCGCACGGCATCGACTTGGCGGCCAGCTCGGGTACGAGATTGCCCAGGTAGGCGTTGCCCGCCACGATGATGAATTTGGCCCGGACCTTGCCCTGCGGCGTGTGCACCACCGGGTTCGTGCCGCGTTCGATGCGCACTGCCGGCGATTGCTCGTAGATCGTGCCGCCCAGCGACTCGACCGCAGCTGCTTCGCCCAGCGCCAGGTTAAGCGGATGAATGTGCCCGCCGCTCATGTCGAGCATGCCGCCGACGTACTGATCGCAGTCCACGACTTCACGAATACGCCGTTGATCCATCAACTCGAGCTGCGTGTGCCCGAAACGTTCCCACAAGCGCTTCTGGGATTCCAGGTGACCCATCTGCTTGGCGGTGATGGCAGCGAACACGCCACCGTCCTTCAAGTCGCACTGGATGTTGTACTTGGCCACTCGCTCACGAATGATCCGCCCACCTTCGAACGCCATTTGCCCCAGCAACTGAGCCTGCCTGGGGCCGACACTGCGCTCGATCACGTCGATATCGCGGCTGTAGCTGTTAACGATCTGGCCGCCGTTGCGTCCCGACGCGCCGAAACCCACTTTGGCCGCTTCAAGCACCGTTACCCGAAAGCCGTTCTCCAGCAGAAACAGAGCCGAGGACAACCCGGTATAACCGGCGCCGATCACACAGACATCAGTCTCAACGTCATCCTGCAAAGCCGGACGCGGTGGGGTCGCATTGGCCGATGCGGCGTAGTAGGACTCTGGGTAGGGGGTGTGCGCCATCCTGCAGCCTCTGTTTAATATATTTTACGAGTATGTTGATCCTACCCGAGTTAAAAAACGACCGCCAGCCACCGGAAAATCTTCTTTGCAGCAGCAAAATTAAATATTTTGCATATTCATAGGGTTAGCTCGAAAAAAGGTGTTGACACCCCTCCGGAATTCCGTAGAATGCCGCCTCACAGCAGGCACGTAGCTCAGTTGGTTAGAGCACCACCTTGACATGGTGGGGGTCGTTGGTTCGAGTCCAATCGCGCCTACCAAACAAAATCCGCTCTGCTGGGCGGTCTAGAAGGGCTCACCGAAAGGTGGGCCCTTTTTTGTTGTCTGGTGTTTGGAAAAACGTTGGAAATGATTTGGAAAAACGAACCACTTTTCAGAGTTTCAAATCGGCCTTCACCTTCTTGTAAACCACCTCGTCATCGCCGTGCCCAGCCTGATAATGCTCAGTCATTTTTACGTCGGCGTGACCCATCAAGCCTTGAATATACTCCTGCTCGAAACCCTGCTGCTCGTACAGCCAGGCCCCGAGTGCGCGTATCTCATGGAAAGTAGGGCGCTCGCCGACCGGCAATTCTTCGTAAGCCTTCGAATCGTCCCGCGCCTGGGCGAAGGACTTGGTCAGGTAGTCAGGCGTCACCGCATTCCAGTGTAGCTTGGCGTCCAGCTGTGTCCGTTTGCGTGCCTTCGGCGAGTAGTGGGGACGATCAGCCTGCAGCAGCATAAAACCAGTCAGGTACAGGCCGGTACCGGAACGAGTGGGGTACCTGTGCCATGAGATACCGAAAGCTCGACGCCAACGGTGACTACACCTTTGGCCACCAGCAGGCTGACTTCTACCGCGACACACCGCAGGCCCCGGCACAGGCCGTGAGCACACGATTGAAGCTCGAGTAGGGCGAATGGTTCCTCGACAAAACCGAGGGTATGCCGTGGAGCACCCAGGTGCAGGGTGAGCGAACTGTTGCCACGCGTGACTCTGCCGTTCAGCGGCGTGTGCTTGGCACGCAAGGCGTTACCCAGATCGACAGCTACGACAGCACCTTCGATCCAGAAACCCGAACCTTCATTCCCACGGTGGAAATCACCACGGACTTTGGGCAGACGACCATCAGCGAGACACTTTAAATGGCCTCTCCAACTGCACCGACCATTTCGGCGACCGGTATTTCCGCGCCGACTTACGCCGAAGTCCTAGCCTATCTCCAGTCAAAGTACCGATCGATCTACGGTGACGACATCTATCTTGAATCCGATTCGCAGGATGGTCAGTTTCTCGGTGTGATCGCCCTGGCCATCAGCGATGCCAATGCCGCGACGATTGCTGCCTATCTGTCGTTCTCGCCGGGCACCGCGCAAAAGGCCGCGCTTTCCAGCAACGTGAAGATCAACGGCATCAGTCGGGCGGTGTCGACGAACTCCCAGTCAGATCTGACCATTGTTGGCCAGGCGGGCACCGTCATTACCCAAGGTTTCGCCCAGGACCAGAACAACAACAAATGGGTGCTTCCGGCGACAGTGACCATCCCGCCTTCGGGCTCGATCATTGTTACGGCAGTTTGTGCGACGGCCGGCGCCATTTCGGCCGGGCCTGATCAGATCAACAAGATCGCCACGATGACGCGCGGCTGGCAGAGTGTTTCCAACGCCTTTCCAGCCAGTGAAGGCGCGCCAGTCGAAACTGATTCAGCGCTTCGCCAGCGGCAGAAGACATCTACGGCATTGCCGTCCCGAACTGTGCTTGAGGGCACCATCGGGGCCGTAGCCGGTGTTGCCGGTGTAACCCGGTACGTCGCTTACGACAACGACACCAAAGTCACCGACGTGAACGGAATTCCCGGAAACAGCCTGGCGATGGTAGTGGAGGGTGGTGATGTATCCGCTATCGCCTCAGCCATCGCAGGCAAAAAAGGCCCGGGTGGCGGGACCTACAGTACAACATCAGCGACGGTGCTGAATGTCTACGGTATGCCGATCCCGATCAACTTTTTCAGGCCGACTTATCGCGCCATCACAGCGGCGGCATCCCTCAAGGCTTTGCCTGGATACACCTCGGCTATCGGCACTGCGCTTCAGCAGGCCGTATCCGACTACGTCAACCTGGTGGCAATCGGTGGCGGCCCCAGCGGAACGGTCGAATGGGCGGACGCGCTCACAGCGGCGAACAGCATTCCAGGCAGCAACACGTTCAAGCTGACCGCGCTCACGCTATCAGGCCCAGGCGGCCCCGGCACTCCTGACGTGCCGCTGGCATTCAACGAAGCAGCCTCCTGCACGCCGGCGAGCATTGTCCTAACGGTGACCTGACATGGCAGATATCAAGGACTACACCGGGAAAATTACCAACCAGCACGCGGATAAGCCCAAGTACATGGCGATGGTTGAGGGCATTGCCCAGTGCTTTGTTGACACGAATGAGGTCGCCGCGGGGCTGCCTGAAGACTTTGATCTCGATAGTGCTGAAGACGCGCAACTTGATGATGTAGGTTTGTGGGTCGGGATATCGCGGAACATTTCTACACCGCTGACCAATGTTTATTTTGCGCTGGACACTGACGGCCTGGGGTTTGATCAGGGAGCATGGAAAGGGCCATTTGATCCGGATTCGGGCATAACCACGCTCGACAACGAAACCTATCGTACGTTGCTCAAAGCCAAGATTGGTGCCAACCGCTGGGATGGCACGCTCGAACAGTCGAAAGATATTCTGGATTCGGTGTTCAGTGGTGATTCGCAGGTGTTCATCCAGGACACCCAGGACATGACCATCACCATTGGTGTAGCCGGCAAGGCGCCAAGTGCGATCGAGCTGGCACTGCTCACTGGTGGGTACATCCCCATCAAGCCACAAAGCGTCGGCGTTCTCTATTACATCGCACCAACCACTGACGGCCCGCTCTTCGGGTTCGATGTCGCCAATCAATACGTCGCCGGCTTCGATCAAGGAAGTTGGGGAAAAGTCTACTCATAACTCGGGGTTTTTATGCCAACGAATGACTTCTTGCCGTTCGGCTCTGCCGTGGGCGCCAATGTTATGTCTCAAGCAGACTACTTGGCTCTTGCAGCTCGTCTTAACGGATTTTCTTCGGGTACCGCCAACTCTGCTCAGTTGAACAAGGCCTGGCGCCAATCATCCATTGTGGCTGCCGTGATCGGGCAATTGATCGCCAACCGCTCTGGGCAGAACGCAGTCGACGACGGTACTACCGCTACGCTGCTGGCCAACCTCGAACTGGCAATCAACGGCCTATCGCAAATTGGCAGCGGTTCTTACGCTGCTGGAGGTGGCACGGCGAACGCGCACACAGCGGCGTTCAACCCGCCGGTTGCCGCGCTGACTGACGGCATGGTTCTCAAGTACAAAGCCTCCGTAGCCAACACCGGTGCCTGTACGTTCAACCCAAACGGCTTGGGCGCAAAACCCCTCGTTGGCTTCGGGCACAGCGCCCTTCAAGGTGGCGAAATCGTCGTCAACAGCGATGTTTGGCTGCAGTACAACACTTCGATTGGTGGCGGATCATGGGTTCTGATTGACAGTTCCGGGGGGGGGCGTTGCAGGTCGCACCAGCAACCCAAAGCCAGCATGCTGTTCAATTCAGCCAGGTTGCGGGGGTTGTTGGGCAGGCCAGAAACCTCAGGATGTCAGTAGCAGCTGCATCCGCGACTGCGACGCTGACTGCTGATGAGATCGTCGTAGAAACCGCGCTTGGCGGACTGCGTTACTGTCTCGCAAGCTTCAACAAGACAATCAACCTGGCGACCACAGGCGCTGGTGGTATGGATACCGGCACCGCACCTGTTAACGGATTTGTTGGGATTTATGCCATCTACAACCCAACCAGCGGGGCCTCGGCTTTGTTGGCGGTGAATGCAGCATCCGTAGTGGCAAGTGTTTATGGCGGTGCAAACATGCCCGCGGGGTATTCGGCCTCAGCACTAGTCGGTGTTTGGCTAACAAACGGTAGCGGTCAGTTCATAGTAGGATATCAATCAGATCGATTTACCTGCTACACCACCACAACTGTGCTCATTACATCTGCGGTGACAGGCAGTATCACATCACTCTCCATTGCCGCAGTAGTCCCGCCCAACGCTAAGTATATTTCCGGTAACACGCTCATATCGTGTAGTACTGCAAGCGTCATTCACTTAGACATTTACCCCTCCACGGCTGCGGTAGGAAATAAGCAAAATTATTCGACTACGACCGCAGCCAATGGCGGTAACGCAGTCTCTTTTGATCGCCTACAACTACTTACGCCTCAGACGATGGGGTACTACGCAACATCGACAGCAGGCACTCCAAGCTTTCAAATTGCAATCACTGGGTATGAAATATGACTATTTTTGTACAGTTCTCCGATGCAACAAAATCAGCGATTACCTCGGTCTTTGCCTGTGAGCAAGACCCTGATGAGCATCCTCCCCAGGGCAATGTCGACGAGTCGGACCCCCGATATCTTGCCTTCATTGAAGCATGCCCTTTCTTAGAGGCGCCTATCGACTAGGCTCTGACGTCCGGATCTTTGCTGGTTCGAAGCGATCAATTATCGCTTTACCCAACGAAATTCCGGGTAGTTCAACGAAGCGAAACACCAGATAGCTGAATGTATAGGTTAGTGCGATCACGGCCAGCCAGATCGCAAGCGTCCCGACAACAAGAGGCCACCCAGAGCTTTTTGCTGACATACCGATCTGCGAACCAACGATGGCCAGGAATAAGCCATGGAACAGGTAAACCGAATAGGAAACGTCTGACATGAACGTTACGATCCGGCTGCGGCATACCGTTTCAAGTATATTTAAGTGGCGTGCGATAGGACGATATGGCACCGCCATGACGGCCATTAATGCAACCAATGCAACGAGATAAATCACTTGGCTCTGGTAAATATCTCCCAGCTTCGCACACATCAGCAAGGCCAACAGTACGTAAGTGGCTCGGTGCCAATTCGATGTGGTAGAGGTTGAGGCTGCGCGGTAAATCAGGATGCCTGCGAGGAAGATTGGTAGCTTGAAAAACAGCATTGAAGGTTCAAAAAAGAAATGCGCTTTGCCCGCGGCCACCGCCTGGTTAAACACCCACATGAATGCATAAGAAAACAGCGCCAGCACAACAGCAGTCTTCCCTGCTCCAAATCGTTTCATCGCAAGATAAATGAAAGGAAACACGACGTAGAACTGCATTTCAAGGCTGAGACTCCAGTCCGGTAAAAATGTCGAAAATGAGTAAGTTGGGAATAGGCCGAAAAGAAAAGATACATGAAGAAGTAAATTTCCAACTGTGTAATTTGTTCGGGCTGGATCGTAAACCCAATCGCCTTCCCATAGGGCCGGGTTTAACTCCCGCAAATGCGTGTATCCGCCAAGATAGAGAGGCGCGAGAGCAACTACCAGAAACAGGCAAAGATAATACGCAGGTGCTAGTCGAAAATAACGGCGAGCGTAAAATCGCAACCAATTGGCAGGGCTGGACATTGACTCACTAGCTTCACGGTTTTGAACGGTGTAGGCCATCAGGAAGCCAGACAACACCATAAAAAGATCAACTGCGATCTTTGGAGCGGGAACCGACATATCCAGCCATGAACCGCCCCAAATAAAACAGTGTCCGGTAACAACCCAAAAAGCCGCGAAGGCCCGGATACCGTTCAAAAAAGACGTATCTCTATTCATTTTCGCAACTATCCATCCAGCGCTGGTTGAGCGCCGATGGTAGCACGCCGCCCTTTATCTGAATTTTCACGCCCGGAGAGAAGCATGCCCATCACCGCGCAGCAGTTGCTGCAGATCCTCCCGAAAGCCGGCGTTTTTGTTCCTGTCCTCAACACGGCCATGGGTCGGTTCCAGATTATCGGCTCCAACGAGTGGCGGCATTCATTGCCCAGATCGGCCATGAATCTGGCCAGTTGGTCTACGTCCGTGAGATCTGGGGGCCAACCCCTGCCCAAGCCAAGTACGAGGGTCGCAAGGATCTTGGCAACTCCGTCCCGGGCGATGGCTTCAAATACCGCGGGCGCGGCCTGATCCAGATTACGGGCCGGGCGAACTATGCGGCGTGCGGCGAAGCCCTGGGCCTGGACCTGATCAATCAGCCGGAGCTGCTGGAGCAGCCGAAGAACGCCTGCTTGTCTGCGGCCTGGTTCTGGGCAACCAATGGACTGAACACTCTGGCTGATCAGGACCAGTTCAACACCATCACCCGCCGCATTAATGGTGGCCTCAACGGCCTTCAAGATCGGCTTGAAATTTGGGCACGAGCTCGGGCGGTGCTGGTATGAAGCCCATCTGGCTACGAATCCGTCCTTATATAGCTGCGATTGCCCCGGTTGGGCCGCATTGTTCAGTGCCTACCACCACGGCGAGACGGTGAAGGGCAACGAGTGGCAGGCGAAGTGGGATAAGCGGGACGCCGACGATGCACAGGCAAAAGCAACCAACGAGGCCACCGAGCGCACCAGAACGCCGGAGATGGGTGGCCAATCTTTCGGATGGATTCGGACGACCTGGGGAAGGTGCAAGGATTTTATGGGCGCCAGAAGAAGCGAGATTACTGTAGGAATATACAACGCTAAGTTATTGATTCTTATAGGGTGATTTGTCTGATTTTTACCTATGGAAAAAATCGAATATATCTTTAAAAATCAACACGTTGTGTTCGTGTCTTGGACACCTTGACGTGGGGGGCGTTGGTCCGAGTCCAATCGCGCCTACCAAACAAAATCCGCTCTGCTGGGCGGTCTAGAGGGGCTCACCGAAAGGTGGGCCCTTTTTTGTTGCCTGGTGTTTGGACAAACGTCGGGAATATTTTGGGCACACGACCACCGCGCGACATCTTCAGGTGGGCTTTCACGTTCATGAGCGCTGCTTGGCTATCGCTGCCCCGTCTTGGTATTTCGTACTCACGGAAGGTCGCCTGGTTGGTCCTGGGGGCCATTGCAGGCGTCGCGAGACCTGTCGAGTGGATGATCGTCATGGCGACCACGACCTATAAAGATGGCGTGATCGGTTAAGACGCCTGCGTCTTTGTTTCTCTTTACTGGGGCTGCAGGTGAGGTCAGCGAAGTGAGGAGGGCAGCTTTGAGCCTTTCGCGAACTCGACTGCCGCGGTAATGGCAGCCCGGGCTTGAGGGCTATTTTTCCAGCATGTCGAGCCTGACGCTGCGGATGCCTGGGCCAGGATGTCACCAACATTCGATGTGCCGAGTTCGGCAAGCGATTTGATCCCCATCTGTTCAAGCCGGGCAATGACAGCCGGGCCTACACCCTTGAGCGCTAAAAGAGCGGTTCTTTCTTCCAGTGAAAATGACATCCGTGAAGTCCTTTTGATCAGTGAGCCCTATTAAGTTGGCCCAACGCTGTGGGTAAAGTCGGCAGGTTGCCGAATAATTAATGCAAAAACCAGTAGATGTCACTGTCGTCGCGCAGACTGGCCCTCGTGCCTTGAGCATTGATGAAAAACTGAATAAAAATCAGTTCCAGCTACATTGAACTGTGATCGTTGAATTGCATCCAACTAAAACAGACCACCCAACGTTTGTTTCGCGAAATTAAGCGGGAGGGCAAGTTGATGGGGCGGCGAGCGATGATTCGTTTTTTTGCGGCTTACTTGTCCATTTGCCTCTTGCTCCAATGGGCGGTGGTTCAGGCGTCCCCCTGGATTGCCTCTCGTGTTCTTTTGAGGTGGATCCTCTAACGCCGTAATTCAGGCGTAAAATGAGCCGTGCTACCTCCCCACGAGGAGTCTCCCATGATTTGCGACCCAACAAACAAACAGGCATCCGACGACAAGCTCGTCTGGGATCAATACTTCTGCGCTGCCTTGATTGCCGAAAGTAACCTGACCGCTCCGGTCGTCGGCGGCACCACTGGCGCTACTCACGAAGACAGACAGAATATGTTGATCGAAAGGGCCAAGGCGCTCGCCGACAAAATGATGGAAAACAGAAAGTGAACAGAGCCCAGCCATCGCGCTGGGCTCGTTTTTTCTACGGCCTGCCATGAATGGCTTTTCGGCTCAGGCGATCAGCTCGACTTTTCCGGTCGCCAGGCGATAGATGCCGCCCACTATTTTCAATTTGCCTTTGCTCAGCGCATCAGTCAGCAGGGGCGTGGCCTTCTTGAGGCGTTCGACCGAGTTTTTGACATTTTGCACGGTCGCATTTTCCACCAGATCCCCTGGTTGTTTGAGGACGGTCTCGACAGATGACTTGAGTGCGTCAGTCAGTTTCGGAATATGCCCTGGGAATACGGTGTGGTCTTTGACGGCTTTTATGCCGGCTTCGATGGCGCCGCAACTTTCGTGTCCCAGTACGAGAATCAGTGGTGCACCAAGCACGGCGACGCCGTATTCAATGCTTGCCAGTCCTTCGTCGGTAACGAAGTTACCGGCAACGCGTATGGCGAAAAGATCACCTCGCGCGGTATCAAATGCGTATTCGGGTGCGATACGCGAGTCAGAGCAACTCAGTACGGCCACGAAGGGATTCTGGCCGGAAACCAGTGCTTCGCGCTCGTCCTTGAAGTCGTGGGTCTTTGAGTTGCCGCTCACGTACCGTTCATTTCCCTGGATCAGCCGTTGCAGTGCCTCGTCAGGGTTGATTGCATTTTGTGGTTTTGGAGGGGTGGATGTTTTTTCGGCTGCCTGGATGATTCGGTTGGGCAGTGCGCCGGCGAGAAGCAGAGCGCCTGCTCCCAGTCCGGCAAGCCGAAGAAAACGGCGGCGATCATTTGTGGGTGGAGCAGAGTTTGAATCACATGATTCACACATGATTTTGTGTACTCAAGTCAACACGGTGGGAGTGACTGCTGTTGGGGGGTGGTGGCTGCAGGAGCCTGCAATTGCCAGCGTGTTGGAGTCTAGTCGGTCCGGGGCGCCGCGTTCTCCAAGGGTGGGCCTCGAATGTCGACAGTTTGCGAGGCGGCGCAATCCATCGATTCATGGGCTACTACTGACAGGCTGTTTCAACTTTGTCCTGACAGGAGTTTCTCGATGCTGATTCACTGGATCCTTGCCGCCGTTCACCTATTGGCTGTTGCGCTGGCTTTTTCGGCGGTCCTGGCCCGTGGCACGGCATTTCGGCGGTTGATGGCTGGTACGGGGGAGGTGCGAAGCGTATTGCTTGCCGATAATCTGTGGGGGATTTCGGCCCTGATTTTACTGGTTAGCGGCGGGATGCGAGCCTTCGGTGGCTACGAGAAAGGCACGGACTACTATCTGCACCAACCGTTGTTCCACCTCAAGATAGCGTTGTTTGTGATCATCCTGCTGCTGGAGATTGCGCCGATGATCACGCTGATCAAATGGAGGATCGCGTTGGCGCGCGGCACCGCTATCGACATCGGGCGCGCGAAGCTGTTTGCCAGGGCCAGTCACATCGAAGCGCTGCTGGTATTGCTGATCATCGTGGCGGCCACGGGCATGGCGCGGGGGGTGACCTATGGTTGAGCGTTGGGAGGGGGCGGCGAGAATATCTGGCCGTCATGGCCTGCGACTTGGCCTGAATCAGCCAGATCAGCGACTGAGCGGAGTTTGTGGTGACACCTGAATCTTTAGCCAGCCGTCGTTACGGAGCGAACGGGCTGGCTACTGACGGCGCAGGGTTCAGGGGGTTTGCGGTTTGTCGGGCGCGGTCAGGCCGGCCTGAATGCGCTGGTAAATTTCTTCGCGATGCACCGCAACGTCTTTCGGAGCGTTGATGCCGATCCTGACTTGCTGGCCGCTTACGCCCAGGATGGTGATCGTAATGTCATCACCAATGTTTATGCTTTCACCGACTTTGCGGGTGAGTATCAGCATGGTCTTCTCCTTGATTGCTTTGTGGGGCACCTGATTCGGACAGTGCAGAGGTCGGTGGTATGTATAGATTAGTGCGAAGTCTCAAAGTTTGGGTGCCTCTTTCTGACGTGCAGATGCAGCATTAATTCCCAAGGCGTAACTATACAGAGGCCGCATCCATCATTCTCGTTGTTTTAAGCCCATTTTGCGGCACTCGAGAAGTATTCATGAATGTTAAAATCGCCGGTTTAGGCATTCAGAGGGAAACGCTGTGCGCAAAATGGTCTTGGTTATGGCAGTGCTGTCGCTGGCGGGATGCGGTGAGGGCAAGCGCGTTGAACCACCTAAGCCTGTGCCGGCAACGGCCGCTGCTCCAGTGCAGGCCTCAGGTCCTCAATGGGATCTCGAGGTTCGAGGTGAAACGCCTCAGGCTGTCAGCGACCTCAGCGGCTGGTTGATCGAACACAATTTCATGTCCAGTGTCGTCAAGGAGAACGGCAAGGTCCGCATTCTGATGGGCCCATACAGTTCGAAAGCCGAAGCCGAGGCTAAACAGGCCGAGGTGAATGCGGCCATCGTCCGTGCGAAGAAACAGAATGTTGAAGTGCTGGTCCTCGAGCGTCCGACAGCTCAGTAACGATCCATTTTACGGGTGATGTTCGGTGGAGCCTCTTGGAGGATGTCCACAGTGACTCGTTTTTCGGCGGTCTGAAAACAACAAGGCCTCGGGTGTTGAGCCCGAGGCCTTGTTCGTTTCGCAAAACGCTTAACCGCAGGCTTTCATGTCTACCGGCCCGACAAACTCGTTACCGCGCCCCATCACGCACGCCACGCTCTGGTTACGCTGACGTTCCCAGGCCTGGACCGGATAGGTTTTGTCCCAGGCTTCGTACAGTTGCCGATCCTGTTTCGATAAACGCAAGCCGTACTGTTTGCTCATGTAGAAATAAGTCCGGGCGATCATGCCGCGAATGGAGGGGCGCGGCATGACTTTCTTTGCCTTGAAATCGATTTGGGTCAGGCACGAGCCATATTGGCCAGGCTGTTCCGGCAGCCAGCCGAAACTGAAGTTGCTGCGATCGCCATTCACCTCCCCGATGCTCGGCACCAGGTTATGCAGATCCGCCTCGGCCTTCTGATAGGTCGGATCGTAGCGCGTGCAATTCTTGCGGCCTCCCTCCTGCCAGCACTGGCGCTGGTGACCGATTTGCCAGGCTGGAACAATGTGCTCCCACTCGATGCGCGCCGCGCGTTTGGCATTTTTACGCGGCACATAACCGCAGGCCGAGAGATTCACCCGGTTACCGGTGTATTTGCAGCCGCAATAAAATTCGGTGGACTGTGGGGCGTACAGCTTCCAGGCAACTTTCTTGGCTTCGTTGAAGGTGCGCGGTGCGTCAGCCTGGGCCCCCATGGCGAACAGCAGCAGCAACAGCAAAGCAAAACAGCGGACACTCATTGACTCAGTCTTCCTTCGGCACAACCCAAAAAATCTGCACGCCGCCATCGTCGCGATAGGCGAGGGTCACGTTGTCGTTCTCGTCAATTTCTTCGAGCAAGCGCTCCCACTCATCCACCGGCTCATCGGGAAGTCGGAAGATCAGTGCGGCCTTGGCTTTTTGGGCAGTCGGGGAGTTGATGATTTTCTGAACGCGCAGACCCATGCGTACATAGGCGTCATGTGAGGCGGAGGTGGTGTCCACAGAATTATCCTTATTAAGCTGTACGTGCATACAGTATTTAACTGTAGGCAATTTCGCAACTGCTTAAAATTCAAGAAAATCCTCTGACAGCATTTTTTTCGATTTGGTGTAAGGCGCTGGTTTTTTTGTCAGTAGAGGTGCGAGCCACTCGCCAAACATCGGCGAGTGGTGAAGCAGTGCCCGACCGGAACCGGTCAGGCGAGGACGAATCAGTATTCCCAGAACATCCGTTGCAGCTCTTTGCTGTCGTTGGTCTTGGTCAGGGCGACCATCGCCAGGATGCGGGCTTTTTGCGGGTTCAGGTCATGTGCCACGACCCAGTCGTATTTGTCGTCAGGCTGTTCGGCGTTACGCAGGACGAAACCACCGGCATTGACGTGGGACGAGCGAATGATCTGCACGCCGTCCTTGCGCAGTGCCTGCAGGGCTGGAACCACACGCGAAGAGACCGAGCCATTGCCGGTGCCGGCGTGGATGATGGCCTTGGCGCCTGACTGAGCCAGTGCCTTGTAAGCGGTGTCGCTGACGTTGCCGTAGGAGTAGGCGATTTCAACATCGGGCAAGCTCTTGATGGTCTTGATGTCGAATTCCGAGTCCATGGTGTGGCGCTTGGCCGGCAGGCGGAACCAGTAGGATTTACCTTCAACCACCATGCCGAGCGGCCCCCAAGGGCTTTTAAACGCCTCGGTCTTGATGTTGATCATTTTGCTGACGTCGCGACCCGACTGGATTTCATCGTTCATGGTCACCAGGACGCCTTTGCCCCGCGCATCTTTACTGCTGGCCACGGCCACGGCGTTGTACAGGTTCAGCATGCCGTCGGCGGACATCGCGGTACCAGGGCGCATGGAGCCGACGACAATGATCGGCTTATCGGTTTTTTCCACCAGGTTCAGGAAGTAGGCGGTTTCTTCCAGGGTGTCGGTGCCGTGGGTGATCACGATGCCATCGACGTCATTGCTGTCGGCCAGTTCGGCCACGCGACGGCCCAATTGCAGCAGGTTCTCGTTGGTGATGCTCTCGGAGGCGATTTGCATGACCTGCTCGCCGCGAACGTTGGCCACTTGACTCAGTTCGGGGACGCCGGCGATCAATTTGTCGATACCGACTTTTGCCGCTTGGTAGGTCGCGCTGTTGGCGGCGCTGGCGCCCGCGCCGGCGATGGTGCCACCGGTGGCCAGAATGACCACGTTTGCCAGTTTTTGTTGGGTTTCAGCTTCTTTTGCCTGAAGAGCGGTCGGCAAAAGCAGAAGGAGGGCCAAGGCGCCCGGCACAAAGGTCTTGAAAGCAGATGTCATTATTTTTCTCTCTAGGGGTGACGGTGCAGATGCAAGTTCATCTAGATGTGCCCCAAACGAATCTGAACGCCTGGGGTGTCGGGTCAAGAGCAGGATCTGTACCAGACACTCTTTGAATGGAGAAAATGGCTTAACCGCCTGATTTTTATAATGAATTTAACAATCTGTCGGCGCGCGATGGCCGTTGAGTGTCCGGGTTTCCGATTTTTTGCAGCTTCCGTGTTCGGCTCTCCGACAGCCTTGTTGAACTCCCCCTGTTTCAATTGTGAATCATTGCTAAAGAAACTCGCGCTCAGGTCGATGCTCTTTCAATGGATTTTATTTAAGGAGTTCACATGTCGTTATCTGTAGGTTTTCCAAACGCGGCGGGCATCACCATTGGTGGACAGTCAGCCGCGACGCTTCGTGCACTGAGTGATGCGGCGGCCGATGCCGCTGCTCAAGCGCTAGGCACGAAGGAGGATGACGACAAACAAGTCAGGACCGGCCCTGTTGGTTTGGACAAAAGCGCAGACACTCAAAAGTCCGAAGCCGACGATAACACCAGTGTCGCCGTGAAAGTCTTGCTCAAGCGTCTGAAAGAGCTGCAGCAACAGTTGCGCGAGCAGCAGCAAACACTGGCGGCAGCTCAGGCAGCGAGCTACCCCACGCCGGAAACCAAGATAGCCATAGTGTCAGGCATTCAAGGGCAGATCGCGCAAACCAACAGCGCCATTCTGGAAGTCAGCGCCAGCTTGATCAAAGAAATGGCCAAGGGCAGCGGCACTGGGTCGGTGGTCAATACAACGGCCTGAGGTGAATGCCGGCCGTCGCGCTATTCAGCGCGTTACGGTCGTTGACAAATGTCAGCAGGGTTCGCATAGTCCGATCTACGCAAACGTTTGCGCGGCGTCATCGATGAGTTAATTCCATCGCCGGGCGCCATCAAGCCAAACGCCAGCGCAAGCATTGCTCAAAATAATCATAAGATCGGAGTGAACCCATGAAGCTGCCATTCGCTGGACGCCTTCTCGCTGTCGCTATGCTGGCTGCCGCATCCGTCGCGCTGCCTGTTTCTTCGGCCTTCGCCGAGACGCCTGCAAAACCAAAAGTCGCGCTAGTGATGAAATCCCTGGCCAACGAATTCTTTCTGACCATGGAAGACGGCGCCAAGGCCTATCAGAAAGGCCACTCCGATGAATTCGATCTGATTTCCAATGGCATCAAGGACGAAACGGACACGGCTGGCCAGACACGTATCGTCGAGCAAATGATCCTGGCCAAAGTCAATGCGCTGGTCATCGCCCCTGCTGACTCAAAAGCCATGGTGCCGGTAATCAAGAAAGCCGTTGATGCGGGTATCACCGTGATCAACATCGACAATCAGCTGGATCCAGCCGTCGTCAAAAGCAAGAACATCAATGTCCCGTTCGTAGGGCCGGATAACCGCAAAGGTGCGCGTCTGGTCGGCGAGTACCTGGCCAAACAGCTGAAGGCCGGTGATGAAGTCGGCATCATCGAAGGCGTATCCACCACCACTAACGCTCAGGCTCGTACTGCAGGCTTCAAGGACGCGATGGAAGCGGCGCAGATCAAGGTTGTGTCCGTACAGTCCGGCGACTGGGAAATCGACAAGGGTAATAAAGTCGCCGCTTCGATTCTGAGCGAGTACCCGCAAGTGAAAGCCCTGCTGGCTGGCAACGACAGCATGGCCGTGGGTGTGGTGTCTGCCGTGCGTGCCGCAGGCAAGGCCGGCCAGGTGCAAGTGGTGGGGTATGACAATATCAACGCCATCAAGCCGATGCTCAAGGATGGCCGGGTCCTGGCCACTGCCGACCAGTTTGCGGCCAAGCAAGCGGTGTTCGGCATCGAGACTGCGCTCAAGATCATCAAGGGTGAAAAAGTCGACATCGGCGCCAATGGTGTGATCGAGACCCCGGTAGAGCTGGTTACCAAATAAGCCCTTGGCGACACAAAGGTGCTCGCCCGTCCGGGCGAGCGCATGGAGAGTTTTTATGTCCGTTCGCGACCCGAACGCTGTCCTCTCGGTCAGCGGTATCGGCAAGACCTACGCCCAACCGGTCCTGACCGGCATCGACCTGACGCTCATGCGCGGTGAAGTGCTGGCGCTGACCGGTGAGAACGGCGCTGGTAAAAGTACGCTGTCGAAGATCATTGGTGGGCTTGTCACGCCCACCACCGGCCAGATGCAGTTTCAGGGGCAGGATTATCGCCCTGGCAGCCGGACCCAGGCTGAAGACCTGGGCATACGTATGGTCATGCAGGAACTCAATCTACTGCCGACCCTGTCGGTGGCGGAAAACCTGTTTCTCGACAATCTGCCGAACAATGGTGGCTGGATCAGCCGTAAGCAACTGCGCAAGGCCGCCATTGAAGCCATGGCTCAGGTCGGCCTCGATGCCATCGACCCGGACACGCCGGTCGGTGAGCTGGGTATCGGTCATCAGCAAATGGTCGAGATCGCCCGCAACCTGATCGGCGATTGCCATGTGCTGATCCTCGACGAACCCACGGCGATGCTCACGGCGCGTGAAGTCGAAATGTTGTTCGAGCAGATCACCCGCCTGCAGGCACGGGGTGTATCGATAATTTACATCTCCCATCGCCTCGAAGAGTTGGCCCGGGTGGCGCAGCGCATTGCGGTACTGCGAGACGGCAACCTGGTGTGCGTCGAGCCGATGGCCAATTACAACAGCGAACAGTTGGTCACCCTGATGGTGGGCCGTGAACTGGGCGAACACATCGACATGGGGCCGCGCACCATCGGCGCTCCGGCGCTGACAGTCAAAGGGCTGACCCGCTCCGACAAGGTTCGCGACGTGTCCTTTGAAGTGCGTGCCGGTGAGATCTTCGGCATTTCCGGTTTGATCGGGGCAGGGCGCACCGAATTGCTACGGTTGATCTTTGGCGCCGATATCGCCGACAGCGGCACCGTTGCCCTGGGCTCCCCGGCGCAGGTAGTCAGCATCCGGTCTCCGGTGGACGCGGTCGGTCACGGCATCGCCCTGATCACCGAAGATCGCAAGGGTGAAGGCCTGCTGTTGACGCAATCGATCGGCGCCAACATTGCGCTGGGCAACATGCCCCGCATTTCCAGCGGCGGCTTCGTCAACAATGGCGAAGAGTCTTCCCTGGCCCAGCGGCAAATCGACGCCATGCACATCCGCAGTTCCGGCCCTGCACAACGGGTGTCCGAATTGTCCGGCGGCAACCAGCAGAAAGTCGTGATTGGCCGTTGGCTGGAGCGCGATTGCTCGGTGCTGCTGTTCGACGAGCCAACCCGTGGCATCGATGTCGGCGCCAAGTTCGACATCTACGCCTTGCTCGGCGAACTGACACGGCAGGGCAAGGCGCTGGTGGTAGTGTCCAGCGATCTGCGCGAGCTGATGCTGATCTGCGACCGCATCGGCGTGCTGTCGGCAGGGCGCCTGATTGACACGTTCGAGCGCGACAGCTGGACCCAGGATGACTTGCTTGCGGCCGCTTTTGCCGGCTACCAAAAACGTGATGCGCTGCTCAACGAAGCAGCGCCTAGGGATCTTCAATGAAAACCGCATCTTCCGCCGGCAAACGCAGTGGCAATTTTTACGGTCTCGGCACTTACCTGGGCCTGGCCGGTGCCTTGCTGGCGATGGTGGTCCTGTTCTCGCTCCTGAGCAGCCACTTTCTTTCTTACGATACCTTCAGCACGCTGGCCAACCAGATTCCGGACTTGATGGTCCTCGCGGTCGGCATGACGTTCGTGCTGATTATCGGTGGCATCGACCTGTCGGTCGGTTCGGTGCTGGCGCTGGCCGCGTCGACAGTCAGCGTGGCGACACTGGGCTGGGGCTGGAGTGTCCTGCCCGCTGCTCTGCTCGGCATGGCGGCCGCCGCATTGGCCGGGACCATCACCGGTTCCATTACCGTGGCGTGGCGAATTCCGTCGTTCATCGTGTCACTCGGCGTGCTGGAGATGGCGCGTGGCGTGGCGTATCAGATGACCGGCTCGCGCACCGCCTACATTGGTGACGCCTTTGCCTGGCTGTCCAACCCGATCGCCTTCGGCATTTCACCGTCCTTCATCATTGCCTTGCTGATTATCTTCATTGCCCAGGCCGTGTTGACCCGCACGGTGTTTGGGCGCTACCTGATTGGCATCGGCACCAATGAAGAGGCGGTTCGCCTGGCGGGCATCAATCCCAAGCCCTACAAGGTCCTGGTGTTCAGTCTGATGGGGCTGTTGGCCGGTGTCGCGGCGCTGTTCCAGATTTCGCGTCTTGAGGCGGCGGATCCGAATGCGGGTTCCGGTCTTGAGCTGCAGGTGATCGCGGCCGTGGTCATCGGCGGTACCAGCCTGATGGGCGGCCGCGGTTCGGTGATCAGCACGTTCTTTGGTGTGTTGATCATTTCCGTGCTGGCGGCCGGCCTGGCGCAGATCGGCGCGACCGAACCGACCAAACGCATCATCACCGGCGCGGTGATCGTGGTGGCGGTGGTGCTCGATACCTACCGCAGTCAACGCGCCAGTCGGCGGGCCTGAGTCATGGCAACGATCAAGGATGTAGCGGCACTTGCGGGCATTTCCTACACCACGGTTTCCCATGTGGTGAACAAAACCCGGCCAGTCAGCGAGGAAGTACGGGTCAAAGTCGAGGCTGCCATCAAGACCCTCGACTACGTACCCAGCGCCGTGGCCCGTTCCCTCAAGGCCAAAACCACCGCGACCATCGGCTTGCTGGTGCCCAACAGCCTCAACCCGTACTTTGCGGAGCTGGCGCGGGGCATCGAGGATTACTGTGAGCGCAATGGCTACTGCGTGATTCTTTGCAACTCCGACGACAATCCGGACAAGCAGCGCAACTACCTGCGCGTACTGCTGGAAAAACGCATCGACGGGCTGATCGTCGCGTCGGCCGGCGGTGACAGCAGCCTGGCCCAAGGCCTGGCGGGCGTGCGTACACCGATGGTGATCGTCGACCGAGGCCTGGAAGGTGTCGATGTGGACCTGGTGCGCATCGACCACGAATACGGCGCGTATCTGGCGACTCGACACCTGCTGGAATTGGGGCATAGGGATATCGCCACCATCAGCGGGCCGACCACCACCAGTGTGGCGCAAATGCGACTGGCCGGATTTTGCCGTGCACTGACGGACGCAGGTATCGAGGTGCCACGCGAACGCATGCTGGAAAGTGACTTCACCAGTACCGGCGGTTACAACGCTGCCGCGATCCTGCTGGAGCGCAATCCGCCCAGTGCAATCTTCGCCGCCAACGACATGATCGGCATCGGTGTGCTGCGAGCCGCCGCCGAGCGCAACATTCGCGTACCGACACAGTTGTCGGTGATCGGCTTCGACGATATCCAGATGAGTCGCTATGTCTATCCAGCATTGACCACCGTCGGCCAGTCGATCCTGCAGTTGGGCGAGATGGCGGCCGAAGTGCTGCTACGACGGATCGCCAAGCCGCAACTGAGCACTGAGCAACGGATTGTGACGCCCAGCATCGTGATGCGTGAATCGACCGCGCCATTAGCAGGCGTGTTTGCCGAATATCGCTGAAACAGAACGAATGAGTAGTGATGTATGCCAGCAAAAGTAGTGGTAATAGGCAGTCTGAACATGGATTTGGTCACCCGCGCGCCTCGGCTGCCGCGGGGCGGGGAAACGCTGATTGGTGAATCCTTTACCACGGTTTCCGGCGGCAAGGGCGCGAATCAGGCCGTAGCCGCAGCGCGACTCGGGGCGCAGGTGTCGATGGTCGGCTGCGTGGGCAGCGATGCCTACGGTAAGGAGCTGCGCGAAGCGCTGTTGGCCGAACGGATCGATTGTCAGGCAGTCAGCACCGTGGACGGTTCCAGTGGCGTGGCGTTGATCGTGGTCGATGACAATAGCCAGAACGCGATCGTGATCGTCGCCGGTGCCAACGGTTTGCTGACGCCAGCCGTGATCGGCTGCTTCGACTCGGTGCTGCAATCGGCCGACGTCATCATCTGCCAGTTGGAAGTGCCGGATGCGACGGTCGGCCATGCGCTCAAGCGTGGTCGAGAGCTGGGCAAGATCGTGATCCTCAACCCCGCGCCGGCCAGTCGTCCGCTTCCGGCGCACTGGTACGCGAACATCGACTATCTGATTCCTAACGAGAGCGAGGCGTCGGCACTGAGTGGCGTGTGGGTGGACTCTCGGCAATCGGCACAATCAGCCGCTAACCGATTGATCGAGATGGGGGCCGGAAAAGTGATTGTCACGCTTGGGGCCGATGGTGCCCTGTTCAACGATGGCACGCGTTCCGAGCATTTTCCGGCGCCAGCGGTGAAGGCGGTTGACACCACCGCGGCCGGCGATACCTTCGTCGGCGGATTCGCCGCCGCGCTGGCGTCTGGCCAAAGTGAGGCTGAAGCGATTCGTTTCGGGCAGGTCGCTGCGGCGCTGTCGGTCACCCGTGCTGGTGCGCAACCCTCCATTCCCACCTTGTCCGATGTACAGGCTTTTAATACACCATGAAAAAGACACCTTTGCTCAACGTCGCGCTGTCGCGGCTGATTGCTTCGCTGGGCCACGGCGACAAAGTGGTGATCGGCGATGCGGGGTTGCCGGTGCCTCCGGGGGTCGAGCTGATTGACCTGGCCTTGACCCACGGCATTCCGGACTTCATCAGCACTTTGAACGTTGTGCTCAGCGAAATGCAGGTCGAAAGCCATGTGTTGGCGCAAGAGATTCTGGAGAAAAAGCCGTCGGCGCTGGTCGCGCTGGACAAGCTGAACGCCGAGGGCGCGCTTGGCCGGCGCGAGCTGCTGAGTCATGAACAATTCAAAGTCCTCAGCCGGCAAGCCCGGGCGATTGTTCGTACCGGTGAATGCCAGCCTTACTGCAATATCGTCCTGGTCGCCGGAGTGACGTTCTGAATCGCTTGGTTTCTCTGTTTCTGTCCTGCACAAGGCATGGGTCATGTGTCGCTATACTCGGAAACTGTACCTCTTGCGTCGGAGTCTGTTGCTTTTGTCCCTGATTAACCCAAGCAGCGTTCAGGCTGTGGAAAAGATCGACTTGATCATCGATACCGACCCCGGTGCTGACGACGTGATCGCATTGTTGTTTGCGCTGGCATCGCCGGACGAACTCAATATCCATGCGTTGACCACGGTCGCTGGCAACGTTCGGCTGGACAAGACGTCACGCAACGCACGATTGGCCCGGGAGTGGGCGGGGCGCGAGGACGTGCCGGTCTACGCCGGGGCACCGACACCGCTGCAGCGAACGCCTATCCATGCCGAAGATATTCATGGCAAGGAGGGCCTGTCGGGTGTCCTCGTGTACGAACCGAAGAAAGGTTTGGCCAAGGGCGGTGCGGTCGACTTCCTGATCGACACCCTGAAGGCGGCCAGGCCCCACAGCATCACCATCGCCATGCTGGGGCCGCAGACCAACCTGGCGCTCGCGCTGATCCAGGACCCTGAAATCGTCCAGGGCATCAAGGACGTCGTGATCATGGGCGGTGCGCATTTCAATGGCGGCAACATCACACCTGTCGCGGAATTCAACCTGTTCGCCGATCCACACGCTGCCGAGGTTGTACTCAAAAGTGGCGCAAGGCTGACTTACCTGCCGCTGGATGTGACCCACAAGATCCTCACCAGTGATGCGCGCCTGCAGCAGATCGCGGCGCTGGACAACAATGCCAGCAAACTGGTCGGCGATATTCTGAGTGAGTACATCAAGGGCGACATGGAGTACTTCGGTATCCCGGGTGGCCCCGTGCATGACGCTACGGTCATTGCTTACCTGCTCAAGCCGGAGCTGTTCAGCGGTCGCCATGTCAACGTAGTGGTCGACAGTCGCGAGGGGCCGACCTTCGGTCAAACCATTGTCGACTGGCATAACGGCCTCGGGGCGCCGAAGAATGCGTTCTGGGTGGACCGCGGCGACGCCCAGGGATTCTTCGATCTGCTGACCGAACGCCTGGCCCGCCTGACGTAACTCTTACGAGCGTTCGGAATGTCCGCCGCCCTGATGGGGCGGGTATTTCTCGAAAATCTGTTGGATAAAGGATTGGGCAGCTTCGGTGCCCAGTTCCTTGACCAGTAAATCGATACCGATGATTGCGAGCTCTTCCGGGCTGCCGGGGCTATAAGAGCTGTGGCCCTCTGACCACTTGGCGTTAATGGCGGCGTCGATGCTTACGGTGGTCATTGTGGTGCTCGTGCGGTCGGGAAGGTCTGAGTGTCGAGTTAACCATTTTGCAGGACTTTTGGCACTCCGACTTAGGCATCAATGGAGGGCTATGCGACACTTGGTCTTTAACGACTTTTCAAGGACTGCGCTGTGCAGATCGATTTGAATACGCCTGATGGCTTGACCCTTGAGGCGGTGCGTCAGCTGCTGGCTGCCGCCAGCGATGATGAGCACACCCAGTTGCGAGTGACCAAGGGCGGTATCGCCTATATTTCATCGGGTGTCGTGGGCGGCACCGATATCGACGGGTTGCTGTTTCGCCTGGAGACTTGGGCCAAGGGTTCTGGTTATGTCGGACGGGTCGCGGCCAGTGACGAGGTCTGGGTCATGCAAATCTTCAATGCGCTGAAGCAGAACTGGCCGAAGCCGGCATTCGATTACATCGACGTCTATTGACCCGTTCATATTCAGTCACGATTAAGGCATGAAGGGCAGGGCAATGCTCAGGCAAACTTGCCGTTTGTCTGCGGCGGCGGCCTTGTTGCCAGAACGCTCGATGAACCAAGCGCCGGATTGGCGGTCGCACAAATTTAGGTTAACTATCGAAAAAGGAGGCGTCATGCCTTGGAAGCTCGCGTCATTGGGTGCTCTGTTGGCCGTTGCCACGCTGGCCGGTTGCAGCACTGCCGCTACCGATTCGGCAACTGACCCTGTAACGACGACTGACACAGGTCACAGCCGTTGCGAAGCGAAAGCGGCCGAATTCACCCTGGGCAAAACGGCTTCGGCTGAACTGCTGGAGCAGGCGCGCAAGCGTGCAGGTGCACAGAATGCGCGGTTCCTGTCGCCAAATGACATGGTGACCCTGGAGTATCGCTCCGATCGCCTCAACCTGAGCACCGACGCCAATAAAGTCGTGACTCGCGTGAACTGCGGCTGATCGCCCACTTTTGCGTTATCCATAAAAAACCCCGTCACATGGACGGGGTTTTTTTAGTGCGCCTGGAAATTACTCTGGGCGAACTTGAGCAGCTTGCATACCCTTTTGGCCTTTCTCAGCCACGAAGGAAACGGTTTGGCCTTCTTTCAGGCTTTTGAAACCGTCGCTTTCGATAGCTTTGAAGTGTACGAACAGGTCGTCACCGCCACCTTGAGGAGTGATGAAGCCGAAGCCTTTTTCATCGTTGAACCATTTAACGGTGCCGGTTTGGCGATTAGACATGGTGTATCTCCAAGAAACATATATTTTCAGTAGTACTGTGCTGCTCAGGCCAACTGGGCACACCGGGGTATCATAGTCGAAATGTTCGCTTTGGGAGCCCCCCACGGGTGCTGTTTGCCCTACAGTCGCACATTCTTTGTTGGCTGATATCGCTGAAAGCCCTGATTTAAAAGGCTTTCAGCCGAAAGTAAAGGTGATAAAAAAAGCTGTAAAACCTGCATAAAATGTCCGAAAAAGCGATTTTCAGGGGCTGTTTGCTGGCTGAAAATGCCTTTTTGAAGCTTGAGCGGGCTTATTTTTGCGTCGGATTGGTGGCCTTGCACTTGGCAATCTGGGTAAGGGCCTGCTGTTGCAGTTCATTGCTGGCCTTGTTGTCCATCAGGGCCTGTAGATCTTTGGCGGGGTACGATTTGATTGCATCGGCACCGCAAGCACAGTGGGCCTTGGCCGCAGCGTCGCCGATCCTTTGTGCGGCCGCAGGGACGCACTGAGCCATGTATTTTTCGCGCGCGCCTTTGGGCCATTCAGCGTGGGCGGCCAGCGGCAACAGCAGGACGATGGGTGCGACTACAGCGAATAAACGATTCAGACGCATGCCGAGGATGCTCCTTTGTGGGTCGATGACTTGATGTCCGAGGGGTAAAGCGGGGATCAAGTTCAGCACTCTGGCATAAAAACGTAAGATTTACCCTGTTGGTAAAGCTCTGTACCGCGACGACCATTCATCTGTGCTAGCATGCCTGGCTCGGGCGTTTGCAGGCTCCGGTCGACCTTCAGTCCCGGTCGCGGCAGGCGCACGAATAACCCTGATTTGAATCCCAGTCACTCTGGTTCGGTTTTCCGGTTGGCCGCAAGGCTCCTGCCGCTGTAAGGCAGGCGTTCGTCAGTGAATGGCCTGGATCGGATCTTGTACTGGCTCATCCCAACCCACGTGACCTTTGGTAGGGGTCACCACTAGGAGAGGAGGCGCCATGCCAACTATTACTCTTCCCGACGGCAGTCAACGTTCATTCGATCACCCGGTATCCATCGCCGAGGTCGCAGCATCCATTGGTGCGGGCCTGGCCAAGGCCACGGTGGCCGGTAAGGTCAATGGCAAGCTGGCCGATGCCAGCGACATCATCGACAGCGACGCAACGCTACAAATCATTACGCCAAAGGATGAAGAGGGGCTGGAGATCATTCGCCACTCTTGCGCCCACTTGGTCGGCCACGCGGTCAAGCAGCTGTATCCAACCGCCAAAATGGTGATTGGCCCGGTCATTGACGAAGGCTTCTATTACGACATCGCCTTCGAGCGTCCTTTCACTCCGGACGACCTGGCCGCCATCGAACAGCGCATGCAGCAGCTGATCGAAAAAGATTACGATGTCATCAAGAAAGTCACTCCGCGCGCCGAAGTGATCGAAGTGTTCAAGGCTCGCGGTGAAGACTACAAGCTGCGTCTGGTCGAGGACATGCCAAACGAACAGGCAATGGGCCTGTACTACCACGAAGAATACGTCGACATGTGCCGCGGTCCGCACGTGCCGAACACCCGTTTCCTGAAATCATTCAAGCTGACCAAGTTGTCCGGCGCCTACTGGCGTGGCGATGCCAAGAACGAGCAGTTACAGCGCGTTTACGGCACCGCATGGGCTGACAAAAAACAGCTGGCGGCGTACATCCAGCGTATTGAAGAAGCTGAAAAGCGCGATCACCGCAAGATCGGCAAGCGTCTGGGCCTGTTCCACACCCAGGAAGAAGCGCCAGGCATGGTGTTCTGGCACCCGAACGGCTGGACGCTGTACCAAGTGCTCGAGCAGTACATGCGCAAGGTTCAACGCGACAATGGTTACCTGGAGATCAAGACTCCCCAGGTCGTTGACCGCAGCCTGTGGGAAAAGTCCGGGCACTGGGCCAACTACGCCGACAACATGTTCACCACGCAGTCGGAAAACCGCGACTACGCCATCAAGCCAATGAACTGCCCTTGCCATGTGCAGGTGTTCAATCAGGGCCTGAAGAGCTACCGCGAGTTGCCAATGCGTCTGGCCGAGTTCGGTGCTTGCCACCGTAACGAGCCATCGGGTGCCCTTCACGGCATTATGCGCGTTCGTGCGTTCACTCAGGACGACGCCCACATCTTCTGCACCGAAGAGCAGATGCAGGCCGAATCCGCAGCGTTCATCAAACTGACCATGGACGTTTACGCCGACTTCGGCTTTAAAGATGTCGAGATGAAACTGTCCACTCGTCCGGAAAAGCGCGTCGGTTCCGACGAGTTGTGGGATCGCGCCGAAGCTGCATTGGCTGCAGCCCTTGATAGCGCAGGCTTGCCGTACGATCTGCAGCCCGGTGAAGGTGCGTTCTACGGTCCGAAGATCGAATTCTCTCTGAAAGATTGCCTGGGTCGTGTCTGGCAGTGTGGTACCCTGCAGCTCGATTTTAACCTGCCAGTCCGACTGGGTGCCGAATTCGTCTCCGAAGACAACAGCCGCAAGCATCCGGTGATGTTGCATCGGGCGATCCTGGGTTCCTTCGAGCGTTTCGTCGGAATTCTGATCGAGCACTACGAGGGTGCATTCCCTGCGTGGCTGGCGCCGACTCAGGCAGTGATCATGAATATCACTGATAAACAGGCAGATTTTGCCGCCGAGGTCGAAAAAACTCTCAACGAAAGCGGGTTTCGTGCCAAGTCTGACTTGAGAAATGAAAAGATCGGCTTTAAAATCCGCGAGCATACCTTGCTCAAGGTTCCCTATCTCTTGGTTATCGGAGATCGGGAAGTCGAGATGCAGACTGTCGCTGTGCGTACTCGCGAAGGTGCTGACCTGGGCTCGATGCCCGTCGCCCAGTTTGCTGAGTTCCTCGCGCAAGCGGTTTCCCGGCGTGGTCGCCAAGATTCGGAGTAATTATTATTAAGCGTGAAATGAGACAAGATAAACGAGCTGCACCGAAAGCCCCGATCAACGAGAATATCTCGGCACGCGAGGTTCGGTTAATTGGGGCTGAAGGCGAGCAGCTTGGGATTGTGTCAATTGAAGACGCGCTTCTTAAGGCTGAAGAGGCCAAACTGGATCTGGTGGAAATTTCCGCCGATGCAGTACCCCCTGTTTGCAAACTGATGGACTACGGCAAGTCGATCTTCGAGAAGAAGAAGCAGGTTGCTGCGGCCAAGAAAAACCAGAAGCAGATTCAGGTTAAAGAAATCAAGTTTCGTCCAGGGACGGAGGAAGGGGATTACCAGGTAAAACTGCGCAACCTGGTACGTTTCCTGAGTGACGGGGACAGGGCCAAGGTATCCTTGCGATTCCGCGGCCGTGAGATGGCCCACCAGGAGCTGGGGATGGAACTCCTCAAGCGAGTTGAAGGTGACTTGCTCGAGTACGGTTCGGTCGAACAGCATCCTAAGATGGAAGGACGCCAGCTGATCATGGTCATCGCCCCGAAAAAGAAGAAGTAATCAACAGGGCACGGCAGGCCTTCTGATTATGTTTATCAACTGAATGCGGAGTATCCGAACATGCCAAAAATGAAGACCAAAAGTGGTGCTGCTAAGCGGTTTCTGAAAACTGCTAACGGTATCAAGCACAAGCACGCTTTCAAGAGCCACATCCTGACCAAAATGTCGACCAAGCGTAAGCGTCAACTGCGCGGTAGCAGCTTGCTGCATCCGTCTGACGTGGCAAAAGTCGAGCGCATGCTGCGCCTTCGTTAATTTTAGTCAAGAATAGAGGAAGTAACTCATGGCTCGTGTAAAGCGTGGCGTCATTGCCCGTAAACGTCACAAAAAAATTCTGAAACTTGCTAAAGGCTACTACGGCGCTCGCTCGCGCGTATTCCGTGTTGCCAAGCAAGCGGTAATCAAGGCAGGCCAATACGCCTACCGTGACCGTCGTCAGAAAAAACGTCAGTTCCGCGCTCTGTGGATCGCTCGTATCAACGCTGGTGCTCGTATCAACGGTCTGTCCTACAGCCGTTTCATCGCCGGCCTGAAAAAAGCGTCCATCGAGATCGACCGTAAGGTTCTGGCTGATCTGGCAGTGAACGAAAAAGCGGCGTTTGCTGCGATTGTCGAGAAAGCTAAAGCCACCTTGGCTTAAGTACCCCCGACAGTCACCCGGTCTCATCTCTGTGGGGCCAGGTGTTAAACGTCATAAATAGGGGAAGAGCCTTCAAGCTCTTCCCCTATTTTGTATCTGGAGTCTGTACATGGAAAACCTGGATGCGCTCGTCTCGCAAGCTCTAGAGGCTGTGCAAAGCGCTGAAGATATCAATGCCCTGGAGCAAATCCGGGTTCACTACCTTGGCAAAAAGGGTGAATTGACTCAGGTGATGAAGACCCTGGGGAATTTGCCGGCAGAAGAGCGTCCGCAAGTCGGTGCGCTGATCAACGTTGCCAAGGAGCGTGTCACAGACGTTCTCAATGCGCGCAAGGCATTGTTTGAAGAGGCCGATCTGGCCACCAAACTCGCAGCCGAGTCCATTGACGTGACCTTGCCTGGCCGTGGTCAGACCTCTGGTGGTCTGCATCCGGTTACTCGCACTCTGGAACGCATCGAGCAGTTCTTTACCCATATTGGCTACGGTATTGCCGAAGGCCCTGAGGTCGAAGACGACTACCACAACTTTGAAGCGCTCAACATCCCAGGCCATCACCCGGCCCGGTCGATGCATGACACCTTCTATTTCAATGCCAACATGTTGCTGCGCACCCATACCTCGCCGGTACAGGTCCGCACCATGGAATCCAAGCAGCCGCCGATCCGCATCGTCTGCCCTGGTCGTGTGTATCGAAGCGACTCGGATATCACCCATTCGCCGATGTTCCACCAGGTCGAAGGCCTGCTGGTCGATCGCGACATCAATTTCGCCGACCTCAAAGGCACCATCGAAGAGTTCCTGCGCGTGTTCTTCGAAAAAGAACTGGCCGTGCGATTCCGCCCTTCGTACTTCCCGTTCACCGAGCCATCCGCCGAAGTCGACATGGAATGCGTGATGTGCAGCGGTAAAGGCTGCCGTGTCTGCAAGCAGACAGGCTGGCTGGAAGTGATGGGCTGCGGCATGGTTCATCCGAACGTGCTGCGCATGTCCGGGATCGACCCGGAAGAGTTCTCGGGCTTTGCCTTCGGCATGGGCGTTGAGCGTCTGGCCATGCTGCGTTACGGCGTGAACGACTTGCGTCTGTTCTTCGACAACGACTTGCGGTTCCTCGCGCAATTTCGCTAGTCGTAACGAATTCTTAGGAGAGCAGGATGAAATTCAGTGAACAATGGCTGCGTGGCTGGGTAAGCCCGCAGGTAAGTCGTGACGAGCTGGTTGCTCGTCTGTCGATGGCCGGTCTTGAGGTCGATAGCGTCACGCCGGCCGCCGGTGTATTCAGCGGCGTCATCGTGGGCGAGGTGCTGAGCACCGAACAGCACCCGGACGCCGACAAACTGCGTGTTTGCCAGGTCAGCAATGGTTCGGAGACGTTCCAGGTCGTTTGTGGTGCGCCAAACGTACGCCCGGGCCTGAAGATTCCGTTCGCCACCATCGGTGCCGAGTTGCCGGGCGATTTCAAAATCAAGAAAGCCAAGCTGCGTGGCGTTGAATCCAACGGCATGCTGTGCTCCCAGGCCGAACTGCAAGTCGGAGAAGGCAACGACGGCTTGATGGAATTGCCTGTCGATGCGCCTGTGGGCCAGGACATTCGTGAGTATCTGAACCTGGACGACACCAGCATCGAGGTCGACCTGACCCCGAACCGCGGCGACTGCCTGTCCCTGGCGGGCCTTGCTCGCGAAGTCGGCGCGCTGTACGCCGCCCAGGTCACTCGCCCCGTAGTGGCTGCGGTTCCAGCGGTGCATGATGAAGTGCGCTCGGTTGAAGTGCTGGCACCTGCCGCCTGCCCGCGTTACCTGGGGCGTGTCATCCGTAACGTCGACCTGTCCCGGCCTACGCCGCTGTGGATGGTTGAGCGCCTGCGTCGCTCCGAGGTGCGCAGCATCGACGCTGCTGTCGATATCACCAACTACGTCATGTTGGAGCTGGGTCAACCGCTGCACGCCTTCGACCTCGCCGAAATCAACGGCGGCATCCGCGTGCGGATGGCCGAAGAGGGTGAAAAGCTGGTTCTTCTCGATGGGCAGGAAGTCAGCCTGCGTAGCGATACGCTGGTGATTGCCGACCATACCCGTGCGCTGGCAATTGCCGGTGTCATGGGTGGTGAGCACAGCGGTGTCAACACTGCGACCACTCGCGACATATTCCTGGAAAGCGCGTTCTTCGATCAGATCGCTGTCGCTGGCAAGGCCCGTTCCTATGGCCTGCACACCGACGCGTCGCACCGCTATGAGCGTGGTGTGGACTGGCAACTGGCCCGTGAAGCCATGGAGCGCGCCACTGGCCTGCTGCTGGAAATCACCGGTGGCGAAGCGGGTCCGATCATTGAAACCGTCAGCGAGCAGCACCTGCCGTCGATCGCGCCGGTGACCCTACGTAGCCAACGCATTGCCCAGATGTTGGGGATGGAAATGGATTCGGCCGAAGTCGAGCGTCTGCTCAGTGCTTTAGGCCTGGGAATTACCGCCGACGGAGCAGGGCAGTGGCGCGTAGAAGTGCCAAGCCATCGTTTCGACATCAGCCTGGAAGTCGACCTGATCGAAGAGCTGGCTCGTTTGTACGGCTACAACCGCCTGCCGGTTCGTTACCCGCAAGCGCGTCTGGCGCCGCAAGCCAAGGCTGAAGCCCGTAGCGATCTGCCCGAACTGCGCCGACTGCTGGTAGCTCGTGGTTATCAGGAAGCGATCACCTACAGTTTCATCGATCCGAAACAGTTCGAGTTGTTTAATCCGGGTGTTGAACCGCTGCTGCTGGCCAATCCGATTTCGAACGACATGGCTGCGATGCGTTCGTCCTTGTGGCCTGGCCTGATCAAGGCGCTGCAACACAACCTGAACCGTCAGCAAGATCGTGTACGTCTGTTTGAAAGCGGCCTGCGCTTTGTCGGTCAACTTGAAGGCTTGAAGCAAGAGCCAATGCTCGCGGGTGTGGTTTGCGGTAGCCGACTGCCTGAAGGCTGGGCGCAAGGTCGCGACACGGTGGACTTCTTCGACGTCAAGGCTGACGTGGAAGCGGTGTTGGGCTTTGCCGGTGCGCTGGACGCGTTCACGTTCGTGCCGGGCAAGCACCCAGCATTGCATCCGGGTCAAACTGCGCGTATCGAGCGTGAGGGGCGTTTGGTCGGTTTTGTCGGCGCGATCCACCCTGAATTATCGAAAACGCTTGGGCTGGACCGTCCCGTGTTCGTTTTCGAACTGGTTCTGGCAGAAGTCGCCTCGGGCAAAATGCCTAAATTCCAGGAGTTATCGCGTTTTCCTGAAGTGCGTCGTGACTTGGCATTGATTGCGGACAAAGACGTTGCAGCCGCGGCTGTGCTGGACGTAATCCGTGAAAATGCAGGCGAATGGCTGACAGACCTCAGGCTATTTGACGTGTATCAGGGTAAAGGCATTGATCCTGATAGAAAAAGCCTCGCAGTTGGCTTGACCTGGCAGCATCCATCGCGCACTCTTAATGACGATGAGGTGAATTCTGCGACGCAAAACATCCTCACCTCGCTCGAACAAAGGTTGAACGCCACGTTAAGGAAGTGACGTATGGGGGCTTTGACGAAAGCTGAGATGGCGGAACGTCTGTATGAAGAGCTGGGCCTGAACAAGCGGGAAGCCAAGGAATTGGTCGAACTGTTTTTCGAGGAAATCAGGCACGCTCTTGAAGACAACGAACAAGTCAAGTTGTCCGGTTTCGGCAATTTTGACCTTCGGGACAAACGCCAGCGGCCTGGCCGCAATCCGAAAACGGGAGAAGAAATCCCGATCACGGCTCGCCGTGTGGTCACCTTTCGTCCAGGGCAGAAGTTGAAGGCCCGAGTTGAGGCTTATGCTGGAACCAAGTCATAACGACGAGCTACCCGTCATCCCAGGCAAACGCTACTTCACTATCGGTGAAGTCAGCGAGCTATGTGCGGTAAAACCGCACGTGCTGCGCTATTGGGAGCAGGAGTTTCCTCAACTCAACCCCGTCAAACGCCGCGGAAACCGCCGGTATTATCAGCGCCAGGACGTGCTGATGATCCGGCAAATCCGAGCGCTTCTTTACGATCAAGGATTCACCATCGGCGGCGCACGCCTGCGTTTGTCCGGTGATGAAGCCAAAGACGACACCACGCAATACAAACAAATGATTCGCCAGATGATCGCTGAGCTGGAAGATGTTCTGGTGGTCCTCAAGAAGTAAATTCGTGCTTTTAAATACTTCCAGTTTTCAAAAGCTTGCGATATATTCTTGAGCGTTCCTCGAGATGAGGAACGGGTTTCACGCCTAGTCGGGGCGTAGCGCAGTCCGGTAGCGCACTAGCATGGGGTGCTAGGGGTCGAGTGTTCGAATCACTCCGTCCCGACCATATTTTTCAATGAGTTAGCCCAATCTTTCCAGATTGGGCTTTTTCATGCCTACGAAATTACTCCCACATTTACTCCCACGGAGAATCTGTACCCTCGCAATAAAGAGCACTCGCTAATCCGCCTCATCTCTTCAGCTGAACATCTCGTTGATTTCCGTATCAGCACGGCCCAAGGATTTCATCGAGATGTTGCCTGCTTCGTTTTCACCAACGTGCCAGAGCGAAAATTTCGGAAGGTTGAGCCAGGCCGGACGCTGTGCCGCGACTGGATACGCCGAGCGGGTTTCATAGGTAGCTGCACCGTCGATAATCGAAACCAGCGCAATACCGTGAGCTTTGGCATATTTGATCGCTCCTGATTGAAATCCTGATGTGGTGAACAGCATTCCTTTATGAGCGCCCACAGATCTGACCTTGTCGTGCAGCACTTGAACCAACTCTCGTTCGACTGCGCTACGGTATTTTTTGCACTCAATCAGAACCTTGAATTCGGCGCCTCCAAAGGCTTGGAATTTCGCTAGTACGTCGATCTGGTAGGTTGAGTCGTAGCTCTCCACCTTCGCGTCATGAGTCACCTCTAGCGAGGTCAGCTCACCACCTTGCTTGAGGATCCAGTCCCTGACCAACCGCTCAAATTCAGTGGCTGTGATTTCGAGATAGGAGTTCGCCATTGGTGGAAACATTTGTCGTCCTTAAACTGAGAGATTGCCCGTCCAGCTTGCGGCTATTGGGTAAATTTAGTGCGACGGCGCGCAACTTGAGGTGTTGGGTTGGCATGACAGGAGAGCCATGCCCTCCATAAAAGAAATATAGCCCTATGCCATTCAAACTCACTAGGATGAGTTAAATTCGCCTAGCAAGGTCAGTGGTGCCCCGCGAGCTCTTAGCGCTTGGGGTTCGCTGAAGCGTACGGACAGCTTAGCGGAGTGAGCTCATGCTCGAGAAAATCATAAGCATCGACAACGTCGGGGTTCTGAAAAAAGCAGCTCAGCGACCTGTCGAGCTTCAGAAAGTCAGTCTAATTTATGCCGATAACGCTAGGGGGAAGTCGACGTTGTCGTCTGTGCTACTAGCCTGCTCTACTTTCGATGCCAAGGATGTCTCAGATAGGAAGACTGTCGGGGCGACACTCCCTCAAAAAGTCGCTTTACGGTTCAACCAAGGGGCACCGGGCGGGGCCTTCAACGTCCAGTTTGACGGCAATGCCTGGGCGGGGCAGAAACCCAATTTGCATGTGTTTAACCAAGCTTTCGTTGATCGGAATGTGTATGCCAGCTCAGGTGTGCTTCCGGAGCAGAGGGAGGCGCTGCTAGATCTTGCACTAGGTGACGCAGCAGTAGCACAGCGCACTAAATTTGATGCTGAGACCATTGCCGTGAAGGAGAGCACAGTAACGGTCAACTCTGCGGAGGCAGCTCTTCAAGGCTATCGAGGACAGCTTCCGCTCGCTCAGTACATCAAGCTTGCTTCTATTCCAGATGCGGATGACCTGATTGTTCAAACCGATAAGCTAATAGCCGAAGCTCGAGCCTCTGATCAAATTCGTCGGCGTCCTGAATTCCGGCCAGCGCCGTATCCAGCTTTCAATTTTGACGATATTCCTAGCCTGTTGGAGAGCTCGTTCGAGAGTATCTCCATCACTGCAGAGGAAACAGCGAAAGCTCACTTCGCGAAGCATAATGGAACAGCGACAGAGCGCTGGGCTGCTGAAGGGTTGCAGCACCAACCAGATAATGAATGTCCATTCTGTGGCCAGCCAACTCGGGATCTCGGCCTGCTCAAGGCATTCAAACTCTACTTTGACGGTTCCTATTCGGAGTACCAAAAACGTATCAATCAGCTTCGCCATTTGGTCAAGGAGCGTGTCGGAGAACAGCAACTTGCAAGCTGGCGCGCATGCAATGAGTACAACCAAGGGCTACGCAGCGTCTGGTCTGAGACCTCGCTAATTGATGAAATTCCCGAGCTGGATTTCGAGAAAGCCGCCTCGCTGCTTCAATGTGTTGAGGTGGCGTTGCTCGAAATCGTAGCCGCCAAGGAGGGTAATCCTCTCGATGCTTTGGATTCAAAGCCATTTATGGCTGCCGTCGCTATGCTTAGTGAGCTGAGCGATCAAGCTCGCATCTTCAATGAGCAGATTGGTGAACTCAATGGTCGCATCTTGGCATATAAACAGAGGCTCGCAGCACCTGATATAGCAGCTCTGAGTGAACAAAGGGAAATGCTTACAATCACCAAAAACAGATTCAGTGCTGAGGTGCTGAAATTGATTGATGGGCTGGATGCTGCAAAGACTCAGTTGCGGACTGCAGAGCGTGCGAGGGAAGCTGCACGCACTGAGTTAGACCATTTGATGGCCGCAACATTGCTAACTTTCCAAGATGCGATTAACGGTTGGTTACGAAGCTTTTCAGCGCCTTTTGAAATCGATTCCCTAGGCTCCACTCATCTAGGAGGCGGCCTCCGTTCGGAATACGTGCTCAAGATCAGAGGTGCTCGTGTGGTGATCGGGCCTAAAACTACCGGCGACTTGTCGTTCCATGCAGCATTGAGTGAGGGTGACAAGCGAACGCTCGCTTTCGCTTTCTTCCTTGCACGCCTATTTGCGGATCCGAAGCGAACTGAAACGACAGTCGTCTTGGATGACGTGTTCACCAGTTTGGATAGACACCGACGACACAACACAGTGGAAGCGGTACTAAAAATGGTAGCTGAATGCTCGCAGGTAATCGCCCTTGGGCATGATGCGCACTTCCTCAGGGAGGTGAAACGTCGTGTAGAGCGAAAAAAAATTGCGATTGCCGGCGAATACTCTCTCCATCGCGATGCTGAAGAGTACAGCTACTTGGACAGCTTTGATCTGGATGCATACTGTTCATCGGATTACTACAAGCACTATCAGCTTGTTGAGCGCTTCATCGCAGGGGATCAAACTTGCAGCATGCTTGAAGTGGCGAAGGCTCTGCGCCTGCTGGTAGAAGGGCATCTGCATCGATGCTTTCCGAAGAAGTTCAAGGAAGGCCAGACGGTGGGAGATATGTTGGGCCAGGTCAAAGCTGCTGCGCCCCCGAACCCCCTGGCTTTGCTCCTGCCTTTGCATGCGGATCTAGTGAGTTTTAATGAGTTCGCTGCTGCCTTCCATCACGATACGTCAGGGGGCTACACCAGGGTTGAGATCAATCAGGCAGAGCTACTTCCGTTTGCCAAAGGTGCTCTGGGCTTCATCCAGATGAGGACGTTTCGGTAAGCCTGTTTACGTGAGCGGTGAGCGGTGAGCGGTGGCGCCTCATATTGAGGGTCACCGCAGGGGGGCTTAGTGATGTTATTGTCAGCTAGCTTTTAACATTCATGGAGGAGGGGTACAGTGAAGAAGCATTACTTATTCATCGATGAGTCTGGTGGGAAAGGATATGCAGATAATCGGGAGCGTTTTCCTGGTGAGCTAGGCGTGATCGCAGGGTATCTCATTCCTGATGTATATATAAAGATTTATAGGGATGAAATTGAAGGTTGCCTATCTAATATTGAAAGTTCAGGGAAGATTCATATAGCTGAGATGGAAGATAAGCGTGAAGTTAGGGGCAAGGTATTTGAGACCTTCGGAAGGCTGGCAATACCGTGGATGTATGAGGCGATCTTCGTGGAGGGGTTCTATCAGTCAGAATTCTGCGAAGGTAGAGGTGGCTGTCGGTCGCACACTGAACTATTGCATGCAAAGATCTTCATCGGCTTGATGCTTAAGGTTTTTGCATCTTTACATAAGTTCAAGGAGCTGGGTGTAGAGCTTGTGGTTGTTTCTGATAATCTAGATAAGGGTGTCATAAAAAAACTTTTCAAAGAGCTCGAGGATCACCTAGCTCTGCTCAAGGAGGGTGAGTTAAAACGTCAGTTTAAAGTTTATGATAAGGCTACTGGCGAATTACTTCACTGTACGTCTCGGGCTACAATGGATAATGTTCCTCACTATCCTGGTCTTGATATAAGCATCACGTGCGAAAATTCGTCAATGACATTCGTGTCTGACGTATTAGCTAATAGTGTAAATTATTATCTCATGGAGAAATTCAAGGTTGATCCTCAATTGTTACCAAACTCAAGGCAGGCGATAGCCGATCACCCAATGGTTCGGTCACTTTTGTGGGCGTACGATGCCAATGAGCAAGAAATTTCAAATCTGAGTGACATCCTGTATAGGAGGGAGCAGAAGCATCTATCGCTCTCGAATGCTGATTTATTACCAAGTAATAATCCCTCAACGCTAATTGGCTTTCAAAACTGAGTTTTCTCATGCTTGACGACATAGAAAATCAAGAGCGGAACGAGCCAAACCGAAATCATCCGGGCGTCGATATCGACGCCTTCCGCTAAGCTGCTTTGGTTGAACGTCACAGCGCCGGCATCGGTATTGTAAGGCTAGCGTTCCGCAGCACTGATGAAAACGTGGTTGCTCGAGCCCATCCAGCAAACCTAGCGGGTACTCATGAAAAGTGACTGCCGTTCCGAAATGCCACGTCGTGGACGACGAAATTTGGGCGGTAGCTGGTAGCACAGGTAAGCTCATAATGGAGCTGCCGGCCATGCAATTGACGGGCTGAAGAATGTGACAGGTCATTCTGGGTAGTAATTAACTCTTGGTATCAATGAATTTTTCAAATCTCCAAGCCGCAGATATCCCTTGATGATCTAGTATCGAATAAATGCTTGCGAAAATGGTTTCACCCTCACTAATGTCAAGGGTGCTGATTTGAGCAATATTTTCTTCGGTCAGATCTACGATGACGTACTGGTATGAAGGAATATGACGTAGGGTGGTTTCTTTTGGCGAACTTTCAAGGTCGATTTCTTCGACACGAAAGAAACCCGCTTGCGAGACTTTATCGCCTGGATCGGAAATGGCTATGTCTAGCTTGAGTTCATCTGCCATAAAGTACCGAAGCTTCATGGTGAACTCTTCCTGATTTAACGTATCCCCGAACGAAGTTTTGTAAGTCTGTTGGTGAGCAAAATCCTCAATGATTCGAGTAATAATTTCGCCTGTTTTGTATGATGTGTTCGAGGCAGCGAAAAGTTCTTTGTAGATGGCTTTTAGGCTGTTAATGCAGTTCAGAGCTTCGGTGGCGAGACTATTGTGGTCTCGGATTTTAAAGTCGTCATTGAAGTGTAGGCATTCGTTCCTAATTATTCGTATGGCATCAAAGGCCTTGTGCGTCGTTTCGGATAGCTCGCCTCTATCTTTTAACTTTTGAAGTCGTACATGTTGCGTCAAGCCGGCTAGGTCAGGGTGGTTAATTTTGATAGCATAATATTTGCAGAGGTCTTCACTGGCAATGCCTGTCAATGCGATAGTGCTATAAAACGCTCCAAGTGAGTATGTTAGCTCCGCCTCTTTGATGAGACGAATAAAGTCTCCCGTTTCCTCGACGATGCCGATATTGTTAATCTGCCATTTTCGGTCGGTTATTTTGTCAATCTCACTGTTTACCCATGTTTTAAATGAGTATTTGTAAGCTGATTTATCTCGTTCGATTAAATTCGCAAGCTCATCAGTGTCAGCATCTTTGTAGTCAAACTTAGTGCAGTCAAAATAGCGCATGTAAATTCCTTTTGATGAATCGTGGTGTGGTCGTTGCGGCTACTGATGTAGTCATGCGATTTTTTCATTATTCTTGGTAGCGAGAGCTGTAACCGTCGCAATGATCACACCCGCTGTAGTAGGTGTCCTCCTCAATATGAGTCGACTCATCATTGCAATATTCACAGGTGCCGTAATTGTCAGCAATATCAAAGCATTCAGCACAAAGATATTCATTTTCACTAACTTCTACTACTGACTCATAGCCTTGGCATGCGCCGCAGTTGACAGGGAAAGGATAATGGCCGCCATCTTTCACTGCGAGATAAGCTTCGCCTTCGTCGATAAAACCTGAGATTAAGTCATCTTGATCGAAGGCGTGTTGGCATTGGCTGCATGTGCTGGAAGAATCACCCTGAAATATCACAGGATGACTGCATTCACTACACTCAATTTGTACGCATGTCTGAGTAAATTGGCATACTAGGCATTCGGACTGATAAACTTCTTTAATTCCACCTTGGTGCTCGCTGGCATCAAAGGCGCATGATATGCAGGGCGTATAGATCCATCCTTCTGCCTTGCCCTTGTTTATACGGGGCTTACTGTCATCGTAGATGGCCTCCAGATAAAAAAGGTGGTTTCGTAGTTTTTTATCTAACGCTCCAATTTTTGTTCGCCAAGGTTGGTAGGTTTCTTTCCATTGTTGAAGCATCAAAATGTGTAGGTAATACCAGGAAGTAAGCTGTAGCTTAACTATCTCTTGAATTTTACTGGCCTGTTCTTTTTCATCACCAGTTGAGTGGAAGAAATGAACCATTCGATTGCGATGCTTTGTGATGGCCTTGAAGGCTTCGATCTGCTGCTTGTTTAATCCTGGTGGAATAATTTTGTTTATTCTGTTTATCGAGTCATCGAGAGATACCGATACAAAGCTTCCTGAAAGAAACTCACTGAGGTCAGGGTCTTTTCTCGGGGATACTACTAGGCTCCAATGCTCTTCCAATAATCTCGATTTTAGGATTAGTTCAATTGCAGCGTGAAAATGAATTACTGAATATTTAGGTTTTTTTCTTAGATCGCGTATGGACTGGTTAAGAAAGTCTATAGCGTTATCCATAAGCTGATGTAGTACGATATTCTGGTTTTTGTTTGTCATAGGATAGCCAAGGTTGCCTTTAGTTATTAGTTGTCTCTAGTGATGCTCTCGGGCATCTCAAAATTCTCCAGATTCTTAGTGGGGTATTGGCGGGAGCACTCAACGCACTGGCTCAACGAACGCTGATTTACGATGAGTGATGTTACAAGTTGCCGCCCGATGATATGGAGCATTCCATTGAGCGGCTACTTGACCATTTATCTCGAAAGCCGAACCCTTAGTCGACGAGCGCGCTCCTTGAAGGCAGTTTCTCCCCCCTCAAGAATTTCGCATACGCGCTCTCGGATCAACCTGTCCTCCAGTCCGCCCGATAAGTAGGTAATCGGAGGCAGTTGCCCGTTACCATGTGGGCCACACTCAGCGATGATGATCTGGTCGGCATCCGTATTCACCACCAGGTTGGCGTTATGGGTCACCATAATGACTTGCCGAGTCGACTTGGCGGCCATGAACAAAGGGACGAGATCGTTGTAGATTGACTTGGGGTCAAGGTTCTCTTCTGGCTGGTCAATGATCAGTGGCCGACTGTCATTCGCATCGAGCGAAAGGTAAAGCAGCAACAGTACAATTCCTCTGGTGCCAGGAGAGAGCTTCTGGATTTCAACGCCGTCGTAATTTATGGCGTAACGAACAGAAATGTGGTCGGTACCGTAGAGCCATTGAGCCAGGCGCTTAGTCCACCGTCGATACTCTGCCAGATCCGATGTGGCTACCGGCGCATGCTCAACGAGCTGTTCATGATAGTTCTTAATAAACTCTCTCAGCGCAGCAAGCACGGACTCGTCATCTCCGTAGAGCCAAGGAGCATTCAATGACTCGAGCACTTTCTCGCGCAAGGTACCCCGGCCTCTGAATGGGCCCTTTTTGGAGAGGTTGAGCAACGACTCACCCTCGGCAGACCAGGCCTCAATGTCAACAGTTCGGGCTACCGAAAACGACAGTTTGTTGAGCGTCCCTTGGGCACTATCCAGCCGCTGTTTGATGGGTGAGTAGAGCTCCTGAAGAACTTGCTCCTCAGCCACCAGGGCAGAGAAAACCCGTTTGTATGACTCGCACCTTTCGCTCACCAAAACTTCGAGACGTTGGGAGGCTCCGACATGGTCGGCTAGCTTCTCCCTGCTGGCTCGTAATAGCTCAGTTTCTGTGGTTATTTTTGTTGAAAGCTCCTTGAATCGATTTGCGGTATCTTGGTCAATGCTGACTAGTTGTTGTAGCCGATTAATTTCCGCCTGCAGCAGCGAGAGATTGCATTCTTCAAGCTTGGCACCTTCAGAAATATACTCGCGATGAGGGTCTTCGTTCTGAGTCGGTGGCACTCCTATCCATGCGTCTCTGTTCTTTTGAGCCTTGAGCAACATCTTTGACAGGATGGCTCCGACGTCGCCTTCGTAGTCCCTGAAAAAAGCACTCCACTCATCATTTCCTAGACCACTTTTGGTATGGCGTGCCTGGATGTCTCTAAGATCATTGGGCGCCACGACTTGACGAACATTGTTGACCTCGTCCTGCATGAGAAGAATCTGCTGCTCTTGGGCTTTGTAATACCTCACATAGCCGGCAACCTTTTCTGAGGCGGCAGTTAGTAATTGCTGAATCGCCCCGGATTCTCTAGACACCTTGCAAGCTCATTGCGTAACGCTTTTCAAACTCTACCGGTGACAGCTGATTGTTGAAACCATGGCGGCGTTTTACGTTGTAGAACATCTCGATGTAATCGAACACATCACTACGAGCATCTTCCCGCACGGTATATATTTTTCGCTTGATCCGTTCCCGTTTCAGAAGTTGGAAAAAGCTCTCGGCCACGGCGTTATCATGGCAGTTGCCTCGGCGACTCATACTGGCAACCAAATTGTTCGCTTTCAAAAAGCTGCGCCAATCGGAGCTGCTGTACTGGCTGCCTTGGTCGGAATGAACCATCACCTCTTGCTTCGGTTTACGCCTCCAAACCGCCATCAATAACGCATCAATGGCCAAATCACTGGTCATTTGCGACTTCATTGACCAGCCAACGACCTGACGAGAAAACAGATCTAGCACCACCGCCAAATACAACCAGCCTTCATACGTACGAATGTAGGTGATGTCGGTGACCCAAACCTTGTTGGGTTCCACGACATCGAACTGGCGCTTCAGCAAATTGGGTGAGGCGACCGCTGGCTTACCGCCGTACTTTCCAGGGCGGCGTCTATAACCTGTCTGAGAACGGAGACCTTCAAGACGCATCAGCCTCGCCACACGATGACGACCACAATCCTCACCGACCTCGCGCAGATCGTCATGGATTTTACGATAGCCATAAACGCCTCCGCTCTCCAACCATGAGTGCTTGATCAAACCCAGCAGTCGCTGGTCGTCTTTAGCGCGTGCAGATTGCGGCTCAGACAACCAAGCGTAATAACCGCTGGGATGGACTTTCAGCGTCAAGCATAGCCGTCGAATGGAATAGTCGCCGGCTCGCTGCTTGATAAAGGCGTACCTCAACCGCACTCCTTGGCAAAGTACGCGGCGGCCTTTTTTAATATGTCTCGCTCTTCAGTGACGCGCTTGAGTTCCGCTCGCAGACGACGCAGTTCAGCGTGCTGATCATCATCCTGCTGCCGTTCTTCTTGAGGTTTGCTGTAGCGCTTTATCCAGGCATAGAGGCTATGCGTCGATACGCCGAGACGCGCCGCTACATCAGCGACAGGCAGCTTCTTTTCGGTCACTTGATTGACTGCTTGGATTTTGAATTCTTCGGGATAACGCGGGTTGCTCATGGCACCTCCTAATTGACCTCAGTTTAAGGCAAAGAGGTGTCTACGAAACCCGGGGCGATTCAACTCGCGGCATTGCGGAGTAGGCGAGATAATCGGCGAAACGCGGATCTGAAATTTGTGTAGAATTAAGAATTACTGAGGTAGCACAAGTCATAGGCGATCTCGGTGTGAACGACGGATATGTTCTCGGTAGCGCTAATCTTCAGTGCAGCCGGACAAACGCAAAAGACACACGAACGGCTATTGTGCTCGGTAGGAGTTACCTGCAGATTGCCGTTCAGCTCGTTGAGGCCCACCTTCCATTTGTCGACCCACTTCCATATCCAATATTTATTTCGACGAACGGTTAACTTGGAAGCCAACGCGTCCGTGGCGGTGAAGAGTTGAGCGCCACCTCGACGTATCGCTACATCGAGGATAATGCTCTTGACCTCAAAAGGTGTGCGCGTAACGTACCTGCACGACGTAGTCGTTGCGTGCGCGGTTCTCTACTTCGGTCTCACGATAAGTGTTGAACCAGACACCATCACCATCGCCTACTTTCCAGAACACCCCAGGGCCAATCCCAAGCACTTTTTCGCGAGAGTCGGCGAGGCGGTGACCATTGACCTCATCATCACTTATTTGTTTGAAGTAATACCCATTGAGGCCAACTGAGACGTTGGGTATCACTTCATAGGAGGCAGTAAAGTTAATCCATGCCGCTTTGCCTGCCTGGGTATCACGCACAGGCTGACCTTCGAACAGTTGCACTGAACTGCTGGCTGGGTCCTTGTTTTTAAAGTTTTGCAGATAGTGCAAGCGCCAGCTCACTTCCCAGCGGGGTGCGGGCATCCAGGTCGCCGCCCAGTAAGGATTGATCGAGTAGAAGTTAGATCCTTGGTTGAGGTCCTTGTGTTCATCGTATTTACCGACGGGTAACAACACATCCAGTGCCAGGCGCTGGACGAAAATAGGTCGTCCATGCTCATCGACAATAGGATCGAACTGCACCAGCGGGCCGGTGGTGACGTCGCCAACTCCAGTGGCGTTGTCCTTGAGTTGTGGACCGTTGCTACCAAAGTCACCGTCGAGTGAAACGATCGGCACAATGATGTTCCAGCCCAGGTGTGCGCCCGCGCCAATAGTGTTGGGCGAGTAATAGCTGAGTTGGTTGATCAGGCTGGTGACATTGATCTTCGGGTTATCAAAGTCTTTGATTTCCTTACCCGAGTTATTTCGAATCGAACTGGCGCTGGTGTACTTCAAGTATTGCTGGAACGAAAAGCCGGACAGGCCGGCAAATCCATCGTAAAAACTGGTGCCTCCTAGATTGATCCCGTTCGGCTCCCCAACGCTAGGCGGTGGAGGGCCGTTGGCGGCTACAGTTTCTAGGGACGAGAGAGTGGCGAGGACTAGCAAGGCTGGACAAATTTTTTTTATTGTGTTCATCGTTGTTGGCTCTATTGTTATTTTTTTTGGCGCTATTTGGTAATTCCCAGAGTGCTTTTGCATCAAGCAATCTGGGACCAATGTGCTTTTGGCACATTATTTTTTTGCTTGCGTGGTACCTGGGCTCGCGGCATCAGACGCTGAGGGCTTTGCTCGGAATCGATGGAAAGGGCAACCCGCGACTTTCGCCTGCTCGCTCTGCTGATCTGGTGTTCTAGATGCACCCGCAGAGCGCTTGGCGGCATGCGCCACTTGCCGGCGTTCCGTGAAGGTGTCCTTCGGATCAGGGATCACCTTTTCCCCCATCCACAGAAAACCGGCAGTAAACAAACGCAATGCTTTCCTGGCCAACGGTGAGGGTCGTTTGAGTTCGTAGGCGCGGATCAGATGATCGGGATAAAGACTGATCACCCAGGCAAATACCAGAGAGTGTGAGAACTTTGGAAAATAACGATCGGCGAACTGTTGGATTATTGCTCGCGCCGCCGGTGGGCCCATGTCGTGTTTGGGAACATCCTCACTTTCCCAGCGATCCATGAAGGTCATGATTCCATCAAAGGAATCAGGGAAGCCTGTAATCGCTTCGCCCGTCCCGGCGTTGCGAAAAATGGTTGACATCTGGTGCCAGTATTTAACAGCGGCGAGCTTCTCTTTTTCGCTCATGCCCGCCATACCTACGCGTTGCATCAGGCGATGCATGCCGGCTGCTTCATAGCAAAGCGTGTAGACGTAGGTGTCGTTGCGGCTGAAGCTCTCGCCAAATCGCTGAGCGTAGTGGGAGTGTATTTTGTTTATCGACTCAACGTTTTCGCGGGTCTTGTCGTGGTGTGAACCGTAATGCCACCAAACCTGCATCTTCCAGGATGTGTCATCGGAGCGTCTGAATGAGTTTTTTAGAATTTTCCCGTCACCGTTGTCAATGAGAGGCAACGCGTCCAATTCCCTTACGAAGAAGTGAGGGAAAGTGACGGCGTACACAAGATTCATGATGAAGTCGGTTGGCCGATAAGCCGCAGAGAGTTTCCAGATCTCGTCATAGTCGGTAGCAGGGTCGAGCTGATCAATACGCGCGGCGATCCATTTGCGGGTCATCGGGTTTTCCTCTTATTTTTGTTGTCATCTCACTGGGCGCATGGTCATTGCGCTTCCTGCGGATGGCTTACAAGTTAGAAGAAGTACCGAGCGCAGTCATTAGGCCGGAAAACCAAAATAATGATTGGTTTTGGTATTGCAGTACGGCGGCCCTCAAGCGCTTGAAACGTGCGTTGATGGTCTATCGACTGGGATACATCAATCTCACTGTTTACCTGTTTCTATTCCCTTTCATGCTTGAGGACACGGCCCTCGTACTGGGTGATCAGGTGCAAGGCGCAGCGTATTTCGAGCTCTCGTTGCTTGATAGGGCAACCCAGCAGTAGTTCTATCTGTTGCAGTCTATACACTAGCGTGTTGCGGTGAATACCTAGCGCTTCAGCACCGTGGAGCAAGCTGTTGCCTGACTGCAAGTAAGCGCTGAGTGTTTGGCGGTAGCCGCCGGCTTTCTCTGATTTGTTTGCCAGAGGTCCGAGCACGGAGTCGACATACCACGCGGCCTTTTCAAGATCCTGACCGACCAGGATCGTCAGGACATGGTCAGCCCAGCGCATGACGCCTTTGATTGGGGAAAGGATTGCAACGCTACTGACATCTCTGGCTTGAAGATGGGTACGCCTGAACCCAGCAGGGCCCTTCGCTGGTTCACCCAGTGCACATTGAGTTCCACTTAATTGCCCCAGTGTTTCTTCAAGTCGTTTCAGTTGGGTCGGAGTAGGGGCGCGCGGTGTACTGACCCAAGCCCATGTCAAATGCTGAGTGAAGGAAACTACCAGCGGTGTATCGCCGATGATTGCATCTTGTAAATTGCGTTGTAACTCACCCAAGTCTGAGCTGAGCTTGGTGTTGAGATCAGAAATAATGATACCGACATGGAAATGCTCAAGATCCAGGCCATGATCTTTTTTGATTTGCTTTAGCTCGAATGGTTGAAGCGCGCCCGCATTGCCGATCAACTTTTCCACAAGGGCGCGGCGTCTCGCGATTTGACTTTCCATCAGCACCTGACGCTCGTCCAGGTAGCACAGCACAAAGTGCTCGATGATTTCATCCACCACGCCTGCACCGTTGGTGACTAACCGTTGAACCGTTGAGGGTGCAAAAGTCCTGGACGCCGACGCGGTGAAAAAATGATTGACCCAGATAGTCTGGTTGGCTCGCATGTTTTTGACGATGCTGCTGAACGGTACTTCGCGACGTGCAGCTTGTCGCGCCATTGAAGGGATCAATTTCAGCGTAAAGTGCTCACTGTTTCTCGATAACGAACTCATGAATATATCGAGGATGAGCGTTTCAAGGTTGAGGCGTATCTCTGGCGTCGGCAAGTCAGGCACCGTTTGAAACTCGTCCTGCAAGCGCTTGAGGGAACTGGCGGCCTCCTCAAGCGCCCAGGCCACCGCACCTTCACCCATCTTCAACACAGCATTGGTCAGATGATGCTGACCAATCACCGCCTTGGAAAAAGCTTCCTCGACCGAGCCTTTTGGCTGCAGGTGAGAATAGAGATCAGTAGTCAAACGGTACTCCCTGTGAGTCGTAATGATTATTTATGTACGCATCACGCAGCCGCCCGTGGGGATCCAGCGCACTGTGATTGCAGTATAGCGTCGCGGTGATACTGCAATACCAAAAACGCCGTCGAGCTTGGATGGACAGACCGGAGACTGGCCCGGGGCGAGGCCCTATCGTAAGTGGTGGTGTTTTTAAATCGAGAGCACCCAGACGTTGCGCCATGAGCGCTTCTGTCTGACGACTGAAGGCCGCTGATCAGAGGCCTCTATTTTCGTATTCACTATGTGCACTCAAGCGAAGAGAGGATCTACATGTCTGCCCCTAAAAAGTGGATTCAAGCCAAAATCCAAAGCCTCGACCCAAGCAAGGATTACATTGAAATCTGGCGTTTATCGAACAGCTACGGGCTGAACGACTTCATGCAGAACTTCATCTACGCGTTGACCTTCCCTAATTTTGTCGTCACCGATTGGGGCTCCAGAGCGGTCTGGCGTGAAGACGGTGGCAAAGTCGTTTCACGGTCCACCTCGCGTGTAGAGCAGACCGGCAGCGCCAATGCGCTGTGGTGGTTCTACGGTCCTGAAGACAGCCGCACCATCAAGTCGGTTGAAGGTATTAATAATCTTCATGCGCATTGGGCCAAGCAGTATCCCGGTGCCTTTTCTTATAATGACGATTACGTGTACGTCTGTGCATTCACCGCCATCACAATGCACCGTCTGAAGTTGAAGATGGGCGCCCCGGGCCTCTCCGAGAACGAGAAGATTGCCGCGCACTTGTTCTGGCGTGACATGTGCAAACTCTTCCGTGCTGAAAACGATCAGCCGATCACTGGTTACCCGGATAGTTTCGACGCGCTCGTGGAATTTTGCGAAGCCTTCGAAAATGCTCCAAAACCCAAGCTTGAACGTGGCAATCTCATTATCACGGCGATTCATGAGCAGTTTGTCTTCCGCTTCTTCCCCAAGGAGTTGCATTGGTTTGGCCATCAGTTACTGCGCGCCATGTCATTGACCACCACGCTCGACACCATGCAGGTCGACCGCCCTGACCCCGCCGCGGCCCAGCTTTTGCCGCAACTGGCCGGCTACATGATGGGCATGATGGAAATGAATGCCGACGATCCGACTGAAGCCTATATCGAAGAGCGGATGAACATGTCCAGTGAAGATAAAGCCGAAGTGCGAAAGGGCATCCAGGCGCTGGACAAGCAATTCCCCGAGCATTACGTCGAAACGTACAAGAACGATCCTAAATTTGTCGGTTGCCCTTTTCATGCCGCTTTGGGCGATGGCGTTACACCGCAAAATGCAGCCGACAAACAAAGCATCAAGTCCATAGAGGCTCAGGTAGCGGCTTTGGGCGGCGACGAGTAACGCCAACTCACCTTGTTGCCCTGCATGACAATCAGCCCCGACAGGGGCTGACTGCGTGGTGCATTAAAAAGGGTAGTGGTGACCACCTGGCTGCCAGGTCACCCAGTGTGCGCGAGTGAATTCATCGACGGCATAATGACCGTTGAAACGCCCGAGCCCGGAGTTCTTTTCACCTCCGAAGGGCGCGTTTGGCTGGTCATCGACGGTGATGTCGTTGATGTGCGTCATGCCGGCGACGATGCCACGAGCGAACTGCAACCCGCGCGCCATGTCTTGGGTGAATACCGCACTGGACAACCCATACTCGCTGGCATTCGCAAGTCGCAGGGCGTGCGCTTCATCGTCGGCTATGAGCATTGGTAACAGTGGGCCAAATGTTTCATCTACCGCCAGGGCGTCATCGGCTTTTACGTTGCCGAAAACATGCGGTGGGAGCAACAGACCGTTGGCTGAAGCGCCGAACAGTTTAGTCAGGCCAGCGCTGTGTGCCTGATCAATCTTGCGTAACAGGCCATTCAATTGCGATTGATTGACGACAGGCCCAATCACGGTGTCCGCATCATTAGGGTTACCCACTTTCAGCTTGCTGACCCTCTCCACCACAAGTTCTGCAAACGCCGGGTATAAGGTGCGATCAACAATCACTCGGTTGACGCTCATGCATATCTGCCCTTGATGCAGGAAACGGCCGACCACGGCTGCGTGAGCTGCCACTTCAACGTCGGCATCATTCAGCACCACCAGTGGCGCGTTACCACCGAGTTCAAGAGCAACGCGTTTGATGTGCTTGCCACCCGTGGCGATGCGCCCGACATTGCGCCCCACGTCCGTAGAACCGGTGAACGAGATCAGCCTGGGTACTCGATGTTCCACGAAGGCGTCACCGATTTCCGATCCGGCGCCCACAACAACGTTGATGGTGCCCGCAGGGAAGCCCGCCGCCTCCAGTAGGTAGGCGATCAACAATCCGCCGCTGACAGCGGTATCACTCGCAGGTTTCAGCACTACGGTATTACCTAATGCCAAGGCCGGAATAACGGAGCGCATGCTTAGATAAAGCGGAAAATTCCATGGGCTGATCACCCCCACAACGCCAAGTGGATCACGGAACACAAAGCTCTGTTCGCCGGGCTTGTAGCTGGTCAAGATCCGACCCTCTACTTGCATCGGCATGCTCGCGCATTCTCGGACCAGGTTCAGCGTGCTTTGCCACTCGATGCCAGCCTTGATTCGAGTGCTGCCCGACTCTTTGATGAGCCAGTCGATAATTTCTTCACTGCGCTGCGCAACGATAACGGCAAGTTTTTCAAGCAACATAACCCGTTGGCCGGCGTGTAGCGCAGCCCACTCCAGCTGTGCCTTTTCGGCGGCCAGATAGGCTTCATCCAGATCGGCGACCGAGGCGAGCGGCATGTCCAACAGCAACTCGTTGTTGAAGGGGTTGCGGTTGTCCAGGCGTTTGGTTGAGCGACCTGGCTGCCAGCGGCCGTTAATGTATTGATGACCTTGAATGGCAAATGGAGCGGGTGCGTTCTGGTTGTTCATTTAGGCGACTCGATCAATTTAATGGATTGACTTCCCTGCAAAATCAGGTGCGCATCCAGGCGCGGCCCCAGGAGTTAAGAGTGTGCTCACTCTGCGGCCATACGCCGGCTTCACGGTCTGCTGGCGCCAGTTCAAGTTCGGCCGAGAATTCCAGTCGGTTCCGATCGGCATCGACCACCATGAAAAACAGATTGTTGCCCGGACCATGACGGCCAGGGCCGAAGAAAATGCTGATGCGCTCCTTGGCAAACCGGTCGCCCCAATCACGAATGTCATTCCACTCATTGGTTTCGTAACAATGGTGGTCCCATTCATTCTTCGACCCACGGAAAAAGGCGAGGGAGTGATGCTCGTCGTCGGAGCGCAGGAAACACACCATGAGCTGGCCGGTTTCCTGGTCGACCACGTTGTCGGAAATGGTGAAGCCAACGGTGTTGACGTAAAAGTCGATAATCGTCTCAAGCTCGGTGGTTTGGAACACAACGTGCTGCAACCTCGACGGCATGCCTTGCAGTTCAGCACTTGTATCGGGAAGTACTACGCCGAATATTGTCTGGCGACCCTGTGGATCCCGAATGGCAAACGCGCCTGGCTCAAGTAAAGGCGAGGTCACCGGATCCATCTGGCATTCACGCTCAATCAGGTTCTGACGCAGCGCTTCCAGTTTGGCGTTGGAGTGGAGGTTGAAGGCAGCGGCCAGCAGGCCGCTATGGTCGGCTGGCGAAATGATTGCCGCTCGTTTCGGCCCCCGCATCACCTGGCTGCCATCTGCTTGTGGCGATGCGCGCATGTCCATCATTCGCGTATAAAAATCTACCTGGCGTTGAGGTTCTTTGCTTGCCAGGTGCAGGTAGCACAGTTGAGCAGAGGTCGAAGTCTGGAGGGTCGTCATGGAAAACTCCGCGATCAAAGAGTAACTGGGGAATGGGCGGTATTGGCAGCCGCGACGGCGACTGTCGTAGCCTGTGCAATGCCCAACAAGGACTGAAGAGCCAGAGCTGTTTCTGACTCCTGAGCCTGGTCAAATATGGCGGCGACATAGCGGTCGGGACGTAGCAGCAGGAAGGTGCTGGCCTCGGCAAACAGTGCGCTTAACTCACCGTTGCGATCATGTACGATCGTGAGTCCCGCCAAAGGGGGCGGAAGCGGAGCGTCTTGTGGAATGATCACGATGCGCTTGGCATCCAGGTGGGTCCAGAGCGGGTGCTGCAGTTGATCCATGCGTTGGCTGCGCAGATCGCCATATTGAATCAAGGCAAAGCCCGGGCCGATATGCTCATCCAACAGTTGCGCGCAGCCGTGAGAGTCGAAAAGAGTCGGCTGCGGCAGCATGGTCCCGGCGCGCAGGTTGCCGGCCTTACCTTGGGATAACACCAGGCCCTGGGTAAAACGAGGCTTTGGTTTAAACTTCATTTGCAGAAAGTAATCGCGCAGAGGCGGGATCAGCCCGATCACGCGGAAGGTGCTGGTAATGAGTTTGGCGTGCAAGGCCGAAGCCGGCGCCATGACCACCCCGAGATTCAGCGCCAGCTTGATCAGCGCCCAGGCATGATCGCGGCGTTCGCTTTCATAGGTATCGAGGGCGCTTTTCGCCATTTGTCCCCGGAGTACCGCCACAAGTTTCCAGGCGATGTTATGCGCATCACGCACACCACTGTTCATGCCTTGGCCCGCATAGGGTGGGGTCAGGTGCGCAGCGTCACCGGCGAGAAAAACACGACCTTCCTGCCAGCGAGAGGCAACCCTGGCGTGGAAGGTGTAGACCACTTTGCGCACCAGCGAATAAGCTTTTTCACCCCGGAACGGCCGCAGCAAGTTGCCAAGGCTAGCGTCGCTGAGCATTTGCTCATCAGTCTCGTCGTCTTTGAGCATGAACTCGAAGCGACGTGTCTGATGAGGGCCGGGGACTTCTACGACAGGTCGCTGCGCGTCGCAATACACACGAGTCTGCCAGAACGGGTCATCGTCCTGATCCAGATCCACGACCAACCATCGGGACTTGAAGCTGGAACCCACCATATCGATACCCAGTTGTTTTCGAACCGGGCTTCTGCCGCCATCACAGGCAACCATGTACTGGGCGTGCACCTCAACCGTGTCACCGGCCGCATTTTGTATTCGAGCGAGAACGCCTGAGGCGTTCTGTGTGAAGTCGATCAGTTCATGGCAGAAAAGCGGAGTCAGGCTAGGGAAACGCTCCATACCTTGCATCAGCGTGCGTTCGAACAGGGGTTGCCTGAACGCATTGCGTTTGGGGTAGCCGTATTGCTTGCCGACAGGTTCGACCTTGCCAAAGCAACGTCCCCCTGGCTTGTCGAAGTAGTGAACGCCGTAGCCTTTGACGACGTCAGCCAACACGGCTTCATCCAGCCCGGCTGCCTGCATGGTTCGCAGCGACTCATCGTCGATCGAAACGGCACGCGGTTCAGTCACGGTGCCGGCTTTACGATCAAGAATGGTCGTACGCACGCCGGCCTGTCCGAGGAGGTTGGCCAACGTGAGTCCTGTCGGGCCGGCACCGATAATCAGTACGTCAGTATTCACGGGTGTAAGGGTTGTCATTTTTATTCCCTCGGTGACCGCCGGGCTGGTCAGTCCAGTACTTCTGGTCTGTGCGCCAGCGCGGTCATGAGTTGTGAAAGATTGTCGGCAAGGGCGAGGATTTGCTGGCCTTGCACTTCATCCTGTTCGCTATCGCGTTGCGAGGTCGGGCGCACGCAGCTGATGCTGCCCACCACTTTGCCGTCGCCATCGAATATGGGGGCCGCGAGGCCAAAGACGTCAGCATCGACTTCGCTGGTGCTCAGCACATATCCCTGGCGGCGCAAGCGTTGGAGCGAGCGCCGGAACACCTCCCACGTCTTGCCAAGGTTGCTGGACTCGATGTCACTCGGGTTTTCCAGAAACAGTTGGCTTTGATGCCGTGAGCCCATGTTGGCGAGGATCGCTTTAGAGGTCGCCCCCATGAACAAAGGTCTTGGCGATCCTCGCGAGTAGCTCACTTGGTTGGAAAGGTTGCCGGTTTGATGGATACAGACCACTTGATCCTTGAACAGCCGACACACCAACCAGGCTTGCTCGGCAACCCATTGCGGAAAGGTCGACTCCAGGGAGTGCGCCGCGCGTACCAACGGATCACTGACGCGCAGTTGGCGATCCCAGGTGATGATTCTCGCGCCCAGCGCATAGCGACCGGCCTCCACCTGAAACAGCAAATTGGCCTCGGCCAGTTCGCGTACATAACGGTAGGCAGTGGAGCGTGTGAACCCCAGCGCATTTCCCATCCCGTCGACCGTCCAGATGGGATGGTGCTCGGTGAACAGGTCGAGAATTCGCAGCATCCGCTCCAGGCTGGAGCCTTTGCTGTCTGCCAGGTGCTCGGTGGTGTCTTCGGAATCAAACGGTCTTTGCATGTCAGCTCTCGTCTACAATACTGTTGCGCAGGATACCAATGCGCTCGATTTCGATTTCGACGATATCGCCCGGCTTCATCCAGACTGGTGGCTCGCGGAATGCACCAACGCCGCCGGTGGTGCCGCTGACGATTACGTCTCCAGGGGCCAGTTCAGTGAACGCGGTGCAGTACTCGATCAACTTGCGCACATCGAAAATCATGTCGCTGGTGCGCGTGTGTTGCATCACTTCGCCGTTCAAACGAGTCGTCAGTTCCAGGTCCTGCGGGTCGACGATTTCATCGCTGGTGACCATCCATGGGCCGAATCCACCGGTGGCCGGGAAGTTCTTCCCTGGAACAAACTGGATCGTGTGCTTCTGCCAGTCACGTACGCTGCCGTCGTTGTAGCAGGCATAGCCGGCGACGTAGTCCAAGGCGTCCTCCGGTTTGACGTGGCGAGCGGTCTTGCCGATCACCACGGCCAGTTCACCTTCGAAGTCAAGCTTGTGGGACACGGTTGGGCGAACGATGGGCTGCAGGTGTGCGGTCTGGCTGTCGGCAAAGCGGGTGAAAATCATCGGGTAGGTCGGCATGTCCCGACCAGTCTCGCGCACATGCGTGGCGTAGTTGATCCCGATGCAGAGCACTTTGCCTGGGTTGGCAATGACCGGCAAAAAGGTGATTTCACTCAATGCCAGGCGAGGCAGGTCTTTCAGCGCATCAGCCCCCAGTTCGCTCAGTCGATTGCGCGCGATGGCTTCTTTGAGGTCCGCACCCAGGTGAGACTTGAGTGATTCCAGGTCAATGACGTGGTCACCTTTAACAATGCCGTACGTGGAACGGTTTTGGTAAACGAAGCTTGCGATTTTCATGGGTATGCCTCTGGTTGCATCAATGATGTGTAACAGACTGTGAGGGTGTGGGTTGTTGTTTGCTCGCGGGGTCAAGTCGTAGCAAGGTAATCGCCGTCAGCGCGATGATTCCCGGAACCAACGCTGCGCTGAGGATCTCTGTCAAAACCCAGCCGGCTGCCAACATCAAGCCGCCGCAAACGGGCCCTGTAATGGAACCCACTCGCCCGACGCCAAGTGCCCAGCCGATGCCTGTGGAGCGTATTTCCTGTGGGTACAACTCGGCGGCCAAAGCGTTAAGACCTGCCTGCGCGCCTTGCACCAAAATGCCCAGCAACAACATTGCGGGGAAAAGCGAATAAATCGAAACAGGCAATTGGCTGAGCGCCAGCACGATTGCCAGGTAGCCCATGAATTCGATGGTCAATACGTTGACCGACCCCCAGCGGTTCATCAGCCAGCCTTGTACGACCGAGCCGATCACACCTCCCAGGCTGAAGAGAATGATGGCGCGAATGCCCATGCTCAGCGGTGCATGGGCTGCCACTAACAGCGTCGGGATCCAGCTCATGATGAAGTACAAAATCAGCAAGTTCATGGCATACGGCAGCCAAAGCAGCAGGGTGCGGCGCCACATGCCGGCTGTGAAAAGACGACTCAGGGAGGTAGAGGAGGTTGCCTGTTGGCGTAGTTGGCCAAGACTGGCGGGCAGTTCTGCGAGGTTGGGTGCGAGCCGTTTAATGATAGCGCTGAGGGCAGCACGACTGCCGGGTTGGCGACTGAGGAACTCAACCGACTCTGGAAGCCGCCACACCACAACGCCGGCGACCAGCAACGGCAGCGCGCCACCGATCAGGAAAAGGTTTTCCCACCCCCAGGTAGCGAGCAGTTGGTCGACCGTCAAGCCAGCCAGCATGGCGCCCAGTGGCATGCCACAGAACAGCAGCGTCAAGGCACTGCGCGAGTAACGTCGCGGGCTGTATTCAGAGATCAGCGCCACCAGGTTGGGAATTGCCCCGCCGAGGCCTATGCCGGTCAGAAAGCGCACGACGAGCAACTGCGAGACGTTGTTAACAAATGCGGTCAGTAACGCGAATGTGCCGAACAGCAGGATCGACAACACCAGAATTCTCTTGCGCCCCAAGCGATCCGCCATAGGGGCCAGTAGCAGTGCGCCGAGCATCAAACCAAATAAACCCGCCGCGAACACCGGTGCCAAGGCTTGGGGCGTTACGTTCAAGGTTGATGCCATGGCAGTCACCAGAAAACCGACGATCTGGGTGTCGAATCCGTCTAGCACTGCGACCAGTACGCAGAGGGCGAGCCCCTCCCATTGCAACCGGCTGACAGGGCGGGCGTCAACGACGTCGCAGAGGATATTGCTGGGTGTAGGCGTATGCATGAACTGGCCTCTTATTGTTTTTATTGTCTGGGCAGGCAGGTGCCCTTGACTGAGGCTAAATCTATTACGAAGCAAAAATCCTGTAAAGATAAAATAAACCAAAATCCCAAATAGCAGGAAATATGATATTTTGGTTTCTCGTCGGCATGCACCATGGCAATGAGAGCCGCGTGCGGCTGCGTTTCCCTCATCAGGCTGCGAATCTCAGTTCATCAAATGAATAAGTGGATCACTCAATCATTCGGTCGCTTGATTGGCCGTTTTGGCATGCAGCCCGAGCTTCAGTGGCCTTCTCGGTCAGCACTGATTTTCAGTCTGCACACAACCACGGCAGCTCTCTTGGCGCTGGTCATCGCTCAAATGCTGGACCTGCACCATCCTTGGTGGGCTGCGATGACAGTCTGGCTGGTGGCGCAACCTACGCGAGGCCTCTTGATCGAACGCATCGGCGCGCGGCTGATCGGTACGGTGGTGGGAGCCATGGCAGGTGGACTTTTGCTGACGGTGTTCTTTGATCAGCAGCACTGGCTAATGCTCGTACTGGCAGCCTGGATCGCAGCGTGCGCCGGGTATGGAAACCTGTTTCGACATTTTCGAAATTACGGTTTTGTGCTGGCAGGCTACACCGCAGCGATCGTCGCGCTGTTTGGTATTCAAGACCCCGTGCTCGATGTGGACCTAGCCCTTGGCAGAATCTATTGCACCGTCATCGGCGTGTTGGCCTCAGCTTGTTTTTCATGGCCGTTTACTGGCAAGTCCGCGTCCCTGGAATCCGTGTACAACCGACTCGATGCGCTGATTGTGGCCAGCGTTCGCTACAGCCTCAAAAGGTTGCAGGCAGGCACTGCACACGATGCCAAAAGTTTTAGTGCGCTGTTGCAGGAACTAGCGGCGCTTGATCTGTGCCTGGATGAAATTGCTGCAGGTTCTCGAACAATGCGTTTACGGGTCTTTCGCACTCGCGACACGCTGGGCGCGCTTGTCGATTTACTCGTAAGTAGCCATTTCGATGTTGGCGAAAAACTCCGATTTCCCTCTGACCTGTTGGTAGCAACTCATCCTGAATCGGCAGCTGCAATGGTGCTCGCGGTGATCAATGAGGTCCACAAAAACACTGAAAACCTTGCCGCAGGCACGCTGTTCGTTGAAAAATTACAACGCGTCTTTGCAGCGTTGAATGCTTGTGAAACGCCAGGCAGGGAAGCGTTGCAATCAACTCAACAGCGCGACTGGCACGCAACATGCCTCGCGGGCTCCAGATCCTTGATTGCGATGTCCATCGCCACCGCAATGTGGTGGGGCCTGGGTTGGTCAGACGGTCCAATGATGGTCATGACGGCCGTGTTGTTCGCCTCGCTGTTCTCCAGCCATAGCCACGCCAGTGCGGCGTTAAAAGACGTACTTGTTGGCTCGACCGCTGGAGCCGTTCTTGGCGTGATCTGCCGTTTTTGGCTGTTACCTGAAGTGGGAACAGTGTGGGAGCTGGCCTTGGTTATCGCACCATTTTTGATGATCGGAGCGTTGCTCATGGCTCGACCCGGTACAGCAAAACTGGCCATCGACCTGAACATGACCTTTTTGTTAATCGCTCAACCTGGATTGCAGGTAGACACCTCCCTTGAACATACCCTGTTGCAGATGTTGGCAATTCTGGGCGGGGTGTTCACTGCCGTGCTGACCTACCGATGGTTGGTTCCTTCATCGCCAGGCTCCCAGCGCAAGCGCCTGTGCAAGCGCATTGCGCGGCTCGCACTGAAGATCTCGGATACACCTGCCCCACCTGCTCAGGCACGAATTTATGATCAAGTCAGGGGTCTTCTGACAAGTCTGATCAGCCTCGAAAAAAAGGCCTCTCCACGGCTCATTGCTGCGTTCGAATGCGCAGCGATTGCTCAGCTTTTCGCTCACCACCGAACTGATGAACATCACACCCTTGCACTGCACCAGCAATTGGAAAACCTCGCGACTTCCAGGCTGGCAAGCAAGAAGAATACTGGCGCTGACCTACTTTGAATCAACCGGAGAACACCCATGTCTGACCGCCCAACACCGTGGCAAAACTTTACTGGCCAATACATCGCCGGGGCCTGGCGTTCCGGAAGTACGCGCAAGGTCTTGGAGAACCGCAACCCTTATGACAACGCCCTGCTGACCGAGCTTTCGCTGGGTGATGTTAGCGACCTCGACGACGCCTACCAGGCGGCAGCAACCGCGCAGAAAGCATGGGCGCAGACGTTACCTAATGAGCGCTCAGCCTTGTTCATGCGCGCCGTTAGCGTACTGGAAGCCAGGCACGAAGAAATTGTCGACTGATTGATTCGTGAGTCAGGCAGCACGCGTACCAAAGCCGAAATCGAGTGGTCAGCGGTACGTTCGACCATGATCACGGCCGCGGCCATGCCTTCGAGAGTCGTCGGCCGCATTCTGCCAATCGACACCCCCGACAAAGAAAGCCGCGTTTACCGTAAACCACTGAGTGTGGTCGGGGTTATCAGTCCCTGGAACTGGCCGATGCACCTTTCCAATCGGTCTATCGCACCAGCACTGGCACTCGGTAACGCCGTCGTCGTGAAGCCTGCCGACGATACGCCGGTGACCGGTGGTTTGTTGTTGGCGAAAATTTACGAAGAGGCCGGTTTTCCGCCGAGAGTTTTGAACGTGGTCGTGGGAGACGTGGCTGATTTGGGTGATGCCTTTACCCTGCACCCGATTCCAAAATTCATCTTCTTCACGGGATCGACTCGGGTCGGACGGCACATTGGCGCGTTGGCAGTCACAGGCCCGACGCTCAAGCGAGTCGGGTTGGAGTTGGGTGGGAATGCTCCGTGCGTGGTGCTTGATGACGCGGACCTCGATCTGGCGGTGCACGCCGCCGTTGTGAGGCGCTTCCTGCACCAAGGTCAAATCTGCATGAGCAGTAACCGGATTATCGTCGACGCCTCGTTGCAAAAGGATTTCGTCGAAGCGTTTGTCGAGCGCGTTCGCCAGTTGAAAGTCGGCGATCCTGACCTTGCAGATACAGTCATTGGCCCGCTGATCAACCGTCGCCAGTTGGAGGGCGCAGTGGCTCGGATCGAAGCGGCGAAAGCCGAAAGCATCGAGTTGTTGCTCGGTGGCGCTGCACACGGGCAGGTACTGCCGCCTCATGTGTTCGTCAATGTCGATAACATGAGTGACTTGGCCCAGGCTGAGCAATTTTGTCCTGTAGCGCCGATCATCACTGCGCGTGCCGAGGCACATGCGCTGGAGTTGGCCAACCAGACCGAGTTCGGCTTGTCGTCTGCGGTGTTCACCAAGGATGAAGGTCGGGGCCTGCGTTTCGCTCAACAGATCGAAGCCGGCATGACTCACATCAACGACATCTCGGTCAATGATGATCCGAACAACATGTTTGGCGGCGAGAAAAACAGCGGTATCGGTCGCTTCAAGAGCGAATGGATCATCGCGGAGCTGACCAGCGATCACTGGATCTCGGTGCAACACAAACGTCGCGCTTATCCGTTTTAAGGTCAGGGTTTTAGTGGACTGATCGTATGGCATGAATGCCCCTTGAAAGGGGCGTTCCTTCATACAAAGACTGCCCTGCAGCGATACGTTATTTGCAGGGCAGTCAGTTGTGCGTTGCTGTTGCCAGAACGCTCGGCTAGACCTCTACCGGTGGGTTATGGGATCCAGTTCCCATGAAAACCCAGCGGTATATGATGATCCAGCTTTACCCGTGCCAATGGTGCGCCCGTGAAGTCGCTCGCGTCGTGGATCACCAGTTCGCTTTTGTTTGTCTGGGGATCCCACCAGACGACCAGCAACCAACCATCGTCTTCACTCACCGCATCGGGTTTGGCCACGAATATCGGCTCGGCAGGGGACACGTCCCTGTCACCTTCCAGTGTTTGGTACTCGGTTTTGCCTGAAATAAAATCGTGCTTTATCAGGCAATTGAAATCGTGGCTGTCACTTTTGGGCTGGTGCACACCGGCAAAGTAGCCGTATTGGTGTTTTGCACCCAGGAGTTTTTCATTGATCCTAGGAAATTCGACGGAGAAATTTCCGACCCGTGCTCGTGTCATCTGACCGGCATCGAGATCCAGGGTCCAGCGGTACAGCACGGGAGGTGTGAACGGCGAGCGTCCAGCGTCAGGAAAAGGAAACGGAAAGAAATTCTCGACTTTTATATCATCGACAAACTGGAGGTCACTGACGCAGCCGTCGACGATTATTTTGCCATCTTCCTCGTAGGCGTTGACGAAGTGTGTGGTTTGGTAAGCTTCATCGGTGAACCATTGAGTTGCACCGGTCTGCCGATGGACCACCAGGGTTCGATTGCTCTGCTTTGGGTCAAACGTCCACGCAGATTTGCCTGCAGGAACTCGGTCGGGTGATTCTGGACGCCAGTTGATGGGCCCAAAGAAGAAGACAAAATGATTTTCAGTGAACATGAAGTCGTGAATATAGGCGGGGGCGTCAAGTGTAACGACGTGCTGTTTCAGGATGTTCCCTTGTTTGTCAGCCAGTGCACAGACGAATCGGCGGGTTTCGGGTTCGACCGTATACAATAGTAGTTCATTTTTTGCAGCGTCGGTATGGATATGCGCGGTAACCAGTGCATCAATTGCGCCGTGGAAATCAAAGGTACCAATGGTTTTCAGGGTGTTTCGGTCAAGTTCATAATAGTGTCCACCCGCCTCTTGCAGAGCCAATACGCGTCCGTCGATTTCCACGACATTGACGTTGGCTACTTGCTTGAAAGCAGCCGGCCCCTTTTCAAGCTGTGGTTGAGCTACTTCGTAAGACCCGTAAATACCGTTGTAGAGCGATCTGCCGGCTGCTTCTTCTTCCTTGAAACCATCGGTGCGCACCCATTTATTGCGGTAGTTGACAGCGCCGTTGCTGATATAAAACCCATGAACCATGCCATCTCCGTCGAACCAGTGGTATCGGTCAGGGCGAGCAGGCTCCCAACGCTGGTTGGATCCGGTTCGAAAAAGCACGCCCTCAAGTTCAGGCGGTACAGTACCTTCTATGCGAAGTTCATTGGCGATGATTTCGTTGGAGAGGGGTTGGCGAATACCTTGTAAAAAGGGGCTGCTATTGTTCCACATGATGTATCTCCCGAAGGCTAATAGGGGTGTCTTATTAAGGGTTAATAGATTGCTAGCCTTTGGTGTTATTGCTGTCTCCGGGTTGTGAGTACGAATTCTTATGGAGTGTTGGTACTGAGGTACATGCAGTTGTTTATGTTGAGCTCGTCACGGTTTATGTGGTCGCGCGATCAAGGCAGGATTGCAAAGAATACCTGCCGTTGACCTGCCTCAGGTTCGCGGAGTTGGTGTTTTATTTATACCGGCTTGCCAGACTCAACTATCCGTACAGACTTTTTGTGGGTAAATGCCAGGTAGCTGTATCGGCCGTGATATTCGCCCATCCCTGAACCGCCCACCCCACCGAACGGCAGGTATGGCGAAAACGCGTGCACCAGCACGCCGTTGACCTGAGCATCGCCGGCTTGAATGTGGTCGATGAGGGGGTTGGCATTGGCTATGTGGCCTGTGAACACATACACGGCCAGTGGTTTGGAGTGATGTTGATTGATGAGATCGACTGCGTTATCCACCGAATCAAAAGTCAGCACCGGCAAAATGGGCCCAAACAGCTCTTCGGCCATCAGCGCATCGTCCCATTGCACTTGGTCGACCACGGTGGCGCTGAATACGCGCCGTTCTGGGTCTGCATCGCCGCCGACCAGCACCTTGCCCGCGCTCTTGCTCAACAAGTTTTGAAGACGCGATACTTGTTGGCTCGTGACGACTTTTCCCGTGGAACCGATGTCGGGCAGGTCCTGCTGAATGCGCTGCGTCAGGCGAGTTAGCAGTTCATCCTTGATGCTGCTGTGGACGTACAAGTAATCCGGTGCGATGCAGGTCTGGCCGCTGTTGATGAACTTGCCAAACATCAGCTGCGACACCACCAGATCGACATCGGCATCGGCCAGGGCAATCAAAGGGCACTTGCCGCCTAGTTCCAGGATCACTGGTGTGAGGTGCGCGGCGGCTGCCTGCATCACTATCTTGCCGACGTTAGGGCTGCCCGTGAAAAAGATGAAATCGAACGGCAAGCTCAGCAGGTGAGTATTCTCATCGCGTCCACCCTGAACCACAGCTATGTAGTTGGGAGAGAACGCTTCCTGAATGATTTTCTCGAGGACCAGTGAAGTGTTGGGGGTGGTTTCGGAGGGCTTAAGGATGCAAGTGTTGCCGCCAATGATTGCGCCTATCAGCGGCGTCAGCGTCAGGTTTACGGGGTAGTTAAACGGCCCGATGATGTAAGTAACGCCAAAGGGCTCTTGCGTGACATAGCACTGGGACGGCGCAATCAGGTCTGCGGTGGGTACCGTTTCTGGTGTCGCCCACTCGTCAAGGTGGGCGAGGGCGAAATCGATTTCGTGGAGGACTGCGCCGATCTCCGCGAGGTCCACATCGGCCTTGGGTTTTCCTAAATCTTCGTCCAGTGCGACGTACAGCGCCTCTTTGTGATTGAGCACTGCCTGTTTCAGGCGCTCCAGGCTGTGTTTGCGAAACTCGATGGGGTGGGTTTGGCGGGAGGCGAAATAGGCACGCTGCGACTCGAATACTGCATCGATGGACTCGGAGCTTGGATAGTTCATGGGTTGTCACCTTATCGAATTCAGTGGATGTTTATGAGCGTCACGCAGATCAGCGAAAGTAATCTTCACAGAGCATTTTGGCAGCGTGCAGGGCCAGCGCCTGAGTGGGCGCGTTGGTGTTGCCGCTAGTAATGTTGGGCATGATCGAGGCATCGATGACACGCAGATGCTCCACGCCTTTCACACGCAGGCGACCATCAACGACGGCACCTTCGTCCTTGCCCATGCGACAGGTGCCGACCGGGTGCCACATGGTGGTGGCGACGCGTTTGACCCATTCGCCAATCTGCTCATCGGATTGCACGCTGGGACCCGGTGAGACCTCTTCGTCGATCACCGGCGCTAGCGATTCCTGAGTCAGGACATGGCGCATGGCTTTCACCGACTCAACGGCCACGTTCAAATCGTATTCGTGGCCGATGAAATTTGGGTTGATCAGCGGCATAGAGGTAGGGTCAGCGTCAGCCAAACGTACCCAGCCGCGGCTTTTAGGCTGAAGCACCACTAACTCGAAGGTCACGCCGGGGCGCGTACCGGTAGGGCTCAAGCCGTCTTTGGAAATGATTGGTACGTGATAGCACTGAACGGTAGGGTCGCCCTGTAAGTTCAGGGGATCCCAATAGCTGACCGTCTCGATGCCGCTGCCTGCGGCCGGGCCGTCTTTGGTCAGGATGTAGCGGATCCCTGCCTTCAGCGGCCCAAGGCCCTGGGCAACGCTTTGATAGCCCAAGTTCCCTTTCACATAGGCGCTGAGCGGTACGATAGGGTGGTCATGTAGGTTTTCGCCCACGCCGGGGGAATCGACCATCACCTCAATGCCGAATTCCTGCAACTGGGTCTTGGGGCCTATGCCGGAATGCATGAGAATCTTCGGGCTGTGTACCGCCCCGGCGCTGAGTATGACCTGCTTGCCCTGGATTTGCTGCGTAGTCCCGCCCTGGAGTATTTCGACCCCTACCGCGCGGTGGCTATCGATCAGCACCCGAGTGACCGTTGTGTTCGCCAGCAAGGTGACGCGGCCACTCTCCAGATGACGGCGCAGGTGCGCGACTACGGCACTGCAACGGCGACTGTTCTCGATGTTCGATTGCACCGGTGACACACCGATCTGGCTGGCGCCGTTGTAATCCGGATTGTAGGGCAGGCCGTATTCCTGAAATGCCTTCAGGCAATACTGGTTCAGTTCGTTGATCCCTTTGGGCAGTTGCACGGCCAGATTGCCTTGGGTGCCATGATGTTCATCATGGAACGTGTCGTTTTTTTCTTGCTCGATGAAGGCACGCCACATGCTGGCGTGATTCCAGTCCCCGTCGCCTGCGGTGGCTTCGTCCCACGCATCGAAATCGCGTTTTTGGCCACGCACATACGCCATGGCATTTACCGACGTGCCTCCCCCCAACACCTTGCCGGAGCGAAAGCGTCGCTCAGTACCATGCTGGGCGACGGTGGAATGGGTCCACACGTGTTTATCCTTGGCCAGGATGGTGCCGAAGCCGGCTGGAATGTGGATCAGCGGGTCGGAATCCTTGCCGCCGGCTTCGATCACGGCAATGCTGGCCCGACTGTTCTCGGCCAGATAACTGGCCACCACGCATCCGGCTGCACCACTTCCTACAATCAGCACGTCAAAGCTTTTAGTTGTCATATTTACCCACTGCGGATCGCTCTTGAACGGATGAGTATTGAGGGGGGATAGCGCACTGCCTATCAGACATCGCTATCAAAAGCCGAGATCAGGAATCGTTTAAGCGGGCGCTTTCGCTGTTCAGATTTTACAAATCTGAACAGTACAGTTGGACAACACATAGTACTTTGCCACTCTTTAAAAATCAAAAATAGCGCATTAAGATAAAAGTGCTCTATATTGTCTGAGCAAGCCTGCCTACAATCCGGCCAGGCAGGTCCGTAATGATCGATCTGACAAGAGGAGCCTCCAGTGCCCAAAACGCTGCTGCAAAAACTCTGGGAAACGCACGTCGTACGTCATGACTCGGACGGTTCTGCGATGCTTTACATTGATCTGCAGTTGATCAATGAAGTCACCAGCCCCCAGGCTTTTGAAGGTTTATCGGCAGCGGGGCTGAACCCTTGGCGAAGCGGCACGATCATCGCCACCTCGGACCACAATGTGCCGACTAGGGACTTGGCTCTGGGCATTCAGGATCCGGTAGCGAAAATTCAGGTTCAGACGCTTGAGCGTAACTGCGCTGACCTGAACCTGCGCCACTTTAAAATGGGTGATCAAAGGCAGGGCATTTTGCATGTCATCGCGCCTGAATCTGGCGCCAGTCTTCCGGGAATGACCATCGTCTGTGGCGACTCTCATACCAGTACCCATGGTGCTTTCGCGGCCTTGGCATTTGGCATCGGCACTTCCGAGATCGAGCACGTTCTCGCCACCCAGTGCCTGCGTGTTTCACCCATGGCGGCGATGAAGGTTCAGATCGACGGCGAATTGCAGCCGTTCGTGACCGCAAAAGACTTGGCCCTGAGCTTGATTCGCAAAATCGGTACTGCGGGGGCCACCGGTCATGCAATCGAATTCACCGGCAGCACGGTCAGTAGCATGTCCATGGAAGCGCGGATGACCCTTTGCAATATGGCAATCGAAGCCGGAGCTCGCGTCGGGCTGATCGGTGTAGACGAGACCACACTGGCCTACCTGCACGGCCGACCTCATGCGCCGCGAGACGCAGGCTGGGAGGCCGCCGCTACGTTTTGGCGCACGCTTCACAGCGACCCTGGGGCAATTTTCCAACAGGTGGTGAACCTGGATGCAGCAAAAGTTGCCCCTCAAGTTTCATGGGGAACTTCTCCGCAAATGGTGTGCGATGTTCTAGAAAAGGTGCCCGACCCCGCGGACGAAGTAGACCCCGCTAAACGTCAGGCCTTGGTCAGCGCGCTCGACTATATGGGGATTACAGCGGGCACAGCCATCGTTTCAATCGAGCTCGACAAGATTTTCATAGGCTCCTGCACCAATGCACGCCTCGAGGACCTGCGAGCAGCTGCCCAGGTTGTAGTCGGTCAAAAAGTATCCACGCGTATCAAACAAGCATTGGTGGTGCCGGGATCAGGACAGGTCAAAGCCATGGCTGAAGCCGAGGGCTTGGACAGGATATTCATCGACGCTGGGTTTGAATGGCGCGAGCCCGGTTGTTCGATGTGCTTGGGAATGAACGAGGACCGGCTGCTCCCTGGGGAGCGTTGTGCATCTACGTCCAATCGCAATTTCGAGGGGCGTCAGGGGCAGGGTGGCAGAACTCACCTCGTGAGCCCGGTCACTGCAGCTGCGGCGGCCCTGGCAGGACATTTCGTTGATATAACCGCTGCCCAGATAAGGAGTTGAAAGGCCGTGAAACCATTCAAGCAGTTTTGTGCAGTAGCGGCGCCGCTTGATCGAATCAATGTGGACACGGACGCCATTTTGCCGAAGCAATTCATGAAATTGATCAGCAAATATGGCTATGGCGATTACCTGTTCGATAACTGGCGTTATCTAGACCAAGGCCAACCTGGGGGCGACTGCTCGGTACGACCGCTCAACGAGCAGTTCGTGCTCAACCAGCCCCGGTTCAAATCAGCCCAAATCCTGCTGTGCCGAGATAATTTCGGTTGTGGTTCGAGCCGCGAGCACGCGCCGTGGGCCTTGCGTGATTTCGGGTTCAAAGCGCTGCTCAGCACCAGTTTCGCAGATATTTTTTATGGCAACTGCCTTAAGAACGGCGTGCTGCCCATCGTGTTGACCAAGGATGAAATGGATCACCTGTTCTCACTCGCGGCCCGTGATGCTGCGTTGCAACTTGAGATCAATCTAGCGGACCAAACCGTTTCCCAGCCTGAGGGCGTGATCTACCGTTTCGAGATCGATGCATTCCGCAAAAAATGCGTGATGTTGGGGCTCGATGAAATCAGCCTGACGCTCGCTCAAGCCGACGACGTGCGCTTATACGAAAGCAAGCGACGCGCCACCGAGCCTTGGCTGTTTCCAGAGAGCTGACGGCGTTGTGTATTTCATGATCCAGAAGACGCCAACACCGTCATTTTCTGCGTCATCTCGGCCCCGGCCTTCGCAACAATAGGCGCGAGCAGTGTTCTCACTTCCGGGGAGGCATCGACAACGGGTATCACGATGCTGATGCTGCCGATCACCCGTTTATCGTCAAAAACGGCGGCTGAAATACCCGCAGCGCTATTGCCCAATTCGCCTGAAGTGATGACTACGGACTCGTTTCTCAGCGATCTCAGTGTCTGTTTGACTTGCGCCCAATTGGCCCCAAGGCCAAAGCGCTCGAATTCGCCCGTTACGCCTTCGTAGTAGGGTTTGACCTGGCGCAATGGCAGGTGCGCCAGGATGACCTTTGAGGCTGCGCCTTGGTAAAGGGGCCTTGGGAGGCCGCGCTCATAGCTGATGTCTTGCTTGAAACGGGTGGTGAACTCCTCATGCACGCACATGACGTGCTCTTGGAAGTACCGGCATAAAATCGCGATGCTGCCAGCGGGGGCCGCATTCAGCATGTCACCCATGACCAACCTTGCAGCCTGGATCATCGGATCACCCAACCGCATTTTTCTATCCAACGCGATGATTGCTGGGCCCAGCACGTAGCGCCCCGGGATAAAGGCGCTGATGTATCCGGCACCCGACAGGGTTCGAAAGTAACGGTACGTATGGCTCGCCGATAGTCCTAACTCGATCGCCGCTTCGTCCACAGACCAATCAGATTTGCTGTCTCCACTGAACAATTCGAGCAGGCGCATCAAGCGATCCTGGGAGCTGCCTTTGGGATCTTCTGCGCCTGAGACTTGCATGGCTGACGCGCCGGTTACCTGCTGCTTTATCAACCCTGCCCCCTTAGGAAGGTGTGCTTGACGGAGTCCGTCATGTTACCGCCAAGCTCGACCACGAGGTGAACAAAAACAAAAATAGCGCCATAAGATAAAATCGTTGACATTTTTTTGAAAAAACATAATTATCGTATTACAACAAATAATACAAAACACCTTAAGGTGTGAGGGTTCCATCATGAGCGAGCTAGCGCAGCCATCGTCCCCCGTCCTCGACATCGCCCCTATTCTCGATCACGGAGAGTGGACGTCCTATCAAAAGCGAATTCTCTTCTTGGTCGCCCTCGTCATGGTGTTCGATGGCGTGGACGCGCAGGTGCTCAGCCTGTCGCTGTCCTCCATTTCAGCCGAATGGGGTATCAGCCGCGCAGCCTTTGCACCGGTGCTGGGATTCAGTTTCGTGGCCATGGCACTGGGGACGGCCCTCGGGGGCCTGTTGGGCGACCGCATCGGCAGAAAATGGACCCTCATCGCGTCCAGCGTAACGTTTGGCCTGATGACGTTATTGGGCGCGCTCGCCGATGACATCGTCTTTCTGGGCGTCTGCCGAGTGATTGCATCGTTGGGCATGGGAGCAGCCATGCCTAACGTCACGGCAATGCTGGCTGAGTACACGCCTTTGCGCCGGCGCAGCCTTGCCCTCGCCATCGGGATGAGCGCGTTGCCTTTTGGCGGCATCGTCGTTGGCCTGTTAGGGGCGCAAATTCTTCCTGCCCTTGGCTGGCGCAGTTTTTTCGTGATTGCGGGGTGTGCGCCGTTGATCGTCGCGCTGACGCTGATCATTGGCGTCCCAGAGTCGCTGAGATTTCTGGTGGCGCGCGGCATCAAGCCGGCAGCGTGCCTGAACATCATTCGCCACCTGGGGCATGCAGTGTCATTGACCACCACGTTGGAGGACAGCGGCGAAGCGGCTGCAGTCAAGAAGGCTTCGGTGCGAACGTTAATGGCCAGCGAATATGCTGGCGACACACGGGTGCTGGCGGTCGCTTTCTTTACCGTGATTCTGTCTAGCTACCTCATGTTTACCTGGTCCCCCTCCCTGTTCGTCGAGGCCGGTTACAGCGTCAGTATGTCCAGCGCAAGTATGGCGTTGTTCAGCCTCGGTGGCCTGATTGGAGGGGTGGGTGGCGGCTGGCTGTTCAGTCGCTTCGGTTCGCGCAAAACCATGCTCTGCATGGCGGCGGGGGCGTTGGCCTGCTGCGCTGCGCTGATGGTAACGCCGTTGGAACCTGCAGCGAATTCGCTCCCTATCATCACCGTTAGCCTGCTGCTGCTCGGCCTCTGCGTACCGGGCACACAAGCAATCCTATTCGTGCTGGCGGCGCAGATATTCCCTACCTCAATGCGTGCAAGTGGCGTCGGTTTGCCCGCAGCTTTCGGACGGCTGGGCGCGGTGCTGAGCGCTTTCATCGGCCCCTGGATTCTTGCCAGCACAGGCACTCGGTTCTTCGGTTTTATAGCAGCCATGATGTTGATTCTTTTTGTCGCGCTGACCCTCGTCCGTCGCCACATCGCACGGACCGCAAACCAAGACCGTAGCGATGCACGGCTGAACGAAGTTCGATAGATAGGTAAGGAGATATTTGTGAGTAACAATGCCTTTAGAGATCACATTGCCCACGACAACATGACGCCCCTCTGGGAGGTATTGCGCGGGCTCACCCCGCGCGAGCCCAAGCAGACGGCGGACCCCGTAATCTGGCGCGCCGAAACCATTCGCCAAAATATGAAAATGGCCTGTGAGGTCATCTCCGCCGAAGATGCGGAGCGCCGTGTGCTTGTCCTAGAAAACCCTAAGTTTCAGGGCAAGTCGCAGATAACGTCATCCCTCTATGCGGGTATTCAAATGATCCTGCCCGGGGAGGTCGCTCCCAGTCATCGCCATACGGCGTCTGCGCTAAGACTGATTTTAAGTGGCCAGGGTGGGTTCACTACGGTGCATGGCGAAAAGGTACTAATGAACCCGGGTGACTTTGTCATCACGCCCACGAACGTTTTTCATGACCATGGTGCGCAGGGCACGGAACCTGTGATGTGGCTGGATGGCCTGGATGTGCCTGTTGTGCAAATGCTCAACGCCGGTTTCTCTGCTGATGACCCGAATCTACGTCAGGTCCTGACACGCCCGACAGGCGACTCCAATGCGCGATTCGCCGCTGGCCTGAGACCGGTGGGCGACACCCACGGCGGCCCCGTCAGCCCACTTTTTCACTACCCCTATTCGCGCACGCGTGCAGCGCTTGAACAGTTGTCGCTCGTCGATGAGTGGGACGCGTGCAACGGTTTCAAACTGATGTTTACCAACCCAACGAATGGGCTGTCCCCGATTCGCTCGATGGGTGCCTTTATGCAGATGTTCCCTGCAGGGTTCAAGGGCACGAGCTTTCGTGAAACCGACGGAGCTGTTTGCTGCGTGGTTGAAGGCAGCCTGCGTGTTCAGGTCGGTGACCAAACGTGGACAGCCTGCAAGGACGACGTATTTGTTCTTCCGGGTTGGGCATGGCGCTGTTTTGAGGCGGACGAGCAATGCGTACTGTTCAGCTTTTCCGATCGACCGTTGCAAGAACACCTCGGTTTTTGGCGCAGCGAAATCAATCCGAGCGCAACTACTACACCAGGAGAAAACCATGAAAATTTGTCTGTTTAACGATAACCGTTTGGGCCTGATTGAGGGCGACATTGTCTATGACGTTTCCCAAGCACTGCGTATTTTGTCACCTGCCCGTTATCCGTTTCCGCGCCATGACCTGCTGATCGCTAACCTGGCCGAGCTACGCCCCGAAATCTCGCTTGCCAAGGGAAGCGCAGCGGTCTTCAAGTTAAGCGATGTCGAGCTGCTTAGCCCCGTCGGTAACCCAGGCAAAATTGTGGCTGCGCCTGTCAACTATCAAGCTCACCTTGATGAAGCCATCGCAGACACGGAGACGTTTACACGTGCCAATGTCCGCAAAATTCAGGAGACGGGCCTCTTCCTGAAAGCTACCAGCTCGCTGATCGGTGTCAGTAAACCGATTGTGATTAATCTTCCAGAGCGCCGTACCGATCACGAAATCGAGCTAGTCGCTGTTATTGGCAAGCGTGCCAAGGATGTGAAGGCGAAAGACGCACTGGCCTATGTTGCCGGATACAGCATTGGCCTGGACATCACGATCCGCGGGCCTGAAGAGCGAAGCTTGCGCAAATCGTTGGACACTTACTCGGTGTTGGGGCCATGGCTTGTCACGGCTGATGAGCTCAGCGAACCACAGGGCTTGGAGTTGCTGCTGGAGGTTAATGGTGAGAAACGCCAGCACGCCAATACACGGGATTTGATCATGAACGTGGCAGAGCTGATCGAATTCGCCTCGACCTATTACACACTTGAGCCGGGTGATTTGTTGTACACCGGAACGCCCGAAGGTGTGGGTCCCATTGTTCACGGTGATCAGATCAAAGCACGAATTGAAGGGATTGGTGAAATTGTTGTCGAGGTCGTGTCGTCATGAGCCTACAAGATCCGATTGTAATCATTGGGGGGGGCATTGGCGGTCTGGCAGCAGCGCTGGCACTCTCACATAAGGGCTTCAAAACGCTCTTAATCGAACAGGCCGAAGAGTTTCGCGAAGTCGGTGCGGGGATCCAGGTGGGTCCTAACGGTTTTCGCGTGTTGGAGACGCTCGGCGTTGCTGATCAGGTACGCGAACTGACCGTGTTACCCGATGATTTGATCTTCATGGACAGTGTCAGCGCTGAGGTGGTTACCACCATCCCGACAGGCGCAGCGTTTCGGGAACGTTTCAAGTATCCCTACGCCTTGGTGCATCGTGCGGACCTGCATTCGGTTCTTCTGGCCGCGTGTCGCGAGTCCGCTGATGTCGACTTCAGGATCGCCACAAAAGTGGTGGGCTACGAAGATGATGGCCTGTCCGTGTGCGTGACCACTGACCAAGGTGAAACCATTCGGGGTTGCGCACTGATTGGCGCAGATGGATTGTGGTCGAAAGTCAGAGAGAAAATTGTCGGTGACGGTGCGCCTGTGGTCTCCGGGCACATTGCGTACCGGGCGGTGTTGCCCATTGAGGACGTGCCGCTTGAGTTTCGACGCAACTCGATGATTCTTTGGGGGGGGCCAAAGTCCCACCTGGTCCAGTACCCGCTTCGAGGTGGAAAACTATTCAACCTGGTCGCAGTCTTCCACAGCGACCGCTATGTAGAGGGCTGGAACACCGAGGGAGACCCTGAAGAATTACGCCGTCGGTTTGCCGGCACGTGTGACACCGTACAAACGCTCCTGTCCAAAATTGAAAGCTGGCGGATGTGGGTATTGTGCGATCGTGAACCCGTGAAAAACTGGAGTGAGGGACGTACCACGCTTCTGGGCGATGCCGCGCACCCCATGTTGCAATACCTTGCACAAGGGGCGTGTATGGCGATGGAAGATGGCGTCGTACTCGCACAGGAAATCGAAAAGTGTCAGGGTGATTTTGAGTCAGCTTTTAAGGCATATCAGGCTCGCCGATACCTTCGCACTGGCCGTTGCCAGGTGATGGCACGTGTTCATGGAGAGTTCTACCATGCCGAAGGAGTGGCAGCCGAACTGCGTAACGGTATGCTCGCCGCACGCACCCCTGAACAAGCATATGCCGGTCTCACCTGGTTATATGACGCGATAATTTAGAACTCCCAGTGACGGTCAATTATTCAACGTGCTCACGTTGCCGGGTTGATCGTCGCTTTCTGCTGTACGCAATGATCATTCTATAAAAATAAAAAGGGTGAAATCATGTACTACAAAAATTGCGGCCCGCTCGTGTGGCCGGCGTTACTGTGTTTTTGTACGCCAGGCTTGGCATGGGCTGAGGAATCCGATTTTTTCAAAGATTCGACCGCTACACTTCAGGCCAGAAACTACTACTTTCAACGTAACTATTTAGATATTCGCGGGGCCGAGAAACCCAAGGCAGAAGAGTGGGCTCAAGGCTTCATTCTTAATTTCAAATCAGGTTATACCCCAGGCGCGGTCGGCTTTGGTATTGATGCGATTGCCACTCTGGGCCTCAAGCTTGATAGTGGCCCTGGACGGGTAGGGACGGGCTTGCTGCCTATTAAGGATAGCGGGGCTCCTGCCGACGATTACAGTCGCGTAGGGCCAACCTTAAAAGCCAGGTTTTCTAAAACCGAACTGAGGCTGGGTGAACTTCAACCAGACATTCCCGTCTTGCCCTTCAGCGATATTCGTTTGCTTCCACCTTCCTATCAGGGGGCCTCCTTTTCGAGCAGCGAACTTACTGGGCTGACCCTTCAAGGCGGGCGAATCAAATCGACTAGTCTACGAAATGAAGCCGGTGACGAAAAGTTGATCGCGATGTTGGGCTATATTCCGCAACGCACAGCGTCCAGTGATGCCTTCAATTATATGGGCGGTGACTATAGTTTTAATGAGTCACGTACCACTGTCAGTGGTTGGTACGCCCAACTGGAGGACATTTACCGACAGAGTTATGTTGGCATTAAGCATAAGCAGTTAGTAGGGCGTTGGTCGGTGACCGGTACGTTGGCACAGTATGATGCTGTGGAAGATGGTGATCATTTAATAGGGGCGGTCGATAATCGGGCTTTGTATGGCACCCTTGGGGTGGCAAGGTCCGGGCATGCTGTGACCGTAGGGTACCAAAGAATGTACGGTAACACCGCGTTCCCCCGGGTGTTCGCCAATATAGCGCCCTTGGCCAATGAACTACCTACTTATGACTTCTCATCACAAAACGAAGTGTCTTATCAGGTGCGTTACGACTATGACTTCGCTGCGGCGGGTGTACCGGGCCTCCTATTTTCGACTAGATACGTTGTGGGGAACAATGTTGAGACAGGGCGCGGCTATGAGGGTAAGGATAGCGAACGCGATATCGATATGTCTTATGTTTTCCAGAGCGGGCCTGTCAAGGGATTGGGTATCAGGCTTCGCGATGCCGTAGCGCGGTCTAATTACAGAACTGATATTGACGAGTATCGCGTCGTTCTCAGTTATACCTGGAAGCTGCTATAGCCTTGCGCTCTTACCAACCCTGCGCGCCAATGGCCAAATATGTCGTCCGTCAATTGATCTTAATCTGTTCATCTGCGTGCTGATCGTGGGCTATTGCTACCTCAGTCGCTCATAGCGTTGGCGCTGATTGAAAACTGATCAGCCTTTACTGGGTCAGTTTTCGGTCAGCGGCAACACCATCGGAACAGCTCGCGTCCATGTGGTAGCGGGACACCATTGGTGCGTGGATAGCCGGCACGCGCCGGCAAGTCTCTTGTTTCAATTACACATCGCTATACCAACCGGGCTAACCCGATTCAGGAGCGGAACCTCAACCTGGAACTAAGACTATTGCGTCAAGGACAGCCGGCCACCCCCGTCGTCAGGGGGAGGCGTGGATCGAGACAGGGGGGCTGTGAGAGCGGGGATTGGAAGAAAGGGGCCAAAGGCCTGGCGTTAGCCAGTCAACTCGAGAATACCCAACATGTAGGTGCGATCCACGACATGCTTGCGAGTACTCGCCTGGAATTTTCCAAAGAGGTTTTTCAAGTGCCATTTCACGGTTTCTCCAGCGACATTCAACGCCTGGGCAATCTGCTTGTTCGACAGGTTGCGAGCGAGCAGTTGCAAGACTGCTCGCTCCTTGGGTGTGAGCAGGCGGCTGGGTGAAGCAGAGCTTGGAGGGGGCTCCGGGCGCACAACCGGACCTGAGTGAAGCGAGGCCTGCATGGCCGGCCTGGTCGTTTCGCTTGCGATCTTTTGCAACCACTTGACCAGTGCGGGATGGGTGTTCTGAACAATGCGCTGCAGTCTATGTCACGCTCGTTGGCGTAGTAGTGGTGCAATTGGGGACACCAGGCAGCGTCGATTTTGTCGTTACGTGAAGGGTGTAGTGGTCTAATTTCCCCGGACACCCCGATAGGTGGAAAATACACCTATTGAGGAGTTCTCCATGACCGACAAACGCAAAGTATTCGACGACAGCTTCAAGCTGGAAGTTGTAAAGATGATCAAGGACCAGGGCCTGAGTGTTTCACAGGTTTGTCGTGATCTTGATATTGGTGATACGGCCGTTCGACGCTGGGTACAACAGTATGAGGCCGAGAAGTTGGGGCAAGCCGGGATCGGCAAGCCGCTGACCTCTGAGCAACAGCGTATTCGCCAGTTGGAGCAAGAAAACCGTCAGCTCAAGATGGATAACGATGTATTAAAAAAAGCCACCGCCTTCTTTGCCCGCGAGCTGAAGTAACGTACCGCTTGGTTCGCCAGCTGCAACAGAAGGCTTGTTCGGTGGCGTATGTGTGCCGTTTGTTGGGGGTTAGTCGATCCGGCTTCTACGAGGCCAACAAGCGCGCTGGGGCTCCTGCATCGATCTGGCCCGTTGCTCTGCAACTCAAGGCGTCGTTTGCTGAAAGTGGCGGCTGTTATGGCAGTCGCCCATTGCGTAAAGCGTTACGCGCAAAGGGTATGCAAGTAGGCATTTACAAGATTCGCCGCATGATGCGCGTCAACAGCCTGCGTTCGGCCTGGAAGCGTAAATTTGTGCACACCACCGACAGCAAACATGACCTGCCGATTGCTGAAAATGTATTGAACCGCCAATTTGAACCCGAGGCGGCGAACAAGGCCTGGGTAGCAGACATTACCTACATCCGAACCCGCAGTGGCTGGTTGTATCTGGCTGTGGTGCTGGACTTGTTCTCACGCAAGGTAGTGGGCAGGTCAATGGCGCCGAACATGCCCGCTGAACTGGTGTGCAGTGCAATGCAGCTGGCGGTTGCTCAACGTCAACCGCCACCCGGCTTGATCGCCCACTCGGATCGCGGCAGCCAGTACGCGAGTGCGAGCTACAGAGCGCTACTGGCAAGAAGTGACATGCAGCAAAGCATGAGCCGTAAAGGTAACTGCTGGGATACGCAGTGATGGAGCGCTTCTTTCTGAGCTTGAAAATGGAGCGGGTATGGCGACGTGATTACGCCAACCATGCCGAGGCGATACGCGACATCACTGAGTACATCGTTGGGTTTACAACAACGAACGGCTGCACTCGAAACTGGGATATCTGCCACCGACCGTTTACGAACGGGCGATGGCGTCAAAATCACCTATCGAGGTGTCCGGAATTAGTTGACCACTACAGGGTGCGGGTTCCTCCCTGCTTGCCCGGTGACTCCGCATTTAGCGGAATTCCCGGCCTTCATTGAAAAACTTTCCCTCGCCTGAATAGGTAAGCACTTGCTGGAAGCCTCACATGGACGTTCGCTTACGGCTGAGCAGGTCGCCGCAGGCTCGATGAAGCCGCAGGGCTGCGGCATTCATCGGTACTTGCGGCGGAATTAATCAAGGCACTGGCGATTCTGTGGGGGGCGGTATCGAACCTGACCTTGGTCTTTGCAATGCCGCTGCTTACCTGGGCCTGTTCGTTCCAGTGCTGGTTGGCTGGCTTTGGTTACGCCAGGCGTTAGTTGCAGGGCGGAGGCAAGGCACGATGGCGGGACATCAAACTTTTAATATTGTTCTGATAATAGAATTAAATACTGTATAAAGAATAATGCAGGATAAATTGCCTGCCTATTCACGCCCTATAAAAACAAAAACGGTAACCAACATGTCATTTCTGAAAGGCTTCTCAATCGGCGCCAAGCTCCTCGTGCTGCCCGGGTTATTTGTGCTCGCTCTACTGGTTGTCTCGGGTCTGGCCTACCGCGGGCTGGCTAAGCAACAAGCGGTAATCGAGGAAATCGACCAGTTGCGTTTCCAGCAATATCGGCAAGTGTTAGAAACCTCGGCCGCCTCGCAGGCGGCGATGGTCGGCGCATATGCCACAGGCGCGCGCATCCTTGAATCCAGTGGGCAAGCTTCCGCGGAAGACCTTGAGTCATATCTTGAAGATATGCAGGCCAGTGTTGACGACATGCGTGCCGGGCTGGACAAGGTGGCTCGTGAAACTCGCCTGGGCGAAGAAGAGAGAGCGCTCTATCAAGCGGTGCAGGAGCAGGCCGCAGTGGTCGGCGAGGGGCTTGCCGAATTCAAGCGCACTGCTTTGAGTGACCAGATACAGGCTGCCTCGCTGCTGGGTCGGGTGCGTGCCGACAACAATGGCCTGCAAGGTCAATTCAACCGGCTGTTGGGCCTACAAGCCGAGCTGACCTCTGGCGCCTTCGCTGAGGCGGGCGCAACACAACAGCAGGTCTCACGGATGCTCGTCGCGGTGCTGCTGGGTGGCAGCTTACTGGCTGTGTTAGTCAGTCTTTTGTTGCGTGCGCAAATCATCCGGCCCATTCGGGAAATCGAGAGGGCTTCGATCGAGTTGCGCGATGGCGACCTGACCCGACGCGTGCGGGTCATGGGTCGAGACGAGATTGCCCACACGGCTCAGGCATTCAACGAACTCATTGATAGCTTCCAGCAGGCAATGCGCAAGGTAGCCGGAGTCGCGGCATCGGTCGGCGCCTCGGCAGAGGAGCTGGTGGGCGCTTCGGCGCGTGTGGCGCAAAGCTCTACGGCGCAGGCCGGTGCGGTGGGCGCGGTGTCGATGACCATCGAGCAGATGAGCGACGGGATTGCGGCAATCTCCAGTCATGCTGAAAGCCTGCGCAGCTGCGCCGAAGCCAGTTTGCGCGGTGCGCAGGATGGACACTTGGCCTTGTCGCGACTGCTCGAGAAAATCGACAGCGTGCGCCATGCATTCTCCGCCATCCGTGGCTCGGTGGGCGATTTTGTCGAAAGCACTACTGCGATCACCGCCAGCATCGGTCAGGTCAAGGACCTTTCCGCGCAGACCAGCATGCTGGCGCTCAATGCGGCGATCGAGGCGGCACGGGCTGGCGAGAGTGGACGCGGCTTCAGCGTGGTGGCGGACGAAGTGCGTAATCTGGCACAACGCTCTGCGCTGGCAGCCAACTCGATCAACCAGTTGACGGTAAAGCTCGAGAGCCAGTCCGAGGTGGTCGACGAAGCCCTGCGCGCCGGCACGGTGGCATTGGACGACAGCGGCCGACTGCTGAGTGAGTTGGAAAGTACCCTGCAACAGGCAGCGGAACTGGTCGGCGACTCCACGCGTGGGGTGGACCGGATTGCCGATGCGGTGAGCGTGCAGAACGAGGGTGGGCGGGGCATCGTTGCCAACGTCGAGCACATCGCACGCATGGCCGGCGAGGGCGATGCGATCACTCATCAGGTGTCCGGAGCTGTGGTGTCTTTGCGCGAACTGTCCGATGAGCTGAATGTAGCAGTGGGACGTTTTCGCTACGAGGCCTGATTTGCTTGAGACTTCGGTGTCCTGAATATCAGCAGCAGGGGTATGACTCCAATGGATAACCACATCAGCAGCTTGAAGTCATCCAGGTAGGCCACCCAGCTGGCCTGCACAGTGATCATGCCATCCAGCGCCGCACGCCCGCCGGCGGTTAATGGATTGAGTTGGTTGTTTACAGGCCAGGCATCGAACAGGCGGTTGAACGGCGTAACGTATGCGCCGATTTCGGCATGATTGATCTGAGTGTTTTGAGCCAGCAGCACCGTAACGATCGAGATGCCAACGCTTGAGCCGACATTGCGTGACAGGTTGTACAGACCAGTGGCTTCGCCACGCAAATGCGGCGCTAGGGTGGTAAAGGCGATGGTGGTCAGTGGGACGAACAACAGACCCAGGCTCGCGCCCTGAATAAAGCCGACGTACACGATGGTGTTGATGGACACTGCCGGCGTCCAGCCGGTCATCATGTACATCGACCAGGCGGACAGCAACAAACCGCAAAACAGTATCCAGCGAATATCCACTTTGCCGATGATCTTCCCGGCAAGGAACATGCTAAGCATGGTCCCCAGTCCGCGTGGCCCCATGACCATGCCGGCGGTGAGCACCGGGTAACCCATCAGGGTTTGCAGGTAGGGTGTCATCAGCGCCAATGACGCTAAATAGGTAATGCCGATGATGAAGATAAACACGACCGCCACCGAGTAATTGCGGTCCTTGAACAGTTTCAGACTGATAAAGGGCTTGTCGTGGGTGAAGGTGTGGACGATGAAAATGTACGAAGCGATGGCGGCCACCAGCGCCTCCAGGATGATTTCTCCTGAATCGAACCAGCCCAGCTGTTCACCGCGGTCGAGGAACAATTGAATCGACAGGATCGCCACGCTGAGCGAGCCAAAGCCTAGCCAGTCCAAACGGGCGGTTCTGTCGGCCGGGGTTTCCTGAATGAAGCGCATCATGCCGACAAAGGCCAGCAATCCGATAGGCAAGTTGATGAAGAACACCCAGCGCCAGCTGAGGTGTTCTGTTAGCCAGCCGCCGATCATCGGACCCAGCACCGGACCAACCATCACCGACACGCCGAACAAGGCCACTGCCGAGCCACGGTCTTTCTGCGGGTAAATATCCAGCAGAATGCCTTGCGATAACGGCACCAATGCTGCCCCTGCCAGCCCTTGCAGTAAACGGAACAGGATGATTTCTTCCAGGGACCGGGCAATGCCACAGAGCACCGACGCCAATACAAAACCGAAGATCGATCACAGCAATACGCGCTTGCGACCGAAGCGTCGGGCAAGGAATGCCGAGGGCGGCGTCATGATGGCGGTGGCGACGATGTAGGAAGTCAGTACCCAGTTAATCTGGTCGGCACTGGCCGACACACTGCCCTGCATATAGGGTAGGGCGACGTTGGCGATGGTGGTGTCCAAGGCTTGCATGACCACTGCCAGCACCACACACAGCGTAATCAGTACTCGTAGCGGCGAAGGTGGCAGCGGCCCAGTTACTTCACTCATGATGGCGGGCGAGCAGGTTGGCCAGCGGTTTCGGCAGACCACGGGCGGTTCCGGTATCGATCTCTACCAAGGCACTCATGCCGTGGCGCAGCGCGGGTTTGCCTACGGCATCGTCGATACGGATCTTCACCGGAATACGCTGCACAACCTTCACCCAATTGCCCGTGGTGTTCTGTGCCGGCAGTAGCGAAAAGCTGGAGCTGGAAGCCGGGCTGATGCTTTCCACGGTGCCGTGCCAGGTCACGCCGGGATAAGTGTCTACCTCAATGGTTGCGTCCTGGCCGACGTGAGCGTTGGTCAGCTCGGTTTCTTTCGGCGAGGCAGCCACCCATAGGTGTTCGCTGGACACCAGGCTAAAGCCTGATTGTGGGGGTTGCAGGTAGGCGCCCACTTGCAACGAGTCCACGTTGGTCACCACGCCGTCGAACGGGGCGGTCACCACCGAGTTACGCAGGTTGCGTTCGGCTTCATTGAGCGCTGCTTGTGCTTGTAAGTAGGAGGGATGTTGCTCGAGAGGCCTGTCCAGCCGTCCTCCCAGTTGGGCTAATGCCGCAGCAGCCTGGGACTTGGCTACCAAAACCTGCTGGCGGGTATTGTCGAGGTCCTGATGGGCGTCGTCGTAGATTGTCTTGGAGACGGCGGCAACGCTGACAAGTTTTTCCAGCCGTTGGAAATTGGTCTGGTAGTAGGGCAGCCTGGCTTCAGCCTGGGCGATTTCGGCCAGTGACTGGTTGTAGCTGGCCTTGAGGTAAAGGATCTGGTTGCGCGCGCCTTCCAGTTGCGCGCTGGCACTGGCCAAGGCGATTTCAAAGGGTTCTGGCTTCAAGCGAAATAACACTTGGCCCTTGCTCACGACTTGGTTGTCACTGACCTCAATGGCCGCCACGATCCCGGCCACATCGGTCGAAACGCCCACCCGTTCGGCCTGAACGTAGGCGTTGTCGGTACTGACCACTTGGCCACCCAACACATACCAAGCGCCACAGGCCACGACGACAATCGGCGCCAGCAAAAACAGGCCGACGCGCCAGCGTTGCCGTGGAGCGCCGGAGGATTCTGGCCCATGACGATCAAGGGTGGGAGCTTCAGGCGCCTGCGCTTCAGGTTTCGCCAGTGGGTCGAGTGGACGGGCTTCTGCCTGCACCGCATGACGCTGCAATGTGGACTCAGCCATGCGTCACCTCGTCTGCCGCGCAGTTAGTGGGCTCATCCACCGGCTGGCTGCAAGCCGTCAGCAAGTGTTCACGCATGCGTTCGAGGTACTGCAGCAATTGATCGTGCTCCTGAACGGAAAAGTCGGCCATGGTTTCCACTCGAGTCTGCTCGCCAATGGTGCGCATGAATTGCAGCAGCGGATGGGCATCCGGAGTGAGAAATAACAGGGAAAAACGGCGATCGGTGGCGCGGTTGCGACGTTCGATCAGACCGCGCTCCTGCATTTTGTCCAGCAAGCGCACCAGCGTGACCGACTCGATTTCAAGCAAGTCGGCCAGACCCTTCTGGTGAATGCCTTCATGCGTGGACAGTTTGGCCAGAACTTGCCATTGAGAGCGCGTGAGACCGGCTGCGCGGGCCCATTGTTCGAAGCGTTTACGCATCAAACGGGCAACGTCATGGAGGACAAAGCCGAGGATGGATTGGGTCATCGTCAACGCACCTGAAGTGAATGAGCATGCTCATGGTGATCAGGCTTATAGGTTTTCTGCTGATCCTTTTCAAGGAAAAATGGGCATTAAAGTTAAGAATGTTCATATTCAGCGATTTATTTGGCTGATAATCCGTTTTGTTGAGCAGTGTTCGGAGTATTTCTGGGTTCTAGATAGGTTTTTATGAGTATGAACATAAATCATTAAAATGTTTACTTATGGTTGCCATCACAGCATTGTACCGCTACCGTTAGCGTTGATTGCATTGCAAACAAAAGCCCAAAAACACAACAACAATGAGGCAAACCGATGACGACCCCTGGCTGGTGGGCCATGGCGCTTTCCGAGGCTGTGAATGATCAAAAGCCATTGGCCGTGGCCTTTGGTGGCGAGGAACTGGTCCTGTTCCGCAACGCAGCCGGGCAGGCTTTTGCTCTGGAAGACCGTTGTCCACATCGGCGGGTGCCGTTGGCTCTGGGACGAGTTGTCGAGTCTGGTTTGCAATGTGGTTACCACGGCTGGACCTTCGATGGTGCCAGTGGCGGTTGTACAAAAATTCCCAACCTTAATGATGATGAGCGCGTACCGCCACGCTATGCCGTGCGGGCCTTTCAGGTGAGCGAAGCCAATGGCTTCGTCCATGTGTGGTTGGGTGAGGGCGCATCGCAAGGGGAGCTCCCCAGCAGCGATTACCGGCCAAGCGGTCGCGAATTTACCGGTTCCACCGTCGTCAACATGAGTCACGACCAGTATCTGGCGGCGATGCTCGACGGCCCGGAATGCTTGCTCGGCTTTACCCATGTGCGCCTCACCGATTTCTTCCTTGGCGATCTACGCAGAGAGCAGGGCCGCGTGGTTCTGGAGCGCGGTGCGGTATGGTCCACACAATTTCTGCCATCGCAGTTTGTGGTGGACTACCCCTTGATTGTGCGCACCGCAGTACCCCTGAGCGGCGGCAGTATTCGGGTGGATTTGCTCAACGAAGAAGAAATGCCGCTCGTTACCCTGATGATCGCAACCGGGGCCAACCGCCGTGGCACCACCAGCCTGTGCTGGCGAGGATTCGTGACTGAGCACGTGCCGGCCAAGGCACCGTTGCGTTGGCGTATTGCCCGTGCATTCAGCAGGTCGCCGTTCCGGGTGAACCACTTGATTGACGGCGTAGCCGTCGCGGCCCTGCTGCAAGCCCCATCCCGCGACCTGCGTGCCTTTCGCCGACCGCATCTGATTCCCGCAAGCGCGATCGTCTGAGCACAGGAGAACTCACCATGCATTCCGTGCCTTCCTCTACCGATACTCCGTCGCGCAAAGTGCGGGGTGACTGGACACCGATCAACTATGACCTGCGTGACACCTGGTTTCCGGTCTCCCATAGTCGCGACCTCAGTGCCCAGCCAATTCGTCGAATCATTCATGCCCAACCCTATTACCTGTGGCGGGAAAACGGGCAGCCGAGAGCAGCTGAATTCCATCCCTATCGTCTGCGTGAAAATACGTGCGTGCTGACGGCATTCACTGGCGGCAGCGGGTTTTATCCGCTGGTCGAGCGTTACGGCTACATTTGGGTCTGGTACGGCAACCCGGATGCCGCCGATACATTGCTGCTGCCGCATATCCCGTTCCTGCCGCAAGACGGCAGTCTTCCTGGCTACACCCAGCGCACCGTGCGATTCGATGCGACCTCTGCGCTCTCTGTAGAAAACCTGATTGACCTGACCCACGCCGATTTCCTGCATGCCAATACCATCGGCGACGGCATCAGCGAGTCGGACGAGGTCGAGGTGCAATGGACCTCTGAAACGGTGACCCGCACCCGTACAGTCGCACAAAAATCAGTGGCGCCGATCATGCGTTGGGTCGGCGGGGTGCGCGCCAAGTACCAGGATTTTCGCGCGGTGCTGCACATCCATTTGCGCAGTAATGTGTGCATCTCCTACCCGCGATTTCGTCCCGGTTATGACGTTCCTAACTTGCAACCGTTCTTGCCGGTGGGCAAGCATCGCTCGCGCTGTGACGTCACGTTCAATACCACCGCTGCACCGTCACCGTTTCGCTACGTGATGCCGCGCATCAACTACATCATCCAGCCCCAGGACAACTCGGTGGTGCGTCCGCAAAATCAGCGCTATTTCGAGACCGATGAGCGACGTGACCTGCATTCGCGTTTCGATACCCCAGGTACTCGTTATCGCTACCAGATGGAACAACTGGTCGAACGCCAGCGCGCCGGTCAGTTCGCCTACGGCAGCGATGCTGAACCCGGACGCGATATCAGCACGTTGTTGGGCATGAAAGACTGACCCCATCACGCAAGGAGTACGGCTATGGATCTGGGCATTGGCGGGCGCATGGCGGTGGTATGCGCGTCTTCACGAGGGCTTGGCAAAGCCTGTGCGCTGGCATTGGCGCAGGAGGGTTGCGAGATACTGATCAACGGCCGCAATGCCGAGACCCTGGCGCAAACCGCGCAGGACATTTTTCTCGGCACTGGCCGGCTGCCCCGCACGGTGGTGGCGGATCTGTCCACCTCTGCCGGGCGTGCGACATTGTTGGCCGCGTGCCCGGTAGTCGACATTCTGGTGACCAACAACGGCGGCCCAGAGCCGGGTCGTCTGGAGGATTGGGATCACGCGGCCTGGATGGCGGCCATTGAGGCCAACATGCTCTCAGGCATTCTGCTTATCCAGGCTGTGATCGGCGGTATGCGGGCGCGAGGTTTCGGCCGCATCGTCAATATCACCTCGGCGATGGTCAAGTCACCGCGTTTGCCGTTGGGTTTGTCCACCGCTGCACGTGCCGGGCTGACCGCTTTTTGCAAAGCTCTGTCGGTCGAAGTGGCACGGGACAATGTAACGATCAACAATCTGCTGCCGGAGCGCATTGAGACGGACCGTCTGCGCTTTATGACCGAGCAGCTGGCGGGGCTTCGCCAGCTCAGTTTTGAGCAAGCACGGGTGGAAATGCTCAAGCCGATAGCGGCGCGACGATTTGGCCAGCCGAGCGAATTGGCAGCCGCCTGCGCATTTCTCTGTTCGGCGCAAGCCGGCTATATCACCGGGCAAAATTTGCAGATCGACGGCGGCAGTTATGCTGGATTGATTTAGCTTCCCCGGCGTTCCTTCCAGTCGGCGGGCAGCACTTCGCTGGCGTCGAAATCCAACTCCACTTCAACCCCATTGGGGTCCTGCATGAACAGCTGCCACGTGCGATCGGCGCCGGGAGCACGGATCACCTTGAATCGCACGCCGTGCTCATCCAGGTGCGTCCACATTTTCTGCAAGCCCTGGGCATGAAACGCCATATGGTCGAGCACGCCACGTCGCGGCTCCGGCATTTGTGATACGCCCACCACATGCAGTACGGGCTGTTGCCGGGCGTACAGCCAGAAGCCGGGAACCGGGAAGGGCGGGCGTGGCCCGTCGACCAGACCCAGTACCTCCACGTAGAAATCCCGTGTCGCCTCCAGTTGGTTGGTGACGATGGTGAAGTGGTCCATGCGCAGGATCATCGCAACGCCCCTGATCGGCTTTTAGTGATATTTAGACGAATTGTTATTTGCTGTTCATATTCCTGCTTATGATTCTATATTCGGAATAATAATCTATCTATGGAATTTATCATTGATCGCTTAGGGTAACGCCATGGATTCGTTCTGCAGCTCTGCTGCAAAACGCTAAGCGCAGAAGAAGACAGGTGCTGAATGAGCCAGGCAATCCTCGAAGGAATTCGCGTCATCAGTCTGTGTTCCGGCATTGCCGGCTCTGCCGCTGGCATGCATCTTTGCGAAGCGGGTGCCGAAGTGGTGATGATCGAGCCACCCGCCAACCCCGCCAGAGAGAAACAGGCGCTGTTTGCTGTGCTTAACCGTGGCAAGCGCAGTGTCATCCTCAGTCTGGAAAATCCCCAAGATCGTCAGCAACTAAACTCTCTGCTCGCGAGCGCCGATGTGCTGCTACACGACTTCACACCTTCGGTAGCGCAGGCCCATGGTCTGGCCGACGCGCAACTCGCTGCAGACTTTCCTCGCTTGATTATCTCGGCAATTAGCGGCTGGCCCCAACGGCATGCACTGGCGAATGCCATCCCCTGGGAAACTTTGATCCTGGCGCGCCTTGGCCTGTTGGACGAGCAACCGGCGCATCGCCCCGGCCCGGTATTCGTGCGCATGCCCTTTGCCAATTGGCTGGCCAGCTGGTTGTGCGTGGTTGGGGTGATGGCGCGGTTGCTTGCACGCGAACGTGACGGCTGCGGCGGTATCGCTCATACGAGTTTGGCTCAGGCAGCCTTGGTGCCAATGACCATGCATTGGAACCGCGCGCAAACGCCGACGCAGGCCTTTGCCAAAGGCCTGGATAAACACATTCCTATTCCGTTGCACCAATGCGCTGATGGCCGCTGGTTGCATGTGCATTATTCGCCGGACAAATCCCCGTGGATGGCCGCGGCACTCAGTGAGCTCGGCGAAACCGAAGTGGCTCGCTTGAACGCGCTGTGGCCATCGAGCCATGTGGCGCCAAACTTCGGCGCCAACAAGGCGATCATTGCCACACGGCCGGCACAGGACTGGGTCGAGCATTTCTGGCAGCACGACGTGGCCGCGCAAATTGCCGCTCCCTTTGGCGATATCTACTTCGACGAGCAAGCACGCCTGAATGGTTATGTGGTTGAAGTCGACGATGTGCAATTGGGCAAGACCCTGCAACCAGGCCCTGCCTGGCAGGTGCAGCCACCCGCACGAGTTGGCGGTAGCGCACCTCTGGCAGGTGAGGGGAACGCCGGACTGTCAGGCGCCGATGCTGTGATCCCTTCGCAAGTGCCCAGGTCGAGCCCGGCGCCCTTGCCTCCGCTGCACGGTCTGAAAGTACTGGATCTGGGCGCCTACCTGGCCGGGCCGTTTGCTTGCATGCTTCTGGCGGACCTCGGCGCCGAAGTCATTAAAGTCGAAGCGCCCAAAGGCGATGCCATGCGCCGCCTGGAGCGGATTTTCAGCGGCACCCAGCGTGGCAAGTTGGGGGTAGCGCTGCAGTTGGGCGATCAGCAAACCGAGCCCGCCGTAGAAACGTTGGCCCGTTGGGCCGATGTTGTTCACCACAACATGCGGCTGCCGGCCGCACGCAAACTCAAGGTCGACTACGAGAGCCTCAAAGTGCTCAACCCGCAGCTGGTGTATTGCCATGTCAGTGCCTACGGACCGACCGGACCGCGCGCGGATTGGCCGGGTTTTGACCAATTGATGCAGGCTTCCTGCGGCTGGGAGAGGGAGCAGGGCGGGGAGGGGCAGGCGCCGATGTGGCTGCGTTTTGGCGTGGGCGATTTCTTTGCCGGTTTATCCTCGCTCTATGCCTTGCTGCTGGGATTGTACGAGCGCAACCGCAGTGGCGTCGGGCAAATGGTCAGCTCGTCATTGTTGGGCGCTACGTTGCTATCGATGAGCGAAGCGGTGGTGCTTGAAGACGGCAGCCTGACCCCAATCGAACATATGGATGCGCAACAGACTGGTGTGAGTGACGCACACCGTTTGTATCTATGTAGCGATGCCTGGCTGGTGGTGGCAGCGCTGCAACCGGATGAGGTGCAGCGTTTCAAGGCGCTCATGGGTGATCAGCCCGAAACCTGGTTTGCAGGTCTTACCCGGCAAGCGGCGCTCGCAGCATTGGCTGAAGTGCAAGTTCCTGCGCAGGCCGTCCTGGAGGCGCAGATGGATGCCTTTCTCGACAGCCCCGAACACGCCGCCGCGGGTCTGCACGCGCATTACTCACATGCTGTTTACGGCGACTTGCAACAGATCGGCGCGTTCTGGGATTTCGGCAACTTGCCGTTATCGCTGCAGCGCCCACCGCCCGCCCTCGGCCAACATACCCGGCAAGTTCTGGAAGGCCTCGGCTTTACCGGCAGCGAGCTCGAACGATTGGCCTCGGCTGGCCTGGTGGCGCTGTAACGGTGGGCCTATTGGCCGGCAGCATTTTTCGACAAGCACAAGGAATACCCATGTACGAGTTGGATTTCAGCGGTAAAACCGTGCTGGTAGTCGGCGGGTCCAGTGGCATCGGCAATGGCATTGCGCAGAACTTTCGCCAGCGCGGTGCCGAAGTGCATGTCTGGGGTACGCGTGCCTCGGCGGCGGCCTATCACGACTCACCCGACTCTAACCTTGAAGGCTTGCATTACGCGCAGGTCGACGTCGCGGATGCAGCGTTGATCGAAGCGGTCTGTGTGCCATTCACCCGTCTGGATGTGTTGGTGCAAGCGCAAGGCACGGTGCTCTACGACCGTCAGGAATTCCTCGCTGAGGGCTTCAAGCGCGTGCTCGACATCAACCTCACCAGCCTGATGGTCTGCGCGCAGAAATTTCACCCGCTGCTGATGGAAGCCAAGGGTTCGATGATCACGGTCAGTTCGGCAGCAGCGTTCCATTCTACCCGTGGCAACCCTGCCTACAACGCCTCGAAAACCGGCGCTTTCGGGCTGACTCGCACCTTGGCCGAAGCCTGGGCTCGTGATGGTATCCGGGTGAATGGCATTGCCCCGGGGCTGGTGGAAACCAAGCTGACACGGGTGACCACCAGCAACCCGAAACGCCTGGAAGGTGCGCTGCGCGCCATTCCTCAAGGGCGCCTCGGCACGCCTCAGGACATGGCTAATGTGGCTCTGTTTCTCGCCTCGCCGCTGGCCAGCTATGTGCTCGGCCAAACCCTATTGGTCGACGGCGGCATGCTGCTGGCCTGATCGCTATTTGCTAGGAGAAACACCATGGCCTGGGACTTTCAGACCGACCCCGAGATTCAAGTGGAACTGGATTGGATCGAGCAGTTCGTGCGTGAGGAAGTCGAGCCTCTCGACCACGTGTTGGGCAGCCCGTGGAATATCCACGACCCGCTGTTCAAGCAACTGGTCAAACCGTTGCAAGCGCAGGTGAAGGCGCGCAACTTGTGGGCTTGTCACCTGGGCCCGGAACTGGGCGGGGCAGGGTATGGCCAGGTGCGCCTTGCGTTGATCAATGAAATTCTCGGCCGCTCGCTGTTCGGACCGATTGTGTTTGGTTGTCAGGCACCGGACTCCGGTAACGGTGAAATCCTCGCCCATTACGGCACGCCGGCGCAGAAGCAGCGCTACCTGCAACCCTTGCTCGACGGCGATATCGTGTCCTGCTTCGCCATGACCGAACCCCAAGGCGGCGCGGACCCTGCGGTGTTCACCACCGAAGCGGTGCGTGAGGGTGATGACTGGCTGCTGAGCGGCGAAAAATGGTTTGCCTCCAATGCCCGCTACGCCGCGTTCTATATCGTGATGGCGGTCACCGATAAAAACGTGTCGGTGTATGAAGGCATGTCGATGTTTATTGTTGCCGCCGATGCTCCGGGGGTGAGCATTATCCGCAACGTCGGTATCGCCGATGACCCGGCCGCAACCCATGCCTACCTGTCGTTCGACAAGGTGCGAGTGCCTGCTGGCGACATGCTCGGCGCGCCCGGTCAGGCGTTTGTCGTGGCCCAGGTACGACTGGGTGGCGGCCGCGTGCACCATGCGATGCGGGTGATTGGCCAAGCGCAGAAAGCCCTGGATGCACTCTGTGAACGATCCCTGTCGCGTAGTACCCAGGGCAGCCGCCTGGCGGACAAGCAGATGGTCCAGGAAAAAATTGCCGACTCGTGGATCGAGCTCGAACAATTTCGTTTGCTGGTCATGCGCACGGCATGGCGCATCGACCAGTATCAGGACTACAAACGGGTACGCAAAGACATCGCTGCGGTGAAAGCCGCCATGCCCAAGGTGCTGCATGACATCGCCGCGCGCGCCCTGCATGTACATGGCTCGTTAGGGGTAAGCGAAGAAATGCCGTTTACCGGGTACATCGTCCGCTCCTTCCAGATGGGGCTGGCCGACGGGCCCACCGAAGTGCACAAAATCACGGTCGCCAAACAACTGCTACGCGATTATCAACCCTGCGACGAACTGTTCCCCGATTACCACCGGCCCACCGCGGCGGCCCGAGCCCGGGAAAAATACGCCGATGCATTGGCCAGTCTGGGCGAGTACGACGCATGAACGACTGGCAGGATCTGGTCGAACTCGAGCGCCTGGCTCTATGGATGGACTCAAAGGGTCTGGAAAGTGGCTCCATCGAGGCCCCACTGCGATTAACCGGAGGCACTCAGAATCTGTTGCTGCGCTTTCGGCGTGGCACGCGCGAATTCGTATTGCGTCGGCCTTCCAGGGAGTTGCGCGAAGTCGGCAGTAAAACCATTGCCCGTGAAGCACGGTTGCTCAAAGCGTTGGCCGGATCGCCGGTGCCCCATGCCGGCCTGATAGCCGACTGCGCCGACCAAGACGTTCTGGGCGCCAGTTTCTATTTGATGGAACCAGTACAGGGCTTCAATCCCAACTGCGCGGCAGGTTTGCCGACGCCGCACGCGCAGCAGCCAGCAATGCGCCGACGTATGGGGCTGGCCATGGTGGACGCGTTATTGCGTCTGGGAGAAATCGACTATCAGGCGGTGGGCCTGGGGGATTTTGGGCGGCCCGAAGGTTTTCATCAACGCCAGGTCTCACGTTGGCTGGCGCAACTGGACAGCGTCAAAGACTACCCCGGTTGGCCGGGCGCGAGCGGTCTGCCGGGACTTGCCCGGTTGGCCAACTGGTTGAGCGAGCATTACCCGACGCAGTTCCAGACCGGTATCCAGCATGGTGACTTTCACTTGTCCAACGTCATGTTTCGCCACGACAGCGCGGAACTGGCCGCAGTTGTCGATTGGGAGCTGGCGACCATCGGCGATCCGTTGCTCGACCTTGCCTGGCTGGTAGTCACCTGGCCCGGTGCTGATGGTCGTGGTGCCGGCACCATTGAAGTTCGCCCCTGGGAAGGCTTTTGCAGCAGCGACGAACTGGTCGCCCATTACCGCGCCGGCAGCTCGCGCTCGTTGGCGGACTTCACCTGGTACCTGGTGTTGGCCGGCTTCAAGCTCGGCATCTTTCTCGAAGTCAGTTACGCCCGTGCGTGTGCGGGCAAAGCCTCGATGGTCTCGGGTGAAAAACACCACGCCTCAGCGTTGCGTCTGTTCGCTACGGCGTTGCAGCGCATCGATCAAACAGTCTGATATCAGAGGAACAGCCCATGCAGCTGGCCGGTAAACGCATCATCGTCACGGGGGGCGCCAGGGGTATTGGCGCGGCAGTGGTCAAAGCATTTGTGGAGGAGGGAGCCTATGTCGTCAGCCTCGACCTGGGCGAAGCCGCCTCGATGACGGGGGACGGTGGCGGGTGGGCGCATACACGAGTCTGCGATATCGCTGACAGCCAATCCGTGGACGCCGCTTTCGCCTGGGCCAACGAACGGCTCAATGGTCTGGATGTGCTGGTACATGCTGCGGGTATCGCGCCGAATGCCAGTGCCGACAGCATCACGCTGGACGAGTGGGAAAAAGTCTTTGCGGTGAATACCCGTGGCACATTCCTGACCAACCGCGCGGCCTATGAGCTGCTGAAGGGCAGCGGTGGGCGGATCATCAACTTCGCCTCTGGGGCAGGCGTCATCGGACAGCCCGGCAAAGCCCATTACGCGGCCAGCAAGGGGGCCGTGCTGGCGTGGACGCGCACGGTGGCGCGGGAGTGGGGCCCATTGGGCATTACCGTCAACGCTATCGCCCCGGCGATGTGGACGCCGATGTACGAGGCGACTCGCGCGAGCATGAGCGCCGAACAACTGCAGCAGCACGATGCGTACATGGCAGGGCAAGTGCCCATCGGCGGACAACTGGGTGAACCGGCCCGGGATCTGGCGCCAGTGCTGGTATTTCTTGCCGGAGAAGGTTCTCGATTTGTCACCGGGCAGACGCTGATGATTGACGGCGGGATGCTGATGCTCAGTTGAGTTGAAGGTGGGGCGCCTGGCGCCTCGCCTAGCGGCTGCGGATCAGCTGCAAAAATTCCTGACGGGTGTTGTACGACTCGCGGAAGGCGCCAAGCATCACTGAAGTACTCATCACCGAGTTCTGCTTCTCCACACCTCGCATCATCATGCACATGTGTTTCGCCTCGATCACCACGGCCACCCCGGCGGCATTGGTGACCTGGGCGATTGCATCGGCAATCTGCCGGGTGAGGTTTTCCTGGATCTGCAGGCGGCGGGCAAACATGTCGATAATTCGCGCGACCTTCGACAATCCGAGCACTTTGCCTGTCGGTATGTAGGCAACATGAGCCTTGCCAATAAATGGCAAGAGATGATGTTCACACAGCGAATACAATTCGATTTCACGAACGATGACCATCTCATCGTTATCCGACTCGAACAGTGCTCCGTTGACGATCTCTTCCAGCGTTTGCCGGTAGCCATGGCAAAGATAACGCATGGCTTTCGCTGCACGTTCCGGAGTCTTGAGCAGGCCTTCACGCTGTGGGTCTTCACCGACGTGCTGGAGAATTTCCCGATAATTTTTCGTCATTTCTTCGTTCATCGATCGACCTTATTGTTAGTGATGTAAGGGGAGCAGCTAAGCCAGCGGCCTGCTCAAACCGGTCAGCACCATGCTGGTAAACAGACTCGTCAGACTTTCCAGAGGAGGCCGCGCATCCTGCGGGTAACCGGCTACCACGCCATCGAGCAATGCTTGCATGCCCAGCGCCATCGGTGCGCGCTGGCCGGCCGGCAATCCACAACGGCTGAGGATGTTTTCCAGGTCCCGGGTGCGGGTGTCGCGCAGTTGCTCGACGCGTTCGCGCTGCTCCAGGCTGAGGCTGCGAAATTCCATGCGCGTCAGCGTGTGGCGCTGATCGTGCAAGCTGTTGAACTGCAGGTGCACACGTACAAAACGTTGCAGTTGCAGCCGACCCTCAGCATGACGCGCGACCTTGGTTTGCAGTAACGCCAGAAGATCGCTTTCATGCGTCTCGATCAGTTCGAACAGCAGCGCCTGCTTGCTTTCAATGTGGTTGTACAGCGATCCCGGCTGCAAATGCATTGCGGCTGCCAATTGGCGCAGGCTGACACTTTCGAATCCATGCTCGGCAAATAATCTGAGCGCCGTGTGGTACAGCAATTCGTGGGTTCCGACATCGCCATCCGGCTGCCCATGCCAGCGCGGCTGAGGGCCGGCGGCCGTTGCGGGGCGGGCGCCAATCATGGACGTTCCAGCAACAGGGCGACGCCCTGGCCGCCGCCAATGCATAAGGTCGCCAGGCCTTTTTTCGCGTCGCGCTTGAACATTTCGTGCAGCAGCGTGACCAGCACACGACAACCCGAAGCGCCAATCGGGTGACCGAGGGCAATGGCGCCGCCGTTGACGTTCACTTTGTCAAAATCCCAACCCAGCTCTTTACCCACCGCCAACGACTGGGCAGCGAACGCTTCGTTGGCCTCGATGAGATCGAGTTCAGCCAGGCTCCAACCGGCTTTTGCCAGACACTTGCGACTTGCCGACACCGGCCCGATGCCCATGATCGCCGGGTCTACGCCAGTACACGCACCCGCCTTGATCTTTGCCAGAACGGGCAAGCCCAACTCCCTGGCCTTGTCTTCGCTCATCAACAGCACTGCAGCGGCGCCGTCATTGATTGTCGAGGCGTTGCCGGCGGTGACGCTGCCGTCTTTTCTGAAGGCTGGTTTGAGCCCGGCCAGGCTGACAGCAGTGGTTTGCGCGCGAGGTTGCTCATCCACGGCAAACAGCAGCGGCTCGCCTTTGCGCTGCGCAATCGGCACCGGGGTGATCTCCGCGACAAAACGGCCGGCCTCAATGGCTGCGCTGGCAAGTTGCTGCGAACGCAGGGCATAAGCGTCCTGCTGCTTACGGGTCAGGCTGTGAGCGTCGACCAGATTTTCCGCAGTGATGCCCATGTGGTAGTCGTGGAAGGCGTCGATCAGGCCGTCCTGCAGCAGCGAGTCGGCCAGTTGCGCGTTACCCATGCGCAAGCCGGTGCGCGCTTTGGCCAGCGTGTAGGGAGCCAAGCTCATGTTTTCCATGCCGCCGGCAATCACCACCTCGGCATCGCCACAGCGAATCGCCTGAGCCGCCAGCATCACGGATTTCAACCCGGAGCCGCAGAGCTTGTTCAGGGTCATGGCCGATACGCTATGGGGCAGGCCTGCTTTCAGCGCCACTTGGCGTGCCGGGTTTTGCCCACACCCGGCCGTGAGCACCTGGCCGAAAATCAACTCATCGACCAGGTCGACGTCAATCCCGGTTTTTTTCAGCAACGCCTGGACCACCACGCTGCCCAATTCCACGGCACTGGTGGTGGCCAATGCGCCTTGGAAGGTACCGATGGCGGTGCGGGTGGCGGCGACTATCACGACTTCATGCATGCTGTGCTCCAGTTTTCGGTGGATACGGCGTGGTGCCTTTTCAGGCAACCGACGCCTGCCACACTCGGGCTTACAGTTGGGTAACGGCTATTTTGCTGCCGGCCTGACTGGCATCGTGGAACTGCGCGTTCGAGCCATCGCGCCACCGTTCAAGCAATTGCGCCTGACGCTGTTGGGCGTGAACGAGGTAGCGCTCCTTGACCGGGCCATAACCGCGCACGCTGTCTGGCAGCTGTGCCAGGTCCTGGGCCAGGGTCAGGTTGTCGGCGGTCAAATCCATCAAGACTTCGTCGAGGACACGTTCATAATTGGCCAGCCAGTCACGTTCCACCTTGCGTTCGTGAGTGTGGCCAAACGGATCGGCCCAGGTGTTGCGCAGGAACCGGAACCTAGCCAGCAGCTTGAAGCCTTGCAGCATCCACGGGCCGAAGCTGCGCTTTTTCGGCTCACGGCCGCTGCCGTTATCATTCAGCAGCGGTGGCGCCAGGTGGAAACGCAGGCGGTAGTCGCCCTCGAAGCCAGCCTGGATTTTTTCCAGGAACTGGCCATCGGTAAACAGGCGTGCCACTTCGTATTCATCCTTGATGGCCAGCACTTTGAAGTAATAACGGGCGACGCTTGCCGACAGTTTGCCCGGTTGCCCGAGCAGCGCCGTTTCCGCTTTCATGAATTGCTCGACTCGTTGCCGGTAACGTTGGGCATAAGCCTTATTCTGGTACGCCGTGAGAAATGCCATGCGTCGTGCCAGTGTTTCTTCCAGGCTTTGCGACAGCAAGCGATCTGTGTTCTGCACTTTACCTGCTTCCAGTTTGCGCAAGACCCGTGGCAAGTCTTCGGCACTGCGCCGGCCCCAGGCAAAGGCGGCGAGGTTGAAGGGCACCGCAGTGCCATTCAGTTCGATAGCCTGCAGCAGCGCGGCTTCGCCCACCGGTAACCAGCCTTTCTGGTAGGCGTAGCCGAGCATGAAGGTGTTGGTGGCAATCGAATCGCCCGTCAATGCCGTGGCGATTTTGCTCGCGTCGACAAAGTCCGCCTGGGCATGGCCAACCGCTTCGGCGATTTGTGCCGACATGTTGTGGGTGTGGAATTTCGGGTCCGGGTGCTTCAGCAAATCTCCGCTTTCCGCCTGTTGGGCGAAGGTCCGCACGAATGCGCTGGTGATGGTTTCTTCACTGTTGATCAGCGCATGGGTAACGCCTTGACGCAGCTTGGACAAGGTTTCGGTATTGGCACTGACCACCAGATCGCAGCCTAACAGCAAGGCTGCTTCACCTTCGGCAATACGGGGTGCGAACAATTGATCCTGGTGCGCGGCAATGCGGATGTGCGACCACACCGCGCCGCCTTTTTGCGCCATGCCGGCCATGTCCAGATTGAGCGTGCCTTTGCCTTCGATAAACGCTGCCATTCCTAGCAAGGCGCCGATGGTCACCACGCCGGTGCCACCCACGCCGGTCACCAGAATGCTGTAGGGCTCATCCAGCGTAACGGTTGATGGCGTGGGCAATGCCCATAATTCATCCGCTTTGGCTGCCAGCGCTTTGGGTTTGCGCAACGAGCCCCCTTCGACCGTGACGAAACTCGGGCAAAAGCCGTTAAGGCAGGTGAAATCTTTGTTGCACGAGGACTGGTCGATTTCCCGTTTGCGGCCGAACTCGGTTTCCACCGCCACCACCGACATGCAGTTGGATTTGCTGCTGCAATCGCCACAGCCTTCACACACCGCTTCGTTGATCACAACCCGGCGTGCCGGGTCCGGGAACTTGCCGCGCTTGCGACGCCGACGTTTTTCCGCAGCGCAGGTCTGGTCATAGATGATTGCGGATACGCCTTGGAACTGGCGCAGCTGTTCCTGCACTTCGTCCATCTGGTCGCGACGCAGCACCGGCACGCCGTCTGCCAGTTCATGGATGTGCTGATATTTCTCGACATCTTCGCTGACCACCACCACACGCTGCACGCCTTCGGCAACGAGTTGCCGGCTGATTTGCGCCACGCTGAGGCTGCCGTCCACCGGTTGGCCGCCGGTCATGGCCACGGCGTCGTTGTAGAGAATCTTGTAGGTGATCTGCACCTTGGCCGCGATGGCAGCCCGAATCGCGAGAATGCCGGAGTGGAAATAGGTTCCGTCACCGAGGTTGGCGAACACATGTTGAGTAGTGGTGAACGGTGCCTGGCCGATCCACGTCACGCCTTCGCCGCCCATCTGACTGAAAGTCTGGGTTTGCGGGTAGATCCAGGCGGCCATGTAATGGCAGCCAATGCCCGCCAGTGCGCGACTGCCCTGCGGGACTTTGGTCGATGTATTATGCGGGCAACCGGAACAGTAGTGGGGCACGCGTTCCATCAGGTTACTGAATTGGTCTTTGCTAGCCAGTTGCGCATCCAGCACGGCCAGGCGCACTTGCAGCGGGCCACTTTGGTGCAGACGCAGAATACGCTTGGCCAGCGCACGGGCGATCATCGCCGGGGTCAGGTCGTTGATGGCTGGTAGCAACCAACCCGTGTGCGGCAGGCTCCACTCACCCTTGTCGTCAAACTTGCCGACGATGCGCGGGCGTACGTCCTCGCGCCAGTTGTAGAGTTCTTCTTTCAACTGGTATTCGATCATGTGGCGTTTTTCTTCCACCACCACGATTTCTTCCAGGCCCTCGGCAAACTGCCGGACGCCTTCAGCCTCCAGCGGCCAAACCATGCCGACCTTGTAGACCCGCAGGCCAATCTGCTGGGCGAGTGATTCGTCGATGCCGAGGATTTTCAGTGCCTGGCAAACGTCGAGGTACGATTTGCCTGACGTGATGATGCCGATGCGCGCTTTCGCTGAGTCCATCACGACACGGTCGAGGCGGTTGGCCCGGGCATAGGCGAGGGCAGCATATAGCTTGTGTTCCAGCAGGCGCTGTTCCTGTGCCAGGGGCGGGTCTGGCCAACGGATATTCAAGCCACCTTCGGGCAGCGGGATATCGGGAATGATCGGTTGTACGCGATGAATGTCGATGTCGACGACGGCCGCGCTCTCTACGGTGTCGGCCACCGCTTTGAGGGCGACCCAGCAGCCGGAATAGCGCGACATGGCCCAGCCATGCATGCCGTAGTCGAGGTATTCCTGCACCCCCGATGGCGCCAGCACCGGCATCATCACCGCTTTGAAAATGTGCTCGGTCTGGTGCGGTAGTGAGGAGGAGCGCGCGCCATGGTCATCTCCGGCAATGGCCAGCACACCGCCAAATTGCGAGGTGCCGGCGGCGTTGGCGTGGCGGAACACATCGCCGCAGCGGTCGACGCCCGGCCCCTTGCCGTACCACATGCCAAACACGCCATCGTAGGTGGCGCCTTCGAAGAGATTGACCTGTTGCGTACCCCAGATTGAGGTAGCAGCGAGGTCTTCGTTCATGCCTGGATGGAACACCGTGTGGTGTTCCTTGAGGTAGTCGCGCGCCTTCCACAATGCCTGGTCAAAACCACCCAGCGGCGAGCCACGGTATCCGGAAATAAACCCGGCGGTGTTCAGACCATTGGCCAGATCGCGTTGGCGCTGCATCAGTGGCAGACGCACCAGCGCCTGAATGCCGGTGAGCAAGATTTTTCCAGTGTGCTGGACGTATTTGTCATCCAGAGATGGGGGCACACTCATGTTCATCCTCCAGGCTTTATTGTCATGGCGGCGCCAGGAGAGCGGCGTTGCCTAGTTATTGGCTGGAGTCTAGGGAGCGGTTTTGCCATCGTAAAATCACAAAAACAATGGGGCGGTATCGGTTATTCAAATACCGGTATGCACACTGTTCTTCACGCTGTTGTAGATAAAGCCGGTTACCGGTCTGGTGTCATTTTCACCTTGTTTCTGGCTTGATATCCCCACAGAAAATATCCACGTTGCCATCGGCCGGTGTGGTCCTTACCACTAAGTAATATCCACCAGAAAGCAGCTCTGACAGCGCCACTGGCGCACTTCGTGAATAGGTCCAGCCGCGCGTTGCAGAAATGCGATTGGTATTGATCCGGTCATTCATTGCATAGGCGACAGACCCGGGCCGCTCGCAGCTGCCTTTGTTGATAAACGTGTAGAGATTCAAGGGCCGAAGAGTGCCGCTTGGAACTCCACTGACGACAAAGGAAAACGCTGTCTCATTGCCCTGAACGGCCAGCGTTGTATTGGCGATCTGACCGCCGTTGCGTGGTGTAGCGTTCAAGGGAACAGTCACTGTCTGGCTTGATGAATTCGTACAGCCGACGATTATCGCAGCGGCTAGGAGTGCCGCTGTCTGGGTTCCCGATTTCATGGTCACCTCCTGTACTCAAAAAAGCACAATCCAGGGCCTTTGAGTATAGGTCGGGAGTATTTGACCAATACCAAAATGCATTTCAGCAATACTCCCAATCGTTGTCTCAAACCTCCCCGTCCCGTCTACTTCAGTCCATACCGAAAGCCCACGGATCAGCGCTCATTGGCGCGGTCCAGACGGCCCAACGCTTCGGCTGCCAACAACAATAAAAAAGTAATGGGAGTGTTGATGATCGACGCAAAGCTAAAGCCGTTAAGCCTGGCTGTCTGGTTCAGCGTGACCGGGTGTGCCTTGACTGTTGGCGCTGTGCAGGCCGCCGAGTTTGATACCGGCAATCCGGACTGGACCGCGCGCTGGGACAACACCGTGCGTTACAACCTGGGCATACGGGCCGAGGGGCGCGACTCCGCGTTGGCCAATAACGCCAGCTACGACGAGTCCGACGCCAAGTTTGATCGGGGCGATGTGGTGACCAATCGGGTCGATGTGATGAGCGAAATGGAGGTCGCGTACAAGCAGTACAACGGTTTTCGCATCAGCGGCGCGGGCTGGTACGACCAGGCTTACGAAAACACCGACGTCGAAACCAGCCCCGGCAATGTCTACTACCCCGGTGCGTTTCCCGGTACGAGCACGCCGAGCTACAACAACGGTAAATACTCCAGCTTCACCAAGCGCTATCACCGTGGCCCTAGCGGCGAGTTACTGGACGCCTTTGCGTTTACCCGCTTCGATCTCGGCGAGATTCCGGTCAGCGTGCGTGCCGGCCGGCATACCGTGTACTGGGGCAACGGCCTGCTGATTGCCGGGCATGCGGTGTCCTACTCGCAAGCACCGTTGGATGGGCGCAAAGCGGTAAGCAACCCAGGAACCGAGACCCGTGAAATCTTCCTGCCGTTGACGCAGATTTCAACCCAGGCTCAGGTCACCGACAAGTTGTCGCTGGCAGCGCAATACTTCTTCGAATGGGACACCACGCGCGCACCTGAAGGCGGTACCTATCTGGCTTCCGCCGACGTCGCCCTGGAAGGGCCGGACCGTTTGCCGTTGTTCAGCGGTGTTTCGCGGCCGTTGATTGACCCGGTCAAACCCAAGGACAGGGGCAACTGGGGCGTGATGGGCACCTATAGCTTCGACTTCCTGCATTCGGAGGTCAGCGCGTTCTATCGCGAATTCGATGACTACAACCCGTGGGGCCTGCAAGTGGCACCGACTTTCGCCCGTTACGTGTACGCCGAGAACGTCAAGCTCTATGGCCTGGGTTACTCCGCAGGTCCGGTGCTGGGTGGCGGCTCCCTTGGCGTAGACCTGTCGTATCGCCAGAACACCTCGTTGGTCTCCAGCAACATCAGCACTGCCGACAACCAGGGCGCTCGCGGTGACACCTGGCACATGGTGGTCAACGGCCTGTGGTTGCTGCCGCGCACTGATTACTTCGACACCGGCAGCCTGATCACCGAAATGGCGTTCAGTCATGTGCAACGGGTGACCAAGCACGAGGAACTGTTCAAAGGCGAGGGCTATGGCGGCTGCCCGGAGGGGCAGGACAAGCACTACGGCTGCGCCACCAAAAATTATGTCGGCCTGGCCGTGAGCTTTGCACCGCAATGGCTGGGGGTGTTCCCCGGCTGGAACATTTCCACCCCGATGAGCGTGGATTACGGCGTCAGCGGCAATGCCGCAACGGGCGGGGGCAACGAAGGCAAATACACCTGGAAAGCCGGGGTCAAGGGCACCTACGACGAGCGTACTGACGTGACCCTGTCGTACATCGGGTACGGCAGCGAACGCAAATATGGCGATATTGCCGGTGTCGGCAAAACAGTCGTCGGGGGAACCGGCGACGTTGGCCTGACCGACCGCAATTGGGTCTCGCTGACGGTCAGTACCGCGTTCTGAACCGCCCTGAACTGCACTGCAGTGATCACCGGACTCGGCGATCACCCATCTGAATGGAGAACGTAATGACGGTCAATTCTTATGCGATAGGCCTGGTGGCCATTGCTCTGACGGGGGCGACAGTCGCTGATGACACCTCTACCGCAGCCGATCTGGGCGGCAGACTCACGCCGTTCGGGGCGATTGTCGCGGGCAATGCCGCTGGCACCATTCCGGCCTACGACGGTGGTTTAAAAGTCCCGGCCGGGCTGGTCCCAGGCGACGGCAACTGGCCCAACCCGTTTGCCGATGAAAAGCCACGCTTGCGCATTACCGCAGCCAACGCCGATCAGTACGCCGACCAACTGGCAGCCGGACAACTGCAATTGCTCAAGCAGAACCCCGACACCTATTACCTTGAGGTGTACCCCACCCACCGGACAGCAACCTTTCCGGCGAATTTTCTTGCTGCCACCCAGCGCAATGCTGGCCGCAAGGACTGCAAGACCGAGAACGACGGTCTGTCGATCAGCGAAGGCTGCCGGGGCGGTCTGCCGTTCCCACTGCCGCGAGATGGCCGGGAACTGATGTGGAACTACATCCTGAACTACCAGGGTGTGAATGGCTGGGACTGGAACCACAGTGCCTATGTCGTCAATGAGGGTCATGCGACGTTGACCAATACCAACCGGTCCACCGGCGAAAAACCCTTCTACCAGATGGACGTTCCCGGGCGTGATCCGAAAATCGCCCAACGTATATGGTCGCGCATCGTTGCGCCGGCCCGTACGGCCGGGCAGGCATCCGGGTATTGGGATTACCTCGACCCGGTCGCTGACTCTCGATATGCCTGGAGCTACAGCACCGGCCAGCGCCGCGTGCGCAAGGCTCCGGAATTCAACTACGACACCCCCAACTCGGCGTTCGGCGGGGTCGCGTTCTACGACGAAATCTTCCTGTTCTCCGGAAAGATGGACCGTTTCGACTGGAAGCTGGTGGGCAAGAAGGAAATGTTCATTCCCTACAGCAACTACACGCTGAAGTGGGGTTGCGACATGGACAAGAAACTCATGCCCAAACACATCAACCCCGCCTGTGAACGCTGGGAGCTGCACCGTGTCTGGGTGGTGGAAGCGACCCGCAAGGACGGCGTCCGCCACGCGCAGAAAAAACGTCGCTACTACATCGACGAGGACACCTTTGGTGCTGCGGTCTACGACGCCTGGGACGACAGCGGCGCACTGTTCCGTACCGGCTCGCAATACAACATCGAGGCCTATGGCATTCCCAATAACCCGCAACAGGATTCCTACTCGTTGTACGACTTCACCCGTGACCAGTACGGCATGTTCGGCAACGGCCCGACGCGCTACCGCCAGGAACCGGTCGCCGAGCGTGAAGCCAATCCGCAGACCATCGCCGGTGGCCAGACCCGCTGACCTCATGCTCCTTTTCGGCGCTCGTCACGGGCGCCGATTTTTTTATCCGTCCCGAGACCCTTTTATGAGCGAGATTGTGCAACGTTTAGACGGCAAGGTCTGCGTGATCACCGGCGCCGGCAGTGGCATCGGCCGCGCCTCGGCACTGCGTTTTGCCCGGGAGGGCGCCACGGTAGTGGTCACCGACCTTTTCGCCGAATCGGCGCAGGCCGTGGCAGCTGAAATAGGCGCCAAGGCAATGGCCATGCAAGTGGATGTTGGTGAGGAAGACGCCTTGCGGCAGATGGTCGAGCAGACCGTCGAGACCTTCGGTCGTATCGACGTATTGTTCAATAACGCCGTGTACAGAAACCCGGCCACAACCCGCGATATCGACTTCATCAACTTCAACACCGAGCTGTTCCACAACTGCATGCGGGTCAACGTGTTGGGCGGCGTGCTGGCGTGCAAATACGCCTTGCCGCACATGCTCGCCCAGGGCAGCGGTTCGATTCTGTTCACCTCGTCCACCAGCTCGATTGCCGGCGAAATTTCTCAGTTCAGCTACGGCGCCTCCAAGGCCGCGCTCAACTGGTACGTGCAAAGCATTGCCGCCACCTTTGGCAAACGCGGCATTCGTTGCAACGGCATCCTGCCGGGAGTGATTCGCACGCCAGCCATGGAAAGTTGGGCCAACGAGGCGATGAAGTCGGCCTTTCTCGACCTGCAAAACGTACCGCAACTGGGCGAGCCGGAAGACATCGCCGCCATGGCCGCTTTCCTCGCCAGCGACGACGCCGCCTACGTCAACGGCACGCTGATGCGCGTGGACGGCGGCATGAGTTGCGGCACGCCGATGGTGCCGGTGGTGCGCAATTTCCTGTTGCCCCAGGCCTCGGTCTGATCCCGATCCATTCACTGCACTGGAGCCCGTTTTATGGCACTCGAACAGGAACGCTTCATCCTCGACATGCTGGCCGCCTGGGGCGATGGCCGCGACGGCAGCCGCCCCGATATCGAACGCATTATGGCCACCTTCGCCGACGACGCCATCTGGCAACTGTGGGTGCCCGGTGGTCCTGTGATCCGGGGGCGCGACGCGTTACGCCGGGAGATAGAGCGACAGATGAGTTATGTCACGCATAACCGTTGCACCACGCGCCACATCGTCTCTTCGGAGCGCGTGGTGATGACCGAACGCGACGATTACTGCGTCAACAACGGCGTCCCCATGCCGCACTCGATGGTGGCGGTGTATGAGCTGGACGAACACGGACTGATCTGTGCCTGGCGCGAGTACCTGGACACCGCCGACCTAGCGAAGAAAAAGGGCGTGCCGCTGGAGCAGGTAGGCGGGCCGAACGCTGGTAGCACCAGCACCCATTGAGAGCGGCGCTGGACATCAGCGCCTGAGGAAGACCCCGTATGCCAACAACAATAAATGCGACTGTTGATCCAGTCGAAGAAAAGCTGCGCACCTTTGTCGAAGGGCTGCTGGGCGGGAACATCACGGCCATGCAACGCCTGCTGCGCTGGCGCCCGGCGTGGAACCTTGAACTGCAACGCGATGGCGAAACCCTTCAACTGCATATCCGTGGCGAGCGCGGCGGTGATGTCAGTCCATTCCCGGAGCTGCGCCGGGAGGCGGATATTCTCACCTTGCTTGGTCAGCAAGGCGTGCCGGTGCCGCGTATCTACGGCTTCTGCGAAGACCCGCAAGCGATCGTCATGGAGTTGGTGCCGGGTAGTCGTGACGTCAGCACGGCGAACAGCAATGCCGAACGCCATGCCGTCGCACGCCAATGGGTCGACGCCATGGCGCGCATGCACCAACTGCCGTTGCAACCCTTCATTGCGCAGGGCATTCATCTGCCGATCAGTGCCGAGGACATTACCCTCGCAGGTTTGGAAGCCTATTACCCGCTGTATGCGCGCAATAAAACCAGGCCTCAGCCTCTGGCCGAATTCGCCCTCGGCTGGTTGCGCCGCAATGTGCCACAGCACCGTACCCAGCCTGCTTTCGTTCAGTACGACTCGGGGCAGTACCTGTTCGAGAACGGACAGGTGCAGGGTCTCTACGATTTTGAATTCGCCATGATTGGTGATCCGTTGGCTGACCTGGCTTCGGCGCGGATGCGCGACAATTACGAGCCGCTCGGAGACAGTTTCGCGGACCTGTATCGCTACTATCAGCAAGTGACCGGCGAGCCGGCGGACCCTGATGTCGTACGTTACCACACCGCACTGTTCGCCACCGTCAGCACGATGCAATTCTCGGCATCGGTGGCCACGCCACAACCAGGCGACCCGCACGACATCTACACCGAGTTTGATATCGCGTTGCGCCGGGTAGTGGTGCATGCGCTGGCCGAAGCCATGGGTGTGCCGCTGCAAACGCCAACACTGGAGATTGTCAGCAGCGGCCCGAATGCGCAGTTGCTGACCATGCTCGGCGATGCCCTGGCGCAGGTGGAAGTCGGCAGTGACTTCCAGAAAACCAACCTGCGCGCAGTGAGCAAATTGGTTGAGTACCTGGGCCGTGGCGATGCCATGGAATTGCGTTTGCGCGAGCTGGAACAACAGGAGGCGCAAGTCCTGCTCGACCGCACTTTCAGTGACTACAGCGAGATTGATGCAGCGCTGGAAGCCTTGGTCAAAAGCGCCGGGCCCGAATACGACGAACCCTTGCTGCGCCTGTTCATGGCGCAAATCGAACGACGTGTTCTGGTCTACGGCAGCACCGCCATTGGCGCCTCCGCCAGCCACATCGACCTGCCACCCGTCGCCTGACAGGGTGAAACCTTTCTCGCCCGGTGGCTGGTCGCCGGGCCTTCGTTTTCGGAGTGCTTATGTCTGTTTCTGATGATGCCTTCCTGCATCGCTATGGTCCGTGGGCGGTGATTGCCGGTGGCTCCCATGGAGTGGGCGCGGCGTTTGCCCGTACCCTCGCCGAGCGTGGCCTCAACTGCGTGCTGGTGGCGCGCCGTGGCGGCACCCTGGCGCAATTGAAAGGCGAATTGGAGCAACGTTACGCCATCGAAGTGCTGGTGGTGATCCAGGACCTTTCTCAACCCGATGCCTGTGAGCGTTTGCTCGCAGCTGTCGGTGATCGGCAAGTTGGTCTTTTTATCTACAACGCGGGTGGCGATCCTTACATCACACGCTTTCTCGATACCTCGGCCGAGGACTGGGGCGCCTTGCTGCGCCTCAATTGCTTGACCGTGATGCAATGCAGCCACGCCTTTGGCGCTGCGATGCTGGAGCGCGGGCAGGGCGGCTTGCTGTTGGTCGGTTCCCAGGCAGCCTTGGGGGGAATTCGCAAACTGGCGATGTACACCGCAACCAAGGGCTTTGCCCTGAACCTCGGCGAATCGTTATGGGCGGAGTGGAAAGACCTTGGCGTCGATGTGCTCAACCTGCTCATCGGCACCGTCGACACACCCACCATGCGCGATGCCATGGTCAAACTGAACATTGCCGACGCCCTGACCATGACCTTGCCCAAGGCTGAAGACCTGGCGCTTCTGGCGCTTGAGCAACTGAGTAATGGCCCAACGCTGATTCACCCCGAAGACACCCTTGCCCAAGTCGCGAATGCACCTGGCCCGGCACGCCGTGCTCATGTGCTGAGCAAGAGCGCGGAAGCGGCTGTGTTTATCGGCAACGACTGAGGTCACACACCATGAAAGGCTTTGATAACGCAGAATTCAAGCTCGGTTGGCGAGTATTGATTCTGGCGCTGGTCGGCGTCGCCACCAGTTCCAGCTCGTTGCTGCTGTACAGCTTCAGCTCCATGGTGATTCCGCTGGAACAGGCCATGGGATGGGGCAGGGCGGAGTTGCAGGCGGCAATCACCGCATTGTCGCTGGGCACCATCGTCGCGTCGCAATTGGCCGGCTGGCTCAACTTGCGCTACGGCTTGCGCCGGGTCACGTTGCTGTCGCTGCTGGCGTTGTCCCTGAGTGTCTTCACCCTGACCTGTATCAATGGCTCGATCTGGACCCTCTACCTTGGCTTTTTCCTGGTGCCGCTAGCCGGGCTGGGTACGTTGCAGGTGACCTGGTCGCACCTGGTGAACTTGTGGTTCGAGGACAACCGTGGTCTGGCGCTGGCGATCATCCTCAGTGGCTCCGGACTGGCGGCCATCATGCTGCCGTTGATCACCGCCTGGACGATCAGCCGGTGGAATTGGCAGGCGGGATTCCTCGCGCTGGGCGTGTTGCCGGTACTGCTGGCGTTGCCGTTGGCCTTACGCTGGTTGTTGCCGACTGCCGATGTCAGCGCCCACTCGGCGCAACGCCCCGCCGCCAGTGAACAAACCGGTGGGCTGCTACTGCGCGAGGCGCTGCGCTCATGGCGGTTCTGGGTGTGCAACCTGTCGATGACGTTGGTGGTGTCGTGTGTGGTGGGCATGGTCACCAACATCGTGCCGTTGCTGCAGGACCGTGGACTGAGCGCCCTTCAGGCCAGCCAGATTTTCGCCAGCTTCGGCGTGTCGCTGATTCTTGGCAGGCTGCTGGTGGGTTACCTGATTGACCGGTTGTGGGCGCCCGGTGTTGCCTCTGTGGCGCTGCTGATGCCGGCATTTGCCTGCGGCATTTTTGCCTATGGGGATTCCAGTATTGCGATGTACACCCTCGCCACGTTGTTGGTAGGCGTGGGTGCCGGCGCCGAGTTCGATATCGCTGCCTTCCTCATTGCCCGTTACTTCGGCATGCGCGACTACGGCCGTTTGTTCGGCGCGCACCTGGGCTTGATTACCGCAGGTGCGGCGATCTCGCCGTTACTGTTCGCCGGGCTGTTCAAGCTCACCGGTGGCTACTCGGCCATGCTGCTGTTCAGTTTTATCTGCTTTGTGGTCGGCCCCTTGCTACTCCTGACGTTGGGTGGGTATCCGCGATATCAGTCCGAGCCGTTGGCGGCCAATTGAGTAGGCTGCCGAAGTAAATATGGACAAATAATAGATTAATGTTCAATTATTACTTCAAGTGCAGCCTGACAATAAAACAAACAAGGAGAATGCCATGCGTGCAGCAATCATTTCCGAGCGCAATGCGCCGCCGGTAGTGGGCGAGTTTCGTGATCCGCAGCCGCAAGACGGCTCGGTGCTGATCGATGTCGATACCGCTGGCCTTGGGGGCTGGGATGTACTCGGCGCCTACCGTCTGGGTGTTGAATATCCCTGTGTCATTCGCGGCGAAGGCGTTGGCCGTGCGCCGGATGGCCGCCGGGTGTATTTCGGCGAGCGCTCGGTGTTGCCGTTTGGTGCGTGGGCAGAGCGTACCCTGGTGCCGCAAGCCGAAGTATGGAATGTGCCAGACGACGTGGACGATAAAACCGCGATCAGCATGGGCATCGCCGCGACCGGCGCCATCGTGCCCCTGGAAAAAGCCGCGATTCAGAAGGGTGAGAAGGTGCTGATCCTGGGCGCCACCGGCACTCTGGGTCAGATCGCCCTGCAACTGGCGCGCGGTCTGGGTGCGGGCAAGGTGGTCGGTGCTGCGCGGTCCGGTGAAGCGCTGGGCCGGTTGAAATCGCGAGGTCTTGCCGATGAAGTGGTGACCTTGGGTGGCAGCGATGATGTCGCTGCGCTCAAAGACGCGGCCGATGGTGGATTTGATGTGGTGCTCGATCTCGTGTGCGGTCAACCGATGTTGACGTCCCTGAAAGCGACCAATTGGGGTGCCCGGATCATGACCATTGGCACGGGGGCCGGTCGTCAGCTCAATCTGGATATTGCCGATCTGTTGTTTCGCAACTTGTCGTGCATCGGCACTGGCCAGCGTCCGCCCGCAGACCGTGAACAGATCTGGCTGCGTCTGCTGAAGATCGCCAAAGAGCAGCAGATTCAGGTGGATTACCTGGATTTCACACTCGATCAGGCGGCGCAAGCCTGGGCCGCGCAGGTCAATGGGCCGCACGCCAAAATTACCGCCACGATTCGTCGTTAAGGCCTGTATCGCTGATCGACCTGTGGCGAGGGAGCAAGCTCCCTCGCCACAGGTTCAGTGTCAGCGCTGGCGCTGGTGGCGAAATTCCTCGGGTGTGACACCGAGCTCTTTACGGAATGCGGCACTGAAAGCGGCGGCGTTGTTGAAGCCAGCCTGATAGGCCACCTGTTTGATCAGCAATCGTGGGTCAGCCAATAACGCCACGGCTTTTTGCAAGCGAGTTTGCGCCGCGTACTGGCGCAAGGTCATGCCGGTGGTGTTTTTGCAGCGACTGGACAGGGTCCGCAACGGCAGCTCGCAGGCCCGCGCCAGATGACCCAGAGAGCGGCCTTCGTCACTGGCGCTGTCGAGCAGTTCACGCAGGATGTTGAGTTGCCGGGGGCTGAGTTTTTCAGCGTTGAATGAATCACTGCTCGCTTCGTCGGGCGCGTCGATAAATTCGCGGCGCAGGTCCAGGGCAATGCTGGTGAGCAGGCACTCGGTGTGCAGTTCGCTGGCGAAGCCGGGGTTGGCCACTTCTTCGGCCAGCCGTTGCAACGAGGCGTGCAAGTAGCCGCTTTGCAGATTGAGCATGGCTGCGCTGACGTTGTCCTGCCAGTTCCAGCGATAGCTGCCCAGGACGCCGAGTGAGGAGGGGTCGAATAGACACACAAGGGCCTTTTGCTCTCCGGCATCGTGACGCAGGTGGAACTCGGTGCCGTGGGGAATGAACAATAGCTTGCCCAGGGGTTGGAATTGGGGCGCACCGTGGCTGGAAAAACCGCCGCAGTTAGGCTTGATCTGCGAGCTGGCAGGTAGCATCAAGCGCAACAGGCAACTGTCGCCGGTTTCTATCAAGGCAGTGCCAGTGTTGGACCATTGCGCGTGTTCAACCCGGATGTCGAAGCCTTGCCTGGCCAATGAAGCTTCTGTCAGGAAATTACCTGACGCTTCACAGTCGTACTCGCTGTAGTGGATCGCGTTCATTTTTCAACCTTCAGCCATTTTTATTATTGGCGCTGAAATTCGAAGGATAACGATACGTCAGGGCAGCTACCCGGTCTCGAGTGTAACCAGCCCGTAGACCGAGCTGTTTCATATATTCAGGCGGCAGGTATCAGAAAATCAGATGACGAAAGGCAAAGATATTTCCATGCGTCAACTTCGCTATTTCGTTGCCGCCGCCGACGCCGGCCAGTTTTCCCAGGCGGCGCTGAAGGCGCATGTATCGCAGTCGGCGATTACTGCGGCGGTGTTGCATCTGGAACAGTCCATGGGCGTCAGCTTGTTCGACCGCTTGCCCCATGGCGTGGCGCTGACCGCTGAAGGCAACAAGTTTTCCCAGCATGCGCGGCACATTCTCGACACGCTGCAGGACGCTCTCAGTGAACCGCTGTTTCTCGGCCACGCCATGCAAGGAACCGTGCGTGTGGGTGCCTCCTACACGGTGCTCGGCTACTTTCTGCCAGCGCTGCTGGCACGCTTCAAACGTAGCTACCCTCAGGTAGAGATCGACCTGATCGACATGGACCGCCAGAGCATTGAAGCAGCCCTGAGCAATGGCGACCTCGACTTGGGCCTGGCGATTGTCTCCAACACGCCTAACTTGCACGGTTTTGCTCACCATGTGCTGATTCGTTCGCGCCGCCAACTCTGGCTGGCAAGTCAGCACCCATTGATGTCTGCCACATCGATCAATCTCGAAGACGTCGCCGAGCATGCCTACATCCTGGCCACGGTCGATGAGGGGGAGACCTCCACCATGCGCTATTGGGAATCCCGCGGACTGGCACCCAAGGTGGCTTTTCGCACCTCTTCCATGGAGGCGTTGCGCGGGCTGGTGGGGCATGGTTTCGGTGTGACCATTCTCTCGGACATGCTCTACCGGGCCTGGTCCCTGGAAGGCAAAAAGATTGAAATCCGCCCGTTGGTGGACGTGATTCCACCTATGGAACTGGGGCTGATCTGGCTGCCAGATAACTGTTTGTCGGCGCCGGCCCAGGCATTCCGGCAGTTTCTGATCATGGCCTGCGCCTCTTGATCCCGCTACTGGCGCACGCTGTTGTCAGGCGGCCAGGTGCCGTTGTTCATCAAGCTGTCGAAGGTTTCGGTCATTTCCCGCGCCGGGTTCGGATAGTCGTGGCGCACCCACCACAACCACAGCCCCACCAAGGCACCGACGAAACAGCGCACGGCGGCCTCGCCACGCAGTTGATCGATTTGGTACAGACCCTGTTTCCGGTAGTGTTCCCGGACCTGGATGATCAAGATGTTTTCCAGGTGCGCGAGAATCACGTTCTGTCCCGGGCCGCTGAAGAACGCCGTCGTCAGTGCCGCATGACGTTCGGTGGCGCTGAACAGCCAGGCCGAAACATCCAGCAGGACACGGCGGTCGCCATCGACTTCGGTGACCTTGGTCTAGGGAACGCCAATGGCTTCGTACCCGGCGACGATCAGGTCCTCCTTGTCGCGAAAGTGCGCGTAGAAGGTGGAGCGCGCGACCCCTGTACTGTCCAGTATTTGCTGGACCGTAATTCCCTCGTAGCCCTTCTCCAGCGCCAGGCGATACATGTGGTCCAGCAACAATTCCCGGGTGCGTTGGGAACGCAAGGCGTGGCGTTGACTGGCGTGATTTTTATCGGCTGTTTGCACGGAAGCAAGGTGAGACATTCTGAACCTCGGCAGCGCTTTTTATTGGTTTCATGACGGCGGGTACAAGAGCTTCTCGGCGGTGATCAGCACACAATGACAGAGGATGTTTTGCACCAGTAGGGTTGGTTTTAGAACATTTTAAGTGAAAGTGTTAATTAATTCCGTTTGTGCCGTACAGATTTGCGCTTCTGTTCGTTGTGGCTTTGTTCCTGCGGCCTTACCGTTTCTCCAGTCCGATAGAGACCTGGAGAACAATAATGAATAACGCTCCTGAAACGCCTGCACCTGTTCCTGCGCACATTCCCAAGCACCTTGTCCGCGATTTCGATCTATGGGCAGAGCTCACCGCCCAGGGTGAAAATGCTTACACCTGGGCCGCCGAACTGCACCAGACGACCCCACCGATTTTCTGGATTCCACGTCTGGGCTTTTTACCCGGCACTTGGGTACCTCGGCGTGCCGAGGACCTGCGGCGCATTTTGCAAGACCCTCAGACCTTCAGCAGTGTCGGCTTGACACCCTACGCGATGTTGCTCGGGGAAAGCTGGCGCCTGGCGCCACTGGAAATCGTTCCACCTGAACACGCCAAATATCGCGCATTGCTCAACCCGCTGTTCACACCGAAAAAGGTTGACGCGCTGGAGCAGAACATTCGCCAGTTGGCCAACCAGCTGATTGACGAGGTGCAAGCCGACGGTCGTTGCGATTTCAACGAAGCGTTCGCCAAACCGTTTCCCACGTTGATCTTCTTGACCCTGATGGGCTGGCCGCTGGAAGACCGGCCATTGTTCCAGCACTGGACGCAGACGCTGATCAAAAGCGTCGACCTGCAAACGGTGACCGACAACGCGGGGGCGATCACCGCCTGGATCCGCAACCACATCGCCGAGCGTCGTGCCGATCCCGGTGATGACTTCTACCAGCTATCTGCTGAACAGTCAGATCGACGGTCGGCCGCTGACGGACGATGAAATGCTCGGCATCAACTCCGACTGCGTAGGTCATGCCCGCTGCAACAACGTCGCGCCCGCGCTCTATCCACTCGATGACAACGGCTACATCGCCAGCAGCGGCTTCAGTGTGCCGATTGGGCAAGAGGGGCTGGCAAAACGCGGTGCCCGTGCCTGCCCGGAACGGGTCATCGAGGTTCGCGATACATCCGACGAACACCGGTGAGTACCGCCCTGGAGATGGAAGGCTTACAGCAACCAGCGAAAGAAGAACCACAATGAGCAAAACCTACGACTACATCATTATCGGTGCGGGGTCATCCGGCTGCATCCTGGCCAATCGCTTGTCTGCCGACTCGACCGTTTCGGTGCTGCTGATCGAGAGCGGACCGGATCACACCAGCCCGTTGATTGCCATGCCCCGTGGCATTGGCAAACTGCTCTGCCCTGGCAATCCGCATGTGTGGAGCTACAAGGCCGCACGCGGCGAGGGTATGACCGACGAGCAATGGCTCAAGGGCAAAACAATCGGCGGCTCCAGTTCGGTCAACGGAATGGTCTATGTGCGCGGAGCGCCAGCCGACTATGACCATTGGGAAGCGCAAGGCTGCGCGGGCTGGGGCTGGAAAGACATGGGCCGGCAGTTTGTCGTCCTCGAAGACCACCAGTTGGGCAAGAGCCAATGGCGCGGAGTCGGTGGCCCGCTCAAAGTCACCGTGCACCCGTCGGGCCACGCCCTGTGCGATGCCGTCATCAACGCGGCCGGTGAGCTGGGTGTGGCGCGTACTGAAGACACTAATCATATCGACTCGGTCACCCAGGGTGGCTTTGGCTATCAGCCGCAAACCACTTGGAAAGGCCAGCGATTCAGCGCAGCTAAAGCCTTTCTCGACCCGGTGCGTACACGCCCGAACTTGACTGTTATGACCAGCACGGATGTGCAACGCATCGAGTTCAGCAATCACCGTGCCTGTGCCGTGCTGGTCAACAACAATGCCGGCAAGGGACGCTTCGACGTGCGGCGCGAGGTGTTGTTGTGCGCCGGTGCCATTGAATCGCCGAAGCTCTTGCAACTGTCTGGCATCGGCCCGGCCGCATTGTTGAACTCGCTGGGTATCAGTGTGCTGCACGACGCCCCCGAGGTCGGGCGCAACCTGCGTGAGCACGTGTACATGGCCATGTAGTACCGGGTCACCCGTGGCAGCTTCAATCACTGCTTCCATGGGATTGGGTTACTCGGTGCAGTGGCCCAATACTTTTTGCGCAAGAAGGGACCGATGACCCATGCCGCCCACGAGGCCGGTGGTTTCTTCAAGACGCGCCCGGAGCTGGATCTTCCGGACGCGCAAATCGGCGTCAGCCTCTATTCCATGGACGGCGACGGCAACAAAGTCGAAATCGACAAGCAGCCCGGCCTGACCATCGGTGGCTATTTCCTGCGTCCGCAGAGCCAGGGTGAGGTGCGCATTCAATCGGCGGACGCCACGGTTCCACCCCGGATCAACGCCAATTACTTGAGCGCCGAGATCGATCGTACCTCCGCGATTGCCTTGTTTCGCTGGTTCCGCCGTCTGGCTGCACAGCCGGTGCTCAAGCCATTCATTGTCGGCGAGCTGACACCGGGGCCGAAGGTAGAAAGCGACGCGCAAATTCTTGCCGCGTTCCGCCGCTTCGGCCAGACCGCCTATCACGTTTCGGGGACCTGTCGCATGGGTGCCGACAGCGCGTCGGTGCTCGACCCCGAACTGCGAGTGCGTGGCGTCGAGGGGCTGCGTGTGGTCGACACCTCGGTGATGCCGTGCCTGGTTTCTGGCAACACCAATGCCTCAGCCATGGCCATGGCCATGGCCATTGCCATTGCCATGCGCGCTGCAGAAATTATCACCGGCAAAGTCTCAGGAGATCCAACACCATGAGAGTTCCCTTTACCCAGCTGGACAAGCTGTACATCGATGGTGCGTGGGTGGGTGTCAACGGTCCGCGCGAAGCGGTGCTCAACCCGGCCACCGAAGCGGTCATCGGTCATGCACCGAGCGGTGATCTGCACAGCGCCGACGCGGCCATTGCCGCTGCTCGCAACGCCTTTGATAACGGCCCTTGGCCGTGGTTGAGCATGGCCGAACGAGTCGGGTACATGCGGCGGATGCACGCCGCTTTGGTGGCCAAAAGGGAGCAGCTTGCCGCGCTGATCATTGCTGAAGTCGGTTGCTCGCAAGGCGTGACTTACGCCATGCAGGTGGACATGCCGCTGGGCCATGTGCTGACCGCGATCGAGCAGTCTCTGGACAGTGACAGCCTGCAGATTCCGGTGCAGGCCAATCCCAATCCCTTCAACCCGACCGGGCCGATGATCCTCGGCAGCGGCACGGTGGAGCGTGAGGCGATTGGGGTGGTGGCCGGTATCACCGGCTACAACTTTTCGTTTCTGCTCAATCTGGCCAAGGTGTTTCCAGCCTTGCTGGCCGGCAACACCCTGGTGCTCAAGCCTTCGCCATTTACCCCGTACTCGGCGCTGTTGTTCGGTCAGATCGCTGAAGAAATCGGCCTGCCCAAGGGCGTACTCAACATTGTCACCGGCGGTATTGAAGTGGGCAGCCTGCTGAGCAGCGACCCGCGGGTGGACATGGTCTCGTTCACCGGTTCGGAAACGGTGGGCATGAGCATCATGAGTCAAGCGGCGCCGACCCTGAAGCGCGTGCATCTGGAACTGGGTGGCAAATCGGCATTGATCGTGCGCGCCGATGCCGACATTCAGGCCACCGTCTTGGGGGCCGTCGCCGGGCTGGCGGTCAACGCGGGGCAGGGCTGTGCGTTGCTTACGCGCTTCGTGGTGCATCACTCGGTACGTGAGCAATTCGTGCAATGCGCCAAAGCCATTTCCGGGCAGTGGAAGGTCGGTGATCCGGCGGACCCCAGCGTGATGATGGGCCCGCTGATCCGCGAGTCCCAGCGCGCCAAGGTCGAGCATTTCATCGCCAGCGGCCGCGACGCCGGGGCCACGCTGGTGTGTGGTGGGGGGCGGCCTGCGTACCTGAGCCAGGGCTTTTTCAGCGACATCACCCTGTTCGATGACGTGCGCAACGACATGCTGATTGCCCAAGAGGAAATCTTCGGGCCGGTGGGGGGGGTGATCGGTTTCGACAGCGATGACGGAGCCGTGGCCATCGCCAATGATTCGCGCTTTGGCCTCAACGCTGCCGTGGCCTCGGCCGATGCCGCCACCGCCTACGCCCTGGCCAGACGCGTTCGTGCGGGCAGCGTGTACATCAATGGCGGCAGCGGCAGCCTGCCTTATGCGCCGATTGGCGGCTTCAAACGTTCAGGCCTGGGTCGCGAATTCGGGCCGAACTGGCTTAAAGAGTTCACCCAGGAAAAATCCATCATTTACCCCATCGGGCGCTAGCCATGACGCCCTGCGGCCGGGGTGCAGCCAAAACGACTGACAATAAAAACAAAAGGTGGTTTGCATGAAAAAGATGAGTAAACAGGGGCGCATGCGAGCCCAGCGGGCGATGGTACTGCTGGCGGTCGGGGAAATGGCGTTGGGTTACGGTGGCGCGGTGCTGGCGGCGCCGATCGAACTGTCCAACCCGGACTTTCACCTGCGTTGGGACAACACCCTGCGCTACAACCTGGGGATGCGCATGGAGGACCAGGACCGGCGCATCATGAACAACCCCAACTACGATGAATCCGACGGCAAGTTCGACAAGGGCGACATCGTCACCAACCGCATCGACTTGCTCACCGAACTCGATTTTGCCTACCGCAAGGACTGGGGAGCGCGGCTCAGCGCTGCCGGCTGGTATGACCAGGCGTACCACGATAACGATGTGCGCAGTCATGTTGCCGGCTTCCAGACCAGCTACGACAACGATCACTACAGCTCTGAAGTGAAGCGCTACGTCGAAGGGCCGTCGGGGGAAATTCTCGATGCCTTTGTCTGGAAGAACCTGCGCCTGGGCGATGCTTCGGTGAACGTCAAGATCGGCCGCCATACCAATTACTGGGGCGAGGGATTGCTATTCGGCGCCCATGCGATTTCCTATTCGCAAGCACCACTTGATGGGGCCAAGGCGGTGACCAGTCCCGGTATCGAAACCAAGGAAGTGTTCTTGCCCATCGGGCAGATTTCCGTCAAGGCCCAGGCCACCGACAACCTGACCCTGGCCGCGCAGTATTTCTACGAATGGGATTACACCCGTATCCCGTACGGCGGCACCTACTTCGGCGCGGCGGACCCGTTTTTCGAAGGCCCGGACCGCTTGCCGGTAGCCCCGGGTTTTTCCTTTAACCGGGAGAAATCGAAATACGGTCGCGACTCCGCCAACTGGGGTCTGATGGCCAAGTACGACGTTGAAGCAATTCAATCGACGTTGGGCGCGTATTACCGCCAGTTCGATGACTACCAACCCTGGCTGGCGCCAGAAGTCTCGGCCGCTACCGGCAGCTACCGTCTGGTGTACCCACGCAGCGTCAAACTGGTCGGCTTGAGTTTGTCGACTGTGCTCGACACGGTGTCGATCGGAAGCGAGATTTCGTATCGCAAGGGCGGTGCGTTGAATGCGGTCGGCGTCGATCCTTCTGACAACGAAGGGCCGCGTGGCGATACGTTCCACTTCGTCGCCAACGCCGTGTATGGCGTGCCGCGTAACTTTATCGCCAACAACGCCACGCTGATCGGCGAGTTCGCCTACAGCCACCTGCGCAAAGTAACCGAGCACGAAGAACTTTACCTGGGTGAGAACAGCAGCAACTGTGTCGATCCACGAGTCGGCACGCCCGGTTCAGGGGACAAACGCGACGGCTGTTCGACCCGAGATTACGCGGCCATCGCGGTCAATTACACACCGCAATACCTGTCGGTATTTCCATCTTGGGACATGACCGTGCCGCTGACCGTCAATTATGGCCTGTCGGGCAACGCCGCCAGCGCCGGCGGTGGTAACGAAGGCGCGTTGACCTGGTCTGCCGGCGTGCAGCTGACGTATGCCCAGCGTTACGAATTTGGCTTGCGTTACTCCGACACCGACGCCCAATCGAAGCACATTCCCGGGGACACCGTCGGGGGTAACGGCGCCGTAGGCGGAACCGACCGTGGCTGGCTGGCCTTTACCTTCAAAACCTCCATCTAAAAAAGCCAAGAAGCGGAGTACCTGTTTATGAAAGGACAATTTCCATGGGCGGTGGCGCTGTTGAGCATTGCCACCGCCAGCCTGGCTGCGGCACCGGCCGACCAGGTTGCACAAATCGGTAAAACCCTGACGCCATTCGGTGCGATTATCGCGGGCAATGCCGATGGCAGCATTCCTCCGTACACGGGTGGCCTGACGCAGAGTCCGCCTGGCTTCAAGCCCGACAGCGGCTTCTGGGCCGACCCCTTCAAGGATGAAAAACCGCTGCTGCGGATCAACTCGAAAAACATGGAGCAGTACGCCGACCGCTTGAGCGGCGGGCAAAAAATGCTGCTGAGTAAATTTCCCGGCTACTACCTGGATATTTACCCGACCCACCGCACCGCGGCGTACCCGCAAGCGTTGCTCGATGCCTCGCAGCGCAACGCCAGCAACTGCCGCACGACCAAGGACAACCTCGCGGTCGATCCGGCGTGCCGAGGAGGGCTGCCGTTCCCGCTGCCGCAAAACGGCAATGAAGTCATCTGGAATCAGCAACTGCGCTACAAGGGCACGGGTTACACCACCACGGCATCGTCCAACAGTTGGGTAGTAGATTCCCAGGGTTCGGTGACCAAGACCGCCGAGTCCGCGACCATGGAAGAGGCGCCGTACTACCAGACTCAACAGGCCGATCGCGATCCGCAGTTGTACTACCGCGCCTGGGCACTGGACAGTTACCCCGCTCGCAGCGCCGGGCAACTGATCATCCTCGCCGACTACCTCGACCCGCAAAGCCAGCCACGGCGTGCCTGGAGCTACACCCCAGGGATGCGCCGCATCAAGTTGGCGCCGGAGTTCGCCTACGACACGCCGGTGCCCAACCAGGGCGGTGTGAACCTGTTCGACGAATTGCAGATGTTCTCCGGTAGCCAGGACCGTTTCGACTACAAACTGGTGGGCCGCAAGGAGATGTACATTCCGTACAACGCCTACAAGTTCTACTTCAGTTGCGGCCAGGAAGAACAGTTCAAGCCGCATCATGCCAACCCGGCTTGCGAGCGCTGGGAACTGCACCGGGTGTGGGTGGTGGAAGCGACTCTGAAACCGGGCAAACGCCACGTCTACAGCAAGCGCACCTACTACCTCGACGAAGACACCTTTGGTGCCGGCCTTTATGACGCCTGGGACCAGGGCGGGGTGCTGTATCGCGCGCTGTTCCAGAGCGGCGTGCAGCTGTACGACAAAAACCTGCCGTACACGGTGAAAAACGTCAGTTATGACTTCAACAAAGGCATGTGGTCATTGCTCAACGATGGCCTCAAGGGCGGGTATCGGGTGCACGATGCGCCGCTATCGGAGCGCGACATGAAACCTGAGTCGATTGTTTCCCAGGAGACCCAACGCTGATTTCATCGAGTGGACACGCATTTGCGGCCTGAGAGGGCCACTTTTTTTTGTGCGGATTTTATAAAAAGGTAGCCCTGCGACTCATATTTAAATGAACACATATTAGAAATGTGTTTATATTATTGGAGGCGCAGTTATCCCTTAAATTGATCCGAATGCCCTGCGAGCGGGTCGTTCGGTCTGCTGGCTAATTACAACAAGGAGAACGCCATGCTGATTGATGTCCACGCCCACTTGCTGACTGAGGGCATGCTGAACCGCCACGAGTTCTGGGGGCCATTCATGAAAGTGCAGGGGCTGACCGTGGGGCATTTTTCCCTCGGCACCAAGCAACCGGCCAAAGCCGCGACGGATGCCGAAGCGCAGGCCAATATCCTCGCGCGTATGAGCCACGCCAGCCGTCGCAAGCTAATGGCCGAGCGGGGTGTCGACAAACTGGTGATGTCCACGCCGTCTCACTGTTTTATGTATTGGGCGGGTGATTTCGCCAATGAATACGCGCGCATTTGCAACGACGAGTTGTCGGCATTTTGCCGGGCTGATCCCGACCACTTCGATTTCTGGTGCCACGCCAACCTTGCGGACCCGCAAAACGCTGCGAAGGAAATTGAACGCGCGGTGACTCAGTTGGGCGCCAAGGGTGTGTGCGTCGGCGGGGCCAACTTCAATGGTCTGGAGGCTCACGACGAACGCCTGTTCCCCGTCTGGGAAAAACTCACCCAGCTGGATGTACCGATCATGGTGCATGGCTTCAACCAGTCGATTTACTGGGGCGAAAAACACACCGACGACAAGTTCGAAACCACCTCCATCGTCGGTGACTGCGTCGATGAAACGCTGTTCTTCTGGTACCTGATCTGCGGCGGCGCACTGGATGTTTTCCCGACGTTGAAAACCTACATCACCCACGCCGGTGGCATGGCGGTATTCCAGTTGGGACGCCTGAGCGAACTGAACCGGGCCATGGCACCGGACTCGCGCAACCAGCGACCGTTGATGGATTACCTGCAGAACTTTTACTTCGACCTTGACGTTCATGCGCCCGGCTTGCGCCGCGGTGTCGCCGAGGTGGTCGGCGCGGAGCGTCTGTTGTACGGCACCAACTTTGGTGGTGCGTATGACCATGGCGATCTGACCGAAGGCATCGGCTTGTCCGCTGAAGACCGCGAGCGGATTCGCAGCGGTAACGCGATCGAACTGCTCAAGCTGAAGGTGCCGGCCAACGCTGGTCGGGTGCTGACGCCGTGACGGCTAGCCCGCTGGGGCGGCCATACCCGCAGTGTAGCGGGCGCCTGCCTCGGCAACTGGGCGAGGTCAATGCGACGTGGCTCACGCAGTTATTACAGCCGCGCTACCCAGGCATCGAGGTCTTGGCGTTGACCGTGGTCGAGGTCCGTAACGGCCACACCACCAAACTCCGCGCCAGACTCGAGTTGAACGAGGTCGGCCAGCGTGCGGGCATTCCGCCGCATGTGTGCCTGAAGTCGAACTGATCCGAGGGTTTCGAGAGCGGCGATATCTGTGAGCTGGAAGCGCGCTTTTATGGCCCGACGCGGCGCTGCCAGCCCTCTATTTCACCGACTGGGACGCCAATGGCGGTGCTCGTGGTGTGGTGGTGATGGAAGACCTCGGCCTGGCCGTCGGGCATTTCGGTCACAGCACCGATCGCCTCGGTATGGACGGGGTCGCCCGGGGGCTGGAGTCACTTGTGACGCTGCACGCGGCAACCTGGAACAGTCGGCAATTGCAGAGGCAAAGCTGGCTGCCACAGTCGATGGACAACCCGGTGGACAGCGACGGCCTGCTGCGCATGTACAACTACATCAAGGTCAATCTGCGCAAACCGGAATACCAGCAACTGTTGCCGACATGGATGTACGAGAAACCGGAGTTGTTCAGCCATGCCTTTGACGAACTGGCTGCCTTCGAACTGGAGCAGACGTCACCCGGCTGTATGATCCATGGGACTCCCATCAGGGCAACAGCTTTTTACGCAGCGACGGCCAGTGGGTCTGGATGGATTGGCAACTCGCCCGATACGGCCGGCCATGGCGCGACGTTACGTACTTCATGCTGGGTGCGCTGACCGTGGCGGAGCGTCGCGCCGATGCATGGCGCCTGTTAGAGGTGTACCGGGATAAACTGACCAGCCTCGGTGCCGAAGGCGTGCTGGGCCAGGACGCCGCCTGGGAGCAGTTGCGGCGTTGGCCGGTCTGGGGCATGCAGACCTGGATGTCGAACATGGATGACTGGGGACAGACCGGGTTACCGATGGTGGAGCGGTTTTTTGCCGCCGCCAAAGATTTCGATACCGTGCGTTTGCTCACCCACGGGCGCAAGCAGCGCCGCACGTCGACCCTGGGGCAGGGCGCCCGGCCGTTGACGCCAGCCTATCAGCACCTGTTGGAGGATGAGCAAGGCCAGCGCGTGTCGCTCAGGTCGTGATCCGAGCCAGCACCCGCGCGGGTTTCCACTGTGCCAATCCAATCCCCAGCAAAATCAATCCGCCACCCACGGCGTGGTACAGGTGCAAGGTTTCCCCAAGCAGCACAATCGCCAATACCGCGGTAAACAACGGCACTAGGTTCATCAAAACCGCGGTTTTCTCTCCGCCAAGGGTCTGCAGGCCGCGCATCCACAAACCGGGGGCCAACGCCGAGGCGAACAGGCCGGCGAACAGCACCAGCGGAATGTTCCTGGCGGTCAGGGCAATCGACGGTGCCAGTAAAAAGGGCGGCACCAGCAGCAAGGTGCCGCAGGCTATCTGTACATAAAGGCTTTCCCAGGTCGGCAGGGGAATCTGCCAGCGCTTCACCAGCACGCAGTACAGCGCGTACGACAGCGACGCCAGCAACATCAGCAGTTCGCCTTGGCCAACGCCATGCTGCCACAGCGAAGACAAGTCGCCGGCGGTCAGCAACCAGATCAGTCCGGCAAATGAAATCAGCGCGCCGACCAGCAGTGTCGCGGTCGGTCGCGTATTGAGCACCGGAAAGGCCAGGAGCACGGTCAGCAGCGGCATGGTCGCCAGAATCAGGCCCATGGAGGTGGCACTGATCGTGTGCGCTGCGAAGTAGGCTAACGATTGGTACAGCGACATGCCGAGCAGCCCCAGCACCCCGAGCTTTGGCAGGTGCGGCCGAATCTGCCGACGCAAGCGCCAGACCCTGGGCAACAACACCGGCGATAACACCAGCAACGCGATCAGCCAGCGATAGAAGGAAATGGCTGCCGGGTCGATCACCCCGACCGACAGGCGATTGACCACCGTACTGGCAGCCCAGATCAGTGTGGCGAGGACAGGTATCAGCAGATTCATCGAGGACGCGCCAACGTTGAGGGCGCGCAGAGCGCACCAGGACTGCTGCCGCGTTCACGGCAGTCAGTGAATGCTCGCGTTATTCGCTGGCAGCGTTTCGTGCCGCGATGGCCACGGCGAAATCCCGCTTGAGGGTCGGGAAGTAAGCAATCTGGCCGCCCATACCGCCGGCAATGTCGATCGAGGCCGCGCTGATAAAACTGGCATATTCGCTGGCTAGGAAAAGTGCCATGCCCGCCACGTCTTCTGGCTTGCCGTAGCGCCCGAGCGGCACGACTTTCATCACCATGGCATCGAACTCCTCACGACTGACACCCGGCCCCATTTCCTTGTAGTGACGGTCCCATTGGCCGGTGTCGATCCAGCCCATGTTCAGGCTGTTGACCAGGATGTTGTCCTTGGGCAGCGACATGCCCAAAGAGCGGGAGAGGGCGATGCACGATGCGCGGTTGATCACCGAAGGAATGCCGTCGGGCGTAGGAATCGCGCCGGCGAGGGCATTGATTTCGATGATTCGCCCCCAGCGCTGTTCGCGCATGAACGGCACCACGGCCTGGACGAAACGGAAGTGGCCCATCTGCAGAATGTTGGCGTGTTCGAGGATGACCTCGGGTGTCAGGGTATCGAGATTGCCGCCACGACCTTGACCGGCGTTGTTCACCAGCACATCGACACCGCCCCAGGCGTGTGCAACTTCCGCCACGAAAGCTTTGACACCATCACTGTCGGTGACGTCGACCGCACGGGCTATGACCGCCTGGGCATGCTGCGAGAGCTCCTCTCCGGCTTCGCGGACGGCTGACTCGCTGCGGGCGCAAATCGCTACGCGCGCCCCTTCCGCCGCGAACGCCCGGGCGATGGCCAGGCCGATGCCCCGGGACGCGCCCGTAATGATTACGCGCTTGCCACTCAAATCAATGTTCATGCTGGCTCCTGTTGTTTTTTTTCTGCCGGTTCAACTGCCGTTTTTCATGCCGGACACGCCGAATTCAAGGGGTGTGTCGGAGCTATTGAAAGCCCAAAGGTGAAAAGCGTCAAAGATTATTTGAACGTTTATGTATTTTGTGTGCAGTATTTAGCCTGGCATCGCCCCTGGCCGAAACTTCCCTCCAGGGAAACGGGTTAGAAATTCTGTATATAGAATTGAAATCTTTATGTGGAATTGTTGGCTCTGATCCGTTACGGTGGCTTTCAGCTGAGGAGGAAAGTGGTCCTGGAGCGTGCCAGGCCTCTTGAGCGGACTGTCCAGGCGAGACTTGCAACGATCCTGTAGGGTTTGCAGATCGTTGCAATGACTGCTTGAACGCACATAACGACTGAACAATAAAAATAAAAGGTAGTGTGTATGAAACAGAAGACCAAGCAGGGTCGGCGGGTGCTGACTCAAGGTGCGCTGACACTGTTGATGGTTGGCAGTGCACAGGGTTTGATGGCGGCCTCGTTCGACATGTCGAACCCAGACTACCGCGTGCGTTGGGACAATACGGTCCGTTACAACCTGGGTATGCGGACCGACAGTCAAGACCACCGCATCATGAATACGCCGAACTACGACGAGTCGGACGGGAAGTTCGATAAAGGCGATATTGTTACAAATCGTCTCGATCTGTTCAGTGAATTCGACTTTTCCTACCTGAACGACTGGGGTGCACGACTCAGTGCTGCCGCCTGGTTTGACCAGGCGTACCACGACGATACGGTGAGCAGTAACATCCCGGGTTACGCCACCAGCTATCACAACAACAAGTACAGCAGTGAAGTCGATCGCTACATGAACGGGCCTTCGGGCGAGATTCTCGATGCGTTCGTCTGGCGCAACTTCAACATCGGCGACACGCCGGTCAACGTGAAAGTCGGTCGCCATACCAACTACTGGGGTGAAGGCCTGCTCTTTGGCGCGCACGCCGTGTCTTACTCTCAAGCTCCGAGCGATGGCGTTAAAGCCTCCACCAGCCCGGGTATCGAAACCAAGGAAGTGTTCCTGCCTGTCGGGCAAGTGTCGGCCAAGGCGCAAGTTACCGACCGACTCTCGGTAGCTGCTCAATACTTCTATGAGTGGGAGCCAACCCGTATCCCTTTTGGTGGCACCTATTTCGGCGGCGCCGACCCACTGTTCGAAGGTCCGGACCAGCTGCCGCTGGCCGCCAACGGCGCCACCCTGCAGCGTCAGGATTCGCGCTTCGGTCGTGACGGCAAGAACTGGGGTGTGATGGGCAAACTCAACGTCGAAGAAATCGAATCGACCTTCGGCGCCTACTACCGTCAGTTCGACGACTACCAGCCTTGGCTGGCTCCGCAGGTCAAAGCGGCATTGGGTTCCTATCGCGTGGTTTACCCACGTGGCGTGAAGCTCGCGGGCCTCAGCTTCGCCCGGGTCTTCAATACCGTGGCGGTGGGTTCCGAGCTGTCCTACCGCATGGGCGGCGCGTTGAACGCCACCGGTGTCAGCGCTCTGGATGATGAAGGTCCTCGCGGTGACACGATCCACTTTATTGCCAACGCCGTTTACGGCGTGCCACGTAACTTCATTTCGGATAACGCCACGCTGGTCGGTGAATTCGCCTACAGCCATTTGCAACGCGTGACGGAACATGAAGAACTGTACAAGGGCGTCGGTACGGCGGCCTGCACCAATGGCAGAACCCCGGGCATTCCAGATTCGGGCAGCGAGTCCGATGGCTGTTCGTCGAAGAACTACTACGCCGTTGCCGTGAACTACACGCCACAGTACATTTCGATCTTTCCGTCCTGGGACCTGGATGTTCCGTTGACCGTTAACTACGGTCTGCATGGCAACGCGCCCACGGCGGGTGGCGGGAACGAAGGCGCGCTGTCTTACTCGATCGGGCTGAAAGCTACCTACGCTCAACTCTATGAGTTCGGGCTGCGTTACGCCGACACCAAGGCACAACCCAAGAATCTGGCGAACGGCACCGTGGCCGGTAACGGCCCAGTGGGTGGTACCGACCGCGGGTGGCTGGCGTTTACCTTCAAGACCTCCTTCTGACAAATACAACAAGAATCGGAGAATGTGTTCATGAAACGACAACTTGCCCTATCCATTGCCCTGATGAGCATGGCCACCTACACCCTGGCAGCCGGTGACGCTTCGGAGCTGGGTAAAACGCTTACCCCGTTCGGGGCGATCAAGGCGGGGAACGCCGAGGGCACCATTCCGGCCTATGACGGCGGACTGACCAAGGCACCGGCCGGCTTCGTACCGGACAGCGGGTTCTGGGTCGACCCGTTCAAGGATGAAAAACCACTGTTTCGCATTGATGCGAAAAACGTCGACCAGTACGCGGACAAACTCAGTGAAGGGCAAAAGACCCTGATCAAGAAGTACCCGACCTATTACATCGACATTTACCCGAGCCACCGTACGACGGCCTATCCCCAGGCCGTACTCGATGCCACCGTGCGTAATGGCAGCAGCTGCCAGATCCAGAAAGACGGCCTGGCGGTCGATCCGTCCTGCCGTGGCGGCTTGCCGTTCCCGATCCCGAAGACCGGCAACGAAGTGATGTGGAACCAACAGGTGCGCTACAAGATAGGCACCGGCTACTCGACCACGTCTTCGTCCAATAGCTGGGTAGTCGACGCCAACGGCTCGATCACCAAGACCGCCGAACAGGCGACGTTCGAAGAAACTCCGTACTACCAGGTGACTCAAACGGATCGCGATCCGCTGATGTATGCACGGGTGTTCTCACGCAATGACTATCCGGCCCGGCGCTCCGGTGAAGTGGTGGTGCTCACTGACTTCCTCGATCCGTTGGCAAAGGCCCGTCGTTCGTTCAGTTATTCCCCAGGCCAGCGCCGGGTAAAACTGGCACCGGAATTTGCATTCGATACACCCGTGGCCAGCCAGGGCGGTGTGACGTTGTTCGACGAACTGCAAATGTTCTCCGGCAGCCAGGACCGCTTTGACTACAAGCTGGTTGGTCGCAAGGAAATGTACATCCCCTACAACGCTTACAAATTCTACTTTGGCGTCGGTAAGCAGGAAGATCAGTTCATGCCGCACCACGCCAACCCGGCGAACGAGCGTTGGGAGCTGCACCGGGTGTGGGTCGTGGAAGCGACGTTGAAGCCGGGCATGCGCCACGTCTACAGCAAACGCACTTACTACCTGGATGAAGATACTTTCGGCATCGGCCTGTATGACGCCTGGGACAAGAGCGGCGCGCTGTATCGCTCGATCTTCCTCAGCGGCGTCCAGCTCTACGACAAAAACATTCCCTACAACGTGAAAAACGTCGTGTATGACTTCAACAAAGGCATGTACGCGCTGCTCAACGATGGTTTGAAAGGCGGCTACAAGTTCATCGACAAACCACTCTCCGAGCGTGACATGAATCCTGAAGCCATTGTGGCTCGGGTCACCCAGCGCTGATGTGATTTCACCTGTCCTGCCTGCCGGTTTGCGCATCAAGCCGGGCAGGCAGAACAGGTGGGTTTGCCACGCGGGATGGTTAAGGAATAAAAATAATGACTAGCCCTTGCCCTGCTTCTTTTCTTCTTTCTACTTCGCGCCTGCTCCTGGCTGTCGCGTTGACGGTCGGCGCGAGCTCATTGCTGACGACGCCTGCCTACAGCGCCGTCGCGTTGTCGGCCGATTCGCTCGACGTGCCGGCGCAGCGGGTCGATGAACACCTGCCCGCACCTTTGCTGTCGGTCGCCACGGCAGGCAACACGATGATCGGCGTCGGCCTGCACGGGTTGATCCAGCGCTCCACCGATGAAGGCCGCACCTGGCAACAGGTCGCTAGCCCGGTGTCTAGCGATCTGGTGCAAGTACGGTTTCGCGGCGAGCGTGATGGCTGGATCGTCGGTCACGATGCGGTGGTCATGCACACCACCGATGGCGGTGACAGCTGGCAAGTGCAACTCGACGGGCGCCGCCTGTTGACCTTGCTTAACGCTTACTACGGCCCTCGCGCTGAACAAGGCGATGAAGTCGCCGCCCAGATGCTCAAGGAAGTAGCGATGGCCGCCAGTACCTCGGCGACGCCGGACGTATTGGCCGCACCCTTTCTCGATGTGATGTTCGATGAGCACGGCAACGGATTTGCAGTGGGTGCCTTCGGCATGTTGTTGCACAGCACGGATGACGGCCAGAACTGGCAGCCGTGGACCGAGCGCAGTGACAACGATCGGCGCATGCACCTGTATGGCCTGGCGGAACATGCGGGCATTTTTTACATCGGCGGTGAGCAGGGTCTGCTGCTGCGGCTGGATGGTCAGCAACAACGTTTCGTGAAAATCGATACGCCCTACACCGGCACTTACTTTGGCGTCCGCGCCTTCGACGGTCTGCTGCTGGCGTACGGACTGCGCGGCAACCTGTTTGCCAGCCGTGATGACGGCCAGCAATGGCAGCCTGTGGCAACCAATCTCAATAGCAGCCTGGTCAGCATTGTCGAGCAGGGTGATGCCTTGATCGTCGTGAGCCAGGGTGGGCAACTGGTCAGTGTTGACCGGCAGAGTTTGCAGGTCACCCCGCTGGCAGATGCGCGGGTAGGCGAGGTGTATGCAGCCAGTGCCACCAAACAGGCTGGGAGCCTGCTTGTCACGCGCTTCAGCGGCGCCAAGGTCATCGATATCGCCCAGGCCAACTAAAGCCCTCGGCACGATTCCCCTACGAGAAAGAAAAAATGGTCGAGCAAAAATTCAACAGCGGGATGCCAGTGATTGCCAACCTGGAGGACTTTGACAAAAACTCCGGTGGCTGGTTTGAACGGGTCATATTCCGTCATCGCATGGTGGTTGTCGTTGCCTGCTTGCTCGCCACCGTGGTGTTGGGCTTCTTTGCTACAAGGCTTCAGGTGAATGCCAGCTTCGAGAAAATGATTCCCAGCTCCAGCCCGTACATCAAGAATTACCTGGCCTATAAAAACCAGTTGCCAGGCCTGGGTAACAGCATTCGCGTCGTGGTGGAAAACAAATCCGGTGATATCTACGACGCCGACTATCTGCTGGCGCTGCAAAAGGTCAACGACACCCTGTACCTGATTCCGGGAATCGACCGTTCCTGGATGAAATCGCTGTGGATGCCCATCGTTCGCTGGAAAGAAGTGACGGAGGAGGGCATTGATGGCGGTGCGGTCATGCCATCGGATTACGACGGCAGCGACAAGTCGATCAAGGCCTTGCGCCGCAACATCATGCGCTCCGGGATCATTGGCAACCTGGTGGCTAACGACGGCCAGTCGAGCATGATCGTCGCGCCGCTGCTCGATACCAATCCGCAGACCGGACAACCCCTGGATTACGGTGATTTTTCCAAGCAACTGGAAGCGCAGATTCGCTCGCTGGAAAGTGACAAGGTTGGCATCCACATTGTCGGTTTCAGCAAGCTGGTGGGCGACCTGATCGACGGCCTGTATTCGGTCATGCTGTTCTTTGGCGCATCGGTGCTGATCGCCGGATTGTTCGTCTATTTCTATACCCGCTGCCTGCGCAGCACGTTGCTGCTGGTGAGCGTGGCGGTGGCGGGGGTGGTGTGGCTGCTGGGTTTGATGCAAATCCTCGGCTACGAGCTGGACCCTTACTCGATCCTGGTGCCGTTCCTGATTTTTGCCATCGGGATTTCCCATGGCACGCAAAAAATGAACGGCATTCTTCAGGACATTGGCCGTGGCACCCATAAATACATCGCTGCACGCTATACCTTCCGCCGTTTGTTTCTCACAGGCCTGACTGCGCTCCTGACCAATATCGTTGGTTTTGCCGTGCTGGTGATCATTGATATTCCGGTGATTCGCGACCTGGCCCTGACCACCAGCATCGGTGTCGCCGTGCTGATTTTCACCAAACTGCTGCTGATTCCGGTGGCGCTGTCGTACCTGGGCGTCAGTAAGAAAGCCGCGCGTATCGCCATCGCCAAAGATCAGGCCGGCGCAGAAAACCGGGGTTTTCTCGGGCGTCTGTGGAGCGGCCTGGATCGCTTCACGGAACGGCCGATGGCCACGGCGGTGATTGCCGTATCGCTGGTGGTGACGCTGATTGGCAGCGTGGTGATGATGCATCTCAAGGTGGGCGACCTCGATCCCGGTGCGCCGGAGTTGCGTGCGGATTCGCGCTATAACCGCGATAACGCCTACATCACTAGTCACTACGGACTTTCCAGTGACCAGTTCGTGGTCATCATGAAGACCAATGAAGACAGTTGCCGTCTATACCAGTCGTTGCAAAGCATGGACAAACTGGCCTGGCGGCTGCGCCAGACGCCCGGTGTACAGACGACCCAGTCGCTGGCCGAAACCGTGCGGATGATCAGCTCCGGCATGGCGGAAGGCAGCCCGAAATGGCTGAGCATAAGCCGTGACCAGGCGATCACCAACTCGGCGGTGGACGCGGCGATGATTTCTGCTCCGGGGATCACCAACCAGCAGTGCTCGGTCACTCCATTGATCGCCTATCTGGCCGATCACAAAGCCGACACCCTGAGCCGGGTATTGAAGGTCTCTGAAGAATTCGCCAAGGAAAACAACACGGTCGCTGGCGCTGAACAGCCTGTGGAGTTCCTCCTGGCTGCGGGTAACGCCGGGATCGAAGCTGCCACTAACATTGAGGTAGAGAAGGGCATCATCACCATGTACCTGGCCGTGTATGGCGCTACGGCCTTGCTCTGCCTGCTGACCTTCCGCAGTTGGCGCGCAACCCTGGTGGCGCTGATTCCTTTGCTGATGACCACGATCATCTGCAAGGCGCTGATGGTCTGGTTGGGGATCGGCCTGAAAGTAGCCACCTTGCCAGTGATCGCCGTGGGTGTCGGTGTCGGCGTGGACTACGCGCTGTATCTACTCAGTGTGCAACTGGCGGTGCAGGAACGTGGCGGTAGCCTGGCGGTTGCGTATCGCCGCTCGCTGGACTTCACCGGTCGTGTCGTTGCCCTCGTTGGCCTGACCATGGCCGCCGGGGTGATTACCTGGGCCTGGTCGCCGATCAAGTTCCAGGCGGACATGGGCATTCTGCTGACCTTCATGTTCCTGTGGAACATGCTCGGTGCGCTGGTGCTGATCCCGGCACTCTCGCATTACCTGCTCAACCCGAAAGGCAACTCCAAGGCCGGCGTGACCCTCGATCTGGAGGACGCGCGCGCGCAACAGGAACCGCGCAAACCCGCGGCCAGCGCACCTACACCCCTATTGACCGAGCTCGCCTTACCCCGGCGTGTCCGCTGACTAATAGCCGGGCACAGACCTGGCTGGCAACTGCAAGGAGAGAACAATGTTCGAGTTATTGATGAGTGCCGACATGATGGTTCCGGACCCGGACGGCATGACGGAAATGTTGGTCGACAAGCTCGGCATCTACAAACACGAACGCTGGCGCCAGGCGTTCGATAATCACCCGTACATTGCGCATTTCCTGCGGGTACACAAATCCCTCGCGGTGTCGCCTACGCGCATCGAACCGCAGTGGCACCTGGATCGGCCGAACCCCGGTGATCCGTTGTTCCATGACTTTCTGGAAAGCCTGAAAGATTTCCAGGGGCATCATCGGCCGATGATCACGCACTCCATCGTGCTGGCCCTGCACGGGGACAAGTTCGACGCGCTGGTAGACAAACTGATGCGTCGTCGCTTGCCGTTCCGCATGGCGCAGCGCACCCCGGAAATGCCGTTCGACCGTTTGTGGCTGGGTGCTACTCCCGAGCAACCGTATTACCAACCCACTGTGGATGGCGGTTTGTGCATTGAGATCATGCCCACCGAGCCTTTGCAGATGCCGCCGGAAACCTATCAGTTGCCACCGATGCAGCCGCGTGATCTCAAGCCCGGCGACATGGTCCGCGTCACCGCCCGTGGCTTCCTGGTACGCGACCTCGATGAAACCCTGCGTAAGGTCTCGACCAACCTCGACTGGGAACCGAGCGGGCCGGTCGAGAGCATCGGCAGCGAAGGTTACCGCCGTGCGCGTATGGGTTTCACCGTGCCGAACAGTGCCACCCTCGATGTGCTCGAGGCGACCTACTGGAACACCGACGCCGGCCACTACGTCAATAACTGGGGGCCGGGTCCGTACTACATCCGCATCGGTGTCAACGATCTGGCTGCCAAGGCCGAGGATCTGCGGTCACGCGGCACGCGGTTCCAGTGGATCGAATCCTCAGAGGCCGTCGGCGGCCGTGCGTTGATCAAGATCGACCCACAAGAACTCAATGGCCAGGTCTTCGAGTTCGAGGAGTGCCCTGTATGAGCACAGCGCAAAAACCGCAGTCTCCCGTGCTGATCAACGATGCGGTGCGCCTTGAGCGTGATGCCATGGTGGGTTGGGTGGTACTGACCCGGCCCCGGCAGATCAACGCCATCAACGACGATATTCGTCAGGGCGTGCCGCAAGCACTGGCGCTGTTGCAGCAAGACCCGGACATTCGCGTGATCGTGATTCGCGGGGAAGGTGAGCGAGGCTTTTGTGCGGGTGCTGATATCAAGGAGCGCCGTGGCCCGGAATCGAGCCTGCAAGTGCGGCAGCGCATGGAACAGGTGCGCTGGATCGAAGCGCTGGATGGCATCAGCAAACCGGTGATCGCTGCCATTCATGGTTATTGCATGGGCGGTGGGTTGGAACTGGTGCTGGCGTGTGACATCCGCTTCGCCGCGCCCGATGCCGTGTTCGCCCTGCCGGAAACCGGCCTGGGGCTGATTCCCGGCGGCGGTGGTACGCAACGGCTTTCCCGAGTGGTTGCACCGGGCCAGGCGTTGGACATGTTGCTCACTGGAGACCGGGTGGGCGCCGAACAAGCGCAGCGCATTGGCCTGGTCAGTCGCTTGGCCAGTGACAATGCCAGCCTGGTGGACGAAGTGCGAGCCTTTGCTCAGCGCATCGCCAGCAAACCACCCACCGCGTCGGCTTTTGTCAAACAAGCGGCTCGGGCGGCACTGGACATGGACCTCAAGCGTGGCCTGGATCTGGAGCTTGATCTGTTCGCCTTGCTGGCCCCGACCAAGGATGCCCGAGAGGCAGCCCAGGCGTTCAGCGAGCGGCGCGAACCGCGGTTTACCGGCGAGTAAAGCGCCACCCAAAACAATAAGGAATAGAACATGAGCACAGGAAAACTGGCAGGGCGAGTGGCCATTATTACCGGCTCCGGTGGCGGCCTGGGCGCTGAGTGCGCACGGGTGCTGGCGTCGCATGGTGCAAGTATTGCGGTGGTCGATATCAATTTCGAGGGGGCCACAGCCGTGGCCCAATCACTCCTCGCCGAGGGTCATCAAGCCTTGGCAATCGCCACTGACGTGTCCTCGGAAGACGCCGTGCGGGCGATGGTTGCTCAGGTTAAACAGCATTTTGGCCGTATCGACATTCTGCACAACAACGCGGCGATCCTGAACGCCGAGCAACGTCAGCTGGACCGCGATTTTGTCAACCTCGACATGCAGGCCTGGGACCGGGCCATCGCCGTCAACCTGCGCGGCGCAGTGCTGTGCACCAAACATGTGATTCCGGTCATGCTGGAGAGCGGCAAGGGCTCGATTATCTTCGCCACTTCGGGTCTGGGCATGCAGGGCGATATGTCCCTGACCGGCTACGCCACCTCCAAGGCGGGGCTGATGATGCTGCCGCGCATGGTCGCCTCGCAATACGGCAAACAAGGCATTCGCGGCAACGCCGTGCAGATCGGCCTGGCGCCTTCGGAACACGCCATGCCTGAACCCTTGCTCGACATCCTGCGCGACAACCACTGCACTGCCGAGCTGGGCACGCCTCGGCAGATTGCCGATGTGGTGGCGTTCCTGGCCAGTGACGAATCCTCCTTCGTCACCGGCACCACGCTGGTCGCCGACGGCGGTTTCAGCAGCCACACCCCCTCCCTGGTGGCGATGCGCGCGCTGTTTGCGCAGATGGGTCGCACCGGCATGTAACCCTTGCCCGGCGCACCCTGTGCGGTGCGCCGCGGTTGATCTTTGCCGCCATAGCCGCCGCGTGCCGCTGTGGTTGAACTTCGACTTGGAATTAATTGATGAACCAGAACCAAAATGCGAGCACTACGGATTTTGATGTGATCATCGTCGGCGGTGGCACCAATGGCCTTTCGGCTGGCTGCTACCTGGGCCTGGAAGGCAAGAAGGTGCTGGTTCTGGAGGCATTGGACAAGGTCGGCGGGATGGCCTCCTCGGGTTACCTGATACCCGAAGCGCCGCAGCATCTGGTTCATCCCTGTGCCCTGGACATGATGTCGATGCGCGTGCATTCCCATGTACCAGCGGAACTGGGACTTGATCGACACGGTTTCAAATCGATAGAGCTTGCGCCGGGGTATGTGTACTTGCACCCGGATGGGCAATCGCTGATCTTCTGGCGCGATCGCGAGAAAACCGCCGCCGAGATCCGCCGGTTCAGCAGCAAGGATGCCGAGGCGTTTCTGCAGTTCATGAAAGTCATCGACATGTTCCTCGATATCGCGCTGCCGATGATGCGTGTCGACCCGGCCAAAACGAACCTCGGCGTGAAGCTGAAAATGCTTGGCACCGCGATCAAACACAAAGCCTTGAAACCCGAATTGATGGCGCTGATGACGGGCTCTGCATTGCAGGCGGCGCGTGAGCGCTTCGAACACCCGCTGACCATTTCCGCAATGTGCGCACTCACTGGCCTGGCGGGGGACATCAGCGCCGATGGCGGTGGCATCTATTACGCCTTGCTTGGTTTCCTCCATCGTTTTGGCGTGGGCCGGGTATTGGGTGGCATGCAGCAGTTGAGCAATGCCATGCAGGCTCGACTGGAAGAGCTGGGCGGGCAAGTGCTGGTGTCGGCCAGCGTCAGTGAAATCGTTGCCAGGGACGGTCTGATCAAAGGCGTGAAACTGGCGGATGGTCGTCAGTTCACCGCACGGGCAGTCATTGCTGGCTGCCACCCCAAGCCGGCGCTGGATATGGTTACCCCCGGCGAGATTCCCAAACACCTGTTGACCCGCATCGCCATGGCGCCGGCCAACGGCAAAGGCTCGGGGCCACTAAAGATAGATGTTGCCTTGCGTGGGCAGATTTCTGTGCCACGTTTCGCTGCCATTCGCGGCGATGGCGTGGATTTGCGTAAAACCGTCATGCTGATCGGCACCGAAGAAGCCGTGCTGGAAAACTTCGCCGCCTGCGCCCGTGGCGAAGTACCGAAATTGCCCTATATCACCGTCGCCGCTCCGAGTTCGGCTGACCCTTCACAAGCGCCAGCCGGGCAGGATGTGTTGTACATCTATCCGCCGGTGATGCCGGTAAATCCCAATGAAGGTTGGGACGCGCTGCGTGAGCGGGTGGCTGATCAGGTACAGGAACAGCTGTATGACTACATCGATGGGATCGAGGGGCAGGTGATTGGCCGACACATCGAGGCGGCTCCGGATTTTACTGCGCGCTTGAACACGGTGAATGGCTGCGTGGTGCATATCGACACCACCTCGATGCGCTCGAGCACCATGCGCCCGGCGTACGGTTTGGGCGGCGATACCTTGCCTGTGGCGGGGTTGTATCTGGGCAGTGCCGGTATTCATCCGGGCGGCGGGGTCAATGGCATGGCCGGGCGCTTGGCGGCCAAGCGGGTGAGCAAGTATTTGCGTAAAAAGGCTGACTGAAGCGGGTCGCTGATTCCAAGCCCAACAGAGAACCCACTGTGGGAGCGAGCAGGCTCGCTCCCACAGGGAAAGCTTATTGGGCGAGAGTGTGTGAACGGTGCTTAAACGCCGTCGACGTTTTTTTCTGCCCCCAGCGAAATACTCGCCAGCACAAAATCCGCCGAGTACTGCCGCCACGTGGCCATGCCTTGCTCCGAGTCCGTATCCAGCCCGGCAAGCGCCGACATCGAATAGCGGTTGGTAAACCAGCCAGTAGTCACCAGCGAAGCGCTGGCCAACAACAGGCGCGGGTTGATGTCTGCGCGAAAATCACCACTGGCCGCCCCCCGCAACAGAATCGCATCGAGCTTGGCAATCAGCTTCGGTGCCATTTCCAGAAAGTGGTTACGCGGCGTTTCGTGGGTGTCATGGTAGCGAATGCCTTCCAGCGCCAGGCTGCCGAGGAAGGGGTCCAGACGGTACTGGTCGAAAAAATGGTTGAGCACGGCGCGCATCGCCACTGGCGGTGAAAGCTCTTCGACATTGAGATTGACCAGCTCGGACATGATGTTGTCCGAGGATTCATCCAGTACCGCTACAAACAGGCCTTCCTTGGAGTTGTAGTAGTGGTAGACCAGCTGCTTGGTGACGCCGGCTTCCCGGGCAATTTCTTCCACTCGCGCACCAGCCAGGCCTTTTCTGGCGAACTCCACGCGCGCTGCCGCGAGCAGGCGATTCATCGTATTGCGTTTGCCCTGTTCGCCACCTTCTCCTGCCTTTACCGCCACCTCGTCCTCCTCATGCCAGTTTTGGCCAGGTTATTCACACCTTGAAGCATTTCCCCGGGGGCCTTCGTTTGACCCCGAGTCAAACGAAGCGGACTACCGGGGCAGACACAACCACATACCATGGGTTGGCAGCCGGGTAATCTTGGTGTGCAAGAAGAATAAAAACAAGACAGGAGCTCCTGATGAGCAACGAAAGCGCAGCACTGGACCTGGCAACCGCATACTCCGCTGTGTCGGAAATGTATCGCGGCACCGACCTGGATATTCACGCGGTGTGCCGCGAGCAACGGTTGAAATCGCCCATCTATGAAGGCGACTTCATCACCCAGTTTGGCGTGCCGACCAATGCCGGCACCCAGCAGGGCACTCGCCCGACCTTCGCCTTGTTCAAATACCAGGATGTAATGACTGTTCTGCGCGACGGTGCGACCTATACCAGCGGTTTTATTGCCGAAGGTCTTGGAGCGTTTTTCGATGGTTTGATCATTCTTGCCATGGACGGTGACGAGCACCGCAAGGTGCGCGCCTTGCTGCAACCGGCCTTTATGCCGGAGACCGTGAACAAGTGGCGCCCCCAGATCGATCAAGTGATTCGCGAGGAGTACATCCAGCCGATGTTGCCGGCGAAGAAGGCCGACTTGATGAAGTTTGGCCTCGAGCTGCCGATTCGCGTCATGTACGCTTTGATGGGCTTCCCCTCGGATGAGCCCTCCAAGTACAAGCAATACGCTGCGTGGGCCTTGGCCATTGTCGGCGGCAACCAGATTGACCCGAGCAAAATGGTTGAAGCGCGACGTCAGGCCGGCATCGCCGTCAAAGGTCTGTACGACGCGCTTGCCGAGGTGGTGGTGCAACGTCGTGCAGAGGGCAGCCAAGGCGATGATGTAGTCGGGCGTTTGCTGCGCGCGGAGTACGAAGGGCGCACGCTGGATGACCACGAGGTGATCACCTTCACTCGCTCGCTGTTGCCAGCCGCGGGCGAAACCACCACGCGCATGTTCGGCTCGGTGATGACCTTGCTGCTCACCACGCCCGGGTTACTGGACCGAGTCAAGGCCGACCGCTCGCTGATCGGCAAGCTGATGGACGAAACCACGCGCTTTGAACCAGTGGCCACCTTCAAGGTGCGCGAAACCGCCAGGGAAGTGGAATTTCACGGCGTGAAAATCCCCAAGGGTTCGTTCGTCCAATGCATGGTGGTGTCCGCCAACCGCGACGAAGACTCCTTTGAAAACCCCGATGTATTCGACATTGATCGCAAGCCAAAACCCTCCTTTGGTTTCGGCTTCGGCCCGCACATGTGCATCGGTCAGTTCGTTGCCAAGGTGGAGATCAGCTGCGCGGTCAACGCGATCCTCGATCTGTTCCCAAACTTGCGCCTCGACCCGAGCGAGCCTGTGCCGCTGATAGGCGGTGCGCAACTGCGCGGCGTGTCCAAGCTCCCGGTGATCTGGGACTGAACCAGGCTGAAAATCCGTTTCCAGGCCTCAACAAAAACAACAGAGGGCATTATGAGAACGTTTAAAACCATTCCAGAACGCGGTGATTTCGGCTTCCAACAATTGGTTGGGCCGCACCAGGTCACAGGCGCGTCGATGTCATCGGAACGCGGCTTCTTCGGCCTGCACCTGAGCAAGAGTTCGCCGTTCGGATCTGTGCGCGATGAGCAAGGCAATATCTATTCCTTCGTCCGCTCGCTGATGGCGCCCAACGGCACACCGAACCCGACCAAGTTCTTTTACCTGAACAATCACGTCGATAACGTCAACCTGCGCATGGACCACGAAAAAATGGCCCGCCAGGCGCTGACACCGCTGCCGGTGCACAGCCTGGAAGGCGATGTCGCGCGCTGGGCCAGCCAACCGGGTGAAGCCGGCAACGGCTGGGAAATCACTGCTAGCAGCGAACGGCTGACCTGGAAAGAAGAAGGCCTGTTTCACCTCGAAGGGCGTCTGCTCGGTCCGGGACTGCAGTGGTATTTACCCGGCGTGGAATGGGGCACCTTCTACGTTTCGCAGTTGTGGGACATCGCCGGTGTCTGTGAGGGGCGTCCGGTCAAGGGCGCCATGGCACTGGACCAGTTCTACATGGCCGAAGGCGGCGCCATTCACTTCAAGAAAGACCTGGTGGTGAACAACAACAAGCATGTGATCTGGTGGTCCTTTGTCACCGTTTATAAAGACGGCACCTGGGATACCGGCTCTTTCATGGTCGGTCACGACCATTTGGGCTACGCCATTTTCAACAATGAGAAAGGCGAGGTTCGGGTCACCACCGATATCGAAGGACAAACCGAACACAAGGACGGCAGCTACTTCCTGAAGTCCGCGAAAATCGTGCTGGAAGGCAAGGAAGAGTGGGAGTTTTTGCCTGATGAGAAGGGCGAGATGATCGACTTCGTCGGCGGCTTCCCGATCACGGCGCAGCAGGAAGGGCGCTGGCGTCGGGTTGGCGATACCCGCGAGCCTTCGCACTGGCTGGGCTGGGGCGAATCGGACCGGCGTAACGGCTCGGCCCGCAACGTTCCAGGCAAGGACCTGTAATCAGCCGGGTGCGCCGGGTTGCGATCATTATCCGGCGCATACGCTGCATCAGTAGCCTCTCTAATAACAACAATGAGGAATCACGATGAAATTCCGTGACAAAGTCGTGCTGGTCACTGGTGCCGGCCGAGGCATGGGCCGCGCCATTGCCCTGGCCTATGCCCGAGAAGGCGCCAAGGTGGTGGTGTCGGCACGCACCGCTCGATACGGTGAAGAAACGATCGCACAGATCAAGGCCCTGGGTGCGCAAGCCTGCCTGGTCGGTGGCGACATCGCCGACCGCGAGGCGATCAAGTCAATGGTGCAAGGTGGTGTAGAGCACTTTGGTGGCCTGGACATCGTGGTGCATTGCGCCGCCGATACTAGTCACGGGCTGATCGCCGAAATGGCCGATGACACTTTTGATCACATCGTTCGCAGCAATATTCAATCGTTGTTCTGGTTGGCCAAGGACTGCGCACCTTATCTGTCGAAAGCCGCCGACAAAGGCCGGCTGATTTTCATCTCGTCCGGCGAAGCCAACCGCAAATACACCCCTCGACTGATTGCCTATGGTTCCAGCAAAGCCTTCATGAATGCCTTCGCCCGTGGCCTGGCGGTGGAATTCGGCGCCATGAATATTCTGGTCAACGTCGTCGAGCCCGGACTGATCGGCACTGACCACATGCTCGAAACCCTTGGCAATGAACTGCCGCATAAACTCGCTGCACATTTCCCGGTAGGGCGTCTGGGCGAGTCCGCCGACATTGCCAACGCCGTACTGTTTCTGACCTCCAACGAGGCTTCCTATATCACTGGCACCTCGTTGCTGGTGGATGGCGGCGCCACCATGATCGCGTTGCCCAAGGTCGAAGAAATCCTCAAGGGCCATTAATCAAGTCGCACGTCCGCGATGGGAGTCAGGTCATGACATCGGATACACGCAGTAGCAACACCACGGCCCACGCTGGCAATGATTTTACCGAGTTCAAGCGCGGCTGGCGCGTGGTTGTGTTAGGCCTGTTTGGCATCTGCACCAGCATTACCGCTGCGTTGCTGTACGCCTTCGGCACCCTGGTGATTCCGCTGGAACAGGCGTTCGGCTGGAGCCGGGGCGACTTGCAAGCCTCCATCACCTTTCTCTTCGCCGGGGTGGCGATTTCCACGCAACTGGTCGGCTGGCTGTACCGTCGCTTCGGCCTGCGCCGGGTGGCGATTGTTTCGATCGTGCTGCAGATCGTCGGTTACTTTGCGATCACGCGGATTCAGGGTTCGATCGGCTGGTTGTACCTGGCGTTTTTCAGCATGCCGATCATCTGTGCCGGCACCATTGCGATCACCTGGACGCAATTGGTCAACCTTTGGTTCGAGCGTAACCGTGGACTGGCGCTGGCCGTGATTTTGTGTGGCACCGGGCTGATGGCAATGATTCTGCCACCCCTGTTGTCGCGGCTGATTGCCGCCTACGGTTGGCAAGCCGGGTTTATTGCATTGGGCGCAATGCCTTTGCTGTTTACGCTGCCCTTGTCATTGATGTGGCTGCGCATGCCGGCGCTGCTCGCCAGTCCTGACGCGACAACGCAGAAGGAACTTCCGGAGCTGTCCGGCATGTCCTTCAAACAAGCATTGCGCTCAGGCATGTACTGGGGCTTTAACGTCGCGTTGATATTGTCGGTGTCGTTGACCGTCGGCATGGTCACCAACATGGTGCCGATGCTGCAAAGCAAGGGCCTGAGTGCGCAGCAAGCCAGCCAGATCTTCAGCACCTTTGGTATTTCCATCATCGGCGGGCGTTTGTTGGTGGGTTATCTGCTGGACCGCTATTCACCTTCGGTGGTGGCCGCCGTGAGCCTGGCGCTACCCGCATTGGGCTGCGCGATCTTTCTCTTTGGCGGGGCGCAGAACACACCGTTGCTGGTGCTGGCGACCCTGTGCATCGGCGCCAGTGCCGGAGCTGAGTTCGATCTGGCGGCATTCCTGATGGCGCGCTATTTCGGCTTGAAGGACTACGCGCGGATATTTGGTCTGCACCTGTGCCTGATCACCATTGTTTCCGGTCTGGTGCCCATGCTGTTCGGCCATCTTTATGACCTGTACGGCAGCTATTCCGCCGTGCTGGTGTGCTGTTTCTGCTGCGCCATTATCGGCCCGACCATTCTGCTGTGGTTGAGGATGGAGCTAAGTTTCCTCGCCCGTCAGCAAAACCTCCAGCTACGACCACATGCCTGAACCCACTTGAGGATGAACGTGAAATGAGCATGGACAAACACACCATCGAGCACTTTCTGCACGGGCAGATCGACTGCTGGAACCGAGGCGATAAAGAGGGCTTTTTCGCTCACTATCGCAGCGTCTCGCCCAACGGCTTGAGTATCGAATACGTCGGCAAGCCGCAGGCTGATGCATGGCAGGTGCTGGAAGGCATGTGGGCGCAGCAGCAAACCAGGGTTCGCGTCGAGGTGCGCCAGTGCATCGTCAATGGCAATGAAGCGGCGTGCCATCACCTGAACGCCTTTCGTGAGCAGGAAGGTGGCATCGAAACGATCGAGTTGTATCGGTTCGAAGATGGAAAGTTGTCCGTACGTTACTTCATCAACCAGTAATCGTTGCGCACAGCCTCGTCAGAAAGGCTGTGCGCGTCGGCGCCTAGACGCCATCGGTGGAATGGGACAACTGCTGCCATTGCTCGATTTCCGCGAGCATCCTGTTGAGCTTGTCGCTGACCTGCTGATAAGCGTCGGAGCCCGCCAGATAACGCAACGGTGGATGTTCGCTGTTGGCCAGGTGCACCAGCGCATCGCCCAGTTTCGCCGGGTTGCCGGTTTGCTGATGGTTGTAGGCGGCCGAAGCGCTTTTGACCTTGGCGGTGAATGCAGCGTAATCCTCCAGCCCGCGGGTACCGAAGACCGCGGAGCTGGGGTCGAGAAAGTCCGTACGGAAAACCCCGGGCTCCACCAGCGTGACCTTGATGCCGAACTGCGTCACTTCCTGGGCCAGGGATTCGGAAAAACCTTCCACGGCAAACTTGGATGCGCAGTACAACGCCGCACCGCCCATCCCGACCATGCCCCCCATTGAAGACACGTTGAACACCCGGCCGCTGCGTTGCTGACGCATGACAGGCAGCACGGCGCGGCAGACGTTGAACACACCAAACACATTGGTCGCGAATTGCTGGGCGGCGTCGCTGGCGAAATTGTCTTCAAACGGCGCCAGTTGGCCATAACCGGCGTTGTTGACCAGCACATCGATTCGTCCAAAACGCGCGACGGCAGTCTCTACGGCGGCAAGCGCCTGGGCTTCGTCGGTCACATCCAGGGCCACTGCCATAACGCGCTCACCGTACTCGGCGAAGACGTTTTCAAGCGGTTCGATACGCCGGCCGCTGACCACCACACGGTCACCGTCGGCCAACGCGGCTTTGGCGATCGCAGCACCCAAGCCTCGGGCCGCACCGGTAATAAACCAGACTTTGTTCATTGCATCGCTCCAGTCGTTGTGCAAAAAAAATGCCGCGTCAGCTTTGAGGCGGGCGCGGCAGCGGGCGTGAAAGATCAGTGCGACGCTCAGTCGCGGTTGGCCGCTTCCCAAGCTTTCAGATCGAACCCGTCAGTGGCGGCTTCGACTGCCGTCAGCTTGGGCGCGCGAGCGAGAATCTTGCGCGCCGCCATGTGATCGCCCATGCGATTACAGGACTCCACGGCCACCAGACGGTCATTGCGGAAGCACAGCACGGACGCTTGATGTTCTTCGACTGAACCGAGCACGACGGTACTGTCATAGCCATGGGAGAGTCCGGCGATCTGCAGTTTCAAGTTGCCTTGGTCGGTCCAGAACCAGGGGAGGGCGCTATAAGGCGCTGGTTTGCCCATCAAGCGTGCAGCCACTGCGCGGCCCTGGTCGATGGCGTTCTGCACCGACTCGAGGCGGGTGTGTAACTCATTGTTTTGCAGGCATGGGAAGCTGGCGACATCCCCCACTGCGGAAATTTGCGGGTCAGAGGTCAGCAGACTGGCGTCCACCTTGATGCCGTTCTCGATGTCCAGACCGGCTTCAGTCGCCAGTTGTGCATTGGGGATCACACCGATACCAAACACCACCAGGTCAGCTGGGAGCGCACGTCCATCACCGGTTTGCACCGCGCACACATTGCCGTTGTCGCCGTCGATGCGGCTCAAGCCTTGGCGAAAGTCAAAATGCACACCCCAGGCTTCATGTGCCTGGCCAAACAGCTCGGACATCTCCCGCGAAACGGCGCGGGCCATGGGACGCTCGCCCAGCTCCAGTACGTGCACGTTAGCCCCTAGGGCAGCGGCCACTGCCGCGAACTCGAGGCCGATAAACCCGGCACCAATCACCACCACGTTGCGCGCTTCTTTAGCCAGCGGCGCCAGCGAGTCGGCATCGGCTTTGGTTTTGATACCGAACACTTGCGGCAGCTCTGCGCCAGGAACCGGCAGGGGGCGGTTGTGCGCGCCGGTCGCCAGCACCAAATGGTCGTAACTGACGGCAGCACCCGAGGCCAATATCACGCGTCGGTTCAGGCGGTCGATCGCGGTTGCCTGGTCATGCAGCAGTTCAATGCGCTGGGTGGTGTAGAAATCCGCAGGACGAAACAGCAGATTGGTCGCCTGAATCTTGCCGAGCAGATAGGCCTTGGACAATGGCGGGCGCTGGTAGGGCAGGCCTGGCTCATCGCCGATCAGGGTGATGCGCCCGTCAAAGCCTTCCTGACGCAGGGAGGCAGCGACCTGAAATCCGGCCTGGCCAGCACCGACGATAACGACTGAGGCGAGGGTCATGGGAGCTCCTTCAAGCGCATTCAGAATTGCGACGACGGCAGGTGCAGAACCATGCCGTCCATGTCTTCGCTGATGATCATTTGACAGCTCAAGCGGCTGCTGTCACGGCGCTCGAAAGCGTACTCGAGCATGTCGTTCTCCATGCCTTCCGCCGCTTGCACTTTGCCCAGCCAGGCATCGTCAATGTAGGTGTGGCAGGTGGCACAACTGCATGCACCACCGCAGTCCGCAGAAATACCCGGCACCGAGGCGAAGGTCGCGGCTTGCATCACTGATTGGCCGATGTCGCCTTTGACCTGATGGGCGGTGCCGTTGTGTTCAATAAACGTCAATGTGGGCATGTTCTGCTCCGATCTTGTTGGGTGGGGCTCAGGATTGTCTGGGAATGGTTTGCGCATTGAAGCGCGGCACACGCCCCAGGGTCAGTAGCAACAGCGGACCGATCAGGCAGCAAGCGGCGCTGTACACCAGCATCGCGCTATACGAACCGGTGCGCGCCAGCATGTACGCGAAGAGCAGCGGGGCCAGCGCCGAGGCCACGGTATTCAGGCCCTGATGCACGCCGAACAGGCGGCCGTATTCGCGCAGGCCGAAGTAGCGGGCAATCAGGAATGCGGCAATATCGAACTCCGCCCCGGCGCCGAAACCAACCAGCACCGCCGCCAGCATGAGCGGGGCAAATTCGGTGGTTGGGCTCAGGTAGATGAAACAACCGACGGCGGGTAGCACCAGGCTTAGTGCAGACACGGCTGGCGGCCACAGGCGATCGAGCAAATAACCAATCAGCATTCGGCCGAAGATCAGCGAAATACCGAAACAGCTGAAGATGGTGGCCGCGTCCCCAGCGGACAGACCTCGGGATTGCAGCATGGGCACGGTGCTGGTGACCATGCCGACAATCGAAGAAATCACCAGGCTGAGCGCCAGGTTGCAGGTCCAGAATTTCAGCGAGCCCATACCTTCACGAAAAGACATGCCGGGCAATTGCTCCAGCACATGGCCGTCGTCACGGTGACCTGCAACAGTGGGTAGCTTGAACCACAGCAGAATCAGCGGCAGCAGAACCAAAAGGTTGAGCAGCGCGAGAATCACGAAGGCCGCACGCCAGTCCCATTGCTCTATGCCCCAAGCCATCAGGCGGGGGATGGTGGCGGCGGTGACGCCGGTCCCGGACAGACCAATGGCTAGCGCCAGGCCGCGATTGCTGTCGAACCAAAGGCTGATCAGTTGGGTCCAGGTCACCGCCAGCGCGCCCATGCCGACGATGGGCAGTAGCGCAAAGGCGATGTACATCGACCATATCGATTGGGTCAGTTGCGTGGTCGCCAGGTAGCCGAGTGATAACAGCAGCAGGGAAATAACCGTAACGCGCTTCATGCCGTAGCGCAGGTTGAACCAACCCACCAACTGCAATGACACCACCGCGCCGCCAAACAGAAAGGTGATGCAGGCTTGCAGTTCACTTTTGCTCCAGCCAAAGGCATCGCCGAGCGGCACGACCAGTGTGCCGAAGCCATAGAGCAGGGCGGCGTTGATGCTGATGGCCACTCCGGCGACCGACAAAATCAGGATTTTCCAGCTTTGGCGGAACTCGCGCAGATCGATTGCCGCTTCGTTTCTAGACGGGTGCATGAAGTTGGCTTCCTTATAGGTTTTGTTGAGCCAAGCACTGCTACAAGTGGTGATGTGGACCACCGCCAGCAGATTCTTTGAACAGAATCTGGTTTTTTAATCAGAATAAAATCAGAAATTCGGATTTGTCCAGCGCAGCTATCTGACTAACGGACAAACGAATTTCATGCGTTGCACCCACTGTTGAATCACTCTGAAGCCAGCCGTGTTCAACATCCTGCTGCGATTCACCCGTTTTGATGCCAAGGCAGTGATTAGCGACAGCGGATGAGTCTCAGCATATCCCCGTTAAAAATTAATTGCACATAAAATAAATAAGTGTTCATAATTTGCAGAGGCTGAACCTGATAAAGGAGAAAAAAATGAGTTCAGAAAAAGCGCAATTCAAAGCGGTGGCCGACCGAAGCCGCTGCTGTGGTTATGGTTTGTGTGCTGCGATTTGTCCCAGCCTGTACAAGCTTGATGCCGATGGCATGGTGTACCTCGACGATGCCCGTGTGCCGCCGGAGTTGGAGGAGGAGGCTCGTGAGGGTGCAGCCGCCTGCCCTGCGGAGGCCATCTGGCTTGAGCCCATCACCCCGGATGACGAAGCTGTTTGATGGCGTGAGCGTCAGCCGCAACGTGATAACCACTGAGGTGAGGATGTGCTTATGGGACGATTACCAAACAAGGTCGCGCTGATTACCGGTACTGGCGGCGGCCAGGGCAGGGCGGCGGCGCTGCGTTTTGCCCGCGAAGGGGCGATTGTGGTCGGTTGCGATTTCAATGCCGAAGGCCACGAGGAGACGGCAGCCTTGATGCGAGCCGAGGGGTTTACCCTGTATGGCTCGGCACCCGTGGACCTGGGCGATCACAAACAGGCCAAGGCCTGGATCGATGCCTCCGTGGCTGAACACGGGCGCATCGACATTCTCTACAACAACGCTTCCGCCGCACGATTCGGGCTGGTCAGCGAGCTGTCGATCGAAGATTGGCAGTACACCATGCGCAACGAAATCGACCTGCTGTTCTATACCACCAAATATGCCTGGCACCACTTGGCCGAACAGCGCGGAGTGATCATCAACGTATCGTCCACCGCCGCGTGGGGTGGCTCGAAAGTCGCCGGCATTTCCGCGCATTCCGCTGCCAAGGGCGCTGTGGTGTCCTTCACTCGCCAGTTGGCGGTAGAAGGCGCGCCGTTCGGTATCCGTGCGGTCAGTTTGAGCCCGGGATTTGTCGCGACGCCGGGCACCCGGCCGTTTCTGGAAGACCCAAAAATGCGCGCGATGCTGCTGGATGGGGTATTGATGGATCGCCCCGGCGAACCCGAGGAAGTGGTGGCGATGGCGGTCTTTGTCGCCTCGGATGAAGCTTCATTCATTACCGGTTCGGACTTCGTCATCGACGGCGGGTTACTCGCGATCTAGCACGCGCGGCGCCCTGGCAAGGGCTACCGGCACCCTTTCATCTCGAACAATAACAAGGTGAATAACGTGGACATCATCGGTATCGGTTACATGGGCTTTGAGTCCCCCAATCTCGACGCGTGGCGCGAGTACGGCCCGCAGGTGATGGGTTTTGGCATCGGCAAGAACCCCGAGAGTGACCCCGATTCGCTGTACTTCAAAATCGATGATCGCCGCCATCGCTTCGCTTTCCATCCAGGCAAGGTTGACCGAATTGTCTACATCGGTTGGGAAGCGGTGGGGCGCATGGCGTTCGAGGACGGTATCAAGAAGCTGGCGGCCGCCAATATCGACTTCACCCGCGGTGACGCTGAACTGTGCGAAAAGCGTGGCGTGCGTGAATTAGTGCGTTTTCGTGACCCGGTGGGGTATCAGCACGAATTGTTTTACGGGCAAAAATGGATGCCGCGCTCGTTCCAGCCGGGCCGTCCGCACAGTGGTTTCCTTGCCGACGAACGAGGTGCGGGTCATGTGGTGCTGATCACTCCGGACTACACGCCAGAACTGGAGGACTTCCTGCTTAACGTCATGGGTTTCAGTTGGTATGGCGCCGGTGCGGGCAAAGGACGAACCGGATTCTTCCGCTCCAAACTCAACCATCACACCAGTCATGACATCGCGTATGGCCACGGGCCGGGTCGCATGGGCGTGCAGCATGTCGGGTTGTTTGTACGCAACGTGCGTGATGTCGGTGAGACCTACGACATCGTGCGTCAGCGTGAACTGCCGATGATGATGACCCTCGGCCAACATGCTCAGGACCCCCATCTGTCGTTTTACCATTTCAATCCGTCCGGGTTTGCCTTCGAGACCATTGCTGAAATCGAGCCATGGCAAGGCGATCCCTACGAGCTGAATCCGGAAAAACTCAGCCTGTGGGGCCACGAAATGGTCGGGCCAATTCTCGGCGCCAGCGTCAAGACACCGGAAGAAGTGCTCGACGCCGAGTACCTGCCGACGTACCTGGCCAAGCGCTGACATGCGTCTGGCGCGGGTCGAAGTTGCAGGGCAAGCGTTCTGGGCGTTGCTGGATGCGCAAACTGACCGCCTGCGGCGTATTGATGCGCCGTTCACCCACTGGGCCGGGCTAGGGGCGGATCTTGCGTCAGACGCCCTGGACCTGAGTGGCGATTGGTTGCCGTTGTCGGCTGCGCGCCTGCTTGCGCCGCTGGAACCGGGCAGTCGGGTGTTTGGTGTGGGTCTCAATTACCTCAGCCACCTCAAGCGCCTCGGCAGTGATGCGCCGGCACACCCTCTGGCCTACATGAAACCTGAGTCAGCGCTGGTCGGCGCCAATGACGAGATCGAATATTCGCCGCTGACAACCCAGCTTGACTATGAGGTCGAATTGGTCGCAGTGGTGGGCCGACCGTTGCTGGATGAACCCCATGCCAGCGACTGCCTGCTGGGGTACACGGTGGGCAATGACATCAGTGCTCGAGATGCCGGTAAACAGATCGGCCGCCTGGACTTGTTGACCCAGAAAGCCATGGACCGCACTACTCCGGTAGGTCCCTGGATTGTGACGGCAGACGAATTGGGCGTAATGGGGCAACCGGCGCTGGATATACGCCTCAGCGTCAACTACGAACTGCGCCAGCAGGACAATACGCGGCAGATGATTTTTCCTCTGGATGAGTTGCTCAATTATCTGGATGCACGCATCAGTCTGCGTCCTGGCGACCTGGTGTTTACCGGTTCTACCCACGGTGTGGGCCTGGAAAGCGGGCGCTTTTTGCGGCCGGGTGATCGGGTCGAGGCTGAAATCCAAGGCGTCGGCCGACTGCGCAATACCGTCGCTCTGCCACGCCAGCTCTGCCCCGCACGTGCGGCTGGGCGACTGGGTCAGCCGCTGGGTAACTAACCCGCTGATTTTGACAGGAATAGACGCTGAGGAGTGATGATGAGCGAGGGTTCGGCGTGGGCGCCGTTTCGCAACAAAGCGTTCCGCGGCTTATGGCTGGCAGCCGCAGTGGTCAACATGGCTATCTGGATGCAGACGGTCGCCGCGGCGTGGATCATGACCACATTGACGACGTCGGCAGCCATGGTCTCTCTGGTGCAAACCGCCGTGACCCTGCCGGTATTCCTGTTTGCCTTTCCCGGTGGGGTGATTGCCGATCGGGTGGACCGTCGCAGTTGGCTGATCATTACCCAGTGCATGATGCTGTTCGCCGCACTGGTGTTGTGTGTGCTGGCGTACAGCGCGCACCTGGAAACCTGGGGCTTGTTGGCGTTTACCTTTGTGCTCGGTACTGGCAGTGCGCTGGGCATGTCGGCGTGGATGGTGACCATGGTAGGTGTACTGCCCCGCGACCAGGTGCCGGCCGCAGTGTCCTTGAACGGAATTTCCATCAACGCCACCCGCGCTTTGGGCCCCGCGTTGGCGGGTGCACTGATTGCATACTGGAACACGACCTCGGTATTTCTGGTGATCGCGCTGTGTATGTTCGCGGTGCTGCTATTCCTCTTTCGTATCGCTCCCAACCCGCCTGCCGTGGGCTTGCCACCGGAAACCCTGACCGGTGGCATGCGCAGTGGCCTGCGCTATATCCGGCATTCAGCGGTCCTGTTCAGCGCCATGAAGCAGGTTCTGGTGTTCACCACGAGTGCCAGCGCTTTGTGGGCCTTGATGCCGCTGGTGGCCAAGCAGGAATTGGGTATGGACGCCGGTGGTTATGGCTTGCTCATGGCGTTTCTTGGCGCCGGTGCAGTGTTGGCTGCGCTCAGCTTGCCGCGGCTGTATCGCGTATTGGGCATGCGTCATCTGCTGGTTTGCGGCGCCATCTCCTTTGCCCTCGCCACCCTCACTGCCGCGCTATCCAACAACCGCTATGCGGTCTGCGCGATGATGCTGCTGGCGGGGTTCGGCTGGATGGCGGTCAACGCGACCATTTCCACGGTGGTGCAAACCTATGCCGCCAATTGGGTGCGCGCACGGGTCGCATCGGTCTATGTGTTGATCCTGATGGGCGCGATGGCGGCCGGCGGTGCGATATGGGGGGCATTGGCCGAGTATCTGGGGTTGAGCCAGAGCTTGTTGCTCTCGACACTGTTGTTGCTGGTCGGCATCGCGCTGACCCGAAATGGCCATGTGGAACTGGGCCAGGAAGCAGACTTTGCCGAGGTGCAGTTGACCGACACACTCCAGCTGGCCAGTCCGGTGTCCCATTCCGATGGACCGGTATCGGTGGAGATTTTGTACCGGGTGGCTGCGCCGGACCGCGATGACTTTCTGGCCGCTGTGTACACGGTAGGCAAGGCGCGACGGCGCAACGGCGCGCAAAACTGGCGTTTGTACCGCGACATGGCGGACCCGCAACTCTACAGCGAGCGCTTTATTGTCGAGTCCTGGCTGGAATACTTGCGCCAACAGGTTCGGGTGACCCAGGCCGACCATGCCCAAGAGCGTCTCATCGAGCGTTTTCGTCGCGAAGATCTGCAAACCCGTCGTTTGATCTATCAGCCGCCAGTGAAACTAACCGATTGAAGTGATCGAATAATTCCCAGATAAAACTTTTACAACGCCAATCATTCTCAGGTTAGAATGGCGCCACTCTAAAGTTACTGGATCGGGCATGGAACTCACTGACGTCAACGACAGCAGCAAATCGGCCGGCGCAACCCTCGTCAAACCCGTTTCCAACGCCATACGCATCTTGCGTTACCTCAGTCAGGTGGGTACGCCGGAACGTTCAGTGGACATCGCCCGGCAACTGAAAATCAATCCAAGCACCTGCTTCAACATCCTGCGTACCCTGGTGCAAGAGGAGGTGGTCGATTTCAGTGCTCTTTCCAAGCGTTACACCGTGGGCCTGGGCCTGGCGCGTCTGGTCGAACAATTGGTTACCCAGGGTCATCGCGTTCAGATGGCCAAACCGCTGTTGCAGAACCTGGCTGCACGCCAGCGGGTGACCATCACCCTGTGGCGAAAAATGAGCCCTGACCGCATCGTCATTGTCAGTTCCGCTGCAAGCCCGACCGATGTGCGTATCGACATGGCCGAAGGTCAGCGTCTGCCGATTCTGATGGGCGCCAGCGGCCGGTTGTTCGCTACGCAGATCGACCTCGACGATCCGGAAGTACAGAGCAGTTTCGAGACGATTCGTTGGGCTCAACCTCTTTCGCTGGAGGTTTACCGTGAGGAAGTGAGACAGGCTGCCGAGCGTGGTTGGGCAATGGACGACGGGCATTTCTCGGGGGGGATTCTTGCGATTGCGGCGCCGGTCTTTTCACCGACCAACAGCATCGATTTCACCGTGTCAGCAGTGATGTTCCGTGGCCAACGGGACGAAGAGGGCCTTGCCGAACTGGGCAAGGCGTTGATCGAGTTCTGTAGCGAAGTGGCCGGCGTACTCTACTGAGGCGCGCCGTTACTCGCGAACCAGTAGCAGGCTGCCCCCCAGCGGGCCGCCTCCGGCTGCCACCGTACTGACGCGGTGTTCGCGGGTTTGCCGGCCTTCGGCACGGCCCCACAGTTGCAGGCAGGCTTCATGCACGTAACCCAGGCCGTGGGTGCGTCCGCCAGACAGCTGCCCGCCATTGGTATTGATGGGCAAGCTGCCCTCCAGTGCGATGCGCGTGCCACCCTCGACGAACGCACCACTTTCCCCGGTGGGGCACAGGCCCAGGGCTTCAAGCCAGATCAGGGTCAAGATCGAAAATCCGTCATACAACTGCGCAGATTCAACATCCTGCGGGGTGTAGTCGGTGCGTGCCCACATCATCTCTCCGACATCGAAGGCGGCCATTTTGGTCAGGGAGATCTGATCCCACGACCATGGCTGGTTCAACGCTGCGCCCATGGCCTCGATGCGGATCGGTTTGTTCGGCTGGTCCTGGGCGATATCGCGACGGGACAGGATGATGGCGGTGGACGCATCGCAATGCACGTCGCAGTCGAACATGCGCAGAGGCGTTGAAATCATCCGCGATGCCATGTAGTCGTCCATGCTCATCGGCGTGCGATACAGCGCCTTAGGGTTGCGCATGGCGTTCTGGCGACACGTCAGGGCTATCTGCGCCAGCTGCTCCGGTCGGGTGCCGTATTCATGGAAGTGACGCTGGGCATACAACGCCATCAGGTTGATGCCCGATTGCACATTGAACGGGGTAAACCACTGCCAGGCGTAGCTGCTGTCGCGACCCTGGGTTTTATTGGTCAGTGCGCCGGCCTGTTTGTTGACCATGCGCGCCGACGCTTCGGTGATGGTGCGAAACACCAGTACGTGCTTGCACAGGCCCGCCGCAATCGCCATGGCGCCGTTGATCACCCCGGTGAGCGGGCCGGGCCCTTCATAACCGCCACCGAACCAGTTGACGTTGAGCCCGAGGGCACTCTTCAGCGCACTGGGACCGACCGGTGAAAACGGGTCGCCATTGTTGTTGTCGCCCGGCCAGCAGGCCACGCCGTCGATGTCGCTGCGTTGCAGGCCGGCGTCCGCAATGGCTTCCAGGCAGGCATCCAGGGTCAGGCGCATCGCTGACTTGCTCGACGGTCGCCCGATCTCTGATTGACCGATACCGGTAATGGCTACGTCTTTTTCATAACGATGATCGAACATCACTGATCCTTCTCGAACAGAGGTAACCATACATCCTCGACATTGAGGAAGCTGACCCGTACCGGCATGTCGATCTGCACATCCGTGACCGGCATGCCCACCACGTTGCTCACGAACTGCAAGCCGGGTTGCTCAACCAACTCGATGATCGCCACCACATAGGGCACCTCCAGGTCGGGGGTCCAGGGCTGATAGTTGATGGTGAAGCTGAGCACTTTGCCCTTGCCGGACACCGCTTGCGGCGCCACGTCAAAGCTTGCGCAATGCGGGCAGAGCGGGGCGGGCGGGTGGAAATACCGGCTACAGGCCGCGCAGCGATGAACGAGCAGTTCGCCCTGTTGACCGCCTTGCCAGAAGGCGCGGTTGTCGGCGTTGAGTGCAGGCAGTTTTCTAGGCATCAGCGGTCCGCAGGTGAGTGTTTGACTTGAAGTCATACAGTATCATTTGTACATATTTTCTAAAAGTGTCATATATTTATCTGGACAAAGGCGCGAATCGACCGTTCGCGCCGTAAAACAACAACAAGAGGATTTCGCGATGTTCCAATCATTATTGGACAAGAGGGTAGTCGTCACCGGCGGGTTTGGTGCCCTCGGCAGCGCACTTGGCACATTTCTGCTGGCGCGAGGCGCGCGGGTTGCGTTGCTGGATCGCAACGAGGCCCCAGCTGCCTTGCTGGATACGGAAAACCTGCTGTGCCTGGGCGGTGTCGACCTGACCTCGAGCGAGTCGGCCAGCGCTGCGTTCGAGCAGGTCGCGGCGCATTTGGGTGGCATCGACGGTTTGGTCAATGTCGCGGGCGGTTTTGCCTGGGAGACCGTCGAAGGCGGCAGCCTGCTGACCTGGGATCGGCTTTACCAGATGAACGTGCGTACCGCCGTGGTCAGTTCCCAGTCTGCGTTGGCGCACCTGCTGGATTCCAAGGCCGGGCGCATCGTCAACATTGGCGCGCTGGCCTCGGTCAAAGCCGCAACCGGTATGGGGGCTTATGCCGCCTCCAAGGCCGGTGTAGCCCGGTTGACCGAGGCGTTGGCCGAGGAGCTGAAGGATCGTGGTGTAACGGTCAACGCTGTGCTGCCGAGCATCATTGACACCCCCGCCAACCGCGCCGACATGCCTGATGCCGACAGCGGCCGCTGGGTCACTCCGCAGGCGTTGGCGGCGGTAGTGGCGTTTCTGTTATCCGACGAAGCCGCAGCGGTAACCGGTGCACTGCTGCCTGTGAGTGGCCGCGTATGAGGCTGGTGACGTATACCGATGCCGAAGGTTTTGATCGCGCGGGGGCATTGCTCAATCGGGACCAGCAGGTGCTCGATCTGCAAAATGCTTACCGCCTGCGAGAAGGTCGTGACAGTGTGGCATTGAGCAGCATTCTGGCCTTGGTGGAGGCCGGTGAGCCGGCGTTGAACCTGGCCCGTGCGCTGGTCACCAAGGCACCCTCGGCGGCGGTGCTGGAGCGTGCCAGCGTGAAGCTGCGCGCACCGATCCAGCCACCTCCACAAATGCGCGACTGTTCCTGCTTCGAATTGCATCTGCGCCAGAGCTTCGCGGCGGCCCGTCGCGCGCGTGCGCTACGTACCGAAGACCCGGAAGCCACGCTGAAAGCGATGAACACTCGTGCTGACGATCGGGTCATCGAGACTTTCAACAAGCAGCCCATCTACTACAAGGGCAACCGTTTCGCGGTGATTGGCATCGACGATGAATTTCAATGGCCGAGCTACAGCCGGGCGATGGATTTCGAACTCGAGTTCGGTTGCTACATCGGTAAGCGCGGCAAGGACATCAGCCGTGAGGCCGCCCGGGCGCATATCGTCGGCTACACCATCTTCAACGACATGAGTGCCCGCGACGCCCAGGCCCTGGAAATGCCCGGCATGCTCGGCCCGGCCAAGAGCAAGGATTTTGATACGGCCAACATTATGGGGCCCTGCCTGGTGACAGCCGATGAACTGGGTGATCCCTATGACCTGAATATGGTTGCCCGGGTCAATGGCGAGGAGTGGGGGCGCGGTAATACCCGTGATATGCGCTGGAGTTTCGAAGACGTGATTGCCCACGTGTCCCGCTCGGAAACCCTGTACCCCGGTGAGTTTCTGGGCTCCGGCACGGTCGGCAACGGCTGCGGCCTGGAGCAATTACGTTATTTGAAGCCTGGCGATGTGGTTGAACTGGAGATCGACGGCATTGGTGTGCTGCGTACTCAAGCGGGCAAGCCATCGAGCAAGGATTGACGCATACGTGAATGACGGAAGAATTCACTTACAAGTAGAAAGTGAATTCTATGTACATAAATAGAGAAAGTGTCTTATATTTCGTTGCGACCACTGTCGTGACGCTCTGATCAGGAGGCAATCATGCTAACAAAAACAAGCCCAGTATTGTCTGATGGAACCAAGGTCTCGGACCTTATCTATCCATCCAGCCGTGAAGTACAAATGCGCGTGTTGTCTGACCGCGAAATCTACGAGCTGGAGATGGAAAAAATCTTCGGCAAGATCTGGGTACTCCTGGGTCACGAGTCGGAGATCCCCAATTCCGGGGACTTCATGGTCCGCGACCTGGGCTCCGACTCGGTCATTGTTGCCCGTGGCAAAGAGGGCGAGGTGTTTGTAAACCTCAATGTGTGCCCGCACCGCGGCATGCGCATCAGTACCGCTGATTGCGGCAATACACAAATTCATAAATGCATCTACCACGGCTGGGCCTTCCGCCCGAATGGCGACTTTGTCGGCTCACCCGTCGAGCGTGAATGCATGCACGGCAAAATGCTGCCCAAAGAAGAACTGGGCCTGAAAAAGGCTCGGGTCACGCTGTATGGCGGTCTGGTCTTTGCGACCTGGAATATCGATGGACCATCGTTCGACGAATTCCTGGGCGATGCCAAGTGGTATTACGACATGCTCTTCTGCCGCTCCGACAAAGGCATGGAAGTACTCGGTCCACCGCAGCGCTTTATCGTTAACGCCAACTGGAAGACGGCTGGCGAGCAATCGGCGGCCGACGGTTTCCACACACTGACCTTGCACCGCTGGTTAGGCGAAGTGGGTAACTACGCCAAGAAAGGCGAGGGCGAAACAGCCGACCTCAGCCCGGAAATGATCGGCGTCGAAATCAGCTCGCCGCACGGCCATGCGCTGCGTTGCATCGACCTGGCGCGCAAGATCAAGCGCCTCACCGGACTCGATCCGGCAGAGTTGAGTGTGCAGCAAAAGCTCGAAGCATTGCCGCCTGCCGGCATGACCGCCGACATGGTCGAACAGCTGGCACGCAACTTGACCGAAGATCAGTTGAAAGTGCTCACCAGCATGCCGCCGCAAGTCGGTGGGATGTTCCCGAATATTCTTTTCGGTTTTGTCTACATTCCGCAGCCGGATGGCACTGTCGTCGGCTCGATGACCCTGCACGCCTACGTGCCGCAAGGTCCGGACAAGCTCGAGTTCGTCAACTGGGTGTTTGCCGAGAAAGACGCTTCCCCGGAACTGCGCGACAAGATGCTCAAGCAAACCATCCAGCTGTTCGGCACGTCCGGCATGGTCGAGCAGGATGACTCCGATACCTGGCCGCACATGACGCTGGCTGCCAAGGGGGCGATGGGCCGCAAGAGCACGATGAAATACCAGGCAGTCTTTGAAACCGGAGCACCGGAAGGGTGGCCTGGCCCCGGCATCGTCAACGAAGGTTTCACCAAGGACGATACCCAGTGGCACTGGTGGTTGTACTGGCATGAGCTGATGACCGCATCGGACGAGAAATAAGCGTTCGCCAGTCCTGGTTCGACAGCGGTCCTAGCGGGCCGCAGTCGCCGGTAACAGCATTCACGAGTACAAGAATAAAAGTTAAGGAGTTACTCATGGCTCAGGTTCAACAACGCGGTGTGGAGGATATCCAGCCGGGTTCCCCAGTCGGTACCAAGCGAGTACCGGTGGGTTCGCCGATTTACAACGATGTGGTGACCTTTCTCTACGAGGAAGCCACGCTGCTCGACCAGATTCGCCTGCAGGAGTGGGCCGAACGCCTGGACACCGACCTGGTGTACACCGTGCCGCTGCGCCAGACGCGCTTGGCCGCCGAGTTGAAAACCACCATCGTGCGCAGCGTTCAGCATTACCACGATGACTACCGCTCGATCATGGGCCGAATCCTGCGCCTGTCCGGCAAAAGTGCCTGGGCGGAAGATCCTCCTTCGCGTACCCGACGTCTGGTGACTAACGTGTTTGTCGAAGAAACCGACAAGAGCGATGAGTTTGTGGTGACCAGTTACCTGCTGCTGACCCGTAGCCGTTTCAAAGATCACCATGTCGACATCATCAGTGGCGAACGGCGTGATGTGCTGCGTCTGAGTGAGGCGGGATTCAAGCTGGCGCGGCGCGAAGTCATCATCGACCAAGCGGTGCTTGGAACGCCAAATCTGGCCGTCTTCCTCTAGGCATTATCGGCGGTCTGGTTCGAATCCGGATCGCCGGGCCTTGCGGATGATGGTCGCGCGGCTTTTGATATGGGAGCCGTGTGACTATTGGTGCTGCCTAAGCCACTCCTGGTCCTGGGCGCACAATTTGAACTGTTCATTGCTGAAGTCCAGCGTCGAACCCTTCATGCGCAGTGCCTGTTCCGCGCGTTCGGGTTGTTGGCTGTAGCAGCGGCCGGTGTTCAGGGCATGAATCTGCTCGTCGAGGTTGTACGCGCGCCCCATCGAAATCAGGGTGCAGCGGCGAAGTAAAAGAGCCGCTTCGGCGGCTTCTTCATTGAGGGCATTCAGTGCCCAGCGTGCCATGCCTTCGCGAAGATTGATGCCGCAATAGGGTGAGGGTCCTTCGATCATGGTGCCGTCTACTTCCCAGGTCAGGTCTTCATTGCCATCGCGTACCAACGTAGAGCGGGTGCGGTTGTCGATGCGCTGGCCCACGCTAATGTCATAGCGGCGCTGGCGGGAGCCACGTGCGGCAGCAGCAATGGCGAGCCCCGCGAGATCGAGCAAGTGGGTGCATTGATGACTGGCGTCGGTCTGCCGGGTGACTGAATGGGCTATCCGGTCCAGCTTCATCCCCCGCAATTGCTGTAATTGATTGCAAGCCTGCGGGCACAGGGAATAGGGATAGCGCAGCGCTTCACCGCCAATGGCGATGACTTCACCTGCGCGGTAGCTGACCCACACCCGGAAGTGGTGGAAGTCGTCTTCCAGAGCGGCGCGAACTTCGCCCGTGCCATTGGCATGCTGAGCAATGATGTCTACGCGGCGACGAAATGCAGTCATCCTCAATATCCTTGTTTCAATGCTGTTCAGGCTGACGAAATAAGCTATATTTGAACACTATAACCAAAAATGTTCACTAAAAAACAAGAAGTGGAGTGACTATGGCACTGCTAAATGAACAGGTTGCGCTGATTACTGGCGCAGGTGGCGGAATCGGCCGCGGCATTGCGCTGAACTTTGCCAAAGAGGGCGCTGCCGTGGTGGTCGCCGAGCTGGATGTCACCAGTGGCGAGGCCGTAGTCGCCGAACTCAAAGCGCTGGGTGCCCAAGCGGTGTTCATCAAGACTGACGTGTGCAGCAAGGCCGATATCGAAGCCGCCGTGCAATTAGCCGTTGATCAATTTGGTGGCCTGGACATCCTGGTTAACAATGCCTTTGCACCCACCCCTAATGTCCTTCTGGAAGAAAAAACCGACGCGATGCTGGAGCAAACCCTCGGCTCTACAGTGTGGGCGGCCTGGTGGGCGATGAAAGCCGCACTGCCGCATATGAAAGCGCGGGGCGGTGGCAAGATCATCAACTTCTATTCAATCGATATCGAGATCGGCGCCTGGCTGCACGGCGATTACAACACGGCCAAGGCAGCGATCGTCGGGCTGACTCGCAGCGCCGCCTCTGAATGGGGGCGGTTCAACATTCGAACCAATGCCATCGCACCTACCGCGATGGGCGCCACCTTCCACAAACTTGCCGCAGAAAACCCGGGCTTTGCCGAAATGTCCGCTTCAATGCGTCCGCTGGGCCGCTGTGGCGAGCCTGAAGCCGACATTGGCCCGGTGGTGGTATTCCTCGCGTCGGAGATGTCGCGCTTTATCACCGGCGAGACCATTCACGTCGACGGTGGCCTGCACCTACCCGGTTACAACTCCCGCCCCAAAGGCATTCCCGTGCGCGAGTATTGATTTCACACGATTAATGCAGGAGCGAGCTTGCTCGCGATGGACGTTAACGATAACGCGCACGTTCTTGTAAAACGCGTTGTCCTTGAGTTCATCGCAAGCAAGCTCACTCATACAAAGGCGACACCAGGCCCAAGAGAAGCGAAAGCTCGCTTCAAAGCGGGCTTTCGGCGTTGGATGGCCGACACATGCCAGGTAGTACTGTTACTTTTTGGACACCACGATCGATGTGGTTTCCAGATCCCAGGTGGCGTCGGTTTTACCTTCATCGCGCAGCAGATACTTCAACACCCGGCCCTGCGGGTTTTTCGGCAAGCTGCTGCGAAACTCGATGTAGCGCGGCAAGGCATAGTAGGGCACCGAGTCGGTGGCCCAATGGAACAGTTGCTCCGGCTCAAGCGTCACGCCTTCATGCAGCACGGCAGTCACCTTCACATCATCCTCGCCTTTATCTGAAGGCACGGCATGCACCGCCACTTCGGCCAGTGCCGGGTGAGAAGCAAAGGCTGCTTCCATTTCAAAGCTGGAAATGTTCTCCCCCCTGCGACGCATGTAGTCCTTCTTGCGGTCGACAAAGTAGAAGAAGCCAACATCATCGAATTTGCCAACGTCGCCGGTGTGGAACCACATATTGCGCATCAGCTTCTGGGTATCCTCCGGACGACGCCAGTAGCCCTGGAACATGATGTCGGGACGGAGCGGGCGCACCACGATTTCGCCAGGGGAGTTGGGCGGCACTTCCTGATCGAGGTCGTCGACGATCCTTACGTCAAAATCTGCAATACGTTTACCCGACGAGCCGGGCGCGGCGTATTCCCCGGCAGCCAGCGAAGTGATAACGCAGGCTTCGGTCAGGCCATAGCCGTTGCCGCCTACCAGCTTGGTGCCGAAGCGCTCGCGCCAGATCTTTTTGGTTTCTTCGGTATAAGGGTTGCCACGGGCGGTATGGATCTGCCCGACGCAGCGCAGCATCGCTTCGTTGTCTGGCGCCTGGGCGAGGAGGCCGCCCATGCCACCCAGGATCGAGGCAATGGTCGCGCCCGAGCGCTCCACTTCCGGCCAGAAATTCGAGACCGAGAATCGCGCAAGAATGGCGGCGCGCGCGCCCACCAGAATGCTGGCAATGATCGATACACACAGCGCATTCATGTGAAACAGCGGCAGCGGCGTGATGGTGACGTCGTCGGCACTGGCCGGACCGGCACGTAGTTGCAGGCGCGCCAGATTGCACATGAAGTTGTAGCTGATCATGCAGCCCTTGGAAGGGCCCGTGGTGCCCGAGGTGTAAATCAGGCAGGCAAGGTCTGAAGGTCGCGGTTTATTGGCGAGTGGGGTGGCGTCATGGCCACGCCATTCATCCAGTGGCGCAATACGAATCGGGCAATCAGGAACTGCCTCGAGGGTGCCACGGTGAAGAATGTGGTGTACGTCCTGCAGTTGTTCGGCGAGTGGTGTGATGCGCAGCAGGTAGGCCGCTTCGCAGATCACCACCGAGGTGCCGGTATCGGCGATCTGATGGCGGAGGAACTCGCCCTTGAGCGCGGTGTTGATCGGCACACTCACGGCGCAGAGCTTGTTGATGGCCAGCCAGGTGGTTACGGCATCGATGTTGTTATCCAGCATCGTCAGCACGGTTTCACCGGCCTTGACGCCCAGGGTGGCAAGTGCGTTGGCCATCTTGGTGGAAAGTGAGTCAACCTGAGCATATGTGTATAACTCACCGCTGAAATCCAGCAATATTTTGTCTGGATGCCTTGCTACCGCACGATCTAACGCATCAATGACAGTGTCTCGTTCTCCCACTGTCCAGGTGTCTGGATTTCCACTGCTACCCATCAGTTTTCTCCTTTTAGGCACCCATAACCGGTCGGGCTGCCTGATTTTATTTTGAAGAGAGAATCCAATTCTAAATACAAACTCATCAAATGTCTTTAGCAATAAGTTGAACATATAGTGTTATTTATGCACAGATCCTGTGGTAACGTTGCACAATCTTTACTCTTCATGAGCCCGTCACGCCATGCCAAAAGTCGCATCCAAGAAAGCAGAGGCGCCTGCGCCGGCTCCCAAATCCAAAAAAAATGCGCCATCTGAAGCAGGGGCAAGCCCGGCTAAACCCGTAGAGCGACGTGCTGCTGCCAACTCAGTGGCAGGCACCAAGGTCAAGCCGAATCGCCGTTCGGAAGAAACCATTGCCAACATCCTTAAAGCCACTGAAGAAGTCGTGCTGATGTCTGGCGCGGATCGTATTTCGATTCTGGATGTGTGCCAGGTAGCGGGCGTTTCCCGTGGCACCTTTTATCGCTATTTCGCCTCGCAGGAGGACTTGTTGGACACCTTTTCGCGCCACAAGCGCGAAAGCTTTCACAGCTTGCTGTCCCAGGAACTCGGTCACATCAGTGATCCGGAAGCGCGCTTGAATGCGCTATTTGCCTATCTTGATAACTATCTAGAGCAAAGTCGGGCTCGTCGTCTTCTTGTGGTTGCGCCCGACTACGCGCTGGGCTTCTTCCGACGGATTTTCCACGATTCGATCGTGCGCTTTCAGGATGGCCTGGGCATCGTTTTCGACGACTGGGACGAACGCCTCGGGGTGCGTCTTGACCGTGAGCTGATCTGCGAAATGATCATTCGTTACGTGTTGAGCGAAATCCTCGTGCCAGAAGCCGCAGGGCGTCGATTGTTCCCGGTCCGGGTGAAAAAACTCCTGGGCGCGCTGATCATGGGTTCTACCTCGCGCACCCGCCGCTGACCTTAAAGAACTACCCATCGCGCTAACCAAAGCCCCCGTTTATCGGGGGCTTTGCGTTTTCGTACGCGAATTTTCTGCCACCTGCATTCCATTCTTTTTCAAGGCTGACTCGTAGTTTTTAACCTCGCAAAGCATTTTTCGACTCGGGTCGAGGGCTCTGGGTCAGGCCTCTCCGCGCGCCAATAAAATAAATTGAACAGTATTTTGATTTATGATCAATTTAATCTTAAGCTCTGGTCTTAGCAGTGAGCCGTCGGCTTCCCCTTTTCGCGGCAATTTGATCCAGGCCGCGTGAAGGCACCGCGCAAATAACCAACAAAAAGTGCCAACTTCGAGGTACCTAAACATGCTTATCGATCTTCACGCCCACGCACCGCACCCTGGCTATTACAACCAGCACCCTCACTGGGGGCCGTTCTTCGAGCAGCACGCCGATGGCGATATCAAGCTGCGTGTAGGTGACTGGATTCTCGGTCTTGGGTCGCCAGAGCGTAAGGCTGCCGTGCGCTCCGGCAAGGGTCCCAAGCTTGAAGAGTATTTTGCGCGCTGGGCTGATCCGAAAGTACGCTTGGCTGGCATGGACGCAGCGGGACAGAATTTGCAGGTCGTTTCCGTCCCATCCCACTGCTACATGTACTGGACCGAAGCCGAATTCGCCGTACCTTTCGCCCGCACCGTCAACGAGACACTCGCGGAATACTGCTCCGCGGCCCCTGATCGCTTGATGTTCTGGGCTCACGTGCCTTTGAATGCGCCAGAAGCGGCGGCGGCTGAATTGCGTTACGCCTGCACCGTACTGGGCGCTAAAGGTCTGGTTGCTGGCGGCGCCAACTTCGGCGGCCTGGAGTTCGATTCGCCGGAACTCGACGTGGTGTGGAAAACCCTCTGTGACCTGGATCTGCCGATGTTTATTCACGGCTACAACCAGTCGGTCACCTGGGGCAAGAACGCCAACGACGACCGCTACGAAACTACCGCGATCGTGGGTATGCAGTACGACGAAAGCCGTTGTTTCTGGAACCTGATTTGCGGCGGCGTGCTGGATCGCTTCCCCGACCTTAAGGTGTACATCACCCATGGCGGCGGCTATGTCCCGTACCAACTCGGTCGTCTGGCCAAGACCAACGAGAACCTCGACGTCAAATACAACAAAAAGCCGCTGCTCGAGTACATGAAAAACTTCTACTTCGACGTTGAGCTGCATGAAGTACCGATGCGCCAAGCCTTGGTCGATATCATCGGTGCAGACCATGTGCTGTACGGCAGCAACTTCGGCGGTAGCGATGCCGTGCGTCACGACCTGACCCATGGCCTGAAGTTGTCCGACGCCGACTTGCGCAAGATTCGCTATGAAAACGCATGCCGCTTGCTGCACATCGATCCTGCCAAGTTGGGCAAGGTAGGTGCCTGATGAAACTGGCGCGATGTGAGTATTTTGAAACGGGCGTTTTTTGGGCGGTGGTCGATGTCGCCCAAGATCAGGTGACACCGATTTCCGGCAATTTCAAGGATTGGGCGCCCGGCGTGGCTGCCGGACGCGGCATCAGTTCGTTGCGTTTCGCCGGGCCTGCGCTGCCACTCTCCAAAGTGCGCCTGCTGCCACCGATAGAACCCGTCAACCGGGTGGTCGTGGCAGGCGCCAATTACGCCAAGCATTTGGTGGAGTTTGGATTGAGTGCGCCGTCCCAGCCAGTCGCCTTTCTCAAGGCTTATGGCGCGCTGATTGGCGCCAATGACCCGATCCGCTTTCCACCGTTGACTGAGGAGCTCGATCACGAAGTTGAATTGGTGGCGGTCATCGGTACTGACGAGATTGACCTGGAAAACCCGCTCGCTTGCGTGCTCGGTTACACCGTTGGCAATGACGTCAGCGCGCGAGACCTGCAGCGTAGCGGGCCGGCGGGTATTGGCATGGATCTGTTCGCGGCCAAAAGCCAGGATCAGACCACCGGGCTGGGTCCCTGGATCGTCACGAAGGATGAATTTCCGCAAGGGTCACCAACGCTGCGCCTGACCTTGAAAGTAAATGGTGAAACGCGCCAGGACGGCTCCACCGGCGAAATGACCTGGGGTGTTGATCATCTGATCCGCTTTGTCCAGCAGCGCTCGAGTTTTGCCTGTGGCGATGTGTTGTTCACGGGTTCGCCGGCGGGAGTGGGGATGGGCACCGGTCTGTTCCTCAAGGAAGGCGATGTGGTCGAAGCCAGCGTCGAAGGCATTGGCACGTTGCGCAATGTGGTCAGTAAAAAGAACCGCGCCTAATCGAGAGCCAAACATGAACGCCAATAAAGAAAAAGTAGTCGTCGTCGGTGCGGGTCTGATGGGCACCGGTATTGCGCATGCGTTCGCCAGCTCTGGTTTCAGTACGCTGTTGGTCGATACCAATGCCACCTCCCTGACAAACGCCAGGACGAGCATCGAAAAAATCCTTGCCGATGGCGTGCGCCTGGGCAAAGTCAGCGAAGAAAAAGCCCAGCAATCGTTGGCCAATCTACTGACCTGCAGCGACTTGACTGAAGCAGCGAGTGGCGCCAATTGGCTGGTTGAGACGGTCTCCGAGCAGTTGGCAGTGAAGAAAGCGGTGCTCACGCAAGCGGCGCCACTGCTGGCACCGGACGCGATTATCGCGACCAATACGTCGGCCCTCAGCGTGACCGAAATTGCGGCGTCAGTGGAGTGTGCAGATCGCGTGATCGGCATGCACTTCTTCAACCCTGTGCACAAAATGAAACTGGTGGAGCTCGTGCGGGGGTTGGCTACCAGTGATGAAGTGGTGAATCGCACTCGCAACCTGTGCGATCAGATCGGCAAAACCTCCATCATCGTCAATGAATCGCCCGGACTGACCACCAGCCGCATGTCCGCACTATTGGGCAACGAGGCGATGTGGATGCTGCAGGAAGGCACCGCGACCGCCGAAGACATCGACACGGCACTACGTCTGGGTTTCAACCATCCGATGGGCCCGTTGGAACTGGGTGACCTGACCGGTTGGGATACGCGGCTGTCTGTTCTGCGTTATCTGCACCAGACCTTGGGCGAAAAATTTCGGCCCTGCCCACTGATCATCAAAATGGTCGCTGCCGGACGATTTGGGCGCAAGTCGGGGCAGGGGGTTTACCGCTACGAAGACGGTAAACAAGTACCGGGTTCAGGGCTCAAGGCGAGTGCGTTATGAAAGACATCGTCATAGTTGATGCGGTACGCACGCCAATCGGCAAGTTCCGTGGCAGCCTGGCCGGCGTGCGCGCCGATCACCTCGGGTCGCTGGTGCTCAGTCACTTGCTGGAACGGGTCGATGTGTCGCCGACGTTGGTCGACGATGTGATATTTGGCAATGTCACGCAAATTGGCGAACAGTCCGCCAACATTGCCCGCACGGCCTTGCTCGGCGCCGGTTGGCCGGTCAGCGTGCCGGGGCTGACCATCGACCGTAAATGTGGTTCGGGCGAAGTGGCCGTGCATTTGGCCGTTGGTGCTATCGCGGCGGGTTCCGCTGATATCGTGGTGGCGGGTGGCGCGGAAAACATGAGCCGCGTGCCCATGGGCAGTAACCGTGAAATCCACGGCGAGGCGTTTGGCTGGATGGCAGCGCAACGCTATGAACTGACCAGTCAGGGCGAGGCTGCTGAGCGTATCGCCGACAAGTGGGCGCTCAGTCGCGATGCGCTAGATGATTTCGCTTTTGCCAGCCATCAGCGCGCTGCCGCGGCGTCCGATGCCGGTTATTTCGATAATGAAATAGTGCCGGTTGCGGTCGAGGAGCTACGTGAGCAGGTGCTGACGGAGCCAGCTGTTGTGTTGCGCCACGATGAAACCATTCGTCGTGATACTTCGCGGGAAAAGCTGTCGACGCTTAAAACCAGTTTTCGTCCGGATACCGGCCGCATCACTGCTGGTAACTCGTCACAGATCTCCGACGGAGCAGCGGCATTGCTGTTGATGAGTGCCGAAACCGCGAAAAAACTCGGGCTCAGGGCTCGAGCGCGGATTGTGGCGTTCACAACCGTCGGTTCCGATCCGACATTAATGCTCACCGGCCCGATTGCTGCCACTCAAAAGGTGTTGAGCCAGGCTGGGCTGAACATCAACGACATCGACTTGTTCGAGGTCAATGAAGCGTTTGCCTCGGTGCCGCTAGCCTGGATGCAGGAGACAGGTGTGCCGCACGACAAGTTGAACGTCAATGGTGGCGCCATTGCCCTCGGTCATCCATTGGGCGCCAGTGGTGCACGATTGATGACCACGTTGTTGAACGAGCTTGAACGCCGAGGCGGGCGTTTTGGCTTGCAAGCCATTTGCTGCGCCGGCGGTATGGGCACGGCGACCATCATCGAACGGCTCGATTGAGATGGCACGCCTACCGCTGATCCCGCTGGATGCCATGCCGTCTGCGTTGCAAGACGCGGTAGAGCGGGGCCAGCGCAGTCGCATGCTCAGTTCAACGACGCCGGTGCAGGTCTGGGCTCACCGACCCAAGGTAGCCCTGGCCTGGCTGGGTTTGATGGAGAGCCTGCACAGCGACAGCCTGCTTGATGAGCGTTTGCGCGAGTTGGTGCGGCTGAAAATCGCCAGCATCACCACTTGCCAGGCCTGCCAACTGGCGCGCAAGTCCGACGCAGTGACGGAAGAGGATATTGCGTGCATGGCCACAGACAGTGAGTCCTTCACGCCAGTCGAACGTGCCGCGTTGCGTTATGCCGAATTGTTTGCCAGCGATTACCTGGAGATCGACGACACGCATTTCTTGCGACTCGGGGAGTTTTTCTCTGACGCCCAGGTGGCAGAGCTGGGGCTGTACTGCGCCCTGATGTTGGCGGGTGGCCGCATGACACTGGTGCAGCAGGCCTACTGACACGTCTCGCAGCACAAATAGTTGATCGAAATATTAATAAGTGTCCAATACATATCTAGTCAGGCCTATTATCAGTCGGAAGGTATGGCCTTCAGCAGCTGCCTGACAAAAAATAATGACAAAAATAGCGGAGACGATCATGTCCACACCGGCACAGAACGACCTGACGAAGGCTTTCACCGATGTAGCCAGTAATTATCGCGGTACCAGCGATATCGACCTGCACGCGACCTACCGCGATATGCGCGCCAATTCGCCTGTGCTGCAAGGCAACTTCATGGCGAGTCTGGGCGTGCCGTCGATTGCCGGCCTGGATGCCAGCCGGCCGACCTTCACACTGTTCAAATACGACGATGTCATGGCGGTCATGCGTGACGCCGGCACCTTTACCAGCGGTTTTATCGCCGAGGGGCTGGGGGCGTTTTTCGATGGTTTGATCCTTACCGCAATGGACGGGGATGCTCACAAGAACATCCGTAACCTGCTGCAACCGGTATTCATGCCCGAGACGGTGAATCGCTGGAAGGAAACCAAGATCGATCGGGTGATTCGCGAGGAGTATCTCAAGCCGATGGTGCCGGCCAAGGGCGCCGACCTGATGGACTTTGCCCTGTATTTTCCGATCCGGGTGATTTACTCGTTGATCGGCTTTCCCGAGGATCGTCCCGAGCAGATCGAGCAGTACGCGGCCTGGGCGCTGGCCATCCTGGCGGGCCCGCAAGTCGATCCGGAAAAAGCCGCCGCGGCCCGCGGCGCCGCCATGCAGGCCGCTCAGGCTCTATACGATGTGGTGAAAGTGGTGGTGTCCGAGCGTCGCGCTGAGGGCGCATCGGGCGATGACCTGATCAGCCGGCTGATCAACGCGGAGTATCAAGGACGGTCGCTGGACGATCATGAAATCGCCACTTTTGTACGCTCACTGCTCCCGGCTGCCAGCGAAACCACGACTCGCACCTTCGGTACCTTGATGTCGTTGCTGCTGCAAAATCCGGATGTGCTGGAGCGGGTGCGTAATGACCGAAGCCTTGTAAACAAGGCCATCGACGAAGCGGTGCGCTTCGAGCCTGTGGCCACTTTCAAGGTGCGTCAGGCCGCCAAGGACCTGGAGATTCGCGGTGTAGCCATCCCCAAAGGGGCAATGGTGCAATGCATCGTGACCTCAGCCAATCGCGACGAAGATGCATTCGAAAACGCCGATAAATTCGACATCGACCGCAAGCCCAAACCTTCGTTTGGTTTTGGCTTTGGCCCACACATGTGTATCGGTCAATTCGTGGCCAAAACCGAGATCAACTGCGCACTGAATGCGATCCTCGATCTGATGCCCAACATCCGTCTCGACCCTGACAAACCCGGGCCGCAGATCGTCGGCGCACAGCTGCGCGGTCCGCACTATCTGCACGTGCTGTGGGAGTGATGGGGGGATGCATTTGATTTAATATGAACACATTCAAAAAATGTGTTTAATTAAGTCGAGATGTGCACTATGATTCAGGCACAACAACAAGCCCGAATGCGAAGGGGAAAACAATGAAAGTTGAAGATCTGATTCTTGTCAGTGTCGATGACCACGCGATCGAGCCGCCGAATGCTTTTGCTCGCCACATGCCTGCCCGCTTCAAGGGTCGTGAGCCGCATGTGGTCAAAAAGGGTGATCGTGATGTGTGGGTCTTCGAGGAACAGGCCACTGGCTACATGGGCCTCAATTCCGTGGTCGGTCGACCAAAAGAGGAATACGGCATGGAGCCGCTGGGCTACGAGCAAATGCGCCGTGGCACCTGGAACATCAAGGACCGCGTCGACGACATGAACGCCAACGGCGTGCTCGGTTCATTGTGCTTCCCCACCTTCCCGGGCTTTGCCGGGCAACGTTTCCAGGTACACGCTGATCGCGACGTGTCGATGGCGGCCATCCAGGCCTACAACGACTGGCATTTGCACGACTGGTGCAACGCTGCGCCAGGCCGCTTCATTCCGCTGATGATCGTGCCGTGGTGGGACATGAAAGCCGCTGCTGCCGAAGTCGAGCGTCTGGCCAAACAGGGCGTGCACGCGCTTTCGCTGTCGGACAACCCGGCCATTCATGGCTACCCGTCGATCCACAGTGATTACTGGGACCCGCTGTGGAAAGCCTGCAGCGATAACAAGGTGGTGATCTGCTGTCATATCGGTACCGGCGTGAAAGCTCAACACGCTTCGGATTTGTCGCCTATCGACGCCTGGATCACCTCCATGCCGATTTCCATCGCCAACTCCGCCGCTGACTGGATCTGGGCGCCGATGTGGAAGAAATTCCCGGATCTGCGCATGGCGCTTTCCGAAGGCGGCATCGGCTGGATTCCTTATTTGCTGGAGCGTGCTGACTTCACCCACCGTCACCATAACGCGTGGACCAATTCCAACTTCGACGGGAAGATGCCTAGCGACATCTTCAACAAGCACTTCATCACCTGCTTCATCGAAGATAATTTTGGCCTGAAGAACCTCGATTACTTGAACGCCGAGATGGTCACGTGGGAAAGCGATTACCCGCACTCCGACTGCACCTGGCCGAACTCGCCGGAGACCGCTTGGGAAGGGTTGCAGCACCTGCCCAAGGAGATGATCGACAAGGTCACTCACCTGAACGCCATGCGTGAGTTTTCCTTTGATCCGTTCTCCATCCATGGTCGGGAAAACTGCACGGTCGGCGCGCTACGGGCTCAGGCCACGCACGTCAGCATCGAGCCAGCCCTGGGCTTGGGTGGTGCCGATCACGGTCGCCACGACAACAAGCCGGTGACCTCCGGCGACATCAATGCGATGTTCGCCGAGGCTGACGCGCAAACCGCGTTGTAAGTTGCCGCTGTTCCTACAGTCGCCGGCCAACGGCGACTGTGGAGCGGTTGCCGTTCTGTGGTCGCTTCGTTCGAAGCGATTGCGCCTGTGTTCAGCGTTAGAGAGCGCATATGGCCATCAGTCAATTTTCCTACAGCAATATTCCTCCCGAGGCGGAAGCGCTTCGCACCGAAGTGCGGGCGTTCATTCTCGACACACTGGCCGATTACCCACCTACCTTGAGTGCGCAGTCCTGGATGGGCTTCGACGCGGAATTCAGCAAGAAACTCGGCGCGCGAGGCTGGGTCGGCATGGCCTTGCCCACAGCCTACGGCGGTGGCGAGGCGGGTCCTTTTGCACGCTACGTGATCATTGAAGAATTGCTGGCCTCCGGTGCGCCGGTATCGGCCCACTGGATCGCCGACCGGCAAAGCGGGCCGCTGATCAATCGCTTCGGTACCGAGCAACAAAAACAGCACTACCTGCCAGCCATTTGCCGGGGTGAAAGTTACTTCTGCATCGGCATGAGCGAGCCCAATTCCGGCTCGGACCTGGCTTCGATCAAAAGCACTGCTGTGCGTGATGGCGATAGCTGGCTAGTCAATGGCCAGAAGGTCTGGACCACCAACGCGCACCATTCGCAGTACATGATTGCCCTGGTGCGTACCAGTGAGAAACAAGCGGCCCGGCATGAGGGCATGTCGCAATTCATCGTCGACCTTAGCCTGCCCGGCATCACCATCCGCCCGATTCGCGACCTGGCCGGTGGCGAGCACTTCAACGAAGTGTTTTTCGACAATGTGCGGCTGCCCGCCGATGCCTTGATTGGCACTGAGGGCAAGGGTTGGGATCAGGTGACCGCTGAACTGGCCTTCGAACGCAGCGGCCCTGAACGTTTCCTCAGTTGCATGGCGTTGTTGAAAACACTGATCGACGCAGTGGGCAAGACCCCTGACGCACTACAAGCGCGGGAGATCGGACGGCTGTCGGCCAAGCTGCTGACGCTGCGCAATATGTCGTTGTCGGTCACGGCACAGTTGGCGGCGGGTGAACATCCAGCCTGGGCGGCCTCCTGTGTGAAAGACCTTGGCAATGCTTTTGAGCAGGAAATCCCCGAGGTAGCCCAGCTGTTGCTGGAAACCGAGCCACGGCAGGACGGCGGCAGCGAGCATGCACGCGTGCTGGCCTACCTGACACAGATGGCGCCCTCATTCTCACTGCGCGGGGGCACTCGCGAAATTCTGCGCGGCATCATTGCCCGCGGCCTGGGGTTGCGATAATGCGCGAGATATTCGAAGCGACGATTGAACGCCTGTTTGCCGATCTGGCGACGCCGGCTTACGTGATGGGCTGTGAAGGCGGCGAATGGCCGGCCGAGTTGTGGGCCGCGCTGGACGAGTCGGGCTTCACCCTGGCGGGTGTATCCGAAGCGCTGGGCGGCGCTGAAGCCAGTTGGGCCGATATGTATGTGTTGGTCCGTGCCGCCGGGCGCTTTTCAGTGCCCGCGCCACTGGGTGAGGCCTTGCTCGGCAACTGGCTGCTGAGCAAGGCCGGCCTGGAGGGAAGGGCGGGTGCAATCAGCGTGGCCGCCAATTCCGATCTGGTGCTTGATGGCGAGCGCGTTTATGGCACCGCCTGCTCGGTCCCTTGGGGGCGCAACGTTGAAGCGGTCGTCGCCATCGCCAATAGCCCAGCCGGTGTTGCGCATGTGGTGCTGCTGCCGCGTAGCGCTGCAAGCGAACTGACGTTGAGTCTGAATGTGGCGGGCGAACCGCGCGATGATTTGGGTTTCACTAGTGCCAAGGTATTGGCGCAAGCACCGTTGCCCAGCGGGCTCGACGCCAATGTCCTGGAATTGGGCGGCGCGATGCTGCGCGCGGCGCAGTCCGCCGGGGCGTTGCACGCGCTACTGGACATGACCGCCAACTATGCCAGTGAACGCAAGCAGTTCGGCAAGGCAATCGGTTCTTTTCAAGCCATTCAACAACAGCTCGCAGTATTCGCTGAGCAGGCTGCCGCCGCCGGCATCGCGGCCGAGGCGGCCTTCACGGAATCCAGTGCGGGGCTCGCCGCGCTGACCATTGCCGCGGCAAAAATCAGCACCGCAGAAGCCGCAAGCGTCGGCGCCAGCATCGCCCATTCAGTGCATGGTGCCATTGGCTTTACCGAGGAATATCCGCTGCATCTGCTCACCCGTCGGTTGTGGGCGTGGCGCAGTGAATTCGGCTCGGCCTCCCTTTGGAGTCAGCGTCTAGGCACTCAGATATGCCTGGGCGGCAGTGATGGATACTGGCCGTTGCTCACCAGCCATGGCCAACAACCCTTAACCCGTCTCGCGAGTAATCCGGTATGAGCCCGTTTCTTCAGATTGAGCGTGAGGGCGGCATCGTCACCGTGCGCATGAACCATCCCGATACCCGCAATGCCCTGACGACGCGTGAGCAGATTCAGGAGTTTGTCGATCTCTGCGCCGAGCTGCGCCGTGATATGTCGGTGCGGGTCATGGTGCTCACTGGCAATGGCAGCGCTTTTTGTGCCGGTGGCAACGTCAAGGACATGCACGAGCGCGGCGGCATTTTCGCCGGCTCGCCGTATGAACTGCGCAATACCTACCGTGATGGTATTCAGCGTATTCCCCTGGCGATTTATGAGCTTGATATCCCAGTGATCGCCGCAGTTAACGGCCCGGCAATGGGTGCCGGCCTCGATCTTGCCTGTATGTGCGATATCCGGCTGGCGGCGCCCAAGGCGATCTTCGCCGAGAGTTTCGTGCGCCTGGGCATTGTTCCTGGTGACGGCGGCGCCTGGCTGTTGCCGCGCATCATTGGTATCCCGAAAGCCAGTTTGATGGCGTTTACCGGTGACGCTATCGATGCAGCCAAGGCGCTGGAATGGGGCCTGGTCGAGCAAGTCTGCACCCACGAAACGCTGCAATCGGAAGCGCAGGCGCTCGCGCGGCGAATCGCCAGTAATCCCGGTCATGCGTTGCGCCTGTGCAAGCGTCTGCTGCGCGAAGGCCAACATATGCGCCTCGATTCGCTGCTGGAATTGTCGGCGGCGTATCAGGCGCTGGCACATCACACCGAAGACCATCAGGAAGCGGTAGCGGCTTTTGTCGACAAGCGTGATCCCAATTACCAGGACCGCTGATTACCCATCGCCCAATACAAGAATCGATCTGGAGTAAGCAAAATGCGTGGCGTATTTCGAGAAGACCACAACATGTTCCGTGATCAGGCCCGCCGTTTCGTCGACCGCGAAATTGTGCCCTACCTGCATGAGTGGGAAAAGAACGGCATCGTTCCCAAGGAAGTCTGGCTCAAGGCCGGTGAGAACGGCTTGTTATGCTCCACGGTGCCCGAAGAATACGGTGGCCCCGGAGGCGACTTCGGTCACTCGGCGGTGATGATCGAAGAGCTGGCGCGAGCCAACGCCACCGCCGTAGGTTTCACCACTCACTCGGAAATCGTCACCCCTTACATCGTTGCCTATGGCAGCGAAGAGCAAAAGCAGCAATGGCTGCCGCGCATGGTCAGCGGTGAATTGATTGGCGTGATTGCCATGAGCGAACCAGGCATTGGTAGCGACCTGCGAGCCATGCGTACTTCGGCGCGGCGTGATGGTGACGACTACATCGTCAACGGTCAGAAGACTTTCATCACTAACGGCGGTAATGCTGGCCTTGTGGTCACTGCCACCAAGATTGACCCTTCGGCCAAAGAACTGACCCTGATCTGCGTTGAGGAAGACCGAGCCGGCTTCGCCAAGGGGCGTCTGCTGGAAAAGATTGGCCTGAAAGGGCAAGACACCGCCGAATTGTTTTTTGATGAAGTCCGGGTGCCCGTCGGCAATCGATTGGGTGAGGAGGGCATGGGATTCAAATACCTGACTCATCAATTGGCTTGGGAACGCCTGATCATCGCGATTCGTGCCGCGCAATCCATCGACACGCTGCTGGAAGAAACCATCGGCTACACCCGGGAGCGCAAGGTCTTCGGAAAACCGGTACTCGACTTCCAGAACACCCGCTTCAAACTCGCTGAAGCCAAGGCCCAGGCCACCATGTTGCGGGTGTTCGTCGACGACTGCCTGGCCAAAGTGATGCGCGGTGAACTGACGCCGGAAATCGCGGCAATGGCCAAACTGCTGGGATCGGAAATGCAGGGCAAGCTGCTTGACGAATTCCTGCAATTACATGGCGGCTACGGCTTCATGAGTGAATACAAGATCAGCCGCGCCTGGGTCGACGCCCGGGTCGCGCGCATCTATGGCGGCACCTCGGAAATCATGAAAGAAATCATCGGCCGTACTCTTTGAAGCACACCTGCATGAGGCAAACTGATGAGTAACTCCCTTTACGACATTTCGCTGAAGCAGATCGATGGAAGCGTCCGCACCCTTGGCGACTATCGGGGCAAAGTTCTGCTGGTGGTCAACGTCGCTTCAAAATGCGGGCTTACCCCGCAATACGAGGGTTTGGAAAAACTGTACCAAGACAAAAAATCCCAAGGCCTGGAAATACTGGGTTTCCCCGCCAACAACTTCAAGGAACAAGAACCGGGTAGCGATGTGGAAATCGTTGAGTTCTGTTCAGTGAACTATGACATTCACTTTCCGTTGTTCTCGAAAATATCGGTTGTCGGCGCGGACCAGCATCCTCTCTACGCCGAGCTGACTGCCGCACAACTCGAAACGACGGGTGAGGGCCCTTTTCGGGAGCGTCTGCAGGGTTATGGAATCGAGTCAGACAACACAACGGACGTACTCTGGAACTTCGAAAAGTTTCTGATTGATCGGCAGGGCACGGTCGTTGCTCGTTTTGCTCCGGACATTGCGGCTGATGATCCTCGTTTGCTTGAAGCAATCGAAGCTCAATTAGTCCAAGAGGCGTGAAGTGGTGCTGACAGTCGATACGGTTAGCGCGCTTCGTGCGCTCGTGGCGCGTGCACGAGGTGAAAACAAGAAAGTCGCGCTGGTGCCGACAATGGGCAACTTGCATGACGGTCATATCGCCCTGATTCATTGCGCAAAGCAGCGAGCCGACTTTGTGGTCGCCAGCATCTTCGTCAATCCACTCCAGTTCGGGGCGAATGAGGATCTCGCCAACTATCCTCGGACCCCCGACGCCGATCGCGAAAGACTGGTCAACGCCGGGTGTGATGCGCTGTTTGCCCCTGCTGTCGAACAGATCTATCCAGATGGAATGCTCAATCAGGCCATCGTCAGTGTGCCGAACGTGTCTGATGGTCTTTGCGGTGCAGCACGCCCTGGTCACTTTGACGGGATGGCCACTGTCGTTGCCAAGTTGCTGAACATCGTTCAGCCAGACGTGGCGGTTTTCGGGGAAAAGGACTATCAGCAGCTGGCAGTCATCCGCTCGATGGTCAGGGATCTCAATATGGTGACTGACGTTGTCGGTGCACCGACGATCCGGGCCGCGGACGGCTTGGCATTATCGTCGCGCAACGGCTATCTGAGTGACCATGAGCGTTCGGTAGCCCCCGTCCTTTACGCTTGTTTGAAGCAAATGGCGGCGAGTATCCAGATTGAGAGGCGGGTGGATGAGCGCCAGTTGATTGAATGTCATCAACGTATAAGCGACGCCGGTTTTCAGCTGGAATACTTTGAAGTCAGGAATGCCCAGGATTTAAAACCTCTGACAAGCACCGATACTCACTTTGTGATTCTGGTGGCGGCGCGCATCGGCAAAACGCGGCTCATTGACAATCTGACAGTGGAATTTCGGACATCAAAAAGATCACCAGAGGAACAACACCAATGAGCCTTTATCGAGCGTTCACTGTTCTTGGCCTGTGCCTTGTCTCTCTTGTCGGCATGGCTCAACAAGCGCCAGTGGATGCCTATGGTGCCGACACCCAGCGTGCCAACGCCTTGCTGGTAAAAGCTGTCGCCGAATACAAAGCCAAGGGCGACACCGCTATGGCCGAGTTCAGCCGGCAGGGAGCCTATGTCGATGGTGAGCTGTACATCTACGTGGTCGATACCTCCGGTGTGATGCTTGCCAGCGGTGGGCCTTCGGTTTCACTGGTCGGAAAACCGGTGGTCAGTGTGCTGGACGACGACCTCAAGGCTGCATTACAACAAGCCATTTCGCAGCCAGAAGACGGCATCGTGCGTAGCGCCGAATACCGCTGGTGGAACTGGCAACACGGCAAGGTCGAGCGTAAGCGCGTGTTCTATCAACGAGTGAAAGATCGGGTGATCTCCGTGGGTTACTACATGCCACGGTCCAGCCCCGAGCAGGCACAACAGCTGCTGCGCCAGATTTCCGAGCAAGTTGCCAGCAACGCGAAAACCACCGTCGAGCTCATTAATCAGCACGATAAGCAGCTTACCCAGGATGATCTTTACGCCTTTGTGGTGGACCTGAAAACCAAGCGGTTCGTCGCTCACGGCTTTTCGCCCCGGCTGATCGGCACCGACTTCAAGTCATTGCGCTCAACCGACGGCAAGCCGATTGGCGAGGACATACTCAAGCAGATGAACGCGCATGAAGCAGGCGAGATCACCTATCAATGGCGCAACCCTATGACCGGGCAGAACGAATACAAGAGGACTTTTCTGCAGCGGGTTAATGGATACGTCGTGGCCGTGGGCTGCTATGCAATCAAATGATCAAGGCAGGAACAACAGGAACCCACTGTCAGGAGCGTACGCATGACTGATTTGGTATTGCTGCATGGCGGAAACCATGGGTCCTGGTGTTGGGAACACTTTGTGGAAGCGTTAAACCAGCAACCCGGATGCTTCGACCGCGTGATCACTCTGGATATGCCAGGGTGCGGCAAGAAGCGCGGTCGGGATGTTGCGTCCCTGCGGCTAGACGACGTGGTCAACGAACTTAATGAAGACCTGCATGCACTCGGCGTGAACCAGGCCGTGTTGCTTGGGCATTCCATCGCGGGGGGCGTGCTGCCAATGATGGTGGTGGCCGCTCCGCAACTATATTCGCAGCTGGTTTACCTGGCCTGCGCATTGCCCAGTGAAGGCCAGTCGATTCTGGAGTTGCTTGGCACTACGCTGCATGGCGAAAGCCCGGAACATGTCGGTTGGCCGCTGGACCCAGTGCAAACAACTCCTCAAGCGCTGGCCGTGGCCATGTTCGGTCAGGACTTGAGTGAGCAAACCCTGAGTTGGTTGTTAAGCGAAGTGAGTCAGGACACGACGCCACTCTGTGTGGCGACAGACTCCATCAGTCGTGAGGGGTATCAAGGATCGATCCCGGCGACTTACATCATCACCCTGCGCGACAACATTTTGCCCATCGACTGGCAGCGCCGTTTTGCGCAACGTGCCGGTGCTGGCGTGGTGATCGAAATCGATACGGCGCACGAGCCGTTCGTATCACACCCCCAGCTGCTGGCGGATGTCGTACGGGGTATAGAGCGGCATGAGTGATGGGCAATATCGGTGTTTTAAGCCGGAGCGACGGCACGGCAAATCAACGCAACGGGTTGATCCTGTCCATCATCGTATTCAACTTTGTCTCGTACGTGTGCAGTGGCTTGCCGCTCGCGGTGTTGCCGGGCTACGTCCTCAATGACCTGGGCCTGACCTCGGTTTTCGCGGGTGTGGTGATCAGCTCGCAGTACCTGGCGACGCTCCTGGCCCGCCCCTTGGCCGGTGGCGTGGCTGATCGCCTGGGTGCCAAATACGCGGTTGTGTGCGGGTTCAGTGGCTTGATGTTGAGCGGCGCCCTGACGGCGCTCGCCATTATCCTGCCCACCCAACCCTGGTTGACCCTGACGCTATTACTGCTGGGGAGGCTGGTGTTGGGGGCGTCCACGGCCATGATCTCCACGCCCTGCTGCACCTGGGCCATCGGGTTATGTGGTGCCCCTCGGGCGGCACAGGTCATGTCGTGGAACGGAATAGCGGCTTACGGCGGCACGGCTGTTGGCGCGCCACTGGGTGTGCTGCTGCGCAATTCGATGGGTATCGCCAGTGTGGGACTGTGCACCGTGTTGCTTGGCTTGGCGTTCCTGCTTTTGGCTCTGGGCAAGCGCCCAGCGCCATTGGTTGCAGGCGCCCGGCTGGCTTTTTATCGAGTCCTGTTCGCGGTCATGCCCAACGGCCTGGTCCTGGTTTGCAGCTCGGTAGGATTTGGCGGGCTTACGGCCTTCGTCGCACTGTATTTCGATAGTCTCGGCTGGGACCACGCCGCTTATTGCTTAAGTGGTTTCGGCGCAGGCTTCATCGTTGCCCGATTGTCGTCGCCGGGAATACTGCAGCGATTCAGAGGGTACAAAGTGGTGGGCGGCTGCCTGCTTGTGCAGACGTTGGGCATGCTGCTGATATGGCTCGCGCCTTCGCCTGCGCTGGCAATTGCCGGCGGCGCGCTGACCGGCATAGGGGTGTCATGGGTCTACCCGGGGCTTGGGGTGGAGACATTGGCCAGCACTCCGGCCGTGAACCGTAACTCGGCGCTCAGTGCCCTTTCATTATTCTTCGATATTGCAGTGGGGATGGCCGGTCCGGTGATGGGCCTGGTTGCGTCAGGTTTTGGTTTTGCTGCGATATTTCTCTGTGCAGCACTGATGTCGATGGGCGGGTTTCTGGTAGTGCTCTGCCTATGGCGGAAGGGCCGTATACGCGATTAGTGTTAGTTGTTTAATAGCATACCTCTGTTTCACATAACTGACGTGCAAGTAAGCTCTCCGACGATCTGTCAGCGGGAAAATAACAGAACCAGCTATACCGCTATTGGCCGATTGCTGCGTGTCATGTCGGGTCGGAATCGACCCGAACCGAGCTCTCAGCGATATATACATAACTACAAGGAGTTCAGCGTTATAAGAATTCGACTTATGAGGACGGCAGAGTCTCTGCGGCTGCGTAGTCTGGAAAGGACATCATCGACTCGATCGCTGGGTGCTCGTAGGTTGAGGACAATACGGCGCTGAGTCGATCGCCCAACAGATTCCAGGCGCGTTTCTTCTCTTCGGCATAGTCGTGATGCAGGTAGTGGCGTCTCACCCGAGAGCCGGCCAGCACATGGTTTTGACAGCGATCGATGACGTCCAGGCTGACACTCAAGGCCTGCATCATGGTCGCTCCCGTTCGGCGCAGGTCATGCGGTGTCCAGTCACCGTTCTGGCCGTTGGCAAGGACCAGCGTATCGTCATGACGCCGCCTGGAGAGGGCCTTGCGGTTTTTGAACCGCGCCTGGCGATCGCCGACCTGTTTACTCACCACTTTTACGTCCACATGCCCATCATCCAGCTTGTTCGGGAAGCACCATTGGGAATGTCCCGTTAGGGTCTTCAGTTCCTGAAAGAAATGCAGGGCGAAGGGGGAGAGGAATACATGGTGGTCCTGTTTCTTGCCGCGAGTGCCTTTGACGTTTTCACTGGGGAGGAACCACGTCTGCTGGTCCAGATCGACATTTTTCCATTCGGCCTGGAGCAACTCGCCAATCCGGCACAGGGTGCCCAGGCTGATCCAAAGCGCGAGTTGGGTTTCCTTCTTCAGTGGTCGAATGCCTTCATATTTTTGCCCGGCGGGGAGGCCGTTGTAATCGGTGGTCATTTGCTGGAAGCGGTTGTGCAGTTCCAACAGCTCAGCCGGCGAAAGGATCCGGCTTCGTTCGGCCTCGTAATCGGCAGGGATCAGGGGGGTGATGTCGACCAGCTCCGTTGGATCGCCCTCGACCAGCAACGCCCGCCAAGGTTGGCGCTTTCTGGCCCAGCTGAACATCTGGCTGAGGTCGGCGAAGAAGCTGATCGCTTGCCGGTGAGCGCCGCGGTTGACCACGGTGCGGATCAGCGCCCGAATATCGTGTTCGGAAACATTGTTCACCGCGGTCTTGCCGAGTGCCGGGAATAGGTCCTTGTTAAAGCGCCGTTGCAACTCGGCATTGCCGTCTTTACGCGCGACGCCATCCAACAGCCAGGCCTTGGCCAGATCCTGGACGGTCAGTGTCTGCACCTTCGTCGACTTTTCTTGTGCGGCTTTTGCGTTCGTCGCGGCATGAGCCTGTGCCTTGGCGGTTTTCTTTTGCTCGTTGGGATTGATCTGCTCATCGATGAGCGCTCGGGCCTGGTTGCGGGCCTTGCGGATGTCCGTCAGGGATTTGCGCGGCCAGGACCCGCAGGAGTACTCTTTGTTCTGGTCGCCCCAGCGATAACGATAGAAAAAGCTGACTGACACACCGTCTTTACGGACTGAGATTCGACCGGCGAGATTGCCATCCTCCCGGAGGATGCGGCCGGCATCATCGGCGGTCAGCGACTCGAGTTCTTTGATGGTGATTTTGGCCATAAAATGAGTTCCCCCTACTTTTCCCCCCACAAAAACGTCGGCTCTTGATGGACGTTACTGGACTCTCGTAGAGCAGAACACCGCTGGAGCTCAAGTAAATACTAGCTTAGAAAAATCCAGAGTAAAATTTTGGAAGCTTTCAAGAAGTATGAAAAAGGAGATGGGGTGCTAGGGGTCGAGTGTTCGAATCACTCCGTCCCGACCATATAATTCAAGGGGTTGCGAGATTTTATCTCGCGACCCCTTTTTATTTCCTGGCGTTTTTACCCCCACGAAACGACCGGCTCTGAGTGGAATTCTCACTGCTTTCCGAGTGAGCTGAAATCACATCGAAATGGCCGAACACCATGACCATTCACCGGAGCCCGATTCACTTGAGCTCGCGTCGGATGACGTTGGCCGAGAAATTTTGCCGCGACTCGAGGAAAGCGAAGTCAGTTAAACGACGGCAATCTGATACTGTTTTTTATGTTGGATCTGAGCCTTTTATAAGTTAACCGGTGCTCTATAGAGTGCGCGTCCGACGCACTAGTGGACAGTGATCGGCCGCCCACTATTTCGGGCTCTCTGAAGACCGGACGACCTCGAGAGTCTTCAGGAATCACCATGAATACTCGTCCGAGCTTTCACAGCAAGACCTTCCCCGAGTCGCAACGTGACATTCTCGGTATGATCGCGACCGATCATCATCTAGGCGACATACTCTGCGCCATCTGCCAGATGCTTGATGATCAGGCCCCCGAAACTTTCTGCTCGATACTGCTCACTGATGCCGAGGGCAAACGCTTGCTGAGCGGCGCGGCTCCCGGCCTGCCGGTCGAATACAGTGACGCGATTCATGGAATGGCCATTGGTCCGCACGAAGGAACCTGTGGCACCGCAGCGTTCCGGCGCGAGTTGGTGGTCACCGAAGACATGGCCCGGGATCCAAATTGGGAACGTTTCCGCAGCCTGGCGCTGGGGCATAACAGTTGCTGGCAATACGCGCGGGCAGGTCCGGATTGGCATTGAGCGGACGGTCAAAATAAATCAGATCGTTCCGACCCGATACATCGCCTGAGCAAAAGCATGGGGACCATCCAACAAGCGTAGGCGGCATTGCGGGGAACCGCCATGTTCGTCGTCCGTCTCGGTACCTGTCGCAGATGATTACACCGCAGTCTGGGCCTTGGGCGTCGTGATCGGCGCGCCGCGGGTTGCTATTGAGGACAGTCGTCAGGTCAGCCCGCTGAGCCTTTAGATACTCGACCGACAATTGTGTCCGGCCCCAGTCCTGAAATTCAGACGATAAGATAAAATTTCAGACCCCAACGCAGAACTCCATTTCCCCAGGCAAGGCACTCCCTGCGCCTTTCTCACACAATCGGCTCTAACGCTATCGCGTTGCATAACAGAAACAGGTGCGATGAGCGACTTTGGAACTTGCATTAACGATATTAGCTTGATGCAGGAGGGGCTAGGCATCGTCGATTTCTCGTCTTTAGCAGGATATTAAGAATAATAAAAACGCGCACCTGGAAAGTTTTGCGTTGCTTCTATTACTTAAAAATAACAAATGGAGCGCTATATAAATGAGTGGAAAAACAATAACTGCAAGTTCGGTGTTTCTTAGTATCACCCTGAGTGTCCAGGCGCATGCTGACTTCCTGAGTGATAGCAAAGCCACCTTGGGAATGAGAAACTTCTACTTCAATAACGACAACCGCGATGGCGTTGCCGCCCCTTCTAAAACCGAAGAATGGGCGCAGGGTTTCATGCTGGACTTCAAATCGGGCTATACCGACGGCATGGTTGGCTTTGGTGTCGATGGCCTGGGGTTGCTGGGGGTTAACCTGGACAGCGGCAAAGGACGGCATGTCGGCAGCAGCATGATGCCTTCTGACAGTGACAACCGTGCCGTCGACGAGTGGAGCAGGCTGGGGCTGACCGGAAAAGTCAAAATGTCGAAAACTGAACTTCGCTACGGCACCTTGATTCCGAAACTCCCCATTCTGGTCGCCAACGATGGGCGCGTGCTTCCGCAAACCTTCGAGGGCGTTCAAATCACCTCGAGCGAGCTCAATCGCCTGACCTTGACTGGAGGTCGGATTGAACATGCAACAGGACGTGGTTCGAGCGATCAGACGGGGCTGGCCGTTACTGGTGGTACGCGTGAAAGCAATCAGTTTGACTTCGCCGGGGGCGATTGGAAAGTCACCAAGGATCTGACAGCTCAGTACTACTACGCCGGCCTCGATAACTACTATACGCAGCATTTTTTGGGATTGATTCACACCCTTGCCATCTCGGACAATCAGTCCCTCAAAACCGACCTGCGCTACTTCAAAACTGACTCGTCAGGTGCAAATAGCTCCGGTACGTCAGGCTACAGAATGAGTGGCTACACCAAAAACGGTGATGGAGAAATCGATAACCGTACCTGGAGTGCCGCGTTGATTTACACACTGGGTGGCCACGCAATTACTGCGGGGTACCAAAGTGTGTCGGATGGCAGCAACTTCACTCAACTCAGTCAAGGTAGCCTGCCAAACAAGGGCGCCGGTGGAGCAAGCCTGTATCTGTATACAGACCGCTTTATCCAAACTTTCACCCGCGCAGGCGAGCGCACAGCTTTCGGTCAGTATGCTTACGACTTCGCCGCTCTGGGCGTCCCTGGCCTAAAAGGCTCGGTCATGTACCTCTCTGGCGATAACATTAAAACGACGTCAGGCGCCAACCAAAAGGAATGGGAAAGAGACATTAGCCTGGACTACGTCCTTCAGTCGGGAGCGCTAAAAGGCGTCGGGTTCGGCTGGCGTAACGGCAAGTCCAACAGCGAAGCATCTCGTAACGTAGATCAGAATCGTATTTTTGTGACCTATAGCATTCCGCTTCTCTAACTATTGTCAGAGCGGTTAATTCCCAGCTTTGTTTTTGTTTACAGAGCTAATGATGGATTCAGTCGTCTTGTTCCACTTGAAGAGCTTGGCAAGCGCTGCGGGCGCTGAGACCTGGAACTGATGGCTGACCTCTTTGGGCGTTAATCCCTCCGCCAATAACAGCAGAATTTTGGCCCGCAGCCCAAGACGTTGCCCCAGCCAGCCCATCCGCGATCAGCCTTGTAGTGTGGCATGGTCAAATCGCATTAAAACGAATGGGGCGGCGGGTTTGTCTACACCCTCTTAGAAGCCTTCCAGCACGACCTTACCCTTCGCCTTGCCGCTTTCCAGCAGAGCATGGGCGCGACGAAGATTTTCTGCGCTGATGCGCCCGTAGTTGTCGCCAACGGTGGTGCGCAAGTCACCCGCATCAATGCGCCGCGAAACTTCGTTGAGGATGTTGTGCTGCTCCTGCATGTCCTCTGTCTCGTAAAGCGAGCGGGTGTACATCAGCTCCCAGTGCAACGACAGGCTCTTGCGCTTGAGCGGTACGGCGTCCAGCGTGGCCGGGTCATCGATCAGGCCCAGCCTGCCCTGAGGTTTCAGTGACTCGATGATTTGCTCGAAGTGCCGATCGGTCTGGGTCAGGCTTGCGACATAGCTGACTTGTGCGATACCGATGCGCTTGAGCTCCTCGCTGAGTGGCTTGGTATGGTCGATGACATGATGCGCACCAAGCTCGGTGACCCAGGCCTGGGTTTCAGGGCGCGAAGCCGTACCAATGATCGTCAACCCGGTTAACTGACGCGCCAGCTGAGTCAGGATTGAACCCACCCCCCCTGCAGCGCCGATGATCAGCAGCGTTTCGCCCCGGTCGGTGGTATCGCGTGCAACACCGAGGCGAGCAAAAAGTAATTCCCATGCGGTCAAGGAAGTCAGTGGCAATGCCGCAGCCTGGCTGAATTCCAGTGACTGGGGCATTGAACCGACGATACGCTCATCCACCAGTTGCAGCTCACTGTTGCTGCCCGGGCGGATCAGCGATCCGGCGTACCAGACCCTGTCACCGGGCTTGAATAGCGTCACGTCGCTGCCCACCGACTTGACCACGCCGGCAGCATCCCAACCGAGGATACGCGGCTGGCTCTCGTCCTCGTGCGGTACATAGCCCTGCCGCACCTTGGTATCGACAGGATTGACCGATACGGCTTTTACCTCTACGAGCAAGTCGCGCGGCCCCGGCACTGGCTCGGGAATATCGATCTCCACCAAGGCGTCGGGATGTTCAATAGGCAGGCATTTGAAATGTGCAATGGCTTTCATTCGATGCTCCTCAGGAGATGCGATACATCTTCGTGATGGTGAGCTTTTCAGCAGCACGTTCGATGAAAGGGAGCGCTGACTGAAAATGCGGTGTCGCTTCGTGAGCAGTCTGCGCCGCTTCGTCCCGCCACTGCTCGATCATGTGGAAAGTGCGAGCTTGCTCGGCATCACGATGGAGGTCGTACTGGATACAGTCCGCTTCCCCTCGGCTTGGGCCTTGCAGGTTCTGCAACGTTTGCTCGAGCTCTGTTTCGAAGCCGGCCTTGGCGACCAAAGTGGCAATCAGTGTTAGAGCGGTAGTCATCAAACCTCCTGTCTGCGTGCGATATAAAGGGGAAACGCATTGGCTGGCACGGGTGTATCGAAGATGTCCATGCCGGCCATGCGGCCAAAAACCTGAATCCGGGTGAGAGCGCGACAACAATCTTGCCCGCTTGGGCATTCGACCAAGTTGATAGCCCTAAGGCCATGCGAGCGCCCTCGCTCCGGCGGGATCACCTGTAGCGTTCAAGCCAATGGGCATAGGGAGCGGGCAGGGTCCAGGCAGCACGCTCTACACCCAGCGCCTGGGCGGCTGAATAGGACCAGTTGGGATTGCCCAGGTGCGCCCGGCCAATCATCGCCAGGTCCAGTTGACCACTCTTCACCGCTTCTTCGGCGACGCTCGGCGTGCCGAAGCCCCATGCCGAGGCCACCGCAATCCCCGCCTCGCGCCGAACCCGCTGGGTAACTTCGCCCATGAAGCCGGGGGCCCAAGGAACGTTGGATTCAGGGATGGTGAACCCGATACTGACGCTGAGCAAGTCCAATCCACCGTCCTTGAAGCGACGCGTCAGTTCGATAGCCTCTGACAAGGTCTGTTCATCCCGGCCGTCGTATTCGATGACACCCAGACGAGCGGTCAGCGGCAAGTGCTCTGGCCATACTTCGCGAACCGCCGCCAGTGTTTCCAGCAGAAAGCGGCTACGGTTATCGAAGTTTCCGCCGTAGACGTCGTCACGAAGATTGGAGTGATCAGAGAGGAATGACTGGGCCAGATAGCCATGGGCGAAATGCAGCTCCAACCACTCGAAGCCAGCCTCACGTGCACGGCGAGCGGCTGAGACAAAATCCTCGCGCACCCGGGCGATATCCTCCAGCGTCATGGCTTTCGGCTGCTTGGCAAGATGAGCGCCAAAGGCAACAGCCGACGGGGCGATGGTCTGCCAGCCACGAGCATCATCCTCGCCGATATGATCGTCACCTTCCCAAGGACGGTTCGCACTGGCCTTGCGCCCCGCGTGGGCAATCTGGATACCTGGCACTGCGCCGGCAGCCTTGATCGATTGCACCACCGGCACGAAGGCACGGGCGAGCTCATCATTCCAGATACCAGCGCAGCCAGGCGTGATCCGTCCTTCGGGTGACACGGCGGTCGCCTCGACAACCACCAGTCCCGCCCCGCCACGCGCGAGGGTGGCATAGTGCACAGTGTGCCAATCGTTGATCAGCCCATCATTAGCCGAGTACATGCACATGGGGGGAATCGCGATCCGGTTGCGAAGGGAGACATCCTTGAGCGTGAAAGGTTGGAACAGTGCAGACATCAGGTTTTTTCTCCGAGGGATACTATTACTGTTGTTCGATAATATTCGAACTATTGGCCTAGAGCAAACCCGTGTATGATTCGCCCATGCGCCCCTTCAAACACCTTCCTCTCAGCGAATTCGTTCTTGAGCGTCTGTTTTACGCCTTGAGCGACCCTGTACGCCTAGAAATTGTCCGGCGCCTCGCCGAGCTGGGAGAGGCCAGCTGTGGCGAGCTGGACGGTGGCCGCGCGAAGTCCACCATGTCCCATCATTTTCGGGTGCTGCGAGATGCCGGCCTGGTTCAAACCCAGACCATCGGCACGACCCACATGAACTCGTTGCGTAGGGAAGACTTGAGTCACCGTTTTCCGGGCCTGCTAGAAACGATCCTGTCCCAGCACGACTAAGCCTGTCGCTCAATGACGACTTTGCCAATGGCACGGCCTGACTCAAGGCGATCATGTGCCGCGCTGACACCCGCAGCAGTGAAGTCATGGCGCTCATCGATCAGTGGTTTAACCAGGCCGCGATCAACCAGGGCGGCCAGTCTTTGCAGGATATCGCCATGGTGCTTGCGGTCTTCGTCATGAATGATCGAAATAGCCATGAATACCAGGTCTAGTCTCAATGCTTTAAAGTGCATTTCGGTCAGATCGTAGGTGTCGTAACCGATGATCGAGACTACATGGCCCTTAAGCTTCGCGGCTTTCAGTGAGTTCTGTAAGACCTCGCCGCCCAAGGTATCGAAGACCGTATCGAATCCTTTTCCTTCGGTGATTCGCTGGTTGTATTCCTGTGGCGTCTCGCTGTTATAGAAAATAATCTCATCGGCGCCCAGCCGACGGGCAATTTCCGCTTTTTCCGGCGTTGAAACCGTCGTCGAAACCTTGGCCCCCAGGACCTTGGCCAATTGAATGCCTATGTGCCCAACACCACCGGTGCCACCATGCACCAAGACGTTGTCATTGGGTTTGATCGAGGCTCGGTCGATCAGCGCCTCCCAGGCCGTAATTGCCACGAGCGGCAAGCTGGCTGCTTCGCCAAAAGAGAGCGACTTGGGTTTTAGAGCAAGCATCTCGGCATCGGCCTCCATCTGATCTGCCAGCGCACCGGGAATCCCCACGATGCCGCCGAAACAGCCATAGACTTCATCGCCTACGTTAAAGCGGGTCACACCAGCACCAACGGAGCTGACCACCCCTGAAACATCGATGTGAAGAATTGCCGGAAAAGTCAGACCGGCCGTACCTTCGCTGCCCCGACGAATTTTCGTGTCCACTGGATTCACGCTTGTCGCCCGCACGTCGATAATCACATGACCTGGGCGGGCAACGGGGTTTTCCGTATTAATTTCTACAAAAAGGTCTGAGTTACCATGCTGATTTATCACAATGGCTTTCAAGGCTTAAACTCCGAGGAACAATAGGCCAACAAATTTATCATCAGTAATATGGGATAAATACGCTAGAATTATTGAATCTTTCGGTCCTTTTGGTTGGTAATAAATGCTGGATTCCATTGATGAATTGCGGTTGTTTATTGCTGTTTTCGAGGAGGGTTCCATCCGCGCAGCGTCCGAACGAATGGGGATAACTGCCGCAGGCGCAAGCAAGCGTCTTCTGGCCCTTGAAGACAGCGTTGGTCGGAGACTTTTTAACCGCACCACCCGCAAGCTAAGTCCCACTTCGGACGGTGAGAAGCTATATCAACACGCACTAAGCATCCTGGAAAGCGTCGAAAAAGCGGAGCGAGGATTTTTCCAGAAGACCGAAATTACCGGTCATCTACGCATAACCGCTTCCGCGACATTTGCCCAAGGTTATTTATCGAGCGTCGTGAGCAGTTATCTCAAACGCTACCCTGGCGTTATCGTTGATTTACACCCGACAGATCAACTGGTTGATTTGGCCGCCCATGGTACCGACCTTGCGATTCGGCACGGAGTAATGGCCGATTCATCCCTGATCGCGCAGAGGATTTCTGCGTCCCGACGTCTGATTTGCGCCGCCCCCCAATATTGGGAAAAACAGGGTATGCCTACCTCTCCAAAAGACTTAACCACGCTGGACGGCCTCATCGTCGGAAAAGATTCCAGTTGGACCATGTCCCGAGGAGGCGTTAAAAAAACATGCAAAATACGCAACCGTTTTTCATCCAGTTTGGGGGAAGTGGTTCGCCAGATGGCAATAGATGGGCATGGAGTAGCGCTGCTGATGGACTGGCATATACGAGATGATCTTGATTCAGGAAAGCTGGTGGAGGCATTTTCCGATTGGGCCATTGAGCCGCCGGTGGGAATCTATGCGGTATACCCTTCGAGAGAAAACATCGCTCCGACTGTTCTCAGTTTTGTTGCTCATCTCAAAGAGTGGGTCGCGGCCCACCCCGTTTAAACTGAGCGCTGATGGGCGACAATCCACCTTTTGAAGCGCTTTCGTTAAGGGAAAGCTTTGGGCGCCGCCGGTAAACGGTCCTCAGGTAGCCTGGACCTAGATCTTTTCTTGCAGCGCTTTGAAAAAGGCATCGATATTTTCGTCGTGACGTTTGTAATAGGTCCAAGGGCCTATCCGCTGCGAGGTTACCAGGTGCGCGCGCTGCAGGGTTGTGAGGTAAAGCGATGTAGTGGACTGCGAAAGGCCCGTGCGCTCCTGGATGATGCTGACGCACACGCCTACTGTTTCCGGGTCGACTTCCTGCTCGGGAAAGTTCGTCCTGGGATCCTTGAGCCAATTGAGGATGTCAAGGCGCGTCGGGTTCGCCAAGGCTTTCAGGGCTTCGTTGATGTCAATGTTCATAAAATTGGCGATACCTGTTTTTCGCGATATTGCGATATCTTCGTCGTTCGCACGGAGAATTGGAAGGCACCCAAAGTGGCCTCTGCGTCCGTTTGTTGCCAGGCAAGATGTTCCCCTTCCTCGGTCAGCAAGCGTAAGCCGCGCCCTGGAGTCCGGGACGCGGCGCGGATTGCTCAGGGGCGATAGCTCGGATAGTCGGTGTAGCCCTTGTCAGTACCGCCATACATGCTTGTCGGGTCGACCGGATTGAGCGGCCAGTCGTTGGCGATACGGGCGGGCAGGTCGGGGTTGGCGATGAAAGGACGACCAAACGCGATCAGATCCCCCCAACCCGCCTGGATGACACGATTTCCGCGTTCAGCGGTGTACCTGCCGGCATAGAGAATCTTACCGCTGAAGATACTGCGAATATCTTCCCGGAACGCTTCAGGTAGATCGGGTGCGTTCTCCCAGTCGGCCTCGGCGAGCGACAGGTAGGCGATACCCACTTCCTCGAGAATCTTCACCGCTTCGACATAGGTTTGATGGGGATCTTTCTCGACCAGGCCGAGGTAGACGCGATCTTCATCGGTGGTCGCGAAGAGCGGGGCGAAGCGAACGCCCATACGCTCCTTGCCAACGACGCCAGCAACTGCCTGGGTGATTTCGCGCAGGAAGCGCAGTCGATTTTGCAACGAGCCACCATATTCATCATCACGCTGGTTTGTGTGGGCGGAAATGAACTGGTTCACCAGGTAGCCGTTCGCGCAGTGCAGTTCCACCCCATCGAACCCAGCGTCCAGGGCATTGCGGGCCGCCTGGGCATAGAGCTGGACCAGTTCTTTCACCTCTGCGGTGGAAAGAGCGCGCGGGGTCGATGGATCGGCCAGTGCACCCGTGCCAGGGCCGGTCTCGATGAATACCTTGACGTTGTCCGCCTTTATGGTTGACGGCGCGACCGGCGCTTCACCGCCGGGCTGCAAGGACATGTGCGACACGCGGCCGACATGCCAAAGTTGAGCGAAGATCACACCCCCTTCGGCGTGAACGGCGTCGGTGATTTTGCGCCAGCCTTCAATCTGCTCGGCGCTGTGAATGCCGGGAGTCCAGGCATAACCCTGTCCACGAGGCTCGATCTGGGTGCCTTCGGTCACCATGAATCCCGCGCCAGTACGCTGGCGGTAATACGTGGCCATGAGATCGTTCGGAATGTTGCCAGGCTGGGAGCTACGCGAACGGGTAAGTGGTGGCAAAACGATTCGATTCTTGAGGGTGTAGGGCCCCAGCTGTGCGGTTTTGAAGAGCGCGGACTGTGTCATTTCATTTACCTGCATATATAGAAATGTCGATGTATTACGCTAAATGGATGCGGATCCACGGGATCAGAGCAAACCGTAAGGCGCTTCGTTGAGGTGTTCACCCACATCTTCTGCATTTGGCGCTTCCTGAGATACGGGGGGTGGCTTCGAACTCAGACTATTTGTGATATCGAGATATGTCAATATCTAGTTTTTTCTTTCTCAATTTGGTCAGCTATCGCAGGTTGCTCAGATAGAGATACTGATCAATGCTGCGCAAAAGATGATGTGTTGGGATGCGATCTTCCATCCGGATATCCACCGTATTTGCGCTGCTGGTTCAGAACTTCGATGTAGTAGTCGCCCTAGGCGCGGGCCTGGAGTCCGACGCGCCAGTACTGGTCAAGCTGCACGTCGGTGCCGAGGTAGGTATGTCCTTTTCTACCGGTCGGGGACCATGCACCTCGGGGTGCATTTGAAAGTGTCCCTTGGAAGGCATACGATCGAGGATGAGGCAGTTTACAGGCAAGCTACAGCGCCGCCACGGTGACACCACGCCGAATGCGGTCAGCAGACCGGGAGGCGTTACTTGAAGTGCACAACTGATATGCCCGCTAGCGTCATCACAAAACTCACCTACCTGGTCAAGCACGATGCGAAGCCCTATGTGCATACCGAGGCTCTGACCGGTAACAGTGAACCGCACTACTTTGCTGAGCAGGAGGAGCGCGAGGTCACGATACACAACGGTCGTCCGTTGGCAGACAGCCTTTCTCTGGACAAGCAGGGGTTTGAACTCCATCGGCGGGATACGGTGGTCGACGATCTCTACGACGATACCTCAGTGGAAAGCGTCTACTATGACGAGGTCAGGGCCTTGATCAAGGAGTTGACGGGCGCGAGCCGGGTCGTCATCTTCGACCACACCAGGCGCAGCGACGCCGAGCGGCGGGATATTCGCGGGCCAGCCAGCCGTGTGCATAATGACTACACAGACCGCTCGGGACCTGAGCGTATTCGCGACGTGCTGGGCCAGGATCAGGCCGCCGCACTGGTGTCGGTGGCCCAGATTAACCTCTGGCGCCCGATGAGCGGGCCCGTCAAGCGCTCACCGCTGGCGGTGCTGGATGCCTCGACGCTCGACCCCAATGACCTGCTGGCCACCGATTTGGTCTATCCGGATCGTATCGGTGAGATCTACCACCTGGCCTACAATCCGCAACAGCGCTGGTACTATTTTCCGGACATGCGCCGTGACGAAGTCTTGCTGATCAAGGGGTATGACTCACGTCACGACGGCCGTGCCCGCTTCACGCCCCATACCGCCTTCAAGGACCCCAATACGCCGCCGGGATCCCCGCCGCGTGAGAGTATCGAAGTTCGCACCCTGGCCTTCTTTGATTAGGTTTTTGCCGCTTGGCGCGGGCCTCCCGCCGCGCGGTGTTTGCCCCCGTGCTTTCCTGGCGACCACCTGCTTTGGTTGGTAGGGATGTATTGATGTGCGCGGATAGCTGATCCACCCGTGATATGGCCCAACGTTAAAGATTCAACGATACCTGAAGTTTAGTAAAACATAACAGATCATGGTTGCTGTCAGGCCGACCAATATGTACTCGACGCGGGGTAGGAATATAACCAAACCACCTAGAGAAAACACGATCAAGGTGTTTTGTAGTATGTATTTCCTTATTTTAGGTACCGCTATGAAGTAGCCATATTGCTTGCCTAAGAAAAATAAGGCCATGCCGATGATTGACGTAATCTGGAAATCGCGCATCGCAATGTCATTCAGGATCGCATGCCTGATCAAATTTGCCAGGAGTGCTAGCCCCAGAAATAGAAAAAGGTGCGAGTAAATCAGGGAGTGTCCAGTCATACTACTTTCATTTTTGCTCAGCAGGTAAAAACTATCAAAATAGATCCACCAGATACTGCAAATCATGATAAAACCGGTGATTGCCGCCGTCACATTATAACGATCCCATTGAATGTCAGATAATCCTCCAGAAAGGCTAATCACTGACTCACCCAATAAGATGAGGGTGAGTAAGCCTACGCGTTCAACCAAGTGTTCTGTATGTGCTGGCAATGGCTTTAGTTTAATCCAGAAAAATACAGGGAGCAGAATGTCAAGAGTAACCCCAATGTAAGCGACAAGGTAACGCACGGGCGGGTCAAATAGAATGGATGAAAGACTAACAACTGCGCTAACTAACAGTGCGAAGCCAAGCCTAAAGGAGAGTTCGCTACGGGAGTCGACTTTACTTATGGACGAAATGTACATAATACTGATAATGGCACGTATACCAAAATAGCAGGCAATAACAAGCGGGTAGTTTTCTTCCAAGTCTTCCCCGATCCGTGCAGATAGCACAATGAGCAGCAACATTATAAATAATGTTGCCAAGCGGTGAGGGTTACTGTCTGTATCAAACCTATTGGAGTAAATCGTGTGGCTAGACCAGACCCACCACAATGGAATAAAAAGCAGTAGGAATCTCCATAATTGATTATTTTCAAAGTGGCCTTGATGAACATGTCCGAGAGTATGCGTAACCTGGCCAATTGTAACAACAAAGGTCAGGTCAAAAAACAACTCTAACCATGTGGCGTGTCGATTTTTTTCATAATACTTCAAAGATTTCATTCGCTGCTGGCTCCGTGTGTACCTCTTTAATGTAGAAGGAAACTAACGGATAAGCGAACGGGTGGACGGGTATAGGCGTCAACCTTGGGGGGCGGTCGCAAAAACTGAGTGCAACACCTGACCTAGTCCACCACCACGTCTGTTAGTACGGTCAATACGGAATCCAGCGTGCCATCGGGCCGATAGCAACATTGCGCACGGGCGGACCTTAGCGGGCAACTGGGCTGCTGTTCCGCCAACCATTCATTCAGCGCCTCGACCAGGACACGGGCCTCGACTATGGAATCTTCCGAGCTGTCAAAAATTAACATCGCCATTTTTTATGTCCTCGGTTCGCTGGGCTGATATTTTCGTGCCGCTGCTTTATGAGCGATGCTTATCGCTGGCAGCACCGTGGAATCTTCAATCTCTCGTATTGAAATATTATCGAATGCACACCTGGTGCGCTGCGCAATGGGGCACGTTCGCCCTTGGCTACGGTGTGGGTGATGCCAAGCGATTTCACTATCTAGCGATTTCGTCAACTCACTAACGAAAGCTCAATCATCTGACTCATTTCGGTAAACTCTGGAGCCCCGTCATAGCGAAGCCCGTCAATGTAAAACGCCGGGGTGCCATTCACGCCGCTCCGCACGCCGCCATTAAAATCGGATTTTATTTTGGATATGTAAGTGCCGTCTTGCATAGCAAGATAGAGTTCTTCGCTGGAGAGGCCGTGTTTTAGAGCGATGGCCCTAAACAGCGGTAGGCCCAATCGATCTTGGTTTTCATACAATTCGTCGTGAGCCTCCCAGAAGAACCCTCGACTCCCGGCATACTCAGCGGTGACAGCCGCAGCCATCGCATGCGGGTGAGCGGTGGTCAGTGGAAAGTTACGGAACACGAATTGCAGATCATCACGAAAATGCTGCTGTAGCTTTTTGACGACCCAATATGCTAAACCGCAATAGGGACATTCATAGTCGCCAAATTCCACCAAGGTGACCTTGGCATGCGCACTTCCCTGGCGATGGTCGTTGGCACTTACCGGCACTTTGAGAGTGGCCATGTGATCACCTGTTAATTTTTGGTTAGCGTGCTTTGTGGCGAATTCGCCAGAGCATCCAGCGCGTCCAGAATGCCGTCCGCCCCAGGGTTGATTGCCATTGGTGAGATGTAGCTCCAGGCGATCACTCCCTCCTTGTCAATCACGAACAGTGCCCGCTTACAAACTCCCAAGGGGGAGTCGTACGCTCCATACTGTCGCGCCACAGCACCTTTGGGCTCGAAATCGGCCAGCAGGCTGAAGTGAAAATTCCGGTCTTTGGCGAAGGCCTGATGACACCAGGCGCTGTCAACCGAAATACCCAGTAGCGTCGCACCGTATTCTCTGAATGTGGGTAGCAACTGGTTGTACAAGGTCAGCTGGTCACCACAAACCGCACTCCAGTCAGCGGGATAAAACGCCAGTATCACGGGATTTCCCTTTAGCTCGCGCAGCGATAGCTGCTGATCAGGGGTCGCGTACAGGGTGAAGTCGGGCGCGACAGTGCCGGCTGACAGCGGCCCCTGAGCCAGGTCGTCATTCGTTTTTTTTGCATCATCCAATTCTGAGGTGTTCATTGCTTGAGCCCTGATAGAAAGGTGGTTGGGGTCTACTCAGGGGGATACGACTTGGCCGGCGGGATAACTCCATCCACCATCAAGGGATTTATAACGGCAACGATGCCTCGATCTCAGCCTGAGCCTGAGTGTTTTCGGCAGTGAGACGATCACGTTCCGCTTCAAGAAGCACGACGACGTCCGCCGTGCTTTCGCGGTATTTGATTGAGGGCCAGGAGGGTAGAGCGGCGACAGGATTCGCTCTGGCTCACCAATGACTATAGTCGCTGTTGTCGCTTGCCGTAGTCGCTGAACGCGTTTTCGGTTTCCTCAGCAAGGCCTCAGACGTCGTTCGTCGGTATCCTGAGTCGCCCATAGCGTGTTTTGATGAGATCCGACTATCTTGATTGGATGGCATCGTCTGTCGTGACTACCATTCCCCGCAACATCATCGTCTTCCTGATCAAGCTCAGCGTAATGCGGATCTCATGTCCCAGCTTCTTGAGCATCGTTTACAGGGAAGTAGATCCATCTGAATGAGTTCGTGTTATCCACCTTTTGGAGACAACTCATCATGGCAACTCTCTGTGAAATATGTAACGCAAGACCAGCGGTCGCGCGGGTGACCGTATCGCAAAATGGCCAAGCCAGAACAATGTCCGTTTGCGACCACGATTACCGCCAACTCTTACGCCATCAAAGCATGTTGAATCCATTCGACTCTCTGTTGGGCGGGGGAGTCTCTCGCTTTTTCGACAGTATGGGTGGAGCAATGGAGCAGGGGGCGGATGACTTCAGGCTCTCTGCGCAAGTGCCTCGAGAATCTGTCGATGCAACCGATGCATTCAGTTCCCAGACGCTCGAAATCCTGCAGCGCGCAGGAGAGAAAGCCCATGAGCTGAACCGCAGCGATCTCGATACTGAGCATCTGTTGTACGTGCTGGCGGATACCGATGTTGGTGCGGCTTTGCTCAAGGAGCTGAAGCTTTCTCCGGATGATATCAAAGGCTACATCGATCAACATGCGCAGAGGGGCACTGCTCAGGTTTCGGTCGATCAGATGACCATTTCTCCGCGCTTGAAGAAAGCGTTCAATTTTTCATTCCAGGCATCTCGTGATTTAGGACATTCGTACGTTGGCCCCGAACATTTGTTGATCGGGCTTGCCTCTGTACCAGAAAGTATTGCCGGGACATTGCTTAAAAAATACGGCGTAACGCCTGAAGCCTTGCGGCAGAAGGTGGTCAAGGTGGTGGGTAAGGGGGCTGAGGATGGGCGAGTCGACACCCCGACGGGAACACCGACACTCGACAAGTTCGGTCGCGACCTGACGTCATTGGCTCGTGAGGGCAAACTGGATCCCGTACTGGGGCGTGCGCAGGAAATCGAAAATACCATTGAGGTGCTGGCGCGGCGTAGAAAGAACAATCCGGTTCTTATCGGCGAACCCGGCGTTGGTAAAACAGCCATCGTTGAAGGGCTTGCACAACGAATAGTAAAGGGCGATGTCCCTGAGATTTTGCGCGATAGACGACTCGTTGAAGTCAATCTGAACTCAATGGTTGCGGGCTCTAAATATCGTGGTGAATTTGAGGAGCGAGCCAAGCAACTGCTTGATGAAGTCGCCGCAAAAAGCTCGGAGCTTATTCTGTTCATCGATGAGTTACACACGATCGTTGGCGCGGGGCAGGGTGGTGAGGAGGGCGGCCTGGATATTGCCAACGTACTGAAACCCGCATTAGCACGCGGGGAGCTTAGTTTGATCGGTGCGACGACACTCAATGAGTATCAAAAGCACATCGAAAAAGACGCAGCGCTTGAACGACGTTTTCAGCCTGTGCTGATAGCCGAGCCCACCGTCGAACAGACCATCATTATCTTGCGTGGGCTGCGCGATAAGCTTGAGGCTCACCATCAGGTCACATTCGCCGATGAAGCATTTGTGGCGGCAGCTGAGCTGTCGGATCGTTACATCACCTCGCGTTTTTTGCCGGATAAAGCCATTGACCTGATCGATCAGGCGGCGGCCCGTGTTCGAATCAGTTCCTCCTCAAGGCCTGCCAGCATCCAGGAGCTGGAAGCCGAAATCACGCAACTTAAACGTGAACAGGACTATGCCTCTTCCCGTAAACGTTTTGATGAATCCAAAGGCTTCGAAGAACACATCGGTCAAAAACAAGCGCAACTGGAAGAGGAAACAGAAGCCTGGCAGCGCAAGACAGGTTCCGAAACCCTTGAGGTGACCCTGGAGTCAATTGCCCAGGTGCTGTCCCGTCTCACCGGTATTCCTGTGACCGAGCTTACGCAGGAAGAGCGTCAAAAGCTGTTGAATATGGAAGACACTTTGCGTGATCGGCTGGTCGGGCAGGAAGATGCTGTTCTCGCGGTCAGCGATGCCGTTCGTTTGTCTCGAGCCGGCCTTGGCCAAGCGAACAGACCTATTGCCACGTTTCTCTTTCTTGGCCCTACGGGCGTTGGCAAAACCGAACTTGCCAAAGCGTTGGCGGAAACGGTGTTTGGTGACGAGCAATCGATCATTCGTATTGATATGTCGGAGTACATGGAGCGGCATGCGGTTGCTCGTTTGATCGGCGCGCCACCCGGCTATGTGGGATATGACGAAGGCGGTCAGTTGACAGAGCGTGTCCGCCGCAAGCCCTACAGTGTGATTCTGCTCGACGAGATCGAGAAAGCGCATCCCGATGTGAGCAACGTATTGCTGCAGGTATTCGACGATGGGCGTCTAACGGACGGTAAGGGACGTGTCGTGGACTTCAGCAATACGATCATCATTGCCACCAGCAACTTGGGCTCTCCCATTATCATGGAGAATCTTGAGCGCCCCGAAGATGAACGCCTTACGGATAAAGCGTTACGCGATGAATTAATGGGCGTCCTGAAAGGGCATTTTCGTCCCGAATTCCTTAACCGTATTGATGACATCATCGTGTTCCATGCCCTTACCCGTGACAACATCCGATCGATTGTGAGCATTCAGCTTGATCGGGTCATTCGAACCGCAGCTGCACAGAACATCACAGTGAAAATTGATGGCTCACTCATCGATCATCTGGCGGATGTTGGTTATCAGCCTGAGTTTGGCGCGCGCGAGTTGAAACGTCAGATTCGCCAGACCGTCGAAACGAGGCTTGCGAAGGAAATGCTCGCTGACAAGCTGAAAGCCGGCGACAGTGTTGAGTTGAGTTACGACAAAGGGCGTAGCGAAGTGATCTTCAATAAGATGGCGGTGGATGTGCCCAAGGCCTCCGAAGAGAGTAGTCCACCCGAACCACCCGATGATCTGGCACCTATTGCGGCGACCGGGACTTAGCCTCAATACACTCACGATGCCTGGCAACAGGTCTGCTGATCATGACGTGCAATGATGTATTGGACGTCACGTTCACTGGCCTGATCCGCTTCTCATCTGAGTAGAGTTAAACCATTGATGGTTGTTCAAGCGGTTGGTCGCCAGTTTTCTGATGGGTAAACGAATTCAGGGCGGGATAGCAGCAAAGGCGTAGCAGATGACGTAGATAAACATCAGCGTGATACGCCCCGAAAGCTTTCCCATTTCTCTCACCATGAACTGGTTGCGATGCTCGGTGAAGCTCATCACGTGCGCTATGACGAAACCATGGCGTCGCGCCTATTGGCTTTGGCTCACAAGCTCAACAACGAATACGCTGGGAGCGTGGGCAACATCGTGGAAGTGAGTACCGGCCGCCGTGAGTTTGAGAAACCCCTTTTTGCATTCGAAGGGATGCCCCCAGGACCGTCGAAATCCTGCCCTGCTATGGCTGATCCAAGCCTGCGCTGAAGTGGCCGCCGCCGACATAAGCGTAAAAAATATTTTTCAGGCCGCGTTCGGAATCAACTTAAACCCTGAGAGCATCTCGATGCGGTGACTTATGAAGGTGGCGACGTCTCTGTCGCCGCGTACGCTGGAAAAGACAACATCGACTCGTTTGGCGTGTGCTCGTAGGTCGAGGACAACACAGCACTGAGTCGATCGCCCAACAGGTTCCAGGCGCGTTTCTTCTCTTCGGCATAGTCGTGGTGCAGGTAGTGGCGTCTCACCCGCGAGCCAGCCAGCACATGGTTTTGGCAACGGTCGATGACATCCAGGCTGACCCCCAAAGCCTGCATCATGGTCGCACCGGTACGGCGCAGGTCATGGGGCGTCCAGTCACCGTTCTGGCCGTCGGCAAGGACCAGCGTATCGTCATGACGCCGCCTGGAAAGGGCCTTGCGGTTTTTGAACCGGGCCTGGCGATCGCCGACCTGTTTACTCACCACTTTCACGTCCACATGCCCATCATCTTGTTTGCTGGGAAAACACCACTGTGAATCTCCCGTCAGGGTCTTGAGTTCCTGAAAGAAATGCAGGGCAAAGGGGGAGAGGAAGACATGATGGTCCTGTTTCTTGCCGCGGGTGCCTTTGACGTTTTCACTGGGGAGGAACCATGTCTGTCGCTCCAGATCGACATTTTTCCATTCGGCCTGGAGCAATTCACCAATCCGGCACAGCGTGCCCAGGCTGATCCAAAGCGCGAGCTGCGTTTCCTTCTTTAATGGACGAATACCGCCGTACTTTTGGCCGGCGGGGAGGGCGTTGTAATCGGCGGTCATTTGCTGGAAGCGGTTGTGCAGTTCCAACAGCTCCGGTGGGGAAAGGATGCGGCTTCTTTCGGCTTCGTAGTCGGCAGGGATCAAGGGGGAGATGTCGACCAGCTCAGTTGGATCACCCTCGATCAATAAAGCCCGCCAGGGCTGACGCTTTCTGGCCCAGCTGAACATCTGAGTGAGGTCGGCGAAGAAACTTATGGCTTGCCGGTGAGCACCGCGGCTGACCACGGTGCGGATCAGCGCCCGAACATCGTGTTCGGAGACGCTGCTCACTGCGGTCTTGCCAAGTGCTGGCAAAAGGTCCTTGTTAAAGCGTCGTTGCAACTCGGCATTGCCGTCTTTACGCGCGACGCCATCCAAGAGCCAGGCCTTGGCCAGATCTTGGACGGTCAGCGTTTGTACCTTCGTCGTTTTTACTTGTTCGGCCTCTACGTATGCCTGTGCTTTGGCGGTTTTCTTTTGCTCGTTGGGATTGATCTGCTCATCAATGAGCGCCCTGGCCTGGTTACGCGCCTTGCGGATGTCGGTCAGGGATTTGCGCGGCCAGGTTCCGCAGGCGTACTCTTTGTTCTGGTCGCCCCAGCGATAACGATAGAAAAAACTGACCGACACACCGTCCTTGCGGACTGAGATTCGACCGGCCAGATTGCCATCCTCTCGGAGGATTCGGCCGGCATCGTTGGGAGTCAGCGACTCGAGTTCTTTGATGGTGATTTTGGCCATGAAACGGGCTCCCCCTACTTTTACCCCCACAAAAACGTCGGCTCTTGATGGACGTTCCTGGACTCTCGTAGAGCAGAACACCGCTGGAGCTCAAGTAAATACTAGCTTAGAAAAATCCACAGTAAAATTTTGGAAGCTTTCAAGAAGTATGAAAAAGGAGATGGGGTGCTAGGGGTCGAGTGTTCGAATCACTCCGTCCCGACCATTTTTCCTGAGTAAAATCAGACATTTAAGCCGATCAGCTAGATCGGCTTTTTTGTGTCTGCGCAAAACCCGCGCAAAACTATCCGGTGATTTCGCTGATGTTCAGGTCCGGAATCACCTCTGACCAGATGATTTCTTCGTGGTCGCGCTGGCCGTCCTTTCCGGCTTTCTTGTACAGGTGCAGCGACAGCGCTCGCACTTCGTGGAAGCCAGGCATCTCTTCTTCCTTCCATCCCGCGTAGCAGTTCGCTGCCTCCCTGGCCTCCTTGAATGCTCGCGTCAAATACCGTTCCTCAGCCTTCGTCCAGTGGTCCTTGGTCTGCTCCTGTTTCTGTTTCTTTCGCTCTGGCTTGCGGTGGACCAGGTACGGCGATGCGATATTGTTGCGGCATCGGCTTATGACCGCCTGTAACTCTGGTGTCACGCGAAAGCGAATCCACGCCGCGGCACTGGCCTTTGCGGTTTTCTTCTGCACCAGATAGAGAAACCCATCACGTACGCCGTCAAATCGCATGTCGAGGATGTCGGTGCGGCGCTGAGCAGTGATCAGGGCCAGGTCGATTGCGTTCTGAAGCCAGACTGGCGCCTTCTCCCTGATGGCCTTCAGGCCTTCCACCGTGTGACGTTTGCGCTGCTTCTTCTCAATGCGGTTGATGGTGCTGGCTGCCGGGTTATCCGGGCATAGCCCCTTTGCTGCGGCGTGGTTGAAAATGTCGATCAGCAGGGCTCGGCACCGGTTCGCCGTGCGCGGGGTGAGGGCGTCCAGCATCTCCGCGATCATTCGAATCGTGATCTGGTCTACGGCCTTGCCCTCGAACTGCTTGCGAACCGCCTAAAGTGCACCGCGTACGGGCCCAGGGGTTCCCTTGGCCAGCTCTCGAGGTGGCAGGACATCGCGCTCGTAGGTGTCGAGGAAACCGGCAAATGTTTCTGAGGTGCAACACTGCGCCGACCAGATCGGCGCCGTGCATAAACTCAAGATTCAATTGCTTTGCTGCGTCGATCGCCTTGATGCGGTCGGTGCCAAACTGGAACCACTTCCCGTCGGTAGGCCGCCGGTAGCGATAGGTCGAGCGGCCCGCGTCATAGTACAGATTCTGCGCAAGAGTCCCTTGTTCGCAGGGCTGCGCGGCCGTGGCACCATCATGCAGCTCATTTCAATACCATAGCGACGAGGTCGTTGCCCTGCGAGCGGCTGAATGCTGCCCAGTCAACGTGCCAGAGTCTTCCGATCTGCTCCCCAGGCACATCGCCATTGCGGATGTGGTTGCGGATGGCCTGTGGGCATTGCGGTGTACCGTTTTCGCCCCAGCGCCGGCGCTGAAACTCGCTAATCTTTATCAGTTCTCGCTTCATTGAATACCTCTGGCCGGTTCGGGCGGCGTTGCTCCATGCCGCGTGGCGGCAGAAGGTGGGGAGGGGGGGAGGCTGTTGCCTCAAACAATTCGATTTGCGGCACCGTGGTATCGCGGAGAGCTACTGCGCCGGCGATTCGCAATTGAGCGGTACCGAAGATTTCGGCGTCCTGCTCAATACCGATGAACTGGCGCCCTAGCTGCACGCAGGCCACGCCAGTAGTGCCGCTGCCCATTGTGCTATCCAGCACCACTTGCCCGGGGTTGCTGTAGGTGCTGATCAGGAAAGCCATCCACGCAACCGGCTTCTGTGTCGGATGGAAGCTCCCAGACTGCTTGTCGCTCGAGAAGAACTGCACCGATCGTGGGTACCGCTCTGTCGAGTCGTATTCGGTGAGCGCCAATGCTTTGCCATAGCACTCCGAGTTGACCGTCTTGCGCTTGCTCGTCTTCCGCTCATGTCCGGCCGACATCTGCGGGTTGTACACGGGCTGCTGGCGGTAGAAGACCTGGGCGCTTTCGTGTTCCCGAAGGGGTTGCTTCTTGGCGTTCAGGAAGCCGGTGGCGTTGCCTTTCTCCCAGATCCATTCGTAACGATAGTGCTTCGGGTTACTTGCGACCACCATCGAGGCGAACGGCTGGGCCGCACATAGCACGATGGCGGCCTCCGGCTTGGCGATTCGCAAGAACTCACGCCAGAGCGGCTCGAAGGGGATAATCACGTCCCAGACTCATTGGGTTGTGCCGTAGGGCAGATCGGCCAGCACCATATCGACACTGGCATCTGGCAGCTGCCTCATTACCTCAAGACAGTCGCCTAGGTGCAGGCTGATTTCAGGCATAGGAATTCCTCGCCCACCGTTCACCGGCAGACTTGTAGATGGATTGTGAAATCGGATGAAGGGTGAAAGGGAGGCTGAGCAGGCGAACTAAGGTCTATTGGTTCGCCTCGCCAGTCGCGTAACTCGCAGCTCCCCTTCTGAAGTGGTTGGTGGGGCGAACCCTAACGCCCGGGTCCCCTTGTAAAGGAGCCATAGCAAGTAGAGCGAGGCAGCTACCGGCAGGAGAACCATCAGCGATCCCCCTGCCTAAGCCCTAAATGTATTCGTTTGGGGGTGATCAGCTTTTCGGCGACGGGCGCGCTCCAGGGTAGGCCCGGCATGGCCAAGCTGACGCGAGTCGCGCAGGGAGGTACTGTCAGTGCGGAGCGCTGATCTACTCTTGTTGTCATTCGGAAGGTTTGAGTCCGGCAATTGCCTTGGCTAACCATGGTTTTTATGGGGATGCCGGCACCTCATTCCGAAAGTAATGGCGAAGTAATTCAAGTCGAAAGGGGAGAAATTATGACTGTGGATGCGATGATGCTTGGCGTATACAGAATCCCTGAAATTAAGGTTGACTCCGGCACTGACTGGCTAGGCTTGGCTGGCATTATTTTGACCGCGTTTATCGTCGTTTTAGGTACATGGACTACAGTAAAAAACTTCAAAATTACTACCGATTCGCAAGAGAAAATTTCAAAAGATAGTGCGGATAAACAGTTGGAGCGCAGTAAGGCAGAAAATGTAGCCAAGAATAGGCAGGAATGGATAAATGGTTTGCGGTTAACGATTTCAAACTTTATTGCATCCTGCTTTGAGGTTCGATCACTACACGTGCTTAATCAGCGTCGCACAAAATTGAATCCTGAGACGTTTGATGATCTTATGGCAGTAGAGCATCGTGATCGAGAGTTAAGGGCAAAGATAGTATCGGCAAATGGCGAGGCAAGAAGGTATCTTTCCTTAATTGAGCTGTATATAAACCCGGAAGAATCTGACTCTCAATATTTAGTCCGCATATCTCAAGAAATTTGTAATCGTGCCGCCGATGAAGGTTTTATGCTTTCCGGAAAATGTGATGATCTTGTAAAAATATCTCAGGGCATATTAAAAAGTGAATGGGAACGAGTGAAAAAAATGGTTTAGCGCTAATTGCTAAAGAAACCGGCTATGGCCCGGTCGAGATTGGCATATTCTCGGACGAACTCGAGCACGGCGGGTGTTTTTTGCCGGTTTTGGCGACGGTGACAACCAGATCGCAGAGGTCATCGTCGTTATCCAGTACCTGGTGCAGCATGTAGGCGCTGGTCCGCCCGCCGGAGAAGATCACGACGGTCGTCCCTGAGGTTCTATATGGCGACATGGGACCCTCGCCGGCTGGCGTGATTTGAGTTTGTGGGCTTTGCTTTAGTTTCTGGCAGTGACTGCCAACACTTACATTTGGGAGGCTGCTATGGGCGGCACAGGTGACGGAGGTGGTTCGCACGTTTGGCCATGGAGTAATACAAGGCCGGTTCCTTTCCCTCTTTCAGGCGTTCCTACGACAATCAAAGATCTGATTGGTAGGAAGTGTCGGGTTGTGCGAGCTGGTGATGCGGTAACCGAGAAGATAGAACCGGGAAGAATCACCATTTTCCTCAATGAAAGTGGGTGCATTATTGATTTGTACCTTGATCCAGACAATTCCGTTATCTCGACAGTAGCGAATGGCGGCGGGGGAGTTGACTCTGGTGGTTGATGATTCGTAATCAATCCGGGTTTAAGAGGGTAAAGCGATGGCTATAGATAGGCCGCCAGGATTCTTTCTCTCACATGCCAGCGGAAAGCAGGCACTTGTGCGCTTTAAGTGGGGCGTGGATAGCGATCCTGTGCCCGTCGGCGTTCGGGTTGTGGCGCAACTAGATCCAAGTGGTGAAAGCCTGATAGGAGAATCAGACGGCCCACTCCAGAGCATTGACGATGCCAGAATGTGCGGGATTGAGCTGGCCACCAATTGGTATGACCGAGGTAATGGCTAAGTCTCTGTTCAATAGGTGAGGCCGGGTCAAGCGAAGATGTAGAGATGCGCCGCCTGGCGCGCACTTTCGCCGTGCGGCAGGCACGCCAGCTCCTGCCGCGCCGCTTCAATCTCTCCTGTGTGGCGTCCGCGCTCGCTGTCGATGCACACTTCCGATCCGCTGGGCGGCGAATCGTCCGTGCTCCGCGCGAACCTCGCTCAACCAAGACGCCGCCATAGCCCGTTGGGGCTTTCGAATTGTGGGGTCAAGGTTATCTCCGGGTAGGCGTCGCCCTCCGTGACCGGATGCGACTTATTGGTAATTTTGGGGAATGGTCTTTTATTGTGCAGACGGTTTGCTCAATAAGATGGGAGCGCAACGTGATGAACGGTAATGCCAGTCCGACTTATGATTATCTATTGGACAAAATTGTTAAGTTAGTAGGGATATTTGGACTGTTAATTGGTTTTGCATACCTCGTGGGGCTTTCTCAAAACTATTTTTTTTACTCCGGTCTACAGGCGTCATGGGTCGTTAGCGCAATTGAGCCTCAAGGCTTAGTTAAGGATGGCTTGCCCTGGACGGGAGGTATGACATTGACAAGCATTTTTTTGTCTTTTTTAATGACTGATAATAAAATGGTTCCCGATGCAAGGAAGTGGGTTACTTATTTTTTAATTGTGGGGACGATATTGGTACTTGGTGCCGGAGTGTTGTTAAAAAAGAAGTAATGGATTCAATTTTGTTCGAGTTTTCACTAAGGGCTCTCGGAACAGTTTTTCCTAGTACGTTTTTATCGCTAGCATTGGTTCAATATTTTGAAGGCGGTGGCGAAAGGCTGGTGGGTGCTTCGACATTGTTATTCATATTATGGTCGCTTATATTTCTTCCTTATGATGAGTCGGGTTCAAGTTTGCAAAAGTTAAGGCTGTGTTCGGAAAGAACGCCATTGGTGGTTGATAGTGCAGGGGTCGTTAAAGGGGTGCTAATAGGTACTATTTCTGATAGGTATGTAGTTCTAGAGAGCTTTGAAACTAATCGAATTGTAATGACTGATATGAAGTCTGGCGTTAAAATTAGGCCTTCCATCGGGAAGTGTGAAATTATCTCAGGCTGATGCTTATAACGCCCAACGGCCGCCCCCCCGTGGCCTGATGCAATTGGCAATTTGAGTTGTGTTGGGGTATTACGAATGCCCGGCAAGGGGCCGGCACAAGGAGGTCGATATGGCTATTGATTACAGCGATGGGGCATACATTCTTTACGGGAAGGAGCCGGAAAAGCCGCGAGTAGGCTGGGCACAAAATGGCTTTGCTTACTCAGACAATGGAACGTGGAAGTTTCTCCTGGATGTCGAAGAGGTCTACGGTCCTGGCGGGGACATTGTGGGCTGGGTGGAGGCTGGCGTTGCAACTACGAACGACGGCCAGTTCCTCTTCATTATCGAGTCCGATGCGTGATCGCTATACGGGCTCGACGATTTCGTCTTCTGGCTCGCCCGGGTCGCCTGCAGGTGTTTGAGGCTGGCCGCTCTTAGAATGCGCGACACCTTTTCGCTCACTACATAAGGTGTCGTGACACTCCGCAGCATCCAGGCCTGGGCTTCGAAGTCGGCAGCGATCAGGTTGATCAGCAGCCGCTGGTGAATGTCCTGCTGGTTGTTTATGCCGTGCGCCTTCATTACTCGCTTCAGGTCAGGCTTGAACACACCGGCAACTTCGATATGAAACCTCTCGACGCCCAGTGCGGCATTTTTGGCCGCTTCCTTCTCGCGTTTCTTGCGCTGCTTTATGGCTTCCGCCGTCGGCTCCTGCTGCTGTACCTCGGCCATGCCCCACCTCTTCTATCCCGCTGGCCGGCAATGCCAGCCAGGTTTGTCGTTTACGTTGTTGAACTCGAGCTATGCGGCGCATGAGGTTCTGCCTTGGCGTGCTTTCGGGTAGTCGATGCCGTGGGCCGCAATGATTCGCTCGAAGGCTTTATTGCTGATGGCCAGCTTTCCGCAGCACTGGCGCCGGGAGATTCCAAGCTCCATGAAGGCCCTGATCCGCTCGGCATACTTCGCGTCTCTGGCATCTGCTTGCTCCTTGCGCAGCGCGTCATTCGCACCGCCCCGGGTTGGACGCTGGAATGTGATGTCATGCTCTTTGGCGATGTTGTAGGTAGCCTTCCTGCTGATGCCGACGGCTGCCGCAACTTCCACTTGGGTATGCGTGCTGCTCAACCCGCGAACTTGATCGACCAACTTTTCGCGCGCCTGGTGGCGGGCATCGAATGCAGTGGGTGGTGGGGGAGGCGCTTCAACCCGGCGCCGAACAAATGGCTTCGGAGCCGGCGGCATCTGGTTGCTGTAGCTGATCGGCTTGGGCTTGTAGTTGTAGGGCTCGGCTTGTTCGATCTTGCCGCCAGCGGCCAGGTACTGCTCGACCTGGGCCGCTAGTTCGTTCGACTTAGGCCGAAGCTGCTCGACCAGACTGAGGTGGTTGCTGATCATGCGGCCTTACTCCGCAGCTTCGCCTCATAGCCGTCAACCAGGAGCTTGAACTGACAAAGGTCTTCTTCGAGCTTTTCGATGTAGTCGTCATCGCGCTGGAACTCTTTCCACCAGAGCTGGCGACCAACCACCTTCAGGTCCGGGCAGTACATCCCGATGTGCCACCATTTGCGCCCGGTGATCCACATGCAGCCTTGGACTTGGTCCATGATTTCGCTCGCATCATTGTCGATGTGGAACGAGCGGAGCTTTTCCGGTGCGAGGAAGCACTTGTATTCTGCGCCGCCATCTTCGCCGATGAAGACGTCGGCACTGGCTCCGAACACACCATCATCAGTCTTGACCAGCCCCACCTGAGTAACCATCAGGCCAGTCTGGATTTCGTGCTCCATCCTCGCCTCAGGTTCCAGTTCGTGCTCCCGGCGCATTTGCCAGGTTTCAAAGCCGTTATCCAGCGGCTTGCCACCGATCCGCTCAACGGCAAGGCGGAATGCGTAATCCAAAGCCTTCTGTAGGCTCGCCCTTGTTTGGGCCTGACTTCAGGCGAGCTCGGGTGTCGCCGAACATACTGGCGGTGATCACCCCGGCCCGCTCCTGGTGCCAAGCCTCTGAGCCCTGGGCGCAATTTACGATAATCATGCTGACACCTCCTCAAATTCGACCTCTTCGTCTGTGCCTGTATCGCCGGCTGTTTCGGCGTCAGCCACTGGCTCAGGTTTCGTTTCGGCGGACTTCAGTGCTACACCGCGAGCTCCAACAGTCGCAAGGAAGCGGACGCCAACCTGTACCGGGCATTGCGCGCGGAAAGCGTAGCTCGATGGCGGGCCTGGCTGTTCTGGGCCGGCGTCCGAATAGGCGGGGCCAAGCACTTCACCAATACCCCGACCCGTTCGGGGTTTTCTTCGTCTGGGGATTGAAAAGACGAAGCCCCGAGGTTGGCCCTTCGGGGCTTCTATTTTCTCCCGCATCCCTTAATACATGGAGAACGTGGGCGGGATGATATCAACGCCGCCTCAATGCAACACCACAGGTATGGACTACAGATTTACGCTATCAGGTTTGTGTTGAGCACCCTTTCCTTGGCAACAAGCACTGCTCTTTGGTGCTCTCCGGTACAGCGCCCAGGGCTTCCAGTGGCTGGCACCATAGTGTCAAAATGACACCTCAATAACAAACCGCATGGATGGCGCTATGACCGAAGTAGAATCTCAAAAACTCGCAACTGTGATGTACGTCGCTGCTTTCGGCCGGGCGCCGGATAAGGATGGACTTGCCTACTGGTCGGGCCAGCTAACAAATGGTCTCTCATTTGATGACTTGGTAACCAGCTTTCTCACCAGCAAAGAGGGTAAGTCGCTCTACGGAGACGAGGTATCGGATACTGACTTTTTCACCAATTTTTACAGCACGGTCCTTAACCGCAGCCCCGATGCTGCAGGCACCACATATTGGCAGGATCGATTTGCAGATTTGGGCAATCGAAAAGACCTGATCAAGGAAATGATCTTTTCAATCCAGGATGGAAAGGGCGACGATCATCAGTTGCTGCAAAATAAGGTCGACGCGGGATTTAATTTTGCGAAGTCTTTGTCTGGTAATGATTTGACATACGCAAAGTCGTTGCTGGCATTTGTCACCAGCGATACCAGTTCGGTGGCTACTGCCAGCTTGATCAACAATTATTGGGATCATCCTTCATCACCAGTTACACCAACTACTCCGAAAGTTTTAGATTTTATGGGGAAAAATCTAGAGGTTAGTTTTAATTATTTGAAGGCGTCCTTTGATCATCAGGCCTTCACGGTTGGAGATGATGTTGAACTAACAGATTTTACCAAAATGGATATTGATGTTAGTGCTGGAAATTTTGTATTAACGTTTCCTGACTCTGACTTCTCTTACGCAGGTGGCGTGACGTTGACATTTTCTGATGTGAACAAGGAGTTGGCGTCGTTTAAAGATGTTGTGCTAAATTCCTCCACTTTTACCAATACGGATCCGTCCAAGTCATTTGGTAAAAGTAATATTGTAGTAAGTGATGATGTTGTTACGATTGATATGTCTGGTGTTCAAGTCATCGCCGGACAGTCAATTGATTTCAGTATTTTGGGATAGTTTTAATCTTATAAGAAAGCCCGCCAAGTGCGGGCTTTTTTTCGCCTGGAGAAAAGTATGCCAATCACCGCGCAGCAGTTGCTGCAGATCCTCCCGAACGCCGGCGCCAAAGCCGGCGTTTTTGTTCCTGTCCTCAACACGGCCATGGGCCGATTCCAGATTGTCGGCTCCAAACGAGTGGCCGCGTTCATTGCCCAGATCGGGCATGAGTCCGGCCAGCTGGTTTACGTCCGGGAGATGTGGGGGCCGACTCCGGCCCAGGCCAAGTACGAAGGCCGCAAGGATCTGGGCAACTCCGTCCCGGGCGACGGCTTCAAGTATCGCGGCCGGGGCCTGATCCAAATCACGGGCCGGGCGAACTATGCGGAGTGCGGCGAGGTCCTGGCCCTCGACCTGATCAATCAGCCAGAGCTGTTGGAGCAGCCGAAGAACGCCTGCTTGTCGGCCGCATGGTTCTGGGCAACCAGTGGACTGAACACCTTGGCTGATGCTGGCGACTTCGAAAAAATCACTCGGCGGATCAATGGCGGGCTCAATGGCCAGGCGGATCGGCTGAAGCTGTGGACGAAGGCGACAGAGGTGCTGGTATGAAACTTCTACTCCGAATCCTTCCTTATATCTCGGCGGTGCTGCTAGTGGCCGCTGCGCTGTTCGGTACATATCGCCACGGAGTGACCGTAATGGATGACAAGTGGGAGGCGAAGTGGGTAGCGCGAGATGAGGCTGATGCTGCAGCTTCGCTCAGAGCGGGATCTTTTTGAAAGTGGCTCTGTACTGTGGGGGAACCGCTTGAGTGCTGGCCTCAAGCGGCGCGCGGTCTGGTTTTTGTTTTTACATAATCATATTGTGAGTGCTAATAGTTCCTATGTTACCGGTCAATTGTATGAAAAAGTCGGTACTGTCAAATTGTGCCGTATTTGATCCGGTATTTTGGAATAGGTAGGTGCCGGCTGCACTGCCTGTCTGTACCGTAATCAAATAAGCTTGGGCGGTATTGTTTAAAACGACGGACAGCCCTGCGGCCATGGTGGACAAATAGTTTCCAGTGTCGGCATTTCCAATGATATAAGAGCCTACGGAGGCTGCATTGACTCCGGTTTTGAAGTAATCCGTTCCGCTGGCATTGAAGTTGCTCACCACGTCAATTTGCGTATTGTTTGACATGTTTGGGCCAGTGGCGATCAAGGTTTCCGAGCCAGAATCGGTAGAGCTCAGTACTATATGGTCAACTGCTGCGCCGCCCGTAATGAAGGCGGACGAAGAGGAGTTACCTAGCAAATTCAATGTTTGACCGCCGCTGCCCAGGTTGATCATGGTGTCACCTGTACTCTTAGTGTAGTTCAGGGTAACGCCCGCACCATTCACATTCGTAAACGTTGCGGTACCTGTACTCCCCGCCACATTGATCGTTTCGATATTACTTATTTTGGTGCTCAGGTCTATGGTTTGTGTTGTGGTGGCACCGATATTAAGCACATCATTATCGAGCCCGCCATCTAGCGAGGTTAGAGAGGTTACAATCTGGTTAGCAGTAAAGTTAAACGTATCACTCCCGGTTCCGCCCACCACTGTTTTTGTGGAATTTGTGGCGGTGAAGTTGTTACTGCCATTTGCCAGGTTGTATTTTTCTATATTGTTCAGACCGGTAAACGTGCCTGCGGTGGACAGGTTGAAGGTCTCGGTACCGGCCGCGTTGATGTTGCCAGTGAATTGCGAAAGCTGTTCAGCTTTCAGGGTGACCGAGGCATTATTGACAATGGTCAAGTTTTCAAAGCCTGTGATCGTTGCCAAACTTACATCCGGTGTTGCAGAAAAGAAGGCCAGACTATCGGTACCGGTGCTGCCACCTGTATAAGTGCCCTTAATGCTGACGCCATTGATGGCCAAGGAATTGTTGCCATCGCCGAGCGCCACAGAAGAGGTCACGGTGCCGTTTACGGTGACGTTGTCATTACCCGCACCGCCGCTGTAGTCGGCGCCCGCCGTTGCAGAGTTCATATTTACGGTATTGGTACCGGTGGCACTGCCTTTGACGGTCGCCCTGCCGGCTAGTGCCGAGGAGCTCCAAGTAAAGCCGCCGAGGGTAATGTTACTGGCATCCACCAAGGTCAGTGCGGTGCTCGAAGCGCTCAGGGTAAGGCCTGCGTTCCCGCTGATGTTAATGGTTTGGATCGAGTTGCCCAGCCAGGTAAGCGTGTCGTTGAAAGCGCCGGTGGGTGTCACTTGATTGTCATTGACACTGATATTGACCGTTTCAACTCCGGAAGCTGCAATACCCACAGAGGCAAAGGCCACACCGACGGTGCTGGCGTCGTTCAGCGAGAGATTGACAGTATCATTCACGCCACCTGCAAAATCTGCATTGGAGAGGGTCATCGCCGTGCCAGAGCTGGTCAGCGTCACATGGCCATTATTGGTAAGATTGAGCAGTGTCAGGCCATTCGGCCCGTTGCCCACAGTCACATTGCTGTAATTGCCCAAGGCTTGGAGATCGATGGTCTGATTGGTCACGCTGGTGAGGCGCAATTGTTCGATGTTCGTCACATTGCTGGCAAAGGTATTGCTGCCTGAAACGGAAGCCGCATAACTTGCCGACAGGACAATGGTGTCTGTACCGCTGCCACCATTGATCGTAATCGGCAACAAGGCGGTGTTGGGAATAAAGGTATCGTCGCCCGTACCGCCGTTGATGTTGGCAAATCCAGCCGAAGTGTTATAGGTGATGGTGTTGGTGCCGTCGGCCAGGTTCAATACCTTGATATTGCTAAGGGTGCCACCTGTAGTGCCATTATTGATGGTGACCGTGCCAGCAGTGGTCAAGGTTAGGATATCTGCGTCTGCCGCATTGCCGGTGAGGGTAGATCCATCGAGGTTGGCGATGCTGGATTTGAACAGATCATTGACCCCTGGAATACCATTATATGTACCGCCTGCAGATACCTGAATGGTGCTGACAACCGGCCCGCTGCTCGGAGTCGAACCACCGACGATGTCGACTATGACAGGTCCCAGCCCTGATAGTGCCGTTGTGAGGCCGTCCGGGGTCAGCGCCCCGCTAAGCCAGTTGCTGGCTAAGGCGAACGCTCTATCGGTGGTATAGGCTGCGATCTGTTCGGCGGTAGTCAGGTGCGCTGTGAACTGAGTTGCCGCCAGCGTCTTGTTGGTTACTGCCACACTGTCGCCATTCTGCGCGCCGTTAAAGATGGCAATGACGATGTTGCCGAGGTTGAAAGTACCGTTGTCCAGGCGCGAGCTCCAGTATTGCAGCCCATCAGCCTCGGCGGCACGACCGAATAGATTTTGGTAGATCTGATTAACGATGGCTGTGCTGTTTTCTTCAGCGAAGGTCTTTTTGTACTCGGGCGAAGCGCTGAATGCGTTGGCGATGGCTGCTGTGTTCTCGCCGTTTTGATTGCCTTGGTTGATCCAATAAGCCAATCCGCCTGGGTCTGCCGGGCGATTGAAGTAGCTGATGTAGAGTTTTTGAATCTCGTCGGAAAACGCCATCGCAAGGTCCTATCAGGGATGATTGTGGGAGTGCTAGATTCAGGTATTCGTTAGCTATAAGCAATAAAGATACCTTAACTCGACTGTATCGACCCCCGTTGCTCATTCTCGAGACAATCTGTACGTACGATTGTGGTTATCCTGCTAACGCGCTCCCTCTCCATCCCATTGTCGGCACTGATTAGCTTGCTTATTTATAGATGCCGTCATCACCACCAGCGTCATCTTGATGAATTCCTCGTTCCGATTAATTACTTCCGGGGCTCCGCGTACATCGTCTGCGACCAAGGACTGATCGCGTTGGCTGCGTGTCAGGCGTACGTGCGGGGCGTGTCCCGCTGAAGTTGAAGGGCTACAATCGACCCAAAGCTGCCGGTGGTGAAGTGCAGAAATCGGCCACAAACTGATGGTCGTGATAGGCCACTTACGGATAGTTCAAATCATGTAGACAGCCCAAATGGTCAAACATGAGTCACTGTTCCGTGTTCCGTGTTCCGTGTTCCGTGTTCCGTGTTCCGTCAGTTCGGGAGGTGTTTAAGGTGGGTTTCGTCACTTCACCCGAAGTAAGTGACGTGGCGGCCAGCAATCCAGGCTGACCTATACCGACCGGTCGTAGCCAGCAGATATTCCCAGCGAACAGCTAAGATGGATATGTCTCATTGCTTCGTCCCGCAGCCGATTCAGTCCGACAGTGAAGCCGCATCAAGCTCTGCGAACAAGAATGCCGATAAAGACGGTTCTGGTAAATTCCAGGTTCCAGGATATTGAAAAATTGAGCGCAGAACGCGAGCGCTCAGGTGTAATCTGCTTCTATCGATTAAGCTTGGCTACTTCTTATTTGGTGAGCACGGAGACGTGAGCCACGTCAATTTTTTATTCCCCCTTATAAGCACAGTGCACGCTCGTCTTGCTACAGTCAGTCAATTATACGTATACCTCGCAGGATCTGAACACCATTCAGAAAATTGCCGAACAGGGCGAGATCTCTGCCAAATTCAATCTGGGCATCACCCCATTCTTTAAATGGTTGTTCAAAAAATGTTAGGCTTGGTCATCGAGCTAAATATGTCACCTTGCAGAGGGTTTGCCGTGGGCACCATACAAGATCAGTCAACTAACAATACCGCCGCCAGCATAATAGTGTTCGAGGCCTCAGTGGTTTCACAAGACTGTGTTGATGCATTGCAAACCCTTGGCTTTTTAGTGACGTATCTACCTTTTACGGAAACGAACGTCATGAACCTCATGACTGCTCGACCAGATTATGTGCTTACTGTTAATTTTAATAGATATATTTCAGAGGCCTGTGAGTTACTGAAGATTCCTTATTTGGCGTGGGTTATCGATACACCTTGTTATCCAATTTATGATAAAGCTATTAATCATTCGTACAGTTTTACCTTTATTTATGATGCCGCAGTCGCGCAAAGGTTGAGAAGTAACGGCGTTTCACAGGTATATCACCTTCCAGTCGCTGCAAACTTGGAGCGAATTAACAAACTTCCATCACGAAATGAAGAGACTTCTCTCTCCAGTGATATCAGCTTTGTTGCCAATCTGACCAAGACAGAATATAGGATCTGGATAAAACCAAGTTTGTCAGAAAAAACTATGGATCGATGCGCTGGCTTGATTAAATCTCTTGAGCAACCCAGTGCGAATTTTATACTGGCCGAGCAGATTGATGATGATCTGATTAACGCGATCAAACAAGAATCAGGCTACAAATTGTCTGGTGATTACTACCTTAGCACGGCTGAAAAGTTGGCTTATCTACTAGGTCGAGAGCATTCTTGGCAGGAACGGATTAGTTTGATTGGTCGGATTGAAGAGCGTTTCTCAGCTTGCGTTTATGGTAACGCTGAGTGGCAAGATCATATAAATTGTTACGCTGGATATGCTGACCATTTCAGCCTGATGCCGAAGATATTTCGACAATCCAAGATTAATATTAATCTTAGTCGTTCGTTTGTAGAGTACGGGCTTCCCATGCGCGTATTTGATGTGCTGAGCTGTGGTGGATTCCTTGTTACCAATCATAAAAATGATATTAATAAGCTGTTTGTCGATGGAAAGGACTTGGTTGTTTTTCGGGATGCTCAAGATTTGATAGAGGTCTGTGAGTATTACCTTCAGCATGAAGGTGAGCGCAGGGCTATTGCGGAGCAAGGCTACTCGACTCTGGCAGAAAATCATACGTTCCAACAAAGAATGATAGATATGTTTACTACTGTGCAAAGTGAACTTCGTGGAGAGCCTGTCCCTTTAAGTCGTTGGTATCCTTAATTTGTCACTAAGGTGTAGCTCCGAGCATGGGCTCTCATGCGCTTAAGCCATCCAATGGTAGTATGAAACTTGCCTGTGAACAAAATCTTCACGACTACAAGGAGCATAATATGAGCCGCTATCTTGCATATTGTAGTCGTAAAGAGCTGAGCAATATGATCAGTCCGTGCGCTGAGCTGTTTCAAGGACTAATTATGTGTGCGCGTCGATCGCCTTGATGCGGTCGGTGCCGAACTGGAACCACTTCCCGTCGGTAGGCCGCCGGTAGCGATAGGTCGAGCGGCCCGCGTCATAGTACAGATTCTGCGCAAGAGTCCCTTGTTCGCAGGGCTGCGCGGCCGTGGCACCATCATGCAGCTCATTTCAATACCATAGCGACGAGGTCGTTGCCCTGCGAGCGGCTGAATGCTGCCCAGTCAACGTACCAGAGTTTTCCGATCTGCTTCCCAGGCACATCGCCATTGCGGATGGCCTGTGTGCATTGCGGTGTACCGTTTTCGCCCCAGCGCCGGCGCTGAAATTCGCTGATCTTTATAAGTTTTCGCTTCATTGAATACCTCTGCCCGGTTCGGGCGGTGTTGCTCCATGCCGCGTGGCGGCAGAAGGTCGATAGATTGATACCGTTCGTCGGAACTCGTGCACGATCGGACAGTTAGAAAGTCGACTTAGTAGCCCAACAAATAGGTTTCTATGCGCCCTCTAATTCTCGATATGCCAAATGGCCGGGAACTCGTCGATGAGCTTGATCTTGCGACCTCGCAGATGATGTCCATCCCGGTTGATCTCATCGGTAGCGCTCAGTGGCTTGAAGCCTCAAGCAGGCAGTACCAAGCCTTTAGAAAATGGCGGGAGTATCTTCATTGCATGGCTGATGGGCGAGGGCGTATCGAGACACTTAAGATCGCCTGACCGCCCTGTCCCGTGTAGTTGAGCCAGGCCTGTCGGCGAACCAGGCGAGGGTGATCATGGGGTCACCTTGCATAGCGCGAGCACCGCGTCGACACGCTCGTCCAGGTCGCTACCGTTGATCACGATATTGTCCGGCGTGAGGCCGGCGATCAGGCCTCCGTTGTGGATGGTATCGACGTCAGCTTGGCGCAGGACGAGGTAGCGCTCGGCGCTCTTGCGCAGGCCCTCGTTTTCAGCGATCAGGAACTGCTTCGGGTGAACATGCCTTGAGGAACTCCTCAACGCAGTGCAACAGGTCGGCATCTTCGATCATCCCCGCCCAGCCGTATGATCGAATAACATCGTCGCGGCAGCCTTCGGCTTTGAATGGTCGATCATGGCGTCACCCGTGCTGCTGCGATTTCATCAATGAGTGCCTGAGGCGGCTGCGCGGCATACTTCCTCTCCGACCACGACAGCGGCTCAGACTGGCGGATCATCTCGTTCAGCAGGTCGAACGCCGACCCAGCCGGTGACGGTTTGAATGCTGGCTGCTTCGGGGGAATCGTACATCACGGCATTTTCTTCAGGCATGACTTCGTCCTTGCCGCTATAGCGGCTGAAAGTTGTACAGGTAATTTGAGTTCGTACAGCTGTTGAGACCAACTGTCCGATATCGGTTCTGCTTTGTTGAACTTCTCTCGCGTGGGTCTGGTTTTGGGCTCTACTGTCCATCACAGAGAGCAAACGGGAGGGCTCTATGAGACTTCGAGGCGATGTTTTTTGGGAATGGGCAGACCCTGAACTCCACACCAGAACACACGATGAAACTCTCAATGATGGGACTTTTATTGACGTGCAGGTCAGGCTATCGCGTGCCGGAAAGACTGAAATGTTCATTGGGATTTATGCTCCCGATGGCGTGGCGTTGCATGAAGAGGCTGACGACTCACATTCACAAGAATCAATGACAAGAGTTTTGGCTTGGGGTGTCGGTCGCGCTCGTCAGTTGGCCGCTAGCGGAGGTGCCAACACTTGCCAATCAGCGACCTCGAAATAGCGGCTGACTTTGAAGGGGGAGGGGTTACTGCGGGGTGATGCGGTTAGCGCGCTTGCGGAGCTCGAACACCATGCTGCGCAGATCTACCAAGGCTTCCTGCAGGTCTTGACGTGCGGAGTCGATCGCTTCGAATGACTCGCCTTCTCCTTCTATCGCCACCTTCATCAGCTGCGATCAGAGCCAACCCGTCAGCCTGGAATTCGGCTAACACATGATCGGCGGACTTCGCCATGTACTCCGCGTGTTCAATGGCGTAGTCCTTTGGCGAGCGATCAGCACGGGTTCCGGCCAGCTCATCAATCCCCTGATCCGCTGTGCTCAGGCGCTGCTGCAGGGCCTCCTCGCGAGTCCTGATATCCTCGAAGTGCTGAGCCAGGGTGCACTCTAAGTCGCCGGCCCCGTTCGATCGTTTCGGCGCTCGGCTCTCAGGACAATTCGAACTCCTCGCGGGAGTAGGGCGTGAACCCGAGGCGCTCGGTAAATCCCGATCGCGTGACTGGATCCTGCAGGACGCGAAACAGGTTCACGATATCGCCGTCTAGATCGTTGTACACCTCGGCATACGATCGAGGCTTCTGCATCAGTACTCCGGCCGCTCCGCCGAATGACTCGACGTAGCAGGTGTGTGGCGGGAAGTGTTGAAGCACCCAAGGCGCGAGCCGGAACTTGGCGCCGTGGTAGCGGATGACTGGTGCTGTGATGGTCATAAGTAATTTCCAGGCATACGCCTGCCTCGCCGGCTGGCGTGATTCGCTGATGTGGGGTATTTGTGTTCGGCCCGGCATGGAGCCGGAAGGAGAGACAGCAGTGAGCGATGAGTTCTACAAGAGGCTATTGGGCATATCAAAGCAGAATCAACTTGTCTCGGGTGACTCGATTTACGGTATTACGACAGGGGAAGACATTCTGAATTTCTCTGAAAGGGATGCAGCAGGCAGCACTGTTGCCCACTACCGCGTGGTCGAGCAGCGAATTGGTTACTTAGGGGAAGGCGGCTCAATTACTTGGCACAGAACAGAAGTCAAATCCAAACAGGATTAAATCCAACAGGTGAAGGTGGGTCAGGCGAAGCTGTCGAGCTGCGCCGCCTGGCGCGCGCTTTCGCCGTGCAGTAGGCGCGCCAGCTCTTGCCGCGCCGCTTCGAATGACAGCCAAGAACCCGGCCACTGAGCCGGGTTTTTATTGCCTGAATTTTGCGTGGGAGAGCTGTGGCCAAGTTATCGAACGCCTAATCCGAAGCTTGACTATATAAAATGCCCGGCACATGTCCGGGCCTTTTTTGGGACGAGCAGTATCGACGGGTCTGCAATTGCAAACTTGTGCGTATCAAGAATCAGCATTCAATCCATTTGAATTCGTGCCTAATGTTCTCCTTGATTTTTACACTTGAGCCGTATTCGTTGTAGTCAGCTTTTGAATTGTGAATCAAGCCAGTGGTCTAGCTCAGACACTGAATGGCGTTCGCGCATAGGCACGTGACTGAGGCTGTCTGCGATCTTGAGTCTATTTTGGTGCGTCGTCTCATAACCTCTTGTTATTAAAAACGTTTCAATATACTCAGATACACTTATGATCTTATTGTCAGAGGTGAACACTGCACTGAAACCTGGTTTGTCTCGCGAATCGTTTTGATCTTTATATTCCAATTGGCTCACCTTTTTAAAAAGGGAATTTGGTTTCCCTTTTTAAAATATGATCCTGTTTTGCTTAGTTGACTCAAAAGTCAGCTATTTTATTTTTTAATGGGTGTCAGGCAGCGTGTCAAAAATGTAACGTTCTTTATATGACTCTTTCGAATAACGAAAAGCCAAGAGGGTCCTGCTGGAAGGCCTTTGGCTTCGTTGCGGTATTGGCGGCTGTCGTGGTCATGGCGATGATGCTGCCCAATGGGACCTGGCTGAGCTTCGCCGGAACCTGAATGGGGCGAATCAGTAATCCGCGACAGGTCGTAAGAATGCGGGCAACGTGGTTTATCCGTTGCCGGTGTCGCGGTGAGTCAGCGGGGGAAAAGGCATGATGGTTACCCTCCGACAAGAGAAAAGCGAGTTTTCTCCTGTCGGACCCTGTCGGGCATTGGAGCTGTCAGCGCTCTTCAAAGCTGTACGCTAATGAGCGCGCCCTCTGCTTTACGATATTGGCGGGATTACTTCTCGACCAGGATTTTCGGGTTGGCACTGCCCCAGACGGTGTAGAGGTCGGCCAGTAGCGCACCGTTGATCTCTTCGACTTCAGCCTGGCTGACTTCGCTTGCGCCTTGTTTGCCAAATAACACCACTTCATCACCCGCCTTGACGTCGGGCGCATCCGTGACATCAACCATCACTGTGTTCATCGAAACCTTGCCCACCACTGGCACACGATGACCATTGATCAACACCACGCCTTTATTGGTGAACACACGGCGATATCCATCGGAGTAACCGACCGTGATGTTGGCCAGCTTCGAATCACGTGTCAGGGTGAACGTGCGGTCGTAACCCACTGTGTTCCCGGCAGGGTAGCTATTGACCGAGGCCACGTGCGACTTGAACTGCATCACGCGTTGATACTCAGTACGCGAGAGGACGGTATCGCCAAACAACGCGCCGCCCGTGCGCACCATGTCCAGGCGCGACTCGGGTACTTCCAGGGTGGCGAAGGAGTTAGCTGCGTGCAGGGTTATCTTGCTGCGGTCGAGTTGCGCGACATCCATCAGCCAGGCGGCTTGCTCATTGAAGGTAGCCAGCCCTTTACGCACATCGTCCTTATCCTCCACGGCGAAGTGGGTCATGATCGCTACCACTTCGATATTTGGCAGCTTGGTGATCGCTAGCGCGTCTTGCTTACCCAGCTTGGTGGCCATTTCAACGCCGTTACGGCTCATGCCGCTTGAGTTGAGGCCGATGTGCACCTGCAATTTGCGACCATGTTTATGTGCAAGATCGGCCGCTTGGCGGGCGAAATCGAGATTACCAACCAGTTCTTCGACGTTGTACTGCAGAGCATTTTCGAGCTCCCCCAGGGAGGCGGTGCGAACACGGATCAACTGACCTTTAAATCCGCTTTCTCGAACCACTCGCGCCTCTTCATTACTGGCGACCGCCACACACGGTACACCCAGCGCAATCACCGAAGGCATCACCAACCCTATGCCATGACCATAAGCGTCGGCCTTCAGTACCGCGCAGAGTTTCGACTTGCCAGCCAGTTCGGCTTGCAGGGTTTGGATGTTGTGCTCGAGCGCGGCCTTGTTGATTTCAATCCAGGCATTACTGATTTGAGCCGTCAGCTCGGTATTGCCGTTTGTGAGTGACAGTGGTGGCGCCGCTTGGACCTGGCTTTGCAAAAAGATCAGGCCGAGAGACAACGCTAGAGCAGTACGGGTAAAGGGCATTTGAAACTCTCCATGTAATCGGTCTTTTTTTATTATTCCGGTACCGATTATTGGAAGGCTGTGTAAGTTACCGTTGTACGCTGGGTTCAAAGATGTAAAAAAATGTAAGGAATTTGTTTGCGCTCACCTAGGCCCTATGCGATGGCATCAGGCGATTTGCCGCCAAGACCATAAAGGCGCATGAAGAAATCACTCGACGCACGACCATCGCGCTGTTCAATGCAGTCATTCAGGGTACGCCCGTGGATGAAGGTCGACTGCGCGGAGACTGGCAAACCACGGTCGGCGAGCCTCGCAGCCCCCAGCCCCCTTTCCTGGCGACTGATACGACCCTCCGACGGTGGAGGTGTGGCAGAGAAGGGAATTCGCCCGCTTTTTCGCCCCGTCGAGCTAGCCACACCCCCATTTGAGTGTAGATCAGATGTCTGAAACCAAAATCAACGGCGCATTGATGGCTGACCAAGCACAAACTTCGGGAGCTGGATATTCCGGCCATGCCCGAGGGCATGGGCTATCTGGCCGGCTTGTACTGGGAGCTCAAACGCACCAGCGATCCGCTGACCTGGCAGGAAATGGACGCCTGGACGCGGATGATGCATCGGCAGATCGAGCCGGAAGAGGCCCGGGTGTTGATGAAGATGGACGGTATTCACTGCCAAGTGATGAATGAGCCCTAATAGTTATTGCGATATCGAGCCTGCGGCTTTTAGGTAATGTTTCAACATCACGTGGATCTGTTCTTCATAACCCGGCTCAGGTTCAGTGCTTAAATCAGGGCCAATCTCTTGCATAACCTGCGCGAACAGCGAAGCGTCGAGCGCATTGGAGCGTCGAAGCGTTTCAATGAGAGCTAAAATCGCATAGGTGGCAGCAACTCCATTGGCCTTGGCGTACAGGGGATTGTCTGCATACTCGAGGGGCATTTTTGACTATCTCTCAGCAAGGGGAGCCACCAAGCTACTACGGGGTAGTAGCGCGCTGCCACTGAGCATTCAGACAGGCTGGATGGGCGACCAGCCAAATGCTAAGGTCAGTATTCAATCGAGCGAAGGAGACGCATCGTGGCAGCAGTAAAGACCTACGTGTTTAAGCTGAAAGCAAAAAATGGCAGCGGCATGAGTAACGTGCTTCAGAACGGAACCGATGCCCGGGATGCGGAGAGAAAAATTCTGCAGAAGCATCCTGGTGCGACAGTCCTGGAAGTGAGAGAGCAGTGACAGGAAGCCCAGCCCCGCGCTGGGCTTTTTGCATCTGGCGGTATCCTGTCCGCGTGCAATACAGATGCTTGCCGTGCGGCGGCGATCATGAGCCTGATCCAGTCGGCGCGCATGAATGGGCATGATCCGTACGCTTATCTAAAAGATGTGCTAACGAGACGACCGACGCAACGCGCAACCTACGTACATCAACTACTACCACATTTGTGGTCAGAATCCCGTCTGATACAGGAAGCCGTGCCTTCAGGTATGGATGGGCAGCGCCAACCCGAAAAGTACAAAAAATCCACCACAGACTTTATTGAATCGGCGCCCGGTTCGGGCTAACCAAGGCCTGACCCGATGTGCAGCGCTGGCCACTAAATACTCAACGGCGAACTCCACGACGGCGTAAGTCAGCGCGATGGCGGCCGTCTGCGCGACGATGCTTCTGTGGGGATCCAGGAATGGTGGGATAAACGCCGTGAATAGCAGCAGTGCCTTGGGGTTTGAAATGGCTGATACCAGCCCTTGGCGGAACAGTGACCAACGTCGCATGATGGTAGTGCCGGTCGTATCAAGGCTGACGGGTGCAGCCCGCCACAGCCCGAAGCCCAACCAGATCAGATAGAGCCCCCCGACAACCTTCAAGGCTATGAACCAGGTGGCCGACGCCTGGATCAGTGCGCCCAATCCCAATGCGCAAAGCGAAAGCACGACTGCAAAGCCGAGCACGCCACCGGTGATAGTGAACAGCGTTTTCCGACTCCCGTGAATAGCTCCATGGGTCAGCACCAATAATGCATTGGGCCCCGGTACTACCGCGATGCCGCAGCAGGTAAACAGATAGAGCAACCAGGTCTCAAATGGCATGATCAGATCCAGTATGTGTTGATTCAGGCCAGCATCTTGCGGATGAGCTGTCATCATGAAAAGCGCATAATTCACGTCGTAGCCATTCGATTAACGAATAGAGGTAACAGCGATGCCTGCCAGTGATTTGCAGATCGATTGGCTCAAGTGCTTCGTGGCAGTGGTGGATGCAGGTTCGCTATCTGGCGCAGCCCACGAGGTAAACAGATCGCAATCCGCCGTCAGCATGCAGATGAAGAAACTGGAGGCCGCGCTTGGGCGGCAGTTGTTGAGTCGTGGCCCGAGGCACCTACAACTGACCGCTGACGGCCAGATACTGCTGAGCTACGCTCGTCGCATGCTCGCACTGCACGCTGAGACCCAAGCCGCTTTTCACGGTGAAGAGTTAACCGGACGAATCCGCCTTGGCGTCGCGGAGGACTACGCGGCAAAGTATCTCACGCCGGTTCTGAAGCGCTTTTCGCCGCGCTACGCAGGCGTGGAAATAGAACTGACCTGTGAGCAGTCGACCACGCTTATCCCGCGTGTGCGAAGCGGCGATCTTGATCTTGCGCTGGTGTCTAGGGACTCGCCTCAGAGCGGCACATTTCTCTTCAAAGAACCCATGGTTTGGGTGGGCTCACTCCAGTTCGAACTGTGGAGGCGAGACCCGGTGCCTATCGCCGTCTACGAAAGTGAAAGCCTGGCCCGGCGTTATGCAGTGAACTCACTGACCCAACAGGGACGCGAATTCAAGGTGGTATACAACAGCTCCAGCCTGGCTGGTCAGGTGGCCGCAGTTGAGGGTGGGCTCGCTATTGCCGCGATCACTCAGTGCAGCGTGCAGGCATCGCTTCACGTCTTAAGTAGCGAGCACGGCTTAGGAAACATTGAACCTATGGAAGTCTCGATTTTACGTAGCCGAGCCTCTCGCGGGTCTAAAGCGGTCAATAGCCTTCATGCTTTCATCATCAGCGCGCTAAGACCTCAGGCGTAGTCAAATGCTATCCCTGTGATTCGCGAGCTTCGTATCTCGAACGAGACGAGTGATCGTTTCGTCAGTGCGGGCAGTCAATTTGTCCGCAGGGTTGATCAGCTCACTCGGCGCGTTGCGCTACTGTGCAATCCAATACAACCACATCACGAGACGCCAGCAACGGACCCATACATTCCTTGAAGTGCTGGTGTACAGGTTCGTAGTAATGCGCATCTCTGACAATCGGTTGGACAACGTAGTCGTTACGGTCGTCCTGAGAGCGGAAGGTCACCACAATGCCTTGTGTCAGTACGCCTGGGTGAATGCGTCGGGGACGTACGATCAGCCGATCTCCGTTTTTACATCATCATATTGATATACCGAAGCACTCCAATATCGGCTGCCGTTACGTCGTTGGCGAGTCCACCCGTTTGCCAGCAGTCGTTGGGAAATCATTCGATTCATAACGCCATGACCGACTAGCAGAACCGGCCCTTCACAGGCAAGGGACTGCAGCCGTTGAGTTGCCGCGCTGGCGCGCCGCCTCGCGGCGCCGAAGGATTCGACGCCGCTCGAATAACCGCACAGCCATAAGACTCGAAAGATAAATGCCCAAGAAAACGGCGATAGTCGGGGAAATCTCCAACGACCATTAGGCAGTTGTGCTTCGCAGAAAAGCGCGTCGACGACAGCAGGCTTCAGCCCGAGCACCTCGACAGAGGTCAGCGCACGAGGCGCGCTGCTTGAAACAATCATGGTGGCGGCTGCGGCGAGTCGCAGGCTGGCGTCCGGAGCGGGATGGCGGATGATTTCGGATCGGTTGTATTGCTCGATCCAGTCTTTCATCTCGAGCATTGAGATTTTTTCGGTCGTAGCCATATTTGGCTGGCCGTGACGCATCAGGATTATTGTCTTGCTCACAGTTTGTTTTTGTCCTCGTTATTCTTAAACCAGCCATGTAGCCGATACCACGCCACAGTGTCAAAAATGGTCTGCTCCAGCACTCGAAAACTCAGGCCAAGATCTTGTTCACTCTTACGGTGGTTAAAACAGGTACGGTGCTCCTCTCGTATCAATAGGCGCAATGTCGCCATGCTCAGCAAAACAGGCTTGCCGGTAAGGCGCGCGTAGACCTCCTGCACCGCCGCCAATAGGTATAGCGCGGGCAGTGGCAGTTGCCTGATAGGGGTTTTGACGCCCGCTATACGGCCCAGGACCGGTACCAACTGGCGCATGGTTAAGTTCCGACCTGCCGCGAGATAGCGTTCTCCTCGTCGTCCATGTTTGGCCGCGGCAATCTGGGCCCATGCCACATCACGGGCGTCGACCACCGAGAAGGTGCCGGGGATCAGCCCGGGCAACTTGCCGTTGACGACATCCTTGACCAATTGTCCCGAAGAGGTCGGGCCCATATCGCCAGGTCCCCACATCCAGCCGGGCAGAACCATGCAGGCATGCATTTGAGGATGGGTTTCAAGAAACGTCAAGACGACACGGTCAGCGAGGATCTTGCTGCGGTAGTAGTCATCCGCATCGGCTTCGGACCGCAGACATGTCTCATCGATAGAGGTGCCAGGTTCCCCGTCGAGCACGGCGATCGAAGAGGTATGGATAAACCGGCGTATCCCCGCGCGGTAGGCCTGGTGAAGCAACTCTCGCGTACCGGCGACATTGATCTTTTCGAGTGCTTCCCAGTGGCGGCCACCCTTGTAGTTTTCGCGAAAGAACGCCGCCGTATGAAACACGGTATCGCAGTCTTGCAGCGCCGATGCGAACGCGTCGATATCGGCCATGTCACCCACGACCAGTTCCACACTCGGGAGGTCGTTGAACTGCTGCTCGCCTTTGTCTCTTGAACGGACGAGAGCTTTGACGGCGTAGCCACGTGCGACCAGTTCCCGCACCAGGTTGTTTCCCAGCAAGCCGGTTGCGCCAGTGACGAATGCGTTGCGCATGGGACCCGTAGTCATACATTCCATTCCAGTCGTTTCGAAGGCCTGTAGATATACCGTTGAGGCCGGTCCTGAAAAACAGCGACTACTGCATAATGGCTTTGCATATATGCAGACCCTGGAGGATGGGAGGTATGGCGTTGCAGGCAAATTGGGATGATCTTCGTCTGCTGTTGGCGGTCTCGCGGCGTGGCAGTTTTCTTCAAGCTGGCCAACTGCTAGGTATCGCGGCGTCTACCGTGTCCCGTCGCCTGACCCAACTGGAAGCTGCCCTGGGTGAGCCGCTCGTTGAGCGAGGCGTTGAAGGCTGCTGGTTGACCTCGCGGGGCCAATCCCTGGTGGAAGTCGCTCTGGCTGCGGAAGCGGGCTTGAGGCGTCAAACGGCGGCGGACCTGTCCGGGGAGCGCGCAGAGCTATATGGCAGTGTCCTGGTCAGTGCCGGTGAGGGGTTTTCTTCTTGTGTGTTGGAGGCCGCAAGTCGTTTTACTTCCCTGCATCCGCGCTGCTCCGTGGAGTTACTGGTCACCGCCGACTTTCACAAGATCGTTCGCGGTGTGGCGGATATCGCTATACGCACAGCGCATCTGGGCGAGCCATCGCTGATTTATCGACCCATAGGCAAGCTCGCCTACGGCGTCTTCGCTGATGCAGGGTACCTGAAGCGATCTCCAGAGGTGAGCCCGGCAACAGCGCTCAACATCGCCTTGCTTCCTCCGCTGGATATGTTGCCTCAAATGCGTGCCGCAAAGGCTGCGGGTCTGGACCGTGCACACATCAGCGTGAACTCGTTCGCCGTACAACTGGAGTCGGTGAGGCAAGGTATGGGCGTGGCTGTACTGCCGCGTATTCTGGCGAAGGACCTGACTGAGTTGTTCCCTGAGCTTGAACTCCCAGAGATGGAGGTCTATCTGGTAACCCGGCCTCAGGCGTTGAAACAGGCGCACATCAGATGCTTCTTTGAGATCCTGGAGCAGGTATTGCTCGAAGGCCTCTGCGTTGAAAACGTCGAAAATTAAAGGTGGCGCGCGCTCACTTGAACGCTCAACGCCCAAAACAACCAAGAGCGTATGGCTCATCCGGCGATGTACAGCCCCCGTTTACGTGCAACGGGTGCTGCCCATGTTGGCGCATCAAAGGTTTTGATTGTCGAGGCGTCGTTTAAAAGCGCCGAGCGCAGTACCAATCAGTGGGCCCGTCACCGGGTCGGTGGCAATGCTCTCGGCGCTTGATCGACTGGACAGGAGGTTAACAGTGATTGACGCTTCCTCGATGATGCGAGCCGACATCGTATCCAGGACCAGCCGCAATGCAGCTTGGGCGTGACTGGCTCTGGGTGATGAGTTGAAAAGCGCGACAGGCTTGCCCGGGAACTCTTCACTGCTCACGAGCCAATCGAGCATGTTTTTGAATGCGCCAGGAATACCTCGAGCGTACTCGGGGCAAGAAAACAACAGCCCATCCGCCTGCCCGATAATTGCACGTAACTCTGTGACTGCCTCGGGGGGATCCTCGAGCAGATCCGGGTTGAAGTGAGGCAGTTGAGCCAGGCCTTCGTAATGCACGACCAATACCCCTTCGGGGCATAGTCGCTCAGCTGCTCGTAACAAAATTGAGTTGGAGGAGGCCTGACGCAAACTTCCAGAAACAGCCAGCAGACGCACCATTTCAACACCGTTCGTGATTCGTAAGTCGGTGAAGTTTCGCACGAGCCGGACCTCATGCACCATTGCTGCGTAGCAATGCAGAAATGGCAATCTGATCCTTTGTTTTATGTTGGATCTGAGCCTTTTTTTGGCTGGTCGGTGCTCTATACAGTGCGCGACCGACACGCTAGTGGACAGTAATCGGCCGCCCACTATTCCAGGCTCTCTGAAGACCGGACGACCTTGAGAGTCTTCAGGAACTACCATGAATACTCGTCGCACGAGCTTTCACAGCAAGACACTGCGCGAATCGCAACGTGACATTCTCGGTATGATCGCGACCGATCATCTTCTAGGCGACATACTCTGCGCCATCTGCCAGATGCTTGACGATCAGGCGCCCGAAACCTTCTGCTCGATACTGCTCACGGATGCCGAGGGCAAACGCTTGCTGAGCGGTGCGGCGCCCAGCCTGCCGGTCGAATACAGTGACGCGATTCATGGAATGGCCATTGGTCCACACGAAGGAACCTGTGGCACCGCAGCGTTCCGGCGCGAGCTGGTGGTCACCGAAGACATCGCCCGTGACCCAAGCTGGGAGCGTTTTCGCGGGATAGCGCTGGGGCATAACCTGCGTTCCTGCTGGTCGGTGCCTTTGCTCTCCCATCAAGGAAGCGTGTTGGGTACATTTGCCCTGTACCAGAGTCGCGCCCATGTGCCGGACGAGGCGCAGATTCAACGACTGGCCTGCGCGGCCCAACTGGCAGTCATTGCGATCCGCCGTGAGCGTGACGGCCAGCGTCTGGAGGAAAGCGAACAACGTTTTCGTTCATTGTTCACCTACAACCCCAACCCGGTGTTCGCCCTCGATCTGGCCGGCAACATTCAGAGTGTGAATCCAGCAGGCCTGAAGCTCAAGCCGCACACCGCAACCGACTTCATCGGTCACCACTTTGCCAATCTGGTGCTCGAAGAAGACCTGCAACGGGTCAGTCGGCATTTCTCTGCAGCCAGGACCGGAGAGCCCCAGCGCTTTGAGGCACGGGTTCGCGACGAGAACGACAAGCTGTTGACCATGGACATTTCCAACCTGCCGATCATGATCAATGGCGAGATCGTAGGGGTATTTGGAGTGGCCAGGGACATCAGCGAGCAAAAGCATTACGAGCGCCAGTTGAGCTTCAACGCCTGCCACGATCGTCTGACTGGTTTGCTTAACCGTGTATCTCTTGAAGACCGCCTTGTTCTGGATTGTCACATCAGTCGTCGGCGCAAGCGTCGTCTGGCGGTGATGTGCATTGATCTCGATGGATTCAAATCCATCAACGATTCGATCGGACACTACTTTGGCGATCAGGTGCTGATTGAGGTGGCGCAGCGTATGACCCAGCAGGTTCGTCCCGGAGATACCATCGTGCGCATGGGCGGTGACGAATTTATCGTTCTGCTGCCGGACCTGCTTCGTGATGAGGACGTTGTACCGGTGGCCGAGCGATTGATGGCCAGCATTGCCAGACCCTACTGCATCCAGGGCATTGACCTGCACGTGAGTGCAAGTATCGGCATCACCCTGAGCGATGGTCACATCGAGCAGCCGATGCAGCTGATCCAGCAGGCTGACATGGCCATGTACAAAGCCAAACAGCAAGGGCGCAACAACTTTCAGTGGTACACCCGCGATCTTAATCAGCGCGTTTGCGAGCACGCGAGCCTGCGCAATGACCTGCAGAAGGCGATCGAAACTCAATCGTTAACGCTGCATTATCAACCGCAGATAGAGGCACGCACGGGGCGGGTGGTCGGGATCGAAGCGTTGCTGCGCTGGGAGCATCCGGAAAAAGGATTTATCTCTCCAGCGGTGTTTGTGCCGGTGGCAGAGGACAGTGGTCAGATCATTCCACTGAGCCTTTGGGTGCTCGATACGGCCTGCGCGCAGCTGCGCCAGCTAGGCGAGCAGGGCATCACGGGCATCTCGATGGCCGTGAATATTTCGCCGATGCATTTTCAGCGTGGCCATTTCGTCCAGTGTGTCCAAGCCACACTGGAGAAGCATGGTCTCAGTGGCGAGCAGCTGGAGCTGGAGATCACCGAGTCGCTTCTGTTGCATAACGCTGAACAGGCGATCGATACGTTGCACCGGCTCAAGGCGTTGGGGGTACGCATTGCGCTCGATGATTTCGGCACCGGTTTTTCCAGCCTCAGCTACCTCAAGCGTTTGCCGATCGACAAGATCAAGATCGACCGCTCGTTCATCCAGGAAATCGCCACCGATCATCACGATGCAGCGATCACCCAAGGCATTATTTCCATGGCCCATCACCTCAGCCTGACGGTGGTCGCCGAAGGCGTGGAAACGACGTCTCAGGTGGATTTTCTGAAGGGCAGTCGCTGCGATATTTTTCAGGGGTATCACTTTGCCAAACCGATGCCCTATACAGAAATCGAAGCTTTTCTGAGCCATCCCGCGTCCCATCCCTGACCGGCAATTCGGTCTGGTCCCAGTCCTGGAAATCAGACGCTAAGGCAAATTTTCAGACCCCAACGCAGAACTCCCTCTCCCCAGGCAAGGCGCTCCCGGCGCCTTTCTCACACACTCGGCTCTAACGCTATCGCGCTGCATAACAACAAGAGCCGCGAAAAAAATGACGAGTTTCCAACCTGCTACCGAAAGCCAGACCGGCCACATCGGCGCCCGCCAGACCCGTGTCGAGGACGCCGCATTGTTGCGTGGCCTGGGCTGCTATGCCGATGACGCTGCGATCCCTCCGGGTACGCTACATGCGGCGATCACTCGTTCACCCCACGCTCATGCACGGATCACCTCGGTGGATTTTTCCGATGCATTGCTGATGAAAGGCGTGCACGGCGTGCTGGTCGGCGAAGATGTCAAACGCTGGGCGCTGCCGTTCCCGGTGGGTGTGCGTCAGCCGATGGAGCACTGGTGCGTCGCCGTGGACAAGGTGCGCTACGTTGGAGAGCCGGTGGCCGTGGTGATCGCCGAGAGCCGCTATCTGGCCGAGGACGCCATCGAAGGGGTGCGCGTTGAATACGAGCCGCTGCCCCCGATCATCGATCCCGAACTGGCCACCGCCGAACAGGCGCCGATCCTGCACGAAGCGGTCGGCAGCAACGTGGTCAACGAACGGCGCTTTCGTTATGGCGAGCCAGAGCAAGCCTTCGAGCAGGCGCCGCACAAGGTCTCGCTCAAAGTGAAGTTTCCGCGCAGCTCCTGCACACCCATTGAATGCTATGTGGTGCTGGCTCAGTACGAGCGCGCTACCGGCATTTATGACGTGCTGGCCAATTTCCAGGGCCCCTATGCGCTGCATACGGTCATGGCCCGTGCACTGAACGTGCCCGGTAACCGCTTGCGTTTGCGCACCCCCAAAGATTCCGGCGGCAGCTTTGGCATCAAGCAAGGGGTTTTCCCTTATGTGGTGATGATGGGTCTGGCGTCACGCAAGGTTGGCGCACCGGTGAAGTGGGTCGAGGACCGTCTGGAACACTTGCAGGGGGCTTCTTCGGCGACCAATCGGGTGACCGAAATCGAAGCGGCGGTAGAAGCAGATGGCCGCATCACCGCTTTGCGTTATGACCAGATCGACGATTGTGGCGCCTACCTGAGAGCGCCCGAACCGGCAACTTTTTACCGCATGCACGGCAACCTGACGGGGGCCTACGCAATCCGCAATTTGCAAGTGCGCAACCGGGTGGTGCTGACCAACAAAACCCCTTCCGGCCTGAACCGTGGTTTCGGTGGTCCGCAGGTGTATTTCGCCCTTGAGCGGCTGCTGCAACACATCGCCGTGCAGTTGAAGCTTGATCCGTTGGACGTGATCCGCCGCAACCTGGTGCCGGCCGATGCCTTCCCTTATCGCGCGGCCGCCGGTGCGCTGCTCGACTCCGGCAATTACCAGGCAGGCATTGCCTTGGCGGTGGCTGATGGCGGTCTCGACGAGTTGCTCAAACGTCGTGATCAGGCGCGTGCCGAAGGCCGAATCTATGGCATTGGGTATGCCGCCGTCATCGAACCCTCGATTTCCAACATGGGTTACATCACCACCGCGATGACACCCGAAGAGCGGCGCAAGGCCGGCCCGAAAAACGGCGCTGTCGCAACCGCAACCATCAACGTCGGCCCATTGGGTGACGTCAGCGTGCACGTATCCTCGGCACCGCAAGGGCAGGGTCATCAAACCACCGTCGCTCAGGTCGTCGCCGAAGTGCTTGGGGTTGCGCTGGAATCCATCGTGGTCAACGTCGAACTGGACACTCAGAAAGACGCCTGGTCGATTGCCTCGGGCAACTATTCCAGTCGCTTCGCCGGCGCTGTGGCCGGTGCCGTCTACAAGGCCGCGCTGAAGATCCGTGATCGCCTCGCCGCAATTGCCGCCGAGCAATTGCAGGCCAGTCCCGAAGATATTCGTTTCGCGGGCGGCAAGATTTTTGTCGTCAATGGCGGGGCGGTGGCGCCATTCCATCGGATTGCCGGTGCGACCCACTGGTCGCCGGGGCTGCTGCCGGAAGGTGAAAGCGGTGGTTTGCGCGAAACCGCCTTTTGGAGCCCGCCGCAATTGGTGGCACCGGACGATCAGGATCAGGTGAATAGTTCGCTGTGCTACGGCTTTGTCTTCGACATCTGTGGTCTGGAAATCGACCGCATGACCGGCGAGATCCACATCGATCGCTACGTCACCTGCCATGACGCCGGCCGCCTGCTCAACCCCGCGCTGGTCGATGGCCAGATTCGTGGTGGCTTCACCCAAGGCCTCGGCGCGGCGTTGATGGAAGAGTTTGCCTATGGCGAGGACGGCAGCTTTCTCTCCGGGACCTTCGCCGATTATCTGGTGCCAACCGCGCCGGAAGTGATCGAACCGGTGATCCTGCACATGGAAACGCCATCACCGTTCACCCCACTGGGCGCCAAGGGGGTGGGCGAGGGCAACAATATGAGCACGCCGGTGTGCATCGCCAACGCGGTGGCCGACGCCCTTGGTCGCTCGGACATTCGTCTGCCACTGACACCCTCGAAAGTACGCACGCTCATCGGCATCGACGAGCCACCACGGCCCGCCGGTATGGAGCCCGATGACAACCTGGACGCAGCACCTGCCGGTGGACCGGCACTGCGGGCCAACGACTCGGTGGTGATTCCTGCTTCGCCGCAACAGGTCTTCGATACCTTGCTCGACCCGCAGACGCTGGCGGCGATTATTCCCGGTTGTCACGACCTCGTGCTTGAAGGCGAAAACCGTTACCGCGCAGACGTCACCGTGGGCGTCGGCATGATCCGTGCGCGCTTCGAGGCCAAGGTTGCCCTGAGTGATCTGGACCCGCCGCATTCATTGCGTCTGTCCGGTTCCGGCAGCAGCTCGATGGGTTCGGCTCAAGGCCAGGCCAAGGTGCGTTTCGTCGAACTGGAAAACGGCCACACACGTCTGGAATACCAATACCAGGTGGCGGTCAGCGGCAAAGTCGCCGCGGTCGGCGGCCGAATGTTGCAAGGGGCCTCGAAAGTGATCATCGGACAAATCTTTACTCGCCTGTCGCAACGGATCAGTGGCCAAGCCATCTCCACCGGCTGGTGGGCGCGATTGCGTGCCTCGCTTGGCGCGCTGTTTGGCAAGGGAGGTGCGCAATGAAACCGGCTGCTTTCGATTACGTTCGGGCGGACTCCCGTCGTCAGGTGGTTGAGTTGCTCGCCGAGTACGGCCAGGAAGCTCGCATCATCGCCGGTGGTCAATCGCTGATGGCGGTGCTCAACATGCGTCTGGCTCAACCCAAGTTGCTGATCGATATCAATCATGTGGCTGACCTGGCCTATATCGAACGGCGCAAGGATTGCCTGGCCGTAGGTGCCGGGGTACGACAGGCGCAGTTGCTGGCACGTTCGACCCTGATGGACGAAGTGCCTTTATTGGCCCTGGCGATGCCCTGGATCGGTCACTTCCAGACGCGTAATCGCGGCACCGTCTGCGGTTCGGTGGCTCACGCCGACCCCAGCGCCGAGTTGCCGCTGTGCCTGGTGACGCTGGGCGGCGAGATCGTTCTCGAGTCGAAAAAAGGCCAGCGCATCGTCAAGGCTGCCGACTTCTTCCAGGGCATTCTCACCACCGACAAGCGTGCGGATGAACTGGTCGTCGAGGTGCGTTTTCCGCTCAAGCGCGAAGGCATCACCTATCGCTTCCGCGAAATCGCCATGCGCCACGGCGACTTTGCAATTGTCTCCCTGGCTGCGGCCATCGGCACAGACCAGGTCGAACTCGGCATCGGCGGGGTCGCCGACCGTCCGCAACGTCGCAGCCTGCCACGGGGTGCGGCGCTGCCGGACGCGCTCAATCAAACCGCCTGGTCGCTCGATGCACAAGACGACGTGCAGGCCAGCGCTGCCTATCGCCGCCAACTGATTCGCGAGCTGGGTCATCAGCTGATCGAAGGAGTCTGAACATGCGTGTAACTGCCGACCAAACCTTTCCGATTCGCCTGGAACTCAATGGCCGCTCCCGCGAAGCGTTGGCTGAACCGAGGACCCAACTCTGCGACTTCCTGCGACACGACCTCGGTGCCACCGGTGTCCATGTCGGATGCGAACACGGTGTCTGCGGTGCCTGCACAGTGCTGGTGGACGGAGTCGCCATGCGTTCCTGCCTGATGCTTGCGGTACAGGGGCACGAGCGGCGTATCGAGACCGTCGAGTCGCTGGCCGATGACGACACGCTGAGCGACCTGCAACAAGCCTTTCGCCGTCATCACGCCTTGCAGTGCGGCTTTTGCACTGCGGGCATTCTCATGTCCTGCGTGGATTTCCTCGAACGGGTACCCAACCCGGACGAGACCCAGGTACGCGACATGCTTTCGGGGCATCTATGTCGCTGCACGGGCTACACCGGCATCGTCCAGGCCGTGCTCGAAGTCGCTGCCCAGCGCCAAACGAACAAAGGGGTATAACAATAATGTTCGATCTCGGACGCAGCTTCCTCGCTGCCGTTGAACGCAGACCGCATGCGGTGGCGGTCAGTGACGGTGCGTTGAAGAAAACCTATGAAGACTGGTTCGTCGATATCCAGAGCGCAGCTCGGGGCTTGCAACGTCTCGGGCTGCAACGCGGTGACCGACTGCTGGTAGCGATGCAGAACCGCTGGCAGATGGCGACTCTGCATTGGGCCTGTCAGTTTGCGGGCGTCGTCATGACCCCGTTGAACTGGCGTTCGACTGCCGATGAGCTGGGCTACTGCATCGAAGATGCGCAAATCCGCGCACTGGCTTACGACGACGCGACCGTGGCCGCTGTGGCCGGTTGCAGCGCCGCCACAAGGCTGCCACGGATCGCCGCCGGTATCCGCGCCGCCGACACCGACCTGAGTTTCGAGGAACTGTGTTCACAGACCCCGTCCGGAATCATTTTGCAGGCCGACGCCGAAGACTTTTCACTGCTGCTGTACACCTCCGGCACCACCAGCAAGCCCAAGGGCGTGCCCCGTCGGCACCGTTGCGAACGCGCCGCGGCGGTTGCCCACGTAGCGCAAAACCTCTACCGCCAGAGCGAGTGCACGCTGGGTGTCATGCCGCTTTACCACACCATGGGCGTGCGTTCGTTGCTGTCCATGGCGCTGATCGACGGGCATTTCGTCTGTGTGCCGAAGTTCGATGTGGAAGCCACGCTGCAGGCCATCGAGCGGGAAAAGGTCACCAACCTGTACCTGGTGCCGACGCTCTACCACATGCTCATCGAACACTCGGCCTTTGCCCGCGAGCGAGTAGCCAGTGTGGAGAAAATTGGCTTTGCCGGCGCACCGATGAGCGATGGCTTGATGCGTCGCGTCGAGCAGGCATTCCAGCCGCAATTGTTCGTCAATCATTACGGCAGCTCGGAGATCTACACCTTCACCATCGACCAGCAAGCCAACCGTAAACCCGGTTCGTCAGGGCGCAGTGCAATGAACCAGCGAGTGCGCGTGGTGCCGATCGATGCAGAAACGGTAGACGTGCAGGCCAAGCCGTTGGAGGAGGGCCAGATCATCGCCGACCTGGCGAGTGACGAGGCGTTCGAAGGCTACCTGAACCGCCCCGAAGCAACCGCCAAGGCGTTGCGAGACGGATGGTATTTCACCGGTGACATCGGCTACTTCGATCTGGAGGGCGATCTGTTCGTCACGGGTCGTGTCGATGACTTGATCATCACCGGCGGCGAAAACGTCAGCCCGGCGGAAATCGAGAACATGCTCTCTCTGCACCCGGCAGTAGAAGAAGTGGTGGTGGTCGGTCTGCCGGACGAGCAGTGGGGCAAGATCATTGCTGCGTTTATCAAGCTGCGCGCCGAAGTCTCGGAAGGCGACCTCGATGCCCATTGCATCGCCTCGGGCCTGGCCAAATTCAAGCGGCCACGCCGTTATCAGTTCATCGATCAGATTCCCAAATCTCCAGTCGGCAAGGTGCTGCGACGCGTGCTGCTGGCCCAATTCCAGGAACAGGCCTTGAAGGCCATCAGCTAATCATCCAGAGGACACTCACATGCAACAACAAGCGATCCAGCAATTTCTCGACACTCAGTTCGATGGCTTCCAGGTTGAAGTCGATGTGTCCCGCGAGCGCGCCGACATCATCCTCAACCGGGCACCGTTGAACGTCATATCCATGGGGCAGCGCGATCAGCTGCGCCTGGTCTTCGAAGCCCTCGATGCACACCAAGGCGTGCGCGTCATCGTGCTGCGCTCGGTGGGTGAGCACTTCTCCAGCGGCGGCGACATCAAGGGCTTCCTCGAAGCGTCGCCGGAGCACGTTTCGAAGCTGGCCTGGAACGTCGCGGCACCGGCACGTTGCGAAAAACCGGTGATCGTTGCCAACCGTGGCTACACCTTCGGTGTCGGTTTCGAACTGTCCCTGGCCTGCGATTTCCGCATTGCTTCGCAAACCACTCGCTACGCTTTGCCTGAGCAGAACCTGGGTCAGATCCCGGGTTCGGGTGGCTCCGCACGCTTGCAGAAGATCATCGGCATCACCCGCACCAAGCACATGGTGATGCGCGCCAAACGCATTACGGGCGACCAGGCCTATGCCTGGGGTATCGCTACCGAGGTCGTGCCGGATACCGAACTGGAAAGCACCGTCGATGCGTTGGTCGATGAACTGCGGCGCTTCTCGCCGCTGGCTCAACGCACGGCGAAAAAACTGATCAACGACAACGAAGATGCGCCGCTGACCGTCGCGATCGAAATGGAAGGTCACTGCTACAGCCGACTGCGCAGCTCCAAGGACTTCAAGGAAGGCGTCGAAGCGTTTCACAGCAAGCGTCCGGCAGCGTTCACCGGCGAGTAAATGCGTACCGGCGAGCAGGCCCGGGAGCATGTCGGAAACGGCGTGCGCCCCTACGGAGCAGGGCCTGCCGCCCCTTCACTGAAACTGATAGGGCGCATCAATATTCGTTAATAGAAAACCTGTTGCGGGGCTCTTAGGGTGAGATCGGCTGCACCGAAATCCGTCCAATAAATATAAAAATCGGAGTTCCACTTATGGCTTCTAGCTGGCTGGTATTAACCATCGTGGCCGCCTACATGGTGGTCTTGGCGTTGATCAGTTTTTGGGTTCGACGCTCTACACAAAGCGCGAAAAACTTCACCACCGGAGGCAAGGACTTCCCGGCGGTGCTGATCGGTTTTCTGATGATGTCCGAGTTCATTGGCACTACCGCGAGCATTGGTACGGCTCAGGCGGGTTACACCTATGGCATTTCCGCTGCCTGGAACATCGCCGCCCTGGGCGTCGGTTTCGTGATCTTCTCCATGCTGTTGGCGAAGAAGTACAAGGACCTCGGCGAGAACACCATTTCCGGGGCGCTGGCCCGCACTTACGGCGAGCCGGTACGCTTCGCCACGTCAGTGATCATGATCTGCGCGCTGTCGATCGTTGCGGTCTCAATCTATGCCAGCGGCGGGGCAGTGCTCGCGACCTTGCTGGGCATCGAGCGGACGTCCGCGATCATCATCGTTGGTATTGTTTCGGTGCTTTACGTCGGCATCGGTGGCATGCGCTCGGTGATCTATACCAACGTCTTGCACGCGCTAATGATGTACGCCGGGATCATCCTCGCCTTGGGTTTTGCCTTGAGCAAGGTTGGCGGCATGGGCGAGTTGGTGGCGCGACTGCCAGCGCCGATGTTCGAAGTCGGCAACGTCGGTTGGCCGAAGATTTTCGCCTGGCTGGTGACCGGTATCGGCGCGACGTTCGCCACCCAGTATGTGGTGCAGGCGGTGAATACCGTCAGCGACGGGCGCAAGGCCCAACACGCGAGTTTCTACTGCGCGTTGATGTTGATTCCCTACGGCTTGATCGCTGCGATGGTGGGGATGTGCAGCGCGGTGCTGTTTCCGCAGATTCCTTCGTTGCAGGCCTTTCCGCAAATCCTCGGGCACATGCACGAATGGATGGCCGGGATCGTCGTCGCAGGACTGGCCGGGGCGCTGTTAGGCACCATGGCCGCGCTAACCATGGGCATCGCCACGTTGTTGCTCAAGGACTTCTATCAGCCGTTCTTCAACCCACAACGTGATGATCGCAAGAACCTCAATTTTGCCCGGACCGCGACCATTATCGCCGGCCTGCTGCCCATCACGCTGGCGCTGTACGCCTCCGACGTGCTGGTGGTGACCTTCCTCGCCAAAGCCTTGCGCGCCTCACTCGCGGTGCTGGTGCTGATGGTGTTTTACGCGCCGACATTCGGCACGCGGCAGGGTGCGTTCATCAGCATCATCGCGTCACTGATCATCACCATCGGCTGGTTCCTGATGGGCAATCCCTACGGCATCGACAACGCCTACATCGCGCTGGCCACGCCACTCGTGATCATGACCCTGAGCCATTTACTGCGCGGTGGCAAACCTGAACACACCGACAGCGCCAAACCCATCAGTGCGAGCGCTACCGGACGCTGAACCCCAACGATTTAAACGGGCATGCCGCCGGGTGACCGGGCATGCCACCAAAACAATAATGACGAGGTAAGGCCATGCAGCCTGTGACCCTTTCCACCCCCGAAGCCGACATGGCGGGGGACTTGCCAGCAGGCGCCAGCCTGCGTGGCTGGCTCGACCACATGCAGCGCCAGCAGCGTTTGGCAATGATCCGTCCCGGCGTGGACCTGCGTTTCGGCGTTGCAGCGATTGCTAATCGTCTGGACGGCAAGAGCGCTTCACTGTTTCCCCAGCCTGGCGGCCACTCGATTGCGGTGGTTTCCGGCCTGCTGTCCGACCGGCAGTGGATGGCCGAGGCCATGGGCGTGGAGTCCGCTGAAGTGTTGGCGCGTTTCGAAACGGCCAGCCTCAATCCGCTGCCGTGGCGCGAAGTCAGCGATGCAGCTTGTCAGCAAGTGGTGCATCGCGAGATCGACCTGAACAAACTGCTGCCAATTCCCACCCACAACGAGCACGATAGCGGCCCTTACATCACCGCTGGCCTGCTGATTACCCGCAACCCACGCACCGGGGTGCAGAACGTTTCGATTCACCGCTTGCAGGTGAGCAGCCCTAATCGCCTGGGCGCACTGCTGCTACCACGCCATGCGCTGGCCTTCTTTCAGGAAGTCGAGGCGCTGGGTGAGGATCTGGACGTGGCGGTGGTAATTGGCGCTGATCCGCTGACCTTGCTGGCGTCCCAGGCCATCGTGCCGATCGATCACGACGAACTGGAAATCGCCGGCGCGCTGCATGGCCGTCCGCTGGCGGTAACGCGCTGCGTGACCCATCAGATTCGCGTGCCTGCCGACGCCGAGATCGTCATCGAGGGCCGGTTGCTGGCCAAGGCACGGGAGATGGAAGGGCCGTTCGGCGAGTTTCCGCAGTACTACGGCGAGCGCGCCGAACGCCATGTGATCGAAGTCGACGCCGTAACCCATCGTCACAACCCGATTTTTCACACCATCGTCGGCGGCGGCCTGGAGCACTTGCTGCTCGGCGGCATCCCGCGCGAAGCGACCATGCTCGCGCACTTACGCCGCAGCTTTCCGTGCGTGCGTGACGTGCACCTGAGCAAGGGTGGAGTGTGTCGTTATCACCTTTATGTGCAGATCGACAAACGCTCCGAAGGCGAGGGCAAGAACGTCATCCTCGGCGCGCTGGGCGGTCACTACGACATCAAGCATGTCACCGTGGTGGATCTGGATGTGGACATTCATGACCCTACCGAAGTCGAGTGGGCGATTGCCACCCGTTTCCAGGCCGACCGCGACCTGGTGCTGATCCACGAATCCCAGGGCTCGAAACTCGACCCGTCCACCCGTGACGGTGTCGGCTCGAAGATGGGCTACGACGCCACGGTTCCGTTGTCGGCACCGACCATGCGCTTCAAACGAATCCAGGTGCCGGGCCAACAGGAAGTCGAGCTCGACAAGGTGGCGCACGCGTCGCCGCAGGACTGGCAACGCGAGCTCCAGACGCGCGATTGAACCCGGCGGCCGCTGGTGTTCAGCGGCCTGTTCCCGATAGCTCCAACCAGCTCAAGACACGTCTTGTGTGAGGCAACCATGACCACAACAACAACTGCACCGCCAACCAGCTTCGCTACCGACACACCGCAGATTCCACCGGGCAAGGCCTTGCTGGCGGCATTTGCCTCGACATTCGGCTGGGCGCTGGATTTGTTTGACCTGTTCATTCTGCTCTACGTGGCGCCGATCATCGGCCGCATGTTCTTCCCCTCGGACACCCCGACACTGTCGCTGGCCGCGGTGTATGCCTCGTTCGCCGTGGCTTTGCTGGTGCGTCCGCTGGGCTCGGCGATCTTTGGCGCGTATGCCGACAAACACGGCCGCAAGCGTGCGTTGATGGTGTCGATGGTCGGCGTCGGTATTTCCACAGCACTGTTTGGCGCGTTGCCGACCATTCACCAGGTTGGGGTGTTGGCCCCGATACTGTTTTTGGTATTGCGGGTGATTCAGGGCGTTTTCGTTGGCGGCATCGTCGCCTCCACTCACACCATCGGCACCGAATCCATCTCGCCGCGCTATCGCGGCTTGATGTCCGGGTTGATCGGTGGCGCCGGTGCCGGCATGGGCGCGCTGTTGGCGTCAGTCACTTATCTGGTGTTGTCGGAGATCTTTCCCGGGGAGGAATTTGACGTCTGGGGCTGGCGCTTCATGTTCTTCTGCGGCCTGCTCAGTACGTTTTTCGGTCTGGTGATGTTCCGTTACCTGGAAGAAACCCCGGTCTGGCAGCAACTGCAACAAGCCCGCAAAACCAAGGGGCCGGCGGTAGTGGTCGTGTCGCCACTCAAGCGTCTGTTCGGCCGCGAGTACCGCGGCGTGATGCTGGTCAATCTGCTGATTACGTTCGGCGGCGGTGCCACGTATTACCTGGCCTGCGGTTATCTGCCGACATTGCTCAACGTGGTGGCCAACGTGCCCCATACGCAGACTTCGCAGATGCTCATGTACGGGTCGGTGGCGACAATTGTCGGAGCGTTGGCCTTCGGCTATTTGAGTGACCTGATCGGTCGCAAGAAGACCTTCATGCTGCTGGGTGTGATCAACCTGGTGGGTCTGCCGATGTTGTTCCTCGGTGTCGCCGAACCGGGTTCGCTGACCCGCACCGCGCTGTATTGCGTGGGCATCGCCTTCATGGGCGGGGCGATCATCGCGCCGATCCTGATCTTCCTCAACGAGCGCTTTGCCACCGAGCTGCGCGCCAGCGGCACCGGGTTGTCCTGGAACATCGGTTTCGCCCTTGGCGGAACCATGCCGACCTTTGTGTCCCTGTTCAGCAGCAGCCCAGCGCAGATCCCCATGGTACTGGCGATGTTCGCCGCCGGTCTGTCGGTGATCTACCTGATCGGCAGCGTGGTGATTCCGGAAACCCAAGGCAACTTCAAGTAAAGGAACACGCAATGAGCAGATTGAATGGAAAAGTCGCGATCATTACCGGTGCCGCGCAAGGCATCGGTGCCACTTATGCCCAGGCCCTGGCGGCCGAAGGCGCGAAGGTGGTGCTCTGCGATTTGAAGACGCCTGACAAAACCGCTGCCGCGATCCGCAACAAGGGCGGTACGGCCCTGGCAATCGCCTGCGACGTGACCGACGGTGCCGCGGTGCAAGCTATGGTCGAGGAAGCCGTGGCGCAGTTCAGCGGTGTGCACGTGCTGATCAACAACGCCGCGTTGTTCGCCACCCTGGAACTCAAACCGTTCGAGCAGACCAGCTCGGCGGAATGGGACCGGATCATGGCGGTCAACGTGCGCGGTTCCTTCGAGTGCGCGAAGGCGGTAATGCCGGTGATGCGCCGTCAGGGCTACGGTAAGATCGTCAACATTGCCTCCGCAACGGCTTTCAAAGGCGCGCCGATGATGGCGGCTTATGTCGCGTCGAAGGGCGCGGTGATTGCCCTGACACGTTCGATCGCGCGCGAAGTAGGCGACGCCGGCATCCGCTGCAACTGCCTGGCGCCGGGCCTGACCATGAGCGCCAACGTTCAGGCCAATGCCGCGTGGGCCGGGGATATCGTGCGCAACAACATTGCCAGCCGTTGCATCAAGCGCGAAGCGGTGCCGCAGGATCTGATTGGCGCGCTGCTGTTTCTGTCCAGCACCGACAGTGATTTCATGAGCGGCCAGACCCTTGTGGTCGACGGCGGTTCGGTGACCCATTGATTCAAGGAGGATTCATGCAAAGCCAACACTTCATCGATGGACAATGGACCGCTGTGGATCGTTGGACCGACAGTCTCGACCCGGCAAACGGAGAGCTGATCGGGTGCTTTGCCGACGGCGGCGAGGCCGAAGCTGAAGCAGCGGTGGCAGCGGCCGCCCGAGCCTTCGACGACCCGCAATGGGCGCAGAATCCACGCCTGCGTCAGCAGCTATTACTGGAGTGGGCTGCCGGCCTGAAGGCGCGTCAGGAACAACTCGCGCAGTTGCTGACCCGCGAGAACGGCAAGGCATTGGCGCAGTCCCGAGGGGAGATCGGCGGGGCGATTTCCGAGATTCTTTATTACGCCGGCCTGGCCCGGCACAACCCGGGGCACATGCTCGAAGTGGCGCCCGGTGAGTTCTCCAGCATGCTGCGCGAACCCGCCGGGGTGGCCGGGCTGATCATTCCGTGGAATGCCCCTGCGGTGCTGCTGGTGCGTGCTCTGGCGCCGGCGATCGCGGCGGGTTGCACGGTGGTGATCAAACCTGCGCCGCAAGCCGCACTGTTCAATGCGGCGATGCTCGAACCGCTGTTCGCGTTGCCAGGCCTACCGGCTGGGGCGGTCAATCTGTTCGCCGAGAGCGGGCATGCCGGCGCAGCGCATTTGGTGGCTTCGCCGCGGGTGGATGTGCTGAGCTTCACCGGCTCGACCGCTACCGGCCAGCGCATCATGCGCGACTCAGCAGCGACCATGAAAAAGCTCTCTCTGGAACTGGGCGGGAAATCTTGCTGCCTGGTCTTTGAAGATGCCGATATTGCCGCCATCGCGCCGAAACTGGCAGCGGCGGCCACCATTATCTCTGGCCAGCAATGCACTGCCGCCCGGCGCGTACTGGTGCATGCCAGCCGTTTCGCCGAAATGAAAACCGCGCTGAGCGCCGCACTTGGGCAGATCCGCCTGGGTAATGGCCTCGATCCAGCGACGAACATGGGACCGCTGATCGACTGGCAATCCCGGGACAACGTCGAGCGACGCATTGGCGAGGCACTGGACAGCTGTGACGAAGTGCTGCTGGCCGGTGGTCGCCCGAAGGGTGAACTGAGCAAAGGCGCATTTCTCGCGCCATCGCTGATCGCCCATCGCGACAGCAGTGCGTTCTTTTGTCAGGAAGAAATTTTCGGTCCGTTGCTGGTTCTGGAGTCCTTCGAAGATGAAGCCGAGGCTGTAGCGCGCGCCAACCATACCGAGTTCGGTCTGTCCGCGAGTGTCTGGACCGAGCAGGGCGCTCGCGCCTGGCGTGTCGCTCGGGCACTGCGCAACGGTACGGTGTGGCTCAACGACCACAACAAATTGTTCGCCGAGGCGGAAACCGGTGGCTACCGCAAGAGCGGCCTGGGGCGCTTGCATGGCGTCGATGCGCTGCTGGATTTCAGCGAGCTCAAACACATTTATCAGAACGTTGGTACGCTCAGTTGAGCGCGAACGCGAGGATGACTATGGAGCTGCGTCATCTGAAGTATTTCACCTGCCTCTACGAAGAGGGCTCCGTCACCCGGGCTGCGCAGCGCTTGAATATCGTGCAACCGGCGTTGTCGATGCAGATCGCCAGGCTTGAGGAAGAACTCGGGCAGACGTTGTTCGAGCGCAGCTCCAAGGGCATGGCGCCGACCGAGGCAGGAGATCAGGCTTATCGCTTGTTCATGCCGATCCTTGGCCAGCTGCTGGCGGCGCGTCAGACCCTGATCGACCGTAGCGGCCAGATTGGCGGACGCATCAGCGCCGGGTTGATCGCGTCTGCCGCCAACAACGCATTGGCCAGCACCCTGGCGCATTTCGTCGAGCATCACCCACAGGTTGAACTGCGCATCACCTCGGGCTACAGCCAGGAACTGATCGCGAAGGTCCTGACCGGCGTGCTGGATTTTGCGGTCATCAACCAAAGTTTTCAGCATGAGCACCTCATCGGCCACGACATCTTCGATGAGGAGTTACTGGTCGCCACCGGTGCAGCCAATCGCCTCAATGGAGCGTTGCCATTGCCGTTGGCCAGTTTGGCGGGGTTCAAACTGGTACTGCCCTCGCGTCGTCACGGGTTGCGCAGGGTGATCGACCAACACCTTGCCGCCCAGGGCATTGAAGTCACCCCGCAGTTGGAGGTGGACGATCTGGCGGTCATTGAGGACTTCTTGCGTCGCAGCGACTGGGTCAGCGTGCTGCCGGCAACCGTCCTGCATCGCGGATTGCACGAAGGCGCGTTGCGCGCCTATCCGCTGGCCGCGCCAGGGATCAGCCGGCGCATGGTCTGTGTGCACGACGCCCGTCGACCACTGACCCCGGCGGCAATGCTGTTCATCGAGATGATCGGCAAAACCATGACCACCGCGCTCGACACCATCCATTTCTACAAAGAAGGTCCGATAGAGGAGGGCGACCATGGGCGCTCCCAGTAATAGCCGGCCGCAGCGGCTGATCGTAGGAATTTCCGGTGCCTCCGGCGCCGTTTATGGCGTGCGTCTGCTGGAGCTGTTGCGCGACACGCCGATTGAAACCCATCTGGTGGTCAGCAAGTCGGCGCTGATTACTTTGGCCCATGAAACCGAGATGTCCTGGTCTCAGATCAAGACCCTTGCGGACATCAGCTACATCAATCAGGACATCGGCGCGGCAATTGCCAGCGGCTCGTTCAAAACCATGGGCATGATCATCGCGCCATGTTCGATACGCAGCTTGTCAGAGATTGCCAGCGGCGTGACCTCAACACTGCTGACCCGCGCCGCCGACGTGGTGCTCAAGGAGCGCCGGCGCCTGGTGCTGATGGTTCGCGAGACGCCACTGCACCGTAATCACCTGCGCAGCATGACTGAGTTAGCTGAACTCGGTGCAGTGATCGCGCCGCCAGTGCCAGCGTTCTATGCCAAGCCGACCAGCCTGGAAGACATGATCGATCACACTGTAGGAAGGGTGCTGGATATGTTCGATATCGAACTGGGTGTCGTCCGTCGCTGGCGCGAACGGCCGGAGCGCGTAGCAACGCTGGATGAGGTGGTCGATGGTTGAGTCACGTTCGGTGCATTCAGGCGGGGAAGAGCTCCAGGAATTCGCAGATCAGTTGCAAGGTCCGCTCGGTCGCTTCGGTCTGGGGAAAGTGCCGGCAGTTATCCAGCAACACACAGCGGCACGGCCCAGGCACCTGTCGCTGGATGACCACCAGTTGCTCGGGCGTGGCGTAGTGGTCTTCGCGACCCTGAATGACCAGCAGCGGCCTTTCGATATAAACCAACTGCGCTTCGAGATCGTCCAAGGAAAAGTCCGGGTGCAACCAGCTGTCGCTCCAACCGTGAAAAGCGCCGTCGACATTGGCCCCATGGTGGCGTGCCAGGCGTTCGCGCAATTGGCCCTGATGCCAAACTTCAGTGGTATGGCGAATGCCATCGAGGCTCTCGGTCTCGACAATCACGTGAGGCGCCAGGGCAATGCTGCCCAACACGCGTGGATCGTTGGCAGCGGCATAGGCAAGGACGATGGATGCGCCGTCACTGTGACCGAGCAAGACCACTTGCGGCAGTTGCAAGGCATCGAGCAATTGCCGCAGTTCACGAGGGCCGTCGCTGGTCAGGTAGTTCAGTGGACGCGGCAGGGTTACCGGGCTCGATTGCCCGTAACCTTGCCGGCTGTAAGTGACCACACCGCAACCGCTGGCCTGGGCCAGGCGCAGGGGGAAGTCTTTCCATTGGCCGGCGCTGCCGAGGCCTTCGTGCAACAGCACAAGCGTCGGTCGCGATGGGTCAGCCGCAGGCAGTTGGCGATATTCCAGGCGCAGCGGCCCAAGTTGCAAAAATTGCTGTGGCGACATGTCGAATCAACGATTGAACAAGATTGCTCGCAGGTTACCGTAAACGTAACCCTGCATGCAGCACCACGCTTCGCTTGAGGTACAGAAAACATGCGTCATCTCGATATTCAGGTGATCGACCAGGCACTGCAATGGGCTCGCACCGGGCAGACCCAGTGGCTGTGCACGGTGCTCTCCACTTATGGCTCGGCGCCGCGTGCGCCGGGTGCGATGCTGGTGGCCAATGGCACGGGCGAACACGTCGGCTCGCTGTCGGGTGGCTGCGTCGAGGAGGCGTTTCTTGAAAGCCTGACACGCGGTGAATTGCGCGAACCGGCACAGATCGTCAGTTATGGCGACAGCGTCGAGCAACGCCACCGCCTGCGATTACCCTGTGGCGGTGTGCTGATCGTACTGGTCGAGCACCGCGCCGCCAGTCTCGAATGGATCGCGCATCTGGAGAGTCTGCAAGCGGCGTTACTCGGCCAGCGACGTCTGCAGCGACATGTCGAACTGAGCAACGGTGCGTTGCGCCTGGACCCGGACACCGGACACGGCACCGAGCGGGTGCAAGTGGATGGCGAGAGGGTGCGCATCAGCATTGGCCCGGCGTTACGCCTGATTCTGGCAGGGCTCTCGCCGGTCGCGGAAGTCTGCGCCAGTTTCGCCCGCGCCATCGGCTGCGAAGTCATCGCCTGCGACCCTCGGGAAGAGATGCTGCATGTACAGCTCGAAGGCGTGGAGATGCAACGTGTGCTGCCCTCGATGTTTATCGCCGCTGGAGGTTGCCACGCAGCGACCGCGGTGGTGGCGCTGACTCACGATCCGCGAATCGATGATCTGGCGCTGATGGAAGCGGTGCACACCCCGGCGTTTTACATCGGCGCCATGGGGTCTGAGGCAACCTCGGCCAAGCGCGCCGAGCGGCTCAAACGCATTGGTGGCCTGACGGATGAACAGATTGCCCGTTTGCACATGCCCATTGGCCTCGATCTGGGCAGCAAGGCCCCGGCGGAAATCGCTCTGGCGGTGGTGGCCGATATCCTGCGCGTTTATCACGGGAAAGAACGCCATGCCTTGTAAGGCGGTTTTTCCGACGAGCATGGGGGCTGCGAAAGTCGGGATAGACGCTCGTTCACCCACGCGCGATAGTGGCCAGCCAAGTGTTGCTGAACCATTGAGCGATCGCCGGGGTCGAGAACTAGATAGACGCCGCGATGATCCTTCATTGTGGCCGATAACAATATTGCTTCAAGCGAGCAGAGGAATCTGATGTCGATTGCCCAACGGGTTTTCCACGGCAGGTTTGGCCGGGTCGCCTTGCTGAATATGGATCGTTCGCTGGTCACCCACACCCATTCCGAATGCCATGTGCTGGTCAAAGTGTCCGGCGAAGACACTTACTTCAACGTCAACGGTCGGCGGGTTCCGCTTAGCGATCGCACGGCGGTGCTAGTCAACGCCTGGGAGCCGCATTTTTACGATCCGCAGCCGGGTGCCGGTGCCACCGTAATCCTGGCGCTTTACATCGAGCCTGCCTGGTTGGCCACTGCACAGCAGTCGCTGGCGCTGAGTGGTCGGCCGGATTTTTTTGTCCAGTCGTGTATCGAGCTGTCGAGTCGCAATCGCACCTTGGCCGACATCCTGGTCGCCGAAGCGCATGGCTGCGGGATCGTGCCGAAAGAGCGTATGGAATTCATGCTGTTCGACTTCTTGATCGAACTGATCGAGGACTTTTCCAGCTGGCGGCATTTGTCGTTACTGGGGGCGCCGAACTCAGCTGAGTTCCGGGACGCGCGGGTGCGTCGTGGCACCGCCTGGTTGCTTGAGCACCTCGATGATCCGAACCCGATCGACAATGCCGCGCGGGCTTGTGGTCTGTCTCGGGCGCACTTCTTTGCGCTGTTCAAGAAAGATACCGGCATGACGCCGACCCTGTTGCTTAACGACGCGCGCATGCGCCGGGCTTTTGCCTGGCTGGAGCGTGAGCGCAGTGGAACGTTGGGCCTGTTATCGGAGAATCTCGGGTTCTCCGAACAAGGTCATTTCACACGGTTTTTCCGCCAGCACATCGGAGCTTCTCCCAGCCAGTACCGGCGTGTAGTGGATTGTTATGCGGCGGTTTGAACCGACAGGAGGGCGGGAGGATTGGGCAAGCCTCCCGCCGATGAAGTTAATCTTTCATATTGAGAGAAGGCGGCGTGTATAGGCGACGAAAGTTATAAGGTGTACTAATCGTCCAGAAAGTCATAAATCTCTTTCATGCGCTCTTCACGCATCAACTCAAGCTCTTCCTTGGTTTCGGCTACCCACTGCAGAATAAAGTCCCAGCAATCGCATTCGTGAGCGTCTGCTTCTGCTTCAAATGCTTCTTGCAGACATTTCAGTCGATATTCTTCTGGCGAAAGTCCGCAGTTCTCAGCGAGGCTGTAGTTCAGCTCGCTGAGTTCAAGCTGGATCCATAAGTTGGCGTCCAGGAATTTTTTCAGGGCGAGTTCGGCCCTAAGTTCTTTTGCGATCATGAAGGCTCTCTTGTGGCATGCAATAAGTAGCGGGTGTTCGAAGTCGGCCCAGCACTAAATCGGGCTGTGTCAATTTCCAGCCATCATCCATCCTCTAACGCCATGTCGTTCGCTCAACTCTTTCACGACTCGAGCCGCGTCCTGCTTTTGTTTATACGGGCCGATGACGACAAAGTTGTTTTCTTTACGCGCTACCGGCAACTCCAGCTGCTGAATGGCTTTTACTGCTCGATGGCGGCTGGGTGTGTTCAAAGCAATTTCGACCACCCATAGGCCGGATGAAGGCGTGGTAGATGGTTCTTTCCTGGCCTGGAAAATGTAGCCGCCGCACGTCAAGCACGGGCGTTCCAGCGTGATCAGCGAACCTGGTACGGTGCGAAAGACATGCCATTGCGGATCAAAGGTTTTTTTGCGGGCGAATACGGCCAGGAGCAGGCCGATAACAGTGATCAGACCGCTGAGAATAATCGTCCATTTATATGACTGTGCGGGCAATGAAGGCAGCGTAACTGGAGTTTCGTCTGGTTTTTCGACCAAGAACTGTGCGGCGTCAGCCTTCGTTGAATTGGGTATGTGGGATCCGTTTTTTGCAAGGGGCGTGAGTCCGTCGAAATGTTTTGTATTGAACTCCGTCGCAACTTTATTGACCGTGTCATCGAGTAGTTGTTCGAGTTTTGTCACTTTTTGCTGGATGTATGAATTGTTGACGTTATTTTGACAGTTGGGTCCCGTAGACATGTAGGTCCATAGGAGTGCAGACAGTTGCCCCAAAACGCCAGTTATCAGGAAGCCCAAGCCCAGCTTTCGCACAGAGGCCATCTCCAAAACAAGTGAATAGTGATTTATCCCATTCTTTCTAATAAACGGGGTTCTATTGTTGATCCTGGGATGGTCTAAATTCTTGAGCGCGTCAGTGTGCCCAAGAGCCAAAATTAGTTGGCTGCTTTTTTGTTGTTTTAAAGAGCATCGGGCGTGCACTTTATAGACTGTTGGTTGACGAAAAAGGCTCAGGCGATCGAAAAAAAACCATATCAGATGGGTTGCAGGGTGATACATTAAAACACTTGTATTTAAGATGAATGTCGTGGCCAAAGTGCCTGACTGTTGCAAAGCCGCGACGATTCACCGATATCAATCTGGTGCGCGCAGGCAACGTTTTTGTCGACGTCAAAATTAACGAATTGCCGAGCAACGTTCTTGCCGGATGTTCTTGATGCTTAAAAGCGAAACGTGGCCGCCGTCCAATTGGCGTTGGCCTGATACAGGGTGCCCAAGCGTTTTCCACTGCTGGTGGTTGTTCCGGGGGGCTGTGGTCATGCCTGACCGTAGAAGGCGCTCTTGGGAAACAATGGATCAAAGGTACCGGCCCTCTGATTGCCATCCTCATCACCGCTCGGGGCATCGACACGCAAACCCATACGCGCGTTCCAGGGACCCGCAAAGGTATAACCTCTGTCGCTGGAAACCGCCCAGGCATCGATGTCGGCGCTGGCTACAGGAATTACGCGATCAATGCCTGCCGGTGCGCCAGCAGAACGCCGCATGCCAATGATGGACACTGGGCTAAAAAAGGTTGAATCGAGCGATGACGCTCTGTTGATTCTTCGGACCCTTGGCTTCAACTGATCTTCGCCGGCTGGCGTGATTCGTTGAAGTGGGGTATTTGTGTTCGGCCGGCTCAAGGTGATCCGGGTATAGGAGGCAGAGTGACTATTTCCAGCGATACGCTATCCAGGCTTTCCAGTGCAGTAGAGGTGTTGGCAACTGCGGAGGGCAGCAGAGAGCATCGCGCTAAAGTGGCATTGAGTTTTTTGTCAGAGATCGACCGGGCGGAGTTTGTCGGTGATCCCGCCGAGGTTCACTGGAACTACATTGAGTCAGTCGCTGAAGCTATCGCTAACGGAACTGCCGAAAAGGGCCTGGTTGGAAGGTATATCAGTGCGATTTGGCTGGCGTTCAGTGCGCATTGTCCTATCCAGGCTCGATAGATGAGTGTGGGCCAGTCAACGCTCAACGGCGTGGCCTCGGCGGTGCGTGCCTTTGTGCAGGCCAGCTTTGATCGGGAGGCTGTGCTTCTCTCGGCGCAGTGGCCGACGGTTCGATCACCGCCGAGAAGCCGGAACAGGGGTGGCCCGTAGAGACGCTTTGTCACCACGACCAGGCACCAGCGCGCCACCGAATACCAAGACCCCGACCCGTTCGGGGTTTTATTCGTCTGGAGATGGAAAAAACGAAGCCCCGGCGATTCGTGGTCGCCAGGGCTTCTCATTCCTTCAAGCATCTCAACATGGCGGAATGTGAAAACAAGATAGCAGGCTAACTAATAAGAGTCACGATCTGTCCATTGATTTCAGTATTTTTGGATAGCTTTGATTTTTGAAGAAAGCCCGCCAAGTGCGGTTTTTTTCGCCTGAAGAAAAGAATGCGTGCGTCACCCAAGGCCAGTGGGACGCCCTGATGAGCTTCACCTGCAACCCGGGCGCGGCAAACCTTGGGTCGGCGACGCTGAAACGATTTGGCCAATCTGTTGCATCGACCGGTTGAGTCGACAGCTTAGCGTTTCACATTGAGCGGATGTCACTGCCACCTGATGCAAATGGCACGCTATGACAGTGCATCCGTTTTTGGACGAGACGTTAAATGATGAAGTCCCAGTTCGCCGCCAGAACGTTGTGCTGGTTCATCTCCGCCGCTTGCACGAAGTTGCTGGCGACCTGTTCCAGGGTCATGCCTTTTTGCATGGCGTCAACCCAGTAAGCCAGGCCTGCGCTATCGCTTTGACGGCCATAGATGCCCTGATACACCAACTCCAGGTCATGCGGGGCGTTACCGTTCAGGGTGACGGCCTGCTTATCGTGCGCTTCGTTCGAAGTGATCAGCGACAGGGCGATGCTGCCCATGCTCATGCCATTCTTGGCCTGGACCGCCCAGTAATCGAAGCCCAGATAGTCAGCCTGGCGGCCCAGAACCGATTGGTAAAGGCCTGCCAACTGGGTTTGAGGCTCGCTGGTTTGAACGCTAATGGTCGTGTCGGAGAAAGTCAGGTTTTCGGCATTCACCAGCAGCGTGTGTTGTCCTGGCTGCACTTTGGAAGTGACCAGGACATAGCCCTCGTGATTTTCCACCAGGTAGTCCGAACTGGCGCCGTTGAGCACCACGGCATCGTTGCCTTGGCCGCCGTGCAGAAGAGTCGTGCTGTTGGATAGCTCCGTGCTGCTGCCTGCGAAGTTGATGTTCAACGTGTCGTTGCCACCACCGGCGAACACCGAACTGCCACCACCGGACGATATGCTGAACTGTTGGCTGGCGGAGTCGCCGGTGAGTATCTGGCCGTTGGTGTTACCGATGATGTTGGCGGTGCCGATGATTGCTGCGAAGTCGACGGCGTTTAACACCAGCGTGCTGCCGCTGGCCACGTGTGTAGCGTCGATGACCAGCGCGGTGTGTTGGCTGTCGCTGCTGGTACCGGTTAAGGTAAGCGGGCTGGTCGGTGCGGTCTCGCCAGTGGTCGGTGTAATCGTCTCGACCAGCAGCGGTACGCTGGCAGCCAGTTTGTTGAGGAAGGAGACGCCGTTACCGGTCAGGTGACCTTGGTCGCTGGCGGCATGATTCGGCGTTGCCGCCAGGATATCCTGGATCAGATGTTCAATCGAACTACCCGCCGGCCGGCTGACACCGCCAACAGCCGTCAGGCCAAAGCCGGGTGTCAGCTGTGCCAGCAGGAGGTTGTTCGCGCCGCTGGTGGCCAGTGGAATGTCGGCCACAGCAGCGCTGCCGCTGGAGTCGGTGCGGCCGGTGCTGACAATCGGAACAATGATCTGAGTGCCACTGCCGCCGCCCGGCAGGCTGACCTGCTGCTGGGTGACGGCAACGCCGTCGATAGGGGTAATTGTGGCTGGTGACGAGGGTGGTGTCGGTACCGCCTCTACGGTCAGTGCCAGTGAGGCGCTAGCTGCTGACAGGTTTCCTGCCGGGTCGATTTGCTTGGCGGTCAGCGTATGGCTACCCAGCGACAATGTGCTGCTGGTGATGTTCCAAATGCCGGTACCGTTAGCAACCGCGGTGCCCAGTACTGTGCTGCCGTCGGTGTCGTAGAGTTTGACGGTTGCGTTGGCGGCTGCGGTCCCGGTAATCACGGGCTTGGCAACACTGGTAATGCCGTCACCCTGAATACCGCTGTCGCTGGCAGCGCTAAGTGCCGGCAGGGAGGGCGCCGACGGCGACAGATTGTTGACCGTCAGCGCAAGACCGGCGCTGACGGACGAGATGTTGCCTGCAGTGTCGGTCTGCCTGGCGGTCAGCGTATGGCTACCATTGCTCAAGGTCGTCGAAACGATACTCCAGTCGCCGTTTCCGTTGGCAACAGAGGTGCCCAGCACGGTGGTCCCATCGGTGTCGTAAAGCGTGATGCTGGCGTTGGCTTCGGCGGTGCCGGTGATGGTCGGCATTAAGATATTGGTCAGGTTGTCGCCAGGGACACCGCTGTCGCTGCTACTGGCCAATATGGGCGCAGGCGGGGCCGTCACGCTGTTGTCAATTGACACTGACACGCCACTGCTGGCTGCAGAGACATTACCCGCGGCGTCGGTCTGTTTGGCCGTCAGTGTGTGGCTGCCGGTCGCCAACGTCGCGCTCATGATACTCCAATTGCCGGCGCCGTCGGCGACGGTGGAGCCTAGCAAAGTGGCACCATCGGTGTCATACAGCTTGATCGTGGCATTGGCTTCAGCCGAGCCGACAAACACGGGTGTCTGGTTGCTGGTGATCGCATCGTTGTTTGACTTGCCGGTATCGGTGCCGGCTGTCATGACCGGCGCCGAAGGTGATGCGGGGGCGGTATGGTCTACCGTGTACGTTTGACCGGCTGTATAGCCGCTGGTGATGGCGACAGATGAACCGTTCTGAATCCCGGTGCCACTGCCGTTGAGATCCAGGCGCAGGGTACCATCGCCGCTGATTCCGCTGACTGTCAGGGTGTACGTGTCACCACTACCGGTGACTGAGGCGATGGTCGCGCTGGCGTTTCCGGTTGTAGCCAAGGTGAAATCCGAGGCGTCCACGCCAGTCACGGACTGGCTGAATTTCACCGTGTAATCCACTGAGGGGCTAGTGGCTGGCACCGTGCTGCTGGCGCCCATGGCCCGCTCGATAGCGGCGACGGTTGGCGCGTCCACCACATTGACGCTGAAAATCTGGAACGCATCGTTACCGGCGGCGTCGGTGGCTTTCAGATAGAGGTGGTAGGCTCCGGCGGCGAGATTCTGCGCGGCCACCAGCTGGTTGCCGGATAAGCTGAACTTGCCGTTGTCCGCATCGATTGTACCGTTGCCGATGGCAAAGCCGTAGCTGACGGCAGTGGCATCGGTGGCGGACAGCGTTGCCACGGTGGCGCCATTGCCAGCGTTGCTCATGGCAACCTGGGTGTTACTCAGGGCCATGGCGATTGGCCCGATAGTGTCGAGTGTATAGGCGTAGCCGCTGGAGGCGCTGGAAACGTTGCCAGCCACGTCGGTCTGTTTGGCGGTAAAGGTATGTGAGCCGTTGGCCAGTGTGCTGCTGGCGATGCTCCAGTTACCAGAGCCATCGGCCGTCGTCGAGCCAAGCAAGGTGCTGCCGTCGGTGTCGAACAGCTTGACGGCGGCGTTTGCTTCGGCGTGGCCGGTGACGGTCGGTGTACTGTCGTTGGTGATGCCGTCGCCCAAGTTGCCGCTGTCGCTTCCGTTGCTCAATGCCAAAGTGGTGGGTGCAGCCGCTATGGTGTCGATAGTTACAGATAAGCCTGTACTGAGCGGCGAAGTATCATTGCCGGAGTCTGTCTGCGTTACCTTCAGCGTGTGATTGCCATCTATCAACGTGCTGCTGGTGATGGACCAGTTGCCAGAACCATCCGCACTCGTGGTCCCCAGTAGCGTGGTTCCATCGGTATCGTACAGTTTGACAGTTGCGTTGGCCCCGGAAGTGCCGGTGAGTGTAGGGGTAGTATCGGAAGTGATGCCGTCGCCCAAGGTGCCGCTGTCGCTGCCGCTGGATAGCGCGGGCATCGGCGGGGCTGATGGCCCGGGTCTGCCACCGACCACGATAGTGGAGGCACTGAAGGTACTCGAATCGGTTCCATCCAGCCCCTGGAGCGCACTGACATCATTCCCCCCAGTGGGGTCGGAATACGAAAATTCGATGATGTCCCCGGCAGTCAGCGCGGGCGCTGAAAGAGTGAGCGTCACGGTCTTGCCGGTACCATCGACAGTCACTCCGGTAACTGAAGTGCCAGTTCCGTTGATCTGAACGTCAAAGGCGTTGGTCGGTGGTGGATTGGCGGCATCCAGGGCAACGTCAAACTGCATCGTAAAAAACTGCTCACCAATATAGCCGTATGAGCCTGAATAGGTAGGTTGCGCCATGACCATAAAATGCTTTCCCTGATTTGCAGGAAGCATAATTGCCAACTGCCTGTCGACCTTGTGACTTAGGCGATACTAGCGATAGAAGCAAATGGCCACAAGCGAGGTTCGTCACTTCGATTTAAGTGCCGATTAGAAGGGTTTCAGGGTCGCTCCATGCCGCGACTCCCAATAACTGCCCTGAAAGGTCGCAAGCGGGGCAATGGGTATGGTGGTTACAGAATAGCTTTTTAGCGCCCCTGCAAGCATGGAGTGCCAGGGGGGAGTGTTCGAATCACGCCGTCCCGACCCTATAATTCAAAGGGTTGCGAGATTTTATCTCGCGACCCTTTTTTTATTGGTCGTTTTTACCCCTGTAAAACCACCGGCTCCGGGAGGAATCCTCACCGCTTTCGTGTGAGCTGACGCCCACTTTTGCAGCGTCTAAGTGTTCTGCGGTTCACCCCGTTTCTGCCAAGCGTCAGACGGTCGTCCCATCCATTGCCAGCCCGGAAAACTCCTGCATTGCATCCAGCAACGCCTCTCGGAAATACGCCTTTGACGCCCGATCGCAGAGGAGGTGCAAGCTTGCCTGCTGCGCCGTACTTGAGTTGATCACGATCACGTTGATCCGTGCCGCAGAGGTTTGCGCCACTGTACCCGGGCCGAACGCCTGCGGACTCAAGTCGACGCCGCAGAGTTTGGCCATCACCTCGCTCAGGTGTTCGCCCGTTAGTTGAAAGCAGGCGTGGCTGTCCTGACGCGGCAGCAGATAGTTGGCCTGGTGGTCCAGTTCCCACCGGGCTTCTTCGTCGGCGATGCGTTGGCCCTGATCCTCGGGGCTGCCCAGCAGTAGGTACTCGGCCTGGGACAGGCGCGCTACCTGACTGCCATCGGCTTGAATCAGCGCACGGTTGGGCGCATCTGGCAGGACAAAGCGGCGGCTGCGCAGGTACTCGGCGCTGTGGGCGCCACGGAAACCGACCCGGGGCAGGTCGGTCAAGTCAGCCAGGCGGCACCCCGGCAACGGCGTCAGGGCTTGCCGGGTGATGCTGTGTTGTTCTCTCAGACTGGTCATGACTCAAAGCTCCTGGCGTTGGTTGTCGGGATCGAAGAAGGGTAACTGCACCACCTCGGCCTGGACCACGATGCCACCCTCGACGCGGATTGGAATGCGCTGCCCCGGCGTGCTTTGGTCGATGCCGGCGTAAGCCAGGCCGATGATCTTGCCCAGGCTTGCGGAATATTCGCAGGAGGTGACGTTGCCGCTGATCTCCAGGCCGTTAAGCACCAGATGGCCTTCCAGCGGTTGCAGGCTGCCTTTGGGCAGGCTGAAACCCACCAGTTTGCGTTTTTGTGGTTGGGCTTCGAGGATATCCACCGAGCGCCGGCCGACGAAAAATGGCTTGTTGCGACTGACCGCCCAGCCCATGTCGATTTCTGCCGGATGGGTCATGCCATCGGTGTCCTGGCTGATGATCACATGGCCTTTTTCCAGGCGCAGCAGACGTTGGGTTTCGACGCCGAAGGGACGTATGTCCTGTGCTTTTCCAGCCTCGATCAGCGCGTCCCACAGTTTCAGCCCGTGACGCGCGGGTACATGGATTTCATAACCCAGTTCGCCGACGAACCCGACTCGCAATAACCTGGCCTTGATGCCGGCAACCGTACCCAGGCGGACGCCCAGATAAGGGAACGCTTCGGCGCTCAGATCCAGATCGGTACAGACTTTCTCCAGCACCCGGCGTGAATCCGGACCGGCAACATTGACCGCGCAAATGGCCGCGGTGACGTTGGCGACGTCCACGTCCAGGCGCCATTGTGCGTTCCACTTGAGCATTTGCTGATAGATGCGGTCGACGCCGCTGGTGGTGGCGGTGACGTAGAAATGGTTCTCGGCGAAACGAGCGCATACACCGTCATCGATCACGACCCCATGTTCATTGGTCATCAGCGCATAGCGCGAGCGGCCGACCGGCTGCTTGAGGAAGGCAAAGGTGTACATGCGGTTGAGCAGTTCGGCGGCGTCCGGGCCTCGCACGTCGAGACCGCCCAGCGTCGACACATCGATAATCCCGACCTTGTTGCGCACATGCAGTGCTTCGGCCTGCATACAGGCGTCGCGATCCCTGGCAGTGCCATAGTAGGCCGGCCGCTGCCAGATCCCGGCGGGCATCATCTTCGCCCCGGCTTGTACATGTCGGGCGTGCATCGGTGTTTGCCGGTACGGATCGAACGCTCGACCGGCCACGTGCGCCAGCTTTTCCGCTACAAACGGTGGGCGTGCCGTGGTGACTCCGGTTTCGCTGATGTTGCGCTGGGTTGCCCAGGCGACCAACCGCGCGGTTGGCAGCGCCGAGTGACGTCCCTGGGAGGGGCCCATGCCCACGGTGGAGTAACGCTTGACCAGTTGCACATCGCGATAGCCAATCCGCGTGGCATTGACGATGTCCGCCACTTGCAGGTCCTCGTCGAAGTCGACGAAGTCCTTGCCCTTGGGGTGAGGGAAGATCGGCCAGTTGAAGTTGACCCGAACCTCGCTGCTCAAGGGTGCACGTTGTGCGCTGACCGTCAGCCCTAGCGCGAGCGCGGCATCAGCCCCGGCATTCATGCCATCAGCGATCACGTTGTCCAGGCGGTGACGACCATTGACCGAGCCTGCGACCGCGAGATTTTGCGGCAGGCCACTGAGGGTGAATTCGGCGCGCTGATCATCGTAGGCGAGTTTACCGCCCGCCTGACAGAGCAATTGATAGACCGGCATGTAACCGGCGGACATGCACAGCAAGTCGCAACCCAGGCGTTGTCCGCTTTCTGCGACCTGACCCTGGGCGGTGATCTTGCGCACCACGACGCCGTTGATATGACGCATGCCTTTCTCGTGCAGCGCTTCATACACGGTGCTGTTGCGCTGGCAAGGGATCTTGCGCTGAGCCAGTGCCTGCAGCATGGACTCATCGCCGGGACCATGACGCAAGTCCACCACGGCGGCGACTTCCACGCCCTGATCGTATAGGTCCAAAGCGGCGAGGTAACCGTCATCATTGCCCGTCAGCACCACCGCGCGTTTGCCCGGCTTGACCGCATACAACTTCATCAAGCGTTGCGCAGCGCTGGTCAGCATCACACCCGGCAAATCGTTGTTGCGAAACACCACCGGCTGGTCGAACGCGCCACTGCACACCAGGCATTGGCGGGCACGCACCTTGTACATGCGCTTGCCCTGGATGACCGGCAGGTAGTTGTCGGTGAACCAGGCATTGCAGGTCGCGTCGGTCAGGATCCGGATATTGGCGTGTTGCTCCACCGCAGACAGTAGCTCGCGGCGCAGGTCCGTGGCTCTTTTGCCTTCGATATCGAAACGGGCATAGGTCAACGACCCTCCGAGAATCGATTGTTGTTCGATGAGCAACACCTTCGCCCCGGCATTAGCCGCTGTCAGCGCCGCCTGCAGCCCGGCTGGCCCGGCACCGATCACGGCAATGTCGGTGAACAGATAAGCCTTGTCGTAATACTCGGGCTGGAACTTCAGGTCGAGAACACCGAGTCCGGCCTTTTTGCGAATGATCGGCTCCCAGACTTTCCACATGCCCTTGGGCTTGTAGAAGGAGCGGTAGTAAAAGCCCACCGGCATGAATTTGGAGAACTTGCCCAGGTAGGCGTCACGGTCGTTGTCCAGCGAGCCGTTGACGTTCTGCGCCGTGACCTGCAAACCGGCCGACAGCGCGTATGCATCGGCCAGCACATTAGGCTCCTGGGGCAGTTGCACCAGGCTGTTGGCGTCTTGTCCGGCCATGGTCAGCGGGCCGCGCGGGCGGTGGTATTTGAACGAGCGCGAGATCAGGAAGCGACCATTGGCCAACAGGGCGCTGGCGATGCTGTCACCTTGCAGGCCTTGATAGCGATGACCGTCGAAACTGAAATCCAGCGGCTGATCACGGTCGATCAGCAGGCCCATCGGGGCGGGTAGGCGGTTCATCCTGCGATCTCCTTGGCGGCGCTGAAGTCGACGCGGGCGGTGAAAAGTTCTTTGGGGTCGAAGGTACGAAGAATTTCATCGCTGACGGTGTGACGCTCCGCCAGAAACCAGTAGCTCGACGGCGTATGCATCCACCATTCGCGTACCACTCCGGCGAGGTTGTCGGTGTTGAACACGTAGTCCGCCCATTCGGCATCGGTGCAGCGGACGGGATCGGGCATGGGCTTGAACTCGCCGCCATAAGTGAATTCGCTGATGTTGCGTGGCCCGTTGAGCGGGCAATTGATGATTTTCATGGTCCGCTCTCCGTCAGTGGCTGGCCGCCGTAGCGCCCATTTCGTTGACTTGCTGGAAGGTCGAAAAGCGCTCGAGGCCGAAAGGCTTGATCAGATCCGGCACCTTGCCGCCGCTGGCCACCAGTTCTGCCATGGTCTTGCCGCAGATCGGTGTAGCCTTGAAACCCCAGGTGCCCCAACCGGCGTCGAGGTAGTAATTTTTCACCGGCGAAAGCCCCATGATCGGGCTGTAATCCGGTGTCATGTCGGTGATCCCGGCCCATTGGCGCATCAGCTTGGCGTTGGCCAGAAACGGGAACATTTCGATGGCGTGCGCCAGCAGGCTCTCCTTCAGATCGAGCGTGGAGCGGGTGTTGAACAGCGGATAGGGATCGGAGCCGCCGCCGAACACCACCTCGCCACGGCTGGTCTGCTGTACGTAGCAATGCAGCGCCGAAGAGCTCACCAGCGGATCAAGGAACGGTTTGAATGGCTGAGTAACCATCGCTTGCAGCGGAAAGGTCTGGATCGGCGAACGAATCCCGGCCTTGGCCATCAGCAGCGAACTGTGCCCGGCGATTGCCTGCACGGCGCAGCCGCACTTGATGGTGCCTCGATTGGTCTTGACCGCGGTGATCGCACCGTTCTCGATGATCAGGTCCTGAACTTCGGTGAGTTGATGGATCTCCACGCCGCGTTTGGCCGCCTGCTTGGCGTAACCCCAGGCGACAGCGTCGTGGCGCGCGGTGGCGCCGTCGATGTGCCAGAGGCCCGCGATGACCGGCAGGTGACCGGGGTCGAGGTTGAGGCTGGGCACCAGTTCGCGAATCTGCTGGCGGTCGATCATTTCGGTGCGGCCACCGAAGTGCTTGTTGACCTCGGCCCGCTGACGGAACGAACGCACGGTGGCATCGGTGTGGGCCAGGGTCAGTTGGCCACGCTCGGAGTACATGATGTTGAAATCGAATTCGTTGGACAGGGACTGGAACATCCGCACCGACTCGGCATAGAAACGCACGCCCTCACTGGTCAGGTAGTTGGAGCGGATCACCGCCGTGTTACGTGCGGTATTGCCACCACCCAGATAGGACTTCTCCAATACCGCGATATTGGTAATACCGTGGTACTTGGCCAAGTAATAGGCGGTGGCCAGGCCGTGGCCGCCGGCACCGATGATCACCACGTCATAGCTCGGTTTGAGTTCCCGGGGCGGCGGTAGATCGACTTCCACCGGGTACTCCGAACTCAGCCCGTACTTCAATAGATTGAACGGCATAGGGCCTCCGATTGGCTGCGTTGCGCCTGATGTTGCATCTGGGCTGCGGTTACGGTGTTTTTCATCAAAAAGGCAATAGTCATCGGGCCGACGCCACCGGGAACCGGGGTGATCGCCGCGACGTGGGGCAGGGCGCTGTCGAAATCCACGTCGCCCACCAGACGGCTGCGGCCCTGGTCGTCGATGCGGTTGATGCCGACATCAATGACCACGGCGCCGGGTTTCAGCCAGCTGGCGTCGATCAGTTTCGGCCGCCCTGCGGCGGCGATGACGATGTCGGCCTGACGGCACAAGGCCTGCGGGTCCGGGCTGCGCGAATGCAGCACGGTCACTGAGCAATCAGCCTTGAGCAGCAGGGCGGCCATGGGTTTGCCGACAATATTCGAGCGGCCGATCACCACGGCGTGTTTACCGCGCAGATCGCCGCAGGTTTGCTCCAGCAGGTACAGGCAGCCGCTGGGTGTGCAGGGGGCGAGCACCGTGCGGCCCTGGCTGAGGCCACCGACGTTTTCACTGTGAAAACCATCGACGTCCTTGGCCGGGGCGATGGCCTCCAGGGCGCGCAATTCGTCGATGTGAGCCGGCAACGGCAATTGCAGCAAAATGCCGTTGATCGAACGGTCGGCATTCAACGTGGCAATCAGGTTCAGCAGTTGTTCGGTGCTGGTGTCGCTGGACAGTCGATGCTCCACGGAGCGAATGCCCACCTCTTCGGCGCGCAGAATCTTGTTGCGCACGTAAACCTGGCTGGCCGGGTCGCTGCCCACCAGAATCACCGCCAGGGCCGGTTGAATGTCTCGCTCGAGCAGGCCGTCCACGTCCTGGCGGACCTGAAGCAGAACGCGGGCGGCGGCGGCTTTGCCGTCAATCAATCTGGGCGTGTTCATCGAAAGATCACCGTTCTGTCCTGGTTGAGGAAAACCCGGTGTTCCAGGTGGTACTTGACCGCCTTGGACAGGGCCACGGTTTCGGTGTCACGACCGGTGGCGACCAGGTCGTCCGGCAGATACACGTGATCGACGCGCTGCACTTCCTGTTCAATGATTGGCCCTTCGTCGAGGTCGCTGGTGACGTAGTGCGCCGTAGCGCCGATCAGTTTCACCCCGCGTTGGTAGGCCTGGTGATAAGGCTTGGCACCTTTGAACCCTGGCAGGAACGAGTGATGGATGTTGATCGCCCGGCCCGAGAGTTGCTTGCACAGGTCATCGGAAAGGATCTGCATGTAGCGCGCCAACACCACCAGTTCGGTGCCAGTGTCGTCGACAACTTTCATCAGCTCGGCCTCCTGCCGGGCCTTGGTGTCTTTGGTCACCGGCAGGTAGATGAAGCGGATGCCCTCGCGCTCGGCCATGGGCCGCAGGTCCAGGTGGTTGGAGACGATGGCGGTGATGGTCATGTCCATCTCGCCCTTGTGGTAGCGGTAGAGCAGATCGGTCAGGCAATGGTCGAACTTGCTGACCATCAGCAGTACACGCATCGGTTCGCGGGTGTCGTGCAGTTCCCAGGTCATGTCGAATGCCTTGGCGACGTCGCTGAAGCCTTCCTTGATCTGCTGGATATCACCCAAGTGGCCGTCGTTGAAACGGAACACGGCGCGCATGAAAAAACGGCCGCTGAAGTCGTCGTCGAATTGCGCCATCTCCCCGATGTAGCAACCGTTGTCTGCCAGGTAGGTGGTGACGGCCGCGACGATACCGGACACTGCGGGACAGGTGATCTTGATGATGAAATGGTTTTTTTCGTGTTGCATGACACGTCCTCGGGAAGATGGCGGCAGCTCATCGCATAGCGAAAAAAACAGGGGTAAACAGCAATCTCGTCCGTGAGGGGGTTTTCTTATGGGGAATAAAATATTCCTGAAGTTGGCTTTATAGGGGAATGCCCGCGCCGCGTCCAGAATTTTTGTGAAAGTTTTTTAACTGGCAGGAAAACGCCTGAGGCCGACACAGGTCGGCCTCAGGGTTGGAATCAAGCAGGGATTGGGGCGGGGATTATTCTTTGTCGTTGCCGTAATTCATGATCGACAGCAGGCGGATCGGTACTTGCACCAGTTGTTCCGGGCCATGGGGGATTTCCCCTTCGAAAGTCAGGCTGTCACCGGCTTCCATGCGGTACAGCTGATTGCCATGGCGATAGATCAGTTCGCCTTCGAGCAGGTGGAGAAACTCGGTGCCCGGATGGGAGAAGGTCGGAAACTCCTCGCTGGCGTCATCCATGCTCACCATGTAGGCCTCGAAACTCTTCTTCGGCCCGCGCGTGTGATTGAGCAGATGGTAGGTATGGCCTTTCTCGGTTCCGCGGCGAACCACCTCCATGCCTTGATCGGCCTTGACCAGCTGCGCGCTGCCGTCTTGCTGGTCGTATTCACTGAACAGCTTCGACAGCGGCAGGCCGAGCACATCGCACAGGCGGCTCAGGGTATCGAGGCTGGTGGAGACCTGGGCGTTTTCAATTTTGCTCAACATGCCCTGGCTGATGTCGGCAATTTTCGCCACATCGGACAATTTCAGATCCTGCGCCTGGCGCTGGCGTTTGATTTGCAAACCCAGGTATTGCTCAAGCTTGAGGCGCGGGGCAGTTTCGGTCGGCATAGTCTTTAGATCCTGCACACTTTCTGTTCAGTAATATTAGTTTCGCACTGAGAAAGTGCAAATCACGGCGTTCCTTTCCATCCCGGTGGGCAATATTCCCTCCGGGAAAAGAATATTCCCATATATACAGCACAAAAGCGCTGGTTACGGCACTTCGGCTTTTCATTCGCGATTCTGGCAAGGGCCTTGCATTCCTGTTGGGAAACTTACTTTCTTTTCAGGAATATCAAAGGAAAGTGACGCCCATCCCCAATGATTTGCCCTTTTTCGCCAGGAGTGACGAGCAATGTTGCCAGCAGAAACCCAGCGCATCATCGACAAGCACGGGATCAAGTATGTGCTTGCGCAGTTTGTCGATATCCATGGTTCGGCCAAAACCAAATCGGTGCCGATCTGTGGACTCAAGGCCGTGGCCGAGGACGGCGCAGGTTTTGCCGGTTTCGCCATCAGTGGCATGGGCATGGAACCCCACGGTCCGGACTTCATGGCCCGTGGCGATTTGTCCACGCTGATGCCTGTGCCCTGGCAACCGGGTTATGGCCGGATCGTGTGCATCGGTCATGTCGACGGCAAGCCGCATCCTTATGACAGCCGTTACGTGCTGCAGCAGCAGGTTCGTCGCCTGGAAGACAAGGGCTGGACGCTCAACACCGGCCTGGAGCCCGAGTTCAACCTGATGCGCCGTGACGAGCAGGGCAAACTGCAGCTGGTCGATGCCAGCGACAACCTGGACAAGCCTTGCTACGACTACAAAGGCCTCTCGCGCTCCCGGGTGTTTCTCGAACGCCTGACCGAGGCGTTGCAAGCAGTGGATTTCGAGGTTTATCAAATCGACCACGAAGACGCCAATGGCCAGTTCGAGATCAATTACACCTACAGCGACGCCATGACCTCGGCGGATCGATTCACGTTCTTTCGCATGGCCGCCGGCGAGATCGCCAATGACTTGGGCATGATCTGCTCGTTCATGCCCAAGCCTGACCCGAAACGCGCCGGCAACGGCATGCACTTTCACCTGTCGATCAGCAGCGCCGAGAACAAGAACCTGTTCTTTGATGCCAGCGATCCGAGCGGCATGGGGCTGTCGAAAATGGCCTATCACTTCGCCGCTGGCCTGCTTGCCCATGGCCCGGCGCTCTGCGCTTTCGCCGCACCGACGGTCAACTCCTACAAGCGTCTGGTGGTGGGCCACTCGTTGTCCGGCGCGACCTGGGCGCCAGCCTTTATAGCCTTCGGCGCCAACAACCGTTCGGCGATGGTGCGGGTGCCCTACGGTCGCCTGGAATTTCGCCTGCCGGACGCCGGTTGCAACCCTTATCTGGTCAGCGCGGCGATTATCGCCGCGGGCCTCGACGGCATCGACCGCCAGCTGGAAATCGACCACGTCTGCAATGAAAACCTCTACAGCCTGAGCCTTGAGCAGATCGCTGCAAAGGGCATCAAAACCCTGCCGCAATCGCTCAAGGAAGCCTGCGACGCGCTGGAGGCCGACCCGCTGTTTGCCGAAGTGATGGGGCCGCAGATCGTTGGCGAATTCATCAAGCTCAAGCGCATGGAGTGGGTGGAGTACAGCCGCCATGTGAGTGATTGGGAAATCGCACGCTACACCGAGTTTTTCTGAGTCTGTTGGGCGGCAGCTACAAGCTGCAAGCGTCAAGCCGCAAGTCAAAGCGAGTGGGCGGCGTTTCGAAAACTTTCATGTCCATGCGGTCAGCTTGCAGCTTGCAGCTTGCCGCTCCCGAACGAAGTGAGGACTGTTTTTATGTGTGGAATCGTAGGCCTTTACCTGAAAAACCCGCAGCTGGAATCCCGGCTCGGCCAGCTCTTCGAACCGATGCTGCAGGCCATGACCGATCGTGGCCCGGACAGCGCAGGCTTCGCCATTTATGGCGATGAAGTGGCCGATGGCTGGGTCAAGCTGACCTTGCAGGCGACCACCGAAGCCTTCGACTGGAAAACCCTGATGGGCGAGCTCGAAGGCCGTCTGGGCTGTTCGCTGGACTGGTTTCAGAACGCCAGCGCCGCCGTATTGAAGATCCATTCGGAAGAAGCGCCAGTCCGTCTGGCCCTTGCCGAACTGGCCCCGAGCGTTCGCATCATGAGCGCCGGGCAGAGCATCGAAATCCTCAAGGGCATGGGCTTGCCCCAGGAAATTTCCCAACGCTTCGGCCTGGCCAGCATGAAGGGCAGCCACATCATCGGCCATACCCGCATGGCCACCGAAAGCGCGGTGACCATGGAAGGCAGCCATCCGTTTTCCACCGGCGCCGACCTGTGCCTGGTGCACAACGGTTCGCTGTCCAATCACTTTCGCCTGCGCCAGGAACTCAAGCGCGAAGGCATCCATTTCGAAACCGACAACGACACGGAAGTGGCCGCCGGCTACCTGACCTGGCGCCTGCAACAAGGCGACTCGCTCAAAGAAGCGCTGGATCATTCGCTGGAGGACCTGGACGGTTTCTTCACGTTCGCCATTGGCACTCGCAATGGCTTTGCGGTGATCCGCGACCCGATTGCCTGCAAACCGGCGATTCTCGCCGAGACCGACGATTACGTCGCCATGGCCTCCGAATATCAGGCGCTGTCGAGCCTGCCGGGTATCGAACACGCCAGGATCTGGGAGCCGGCACCGGCCACCCTGTACATCTGGGAACGCGAGTCAGCTTAAGGAGCGCACACATGAAAACCATCGATCTTTCCACTGCCACCGTGCGTGACCTCAATCAGGCGCTGCATGACCAGGCCAATAACGTCGAAGACCGCGAGTGGGTGGTGACTCATTCCAACGGCAAGCACAACCTCGCGGTTGGGGTGAACCAGGCCGTGTCCATCGATATCCAGGGGCACGCCGGCTACTACTGCGCGGGCATGAACCAGAAAGCGTGTATCACCGTGCATGGCAATGCCGGTGTCGGCGTCGCGGAAAACATGATGTCGGGCATGGTGCGGATCAAGGGCAGTGCGTCCCAGGCCGCAGGCGCCACCGCCCATGGCGGGTTATTGGTGATCGAAGGCGATGCCGGTGCCCGGTGTGGCATTTCCATGAAAGGCATCGACATTGTGGTCGGCGGCAGCATCGGCCACATGAGCTGCTTCATGGGTCAGGCCGGACGCCTGGTGGTGTGTGGCGATGCGGGTGATGCCCTGGGCGATTCGCTGTACGAAACCCACATCTATGTGCGGGGTACCGTCGCTTCCCTGGGCTCGGACTGCATCGAAAAAGAGATGCGCGCCGAACACCTGGAAGAACTGCAAGTCCTGCTCAACCGCGCCGGTTTCGAGCACAAGCCGGCTGAATTCAAGCGCTATGGCTCGGCCCGTCAGTTGTACAACTTCAAAGTCGATAACGCGTCCGCGTACTGATCCACGCGAGGAGAACAGATATGAGCGACAAGACCACTCCGGTGCTGCGCGAGTCAGCCACTTTCGACCGCCTGACCATCCAGGAAATCCAGCGCGCCGCGGAAACCGGCATCTACGACATTCGCGGCGGCGGCACCAAGCGTAAATTGCCGCACTTCGACGACTTGCTGCTGCTCGGCGCCAGCGTCTCGCGCTACCCGCTCGAAGGCTATCGCGAGAAGTGTGGCACCGATGTGATCCTCGGCAACCGGTTCGCCAAGAAGCCGATTCACCTGAAGATTCCGGTGACCATCGCCGGCATGAGCTTCGGTGCTTTGTCGGCCAATGCCAAGGAAGCCTTGGGCCGTGGCGCGACCATCGCGGGCACCAGCACCACCACGGGTGACGGCGGCATGACCCCGGAAGAACGCGGCCAGTCACAGCATTTGGTTTATCAGTATTTGCCATCGCGCTATGGCATGAACCCGGACGATCTGCGCAAGGCCGACGCCATTGAAATCGTCCTGGGGCAGGGCGCCAAACCCGGTGGCGGCGGAATGTTGCTGGGCATGAAAGTCACCGAACGCGTGGCCGGAATGCGCACTTTGCCGATTGGTGTCGACCAGCGCAGCGCCTGCCGTCACCCGGACTGGACCGGGCCGGATGACCTGGCGATCAAGATTGCCGAGATCCGGGAAATCACCGATTGGGAAAAACCGATCTACGTGAAAATCGGCGCGAGCCGACCGTACTACGACGTCAAGTTGGCGGTAAAAGCCGGGGCTGACGTGATTGTGCTCGACGGCATGCAAGGCGGCACTGCAGCCACTCAGGAAGTGTTCATCGAACACGTCGGGATTCCGATTTTGTCGGCCATTCCGCAAGCGGTACAGGCTTTGCAAGAGATGGGCATGCATCGCAAGGTTCAGCTGATCGTTTCCGGGGGAATTCGCAACGGTGCCGACGTCGCCAAGGCGATGGCGCTCGGTGCGGATGCGGTGGCCATCGGGACGGCGGCGCTGATTGCCTTGGGCGATAACCATCCACGCCTGGACGAGGAACTGAAGAAAATCGGCTCGGCCGCCGGTTTCTACGATGACTGGCAGAACGGCCGCGACCCGGCCGGTATTACCACGCAGGACCCGGAACTGTCCAAGCGCCTGGACCCGGTGGAAGGTGGTCGCCGTCTGGCCAACTACCTGCGCGTCATGGTGCTGGAGGCACAGACCATGGCACGGGCCTGCGGCAAGTCGCACCTGCACAACCTCGATCCCGAGGATCTGGTGGCGTTGACGGTAGAGTCGGCGGCCATGGCGCGGGTGCCGCTGGCGGGGACCAACTGGGTTCCGGGCTCTGGGTACTGAGACGAAACCTGTGGGAGCGAGCCTGCTCGCGATAGCGGTGTATCAGTCAGCTAAAAGGCTGCTGAACCAACCCCATCGCGAGCAGGCTCGCTCCCACAAGTCCTGTTCATGACATTTATATTCGAGAGGCCGAAAAGGCCCGTGTCTCATTCTTTATTGCTCGCTGCCAGACACTTTCCATTCTTTTGCAGGAGCTTTGAACATGATCAATCGTCTTCTCGGCAAAACCCTTCTCGGTGTACTGGCGGCCGGCGCACTCGCGCCGCTCGCCCAGGCGGCCGACGCACCCACCTTGAACACCGGCAGCACCGCCTGGATGGTGACTGCCACGGTGCTGGTGCTGTTCATGTGTCTGCCGGGCCTCGCATTGTTTTACGGCGGTCTGGTGCGGGCGAAAAACATGCTCTCGCTGTTTACCCAGTGCTTCGGCATCGCCGGCCTGGTCGGCGTGCTGTGGGTGATCTATGGCTACAGCATGGTGGTCGACAGTACCGGCATGGTTGAGGGGCAGGTGACGTTCAACAGTTTCGTCGGTGGCTTGAGCCGGGCCTTTCTGGCCGGCATGACCCCGGATAGCCTGGTTGGTGACATCCCGGAAGGCGTGTTTGTCACCTTCCAGATGACCTTCGCGATCATTACCCCGGCGCTGATTGCCGGTGCATTCGCCGAGCGCATGAAATTCTCGGCGGCGCTGTGGTTCATGGCGCTGTGGTTCACCCTGGTTTATGCGCCCGTGGCCCACATGGTCTGGGGTGGTTCGGGCGCTTTGATGCATAACTGGGGCGTTCTCGATTTTGCCGGCGGCACGGCGGTGCATATCAATGCCGGCGTTGCGGCTTTGGCGGCGTGCCTGATTCTCGGCAAGCGCAAGGGCTATCAGAATGCGCCGATGCCGGCCCACAACCTGAGCCTGACCATGACCGGTGCGGCGATGCTCTGGGTGGGCTGGTTCGGCTTCAATATCGGTTCCGGCGGCGGTCTCAATGGCACTTCGGGCATTGTCATGCTCAACACCCAACTGGGTGCTTGCGCGGGGATTCTCGGCTGGATGTTCACGGAGTGGTTCAAGGTCGGCAAGCCGAGTGCCTTGGGCCTGGCCAGCGGTGCCTTGGCCGGTTTGGTCGGCATTACCCCGGCGTGTGCGTATGTGGGCGTAGGCGGCGCATTGGCCATCGGTCTGCTGTGCGGGGTGTTCTGCTACCTGAGCGTTACCGTGCTGAAACGCCGCTTCGGTTATGACGACAGCCTCGACGTGTTTGGCTTGCACGGCATCGGCGGCATGATTGGCGCGGTATTGACCGGCGTGTTCTGCGTGCCGTCCCTGGGCGGTTTGGTGGAAGGCGTGAGCATGGGCGCTCAGGTCGTGGCGCAGATCAAGGGCGTGTTGCTGACGACGGTGTACTGCTTCGCTATCAGCTGGATCATTCTCAAGGTGATCAACGCCGTCATCGGCTTGCGTGCCGATGAATCGGTGGAAGACATGGGGCTGGATCTGGCTGAACACAACGAGAGTGCCTACAACCACTGATCGTTGCGATTGAACGACACGGCCCACCTTCGAGTGGGCCGTTTTCGTGGTGTTCAGATCAACGCTGCATCGCTGATCGACTTTCGCTAGCGCGCTTGGGCGGCACGCTGCAATTGACTGGCGATCAGGGTGTTCTTCAGCAGATACGCAATGGTCATCGGCCCCACACCTCCCGGAACCGGCGTGATCGCACGGGCAACAGTGCGCGCGCTGGCGTAGTCGACATCGCCCACCAAATGATTGCCGCCTTCATCGGTGATGCGATTGATGCCGACATCGATCACCACCGCTCCGGGTTTGAGCCAGCTCGCATCGATCAGCTTTGGCCGACCCACCGCTGCAACGACGATGTCCGCCAGTCGACACAGCGCCGGGGCATCGACGCTGCGCGAGTGGACCACGCTGACCGAGCAGTTGGCCTGCAACAGCAAGGTCGCCATGGGTTTGCCGACAATGTTCGAGCGGCCGATGACCACCGCGTGCAAGCCGCTCAAGTCACCGCAGGTTTCGTGCAGCAGGCGCATGCAGCCGCTGGGTGTGCAGGGGGTCAGTACTTCGATGCCTTGCACCAGGCCGCCGACGTTTTCCCGATGGAAGCCGTCCACGTCCTTGATCGGATCAATGGCATGAATCACCGCTCCTTCGTCGATATGGACCGGCAATGGCAGCTGCACCAGGATGCCGTTCACCGTGGCATCGGCATTCAGTTGCGCAATCAGTTCCAGTACTTGCGCCTGGCTGGCGGTTTCCGGCAGACGGTATTCAAGAGAGCGGATGCCTACGTCCTTGGCCCGCAGCAGTTTGTTGCGCACGTAGACCTCGCTGGCCGGGTCTTCACCGACCAGCAGCACGGCCAGGGCGGGGTAAATCTGCTGTCCGGCCAGGATCAGAACCTCTTCTCGAACTTCGTCGAGAACCTGGGCAGAGATGGCTTTGCCGTCGATAACGCGGGCAAGAGCGGGGGTGGTGCTGAGCAAAATAGTCACCGTCGTCTTGATTGATAGGGGGGGCGAAATGATCATCGAGGCGTCGTTGCGCCCCGATGATCCATCAGAGACCTGCAGGCAAGGGCGTTCAGGCTACCAGTTGATGGCAACCGTACACCACCAGTACACCCGCGATCAGCGTGGCATAAGGCAACCAGCCGGCGCGTTTTTGACCGGCATCGGCCTGAATGTACAGGTCGCTGAGCATCGCTTCCGGGAAGCGCCCTTTGTCCTGCACGTAGTGGCGGTAGCAGAACACCGGAAGAATCAACAGCGCCAGCAACAGGCCGGTCACCAGGGTGCCGGCGCCCCAGATATCGGCTCCCAGCCCCATGCACGCCAGGTTGACGAAGCTCAGTACGCCACCAGCGGCCAGGAGCACGGTCGGGGCCTTGTACGGGCGTACCCAGTCGGGACGGTCCAGGCGATGGATCCAGCCGGCATTGAGGTTGAGGAAGTTGAAGATGATGTAGCTGACGTTGGACGCGGCCAGCACGAACACATAATCGGACATCAGCAACAGCAGCAGGTTGAACGACAAGTCGGTCCACATCGCTGCGGTAGGCGCGCCGTGTTCGTTGGTGCGGCCCAGGTATTTCGGCAGCCAGCCATCGACTGACGCCTGATACAGGGTGCGCGAGGAGCCGGACATCGAGGTCATGATTGCCAGCAGCGTGGCCAGGACCAACATGATCAGCACGATGTTGGCCACCAGCTTGCCGCCGCCGATGCTGTCCGCCATGACCTGCCCGACGCCCATGCCGCTGTAGATCGCGGGTGACAGCAGACCGCTGTAGACCGCCGGTGTGACCACCGCGCCGCTGGCATCGAGCACCGCCGGGGTCACCAGTTGCCCGAGACCGAGGCTGCCCTGGAATGCCAGGGGCACCAGGGTGAACACCAGAATGCACAGCAGGCCGGCGTAGAAGATCGCCTTGAAGGTGTCACGCTTGGGGTCCTTGAATTCCCGGGTGTAGCACACGGCGGTTTCGAAGCCGTAAGTGGACCATGCGGCCATGAACAGGCCGCCGGCCATTAACGACCAACCGGAAATGTCCCAAGGCCCGTCGATCACTTGCCCGGCCGCGTCATGGGCCAGCGGGTACAGGGGCAGGAAGTTGGCCTGGGCCGCGTCCCCGGTGAACAGCGGCACCACACCCACCAACAACAGAGGAATCAGCGAGGTCACCCCAAGCACCAGCGTCAGGCGTGCCGAGCGCAAGATGCCGCCATGCTGCACGGCGAACACCGTCAGTAAAATCAACAGGCCGATGGCGAACGTCGCGTTGACCCTTAGCGACAGACCGCTCTTGACCCAACCCAGATCGAGCAGGGTCAGTTGCCAGGTATTGATCAGCGCATCAGCGGGGAACAATGCGGTGAGGATGTAACCGGCTGCCAGCCCCGAGCCAATGGACAGTACCGGGGACCAGGCCAGCCAGTTGCACCACACCGAGACCGGTGCGATCAGTTTGCTGTAACGCACCCAGGCCACCGCGCCGTAGACGGAGGCACCGCCGGACTTGTGCGGGAACAGTCCGGCAATTTCGGCATAGGTAAAGGCCTGGATAAACCCGAACAGGATCGACACGATCCAGACAATCCAGGCCGGTTTGCCGACCGTGGCGGCGATCGCGCCGATAGAAAACAGCACCAGGGCGGGCACGCCACTGGCAACCCAGAACGCCCCGCGCCAATCGATCTTGCGCTGCAGGCTGCCCACTGAACCGGCGGCCTGCGGTACGGCCTCGAACGTAGTCGCTTCCATCTTCGTATTCCCATGTCTGAAAAAAAGCAGGACCCCGTAGTAGCGAGCCTGCTCGCGATGGACAACCAGGCACCGCGAACAGTCAGGCAACCCGCGTTATCGTTGACGTTCATCGCGAGCTGGCTCGCTCCTACAGGTGTGTATGGGCAGTCAAAAGGTTAATCAGCTGCGTACCCGGCTCTTGTCCGGGTCGTAGAAAATCGCGGCGGTGACCGTGGCGCTGATGCGCTTCTGCAGGCCATCGACTTTGCCGATCTCCAACGCTGTGCCGATATCGGCGCAGGCCACGTCGACCCGGCACAGCGCGATATTGCTGCCCAGCAGCGGTGAGCGGCAGGCACTGGTGACTACGCCGACCTGGGCCCGGCCGCGGTACACCGGGTCGCCGTGGTGGGCGCCTTCGTTACCGCTCAGCTGCAGGCCCACCAGTTTGTGAGCGGGATGGGTACTGCGCCGTAACAGGGCGTCGCGACCGATGAAGTCATCGGTTTTGCTTTTTAGCGGCACACTAAAACCGATGCCCGCTTCAAAGGGGTCGGTCTGGTCGCTGAACTCGTAGCCGGCAAAGATCAGCCCGGCTTCGATGCGCAGCATGTCCAGGGCCTCCAGGCCCAGTGGCACCAGGCCCAAGGGCTGGCCCAGAGCCCAGATCCGGTCCCAGACCCGTTCGGCATCCTCGGGCTGGCACCAGACTTCGTAGCCCAGTTCGCCGGTGTAGCCGGTGCGCGAGATCATCAGCGGGCAACCGTCGTAACCGTCCAGGCGGCCAACAAGAAAACGGAACCAGCCCAGTGTCTCCAGACTCGGCTGGTTGGGCGCGGTCCAGACCATCTGTTTGAGCAACTCTCGGCTCATCGGGCCTTGCACCGCCAGGTTATGGATCTGCTCGCTGGCGGATTTGATCCAGACCTTCATGCCGAGTTTTTGCGCCTGCTCGCGCAGCCACACCCCGGCGTAGTCTTCGCCGCAGATCCAGCGGAAATTGTCCGGGCCCAGGCGTAGCAGGGTACCGTCGTCGAGCATGCCGCCGTGTTCGTGGCACATCGCCGAGTACACCACTTGACCCACCGCCAGGCGCCGCACGTCGCGGGTCAGGCAGTACTGCAACAAGGCTTCGGCGTCCGGGCCGATGATTTCGAATTTGCGCAGGGCGGTCAGGTCCATCACCGCCACTCGTTCGCGGCAACCGAGGTATTCCTCGATCGCGCCATAGCCGTCATAGCGCAGCGGCAGCCACCAGTTGCGGTAGTCGACGAAGCTGCCGGTCAAGGCGCTGGTGCGTGAGTGGAACGCGGACTCACGGGTAAGAATCGGGTCGGCATCAGCCGTGGGTCGAGTGCTCATGGCGATGGAAAAACGCTCCTTTTCGCTATAGATGCGGACATGGATATCGGTTGGGTTCCAGCCATTGGCCGGGTCAATGTCATCCGGGCACGAAGTACTGCCGCACACCAAGTCGGTCATGGCGCGCAGCAGCACGTAGTCGCCGGGACGCGACCAGGGTTCGTCAAGGGTCATCTGCTGGTGTGCGTCGATCCCGGTATTGAAGAAAAAATTGATCGCCGGCCAGCCATTGCGGGCCTTGACCCCATGGGACGCGAGCACGCGGCTGAGGTTGTCACTGCAGTTGTCGTGCCCGAAGTAGCCATGGCTCTCGTAATAGCGCGCGGCGCAGGCCAGGGCGAAGGCGTCGTGGCGGCCGACGGTGTCGCGCACCACCTCCAGCATCGGTTGCATCTGCCGGTCGAAAAACTTTGAGAACAGTCCCGGTGCCGGGTAGGCGCTGCCGTTCAGGGTGCGGGTCACGGTCTGGTCCAGGTCCAGTTCCAGACCGCGATCCAGTGCCCGTCGATCCAGAGCGACGAAGTCCGAGCACTGGCGACCGGCGACATCCAGCACCTGCACATACTGACCTTTGCCAACGGTGTAACTGTGGGCGGTGCCGGCGCCGAGGGTGAACTCGTCGAGCAACTCGCCCAAGGGTTCGGGCAACACGGGGAGCAGCAGCGGCGAGGGATTGGCCCGAGTCACCAGCAGCCGCAGCTCGCTGGGCCGGTATTGCCGGTCAACGGCGGTCGGTCCGTCGGGGGCCGCGACGATCACCAGTAGCTCATCGCTGGCGACGAAGCTCCGGCTGAAGTCGGCAGGGCTGTCCTCGTCCCAGAGTGAGGCGGCGCTGGGCAGATGTTGGGGATCAATCGCGCGCTGGATCAGCGCCTGGCCAATGCGACGCGACTGCAAGGTCGGTTCAGCGAGCCGCGCACCGATAAACCCGCAGGCCGTCGAACCGCTCAGTGCCCAGGCCGCCAGGGCGCTACGACCGAGCCTATCCACGACCAGCAATTGGCAAGGTTGCCGGCCTTCGAGGTCGATCACTTGCAGGCTGTCGCCAGGCTGCAACGCGACAAGGGTCAGGCCACCGGCAGCCACCCGATAGCGCTCCAGGGCCGGGGCCCGGGCAAAGAGTCCGGGTTCCCGCGGGCGGGAAACACGAGGTGCGTTCATGGTGAGGCTCCCGGTCAACCGATCGACTTGACGGACATCGGCGGTTCAGCGAGGTACGCCGCCATGGAGTCGTCAAGGGCATGCAGCCAGGGCGTGTGGTGGGGGGGCGATTGGGTGCCGGTCATCAGCGATCGGTAGGACTTGTCACGGTAACCCATGATGTCGTGGGCCTTGTCGTGCTTCCAGTGCATGAAGGTGTCGTTGACCGCGGCGATATCGAAGTTCGGGTAGTCGGTGGCGTCCACCAGGTGCTGGATATAGGCCCCCTGGTATTCGAACATCTGCTGGTTGGTTTCAAGCTGCTGTTCACGGGCATGCCATTGCTGGCTATCGGCGGCTCTTTGTGCCTGGTCGGGCAGGGCGATGCGTTGCAGGATCACGTCGCGGGCGTACCAGGCCTGGGCGTCGAACATGTTGAACGAGTACCACTGGTCCTGCATGCCGAGGTAGATCAGTTGCGGGTTGGGTTCCCAGAAAATGCCTTTGTAGAGGTTCATCGGCCATAACCGATTGTCGGTCTTGAGGCGCAGTTCGTCGGGCAGGAAGGGGAAGTGATGTTGGTAGCCGGTGCAGAGGATCACCGCATCGATGTGTTTGTGGGTGCCGTCGATAAAGTACGCGCGGTTTTTTTCCAGGCGCTGCAACAGCGGTTTTTCTTCCCAGTTGGCGGGCCAGTCATAGCCCATGGGCGCGGTGCGGTAGCAGCTTGTGATGCTGCGGGCGCCGTACTTGTAGCACTGTGAACCGATGTCTTCGGCGGAATAGCTGCTGCCGATGATCAACAGATCCTTGCCCTTGAACTCCAGCGCCTCGCGGAAATCATGGGCGTGCAGGATGCGCCCGCCGAACTGCTCGAATCCGGGGAAATACGGCGTCTTCGGCGTCGAAAAGTGCCCGCAGGCGTTGATCACGTAATCGAATTGTTCCGAGGTCTGGGTATCGCTGTCGTGGTCGTGGGCGACCACCGTGAAGCGGCGAGTCTCTTCGTCAAAGGTGACCTGGCGCACCACATGGTTGAAACGGATGTAGTCGCGAACCCCGGCTTTTTCGACACGGCCCTTGATGTAGTCCCACAGCACTTCCCGTGGAGGGTAGGAGCCGATGGGGCGGCCAAAATGTTCTTCGAAGGTGTAGTCGGCGAACTCCAGGCATTCCTTCGGGCCGTTCGACCACAGGTAGCGGTACATGCTGCCATGCACCGGTTCGCCGTTCTCGTCCAGGCCGGTGCGCCAGGTGTAATTCCACATGCCACCCCAGTCTTGCTGTTTTTCATAACAGACCAGTTCCGGGATGGGCGTTCCCTGGTCCCTGGCCGATTGAAATGCCCGCAGTTGAGCCATGCCGCAAGGGCCGGCGCCGATGATTGCAACGCGTGTGGTCATGGTCGTATCTCCTGGATGTTGATCGGGAAAAGGGCTCGCTCAGCGAAAAATCACCGTCTTGTCCTGGTTGATGAACACCCGGTGTTCCAGGTGGTATTTCAGGGCTTTGGAAAGCGCTACGGTTTCGGTGTCGCGGCCGATGGCGACCAGCGCATCGGGCAGGTAGGTGTGATCGACTCGCTGGATTTCCTGCTCGATGATTGGCCCCTCGTCGAGGTCGCTGGTGACGTAGTGGGCGGTGGCGCCGATCAGCTTCACGCCACGGTCGTAGGCCTGGTGATAGGGCTTGGCACCCTTGAAACCGGGCAGGAACGAGTGATGGATGTTGATAGCCCGGCCGGACAGCTGCTGGCACAGGCTGTCGGACAGAATCTGCATGTAGCGGGCGAGCACCACCAGGTCGGTCTGAGTGTCCTCGACGATGCGCATCAACTCGGCTTCCTGGCTGGCCTTGCTGTCCTTGGTGATTGGCAGGTAGATGAAGCGAATGCCTTCGCGTTCGGCCATGGCTCGCAGGTCCAGGTGGTTGGAGACCACTGCGGTGATGTGCATGTCCATCTCGCCTTTGCGGTGGCGGTACAGCAGGTCAGTCAGGCAGTGGTCGAACTTGCTGACCATCAGCAGCACCCGGGTCGGCTGACTGCTGCAGAACAGCTGCCACCGCATGTCGAAGCCGCAGGCCAGGTCGCCCAGATGCTCGCGCAGGGCACCGATATCGCCCTTCACGCCGGTGTTGAAGCGGAACACCGCGCGCATGAAAAATTGCCCGGTGAACTCGTCGTCGAATTGCGCCAGCTCGCTGATGTAGCACTGCTGTCCGGCCAGGCAGGTGGTGATCGCGGCAACGATGCCGGACGCTGCCGGGCAATTGATCTTGAGAATGTAATGTTCGTTGGTAGTGTCCATCGAGAGTCCCCTGGAGACAGTGGTTGGAGGCTCAGCCCTTGGCTGTGCGCTTGGTTTTTTCCGGGTCGTCGAAGGGCAGGGCGTGGGTCACGGCGGCGCTTTCCTGGCTGCCGCGCACCTGCAGGGCAATGCCTGGATTCGAGCAGGCGACGCTCATGCGGGCGATGGCCATGGAGCGTTTGCTCAGGCGCGAATACATGCCGCAGGTGATCACCCCGACTTGCTGGTTGCCTTGCCACAGGGTGTCGCCGGCTTCAGCGGGGCGCACGCCTTCGAGTAACACGCCGGTGATCTTGAAACGCTCCTGACCGCGCAACCGGAAGTGCTCGTCGGCACCACGGAATTCGCGTTTGTCCGGGGAGACGGTGAAATCCAGGCCCATTTCCCACAGCGTGTCGCCAGCCTTCTGATCGGCGAAGGGGTACATCTGCGAGTTGTCGTAGGGGAAAAACATCAGCGAGCTTTCCACCCGCAACCAGTCCAGGGCGGTAAAGGCACAAGGGATGATGCCCAGGCCCGCGCCCTGTTCGAGGATCGTGTCCCACAGCGCCGGGGCATCGGCGGCCTTGCAGAAAATCTCGTAACCGCGTTCGCCGGTATAGCCGGTGCGGGAGATCATCACCGGGCGATCGAACAGGCGGGTTTGCAGGTGATGGAAGTAAGGCAGCTGACGGATCCCGGGGACGTGCTCGGCGAGAAAGTCCACCGCCAGCGGCCCTTGCAGCGACAGATCGTGCAGGTCGTCATCGAACAGCACCGCCACTTGCCGGCCCTGGGAAGAGCGCACCAGCATTTCGTGGCCGCTGCCGGCACCGTGCACCACCATGAACGCGTTGGGTCCGGTGCGGTAGACGATGCAGTCATCGACGAACTTGCCGTCCTCGTCGAGCATCGAGGCGTACACCGACTTGCCGGGGTAGAGTTTGGCGATGTCGCGGGTGGTGGCCCATTGCAGCAGGCTCTCGGCGTGAGGGCCGACGTAATGGACTTTTTTCAGCCCGGACACATCCATCAGTCCGGCCCGGGTGCGGATCGCCTGATGGTGATCGGCCAGGTCGCTGTCGTAGGTCCAGGCAGTGCCCATGCCGTTCCAGTCTTCGAGGTTCGAGCCGAGTGCGCGGTGCCGTTCGGCCAGTGCAGAAATACGCCATGAATGCGTCATGTGAAGATCCTTGTCGGTGAATGTGGGTCAGGGTTCAGGCCTGGTCGAAGCGGCTCAGCCACTCGACCAGGGTCTGTCGGTAGCGGCTCATGCCCTTGTACTCGGCGATCGGCTCGGGCAGGTCGCGCAGCACTCGGTGCAGGCGGCAGCCCCAGCCGGGCTGGGTGACCAGCTCCTGCAGGCTGATCAGGTAGGTGCGGATGCTGAACATCACCGCGTTGCTGCGTGGCAGACGGGCCATCACTTGCAGCTCGACACGCAGATGAACCTGTTGCCCGACGTTCTCGGCGGTGATGCGACCGCGGTCGGCGCCCCATTCATGGAACGTCTCGGGAGAGGAATCCAGGCGCGGGTTGATGGTCAGCGTCCAGTTCAGACGCCGCACCGGCTGCCCGGTTTGCAGGTTGAGCAGGTATTTCAGCGCGCGGTCGAAGATGCCCATCTGGTGGGCCATGGGCACCGGCGAATGCCACTGCTTGAAACTCATGCCGGCGTCGAAGGCCAGGGACCAGTCGGCCGGGCTGGTGACCAGGCCGGCGTCCATGTACAGATCGCCGTCGCGTTGATCGAGCAAGGCGAAGTCCCCCTGCACCTGTCGGCCGATGAACTCCAGCGGCTCGCAGGGCAGGCTGGTGGCATCACCGAACACAAAGTGCTGATCGATGTTCAGCAGCGTGTTGCGCCAATGCCAGTGATCACCTTCACGCTCCAGCGAGAACCACTGCGGATAATCCGTAGCCAGGTGCTCCATGAGCATCTGCAGCGCATCCCAGGCCGCCACTTGCATGTGCGGCAGCACCAGGTAGCGGCGCGGATCCTTGTCCAGCACCAGGGCGCGTTCGGCCATTTCCGAGCGGTAGTGTTCGTCGATGTCGAACCCGTGTTGGTAAACCGAGCCGGGATCCCGGGAGGTCGCCGGTTCGATGTTCACCGAATACAGGTAGCTGTCCTCGGTGAAGGGGAAAGGAAAACGCCGGATGGCGGCGGGGCTGTTGCGAAAGCTGAAATCGTCTCGATAGCTCTGCACGGGGCTTGATTGAATGGTCATGGTCGACTCCTAAAGATCCAGCGAAACGCAAGGGCCACGGCCGCGGGAGACACAGGGCATGAGAAAGTCAGCCTGCTCGGCGGGGCTCAGGAAACTGTCGCGGTGTTCGATGTCGCCGCCCACGTGGCGGGTCATGCATTGGCCGCAGACCCCGCCGCGGCACAGGTTGGGGATCTGCAGCCCGGCCGATTCCAGGGCTTCGAGCAGGCTTTGTTCGGCGCCGACCCGCAGGCGCCGGCCGCTGCGCAGCAGTTCCAGGTCGAAGGGTTGGCCCGGTTGTGCGGCATTGAAGGCTTCCCAGTGCACCCGGCCGGGCGGCCAGCCGAGTGCTTTGGCCTGTTGCCGAACCGCGTCGAGCAATGGTTGCGGGCCGCAGGTGTAAAGGTGGCTGCCCAGCGGTCGATCACGCAGGATCCGGCGCAGGTCCGGGCGGCTGGCGTAGGTGTGCAGGCGCGATCCCAGCCGCTGTTGCAACGCCTCGACATAGGCATCGCTCAGGCCCGGACGACAGAGGTAGTGCAATTCGAAGTCGGCCTTGCGTTGTTCCAGGGCCGCGATGTAGGCCATGAACGGCGTGATGCCGATGCCGCCGGCGATCAGGATGTGCAGGCTGGCGGTCGAGTGCAGGGCGAACAGATTGGCTGGTGGCGAAATCTGCAGCGTGTCCCCGACCTGGACCTGCCGATGCAGGTACTGCGAGCCGCCGCGGGAGGTCTCCTGCAGGCGTACGGCGATGCGGTAATGCTGGTTGTCCGCCGGGTCGCTGGTGAGTGAATAGGCATTGCGCAGCTTGCCCTCGGCCAGTGGCAGGTGAACCTGTACATGACTGCCGGGGGAGAACGCCGGCAGGGGGCCGGTGCACGCCTGCAGGGTGAATTCGCGCACCACTGGGGTCAGCATTCTCGCCGCGCTGACCCGCACTTCGATGACGGCGCTCATGACCGGACTCCGGCATAAGGCTGGTCGGGGTTGGTGCAAACGCCGAGGTACGCCCCCAGGCGGCGGGAAAAGTGCTCCCGGACTTCCAGCCCGACATCGCAACCGATGCAGATCAGCAGCGACTCCGGCCCGGCGGCCTGAGTCAGGCCGCAGTGCACGCAATACACCAGGCGCGCACCGGCAATCGTGTGGGTCATGTCGATCTCGTCATTTTCCAGTCCGGCGCTGCGGGCCTCGCCGTGGATGCGCCAGATAAAGGCCTCGTCGCCCATGATGTAGAGATGGCTGCCGACCGTGGCGCTGACCAGCGCCCGCTGCAGGCGCCGGGAAAAGTCGGCGTTCTCGCCATTCAGCACCAAGGGCTGTTCCAGTTCCCCGACAACGGGCGAGCAGGCGGCTGCCGATTGCATGACCACAATGTGCCGGGTGACGCTGTTACGAGGCAGCGGCTGGCGATAGCGCGGGAGGCTGTGAAGTCGGTCCGGGGCGGCGCTGTGTCTATCCGTCATGTGGGCTTTCCTGGCTGTTCCGCGCCTGTCGAAGGGCGAGAAAGGTGGCGTTGGACCGGGAATTTGTTTCCTGGTGGGGAAGATACTTTCCTATGGGGAAAATCTTCTCAATCCGGAAAAAGGGCTATGCCTTTGGAGATAAGCCTTGCGCAACGCCCGTTCGGGGCATGGAAGTTGCTGGTCTTCGCTCAGGGCTGAGTAACCGGACGGGGAGTTATCAATGGTGCGAACACGACCGCAGTGGTGGCCGCTCTGGCTGGGGCGTATTCGCCCCGAACAGGCACGCAGCGTGCGCAAACTGCTGGCCGGATTGCCCTTGTGCCAGGTGCACGGTGACGGTGCCTTGTCGGGTTTTCTGGATCGTTTCGAAGCATTGTTGCCGACCTGCAAACTGAATCTGATCCTGGGCGGCGAAGACCTGGGGCCGGCACGGCGCGGATTGCTCGAGGGCTGTCAGGACGTTGCGCGTTGCCCTTGGCGTGACTCGGCACTGCCTGATGTGGCTCAGGCCTGTGGCCCTTGCCGGCAACGGGGCGTACATCGCCTGCTGTGTGCCTTGCCGCACAGCGACGATTCGAGCAAAGGGGTGTTGTTGCTCGATACCCCACAACCGGTCCACGCAAGCTGGCGCCAATTGCTGGAAGAGGCGGCGCAGGCGGTCGGCGTCACCGTGCGCTTGCGCTGCTACACCCGTGAGCAACAGCGCAAACAGGCTACGTCCCGGCACGGCGCCCTGGCCCGTGAGCTGCACGACTCGGTGGCCCAGCAGTTGGGTTACCTGTCGTATCAGGCGCGTTGGTTGCAGTCGCAGTTGGGCGAGCCTGCGCAGGCCTTCGCCGCGTTGCAGGAACTGTGCGGCGGCTTGAGTCAGCTGCAGCGCCAGGTGCGCGAGCTGATCACCAGCGCTCGTCTGACCATGGACGGGCGATCGCTGCGCCAGGCATTGGCCGACTCTGTCGCCGAGTTCTCGCGGCGCTGCATCATCGTTTTCGAACTGGACAATCGCCTGACGGATGACGCTTTGAGCCCGGAAACCGAATTGCAGATTCTGCAGATCATTCGCGAGGCACTGGCCAACGCGGTGCGCCATTCCCATGCGCGGCATGTGCGCATCGAGTTGCGGCAAAACCAGGACGGCGATGTCTCGGTGACGGTGGAGGACGACGGCATCGGCCTGAGCCCGGCATCGGGGGAGGACAACCATTTCGGCCTGGCGATTATCCGCGAACGCGCCGCGAGCATTGGCGCCCGGCTGAGCATTGAAGCGATCCGCCCGCACGGGGTTCGCGTACACCTCGGCCTTTGCCATCACCAAGACCTGCCACAGGGGAGTTTCGATGGACTGCACGACCTTATTACTGATCGATGATCACCCGCTGTTTCGCAAGGGCCTGGCGCAGCTGTTCGGCGCCAGTGACGACTTCGAGGTGGTGGGGCAGGCCGCCAGCGGCCGCGAAGGCATCAACCTGGCGGTGAGCCTGGCACCGCAGCAGGTCTTGCTGGATCTGCACATGCCTGGCTTGAGCGGTTTGCAGGTGCTCGATGAACTGCGTCAGTTGCGCCTCGATTGCCAGGTGGTGGTGCTCACTGCGTCGATGGATCGCGCCGAGTTGTTGACGGCCCTGCGCCTGGGGGCCAGCGGTTATGTGCTCAAGGAAACCGAGCCCGATGCCTTGCTGGCCTACATGCGCAATTGTCACAAGGGCGCGATCGTCCTGGATTCGACCCTGATTGCCCTGTTGGCCGATCAGGACGAATCGTTGCACCGCCCCGCGCAGGATGCTGATCCTCTGGACACCGGCAACCTTACCGAACGCGAGGGCCAGACCCTGGCCCTGATTGTCGCCGGCATGAGCAACAAACAGATCGGTCGGGAACTGGGGATCAGCGATGGCACGGTCAAGATCTATGTGCGCAATCTGTTGCAGAAGCTCGGCCAGCACTCGCGTCTGGAGCTGGCGGCGTGGGTACACAACGGCGCGTCGGTGAGACACGAGGAGCGGCATTAGATGATGGAACGGCCAGAGGCATTTGTGCAGGCACCGTCCTTGCACCTGATGGATCGCTTTCCGGCGGCGTTGCTTGAACTGCGCGACAACGGGCAGATCGCCCACTTCAACCTGGCGTGGGTCGAGCTGATGGACAGGCCGGGTCCGGAGCGCAACCTCATCGACTATGTGCACCATGAGGACCGTTCGTTGTGGCGTCAGGCCTTGCATGAACTGCGTCGGCGTCCCGAGACTTCCTTCAGCCAGCGGTTGCGCTTTGTTCACCCCTCGGGGGAGCTGCGTTGGTTTGACGTCAGCCTCAAGCGCGAGACTCAGGGTTTTTATCTTGTGGCGGGGGACATTACCGCGCACAAACGCCGCGAAGTTGCCTTGCAGGCCAGTCAGCGCAGCAGCATGAGTTTGCTGGACAGCATGCCGGGGCTGATCTATCGCGGCCGCAACAATCGCGATTGGACCATGGAATTCGTCAGTGCCGGTTGCTTGCAACTGACCGGGTATCCACCGGAGCGGTTGGTGGACAACCATGAGTTCACCTACAACAGCCTGATCCTGGCGCAGGATGCCGATTACGTCTGGCGTGAGGTGCAATATGCCCTGTCGCGGCAAGAACCATTCGAACTCAACTACCGGATTCGTTGCGCCGATCAGTCGATCAAGCACGTCTGGGAAAAGGGCGTGGGGATCTATGCCGACACGCGTGAAGTGCTGGGTATCGAGGGGGCGATTTTCGAGCGTAATACCGGCCAGGACCTGGGGCGTTGAACGCAGGTTTGCGGTGTGGTCCTCGGCGTTTACGCGACGCAGTTTCGGGGTAACATGTGGCCCAACGCAAATTGCCAGAGGGAACGGGATGTCTTCGATCATCAAGCCGATGGGTGCTGCTGACACCAGTCAGGCAGCTGCAGCGTTGTGTGAGTTGTGGCCGAAATACTCACCGGCGGAGATTACCTCCAGGATCGACGAGATGCTTCGCCCCAATGGCTACCATCTGATCGGCTTGTGGGAAGAGGGCCTGGCGTCGGCAGTTTGCGTATTGGGCTACAGGATTCAATATTCACTGTGGCTGGGGAAGTCGCTCTACATCGTGGACATTGCGACCCTGCCTCAAAGTCGCGGCAAGGGTTACGCCTCGCGATTGGTGGCTTGGGCTGAAGAGGAAGCTGCGCGTCAGGGTTGCGCGGCAGTGCATCTTGACTCCGGAGTCGGTACGGACAGAGCGGCTGCTCATCGTCTCTACATGCAACGCCACTACCAGATTGCCTGCCATCACTTCCTGAAGCGCCTGGATTGATGCGCAGGATCGTCTGGCAGAGGCATGGCTTTGCTCCACAGCGAGTGAGACCACAGTCCAGGAGGCGGGTGCTTGAGCGGATCGCAGGCAAAGAAAAGCCCGGCACGAGGTCGGGCTTTTCTGTTTGGGGTCAAATCCTTTTGTATGCTCAATCTGCGCTCAATTCTGTGAGCGTTTCGTGAAAAGCACGTTGCCGAAATGAAAAAAGCCCGACACTTGGTCGGGCTCTTTGTAGATGGGCCAAATCCCTTTGGCTGCCTGCATTGTGCGGGGTCGATGTGACGAAAGCGTGACGGGGCGGATGTGAACAGCCCGCCGCCGGTACGGGCTTTTTGATGACGGGGTCGGGTGGGTTATCGATTGAAGCGCTCGACCAATGAGTGCTGGGTGGACGCAGTTCTGGTGAGTTCTTTGCTCAAGTCCGCGGACTGGTGCGCTTGTTCCGAGGTTTGATCGGCCAGGTGGGCGATGGTTGTGATATTGCGGCTGATTTCCTCGGCAACGGCGGTTTGCTCTTCAGTGGCGCCGGCAATCTGCGTGGTCATCTCGGTGATGTGAGCAACCGCTTCACTGATACCCACCAAGGCCTTGTCTGCCTCAAGCACCCACGTCACGCCTTCTTCGGCCTGACGCTGACCACGCTCCATGGATTGCACAGCGTTATTGGACGACGTCTGGAGCTTGGTAATCAGGTCATGGATCTGGGTGGTGGATTGCGAGGTGCGCTGTGCCAGCTGACGAACTTCATCGGCCACTACGGCGAATCCCCGGCCCATGTCGCCGGCACGTGCCGCCTCGATGGCGGCATTGAGTGCCAACAGGTTGGTCTGATCGGCGATACCTTTGATCACGTCAACGACGGTCCCGATTTCATTGCTGTCCTTGGCCAATTGCGCAACCGTCAGCCCGGTTTCACCGACGACAGTGGAGAGGCGTTCGATGGCCTCGCGGGTGTCTCGGGCCACATCGCGGCCGCGACCCGTGAGCAAATTGGCTTGTTGGGTGGCATCCGCCGTGCGCTGGACGTGGCTGGCGACTTCCTGGGTGGTCGCTGCCATCTGGTTGACGGCCGCAGACACCTGCTCGGTTTCGACGCGCTGGCGATCAAGGCCGTTTGAGCTGTCAGTGGCCAGCAGGTCAGATTGTCCAGCCAGCGCACTGAGTTGCTCGGCGGTGTCTTGCAGGCGCGTCAGGCAAGTCTTCAGTCGCGCGGCCTGACTGACGAAGGCTGTCTCCAGACGGGCTTGTGGTCCCCGCGCATTGCTGTACATCTGAGCGATCAGTGAGTCGGAGGTCGAGGGCTCAGCCATCTGTAACAGGCGCAGAGTGCCCCGAGACTGCCAGCGCGAAGCGAGCAAACCGATCGGCACGGCAATGCCTGTGGCCACGGCTATTGCCACGGGAGCGCTGAAGAACAAACCGCTCAAGGATCCCACCAAACCCATGGCGACATAGGGCAAAGAGCCCGATAGAGCGGGCAGCCAGCTGTCCTGCCGAGGGATGGCCGGCTTCCCCTGACTGATGCGCTTATAGAGGGATTCAGCACGGCGGACCTGATCAGCCGTCGGCTTGACCCGGACCGATTCAAAGCCGACTACCTGGCTGCCTTCAAATATTGGAGTGACATATGCGTTGACCCAGTAGTGATCGCCATTTCTGGAGCGATTTTTGACGATACCCATCCACGGGCGGCCTTGCTTGAGCGCACCCCACATGTGGGCAAATACGGCAGGGGGGACGTCAGGATGACGGACGATATTTTGCGGGGCACCAATCAGATCGGCTTTATCAAAACCACTGACCTCTACGAAAGCGTCATTGCAGTACGTAATGACACCTCGAACATCTGTCGTCGAAATAAGCTTCTGCTGAGGTGCGAGTGAAATCTCACGCTGTGTTACAGGCTGATTATTTCTCATTCCGACTGCTCCTTGGTTCCTTTGAGAGGCCATCGACTAGTACGAGAACAAGGTTAGTGTCTTTTTCTAAAATATTTTTTATAAAAATGAGTTGTATTCGTGATGCCGAGCTGTGTTGGGTCTGTATTGCTCGTTTGGATAGGCTATTGATTTTGATAGGGAAAAGTCACTCCCTCAGCCTCTCTTCAGCCTGGTGTTTTCGCAGGAGTGGTCTGCACATTAATGGCTTTGATTTCGTTGAAAATTTGGTGAGTTGCGGCCAGAAAGTGCAAATAGATAGTCATGCGTGAAAGAAGCCCGGCCACTGCGTCGGGTTTTTTTATGGGGGCTCCATTCCCTGACTATTCTCATTTGACCTGAAATGGCAGAGTGAATTTACATATCAAGCGCAATTGGAATTACATCAAGGCACTTCTTGAGCAAATCGAACAGGCCAATAGAAAGGGGGTTCTTCAAGAGCATGCTCTGAACGTAGCGCTTGCTCACGACATTCATGACCCGGCCAAAAAGGAGCAGGCAACCCATGTACTCCAGCTCATCGTCAAGGAAGCATTCGTGGCGAGTACCGTGGACGCCTCAGGCGTCGAGACTTTGATCTCGATCACATGGCGAGGCCATGACCTGCTGGATGATAGGAGAGCGAACGTCGCCAGGTACGAATTCAAGCACTTTCATTAAGTGTCTTCTTGCCAAGCCCCGCCATCACGCGGGTTTTTTTGTGCCTGCGATTTCCCAAATCCCTCTAAGCCTCTGGTTGACCCACTCATCAATGGCGCGCGCGCATTGCGGGTGTAGGGCCCTCAATTGGAGGCGGTTATCCAGCCACGCATTCAATTCGTAAAGGGCCACACGCACCGCGCGAGGGTAGTCCTCCAGAGCGGCAAGCAAGCGCTGCCGGGCGCCTTCAGTTGGCTCAATATCTCTGGTCTGAATGTATTGATTGATGAAGCGCTCGATGCAGCAGAACTCTGATGATGACAGATGGATCATGCTGAGATTTGTTGAGCGTGTGCCGTTAGCTGGAGCGAACATCCATGATTCCTTGCTTGTGCATGCGGAGACTTAAAGCTCGTTATTCGGGGTGTTTGTAGTGGGTTGGAAGAAAAGGCGGGGCGGATGATACTTATTTCCATGCGTCGTGTACGTATATCAACACGCCATCATCGACGAACGGCGTAATACTTTAGTCTTATTATTGAAGGTGATTTGCCGCCGTTAACGAACGGGTATTGGCTGAGGTTTTCCATCGGCTTCTGCCCAACCGGGAAGGCCTGGCACCGCGCAATGACGCGGATGAAGATCACCGGTTCTCCCTACCCAAAGTCGGACGGCTGGCGTTTTCTGGCCCAGCCGAATATCGGGGTGAGCACCGCGATCGACCACGGTGCGGATCGGTGCCCGAACATTATGTTCGGGCACACCACTGACTGACGTCTTGTCGAGTGCCGGGTAAAGGACCTTGATAAAAGGGCGTTGTAGTTCGGCATTGCCCTCCCGACAGCCAAACCTTGGCCAGAGGACGGTGGCAGGCGGTGTCAGTGTCCAATGGCCTGTTCAATAACGGGCTGTTCCCACAGGTCAGGTCGCTGCCGGTAACGTGCTTACTTCAAACTCTTGAGATAAGCGATGAGGTGCTGGCGACTCTGCGCATCGGGCTGCCCCGGGAACATCATCATGTTGCCCGGCAGCAAGCTGGCGGGGCTTGTCAGCCACTTGTCCAGGTTGGCGTCATTCCACTGCAGCTTGGCGCCTTGCAGGGCGGCGGAATAGTTGAAAGCCGGCGCCTGGGCGCTGGCGCGATTGAACACGCCGTGCAGGCTCGGCCCCATCAGGTTCTTACCCGCTTCGGGGCTGTGACAGAAACCGCATTGAGTGCTGAAAAGGGCTTGGCCCTGAGCGACGTCGCCCTGGGCTTGCGTCAGAGGGGCTGCCAGCAACAGGGCGCTGGCAACGAGCAGTTGTGTGTGGGTCATTTCGTTTCCTACAAATAGCAAAGCCCCGCCAAGACAGGCCTGGCGGGGCCTCAAGAGCAATCAGAATGAATTGGCGAGGTCGATGCCCGACTTGCCTGGTGCCAGAATGTTGTTCGGGTCCAGCGCACGTTTGATGGCATGTTCAAGTTTGCGTTTCACAGGGCCGTAGCTCTGCGCAACTCGATCCTGGAATGCTGTGTTGACGCGGTAGACGGCGTAGCCTTCCTTCTCGAATACATCGAGCAGTTCGGCAAAGCAGGCGTTAGCGCGTTTGGTCTCTTCCGGGTTGGAGCGGTCATACAACACGTCGATGACGTGGTGCATGTCGCGCCAGCCGACGATGAACTCGCCGACATAGTCCAGACCGTGCTTGTTGAGGGTCTTCTTGGCCAGCGCCTGCTGTTTGTCGCACTCGCTGCCTCGGGCCTGGCTCACCGGTGCGAACCACATCGAGCCGCCGCCGCCACGCCAGTTGTACAGGCCAAATTCCTGCAGGTTAGGCACCCCGGACATCAACTGGGCTCGGTACTTGAACGGCTGGGTGTCGCCGGCCTCTTCCTGGGTGACGATGCGCCCCTTGCCCAGTTGCTTCAGGGCTCCAGTGACGATATTCCAGTTGACGTCGACCTGCTCCTGGGTGCCGTACAGCGCGGCATAGACGTTCCAGGCGCCGAGATTCTTGTCTTTCTGAATTTGCTTGAGGATCGCGTCAGAGGTCGCACCCGGCTCGGTGGTGTAGTCGGAGCGGCGGGTGTTGCAGGTGGATGCCTCCCAGAGTACGCCTGCAATGACGACCGAGTTCGGAATGACTTGGGCGATGCGCAGCGGGCGGATGAATTCGACGATTTCGGCGATGTCCGATTCGTTCTCGAACTTGATCTCGAACGGTTTGAATACGGGCGGTTTCGGCATCAGCCAGAAACCCATTTTCGTGCAGATACCATAGTTGGCTTGGGTGAACATGCCGTCCAGCGTCGGGCCATAGCCCCACTTGAATACCTGCCAGGCATTGTCACCTTTCACTCCGCCCATGCCTGTTCGGTACACATCGCCGTTAGCCAGCACCACTTCCATGCCGCACTGCATCAGAAAGTGTTCGCCATAGGGTGTGTAACCCACGCCACGATCCATGGTGTTGCCCAGTGGTCCGGCGATCGCCGACGGTGCAGAGAACGACAGCATCAACGGCAGTTGGTGTTCCTGGATGTAGTCGTAAAGCTGCTGATAGGTCACCCCCGGCTCTACCAGGGCGGTACACAGTTCCGGGTCGACGTGGAGGATTTTGTTCATTTTCTTCAGGTCAAGTATGACTTGACCTCGCTGGCCTGGCGCGGCCGAGCCGTAACCGAAGTTACGACCCGTGGAGATGGTCCACACCGGGATTTTGTGTTCGTTGCAGATCTTCACCACCCCTTGCACCTGTTCGACGGTGGTGGCGGTGACGGCGGCAGACGGCGTGTGCTCGGCATTGTCCACGGCGATCATGATCTTGCTGTACGGGATCAGTTGATCATCTTTGGTCAGGACGTTTTCATCGCCCAGCAATTTGCGAAACTTGGCGATTGCTTGCTCGAAGTTTGCGCTGTTGACGCCGCGCGGGAGCAGGGGCTGGTTGTTTTTCTCAGTCATTTGGTTAGCTCCTTCAAGCCTCGATCGAAAACGAAACGAAATTACCGGTCAGCGGCGATGGGCGGCTGGCGATCAGTGGCGCTTGGCCTGTGTTGGCAGTGCCCAGGGCGGCGAGGGTGTAGCCCAGCGTGGCTGCCCATTGTTCAGAACCGGCAGTGCTGCGTGCGGCCGCGGCCACTTGCAGCGGCGCCTGTTGGCCATGCAGGCGGTATTCGCTGAGGCTGAAGCCCGTGCCGCAGGCGTTCAAATTCAGGCCCAGCTGCGGGGCGCAGCCACTGGCGGCCTCGGCGCTGAGCAGGTGGTGCTGCGAGGCATGGGTCGTGGCGCGGTGCTGGCCGATCCATTGCACGCGAGCGCCAGCGCTGCGCGCCAGGTCAATGATCAGTGCGGCACTGGCATCGTCGACCAGGCCGATGATGCGTTGTGGTTGACCACTGCGCAGGCGTTTATCCAGGCCGAGAATGAAGCTCAGACCGAGGTCGGTACGCTGTACCTTGACTTGCCCGCCTGCCGGGCTGGCGTTAATCCCCTGAAGGAAGGCCGACCCGGCGACTTCGCCGCTGACCAGGGCCAGGGTCGGCAGAACCGGATGGGCCTGACTGCCCATTACACGATTGGCCATGGTCAGGCCCGAGCTGCTCATGGCCACGCCGGCCAGGCCGCCCAAGGCCATGCCCTTGAGCAGTACACGACGTTCTATGTTCATGCCTGACTCCTCAAGGTTTGGCCGCGGGGGCGGAGGTTTTGGAAATGTATTCGGCCACTTGTTGCAGCGAGTTGTCGTCGATGAACGAGGCGGGGAAGGCCGGCATGGCACGGAAGCCGTGGCGTACGATCGCAGTGATGTACTGCGGTGGCAGTTGGCGGCCGGTGATTTGTGGGCCGACCTTGTTCTCGTGGCAGTGGCCACACACCTTGGCATAGACGTTTTCGCCGCCTTTCCAGACGCCGTCGCCATCGGCAGCTGCATGACCCGCCAGCACGATAAACGGCAGGGTAAAGCAGGCAACAAGGGTCCGTTTCACAGCAGGGCTGTTGAGGAGTGAGTGCATTTCGTACTCCATATTCTTATTGGTAGGTTGGTTCATGGAAGGCCGGATTCGGGTCAGAACGGATACGGCCTTGGGGCGTGTTGCAGGGTGATCCAGTGGTCGGTGGTGAACTCGTCAATGGCCCAGTCGCCGTTGAAGCGGCCAAGACCGGAGTTCTTCTCACCGCCGAAAGGTGCGTTGGGTTCGTCGTTGACCGGGATGTCGTTGACGTGGGTCATGCCGGCGTGAATGCGTTGGGCGAATTGCACGCCGCGCTCCAGGCTGGACGTGAACACAGCGCTCGACAGTCCATATTCGCTGCGATTGGCCAGTTCCAGGGCATGCTCGGAATCGCGGGCGGATTGAATCCCGACCAGAGGGCCAAAGATTTCTTCACGGGCGATCTCCATGTCGGCAGTGACCTGGCCGAACACGTGAGGCGGCAAGACGTTACCCTGGGCTTCCCCGCCAACCAGCAACGTGGCGCCTTCGGCCTTGGCGGTGGCGATCTTCTCTTGGAGGCCAGCCAGTTGCTTACTGTTGATCACGGGGCCGATCACGGTCTCGGCTTTGCTCGGGTCGCCGTAAGGCAGGGCTTTGACGCGTTCGACAAAGCGCTGGGTGAAGGTTTCCAGCAGCGGCTGCTCAACGATGATGCGGTTGATCGCCATGCAGATCTGGCCCTGGTGAAGGAACTTGCCGACCACGGCGGCGTTAACGGCTTGTTCGATGTCGGCATCGGCCAGGACCACGAACGGGCTGTTGCCACCCAACTCGAGGGCGACATGCTTGAGGTACTCGCCGCCGCTGGCGATTCGGCCGATGTTGCGTCCGACCTGGGTCGAGCCGGTGAAGGAAATGAACGCCGGTACCGGGTGCTCGACGAAGGCGTCGCCGATTTCCGCGCCGGAACCGACCACCACGCTGAGTACGCCTGCTGGCAGGCCGGCTTCCTCGAAGATGCGCGCGAGCAACAGGCCCCCGGTGACGGGGGTGTCACTGGCCGGTTTGACCACCACGGCATTACCCAACGCCAGGGCGGGTGCCAGGGAGCGGGCGGTCAGGTGCAGGGGGAAGTTCCACGGGCTGATCACACCGATCACGCCCAGCGGCGTACGGTAAACGCGGCTTTCCTTGCCCGGGATGTTGGACGCAATAATGCGGCCATGCACGCGGCTTGGCAGGCTGGCCGACTCCAGGGTGATGGCGCGGGCGGCGCCCCATTCGATTTGCGCCTTGATCCGCGTACTGCCGGACTCGCGGATGATCCAGTCGATGATTTCTTCACGACGCTCGTCGAAGATCTTCACCGCGTTGAGCAGCACCTGGCCACGCTCGGCCGGCCCCTTGGCAGCCCAATGGGCCTGGGTATCGCGTGCCTTGCGGTAGGCCTCGTCGAGGTCATCGCGATTGGCCAGTGTGATCTGCAGCAAGCTTTTCTGGGTGAAGGGGTCGAATACGTCCAGCGGACGACCGGCGCTGCCGGCGCGCCATTGTCCGGCGAGGGGCTGCAGTTCAAGGTTTTGATAGGCAAGACGAGTAACGGTCATGGAGTTTTCTCTCTTATTGGTGCGAAAGGGCATCGATCAGGGGCGCCGCCGATGATCGAAGACTTTTGCGGTTTATCGTGGCAGGAACCCGGGGATGCTCCGGCTCAGCCATGGGGCTGGAGCGAGCAGGCGGCCTGGCTCATCACCTGCGGATAACAACTATCGTGCCAAGCCTCGGCGCGATGAAAAATACTCAATAAAATCAAGTAGTTAGTCGTATTTGTGATGACCATGGCACGTTCATGGGTCGACGTTATAGTCGCCAGCGCGGAATTTTATGAAGAGGATGCTGCAGGCCGCTGAAAGCTCAACGCCCGGTTTTTTTCCGGTTTTATCTGTGCGGTTATCGGACAAATGTGGGGGCGCATGGCAGGTGGTCAGTCACTGACGGATTGACCGTGCGGGTTGTCCGGGCATACTTGAAACTTTACTTCCCTGCCGCCTGTTGACCCTATGACTCCTAATAACAATAGCCGTCCTGCCGATGAGGAATTCCTCAAGCAGATGCTCGGCAGACAAAAGCGCTATATCGTTGACCGGGCCAGCCAGTTTGGCGCCAGCGGTCTGCCTTCGGCCGAGCAATTGGCTGAAACGGTGGCTTTCGCCCCCCAGGACGGAAGCATCTGGTTATGTGGCCAGCGGGTGATGCTGCTGCAGGGCTCTGCCTTCGGCGCCATTCGCCGCGAACTGATCGATGCGCTGGGGTTCGACAAGGCGCGCGGCCAGTTGACCCGCATTGGTTGGCAGGCTGGAGCACGCGACGCCGCCCAGGTCAGCGAACAATGGCCGGAAGGTGATCACGCCAGTCTGTACAGCGCCGGCCCACGACTGCACATGCTCGAAGGCATGGTCAATGTCGAGGTGGTGCGCTTCGAGATCGACTCGGGTATCGGGCACTTCTATTCTGAATTTCTCTGGCACAACTCGCTCGAAGACGACGAACACATTGCCGCCTACGGCCTGGGGGGCGAACCGGCGTGCTGGATGGAGATCGGTTATGCGAGTGGTTATGCGTCGTCACTGCTCGGTCGCCTGGTGGTGTTTCGCGAGCTGGAATGCCGTTCGATGGGGCATAAAGCCTGTCGCATCGTCGGCAAGCCGGCCGAACAGTGGGACGATATCGACGTTGACCTGGCGTATCTGGATCCGAGTGACTTTCTCAGTCGCAGCACTTACACCTCGGGCGTTGAGACCACCGTTGCCAAACTGGAAGAGCCTGTAGACGGCAAACCGTTGGTGGGCATTTCGGCTGCGTTTGTCGCGGCAAGCCAATTGCTGCAACGTGTCGCACCGACGCAGGCGACGGTGTTGTTGATCGGTGAGTCAGGCGTCGGAAAAGAGCTATTCGCCCGAACGCTGTACCAATCGAGTTCGCGGCAGCATATGCCGCTTGTGGCGCTCAACTGCGCGGCCCTGCCGGAGAATCTGGTGGAGGCCGAATTGTTCGGTGTCGAGCGGGGGGGCTTCACTGGCGCCGAGCGTTCGCGGCCCGGGCGTTTCGAGCGAGCCCATGGTGGGACGTTGTTCCTCGACGAAATTGCGACCTTGAGCCTCAGTGCGCAGAGCAAGATTTTGCGAGCCTTGCAGGAAGGTGAGATCGAGCGGGTCGGTGGTACGGCGCCGATCCGCGTGGACGTACGGATTATCGCGGCGACTAACCTGGATCTGCGTCGCGAGGTTGAGGCCGGGCGTTTTCGTGAAGACCTGTTCTACCGACTGAATGTTTTTCCCATTCATCTGCCACCGTTGCGGGAACGTCGCGAAGATATCCCGTTGCTGATGAGTTATTTTCTGCGCCATTTCAGCTTGCGCCATGGGCGTCAGCTGGCGGGTTTCAGCACGCGGCTGGTCAACGCGCTGCTCACTTATCCGTTTCCCGGCAATATTCGTGAGCTGCAGAACCTGATCGAACGCGGTGTGATTGCCGCCAGTGACGGTGAGGTGATCGACATGGTGCATCTGGCCGAGGCTGGAGCGCCGTTGATGGCGACGGCCATCGGCCTGACCCCTCAAGGGCGCTTGTCTGCCGTGCAGCAACGCGATGAGGCGGGTAATGAAGTGCCGGCACCCGCGCAATCCATCGAAGGAGAGGGCGGGGCAGAAGCGCTTCGCGAGCCCGTTCTGGAGAGTTTGCAGGCCTTCGTCTCCGGACGCCAACGGGTGTTGAATATGTCCCTGGAAGAAATCGAGCTGCGCCTGGTGCGCCTGGCGCTCGAGCGCTCGGGGGGGAACATCACCGCGGCGGCGCAAATGCTCGGCATGAGTCGCGCGCAGGTCAGCTATCGCCTCAAGGGAAGCTAGGGCCGAAACCGGCAAGCGGGCCATGCAACGCCCCCTGATCTGATGGTCATGGGGCGTTGTCATGGCTGGCGTCGGGTCAGGCTCAGAGCGGGATCGTGAACTTCAGCCAGTAGGTCTGGCCATCGGCACGGTTGCGTACGCCGGATTCATCTTGCCATTTGGCGCTGAGAAACCAGCCATCCTTGCTCGCGTATTGAACGGCCGGGCCGACGGAGAAGGAGCTGCCGCGGTTGCCGTCAGCGGCCTCGACAGCGGCTGCGGCGGCGCAATGAGCGGCGCTGCACTGGTCATCGCTCACTTGTTTGTAGGCGTGGCCACCGATGCCCAGTACCCAGCCATTGCCCAGGCCCCAACCAAGGGTGTAGTCGGCATGAAGCTCGCGGCCGGACTGGTAGTGGGTGTCCTGGTTTTCGAAGTTGTAATCGTACATCAGGCGCATATCAGCGTTGAAACCCGCCGGGTCCATGTAGGTCATCGCATATACCGCTTGTACGGTGTAGTAGTTAGTGCCGAGGTTGACCAAGTCGTTCTTGTCATACTCGCCGCCGGTAGGCACCACGAAGTCGACACCCATGGCGGTGTGGAACTTGTCGCTGTGGTGGAACCCGATCACCGGACCCAGGTGAGCGTCGCCCAGGCCGCGCTTGCGTTCGTGCGGGCCGTCCTTGATGTTCAGCCGTATGTCATTGAGCGGTAGCAGTGCGTGGAAGCCGAGGTTGCCACCGAATACTTGCTGCTCGGTGACCCAGACAAACCGTGGCACGAGCGTCGTGACGCGCAGGTCGATGTCGGCCACTTTGTCGCCCGCGTTATCGCGCAAGGTGTCAGCCATATAGTTGCCGACGAACAGCTGCCCGTAGGTACCCGGTGGCGGCAGAACCCCCATGCCGTAGATTTCGATACCCATTGGCCAAGAGGAGACACCGCCTTCGGTAGCCTGAACCAGTGATGTGCTGCCGGCCAGGAGCAGGCCAGCGCCGAAGGCAAGGGAAGTGCAGTGAGTGAGTGTTTGACGCATGAGAAGTCCAGCCTTTTTATTGTTGTGAACGATGCGGGATATGAATTCCCGCAAGGTCGCTTCTCAACTATCGTGCCAACTCAAATGATTAATTATTTCGTTTAAAATCAATGACTTGATAATTAATCGGGGCGATTGAAATCTCTTCTTCCGACGCTGTCGGCGGTTTTTGTTAAGAGAATTCGGCTGGCCGCGGAAAGTTCGAATGTTCAGGTCTCGCTGTCGCCATGCCTGGCAGCATGGCGGAAGGCATTCGGAGTCTGGCCACTGAGGCGGCGAAAAAAGCGCGAGAAGTAGGTGGGGTCGCTGAAGCCGAGATGATCGGACAGATGGCTGATACTCATGTTTGTATAAATCAAGCTTCGTTTGGCTTCCAGCATCACACGCTGGTGAATCATTTGCAGCGCCGTTTGCCCTGTCAGTTCCCGGCACAAGGTATTGAGATGCACATTGGAGAGCCCGATGCGATGAGCAAAGGTATCGACGCAAAGGTGCTCGCGGTAATGCTGCTCTATCAACTTGATGAAGTGGCCAAGCATGTGCTGATTGCGTTCGCCAAGGTTGCGTGGTGAGGTCTTCATTTGTCGTTGTCGACTGATCCAGACCATCAGTACGCTGACCAACGAGTGCAGTTGCAGGTCACGGGACGGCGCGCTGTTCAGGTATTCGTGGTGGAGTGCGGTGAACAGGGGCGTCAGATAGCGGCGCTCGCGTCCGACCGGGTAACAACCCGTTGAGGCTAAAACAGTCAGGGGGGCGCCCATTTGCGCCTCCAGCCGGGCGACCAGGGGAGCACTCAGGGTCAGGACGTAGCCTTCGATGTTTTCTGAGAAATGGAAGCCATGCACCGTCATGGGCGGGACGACCTGAATGGCCGCTTCCAGCACATCACTGCGCTTGCCCTCGATCTCGACCACGGCCTGACCGCGCTGGACATATAGCAGCTGAAACAGGTCGGCATGGCGGTGTGGCTTGATCTCCCAATGATGCAGGCTGCTACGTTTGGGAATGGACTCACAGTGCAGCAAGTCGGACGTTGGCCACGTCTGGCTTTCTCCGTACAACTTAAATACAGGGATGTTAGTGAGACCTGTTTTCATTGTTCAACCGACCTGCCGGGAGTTAATACGAGGAAGTAGTGCGTTAATCGATAATCGAACCGAATTACTAAAAGTGCAATTTCTCGTGGGTTTTATCCCCTGTTTTTCGAAAATTTGTCAGTAAAAATGCAAGGGAAGAATAAATCTAAAACATCCGGCCGCTGTTCCGCATCGGCTGGAGTGCTTACGAGAAGCCAAAATAATGAAAACTCAGATCGCTATCATCGGTGCTGGTCCTTCCGGTCTTCTGTTGGGCCAATTGCTGCACAAGGCCGGTATCGACAATGTCATTATCGAACGTCAAACGCCTGAATACATCCTCAACCGTATTCGTGCCGGGGTGCTGGAGCAAGGCACTGTCGACATGCTGCGCGAAGCCGGTGTCCACGAACGCATGGATGCCGAAGGCCTGGTCCACGACGGCGTTGAGTTGCTGGTTTCCGGCAAGCGCGTGCGTGTTGACCTGAAGGGGCTGACTGCCGGCAAGACGGTAATGGTCTATGGCCAGACCGAGGTGACCCGGGATTTGATGGACGCTCGCACCGCCAGTGGCGCTCCAGTCATCTACTCAGCCGCGAATGTGCAACCGCACGAAATGAAGGGCGAAAGTCCCTACGTCACCTACGAAAAGGATGGCCAGACTCATCGGATCGATTGCGACTACATTGCCGGTTGCGACGGATTCCACGGGGTTGCCCGACAGAGCATTCCCGCAGAGGTGCTCACCCACTACGAGCGCGTGTATCCATTCGGTTGGCTGGGACTGCTATCCGACACCCCGCCGGTCAACCACGAGTTGATCTATGCCCACCACGACCGTGGCTTTGTGTTGTGCAGTCAGCGCTCGCTGACCCGCAGCCGTTACTACCTGCAAGTACCGCTGACCGACAAGGTCGAGGAGTGGTCCGACGAACGCTTCTGGGATGAGCTCAAGGCACGTCTGCCACAGGACGTGGCGCAAAAGCTGGTGACCGGTCCTTCGCTGGAAAAGAGCATCGCGCCGTTGCGCAGCTACGTCGTCGAGCCGATGCAGTACGGCAAGTTGTTCCTGCTCGGCGACGCCGCCCATATCGTGCCGCCAACCGGTGCCAAGGGCTTGAACCTGGCCGCCTCGGACGTGTGCTACCTGTATCGCATCCTGGTCAAGGTCTACAAGGAAGGGCGTACGGACTTGTTGGAGAAATACTCCGAATTGGCACTGCGCCGTGTCTGGAAGGGGGAGCGTTTCAGCTGGTTCATGACCAACCTGCTGCACGACTTCGGCGATCACAAGGACGCGTGGGACCAGAAGATGCAGCAAGCCGACCGTGAATATTATTTCAACTCACACGCCGGTCTGGTCAACATCGCAGAGAACTACGTGGGCCTGCCCTACGAAGACATCGAGTAATCCACTTCTACCGCGCCCACCGTCAAGTGGTGGGCGTTAAATCATAAATAAGGAGGTGGAGATGGGCCTGTTCGACTGGAAACACTGGCTGGTGCTCTTGCTCGTAGTGGCGGTGCTGTTCGGTGGTAAACGCCTGAAGAGCCTGGGATCCGACTTGGGCGAGACGATCAAGGGTTTTCGCCGCTCGATGAGCAGCGACGACGAGGCGCAGCCTCAGGTTGCAACGTCGGCGCGGGTGCAGAGCGATACCGCACAAACTCCGCTGACACAAAGTGGACAGGCACCATTGGGCCATTAATCGCTTCTCGATTTACACCCTTCGTTTACCGAGGACCGCGTTCATGTTGTTCAAGCGTTCGATACGCACACAGGTGCTGACGTCGATAGGGGCCAGCCTGTTGTTGGTCATGCTATCGGTGCCGCTCTGTGTCTACTTTTTCACTAACGTCCTGTCTGAACCGACATGGTTCACGGGAGCCCTGGCACTTCTGGCCGTTGGTGGGCTGGCGTGGTTACTGGCTATGTGGTTGTTCAACCGTGTGTTATTCGCGCCACTGGGTCATTTGCTCGAATGCATTGAGCGGTTGGATAGAAGCCATGGCGCTGAACGGGCAAACAATGCCCGGATAGACCTGGCGGGTAGCCTGCAATGGGCCGCGGATACTTTGCGTGATGTGCGCCTGGAAACTTCCATGCGCCTGGAGCAAAGTACCCGCCAGCTGGATGCGGCCAGTGGCGAGCTGAATTCGATCGCAATCGAATTGGGTCAAGGCATACAAGACCAGAGTCTGCGCCTGGATCAGGTCGCTACTGCGATGGAAGAAATGGCCAGCACCGCGCAAGAAGTTGCAAGCCATGCCACGCGAGCTGCACGCGCCGCCGACGATGCCGAAAACGCTACCCAGCAAGGCGAAAAAGCCATGGTAGGCATGGTCAACGGCATCAACGACATCCGCGATGAAATCACCAACACGGCTAAAGTCATCCATCGCCTGGCAGATGACAGTGGGCGAATCGGTGAGGTGCTTGCGGTCATCCACAGCATTGCAGAACAGACCAACCTGCTGGCGCTGAACGCCGCCATTGAAGCTGCCAGGGCCGGCGAGCAGGGGCGAGGCTTTGCCGTCGTGGCCGATGAAGTACGCAACCTGGCACAACGTACTGCCCAGTCCACGGCTGAAATCAACACCATCATCGCCACCGTGCAAAAGGGCGCAGAAAGTGCGGTACAAGCCATCGAGAGTGGGAAGCGCAGCATCGAGAGCGGCATTGATCAGGTCCAGCTTGCCGGCAAGATTCTGGGCGGCGTAACCGACGCGGTGCAGACCATCTGTGATATGAACCAGCAGATCGCCGTTGCGGCCGAAGAACAGACGCTGGTCACCGAAGATATTTCACGCAACCTCAGCGAATTGGTGGTGATTTCTGCGAGCAATCAGGAAAACGTGCGACGCACTGAAAGTGCGGGTAAAAGCCTGCACCTGGTGGTCGGGGTACTCACCGAGCTGGAAAAATGAATATCTATGCTGCGCAGCCAGTCATCACGCTTAGACGTTGAATATCCCCAAGGCCAGTCACCTGCGGCAGCCGTGTTGATTGATCGTTCCCGATGTTGATGGCTTTGGTTTGGCCACTTTCGGCTGCTCAACATTGTTCGTGTCGATCGGATCTGTACCCACCTGCCGTGTTCGGCAGGTGGGTACATTGGGCGCACTCGCGCAGGCATCATTAGCCGATGCGAACAGGCGTGAGACTGTTTCTGTGTGAGCGACTGACTCATTACAGCTTTCTAATATTCAATTTCCCCCATATATCCAAAGCATTTCGCCAGGGGCTAGCCTGCCGATCGCCTTAAAATCAGGGCTTTGAGCTGACTGTGATCCTCAGGAACAGGCGCCTTGAGGAAATATTTCGTTTCTTTGCATTTACCTTATATACGTAAAAACATATATTCGTTAAATCGTATATGAGTTGAGATTTCGCAGTGACCCGCAAGCGCCGGCACCCTTCACGACATTCATGAGCGCATCAAGATATTCATCCTGGTGAAACCAAACGCTGAGCATCGATATGGCCGACCACCTGACACCGACCACTGTTTTCAAATGCCTGGCTGACGACACCCGTGTCCGCACCATGCTGCTCATTACCCGTGAAGGAGAGCTTTGTGTGTGCGAGCTGACCTGCGCGTTGAACGAAAGCCAGCCAAAAATCTCCAGGCACCTGGCGCAATTGCGTACGTGTGGCTTGTTGTCGGACCGTCGCCAAGGTCAATGGGTGTATTACCGCCTGCACCCGAACCTCCCTGACTGGGTTCATCAAGTGCTGACCACCGTGCTGGAAAGCAACAAGCATTGGCTGAGCCCTGATGCCAAACGCCTTGATGAAATGGGTGATCGTCCTGAACGTGCAGCCGTGTGCTGTGCAAGCAAAATCGCCTGATTGCGCCTTCGAATACGAGATCGCTCGATGAAAATCCTGTTCCTCTGCGTTTGCCACGGTGATTGGCCCATTGGTGGAAGTGCCGGTACTGATATCCCTGGTCGGTGTGGCCCTTTGGCTGAAACGCCGCTGGTTCGATGAATCCAAGAGCGCCATTGCGCAGGACAAAGACTATGTTTGATGACCAAATCCCCCAACTCGATACCGAACTGGTTGATTTCCCATCGACTGACAAGCTGGGTATCGAGAAGACCTCCACCCATAAGCCGCGCATTTTGCTGCTCTACGGATCGACCCGTGAGCGCTCCTTCAGTCGCTTGTTGGTCGAGGAGGCCGCTCGACTGCTGGAGCACTTCGGCGCCGAGGCGCGGATTTTCAATCCGTCCGGTTTGCCGCTGCCCGATGACGCACCGGATGATCACCCACGTGTGAAGGAGCTGCGCGAGCTGATGCTGTGGTCCGAGGGGCAGGTTTGGTGCTCTCCAGAACGCCACGGTTCCATGAGCGCGGTTTTCAAGGCGCAGATCGACTGGGTGCCACTGGCGATGGGCGCGGTACGCCCGACCCAGGGCAAAACCCTCGCCGTCATGCAGGTGTGCGGTGGCTCGCAGTCGTTCAACGTGGTCAATCAGCTGCGAGTGCTGGGACGTTGGATGCGCATGTTCACCATCCCTAACCAATCCTCCGTGCCGAAGGCCTATATGGAATTCGACGATAACGGCCGGATGAAACCTTCTCCGTTCTACGACCGTGTCGTTGATGTGATGGAAGAGTTGGTGAAATTCACGCTGCTGCTTCGCGACCGTCAGGACTATCTGGTTGATCGTTATTCCGAGCGCAAGGAGTCGGCGGAAGAACTCATGAAACGTGTTAATCAGCGCTCCATCTGAGGCTTTTTCGCCGTGCCACAACACCCATATTCCGTACTGCCCCGTGCCCAGGGAAGACGGGCGCCCTTACCGGTTTGGTCGTTGCGTCCACAAGCGATTCAGCATCCTGCCCCTATTGAAAACATCGCCCGGTTCGACACCCGGTCGAACGCCCACTGACAACAGACACAGAGCACCACAACATGACGATCAAAGTTGGCATCAATGGTTTCGGTCGGATCGGTCGTCTCGCGCTGCGAGCCGCCTGGAGCTGGCCAGAGTTTGAATTCGTGCAGATCAACGACCCAGCGGGTGACGCGGCGACTCATGCGCACCTGCTTAATTTCGACTCGGTACATGGTCGTTGGCATTACCAGGCTGATTCCGAGGGCGACAGCATCGTCATCGACGGCAAACGAATCAAGGTATCGGCCAATAAGGCGATTGCCGACACCGATTGGTCGGGCTGTGATCTGGTGATCGAAGCCAGCGGCAAAATGAAGACGGTTGCGGTGCTCCAGGCTTACCTGGACCAAGGCGTGAAGCGAGTGGTGGTCAGTGCGCCAGTGAAAGAGAAGGGCGCGTTGAACATTGTCATGGGCGTCAACCATCAGCTATTCAAACCGGCGGAACATCGCATCGTCACCGCCGCTTCATGCACGACCAACTGCCTGGCGCCGGTGGTGAAAGTCATCCACGAGAAACTGGGCATTCGCCACGGTTCGATCACCACCATCCACGACCTGACCAACACCCAGAGCATTCTCGATCAGCCGCACAAGGACCTGCGCCGAGCGCGTGCCTCGGGGATGAGTTTGATTCCGACCAGCACCGGCTCGGCCACCGCCATTGCCGAAATTTTCCCGGAGCTGCGTGGGCGCCTGAATGGCCATGCCGTACGCGTGCCATTGGCCAACGCTTCGCTGACGGACTGTGTCTTTGAAGTCGAGAGAGCCACCACGGTCGAAGAGGTGAACCAACTGCTCAAGGACGCTTCCGAGAACGAGCTCAAAGACATCCTCGGCTTCGAGGAGCGTCCACTGGTGTCCATCGACTACCGTACCGACCCGCGCTCATCGATCATCGATGCGCTGTCGACCATGGTCATCAATGGCACCCAGGTCAAACTCTATGCCTGGTACGACAATGAATGGGGCTATGCCAATCGCACCGTCGAACTGGCCAGAATGGTTGGTCTGGCAGTCTGAGGAGCGGTCATGAAAGCGTTGTCAGCCCTCGCTCCGCCGGTGCGGCAGTACTTGCTGGTCACGGGCAATTACTGGGCCTTCACCCTCACCGACGGCGCCTTGCGCATGTTGGTGGTGCTGCACTTCCACGCGTTGGGCTACAGCCCCCTTCAAATCGCGGCGCTGTTTTTGTTCTACGAGCTGTTTGGCGTGATCACCAACCTAGTGGGGGGCTACCTCGGCGCCCGGTTGGGACTGAACCGGACCATGAACATCGGGCTGGGCCTTCAGGTCGCGGCGCTGCTGATGCTGACGGTGCCTGGCGCCTGGCTGACCATCCCGTGGGTGATGGGGGCTCAGGCGCTGTCGGGGATTGCCAAAGACCTGAACAAGATGAGCGCCAAAAGCTCCATCAAGCTTCTGGTTCCGGAGGGGCAGCAGGGCAAGCTCTACCAGTGGGTGGCGATCCTCACCGGCTCGAAGAACGCACTCAAGGGCGTCGGCTTCTTTCTGGGCGGGGCCTTGCTGGCATCGATCGGCTTCAAAGGTGCCTTGCTGGCGATGGCGGGTGTCCTGGCGCTGATCTGGATCAGCAGTCTGATCCTGTTGAGGAAGGACCTGGGCAAGGCCAAAGCCAAGCCCAGGTTTCGCGACATCCTGTCCAAGAGCCGGGCAATCAACATCCTCTCGGCGGCGCGGATGTTCCTGTTCGGCGCCCGCGATGTCTGGTTCGTGGTGGCCTTGCCGGTGTACCTGAGCAGCGTGTTCGGCTGGGACTTCTGGGCGGTCGGGGGCTTCCTGGCGGCCTGGGTGATTGGCTACGGCATCGTCCAGTCCTTTGCACCCGCCATCACCGGCAAGACACGTGGGCACGTACCCGATGGCCGTGCGGCGTTTCTGTGGGCGCTGGCGCTGGCGGGCCTGCCTGCGGCCATTGCTCTGGGGCTCAATACCGGGCTGTCGCAACAGGGGGTGTTGCTCGGTGGATTGATGGTCTTTGGTGCGCTGTTCGCGGTGAACTCTTCGCTGCACAGCTACCTGATCGTGTCATACGCCAAGGAAGACGGCGTGTCGCTGGATGTGGGGTTTTACTACATGTCCAACGCCATGGGACGGTTGGCAGGCACGGTGCTCTCCGGCTGGGTTTATCAGGTGTATGGGATGGGTGCGTGCTTGTGGATATCGAGCGCATTCGTGTTGCTCGCAGCACTGATCTCCATAGGGTTACCGAGGCATGCCGAGGCGATGTAAAGGTCAGCTCCGTGACGCTATGACGAATGATGTCGCCGGCGTCGGGACCGCCGGAACCTGTACCGATTACAAATAAATCAAAGTCGTAAGTTATTTCGTTTCCCTGCAAGGACCGCACAGCGCGTGTGCGTTAAAAGTGGCAATGGCTTCTGTGTTCAGTCCAGGCCGTGCCCCTGGGGTTGTCGTCATCTGCTGTCGACTGACCGATAGCGTCCAGGAGCGAATACAATGCAGCGCATAAGCAGAGCCTATCGAAGGGGAACCCACATGCTGCTACGACATTTGCGCTATTTACTGGCCGTCGCGGATAACGGTGGCTTTACCCGCGCCGCCGAGGCGTTGCATGTTTCCCAACCGACCTTGTCCCAACAGATCCGGCAACTGGAAGAGTCGCTCGGCGTTGTGCTGTTCGACCGAACATCACGGTCCGTGAAACCGACCGACGCGGGGCAGGCCTACATCGAATGCGCGCGTCGCGTGCTGGTGGAGTTGGCAGCTGGCAAGCGCGCACTGCACGATGTGAAGGACTTGTCCCGGGGCACCTTGCGCCTGGCCATGACACCGACGTTCATGGCGTATCTCGTCGGGCCACTGGTACGCGACTACAAAAACCGCTATCCCAACATCCATCTGGAAATCTTTGAATTGTCGATGGACGATATCGAAACCGGGTTGGCGGAGGATTCGCTGGATATCGCGATCGCATTTGACCAAGTGAGAAACGCGGACATCGAATCGATTCCGGCTTTTATTGAAACCCTGGGGCTGATGGTCGGGCGCGATCACCCGCTGTACGACTGCAAGACGCCATTGACGGCCCAGCAGGTTGCTCAACTGGAGTTTGCCCTGTTGACGCCGGACTTCGTCACTCGCGTCTGTATCGATGAGTACTTTGCAAGCGCGCGGATCACGCCGAAGGTGGCGATCGAGGTCAACTCGGTCAACACACTGCTGGAAGTCATCCGGCACACGGCGATCGCCACCATTCTTCCCGAGCCGATCGCTACCCAGGACCGCGCCCTGCGCAAGCTCGCGTTGATGGACAACGGACCTCGACGCGGAGCGGCGTTACTGCGGCGCAAAAACAACTACCACAGCGCAGCATCCGTCGCCTTCATGGAATTGGTGTCAGGAGCCACGGTGGGCGATTAGAGCCGTGCACAGCGATCATTACGATGGGTGAACTCGGCCTGCCAACGCACGGTTGATCACCGTATCTGGCGCCGGTTATGACGCCGAAGACGCCATCAAACGCTCCCATGGCTTGCTTGAAGTCATGGAGGACGAGCTGGGCCAACGTCCATTCCTGGCCGGTGACAAGCCGACGGTCGCCGACATTGCCGCCTACACCCACGTGGTTTTTCCCTGGATTGCGTCCTGTCAAACCGGCCAGCCCGACGGCGCGTGCGAAAATCGATGCAGCCGACAATACTGGCAGATCGAGTCTGCACGCATCGGCAGCCAGATACCGCGCTGTACTTTCATTGGAGAGAGAGTCGTCTATGGATCGCTTTCAAGAAATGCAGATTTTCATGGCGGTCGCCGAGGAGGAAGGATTTGCCGCCGCCGCCCGGCGCCTGAATATCTCTCCTCCCAGCGTCACCCGTGCCATCGCCGCGATGGAAGAGCGAATCGGCACACTCCTTCTCTCTCGAACGACCCGCAGCCTGCACCTCACCGAAGCGGGGCAACGCTATCTGGAAGATTGCCGGCGAATCCTGAGTGAGGTCGAGGAAGCGGAGGAGGCCGCCGCCGGCAGTTATTCGATACCCTGCGGGAATTTGACAGTCACGGCGTCGGTGCTGTTTGGCGAGTTATACATCGCGCCACTGCTGGCCCGTTATCTGGACCAGTTTCCCTCGGTGCATCTCAACGCCTTGCTGGTTGACCGTGTCGTGAACATGGTCGATGAAGGCATCGACGTAGCCATTCGCATTGGCCATTTGCACGAGAACAATCAGCACGCCATCAAGGTCGGTGAGGTGCGGCAGGTCATATGCGCGGCGCCGGCGTACTTTGAACGATACGGCAGGCCGCTTCACCCCGCAGAGTTGAGATCGGCCAATATTGTGATGTCTTCGGCCAGCCATCTGCTCAGTGATTGGCAATTTGAGAGCGACGGCAACCCCTTGAGCTTTCGCTTTGACCCGCGGCTTGTGGTCACTGCGAATCAGGCGGCGATCAATGTGGCTTGCCTGGGGTGGGGAATCACCCGGGTATTGTCCTATCAAGTGGCCAGCCAGGTTGCCGCAGGTGAACTGGAGGTGGTGCTTGAGGCGTTTGAACCGCCTGCGTTGCCGATCCAGGTGGTGTACCTGAAAAACAATCGCGTGCCCGCAAAGGTTCGTACCTTCGTGGATTTCCTGGCCGAACGACTGGGGAACGACCCGGCGCTCAGACCTGTCGGCAAGCGTGCGTAATGATGGACCGTTACCATGAAATGATCGTGTTCGAGGCGCTCTCGGAGCATCCCAGCCTTGCCGCGGCGGCACGTCGTCTCAGCGTTTCCGGCCCGACGGTCGTGCGCGCCATCGCCCGGTTGGAGGCGCGCCTGGGTGTGCCGCTGTTAGTGCGCAGTACCCGAGGGGTGACATTGACTGAAGCGGGTACGGCATTCATGGCCGATTGTTCCCGCATCCTCAAGGCGGTTGATGAGGCCGAGGCCTCGGCCAAAGGTTCGCACGTTCAAGCGCAGGGCAACCTGACGGTGCTGCTGCCGCTGCTGTTCGGCCGTTATGTCATGACCCCCTTGCTGACGGGTTACATGGAGGCGTATCCCGAAGTCAAAGTGTTCGCCCATTACCATGATCGCTTTCCGAACATGAATGAAGAGGGGCTGGACGTCGCGGTGTTGGTCGGGCATTTGCCGAGTTCGTCATTGATCGCTCGGCAGGTTGGCCATGTGCGCTCCATCGTTTGCGGCAGTCCTGCCTACCTTGCCACTCACGGTGAACCCGATGTACCGCAAGACCTCAAGCGTCATCGACTGATCGCCACGAAGGCCTACAGGGACAAGGTCCAATGGGACTTTCAGGCGCAGGGCGAGCCCAACAACATCAAGGCCCGGTCGCGGGTCAGTTGTGCCACGGTACAGGCGGCCATCGATGCGGCGGCCCATGGTGCCGGTCTGACGCGTTGTTTGAGCTATCCGTTGTTCGACTATTTGAACAGCGGACGATTGAAACGGGTCTTGCAACCTTTTGAACTGCCGGCCTTGCCGGTGCATGTGGTGTATCGCGAAAGGCGCAGGGCCTCGATGCGGGTGCGCAGTTTTGTCGATTACATCGTCGACGGGCTCCGTGAGCATCCAGCCCTGCGGCCGGATGCTCTTTGAGCGATTTCAGCGTGACCTGGCGGTCGATCCCGCCATTTCAGCAGGCGAAACAGTGGATTGCTTTTTTTGGTCGTTCTCTCCATGGCGGTTATGGCAGAGCATGAGCACTCACTGTTAAACCCCTCCATGCAGCAGAGGCTCGGATCCGATGAAACGCGTGCTCATGTTACTGGCCAACGGCGTAGAGCCACTGGAAATGGCGGCTTTCACCGATGTGCTTGGCTGGGCCAATCTGCTCGGGGACCAACCCGTTGAATTGGTCAACGCCGGCCTTCGCGCAAAAATCGTGACCACCTTTGGTCTGACGCTCATCCCCGGTTTTTTATTGAGCGACCTGGACGTGAGTGGCTTCGATGCCCTGGCATTGCCGGGTGGTTTCGAACCGGCAGGCTTTTATGAGGAAGCGTTGAGCGAACCCTTCCTGTCGACCATCCGTCACTTCGTCGAAACCGGAAAACCCGTGGCCAGTGTGTGCGTGTCATCGATATGCCTGGGTGTGGCTGGCGTATTGCGTGACAGGAGTGCGACGACCTACCACCAGGAGGGCGGCAAACGGAAAAACCAACTGGTGGAAACCGGGGCCCGCTTCGTCGATCGGCCTGTCGTGGTCGATGACCACATCATCACCTCAAGCGGGCCGGGCACTGCCACCGAAGTGGCGTTCGTGCTGCTGGAGCAAATAACCAGCGTCGAAAATGCCGCGTTCATCCGTCAAAAAATGCGCTTTGCCACACCCGGCCGTGATTGGTACGAGGCGCCGCAAGTGCCGTAGAACCCATGCAGACCATCGCTCGTTTTTTGCGCGCGAGATGCACCTGTTTACGAATGGAAAAACGTAGAGGTGATCATGAGTCAGACAGACGGGCCGGGGGCATCGCCCTGGCATGCAGGCGAGTTGCACTTACAGGAAAGCGTTGGCGTCGCCCAGGTGATGGAGGCAAACGGACGCAGGGTCATACGCGATTACATGCCCGACCAGCACCGCTTGTTTTATAGCCAGTTACCTTATCTGGTACTGGGCGCCGTCGATGAGCAAGGCATACCTTGGGCCACCCTGATCGAAGGCCCTCCAGGCTTTGCCCATTCCCCGGATCCACGGGTGCTGCAACTCGATCGCCTGCCGGCGGACAGTGATCCAGTCAAACCGGCACTGCGAACGGGCGCCGCCGTAGGGTTACTCGGCATCGACCTGAAGACACGAAGGCGCAATCGCATGAACGGCAACATCAGCACCGCCTCTTCTGGCGGTTGTTGCGTTTCTGTGGTGCACAGTTTCGGCAATTGCCCGCAATACATCCAGTTGCGCCAGGTCGATCCGGTGAGCCTTGGACACTGCTCGTCGAGCGCCCGGGCAGAGTGTTTCAATGAGCTCGATGAAGCTGCCCGGAAAACGATCGGCAAGGCGGATACGTTCTTTGTGGCCAGCTACGTGGACCTGGACGGCGATGTCACCCAACGCTCGGTGGATGTCTCGCACCGGGGAGGCAATCCGGGTTTCGTCAGGATTGAAGGCAATGTGCTGACCATTCCTGATTTCGCCGGCAATCTGCACTTCAACACCTTGGGCAATTTTTTGCTCAACCCGCGAGCCGGGCTGCTGTTCGTCGATTTTGAAACAGGCGATATGCTGCAAGTTGCCGGGCGTACCGAAGTCATTCTTGAGGCCCCGGAAATCGCCGCGTTCCAGGGGGCCGAGCGGCTATGGACGCTGACCGTGGAGCATGTCGTGCGGCGAGCCGCTGTGTTGGCTGTGCGTTGGCGCTTCGAAGGGTTTTCGCCCAATAGCCTGATGACCGGCAGTTGGGAGCAAGCCGCAGGCCGTTTGCAGGCCGACGCCTTGCGCGATCAATGGCGACAATTGCGGGTGACCCGCATCGTTGATGAAAGCAGCACGATTCGTTCGTTTTACTTTGAACCTGACGACGGCGCCGGCTTGCCGCGCTTCGAGGCGGGTCAACATCTGCCCGTGCGCATTGGCGTGGCCGAGGGTGAAGCGCCGCTGGTCAGGACCTACAGCCTGTCGAGCGCACCTTCCGATAGTTTTTTCCGCATCAGCGTCAAGCGTGACGGACGGGTTTCGTCGCACTTGCATGAGCGGATTCAGGTCGGGGACCTGATCGAAGCCCGTGCTCCTCAGGGCCGCTTCACGGTGCAGGCGGACGAGCATCGTCCGCTGGTGCTGTTGGCCGCAGGCGTGGGCGTGACCCCCATGCTGTCGATGCTGCGCGAGGTGATCTATCAAGGGGAACGCATACGTCGCACTCGCCCGACCTGGTTCATTCAAAGTGCGCGGAGCCTGGCCGACTTGGGCTTTCGCGACGAGTTGTATGAACTGGCCACCCGCGCCAAAGATAAAATTCATGCGTTGCGTCTGCTCAGTCAGCCGGAGACCCATGCCCGCGTCGGTGAGGACTTTGAAGTGGCGGGGCGTGTCGATGTCGAACTGCTCAAAGCGTTGCTGCCCCTGGATGATTACGACTTTTACCTGTGTGGTCCCGGGGCGTTTACCCAGGCGTTGTATGACGGCCTGCGCGCGTTGCGCATTGGTGATGATCGTATTCACGCCGAGACTTTCGGACCTTCGACCTTGATTCGCCAGCGGGATCAACTGACCCCGGCGGTCGAGCAAATACCGGCGGCGAGCCATCCGGTCAAAGTGCTGTTTACCGCTTCAGCCAAGGAAGCGCGTTGGGAGCCAGGCGGCGGGAGTTTGCTGGAGCTGGCGGAAAGCCGTGGCCTGAACCCGGACTTCAGTTGCCGGGGTGGCTCCTGCGGTACCTGCCGCACCAGACTGATCAGCGGGCACGTACATTATCTGAACCTGCCGGCTGAAATGCCGGCCGAAGGGGACGTGCTGATTTGCTGCGCAGTGCCGGCGCAAACCAGGGAAGGCGATGCCCCCCTGGTGCTGGATTTGTGAGGCTTGTGCCATCGGCCGTTCATCCTTCAAGCCTGTTGCGTGCGGCTGGAGTCAGTGCCTGATCAGGCAACGGCTTTTTCGGGACGGGCCTGCACGGCGCAGGTCGTCGGGTGCTTGACCAGGGACTTGAACGTCTTGTTGTCGGCGTCCAGGGCGTCGATCGAACCGGTCCCGATGTCGTAGACCCAGCCATGCAGATTCAGCCGGCCTTTTTCCTGGGCCAGGCGCACGCTCGGGTGGGTCTGGATGTTGGCCAGTTGAGCGATGACATTTTCACGCACCATCGAACTCACTTTGGCGGCTTCATCTGCGTGAGGGCGCGACTCATTGATGACTTTGGCCGATTCGGAATGTTGCAACCAGCCGGCCACGGCTGGCAGGTGATCCATGCATGTGCACTTGGCGACGGCGGTCATGGCACCGCAATCGGAATGGCCGCAGATCACGATATCGGTCACGCCCAGCACGGCCACGGCGTATTCGACAGTGGCCGACACGCCACCCGGGTGCGGGCTGTAGGACGGCACAATGTTGCCGGCATTACGAATGACGAACAGCTCACCGGGTTCTTGCTGGGTCAGCAGCTCCGGTACCACGCGGCTGTCGGAACATGTGATGAACAACGTGCCTGGGTGTTGCGTGGTGGCCAGGTGTTTGAACAGGTCCGTCCGTTGTGGAAACGCTTCCTTTTGGAACTTCAAAAAACCTTCGATGAGCGCTTTCATGATGCGTACCTTTCATTGATTGCGTGATGATTGAGTGACGATCAGTTGGTACAGCCGGCACCGATCACGTTGTATTCCAGCGTTCGGGTATCGCCGTGGGAATCCTTGTAAGTCATCTGCACGGGCGTCGGACCGCAGACATCCGCGGCCGGGGTGATGTTGATCACTTTGGCGATATCCAGATGCATGCCGTAGGCATAGGGAACGGCTTCTGGTGCGACCACCGGTCCCTGTGCGTAGGCTGACAGCGAGGCCGTCAGGGACAGGGCGAGAAACAGAATTTTTTGCATGACGAGTCCTCCATTCCAATGGGCTGATTGATAGAAGCGGGTTCGGTCGGTTTTGAAGCGGGCCCACAAAGGCTGCGGGCCGAATGACAGGTCCGGTTAGATCCTTAGAAAGGACGCAGTGGCAGGAACTTGCCGTCGAGGGTGATCACCGCACGGTGGCCGCCTTCCGGGTCTTCGACTTTCTTCATGTCCAGTTTGAAGTTGATGGCGCTGATGATGCCGTCGCCGAACTGTTCGTGAACCAGGGCTTTCAAGGTGGTGCCGTAGATCTGGATCATCTCGTAGAAGCGGTAGATGGTCGGGTCGGTCGGCACACCCGACAGGCTGCCGCGCAGCGGGATGATTTGCAGGCGGGCTACCGAATCGGCGTCCAGGTCCAGTTTCTTGCCGATCACGTTCGCCGCGTTTTCTGGCAGCGGGTGCTGACCGAGCAGAGCGGCGGTGACGTAAGCCAGGCCAAGGCCGGTGCCTTCAACCAGGTCCTCGAAGGACAGGTTTTTGCGAGCCTTGGCGTCCAGAATTTTGGCGGTCAGTTCGAGGCTGGTGTCGTTGTAAGCGTGAGACTGTTGCATGGTGAATCTCCTGTCGGGGTTGCTGGTTGGGTGTTGCTTGGGTGTGAAACAATCTTCTGTCGTTTGTTCGATAGGGTCCAAGACCGATATGCAATCCTTTGCATAGGTCTTGCCTATAGTTGCCGGTCGGAGTGCGCGCTGCTGTTGGCCCCGCACCGAGGCGAATGCGTGAAGGTGTGGATCGCGGGGAAAAAGCCGGAAAACGCACGCGCCCAGTGGGTTTGTATTGCTGTGTATCTCCAGTGTCGCCAGCGACCTCGGCATACAAAAACCGGTCAGTCGGACATGTGGGAGATACACCGTTGACTCGAAATGGACTCACTGCATGAGCGAAACCCGCCTCGGCGTTTACCGTGCACTGACCGGAGAAATTCAATGCCTCGTTTCAATACCCATAAGACGCTCGGCAGGTTTGCTGCCGCCCTGGCCGCCGCCGTGTCCCTTTGTGCATTCGCGGGGATGTCACAGGCTGAAGCGGCTCACGAGACGTCTGCGGCGAAAAGCTGGCAGACAGGCCTGCATCGCACGGATCTGGTGAAACGTGATCTGGGCGTTTCCGACCGCGAAGTGATCCAGGTCCGCGTTGACTTCGAGCCGGGGGTCGCAGCACCCAGGCATTCGCACCCCGGTGTGGAAGTGGCTTACGTCATCAGTGGCACCTTTCAGTATCAGCTCGAGGGGCAGCCACCGGTGACGCTCAACGCCGGTGACTCGCTGTACATTCCGGAAGGAACCGCCCACACCGCGACGAACATCGGCACGACCGCCGGTTCGGAACTGGCGACCTACATCGTCAAGAAGGACACTCCGCTGGTTGTTTTGCAAAAATAAGCGGCCTGCGCCAATTGCCTGGCGGGCACGACCTCCAGGCAACCGCCACGGGCCAATTTGAGCGCTGGCGAAGGGAGCGTCAGGAAGAAAAAGCCGGCCTTCAAGGCAGCCGAAAATTACCCAGTCGAGAGAAACAATGGTTCAATCCCGGCCAACCCATAAGTACAAAAAAATCAGGAGTCATTGATGCAACCGATCCGTCTCGGTCTGGTGGGCTACGGCAAGATTGCCCAGGATCAACATGTTCCAGCCATCAACGCCAATCCCGCGTTCCAGTTAGTGTCGGTCGCCACGCAAGGGCGGTCCTGCGCCGGGGTAGAGAACTTTCAGTCCCTGAGCGAGTTGCTCGAACGCGGCCCGCATGTCGATGCGATAGCGTTTTGCACGCCACCCCAAGGGCGATTCGCTCTGGTCCGACAGGCGCTGGCCGCAGGCAAACACGTTCTGGTGGAAAAACCGCCATGCGCCACGTTGGGCGAAGCGATGGCATTGGTGGATCAGGCCGAGGAGCAAGGGGTCAGCGGACTGTTCGCCTGGCATTCACGCTATGCGCCCGGCATCGAAGCCGCCCGTGACTGGCTGGCCACCCGAACCCTGCAAAGCGTGCAGATCGACTGGAAGGAAGACGTTCGCAAATGGCACCCCGGCCAGGCATGGATCTGGCAACCTGGTGGCCTGGGCGTCTTCGATCCGGGCATCAACGCCTTGTCGATTGCCACCCATCTGCTGGCGCTGCCGCTGTTCGTTGAGTCAGCCGAACTGCGAGTCCCCGCAAACTGCCAGTCGCCCATCGCCGCTTCCATCAAAATGTCTGACGCGCGCCACCTCGATGTTCGCGCGGAGTTCGATTTCGACCACGGACATGACGAGCTCTGGAGCATCGAGATTCGTTGCACCGAAGGTATCCTGCGACTGGACAACGGGGGGGCGCGCTTGAGTATTGATGGCGTGCGCCAGGCCGTGTCGGAGGAGGGCGAGTACGCGGCGGTGTATCGACATTTTCAGCAGTTGATTGCCGACAAAGCCAGTGACCTGGACCTCCAGCCGCTGCGACTGGTGGCCGACAGCTTCTTTGTCGGCAGCCGGACGGAGGTTGAGCCGTTCTTTGACTAGCGGCCGCCAGCCGTTACCGTGATAAAGCTTCCACGCCGGACGGTTTGCGACTGGCGTTTGCCTCGTGCAAGACAGGTATGTCCGTTGCTGGGCGATGGGCTGATTTCCTCGCCCTGAATGTCTGGCATCGTCGCATGCCCCGGTGTGAACACTGTCGGGCATGCGCAACGTTCACCGCAGTCAGAGTGAGTAGCTGATCGCCTGTCCAAGGTTATTGTCCTGCGTGCCAGCGATCAGGTGCAGTGGCACATGCTGCTGCGCATCCACGGACTGGATTTCGATACTGCCCACCACATGGAGCTGTCGCTCACTCAGTCCGGTCGACTCTTCTTCCTTTGCCTTGGCCATTCTCGCGTGGTTCGCTGCGATTTCATTGAGAGTTGACACGTTACATCTCCGGTGACTGACCAAGCGTATCGCTGGCGTCCTTAAGCGTTGAATTGAGGCGCAGCCGCGTCAGAATTATGTCGTTCTGGGGTGCTACGTCGGGCCTTTGCAAACCCTAAGCCAGACAGGGGGCCCAGGTGTCGTTCCGTTTTCATTTACGACGAAAGGTTGCCTTGGCCACTCGGCGCAGGACCACACTATCGGTACTTGATGACGATCCCTTTAAGCTTGCGCCCCTCAATGGTCTGTACATCGCGAGCCCATAGTGGCCCGTTGACATAAGCGCCCACCGGTTGAATATGGTCATAGACCACCACCACCGCATCGCCCCCGAGCTTGGCCGCCTCATCCCGCAGTTTTTCTTCTACCTGGGTGATGGGGGGCGCGGGATCGACGCTGGCGTCAATCAATATTTCACCCAATCGAACATGCGGGCGCAGCGGCTCGGTACGCAGTACGACCACTTCACTGGGCAGTGTTGGCGCGGGATGCTCGACGCCGACATAAGCGGTCGTTTGGGCGTCGACGGTTGCGCACCCGCCGAGAGCCAGCAGGGTGGCGATGAGCCCGCCAGCCAGAAGCGACAGTTTCAACCGTGTGGACCATGACAGGTCATGGACTGGCATAGGGGATCCTCCGAAAGGTCGCTGCTATGCGGGTGACTATTTGACGGTAGCAGACGGCCCGAGAGTTGCCAGCAAGCCCAACCTTTGCCGGTCGGGCTTTTTCATGCCTTGAGCATCGCGATCAGCAGGGCGTGCTCACTGATCCTTTTCGCAGTTGACCATCCATGACACGCCAAAACGGTCCACCAGCATGCCAAAACGGGCCGCCCAAAACGTGGCATCCAGGGGCATTTGCATACTGCCGCCCTCCGACAGTGCGGCGAAGACCCGCTCGGCCTCGGCGATGCTGTCGACGTTGAGGGAAATCGAGCAACCGCTCATGTCGTCCACCGGGCGATCGGGCGTGGTGTCCGAGCCCATGAGCACTTGATCGCCCACCAGCAGGCGGGTGTGAATGATCAGGTTGTGCAGGTCTTTGGGCATGTGTTCGCCGGCAGGGGTTTCACCGAAAGTCATCATGGCTTCGATCTGGCCTTGCAGGCTTTGGGCGTAGAAGGTGAACGCGGCTTTACAGTCGCCATTGAAGATGAGGTAGGGATTGATTTTCATGGTTCGGCTCCCGGTCATTGAAGGTGCGCATCGGATTGGACGTTGCGTTCGACGGCAAAATTCCGATGGCATTGACCCGGCAAGCAAAGCGCTAAATCGTGGCGGGAGCCTGGATTTTTTTAGATGTTTTCTCGATAGACGAGGCCAGGCTTATTGCCTCGCTCGCGCGGCGTGGCGCCAGCAGGCGTTCGATGGCGCCGCTCACCATGCTTTCCAGAAGCTCGTCGTGCTCGCGCTCATCGAGTGTGTGCGAGGTCAACCAGGTGGGCGCACTGTTAAGCAGCGCGGCAATGGCGTGCCCGGCCGCCAACTGGCCCGCCTCACTGAACCGCGAGCGCGCGCCGAGCATCAGCAGCAACTTGCGCTCGTATTGCTCGCGCAAATGCTGAACCCGTACCTGTTGCTCTTCATTCAGGCAGCCGCCGTCGCGCTCTGCCAGACGAAAATGCCATGGCATGTCGCGATGCAGGTTCAAGTGCGCGCGGATCAGATTGTTGAGTCGATCACGCCTGGCCGGGGCTTTTTTCTCGATACGGCCGAGGGTGGCCAACAGCTCTTCGTAGAACTCCTCGATCAGATCGAGCAGCAAGTGCTGTTTGCTCGGGTAATGGTGATACAACGAGCCTGGGGAAAGCCCCAGGCACGTGGCGAGCTCACGCATGCCGACCTGACCGAAACCTTTGCTGGCAAAGAGCTCCAGCACCTTGTCCCGGTATTCGGCGAAACGCGAGCAACGCTCAGGCATAGGCATGGAAGCCGCGCCCCGTTTTGCGTCCCAGGTAACCGGCGGCGACCATTTCCTTGAGCAGCGGCGCCGGACGGTATTTGCTGTCGTTGAAGCCTTCGTAGAAGGCTTCCATGATCGCCAGCAGGGTGTCCAGGCCGATCAGGTCCGCCAGAGCCAGCGGGCCGATCGGCTGGTTGCAGCCCAGGCGCATGCCGGCGTCGATGTCCTCGGCGCTGGCCAGGCCTTCCTGCAACACCAGGATGGCTTCGTTGATCATCGGCACCAGAATCCGGTTCACCACAAAACCCGGACGGTTGCCGGCGGTGATCGCGGTTTTGCCAAGTTTGGTCGCCATTTCCAGTGCCAGGGCATGGGTGGTGTCGCTGGTCTGCAGGCCGCGGATGACTTCGATCAGGCCCATCACGGGCACCGGATTGAAGAAGTGCAGGCCGATGAAACGCTCAGGCTGGCTGACGCTGGCGGCGAGTTGGGTGATCGACAGTGACGAGGTGTTGGAGGCGATCGCGCAGTCGGCGCTGACCTGGGCTGCGATCTGTTGCAGCACTCGCAGTTTCAGATCGAGGTTTTCGGTCGCCGCTTCGATCACCAGTTGCGCGCCTTTCAGGCTGGCGTATTCGGTGCTGGTGCGGATCTTGTCGAGGGCGGCGAGTTTTTGCTCCGGCGTCAGGGTTTCCTTGGCGACCTGCCGATCGAGATTTTTGCCGACAGTGGCGAGGGCTTTTTGCAGCGCGCTCTCGGAGATATCGATCAAGGTCACGCTGAAACCGGCCAGGGCGCAGACTTGCGCAATACCGTTACCCATGGTGCCGGCGCCGATCACGCCAATGTTTTGCAGATTCATCTTGCCGTCCTTCCAGTCAAACCTTGCGATACCTTGGCCGCCGTGATTGCCGAAGGCGTACTATTGGCCCGGAGTCTAGAGCTGGCAGGGCGGTTGTCCTATGCCGAAACTGTTCAACGGCACTGATGTTTTTTGCCATTTCGGGTGATGGGGAGAGAAGCGTTCACATGCGGGAAAAGGACTCAGTGGCCGCCTACTTCGTACAGGCAATGCTCCACGGGATAGGGGACGACCCGCAGCGGGTGCGGGCCGTGCTTGAGCAGGCCGGCATCGATCCGGCGGTGATCCGGCAGCCCATGGCGCGGGTGCCGGCCAATGCGTTTGCGGCTTTGTGGCTGATCCAGATCCGCGAGTTGAACGACGAGTTTTTCGGACTCGACTCCCATGGCATGCCACCGGGCGCTTTCGCCCTGATTTGTCGGGCATTGATTCAGGAACCCGACCTGCACAAGGCCATGCGCCAGTGCCTGGTCAATTTCGGTCTGTTCCTGCGCGACTTTCGCGGCACCCTGACCGTGCGCGGCAAACGCGCCGTCATCAGCCTTGACAGCCATTCGGCCAACGAAGACGCCAGCCGCTTCGGCGAAGAAACGTACCTGGTGCTGATGATCAGTCTGCTGTGCTGGCTCGGTGGCCGGCGCATCCCGATCGACCGTGCCGACTTTCGCCACAAGCGTCTGCCGCTGAGCGATGACCGACTGCTCTGGGGGCCGAATCTGACCTTTGGCGTCGAGCGCACCGAAATAGAATTCGCCAGTCACTATCTGCGTCTGCCAGTGGTTCAGGACCTGGCTTCGCTCAAAGTGTTCCTGCGCACCGCGCCGCAATGGCTGGTGATCCGCTTCCGCAACCAGCATGGCCTGGCGTCCCAGGTGCATCAGCGTTTGCGCAGCAGCCATTACAGTGATTGGCCGACCCTGCAGGCCTTCGCCCTCGAACAGCATTTGAGCCCCAGCACCTTCCGCCGAAAACTCGAGCGTGAAGGGTGTTCCTATCAAGAGATCAAAGACGAAGTACGGCGTGCCGTGGCGTTCGAGCAATTGCGTGAAAGTCGGGCAAGCATCAGCGACATCGCCGAACAGCTGGGTTTTCAGGAACCGAGTGCGTTCCACCGCGCGTTCAAGAAGTGGACGGGGGAGAGCCCGGGGCGCTATCGGGCCCGGTATCAGGGGGAGCGGGCCGGCACTTCAGTGGAGTCCGATGCGTGAGCGCCTTGCTGATTCGCTTCACCTCACTGCTCGACCAGGCCCGACGTGCCCTGCTGCTGGTCTGGGGTACCTCGCGCGGGTTGTTTCTCGGCCTGGTGCTGGCGACGCTGATTGCCGGCGTTCTTCCAGCGCTCGCGGCCTGGTTGGGGCAGCGCATCGTCGACGCCGTGGTGTTCGCCATGCAGTTGCATGCGCAACAGGGCAGTGCGCCGTTGTGGCCGGTGGTGCGTTATGTGCTGATGGAGGCGGGTGTGTTGGCATTATTGTCCGCCACCCAGCGCGCGCTGTCGGTCCAGCAGTCGCTGCTGCGCGTGCAGTTGGGGCAGAAGGTCAACACGATGATTCTGGAAAAGGCCCAGACATTGTCGCTGGTGCAGTTCGAGAATTCTGAGTTCTACGACAAGCTGGTGCGGGTTCGCCGCGAAGCCTCGACCCGACCGTTGGCCCTGGTGATGAAGTCGTTGGGGCTGATCCAGAACCTGATCGTGTTGATCAGTTTTGGCGTGCTGCTGGTGCATTTTTCGCCGTGGGCGCTGGTGCTGTTGGTGGTCGGGGCGCTGCCGGTGTTCTTTGCCGAGGCGCATTTTTCCGGAGACGCCTTTCGCCTGTTTACCCGCCGTGCGCCAGAGAGTCGGCAACAGACCTACATCGAGACGCTGCTCTCCCACGAGGGCTACATCAAGGAGGTCAAACTGTTCGGTTTCGCGCCGCTGTTGTTGCAGCGCTATCGCGATACGTTTGCCCGTCTCTACGCCGAAGACCGGCGCCTGACCCTGCGCCGCGATGGCTGGGGATTCGTTCTCGGCTTGCTGGGCACCGGGGCGTTTTATCTGGCGTATGCCTGGGTGGTGGTCGATGCCGTGCACGGCAGCATCAGCCTCGGACAGATGACCATGTACCTGGTGTTGTTCAAACAGGGTCAGACGGCGGTGAGCAGCAGCCTGAGCGCCATCAGCGGTCTGTACGAAGATGGCCTCTACCTCTCGAGCCTCTACGAATACCTGGCCGAACCCGTGGTGGTCGACACGGGCCACCTCACCGTCGGTGCGGTGCCCGGCGATGGCTTGCGTTTCGAGAATGTCGGTTTTCGTTACCCGGGCGCCAGTCGTGCGGCGCTGGAAGGCATCGATCTGCACCTTGTCCCCGGCCACAGCCTGGCGCTGGTGGGGGAGAACGGTTCGGGCAAGACCACACTGATTAAACTGTTGACCCGCTTATACCGGCCCGATCAGGGGCGCATCCTGCTTGATGGCAGCGACCTGCAGGCCTGGGAGGAGGACGCATTGCGTCGGCGTATCGGCGTGATTTTCCAGGATTACATTCGCTACCAGTTCTCCGTCGGCGAGAACATCGGCGTGGGCGATACCCTGGCGTTCGACGATCAACAGCGCTGGCAGGAGGCCGCTGCCGAGGGCATGGCCGCGCCCTTTATCGAGCGTCTGGATCGCGGCTATGCCACGCAACTGGGGCGCTGGTTTGCCGGTGGCCAGGAGCTGTCCGGCGGGCAGTGGCAGAAAATCGCGTTGTCCCGCGCGTACATGCGTCGCGATGCCGATATCCTGATTCTGGACGAGCCGACCTCGGCGCTCGATCCGGCGGCGGAAGCCGCGGTGTTCGAGCATTTCAGCCAGCACACCCAGGACCGCATGACCTTGCTGATTTCTCACCGTTTTTCCAGCGTGCGCAACGCCGATCACATCATCGTCCTCGATCAGGGGAAGGTGCTCGAGCGCGGCGATCATGAGCATCTGCTGGCCCAGGGCGGGCGCTATGCGCAGTTGTTCGATCTGCAGGCAAGGGGTTATCGGTAACCCTCAGGAATCCTGCGCGCCTCGCGAAGTTGCCGGCCCGGCGATTTGTGGTTTTGCTTTCATCAAACTGTCGAGTGCCTGGCGATACTGCCTGCCGCCCAGGCTCATGCTGTTGTTGTGCGTACCGCCGGGGATCAGCAACAAGCGCTTGGGTTCGTTGGCCGCATTAAACAACTGCTGGCTGAATCGCGACGGCATGAACGGGTCGGCCAGGCCATGGACCACCAACAACGGCATGTCGATGTCGACGATCTTGTCGATGGAGTCGAACTTCTGCGACAGCAGCCAGCGCACCGGCAGCCAGTTGACCGGCAGGTTGTTGTCGGCGACTTCCGCCACCGCATCGCCCAGCGAGGTGAAGGTGGATTCGATCACCAGGCCGCGCACCGGCACCGCAACATGATCCTTTTTCGCCTGCGCGGCCAGGTCGGCGGCGAGGTCGATGGCCACCGCGCCGCCCAGTGAGTGACCGTAGATCAGACGCTTGCCGGCATCTGGCTGCATGGCCGTGAAACGCTCCCACGCGGCCCGGGCGTCTTCGTAAACGCTGGCTTCCGATGGCAGGTCACCGTGGCTCTGGCCGAACCCTCGGTAATCGATGGCCAGCACCGAATACCCCATGGCGCGCAATTGCTCGATGCGAAACGCCTGGCCGGTCAGGTTCCAGCGCACGCCATGCAGGTAGAGGATTGCCGGCGCATCGCGGCGCGCCGCTGGCCACCACCAGGCATGCAGGTTCTGCCCGGCCTTGAAGCTGGCGGACTTGATATCGAACTCCTGAACGTCCCCCGGCAAGCCGCGATACCAGCCGGCCGTGCCCGGTTCGATGCGAAACAGCAGCTCGCGCTCTTTGTACTTGAGTGCGCCACAACTCACCGGCAGGCCGACAAGCAGCGCGGCCATGCACAGCAGCGGCAGCCAGCGTGGGCGCAAACGGGTGAGAAAAGCAGAGGGCATCGGGTGGTCTACCGGCACAGACATTAAGTGCGCGTTTTAGCAGATGTGTGCCGGCAACAGGAATAATTTCGACTTGTGGGGGCGAGCTTGCTCGCGATGAGGCCGTGACATTCCACATTCATGTCAATTGCCAGGCCGCTTTCGGGAGCAGGCGTGCGCCCACAGGGATTTGCGCGGGTATCAATCCACACGCAGCACGATCTTGCCAATGTGATCGCCACCTTCCATGCGCGTATGGGCTTGGGCCGCATCGTTGAGTGCATAGACCTGATCGATCATTGGCCGGCATCGCCCGGCGGCGAGCACGGGCCAGACGTACTCATGCAGTTGTTCGGCGATCGAGGCTTTTTCTTCCCGAGTGCGTGCGCGCAACAGCGAGCCGGTGATCACCGCGCGCTTGCCCATGATCGCCAGCAGATCGACGTCCCTGGCATGAGCGCCACCGAGAAAACCGAGCATCACCACTCGGCCGTCCATGCCCAATGCCGCGATGTTCTGGTTCAGGTACGAACCGCCCATGATGTCGAGGACGACATTAACCCCCTGGCCGGCGGTTTTTTCCTGAATGACCTGGACGAAGTCCTCATCGCGGTAGTTGATCGCTTCGGCCCCCAATTGACGGATCGCCGCACACTTTTCTTCGCTGCCCGCGGTGGCGAATGCCTTGACGCCGAACTCGCGGCACAGCATCAGCGCAGTGGTGCCGATGCCGCTGGTGCCACCATGAATCAGCGCTCGCTGGCCTTTGCTGGCGCCGCCCATGTCGAACAGATTGGCCCATACCGTGAAATAGGTTTCCGGGATCGCTGCCGCTTGCACCCAGTCCATGCCCTCGGGAATCGGTAGCGTCTGGCTGGCCGGGACCGCGCAATACTGGGCATACCCGCCACCGTTGGTCAGTGCGCAGACTTTGTCGCCGACCATGAAGTCACTGACTCCTGAACCGATGGCGACCACTTCACCGGCCACCTCCAGCCCCGGAATCGGGTTCATGCCGGGTTTCATCGGGTACTTGCCGGCGCGTTGAAGCACGTCAGGACGATTGACCCCGGCGGCGTGCACGCGGATCAGCACTTCGCCGGGGCCCGCCACAGGCAAGGGTACCTGGCGCGGTTGCAGGACTTCGGGTGCACCGGGCTGGGTGATTTCAATCTGGGTCATGGTTTGGGGGAGGGTCATGTTTGTTACCTCTCAGGAATTGAAACATTTGAATAACTGTAGGCGCGAGCTTGCTCGCGATGGCGGTTTGGCAGGTGCGATCAATGTTGAAGGTGTCGACCTCATCGCGGGCAAGCGCGGTCCCGCATGGGGGCTGTCTGGTTCACGCAACGGTCGGTTTGATGCAGGCAGCCTCTTTCGGTTGGCCCGATAAACGCACCGCCAGTTCCAACAGCAATGCAACGACGATAGCCCCGGCCGCGATCACGAACATCAGTGCGTGATGGCCGCCACTGGCGTTGAACAGCGCCGAGTAGGCAAAACCGGCGATGGCCTGGAAGGTGGCAAAGGACACGGTGGCGCGACTCCAGGCGATCTGCTGCTGGTGATGTCCGGGAATCAGTTCGTGAACCCGCGCCAGAGCCAGTGGCACGATGCCGGGCGGGAACGAACCGAGGATCACCGCCAGCAAGGCCAGTGCCCAAAAAGCGCTGGAGATCGACAGCAGGCCAACGGCAATCGCTTGCACTGCCAGCACCAGTCGAATGCTCAATTTCGCCCCCAGTTGATCGGCCAGAAAGCCGTAGCTCACCGGTCCGACAATCGCCCCGAGGCCGTACATCACCCAAATCAGCGCGCCGACATGTTGCCCGGCCCCCAGCCCGCGGGCCACGTAGTCCACCAGGAATACCATGGCCGGCACCAGCCCGGCCGCCATGAACGCGTACTGGGCAAACAACAGGTAGACACTCGGGTTTGTCGCCGTTGACGCGCTATCGGTCGGCGTGGTCGCCAGCGCATGGGGCGTGGCCGATGGCCAGCCGAACCAGCTGACCGCAGTCAGGACCAGCGCCAGCACGCCCAGGCCGAGCCAGGTTTGTTGCAGGCCCAGGCTCAGCAGTGGCGGAACGATCGTCCCCGACCCGGCGATGCCCAGGCCGATCCCGAGAAAGATCGCGCCACTGGCCAGGCCTTTGCGCGAAGCCGGCACATGCGGCAACACCGTTGCCGCCACCAGCACCATGATCGCGCCACCGGCAATGCCGGACAGCAAGCGCCAGGCGAAAAACCAGCTCACCGACAACGGAAAGGCACAGGCGAAAAACGCCAGGGTCACCGCCAGCATCATCAGGCGCAGCGCAGTGTTGTTGGAGGTGCGCCGAGCCAGCGGGTGACCGATCAGCGCGCCGATCAGGTAGCCCACCAGATTGGCGGCGCCGAGAAATACCACGTCACTGGCGCTGAACCAGTGGGCCTGGATCAGCGAAGGAATCAACGGTGTGTAGGCAAAACGCGCCAGACCGATGCTGACCAGGCTGGCGCAGAGGCCGGCGAAGATCGGCATCCAGATTGCGCTGCGCGGGGCAGGGGTGGGAGATGAGGCGTTGAGCATGAGCTTTGTCCTGTCGGGTTACTCTGGAGGCCAGCATATCGGGGTTTTATGATGCAATAATGCTGCGATTTCACGTTGCAGCGATGCGAATATGCATCATCTGGGGAGGGACCTTATGAACTGGGATGACGCACGGGTATTCCTCGCGGTCTGCCGCGAATCCACGCTGCGCGGAGCCGCGCGGGTGCTGGGAGTGGATCAGGCCACCGTAGGGCGGCGAATCACGGCGCTGGAGAAGTCCTTGAGCGCAACGTTGTTCTTGCGTACCTCCGAAGGCTATGCCCTGACGGCGGTAGGCGAAGCAGCGATGCGCGCGGTGGAGAAAATGGAGCTTTCGGCGCTGGAACTGGAGCGCCGAATCCAGGGCCTCGATGATCGGCTCACCGGCACCGTGCGCGTCACCACCACCGATTCCCTGGCCATCGACTTCCTGATTCCGGCGGTCGCCCGCCTGCATCAATTGCATCCTGATGTGCGGGTGCAACTGGACGCCTCGACACAAATCCTCAGCCTGGCCAAACGCGAAGCCGACATCGCCGTGCGCAATACCCGGCCGGATAACCCCGACCTGATCGCCCGGCGAATCGCCCGCTGGCCCGTGGGCCTGTTCGCCTCACAGGATTATGTGGACGCCCACGGCGTGCCGGAGCCGGGAGCGGCCTTCGAGGGGCATGATCTGGTGGTGTATCAGCCTTATTTGCAGGCCGGCAAAGACATGAGCCTGGTCAACGAGCCCTTGGGGCGTGGGCGGATCGTCGCCAGCCTGAGTTCCAGTCTGTTGGTGCGCCGCTCCATCGCGGCAGGCGTCGGGCTGGGGGAGGTGCCGGTGTACTTGGGGGAGAGGGACGGGCTGGTCAGGTTATGGCCCGAGCGGACGCGGCCGCTGCCCTATGACGTCTGGCTGGTGACCCACGCGGACTTGCGGCATACCGCCCGGGTGCGGGCGGTGATCGATGAGATTGTCGCGGGGTTTGCAGGGACAGGGGAATAAACGGTGGCCAGGGAGCAAGCTCCCTGGCCTTACAGTTGGTGTTCAAGGCATTTCTGGCAACTCTTGCGGACGCAGATCGAACACCAGGACTTCGGCATCCACGCCGTTGCTCAAGGTCAACAGCTGTTCCTCGCGAACCCGTACGCCATCGCCTTCCTGCAACGACAAACCGTTAAGTTCGACACTGCCACGAGCCACGTGCACGTAGGCATAGCGGTTGGCGGCCAGTTCCAGGGTCGCACTTTCCTTGCCATCGATCAGTCCTGCGTACACCCGCGCATCCTGACGCACCTTCAACGAACCCTGGGCGCCGTCGGGGGAGATGATCAGCTGCAGGCGACCGCGTTTTTTCTGCGTGCTGAAGTGCTCCTGTTGGTAGCGTGGCTTGGCGCCGCTGACGTCCGGCACGATCCAGATCTGCAGAAAGTGCACCGGCCGGCTGTCCGAGTGATTGAATTCACTGTGCGCCACGCCGCTGCCGGCACTCATCAGCTGCACGTCGCCGGGGCGGATCACCGAACCGGTGCCCAGGGTGTCCTTGTGTTCCAGCGCGCCTTCGAGCACATAGGAGAAAATCTCCATGTCGCGGTGCGGGTGCTGGCCGAAGCCTTTGCCGGCCGCCACGCGGTCGTCGTTGATCACCAGCAGGTCGGAGAAACCTTGCTCCCGCGGGTTGCGGTAGTTGGCGAAGGAAAAGGTATGGAACGACTTCAACCAACCGTGATTGGCGGCGCCGCGTTCCGAGGCTTTGCGAAGGGTCAGCATGATGAAATCTCCTGTGGGGACGTTGATTCGTCCGAGTGAGGAGAAGGTTAATATTTACTCGTTGATGCAATAAGTAGATGAAAATTGAAATACTGTCCCTCTCAGGTTGACAGTTTTGCGAAATGAATCACCGACGTTCGCCGGGAATTTGGCCATAATGCTCAGCACACATTTTTAATGCCGGGCGCGAACCCTGTGGACTTGCTCCTGCGGGTTCGATGCGCTGGCCTTCCTTGATTTCAATGATGATTCAAACCCATGAAAACCGTGGCAATGGTGCTGTTCCCCGACTTTCTCCTGCTCGATATGGCCGGGCCGATGGAGGTATTTTCCATTGCCAACCGCTATCTCAAACCCGCTGACCACTATGTGCTGACGACCATTGGCACTGAACCCGGCGCACTGCGGGCGTCCAATGGCGTGAAGGTGCAGGCCGACCAGCCTATCGACCAGGCCTGTGACGGCTTTGATTTGCTGCTGGTGCCCGGCGGCCCCGGTGCCTACAACGAAAAACATCCGCCCTTGCTCGAGTGGCTCAAGCACAACGTCAGTCGATCCCGAACCTATGGCTCGATCTGCACCGGGGCGTTTGTGCTGGGCCATGCCGGTCTGCTCGACGGCTTTCGCGTGACCACCCACTGGCACTACACCGAGCGCCTGATCAAGGGCTTCCCCAGGGCCACCGTTGAGACTGACCAGATTTACGTCCAGGACCGCAACCTCATCACCTCTGGAGGCGTGACCGCGGGCATCGACCTGGCGCTGGCGGTGGTCGCTGAAGACCATGGCAAGAAAGTCGCCCAGGACGTGGCCAAGGTGCTGCTGGTGGTGATGAAACGCCAGGGCGGTCAGGCACAGTTCAGTCCGTTGATGGCGGCGGTGGCCCCCCATGAAACGGCCATCACCCGGGTGCAGAACCATGTGCTCGAACACCTCGACGAAGCCTTCAGCATCGAGCGCATGGCCAGTCTGGCCAGCATGAGCCCACGGCATTTCGCCAGGGTGTTTGCCCGGGAAGTCGACATGACACCCATGGAGTTTCTACAAAGTGCCCGCATCGACCGTGCCCGCAACCTCCTGGAAACCGGCGATTTACCGCTCAAGACCGTGGCGTTCAAGAGCGGCTTTGGCAGCGTGCGACACATGCGTTTTCTGTTCAGTGAAAAGCTTGGCCTGACCCCGACCCAGTACCGAGAGCAGTTCAGCTAGCCCGTGTCCGTCGCGCGCACCGTAATGGCCGTGACGCTCCCCCTGTGGCAGTTGTACCGTCACCCAAGCCTGCCAAGATACCCCTGAACTCATTGCAAGGAAGGTACGGAGCCTGGATGGACTCGCGTGCCGGGCAGGTTCCAGCAGGTGACGATGCATGAATAGCCTCAGAGATATCAACGGCGACACGGTGCTGCACTTCGGCCCCTTCGCGTTCCATCTGAATCAACGCCTGGTCGTGGAAGGCGATCAGCCGCTGCGCCTGGGCGGACGGGCCCTGGATATTTTGCAGGTGCTGGTCGAGCACGCCGGCTCGGTGGTCAGCAAAGACGAACTGATCGCTCAGGTCTGGCCAAGGTCGGTGGTTGAGGAAATCAACCTGCGCGTGCACATCGCCGCACTGCGCCGGGCCTTTCGTGACGGGCAGAACGGTCACTGTTACATCGTCAACATTCCCCAGCGTGGTTACAGCTTCGTCGCACCGGTGCGCCAGGTCGCGACGGCCGCGTCCGTCGCCTTCGACAACCTGCAAAAACCTCAGCACAATCTGCCCGCGCGCCTGACACCGGTCACCGGTCGCGATGCGGTGGTCGGCAGCCTGGTGCGGCAACTGCCGGTACGGCGCTTCATGACCCTGATCGGGCCGTGCGGCATCGGCAAGACCACCGTGGCCGTGCGAGTCGCCGAGCTGCTGCTGCAGCATTACCGTGACGGGGTGTGGCGGGTGGATCTGGCGATGATCGATGACCCGACGCAAGTGGTCGATCATCTGACCCGCACCCTGGATCTGGAGGTGGGCGCCGACCTCGATGCGATGGGGCAATGGCATGCGTTGCTGGTTCTCGACAATTGCGAGCACCTGCTCGAACGTTGCCGGACACTGGTCGAGGCGCTGCTGATCGCGGCACCCCGGCTGTCGATTCTCGCCACCAGCCGCGAACCGTTGTTGGCCAAGGGCGAATCGGTCCAGTTGCTGCCACCGCTTCTGGTCCCGAAAGCGTCGGCCCTGGGCAGTGTCGCCGAGGTCATGGGCTATTCGGCGGTGCAGCTGTTTGTCAGCTGTGCCCGAGCCCGCCAACAAAGCTTTGCCTTGCGCGAACAGGACCTCAAGGCCATACGCGAAATCTGTCAGCACCTCGACGGCTTGCCCCTGGCGATAGAGCTGGCGGCGGCGCAGATCGATGCGTTGGCGTTGGTGGGGCTGCAAGCCCAGCTGGGTAACTGTTTTCAACTGCTGACCCAGGGGCGACGCACCGCCGTGCCGCGCCACCAGACGCTCAAGGCCGCCCTGGACTGGAGCTATGAGCGGCTGAGCCCGGTGGAGCAAATCGTGCTGCAGCGTCTGGCGGTGTTCAAGTCGGCGTTTACCCTGGACGCCGCGATGGGTGTGATCAGTTGCGCCACCTTGTTGCCCGCCACTCTGCGCCACGTGATGGAGGGCCTGGCGCTCAAATCGCTGCTGTCGCGCGAACAGGTCGATGGGCTGACGCGCTACCGTTTTCTCAACACCACCCGCCGCTATGCCCTGGAAAAACTCGAACACAGTGGCGCCTTATGCACCTTCGAAATGCGTTACGCCGCTCACATCGCTCGGGCACCCAAGCCATCAGGCCGGCAAGTGCTCCTGCAACTCGCCGAGTAGACGTCGCACGGCAATCAGGTCCGGGGTGGCATAGCCTTCGGTAAAGCGCTGGTAGATCGGCGCCAGCAGCTCATGGGCTTGCCGATAGCGTCCCTGACGCTGCCACAGCCGCGCCAGCGAAGTGGCGCTGCGCAACTCCCAGGCCAGGGCCCCCTGGTGCTGCGCTACATTGAGCGCCCTGATCAGCACGCTCTCGGCAGCGTCGTAGTTCACCGGGCTGCCGGCTGCCAGCAGTGCGTCGGCCCGGGCCCGCAGAATCTCTGCCGTGCACCAGCCCGCCGCGCCGGTGTCGGCGCGTTGCAGCAAATCGTCATCGATGAGTGTGCTGTCCAGCGTGACCATGATTTCCTTGATCAAACCCGCGCCCGGGCCTGGCAATGCCGGCGCGTCGGCACGGTGGATGACCCGCGCATAGTGCTGAGCCCAGGAATAGAACAGCTGTACCGAGTGTTTTTGCGCCTGTTCCTGCAGCAGGTACAAGAGCTCGCGGGCGGTGCGGGTGTCGCCGTTGTAGTGGGCGATCAGGCAACCCGACAGTGCCAGGGTGTAGCAGATGGACGTGCCGTGATTGATCTGCAGCGCAATGTCCAGCGCCTGTCGGGCCGTGCGCCAGGCCTGTTCCGGTTGGCCCTGGATCCAGAGGATGCGCGCGAGGATGGTCAGGGCGGCAACGCTCTGGTCATATTGCACACCAAAACCATGGGTGAAACGGTTGAGATGGCCGCTGTGGGCCATGCGCTGGATGACTTCCTCGGCATTCATCCGTGCCCGATGCTGATCCCCGGCGAAGTGCAGGGCCAGTACCCGCAGGCGGTGGGTACTGAGGTCCAGTACCGCATCGCCGTTGAGCCCCAGGCGGTCGAATTGCTGGCTCTGTTCCAGGGCCATTTGATAGTTGCCGCAGCTGAGGTTGACCGCCAGATGCCCGGACACCGCACGCAATTGCCCGGCCACATCGTCACAGCGCCTGGCCAGGGCGCGGGCGCAGACGAAGGCGTCGATGGTTTCCGCCGTGCCGCCCTGAGCGTGATAACAGGCGCTGCCCAAGGCCAGTTTCAGGGACATTTTCAAGCGCGGGCAGGGCTCGGGCGCCGCTTCGAGCAAGGCCAGCGCCTTGCGCACATACCCGCCGTGCTCCTTGAGCAGCGACAGTTCCTGCCACAGGGGCGTCGAGGTCGCCGTCAGACGGATCGCCAGGGTGTGCGGCCCCGTTACGGACAAGCCCCAATCGAGCGCCGAACGGACGTCTTCCAGGCTACGGGCATAGCGCTCGATCCACAGGCCGGTCGGAATGTGCTCCCAGTCGTTTTGCGCCTGATGCATCAAGGCCAGGCAGCGTTCGGCATGGCGTTCGCGGGTGGAGGGCAACTCGCCGGCCTGTTCGAGTTTTTCCAGGGCATAGCTGCGCGTGGTGTCGAGCAGACGGTAGAACACCTCTTCGTCACCGACGTCCACGTTCAGCAGGGATTTGGCCACCAGTTGCGTGATCGAGCCAAACACCTCGCGCGTTTCCACCTGTTCGCCGACGATCACCGCCGCTGCCGACGTCAGGGTAAAGCCGCCACGGAACAACCCGAGTCGGCGCAGGCACGTTTGTTCGCAGACACTGAGCAGATCGAAGCTCCAGTCCAGGGTGGCGCGCAGGGTCTGATGCCGACCCAGGGCTGACTGGTTGTGCGGGGTGAGCTGGCGAAAGCTGCCTTGCAGTTGCCTGAGCAAACCTTCGAGGCCAAGGCTGGCGACTTGCCCGGCCGCCAGTTCCAGCGCCAGCGGGATGCCATCGAGGCGACGGCAGATATCGATGACCCGCGGCAGATCGGCATCAGTCAATTCGAAGCTGTCGTGGCTGGCCATGGCCCGTTCGACGAAGAGTTGCAGCGCGGAAAAATTCAGGGCCTGGGCGCGGTCCAGCACGGCGATGGGCGGGGGGCAGTCCAGGGACTCCAGGCGTTGAACGAATTCGCCTTCAGCCCGCAGGTACTCGCGGCTGGTGGCCAGGATGTGCAGATGCGGCGCGCCACGCAGCAGGCTTTCACACAGCAGCGCCACGCTGTCGATCAGGTGCTCGCAATTGTCGATGACCAGCAGCATCTGGCGTTCACGCAGGAACATGGCGAGGTTGTTCAAGGGTTCTGCATCATGCAGGGACAGCTCGAGCAGCGTCGCCAGATGACCGGTGATCATCGACGGATCGTTGATCGGCGCCAGGTCCAGCAAGCGAATTCCGTCCCGATAGCGACCGATCAGCTGTTCGGCGACCCGCAGCGCCACGGTGGTCTTGCCGATCCCGCCGGGGCCGACCAGGGTGATGAAACGCTGGCGCGGCAGGTGCGTCATCAGGCTGTCGACCAGCGCTTGCCGGCCGATCATGCGGGTGCGGCGCAGGGGCAGGTTATGGCTGCTCGATTCGACCGGCTCGCTTGGCCGGTCGAGCTCGATGTGCTCCAGCGAGTACGGCGCGACAAAGCTGTAGCCACGCTGAGCCACGGTGACGATGTAGCGCTGACCGGCCTGACCGTCGCCCAGCGCCTTGCGCAGGGCAGCCATGTGCACCCGCAGGTTGATTTCTTCCACCACGCTGTTGGGCCAGATTTCGGCCATCAGGTGTTGCTTGCTGACCACATTCCCGGCGTGTTCCAGCAGGATCAACAGGATATCCATGGCCCGCCGGCCCAGGCGCAGGGGCCGCTCGGCCTCCATCACCAGGCGTTGTCCGGGGTAGATCCTGTAGGGTCCGAAATGGACAGCCTGCTCGGGGGAAAAGGTCAACGGTTCACTCCTGATCACATACGTCTAGTTCGCGGCTTTCAAACATGTTTATCAGGTTATTTCCCGAACGCAATGCATGGCTCGGATGACTGCATGATGCCAGTATCGACCGCTGTGTTTGCCAGCCTATTGCCCGGTCCCGTGTTGATTGGGGCCGAAGCTGACAAAGGTGCGGTCGAGGCTTTTGGCGCGCCAGGAAAAATTAACAACGTTTAACTCGTCCTGCGTCCGCTCTACACCCAAAACTCCAATCCTGTAAGCGTTGTCGTCGCCTGCGAATCGTTGATTTTAGCTTCTAAAATCAAGCGCAGCCTGCGGCGGCACCTACATGGATTTTGCCTGTCTGGAGGACACCGCAATGAGCAAGGTGGTCGTGGTCTATCACAGCGGCTACGGCCACACCCGGGTCATGGCCGAAGCCGTGGCGCAAGGGGTGGAGCGGCACCTGGGCAGCACCTGCCGGCTGATCGCGGTAGAAGAGGTGGACGAGCACTGGGAGCACTTGCACCATGCCGACGCGATCATTTTCGGCGCCCCGACCTACATGGGCAGCGCCTCCGCCGCCTTCAAGGGCTTCATGGAAGCCACGGCCGCGTTTTACCTGGCGCAGCCGTGGCGCGACAAGCTGGCAGCCGGCTTCACCAATTCCGGCTGCCTGTGCGGCGACAAACTCAATACCTTGCTGCAAATGGCCGTGTTCGCCGCCCAGCATTCGATGATCTGGGTCGGCCTCGACCTGTTGCCCGCGCGCTCTGGCGCCGGCGTGTTCGACGGGCAATTGAACCGGCTGGGCAGTTCGCTGGGCGCCATGGCCCAGTCGAATGTCGAACAGTCTCCCGACCTGGCGCCGCCCCCTGAAGACCGCTGCACCGCCGCCCATTTGGGTGAACGGGTGGCGCGACTGGCCGAGCGCATGGGGCCCGTATCCCATTGCATCACCCCAACCCTCACGTAAAGGAGCACGCCTCATGAGCACGTTCACCACCCGCGATGGCACCGAGATCTACTACAAGGACTGGGGCACCGGTCAGCCGATTGTCTTCAGCCACGGTTGGCCGTTGAATGCCGACAGCTGGGAGTCGCAAATGATCTTCCTGGCATCCGAGGGCTACCGCGTCATCGCCCACGACCGGCGTGGGCACGGCCGTTCCAGCCAGCCGTGGTTTGGCAACGACATGGACACCTACGCCGATGACCTGGCGCAACTGATCGAACACCTGGATTTGCGCGACGCCGTGCTGTTCGGTTTCTCCACCGGAGGCGGCGAAGTGGCCCGCTACATCGGTCGTCATGGCACTGGTCGGGTGGCCAAGGCCGGGCTGATTTCCTCGGTGCCACCGCTGATGCTCAAGACGGCGGCCAACCCCGGCGGGCTGCCGATCGAGGTGTTCGACGGCATTCGTCAGGCCTCACTGGCGAACCGTTCGCAACTCTATAAAGACCTCGCCAGCGGCCCGTTCTTCGGCTTCAACAAACCTGACGCCAAGCCGTCCCAAGGCATGATCGACTGGTTCTGGATGCAGGGCATGACCTCCGGCCACAAGAACGCCTACGACTGCATCAAGGCGTTTTCGGAAACCGACTTCACTGAGGACTTGAAGAAGTTCGACGTGCCGACCCTGGTGGTACACGGCGACGCCGATCAGGTGGTGCCGATCGAGGCGGCGGGCATCGCTTCGGCGGGGCTGGTCAAGGGTTCTACGTTGAAGGTCTACCCTGGCGCGCCCCATGGCTTGACGGACACCCACAAGGATCAACTCAACAGCGATTTGCTGGCGTTTCTGAAGGGTTAAGTCCTGGAGAACCACCGCAGGGTTGCATCGCGATAACGCAACCCTGCAGCAGCACGGCTTGCCGACGAAGGTGATCGTGAAATCGCCAGCGCCGGCAAACCGTGGGCTTACAGGGACAATGGAAGGACGGAGCGTACCACCCGGCAGCGCCAGGCAAACGGATTGATGCCTTCGCTGCGGGTAAACATGTGACAGAAGTGCGCCTGATCGCAAAAGCCGCATTCGAGGCTGATTTGCGTGAGGCTCAGGTCAGTGTGTTGAATCAACAGCTTGGCCCGGGCGATGCGCTGCTGGCGAATCCATTCCTGGGGCGAATAGCCGGTGCTGCATTTGAACGCACGGGAGAAATGACTGCGCGAGAGGGCGCAGGCCCGGGCCAGTTCGGTGACTTCCAGGCTTTCGCCGAGGCGATCGAGGATCAGTTGTTTCACCAGCCGTTCGCGCTGCGGACTGAGCCCGCCACTGCCGGTGTTGCACGGTTCGCGGACCGGGGCGCGGGCGGCGGTTTGCTGTGAATAAACCATGTCCAATGTCCGTGTCGGTGGGAACGCAACGGCGTACGGCCTGTTGGCCAGTGCCTTCCCTCTGGAAGAAAAACAGCTCTGCGCAGAGGTTTTCATTCTTGGGCGCGGCCCTGTGCCTGACGAGTTAAACGTTGTTAATTCCTCCCGGGTGAAGCGGGCAGTTTTGAGTAAAGTCAGAGACAATCAACGCCTTCGCGCCTGGTCAATCACACAAGGGAACCGTGCCCATGAACCGTAACGATCTGCGCCGTGTAGACATGAATCTGCTAGTGATTTTCGAAGCCTTGATGTTCGAAAAAAACCTGACCCGCGTGGCGGAAAAGCTGTTCATGGGCCAACCGGCGGTCAGTGCTGCCTTGGGGCGGTTGCGCGACCTGTTCGATGACCCGCTGCTGTTGCGCAATGGCCGTGGCATGGAGCCGACCGCGCGGGCGCTGGCGATTCTCAAGGAGCTGCAACCGGCGATGGACACCATCTCCGGGGCGGTCAGCCGGGCCAAGGAGTTTGACCCGGCGACCAGTTGCGAAGTGTTTCGTATCGGCCTGTCGGACGATGCCGAGTTCGGCTTGTTTCCGCCGCTGTTGCGTCAGCTGCAAGAAGAGGCGCCAGGCATTGTCGTGGTCGTGCGCCGGGCCAATTACCTGTTGATGCCGGCGTTGCTGGCATCGGGGGAAATCTCCGTGGGCGTGAGCTACACCACGGACCTGCCGGCCAATGCCAAGCGCAAGAAACTGCGTGACATTCCCTGCAAAGTGCTGCGTGGCGACAAGCGGCCGGGGACCCTGACCCTGGACGAATATTGTGAACGACCCCATGCCATGGTGTCGTTTTCCGGGGACCTGAGCGGCAACATTGATCTGGACCTGGCCAAGCTCGGTCGCACCCGCCGGGTGGTGTTGGGTGTGCCGCAGTTCAGTGGCTTGCGCGCCTTGCTCGCCGGCACCGAAATGATCGCCACGGTGCCGGACTATGCGGCCTGTGCGTTGGTGGAAGGGTGTGGCTTGCGTGCCGAAGACCCGCCGTTCCCCATCGACGCGGCGCAACTGTCGATGGCCTGGAGCGGGGTGCATGACAATGATCCGGCGGAGCGTTGGTTGCGTTCGCGGATCAGTCAGTTCATGTCGGTGCCGTTGCCGATTCCGGCTTGATCGTGGTCGCCTTCGATCTACTGCAGGAGTTGGCTTGTCGGGGCGCCGCATCGCAGCGAAGGCGGCCTGACAGCCAACCAATTACCCGCCGGTGTACCAGATCTACTGTGGGAGCTGGCCTGTCGGGGCGCCGCATCGCAGCGATGGCGGCCTGACAGCAGACCAATCATCTGCTGGTGCACCTTATCCAATGTAGGAGCGAGCCCGCTCGCGATGAACGTCCGGGCAACGCGGGCATTCAGACAGCCCGCGTCATCGTTGACGACCATCGTCGGAACACCGCCCGGAGCAGGCTCGCTCCTACAGGCGCCTACGTCGCCCCGTGGCCACGAGCCCCGCGCAAAAAGAGCACGTACATCCAATTTTTCCCGTCCTGGCCCCGTCACTATCGCATCAAGTTCCGGTGCCTCCATGCCGGTTGTTTTTCATTTGTGCGGGGCGGTCATGATTGTGTCGCGTTGGGATGAACGGGCCAGGGATGTCGGGCTGCTTTTCTTGCGGGTCAGTGCGGCGTTGTTCCTGTTGTGGGTGCATGGTTTGCCGAAGCTGCTCAACTACGCTGTCGAGTTGCAGCGCATTGAAGACCCGTTCCACCTGGGGGCGAATCTCACGCTGATGCTGGCGATTTTTGCCGAGGTGCTGTGCCCGTTGCTGATCGTCGCCGGGGTGCTGGTGCGCCTGGCCTGCTTGCCTGTTCTGTTTGTGCTGCTGGTGGCGTTGCTGATCGTGCATCCGCAATGGAGCTTGGCCGAAGGCCAGTTCGGCTGGCTGCTGTTGATTCTGTTCACCAGCATCCTCATCGCCGGGCCGGGGCCGCTGGCGTTCAATCACCGATTTTCCGGAGCCTTTCGTTATGCCTGAATCCAATTTGCTCGACACACCTGTGCGCGGTTTCGAAGAGGTCGTGACACTGATCATCAAGCACCGGGTCAAGGCCGGGTTTGAAGCGCCTTACGAAGCCTGGCTGCGCAACATTGTCCGAGTGGCCGGGCAGTGGGACGGGCACTTGGGGGTGGACGTGGTTCGTGGCAAGCACGCCGGCCTCGACACCTACACCTGCGTCTTGCGGTTTTGCTCCACCGAGGCGATGCAACGCTGGCTCGACTCGGAGCAGCGTCAGGCGCTGATCAGCGAAGCCACACCCATGCTGGCCGACGGCGACCAGACCGAAGTCAACCCGGTGAACGAGTTCTGGTTCGCTCCAGCGTCCGAGGCGGGCTCGCCGCCGCCACGCTGGAAGCAGGCCGTGGTGACGCTGTTGGTGATTCTGCCGCACACCTTGCTGGTGCCGCTGCTCTGGGGACCGCTGTTGAAGCTCAATGCCTGGCTCTCCAACTACGTGGTCGCGACCTTCCTGATCACCCTGACCATCGTGCTGTCGGTGGTGTACCTGTTCATGCCAATGGCAACGCGTTTGTTCGCGCCTTGGCTATCCTCATCCACCCAGACCAAGGAAACGCGATGAACGCCGATCTGATTCTGTTCAATGGCCAATTTCATACCGTTGACCGTGAGAAGCCCCTCGCCAGCGCCGTGGCCATCAGCGACGGCCGCTTCGTCGCCGTGGGCAGCGATGCCGAAGCGATGGCCCTGCGCGGTTCGGCCACGCAAGTGATCGACCTCAAGGGTCGCTGCGTCATTCCGGGCCTCAACGACTCGCACTTGCACCTGATCCGTGGCGGCCTGAACTACAACCTCGAACTGCGCTGGGAAGGCGTGCCGTCCCTGGCCGATGCCTTGCGCATGCTCAAGGACCAGGCCGATCGTACGCCGACGCCGCAGTGGGTGCGGGTGGTGGGGGGCTGGAACGAATTCCAGTTCGCCGAAAAACGCATGCCGACCCTTGAGGAACTGAACCAGGCCGCGCCCGATACCCCGGTGTTCGTCCTGCATTTGTATGACCGCGCCTTGCTCAACCGCGCGGCGCTGCGCGTGGCCGGTTATACCCGCAACACCCCGAACCCGCCGGGCGGCGAGATTGTCCGGGATGCCAATGGCGAGCCGACCGGCATGCTGGTGGCACGACCCAACGCGATGATTCTGTACTCGACGCTGGCCAAGGGGCCGAAGTTGCCACTGGAGTATCAGGTCAACTCGACACGCCAGTTCATGCGTGAACTCAACCGCCTGGGCCTGACCAGTGCCATCGATGCCGGTGGTGGTTTCCAGAACTACCCGGACGACTACCAGGTCATCGAGCAGTTGGCCAAGGACCAGCAACTGACCGTGCGCATCGCCTACAACCTGTTCACCCAGAAGCCCAAGGAAGAACTGACCGACTTCAAAAACTGGACCAGCAACGTGACCCTGCACCAGGGCGACGATTACCTGCGGCACAACGGCGCCGGGGAAATGCTGGTGTTCTCGGCGGCGGATTTCGAGGACTTCCTCGAGCCGCGTCCGGACCTGCCGCAAACCATGGAAGACGAACTGGAACCGGTGGTGCGTCATTTGGTCGAGCAGCGCTGGCCGTTCCGTTTGCACGCCACCTACAACGAATCCATCAGCCGCATGCTCGACGTGTTCGAGAAGGTCAACCGCGACATCCCGTTCAACGGTTTGCCCTGGTTTTTCGATCACGCCGAAACCATCACCCCGCAAAACATCGAGCGGGTGAGGGCGCTGGGGGGCGGCATCGCGATTCAGGATCGCATGGCGTTCCAGGGCGAATATTTCGTCGAGCGTTACGGCGCCAAAGCCGCTGAAGCCACGCCGCCGATCAAACGCATGCTGGCCGAAGGCGTGCCGGTGGGTGCCGGCACCGATGCGACGCGGGTGTCGAGCTACAACCCGTGGACTTCGCTGTACTGGATGGTCAGCGGCCGCACCGTCGGCGGCATGGAATTGCATGCCGAAGGCCTGTCGCGCCAGACCGCCCTGGAACTGTTCACCCACGGCAGCGCCTGGTTCTCGTCCGAGCAGGGCAAGAAGGGCCAGATCAAGGTCGGGCAATTGGCGGACGTCGCGGCGTTGAGCGCGGACTTTTTCAGTGTCGATGAAGAAGCGATCAAGTGGATCGAGTCGGTGCTGACCGTGGTCGGCGGCAAGGTGGTGTACGCCGCCGGTGATTTCGAAAAACTCGGGCCGGCCAGTGTGCCGGTACTGCCGGACTGGTCGCCGGTGGTCAAAGTGCCGGGGCACTGGCGGCCGAACTCGCCGCTGCAGGCGCAGGTTCACCAGTGCAGCGGGCCTTGCAAGGTGCACTCCCACAGCCATGAGCGGGCGCGACTGTCGAATGCGCCGGTCAGTGATTTCGCCGGTTTCTGGGGCGCTTTCGGCTGCTCGTGCTTTGCTTTCTGACGAATACAAAAAAGCGCCGGCCCGATGGCCCGGCGCTACCTGCAATATCCATCCACCAAGGAGTTTCTTATGAGCAATGTTCCGTACAAACGCCTGAACAAAGACGATGCCGTTGTACTGCTGGTTGACCACCAGACCGGCCTGATCTCGCTGGTGCAGGATTTTTCGCCCAACGAGTTCAAGAACAACGTGCTGGCCCTGGGTGACATCGCCAAGTTCTTCAACCTGCCGACCATCCTCACCACCAGTTTCGACAGCGGCCCCAACGGCCCGATCGTGCCTGAACTGAAAGAGCAATTCCCGGATGCGCCCTTCATTGCCCGTCCTGGCCAGATCAACGCCTGGGACAACGAGGATTTTGTCAAAGCGGTGAAGGCCACCGGTCGCAAGCAACTGATCATTGCCGGTGTGGTGACGGATGTTTGCGTGGCGTTCCCGACCCTGTCGGCCATCGCCGAAGGCTATGAAGTGTTCGTCGTCACCGACTCGTCCGGTACCTTCAACACCACCGTGCAACAAGCCGCCTGGGCGCGCATGTCGGCTGCCGGTGCGCACCTGCTGAACTGGTTCGCCGTGGCGTGCGAGCTGCAGGGTGACTGGCGCAACGACATGGAAGGCCTGGCGAATCTGCTGTCGAACCGCCTGCCGAACTACCGCAACCTGATCAACAGCTATACCAAGTTCACTGCCAAATAAGCCGTCTCACTGGCACCGCGAAATGCCCGCGCGTTGGAGCAAAGTTGTTCGTCATAACAGAACAGCATTCACCAACCCGCGGGCATTTTTGCCTCAGCGTTTTTGCAACCAGCCGAGAAAACCGCCTTTCTTGATCGGTACCGGTTTGCTCATCAGCGCCAGCCGGCTGTTCTGCTCCCGAACGGCTTGCAGCTTGTTCAAGGCCTGGCCGACTTCGCTGCGCTGCTCCATGCAGTGGCGGGTGAGGGATTTGTCGAGGCGGTAAATGATGCACGAAGTCAGGGTGGTGAACGTGGCTTGCGAGGGGGTGTCGGCGAGGATGCTTTGTTCGCCCATGACCTCGCTCGGCCCCATCCGGCCGGCTTCGGTTTGTCCGGCGCCATCAGGCACCGAAGCACTGACGACGCCAGTGGCAATCACGAACAGGCTGTCGGGCACCTCGCCCAGTCCCAATACCACCTGGCCCGCTGCGTACTGTTGCGCGGTCATGGACTGCGCCAATTGATCGCGTTCGTCTTCGCTCAGCGAACGGAAAATCTTCACCTCGTCGAGCAAGGCTCGCGCCCGCGTCGAAGGCTCGATCACCCCATCGAGCTGCCGGGAAATGCCGGCCGCTTCCAGGTGTCGATGGGCCAGGTCGAACAACTGATTGCGCACTTCGCTTTTTTTGCCGAGCTCGGCGATGAAACCGCTGGCCACATACTCGGACAGGGTTTCGCCGGCCTCTTTCAAAACCGCTTTGGGCGCCGGGTTCAAAAGCAGGCTGCTGCTGCCTTGGAGCGTGCGGTCCAACGCGTCGAGGACTCGACGCGGACGAATGTGGTTAGGCACTTGAATGCTGATCGACACCCCGTGCATGTTGCTGGGGCGACTGAGATTGACGATCTTCGCCTTGGCCGCCACCGAGTTCGGCACCACGGCGGTACTGCCGGCGCTGGTGAGCAGGTGGGTGGCGCGCCAGTCGATGTCCAGCACCTTGCCTTCGACGCCGTCGATCGAGATCCAGTCATCCACCTGATACGGCTTGGTGGTGTTGAGCACGATGCCGGAAAACACATCGCTCAGGGTGCTCTGCAACGCCAGGCCGACCACAATGGCCACCACCCCGGAGGTCGCCAGCAGCCCTTTTACCGGCAACTCCAGCACATAGCCCGCCGCCGCGACGATCGCGGCCAGAAACACCAGCGCGCCGATGACATCCTGCAACAGTCGGCCGCTGTGACCGATGCGACGCATCAGCACCAGGCCAATGACTTCGGTGAGCACCCGCGCCGCGTACAGCCACCAGAGAATCCCCAGGGCCGTGGCCCCCAGTTGCGCCACGCGATCATCGGCGAACAACGGTGCCTGCAACGGGCTGACGCCTGCATTGATGATGAGCGTGCTGAAGGCCAGGAAGAGACCGGTGCGCCAGCCGATCTGGGTGACGCGGTGCTTGAACGGTGCGAGATGCCAGAGCAGTGCATCGATCACCAGCAACAGGGCACTCCAGGACAGCAGGTGAGCCAGGAGAAAGGACATGGGCAAACTCCATTTAAAAAAGGCGGACCGAAAAAAGCCTGCCCGAAGGCCGATGTTGTAGGAGCGAGCCTGCTCGCGATGGTCGTTAACGATAACGCGCGTTTACTGATTAAACGCGGCGTTCTTAAGTCCATCGTCGGAACGCCGCCCGGAGCAGGCTCGCTCCTACAACATTGGTTCGAAGGCAGACTATTTACAGGACTCAGTTCAAGTGTGTCTTGAGCTCCAGTGCTGCCTGGCGCACCGCTGCCTGGACTTCCGGAATCTGGCTCAGCGGGTTCAACAGGCCGAAGTCGTGGATCATGCCGTTGTAGCGCACCGCCGTGACCGGCACGCCCGCCGCGTCGAGGTGACGGGCATAGGCTTCGCCTTCATCGCGCAAGACGTCGAATTCGGCTGTCTGCACCAGGGCGGCCGGCAAGCCTTTGAGCTGTTCGGCGCCGGCCTTGAGGGGCGAGGCGTGGATCTGTGCACGTTCGGCCTTGTCGGTGGTGTAGTTGTCCCAGAACCACTGCATCATGCCCTTGGTCAGGAAGTGGCCCTCGGCAAATTGCTGGTAGGAGCCTGTGTCGAACTGTGCGTTGGTCACCGGCCACATCAACAGCTGGAAGCGCAGTGCCGGGGTTTTCTGTTCCTTGGCCATCAAGGCTACGACCGCGGCCATGTTGCCGCCGACGCTGTTGCCGGCCACGCCCAGGCGCTGGCCATCGACGCCGATTTCCTTGCCGTGCTCGGCCACCCAGCGGGTCGCGGCGTAAGCCTGGTTGATCGCGGTCGGGTAATGCGCCTCAGGCGAGGGTGTGTAATCGACATACACCGCGACGGCACCGGAACCCACCACCAGATCACGAATCAGCCGCTGGTGCGTCGGGAAGTCGCCCAGTACCCAGCCGCCACCGTGGAAGAACATGAACACAGGCAATTCACCGTTGACCTTGGCCGGGCGCACGACCTTGAGGTTGAGGGTCTGGCCATCGACCTTGATCGCGCGGTCGCTCACCTCGACACCGGACAGGTCTACTTTCACCGAGGCCTGGGCGCCGGTCAGCACCGCGCGGGCCTCTTTCGGGCTCAGTTGCTCCAGCGGTTTGCCACCCCCGGCAGCGAGGGCTTCGAGGAAGGCCTGGGTGTTGTGTTCGACGCCGGGGCTGCCTGCGGCGAATGCGTTGCCGATGGACAGGGCGAGGAGGGAAGCGGTCAGGGTTTTCTTGACGATGTTCATGGCAAATCCTTTTTGAATTCTTGGACGTTAAGTACCTGGGTTTCAGGCTGCTGGTGGCTGTGTGATTCAGGCCTCAGCAACACCGTGAGCACAGATTAATAGGGTGCCTAAACGGGAAAAAGCCGCTATAAAGTGTTTGACTGTCAACCGGGATGTGACAATGAACCCCTTCGAAGATATGCGTATTTTTTGCCAGGTGATGGACTCCGGCAGCTTCACGGCCGCTGCCGATCAACTGGGGCTGTCCAAGCAATTTGTCAGTCGGCGCTTGATGCAACTCGAAGAGCGCCTCGGCGTGCGATTGCTCAATCGTTCGACCCGGCGACTGGACGTCACGCCCCTGGGGCAGAGTTATTACGAGTCGGCCCTGCGCTTGCTGAGCGAGGTCGAGCAAGTGGAGCAGGGTATCGCCGGCCAGACCACCGAACCGCGCGGCACCCTTCGCGTCAGTGCGCCGCTGTCCTTCGCCCTGGCCCATCTGGGGTGCTTGCTGCCAGCGTTTTTGCAGCGCTACCGCGAGGTCACGGTGGAAGTGGACTTGAGTGACCGGCCGGTGGACCTGCTGGGCGAGGGCTACGACCTGGCGCTGCGCATTGGCATTCTCGAAGACTCGACGCTGATCGCCCGTCGCATCGCCTCCATCCAGCGAGTGTATTGCGCCAGCCCGGCTTACCTGAGCGAGCGCGGCACGCCGCTCAAGCCTGAAGACTTGCACAACCATGACTGCCTGCCTTATGGCCACGGCCGTCAGGTGCAATGGCGTTTCGCAGGGCAGGGCAAGCCGCTGGCCGTCAACGTCACCGGGCGCATGCGGGTCAACAACGGCGAGTTGCTCAAGGACGCAGCGATTGCGGGGATGGGCATCACGTACCTGCCGACCTTCATTGTCGGTTCGGCATTGGAGGATGGGCGGCTGGTGTCGGTGCTGGATGAGTTTCGACCCGAGCCGTTGACCCTGTCGGCGGTGTACCCGCAACACCGCCAGTCATCGCGACCGGTGCAGGCGTTGATCGAGTTTTTGCGCGAGCGGCTGGATCAGAGTGATGGGGGCGGGCCATTCAACAGGGATGGGGCCTGATAGACCGTCTTCGCTGGCAAGCCAGCTCCAGGGGATTTGTGTCGGGCGCGGATGTTGTGGGTGCCTTGGATATCTGTGGGAGCGAGCTCCCACAGATCGTGTGTTGATGAGTGAATGTCAGGTCCGTTTGTCATCGCCTGCTTCGCCACCCACATGCACGCCGCGATCGTCCCCGACTTCGCCAGCACGATGGGCTCCGCGGTCGTCGCCTACCTCACCGGTATGATGAGCGCCGTGGTCGTCGCCTGCCTGTTGTCCGGCATGGTGCACGCCGTGGTCGTCGCCCACCTCGCCGGCACGATGAACCCCATGGTCATCACCCGGTTCTGCGTGGCTGCTGTTGCGTCCCGAGCCGGAGGAGGCTGTGCTGCCGCTGTGCCCCGAAGCATGGTCGCTGCCGCTGTTGCCGCTGCTGCCACTCCCACCGTGACCACTGCCGCTTCCACCACCATTACCGCCGCCGCCACTACCGCCGCCACCACCACCGTGGCCGCCACCGTTACCACCGCCGCCGCCACTGCCGCCACCACCGTGGCCGCCACCGCCACCGCCACTGCCGCCGCCGCCACCACCGTGGCCGCCACCGCCACCGCCACTACCGCCACCGCCGCCACCACCTCCGTGGCCGCCGCCACCTCCACCACTACCCCCTTCTCTTGCGTGAGCGCTCGAAACCCCGGACAGGTTGTCCGGAATCAGTACGGTAGATGCCGACAGAACTGCGCCAATTGCAACAGCCAGCATAAGCTTGTTCATGTGCATATCGATCTCCGTCTTCTTCAGGTGGAACGTTGATAAACAATGCAATGCATTGCTTTATTCAGCAGGAACTGTCGATAAACACCTCAACGTCCCGCTTTATTCATTTGCGACGTCGATAAATCGTCCGTCGCGGTGCCAGGCCCCGTTCCAGAGCGGTCAGTGAATGCTCGAGGCCAGTTCGAAAATGGGGATGTACATCAGGATCACGATCACCCCGATCAACAGGCCAATGAAGGTCATCAGCAAGGGTTCGAACAAGCGCACGAACCATTCGATCCAGCGGCTGATTTCTTCGTCGTAGAAGTCGGCGCTGCGCTCCATCATTTGCCCGAGGTTGCCGGACTGTTCACCGGCACGCAGCAGGCGCAGGGACACCGGGGTCACCAGATGATTGAGCTCCAGCGCCGTCGACAGCGATTGCCCTTCGCGTACCCGCTCGCACGCCTGGTCCAGGCGTGTGCGCGAGGCCACCGTGAGCAGGCCACGGACCATGCCCATGGCGGTGACCAGAGGAATGCCGCCTTGCAAGAGGATCCCCAGGGAGCGATAAAAACGCGCCAGTTCGTACATGAAAATGCGCTGGTGTACCGCCGGGAGTTTTTCGATCAGGTGGTCCACGCCCCGGCGAAAGGCCGGTTGGCGCTTGAGCAGCACTAGGACGACGATGACGGCCAGCAAGGCGCCGAAGAACTCGCCCTGGTGGGCGTGCAGGAACATGCCGCTGCTCATCAGGATCTGCGACAGCCACGGCAGGTTTGACCCCAGTCCTTCGAACACCAGACTGAAGCGCGGCACCACATAGCCCATCAGGAACAGCACCACGCCACCCCCGACCACCAACAACAGCATGGGGTAGATCGAGGCGCTGATGATCTTCTGGCGGACCTCGTCCATGCGCTGGCGATAGCTGACATAGCGGCCCAGTGCTTCGCCGACGGCGCCGGTCTTCTCGCTGGATTGCACCAGAGCCACGTACAACGGCGGGAACACCGCCGACAACTGGGCCAACGCCTGGGAAAACGACTTGCCTTCATAAAGCAGGCGCACCAGTTCGCCCAAGGTCTTGCGGGCCTGGGGCGCGGTTTCTTTTTCCGCCAGGCTTTCGAGGGCATCGATCAACGGCAGGCCGGCATTGAGCAACGTGGTCAATTCCTGGCTGAACAACACCAGGTTGAACGTCTCGCGCTGCTTCAGGCGCAACGCCCGCCAATGACGTTCGGCGTGCAGGCTGACCACCCGCAGGCCCTGGTCTTCGGCGATGCGCCGCGCCTCGCTGTGACCCGGTGCCTCGACGGTCATGGAAACCACGCCGGCCTTGCCGACGGCTTTGAGATGAAATCGCATGGTGGCCATGTCCGTCACTGCCAACTGGTGACTTCAGCGTTCTCGCCTTCGCCGCCGGGTTGCCCGTCCTTGCCCATGGACAGCAGGTCGTACTCGCCGTTTTCGCCAGGGTAGCGGTAGGTGTAGTTACGGCCCCAAGGGTCCTGAGGCAGCTTTTTCTGCAAGTACGGACCGGTCCAGTGGGGTTCGTCACTGGGCGCGGTGACCAGCGCCTGCAAACCCTGTTCGGTCGACGGGTAATGGCCGACCTCCAGGCGGTAAAGGTCCAGGGCCTTGCCCAGTCCTTCAATTTGCGCCTTGGCCACCTTCACTTCGGAACGGCCCAACTGAGCGAAATATTTCGGCGCGACGATGCCGGCCAACAACCCCAGCACCACCAGCACCACCAGCAGTTCGAGCAGAGTGAAGCCGCGTTGGGCACGCGGGGCGAAACACAGTCGCTGATTCATGATGACCTCACACAGTCGGCAGAAGGGTCGCATCAGGGCCTTATGCAATTGCCATGCAAAGGGTTGGTCAAGGCTTGGGCGTCTCCCTGTAACCCGCGTGCCACGGGCTTCTGCGCTTTCGGCACAGTGCTTGCGTATGGCTGATTCACGACTGGCCATTGGGGCATAACCCCCAATTTTCGGGGCCGGGCAGGGGAGGCATAACAATGAAAACACTCACCACGGGAATGCTCGGCTGTCTGCTGCTGGCGGGCGTCGCTCAAGCCGATGTGTTCGTGTCCACGGATGCCAACGGCAACTTCGTCCTGTCCAACGTCCACCGCCCCGGCCGGCACTATGAACGGGTCATTCACGAGCCCGCGGCGGCGGTGGTCAGCCTCGATCAACAGCCGCAGATGATTGCCGCGCAACCCTACGCCGAGCTGGTGTCGGCGGCGGCCACGGCCAACCAGTTGCCGGCCGCGCTGTTACACGCGGTGATCAAGACCGAGTCGGCCTACAACCCCAGTGCGGTGTCCGCCAAGGGGGCCGGTGGCTTGATGCAGTTGATGCCCGACACGGCCCGCGAGATGGGCGTGACCGACGTCTACGACCCCAAGGCCAACATCCAGGGCGGCGCCCGTTATCTCAAGCGGCTGATGACCCTGTTCGACAACGACATCGCCCTCGCCGTGGCCGCCTACAACGCCGGGCCGCAAGCGGTGCTTAGCCGTGGCGGCGTGATCCCGCCGTTCGCCGAAACCCAGCGTTATGTGCCCAGCGTGCTGCGCCAGTACCGGCGTTTGCAGGGCTTGTCGGCCGACGCCCCGCTGTGAACGTAAGCCGTGGGGTGGTTTTCCCCAACATTGGGGCATGGTGGCCCCGGCGAAAAAGTGGGGAATAAGTGGGGAATTATCCCCCGATGTATCAAGTGCCAATCGTAACCGTATGAAAAGTAAACGTAATTTTTATGGCATGCAGATTGCTCAACGGAGTTGTCGAGAATTATTCCCTGTGAGCACCCACAGCGAGGCCCTTGATCATGACCGGCATTTTCCACGTTCCATCCGTCTTTCATTTGTTGCTGCTGGCGGCCTCGATGTTCGGCGTCGAGTTGGCCGAAGCGGCTGCGCGCTGTGAGCGCAATCTGGTGGCCAACGTCGTGGCGCTGGATCAGCCGCTGATGTTCAACCGCCTCGGTGCGCAAAACGTTAACGGCATGATGTTCGCCCTGCGTCGCGATGTGGTCGATGATCATGAGATATCCCTGGCTCAGGGCGGCGCCGCGGTGCCGGGCAAGGTGTCGCTGCGCCCCGACAAGCGTCCGCGTCCGCTGGTATTGCGGGTCGCTGCCGGCGACTGCCTGACCATCAACCTGCAGAACCTCCTGGCCTATCAGGCCAACCCCGGTTCGCACGAAAATGGCGGAGTGGAGGGCGAAGTCGAAGTCGGCAACGAGAATGCCTTCAAGGTCGATGAACAGGTCACTGACCGCCATGTCGGTTTCCAGGTCAACGGCATGCAAGCGGTCAACAGCATCGATGACATCGCTTCGTTTACCGGACGCAACGCCAATACCTTGATTCCGCCCGGTGCCACGCGCAGCTACACCTTGTATGCCGAGCGTGAAGGTGCATTCGCCGCCAGCAGCCGTGGCGCGACCTTCGGTGGCGAAGGGGCGGCCGGCAACGTGGCCAACGGGCTGTTCGGCGAAGTGGTGGTGGTGCCCAAGGGCGGTCGCACCTACCGCAACACCGTGACCGAAGAAGAGATGCGCCTGGCCACCACCGGGCGCACCCCGGCCGGCCAGCCGATCGTCGATTACCAGGCGCGCTACCCGCAGCGCCAGCCCTGGATAGGTGAAGGCAAGGCCGGCACGCCGATCATCAACATGGTCGACGGCAACGAAATCATCTCCAGCGAAAGCGACGCCATTGTCATGGGCAGCAACGCCGACGGCAGCTTCCCGCCCTCGACCTATCCGCTGGAATCCATGGGCAAACGCAACCCGGCGCTGCCCAATCGTCTGGAGCCTTTCCGCGACTTCGCTTCGCAGTTCCAGGATGAAACCGCCGCGACCCAGGCGTTTCCAGGCTACTGGGCCGACCCGGTCATGGCCCACGTGCTGGAGCCGACCCGCGATGGCTTCATGATCAACTACGGTTCCGGCGGCATGGGCGCCGAGGTCGTGGCCAACCGACTGGGCGTGGGGCCGATGCACGATTGCCTGTCGTGTGCCTATGAAGAATTCTTCCTCAGCTCCCATACCGTCGGCGACGTGGCGATGCTGGTGGACGTACCGGCCAACGCCGGGCTGGAAAACATTCGTCCCGGTGAAGTGCCCAGGGCCGATCAGGTCGGGGTCAAGGCGACCATGGCGCTGTATCCGTCCGAGCCGTCCAACGTCAACCACAGCTACATCGGCGACTTCGTCAAATTCCGCAACACCCACAACGGCCATGAGCAGCACATCTTCCACCTGCACGGGCATCAGTGGCTGTTCAACCCCAACGACGACAACTCCGACTACGTGGACGCCCAGGGCATCGGGCCGGGCGCCGGTTACACCTATGAAATCGCCAACGGCGGTTCGGGCAACCGTAACCGGGTAGCGGGCGATGCGATTTATCACTGCCACTTCTACCCGCACTTCGCCCAAGGCATGTGGAGCATGTGGCGGGTCCATGACGTCTTTGAAGAAGGCACCAAACTCGAAGTCTCGCAACAGGGCGCCGACGGTTACCACAGCGAACCCTATGCCCTGCGCAGCGGTAAACCGGCGGCGGGTGCACGGGCCCTGCCGGACGGTGAGATTGTGGCCGGCACGCCGATTCCGGCGGTGGTACCGCTGCCTGGCAAAGCCATGGCGCCGATGCCGGGCAAAGTCGCGGTCGTACCGAAAATCAGCGAGTCCCTGGTGGCCGCCAATGACGATGACGACGATGAAGAGGGCGACGATGACAGCGGGCATCATGGCGGCAACGGGGTGGGCCAGGCGATTGGTTCGCTGGCGCTGGTGGATCGCAGCGAAGCCAACCGCAATGCCGACGGCAGCCTGAAAAACCCCGGCTATCCCTTCTGGATCGGCGGTATGGAAAGTTCGGTCGGCCAACGCCCGCCGACCCCACCGCTGGACATGCTCGACGCCGCCAAGGCCCAGGCCTTGAAATCGAGTGGCAATGCCTTGTGGGCCAACCTCGATCCGGCGCAGTCCGGTGGCTGGGATGGTGGCCTGGGGCGTCACTCGCTGGACGGTTTCGCCTCTGGCGGCGAGGCGCACACGGTGACCACATCCCTGGATTTCTCCAAGGAAGTGACCCGCGCCAAGCCGCTGTACCTGCCCGAAGAAGGCACCGAAGTCGAACAGGCAGCCATGGCGTTCCACGCCAAAAAAGAACACCCCAGTTTCGCCGTGCTGCCGGGCAACCAGGTGGTGGCGCGCAACTTCCGCACCAACGGCGCGCTGCCGATGGCGGGCGCACCGTACTACGAACCCTGCATGGATGATCGGGCCAAGCGCCTGACCAGCAGTGCCGGCAGCGGTGAGTTCAACAGCGGCGAACGGATCGACGGCATGTCGTTCAGCGGTGCCTCGACCTTCACCGCCGACCGTCCGCGCATCTACAAGGCGGCGAACATTCAGTTCGACGCGGTGTACAACAAAGTCGGCTACCACTTCCCGCAGGCGCGCATTCTCGCGCTGTGGGAAGACGCCTGGCCGGTGATCACCAAGCAGCGTCCGCCAGAGCCACTGGTGATGCGCATGAACACCTTCGATTGCGTGCAGTACCAGCAAACCAACCTGGTACCGGCCATCTATGAGATGGACGACTATCAGGTGCGCACACCGACCGACGTGATCGGCCAGCACATCCACCTGCCGAAATGGGACCTGACGGCGGCCGACGGTTCGGCCAACGGCTGGAACTACGAAGACGGCGTCCTTTCACCGGGTGCCGTGCAAGAACGCATCCACGCCATTCGCCAGTTCAACCAATGCGAAGGCACCGATCCGCGCGACGGCACGGCCGCGTGCCCGAAAGCCAAGGCACATCCGTTCTTCGGTCAGTATGGTCGGGCCGACTGGGTCGGCGCGCGCACGGCGATGCAACGCTGGTTCGTCGATCCGGTGGTGAACACCAAGGGTGTCGACCGTGGCCTGGGCACCATCTTCACCCATGACCACCTCGGCCCATCGACGCACCAACAGATTGGCCTGTACGCCACCGTGCTGGCCGAACCGGCCGGTTCCACCTGGTTCCACGCCGAAACCGGCGAGCCGTTGTACAGCGGCGCGCGGCAGGACGGCGGGCCGACGTCGTGGCAAGCGGTGATCTCCACCGGCGACCTGGACGGTGACGGCAAGAACGACAGCTTCCGTGAGTTCTTCCTCGAATACAGCGACTTCCAGCACGCCTATGAAGCGGGGGTGTACGTGGGCGCAGGTCCCAATGGCATTCCTGACGCGCAACGCTTCCCGGCCACCGCCGACAGCTTCCGCTACGCGATCAATCCGCCGGTGCGCAAGGAAGCCGAGACCCTGCTTGAGCAAGTGGTCGAAGCCCGCGGCGGCCTGATGCCGGGCTGCCCGAGCCGGCCTTGCCCGCAAGCGATTTCGGTCGATGACCCCGGCATGTTCGTGGTCAATTACCGCAACGAACCGCTGGCGCTGCGGGTGTACGACCCGAACAAGGTCGGCCCGGACGGCAAGCGCGGCATGCAGGCCGATGGCCTGGGCGGCGACCTGGCATACGCCATGCAAAGCCGTACCGACCGTGCGATCCCGGCGATGAACCTGGCGCCGAACCTGATCAGCGCGGCCACCGGTCCCACCGGCGGCACCACCCTGTTCCCGCCGCACATCAACAAGGGCGGCGCGGAACCGGGCGATCCGTTCACCCCGATGCTGCGCACCTACACCGGCGACAACGTGCGGCTGCGGGTGCATGCCGGCGGTCACGAAGAGGAGCACAACGTCACCCTGCACGGCGTGAAGTGGCTGCAAAGCGGTTCCGGTTTCGGCAACAGCTCCAACTCCGGCTGGCGCGCGTCGCAAATGATCGGGATCTCCGAGCAGATGGGCTTCATTGCGCCGGTCTCGATGCTCTCCAGTTCGGCGGCCACCACCGGTGACTACCTGTATTCGATGGACGCCTCGCTGGAAGGTTACTGGAGCGGCATCTGGGGTGTGATGCGCAACTACACGGCCCAGCGCAACGACCTGTTCGCGCTGCCAAACAACCCGAAACCGGCCGGCATGCGCAACACCGTGGCCTTCGATGGCACCTGTCCACGGATCGGCGCCAACCCCAACGGCATCGGCACCCGGCCGACCCCGCAACGCAACTATGAAGTGGTCGCGGCCCTGGCCAACGACATCCTCGGCAACCCCCTGGGGCTGGCCATCGGCGACTCGGCGGGACTTGGGCAACACGTCGGCGGGCCGTTGAATCCGGCCGGTGGCACCCTGGTCTTCAACTCGCGGGCGGTGAGCATTCCACAAGTCACCGTGACCGACCCTGAAGACGGTCTGACCTTCACCATCGGCGGGCAAAGCGGGCCGTTGCATGACCCGACCGCGATCCTCTATGTGCGCAAGGCCGACCTCGATCCGGTCACCGGCAAACTCAAACCTGGCGTGCCGGTGGAACCGCTTGTACTGCGTGCGGCGGCCGGTGACTGCATCAACATCACCCTGGAAAACCGTCTGCCCAGCGTGATGCCGGACCTGCCCCAGATGGCCACCGTGATGGGCATGGTCAAGCGTGACCGCAACGCCGGCGAGGGCTCGACCACCTTCAGCAATAACCTGCTGCGGCCATCGAGCACCGTGGGCCTGCATGCGCAATTGCTGGCTTACGACATCACCAAATCCGACGGCACCAACGTCGGCACCAACCCGATCCAGACCGTGCCGCCACGGGTGGGCAACACCGGACCGTACCCGACCCGTACCTATCAGTACTACGCCGGGCACCTGGAGCGTGAAGGCAAGCCGATCACCCAACTGGGCCGCAGTGTCGACAACATCAACGCCACGGCGGTGGAGTTCGGCGGGCTGAATATCACGCCGGCAGACGTGATCAAGCAGCCGCAAAAAGGCCTGGGCGCAGCGATGAGCATCCTGCCGGTGGGCGCCACCTGGACGGAAGACACCCGCAAGGTCAATGCGACCGTCACCGCGCCGGGGCAAACCCCCTATCGCGACTTTGCCATGGTCTGGCAGAAGGCCTTGAACATGCGCTGGGCCACTGGTCGTCCGGTGGAAGGCATTGCCTCGGAGGCGGGCGTGCCGACCGACCCGCAGGACAACTCCAGCATGGCCATCAACTTCAAGACAGAGCCGATGTGGTACCGCTTCGGTCTCGCCCCGGATGCGCCGTTCGGCCACGCCGACGGTCATGGCTATGGCGATGTGCAGAACGCGCACATGGCTTTCAGCAACGCGTTGGTGGGCGGCGATCCGCAGACGCCGGTGCTGTACGTCAAACCGGGGCAACCGTTCCGCACGCACATCCTGATGCCGACCGGCGGCAGTCGCGGCACCACCTTCCAGCTCGATGGTCACGTCTGGTCGGTCAACCCGTTCCAGCCCGAGAAGAGCGACACCGGTGGCTACCCGATGGGCACGCCTGGCGTGGGTTCGGTGCGGTTTGGCTACAACCCGATGTCGATGTACGTCGGCGCCCACGAAAGCATCCTGCCGGCGGCGCATTTCAGCTTCATGCACCCGAGTGCCGGGGGCAGCAACGCGATACCGGGTGATTACCTGTTCCGCGATTACGGCGCCTATGGCAACACCGCCGGGTTGTGGGGATTGCTGCGGGTGACCAACGAACCGGAGCCGGCACCGGCGCCGTAAGCCCGGGAAACAACGCAACACCTGTGGGAGCGAGCCTGCTCGCGATGGCGGAGTGTCAGACACATGAATGTTGGATGTGCTGGCCTCTTCGCGAGCAGGCTCGCTCCCACAGGGGGTGATGAGGCAGACACAGATCTGAAGGGGAGTGTGGGTATGAACAGGACCATCAAAATCGCCAGCGGCGCGTTGATTGTCGGCGTGGCGCTGATCTGCCTCGGAGTATGGCGTATGTCACCTGCGGCCTTGCTCAGCGACGTTGCGTTGCCCGATCCCCGCAGCGGACAGTCGCTGGAGCGTGACGGCGTGTCGGTGGCGCTCGACGTCAAGCCGCTGGCCGCGGACGGCGTATTGCGCGAAGGGCAGTTCGCCGACGTGCAGTTCCGCATTACCGATAAGGCTTCCGGCCAACCCTTGGCGGGCGTTGCGCCGGGCGCCTGGCTGGACCCGCAAACCCTTGCCGCCGACCAGGCCCAGGGCCGCGAACAGAGTTGCAAGGCGCGGGTCGGGGTGTTCCTCAAGTCGAGCATCGGCGCGCGGCCCTTGCTCGATCTCAACAGCTACTTCCTCATGGTGATGAACCGCGATGCCAGCGTCTCGGTGGTCGATCCGTCGGTGTCGGTGGGTGGCATTACCAGCACCCTGGCGCGGATCGACATCAAGCAACCGCCGATGGACTGGGTCACCCCCAGGGACAACAAGCGGGTGTTCGTGTCGATGCCGACGGCGGGTGAAGTCGCGGTGATCGACAGCGAGCAATTCAAATTGGTGGATTCGGTGGCGGCCGGCACAAACCCGGTACGTGTCGCGCTGCAACCGGACGAACGCCTGCTGTGGGTCGGCAACAACGCACAGACAGCGCAGCGGTCCGGGGTCACGGTGATCGACACCCACAGCCTGAAAACCCTCAAGCACCTGGCGACCGGGGGCGGCCATCACGAAATTGCCTTCAGCAAGGACAGCCGTTTCGCCTTCGTCACCAATCGCGACGACGGCACCCTGAGCATCATCGATATCGCCAGCCTGACCATCATCAAACAACTCAAGACCGGCTCGCACCCGTTGTCGGTGGTGTACTCGCCACTGTCCGGCGCGGCCTATGTGGCCGACGGCAAGGACGGCACGGTTACGGTGGTGGACGCGGCGAGCCAGTCGGTGCGGCGGGTGATCAAGGCCAGGCAGGGCCTCGGCCCGATGGGGTTCAGCGCCGACGGGCGTTTCGGCATCGTGCTCAATACCCTGGAGAACCAGGCGGCGGTCATCGACGCCGCCACCGACTCGTTGATCCATGAACTGGACGTGTCCGCCGAGCCCTATCAGGTGGTGTTCACCAAGGCCTACGCCTATATCCGCGGACTGGCGTCGCCCAAGGTGACGATGATCAACCTGGCGTCACTCGGCGAAGGCCGCACCCCCATCAGCCAAGGCTTCGAAGCCGGGCCCCAGGCGCCGCGACTGGCCGGGGACCTGCCATTGGCCGCGAGCCTGGCGGTGTCGCGGGACGACAACGCGGTGTTCGTGGTCAACCCGGTGGACAACACCACCTACTTCTACGCCGAAGGCATGAACGCCCCGATGTCCGGTTACCCCAATCGAGGGCAAGTGGCGCGGGCGGCGCTGGTGATCGACCGCAGCCTGCGCGAAGTCGAGCCGGGGTTGTACAGCGCGCGGATCAAGCTGCCGCCGGCCGGGCGCTTCGACGTGGCGTTCCTGCTCAATCAGCCGAATATCATTCATTGCTTCACCACCGTGGTCGAGGCCGACAAGGACCTCGAGCCTCATGCTGGCGTGCCGAGCGTGGAGTTCATGCTCGACACTTCCACCGCCACGTTGGGCAACCCCTATGTCGTGCGTTTTCGCATCGTCCAGGGCAAGCAGAAAACCGAGCGCAGTGGGCTGAAGGATGTTCAGGTGCGTTACTTCCTGGCCCCGACTTCACGGCCTCGGGAGGTCGCGGCCCTGGAAGTCGGCAACGGGGTGTATGAAGCCCCGGTCAACCTCAATCGACAAGGCGCCTGGTACCTGCACGTGCGGGCGGCGTCACTGGGGGCGAATTTCGGCGACCAGACCTTTGCCAGTGTTCGGGTGACCCCCGGCGAAACTCATTGAAGAGGACATCGACATGAACCGATTTGCACACCGTGGCCTGCTGACCTTCTGCCTGTTGGCTGTCGGCATCGGCCAGGCGCTGGCCCACTCGGCGGATGAACATGCCGGTCACGACATGCAGGCCAAGAGCGCCACCCCCGAGAGCACCCAAGTCAAATTCGCCGACGTGGCGCTGGTGGACCAGAACGGCAAAACCGTCCGCCTGGAAAAAGACCTGGTCAGCAACAAGATCGTGGTCATGAGCTTCATCTACACCAGCTGCACCACGGTCTGCCCGGTGGTGTCTTCGATCATGGGCAAGGTGCAGAAACAGCTCGGCGCACGGGTCGGTACCGAGGTGCAACTGGTGTCGATCAGCATCGACCCGCAGCGCGATGACGCCAAGCGCCTGAACGACTATGCCCGGACTTTCCAGAACGGCCCGGGCTGGAGCTGGCTGACCGGCACCACGCAGTCGGTCAACGAAACCCTCAAGGGCCTGGGCACCTTCAGCGGCGACTTCAAGAACCATGCGCCGCTGATTCTGGTCGGCGATGGCAACAGCCGTCACTGGACGCGTTATTACGGTTTCACCGACCCGGCGGTGCTGAGTCGTGAAGTCGAGAAACTCAGCGGCCAGCGCAATGCCCACGCCAAGCACACGGCCGTTGCCATGGAGAATCAGCCATGAGAACCCTCGAGCGCATAGCCCTGAGTGCCTGCCTTTGCCTGTTCAGTGCGCTGGCCTTCGCCCACGAAGGCCATCAAGAACCGGCACCGGCATCTGCTGCAACCACGGCACACCCGGCGGGCGGCACCCGCGACGCAAAAACCTGGTTCACCGACACCCCGTTGCAGGACCAGAACGGCAACACCCTGCGCTTCTACAGCGACGCGCTGCAGAACCGGGTGGTGCTGCTCAACGTGATTTTCACCAGCTGCACCGACGCCTGCCCGCTGATCACCCAGAAGCTCAAGGAAGTACGCGAAGTGCTGGGCGACAAGGCGGACGGCATCACCTTTATTTCCCTTACCAGTGATCCGCTGCGGGACACCCCGGCGGTACTCAAGGCTTACACCTTGAAGCAGGGCGTCGATGGCCCCCACTGGCTTTTCCTTACCGGCGACAAGGCGCAGATGGACCTTGTCCTGGGGCGCATCGGCCAGATCGTGCCGACCCCCGAGCAGCACTCCACGCAGTTGATCGTCGGCGACGTGGCCAATAAGCGCTGGAGCAAAATCCGGCCCGATGCACCCGCCGCCGCCATTGCCCAGCGCTTGCAGTTGCTGACAATGCCTGTGGTCGGTCGCTGAGTCCGGGCCATGAAAAAAGCCCTCTTCCTCGGCCTGCTCATGGTGTCTGGCATCAGCCTGAGCGCCCAGGCGATGACGCTGACCCCCAGCGAAAGCGCCGGTAAACGGCTGTACCGGGAGGGCGTTTCGGCCCGTGGCGAGCCGATCATGGCCCGGGTCGGAGCGGCTGGCATGTTGCTGCCGGCCACCAGCCTGCCGTGTGTCAATTGCCATGGCCGCGATGGCATCGGCCGTCCCGAAGGCGGCGTGCGGCCGCCGGATCTGACCTGGACGCGGCTCTCCAGCACCTATGGCCAGCAGCAAATCAACGGGCGCAGTTACCCGGCCTACACCGAGGGCACGCTGGCCAGGGCGATTCAGGAGGGGCGCGATCCCGGCAACAATCGACTCGACCCGGCGATGCCCAGGTTCGTGTTGTCGATGAAGGATCAGCACAACCTCACGGCGTACCTCAAGCGCCTGGCCGATGACCGTGATCCGGGCCTCGACGCTGACAGTCTGCACCTGGGCACCTTGTTACCGGGCACGGGCGCGCTGAGCGAGGAGGGCGCCACGGTGGCGGCGGTGCTCAACGGTTGCGTGGCGCGCATCAATGAGGCGGGCGGGATTCATGGTCGGCAGTTGCGCCTGACCATCCTCGATCCCGGCCCCGACCGCGCCAGCGCCGTGCGCGCGCTGGACCAGTTGATCGACAAGGAGCAGGTGTTCGCGCTGATCGCACCGCTGGCGCCAGCGCTGGAAGCGGACATGGCAGCACGCCTGGAGCAGGCCGGTGTGCCCCTGATCGGGCCGCTGTCGTTGCAAGGCACGACCCAGGCCAGTCGAGAGATCTTCGAGCCGCTGCCGGGGCTGCGCGAACAAATGATTGCACTGGCCAATTACGCCACCGCCACCTTGCGGGTGCTGCAGGGGCCGACGTTGATCGCCTACCCGGACGAGCCCGGTCAACGGCTGGCCGCAGAGAAACTCGCCCAGTACCTGCAAGACAACGCCTGGGAGAAAGTGCGCCTGCAAGCCTATGGAGCGACGCAGGATGAGTTGCCGTTGGGTTCGCGTTCGGTGTTTTACATGGGCAGCAGCGGCGGTTTCAGTCTCCTCGCCGAGCGCTTGCAGACGGCGGGCCAGGTGCCTTACCTGTTCGCCGCTTCGAATCAGGTGGCGGGTGATTTGCTGCAAGTGCCCAGCGGCTTTTCCCGTCGGGTATTCCTGGCCTATCCGTTCGTGCCCAGCGACTGGACGCGGGCCGGGCGCCTGGCGCTGACCCAGGTGCGCGAGCGACAGAAACTGGGCGGCGAGCATGCGGTTCTGCAAGTCGGTGCGTTCAGCTCGATGATGCTCTTGAGCGAAGGCATGAAGCAGGCCGGGCGTGACGCCAGCCGCGAAAAACTGATCGAGGCCCTGGAAGGCCTGCATGACTTCGATACCGGGCTGACCCCGCTGATCAGTTTCGGGCCGGGTCGGCGCCAGGGCCTCAGTGGCGCGCACATCGTCACCGTGGACTTGCCTGACCAGCGTTTTTTCCTGGTTGCCCCTTACAAACCGATTGCCGCGATGCCTTGACCGGAGGCCCTAGATGAAACTCAACACTTTGCTGGTTCTGTGGGCGCTGTGGGTGCCAGCGGCATACTGCAGCAACGGTCCGGCCGTGGCGCGGGTCAATGGCGAGGAAATTTCCCAACTGCGACTGGAGCGTTATTTCGCCGAGTACCTGGAGGATCAGGGGCGCTCGGTGGGCAATATTCGCAATCCCAAGGCTTACAAGCAGCTGCGCAAGGCGGCGCTGGATGCCTTGATTGACAAGGAACTGCTCTGGCAGGAGGCGCTCAAGCGCGGGGTGGTGATCAGCGATGCCACGGTGCAAAGCCAGGTCGAGAAGACCCGCCAGGCCTTCGGTGGTGCCGAGGTGTTCGCCCGGCGCCTGGAAGACGCCGGTTTCGATGAGGCCAGCTATGCCGAATACACCCGCCGTGAACTGGCGGCTCAGCAAGTGTTCGCCGACCTGACCCAAGTCGGCGAGCCGGATGAAAAACAGGTACGGGCATTTTTCGAGGAGCACCGCGCCGAGATGAACCGGCCCGAGGAAGTTCAGGTCAGGCATATCCTGATCAAGGTGCCTCAGGGAGCGGATGCTTCCACTGTTGAAGCCGCAAGACTACGCTTGGAAGGTATGCGTACCCGAATCACGCAAGGTGCCGATTTTTCCAGTGTCGCCAGGGAGGGGTCTGAAGACGCCTCGGCCAGCGAGGGCGGCGAACTGGGCTACTTTCCCCGGGGGCGAATGCTGCCGGAGTTCGAAGCGACAGCCTTTGCCCTGGCGCCGGGAGCCGTCAGCGACCCGGTGCGCACGGCAGTGGGTTGGCATTTGATCTATCTGGAGAACCGAGTGGAGGCCGCCGATGTCACAGAGGAGCAAGGACTTGACATGGTCCGGGCGTACCTTGCCCGGCAGAAACAGGTTCAGGCTCGTCTACAGGCACTGGCGCAGCTGCGATCCAGTCATCGGATCGAACGGGTTGACGATGATTGAGCTTTTCCCCAAAAGTGGGGAAACGATTCAATGCAAATCCGTTCGGGTTCCCCCGTTTTTGGGGGGAACGGTAAGTGGACGAAAAGGCATTGTTTTTAAATTCAAGGACATGAAGCGATAAAACGACCGGCGCCCGGCCTGGCATGAAGTGTGCGTTAGACCTGTTGAAGGCGCGCACTCCACCAGGTTCGGTAATCGGCCCTGCGGTTTCAAGGAGTCCACCTTGTTAAACAAAGTACTGGTTGTTGAAGACGAACAGCTGCTTGCGGAAAACCTCCAGGGCTACCTGCAGGCACAAGCGCTGGAAGTCCGGATAGCACACAACGGTGAAGCGGCGATTGGCGAAGCCGAACGCTTTTCACCCGATGTGATGGTGTTCGATTACCGCTTGCCCGATATGGAAGGTTTTGAGGTGCTCGATGCCGTCCGCCAGAACAGGAAGTGTCATTTTGTGCTGATCACAGGCCACCCCACCGCAGAAGTTTGCGAGCGGGCCCGGCAACTGGGCGTCAGCCACATCCTGTTCAAACCCTTTCCTTTGGCGGAATTGGCCCGTGCAGTCTGTGATCTTCTGGGGATGAAGCGCGAACCCAAAGCAGGTGTGAAGGATTCCGAAGGATTCGTCGAACGACGCCAGAGCAGGACCGAAAGTTTCCCGCTGCAGTTGTACGACGGTAGCTGGGTGCTTGCCGATCGCCGACGAAGTTCATCGGCCTCCATGGCGCCAGACGACGAACAATTGCTCACCGGGGAGTAGTGGCGCGACAAGACGTTCCGGCCCCCGCCGAACCAGCTCGCCGCGCCGACAGGGCTCAAAGCCCCGGGCGTTGGAGAGCAAGCCATGGACCGTCTATCCCTTGTTGTCGAGCCGTCGCCGTCGGAGTGTTTACCCAGCCGTTTTTCCAGTGAGCAATTAGCCCAGGCACGAGCGCTGGCCGCCAGTTCCGGTGAACGGATGCTGGATGCCCTCGGGGAGCTTTGCGAACTGGCCCCCATGCCCTTCATCCAGTGCCTCGGCGCGACCCTGCATTACCCGGTGCTCGATACCGACAGCCTGTTTCAAGCCACCCCGGTATTCGACCGGGTCACCCTGGCCCAATGCCTCAAGCGTGAATTCACCCTGCTGCGTCACGACGATGCGGTCATCGGTGTGTTTGCGGACCCCTTCGACACCGCCCGTCTGGCCTGGATCGACGATTGCCTGCACGGCGCGCCGCTGTACCTTGTGCACGCCGACGACCTGAAAGCCTACTTGGCACGCCACGAAGAGAGCTTCCACGCCGTGGAGTCACTCAACGCCCAGAGCGACGCCGGCAGCGAGATCGATAACCTGCAAAGCCTGTCCCTGACCAGCATCAGCGAAGATTCGAGTGTCGTCGTCAAACTGGTCAACTCGACCCTGTACGACGCGCTGAAAATGCACGCCAGCGACATCCACCTGGGCACCACCGGCAGCGGCCTGGTGATCAAGTACCGGATCGATGGCGTGCTGAACAACATCAGCAAGATCCAGGGCAACGAGTTCGCCGAACAGGTGATTTCCCGGGTCAAGGTCATGGCCGAACTGGACATCGGCGAAAAGCGCGTGCCTCAGGACGGTCGCTTCAAGATCGGCATCAGCGGCCGGCAGATCGACTTCCGGGTGTCGATCATGCCGAGCATTTTCGGCGAGGACGCGGTGCTGCGGGTGCTCGACAAACAGGACCTGGCGGACAAGGTCTGCGGTGTGCAGTTGCAAGCCCTGGGCTTTGAAGACGAAACCCTGCGCCAACTGCGCCGGCTGGCGGCCGAACCCTACGGCATGGTGCTGGTCACCGGCCCCACCGGTAGCGGCAAGACCACCACGCTGTACGCGATGATCACCGAGATCAACCACGGCGTGGACAAGATCATCACCATTGAAGACCCGGTGGAATATCAACTGCCGGGCGTGCTGCAAATCCCGGTCAACGAGAAAAAAGGCCTGACCTTCGCCCGGGGCCTGCGCTCGATCCTGCGCCACGATCCGGACAAGATCATGGTCGGGGAAATCCGCGACCCTGATACCGCGCAGATCGCCGTGCAATCGGCACTCACCGGGCACCTGGTGTTCACCACCATTCACGCCAACAACGTGTTCGACGTGATCGGTCGCTTCACTCAGATGGAAATCGACCCCTACAGCCTGGTCAGCGCCCTCAACGCAGTACTGGCCCAGCGACTGATTCGCCTGGTCTGCAGCAGCTGCAGCACGACGTACACCCCGACTGAAGAGGAACTGCAAACCTCGGGGCTCGATCCGCACCAGGTCGCTCACTACCACTTCGTGCATGGCAAGGGCTGCGGCCATTGCCGTGGCACCGGCTACCGCGGCCGCAGCGCGATTGCCGAGCTGCTGCACCTGGACGACGAACTGCGGCAAATGATCGTCGAGCGCCAACCCATTTCGAAAATCAAGGCCCACGCCTGCAAACGTGGCTTGCGCCTGCTGCGCGAGTCGGCGCTGGAACTGGTGCAACACGGCCGGACCACTCTCGAGGAGATCAATCGTGTCACTTTTATCTCGTGAGCGTTATGTCGCCGTCCTCGGCGCCAGTGGTGTCGGCCTGGGTCGGCGTCAGGGCAGCGAAACCCTGTGGCTGGGCAGCGTCGGCTTCATCGATGAAGGTTTCCATGCCTGGGCCGTGGCCCTGGAAACCCTCGACCGGCTGCTGGGCGAGCATGCCCGCGCCGGTGCGGAGTTGACGGTGGTGGTCTCCGGGCATTTCAGCCGTTTCTGCCTGGTGCCCTGGAGCGATCAGATCAGCAGCCCCGAAGAACTGCGCGGGTTTGCCCAACTGTGCTTCGAAGACCTCTACGGCGTACCGAGCCAACCCTGGAGCCTGGTGCTCTCGGCCGAACCGGCCGGCTACGACCGCGTCGCCAGTGCGCTGCCGCAGGACTTGCTCGAACGCCTGCGCACGCTGGTAAGCGGTCGCGGCCTGAAACTGCGTTCAGTGCAGCCGTACCTGATGGCTGCGTTCAATCATTTCGACAAGAGCTTCGACGGCGCAGACTTCCTGTTCGTGGTCGCCGAACCAGTGCGCAGTGTGTTGCTGCTGGCGCGCGAAGGGCGCTGGGCGGCGGTGCGTTCGGTGGGCAGCAGTGACAGCGATGCTGCGTTGACCGCCCTGATCGGTCGCGAAAGCCAGTTGCAGGCCTCCACCAGTGAACGGCCGCTGAGCGTGTACCTGCATGCGCCGGCCCGCATCGACTCGCACCCCGACGTTCCCGGTGTGCACCTGCGCACCCTCGAAGAAGACCGGACATCCGTACACGATTGCCTGTACGTCATGTCCCGGGCGGTGGCCTGACATGCGCGCCCTGATGCTCGACTTTCAACCGCGTCGCCGCGCCAGCCCCCTGGGCTGGAGCCTGCTGGCCGGTGGTGTGGTGCTGGTGCTGACCTGCGTCGTGGTCCAGCAACACCTCAGCGCGGAGGCCGAACAACAGCAAGGTCACCTGCAAACCGCCCAGCGCGTGCTCACCGGCGACACGGGCAGCAAGGCCAGCCTGACCCCGGCGGAAACCCGGGAACAGGCACAGAACCTGGCCGAAATGCGCAAGGTGTCCCAGCAATTGCGCCGCCCCTGGGAGCAGTTGTTCGCCACGCTCGAAGCCATGCCCCGCGACAACATTGCCTTGCTGACCCTGACCCCGGATGCCCGCAAAGGCCAGCTGCGGATCAGCGCCGAGGCGCGGGATCTGGACGCCATGCTCGACTTCCACCGCCGCCTCGAAGCCAGCGACGAGCTGTCCGATGTGTCGCTGCTCAGCCACGAAATCGTCGCCAGCGTGCCGGAGCACCCGGTGCAATTCAACTTGTCGGCTACCTGGGAGATTGGCGATGCAAATCCCTAGATTGATCGTCCACGAGTACCTGCAAAGCCTGGGCGTGCCCGGTCTGGCGGGGCTGGCGATGCTGGTGCTGGCGCTCACCTATGGCCTGGCCGGTTTGCTGCCCGACTGGCAGTCCGTGCAACAGCTCAGTCAGCAGACCCGCGAAGCCCGCGAATACCTGGCCAAAGTCGAAGAAGGCACCGTGGCCGCGCCGGTGGTGCCGCAACGGCAACTGGATGATTTCCGCAGCAAGTTGCCGACCCAGCCCCAGGCCACCGTGGCCATCGACAAGATCTATGCGCTGGCCGCCCAGGAACGCATCACCCTGGCTCGTGGTGAGTATTCCCTGGGCATCGATCCGAAAACCCACCTGGCGCGCTACCAGATCCTGCTGCCGGTGCGGGGCAGCTACCCGCAACTGCGGCGCTTCCTGCACGCCTTGCTCGGCCAGTTGCCGGCGGTGGTGCTGGAGGACGTGGAGTTGCAGCGCAAGAAGATCGCCGACACCGACCTGACCGGGCGGATCCGCATGACCCTTTACCTGTCGAGGTCATGATGAACAGCAAACGCGCAATGGGCTGGGTAGCGTTCTTCGGTGTGGCGGCGGCGCTGGCCTGGTTGCCCGACTACTTGAAACAGGCCGGCGACGGCGAGGCCGATGTCGCGGCAGTGGCCACGCCCGCCAAAGGCAAAACCCGTGGCGAGCTGGCGGCCGCGTCAGCCTCGGGCGCGCCGGCGGCGATCAAGGACCTGAGCCCGGCCGGCGACCTGTTCGCCCCCCGCAGCTGGAAGGTTGCGCCGACCCTGGCCAGCGTCACCGAACAAGCCGTCAACGTCGCACCGGTGGTGCAGGTCCCCACTGCACCGCCGATGCCTTTCCAGTTCATTGGCCGCATGGATGACCGTACCGATCTGCAGGTGTTTTTGCAGAGCGGCGAGAAAATCTACGTCGTGCGCAAAGGGGATGTGATCGACGCAACAGGGAAGATCGAGGGGATTTCCGACATGGAACTGAGCCTGGTCTATCTGCCTCTGCATTTGTCCCAGACTCTGTCTGTGGGGAGCGCGCAATGAACACATTCCGATTGCTGATGAGCTTGGGTTTCTGTGCGGGGCTGGCCGCGTGCAGCTCGGCGCAACTGGCCAGGGACGAGGGGAGCGACCTGATGGCGTCGGGTCAGTACGAAGCCGGCCTGGCGCGGATCCAGGAAGGCCTGCGCGAAAATCCCCGCGATACCGAATTGCACCTGGCGCTGACCAGCGGGCGGGCCCGTGCGGTGACAGCGCTGCTGAGCCAGGCCGACATGAGCCGCACCCAGCGCGACTTCGCCTCGGCCCGCCTGACCTACGGCCGGGTGTTGTCCATCGAGCCGAACAACCGCCGGGCCCAGGACGCCATACGCCAGCTCGATCACCTGCGCAGCCTCGATGAAAAACTCGAGCTGGCCCGTGGGGATCTGCGTCGCGGCGACATCTACGCCGCCGACCGTCAGGTCAAACAGATCCTCGAACTGGACCCGAACAATGAGGGCGCCCTGGAACTGCAAAGCAATGTGCGCCTGGTGCAGAGCCGCAATGTGATTCCCTATCCGCAACTGCGCACGCGCCTGGACAAGCCCGTCACCCTGGAGTTTCGCGACGCCAACCTCAAGACCATCTTCGAGGTGCTGTCCCAGGTCGCCGGTCTGAATTTCATTTTCGACAAAGACCTGCGCCCGGACATGAAAGCCACCATCTTCGTGCGTGACGTGCGCATCGAAGACGCGGTGGAACTGCTGCTGCAACAGAACCAGTTGCATCAGAAAGTGGTGAACGAAAACACCCTGCTGATCTACCCGGATTCGCCGCAGAAGCTCAAGGATTATCAGGAGCTGGTGATGCGCACCTTTTACCTGACCAGTATCGATGCCAACACGGCCTTGAACATGGTCAAGACCATGCTCAAGACCCGCGACGTGTTCGTCGATGAACGGCTCAACACCCTGACCATGCGCGACACCGGCGATGCCATCCGCATGACGGAAAAACTCCTGCAATCCCAAGACCAGTCCAACCCTGAAGTGGTGCTGGAAGTGGAAGTCATGGAAGTCGCCACCCAGCGCATTCTCGACCTCGGCCTGCAATGGCCGAACACCTTCGGCGTGGTCAATAGCGACGGTTCGGCGGTCACGCTGCTCGATCAGCTCAAGGGCATCGATTCCAGCCGGATCAGCATCTCGCCGTCGCCGCAGGCCAAGATCAACGCCCAGGACAACGACATCAATACCCTGGCGAGCCCGGTGATCCGCGTCAGCAACCGTGAACAGGCGCGCATCCACATCGGTCAGCGCGTACCGATCATCAGCGCCACTTCGGTGCCGTCGACCCAGGGCCCGGTGATCACCGAAAGCGTGACGTACCTGGATGTCGGTCTGAAACTGGAAGTGCAGCCTACCGTGCACCTGAACAACGAAGTGGCGATCAAAATCGCCCTGGAAGTCAGTAACGCCACGCCGCTGGAGCCGACCCGCCAGGGCACGATTCCGGTGCAGGTCGATACCCGCAACGCCCAGACCACCCTGCGCCTGCATGATGGTGAAACCCAGATCCTCGCCGGCCTGATGCGCAACGACCATGGCGCCACCGGCAACAAAATCCCGGGGCTTGGCGATATCCCGGGTCTGGGTCGCCTGTTCGGCAGTAACAAGGACACCGTCGGCAAATCCGAACTGGTGCTGTCGATCACCCCACGGGTGGTGCGCAACCTGCCGTACCAGAGCCCGTCGGACATGGAATTCACCACCGGCACCGAAACCAGCATGCACATCCAGGCGCCGAATCGTGAGCTGGAATCGTCAGTCCAGCCTCAGCGCCTCGATCGGCCGGTGGCCTCCACCAACGTTGAAGTCAGCGTCGGGAAGCCTTGATCATGAACGCCTCGCAACGCGGTTTTACCCTGATCGAAGTCGTGGTGACGCTCGCCCTGGTCGGCCTCCTGGCCGGCCTGGCTGCGCCGCTGACCGAGACCGTGGTGCGCCGGGGCAAGGAGCAGGAACTGCGCACCGCGCTGTACCAGATCCGCGATGCGATCGACGCCTACAAACGGGCTTTCGACGCCGGTTACATCGAAAAATCCCTCGACAGCAGCGGCTACCCGCCGAACTTGAAAGTGCTGGTGGAGGGTGTGCGGGATGTGCGCAGCGCCAAGGGGGCCAAGTTCTATTTCCTGCGGCGCGTGCCCCACGATCCGTTGGCTCCGGCCAAGCGTGACGACGACGGTGGCTGGGGGTTGCGCGCCTATGACAGCACGGCTCAAAACCCACGGGAGGGCGCGGACGTCTTTGACGTTTACTCCAGGGCCCGGGGCAAGGGTCTCAATGGCATCGCCTACCGGGAGTGGTGAATCTATGCGCCGGGAAAAGGGTTTCACCCTGCTCGAATTGATGGTGGTCATGGCAATCATCGCGACCCTGATGACCATCGCCTTGCCGCGTTATTTCAACAGCCTCGAAGCCTCGAAAGAGACCACCTTGCGCCAAAGCCTGTCGGCCATGCGTGAAGCCCTCGATCACTACTATGGCGATACCGGGCGTTATCCCGATTCCATCGAGCAAATGGTCGAGCAGCGCTACTTGCGCAACCAGCCAATGGACCCGATCGCCGAACGCAAGGACGCTTGGGTCCTGGTGGCGCCGCCGGATGGCGTTCAGGGCGGGGTGGCTGATATCAAGAGCGGAGCCACCGGGAGGGCGCGTGATGGCAGCCTCTATTCCGAGTGGTAAGCCTGCTGCGCAGGGCGGTTTCACCTACCTGGGTGTGCTGCTGCTGATCATGGTGATGGGCATGGGCCTGGCCAGCGCCGGCGAGTTGTGGGCCACCGCCTCGCGCCGCGATCGCGAACGCCAGTTGCTGTGGGTCGGCACCCAGTACGCCCAGGCACTGCGCAGCTATTACCGCAGTTCGCCAGGCCTGGCCCAGTACCCGAAAGAACTCGCCGACCTGCTGCAGGACGAGCGGTTTCCCAACGCCAAACATCATCTGCGCCAGCTTTATCCGGACCCGATTGGCGGTGGCGACTGGTTCCTGATGCGCGGCTTCGACGGCCGTATCACCGGTATCGCCAGTTCTTCCACGGACAAACCGCTCAAACAGGCGGACTTTCCCAGCCAGTGGTCGGACTTCAACGGCATGGCCAGCTACAAGGACTGGCAGTTCGTGGCCGAGAAGGCCTTTCTCGATGGTGCGTCCGGCCCGGCCAAGGGCCAGAGCAAAACCCCTCAGGCGTTGCAGCCATGAAGCGTTTCTGCCTGGCCTTGATCCTGGTGCTGAGCAGCTGTGTCGCCTCGGCCGGCGAAGAGGACGAAATGCTCGGCTTCATCATCGACGACACGATCTCGCACATCGGCCACGAGTTTTACTACGCGTTCAGTGAACGCCTGCGCGCCACCAGCCCGATGGATTTCAACCTGGTGGTACGCGAACGGCCATCGGCTCGCTGGGGCAGCCTGGTGACCGTGGAATATCAACAGCGTCTGGTTTATCGGCGCTTCCTGCCGCCGAACACCGTGGAGCTCAAGGACGAGGCCTATGACGCCGCCGACTGGGTACGCGGGCAGGTTGTCCAGCGCAAGCTGGAAGCCTTGTTGCAGGACACCACGGACCTTGAGAGGGACGAACTATGAAAACGAAAACGGTCTCGCGGCACCTGGGGCTCTGGTTGCTCGGGCTGGGAAGTTGTGGGCTGGTTCAGGCCACCGAACTGGTCTACACGCCGATCAACCCGTCGTTTGGCGGCAACCCGTTGAATGGCACCTGGCTGCTCAACAACGCGCAGGCGCAAAACGACTACGACGACCCGGACTTGAAGGATCGCACCACCGTGGCCGGGACATCGGCCCTGGAGCGGTTCAGCAGTCAATTGCAATCGAGGTTGCTGGGGCAACTGCTGGACAACATCTCTGCCGGCAATACGGGAAGCCTGTCCACCGATGCCTTCATCGTCAATGTCGTCGACGACTCAGGGCAGCTGACGATTGAAGTGACGGACCGCGCGACGGGCGAACTGTCGGAAATCAAGGTCAATGGCCTGGCCCCTTGATGGGGATTTGGGACGACGGGGAGTAACGGACATGAAAAAAATAATTGTGCTGGGGATGCTGTTGGCGGCGCTTCAAGGCTGCGGTCTGCGCGAGCCGATCGGCGCCGAGCAGGACACCGAAACCCCGACCCTGACCCCCAGGGCCTCGACCTACTACGATCTGTTGAACATGCCACGGCCCAAGGGCCGCTTGATGGCGGTCGTCTATGGTTTCCGCGATCAGACCGGGCAGTACAAACCGACGCCCGCCAGTTCCTTCTCCACCAGCGTGACCCAGGGCGCGGCGAGCATGCTGATGGACGCCCTGCAGGCCAGCGGCTGGTTCGTGGTGCTGGAGCGTGAAGGGCTGCAGAACCTGCTGACCGAGCGCAAGATCATCCGGGCCTCGCAAAAGAAACCCAATACCCCGGTGAACATCCAGGGTGAACTGCCGCCGCTGCAAGCGGCGAACATGATGCTCGAGGGCGGCATCATCGCCTATGACACCAACGTGAAGAGTGGCGGGGAAGGGGCGCGCTACCTGGGCATCGACATTTCCCGGGAGTATCGCGTGGATCAGGTCACGGTCAACCTGCGGGCGGTGGACGTGCGCAGCGGTCAGGTGCTGGCCAACGTGATGACCAGCAAGACCATCTACTCCGTGGGCCGCAGTGCCGGGGTGTTCAAGTTCATCGAATTCAAGAAATTGCTTGAGGCTGAAGTCGGTTACACCACCAACGAACCGGCGCAGTTGTGTGTGTTGTCGGCGATCGAGGCGGCGGTGGGGCATTTGTTGGCCCAGGGCATCGAGCGGCGTTTGTGGCAGGTGGCCGGGGATAATTCGCCGGACAATAATGCGACGCTGGATCGTTACTTGACTCAGAACAAGGTGGATCCTGAGGGGCAGGGGGAGTGAGGGTGGGTGGTCTTTGGGCCGCTCATGTTTCTTGTTCCCCTGTAGGTGCTGGCTTGTCGGGGCGCCGCATCGCAGCGAAGGCGGCCTGACAGCCGACCTGTGTGTTGTTGACCGCGTACATATCCGTTGCTGCGGTAACGGCGGCTTAGGGTTTCGCCCTTACGGCGAGTCCCTTTTGTCAAACGCCACAAAAGGAACCAAAAGGTCTCGCCCCGAGCGTCCGGCCCCTCGCTAGGGCTCGGCGTTCCTTCGCTGCGGTATCCATCCGGGGACACTGCCCTCCGGTTGGCTTCGCTTCAACCTACATGCAGCGTGTTCGACTGCGTCGAACGGCGCTGCGCGCCACTCCCCGGATGAACACCTCCACTCAGCCTCCCGAAGGGGCGGGTGGATCAAGATCAAAAGCTGCAGGCGAGCTAACGCTCGGCCTGATGAGTGGTGAGGAGCAGGAGGGTGTACGCGGTCGTGTTTTTCTGTGGGAGCTGGCTTGTCGGGGCGCCGCATCGCAGCGATGGCGGCCTTATAGCCGACCAATCACCCGCAGTTGTACCCAATCCTCTGTGGGAGCTGGCTTGCCAGCGATGGCGGCCTTATAGCCGACCAATCACCCGCAGGTGTAGCCCGATCCACTGTGGGAGCTGGCTTGCCAGCGATGGCGGCCTGACAGCCGACCAATCACCCGCAGGTGCAACCTATCCAATGTAGGAGCGAGCCTGCTCGCGATGAACGTCCGGTCAACGCGGGCATTCAGGCAGCCCGCGTCATCGTGGACGATATCGGCCTGACAGCCGGCCCGTCACCCGCAGGTGCACCGATCCACAGTGGCGAGCTCGCTCGCCATAGATGTTTTGCGCGGCATAAAAAAACCGCGCCCCCACAAAGGGCCGCGGTTTTTCACACCACACAACTACTTCTGCAAAACAGTCGCCGAGTTGGCCGTACCGAACTGCTGCACGTTGGCGGTCTGCGCCACGCCGCTCTGATTGACGCTGGCAATGTTGGCGGTGCCGCCCTGGGTGACGTAGGCGACGTTCATGGTGTCAGCCTGCTTGATGGTGATGACGTTGTCGTCGCCATACAGCTGCGTGGTGAACGCCTGGTTGCCGGTGCCTTCCTGGTTGAACTCGGTGCTGTTGCCGCTGCCGTTGCTGCTGCCCTGGGCCAGGTTGGTGGTGCCGCGCTGGTCGGCGATGAGGATGTTGTCGCTGCCGTTCTGGTCGAAGTACAGCTCGTTGTAGGAATCGGCCTGGGTCACGGTGGTTTTGTTGCCGGAGCCGGTCTGGTAGGTGGTCATGATGTGGCCGGCGCCTTTCTGGGTGAAGTTTGCGACGTTGTTGGTGCCGTTCTGATTGACGGTCGCGCGCTGGTTGCTACCGAACTGACCACCTTTTTCCGGGCCTTTCCAGTTGCTGGCGTAGACCTTGTTGCCGGTACCCACCGACGTGGCGTTGAGCGTATGGTTATCGCCGCTCTGGTAGGTGAAATGCACGTTGCTCGAGCCGGTTTGATAGAGCGCCAGGGTCGAGCCCATGGACTCGAACTGGTCGGCGTAGATCGCGTTGAGGTCGCCGACTTGCACCACCTGGGCCACGTTGTTTTCGCCGAAGCTCTGGTCGATCACGGTTTCGTTGGTCTGCCCGTATTGGGAGACGGTGGCCTTGGCGCCGATCTGGGTGTCTTGCCAGATTTCGGTGCCGTTGGCGTCGCCGGACTGGTTGATGCTCAGGTTGCCGCCGGTGCCGTTGCGCTGGTCGCCATAGGCATAGTTGGTGCTGCCGGCCTGGTTGATGTCGATCTGGCCACCCATGTGGCCGATCTGTTCGGCCGTCGCGTAGTTGGTGGTGCCGTACTGGATGATCACGGCGTTGTTGCCCGTGCCCAGTTGAATCTGTTCGATGTTGGCTTCGTTGCCATCGCCGTACTGGTAGGTCTTGGCGGTCGTGCCTTCCTGGCTGTCCTGGTAGATGAACGAGAAGTTGCCGGTGCCTTCCTGTTGCTGCAGGGCTTCGCCGCCGCCGACACCGATTGACTGGCTGGCATGGCTGATGTTGGAGCTGCCGGCCTGGTTCTGGGTGATGGTGCTGTTGTCCTCGAACAATTGCTCGGCGTAGCCGGCGTTGTAGTCGCCGCTTTGGGTTTGGCTGATGGTCCCGGTGGCCGTGTCTTGCACGGCGGCGGCATCGTTGCCCTGGCCCGTTTGCTGCTGGGTGGCGGTGCTGAGCGGAGCCGCGGTCTGCTTCACATCGGCGATGTTGGCGGTACCGTACTGGGTTTGCGTGGACAGGCTGTCGTCGGCCAAGGCCTGGGCACTGACAATGACCAGGATGGCGGCGGTGAGGGGCGTCAGTTTGAACATGGTGAAACCTCCAAGTGGTGCAGTGCTTTAGCGATATTGTTTGACCGATACGCTCATGCCGTTGCCGGCCTGGGTGACGGCGCTTTGCTGTCCCGAGCCGGCCTGTTCGATGCTGGCGTCGTTGTTGTTGCCGTTCTGGGCGATCTGCGCGCGGTTGTGGCTGCCGCTCTGGATGATCGAAGCGGCGTTGCCAGAACCTTGCTGGGTGATCAAGGCCATCAGGTCGCTGCCTTGTTGCAGGATCCAGGCTTCCTGATTGCTGCCCGACTGCACGATCTGGCCGAGCAGCGACTGACCGTTCTGCTGCAACAGCGCGATGTTGGCCTGGCCGTTCTGGTCGATCAGTGCGTGCTGGCCAGTTAGCGGTGGCAGCTCGCCGAGATCGGCGGCAGGGGCGAGGTCCTCGTTCTCCATCAAGTCGTCGGCGCGCAGGCCTGCGCTGCTGCAAAGCAGAAGCAGGCAGAGCAGGGTGGCGGTCGACGCATTCATGGCGTTGTCCTGTGGGATGAGGCCAGCCCCATCGACTCGGGAGTCGATGGGGCGAGGGCTCAGTTCGAGATCACCGAAACGGTGCGCACGGTGCCTTGGGACGAGGTGATGGTGGCTGTCGGGTTCGCCGACGGAATCACCGTGGTGGTGTTGTTCACCGTCAGCCTCCAGCGACCGGTCACCGGCACAGTGGTAGTGCCCAGGGTTTGCAGCCCGGTCGGGGTGCTGACCTGAATGGTGATGGTGTTGCCGGTGGTCACCGATGAGGTACCCGCGAAGTCCCAGGTGAAGCGGTTATTGGAACGGGCGGACACCGTGGCCGTGGTCACCGTGAAGGTTTCCGCGGCAGGCCGTGGCGAGACTTGCACCGTGACCGTGGCCGGTGTCGTCGACACAGCACCGAAGCTGTCCCGGGCGAAGTAGCTGAAGGTCGTGGTGAAGGCCGTGGTGACTGTGGCCGGTGGGGTGTAGGTCAGGACCGTGCCATTACTGGTGACGGTGCCGCGACCTGTCGGTGGTTGGGTGAAACTGGCGATGGCGAGCGGCACGTTGCCTTCCGGATCGGTGTCGTTGGCCAGCACGCTGATCGGGATCGCCACACCCAGGGTTGCGACGCTGTCGGCGACGGCTACCGGAGGCTGGTTGGGCGCCACGGTAATGGTCACTGTCGCAGGATTGGTCGAGGCCAGGCCTTTGACGTCTTGCGCCTTGTAGGTGAAGGTCGTGGTCAGTGGTGCATTGACCACGGCTGGCGGGGTGTAGGTGACGGCAGTCGATCCGCTCTGCGCCACCGTGCCCTGGCCGGCGGCCGGTTGAGTGAGCGCAGTGATGCTCAGTGGTACGTTGCCATCCGGGTCGTTGTCGTTGGCCAGCAGGTTGAGGGTGATCGGCACGCCGAAGCTGGTGCTCGCGCTGTCGGCCACGGCGATCGGCGCCTGGTTCTCGCCACTGTCCGGTGCGGTGCCGACCACCACAACAGGTTCGGTGTCGCTGCCGCCGGCGGCGGATTTGACGGTGACCCTGGCGGGTGGTTGCGGCAGATCCGCCACCGTCAGGCGTTGCAGGGTGCCGGACTTCGACAGGCGGCCATAGCCTTGAGCGACCATGTCCGGCACCGCCACTTCGTCAGAGGATGTCGCCTCGATCAGCAGGCTGTGATTGCTCCAGTTGTAGCGAGCGGTCTGGATTTTCACCAGGTCATTGAGCTTGCTCGATACGGCGGTCGGGCGAGTGGTGCCGGTTGGATCGGTGGCGGTCAGCACCACCACCGCAGGCACGGGGCCGTTGAACAGACGATGGCCGAAGAACAGACCCGTACCGTCGCCGGTCAGGTTGGTCAGGCAGGGGGTTGGCGGTGGGCCAGGTACCAGGGCGACGGTTTCGCGAAAGCACAGCGTGGAGCTGTTGTCGGCCTTGCCGAAGACTTCGACCCGGGTGCTGGTGCCGGTGCCCGACGAGGTTCGGCGGTAAGTGGCGCGGTTGAGTTCCACCGCTGTTTGCGCCCGGTTATCGAGGACCTTGCCGGACACGGTGAAGAGGTTGGTCTCGATGGTCCCGGCGGGGCCCTGGATGCGCACGAAGTTGGTGTTGTTGGGGCTGCCGGTGACTTGTTCGGTGAGGTTAGGGTCGCCGACGAAGGTCTCGACGGTCCCGGTGTCCGGGTTCACTTCGGTGTAAGGGCCGTTGACGCTGCGCAGGAAGGGTCCGATCGCGCCGTTCAATGCCCCGTTGAAAACCCCCGGTGCCCCGACGCCGATGTCCCGGGTAATGTTGATGGCGCGCCGACCGGGCGTGGTGACATTGACCGTTTCGACACCATAGGGATGGGTGATGGTGTAGGTGCCGGCCACAGGCACGTTAATCCGCATGCGGATCCGCGCAAAGCTGATTTGATCGCCATCGAGCGGGCTGCCCCCGGCGAATGCCGCTTCTATGCCCGCCACATACGCATCCATCCCATAGCCTGCGGCGTTGTTGGGAATGGTGGCGTCGGCGATGAACCAGAACGCTTCGTCTGGCCAGTTGTCCGGGAACACCATCGGCAGGGTGTCGTCGAAAATACCGGGTGTCGGCAGCAGGGTGCACATGTAGGCCGGTGGTGTGGCGGCCGCCACCCGCGAGCTCACGGCCCGGGACTGGCACAGTTCCATCGACAGCAGGTTGTTGTCCTGATACCAGATCGGGAATTTCCCCGTGGCAAAGGTATAAGGGCCGGGGTCAACGGCGGCGAGTTGCGCGAAAGCGCTGCCGGACAGCGATAGAGTCAGTCCCAGGGCATTGAGCGCCAGGCGTGGCAATTTGTTCATGATGCCTCCTGATGAGGATCTGGCCATGTGAGCGTTCATTGCACGATGACCACTTCTTCGGTATCGCTGCCGCCATTGGATGACGTCACCTGAACCTTGGCCGGCGGAATCGGTGAGATCCCGGTGGACAGGGTTTTCACTGCACCTTCGCCACTCAAGGCCCCGATGGTTGCACCGCCTGCGGATGTGGCGGTGAGTACGGGCGGCGATGTTTCATCGCTGGTGGAGGCGACCACGGTGATTTGCCCGGTGCTCAGGCTGTACTCGGCGCGTGAAATCACCACCAGGTCAGTCAGGGGGACGGGCAATGTGGTCGGTGTACTGCTGGGGATGGCCAGGTGATTGTCGGCGGTCACCTGCAGGGTGCTGGGCAACGTCGGGTTGGTTGCGGACTGGGCGTACCAACTGCCGGTGGTGTCGGCCTCGGTCAGGTTGAGCACCGGGTTGTTGCTGTCCAGGGTCACCTTGGCGGGCGGCGGCGGGGCCAGCACGAAAACGTCCTGCTGGGCCACGGGCGCACTGGCGCCGGCCGTGCGCGAGTAGGTGCTGCGCTGGGCGATCATCGGGGTCGGCCGGACCACCGTCGACAACTTGCCGGAGATGGCCATCACTGTCGTGCGCAGATCCAGCCCGTTGGGGCCTTCAATGCGGATGTAGTTGGTATTGAACGGGCTGCCGGTGAAGGCTTCCACCAGGTTCGGGTCGCCGACGAATTGCTCGGCGGAACCGGTGACCGGGTTGGTTTCGGTGTAGGGACCATTGACGCTGCGCAGGAACGGCCCGACGTCACCTTTGAGCGCGCCGTCGTAAGTCTTCGGCGCGCCGATCCCGATGTCCCGGGTCATGTTGATCGCCCGGCGGCCGGGGGTGTCGACGTTGAAGACTTCGACGCCATAGGGGTGGGTGATGACGTAGGTGCCCGCGGTGGGCACGTCGACGCGAATGCGGATGCGGGCAAAGCTGATCTGGTCCCCTTCGACCGGGTCGCCACCACTGAAGGCAGCTTCGACGGCACTGACGTACGTCAGGTTGACGCCGCGAGCGGCATCGACGATTGAGCCGTCACCGGTGAACCAGAACGCTTCATCGGGGAAGTTGCTCGGGAAGACCACCGGTTGCGCATCGTCGAAGATCCCGGGAGCCGGCAGCAGACTGCACATGTAGGTGGGAGCTCCGGGCGCACTCGGTACTCGCGAACTGACAGCCTTGGACAGGCACAAATCGAGCGTCCGGCCATGGGTGTCCTGGTACCAGGAGGCGAAGGAGCCGATGGCCGGTAAGTAGGGCCCGGGGTCTACGGCAAACAGCGCTGCCTGGGCGATGCCCTGGGCCAGGGCGGTCACAACCAGGGCGGTCGCGGTTTTGGACAGTAAAGGGTGCATGTGTATTCCCTCTATCAGAGTACCTGCCCCTTGGGGATGGGTCAGTTGACAGGGCTTCGGCAACTTCCATACCAACCGCTGGAAATGCCCCTCAGAAGCCCGAGCCAAAGGCTTGCGCGGTGCAAGCGAGGGCGTTGACCCGATCTCGGGAACGGGCCTCTTTCCCCAGCATTGGGGGTAGGTGGGGATAGCGGCATGGGTGGGGAAGGGCGGGGGGGAATCAAGCCCAATGTCGGGCAAACTGCCATTAGTGGGCTATAAATCCTGTAGGGGTTTTGTCGGAAAAACGTCCATGACCACGCAGGCAAAAACACTGGCGTCCGAGAAGGGCGACATCCGCTTGAGCAGGCGCAAGCAGCCGTTCAATCTGCTGCGCTGGTTTTCGTTCATCAGCCTGGTGGTGATCGGCACGGTGGCAGTGGCGTTGGGGTCGGTATCGACCAGGTTCGTGATTACCGAAAGCGTGCAGCGCGATGCGTTATTGACCTCGCAGTTCCTGACCGCGATTGCCTCGGCCGAGGTGCGCCATGTGTCGATCCCCAACGTGCGGACCATGGGCGAATTGCTCGACCCGCGCAAAGACCGCGACTTTCCCGACGTCGACCCGATGGCCCGGGCCAATGCCCGCGGTGAATTCCTCGACCACATTTCGCACTTGCCCGACGTGATCCTGGCCAACGTCTATGCCCCCGACCGCATGGTGATCTGGTCGACCAACCCGGCGTTGATGGGCACCACCATTCATGCCGATGAAGACCTGGATCGGGCCTTCGACTCAATGATTCCGGTATCGGCCAGCTATCACGATGTGGACAATACCCGCATGGAACAGAAGTTCGTGACGCCACCGGAATACATCTTCATCGAGAACTACATTCCGCTGTTCGATGCCGATGGCGACAAGGTCACCGCGATGGTCGAGATCTATAAAGAGCCTCAGGACCTGATCAATCGCATGGAGCGCGGCCTGGTATTGATCTGGCTGGCCACGGCCCTGGGCGGCGGCATTATTTACCTGGGGTTGTACTGGATTGTGCGGCGCGCGGCGATTCTGCTGGCGCAGCAGCAAAAGCAGTTGATCACCAACGAAACCTTTGTCGCCCTGGGCGAGATGTCGTCGGCGGTCGCCCACAGTTTGCGCAACCCGCTGGCGACCATTCGCTCAAGCGCCGAGTTGGCCCTGGAGTTCGACAGTGGGCCTGCGCACAAGAACATCAATGACATCATCGGTCAGGTCGACCGGATGTCGAAGTGGGTGCGCGAGTTGCTGCAATCCTTGCGACCGCTGAGTGACGAGGCCGAGCCGGTGAACCTGGTGGCCACGCTGCATGACACGCTCGGCGCTTATGAACAGCAGATCGCCAAGGCCCGGGTCAATGTCGTGTTCGAGCCCAAGGACACGCCGATGGTGTTGAGCCAACCGATACAGCTGACGCAGATCCTCAACAGTTTGCTGGCCAATGCCCTGGAAGCCATGGACGAGGGCGGTACGCTGACCATCACCCTGGAGCCGATCGACTCCCGTAGCGTTTGTGTGGTGATCAGCGATACCGGTAAAGGCATGAACGAAGAACAGCGCGCCATGGCCTTCCGACCGTTCTTCACCACCAAGCGCGGCGGGCTTGGCGTCGGGCTGGTGTTGGTCAAGCGCATCATGGAGCGTTTTGGCGGGGCTGTGGCGCTGGACAGTCGCGAAGGCGAGGGTACGCGTGTCCGTCTGTCGTTCAAGTTGATTCCCTGAAAATGGGGGCGAACTTTCCCCGCTAGCGGGTGTCATTCCCCAGTCGTTTTTCAAGTCATGGCGAAATGATGTTGGTAAGCCATTGTTTCATTGAGTATTAATCCTTTTGTATAACGCTGTTACAAATTTGGCGAGTTATTTGCAAAACCCCCATCACCCCCTTCACGCATACGAGGCGGCTGGTGATGGACAGAAAAGCGCGGTATCCCTTCAAGTGGTTTGGCCTGGCGCCCTTGAGCGTCCTCCTCTCAATGACACTCAGCACAGGGACGCTGCGCGCTAGCCCCATAGACGACGAGCGACAGCCCGAACCGACTGACCCTTCTGCTTATTACGATGAACCGGCGGACGAGCCGGCCGCGTTGAACGCCATCCTCACCATGCCGGAGGCCAACAAGGATTCCTTCGATTTGCCCGACGGGGTCAAAGGCACGCGTGACTCCACGCGGGTAGAAAACATTCTGCCGCCCACGGTGCAGACCAGTTTCAACTACCCCACCAATGGCAAGCCGAGCCCGTTGTTTGGTGCCCAACCGTTCACGCAGCAACTGGTGCTGTTCGAGGAATTCGGTCCGGAAAAACTCGACCCCACCACGCCTGCGGCGCCCTTGCCGTTTCCACCGGCGGCCATTGGCCCGTTGCCGCAACAAGACCCCACCAATGCGGCCCGCAGTGCGCCACCCAGCGCGGCGCTCGATGCCTTCATGCGCCAACCGGGGTTGACGCCGTTTCCCAGTCAGTACGCCAACGTGGTGGACCGCAACCCATGGCAGGCGCAGATCGAGTATTTCCTCAACCGTCGCATCGGTTCGTCGGCTGAAGGTCGGCCGCCAGGAAAGGGCTGGTCGCATCAGCGCTGGAACGAGTTCTACCCGCAGATGGCCTACAAGACCGTGCAGACCGGTGCGCGGGTCAACAGCGGCTGGCGTGACAGTCGTCAGATGCACGGCTATGCCGTCGGTGAGTTCGGCCCCGGTGGCCTCTATCACAACGTCGCCGGTGTGCCGGCAACGGATGGCACCGCCAAGGGCGTCGATGCGCGCTTTCACCCGGCCATGCCCGTGCAGAACCACAACTCGGTGTGGACCTTCGACGGCACCCTGCCGCCCAAATTGTTGATGGTGCGTTACGGCCAACCGGTGCTGATGCGCCACTACAACGGCTTGCCCATCGACCCGTCGGCGAACATGGGGTTTGGCTTGCACACCATCAGCACCCACGAACACAACGGTCACGCGCCGGCGGAAAGCGACGGCTATGCCAACGCGTTTTTCTTCCCGGGTCAGTATTACGACTATCGCTGGCCGATCCAGCTGGCAGGCTATGACAGCATCAACACCGACGCCCATGACCCACGCGCGGCATTCCCCTGCGCACCGGGTGAAACCCTGTGGACCAACGACGTCAATCCCAGCCGCAAGACTTGCGAAAACGGCACGATCAAGATCCGTGGCGACTGGCGCGAAACCATGAGCACCCACTGGTTCCACGACCACATGCTCGATTTCACCGCGCAGAACGTCTACAAGGGCAACGCGGCGATGATGAACTACTACAGCGCCCTGGATCGCGGCAACGAATCGGTGAACGATGGCGTCAACCTGCGATTCCCCAGCGGCAGCGCCTTGCCGTGGGGTAACCGCGACTACGACGTCAACCTGGTGTTCGCCGACAAGGCCTGGGATCAGAACGGTCAGCTGTGGTTCAACCCGTTCAACACCGACGGCTTTATCGGTGACCAGGTGCTGGTCAACTGGCAATGGAAACCGAGCCTGGATGTGCGTGCCCGCAGCTACCGCTTCCGCATGCTCAACGGCTCGGTATCGCGTTACTACAAGTTTGCGCTGGTGCGTGAAATCAAGGGCACCAGCGGCGAGTTCCAGGGGCCCAAGGGGTCGGGTGTGTCCTATGCCCGCGTGCCGTTCCACATGATTGCCAACGACGGCAACATCATGGAGCACAGCGTGCCTTTCGACGGCACCATGGACCTCGACGCCGACGGCGATAAACAGAACCACAACGCAATCCTGCCCACCCAGGGCATTGCCGAGCGCTTCGACATCATCGTCAACTTCGCGAAAAACGGCATCAAGCCAGGGGACAAGATTTTCTTCGTCAACCTGCTGGTGCACGACGATGGCAAAGGCCCGAAAGAACCGGTCTCCCTGGCCGACGTGCTGTCCGAGAAATACCTGGCGGTGATCAAGCAAACCAGCAAGGGACCGCAATGGGACAAGGGCGATCCGGCGGTGGGCAAGGTGTTGCAACTCAACGTCAAACCCTACACCGGTCAGGACCTGGCCATGGACCCGGCGCTGTACGAGCCGGCCAAACCGGGCAAGGCTGAAGGCCTGGTGATGATCCCGCTGAAGATCCACCGCGACAACGCTGCCGACAAGGCGTTGCTGGCCAAGGCCCGTCACCGCACCTTTGTCTTCGGTCGGTCCGACGGCACTGATGAAGCACCGTGGACGGTCAAGACCGATGGCGGCTTCGGCTTCCACATGGACCCTCGTCGCTTGAACGCATCGACCCAGTTGGCCAGCGGCCCCACCGATGCCGGGGCAGCCGGTTTCGGCACCCTGGAAGTGTGGAACATCAAGGCCGGCGGTACAGGCTGGAGTCACCCGGTGCATGTGCATTTCGAGGAAGGGATCATCCTCAGTCGCGGCGGCAAGGCGCCACCGGAATGGGAGAAATGGGCACGCAAGGACGTGTACCGCATCGGCTCGGAAAAGGATGGCCTGGACAACGTGGAAATGGCGATCAACTTCCGCGAATTCGCCGGGACCTACATGGAGCACTGTCACAACACCCAGCATGAGGACAACTCGATGCTGCTGCGTTGGGACATTGAGAAGCCCGGGCAATTCCAGCTGATGCCGACACCGCTGCCCAGCTGGGACGGCGTGCGCTACGTGAACTCCGCCGCGTTGCCAACCTTCCGCACGGGCGATGGTTTGGGCCCACAAGTGACCGTTAAACCATGAACCGGGAGGGTGTCGACATGAAGTGGCAAACACCACGCTCACGAGACTGGGGCATGCACCTGGTGCTGGTATTGGCGACCTGCGTGCTGGCCAGCCAGTTGCTGGTCGCCGGCCAGTCGCCGTCGACACCCGCCCCCCTGCCGACAGCGGCTGACACGGCGGTCGCCGACTCCGCCACTCCCTGGGGTGGCGACTATTTCCCCAACACCCTGCTGACCAACCAGGACGGTCGGCAGGTGCGTTTTTTCGATGACCTGATCAAGGGCAAAGTGGTGGTGATCAACTTCATCTTCACCTCCTGCAGCGACTCGTGTCCGCTGGAAACCGCGCGTTTGCGCCAGGTGCAGAAATTGCTCGGCGACCGGGTCGGCAAGGACGTTTTTTTCTATTCCATCAGCATTGATCCCCTGAGCGATACACCCGCCGTGCTCAAGGCTTATGCGCGACGCTTTCAGGTCGGGCCAGGGTGGCAGTTCCTCACCGGGGAATTCGCCGATGTCACCGAGTTGCGGCAAAAACTGGGCTTGTTCATCGAAGGTGTCGATAACGGGCGCAGCAAGGATCACAACCTGAGCCTGATTGTCGGCAACCAGCAAACCGGGCGCTGGATGAAAGCGTCGCCGTTCGAAAACCCGTGGATTCTGGCCGATCAACTGGCCAACACCTTGCAGAACTGGAAGCAACCGAGCATTGAGCAGAGCTACGCCGACGCCCCGCCCATCCGGCCGCCGAGCAATGGCGAAGAACTGTTTCGCACCCGCTGCGCGTCGTGTCACAGCCTTGGCCCGCTGGACGGGCAGGGCATCGGCATGCGCAGCATTGGCCCCGATCTGGTCGGCGTGACCCGACAACGTGATCCGGCCTGGCTCAACCGCTGGATTCGCGAGCCGGACCGCATGCTCGCGGAAAAAGACCCCATCGCCCTGGAGCTGTTCGAACGCTTCGACAAGATACCGATGCCCAACCTGCGCATGGACGAGCATTCGGCGCAGTCCATCATCGACTTCCTCCAGGAAGAAACCGACCGTCAGCATCCGGTCGCGGCGTCGTTGGCTACCCGCGCAGAAGAGCCGGAACATCGTCATGCCATCGCGCTGCCCGGCAAGGCACCCGATAAGACCCTGGCGCAATAGTGGCGAAATACTTTCATTGGGCAGCCTATCTCGATCAATGCCACCTACACTGATTCGGAACATGGCTAAGAAGACTTGTTTCAAGTATCCAGGACAGTTCCATGCAGATACTAGAACAACAAAAAACACCTGCGCCTGATACACCGGCCGCACCCGGCAAGGGCTGGCGTCCGGCCTTCAATCTGGTGCGCTGGTTTTCCCTGGCCAGCTTTTTCATCATTGCTGCGGTGGCCCTGGGGCTGGGTTATGTCTCCACGCGCTTCGTGGTCGAAGAGAGCATCGAGCGCGATTCGATGCTCACCGCCCAATTCATTCAGGCCATTGGTGACGCAGAAATTCGCCATGCCGGGATCACCACGACCAGGACCATGGGCGAAATGCTCGACCCGCGGCTGGACAACGCCTACCCCGACGTCAGTCCCGGTTCTCGGGCCGCTGCCCGCATAGAGTTTCTCGACCATGTCGAGCACCTGCCGGACTGTCTGTTGGCGGTGGTGTATGCACTGGATCGCACCGTGGTCTGGTCGACCAACCCGGAAATGATCGGCATGCGCGTCGAAGGCGACGAGGAGCTGGACGAGTCCTTCGAAATGAAGGAGACGGTGTCCACCAGCTACCACGAAATCGATGAGGAGCGTCCCGAGCAAAAACTGCTGCGCGAACCCGAGTATTTGTTCGTCGAGAACTACATCCCGATGTTCAACGCCGACAAAAGCAAAGTGATTGCCATGGTGGAAATCTACAAGGAGCCAGTCGATCTGGTGGCGCGCATTCAGCGTGGATTCAAGGCGATCTGGCTGGCGACCCTGCTCGGTGGCGCGGCCATTTACCTGGGGCTGTTCTGGATCGTGCGGCGGGCGGCCATGCTGCTGCAGAGTCAGCAGAAACAACTGATCGCCAACGAGACGTTTGTCGCCCTGGGGGAAATGTCCTCGGCGGTCGCCCACAGTTTGCGTAACCCGCTGGCGAACATCCGCTCCAGCGCGGAACTGGCCCAGGAAATCGCCAGCCAGACCGCGCAGAAAAACATCGGCGACATCATCAGCCAGGTCGATCGCATGTCACGCTGGGTCCGCGAGTTGCTGGTGTCGTTGCGCCCGGTGAATGACGACGATGAAAACGTCGATCTGGTGTTGGCCGTCGACGACGCCCTGAGCGCCTTCGACCCCTTGATCAAACGCTCGAATGTCGAAGTGCGCTTCACGCCCAAGAGTGTTCCACCGGTCGTCAGCCAACAGGTGCTGCTGACGCAAATTCTCAATAGCCTGTTCGCCAATGCGCTGGAAGCCATGCCCAAGGGCGGCGTGTTGAGCATCGATGTCGAATCGACGTCGCCCGGGCAGGTGAGTCTGATGATCAATGACACCGGCAAGGGCATGACCCGGCAACAACAACAATTGGTCTTCAAGCCGTTCTTCACGACCAAACAAGGGGGACTTGGCGTTGGCCTTGCCCTGGTCAAAAGAATCATGGAGCGCTTTGAAGGCTCGGTCGAACTGACCAGCCAGGAGCAGGAAGGAACCCGCGTCCGTCTCAATTTTAAAGTGGCAACGGGAGGGGAATATGGAGCACAGCATATTGCTGGTCGAGGATGATGAACTCCTCGCCGAGAATATTCAGACCTACCTGGAGCGCAAGGACTTCGAGGTGACTGTCTGCCACTCGGCGGAAGACGCGCTGGAGCAACTGGGAACCTTCGTTCCCGACGTCGTGCTGACCGACAACTCCTTGCCGGGCATGAGCGGTCACGACCTGATCCAGAGATTGCGCATCAGCGCGCCGGATCTGAAAGTGATCATGATGACGGGCTACGGTAATGTCGAAGACGCCGTGGTGGCGATGAAAGAAGGCGCATTCCATTACGTGACCAAACCGGTGGCCTTGCCAGAGCTCAAGCTGCTGCTGGACAAGGCCCTGGCCACCGATCGGATGGAGCGCACGCTGTCGTTCTACCAGGAACGCGAAGCGCAGAAATCAGGGGTGCAGGCACTGATCGGTGAATCGGCACCGATGGCTTACCTCAAGGGCACCATCAGCCAGTTGCTCGACGCCGAACGCCGCATGACCAACTCCGATCTGCCACCGGTACTGGTGGAAGGCGAAACCGGCACCGGCAAGGAGCTGGTGGCCCGGGCCCTGCATTTCGACGGTCCGCGGGCCAAAGGTCCGTTCATCGAATTCAACTGCGCCTCGATTCCGTCCAACCTGGTGGAGTCGGAGTTGTTCGGTCACGAGAAGGGTGCGTTCACCGACGCCAAGGACCGTCGCCTCGGCCTGGTCGAAGCGGCCGATGGCGGCACGCTGTTTCTCGATGAGATCGGTGAAATGGACCTGCTGCTGCAGGCCAAGCTGCTGAAGCTGCTGGAGGACCGGACGATTCGCCGGGTCGGTTCGGTCAAGGAGCGCAAAGTCGATCTGCGGGTGATCAGCGCCACCAACTGCAACCTTGAACAAATGGTCCAGCAGGGCAAGTTCCGCCGCGACCTGTTTTTCCGTCTGCGTATCATCTCGATCAAGGTGCCGCGCCTGTATGCCAGGGGGGAAGACATTCTGTTGCTGGCCCGCCACTTTCTGGCGACTCATGGCAAACGCTATGGCAAGCCACACCTGCATTTCAGTGATCAGGCCGAAGAATTGATGCTCAATTACAGCTGGCCCGGCAACGTGCGCGAGTTGCGCAACATGCTCGAGCAAACTGTGTTGCTGGCCCAGAGCGACACCATCGCCGCCCATCAGCTGAATGTCTGCCTGAGCCTGATGGACGAGCCGCCGATGTTTCAGCACGAGCCGCCCCCCAGCGAGCCACGTCCGTCCTATAACGGCACCGAGTCGATGAACCTGCCGGAAGTGGAGCGCGACATGGTGCGCAAAATGCTCGACAAGACCGACTGGAACGTCACCAAGTCCGCGCGCCTGTTGGGCCTGAGCCGCGACATGCTGCGTTACCGGATCGAAAAACTCGGCCTCGCTCGCCCGGACAAGCGTCAGTGGTAGTAGGGGGGGGGGGCAGCTTCAAGGGGGCAGCTTCAAGCTTCAAGCTCCAAGCTTGAGGCTTGAAGCTTGAAGCTTGAAGCTTGAAGCTGCCCATTACAGGGCCGGGTCCGGTGCGCTGCGACAGGCCATCATGCACGAGGGGTCGAGGACTTCCTGGTTCACGTAGACACCGCGTTCCGGATCGTAGGAGCGGATGAACACGCGAACGGTAGTATCCGCCACCGTCGGCAGGCGCGAATCGGAAAACACATGCTCGCTGGAAACCGGGATGAAGTCACCGGGCGCTGTCGGGATGTATGACCCTGGCGGCACGGTGTTTATGGACGGTGGCGAGGGGTGGGCGAAGGGCTGGTCTGCCCCGTAATAATGGAATTCGGTATTGGCCTGGTCGGTTTGCATCAGGCTGTCATCCGCGAGCACCGTCGTGGCGGCAGTCAGGCAGAGGGCAAGTAACAGCGTCTGTTCGGTCTTGTTCATGGCAGCACCTGCGAAATCGGCTTTCGCGCATTTCCCTAAGGCCTTTAACTATAGCGCTCCCGTGGCCAGGCGTCGGTGCGGCTTGGTTTACAAGATCACAACAAAGCCCGGATGGGGCGAATGCCAGGCATGAACTAGAATCGGCGCGGTCAATCAAGACCCGATTCTGGAGTGTGCAATGGAAATGCCGACAAAAGATAAAGCCATCGCCAGCAACCGCGATGCCTGGAATGACTCCGCCCGACACCACAAGGACAGCGCCGAATGGCAGGCGCTGCTGAGCGCGGTGACTAATGCCGATTTCTCTTGCCTGGATGACACCCTGACCGGGTTGCTGACGCAGATCGGGGTCGACGGCAAGGCGGTGGTGCAACTGGGTTGCAACAACGGTCGCGAAAGCCTGTCGCTGTATGCCCTGGGTGCCAGGCATGTGGTGGGTGTCGATCAGTCGGCGGCGTTTCTCGATCAGGCGCGGGAACTGGCGTCGCGCTCACCCCGTGATCCCGAATTCATCGAGGCGGACATTCACCACTTGCCGCTTCAGTTGCAGGGTCGCTTCGACCTGGCGCTGATCACCATCGGCGTATTGAACTGGATGCCGGACATCGGCGAGTTCTTCCGCCACGTGGCACAGACCCTGAAGCCGGGCGGCGCGCTGGTGGTGTACGAAACCCACCCGTTCCTGGAAATGTTCGATCCCGAGTCCGCCGACCCTTTCGGCCTGGACAGCTCGTACTTTCGTGCCGAGCCCTTTGTCCAGAACCAACCGATCGTCTACGAAGGCAAAGTCGAGCAACCGTCGGCTGCGTCCTACTGGTTCGTCCACACCCTGGGTGCCATCTTCACCGGCGCCATCGCGGCCGGATTGCAGATCAGCCACTTCAAGGAGTACCCGCACTCCAACCGCGAGGAACTCTATGATCGCTACCAGCAACAAGCGGCGCAGTTGCCGTTGTGTTTTACCTTGGTGGCGGTGAAGTAAGTGGCCAGGCGAAGGGCATCCAATCAGGCATTTCAGTGATTGATGACATGGCCTGGTTGTGCGCAAAGATCAATGCCGAGGGCATGAATGACTTTCAATACCGTGTCGAATCGCGGTTTCGCTCCCGGGGCGAAGGCCTTGTACAGGCTTTCGCGACCCATGCCTGAATTCTTGGCTATCTGGGTCATCCCACGGGCTTTTATCACGTAGCCAACAGCTCGAAGGAACTCCTCATTATCACCCTCGATCAGTACTTGGGAGAGGTACTCACTGATAGCTTCGTCACTGTCGAGCAGTGTTGCCATGTCGAAAGTCGTCAAAGTCTGGCTCAAGGTTAAACCTCCTTTGCCAATTTTTTTGCACGTTTGATATCAGTGCTTTGTGAGGATTTATCGCCACCGGCCAGCAGGACGATGACGACACCGTTTCGCATCGTGAAATAAACTCGATAGCCCGCGCCAGTGTCCACGCGCATTTCGGAAACGCCGTCACCGACTGGCTTGACATCGCCAAGGTTACCCGCAGAAGCGCGCTCAATGCGGCGAGCTATGGCAATCCTGGCTCGCACATCGCGAACTGAAGCGTGCCATTGCACGAAAATGCTGGTTTGCTGAACAAGATAATTCATTACTCAACTGTATCCAAGTGGATACGATTGGGCAGTCAGACATTTCCTTGCGTACTCGTGTTTTTTCCCAAGGGTGTGTAGGGCGATGTGGCTCCGACATCCTGTTGCAAAAGTTGCGAAGGTTTACTCTACCGACTCCGCAGGGTTGTCCAGAGTAAAGCCAGCCACGCCATAGGCCACCCTCGGCACTCCCGGCAGTCGCTGTTCCAGCAGTTCGCTCAGCGACTCGCCCTGATCCAGACAAGCATCGCCAAAGTCGGCACCCAGTTGACTGGGGTGGGCGACGATCTCCAGCAGGCCGTCGTCCGGTGGGGTGGCGTTGCGCAAATCCTGGGGAGTGCCCACGTAGTCGGCGGTGGCGCCGGCCAGGCTGTTCAAGCGGTGATTGAGCAGTTGCTTGAACATGCGTTTGGGCAGGCTCTGCGTGGGCCCCAGATTACGCGCCAGGCGCACGGGAACCCCTTGGTGGGCGGCGAAACGCGCGACGATTTCGCCGATCGGCCAGATGGTGTGCACGTTTTGGTGGGAGTCCAGATGGCTGGGCCTGACACCGTTGTCCAGGCAGCGTTGCCATTGCGCCTCGAGTTCTTCGTGTACGGCGCGGCGATCCTGATGGCCGAGCCAGAGGCGGGCGCGGGACAGGTTGAGGTCGAACAGGCCGGCGCTGTCGCAGAAGGTCCGGCGCGTCAGAATGCGCCGGCTCAACGGGCGGCCAGCGGTGAGGTTGAAGTGCAGGCCGACGCGTCCTTCCAGCAACGGATGCCGGGCCATTGAACACGCCGCTTCAAAGGCCGGCATATTGGCCATGGCGGTGGTGGAGCTGATGACTCCAGCCTGGAAGGCTCCCAGGATCACCGCGTTGTCGCAGGCACTGAGGCCGAAATCGTCAGCGTTGACTATCACTCGGTGCGGCATGTTCGTCCTCCATGGAAGGTCGGTGGATTCCAACACTCGGAAATCAATCCAAGGGGTATAGACCAGCCTCCAACATCCATCACCGCCAACGGTCAGATGGGTATTTTCCGGTTTCGCGGCCAATTACGATCAAGCGCTTGCCCCTGCTGGATTTGCTTCACACAGGAAGGGCTGCAAAAGGCGCCGTGCAAATCGATAAACGGTCGTCAGCCTTTTAATTCGCCGCAGACCGAGCGCGGACGCCATCGTCGACGGACAAAAAGCATTCAGTCCCGCTATCCTTGGCCCACGCTTATCCAACAGGTTCTTCCATGCTTGAAGTCCGCGGTGTCTTCAAAAGCTACGCCACTCCCCAAGGGCCATTGCCGGTGTTGCAAGGGGTCGATCTGACCCTGAAACCCGGTAGCAGCCTGGCACTGATGGGCGAGTCGGGCAGTGGCAAGAGCACCTTGCTGCACTTGATCGCCGGTCTGGACAAGGTGGATCGCGGCAGTATCCGCAGTGGCGACCATCGCCTGGAACAGATGAACGAAAGCCAACTGGCGCACTGGCGGCGCACCGAGATCGGTTTGGTGTTCCAGCAGTTCAACCTGATCGGCAGCCTGCGGGTGGAGGACAATCTGGCGTTTCAGGCGCGACTGGCGGGGCGGCATGATCCGCGTTGGCAGGCGCATCTGGTGCAGCGCCTGGGGTTGAGCGAGTTGCTGCGGCGATATCCGGAGCAGTTGTCCGGAGGGCAGCAGCAACGGGTGGCGTTGGGGCGTGCCCTGGCGTCGCGGCCACCGTTGCTGTTGGCCGACGAGCCCACCGGCAGCCTCGATGAAGCCACCAGCGATGACGTGCTCAAGCTGTTGCTGGAACTGCTCGATGACAGCCCGACGACCCTGCTGATGGTCACCCACAGCCCCCACGTCGCGGCGCGGCTGGCCGATAAAGTGGTGCTGCACGGCGGGCGTCTGGCCGGCGCAGGCGCGCGCTGAGATGCGTATCTTCGGCCAGACCTTGCGCGCGTTGCTCAGCCATTGGCGGCTGCATCCGGTACAGTTTTTCAGTGTGTTGACCGGGTTGTGGCTGGCCACCAGTCTGCTGACCGGCGTGCAAGCGTTGAACAGCCAGGCGCGGGACAGCTATGCCCGCGCCAGTCAGTTGATCGGTGGTGAACCCCAGGCCAGTCTCAGTGCGCCGGGGGGCGGGACGTTTTCCCAGCAGTTGTTCGTCGACCTGCGCCGCACGGGCTGGCCGGTGTCGCCGGTGTTGCAGGGCCGGCTGATACTTCAGGGCCATGAGGAGCAGCGTTTGCAACTGATGGGCATCGAGCCGGTGTCATTGCCGGCCGGTGCGGCGGTGGCCGGGCAGGCCCTGGCCATCGAACAGGTTGTCGGCTTTTTCACGGCGCCGGGCAGCACCTGGATTTCGCCGCAGACGCTAAAGGCGCTGGGGCTGAGCGAAGGGGCGCGGCCGCTTGCGGAAAATGGTCAGGTGCTACCGCCCTTGCACGCGCAAGGCGACATGGCCCCCGGGGTGTTGCTGGTCGACATCGGTTTCGCCCAGCCGATTCTCGGATTGCCGGATCAGTTGTCGCGTCTGCTGCTGCCCAAGGGCTTCACCGCGACGCTACCGGAGGCGCTCAAGGGGCAACTTCAGCTCAAGACCGCCGGTGAAGAAAACAATCTGGCGCGCCTGACCGAAAGCTTTCACCTGAACCTCGATGCCCTCGGTTTCTTGTCGTTCGTGGTCGGCCTGTTCATCGTTCACGCCGCCATCGGACTGGCGCTGGAGCAGCGTCGAGGTTTGCTCAGAACCCTGCGTGCCTGCGGGGTGAGTGCGCGGATGCTGATCACCTGTCTGGCCGTCGAGCTGGGTGTGCTGGTGCTGATGGGCGGAATGGCCGGCGTGGTTAGCGGCTATTTACTGGCCAGCGTATTGCTCCCGGATGTCGCCGCCAGCCTGCGCGGGTTGTATGGCGCCGAAGTGGCGGGGCAGTTGAGCCTCAGTCCGCTGTGGTGGCTCAGCGGGATCGGCCTCAGCCTGCTCGGTGCCTTGCTGGCCGGTGCCAACAGTTTGTGGCGGGCGGCGCGTTTGCCGTTGCTGGCGCTGGCCAATCCGCAGGCCTGGCATCAGGCCCATGCGAGCTGGCTGCGGCGCCAGGGCTGGGTGGCGGCGATGGCCTTGATTGTCGCATGGCTGGCGTTGCTGCGCGGTGACAGCCTGGCCAGCGGTTTCGTGCTGATGGCGACGCTGCTGCTGGGGGCCGCGCTGGCCTTGCCGGTGCTGCTCAATGCGTTGCTCAATGGCTTGCTCAGAGGCAGTCGATCCGTGCTCGGCCAATGGTTTCTGGCCGATTGCCGTCAGCAATTGCCCGCCCTGAGTCTGGCACTGATGGCCTTGCTCCTGGCGCTGGCGGCGAACATCGGGGCCGGCAGCATGACCGCCGGTTTTCGCCAGACCTTCAGCAACTGGCTCGAGCAACGGCTCACCGCCGAGTTGTACCTCAATCCGCAAAACCCGGCCCAGTCCCGTGAACTGCACACTTGGCTCAAACAACAGCCGCAGCTCACGGCGGTGCTGCCGAACTGGCAAGTGGCGATCCAGTTGCAAGGCTGGCCGGTGGATGTCTTCGGCGTGATCGATCACCCGACTTACCGCGAGCATTGGCCACTGCTGGAAGCCTTGGGCGACAACCCCTGGGATCGTCTGGCCAAGGACGACGCGTTGATGCTCAGCGAGCAACTGGCCCGGCGTTTGAAAGTGCGACTGGGCGATCACCTGACGATTCCCACGCCCACGGGGCCGTGGTCACCGCGCATCGTCGGGATCTACGCCGACTACGGCAATCCGAAGGGCCACGTGCTGGTTAACGTCAACCACCTGCTGCGCGGCTGGCCGCAATTGACGCCTAGCCGTTTCAACCTGCGCATCGAACCGGCGTCGATTGCGCCGTTCGTGATCGCCCTGCAAGCACGTTTCGCGCTGGATGACAGCCGCATCGTCGATCAGTCCCGGCTCAAGGGCTGGTCCTCGCAAGTGTTCGAACGCACCTTTGCCGCCACCGCCGCGCTCAATAGCCTGACGCTGTGCGTAGCAGGTGTGGCGCTGTTCATCAGCTTGTTGACCCAAAGCCAAAGCCGCCTCGGACAACTGGCGCCACTGTGGGCGCTGGGCGTGACGCGCCGGCAACTGATGCTGCTCAACCTCGGGCAAACCTGGTTGCTGGCCCTGCTGACGCTGGTGCTGGCGTTGCCGCTGGGCATTGCCCTGGCCTGGTGCCTGGACGCGGTGATCAACGTCCAGGCTTTCGGTTGGCGCCTGCCGTTGCGGGTGTTCCCGCTGCAATTGCTGCAGCTGATGGGGCTGGCGTTGCTGGCAACGTTGTTGGCCTCGGCATGGCCGCTGTATTCGCTGTACCGCACGCAACCGGCTGACCTGCTGAGGACTTTTGCCCATGAGGATTAGGCTGGGCGTATGGCTGATCGCCGCCTTGCTCGCCGGTTGCGATCAGTCGGCGCCGGTAGACAAAGGCTTTGCCGGCCTCGGCAATCAAGCGGCCGCATTCACCCCGGTGGTGCCGGGTCGCGTGTTTGGTTTTCCGGCGGATCATGGCCCCCACGATGGCTTTCGCATTGAGTGGTGGTACGTCACCGCCAACCTCAAGGACGAGCAGGGCCGTGAATTCGGCGTGCAATGGACGCTGTTTCGCAGTGCCCTGACAGCCACGCCCGAGCAGGCAGGTTGGGGCAATCAGACGCTGTGGCTCGGCCACGCGGCCGTGACTTCGGCCTCGGTGCATCACGCCGCCGAACGCTACGCCCGTGGTGGCGTTGGCCAGGCCGGAGTGAGCCTGACGCCGTTCAATGCGTGGATCGACGACTGGCATTTGAGCAGTCAGGCAACGGGTGCCGATCCACTGACAGAGTTGCAACTCAGCGCCCGCGACAAGGGGTTCGGCTATCAACTGCGGCTGACATCGACAAAGCCATGGGTGCTGCAAGGGGACAAGGGGTTCAGCCAGAAATCCGAACAGGGTCAGGCGTCGTATTACTACAGCCAGCCGTTTTTCCAGGCCAGCGGCAGCCTGGAAATCGATGGCCAGCGCTATCAAGTCAGCGGTCCCGCGTGGCTCGACCGTGAATGGAGCAGCCAGCCCCTGACCGCCAACCAGACGGGATGGGACTGGTTTTCCCTGCACCTGGACAGCGGCGAACAGGTGATGCTCTATCGCATGCGGCAAAAGGACGGCGCTCCTTACCTGACCGGTACGTGGATCGACGCCCAGGGGCAGACGCAGCTGTTGAAGGCCGGCGACATCCGCCTCACGGTGAAGGACAGCGCCAGGGTGGCCGGGCGTTCGATGCCGGTCAGTTGGTCGATTCAGATTCCCGGCAAGCACCTGGACATCGTCATCAGTGCCCTCAACCCCAACGCCTGGATGAATTTGCGCATTCCGTACTGGGAAGGGCCGGTACGCTTGAGTGGCAGTCATGGCGGACAGGGCTATCTGGAAATGACCGGGTATTGAGCCGGAACACCGAACGCCCCCGACGAGGCGCGACCATCCGGCGAATCCACAGTGCAAGAAACCGCGAGCACTCCCTGATCAGCGTCTATGCTCATCGGCACGGTTGGCGCTTGATCAAGGTGGAGCGCCTTTCGCTGCCATTCTTCACAGGGAAAGTAACGCTATGAAACGTCACACACGCAAGCTCTCCACATTGACCCAGGCGATCAGCCTGGCTGCTGTGCTGTCCACTGCCAGCCTCAGCGCTTTCGCTGCGGACATCCCGCTGGCGGAGTCCGTGATTTCCGATCATGTCACCACCAAAGTCGTGTCGGTCGATGTCCCTAACCGTCAGGTGGTGCTGGAAGGCCCTGAAGGCAATCAGGTGTCGTTGCAACTCACGGACAAGGCCAAGAACCTGGACAAGCTGAAACCCGGTGATCAGGTCAAGGTCGATGTTCTGCACTCGGTCGCGGTCTCCCTCGACACCAGCGTCGACAAAGGCCTGCCTGGCACTACCGAATACACAGGCGAAGTCCGCAATGCACCAGGCTCGACCAAGCCCGGTGGAGAAGCCTACCGTCAGGTGAAGGTGGAGTTGCAGATCACGGATATCGATCTCAAGCACCATCGTGTGACGTTTAAAAACCCTGCTGGCCAGTCGAAAACGATCGACGTCCAACGACCTGAAGTTCAGGCCAAACTCAAGGACCTGAAAAAAGGCCAGAGTGTGGTGGTGACTTATACCGATGTATTAAAAGTAACAACTTTGAAATAAATGGATATTGGGTTTGCAGGGTGATTGTTCTTGTATAAGCGTTGTGCAAGAACAATCTGCTATTCAGAAATGAGCGGGTGAGTTTGAGTTTCTTTGTTTGAATAAATTGTCCGTTGATATTTCAGCAATAGATGTAACTGCAAATTTCATGTTGTAAACGCGGACTTTCCCGACGACTTCAATTAAAATGCTTCTCGTTCGCCCAGCGCAGGGGCTCTTTACCAGTGCAAGGATTGCCGAGGCCAATGCACTGGGCGAACACTTTGATCAGCCTTCAGTCCTGTCCGTTTTCTTTATGCCCCCCAAGAAATAAATCGATCGCCCGCGCAGTTCGGTATTGATTGCGCTTGTGCCGACTTTCCCGATTGGCCATGAACGCCACTCATCGAACGCTGAAGTTCCGGATATTTCACCAGGCCACGTTGCGGTCGCTGAATGGCAGCGCTTCAAGCTGTTTGAGGCGCGGGTGCTTACGCCTGTGTAGCGATCAGAGCAGGACATGTTTGAGTTCAATGTGGCTATCGACAGGCGATTTCGCTTACCACGCAGTATGCTGGGCATCCGGCAAGCCGAACGATCAGCACCTTACGAAGGTCATACGGCAGGATCGATGTGCAGCATTGTGCGCATCACGGCTAATGCCCCCACTGCAGTCCCGAGACGGAGTGAAGACGACATGAAAATCCTGATGGTTTTAACGTCCCACGATCAATTGGGTAACACCGGCAAGAAAACCGGGTTCTGGCTGGAAGAATTCGCCGCCCCGTATTTCGCCTTCAAGGACGCCGGGGTTCAGTTGACCCTGGCCTCGCCCAAGGGAGGCCAGCCACCGCTGGACCCGAAAAGCGATGAGCCGGACGCGCAAACCGAAGCCACCGAGCGCTTTCGCAAGGACGCCGCAGCACAGTCGGCGTTGGCGTCGACGGTCGTACTCAGCTCGGTGAAGGCCGACGATTACGACGCAATCTTCTACCCTGGCGGCCATGGGCCGTTGTGGGACCTGGCTGAAGACAAACATTCGATCGCCCTGATCGAAGCGTTTTACAAGGCAGGCAAGCCGGTCGCGGCGGTGTGCCATGCGCCGGGCGTGTTGCGTCATGCCAAGGGCGCCGATGGTCAGCCACTGGTCAAGGGCAAGAAGGTGACGGGATTTACCAACAGCGAAGAAGAAGCGGTGCAGTTGACCCACGTCGTGCCGTTCCTGGTGGAGGACGAACTCAAGGCCAAGGGCGGAATTTATTCCAAGGGGCCTGACTGGGCGAGCTATGTGCTGACCGATGGTCTGTTGCTGACCGGTCAGAATCCGGCGTCGTCGCAAGCGGCTGCAGAAGCCTTGTTGGCAAAACTGAAGTAGATACTGCGTTTGTCGGAGCACGGCTTGCCAGTGATGGCGCGGGCGAAATCGCTATCGCTGGCAAGCCAGGCTCCCACAGTTCCGCGTGTTAGAGAGTGCTCAACACGGCGAAACACTGCTCGATCGAACGTCGCTGTGTCTCGGCATACAAACCCAGTTCATCAATCGTCGGACGGCCCAGGGCCTGCTCGAACGCTTGCTGGTTGGAATGCACTCCGTAGTGGGTTTGTGCCGCATCCCCCAGGTTTGACTGGAATATCCCCGCCGCACTGACCGGCAGAAAATCTTCGTACACCAAGGGTTCAACCCGCAGATAGCCACCGCTGACCAGGTCTTCCAGCGTCAAGGTGTTCAGCGCCTTTGCGGCCAGGCCTTTTTCCGTCACGAAATAGCGAAAGTACGCCAGGTCTTGTTGGCGCATGCCTTCATAGGTGTCGGGAAACTCGCTGAAATGTTGCACCATCAGCGCGTTATAGCGTGCGGCGTTGGCTTCGTTGGGGAAATCCTTGAGCTCATCGCGCGCCGCATTGAGCAAGCGGTCGTACAGCGCCCGTCCTTTAGGGGTGAGGGCCGCGCCGCGTTGTTCGATTTCACCGAAGCGGGCGCTGTGGCTGCCCCGGGCCTCGGCCTGATCGGTGAATGCGATCGGCTCGTCGAGTGCCTTGAAACTGGTCTGGCGCAACAGGATCGGGCATTGGCGGCGGGGCGGGCCTTCGATCACGGCTTTTGGAGTGATGCCGCGCGCCGGCATTTGCGCCTGGACGATATCAATGTCCAGGGTGCGCGGCGTCAGGTGATTGATGTGCGGCCCCTTGAAGGCCACCACATCGGCAATCAGGCGATGCTGGGCGCTGAGCTGGCGATACTGCTCGGCGGTGACGGTAGCGCTGTGATGCCAGCGGAAGGTTTCCAGCGCGTGCTCGACGAAATCCCGGGCTTGCGCTTCGGTGAGGCCGCCCTGGGTTTCGGCGCATTCGATCAGGGTCAGCGCGGTGGGGGTGAAGATCGAGCGCTTGTCGAGCGTCGATTGGGCGAATGCCCGCAGCTCCGGATCTTCGATCAGTTCCAGGCGCAACAGCGAGGTGAATACCCGGAACGGGCTGACTTGCAGCGCCTCTTCATGCACGGCGCGAAACGCGGTGGAGTGCACAGGCACCCCGGCCGGCGTCAGGTCGTAATAACCCACCGGTTGCATGCCCATGACCGCGAACAGACGGGCGAGGGTGGCCAGTTCTGCCGCCGTGCCGACACGGATCGCGCCATGGCGCTCCAGGTCCAGGCGCTCGATTTCGCCAGTGCTGTTCAACTGCCGGGCCACTTGCGGATCGCTGTCCAGCACATGACGGTTGGTCTGCTCCACCAGTTCCATCAGCGCGCCGTACAGGGGCACCTCTTCGCGGTACATGTCGGACATCGCTTTGGAGAAGCGTTGGCGGATCAGGTCGGGGCTGACGAAGTTCGGATGATTCATGAACACAATTCCTGGCGCGGTGACGTTGAGCAAAAGATCGCAGCCTTCCGCGTCGCCGACAAACGAAGTTTCTGACGAACTTCATTCTGCAAAGGACTGCATCCTCAATGCAGGCGTTGATCCTGAGGGCTTTCCGAGCGCAGGGATGCCAAAAACTCCCGATACAGGCGCGCCGAACCGGCTGGCGCTTCGACCATGGGCATGTGCCCGATGCCCTCCCAGACTTCCACGCGCAGGTTGGCCAGGCCTTTGCTCCAGATGGCCACGCTGCTGACGTCGATCAAGCGATCCTTGCGTCCCCACAGCAACAGCGCCGGCGCCTGTATGCCTGGAAGCTTCGGCTCCATCGGTGGGCTGGCGCGAAAGTCGCGGAAGATTTCCTCCAGTTCGTCGCGTGCCTGTTCATAGCGATGGGCCATGGCGTCCAGCACCACGCGCGGCACCCAGGGAGGGGCGGCCATGGTCATGCCATAGAAGTATTTGAATTCTTCCCGGGAGTTGATCAGGAACGGGTTGTGGCCCTTGGCCAAGTGCCGTTCCAGGTCACTGGGTTCGGGCGCGGTGACACCCGCCGGGTCGAACAGGGCGACCGAGGCAATGCGGTCCGGATAGGTGGCCGCCAACCATGCAGCGATGTAGCCGCCCATCGAGTTGCCGATCACATGGACCTTGTCGACCCCACAGACATCGAGCAGCTGGATCATGCGCTTGGCCTGCAGCGGGATGTCATAGCCGCCACCTTCCTTGAAGCCGGTTTCGCCATGGCCGGCGATGTCGGGGATGATCACCCGGTAGCTGCCGACAAAGTGCCGGGCAAAACGCAGCCAGAGATTTTTGTCGGCACTGAAGCCGTGCAGCATCAAGACGTTGCTGGACGCCTCATAAGGGCCGCCTTGCCAGGTCGAGACGGTCATTTCTGAAATGGGCACGACGATCTTGTGCAACTTGTACAGCTTGGCCTCGGTGGCCACGCTCAAGTCATAAAGCCAGTAGCCGACGGCCGGGTAACTCAACCAGCTCCAGGCGGCAAAGACCGCGATAGCGACAACCAGTAAAAGCATCAGGCGTCTTCCTTCTAACGGTTCAGGACAAGATGTGATCGGCGGGTTTCAGGGCTCGGGTCAAGCGATTGAAGCTGAAACTGAACCCCGGAAACATGGCAATCACATGACCGCTCTTGCTTTGATACCAACTGTGGCAGCCTCCTGACTTCCACACGGTGCGTTCCATTTCTCTATGGATCATTTCAGTGTAGGTACGTTCTGCCTCGGGGCGAACTTCGATGCTGCGTAAACCTCGTGATTCAAGGGTGCGGATGCAGTCGAGGATGTAATTCATCTGCGATTCGATGATAAACAGCGCCGACGTGTGGCCGATGCCGGTGTTCGGACCGGTGACGATAAACAGGTTGGGAAAGTCCGGCAGGCTGGTGCCGAGGTAGGCACGGGGGAACTGGGCCCAGACATCTTTCAGGCGAGTGCCATGCTTGCCGGTGACCGGGTAAGAGATCACCCCGTCGGTGGCGTCGTAACCGGTAGACCAGACGATCAGGTCCACATCGATGTGTTGCCCGTCCTGCATGATGATGCCGGTTTCATCGAGGGCGGCAATGCCTTGTTCACGGCTGTGCAGCGTCACGTTGCTGCGACCCAGTGCCGGGTACAGGGTGCTCGACAGAATCACCCGTTTGCAGCCGATGGTGTAGTCCGGCGTGAGTTTTCGCCGAAGTTCGGCGTCCGGTACCTGGCGTTTGATGAAGCGCAAGGCCTGGTGCTGGACCATGCGTATTGCCGGTTTCGAGTATTTGAAGGCAATCACCCGGGTTTCGAATTGCCAGTAAATCAGCCAGCGCAGCAACGTGTAGGCTGGTTTGAGCCCGAGCAACCAGCGCTGGAAACGGCCAAACGTGCGGTCAGCCCGAGGCAACACCCAATGGGGTGTACGCTGGAATACGTGCAGGTGCGCGACATCCGGGGCAATCGCCGGAATCACCTGGGCCGCACTGGCGCCACTGCCGACGATGGCCACGCGTTTTTGTCGGTAGTCGTAGGTGTGATCCCAGTTGTTGGTGTGAAACGTCTTGCCCCGAAAGCGTTCCTGGCCCTCGAAGCGTGGCACCACAGGCTGGCTCAGGGGCCCGGTGGCATTGATCAGGAACTGCGCGTAGAAGGTGCCCTTGCCGGCCGTGTGGACCGCCCAGCGTTTGCTTTCGTCGTCCCATTCGACGCGTTCGACATTGGCCTGCAGTTCCACCCGGTCGCGCAGTCCGAAGTGCTCCACGATATAGCGGGTGTAGCGATGCAGTTCGGCCTGTTCGGCGAACATCTGCGTCCAGCGGTAGGGCGCGAAGGACAGCGAGTAAAGGGGCGAGGGCACGTCGACCGCCGCGCCTGGATAGGTGTTCTGGCACCAGGTGCCACCGAAGAAGTCACGCCGCTCGAGCAGGCGGAAGTCGGTGATGCCAGCCTTGAGCAAGTTGACCGCCGCACACTGACCACCAAAGCCGCTACCTATGATCAACACCTGAAAGGTCTGCATGGGCCTCCTCTTTCTCGTTTTCGCGTCAAGCCTGTCTTCATGTATAGCCAAACATTGAGCGTACGCTTGACGGCTATGCCACGGTATTCATCCCGCCTACCGGTGATGGCTATTTGACGTTACCCTGTTAGACTCCGAGAAATACGCGCAACCCTGGAATCATCAGGTACCGCTCTGTGGAGAGGTCCCAATGGGAAAGACGGGAGTGAAAGGACTTTCACTGGCCAGGAGGCTCTACACGTCGCGCATGCTCGGCCTGGTGCTGGGGCTGTTGTGCGTGAGTGTGGCGATGTACCCCCTGAACCCGGCTCCCTGGGTCTGGGCATTGATGTTGTTCAACGGCCTGATCTGGCCGCACCTGGCCTATCAATGGGCACGTCGAGCCAAGGCTCCCTATCATGCTGAACACCGTAACCTGCTGGTTGACGCCTTTCTGGGTGGCTTCTGGGTGGCGGCCATGCAGTTCAATCCGCTGCCCAGCGCGACCACCATTTCCATGATGGCCATGAACAATGTGGCGATCGGCGGCTTGCGTTTTCTGTTGGCGGGCAGCGTCACGCAGATCCTGGGTATCGGCATCGGATGGCTGATTTTCAAACCGCTGTTCATTCCAGAAACCAGTCAGTTACAACTCTACGCCTGCTTGCCCTTGATGTGTTTTTATCCGCTGGCGCTGGGCTGGCTCTGCTTTCGCCAGGCCCATACCCTCGGCCGGCAAAAAAGTGAATTACTGGCCCTGAGCCGAACCGACAGCCTGACCGGTCTGCTCAACCACGGCGCCTGGAAGGATCAACTGGAAGTCGAGTTTCAGCGCTGCCAGCGCCAGCACCAGGGCGGGGCGATTGCGCTGATCGACATCGATCATTTCAAAAACATCAATGACACTTACGGTCACGTTGCTGGCGACATCGTGTTGCGGCAGCTGAGCAAGATGCTCAAGCAGAACCTGCGGGCCACCGACGTCGCCGGGCGGTATGGCGGTGATGAGTTTTGCGTGATTCTTCCGGATTTGCCCTTGAACAACGCGGCGGCGGTCATGGAGGCGCTGCGTGATCGCTTTGCCACGTTGGGCTACGAGCAAAACCCGGCGCTGAAAGTCAGCCTGAGCATCGGTTTGGCTGCGTTCAATCCCGGTCACAGTGATGCGACCTTGTGGCTCAGTGATGCCGACCGGGCGTTGTATGAGGCCAAGACGACGGGGCGTAACCGGGTCATTTGCTGCGGTGATGGTCGCTCTCAGTATGAGCTGCTCGATTCGGTTTGATGTTTATTGAGGCGGCCTGACAGCCGACCAGTCACCTGCAGGTGTACCGGGTTCACTGTAGGAGCGAGCCTGCTCGCGATGAACGTCCAGGCAACGCGGGCATTCAGACAGCCCGTGTCATCGTTGACGTCCATCGCGAGCAGGCTCGCTCCTACAGGGGCTCTGGCGAATGAAGTGGACCTTGTCGGTCTGGTCCTTGCCACAGCCCGGCCTGCCGCACTTGGATATCGCACTTCGGCGGCCTGACAGCCGACCAGTCACCTGCAGGTGTACCGGGTCCACTGTAGGAGCGAGCCTGCTCGCGATAAACGTCCGGGCAACGCGGGCATTCAGACAGCCCGCGTCATCGTTGACGTCCATCGCGAGCAGGGGATGGGGTTTCACGCAATTAACGTTTGCTCGCCGTCACTCTTTAACGTGCATGAACTCTTCGGCCCAACGAATGTATTCCGCCGGCTGCGTATAGGTATGTGTCAATTCCGTCGCGCTCAGGTCGGCGGCCTGGGTGAATATCTGGCGTTGCTCGCGCAGGCTGTCGTAGGTGGCCTTGATCGCGGCGAAGTAGGCGCCGTGGCCGTCGATGACGATGCGCACGCCCAGTTCGGCCAGGCGTTTGTCATCACGCAACAACGGATTTCCGTAGGTCACGAGCATCAGCGGCACACTCAGGTGCTCGGCGATTTGTTCCAGATGGTCGAAATCCTTCACGCCAACCATGCAGATGCCATCCGCCCCGGCGGCCTGGTATTGCTTGGTGCGGCTGATGATTTCCTGCACCGGAAGAATCCCTGCGTGGGTGCGGGCGATGATTGCCAATTCCGAGTCACACCGGGCTTCCAGGGCCGCGCGGATCTTGCCGACGCCTTCGGCAACGGTGATCAGGTCCGTGGATTTGCGGCCGAATTGCGCCGGCAGCAAGGTGTCTTCGATGGTCAGGGCGGCCACGCCGGCACGTTCGAGCTCGACGATGGTGCGCATGACATTGAGGGCGTTGCCGTAACCGTGGTCGGCGTCGGCGATCACCGGCAGTTGGGCGACGCGGCCGATGCGGGTGGCCTGCTCGGCGAACTCGCTGAGGGTGATCAAGGCGAAGTCTGGGGCACCCAGTACCTGCAGCGACGCGACCGACCCGCCGAGAATACCCACTTCAAACCCCAGGTCCGCCGCAATGCGCGCCGACATCGGGTCGAAGACCGACGCCGTGTGGTAGCAGGTGTTGGATGCGAGTAATTGACGAAAACTGCGGCGCAAATCTTGATGAGAAAGCCTGGACATATGAGTTCCACCAATGGGAATGGAAGGGCTTGAGCAAAAGTGTCAACGCCGAAGACGTAAAAGGCTATCACGGGGGGCGGTCGAGAATGATGACGAATTTGCAGATGATGCCCAACAGTGGGCGACTCGGGAGCGATTACGCCGCCACCGCCTGCGGCTGTTGTGGGCGCAGCGGTACGGCGCGGACCGAGTCGCCGGGTTGCAGTTGCAGGCGTTTGACGGTGAGACGGTCGATGATCAGGCGGTCGCCCACTTGGCGCGCCGGGGTGGCGGTGATGCGGCAGTTTTCCAGGCGACGGTTGTGGATCAGCCACATGGGAGCCTGATCGTCCGGGGGGGCGATGGTCAGCTCCAGTAGCTGGCTGTCGCGCACGCTGCGGATGCTCGAAACGGGGGACTCGATCACCGGGCCGGCGTCGAAGATGTCGATGTAACCCTTGTGGGCAAAACCTTCGGCGGTGAGGATCTTCAGGGCCGGCTCGGCCTTTGCGTGAGGCTTGCCGATCACCGCCTGGGCCTGTTCGGTCAGCAGGCAGGCGTACAGCGGTTGGCGCGGCATCAGTTCCGCGATGAACGCTTTGTTGCCCAGCCACGACAAGTGATTGGCGTGCTTGAAGTCCATTTTGAAGAAGTGGCGACCGACGCTGTCCCAGAAGGGAGAGCAGCCTTTTTCGTCGGCGCTGCCGCGCAGTTCGGCGATTATCTTGTCCCCGAACAGGTGCGCAAACTCGGCCACGACCAACAAACGCCCCAGGGACAGCAACCGGCCGTGATGGCTCTGACGTCGATCGGGCCGCAAGAACAGCGAGCGCAGATCCGATTGACCGGTCATTTCATTGTTCATGAACAAGGTCGGGATGTGCCGCTCGATGCCAAGGTCCGGTGATGAGCTGACCGTCTGCCCGACCCGGTAGCTGTACCAGGGTTCGCGCAGGCCCACGGCCCCGGTCAGGGCGCTGACGCCCACCACTTGCTGGTCGTCGTCTTCGAGGACGAACAGGTAGTCGGCGTCGGCGCGCTCGACTTGTTCGGCGAAGGTTCTTTGCGCCCAGCGCAATCGGTGAAACAGGCGCTCTTCGTTGGCCGGCAGCGACGTCAATCCGCAACCAGCCTGCCGGACCAGTGCGAGCAAGGCGGGCAGATCGGTCACCTGGACCGGACGAACTATCATGCTGCAACTCCTTGCGCGAGCCTGCACGGGGACGGTCGTTGTGCGCCGTGAGGGAAGCGGATCACAAGGCAATCAGCCGGATCGGGCTGCCTTCGCTCACCTTCAGGGCCGCGCACATCTCGGTGTCCAGGGTCAGGGGCTGTCCGGCGCGGTAGTCTAGGTCGGCGACGATGGCGCGGTAATTCTCCAGCGAGTCATTGCAAAGCAGATAGCGGCCGCGGGCGTCGATGGATGAGCCGGGTTTCACCGTGGCGGTCGCGCTTTGCGCGATGGAACGAATGCCACCGGTGCGTGCATACAGCGTTGGGCCGCCGTCAAAGAGATCGACATAACTATTGGTTTGGAAACCCTCGCGCTCGAGGATATCGAAGGCCTCCTGGCCATCGGGGTGAACCCGGCCGATGCAGTCTTGCGCGGCCTGGGGCAGCATTGGCACGTAGATCGGGTATTGCGGCATCAGTTCGGCAAGAAACGCTCGACTCTCAAGTCCGCAGAGCCGCTCGGCCTCGACATAGGGCAGGTCGATGAAGTGCTTGCCCAGCGCGTCCCAGAATGGCGAATGCCCGTCATCGCTGCTGAAACCAACGATTTCGCTGATGACCCCGTCGGCAAAGCGCGGCGCGTGGGCGGCGATGAACAGCAGTCGCGCCCGTGACAACAGTTCGGAATACGCCGTGCGCACCAGCGTCGGATCGATATGAAAACCGCGCAGCAAGGTATGGCCGCCGAGGTCGTGGCACAGCGACAGAGCCGGCACGCCATGCTCGATGTTCAGCTCCCGCGAGGCACTGTTGAAGTGACGGTTGCGCAGGCTGTAGAAGGGTTCGCTGAAACCCGCCGTGGCGAGAATTTCCGAGCAGCCCGCCAGTCGCCGCGTCGCCGAATCTTCCAGCACGAAGAAGTAACTTTCCGGGCCCGGGCTCTGGACGGATTGCTCGAACGAGGTGCATGAGTCGAGAATTTTATCGTGCAAGCATTCGCGGTCGTCTGGCAGCGACGTGACGCCCACCAGGCTTTCGCGGGCCAGCCGCTGCAATTGGGGCAGGTCGGTTAACACCACTGGACGCAACACCAGCATGGATGCACTCCTGTATCAAAGCGTTCGGTGGCTGGCACCGAACCTGACGATCACTGTCGGTTTCCACGGATTGATCGGCGGTTGTCTTGTCTGACGCCGCTCTTTTTCAGGGGCTATTGCGGATTGACCGCGCGCGGTATCAGACCTGCCTCGTTGCAGAGGCCGGGACTGATCAGGTGGCGCGTGGCTGTGGACGGTGAACTGTCCAGACGGGTGTCAATGATCGGGTCGTTAAATGAGGGCATCCGGGCTCCTGCAGGATGGGGGCGATAATCCGTTGAAATCAGTATTTAATTAAGGCGCACGGCCTGTCTAGTTAATTTTGCTGCGGTTTTTCAACGCCGAAAATTGAGCGAAATGCCTGTACGCCGATGGCGACGGGGATGACGGTCAACCGTGTAGGGCATTGCCTATAAAGAGATCGGAGACGGCTTTTGTTGTCAGACGAAATGCCCCTTCGACAACCTTTCTTGCGGCACAATTGCGCGACCACCGGCAAGTCGCCGTACCTTACTTTCTCTCGACAGAGTAATCCTTCGTGCAGGCGACCCGTTTGACCCTGATATGCCACGCTCGAACCGTCGCACAAAAATTGGCGAGGTTTCCTACGGATGAACCTCTGGAGATGGATTGGCAATCGGCACGGGGTTCCCGTCGTGCTCAATTCAAAAAAGCTCCACGGCTGTTGTGCGGCCCGGAACTGCGTACCCGGCAGACCGCCGAACTGTTCGGCAGCCACGCTGAGGTAGTCGAGGCATTGCGCGATTGCGATGTCGGGCGCTGGAGCGGTCAGCGCATCAATGACCTGCAAAAATCCGAAGCGCAATGGCTGCAGTCCTGGCTCGCCGACCCGACTTCGGCGTCCCACGGTGGCGAGTCGGTGATCCAGGTGACTGAACGGGTAGTCGGCTGGCTGACGACATTGCAGGCGACACCGGGGCATGTGGTGGCGGTGACGCATCCGTTTGTCATCCGCGCCGCGCTGACGTACGTGCTGCACGGTTCGGCATTCAATCTGATTGATGTCGAGCCGCTGTCGAGCGTCGAACTCCGGTTCCAGGGTTGCTGGCGATTGCGCTTGGCGGGCGCTGAGCCCGAGGAAAGATGCGGATGAAAAAATTACTGGTCATCGGCATCGGCGCCGGCAACCCCGACTACATCACGATTCAGGCGGTGAAGGCGCTGAACAAGGTCGACGTGTTTTTCCTGATGGACAAGGGCCAGAGCAAGGACACGCTGATCGACCTGCGCCGTGACATCTGCAAACGCTACATCACCGATCGCCATTATCGCTTCGTCGAAGCCCGCAGCCCTGAGCGCGAGCGCGGTGATGTGGACTACAAGGCCAGTGTCGATGACCTGAACCTGGCCAAGCAGCGAACCTTCGAGAGGCTGATCAATGAGGAAATGTCCGACGACCAGTGCGGTGGTTTCCTGGTTTGGGGTGACCCGGCGTTGTATGACAGCACCCTTCGCATCTTGCAGGCGATTCTGGCGTCAGGCGCCTGTGCCTTCGAATTCGAGGTCATCCCGGGCATCACCAGCGTTCAGGCGTTGGCGGCGCAGCACAAGGTAGCGCTCAATCAAATTGGCGGTTCGATTGAAATCACCACCGGCCGGCGCCTCGCCGCCGGTCAGGTGAGCGATACCGACAGCCTGGTGGTGATGCTCGATGCCCAGGATGCCTATCATCAGGTAGCGGATCGGGAGACCGACATTTACTGGGGGGCCTACCTGGGGACGCCGGATGAAATCCTGATCAGCGGCAAGCTCAAGGATGTGGCGGATGAGATCGAGCGGGTGCGCAAGGCGGCCCGCCTGGCCCATGGCTGGATCATGGACACCTATCTGTTGCGTAAGCCTTGAGGCCTTTCTTGGCTGTTCGGGCGGCGTTCTGACGATGGAGCCCACTAAGCTACCTCAAGAAAGGGCCTTGACCCCACGCCCAAACCGCTCCCGATACACCGACGGCGGTACACCGACCACGCTGCGAAACGCCACCCGAAAGCTCTCCACCGAACGATAACCACAGCGCTGGGCAATCTGCTCGGTGTTTTGATCGGTGCTTTCCAGCAGTTCGCGGGCGCGGCCCAGGCGTTCATGTTGCAGCCAGGCCTTGGGTGACTGGCCGCTGGCTTCGCTGAAGCGGCGCAGGAAGGTCCGCTCGCTCATGGCCGCTTCGCTGGCCAGGTCACGTACTTCCAGCGGCTCATGCAAACGCTCCCGTGCCCACTGCATGACGCGGGAAAGATCACTGCGCGGCGCGGGACTGACCGGCGTCGGAATGAATTGCGCCTGGCCACCGGTGCGTTGCGGCGACATCACCAGCCGCCGTGCCACCGAATTGGCCACTTGTGTGCCGAAATCCCGAGCCACCAGATGCAGGCACGCGTCGATGCCGGCAGCGCTGCCGGCCGAGGTAATCAACTGGCCTGAATCGACATACAACACATCGGGGTCCACCCGAATGTTCGGAAAGCGTTGCGCCAGCTCCGTGGTGTAACGCCAGTGTGTGGTCGCACGGTGACCATCGAGCAAACCGGTGGCGGCCAGCACGAATACCCCGGAACAGATCGACAGCAACCGTGCGCCCCGGGCATGGGCCTGGCGCAGGGCGGCGAGCAGTGCCTCGGGCACCGCTGCCTGGCGGTCGCGCCAGCCGGGAATGATGATGGTCCGAGCCTGTTCGAGCAGTTCCAGGCCGCCATCGGCCAGCACCTGGATGCCACCCATGGCGCGCATCGGTCCTTGATCGACAGCGGCGACGCAGTGCTCGTACCAAGGGAAATCGAACTCCGGTCGCGCCAGGCCGAAGATCTCGACGGCGATGCCGAACTCGAACGTACAGAGGCCGTCGTAGGCCAGAATGGCGACCGATCCTGAGGTTGGCTGCATTTGGCGGAAAATTCCCGGTGAGTGTCTTGTGCGCCACTTTAGCCGCAATGGGCAGGCGGATAAAGTGTGTTCACACCCAACGACACTTAGGAGTACTGCCCATGACCAGCCTGGTTCGCGAAATTCCCGCCGCCCCCTCGGCCATTGCCCTGATGCACTTCAGCAATCGCCTGACGTTCGAAACCGATTGCTCCGACGTCCATGGCAGTCAGGCCGCTGGCGAAGTTGATTTCATTCTGTTGGACGTGCGCGGCCCGCTGGCATTCGAACGTGGGCATGTACCGGGGGCGATCAATGTTCCGCGGCGATTGCTCAGCGCTGAAGGCCTGGCGGCTTACCCGAAAAACACCCTGTTCGTGGTCTATTGCGCCGGCCCTCACTGCAATGGCGCGAACAAGGCAGCGGTGAAACTGGCGGCGCTGGGTTATCCGGTCAAAGAGATGATCGGTGGCGTGACAGGGTGGCTGGATGAAGGATTTAAATTGAGCGTCGCGGTGCAACCTCCAGCCACGGCGCCCATTGGATGTGAATGCTGAACAACGGTGGCGAGGGAGCTTGTTCCCGCTGGGCCGCGAAACGGCCCCACATCAGTCGACTCAATGCTCTTGACGATCGCGTACCCAGGTTCACAGGTTCAGCGTGTGCCTGACGACGCGTCCCACCACCCATCCAGCGTCGCCTGCAACCACTCGAACACGGTTGCATGGGCGGCGCTGTCCTGCTGACCCCGCGGCAATGGCGATTCATCCGCAAAATGCTCATTCAGAACAGCCACCGATTTGGCGTTCCACTCCGGATGAAACTGCAGGCCCAGCCGAGTCGGCCCGGCGCGGTACATCTGCTGTTCGCACTGCATGCTGCTGGCCAGCAGTTGCGCATTCGGTGGCAGGTCGATGGCGTCTTCGTGCCACTCCAGCACCTGCAGCGACTGGCCATCGACAAAAGTCACGGGCGTCCATCCGGTTTCCATTCTGTCCATCCGCCGCACATTCCCGCCCAGACTCAGTGCCAGTAACTGCGCCCCCAGACAAATCGCAAACACCGCTGCGCCTTGATCCAGGCTGGCCGCCAGCCACTGGCGTTCGGTTTCCAGCCATTCTGGCCCGGCGTTGGCCTCATGAGGCCCACCCAACAGAATCACGGGGGCTCCACTCACGGGCGGCAACTGGCCGAGGTCGGCGCGAAATACGTTCAGGGTCAAACCACGGGATTCGGCCCACAGGGCAATAGCGCCGGGACCTTCAGCAGGATGGTGCTGGATCAGATTCAAGGACGGCATCACGCATCTCTTCAGGGGCAGTTAGTCGGCCAATGTGCCGCAAAAAGTGCCTGGTCGCCAGCGCGATTCTTCGGTCGGAAAATAGCTGAATTCTTGTAAGTTTTTTTTCGATTTGGCGGATTGTCTGACAGCCTTTGCACCGCGATGGCGCACACCACATGGGCCTTTATTCCTGCGGCCACTTTTATGTAAGTATTTGTCGCTTAAACACAATTTGCCCTCCTGAAGCCACTCTAGACTGCCGACCACTTCGGTCTTTACCAGCCACAAGCTACCGACCGAAAGCTGCCAATAAAAGCCTCCGCACACAGGAGTTATAAATGAAGAAGCTAGTGATGTTCGGTGCCCTGGCACTGTCGATGCTGTCCCTGACCGCCGTGGCCGAAGACGCCAAGCCGATCCGTATCGGTATCGAAGCCGGTTACCCACCGTTCTCGATGAAAACCCCTGACGGCAAACTGACCGGTTTTGACGTGGACATCGGCGACGCCCTGTGCGAGCAGATGAAAGTGAAGTGCACTTGGGTCGAGCAAGAGTTCGACGGCCTGATCCCGGCACTGAAGGTCAAGAAAATCGACGCCATCCTGTCGTCCATGACCATCACCGACGACCGCAAGAAGAACGTCGATTTCACCATCAAGTACTACCACACCCCGGCGCGCTTCGTGATGAAGGAAGGCTCCGATGTGAAGGACCCGCTGACCGAACTCAAAGGCAAGAAAGTCGGTGTGCTGCGCGCCAGTACCCATGACCGCTTCGCCACTGAAGTGCTGCAACCGGCCGGCATTGTCCTGGTGCGTTACGGCTCCCAGCAGGAAGCCAATCTGGACATGGTCTCGGGACGCGTTGACGCGCTGCTGGCCGACTCGGTCAACCTGGACGACGGCTTCCTGAAAACCGACGCCGGTAAAGGTTTCGCGTTCGTAGGCCCTGAGTACAACGATCCGAAATATTTCGGTGGCGGCGCTGGCATTGCCGTGCGCAAAGGCGATAAGGAACTGGCGGACAAGTTCAACACTGCTATCACCGAAATCCGCGCCAACGGCAAGTACAAGCAAGTGCAGGACAAGTACTTCAAGTTTGACGTTTACGGCGAGTAATCGAACCGTGCAAAAGGTGGCAACCGTTGACGCGGTTGCCATTTTTTTATGATTTGCAATCAGGCCGCGATCCCTTGTGGGAGCGAGCTTGCTCGCTCCCACAAGGGATCCTGGTGCCGCTGACATCGGAGCGCCCCATGCAACGCATCAATCACTCTCTGCCCTGGAGCCATCTGGGAACCGAACGCACCCTCAGCGTGTTCCGTTATGGCGCGGGTACTCGCAAGGTCTACATCCAGGCCAGCCTGCACGCCGACGAGTTGCCCGGCATGCGTACCGCCTGGGAACTGAAAAAGCGCCTGGCCGAGCTGGAAAACCAGGGCCAGTTGCAGGGTGTGATCGAACTGGTACCGGTGGCCAACCCCATCGGGCTGGATCAGCATCTGCAAGGCAGCCACATGGGCCGCTTCGAACTGGGCAGCGGCAAGAACTTCAACCGCTCGTTCGTCGAACTCAGCGCACCGGTGGCGCAGTTGATCGGTGATCGCCTGGGCAGCGATGCCGAGGCCAATATCGCGCTGATTCGCCAAACCATGGGCCAGGTACTCGACGGTCTGCCGAGCCCGGCTTCGCAGCTGGAAGCCATGCATCGCCTGTTGCTGCGCCACGCTTGCGACGCGGATATCACCCTCGACCTGCATTGCGACTTCGAGGCGGCAATCCACATTTACGCCCTGCCGCAACACTGGCCGCAGTGGCGATCCCTGGCTGCGCGCCTGAAGGCCGGTGTCGCGTTGCTGTGCGAAGACTCTGGCGGTAGCTCGTTCGACGAGTCTTGTTCCTCGCCATGGTTGCGTCTGGCCAGGGCGTTCCCCGAGGCTGCCATCCCACCGGCCAACCTGGCGACCACCCTGGAGCTGGGCAGCATGGGCGACACCCGCGTTGATCAGGCCCAGGCCAATTGCGAAGCCATTCTCGGCTTCCTCGCCGAACAGGGCTTCATCAAGGGCACCTGGCCAGCCGCCCCGGCGCAATGCTGTGAAGGCATGCCGTTCGAAGGCACCGAATACCTGTTCGCACCGCATCACGGCGTGGTCAGTTTCCTGCGCGATGCCGGTGAGTGGGTGGAGAAGGGCGATGCGCTGTTTGAAGTGGTCGACCCGTTGAACGACAAGGTCACCACGGTTTGTGCCGGCACCAGCGGCGTGTTGTTCGCCATCGACCGCGGCCGTTACACGCAGCCGGGCACCTGGCAGGCGAAGGTCGCCGGACGAGATCCGATCCGGGTCGGCAAGCTGATCAACGACTGAGCCGATTCGCCTGCAGGCGCTGGCTTGCCAGCGATGGGGTTGCTGAGATCGCCATCGCTGGCAAGCCAACGCCTTCACAGGGGAGTGCGTAGCCGGGAAGAGATGTTAGGCTCTGTCCCGAATCCTGCGCACTGTGAAGGAAGGTCCATGTTGAAATTTCTTGCTCTGCTCACGCTGCTGGCGTCCGCCGCTGTCCACGCTCAAGCCCCGTTGCAAACCGATCTGCCGCTCAAGTACCTGGAGCAGGCCAACGTCGTTTCTCGCGATCAATTCCTGGTGATCTTCCTTCACGGTTACGGCAGTAACGAGCAGGATCTGTTCAGCATCAAGGATGACTTGCCCGCGCAATACACCTACCTGTCGGTCCGTGCGCCGATGGTGATGGAAGAGGGCAGTTACGAGTGGTTTCGCAAGAAGGGTGAAGGTGCCTACAACGGCGAGACAGATGATCTGAAGACCAGCGCCCAATTGCTGCTGGATTTCGTCGCCCAGGCGGCGAAGAAATATCACACCGAGCCGGACAAGGTGGTTCTGGTGGGATTCAGCCAGGGCGCGATCATGTCGTACGAGGTCGCCCTGCGCCACCCCGAAGCGGTGGGCGGGATCGCGGCATTGAGCGGACGGATTCTGCCGGTGCTCAAATCGGAGCTGCAACCGGATGAAAAACGCCAGTCGCTGGCGATTTTCATCGGGCATGGCACGGCGGATAAACGCCTGCCGTTCAGTGACGGCACCGACGCCAACAGCCTGCTCAAGAGCGCGTCACTCGAACCCGAGTTTCACGCCTACGAAGGGGTTGGCCACAACATCAGCGCCGACGAGGTGAAGGATTTGAGTGCCTGGCTGCAGCGCCTCAATCCTTGATGTTCATTTGCCGCTGACGATCTGCTTGATCAGGGTTTCGTGGGCAGCCATGTCGCCGGGACGGGAAATCACCCGGACCACGGTCATGTGACTGCCGGACGCCGCCATCAACGTCGTATTGAGGGTCTGACCACCTCCCTGAGTGGCGGTGCTGTCGACCTGGCGCAGGCCCAGTCCGGTGCTTTTCAGGGTCAGGCTTTTTTCGCTGAGTTTGTTGTAATCCGGCAGGGCCTTGCGTTGCGCGGCATCGAAGTCGGCTGCGGTGCCGTCGAGAAACTCGCCGTCGTTGTCCTTGACCTTGACCCCTTCCGGCAGGCTGTTTTCAGCGGCGATCACCACGGTCTTGGTGGTCTCGTTGCTGTACATGGTGCCGCTCGCACCGGTGGGGCTGGTCGGCAGCGGGCTGGCGACGAAGCCTTTGGGCAGGGTGAAGGTGAACTTGCCGCCGAGCAGGGAGACTTTTTGCGCCGGTGCGGTGTCCTTGGCCGTTGCCTTGGCGGCGTACGCATTCAAGGCCCCAAGACTGGTCGCCGCTGCCAGCAACAGAACAACGGCTTTTTTACTCAACAGTGACATTCGAAATCTCCAGGGATGGACGCGCGATGGGGCGGCGATCATCCCATGGAGGTTATGGTGGGTTCCAGTACGGACTAACGGACGGTGACTGATGCACCTGTGGCGAGGGAACTTGCTTGCGTTGGTGTGGAAAGTGGTCCCTGTATTTTTCCAGCTGCAGCGCACTGGCAAGTTTTTCGACGGCTGTGCCGCCAAACGGGGGAAAAGCCCCCTCGCCACAAAGTCTGGCTTGGTCAAGCCTCCCGACGCACCGGATAGCTTTTGATCACCTCCAGAAACTCGATCCGACGCTCCCGGGCCAACAACTCCGGCAGCCGTTTTTCATACGCCTGACGGTAGGGCTTGTTCAGGTGGCGAGTGATGAAGTCTTCCTTGCTGCAGTTCCAGGTTTCGTAGAGCACCAGGGTGTTCGGGTCGTCCTGGAGTTGGTGCACCCAGGTGTTGACGAAGTCCGGTTCGGCCGACATCTGGTACACGACGTCCAGCAGCCGTTCTCGGGTTTCGTCGAAACGTTCCGGTTTGGCGGGCAGGTAAACGATAAACGCGACTTGATCACTCATTTCATCACCTTCGATCGTCGGAAACGGTTATTGAGCCTGGTTCTGCGGGAACAGGTTACGGCGGGTTTCTTCGTCGAATTCGGCTTTCAGCACCAGTTGCCCTTTCAGGCCGTGAGCGCGCTGGGCCGCGGGGCGGGCGCTGATTTCATCAAACAGGCGCTTGACGTTCGGGTAGGCCTCGAGGCCGTTTTCGCCAAGGATGTACGGCGCGTAATTGGCCCAGCCCCAGAGAGCCATGTCGGCGATGCTGTAGGTGTCGCCGGCCAGGTACGGGTGATCGGCCAGACGCTGGTCGAGCACTCGGTAGTGACGCTCGACTTCCTTGAGGTAGCGGTTTTTCGCGTAAGGCAGGTCCTCCGGTGCGTGGTGCAGGAAGTGCACGGCCTGGCCCGAGAACGGCGAGAGGCCGGTAGCGATGAACATCAGCCACGACAGCAGCTCGGCATTGCCGGCAGCGGTGGTCGGCAGGAAGCGCTGATGTTTCTGTGCCAGGTGCAGCAGGATCGCTTGAGAGTCGAAAACCGTGGCGTCGCCATCGATCAGGGCCGGCACCTTGGCGTTCGGGTTGATCGCCAGGAAAGCCGGCAGGTGTTGTTCGCCCTTGAAGGTATCGACGCCGATCAATTCATAAGGCGTTTGCAGTTCTTCGAGCAGCAGGGCGACTTTCATCGGATTAGGCGAAGGGTGGAAAAAGAATTTCATGGTGTAGGCCTCAGTCAGTCGTGGGTTGTGAACTGAGGTTGATGTTGGGCGAAACCCGTTCGATTGACGTACGGGGTTTTTGCTCTATTCGTGCGAAACCATCGAATGTGTCCGCCTGATGACCTGAAGCAACTAGCGCTTGATGGCGGTACGTCCAGCGTCCGCCGCCACCGGATCGACGGGCCGCGCCAGCAAGCGTTTGGTGACCCCCAGCATCGCCACGGACACCGCCACTCCAAGGGCGAATGCGTTCATCCCGAGTGCTGGCAATGCCAGCGTCAGGACCAGGCAAAAGGCCGAGAACGAATACATCCCGGTCGCCGTCGCGCGCAGCAGGGCCGCGGTAAACGCCGGACCACGGGTTTGCTGGGAAAACACCGCCATCACGCTGCCCAGCACCGGGAACACGGCGAGCAGCCCGCTCCAGCGATCACCCACGGTGCTGGCAAGCAAGGTGACCGCGAGGGTCAGCAGGGCGCCGGCGATCATGCGCAGCAGCAGTTTGTCGGACTTGGGTGCCGGGCCTGACAGGATCGGCTGCACCGACGGGAACAGGTGAGGTGCGGCCAACAGTGCCGTTGCGGCGGCGATCACCGACAGTGGCAGCGACGGCGGGATCAACGACAGCAACACCGCCACCGTGGCCCACACCAGTAGTGAAATCGTTAGCGCCAGCGGCCATCCCGTGCGTTGGGCGACCTGCGCGTAGGTCACACAGAAGGCGATCATCGCGAACATCGCCGACAGGGCCGCCATGGCCGATTGCGCGGCGAAGGCTTCACCTTGTTCGATGGCGAGGAAAAACAGAATCGGCCCGACCACCACCGGTAATCCCGACAACCAACCGGCCAAGCTCGGCCCCCAGCGTTTACCGGCCAGGGAAATGAGCAGCAGGAATCCTGGAATCACCAGCAGTTTGAGTATCAGCACACGCGAGTCTCCAATCTGTTTCAGGCGGCAACGTTAGCATTGCGAACGGCGGATTGCTCTATAGATGTTGTTTTTTTGTATACAACATTCCCATCCAGACACCGTGCAACCCTGTAGAAGCTGGCTTGCCGGCGAGAGCGTCAGCCCCGCCAACACCCTGATCGGATGCAAACATCTCATCGCCGACAGCCCGGCTCCCCCAGGGTTTTGCGTATACGCTGAAACGTCTAAGCTGGGCGTCTCCCACCTGTTGATGGACCTTCGCGTGAAATTCAGCTTGCCCAAAATCGGCACCGCGCCGTTTTGCCCCCCGGAAGTGGCGGGCAGCGTTGCCGTCGATCCCGACGCTTCCTTTTTCAAACGCGTGCTGCGCTTCGCCGGGCCCGGTTTGCTGGTGTCCATCGGTTACATGGACCCGGGCAACTGGGCGACCGCCATCGAGGCCGGCTCGCGGTTTGGCTACAGCTTGCTGTTCGTGGTGCTGCTGGCGAGTCTGGCGGGGATGGTGGTGCAGTGTTTGTGTTCGCGCCTGGGTATTGCCACCGGGCGTGATCTGGCGCAGTTGTCCCGGGAGCGCTACAGCACGCGGACTGCGCGCACGCAGTGGCTGCTGGCGGAAATCTCGATTGTCGCCACCGACCTGGCCGAAGTGCTCGGTTGTGCGTTGGCGTTCCATTTGCTGCTGGGGTGTTCGCTGACCTTCGGTATTGCGCTGACGGCGTTCGATACCTTGCTGGTGCTGGCCCTGCAAAACCGGGGCTTTCGCCGTCTGGAAGCGATCATGCTGGTGCTGGTGGCCACCATCGGCGCGTGTTTCTTCGTCGAGCTGCTGTTGATCAAGCCTTACTGGCCCGACGTTGCCCGAGGTTTCACGCCTTCACTCTCCGCCATCGGCGAGGCCGCGCCGCTGTATTTGGCCATCGGCATTCTCGGGGCCACGGTGATGCCGCATAACCTCTACCTGCACACTTCGATCGTACAGACCCGGCTGATCGGCAAGGACCTGGCGAGCAAGCAGGACGCCGTGCAACTGGCGCGCATCGACACCATCGGCTCCCTGGCCCTGGCGCTGTTGGTCAACGCGGCCATCCTGATTCTCGCTGCCGCGGCGTTTCACAAGACCGGGCATACCGATGTCGTGGATATCCAGGACGCCTATCACCTGCTCGACCCGCTAGTGGGCGGGGCGTTGGCCAGCGTGCTGTTCGGCGTTGCACTGCTGGCTTCGGGACAGAGTTCGACCTTTACCGGCACTATTGCCGGCCAAGTGATCATGGAAGGTTTCCTCGACCTGCGGATTCCTTGCTGGCAGCGGCGCTTGATCACCCGCGGGCTGGCATTGATCCCGGCGTTCATTGGCGTGTGGCTGATGGGCGACGATGCCATCGGCAAGTTACTGGTGCTCAGTCAGGTGGTGCTGAGTCTGCAGTTGCCGTTTGCCTTGTACCCGCTGATCCGGATGACCAACGATCACAGGCTCATGGGGCCATTCGTGAACCGGTTACCGACGCGGGTGCTGGCGTGGGGGTTGTTCGTGCTGATCAGCGGGGCGAACAGCTGGTTGATCCTGCAGTTTCTGGGTTGAGTGACAGCAAACTGCTACCGCCAGTGAGCAATGGTTGTCTGGTACTGGCGATGAACCCTCATGCGCTGTCGCGGTGAAACGCCTCGACCATGAAGTCAATGAACACCCGGGTCTTGGCCGGCATCAGCGTCCGGCTCGGGTAATACAGCGAAATCGCCCCCCCATCGGCATGCCAGTCCGGCAGCACACGCACCAGCTCGCCGCGCTGGATATGCGCCTGGACATCAGGCAGTACCAGCAGGGTGACGCCCAAGCCAAGAAGCGCCGCCTCTCGCATGGCCGCCGGGTCATTGAGCACAATGTTCTCGTTCAGGCTGGCCGTGGCTTCATGGCCGGCGTCATCTTGCATCAGCCATTGACGAATGCGTCCGGTGCGGCTGCCGCGCATCACGATGCCATTGAGTCGAGACAACTCTGTCGGGTGGGCGGGCAGGACCTGTCCCGCCAGGTACGCAGGGGACGCCACGGCGACAATATCGGCCGCCGCGAGTTTTCTTGAAATCACCCCCGGCGTCAGCTCGAACACCCCTCCGATGGCCGCGTCATAGCCTTCGGCAATCAAGTCCACCTGGCGATTTTCGAAGTGCCATTCGGGGCGGATCAACGGGTAACGCGCGAGAAAGGCCGGCAGCAATGGCAACACATGGCTGATGCCAAACGTCGGTGGCAGGCTCACCTTGAGCACGCCGGCGGGTTCGCCACGGTCGGTGCTCACGGCGCTGATCGCCGTTTGCAATGCCTCCAGATTGCCGCCGATGCTGGCCAGAAAGCTTTCGCCGGCTTCCGTCAGGGACAATTTGCGCGTCGAGCGCTGGAACAGGCGGACGCCGATGTTGCGTTCGAGCATCGCCACATTGCGACTGACCGCAGCAGGCGTCAGTGCGAGCAACCGCGCGGCCGCGGAAAAACTCCCCGTTTCGGCGCTGCGCACAAAGGATTCAAGGTTGGCGAGGGTTTCCATGGATCGACACCTGATAGCAATGCTTGAATATCATTCAAGTTATTACCGGCTAATAAAGCGCTAATGGCAAGCGCAGTATTCACTCCAACCACAACCCCCTCGGAGTGAAAAACCATGAGCACCATCGGAATCATCGGCGCCGGCGCAATCGGCGCAGCGTTTGCCAGGGCACTGTCGCGTCAAGGCATCGAACTGGTCATCGCCAACAGTCGCGGTCCTGAAAGCCTGGCGTCACTGGTGGCAGACCTCGGGCCGACCGCTCGCGCCGGCACCCGTGAAGAGGCGGCCGCCCAGCCTATCGTGCTGGTGGCGGTGAACTGGTCGAAGTTGCCGATCGCTCTGGCGGGTTTGCCGGCGTTTGACGGGCGGATCGTGATCGATGCCAACAACTCGATTGAGGCGCCATCGTTCAAGGCGGTGGATCTGCAAGGCCTTATGTCCAGCGAAGTGTTCGCCGAGTGGGTGCCCGGTGCGCGGGTGGTCAAGGCCTTCAATCACCTGGCGGCGGGATTGCTGGAGCGTGATCCGGCAGCAGAGGGCGGACGGCGCGTGCTGTTTGTCTCGGGTGACGATGCCGACGCCAAAGCGCAGGTGGTGGACTTGATCGAGCGAGTGGGGTTCTTCGGGATCGATCTGGGGACGCTGAGTGTCGGGGCAAGGCTGGCACAGTTTCCGGGCGGACCTTTGCCGATTTTGAACCTGGTCAGATTTGCCTGAAACCCAGGCAAAAAGAACCCGGTGCGACGTGCGTCACACCGGGTGTTTTACCATGCTACGGCGGTTCTTCGTGGGTCCCCGTGCAGCCTGTTGAACGCGTTAGGCCCGCTCGAGCGCCAGTGCCACGCCCTGACCACCACCGATGCACAGGGTGGCGAGGCCTTTCTTGGCGTCACGCTTGATCATTTCATGCAACAGCGTCACCAGTACCCGGCAACCCGACGCACCGATCGGGTGGCCCAGGGCGATGGCACCGCCGTTGACGTTGACCTTGTTCAAGTCCCATTCCAGGTCCTTGGCCACAGCCAGGGATTGTGCGGCGAAGGCTTCGTTGGCTTCGATCAGGTCCAGTTGATCGATGGACCAACCGGCCTTGTCCAGGCAACGACGCGTGGCCGACACCGGGCCAATGCCCATGATCGCCGGGTCCACGCCTGCGTTGGCATAGGCTGCGATTTTCGCCAGTACCGGCAGACCCAGGGCCTTGGCTTTCTCGGCGCTCATCAGGATCACCGCGGCGGCGCCGTCGTTGAGCGACGAAGCGTTACCGGCAGTCACCGAGCCGTCCTTTTTGAAGGCTGGCTTGAGTTTGCCCAGGGATTCGGCGGTGGTGCCGGCCCGTGGTTGCTCATCGGTGGCGAAGGACAGCGGATCGCCCTTGCGCTGGGGAATCAGGATCGGCGTGATCTCATCGACAAAACGCCCGCCTTCGATGGCGGCGGTGGCTTTTTGCTGCGAGGCGGCGGCGAATGCATCCTGCTGCTCGCGGGTCAGGCTGTACTTCTCGGCCAGGTTTTCGGCGGTGATGCCCATGTGGTAATCGTTGAACGCGTCCCACAGGCCGTCGCTGATCATGGTGTCGACGAGTGGCGCGTTACCCATGCGCAGGCCGGTGCGGGCGCCGGGCATGACGTAGTTGGACAGGCTCATGTTTTCCTGGCCGCCAGCGATGATCACGTCGGCGTCGCCGCAACGGATGGCCTGGGCGCCCAAGTGCAGGGCCTTGAGGCCGGATCCGCAGACTTTGTTCAGGGTCATGGCAGGCACGGCGAAGGGCAGGCCGGCCTTGATCGACGCCTGGCGCGCAGGGTTTTGCCCGGCACCGGCGGTCAGCACCTGGCCCATGATCACTTCATCGACTTGGGCAGGGTCCAGGCCGGTTTGCGCGAGCAACTGACGGATGACCGCCGCGCCCAGGTCAACGGCGGATACGTTCGCCAGGGAGCCCTGGAAACTGCCGATGGCGGTGCGTGTGGCGGCAACAATGACGACTTCTTGCATGGAATGATTCCTCACTGGTCAGCGAATTGCATTTCCGGAACGTGGTCCGGCACGATCAGTTTGCCGGCGGTTTTGGCAACGATTTCTTCAACGCTGACGCCGGGTGCGCGTTCCTTGAGATGGAAGGCGCCGTCCTGGATTTCCAGGTAGGCCAGGTCGGTCAGCACGCGCTTGATGCAACCGGCGCCGGTCAGCGGCAGGCTGCATTGGGACAACAGCTTGGACTCACCGTCCTTGGACGCGTGAGTCATGATAACGATGATGTTTTCCGCGCCCGCCACCAGGTCCATGGCGCCGCCCATGCCCTTGACCAGCTTGCCGGGAATCATCCAGGAGGCGATGTTGCCTTGTACGTCGACTTCGAAGGCGCCCAGCACGGTCAGGTCGACATGGCCACCACGGATCATCGCGAAGGACTCGGCCGAGGAAAAGATCGAAGCGCCGATACGGGCGGTCACGGTTTGTTTGCCGGCATTGATCATGTCGGCGTCGATGGTTTCTTCAGTAGGAAAAGGACCCATGCCGAGCAGGCCGTTTTCCGACTGCAGCATGACTTCCATGCCTTCGGGGATGTAGTTGGCGACCAGGGTCGGAATGCCGATGCCCAGGTTCACGTAGAAGCCGTCCTGCATTTCGCGGGCGACGCGTTGAGCCATTTGTTCGCGGGAAAGTGCCATTGTTGTTATTCCTTCATTCGGTCCGGGGGCAGGGGATCACTTACGCACGGTGCGCTGTTCGATGCGCTTCTCGAACGTGCCGCAAATGATCCGGTCGACGTAGATGCCAGGGGTGTGGATCTGCGACGGCTCCAGTTCGCCGGGTTCGACGATTTCCTCGACTTCGACCACGGTGATCTTGCCGGCGGTGGCGGCCAGCGGGTTGAAGTTCTGGGCGGTGTGGCGGTAGATCACGTTACCGAAATGGTCGGCTTTCCAGCCTTTGACGATGGCGAAGTCGCCGGTGATGGATTCTTCCATCAGGTACTTGCGGCCATGGAATTCGCGCACTTCCTTGCCTTCGGCAACCGGGGTGCCGACGCCGGTCGCGGTGAAGAACGCCGGGATGCCGGCACCGCCTGCGCGCATTTTTTCGGCGAGGGTGCCTTGGGGGGTCAGGATGACTTCGATTTCGCCTTTGAGCAGTTGCTCTTCGAACAGCTTGTTTTCGCCGACGTAGGAGGCCACGACTTTGCTGATCTGGCGGTCGGTCAACAATACGCCGAGCCCGAAGCCGTCGACGCCGCAGTTGTTGGAGACCACGGTGAGGTCGCGTGTGCCCTTGCGTTTGATCTCGGCGATCAGGTTTTCCGGGATCCCGCACAGGCCGAATCCGCCGGCGATCACCGTCATGCCGTCTTCAAGACCTGCCAGAGCTTCCTCGTAGGAACTCACGCGCTTGTCGAAACCTGCCATATGCACCTCTTTTATTCTTTATGGGCGGCTGGCTAGCCGAATGGGGTTGAGTGTCTCGCCGCAAGATTGATTTGTTAAGTTGTTTTTTTGGCTGTATTAATTGATAAAACTCATCAAATTGCTGCTTTCGATCTTGCAGCTTAGAGCTCGTAGCTTACAACTGGAGCAACGCACATTGACCATCAAGCAGATCCGCGCCTTCCTGGCAGTGGCCCAGAGTTTGAGTTTCGCCGTGGCCTGCGAGCGCTTGCACCTGTCTCAGTCGGCCCTGAGCCTGACCATCAAGGCGCTGGAGGAGAGCCTGGGCGGGCGATTGTTCACCCGCAATACGCGCAATGTCGCATTGACCGCCGAGGGTGAATCGCTGGTGCCGCTGGCGCGCCGCCTGATTGCCGATTGGGACAATGCCGAAGATGAATTGCGCCAGCGCTTCACCCTCCAGCGCGGGCGCGTGACCCTCGCGGCCATGCCGTCGTTCGCCGGCAACCTGCTGCCACCGATCCTCAAGACCTTTCGCGCGCGCTACCCGAAAGTCAACGTCACGGTGAACGACGTGATCAACGAGCAAGTGCTGGAAATGGTCCGTGACCGCCAGGTGGAGCTGGGGGTGGCGTTCGAACCGACCCAGAATTCGTCGTTGCATTTTACGCCGTTGTACGTTGACCGCTTTGTGGCGGTCGTGCCCCTTGACTCGCCGCTGGCCACGCGGGATGACATCGACTGGCAGACCTTGCTCAAGGAACCGTTCATTACCTTGCAGCGCCCATCGACGGTGCGGGTAATGCTGGAGGAACACTTGCAGGCGCGGGGCATGAAATTGCCAGTGGAGTTTGAAAGCCATCAGTTGTCCACGGTCGGTCGGATGGTCGCCAGCGGACTGGGTGTGAGCGCGGTGCCGGCCTTGTGCGCCGGGCAGATGCGCGAACTGGGCGCGCGGTGCATCACCTTGCGCGACCCGGTGGTTGAGCGGGCGCTAGGGGTGTTGACGTTGCCGGGGGGAGAGCTGTCGGCGGCGGCGCAGGCGTTGTTTGATGTGCTTAAAGAAGAAAGTCTGAGTCGGCAGGCAGTAGGACATTGATCTTCCATCTTGTAGGAGCGAGCCGGCTCGCGATTGCCGTCAACGATGACGCGGGCTATCTGAATGCCCGCGGTGTCCTGGCGTCCATCGCGAGCAGGCTCGCTCCTACGGGGATTGGGTCGCGTCAGAGGTGGGAGAGGCGCTGTGCCAATAAGGGCAACAACTGCTCGCAGGACATCTCTATCTTCAAGTCCAGCAGGTCGTCGGCCCGCGTCTTGCCCAGGTTGATCGCCAGCAATGGCTTGCCCTGATCCACCACCGCGCGGCACAGGCGAAATGCCGAATAGGCCATCAACGACGAGCCGACGACCAATAGCCCGGCCGCCTTTTCCACCGCAGCCATCGCTTTGGCGGCGGTTTCCTGCGCGACGTTTTCGCCAAAGAACACCACGTCCGGTTTCATCCGTTCACCGGCGCAATAGGGGCAACGGGGTACTTGAAAGCGGGCTTCGAAGGCAGCGTCCAGCAGGGTGTCGCCGTCCGGCGCCTGCACTGCATCAACGCCGGCCAGATAGGGGTTCTGTGCTTCCATCTGTTGCTGGATCGTATCCCGTTCACTGCGTTTGGCGCAGTCCAGACACAGCACCCGGTGCAGGCTGCCGTGCAGTTCGATCACGTCATGGCTGCCGGCCTGGTCGTGCAGGGTATCGACATTCTGGGTGATCAGGCCGCTGATCTGCCGGGTACTCTGCAATCGGGCCAGGGTGTCGTGAGCCACGTTCGGCCGGGCCTGGCGCACCCGTGGCCAACCGAGCATCGCCCGCGCCCAGTAACGTCGGCGGGACTCGGGCGCGGAGAGAAATTCCTGATACATCATCGGCTGCCGGCCACGCCGGACGCCCTGATTGTCGCGATAGTCCGGAATGCCCGACGGGGTGCTGATCCCGGCACCGGTCAGAACCACGTACGGTTGATCGTCCATGAGTTGCTGGAGCCGGTCGAGTTGTTCGAGGGTCAGGCTGTCGAGCATGTCGGGAAACCTGTAGGAGCGAGCTTGCTCGCGATGGTGTGTCAGTCGACATCAATGTACCTGACCCATCTTCGCTGGCAAGCCAGCGCCTACAAAAGGCAACCGAACTTACTTGCGTGCTTCAAGAATCAGGTTGAACGGCGTTTCCGTCGCCCGGCGGAAACTGGAGAATCCGGCTTCGGTGAACACCTTGCGCAACCGTGCTTCGCCCGCCTGGGCGCCGAGGCCGAGACCAACCTCCTGGGACAGCGAGTTGGGCGTGCAGATGAAGGTCGAGGCGGCATAGAACAAACGACCGACCGGATTGATGTTTTCATCGAGCGAGTCGTTGGCGAAGGGTTCCACCAGCAGCACCGTGCCGTCCGGTTTCAGTGACTCGTAGGCATGTCTGGCCGCGCCGACCGGGTCGCCCATGTCGTGCAGGCAGTCGAAGTAGCAGACCAGGTCATAGTCGTTGCCGGGGTAGCTCTTTGCCGTGCCCTGGAAGAATCGCGCCCGACCGCCCACGCCACCTTCTTCGGCGCGTTGGGTGGCGACTGTGACGGAGGGCGCGTGGTAGTCGAAGCCGACAAATCGCGACTCGGGAAAGGCCTGGGCCATGATCACGGTGGAGGCGCCATGCCCGCAGCCAATGTCTGCCACTTTCGCCCCGGCTTCCAGCTTGGCCACCACGCCATCGAGGGCCGGTAGCCATTCGGCGATCAGGTGGGCCTTGTAGCCAGGGCGGAAGAACCGCTCGGTGCCGCTGAACATGCACGGATGGTGATCGCCCCAGGGCAGGGCGCCGTCGCCGCGCATGGCGTTGACCAGTTTGTCCTTGTCATGGAAAAACGAAGCGACCACCCCGACGCCGCCGGCGATGTAGACCGGCGAGTCCTCGATGGCCAACGCCAGGGCTTGCTCTTCGGGCAAGCGGAACTGTCCGTCGGAGTGTTCCATGTAGCCTGAAGCGGCGTGGGCGCTGAGCCATTCGCGCACCAGGCGTGGGTTGCAGCCGGTCTTGCCGGCGAGTGTTTCAGGGGTGACGGGCTGGCTGTCGGCCATGGCCCGGTACAGCCCGAGTTCTTCGCCGAGGATGACGTTGGCGAGCATCGCCGCGCCGCCCATGTCATTCACCAGTTTGCCCATGAAGTCATTGAGTCTGGCCTCGTCCATCACGTGTGCTCCTTCAAGAGGATCACAGTCCAGAGGCATTGTTTGCCTGGGCAAGCCGCCGCTGGGCGGTGGTCGTGGGGGATGTTCAGGACGATTTGCATGTCCTGGGTGCATTAAGTTTAGTTCGCTAGTCGAATGGCGCTTTGCCTGGCGACCAAGGACCCCTGCGGGCTTGCCCGCGATAGCGCAGTGTCAATCAACAAATAGGCCAGATCTGCCAGCCTCATCGCGGGCAAGTCGAATCGTTGGACCGCCGTTCCCACGGGGATTTGGCCAGCAGTGCCTGCGTATGTATCCCACTGTATCTAACCGCCTTCCCGATACTGTTCCCCTCAATTCAAGGCCACCGCTGAACACAGAACAGATACATCACTTCGATTAACTGTGATTGCGTACTGACAACCCCAGGGATCGACACCATGCAAACCCCCATCATTTCAGCGAAGGCCAGCGCCGGGCTCGGCTTGCGTCGCGGTTTAATCAAAGACCTCCAGGCCGCCCCGGCCGGCCATTTCGATTTCCTCGAAGTCGCGCCGGAAAACTGGATCGGCATCGGCGGTGCTCAGGGGGCGGCACTGCGAGCACTGGCCGAACGCTATCCGCTGTCCTGCCATGGGTTGTCACTGTCCCTGGGCGGGCCGTCACCGCTGGATGTCGGGTTCCTGCAGCAGGTGCGGGTGTTTCTCGATCACTACAACGTGCCGCTGTACAGCGAGCACCTGAGTTATTGCAGCGATGACGGTCACCTCTACGACCTGTTGCCGTTGCCGTTTACCGAAGAAGCGGTGCACCACGTCGCCGCGCGCATTCGTCAGGCCCAGGACATTCTTGGCCGGCGCCTGGCGGTGGAAAATGTTTCCTATTACGCCGCGCCACAGCAGGACATGGACGAGGTGACATTCACCAACGCGGTATTGCGCGAAGCCGACTGCGATCTGCTGCTGGACGTCAACAACGTTTACGTCAACTCGATCAACCACGGTTTCGATCCACACGAATTCCTCGCCAGCATCGATTCGAACCGGGTGGTGGCCATGCACATCGCCGGGCATTTCGATGAGTCCGACACCTTGAAAATCGACACCCACGGGGCGTCGGTCAAGCCGGCGGTGTGGTCATTGCTGGCCGAGGCCTATGCCCGGTTCGGCGCCCGCCCGACGTTGCTGGAGCGCGATTTCAACTTTCCGGTGTTTTCCGAACTGGTCGCCGAGTTGCAGACCATTCGCCGCTTGCAGGCCGGGGAGGTAAGCCGTGGCCAAGCGCTCGTTGCATGAACAACAACACAGCATGGGCCTGTACCTGCGCGACCCTGAACACTGTGCGCCACCCGTCGAGATGGACCCGGCGCGGGCTGAGGTTTATCGCGACCTGGTGTTCGCCAACCTGTCGTCGTTGATCAGCGGCACCTTCCCGGTGCTGGTGAACATCCTGGGTGATGACCAGTGGCGTGCGCTGGTGCGGGCTTTTCTGCACGATTACCGCGCCCACACGCCGAAGTTCGGCGAGATCGCCGAGGAATTCGTCGAGTTCCTGGCGTCCGAGCCGCAAGCGTTGGCCGAGGGTTCCTGGCCGCCATTCATGGTGGAGCTGGCGCATTACGAATGGGTCGAAATGGCGCTGCAACAATCCGAAGCCGAGCCTTTGCCGGCCGGCGATGCAGAAGGGTTGCTGAGCCGCCCGTTGCACATCTCGCCACTGGCCTGGCCGTTGGCCTATAGCTGGCCGGTGCAGAGGGTCGGACCGGGCTATCAGCCCGATACCGCACCCGATCAGCCGACCTTGTTGCTGGTGCGACGGGCTGAAGACTGGAGCGTAAAGTTTTCCGAACTGAGCCCGCTGGCGTGGCGCCTGTTGCAGCGCCTGGATGAGTTTCCCGGGCTGGACGGCCGTTCGCAGTTGCAGGGGTTGGCGGAGGAGGCGGGGATGACCGGCTCGCAGACGTTCTTCGAAAACGGTTTGGCATTGATCCAACAGCTGCATGGGGAAGGGGTGGTGGGCGTCATCAACTGATTTTTTGCGGATGGACCCGATCCTGTGGGAGCTGGCTTGCCAGCGATGGATTCACAACCACTTCTGTTATCCATCGAGTCCGCGCCATCGTTAAGGACCATCGCTGGCAGGCCAGCTCCTACAGGGCTCGTATACATCTGGATGTTGCACATTTGTTCCATGTGTTTCACCGTTGAAACACTCGTAACCCTTTGAAATTTATTTGCGCGATCCCCGCAATAAACCTCAAGCCTGGCCGATACAACTAACAGGCGCACACAAACCCATTACAACAAGGGCGCCCATCTGAAACGGGCGCGCCGACGCCTGCCGTTCAGTGATCACGCATGGATGCTCGTAGCCACCAACACCCGAGAATCATCCTATGTCACTGCGTAATCTGAGTATCGCGCCTCGAGCTTTCCTGGGGTTTGCCTTCATTGCCCTGCTGGTCATTGTGCTGGGGGTGTTTGCGGTGAATCGCATGAGTATCATCCGCCAGGCCTCCCTGGACATGGAAACGAACCAACTGCCCAGCGTCGGTTTTCTTGGCAACATGACCGAAAACGTGTTGCGCATGCGCATTCTGTCGTTCCGGATATTGGTCAACCGTGATCCGGCAGCTCTGCAGGATGCCCAGACGCGCATCGGTGTGTTGGTCGACAAGCTGCGCAGCGCCCAGGCCAGTTATGCCGCGTTGCCATCCCAGCCGGAAGAAGCGCAGCTGTACAAGACATTCACCGCTACCCTGGACAGCTACATGCAAGCCCAGGAGCAGATGCTGGAGTTGTCGCGCCAGAACAGGCTCGACGAAATGCGCACGCTGATCAACACGCGGATCAAGGACGGCACCGATCAGATGGGTGAGCAGCTCAACAAGTTGGTGGCACTCAATACCGGTTATGCCAAAACCGCCTCGGCCGAAGCGGGCGACAACTACAGCAGCGCCATTCTCGGCATTGTTGTCGTCGCCGTGATGGCCGCGTTGATGACCATCCTGCTGGCCTGGCTGCTGACCCGCAGCATCGTCACGCCGCTGAACCGCGCCTTGCTGGCGGCGCAGACCATCGCTGATGGCAATCTGAGCAAAACCATCGAGGCCGATGGCCAGGATGAGCCGGGTCGGCTGCTCGGTGCCTTGTCGACCATGCAGGCCAATCTGCGCAAAACCATCGAACAGATTGCCGGTTCCGCCACGCAACTGGGGGCCGCTGCCGAAGAGCTCAGCGCGGTGACTCAAGACGCTTCCCGCGGGCTGCAGCAACAGAACAACGAAATCGAACAGGCGGCGACGGCCGTCAATGAAATGACCGCCGCCGTGGAAGAAGTGGCGCGCAATGCGGTATCGACCTCCGAAGCGTCGAACCAGTCGACCCAGGCCGCCCGGGAAGGCCGCGACCGTGTGGTGGAGACCGTCGACGCGATCCAGACCATGACCCAAGACGTGCACACCACCTCGCTGATGATCGAAGGCCTGGCCGCCCAGGGACGCGACATCGGCAAGGTGCTGGACGTGATTCGTGCCATCGCCGAGCAAACCAACCTGCTGGCGTTGAACGCTGCGATCGAAGCCGCCCGTGCCGGTGAGGCCGGGCGCGGTTTTGCCGTGGTCGCGGACGAGGTGCGGGCGCTGGCCCATCGCACAGCGCAATCGACCCAGGAAATCGAAAAAATGGTCGCCGGCATCCAGAACGGTACCGGTGAAGCCGTGGCGTCGATGCAGCAAAGCAATCAACGCACCCAAAGTACCCTGGAAATGGCGCGTGCCGCCGGTGTCGCGCTGGAGCAGATCACTCAGTCGATCCATTTGATCAACGAGCGCAACCTGGTCATCGCCAGTGCGTCCGAAGAGCAGGCCCAGGTGTCTCGCGAAGTCGACCGCAACCTGGTGAATATTCGCGATCTCGCCACGCAGTCCGCCACAGGCGCCAACCAGACCAGCGCCGCCTCCCATGAACTGTCACGCCTGGCGGTGAATTTGAACGCGCTGGTGTCGAGGTTTGTCATCTAACGCGGTGCCCATGGCCGGGGTTGCGGATTGACCCGAAACCCCGGTCTTTCAAGCCGAGCGCGCCGGCAACTTGAGCTGCGCGCACAAGCCACCGCCCTCACGATTACTCAATGTCAGCGATCCCCCGATCGCCAACGCCAGTTGCTGTGCAATCGCCAGGCCCAGGCCGGTACCGCCGGTGCTGCGGTTGCGGGAGTTTTCCACGCGATAGAACGGCTGCATGACCTGGGCCAGTTCCTCTTCGGCGATGCCCGGACCACGGTCCATGACTTTCACCGACACGCTGCCGTCGGCCTGTTTCTCCACCAATAATTCGGCAGAGCCCGCGAACTTGAGGGCGTTGTCAGTGAGGTTGACCAGCACCCGGCGCAAGGCATGGGGGCGGGTGTCGATGACGGTGGCGCTCTTGCCGTTCAACTGGACCTCTTTGCCCATGTCCTGGTAGTCGAAGACCAGACTGTCGAGAAACGAGTCCAGATCCGTGCGGCGGCTTTCTTCGGTGGAGCCATGGATGCTGCGCGCGTAGGCCACGCCTTCGCGCACCAGGTGTTCCATTTCGCCGAGGTCGTTCCAGAGTTTGTCTTTTTCGGCGGAGTCGTCCATGAATTCGGCGCGCAGTTTCATCCGGGTGATCGGCGTTTGCAGGTCATGGGAGATCGCCGCCAACAGTTGCATGCGCTCCTTCAGGTAGGCGGCGATGCGCGCCTGCATGGCGTTGAATGCCTTGGCCGCGTGCGCGACTTCAGTCGGGCCTTTTTCGTCGAGCAGCACCGGGTGGGTGTTGGGGTCGAGGGTGTCCACGGCTTCGGCGAGACGGCTCAGGGGTCGGATGGCGATGCGCACGGCCAGCCAGGTGCAGGCGAGCATCAGCGCCAGTTGTCCGAGCAGGACGATGGGCAGCCAGGGTGACAACGGCACCATCGAAGGTCGTACGTCGATGGTCAGCGGGCTGCCGTCCGAGAGTGTCAGGTGCACCTGAAAGTGTTTTTTCGGCCCGGGAATGTCGGTGAAGGTCATCGGGTAATCCTGGCCGATGGCGTCCTTGATCGAGGCCATCGCCATCGGCGCCTCGGCCATGTCCATGTCCATCGGCGTGCCTTTTTCGCCGTCACTGAGCAGATAACCGTAATTGGCCCGTTGCAGTTGCTGCAGCCAGCCGGCGCGCTCGTTGGCCGGCAAGCGGTCGAGGATGGCGATGGAGGTCGAGACGTCGGTTTCCAGGTTGCCGAGCATGGTGTTTTTCGAGCTTTCGTAACGCTCGTAGTACTGCGCACCGAAAGACAGGGCCTGGGCGAGGATCAGGCCGATCAGGAAAATCAGCGACAGCCGCGACGCCAGGGTGCGAGGCCAATGCATCGATAGACTCACGAGGGGGCACCGACGATTTCCACGGGTAGGGAAAACACGTAGCCCTCGCTGCGCACGGTCTTGATGTAGGCCGGTTCGCGGGCATCGTCCAGCAGGCGCTGGCGCAAGCGGCTCACCAACAGGTCGATGGAGCGGTCGAACAGGTCGGCGTCGCGACCCTGGGTCAGGTTGAGCAATTGGTCGCGGTTGAGCACCCGCTGCGGATGGTCGAGGAACACCCGCAGCAAGCGATATTCCGCACCGCTGAGCGCGACCATGGTGCCGTCCTCATCGAGCAGGTGGCGGGCCGAGGTGTCCAGGCGCCAGCGCCCGAAAGCCAGCAGGCGGCTGGTTTCGGTGACCACCAGGTTCGGTGGCAACATGCGTGTGCGGCGCAGCACGGCGTTGATTCGCGCCAGCAGTTCACGGGCGACGAACGGCTTGACCAGGTAATCGTCGGCACCCATTTCCAGGCCGATGATGCGATCGGTTTCATCGTTGCGGGCGGTGAGCATCAAGACCGGGGTGGCCTTGTGTTTGCCGGCGCGCAGCTCGCGGCAGAGCATCAGGCCATCGTCGCCCGGCATCATGATGTCCAGCACGATCAGGTCTACCGGCGTGGATTCGAGGAAGCTGCGCATCTGCCGACCATCCGCCACGACCGTGGTGCGCAGGCCGTTCTTCTTGAGGTAGTTGCCCACCAGTTCGCGGATCTCGCGGTCATCGTCAACGATGAGAATGTGATCGACGTGTTCCATGGGTGCCTGCCTCTGTCAGTGGGGGATGTCGCACAGTTTATCGAGCCTTGGCCCGGTCGCCCGTAGCCCTTTGTATTGCAGTGTATCTGGCCAGTCGGTGGATACACACAGACGCAAAAACGCGAATTTTCAGGGGGTTTGTATCCCTGTGTATCCCGGCCCGGCTTTGATACTTGCCGATTTACCCGCGCCTGTTCCCGACACATACGGGATACCTCAGGGGCTTCTAATAGGTTCCATCGAGGCACACCCAACCGCCTCTAGCCAACAAACGACCTATCCGTTGAAACCTTGAGGAAAACGCCATGAACACCAAAGCCGTCTATGCCGCTTGCCTGTTTGCCGCGCTGAATATCTGCACCTTGTCGGCCCGCGCCGAAGCGGATACGCGCCCTAAAACCTACACCTACGGCACGCAACTGGACATCAAGAAAGTGGTGTCGTTGAAACAGGACGCCACGCCTTCCTGCGGGGTTGTGGATGCGCAATTGACCTACCTGGACTCCCAGAACAAAACCCGGGTCCTGGACTATCGCAAGATTTCTGACAGCTGCAACTCGGACAACTGAGTCCAGCGATCAGCCATTAGCCAATCCCTTTTGAATCCAGGAAGAACACCATGAACCACATCAGCCGCTACTTGACCGCCATTGCCTTTTCCGTCGCCGGTGTCGCTGCCCACGCCAACGCCGCTGTAGAACAAAGCGCCTGTGGCAGCAGCACCTGCTTTCAACTGACGCCCGTGGCGCAGAAGGGCGGCGACGCCTTTCTCGCCGAGGACGGCTACAACCGCACGCCACAGGGACAAGTCGTTGCCGAAAACGGTTATAGCCGCACGCCGCAGGGTAAGCAGCTGGATAGCCAGACAGCCTGACAACACCACCGTTCCCCTGTGAATTGCCACCCTCATTTCCAAGGTGATCCCATGTTCCTCATCGCTTTCCTGGGCGGCATATTGACCGTGCTCAGCCCCTGCATCCTGCCGGTTGTGCCGTTCCTGTTCGCCGGCGCCCATCGCACGCGCTCATCGATCATCCTGACCCTGGGCGGCATGGTGTTGACCTTCGCCCTGATTTCCAGCCTGGCGGTGGTCAGCAGTGAATGGGTGATCAAGGCCAGCAGCACCGGGCGCCAAGTGGCCCTGATCGTGATGGTGCTGTTCGCCCTGTCGCTGATTTCCGCCCGGGTTGGCGATTGGCTGGCACGGCCTTTCGTTCTGCTGGGCAACCGCATCGACCCCGACAGCCGCAAAATGTCCGGCCCGTTGAGTTCGATCATGATCGGTGTCGCCACCGGCCTGCTATGGGCGCCGTGCGCCGGGCCGATCCTCGGGGTGATTCTCACCAGTGCCATGCTGCAAGGCGCGAATGCCGGGACCAGCCTGTTGCTGGTGGCCTATGGCACTGGCAGTGCGTTGTCCCTCGGCACCTTGATCTTCGCCGGTCGCGGCCTGGTCAATCGCCTGAAACCTTCGATTCCCGTAACCGGCTGGCTGCGTCGTGGCGCCGGGGTGGCGGTGCTGGCCGGTGCCGTGATGATTTCCACTGGCGCTGATGACGTTCTTTTGGCCAATACATCGTCGGAAGGCGTCAGTAGCGTCGAGAAAGGCTTGCTGGAAACCGTGCCGAAAGTCGTCGACTACCTGGTCAGCAAGGCCAAGGCCGATTCGTCCATGGACAACGCCAAAGGCGCCATGCCGTCGCTGTCCGGTGCCGTGGAATGGATCAACTCACCCGCACTGAGCAACGAGTCGCTCAAGGGCAAAGTGGTGCTGGTGGACTTCTGGACCTTCGACTGCATCAACTGCAAGCACACCCTGCCGTACGTGAAGGACTGGGCGAAGAAATACGGGAAGGACGGCCTGGTGGTGATTGGCGTGCATACCCCTGAGTACGGGTTCGAACGCATCATCGACAACGTCAGGGACAAGGTGAAGGAGTACGGCATCACCTACCCGGTGGCGATCGACAACAACTACGCGATCTGGCGCAACTTCGACAACCAGTACTGGCCGGCGCACTACCTGATCGATGCCAAGGGGCAGGTGCGGTACACGCACTTTGGTGAAGGCAGTTATGAGACCCAGGAGAAGATGATCCAGCAGTTGCTGGAGGAGGCGAAGGCCGGCGCTCCAGCGGCGTAAAAAAGATCAATGAGCCGTCCGGTTTTCCTGACTGCGCCGCCATGCCGCTGGCGGCGACCCGAACTCTCGCCTGAATGCCCGACTGAACGCCGTATCCGTCTGGTACCCCACTTCTTCGGCAATCCGCAGCAGAGAACTGTTACTGCTGCGCAACAGGTTGGCGGCCAGCAACATCCGCCATTGCGTCAGGTATTGCATCGGCGAAACCCCGACCAGTTGCTGGAAGCGTTGGGCGAGTACCGATCTTGATGTGCCGGCGGTTCGAGCCAGCTCTTCCAGGGTCCAGCAGTGACAGGGTTTGTCGTGCAGCGCGTTGAGGGCGGCGCCGACGATCCGGTCGCTCACGCCGGCCAGCCAACCGGTTCGGCCCTTGCCCTGTTCGTGCATGTACAGACGCAGTACCTCGATGAATAACACCTCGGCCAGTTTCGCCAGCACACCTTCGCCGCCCGGCCTGGGGGAGCGGGCTTCGGCCAGGGCGTAATGCACCGAAGACTCCAGCCAGATACCGGCCGCCGAGCCGCGTACATTGACTCGCACCACGGGCGGCAACCCCGTCAGCAACATCCTCGCCAACCGCGTGTCGCACGCCAGATAGCCGCACACCAGGCGCGTGGTCGCGCCGCCACCGCCATAGCTCAACTGCCGGGGCCGGCGCGACAGGACCGCATCCAGACGCGCGCCGCTGGCCGGAATCAGGCCTGGTGCGGAGCACATGCGATGGGCGTCGCCTTGCGGGAACACGACGACATCGCCCGCCGTCAGCCGTAGCGGCGGGTCGTTGCCCAGTTCGACGTAACACTCGCCTTCGGTGATCAAGTGAAAGATCACCACTCGTTCGGCGTTTGGCTCCAGGAACGGCGCGGCGCTGTCGGCGCTCGGTGACTGGTAGCACCAGGGCGCGGTGAACCGGGCGTTGATGAAAATCGCGCCGACCAGGCGCACGACACGCAGGGTCTGTGACAGGGCATCCATGAGGGTTTTCCCATGCCGATCGTGGGTCAGAAGCTGATTGTGAGCCTGTCGCGGCCCAGCATGAAACCTCCGGACGATCGGACAGTCTTGGCCGACGATCGGGCAGGACGCCGCCTTTGCCCGGCGCGATAGTGGTCACGCAGGGCCCGCCGGCCTTGTCATCCATAACAAGAATGAGAGGTTGCCATGCCTAAGTTCGTCATAGAACGCGAGATTCAAGGCGCTGGGACACTGTCACAAAGGGATTTGAAAGCCGCTTCGCAAAAGTCCTGCCGGGCGTTGCGCGAGTTGCCGCAGGTGCAGTGGCTCCAGAGCTATGTCACCGGTGACAAGCTCTATTGCGTGTACATCGCGCCGAGCGAAGAGCAGATCATGGAGCACGCCAGGCTGAGTGGTTTCCCGGCCAATCGCATCTCTGAAGTCACCCACATCATCGATCCCACCACGGCGGAATAAGCCGGGTTGCGTTCCAAACCGCAACGGAGCGTAATTCATGAGTACACCCATTGATCTTGTTGCCCTGAAAAACCGTCAAATGGCTGCCTGGGCCAGTGGCGACTACGCCGTGATCGGCACCACCCTGCAAATCGTCGGCGAACAACTGGCCGAAGCCTGTGACCTGCTGTGCGATGAGCAAGTGCTCGACGTGGCCGCCGGCAACGGTAATGCCACGCTGGCGGCGGCGCGTCGCGGCTGCAGGGTCCGCTCGACGGACTATGTCGCCGCATTGCTTGAACGCGGTGAAGACCGGGTCAGGGCGGAGCGCCTGAATGACAATGTCGTCTTTCAAGTGGCCGACGCTGAAGCGTTGCCCTTCGAGGACGCCAGTTTTGACGCGGTGCTTTCGACCTTTGGCGTGATGTTTGCGCCGGACCAGCCCAAGGCTGCCGCGGAACTGGCGCGGGTCTGTCGGCCGGGAGGCCGGATCGGCCTCGCCAACTGGACACCGGAAGGCTTCGTCGGCCAAATGTTCAAAACGCTGGGTAAACACCTGCCTCCACCGCCCGGCGCGTTGCCGCCGTCGCAGTGGGGCACCGAAGCCTGGCTGCGCGCGCACTTCGACGAGCGCGACTTCCTTGTCCAGGTCACGCGCCGGATCTTCAATTTCCGCTATCGCTCGGCGGCGCATTTCATCGACACCTTCCGGGCGTGGTATGGGCCGATGCACAAGGCCTTTGCCGCGCTGCCACCCGACGGCGCCCAGGCCCTGGAACAAGACCTGATCGAGCTGATCAACCGGTCGAACCGGGCAGGGGAAAAGTCGCTGGTGGTGCCGGGTGAGTATCTGGAGGTGGTGATGACAAGGCGTTAAGTCGACAAGGCATCACCCCCTGTGGGAGCAAGCTCGCTCCCACAGGCAATTTGTGCTGATGTCGGGCGGGTTAAACCACTTCGGCCCCCCTTGCCACCAGCAACTCGCGCAGCACTGAGCGATGACAATGGGCTTCGTCCTCGCAGTAACAGCCGACGGCCAGCGAGGTGTGATGGGAGAGGGCGGCCAGCAGATCGAGCAACTGGCTGGGCACCGGATGGTTCATCTCGGCCTTGAACTTGCGTTTGAAGGCGTGCCAGGCCTTCTCGTCTTCGGCGGACTTGGCTTCGTGCACCAGTTCTTGGCTCGGAGACAGCAACGGCTGCCAGACATCATAGAAATCCCGACTGGCGAACTCGGCCTTGGGTACGCCGCGGGGTGGGCGGCGCACGGTGCCCAGGCGCAGGCCTTCTTCGGGTTGGCGCGGGGCGCCGAGCCGCACGATGTGGATGGGCATGGCGCTACTTGAGCCGTGAGCCGTCGAACCACTCCAGCGCCGTGCGCCACAAGCAGATCCCCAGAAAATACGCCGACATCAGCAGCCAAAGCCCCATGACCATCGGATTGATCAACGGATGGTTGATCACCAGCGACAAACTGCATAGCAACCAGATAGCCGTCACGGCGATATTGACCGGCATGAAGCGGCGCACGCGGAACGGATGCAGGAACTTCATGCGGGTCAGGGTCAGCAGCGCCAGGCCGATCACGGTGAGGAAGGTCACCCACGGCGACGGCGCGATGATGTACAGGCACAGGGCAACCACGTTCCAGGCGGCAGGGAAGCCCTGGAAGTAGTTGTCCTTGCTTTTCATGTTGACGTTGCAGAAGCAGAACAGCGATGACACCAGGATCAGCGACACGGTCAGCAGCAAGGTGTAGTCCGGCAGTGGAATGTAGCGGTAGATGAACAGCGCCGGGATGAAGACATAGGTCAGGTAGTCGATCACCAGGTCGAGGATCGAGCCGTCGAAACTGGGCAGCACTGACTGCACATTGACCTTGCGTGCCAGCGCTCCGTCGAGGCCGTCGACGATCAGGGCCACGCCCAGCCACAGCAGGCAACTGGTCGGCTGGTTATCGAGCAGGGCGAGGGTCGCGAGGAAGGCAGTGACGACGCCAGTGGCGGTAAAACCATGGGCACCCCATGCTTTGAGCCTGGCGATGTGTAGTGTCGATATCACGGGGGCGTTCTCCAGAAAGTGAAGCAAGCCAGTCATCACCCTTATCTGGCGGGCGGCGGCAAACCGGGTCGGGTTGCAGGTATCGACCGGGTATCCGGGAATAAGGTTCACCACTCATGAATCTTAGCTGCGCCGTAAAAAATACTGCAGATAAATCTACGGCCGCGAGTGGGGGACGTGTCAGCCAAACGGTGGTGGCGCAATCGGGTGCGAGGGCTATTGTTGCCTGACTGGATCACTCTCATCGATGAGGACGCCGTCATGAACACCAGCGATCTGCTCGAACAATTATTGCGGGCCGGCCAGGGCTCTATGTCGCAACGGGGCGCGGGTGGGGCGTCGGCCCAAGGTGGGCTCGGTGACCTCGGCGGGTTGCTCGGCGGCCTGCTGGGGGGCGGTGGCGGTGCTGCCGGTGCTGGCGGTGGCCCGGGCGGCTTGGGTGGTTTGCTCGGTGGCTTGCTCGGTGGTGGGTCGCCAAGGGGTGGCACGGCCCCCTCGCGCTCCGGTGGCGGCACCAACTACGCCGCCCTCGCTTCCCTGGGAATGATGGCATTTCAGGCCTATCAAGCCTGGCAACGCAGCCAGGCCGCCGCGCCGCAACAGGCACCCCGCACCGTGGACCTGTTGGCCGGCCCGGAAGTCGAGGCGCACAGTCACGCCATTCTTCGAGCATTAATCGCGGCAGCCAAGGCTGACGGGCGGATCGACGATGCTGAAAAACAGATGATCAGCACCGAAGTCGGCCGTCACACCGACGACCCGCAACTGCAGCAGTGGCTTGATGCCGAAGTCGCCAAACCGCTCGACGCCAGCGAAGTGGCCCAGTGGGCCACCGACCCCGGCATGGCGGCGGAAATGTACCTGGCCAGCGTCATGCTGGTGGACGATCAACAGGACGCCGAGCGCAATTATCTGGATGAGTTGGCGGCCGCCCTGAACATCGCCCCCGAATTGCAGGTGCATCTGGAACAGCAGGCCAAGGGCGGGGCGGCCTGAAGATCAGGTTGTTTGCCTGCACGCCATCGTCGGAATGCCGCCCGGAGCCCACTCGCTCCCACAGTTTGATCTGCGGTGAACAGACGATCCGTAGCCGTTGCGAAATCCCTGTGGGAGCGGGCTTGTCCGCGAAGAACGATAACGCGGTCAGCCCGCTGAAGTGGCACCCGGCTTCGGCAGCAGAAAGGTAACGCCAAAGCGCTCGGCCACTTCAAAGATCCGTGGCAGGTCCTCGGGCACCTTGAAGCGGTCCATTGCGGCAAAGAACTGCCCGCCGCGCGGGTCGGACACTACGCCGATGATCTTTGCGGTGGGGCTGATGTTCTTGTACGCATGGACCGAGCCGCCGGGGATATGCACATAGCCACCGGGCGAGATAGTCGTGGCCTTGCCCTCCACCGTCACTTCAACCTGGCCATCGATGACCAGGAATGCTTCATCCCACGGATGAAAGTGCGGGGGCGGGCCGCCACCTTTCACACCCTCCTGGATATGCACTTCAAAGGGTTTACTCAGGTCCCCGCCAGCGAGAATGGTGATCGTCTCGCCAACGACATTGACCGGCGCTGGAACATTCCCGGCGTCGATGACGTGAACCGTGCGCATGATTGCTCTCCCAGAGTGAGTCAACACCGGTTGAGTATAAGCACTGGATCGCGGCGACCGCCCTGGCTGTGCGGGCCGTCTGTCCGGGCGTTTTCAATGCCGATGGAATTTTCGTTCGCATGGCTCGCTCTGCTGAGGGAGGGACGAGCAATCGCGTCCTGTAGCGAGCAGCAGGTGAGCCATGAACAAGGACCTGGATGACTACAACCGCAGTCGCGATATGTCGGCAACGCCGGAGCCGGTCGCGGTCAACCGTTCGGGCGGAAAAAACGCCAAGGCCAAAGCGATCAAGAAACCGGCCACCCCGGCACGCAAGGAAAAGCCCGGGCCACTGACCGGCGCACGCAAAGCCAGGTTACCGGAGCTGATCAAGCCGGAACTGGCGACGCTGGTAGAAAAGGCCCCGGATGGCCAGTGGCGTTATGAGGTCAAGTTCGACGGTTACCGGATCATGGCCCGCATCGACCACGACGAGGTCAAACTCTTCACGCGCAACGGCCACGACTGGACCCACAAGCTGCCCGGACAGGCCGAGGCATTGGCCGCCCTGCACCTGGAATCGGCATGGCTCGACGGCGAGATGGTGGTCGTGGACGAGGAGGGCGTACCGGACTTCCAGGCCCTGCAAAATGCCTTCGAGGCCGGTCGCAGCGGCCACATCGTCTACTACCTGTTCGACCTGCCGTACCTCAACGGCGTGGACCTGCGCGAAGTGCCAGTGGAAGAACGCCGGGCTGCGCTGGCGACAGTGCTCAAGGCCAGTGATCACCCCTTGCTGCGTTTCTCCGACGGCTTTGAAGAAGAACCGCAGGCGTTGCTCAACAGCGCCTGTCAGATGCGCATGGAGGGTTTGATCGGCAAGCGGCTGGGGTCGCCTTACGTGTCCCGGCGCAGCAGCGACTGGGTCAAGCTCAAGTGCAAGCAGCGGCAGGAATTCGTCATCGTCGGCTTTACTGATCCCAAGGGTTCGCGCAGTGCATTTGGCGCATTGCTGTTGGGCTTGCATGACCGTGACAGCGGTGAGCTGCGCTACGCTGGCAAGGTCGGCACCGGATTTAACGAGGCGACACTCGCCAGCCTCCACGACCAGCTCAAACCCTTGCAGACGAAAAAACCGGCGGTGGTCAATCCGCCCGACGGTGTCGAGTTCAAGACGGTGCACTGGCTCAAGCCCCGGCTACTCGCGGAAGTGGCCTTTGCCGAAATCACCCGGGACGGCTCGGTACGCCATGCCGTGTTCCATGGCCTGCGTGACGACAAGCCTGCCAAAGGCATCACCGAGGAGCGAGCGATGACCGTGAAAACTGCCCCTGGAAAAAAAAGCAGCACTGCCAAACCCACCGCCGCGCCAAAGAACGCCGACCCCGCGCCCTCACACATCGGCCTGGACAAGGGCAAGGTCCGTATCACCCACCCGGACCGGATCATCGATGCCAGCAGTGGCAGCACCAAGATGCAACTGGCGCAATATTACGCCACCGTTGCCGAGTGGATTTTGCCCGAGCTCAAGGACCGCCCGGTGGCGCTGGTGCGGGCCCCGGACGGGATTGCCGGCGAATTGTTCTTCCAGAAAAACGCCGAGCACCTGGCCATTCCCGGCATCACTACCCTGGACCAGAAACTCACCGGCCAGCCGATGATGGTCATCAACAGCGCCGAAGCGCTGATTGGCGCGGTGCAGATGAGTACGGTGGAACTGCACACCTGGAACGCCACATCAGACAATCTCGACAAACCCGACCGCTTCGTCCTCGACCTCGACCCGGATCCGGCATTGCCGTGGAAGCGCATGATCGAGGCGACCCAGTTGACCCTTTCGGTGCTCGATGAACTGGGGCTCAAGGCGTTTCTCAAGACCAGCGGAGGCAAGGGCATTCACCTGGTGGTGCCGCTGACCCGCAAGCTGGGCTGGGATGAGGTCAAGGACTTCAGCCACGCGATTGTCAGCCACATGGCCAAACTGCTGCCGGAGCGTTTTTCCGCCGTGTCGGGGCCGAAGAATCGGGTCGGGCGGATTTTCATCGATTACATGCGCAATGGTCTGGGCGCGACCACCATCTGCGCCTATGCCGCGCGTACCCGCGAAGGCTTGCCGGTGTCGGTGCCGATCTTTCGTGAAGAGGTCGAGTCGCTCAAGGGCGGCAACCAGTGGAACATTCATAACGTGCATGAACGCCTGGCGGAGGTCGGCAATGAGCCTTGGGCGGATCTGAAGAAAACCAGGCAGTCGATCACCGCCGACATGCGTCGGCGGGTCGGCATGAAGCAGTAATCAGTACGCTTGAGGTTTGTTGATGAAGGCCTGGAAGTCGGCACCCAGCTTGTCGATGGCCGCTTTGAAATCCTTGGCGGTGATCTTCTGGCTATCATTCTCCAGGGTGCTGCCAAACACTTTGCGCACAACCCGGCCCACGGTCTGGTTGCTTTTCGCGTCGATGAACTCGGCCTCAATAAACAGGGTGGTGTCCTGGTCCCGATGGCCGGTCGCGGCGCTGACACCACCGACGACGGCGGCAACCGGAACGATTTCATACCACTTCATGCCTTCGTTTTCAGCGTTCACCCCGGTGATCGCCGCGCGCATGATCAACAGTTTCGAGCCCTTGGGTGCGGAGGCCGGCGTGGTGACCACGCGGTATTTCTGCCCCAGCGTGCTCTTGGCCGTGTTGGTCATGTAGTTCTGGATATCGTTGAGCGTCTGCTGGTTCACCCGCTCGTTGGGCTTGGGCGTCGGATAAAGCTCCAGCTTGTTGAACGCTACCGTGTCGTAGGCATTGGGGTTCCACGACGGGCTCACCCAACGCATCGCCGTACCACCGCTGGGCGTTTGTACTTCTTGCAGGTTGTCGTAACTGGACAGGTAACCGGAGTACTGCGTTTTCTCGGTGACTTTCGAGGTGCAACCGCTGAGCAGCAGGCCGGTCAGCGCGACGCCGATAAGCAAGTTTCGGGACAGGTTCATAATGCTGTGTGCTCCTTGGATAAAGTCGTTTTTTTTCGTCAGCAGAAATCAGAAACGCCAGGTCATGTTTCCGGTCACCGCTTGAATCCAGGCATTGTCGAATTGACCGGAAATTCGATCGCCTGACACGGTTTTGCTCTGGTCCACCGGCATGTCACCCAGCCAGACCATCGCCCAACTCACGTTAACGTCGGTGTCCTTGTTAAGAGCATAGGTGGCTCCTGTCGCAAGACGCCAGGATTCGGCCATCGGCACGGTTACCGTGCGATTGCTGTCCGAAACGGCACTGCTGTCGTACGCCACGCCGACGTTCCACAACAGCTGTCGGGTGGCCTGGTACTGCGCGCCGAGGGAGAGGTGCCAGGTGTCCTTGTAGTTGGCGTCGATCGTGGTTGATTGCGCGTTGTTCGCCGTAGTGTCGACCTGTACCCCGACCTGGCCGAACTCCGACCAGTCCTGCCAGTTGACCGAGGCCAGCAAGGCCCACTGCCGGTCGAGTTGCTGGAACAGGCTCAGGGTGACGGTTTGTGGCACCGTCATGTCGAGTTGGGTATTGGCGTTGTCCAGCCGTCGCAGTAACGGACCGTCGCCCTTGACGTCCAGCTTGTCTTCGAAATTCAGATCAACCTTGCTGGTGTAGGTCAGGCCGAGGCGGGTGCCGGGTTGCGGGGCGTAGATCACCCCGACGTTGGCGCCAAAGCCCCAATCGTTGTCTCTGTACTTGAATTGGCCGTCGCTGCGGTCGGTCAGGCCGAAAGGCGAGCGGTCGATGGCGGTGTCGGCTTTGAGCATGCCGTACATGGCTTTCACGCCGATGCCGACTGACCATTGGTCGTTGAAGCGGTAGGCCACGCTCGGCACCATCGACACACCGAGCACGCTGGCGTTTTGCGCGAAGTAGCGCCCGGACCAGTTGTTGTCGTAATTTTCCGCCAGCCCGAAGTCGCCGTACTGACCGAAGCCGACGCTCCAGTGATCGTCGAGTTGATGGGTGACGAAAAAGCTGCCGCCGGGGATTGGGTCGAGGGCATTGCCGCTGCCGCTGCCCGGGACATTGGTGTTGGAATCGCGATCGAAGCTCAGGTCGCCATAGAGCACCTGCAGGCCGGCGGTGATTTGCGTGCCAGGCAGGTAGCTCATGCCCGCCGGGTTGCTGGCAATCGTCGAAGGGCCCTGGGCCCTGGCGGCGGCACCGGCATTGGCCAGGCCGGTGTTATCGGTGCCGATTTCGTAGAGCATGAGGCCGCCGGCTTCGGCTTGCTGGCAGCACAACGCAAGTAAGGCAAAGGCGGGCAGGGCGGAGGTCTTTATCTGCATACGAATTCCTTATTGCGTCGATAAACATCCGTCAGAGACGCGGGTGGCCAGCCTCGGCCACCCGTGAATTCACTCGTTACTTGGCCATCTCCGCCCGAGCGGCTGCGATCTTGGCCTTGACCGAATCGAGGTTGAAGCTCGCGCCTTTTTGCATCGGCGGGAACTCGATCGCGGTTTCAGCCAGTTTGGCCACCTGTTGTTGCACGAACACGAAACGCCAGAACTGGAACTTGAACCAGTCGAAGTACTGTTGCGAGCCCTGTGCCGACTGGTTTTCCGGCCAACCCATGCGCTCGAACGGGTCGAGTCGCAGATTGGTCAGGAACGGTACGTCGACTGGAACTTTAGCGCCCATCCAGCCACCTGGCTGGTCGATGAAGCGATATTTGTAGTCATCAATGCGCACCGCGCCCAGCGCACTTTCGCCGAAATAGAAGATTTCGTGACGGTTCGACGGACCCTTGCCGGTGATCATCGAGGTCTGGTCGTAGCCGTCCAGGTGCACTTTGTAGGTGGTATCGCCCAGTTGTTTGCCCTTGAGCAGTTCAGCCGTGATGTTCGGGTTGCCTGCCGCCGCGACCAGGGTCGGGAACCAGTCCAGGCCGGACATGATGCCATTGGCTATCTGATTGGCCGGCACCTTGCCAGGCCAGCGAATGATGGCCGGCACCCGGAACCCGCCTTCCATGACGGTGCCCTTGCCCATGGCAAACGGGGTCGTGCCGCCGTCTGGCCAGGTAAAGTTTTCCGCGCCGTTGTCCGTGGTGAACACCACGATGGTGTTGTCATCCATGCCGTCTTTTTTCAGCTTGGCCATGACGTCGCCGACGATGTCGTCGAGCTGGGCCATGCCAGCCTCCTGTTCCGACCAGCCGTTTTGCGCGTTACGCATGGCTTCGTATTTGTCGGACAGGTGCGTGACGATGTGCATGCGGGTCGGGTTGAGCCAGACGAAGAACGGTTTGTTGTCCTGTTTTGCCTTGTCGATGAAGGAAAAGGCCTTGTCGCGAATCTCCTCGTCGATGGTTTTCATGCGTTCCGGATAGAGCGTGCCGGCGTCTTCGATTTTCTGTTTGCCGACCTTGCCCCAGCGCGGCATGACGGTCGTATCGTCGGTGGTGGTGGCCCAGCTGTGGACCATGTTGCGTGGGCCCACTGTGGCGAGCAGTTCCTGCGGATAGTTGGGGTGCGCCGGGTCTTCCATGGCGTCGAGGTGGTAGAGGTAGCCGAAGAACTCGTCAAAACCGTGCACGGTGGGCAGGAACTCGTTCAAGTCGCCCAGGTGGTTCTTGCCAAACTGGCCGGTGGAATAACCCATGGCCTTGAGCGTGGTGGCGATGGTCACGGCTTCAGCGGGAATGCCGATGGGCGATCCGGCCTGGCCCACGGTGGTCATGCCGGTGCGGATCGGCAGTTCGCCGGTGATGAAGTTGGCGCGCCCGGCCGTACAACTGGCTTCGGCGTAGTAGTCGGTAAAACGCATGCCCTCATTGGCGAGTTGGTCGAGGTTAGGCGTGCGCCCGGCCATCATGCCCTGGTTATAGACACCGATATTGGACCAGCCAATATCGTCACCCATGATGACCACAATGTTGGGCGCCGATTTATCGGCGGCTTGTGCCATGACGGGTAGAGCCATAGCCGTCAGCAGTATCGGCAGAGCAAACAACGAGGAAAATGGTGTCCGGTTCATGTCGAGATCCTGTGTACTGGTGTGAGTACCTTTGAGCGGTCCCCCGATCACTCTGAAATGGGATCCCCCGCGGATGAGCGTAGGTATGAATTGCGAAATATCCAGTAATAAAAAGTGGTTGTTTCAGGAGGCTTACACCGTATTGAAATCGAGTACGTCAGGTTTCCGGGCAGTGCAAACGAGGATTTTTTTCATTTGAGTTCTCAGTCTCGCGCACAGGCGTGGCGGCGAGCAGGGCCCGCCGCCCGGATGGCGCTTCTATTTGCCGACAGTGGCGGCCAGCAGCGGCGCCATCTGTTCATCGGTCAATGCCGCGTGGACTTCCATGCTCATGAGGTCGTTCCAGTCCAGCACCCATTGCTGAATTGGCACCACGTCACTGGCATCGGCAATGCCAAAACCGGCCGAACCGCCCACCGCATGCCAGCGTCCCTTCATGGTGACGCCCGCGGGTGGAGCGCCGCCGGTCTTGAGAAAGCGCTCGATGACGGCATTGCGGTTGTCGGGGCTGATCGACCAACTGACTATGAATAACATCGGCCACCTCCTGTTGCGCATTGGCACCGGTTTGCCGGAGTGGACCTGGTTGGCGCCGGGACCGGGTCGCACTGATGGTTTGCAGTTCCGTCCTGGCTGGTGTGCAGCAAGATCTCCCATGTGAAGGCATAGCAGCGGGCAGCGTTGCGCGTACGACCGCTGATCCTGTTCCGGGGATTATTCAAGGGCAGGGCTGAACGCCTGTATCACCAGCGAAACATGGGCAGCGGACGCAGCGGGGAACGGAGGAATTGGCGGGCAGAGCGCTTGATCAGCATCCCGTGAAAACCGTGATCGGGAAAGGTCGATTGCACGGTCTTGATGAACGCTCGTGGCAGGCCGAAACGGACCCGGCCGAGGGATACATCGATCAGGTCGGCCTGGCGGAAAGGCTCGACTGTTGTCGCATGCGTTGCCCGATAGGGGCGTACCTTGTGGTGCTCGAGAATCAATGCACTCACTTGCTCTTTCAGGTCTGATCGTTGCCGGGTGTCCAGGTAGTGGTTGGCGAGACCTATCGAAGGCGGCAGGTAATCGAGGGTGTTATCGGTCCAGAGGCCCAGGTCGTGAAACGCCGCCGCGATCTGCACCGCGTCGCACGGCAGGCCTTGAATGCCGCTGACCGCGCAATAGAAATTCAACACCCGATAGACGTGATTGCGATAGCCCTTCAAGTCGGTGCCGATCACCAGCGCGAAGTCGGTGAGTATTTCGTCGGTGATGGGAAATTCGAGAACGGGGTTCATCATGCGTCCCGCAAAAGGTCGTTGGCGTTGAGCAGCTCGTAGGCGATTTCCGGGCGTTTTTCCATGGCACGACGAATCGCCGCCGGGATCGAGGCGCGGGTCTTGCGACACAGTCCCGGCAGTTCGCCCACCTGGATGCCGATACCGCGCATGGTCCGCACTTCGTTGAAACCCGGGGCGATGTCCACGCGAATACCCAGTTGCTCGAACATTCGCCTTTTCATGTGCTCCAGGTCGGTCAGGCTCTGCAAGTTTTCCAGGCGGTCGATCAGGCGTTTTTCTTCGGCTCGGGTCAGAAACAGGATGCGCACGTCCGCTCCCGGTGTTTCCAGCAACGGGTCGCGCCCGCAGTCACAGACACCGGGTGGGCAGGGTTGGCGGATTGGTGCAGAGGTCGTCATGGGGCTCAATCATAGAGCGACGGGGTCGGATTTGCCCATAGGGTTGTAGGGGGGGGCTCTCGCGTGGGTGAAAGACGCGTCAACTGATCCATCTCGCCGACGTTGTCCGGCCCGTCTGGGTGCCCGCGCGGTGCATTGCAAAAAAGGCATTATGCTGGCCCCCAAGTGCTTCGCCTGTCGCCAGAATCGCTGGATTTTCAGGTGGTTAGGTGGAGTGTAAATGCGCAATATTCGGATCGCGCTGATTTCGTTCGGCATTGCAGGTCTTGCAATGTCTGCCCAGGCCAGGGAGCTGATGCCCAATGATCGCTACATGTGCAGTTGGGGGGCGGGGACGGCGGCAAGAGCCCAGGAGCTCAAGTTGGCGGGGGTTTCACTGTATGCGGCGCGGCAGAAAATCCACTCGTACAAGTTTTCCAAGTCGTGGATGCGCATGATGGCCATGGGCATTACCGAGCAAACCTACGACAGTCCTACCCGGTTCAAACCCGAGGCGGTGCGCCAGAGTTTTTACAACGACTGCGTGAAGTACAAGCTGGCGCGTAAATGACGGGGGAGGTGGCTTCTGTCGGATCGGGCGTCGGGTTTTCCAGTGCGGTCTATATTGAAGGACCGGCTTCGTAGCAGGTCTGTATCGACCCCAGAATAGCGATAAACCCGTGGCGAGGAAGCAAGCTCCCTCGCCACAGGTCGGTATGAATGACGGGTATCAGGCCGCAAGGCCGTTTTTCTGATTCACCTGACGGTGCATAAACCACATTTCAATCAGGAGATCATCATGACCCAGCTCGACAAAGTACTGTACACCGCCAAGACCCACACCACGGGTGGTCGCGACGGCGCCTCCCGCAGCTCCGACGGCATTCTGGATATCAAGCTGTCGTCTCCGGGCGCGGCGGGCGGTGGCACCAACCCCGAGCAATTGTTTGCCGCCGGCTGGTCAGCCTGTTTCATTGGCGCGATGGGCGTGGCGGCCAAGGAGCTGAAGGTTGCACTGCCCAAGGACGTGGCCGTCGATACCGAAGTCGACCTGGGCACCAATGAAGGTGGCTACCTGCTTCAGGCGCGGCTGAATGTCAGCCTGCCGGGGCTGGATCGCGAGACCGCGCAGAAACTCGTGGACACCGGGCACAAGTACTGCCCGTATTCAAAAGCCACGCGCAACAACATCAACGTTACGGTCAAGCTTGTCTGAGGTGAATAAGAGCCCCACAAACAACGGCGCCCCCTTTGGCTGAGGGGGCGCCGTTGTTTGATGCGCGTATGGCGCGCTAGACCACCGCGCCGAACAAACGCCCCACCAGGGCGGTCACCCCCATGGCCAGAGCGCCCCAAAAGGTCACTCGCCAGGCGCCGATCAGGACCCTGGCACCGCCAGCCCTGGCGGCAATGGCCCCCAAGGCGGCGAGAAACACCAGCGACATGAGCGCTATCCATAAGCCCACGCTGTGCTCCGGCGCGACAAAGGTCACGGCCAGCGGCAAGGCGGCACCCGATACGAAGCTGGCGGCCGAGGCCAGGGCTGCCTGCACGGGTTTGGCGGTCAGGGTCTCGCTGATGCCCAGTTCGTCTCGGGCGTGGGAGCCCAACGCGTCATGGGCCATCAATTGGTCGGCGACTTGATGGGCCAGTGCCGGTGAGACACCCCGATGCATGTAAATGTTGGCGAGTTCGATGTGCTCGGCTTTCGGGTCGCTGGCCAGTTCTGCCCGTTCGCGCGACAGGTCTGCCTGTTCGGTATCGGCCTGGGAGTGCACGGAGATGTATTCACCCGCAGCCATGGACATGGCACCGGCCATCAATCCCGCCATCCCGGTCACCAGCAGGGTGGAATGGCTGGCGCTGGCGGCCGCGACGCCGATCAGCAGGCTGGCGGTGGAGACAATCCCGTCGTTGGCCCCCAGCACGGCGGCACGAAGCCAGCCAATTCGATCACTTCGGTGAGACTCGGTATGCCTGTGCATGAATTTCATCGTAGGGTGGACTCACTGTCAGGAGATGGATCAATGCAGGCGGCAGGAGCTTCGACCCGCCGCTTCAGCGCGTTTCAATCTGCGCCTGCCGTTTGCCGCCGACAATCGATATTTCCTTGAACTGCTCACCGTCGCGCAACACGAACAAGGCATCCATCCCGCGTTCTTGAGCGAGTCGCGGACCTTCGATTTCACCCAGCACCATCAGCGCCGTGGCCCAGGCATCGGCAAGCATGCAGTTGGCGGCGATCACGGTGACGGCGGCAAGCGGGTTGCACAGCGGGGCTCCGGTTGCCGGATTCATGGTATGCGCATAAGACTGACCTGCCACATCGACCCAGTGCCGATAGTCGCCCGAGGTGGCGATGGCCGCGTCGCCAAGCTCCATCACCCCCATCACTTCGCGCACGCCCCGGTTGGGTTTTTCAAGCGCCACGACCCATGACTGGCCCCCGGGTTTGACACCCCGGGCGCGCATCTCGCCATCGATGCCCACCAGATAGTGGGTGATACCCCAGCCCTCCAGGCAACGGGCCAGTTCATCGACGCCGAAGCCTTTGGCGATGCCGTTCAAATCCAGGGTCAGCGGTGCGCGTTTGCGCACTTGATTGCGTTGCGGGTCAACCACCAGCGCCGCACTGGCCGAGGTGCGCACAGACGGCACCGGCGTATCGAGGCGCTGTTGCTTGACGTTCGGCTCGCCGGGGCCGAATCCCCAGGCTTGCACCAGATCACCGACGGCGATATCGAAGGCGCCCCCCGATTGCTCTGCAATTCGCAGTGCCGTGGACAGCACCGTGGCCAGCTCCTTGGGCACGGATACCCATTGCTGTTCGGGTGCGGCATTGAGGCGATTGAGGTCGGAGTCCGGCTTCCAGGTGGACATTTGCTGGTCCACCCGGCTGACGGCGCGTGCAAGGCTGTGATGGATGGCCTCGGTCGACAAATCCGGCTCTGCATAGAACAGGGCGGTGTAACGGCTGCCCATGGTCTCGCCGTTGAGGCTGTAGCGTTGCAATTCAGTAGACGTCTTCAAGGTAGCGTCCTTGTGCCTTGAGCGTCAGCACGCTCAGGTTGAGGGGGGCCAATACTTCATCCAGGGCGTGCATCACGCCTTTGGCCATCTCGCGACTGCCACACACCAGGACCTGGGCGCCTGTTTCAATCAGGCGACGCAAGGCCAGCGCATCGCTGATCAGCCGGTCTTGCACGTAGCTGCGATCCTGAACCTGAGAGAACGCCGCCCGCAGTCGGGTGAGGCGACGGTCCGCCAGGTAGCTGTTGAGCTCCGGCTCGTAGAGAAAGTCCGACGCCGGATGGCGCCCGCCCCAGTACAGATGCATCGGATGGCGGGCCTTGTTGTTGCGGATAAAACCGGCCAATGGCCCGATACCGGTGCCGGCACCGATCAGGATCACCGGTTGTTTGCCCGAGGCTGGCCGGAAATGCGGATTGGGCTGGATGAAGGCTTGGATCGGTGCGCCTTCGGGCAGCTCATGGAGGAAGCCGGAGCAGACACCGCTCGGGTGTTTGCGTACACAGATTTCCAGCATGCCGTCGTCCGAGTTGCTGGCCAGGGAATAGAACCGTGGCTCGGCACTGCCTGGCGGTACGATGCCCACCAGGTCGCCGGCCTCGAAGCACGGCAGGTCGCCCACGGCCTTGAAGCGCAGAACGTGGGTCGGTGCGTTGACCTGTTGCCCGTAGGCGATGCGTTCCACCAGTTCCAATTGATGGGTGCGCGGCCGGTCGGGGATGTGGTTGAGCGACAGCTCCTGGCCCATGGCAGCCCCCAGTTTCTGGCCCCAACGGCTGAACTCCTGGGAGGACTGACGGTTGATGGTCTCCAGCGCCAGCAACGGTGTGCCGCCGGCCTGCAGCATCGCCGCTTCAACCTGATGAGCGAACTGACAGAACCGGGCAAATTGGCGATCACCGAAACCCAGTACCGCAAACGGCTGGCCAGGCTTGAGGCCGTTCTTGGCCAGGCGCGCCAGAAACTGCGAGGCCGAAGACGGCGCGTCGCCATCGCCGTGGGTCGCGGTCAGGATGAACACTTGTCGGGCATGTCCCAGGTTGTTCGCATAACTGTTCATCGGCGCGCTGTGCACGGTGTGTCCGGCGGCGTGCAAGGTGTCGTGCAGGGTCTTGGCAAAGCCCCAGGTACTGTTGCTTTCGCTGCCGACCAGAATCACGCTGTCGGCCGAATGGGCGGGGCTGTTGTGGCGGATGTTCGGGCCGGCCTTGCGGCGGCGCCACCACAATAGAATCCCGGTAACGCTCATTAAAGGCACGCTCAGGGCGCAAATCCCGAGTAACAGGCCCAGCCACCAGAGGCCCTGCCCGGTGTGCAATTGGTAAATCAATTCGTAGAGCGCACGCGTCGAGTCATGGGCTTGATAGGACAGCAGAGCGCCGTTGCCTTGATCGACATAACCGTCGCCCTTGGCCGTGCGCAGGGAATACACATCCCGCGGGTTGCCAGGGCTGGGGTAGACCAGTTCGCGCAGGTCATTGAAGTCGACGTTGCGCAAGGCCGGCAGGTTGGCCACCGGCATGGCCGGCCCGGCGCTGACATGGGCGGGGAACGCCGGTTCAATCGCGCTGCCATCCGGAATCAATTCGAAGGTGGTGGCGCACAGAAACGTCCCGCTCAGCGCCGAGAGCATCAGGCCCACGAGCACCAGACGCCCGACTTCGGCATGCCAGCGCTGACTGAAGTTGCCACGAATGGGCCGCAACAGGTTACGCCAGCCGCCCAGGCGTCGGGCCAGCAACAGCGCCCCGGACACCGACAGCATCAACATGAACAATGCGCCCGCACCGGCCACGCCGTGCCCCGGCGTACCGAGGAATAGCGAGCGGTGCAGGTCTTTCATCCAGCGTGAAAAGGCGGAAGGCTGGTAGGGCGCAAGGCCCTGGCCGGTCAGGGGATCGACCGTTTCGGCACCGGCCTGACCGTTCTGGTTGTAGTAGACGATCACGGTCCCGGACGCGCTGCGTTGAATCTGCTCCACGCCGGAGAAGTGGCTGGCAACGCGTCCGGCCAGTTGGCCGACGTTGAGTTGACCGATGGCGACCGGCGCCTGATGCAGACGTTCCAGGGCCGGGTCGACCGACAGCATGGCGCCGCTCAAGGCCAGAATCATGACCAACAGGGCGGCGATCAGGCCGGGTAGCGAATGGAGCTGGCGAAGCATGTTCAGCCTCCGGATCGGGCAGGTGCTACAGATCGTAGGTAAAGGACTCGACGTAGGTGCTGCCGGCTGCCGGCTTGCCGGCGCCTTTGGAGGTCAGCGGGACACTGACATCGGCGCGAACGTCACGTTTGTCTTCGACGGCGCTGTCAATTCGGATCTGGTAACCGGCATCGATCAACGTATCCGCCAGTTCAACGCTGACTTTGAGCGTGCGTCCGCTGCCGACGCTGGCACCGCTGACGCCGTCAAACTCGCTCGGGTTCATCCCGCTACCGCGGGCCCAATCGCCCAAGTGCTTGTAGTACTTGGCCTTTTTGCCGGCGACCCAGAGGGTTTTCTGGTATTGGCCATTGCCATCGGTGACGTAAATCGCCAGGTAGGCGCCATTACCGCTGTAGTCCTTGAGTTGAGTGGTCAGGGTGACTTCCCGGGCCTGGGCGAGGCCCGGCAGGGCAATGGCGCCGGCGAGGCATGTAGCTGCAATGATCTTTTTCATGGGAATGTCCTTTTGATCGTCAGGTCGAGAGCCTGAACCTGCTTGCTGACAGCAACCTGAAACCCGGGAATAAATGCTCGGCAGGTCGTCATTCGGTAACGGGGTGAGCGAGGTAATCCCCGGCATCGCCGTCGTCCTTGAAGCGGATCTCCAGCTTGCGCAGATGCAGGGATGCCGGTGAGTAACTGGCTTCGATCGCGTTGCCCTTGCGATCCAGGCCGCGGATTTCGTAACAGCCGTCGTCGACCTTGATGCGCTGCACGCTCCAGCCAAATTGCTGCTGAACCTGCTGGCGCAACGTTTCGCGCGGCTGCCAGTCGGAGACCGGGTCGCTGCAGTCTTCGTCGGCCACCGCATAACCACTGAGCGAAAGACTCAGCAGCACGGCACTGGCAATAAAACCTGATTTCATGATCTGTCTCCTGCCGTTGGCGGCGTCTGTGGCATACCCTAAAGCACAATCCTGACAACCAGCTGAATCTTCAGATTCGCGTCAGGTGCGGCGATTAAGGTGCTATACGTCAACCATCACAGGAGGTGCCAGATGCGGGTTTTATTGGTCGAGGATGCACCGGGGCTGGGGGATGCGGTGCGCGAGCAGATCGCCGACGATGGCCATGCCGTGGATTGGGTGCAGCGCCTTGAGCACGCGCGCAACAGTGTGCGCACCACGCCTTATGACTTGATCCTGCTGGACCTGATGCTGCCCGACGGCCGTGGGCTGGATTTTTTGCGCCAGCAGCGCGCGGCCGGGGATGTGACCCCCGTGATCATCCTGACCGCCCAGGATCAGATCTCCGACCGCATCGCCGGTCTCAATGCCGGGGCCGATGACTATCTGGTCAAGCCGTTCGACCTGTTCGAGCTGTCCGCCCGCGTGGCGGCGGTGGCCCGGCGCTACAGCGGCAACCCCAACCCGCAAATCAAACTGGGCGAGCTGCAGGTCGACATCAGTGCGCGCACGGTGCAGCGAGCAGGCGTGACCGTGGACCTGACGGCGCGTGAATGGGCATTGTTCGAGGCCTTCGTCCAGCGGCCCAGCGCGTTGTTGTCCAAGTCGCAACTCGAAGAGCGGCTCTACGCCTTTGGCGCTGAAATCGAGAGCAATACCATCGAGGTCTACATCAGCCGGCTGCGCAAGAAACTTGGGCGTGACCTGATTGAAACCGTGCGCGGCATGGGTTATCGGCTGATGTCCGCATGAAGTCTTCAAGCCTGCAGAAGCGCCTGGGCATCGGACTGACATTGGGCATGACCCTGCTCTGGCTGGGGGCGACGGTTGGCACCTGGCTGGTGGTGCAGCATGAGTTGAACGAGGCGTTCGACAGCGCGCTGGAAGAAACCGCGCAACGCATCCTGCCGTTGGCCGTGCTGGAAATCAGCAACCGTGAAGAGCCCCGCGATGCACAGCATGTCGCCCCGCTGAAAACCCACAAGGAATACCTGACGTACCTGGTCCGTGATGGCAAGGGGCAGATCCTGATGCAGTCCCACGACGCCAACCCGGACATCTTCAGCAAGCAACCGGCGGAAGGTTTCACGACGACGGAAAAATACCGTTTGTACGGGGCCAGTGCGTTGCGCGAGACGGTGTATATCGAGATCGCCGAACCCTTGGGCCATCGTCGTGAAGCGGCACGGGAAGCCTTGTTTGCCCTGTTGCTGCCGTTATTGGCACTGATCCCCATCAGCCTCTTGGGCATCTGGTTGTTTGTGCGCATCAGCCTGCGCAGTGTGATGGCCTATCGGCGGGCCGTGGAGGCTCGGGGTGTCGGCGATCTGTCGCCGATCAAGGTGGCGCGCCTGCCGGCGGAAATCGATCCGCTGGCCGAAGCGGTCAATCATTTGCTGGAGCGTTTTCGCAAGGCCCTGGAGGCCGAGCGCAGCTTTACCGCCAACAGTGCCCATGAACTGCGCACGCCACTGGCGGCGACGCTCGCGCAGATTCAGCGCTTGCGCCACGAAGCGCCAGAAGGCCCCCTGCGGGCGCGGGCGGCGAAGATCGAAAACTCGTTGCGCGAATTGGCGCGGCTGTCGGAAAAACTCATGCAGCTGGCCAAGGCCGAGGGCGGCGGGCTGTTGTCTGAAACGCCGCAGGATCTGATTCCGCTGCTGGCCCATGTGGTCGATGAGTGGAACCACAGCAGCGGAGGCAGGGTCGAGTTACGGCTTCCAGCAGAGGCCAGCGTGTATGCGGCCATCGACCCGGATGCCTTCGGCGTCCTGTTGCGCAATTTGATCGAGAACGCACTGAAGTACGGCGCGGCCGATCAGCCGGTCGAAGTGAGTTTGTCCGAGTCGGCGCTGCTGCGGGTGATCAATGGTGGCCCGGCCGTGCCGGAACCGGTATTGCAGCGCTTGACCGAGCGATTTGTGCGGGGCAACAGCGAGGCCAGCGGTTCAGGGTTGGGGCTGGCGATTGCCAGGACCATTGTCGAAGGGGTCAACGCAAGAATGGTGCTGGTCTCGCCTGCGACGGGCCGGTTGGATGGTTTTGAAGTGTGCGTCTGGTTACCCGTGGTGGCGCCGCTCGAAGGTTGAGCGGAATGCGGGTGTTTGAGTGCCGGACTCTACCTCTGTGCGGCGGCGCATTATGCGCAATCTGACAACAGTGTATGTCCGCAAGGCAGCTATTTAGGGGAGTGGTAAACACTTAGCATCGTCTCTACCCGCTGAACCAAGGGCGTAGATGGCCCTTGGTTCGCGAGGTCCAAACAAACATACCTTGAACGAGACGGTGAACATCATGAACTTGGCAAAAGTTGCGATTTTTATGGCCCTTGGCAGCCTCGGCGCGCCGGCCTTTGCGGGTCAAACCCCGGCAACGGCCACACCTGTTGAACCCTACACCTACTCGACGCCACTCGACATTCACAAGGTCATTGCCGTGACCGATATCCCGAATGACTGTGGCCCGGTACCGGCGCAAATGACCTACGAAGACTCCAGCGGTCAACGCCACGTGCTGCAGTATCAAGTGATGGGCGCTGGATGCTCGAACGGTTGAGTGCGGTGCAGACGATGGAGGGTCGACACTCCATTGCGGCGGCACTAGCCAAACCGATGTTCTGATTGGCTGACGATTTTTTCATCGGCTGCCAACAAGTTTGGGATGTGGTGTTTAAGAAACTCCACCCAGGTCTTTATTTTCGCGTCCACGTATTTTCGTGACGGGTAGATGGCAAACAAACTCAACGCTTCAAAGTGATAGTCCGACAGTACGCGCACCAGCGTGCCGGCCCTGAGTCCGGCGACGGCGGAGGCTATAGGCTGAACACCGATCCCCATTCCGGTGGTGAGGGCGACAGTCATGGCATCGGCGGTGTTGACGTGAAAGGACGACTCGGGCGTATTGATCGTCTCCATGCCTTCAGGCCCCTCGAATACCCAGTTTTCAACCGGCATGACCGTGTTGACGATTCTCAGACAATCATGAGCATGAAGCGCACCCGGCGAGTCGGGCGTTCCGCGTTTGTTCAGGTAGGCCGGCGACGCGCAGAGAATGCTGTAAGTCGTGCCAAGCCGCTGAGCCACAAACCCCGAATCGGGCAGCTCCCGCGCCAGCACAATCGACATGTCATAGCCTTCTTCGATCATGTCCGGCAGTCGATTGGTCAGTGTCAGATCGAACAATACCGAAGGATGAATTTCCCTGTAGCGGGCGATCGCGTCGATTACGTAATGATTGCCGATGGCTGACATCGCGTGAATTTTCAGCCTGCCCTTGGGATCGAATTGCGCGATGCCGGCTTCCTCTTCGGCTTCACGGATCTCTTCGAGGATTTTCTCGCAGCGCTGCAAATAGCGTATCCCGGCTTCGGTCAACGCCAGGCGGCGGGTCGTGCGGTTGATCAGGCGCGTGTGCAGCCTGGCCTCCAGGCTGGAAACCGCTTTGGAAACGTTAGTCGTGGTGGTGTCCAACAGCAGCGCCGCCGCCGTAAAGCTGCCGCTCTGGGCGACGGCCGTAAAGAAGCGCATGGTCTGGAGAACATCCATCGTTTTCACCTCACAGAAACGTAGAAAAGGGCGGCCCGGCACCGGGCCGCCCCTCGTCGCGTGTTACTTCTTGCGCGGGATGAATCCCGGTACGCCGGTTTCCACCACCGAATTGAAGCGTATCCGCGTCGTAATATCCTGACGGATTTCATGCATGGCCCGATGGGGCAGGGTCGCAATATCAAAGTTCTCGCGAATATGGCTCAGTGTTGCAGAAGTGGTCAGAAAAGCGACGCCGCGCTGTACCGACCAGGCCAGTGCGACTTGCGCCGGGCTCTTTTGCAGACGCCGGGCAATGCCGGTAATGACCTCGTCTTCCAGCACGTTCGGCTCCATGCCATGGCCCAGTGGCGCAAACGCCAGAACGATGATTCCGTGGGCCTGACAGAATTCGAGCAGTTCCCATTCGGGCAGATAAGGGTGGGACTCGACCTGCACCACGGCGGGTTTGATCCGCGCCTGGGCGACGATCTCTTTTAAGGCTTGCAGGGTGATATCGGACAAACCAATGGACTTGCACCGGCCTTCATCCACCAGGCGCTCCATTGCCCGCCAGGTCTCTATCAGGGTCACGCCGCCGTCGTAGATGACATGCCCGAATGCGTCTCGTGGGTCCTGGTCGTCGCCGGGCTGGAAGGCAAAGGGCGTATGGATGAGGTAGCAGTCGATGTAGTCGACTTGCAGGCGCCGGCAGCTGGCCTCGAACGCGGGCAACACCCGCTCGGGACGATGGTTGGTGTTCCACAGTTTGGTGGTGATGAACAGGTCTTCGCGCCGGGCCTTGCCTGTCTCCAGGAACGCTTTGAAGGCCACGCCGACCCTGTCTTCATTTCGATAACGTTCAGCGCAATCGAAATGGCGAAAGCCTGTTTCCAGTGCGTGTGTGATCGCCTGGGTGGTCACGCTCAGATCCTTGAACAACGTACCGAAGCCAACGGCCGGTATGTCGCCGGAGCCGTTGATCAGGGGAAACCGGGTTTCGCGAAGTGCATCGAAAATGGGTTCGTAAGACATGTCTCTACTCCAGTGCCTGGGGCCACGGCCGCATGGGCAAGTGACCATTCGTTTAAGTGTTCATGAATGCGCGGCGGCGCTACTGGTATGAAGGTTTTCGTTCGTCGCGAGAGGCCAGTCGTTGCTCGAACACGCCGACGGAGTTACCGCCGAGCGCGACAAACAAACGCACGGTGTCGAGGTATTGCGCGGTCTTCACCCGGATCTGCCCCAGCAGCGCCTGTTCATAGGCACGCTCCGCTTCCAGTACCTGGAGGATGCTGTTCTCGCCTTGTGCGTAGGCTTGCTGGTTCAGGCGCAAACTGGTCTCGGCGGCCCGCAATGCATCTTCCTGGGCGAGGTTTTCCTCGGCGTCGTGGTTGATGGCCTGCAAGGTGTCCGCGACCTGGCCGAACGACGTGATGACGGTCTGTTGGTAGCCGGCGAGCGTTGCCTGATAGCCATCAATCGCAGCCTGACGCTCAGCCTTGAGCGTGCCGCCATCGAAGATCGGACCGGCGATGCCCGCGGCGAAGCCCCAGAGCGCTGCGCCGCCGTTGCCCGAGGCGGCCTGCGCCAGTGACGCGGACAGCGTGACATGGGGATAGAGGTTGGCCGTGGCCACGCCAACGGCCGCGTTGGCGATATGCAGTTCAGCCTCCGCCTGCAAGATGTCCGGCCGGTCGTGGGCCATTTCCGAGGGCAAACTGACGGGCACGTTGGACGGCAAGGCGAACTCGGCCAGATCGAAGTCCGGCGCGATCCAGTCAGCGGGGCCTTTGCCGGTCAGGACCGACAGCGCATGGCGAGCCGAATCGCGTTGCTGGGCGAGGGGGGGCAACAGCGTGCGGTCTTGAGCGAGCCGGGTTTCGGCCAGCGACACATCGATCTGTGTGGTGCTGCCATTGGCGTGGGCCATGCGCACCAGTTCGAGGTTCTTGGTGTCGTTGGCCAGCAGCTTCTCGACGGCACGCATCTGCGCGTTGGCCGAGGCCACCAGCAATGCCTGGCTGGCGACATCGCCGGTCAGGGTCAGGTACGCCGCTTCGTAGCGATGCTTCTGCAGATCGGTGAAGGCTTGCTGTTCTTCGACCTGGCGCTTGTTACCGCCGAACACGTCAAGGTCGAAACCCACCCGCGGGCCAATCGCATAGAAGTTGGAGATCGAAGGGTCCTTGGCATTGTGCGTCCGTGCGCGGCCCGCCTGGGCACCGAAATCGACTTGCGGATACAGGGCGCCCTCCGCCGCGGCGACAGAGGAGGCGGCCTGGCGGATCGTGGCGTCGGCGGCTACCAGTTCAAGATTGCCGTCGATGGCACGGCGCACCACCTGATCGAGTTTTGGCGAGCGAAAGGCTGACCACCACTCACCGCCGACCTTTTTACCCAGTTCGATGCGTTGTTCACCGGGCTTGTTGCGGCCCTGGCCAAGACGCTGCTCGGCCTGTTGGTCATAGTGCTGCGAGGTGCTGGGGTCAGGGGACTTGAAGTCAGGGCCAACGGTGCAGGCGGACAGGAAGATCAGGGTCGACAGCGCACTGATTTTCGTCGGGAACAGATGACGGGATTTCATTTGGCACACTCCACGAAAACTAGTTGGTCGAAACGGGTTTACGAAGAAAGACAACCAGCGGACTCACCACCAGCATCACCACCATCAAAATCTTGAACTGGTCGAGCACGGCGATGAACGCGGCCTGGCCGGTGATCATTTCGTTGAGCCCCGCCAGCGCCGGCAAGGGGGCCGACACCAGCGAATGCGCAGCGGCGCGATAAGGCGTCAGGTTGCTGGCCAGCGCCATGTGCATCGCCTGGGTATTGTTGAAGAAGTACAACTGCACGACCGCAACGCCCAGGGTGCTGCCATAAGCGCGCATCAGATTGAAGAAACCGGTGCCTTCCGGACGTAACTTGGGATCGAGGGTGTTGAACGCCACTTTGCTGATCGACGGCATCAGGATGCCCAGGCCGATCCCCTGGATGGCCCCGGCAATCGCCACCGGCGACCAGTCCATCAACGGCGAATAACCGAGCATCATCCAGTTGGCATACGCCACCAGTGCAATGCCCGCCGCCACGAACAGGCGTTGGTCGTATCGATCGGAGTAACGGCTCATCAGGATGAACGACCCGACAAGCCCCGCACCGCGTGGCAGCGTCATCAAGCCTGTGGTGACGGGCGGATAGCCGAGAATTTCGTCCAGCATTGGCGAGGTCAGGGCCATGGTCGACAACAGCACGAAGCCAAGGGCGAAAAAGATCACCGTCGACAGCACGAAGTTGCGATCCCTGAGCAGGCTCTTGTTGATGAAATGCACCTTGGTCGTCAGGACGTGCACGACAAACAGGTACATCCCCAGCACAAAAGCGATCGCTTCGATCCAGATCTCGGTCGAGGCAAACCAGTCCAGGCGCTCACCCCGGTCGAGGAGCATTTGCAGGCCGATCATGCTCAGGGTGAAGGTGCCGAAGCCGAAGAAGTCATACGGCGGTTTTGTCTCGGCCTTTTTCTCCGCCAGCAGCAGTGCCACCACCAGAAAGATGAACACTGACAGCGGAATGCTGGCGTAGAACATCGAGCGCCAGCCGTGGTATTCGCTGAGCCAACCGCCGACCGTCGGGCCGGTGGCAATGCCCAGGAGCACAACGGCCGTGAACACCGCGCCAAATTTCGGCCGCCGTGCCGGTGGCAGCGTCTCCAGGGAAATCCCCATGGAGAGCGGCCCCAACACGCCGCTGGCAATGCCCTGAACGATCCGCGCGCCGACGAATTCCAGTGGCGTCGTTGCAGCCGTGGCGAGCCACAAGCCCACGATGAGCAGAACGATCGCGGCCTGGTACACGAGCTTCACGCCAAATCGCCCGGCAAGCCACTGTGCAAGCGGCAGGGTGATGGCGCTGGCACCGAGGTACGCGGTGAATATCCACCCGGCCTGGTCGTCGGTCATCGACAGGCTGCCCTGGATAAACCGCAGTGCCGAGTTCGGCAAGGGCAGGTTCGCCGACTGCATGTAGGTCGCTAGCAGCGCGGCGAACCTGAGCGAGCGCGCACCACCGTCCTGCGGGGTTGCAATCGCGTTGGCGTTCATCAGGAGTTACCTGCGGTCAACAGTGCTTTAAGCGGCTGCCACCATGGCGTGCTGTGGCCCGTGTCGACCTTGACCGTGGCGCTGGTGCCGGAATACAGCGGCAGGTCGGGGTTCACTTCGTCCAGTTCGAGACGAACCGGCACCCGCTGGACAACCTTGACCCAGTTGCCGGTGGCATTTTCCGGTGGCAGCAGGGCGAAGTCCGATCCGGCGCCAGGGCTCATGCTGGTGACATGGGCCTTGAACAGGTGATCAGGGTAGGTGTCGATGCGAATGGTCGCTTCCTGGCCGGGGCGCATATGGGTGACTTCCGTTTCGCGGAAGTTGGCTTCCACCCAGATCTCGTGATCGGATATCAGTGCAAACGCTGGCGTACCGTTGTTCACATAGTTGCCGACCTGCAGGTCGTCGACCTTGGCCACGATGCCGTCATCCGGCGCATACACCGTGGCGTAGGAGAGATACAACTGCGCTTCGTCGAGCTGCGCCTTGGCTTCGCGAACGCTGGGATGACTGTCGACTTCGATATTCGGGTTGCCGTTCAAGGCGACCACGGTGCTGGCGATCTGCTGTTCGATCGAGGCAATGCGTTGCCGCGAGACTTTGACGTCGGTATCGGCGCGCTCATAAATGGCCCGTGAAACGAACTCGGACGCGACCAGCGCTTTTTTCCGGGCAAATTCGCGCTGATCGAATTCGGCCGACTCTTTGGCCGATTGCAATTCAGCTTGCTGCTGCCGGTAGCTGGCCTTGAGCCCGTCGATGCGCAGCCGTGCCACACTCAACTGGGCTTCAGCACGGTTGACCGCGATCTGGAAAGGCTTGGGATCTATCTGAAACAGAACCTGGCCTTTATGAACCTGCTGATTGTCCTCGACCGCGATAGTGATCACTTGCCCGGAAACCCGTGCGTTGATCGAAGCTTTTGCCACCCGGGCGTAGGCGTTGTCGGTCGAAACGAAAGGCTGGCCGGCCATGTAATGGGTGTAACCCACCACCGCGAAGAGGGCGGGTACGCCGAGCATCAGCCATGGGCGCAGTTTTTCCTTGAGCGGCTTTTTGGCCGGTCCTGGGTGTTCAATGGCTTGGGAAGCCGGGATGTCGAACTGTTTAGTCATGATCGAATGCACCTTTAACCGGGAAGTCGGGCTAACAGCTGCAAAAATCGCCTGCGGCCCTGACGTTAATAATTGCCGTGAGAAAGCCAACCGGTGGGCAGTGGGGAGGGTGGCTCCGCTGCCGCTGTTTCGTCGCTGCAATACCCGGTTCGAGCCTCGCTTGAACAAACCTGACGCCGAGGAACTTTTGGTTCCTTAATTTTGTGCGATGGTGTAAGAATATCCCTGCACTCACCTTCATTCAAGGATTTTGTACGACATGGCACAAAATAAAGTTCCAGAGAGCAAAGGCCGGGGCCGGCCTCGCGCCTATGACCCGCAGACAGCGCTGCAGCAAGCGCTTGGTGTGTTCTGGAGCACCGGTTATTCCGGCGCTTCGCTCGACAGCATCGCCACTGCGGCAGGCATGAATCGCCCAAGCCTCTATGCGGCGTTCGGCGACAAACACTCGCTGTACATCAAGGCGCTTGAGCAGTATTGGGAGTTCGCCGTGGCGTCCATGCACGAAGCGTTGACGGACCCCGCACTGACCTTGCGCGAGGCGCTGACGCGGTTTTATGAGGGGCAGTTGTCGATTTACTTTTCGGGCGAGGGTCAGCCCCGTGGCTGTTTCGCAATCGGCACGGCGACAACCGAAGCGGTGGAGGACCCGGAAATACGCGACGTTCTCTCCGATCGTCTCAGCAGGCTCGATGCCGATCTGGAAGCGCGTCTGCGCGTGGCCATTGATCGCGGCGAATTGAGAAGCGATGTCGACACCGGAGCGCTTGCCGTTCTCGCGGCGTCTCTTTTGCACAGCATTTCGATTCGTGCCCGGGCGGGCAAATCCCGCGAGGAGTTGACGGAGCTGGCACGCAATGCGGTCAGCGTGATCTGCGGTGGGTGAAGGACTTGAAGATATTCTGGCCGAACACCTTGCCGTGATTTTCTGCGGGATCAATCCAGGCATGACGGCCGCGGCCCAAGGGCATCATTTTGCGGGTCGCGGCAATCGCTTCTGGCGCACACTCCATCTTGCCGGTTTCACGCCGCAGGAGGTGCGTGCGGAAAACGACCGGACGATCCTGCAGTACCGATGTGGTTTGACGGCGGTGGTGGAACGGCCAACGGCGCGTGCCGATCAGTTGTCCTTCCATGAGTTCACTGCGGCCGCTGCGGCCTTCGAGCAGAAAATCACGCGCTATGCGCCACGATTCGTGGCGTTTCTCGGTAAGGCGGCGTATTGCGCATTATCGGGCCAGCGAGACGTTGCCTGGGGGCTCCAACCCAAGACCTTCGGCCATGCCGCGGTCTGGGTTCTGCCCAATCCCAGTGGCCGAAATCTCGCGTTCACCCTCGATCAGCTGGTGGAGGCGTACCGCCAGCTCAAATTGGCATCAGGTCTATGATCCAGGCAAGAAGGTCCGCGTCGGTTTTCCGCCGTCCACTCAGCCGACGAACGTAACAGGCTTTGACAGGCGGGATACGGCATCGAACAGTGGAGTTGCTACAGGCCGGAGTGAGGGGAAACGGCAACTTTTTATGGCGACTTGAGCGTTATCGCTTCTCATGTAACCTACGGAAATCTTGATGTTTATTTTCGAAACCATCGCTAACTTTCGAGAAGATAACAATAAAGTTATTTGAGAGCGCTTCTTGTTGCTGATGAATGCTCCAGGCGGGGCGATCGCCGGGCAAACAGTTCATTTGTCTGGCGACGGAGCCGTTTATTCTGTCGATTATTTGACGCCATTCTCCGTCGGTTTTTATTTATATTTATTATCGTGACGAGCTATTGACGTACTGGCTATGTGCTTATACGCTCAATTTAAGCCGAAGAAAAACACCTCCATCCAAAAAAAGAATCACCTCTGTGCAGGGAGGCTCTCCTATGCGTCCGACACTTGTCATTAAATCCGTTTTGGCTCTGATGCTCGTTAATGGTGCGGCGGTTTTTAATGCGCAGGCGACCACTTTTGTCAATGAATATAATCGCATGAGTAACGCTTGCGATTCATTAAGGTCGCAAGTCGGTGCGGGTCCCGAAGAGGCTTCCGGTAGCGAACTACTTACTTTTGGAAACGGCCTTGGCGTGCCTTCATTGGTGACCGATGTCTATTTCGATGGCACTCAATCGGCTAAATTCAGCAGTGTCACTCATCATTCCGGCTCGACGGAAAGTGTCAACGTTTCATCTTGCGACGGTTTAATGACGGCGAGTGCTAACGACCGGGTCGCGGTAAACTTGACTAGCCAGGACACGGGTTTGACCGGTGTTTCTGATCAGCCGAAGGCGGTACCGCTATCGGCGGTCGCCTGGTTATTTTCTTCCGCGCTATTTGGTTTCATCATGGTTGCGAATCGACGGAAAGTATAAGTTCGGTCGGCCAGGATGCAGAGGTTTGATGGGGATTTAGTTAAAGTTGATCTAGTGAATCTAAATGGCGTTTGATTAGTTGAACGTGATGCGGGTTAGTTGTGCAGAATAAAGTGCAGGGGGGACGACGGTGTGGGTGGTTTGCCATTTTTGCCAAGTTAAAATGGCTGCCGACTATAACGCAATAAAATTGACGAAGTTGGTGCGGGTTGATTTGTTTTGTTGTAAGTCGTTGTTTAATAAAAAAAATTTCGCTGTCTGAGGTAGTGTCAGATGAAATTATCCGCCGATAAGCTCGATCCGATTGCTCTCTTGTGTTTTTTTGGACATGAGAGGGAAGAGCGTGATTTGACTCCGCTTTTGTGTGAAACTCCTGGCAAGGCTACTTAGGCGGAGGGATCCCGATGTTGCGTTTACTGTTACCTGCGCTCTGTGCGCTGTCTGTCTGGTCAGGCATTACCACTGCCAGCGAAAATAACGCGGCTTACCTTCTCAATCCAGGGGACGTCGTTTTTGTTTCCGTTTGGCGAGAAGACACGCTCAAGGAAGAGGTGCACGTACTTCCCGATGGCAGCATCAACTTCCCGCTGGTGGGGCGAGTCGCAGTAGCCGGGCTTGATACATCGGCCGTCGAAAAACTGATTGCGAAAAAGCTTGAAGAGTTCATACCCGACCCGAACGTAAGCGTGGTCGTGCGTGATCCCAAAGGCAATCTCGTCTACGCCCAGGGTAAGGTGATGAAACCCGGGTCGGTGCAGTTGGCGGGGCCGACGGCGGTACTGCAAGTTCTGAGCATGGCGGGCGGGCTCGACAAATTTGCCGACAAAGATGGCATCAAGGTCGTGCGGAACAAGCAGGTGCTCCCTGTTCATTACAGCGATCTGATATCCGGGCGTGACATGTCCACCAACTATGAACTCCAGGCCGGCGATACGTTGGTCGTGCCTTGACCTTGCGCGACGTATTGGGGTTAAGCTTTCTTATGCTACGAACGACCGGGGCTGCCACAGCCATTCTCATGTTGCCGTATTCGGGGGTGGCCTATGCCGCCACTTGGCAATCTTCAATCGCATTGCCTTCGACCGTCGAGTACGACAGCAATCCGGTACTTCTCGGAGACGATGCCAAAAAGGCCGTGACCCGCACGATCATCGCCCCCGATTTCAGCCTCGTCGGAACGTCTGATCTTGATGAGTTGCGCATCGGTCTTGGATTGAACGTCGTTCGCTCCTCTGACACATCCATCGTTCGTGATCGTGAAGACCCGAAACTGTTGCTGGGCTGGCAGCGAGATACCGAAAAGGGAGCCTACGGGCTGACGGCGAGTTATGTCGAGAGCTCGACCCTCTCCAGCGAGGTTCAGGAAACCGGCGTGATTGCGACCGATGGCACGCAGAAACAATCGACGCTGGGCGGCAATTGGCGTACTGCGGTCACGGAGAGAAGCTCGCTGATCGACGAGGTTGAATACACGAACGTCGATTACGATATTGGTTCGCTGACCCCTTACGATGAACTTTCGAACCAATTGAGCTGGAATTACACCTGGAGTGAACGCGTCGAGCTCTTCACGCGTTTTTCCGCGCGGCGCTATGAGCCCAAATCGGGTTCCGGGGTGGCCTCCTCAAACAGCTATACGCCAACGACCGGTTTTAACTACAAGATCTCCGAGCAGCTCGAGGTCTCGGCGTATGTGGGTGCCAACCAGGTTTCGGGCAGTAACAGCGGCCCCACCGGTCAGGGCGGGTTCAACCTGCACTATGCCGGTGAGCGTTTTGACACGACCCTCGACGCCAGTCGCAGCACGATCGCCAACGGCAATGGTGGTTTCGTCGAGTCGAATAATCTGCGGGGTACGTGGAGCTACTCCATCGACGAACTCAGCCGGGCCGGCATTGATACCTCGTGGCAAAAAACCAAAGGGCAATCGCCGAGCACCCTGCGCAACTTTAATGTCTGGGCCAGTCGAGAGCTCTCGCCTTTTTGGGTTGCGCGCCTATCCTACACCTACAAACAACGCCTGCAAGATGGCTTGCCGGATGCCACCGCCAACGTCGTCGGGTTGACTTTGACCTATAGTTATCCCGAACTCTGAAACCCAGCTGTGTGAGTATTTATGGCCTCTGAATACGAAATGTCGGTCAACGACTACATAGCAATACTCAAGCACCGAGCGGTGCTGGTGGTCGTGAGTATCGCGGTGATTTTTGCCGTGAGCGTGTTGGTTGCGATGTACATCCCGCCTGTCTATCAGTCATCCGGCACGATTCTGGTCGAGTCTCAGCAGATTTCGCCCGATCTGGTCGCGGCGAATAACAATACCTTTGCCGACGAGCGCATCGAAGTCATTCGCCAGCGCGTGATGACCCGCGAGCACCTGGAAGGGATCATCGATAAATACAATCTTTTTTCCTCGGAAAGCCGGCGGTTGAGCGTTACCGAAAAGATCGAAGAGATGCGCAATGCAATTAGCGTTTCCTTGGTCAGTGCCGCCGTGAAGGGGCGCGGGGAGGTGACCATCGCTTTCCGCCTGGGCTTTGAGCACAAGCAGCCAGAAATCGCGAACAAGGTTGCCAAGGAACTGGTTACGCTGTTTCTGGATGAAAACATCAAGCAGCGCACCGAGCGCGCCAGTGAAACGACGGAGTTCCTGACACAGGAAGCGGACAAGCTCAGGGTTGAACTGGAAACCCTGGAGAACCGTCTGGCGGACTTCAAGCAGGCGCACAGTAACGCGCTGCCCGAGCATCAGGAATTGCGCATGAATATGCTGTCGCGCGCCGAAACCGAGCTCAAGGAAATCGACCGTGACTATAAGGCTGCCCGCGAGGAGTTGCGCTTCAACGAATTGGAAGTTTCCGCGGCCAGCGCCGGTGTCGTGAGCAAGCCGGGCGCAACGGGTGCGGAAGCTGACAAGCCGCAGGATCTGGGCAGTCTCAAGGCTGAGTACACAAGATTGCTGTCGCTCTATACCGAAGCGCACCCCGATGTGCGCGCCGTCAAGCGCAAGATAGCCGCACTCGAGGCCGCTCAGGGGCCGGGGGCGAATGCAGTGAGCTCCGTCAGCCTGGAGGTGGCCAAGGCTCAGGCCCGGGTCGCCGCTTCGGAAGCGCGCATCAAGTCGCTGGCCGACCAGAAGCGTGAACTCCTTTCCAAGATAGACGCCTACGAGGCGCAGATTCTGGAGACGCCGCAAGTCGAGCGCGGCCTGGTCACGTTGATGCGCGACCATGACAACGCTCGCAAGAAGTACGAGGAAATTCGCACCAAGGAAATGGGGGCGAAGATCTCCGAAAGCCTGGAGCAGGAAAACAAGGCCGAGCGTTTTGTGCTTCTTGAGGCGCCGTTGATGCCTGAGAAACCCGTCAGGCCCAATCGCAAGAAAGTCGTTGCCATGGGCTTTGTGCTCGCCCCGGTAGGCGCTGGTGCGCTGGTGATGCTGCTGGAGATGTTGAATCAGCGTGTACGCGGCGTTGAAGCCCTGACCAGTGTGCTGGGTCGACGCGTTCTGGGCACTATTCCCTACATTCACACCAAGGCAGAACTTGAGCGCAGCAAGCGATTGCGAACACTGCTCATCCTCTGTGGAATTGTGTTGATCGCATGCCTTCTGGTCCTTTTGCATTTTTTCTACATGCCTCTGGACCTGCTGGTGTTTAAGGCTCTGGCGCGATTTGAATAAGGAATATAGCCATGGAAATAATCAAGCCCGCGGGCGATAAAGCCGAGCAACCGGCTTCATCGAGTCTCGTGACCACATCGACTGGGCAGTCTGCAACGCTCAATGCCCTCAGCTACGTGCAAACCAAGGTTGTCCCCTTGAGGGCAGACCACCTCGAGCGCAATCGCATCGTGGCCTACAACAAGAATTCGAGCATGGGCGGGGCTTTCGATTTGCTGCGCACGCAGGTGTTGAAAGCCATGGAAGAAAACGGCTGGCGCACGCTTGCCATCACTTCCCCGACCCCGGATTCAGGCAAAACGGTGTTGGCGATCAACCTGGCGATGAGCATCGCCCACCACACCACCAAGACAGCGTTGCTGGTGGACTTCGATTTGCGGCGTCCGAAGGTGGGTGCCTGCCTCGGCCTTCCGATGGAAAAATCGCTCAATGAGTTGCTCGCCGATGAAGCCGAACTGCAGGACGTGCTGGTCAACCCGACCTTGCCGCGTTTTGTGGTCCTGCCGACACGAGAGCCGATTCCGCTGTCCACTGAGGTGCTGTCATCGCCCGCCGTGAGCCATTTGATCAGCGATCTTCGCGATCGCTACAACTCACGTATCGTGATTTTCGACTTGCCGCCGGTGTTGAGTTCGGACGACGTGATTACGGTCTTGCCGAAATTCGATTGCGTTTTGCTCGTAGTCGCCAACGGGATGAACAGCAAGAAAGAGATCGAGGAAAGCCTGCATCATCTGGCAAACGCCAACCTCATTGGCACGGTGCTGAACAAAGCCGAACCCCAAAACCGCTCTTACTACTAGCGCTCACCTTCAGGCGCTCGGCGTTTTTCGTCAGCGCCTGCTTTCAATGCCAGGGATGCTTGCGCTCCCAGTTCCAGGCGTGCGTCACAATCTGCTCAAGCGTGGCAAATCTCGGTGTCCAGCCCAGCAGGGTATTGGCCCGTCCCGGATCGGCCACAAGACGTGGTGGATCGCCGGCACGGCGTGGTGCATCGTTGACGCAGATATCCTGGCCGGTCACCCGGCGCGCAGTGTCGATCACTTGTTGCACCGAGAAACCCAGACCGTTGCCGAGGTTGAACGCGGTGCTGGCGCCCCCCTCCAGTAGGTAATCCACGGCCAGTGCGTGAGCGGCGACGAGATCGGTAACGTGGACATAGTCGCGAATGCACGTGCCGTCAGGGGTGTCGTAATCACGGCCATAGACGGTGATCGATGTGCGCCGGCCCGAGGCGGCTTGCAGGATCAGTGGCAGCAGATGGGTTTCCGGTTCATGGCGTTCACCCAACTGTCCTTCAGGATCTGCCCCGGCGGCGTTGAAGTAGCGCAGGCAGACCGACTTGAGGCCGTATGCACGGTCGAAATCTTCAAGCGTCTGCTCCACCATCCACTTGCTGCGCCCGTACGGGTTGATCGCGGCCTTGGGGTGTTCTTCGTCAATGGGTACGTATACCGGGTTGCCATATACGGCGGCGGTCGAGGAGAAAATGAAATGTTTGACCCCGGCACGGACCATGGCTTGCAGCAGTGTCAGCGTGGCGGCGAAGTTATTCTGATAATACTTGGCAGGTTCAGTGACGGATTCGCCCACCTGTATAAAGGAAGCGAAGTGGAACACGGCATCGAAACGGTGCTTCGCAAACAGAGCGTCCAGCGCCTGCACATCAGCGATGTCCAGTTCAACCAGTTCCCCGCCCGTCAATGCGCTGCGGTGGCCCGTTGAGAAGTTGTCGGCCACCACCAGATCGTGGCCCGCGGCCAGAAGTTGCTTGACCATGTGTGAGCCGATATAGCCCGCGCCACCCACCACCAAAAATTTCATCCTGATCTCCGAACTCCTGGAAACTATTTCAATGCAAGCACAGATTGGAACGTCAGCGCGTTTCAATTGAGCATTATGTTAGGTAATTTAGCCGTTGAGTTGCATTGACAGGGTTTGGCCGTGCTTTGCCCTGTGACGCCTTGCTCAAAAACAACCGGTCCAATGCCTGGTTGTATGAGCGACGGCGAATGGAAATGGCTAAAGGCGACTATAGTACGTTTTGTGTCATTGAGTACGCACCTGTTGTTGAGTTGTTGATTGATTTCTTGCAATCGTTCAGCCTGGCCAGGCGAGCGATTGCTTCGGGGCATGGGCCCCGAGGGCGTTGATTACATCTCCCTTGGGGCGGCAAGTGAGTATTCCACGAGAATAATTATAAAATGAAAAGAACCCCAAAAATTGCCGAATGCTCATTAAAGGTGTTAAAGGCCGAATGGCCGAATCTGGTGCTCTGGGCCTTTTTGCTGTCACCGCTGATCATTAAATTAATCACGAGTTATCGATATTCGAAAATTGATTTGCTGGTTTTCTACACGATTGCCATGTCGGTGTTATGGCTTTTGGCTATTCGGTTTGTTTCGTCCAATCAATTCAGGGTCCATGTCATTCTGCTGCCGTTTTATTTGGTCGCGACTGTTGATCTTTTTCTGGTTTTGAATTTCAACTCGAGATTGACAGCGGCTTACGTGTTTGTTGGGTTGACCAATTACAAGGAGGCGAGCGACTTTCTACCGACCTATTGGCGGTCCATCAGTATCGCTCTGCTGATATTCATCGTGTGTTATGGGGTGGGATTGACAGGGCTGTACAAGCGCAAGTTATACAGGAATAACGGTGTTTTTCTTTTGGTCTTTAGCGCCTTGCTGCTGGGGTATGGGGCGTATTTTTATAAAACCGTGAAAATGAATTCTTTCGGGAAATCTGCGGTCATGGATCTCCTGGCAAAAGATCAAAGCATACCCATAGGTTATTTGTCGCAAATGGGACTGACTGCAGATTTGTATTCGAACTCGGAGAGATTTATCCAGCGACGTCGAGAACATGAAGTGAACATCACCAGCCAGTCGGATCAGTCGAATATTGACACCGTGGTGTTCGTGATTGGTGAGTCGTCACGGCCGCACAGCTGGTCGCTCTATGGCTATGACAAGCAAACGACCCCCCATCTCGACAAACAGGCGGGGATTTTCAAATTCAAAAATATGTGTACGACAGCCCCCTATACGTCGTACGCGGTTCCTTCAATGCTGAGCCTTGACCCCATATCGGATTGGGACACTATTGCGTCGACCAAATCATTGGTGGGTATCTATCGTGCAGCCGGGTACATGACGTATTGGTTGTCAGCACAGGAAGTGGATAGTTTTGGCGGAATCATTCCGAACATCGCTGCAGAGGCTCAATACCGTCAATATTTTGAGAGGAGTTACGACGGTGCATTGATTTCGGAGTATGAAAAAATACTGCAGAAAAAAGACACGGAAAAGAAAGCCATATTTATTCATATCAAGGGGAGCCATTTCGAGTATTCACGTCGATACCCAGCCAGCTTCGCTCAGTTCAAGCCTGCAACAAACAGCATGAAGGATAAAATGACTGCCGAGTATGACAATACTATCCTGTATACGGACTGGCTGTTGAATGCGTTTATTGGTGCGTTGGAATCAAGCGGAAAAGCGGCTGTCCTGTTTTATACGTCGGATCATGGTGAGAACATGATGGATGACAGCCGAGGGTTGGTGGGGCATGGGATTGGTAATAAACATGATCTCTCGGTGTCGGCATTTATCTGGGCATCGCCCAACATTACAAGTGATCAATCCCTGAAGCTTTCAAAGCTGAAGGACAGGGAGAGTCAGAAGGTCAGCATATCTTCCTTTCCACATACTCTTTTAAATATCACGGGGGTTTTCACGGATAAGTATAAAGGCTCGGAAGATTTGTTAAGTGATGAGTTCATACCGTCTCAATGTCCACATCTGCTCGGCGCAGGCTATGTTCCATCGTTTGACTTTGACAGCCTTTGAATAGTCCCGATTGAACAACGCCGCAAGGCGTTGTTCAACCCAGGTCGACTGGCCGATTATTGGCGGGTGGAGGAGGGTGATGAGGCTGTATCGACAGGGTTTGACTTCGCGTCGCCCTTTCTCAAAAACAACCAGTTCGACGCCTGCAAGCCGTCGAACTTGATCTTGTAGTGACCATCGGCATAGGTCGCGGGCAGCTTCTTCATTTGCCCCATGATGCCTTGAGTGAACAGTGTCAAACCCTGCGGCGCCTGGAGTGTCAGCGTGCCCTCGAGGGGCTCAACGTAAAAAGGTGTTTTGTCGTTGTCTTGGGGGATGGCCCGAGCGCCCAGGGATATCATCAAGTTCTGCGACTGGCCCAAAGGTGCTTCATCCAGACTTTGCACCACCACGCTGGCGTTGAGGGTCTTCACTTGAACTTGAATGTTGCCCAGGCTGATCGACTCGCCGCCGATCCAGCCGGTCGCGGCCTGGGTGCGCGGCGTATTGATGGTGTAGACGCCTTGTTTCCAGTTGCGCTTGAGTTCACCCGTGTCGGTCGTCGATTCGTTGGCATTGGCGTCCAGCAGCGATTGCCCGGGGTCATGAAACACCTGCGCATTGCTCGGGATAACGCTCTGTTGCAACCAGGGCAATTCCGGCGTCTGCGGCATCGCGATTTCCAGCTTGCCTTTCTCCATGGCGGTGCGCAGCAGAGCAGAGTTGGCCGGTGTGATCATCTGGTTGAACAGGGTGCCTGGCGTCGGCGCAAAGACATAGGTCGTTGTTGCTTCGCGAACGTCTGCGCGGCGATACAGCAAGGCGGCGGCGGGCAGGGTGGCCAGCATTGCGGGGTCGTTATAGGCGTGCCAGTTGCTGGCGCTCATCCCTTCGCCCCCCAGTGGCTCCTGGCTGTAGGCATATTGCATCAGTGCATCCCAGCCTTGGTGGCTGGCGGTGCCGGCGATATAGAGTGGCAGCGAGTGACGGTCTGGGGTCGGGAAGGGCTCGTTGTTCCACTCGGTGACGGTCAAGGGTTTGCCCGCGACCTGGCCGGCGGCGATCCAGTTCACGATGCCGTCGCTGTACAGTGGGTTTTTTTCTATCTGCCCAGCGCCTCCGTAGCTGTGGACGTCGATGACGTCGCCGACGGTAAGGGCGGGCAGGGAATTCAGGCTGTTACCGCCCCAGGTGCTGGTCGTGGCGATGGGGACTTTCACGCCCAAGCCACGCAGGTGCTCGATCATGTCGACGTTGAAACGTCGTTCCAGGTCGTTCAGGAACAGCTTGGAGGGACCAGGCTCCCAGGAGCGCCAGGTCTGGTCTGCGGATAGATTGTGCTGGTTGGCAAAGGCTTTGGCCTCTGCCATGTAGATGCTGTTGTGCTTCGGCACGTTCTTGTCTGGTAACAGGGCGTTGCCAAAGTGGTGGGTGAGGTCGTTTTCGTTGGTGATCAGTACGGCGGCGACCGCCGGGTCGTCTTTGTAGGCCAGACCGGTGTAGGGGTTCACATGGGTCAGGTAGTCTTCGGTAAAGCGCTTCATGGCTTTCTGAATGGTGAGATTCACATAGGCATAGCCCTTGAGATAGGCAAAGTTCTGCTCTTCTTTCGGCAATTCATCGAAGCCATAAATGTTGTCTTTTTCCAAAAGAGCTCGCTGGACGTGCATATCGAGCCACACATAAATGCCTTCGTCTTTCAGGCACTTGATCCACCAGTCGATTTTTTTCAGTGACTGCGGGCTCAGTTCCTGGGTGCTGCGCGTGACCCGGCTGTCGCCAAAGATATTCGGGAGCACCCACGGCGAGTCATGGTGATGCAATCGCACGAGATTGAAACCCAGTGCGGACAGCCGTTTGGCCTGCTGCTTGATGGCATCGTCTGGCGTGCCGAACAGCGTATAGGCCGACAGGTTGGTACCCCAGAAGCGCGCCGGGGTGTTGTCCGCGAATAGCAATTGCTCGCCGGAGGCTTTGACGAATCCGCGCTTGCCGGCAGGTTTTTCCTCGGCATTGAGAAAGGACAGATCGACCGGCGAGGTTTTCCAGTCGAGCTTGTCAGTGGGCCAGCTCTTGGGGTCCGTCAGTCCGAAGCGCTCGCTACTGGTGGGGCCGATCGCCACATCGCCGGAAACGCTCAAGGTGGCGGTGAACTCCTGGCGGCCAGGTTTGATCGTGTTCTTGTAGAAAAAGGCACGCACCTCCGATTTATCGCCCGGTTCAAAGTACACGCCTGCCAGCGCGGGCTCGAAGCGCATTTCGATGCGTCGCCCTTGCGCATTGCCCCAGGACCAGCCACGGTTGTCGGGCAGCAAAGTGGGCGGGCCCATTTCTCCCGCGAACAGTGAGGGGTCGAAGTTGAAGACGATGCCGCCACCGGACAAGTCCGACTTCATGCTGCGAGCATCCAGGGCAAACTTCCAGATCAACGATTGCGGGTCTTGCTTCTGAATCTGTGCATTCAAGTCGAAATCCAGCGCGGTGTTTTTACCCGCGAGGGTGTACCGATAAGGTCCGTTGGTCTTGAATTCGGTTTGCAGATACGTCCAGTCCCAGCTCCTCCCGAAGAACGAAAATGTCGTGGTAACCGCCGGGCTGCCACCGCGCATCAGCGTGGGCAGGCCGTTGCGCTCGTCCACACTCGCGACCCATCCCGACGCCCAGGTACGAAGCGGCCAGATAGCGAAAAACAGCAGGAGCGCGAGCAGTATTCGGGGACGTCGGAGCAATGGGATCATGGGGCTACCTGAGTTGGAGATGGGCACTCGCCGTGACCGCCGTCGAGGTCTGCCTGAGCCTGCGGGCCATCTGCGCGTAGGCCACGCCCAGTCCGGCTATCGACCAATACACCACGGGGATGACGGTGATACTGCTGACGGTCACGATGGTGATCAGGATCCCGGCCAGTGTCGCCAGGAGTGCACGCCCCAGTCGGCGTGCCTCATCATCTTTGTTGGAGAACGAGCGCATTCCTTTGCGGATGCCAAGCAGAACCGCGGCGAAAAAACACACGAACAGCGTCAATCCAATCAATCCCACCGACAGGGCTATGCCGATATAGGTGTTCACGATATCGATGATCCCCTGGCCCTGGGTCAAGGACTGCATTTCCGGTGTGCTGCGGTAATCGAATGAGCCCAGCCAGGGGTTGCGCTGGATAACGATCATGGCGTTATCGATCAACTGTTGCCGATACGTGATGTTCTCGGCCTCTACCGTGCCGATGAAAGGAAGCAGATCGAGCACTTTTTGTCCGCCCGGTACGACGGCCAGCAACGGAAGGGCGAGAACTCCGGCGAGCGCCAGCAGCATCAGGCGTTTGACGGCCTTGCGGCCGGTGCCGATGAACACGACGATCATGACGGCGGTACCGACCCAGGGACCCCGCGACAGCGGCGCGTACAGACCGCCGGCGAGCAACAGCGCGCCCAGGCCTCTTTGCAGCCGACTGCGTACATCTTCCTGCAAGTACAGGTACAGCCCGCTGGCCACACTGATGACGAAGCCCAGTGCAATGGCCTGTCCGGTGGTGACGCTGGCGCGTAATGAGCCGCCGCGAGTCAGGTAAGTGGACATATCCCATTGCATGCCCAAGGCATTGTTCAGCGCGCTGTAGAGCAGCCAGTTACGGGAATATTCGAAGAGGCCAATAAGCGACATCACCATGGCGGCGACTACAAATGCAAACAGAGCGTCCTTGAAGTCGCTGAGGTTCCTCAGCGCCCGGCTGGCAACGTAGTAGGGCAGAAACACTTCGATGAACAGATAGAGCGTCTGGCGCAACGCGTCGGTGACGGTCGTTTCGCGCAAATAGAGCAGGCTTGTCAGCACGATGTTGGCGGCCAACAGTTTGTCGGGCCAGGTGCGTCCGAAAGGGATTGTGTCCGGTCGCCTGCGCAGCGCCAGGAAAGCCGGCAGCAGCACAAAAAACGCCAGCAGGCGAACATGGTTAAGGACAAAGAAATAGTTGACCACGCCGAAGCCGGGGATCTCCGCTCCCGATGGCGGCATGAGAAACAGCAGCATGAAAAACAGCGCGACAGGGTTGCGTTCGCGTTTCTGCGCGACGGTCAAAATGATCGCGGCGATGCCGGCGTACAGCCAGAAACTGTGCGCAAAAAAGGCCAGTAGCGTCAATGCGAACCACAGATTGCGCCGACGCGTGAAGTGTCGGGCGGGGATCAGGTCTTCTGCCGGCCGACGTGCCATGAAAAAAACAACGCCGGCAAGGACCAGAATGACGATTAACGCTCGTAAGTGCTCAGGCATGGGCGATTGGACTTATTGATTGATGAGCGAAGGCTAGTGGAATGGCCAAATGCGACTATAGTACCTTTCGTGCCATTGAGTCCGGAGTTGATGTTATGTCGCTAGCTGATTTCTCGCCATCATCCCGCCTTCGTGGGCGAGCAATCTCTGCTGGGGTCTGGAATCTGGGGGCTCTGGTTACGTCACAAGCCTTCCGCTTGGGCGGCAACCTGATCATGGCCCGTCTGCTGATGCCGGAGATGTTCGGCATCATGTTGATCGCCATCACCGTTTCGCTGGTGCTGCATTTATTGTCCGATGTCGGCTTGCGCCAGAACATCATTCAGAGCCCGCGTGGCGACGATCCGGTGTTTCTCAATACCATCTGGACCGTGCAAATCCTGCGTGGCTTTATCCTCTTCGCCTCGACGCTTGCGCTCGCAGCCCTCGCCTGGTTTGCGCAGAGCCTCAATCTTTGGGCGGTCGATTCCACCTACGCCGCACCCGAGTTGCCGCTGGTCTTGGCCGTGACCGGTTTCTCGGCAATCATCGTTGGTTTTCAGTCGACGAAAGTCGACCTGGCTGTGCGCGCCTTCCAGCAAAAGAAAGTGGTACTCACCGAGTTTGCCTCCCAGGTCGTCGGGTTGTTGGTCATGCTGGTGGTCGGTTACCTCACCCGGTCCATCTGGTCGCTGGTGGTTGCCGGTCTGGTGCAATCGCTGGTCAACACGTTGCTGGGGCATATCTGGTTCGAGGGCCCGTCCAACCGTCTACGGTGGGAACGTGCTGCGCTCGATGAATTGGTCGGCTTTGGTCGCTGGATCTTGTTGTCATCGGCGGTGGGCGTGCTGGCCATGTACGGCGACCGTGTCTGGTTCGGTGGCAGCATGACGGCCAGCGAATTGGGCGTTTACTCTATCGCCGTACTGATTTTGGGAGCCGTTCAGCTTGGGTTGCAAAGGATAGTCGGAGCGGTGGCCCTGCCAGCCTTCAGTGAGGCTTCAAGAAACCATGACACCGCACGGCTCCACGCGTTGTACTTCCGCTTGAAAATGATGTTCGATCTCGCCTGCCTGTTTTTCTGCGGACTGTTCCTGACGGGCAGCCCACTGCTCATCAGGGTTTTGTACGATGAGCGTTACGCCCAGGCCGGCGACATGCTGGCGATCCTCTCACTCTCCTTTTTCACCATGCGCTACATGGTGGCGAATCAGATCTGGATTGCCTTGGGGCACACCAAATACCAGGCCATGGACAACATTATTCGCGTGGTCTCGTTGTGGGTGCTGGTGCCTTTGCTGCTGGCCATTGGCGGGGTCAAGTACGCGATCTGGGGGGTCGCCCTGCATACGTTCCCTACGCTTATCCTGGTGTTTTACGTGAACTATCGTCTGGGGTTGTTCAGCCTCAAGCGCGAGCTTGTGGTGTTGCCAATGCTTGCAGTGGGGGCTTTGTGCGGGGAGCTATTGACGGGCCTTGCCAAGTGGCTTTGATTTGATCTATCTCTCTTGTTGAATCCATTGCTGTGGCACGACGTCGCCATTGAGGTATTGATGGTTGGCGCCAATAAATTGTGGCGTTGGTGTGTAGTTGAAATTCCAACGCAATCTCGATGTCGTGGAGCTTTGAATCATGAGAGAAACTGATTTGAATACCTCTGTGATGGGGCGCAGGGGCTTCCTTCAGGCGTGTGCCCTATTGAGTCTCGGGGGGCTCGCTATTGGATTTTCCGAAACGGTTGCCCGGCCTGCCGCCGCCAAATCCGAGTTTGTTGTGATCAACGGATGGGTGTTGCCTGCCCAGCATTTTCGGCCAGCAAAATCATGATCAAAGATTACCAATCGCAGAAAGAACTCCGCGATCACTATGACATCTGCATTATCGGCGCAGGGCCGGCCGGCATTACGCTGGCCTTGCGTTTAGCCGGTAATGGGCGGCATGTCGTGCTTATCGAAGGCGGTGGGCACGAGTATTCACCGGTTTCGCAGAACCTCTACCAGTGCCCGTCGACAGGCCTTGAAGTCTACGCACAGGAAACACGCCTGCGCTTTCTTGGCGGTACCTCCAATCACTGGGCGGGACGATGCCGTCCATTCGAGCGCTCGGACTTTGCCGTGGGTCCTCCCGTGCACCTGCCCGGCTGGCCCATCGCGTTTTCCGAGATCGAACGCAATCTGGCGGCGGCCATGGATATTGTCGATCTCCCGCCGAACTCCGGATTCAAGGCAATCAATGCCAATCTGGATGGCCAAGACTTCGAAGCCGATCGTTTCCTGCTCAGCCCACCGACGCGATTTGCACAGAAATACGCCAAGGAGCTCAATGAGACAGAAGGGCTTGATGTCTTCATCAACTGCAACTGCGTCGATCTGGAGTTCGATAGCAAGACCGGCCGCATCGAGACGATCCTCGTCTCGGACTACCAGTTGCATCAGGAGCGAGTCAGGGCCAGGCACTTCATTCTGGCAACGGGCGCGATCGAAAATGCCAGGCAGTTGCTCAACAGTGAGTCCCTGACTGCTGGCGGTATCGTAAAGAAGGACGGATTGGTCGGCAGATGCTTCATGGAGCATCTGAACGTAGAAATGGGCACGTTTATTCTGAAGGACGGGCAGGGTACCGAAGCCCGGCAGTACTTCACGACGGATGCCTTCGTGAAGGAACACGAATCGGGAAAGGGGAATGTGACGGCCTCGCTGGTATCCGAGGTGAAAGCCTATGGGCGAACGGCGGCGATCAAGGACTTTTTCGAGAATCTCATCTGTGACATCGGGGCGGCGCACAAGATCGAGTTCATTACCAAATTCGATTGCCCGGGGGACGGGGTACTCGGCACGCTGATCGAGCAATTCCCCAACCCCAATAGCCGCATCGCGTTACTCGAAGAGCGCGATGCGTTGGGCATGAAAAAAGTGAACATTCACTGGGAACTGACCCCGGTGGACAGAAATACCGTCAAGTCCATAGGGCTCGAAGTGGCCAAGTGTTTTGCCGACACGGGGCTGGGCTTCGTCAAGCTGGATGCGTGCGTTTATGACGTTGATTTGCCGCTGAAGGTCAATCCCCATGCCCACCATATGGGGACCACGCGGATGGCGGCCTCGCCTGAATTTGGCGTTGTCGACGAAAACTGCAAGGTGTTCGGGGTCGAGAATCTTCATGTTGCGGGCAGCAGCGTCTTCGCTACCGGCGGTGCCTGCAACCCGACGATGCCCCTGCTGCAACTGGCGCTGAGGCTGGCCGATCATCTCAATCAGGAAATGGGCCCCGCGGTGGGAAGGTATTCCGGAACAGGAGAGTTTATCGATTTTCCGAGTTGATTTTTTAGGAGGGGGCTACGCTTAGAGTAGTGGTAATAAAGAATCAGGGTGTATGAACCCTGGCACAGATGTATATCGCTGAATTTGAGGCTGACAGGATGATTGGTCTACTAAAACGCGCTATTGCTCATTACGCCAGAACAACAGGGCGTGGCACCTCACTCTATAAAAAGTTTTGTAAACCTGACGGGTATGAATGGGCCCAACACATGGGGCGTTGGGGAGGACTGCACTCCGTCGGCAAAGGCGCCTGGATCAACCTGGGGTGCAACATCACCGACCCGGCGATGCTTCGACTCGGTGACAACGTAGGTTTATCCGACTGCACAATATTCGGCCACGATGGCATCGTCCATGTCATCAACGCGCGTGACGGAACGAAGCTCGACTCTGTCGGCGGCGTCGATATCCGTGCCAATTCCTTTGTCGGCCACGGTGCCATCGTCATGCCGCGCGTAACGATTGGTCCTGATTCGGTGGTGGCCGCCGGCGCTGTTGTATTGAGAGACGTTCCGCCCGGGATGGTGGTCGGGGGTAATCCAGCCAGGGTTATCTGTACGATGGAAACGCTGGTGAAAAATATCAAAGAGCGTTGCGCCGAGTACCCATGGATTGACCTGATCGAGAATCGCGACGGTTTGTTTGATCCGGAATTGGAACCGAAGCTGCAAGCGATGCGCGCAGAGTATTTTTTTGGCGAACAACCCAATGGTTAGTGCCGACCTCGATGTATTGGTCGTTAACTACAACACAGCCTCTTTGTTGCAGCCGATGTTTAATGCGTTACGTCAGTCAAACGACACGCAACGCACGCGGTATCTGGTGGTGGACAATGCCTCTGCGGATAATTCGCTGGAGCGTCTGGCCAGTGTTTGTCCAGAGGCATTGCAACTGGCCAATCATACAAATGTCGGTTTTGGTCGTGCCAACAATCAACTCGTTGAACACCTGCAAGGCAAGTATGCGTTATTGCTCAACACCGACGCCTTCGTTGCCGCCGATACCCTGAGCAAGACCCTCGAATACATGGAGGCTCATCCGGATTGCGGGGTCCTGGGCGTTCGATTGGTCGGGCGTGAGGGCGATTTGCAACCCTCCTGCCGCTATTTCCCGACGCCGTTGAATGTCTTCCTGGCACGCACCGGGCTGGAGCGTTTTTTTCCTGGTGTGAAGAAGGTCGACGACATGACCTGGGACCATGACTCGGTACGTGAATGCGACTGGGTGCCGGGGTGTTACTACCTGATCCGACGCGAAGTCATCGACAAGGTCGGCCTGTTCGATCCGCGCTACTTTCTCTATTACGAAGAGGTCGACCACTGCAAGCGGGTCAAACAGGCGGGCTGGAAAGTGGTGTATTACCCGCATACCACCGTGGTGCATATCGGTGGTGAAAGCGCCAAGTCTGTTGACGAGCTCAACACCGCCAGTCGACAAATTCCCAAGCTGCAAATCGAAAGCGAGCTGTTGTATTTCCGCAAACATCACGGTCTGTCCGGGCTGGCCGGGCACATGCTGCTGGTCAGCCTGGGCGATCTGATTCTGGCGCTCAAGGCACTGTTGAAGGGCCGCGGCCGTGCCGCCATCGGGGCATGTTGGCAGCATGCTCGTGTGACCTGGGCGCTGCTGGGTGAAACAAAACTCGCAACCCAACCAACACGGTAGATAAACCATGTTCGAAAACATACGTGCGGACTTGCGTGCATATGCGGGTGATTGGGCCGCCCAGGGTTTCTGGGTGATGTTGGTTTATCGCTTCGGACGCTGGCGCTATGGCGTACGTCCCGCGCCATTGCGCAAAGTGTTTTCCTTTATCTACAAAGTGCTCTTCAAATTCGTGCAGATCATCACGGGCATCGAATTGCCGTGCGAGGTGGTGGTCGGGCGCAACTTCGTCATCGACCATTTCGGCGGCATCGTGATCAGTGGTTATGCGCAATTCGGCGATGACTGCCGTATACGCAACGGCGTGGTCGTGGGGCTCAAGAATGTCAACGAACCGATTGCCCCGGTGTTCGGCAACAATGTCGACATAGGCACCGGTGCCAAGGTGCTGGGCAATATACGCATTGGCAACAATGTGGTGATCGGGGCCAATGCCGTGGTGCTGATCGATGTCCCGGATAACTCGATTGCAGTGGGGGTGCCTGCGACGATCAAGACCCGGCAGGGCGCACCCGCCAGGGAATGCTCTTGAACGCCATGGCCACCGGCATCGGCGTCGTTGTGATCGGTCGCAATGAGGGGCCGCGATTGCAGCGGTGCCTGGCTTCGGTGCTCGGTATGGCGCAGCAGATTGTGTATGTCGATTCCGGCTCGACCGATGGCTCCGTACAGATGGCACGCGGGCTCGGCGTCGAGGTGGTCGAGCTGGACATGGCGATTCCCTTCACCGCTGCGCGTGCGCGCAACGAAGGATTCGCCTGTGTGCAACGTTTATTGCCGCAAGTGCGTTATGTGCAGTTCGTCGATGGTGATTGCGAGGTCGTCGCTGGCTGGCTGCCCCGGGCGCAGGCCTTTCTGGATGCGCAACCGCAGGTGGCGGTGGTCTGTGGACGGCGCCGTGAACGTTATCCGCAACATTCGATATACAACTTCATGTGTGATCTGGAATGGGACACGCCGATAGGCGAGGCCAGGGCGTGTGGTGGCGATGCGCTGATGCGGGCCGACGCCTTCACCTCGGTGTCTGGATTTCGTCCGGACCTGATTGCCGGTGAAGAGCCGGAATTATGTGTGCGACTGCGCGCCAAGGGCTGGAAAGTCTGGCGTCTGGCCGAAGAAATGACCTTGCACGATGCGGCCATGACTCGCTTCGGCCAATGGTGGCGGCGCACCCTGCGCGGTGGTTATGCCTTTGCCGAGGGCGCTTTTTTACATGGCGCCACACCGGAGCAGCATTGGCGGCGTGAGTCGTGCCGTGCCTGGTTCTGGGGGTTGGGAATCCCGCTGGCGACGGTGCTTGTCAGCCTGATGGCGGGATGGTTCGGGCTGTTGGTGTTGTTGGTTTATCCGCTGCAAGTCGTGCGCCTGGCCCGTCGAGGTCAAGCATCGACGGACAAAAACTGGCGGCTGGCTTTCTTTCTCGTACTCGGGAAATTTCCCGAGATGTTCGGGCAAATAAAGTTTCTATTGAACAGATTCGGCGCCGGCAAGTCGGCGTTGATCGAATACAAGTGAGACTTCTATGAGTGATTGGCTGGCACTGAAAAGCATGTATTCGTTACATGCCGGGTATTCCCCCAGCGCATTGAAAAACAAGCTCAAGATGCTGGTGCTGGTGGCGAAGAACCGGGCCGAACTGAAGTTGTTTTTGTCGCGCATGTCGAGTGCTCTGGGCGAGGCGGGTTTCAAGCGACTCGGCGCAGATTGCCTGGGTGTGGTTCATTGGCCCTACATCAGTAAAAGCTGGAGTGCCGGGGACCGACTCGGGGTGTTGGCCTCGCATTACGAAGTGGTCACAAAAAGCTGTCCGCAGTTATTGCTCTATGGACGGGACGACAGGCTGGTACTGAGCGATTTGTCGGCGTTCTCTGCCCATTGTTCCCTGGTTCTGGATCGCCCGATCTGGTTCATGCGCGAAGGGGAATTGGTGCTGAACCTGTTTCAGGAGGATTTGCGCATCGCCTCGATCGCTTTCACCTTGTGTCGTGTGGAAGGTGAGCTTTGTCTGTTCATCGGCGCGGTGCAGGGGATACACAAAGGTGTCGAGAGTGAAAAATCCCTGGGCATCTACAGGGACCTGACCAAGGCGTTCGAAGGCCTGCGACCGAGAAGCTTCTTGATTGAAGTCATCAAGTACATCGCGGCCCATATCGGCGTCCAGAAAATGTATGCCGTCGGCGATGGATACCGTCACCATCGTCATCCGTATTTTGGCGCCAGCAAAGCTCAGGAGCTGTTGGCTGATTATGATTCGATATGGTTGGAGCATGGTGCCACCCCGTCGGAGCGCGAAGACTTTTTCGAGATACCCATGGCCCCGTCCCGAAAGCCGCTTGACGCGATAGCCTCAAAAAAACGGGCCATGTACCGCAGGCGATATGAACTTCTGGACAGCACCTTTGCGCAATTGGATCAGGCACTGAAAGGTTGCCCTGCAGCGAATCGCCCTCAAGGTTCCTGCACCACGGCGCAAGTACCTGCCGTCACCACCCTCCGTACTGACCACTAAGCCGGGGTCCCATGCGCATCGCTTACTTCATCAATCAATACCCCAAGGTCAGCCATAGCTTCATCCGTCGCGAGATCCTGGCCCTGGAGCGCCAGGGTTTCGAGGTACAGCGCGTGGCCCTGCGAGGTTGGGATGCCGAATTGGTGGATGCCGAAGACGTGTCTGAACGCGATAAAACCCGCTACGTGCTGCAGGACGGCGTCAAAGGTCTGTTGGCGCCTGCGCTACAGGTACTGCGCGCCCAGCCGCGACGCTTCTTTTCGGCGCTGGGGTTAGCGCTGCGCATGGGGCGGCGGGCCGATCGCTCCTGGCCTTACCATCTGGTCTACCTGCTTGAGGCGTGCCGCCTGCTCACCTGGTTGCAGGCGTTTGGCGCCAGGCATGTGCACGCGCATTTCGGCACCAACTCCACCGAGGTGGTGATGCTGGCCAGTGCGCTTGGCGGGCCGGCATACAGTTTTACCGTGCACGGTCCGGAAGAATTCGACAAACCGCAGTTCATCCATTTGGGCGAGAAAGTACGGCGTGCAGCGTTTGTGGCGGCCATCAGCGCTTATGGACGCAGCCAGCTGTTTCGCTGGGTGGATCATGCACATTGGTCAAAGGTCAAAGTGGTGCACTGTGGACTGGAACAGGCGTTTCACAATGTGCCGGCGGTGGCCGTGCCGTCCGCGCCCCGGCTGGTCTGCGTAGGGCGTTTGTGTGAGCAGAAGGGCCAATTGTTGTTGCTTGAGGCCGCTCGCCTCCTGGCGGCACGGGGCGTGGCGTTCGAGATCGTGCTGGCCGGCGATGGTGAGATGCGCGAGCAGATCGAAGCGCTGATCGCACAGTACCAATTGCAGGCCCAGGTGCGAATCACCGGCTGGATCAGCAGCGATCAGGTGCGCGCGGAAATCCTCGCGGCGCGGGCCATGGTCTTGCCGAGCTTCGCCGAGGGTTTGCCGGTGGTCATCATGGAAGCCATGGCCTTGCGTCGGCCCGTTCTGACGACCTACGTAGCGGGCATTCCCGAGCTGGTGCGCCAGGGCGAGAACGGCTGGTTGTTTCCCGCTGGCGACGTCGACGAGCTGGCGGCGGCGCTGGCCGATTGCCTGGCGCAACCTGCCGACGTCCTGCAACGGATGGGCGAGGCGGCGTATCAACGGGTGCTGGAACGACACGATATCGATACCGAAGCCACCAAGTTGGCTCACCTGTTCAGGGCGCAAGCATGATCACCTTGTTTAATTGGCTGTTCAGCGGACTGTTGATCCTCATCGTCCTCCCGGTGGGGGTGCTGTTCGTCCAGGTGTTGCTGGCCTGGCTGCCGGCGCGGTCGCTGCCGTCGGCGAAATCCTCGCGGCCACGGGTCGCGGTGTTGGTGCCGGCGCACAATGAATCCTCGGTCATCGTCGCGACCTTGAATACCATTGGGCCGCAACTGTTGGAAGGCGATCGCCTGCTGGTGGTGGCGGACAACTGCTCCGACGACACCGCCTCGCTGGCACGGGCGGCGGGCGCCGAAGTGGTGGAGCGCAGCAATGACCGGCAACGGGGCAAGGGGTATGCGCTGGACTTCGGGGTCCGTCACCTGGCGAGCGCCGCGCCGGACGTCATCATCATTGTCGATGCCGACTGCCAGATCAGCGAAGGCTTTGTCGAGCGTTTGGCCACCTGCTGCATGGACTCGGGCCGACCCACACAATCGTTGAATCTCATGCGCGCTCCCGCAGGTTCCGGGTTGAAAGTGCAAATTGCCGAGTTTGCCTGGTGCGTGAAGAATCGGGTGCGCCCGCGAGGTTGGGCCCGGCTCGGTTTGCCCTGCCAACTAATGGGCACGGGAATGGCTTTCGCCTGGCGGGATCTGCCGCTGATCGATCTGGCCAGCGACCACATCGTCGAAGATCTGAAGATGGGCCTGGATTTCTGCCGAAGCGGCAAACCGCCGCTGTTTTGCCCCGATGCGCTGGTGACCAGTTATTTTCCACGCAGCGAAGAGGGCCTGACGACTCAGCGTACGCGTTGGGAACATGGTCACTTGGGGGTCATCCTGGGTGATACGCCCAAGTTGTTGGTGGAGTCGATGGCCAAGGGAAACGGTAATCTGCTGGCCATGACCCTGGACTTGCTGGTACCGCCGCTGGCCCTGTTGACGTTGGCCCTGGTGGCGGCATTGGGTCTTTCATGGTTGGTCTTTCTACTGGCCGGAATCCTGGCGCCAGCCTTGATCGCCACGACCGGGGTGCTGCTGTTGGCAGCGACCATCCTGCTGGCCTGGAGCCAATTCGGTCGCGAGATCATTTCGTTCTCCGCCTTGATGTATGCGCCGTTCTACGCGGTGAAAAAAATCCCCTTGTACATAGGCTTCTTGCTCAAGCGCCAGGTTGAGTGGGTGCGTTCCAAACGGGATGACAACTGATGCGCGCCCTGGCCTGGTTGCACAAATGGCAGACGATTATCCGCACGCTGCGCGTGGTCGATGATGATCAGGATGAACAAGGACTGATCGATGCCCTGTCCCGTCCCGAGCGGTCGACAGTGCTGGGGTTCGTCAACGCCCACGCCATGAACCTGGTGGCGGCCAACGCCGACTATTACGCTTCGCTGTCCGCTGCCGACGTGTTGTTGCGCGATGGCTCCGGCATGGCCATTCTCTTGCGCAGACTCGGCCTGGCACCGGGCCTGAACATGAACGGTACGGATTTCATTCCGAAAATACTGGCGGCCTATAAAGGTCGGCGCGTGGCGTTCTGGGGCACCGAACAAACGTATCTGAACAGCGCTGTTCAGCGTAGCGAGGCGCTGTACGCCGTAAACGTTGTTTCGGCCCACCACGGATTTTCCGAAGTGGAGGCCTATGTCCAGCTTGCCCGGGAGTTTCAGCCAGAACTGATTGTTCTGGGCATGGGCATGCCCAAGCAAGAATCCGTTGCGGCGAGACTGGCGGCCAGCGGAGTGCCTTGCCTGATCGTGTGCGGCGGGGCGATTCTGGATTTTCTCGGCGGTAAGGTCAGCAGGGCCCCCCAGTGGATGCGCCGCCTCGGTTGTGAGTGGGTGTTCAGGTTGATCAGCGAACCCAGGCGGCTGTTCACGCGTTACGTGGTGGGTAACCCGATGTTCCTGCTGCGAACCCTGGTATTCCGAGAGAAGGCGGCCAGCTGATTGGCCAGGTGCGGGATCAATCCGGGGCGCAGACCGGCGTAAAAACACGCGGCGCAAAAACACGGCGGCGAGGCCTTCACTGCCTTGCAAAACCCGGGTGTAGCATCTTTACTCCTGTGGGTATTCTCGACTTGTCGGACTATTTGGGTTTTGTGTCTTCATTAACGCTGTGCCAGAAAAATCTCCTCGAATATCTTGATTTCCTGAAAGGGGGCTGGCGGTCGAACGCTCGTTTCGAGTCTTCATCTAGCTACTTGCAAACTAATTTGACCTTCCCTCGACCTGCGCCAGTGAGCAAATGAAAGAATATATAGCGTCAAAAATACGCAAGCTCATATCTCCTTCTTTACGCTTCGAGCTAAGGAGAACCGTGTCGTGGCTGCGGGACATACTAAGTCGGGCATGTTTTTGGCGCTGGGAAATTGTCAAATTCAAACTACGGCAAGAGAGTTCCTTCAACGTCCTCTATATCGGCAGGAAAACCCAGCGTGAATTCGCCAAAGTGCTCTTGGGGACGGACGCGCCAAGCGCGGATAGCCAATTAAAACCCGACCCGTCAAACCCGACGGTTTTGGTCAGTGAAATACCCACTCCCGGCGCATTGCGCGTGCCCCAGTACCTGAGTGCCATTGTGCCGCTGAGCAGGTCACTCGACGAAATCACCGCGCGGTACAACACCGAACTGCGTCGCAACCTGCGCAAGAATCGCCTGCGCTATCGCATGAAACAGGCGCTGAACGACGATGAGATTGAATGTGCGGATCAGCAAATGCTTCAGCCCTATGCCAAGGCCAGGCATGGTTCGGCCGCGGCGCAGATAGACACGCACGAGGTTCGCAGGGTGGCAAAAAATGCCGGCCGGCTTGATCTGGTGCTGCTGGAGAACGACGTTGTCGCTTGCCATCTGGGGTGTGTCATCACCAAGGGCGGCAAGCGTTACTGGAGCACGATCCGGTTTGGTTACCCGGAAACGGTGTATTCCGACGCCAAAAAACTACGTGAAGTCAATTCAATTACCACCTTCATGGCGCTCGAATGGGCGATTGAAAACGGTTTTGACTATTACGATATCGGCATTTGCCTGGCGCGTCCGGACGATGGACTGCTTGAATGGAAAAGAAGGCGCGGCGGGGATGTCAATACGCTGGGTAACAACGGTTATATGTTTGTTCGACTACCTAAAGTGGGCACGCCGACATTTCTTTGGGAAACCCCGCTATTTGCAGTTGAAGGCAAAGAGTTGACGCTTCATCTGGGACTGCCTGACGGGCCGAGTGATGAAGAAATTGCAAACCGCTATCGTGAAATGGGTTTTGGTGGGCTGTCCAAAATATATCTCCATTGTGCCAGGCCGCCACAAGCGTCGCTTCTTGACACCTTGCGCGGTCGTTACAGTCATTTGAAGTCGCCGCCCCGAATGGAATGCGTTATATCCGCCTGAATGGATTCGAAGTAAGTGCAGTTTTATGTGTTGGATATAAGCGCTATTTCGGAATAAGTACATGAGAGTTGAATTCATATGTCGGATATAGATGCAGTCGCAAAGGGTGGTCCGGCGAAGTGGAGTCTTGCTGCGTATAAACACATGTTGAAGACGCGCCTGACACGAAAACCGTCGCTCATGCTGCAAAGTGTCGCCGTGAAGACATGGGAAATTGCCCCCCGTGAGATGGCGATCGCTCCGCCTGCGTTTTTCCTTCCTAACCAGCTCGAGCGTGTGACGGGATGGGCAGGGGATCTTTTTTATCCCTTCGAACATCCCCGCCGCACCATGGAAGGGATCGGCGAGGTTGAACATGGCCCGACGCGTGGCTACCTGCTCAAAGATGCCTGGTTGATCGACGGTGCGCTCTATAAGGGCAATGCCAAATCCTGGCTGTCGCCTCGTTCCGGATGGTTGCCCAGGATTCGCGTGGAAAATGAAATCGATCGCGGCGCGCTGTATTGCACGGCGGGCGGCAATAAATGGTTTGGCTCATGGTTGATGGACGACTGCATCACCTATCCGATGGCCTGCGAAGAAGGCGTGCCGGTGACCACGGCGACGTCTGACAAGCTCGTTTCCACTTCCAGGCACGGCATACTTCACGCCCCCGGCTATGAAGACTGGCTGGGGATGACGCCGGTTCGATTACGCAATGCGTTTTTCCGTGAACTGGTGATCTTTGACGACCTCAGCCAGAACCGCCACAAGCACCGGCGCTTTCGCGCGATGGGCGACCAGTTGCTGTCCCACGTAAACGCCAGCGCTCACCCCGGGGTGTTCATTCTGCGCGGTGACAAGGGAGAGCTGCGCTTGTTGCGCAATGAGCTGGAACTGGCTGAACGCCTGCGCGACCGCAGGGGTTTTCGCATCATCGATCCGGCGAAATCCGATGTACCAACCATTGTGGCGGCCTGCGCCGGGGCAAGAGTCGTCGTGGGCATCGAGGGCAGTCATCTGATCCATGGCGTCAACGTACTGCAGCCGGGTGGTTCACTGCTGGTGCTGCAGCCACCTAATCGTTTCCTCTGTTTTTTCAAATACCTGACGGACCGCGACCAGCAAAACTTTGGATTTGTGGTGGGCACCGAAGAGGGCAATGGTTTCAGTATCGACGCCGATGAGGTAGAGCGAACCCTGGACCTGTTCCCGGCAAGCGCTTAATGAGGCAGGCCAGCGACGCTGGCCACGCCCATCAATAACACCCCCCGAAACGCGAGATCGCCCCCCAGTCCTCAATTCCGGCTAATAGGCATGCTTGCCGGAGAAGGCCAGCACAGTGCGCGCGAGAATGGTGAAGTCGAGCCAAAGCGACCAGTTGTTGATGTATTCGATGTCCGAATCCACACGCCGGATCATTTGCTCGATATCTTTCGTCTCACCCCGAAAGCCACGCACCTGAGCCAGACCGGTAATGCCCGGCTTGATGTTGTGGCGCGCAAAGTAGTCCGAGATGTCGGGCGAGTATTGCGCATCGTGTGCAATAGCGTGCGGTCGCGGTCCCACCAGCGACATCTCGCCCATCAACACGTTAAACAACTGTGGTAGTTCATCCAGGCTGGTTTTTCGAATAAAGGCGCCCACTCTGGTTTTGCGTGGATCGTTCTTTTCGGCTTGCTTGACGACGCCTTCATCCGGCTGATGGACAACCATGCTCCTGAACTTCCAGATACGAAAGGAATCGCCGCTCCAGCCCATGCGCTCCTGGCGAAAGAACACCGGTCCCGGACTGTCGAGCTTGATGGCAATGGCAACTAACAACAGCACCGGCGCTGCAAATAACAGGATAAGGAACGCCAGGACTTTATCTTCGAGATTCTTCAGAAACAGCCGCAGCCCCATCAGCGGTGTTTCAGACAACGTCAGCACGGGAATCCCGGCAATTTCACGCACACTGTGATTGATCAAGCGCAGCGAAAAGATATCCGGCACCCAGTTCACGGAAATGTGTTTATCGAACAGTTTTAAGTAAACGTCCTTGATGACGTGCGAACCATCCAGGGGCGTCACGAAATACACGGTGCGAATGGCGTGTTGCACGACCAGCTCATCAAGGTCGGAAATATGACCCAGTATCGTCAAGCGTTGCGCACTCTTTGATCCATCCTTTCCCTGATCATCGCTTCCCCCGATCAGGACCGAGCCGACCACCCGTTCACCCAGCCACGGGTTGTTACTGATTTTCTGGTGAAGGAAGTTGGCCAGCTCGCCCGTGCCGATGATGAGCGCGTTGTCCCGTTGCGCGGGGTGGGCCAGGAACTTCTTCTGTAACTCGCGGGTGGCAAGGTGCAAAAGCAGCTGAGCGAAGTAGCCAATCACAAACAACTCGGCCACCAACAGGCGCGAATATTGTTCGCCGGTTTTAGTTAGAAAGGCCATGGCAACCAGAAAACAAAAAACGGCAGTCCATGCCTTGAGCAACTTGAAGGCTTTGACGGCGAATCCGACATTGCTTCGGTAAATCGCATAATGGTCGTAGACGACGGCCAACGCCCCAAGCAGTAACAGGACCATGATGACATAGGCCTGCGAGACGAAGCCGATGTGATAGTTGATCAAATACCACGCGACGCCGGTCACTGCGAGACCATCGAGACCGGCCTGAATAACGATACTGGTGCTGCTTCTTCGCTGAAGTACGGAACGGCTAGTGTTAGGCTCAAATATCATATTTAGACCTCATTGCTGCCCCCCATCGCGCTCACTGATAACGCGACTCAGATCAAAACTGCCCTCGTTCGAGAGCGTTTGCGTGCGCGTCACCAAAAGCTTCCCCCGCTCGTGGTATACCACCTTCTGTCCCGATTGCTGACCTGGGGCCGAATGTGACAACGCGTGGTATCACTTTAGCAGTACGCTGGAATCCTTCACGGAATCGTCGCAGTTTTATAGCACTCATTTGTGAAGGAATCCGCTGGCCGACGGACCGCGCTTGCTCAATGGCCATGCACGGCATGTGCCGCCGGTTCGGGTGGCTTCGTAACGGGAGGGGAGGCGCAGACAGGCGGCGCTTCGGTACCCGGGGGCGCGGGTCGAATGCCGAGCGGAGGCGAAGGGGGCGTGGCCCCCGATTTGGCAGCTGAGGTGACTTCACATCCGCCGTCAATCGTTCATGCCGTCTTCAATGGCGATGCCTTGCGCACGCATTTGCTTGATCAATTCAGCACGGGTGCCAGGGAGGTTGAGCATGGTTTTGGCGCGCAGTGCCGCCACTTCTTCGGCGCTGTAGGGCTGGTAATCCTGCGGTGTGCTTTTGCCGGCCAGGCCGTCTTTGCGCATCAACCAGTTGAGCAAGTCCGCCAGTTGCGCATTGTTCAACGCCGACTGCGACATGCCCGGCACGCGCACCAGAAACTCGCGGCCACCGGGGACTTTCAGAAAGTTGCCGACAAACCCCGTCATCCGGGGCGTGTCGTTGGCCGCCGATCCCATGCCGTTACCCAGGTGGCAGCCGGCGCATTGCAACTGGTAATTGACGCCAACGCTGTAACCGGCCTCGGCGATGGGCTTTTGCTGTTCTTCGTTGCCCGGCGCGTGACGTTGCGCCGGGTTGGGAATGGCGCGGGCATGAGCGAGTGGGGCGCTCAGGGTGCAGACGAGACCGAGGAGTAGCAACTTGCGCATTGAGGGGCCTCTCTTGTTTTTTTGGCCTGGAACACGATCGTGAAAAAAACCGCCGATTGCCCAGGCAACCGGCGGTAACGCGCGTGTTAAACCGCCATGCCGCGGATGATCGAAACGGTGCAGTGGTAGATGTGCGATTTGGCGGCCAGGCACCAGTTCACATCGTTGTTGTTGAACGGGCGGTAGGCCGGTTCTTCACTGTCGTTACGGGTACAGGCGCACTGGGCACAGCTTTGCTTACCGCAGCAGTCGTTGTACGAAATGATGTAGTCCTTGCCGTCGGCCGGGTTGCGGCAGGTGCCGATCCAGGTCACTTGCGAGGCTTCGGTGCCCGGTGGGCAGGAGGTCACCGAACCACCGCAGCAGCTGCACAGAAAGCCGTCGATGGAGCAGTAGCGCCAGTAGTCGCAGCTGTTCGGATCACCGGGGTCGCCGGCTTTCGGATCGGTGGCGGCCAGTGCCTTGCTGGTGCGATCCAGTGGCAGCAGCAGGGGCAGGGCGGCACCGGCCACCATCAGCGAGCCCATGCGCGACAGCAATTTGCGGCGCGAGGTGGTGTCGGCGACACGGCGCGTCGAGCGCTCGAACAACAGATCCAGCAGTTTCATAAACGTCTCCCTGCCTTATCAGTGGCTATGGCCGTGGCTGTGGTCGTGATCGTGGGAATGCGGTTGGGCATTGAGGTACTGCTGCAGCGTGGCGTGCTTCAAGTGTTCCACTTCGAACAGGCTGTCCAGGTGCTCGCGGGAATTGACCAGACCCTTGGCGCGCAGGGTGCCGGCCTTGTCGATCAGCGCGGCGTACGGCAGCTTGCCGATCTGGTAAGTCATGCCGACTTGCGGGCCGACCACGTAGGTGGCGTCTTCGAGTTTGTGTTCGCGGATCAGCGCTTGCTGGGCGTCCATGTCGCCATCGCTGATGAACACCACGTCGAGGCGATCAGCCTGTTCCCTGGCAATGGATTTGATCGCCGGCAGCAGTGACTTGCAGATCGGGCAGGTCGGCGAGAGGAAGAACAGCAGTTGCGATTTTTCACCGGCGTAGCCGAAGTTCACCGGGCGACCTTTACGGTCGGTGGCGGTCACTTGCGGCGCGGCTTCGTTGACGGCCACGCCTTTGTCGACCATCAGTGCGCCAGCCGGGGCCAGGCGGCCGTGCAGCACGCCAATCTGACGGACCAGGCCCATGACGACGAACGCCACGGCCACCAGCAGAACCCAGAGCAGAACGTTGGAAACAATCAAGCCTTCCATTGGATCACCTACCAATCAATTTGAGCAGAAGAGGGGAGTTCGCCAGCAAGCCATCGGCTGCGGCGTAGATGAGCAACGCGACCGCTGCCGCGGCAACCGTTACAAAGCCATCGAATACCGTCATGTCGCGGGCAATCGGCGCGACGCTGGCCAGCAGCGCCAGCACCACCAGCACGCTGTTGCGCAGCAGCAGGACCGGGCGCAGCGGCTGCGCCTGGTCCGGGCCGGCACAGCCACAGTCGATGTCGCGACGTCCGCGCCACAGGTTGATGCCAATGGCAGCGGCATACAGTGCCAACAGACTGGCAGCGCTCAACGCGGCCCAGCTACGGCTGACCGGCACCAGCAGCGCGAAGGCGATGGCCAGTTCCAGCAGCGGGACCAACCGGGCGACCGGGCGCACCAGCGAGTCGGGCAGCAGTTGGTAGTCGGCCAACTGCCTGGCGAAGCGCGCGGGTGCTCGTACCTTGTGGGTCGCGGCACTGGCCAGCAACACCGCGATGGCGATGGCGCTGGCAATGATGAAGATCGGATCTGAGTGCATGGCCGAACCTCTTAGTAGCTCATGACCTGAGTCGCGGTTTTTGCGACTTTTGCCATGCTGCCGGTGTGCTGGTTGGTCTTGAGATCGAAAATCTGCAAGCCGCCTTCAACGTCGGTGCCCAGCAGCAACGGCTTGTCGTCGCCGGTGGCCTGCATGCTCCACACCGGTGCCGGTGCTTCCAGGGTCGCGATTTTCTTCTGGGTCTTGAGGTCGTAGGCCCAGATGAAGGTGCTCGGGTCTTCCCACTTCATCGGTTCGTGCGCGTCATGCATCAGCACGTACAAACGGTTCAGCGTCGGCGCGACCGCCATCAGCTGCCAGCCGCCCGGCGCCCAACCGGCCTTCTTTTCGGCCTCGGTGACCAGCGACCAGCTCGGCAGGATCTTTGGTGTATCGCCGGAGAAATCCACTGCGCGCACGGTGCCGGTCGTGGTGGTGAAGTAGTAGGTGTCGCCGACGTTGACCGCACGCTCCACCAGTTTTTCCGCGTTGGGGTCGAAGAACGGCGTGCGGTTGCGCGCGGTTTCCTGGCCCTGGTCGTTGAGGGTCACCACCTGCAGGCTGCCGTCGCCGCACAGCGAGGCGAAACGGCGTTTGCCAACCGGGTAGTTGAGCACGCAACCCGGAATCGCGATTTCCGTGGCAACGGCCTTGGTCTGGGTGTCGACCACTGTCACCGAGGTCGACGGGGTGAAGTTGTAGACGTAGACAAAACGGTCATCGCCGCTGGTCTTCAGGCCGTAGCGCTGGGTCAGCGACTCGGCCCGCTTGTTCGGAATCAGCACCTCCCAGGCGGGCGACAGGGTCGAGCTGTCCCACGCGGTCAGCACATCGGTGCGGGTGCCCCGGGTGCCACGGGAGTACCAGATGTCGGCGCTGTAGATCACCTTGCCGTCATGGCTCAGGGCCGAAGGCGCGGCGAAACCGGTCGGCACCATGCCCAGTATGCGCTTCTGGTCCGGGTCGACCACGGTGACACGGCCGGCGACGAAGCTGTCGAACTCGACATCGACGACGAACGCCCGGTGTGCTTCAGCGGGGAACGGCAACACGGTCTGGCCGATCGTGTCGGCGGGCAGGTCCGCACGGGCACTGTTCAAACCGAGCACAAGCAGGCTCAGGCCTAGCGCTGACTGTACGGAGATCCTGTTTGTTCGCATAAGGGGAACTTCCTGAATTGTTGGTAACGCGGATCGCGGGTGAGTGGGCAGATTCTGACGATTGAATAGTGCCTCGCCCGGCAACCCCGGGAATTGCCCTGCCTGCCAAGTGTTTGTGTATCTGTGCCAGTGTCACTGACACGCCACAAAACCGGGGTATGCGATCCCCTGTGGCGAGGGGGCTTGTCCCGCTGGGCTGCGAAGCGGCCCCCAAGGTCGTGTTGGCATTGAGAGGTGCCCGGAATAATCAGGCCAGTTCAGGCTCGCTCCTACAGGGAAAGGCAAACGTGCATCCGAGCGGTTTGGCAGAACCGCCAACACGACTGGCACGCAGGGCAAAACCCGCGAATCCACGACCACCGACAATCCTGATCAACCTGCCGGGGCACCGTTGCCCCGGCACTTTCAGAGTTGGCGTTCGCCTGCTGGCGAATGCGCGGATTTTCAAGGTCGTTTCCTATGTTCACCTCCCTGCGTTTGCCCCTCATCGGTTTGCTGTCTCTCACTTTGGCCCAGGCGGCGCTGGCGGCCGATTGCGCCCCCGATCAACGCCACGGCGCCGAGGTGTTTGCCAATGAATGCGGGGTTTGCCATTCGGTGACCAAAGGCGCGACCGGCATGATGGGGCCGAACCTGGCGGGTGTGGTCGGGCGCAAGTCCGGCTCCCTGGAGGGCTTCAGCTACTCGCAAGCCATGCGCAACAAAAACATCGATTGGCAAGCCGAGAATATCGCGCAACTGATTACCCAGCCTCAGGCCTATGTGCCTGGCACCTACATGCCTTACATGGGCCTGGCTTCGGCGGACGATCGCCAGGCGGTCGTGTGCTTCCTCAAAGAACAACACTAAGCGGCCGGTTTCCTGGCTGATCCAACCTTCACACCGAACGGTTTTATTGAAAGGTGAATTATGAGCAACGTTGAAATCCTGCCGCAGGTGGCTGCATTTATCGAACGCCGCCACGGCTGCTTCATTGACGGTCAGTGGGTGTTTGCCGAGGGCGACAGCATTGCCGTGGTCAACCCGGCCACCGGGCAGACCCTCTGCGAAACCCTCGATGCACCGCCTGAAATCGTCGAGCGTGCCGTGCAGTCGTCGCACAAGGCATTCAAGTCCGGGGTCTGGTCGGCACTGCGTCCGGCGGATCGCGAGCGCATCCTGCTCAACTTCACCCGCCTGGTGGAAGAGCACGCCGAAGAGCTGGCGCAACTGGAAACCCTGAGCCAGGGCAAGTCGATCAACATGGCCCGCGCCCTGGACCTGAACGCCACTGTGGAATTCATGCGCTACATGTCCGGCTGGGCGACCAAGATCGAAGGGCAAACCTTCGACGTGTCGATCCCGTTGCCACCGGGTGCCAAGTTCACCGCCTTCACCAAGCGTGAGCCGGTGGGTGTGGTGGTCGGCATCGTGCCGTGGAACTTCCCGCTGCTGATCGCCGCCTGGAAACTGATGCCGGCGCTGGCTACCGGTTGCACGGTGATCATCAAGCCGGCCATGGAAACCCCGCTGACCGCCATGCGTCTGGCGGAGCTCGCGCTCGAGGCCGGCATTCCGGCAGGCGTGTTCAACGTCGTGACCGGTGGCGGCGCCTCGGTCGGTGGCGTGCTGACCCAGCATCCGCTGGTGAGCAAGGTCTCGTTCACCGGTTCTACCGCCGTTGGCAAAAGCGTCGGGGTGGCGTGCATGGCCAACATGACGCGTTTCTCCCTGGAACTGGGCGGCAAGAATCCGATGATCGTGCTCGCCGATGCCGACGTCGAAAAAGCCGTGCAAGGGGCGATCCTCGGTGGCCTGCTGAACAACGGCCAGGTGTGTGCCGCGGCTTCGCGTTTCTACGTGCACCGCTCGATCCACGACCGATTCGTCGAAGCCCTGGCGGCGGCGGTTTCGGCCATGCCGATTGGCGCGGGCATGAACAGCGACGCAGCGATCAACCCGCTGGTGTCGCGCAAGCAACAACAGAGCGTGCTCAAGCACATTGAACTGGCCCGTCAGGAGGGCGCACGTGTGGTCTCGGGTGGCGAGTTGGTGGAAGGCGACGGCTTCTACGTCCAGCCGACGATCCTCGCCGACATCGACCACAGCATGGCCGTGGCCCGGGAAGAAGTATTCGGCCCGGTGCTGGGCGTGATGCCGTTCGACGATGAAGAGGCCGTGATCGAACTGGCCAACGACAACCGCTATGGCCTGGCCGCCAGCCTGTGGACCAACGACCTGAGCAAAGCCATGAACCTGGTGCCGCGCATCGAAGCCGGTACGGTCTGGGTCAACGCCCACGTGCTGCTCGACCCGGCGATGCCGTTCGGCGGGGTCAAGCAATCGGGCATGGGCCGTGAGTTTGGTCGTGCGGTGATCGAGGCTTTTACCGAGCTTAAATCCGTGTGTATTGCGCATTGATGCAATGCTTGCCGGCGGCGTGATCGGGGATCACGCCGCCGGTGGCGGTTTCGCCAGTTCGATCCCGGCGGCACCCAGTCGCTTGAGTATCTCAAACAGCAGTTCGCTCTTGATCGAGCCGACCGCGCGTGGGCTGGCGACGTAACCGGTGATCGTCAGCGTAATGCCTTCGGGTTTCAGTTGGCTGAAGCGCACGAACGGCGCCGGTTTTTCCAGAATGGATTCGTGCTCGCAGAAGGTGTCGTACAGCAGGTTGCGTACCTGCTCCGGGTCGATGTCCAGCGGGAAGGTCAGTTCAAGTGTCGCCACGCCTTGGGCGCTGCCGCCGAGGGTGACGTTGCGCAGGTTCTGCGAAATCAGCTGCGAGTTCGGCACGATGACAATCGAGCGGTCAGCCAGTTGTATCTCGGTGGCCCGCACATTGATCCGCCGGATATCGCCTTCAACCCCGCTGATGCTGATCAGGTCGCCGACCTTGACCGGGCGTTCGGTGAGCAGAATCAGGCCGGAGACGAAGTTCTTGACGATCTCTTGAAGACCGAAGCCGATCCCCACCGACAAGGCACTGACGATCCACGCCAGGTTGGTCCACTTGACCCCCAGCGACGACAGCATGAGCAGGATCACCAAGGCATAGCCGATGTTGGAAAACAGTGTGCTGAGCGAGGCGCACATGCCCGGGTCCATTTCCGTTTTCGGCAGCAACTCGTTGTCCAGCCAGCGGCTCAGGGTCCGCACCAGATAGATGCCGATCAGCAGCGCCAGCAGGCCGTGCAGCAGATTGGCCGGGACAATGTTCAGTTTGCGCAGGCCGTCACCGCCAAGCATCGCCAGGGTGTTGTTTGCCAGTTGGCCGAGGGTCGAGCCCACGCCACCCACCAGCAGCGAGATGAACGCGATCAGCAACAGGGCGGCACGACCGACGCCAGACAAAATGACCGAGATCTGCTCCAGGCGCGTATCGCCAATACCGAGCAACTGCTTGAGCGTTTTGCCGGTGGGTTGCCGAGGTGAAAACAGGTACTCACAGCTGTCCTTGAGCAGCTGTATCAGCAAATAGAAACCGGCAAAAATGATGAACAACCAGACCAGTTCGTAAGTGATGAAGCGCGACAGCGACACATAGCCAATGAGCAGGGAGAACAGCGAGGCCACGGTCGCGATGCTGGCGAAGGCATACACGACGCCAGCCAGCGTACGGCCCGCCTCAGGCGCATCGCCGGCCACCACCATGGCCCGCCGGGTTCTGTTGACCCGCAACAGAATCGAACCGATCAAGGTTGAGATGATAAGTGCGACCAACCCACGGACCGTGATCACGACCTCGGAGCTCATGCCGGTGGCATTGGTCAACTGGGCCACTGACACCGCCACCAGCAAGACGGCAGCCAATCGCCGGGGATAGGGTTTGATTGCCAGTGCCACCTCGTCGGCAATGGCCGGCAGTCGCCATGACGGATGTTGGGTGGACAACAGCGCACGGCTCAAACCGGTGATCATCACGCAGGTGTAGACGATTTTTTCGAATTCCTCGGAAAACCCTGCCAGTTGCGGTGTCAACGGCAGTTCCCGGGTGAGGGCAAAAAACAGGACACGCAGGGCGATACCGGCGGTCAGCACCGTGGCGACGACCGACGCGAGCGCGAGGGCGCTGCGGCGCAGGCGTCCTTCGGGCATCCGGTGAATGCACAACCAGGTCAGTCCGCGTTCGGCGAGCCGACGGCCCAGGCCCCACAGGACCACGGCGAATATCACGAGCACGCTGGTCAAGAGGCGCTTGCCCGGTTGCCAGACCGAATGCAGCGTGTCGCCCGCCTGCTGCATGAACTCGACCAGCCGTTGCCGGTCGTCGGCAGGTGGATCGAATAGCGGGACCCAAAACCAGGGATTGAGGATGCTCCGGGTGCGTTGGGTCACTTCGGTTTCCAGCAGGCTGCGTCGGATGGCAGCAATCTGGGTGAGCAATTCGGCGGCACTGGCTTTGATCGCCGCCAGGGTTTTCAGTTTGGAATCGACCTTGTTCTTTTGTTCGGTGAACGCAGCCCTTTGGCTGGCGATATCGGACTCCTCCAGCGTGGCCTCAGCCAGCGGAGCAGGGCTCAGCACCCCCAGTTGGGACTGTAATTGCGCTTGTTCGGGCAACAACAGTGCCGACAGGCGATCAGCCTCCTTGATCAGCGACTGAACCAAATCCTGCGGGGGCTCCAGTTGGTTGTAATTGCTGACCTGAGAGACCTGTTGTTTGAGGCTGTTGAGTTGGCCTTGCAGCGCCTCCAGATCGCTGTCGGACACCTTGGCGACAGCGCTGCTCGCGCCGGCGCCCGGGACATCGAGCATGGGCGCCGCCGACAGCATCGCGCCGCTCGACGCCAATAGCACGAAAACGATGAATATCACGGACTTCAAGGCATTGCGCATAGGCGTGCTCGATGGGTGGCGAGTCATTTAGCCTATGAGGTTAGGTCATGACGCGCACGTTAGAGCGTTGTTTGGTCGGATGTGCCGGGCGATGCCGGTATCGCGCTTGTGTGGTGAGGGAGCTTGCGCCCGGTGGACTGTATCGCAGTCCCCATTTTGGGGGCCGCTGCGCAGCCCAACGGGACGGTGCGGCGTTCCGGCAAGCTCCCTCGCCACAGATTGGTGTTGGGCCTGGACCGTTCAGGCTCAAGCCAGCATCGACATCAAGCCGCCCTGGCGATCCAGTTTGGCCAAGTCGTCGAAGCCACCGATATGCGTGTCGCCGATGAAAATCTGCGGCACGCTGCGCCGGCCACTGCGGCTGAGCATTTCTTCGAGTTTGCCCGGCTGGGTCTGAATGTTGATTTCCTGCATGTTGATGCCTTTGCTGGCCAGCAGTGACTTGGCACTGCGGCAGTAAGGGCAGGTGTCGGTGGTGTATAGCGTCACAGTGTTCATGCTCGGTTCTCCGCTATTGGCGTGGCTCAGGCATCGATGGCCGGGAAGTCGATATCGGTCAGCGCGACGTTGTTCAGGTAGTTAGTCAGCGTCTGCGATGCCACATGGGCAATCACTTCGATAATCTTGCCGTCGTCGAGACCGGCGGCGCGTGCCGCTGCTATCTGCTCGCTGCTCAGGTGTCCACGACTTTCAGTGATTTGCTGTGCCAGCAGGGCATAGGCGTCGAGCTTGCCGTCACGGGCGCTCAGGATGTCCTGGCTGGACAGACCGGCCTTGCCGGCAAACAGCGTGTGGGCCGCCAGGCAGTAGTCGCAACCGTTGACCTGTGACGTGGCAAGGAAGATGGCTTCCTTTTGCGTTGCGCTCAGGGACGTCTTGCCCAATGCCGCCGAGTTCTGCACGTAGGAGGTGAGCACGGCAGGGGCGTGGGCCAGGACTTTGAACACATTGGGCAGGAAGCCGATTTTCTTTTGCACGCCTTCCAGCAGAGGGCGGGTGGTGTCGGTGGCGTGTTCCAGGCTGACAGGGGAAATGCGGGTCATGATGATTCTCCGAGGATTCAAGCGCGACAGGCGCTGGGTACGGAGTTCATGCTAAAGGCCTGGGCTGGTCTATTGGGTGCAAATCGTCGACGATATGCAACAGATCGTCCAGAACTGCCTTCGGGAGCCCCCCTCATGGATCGCTTGTCCACGTTGCTCACGCATTTCGGCGTCAATGCCGGCACCTTTCACAGCGGCACGTTTTGCGGCACCTCGGCTTTCGATGGCAGCCAGACGTGCGGTCATCTGCATTTGCTGCAGGCCGGGGAGGTCGTGCTGAAACTGGCCGATGAGCGAGCGCTGAAGATCACCGAGCCGACGCTGATCTTTTTCCCCCGGCCGTACCGTCACCGCTTGTCCGCCACGCAAGCATCGGCCACGCAGTTGGTCTGTGCCTCGCTGAACTTCGATGGCGGCTCGGGCAATGCCCTCGCCGGCGCGTTGCCCGATTACATGGTGCTGAAACTCGATGAAATCCCGACCCTGGCCAGCACCCTGGAATGGCTGTTCAACGAGGCTTTTGACGGCACCTGCGGGCGTGAAGCAGTCATGGACCGCTTGTTCGAGCTGCTGGTGATTCTGTTGCTGCGGCACATTCTGAGCAGCCGCAATCAACCGCCGGGCATGATGGCCGGTCTCGCCGATTCGCGTCTGGCACGCCCCCTGAACCTTATGCACGAGGCTCCCGGCAAGGCCTGGAGCGTGGCGGAACTGTCGGTGGCGGCCAACATGTCGCGGGCCAGCTTCGCCGAGCATTTCCGGCGGGTGGTCGGGCAGACGCCGGTGGATTATCTGGTGAGTTGGCGCATCAGCCTGGCGCAGAAACGCTTGCGCGAGGGCAAGCCCATTGCCCTGATCGCCGAAGAGGTTGGTTACGAAAGCCCCTCGGCTTTGGCTCGGGCGTTTCGGCGCAAGACCGGGGTGAGCCCGCGGGAATGGAGGGGGTAAACGCTGATGATCCAGTGCAAGCCTGTCGACGAGCCTGTCGCTGCCGAAGATGGACGACGTGTCCTGGTCGATCGGCTATGGCCTTGCAATTGGCCCAAGGCCACGGCTTCGTTGCACGCCTGGCTGCCCGACCTTGCCCCCGCGATTGATCTGCCCCCCACGCCGGACAGCCATTAAAAAAAGCAGCCCTTAGGCACCGATAACATCGTTTCTCGGGGGCGCGGCTTTTCAATATATTGGCCGCCAGATCCGGTGAGTGACTCAACATTCGCCGCCCTCAGTGCGAGTAGTCTTTATGAATAAAAAACCAGGCAGCGCGGCGTTGGTAAATGCGGGTTCGGGGACCCGCGCAGTGTGGGGCGGCGAGCAAGTCAGGCATCCTTACAATGCCACGCAAACCCCGATCGTCGTCAGTGCTGCATATGGTTACGACGACATCGACGTCTGGTACGACGTCGCTTTGGGCAAGGCACCGGGCTTCATTTACAGCCGCATGGGCAACCCGACGGTCGAGACCCTCGAGGCAAAAATTCGCGAGTTGGAAATGGCCGAGTCTGCCGTGGCGTTCAGTAGCGGAATGGCGGCGATCAGCAGTGTGCTCTACACCTTCCTGGCCCATGGCGATCGGGTCGTGTCGACCAAGGACAGCTATGGCGGCACCAACAAGATTTTCGAAGAGTTCCTGCCGCGTACCGGTGTGGAGGTGACGTTGTGCGAGACGTTCGATCACGAAGAAATCGAACGCGAAATCGCCAAGGGTTGCCAACTGGTGTATCTGGAAACACCCACCAATCCGACCCTCAAAATAGTGGATATCCAGCGTCTGGTGGCCGCTGCCAAGCGTGTCGGTGCCATTGTGGTGGCGGATAACACGTTCGCCACGCCGTTGAACCAGAACCCGCTGGCGCTGGGTGTGGACGTGGTCATTCACAGTGCGACCAAGTTTCTCAGCGGGCACGGCGACGTGCTCGGTGGCCTGGTGTGCGGCAGCGAAGGGCTGATGGCCAAGGTGCGTCACTACCGGGAAATCAACGGTGCAACGCTCGACCCGTTCTCCGCCTACATGATCATTCGCGGCATGAAAACCCTGGTGCTGCGCATGCGTCAGCAGCAACGCAGTGCCCGGGCCCTGGCGGAGTACCTGTGCACCGAACCGTTGGTGGAGTCGGTCAATTATCCCGGCTTGCCCGGCCACCCGAATCACGCGGTGGCGTGCGCGCAAATGTCCGGCTTTGGTGCAATCGTCAGCTTTGTCGTGATGGGCGGCATGGACACGGTCAAGGTGCTCTTGCCACGCCTGCGTTTCGCTCACTGCGCAGGCAATCTCGGTGCGGTGGAAACCATCTATGGCCCGGCCCGTACCACCAGTCATGTCGAGAACACGCTGGAGGAGCGACTGGCCCTGGGTATCTCCGAAGGATTGGTGCGGATCTCCGTCGGCATCGAAGACACCGACGACCTGCTCGACGACCTGAAACAGGCTTTTGCCTTTGTCAGAAGTTCGGGCCACTCAGCGGTACAGGAAAACACACAACTTTCAATCAATGAAACATGTGCAGGGATAGCCGGTTGAAGATTTAACGTTAATGCCTCACTGCAAGGATTTAAGTGGGGAGTTCATGAAGTGGAATAATAATAAAACCTAGTGGCAACTTTTTTACTCTGCCCTGTTAGTCGTAGCAGACGTTAATTCGTGCCCTAATAACTTTCATGAGAACAACCATGTCCATAAAAGAACAACAACTTGATACGCGCTCGGGTTTTAAACAGGAAATGCAGACCCGCCATATTGTCATGCTGGCATTAGGCGGCGTCATTGGGACCGGGCTGTTTCTCACGTCCGGGTATACGGTCAACCAGGCCGGTCCCCTGGGCGCGGTGATCGCTTACATCATCGGTGCACTCATGGTTTACATGGTGATGATGTGCCTGGGCGAGTTGGCGGTGCAGATGCCGGAAACCGGTTCATTCAGTACGTACGCCACCCGGTTTCTCGGGCCGGGTACCGGGTATACGGTGGCCTGGTTGTATTGGCTGACCTGGACGGTGGCCATCGGTTCCGAGTTCACCGCCGCCGGTATTTTAATGGTGCGCTGGTTCCCGGAAACGCCTGTATGGATCTGGAGCGCGTTATTTGCAGTTATGGTGTTTCTGACCAATGTGATTTCGGTACGCCTGTTTGCCGAGACCGAGTTCTGGTTGTCGCTGGTTAAAGTGGTGACCGTGATCGTGTTCTTGATGATTGGCGGCGGTGCGATTCTCGGTCTGCTGAACATCGAGCAAAGCCACAGTATCGGCTTGAGTAACTTCACCCGTGAAGGACTTTTCCCTACCGGGTTCATGCCGATTGCAATGACGTTACTGGCCGTCTCCTTTGCTTTCTCCGGCACTGAATTGATCGGTATTGCCGCTGGGGAAACCAAAGATCCACAGCGCAACGTGCCGCGTGCCATTCGCACGACCGTGCTGCGCCTGGCGATCTTTTTCGTGGGGACCATTTTCGTTCTGGCGACCCTGTTGCCCCGTGAACAGGCCGGTCTGGTAGAGAGTCCCTTCGTGACGGTGTTCACCTACATCGGGATTCCGTACTCGGCCGACATCATGAACTTCGTGATCATCAGTGCCTTGCTGTCGGCCGCCAACTCCGGGTTGTACGCCGCGTCGCGGATGCTCTGGACGCTGAGTGACCAGGGGCACCTGCCCAAGCAGTTCTCGGCCCTGACCCGCATGGGCACGCCGCTCAACGCGATTATCGTCAGCATGGCCGGTGGCGCTGCTTCGTTGCTCAGTAGCGTGTTTGCGGCCGATACCATCTATCTGGCGCTGGTGTCGATCTCCGGGTTGGCGGTCGTGGTGGTGTGGATGAGTATCGCGGCGAGCCAGATTGCTTTCCGCCGTCACTATGTGGCCAATGGCGGTGATATCCGCGACCTGAAATTCCGCGTCCGGGGTTATCCATGGGTGCCGCTGGGCGCGCTGGTCTGCTGCAGCCTGGCGTGTGTCGGGATTGCTTTCGATCCTGAGCAACGGGTGGCGTTGTACTTCGGTTTGCCCTTCATCGCCTGGTGCTACTTCGTGTATTACATTACCCGCAAAAGCCGCGAGCGACGCTTGTCGGTTGCCCCCTTGGCACAACCGTCCGATGCGTTCTAGCCAGCGCCGGCGGGATGGGCAAGCGTGCTCGGTGGAGGGGGCGTCCAAGAGGTTCAAGCCATGAAGCAAAAGACGCTACCCCCACTGAACTGGCTGCGGGCATTCGAGGTGTCTGCCCGCTGTTTGAACTTTACCCACGCCGCCGAAGAACTGTTTTTGACCCAGGGCGCCGTCAGTCAGCAGATCCGTCAACTGGAAAGCCACCTTGGGGTTGCACTCTTCAAGCGCCTGCCCCGTGGCCTGGGACTGTCGGAGGAAGGCCAGGCTTATCTGCCGGTGGTGCAGGACGCGATCACGCGACTGGCCGTGGGGACCAACGAAATTTTTGGTCAACACAAACGTCGGCCGATCAAGGTGCGCGGCAGCCTGGCGTTTTTCGTGCACTGGCTGGCGCCCAAGCTGCAGGCGTTCAGCCAGGCTCATCCCCATGTGGATATCCGCTACATCAGCAATATCTGGGTCAAGGAGCTGGATGGCGAGGACGACATGGAGATTCGCTGGGGCCACGGTCAATGGCCCGGGCTGGTGTCGCAGCGACTGACCTGGGACACGCTGTTCCCGGTGTGTTCGCCGGGCCTGATGGCGAAGTCACCGCTGACCGTCCCTGCGGACGTATCGAACCATCCACTGTTGCATGTGCTGGGTTACGAAGAGGGGTGGGGGTACTGGTTGAACATGGTCGGCGCGCACAGCGTCGACTTCTCGACCGGCATGCAATTCGACACGTTGATTTCCACCTTGCGCATGGCCGAGCTAGGGCAGGGGATTGCCCTGGCGCGGTCCTCGATGGTCGATGACATGCTTCGGGATGGGCGATTGGTCGAGCCCTTTACCCAGCGTATCGACGCCAGCGAGTCTTTTTACCTCGTACGCGATTCCGGGGCCGAGCAGCACCCCGACGCGGCGATATTTTCCACCTGGCTGGTCGAGCAGGCCCATCGTTTCAAATAAATCGCCGGAGCCAACCATGCGTTATGTGAGTACCCGGAATTCGGCCGTGCAGGTCGATTTCGAAAAGGTCGTGTTGTCTGGAGTCGCCGAGGATGGAGGGCTGTTCGTACCGCTCGAATTGCCGCTGTTTGAATCACAGGACATAGCCAATTGGTCGACCTTGTCCTACGACGAGCTGGCCTACAGAGTGATCAGCCCGTTTGTGGGTGAGGCGATCGCCGAGGCAGACCTCAAGCGCCTGTTGAAAGAGGCCGGCAGCCAGTTCAGTCATCGCTCCCTGGCACCTTTGCATCAGGTCGATCGAAACGAGTGGGTGTTGGAGTTGTTCCACGGGCCGACGCGCTCTTCGAAGGATTTCGCTGCTCAGTTGCAGGCTCGCCTGGTGCAGCACTTTCTGCGTAAACGCGGGCGTAGCGGGGTGGTGATCGGTGCCACCAACGGCGATACCGGGCTGGCGGCCATCGAAGCGTTCAAGCACTGCGAAGAAACCGCCGTGATGGTGTTTTACCCGGAGGCGGGCGTGCCCCAGGACCAACTCCGGCATCTGCAGGCAGCGGGACACCCGAGGGTTCATCAGTTTGCCGTCAATGGCAGCTTCGACGAGTGCCAGAGCATTGTCACCCGGCTGTTGCGACAGTGGCCCTGTGCGCAGCACGAGGTGATCAGTTTCAACTCCAGCAATTGGGTCAGTGTGCTGGCGCAACTGGTGTTTTATTTTCACGCGGTGTTGCAACTGGGAGGCGGTCAACGACCGATCGGTTTCAGCGTGCCGGCCGCGAGTTTTGCCGAGGTGTATGCCGGCTACATCGCGCAGAAAATGGGCCTGCCGATCACCCAGGTGATTGTGGCGACCAACCAGAATGACGCGTTGCATCAGCTGTTTCAAAAGAACCACTACAGCCGATCGCGCGCCAACAAGACGTTGTCGCCGGCCATGGACCTGTCGGTTTTTGCCAATCTGGAACGTTTTGTGTGGGAGCTCTACGGGCATGACGATCAGGCGGTGAGTGCCCTGATGGCGGGTTTCGAGTCCAGCGGCGAGATGGTCATCGCCAACGAGTTCTGGTTGCAGGCGCGGATGATCATCGACTCCTACGCGGTCAGTGATGAGCAGACGCTGAAGGAAATCACCTCGCTGTATCGCGACACCGGTTACGTCATCGACCCGCATACCGCCACCGGCGTCCTGGCGGCCAGGTTGTATCGTCGAAGCCTGGTCGCGCCGATGGTGACCCTGGGGGAAATTTCACCGGCCAAGTCAGCGGCGCTGTTGGGTGAACTGGGCATCAGCGTGGCGGTTCCGCAACGCGAGGTCGCGGCACAAGGCCACGCGCAGCTTTACCGGATTGAGCCGGACGACCTCGATACCATCCATGCGTTGCTGAACACGCTGTGAAGACGCGGCAACAGGAGGCCAAGTGAAGCGAATTCTGGACCCTCTCGATGAGCACATCATCGCGCAGCTACGGCTCAATGCCAGGGCTGCACACGCCGAGTTGGCGGCCAAGGTCAACCTGTCGCGCAACGCCGTGCGTCAGCGTATCGAGCGACTTGAACGTGACGGTGTCATACAGGGCTATACGGTGAAAACCGGCGAGGGGCGACAAGCCGCCTCGGACATCAACGCGGTGATTTTCGTGTACCGCTACGACCGGATGCGCGGCGCAGAAGTGCTGCAAGCGCTGCGGGAAATTCCGGAAGTCCTCCAGTGCGATGTAATGAGCGGCGAGTTCGACTTGATGCTGCGGGTCGGCGCGGCGAGCCCGCAACGGGTGCACAAGGTCTGGACTGAAATTGCCGCATTGCCTGGCGTGGAAAACACCGTGACCTCCTTCGTATTGTCGTCGGTCGTATAGCCCTTTTCTCGTGCTGCCAAAAGCCAACCTGTGTTGGCTTTTTTTATGCCTGAAACTTTGCTCCGGCGCTGGTCAAAACGCCCACAAAATAGAGCAAATTGGCCTATTTCACTGCCCTGGCCTGACCCCTAACCTAGGCCCCAACAACCCATCACCCGGATCAGGGGGCATAACAAAATGACTGAATACAAACTGGCGCTGGTTGGCTTTGGCGGTGTGAACCGGGCGTTGGCTCAGCTGATTGCCGAACGTAACGAACAGTGGAAAACCGAGCTGGGTTTCACCCTGAAAATTGTGGGCGTGACCGACTTGTTTCTCGGTTCGGTCGTTGGCCGTGAAGGATTGGACGCCGGCGTGCTGGCCCGATTGCCAGCCGCCAAAGGTGCCTTGGCGCAGCTGCCGGGTGGTGAAGTCACCGCCCTCAATGAAGCCGTGATCAAGGATTCGGGAGCGGACATTATTGTTGAAGCCACTTTTACCAACCCGGTGGACGGTGAACCGGCGACTTCGTTCTGCCGTTGGGCGCTCGAGGGTGGCAAACATGTCGTGACCACCAACAAGGGGCCCATTGCCTTGCACGGTAGCGAGCTCAAGGCATTGGCCCGACGCAACAACGTCGCCTTCGAATACGAAGGTTCGGTGATGAGTGGCACGCCAGTCATTCGCCTGGCCAGGCAGGCGCTGGCGGGCAGTTCCATTGTCGGTTTCGAAGGCATTCTCAACGGCACATCCAACTTCGTTCTCACCTCCATGGAAGGTGGTCTCGGGTTCGCCGAGGCCGTCGCCAAGGCGCAGGAACTGGGTTACGCCGAAGCCGACCCGACAGCCGATGTCGAGGGGCATGACGTGCGCCTCAAGGTGGTGATCCTGGCCAACGAACTGCTGGACGCCAGGCTCACGGTCAACGACGTCACTTGCAGCGGTATTTCGTCCCTCAGCCTTGGCGACATCGAAAAGGCCCGGCAGGACGGTGCTCGCTGGAAGCTGATCGGGGCGGCCCAACGTCATGCCGACGGCTCCGTCAGCGCCAGTGTCGAGCCACGTCTGTTGAGCAACGATCATCCGTTGGCCAGTGTCTGCGGCGCGACCAATGCCGTGTCTTTTACCACCGGGCTGCTTGGCGCCGTGACGGTTTCGGGGCCGGGGGCCGGGCGCACGGAAACAGCGTTCGCGTTGCTGTCGGACATCATCAGCATCCATCAAACCCGTGCACACAACCAGGAGTAAGCCTGTGAAACTATCGCGCCTGGCCCTGGATATCGTGGAGCCGCCCATTGAAGTCTTGAACCCCTTTGACGGCACCGTCATCGGCAGCGTAACCAATGTCTGCGCATCGCAGGTTCCGCAATTGCTGGAGAGCGGGCGCCAGGGCGCCCGGGCTTGCGCCGCACTGCCGCGTCATCGGCGGGCGCGCATTCTCGAGCAAGCGGCTATCAACATCGAGCGAGATGCCGGGGCGTTTGCCCGTCTGATTGTCGCCGAGGCCGGAAAGACGCTTAAGCAGGCGGAAAAAGAGGTAAAGCGCTGCATCAACACCTTGAAGTTGTCGGCCGAGGAAGCCAAGCGCAATGCCGGCGAGGTGGTGCCTTTCGACGCGTATGAAGGCTCTGAATCGCGTCAGGGCTGGTTTTCCCGCGAGCCCTTGGGCCTGATCGTCGCGATCACGCCGTACAACGATCCGTTGAATCTGGTGGCGCACAAACTCGGTCCGGCCATCGCCGGTGGTAATGCGGTGATTCTCAAGCCGTCGGAGCTTGCGCCGTTGTCGGCCATCAAACTGGTGTCCTGTCTGGTCGCGGCGGGCTTGCCTGAAACAGTGGTGACGGTCGCCACCGGTGGCGCGGAGCTGGGCAAGGCTTTGGTCGCCTCCCGTGACGTGCGGATGATTTCCTTCACCGGCGGCTTCGTCACCGGTGAGCAGATCGCCCGCACGGCCGGACTGAAGAAACTGGCCATGGACCTGGGCGGCAATGCGCCGGTGATTGTCATGGGTGACTGCGACCTTGAGGCTGCCGTCGAGAGTTGCCTGTCCGGTGCCTTCTGGGCGGCGGGGCAGAACTGCGTAGGCACGCAGCGCTTGCTGATTCAGGCGTCGATTTATGACGCCTTCCGGGAGCGTTTCGTCAGTCAGGCCCGAGCGCTTGTAGCCGGCGACCCGATGCTGGCCGATACCGATATCGGGCCGATGATTACGGCGCAAGCGGCACAAAATGCCGAGCAAGTCGTGAACGAGGCGTTGCAAGCGGGCGCGACTTTACTGTGCGGTCATCGACGCCAGGGATCGTGCTACGCGGCGACTGTACTGGAAAACGTCGACCACTCCAGTCGTCTCTGGCGCAATGAAGTCTTCGCTCCGGTGGTGGTCTTGCAGTGCTTTGAATCGTTCGACGAAGCCATCGATCTGGCCAATGAACCGGAATACAGCTTGCATGCGGGGATATTCACCAATGACCTGGCGACGGCGATGAGCGCCGCACGGAGGATCGAAGCCGGAGGGGTAATGATCAACGACTCTTCCGACTACCGTTTCGATGCAATGCCGTTTGGCGGTTCGAAGTACGGCAGCCTGGGCCGGGAAGGGGTGCGCTTTGCCTATGAGGAAATGACTCAACCCAAGGTGGTGTGTTTGAACACCTTGGGTTAGGCGATTCACGAAGGTCTGGTCAGGTCGTTTGCGTTGGGCAGGTTTGGTCACCTGCCCGACGCGCTTGGCTCAACGGGAAATGGTGCAGGCGGTGGCACCGCGCTCGAGTGTGGCCCACGACACCTATGGTTTGCCTGCATTGATCTTTGAGCTGTGTCCCTAATTCTTGAAGATAAACACATCTCTTGCACAGTAGACAGCAGCCAGCTGCGATCCTCTTGCCGGCCTGGAGAAAATATTCATTAGATGTGAGCCTTGCGCACTGTCTGGAGAATCCGATTGCTCGGTGGTCCTGGTGAGCCAGAGCGGGGCTGACGCTTCCTCAGGGTGTGAAGCGGACCCTCAGGAACCGTTGCAACAGGCTAATTCGTTCCGATGGTTACTAAGGCGCCTGTCGCAGGTCAATCGCGGATCATCTCGTGCGAGTTGATCCGCGTGCTGTTCCCTAGTCTTTGGTGCCGACCTTGTTTTGAACGGCTTCCTTGCCCGCGACATTCAACTGCGTTGGTTCGAGCTTGACGGTGAGTTTGTGCAGTGAACCGGTGAATGCAAACGGTACCTGATAATCCTTGTCATCGACGGGGGTGCCGGTGTCGGAACCCACATCGAAACTTTCATCCACACCGAAGACGAATGGAACGCTGTGGGGGATCGTCTGACTGGCCAGTTGCTTGCCATCCACCGATAGCACGCCGGTGCCGCCTTTACCGAATCCAGGCCCGGCATATTTGAAATCAAAGCTGATGCTGTGCTTTCCGGGGGTGAGCGCCTCGGTCCCTTCCCAGCGGAATCGCGCAACGCCTTCAAGGTTGTAGTTGAAGATCGGCTTGCCTTTCAGGAGGTACAGCGCGTAACCCCCAAAGCGGCCGCCGTCGGTCACCAGAACACCGTCGCCGCCGTTTTCCGGAACAGTGATGTCAGCCGTAATGAGGTAGGACTTGTTCAGCACGTTGGGCTCGTTGCCTGGAAGAACGCCCGTCACCGGCGAAAGGTATTCGAACTCGGTGCGTCCGGCCACGATGCTCGGCCTTTGTGCAATGACGCGCGTAAATGCGGAAGCGTCGAGCGGCAGCACCTGATATTTGTTCGCTTCCACCCAGAACAGATCCTGCAGTTCCTTGAGTTTTGCAGGGTTGGCGGCGGCGATGTCGTCATTCTGCGTCCAGTCCTTGGTGATGTCGTACAGCTCCCATTTGACGCCATTGACGATGTCCTTGGGTGGCTGAGAAGTAATGTCCCAAGGTGCGCGGTAGGGCGTCGTCGATGCCATCCAGCCTTCGTGATAAAGCGCGCGCATTCCAAACATCTCGAAATACTGGGTGGTGCGTGTGGAAGGCTTTTCGGCATTCTGCTTGTCAAAGAGGTAAGCCATGCTCGTGCCTTCGATGGGCTTTTGCGCAATGCCGTCTACCTGGAGCGGTGCATCAATGCCGGTGGCTTCAAGAATCGTCGGCTCAATGTCAATGACGTGGTGGAACTGGTTACGGATACCGCCGGCCTCCTTGATCCGGTTCGGCCAGGAGATGGCCATGCCCTGGCGGGTGCCGCCAAAATGCGACGCAATTTGCTTGGTCCACTTGAAGGGGGTGTCCATGGCCCAGGTCCAACCCACGGCCATGTGTGGATAGGTCTGGTCCGACCCCCAGGCATCCAGGTACTTCATTTGTTCGGCAACCGGCACGTCGATTCCGTTGAACGTGGTCATCTCGTTCGGTGTGCCGTTAGGGGTGCCTTCTGCGCTACCGCCGTTGTCACCACTGATGTAGATGATCAGCGTGTTGTCGAGCTTGCCCATGTCATCGATCGCCTGGATCACCCGACCGATTTCATGATCGGTGTACGCGAGATAGGCCGCATAGACTTCCATCTGGTGGGCATACAGTTTTTTCTCGTCCGCCGAAAGTTCGTCCCATTTTTTCAGTGAATCCGGCCATGGTGTGAGCTTGGCAGTCGGCGGGATAACGCCAAGCCGCTTCTGATTGGCGAAGATCTGTTCGCGCGCAGCATTCCACCCCATGTCGAACTTGCCCTTGAACTTGTCGACCCATTCGGGCGTCGGGTGATGCGGCGCGTGGGTACCGCCGGGCGCGTAGTAAAGAAAGAATGGTTTCTTCGGATCGAGCGCATTCAATTCATTGACATAGCCAACGGCGTCATCCGCCATCGCGGTGATCAGGTTCCACCCCGGTTTGCCGACGTAAGGATGGATGGGTGTGGTGTTGCGCATCAAATTGCCCGGTTGCCACTGGCTGGTTTCGCCGCCCATGAACCCGAAGAAATAATCAAAGCCCATACCAATGGGCCACTGATCAAACGGGCCGGCCTGACTGATCTGGAATGACGGCGTGTTGTGGTTTTTTCCAAACCACGACGTTGCATAGCCGTTGTCCTTGAGAATTTTGCCAATGGTCACCTTGTCCTTGGTGATGACACTGTTGTAACCGGGATACCCCGTCGAAATTTCCGAGATGACGCCGAAACCGACGGAGTGGTGATTGCGTCCGGTAATCAAGGCTGCACGTGTGGGTGAGCACAGTGCCGTCGAATTGAATTGCGTGAAGCGCAATCCGGCTGCCGCGACGCGATCCATACTCGGCGTCGGGATGAGACCGCCAAACGTACTGGGTGCACCGAAGCCGACGTCGTCAGTGATGATCAACAAGACGTTCGGCGCATTTTTGGGAGGCACGACGGTCGGGGACCAGTAGGGCGTGGAGGTCGTGGCGTCGAGGTTGATGACGCCGCCAAACGCAGGGGGAGGGTTGGGCAGGTATCTGCCGTCGATGGTCGTGGTTGCACTGGGTGAACCGGGCGTGCCGATGACTTCCTGTGGCGCTGCATTGGCACAAGTCAGCATGGCAAAGGCCAGCCCTGCACCAAGCCCGTTGTGCAGCCAATTTGATTGAGTCCAGTTTGCAATGGCCATGGCCAGCTCCTGTAACCCCCCGAAACCCCAAGTTCCGAGTGTAGAACCGTTTTCGTCGCTTGCCAGTCCAACTCATGGATCGCTCGGGGGCCGTTGACTTTGGAGGCGTGGTGTCTATACCTGATCTTGATACTCATCAGGTTCAGCAAAATCCGCAGACTGATATGAGGAGGAGCGCAAATGCTCGTCAGGAAACGGCGTTTCGGTATCACCATCGTCTGCGCCGGGATCGTGTTGGCTTGCGTGGCGTTTGCGGGTTACCGGCACATTCGCGGCCCCGAGCCGTTGACGCTGGGTGATGGAAAGAATGGCCCCTTGGAAATGGTCTGGCTTCCTGGTGGCGAGTTTTTGATGGGGAGCGATCATAAACAGGCTCGCCCCAATGAGGGGCCGGCGCACAAGGTACGACTCGACGGGTATTGGATCGACCGCTACGACGTCACCAATGCCGATTTCGCCCGGTTCATTGCTCAAACGCATTACGTCACCACCGCCGAGCGCAAACCCCGATGGGAAGATCTGAAAGTCCAACTGCCGCCGGGTACGCCTGAGCCAGATGACAGCGACCTGGTGCCTGGCGCATTGGTTTTTGTCGGCACAGACAGGCCAATCCCACTTAATGATTTCAGCCAGTGGTGGGCATTTGTCCCGGGGGCCGACTGGCGTCACCCGCTGGGGCCAGACAGTACAATCGAGGGCAAGGAAACCCATCCTGTTGTTCAGGTTTCACGTGAAGATGTGCAGGCGTACGCCGCATGGGCGCACAAGCGCCTGCTTACAGAGGCTGAATGGGAGTACGCCGCAAGAGGCGGGCTGGAACAAGCGAATTATGCATGGGGGAATGACTTCTCACCTGGGGGAGAAAAGATGGCGAATACCTGGGATGAAATACAGCCGTTTCCCGTGACCGGACCCAGTAACACATTCAAAATTGGCACCAAGCCGGTTGGCAGTTATCGACCTAACGCCTATGGACTCTACGACATGTCCGGGAATGTTTGGCAATGGGTCGCCGACTGGTATCGTGCCGACGCGTTTAGCGTTGGGCTCAAGCGTCAACCGGCGGGCGAAGCAGCGGTAAACCCGGTGGGGCCTTCCGACAGCTATGACCCCGAACTTGGGGTGACGGCCCATGCACCGCAGCGTGTCATCCGAGGCGGATCTTTTCTGTGTAGCGACAGTTACTGCACGAGTTTTCGAACCAGTGCCAGGCAGGGCGCAGACCCTATGAATTCCATGTCGCATCTCGGCTTTCGCTTGGCGATGAGTCATGACCAATGGGAAAAGAACCGTTGAATACAAAACACTCGCGTGCCATGCGTGAAAACACGTTTAGTCGACATGACCCCGTTGCGAAAACTTCAGGTCCGTCTGAATGAGCGAGCACGCTAACAGTCTCATTCTGTTGGGTGAAACCCTGCAATGTTCAGTAATCCGCCTGTTAGCCGATAACTGGAGAACCACTTAGTTATTGGCAAGCCCAAATGGATCAGATTCTTTCCCTTCTCTCCGATACCATTCCCAAAGCCCAAACCCTTGAGCAGCTGACGCGTCCCTTGCTGGCCCTGCTCAGCCAGGTAACCGGTATGGAGTCGACCTACCTGACGACCATTGATACCGACGAGGGTGTCCAGCGTATCGAGTTCGCACGCAACGTCGGTGAGATGGTGATTCCCGAAGGGCTGGTGGTGCCTTGGACAGATACCCTGTGCAAGCGGGCGCTGGACGAGAATCGCATGTACTCGGATAACGTTGCCGACTGTTGGAGTGATTCGCAGGCTGCCGCGGCCCTGGGTATCAGAACTTACGTGAGCGCGCCCATCAGATCCCAGGATGGCCAGGTGCTGGGGACGGTATGTGCCGCCAGCTCGGATCAAGTGACTTGCTCTGCTGAAGTGGAACCCTTGCTGATGCTGCTCTCAGGGTTGCTGGGGTATTCCCTTGAACGAGGGCTGCTTGTTGAGCGGCTCCAGGCCGCCAACGCCGAATTGACCAAACTGGCCCTGACAGATCCGCTAACCGGCCTGTCCAACCGGCGTGCCATTTTGAACGATGCCGCGCGCCTGTTCGCCCTGGCCCAGCGGGAGAACAAGTACATCCTGATGGGGGTCATCGATCTGGATGGCTTCAAGTCCATCAACGATACCCACGGCCACCTGGCTGGAGACCAGCTACTGCGCGGTGTGGCCGCCCAACTGCAGCATGGCCTCAGAGCCAGCGACATCATCGGGCGTACGGGAGGAGATGAGTTCATCGTGATCGCCTTGGGCACACCGTGCGAGCACTCGGCCCCGGCAAACGACAGGCAACATGCCGCCGAGCTACTTCAGGATCGCCTGTCCCGGGCGACGATAGGGCGATATGCGCTGGGTGACGGTGTTGGTGACATTCAATATACCGGCGCGAGTGTCGGGGTCGTGGCAGTGATACCGGGCAGTGTGACGGTGGACGAGGCCACCAAGCTGGCAGATCGCCAGATGTATAAGGTGAAGCAGCAGCGAAACCGTCAACGGTTGTAGGAAGGCCGAAGGTCGGTCGGGGCGTTTTTTGCCAGTCATGACTACGCAGCGTCATCCTCAGATTCGATGCGAATGACTGGCCGGATGCAAAGTCATTTGCAATGCCCCACCAGAAGACCGGACTGTTTTAACCCTCTCAGCGGCGGGGGCGTTGATGACGTTTTTGCTGGCGAATACGTCGCCATCGGGACAACCGTTTCCACAGGGTGTTTTGTGAGTGACGTGAAGCTGCCATTCAGGGCGGCAGTTATTTGAAAAGATGTTTGCCGCGGTTCAGACAAGAGGACTGCTTTTTCAATAGAATCGAGTCCTCACGGCCCGTGATCTGTGCCTGCAGAAATCAAGGGCAATACGCTGCCTGTCCATCACCACTCACTCCTCCCAGATCGACACCCATGCCCGAAGAGTTCGAAGTTCCAAGCCCACACGAGCAACATATTGAGCACACCACCCATCATGCGCATGCACGAGGCGACAGCTTTGCCAGCAGGATTGCGGTGATGACGGCGATCATGGCGACCGTCGGCGCCATGATGAGCTATCAGGCCGGCTCAACGGAGAGTGAGGCGGCCATGGACAAAAACAACGCCGCCATCCAGAAGACCGAAGCCGCCAACGAGTGGAATTACTACCAGGCCAAGTCCAGCCGGCAGAACCTGTCGGAGCTGGCGAGCCATCTCCCAGGGCTGGATTCCGCCCACTATGCCGCTGAGGCGCGGCGCTACGGGGAGCAGAAAGAGGAGGCGCGCAAGAAGGCCGAAGTCCTCGAGCAAGGGGCACGCGAGTGGGACGAAAAGTCAGAACTGGTGCTGCATCAGCATCATCGCTGGGCCCAGGCAATGACGGCGATCCAGATAGCCATTTCGCTGGCGGCCATTACCTTGCTGACGCGTAAGGAATGGCTCAAGCGGGTCTCGTTCGGGGCCGCCGGTGTTGGCGTCATGTTGGGTTCACTGGCCTGGCTGCACCTCTAAGCGAGGCCTGAATGTTCCACGGTCATTCAGGCAATCCGGCCAACCGCAGTCCATCGACGAAGCGCGCGGAATCTTCGGGTCGCTGGATCGGCAGCCAGTCTTTCAGGTTGCCGAGGCGCAAAGCGGGATCCAGCTCCCGGAGACGCTGCATCGCCAGCCTCGCTTTATCCATTCGTCCGCTGAGGGCATGACTGGCCGCGATCACTGCCACCGGGGGCAGGAAACCGGGCAGATTGCCCAGCGCCTTTTCCGCCCATTGCGTCGCGAGATCGAAGCGTCCGGCGAAAAAATGCGCGAGCGCCATTCCGATCTGCATCCTGAACATTTCCGGATCCAGCGGACTCAAGCGAACGGCATGGGCCAGATGCTCGATGGCGGCGTCCGTTTCACCGCGCAGTGCACGCAGGATGCCGCCCAGGAACCAAGCGGGGGCGAGGTTGGGATTGAGCAGGCGCGCCCTGTCGAGCAAGGCAATGCCGCCGTCCACATCACCGGTGAGATGGCCCAATGCATGTCCACCTCGGGTCAACGCGACCGCATCATCCCGGCCAAGCGTCACCGCCATACGCCCAAGTCGTATGCCCTCGGCGATCTCTTGCGTCCGATCAGTCATCCAGCCATTGATTTTGCGCCAGAAGTGGCACCAGGCTGCCATGCCATAGGCCGATGCAAATTCCGGATCGAGCTCGATGGCCTTGTAGAACAGCGGCAACGCCTCATCGAGAGCTTCCCGGGTGCCGTTGTGCAGTTTTGCCATTGCGCGCAGATAGTAGTCGTAGGCGTCCAGGCTTTCCGTCGGTTTGCGCTTGGCGCGTTCGATTTCTGCCCGTTCCAGTTGCGGCGCGATGGCGCCGACGACGCTTTCGGTGATTTGGTCCTGTAGCTCGAAGAGGTCGTTGAGCGTGCCTTCGAAGCGTTCCGCCCAGATATGCGTCCCGCTCGTCGCGTCGATGAGTTGCCCGGTGATGCGCACTTTTTCCCCGCACTTGCGCACGCTGCCCTCCAGCAGGTAGCGAACGCCCAATTCCTGGCTGACGCCCTTGGCGTCCACCGTCCGCCCCTTGTAGGTGAAGCTTGAATTGCGCGCGATGACGAACAGCCAACGGATACGCGACAGGGCCGCGATCAGATCTTCCACGATGCCGTCGGCGAAATACTCCTGCTCCGGATCGCCGCTCAAATTCTGGAAGGGCAAGACGGTAATCGAGGGTTTGTCAGGGAGGAGCAAGGAGGGGGGCATTGCTTTCGCTGCTGGGGCCGAGTGCTCATCGATGACCGTCCGTTGCGGCTGCTGCGTTTCGCCGTTCCCGCTGACCTTGATCTGGCCGACGAAGCGGTATCCCTTGCGGGCGACCGTGCGCACCAGGCGCTGTTCCTCACCGGTATCGCCAATGGCTTTGCGCACTGCATTGATGTGGCTGGTGATCGTCGATTCCGAGACGATCCGGCCGTTCCACACCGCCTGGAGCAGATCGTCCTTGCTCATGACGCGATCAGGGTTGTTGACGAACAGCAGCAACAGATCGAAAACCTGCGGCCCGACGGCCACGACTTGCCCGCGCAAGGTCAGTTCCCGGCGCTCCTCATCGAGCAGGTAGTCTTCAAACACGAATGGCAAGGTGAGGATCCTCTGGCAAAGCGCCCTCAACTCCGTGTCCCAGGCGACTGACGATTGGTATTGGGGATTGATGATACGGCAGCCCCAAAGCCGCCGCACCGTCGGCGGCAGAGACGACGTCCGGCATCGATGTCCTTGGACGTAAAACCAAGCTTTCGTGGAGGGAAAACCACGGCAGGTACAAGGACTTCGTAGGCGCACGCAGGCAATCTCCCCTTAAACCGACGCAATGCTTGCCGTCGACACGTGGAGAACGCCCATGAAAATCGTCGTCATCGGAGGCTCTGGCCTCATCGGATCAAAACTTGTGAAGAACCTGCGCGAGCGTGGCCATGACGTGCTCGCAGCCAGCCCCAGCACGGGCGTCAATAGTATCACCCGCGAGGGCCTGGCCCAGGCGATGGATGGTGCCGACATCGTCGTCGACGTGGCGAACGCGCCGTCGTGGGAGGACCAGGCCGTCCTCGAGTTTTTCGAAACTTCCAGCCGTAACCTGCTGGCCGCTGAAGCGGCCGCCGGTGTTGGGCATCACGTTGCGCTGTCGATTGTCGGGACCGAACGGCTGCCCGAGAACGGCTATTTCCGGGCCAAGGTTGCGCAGGAAAGCCTTATCAAGGCTTCCGGCATTCCTTACTCCATTTTGCGTGCCACGCAGTTCTTCGAATTCGTCGGCGGCATTGCCGATTCGTTTGCCGTCGGCGAGGAACTTCATGTATCGCCAGCGCTGATCCAGCCGTTGGCGTCCGACGACGTGGTGGCGGCACTCACCGACGTCGTGCTGGCAGCGCCGCTCAATGGCACGGTCGAAGTCGCGGGGCCCGAGGCCATGCCGATTGACGAGCTGGTCAGGCGCTTTCTGCGGGCCACTCGGGATACTCGCCGGGTCGTGCCGGACGTGCACGCGCGCTACTACGGCGCCGTGCTCGACGATCAATCACTGACCCCCGGCCAGCATCCGCGCCTGGGCGCGATCCGTTTTGAAGACTGGCTCGCCCGGTCAATGGCCGAAGCCGGTCGCTGAAGCCACCAGCGACCCCTCAGGAAGGAGTCGCCCCGGTCATGGGGCGCGCCGTCATCACACTTACCCTCGAAGGAGTATTGCCATGGTTACCCGATATCTATTGGCTGCGGCTTTCGCAGCACTTTCAATCGGCACAGCGTCGGCCGCCGAGCCGCCCCCCGGCAAGGTGACCGTCGTGTTTGACCGGCCCATTCCCAACATTCCGGGCAAGAGCATGAAGGGCGTGGTCGTTGAGTATGGGCCGGGCGCCGCGTCGCCATCCCACACCCATCCGAAAACGGCCTTCATCTATGCAACGGTGCTGGAGGGCGCGTTTCGCATCAAAGTCAAAGGCCAGCCGGAAAAGATCTACCACGTCGGCGAAAACTTCGTAGAAGAGCCGGGTTCCGTACACGAAGTCAGCGCCAACGCCAGCGACACCGAACCGGCACGCCTGTTGGCCGTGTTCGTCCTCGACACTGACGAAAAAACGCTCGTCACCCCCATCAAAAAGTGAGCCGATCCGCCCGCTGATAAAGGCTCGACAGTCGGGCGGCAGGCCTCTGCTCTATCCATGTACTGAACCGGGGCTTTTGCGCCTTTAGACGCCCTCGCGCAGCGCATTGGAAACAAGCGAAAACGCCGGAGAGGGTTGCCGTCGGCTGGGGTAGTACAAATAGTATCCAGCGAACGGGGGGCACCAGTCTTCCAGTACTCGCATCAGCCTGCCTTCCTGAAGATGGGGTGAAAATTCCTCTTCGGGCAGGTAGGCAATGCCCAGTCCCGCCAGCGCCGCCTCCACGATGTGGACAGAGGTGTTGAACGTCAGTTGTCCGTTGACGCGCACGTTCAATTGCTTGTCGCGCCGCTCAAAGTCCCATACGTAAAGCCCGCCGGATGTCTGCATGCGCTGGTTGATACAGTTATGGTCCATCAAGTCCCGTGGGTTTTTCGGAATGGCACGGGTGGCAAAGTAGGCGGGTGTGGCAACCACAGCCATTCGTAACGGTGGTCCTATGGGCACGGCAATCATGTCCTTATCGATGGTGTCGCCCAACCGAACCCCGGCATCAAAGCGATCCGCCACGATGTCTCTGAATCCGTAATCGACGTCGAACTCGACCTTGATATCCGGGTATTGGTGCAGCAATGGGGTGAGTTTGGGCAGCAGGGTTTTGCGCAGGACGTGATCGCCGCAGGTGATGCGTACCAGGCCGGCTGGCTTGTCGCGCAGTTCTGTCAGTACATCCAGTTCCGCTTCGATTTCATCGAAGCGGTGGCCGATGGCCTGCAACAGCCGCTCGCCAGCGACCGTAGGCGAGACGCTGCGCGTGGTACGTGTCAGTAACCTGATCTGAAGGCGCGCTTCCAGGCCGCTGATCGCCTGGCTCAGCGCCGATTGGGTCACACCCAGCAGCGAGGCGGCGCGGGTGAAACTCCCTTCTCGCGCCACGGTGACAAAGGACAGTAAATCGTTGAGGTTCCTTCTGACCATATCGCCACTGCCCTTGATTCCATTGATTAGTTGTACTTATAGCCTTATTAAGTATTCATTAGCTAGTCGCTGGAAAGTCCTTGCCTCACCATGCCAGTCATGAATATGAATGAAAGCGAGGCCTCGATGGCCACTGTTATCCCAATACCTGAGGCCCATGAACAACCCGCGTACTGGAGCGGGGTGTTTGCAATGACGCTCTGCGTTTTCGCGTTGATCGCTTCGGAATTCATGCCTGTCAGCCTGCTGACGCCGATGGCCGATGATCTGCATGTCACCGAAGGGCTGGCCGGGCAGGGCATCACGATCTCCGGCGCGTTCGCGGTACTGACCAGCCTGTCGATCCCCTGGTTGGCTGGAGCCCTCAACCGCAAGACGCTGTTGTTGGCCCTGACCGGGATGATGGCTGTATCCGGTGTCGTGGTCGCAATGGCGCCTGACTATCAGACATACATGGTTGGCCGTGCGCTCATTGGTGTGGTCATCGGTGGTTTTTGGTCCCTGTCCGCTGCAACGGCCATGCGCCTGGTGCCCGCCAGCCAGGTGCCCAAGGCCTTGGCCATCTTCAACGGTGGTAACGCGTTGGCGACTGTGATCGCCGCGCCGCTGGGCAGCTACCTGGGGGCGGTCATCGGCTGGCGCGGTGCTTTCTTCTCTCTGGTACCTGTAGCGGCGATCGCCCTGGTTTGGCTGTGGACCAGTCTGCCGGTCATGGAGGCGGGTGAGCGCACGTCGGGCTCCGCCAATGTCTTCAGACTGTTAAGGCACCGTGCCGTGGCGTTGGGCATGGCCGCCTGTGCGGCTTTTTTCATGGGGCAGTTCGTGTTGTTTACCTATCTGCGGCCGTTTCTCGGAACAGTGACGATGGTTGATGTCTCTACGCTGTCGTTGATCTTGTTCGTGATGGGCGCAGCGGGCTTTATCGGCACCTTGATGGTCGGTTCGTTCCTGAGGCGCGGCCTGTTTCGGACACTCGCGACCATTCCCTTACTGATGGCTGTGATCGCCTTGGCGCTGATCCCCTTTGGCGCCTCGGTCATTGCCATTGTCATGCTGCTCGGATTCTGGGGGCTCGTGGCTACGGCGGCGCCTGTCGGCTGGTGGAGTTGGATAGCGCAAGTCCTGCCCAGGAATGCCGAGGCCGGAGGCGGCCTGATGGTGGCGGTGATTCAGTTGGCCATCGCTTTGGGCTCGACCGTTGGCGGCTTGCTGTTCGACCGTCATGGCTATCAAAGCACGTTCGTGGCGAGCGCAGCGGTGCTGTTGCTGGCGGCACTTCTGACTTATTTGACATCAGGTTCCAAGGCGCCCCGGGGCGCCTGAGCCTTCTACTCAACCTTCAGATCCTCGTACCCGTACAGGCGCCCCGGTCGTGTAGATGACCCAGGTGCCTGAGACAGGCCGAGGGTCTACGAATCGTGTTTACCCAAGGCCAGTTGCACACCACCTGTTTCCGACGTTATGCACTCGGTGCGCTCCACAGTGTCCTGGCTGAGTATCTTTAGCTGATATCATTCGGCAACTGTAAACCGAGTAGAAAACATGAATCGTCAAAAGAAACTAAAGCAGTTATTCAAGGCCAAGGCCAAAAAGGCGAGCGCCAAACTGGCACCGGTAAAAAAGAACAAATACATCAGTAAAGCCGACCGCTTGAAGCTGGCTGCCGAAGCCAGTGTCGACTCAAGCACGCCCTCTGAGAGCTGATCCCGATAGCTTGAGGCCTACCGGAATTTCCGGGTTTGATCGGGCCATGCATTCCACTGGAAAGTGCCGCGAGGACGCGGCCTGACCATTCATTCACGCCGAAAACGCTTTGCGGTTCCGACTCGCGTTTCTGCATCTGAGCAGGCATTAGCCGCAACGGCGCCTGCCGATCGGCCATTCAACTGATTGCGCCTTGCAGGTCTTCGACCCGCTCTTCCAGCCGCCCTCGCTTAGCCCGTTTCCGATCACTTTCTCCACACTTTGCGCCACCCATCACCGGCTGCATTGGCACCTTGCCGATAAATTTTGCCGTCTCGTGTTGACAGCCCGATTCGTTCGCTTCTAATCTGCATACAGCGCTGCACACATGACGGCGCACAGCGATGTAGATTTGTACCTTCCTGCCTACAAGAACGAAATATCGGAGAGGTCAAAATGGCTCGGTTCCTTCCTCGCACCATCCGCAACATGCTCGTTTGTGCATCCGCTATCGGCGCGCTGCTCACCCAGGTCCCGGCCCAGGCGGCTGACGTTTCACTGTGGAAAGACATACAGAAGGCCGGTGTTTTGCGCTGCGGGGCCGCGGTTGCCGCGCCCTACGTCATGCGCGATGCGCGTTCCGGCGAATACAGCGGCTACTTCGTGGACCTGTGCCGTGACTTTGGCGAGCGGGTGCTGAAGGTCAAAGTCGAGTTCGTCGACACCAACTGGGACAACCTTGTGGCGGGGTTGCAAGGGGGTAAATGGGACATGGCCATGGCGCTCAACCAGACGCCTGAACGCGCACTGGCGGTGAGTTTTTCAGTGCCGGCCACGGACTATCAGGTCTCGCTGCTGATCAACAAGGACAACCCGAAACTGGCCAGTGCCGGCAACACCATTGGCGACTTCGACAAACCTGATGTGACCTTCGCCGTCATGTCCGGTACCGCTCAGGACAAGGCCATTTCGGGCGTCATCAAGCAGGGCAAGATCATGCGCCTGCCGGGTATGGACGAAGTGCGCATGGCCGTGATGTCCAAGCGCGCCGATGTGCTGGTCGATGCCAGCGACACCAATCATCTGTTCGCCGTGGCCAACCCTGGCTGGACCAAGGAGGTGCTGCCAAAACCCGCGCTGGCCAAACAGGGTGTGGCGTTTGGGGTGCGCCGGGACGTGAGCGCCGCCGATTTGCAGACGCTGAATATCTACCTCGCCCAGCGCCGCGAAACCGGTGAAATCGACGCCTTGGTCGACAAAGCCTCGCAACTGGCCAACGCCGACAAAATCCCTCAGTAAATCCCGCCGATGGCGAGCGCGCAGCGGGCTGCGCGCTCCCGGAGAACGTCCGATGAAAGCTTCCAATCTGGCGGCGGTGCCGTCACGGCCTCTGCACGCCTGCGAAACGAAGAGCAGCGAGTTCATCCAGCTGCGCGATGTCTACAAGTCCTACGGCGAAAACCTAGTGGTCATGGATCACCTGGACCTGGATATGCGGGCCGACGATCGCCTGGTGATCATTGGCCCAAGCGGCAGCGGCAAAAGCTCTTTGCTGCGAGTGATGATGGGGCTTGAGAGCATTCAAGGCGGGACCATCCGCTTTCAGGGCAAGCCTTACATCGACGGCAATGCCCGGGGCAAAGGCAAGCCGATGGACTGCTCGCTGCAAACCCAGGTGGGCATGGTGTTCCAGCACTACACCTTGTTTCCGCACCTGTCGGTGCTGGGCAATCTGATTCTGGCACCGATGAAGGTGCACGGCCTGTCCCGGACGCAGGCCACCGAAAAGGCCCGGGCGTTGCTGGCGCGGCTCGGCCTGGAAAGCAAGCTCAACGTCTACCCCAGCCAATTGTCCGGCGGCCAGAAGCAGCGCGTGGCGATCGCCCGGGCGCTGATGCTGGAACCCAAGCTGATGCTGTTCGACGAAGTCACCTCGGCGCTCGACCCTGAAATGGTCATCGAGGTGCAGAACGTCATGCTGCAATTGGCCGAGCAGAAGATGGCGATGATCATCGTCACCCACGACATGCACTTCGCCCGCCATATCGCCACCCGCGTGGTGTTTTGCGCCAACGGCAAAGTGGTCGAGCAAGGCCATCCCGACCAGTTGTTCACTCAGCCCAGGGAACCGCGCACCCGCGAGTTCCTGGAAAAAGTGCTGCACCTGGACTGAGGAGCCTGATCATGAACTACCAATTCGATTTCAACTTTCTGCAGGGCAATTTCGGCCTGCTGTGGGACGGGCTGAAAGTCACCCTGCAACTGGCGCTGGTGTCGAACATCGTCGGCCTGGTGCTCGGTTTCGGTCTATGCCTGCTCACCTTGAGTCGCTGGTTTTTCCTGCGCTGGCCGGCGCAGATGTTCATCGAGTTCTTCCGTTGCACACCGGTGTTGTTGCAGATCGTCTGGTTTTTCTACTGCGTGCCGATGCTGTTCAACGTGTTCATCGACCCCATCACCATGGGCGTGCTCGCCCTGGGGCTGAACCTCACCGCATTCAATGCAGAAGCCTATCGGGCCGGCGTGCAGGCGGTGCCCCATGAACACCTCGATGCCAGCGTGGCCCTGGGCCTGCGCCCATGGCAACGCACGCTCTACGTGATTCTCCCGCAGGCGCTGCGCACGGCCATTCCGGTGTTGATGACCAATGGCATCTCGATTCTTCAGCAGAGTGCATTGGTGGCCATCGTCGCCGTGGGCGACCTGATGTACGTCGGCAAAAGCATCGCCACCGAAGCCTACCGACCGCTGGAAACCTATTCGCTGATCGCACTCATCTACTTCGCGCTGTCGTTGCCCATCGCTCAGTTCGTGCAATGGCTGGAACGCCGTCAGGACACCGCGCTCGCGCGCTGAGGAGGTCGTCATGAATCTTGATTTCACCGTGGTGTTTTCGTATTGGCAGGCCTTGCTGCAAGGGCTCGCATTGACCCTGGTGTTCACCGTGGGGTGCGCAATCATGGGCAGCCTGTGCGGGTTTCTGCTGAGCCTGTTGCGGGCCTCGCGCAGCCGCTGGTTGAGCGTCCCGGCCGGCCTGTATGTGGAGTTGTTCCGCGGTACGCCACTGCTGATCCAGCTGTTCTGGGTGTTTTTCTGTTTTCCGGTGGTGTTCGGTATCGACATCCCGCCCTACGTGTCGGTGTTGCTGGCACTGACCCTGTACATGACCGCGATCACCAGCGAGACCTTCCGGGGCGCGCTCAAGTCGATACCCGGCGAACAGCATGACGCCTGCGTCGCACTGGGCCTGGCCTCGTGGAATAAAACGGTGTTCGTGGTGTTCCCCCAGGCTTTGCTGCGAGGCATTCCGCCGCTGCTGTCCAACGTGGTTTCACTGTTCAAGGAAAGCGCGCTGATCTCCTCGGTGGGCATCGCCGACCTGATGTTCGTCGGCCAGAACATTTCCAACAGCACGGCCCGGCCGGTCGAGTTTCTCTCGGCGGTGGCGGTCATCTATTTCCTCGTGGCGTTCCCGCTGACCCGGCTGGTCGGCGTGGTCGAGACGCGGATGCTGCGTCGTTATGCGTACTAACCCCAACCCTCGTACTCAAATCCGTGGAGTGTCTGCAATGACTCAACTCAAAGGCATCCTGCCTGCTCTGGTCACACCGTTCGACAAGGCCGGCAACGTCAATTACGACATGCTGGGCAACATCATCGAGTTTCAACTCAAGGCGGGCGTCACGGGCTTCGTGCCGCTGGGTTCCACCGGTGAGTACTACGCGCTGACCAATCAGGAGCGACGGCAGATTCTGTCCACCGTGCGCGAAGTGGTGGGGGACCGTGGGGTGTTGATCGCCGGTGCCAACGGCTCCTGCACCCGCGAGGTGATCGAGCAGGTGAAGCAGACCCGCGACGCCGGCTACACCAACCTGCTGATCGCGCCGCCTTACTACGCACTGCCATCCCAGGACGAGCTGATCGGTCACTACCAGGCCATTCTCGACGCCGCGCCCGACATCAATGTGGTGCTGTACAACTACCCGGTGCGAACCAACGTCGAAGTCGGCTTTACCGTGCTGGACGCGTTCAAGGACAACAAGCGCGTGATCGCGATCAAGGAAAGCAGCGGCAACCTGTTGCGCGCCATCGAGATCGGCAACACCTACAAGGACAACTATCAACTGTCGTGCGGTTCCGACGATCAGGCGCTGGATTTCTTCCTGTGGGGCGCCAGCAGCTGGATCTGTGGCCCGGCCAACTGCCTGACGCAGCAGGTCTGTGATTTCTACAGCAAATACACCAGCGGCGACCTCAACGGTGCCCAGGCCATCGTCCGCTCGCTGTTCCCGGTGCTGGCGGACATGGAGTCGGGCAAGTTCATCCAGAAGGTCAAGTACGGCTGTGAGCTGGCAGGTTTCGATGCCGGCGCCGCGCGCATGCCGCTGCAACCGCTGACCAGCGACGAGAAGGCCAGCTTCCGCAAGGCTTTCGAAGTGGCGCTGGGTTAATGGCACTGGCCGCATCGGTCGCCACACCCGACCGATGCGGCACGACGGAGTGAATACGATGACCCGACACGTTTTCAACAGTATCGAAGGCCACACCGAAGGCATGCCCGTACGCATGGTGATCGCCGGAGCCCCAGCCCTCAAAGGCCGGACCATGAGCGAGCGGCGCGAACACTTCATGGCCGATTTCGACTGGATTCGCCGTAGCCTGATGCTTGAACCGCGCGGTCACTCGCACATGTCGGGCACGATTTTCTACCCGCCGTTGCGCGCCGACAGCGACTTCAGCCTGCTGTTCATCGAGACTTCCGGCTGTTTGCCCATGTGCGGGCATGCCACGCTGGGCTCGATTACCTTTGCCCTGGAGGCCGGTCTGATCGAGCCGAAAGTCCCGGGCACCGTGGTGGTGGATGTGCCGGCGGGGCAGATCCATGCGACTTATGTACGCGACGGCGACAAGGTCAGCGCGGTGCGTTTCACCAACGTTCCATCGTTCTTGCTGCACCGTGATCTGCTTCTCGACTTCCCGCCCTTGGGGTTGCTGAAGGTCGACATCGCCTATGGCGGCAACTTCTACCCGATTGTCGAGGTGCAAGCCAATTTCCCGGGCTGCGAACATTTCAGCCCGCAGCAACTGCTGGAATGGGGCCGGGAGATGCAGGATCTGGTCAACCGGACGGTTGACGTGGTTCACCCGGAAAACCCGGCCATCAGGGGCGTCAAGCACTGTATGTGGACCGGCGCGCCGTTGTCCGCACAATCCCAGGGCCGGGCCGTGGTGATTGCCGGGGCGAGCCTGATCGATCGTTCGCCGTGCGGCACCGGCAGTTCGGCCCGGGTCGCCCAGCGCTTTGCCCGTGGCTGGCTGGCTGAAGAGGGTGCCTATCGCCATGAAAGCCTGATCGGCAGTTTTTTCGTCGGCCGCGTGGCCCAGACCCTGCAATTGGAAGACGGCAGTGCCGCGATTCGCCCCAGTATTGAAGGAAGGGCATGGATCACCGGGCGTGCCGAGTTTATTGTCGACGACACCCAACCCTGGTGGGACGGCTTCAGTCTGGAAGATTATGCCGCTCCAGCCTCTGCTCAAGAGACTTCCCTATGACACCTGCACAGCCCGTTGCACAAGCACCCTTTCCCGCAGAGAAGGCTGTGGTGGTCGGCGGTGGCATCGTCGGCGTCTGTTGTGCCCTGTACCTGCAACGCGAAGGCTATGCCGTGACGCTGATCGACCCGGCCGCGGCGGGCGACAGCACCGCCAAATGGAGTTGCGGGCAAATGGCGGTCAGCGAAGTGATTCCGCTGTCCAAGCCCGGCATCCTGAAAAAAATCCCCGGCTGGCTGCTCGACCAGAAGGGACCGCTGGCGCTCAGGCCCGGCGCCTTGCCCGGCATCTTGCCGTGGTTCCTGCGGTTTCTGGCCTGTGCCCGGCATTCGAAGATTGTCGAGATCGCCGAAGACATGGCGACCCTGACCCACCAGGTCTACGAGGACTATGCGCCCTTGTTGGCGGCTTGCCCGGACAAGACCCTGATGGGGCAGCGGCCGATCATCGAGGTGTTCGATACCCCGGCAGGCCTGGAACACGAACGTGAGCATCTGGCGTTGCGCCAGGCACTGGGTTTCAAATCCGAAGTGCTGGACGCGGCGGCCATCTCGGACCTCGAACCGTCGTTGGCCGGCAAGTTCAGCCATGGCCTGCTGTTTCCAGACTGGCGCGCGGTCAGCGATACCAAAGGTTTTATTGCCGCATTGACGCAAAGTTTTCTCGATCAGGGCGGCGCGCGCGTGCGTGGCCAGGTCAAGCGCATCGATGAGGTAGACGACCGTGCCAGCGGCGTCACCCTCGCCGATGGCCAACGCTACGCGGCTGATCAGGTGGTGATCGCCGCCGGCACGGGCTCGCGACAGTTTTTCGGGCAGCTCGGTGCGCAGGTTCCACTGGCCGGCATCGCCGGTTATCAGGTGTTGCTGCCCACCCCCGGCGTGGAGATTCGCCATTCGGTGATTTATGCCGATGGCGGGTTCTGCTTCAGCCCGATGTCCCGTGGTTTGCAGATTGGCGGCACCATCGAATTCGCCGGCCCGAACGCCGAGCCGAATTTCAAGCGCGCCGACATCATTCTCGAGAAAGCCCGAAAAATTCTTCCCCGGTTGCAACTGGACAACCTCGAATACGGCGTCGGCTATCGCCCGTTTCTGCCCGACACCAAACCGGTGATCGATCGCAGCAGCCGGCTGTCGAACGTGTTCCTGGCGTTCGGCCACGGCCAGCTCGGCCTGACGCTGGGTGCAACCACCGGACGACTCATCACTGACCTGGTTGTCGGGCGCAAACCCGCCCAGGACCTGACCCCTTTCAGCGCCCAGCGCTTTGCCCTTGTTGGAGGCCATGCATGAAATCCTTTGACCAGCTCTACATCGACGGCCAGTGGGTTCGCCCCAAAAATGGCGGCACCTTTGACACGATCGACCCGAGCGATGAGTCGGTGATCACCCAGGTCTCAGCGGCCACCGCAGAAGACATCGACCTGGCCGTCAGTGCCGCGCGCCGGGCATTTGATGAGGGTCCCTGGCCACAAATGACCGGGGCCGAGCGCGCGACGATTCTGCGGGCCATCGCCAACGGCATTCGCCAGCGCCAGGACGACCTGGCCGGACTTGAGGTGCGCGACAACGGCAAGCCGTTGCCCGAAGCCCAGTGGGACATTGCCGATACCGCAGGCTGCTTTGACTTTTATGCTGATCTGGCCGAAGGCCTAGACGGTCATCGTGAGCAGAACATTGCCCTGGCCGATGAACGCTTCACCTCCATTGCACGCAAGGAGCCAGTGGGCGTTGCCGGGGCGATCATTCCCTGGAACTTCCCGATGCTGATGGCCGCCTGGAAAGTCGCACCGGCACTGGCCGCTGGCTGCTGCATGGTGCTCAAGCCGTCGGAACTGACACCGCTGACCGCCCTGGAACTGGCGGACATCGCCCATCAGGCCGGTTTGCCTGCCGGTGTACTCAACGTGGTCACCGGCCTCGGCCCGGAGGCCGGCGCACCCCTGAGCGAGCACCCCGGTATCGACAAACTGGCCTTTACCGGCAGCGTGCCAACCGGAACGCGGATCATGCAGGCCGCCGCCCGCGACATCAAAAACATCAGCCTGGAACTGGGGGGCAAGTCGCCCTTCATCATCTTCGACGACAGCGATATCGAAGCCGCGGTCGAATGGATCATGTTCGGCATTTTCTGGAACCAGGGCCAGGTGTGCTCGGCGACTTCAAGGGTGCTGGTCCAGCGCGATCTGTATGAGCCGCTGCTCAAGCGGCTGGTGGAGCAGACCGAGCGCGTCAGTATCGGCCACGGCATGGACGAAGGCGTGCTGCTTGGCCCGTTGGTCAGTCGTGGTCAGTACGACAAGGTACTGGCGGCCATCGCCCGTGGCCGGGAGGAGGGCGCGACGCTGCTCACCGGCGGTACGCGTCCGGCCCATTGCGAAAAAGGCTACTTCCTGACCCCGGCTATTTTTGCCAACGTGCCGCAGGACAGCTGGATCTGGAAAGAAGAAATCTTCGGCCCGGTGGTGTGCGTGCGCCCCTTCGATGACGAAGCCGATGCCGTGCGCAGCGCCAACGACTCGCGCTTCGGCCTTGCCGCCGCCGTGATGTCCCGGGACAGTGCCCGTGCCGAACGTGTCGCCCGCCGACTGCGAGCGGGCATCGTCTGGGTCAATTGCTCCCAACCGACCTTCACCGAGGCCCCTTGGGGCGGCTACAAGCAAAGCGGTATCGGGCGCGAACTGGGCGAGTGGGGCTTGAACAATTACCTGGAAACCAAGCAGATCACCCGCTACGACAGCGAGCAGCCCTGGGGCTGGTACATCAAGTAAAGGATCCGGACATGCGCTGGAAAAAGACGCTGCAAATGGCTGACGTGCATTGTGAAGGCGAGATCGGCAAGGTCATCACCGGCGGAGTCATCGATATCCCCGGCAAGACCATGCTCGACAAGATGAACTACATCAACGAAGTCGACGACAGCCTGCGGCGCCTGGTGATTCTGGAGCCGCGCGGTTGCCTGCAGATGTCGGTGAACCTGCTATTGCCGCCGACCCGGCCCGAAGCCCAGGCCGGTTTTATCGTGCTACAGGCGGACAAGGCGCACCCCATGTCCGGCAGCAACTGCATTTGTGTGGTCACCGCCTTGCTGGAACTGGGGATGCTGGAGATGGTCGAGCCCGTGACCACGGTGGTGCTCGACACTCCGGCGGGCCTGGTGACCGCCCGTGCCCGGTGCGCGGACGGGCGCTGTCAGAGCGTTTCGCTGGATATGGTGCCGTCCTTTGTCGAGCAACTGGATGTGCCGATCGAGACCGCGGACTTTGGTGTGATCAAGGCCGACATTGCCTTCGGAGGTGTCTACTACGCGCTGGTGGACGTTGACCAGATCGGCCTCAGCATTGCCCCCGAGAATGCCCGTGAACTGGCCACTCAAGGCGTGCGCCTCAAAGGCTTGATCAATCAGCAGGTGAAGGTGAGCCACCCGTTGTTCAAGGCGCTCGACGAGGTGGCGTATGTGATGTTCCGCCACCGTGTGGACCGGCTCACCTACCAGACCTGTACCACGCTGCCTCCGGGGCGGGTCGACCGCTCGCCCTGTGGCACGGGCAGTTCGGCGAACCTGGCGACCTTGAGCGCACGCAACCTGGTCGAAGTGGGGGATGCACTCACCTCGCGCTCGACCATTGGCGGCGAGTTTCAGGTCGAGCTGCTGGGGCTGACGACTGTGGGCGGTAAACCGGCGGTGTTGCCCAGGGTCACCGGGCGGGCCTGGATCTATGGGCTGCACCAGATCGGCCTCGATCCCGACGACCCGTTGGCGGCCGGTTTTATGCTGAGTGATACCTGGGGTGAGGGTTTCTAACTATCCCCGGGCGAATGTTAAAGTTGCGGGCTGGCCGGATGACTGGCCTGCATTGTCGAGAGCATGACCCTATGAGCAAAGAAACGACTGAAGCGACCAGTGGTGCCAAACGCCATGGTGGTCGCTACATTTACGAAGAATTGCGCAAGCAGATCCTGACGCTGAAGCTCAAGCCGGGCGTGCCGCTGGACGAGGTTTCCCTGGCCGCCCAGTTCGGGCTGTCCCGCTCGCCGGTGCGTGATGCGCTTGCCCGTCTGATCAGCGAAGGCCTGGTCACCATCCTGCCGAACCGCACGCTGTTGGTGACTCCCTTCGAAATCGAAGAATTCCCCAACTACATTTCGGCCCTGGACCTGATTCAGCGTGCGGTGACCCGCCTGGCGGCCCTGCACCGTACCGATGAAGACCTGGTGCGTATCCGCGCCGCCGACGCGGCCTACCTGGATGCCGTCAGTGCCGGGGACTTCCAGGCGATGTCCGAAACCAACAAGGCATTGCACATGGCGATTGCCGAGGCCGGGAAGAACCCGTATTTCATCAGTTACTACGAGAAGCTGTTGGGCGAAGGTCAGCGCCTGTTGCACCTGCACTTCGACTACATCGTCAGTACGGCTAGCGCCCCCATTGGCCGCGACCACGATGAAATCGTCGATGCCATACAGGCGCGTAATGCTGACGAAGCAGAAAAGGCCGCGCACGAGCATACGATGCTGTTCCAGCGACGCTTCCTGGCGTACCTGCAACAGAACCTGACCGCGAAGATGTCGGTGGGTTGAGATCTACTGGAAGGGCGCGTTATTTGATCTGCACAATGACCGGACCTTCCGTCACGATCGGCGGGTTCGCGCGGATATTCGAGGCGTTTTTCTGAATCCAGTCACGCGCGACTTTCAAGCTTGCATCGGTGCTGGCCTTGTCCGTGCAGACGGTCACCGCGGTACCGCCATCGCCGGTATTGAGCAGGGTGTAGCTGACGAGGCCAGGCACTGTCCGAAGGGTCGCTTCGACGTCGGCGCTACGCTCTTCCAAAAGCTCGAAAAGCTGCTTTGCTCCAGTCCCCAAGTAGGTTCTTATCACCGCGTACATAGTGGTCTCCCGGGGCTACTGCCTTGACGCCAATCCAGATCCGCTCGTAGCCGCTATCACTCAAGATTGAGTTCGTCCTGATGTATTCAGCTTAGCCAAACGCCGGCGACGAGCGAAATGCGACGACCATCGGCCAGTCTTGAGCCCTTGCGGACGGTCAGGGTGCCTTCGCACTAGCGCCGATAGTAACGGTGATCGTCCTCGTAACGGTGCTGCATGGCCCGATCCTCGTTACGCTCCCAATCACGACGGCGTTCAGCTTCCCGGCGGGCTTGCTCTCTGCGCCAATTTTCTCTGCGCCACTCGTCTCGGCGCCAATCGTCTCTACGATCGTGCCAACGGTCGTCATGCCAGTCTCGGTCGTCATGGGCAAGCAACGGCCCTGGCTGCTTGCCGGCCATACTGGCCAAGGTCGGCCAAGGGGTGTCGGCGGCCTGGACAGGCGCCTTAACGGCTGCGACTTCAGGTGCGAAAACAGGGGTAGAGGTCTTCATCTGTGTGGCGGATGCCGAGCCCATTGCCGCGAACGCGAACAGACCGAAGAGCACCTTCCGTGGGACATGGAATTTCATGAACGAAGACAACCTCTGATTGGCCATTGGACATATGGCCATCCGGCTGCGGTAAGCCAGCAGGGGGCGTGCTTACCGAGTGGATGTGCCTATCCACATAGACCGATAAACAGGGAAAAGTTCTAGGGAGCCGTTGCTGAAATAGCCAAAGGTCTCAGACGTGGGGTGGTAAGAATAGTAGCGGTTGCGATGGCCGTTGCAGCAGGAACTTCAGGGTATTGGCCAGGCCAATCGCAACCAGAGATTGATGCCACATCTACCGTTTGTCGTAGAAACGAAAAATAATCTTTGACATATCTGGGGTGTTGGTTGAGTATTAATCCATCGCATCCGATCTAATCGATAGCGATACGAAGCCCACGACTTGCCGTTTGGAGATTCAGCCATGATCACCGGAAGCAGCTACACAATGTCCTTCTCTACCGGTCGTGCTTTTCATGGCCACAACGGCAACAACTGGATCACAGCAGCGGGCAACTGATACACGTCGCCTATTTTTAGCTTCATAAATAACGCATGCGATATTATCGCGCGCAATTATTAAATACTGAGGAAACACCCATGAGCAAGATTGAAAAAGTACTGGCGACTGGCAAAACACACACCACCTTCAGCGGTGCCGACACGACCTTGCGCGGCCATAACGGCAACCTCGATATCGAACTGTCATCACCCGGTTCGGCCCAGCCAGCCCATGTATTCGCCGCCATCCAGCCGCACCCGAAAGCCGAGCAATTGTTCGCCGGAGCCTGGTCGGCCTGTTACACCGCAGCGGTCGGCCTAGTGGCCCAGGAACGCAACATCGTGTTGCCGGCGGATATGGCTGTCGACATCGAAGTGGACCTGGGCCAGACGGGTCCGGCCTACTTCCTCCAAGCTCGACTGACCCTGCGCGTGCCGGGTCTGGCACACGATGTCGCCACCGAACTGGCACACATCGCCGACTCTATCTGCCCGTACTCCAAAGCCACACGCGGCAATATCGACGTAACCCTGAACGTAATGACGGCGTGACGTCTGGATGTATGATTAAAATCGCATGCGATAAAAGCGTGTACGACTACTGAAGCTAGTAAATCTGAGGGAATCATCATGAGCAAGATTGAAAAAGTACTGGTCACCGGCAAAACCCATACTACCCACAACAGCGCGGGCTACACATCGCGCGGTCATAACGGTAGCCTCGACATCACGCTATCTTCGCCGGGAAGTGCCAGGCCGGAACACGAATTCACTGCTGTCCAGCCGCACCCGAAAGCCGAGCAATTGTTCGCCGGGGCCTGGTCGGCCTGCTACATCGCAGCGGTGGGGTTGGCTGCCCAGCAGATGAAGGTGACACTGCCGACCGACACGGCCGTCGACATCGAGGTTGATCTGGGCCAGACCGGGCCAGCCTACTTCCTCCAGGCCCGACTGACCCTGCGGGTGCCAGGTCTGGATCACGGTGTCGCGACTGACCTGGCCCATAACGCCGATCAAATCTGCCCGTACTCCAAGGCGACACGCGGCAATATTGATGTCGCTATCAACGTTCTCACCGCATAACGCAACGCACCTCCAGCTCGCCAGGGGCATCCCTGGCGAGTCGGTGTCGACGTTCCCGGATTCGAAGGACAGGTGTGACGATTGACAAAGGTGTGAGCACTTCCGATACCATCGCATGCGATGTATAGTTTGTCGTTGCGATCCATCCGTCTTTGGCCACAGAGAATGCTCATGAAATCCACTGAAAAGACATCTGCACTGGACCTGAAGCTTTCCGACTTCCTGTGCTTTGCGGTCTATTCTGCAAACCTGGCCTTCGGCAAGGCTTACAAGCCTATGCTCGAACGGCTCGGCCTGACCTATACGCAGTACATCACCCTCGTTGCGCTGTGGGAGGAAGACAACCAGACTGTTGGCAGCCTTGGCGAAAAGCTATTCCTTGAATCCAATACCCTCACTCCGATCCTGAAGAAGTTGGAAGCGATGGGCTATTTGTTGCGTCAGCGTGACCCGGAAGACGAGCGGCAAGTGAGGATCAGCCTGACAAAAGAGGGGCGAAAACTACGTGAAGGTCTGTCGGAAGAAAGTTTTCCGCAAACCGGTCTTGATCCAGACGACTTTGTGCAAATGCAGAAGGCAATCGTGAAATTGCGGGGCAATCTTATCCGTACGACGAAAGACAGGGACTAAGTCGTTTCGAGTAAAAAATCGAGAGTTGCCTCAGATTTTCGAGGCGCATCCCACAGGCTGCTTCTGACTGTGTGTTGACACTTATCTCAATCAACCAAGTGCACCCGCGCGGTTGATCAAGATCGAAACAATCATTCCCGCCAATCCCACCAGACAGCCGACGCCGACAGCGTAGGCAATCGTGCGCCACGGTTGCCAATGCGCCAGATACGTCAGGGTGTGCAGCACGCGCGCGGCGGTGAAGAGGCAAAACAGCCAGGCAGTGAGCCCGGCGGGTGTATCGAGCGCTAGCGAGAGTGCACCCAATGCGAAAAACAGGGGAATATTCTCGAGATCATTCAGCCATGCCTGTTGGCCTCTGATGACTTGGGGGAGTTCCTCTGCACTGGAGGTCCGGCCGACGAGCCTCGCATCTTCAGGGTTTTTGAACGTCAAACGACTGATTCGATAGAACCCTTGATAGCAGGAAATGGCGAGCATCTTGAAAAACAGGACAACCACACACAGCGCATAGGTCGATAAAACCGTGCTCATTTTCACTCCTTAAAAACGATCAAATCCTTCCATGGTTCCAGTCTTTCCAGGTTGTTGTGAAAACCTTGAGAAATCTGGATCGCGCACAAGCCGACTAAAAGTACAGGTACTTTGTTTCGCGCGATACTGAATTGAATGGCTCACATCGTTGGCTTCGAGAAGTCGCCATGGGCCAATCGCTTTACCCTGCGTCGGGGGAGGGGCTCTAGCTGCACAGATGGCCTCCCCAGAGGGGAGGCCGTTTCTACACGGTGCCTGCGTCGTCAGAAGTCGAAGAACACGGTTTCCGCTTCACCTTGAACGTGAATATCGAACCGGTAGGCCAGCTTCCCGTCAACCGTGCAGCGCCTGGCAATCAGCGATTCGCGCCGCTGGGGTTGTTCGATCAGATTCAGCACCGGGTCCACGGCATTCGCCTGGGGTTCGTCGTCGAAGTACAGCCGGGTCTGCAAGTGGATGTTGATACCCCGGGCAAACAGCGACACGTTGATGTGCGAGGCCATGGCAACGCCCGCGGCGTTTTTCACCACGCCGGGTTTCACGGTGTTGATCGTCCATTCACCGACATCGGTCGTGGCGGTACGGCCAAAACAGTTGAACGGTTTTTCCAGGTCGTAAGCACTGTCATAGACGCCATCGTGATTGGCCTGCCAGAACTCCAGGAACGCGTCACGAATCAGGTGGCCGTTACCGTCATAGACATGGCCCAGCAGTAAAATGTGCTCACCTGGCGCGCCAGGCTTGGCCATGTCGTTCCAGATTTCCTGTTCGCGCGGCGCATTGCCGGCAGCCTCCAGGGCCAGGCCGATGTGCACATAGGGGCCGGCCGTTTGCGACGGGGTTTCAGGCAGAAGTTGAACGGGCATACGCGGGCCTCCTCAGCGGTTTTCGAAGTGGGTCTTGCGCTGGCCGCGCAGGACGATATCAAAACGATAAGCCAGGCAATCCATTGGATTGGCCATGCTCATGTCCAGTCTGGCGATCAAGCTCTGCACCGCTTCATGATTCGAGATCGATTTGACGATCGGGCACATGGGGATCAGCGGATCACCTTCGAAATACAGCTGGGTAATCAACCGCGTCGCAATGGACGGGCCGCTGATGGAGACATGGATATGGGCTGGCCGCCAGTCGTTGGGGCCGTTGCGCCAAGGGTAGGGACCGGGCTTGACGGTACGGAAGCTGTAGTTGCCATCGCGGTCGGTCAGCGCACGGCCGACACCGCCGAAATTCGGGTCGAGCGGGGCCAGGTAGCTGTCCTTCTTGTGCCGGTAACGGCCACCGGCATTGGCTTGCCACATTTCCACCAGGGTATGGGGAATCGGCTTGCCGTGCTGATCACACACGCGACCGGCGACAATGATGCGTTCGCCAATGGGCAGGCCACCGTGATTGAAGTTCAACAGCAGATCGTTATCGTGCTGACCCATCTTCAAATGGGAAAAGTCCGGACCGCTGGTTTCCGACAGGGATTGGGGAATGCTCACCAATGCCTGGCGCGGGGAGCGCAGGATCGACGTCTTGTAGTCGGGGGTCAGGGCCTTTGGATGCCAGTTACGGTCACGAATGACGAAGCGGCTGTCGTGCGCATCAGACATGTCGTTTTTCCTGTTGTTATGGTTGGACGGAGGCGGGCACTGCGTGGGCAGTGACTCGTGACCGCAGTTTCCTCCTGTGCGACCTGATGCAAAATTGAAAAAAACGACTCTATCCATATCCAAATGGTTATGGATATTGTCCTTCGCGATATTCCTGGCCGATCTCGCGCAGGGCTTCCACGCACCACTGCGCCGCTGGTGTCACGGGTAACGCAGGATTGGTGCACAGCCCCACCGAACCGCCCGGTTCGCGCATCCCCAGATCCAGCTCCACCAACTCACCTTGCCTCAAGTCCTGCCTGACCGCGTCATGGGGCGCCACCCAGATCGCCTGACTGCATTGCACGTAGCGCCGACTCAGGGCGACCGACAGGGTTTCCAGGCGTTGGCGCGACGGCGTTATCCCGTGCTGCACAAACAGGCTGTCGGCGAATTTGCGGATTGTCGTCCCCGCCGACGGCAAGACCAGCGGGTAGTCTTCGAGATTTTTATGCCCCTGTGGAGCGGTGAGCGCCGGGTGACCGGCACGCACCACCAGGGTCATTGACTCGCTGTAGAGATGCTCGAACGTCAGTCCGGAAATCAACGGGCTATCGGTCATTCGACCCACCACCAGATCGAGTTCGCCGACCCGCAATTGCGAGAGCAAATAGGCGCTAGGCCCGGTCATGACGCTGACCACCAAGGCAGGGTGCCGGTCATGCAGACGGCAGACCACTTCAGGAACCAGCAAGCTTTCGACGGTGGACAGCACGCCGAGCTGCACGGTAATCGGCTCATGCACACCGGAACGCAGACTGTTGACCCCCTCGCGCAGCGATTGCACGCTCGGCCCGGCGTAGCGCAGAAAGGCCGCACCGGCCTCGGTCAGCGTCGAGCCCTTTTTGCCCCGCTCGAACAGGGTGGCCTCCAGCAGGGTTTCCAGTTCCTTGAGGGTTTTGGAAAGCGCCGGCTGACTGATCGCCAGCTTGTCGGCAGCACGTGCCAGGCTGCCCTGGCGCGCCACTTCGAGAAAACACACCAGATGACGGAATTTGATTCGGGTATCGATGTTCAATCAGGTGTTCTGCCTTGGTGGTGTGGCAAGCATTCTTGCGGGTGCCTGCTGCTGATAATGGGGCGGTTAGCGGGCGGCGTGGCCGACCTGGAAAGCGGCTCGAACCGCGATCAGACGAAGCTTATTGCAAAATGAATCGCTTGAACCAACGGTACGACAATCAAGCGTGAGTTACGGCCGACCGCGTCACACCTCTTCTCCCGGCGAAAACATCGGCAAGCGTTGCAGCATCCAGTTGAGCAACTCTTGGGCGGGGGCGGCGAGGGGGCGGCCGGATTTGACCAACAGTTTCGCCTCGACGCCGAGAAAAATCGGGTGGTCGATGGGGACGGCCGCCAGGCTGCCCTTGGCGATTTCCCGATAGGCCGCGAATTCTCCCAGCAACGAAGCGAAATCCCCGGCGGCGATCAGGCGTTTGAGGGCTGCAAGGGAGTTGCTGACCAGCGCCGGGCGGATCTCGATTTTCTCCGCGTACTCGAGCATTTTTATCGCATGACCGATGCCGAACGTGGTGGGCGTCAAGACCAGCTGGCAGGCGAGCAGGTCTTCGACGGTGGCCGCACGACCGTTCAAGGCCAGTGGATGATCCGGGCGTACCAGCAACATGACGGGCTGTGATGAGGTTGCACGAAAATCGATCTGCGCGTGCAGCGGCGGATTATAGGCAAGGCCGATGTGCGCGCGGTTTTCTGCCACTTCGTTCATCACGTCATCGACGGGAAGTATGTCCAGCGTGACATCCAGCTTCGGGTACTGCTTGCAGAAGGGCGCGAGCACGTTGTCGACCAGGGCATCGACATAACCCTCACTGATCACCACCCGCACATGGCCTTGTTGCAGGCCCTTGAGTGCTTGTAACTGGTCTTCAAGCTTTTCCTGGTGAGACCGGTATCCGCGCCAGAACTCCAGCAGATGCGCGGCGGCCTCGGTCGGCTGAACACCGCGCGCCTGCCGTTCGAAAAGCCTCGCCCCTAACTCCTCCTCCAGCAACTTGATCTGGCGGGTGATCACGGAGGGGGACGTATTGATGCTGTCTGCCGCACCTCGAATCGAACCGTGGACCAGCACCTCATGAAAATAGCGAAGCCGTTGTTGATTGATCTCGCGCATGTCGGGCATCCCTGAAAGCTGCGTTGCCTATAGAGCAACGGTACGCGAACTTAGTTGCTCTTGCTGGGTTTTTGTCGTCGGGGCACCATCCTTTGGCACCACCACCGGCCAACAAGAACAAATCGGAGACCCCTAATGTCAGCCTTTGCACCGGCAAGAAGGGGCGCCCTGAATGCCCTTTACCGCAAGCTCAATGGGCGGCTGCTGCCGCTGTTGTTCATTTGCTATGTGTTCGCCTATCTGGACCGCATCAATGTCGGCTTCGCCAAGCTGCAGATGCAAAGTGATCTCGGACTTTCCGACGCGGCTTATGGCGCAGGGGCAGGGATATTTTTCCTGGGGTATGTGTTGTTTGAACTGCCAAGCAACCTGATGCTTCCCCGGGTGGGTGCGCGCAAGACGTTCAGTCGCATTCTGGTGTTATGGGGCATCACCTCGGCCTGCATGCTCTTCGTCCGCGACGTGCCGACGTTCTACCTGATGCGTTTTCTGCTGGGTGTATTCGAAGCCGGTTTCGCGCCGGGGATGATCTATTACCTGTCTTGCTGGTACGGTCCGACACGCATGGCCCGGGCCATTGCCATCGTGTTCATTGCCGGGCCCATCGGCGGCATTGTCGGTGGTCCGCTTTCCGCCTGGCTGATGACCACGCTTTCCGGCATCGGCGGTATGGCCGGGTGGCAGTGGATGTTTCTGATAGAAGGCCTTCCGTGCGTGTTGCTCGGTATCCTGACCTTCTTTGTCCTGTCCAATCGGCCCTCGGACGCCCATTGGCTGAGTGCTGAAGAAAAGACACTGCTGGAGGCAGAGGTGGGTACATCAGCGGGACAAACCCATTCGTTCAGGGCCGTATTGCGCGACCCGAAAACTTACGTCCTGGCATCGGCTTACTTCTGCATCATCTTCTCGATCTACGCCATGAGTTTCTGGCTGCCGGCCATCCTCAGGGCCCAGGGTGTCGAGGACACCCTGCGGTTGGGTTGGTATTGCGCTATTCCTTATGTCGGGGCTGCAATCGGCATGTATCTGATAGGGCGCCGCTCGGATCGCATCGGCGAAAGGCGTTACCACTGTGCAGTGCCGGCGGGCATCGGGGCGGTTCTGCTCCTGGCGTTTCCGTTGGCAGAAGGGCACCTGATGGTATCGCTGGGGCTGCTGACCGGGGCCACCACCACGATTTTCATGGCTTATACCGTGTTTTGGGCCATGCCCTCCGAACACATCAAGGGCGAAGCCGCGGCGGGCGGCATCGCCTTCATCAACACCATCGGCCTGTGCGGTGGCTTCTGGGGGCCCGCGGTCATTGGTTGGGCCAAAACGGCCACCGGCAGTATGAACCTGGGCATCGTTGCCGTTGGCTGCGCGTCACTTTGCGCGGCAATGGTCATCACGCGCAGCCGGTCGCTATCGGGTGAACGCTCTGCACCTCAATACAGCGCTGTGTGATCAGATACCGGCAACTTCAACTGAATCGTCATGTTCCGCAAGGAACCTTGCAATGGAGACAACCTGAATGCTTTTACACCTGTCGACCTGGGCCGAAATCGGCGAATTCCTGCAACGCAGTCGTACCATCATTGTTCCGATCGGTTCGAATGAACAACACGGCCCCACCGGCCTTTTGGGTACCGACTGGATGTGTCCGGAAATCATTGCTCACGAAGCCCAGAAATCAGCGGACATACTGATTGCTCCTACCTTCAACATTGGCATGGCCCAACACCACCTGGGTTTCCCAGGCACCATTTCACTGCGTCCATCAACCTTCATCGCCGCCATTGGCGATTGGGTGCGGTCGCTGTCCGCGCACGGGTTCGAAAAAATCCTCTTCCTCAATGGCCACGGCGGCAATGTCGCCTCGATTGAAGCGGCATTTTCCGAACTCTACGCCGAGGCGAGCTTCGCACGACGTCCGGCAGGGTTTGCGCTGAAGCTGTGCAACTGGTGGGACCTCGAAGGCGTTGGCGAGCTGGCGCGGGAGCAGTTTCCAACGGGCCATGGCGTGCATGCCACCCCGTCGGAAATTGCCGTGACTCAATGGGCGTACCCGGACTCGATCAAATCGGCCGAGTATTCGCCGCAGATCGCCGCGTGGGGCCCCATCCGCGAAGCGCAAGACTTCCGCGCGCGCCATCCGGATGGTCGCATGGGCTCGGACCCGGCCCAGGCAACACCGGAAAAAGGTCGTGCGCTGGTGATGAGGGCAGCCAAGGGCCTGGTGCAGGAACTGGACGCCTTCAGCCGGGAGTCGACCCCCGGCGGCAATCGCTGAGGCCCGTCATCGAGGCCAGCTGATGGGGACTCATTGGCTGGTCAAACGAGTTTGTGGTTTCACTTGCTCAACGTCAGCAAGTCGACCAGCAACCCAGCAAGCATTTTCTGAGTGATTGAAAGTTGTTGCGGACCGAGGGTTCGATAGCACTCGCCCATCGGCACTTAAATTATTGTATGCAACCGGGAGATTGTTATTGGCCGGTTGTTGTCCGTCTCGAAGGGCAGTAATCGATCCAAAGTAGTCAACTAAATCGCGCCAGATCTTTGGCATTCTTTTGTCCTGGTTTGGGATAGATGCAATGCTCAGGAATAGAGGCAAAGTGCGTGACGGAGTTGGGCTGTCATGGGCCAGGATTGCGAATATGTAACATGTCTTTTTTTTCATGTTCAGCAGCCGCGTTGAGGCGCCGTCTACACTCAGACCTTATCGGACACATCTACCACAAATGGAAAAATTACCAGGATGGTTATCGGGTCCTGCCATCGCGCACACATTCCGAGAGCCTTTCAATGAAACTGAATTACGCTCTGCTCAGGGACAATAACAATGCGGATTTGCTGCGCCTCGTCGCTGCATGTGCGGTCATCTGGGGGCATGCTTACGCTCTTGTTCCAGGGGCCGTGACGACAGAGCCTATCGGGCGTTTGCTTGGATTTGACTATTCCGGATCGCTGGCCGTTGAATTCTTCTTTTTCTTAAGCGGTATTCTTGTAACGAATAGCTGGATAAACAATAGTTCACCGCTTGATTTTATACTGGCAAGGTTTTTTCGGGTGTTCCCAGCCATCCTGGTGAGTGCGGCCGCTTGCGTCTTACTGCTTGGACCGATGCTCACCACACTGCCGTTGAATAGTTATTTTGCTGACAGTGCCATTTTCTCAGAAATATTTCGGCACCCCTATATCCAATACTCATTGCCTGGTGTATTTGAAAATAGCAACTTCCCGCTGACCAACGGATCAATTTGGACGATCCGATATGAGCTTATTATGTACGCCATGTTGCTGGCAGCAGGGCTCTGTGGGGTATTCCGCCATAGGCTCTTCGCGACGGTGGTTCTCATCGCAATTCTTGTCACTTCAATGTTTTTCCCGGAAGACATTCAACTGATTGGTCTGATGAACATAGACATTGGTGGGCGCCTCCCGGCCTTTTTTGCTTTTGGTGCTCTCCTTGCGCTTTATAAGGACCAGGCAAGTATCAATATCCGTGTGGTTTCCGGCTTAATCCTCTTTGCTTGGATATTTCGGCATGGCTCGGCGTTCCAGTTTGTGTTTTATCCGGCATTTTTGATGACTGCGCTTTGGCTGATGACCACCGGCCCAATCAAGGCATTGCGGCTTCCAGGCGACTTTTCGTATGGTGTGTATGTCTTCGGATGGCCAATACAAAAGGTTATAGCCGCCGAATTCCCGAATTTCAGCATTCATGCAAATCAGGCTGTTACGATCGCCGTTTCTCTAGCGTTGGCCAGTATTTCCTGGTTCGTAATTGAAAAACCCTGTATCCGATTTGGACGCCAGTTAGGTCGGTATTTTGCAGCGTATAACAGCAGTCGCGAAGCCAATTCAGAGGCGACGCTAGCGACTGAACGTAGGCCCAGCGAATAACGACTGGCATGTGAGTTGTCACTGTGCCAAGGGAGGGATTATGTTTCCTTCAGGGAGCATTCTCTGGGCGGACTGCTCGGGTGGATGCCCGCTCCTGGCCGATATCAGCCTGTCGCCATGGACCGCGTTCGACCCACAGCACCCGCCCACGACTGTCCTTTATCGGCCAGAACCGGATGCTCACGAGTGTCTGCTTAATTAGATTTACATAGTGATGTTTTGAGAAGACACATCTAACGATGCGCCTCCTTAAAACTAAAAACCTACGGTATGACAACAGAGCCTGTTTGTTGCTGAAGGGGTTGTAGTAGTTGCACGATAGGTTGAGAGGTCACTCCAGATATTTCTGACTTTTCTACCATGACATCGGTGACACCATTAGCCTCCACCAATTTTTTTATGGCGTGAGAGAGCATTGCGTAGCCTTCTGGATCACAATAAAAAACCCCAAGGCGATCGGCCAAATGTTTCCACACATCCGCTTCATGCAACGTGCTGGCAACCACATGAACGAAACTAATATGCCAATGATATAGGAAGCTAATTTTAAAATTATTAAGATCCGGCATGGCTTCACCTTGAGGGGACTCGTGATAACTCCAAAGTTCTGCTAAGAGTTCCAGAACGTCTAGACCTTTTTTACTCTAAAACGACCTAACTCACGTTGCATCAACGATGCCCGGGCAGAAAGGTCTTTTGCGGCTACTGCACACTCTTGCGAGTTTGACTGGTTTTGCTGCGTCACTTCGTCGATCTGCTCGAGGCCCAAACTGGCCTGCTGCAAGCCCGAGGCTTGTTCGCTAGAGGCTTGGTAAATGAGAGAAACCAGGCTGGATACCGCACTGGTTCCGCTGACGATACTTTTGAGTGATTCTGCGGTTCGGCCCGCGATGATCATGCCGCGCTTTGTCTTGGTGGATGAGTCGGCGATCAGTGCCGCTGTCTGTTGAGCTGCCTCGGCGCTCCTTGCTGCCAGACTGCGGACTTCGTCAGCCACCACTGCAAAGCCACGCCCCAGTTCGCCAGCTCTAGCGGCCTCAATCGCTGCGTTGAGGGCTAATAGGTTGGTTTGTGCGGCGATGTTATCGATGGTGGTAATAATCGCTGTAATGTCTTTTCCCGAATTGTCGATTTCCGCCATGGCAGCAATAAGCTCGCTCATCAGCTTGTCGCTTTCTCCTGCGTCAGATCTTGAAGCTTGTGATTGCTCATCAGCTTTTTTTGCATTGGCAGCATTATCGGAAGTCTGCGCGGCCATCTGAGTCATGACGGCACTAATTTCAGTGATAGATGAGGCGGAGTTCGATGCTCCGTCCGATAGCGATTGACTCAAATCCGTTACCTGCTCCGAACTGCCAGTGATCTGGGTGGCGCTGACCTGCACCTCGGAAATCAGATTGTTAAGGTTGCTGACCATCTTCTCGAGTGACTTGCCGAGTGTGTCGTGGGGCGAAGACAGCCGTACCTCCAGGTCCAGATCACCTTCAGAAATGCGTTCGGCTACCCTTACTTGCCGTTGCAGGCTTTCTGACATGTCGTTTAGTGCATACGACAGCTGTCCGACTTCATCTTCTGATTGCTGTACTAACCGGCGGGAGAAGTCCCCTAAACTGATGTTTGCTGCCAGCGCTGCTGCCTCACGAATCGGCCCGACGATTTTTGCCGCTGCAAACCATAGGCCTACTAGTGCCAACAGTGAAATGACCAGCCCCACTGACACTTGCCATATACTGTTGCTGACGCTGCGCGCCTGCAATTCGTGCTCTAGAGTGATTGCTTGGCTCATGACTACCGCCTTGGGCAGTCGAATCAACACAGCCCAAGGTTTTCCGGTACGCCCAAGCTGAATCGGCATGAGCACTTCAATGTTTTGCGTTTGGGGATTGAGCAGGCTATTGCCGCGTCCACCCTGTATATCACTGAGTATTTTGTCCCAGGTTTCGGGTAGCAAGGCTTTGATGGGCTGACCGATCAGGTCGACGTGATCACTGTCAGCCACTACCAGTCCCTGGTTACTCATGATGGTTACCGAGCCCTTGCCACCATACAGATCCGCAGACATTTGCTCGCTGAGTTTCTGAATGAAGGAGATATCGAAATCAGCGCCTACCACTCCGTAAAATTTGCCATTAGCAACGATCGGAACTGACAAAGTCGTCAGCCAGACATTTTTTCCTTGCACAACATACGGGATAGGATCTAGTACGCTTTCTTTCAATGTTGAACGCGGACCGCTGTACCAGCCACCTTTAAGCACCCCGTTGGGGTGACGATCCGGAGAGTCATACTCCACGAGCGGCTGTACTGCGACATGGCCATCAGCGCTACGTGTCCAATAAGGCGTGAAACGTCCAGTTAAAGGGTTGCTACCATCGGGAGTGTTGCGGAACGCCATATCTTGTCCATCTAACGCCTCGGGCTCCCAGCATGAATAGGTGCCATTGAACTCGGGGTTGTCCTTTAGAACGCTGAGCAATACCGCATTAACCTGTTCCCGGCCTATTGCTAAGGGGCTTTGAGAAGTTTTGCTGGCTGCAAACGCAGTGGCCATTGTGCGAGCCGCATCAAGGGCATTCTGCAGTTTTGTTTGAATGGCGTTCGCTCGAGACTCAGCCAGGTTTTGAATCTCACGGATCGTTGATTTCTCAACAAGTGTCGTGACTTCCGTCGAGACATACTGCTCATTTGCTCGAGAGTTGAATACCCCGTAAACGACCAGGCTGGCCGAGGAAACAAATAAGCATATACCTGCAGTGAAACAAATACGCGTCTGCAAAGACTTAAACTTCATAATACCCCCTGCCCACTATTTTTATACCATCGTTAAGGATGGTCGCGTTTTATGTACTTGCACGACAAGGCGACTAAACGCTAAGTTATTTGCTACTTTCGCACCTTTACTCGTGCAAAACAGCTCGAGTAAAATCAGGGGAATGTAGCTATTTATTTATTGTTATGCTAGTAGCGGGCAAGCCTTGCCAAAGTGTAAGAGTAGAAGGTTTTAGCTTTTGGAGTTAACAAAGATCTGGAAGATTGCTCCACGACTACTCCAATATTTCCACTGCTTAGGCGAACAATAGAGCCTGCCGGATATATTCCGACTGACTTTACAAATGCCTGAAAGACCGAACTGTCGAAGTGTCGTTTCCATTTCGATATTCTTTGAATGGCGATTGCCGGACCCCGGGTTCATTGTATGGACGATCCGAGGTGACAGCCTCGTAGACGTCGCAAACAGCAGCCATATGAGAGAAAAGGCTAATTGGCTCACCGGCCAATTCATCCACACTTTTGAGATGAACCAAGCTGCTGTTGAAGAGCTCTTGGTAAACGTCACTGTTCTCACATGATTTCCGTAGGGTATCGACATCTCGGTATTTTCTGAGTCCTTACGCTCCCTAAAACCTCCTTGGTTTTAGTCTTGATCTTTTAAAAAATTACTGGAGGGTGGTGGCCCTAATGCGAGCGACGACTCGCCCGGCTAAATCGTCGGGCCGGAATTTAGCGAGAAAGTCATTAGCGCCTACTTTCTTGACCATAGACTGATTGAAGCTTCCGGACAGTGAAGTGTGCAGTACAATGTGAAAATCTGACATTCGTGGGTCGCTACGGATTTCCGCAGTCAACGTGTAGCCGTCCATCTCAGGCATTTCAATATCCGAGATCATCATTAAAAACTCTTCCTCCGGTTTGCGTCCTTCATCCAGCATTGACCGCAGGTAGTTCAGAGCCTGTCGACCATCATTCAATGCGACGACTTCAACTCCAACGGTTTCCAGGCAACGGGTCACTTGCTTGCGGGCCACCGCTGAGTCATCGACTGTCAGCACCCGAAACTTAGGTGCTAGATGAGTCATGTCAGCACCCACCACCCCCTGTGAAATCTCTTCTGAAGTTGGGGATATCTGAGCCAAAACTTTTTCGACATCAATGATTTCAACCAACTGATCGCCCAGCCGCGTGACAGCTGTTAAATAGTTGTCCTCACCACTTCCTTTAGGAGGCGGATGAATGTCCTCCCAGTTTAAATTGACAATATGTTCGACCGCATAGACCAAAAAACCCTGCGTTCGAGTGTTGTACTCAGTAATGATCACAAAGGCCGAGGCCTTATCTTCAACACCCGGCAATCCAGTGGCCATCGCCAGATCGAGTATGGGGATTGAAACGCCTCTTATATTTGCCACGCCACAAATATTGGGATTAGACCTTGGTAGTATAGATAAGGAAGGGCAGCGTATAACCTCCCTGACCTTGAAGACGTTAATCCCATACAATTGATTCGTGTTGAATCTAAAAAGTAGGAGCTCAAGTCGATTCTGACCTACTAGCTGCGTGCGACTGTTAATTGACGCCAAAACACCAGTCATATGCACCTTCTTATTTATCAGAACCCCAAAGCGCGGCTCGCTTGAAACAAGTTATATTGGGTGAGATGTAGAAAATACGCGAAATATATTCTTACAAGCAAGCTCCTTTTTGTGGAATCTAAACTTGACGCAGATCAAGTCAAACAAAAGTAGTAATTGCATAGCTAGCTAATTTCCCTGGTTGGAATTATTGGTCTAATACTTTGGTACTGCTTTATTGTTTTAAGCGGCGCTGCAAGTAGTTTGGTGATATTACTTAAAGGTTAAATTGTATAAGGCTGTTCGATGATCAGAAAAAAACGCCCATTTTTTAGCCGTTGCCAAGGCAACTCCGAACAAGTCCTCAGATGTGCTGAAATACACCTTCACCACCTGACCCGAGCCACGCATCAGCCAGATGAGCTTTTCCGAGTTTTGAATACGCTGGCAAGCGCAAGCAAACCCGCCGTGAGCGCTTCCTTGCCGAAATGGGTCAGGTGGTGCCTGGAGTGGTTTGTTGGGGTTGATCGAGCCGTATTGCCCGAAGGCTGGTGGTGGCCGTCAACCGTATCGGGTATGGGTGAGTTACGCGTGTAATGCGGGGAGCTGGGCTGAAAGCCTGACGAAGCAGTGCAGACGGGCCTTTCTGCGCGTCGCTACGTGAAATCTGCCCCCAAAGTCCTCTGCTCAATGTAAAGATTTTGATCTCAAGCTCGTACTTTTCTGTTGTGAAAGCTGTGGCCGACTTTTTCAACAGGATCGGCCGACTTCTGATTGTGGCGACCGGCTGAAAACGACGTATAGCCGTCATTGGCCGATCAACTCAGTGCTTCGTCGTTTTCCATCCGTATCGCTCGAATTGAACCCTGGGTACCGTCGATTATTTCGCCATCGTGAAACGAAACGCCTGTTCTTGCAGGCTCGTTTTGATCAATGCGGCCAATTGTTGGGTGGCCGGCGTGGGGCTATCGCCATCGCTGTGAAGCACATAGCCAAGGCGTGGCACAGGGGGTAAGCCAGAAACAACGGTGAGATGGCTCGGCAGCCCGATGCGGGTGCGCAGCGTCAGGCCCAATCCGGCGGCGACGGCCGCCCAGATACCACCAACGCTAGGGCTGGTGAGGGCGATCCGCCAGGGTATTTGCGCGGCATCCAGTGCCTGGGTGGCGGCGCTGCGCATTACGCAAGGCGCGTTGAACATGATCAATGGAAGGGGTGATTCTTCAAGGGCTCTCAGCAATGGCGTATCGCGAGCCCCGATCCAGTGCATCTGTGTTTCGCCCAGACGCGTGGCATAGGGCGACAGGTGCCCGGTGTCCCAGGTCAGGGCCAGGTCAAGATCAGCGCTTTGAACCAGCGCAAGCAATTCGGCGTTACGGGCGATCCGGACTTCAAGTTTCACTCTCGGGTAAGTCTGGACGAAGCGCCGCAGGATATCGCTCAGGAAATGTTCCCCAAAGTCCTCTTGAAGCCCGAGGCGTACGGTCCCGGCGGTTTGGCTCTCATGCAGGGTCTGGAAAATGCCGTCGTTCAGTTCCAGCAACCGGCGGGCATGGCTGAGCAGTGTTTCTCCCGTGGGGGTCAAGACCAGTCCGCGACCGGATTTAGTCATTACCGGCGTGCCGACCTGCTCCTCGAGTTTTTTCAATTGAGCGCTTACGGCAGACGTCGACCGACCGAGACGATCCGCCGCTTTGGCAAAACTGTTGAACTCCACGCCGGTGACGAAGGTGCGCAATACATCAAGATCGAAGGTTGGGCGGCGCATTCAATGGTCCACTAATTCGGGATGATGGGTGCTATTAAATCTGATATTCGGAATTGTCGCGACTTGATAGTTTTCACCCGTCATTGGGGACATCAGGGGAAAAACAGCATGAGCGCATCGATAGTCACGGGTCGGGAACAGCAGGGCAACTACCCGCAAAAGTTTGCCGAGCTGACCGACAACGTATTGTTTGGCGACATGTGGACGCGTACGCAATTGAAGCCTCGTGAACGCAGTCTGGCGACGGTGGCCGCGCTGGTGGCGATGTACCGTCTGGAGCAACTGCCATTTCATATGAAACGTGCATTGGATAACGGCTTGTGTGTTGACGAACTGGTCGAAGTCATCACCCATCTGGCGTTTTATTCCGGTTGGCCAACGGCTGCCTCGGCGCTGAATTTGCTCAGTGAGCTTCAGGCTTGCCTTCCAGAACACCAGGAGTAACCGTTGATGCCGTTTGCACGAATTTCACTGCACCGCGGGAAGTCGGTCGAGTATTTACAGGCGTTGTCTGAGGGGTTGCACGATGCCTTGGTCGAGAGCTTCGAAGTGCCGAAGACAGATCGCTTTCAGGCCATACACCAACATGAGGTCGGCGAGCTGATATTTGATCCGCGCTACTTGGGCGGGCCGCGCAGCCATGACTTTGTGCTCATCGCGATTACCGCAGGCCGTCCTCGAAGTGTCGAGACCAAGCAGCGTTTTTACCGGGATCTGGTTGAGAAATTGGGGCGGGCGACGGGCCTGAACGCGGAGGATGTCATGGTGGTGATTTCCACTACGGCCGGCGATGAGTGGTCGTTTGGAGGAGGGCGGGGCAACTAGTGGTTAACGATAGAGCCGGTGACGCATGCCGTCCAGACAGGCACAGCCTATTGGCGTACCTGCCAGTTTGGTTCAGTGCGTGTGCGGATGGTCGAATACAGCCCAGGATATTTGGCCGATCATTGGTGTTGGAGGGGGCACATCCTGTTGTGCCGGGAGGGTCAGTTGCATACAGAACTGGAAGATGGTCGTCAGTTCACGTTGCATTAAAAAAAGCGATCGCTGCGAAGTCACTAGAATCAACGGGGCGCAGTGACTTGGCACGCTGATGCACGGCCGGCATTTTTGCGGAGCACGATGACGCATCCCTTTTGAGGAACCTACAACGATGTCCAACAAGTGGCTGGACCCTGCGCTATTGCTGCTGACTGCCCTGACACTGCTGGCGGGCGGCATTGCGCAGGTTGCTCAGAAGCCTGACTGGGCGGCGATGTGCTGGCTCTCCGGGAGCCTGGTCATGGCCGTGGTGCTGCTGGTGGAGATTGTCAGGCGCCTGGCCCGGCGCGAGGCCGGCGTGGACTTGATTGCGCTGCTGTCGATCGGCGCGGCCCTGGTGTTTGAGCAGATGCTGGTGGCGGCGGTCATTGCCTTGATGCTGGCTTCCGGGCGCACCCTCGAATTTTTCACCGCGCAACGCGCCGACCGCGAGCTGCGTGCACTGGTCGATCGGGCGCCGCGCTTTGCCTGGCTGCAGGAGCTGAACGACTTGCGCCAGATACCGGTCGAGCAGATCCAGCCGGGTCAGACGCTGCTTGTACGCCTGGGGGAGGTGGTCCCTGTCGACGGCCGTCTGCTCAGCCCCACGGCAACGCTGGACGAGTCGGCGCTCAGCGGTGAGTCGTTGCCGGTCACCCGTCGGGAAGGCGAGGTGTTGCGCAGTGGCGTTGCCAATGCCGGCGCGCCGATCCAGCTATTGGCGACGCAGACGGCGGCGCAGAGTACTTACGCCGGTGTCGTGCGGCTGGCCGAGGCGGCGCGGCGATCGCGCGCGCCTTTCGTGCGCCTGGCCGACCGTTACGCCTTGCTCTTCATTCCGCTGACGCTGCTGATCGCCGGACTGGCCTGGCTATGGAGTGGAGATCCTTTGCGGGCGCTGGCGGTTCTGGTGGTGGCCACGCCCTGTCCTTTGATCCTGGCGGTGCCGATCGCCATCATGTCCGGTATCTCCAGGGCGGCGCGGCGCGGCATTCTCATCAAGGACGGCGCCACTCTGGAAGCGCTGGCGGGGGCCAAACAGCTGTTTCTCGACAAGACTGGCACCTTGACCAGTGGTCACGCCCGCCTGCAGTCGGTCGAGGTCAATGGCCAGGTCGATCCACAGCACCTGCTGGGCCTAGCCGCTTCGCTGGCACAGGCCTCGGTGCACCCCATCTCCCAGGCCATCGTCGACGCAGCGCGCCAGCTCCGATTGCCGCTCAGCGCCCCGCAAGAGGTTGAAGAAAGCCCGGGCTCCGGTCTTAGTGGGCTGATTGAGGGGAGGAGAGTGCGTCTCGGCACGCTGTCTTTTGCTCATACCGAGGCGCCTGTCAGCGATTGGGCCACCGCGATGCTGCGCCAGATGGATTATTCGGCCTGCGGTGGAAGCTTCGTTGAAGTGGATGGGAACCTTGCTGGCCTGCTGGTTTTCTCGGACAGCCTGCGTCGGGAAACCCCACAAACCCTTCGCCGGCTGCGCAACAGCGGTATCGAACGCATTGTCATGCTCACGGGTGATCGCCTGGAAACGGCCGAAATGATTGCGTTGTCTGCCGGCATCGACGAACTGCGTGCCGGGTTGACCCCGGAGGACAAGGTGCGTGCCGTACAAGAGGGCTGTACGCGCGCCAGCACGCTGATGGTCGGCGACGGCATCAACGACGCGCCCGCACTGGCGGCGGCCACCGTCGGCGTGGCCATGGGGGCCAGTGGTGCCACTGCCTCTGCGGAAGCGGCGGGTGTTGTGCTGTTGGTGGATCGCCTGGACCGTCTGGTCGAGGCACTGGAGATTGCCCGTCGTACCCGGCACATCGCTCTGCAAGGCGTGCTGGCCGGCATGGGACTGTCGCTGCTGGCCATGACGGTGGCCGCCCTCGGTTACCTGCCGCCACTCGCCGGCGCCGTGGTTCAGGAAGTCATCGACGTGTTCATCATCATTAATGCGTTGCGTGCGTTGGGGTCTTCGGCAGGACCGGGCCTGCGACGACTGGCCGGCGAGCACATTGATCGACTGCAGGACGAACACAGCCAACTCGCCACTGTGTTGAGTGATCTGCACCAACTGGCCGGCGATTTCGCCCGGCGCCCGCTTGAGCAGGCGCAGACCGATCTGCAGGAACTGGTCGACAAACTGCAAGCCTCCCTGGCCAGCCATGAACGGGACGATGAAAACATCCTGTATCCGCTGCTGACCCTGAGCATGCCGGGCGAGGACCCCTTGTCGGCACTGAGCTATGGACACCGCGAGATTTTTCGCCACATCCATCTGCTGGCGCGCATGAGCAGCGACTTCAGTGCCGACCCGACCACGGTTCCCGCCGAAGAGATTCAGCATCAGTTAATTCGCCTGGATACCCTGGTGCAGTTGCACTTTGACCAGGAGGAGGAACTGTTCCGTTATCTGGACAGGCGCTGAAGGGCCTGGCGGGATACTGTTCAAGTGAGCGGCTAATCGTTGTTGCCTCTGCTACAGCGATCAACGACGAGCACCCAATGTCCTTCTATTGTCGATAACTGCCTAAATCGGCCTGTGCGTCGCTTCACGCAAGACCTTCTTCTCGCAACGCTTTCTGAACCGCAGGGCGAACCTTGACCCGGTCATACCAGGCACGGAGGTTATGCAAATCATCGAAGTGGATGTCGGCCTTGTAATAGCTGGTCAACCAGTCGGCCTGGCCCCAGCCTGTCACAGCGAACAGATAGGCATCAGCCACAGTGAACGCATCACCCATGAGGTATGGGCGGCTCGCCAACTGTTCGTCAATCCAGGCGAAGCGCTTCTCCAGCTTTGGCTTGGCAGTGTCTACGTATTGACCCGCGAGGGTTGAGTACAACAGCGGAATGTACCCCTTGTGAATCTCGGACGTCAGGAAGTTCAGCCATTCTTGCAGGCGGTAGCGATCAAGGGTGCCATGAGTGGGCACCAGTCCAAGCTCCGGCTTCAGGTCACCCAGATACTGCACGATTGCCGGGCCCTCGCGCAGGAGAGTGCCGTCGTCCAGCTCGAGGGCGGGTACGTAGCCCAAGCGGTTGACCTCGAAGTAATTGGCGCCCGATTCGGTGAGGTGCTTCTTGTGATCGACCTTGATCAGTGTGGCCTCGAGACCCAGCTCATTGAGGATGATGTGAGGCGAAAGGGAGCAGGACGCGGGGATGTAGTACAGCTTCATTTGCAGACTCCAGAGCATGAGTGATCGCTGTCAATTCCAACGCAGGGACGGCTCCGGCTCATTCTAGATGTCAGGTATAAAATAGGAAGAACGCACTATTTTGTAGTATAGGTACATAAAATATACCTGAGAAAATCCGGGATTCTGACCATGAAAGACAACGTATCAGGCTGCTCGGTCGAAGAAGCGATGCGTTTGCTGGGTGGCCGCTGGCGCCTGCTCATTGCCTCCTACCTGCTCGACGGGCCAAAGCGCTTCAATGCGCTCAGGCGGGACATTCCCGCTATTTCGCAACGAATGCTGACCATCGATTTGCGCGCCCTCGAGGAAGCCGGGCTTGTCAAACGGACTGTATTTCCCACTGTGCCCGTCACGGTTGAATACGAACTCACAGTTGACGGACGCCGGTTAGAGCCTGTCATCGAGGTCATGAAACAATTCGGGCTATGGGTCAAGCGTCGCCAATCCATTGATAGCGCATGCCCGGTTCACCTTGCGTGAGATAGGGGGGCACTGATGCGGCAGCAAGGGGTCGATCTCAAACGTGCCTGCCGATGCCGGCGGGTTCGGAGCTCATTCCGAAGTACCGCCGGCTGTTGCATATGTCGAGTGGCTTTTCCGCGGTGCCCTCCACGGGAGTGAAGACAAGATCAACGTTCGGTTGTCTTGAGGCTCCGACGCCTTGTGTGAAGGTTCAGCCGTCAGTCCTCAATGCAGAAACTTGACCCAGCCGGCCACCGCAAGTGCCGCGAAGCAGGTCCAGCCTGAGAACAGCCACCGCCAGACAAGCATCCGCGGGACAAAACCCACACCTCTCACAAAGGCCACGCTCATGGCGACGAACAATGCAGTCGCCAGCGCATGGTCAGGCTTCCCATCGGGGGAGACCATCATGGGAGGGTAGAGCGTACACGCGAGCATGATGACTAATGCGATAACCAAACTCGGCACTTGAATGTGTGAGGAGGGCGGGGGCGTCGCGACACCCGGCGTCATGACAGTGTCTCGTCATTGTCGCTCATGGCGCGGCCAGCTTCGTTCTCACCCCACATCGCATTCAATATGGCCAGTAGCAATGCGAAACCGACCCCCAGCATCCAGGCGAAATACCACATGTTTATTACTCCTCTGCCGTCACTTAGTAGGCGGAATGTTCGTTGGCTTTGATCTGAGCAACGGTGACCTTGCCGCGCATCACGCGGTACGCCCACGAGGTGTAAATCACGATCAGGGGCATGAAGATCAACGTGGCCCAGAACATGATGGCCAGGCTTAAATGACTGGAGACGCTGTCCCACACAGTCAGGCTGGCCGCAGGCACCGTTGACGACGGCATGACGAAGGGGAACATCGATACACCGGCGGTGCTGATCACCCCGATCACCGCGAGCGACGAAGCGACAAACGCGGCCAGTGTGCGGCGCATCAGCAGCAACAGCGCAGCACCGGCGGCGCCCGCCAAGCCAAGTGCAGGCAGCAGCCACAACGCGGGATAGTGGCCATAGTTGGCCATCCAGGCCCCCGCTTCGCGTACCACGGTCTTGTTGAGAATGTCCGGCAACCCGGCGATATCCACCACCGAGGTAATGCGATAGCCGTCGATCGATTGCAACCAGACGCCGGCAATGACGAATGTGCACAGCAGCACCAGCGCCGCGCCAACCCCGCCCTTGATGGCACGGGACTGGATCACGCCTTCAGTGCGGTGCGCCAGATAAGTACCGCCTTGCAGGGTGATCATGGCACTGCTCACCACGCCGGTCAGCAGCGCGAAAGGGTTCAGCAGTTGCCAGAAACTCCCGGTGTAAGTCGATACCAGCATGTCGTTGAAGTGGAACGGTACGCCTTGCAACAAGTTACCGAACGCGATGCCGAACACCAGCGGCGGCACGGCCCCTCCGATGAACAGACCCCAGTCCCAGGTGCTGCGCCATTTGGCGTTGTGAATCTTGCTGCGATAGTCAAAACCCACCGGGCGGAAGAACAGCGCCCACAGGACCAGAATCATCGCCCAGTAAAACCCGCTGAACGCGGTGGCATACACCACCGGCCACGCCGCGAACAGTGCGCCGCCGGCAGTGATGAACCACACCTGGTTGCCGTCCCAGTGCGGCCCTACGGTGTTGATCGCAACGCGTCGTTCCAGGTCCGTGCGGCCTACAAAGGGCAGCAAGGTGCCGACCCCCATGTCGTGGCCGTCCATGATGGCGAAGCCGATCAGCAGTACGCCGACCAGTGCCCACCAGATAATTTTCAGGGTGACGTAATCAAGCATGGTGGAGTTCCTTCATGTTGGCATCGTGAGCATAACGGCCGGTTCCGAGGCTGCCGGGCCCTTGGCGGGCGAACTTGACCATCAGGAACATTTCAACCACCAGCAGCACGGTGTAAAAAGCCACGAATCCTGCCAGCGAGCCATAGAGGTTATTGATACTCAGGGTGGAGACGCTCATGTGGGTGGGCAGTACGCCATAGATGGTCCAGGGTTGACGGCCGTATTCAGCGACGAACCAGCCCAGCTCGCAGGCAATCCAGGGCGCGGGCAGCATGCAGAGCGCCCAACGCAGCAGCCAGCGGCGGCGTGTGCAGGCCGACTGCAAGGTGCTCCAGAAGGCCACCCCGAACAGCAGGAGCATGGCAAAACCAAGGGCGACCATGATCCGGAACCCCCAGAACATCGGCGTCACGCGCGGCACGGTATCGTTCACTGCCTTGTCGATAATCGCCGGCGTGGCCTGGTTGACATCCTCAACATACTTTTTCAGCAGCAGGCCAAAGCCCAGGTCCGCCTTGTAGGCTTCGAAGGTCTCGAACGCCGCCTTATCGGTGCGATCGGCCCGCAGGGCTTCAAGCGCATTGACGGCGGTAATGCCACGCAGAATGCGCGCGCGGTTTTTCTCTTTGATGTCATGAATGCCCGGGATCTGCTTGCTGACCGAGCGCGTGCCGATCAAGCCCATCACCCACGGCACGTCGACTTCCCAGTTATTTCTGGACTCGGCTTCATTGATGCTGGCCAGCAAGGTCAGGCCTGCCGGTGCGGGTTTGGTTTCCCACATGGCTTCCATGGCCGCCAGCTTGGTTTGCTGCGCCTCACCCACCGTGTAACCCGACTCATCCCCCAGCACGATGACGCTGAGCACGGAGGCCAGGCCGAAAGCCGCCGCCACCCGAAAACTGCGCTTGGCGAACTCGACATCACGACGCTTGAGCAAGTACCAGCTGGAAATCGACAACACGAACATCGAGCCGGTGACATAACCGGCGGACACCGTGTGCACAAACTTGGCCTGGGCCACCGGGTTGAACACCACCGCCCAGAAATCGACCATCTCCATGCGCATGGTGATGTAACTGAATTCTGAACCCACCGGGTTCTGCATCCAGCCATTGGCGATCAGAATCCACAGCGCCGAGAGGTTGGTACCGATGGCCATCAGCAGCGTGACCAGCAAGTGGTGCTCTTTCTTCAGGCGATCCCAGCCAAAGAAGAACAGGCCGATCATGGTCGATTCAAGAAAGAACGCCATCAGGCCTTCAATGGCCAGCGGCGCACCGAAGATATCGCCCACGTAGTGCGAGTAATACGCCCAGTTGGTACCGAACTGAAATTCCAGGGTGATACCGGTTGTCACCCCCAAGGCGAAGTTGATGCCGAATAACTTGCCCCAGAAGCGCGTCATGTCTTTCCAGATGACATTGCCGGTCATCACATAGACGCTTTCCATGATGACCAACAGCCACACCATGCCAACCGTGAGCGGTACGAAAAGAAAGTGGTAAAGCGCAGTGGCTGCGAACTGCAGCCGAGACAAATCTACCAGGTGTTCTGAAATCACTTGCTTGCCCCTTGAGTCGAGGTGGGTACACCGAAACGGTTGCCGATAATGTTCGGGTCGACACTGACGTGCGAATCCCGGATGAACAGCCACCACAGCACTGTCAGCACCAGTAGTTTGATCACTACTGCCGTGAGCAGATGGCGTCGAAGTCGTTTGTCGGAAATGGTCATGACTTGCAGTTAGCACACGGCATGCCAAGGGGAGGGCGTCTGTTTTTATCGTTTTAAAACAGTTACTTAGTGATCGGGGTGAGCTGGTGCGGCAGGCCTTTGCGGGTCAGTGCGCTGCCAACCTGCCAGGGTGGCAGTGATTGGCAGTCGTTGGCAGTCGTGCGGCGTGAATGCGATTGATCAGGCCAAACCTTGTTCTTTCAGTCGTCTGTACAACGTACGTTCGCTGATGCCCATGTGCCTGGCCAGTTCACTGCGGGTGCCTTTGAAGGTAGCCAGTGTCTGCGCCAGCGAGCTGCCGTCGAAAGGCGTTGACGCGGGGGGCTGAGGAGGTATCGCCACGGATGCCTGGGGTAAATGTGTGGAGCGGATCACTCCATCGTCAGCGAACAGACTGGCTCTTTCCAGCACATTGCGTAATTCGCGGATATTGCCGGGCCAGGAATGGCGCTGCAGTTGTGTCAGCGCCTCTGTCTCTATTGTCAGCCGGCGCTTGCCGGTACCGGCACGTTGTAGAAATGAATTGGCAAGCAAACCAATGTCTTCAACCCGGTTGCGCAAGGGGGGCAACTGAATGGGAAAGGCGCTGATGCGGTAGTACAGGTCCTGCCTGAACTCACCGTTCTCCATCATTTTTTCCAGGGGTTTGTGGGTCGCGGCAATTAGCCTGAAGTTGGCGTGAAGGGTCTCGACACTGCCGACACGGCGATAGGTGCCCGATTCGATCAGGCGCAACAGTTTCACCTGCATGGCCAGTGGAACATCCCCAATCTCATCGAGAAACAAGGTGCCGCCCTGGGCTGTTTCAACCAGTCCGGGCTTGCGCGTGGTGGCCCCGGTGAATGCCCCTTTTTCATGGCCGAACAGTTCGCTCTCAAACAACGTTTCGGGCAATCCCGAGCAATCGACGACGACGAAGGGGCCCGTGGCCCGGTCGCTGTTTTCATGTACGGCGCGGGCGAACAGCTCTTTGCCCGTACCGGACTCGCCCAGCAGCAGTACCGGTAGCATGGATGGGGCCACCCGCTGCAACTCGGACAGGGCAAGGTTAAAGGCCGGTGAGCGGCCAACCAGGCCTTCGTTGCTGGGGCGCGCTGAGGCGCTGCGAACCAGTGTGAGACGCTCCACATAGGCAGTGATGACGCCGTGCTCGTCCAGAATCGGGCGCAGTTCGACGTCGACGTGCTCTGGACCGCGAGGCGTGTGGTGAATGTGCAAGACACGATCCGGTCCGCGCATTTCCTGGGCCTTTTTCATCGGGCAGTTCTCACCCGCCTGATCACAAGGAACGTCGTAGTGGTGTGAGATTTGATAGCACTTATGGCCGATAAAGGGCTTGTCAGCGCTGCCAAACTGCCGCTGATAGGCCGTGTTGGCAGCCAGGATGTTGTAGTTAGGATCGAGCACGATCATCGGCTGTGGTTCGTGCTCAAGAAACGAAACCAGTGACTGCACTTGATCCGAGTGCGGGAGTGGGTGGGTTGGGGTGGGCAAGAAAGTCTTCATCGTGGCTCCTGAGAATCCATCCATCCTGTTGTGGCACTGCCAACTCTGTCAACAGGCACTGCCAATGGCAGTGAATCCAGATGGATACAGAAAAAATAAAACCGTGTTTAAAAAATAAAACCAATAAAATCAAATAGATAGGATCATATTTTGGCTCTGTTTGGGTCTGGCAGACTTATTGCTATGTCAGTCCTTAGTGTGAGCGGCTTGGTAAAAGCCCCTAAGGAGACAGGCCAATGAGTGTAAAACTTCACGTCGAAGGATTCTTCGATTCTGCTACCAATACCGTCAGCTATCTTGTGCTGGATGAGGCGACCCGCCATTGCGCGTTGATCGACAGCGTACTGGATTACGACCCAAAGTCCGGCCACACCGGCACAACCTCTGCCGACAAATTGATTGCGAGGGTGAACGAACTCAATGCGAGGGTCGACTGGATTCTCGAGACCCACGTCCACGCAGACCACCTGACGGCAGCGCCCTACCTGCAGGAAAAGCTTGGTGGGAAAATAGGCATCGGCAACCAGATTTCGACGGTGCAGGAGGTGTTTGGCACGCTGTTCAATACCGCTGGCGAGATGCCCCGCGATGGAAGTCAGTTCGATCACCTGTTCGTCAATGACGAGCCGTTCACCATCGGCACGCTGCAATGCCACGCACTCCATACACCTGGCCATACGCCGGCCTGTATGACTTATGTGATCAGCGACGGCACCGAAACGGCTGCATTCGTTGGCGATACCTTGTTTATGCCCGACTACGGTACTGCACGCTGTGACTTTCCCGGCGGCAACGCGCGCACGTTGTTCCAGTCAATCAACAAGGTGCTGAGCCTGCCGGCCAATACGTTGCTCTACATGTGCCACGACTATCAGCCGGGTGGCCGCGAGGTGCAATTCGTCAGTACCGTCGCCGACCAGCGCGACCACAACGTTCATGTGCGTAACGGCATCAGTGAGGAGGAGTTTGTGGCGATGCGCACAAAGCGTGATGCATCGCTGGAAATGCCGACACTGATCCTGCCTTCGGTTCAGGTCAACATGCGCGCCGGGCACTTTCCCGAGCCTGAAGCGAACGGAACGCGCTACCTGAAAATCCCGCTCAACGTCGCCTGACGTTGCCTACCCCAAAAAACGCATAAGAAAAAATACCCATAACGGAGTCACTTATGGACATTCGCCACCTTGCGCCCGGACTGTCGGTATCCGAACAGATTTTTCCCAACCAATTGGCTGAACTAAAGGAAGCGGGTTTTCGCACCGTCGTGTGTAACCGTCCCGATGGCGAAGGCAGTGATCAGCCCTTGTTTGCCGAAATCAAACGAGCCGCCGAAGCGGTCGGCATCGAAGCGCACTACCTTCCTGCGGAATCAGGCAAAGTCACTGATGAGCAAGGTGTTGCCTTCGGCAAGCTCCTTGAAACGCTTCCAAAACCCGTGTTGGCCTATTGCCGTTCCGGCATGCGCTCGACAACGATGTGGGCCCTGTCACAAGCGGGCAAACAATCCCTGCCATACATCGTCGAGACGGCCAAAAAAGCCGGGTTCGATATGAAAGGCGTCATTCGCCGGATTGCCAACCAGGGGCGTACGCCGGTCGAAGTGGCTGAGGCGCAGCATGCCGTGGTCATCATCGGCGGCGGTGCGGCAGGTATCGCGGCGGCATCCAGTTTGCTGGCGCGAGAGCCTGGGCTCGACGTCGCCATCATCGATCCGGCAGATGTGCACTACTACCAGCCAGGCTGGACACTTGTCGGCGGTGGCGTCTTCGACGCGCCCCAAACTGCGCGCACGATGGGTACGACCATCCCCCACGGTGTGCATTGGATCAAATCGGCGGTCGCCGCTTTCGAACCCGAGAGAAATGCCGTCATTCTCGATGGGTGCAGAGTCGTTAAATACGAACAACTGATCGTGTGCCCTGGTCTGAAGCTCAATTGGCATGCCATCGAGGGGTTGTCGGACACCCTGGGCCGCAACGGTGTGACTTCAAACTACCTGTATCACCTTGCCCCCTATACGTGGGAACTGGTGCAGCAACTGCGTGGTGGCCGGGCAGTTTTCACGCAACCGCCCATGCCGATCAAATGTGCCGGGGCGCCGCAAAAAGCCATGTACCTGTCTGCCGATCATTGGAAACGTAGCGGTGTACTGGACAACGTCGAGATCGAGTTTTGCAGCGCCGGCGCGGTGTTGTTCGGGGTTCCCGACTATGTGCCCGCACTGATGGAATACATCAAGGCCTATGGTATCGACCTGAATTTCGGCAACACACTCACCCGCGTGAATGGACCCGCACGGACCGCCACGTTCAACTGCGTTAATCCTGATGGCAGCGCCCATGTCGTGACGCGTGACTTCGATATGCTTCATGTGGTGCCACCACAGATCGCGCCGGATTTCATTCGGATCAGCCCCCTCGCTGACGCGGCCGGCTGGATTGATGTCGACCCTGCCACTTTGCGCCATAAAAGCTGGGCCAATATTCACGCGCTGGGCGACGCTGCCAACTCCAGCAACGCCAAAACGGCGGCTGCGGCACGCAAGCAGGCGCCAGTCGTCGCCCATAATGTGTTGGCGGCAATGGGTAAAGCGAAAGGCAGCGCCCATTACGACGGTTATGGCTCCTGCCCGCTGACGGTCGAACGCGGCAAGATCGTACTGGCTGAGTTCACCTATGGCGGCAAGGTCGCCCCCAGCTTTCCATCCTGGCTGATTGACGGTACCCGGCCATCGAGGCTGGCATGGCTGCTCAAGGAGCGGATTCTTCCACCGCTGTATTGGAAGGGAATGCTCAAGGGCCGTGAGTGGATGGCGAAACCCGAGATGGCTGACGTATGAGATCAGGCCTGAAAACAAGGAGACTGAGATGATCGTCGTCTTACTGCTTGGGCTCACTGTCGGGGTCATTCTGGCGCTGACCGGTGCCGGAGGGGGCATCCTGGCTGTCCCGTTACTGGTGTTTGGAGCGGGACTGAGCATGGCCGAGGCAGGGCCAATCGGTTTACTGGCTGTCGGTTTGGCCGCGACCCTGGGTGCCGTGATGGGCCTCAAAAACGGCACCGTCCGCTATAAAGCTGCGCTTTTAACGGCAGGGGCGGGGATCGTATGTTCCCCACTTGGCCTTTGGCTGGCGCAGCGCACGCCTAACCGTCCATTGACGATCATGTTTGCCTTCGTGCTGATGTACGTTGCGTTCCGTGTGTATCAACGATCGCTATCACCCTCCACGGAGTCGAAGACCCCCGTTACATCCAAGCCGCCGCCGTGTCTATTGGATGTGAACCGAGGAAAGCTCAACTGGACGGGGCCGTGTGCATGGGCACTCACGCTCTCCGGCATTGTCGCGGGAGGGCTGTCCGGCTTGCTCGGCGTGGGCGGTGGCTTTGTGATGGTGCCGGCGCTCCAGCGATACACCAATCTGACAGCGCAGTCGGTGCTTGCAACGTCTCTTGCCATTATTGCGCTGGTTTCAATTTCCGGCGTTGCTGCAAGCTCTGCGGCCGGGCACTTGCAGTGGGCAGTGGCCATTCCGTTTTCCTCTGGCGCATTGGTCGGAATGGTCGGCGGACGTCTGATCGCGGCACGGCTGGCGGGCCCACACTTACAACGAGGCTTCGCCGCCGTTTCCATCGTGGTGGCGGTGGCCTTGCTGGTGAAAGCCATTTAGTCATGTGCAAGAACCGTCCACTTCCAGGCCTCGCCTATAATCCGGGACTTGCGCCCGACTTCAACTGCCAGTGATGAGTTCCAATCAGTGACCGAATCAGATCGCCAGCAGCTGAACCGCACGGCATGGGCCGTCATCCAGACTCGTTATCAACCATTTTGCGCCGGAGAAAGCTCATGAATGTCGACTGGCTCAACTTCACGCCCTGGTCATCCCTTGCCGGTGGCGCATTGATTGGTCTAGCGGCCAGTCTATTCGTCGTCGCCAACGGGCGTATCGCAGGCATCAGTGGCCTGATCGGCAGTCTTTTACAGCGAGGGAGCGAGGGGGTGAGTGAGAAAGCACTTTTTCTCCTGGGCCTGCTCATCGCGCCGCTTCTATGGGGCTTGTTCACCGCGCTGCCGCAGATTGAGTTCAAAAGTGGCGGGTTCGGACTGATCGTCGCCGGTGTATTGGTGGGCATCGGCACCCGATACGGATCAGGTTGCACCAGTGGCCATGGGGTCTGCGGCCTATCGCGCCTTTCGCCGCGATCGATGGTCGCCACGGCGTGTTTCATGCTCAGCGGTTTCGTCACGGTGTTTGTCTTGCGTCATCTGCTGGGGGGTTGAACATGACCAAACTGACCGCGTTCATTGCTGGCCTGCTGTTCGGCCTGGGCCTGCTTCTGGCAGGCATGGCCAACCCGGGCAAAGTACTCGCTTTCCTGGATTTGACCGGTGCCTGGGATCCTTCCCTGGGGTTGGTCATGGTCGGGGCCATTGGCGTCGCCATTGGCCCGCTGACTTGGGCCCGCCGACAATCCAGTTCGCTGTTGGGAAGGCCAATGCAGCTACCGATCAAACGTGAGTTAGACCCGCGCTTGATTGGCGGGAGCCTGGTGTTCGGTATCGGCTGGGGAATAGCGGGCATCTGTCCTGGCCCCGCAGTGGCCATTCTGCTGACAGGGCACTGGCAAGTGATCGTGTTCATGTTGGCCATGCTGGCCGGCATGTTGTTGTTTACTGCGCTGGAGAGCCGGCGTAGCCATTGATCGTAGCCCGCGCATTCTGGCGGGCCTGCTTCTCATTGGCCTCAGTCTGTCCGGTGTGATCGGCGCATGGGGTTGGATAGGTTTAGTACCGCTGGCCACTGGTGTTTTCCGTTTCTGCCCTGTCTATACGTTGCTGGGCATCAAAACCTGTAACGTTCGCTGAACGCCAGCCGTTGCACACTGGCGGGCGCCTGAAGGCGCCCGTGGTGGTTTAGCGCTCGCGTTCCTGGATTTAACCGGTGTCACGAACTGGCGCGGCTGGAGCATGAGCCGGAACGGCGGGTGGAGCGTTTCAAGGTCTAGGAATTCGTCCGGCTCGGTGGAACAGACGCGACCTGTCGATCGCTCAACACCGTGCCGGCGTTGCGTCCCAGCCCATAAATCGCAAGGGCCGCCAGACCGGACGGCACCACCAGTGCCGCAAACACCTGCGCGAAGGTCCAGCCCCAACTCAGCATCTGCGCGCCGGCAAAGGCGCTGAGGATCGCGCCAAAGCGACCGATACCGCTCATCCAGCTGGCGCCAGTGGCTCGGGCCTGGGTGGGGTAAAACGTGGCGGCCAGCGCGTTCATGCCGACGCTGGCGCCATTGAGGCCGAACCCGACCATCCAGGCTACCAAGCACAGCAACAGGAAATGCCCCGTGGCCTGTCCGATCGCATAGATCACACCTCCGCTCAACACGAACACCGCCATCAACACCCGGTATTTATTGCAGCGATCCATGACCCAGCCGACACACAGCGCGCCGGCGGGTCCACCGATCTGGAACATCGCGGTCACAATGGCCGCATCCGCAACGCTATAACCGCCCCCGTCTTTCACCAGGGTCGGTAACCAGCCGCTGAACAGGTAGACCAGAAACAACGCAAGCACATAACCGCTCCACAACATTAACGTGCCGAAGCGATAGGAAGGGGACAATACGATCTGCATCGCCGAAGACCGCATCAGCGGATGAGCCGGCAGGCAGAAGGTCGATTTCGCGTCACTGACGCCCGGCGCGAGTTTTTCCACAATGGCGCGGATACGCGTGTTCGGCGCCCGCTTGGCGACCAGGAACGTCACCGACTCGGGCAGTTTGAAATACAGCAGCGGCGCCACCAGCAGGGGCAAGACACCGCCCAGAATCAGCATGCTTTTCCAGCCGAAGGCCGGGATCATCCAGGCTGACAGAAACCCGCCTCCGGCGGCGCCCAGGGAGAACCCACAGAACGCCACCGTGATCAGGAACGAACGGCTGCGCTGCGGCGCGTACTCCGACACCAGGGTACTGGCATTCGGCATGGCCGCGCCGAGCCCCAATCCAGTCAGGAAGCGCAGGATCACCATGGTGCTGATGTCCGGGGAAAACGCCGTCGCCAGCGTCCACAGGCCAAACATGGAGACACTGCTCACCAGCACGATCTTGCGTCCGTAACGGTCGGCCAGCGGCCCGGCGACCAGTGCGCCGACCGCCAGACCAATCAGCGCCGCACTCAACACCGGGCCCAATTGCTGATGGCTCAAGCCCCAGTCCATTTTCAGTTGCGGTGCGATAAAGCCCATGATTGCCACATCCAAACCATCAAGGCCGATGATCAGGAACCCGAGAAAGACGACCCACTTCTGAAAGCTGCCAATGGGGCGACTGTTGATCAGCGCGTGGATGTCGATGGGTTGAGTTGTCAGCATGAAAGTCACCTCTGTGTTGTGGGGGCGCTCAACCACGGCGCCCACTTTTTTATTGGGGTGAAGCGAGGACGGTCACCGGCGGCTCAAGCGCTGCCGAGGCTGTGGAACCGCACCGGGCGGATAATCCGGGTTTCCTGGGCAAGGATCAGGTGCGCAGAAGCCTGCAGGTAGGCCGGGAAGCGGGGATCGCCATCCCGCGCCTGGCTGCGTCGTTCGAAGTCATCGAGACTGTCATAGCCCCATAGGTGCACGACTTGGTTCAATGGGCCGATGCTGCTGGTATAAAACCCCAGCGGCGCGCCCAGATGCTCGAGCAAAACCGGCATCGCCAGACGATCGAAGACCTCAATGAACTCGGGCATGCCCCGTGGGCGGATGGTGTAGATACGGTGGTCGACGACCGGCTTGTGATTCATCAGGCCACCTCCTGCCGAGGGTTGCCCGGTGTTTTTTCGGCGGCCACCCGGGCCAGGTGCATCCCGGTGAGATAACCGAAGGTCATGATCGGCCCGAGCGTGATGCCGGCAGCGGGATAGTTGCCCCCCATGATGCTCGCCCGGTCGTTGCCCACCGCGTAAAGCCCATCGATTGCCCGGCCTTCTTGGTCGAGCACTTCACCGCAGATGCTGGTTTTGATGCCATCAAAGGTGCCCAGATCGCCCATGATCACTTTGAGGGCGTAGTAGGGGCCGTCGCCAATCGGCGCCACGCACGGGTTCGGCAGGTTCTGCGGGTCGGCGAGGTAGCGGTTGAAGCTAGTAGTGCCACGGCCGAACTGCCGATCCACGCCTTGCCCCGCCGTGCGATTGTAGTCACGTACGGTCTGTTCCAGCCCGGCAGCGTCGAGCCCGGCGCTACGCGCCAATTCAGCCAGGGTGCGGCCACTGTGCAGGTAGCCGTTGCGCAGCAATGGCGCGAGGGGCATCGGTGCCGGCTTGGCGTAACCCAGTCCGTACTTGGCCATGGTCCGGCGGTCGCAGATCAACCACATGGCGGTTTCGGTCTGCTGGGCACAGGCCTCGATCATCGCCGCGCCGACATCGTGGTATGAGTTGGACTCGTTGGTGAACCGTTGGCCATTGCGGGTCACACCGATAACGCCGGGCTTGTAGCGATCGAGCAAATGCGGGAAGGCGGTGAACCTGCCGTTACCCATCGGCACTTTCGAGACAGGCATCCAGGCAGCAGGCGCCTTGAGCCGTATATCGACGGTGCCGCCCAGGGCTTCGGCCATGCGCGCGCCATCCCCGGTGTTGCCTTGCGGCACCGGTGAGAAATGCTCGCCACCGCGGCGCACATGGGGATAGGCCTGCTTCAACCGTTGCAGATCATGGGAAAAGCCGCCGCTGGCCAGTACCACACCGTGGCGGGCTTCAAAACGCAACTCACCGCCCTCGGTCTGAGCGACCACCCCAGTGACCCGGTCTGCGCTTTTCAACAGTTGACGGGCGCTGGTTTGCGTCAGAATCGGAATCCCCAGGTCCAGCGCCGATTTCGCCAGTCGCGCGGCCAAGGCATTGCCGCTGGTCACCTGAATGCCGCGCCGGTAAAGCAGCAACTCTTTGGCGTGAGTCATCAGGCGCTTTGCAACATAGAGGAACGAGGTCAGGGATTTGGTGGCGTTGAAGAAATGCTTGAGGTCGGCATTCGACGAATTGAACATCATCCCGATAAACGTGATGGTTTTGAGCGGCGGCCGCAGACGTGCCATGTCGGCCCCCAGCCTGCGAATGTCGAACGGCGCGGCGAGGATCGAACGGCCGATATCGACGCCACCGGCCACGTCCGGGTGATAGTCCGGGTAGAGGGTCGGGATGAACTGGACTTCGGTCTCGCGCTGGAAAAAGTCGATCATCTGCGGCGCGTTATCGAGAAACGCATCGACGGCCTCGGCATCGTAGAAATCACCCGTTTCGTTCTTCATGTAGGTCAGCGCGGCCTCCCGACTGTCCGTGATGCCCTTGGCCTTGGACAGCGCGTTGCCGGGAATCCACAGCACCCCTCCCGAGAACGCGGTGGTCCCGCCGAAGTACGCATCCTTTTCAATCACAATGACTTCCAGCCCCTGCTTGCGTGCAGTGATGGCGGTCGCCAGACCACCGGCACCGGCGCCGATCACCAGAACGTCGCACCGACGGATCGCCTCGGTAGTTGTCGTCGTCATAGTCAGTCTCTCTCGGTAAAAGCCAGCCGAACGCTCGCCGTGGTCGCCATCGACAGCACGACAGGCACAGGTTCGCTGGGGGATTCGGAGTCGGCCATCATCGGCCGAACGGAGGTCAGGCCTGGCGGCTGGCCATGGGGGATTCAAAGCCGGGGCGAGGAATCAACGCCATCAACATACTTTCCAGGCCACCATCGACGGTCAATTCGGCAGCGTTGACATAAGCTGCCCGCGGGCTCGCGAGGAAGAGGACGGCATCGGCGATGTCCTGGGGCTCGCCGATCCGCTGGTTGGCGGTCATCGCCTTGCGCTGCTGCTCGACCTTGGGGTCGGCGTAAAACGCCGCCGACAGCGGCGTGCGAATCAGGCCCGGGCAAATGGCATTGCTGCGAATGCCCCGTGGCCCCCACTCTGCGGCGATCTGCCGCGAGAGCATGGCGACCCCGGCCTTGGCTGCACTGTAGGCACCGCTGAAGGTTTGCGGGTAATGCGCGGCGATCGAAGCGATGTGCACGATGCTGCCGCTTTGCCGGGCCAGCATCAGCCGCCCGAACGCCTGGGCACACAACAGATAGCCCGTCAGGTTGACCGAAAGCACCTGGTTCCAGTTGTCCAGGGTCAGCTCTTCAAGCGCGCCGGCCTGCAGCACGCTGGCGTTGTTGATCAGCACATCGCAGCGCCCATGGAGCGCCTGCACTTGCTCGGCGGCCTGTTGCACGCTGAGGGGATCGGCAATATCGCAGTGCAGCACAGAGACATCCGCTTCACTGTTTTGCGCCAGTTCGGCGGCCAGCTCGCGGCATTTTTGTTCGTCGCGATCAAGCAGCACCACATGGGCGTTCTGGCGAACCAGCGCGGCGGCAATCGCGGCACCGATACCGCCGGCTGCGCCCGTGAGGACGCAGACCCTGGAATCGAGATTCAGCCAGCTTTTCTGCAGGTCGTTATTATTCATTGTTATCTCCAACACGCATTTCAAGACAGTTCGCCCACTGCACTGGAGGCAGCAGGCGGTGCTCAGGATAGAAGCGTGGGACGGCTCACAAGAATGGACAAAACCTTCAACCGTCGAGACTTTTCCGACAAATCAACGGCGAATTGCCCAACGCGCGGGTTCTTCGCTAAGGTAGAAAACACGTGCCCGTAGAACATAAAAATAATGAACAAGATTCCCAGCTATGCCCTGTACGGCGAGGCGGTGGCGCCGATATGGCACGACTCACTGCATGTCGAATCGATCTCCCTGCGCTCCGGCGCCTATAACTGGGAGATCGCCGCCCATCGACACGACGGGTTGTTGCAGATGCTGTACCTGCAAAGTGGCGAAGGCGAGGTGCTGCTGGACAACCAGCGGGTCGAGGTCAAGGCGCCGTGCCTGCTGTACATCCCTGAGCAGATCGTCCATGGCTTCGCCTGGCACGGACGGGTCGAAGGGCATGTGATCACCGCCGTCCAACACCCGCTGGAAAGCATCGTCCAAGTGCTCTCACCGGGCCTGTTACCTCAGATCCAGAAAGCCTGTGTCGTTGCGCTGCCGCATTGGGAGCCGGCCGATAATCCGCTGGAGCCGCTGTATCGGGCGTTGTATGGGGAGTACCACGGTCGTGGTCGGGAACACACCGCGTGCAGCATGTCGTTATTGCTGGCGCTGGTGATCCAGATGCTGCGCCTGAGCGAATACACACACGACTTGCATGCGCACCGTCACGATCGACGCAGTCAGCAGGTGATCGCCTTTCGCGAACTGGTGAACCGGCACTTTCGCGAACACCTTTCGCTGCACGACTACGCCAATTCCCTCGGGATCACCGTGGTGACCCTGGGACGGCTGTGTCATGAACAACTCGGCATGACCCCCATGACCCTGATCAACGCCCGGCTGATCCTCGAAGCCAAACGCGAACTGGCCCATTCGGCCCAAAGCGTCAAGCAGATTGCCCACGGCATGGGGTTTTCCGATGTCGGTTACTTCAGCCGTTTTTTTCGCAAACACGCCCAGCGCAGCCCCAGTGAGTTTCGCCTTCAGGCCCAGGCCCTGCACACCGGCTCTCATTCCCCCGGCGTTGTTCCGGAGTGAGGCAAGTCTGCTGTCTGTTCACGACTCGCCGCCCACAAGCCTCACCCTGTGGCAGTCAGACGGTCCGAGTTTTTGACCGTTTGATGAGCGAACATCCATCGGCATCAGAGGCTGGCCGGACGCGTTGTCCAACAGCACGGAACGCGTCTCCTGCGGCTTGAACAGGTAACGTTCGCCCCATTGCCGCATGCTGACCACAACCGGAAAGATCTCCCGTCCTTTGTCCGTAAGGACGTACTCCTTGTAGGCGCTGCCATCGGACGCCGGACGCACGTCGAATACCCCGACCTCGACCAGCGTCTTCAGTCGCGATGCCAGAATGTTTTTGGCCACGCCCAGGCTCTTCTGAAATGCGCTGAATCGGCGAATGTCGTCAAAAGCGTCGCGGATGATCATGAGCGACCAACGATCCCCGATGGCCTCCAGTGTTCTTGCTACCGGGCATTCGCTGCAGTGTGGTGAGGCGTCTTCTTCCATTTTTTTGACCTTGCGCAATGTGGTTGCAATTAAAAACCCAATGCCGCAACAATGGATACTAGTTTTTAATTGAAACCAGTTTAACGCCATGGAGGTGCACATGACAGTAGAGGCCGACTCAGCCACCAAACGGTTCTCCAGACAGCCTGCGGGATGGCTTGATCCGGATACCGGCGAAAGCAGCAGGGGCGACCGGTCTCCAGGGCTTTCCCCGTCGCTCACGTTATTGTTTTCTGTCACCTGTGCGCTGGCAGTGGCCAACGTTTACTTCGCACAACCATTACTCGACTCAATGGCCCAGAGCCTGGGTGTGGCGTCATCGATCATCGGCGTTGTGGTGACGGCCACTCAGGTGGGTTACGCGTTGGGGTTACTGTTCATCGTCCCGCTGGGCGATTTGGTAAACCGTAAACGGTTGATTCTGACGCAGGTACTGTTGTCTGCGGTGGCGCTCGCGGCGGTCGGTGCAGCACAGCAATGGCTGGCCCTGTTGGGGGCCATGATCATGATGGGCTTGTTGGCAGTGGTCGTTCAGGTATTGGTGGCATACGCCGCCGCGCTGGCAACTCCATCACAACGCGGGCAGGCCGTCGGCACGGTAACCAGTGGAATTGTCCTGGGTATTCTTCTGGCGCGCTTCACTTCAGGCCTGATTGCGGACATCGCGGGCTGGCGCGCCGTTTACTTCGTGTCCTCAGGATTGATGGTGTCCATCGCGGCGGTACTGTGGAAAGTGGTTCCTGTCACGGCGCCGTCAAGGCACCAGGACTCCTACCTGGCGCTCATTCGTTCACTTTTCAGACTGTTCATCACCGAACGCACGTTACGCACCAGAGGCCTTCTGGCCTTACTGATCTTTGCCGCTTTTTCTGTGCTGTGGACATCCATGGTTCTGCCGTTGAGCGCGCCCCCGTTGTCGCTTTCACACACTGCCATCGGTATGTTTGGATTGGCCGGCGTTGCCGGGGCCCTTGCTGCCAGTAGAGCCGGGCGCTGGGCCGATCAAGGCCTTGGGCAACGAGTGACCGGCATTTCGCTGGGGCTCCTGACGCTGTCCTGGTTGCCCATCACGTTTGCCGAAACGTCCCTGATCGCGCTGGTCTGCGGCGTAGTCCTGCTGGACTTCGCGGTGCAAGCCGTACACGTCACCAATCAGAGCCTCATTTTTGCTGCACGACCCGACGCCCAAAGTCGCATGGTCGGCGCCTACATGTGCTTCTATTCGGTCGGTAGCGCGCTGGGAGCCGCAGCCGCGACCCAGGTTTATGCGCTATGGGGCTGGATTGCAGTCAGCCTGCTGGGCGCTTTGATCAGCGCTACGGCCCTGGTTCTGTGGTTTCTCACTTTTCATTTTTCAACGACCCATCAGGGACGATCAGCGTGAAAACCAGGCACCTGCCACTCGCAATCTCGATGGCTGCCATATGGGGTGTGTATTTCTCCCACGGTTGACCCGCTGATTGCTTGCCGGCATTCCAGCGCGGTTTTCACCGCCTCAGCCGGCGAGGCGGGTGCCCAACGCACATCCGGTGTCGCTCATTAGAAGGGATTAGCCCCGCAATGGCCCCGCGCGCTTTTGCTCCTTTGCTTGTGGCAGGGGCTGCACTTTCTCAGGCGGTTTGATCGAGCCGATGTAAACCGCGAAGATCGTCAATAGCGCTCCGCACACTTGGAAGGTTGAGCTGGCCTTGCCCAGAAAAGTCACGTCGATGAAATAAGTAATCACCGGTTCCAGCAGCAAGATAAGGCCAGCGACCCCCAGGCTGATCGAGCCGATCGAACGGTTGACCAGCAGCCATCCGACAAACTGCACCAACACGCCGTAGATGATCAGCATCACCAAGGTCTGGGCATCGACGATAGCCAGGCTCTCGCCATTGAACATCGCGTAACCGAGCAGCACCAGCGCTGCCCAAATGCCCAGGTTAAGCATCTGGGCAGTCTTGTCGCCGCCACCGTCAGGTAACTGCGTGTTGATTTTCAGGAAGTAAACGCAAATAGCGTAGGCAAGGCCCGACAAGACACCAAACACGACCCCCTTGATACCCAGCGAACTCGTCATTTCGGGCACCAGCAGCAAATAAAGCCCAACGAACGCGAGGAGGATGGAGATCAGGAAATAGATCGAAGGCCGCTCCTTGAGCAAGCACATTCCCAACACGGTCATGAAAAACACCTGGCAATTGGTGAGGATAGAGCCGATGCCGGGTCCCACCACATAGATACTCTGATGCCAAAGCACCAGGTCTATGGCCAAAAACACCCCCGCCAGGCCGGTGTAGAGTTGGGCTCGATAACTTTTTAGCAGTACTGGAATCCGGCGGACTTTGAGCAGCAGGAAACACAATATCGACGCAAACAGCATTCGATAGAACCCTGCTCCTCCGGCACCGATATGAGCAAAAGCCACCGCTAATGCCGAGAGGCTGAGCATCAGCCCACCGACCGTCAATTCGATAATGGCACGGTTTTTACTTAGCGACATGTGCACCCCCTTACACGACCCACACGCATTTCTCCTTTCCCTGTTGGACGGATACAACGACGCCCGACAAACAGAAAAGCTCCACGGGCTTTTCTGTTGCCGCGATCTCGACTTTTATTAGGTCTGAAACATCCGTGCTCAGGCTGAGCCTTACACTTCTTCAGCCGCTTTTTTCAGCCACTGTTGAACCGGCTCGTAAGCCACCACCAGATCCACATACTTTTGCAGTGCTGGCGGCACGCTGACGCCATAACGGCGGAAGCGGAACACCACGGGCGCGAACATCGCGTCCACGATGCCGAACGGGCCGCACAGGAATGCGCTGGATTGGCTCGCTGCCAGCAACCCTTCCCAGATGGAAAAAATCCTGGCGATCTCTTCCTTGGTTTCTTCGGTCAACGCACCGGCATCGTCGCCAGCGCCCAGGCCAAACGCCATTTGTGTGCGCAGATGGGTAAAGCCGGAATGCATTTCAGCCGCGGCGGAACGCGCCAATGCCCTTAGACGCGTATCTCGGGGCCACAGGTTGGCATCGGGGTAGGCCTCGGCAATGTATTCACTGATGGCCAGGCTGTCGTTGATCACTACGTTGTCTAACAACAGCGCCGGGACTTTCCCTGAAGGTGAGTATTCGCTGATTCGGCGATGCGTGTCAGGCTGTTCCAGCTTGATCTGTACCGTATCGAATGCAGCATCAGCGGTCACCAATACCAACCACGCACGCAGTGACCAGGAAGACTTTTTGAAGTCCCCTATAACCAGTTTTGCCGTCATATTCTTCCCTAGCGCATGTTATGAAACAGGTGCTAACTTTACGGCCGCATTTTTCAGTCGTATTGCACAAAACTGGACAAGTCATGGAAAAGACAGAAGGCCTGAAAGACCCTCTTTATGAAAAGGATTTCGTGCGTTTCTGGCGTATTCCCGAAGGTGACTGTGAGCTGTTGTCGGCGCGGTACACCACCCAGTCTTTTGGTCGGCACTCGCACGACCGTTATGCGGTGGGGGTGATAAGCGCAGGGGTTGAAAAACTGTTTTACCGCGGCAGCTATGCCTTGGGCGGGGTAGGCAGCGTTGTTACCATCACGCCTGGCGAGATACACGACGGCCTGCCTGGACACGACAATGGCTGGATGTACCGCATGCTCTACCTGGATCCAGACTGGGTTAATCGCTCGGTGTTCCAAGGGCGCGTGGCCAGCGATCACGTACATCTTTTTCAAGAAGCACTCAGCTCAAATCCAGCTTTTGCCCAGACCTTTCTTCAGCAGCATCAACTAATCGAGCAGACGCCGCCTGGACTACAGCGCGAGTCCATCTTGCTGGAACTGGTGTGTCAGGTATTCGAGCGCAGCGGTGCCCCTGCCTTGTCAGTCCTGCCATCAGAGCAGCAGGCGGTAAAACGGATCAAACAGGAGTTGGAAGACGATTTTGCCCGGGACATTCCCTTGGAGACCTTGGCGCAGCTGGTTGATCTTGATCCGCTGTACCTCATTCGGGTTTTCAAGAAGCACGTTGGTGTTTCGCCGCACAGCTATCAAATACAGAAGCGCATCGCGCACGTGCAAAAACTTCTGCGCGCTGGCGCCAGCCTGACGGAGGCTGCCTTTGCTTGTGGATTCTTCGATCAAAGCCACATGACACGGGCCTTCAAAAAAGTAGTCGGGGTCACCCCCGGAAGCTTTCGCAATAACTGAGTGTTTCGAGAGAACACTTGAGGGGCAGTAACCTGTCCATCATGACGTGGCCGTCACAAAGCGTGTAATAGCGCATTCGTGTACAGCCCGGAAAAAATGCGCTCTACCGGTCCTGTGAGAAAGACAGTTCCCACGCCATCCCATTGAACGGTCACTGTTCCGCCATCACATTCAACTTCGACACAATCGTCCAGCAAGCCACGTCGTATGCCGTTAACAACGGCACCGCAAGAGCATGAGCCCGAACCCAGCGGAATGCCTCCCCAGCGCTCCCAAATTCGCAAGCGAATGTATTTTCGATTAATGATCTGGACGAAATGCACGTTTGTCCTGAGGGGGAAAAGGGGATGGGATTCAATGGCCGGTCCAGTCGCCGCTATATCAATGGCTGTCAGATCATCCACAAAAAAGGTGCAGTGTGGATTGCCCATGCTGCAAGCCGCCGGAGCGCCTGTCAGGGGCAAAGCACCCGTATCCATTGCCTGAGCCAGCGGCACAGCCGACCACTCGAAAAGTGGCGCTCCCATGGCAACGGAAATAGCGCCGGACGAGGTTCGTTCGCAAGTGAGCAGGCCACGGTTGGTTTGAAGCGTTATCGACGAACTGTTTGATTCGCGCATCAGCGTATCGGCGGCACCACGCGTCGCGCTGCCACAAACGTCCAGCGGGGAGCCATCGGCATTCCAAAACATCAAACGCGCATCTGCATTCTCGTCATCGAGCAGAACCGCGAGTTGATTGAACCCGATGCCACGGTTCCGGTCACCCATTCGCCGAGCCAGGTTGGCTGTCATTGAGTTGGACGAATTGCGCAAGTCCACGATGACGAAGTCATCGCCATTAGCATGCATCTTGTGAAACTTCAGCGGCATAGGTTGACCCTGGCAATGAGAAATGGGGTGAATTGATGTATGACGTCGATCCATGGCCGAAATCAGTCAGGAACATCCGCTATCGGCCAAACGCAGCCTGTATCAACGACAGTACATTCTTGTAAAGGGCAGCTACAATCCCTCAAGACTCTTCTGGGCTTTGCTTGAGCCGCTCAAAGGAATTCCAAAGCAGCACACCTTTGCGATCCAGCGCCTCAGGGCGTCAACAGTGATGTCCGATACGCTCCTGTAGAGGATTTCTTGTTGCACCCTGACAGGTCGTACGGACGATTAACCATTTACATGTGGTGCTTTTATGTGGGGGAAAGTTAATGGTGTCGTCACTTTAAGCCTGGTGCTTTCAAGCTGTTTTCTACAGGTGTCCGCAGAGCCGGTTCCTCCAGATCCTGACCAGGCGATTGGCCGCTCGTTGTCCATTATTCGCTCAGCCACAGCGGAGAAGCCGCAGGTCCTGAAAATTCTTTTCTATGGACAGTCGATCAGCTCGCCGGCATGGACCGATCCGGCTATTGCGGCTTTGCGAGTCAAATATCCCAACGTGGCCTTCGTGTACCGTAACCTCGCTTTGGGGGGGTGGAGTGCTGTTCTCCTGGAACAGGCGGTCGCTCGCGACGTGGAGGAGGTCTATCCCGATCTGATCGTTTTCCACGTGTATGGCGATCACCGTGCCTACGAGCGAATTATTCGGACCCTTCGTTCAAAAACGGCAGCCGACATCATCATTCAAACCGACCACGTCGTGAATCCGCTTGAACCGGTGTGTGACACTGGCTTTCATTTTCAATGGTCGCCGCCCGAGGGCTGTACGGGGCATTTCTGGTTCAAGCAAAAGAGCTGGGAGGAGTTCATGTCCAGCGTCTGGAAGCCAGCCATGGCGGCGAAATATGACCTTGCGCTGGAACCGCGTCGCCAGCGCTGGAATGCCTACTTGCAGGAGAATAATCTCCAAATAGCGGATCTTCTCGCCGACCCGCCGCATCCCAACGCCGAGGGATGGGCCCTCATGGCTAACCTGTTCACCAGTTGGATCGAGGAGCTTGTGGATCACCCTCAAAACAATGGGCGGTACACTTCCGACCAGGTTCGCAGTTTTACTGCGCCTGTTCCTGGCGAAAAGACCCGCTATGAGTTTTATGGCAACCGCGCCGAACTCATTGCCGCGGGGCCCCTGGACGGAAAAGTCAATCTCACTATCGACGGAAAGCCGTCTCGTGAGCTCGACGGCTGCTGGCAAACCAGCCGCGTGACGGGTTTGCCGAATGTCCCGGAATGGCCGGCCCTGAAAAAAGTCGACGTCCGCCAGTCATATCGCGAAGAGGATGTCTGGACGCTTCGGGTACGGAATTTCGACACTTCGCAAGGAAGCTTCGACTTTGACGTCGAGAGCGCGCGTACAGGCGCAGAGGGAAGCGGATCGGGCAAGGACGTTTTCAAGTCGCGCTCGGGGAACGTTACCCTACAGCCGGACGCCTGGAACTTTTCCTACGCCAAGTTAATATCCGGTAAAGGTCTCGCGGATGAACAAAGCTTTCAATGGGAGCGACGCTTCGTCTGTGGCGACGAGCCGCCGACTGCCCTGGCAAATGGCTCGGTGCAGCAGCGTCATGTACTGGGAACCGGCCTTCCCAATGCACATCATGTCATTGAGTTGACTGTTCCATCCGATACGCCCGCGATATTGGAATTGCGCGCTTATCGGCCGCCCCTTGTTGAGTGATATTGCCCATAATGAACGCGCTGATCGGGCAGATCTCCGACAGTACTGTGCAGAAACGGGAAACACCTTCGTGGATCGAAAAGAAGACCCATCCGCCACCTCCGACTGGGTCATCCGCAGCGCTCGACCCGGTAGCGTCGAGCGTATCGAAGCGTGGTTCGGCAGCCACGGTTACGACCCGCATCGTCACGACACCTACTCGATCGGTCGCACCCTCGCAGGCGTGCAAAGCTTTCATTACAAGGGTTCGTTGCGCCACGGCGTTCCAGGCAACACGCTCGTGCTTCACCCCGACGAACTTCATGATGGCATGGCCGGCACCGACGCAGGTTTTCGCTACCGCATGGCCTACATCGACCCCGGATCGATCCAGAACGTTCTGGGTGGGCAACCCTTGCCCTTCATCGCCGGGGGGCTTTCGAACGATCCGCGCCTGTACCATGCCAGCCAGGCCTTCGTGCAAGCGGTGGATCATCCCTTGGAAGCGCTGGAGGAGCAGGATGCCCTGTATGACCTGGCGATGGCGTTACGTGCTGTCGCAGGCAAGCCGCGCGGTCGCAAGAGCCTGGATTACCGCTCAGCCGAACGCGCCAGAGCGTTCATCCTGGAGCATTTGCACCTCGGTATTACGCTGGAGATGCTCGAAAATGCCAGCGGGCGCGAACGCTGGAGTCTGTCACGGGACTTCAGGGCGCTCTACGGCACCAGCCCCTACCGTTTTGTCACCCTGCGTCGCCTGGATCGCTTTCGCGGGTTGATCCTTGACGGCTTCACACTGGTTGACGCCTCCCTCTCCGCAGGCTTTCACGATCAAAGTCACATGACCCGACATTTCACGCGCTGCTACGGCGTGCCCCCCATGCGTTGGCTGGAACGCTTGCGGCCTGCACGCTGACTTGCAGGATCGTACAAGATCGATGGATTCACGGTTCGATAGGCTGACGACTTCCATTCAAGAGGATCTGTCATGTCTGAGTCCCGTCACCCACACTCATCGCTGCCCATCAACCTCGCGCAAAAGGCTTCGCTGATCGAGCAGCAATGGAGCCCCAGAGTTGTAGCGGAAATGAACGACTACCAGTTCAAGGTCGTGCGAATCGAAGGCGAATTCATCTGGCACTCACACCCTGAGACCGACGAAGCGTTTCTTGTGCTGGAAGGCACCTTGCGCATCGACCTGCCAGAGGGCTGCGTCCACGTGAATCCGGGTGAACTCTATGTGGTGCCACGCGGCGTTGCACACCGGACCGCCGCGCAAGGTGAAGCGAAACTGATGATGATCGAACCCCGAGGCATTTTGAACACCGGCCATGAAGAGGGCGAGCGAACGGCCTTGAACGACGTCTGGATATGACTCAACGCCGCGTGCGCCATGGATTACCAAAAAACCTGGAAATATCCACGGGCGCACGCCGGGGTTTACAAGGCAGTCTCACGCGAGGCTTGTTCGAACCGTTCGCACAAGAAATCCAGCAATGCGCGTACCCGTGGCGCCAGGTAGCGGCTGCGGGGGTAAAGCGCGTACACGGGGGCTTCGTCCGATTGCCATTGCGGCAGCACCAGGCTCAAGCGTCCTGCCGCCAGGTCCGCGCTCACGTCCCAGATTGATTTGAGGACGATGCCGTGGCCATCGATCGCCCATTGGCGGGCCAACGCGCCGTCGTTGGTCTCGCGCGCTGCCTCCAGAGGCACCTTGAACAGCATCATTTCCTCGCCACGGTGCAGGCGCCATTCGCTGGACCACCCCGACTGGCCGGCGACAATGTGATCGAACCCGGCCAACTGCTGCGGATGGTCAGGCGTGCCCTTGCGTTGCAGATAGCTCGGCGCGGCGCACAGGACGCGGCGATTGGTGGCCAGGGGGCGGGCGATCAACGAGCTGTCCGGCGGCACACCGAAGCGGATCACCAGGTCGACATCGTCCGCGATCAAGTGCGACAGCGAGTCGGACAGCAGCAGCGCCGGCACGACCTGGGGGAAGCGGGCAGTGAACTCATCAAGCCACGGATTCAACACATGTCGGCCGAAATCCGAGGTGGCGGACACCCGGATCTTGCCGCGGATTTCCTTTTTCTCCGCCGACAGCGCCGCTCGCGCATCGTCCAGCGCCTGCAACGCCTGACGGCAATGTTGCAGGTAAATCCGCCCCTCATCGGTCAGCCTCAGCTGGCGGGTGGTGCGCTCGAACAGGCGAGTGGCCAGCGAAGCTTCGAGCTTGAGCAAGCGGGCGCTGGCGGCGGCTGGTGACAGCCCCAGCTTGCGCCCTGCAGCTGAGAGCCCGCCCAGTTGGGCTGCTTCGACAAACAGGCGGATGGCTTCCAGGTTATCCATCATTGTTCCAATATTTTTGAAAATCCATCAAAGATTAGCCTAATTATCAAATCCAGGCAGCGGTCGCAGACTGAGTCCATCCACTTCGTTTGGCTCAGGAACGCTCACCATGACGACCCCTTCAACATTGTTTGAACCCATCGCCTTCGCCGGCCTGAACGCCCCTCACCGGGTGGTGATGGCACCCATGACCCGGGCGCGCAGCAGCCAGCCCGGCGACATCCCCAACAGCCTCAATGCGCAGTACTACGCGCAGCGTGCATCGGCGGCATTGATCGTGACGGAGGCGGCGCAGATTTCCCCTCAGGGCAAGGGTTATTCCTTTACCCCCGGCATCCACACTGAAGCGCAGGTGGAAGGCTGGCAGGGCGTGACCGAGGCGGTGCATGCCGAGGGCGGTCGTATCTTCCTGCAACTGTGGCACGTCGGGCGCCTGTCCCATCCGGACTTCCATCAGGGCGCACTGCCGGTGGCACCTTCCGCCGAACCCTTTGAAGGACAGATCTGGAAAGTCGACCCGGTCACGGGGCAGGGGGGCATGTTCGATAGCCCGACGCCTCGCGCGCTGACCAAGGCTGAGATCGCACAGATCGTCGACGACTTCCGTCAGGCCGCACGTCGGGCAATCCGGGCCGGTTTCGATGGCGTGGAGATCCATGGCGCCAATGGTTATCTGGTGGATCAGTTCCTGCGCACCACATCCAATACGCGGACCGATGAATACGGCGGCTCGCGCAGCAACCGCCTGCGCTTTCTCAAGGAAGTGGTCGATGCAGTCAGCGATGAAGTCGGGGCCGAACGCACGGCGATCCGCCTGGCCCCCTTTCTGACCGCCCGAGGCATGGCCTGCCCGGACATTCTCCCGACCATACTCGAAGCGGCCGAGTACCTGCAGGCCAAGGGCATCGGCTATCTGCATCTGGTCGAAGCGGACTGGGACGATGCACCGGTGTTCACCGAGTCGTTCCGTCAGGCGATCCGCCAGCGTTTCACTCGCCCGATCATCGTCGCCGGCAATTACGACCGGGCGCGCGCCGAGTGGGTCATTGGCCAGGGCTATGCAGACCTCGTGGCGTTCGGCAGACCCTTTGTCGCCAATCCGGATTTGCCGCTGCGCCTGGCGCAGGACCTGCCTTTGGCCCCGCTTGATCCTGCCACGCTGTTCGGCGGCACGGCCAAGGGCTACAGCGATTATCCCTCCATCACCTCGGAAGCAACCCCATGCGCTCGTTGATCACTGGCCTGTTGGCCGCCGCTGTCACTGCTACGGTTCTGGGCCAACAGGCAGTCGCCGCAGAACCCACGCTGGTTACCCCCAAAGTGCTGATTGCCGATCCCGGTGCCAAGCCTGAACAGGTCCAGGCGCAGACCCTCGCGGCACGGCGTTACGCAACCTTCTGGTCGTCCGGCGACCCGGCGCTGGCCCGCCTGGCACTGGCGCCCGGCTTCATGGACCGCGCCTTGCCGCCGGGACGGGCACAGGGCATCGCCGGGCCCCTGGCGGCGTCCACGGCTTTCCACGCGGCCGTGCCCGACCTGAACTGCGAAGTCCAGCAGATGATCGTCAGCGGCGATCGGGTGGTGTCGTTCCTGCGTTTTACCGGGCACTTCACCGGTACGTTCAACGGTGTGAAAGGCCAGGGTCAGGCGGTGAATTTCATTGCCACCGACGTCTACCGCATCGCCGACGGCAGGATTGCCGAAAACTGGCACCTGGAGGACAACCTGACGTTCCTGCAGCAGATTGGCGTTATCGCTCCATGACATAGGTGCCAGGGGCAGGGCAGAGGGGCGGGTACTTGCGCGAGCCGAGCTTCTTCGGTGCCGGCCGGCTATCGATGGCGTAGTACTTGTTGATTTGCGGCGGCGACATCACCAGGGGCCGGGTATAGATATTTTCGGGGGGAGCGCGAACTGCAGCAGCTAAACATCTCGTTGCGAAACACCACTGCGCCCTTGGCCGTGGCGATATTTTCCCCCCACCTTGAACGGCGCACGGTCGACCTGTCTCGGGAGCTCGCGGTTGGTCAGCATATCCTCGCCGAACTGGCGGCTGCCACGAACCCAATCGCTGGAAGGTGCTGAGTCGCTCGATGTTCCGGGCTTCATCGACGCCTATGATGTCGCGGCGGGTGAGGGAAGAAAGCAAATGATCGACCTGCTGTCTCGTGCTGTCGGCGCGATTATTTTGTCGCGTGCCTGCCCGGATGATTTCGCGCTGGCGGATGAGGTCCTTGAGATGTGCCGCGCTGAAATGTTTGCGCCGTTGCCGGTCGATGAAGTGGAAGCGGTTTAGAAGGGCGGCTCAGTCGAAGTGTGGTTTTCGGTGGAACTTCGATTTTGATACTCGGAGCCGACATTCAACTTTGGGTCAAAGGCTGCGGTTCATGAATGGCTACTTTGGGCCGCTTTTTGCCTGTCGCGAGTGGCAGAAAACGGCCAATGGGGGACACGCACGACTATGCTTCTCGATCAAGACTAACCCTATCACTAGTGTCATCGTATTAACTGCTTAGGACCAAGCGACCAGAGGCTATCCTTTCATCGACCCCATCACCTGTCACCCATACGTAGGGCTACCCATGAGTACCGAAGCGAGAAATCATCACTACGTCCCACAGGCGTACCTGCGTGCTTTCACTGAATCAGGATCAAAGAAGTCAAAATTCACGGTCTATGAAGTGGCGACCGGTAATAGGTTTGAAACTATACCCAGAAATGTGTGCGCTGTAAGAGACTTTAATCGTGTAGCTATTCCTGGAATGCCACCAAACATAGTCGAAACAGAAATGGCAAAATTTGAGGAGCTCATAGTTCCGGCAGTGAAAGAAATTGAATGTACAAATCAGTTCGATGGTGATGCAAGAAACTCAATTTTAAATCTTGTCGCCTTGCTTGCAGTTCGCCATCCCGACCGCAGGGAGAGTATGCGTAAAGCTCATGCTCGGACCGCCGAAATAATAATGAGCATGACTCTTGATAAGCGCGATACTTATGACCGAACAATCGCCAAAGCTATTGCTGAGGGAAAAATGAAAGAGGGCGGACCTGGATACGAAAAAGTCAAAGACTTCTTCGATAGAGGTGACTACGACATTGAGGTTTGCACGGAGCACCATCTAAAAATGGAAGCTACAATGCACGAGACTGCTTTACAGTTGCTTGCTCAGAGGAACTGGATGCTCTATCGGGCAAATCCAACTGCCGGGCACTACATCACAAGTGACTTTCCTGTAGCACTTACTTGGCGAAATCCTGATAAAATCCCTCCTTTCTACAGAAGTAGTCCCGGTTTTGGAATGATCGATACAGAAGTCGTTTTTCCATTAACCAAAGGCCTCGTGCTAGTTGGAACATTCGACGGCCACAATGGCTATGAAGTAGCTTGCCCCGAATTGATAGCGGCGGTGAACTCCCGAGTTATGTCCTATAGCAGTCGACAAATTTACTCGTCAAAACGTCATTTTCCTGCACTTGCCCACAACACGGAAATCGTTAACGGTGCGGACCTACTTCGAAAACGTGACAAGTAATTTGAGCCAACGTACCCCGATGGGACGGCACTGGTGAATCGCCTCTGGTCTCGTAGGCACCTGTGGATGCCCACCGTTGGTCTGCTCTTGCCCGTACTGACCCGCAGAGAGCGGCCAAAAGCAGGCATTGAGTTAAGAAAATATTGAGCCGTCGAACGATGATTCTTGCGGGGGCATTGTCACGTGTCGCTTAGTTGATATGGACCGATGCTGACTCTGCGCTCCCGACGGGTAACATGCTTCTCTAGTCCAGCTTGGCGCTCATGCTTGTAGTCGAAGTAACTATCAATGGCTGCGATAAACTCGTTATTCTGAAAAGGCCACGCGTCGTCATTATCGAGGCCCCCGGTAACGAGAATGTCTGCAGTGAAGTTGGGGCCAATGGTTTCGAAGGCTAGGACCACGACGATGCTACAGGCATCATGTACCTCCTGAACAACCGCAGCTAGCATCTGTGCAGTCTCAAAACCAAGACGTATACCTTCAGCTCTCAGCTTGACCTTTTCATCAATACGTCTTTTAGTTAAATGGACGTAGTTGGACGAATTCACCCAAGCAAGCCGGGTTGCATCTACGAATTTTTCGCGTTTATCCGCAAGCATACGAAGCGGCAGATCGCGTATATGGTCGACGTTCTGCTTTTTAACTCCCTTTCCTTTGAAAAAGGCAAGTCGTGCTTCCACATCACCGTCTGAGGCAACTTCGTCAACAAAAGCTGTATTTACGGCCACTTCAAGCATATATCTCAGCTCACGTCGTGCCGAATTCAAAGCGCCATTCTCTATCGCCACCTGAGCGGCTACGGCTGCCTCACCGATATCGTCTTTATGTCTTGGAAAAAGATAGCGCTCTGCATACACAGGCCATCGAGTAGCAGCAAATTCACAGACCTGAAATGTTTTGTGCAGCCCCTCGATCGTGCGGCGAAGGTACGCTAGTGATTTTTGATATTCCGATGATTGCCGTACGTTTTCGTGGTCCCTCTGCAAGTGATGAAGTTCCTCCTGGTCAGCCTGTAGGGTTGCTGTAATAGGGTCATCTTGCGGGGACATGCTTTTCTCCTCTGGTTGTCGTCAGTTTAGCCTGCGCCATGACTGGGTGCATCGGGTCGAAAGCGACCTCCTAGAAATGTCCGCTGTTGGCCGAAAGTGGTCGGTCACGACTGGAAGCTTCGGGCCAGTAGCGGCCATTCGCTTAATTGAGTTTCAACCGCCTTCAGCCAGGACTATGGCGACGTAATGAAACCCAATTGCGGATCAAGTGACGTTGTCAGGACGGGGTGTTGCCCGGACGATTACAGCCTTGGAGCCAGATTTCACCATAAAACCACTAATCCCCTGGCAGCAGTGATTCAAATGCACTTTTAAGGCAAATTAAGTCATTTCCAGACCTACCTGGCTCACTCCTCACTCTTTAAAGTGCAGCGATTATTCAACTATCGGTGTCTTTTATGAATCTATGGTTTCGGCTTCTGTTCATGCTACTCCGCCGACCGTGGCGCAACCCCGCAGAAGCTCTGGGGTCAACCGTCATCCGAATGCGCGTATGGCCTCTAGATCTTGACTTCAATCGACACGTCACCAATGGCCGATATTTCACACTCGCCGATGTCGGACGTATGGATTTCGTTCTGCGTAGTGGTGCGTATCGAGTGGCTATTAGAGCGAAAGCGCTACCCATCGTAGGGGACACCTGGGGTAAATTTCGTCGTGAGCTTAGGCTGTTTGAAACGTTTGAAGTCCACACCAGAATGCTGGGCTGGGACGACAAATGGAGCTTTATGGAACATCGGTTTCTGAGCAAAGGACGGGTGATCGGAGTTGTAGTCATGCGGGGTCTATTTCGCTCATCTAAAGGGATTATTCCACCAGGCGAATTTGTTCGGGAGTTGGGATTACTCGAAAAGTCGCCAGCGATGCCGCAATGGCTGACATCGTGGTCGGCTAGCTGCGATGCGATGAGTGGCCAACTCAGAGAAGAAGAAAGCATCAGCGATCAGCAGTCCAGCTAACCTGCTGGTGTTAAGAGCCCCCACTCAGTGAGTCGCCCCGAGTTTCGTAGACGCCTTCATGCCTCAATGGAGGTCGTCTGAACCAATGAGGACAGTCCGCTTTTGGCCGATTTCTGCCTGTTAGCGATCACTCCGTCGTCATCATCACCGCCAGCGTCATCTTGCTGAACCTTTCGTTCTGGTCGATCACTTCCAAGGCGCCGCGCACCCTGTCGGGCTATGGCGACCAAGGACTAGTCGCACTGGCGGCGTGCCAGGTCAATGTAAGGAAATTTTCGCGTTGAGGCTGAAGGGCTGCAATCGACCCAAGCGGACGCTCAAACTGTTTGAAAAAAAACGCATTCCGCCATCGTAATTGACAGCAATTGCGATGCAGCGTCCGATTAGGGCTCCATAGTTGGCTATAGGGTGTACCATCAAGCCCTGTCCATCAGATATTAGTCAGTCATGTCCACGCTAAGCGAAGAGAGCCGTCAGATCGTAGCTTCTCTGGCGCACCGTGTTGGTCCTAATGTTGACACTGCAAGGATCGCTCAGGCGATAGTTTCCACTTTGCAGGATATGAACGCGGCCCTTACGCCAATCATCGGCCAGCAAGGGGTTGTCGCGCTATACCGCCGCAGTCTCCATCTGTGCGTCTCCGTACATCCACGGTTGGCCGACACCTATGACAGTGTGCAGGCTGCGCTGGATCTGAATGCCCTCAAGTCAGTACTCGTTGAACAAAGCGAAACCGATGCACTGTTTTTCGGTGAAGTATTGTTGACTACTTTCTACGAGCTGCTGACCACGCTGATCGGGCCCTCGCTCACCGCACGATTGCTTCGTGATGTGTGGGAACCTTCTTTGAGTGACACCCCCTCGCAGGAAAATTCGCCATGAGCACCAAAGTGACTATCAACCGCCTGGCTACCGGCGTGCCAGGTTTGGACGAGGTGCTGGGCGGAGGTTTGCCGGAATTTTCGTTCAACCTGATTGCCGGCCCGCCTGGCTGCGGCAAGACCACCCTGGCACATCAAATGATGTTTGCCCTGGCGACGCCCGAGCGTCCGGCGCTGTTCTTTACGGTGCTGGGTGAACCGCCGCTGAAGATGCTGCGTTATCAGCAACAGTTCGATTTTTTCGACAGCGAAGCGATCAACCACTCGGTCCGCTATATCAACCTGGCGGACGATACGCTGGCGGGTGATCTGGACGAAGTGCTGCGCCGGATCGTCAACGAGGTAGAGACGCATTCACCGGCGCTGGTGTTTGTCGACTCGTTCCGTTCGGTGGTGCTGGCCAGCCAGACCCAGGACAACCCCAACAACAATCTGCCGCAGTTCGTTCAGCAGTTGGGCATGTTGATGACCACTTGGCAGGCAACAACCTTCCTGATCGGCGAATACTTCAACGAAACCGACACCAACCCGATTTTCACCGTGGCCGATGGCCTGATCTGGCTGCGCCAGAGTGTTCAGCGCAACTCCATGGTGCGCAAGATGGAAATCATGAAGATGCGCGGCCAGCCGACCCTGCCCGGGTTGCACACCTTCCGCATCGCCACCTCTGGCATCAAGATTTTTGCGCCGGCTGTACTCAGCCCTGTTGAAGCGCCGCTGGAATATCCGCTCCAGCGCCTGAAAATGGGCGTGCCGCAGCTCGACGAGATGCTGGGTGGCGGTCTGCCTCGGGGGTACTCATTGCTGGTGGCCGGGCCGTCGGGGTCGGGTAAAAGCATTTTGGCGTCCTCCTTCCTTGCGGAAGGTGCGCGCAATGGCGAAACCGGCGTGATCGCGGTGTTCGAGCAACGGCCTAATCACTCGCAGAACGCTACCCTCGCTACGTTGATTAATAACGGTCAGGTCGGCCTCGTGGATAGCCGTACCCCTGATTTGTCCATTGATGAAATCGTGCATTTGCTGTTGAGCGAAATTAGCCGGTTGAAAGCGACCCGCGTGGTCATCGATTCGTTGTCGGGGTTCGAGCTGGCCCTGGCACCGACGTTCCGCGAAGATTTCCGCGAATCGCTGTCGCGTATGGTCACTGCCCTGACCAGCGTCGGCGTCAGTGTGCTGATGACGTCGGAGCTGGAAGATCGTTATACCGATCTGCGTTTCAGTCCTTACGGCACGGCCTTTCTCACCGACGCCATCATTGTCCAGCGCTATATTGAGGTGGAAAGCCGTCTGTTGCGCATCATGGCCGTCGTCAAAGTACGGGCGAGCGCTCATTCGGATGAACTGCGCCTGTACCGGATCGACGATCACGGATTACAGATTGGCGAAATGCTGTCGGACCAGGAAGGCCTGCTCGGCGGACGACCTACCAGACGGCATTTGGGCAAAGATGACAGGTGAATAAACCATCATGAATGAGGCCAATGGCAAGAACGAGCAAGCGCTGGCCACCGCCGCTCGTGAACTGTTCCTGCTTGGCCAGAAGACTGTCGAGGCGCGCGCAGTGCTTGCGGCGCTGCATAAAGAGCTGAACGACGCCAACACCCTGCTCGCCGATAACCACCAGGTCGAGCAACTGATTGAGGCCAATCAGCAACTGGTGCTGGCGATCCTGTTGGCGCAGTCCGATGCGGAAACACCAAAGCGCACACAGGAAGAGCAACGGCTGTACCTGGAAATGCGCGAAGCCAATGAGCAATTGGTGATCGCCGCGCTCAGCGCGCAACACTTGCAAGCGGCTGCTGAACTGGCGCTGGAACAGCAACGCAAAGTCCTGACGGTGGTGGCCCACGAGCTGCGCAATCCCCTGACGCCCATCAGCATGATTGCCGGTCGACTGGTGCGGGTGCCCAGTGAGGAATTGCCGCGCATGCAGAAGCTGATCGAAGGTCAGGTGCAGCACATGTCTCGATTGGTGGAGGATTTACTCGACGTTGCCCGCGCCAGCACCGGCAAGTTTCATCTCGATTGCAGCCTTGTCGATATGACGCAGATCATTCATGAGTCGATAGACATCTGTGCCCCCGTCATGATTGCTCACCAGTTGCATTTCAGCGCAGAACTGCCTGACTGCGCGTTGATGGTGAACGGCGATCCTGTGCGGCTGACTCAGATTCTCGGCAACTTGCTGGGCAATGCCGCCAAGTACACCCCGGCGGGCGGCGCTGTCAGCCTTTCAGTCACTGCCGAAGACGGTGTGTTGGTCATAAGCATTCGCGATACCGGCATCGGTATTACCGCCAAGGCACTGCCGTTCATCTTTGAGCCCTTTGTGCAAGACGTCCACGCGGTGGGGTTTAACGGGGCAGGCCTGGGTATTGGTCTGACGGTGGTTCGAGAGTTGATCGAGGCCCATGGCGGCACAGTCACCGGCCAAAGCGTCGGAGATGGCAAGGGGAGCGAGTTTGTGGTGACGTTACCGTTGGTCAGCCATTAACTTCTCATTGGCGCCATTTGGCTGAGAACCGAAAAACTGGAGGTTTGGCATTTGGAGACTCAATTTCCACAGTTTTTTTGCAAGTTTACTTCTGTGGTTGCAGAGCAAGGGCTGTCCCGGGAACTTAATGGGTAGAGCTCATCGCGAAGGTAAGGCGCTTTGATTGAGAGCCTGATTGATCAGCCATTTGAGCCTAACAATTTTGCCATGAAAGAAAACCCCTTCATCGTTCTACACTTATGTCTTTGTATCATATGGATCGCGACAGTCATCTCGGTGGTCGATTGGCTCAGTCCTGTAACACGTTGATCGAAACCACCTGGCTCCCTCAGTTGAATTTTCCCAGCTACAAATGACTCCTGTTGGCCGACCTCTGCCGGTCACGAAAGGCGGGAGTCGGCCAAAAAGCGGTCTGTTGCAAATGTTCGTTCTCGTACTTCGCAGCAGACCCGCATGGCAGTATTACCCGCTGAACGCGAAGGGCGATCAGGTCCGCGCCGCATGAAAGGTGATCGCGTAGCCATCGGGATCCCTGGCCACAAAGAAGCGACCGAGTTCTGTATTCCCAACAGGAATCCAATATATAAAATTAATGAATTTTTATTATCGCTTTTTATGACCTAAGTTGATTCAAGGACATGGAGAACCGCCTTGAAATCATTACTACTCAACTCAGCTGAAAAGTTTGATAACACACGGGCCAATGAGTACGGACGACAGAGCCGTATCGCACTGGCAGGTTATGACGCCTGTCAGGACTTGGCGGCGTGCATGCTCGCGGCAAGCCTTGGCAATATGGGCTCGGCAAAAATACTGGTAGTCGGTGCTGGCGGTACGGCGCAGGAGATCATCGCGATGGCCGCGCTTGAGCCGGGCTGGCGCTTCACCGCCGTTGATCCATCTGGGCCGATGCTTGAAACCGCGAAACAGCAGTTAGCCGTGAACAACGTGCTTGAAAGAACGGACCTGCATCTTGGGCACGTTGAAGACTTGGCGGCCGATGAGTCCTACGACGCAGCCACTTTGATCGGTGTACTCCATCATCTCGATGGGGATGATGCCAAAGAACAAATTTTACGATCCATTCGGTCTCGTCTGAAACCGGGAGCTCCGCTGATTGTCGCCGGCAATCAATATGCCTATGCCAGCCAGCCGTTACTCCTCGCTGCCTGGGGGCAACGCTGGCGGCAGCACGGAGCCAGCCCGGACGAAGTGAAAGTCAAGCTGGGTAAAATTCTTCAAGGCGCTGACCCTCCACATTCTGAGGCGGCGGTTCAGAAGCTGTTACATGACGCGGGTTTCGGGGACGCTACCCGTTTTTTCAGCAGCCTGTTCTGGGGTGCCTGGTTGACGTGTAAAACAGTCTGAACAGCAATGGGAGGAGGCGGTTTCTGGCCAATTGCTACCTGCCATTCATCCCTCACCTGTTCATCATATCGCCATGATGTGCGTCGCCTTCCATCGCGTCCTCCGGCATCTTGGCGACGACTTGCTGAACGGAAAAAGGGGACGGATTTATTTTACAGAAATAAAATCTGTCCCCCTTTTTCAATGATCCAGCCGGAGTCACCCCTTGGTCAGATCAACCAACGGCGTCTGCCGCACCTCAGTCTCCCGCCCACCCTGAATCTCGCTCACCTGCTTCAAGGCCTTATCCACCGCCGCCTTATCCGCCAATAAGCTGTAGCTGATGCGGAATTGCTTGTGTTCCTTCGGCCCAATGGTCGGTACCAGGTTCAGTGGCCGCTGATAACGGCGGTTGTAGGAAAAACTTGTCCCCGGCTCCAGCCCCGTGACATAGCCCTGGCCTTGGGTATCGGTGTTTTTCCATAGGGAAAACACGGGCAGTGTCTGAGTGTTGAAACCGACCGAAACACCCAGGCTGCCGGCCTTGTTATGCAACACGGTCAACGTATCGCCCTTGGCATCGGCATACGGCACCACGTTGTAAACCGTTTCGTCGTAGTCCTTGGTCGGTGCGCGGTAGGTTTGCCAGTCGGGCAGATCGCCCTTGGCCTTGTCGTTGAACGGCGACACCTGTTTCACCGGCGCGGCGAAACGAGCGCCCTGTTCCAGGAACGGGGTGCTGAAATTACTGTGATACAGCGCCTGGTATTCCTTCGGATAGTCACCGTTGTTGGTCAGGGTGTCGTTGAGGGCGAACACGACGCTGCCGGGTTCGGTGACCAGTTCGGTCGCGACGGAGAAGTCGACCTTCTTGAACGCCTGCTCTTTCAGTTCGCCGCGCAGGGTGATGGCGTACGGTGGTTTTTCATCGATGTGCAGGGTGACTTTGTTCGCAGGAATGTTGGCGGCCCGACCGTGCAGGGTCAGCAGTTCGCCATTGTCGACGCCGGGGTGACCGACCCATTCGTATCCGCAGCGGGTGACCAGCTCATTGAAACCTTCCAGCCAGCCCAGACCACCGCGGCCATTGAGTTCGATAAAGGACGGATTGACCACTTCCTTGACCGGCGAATCCCAGCCCATGCGCACATTTCCGACCGAGGCCTGCAAGACGTTCATTCCTCGAGTCGGCACTACCGAGAGTTTCATCGTGCCATTATCGATATCGACGATGCTGACGCCCTCCTGCCGACCGCCGTGCAAGGTGCGCAGGGTGACACTGAAGGGTTTGTCGGTTTGTACGCCGAGTTGCTGGCTGGTGATCTGCCAGTTCTGGGCGGCTTTGTCGGTGTCGAGCAGAACGTAATCCCAGGCCATGGCGTGGGAGGCAGCGGACAGTGCGCTGAGGGCAACAAAGAGTTTAAGCGGAATCATGGCAGCAGCCTTTCTTGGAGTTGTGCCATTTTTATAGACTTGATGAAACGTTTCAGCAAGCTTAAAAATCAACAAAACATCGGCAAACGACTAGAAAGATTTGGGACGAATCGGAAAATTGAGTCGATGCCATGGCGAGCAAGCGCTTTCCCTCATGGTTCCAAACATGACGTCCGGGCGACCCGCGTCATATTCGTTGAAGATCAGCGCCCTGGGCCGGCAGTGCCCAGGGCAGGATGCCTTCTTGGCGTTCACACGTTCGGTATGTGCTGCGGGCAAGATGAGGGCTTAGTGAACCATCACCTCGTCCAGTGCCTGCTCGAGGGTGCTGACCGTACGCTCGATATTGTGCAGCTTCTCGAGCCCGAACAGTCCGATGCGGAAGGTCTGGAAGTCGGCCGGCTCGTCGCATTGCAACGGCACTCCGGCAGCGATCTGCAGGCCGTGGTCGGCAAATTTCTTGCCGCTCTTGATGTCGGCATCATCGGTGTAGCTCACCACTACGCCAGGGGCCTGAAAGCCGGCTGCGGCCACGCTTTTGATGCCTTTGCCGGTCAACATGGCGCGCACCCGATCGCCCAGCGCCTGTTGTTCGCCGCGGATCTTCTCGAAACCGTAGGCTTGCGTCTCTTTCATCACTTCGTTAAATCGCGCGAGGGAATCGCTGGGCATGGTCGCATGGTAGGCATGTCCGCCCTGTTCGTAGGCCTGCATGATCTGAAGCCACTTTTTCAGGTCGCAGGCGAAGCTGCTGCTCTGCGTCTGTTCGATGCGCTCGAGGGCTAAGGAACTGAACATCACCAGGGCGCAGCAAGGGGAGGCGCTCCAGCCTTTCTGCGGTGCGCTGATCAGCAGGTCGACTGCGCATTTGTGCATATCAACCCAAAGCGTGCCTGAGGCGATGCAGTCCAGCACGAACAGGCCACCCACCGCATGCACGGCGTCGCCGACGGCCCGCAGATAGTCGTCTGGCAGGATAATCCCTGATGAGGTTTCAACGTGGGGGGCGAAGACAATCTGCGGCTTCTGCGTCTCAATGGCTGCCAGCACTTCGTCCAGAGGGGGTGGGGCATAGGCAGCCTGGCGACCCGTGTCGACCGGTCGGGCTTTCAGCACTGTGGTGGCCGCCGGGATGTTGCCCATCTCCAGGATCTGGCTCCAGCGATAACTGAACCAGCCGTTGCGTATCACCAGGCATTGCTGGCCGGTGGCAAACTGTCGCGCCACCGCCTCCATGCCGAACGTGCCGCTGCCCGGGACCACCGCAACAGCCTGGGCGTTGTAGACCTGTTTCAGGGTCCTGGAAATGTTCTTCATCACGCCTTGAAATGACTGCGACATGTGGTTGAGCGAGCGGTCGGTATAGACCACTGAGTACTCGACCAGCCCCTCGGGATCGATACTGGGATAGAGCTTTGACATGGATGACTCCTTTGGCAGAGATATCAGTGGTATCGACCCTGCCCTAAGCCCTGGCAAATGACAAGATTGCTCGGGATTGAATGGCGACTTCTCACTCAGGAAAATGCAGCTTCTACAAATGCCTCTAAAGCCTTGTCTTCCAGGATTTCGATAGAGAAGTGTCCGAAGCGCTTGGGCAACCAGATAATGCGTGTCCCGGACGGGGATTGCAGGTTCGCACGGGCCAATGGCTTTCCGTTTTCGTCTTCTGGCTGAACACCGGCGACCACCAGTTCGTCGTAGGCCTTCTCGATGTCCGGCGTCGAATAGCAGTGGCGATAAATCATCCCTTCTCCCGAGGCGTCCAATAGCTCCCTCAGGTTCCCCGCCAATGGCTGTACCAACATGAAACGCTCTTGACCGATCAGCGCAATCGCGTAGCGCACGTGCAGACCATCTCGTTCCCAAACGAGCGTTTTGGAGATCCTGGCATTGAGTATCCGTGCGTAGTAAGCACAGGCCTCTTCGAGATTATTGACCAGTACATCTACGTGACTGAACTTCAGATCCATTGCAGCCTTCCTGTTGAACCGACGTCCATGGTAAGCCGGACCCGCTCAGAGTTCGATGGATTTCATGAAGCTGTATTGTTGATGTAGAAGTGCGCCAATCCGGCGATAAACCAGCGTTCAAACTGAGGTCACCGAGGGGCTGTCCATCGCTGGAGGCGAATCAAGTGACTGTCCGCTTCTGGCCGATTGCTACCCGCAATTCATCCCTCACCTGTTCATCATCTCGCCATGATGTGCGTCGCCCTCCATCGCGTCCTTGCCATGGTCGGAAAGCTGGGCGTCAAACCACTGGTGGAGCGCCGCTATCAAGGCTGGATCGGAGGTCTTGAAGAGCAATTGGGCGCCGCCTTCAATGTCGCTGTAGTCGATCTCGATTTGTCCGGGCTGGGCGGCTTTCAGTTCCGCTAGGCCGGGCATGTCCTGGCCATGGATGTGTGCCGGGCCTGAAAAATCACCTTTGAGAAACCAGCAGGCGCGTGAACGCCGCGACGCCCACAGGCGGCATACCGGATCAATCACTCAGTGTATCGGCCCAGGCGGGACTGCTGGAATCATGCGCCACCCTTCGGGGCACTGGCGCACATTCGGGTAGTAGCCTCGGGCGGAATCGCAGTAGTACCAGTTGGCGGCGGGTGGAGGGGCGGGTGGCGCTATGGCCGTAGAGCCGGGAGGCGGGGCAACCATCACTGGTGGTGGGCTGGCCTGGTAGTAGTACACCGGGGGGGCCGGATAGTAATAAACCGGGTAGGCGGGGTAGTAATACGGGTTAAAGACGTGCGCAGCTTCCCAGCCCAGGCCCAAACCAATGCCCAGGCCCCACCATCCGGCATCCCCGCCATGACCGCCATGTCCACCGCCATGGGGCCCGGCATTGGCCGGTAGCGCGAAACTGGTGGCCAGCAGGATGATGCCTGCCAACAAGCACCGGCTGATCAGGCTTGATTTGTTCATTTGGGTTCATCTCGACACCGAGGGGTCAATTCGAGAATAGGAGCCGGCAGGGTGGGGCATCTGATCCACATCAGTAAACGGATAGACAAGAGAGCAAGGGGATGGATGGTCAATCGCGACCTCCCTTCGATCGCTGACATCAAGGCCTTATTCAGGATGGGACACAGGCCGATTCTCATGAACGTCCGCTTCGCTTCTGGCGGACCGTCAGCCAAGGGGCGTTTTCTGCCTCTCGCGACGGGCAGCAAACGGCCCTGACAACCCGGCCTTTTCCTGTGAGTAACGTCGAGGTGCCAGGCAACAGGCTGCCAGTACAGTGACAGCACAGAACAAGGCAATTACAATTTGATTAACATCCAGCGACTCGAGCGATTGAATACCCCATGGAAAGCAAGACTGCGCGCCTCACTGTGCTCATTGATCCCGTCAAGAAAAAAGCGTTCGAGGAACTCTGTGCAGCACAAGACCTGACGTCTTCGCAGGTTGTCCGGCAACTGATTCGTGACTATCTGGCCACTCACGGCGCCAGCTATACGACCAAGAGCAAGCATGCCGTCAGTACCAAGTCATGACCCAAAACTGGCCGTTAGCCTCTAGAGGGTCGACGTACCCTCTACGTGACTGACAGCTTTGGCCAGCGCGCTGTTGAAGTCGGCGTGGTAATGCTCCGGGCCAATTTCTTGCAGGATGCCCACCCTGTCGAGCTTGCCGAGCACCTTCGTATTCGCCTCGCAGAGCTTTACCACGATATTGCGCTTGTGCAGCTGCTGAATGACTTCCTCCAGTACTTGCAAGCCCGTGATATCCATAAACGGCACGCGTTTCAGACGGATAATCAACAGGCGTGGATCTGTATGGGTCTGTGCCAGCACTCGCTCGAAGGTCTCGGCCGCAGCAAAGAACAGTGGCCCTTCAATCGTGTAAATCAGTATCCCTGGGGGCAAGTGCGCATGGCCATTGGTTCTCAGCTCTTCTTCAAGCTCGTGCTCGACGACCTGTTGTACCTCCACGGATGAAGCCATGCGACGCATGAAATGCAGCATGGCAAGAATGACACCGATATTTACGGCGATCACCAAGTCACTGAACACTGTGAGGCTGAAGGTGATGAGCAGAATAGACACGTCTGCGCGTGGGGCTCGCTGAACCATGCGCTTGAAATGTTTCAACTCGCTCATGTTGTACGCGACCACGAAAAGAATGGCGGCCAGGGCGCACATCGGGATGTTTGCAGCCAGAGGTGCCAGAAACAGAATAATGAACACCAGGGTGACCGCGTGCGTAATGCCGGCCAGCGGGCTTGTGCCGCCGTTACGGATATTGGTGGCAGTACGGGCAATGGCTCCGGTCGCTGCGAAGCCGCCAAACAACGGCGTGACCAGATTGGCAATCCCCTGACCGATCAGTTCCTGATTGGAGTCATGCTTAGTGCCCGCCATGCCATCGGCCACCATTGCAGACAGAAGCGATTCGATTGCTCCAAGCATGGCGATAGTGAAAGCCGGACCAATCAAATCGATGACGCGAGAGAGCGTGATTTCAGGCAGGCTTAACGCAGGAAGACCTTGAGGTATGCCACCAAATGCGCTGCCAATCGTGGCCACTCCCTCGAAATGAAAGGCTGACTGTATCGCCGTAGCTACCGTCATTGCGACTAGCGGGCCAGGCACCCGTTTGAGACCGGGAATTTTGGACGCGGTGACGACCAGCAAAAGACTGAGTGCAGCCAGCAGGGTCGTGGCCATATGAAGATCCGGGAGCGCCTGTAGCAAATGCCAGAGCTTTTCATGGAAGTGCTCTCCACTGATCGCCGGTAAGCCGAAAAAGTCTTTCCACTGCCCGATCCAGATGATCACGCCGATGCCGGCGGTGAATCCGACGATCACGGGATCGGGGATAAACTTGATGATTGCACCCAGCCGGGCGACCCCGAGCAATAACAGCATGGCGCCCGCCATCATCGTAGCGATTTGCAGGCCGTCGACCCCATGCTTGGCCGTGACGCCCGCCAGAATCACGATGAACGCACCTGTTGGCCCTGCAATCTGTAAGCGGCTCCCCCCAAAGAGCGAAACCAGCAGGCCGCCAATGATTGCGGTGTAGATGCCTTGCTCAGGCTTGACGCCAGAGGCAATGGCAAACGCCATGGCCAGGGGGAGCGCCACGATCCCGACTATCACGCCAGACACCAGGTTGCGGAGCCAGTGCTTTCGACCCAACAACCCCGCCTTCCATGCCTCACCTATCGCAATCACGGCTAGCTCCTCAGTGGATGCATGTGCATAATATTAACATGCAGTGATAATTTAAATACCGTGGAGCCACTGCTTCTTGCGGCTGGATATGTTGACGGTGAAAGCTCAGACGGAACTGAGCAGGCATACACTGCACATAGAGAATTTTGAGAAAGCGCGTAGCGTGGTGACAGACATGAATCGCAAAGCTGTGAAAAGCAAACATGCCGAAGGCGTAACCTTTGACACCCACTTGATCGCAAATCCGACCAATCCCAAGGAGTGGATCGTATTCTTCAAGAAGGACGCCGGAAGGAGTTATTTTTTGGTTGATGACAATGAAGAGGTCGAGTCTTTCGGGCATCTGGATGACTTGATCGCCGAACTTCGAGACTTGGGCCTCAAGACCGCTGAAATCCATATCTGACCTTTGGATGGCGCCTTGGCGATGGTGACCCTCGACGTGATCAGCCAGCGTTCATCCATGGGTGATCGGTACAGGCAGGTCGAGCCTGCCCCAGTCTGTCTATCTGTGTGATCTGCATAAAAGACATCCTTGCCGCGACCCGCCACCTCGGCTTGCCGCCGGGCATCGGCATTCGAATGGTCCAGGGGCTAAGCGCGATGGCAGTTTTTTTAGCACGGCCTTGGTTCCAATAGAGGCAAGGTGTCGAGCCGATACTGGCGCTTCAATCCAGCAGGCGCGTGAGCGCCGCGACCCCCACAGGCGGCTCTGCCGACCAGGGCACAACGATGACTGCATGCCGGGTTTGGTCGGCGACGCGCGCCATCTGTTTGCGCTCGCTCTCCAGTCGTGCTCGCAACAACGGGTCTTGGGTGTCCGTGGCCAGTAGCGACTTGTTGACCACCCACGCAAAGGGTTCGATGTTGGCCCGGCGCAAGTCATCCTGCAGCGCTGCGGCCTGAGACACGGGCGTGGCTTCGGGCAGCGTCACGAGGATGATTTTGCTGTAGTGCGCATCCTGCAGGCGCATCAAGGGCGTGACGATGTGGTCCGAGGTCTTGCCTTCGAACGCCCGAACCATCTGGCGGTGATAGGCGCCAGTGGCATCCATCAGCAGTAGCGAGTGACCGGTGGGGGCAGTGTCCAGCACCACGAACGAGGTTCTGGCTTGAGACACCACGCGGGAAAACGCATGGAAAACGGCAACCTCTTCGGTGCAGGGAGAGCGCAGATCCTCAATGAGCAACGCTGTCTCATCTTCCGTCAAGGTCGGCGCGCGGGACGCTACGATCTTGTCCACGTATTTTTGAGTTTCGACCTTGGGGTCGATGCGGCCTACGCTGAGTCCCTGCACATCGGCGTTGAGGGTCACCGCCAGATGCGCCGCAGGATCGGTCGTACTCAAATGCACGGATTTGCCGCGCTGGACCAGGCCTAGCGCGATGGCGGCGGCAATGGTGGTTTTGCCAACGCCACCTTTGCCCATGACCATGATCAACCCGCGCTCGTCCTTGGCAAGCTCGGCAACCAGTTCCGAGAGTCCGTGATATTCAAGGTGTGATGGCGCTTGGGATGCCGGGCCTGTTGACCCGGCAGGCTGCGGGTCAAGCAGCCCGCGCAGCGCGGGCAAGCCAACGGAATCCACGGCCTTGAGCGGAATGTAGTCGACGGCCAGCGGGCGCAGCGAAGCGGGCATCTCGTCGAGCGCCTGTTGGCCAATGGCCTCGATGGCGGCAGCAATCGGGTCATTCAAGTCGCCGCATTTGAACACGGCGTTCACGACCAGACGCTGATTTTCCAGACCCAACTCACGAAGTTCGTCGGAGGAGCGCGCTGCTTCGGCGAGCGCGCCTTTATCGGGCCGGGCCACGAGCACGACGGTGGTCAGGGCAGGGTTATTGAGCGCAGCCAAAGCCTGATTGAAAAGCTGCTCCTGCATTTTCAAACCCGAGTGCGGCCCCAGACAGGACGCCCCACGATCATTGCCTTCCAGAAATCCGCTCCACGCTTTGGGCAGGCTCAACAACCTGAGCGTGTGTCCCGTGGGAGCGGTATCGAACACGACATGGTCATAGGCTGCGCCGCCTTGCGCCAAGAGGTGGGAGAACTCATCGAAGGTTGCGATTTCGGTCGTGCAGGCCCCCGAGAGTTGCTCACGCACCAGTGCAATGTCTTGATCGCTGGCTTGCGAGCCCATTTGCTCGACCACTCTGGCTCGGTAGTCGGTGGCTGCGGTTGCGGGGTCAATGTTGAGCACGTACATGCCAGGCACGTCCGGCACCGGGACAGGCTGATTGCTCAGCTCGATGCCGAGCATCTCATCAAGGTTCGAGGCGGCGTCCGTGCTGACCAGAAGCACTTTCTTGCCTGCGTCAGCCAACGCGATGGACACCGCCGTGGAGACCGACGTTTTGCCAACCCCGCCCTTGCCGGTGAAGAACACATATTTGGTGGGCTGATCGAGCAGTTTGATGGTTGGCTGCATGGTCACTCTGACCTCTCCTGGGGAGCACGACTGGGGATCTGAGTTTAGACCGATGCCCGGGATTAAAAACATTGTCTTATGAGCCAAACGGAACATTCAGGGGCTTGTTGAAGCGCCCTACAACTCACTTCCTGAAAGCTACAACACCTTGCGTCGTTGCCTACGGTTACGCCAGAATCCGCCGGCTTGTGCGCCTTGGGACTGCTCGGTAACTTGATTCGCGTCACTGCGCATCAGTGATCAGGTTTAGTCGCCCTGTGGTGTATCGAAGCGCATCTGCATCTGGATAGTCAGGTCATGTTAATGCCTGCATTTCATGGTAGTTGCGCGCAGGACGCCTTCGGGCGCGCCGGTTTGGTACTCCCCGGTCGACTAACCTGCGTACAGCTGCCACCCCTTGTTTAGTCGCAAGTGATGACGGCTCCACGTTTTTGGGGACCGAACATGATCAAGCCTTCACCCAATCCCCCGATTTTCACAGCTGGCGGAAATCACGGCGAACCGGGTGCTGGATCAGATCGATCCGCGTGAGTAGGGCGGACACGCAAGTGGCAATCAAAATGACAGGGGCGGCATTGCGCCGCCCCTGTTCAAGCGACGGGTCACTGCGGCTCATCCATGGCCGAAGCGACCCATCAGTGACCCGCGTTTCACTTCAGGTCGAAGCGATCCAGGTTCATCACCTTGGTCCACGCCGCTACGAAGTCATGGACGAACTTCTCTTGCGCCCCGGCGGTTGCATAGACCTCCGCCAGCGCCCGCAGCTGCGCGTTGGAACCAAACACCAGATCGACGCGAGTGGCGGTCCACTTTGGCTGGCCGGTCTTGCGGTCGCGACCTTCAAACTCCTCATTGGCCTCCGAGACTGGTTTCCATTCCACCCCCATGTCCAGCAAGTGGGTGAAGAAGTCGTTGGTCAGCGCTTCCGGGCGTGTGGTGAAGACGCCATGGGCGGTTTTTCCGACGTTGGTGTTGAGCACGCGCAGGCCACCGATCAGCGCGGTCATTTCCGGTGCGGTGAGGGTCAGCAATTGCGCCTTGTCGATCAGCAGCTGCTCGGCCGGTACGCGGTAGCGCGTCTTGAGGTAGTTACGGAAACCGTCGGCGATGGGTTCGAGAAAGCCGAACGACTCGACATCGGTCTGTTCCTGGCTGGCGTCCATGCGCCCCGGCCTGAAAGGCACCGTGACGTTGTGCCCGGCGGTTCGCGCGGCTTGTTCGACACCGGCACCGCCGGCCAGCACGATCAGGTCGGCCAGCGACACTTTCTTGCCACCGGTATTGAACTCGTTCTGGATGCTCTCGAGTTTTGCCAGCACCTTCGCCAGTTGTTCCGGCTGATTGGCCTGCCAGGACTTCTGTGGCGCCAGGCGCAGGCGCCCGCCGTTGGCGCCGCCGCGTTTGTCGGAGCCACGGAAGGTGGATGCCGCCGCCCAGGCCGTGGACACCAGCTCTGACACCGTCAGGCCCGAAGCCAACACCTTGCTCTTGAGCGTGGCGATGTCACTGTCGTTGATCAATTCATGGTCGAGCGCCGGGATCGGGTCTTGCCAGAGCAGCTCTTCGTCAGACATTTCCGGGCCGAGGTAGCGCGAAAGCGGCCCCATGTCGCGGTGGATCAGCTTGAACCAGGCACGGGCGAAGGCGTCGGCCAACTGGTCGGGATTGGCCAGGAAGCGACGGGCAATCGGTTCGTAGATCGGATCGAAGCGCAGGGCCAGGTCCGAGGTGAGCATGGTCGGATCACGGCGTTTGGACGGGTCATGGGCGTCGGGAATGATGCCGGCGCCCGCGCCGTTTTTCGGTTTCCACTGGTGCGCGCCAGCCGGGCTCTTGGTCAGTTCCCACTCGAAGCCGAACAGGTTTTCCAGGAAGTTATTGCTCCATTTTGTCGGGGTGGTGGTCCAGGTCACTTCCAGGCCGCTGGTGATGGTGTCGGGCCCTTTGCCGGTGCCGAAGCTGTTTTTCCAGCCCAGGCCCTGTTGTTCCAGGCCGGCCGCTTCGGGCTCGGGCCCGACATTGTCGGCAGGGCCGGCGCCGTGGGTCTTGCCGAAGGCGTGGCCGCCCGCGATCAGCGCCACGGTTTCTTCGTCATTCATGGCCATGCGGCCGAAGGTTTCGCGGATATCCAGCGCTGAAGCCACCGGGTCCGGCTGGCCTTCCGGGCCTTCCGGGTTGACGTAGATCAGGCCCATTTGCACGGCGGCGAGGGGGTTTTCCAGGTTGCGACCTTGCGCGGTACGGCTGTCCTCGTTTTTCCCCGGCTCGGCGACGAGCGGCACATCGCCGGGCGCCTGCACGGGTTTGCTGTCATCTTTGCCATAGCGCGTGTCGCCGCCCAGCCATTTGTTTTCCGAGCCCCAGTAAACGTCCTCATCCGGTTCCCAGACGTCCGCGCGGCCGCCGGAAAAGCCGAAGGTCTTGAAGCCCATGGATTCCAGGGCGACGTTGCCGGTGAGTACGATCAGGTCGGCCCAGGAAATATTGCGGCCATATTTTTGCTTGATCGGCCAGAGGAGTCGGCGAGCCTTGTCCAGGCTGACGTTGTCCGGCCAGCTATTGAGGGGGGCAAAGCGCTGCTGGCCGGAGCCGGCACCGCCACGGCCGTCACCGGTGCGATAAGTACCAGCGGCGTGCCAGGCCATGCGAATGAAAAACGGACCATAGTGGCCGAAGTCCGCCGGCCACCAGTCTTGCGAGTCCGTCATCAGCGCGTTCAGGTCATTCTTGACTGCCGCGAAGTCCAGGCTCTTGAAGGCTTCGGCGTAGTTGAAACCCTCGCCCATGGGGTCGGACAGGGGCGAGTGCTGGTGCAGGATCCTCAGGTTCAGTTGGTTCGGCCACCAGTCGCGGTTCGTGGTGCCACCGCCGGCGGCATGATTGAACGGGCATTTCGATTCAGTTGCCATGTGTGCGCTACCCTCGGTCGTGTCCATGCCGCCATCCGGCCCGGCTCAGTCGGGAAAACGGCCAGTGAAATCAATGACTCAGGCGGCGGGCCCGGCAGGTCGATCAACGGATCGTCGGGGCTACGCGGGCATTCATGACAGCGGCAATCGATGTGCCGACAGATCACCCACGGTACGCCTGGTCGGTTTCTGACTCATTCTTGTCTCGATATCAGTCTCGGCCGGCCAGAGTGCACCGGCAGCAGCTAATGCTAGTCGCCCGTTGCCAAGTCAGCTAATAGTCGCAGTATTGGCAGGTGATAGGCGCAATCTCTCAGCCCTGCACAGAGTGTTGCAGGCGCTGCTTGGCAATGTGCCACAATAGCTGTTCGTTACGGCATCACGATCAGGCGGATTGAATGGACGGCCTTGGTTTTCGGCACGAGCAGGATCGTTACATTGCACAGCAGGTGCACATGGATCGATTGCATCAGTTGTTTCGCCAATCGGTTTCGGCGGTTTTCGGCAGTTTTCTGGCCGTGATCATGTTGAGCTGGCTGTGTTGGGATCGTTTTGATCACAACGTGGTTTTCTGGTGGATAGCCCTGCTGACGGGGGCGACGTTGATACGCATTCTGATGTTCGTAGTCTATTTCCACAGCCCGGCAGCGCTGCGCACGCCACAGCGCTGGGAACTCAAGTATTGGCTGACGCTGGTGTTGTCCGCTGGCATCTGGGGCGCTGGAGCGTTGGCGGTCATGCCCAGGGACGACCTGTTGGCCCAGGCGCTGGTCATGTTGTTTACCGTCGGGATGTCCGTCAGTGCGGTGTCCTGTTACTCGGCCTACCGCTACATGACGGTGGTGTCGATTTCCCTGGTGCTGTTGCCTTGCACCCTGTGGCTGCTGTTCCAGCCGTCAACCCTGCAAATCGGGATGGCCGTGGCGGTCCTGGTGTTCGCCTCATTCGTGTTCAGGGCCACCAGCAGCCTGGCCAATGCGGTGGAAACGGCCTTTCGGCTAACCCGCGAAATGGAGCTGGCGCACGGCATTTCCACGCGCGCGGCACAAACCGATGAGCTCACCGGCCTGAAAAACCGCCGGGCTTTTTTCCAGCATGCCCAGCAGCTCTATAGCCATTGCCGAAATTACCAGTTGCCGCTGTGTGCGGTCATGCTGGACATGGATCACTTCAAACACATCAACGACACCTACGGGCACCAGATCGGCGATCAGGTCCTGCGACAAATGGGTGTGGTGATCGGTCAATCCTTTCGGGAGGGCGATATCCACGGTCGACTGGGCGGGGAGGAATTCGCGGTGTTGCTGCCCAATACCTCCATCGAAACCGCCCAAGGCATTGCCGAGGACCTCATCCAGTCCATTTCCGGGCTCATGACCGGCCCGGTTCACTGCATAACCGCCAGTGTCGGTGTGGCGGTCATGGTGCCTGGCGACAATGATTTGCACAGTTTGATGTGCAACGCCGATAAAGCGCTTTACCGCGCCAAGGCCCGTGGGCGCAACCAGGTCGCGGTGGCCGAGTAACGCCCGGTACCACCGGCCGGGTGCTCATCCCAGTATGAAATACACCTTGCGCACCGCCGTGAGGTTTTCCCAGGTGCCTTGAAATCCGGCGGCAACCACGAACGAAGAACCGGGACCAAAAGTGCAACTGACACCCTGCGCGTCGGTCAGGCGTACGGTGCCTTCAAGGATATGGCACAGCTCGTCGTAATCGCATTGGCAGCGCTCCAGATGCGGGCCGGCCTCCCAGATGCCGGCCACGGCGTTTTTCTGCGGGGCCACGAAGTGGCGCCAGCTGCTGCTGCGATAGGGCGCATCGACAATGGCCGGGTCATTGACTTCGAGCTCTTTGGGGATCAACTGCGGGTTGGCGAAGTTGATCACGTGCTGGGGCAGGGCGCTGGACATGCGGATCTCCGGTTCAGGAATCGAAGCCGATACCAAAGGCATCGAAGGTTTTGAGCAACAGGTCGCGATGGCCATCGCGGTCTTCCCGGGCCAGCGAGCGCTGCGCCAGCTTCACCCCGGCGTAGCGCAGTGGCTCTGGCGGAAAACGGAAGGGCGCCTTGGAGGTCATCATCAGTTCTGTTCGTTCCGTGGCTTCACCGGCCAGCAGGTCGAGCATGTTCAGCGCGGCAAAACGGCTGGCCGACACGCCTTGCCCGGTGAAGCCGAGGGCGTAGGCCACGCGACCCTGCATCTCACAGCCAGTGAACATCGTGGTGCGCGCGGAGGTGTCGATGATGCCGCCCCAGGCATGGCTGAAGCGCACATCGCGCAACGGCGGGAACGCCTGGTGGAACTGCTCGGCGAGACGCTTGAAACTCGCCGGTCGTTGCGTCAGTGCTTCATCGCGGCGTCCACCGAAGTGGTAGATGGCGTCGTAGCCGGCCCAGAGTATGCGGTTGTCGGCGGTCTTGCGCAGGTAATGGAACTGGTTGCCCGAATCGGCGATGCCGTAGCGGCCGGTCCAGCCGATAGCCTGCAGTTGCTCATCGCTCAGCGGCTCGCTGACCAGGCTGTAGTCATATACCGGAATCACGCTGGAGGCCAGGTGCCCGAGCAGCGGCGGGGCGATGTTGGTCGCGAGGGCGATTTGCCCGGCTTCCATCCCGCCGTTCGCCGTGCGCAAGCGCAGACGGTCGCCGGTGTTCTGAAGTTCCAGCACCGGGCTTTGCTCGAACAGCCGAATGCCCTGCTTAAGGCAGACCCGGCGCAACTCGGCGGCCATCTTCGCCGGGTTGAGCAGCGCGTAGTTCGGTTCGAACACTCCGGCACCGTAGCGCGGTGAGTCCAGGTGCTGTGCCAGCGCGCGGCCTTCAAGCCATTCGCACTCAATGCCGAACCGGGCGTAGTTGCGTTGCATCGAGCGCAAACCCTCGACCTGCCAGGGTTGGCTCGCCAGGTTCAACTTGCCTTCGCGTTCGAACTCGACCTGCATGCCGAAGTGCTGCAGGTCGGCCGCCAACTCGTCGAGGTTCTGCCGTCCCAGGCGGATCAGTCGCTCGGCTTCCTGCGGCCAGCGTTTCAGTGCGTTGGAAACGCCATGGGAGATGCTCGGCGCGCAGAAACCGCCGTTGCGTCCGCTGGCTTCACCGCCGCAGTGGCGCGCTTCGATGATCGCGATGTTCAGGGTCGGCCAGCGTTGACGAGCCAGCAGCGCCGTCCACAACCCGGTGAAGCCGCCGCCGACAACGGCCAGGTCGCATTGCAGGCTGCCCGCCAGTGGCGATGCGCTTGGCGCTTGTGCGACGGTGTCCTGCCAGAACGGGTGGGCGTGTACGTTGTCGAGCGAGTCGTGGCGCGTTGGGGACTTCATTCAGCAACTCCGGCGTTGTGGGCGGCAATGGTGGGTCAGCTGTCGGGCAACGCCAGGATCGCCCGTGCCGCCAAGTCGGTGCCGCGAATCGCCTGCATGCGCTCGCTGAACGCCTTGAGGCGCTGTTTCATCCCGTGGTCGGCCAGCAACTGTTCGAGGGCGGCGGGCAGTGCCGCCAGCGGATCGGCGAAGCGTGGCAGGTAGCGGCCGACGCCGACTTCCTCGGCGCGCGCGGCGTTGTCGTGGCCGTCCCAGCAGTAAGGGATGATCAGTGACGGCAAGCCGAAGTACAGCGCTTCACAGAAACTGTTGTTGCCGCCGTGATGAATGAACAGCTCGCATTCCTTGAGCACCGCCGGTTGGGCAAACCAGCTGTCGAGGTACACGTTGTCCGGCACGGTGGTGTACATGTCGCGGTAGGCGCCTACGTTGATCAGGAAGCGATAGGGCAGGGTTTCGACCGTGGCGATCAGTCGTTTCATCATCTCGGTGTCGGCGGCCCCGAGGCTGCCGAAACTGATGTAGATCAGCGGCGCTTCGTTGTGCCGCGGAAAGTCAGGAACGATGTAGGGCGCTTCGCGGCGCACGCAGCCGTCGAGGTAGACGTAGCGTTGCGGGTCCAGAGGTTGCTGGCGTTCGTAGCGCACCGGCGTCGGCGACAGCAGCAGATTGAGCCACGGCGAATCGACGAGGAACTGGCCGGGCGGGCAGGGCGGCGTGCCGTTGCTGGCGAGAAACTGCGAAAAGCGTTCATGGGCCGGTGCGACGGCGTTCAGGTAATGCTCGGTGAAGCGCTCGCGGCCTTCGACATCACTGGCCAGGCAACCGGACAGGTAGGGCGGCACGGCGGCGTCGGGGAGTTCGGTTTCCGCGCAGGAGACCATCCGCACCCAGGGGCAGCCGGCGTTGGCGATGGCCGGAAACATGACCACGTTATCGAGGACGATCACATCCGGTTTCAGCCGGCCGAGCAATTGCTGCAAGGGTTTTTCCGCTTCGATCGCGGTGTCGATGATCGCGTCCCAGGCCGGTGCCACGTAGCTGTCGATCTGTGCCAGCGGGGTCTGGTCGAAGTAGGGAATGTTGCGCTCGATGAAGCGCTCCCAATAGTGCTGGTGCTCCGCCGCCGACAATGGGCTGGCTTGCGGAATCGGGTACTCGTCGAAACCGTATTCGGCGAAGAGTCCCCGGAAATGCTCGTGGCAAATGAACACCGGTTTGGCGCCCAGCTCGCGCAGCGATTGGGCGATGCCAATGCAGTTCAAGGCTGCGCCGAAACTGGCTTCTGGAAACAGGGCGATTAATTTTTGTGTGTGCATGGCGCCGCCAGATCCAAGGCGGGAAAGTCCCGCCGTTTCTGAAGATGATTTGATGCTGTCTTATTTTATAAAAAAAATCATCAAGTTTTTTGAGGCGCTTCAACGGCGGCCGAACGGGTGGCTCTGCGGGATGCCACGGTTGGCGGTTTGCGGGCGTTGCGCGGCGCTCAGGCGCAGGTGCAGGCGCAGCAGGTCGGCAGCGATCTCCATTTGTCCGCGCTCGATGTGCGCGATGATTTGCAGGTGCTCGCGCAAGGCTTCCTGCAAGCGGTGCACGCTGACCGATGGCAGCAGGTTCGGCAGGCGTCGCAGACTCTGGTGCTGGAGCAGGGCGTCGCCGATGAAACGGTTGCCGCAGCTCTGGGCCAGCAGTTCGTGGAAGCTGATATCCAGCTCGCGGAACTGCTGGATGTCGAAGTCTTCCACCGGGCGTGCAAGCAGCGTTTGCATGGCGCTGCGCAGCAAGGCCAGGCGTTGCGGATCGGCGTTGAACTGCCCGCTGAGCAGGGCTTCCGGCTCGAGAATCAGGCGGAACTTCAGGCTTTCTTCCAGCGCGGCGAGGCTGTTCAGTGAGGGCCGAAACAGCCAGGACTGGCCGGGGCCGCGCTCAATCGCCTGGCTTTCGCTCAGCTGTTGCAGGGCTTTCTGCGCCGCCGGCCGGCCGATGTCGTACCGGCGCATCAACTCGCTGATGCTGATGCTGTCACCCAGGCGCCCGGCCATGCGGTCGCGCAGGACCGAGGTGGCCAGCTCTTCTTCTTCGGCCTGGGGCAGGGCGGCGTTGAAGGCCTGGCCAGCGGGGGCCGCAATCAGGCGATAGCCCTTGCCGGATTCATGGCTCAGCAGGTTTTCTTCCAGCAGCACTTTGAGGGCGCCGCGAATCAGGGTGCGCGAGACCTGAAAGGTGCGCGCCAGAGCCTGCTCGGCCACCGGGTCACCGGCCACCAGCCCGGTTTCCTGGGTGTGTTCCAGGATCCTTCGGGCCAGTTCCAGGTGGTTAGTGCGGGGTTTTTTCTCGGCTGTTGTGCTCAAGCGTTTTATCTCGGTTCGGTCGCTTCGGACTCAGGCGCTCATCTTATGCCATGCACCGCTCAATCGTCAGGCGCAGAAAAAAAGCGTTGACATCTTTTAGTGCTGGTCCTAATTTCTAAAAAAAAACACATGTAATCGTTTCTCTTTTTGCCGTACTGCCTTCGAAAAAACAATAAACAATCGTCGGGTGAGTATCATGAGAAAGCTGAAAGACGTGCTGTGCGTGGGGTTGGCCGTTTCCCTGGCGATCGCTACACAGGCTGCAAGCGCGAAAGACATGGTGATTTCCATCTGGGACGGCTACATGGCCCCGGATGCGCTGGACAAGTTCAAGGCGGCCAGTGGCGTCGATGTCGACAAAGCCTTGCACGCCACCAACGAAGAGATCATGGGCAAGCTCATGGCGTCTGGCGGTGAAGGGTATGACGTGGTCTTCGTCTCCTCGCCCTTCGCCGAAGTCCTGCACAAGCAAGGCCTGCTGGCCGACATCGATCCGGTCAAGGTCCCCAATCTCAAAAATCTCTACCCCGAAGCCACACACCTGGAATACGACCCCGGCAACCATTTCTCGGTGCCTTACACCTGGGGCACGACCGGTATCTGCTATCGCACCGACAAGGTGACCCCGGCGCCGCAAAGCTGGAACGACCTGCTCAACCCCAGCGACGCGCTCAAGGGCAAAGTCACGATGCTGGCCACCGACCGTTGGATGCTAGGGGCCGGTTTCCTCGCCAAGGGCTGGTCGGTCAACGACAGCGACCCCGGCCAGATCGCCGCCGTACGCGATCAACTGATCGCCACCAAAAAACGCATCCTCGCCTTTGACGACACTACCTTCTATTCCAAGCTCGCTTCCGGCGAATCGCTGATGGCGCACGCCTGGGACGGTTGGTGCAACTACGGCACCCAGGCCAACGCGGCGATCAAGTTTGTCGTGCCCAAGGAGGGTTCCGATCTGTGGGTGGACACCATGGTCGTGCTGAAAAGCTCGAAGCATCAGGACGAGGCGTTCAAGTTCGTCAACTTCATGCTGGCCAAGGAAAACCACGTATGGGTCGCCGAAAACATCCTCTACAAAATCCCCAACCAGGCTGCAATGGCCGGTTTGTCCGCTGACCTGCTCAAGCAATACCCCAACCTGACCATCGCCCCGGGCGATCTGGTGAAGATGGAGCAATTGCGTGACCTGGGCGGCACCACGCAGAAGGCCTACACCCGGGCCGTCACCGAAATCATGGCGGCACAGAACTAAGCCCCGCACAACGCAAGCCGCATCGAACCGAGGCATGCCGTGCATGCCTCGCCACGCTCGCAAGCCGCCTCGGTCCTGAGGCGGGAGGATATGGGTAATGAGTGCTTTGCATGCTGACAGGCGTCTGTCGGCCTGGCTTCTTGCGCCCGGCTTTGGCTGGCTGCTGACTTTTCTGGTGATTCCTTGCTTGCTGGTGCTGGTCTACAGCTTCGTCGAACGCGGTGCTTATGGCGGCATCGATTGGTTGTTCACCTGGGAAAACTACCAGCGCGCCTTTGATCCGCTGTACCTGAGCATCCTGCTCAAATCGGCAAAAATCGCCGGTCTGGCAACGGTCTTCGCGGTGCTGATCGGCTACCCGGCGGCCTACGCCATTGCCCGTGCGCCACGGCGTCGGCAAGCGGTATTCCTGTTTCTGGTGATGCTGCCGTTCTGGAGCAACTACCTGATCCGTACCTACGCCTGGATCGTCCTGCTCAACCGTGAAGGGCTGATCAACCGCCTGCTGCAACTGTGCGGCTACAGCGGTGAACCCATCAGCCTGCTGTACACCGAAGCGTCGGTGGTGCTGGGGCTGGTCTACAACTACATCCCGTTTGTGATCCTGGCGATTTTCTCCTCCCTGTCGCGGATCAACAACGAACTCTGGGACGCCTCGAAAGACCTCGGTGCTTCGGGCTGGATGACCTTTCGCCGGATCATCCTGCCCCTGAGCGTGCCCGGCATTGCAGCCGGCGCGGTGTTTGTCTTCGTCCTCAGCATCGGCAACTTCATCACCGCCGATTTGCTCGGCGGTAAGCAGGTGCAGATGGTCGGCAACCTGATCTACTCGCAGTTCCTGACCGCGCGGGACTGGCCGTTCGGCGCGGCGCTGAGCTTCTTCCTGATCGCGATCATGCTGGTCCTGTTGTTCATCCAGGCACTGGTGGCCCGTCGTGCCGAAGGAGGCCGCCCATGAGTCGATCACCTTCTGTTGGCGGCAGCGTCCTCAATGCGCATCTGGGTTTGGTCTACGCCTTCCTCTATGTGCCGATCCTGGTGTTGATCCTGCTCTCGTTCAACAAGTCCGGCTTGCCCACCGCCTGGGGCGGGGTGTCCCTGAAGTGGTATGCGGCGCTGGCGCATAACTCGGCGATTTTGTCGGCGGCGCTCAACACCCTGATCGTGGCGCTGTCGGCGACCTTCATTGCCTGTGTGCTCGGCACCTTGCTGGCACTGGGCATCGAGATGCGTCGCAAGGGCGATGACAAGGGGCAGGTGGTCGACACCTTGTTGATGGCGCCGATGATCATCCCCGACATCGTCCTGGCCATCGCGCTGCTGAGCTTCTTCAACTTGCTCAAGGTCGGGCTGGGGCTGCACTCGATCATCATCAGCCACGCGGTGTTCAACATCGCCTTCGTCTGCGCCGTGGTGCGCACGCGGCTCAAGCATTTCGACTATTCGATTCTCGAAGCCTCGATCGACCTCGGCGCGAGCTGGTTCACCACTTTTCGCCGGGTGCTGTTGCCGGCGATTTTTCCCGGCGTGCTGGCCGGTGGTTTGCTCGCGTTCACCCTGTCGGTGGACGAATTCATCATCGCCTTTTTCAACTCCGGTTCCGGCCAGGCCTCGACCACGTTACCGATGCAGATCTACGCCATGATCCGTTTTGGCGTCACCCCGGAAATCAACGCCCTGGCGACGCTGGTGATGCTGGTCAGCATCACTGCGCTGCTGGCTTCGCAGCGTCTCAACAAGGCTCCTCGCACCCATGAATAATTCATCTGCGGTACTGATCCTGGACAAGGTCAGCAAGTCTTATGGCAACGGCCTGGCCGTCGACGAGGTGTCGCTGAACATCCGCGAGAACGAGTTTTTCGCCTTGTTGGGACCGTCCGGCTGCGGCAAGACCACGCTGCTGCGCATGCTCGCCGGTTTCGAGACGCCCAGCGGCGGCTGCATTTATCTGGACGGCAAGGACATCTCGCCGCTGCCGGCCAACAAGCGGCCGTTGAATTTGATGTTCCAGTCCTATGCGCTGTTTCCCAACATGACCGTGCGCAAGAACATTGCCTACGGCCTGGAAATGGAACGTCTGCCGGAAGCGGAAATCCGCCGCCGGGTCGACGAGGTGCTGAGCACCGCGCAACTCGGGGATCTGGCCGAGCGCAAGCCCGATCAGCTGTCCGGTGGCCAGCGTCAACGGGTGGCCTTGGCGCGGGCGCTGGTCAAGCGTCCACGGGTGTTGCTGCTCGATGAGCCGCTGGGCGCACTGGATAAGAAGCTGCGGGAAAAAATGCAGCTGGAGCTCAAGCGTTTGCAACTTGAAAGCGGCATCACCTTCATCATCGTCACCCACGACCAGGAAGAAGCGCTGGTGATGTCCGATCGCATGGCGGTGCTCGACGGCGGCAAGGTCTGCCAGTGCGGCAGCCCGAGCGAACTCTACGAGAACCCCAACAGCCGCTTCGTCGCCAACTTCATCGGCGTCAGCAATCTGTTTGAAGGCGTGCGTTCGGGCGAGCGTTCGGTGCGGGTTAACGGCCAGGAGCTGGTGGTCGAGACCGACGTACCCCTGGTGCCTGGTCAATCGGTGGCCCTGGTGGTGCGTCCGGAACGTTTGCAAGTGCTGACCGAAGAGGGCGGCACTTGCGCCAACCAGGTCAGCGGCAAGATTGTCGAAATCGCTTACCACGGCCTCGACACCAACGTGCATGTGCAGACGGCCCTCAGCGACAAGGCCCTGATCGTTCGCGTGCCGTCGTCGCAATTCGAATTCGCCCGTTTCGCAATCGGAACGACCATCCGCTTGGGCTGGCAGCCTCGCCATGCCCGTGTTTTGACGCGCTGAACAATAAAAGACCAGGCAGGAGTATCTCTCGATGAAACAGAAAGTGATCGCCTTCTTTCCGGAAGCCGCTTATGGCCCGGCGCTGAACTCAGTCGGTATCGCCCAGGCCTGCGAAGCGCTGGGCCATAAGGCGGTGTTCCTCACCGACCCCGGAATGAGCGGCGTGTACGCCGGCTACGGGTTTGAAGAACATATGGTCAACATGTCGGCACCGATGCCCCCCGAAGACATGGCGCGTTACTGGGTCGACTTCATCAACGGCCACATTCCCAACTTCCGCAAGTCGCCGCTGGAGCAGATCGACAACTACGTGAAGGAGTGCTGGGCCGCCATCGTCGAGACCGCCAAGTGGGCGCAAAAGGACCTGCCGGCGGTGCTGGACAAGGTCAAACCCGACTTGATCTGCGTCGACAACGTGATTCTGTTTCCGGCGATCAAGCAATACGGCAAGCCGTGGGTGCGGATCATTTCCTGCTCGGAGAACGAGATCGAAGACCCGGATATCCCGCCGCACCTGTCGGGCATGAGCATCGACGACAAGGCTGGGCATGCGCAATTTCGCCAGCGTTTCGAAGAGGTGGTCGGGCCGATCCACGACGACTTCAACCAGTTCCTGCAAGCCCACGGCGAGCAACCGTATCCGCTGGGGACCTTCTTCGAAGCTTCGCCTTACATGAACCTGCTGCTGTACCCCGACGCGGTCAAGTTCGAGCGCCGCCATCCGCTGCCGGCCGAGCGCTTCCATTACCTGCAAGGCTGTGTGCGGCACGACACCCACTATGAGATTCCAGCGTTCCGCGCCAACAACGACAAGCCGTTGCTCTACGTCAGTTTCGGCAGCCTCGGTTCCGGTGACATCGACTTGCTCAAACGCTTGATCGCGGCCGTGGGCCAGCTCCCGTATCGCGCACTGTTCAATGTCGGCGAGCACCTCGATGAGTACCCGGACCTGCCGGACAACGTGCAAATCTCCAACTGGTTCCCGCAGCCTTCGGTGATTGCCCAGGTCGATGCGGTGATCCACCACGGCGGCAACAACAGCTTCACCGAGTGCCTGTTTTTCGGCAAACCGGCGATCGTCATGTCGTACGTCTGGGACGGTCACGACAACGCCATGCGCGCCGAAGAAAGCGGCCACGGCTTCAAGCTCGACCGTTACCAATGGACCGAAGCGCAATTGGCGGAAAAACTCGCCGCGTGCCTCACCGACGAGGCCATGCGCCAACGCCTGCAGCGCACCAGCGCGCAGATGCAATCACGCAAGGGACCGGCCGATGCGGCCGCCATTCTCGACAAGGTGCTCAACCATGCCTGATCCATCCACCACGGCGGGATTCACGCCGTACCTCGAAGCCGTCAGCACTCGCACCGACCTGGTGGACTGGGGCGTGCAGAGCGACGCCGTCGAAGGTGTCTCACATTCCAGCGGTCGGCTGCTGTTCAAGGGGCCGAACAACAGCCCGGAAACCGGACTGTGGGTCTGCACGCCAGGTCGCTGGCGGCTGGCGATTCCCCGTGACGAGCTGTGCCATTTCATCGCCGGCGCGGCCACGTACCGCCACGACAATGGCGAAGTGATCGAGGTTCGCCCCAACACCCTGGTGCTGTTCCCGGCCGGCTGGACCGGCGAATGCCACGTCCGGGAAACCCTGCGCAACGTTTACATGCTGGCCTGAGCCTGTGACCTCTGTAGGAGCGAGCTTGCTCGCGATGGACGTCAACGATGACAAGGGCTGTCTGGATAAACGTGGTGCCCTGGCGTCCTTCGCGAGCAAGCTCGCTCCTACAGTTGCCAGGCGTTAACCCTTATTTATTGGAGAAGATTTATGACCACCCCGTTTCTGTACAACCCGCTGGAAATCACCGACGTCAAGGATTGGGGCGTGATCCCGACCATGCTCGAAGGCGAGTCCCGTGTCTCTGGCGTGGTGCTGCACAAAGGCCCTGAAGGCCAGTCCGAATGCGGTGTGTGGATCTGCACGCCGGGCAAGTGGTTTTGCCATGTCACCAGCGACGAGTTCTGCCATTTCCTCGAAGGCCGCTGCACCTACGTGCATGAGTCCGGCGAAGTGATCGAGATCAAACCCGATACGGCGGCCTTCTTCCGCAAGGACTGGAAGGGCGTGTGCACCGTCCACGAGACCGTGAAAAAGGTCTACATGATCCGGTGAATGCCATGACAGATGCACCTGCGTCATTGCCCACCCGTGAGCACCAGCGCGCAGCCTTTCTGGCGCGTGCAGGTTACGCGGGGGCGTCGTTGCTCGCGTTGCCGGCCGACGCGTCGAGCCGGCGATATTTTCGCCTGGAAGGGGTCGGTTTGTTGCTGATGGATTCGCCGCCCCACAGCGAGCCGATTGGCCCGTTTGTCCGGGTTGCCCGTCAATTGCACGGGCTCGGATTGTCGGCGCCGGCCTTGTTGCAAGTGGATGAAGAGGCGGGGCTGGCGTTGATCGAGGATTTCGGTCACGACACCTACACCCGGTTGCTGGCGGCCGGGTACCCGGAGCGCGAGTTGTATCGCCTGGCGGTTGATGCGTTGGTGGCCTTGCATGGCTCGGCGCCAGACGCGGAGCTGGCGGCCTACGACGCCCGGCAATTGAGCGACGAGTGCGCGTTGTTCATCGACTGGTATGCGCCGTTGTTGATCGGCAAGGAGGCGGCGCAGGCTTTGCGCGAGTCGTATCTGCAGCAGTTTGCCGATGCCTTCGCCGATGTCGCGCAACGTCGCGAAGCGCTGGTACTGCGCGACTTTCACGTCGACAACCTGATGCTGCTGCAAGGCCGCGAAGGCGTCGCGGCCTGTGGCCTGCTGGACTTCCAGGATGCGCTGGTGGGCGCTGCGGCGTACGACTTGATGTCGCTGCTCGAAGACGCTCGCCGCGACATGTCCGAAGGACTGCGTGTGGCGTTGCTCAGCCATTACCTGGTGCAGCGCCCGGAACTCGACGCCCCGCGTTTTCTTGAAGATTACCGGCGACTGGCCGCCCAGCGTCACGCCAAGGTGCTGGGGATTTTCGTGCGCCTGGCCGGACGCGATGGCAAGCACGGCTACCTGGCTCACCTGCCGCGTACCCTCGGTCTGTTTGTTCGAGCGCTGAACGCCGAAGCCCTGGCGCCGCTGCGCGAGTGGCTCGACCGGCACTTGCCGGGCTGGCGCGAACCTTTGCCCGCCGCGACCCTGGCGGCTCTGCGCGAAACCCCTTATCGATTGGTTCAAGGATCCTCCCATGGCCACGTTCAACACTGACACCGCCTCACGCTTCATCAACGCCGAATACCTGCCACTGACCAGCGCGCGGGTGCGCCAGGTGCTGGACCCGGCGACCCTGCAACCGGTCGGGCAGGTTGGCCTGTGCGACGAAACCGATGTGCAGGCGGCCATCGATGCCGCAACCGCCGCGCAAAAACACTGGCGCCTGGTCGATGCGAAAAGCCGCGCCGCACGCCTGCATCAACTGGCCAATGCGATTGAGCAGGACGTCGCCTGCAACCGTGAAGTCGCCCGCTTGATGACCCTGGAAATGGGCAAGCCGTTTCCCGAGGCCATGGGTGAGCTGGCCAACTGCGCGCCGATCTTTCGCTATTACGCGGAAATGGCCCGGGACGATGCGGGCAAGGTCGCCGGCACCACGCAGATCGGTTCTTTCCAGCATGTGCGCTACGAGCCCTACGGTGTCAGCGTGCACATCATGCCGTTCAATTTTCCGATCCTGCTGATGTGCTGGACGGTCGCTGCCTCGCTGGCGGCGGGCAACGCCTGCATCGTCAAGCCGGCGGAAGCCACGACCTTGTGCACCCTCAAGTTCATGGAGCATTTCACCTCACTGCTGCCGGGGCTGATGTCTTGCGTGCCGGGCGATGCCGCCACCGCGCAGTTACTGGTGAAGTCAGCGCAGACCCACGCCGTGGCCTTTACCGGCAGCGTCGCCGCTGGCCAGGCGGTTGCAGTGGCGTGCGCGCAGCAGATGAAACCCTGTGTGATCGAGGCCGGGGGCAGCGACCCGTTGATCGTTTCCCGACACGCGCCGCTGGAGGTGGCCGCTGCGGGCGCCGTGACCGCCGCGTTCCATCTGAGCGGACAGATCTGCACCTCGGCGGAACGCTTCTACGTGGTCGATGAGATCCACGACGCGTTTGTCGCGAAGTTTGCCGAGCGTACCCGCGCCTTGCGCATCGGCCATGGCCTGGAGCGTACGGAAATCGGGCCGATGGTCAGCGAGGCGGCGCGCAACAAAGTCATGCGCCTGGTCGACGACGCCCTGGCCAAGGGCGCGACGCTGGTTTGTGGCGGGCGTATACCGCCACAGCACAGCGTCGGCTGGTTCTATGAACCGACCATTCTGACCGGCGTCACCGGTGACATGGCGATCCTTAAGGAGGAGTGTTTTGGCCCGGTGGCGGCGATCTGTCGTGTCAACGATTTCGACGAAGCCGTGCGCTTGGCCAACGACTCGCCGTTTGGCCTGGGTGCTTCGTTGTTCACCACCGACCTTGCCGAAGCGATGGAGGCCGCCGATCGCCTGGAGTCGGGGATGGTCTGGGTCAACAACCCGTTGATCGACAACGACGCGCTGCCGTTTGGTGGCTGGAAGATGTCCGGCCTGGGGCGCGAGCTGGGACGCCAGGGACTGGAAGCGTTCCGCCGCTCGAAAATGGTCATCATCGATCACCAGCCCAAGATCCAGGACTGGTGGTATCCGTATGCCGACGATGTGTTCTATCGCGATCCGGCGTGAGGCGTTGACGCATTGGGGGGGATTTGTCATGACGGACAACGTTGGCTGGCCGACCCTGGCGGTGATTCTCGCCGCCGGGCAGGGCACTCGCATGCGGTCGCCGCTGCCGAAGGTCATGCACGCGGTGGGCGATCGACCGCTGCTCGGCCATGTGCTGGCGGCGGTCGAGGCCGCCGGCATCGAGCAGGTGGCAGTGGTGCTCGGTGCGGGTGGGCCTGTCGTGGCCGACTACCTGCGACAGGCGGCACCGACCGCGCGGCTGTTTACTCAGCATGAACAGTTGGGTACCGCCCACGCACTGCTCGCCGCCCGTGGAGCCTTGCAGGCCCACGAGCAGGGCTGTGTGTTGGTGCTGTTCGGAGACTCACCGCTGATCAGTGCGCAGACGCTTTCGCGGTTGCGTCAGGCCTTGATCGATGGCGCGGCGGTGGCAGTCGCCGGGTTTTACACCGATCAGCCTGGACCCTACGGACGCTTGCTGGTGGAGGACGGCCATTTGCGGGCTATCCGCGAGGCCAAGGACGCCAGTGCAGAGGAGTTGCAAGTCAGCTTCTGCAACGGCGGGGTCATGGGCCTGCGCGCCGACAGCTGTCTCTGGCTGCTGGAACGCATCGGCAAGCAAAACGCCCAGGGCGAGTATTACCTGACCGATGTCGTGACCGTGGCCAACGGTGCCGGTTTGCCGGTGACGGCGGTGGAAGTGGAGGAGGACGATGTGCGCGGGGTCAATGACCGCGAACAATTGCTCGCCGCCGAACGGATTTACCGGCAGCGCCAGGCAAACCTGTAGGCGCGGGCGGTCCAGGCCTTCGTTGCAACTCCGTGCGGATGCCGGGCAGTCATTGCCGGGCGCTGGTGACCCCGAGGCCGGTGTTATCGATTATCCAGACCGCCCAATACGAGACGGTCTGGAACCGGCCAATCACCAGCGTCAGCAAAATCAGCGAAGCCTGAACTCAGGCCTTGACCCAGCGTTGGCGACTCCAGCTGCTCAGCGAATCGACGGCGAACACCAGCGACAGCATGGCCAGAATCACCGTGCTGGCCTGTGCTTCCTGGAACAGGCTGAGGCTGACATACAGCATCTGGCCCAACCCGCCCGCACCGACGAAACCCAGCACACTGGCCATGCGGATATTGTTCTCCCAGCGGTACAGGATGTAGGCCAGCAGTTGCGGCAGCAGATTGGGCAGGGTGCCGTAACAGAACGCCCACAGCGCATTGCCGCCTTGCAGGCGAATCGCTTCGGCCGGTTGTGGCGGGGTGTTTTCCAGGGCCTCGGCGAACAGGCGACCGAGCACGCCGGTGGTGTGCAGCGCCAACGCCAGGGTCCCGGCGTTCGGGCCGAGCCCGGCGGCCAGCACCATCAGCGCCGCCCATACCAGCTCCGGCACCGCGCGCAGGGCATTGAGCAGCAGGCGCGAAGCGCTTTTGAACGGCCAGCCGAAGCGCCCGGCGGCGGGCAATGCCAACAGCAGGCCGAACACCGCCGCGAGCAGGGTGCCCAAGGCTGACATGGCGATGGTTTCCAGGGCGCCACGGCCGATGGCTTGCAGATGACCCGCGCTCAGGTCCGGGCTGAGAAATCGCTGCGCGTAGGTGGCCATCTGTTTCAGATTGCCGCTGGCGCCCAATTCGCCGAGGTCGATGCCCAGGTAGCTGAATGAAGCGACGATGGCGGCGCCGATGCCCAGGAGCAGCGCCAGATTGATCAAGCGATTCATGCCAGCCTCCAGCGCAGCAGGCGACTGAGTTGATCGGCAAGCAGGACCAGCACGAGGAACGTCAGCAACAGGCTGGCGACTTCACCGCTGGCGAACATGCGCAGCGACAGATCCATCTGCTGGCCCAGGCCACCGGCCCCGACGAAACCCATCACCACCGAGGCGCGAATCGCGCATTCCCAGCGATACACCGTGTACGACAGCAACTCCGCCGCGACATTGGGCAAGATCCCGTAGGCAAACGCCGCGAGCCGGCCACTGCCCGCTTGCAGCAACGCGTGGGCCGGGCGCTGGTCGACCGACTCGAAAATCTCCGCGTAGACCTTGCCCAGCATGCCGCTGTAGGTGATGGCGATGGCCAGCACCCCAGCCGTGGGGCCAAGGCCGACGGCACGCACGAACAACAGGGCCCAGACGATTTCCGGCACGCTGCGCAGGAAGATCAATAAGCCGCGCACCGGCCAGCGCAGCAATTGAGCCCAGGGGCTCGGGCGTCCGGCACGGGACGCCGCCGACAGCGACAGCGCCCGACTGGCCAGCAGGCTGGCGGGGACGGCCAACAACAAGGCCAGGGCCAAGCCCGCCGTGGCGATGGCCAGGGTCTGTAAGGTCGCTTGCACTAATAGCTCAAGGAATTCTTCGCCGTGGGCCGGAGGCCAGAAGGCGGAGACGAAACGGCCTATCTCGCTCTGACTGTCACCCGCCAGCAGCACGCTCAGGTCCAGCTCGCTGAAGTGGATGCCCGGCCACAACAGGGCAATCGCCAGCAGGCTGAGCAGCAGGCGCGGCCCGGCGGCGGGGTCGCGGTTGTCACGCGTCAGCATCGGGGTATCTGCACGCTCAAGGGCGGCGGAGCAACCGGGGAGACTTGCAGTTGCTCGTTGGCGTAGAGCTTGTCGAGCAGATCGCGGTCGACCTGGCTGGCCGGCAGGTCGAACAGGATCTGTCCGTCGCGCAAGCCGATGATCCGCGAAAAGTGCGCCAGCGCCAGTTCCACCGCATGCAGGCTGGCGACCAGGGTGACGTTGTGTTCGCGGGCATGACGGCAGAGGACCGACAGCGTGTGCTCGGCCAGCACCGGGTCCATGGCCGACACCGGCTCATCGGCCAGCAGCACCTCGGGTGCTTGATACAGCACGCGGGCGATGCCCACGCGCTGCAACTGACCACCGGACAATTGCTGGCATTGCGTGAACAATTTGTCGCTCAGGTCCAGCCGGGTCAACGCCGCGCGAGCGCCGGGAATGTCCAGTGGATGCACCAGGTTCAGCAGGCTTTTGCCCAGGCCCCACTGACCGATCTTCCCGGCCAGTACCGCCGTGACCACGCGTTGGCGGGGCGGCAGCGGGGGCGCTTGATGCACCAGGCCGATGCGCGCACGCAGGCGCTGACGCTGCCGGGCCGACAGCTGCCAGGCCCGTTCGCCCAGCACTTGCAATTCGCCACTGCTGGGTCGCAGCGCGGTGGCCAGCAGGTTGAGCAGGCTCGACTTGCCGGCGCCGGACGGGCCGATGATAGCCACCTGTTCGTTGGCGCCGATGTGCAGGTCCAGGCCCCGCAAGGCATGGACGCCGTTGCTGTGGGTCAGGCTGACGCCACTCAAGTGCAATGTCATTTGAGCAGGTCGGCGGCGCGTGCGGCTTCCTCGATGCCCTTGTAGTTTTCGGGCTTGGTTTCGATGAAGCGGCTGGCGGCTTGCAGATCGAGAATCTCCTTGTCCGCCGGTTTCGCCGGGTCGAGGGCGAGGAAGGCGGCCTTGATCTTCGCTGCGAGGGCCGGGTCGAGGGTTCCGCGCACGGTCCAGTTGTAATCGAAGTAGGCCGGGGTGGTGGCAAACACCCTGACCTTGGTGGTGTCGACCTTGCCGGCGGCCACCAGTTTTTCCCAGACGCTGGCGTTCAACACCCCGGCATCGACCTTGCCGGCCTGGACCCAGGCTACCGTGGCGTCATGGGCGCCGGAGTAGCCGACGCGGCTGAAATACGTTTCCGGCTTGATGCCATCCTTGAGCATGAAATAGCGCGGCATCAGGCTGCCCGAGGTCGAAGACACCGAACCAAAGGCAAAGCTCTTGCCCTTGAGATCGGCCAGGGATTTGACGGCCGGGTCGGCGGTGATGAATTTGCTGGTGAACTGGGCGTCCTGCTCACGCTGTACCAGTGGTATTGCGTTGCCGGTTTTCAGGCGCGCCTGCACAAACGTAAAGCCACCGAGCCAGGCCAGATCGATGCGGTCGGTGGCCAGCGCCTCGACCACCGCCGGATAGTCGCTGACCGGCACGAACTCGACCTTCATCCCCAGTTTTTGCTCCAGATAGGCACCCAAAGGCTTGAACTTGCGCAGCAGTTCGGTCGGGGCTTCGTCAGGAATCGCGCTGACTTTCAAGGTGTCGGCAGCGTGGGCCAGCAGGGTGCAGACAGACAGGGTCAAGCCGACGGCCAATGCCAGGGTACGTTTGAGCATGGAGGTTCTCCGGTGCATTAACGGAAGAATGACAATGCGCCCGCTGCCAGTGGATTGCTGCTGGGCGCTTTGTGAGGGTAGACGAAACCTTCAGGTGATCGCATTGAAGTTCGCAAAAAACGCAGAGCCAGCTCCTACTGGGGATCGCTGCCGGTCGCGGGTTTCGTGGTCATTGAAATCAGACTGTAGGAGCGAGCCCGCTCGCGATGGCCTCAAGGGCGCCGCGTTTATCCAGAAAGCACGCGTCATCGTTAACGCCCATCGTCGGAACGCCGCCCGGAGCCGGCTCGCTCCTACAGACGGCCGTGGAACGCCGCGTCGAAAATTTCCGCCGCGCCGGCCCGGGTCATCGGCAGCGGGTTGCCGCCGGCCGATGGATCGACAACGGCCATGTCCGCGATCAGGTCGGCTTGTTTATCGTCCACCCCCAGCTCAAACAGGGTGTGGGGCACGCCGATGTCCTTGCGCAATTTGAGGACGAAGGCCAGAAAACTGTCGAAGCCCGGCGAGGGCAAACGCAAATAAGCGGCCAGACGGGTGATGCGCTCTTCAATGGCCGGGCGATTGAATTTCAGCACGTAGGGCATCAGGGTGGCGTTAGTCATGCCGTGATGGGTGTCGTACAACGCACCAATCGGATGGGCGAGTGCATGCATGCCGCCCAGGCCTTTCTGGAAGGCGGTGGCCCCCATCGCTGCGGCCGCGAGCATTTGCCCGCGCGCGTCGAGGTCCGAAGGGGTGTGCACGGCCCTCACCAGTGCGTTGGTCACCAGGCGCATGCCTTCGACCGCGATGCCATCGGCCATGGGGTGGAATCCCGGCGCACAGTACGCCTCCAGACAGTGCGCCAAGGCATCCATGCCGGTACCGGCGGTGACTTTGGCCGGCATGCCGACGGTCATGGCCGGGTCACTGATGACCACGCGGGGCATCATTTTCGGATGGAAGATGATCCGTTTGGTGTGGCTTGCTTCGTCGATGATCACCGCCGCACGGCCCACTTCAGAACCCGTACCCGCTGTGGTCGGCACCGCGATGATCGGGGCGATGCGGCTTTCATCGGCGCGGGTCCAGTAGTCGCCGATGTCTTCGAAATCCCAGACCGGGCGGGTCTGGCCGCTCATGAACGCAATGAGCTTGCCCATGTCCAGGCCGCTGCCACCGCCGAAGGCGATCACACCGTCGTGTTTGCCGGCGCGCCAGGCGTCGAGCCCGCCGGCCAGGTTGGCTTCGACCGGGTTGGGCTTGAGGTCGCAGAACAGCGCCACAGCGAGGCCGTCGGCGCGCAGGGCATCGAGGGTCGCCGTGGTGATCGGGGCTCGCGCCAGGCCACTGTCGGTCACCAGCAGCGGTCGCAGGATCCCCTGGCTGCGGCAGACCTCGGCCAGCTCGGCGATGCGGCCGACACCAAAGCGAATGCTCGTGGGGTAGTTCCAGTTTCCGGTCAGGCTCATGGTTCAGATCTCGTGGCGCAGATGGAAGGATTTGGCGCGGGTCAGGTGTTCGTAGCCCATCCGCGACAGGGTCACGCCGCGCCCGCTGTTCTTCACCCCGGTCCAGGCCAGGGCCGGGTCCAGGTAATCGCAGCGATTCATGAACAGGGTGCCGGTGTCGACTTCGTTGCCCAGGCGTTCGGCGGCGGCGAGGTCCTGGGTCCAGATTGAGGCGCTGAGCCCGAACTCGCTGTCGTTCATCAAAGCGATCGCCTCGTCGTCGCCGGTCACCGGCATGATGCCGACCACCGGACCAAAGCTTTCATCGCGCATGACGGACATGTTATGGGTGACATCGACCAGCACCTGCGGCGCGAGGTAAGCGCTGCCCGGTACGTCGGCGGCAAAAGCCAGTGGATCGATCAGCGCCCTGGCGCCCTGGGCCAGGGCCTCGGCGATTTGGGCTCGCACGAAGACCGCCGCGCCAGGCGTCACCAGCGGACCGAGGGTGGTGGCCGGGTCCAGTGGATTGCCGAGCACGTACTGGCGGGTCAGTTCGACGAAGCGCTCGACAAAGGCCGGGTAGATTGTTTGATCGACATAGATGCGCTCCACGGCGCAGCAGCTTTGCCCGGAGTTGAAGAAGCTGCCGTCCACCAGGTTTTCTGCCGCCTGTTCGAGATCGGCGTCTGCCCGCACGTAGGCAGGGTCCTTGCCGCCAAGTTCCAGGCCCATGCCGAGGAAGCGTCCCGTGGCCGCGCTTTCCATGGCCCGGCCGGCTTCCACCGATCCGGTGAAATTAACCTGCTGCACCTGCCCGCTGGCAATGATCGCGGTGGTCTGGCCATGATCGAGCAACAGGTTCTGGAACAGCCCTGGCGGCAAGTGGGCGCGACCCATGGCGGCGGCAAACCGTTCGCCCACCAGCAGGGTTTGCGAAGCGTGTTTGAGGATGACGGCGTTGCCGGCCATCAACGCCGGGATAATCGTGTTGACGGCGGTGAGGTAGGGGTAATTCCAGGGCGCGATCACCAGTACCGTGCCCAGTGGTTCACGTTTGATCAACCGGCGAAAACCGGCGATGGGCGCGGGTTCAACCGCTGCCAGGGCCTCTGGGGCAATGGCGATCATGTAGCGCGCGCGCTCTTCGAAACCCCGCAGCTCACCCGCGCCGAAGCGCACTGGCCGGCCCATTTGCCAGGCCAGCTCCGGGACGATCTCGTCTCTCATGGCCAGCATCGCGTCCACCGCCGCGCTGCAAAAAGCCGCGCGTTCGCTCAGTGGTCGGCGTTTCCATTGCGCCTGGGCGGCGCTGGCATCCGCCAGGGCCTGTTCGATCTGTGCCGCATCGGCATACTGGCGCTCGGCGTAAACCCGGCCATCGACCGGTGAGATCAGTTGAATCGTCGAAGGCATGTCGGTCTCAATAGCGCTCGAAGCCGCGCTGCAATTCCCAATCGGTAACCCGCCGGTCGTACTCTTTCTGTTCCCATTCGGCGGTGTGCACGTAGTGATCGATCACTTCATCACCGAAGGCTTCGCGCAACATGCTTGAGCCCTGGAGGGCGGCACTGGCCTCGCGCAAGGTCTTGGAGACTTCGGGCAGTTGCTCGTCGAGATAGGCGTCACCCTCGAAGGGTGGGGCGAGGTCGAGCTTCTCGTCGATCCCCGCCAGCCCGGCCGCGATCAACGCGGCGAAGGCCAGGTAGGGGTTGAGATCGGCGCCGCCAATGCGGCATTCGATGCGGATGGATTTGCTGCCCTCGGCGCACAGGCGAAAGCCTGCGGTGCGGTTGTCGCGGCTCCACACCGCGCGGGTCGGTGCGAAGGTGCCGGCCTGAAAGCGCTTGTAGGAGTTGATGTAGGGCGCAAGAAAACAGGTGATGTCGTTGGCGTATTTGAGCTGCCCGGCCACCCAGGCGCGCATCAGTTTCGACATGCCGAACTCGGCCTTGGCATCGTAGAAAAGAGGTTTCCTGGCGTTCTTGTCCCACAGCGAATTGTGGATGTGGCTACTGGAGCCGGCGGCGTCATAGCGCCACTTGGCCATGAACGTGATCGCCTTGCCTTGCAGTTGCGCGATCTCCTTGCAGGCATGCTTGATGATGACGTGATGGTCGGCCATGGTCATGGCATCGGCGTATCGGATGTTGATTTCTTCCTGGCCCGGTCCCCATTCGCCCTTGGAGTTCTCCACGGGAATGCCGGACGCCTGCAGGTGCTTGCGAATCGCCCGCAGCACCGGCTCTTCGCGGGTGGTCTGCAGGATGTTGTAGTCCTCGATGTAGTGTCCGGCGGTTTTCGGCTTGTGGTAGTTGCGCTTGTGGATGGCTTCGTAGCTTTCGTCGAACAGGTAGAACTCCAGCTCCGAGGCGAACATTCCGGTGTAGCCGCGCTCACGCAGGCGCTCGACCTGCTTTTTCAGGATCGCCCGGGGGCTGTGCGGCAGGTCCCGTCGATGGTGATGGTCGAGCACATCGCAGAGCACCAGCGCCGTGCATTCAAGCCAGGGCACCCGACGCAGGGTGCTCATGTCGGGCTTTAGCACGAAGTCGCCGTAGCCTTTGCTCCAGCTGGCGGCGGCATAACCGGGCACCGGCTCCATGTCGATGTCGTCGGCGAGCAGGTAATTGCAGCAGTGGGTTTCTTCATGGCCGCTGTCGATGAAAAACTCGACCTGGAATCGTTTGCCGACCAGTCGACCCTGCATGTCGACCATGCACACCAGGACGGTGTCGATTTCGCCGGAAGCGGCAGCACGCTTGAGTTCGTCAAAACTGAGGAGAGGCTCGGTCATCACGGCAAGTCCTGCGCAAATGGTGTTGGGCCTGTCTGAATCAGCTGTTGCAGACGCTCTCCAGAAAAACCCAAAACCTGCAGATGCGAGCATCGTGAGCAATAAGCTGCACTAAGCTTAGCCTACTGTTGCTTTTCGCAAGTTTCGCTGATCGAAGCCTTTATGAGTCTGCTGAACACTGCCGGGAACGGACCCATCGGTGCAGGCCGGCACGGGCTCGCGAGGAGAAAAGAGATGGCAAAGAAGAAAGAGCACAACACCTACCGACACCTCAAGCAGCAATACCCGCAGTACCTGGACGCCGTGGAGGCATTGGGCGCGGCCGTGCGTGAGGCGGGGCCGCTGGAGGAAAAAGTGGTCCAGTTGGTCCAGCTTGGCGCGGCGGCGGCCATCCATTCCGAAGGCGCCGTCCACAGTCATGCCCGGCGGGCAGCGCAAGCGGGGGCAACGCCGGAGGAAATCCGCCATGCACTGATCGCATTGACCAGCACGATCGGTTTCCCTACTGTCGTGGCCGCCCTCAGTTGGGCGCAAGATGTCTTGGGGGAGGAGGCACCCTAGTCTCAACTGTCTGGCATCGCGTTTTACCAATACATTCAAGGCAAGGTCGTAACGTAACGGAGTGGGTCGGGCATTGATCGAACGACGGCAATTCAGCGGAGGCATGAAGGGGAAAAACCTTCGTTATCTCAATGAGCACACAGGCGACCAGCGAACGGTTCGAACAGGATTCCTGCTGCTCGAACATTTCTCGCTGCCGGCGTTTACCCAGGCGCTGGACACCTTTGTCACGGCGAATCTTCTACGCCCGGAGGCGTTTTCTTCGCGAACCTTTGGCCTGAACGAAGGCGAGGTCGTCAGCGATCTGGGACTGGTGATTCGCCCCGATGCCAGACTCGACTGTTCGCAGATCAAGGTGCTGGATCTGCTGGTCATTTGCGGTGGCTATCGGACGGAACTCAAGGCCAGTGAGGGTTTTATCAACCTGCTGAGAACCGCAGCAGAGCAGGGTGTCAGTCTGGCCGGGTTGTGGAATGGTGCGTGGTTCCTCGGCAAGGCCGGTTTGCTCGACGGTTACCGCTGCGCCATTCACCCCGAACATCGTCCGGCGCTCGCGGAGTTCTGCAAGGCGACGCAAGTCAGCAGCGAGCCTTACATCATCGATCGTGACCGGCTCTCGGCGTCCAGCCCTTCCGGGGCATTCCACATGGCGCTGGACTGGATCAAGGGTCTGCACGACAAAGCGCTGGTCGAGGGTATCGAGGACATCCTGGCTTTCGAAGAGTCTCGCTACCGGCGTATCAAGCCCACTGAAAATATCTGCGTGAGTGCGCCCTTGCGCGAGGTGGTGAAGTTGATGGACGCCAACCTTGAGGAGCCTCTGGAGCTGGAGCAACTGGCGGTCTATGCAGGCCGTTCCCGTCGACAACTGGAACGCTTGTTCCGGGAGCAGTTGGGCACGACGCCGCAACGCTACTACATGGAGCTGCGGATCACTGAAGCGCGCCGGCTGCTCCAGCACACCGAGCTGTCCCAGGTCGATGTGCTGGTGGCCTGTGGCTTTGTTTCACCCAGTCATTTCAGCAAGTGCTACAGCGCGTACTTCGGTTACCGGCCATCGAAGGAAAAGCGACTCGTCAAATGACCCTCATCGATGGTCAGGGCGACCGTCCAGAATTGCCCTGTGCCGATTTCGTCATCCCTTGTGCCCAAACCCATCAAGCCAGCTCGCCTTGAACAGACCACCCTGAACGGTCTGTTCAAGGAGATGACCATGATCCAACTGAGCCTGATCGAAGCCCGTGAGTTGGCCGAATCGATCCTGTTGCACAACGGTTTTAATCTGGCCCATGCGCAAGCGGTGGCGGCGACGGTGATCGCCGGCGAGCGAGATGGCTGCGCCTCCCATGGTTTGTACCGGATTCTGGGGTGCGTGAATTCCCTGCGGGCCGGCAAGGTGTCGGCCACGGCCGAGCCGCAGGTGATCGACCAGGCACCGTCGATCGTGCGGGTGGATGCGGGGGGTGGATTCTCGCAGTTGGCGTTCAAGGCGGGGTTGCCGTTGCTGGCACAGAAAACCCGAGCCAATGGTATTGCCGCACTGGCGATCAACCACTGCGTGCATTTTTCCGCGCTGTGGGTGGAGATCGAGCAACTGACCGCAGAGGGGCTGGTCGCGCTGGCGTGCAACCCGAGCCATGCCTGGGTAGCGCCGGCCGGGGGACGTCTGCCGGTGTTCGGCACCAATCCCATTGCCTTCGGCTGGCCTCGGGCGGGACAGGACCCTTTCGTGTTCGACTTTGCCACCAGCGCCATCGCCCGGGGCGACATCGAACTGCACCGCCGCGCCGGCAAAGCGATCCCCGAAGGCTGGGGCGTGGACGCGCAGGGACAGCCGACGACCGATGCCAACGTGGTGCTCGACAGCGGTGCGATGCTGACGTTTGGCGGGTACAAGGGCTCGGCGCTGGCGGCCATGGTCGAGCTGATCGCCGGGCCGTTGATCGGCGACCTGACCAGCGCTGAATCGCTGGCTTACGACGCCGGCAGCAAGTCTTCGCCGTACCATGGCGAACTCATCATCGCACTGGATCCCCGACGCTTTCTGGGCGACTCGGCGCCGGTACATCTGGCCAGGGCCGAATCGTTGTTTCAGGGCATTGAAGGACAGGGCGCACGTTTGCCGTCGCAGCGCCGTTATGCGGCGCGGGCGCGCAGCCTGGTGGAAGGGGTGCAGATTCCCGAAGCGCTGTACAACGACCTGAAGGCCCTGCTGGCCTGATTGCTGACCTGCAGAAGTCGCCCACAACATTCCGGGGCGGCAGATCAACTTGTAGGAGCCAGCCTGCTGGCGAAGGACTCAAGGGTGCCGCGTTTATTCAGGCAGTACGCGTTTTCGGTAGCGACCTTCGCTGCGATGCGGCGCCCCGACAAGCCAGCTCCTACAGGTTTTTTGGGGTTTTTCAGATTGGGTCGCGGTGGCTATGGCCGTCGACCAGCCGGGCTATGCCCAGCGGGTTGGCGTTTTTTAGGGCATCGGGTAGCAGCGCATCCGGGCAGTTCTGGTAGCACACCGGGCGCAGGAAACGCTCGATGGCCAGGCTGCCGACCGAGGTGCCACGGGCATCGGAGGTGGCCGGGTAGGGACCGCCATGCACCATCGCGTCACAGACTTCGACGCCGGTGGGGTAGCCGTTGAACAACACCCGGCCAACCTTTTGTTCCAGCAGCCCCAGCAACTGCCCATGCTCCTGCAGATCCTCTGCCTCGCCTATCAGGGTCGCGGTGAGTTGCCCGTGCAAACAGTTCAGGGCCTGTTGCAGCTGAGCCTCGTCGGCCACTTCGACCAGAAGGGTGGTCGGGCCGAACACTTCTTCCTGCAGCAGCGGATCACCCCGCAGCAACAGGCTGACATCGGCCTTGAACAGTTGCGGTCGCGCCTGATTGCCCTGTTGGTCATGACCGGCCAGGTGCGTCACCCCTGAATGGTTGAGCAAGGCCTGCACACCTTTCTCATAGCTGCCGAGGGTGCCGGCATTGAGCATGGTTTGCGCCGGTTGCCCGGCCATCAGGGTCGCGAGCCGTGCGCTGAACGCGCTGAAGTGCGGGGAGCGAATACCGATCACCAGCCCCGGATTGGTACAGAACTGACCGCAGCCCTGGACCACCGAAGCGACCAGTTCGCCGGCAATGGTTTCGCCGCGCAGGCGCAGGGCTTCGGGCAATACCACCACCGGGTTGATGCTGCTCATTTCGGCGAACACCGGAATCGGTTGTGGCCGCGCCGCCGCCATGTCGCATAACGCACGGCCGCCCTTGAGCGAACCGGTGAAGCCGACTGCCTGAATCGCCGGATGCTTGACCAGCGCTTCACCAACGCCGGCCCCGTAGATCATGTTGAACACGCCTTTGGGCATACCGGTCTGCTCGGCGGCGCGGATGATCGCATCGGCGACGATGTCGGCGGTCGCCATGTGGCCGCTGTGGGCCTTGAACACCACCGGGCACCCGGCGGCCAGGGCGGCTGCGGTATCGCCGCCGGCCGTGGAGAAGGCCAGCGGGAAATTGCTCGCGCCGAACACCGCGACCGGACCGACGCCGATCCGGTACTGACGCAGGTCGACCCGTGGCAACGGTTGACGGTCGGGCAGGGCGCGGTCGATGCGCGCACCGTAGAAATCGCCGCGACGCAGGACCTGGGCGAACAGGCGCATCTGGCCACTGGTGCGTGCGCGCTCACCCTGAATGCGTGCGCTCGGCAACGCGGTTTCGCGAGTGACCAGGGTGATGAAACGTTCATCCAGTGCATCCAGTTGCGTGGCAATGGCGTCGAGGAAATCCGCCCGGCGCGCTGCCGGCAGGTTGCGAAAGGCCGGGTAAGCGAACGCGGCGGCCTGGGCGGCGGCGTCCACTTCCTCCGCCGTGGCTTGCATGAACGAGTAGGGCAGCGCTTCGCCCGTGCTGGCGTCACGGCTGTGCAAGGCGATGCTGCCAGCGGCACTGCGCGCACCGCCGATGTAGTTGTGGCCGAGGATCCCGGACATTGAGTACTCCTGTCGCAAATGAGGAATGGAACCCTTGTAGGAGCGAGCTTGCTCGCGATGGACGTCAACGATTACGCGTACTTTCTGAATTAACGCGTTGTCCCTATGTTCTTCGCGAGCGGGCTCGCTCCTACAGGTAAAAAGCTCAAGCCAGCGAATCAGCCCGACGCGGGGTCGTCGAGGCCGGGTCCAGCGCGGCGATGCGCGCCGCCGACTCGGCATCCACCGAGCGCAGCGACTTGCCACGGGTCTCGCGGGTCAGGCCGACGGCGACAATGGAGATCAGTGCGGCGCCAACCAGGTACCAGGCGATCGGTGTCGAGCTGTGGTACTTGTTGAGCAGGGTGATGGCGATCAGCGGAGCCAGGGAGCCGGCGAAGATCGGCGCCACCTGGTAGCACAGCGACAACGCGGTGTAGCGCACGTGCGTCGGGAACATCTCGGCCATCAGCGCCGAGTACGGTGCGTAGGTCATCGACTCGATGGCCAGGCCCAGGGTGATGGCCGCCATGATCAGCCAGTTGTTGCCGGTGTCCATCATCGGGAAGCCGACGAAGCCCCAGAAAGCGGTCAGCACCGCGCCGACCAGGTACACCGGTTTGCGCCCGACCAGGTCCGACAGGTAGCCCATCAGCGGAATCAGGAAGAAGTGCAACAGGTGAGCGCCGAACATCAGCAACAGGATTTCCGAGGTGTCCTTGTGCACCACCAGCTTCAGGTAGGTGATCGAGAACGTCACCACGGTGTAGTAGAGGATGTTTTCGGCGAACCGCGCGCCGATGCCCACCAGCACCGAACGCCAGTGGTGGCGCAGCACTTCCACCACCCCCAGTTGTTGCTGGCGGGTCTGTGCCTGGCGGGCCTGGGCTTCCTTGAAGATCGGGGCGTCATCGACACTGGTGCGAATCCAGTAGCCGATCAGCACCACCACCGCCGAGAACCAGAACGCCACGCGCCAGCCCCAGGCGAGGAATTGCTGCTCCGACAGGTTCGATGACAACAGCAGCAGGGCGACCGTGGCCACCAGGTTGCCGGCGGGTACACCGGCTTGCGGCCAACTGGCCCAGAACCCACGGCGGTTATCCGGGCAGTGTTCCGACACCAGCAGAATCGCACCGCCCCATTCACCGCCAAAGGCGAAGCCCTGGATCAGGCGCAGCAGCACCAGCAACACCGGCGCGGCATAGCCGATCTGGTCGAAACCGGGCAGGCAGCCCATCAGGAACGTGGTGATGCCGACCACCACCAGGCTCAGTTGCAGCAGGCGCTTGCGGCCGAACTTGTCACCGTAGTGACCGAACACCAGGCCACCCAGCGGTCGGGCGAGAAAGCCCACGGCATAGAGGGCGAAGGCGGCAATGATGCCGTCGATGGGGCTGTCGGTCTGGCGGAAGAACAACTGGCCGAACACCAGTGCCGAAGCCGTCCCGTAGAGAAAGAATTCATACCACTCGGCGACAGTGCCGGCCATGGCCGCGGCCACGACGCGCTTGAGTCCCGAGGGTGTGGTTGCGCTTTGAATGTGTTGAGCGTTGGACATGATGACGTTCCCTGTAGAGGCGCAAAAAACAGGCAGCCGGGCCGGACCCGCAGAGGGCCCGCCCGGCAATCACTCAGAGACCGACGTCCGGCAACTGCGGACGGTTGGCCAGGGCCTTGGCCATGATCTGCTCGACGAACACCCGATCGGCTTCCGGCAGGGCCAGGCGTGGCGGACGGGTCAGGGCGCTGCCGCGACCGGCGATGGCTTCACACAGCTTGATGCACTGCACCAGGTCGGCACGGGCATCGAGGTGCAGGATCGGCATCAGCCATTCGTAGATCGGCATGGCTTCGGCAAAGCGCCCGGCCTTGGCCAGGCGGAAGATGGTTTCGCCTTCTTTGGGGAACACGTTGGACATGCCCGACACCCAGCCCTCGGCACCGACGGCGATGCTTTCCAGCACCACGTCATCGAGACCGGCGAACAGCACGAAACGGTCACCGACTTCGTTGCGCACGTCGATGAAACGACGGGTATCGCCAGACGAATCCTTGAAGCACACCACGTTGTCGCAGTCGGCCAGGGAAATCAGGATGTCCGGGGTGACGTCGTTTTTGTAGATCGGCGGGTTGTTGTAGACCATCAATGGCACGTCGGCGTTTTTCGCCACGTAGCGGTAGTGCTCGGCGGTCTCGAACGGCTTGGAACCGTAGACCAGCGCCGGCATCAGCATCACACCGTCGACGCCGACCTTGCGCACGGCATTGGCGACCTTGGCCGCTTGCACGCTGGTGAATTCGGCGACGCCGCAGATCACCGGTACGCGACCGCGGGAAGCGTCCACGGCCACTTCAGTCACGGCGATTTTCTCTTCGGCGGTCAGCGAGGTGTTTTCACCGACCGAACCGCAGACCACCAGGCCTGAAACACCGTCACGGATGACGTTGGAAATCACCTGGTGGGTTTTATCCAGGTTGATGGTGAAGTCATCGTTGAATTGAGTGGTCACTGCGGGGAAGACGCCACTCCAGTTGATTCGCTTGCTCATTGTTGCCTCCGGTTCGTTAAAGTATTTCGTATACGATATTTAAAGTGAAAGATTTCGGCTAGTGCTTTTTTCATTCAATTGATGGTTTTTTCAGCCGTTGGTCTGGTGAAGACCCCTTTGGCGAGGGAGCAAGGTCCCTCGCCACAAAGGCTTTGCATTGATATCAAGCACCGGGCCAGGTATCCGAAAGGCGATAGCCCTGTGGCCAAGGATCGCTTGGATCGAGCAACAGTTGGTGGGTGCCGGTGATCCAGGCTCGCCCGGAAATACACGGATAAATGGCAGCACGGCCGGCCACTTCGGTCAGCGAATCAATGCGGCAGTGGAACTCGGAACCGATGATCGAACGCCCGATAAAGCGTTCGCCCACCTGCATCAAGCCCTTGGCCTGCATCACCGCCATGCGTGCCGAGCAACCGGTGCCGGTGGGCGAGCGGTCGATTTTGCCCGGTTGAATGACCACCGCGTTGGCACCGGTGGCGATGCCATTTTCATGGACGATGGGCGCGGCGATCTGGCAGAACGAGATGTGCGACCAATCGGGGTTAAGCGGATGAACGAAGCCCAATTGTTCGTTGGCAGCACGGGTGATTTTCAGCCCGACCGCCACCAGGTCGGCGGCCTCGTCCGGGCGGATGGAAAAGCCCAGGCCCTTGGCATCGGCGATCACGAAACTGTCGCCACCGTAAGCCGTATCGACCTGTAGCGAACCGATACCCTCGACTTCGATCCAGGCATCCAGGCGATCGGCGAAGGAAGGCACATTCTTGATTTCCACCCGTTCGACCTTGCCGTCACGGCAGTCGGCTACGGCCTCGATCAATCCACCGGGGGCTTCCAGCACCAGACGGGTTTGCGGTTCGGTCATCGGCAGGATGCCGCTGTCGAGCAACACCGTGGCCACGCACAACGAATTTGAACCGGACATCGGCGGCGTGTCGGCCGGCTCCATGATGATCCAGGCCATCTGCGCCCGCGGGTCCTTGGCCGGCACCAGCAGGTTGACGTGACGAAATACCCCGCCGCGCGGTTCGTTGAGCACGAAGTTGCGCAGGGTTTCATCCCTGGCGATCCAGCGCGACTGCTCCCACACGGTGGCGCCAGGGGGCGGGGCGACGCCGCCGACAATCACATCGCCGACCTCGCCTTCGGCGTGGCAGCTGACGACATGGATGACTTTTGATGAACGCATGCTTTGCTCCTTGTTGTGCCTGTGTGGACCTGCCGTGATCGCTGTACACCGCGAACCCTGTAGGAGCCAGCCTGCTGGCGATGCTCTCAAGGGCGCCGCGTTTATCCAGACCACCCGGGTCATCGACCATCGCTGCGATGCGGCGACCCGACAGGCCAGCTCCTACAGGGGGGGTGAGGGCCACCGGTTACTTCACTGATTTGAGAAACGCCGCAGTCTCCGCATGCACCGGATTGCCAATGACCTGGTCGGGCGAGCCGATCTCGTGCACCAGGCCATTGCGAAAGAACGCCACGCGGTCGGACACGTCGCGGGCAAAGCGGATCTCGTGGGTCACCAGGACCATGGTCATGCCGTCTTCGGCGAGCATGCGCATGGTGTCCAGCACCTCGCCCACCAATTGCGGGTCGAGGGCCGAGGTGGCTTCGTCGAACAGCATGTAGTCCGGCGACATCGCCAGGGCACGGGCGATGGCCATGCGTTGCTGCTGACCGCCGGACAGCTTGCCGGGGAAGGTCTTGAGCTTGTCGCCCAGCCCGACATGGGTCAGTTGCTTGACTGCCAGTTCTTCAGCTTCGGCCTTGCTTTTGCCCAGTACCTTGCGCGGCGCCAGCATGACGTTTTCCAGCACGGTCAAATGCGGGAAGGCGTTCCATTGCTGGAACACGATGCCGATTTTCTGCCGCAGGCGGTTGAGGTCGGTGGCACTGTGATGGACCTCGACACCGTCGACGCGGATGTTGCCTTTCTGGATCGGTTCCAGGCCGTTGATGCACATCAGCAGGGTCGATTTGCCGGAGCCGGAGCCGCCGATGATCGACACCACCTCGCCCTTGTTCACCGTGAGGTTCACGCCCTTGACCACTTCGAGGTTGCCGAAGGATTTATGTACGTTGTCGATCTCAATCATTTTCTTGCCACCTTCTTTCCAGACGAGCGCCGAGGCGGGCGACCACCAGGCTCATGACGTAGTAGATAAGGCCCGCGATGCACAGCACCAGCAGCGGTTCCTGGATGCGGGTCACGATGGTTTGCGAAGCGCGCAGCAGTTCGACGATGCCGATCCACATCACCAGCGCGGTGTCTTTCATGACCCCGAGCACCAGGTTCAGCCAGCCGGGGAAGGCCACCCGCGTGGCCATCGGCAGGACTATCCAGCGCAGGTCCTGGAGAAAACTCAGGCCCAGGGAACGACTGGCCCGGCGCACCGTGAACGGCACGGCCAACACGCCGCCGCGCACGATCTCGGTGAAGTACGCGGCGGTGTAGACGCCCAGCACGATGCAGCCGACGCTGAAGGCGCTGATGTTCAGGCCGACGATGCTTTTGAGTGAGTTGAACAGCACGAACTGGATCAGCAACGGCACGCTGCGAAACACATCCAGCACCCAGGCCAGCGGCAGGCTGGCCCTTGGCAACAGCGCGCGCAAAAGGCCGAACAGCAGGCCGGCCAGGGAGCCGAGGATGATCGACCAGAACGTCAACTGCAGGGTGACCCAGGCCCCGTTAAGCAGGAACAGCAGGTCATTCGAGGAAAAATCGGTGGCAAACATGGACAGCTCCTCAGTAACGGAACAACCGCCAGGCCATCAGCCGGGCTGTCGCGACGATCGCCTTGGCAATCGCGTAATACAGCACCGCCGCGATGGCGAAGTACTCGAAGGTGCGGAAGGTTTTGACGTTGTATTCCTGGGTCACGCCGGTCAGGTCATTGTTCAGCCCGACGATCACCCCCAGCGACGTCATCAGCACCGCCCAGACCATCTGATTGGTCAGCGGGTAGAAGACGATGCGCAGCAGCTGCGGAACGATGATCATGCGGTAGGTCTGGAAGGCGCTCATGCCCAGGGACCGTGCGGCACGCACCTGTGTGTGGGGCACGGCCTTGAGCCCGCCGCGAAAGTTTTCCGCCAGGTAGCCTGCGTTGTTGAAAGTGATCCCGGCCAGCAACGCGAGCCAGGAACTGACATGCAAGCCCAGTGACCCGAGGCCGAAGTACAGGACGTAGATCTGGAACAGCGAGGGGGTGTTGCGGGCAATCGATACCCAGCCATTGCCGATGCCGCGCAACAGCGGATGCCTGGCTTCGCGCATGACCGTCAGGGCCAGGGCGATCAGCACGCCGAAGATCATCGACAGGGCGGCGGTCTCGAAGGTGACCACGGCGCCGGCGAGCATATCGGGCAGGGCGCGCAGGGCCGAGCGCCATTGGAAGGTGTAATCAAACATGCGCGGGGCTCTCCAGTTGGGCAGCAGGTTGCAGCCAGGCCGGCAGTCGCCCGCTGGCCGTGGCACTGCACGCGGCATCGACGCATTCGGCCAGGCTGGCGAAATGCACCTTGCGCCCCACCAGGCCCGGGGCGTAATGGGCGTACTTGCCGGAGTTGGTCATCAGGGTGGTCGCGGTCGGCGGAATCACCGGCTCGCCGAGCATGCACCAGCAAGTGTCGGTGACCAGGGTGGCACCGAAGGCCTCGATCACCGCGATATGCCCGGCCTCGCGCGCCTGTTCCAGTACCGCGCGCCCGCAGGTGATGGCGAGCACCACGTCCGGGTGCTTGTGCCGACCCCGGCACAGCCGCGCCAGGTGAGCGAACTCGCCAAGGGAAAAATGCGGGTTGCCCAGCGACACCACATCCACCCGCGGGTCACGGGCGCTGTTGAGCGCGCGCCAACTGATCATCAGGTCCTGCAGGCGGATTTTTTCCACGGGAATGCGTGTGCCGGCTTCCAGCACCTGTGCCGGGTCGATGGCCTCCGGGGTGACCCCGGCGATATGAAACAGCGGCGCCGCCGAGGTGGTGGCGAAAGCCGCACCGAAGGCTTTCAGATCGTCCAGGCCCGGCTTGCGCTTTTCCAGGCCCAGCACCAGCGGCACGCGGCTGCCGGCCAATGCGCCGATGTGATAACCGAGCAGCGGGTAAAAGGCATCGTCCAGATCATCAAGGGCGGGCAACTCGATCTGCAACCGCGCCTTGCGTTGCGCGTCCAGATGGCAGCCGATCAACGGGGCGCGGCCGGTCAGGGCGATGCAGATGTCGAGGTAGTCCGGATACTTCAGGGTACGCGCGCCCAGCACGCTGTTGGCGTAGACCACCGCATTGGATTCGGCCCAGACAATCTGCTCGCCCGCCTTGGGCGCGCTGTCGAGCAAGTACGGCGCACAGGTGTAGCTGAGCTGTGCGCCCATCGCCATGTAGGCATCGCCCAGGGCACTGGCGGGTTCGCCGAGGGCCGGGTCGACGCCCAGCTCGCGCCAACGGCGCTGGTCCACGGAGATCGAATTGAGGGTGGTGGGCACCCGGACTTTCGCCCCCCATTGCACCAGTTGCCGGGCAAAGCGCAGGCTCGCCGGTCCCGTGTAGATGCAGCCATCGATGTGCGCCTGGGTGACATCCACCAGGCGGCGCGCACCTTGCAGTTCGGCCATGCGCAGGACGATCTGCATGGCCACCTGGGCGGCTTTGCCCAACTCGCCGTCGAGCAGGGCCTGATCGTGTTCGGTGAGTTCGATGGAGGTGTGTGTTGCGTCTTTCTGCAGCGGGCTGTCGATGGCCTGCCAGGCATCGCCCGGTGGCTGATCGAACACGCTGACCTCGGTGTTTTCGACCCGGGCGAAGGCCCCGCCGCGCAAGGCGGCAAAGGCCTCCTGGCCGATGCACAGCACCGGCAAGGAACGCTCGAAAATGGTCTGAGCCACCAGCACGCCCAGGGTCAGGATCTCGTCGGGTTCGGCCAGCACCAGTGCCGCCGGTGCATGGCCGTTGCTGATCAGCTCCATCAACACACTGCTGCCGGTGCACGAGCCACGGCCGCTGGGAATCGCCAGCACACAACCGGCCAGGTATTCGCCGCTGAGGGGGTGATGGCGATCGATGACCTCGCCAGTGGCGGAATCCACTCCGCCCCAGAAACTCAGGCCGACATCGGCGAACAACAGGGCGCCTTGAGCAGCGCCCGCGACCAGGCTGCGACCGGTCAGAAAAGTGGACCTGGGCATACCGGGCACCTTAGTAGTAGACCTGTGGCACGGTCAGGTTGGTCGGCGCGATATCGGTGCCGACCCATTTGACGAACAGCTCCTTGTATCGACCGGTGCGCACTTGCTGGTTGACGAACAGGTTGAGGTAGTTGAGCAGGCCATACTCGTTGCGCTTGGCGCCGAGGGACACGTAGTCGATGACGTAGGGGGCGTTCCCGGCGACTTTGAGGTTTTTGTATTTACCCGACTTGAGCGTGGCAGCGGCGACGGTGTTGGTGACCACGGTCGCGTCGATGTGGCCCTGGGCGACGGCCAGCAAGGTGTCGTTCTGCGACTGGTAAGCACGGAAACTGCCGGTGCCCCAGTTCTTCACATCTTTCTCCAGGGCGATGGCCTCATAGGTGCCGCTGGTATTGCCCACCGCTTTGCCCTTGAGGTCGTCAAAGCCATTGATGCCGGTATCGTCGCGGGTAAGCACCACCATCTGGAACGCGAAGTACGGCACGGTGAGGCCGACGGTCTTGGCGCGTTCGAGGGTGTCGGAGGTGGAGGCAACGATCACATCGGCGCGCCCCGAGACCAGCGCCGGGATGCGGTCAGGGAACGGTGTCTCGACCACTTCTGCCTCGACCCCGAGGATCTTCGCCAGGTCATGGCAGTAGTCCACGTCGAAGCCGGCCGGGTTGTTGCCCGCATCGCGGAAGCCCATGGGCGGGAAGTCCAGGGTGACGGCACAGCGCAGCTTGCCCGAGCCGATGATGTCATCGAGCTTGTCGGCCTGTGCGGTGGCGATGAAGGAGGTACTGAGAACAGCGCTGAGGGCTACGGCAAATGCGGGGTTTTTCATAGAGGCCTCGTTGGGTTAAGTGCTGTTGAATATCGTATTGGGGATTTCGTATACGATATTAACAATAGCAATCAATGTGCCTGTTTCCAGTTACAGTCGTGAAATTGTTTTTGGGCCTTGGGTTAGAGGTGTTTCAGGGGCGTTGTGACTGGAAGGGTTGCGCCGTTGCCGCGCTGGGCGGTGTTACATATGGGAGCATCGGTTGCGCTGACGCCCCGTTAAGAAACATGGGAGTACATATCCGTTTCTGCGGTAACGGGTGCTGGCGGTTTCGCCCTTACGGCGAGTCACTTGGAAAAGCCCCAAGTAACCAAGGGCAGAGCGCTTTGGTTACTTTCGCGCGCTTCGAAAGTGACTCGCCGTAAGGGCGGAACCAAAAGTCGCCATCACCGAAGAAACGGACCTGCCCACGGCCCCAACCCCGAAACCCTCTAACCCCGATCGCCCCGATACTGACTCGGCGACAAACGGGTCAGCGCCCGAAACTGCCGGCTGAACGCACTGTGGTCGGTATACCCACAACGCAAGGCAATCTCGGTGATCGGCAGGTCGGTGTGCAGCAACAACCGCGATCCCTCTTCCAGGCGCGCCTTGTGAATCATCTGCCGTGGCGTGAGCTGGAACACCCGCTTGCAATGACGCTCCAGCTGCGCCACGGAATAGCCGGCGATGGCGGTCAGTTCGGCGAGGCTGATGGGTTGGGCGAAGTGATTGCGGATGTGCAAATCCACCGCCGCCAGTTTCTGATAAGCCGGATGATTGGACTGCGGCGATTGCAGGTCGCGGGAGATACCGGCCAGGCCGACGATGTGGCCCTGCGCATCGTACAGCGCGAGTTTGTGGGTCAGGCACCAGATCGGCTGGTTGCCGAAATACAGGTGCAGTTCCAGTTGATCGGCCAGCACCCGGCCGCTGGAGAGCACGCGTCGATCCTGTTCGGTGTACAGCGGACCGAAGTGCTCCGGGAAGACCATGTCGGCGGTGCGTCCCAGCAGATCCTCGCTGTGTTTGAAACCGCAGCGCCGGGCCAGGGTCTGGTTGACGAAGGCGTAACGGGCCTCGCGATCCTTGATGAAAAACACCACATCGGACAGGGTGTCGAGCAGCGGCGCGATCGGCTGGAGACTGTTCAGCAGCGTTGGTAAATCGCAGGGCTTGAAGGTGGTGAGCGAGGGGTACATGGCGTTGGGGGCCTGATGGCGACCCCCGGGATCATAGTGGCTCGGCCGCGTGGCCGAAACCCCTGGCGCAGTCATGAGGCTGGCGGGGTATCGTCCAGGGACATCAAGGTCTCGATGCGCGCCGGGCTGAACGGCGGGCGCGGCGTAGAGGGTGGCCAGCCAAACAGATGCTGTACCGCGCCGCCACACACACGCCCCTGGCAGGCGCCCATGCCACAGCGGCTGGCCAGCTTGGCCGCGCGCCAATCGGTGTGCCCGGCCAATGCCCCATGGGGCACGTCTTCGCAGCGGCAGACCAGGGTGTCGGGACGGGCCAGCGACTTGAGTCGCGGGTCGAGGGCGAATGCCCGGTTCAGCGCTTTGGCGAACCTCTGCCAGCGTGCCCGGTGTGGCCACAATTGTCGGGCCGCTTCGACATCACCCATGGCGGCGTGGCCGGCAATCGCACCTTCGACCAAGGCCAGTTCACTGCCGCCGAAGCCGGTGCATTCACCCGCCGCGTAGTGATCGACGCGGCTGGCTTGCCAGGCATCCACCGCCAGCGCTTGGCCTTCGAGGGCATAACCCAGGGCCTGACCCAATTGAATGTTCGGGATCAGACCAAAACCACAGGCCAGCCGATCACACGCCAGTTCAACGATCTTGCCTTGCTGGCTCAGGCGCACAGCTTCGAGTCGGTCGCTGCCAAGGGCTGCCAGCACGTGGGTGCCGGTTCGGTAGTGGCGGTCGAACAGCGTGAACGACTGCAGCAGTTTGTTGGGCCAGCGCGGCAGTCGCGCCGCGAAACCGGCCACGGCCTTGAGCGAGGCTTGTTCGGCGATGCACTGCAGGTTGGCCCCGTGCTTTTTCGCGGTGGCGGCACTGGCCAGTAACAGCGGCCCGCTACCGGCGATCACCACGCGCTGATCCTGCACCGGCAACCCGGCCTTGATCAGCGCCTGCAAACCACCGGCCCCGGTGACCCCCGGCAGTGTCCAGCCGGGGAAGGGCAGCAGCAATTCGCGGGCGCCGGTGCACAGAATCAGTTTGTCGTAGCTGATCAGCCAGCCGTGCTCGTCGTCTTCGACCAGCAGTTGTTTCGGACCGGGATTGGCGATCACCCGGGTGCTGGCGTGATGGCGGATGTTACGGTGGGACTGCACACGCTCGCGCATCCGGCGGGCCTGGATTGGCACGCTGGCCTGTGGACCGTCGCGCCAGATTTGCCCGCCCGCCAGCGGATTGTCGTCGAGCATCACAATGCGGGCACCACTGGGTGCGGCGGCCAATGCAGCGGCCATGCCGGCGGGACCGGCACCGACGATCAACAGATCGGCATATTCATTCATGGGCGTGTCTCCACCTGCATGCCGTCACGGCAGAGGGTCTGGCAGGCCAGGCGCCGTCGACCGTCGATGGTCACCCGACATTCCTGGCAGATGCCCATGCCGCACAGCGGTGCGCGGCGTTGACCACTGACCGAAGTGCGTGTGCAGCCGTCGCCGCCCAACGCCAGGGCCGCGGCGACACTGGTGCCCTCGGCGACTCTCAGGGCACGGCCGTCGAGCATCAATTCAGGCATGGGCGGGTTCTCCGAGGAAACGCTGGGGCAGATAGGGGTGTGCGGCCAGTGGCGGGCTTTCGTTGAACAGTTGCGCGACCAGCAAATCGGCAGTGCCGGGGGCTGTGGTCACCCCCAGGCCTTCATGACCGACCGCCAGCCACAAGCCCTGGCGTTGTGGATGTTGGCCCACCAGCGGCAGGCCATCCGGACTGGCAGCGCGAAAACCGGTCCAGGCGCGGATGCCATTGAGTCGCGCCAACCCCGGCATGTATTGGGCCGCGCGCTTGAGCATTTTCGCCAGCATCCAGCCTTCGACCTGCGGATCGGTGGTGCCGAACTGCCGCGAGGCGCCGATGAACAATTGCCCGGTCGGACGCGGCTGGATGTTGCAGGCCGTCGAGGGGCCCTTGGCGTTATGGGCGCTGGTGACGTAACCCAGTTCCACCAGGGTGTGGGTGACCGTGGCGGGGTAGCGGTCAGTGATCAACAAGTGGCCTTTTTTCGGCTCGATGGGCAGCTCCGGGCACAGTTCATTGGCCTGGATGCCGTTGGCCAGCACCACGGCTTCGGCACTCAGCCACTGACCGTCATCAAGCCGCACCCGATTGCCATCGACCTCGATGACCCGCGCCCGGCGCTGGTGGATGTTCGGCGTGTCGAGCATCCAGTTGGCCGTCGCGGGCGCGTACAGAATGCCGTCGCCGTTGATCAGCAGACCCCCTTCAAGGCCTTCGTGCAGTTCCGGCTCACGCTGGCGCAAGGCCTTGGCGCCGACCAGCTCACAGGCCACGCCATGGGCTTGCAGGTTCAGGTATTTACTGTGGGCCACCGCCATCTCTTCGGCGTTGGCCGCCAGCCACAGAGTGCCGTTGCTGCGGTACGCACAGCCCTCGGGCAAGTCTGCTGCCTGATCGCGCCAGCGCTGCAGGGAATAATTGCTCAGGGCCAGCTCCGCCGGGTTGTCGTCGAGCACCAGCAGATGGCCCATGCCCGCCGCCGTCGCGCCATGCAGGCCGGCGTCGAGCACCAGTACCTGCAAGCCACGCCGCGCCAGTGCCTGGGCGCAGGCCGCGCCGATGATGCCGGCGCCGATCACGATCACATCGGCCGCATGGCTGCGATTCACGGGCGGATGCCCCAGGCGAACGGGTCGTCCTGCTCGATGATCAGGCTGGCCTCGGCACTGATGAAGGCGCGGCCTCGAATGGTCGGCACGATGCGCTCGCCTTGCCACTCGAAAGAGCCTTCGAACTCGCTGCCGATGACACTCGCCTGGCGCCAGATCTGTCCGGGCTGCAACTTGTCGTCGGCCGCCAGGCACGCCAGTTTGGCGCTGGTGCCGGTGCCACAGGGTGAACGGTCGTAGGCCTTGCCGGGGCAGAGCACGAAGTTGCGGCTGTCCGCGTGATCGTCAGCGGCGAACAGTTCGACATGGTCGATCAGGCCGCCGTCTTCGCCACGAATGCCCTGGTCTTGCAGCGCTTGTTGAACGGCGTAGGTGTAAGCGGTCAGGGCATCAAGGTTGTCGCCAGCCACCCGCAGCCCGTGATCGGCGATCAGGAAAAACCAGTTGCCGCCCCAGGCGATGTCGCCGGTCACCTGGCCGATGCCCGGTACCTGTACTTGCAGCGCCTTGCGATAACGGTAGGCCGGAACGTTGCGCACACTCACCGAATGATCGTCGTGCAGGGTCGCCTGCACCGTGCCTACCGGCGTCTCGATGCTGTGCACGCCGGGGCCGATTTTGCCCAGGTGGGCCAGTGAGGCGACGAGGCCGATGGTGCCGTGGCCGCACATGCCCAGATAACCGCTGTTATTGAAGAAAATCACGCCGGCACAGGCGCTGGGGTCCACGGGTTCGCAGAGCAGGGCGCCCACCAGCACGTCACTGCCCCGTGGCTCCAGCACACAGGCCGCACGCCACTGGTCGTGCTGTTCGGCCAGGCGTTGGCGCCGTTCAGCCATGCTGCCGGTGCCCAGATCAGGAAAGCCGGCGGTCACCAGGCGGGTGGGTTCGCCGCCGGTGTGGGAGTCGATCACGGAGATGCGTTTCATCGGAGGGCCACGTCCATTCGGTTGGGTGACCGAAAGAGTGGCCCGTACAGCGGGGTGCCGGCTTGATGGATTTAACCGATGCCGATGACGAAATCAGCACAGTCATCGCTGCGGTCAGTGAGCGTGGGGCAGGTGCTTGAACAGGGTCTCGCAGACTCCGGCGATGTGTTCGTCCAGCAGCTTCACCGCCAGGTCGACATCGCCTGCACGGCACGCCGCGAGGATCTCGCGGTGCTCGTGATCGGCGCGCTCCTTGCCCGCCGACAGGCTCATCTGCATGCGCAGGTAACGCTCCAGTTTGTCGTTGACCGAACGGATCAGGCTGACCAGGAATGGCCGTTGCGCCGGTTCATAGAGGCAGGCGTGCAGTTCCCAGTTGAGCTCGGCCCAGCGCCCCACGTCGTCCTCGCCGATAAACTCCTGGCAGATACGCTCGGCGCGGGCGAAGGTTTCTTCGGTCATGTTGGGGATCGCCAGGCGCAGCACCTTGTCTTCGAGCAACATGCGCACTTCGAACATCTGCGCCAGTTCCGCGTCGGAAATGCGCGTGACCATCGCCCCGCGATTGCGCTGGAACATCACCAGCCCTTCGGCCTCCAACCGCTTGAGCGCCTCGCGCACCGGAATCTTGCTGACGTTGAACTGGCGGGCAATGTCGTCCTGGCGAATCGGCTCATCCTCGGCAAAATGCCCGGCGACGATCGCGTCCCGCAGATGACGGGTGATGATTTCCGACGTCGAAGGCGTATTGCCAAGGTCGGGAGCGTTGAATTTGGGTAGGTTCACGGCGGCGGTCGTTCGGAGTGAGAGATAGCGACAGGGTATACGAAATTCGTTCGCTGATCTTGCCTGGCGGCGACGGGCTCCCGCCTGCAAGCGTCCCGCAGGTCCGCCCGGGAATGGGCGGACCAGACGCAATCCTGGGCCGACGAGACTCGATCAGCCGCGAACCGCCCGGGAGCGCCAGACCATCATCTTTTCGATCTGCATCTCTTTCATGGTGTGTGGAATGCCTCCCACGCCATGCCCCGACAGGCGCGCTCCGGCGAACGGCATCCAGTCGACGCGGAACAGCGTGTTCTCATTGACCATCACCGCCGTGGCGTCGAGGTCCTGATAGCACTGCATGGCGGTGTCCAGATCGCGGGTGAAGACTGCGGCCTGGAAGGCATAGGGCAGGGCGTTGGCCAGTTGGATCGCGTCGGCCAGATCGTCATAGGCGTAAACCGCCACCACCGGGCCGAACACTTCCTTTTGCATCACATTGGAGTCGATGGGCGGGTTGAGCAGCACGGTCGGCGCATAGCCGTTGTAGTCCAGAACGCGACCGCCCGAGATCAAACGGGCCCCGCCGGCGACGGCTGCATTGACCCATTGGTCCACGCGACGCACTTCACGTTCGGCGATCAGCGGGCCGACATCGGTACGGATATCGGTCGGATCACCGACCACCATGGCATCGCCCAACTGGCCCAGGCGGACGGCGACCTGTTCGGCGATGCTGCGATGGCAGAAGATCCGTTGCACGCTCACGCAGGCTTGCCCGGCGTGCCAGAAACCGCCACGAGCGATGCGCGGCAGGGCGTCATCGAGATCGGCGTCCGCTGCGAGGATCACCGGCGCCACGCCACCATGCTCCAGCGCGCAGCGAGTGCCGGGTGCCAGGGTCGAGCGCAACATCCAGCCGACTGCCGCCGAGCCGATGAAACTGAAGAAACCCACCCGCGGATCGGAGACCAGTCGGCCGGTGACGGCGTTATCGGTCGGTAGCACCATCTGCGCCCAGCCAGTCGGCAGGCCGGCCTCGGCCAGGATTTGCAGGAGCGTGCGGCAACTGAGCGGGGTGTTGGCCGCCGGCTTGACGATCACCGGGGCACTGACGGCGATGGCGGGCACCACCTGATGCACGATCAGATTGAACGGATGGTTGAACGCCGATACGGCTGCGACCACACCGATGGGTTCGTATTGGGTGAAGGCCACACGGTTCTGCGAAGTCGCGTTCAATCCCATCGGAATCACGTGACCGCCCTCGGTGCGCAGCACCTCGATGCAGTTCAGGATGCCGTCGATGCCACGCTCGACTTCGGTGATCGAGTCCTTCAGCGGCTTGCCGCCTTCGCTGGCCGCCTGGGTCGCGATCTCCAGCTTGCGCGCGGCGATCAGTTCGGCCGACCGCTGCAGGATTTCAATGCGTTGAGGCTTGGACAACCACTGGCTGCGGTCGCGAAAAATCCCGTGGGCGACACTCAGTGCCTGTTCGACATCCGCCTCGGTGGACACCGCCACCTGGCCGACGACGGCGCCATTGTAAGGGGCGTGCACAGTCAGGGTTTGTACGGACATGGGGCTTACCTCGTGGGGGACAAAAAGGCAGTCGACCTGCCTGATTACGATTCGGGCCGACGGTCTGTCAGCCTTTGGCGCCACGGTAATCCTGAATGAGTGTTTGCAAAAATGAATAATCGAGAGGGGGTTGTTCAGTTTTAGAGAAAACCTGTCTCCCACCCCCCACCAGTGCCTTGCGCGTCTTTATGAATGGTTCAAGGGGCCAGCGCTTTGCTGAAGAAAGAGCACTCTATCGAGTCCTTCTCAGGTTTCTGGCCTTCAACTTCCTGAGCATGCCGATGACCGGCCGCAGCACAGACACCCTGTCAAAGAAGGACAGTTCATGCAGGTCTGTGCGCGAGGGTCTTTGATAGCCGAGATTGGCGGTGAAGTAGTAAGCCCGAATGGCGTTGTTCTGATGGATAAGGGTATTGAGGGCCGCGTCATAGTGCATCGGACCGCCGTCAGGGTGTCCTGGCGGTCGCTCCAGAATCTGCAATAAAAAATCCCTCAATGTGCCGAAGCATTTGCCGTTCACGGCGTAGAAATGGGCCAAGTGTATGGGTTGGTCGACCACATTCCAGGTGGGCATGCTTGAGTCTGTTTCAACCGGATGCCCAAAATAGATGATGTCCCAGTCCATGCCATCCAGCGCCTCGATGGCCTGTTTTCCATACTGGGAAATGCGTCTGGAAAACTGTATGTCGTCCTCCAGGATCAGGATGTTTTTCAAATCCAGGCGCATGGCCTCTTCGAGCACCCCCAGGTGACTCAAAAAGCAGCCTCTGACCCCGACGCTCGGGAAGCCTTCTCCCTCGGTAGGTGTAACAGCCTTGAAAAAGCCTACTTTTTCATCATCTATGTGAAAGCCGTTGCGAGCGAATTCTTCTTCCGTTTCGAGACGGCGATCCTTCCTCGACGCGATATTGATGATTCTTGCTCGATCAAAATAGTCGATCACATTCATCTGTCAGGTCCTTGGGGCAGACAATCAGGGCGGCTGGATGGGGAACCGGCAGAATTGCTGGCGATTTTGACCGTTTCTCTATCGACACCGGGCTGCAGTATAGGCGGCATTTCCCGATGGGTTCGGGTTTCGTGAACCGGCGTGCCGCGACCGCGAGAGGGCTCGGCGGCAGCGGGTTCCGTGCGCATTTGGGGCCTGCGCCCGATCCGGATCGAGGCTATTGCTCGAGACGGCCGTTGGGGTCGCGAAAAACCGCTGGCCCTGCTCAGAATCCCAGGTAGCTGAAGCACACGAGTGCCAGCGCCAAGGCAATACCCAGCGCCGTTGCGGCTTTTTTCGATGGGTTGAACCGGGGCAGGGTTTCGTTCAATGGCAGTAAGCCGGGATTCGAACAGGCGTTGAGGTCATGGCGGCGAGGCCGGAGGGTCTGGTAGGTGTAGCGCAAACCCAGCAGCACGAAAAGGGCCAGCAGGCTGAAGGCAAGCCAGCGAGCCATTGTCGGTTTGACAAGGGTAGCGGCACCCTCGTGTTCACAGATCGCGCTATTGAATTCCAGGACACTGATTTGCTGGGGCGCCGTCGGGGACAGCTTTTTGTCGCCGTTGATCGCTGCCAGTTGCGTCAGGTCCAGGTCCTGATATTTCCAGAGCGTTGACGATCCTTCACGGCAGTAGGTGAACGAGACAGGGTTTGAGGCTCTGATAACACAAGCGTCGTTGATCCCGATTTTTTTCAGGGTTTCAGTCGCTGACCTTGTGAAGTCCAGGTCGAGCACGGGAACGATCCCGTTGGCGCAAGCCGCGAACGAAACCAACAGGCTCCCCATGGCGCAGATGGATGACATTTTCAAAGTCGGAGCTCCCTGGGTTTCGGGTGGCTTTTTGTTATGGGTGCGGAGCCTGGCTGCAACCTGCCTTCGATGAAGTCTAGACGTTAACTTTTGAATGCTTGCTGCTTTTTATCGACGTGCAGAGAGCTGTTGTGGCGCCAGAAAAGCGTCGTGGAAGTAGTTACGAAAGGCCTGCATCGCCGGGCTGAATTCCCGTTCTCGATGCCAGGCCAGGCCGACGCTCATGGGCGTGACCTTGTCGGTGACGGTCAGGGTTTCGATGCGCTTGCCCTCCAGCGACCAGGGGCGGTGCACCAGGTCCGAGAGGATCGCCACGCCGCTGCCATTGGCGACCATGCTGCGCACCGCTTCCACCGAACTGGTCCGCACCCGCACGTTCGGCTGCTGGTGGGCATGTTCCCAGTAACGCATGGCGCTTTGTTCGGCCTCGTCGACGGTCAGCAGGATGTAAGGTTCCTTCGCCACGTCGGTAAGGCTGACAGCCGAGCGTTCGCACAAGGGATGGTGGCTGGGCAGCCATAGCCGGCGCTCGGAATTGAAGAGGATCTCCGAAACGATGTCCGGGTGAGTCAGGTTCGCGGTGAGCACCACCGCCATGTCGAAGCGGCCCTCCAGAAGGCCTTGCTCGATGGCCGTGCGCTCCTGTTCGTGGACTTCGATGGCCACGTCCGGATGCCAATGCTCAAGCCGTTGCAGGTGGTGCGGCAGGAAGTAGCCGATCACCGTGTAGCTCGCCGCTAACCGCAACAGGCCGCTGGCGCGGACGTCCGGCAGCGGGCTGTTCAACGCGTCATCGACGCTGCGCAAAATCACGTAGGCCCGGTTGAGAAAATGTCGCCCGGCATCGGTCAGGCTCATGCCTTGGGCCGAGCGCTGGAACAACAGCGTGCCGAGAATTCCCTCCAGTTCCTTGATCGCGGTGGTCACCGCCGACTGGGAAATATTCAAATGAATCGCCGCCTGGGAGATCTGTCCGATCTCGGCGGTGGCGACGAAGTAGCGGACCTGGCGCAGGGTCAGTGACATGGGCACTCCGGATGACGGGGTATCTGATTTTCAGAGCTATCTGTTTTTCAGAAGATGGGCCCTCTGATAATAGATCTTCCCAAGGGGGTGGCCGGAATTTAACTTGGCTTGCATGAAGTCACAAGCGTCAGGAGCAAGCGTCATGCAAGCAGTAGATTTCAACTCGGACATGGGCGAAGGCTTCGGCCCTTGGACCATCGGCGATGGCGTCGACAACGAACTGATGGCGTTCATCAGCTCGGCCAACGTCGCCACCGGTTTCCATGCCGGCGACCCCGGCACCATGCGCCGCACGGTCGAACGGGCCAAGGCCCTGGGTGTGGCGGTCGGTGCGCACCCGGGCTTTCGCGATCTGGTCGGGTTTGGTCGCCGGCACATCAACGCTCCGGCCCAGGAACTGGTCGACGACATGCTTTACCAATTGGGCGCCCTGCGTGAACTCGCCCGGGTTCATGGCGTGGCACTGCAACACATCAAGCCCCACGGCGCGCTGTACATGCACCTGGCCCGGGACGAGCAAGCCGCGCGTTTGCTGGTGGAAAACCTCCAGCGCCTGGAGCCCGAGTTGCTGCTGTATTGCATGCCTGACTCGGTGATCTGGCGCGTCGCCAAGGAACTCGGCCAACCGGTGATTCGCGAGTTCTATGCCGACCGTGAGTACGACCTCAGCGGCTCCATCGTCTTTACCCGCAACGTACGCGCCTACGACCCTGCCCAGGTGGCCGCACGGGTGCTGCGTGCCTGCCAGGAAGGCGTGGTGCGCACAGTAGAAGGTGAAGACCTGGCGATCGAATTCGATTCCATCTGCCTGCACAGCGACACCCCCGGTGCGCTGGCGTTGGTCGAAGCCACCCGCAACGCGCTCGATACCGCCGGGATCAAGGTTCGCGCGCCGCGCTGAATCAGCACGAATCATCGGGCACACAGACGCCCGGGATTGAATAACGATTCATTTTTTTGCCTGCCTTTCTACAACTATTCCAAGAGGAACAGACATGGCCGAACACGCTGTCATCACCCCATTGCCAGGGACCTTCTATCGCAAAGCCACGCCTGAATCGGCGAACTACGTCGAGGTTGGCGCGCAGGTCAGCGCCGACACGGTGATTGGCCTGATCGAGGTCATGAAGCAGTTTTCCGAACTGACCGCCGGGACGGCCGGTCGCCTCAGCGCATTCCTGGTCGAAGACGGTGATCCGGTGGAGCCGGGTCAGGTTGTCGCAACGCTCGACGACGAGTGAGGGGCGCGATCATGACTCAAGGCATTCGTAAATTACTGATCGCCAACCGGGGCGAAATCGCCGTGCGGATTATCCGCGCCGCCAAGGAGCTGGGGATTCCCACCGTTGCCGCGTGCAGCGAAGCGGATGTCGATTCCCAGGCGGCGCGCATGGCCGACGAGGTGCATATTCTCGGCCCGGCCCGCGCTGACAAGAGTTACCTGAACGTCGAGGCATTGCTCGGCGCCTTGAAAGCCACGGGCGCCAATGCAGTCCATCCCGGTTATGGCTTCCTCTCGGAAAATGCCGACTTCGCCGAGGCGGTGCTGGGGGCCGGGGCCATTTTCGTCGGCCCGAGCCCGGAGACGATCCGGCGCATGGGTGACAAGGCTGAAGCCCGGCGCACCGCTCAGGAAGCGGGCGTGCCCGTGGTGCCCGGTTCGCCCGGTGAACTGTTCGATGTCGAATCGGCGCTCAAGGCTGCTGAAGCCGTGGGCTTTCCGCTGCTGATCAAGGCCTCGGCCGGCGGTGGCGGACGGGGTATTCGCCTGGCGGAAAACGCCGGACAACTGGCCGAAGAGTTCCCCCGGTCCCAGCGCGAAGCCCAGGCGGCGTTCGGCAACGGCGCGGTGTACCTGGAGCGCTTCATCAGCCGGGCACGGCATATCGAAGTGCAGGTGTTGGGCGACGGTCAGCACGCGGTGCATTTGTTCGAGCGCGAGTGTTCGTTGCAACGTCGCCGGCAGAAGATTTTCGAGGAAGCGCCATCGCCGGCCCTCAACCCGCAGCAACGCGAGACACTCTGCGCCAGCGCCGTGCGCCTCACCGAGTCCCTGGGCTACAAGGGCGCGGGGACCCTGGAGTACCTGTATGACGACGCTACCGGCGAGTTTTTCTTTATCGAGATGAACACGCGGATTCAGGTGGAGCATCCGGTCAGCGAGTTGATTACCGGCATCGATCTGGTTCAGGCGATGTTGCGCATTGCCGGCGGCGAACCGCTGGGCCTCAGGCAAAGCGATATCCGGCTCAATGGCGCGGCGCTGCAAATGCGCCTGAATGCCGAAGACCCGGCACGGGATTTCTTCCCCAGCCCGGGCCTGGTCGAGTCCCTGGTCTGGCCGCAAGGCGAGGGCGTTCGGGTCGACAGCCATCTCTATCAAGGCTACCGCGTGCCGCCTTACTATGACTCGCTGTTGGCCAAGCTGATCGTCCATGGTCGCGACCGTGCCGAGGCCCTGGCCCGTGCCCGCATCGCCGTGGAGCAGACCACGCTCACCGGCATGGCCAGCACCTTGTCGTTGCACCGTGATTTGTTGGAGCAGCCCTGGCTGCACAGCGCCGACTTCCATACCGGCACCCTGGAAACCTGGCTGGCCGAGCGCCGCAGTGGAGGTCAAGCATGAGCACTGCAATCCGCTACAGTTTTGGCGCTGATGAGCATCTGTTTGCTGAAGTCAGCGACAGCATGTCCCTTGAGGCATTCTTCAAGGGCATGGCGGTCACCCGTGCGGTGGAGCGTCTGGCGCTGGATGGCGTGCTCGATGTGTGCCTGGCCAATGCCTCGTTCCAGATTCGTTTCGACCCGGACCGCATCGCGCCACACACCTTGCTCGAAGCCGTGCAGGGAGCCGAGGCCGAGGCGGTCGCCGAACGCACTTTGCAGACCCGGATCATCGAAATCCCGGTGCTCTATAACGATCCCTGGACCCACGAAACCCTGATGCGCTTTCGCGACCGTCACCAGGACCCGAGCGCGACGGACCTGGAGTACGCCGCGCGGATCAACGGCCTGGCGGACGTCGAGGCCTTCATCGCCGCCCACAGTGGTTCGCCATGGTTTGTCTCGATGGTCGGTTTCGTCGCCGGCTTGCCGTTCATGTTCCAGATGGTCGAGCGCGAGCGTCAGTTGCAAGTGCCCAAGTACCTGCGACCGCGCACCGACACGCCGAAGTTGACTCTGGGGCATGGCGGTTGCTTTGGCTGCATCTACTCGGTACGCGGTGCCGGCGGCTACCAGATGTTCGGCGTCACGCCGGCACCGATCTACGACCCGCAGCAGAACCTGGCGTACCTGAAGGAGCACATGGTGTTCTTCCGTCCGGGCGACATCGTGCAGTTCAAGCCGATGGACCGTGAGGCCTATGACCAGGCAGTGGCCGACGTGGAAGGCGGGCGCTTCGACCTGCGGATCCGTCCAGTGGAGTTTTCCCTGGATGCCTTTCTGGCCGATCCCGTCGGCTATCCCAAGTCGCTGCAGGAGGTGCTGGCATGATCAAGGTACTCAAACCCGGCCTCGCCACGTCGGTACAGGACCTGGGGCGCGAAGGTTACTACCACCTGGGCATTCCACCCTCCGGCGCACTCGACCAATACGCGTTGAGCGCGGCCAACCAGTTGGTCGGCAACCCGGCCGGGGCCGCGGCGCTTGAATGCACCTTGCTGGGCCCGGAGCTGGAATTCCAGCAAGACGCCCTGGTGGCGGTGTGCGGTGCGCACATGGCGCCGAAGGTCGATGGCGTGGAGATGCATCACGACACGGCGTTCTCGGTGAAGGCCGGGCAAACGTTGCGCTTCGATTTTCCCAAGGCCGGCGCGCGTGCCTATCTGGCGGTGGCCGGCGGCATCGACGTACCGCTGGTGCTCGGCAGTCGCTCGACTTACGCCTTGGGCGCGCTTGGCGGTTTCCAAGGGCGGCGCCTGATGGCCGGTGACGAATTGCCCGTGGGGATTGCCAGTGGCAAGAGCCACGCCGGGGCCAGTCTACCCATGGCGCTACGGCAGTCGCTGGGGGGCGAAATCACCCTGCGCGTCGTACCGGGGCTGTACTACGAGCGCTTGACGCCAGCGGCGGCGGACAGCTTTTTCGCCGAAGCCTGGACCGTCGGCTCCGAAGCGGACCGCATCGGCTATCGCTTCAAGGGCGGCAGTGCGCTGACCTTCCAGCCGCGCGAGCAACCCTTCGGCGCCGGCTCCGATCCCTCGAACATCGTCGACAGTTGCTACCCGATCGGTTCGATCCAGGTGCCGGCCGGGCTCGAACCCATCGTGTTGCACCGCGATGCGGTGTCCGGTGGCGGCTACGCGATGATTGGCACCGTGATCAGCGCCGACCTCGACTTGATCGGCCAGATGCAGCCCAACCAGAAGGCCCGTTTCAAAGCGGTCACCCTGGAAGAAGCACTGGAAGCACGACGTTCCTATAAGAAAAAACTCAGCTGCCTGAGCAAGCTGTTCCCTTCCTGATTCTGCCCGCCGCACGGCGCGGGTCATGCCAAACGGTAAGCCAACGCCGCACTTCGGTGCGGTGGCGGCTGCCCGCGCTTCAACCTTTGACTGGTTCTGGAGTTCACGCATATGGCTGCTTTATCGCAATCGAGTCAAACCGGGCAAGACCCGGCCAATCACCCCGTTCCCGCCGACGCACGCATGGGCCGACTGTCCCTGACCATGGCGTGGTGGGCGGTCTGCAGTGCAATGTTCTACATCGTGGTCGGCGCGTCGCTGGCGTTGTCGTACGGCGCCCGCAATGCGCTGATCGGCATGGTGCTGTCGGTGATCAGCTACGGCCTGGTCAACACGGTGCTCAGTCGTTTCGCCATCCGCAGCGGTTTGTCGGTGGCCTTGTTTTCACGGCTGTTGTTCGGCAGCACCGGGGCGTGCCTGGCGACCTTGATCTTCTTCTCGACGGCCATTTATTACGCGGTGTTCGAAGGCTCGGTGATCGCCGTGGCGCTCAATCACCTGTACCCGCAGCTGGTGTTCCCGCTGGCGGCATTGCTGGTGGTGCTGTACAGCGTGCCGATGATCCTGGGCAGCGTGCAGCACTGGCTGGACAAGCTCAACGGCGTGTTGTTGCCGGTGTACCTGGGGGGCTTGCTGGTGGCGGTGGGGCTGTCGATCAGTCGTTATGGCTACCAGCCGCAATGGCTGGATTTCGGCCCGGCAACCCCCAGCGCGTTCGGTTGGTGGGACTGCTTCGTCGCCTACATGGGCGTTTGGGTGCTGATGCTGTTCACCTTCGACTACGCCCGTTTCGGCAAACCCGAGGACGCCGAATACCACGGCCGCTGGAACTTCGGCATGCCGTTCTACGCGGTGACCTTTCTGCTCAACGGCGCGGCGGGGATCTATCTGGTCAGCAGCATTCCCCATGAAGGCGCGCTGAACGAAGTGTCGGTGGTCATGGCGATCCTGCAACTGATGGGGCTGTGGGGATTGTTGTTCGTCTGGGCCACGCAAACCCGGATCAACACCGCCAACTACTACCTGGCGACGATGAACATGCAGGCGTTCTTTGCGCGTTTTGGCGTGCGCGGTTCGTACCTGGCGTGGGCGCTGGCGGTCGGGGTGATCGTGTATGGCCTGATGCTCGCCGATGTGTTTGCCTACCTGCTCAAGGCCCTGGCTTATCAAGGCATTTTCGTCGTGGCCTGGGTCGGCGTGGCGTTGGCGCAGATACGCTGCGGCCGCAGTGACGTGGCGTCGCTCGAACGGGTAACAGCGTTCAATTCGGCGGGCTTGGGCGCCTGGTTTGGGGCCACGGCATTGGGACTGGCGCTGATGTTTTCCGGCCCTGGCTTGAGCAGCTTTTCCGCACCCTCAACCGTGATCGTGGCGTTCGCCTTGCAGGCGGGGCTGTCCCGTCGTAGCCGGTTGCGGTTGCAATTGGCAGAGTAAGGCTGGCTGGCCCGTCGCTTGGCGATCAGCGAAAAAAGAAAGCGTTGGATCACCGGGCCGCTGCCGGGGTGTCGATGACCCTGGCAGCGGCTTTTGCACGAGCAGGAGCGGGTCAACTACGCTGAAGCTGCGCGGGGCAGTCATCGATGGCGACTCACTGCTTGCGTTGCGTCCGTCCCTGGAGCACCCGATGCCACCCATCATCCCGCGCCTGCTGGCGCTGTTGCTGCTTTGTCTGACGTTTGAAACGGCAGCCCAGGCCGACGCCTGCCCGGCTGGCGAAAAACAAGTGTGTCTGGACGGCTGCATCTGCCTGCCGGGACAGTTGCTCGGCACCTTGCCTGAAGACATCCATCAGGTCGCGGCACCCGCCCTGGCGCTGTGGCTGACCCAAGCGCGCGCTGAAGCCGCCGTTGACGTCCAGTCGATTCCAGCGCATATCCGGGAGCAACTGTTGCGCTGGTACGACCCTGGTGTCCTCGATGCCGCGCGCTACAAAGTCAGTGACAACGGCCAGTTCAGCACCGCCACTGCCATGCTGCAAAACCCCGATGTGGGGGCCGTGACGCTCATCGACATCATTCTGTTCCGGGATGCCCAATCCGCCGAACAGAACCTCGCGCTCTGGGCTCACGAGCTGAAGCATGTGCAGCAGTTTCAGCAATGGGGGGTAGACGGATTTGCCCAGCGCTATACACAAGATTTCAATGCGGTGGAGGCGCCGGCTTATGCCATACAGGCTGAGGTCAGGCGATCGGCACGGGAAGGGGCTGACTGAAGAGACGCGAAGCCCGTCGAGGGGCGCTATCGGCGCAACTGTACCGGACTCACGCCAAGGCGCTGCCTGAACGTGGTCGTCATGTGCGCCTGGGAGTTGAAGCCACAGGTGTGGGCGATTTCTGCCAGTGTCGCGGTCGAGTCGCGCATCAGGGCGCGGGCCTTGGCCAGGCGCCGGTCGATCAGGTAACTGTGCGGGCTTTTGCCCGCTGCGTGCTTGAAGGCTCGAATGAAATAGCCTTCGGACAATCCCAACAGGTCCGCCATCGCCTGCACACCCAGCGGACCGTCGAGACCGGCGTCAATAAACTCGTCGAGCAATCGCCTCCGGCTGGCGGTGATGGCGCCCAGGGCGGGCGTCGACCCTGCCTGGTGATCGCTTGTCCGTTCAGCCAGGGCGAGTGCCCAGGCTTCCCAGTCATCCTCAACCGAAGCCTGTAACAACGCCGCGCGCATTCGCAGCGCCAGGGTCATGGCCTGTTGATCGATGCGATTGTTGAAGGCGCGGTCCCCCACCAACGGCAGGCCATCAGTGCGCATGACCCGCAGGTATTCACCGCCCTTGGGGGACTCGGACAAGACGTCACAACCGGCGGGGACAAAGGCCAGGCCATTGGGCATGGCGTCGAAGGGCAAAACCCGGTCGCTGCCGATCGCGTGCAGGCCTCGCTGGCTGTCGAAGGCAAAGCCGATCGCTGATTGGGTGGCCACGTATCGGGTCGCATAAGCGGCGCCGGGCAGCAGCTCGATCGCCCAGGGCCCGGCCTCGACACGACGGGTCGGCTCAGAGGGGGGCGGGGACGCAGGGCGGTTTCGTTGGCTCATGCCCACCATAGTAATGAACAGGGGGCGCAAAAGTCAGGTCAGTTTTCTGAAAGCCGGGGTGATCAAGCCCTGTCTAGACTGGGCAAAACCTCAGGGAGACCCCTCATGCACAGAATGACTCGCGACGATATCGAACAGGCGGCACGCCACGTGTACCAGGTCATGCCGGCCACTGCCCAGTACGCATGGCCCTTGCTGGCCGAGCGCCTGGGTTGCACGGTGTGGGTCAAGCATGAAAATCACACGCCGACCGGTGCGTTCAAGGTGCGTGGCGGCATTACCTTCATGCACTGGCTCAAGCGTACGCACCCTGACGTGCGGGGGATCGTCAGCGCGACCCGCGGCAACCATGGCCAGAGCCTGGCGCTGGCGGCCAGCGCGTCGGGTTTTCGGGCGTTGATTGTCGTGCCGCAAGGTAATTCGCTGGAGAAGAACAACGCGATGCGCGGCTTTGGCGGCGAAGTGGTGGAGTACGGCCGCGATTTTGACGAGGCCCGCGAAGAGGCCGCGCGCCTGGCGCAAGCGCATGGCCTGTACCTGGTGCCGCCGTTCCATGCCGAGTTGGTCAAGGGCGTGGCCACTTATGCGCTGGAGCTGTTCAAGGCCGCACCGGATCTGGATACGGTCTACGTGCCGATTGGCTGTGGCTCGGGGATCTGCGGGGTGATCGCCGCCCGTGACGCGTTGGGCCTGAACACCCGGGTGGTGGGGGTGGTGTCCACCGAGGCCGCGGCGGCCAAATTATCCTTTGAAGCGGGAGAAATCCTCGAAACCGCCACGGCCAATACCTTCGCTGATGGTCTGGCCGTGCGTAAACCGGTGCCCGCGGCATTTGATATCTACGGCGCGGCGGCGGCGCGAATCGTCTCGGTCAACGACGATGAGATTGCCGAGGCCATGCGCGTGTATTACACCGATACCCACAACCTCGCCGAAGGCGCCGGCGCGGCGGCCCTGGCGGCGCTGATGCAGGAGCGTGAAGCGATGGCGGAAAAAAAGGTCGGCGTGATTCTGTCGGGCGGGAATGTTGATCGTTCGGTGTATGCCAGGGTGATTGGGTGAAAAAAGGGCTCAATATCTGTAGGAGCCAGCCTGCTGGCGATGATCGTTAACGGCAACGCGTATGAACGGGTTAAACGCGGAATATTTTAGATCATCGCTGGCAAGCCCGCTCCGGACGTACGCGTACAATCACGGGCTCGTGACCTGTAGGGTTCGATCCACCAGGCGGATGCTGTCGCGTCCGCCACGCTTGGACTCGTAGAGCGCCGCATCGCCCTGTTCGATCAAGGCCGCCAGGCTGGAGGGCGGGTGGTCGAACAGGTCGGCGCCGATGCTCAGGGTCACCGCTTCCGGCGTGGCGAAGGTTTGTGAGGCCGTGCTGTGAAAGCGGTCGCGCAGGGTGTTGCCCAATTCCACGATGCGCTCATTCGAAGCGTTGTTCAGCACGATGACGAACTCGTCGCCGCCCAGCCGGGCCGCCAGTGCCCCCTCCGGCAGTAGCGTACGGATCATCTCGCTCAGGGCGATGAGCAGGCGGTCGCCTGCGGTGTGGCCGTAGAGGTCGTTGACCAGTTTGAAGTTGTCGATATCGATCAACAGCAGGGCACCGGGGCGAGCGCTCGAGACTTCAGCCAACAGGCGTGGTGCCCGTACTTCCAGGGCGCGGCGGTTGTACAGGGCGGTCAACGGATCGCGTTCGGCCAGCCGGGCAATCCGTTCCTCCCGCCGGTGGCGTTCGGTCCCGGTCATCGAGAGGGCGATCAGCATGATCGCCATGGCGCCTTCGACCAGCGAGATCTGAATGATTTCGCCCCGCAAGGCCGCCAGATCGATCAGCGTGCCCGGAATACCCGCCGATACGGCCTTGGCCAGATAAAACAGCCCATGGATCAACAGCACAAAGCGCAGCTGTGCCGCGCCCACGCTCAATGACTTGCCATGGGGACGCAGGAGGAAACTGGCCCAAAGCGTCGGCAGCGCCACCAGCAACGAATTGGCCACCAGCATGATCTTCGACCACGAGGGGGCATCCGGCAGCGCCAGCAGCGCAAACCAGGCGACGACGATCAGCCACCAGGCGCGAGACAGGCGTATACGGGTGAAGCGCGCGACGCCCAGCAGGAAAAGCCAGTGGGCCAGGACCAGCAGGCCATTGGCAAACCAGATGCCAATTAACACAAGGCCACTCATGCGCAGCAAGGCGAGCGTCGACCCCACGGTGATCGTGGCGAAGCCCGCGCTCCAGAACAGCAGCGAAGATTCACGGATGCTGCGCCACTCGACCGCCAGATACAGGGCGGCGGCCGCCGCGAGGGCGATCGAGAGTGTCAACATTGTGGAAGGGTCGAGCGCCATAGCCTTGTGGCCTGCTGATTTGCGGTGAAGGGGGCGATTGTAAGCGTTTGGGAGAAATTTTCAGAGAGTAGCGTCCCGGCTCCGCACAACGGCGCAAGCGGGTATCTCGATTGGCGATGTCTGGCAACGAATCATGCGATTGGTGCAACCTGGACCCGGCGCGTTAAGGTTGCAACGTGCCTTCGACAATCGACCTGTAACGGGAACCCATGCGGTATCGACGTCTTGACCTTAACCTGCTGGTTGCCCTGGATGTCTTGCTCAGCGAATGCAGTGTCAGCCGGGCTGCGGAACGTTTGTGCCTGGGCCAGTCGGCAACCAGCTCGGCGCTCGGCCGTTTGCGTGAGCATTTCAATGATCCGTTACTGGTTCAGGTCGGGCGGCGCCTGGAACCCACTGCATTAGGGTTGGAGCTGCTGCCCAAAGTGCGCGCGGCGCTGGCACTGACCCGGGAGATTGTCGATGCCCCGGTCAACTTTGACCCGGCCAGTTGTACGCGGCACTTCACTCTAGTGGCCTCCGATTACGTGGCGGACGTGCTGCTGCCGGCGGTCAGTCTTGAACTGGCACGCATCGCGCCCGGCGTGCGCCTGAGCCTGCGGGACCTGCCGGTGCCGCGTGACGGCGATGTAGTCAGCGAAGCCCTCGATTACCGGCGCAGTGATTGTGTGATCGTGCCTCAACGCCGGTTGAACCCGGCTTACCCCCATTTGCCTTTAATGAGTGACCAGCTTTGCTGCATCGTCTGCGCGCGTCAGGCGCAGTTCGCCGACGGCCTGAGCCTGGCCAGCTATTGCGAGGCGCAGCACGTGGTGCGTGAGTTTGCCGATGGCCAGAATCTGGCGATGGACGCGGTGCACCTGCACGAGCTGGGTATTCAACGGCGAGTGGCGGTGGCCCTGGAAAGCTTCGTGCTGATGCCGGAATTTATCGTCGGCACCGGGCGGATCGCTACCGTGTTTCGCCGCCAGGCCCGGCGTTTTGCTGAGCGTTATGCGTTGCGTATCCACCCCGCACCTCTGGCCTTTCCCGACGCCGTGCAAGTGTTGCAATGGCACCCCTATCAAGAGCGCGATCCGGCCATGCTGTGGTTTCGCGGCCTGTTGCTGGCGCAGGCCGCGCGGCTTGATCAAGACCAGATGGATCAGCCTGCGGGCTGATCCCCGTGATCCGCCACCAGCCCGGCCTCATCGATTGCCCGCAAGGCGCACAGTTCGTCATTGTCCGACGTGTCGCCGCTGATGCCGATCGCGCCGAGAATTCGCCCCTCAGCATTACGAATCAGGACACCGCCGGCTACGGGAATGACTTCACCGCCGGTCAGGCTGTTTATGGCGTCGAAAAATGCCGGCATCGCTTGCGCGCGTCGCGCCAGCTCCCGCCCGCCAAACCCCATGCCCAGGCATCCGCGTGCCTTGCCGGTGGCGATTTGCGGACGAAGGAAACTGGCGTGCTCGTCGCGCAGGACCGCCAGCGGATGACCGGCGGCGTCCAGTACGGCGACCGCCAGGGGCTTTAACCCGGTTTCCCGGGCGTAGCCGATGGCGCTGCTGGCAAGCTGGGTGGCGGTGAGCAAATCGAGTAGCTGCATGGCGACGGTCCTCATAGGGCCCACTTGCCCAGTTGGGCAACGCGGTCGCGGGTATAAAGGTCGGTCCATTTCAGCGAGTTGAAATCGGACACTTGCTTGGGGTTGTAGGGGCTGCGGTCCATGCGCACCGACTGGCCAGCCTTGTACACGGCCTTGAGGCGCGAGCGGTCCTGCAGAATGCGGATGTCATGCAAGGGCGAACCGTCGAGCAAAAGGAAGTCTGCCTGCTTGCCCACTTCAAGGCTGCCGAGGGTCTCACCCCGTGGCATGCAGCGCGCGCCGACCGCGGTCGCGGCGTACAGCGCTTCTGCCGCCGTGAAGCCCAGGCGGGTGACCAACAGTTCCAGTTCACGGGCGTGCCACTCGCCGTAGGGCGTCACGGCGAAACCGCTGTCACTGCCACAGGCGAACGGCACACCGGCGGCCTTGGCACGCTTGAGCACCGCCGAGCCGACTTCCAGGGTGCGAGCGCAGTAGCCGGCGTATCCGGTGCTGATAGCCGGGTCGTGAGGCTGGCAGAAGTCCACGGTGTTTTGCGGGAAGGTCATGGTCGGCGCGAGGATGCTGCCGGCGTCGAGCAAGGCTTCGATGCACGCGTCGTCCATATAGAAGGCATGGAACACCAGATCAACCCCGGCGCGCGCGGCGTACATCACGGCTTCGCGACCATAGGCGTGGGTGGCCACTTTGCAGCCCAGGCGATGGGCTTCTTCGACCATCTCGCGGGTTTCATCGGCGGTGAAGGCAGCGATGATTTCGCCGTTCGGGTGGCGGTGGGTGCCGTCCATGGCGATCTTGATCAGGTCAACGCCGTCCTTGGCCTGTTTGCGGATTTCCGCCAGTGCGTCACTGCGGCTGGTGACCAGTTGCGCGGTGAAATATTCCGGGGAGCCGACCCGGCTCGGGAACCAGTCGTTGAGACTCTGTCGATTGGTGATCACCCGGCTGCTGGCAGCAATGCGCGGCCCCTCGAACAAACCGGCGGCAATGGCATTGCGTACCGCGATACTGAGCTGACCGCTGTCGCCGGGGCAGACCATGCTGGTGACGCCCGCCGCCAGCACGTGTTGCGCGAAGAACATGCCGCGCAATGCGCGGAATTCGTCGCTGGTCCAAAGATCGATGTCTTCTTCGCTTTGCGCGTTGCCGAAAGCCAGGTGGGTGTGCACATCCACCAGCCCCGGCATGACGAAGTTGTCGCCCGCATCCACCTGGGTATCCCCCGGCTGCGGCTGGGGCGCGGACGCCGTCGGGCCAACGTAACGGAGCACGCCGTTTTCAACGACCAGCGTTTGCTGCTGGCGTGTTTCCAGGCCGGTGCCGTCGAACAGTGTCTGGCATTTCAGGTGCAGGGCGGTCATGGTGTATTCGCTTTGGCTGTTGTAATGCGAAACGAGGCTAGGGCGTGGACATGGGGCTCACCAGCAGATTGCATCGATGGCTGGGAATTGATGGCGTCAATAGTTGTCGCCAGCGCTTTGAAATCAGGGACGTTGGGGCGATGAACGAGCCGTCGGATGGAGTATCGCAAGTGCGGATGGGTGGCATCGTGATCGACGATTTTTACCCTCGGGAGCGAGCATCTATGGTGCGCGCTCATCTCCCCACGCAGAGCAATCGATATGCCCAACGCCACTGTAAAAAAGCAACTGCTGGATCTGGAACAGGAACGTCGCCGCGCCTTGGTCGAAGAGGATTACCCGCGCGTCGCCGCATTGTTTGCCGACGACCTGGTGTATGTGCACACCACGGGCCTGGTGCAAGGCAAGGCGGACTATCTGGAGTACGCAAAAAACGCCGTACAGTATCTGGACATTGAACGGGGCGAGTTGCTGGTCCGCTTCTACGGCGATCACCTGGCGGTCATGACCGGTACGCAATGCAATACGTTACGCAAGCGCGGCGGCGACCAGTCGATGCGCGGTGACGGGTTTGCCACGCAGGTCTGGACGCTCGGTGACAAGGGCTGGCAGATCAGCTCGTTCCACGGCACCCGAGCCCCCAACTGACCTCGACTTCCCGTCAATGCGAAACGCCGGAGAACCCCCAGGGTTGTCCGGCGTTTTGCTGTGTTGTACATGGATCGCTGGCTTGTCAGCGAAAGCGGTCGGTCTGCCAACATCAATGTTGAATGTGCCGACGCCTTCGCTGGCACGTCAGGCGGTATGGCCACCCAGGTTTTCGGCGACCCAGTCGGCGATGTATTGCCCGGCGTTGATGCTGTTATCGAAGCTGGAATGCTGCACGCCGCCTTCGCGCTCGGTGAAGATCTTCAGCTCGCGTTTCGGGCTGTTGACCAGTTGCTCGTAGGTGCGTTGCGCCCATTTCAGTGGGATCTGCGAATCCTTTTCGCCGTGGGTCACCAGGAATGGCACCTTGATGCGATCGAGCACGCCGTCCAGATGAACGTTTTCGGCGATGGTCATGAATTCCTCGACATCCTTCGCCCCCCATACCCAGCACACGTGAGACCAGTAGTGCGGCACAGGGAAGCTGCCTTCCTTTTCCAGTCGACGCTTTTGCACATCGCGCCAGTCGTGGTTGGCGCCCCATACCACACCGCAAGCGAAACGCGGCTCAAAGGCCACTGCGCGGGGGCAGTAGTAACCGCCCAGTGAAACCCCTTCCATGCCAATACGTTTGTGGTCCACATCGTGGCGGGTTTCCAGCCAGTCGACCACGCGGCTGGCCCAGTGCTCACTGTCGTAACGGGCAATCAGATTGTGCAGGCGCAGCGCTTCGCCCGTGCCGGGCTGGTCGATAATCAGCGATGACACGCCACGCCTGGCCAGCCAGGCGGGCAGGCCGACGCGGTATTTCATCTCTTTGGTGGAGTCCAGGCCATTGACCTGCACCAGCAGCGGTGCCGGGCCGTTCACACCTTCGGCGCGGACCAGCAGGCCGGAAATGTGCTTGCCTTCGTAGGGGATTTCAACCCGCTCGCAGTTTTCGCGGGACAGCTCGATGCCGCGTTTGAAGGTCTGCAGAAAACGCTGGTACAGCTCGGTGCGGCCTGCAGCACCATGGGCTTGCAGGCGTTCACACGTGAGGTAATAGGTCGCGGCACGGTTGTACTTTTCACCGGCGGACAACAGCCGGCCATTACCTTCGTCTTCTTCGGCCAGGCCGCAAAGTTTGTCGGCCATCTTCGACCAGGTTTCGCGGAACGCCTGGGTCCCGGCGGCATCAGGTTGTTTGGCGGCTTCTTGCAGAGGCGCGCACATCTCTTCGATTTCGCCCATGCGGGCACCCATCTCGATGGCCAGGTCGACCGAGAGATTCCACACATAGTTGGTTGGGAAATAGCGGAACATGATTATTGTTGTCCTTGTGTTTGCCTTGAAGTGTGCAAGGCACGTTAAGGACGACCCGGCTATTTGGCCAATCGTGACTCTGGATGGGAGGTATCGCGAGCGGCGATATGATCCTGTTCCAGGTGCTGGATGAACTCACTGATGCGCTCTCGCAGCCAGCGGTGCATCGGGTCGCCGTCCACGCTGCGGTGCCAGAGCATGAACTCGCGCATCACCGGAATCCTGACCGGCGGCGGCAAGATGCGCAGTGGCAGGTACTCTGCGTACAGGCGCGCCAGACGCTGGTGCATGGTGGCGATGCGCTGAGTGCCGACCACCAGTTGTGGCAGGGTGTTGAAGTCGTTGGTGATGACTTCCAGTCGCCGGTTGAAGCCGTACTGGTTCATGAACCACTCTTCGATGCTCATGTGCCGTGTGCGACCGAAGCCGACCGAGACATGGCCCATGTCCATGTATTGCTCAAGGGTCAGGCTGTCGCCGACCAGAGTATTGCCTTGCCATACCACGCAGACGTGTTCTTCCTCGAAGAGTAACTGGGAGGGATGACCTTCGATGATGTAGCGCTCAGGCACGATCATCAGATCGACCTCGCCGCGAATCAGCAGCTCACCGGAATTGTCGCCAGGGCCGAGCATCTCGAAGGTGATGTTCGGTGCTTCCTGGTGAATCTTCTGAATCACCTGGGCAAACAGCACGCTGATCAGGTAATCCGAGGTCACCAGGCGGAAATGCCGCTTGCTGGTCGTGGGGGCGAACACCGGTTTGGCGGTAATCGAGGACTTGATCGTCAGCAGCACTTCGCGCACCGGGTGGACCAGTTCCAGGGCAAAGGGGGTCGGCTGCATTTTACGCCCGACCTGCACCAGCAATTCGTCTTCGAAATAGGTTCGCAGGCGTCCCAAAACCCCGCTGGTGGCGGACTGCGTCATGTGCAGGCGTTCAGCGGCGCGGGTGATGTTCTGCTCCTCGAGCAACACATCGAGGGCGACCAGCAGGTTCAAATCCAGGTGATTGAAACGCATCAGGCAGGTCCGTCTTTGTATTTATTTTCGCGATACATTCGGATGAATACATCGCCGCGTCAACCCCGCCCATGCAGCGTCATCCCCTGCAATCAGGTATCGCGTTTGCCGATAGGTCGCATCCCGACACGCGATTAGTCAGCTGCCAAAGCGCACGTCAATCTTCGCCGCAGTCGGGCTTCTTGCCGACACCACCACCGGGTTCCCAGCGTCGCCGACGGGCTTTTCGATTCGGCCGCCGTGGTCTCCGGATTTTAATTTCAATGGAGTGGTAGCCATGAACATCATTGGCCTTGATGCCCTGATCTTTGGCGTCGATGACATTCAAGCCTGTACGGACTGTCTGCGTGACTACGGCCTCGCGCCCGTTGCCGTCGACGACAATGGCGGGCGTTTTGAAGCGTTGGACGGCACTGCCGTGATCATTCGCCGTGCGGACGATCCGAGCCTGCCTGTCGCTATCGGCCCGGCCCCGTCGATTCGCGAAACCATCTACGGCGTCGCCGGCCCGGCGGATCTGGATGCCATCGAAGACGAACTGGCGCGAGACCGCCAGGTCATCCGTGACGACAACGGCGTGCTGCACAGCGTTGACGACATGGGCTTTGCAATCGCCTTTCAGGTCACGGTGCGCAAGGCGTACAGCGCCCCGGACGATTTGACCAATGCCGCTGGCAATGCACCGCAGCGCCCGCTGAATCAGCCGGGCATTACCCTCGACATGAGTGCTGTGCCGCGCACCTTGTCCCACGTGGTGTATTTCGTCCCGGATGCGGCCAGAGCCGAGGCGTTCTACGCCGAACGCCTGGGCTTTCGGACCACGGACACGTTCATCGGCGCCGGGCCGTTCATGCGCCCCGCGAGCTCCGATGATCACCATTGCCTGTTCATGATCCAGACCCCGCCGCACATGAAGGGCTGCGAACATTTCACCTTCCACGTGGGCAGCGGTACCGAGGTGTTGTTGGCCGGCACGCGTTTCGAGCAAAAAGGCTGGACCAGTTTCTGGGGCCCTGGCCGCCATCTCTTTGGTTCCAACTGGTTCTGGTACTTCAACAGTCCCCTGGGTTGCCACATCGAATACGACGCCGACATGGACAAGCACGATGACGCTTGGGAGGCACGCCGCGCGCCGCTGTCGGCGGATAACTCGCAACTGTTCCTGTTCAGTTCGAAAGAAAAATGGGCACCCGGCGGCCCGCCTCCCAAACACTTGTAGGAGCGAGCCTGCTCGCGATGGTCGTTAACGATAAGGCGCGTTTGTTGGATAAACGCGTTGCCCTCAAGTCCATCGTCGGAGCGCCGCCCGGAGCAAGCTCGCGCCTACAAAGGTTTCTGTCATGAACCATAGCGATTTCCCCCTGTGCCGGGTGGACGAACTGGTGGAAGGGCAGGCGCGCGGATTCGACCCGTTGCAGCGCGGCAAGGACAGTGTCTTTGCCTTGGTGCACGAGGGACAACTGCGGCTTTATCGCAACAGTTGCCCGCATCTGGACGTACGCCTGGAGTACCGCAAAGACCGTTTTCTGTCCGCGGACGGCCAGTTGATTGTCTGTTACGCGCACGGTGCGCAGTTTCTGCCCGGCACCGGCGAATGTGTCTACGGCCCTTGTTTGGGCCAGAAGCTGGAGGCGCTGCCATGGCGTGTGGAGGAGGGCTGGCTGGTGCTGCAAATGCCCGGCATGAAGGCCGCGCCGCCTCACTTCCAGGTATCGCGTTTGACGATACATCGCATCCCTGATCGCGATTAGTCAAATCCCTGCTTTGACCGGAAGCTGAACCCAACGACGCAGTGCGTGGCGCTGCATCGAATCACAAGAATAAAAGTGAGAAAGCCATGAGTGCAGTGAACAAAGTTCTGATCGTGGGCGGTGGTATTGGTGGCTTGTGTGCGGCCATCGCACTGCGGCGCAAGGGCATTGAGGTCGACCTGATCGAACTCAAGTCAGAGTGGACCGTTTACGGCGTCGGCATCATCCAGCAGAGCAACGTGGTTCGTGAAATGGCCAGGCTGGGCGTGCTCGACGGTTATCTGGATGCGGCGTACGCCTTTGAAGACGTCGCCATTTATGGTCCGGCCGGCCAGCAGCTGGCGCGCATCCCGGGGCAGCGACTGGCCGGGCCTGAGTATCCGGCGAACGTGGGTATTTCGCGTCTGGCCTTGCACAAGGTCCTCAGTGAAACCGCCCTTGAACTGGGGGCCAGGGTACGTCTGGGGCTCAGTGTGGAATCCCTGACGGACCAGGGCGACAGCGTGGATGTGCTGTTTACCGATGGCACGGGCGCTGGCTACGACCTGGTGGTCGGCGCTGACGGTCTGTTCTCCAGGGTCCGCGATTTGCTGTTCGGCGACACCTACACGCCACGCTTCACGGGTCAATCGGTATGGCGCTACAACTTCCCCCGAGCACCGCAAATCGATCATCTGGCCAACTACCAGAGCGCCGAGGGCAATGCCGGTCTCGTTCCGTTGGCCGGTGACCTGATGTACCTGTTCCTGACCTCCCACGAACCGTCCAACCCCTGGATGGATCCCGCGACACTGGCCGGGCAAATGCGTCAGCGCCTGCAGGGTTTTACCGGCCTGATCGGGGAATTGCGCGAGCAAATCGGCGACAGCAGCCAGGTGGTCTACAAGCCGATGGAAGTGGTGTTCGTCGACGAACCCTGGTATCGCGGTCGCGTGCTGTTGATCGGTGACGCCGCCCATGCCACCACGCCGCACCTGGGCCAGGGCGCCGGCATGGCGATCGAAGACGCCATCGTGCTCAGTGAAGAACTGACCGGCGACGGCGGTGTTGAACAACAGCTCCAGCGCTTCATGGCGCGCCGTTTCGAGCGCTGCAAGTACATCAGCGAAAGCTCGATCCTCGCTGGCGACAAGGAGATGCAGCACGACCGCGAGTTCGACCGCATTGGCCTGGTCAAGCAGATGCTCGCGCGCACGGCGGAGCCCATCTGATTCTCAATCTGTAGCTCATCCACAGCAGTTACCACTATAAAAACAAGAGGTTAACGCGATGGTTAGTTCCGCGACTGCGACGCTTGCGCGCCGCCCGGTCAGCACGTCTGCACCCTTTGGTTTCAGTTTGGCCGCGGCGTTGGTGCTGTGCAGCCAGGCGGCCCACGCCTTTCAGGTGGATACCGGCAATCCGGATTTCAGCCTGCGTTGGGATAACACGGTGAAGTACAGCGCCGCATGGCGCACCGAGAATCCCAGCAGCAAACTGACCCAGGAGCAGGTGGCACTCAATCAGGACGACGGTGATCGTGCCTTCAAAAAAGGCCTGATCTCCAACCGCATGGACATCCTGTCCGAGCTGGATATGTCGTTCAAAAACGTCGGCGCGCGCCTCAGTGGTGCCGCGTGGTACGACACCGAATACCAGCAGGACAACGATAACAACGACCCGGCGCGCGCCAACGCACGTTCCGTGGCCTACGACGAATTCACCGATGACACCCGCCAACTGCATGGCGGTAACGGTGAATTGCTCGATGCCTTTGTGTACTGGAACGGCGAAGTGGCCGACCGCGCGACATCCGTGCGTGCCGGGCGCCACGGCTTGATCTGGGGTGAAAGCCTGTTCTTCGGCGCCAACGGCATTGCCGGTGGCATGGCGCCGGTCGACGTGGTCAAGGCGCAGTCGGTGCCTAACACCCAGTTCAAAGAGATCACCCGGCCGGTCAATCAACTCTCCGGCACCTTCCAACTGACCGATGACGTGTCACTCGGGGCGTTCTACCAGTTCGAATGGGAAGAGACACGCCTGCCGGGTGCCGGCAGTTACTTCTCCAACAGTGACACCATTGGTGAAGGCAACGAACGCCTGATCGTGGGCGCACCCTTTCCCACCTTCCTGGGGGGTAATCCCGGCAGCCCGGCCGCGTTCTTCCACGGCAAGGATGAAGACGCGCGCAACACCGGGCAGGGCGGCTTGCAGTTGAAGTACAACGCAGAGACCGTTGAATACGGCCTGTATGCGATCCAGTACCACGACAAAACCCCCAAGCTGTACCTGAAGCCGTCCACCGGTACGCCGAACTTCAGCACCGGACAAATAGGCGATTACTACTGGGTCTACCCGGAAGACATCCGCGCCTTCGGTACCAGTTTTTCGACGACTGTCGATGAATACAGCTTTGCCGGTGAAGCGTCGATGCGCTGGAACATGCCGCTGGTGTCCAACGGCGTCACCGTTCTGCCAGGTGTAGATGCCGACAACGACAGCCATCCGTTGTACGCCGTCGGCCGTACGGCCCACGTCAACCTCAACGTGCTGGCTTCGTTCGGGCCGAACTTCCTGGCCCAGGAGTCCGCCTTTGTCGGCGAAGTCGCTTGGAATCGCCTGCTCAGCGTGACCAAAAACAACAACGCCCTCGACCCCAATGCCACCCGCGACGGTCTTGGCATGAAGATGGTTTACACACCGACCTATCGCCAGTTTTTCCCCGGCATCGATATCAGCATCCCGGTCGGCCTGAGCTATTTCCCGATGGGTAAATCGGCGGTTGTCAGCTCTTTCGGGCCGGACAACGGCGGCGACATGAACATCGGCATTACCGCCACCTACCTGGACCGCATTACCGCGGGCCTGACTTACACGCACTACTACGGCCCTGAGAACACCAACCTCGACGCGGCCAGCCAGTTCAATTACGAGCAATCGCTGAAAGACCGGGACTACCTGGCTTTCTCCGTCAAGACCACGTTTTAAGAGGACTTGCGCATGACCCATAACAAGAAAACCGGAGCCTTCAAGCTCAAAGCCCTTTGCCTTGCACTGCTCGGTGGCCTGGCCATTTGCAGCCAACTGACAATGGCTGCCACGGCTGACGAAGCGAGCAAACTGTCCAAATCCCTCACGCCTCTAGGGGCCGAACGCGCCGGCAATGCCGACGGCACCATTCCCGCCTGGGACGGTGGTTACACCAAGGTCGACCCTTCGTACAAGGAAGGCGGAAAACGTTCCGATCCGTTCGCCGCGGACAAACCGCTGTTCAGCATTACCTCGAAAAATCTGGCGCAATACGCCGGCAAGCTCAGCGCCGGCACCCTGGAGATGTTCAAGCGTTTCCCGGAAACCTATCGCATCGATGTCTACCCGACCCGTCGTACCGCCGCAGCGCCGCAGTGGGTGTATGACAACACGCTGAAAAACGCCACCCGCGCCAAGCTGGTCGACAGCAGCGCCGGTCCGGTGCCCCAGGGCGCGTATGGCGGTATCCCGTTTCCGGTCCCGCACAACGGCGCCGAAGCCATGTGGAATCACCTGCTCAACTGGCGCGGCACCTCGGTGTCGATGCACTTTCGGCACTACCTGATGACCGCCGATGGCAAGCAGGTGTTGACCACTGACGGCCAGGCCATCCAGGAGATGCCGTATTACTACCAGGACGGTTCGCCGGAGTCGTTTGCCGGTGACTACTGGCTGTTCCGCCTGCTCAATGTCGGGCCACCGCTGCGTGCCGGCGAGCAGATCATGGGGCGCACCAACATCAATGGCGACCTGTCCCAGGCGCACGTTTACCTGACCGGTCAACGCCGGGTGCGCAAGTTGCCCAACGCCTGCTGCGATACACCGACACCGGCGACTGCCGGGGTCATGTCGTTCGACGAGTTGAGCGTGTTCCAGGGACGCATGGACCGCTTCAACTGGAAACTGGTAGGCAAGCAGGAGATGTACATCCCCTACAACACCAACAAGGTGCAAACCGCCGCCAAGCCTGAAGACCTGTTCCTCGCGCACCACATGAACCCGGACTACGTGCGTTGGGAACTGCACCGGGTATGGGTTGTAGAGGCGGAGCTGGCACCGGGCAAGCGTCACCAGCTGCCGAAGGGCCGTTACTACCTGGACGAAGACACCTGGCAGGCCATGTTGGGCGACCGTTGGGACGCCAACGGCCAGTTGGCCAAGACCCTGTGGTCGTTGCCGGCGGTCCTGCCGGACCTGCCCGCACAGGCGCAACTGTCTTCGGGCTTTTACGACCTGACCTCCGGCGCCTGGTTCATCCAGAACGTCTACACCGGCCTGCCCGAGCAGTACGGCAGGGTGGATCGCTACAAGGCCTCCGAGTTTTCGCCGGCGGCGATGGCGGGTGCCGGGGTTCGTTGAGTCAGACCGGATCATGGTTCACGGACCGTGATCCGGCCCACAGGTTTCGAGGTCGGTAATGAACAGAATCTGTCAGGTAGTGGGTCGGCTGATGTGGCTTGTGGCTCTACCGTTGGCGATGCCGTTGAGCCTCGCCCATGGCGCGGCGGTGACGGACGCGTTGAACACCCCGGCGATGCGGGCGCCGCAGGCGCAGCACGGGGTGCTGCTGGACCTGGCCCGTGCGGGAACGCGACTGGTGGCGGTGGGGGAGCGGGGCATCGTGCTGCTTTCCGATGACAACGGCAAAAGCTGGCGCCAGGCCCAGGTGCCGGTGTCGGTCAGTCTGACGGCCGTGCAGTTTACGGATGCCAATACGGGTTGGGCGGTCGGTCATGCCGGTGTCGTGCTCGCCTCGAATGACGGTGGTGAACACTGGCGCGTGCAACTGGACGGAGTTCGTGCGGCGCAACTTGAGTTGCAAGCCGCCAGGCAGCAACTGTCCAGCGCGAGCGATCCAGACGCAGCCGCCTCACGTGTGCAGACGGCTGAGCGGTTCGTCAGCGAAGGCCCGGATAAACCCTTCCTCGCCCTCAAGTTCGTCGATGAGCGCCACGGCCTGATTGTCGGTGCCTACGGTCTGGCATTCCACACAGACGATGGCGGCCGCACCTGGCAGTCGTTGGTGGGGCAAATCGACAATCCGATGGGCGTGCACCTCTATGCCATTGCACGGCAGGGCGAGCACTGGTTTATCGCGGGCGAGCAGGGTTTTCTGGCCCGTTCCGACGATGCCGGCCAGTCGTTCATGGCGCTCCAGAGTCCCTATGCCGGCAGCTTCTTTGCCCTGCAGATCCGCGACGACGGGACGCTGCTGGCGGCCGGGCTGAAGGGCAACGCGTTTATTTCCAGTGACTTGGGCGAAAGCTTCCAGCCCGCGCCGGTTGCACTGCCCATTTCCTTCAGCGATGCCATTCGCACCGACGACGGCCAGCTGCTGCTGGTCAATCAGAGCGGTGCGCTGTTTCGCTCCAGTGACCAGTCGGGTGCGTTTCTGAAGCCTTACGGCCAACCGCTGGGCATACCGGTCGCCAGTGTGGTCGAGGCCGCGGATGGCAGTCTGGTGCTGGCGGGTTTCACCGGTTTGGCGCGGGTTTCGCCGCCCACCGCTACTGCTTCGGAGTGAGGTTATGAAGCCATTCGACAACGCCAAGGCCAGCCTGGCGAATTTTGATCCACGTTCGGGCTCGGTGGTGGAGCGCACGCTGTTCAACCATCGCCTGTGGGTGCTGCTGGTCTGTGTACTGACCACCCTGGTGTTGGGTTATCAGGCGACGCGTATCGAGCTGAACGCCAGCTTCGAGAAGATGATCCCGACCCAACAGCCCTACATCGCCAATTACCTTGAGCACCAGAAGCAGCTAAGCGGCCTGGGCAATGCCTTGCGCATCGTGGTGGCCAACCGGCAGGGCGATATCTACGACGCCGAGTACCTGAAAACCCTGCAAGCCATGAGCGATAAGCTCTACCTGCTGCCGGGCGTCGACCGTGCGTACATGAAGTCGTTATGGACGCCGGCTACCCGCTGGGTGGCGGTCACCGAGGACGGCCTGGATGGCGGTCCGGTAATTCCCGATGACTACAGCGGTACCCCTGCCAACCTTGAAGCGTTGCGGCGCAATGTGCAGCGTTCCAATGAACTGGGGCAGCTGGTGGCCTATGACCAGACCTCGAGCATCATTTACGTGCCACTGTTGGCCAACACCGCCGATGGTCAACCGCTCAACTATTCGACCCTCTCGGATCAACTGGAGGCGCTGCGCGACACTTATCAAAACGACAGGATCGACATTCACATCACCGGGTTTGCGAAAAAGGTCGGTGACCTGATCGCCGGTTTGAAACAGATTCTGTTGTTCTTTGCCGTCGCGATCGTGATCACCACGGCGGTGCTCTTTTGGTACACCCGCTGCCTGCGCAGCACCTTGCTGGTGGTGTTCTGCTCCCTGGTGGCGGTGGTCTGGCAGCTCGGCTTGCTGCCATTGCTCAACTATCAACTGGACCCGTACTCGGTGCTGGTGCCGTTTTTGGTGTTCGCCATCGGCATGAGCCACGGCGCGCAAAAAATGAACGGCATCATGCAGGACATCGGCCGTGGCATGCATCGGGTGGTGGCGGCGCGCTACACGTTCCGGCGCCTGTTCCTGGCCGGGCTCACGGCGCTGCTGTGTGATGCCGTGGGGTTCGCGGTGCTGATGCTGATCAAGATCCAGGTCATACAAGACCTCGCGGTGATCGCCAGCATCGGCGTGGCGGTGCTGATCTTCACCAACCTGATCCTGCTCCCCGTGCTGCTTTCCTACATCGGCGTAACGCCCCGTGCGGCGCAACTGAGCCTCAAAAGCGAACAAACCGAACAGGCCGGCCAGCGTCGTCATGCCTTCTGGCGTTTCCTCGATCTGTTTACCCAGCGCCGTTGGGCCAGCCTGTGTATCGCCATCAGCCTGGCCCTGGCGGCCGTCGGTTTTGTGGTCAGCCTGCAATTGAAAATCGGCGATCTCGACGCCGGTGCGCCGGAGTTGCGCGCGGACTCGCGCTACAACCTGGACGATGCGTTCCTCACCCGTCATTACGGAGCCAGCAGCGATCTGTTTGCGGTGATGGTGAAAACCCCGGCCAGCAGCTGTGCGCGATACGACATTCTGGCCAAGGTGGATGCCCTGGACTGGCAACTGCGCGCCTTGCCGGGCGTGGATTCGACCAACTCCCTGGCACTGCTCAACCGGCGCATGCTGGTCGGCCTCAGCGAAGGCAACGCGAAGTGGTACGAGCTGCAGAACAACCAGGCGATGCTCAACATGATCACCGCCAGCGCGCCCCGTGGCCTGTACAACGAAGATTGCAGCCTGCTGACGCTGTACGCCTATCTCACCGACCACAAGGCCGAAACGCTGACACGCCTGGTCGAGCACGTTGAGCAGTTTGCCGCGGCCAACAACACCGACGAAGTTCAGTTCCTGCTGGCGGCGGGCAATGCCGGTATCGAGGCCGCCACCAATATCGTGGTCAAGCAAGCCAACCACGAGATGCTGTTCTGGGTGTATGGCGCGGTGATCCTGCTGTGCCTGATCACCTTTCGCTCCTGGCGCGCCACGCTGTGCGCGGTGATCCCGCTGATGGTCACGTCGATTCTCTGCGAAGCGCTGATGGTCTGGCTGAACATTGGCGTGAAGGTCGCCACGCTGCCGGTCATCGCTCTGGGCGTGGGCATCGGCGTCGACTACGCGCTGTACGTGATGAGCATTCTGCTCGGTCATCTGCGCCAGGGCGCGAGCCTGTCCGAAGCCTATTACCGGGCGCTGGTATCGACCGGCAAGGTGGTGATGCTGACGGGCATTACCCTGGCCATTGGCGTGGCCACCTGGATTTTTTCACCGATCAAATTTCAGGCCGACATGGGCGTTCTGCTGGCCTTCATGTTTGTCTGGAACATGGTCGGTGCCCTGGTGTTGCTGCCGGCGCTGGCGTACTTCCTGCTGCCGGCACGCCGCTCGGCGGCCGGTGCGGTGGCACCCGTGAATGTGATCAATGTGTCAGCACCTGCCGGTCCGGTGGTGGCTGACGTCCCGCACCTGTGCATCAAGGAGAGTTGCCATGGCCGTTGAGCCTTTGGTTGAAGGCACTGCCCAATTGACTGATCGGCAAGCGGGGATGGCGCAATCGCTGTTGCTGCTGCTGGGCAGTTGCCTGCCGGTATTGGGCGCGGTGTTGCTGGCGCCGGTGTTGCCGCGCATGCAGGCGCATTTTAGCGATGTCGCCGGCAGCGCCGTGCTGGTTCCGATCGTGCTGACCTTGCCGGCATTGGTGATCGCGCTGTTGGCGCCTTTCGCCGGGGTGATCGCTGATCGCCTCGGTCGCAAGCCGCTGTTGCTGGCGAGCATGTGTCTGTACGTCCTCTGCGGTGTGCTGCCACTGTGGCTTGAGTCACTGCTGGCCATCGTCCTCAGCCGGGCCGGAATCGGCCTGGCCGAGGCGGGCATCATGACCTGCTGCACCACGCTGATGGGTGACTACTACAGCGGTCGCAGGCGCGAGCGGTTGTTCGCCTTGCAGATGGTCGCCACGTCGCTGTCCGCCGCGGTGTTTATCGCGGCAGGTGGCTTTCTCGGCCAGAACGACTGGCGCACGCCTTTTGCGTTGTATGCAGTGGGTTTGATCTTCCTGCCACTGATGGCCTGGAAGCTTTGGGAACCCCAGGCCCGCGCGGTGGCTGCGCAACCTGTGCCGCCTGTGGCGCCCGGAGCATTTCCGTGGCGCGCGCTCACTCCGATGTATGCATTGGCGCTGCTGGCGGGTCTGAGTCTGTTCATCGTGCCGGTGCAGGCAGGCTATCTGCTCAACCTGTTGCGCGTGGATGCGCCGCAGCAAATCGGTATGACCATGGGCGCCAATCAGTTGGGTGTGCTCGTCGGTGCGTTGGGCTTTCGTTTGTTCAGCGGCCTGCGCAGGCCGCACGTGCTGTTGATTGCCTATGCGCTGGCGGGTGTTGGCGGCTTGTTGATGTCCGACGCCCAGAGCCATGTGCAAGTGGTGGTTGCCGTGCTGATCAATGGTCTGGGCATCGGTTTGATGCTGCCCACGTTGATCACCTGGATCATGGCGCAAGTCAATTTTCATCAGCGCGGACGGGCTTCGGGTTGCTTCACCGCCGCCATCTTCGCCGGTGAATTCATCAGCCCGCTGGTCGTGCTGGGCATCACCCAGGGCGTTGCCATGGCACTGCCCCATGCCTTGGCCATCGTGGGCGGGCTGCAACTGCTGGTGGCGGTGTTTTGTCTGGCCGTGCCCAGGCTTGGTGGACGGCAGGTCGAGGCCAACGTCGTGGTCGGTGGCACCCCCACCGGCAATGGAAACTGAACGAGGATTTTTCATGCAATCGCTTCCTGAATTCAAACGAGTGGTCACCGGCCACAATGCCCAGGGCCAGGCGATCGTCGCCATCAGCGGGCCGACGCCTAATGTGTTTCCCCTGCTGGCCGTGCCCGGCACGGTCTTTCATGAGCTGTGGAACAGCAGCACCAGTCCGGCATTGCTGGATAACGCCAGTGATCCCAGCAGCAAACCCTTGCAACTCAGCCCGGGACCGCAGGGCAGCGTGATTCGTGTGGTGGACATTCCACCGGACAGCGTGCAGAACCAGGTCAGCGACGAAAATGCCGCGGCAGTGTTTGCTGAAATCGGTGAGTCCCATGCCGGTACGGGCCAGGCCAACGCCCGGCACAAGCTGATGCACCGCACCGAAACCCTCGACTACGGGATCGTTATCGAGGGTGAAGTGTGGCTGGTGCTGGATGAGGAGGAAGTGCACCTCAAGCGCGGTGACGTGGTGGTGCAGCGCGGCACCAACCACGCCTGGAGTAATCGCACCGAGGCCATGGCGCGCATGGTCTTCATTCTTCTCGACGGGCGCTTCGCCCCTGAACTGGGCAATGACCGGGGAGCCAAGGCATGAAACTCGCCACCCTGAAAAACGGCAGTCGTGATGGCCGGCTGGTGATCGTCTCGCGGGACCTGATGTGGGCGCTGGACGCCAGCCCGGTCGCCCTGACCCTGCAACAGGCCATCGAAAACTGGGAGAGCGCCGAACCACGCTTGCAGGCACTGGCTGCCCGGCTGAATGCGCACCAGGCACAAGAGGCGTTTGCCTTCGACCCGGCCCAGGCGATGGCCCCGTTGCCGCGTGCCTACCAGTGGTGCGATGGCTCGGCATTTCTCAGCCATGGGGCGCTGATGCAAAAGGCTTTCAACCTTGACCCCATCGAAGGTGCCGAACACACACCGCTGATGTACCAGGGGGCGGGTGACGACTTCATCGGTGCGCACGACGATATTCCGTTGCCCAGCGAAAGCCAGGGCATCGACTTCGAAGGCGAGTACGTGGTGTTGGTCGATGACGTGCCAATGGGCTGCCCGGCCGAACAGGCGCTTCAACACATCAAGCTGATTCTGCAAATCAACGATGTCAGTCTGCGGGCCCTGGCACCACGGGAAATGACCACCGGGTTTGGTTTTCTGCAAGCCAAGCCCTCGTCCAGCTTCGCGCCGCTGGCCATTACACCGGATGAGCTGGGCGATGCCTGGCGCGACGGTCGCGTGCATTTGCCCTTGCAGGTGCAGTGGAACGGCCAGTGGTTCGGTCATCCCCACGGCGGGCAGATGACCTTCGGTTTTGGCCAGTTGATTGCCCATGCCGCGCTGACCCGCCGGTTGCGCGCCGGCACGCTGATTGGCTCGGGTACGGTCTCGAACGCCGGACGCGAGGCGGGATCGGCCTGCATTGCCGAGCGTCGCGCTATCGAGATGATCGAGCACGGCGTCGCCAAGACCGGCTACATGCGCTTTGGTGACCGTGTGCACATGGAGGTGCTGGGTAACGACGGGCAGTCGTTGTTCGGTGCGATCGATCAATGTGTCGTCAAGGCCGGGTGCTAAGGAGCGGCCTATGCGTGTATTGATTACCGGTGCCAACGGTTTTGTCGGGCGCGAATTGGTGCGCTGCCTGCTGGCGCGGGGCAGCCTGCGTGGTCAGGTCATCGACTCGTTGTTATTGCTCGATACCGATCTGCAAGGCGTGCCCCAGGACCCGCGTTTGCGTCGCCATTGCGGCAGCATTACCGATGCGGCCCTGATCCGCCGCGTTCTGGCCGATGGCATCGATGTCGTGTTCCATCTGGTGAGCATTGCCGGTGGCGCGGCGGAGGAGCACTACGAACTGGGGTACCAGGTCAATCTGTTGGCGAGCCTTGAATTGCTCAACCAGTTGCGCAACAAAACGCTGCCGCCAGTGCTGGTGTATGCCAGCAGTGTGGCGGTGTACGGCGGCAACTTGCCGACGAAAATGACCGAGCACGCCGAGCTGCGCCCGGAACTGTCCTATGGCACCCACAAAGCCATGGTCGAGCGTGTCGTGAGCGACCTCGGCCGGCGCGCGGAAGTGGACGGCCGCGTGCTGCGTCTGCCGGGCATCGTTGCACGCCCGCGTGAACCCAATGGCTTGCGCTCGGCGTTCATGAGCGACTTGCTGCGCTCCTTTGCCGAGGGCGAGGCTTATCGTTGCCCGGTTTCGGAGCAGGCAACGGCCTGGTGGATGTCGGCGCGCTGCTGTGTGAACAACCTGATTCATGCGGCCGAACTGGATTGCGCCGAGCCAGGATCGCAACGTATCTGGCAGCTGCCGGTGCTGCATCTGTCCATTGCCCAGGTGGTCGACGCATTGGCGGCCAGTTATGGGCAGGAGCGCCGCAGCCTTGTCAGCTACGTCCCTGACGCCCGGCTCGAAGCGTTGTTCGGGCGTCTGCCACCCCTGAAAACCCCGTTGGCGCGCGCCGCCGGTTTCAGTCATGACGGCAATGCCGCCGCGTTGATCCGCAACGCTTTGAACCCCGCTCACCCACGACCCTTGTCGCTTAACGGAGACAGCCTGTATGTCGCAACCAACCCAGCCTAAACGTCGCCTGGTGGATCTTTCGGTCACCCTCGACAACAACCCCTACACGGACCCGCCACCGCTGTTGCCGAAGATCGATTACATGGACCACCAGCAGGGGTGGCCGGAAATGGCGGCCATGTTCCCTGGCTTGCAACTGGAACAGATGCCGGGCAAGGAGTCCTGGGCGGCCGAGCGTTTGCAGATCACCACCCACAGTGGAACGCACATGGACGCGCCCTGGCATTACGCCTCGACCACCGATGGCGGTCAGCCGGCGTTTGGCATTGACGAGTTGCCGCTGGATTGGTGCCTGCAGCCGGGAGTGAAGCTGGACTTTCGGCATCTGCCGGACGGGCATGTGGTGACGGCCGATGAGATCGAAGCCGAACTGGCACGTATCGACCATGTCTTGCAGCCGTTGGATATCGTGCTGATCAACACCCGTGCCGGCGCCCTGTTTGGTCAACCGGGCTATCTGGATGCCGGCGTCGGCATTGGCCGGGAAGCCACCCTGTATCTCTTGGAGCGCGGTGTGCGGGTCGTGGGCACCGATGCCTGGAGCTGGGACGCCCCGTTCAAATACACCCGTGAACGTTTTGCCGCTGACGGTGATGCGTCGATCATTTGGGAAGGGCACAAGGCCGGGCGCGATATCGGTTATGGGCAAATGGAAAAACTCGCCAACCTCGACGCATTGCCGGCGAGCGGGTTCCTGGTGTCCTGCTTCCCTTACAAAATCAAGCATGCATCGGCAGGTTTTGTTCGCGCGGTGGCGATATTCGAAGAGTAAGCACTGCGCTGGGCGAGTAACGAAATCAACGGTCCTCAATGAACACAATAAGAGAGAAAACATGCCTCGTTTGCGTATGCCTCTAACCTTGCTGATGGGGGCGCTGGCACTGAGCAGTAGCCTGGCCATGGCGGCCAGTGCCGACCCGGCGCAGCCCAATATCCTGCTGATTGTCGCCGACGATCTGGGCTATTCCGACCTGGGCAGCTATGGCGGTGAAATCAGCACGCCAACGCTGGATACACTGGCCCGTGAAGGCATGCAGTTCACCGGCATGTACGCCGCACCCACCTGTTCGATCACACGCTCCATGCTGATGTCCGGCACCGACAACCACCTCGCCGGACTAGGCACCATGGCCGAGGCGTTGCAGCCCTTTCAGCGGGGCAAGCCTGGTTATGAGGGCTACCTGAATCGACGTTCCTACTCGATTGCCGAGTTGTTGAAAGAGGGCGGTTACAACACGCTCATGGTCGGGAAATGGCACTTGGGCCTGGAAGCTGATCAAGGACCGGATCAGCGTGGATTCGAGCAGTCGTTCACGCTGCTCGAAGGCGGTGCCCCACACTTCAAACCCTCGAGTGTCGAGCCGACAAAAATCGAGCAGGTGCACTACCGCGAGAACGGCAAGGCCGTGGAGTTACCGGATGATTTCTACTCCACGGATTTCTACACCGACAAGCTGATCAGCTATCTGCAAAACAACAAGAAGGACGGCAAGCCGTTTTTTGCCTACGCCGCCTACACCGCTCCGCACTGGCCCCTGCAAGCACCCCGGGAATATCTGGATAAATACAAAGGGCGATTCGATCAGGGCTACGACAGCGTGCGTCTGGCGCGCATCGAGCGGATGAAAAGCCTTGGCCTCATGGCCAGCGATGCGCAGCCGGCGAATCCGCTCCTGGTCAATCCAAGACTGCCGGGCTGGCAGCAGCTGAGCCCGGAACAACAACGTGTCGAGGCGCGGAAGATGGAAATCTACGCCGCCATGGTCGACAACCTCGACCATAACATCGGCCGGTTGCTGGATTACCTGCGAAAGAGCGGCCAGTACGACAACACCCTGATCGTGTTCATGTCGGACAACGGTGCGGCAGGGGAGAACCACGCCCAGTTCTATCCCCCTGGCGCGAGCACCGACAATAGCTATGCCAACCTCGGCCGCAAGGGATCACAGATCGACTACGGCCTGCGTTGGGCCGAGGTCAGCGCGGCACCGTTCCACCTGTTCAAAGGCACCACCGCAGAAGGCGGCATCAGTGTGCCGGCGATCATCCAGATGCCCAAGGCACTGCGTCGTCAGGGGCTGGAGCGCGGTATTGCACGGGTGGATGACCTGGCGCCGACCTTCTTGGACCTGGCGGGTATTCCCGTGCCGAGCGAGGCGCCAACGGACACGAGCAAACACCCGATCACCGGTCGGTCCATGCTGCCGATGCTCGCCGGCAAAGCAAGCCCGCACGGTAACGACAGCCTGGCCGGGGAGCTGTTCGGTAATGCCTATTATCGCGAGGGCAACCTCAAGCTGCTGGGCATGCGCCCCCAGGCGGGCTTTGGTGACAATGCGCAGCCGCTGCAATGGCAATTGTTCGATGTGGCGCAGGACCGGGGTGAAACCACCGACCTGGCCGCCAGCCAGCCGGAAACGGTGCAGCGACTCAAGGAGGCGTGGATGAAATATGCCGCGCAGGTGGGCGTCGTGTTTGCGCCGCATTAGGACGTCGGCAGGGCGGGAAGCTGGAGGTTGATCTGCCCGCCCGGGAACGATCAATGCAATCCGCATTGTCTTCGTGAAATTTATGGTGTATTTTTTCATGAAATTATAAGAAATTAATTTCATGAGGCCCGTATGTTTCAGCAGTCCACCCAGCATGTCGCGAGCTACTACGCCTACAGTTGCGCCAATCGCCTGACCACTCGACCTGCGCTGGTGGGAGACCATGACACTGAAATCGTGATCATCGGCGCTGGCTTCAGCGGGCTGCACACGGCGCTGCGTCTGGCGTTGGCCGGCAAACGGGTGACGCTGCTGGAAGCCAGCCGCGTGGCGTGGGCCGCCTCGGGGCGCAATGGCGGGCAGGCCATTCTCGGTTGGTCGTGTGACATGCCGCCGCTGGAAGCCGCGCTGGGTTATGAGCGTGCCCGGCGCCTGTGGGACGGCATGCGCTGGGCCTCCGGGGAGTTGCGTGAACTGCCCGGGCGTCATGGCTTCGACTGCGACTATCGGGCCGGGCACCTGTGGACTTCGGTCATGCCGCGCCGGGTCAGCCTGTTGACCGAATGGCAACGCGAAGCCAGTCACAAGTGGGGTCACGACGGCTTGCAGTTCATTCCCCGCGAGCAGTTGCCCGATTGGGTGGCCAGCGAGCGCTATCAGGCCGGCCTTTATGATCCCGAAGGCGCGCACCTCAATCCGTTGAAGCTGGCGCTGGGCCTGGCCGCCGCCATCGAGCGTGCCGGCGGCCGTATCCATGAACAAAGCAAGGCGTTGAACTATCGGGAAGAGGGCGGTCGGTTTCAGGTGAACACCGAACGTGGGGCGATCCGGGCCGATGTGCTGGTCCTGGCGTGCAACGCTTATCTGGATCGTCTCGACCCGAAGCTGGCCAGTTGTGTGTTGCCGGTCGGGACCTATCAGGTCGCCACCGCCCCCCTGACGCCCGAGAAAGCCACCTCGCTGCTGCCGACCAATGTGTGCGTCACCGATAACCAGTTCGTCCTCGATTACTTCCGCCGTACACCGGACAACCGCTTGCTGTTCGGCGGTGGCTGCACCTATCTGGGTGGCATGCCCAAGGACATCGCCAGGGCGACGCGACCATTCCTGGAGCGCGTGTTTCCACAGCTCAAAGGGGTCAAGGTGGAATTCGCCTGGGGCGGCCACATCGACCTCACCCTGAATCGCACACCGGATGTCGGGCGTCAGGGTAATCGCTACTGGCTACAGGGTTATTCCGGCCACGGCGTGCTGCCGACCCTGGCAGCGGCGCGCGCGGTGTCGGATGCGATTCTCGGCCAGGCGGATGAGTTGGCGTTGTATCAAGGTTTGAGTAATGGCAGCTTTCCCGGCGGCAAATACCTGGCGGCGCCGCTGGAGGCGATCGGCAAAGCCTGGTATCGACTGCGCGACAGCATTTGATGAGTCATTCAGCGGAATCCCGGTCATGAACAAGCAAGAAGAAATCGCCGCGCTGGCGATCCTGATTCACGATTTACGCAAGCACAAGAAGTTCACCCTGAAGGAGCTGGCAGACCGGATCGGTCGATCGGTGGGGTTTTTGTCTCAGGTCGAGCGCGGTTTGTCGCGGCCGACAGTGGCCGATCTGACGGCGATCAGTGAAACCCTCGGCGTGCCGACCACCTATTTCTATAGCTTGCCCAAACCCAAGGTCCTGCCGTGGGTGACCCGGCCGGACGAGCGCCGCACCGTGTATTACGCCAACGGGATTACCGACATCCTGGTATCGCCGAAGATGCGCGCTTCGTTCTCCATGCTCGAAAGCCATCTGGAAGCCGGCGCCAGCAGTGGTGACAGGCACCTGACCGACAGCTCGGAGCAGGGCGGCTACGTGCTCGAGGGCGAGTTGACGTTGTGGCTGGGCGACGACGACCCGGTCACGTTGCGCGCCGGCGACAGTTTTCAATTCGACAGCCACACCCGTTGCCGCTACGGCAACCTGACCGAGCAGCTGACGCGCGTGCTCTGGGTCTACACATGATCGCTACCCCAAGAACTTTCCAAGGAACAACCACGATGGATGCTGCCTGCTCTGATCTGCTCGCCGAAGTGCGTGCCTTTCGCCAACGCTACCCCGAGGTGCGTTATGTCGACCTGATTTCCCTGGACATTCCCGGGCACTTCTACGGCAAGCGTTATCCCGTAGAGATGCTGGAAAAAGTCGCGGCCGGCAGCGCGCTCAAGCTGCCGCAGAACTGCGTGTTGCTGGGCGTGCAGGGCGGGTTGTTCAAGATCGGTGACTACTGCTTCAACGACGGTGATCCGGACGCGCTGCGGCGCCTGGTCCCTGGCACGCTCAAACCGGTGACCTGGGAGGCACAGCCCCTGGGGCAGATGCTGATTACTTCCGACGGCACCGAAAAGCCGATCGTTTTCGAACCGCGCGAAGTGTTGGCGCAGGTGCTGGATCGACTGGCGCGCAAAGGCATTCATCCGGTGGTGGCCTTCGAGCTGGAGTTTTACCTGTTCGATAAAAAACTGCGTGACGGCTTGCCGCAATTCCCCCGCGATGACCTGACCGACGACGCCGACGATCAACCGAACATGCACATCGAGCGCCTGTCGCGCTTTGCGCCGGTGCTGGATGAGATGGTCGAGGCGACACGGGCCCAGGGCATCGATGCCACGGTGATTACGGCGGAACTGGGGCCGGGTCAGTTCGAGATCAATTTCGGGCATCTCGACGACGGTCTGCGAGCGGCCGACTGGGCCGCGCTGTTCTGTCGCAGTACCCGTGGCGTTGCGCTCAAGCATGGCTACCGCGCCAGCTTCATGGCCAAGCCTTACTTGCAGCACCCCGGCAGCGGCATGCATGTGCATGTCAGCCTGTACGATGCCGAGGGTAAAAACCTGCTGGCCGCCAACCAGCAGCAACCCCTGCGCCATGCCGTGGCCGGTTGCCTGGAGTTGCTGCCCCACAGCATGCCGATCTTCGCGCCGAACCAGAATGCCTATCGCCGCCTGGGCGGCACGACCAACGTGGCCACGCATGCGAGCTGGGGCTTTGAAGACCGCGATGCGTGCCTGCGCATTCCGGAGTCGGACGCGAAAAACCTGCGCATCGAATATCGCCTGGCCGGTGCCGATGCCAACCCTTATCTGGTGCTGGCGGCGATTCTGGTAGGGCTCGAGCATGGCCTGGAAGCAGGCAAGGAGCCGATCCCGCCACTCAACGAAGACCGCAACAGCGGCATCGATTTCCCGGTGGAAATGCTCGAGGCCGTGCGCGCGATGCAGCATCAGCCGCAACTGCGTGAAGGCTTGGGGGCGGAATTCGTCGATGTGTATTGCGAGAACAAACGTCAGGATCATCTGGCGTTCATGCAGGAAATCAGTGCCCGGGAATATCGCTGGTATCTGTGAAGCCTGGGTGTTGAGGTGGCATCCCGCTTCAACACCCACCGCCATCGCGCCTTGAATGGCAGTGCCTACGCGTCCCGCTCATGGGCGGCCGCCGCCAACTGCGCGGCGTCCACGCGAACGAAAATCGAGTCTCCGATCGCCGTGAGTACGTCCCCGGCGTAGACCTCGCAGATCACGCGACTCTTGCGTCCGACTTCACCTTCCACTTTCGCCCGCAGGGTCAGCGGAACGCCCATGGGGGTCGGTTTGATGAACTTGATGCCCAGGTTGCCCGTGACGCAATTGATGCGGGGCAGGCTGGCGACGTCGCGCTGTTCGGCGCGGTAGTGATAGGCCATTGCCGCCCAGTTTGAATGGCAATCCACCAGCATGGCGATCATTCCGCCGTAAACCAGATCGGGCCAGCCGCAATACTGCGCGTCGGGCAGATGCTCGGCCACGACATGCACGCCGTCCTCATGCCAGTAGCTTTTGATGTGCAGCCCGTGGGGATTGCTGCCGCCGCAACCATAACAAACGCCCTCGGGCGCAGCGGTGTCTTGCAGGGAGAGGTCGAGCCTGGACATACCTTGAGGATCCTCGAAAAGTGTGGGGCAAGCCTAGCGGATTTCCAGGTCGGACCGAAAGTGATGCGTGCGTTGTAACCTCAGGTGAATGCGCTGAAGCTATCCACAAATTGCGTGGGTATACCTGTGGATAACGCGCCAGGCAGCAGGAAACGTGGGGCTTGTAATGTGTTGGTCATTTATTGATCTTTTCCTGCGGAACGCGCTTCGTTGCCCATGACGGTCATCGGCTGACGAGGCTGGCGACGGGCTCGCCGGCGCGGGAGGGTCCTTCCATCAGCCCGTCACCTTCCCGTTCAAAGCACAAGACTTCCGGCCGAAAAGCCGGATAATGGCGGCCATTTCGTTTAGCTCGTCATTTTGGTAATCCCGCATGGAAATCAAGGTCAACTTTCTCGACAACCTTCGACTTGAAGCCAAGTTCGATGACTTCACTGTCGTGGCCGACCAACCTATTCGCTATAAGGGCGATGGCTCGGCGCCTGGTCCGTTCGATTACTTCTTGGCTTCTTCGGCTTTGTGCGCGGCTTATTTTGTGAAGCTGTATTGCGACACTCGCGGCATTCCCACGGAAAATATCCGCCTGTCGCAGAACAACATTGTTGACCCGGAAAACCGCTACAACCAGATTTTCAAGATCCAGGTCGAGTTGCCAGCCGATATCTCCGCCAAAGACCGCCAGGGCATTTTGCGTTCCATCGACCGTTGCACCGTGAAAAAAGTGGTGCAGACCGGGCCTGAGTTCGTGATCGAAGAAGTGGAAAACCTCGATGCCGATGCCCAGGCGTTGTTGATGCCTCATTCGGGGTCGCAAGAGGGCACCTATATTGCGGGCAAGGATCTGCCGCTGGAGCAGACCATCGCCAACATGTCGGGGATCCTGGCTGACCTGGGCATGAAGATCGAAATCGCATCGTGGCGCAACATCGTGCCCAATGTGTGGTCGCTGCACATTCGCGATGCGCACTCGCCAATGTGCTTTACCAATGGCAAGGGCGCGACCAAGGAAGGCGCGTTGGCGTCGGCGTTGGGCGAGTTTATCGAGCGACTCAATTGCAACTTCTTCTACAACGATCAGTTTTGGGGAGAAGACATCGCCAACGCGGCGTTCGTGCATTACCCGGATGAGCGCTGGTTCAAGCCTGGTCCCCAGGATGCGCTGCCGGCAGAAATACTCGACGAGTACTGCCTGGCGATTTACAACCCCGATGGCGAGTTGCGGGGCTCGCACCTGTACGACACCAACTCCGGCAATACACAGCGCGGTATCTGTTCGCTGCCGTTTGTGCGCCAGTCGGATGGCGAGGTGGTGTATTTCCCGTCCAACCTGATCGAGAACCTGTTCCTCAGCAATGGCATGAGTGCCGGTAACACCCTGGCCGAAGCCCAGGTGCAATGCCTGTCTGAAATCTTCGAGCGCGCGGTCAAGCGCGAAATTCTCGAAGGTGAAATGGCACTGCCGGATGTGCCGCAGCACGTGCTGGCAAAATACCCGAGCATTCTGGCCGGCATTCAAGGGCTGGAAGAGCAGGGCTTCCCGGTGCTGGTCAAGGATGCGTCGCTGGGAGGGGAGTTCCCGGTGATGTGCGTCACCTTGATGAACCCGCGTACCGGTGGCGTGTTTGCCTCGTTCGGCGCGCACCCAAGCTTTGAAGTGGCACTGGAACGCAGCCTCACCGAGTTGCTGCAGGGGCGCAGCTTTGAAGGTCTGAACGATCTCCCTCAGCCGACCTTTGAGGGGCAGGCCGTGACGGAGCCGAATAACTTCGTCGAGCACTTCATCGACTCCAGCGGTGTGGTGTCGTGGCGCTTCTTCAGTGCTAAGGCCGATTTCGAATTCGTTGAGTGGGACTTCTCCGGGCAAGGGGAAAATTCCAATGCCGAAGAAGCCGCCACCTTGTTCGGTATCCTTCAGGACATGGGCAAGGAAGTGTACATGGCGGTTTATGAGCACATCGGCGCCAAGGCCTGCCGCATTCTGGTGCCGGATTACTCGGAAATCTATCCGGTCGACGATCTGGTCTGGGACAACACCAACAAAGCGCTGACGTTCCGCGCCGACATTCTCAACCTGCACAACCTGAGCAAAGTCGGGCTCAGAACCCTGGCCAAGCGCCTGGAAGACAGCGAGCTGGACGACTACACCGACATCACCACCTTGATCGGCATCGAATTCGACGACAACACGCCGTGGGGCAAGTTGACGATCCTGGAGTTGAGGCTGCTCATTTACCTGGCCTTGCAGAAGTTTGAACAGGCGAAGGATCTGGTGGAAGCCTTCCTGCAGTACAACGACAACACCGTCGAGCGCGGCCTGTTCTATCAAGCCGTGAACGTGGTGCTGGAAATGCAGTTGGACGACGATCTGGAACTGGCCGACTACGAAGTCAATTTCCGCCGGATGTTCGGCAATGAGCGCATGGACGCTGCGATCGGCTCGGTGGACGGCAGTGTGCGCTTCTACGGCCTGACCCCGACGAGCATGAAGCTGGAAGGGCTCGATCGACATTTGCGTTTGATCGAAAGCTATAAAAAACTGCACACGGCGCGGGCCAGTGTGACGATTGCCTGACGCCACTCAGTCAAGGGATTGAACGAATGAAATCATTCAGCATTCGCGAGCTTGAAAGTACGGATACCGAAGCCTTGCTGGCCTTTGAACGCCATAATCGCGCCTGGTTTGAATCTCATATTGACGCGCGCGATCCTGCGTTTTATTCATTGCCGGGTGTCGCCGAGCACATTGCGGGCTATTTGTCCGATTTTGCTATCGGTGCCTGGCATCCGTTCGTTATCGAAGATTGCAGTGGGAACATAGTGGGGCGAGCCAATCTGAAAGACATTGGTTCGCCGCCAGGTTCTGCGCAAGTGGGCTACCGGATTGATCAAGGCGTGTGCGGGCAGGGACTGGCCACACTGGCGCTCAGGCACCTGATCCAGGCGGCACGGACCCGTTGGCGACTGACCCAATTGGTTGCCTGTGTATACGAGACAAATGTCGGCTCAAGAAAAGTGCTGGAACGGTGCGGATTCCTGCCCGAGCAACCCTCTTGCACCGACGAGACCGGGGGCGAACGCCGATTCGTCCTGTCGATCCAGTGAGCCGGCCCCGGCCACGGCCAAAACAAAGCACAGGGATACAAGTACGGCGCAGTCGGGCACTCCATAGTTGAAGGGTAGTTTTTCATTCAATAATGGAGCGACTCCCATGCCTACCGCATCCGCCGTGCCCGGCAAGACCCTGCTGAACCCTGACGATCACACCCTCATCATGATCGATCATCAGTCGCAAATGTCCTTTGCGACCAAGTCCATCGACGCTGTGAATCTGCGCAACAACGCTGCCCTGGTGGCCAAGGCGGCGAAAGAGTTCGGGGTCGCGACCATCCTGACCACGGTCGCAGAGAAAAGCTTTTCCGGACCCATCTTCGATGAAATCAAATCGGTCTTTCCCGAGCTGCCCGTCATCGACCGCACCAGCATGAACACCTGGGAAGATCCGCGCATTGCGGTGGAGGTGAACCGTCACGACAAGGCCAAGATCGTGCTGGCGGGCCTCTGGACATCCGTGTGCATCGTGGGCCCGGCGCTCTCTGCCCTGGATCAGGGTTTCGAGGTGTATTTCATTGCGGACGCTTGCGGTGATGTGTCGGTCGAGGCCCATGAAATGGCCATTCAGCGCATGATCCAGCTTGGCGCGCGCCCGATGACTTCCCTGCAATACCTGCTCGAGTTGCAACGTGACTGGGCTCGTACCGACACCTACGATGCCACGGTGAAAACTTCCATCGCCAATGGTGGCGCCTATGGTTTGGGACTGATCTATGCCAAAACCATGTTCAATGCGTCCGAAGGCCACTGATCGCCTGGCGTTACCGAACAGGTGAAGGGCAGCGGTGCTCCCCGACACACCTGAACGCTGGTTAAGGCGCCCCTTGATTGGGGCGTTTCCATTTATATCGAACGCTTTATCCCCCCCCGGGGGAGCGGGGCGCGCCCCCATTTCATGACGTTGATTTGATTCCACGCTCGAACCGGTTAATATACGGTTCATATGCATTTCATATAGTGGAAGTCATGGGAATCGTCAAAATTTCAGAAAACATGCATGAGAACCTGCGCGTCGCCAGCGACGCGCTGAGTCGCTCGATCAATGCGCAAGCCGAACACTGGATGCGCATTGGGATGCTCGCGGAATTACATCCAAACCTCGATCACAGCGATATTTGCCGCTTGCTGATTCGTGCCGAATCGGCGGGCGGACTGGATCTGAAACAGCTCTGCGCTGTCGCGGATATCGCTCAAGGCTCCCAGCCCCATGCAAGCTCAGGAGCCAGTCAATGAAGGCGAACGTCAGGATCAACAGCCTCGCGGAAATCGCCCAGTCGCGCGCTGCAGGCACGCTGGCCGCCGAAGTGCTGGCCATGATCACTCCCCATGTGAAAGCCGGGGTCACCACCAACGAACTCGATCGGCTCTGTCACGACCACATCGTCAACGTGCAGAAAGCCATCCCGGGCAACATTGGCTATCACGGTTTCCCGAAGACCGTGTGCGCATCCGTCAACGAAGTGGTCTGCCATGGCATCCCTTCGAACAGGACGTTGAAGGATGGCGACATCGTGAACATCGATATCGCTGTCATCAAGGATGGCTGGTATGGCGATACCAGCCGCATGTACTTCGTTGGCGAGCCCAGTGCGCAGGCTCGGCATTTGGTCAAGACAACCTATGAAGCCATGTGTGCCGGCATAAGACTCGTCCGCCCCGGTGCCACGTTGGGCGACATTGGTCATGCCATCCAGGCGGTCGCGGAAAGGGATGGGTTCAGCGTTGTGCGCGAATACTGCGGCCATGGTATCGGCAAGATCTACCACGACGAGCCGCAGGTCCTGCATTACGGTTATCCGGGCCAGGGCCTGAAATTGAAAGCCGGAATGATTTTCACCATTGAGCCCATGCTCAATGCGGGCAAACGTCATGTGAAAACCCTGGCGGATGGCTGGACGGTGGTCACCAAGGATCAATCGCTATCGGCCCAGTGGGAGCACATGGTGGCCGTCACTGACGAGGGTTTTCAGATTTTGACTCCCTGGCCCGATCGTAGCGACGAATATCCCGCCATCGGGCAGTAGCCGTTCAGGTGCACGGAAGACAGGATCTGTCTTCCGTGCATGGCGCTAGTGACTGCAACGGTGACTGGTCGGGCGGCACTGACGCAGAGACGAAAAGACAGCGAGTAAAGAGTTCCGGGTATTAATCGACAACTTTCGGCGAGCAATTTGTTGTCTGTCCCATTGTTGGCGTCAAAGCAAATAAAACCATTGAAAAAAATCTCCATAAGCTATAAACAAAAAGCTCACTGGCATATTGCTAGCAAACAGTAAGTGAGCATTGCCAGTTTTTGGCTCAGGGAGCGCTGATGAGTGTTCGTCAATTGACCGACTCCCCGCGGCAATCGAACGACTGCGACGTTGTCGCATCTCAACCAAAAGGGACGTCGGGTACTGTCGGCATGGCTTACGCTGGCAACGAGAACATGATCCAGCAAATGCTGGACTCAGCGCGCAACTGGGCCCACACCTCCGCGTGGGCGGTTTACCGCGCCGGTGAACAATTGCATCGGGTCGGTCAGGGCGACGCCTGGATTCAGTGGCCGTCCAGCATCCCGAACGAAGAGTTCGACGCCTTCTGCCGGACCCGGCGATTGCACCGCTGGCCCACCGGCAAGGGCGAAAGTGAATTGGGTTGGCTACTCGCGCCGGTCAGCGAGGCCGCAGACCCGGCGCTCGCCGACTTTGCCCAGCGGCTGGGCATTCAGGTCCAGACCAATACCCTTGCCCGTGCGCAGATCACTCAGCGAGTGCTGTATGAGATCACCTACCTGGCCAGTTCGACCCGCGACCGCTCAGTGTTTCTGGTGGGGGTTCACCGGCTGCTGGCCAGCCTGATCGATGCCGAGAACTTCTATCTTGCGTTGTATGACCCCCATAGCGGCAAGATCGACTACCCGTATTACGTCGACATCATCGACGTCGATGCCCTGGAGTCCGAAAACTACGAATACCTTGACCCTTCGCACCTGTCGTTGACCGGGCAGGTATTGACCACTGCCCAGCCATTGCTGATCGACGCCGCCGGTATCCTCGCGGCTGAAGCCGAAGGCCGTTTCTACTGTGTGGGTGACCGTCCCGAGTTCTGGATGGGCGCACCGTTGAAAAATGCCTCGGATGACGTGTTCGGCATGCTCGCGATGCAGGTCTACGACGTTTCTCGTATCTACAGCGCTGAAGACCGCGCGCTGTTCCTTGTGGTAGCCCGACACGTCGCCATGGCCCTGGACCGGATTCTGCACCGCGAGGACCTGGAAGAAACGGTGATGCGTCGCACCCTGGAGCTTTCGGCACTCAACGAAGCCTTGACGCAGGAAGTGGCGGATCGAGAGCGCGCCGAACACCTGCAGAGCGCATTGTTCCAGATCGCGGAGCTATCGAGTCAGCCGGGCGACATGGCTGAGTTGTTTCAAACCTTGCATGGCATCGTCGGTGATTTGCTGTTCGCGCAAAACTTCTACATCGCGCTGTTCGACGACGCGACCAGTGAAGTGACCTTTCCCTATTACGTCGATGAGCGGCAGACGACCCGCCCGGCAGCGCGACGTGGGTGCCGGGGCTTGACTGAATACGTTATTCGTCAGCGCCGACCTTGCCTGATTGACTCTGACAAAGCCGAGCGACTGGCGGCCGAAGGTGAAATAGAACTGGCCGACGAGTCCGTCCGATCCCACTCCTGGCTGGGCATTCCCTTGTTCGATGGCGACGTGGTGCGTGGCGTGCTGGCGGTGCAAAGCTACACCTCGCAGGTGCGCTATACCCTGCGGGATCAGGATCTGCTGACGTTCGTGTCGCGGCACATTGATACGGCGTTGTCGCGGCGCACGGCTGCCGAAGCGATCCACGCCGCCAACCTCAAGCTGGAAGCGCGGGTGCAGAACCGCACCCGCGAACTCGATCACGCCAATGCCAAGTTGCAACACGAAAACTCCCACGATGCGCTGACCGGGCTACCGAATCGCACTTACCTGCAACAGCGCCTCAATTCGGCCTGGTCGCAGTTCGGCAGGGAAGGCGGGCATCTGGCGGTCATGTTCATCGACCTGGACCGTTTCAAGATGGTCAACGACAGCCTCGGCCACCATTTTGGCGACCTGCTGTTGATGCAGGCCGCCCATCGTCTGCGCGGATGCCTGCGCGACGCCGACATGCTGGCGCGCCTGGGGGGCGATGAGTTTTCGGTCCTCGCTCCCGAAGCGCCGCTGGACGTGGTGATCGAAATCGCCGAACGGATCCTCGTGGCGTTTGACCTGCCGTTTTTCATCAATGGCTACGAAGTATTTTCGTCCTGCAGTATCGGCATTGTCAGTGCCGACAGTCAGTTCCATCACGAACCGGCGGATTTGCTGCGTGATGCCGACGCGGCGATGTACCGGGTCAAGAGCGCCGGGCGCGACAGTTACGCGGTGTTCAACCAGGAAGTGCGCCGGGAAGTCTCGGACCAGGTGGAGCGCGAAGGGGCCTTGCGCAACGCGCTCAAGCGTACGGACGAATTGCTGCCGTATTTCCAGCCGATCGTCAGCGTTGAAAGCGGCGAATTGCTGGCCCTTGAGGCACTGGTCCGCTGGCATCAACCGGGCGGCCGGGTGATCGCGCCGGGCGAGTTCCTGCCGGATGTCGAGGGTTTGCGCCTGATCGGCCGGCTGGATCTTTACATGCTCACCAGCGTTGCAATGATCCTCGCACAACCCGAGCACGCCAATTGGCCTGCGGTGCACGTCAATTGCTCCAGCTACAGCATGACGCGCCCGGACTTCGCCAATGAAGTGTTGGCGCTGCTGGCGCGACACGGGGTCGAACCGTCACGCATTTGCCTGGAGTTGACCGAAGGTGCGCTGGTCGCCGAGCCAGCGATTGCCCGGCTGACCATGCAGCAATTGGCCGACAACGGTATGTCGGTGATGCTCGATGACTTCGGCGCCGGGTTCTCTTCCCTGAGCTATGTGCATCAATACCGTTTCAGCGGCTTGAAGATCGACAAGTCGTTCATCCTCGAACTGACCACCAGCGCCCGCAGTCGCGCGATCGTCCGGGCGATCGTGCGGATGGCCGAATCGCTCGACCTCAGCGTGGTGGCCGAAGGTGTCGAGGATCAAGCGACGCTGGACTTGCTGCGCGAAATGGGCGCAGGGCAGGCCCAGGGATATCATTTTGCCAAGCCAATGGGACTGGAGGCGTTGCTGGCCAGTTCGCTGATCGGTCACTAAGGCTTGTCGGCGTTTTGCATCTGGAGAAACCGCGATTCAGAGCGGTAGAAGCGTTTTTTAAGGGGCATTGCAACGTGGGCACCGTCCTCTGTAGGAGCGAGCCTGCTCGCGATGAGCTGGAGAACACCGCGGGGCGTCAGGTTCCCCCGCGTTATCGTTCACGACCATCGCCAGCAAGCTGGCTCCTACAAGTATTGCATTAGCTTTGTATCCCGGGATTCCGTGAAGAACCTATTTTTTTTACTGCCGCGCCACTACTTTCTGCATTGCGCCAACACCACTTGGCAGGTGTCCGGCGTGCCACCGGACCGCCCGGCATAGCGTATGCAATTGTCCAGGGATTTTTTGCGAGCCATGTTCAAGGTGTCGCCCCATGCCAGACCGCCTTCACCGGAAGTGGGCAGCGCTTTTGCGTAACAGTTCGAGCCGGTGCTCGACGTGGAATAGCGAGCCTTGGCGGCTTTGCCTGAACATCCCGCTGTCAGCACCAGGTTGAGGGCGAGCAACGAGGGCAAGACCCATGACCAGCCTTGTCGTGTGGTGTTTGTGGTCATCCCGTTGCCCCCCGTATCAAACGGCTCAAAGCGTGATTGCGATCATACTGCACTCGGGCTGGACGGTGTTGCGCCTGACCTGGTTGACCTGCCGGGGGAAGGGACGGACGGGGGCAAACCATGGCCCTGGTCGCCGGGATTTGAAATCCAGGGCGTTGCTCGACAGAATTGCGTCCCGATCCGGCCTGCGGTGCTGGACGTTCGTAGTGAAAAGGGGCTGCAGTTGAACCAACAGACATTGTCCATGCGCCTGGAGCGTGTGGCGGCGCATGTGCCAGCCGATGCACGCCTGGCCGATATCGGCTCGGATCACGCCTACTTGCCGGTGGCCTTAATGCGTCGTGGCGCCATCGCGGCGGCGGTGGCCGGCGAGGTGGCATTGACGCCACTGCGCTCGGCCGAACGCACCGTGCGAGAGAACGGCCTGGAAAAGTGGATCACCGTGCGCCTGGCCAATGGCCTGGCGGCGATCGAGCCGGGAGACGGCATCACGGCGATCAGCCTCTGTGGCATGGGTGGCGAGACGATCCGCGACATCCTCGACAGCGGCAAGGCGCGCCTGAGCGGCCGGGAACGCTTGATCCTGCAGCCCAACGGCGGCGAGCAGCCGCTGCGTCAATGGTTGATGGACAATGGCTACCGAATCCTCTGCGAGGAAGTGCTGCGGGAAAACCGCTTTGACTACGAAATCATCGTCGCCGAGCGCGACGGACCGGTGACCTATACCGCCGAGGAGCTGTACTTCGGCCCGCTGCAGATGCAGGCACGCAGCCCGGCGTTCCTGACCAAGTGGCAGCGCCTGCTGCGCCATAAACAGCAGACCCTGACCCACTTCGCCCGGGCGCGACAGGCAGTGCCCGAAGAGAAGGCCGAGGAAATCGCCCGGCAGGCCCGGTGGATCACTGAGCTGCTGAATTGAGCCCGGCCCATGGTGCCCACAAAAAGTCACCAAGCGGACTTGAGCAGTTGGGCGGAAATTAGCTGGCCAACATGACGCGGCGCCGTGGTTGTCTGCTGCCTTACCTGCAATTCACACGCTCCGTTCAGACGCACCCCACCGGGTTTGATCCCGTTCAACCGGGGTTAGAGTCTGACCGGATGCTCGAGTTTATTCTCAAACTGAACTGCAATCCGGCGGTCATTCGGCCAATAAATTCAAGCTCGGACAGACCAGGCGTACCATCTTGTCCGCCTTGCGCCGATAGTTCATGTTTTCGTCCGAGGTCCAGACGTAAGCCTTCAACCAGATCGTCATGTTCAGGTATTGAAACCGGATGCAACTTTCACCATCGAGTTTTTTCAGCGTTCGCTTGACCTTCCGCTCACGCTCGAACACGGTGGCAACCAGGCCGACCCGATAGTCCAGTGCATTGTCCTGCAGGGCTTTGACGGACCGGAAATCCGCGTCGGAGAATCGGTAGTAGTGACCTCGTTCAAGTTCGAGTTCGGTTTTGATCTCGTCATTCTCGTGACTGTACGGATGACTGTGATAGTCCCCCAGATAGCAAACTTCCGGGAAAAACGTATCAATGAAGCCTTGTTTCAGGTCCTGAGCCTCATCGGTATAAATGACGGAGTTCTGATCTCTTTCAACGGCGGTGGAAGTGTCTGCCAATACCACTCGGTACATCATCTGGGTGCCGATGGTTCGCTGACAGTACCCCCACAAATGCCCGAACGTTTCGACTTCCGCCGCCGAGTCGCCGTTGGTTAAGACATGTTCCAGTTTGTAGGCTTCCAGTGCTGACGTGACGATGCTGAAAAACGCTTGTTCGGATATTGAAACAACGGAGTCAATCATGACGTTCCTTAGTCATTCAGAAGGTGCATTGCGACAGGAATCTATAGAAGAATGAAGAGGTTGTCAGTTGAATAGTGGCGAAATGATTCCTGTGAGTTCAGGCCCCGGAGTGGCATGAGCTTCAACTGACATGGCCGGCATGTCCTTTAGCCGACATCTGCTGGCTTGTTAGCGTTAGTCGGTAATCCGTCAGCGGGTTAGAGTTGTCGATACCTTCCTGGCAAAACCGGATGATCCTGATGACGCGCCCGCGCTTTTTACCCGACAACTTCACCCTGACCCTGATCGGCGTGGTCCTGCTCGCCAGCTTGCTGCCTGCCAGTGGCCAGGTGGCGGTAGGCTTTGGCTGGCTGACCAACATCGCCATTGCCCTGCTGTTTTTTCTGCATGGCGCCAAATTGTCCCGCGAATCGATCATCGCCGGTGCCGGCCACTGGCGTTTGCATTTGCTGGTGTTCAGCCTGACCTTCGTGCTGTTTCCGCTGCTTGGCCTGGCGCTCAAGCCTGTGTTGTCGCCGTTGATCGGTGATGACCTGTACATGGGCATGCTCTACCTCTGCGCGCTGCCTGCCACGGTGCAGTCGGCGATTGCCTTCACTTCCCTGGCACGCGGCAACATTCCGGCGGCGATCTGCAGCGCGGCGGCGTCCAGCCTGTTCGGGATTTTCCTCACGCCATTGCTGGTGACGTTGCTGTTGAACGTGCACGGCGACGGTGGTTCGACCCTCGATGCAATTGTGAAAATCAGCGTGCAACTGTTGCTGCCGTTCGTGGCCGGGCAGATCGCACGACGCTGGATCGGCGCCTGGGTCGGGCGCAACAAGAGTTGGCTGAAGTTCGTCGATCAGGGCTCAATTCTTCTGGTGGTCTACGGGGCGTTCAGTGAGGCGGTAAACGAGGGCATCTGGCACCAGATTCCGCTACGGGACCTGGCCGGGCTGGTGGTGGCTTGCTGCGTGGTGCTGGGGCTGGTGTTGGTGGCGTCGACCGTGCTGGGCAAGGCCTTTGGCTTTAGTCAGGAGGACCGCATCACCATTCTGTTCTGCGGCTCGAAGAAAAGCCTGGCGACCGGGGTGCCAATGGCCCAGGTGTTGTTCGCTGGCAGCACCATTGGCGTGTTGATCCTGCCCCTGATGTTGTTCCACCAGATTCAACTGATGGTCTGTGCGGTCCTGGCGCAGCGCTACGCCAATCGCCAGGAGTCGGTGGCCGAACTGATGGGGCAGGTCGATCCTTGATGCTCAAGGGCCGGGATCTGAACCCCGGCTCAGACACACAGCTTCGATGCACCCGGTGTCCGCGCGGCACCGCTGCGCACTTCCCTGGCGGTGCAGCCGAAATGCTGGCGAAAGCTTCGGGTGAATTGCGCCTGATCACTGAACCCCCAACGCATGGCCAGTTCGCCGATCGACAGGTGGCAATTGGGGTCGTGCAGGCCTCGGTGGACCGCTTCGAGGCGGCGCAGACGAATCCATTCGCCGAGGCTGTAAGGCGTGCTGCTGAAGAGTTTGTGCAAATAGCGCACGGACAGGCCGCAAGCCTGCGCGATCACTTGGGGCGCCAGGTCCGGGTTGCCCAGTTGTTTGTCGACGTAATGTTCGATGCGTTGCAAATGCATGGCCGCCAGGTTCGAACTTTCACTGCTAAGCACTCGCTCATCGTCGCGCAAGGCCATTAACAAGGTTGAAAGTGCCTGCTCCAACAGCATGTGGCGGGCGGGTTCGTCACATTCGTCGAAGCGGGCGGCACACATCGCCAGTTGATCGACGAAAATCCGCCCGAGTGCGCGCTTGGCATCGAAGCAGAAGCGGGTGTAGCGCTCGGCCCCGCGCAGTTGCCCATGCAACGCACGTTCGGGGAGCTTGAACACCCAGAGGTCGTTGTCGCTGGCATAGTGAAAGCGGTAGGGGGCATCGCCACGTTCGAAGATGAATCCGCCAGGCTGGCAATGCAGGGCGCGGCCGTCCTGCTCGAAATGCACTTCGCTGCGACGCGGTACGGTGACCAGGTAGCAGGCTTCATGATCTTCACTGACCTGGGCCTTGCTGCGCGAATAGCCGAGCTGACTGGAGCGCAAGCGTGACAGGGTCAGCGGGGTGCTGCCGGTTTCCCAGATCTGCAGGCTGCCGCTGAAGGTGCTGCTGGGGGCAAACTCCAGGGACAATGGGAAATAGGCGCTGCCGATGGCCTGGGCCCAGAGCGGCTGGCGTTGACTGTCGGGCCAGGAGCGGGTGGAAAGTTTGTACGCCATGGCGGCCCTCGTATCTTTTTATTATGAGGACGGTGCCGAGGTAGAGAACCCTCGGCACCGCTGGTTTGCCATCATTTGCCAATGCTTACGGGCGGTCAATCATCAGGCGTCAGCCGGTAGGTGGCCGAGGGCGCAAGCGTCGCCTGCCAGCCCGGAGGAACGACGATGTTGGTGGTCGACTCTTCGATCACACAAGGGCCTCGCACCCTTTGCCCGGATTGCAGCCGGTCACCGTTGTACACCGGGGTTTCCTGCCAGGGCGATTGGGCGCTGAACAGCATCGAGCGGTAGCCGCTCGCCTGGGGCGCGGCGTCTTCGTCGGGCGCCGGCAGCTCCGGCATCGGTGGGCGTTGCAGGCGCGCAATCACCGAACACTCAAGGTTGACCAGCTCGGCGGGGCTCTCAGGCTCGCTGTAGGAAAACAGTGCCTTGTGCCGCGTGTGGAACGCCTCACGCAGGACCACCAGACTCGACTGATCCAGTTGATCGCAGGTCAGCTCGACGCTGCATTCGTGAATCTGGCCGAGGTAGCGGATTTCCAGGTTGTACAGGCATTCCACCTTGTCGTCGGCACCGAAGCCATCGTCGCGCAGGTTGTTCATGCCGCGCTCGCGCAAGTCGCGCAGGGTCTGGTTGAGCAAGGGCAGGTCGACCAGATCGTCGTCCAGGCGCATGGGCAGGGTGGTCAACTGGTCGTATCGGATGTCCGAGAGAATCTGCCCGTAGGCGCACAGCCCGGAAGCCACCTTCGGAATCAGTACCACCTGGCTGCCGATTTCCTCGGCCAGACGCATGACGTGCATGCCCGCCGCACCGCCCGCACCGATCAGGGCGAAGTCCCGTGGGTCATAACCACGCTCCACCGAGACCCGGCGAATGCCGCTGACCATGTTCAGGTTGACCAGGGTGATGATGCCGATGGCCGCACGTTCGACACTGATGCCCAAAGGCTCGGCGATTTTGCTCCGGATCGCGTCGATGGCCGCTTTACGATTGAGGCGAATGCTGCCGCCCAGCAGCGCGCCGTCGGCCAGGTAGCCCAGGGCCAGGTTGGCGTCGGTCACGGTGGGCTCGGTGCCGCCCTTGCCGTAGCACACCGGGCCGGGGTTGGCACCCGCGCTGCGCGGGCCGACCTGAAGCATGCCGAAGTCATCGAGGTAGGCAATCGAGCCACCACCGGCACCGAGGGTTTCCACCTGGATCATCGGCACGCCGATGCGATAGCGCAGGAAGTCGGTGTCCTTGCTGAAGTTGGTGCGCCCGGATTTGCTCAGGGTGATGTCGAACGAGGTGCCGCCCATGTCCACGGTGATCACGTTATCGATGCCGAACGGCTGCGCGACACACAACCCCGCTTGCGGCGCGGAGGCCGGGCCGGAGTTGATGGCATTCACCGCCCGCTCGCGCATCACCACGCCCGGCGCCAGGCCGCCGTTGGACTGGAAGTAGCGCGTCGGTTGCTGCGCGCCAAGCTCCTCGAACAGCGCGTCGATCCGTTCGATGTAGCGGCCCATGACCGGGCTCAGGTACGCATTGACCACGGCGGTCGAGGTGCGGGTGTATTCGCGGATCTGCGGGAACACTTCGCTGCCGGTGCAGACGAACACCCCCGGCAATGCCGCGCGCACCATGGCGGCGGCGCGCAGTTCGTGGCTGGGGTTGCGCACCGACCAGACGAAGGAGATGGCCACGGCCTTGACGTCTTGTTCGCGGAAATACTCGATGGCCTGGCGAATCGCGTCTTCATCGAGCGCGGCGTATTCGCTGCCGTCACTGAGCATTCGGCCACCGATGGGGCGGCGCAGGTGCCGGGGCACCAGCATGTAGGCCGGCGGGTAGCTGGCGTCATAGCGATGCCCGTCTTCCTTGTGGCCCAGGCGGATTTCCAGGCTGTCCTCATGGCCGTCGGTGCACAGCAGGCCAACCTTGACCCCGGTCTTTTCGATCAAGGCGTTGAGGGCCACGGTGGTGCCGTTGATGCACAGGTCACAGTCGCCAATGATCTGGGCCGGCGTGCGGCCAATGGCATCGGCGATTTGCGCCAGCCCGTTGCGGATCGCGATCGTGCCATCCTGGGGCGTCGAGGGTGCCTTGAACAGCTGCACGTTGCCGGTGCGGTCGGCGAGGATGAAATCGGTGAAGGTGCCGCCGGCGTCGATGCCCAGACGATATTGTTGCTTGCTCATGATGAGGGATTCCAGATTGCTCAAAGGGGCCGGGCTCGATTAGTTCGCCGCACGGCAGGCGTGGGTCGCGGCGTCATCGACCTGGCCATTGCTGTCGATCACCACGCCGTACTCCAGGCGCGCGCCTTCGCGGGATACAAGGCCGTTGCGCACATCGTTGACGACGCTGGCCACCGGGCGACGCAGCGGATTGCCGTAGCCACCGCCGCCAGGGTTGACGTTGATCACCCGTTCGCCCGGTTGCGCGGTGAGTTGCGCGTTGTAGATGAAGGACTGTTCTTCACCATCGGCCTTGCGGTGGATCAGCCGCCCCAACTTCGGTTCGAGCAGGACGTTATTTGCGCCCGCGGCCCCCGATGTCGGCAGTTGCCGACCCTCGCCAAAACCCACCACCGTCATGGCGTGGTTCAGCGGTTCGATTTCGATGCGCGTACCCGAGCCACCGCGAAATTCGCCGGCACCACCGCTGTCGGTCATCAGGCTGTAGCGATGGATGAGGATCGGGTAGGAGTACTCCAGCAATTCGATGTCACCGGACATCAGCGCGCCAAAACAGCACAGCGGACCGCACGCCGGCCAACCGTCCATGGCCTTGTTCGCACCGGCACCGGAGATGATCGACGCGAGCACCATGGTTACGTACTCGTCGTTGCCATTGCGCGGGTCGTGGCCGGCAATGTTGATCCCGCTGGCGTGGCCCCAAGAGGCGGTCACACGGTCGGGAGCGGCTTGTTCCAGGGCCTGGCGCACCGCATCGGCCAGGGTTTCCATCGGCGTGGTGGTGCTGTTGACGTGGGGCGCCGGTTCCTGCGCGTTGCACAGGGTGCCCGGCGGGCCGAGATCGACGGACACGCAGCGGTACAGCCCTTCGTTATACGGCGGCGGCACCTGAGCGAACATCATCAGCCCCAGGTAAACCCCGGACACCGAGTTACCGGCATACGAGTTGATGAAATAGGGCACCTGGGGCGGACTTTCGATGAGGATGTGCGCTTCATCACCCCGAATCTCTACCTGCGCGGTGATCGACAGTTCGCCCAGCCCATGGCCCGAGTCTTCCAGCACCGCGGTGCCGGTGTAAAAGCCGTCCGGGACGTCACGCAGCAAGGCACGCATGTGCCGGTCCGCCATGTCCTTCAACTCGGCGATGCACGCGCGCACCTGTTCCACGCCATAGCGATCGAGCAATTCGAGCAAATGCCGTTCGCCGACGTTGCAGGCGCCGTATTGAGCGTTGAGATCGCCTTCCTGATAGGCACGGGCACGCATGTTGGTCAGCAGCAGGTTGATCACGTCCTCACGGCGCTTGCCCCGCGACCATAGTTTCACCGGCGGGATGCGCAAACCTTCGGCGTAGATTTCCTTGGCTTCGGGGTTGTAGCCGGCGGGCACCGGGCCGCCGATGTCGGTCAGGTGGCCTTTGCAAACGGCCCAGAACACCAGTTCGCCCTGGTAGAACACCGGTTTGTACATGCAGCAGTCGAGGATGTGGCTGCCCATGTAGGCCGGATCGTTGTGATAAATCACATCGCCTTCTTCGACCTCGTCACCGAAGAAACCGGCGACGCATTTCATTGCCGGAATCAGCGAGCCGAGGTGAATCGGGATGTCCTGACCTTGCAGGATCATTTCCGGAAGGTGGTCAAACAGTGCATTCGAATAGTCGTGAGCCAGGTTGAAAACGCTCGAACGACCGGTTTTCTCAAGGGTGATGGTCATTTCGCGTTGCGCGGTTTCCAGCGCGCCTCGCACGACGGCCAGGGTGATCGGATCTACTGTACTCATGGGTCACCAGAAATCTTGTTGTTATCCAGGTGAAGGTCAGGACGAACGTCTAACCCACGACACCAAACTACCTGCTCGAAGCCTTGGCTGGCTTGGCGCAAAGCGCACTGGAAGTTGATTGCCCGTGCACTGTTGGTGGGTTTGCGTTCGCCTGAAGATGGTCATTAGTGAACGAAGGGATCAGCCGCAACTGGCGCGCACGAACCAACTGCGCCTGGCGTTGTTCAGCAGCAGCCAATAGGCGCTGAAGGCGCTGAGGAAGGTCACGGGTGCAGACCAGGTGGCCAGGGCCGCATGGCCACAGTTGAGCAGCGCAATGCCCAGGGCGGCGGCAAGGAACCACGCCCCGAGGCCACAGGGGTTGAAGGCGCTGACTCTATCCACCTGGTATTCGATCCGGTCCTGGAACAGCAGGGGGTAGCGGGGCGAGAAAATGTGCGCCAGGGCAATCGCCACCCAGGCCACCACGAAGATGCTCTGGTACGACAGCGCTTGCAGGATGTAATCGAAAACGTTCAGGCGCATCAGGGTGTAGACCAGCACGCCGACGGCGATGGCCCAGGCGATGTAAGGCACTTTCGCCAGTCCGATGCCGCCGAAAAAGGCCTGCATGTTGGTGGCCGCCAGGTAGAAGTTCGCCGAGTTGATGCGCGTCTGGCTGATCCAGACGAAGATCAGGCCCCAGATCCCCATCAGCTCGACGATCGCCATCACCACCGACACCTCGCTCAGGCCGCCGGGGGTAGGAATGGTTCCGGCCAGGAAAATCCCGACCAGGCCATTGATCAAAAAGGTGAAGGTGTAGAAGGGCAGGCCGAAGTTGAAGCGGGCATGGTAGGTGGCGTCTTCCTTGCGGCCGAAACGTGCGTAGTCCCAGGTGTACATCATCAGGATCCACACGCCCATGAAGTAGCTGAAACAATCCCACCAGCCATTCGCCACCGGGCCGCTCGCCGGTCCCATCTGCAGCCAGGCAGCGCTGTAGCCGTATTGTTCGATGGTCACCACTACCAGCGCGACCAGACCGATCAGGTAGAAGGGCAGCAACACGCCGTTGAGCTTGTCCATCCAGTTTTGCACGCTGCCGAAAATCAACGGCACGCTGTACAGCACCACCAACAGGTAGGCCTGATTGATCGACAAGGTCGGCACGTACTGTTGAATTGCAATGGCAATTACCGAGCCTTCGAACACGCTGTAATAGGTCGCGGTGGCGAAGAAGATCAAGGTCGCGAGGATCGCGCCCTTGCGCCCGAACAGGACCCGCGAAAACAGCGCGACCGACAGTCCGGTCTTGATCGCATAGCGCGCAATCACGCCATTGATGGCGGCGTAGGTCACGACCGACAACAGCAGGCCGATGATCGCGTTTTGAGTGCCGAAGGTCATTGCCAGGGTGGCGGAAACGACAAGCCAGAACATCGCGCTGCAAATGCCCCACCAGGCCATCGTCAGCGAGCGTTGACTCATGCGGTGTGTGTCGGCGACGGCGGCGACCGAAAAATCGCTGCTGTCGCCCTGTTTCTGAAGGATGGCGGCCATGGTTCTTCTCTTGTTTTGGGATGAAGAACCAGGATGGTAAGAGGCCTTTGGCGCCGAATGATTGCTATTGGCGGCCCTGTCTTTTGTCGTGGAGTGAAGCGTATGGACAGTCACTACGGCCTGCCAACCCGGCCGGCGCCGGGACAGCAGAGCCGTGCTGCGTCCCGTCAGTGCGAATGCCGGGGTTCGCCGCCACTGCGGGCGATGACTCGCAGGTGCAGGGTCGCCGGTTCCAGGCAGCCGCCGGTGGACAGTTGCCCGACCAGTTGGCGGTATAGCTCCTGCCAGGGGGTTTGCGAGGCGGGGATGTTCGGCGTCCACTCGGCGCGGCGCCGCGCCATTTCGGCTTCATCGACCAACAGGTTGACCGATCTGGCGTTGAGGTCGACGCGCAGGCGGTCGTTGGTTTTCAGCAACGCCAGGCCGCCACCGACCGCCGCTTCCGGCGACATGTTGAGGATCGACGGGCTGGCGGAAGTGCCGCTCTGGCGACCGTCGCCCAGGCAGGGCAGGGAGTCGATGCCTTGTTTGATCAGTGCCGCCGGCGGGGCCATGTTCACCACTTCGGCACTGCCGGGATAGCCCACGGTGCCAGCGCCACGAATCACCAGGATGCAGCGTTCGTCGATATCCAGCGACGGGTCGTCGATCCGCGCGTGATAGTCCTCCGGCCCTTCGAACACGATGGCCCGCGCTTCGAAGCTGTTTTCCGCGCCGGGTTCGGACAGGTAGGTCTTGCGGAACGCCTCGCCGACCACCGACATCTTCATGATCGCGCTGTCGAAGAAGTTGCCGCTGAGCACGATGAAACCGGCGCGGTGCTTGAGCGGGGTCTCGAAGGGATAGATCACGTCGGCGTTGCTGGTCAGGGTGCCGCTGACGATTTCACCGATGGTCTTGCCGCTGACCGTGGCGCAGTCTTCGTGCAGGCGCCCGGCTTTTTGCAGTTCATGCATGACCGCCGGCACACCGCCCGCGCGGTGGAAACCTTCGCCCAGGTACTTGCCGGCCGGCATGCAGTTGACCAGCAACGGCACGTCTTCGCCAATGCGCTGCCAGTCATCCAGGCTCAATTCCACGCCCATGTGCCGGGCGATGGCGATCAGGTGCGGAGGGCAGTTGCTTGAGGCCCCCAGTGCCGAGGCCACGGCAATGGCGTTCTCGAAGGCCTCGCGGGTCATGATCTGTGACGGGCGCACATCCTGCATCACCAGTTCGCAGATGCGCTTGCCGGTGGCATAGGCCATTTGTCCGCGTTCCCGATAGGGCGCCGGAATGCTCGCGCAGCCGGGCAGTGACATGCCCAGGGCTTCGGCCAGCGCATTCATCGACAGGGCGGTGCCCATGGTGTTGCAGTGGCCCACCGAAGGCGATGCTGCGGTGGTCATTTCCATGAAGCCTTCGTAATCGATTTCTCCGGCCGCCATCAGATTGCGTGCGTGCCAGAGCACGGTGCCGGAGCCGATCAGTTCACCCTTGTGGTGACCGTCGAGCATCGGCCCGCCGGAGAGGACGATAGAGGGCAGGTCGGTGGTTGCGGCGGCCATCAGGCAGGCGGGGGTGGTTTTGTCGCAACCGGTGGTGAGCACCACGCCGTCCAGCGGGTAGCCGTGTAGGATTTCCACCAGCCCCAGATAGGCCAGGTTACGGTCCAGCGCGGCGGTTGGTCGACGGGATTGCTCGGCGATCGGGTGCACCGGAAACTCCATGGGAATGCCCCCGGCGTCACGAATGCCGGCCTTGACCCGCTGGGCCAGTTCCAGGTGATGGCGGTTGCACGGCGTCAGGTCGCTGCCGGTCTGGGCGATCCCGATGATCGGGCGGCCCGACTGCAACTCTTCACGGGTCATGCCGTAGTTCATGTAGCGTTCGACGTACAGGGCAGTCATGTCCGCGTGGGCAGGGTCGTTGAACCATTGCTCGCTGCGCAGGCGGCGTTTTGGAATGTCACTCATGATCGGGTCTCTCTTGTCATTGGATGAATCGACAATCTGTCGTGGCTTCAGCGCGCGAGCAGTCCTCGGGCTGCCAGGTTACGCATCAGGGCGTTCACACCAAAGGTCCAGGGCTCGGCGTCACAGCTGTGAGTGACGCGGTTGTGCAGACTGCCGAGCAGCGGACTGCTGATGCTGACCCGGTCGCCGAGTTTGTGGGTGAAGCCGCTTCCGGCATGATCGCGATCCTCGGTCGGGGCGAACAGAGTACCGAGAAACAGCAGGAAGCCGTCAGGGTATTGGTGATTGGCGTTGAGGGTCTGGTTCGCCAGGTCCTGCGGGTCGCGGCTGATCTGGTTCATGGAACTCGAGCCCTGCATCCGGTAACCGTCCTCGCCCTGCACCTCGAGGTCGACCACGCAGGCACGCACGTCGTCGAGGCTGAAGTGTTCATCGAACAGGCGAATGAACGGCCCGATGGAGCAAGAAGCGTTGTTGTCCTTGGCCTTGCTCAGCAACAAGGCGCTACGGCCTTCGAAATCCCGCAGGTTCACATCGTTGCCCAGGGTCGCGCCATGGATCTGGCCACGGCTGTTTACCGCCAGCACCACTTCCGGTTCCGGGTTGTTCCACTGCGAACCGGGGTGAATGCCGATGCGGCTGCCACTGCCGACGGCGGCGAGTACCGGTGCCTTGGTGAAAATCTCCGCGTCCGGACCGATACCGACTTCAAGGTATTGCGACCACATGCCCTGTTCGATCAGCAAGGCTTTCAAACGCATGGCCTGCTCGGAGCCGGGGACGATCGAACGCAGGTTGTCACCGATGACCCCATGCACGGTGGCGCGAACGGCTTCGGCCTTTGCAGCGTCACCGCCGGCCTGCTCCTCGATCACCCGTTCGATCATGCTGGCGGCGAAGGTGACACCGGCCGCCTTGATCACCTGTAAATCCAGGGGCGGCAGCAGGTAAGGCCTGGACAGGTCCGCATCGGGGCCCGTGTTGGCCAGCAGGGCCTCGACACTGGCGATGAAGGTGCCGGGTGTCTGGCGTACGGCCGACAGCGGCGAGTCCGATTCCAGCAAGTCGCTCAAGGTCGCGAAACGGTCCGACAGATCGAACACACCGTCCGTGCGCAGAACAATCGGCGAAGGCCCGGCGATCCGGCCAGGAACCCAGGCGCGGCCGATCAGAGTACCGGCCACACCGTCGACCGGCAGGGTGTTTTCAGGCGTAAGCAGTAGCGACATGAGGAATCTTCCTGGTTCGTAAAGCCTTCACGCTAGGGCGGCCAGTCGATAAACTCCAATGAGATATATTCAGTATTCGATAACTTCCGGTTATTGCTTCTTCGGGGAATGCCCATGTCAGAACTGTCCTTTTCCAGCGTCTGCGGCTGGCTCAAATTCCGCCACCTGTTGCTGATCGACACGCTGGGGCGCACGCGCAACATGCACCTGGCGGCGCAGCAGATGAACCTCAGCCAGCCGGCCATCAGCAAGATGCTCAAGGAAATCGAAAGCCTGCTCGGCTTTGCCCTGTTCGAACGCCAGCCGCGGAGCATGCCGCCCACGGCGCTGGGCGAGCATGTGCTGCGTTACGCGCAGATCGCACTGAACGATGCCCGCTCGTTCGTCGAGCAGATCAGCAGTCTGCGCGAGGGCGGTCATGGCCACCTCAAGGTCGGCGGGATTTTTGCCGCCACGGCGGTGGCGCTGCCGGAGGCGATCTTGCAGATCAAGCAACGCTGGCCCTTGCTGTCGATTGAAGTGGTGGAGCAAACCAGTAATCACCTGATGGAAATGCTCGAAGAGAAAAAGCTCGATCTGGCGGTTGCCCGCTTCACCGATCAAAGCCAGCAGCAGCGCTATGATTTCCAGCCACTGGCGCCCGAACCGTTCTGCATTGTGGTCAACAGCCGTCATCCATTGGCCGACGCTGGCCCGACCTCGTTGCAGCAATTGGTGGATTTGCCCTGGATTCTCTATCCGGTCGGCACGCCGATTCGCGCACGCATGGAGCTGGCCTTCGCCGAAGCCGGGGTAGGGATGCCGAAAAACACCGTCGATACCATTTCCATGCAGACCTTCCTCCAGGTTCTGCAACGCGGGGCGATGATCGGTATGTTGCCCAATGCCATGGTCAATCCGCTGCTCGACAGCGGACAGTTGAAAACCCTGGATACGCCATTGCACCTAGTGCCACAGGACTACGGCATCCTCACGCGCAAGGGCGAGCATCTGCTCGGTTCGGCCCTGGAGTTCGCCGAAATCCTCAAGGAAAACGCGCGGCTGGCCAGCGATACGGCCCATTGAAACGTGCCGGCTCCTGCGGGGCTGGCCGTTGCCAGAAAAACGCGATTTTCGATAACGTTTCGTTATCGGTTAATCCAAAAATGCCATTGGGAAAGAATCGGTTCGCGACAGTAGAGTATCGACCAGCTTCCAATCAGGGTCAGGAGACTGTCATGCCCGAACTGTCCGGACACAATTTCATCGCCGGTGGCCGTAGCGCCGCCGGGTCGGTGGTGCTGCACAGCATTGATGCGACCACCGGGCAACCACTGCCCACGGCTTTTATTCAGGCTACGGTCGAGGAAGTGGATGCCGCTGCCTCGGCTGCCGCCCAGGCCAGCCCGATTTACCGCAATCTGTCCGCCGAGCGCCGGGCACAATTTCTCGAAGCGATCGCCGCTGAACTGGATGCGCTGGGCGATGATTTCGTCGCCCTGGTCGGCCAGGAGACCGCGTTGCCAGCCGCCCGTATCCAGGGCGAACGAGCCCGTACCAGCGGTCAGATGCGCCTGTTTGCCCAGGCGTTGCGGCGCGGTGATTTCTACGGCGCCCGCATCGATCTGCCGCTTCCGGCACGCCAACCGTTGCCGCGAGTCGATCTGCGTCAATGCCGCCTGGGCATCGGCCCGGTGGCGGTGTTCGGCGCCAGCAATTTTCCCTTGGCCTTCTCCACCGCCGGCGGTGACACCGCCGCCGCGCTGGCTGCTGGCTGTCCGGTCGTGTTCAAGGCCCACAGCGGGCATATGGCGACAGCGCAACGGGTCGCCGAAGCGATCATTCGTGCCGCCGAGAAAACCGGGATGCCGGCGGGTGTGTTCAACATGATTTTCGGCGCCGGCGTCGGTGAGGCGCTGGTCAAGCATCCACAGATTCAGGCGGTCGGCTTCACCGGCTCGCTCAAGGGCGGTCGGGCGCTGTGCGACATGGCGGCTGCACGTGCGCAACCGATCCCGGTGTTCGCCGAGATGAGCAGCATTAACCCGGTGCTGGTCCTGCCCGAGGCCCTGCAAGTGCGTGGCGAGCGTATCGCCAGCGAGTTGGCCGCGTCGGTGGTGATGGGCGCCGGGCAGTTCTGTACCAACCCCGGCCTGGTCATCGGCATACGCTCTGCGGCACTCACCCGCTTCGTACAGACACTCAGTGCCCTGATGGCCGATCAACCGGGGCAAACCATGCTCAACGCCGGCGGTCTGCGCAGCTATGTGCACGGTTGCGAAACCTTGCTGGCGCATCCGCAGATCACCCACCTGGCCGGGCAGGCGCAGGCAGGCAATCAAGCCCGGGCGCAATTGTTCCAGGCGGATGTCAACCTGTTGCTGACGGGCAACGAATTGCTCCAGGAAGAAATCTTCGGCCCGGCCACCGTGGTGGTTGAGGTGGCTGACCGGACTGAGTTGTTGGCGGCCCTGCAAGGGTTGCGCGGGCAGCTGACCGCCACCCTGATCGGTGAACCGGCGGAGTTGGAACAATCTGCCGACCTGGTGGCCGTGCTCGAACAGAAGGTCGGCCGCGTGCTGGTCAACGGGTATCCCACCGGCGTGGAAGTCTGCGATGCCATGGTTCACGGCGGGCCCTGGCCGGCGACTTCCGATGCCCGTGGCACCTCGGTGGGCACCCTGGCCATCGACCGCTTCCTGCGCCCGGTGTGCTACCAGAACTTCCCCGACGCCTTGCTCCCCGAGGCGCTCAAAAATCGCAATCCGCTGGGGCTGACGCGCCTGGTCAACGGAGAGAAAACCACCCAGGCGCTGTAGCCGGCATCACCGCCGAGTGAACCGCTCACTCGGCGTAACCCATTCGATAAAAACAATCAGGCATGTCCACATGCCCAGGGGTTACCTCCATGCAAACCATATCCGAGCATTTGCCCGCGCAGGCGCACGCCAGCGAACAAGACTTTGAAGACCGGACCTACCGCAAGGTCATCTGGCGCATCCTTCCCGTCCTGCTCCTGTGCTACATGGCCGCGTACCTGGACCGGGTCAACATCGGCTTCGCCAAGCTCGACATGCTCAACGAGCTGCAATTCAGCAACACCGTCTACGCCTTGGGCGCCAGTATGTTCTTCTGGGGCTATTTCCTGTTTGAAGTACCGAGCAACCTGTTGCTGCATCGCTTCGGCGCACGCTTCTGGATCGCCCGGATCATGTTGACCTGGGCCGTGATCTCCATGGCCGTGGCATTCACCGTGCCGCTGGCGGGCGTGTTCCACATCGAATCGAGCACGATGTTCTACGTGCTGCGCTTCCTGTTGGGCATTTGCGAAGCGGGCTTCTTCCCCGGGGTGATTCTGTACCTCAATTATTGGTTTCCGACGCACCGCCAGAGCCGCGTGATGTCCGGCTTCCTGATGGCCATGCCGATCAGCCTGACCCTGGGCGGAATACTGTCCGGTTGGTTGATGAACAGCATGCAGGGCGTGCACGGCATGTCCGGCTGGCAGTGGATGCTGATCATCGAGGGCATTCCTTCGATCATCATGGCGTTCGTCGTGATCGTCTGCCTGGCGAACAACATCGACTCCGCCAAATGGCTGTCCGCAGCAGAGAAGGCCTTGCTCAAGGCCAATTTGCAAACCGATAACCAAGGCAAGGCTTCACGCCTGAGCGAAGTGTTCTTCAATCCACGGGTGTGGTTGCTGGTACTGATCCTGCTGACCTTCAATACCGGCTTTTACGGCCTGGCGTTCTGGATGCCCTCGATCATCAAGAGCACCGGTATCACCAACAGCCTGCACATCGGTTTGCTGACCGCCATTCCTTACGCGGTGGCCGTGGTCGCGATGCTGCTCAACGCGCGGCACTCCAACCGTACCGGAGAGCGACGCATGCATGCGGCGATTCCGGCGTTCATCGGTGGCCTGGGGCTGATGCTCAGTGCCTATTTCGCCGACAACCTGGTGCTGTCCGTGCTGTTCCTTAGCGTATCCGCCTCGGGGATTCTCAGCCTGATGCCGATTTTCTGGACCCTGCCGGGGACAGTCTTGTCCGGCGTCGCCGCAGCGGCCGGTATCGGCATGATCAACGCCTTCGGCAACCTGTCCGGCTTCACGGGGTCGATGATCACCGCCGTGGCGGAAAACCTCACCGGCAATATCAATAACGGCACCTACGTATTGGCGGTCTGCCTGTTCGTCAGCGGTGGGCTGATCCTGGCCATCCCCGCCTCGATGCTCGGCCGGTCCCCGAAAGTCGCCATCGCCACCGCCAAACTTGAAACAGCATGAACATGCAACACAAGCGGGTGCTGGTCACGGCGGCCGGGCAGGGCATCGGCATGGCCAGCGCCATCGCCTTTGCCCGGGCCGGTGCCGAGGTGTTTGCCAGTGATATCGATATCCGCGCGCTGGAGGGCGTCGAAGGCATCACCGCCCTCAGGCTGGACGTGACGTCGGCGAGCGCCATCAGCCAGGCCTGTGAACGCATCGGTGGCCTGGATGTGCTGTTCAACTGCGCTGGCTACGTGCACAGCGGCAACATCCTCGAGTGCGACGAAGCGGCCTGGGCGCGTTCGATGGACATCAATGTCACCGCCATGTACCGGATGATCCGCACGTTTCTGCCGGGCATGCTGGCGCGTGGCGGCGGCTCGATCATCAACATGTCGTCGGTGGTGTCCAGCATCAAGGGCGTGCCCAACCGGTTCGCCTATGCTGCCAGCAAGGCGGCGGTGGTGGGGCTGACCAAGGCCGTCGCGGCGGACTTCATCGGCCAGGGCATTCGCTGCAACGCGATCTGCCCCGGCACCGTGGAGTCTCCGTCGTTGCGCCAGCGTATCTCGGCCCAGGCGGCACAACAGGGCGTCGACGAAACCCGGGTCTACCAGCAATTCCTCGACCGCCAGCCGATGGGGCGTATCGGTAGCCCCGAGGAAATTGCCCGATTGGCCCTGTACCTGGGCAGCGACGCGTCCAGCTACACCACCGGTGGTGTGCATGTCATCGATGGCGGCATGAGCATCTGAAACCGGTCTGTATTTTTCGATCAAGCAGGAGAACCCCATGAAACTGTTGCGTTATGGCGAAAAAGGTTCGGAGAAACCCGGCCTGCTGGATGCCGACAATCGGCTCCGCGACCTCTCGGGTCATGTGCCGGATATCGCCGGACAGGTCCTGTACCCGGACAGCCTGGCGGCGCTTGCGGCCATCGACCCGCTGAGCTTGCCCCTCGTTGAAGGGCAGCCACGGATCGGTGCCTGTGTCGGGCAGGTCGGTAAATTTATCTGCATCGGTTTGAACTACGCCGACCATGCGGCCGAGTCGAACATGGAAGTGCCGAAAGAGCCGATCATCTTCAGCAAATGGACCAGTGCCATCGGCGGCCCCAATGACAACATCGAGATCCCTCGCGGCTCGCTCAAGACCGATTGGGAAGTCGAACTCGGGGTGGTCATCGGCAAAGGCGGGCGCTACATCGACGAGGCGAACGCCATGGAGCACGTCGCCGGTTATTGCGTCATCAACGACGTGTCGGAACGAGAGTGGCAACTGGAGCGCGGCGGCACCTGGGACAAGGGCAAAGGCTTCGACACCTTCGGCCCGCTCGGCCCGTGGCTGGTGACCCGCGATGAAGTCGCTGATCCCCATGTGCTGGACCTGTGGCTGGAGGTCGACGGCCACCGCTACCAGCAAGGCAATACGCGGACATTTATCTTCACTGTGCCACAGCTGATCGCCTACCTCAGTCGTTGCATGAGCCTGCAACCTGGCGATGTGATTTCCACCGGCACGCCGCCTGGCGTGGGCCTGGGGATCAAGCCTGCCCCTGTCTTCCTGCGCCCCGGCCAGACCATTCGTCTGGGAATTACCGGCCTGGGGGAGCAGCACCAGGTCACCGTGCAGGCGGATTGATCGGAGCGCTGGCCCTGATTCCGGCACGGCCGCCTCATCCGTGGCGTAATGGTCATGTCGTTGGCAAGCGTCCCAGTCGATCTTGCCGCCGACTGGTGACGCTGCTGGTTGAGGCGGTGGCTAGCGGGCGCCGTTAATTCAGATCTTCAGCCTGATGCCGTTCAGGCACCTGGCTCGCCTCGTCCCCCCACGTCCGGTTGACACGCTGACCCCGAATGACCGCAGGCCGGTTGGCGATCTCCTCGGCCCAGCGTTGCACATGGGTGTACTCATGCGCAGACAAAAACTCGGCAGCCGAGTACACGTTGTCCCGCACCAACTGGCCGTACCAGGGCCAGACCGCAATATCGGCGATGGTGTAGCGGTCACCGGCCAGGTACGGGCTTTGGGCAAGACGGCGGTCGAGGACGTCCAACTGACGCTTGGCTTCCATGGCGAAACGGTTGATCGGGTACTCGAACTTCTCCGGCGCATAGGCGTAAAAATGCCCGAACCCGCCACCCAGGTAGGGCGCCGCACCCATCTGCCAGAACAGCCAGTTCAGGGTTTCGGTACGCCCTGCGGGATCGGTGGGCAGGAAGGCGCCGAATTTTTCCGCCAGGTAAAGCAGGATCGAACCGGACTCGAAGACACGGATCGGCGGCTCGACGCTGCGGTCCAGCAGTGCCGGAATCTTCGAGTTCGGATTGATCTCGACGAAGCCGCTGGAGAACTGATCACCCTCGCCGATGCGGATCAGCCAGGCGTCGTACTCGGCGTCGGTTTCGCCCAGCGCCAGCAGTTCCTCAAGCAGGATGGTCACCTTCACGCCATTGGGCGTGGCCAGTGAATAAAGCTGCAGGGGATGCTTGCCGATCGGCAACGCCTTGTCATGGGTCGGGCCCGCGATCGGGCGGTTGATGCTGGCGAACTGGCCGCCGGACGGGGCGTCGTTTTTCCAGACCTTGGGTGGGACGTAGGGCTTATTGCTCACGAGATGGACCCCCATAGTGTGTTTGCTGTGATCACGTGGTTCGTGGACTCAATACCACCCGGGTGCGGCGGTCAAGCCGATACTGCGCGCGTCCTGGTAGACAGGGCTGTTGTACCACGCGCGTGCGGCGGCCATGGCGGGAAAGCAGCTGAATGTCGAATAGGGACGACCCTCAGCGCGCATGATTGTCCTGATCAGACACACCGGGGGAGGCTTGATTGACGCGTCAGGTATCCAGCTCAATCACACAGGCATCATCAAAGTCCGGGTTTTCATTGATGCCATTTTTTGCGTAGCCCCGGGCATTGCAAATGACGCGGGTGTTGCCCACCCGATAATCAAAGCTCCCGTGGGTGTGGCCATGCAACCAAAGCGCCGGCTGCCAGTCCTTGATCCGCTGTTCGAGGTCTGAAACAAAACTCGAATTGATCGGTGAATTCGCGAAGGCCGGGCTGATGCTGGAGCGTGTCGGCGCGAAATGGGAAACCACCACCGTGGGAAGGGCGCTGTCGCGGCTGAAGCAATCATCCAGCCAGGCGACGGTCTGCAGGAACATCAACTGGGAGATGGCCGGCGTGAACAGGTCGGGAAAGTCGGGGGCGATTTTGATGTGGCTGAAGTCGCGGATGAGCGCTGTCGCTAGGTCTACGCCCTGGGCCCGGTCCTGTGCGTCATCGAACAAACGATAGTCAGACCACAAGGTGCAGCCCAAAAACCGTACGCCGTCGTGGACATACTCCGAGCGCTCCAATACGTGAATCCCTGTGCCTTGGGACAACCGTTTCAACTGCTCGCAGGTGGAGGTCAGGTCGCTGCCATAAAACTCATGATTGCCGGCGACGTACACGATCGGAGCAGGACAGGCTTTGGCCCACTCGATGGCGGCGGCCGGCCGGGCGATGTCTCCGGCGAGCACGACAATATCGGCATCCACGACGGGAAAAGGGATCGCGTTGACGGACAAGTGGACATCGGACAGCAAAGCAATGCGCATTGATCAACTCCGTCGTGTATTGAAGGGCGGTTCATCTTAACCCTTCACTACGAATGTGGGAGCGAGACTGTTCGCAATGGCGGCCTGGCGGTCGACAGTTTTGTGGGCGGTGCCGACGTCATCGCTGGCAAGCCAGCGCCCACAAGGGCCGTGAGCGACCTCGGTTTTTGAGGTCGTTGAAGATCACATTGTGGAAGCAAGCCTGCTCGCGAAGCGGTCGGTCTGTTTACTTCAAATACCAGCCCCAGGGTTGCTCGCTGACGTACTCGGTGACCTGCTTGACCTCCAGATAATTGTGCAGGCCCCATTCCCCCAACTCACGGCCGATCCCGCTGTGTTTCATGCCGCCCCACGGCGCTTCGACGAAGGTCGGTTGCGAGCAGTTGACCCAGACAATCCCGGCGCGCAACTGGTTGGCCACCCGTGCGCTGCGTTGCAGGTCGGCGCTCATCACCGCGGCGGCGAGGCCGAAGCGGCTGGCGTTGGCCATTTGCACGGCTTGTTCTTCAGTGTTGAAGCGCTTGATGCACAGCAGCGGGCCGAAGACTTCTTCGCGCCAGAGAATGCTGCTGGTTCCCGGTTCGTCGAAGATCGCCGGCTCGATGAAATAGCCCTGGGGTAAATGCGCCGGCCGGCGGCCTCCGGTGAGCAGGCGCGCACCGCTGGCCAGGCCCTGATCGATAAAACCGAGCACCTTGTCGTACTGGCCCTGGCTGACCAGTGGCCCCAGTAGCACGCCGGGCTCCAGGCCCGGGCCGATGGTGATCTTGCGGGTTTCTTCCACCAGGCGTTCGATCAGCCTCGGGGCGATGCTGTCCTGCACCAACAGGCGCGAGGTGGCGCTGCACACCTGGCCCTGGTTCCAGAAGATCCCGAACAGAATCCACTCCACGGCAGCTTCGACATCCGCGTCGTCGAACACGATGAACGCCGACTTGCCGCCCAGTTCGAGGCTGATGTTCTTGATGTCACGGGCCGCGGCCGACATGATTTTCGCCCCGGTGGGCACGCTGCCGGTGAAGGCCAGTTTGTCCACGCCGGGGTGCTCGGTCAGCGGGCTGCCAGCCTCGGCACCGAGCCCGGTGACCAGGTTGAGCACGCCCGCCGGCAGGCCGATGCGGTCGGCGGCGGCGGCCAGTTCCAGCGCTGTCAATGGCGTCAGCTCGGACGGCTTCAATACCACCGTGGCGCCCGCCGCCAGGGCTGGAGCCACTTTCCAGGCGGCCATCAGCAGCGGGTAGTTCCACGGGATGATCTGCCCGGCCACGCCAATCGGTTCGTGGCGGATACGGCAGCGAAAACGGGCGTCCGGCAGGGCCAGTGGCTGGTCCTGTCGTTCGTCGAGTTCACGGGCCAGACCGGCGTAATAGCGAAAGCAGCCAATCGCATCGCCGATGTCCCACTGCGCTTCGGGCAATGGTTTGCCGTTGTCGCGCACCTCCAGTTCCGCCAGCGCGGACTGGCCGTTTTCCAGTTCATCGGCCAGGGCCTCCAGCCACTGCGCGCGCTCGGCGCCGGTGGTTTGGCTCCAGCCATTGTCGAAGGCGCGCCTGGCGGCGCGCACGGCATGGTCGACGTCCTCTTCGGTGCCGGCCGCCACACGGTGGAATACCTGTTCGGTGGCCGGGTCGACGACCTCCAGATAGCCGCCCAGGTCCGGGCTGACCCACTCGCCGTTGATGTATAGCTGATCACGCATGGTGCGACTCCTGAACGCCGGTCTGGCGGTTTTGCAGAGAGCGGGAAGTGAATAACAGGGCCAGCGACACGCAGATGATCACCGTCGAGATCGCGTTGATCTCTGGCGTCACGCCGCGGCGAATGGATGAAAAAATGTAGATCGGCAAGGTCGTCTCGGAACCGGCGACGAAGAAGGCGATGATGAAGTCGTCGAAGCTGAAGGTGAACGCCAGCAGGAACCCGGCCATGATCGCGGGGCTGATCTGCGGCAGGGTCACCCGCCAGAAGGTTTGCATGGGCGGGGCGTACAGGTCGGCCGAGGCTTCCAGCAACGCCTTGTCCAGCGAGTCGACACGGCTGCGCACAATCACCATCACCAGCGCCATGGTGAACAGTGAGTGGGCGGCGATCACGGTGAAGAACCCCATGTTCAACCGAGGCACGCTGGGCATCCAGCTCGCCAGCAGCGGGTTGATCAGGTCGAACAGGCTGATGAAGGCAATCAGGGTCGAGATGCCGATGACGATGCCCGGGACAATGATCGCGCAGTAGGTCAGGGCATCGAACAGCAGGCGAACCTTGCGTCCGGCACGCTGCAGACCGAACACCGCGAGGGTGCCGAACAGCGTCGCCAGCACCGCCGAACAGAAGGCAATGAAGGCGCTGTGACCGAGGGCTTCCATGATGAACGGGTTGTCGAAGGCGCGGCCAAACCATTGCACCGAGCAGCACTCGAAGGCCAGGCCACTGCGCCCGGCGTTGAAGCTGAACAGGATGATCAGGGCGATCGGCGCGTAGAGAAACATGTACAGCGAAGTCGAATAGCTGCGCAGCCACATGTCACAGGCCTCCGTCGGCAGGGCGGCCGCCGTAGCGCGCCACGAGCTTCAAATACAGGCCGATGATCAGCAACATCATCGCCACCAGGGTCATCGCCAGCGCACTGCCGAAGGGCCAGTTGCGCGACTGCAGGAACAGGTCGACCAGCGCGTTGCCGACAAAGAACACCTTGCCGCCACCGAGAATGGCCGGGATCAGGAACTCACCCATCAGCAGGATAAAGACCAGCATCACCCCGGTGATGATCCCCGGTGCAGAGAGGGGCAGGGTGATCCTGCGAAAGCTTTCGAAGGCACTGGCGCCCAGGTCCGCCGAGGCTTCGAGCAGGCGCTTGTCGAGTTTTTCCAGGCTGACGTAGATCGGGAACACCATCAGCGGCAGGTAGCCGTAGACGATGCCGATCAGCACGGCCCAGGGCGTGTTGATCAGCCGCACGTCTTCCAGGCCAAGGCTGGCCAGCAACGCCGGAATACCCTTGCCGCTGAGGATGAAAATCCACGCGTAGGTGCGGATCAGGAAACTGGTCCAGAACGGCACGATCACCAGCGTCAGCAACAGCGAACGGTTTTTGCTGACCTTGACGGCGAGGAAGTACGCCAGCGGGTAGGCCGCCACCAGGCACACCAGGGTGCCCAGTGGCGCCAACACCAGCGTGTTGCCGAACGCCGCCGCCCGTGAACCGAGGTTCAGGTAGTTGGCCAGCGTGAAGCCCCCGGCATACCCGCCCACGGCGCTGCGCTCGCCGAAACTGAAGACCAGGATGATCAACAGCGGCATCAGTAACAGCAGCAGGAACCACAGGGTCGAAGGCAAGAGCATCAGCAGGGTGATCCGCCGGCCGAGGCTGCGCCGTGGGCGCACCTCGACTGACAGGGCACTGCCCGGCTGCACCGTTTGCGGGTGGGCGGCGGCATTCATGGGCGACTCCTCGTTGGCCATGGCAAGTGATCAGGCGGATTTGAAACGGGCCATCAGTTCGGCGCGGGCCGGGCTGGTGAGCGTCGCTGCCGCACCGAACTCCAGTGGGCTGAGGGCTTCGGCGGCTGGGTACATGATCGGATCACTGAGCATGGCCGTCGGCAGCAGGGCATCGACCCGCTTGTCACCGCTCGGGTAGCCGTGGCTCAGCACTTCGAGCTTGTTGTGCTGCGGATCGAGCAGGTAGTTGATGAAGGCGTAGGCGGCGTCCTTGTGCTCCGAGTTTTTCGGAATGGCGAAGAAGTCGCTCCACAGCTCACCGCCTTCCTTGCCTAGCTCGAACTGCATCTGCGCGTTGTCGCGATGCAGCTGCGAGGCGTCACCGGTCCACGACATGGCCAGCCAGGCATCGCCGCTGCGCATCGACGGCTGGATGTCGGAGTTGATGGCGAACAGGTGCGGCTTGACTTCGATCAGCAGCTTTTCGGCATCGGCCAGTTCTTTGGGGTCCAGGGAGTTGAAGCTGTAGCCGAAGCTTTTCAGGGCGTTGCCGATGGCGGTCAGTTGATAGTCGTGGACCATGGTGCGGCCACTGGCTGGACCCTGGGCGGCGGCCCAGAATTCTTTCCAGCTGGTCGGGCCGTTCTTCAGCTTGCCGGTGTCATAAAGCATGCCGGTGGTGCCCCAGTTTTTCGGTACCGCATAGACCTTGCCGTCGACCGTGCCCTGGGCCATGAACTTCTGCTGGAACGCCGAGGCATCGAAATTGGGAATGCGCGACAGGTCCAGGGGTTCGATCAAGCCCAGGCCGACGTAGGTGCTGATGGTGTAGTTGGTCGGCACTAGCACGTCCCAGCCACTGCCGCCGGCCTGCAACTTGGCGAGCATTTCTTCGTTGGAGCCGAACACGCTCATCGATACCCGCGCACCCGTGGTCTTGGCGAACGCGTCGAGGTTTTCCTGACTGTGGTAGTTCGGCCAGGTCGCCAGCGACAGGCGATCCCCCAGTTTGCCCTGCTCGGCGGCCTCGGCCGTGGAGGTCAGCAGGCCGGGCATATGGGTCGCGACCACCGCCGCAGCGATCCCGAGGCCGGTGCGGCCAAGAAAATCGCGGCGACTGATCGAGCCGTTCTGCCAGCTGCGCAGGGTTTTGATAAAGGTCTTCTGGTCCATAGCACGCTCCCCATCCGGTTGATGAAACGAATCGACGACTTACAACGCCATGGCCAGGCCATTGGCGTGATCCCAGCCGACGCGCACTGCCGCGCCGTGTTCGAATGCGTTGGCGCCGTGGTCCTGCTGGCGCGGCACGCGCACGCAGACCACGCCGAAGGCCTGGGTGCGCACGCGGTATTCGGTGGTGTTGCCCAGGTAGATCCGGTCCTCGACGCAGCCTTGCAGGGTCACTTCCCGCGCCATGTCGGCGCTGGCACCGGCAATGCTGATCAGTTCGGGGCGCACGGCGATGCAGCCGTCGGCGTTCGCGCTCAGGGCCTTGCCGGTGGGCGTGAGCGGGCTGGTCAGTTCCAGTCCCTGCTCGGTGCGCAGGACCACCGAACGGCCATTCAGATGGCGGACGGTGCCGTTGAACAGGTTGGACTCACCGATGAAGTCAGCCACGTATCGGCTGGCCGGGGCTTCGTACAATTGTTCCGGGGTGGCGGTCTGGATGATCGAGCCGTTGTGCATCACGCTGATGCTGTCGCTCATGGACAGCGCTTCTTCCTGATCGTGAGTGACCAGCACGAAGGTGATGCCGACCTCACGTTGCAGGCGCAGCAATTCGGACTGCATCTCCTTGCGCAACTTGCGGTCCAGTGCCGCCAGCGGCTCATCGAGCAGCAGCACGGTGGGCTTGTTGACCAGCGCCCGGGCCAGGGCCACGCGCTGTTGTTGGCCGCCGGAAAGCTCACTCGGTTTGCGCTGGCCGAAGCCGCTGAGGCGCACCATTTCCAGGGCTTCATCGGCCATGCGCAGCTGTTGTTTCTTGTCGGGACGCGGGGTGCGATAGCGCAGGCCATAGGCGATGTTCTGTGCCACGGTCAGGTGCGGGAACAGCGCGTAATGCTGGAACACCATGTTCACCGGCCGCTCGAAGGCCGGAACGCCGGCAACGTTCCTGCCCGCCAGGCGCACTTCGCCGCTGGTGGGCTGTTCGAACCCGGCGATCATGCGCAGGGTGGTGGTTTTGCCACAGCCCGAGCCGCCTAGGAAAGAATGGAACGAACCGCGCCGCACGGCGAAATTCAAACCACTGACAGCCTGTACCTGGCCATAGCGTTTGACCACGTTGCAGAATTCGATATCGCTTGGCTGGTTGTCGTTCACGAGGCGGGCTCCCTTGCAGTGATGAATCAGTGCGTCGGGGGCCAAACTAGCAATGAGGGTTTTGCGGCGTATATATCCCTTGGGGGGTAGGAGAGGGTATGCGGAGCCTGGGTAGGCACCGTCCTTTGTAGGAGCGAGCCTGCTCGCGATGGTCGTGAACGATGGCGCGTGCTTGCAGGCTAAACGCGGTGCCCATGGGTCCATCGCGAGCAGGCTCGCTCCTACAAGTATGCATTAGCGTCTTATTCAGTCCGGTAGCTGGCTGCATCGGGCCTGGCGCTTCGCGAGTCAGCGTTGCTTCTGCAGGGCGTGTTGCAGGTAAACGTTTTTGGATTGGATAGCATTGCCATTTGGCACTATAGTTACTGCCATATGTCAGAGTGACGGAGGCTGCCGTGAGCGCCAAGAAAAAAGATGATGCAGCTGATGAGGCTGTCAAAAATGCCGGTCGCTCCACGAGTATTCAACTGGGCCAGCTTGAAGCAACCGCCAGTTTTATACGCCGCAAGAAGCCTGCGGTGACCACTACTGCGACAGATCACCCGCCACGCATGGTCGCGATCTTGCTCTCCGGGAATGTGGGTGATGATCGTATGGAGATTTACCGAGCGGTAAGAAACGGTTTTCCGTTGCAGTCAGTGCTCAACATGATCGAAAACAGCGAGGTGTATAAGCAACGCGGCGTGCTGTCGAAAATCGTTGGCGCTTCTGATCGCACGCTGGCGCGGCGGCTGAAAACGCCCAATGAAATCTTGACCTCGGAGCAAAGCACGCGCGCGCTTAACTATGCCGAAGTCTTGGAAAAAGCCACGGAGGTGCTGGGCTCGCGCGAGCTGGCCGAGCAATGGATGGTCAAACCTGCTCGTGGCCTGGACGGTGAAATACCCATCGATTTGATTTCTAACTCGGTGGGCTATGAGTTGGTGACTGATTTTCTGACGCGCATCGAATATGGGGTCTATTGATGGCTAAAGACCCCTTCAGCAGTGAGATTCACTTCTGGCGTCTCGACCCTGCCGAGTATGCCCCCACATGGCATTTGGGCGTGGGGGCAGAAAAGGTCGGTGGACGCTGGAACCCCAAAGGCATGGCCACGGTTTATGCGAGCCTGGATGCCTCTACGGCCATTCTCGAGGTGGCGGTGCACAAGGATTTCGACGCGTTGGATTGCAAGCCTCATCGCCTGACGCAGGCCCGTGTGCTGGACCCGTCCAGGATTCACGTGGTACGGCCCGAAACCATCGCAAACCCCAATTGGTTGGTACCTGGCACCCCAAGCCGCAGCCAGCAACAGTTCGGTGCCGACCTGCTGCGCCAGCATCCGTTTGTTTTGGTGCCATCGAGCGTGTCGCCGCATAGCTGGAATTTGCTGATGAACCCGCAAATGGCCAATGGTTTGTACGAGCTAGTGTTGCAAGAGCCTTTTGGTCTGGATGGTCGGCTTAACAAGCCTCAAGCCTGAAGCGCATCATCCCCTCAAGGACCCGTCCAGCGATGTTTAATGAACGGATACGTGCTGCTGACAAGCACTGCGCAAGCTACCAGCCAACGGCGCGACCTCGATCCCCTTGCAGCCTGTCGCTTGAAGCTTGCAGCTGATTTTCAGTGAGGTCGCGGATAAACAGTCCGAGCAACTCCGACTGGCTGCCGATGCCGAGCTTGGCGTAGAGGTTCTTGCGGTGGATTTTTACCGTGCCCGGACTGATGTTCAGTTGTTCGGCAACCGATGCGCTGGAGTGACCGCGCAACAGCAGCTGCACAATCTCCTGTTCGCGTCCGGTGAGAATGTGCGCGCCGAACTGATCGAAGGCTTCGCGGATCTTGAAGTCCAGATCCTGCGCGGGGCGCGGTTGCTGGGCCTGACGCAAGCGCCAGGCTTCATTGATGACCTGCTCGACCACCGCTTGCGCGCACTCGATCAACTGCATTTCGTCACGGCTGAACGCGCAACTGGCCGAGGAACGCATCAGCGACAGCACGGCCGTGGCACCGGCGCCGAGGTCGACGAAAAACGCCACTTCTTCTGCCAGACCGGTTTGCTGGTAATAAGTCAGGTAGTACTCGCCGAGGTAGAAGTGGTCGGGCGCAAACTGGCGCAATCGCCACAATCCGGGTGCCTGCCCGCGCGTACAGGCCAGGTAGAACGGATCGAGCAAATACGGTCCGCACTGATAGTCATCAACATACACCGCGCGTTTGTCCGCCGAGAAGGTGTCGAACAACGCCAGGGGCCGGTGATTGCCTTCGTAGACAAACAGGACGAAATGATCGACCGGGCAGACTTGCCGCAACCAGTGGCTAAGGCCCGACAGCCGTGCATGCCCGGCGGGCAGGTCGAGCAGGTGGGCGACACCGGTGGTCCAGAGTTTCAGTTCCTTGGGGCGCATGGTGGCTTCAAGCAAGGGAGGATCGCCTTGAGATGCACAAAGTACGCCATGCCTGTTTTGGCCGTGCGGGGCAGGGCGGGGGGATCGAAATGCTTGAAAAAGATGCACTGCAATGGGGCCGGGTGTTACCGAGTGCTACAGCTTTGGTAGCAGAAGTGATGGGTTTCAATCACGTTCGAGAACGTCGAATGAGCAAGCGGTTGGCGCCGACACCGGCTGCGGTTGTTTCAATAGATTTTCGGAATCAACCGCCAGCTCCGGGTGCAATAAGCCTCGTAGTCAGCACCAAACTGCGCCCGCAATAGCGCCTCCTCTGAATGGATCCGCGCAATCAGAGGGATCACCGTCAGCGCGGCCAGCAACAGTCCGACTGCCGAACGGAACGCCAGCGCCCAGCCCACAACGATGATCAACATCCCCAGATAACTGGGGTTACGCAGGCGGCGATAAATTCCGTCGGTGACCAGGCTGTGCCCCGGTTGAATCGCCACCAGCCCGCTGAAGCGCTTGCCCAGCACGAACACTGGCCAGATTCGCAGGGCGCCGCCCAGGATGTACAGCACTGCCCCGAGCCAACGCACACCCTCGCCGCCGAACGTCCAGAAGTCGACCCGGTCGGTGTAAGCCGGTAGAAATCCGCTCAGTAAGCCAATGATGCCAAAGGCCGGCAGCACCCAGCGGTTGGCCCGGTCTTCACGTTCGCCGGAACTGAGGTTGACCTCGGTGAACAGCGAAGCGACGACCATCGCCAGGGTGGCAAGCGCCACCACGACCAGCGCGCCATGGGAGAAAAAGGCGGCGAATCCGCCCAGCCCCCAAATCGCGAGCCAGAGGTAGGCGAAGGTGGACACGAAGGCGACAAAAGCCAGTCTTACGGAAATTTTCATGATGCCTCGATCAGTGGGCACACCCTTGATTATAGGATCCGCCCCAGTCTGCGGTCGTCCCTGGCCCCGCGCCGCGTTATCACTGAAACGCCAGTATCGGGTCAGGGTGAACTACGCTTGAAAAAGGACCGTTCACCGCTGGCTCACAGAACATTCGACGAGTCGGCGGCGTGCACCAGGAGCCGCCATGCTTCACATCAGAACCCCGTTGATCCTGCACCCTGGACTCTCTTCCCCGGCCCGTCGCATCTGGCTCAAACTGGAAAATCTGCAACCCAGTGGCTCATTCAAACTGCGTGGCATGGGGCTTTTGTGCAGTCAGGCCGCAGCCCAGGGCAAAACCAGAGTCGTCTGTCCATCCGGGGGCAACGCCGGGTTCGCCACCGCCGTGGCGGCCGTCAGCCTGGGATTGCAGGCGTGCATCGTCGTGCCGCACACCACCCCTGAAAGCACCCGCGCCAGAATCCGCGAAACCGGCGCCGAGGTGATTGTCCACGGCAAGGTCTGGGACGAAGCCAACCAACGGGCCATGGAGCTGGCGCAGGGTGCGGACACCGAATATGTCCCGGCTTTCGATCACCCGGTGCTGTGGCAAGGGCACAGCACGATGGTCGATGAAATCCTCGAAGACTGCCCGCAAGTCGATGCGTTGGTCACGTCGGTGGGCGGCGGTGGTTTGCTGGCGGGCCTGCTCACCGGGCTGATCCGCCATCGGCGCATGGACTGCCGGATCGTTGCCTGTGAAACCCGAGGCGCGGCGTCGTTTGCGGCGGCCATGGCGGCCGGGCATCCCGTGCGCTTGCCACGGATCGATACGGTCGCGACTTCACTCGGCGCCTCTGAGGTGGCGGCGTGGCCGGTACAGCATATCCTCGATTTTCCCCACGAGTGCGTGGTGCTCGGGGACGAAGAGGCGATCATGGGCGTGGTGCGGTACGCCAATGATTGTCGCCAGTTAGTCGAGCCGGCGTGTGGAGTTTCACTGGCGATTGCGTACCTGGATCATCCGGCGATTGCCCAGGCCCATGACGTGGTGATTGTGGTCTGTGGCGGTGTCAGCATCACCCCGGCCCTGGTGGCCGGGTGGGCGCGACATGCTTGAAGCCACACCCGTCAAGCAAGGCAGGGCTGGAAACGCTGTCCAGGTTTCACCAGCCCCACCGCTGAGGTTGGCCGTCGTTATTGATCGGCTGGAACGCCTTCCTGGACGAGAATGGCGCGAGCCAGGTCTTCGTCGCTTGCGTTGTTGAGGTCGGGGTGCTCCTGCCGGAGCTGTTTGAGAACCGATTCCAGATAAGCGCCGCGAATCGTACCGCCACTGGCCACGAAGCTGGAGGCGTCATCACGGGCGGGAATCATGAGTTTGTGGTCCTTGAATGTTGAGTACAGCGATGCGGAAACCCCGGCTGAGGTGGCGACATCGCCTGCGTCCACCTTGGCCATTGCAGAGCCGAAGGGTAAACACAGCAACAGAGAAGAAACGATAATCAGACGGCGCATGACGGTGTCCTCTGCAAGCGTGAAGCAAAAAAGGAAGTACCTCATCATTTAGGATGCATGGCGGTCACCAGGAGTTCCCTGATGGTGAAGATTGACACGGGTGCAGTCGGATAATCATTTTTCCGGGACCGGGTTCACAAGGTCCGGACTGTTGGCGCTGGCTTGCCAGTGAAGGCGGTTATGGGAGCGGCGCGATATCCAGAGGCGACATGGGCGGCAGGCTCCCGATGCCTATCGTCTTCGTGGTCAGGGCCATGCTGTTGGCGATATTCTCCTGCCTGATCGATTACCGAGAGCGGGAGCTGGTTTGACATGAGGGCAGGGCGGGTGAGCGTCGATATCGACAGCGTGGTGGTTGGGGCCGGAGTGGTCGGGCTGGCGGTGGCCAGGGCGCTGGCCATGAGCGGGCGCGAAGTGATTCTGGTCGAGGCCGGCGAAGGCATAGGCGTGGGCATCAGTTCGCGCAATTCCGAAGTGATCCACGCCGGCATCTATTACCCCGGCGGTAGCCTCAAGGCGCAGTTGTGCGTGGAGGGCAAGCAACGCCTCTACGCCTTCTGCGACGAGCGTGGCGTCAGCCATCAGCGCCTGGGCAAGTTGATCGTGGCCACCGATGATGCCCAGCGCACGGCGTTGCAGGGTTTGCTGGAGCAGGGCCGGCGCAACGGTGTCGATGACCTGCAATGGCTGGAGGCGAGTGAGGCGCGGGAGCTGGAACCGGCGTTGTCCTGCGTCGCCGCGCTGTGGTCACCGTCCACCGGCATCGTCGACTCCCATGGCTTGATGCTGGCGTTGCAGGCCGATGCCGAAGCCGGGGGGGCGTCACTGGCGTTTCATACGCCGCTGTTGTCGGCGCGTTGCCTCGAACAGGGTTTCGAGTTGCACATGGGCGGTGCCGAACCCATGACCTTGAGCTGTCGCGAGCTGATCAACTGTGCAGGGTTGTCTGCGCCCGAGGTGGCAAGCCGCATCGCCGGCCTGCCTGCGCAATACATTCCAGAGGCGCGGTTGTGCAAGGGCAGCTATTTCAGTTTCAGTGGCCGGGCGCCGTTTCGCCATCTGGTGTATCCGGCACCGGAAAGTGCCGGGCTGGGTGTGCACATGACCCTCGACCTGGGCGGCCAAGCGCGATTCGGGCCTGATGTGGAATGGGTCGATCACCTCGACTACCGCGTCAATCCATCGCGGGGCGACGGCTTTTATCAGGCGATCCGGCGTTACTGGCCGGGGTTGCCCGATGGCAGTCTGCAACCGGCCTACAGCGGTATTCGCCCGAAAATCAGCGGCCCGAACGAACCGACCGCCGACTTTCTCATCAGCGGCCCGACTCAGCATGGCGTAGCGGGATTGGTGAACTTGTTCGGCATTGAATCCCCAGGCCTGACCAGTAGCCTGGCGCTGGCCGATCGGGTACTGGATACGCTCGCGCAGTAACCACCGTACCGATGATCAGCCACAGCACCGCGGCGTGGGGATAGCGCTATCCTTGAGAGATGCGCTCTTCGCCATCGGAGAAGTCTGATGATCAACGTACGCACTGCCCGCCTGCTTGCCGATTACAAACAATGGGCCAACCAGCGCCTCTTCGATAACCTGGCGCAGCTGCCGCCGGGCGAAGTCGAAAAACAGCGCGCTTCAGTGTTCAAAAACATGATCGGCACGCTGAACCACATCTATGTGGTGGACTGCATCTGGCAGGCTCACCTCGAAGGCCGAGGGCACGGCTTCAAGACCTCCCACGAATTGGTGCATCCGGCCCTGACCGACTTGCGTCTGGCGCAGCAGGACGTCGATCACTGGTACAGCGACTGGACCGCCCGGCAGGCCGATGCCTCACTGGACAAACCCGTCCGGTTTACCTTTCTCTCCGGTGAAAGCGGCACCATGAGCGCCGGCGCGATACTGATGCACGTGGTCAATCACGCCAGCTATCACCGTGGTTGGGTGATCCAGATGTATTTCGAGATTCCGGCCATGCCACCCATGACGGACCTGCCGATCTACTTGCGCGAGACAGATCCGCAATTCAATTCGCTCAATGTCCCGATGGTGGCGCCGACATGTGCTCCACAATTTTCGAGCGCAACCAACGTTCTGCCGGATCGTTATCGTTGACGCCGTTCCAGACCATGGACAGTTCGGACAGCTTGATCTCGAACGGCGCATCGTCGGCACGCAGTTGGGGACTGCCTTCGATCAGCGCGCTCGCCGCGTAATCCGGCACCGTTGCCAGCATGTCGGTGCCCGCCAGCAAGGCGCGCAGCCCGGCAAATTGCGGCACGGCCAGCACCACCCGGCGCGAGCGGCCGATGCGGGCGAGGTCGGTGTCGATCGCCCCGGTCAGATCCCCGGAAAACGACACCAGCGCATGGGGACGTTCGCAGAATTCATCGAGCGTCAGGGGCCCGGGGCGGTTGTCGCCGCGCAGGATCTTGACGCTCAAGTCCCGCAGTTTCTTGCGCTTGGCATTGGCCGGCAATTCCGTGGTGTAGCTGATCCCGACGGTAATCTCGCCGGTGGCGAGCATCGACGACATCAGCAGGAAATTCACCCGCCGCACGACGACCACAACGTTCTGCGCTTCTTCGCGTATCTGCTTGAGCAACGGTGGAAACAGACCGAATTCGGCGTCGTCGGACAGGCCGATGCGAAACACGTCACGGCTGGTGGAGGGGTCGAAATCTTTGGCCCGGCTGACCGCGCCGGAAATGGTGTCCATCGCCGGCTGCAGTTCCTTGAGAATCACCAGGGCGCGCGGCGTCGGCTCCAGGCTACGGCCGTTTCGCACCAATAGCGGATCGTCAAACAAATCCCGCAACCGCGCCAGCGCCGCGCTGACCGCAGGCTGGCCGAGGAACAGTTTCTCTGCGGCGCGGGTCAGGTTTTTTTCGAACATCAGGGTTTCGAAAATCACCAACAGGTTCATGTCCACGCGGCGCAGGTCGTTGCGGTTCATGGGAGGGGCTCGTGGGTTTGGGGTCTTTTCAGTAAAGCAGCAAACCCTGAGCCTGCTCTGTGGCCGGATGACTTGCGAGCTATTTGATCGAACGGCTGAACTTAATGTCGTCTCGTAACTTCTCTAAAAGATGCTTGTTGTTTAAGAAGCAAATTGGAAGTGTTGAGAGAAAATGTGGCGCCTCTGCTTATTAAGTATTTGCTTTTGGGATTCGCGAATTGCGAGCATCCTTTCATTGTATTGTTCAGCAACCTCCGATGATATTGTTATCGGCTCGCCGTTTTTGGTGTGTGTTACAGGTCTATGCCTCGCTATGAAAAGCCTATTCCCCCACGCCTGGTCGGCTCGCGGCTGATCTCCATGCACATAGTCCAGTAGATTGATCTGGGCGCTTAGTTTTTCTTGGTTGGGGTAATGCAGGGTGGGTGGGAATTCATCTATTGGCAAGCTGCTTAGTGAGACACCAGACAAGGCGAGTTTTTTTCTTGCGATCATTTCCAGGTTTATGGGCTCTGTGCCTAGCATTTGATAGGCTTTTCTTTGTTTGAAATCGTTCTCAACTATGTTTTTGAGTGGTAATTTCATTTGACTTGTTATTTTATTGAATTCTTTTTTTGCGGCTCTGGCTTGACTGAGGCTAACATTTTTTTGACGTGTCAAGACATGTCCTTCAAGTACGTAATTTACTACTCCAGCAGAGGTTTTTTTTAGAAGTATTGGCTGGGCTATATGTCCCGTTGTGTCGACTTTATTTACAGGGTCACCCGAGCAATACGCATACGCATTCAACCCACCCTTACCAAACGGACTCAAACTGTCCGGACTGTTAAACCGCATCAACACCGGATTAAACGCTCGATAGCCATTACCCAGCAAATAGTGCCCGGTCAGTGGGTCAGGCCGTTCTCCATTGAACCCCATCAAACTCATCCATCCATTTGTCGCTTGGCGGTGACCATAGGGCGCATAGGCGATGGGTTGTGCCTGGTGGTTGGCTTTGAGTGTGTTCAGCACCGACCGTTGCTGATCAATCGCCAGCAGCGTGGTGGCGTGTTCGACACCCTGTTGCTGTTGTTGCGCCAGTAGCCAGTCACCGTGCTGGAAGAGGGTTTGGCGCAACGCCCCCTGAATTTCAGTGGCCAGTCGGCTTTTGCAGTAGAAGCGCTGAAGGGGTGGCGCGTCGGTCAGCCCCTGGGCGGTCAAGCGGTCGAGGGCGTCGTAGCGGTATTGGCAGAGCGGTGTTGCGCGTGTTGCTGGCATGTTGGGCGCTCCCGAAAGGCTGGCGTGGTGGCGAACAGTATTGGGGGGTTCGGAACCTGCGGGAACTATCAGAACTGTTAGGTTTGCTGGGGGGGCAGAGTCGATGGTGAATGATCACCTGTGGGAAAGGTTTGTCGGAATGCAGGGTTTGGGGCCGCTGCGTGGCCCAGCGGGAGCGAGCTCCCTCGCCACAGGGTTGCGTGTTTATTCGGGAGGGTCGATGCGGTCCAGTGCGCGGTTCACGGCCAGTTCGCCGAGCATGATCACTTGTGCGATGCCCAGCAGGGTGTTGCGACTCGTTCCTTGCGTACGGTCCGCGAGGTCCAGGGTCATGACGTTGGCCGAGGCCAGGGATTCGCAGGCGTGGGCCAGCAGGGATTCGGTGTCGAGCTCGGGGTCGACGATGAACATGCTGCAGGGTTTGCGCGGGGTGGCGCGGATGTCGGCGGCGGAGGGGATGCGGTCGGTGGGTTCGTGGTGGTTTTCTGGATCGTGGTTTCTGGAATGTAAGGCGGGGTCGGTGTCTGGCGGGGTGGGTGTAGTTTTCAACATGGATGGAGCTCCTTGTGAATCTGAAGGAACCATCACCCTCGCTACCAAACGAAGGGTGGTGGCCATACGGAGGTTGGTAGACCGGCACACAAGAAAAACCGGCGCACCCGTAGGTGCCCTGCGCATGGCCACCATTAATGCAGGTGTGAAAAAACCTGCAAGAGGTGACGCTATGCGCCTTGTGTTAGGGCGGGCTACCAAACCCGATCACTGTTCTTTTCAGCGACCGGCAAACGATAGAACCCGCCCCCAAGGCGCACAAGCCGGCGGATTCTGGCGTACCCGTAGGCAACGACGCAAGGCGCTGTAGCTTTCACGAAGTAACGCTGACAGCCATTAAACAAATGCATACGGCTGACGCTTTCGCGACCCCGCGCTCACTCATATGCGGTGCTGACCCGCTTGCGCGAAGCCGGCGTGATTAAGGGCTGAAGCCTGTGAACAGGTCGAGCCGGGTAAATTGACCCTTGATCCGAGCGAAGCGCAACCAGAGGGTAATTTTCTGACGGGTCGCTACACTCTTTCCGTCCTTGACCGCGTGATTCCCGCAACCTTCTGGCAGGCGCTGCGTGACGCAAAACTCTTATCCGAGCGCGCACCGTTGCCGATCACTGGAGCTTGAGCATGAAAATCGATCTGAGTGGAAAACTGGCGATTGTCAGCGGCAGCACGGCCGGCATTGGCCTGGGCATCAGCCAGGCGTTGGCCGAGTCCGGCGCCACGGTGGTGGTGGTCGGTCGAGATACGGCCAAGGTCGAACAGGCCTTGGCGAGTATTCGCCAACAGGTGCCGGGTGCTCAACTGCGCGGGCTGGCTGCTGATCTCGGGACGGCCGAAGGTGCGGAAAAACTGTTCGCCGCCGAACCACGGGCCGACATCCTGGTGAACAACCTGGGGATCTACGAAGCGGTGGATTTCTTTGATACCCCCGACAGCGAGTGGACGCGCTTCTATGAGGTCAACGTGATCTCCGGTGTGCGCCTGTCCCGGCATTACGTGCCGGACATGGTGAAGCAGGGCTGGGGGCGGGTGATTTTCCTGTCTTCGGAATCCGGGATCGCGATCCCGGCCGACATGCTCAACTATGGCGTGACCAAAAGCGCCAACCTGGCGGTGTCCCATGGACTGGCCAAACGGCTGGCGGGCACCGGGGTGACGGTCAATGCGGTCCTGCCCGGCCCGACCTTGACCGATGGCGTGGAGCACATGCTCAAGGATGCCATTGCCCAATCCGGTCGCAGCCTGCAGGAGGAAGCCGACGATTTCGTGCGCAAGGCTCGGCCCACTTCGATCATCCAGCGCGTGGCCCATGTCGAGGAAGTCGCGAATCTGGTGGCTTACATCGCTTCGCCGTTATCCTCGGCTACCACGGGCGCCGCCCTGCGGGTCGACGGCGGTGTCGTCGACAGCCTGGCCATCTGAACCTTACTGATCAAGAGAGAACACGACATGGCATCTGCATCAGCCTTCATCGACATCCCGGCCTCGGCCGATCAGGTCTGGCAATTGATTGGGGGATTCAACTCGCTGCCGGACTGGCTGCCGCTGATTTCCAAGAGTGAACTCAGCGAAGGCGGGCGGGTGCGCCGCCTGCAAACGGTGGACGGCGCGGTTATTATCGAGCGCCTGCAAGGGTTCGATAACGCGGGCAAGACCTACAGCTACTCGATTGTGCAGGCGCCGTTTCCGGCCACTGAGTACCTGGCGACGATCAAGGTTGAAAGCCAGGGCGAGGGCGCCCGGGTAACCTGGTCTGGCCGGTTTGAACCGGTGGGGGTGAGTGACGAGGAAGTGGTGGCGTTGTTCGCCGGGATTTATCAGGGCGGACTGCAGGCGCTACGGGCCAATTACCCGGCCTAGCCTGGATCTGTGGGAGCCGGCTTGCCGGCGAAGAGTCCTTCCGGCCTTGCAGCGCTGCCACGGCCGCTTTCGCTGGCAAGCCAGCTCCCACAGGTTTTGTGTTTATCCTCAGGTCGGGGTAATCAAGCTCTGGCGGCAATCGATCACCAGCCGCGCGCCCCCGAGCTCACTGCGGTCTACCTCCAGCGTAAAGCCGTGCAGGCTGACAATCGCCGCGACGATCGACAGGCCCAGGCCGAAACCGCTTTTCTGATTGCCTGCCTCGGCGCGATAGAAGCGCTGGAACACCGCCTCGCGTTCGGCCTCCGGGATTCCGGGACCGGAATCGAGCACTTCGATGCGGGTATGCCCGCCCTGATTGACCCCTCGCAAAATCACCGCGCCGCCGGGCGGGGTGAACTTGATCGAGTTGCTCAACAGGTTCGCGATCGCCTCGAACAGCAACGCCCTGTCGCCCTTCAGGGGCGGCAATGACTCAGGCACGTGCAATTGAAAAACCAGGCCATCGTCTTCGGCCAGTGGCAGATAAAACTCATGCAGTTCCTGCAGCAACGACACCGGGTCGAGCTGCACAAAACCGGAACGGCGCTGGCGATCTTCCAGTTCGGAAATCCGCAGCAGGCCACGAAAACGCGCCATCAGGGTGTCGGCTTCGCTCAGTACCGAATCGAGTTGCGCCGCTTCGGCAGAGCCTTCACCGGCCTGCTGTTGCATGCGATAGAGCTGTGCGCGCAAGCGGGTCAGCGGCGTGCGCAGGTCGTGGGCGATGTTGTCGCACACGCCCTTGACCTCGTTCATCAAGCGTTCGATGCGTTCGAGCATGGCGTTGACGATGGCGGCGAGCATGTCCAGTTCATCGCGGCGATTGGACAGCGGCAGGCGCTTGGTCAGGTCACCGGCGACGATGGCCTCGGCACTGGCCTGAATCGCGCGAATTCGCCGCAGCGGACGGCGGCGCAACAAGTGCCAGCCGACGATGCCTGGCAGGATGGTCAGGGTCACGCCCCAGAACAATGCATGGAGAATGATGCGGGTGACGGCAAACAACGAGCCGTTGTCCCGCACCAGGACCAGCCAGCGACCATCTTCGGTTGGGGTCGCCACCGCGTCGCAGCTGTCGGCGGGCAAGGTCGGGTCGTCGGAGTCGGTGCAGTCACTGAGCATGTGGATCTGGCCGTCCAGCGGCAGGCCGTGGGGGATGTGGCGCAGGGCGCCGCTGAGGTAACGGTGCTGATCATCGAACAGGCCATAGGCGTCGATGCCGCGAATGTCGAAGGTCATGCTCACCGCGAGGGCGTCCACCAGTTGTTCGCCCTGAAAGCGCGAAAACAGGTGCTGACGTTGCATCAGCGAATGTTTGGCCAGGTTGTCCAGGTAAGCGGACACCTCGTAGTACATGACCCCCATGAGAATCCCGCTCCAGGTCACGAACAGCGCACTGTAGAGCGCCAGCAGACGACTGCTGGAAGAACGCCAGCCTTTAGACGGGTTCGGCAATGACATAACCCGAGCCTCGCACGGTTCGAATCAGTGGAACATTGCCCGGTGGGTCGATTTTTTTGCGCAGGCGGCCAATGTGTACGTCGATCAGGTTGGTGCCCGGATCGAAGTGATAGCCCCAGACCTCTTCGAAAATCATCATCCGCGACAGGATTTGCCCGGTGTTGCGCATCAGGAATTCCAGCAGCTTGTATTCGGTGGGCAGCAGCGTCAGTAACTCACCATTGCGGCTGGCTTCGTGGCTGATCAGGTTCAGTTCCAGATCCGCCACCCGCAACGTGGTGACGTGGGCGGTCACGGTGTTCTGGCGGCGCAACAGGACTTCGACGCGGGCGGCCATTTCATCGGTGGCGAAGGGTTTGGTCAGGTAATCGTCGCCACCGGCACGCAGGCCGCGCACGCGTTCGTCGACGTCGGAGAGGGCGCTGATCATCAGGATGGGGGTCGCCACGCCCATGGTCCGCAGCGTGGTGACGATGGCCAGGCCGTCCAGCTCGGGCAGCATGCGGTCGAGGGTGATCAGGTCATAGTGGCCGCTGACTGCGCGCTCCAGCCCTTCGCGGCCGTTGTCGACCCAGTCGACTTCGAGGCCGTGGCTGCTCAGTTCGGCGACAATTTCCCGGGCGGTCACGGCGTCGTCTTCGATGGTCAAGATACGGGTCATAGGCGGGCCTGATAAATCGGTTCAAGTCTGAGTTCGAAGCATTTTGCCAAGAATTGCCCGCGATTTAATAAATTAACTTTCATGTGGTCACAGTGCATTTAAGGAACATTGATATCATTGGGCCATAATTTCAACGGGAAGCTGCACCTTGCGTACTTTAAAGCCTGGCTGGATGCCGATGTCCCTGCTGTTGCTGAGTGTTGTCTGCTCATCGACATGGGCCGCCAATACACCGTGTTCTGGAAAGAAGGGCGGTGTCGCCCGTTGTGACGGTGAACTGTTCCTGTGTAGCGACGGCTCTGTCAGCGCTTCGAAAAAAAGTTGTTCATCTATATATGGCGGCCAAAGCCAGGCCCGCCCACAAGCACGTGTGCAGGAGGCCGATGGCTGCGCCTGCGGAACCGGTTCGTTCTGCACAGGGCCCAGAGGCGGCGTTTACTGCCTCACGCCCGCAGGCAATAAAAGCTACAGGCGCCGCTAGTTTTCGCAATGCAGAAAACCCGCCCGGGCTGGCCCTTTATTGCATCTTGCATGACCCCCGAAAGTTCAATCTTTGTAACCCGCTGAAGTTTAAAGACTTATCTGAAATTCGCGACTGGCATGGTCACTGCAATTGTTCATTCGAAGAGTTGTAACACCATCTTTCTGCCTGGAGCGATACAACGATGAATAGATCCTCTGATGGTTTCTATCCCGCCGCGGATGAATCGAGCACGCTCTCGGGTGTGTCCTGGGGGGCGATTTTCGCCGGGGCCGCGGCTGCGGCGGCGTTATCGCTAATCCTCGTGTTACTGGGTTTCGGCCTTGGGTTTTCGGCGGTTTCGCCCTGGGCCAATGAGGGGGTGAGCGCCAAAGGCCTGGGTATTTCAACAATCGTCTGGCTGGCCGCCACCCAGATCATCGCCTCCGGGGCCGGTGGCTATATCGCCGGCCGGCTGCGGGTGAAATGGGCGTATATGCACGGCGATGAAGTCTACTTCCGCGACACCGCCCATGGCTTCCTGGCGTGGTGCGTGGCGACACTCGTGACGGCGACGCTGGTGGCCGGTTCGGTCAGCAGCCTGATCAGCGGCGGGGTGCAGGCGGGGGCGAATGTCGCCGGTGGCGCGGCCAGTGCCATGACGCAAGTGGCCGGTACGGCTGCCGCCAATTCGGGCGGCGATCAATACGGTTACTTCGTCGACAGCCTGTTTCGCGATGATCGTCCGGCCGCCGTCAGCGATGACGCCGCCCGCGGCACCGTCACCCGCATCTTCGTCCGCTCCTTGAGTAACAACGGGCAACTGGCTGCCGAAGATCGTACTTATCTCGCGCAGTTGGTGGCGCAGCGGACCAACCTTACCCAGGCGGACGCTGAACGTCGTGTCGATGAAGTCTATGCCCGCACCCAACAAGCCGTGGCCGACGCCAAGCTGAAGGCACAACAAGCGGCAGACACGGCCGCTAAAGTCGCTGCCTGGACCACGTTATGGATGTTCGTTGCGCTGTTGGCCGGTGCGTTTTTCGCCAGCCTTGCCGCGACTTTCGGCGGTCGTCGCCGGGATGCCGTGGTGTATCTGGAAACCGATAGCTACGTCACCACCACCACAGCCATTCGTTAACTCAGGAGAAACACCATGCGCTCATTACTGTTGTTCTTTCTTGGTGTACCCATCCCGATCATCATTCTGATCGCGCTTTTCATGCACTGATCTTCCGGGGCTTGTGCCTCTGCCGCTTCTGCCTTTGGCAGAAGCGGCATTTTTGTTGGAGGCCAGATCAGGCGCCGCCTGTCTGTCAGTCAATCGGCGTACTGACAAACGCCTCAAGCCCTTCGGCATACTCGGTGAATGCAGCGATTCGTGGCCATTGCGCCCCGGCGACCTGATCCGGCACCACCAGGTTGGTAAAGCTCCAGGCCACGGCGAGGGTGAGTCCATCCTGATCAATCGAACCGTCGGTTTTCAGCGGGTATTTTTCCAGTTCCCGTTCCAGGGCTGAATAAGCCGCCGCCAGTTGTCCTTCGACCCGCTCAACCCAGGGTTCGTATTGAATCTCTGCCGGCCGTAAGTTGCGCTCGTAATAGAGCTGCACCGATTTTTCGCAGGCTGCCAACGCCAGCCCGATCAGGCGCAACGAGCGCGCACGTTGCTCGATACCCTTGGGCATCAGGCTGCGGCCAGGTTCGGCCAGTGCCTCCAGGTAATCGATGATCAGGGTCGAATCCATCAGGACTTCGCCATCATCCAGCACCAGCGTGGGGGCCTTGACCACCGGGTTGATCTGCTGGAACTGCTCGAAGTGCCTGAACACCGAAACCGATTCATGCTCCAGCGCAATGCCCAGGCGTTTGGCAGAAATGGCGACGCGTCGTACGTAGGGCGAATCCAGCATGCCGATCAGCTTCATTTAACCGCTCCTTGAAATAGCCACTTCGGGACGGACAACCTTAGCTGAGATGGCCTGGCGTGAAAATGGGAGCGTGCCGGTAGCCATTTGTCTTCTATATACCTCCGCTGGATTGAATTTCTTGCTATAAACGCACTCCGATGCCCGCCTTAGATCATTTTCGAGGCTTTGCCGGGAAAATTCGCTGTCTTTTCAGTTGCTGAGGCCTCAAGTCGGCCTTAGACTGCCGCCCCTCGTAAATTGAGTGCCGGGTGGCGCTTGGAACAAACGGCGCCTTTCCGATGGCCTGCCCAGGTCCGCCGGAAAGCTCCCTTATTCGCCTTAATGCACGTTTTTTTATAGAGATATCAATGACAAAGGACAAGTTGCTGGCCATGCCGGCGGATGACTACATGAATGCCGAGCAACATGCTTTTTTCGCCGAGCTGTTGCAGAACATGAAAGTCGAAACCCATGAGCGCATCGAACAGAACCGCATTGCCATCGAGAGCCTGGACACCCCGGCCGATCCGGCTGACGCGGCTTCCGTCGAAGAAGAGCGCACCTGGCTGGTGAACGCGATCGATCGCGATCAGCGCATGCTGCCTCAGTTGGAACAAGCCCTGGAGCGCATCAAGGAAGACAGCTTCGGCTGGTGCGATGACAGCGGTGAGCCCATCGGCCTGAAACGCCTGCTGATCAGCCCGACGACCAAGTACTGCATCGAAGCTCAAGAGCGTCACGAGCAGATCGACAAGCACCAGCGTCAAGCGTGATTCTGCAAGGCCACCCGTTTAACTCGGGTAGCCTGTGAAAAGATCGCAGCCTTCGTCAGCGCCTGCCTACCGTCCGGTCGGCGCTGCCGAAGGCTGCGATCTTTGCTTTTCGACGCCTGCGTAAAGCCCCGCACTTCTATTGATCTGCTGCAACGACCACGACTAAAGGCCCATGGATAATGGCTTTCTGCTGGCGTTTAATGCGATGACAACAATTAGAAGATGGCGGGGTGATAACGATGACGAGAGACGGATCTCTGGTTGCGGCAGTGCCTGCACCAGTACTTTTGCCGAAACACCGCTGGCTGACGCCGTCGCTGCAGAGCATCGCCCTGATGCTGTTGCTGTGTGGCATGACGGTGGGGGGCTGGTCGCTTTACCTGAGCCTGCCATTGGCGGTGCTCATTATCTGGCTGCCTCGTCTGCGTTCGCGTGCGGCCCCTGAAGCGGTTCCAGCGGATACGTCCAGCGCCATCTCCGCGTTAACCCGCGATCTTTCCTACACCACCAGTCATAACGCCTTGTCGGCCGCAGGCGTGGCCTTTTCGGTCAAGCAACTGGCGGACAAGCTGCAATCGCAACTCGGTGCGGCGGCGCAGATCGTCAGCAACGCCGAAGTGATGATTGCCACCGAACAAGCCACCTCGACCCTCAGTCGCGAAGCCCTGAGCGCTGCCAGCGAGGCGCATCAGAGTGGCGTGGCCGGGCGAACCGAACTGATCGAGTCGATTGCGCGCATGCATCAGCTCAGTCAGCGCGCCAGTAACAGCCGCGAGCTGATCGAGGCCCTGAGCCTGCGCAGCGATGACATTCAGCGGGTCACCTTGGTGATTCAGTCCATCGCCAGCCAGACCAACTTGCTGGCGTTGAACGCCGCCATCGAAGCGGCGCGCGCCGGGGAGCACGGGCGTGGTTTTGCGGTGGTGGCCGACGAGGTTCGTGGCCTCGCCGCGCGCACCGCCACGGCGACCGGTGAAGTCGGGGAGATGGTGGCCGATATCCAGCAACGCACCGCGCAAGTGGTGGAGCAGATCCGTCAACTGTCCAGCGACCTCGACACCGGCGTCCAGCAGGTCGAGCACACGGGGCAGCACCTGGATAACATCGCGCGGCTGGCGGCCAGTGTCGAACACCAGGTCGGGGAAATTGCCCGAGGCGCAGAGACCAATCGCGAACAGCTCGACAGCCTGTTTCATGCCATCGAACAGATGCGCAGCGACCTGGCCATCAGCGACCAGCAGACTCAGCGTCTGGCTCAGGCCGCGGTGCAGATGGAAGGTCAGGCCGAAACCATCAGTGAGCGCCTGGCGGAAGTCGGGCTGGATGACTATCACCAGCGGATCTACGACCTGGCCCGCGAAGGGGCGAGCCAGATTACCGCGCGATTCGAAGCGGACATCGATGCCGGACGTATCAGTCTCGATGACCTGTTCGACCGAAACTATCAGGCAATCCCCGACACCAGTCCGCCCAAGTACCAGACGCGCTTCGACCGCTACACCGATCAGGTCTTGCCAGCGATTCAGGAGCCGCTGTTGCCGCGCCATGAAGGCCTGGTGTTCGCCATTGCCTGCACCCCACAAGGCTACGTGCCGACCCACAACAAAGTCTTCAGCCAGCCGCTGACCGGCGATGTGCAGGTCGATACCTTGCAAAACCGCACCAAACGCAAATTCGCCGACCGCACCGGCGTCCGTTGCGGCAGCCACCAGCAGGCGGTGCTGCTGCAAACCTACACTCGCGATACCGGAGAACTCATGCACGACCTGTCGGTGCCGATCCTGCTCAAGGGTCGTCATTGGGGCGGTTTGCGCCTGGGCTACAAGCCGGAAAATCCGCGCTAGCGACTTGATGCTGTTCAGATAAGGACGACCACTTCTGCTATGACGAGCAAGCTCGCTCGCCACAGATACAGTGGTCGTCCTGAATGGCGTCTTTCGCAGGAGCCCGTCAAACCGGCTCCAGCAGGTGGGATGGGGTGCTTTATTGTTACGGTTTTGGCAACTCTGCTGTGCGGGGCCGCTGCTTTTTCCGCTCGTATCCGCTGATTAACATGCCGGCATAGTTAGGTTGCTAACTGAGCTCGAGAGGTCAGCATGCACGGTAAGGTTGATGTTGCGGTGATGATTGGCAGCGGTGTGCCCGCCAGTTTGCGGGCGTTGGGGCAGAGTGTCTGCTGGGTGGTGCTGCTCAACGGTGAGCGCCGGGGGACGGCGTTTTCCAGTCGCGATGAAGCGGAGGAGTGCAAGGCTGCCTGGTTGGCGCAATTGAATACTGCAACACCTGGCAGCCTGCGTTACGCCCGGGGTTAGTGAATTTGATGCATACGCAGGTTCAAGTCGTCGACCACCCGTGCCCAGTCGGCATCTTCACGCAATTGTTCTTTCAGGAAGCCTGCCTGTTGCGGCGTCCAGAACTCGGCGTCGATGAGTTTCTTGTCGTCGGGCAACGGTGAATGGCTGGCAATGAAATCGTCGATAGCTTTCTGGGTGGAGTCCAGGCCGAGCTGGTCGAACAAACCTTTCAAGTCGTGTGTCGGTGATTCCATCTTCATCTCCTTGCAGCGGGTCGGTCACGTCGAGTACGAGATCTGAGGCGCGGCTACATTGCATCTGAGGGGGCCGCGCGTCAGGAGTTCGAAAGCGATGTTCAAACGCAGCAGTGAGCATAGACCGCAAACTCGAACATCAGGCTTTCAATGCACCTGCATCGACGGCCGCCTTCAACTCCTTGGCGGATTCCTGGGCCGCGGTGGCGGCGACGTCAGAGGTTTTGAACCAGCGATCTTTTTCGACCTGATGGTAGCTCACGGTATTCAGCGGCGGCTTGGCGCGCATGACAATGACAGCCTGGAATTCGCCGTCGACCTCTCTGGCTTCGCCCCAAATAAAAAATTCGCCGATATCAAATTCCGTCACGTAGCTGCCTTCCCTTGGAAATAACTGTTTTGTTTAACGCCGCCCACCCAGAGAGGGGGGCGTATCGTTGGCCGGGCAGTATGGCAGTTGTTGCAGGCCGGCGGCTGAGTTAAGTCGCCGGCAGGACGAAACGTCTATCCAAAGGCAAGGCGCGATCCGGTCAGGTACGTGATTCAAGTGACCGGGCGAGCGCGCAGGCTTCGTTGTGATCACCGCGGAAACCTCTTACATGTCCTGTGGAAATTTCTTTGATATGGAAGAAGGCATTGCCGGCCAATATCACCTGGAACCTCGGTGGGCCGGGGATGTGGGTGACCCGTTCAGGGTGCTGTAACACCGCCGGATGCGGCGTCTGGGGATGAGCGAAGTGTGTCAGTGTGCACATATGAAGTCCTTTTCATTGTTTTACCGACGTATGTACGACGGTATGGGTAGTCTCGATGAGCGTCGCTGCTCTAGAATCACCCCCACTGGTGGGTGATCGATGTTTATCTAAAGCAATTTCTTTCTGGCGATATGTCAGAAAAGTGCTTTTTTTTGAGAGAATTTTCCTTGAAGTTGATAGTCCGCACTTATCTGGCCGTACGAAGGGCGTTTTCCTTCAACCTTTGACGAACGTCAGGCAAGACGATGTGAGCGACATCCAGTAGTCTGCTCAAGCGTCGTGATGGATGAGCCTCCTGCTCATCTCAGGATTTCAATTCGGGTTATCTGGCTTCACCTTCGGCATTGCCGCTTTTTTTGGCTGTGCGCTGTTTTCGCGTGCAGCGTCATTTTCAGATGTGGGGATGTTTCCTTGGCAGTAAGTAATCTCGATATGCATGCTTTGTTCGTGCTGGGTGATTTGCGCGCAAAGCTTGTTAAACAGTTTCAGTCACGTTTCGTTTACATCACCGAACAGAACGCTGAAGGCATTTACGTTGCCGAAATCGACACCGAGTCAGCGCTGGTGGTGGACGATAAACCCGGGCTCAAACTCAAGGTTGGCGATCATTTCAGTGCCTCGGTTTTGCCCAGTCGCGAAGGCGGCAAACTGGAAATCAAATTCCGCGATATCAAACTGACGGTCTACGGCCTGGGCGATTATGCCTTTGTCACCACCGCCGACGGTCATGCCATCGTGTTCAAGGAGGGTCACAACGTGGTGACGGTGTTCGCCGCCCACGAGCAGTTGCAGGAAGGCCTGACCAAAACCCTCAAGGCCGTGACCGCCAAGGCCGCCAAGTGGCGCAAGGGTGAACTGGTGACGTTCAAGGCCAGCGAGTAATGAGCCTGACCCGCGCCGACTTCCATGAGCAGAACCTCGCCAACGCTCAAGCCGAGGCCCAACGGCTATTCGGGCAGAAGGCTGTGCTGCAGGGAGCCTGGCTGAATTGGGTGGCCTCGCAGATCTACGCGTTGCGCCCGGCAGCGTATGCCAGCATGGTCAGAAGAGAACTGGCGCGCTTGCAGGAAACTTCCTAAAACCAGGGCATGCCCCCTCGAAAGCGGGAACCTCTACTACAGTCAGTTGACTGACTATTCAGAGGCTTCGCGGCCTTTTGCCAGGCCATCCTGCGATTGCTGTGAACAGCACGAGGTGTAAAGCATGAAAGGTTTTCGACGGTTGCTGGCCGCTGCCCTGGCCACTTTCGGGTTGTTGGCGTCATCGGTTCCCGTATCGGCTGCCCAGGCACCGATCCACTTCGCCGACCTGAATTGGGAGAGTGGCAGCCTGATCACCGATATCCTGCGCATCATTGTCGAGAAGGGCTACGGGTTGCCGACCGACACCTTGCCGGGCACCACCATTACCCTGGAAACCGCCCTGGCCAACAATGACATTCAGGTCATTGGCGAGGAATGGGCCGGGCGCAGTCCGGTCTGGGTCAAGGCGGAGGCCGAAGGCAAGGTGGTGAGCCTGGGGGATACGGTCAAGGGCGCCACCGAAGGCTGGTGGGTGCCGGAGTATGTGATCAAGGGTGACCCGGCCAGGGGCATCAAGCCGCTGGCGCCGGATCTGCGCAGTGTCACTGACCTGCCGCGCTACAAAGAGGTGTTCAAGGACCCGGAAGCCCCGACCAAGGGACGGTTCCTCAACAGCCCCATCGGCTGGACGTCGGAAGTGGTCAACAAACAGAAGCTCAGGGCGTATGGGCTGGAAGACAGCTACGTGAACTTCCGCAGTGGTTCCGGCGCGGCACTGGACGCGGAGATCAGTTCCTCTATCCGTCGCGGCAAACCGGTGCTGTTCTATTATTGGTCGCCCACGCCGCTGCTCGGTCGATTCAAATTGATTCAACTGCAAGAGCCTCCGTTCGACGCCGAAGCCTGGAAAACCCTGACCGACGCTGACAATCCCAATCCGAAACCGACCCGTTCGCTGGCTTCGAAACTGTCCATTGGCGTGTCCACGCCGTTCCAGAAACAGTACCCGCAGATTGCCGAGTTCTTCACCAAGGTCGATCTGCCCATCGATCCGTTGAACAAGGCCCTGGCCGAGATGAGCGAGAAACACACCGCGCCGCGCCAGGCCGCCGAGGCGTTCATGAAGGCACACCCGGATGTGTGGAAAGCCTGGCTGCCCAAGGAGGTGGCGGACAAGGTGTCCGCCGGGCTCTGAGGCCGTCGGCGATGGCCGGCGGTGGCGTTGGTCGGGTCGGACCGACAAGTTCGTGCAGTTCAGGAAATGCCAACTAGGATGATTTTGTTCAAATCCCTTTCAAGGATTTCTGACCATGACTCTGGTGTTGGCTCAATGGCTGGTGACGATCTTCGCCGCGATCAGCCTGATGCATGTCTACTGGGCTTTGGGTGGCGAATGGGCCGCCGTGGCGGTGGTGCCGCAAGTGCCGGTGGAAGGCGGGCTGAAATTGCGACCGGCCTTCAGACCGCGGGGCTGGATCACGCTGATGGTGGCCGGTGCGTTGTTGCTGATTTCATTGCTGGTGTGCTTGCGCGTGGGGTGGTGGGTCCCGGCGGTGTCCCATTGGGCGCTGCAATGGCTGATCAGTGCCATCGCGATCATGATGTTCGCCCGGGCCATTGGGGATTCGGACCTGGTGGGCTTTTTCAAAGAGGTCAAGGGCTCGAAGTTTGCCCGGCTGGATACCTGGGTTTACTCGCCGTTGTGTGTGGTGCTGGGGGCGGGGTTGTTGGCGGTGGCCTGGGTCTGAATCCATCGCGAGCCTGCTCGCGATAGGGTCAGCCCGGTCAGCGCAAAACGTTTAATTAGCGACCGCTTTCGCTGTGCCGGCTGGACACCTCCGCCGGCACATCATCCCCCGCCATGCGCTTGCGAAACAGCGCCGCCCTGGCCAACAGCAAGGTGGTCACCGGCACGGTAATCGCCAGCAGAATCGGAATCAGCCAGGCGTGCAGCACCGGCGCGGACTTGAGTGCCGAAAAGTAGATGATCGAGGCCAGTGCCACGCACCAGGCGCCCAGGGTCGAGGCCAGCGCCGGCGGGTGCATGCGCTGGAAGTAATCCTTCATTCGCACCAGGCCGATGGCACCGACCAATGCAAACAGACTGCTGAGTACCAGCAGGATGACCACCGGGATTTCCACCCACACAGACAGTTGCGCGCTCATTCGATCACCTCGCCACGCAGCAGGAATTTCGCCAGGGCAAACGAGCCGACGAAGCCAAACAGCGCAATCAGCAGCGCTGCCTCGAAGTAAGTGTCGCTGGCATAGCGAATGCCCAGTGCCAGCATCATCAGCATCGCGATGATGTACAGGTAGTCCAGTGCCAGTACCCGGTCCTGGGCCGACGGGCCCTTGAACAGGCGGATGAGGGTCAGAATCATCGCCACGGAAAACAGCAACAGGCTCAGCATAATTGCATTCGATAGCAGGGCGCTCATTCGAATATCTCCATCAACGGGCGCTCGTAGGTCGCCTTGAAGTGCTCAATGAACAGTGCTTCGTCTTCCAGATCGAAGACATGCAACAGCAGAATGCTGCGGTCCAGCGCCAGTTCAGACCAGACCGTGCCGGGCACCACGGTGCAGATCATCGACAGCGTCGCCAGGCCGTTGGCGTCGCGCAGGTCCAGCGGTACCTTGATGAACCGCGAGCGCGGTGGCCGGCGCCCGGCGTTGAGCACGCTCCAGGCCACGGCGAGGTTGGACACCACCACATCGCGTCCGACCATCAGGAACAGGCGCAGGATCACCCCCGGCCGGCGGATGCGGATCGGCAGCGGGCGCAACTTGCGCATCATCAACGGTGCGCAGAACCCCAGCATTGCACCCAGCAACAAATTGCCGGGACTCATCGACAGGTTCAGCACCAGCCACAACAGCCACAGCGCCAGCGACAACCACGGTGCAGGAAACAGGCGCTTCATGGTTGCACCTCCAGCAGCGCGGCCTTGGATTCCGGGCTGGGCACTGCCCGGGTGCCGAGCACGGCCATCACATATTGCTGCGGGTTGTTCAAGGTATCGGCGGCCGCCTGGGTGTAGCGCAACAGCGGTTCGGCCTTGAAGGTCAACAGGATGCTCAGACCCAACAGCGCGAAAATCGGCACGCACTCCAGCCGCCGCAGGACCGGCGACGGTCGTTCTTGCGGCGTCCAGAAACGCTGGATGCCCAGGCGCGAAAAAGCCACCAGCGAGGCCAGCCCTGAGAGGATCAGCAACGCCAGCAGCCCCCACGCCGCGTTCGACACCGGCTCGTCGCCGGCACTGCCCAGGCCCAGTGGGTTGAGCAGGGCGCTGAGCAGGCTGAGCTTGCCGATGAAGCCGGAGAGTGGCGGCATGCCGATGATCAACAGCGCGCAGGCAATGAAGCTCAAGCCGAGGAAGGCCATGGTCCAGGGAATCACCTGGCCGACCACGGCTTTGAGATCGTCGTCGAGGTTGATGCCCTTGACCGGTGCCGAAGCTTGCAACGGTCGCGGCAGCATCTCGTTTTCATCTTCCAGCGGGATCTCGACGGCCGAGCGCGAACGTTCGATCAATTCGGCCAGCAGGAACAGCGCGCTCAGTGCGAGGGTCGAGCTGACCAGATAGAACAGCGCCGCGCCGATCAGGTTGGGTTGGGCGAAACCGATGGCCGACAACAGAATGCCCGCCGACACCAGAATGCTCAGGCTGGCCATGCGCTCCAACCGTTGCGCGGCGAGGATCGCTATGGCCGCGCAGACGATGGTTGCCATGCCGCCGTAGATCAGCCAGTCGCCGCCGAAGTACGCCGACGCCCCGGCCTGCCCGGAGAGCAGCAGGGTCCACAGGCGCAGCAGGGTGTATATGCCGACCTTGGTCATGATCGCGAACATCGCTGCCACTGGCGCGCTCGCCGAGGAATAGGCCGGCACCAGCCAGAAGTTCAGCGGCCACATCCCGGCCTTGGCCAGGAACGCCACCGCGAGGATGCCTGCACCGGCATGCAGCAGGCCGCGATCGGCCTCCGGCACCAGCGGAATCTTCAACGCCAGATCGGCCATGTTCAAGGTGCCGGTGACGCCGTAGATTAGCGCCGCGCCAATCAGGAACAGGGTCGAGGCCAGCAGGTTGATCGAGATGTAGTGCAGCCCCGCTGACACCCGCGCGCGACCCGAACCGTGCAGCATCAGGCCATAGGAAGCGGCCAGCAGCACTTCAAAGAACACGAACAGGTTGAACAGGTCCGCCGTCAGGAAGGCGCCATACAGGCCCATCAACTGAATCTGGAACAGCGCATGGAAACTCGAGCCGGCACTGTCCCAGCGCGCCATGGCGAACAGCAACGCGCTGACGCCGATGATGCCGGTCAGTACCAGCATCAACGCGGACAGGCGATCGACCACCAGCACCAGGCCGAACGGCGTCTGCCAGTTGCCCGGCAGGTAGACGCCTATGGAGCCGGGCACGCCGGTGGTTTGTGTCCATTGCAGCAGCAAGACGGAAATGCCCAGGCCCAGCAGGCTGGAGAACAGGTTTATCTTCGCTTTGAGCGGGCGACGTTTCTCGCCGAGCATCAGCATGATGGCGGCGGTCAGCAGCGGCAGCAGAATCGGGGCCGCGATCAGGTGCGTCATTGCATTCATTCTTTAGGCTCCCGGCCATCCACATGGTCGGTGCCGGTCAGGCCCCGAGAGGCCAGCAAAACCACGAGGAACAGCGCGGTCATGGCGAAGCTGATCACGATCGCCGTGAGGACCAGCGCCTGCGGCAACGGGTCGGTGTAATGCAGAAGGTCCTGCGGCACGCCGTCCTTGATGATCGGCTCCTTGCCGATGAACAGGCTGCCCATGCTGAAGATGAACAGGTTGACGCCATAGGACAGCAGGCACAGGCCCATGACCACCTGGAACGTCCGTGGCCGCAGGATCAGCCAGACGCCGGACGCGGCCAGTACGCCGATGGCGATGGCAATGACTTCTTCCATCAGACGGTCTCCTTCATGGCGACGGGTTTTGGCTGCGCAGCCGTTTTGTGACCCCGAACCGATTGGTGGGCAAGGGCGGTGAGGATCAGCAGGGTCGAGCCCACCACCACGGCGTACACGCCAATGTCAAAGAACAGAGCGCTGGCCAGATGAATGTCGCCCAGCACGGGCAGGTCCAGATGCCAGGTGTGAGTGGTGAGGAATGGATACCCGACCGCCATGGCGCCCAGGCCCGTGACGGTGGCGAACAGCAGGCCGGTGCTCATCCAGCGCAGCGGTCGCAGGCTCATTTGCGCTTCGACCCATTGGGTGCCGGCGACCATGTATTGCAGGATGAACGCGACTGACATCACCAGGCCCGCGACGAAACCGCCACCCGGTTGGTTGTGCCCGCGCATGAACAGGTAAAAGGACACCACCAGGGCAATCGGCAGCAGCAGGCGCACCAGCACCGCCGGGACCATCATGAAGCCCAGGGCGGTGTCGCTGGCTTGGCGCGGGTTGACCAGGTCAGTAACCACGTCGGGCGCCAGCAGGCGTTGTTGCGCCGGCAGTTGCAGGCTTTCTTTCGGTGGGCGGAAACGTCGCAGCAAGGCGAACACGGTCAGGGCCACGGCCACCAGCACGGTGATTTCGCCCAGGGTGTCGAAGCCGCGGAAGTCCACCAGCATCACGTTGACTACGTTACTGCCACCGCCTTCAGGCAGAGCGCGGCTGAGGTAGAACGAGGAAATGTCGTTGGGTGTCTGTCGGGTCAGCATCGCATAGGCCAGCAACGACATGCCGCCGCCGACCACGGTCGACAGCAGCAAGTCACGGATACGGCGGATGCGCGCTTTGCGCAGGCTGCTCGGCAAGGGCGAGACTTCTTCGATCCGGCGGGGCAGCCAGCGCAGGCCCAGCAGGATCAGCACCGTGGTCACCACTTCGACCACCAGCTGCGTCAGGGCCAGGTCCGGCGCCGAGAACCAGACAAAGGTCACGCAGGTCATCAGGCCGCAGACGCTGACCATGGTCAGGGCGGCGAGACGGTGGTACTTGGCCTGCCAGGCGGCGCCAAGGGCGCAGGCAATCGCCAGCAGCCACAGGATGACGAACACGATCGAGCCGGGAATCTTCGGCCGGTCGCCCCAGTGCAGGCTGCTGTGCAACATCGGAATCAAGCCGGCCAGCACGGCGGCGAGCACCATCAGGAACAGCTGGGTCTGCAGGCGTTTGGTACTGATCCGTCGTTCCAGGCGCCGGGCGAGGCGCATTTTGATCACCAGGATTCGTTCGAACAGGCGCTTGCCGTTGAACCGTCCAATCAGCGGCGGGTAGCGGAAGCGCCCGCGCTTGAGCTGATTACGCAGCAGCAGGTACACCACGATGCCGCCGGACATGGCGATCAGGCTCATGATCATCGGCGCGTTCCAGCCGTGCCAGATCGCCAGGCTGTACTCCGGCAAGGTGCCGCCTACCACCGGCAGCGCGGCCGCGGCGAGCAGCGGGCCCACCACCTGGGCAGGGAAAATGCCCACCACCAGGCAGGTGAACACCAGCAACTCGACCGGCGCGCGCATCCAGCGTGGCGGTTCGTGCGGGATGTGGGGCAGGTCGGTGGCGGTCGGGCCGAAGAACACGTCCACGGTGAACCGCAGGGAGTAGGCGACGCTGAAGGTGCCGGCGATGGTCGCGACGATCGGCAGGGTCATCTCGACCCAGGCTGTGGCGTTGATGAACACGGTTTCGGCGAAGAACATCTCTTTTGAGAGGAAGCCGTTGAGCAATGGCACGCCGGCCATGGAGGCACTGGCGACCATGGCCAGGGTCGCGGTGAACGGAATCAGCTTGAACAGGCCGTTGAGCCGCCGAATGTCGCGGGTGCCGCTTTCGTGGTCGATGATCCCGGCGGCCATGAACAGCGAGGCCTTGAAGGTGGCATGGTTGAGGATGTGAAACACTGCTGCCACGGCCGCCAGCGGACTGTTCAGGCCCAGCAGCAGGGTGATCAGGCCCAGGTGGCTGATCGTCGAGTAGGCCAGCAGGCCCTTGAGGTCGTTCTGGAACATCGCGCAATAGGCGCCGAGCAACAGGGTGCAGGCCCCGGCCCCGCTGACGATGTAGAACCATTCTTCGCTGCCGGACAGCGACGGCCACAACCGTGCCAGCAGAAACACCCCGGCCTTGACCATGGTCGCCGAGTGCAGATAGGCCGACACCGGTGTCGGCGCCGCCATGGCGTGGGGCAGCCAGAAGTGGAAGGGGAATTGCGCGCTTTTGCTCAGCGCGCCGATCAGGATCAGGGGGAGCAGAATGGGGTAGAGGGCATGTGCGCGAATCAGATCGCCGGCGGCCAGGACCTTGTCCAGGTCATAGCTGCCGACCACATGGCCAAGCAGCATGACCCCCGCCAGCAGGCACAGACCGCCAGCGCCGGTGACCATCAGCGCCATATAGGCTCCGCGGCGGGCATCGGCCCGGTGGTGCCAGTAGCCGATCAGCAGGAATGAAAAGAGGCTGGTCAGCTCCCAGAAAAACACGATCTGAATCAGGTTGCCGGAGATCACCAGCCCGAGCATGGCGCCCATGAATGCCAGGAAAAACGCAAAGAAGCGAGGCACCGGATCGTCCGGCGACATGTAGTAACGCGCGTACAGGGACACCAGCGTGCCGATGCCCAGTACCAGCATCGAGAACAGCCAGGCGAAACCGTCCATGCGCAAGACAAAGTTCAGGCCCAGGCTGGGCAGCCAGAAGAACTCTTCACGGATCACGCCGCCATGGGCGATTTGCGGGTACAGGAGCGCGACCTGAAGGGTGCCGATCAAGGCCACCAGGCCAGCCAACAGGGATTCGGTATTACGCGCGTTGTGTGGCAGCACCGCTGCCAGACAGCTGCCTATGAAAGGCAGAAGCAGTAGAACTATCAGGGACATAGGCTTCTAATCTGCGGAAGTTTGTGAAGCATCATACGTGCCAGCTCCCGGATCGCCAAACGCCAAGCTGTCGCAGAATCCTACAAGGTAGATGGAAAAGGCCCGTTTTTCATTGTTTCAGAGAAACGTGTTTAACCGGACTGACGCCATGGCGATTTATCGATCGCCGCAGATTTCATCGCTTAACCTTGAGTCTCGCGCTCCAGGGCCTCTTCAGGCGTAGCAACCTTACCCTTGGTCTTCAGCTCACTGACAATCACCGCCGCGACGATCAACCCCGCCCCCAGTAGCGCAATCGCCGGCAAGCGTTCCCCGGCAATCCGCCCGACAATCCCGGCCCACACCGGCTCACCGGCATAAATCAGGGTGGCGCGGGTGGGCGAAACACTCTTCTGCGCCCAGTTCATTGCCACTTGAATCGCGGCGCTCGCCATGCCCAGGCCCAGGGCACTGCACAGCAGCAGCCAGGAGAAATCCGGAATCCGTTCCTGGGTCGGGACCACCATCAGGAACGACAGCAGGGATGTGACAGCCAGTTGCACCACGGTCACCCGCTTCACATCGACCTGGCCGGCATAGGTGCTGATCAGAATGATTTCCGCCGCAATGGCGATGGCGCTGATCAAGGTCGCGATTTCGCCGGGGCTGAAGTGGAACGAAGCCCCGGCCGGGCCCGACAGCAGCATCAGGCCAGTGAAAGCCAGCATGATGCCGATGCTCGGCATCAGCCCCGGACGACGGCCCAGTACCAGCCATTGCAGCAAGGGCACGAAGGGCACGTAAAGCGCGGTGATGAACGCCGACTGGCTGCTGGGAATACTTTGCAACCCGACGGTCTGCAGGCCGTAACCGAGCATGATCGCCACGCCGATAAAGGCGCCGGCCTTGAATTCGAAAAAGGTCAGGTCGCGCAGGGTGCGCCAGGAGAAGAGGGCCACGATGCTTGCGGCGGCGGCAAAGCGCAGGCCGACGAAAAACATCGGCCCGCTGACGGTCATCGCATGCTGAACCAGCAAAAAGGTCCCGCCCCAGACCATGGTGATCAGCACCAGCACGCACTCGGCCTTGCTGAGCCGCAGGAAACGGGAGGAAGCTTGAGGAGCGTTCGGCGACGTCATGATCTTGCGCACTACCTGAGGGGGACGCACAATGCGCCGGAAGTTGGGCAGTATACTGCGCAGCACCACCAAGTGAGCAATATAGTGCACAAAGATTCCACGCCCCGGGCTTCGGTCCTGCAGCACGTCAGCCAGAATATCCGACGCCTGCGCCATGCCGCCGACATGAGCCAGACCGCCCTGGCGGAAAAGTCCGGTGTCAGCCGCCGCATGCTGGTGGCCATCGAAGCCGGCGAAAAGAACGTCAGCCTGACCACCCTCGATCGCGTGGCCGAAGCCCTGGACGTGGCGTTCAGTGACCTGATCCAGGCCCCCGACGCCCGCGATCACAGCCGCATCAATGAGCTGGCCTGGGCAGGGACGATCCCCGGTAGCAAGGCGGTATTGCTGGCCAAGGCCAACGCGACCCGCGAAGTCGAACTCTGGGAATGGCGCCTCGAACCGGGCGAGCATTATCCGTCGGAACCGGATGCCGATGGCTGGAGCGAACAGTTCTACGTCTTCGAAGGCTGCCTGACCCTGATGGTCGGTGATGTGCCGCATCGTATCAGCGCCGGCGAGTTCTTCATGTTCGCCAGCAACCAGCCGCATTCCTATCGCAACGATGGGCCGGTGGCGGTGCGTTTTGTGCGCAACGTGGTGATCTGAACTGTTTGCCCATCAACACTGGATAAACATTTTGCTGTTCTCAAGTTGTGAGGCTTTCTCGGTTAATTGGTTAACTCATTGAAAAATAAGTAATTAAATTTCAGGCACGACTCCTGCAAAAGCTCTGGTGCACTCACCCAGAACCTGGAGTCGGCCCATGACAGCCTCAGCCCAACCCACTCATACCGCCCACGTGATCCGCTCGGACGCCGAGGCGATTGCCGTCGCTCACAAGCTCGCCGCGCGTTTCGCCGTCGAGGCCAGCGTACGGGATCGCGAGCGACGCCTGCCCGTCGCCGAACTCGACGAGTTCTCAGCCAGCGGCCTCTGGGGCATCACCGTGCCAAAAGCCTATGGTGGTGCCGGCGTCTCCTATGTGACCGTGGCCGAAGTGATCAAGATCATTTCCGCCGCCGATTCGTCCCTCGGCCAGATCCCGCAAAACCACCTCGGCGTGCTCGACATCCTGCTGCAAACCGCCAGCGAAGAGCAGAAGCGCTACTACTTCGGCAAAGTGCTGAAGGGCTACCGTTTCGGCAATGCCTTCTCCGAATCCAAAAGCAAAAACGCCGGCGCCTTCGAAACCCGGATTCGTTTCAACGATGACAGCGCGCAAATCGATGGCGAGAAGTTCTACTGCACCGGTGCGCTGTTCGCGCACATCGTGCCGGCAGTGGCGGTCAACGAGCAGAACCAGGCGTTCATCGCCTTCATCGAGCGTGATAACCCGGGCTTGAACGTGATCGACAGCTGGGACGGTTTCGGCCAGCGCACCACCGCCAGCGGCGGAGTGACCCTGAACGCGGTGAAGGTTCCGCTCAGCGCGGTGATCCCGGCCCATAAAGCCTTCGATGAACCCACCGCCGACGGCCCGATCTCGCAAATCATCCAGGCCGCCGTCGACACCGGCATCGCCGTCGGCGCCCTGGAAGAAACCAAGCGCTACGCTCGTGAGGCGCGACCCTGGATCGACAGCGGTCAGGATCACGGCTGGCAGGACCCGTTCAGCATCGCCGCCATCGGCGACCTCGAATGGCGCGTGCATGGCACGGAAGCGATCCTGAAAAAAGCCGGCCAGGCCATCGATGCCGCGCTGCTCGACGCCAATGAAGACACCGTGGCCCACGCATCGGTGGTGGTGGCCCAGGCCAAAGTGTTGTCTGCCGAAATCGCCTTGCTCGCCAGCAGCAAGCTGTTCGAGCTGGCGGGAACCCGCTCGGTGCTCGGCAAATACAACCTCGATCGCCACTGGCGCAACGCCCGGACCCACACCCTGCACGACCCGGCGCGCTGGAAATACCACCTGATCGGCAACTACCTGCTCAACGGCGTGAAACCTGCGCGCCACGCCTGGAACTGAGGAGCTCAGCATGAACGCCTTGACCCAACCGATTGCTACCGAACAACCCTTGTCCAAAAGTCAGCACGACCTGCACAACGCCCGCAGCCTGCTGGAGGCCACCCTGCGTTTCGTCCGCACGCAGGCCCAACCCTGGGCCGGCAGCGGCTTGACCAACGCCAGTGAAGATCCTTACGTGATCAGCCGTTTCGGCGACGTGCAGATCCGCATCGAAGTCGCTGCCGCACTGCTCGAACGCGCCGAAGACTTTGTGAACAGCCATGAAGACGCCACCGAAACAAGCATCGCCATTGCCGAAGCGCACCTGGCCAGCGCCGAAGCCCTGAGCACCGCGAGCAACGCTGAATTCGAACTCACCGGTCAACGCACCGTGCTGCCCGGTTCGCTGCACGACCCGTTGCGCTGGAAGCTCCAGGTCATCGGCAACTTCCGCCTCAATGGCATTCATCCCCCAAGTTCTCCAATCTCCACAAAGGAAGCCGTTTGATGGCCCGTGAAATTCGTCTCAACGCCTTTGACATGAACTGCGTCGGCCACCAGTCGCCGGGATTGTGGGCACACCCACGGGACCGCTCATGGCAGTACAAGGACCTGGAATACTGGACCGACCTGGCGAAAATCCTCGAGCGCGGCAAGTTCGACGGTTTGTTCATCGCCGACGTACTGGGTATCTATGACGTTTACAACGGCAATGGTGACGCGGCGATCCGCCAGGCCGCGCAAGTGCCGGTCAACGATCCGTTGCAACTGATCCCGCCTATGGCGCTGGTGACCGAACATTTGGGCTTTGGCCTGACCGCGTCGCTGTCGTTCGAGCATCCGTATCCGTTCGCCCGCCGTCTGTCGACCCTCGATCACCTGACCAAGGGGCGCGCGGGCTGGAACATCGTCACTTCGTACCTGGAGAGCGGCGCGAAGAACCTCGGGCAGAAATCCCAGACCGAACACGACGCCCGTTACGACTACGCCGAGGAATACCTGGAGGTTTGCTACAAACTGTGGGAAGGCAGCTGGGAAGAGGGCGCCATCCTGCGCGATCGTGCGCGGCGGGTGTTCAGCGATCCGAGCAAGATTCACGAAATCCAGCACGTCGGCAAACACTTCCAGGTGCCGGGTATTCATCTCTGCGAGCCCTCGCCGCAAAGGACCCCGGTGCTGTATCAGGCCGGCGCCTCGAGCCGCGGCAAACAATTCGCCGCTGAACATGCCGAGTGCGTGTTCGTCGCCGCACCGTCGAAAGTGCTGCTGAAGAAAACCGTTGCCGATATCCGCCGGCGTGCGGCGGAGGCGGGGCGCGATCCGAGGAAGATCCTCATCTTCAACCTGCAAACGGTGATCCTCGGCGAGACCGACGCCAAGGCCAAGGCCAAGTTCGAAGAGTACAAGACCTGGGTCAGTTACGAAGGCGCCATGGCCTTGATTTCCGGCTGGACCGGCATCGATTTCAGCCAGTTCAAACCTGATGAACCGCTCAAGCATGTGCACACCAACGCCATTCAATCCGCAGTGGAGGCGTTCTCCAGTGCCGATCCGAACAAAGTCTGGACCCCCAACGAACTGGCCGACTGGGTAGGCATTGGCGGCTTTGGGCCGTTGTTCGTCGGCAGCCCGGAAACCGTGGCCGACCTGTTGCAGGAATGGGTTGAAGAGACAGACGTGGACGGGTTCAACCTGGCGTATGCGCTGACCCACGAAACCTTCATCGATGCCGTGGAATTGCTGGTGCCCGAGTTGCAGAAACGCGGGGTCTACAAGACCGAATACGCCCCCGGCACCTTGCGCGAGAAGCTGTTTGGTGAAGGGCCGCGATTGCCCGAGATCCATCCAGGCAGTGGCTATCGCGATCTGGCGGCGTTGCGTCAGCAGGAGAAGAAAGTCGTGTCTGCCTAGCGCCCGAGCACGCCACCGACAACATCGATGTCACCTGGCAGGACGCCATCGCCGGCAAGCCAGCTGCCACAAGGACAGTGTTGTTTTAGAGATTGCGTTAATTCTTCAGCCCAGCGGACCACCGCACGCTTTTGCCCATGACAGAGAGGTCAACCCATGAGCGTGCACGAACTCAAACGTCCGCCGATTGCGGACACCACGGAGTGGCGGGTCAATGTGCCCCAGGCCCTGGAGCATCTGCGCCATTGGGCGCAGGTCAACCCCTTGCAGCCGGCCTTGCGGCACAAACGGCACGGACAGTGGTTCATCTGGCGCTGGATCGACGTCTTGCGGGATGTCGAACGTCTGGCCGATGGCCTGCGTCGGCAAGGAATCGATGAGGACTCGCGGCTGGCCGTCAGCGGGGCCTTCGAACCGAACCTGTTGCTGCTGGCCCTGGCCACCCGACAGGTGGGCGGTGAGGTGCTGGTCGTTGCGGACAACCTCGATGCACAGGCGCTGCATAACGTTCTGTGGCGCGCGCGTCCCACTCACGCCTTTGTGTCGGGCCGGCAGGCGCAGCAACTCTGGCTCAACCAGGGCCAGTCACTGCTCGACTTCGACCAGTTGCTTGGCCCGGTGGAAACCCCGCAACGCCTTCGCCTGGGGGTATTCGGCGCGCAATGGTGGAGCGAAGAGGGCACCGAGTGGCAGGCCGGCCTGACGGTGCTGTTCGAGCAATGGTTAAGCCGTGGCCACACCCTGGCCTTCCCGGAAAGCCCCGGCAGTGCCAGCCGCGACCGTCGCGAAGTGGCGCCGTCGGGCTTGCTGCTGTCCGCCGGGCGTTTGCACGTGCTGGCCGCTGAGATCGACAGCCGTCTCGCCCCGCCGGGCACTTGGCGCCGACGTCTGTGCGAATGGGCCATTGCCCATCCGGAAAGCGGTCCGCAACGCCTGATCAAGCACCGCGTTCGCCGTTTGCTGGGCTTTCACAAGCTGCACTTCATCTGGCAAGCCACACGCAGCGCCGAGTCTCCAACCGAGCCGACCTGGCTCGCTGAATTCAAACGGGACATCGCATGAGCTCGACCGATTCCATTCTGCAAGTCAGCGGCATTTCCCTGTCCTTCAAAGGCGTCAAGGCGATCAACGAGCTCTCGTTCGACGTTCGCCGTGGCGAGATCTGCGCCTTGATCGGCCCCAACGGCGCGGGCAAGAGTTCATTGCTCAATGTGCTCAATGGCGTGTATCGCTTCGATGCCGGTTCGATCGTGTTCGAACAGCAACCGTTCAAACGCATCGACCCTTTGAGCGCCGCACGCCGGGGCATTGGCCGCACGTTTCAGAACAACGCGCTGTTCAAGAAAATGAGCGTGATCGACAACCTGCTCACCGGTCTGTCGCGGCATCTGCGCAGCAGCTTCATCGAGCAGGCATTGGGCCTGCCGCGAGCCCGCCGTGAAGCGCAACAGTTCCGCCAGCAGGCACAGGGCGTTCTCGAGTTCCTCGAACTGCAGGCCCAGCGCGATGTGCCGGTGGGCAATCTGTCCTACGGCCTGCAAAAACGCGTGGAGCTGGGCCGTGCCTTGATTGCCGGCCCAAGCCTGTTGCTGCTCGACGAACCGCTGGCCGGGATGAACGCCGAAGAAAAACAGGAAATGGCCCGGTTCATCGCTGATATCAACCGTGAGCTTGGCACCACCGTGGTGTTGATCGAGCACGACATGAGCGTGGTGATGGGCCTGTCCGACCATGTGGTGGTGCTCGATTACGGGCGCAAGGTCGGCGACGGCACGCCCGCCGAAGTGCAGGCCAACCCCGAGGTGATCGCTGCGTATCTGGGAGTGGTGCACTGATGACGTTTTTCTTCGAAACCCTGCTCGGCGGCTTGCTCGCCGGGACCATGTATTCGCTGGTCGCCATTGGCTTCGTGCTGATCTACAAGGCCAGCGGTGTGTTCAATTTCGCCCAGGGCGCCATGCTGCTGTTTGCCGCGCTGACCTTCGTCAGCCTGCACGATCAAGGTGTGCCGTTCGCCCTGGCGCTGGCGCTGACGGTGGTGGTGATGGTCATCGGCGCGCTGCTGATCGAACGCCTGGTGCTGCGGCCGCTGGTCAATCGCTCGCAGATCACCCTGTTCATGGCCACGCTGGGGCTGTCCTTCATCATCGAAGGCCTGGCGCAGGGCCTGATGGGCTCGCAGGTGCGGGCGCTGGATCTGGGCATCGATGATGTGCCGCTGTTTATCGGCGGGATGATGGTCAGCCAGTTCGACCTGATCGCCGCCGCTGCCGCCATTGTGCTGGTGACGGTGCTGGCGCTGTTGTTCAACAAGACCCGTATCGGCATCTCGCTGCGTGCGGTGGCGGATGACACCACCGCCGCGCTGTCGATCGGCATCACCCTCAACCGCATCTGGCAGATCGTCTGGGCGGTGGCCGGGGTCGTCGGGCTGGTGGCCGGGTTGCTCTGGGGCGCACGGCAAGGGGTGCAGTTTTCCCTGTCGCTGGTGGTGCTCAAGGCCTTGCCGGTGTTGATCATCGGCGGCTTCACCTCGATTGGCGGGGCGATTGTCGGTGGGCTGATTGTCGGTGCGGCGGAAAACCTCGCCGAGGTCTACATCGGCCCGCTGATCGGCGGCGGCATCACCCCGTGGTTCGCTTACTTCCTGGCCCTGGCCTTCCTCTACCTCCGTCCCGCCGGCCTGTTCGGCGAGCGCGCCATCGAGCGAGTCTGAACCCATGTCGATTTCCCTTACCCGCGAAACCGCACCGGCGGTACTGGTCCAGCGGCGCCTGCCGTTCGCACTGATGGGCCTGCTGTTGATCGCGTTTGTCGTCGTGCCGCTGACCGGCAACGATTATTGGCTGAACGCCATTTTGATTCCGTTTCTGGTGTTGTCCCTGGCCGGGCTCGGCTTGAACCTGCTCACCGGCTACACCGGGCAGACTTCGGTGGGCGCCGCCGGGTTCATGGCGGTCGGTGCCTTTGCCACTTACGGGTTTCTCCTGCGTTTGCCTGAGGTCGGGCTGCCAGTGGCCTTGCTCGGTGGCGGCTTGATCAGTGCCTTGGTGGGCTTCGTCTTTGGCCTGCCGAGTTCGCGAATCAAGGGTTTCTACCTGATGGTCAGCACGCTGGCAGCGCAGTTTTTCCTGGAGTGGCTGTTCGTCAAATTCCCCTGGTTCTACAACTACGGCTCCTCGGGAACGATCACCGCGCCGAGACTGGCGTTGTTCGGCCATGACCTGAACACACCGCTGGGGCGCTACCTGCTGACCCTGAGCACGGTGCTGCTGTTGACCTGGGTTGCGCTGAACCTGGTGAAAAGCCAGATCGGCCGCAACTGGATGGCCATCCGCGACATGGACACCGCCGCTGCCGTGATCGGCATTCCCGTGGCGCGCTACAAACACCTGGCGTTCGCCGTCAGCTCGTTCTACCTCGGCATTGCCGGCGCGTTGTGGGCCTTCGCCTACCTGGGCACGGCCAGTGCCAGCAGCTTCGATATCAATCGGTCGTTCCAGATCCTGTTCATCATCATTATCGGCGGCATGGGCAGCATTGCCGGCAACTTCGTCGGCGCGGCGTTCATCAGCCTGTTGCCGATCCTGCTCAGCCACGCCGGGCAAGCCTTGCTCGGGGGCGCGGTGGATGCCGGGCAGTTGCAGAACCTGCAAAAAATCATCTTCGGCGTGCTGATCATCCTGTTTCTGATCAAGGAACCGGAAGGCCTGATCCGCCTGCTAAGCAACCTTCGTGAACGGCTGAGCCATTGGCCGCTGCGCTTCTGAATCCACCCCTTAATTAGAGAGACAACATGCGTGCATCCTTGAAACGTTCCCTGATCGGCGCCGCGCTGACGCTGGCGATTTTCGGCAGTGCTGTACCGCCGGCCATGGCCTCGCCAGACCAGCAGTTCTTCCCGCTGGCCACTTACCGGGTCGGCGCCTACGCCTCCAGCGGCGTGCAGGTGTGGGCCGGGATGATTGATTACCTGAACTACATCAACGAGGTGGAAGGCGGCATCAACGGGGTGAAACTGGTCTGGCAGGAATGCGAAACCGAGTGGACGGCAGAGAAGGGCATCGAGTGCTACGAGCGCTTCAAGAAAGGCCTGGATGGCGCGCCCGTGGCGGTCTATCAGCCAAACGGCGCCCCGGCGGCCTACGCCCTGAGCGAGCGTGCGGAAGTCGACAAGATCCCGTTGATCACCTTGGGCTACGGCCGCACCGAAGCCACCGACGGCACGGTGTTTCCCTATAACTTCCCGGTGATGCTGACCTTCTACAGCGAGGCGTCGAGCCTGATCAATTACATCGCCCAGCGCGAAGGCGGGTTCGACAAGCTCAAGGGCAAGAAGATCGCCACGGTCTACCACGACTCGGCCTACGGTCGCGAAACCCTTGGCCCGTTGAAGTTGCTGGCCGAGAAGTACGGCTTCGAAAACATCCAGATTCCGGTGGCCGATCCGGGCAACGAGCAATCGGCGCAATGGCGGCAGATCCGTCAACTCAACCCGGACTGGGTGTTCCTGCGCACCTGGGGTGTGTCGACGCCCGTCGCGGTCAAGACCGCCGCGCGTTTCGGCTTCCCGGTGGACCACATCGTCGGCGACATCTGGGCCAGTTCCAGCGAAGACGTGCTGCCCGCCGGCGCTGCCGCCAAGGGGTATCTGGCGCTGACGCCATACCCGGCCGGCACGGATTTCGAGATTCATAAACGTCTCAAGCAATACATCCTCGACAAGGGCAAGAGCGACCTCAAGGATCTGAAGAATTTCGGCAGCGTCTACTACAACTCCGGGCTGGTGAACGCGGCGGTGGCGGTGGAAGCGATTCGTACCGCCCAGGCCAAATTCGGCAAGCGCCCGCTCAACGGCGAAGAAGGGCGCTGGGGCCTGGAACACTTGAACATCGACGATGCGCGGCTCAAGGACATGGGCTACTTCGGCCTGATGCAGAACCTCAAGCTGTCCTGCAAGGATCACGAGGGCGGTGGTTCGGCGCGGGTTCAGCAGTGGGACGGCGCCAACTGGACGCTTATCAGCGACTGGATCGCCGCCGACCGCGCGCTGCTGCGGCCGTTGATCGACGAAAAATCCGCCGCGTTCGCCAAGGAAAAAGGCCTGACGCCACGCACCTGCACCGGAGATGAATAAGCCATGAACCAGGCCACCAGCGACATTGCCGCCCCTGACCTGTTACGGGTCAACGACATCGAAGTGATCTACGACGGCGCTATCCTGGCCGTGGCCGGGGTGTCGCTGACCGTGCCCAAGGGCGGCATCGTCGCCTTGCTCGGGGCCAACGGCGCGGGCAAAAGCACCACGCTCAAGGCGATTTCCGGGTTGGTGCGCGCGGAGCGGGCGCAAGTCAGCCGCGGCAGCATCGAGTTTCTGGGCCGAGATACCGCAGGCGTCGACCCGAGCCTGCGGGTGCGCCAAGGCATGGTGCATGTGCTGGAGGGGCGCCATGTGTTCGCGCAGTTGACGGTCGAGGACAATCTGCGCAGCGGCGGCTTTGTCCGTGGTCTCGGCCGCCAGGACATGGCTCGGGATCTGGAGCGCATCTACACCTGGTTTCCCCGCCTGAAAACCAAGCGCAAGACCCAGGCCGGGCTGACGTCCGGCGGCGAGCAGCAGATGGTCGCCATCGGCCGGGCCTTGATGACGCGTCCTACTTTGGTACTGCTCGATGAACCGTCCATGGGTTTGGCGCCTATTATCGTCCAGGAGATTTTCGAGATCGTCGCCCAGCTCAATCGCGAGGCGCAGGTGAGCTTCCTGATTGCCGAGCAAAATATTAATGTCGCGCTCAAGTACGCCTCACAGGCCTGTGTTCTCGACACTGGCCGGGTGGTGTTGTCCGGCAGCGCCGAAAGCCTGCGCACGCGGGACGATCTGCACGACTTCTATCTAGGCAAACATTGATCAGCGAGAACGGCATGAGTGAAACCCCAAGCGGACAGGCGACCGACGCCATCCGCCACGCAGACATTCTGATCATCGGCGGCGGCCTGAGCGGCACGATGCTGGCGGCGCAACTGTTGCGGCTGCCGGGCAAGCGCCGGGTGCTGGTGATCGAGCCCCGTGCCGAACTCGGCCGCGGCGAGGCCTACAGCGCCGTGGAGCTGGGCCATACCCTCAATGGCAATGCGGCACGTATGAGTGTCGACCCGGACAATGCCGACGACCTGACTCAATGGCTGACCACCCACATCGCTGGCGGTGGCTGGCCGGAATCGGACGAGCAACACGTGCCGATCAGCGAACTGTTCCCGCCTCGGGGCCTGTTCGGTCTGTACGTGCAACAACGTCTGGCCGAGGCGCAGGCGGTGGGCGCGTTGAACGGTTCAACGGTGGAGCATGTGCGGGCCGAGGTGGTGGATCTGCAGACCGATGCGGATTCGGTGCGGTTGACCTTGAGCGATGGCCAGCGCTTGCAGGGCGCTTTCGCGGTGCTGGCCACCGGGATGTTCCCTGCTGCGCGCACGCCGCAGACCGAATCCAGCGGCTTGAATGCGGCGGCGCTCGATCCTTGGGATGTGGTGGCCATGGGGCAGCTCGATCCGTATTCGACTGTGCTGATCATTGGCTCGGGCCTGACCATGGTCGATGCCGTGGTGTCGTTGGAACAGGCGGGGCATCGCGGGCCGATCGAGGTGTTTTCCCGGCACGGTTTGTTGCCCCATGTGCGGCGACAGCCACCGGCCTGGGTCGATTTTCTGGCCGAGGATCACAGCATTCGTACACCGCGACAGTTGGTCCGCGAACTGCGTCGGCATTGCCGCGATGCGATCGCCCAGGGCATCGATTGGCAAGCGCCACTGGACACGGTGCGAGCGCATATCGGCCGCTTGTGGAGTCAGGCCACCGATGTACAGCGCCGGCAATTCGTGCGGCACGTGCGCCCCTGGTGGGAAAGCCATCACCACCGCTCGCCACCCTTGAGTGCTGAACTGGTGGAACGCTTGCACAGGGAAGGGCGGTTGCGCATCCAGGCGGCGTCGTTCAAAGGGCTTGCGCCTTCCCGGGGCGGTGAGGTGGGCATCCACATTCGCCGCCGGGGCGAGGCTGACACGACTGTCGTCAGCGGCGCCGCGCTGATCAACTCCAGCGGCATCGAATATGACTGGCGACGGGTGGCTCGGCCGTTGCCGCAGCAATTGCTGGCACGGGGATTGATCCGGCCGGGGCCTCTGGCGCTGGGTATCGCCGCGCAGGCCGATGGTGCGGTGCTGGATGCCGACGGCCTGCCTGCCAGCCGTCTGTTCGCCATGGGCCCACCATTGCGCGGGATGTGGTGGGAAAGCACCGCCGTGACGGACGTCGCCAGCCAGGCCAAAGCCCTGGCCACACGACTGGCTACACCCTAAACGAAGAAACCCCGCCATGTCGGCTTTTGACGCGGGATAAAACAAGCGGTCAGGGAAACGTTGTTCCGGAAATGGGCTAAGCGGGATGAATTGGAGGGGCGTGGGGTACGGCGAGTCAAGAGGGGAAGGCGGAGCGCAGGGCCACGAAGCGAGGTCTGGTCTGGAAGAGGCGTAGGCCTGCCAGCATTGAGGGCGGTAAAAAGCGACGCAGGCCCCATCCCTTGGGGCCTGCGCCTGCGGCTTGTTACGCCGTGGTATTTATACGTGTGCCGATCGAACCTGAGGTCGCTTTGGTCTGCTCGACTTCGCCCGGTTTGCTCCCGTCATGATCGCCGTCGCTATCTATTTGTACCGTCGGGGGCTTTTGGTGTTTGATGGCTGGGGTTTGTGGCGCGGTGATATGGGTTGAAGAACTTATTGCCGATGTCATGTTAATCCCCTTAAGGAGCAGTAGTTTGAGTGGGTACTATCGGCATCTTATTTTAAATATTCAGGGTATTTGGCACGAGATCCACTCAATTAAATTAAGTGAGATCGGTTCCCAGTCATTAGTTGGCCTGTGTATTTTAGAAAGTTGTAAGGTGTGAAAAAAATGTGATGCCTCTGTGAATAATGGGGGATTTGTTGTAACGGCTTTAATACAAACACTTGAGTGCTCGCCAGGCCGTCACTGTCCAAAGATGCGCTGTCAGTGATCAATGATCGAGGTCCGGGCGCTGCCAGGGATCAACGTGCGTCATCAGGTTCAAAACGCGGTGCCTTCGCATGACGTTCTCCCGGGCTGCAACGGCGATGGCATGACCGTGCTCAACGGTAATCGAGGCATCTACTTCTATGTGAGCGTCCACAATGATCATGTCGCCCATTTTTCGAGTACGTAGATCATGTACCCCTTTAATACCTGATGTTTGTTGGAGCGTATCGCGGATAGCTGCGATCTCTTGCTCATCCGCAGCACGGTCCATCAGGTCGTGCAATGAGTCCCAGGTGAAGGTCCAGCCCATTTTGGCAATCATGCCACCGACGACCAGCGCAGCAATGGGGTCAAGAATCGGATAGCCCGCCAGGTTTCCGGCAATGCCTATCCCAACCACCAAGGAGGAAGCGGCGTCGGAGCGCGCGTGCCAGGCATTGGCAACCAACAAGCTGGATTTAACTTTTTTGGCGACCCTCAGCATAAAGCGAAACAACAACTCCTTGGCCACCAACGCTGCCAGGGCAACCCACAACGCAGTCGCATGCACCGTCGGAATGGATTCGGGGGTTTCAAGCTTTAACACCGCAGAGCCAATCATGCCGACACCCACGATCAACAGCAGCAGTCCCAATACCATAGACGCAGCGGTCTCAAAACGCAGATGCCCATAGGGATGACCTTCGTCGGCATCCTGCTTGCTTTTATGGCTGGCGAACAACACGACAAAGTCAGCGATCAGGTCGGATAAGGAATGAATACCATCCGCGACAAGTCCCTGGGACTTAGATAGCAATCCAACGGCAATCTGGGTAAGCGAAAGTACAATATTAACGATGACACTTACCCATGTGCATCGGGAGGCTGCCGCTGCACGTGCGAGTTGACTGTAACCCTCGTCCTCAGACTCGTTGGAGAACTCTTCGTGAATCATTACTTATGCCTTTAGTTGAGATTGATACTCGTTGTATTACACGAGCAGCAGGGGCGCGGTGATAGCGCTATTTGAATAGCCCAAAAGCATAATGCTTGTAAGAATCTTGGCGCAAGAACATACGGAGTATTAATCAAGCGACGTGCAGGAAATAAGACTGGGTCGTGGAGTATAAAGTTGTAAATGCTAATATTTCACGTACTCAAACTTATTGGGTTTGGGTAAATTTGATGTTCCAAGTGGGGATGAGCTGCAGGCGATTTGGTTGCGTTTGCAAATGACCGCTTTTGGCCGTTCTTTGCCGATTCCTTCTATTCAATCCAAAGCCTCCGTCAAGCCGCGATCGCGAGTTGTCTCGATCTCTCCGCGTTATCCGGTGGCGCCTGATTCATCTGTGCCTGGAAGCAACGAGCCGAAGCAATGGCTTCGGCTCGCGATCCAACAGTCTGTATTAGCTGGCTTATGCAACCACTTGATAACACGGTACATACGCCGCGCCGCCGGGCAGTTTCATCCGGTGCTGGGCAACGAAGGCCTTGAGCAACAGATCCAATGGCTGCATCACCGCCGCATCGCCCCGGATCTGGTAAGGCCCGTTTTCTTCGATCAGGCGGATGCCCTTGTCCTTGACGTTGCCGGCAACGATGCCGGAGAACGCGCGGCGCAGGTTGGCGGCGAGTTCGTGTGGCGGCAGGTCGCGGCTCAGTTTCAGGTTGGCCATGTTTTCGTGGGTCGGGTCGAACGGGCGCTGGAAGCCTTCGTCGATTTTCAGCAGCCAGTTGAAGTGGAACGCGTCATTGCGCTCGCGGCGGAACTGCTTGACCGCTTTGAGGCCCTGGGTCATCTGTCGCGCGACTTCGGCAGGGTCGTCGATGATGATTTCGTAGTGTTGTTTGGCCGTCTCGCCCAGGGTGGCGCCGACGAAGGCATCCAGTTGCTCCAGGTACGGCGCGGCGTGTTTCGGGCCGGTGAGGATGACCGGGAAGGGCAGGCCCTTGTTGTCCGGGTGCATCAGGATGCCGAGCAGGTACAGGAACTCTTCGGCGGTGCCGGCGCCGCCCGGGAAGATGATGATGCCGTGGCCGACGCGGACGAAGGCTTCCAGGCGCTTTTCGATGTCCGGCAGGATCACCAGTTCGTTGACGATCGGGTTCGGCGCCTCGGCGGCAATGATGCCCGGCTCGGTCAAGCCCAGGTAACGACCGCCATGGATGCGTTGCTTGGCGTGGGCGATGGTGGCGCCTTTCATTGGTCCCTTCATCACGCCGGGGCCGCAACCGGTACAGATGTCGAGGCTGCGCAGGCCCAGTTCGTGACCGACTTTCTTGGTGTATTTGTATTCTTCGGTGTTGATCGAGTGGCCGCCCCAGCACACCACGATCTTCGGCTCGACGCCGGGGCGCAGGGTGCGGGCATTACGCAGCAGGTGGAAGACGTAGTCGCTGATGCCCTGGGAGGTGCTCAGGTCGATGCGTTGGCTGTCGAGTTCGTTTTCGGTGTAGACGATGTCGCGCAGGGCGCTGAACAGCATTTCCCGGGTGCTGGCGATCATTTCGCCATCGACGAAGGCGTCGGCCGGGGCGTTCAGCAATTCCAGGCGTACGCCGCGGTCCTGTTGGTGGATGCGGATTTCGAAGTCTTTGTAGGCTTCGAGAATGGTCTTGGCGTTATCGACGTGGGCGCCGGTGTTGAGGATGGCCAGGGCGCATTGGCGGAAGATGTCGTAGGTGCTGCCGGATCCGGCTTCGCTCAGTTGTTGGACTTCCCGTTGGGAGAGGGTTTCCAGGCTGCCTTTAGGGCTGACCGAGGCGTTGATTACTTGTCGTTGGGACATTCAATGATCCTTAAAACGATGTCATTCCCACAGAAACAACGAATGACATCCGAATAGTGTGTATCCAAGAAAGAAGATGGCACTGATTGCACGGTCTCGCCACGTCCCCATTTGACGATAAAAAGATGAAAAGGAGCCCCAGCATAGCTAAATCCCGCGCAGAGGCGATAATGCCCACTATCTTTTTCCCCGCGACTGAAGGAAACCCGACGCAATGTTCGAAATCCAGCCGATGAACGCCGAAGCCTATCGGCAACAAACGCGGCGCAGTACGGTGATGATTGCCTTGATTTTCCTGGCGCTGGCCATGGCGCTGTCGACGTTGGCGGTGGCGGTGTTTGGTGAGCCTGGCGGGGACAATCTTCGATTCAACATTGGCGGCGTGTTCGCCGCAGTGCTGGTGATGGTGGCGCTGATGCGCCAGGTGTTCTGGACCCGGCGATGGATGGCGCCAGCGGTCTACAGTTGGCAACTCAAGCGCAGCCTGATGAGCATCACCAATGTCATGCACCATGTCACGACGGCGGTGGAGGCGGGCGATCCGACAGCGATGAAGCTGCTGCGCTTCTATCATCTGGGGTTGAGCCAGATGCATCAACTGGACGGCAACTCCAGCGATCATGGGCAATTGAACCGGGAAATGGAGCAGCACAAGGCGCGGATGGACGCGTTGGGAATCGATACCGAACAGACGCGGCTGGATCCGGCCTGGATAGAGACCGTGAAGCAGGCTTCGCGTTAGACGCCGGCGTCTTCACACGCATTAAAGGAGCGAGGCATGGGGCATCCCTCCATTTTCGAGCACATTGAAAAAAACCGCTCCGGCGTCGCGAGGCGCAAGATTCGCTCGGCCGTAACGTTGATGGTTGCCGTGTGCCTGTCGATGACGGTGATCGTGATTTGGGAAGCCTGGAGTTCGCGTCAGTACCATCTGCATGACAAGGAAGTGGCCATGTCCAACCTTGCGCAGACCCTGGCCTCGCAAGCGCAGTCGTCAATCAAACAGGCTGATACGCTGCTGTTCGGGTTGGTTGATCGCCTGGAAAACGAGGGCGTCGGGCCGGGGCAGCTGAATCGCCTGCAACGCTTGCTCAGCGCCCAGCGCGATGAACTGAGTCAGATCCACGGCCTGTTCGTTTATGACGAAAATGGGCGCTGGATCGTCAATTCGAACGGCGCCGAAGTGGGGGGCGCCAACAACTCGGACCGTGAATATTTCATTTACCACCGTGACCATCCCGACCTTGGGCCGCACATTGGACCGTCGATAAAGAGCCGTTCCAGCGGCGAATGGATCATGACGGTCTCGCGCCGGATCAATCATCCTGATGGCCGTTTTGCTGGCGTGGCGCTGGCGACGATCTATCTCAACCACTTCCTGCAGCTTTACGACAGCATCGACATGGGCGATAACGGTGTCATCAACCTGATCGCGGACGATGCCAGCATTATCGTGCGGCGTCCCTTCAATGAAGCGGATATCGGCACCAGCCTGGCCAAAAGCGCACTGTTCACCCGGTTGTTGCCCATCGCCGGATCAGGGACGGCTTCGACCAGTTCCATCATTGACGATGTCGAGCGAGTCATCGGGTATCGGCGGGTCGAGGGTTATCCCTTGATCGTTTTCGCCGCGCTGGACAAAGCAGAAGTTCTGGCGGGCTGGCGCAGGCAGTCCTTGCTCAGCGCGGGGGTCGTCTTGCTGTTGCTGGGGTTTTCCGGCGTACTCGGTTATCGCCTGATCAAGTTGATGAAACAGCAGGATCTTGCCCGGATCGAGCTGCTCGGCACCCAGGACAAGCTCCTTGAACTCAACCGCAACCTTGAGTTGCTGGCGCTGGAGGACGCATTGACGGGGCTGGCCAACCGTCGCCAGTTCGATTTGTTCATCCACTCGGAAATGGGGCGCGCGCGGCGCAACGAGACGGGCCTGGCGCTGCTGATGATCGATGTCGATCATTTCAAGGCATTCAACGATCAGTATGGCCATCTGGCCGGTGATGAGTGCTTGCGCAGTATCAGTGCAATCATCATCGACAATATCAAGCGCCCGGGTGACCTGGCGGCCCGGTTCGGTGGCGAGGAGTTTGCCGTGGTGCTGCCTGGCACCGATTACGTGGGGGCGTTTCTGGTGGCGGAAAATATCCGTCGCGCAGTGGAGGCGGCCGACCTCGAGCACAGTGAAAGCCCCGAAGGCAGGGTGACCGTAAGCGTCGGAGTGTGTGGCTACAATCCGGCCTTGCAAGCGCAGACCGAGGACTTGATCGGTGCCGCCGACAAGGCGCTCTACGTGGCCAAGACCAGCGGGCGCAATATGAGTGTGATTGCCAACTGACACTCAGACAAAGCGATCACTGCCCTGAACCAGTTTGGTGGCCAGGTACGATTGCTTGAGCTTTTCCAGCCACCAGTCCAGGGCGCGACCGTCATGATCGCCGCGCCAACCGGCGTACAGCACGTTGGGCTCACGAGGGTCGGCCATCTGCTTTTCAATCAGCGCACCGCTCTTGAGCAGCGAGCCGACCCGGTGCCTCGGCAGCCAACCCACACCCAATCCGTCGCACTGCGCGAGGATTTTCGCGCGCATGGTCGGCACCGCCAGCATGGGTTGCCCGCCGGACACGCCGTAGGTACTGCCCTCGCTAGACCTGGATGAATCGGCCACGACAATCGCCCGGTGTCGGGCCACCTCGGCGCGAGAAACCGGGTCCCTGGCCTTGGCCAGCGGATGCTTTGGCGACACCGCGAACACCCACTCCATTTCGCCCAACTGCATCCAGCGCAAGGACGGGATCGCCGGTGGTTCGTTGGTGGCGCCGATGATCAGGTCCGCGCGCCCTTCACGCAGGGCTTCCCAGACCCCTCGCAGTACTTCCTGGGTGATGCGCAGCGGGACACCGGAACCCAGCGCGTCGAACTCATGAATCACCGGCATCAATGTCTCGAATTCCAGCAGTTCGTCAGTGACGATCCACAATCGACGCTCCCAGCCGTTGGCCACTTGCTGAACCCGTTGCGTCAGGCGCGAGACATCCTGCATCAGCCGCGCCGCTTCGTTCACCAGTAACTCGCCGGCGGGGGTGAGTTGCAGGCGATAGCGACGGCGGTCGAAGAGCAGCGCATCGAAACGCTCTTCCAGTTGCCGGGCGGCATAGGACACCGTGGACGGCGCTTTGCCGAGGTGGGCGGCGGCCCGTGACAGGCTGCCGGTTTCGCGGATGGCCTCCAGCAAGGCCAGGTCTTCAATCGACAGCATGTATTTTCAATCCTCAATCGAGCACGCCACTATTGGAGGAGCCAGGCTTGCCAGTAACGGCGTCCGCAAGATCGCCTCCCTCGGCCGTCCACACCCGGTGACTCAGGGCGTGCGGCGTAATTGCCACTGGCGGAACAATCGAAGATAGACCAGCCCGTTGATCAGCAGCACTACGCTGCCCAAACCCAGTTGTATGCCCGGTGTCAGACCGGCCGGATAAATGACCGGCCAGACGTAATGTTCGATGAAACCAGCGCCATAGCCGCTTTGCCCGGCGGCATGGCGCAGCCGGTTTTCCCAGTCGGTGAGCGGGCAGGGCAGGTGGAAGAACTCCACCGCCATACCCCATAGCGCGGCGGGCAGGTGCCACCAGACCAGGCAGCGCCATTTGAGCACCAGTAGCCCGCCGAACACGACGAACAGAATGAACGACAGATGAAACAGTACCAGCCCGTCGGCGGCGATTCGGTAGAGCATGTCGACTCCCGGACGCATCAGGCGAATCGTTCCATGGTACTCGGGCGGGTGGCGGGTGCTCTATCGATTGTCGTGCGCCAGCGCGTCGAGCACCTCCTTCAATCGCGTCACCATGGCCTCGCTGCTGCGTTGCATCGGCGCGCGCAGTTCATCCTCGATCAAGCCTTCAAGGGCCAGGGCGGTTTTCACCGGGGCGGGATTGGGCTCGAGGAACAGGCTCTGGATCAGTGGCAGCAACTGGAAGAAGGTCACACGCCCGGCGGCCAATTGGTTGTCGCGTATCTGTTGATACAGCTGGACGAACAGTTCCGGATGAACGTGCGCCGACGCCGCGATGGCCCCTTTGGCACCCAGGCACAGGGCGCTGAAAATCTGGTTGTCTTCGCCGCACAGCACATCAACCAGACCACTGGACAGCAGCGCGAGGGTATGGGTCAGGTTGCCGCCGCAGTCCTTGATCGCGACGATGCGCTCGTGGGCGACGATGTTGAGCAGGGTCGCCTGTTCGAACGTCACGCCGGTGCGGTAAGGGATGTCGTAGAGAATCAGCGGCACGCTGGAAGCGTCGGCGACGGTCTGGAAAAACACTTCGAGCCCCGCCTGGGACGGGCGGATGTAGTACGGCGGCGGCACCAGCAAACCGGCCACCGGACGCTTCAGGATCTCACGCTGCAACTGCAGCAACTCGCTCAGGTTGTTGCCGGCCAGGCCCATGACCACGCGATGGGCCGGTACTTGCTCGAGCACGGCATCGAGCACCGCCAGTTGCTCCTGTTTGCTCATGGCCGCCGGTTCGCCGGTGGTGCCACAGACAATCAGGCCATCGACGCCTTTTTCCAGCAGGTGGCCGACCAGTCGGCGCAAAGCGACGAAATCGATGGCACCGTTTTGGAACGGCGTGACGAGTGGAACCCAGATACCTTGAAACGATGACATGCGATGACTCCTGAAGGTTAGACCGATTTCGTCACCGTCAGAAGCGTAGTAGGAAGCAAGCAAGGGGAGGGTGGTCCGTCGCGCTCAATGTCCTGTCAGCTCATCTGACGGGACAGCGCGCCCCGGTCACATGAGCGACTGTTTCTTCGATTTGAGGGCGTGCGCAACGCAACCTTGCGCCTTGGCATTCAAGCCAATGACGTCAATGTTGAGGTTGAAGGTTGCGGACATGTTTGCTTACACCCTGATTGAGGCGCTCAGTTTTAAAAGGCGGCGCCGGGTTTGTCAATCACGAAAATCTGCGAACGCTGCGCGCATGCGTCCGTTGCGCTTGGCCTGATAGAGCAATTTGTCGACCTGCTCGACGAACACCAGTGCCGTGGTGTGCTGCGTTGCGTGGGTGGTACCGACCCCCAGGCTCAGGCTGAGCTGCGGCGATACCGGGGAAAATTCGTGGGGAATCTGCTGCTGGCGAATCAGGTGCAGGCACTTGTTGGCCACCAATCGGGCGGATTCGGCATCGGTTTCCGGCAGCAGCCAGACGAACTCTTCACCGCCGATCCGGGCGATGAAATCCCGTGGTCGATTCGCCGCCAGCGACAGCGTGCGCGCCACGCGGCGCAGGCATTCGTCACCCTTGATGTGGCCGTAATGGTCGTTGTACTGCTTGAAATAATCGATATCCAGCACGATCACCGACAGCGGCGCGCCGCTTCGCTGGGCACTGCTCCATTCCCGTTCCAGCACGGTGTCGAACATGCGCCGGTTGGCAATGCCCGTCAGGCCATCCTGGAAGGAATACTCTTCGAGCTGTTTTTGCAGGCGTAGCAGGTGCTCTTCGGTTTTCTTGCGTTCACTGATGTCGAACATGAACCCGACCAGCGCCTCGACCTCGCCGTCCTTGCGCACCACGTGCACCACATCGCGAATCCACACGTATTCACCGTTGCGGGTCAGTGCCCGGTAATCCGCTTCATGATCGACGCCGGCACGGGATTGCGAGACGCAGAACTCCACCACATAGGCGCGATCGTCCGGGTGCATGCGTTCGACCCAGTCATTGACGCCGACCCAGCTGTCCTGCTTCCAGCCCAGCAGGCTTTCGATCTGCGGCCCGATGTAGCTGAAGGTCATGGTCTTCCAGTCGATTCGCCAGGGGATTGCCTTGGTCGACTCAAGCAGGGTTTTGTAAACGTCGCTGTCGGTTTCGACTGAATACATGAACGGCCGCACCTCGAGGGGAAAAATGCAGCGCCATCATGTTGCTACTATTGAGCCGACGCAAGCAGGCAGCCGATGAATGGCAATATGCGCAAGATAGTTCAAGCCAACGTCGGCCAGTACTGGCACAGTTTGCCGTCCTTCACTGGTTGTAGAGCGTTATGTCCAATTCACTCATGCCGCGCAGTGCGTTCCTTCGCGGCGCCGCGGCGATCATGCCGCTGTCCCTGGCCACCGCACCCTGGGGGTTGCTGGCCGGCTCCATGGCCATCGAAGCCAACCTCACCCCCCTGCAAGGCCAGGGCTTGTCGAGCATCGTGTTTGCCGGCGCCGCGCAATTGGTGGCCATCGGCATGCTCAAGGGCGGCGCCGGGATTTTTTCGATCCTGCTGACCACGCTCTTGCTGACCTCCCAACACCTGCTTTATGGAATGAGCCTGCGTTCGGTGATTTCGCCGCTGCCGGGTCGCTGGCGGGCAGGATTGGGCTTTCTGCTCACCGATGAGTTGTTCGCCCTGACCAGTCAGCATGACAAGCAACAGTTCAACCGCTGGTACGCCCTCGGGGTCGGCTTGACGTTCTACGTCGCCTGGAACCTCTTTACCCTGGCCGGCATCGTGCTCGGCAGCAGCATTCCGGGCCTTGAGCACCTGGGGCTGGACTTCTCCATCGCCGCCACCTTCATCGCCCTGATCACCCCGGTGGTGCGCAATGTGCCGACGGTGGTGTGCGTCGCGGTGTCGCTGTTCTGTTCGGTGCTGTTCAGCTACTGGCAATGGGGCTCGGCGCTGGTGTTGTCGGGGTTGGCGGGCATGACCGCCGGTTTTATCTGCAATAAATTCTACGGTGGACGCACATGATGGTCTGGGCAGTGATTATTGGAATGGGGATGTTGGTGTTCCTCAACCGCTATGTGTTTCTGGAACCGCGCCTGCCGGTGCGCTTGAGCAGCAATGCCCGACAGTTCCTGGGCTTTGCCGTGCCGGGCATGTTGACCGCGATCTGCGGGCCGATTGTGTTCATGCCTGAAAAGCAGCTGAATCTGCATTGGGACAACCCTTACCTGATCAGCTCGCTGGTGGCCATCGGCCTGGTGCTGTACACCCGCAACACCTTGCTCAGCATGCTATTGAGCATGGGCTTCTTCTTTTTGCTGCGAGGGTGGCTGTGAGCCGGGCACGGGAAATTGTTCTACGCTTAAGATTGATGACCGATCCCTTCAGGAAGAGAGGTGAACATGACCACTGACCCAAAGCGTCCGGACCTTGACGACGACACGGATGAACCAACGGAAGAAGAGCTGGAACAGCAGAAGCACTCGCAGCAGACATGGAAACATGACGACAGCCGGGAGCTGTCGGAGCGCGATATGGAGAGGCCATTGAAGCCCTGACCGGGCCGCGTACAAATAAGCCCCGTCGTCGAACGGGGCTTTTCAATTCTGTCAGACCGCTTCATTCCAGCGAATCTGGGTGATCCCCAACTGCCTTGCCTTGATACGCGCCGCTTCCAGGGATGAATAGGTGGCCATCTGCAAGTCGTGCTGGGGAAATGCATGGGCGGAGGCCGAATGAATGGCGTCGACCTCCGAAAATTTTACCGCCATCTTGAAGAAGTGCTGTCGCACACCGTCGAGCAGGTAATGCACGGCATAAGGGACGAGCTCGCTCATGGGGTCCTCCGAAGCCAATGGTGGCCTGGACGCGATAGTCGAGAAGAGGATTCAGAGAGATCTGCATCCCCATCGGACAGACATGAGGAATGACAGGTTCAAGTGACTTCATCAATCAAGGTGGCTGCCTGGTTTCTGACGTTGCCAACCGCTTTGCTCACCCTGTGCCATTGAAATGCATCGCTGCCTTCACCCTGCAAAAGTACCAGCTGCTCGGCGCGCTCTTTTGGGGTGGCCGGGTCCAGCCATTCCCGCGCCAGTTCGGCCGACAGCACGACGGGGCGGCGGTCGTGAATGTCCAGCAAGCCGCCGGCGCTGTCGGCGGTGATAATGACAAAGCCGTCATCGTCCCGAGGCGCGGCGCCGCCAACGGGGAACTGTCCGATTGCCGCGCAGTAGATCGGTCCCCGGTCGCGCCGTCGGATCAGCCAGGGTTGCCGGGTGCCGTTGCCGGCGTCCACCCATTCGAACCAGTTGTCTATCGGGCAGATTGCCCGGTGCGGCCAGATCGCCCGAAAAAACGGGCCATGGGCGACTTTCTCGACCCGCGCATTGATCGGTGGCGCGCGATCCTTCGCCCAGTGCGGGCGCCAGCCCCAGCGCTGTGAGTCAGCATGCAAGCCGTCGTTCTCCAGATGCAGCAATGCAAGTTGCGTGGTGGGCGCAGCGTTGTAGCGCGCCAAGGGCTCATCGCCAACGTGATTGATCATCGCGTCGGGAATGCTCAGCGCTGCGACGAAATCGTGGATGCCTCGATACTGCGACAGCCTTCCGCACATCGACCGAACCCTCCGGATTGGAGTGTTCAGCATAGTTGCTTCCTGCAGGCGCCAGGCGCCTTCAGGATTTGGCATGCAGGTTCAGATCACATGCGCCCGCTGCAACTCGGTCAACGACAACGCTTTGAGCTGCGCCAGCAGCGGGTCCCGGCGGTCACGGGGATGCGCCAGTTCTACCGCCAGCTCCTGGCGAATGCTGCTGGGGCGATTGTCCATGACCAACACGCGATCACTGAGGTACAGCGCTTCATCGACATCATGGGTCACCAACAGCAAGGCGATGGCGTGGCGCTCGGCCAGTTGTAGCAGCAAGTCCTGCAGTTTCATGCGGGTAAAGGCGTCTACCGCGCTGAAAGGTTCGTCGAGCAGCAACACTTGCGGTCGCGAATAGAGGCCTCGGGCGATGGCCACCCGTTGCGCCATGCCGCCGGAAAGGGCCTTGGGCAGGGTCTGGGCAAAGCCACCGAGGCCGACTTCCTCGATCAACTGCGCGACCCAGGCCTTGTCGTAATGGTTGTCGGCGCTGAAACCGATGTTCTGTTCAACCGTCAGCCAGGGCATCAGCCGTGGTTCCTGGAACACGAACGCGACCTCACCGGCGCGGCTGCGCAGTTCGCCTTGGAAGTCTTTCTCCAGTCCGGCGACGATCCGCAACAAGGTGCTTTTGCCGCAACCGCTGGGACCGAGCAGGCTGACGGTTTCCCGAGGCAGCAACTGCAAGTGGATGTTGTTGAGCACGGTGGTGGCGGCGAAGGTTTTGCGCTCGACGCGAATATCCAGCAAGTGTTCGGTCATGGCTCAATCCTCTGCGCTGTGGCCGTTGAAAGTGTCGCGCCAGGCCAGGAAACGTTTCTCCAGGCTGGCCAGCAGGCCGTCGCTGAGCTTGCCCAGCAGCGCCAGTACAATGATTGCCGCCAGAACGATGTCCGGGCGGGAAGTCTCGCGGCCGTCACTGAGCAAATAACCCAGGCCTTTGGTTGCCGCGATCAACTCGGCGGCCACCAGAAACATCCACGCCAGACTCATGCCGCTGCGCAGCCCGGTGAACAGGCCGGGCAGGGCGGCGGGCAGCAGAATCCGCTGCACCAGTCGGCGGTGGCTGAAACCGTACATCTGCCCGACCTCCACCAGTTTGCGGTCGATATTGCGGATCGCCGCGACGCCATTGAGGTACACCGGAAAGAACGCGCCGATGGCAATCAGGACAATTTTCGAAGTCTCGTCGATCCCCAGCCACAGCAACAACAACGGTACCCAGGCCAGGCTGGGAATCGAACGCAGGCCGGCGAATGTCGGTTCCAGCCAGGCTTCGGCTTCCCGGCTCAGCCCGACCCAGGCAGCGAATACCAGGGCCAGGCTGGCGCCGATGGCGAAACCGAGCAAGACGCGCAACAGGCTGGCGCTGATGTGCTTCCACAAGGCACCCTCGGCCAGATCCCTCAAGGTCAGGGCAATGTCGCTCGGCGCCGGCATCTGGTAGGACGGCAGCCAACCGACACGTACGACGATTTCCAGCACGAGGATGATCAGCGCCGGCAGCGCCAGCGCCTTGAGGCGCAGGCGCCAGGCATTGTTCAGCCGACGCGGAGCAGGCAATGCCAAGTGGGCTGGCAGGTTTTTGGTTTTGCTGGACATGGGATTCTCCGGTGATGACGAATCCGCGGCGGGCGCGGATTCAGTCTTGACCGTTGGCAGGTATTTACTGGCGAGCGACGGTTTCTTTGAAGCCGGTGTCGATCAGTTGGTCGATGACTTGATCGACATTCACCCCGCGCCGCACAAGTTCTTCGGAGACCAGAATCGGCGCGGCGGCCTTGGAGGCGAGCACGTCCTTGGCGGTCAGTTGCGGGTTGCTCAGGTCGGTGCGCGACAGTTGCAGCCTGGCCACTTCCAGCGGCAGCCCGGATTCGGTGGCGAGCAGTTTCGCCAGCTCTTCAGGATTTTTTACCGCCCATTCCCGAGCCTGTTCGTACGCCTTGAGCACGGTGTCGATGGTGTGTGGATGCTCGTTGGCATAACGGTCAGTGACGCTGACCACGCCATAGCTGTTGAAGTCAGTGTTGCGGTACAGCAGGCGCGAGCCGGCCTGGACCTGGCTGGCGGCCATGTGCGGATCGAGCCCGGCCCAGGCGTCGACATCACCTTTTTCCAGTGCGGCGCGACCGTCCGGGTGCTGCAAGTGCACCAGTTCCACATCGTCTTTGTTCAGGCCGGCTTGTTGCAGGCTGCGCAGGGTGAACAGGTAAGGGTCGGTGCCTTTGGTGGCGGCGATTTTCTTGCCTTTGAGGTCGGCCACGGTTGTGTACGGTGAATCCTTGCGCACCACCAGCGCAGTCCACTCGGCGCGGCTATAGACGTAAACCGATTTGATCGGACTGCCATTGGCGCGACTGAGCACGGCGGCGAGGCTGGCAGAGGAGGCGAAGTCGACGCCGCCGCTGTTGAGGTATTCCAGTGAGCGGTTACTGCCCTGGCTCAGCACCCAGCTGACCTTGGTCTGCGGCAGGGCTTTCTCCAGAAAACCGAAATGCTTGAGCACCAGGCTGACGGGTGAGTAATAGGCGTAGTCCAGGTGCACTTCGGCTGGCGGTGCTTCAGCTGCCTGGGCCGTGGGTTGCAGGCTCAGGGCCAGGGCGCAGGCGCTCAGCAGAGACCGGATGGCGGGAAAACGGGCGATCGATTTCATGTAGCGGCTCCTGGCGAGATTCTTATATCCAAAAAAATAATTTATTCGAGTGCATCCTGCATAAAAGGAATATTGCAGGCTCTGTGCCATGTTTTCGAAGTCGCGCTTTATCAGGGCTTTGCCATTGAGGTGGGGGAGTCGGGATGTACGGCAGAAAACACTCTGTTGAGTTGCTGTTGCTGAGCCAACACCACGCAATGCGGGTCATTAGCTTATGCATAAATAGAATTTAAACGCTTCTTGTAAGAGCGTTATGGTCTAGCGCAATCACTTTCAAGGAGCCCCCGATGAACCTCTCCCGATTCGTGCGCGGTCTGTTGACCAGCCGCATTGCCCCAGGGCAGCATCGATGCCTTCCCGGTCTGGGAACCCTACATTTCCCAGCAAATCCTGTTTTCCGGCGCCCGGCCGATCCTCACGGCCAAGAACCTGATGCCGGGTCTGAGCGCCATCGCCGCGTCGACGCCTTCGATCGACAGCAAGCGGGAAGCCATCGCTGACTTTCTGGGGCGCCTGAAAAAGGCCCGAGCCTGGGTCGACAACCACACCGACGAATACGCTGACCTCTGGGCGAAGAAGGCTAACCTCGATCAGGACGTTTCCCGGCATTGGTTGCGCCAGGCGCACATGTCCGTCGGCCCGGTGGATGCCCAGGCTGCCAAGGATTTGCAGAGCACCGCGGACTTCCTGTTCAAGGTCAAGGCGCTGCCGAACGAATTGGCCACCGCACCGATCATCGACGACTCGTTCCAGCAGTCTTTTAACCACTAACCCCTGTTTCCGGCAGCGGCGGAACCAAACGCTGTGTACCCTGATCCAACCTCGGCCCGCAGCGACCTGCGGGCCGGCGAAGGATGAACGGGTGAAGTATTTTTGCCCTATCAAGTGGTGACCGAAACGGTCTGGCCCAAGGCAAAACATGAAACAGTTGGTCAAGTTTTTCTCGGCGATCGCCATGGCAGCCAGTCTGCTGGGTTGCATCGCCGCCCCTATTGAAATGACGCCACAGACTGAACAGCGGCTACGCACTCAAGCTCCCGTCCGTTTTCTGCTGACTTTCGACGACGGTCCCAGCGCGTCGAGTTTCTGGAACCCGAGTGAAACCGTGCTCGATAGCCTGGCGCGCAATCCGCTGCAACCGGACATCAAGGCCGTTTTCTTCGTGCAGACCCGCGCTACACGGGCCGGCGGCAGTGACATAGGGCGCGCGGTCATGCACCACGAGCGCGATGCCGGGCACATTCTCGGTTTTCATACCGCTACGCCTTCGCACACCAACCATCGTTCCCTCGACCCGCAAGCGCTGGAACAGGCACTGACCGATGGCAGCGCCGACATCGCCGCGATCACGGGCACCTCCCCAACGCTGGTGCGTCCGCCTTTCTGGAACTACGACAAACGCACCTTTGCCGCTTATCAGCAGCATGGCATGCATGTGTTGCTGACCGACTTGAGTGCCAATGACGGCAAGATCTGGGGTTTTAATGCCAGCCCGCGCCGGCGCGCTCACTTCCTGCGCTCGATGTCCGAAGTGCGCGAGCGCATCGCCCTGGGAGAGCTGCCGGTGGTCGATGGGGTGATTCCGGTGGTGGTGACGTTTCACGATCTCAATCGCTACACCGCGCGGCACACCCGCGAGTACCTGCAAATCCTGCTCGACAGCGCCCAGGCAACGGGGGTGAGAACTGCAGAACAGCCGTTCTACGACGACACCGCCGCACTGCAGCGGGCGGCGATGGCGCGTACCGTTCGCGACAGTTCGCAGCCGGTTGAGTTGCCCGGTTTCTGGAACTGGATCTGGGGCGCGAACGCCCATTGAAGAAGTGCTCGGAATTGAGAGGTAGCTAACATTTTTTTCTGGCGCAGGATTGGCAAAGTGCATCTATCCTGAGTGGGATCCAATCCGATCAATCGCCGTACGAGGCAGCGGCCATGGTTTCCATTTCAGTCCTTTGCAATATTGTCGAGTCCGGTTTTGTGCCGTTGGCCTGCGAGTGCACGGAGCACGGCGGTCTTCTGCGAATCGAGATCTACGAACCCGCGAGCAGGCGAGTGGAGTTGTTTATCAGTGGTGTCTCGACCAAACAGCTGACCAGCGTGCGTGCCATTTCCGATTTCATTGGCGAGTTGCGCACCGAGATGAAGGCTGGGCGCCGGGCGTTTGCCGGTTAAAGTCGATCGCGGGCCACCGCTGAACCTGTGGCGAGCTCCCTCGCCACAGGTCCTCATGAGCCTTGCGGCAACAACTCATCGATCATCCTCAGACAGTGGTTCAACCCCGGCGACACATCGCCTACCCGTCGGCTGAGAATGATCGGCGAGGTCGCGTTGTCTTCCAGTAACGGGGTGAAACCGATGTCGTCGCGGTGCACCAGTTGCACCGAGGCGGGCACCAGCGTGACGCCGATTCCGGCCCCCACCAGTCCGATCGCCGTTTGCAGTTCGTTGGTCCATTGCGCCACATGGATCCTCACGCCGTAGGATTCGAAGAGTGCAATCACGTGGTCGGCGTAGCTTGGTCGTGGATTGCCGGGGTACAGCACGAAGGGTTCTTTTGCCAGGTCGCGCAGGCTGATGGGGCCGGCGAGCAAAGGGTGGCCGGCGGGCAGGGCGGCGACCAGGCGATCTTCGGTGAGGACGGTCTGGATGATTGCCGGATCGTCGATGCGTATTCGACCGAAGCCGATGTCGATACGCCCGGCCTTCAGTGCCTGCACCTGTTGCAGGGTGGTCATCTCGGACAGCCCGAGCTCCAGCTCAAGGGGTTCACCGCTGCGCAAGCGGCGAATCAGTTCTGGCAACACGCCATAGAGCGTCGACGGCGCAAAACCGATGCCCAGCCAGGTCTTTTCCCCCAGGCCGATCCGCCGCGTGTTGTCGCAGACCTTGTTCAGTTGTTCCAGCAGCGCGGTGGAGTGTTCATGGAAAAACCGCCCGGCATCGGTCAGCTTCAGCGGTCGCCCGCGTTCCAGCAGCATCACGCCGAGTTCATCTTCCAGCTGCTGGATCTGCCGGCTCAGGGGCGGTTGGGCGATGTGTAGCAACTCGGCGGCGCGGGTGAAGTTGAGGGTTTGGGCCAAGACCTGAAAGTAACGCAGGTGACGCAGTTCCATGGAGCCTCCAGTCGCCGATCGGTTGTATACCTTTAAGGTATCAAATCAGACCAATTCTATATTGGCTTCACGAAAAAAGCCGTACGAGAATCGATCCCAGAACTTCAAGAACCTGACGGGTATCGAAATGCTTGCAACAGCCATTGAGTCGATCGAGACGATCATCGTCGATTTGCCGACCATCCGCCCGCACAAGCTGGCGATGCATACGATGCAGAACCAGACGCTGGTGATCATTCGGGTACGGTGCGCCGATGGCATCGAAGGCATCGGCGAATCCACCACCATCGGTGGCCTGGCCTATGGCAACGAAAGCCCGGACAGCATCAAGACCAACATCGACACGCATTTCGCGCCACTGTTGATCGGCCAGGACAGCGGCAACGTCAATGCCGCGATGTTGCGCCTGGAGCGCAGCATCCGTGGCAACACCTTCGCCAAATCCGGGATCGAAACCGCGTTGCTCGACGCCCAGGGCAAGCGCCTCGGCCTGCCGGTCAGCGAACTGCTCGGCGGTCGCGTGCGTGACGCCCTGCCGGTGGCCTGGACCCTGGCCAGTGGCGACACCGGGAAAGACATCGCCGAAGCGGAAAAGATGCTCGACCTGCGCCGCCACCGCATCTTCAAACTGAAAATCGGTGCCGGTGAAGTCAACCGGGACCTGGCGCACGTGATTGCCATCAAGAAAGCCTTGGGCGACCGCGCCAGCGTGCGGGTCGACGTCAACCAGGCCTGGGACGAAGCGGTGGCACTGCGTGCCTGCCGGATTCTCGGCACCAATGGCATTGACCTGATCGAGCAGCCGATTTCGCGCAACAATCGCGCCGGCATGGTGCGCCTCAATGCCATGAGCCCGGCGCCGATCATGGCGGACGAATCCATCGAGTGTGTGGAAGACGCGTTTAACCTGGCCCGTGAAGGCGCGGCTTCGGTGTTCGCCCTGAAGATCGCCAAGAACGGTGGCCCGCGTGCGGTGCTGCGTACCGCCTCCATCGCCGAAGCGGCGGGCATCGGCCTGTACGGCGGCACGATGCTCGAAGGTGGCCTCGGCACGATGGCGTCGGCCCATGCCTTTGTTACCTTGAACAAACTGGCGTGGGACACCGAGCTGTTCGGCCCGCTGCTGCTGACCGAAGACATCCTCAGCGAACCGCTGGTTTATCGCGATTTCGAGTTGCATGTACCGAAAACCCCGGGGCTGGGCCTGAGCCTGGATGAAGAACGCCTGGCGTTTTTCCGTCGCGACAAAACATCCACTGCCATCCATCAAGCCTGAGGAGAGCATTATGCTGTTCCACGTAAAAATGACCGTGAACCTGCCGGTCGATATGAATCCGGAAGCAGCCAGCAGACTGAAAGCTGACGAGAAAGCCCTGGCCCAACGCCTGCAAGAGCAAGGCAAGTGGCGTCACCTGTGGCGAATCGCCGGGCACTACGCGAACTACAGCGTGTTCGATGTCGACAGCGTTCAGGAACTGCACGACCTGCTCATGCAATTGCCGTTGTTCCCGTACATGGCCATCGAGATCGATGCGATGTGCCGCCATCCTTCTTCCATCCGTGACGATGACCGCTGAACCCCGCCCGTTCAGCTCGCAACGCCAATAATTACAAGATGAGGAACCTACCAAAATGAACATCAAGATTTCCCATACTGCCGAAGTCCAGAAATTTCTCGAAGAGGCCAGCGGCCTGTTCAACGATGCTGGCAACCCACGCGTCAAGGCCCTGATGTACCGCATCCTGCGTGATTCGGTGAACATCATCGAAGACCTGGCCGTGACCCCGGAGGAATTCTGGAAAGCCGTTAACTACCTCAACGTACTGGGCGCGCGCCAAGAGGCCGGGCTGGTGGTGGCCGGGCTTGGCCTGGAGCATTACCTCGACCTGCTGATGGATGCCGAAGACGAACAGGCCGGCAAATCCGGCGGCACGCCGCGCACCATCGAGGGCCCGTTGTACGTGGCTGGCGCACCGCTGTCGCAAGGCGAAGCGCGCCTCGATGACGGCGTCGATCCCGGTGTGACACTGTTCATGCAAGGTCGCGTGTTCAACACCGCTGGCGAACCGCTGGTCGGCGCCGTGGTGGACGTGTGGCACGCCAACACCGGCGGCACCTACTCGTACTTCGATACCACGCAATCGGAATTCAACCTGCGTCGCCGTATCGTCACTGATGCCGAAGGCCGCTACCGTTTCCGCAGCATCGTGCCGTCGGGTTACGGCTGCCCACCGGACGGTCCGACCCAGCAACTGCTCGATCAACTGGGCCGTCACGGTCAGCGCCCGGCGCACATCCACTTCTTCATTTCCGCGCCGGACCATCGTCACCTGACCACCCAAATCAACCTCGATGGCGATCAATACCTGCATGACGATTTCGCCTACGCCACCCGTGACGAGTTGATCGCCAAAATCACCTTCAGTGATGATCAGGCACGTGCAGCGGCCCACGGTGTCAGCGGTCGATTTGCGGAAATCGAGTTCGACTTCACGCTGCAATCGTCGGCCCAGCCAGAAGAGCAGCAGCGCCACGAGCGGGTCCGCGCTCTGGAAGACTGATCACAAAACCCTGTAGGAGCAGCCGGTCGACGCTCGATTGCTCGCGATGGTCGTTAACGATAACGCGTGTTTACTGGCTAAACGCTGTGTTCTCGAGTCCATCGCGAGATAGCTCGCTCCTACAGGTGTTTCGGTTCTAGAATGAAGTGATGCAACCCATAATAACAATCAGAGTGACCCGATGATGCAAGCGCAACTGTTGAGTCAGCGCAGCAGAGTGTTCGACCACGCCGACCCTCATGCGGTGTCTGGCTACGTCAATCAGCATGTCGGCAACCATTGTATTCTCATGCCCCGGGCAGGCCGCCCGCTGGCCAGTCTCGACCATCGCAAATTCGCCAGCCTCGATCTGTGTCGCATCAGCTACGGTGGCAGTGTGCGGGTGACCTCAGGTGCGCTTGAGGATATCTACCACCTGCAAGTGTTGCTTCGCGGCAACTGCCTGTGGCGCGGGCACGGCCAGGAACATTACTTCGCCCCTGGCGAATTGCTGCTGATCAACCCCGACGATCCGGTCGATCTGACGTATTCGGCCGATTGCGAAAAATTCATTCTGAAAGTCCCCACCCGGTTGTTCGAGTCGGTCTGCGAAGAGCAGCGATGGCGTTATCCGGGGCAGGGCGTGCGCTTTCTGGAGAACCGCTATCAGCTCAATGAGCTGGAAGGTTTCGTCAACTTGCTGGCAATGATTTGCCAGGAGGCCGAGGCCACCGAGCAGATTCCCAGGGTGCAGGAGCATTACGCACAGATCATCGTCAGCAAGATGCTCAGCTTGATGAAGACCAATGTCAGTCGCGAGTGCCTCGGTTCGCCGACGGCCACCTTCGACGTGATCGCCGATTACATTGCGCGCAACCTCAAGCAAGACATCGACAGCGAAGAACTGGCGCGGCAGGCCAGCATGAGCCTGCGTTCGTTGTATGGCCTGTTTGAACGCAATGCCGGGCTCACACCGAAAAACTACATCCGCCAGAAACGCCTGGAACGCATCAATGCCTGTCTGAGTGACCCGACCTGCAACGTGCGCAACGTCACTGAAGTGGCGATGGATTACGGTTTCCTGCACCTTGGTCGATTCTCCGACAGCTACCGCAAGCAGTTCGGCGAGCTACCCTCCGACACCCTCAAGCGCCGCCACTGAAACCTTCAGGCTTGATGTTGTCTGGTCTGGCCCCATCGCGAGCCAGCTCGCTCCCACAGTGATTTCGGTTGGGCGCAAAACTTGTGTTCAGCCACTAAGCCTGCGGGAGTGGGCTTGCCCGCGAAGAGGCCCGTACATTCACCATCGATGGCGCATGACACAACGCCAGCCCCTTGCACAAAACGGATACAAGTCTGCATCCCGCGGATAGTCCGTCACATCCCTCCGTCCTAGCATGACCCTGCCTGAACAATAACAACGGAGGCGGCGGCCATGACCCTGCGACCTGAATATATTCACTCCCTGCTTGAAGACGACCCTGCCCAAGGCCTGTATCGCTGCAAGCGCGAGATGTTCACCGACCCGCGCCTGTTCGATCTGGAGATGCAGCACATCTTCGAAGGCAACTGGCTGTACCTGGCTCACGAAAGCCAGATTCCCAATATCAACGATTTCTACACCACCACCATGGGGCGCCAGTCGATCTTCATCGCGCGCAACAAGGATGGTGTGCTCAACGCCTTCATCAACGCTTGCAGTCATCGCGGCGCGACCCTGTGCCGGCACAAGTCCGGCAACAAGAGCTCCTATACCTGCCCGTTCCACGGCTGGACGTTCAACAACTCCGGCAAGCTGCTCAAGGTCAAGGACCCGGCCAACGCCGGCTACCCGGCGAGCTTCAACTGCGAAGGCTCCCATGACCTGACCAAAGTCGCGCGTTTCGAGTCCTATCGCGGTTTCCTGTTCGGCAGCCTCAAGGCCGATGTAGTGCCGTTGGTGGAGCACCTGGGCGAGTCGGCGAAGATCATCGACATGATCGTCGACCAGTCCGTCGATGGCCTGGAAGTGCTGCGCGGTTCCTCCAGCTACATCTATGAAGGCAACTGGAAACTCACCGCCGAAAACGGCGCCGACGGTTACCACGTCAGCTCAGTGCACTGGAACTACGCCGCCACCCAGAACCAGCGCAAGCAGCGCGAAGCCGGTGACGAAAACCCGACCATGAGCGCCGGCAGCTGGGCCAAGCAGGGCGGGGGTTTCTATTCCTTCGACAAGGGCCACATGTTGCTCTGGACCCGCTGGGCCAACCCCGAAGACCGCCCGCTTTACGAGCGCCGCGACGAGCTCGCCCAAGACTTCGGCAAGGCTCGCGCCGACTGGATGATCGAGAACTCGCGCAACCTGTGCCTGTACCCGAACGTGTACTTGATGGACCAGTTCAGTTCGCAGATCCGTATTGCCCGGCCGATCTCGGTCAACCGCACGGAGATCACCATTTACTGCATCGCCCCTAAAGGTGAGAGCGACGACGCCCGTTCGAAGCGGATTCGCCAGTACGAGGATTTCTTCAACGTCAGTGGCATGGCCACACCGGATGATCTGGAGGAGTTCCGTTCCTGCCAGACCAGCTACCAGGGCAGCGTCACGACGTGGAACGACATGTCCCGCGGCGCCGAGCACTGGATCGAGGGCGCCGACGAGGCGGCCAAGGAAATCGACCTGCATCCGCTGCTCAGCGGTGTGCGCACCGAAGACGAAGGCCTGTTCGTGCTGCAACACAAATATTGGCAGCAGACCATGCTCAAGGCCCTGGCGGCCGAACAGTCCGAGTTGATTGCCGTGGAGACCGTGCAATGACCATCACCTATGACAGCGTGCGCGATTTTCTCTACCGCGAAGCGCGTTACCTCGACGACCGGCAATGGGATGAGTGGCTGGAGATGTATGCGCCGGACGCCACATTCTGGATGCCGTCGTGGGACGACAACGACGAGTTGACCGAAGACCCGCAGCGCGAAATCTCGCTGATCTGGTACGGCAACCGCACCGGCCTGGAAGACCGCGTCTTCCGCATCAAGACCGAGCGTTCCAGCGCGAGCATTCCGGACACCCGTACCTCGCACAACATCAGCAACATCGAGTTGCTCGAACAGGCCGACGGACTGTGCAAGGTGCGCTTCAACTGGCACACCCTGAGCTTTCGCTACAAGACCGTCGACAGCTATTTCGGCAGCAGTTTCTACACCCTCGATGTGCGCGGTGAGAATCCGCTGATCAAGGCCAAGAAAGTGATCCTGAAGAACGACTACGTTCGTCAGGTCATCGATGTCTATCACCTGTGAGGCGGCCGTCATGACCCATTCCATTGCGTTCAACTTCGAAGACGGCGTCACTCGGTTTATCGACGCCAATGCCGGCGAAACCGTGGCCGATGCCGCGTACCGTCAGGGCATCAACATTCCGCTGGACTGCCGCGACGGCGCCTGCGGCACCTGCAAGTGCTTTGCCGAGGCCGGTCGCTACGACCTGGGCGAGGAGTACATCGAAGACGCCCTCAGCGCCGATGAAGCCGAGCAGGGCTTTGTCCTCACCTGCCAGATGCGCGCCCAGAGCGATTGTGTGGTGCGGGTGCCGGTGTCGTCGGATGTCTGCCGCACCCAGCAAGCCAGCTACGACGCCACCATCAGTGCCGTGCGCCAGTTGTCCGACAGCACCATCGCGCTGTCGATCAAGGGCGAGGCGTTGAACAAGCTGGCGTTCCTGCCGGGGCAATACGTGAACCTCGGAATTCCCGGCAGCGGTCAAACCCGTGCCTATTCGTTCAGCTCGTTGCAGCGCGACGGCGAAGTCAGTTTCCTGATTCGCAACGTACCTGGCGGCCTGATGAGCAGCTTCCTCACCGGCATGGCCAAGGCCGGCGACAGCATGAGCCTGGCCGGTCCCCTGGGCAGTTTTTACCTGCGCGACATCCGTCGGCCGTTGTTGTTGCTGGCGGGCGGCACCGGGTTGGCGCCGTTCACGGCAATGCTGGAGAAAATCGCCGAGCAGGGCAGTGAGCATCCGCTGCATTTGATCTACGGCGTGACCCACGATTTCGACCTGGTGGAGCTCGATCGCCTGGAAGCCTTCGCCGCGCGCATCCCGAACTTCAGCTACAGCGCCTGCGTGGCCAGTCCCGACAGTCAGCACCCGCTCAAGGGCTATGTGACCCAGCACATCGAGCCGAAGCATTTGAACGATGGCGACGTCGATGTCTACCTGTGCGGCCCGCCGCCGATGGTGGAAGCGGTCAGCAAGTACATCGGCGAGCAGGGCATCAAGCCTGCGAACTTCTACTACGAAAAATTCGCCGCCAGCGCGGCGTAAGTTGCGCGCAAATCCCGTGCACGACACAGAACCCATGTGGGAGCGAGCCTGCTCGCGATGAGGGCAGAACATTCGACATCGATGTCGCCTGTGAGCCGGCTATCGTGAGCAGGCTCGCTCCCACAGGACTGTGTTTCGTCCGGCACTTCTTCATTGACCTGCATCCTTAGTCATGGGGTACACATGAACAGATTTCACGAAAAAGTCGCGCTGATCACTGGGGCAGCCCAGGGCATCGGGCGCCGGGTTGCCGAACGTATGGCCGCCGAAGGCGCAAAGCTGATCCTGGTCGATCGTTCCGACCTGGTGTTCGAGGTGCAGACGGCACTGTCACAGACCTGCCAGGTCCTGGCCCTGACTGCCGACCTTGAGCAATACGATGAATGCGACCGGGTGATGCACACCGCCGTCGAGCGCTTTGGTCGGCTCGACGTGCTGATCAACAACGTGGGCGGCACGATCTGGGCCAAGCCGTTCGAGCACTACGAGGCCGCGCAGATCGAGGCCGAAGTGCGCCGCTCGCTGTTTCCGACGCTGTGGTGCTGCCATGCCGCGCTGCCATTCATGCTGGAACAGGGCAGTGGAGCGATCGTTAACGTTTCATCCATTGCGACCCGTAGCGTCAACCGCGTGCCTTATGGCGCGGCGAAAGGCGGGGTGAATGCGCTGACGGCGTGCCTGGCATTCGAAACCGCCGGGCGCGGCGTGCGAGTCAATGCCACCGCGCCGGGCGGTACCGAAGCGCCGCCACGAGTCATTCCGCGCAACAGTGCCGAGCAGAGCGCGCAAGAGAAAATCTGGTACCAGCAGATCGTCGATCAAACCCTTGAGAGCAGTTTGATGAAGCGCTATGGCACGCTGGATGAGCAGGCCGGGGCGATTCTGTTTCTGGCCAGCGACGAAGCGTCCTATATCACCGGCATGGTCATGCCCGTGGGCGGTGGCGATCAGGGCTGACGCACAGGCCGTTACAGGCGACGCTGAAACGCTTTGATGATGCGCAGCGTGGCGTCGCTGGTGCTCAGGTTTTGTACGGTATCCATCGGGAACCAGATGAAGTCGACAATTTCATTTTGCGCCCGGACCTCATGCAGATTCACCACGGAGGCTTCGTAGACGTGGTGTCGGGTATCGCCGGTTTCCAGTTCCATCAGGTACAGCATCTCGTCGGCGTACAGGCCGGTTTCTTCCTGCAGTTCGCGTATGGCGGCGTCAGCCCGGGTTTCTCCGGGCTCGACTTTGCCACCGGGCAGCGCCCAGCGGCACCTCAGCTTACGCACGAGGAGAATGTGCCGGTCCTGCTCGCAAATGACGGTTGCGCGTACTTTCATGTGTGACCTGATGGCTTGCTGTCATAGAACTGTAACAAAAATGCAATATTCACGCCGCGTGCCGTTTTGCCTGTGGTTGTGTTGTTCGATGTGAGTGATACCTGAAAGTGCCATTGAATCGGCCGTGGTGATACGACGTCTGGTCGGCATTCGGACAAAGGGTGGGTGTAAGGTAGGCACGTCAACTTGGACATCACTGCCAAAACGGAGGTGACTATGAGTCTTTCGATGTTGAACAAGATGCATATGAACGGCTATGACGTAATCAGCGTGAACAACGGTCCGTGGCGGGTATGCACCAAAGGTGACCGTCTTGCCTCATTTGGCAGCCGCGAAGAAGCACTGGCGTTTGCAGCGTCGCTTCCCGGCTACAAGGCACGCTCGGGCAGGCAGGCGAACAGCCAGTAAGCCAGTTGATTGCATGTAAAGCCCCGGCATTCCGGGGCTTTTTGACGTTGGCGCGGTGGTCAGTAGCCTCCGCCACCGGAGTGCGAAGGTTCCCTGGCTTTTTGCTGCGCGTGGCTCCATTCGGCGCAGGTCATGAAACTGGTGTGGTCGACCTTTCCCCGGCTGTCGAAACTGACGTTGTACGGCTGTTTTTTGCCGGATTGGGTCAACGTGTAATCGAAGCAGGTGCCGGGCTCGACGGTGCGGTCCGTTATCGATAGCGGTGGGCCGCCGATCTGCTGGACCTGTTCCTTGCTCATGCCGGTGTCGACCTTGGCCACCAGCGGCTGCCCCCGGAACGCCCCAGACTCGGTATTACAGCCATTCAATGCCGTCAGCACCACGACCAGCGAGCACAGAAGCCTGTTCATGTCGGCGCTCCGCTCAGTGAGTTTTGGTGGTTCGACTGATGGCCCGGGCTTTGACTTCTTCGGCGTAACCCGCCAATCGTCCTTCATTGCTCTGGAAAACTTCGCACAGCCGCAGGGCGGCCTGTGCGTCTACGTCATTGCCGGCCTGGCGCAACTGCTCGGCGATGCGTAACAGTTCCACGGCGGACCACCTCAAATCCGACGCAACACTCTGCAAATCACGGCGAAGTTCTTGTTCCGACTCGTTAAGCCACATGATGACCTCCTGAATGTCTGCGCTACGAAATTTTAGACCCGTTTCCCAATGGGGCGTTGTGTTCGTCTGATCCCGTGCGGCTTCCTTTGGTCGGGAAGTTTGCGCGAACTCGTAAATCCGCTGTCGTATTGGAGTATCGATTTCCTGGGCGGGGGCAATGCAAATGACAACGACCGATGACTTCCGGGCGCACGCTCACGAGCTGATCGTGGATCTGGATGCGGCCACCAGCGCAATGATGACACTCATTTCCGAGCACCGGCTCAGTGGGCCGGAATGGGAGCGGGTCACGCAATGGCAGCACGAGGCCTATGAGCGGTGGATGACTTATCTCAACACGCGCTCCTACCCCGGCCCCGGCGATAATACGGTCGGCCACTGAGTGGCCGGACTCACCAATGTCGTTGTGAGAAATGGATGTCAGGGCGACGACACGCTACATTTCATGTTTTCAGGAATTAAGGGCGCTTTATGCAGAGCCGGATGTTGATGGGCGGAGTTGGATTGGCGTTATTGGCGGGGTGTTCATTGCCGACGTCCCTGGTCCCAGGTGAACCGAACGTCAGCAAGTACAGTGAAAAGACACCAAAAGAGCTCGCGGCGTGTGTGTTGCCCGAGTGGCAGAAGGAGATATCCCACACCACTCAGATCTCGATTTCCAACGGCTACAGGATTACCGCGCCGAGTATCGTCACTGCCGATGAAGTGCTGGATATCGTGAAGTACAAGGATGGCAGCCGCGTATCACTTTATCAGGGGCCACCCTGGGCCAAATCAGGCGCGCTGCGAAAGGGCGTGCGCGACTGTCTGTAGGATTCAATCGGATAGTTCAATGACCTGGATGAGTTGATCGCCACCTGTGTGGGCGGCAGCGGATCCTCTGATCGCGATTGCATGAGTCAGGTTTCGCCCAAGTTAAGGTGATTTCTACCTTAGCCTTAAAAAATATCAGGATATTTAGAGGGTTAGAACGCTTAGTAACTACGTGGTTAATTAAAATATCTTGTTACAGGGCGAAATATTCCGTAATATCCGCGCCGCGTTCACCACCACGGTTTATGCATTTTTAAATCCCAGGCGTCCATCAGCTGCCTGGGATTTTTTTTGCCTGAAATTCAGCCCCGTTTAGACCGATTATTTCTTTCGGTTATTTGAATAGGCTCGACGGGCATATCCATAGCCGCAAAATACATGTCGCCGCATTTATTCTGGCCATGATCGAAGACAATCATTTGTCATAACGGAAATATCCGTCCTGCCTGCCTCGTTAAAGCTGCCCTGACATCGACTTTGGCTGTTTGACCATCAGCTTGTTGCGCCTGGCCGATTCCATAGAATCCGTCCCATCAGCTTCGTCCAACTATCCAATCCTTCAGGGAGCAACACCATGATGAACGCCATGCCGATGCAAATGCCGATGAACACCAGCATGCCCATGATGCCGATGATGGGCATGCCGATGATGATGGCGACCATGACCTGCGAAATGATGGACGACGGCATGATGTGCAAGATGATGCCGGCCGCTGGCATGGACATGGCGATGTTCAAGAACAGCGCTGAAATGATGCAGATGATGATGAACTGCGGCATGCCGATGATGATGCACTGCGGCAACATGAGCATGATGTGCATGTCTCAGGCGAGCATGGCCATGCCGATGATGAACATGATGATGCCAATGCCGATGATGGGTATGCCGATGCCATCGATGAAGTGCGTGATGGAATGCACCATGATGGCCGACGGCATGATGTGCAAAATCATGCCGATGGCCGGCATGAACATGGACATGATGAAAAACTGCTGCGCCCTGATGATGAAAATGATGAACGATTGCAGCATGCCGATGATGATGAGCTGCAATGGCATGCCACTGATGTGCTGCACCTGCTGATCCCTGGCGGCAAGCGTTGAAAAGCCCGGCCAATGCGAATTGGCCGGGCTTTTCATTGGCGATCGGCGGGAGGAGGCAAGCCGGCTCCCGCCGTTATAGGTGGTTCAGTCCAGGCGTTCCGGGTAAGTCACCACCAGGTACGCCAGCGCTTCACTGTCGGCGGGGTTGCGATAGCGATGGGGCTGGTCGGCATAAAACAGAATCGAATCCCCGGTGGAAAGCAGATAGCGCTCATCGTTGACGCTGATTTCCAGCACCCCCTGAGCCACCACCAGGTTTTCCTGGACACCAGGACCATGACCCTCGGACTGATCCTCGCCCAGCGGGCTCAAGCGCAACTCGTAAAATTCCGATTGTCGCGCAACGTCGTAGGGAAACAGGGCGCGGCTGACAAAAGTGCCGCTGGCGCTGACCAGGCGCTTGCTCTGACTGGCCGACAATACCGCCACGCCTTCAAAGGCCCGATGCTCAAGAAAGGCGGCCACCGATACCTTCAAGCCCTTGGCGATTTTGCACAGCACTTTGATCGACGGCACGCTGCGGCCGGATTCGATCTGCGCGAGCATCGCCCGGCTTACACCGCACAGTCGGGCCAGGGCATCGAGTGACAGAAGGCGCTTACTGCGCAGGCGTTGAAGATTCTGTGCGACCCGCTCGCAGTTGGCATCTTCATCCTGTGGGTCCAGGTGATTCAAATCCAGTACCGGTTCATCGGCGCTCACCAGGAAGCGCGAGGGTTGATGCGCGTTCACGCGTGACGCGTCTCGGTGGCCCGGGCAGCTTGTACCCATTGAAATGCCTGGAGTCCGGCGTTGCGTGCATACATTTCCCACATGGCCCGAGCCCGTTGCTGAGCGTGTTTGCGTTTGCGATAGCTGGCGAAGTCGATGAGGTTGTCAGTCGGATTCATGGGGCACTTCACTGTGTAGATGAATGACGGGATGAAGCGAGAGTACGCGGATATTTTTATAACTATAAATACTGTTTTTGTATTTATTAATTCTATTTTGTTCTTATTGGAGTCAACGTTTCAGGCCGTTGAATAGGGTGGCTTGATATCTCCAAAAGGAATAATAAAAGAATTATTTATTCCTTTTAATGTGTATTCACTCAGTGCACCTTGAGGTCCTGCACATCCATATGGATGTACTCGACATCAGACAGGAAGCCTCACCATGACTATCAAAGCGATCAACGTCCGTAACCAGTTCAAGGGCGTCATCAAGGAAATTCTGCTGGGCGAAGTGGTCTCGGAAATCGACGTGCAAACCGCCTCCGGCATTGTCACGTCGGTGATTACCACCCGTTCGGTGCGCGACCTCGAGTTGAAAGTGGGCAGCGAAGTCATTGCCTTCGTAAAATCCACCGAAGTCTCGATTGCCAAGCTCTGAGGCCTGATAAGACGGTCACCTGAAGGCGCCGGCTTGCCGGCGACGGCGATCCCGAGGGCACGAATGGGGGTTAGCGCGAAATGATCCCGTGATCGATCGCGTATTTGACCAGTGCCGCGGGTTTGTCGATGTTGAGCTTGCGGCGGATGCTCAGGCGATGGGTTTCCACCGTGCGCACGCTGATGTCCAGCTCTCGTGCCATTTCCTTGTTGTTCAGGCCCTGGGCCATTTTGTAGAGCACCTGGCTTTCACGAGGGGTCAGCTCATTGTCGGTGTTTTTATCGGCGATGAGCCGTTGGGCGATTTCGGCGCTGTAGAAGGTGCCGCCGCTGGTGATGGCCTCGATGGCGGCGATGATCTCCCGTGACGGTGCGTTTTTCAGCACATAGCCGCTGGCACCGGAACGCACCGACTCACTCACGTACTCATAGTTATCGTACATGCTCAGCACCAACACCTTGAGCGCCGGATACTGACTGCGCAGGACGCGGGTCAGTTCAAGGCCGTTCATGTCCCGCAGGCTGATATCGACCAGCAACAGGTCTGGCTGGCAGCGCCCGACCATCTCGATGGCCTCGGCACCGCTCTCGGCTTCACCCACCACTTCCAGGGGCGCCATCACGCCCAGCAGCGCCTTGATCCCGTCACGGACCAGGGAGTGATCGTCAACCAGGGCGACGCGGATCGGGGAGGGCAGGGTCATCGTAGGCATTCACTCTTGTTGTTCTTGGGCGCAGTCAGCGTTGGCTGCCCGAGGGTTTCATGGGTAGCAGAACATCCAGCGAGCTTCTTCCCGGCATCGAGATCAACTCGAAACGCCCGCCAAAATGTTCGACACGTTCGCGGATATTACGCAAGCCAATGCCGGCGTGACGACGCTCGACCTGAGCGACGTTGAAACCGACACCGTCATCGACCACCGTCAGGCGCACGTTTTCTTCCGAACCGTGCAAGGTGATGGAGACGTTTTTGGCCTGAGCGTGGCGTTCGATGTTGGTCAGGCCTTCCTGGACGATACGAAACAGCGAAACGGCGGCGCCATCGACCAACTGGCAGTCGAACTCGTTGTCGTTGTACGTCACCGTCAGCCCGCTGCGTTGCTCGAATTCGGCGGCCAGTTGGCCGATGGCGGCCGGCAGGCCCAGGGTGTCGAGCAAGGACGAGCGCAGGTCGTGGGAGAGGCTGCGCACTTCGCCAATCGCCTGGCCCAGGCGTTCAGTGGCGTCTCTCAAAATGCCCAGGCCTTTGTCCTGTCCGTTCTCCAGAACATGGCTGGCCAGTTCGAACTGAAACTTGATCGAGACCAGCACCTGACTGATGCCATCGTGCAGTTCGCGGGAAACCCGTGATCGTTCTTCTTCCTGCAGGCTGACAATGCGCTGGGTCAGGCGCTGCAGTTTTTTATCGGCCAGACGATGCTCGCTGACATTCAGGGTCATGCCGGTGGCGAAGACGAACAGCACCGCCACCAGTGCAACCACGGCAATCGCCATCATCGTCTTGCGAATGCCTTGGGCGACTTCGGCACGGGCCTGCTGGGTAGCGCGTTCGACGTCTTCAAGGTAGATGCCGGTGCCGAGCATCCAGCCCCAACGGTCGAGCATCACCACATAAGCGAGCTTGTCGGTCACCTGGCCGGAGGAGGGTTTGTTCCACGCGTAGCGTTGAAAGCCTTCGCCCGATTGCGCGCTTTTGAGCAGCGCCTGAATCACCGGCAAACCGTGGGGGTCTTTCATGTCCCACAGGTATTGGCCTACCAGATCCGATTGCCGCGCATGCATCAGGCTGCGGCCCTCGTGGTCATAAACGAAGAAGTAACCGTTGATGCCAAAGCTCAGCTTTCGCAGTTCTTCGAGCACCTGTTGCTGGGCATGCGCGTCACCGTGGCCGTCGTCGTACAGCGGCGCGATCAGGCTCTGCGCCATTTCCACGTAGTTTTTCAGTTCCGCGCGCTTGCTCGCCAGAATGCTGTCTTCGATCAGCTGTGCCTGTTGATCACCCAGCTGGCGATTGAGGGAAATCACCAGCGCACAGATGACGGCGATGGCCAGTACCAGCGGCAGAATCCCGAGCGCGACGATTTTGTGTTTGAGCTGCATCTTGACTCCTGCCCCCGCGAAGGCTCGGGATCATATGCCAAACAAGCACCTTGTAGGAGATAGCCAAAGGTCCGCTGGTCATGCAGACCTCCTGCTCGGGAGGGGCGTCAACGATGACGCGGGTTGTCTGAATGCCCGCGTTGCCCTGACGTACATCGCGAGCAGGCTCGCTCCTACAGGGGATTGGGGGAGGGGTGTCTACGTAGAACTACGTAGAAAACACGTACGTAGTAACGCGGATTTATTTGTGGACGACATACGGGGATATTGGGCCAGCTCCGCATTGCGGACACAATTATAAAAATTACCGCCGCAGTCCACTGGCTGTCGGCAGGAGACCTTGTATGCCCCGTCTGGCTAAACACCTTGCCTGGTTTGCCGTGGCCGTTCTGGGAGCGGTTGCGCTGAGTGTCGTGGCCTTGCGCCGCGGCGAAGCGATCAACGCCCTGTGGATCGTCGTTGCAGCAGTCGCTATCTATCTGGTTGCTTATCGCTATTACAGCCTGTTCATCGCTAATAAAGTGATGCAGCTCGACCCCAATCGAGCCACTCCCGCTGTGCTCAACAACGATGGTCTGGACTACGTACCGACCAACAAGCACGTGCTCTTCGGTCACCACTTCGCGGCCATCGCGGGCGCGGGTCCGCTGGTCGGTCCGGTGCTGGCGGCGCAAATGGGCTACCTGCCCGGCACGCTGTGGCTGATCGCCGGCGTGGTGCTGGCTGGCGCCGTGCAGGACTTCATGGTCCTGTTCATGTCCACCCGCCGCAACGGCCGCTCCCTGGGCGACATGGTCCGTGAAGAAATGGGCCGCATTCCCGGGACCATCGCGCTGTTCGGCTGCTTCCTGATCATGATCATCATCCTCGCGGTGCTGGCGCTGATCGTGGTCAAGGCCCTGGCGGACAGCCCGTGGGGCATGTTCACGGTGATGGCGACCATCCCGATCGCGATGTTCATGGGCATCTACATGCGCTACATCCGCCCGGGCCGTATCGGTGAAATTTCGGTGATCGGCGTAGTGCTGTTGCTGGGTTCGATCTGGCTGGGCGGGCAGATTGCCGCCGATCCGGTGTGGGCCAAAGCCTTTACCTTCACGGGAATCCAGATCACCTGGATGCTGATCGGCTACGGCTTCGTCGCTGCCGTGCTGCCAGTGTGGCTGATCCTGGCACCGCGCGATTACCTGTCGACCTTCCTGAAAATCGGCACCATCGTGGCTTTGGCCATCGGCATCCTGGTGACCATGCCCGAGCTGAAAATGCCGGCACTGACCCAATTCATCGACGGCACCGGCCCGGTGTGGAAGGGCGGTCTGTTCCCGTTCCTGTTCATCACCATCGCCTGTGGCGCGGTGTCCGGTTTCCACGCGTTGATCGCTTCCGGCACCACACCGAAACTGCTCGCCAGTGAAGGCCATGCCCGTTACATCGGTTACGGCGGCATGTTGATGGAATCCTTCGTCGCCATCATGGCCATGGTCGCGGCTTCGGTGATCGATCCGGGCGTGTATTTCGCCATGAACAGTCCGGCCGCCGTGGTGGGCGCCGATGCCGTGAGCGTCGCGCAAACCGTCAGCAGCTGGGGCTTCGCCATTACACCGGACGCCCTGCAAGCGGTCGCCAGGGACATCGGTGAAACGACGATCCTGGCCCGTGCCGGTGGTGCGCCGACCCTGGCGGTCGGTATCGCGCAGATCCTGCACCACGTCCTGCCGGGTGAAAACACCATGGCGTTCTGGTACCACTTCGCGATCCTGTTCGAAGCGCTGTTCATCCTGACGGCGGTCGACGCCGGTACCCGTGCCGGTCGCTTCATGCTCCAGGACTTGCTCGGGTCCTTCGTGCCGGCGCTGCGCCGCACGGAATCCTGGACCGCCAACCTGATCGCGACCGCCGGTTGCGTGGCGATGTGGGGTTACCTGCTGTATCAAGGCGTGATCGATCCGCTGGGTGGCATCAATACCCTGTGGCCGCTGTTCGGCATCTCCAACCAGATGCTGGCCGGTATCGCGCTGATGCTCGGCACCGTCGTGCTGATCAAGATGAAACGCCAGCGTTACGTCTGGGTCACGCTGTTGCCTGCCGTGTGGTTGCTGATCTGCACCACCACCGCCGGCTTCATCAAGCTGTTCGACGCCAACCCGGCGATCGGCTTCCTGGCCCTGGCCAAGAAGTACAGCGATGCGCTGGCCAACGGCCAGGTGCTGGCTCCGGCCAAGGACATCACGCAGATGCAGCATGTGATCTTCAACGCCTACACCAACGCAACACTGACCGCGCTGTTCCTGTTCGTAGTGTTCAGCATCCTGTTCTTTGCGCTGAAGGTCGGTGTCGCGGCCTGGGGCACCAAGGAGCGTACGGATAAAGAAGCGCCATTCCAGGCATTGCCGGAGGCGTAAGCGAGGAGTGCGCCATGTTCAATGACTTGAGTCGCCTCGGTAAATACCTCGGGCAAGCCGCGCGCCTGATGGTCGGCATGCCCGACTACGACAACTACGTCGAGCATATGCAAACCAAACACCCGGACCAACCGGTGATGGACTACGAGGCGTTCTTCCGCGAACGCCAGGAAGCCCGTTACGGCAGCAAGGCTGGACCGAAGTGTTGTTGAGCAAATGAATAACCGGCCGGTCAGGCCGGGTGAATGAGAAGGTCAGCTAGACCAGGAAGCCCTGCAGGTTCACGCGTGCAGGGCTTTTTTCGTTTCGCTCGGCAGACATTCGCGCGCCGGTTCACCTTGAGCTGATCCGCCTTTTTCCGCCACGCCTGATGCTTCCCGGCGCAATCGGCTGACCTCTACAGTCAACAGCGCTACGTTTAGGGAGATCAGGCCATGTACAGCTCACTGCAAAGACCGGGCAGCGCTCGGCAGTTTCACGATCGGATCTATGCCGGCGAGATCATTCGTATTGCCGAGTTGCCCGCCATGGCGGCACTGGTGGCATTGACCCGTGCATGGCTGGAAGACGCGCTGCATCCCTGGGCGCCGCCAGAGATTCACCGTTATCTGAGCCATGATGAACAAACGCTGCGTTTTGCCCAATGTCAGAACGCCTTTGCCCGCTCGAAAGAGGTTCGCGAGCATTGGCGGGTCGTGGTGGAAAGCCTGGGCCTGGCCCCCGATGCCCTGGCCTGTGACCGCCTGCACCTGCGTTTTCAACCTCACCGAGAACCCCGGCAATCCACGCCGCGCGCCCGCACCACCGCCACCATCGCCTTTCACCGCGATACCTGGGGCTCGAATCTCTATGCACAAACCAACTGGTGGGCGCCGATCTATCCGATCACGACAGGGCGGACCTTTGCCTTGTATCCGCACCTGTGGCAGCAAGCGCTGCGCAATTGCAGTGCGGATTTCGATATGCGCGCGATCCTTGAGCGCTCCCATCGTGACGGTCGTAATGCGGTGGATGCCGACGAGGCCATCCCGCATCTGCTGGAGGCAATCGACCCGCAGCAGGGGGTGGCCGTGGATATCGCCCCGGGGAGCCTGATTGCCTTTTCCGGGGCGCATGCCCATGCCGGCGTCGGTAACAACACCGGATTGACGCGAATTTCGTTCGAAACCCGCTCCGTTCTGATCGACGACGTGCTGGCCGGGTTGGGCGCACCGAACATTGACGGTCACGCGCCGTGGCGCACGCCCGGGTTGTTTCGCCGAATGAGCGATACCCGGCGCCTGAACGAAATCCTTGGTTGCGGGTTCATCGAACCCTATCGACGGCCGCAAAACCGCTAGTTATGGATAGCCGTTTGTCGGGCGTATCGGTATGCTTCATCGCACGCTGCGAATGCCCACGACCAATAACCACAGTGATGCCATGAGCCAATCAGAATCGCGTGCGAATGTTTTAGCGCTGTATCCGGAGGACACCCGGGAGGCCGCGGCCTTGCTCAAGCGAGCCGTGCCCCTGATGGTCCGCCACAACATTGCGCCCAATCCTGTGCATTACGCGCTCTGGTACACCTACAGCAAGGGCCAGGACCCGGAGCTCAATCGTCACCTGGACCGGGTGCTCAGAGACTTCGACTACTTTCCGCCAGAATCCGCCACCAAGCTGTTTCGCGAGCACATCATCCGTGACGAACTGGACGATGTCCGCGCGGACCAGCATCAGGTCATCAGCCTGGTGGATGGCATGGAGCGGGATGTCTCGCGCAGCGTAAAGGGCAATCTGACTTTTCAGAGCCGTCTCGGCCAGTGCATGGAGATGCTCGATGAGCCGGTCAGCGCTCGCCTGCCGGACATCTTGAGCGAGCTGCAGCAGAGCACCCGGCTGATGCAGAGCCAGCAGGAACACTTCCTTGCCCAGTTGCAATCAGCGCAAAGCGAAATCAAAACCCTGCGGGACAAGCTCGAGCGTGCGCAACGGGCCGCCACGCTGGATGGCCTGACCGAGCTGCTCAATCGGTCTGCGTTCACCCGCCAGCTGGAGCAAGCGCTGGTCAAAGCGTCGCAAAACGTGGCGCTGGTCATGCTGGATATCGATCATTTCAAGCAGTTCAACGATCAATACGGTCATCCGCTGGGCGATCGGGTGCTTCAGCATGTGGGTCAGGTACTGCGCGACGCGCTGCCAGCCAACGCTTTCGCGGCGCGCTACGGCGGTGAGGAGTTTTGTGTGGTGCTCGAACATTGCGCCGATCTCACCGTGGCCAACGCCTTCGCCGAACAACTGCGGTTGAAAGTCCAGTCGCTGCGGATCAAGGCGCGGGGCACCGACACCGTGCTGGACACGGTCACCGCGTCCTTTGGTGTCGCCTTCACTGAACCCGGCGACAACCTGGAAAGCTTGGTGACCCGCGCTGATGATGCGTTGTACCAGGCCAAGCGCAATGGCCGGAACCAGGTGCATACCTTGGAAAAAGACCCGGCAATCCCCTGAATGCCGGGCCTTCGTTGACACCTACTGACCGTCCACGCTGCGTGGCACTGCAAGGGCGTTGATGTCTCGCAGTGCCTCCGGTAGCAGCGCATCGGGAAAGCCCTGATACGACACCGGACGCAGGAAACGCTCAATGGACGTCATGCCCACCGAGGTGAAGCGGCTGTCCGATGATGCCGGAAACGGTCCCCCGTGGATGGTGGCGAAGGACATCTCCTGTGGGTGGGCAAACGCATTGACGACAATGCGACCGGTGCGACGCTCCAGTATCGGCAGCAAGCGCCGGGCCAGTTCGATGTCCGTCTGCTCGAGGTGCATGGCAGCGCTGAGCTGACCGCGAAGCGAGCGGGCGACGGCGAGCATTTGCGCCGCGTCCCTGACCTTCACCAACAACGCCGCCGGCCCGAACACTTCGTGCGCCAGTGCCGTCTCGCTGAGAAAGTGCGCGCCATCGACTTCCAGCAACGCAGAGTGGCCATCCAGATCCCCATGGGCGGGCTCCCCCTCGGCCGCCAGTCGGGCGCCGGCGCGTTGCAGGTCGTCGAGGCCGCGGATGTAAGACGCATGAATGCCCGGCGTCAGCATCGGACGCGCACTTGCTTGGGCCACGCGCTTGGCCATCGCAGCGCGCAACGCGTCAAATCCGGCGCCTTCGATGGCGATCAGGATCGCCGGTTTTAGGCAGGCCTGACCGACATTGACCAGCATGCGCTCGGCGAAACCATCACCGATCTGCGAACCACGCCCGGCCAGCGCGTGGGGCAGGACGAATGTGGGGTTGACGCTGGTCATCTCGGTAAACACCGGAATCGGTTCCGGGCGCCGTTGCGCACGACGGTACAGCGCCATGCCACCTTGTTCCGAGCCGGTGAAGGTCACCGCCTTGATCAGCGGATGGTCGACCAGGGCTTCGCCAATCGCGTTGCCACTGCCGCGTACCATGGAGAACACACCTTCAGGCAGTCCGCTGTCCTGCACCGCCTGGCGGATGGCTCGGGCCTGAATTTCCGAGGCGCCCGGGTGGGCGTTGTGGGCCTTGACGATGACTGTTGCGCCAGAGGCCAATGCCGAAGCGGTGTCGCCACCGGCCACCGAGTAGCTGATGGGGAAGTTGCTCGCGCCAAAAATCGCTACCGGGCCGATGGCGATTTTCTGCAGTCGATGGTCCATGCGCGGGCGGGGTTGGCGATCAGGTTGCGCCGGGTCGATGGCCACTTGCAGGAAGCGCCCTTTGCGCACGACATCGGCGAACTGGCGGAACTGGGTGGCGGCTCTTGCGACTTCACCCTGCAGTTGCGCCTCGGGCAAACCGGTCTCCAGCGCTGCCCGTGCCGCGAGCTCTTTGCTGGCGGCATCGAGATGGTCGGCGATGCGTTCGAGGAACGCCGAGCGCTCGGCGAGCGAGGTATGGCTGTAGGCGTCAAAGGCCTCGTCGGCGAGGGTCGCGGCCCTGTCGACCTGCTCGACGCCGCCCAGGGCGAAATCCGGCTCGATGAGCTGGTTGGTCGCGGGGTTCAGCGCCTTCATGGTCCCTTCGGTGGCAGGGATTTCATGGGCGCCGATCAGCAGATTTCCGGTCAATTTCATCTTGTGCACCTTACTGCGCCAGCGTGGCGATGAGTTCTTCCGTCGTCACGATGGCGTGGGCGAACGTCGGGCCGTTGAGTTCATGGGCGGCGTGCATCATTTCCGGCTTGAATGCCGCAGTGGCGTCTCGCACCAGGGTGACGTGGTAGCCGAGTTCCTGAGCGTAACGGGCGGTGGCCTCAATGCAGGTATTGGCCAGCAGGCCGACGATGATCACGTGGGTGACACCTATTTGCTTCAAGCGGAAATCGAGGTCGGTGTTGGCGAAACCGCTCGATCCCCAGTGTTCGGAAACAACGATGTCACCGTCCTTTGGCGCGAAATCCGGGTGCCATTCACCGCCCCATTCCCCGCGTGCGAAGTGGTGCATGTGCTGGATCTTGCACTGGGAGGGGCTCGGGTGATCCCAGTTTTCGTAGTCGCCTTTTTCCCAGCGCCGGTGCGGTACGATGACCACCGGAATGTCGAGGGAGCGGACAGTACGATCGAGGGCGCGCAGGTTGTCGAGCAGGCCGACTTGCTCGGCGATCGGCTTGATCAACGGGAAGACTTTGCCGCCCTCGGACAGAAAATCGTTGTAAGGGTCGACCAGCAGGTAAGCGGTCCGGCCAAGCGGGTAGGCAGCGTTCGACATGACAAATTCTCCAGGGAAGGGGTTGATCCGTGCCACGGGCTTGCCTTGGCATGTTGTGGATATGATAATCATAGTAAGTGTGAAAGAGGCAAGACCGTATGGCGATAAAAAAGAGTAGCCCTGAAACCCTGTGCCCGATTTCCCGGGCCGAATCGGTCGTCGGAGATCGCTGGACCGTGCTGGTGCTCAGGGAATTGTTCATGCGCAGTCATCGCTTCGATGAGATCCAGGCGCAGACAGGTGGCACTCCCCAGATGGTCGCCGCACGCCTGAAAAGCCTGGAAGCCGACGGGCTGGTCGAACGTCGTGCCTACAGCGAACGGCCGCTGCGTCACGAGTACCACCTCACTGAAAAGGGGCAGGCCTTTTACTCGGTGATTCTTGCCTTGCGTGCCTGGGGGGAAACCTGGTGCAAATCGCAAGAGGAGGGCCTGGCGGTCCGATACACCCACCAGACCTGCGGGCAACCCGCCGGGCTCGGGCCGCTTTGCGAACATTGCGGCCAGCTGTTGCGCCGTGAAGAACTGATCAGTGAGCCGAGTGCCGCTTATGCCCTGGAGCGACAGGCGCGGCGTGATGCGTTCAAGGGCAGTCGTGCCGCGGAGCCCTCAACGAAAGTCGATAAGCCTGACTGAGCCTGGTCACTGCGGGTGACTATTCGTTCAGGTAATAGTGACCATCACCGATCTCAAGTTTTGTTGTTTGCCAAAAACAAGGAAAATCGCGCACATCCAAATGCTTCCCAGGAATTTGCGCGATGAAAATGTTGACCCGGCAAGCGCTCGTCGCATGCTTGCTGTTGTCCGGCTGTGCCTCGGCCCCGAACGCCCCGACGCTGACGTTGCAGACCAGGAAAGCTCCTGCGGATTACGCACACTGCGTATTACCGAAACTGCAGAACGACTCGCTGCAAGCCACCGTATCGGAGACCCAGCGCAGCTACCGGATCGTCGTGTCCAGCAAAGTCGCCGCGGACGATGTACTCGAGGCCTACAAGGACAAGGCATCGAATGGCGGCAAGGTGTTTTTGTACGAGCGCGCGCTGCTGGCTTCGACTTTCGGTCCTTCCCCACTCGAACGTGCCGCGCAGGAATGCCTTTAAGCCAGGTGCCGGTCGTTCCGTTTCCATGACATCTGCGCGCTCGTGCGGGCGCGTCTGATGGACCTGAATTGATGCCATGGGTATTGCCTTAAACGTTCGCGGGCGATGAGCGGATCAACGAATGCGACCTGTTCGAACTGTAAGCGACAAGGCCTCGAACTTTACCCACCTTTCTTCTGTCGACCCATCACCTGCCAGATCAGTGCGCTCCAGCGTGAGGGCCATGACGGATCGGGCACAACTATAAAAAGGTGATCGTGATGAGTTGTCTTATTTGTGCCGGCGTCGCACAGCGCATTCAGTGTCACGGCCCCTGGGAAGAGAGAGATTGCCCGGAGTGTGGCCGCTATCGCGTGTCCGATGAGCTCATCCTGACGCTGATGGAGCAGGGCCAGATTTTTGATGTCGGCAAAACCAGGGGCTGGCTTGATAGCCGGCGTGTGGGCGGTGCCGTTCCTTCCATTGAGATCCATGAAGCACTGCTGGTGCCTTGATGGAAGCAGGGGACAGATCCCTGGTGCCTGTCCCCCGGCGCAACTGCGTCGCAGTCACCTGGTTTGTTGTAGAACAATGAGACAACTGGCGGCCTCAGAAGAACGTGATCTCGTAGCCGAATCGCGATGCGGCACTGACAATGTGCTGGCCCATGATCCGACGCGCCGCTTCCGCATCCCGGTCGATGAATGCCTGCACGAGGTCTTCATGCTCGCCGCGCGCTGCATGGGGAATATTGCTGAACACCGGACCCCGCCGTGCAAAGGTCATGGAGATCAGCGCTCGCATCGGTTCGAGCACCGTGCGGATCATTGTCTCGAGATAGTCGTTGCCTGACGCGGCAGCCACCGCCCGATGGAAGTCGAGGTCAGCGTTGACCGTGTCCAGAGTCGGTTCCCCTTCGTACTGCATTCGCAGCACCGCCGCCTGAATCGTTTTCAGCGTGTGGGGCGTCATATGCGATGCCGCCAGCGCAGCGGCCTGGCTTTCCAGTACAGCCCGTACTTCGAACATGTTGCGCATCGTATTGTCACCGTCCAGCAACGGCGTGCTTTCACGCAGCGCCAAAGGCTCCGCCGACTGGGCGGCGGCCGAGACGAATACGCCCACGCCCTGGCGCGACTGGATCAGTCCCTGGGCTCGAAGCGTGGCGATGCCTTCGCGCACCACATTCCTGCTGACGCCGAAGTTTTGCGAGAGAAACTGTTCGGTCGGAAGGCGGTCGCCTGGCCGCAGTCGGCCGGAGGCAATCTCTTCACTCAACGAGCGGGCGATGTGCTCAGCCAGATGAGGGCGCCGCGCCACGGGTTGCACATTCATTTCACTCATGCGGATTCATTCCTCTCACTTGTCTACTTAATCTACATCAGAAGACTTGTTCCTGACAGTTGAAACTGAATTTCATTATCGACATAAAACAAAATAATCAATAAAACCAATAGGTTAAATATCGTTTGGATATGGGGTGTTCAAAAAGCAGATGTTGTTCAGTTGAAGGACAACAGGATGTCTTGTACGTTGTCCTCAACCTGGCACGGGCGAAATCCAAAAAACACCGCGCCACCGTTGCAACCTGCTTGAGGCACCGTCTATGAAAATTGCCAGTATTGAAACCATTCCGCTGCGGATCCCCTTTACCACGGGAGGACGGTCGGCCGGCGGGGTATGGGGGCCGAAAGACCTTCAGATGGTCGATTCCCTCGTGGTCAAGATCACCACCGATGACGGTATCGTGGGCTGGGGCGAAACCTTCGGTTTTACCGCGATACCCGCCGTGAAAGTCGTGATCGACACTATCCTTGCGCCCGAACTGATCGGCAGTGATGCCACTCGGCGCGAGAAGTTGCAGGGCGATCTGCAGAAGAAATTTCACGTCTTCGGTCGCAGCGGTGCGTTCATCTATGGGCTTTCGGCGATTGACATCGCGCTGTGGGATATCGCGGGCAAAGCGGCCGGCAGGCCGATCTACCAGCTGCTTGGCGGCAGTGACGCCACTTCGCTGGCGGCCTATGCAAGCCTGATCCGCTATGCCGACCCTGAACTCATCCGCATCAACGTACAGCGTGCGGTCAACAGTGGTTTCCGCCACCTCAAGTTGCACGAGGTGGATGTCGAGGTCATCCGCGCCGCGTGCGAAGCCGCAGGTCCCGACGTGGAAATCACCCTCGACGTCAACGCCCCCTGGACGGTGCGCGAAGCGCTCGACATGACCGAGAAACTTCGCCCGTTGAATCTGCGCTGGATCGAAGAGCCGGTGTGGCCGCCGGAAAACTATTCGGGGCTGGCGACGGTGCGCAAGCAAGGCGGCATCCCGGTTGCAGCCGGCGAAAACGCGTCGACGCTGATGGACTTCCAGCACCTGCTTGAAGCCGGCGCGGTCGATTTCGTTCAGCCCAGCCCGGCCAAAATGGGTGGCATCACCGAACTGCAAAAAGTCTATGCGCTGGCTAACGCCCACGGCGTCACCGTGATGGTCCACGCCTTTTATGACGGCCCCGGCCTGCTGGCCGCCGTGCATGGCAGTGCGGCCCTGGGCGGTGCGAAATCCTTGGTCGAATGGCGTTACTTCGATCTCGAAGCGCAGCTGTATGGCGACGCCATCATTCCGCGTAACGGCCGCATCGACGTACCGCAAGGGCCGGGGCTCGGCATCGAGCCAGACCAGGACGTCATCCGGGACTACCGCTTCAAACCCTGACCACCCAAGCCGCCCGGTCTTTGCCGGGTGATCGCGGCCGACGCAACAGCCGTCGGCCGCGATCAGCGATGGCGACATTCTTGATAAAAATAAATACGAGGATTGCGGACATGTTAGACAGGATCGTAGGGCCCATTCTGCCCGTCGCCTTTGTGATCGCGCTGGGCTATATCGCCGGCAAGCGCGGACGGCTGACCCATTCGGACAGCCTGCTGATCAGCCGGCTGGTACTCGGCTGGATATTCCCGGCGCTGCTTTTTGTCGGGATGGCGAGCACGCCGCGTGAACAGCTCCTCGACTTCAAGTTCGTCGCGGCCACGTTCATCGGCATCATGGGCATGTACACGATAGCGCTGGCGATTGGCTGGTTCACCACTCGCAATCTCAAGGTTGCAACGCTCAAGGGCTTCGTCAACGGTTACCCGGACGCAGCTTTCATGGGCATCCCCATCCTCGCGACGATGTACGGCGCCGGCAGCATTTATTCGGTGCTCGTGCTGAACCTGGTCGCGAGTCTGGTGATGATCCCGCTGACGACCATGTTGCTCACCATTGCCGATGGAAAGGGCAGTGGTTCCCAGGCATTCGTGTCGAGCCTGTCGGGAGCGGTCCGCCGTCCGCTGATGTGGGCACCGGCCCTGGGCATTCTGATCTCGCTGCTGCAGGTCAAGATGCCACCGATTGCGGCGGAGTCCCTCACGCTTCTGGGCAAGGCGACGCCTGGCGTATCGCTGCTGTGCCTGGGTTTGATCATGTCGTCGGAGAAACTGAAAATGTCCGGTGAAGTGTGGGGCAACCTCGGGCTCAAGCTGTTCATTCACCCGGTGTTGATGTTCGCCGCCACGGTTTTGCTGGGCACGCACGGCCTTTACGCACAACAGATGATTCTGCTTTGTGCGCTTCCGTCGGCGACCATCCCGGCCATGTTCGCGAACCAGACCGGTGCTTATCAGAGTGAAGCCGCGACCTCCATTCTGGTCAGCACGGTGCTGTCGATCGTGACGTTTTCTGCGGCGATCTACCTGATCGATGGAGGGCTTGCCGCAGCCTGAGCATGTCCAACGGCTTGAACAGGTGTCGCCATCAAATATCGCAGCCTGCAGGAACGGCCGCAGGCTGCGGTCTTTTATGAATCCACGGCTGTTCCCTGTCGATCGCTTCTTCGACGTGCGCGTAGAATGCGAGCGCCGTTGAGCACTAATGTGAGTTGTGACGGTCAATAAATCCCGCACGACCCTTCAGTGGTCATGCTGCTCGTAGCCGATCGGGTTCGTATCGGTATTTTGATCAAGGACAGTGAAAGCATGCTCGCCGCCATGTAACCGCAACAGTCTTCACCAGGTTCCGTGATACGGCACTCGCCGTACGCTTTCCCCGCCATTCCATTCGAAGAATCTAAAGCATGCACCTACGCAAAATTGCAGTTGGGCTGTCAGCCCTTGTTTTGCTCTCGACCGGGGCAGAAGCCCGCAGTCTGCTGGACTTCATCAAGCCGCCTGCCCAGCATCAGGAGCCGCAGTCCCGCTCCGGTTCGATCAGCCAGAGCGCGGCACTGGACCTCTACTCAAACAAACAGAAGCAACCGTCGTTCGATGGCTGCGCGGATCTGTTTCCGGCCTCCAGACCGATCAACCTGGCCACCGTGCCTTCCACCATGAACCCCCTGGCCCTGTGTTCCGACAATTTCGCGGTGCTGTACTCACAAACCAGCAAGACGCCGCTGGTGGTCGTAGAGCGTCTTAATGCCGCGCAGCTTCAGGATGCAAAAGGGGAGGAACGCACTAACCAGTTCTACCCGGACCCTCGTATCCCCAAGGGGGGGCGGGCAGAATTGAGCGATTACCGCAGCCAGCATCCGGCCGTGGACCGCGGTCATCAATCCCCGGCTGCCGACGCACCGAGCCCCAATGCCATGGCCCAGTCCTTCGCGCTGTCGAACATGGTTCCGCAAGACCCGACCAATAACCGCAAGATCTGGAGCAAGGTCGAGTCCGACGTCAGGAAGTTTGCCAAACGGGCCGACGGCAATGTCTTTGTCTTCACCGGACCGATTTTCGACGCTGGCCACGCGACGATTGGCGACAACAAGGTCTGGGTGCCGACGCGCCTGTTCAAGCTGGTGTATGACGCATCGTCCAAGCGGGCCTGGGCTTACGTACTGCCCAACGCGGAAACCCGTATCGAGAGACCGATCGACTATGACGCTTTCGTGAAAAGCACCGGACTCAAGTTGCTGGGCAATCTGCCGGTCACGGGTTCAGTGGGGCGCAGTTGATGGCGTCGACTTGATGAGTGGCACCCCAAGGTTGCACGCAACCCAGGGGTGCTTCACATAGACCGGCATCACGTGTGGCCGGGTCTAGCGCTTGATCAGGGATATCTTCGTCCCTTCGATACTGATCCCGGCCATCAATCCTTGTTGGTCGAAGATAAACGCGTAGGCGTCGTCCTTCAGCGTCGAGCTGGACAGGTTCTTCGCAACCCCTTCATCGACCACCGCAACCGTCGGCCCTACGCCGATTTCCCAGCCCTTGGTTTCAGTGATGTATTTCAAGGCTTTGTCGTTCATCAGGAACACCACATAGCCATAGGATTGGGCGCCCGCCTGCAGCCCCCACGAACCGCTGACGGAGTTGTAGTAATCCTCGACTTTCGTGCCCTTCATTAATACTCCCTCACCATAGCTGCCGCCGAATACAAGGCCCGCCTTGATGATTTTCGGGAAGACAAGCACGGCTTTGGCTTTGTGCGAGAGGGTCTCGGATAAGGGATTGGTCTTGTAGAGCGTCTGTAATGCTTGTCGAGAGTCGGTATTCAGATCTTCGGCGGTGGCCGCTCCCGCAGTGTTCAGGAGGCTTGTCGATGCCAATGAGGCTGTCGCGAGGACCATCGACAGGAAGAAGCGCATTGATTGAGTCATTTGCGTACTCCGATAAGGGAGCAAGGGACGAGAGTGGCGAACAGCACCTGCCTCAGACAGGAACGGAACCCACTGAAAATATCCGGCGCACCCTAAAGTGTGTGAATCGCAAGCGTCGCTGTGGAGGCCGGAGGCCTTGATCAGTCGCGATGCCATCATTTGTTGTGACCACTGTGCGAGAGCCGGGTTCGCCGTTGACCGGCACTTTCGTTCGATGGCGGGCTTGGCTTTCAACCAGCGAAAGGGGAAAAGCGATTGGAAAGGTGTGCGTCACCATTTTTTAACAAAGTATGAACAACTGCTGTGATTTATTGGGAGGGTAGTTCGAGCTTTATTAACCCCCCTGATCGACCCTGGCCAGTGAGTTCCTGATTGAAACGCACAACGACTCCATCGCTGTCTGCAAAACGCTTGGTACTCCGAAGGATTGTGCGCTGCGCAGGCATCGCCATCGTTATTTTATTGGCCGGTGGCGGTTATTGGCTCTACACCCCGCCATCGCCCTTTGTTCCGTTGTCAGGTCTGGAACCCTCCGCTGTGTCGATGATCGCGTTGGGCGATCAAGGCAGCGGAAACATGCAGCAGTGGCGGGTCGGGCAGGCCATGGAACAGGTTGCGGCCAGAGAAGGGCGCCTGGACATGGTGGTGCTGCTGGGCGACAACTTCTACGGCAAGGCATTGACCAGTACCCATGACCTCAGCTGGCAAATCAAATTCGAGCGGGTCTATTGGGGGCACTGGCTCAGTCACGTGCCGTTCTACGCGGTCCTGGGCAACCACGATTACCCGGTGTCGCAAAAGGTCGAAATCGAATACGGCCAACAACACAAGGGGTCGGGCCGCTGGCAAATGCCGATGAACTTTTACACCAAGGATTTCGGTAACGTCGACGGGCGTCCGTTGGTGCGAATGGTGTTCCTCGATACGTCGGCGCCACGTGAAAGCCTGCAACAGCAAATCGACCTGATCGATCAGGCATTCCAGGCACCCGGCCCGGCTCCGGTGTGGCGCATTGCAGCGTCCCATCACCCGGTGCGCAATGAGGGCGAACATGGTGAAGAGTCGGACTTGATCGCCCGGCTCCTGCCGGTGTTGCAACGCAATAAGGTTGATGTGTTCCTGTCCGGCCACAATCACAATCAGCAGCTGCTGCTGCGTGCCGGGGAACCCGCGTGGGTCATCTCCGGTGCGGGCGGTCAGAAGCTCGACAACTTGAGTATCTCCCCGGAGCAAAGCACGTTCGCCGCATCACGGGCAGGTTTTGCCAAACTCGACTTTAGCGCCGATCAGTTACGGCTGGCGTATTACAACGATCGAGGTGATCTGGAGTCCGACTATCGCTGGGCCAGAAACTGCCCGTGGATGGCCAAGGGGTGCTTGCTTCCCGACGTCGTTCCACAAAACATCGCCCAGTCGGAGCACTGACGGGCAGTTTCGCCATGTTGAAAGTCGGGGCACCCGACGCGCCCTGGCAGGATGAATCCGGCCAGGTCCTTGAAATGTGACGTCAGGCGCGTGGGCCCTGTGTATCGCTGTGTATCCGAACGCGGCGTACGCAGACTGGCTTACAAATGCCCCTCGATACGGATACATCCGGGATACACGGTTGCAGTCAAATAGCCCTGCCTTAGCGAGAAAGCCAAACGCCCTCGCACCACGGCTTATCGCCTTCGTGGCAATGACCTTAGCGGCTTGGCCGCACACCGTACCCGGAGAACCACCATGTCCCGTATGTCGAACAAATCCCGCATTGGCCTGATCGCAGTTGCACTGGCCGGCAGCATGAACCTCGCTTCGTCCGCCTTTGCTGCAGACGCACTGCCACAAGGCTATCAACTCGCGTCGGCGGAAAAGACCAGTGAAGGCAAGTGTGGCGAAGGCAAGTGTGGTGCCAGCGAAACCGGCGCCAAGGCGACCAAGACCAGTGAAGGAAAATGCGGTGAAGGCAAGTGCGGCGATGCATCCTTCGCCCGTACCGACACCGATCACGATGGCCGCGTGTCGCTCAAGGAGCTGCTGACCGTTGCTCCCCAGGGTGGCGAAGAGTTCAAGGCGATGGACACCAACAACGACGGTTACCTCTCCGAGGCCGAGGTCTACAAGTACCGCACCAACCAGTACACCTCCAACGGCAAGAAAGTGCCGACCGAACTGTTCACCAAAATGAGCAAAGCCCAAGGCTGATGTCATCGCGCCGTTCCAACCTCCCCGGGGTCGCACCCAGGGAGGTTTTCTGGTTTTCAGGCTTGGTTTTTTGCAAGCGCTGACTTGCCGGCGAAGGCGTCAGCACCTGCAACATCAGTGCTGGCAGTGCCGAGGCCATCGCGAGCAAGCTCCCACAAAGGGCATTGGTCGAACCGGAAATACGGGGCACAGCGAATTCCGTGTGAGCGTCCGGTCAGTCGAAGGCGTTGCGGTAAGCGAAAATGCCGGGCAGGCCGCCGGTCATCACAAATAGCAGGTTGCTTCCTGCCGGATAGTCGCCGGCGCGAACCGCCGCCAGCAGTCCGGCGAAGGCCTTGCCGCCGTAGACTGGGTCCGTAAGGAGGCCTTCGTGGGATGCCAGCAGCCGTACCGCGTCGAGCATGGCCTCGGTGGGTGCGCCATAGGCTTCGCCGCGCTGGCTGCCGTCAACGCTGACAGCGCTTTCGGCCAACGTGGTGCGGGGGTCAAGTAGTTGTAGGACCTGGCGGGTTTTTTCCAGGGTCGTGGATGCCGCCTGGTCTTCGGTAGCGAGTACGGTATAGCCGGTGATTTCCGTTGATGAGTGGGCGAGGGTGACGCCGGCCAACAGGCCTGAATGGGTTCCGGCACTGCCATTGGGAACGATGATCCGGTCGAAATGCACACCGAGCGCATCGGCCTGGCGCAGGATCTCGGCCGCGCAGGCGGCGTAACCCAGACTGCCTCTGGGACTGGAGCCGCCCAGCGGCATCACGAAGGGTTTTTGACCTTCATGCCTGAGTTTTTCGACCCGTTCGGCGGCATAACCATCAGGAACGACGCCAAGGGGAAGCCGATGGATCTTCGCGCCGAAAAGGGCGTCCAGCACAACGTTGCCGTTGTGACGAAAGTCATCGTCGGTGCGCACGGCGGACGGGGTCAGAATCAGTTCGCAGGCCAGGCCCTGGCGAGCCGCGACAGCCGCGGTCAACCGTGCGTGATTGGACTGGAAACCGCCCCAGGTCACGAGTGTGTCGGCACCTTGCGCCAAGGCTTCGCCGAGTAAAAACTCCAGTTTACGCAGCTTGTTTCCGCCACCGCCGAGACCTGTCAGGTCATCTCGTTTGACGTAGAGATTGCAGCCGTTCATCTCGGGCAACTGGCTCAATCGGGTCAGTTTCTGAATCGGTGTCGGGCCTTCGAGCAGCGTTGCCCGCGGGTAGGCGGCGAGGGCGGTTTCGAGGTGACTCAAGTCATGGGGCATGCCGGTGTGCTCGTGAGGTAGAGGATGGAGTGGGTCTGTCACTCTATTAAGCGTCATCACGAAAGATAACTGCATCATGGGTAATTACAGTTGATACACCATGTAATGAGCGCTGGAGCCCACGCCTGCTCTGCATATCACTCATACAGATTGCTCCGATCAAATTAATTCGTTTTTTAAGATGCATTCTCCCGCGTAGTGTCCGCCTGAATCCGTTTCTTCAATCCGAGCACACTACCGGAGCCCCCATGAGTTATGCCGATCGCAATCTTTTATATTGGCGCCGCAACCTGGCCGTCTGCGTGTTCGGTTCCTTCACCACGCTGGTGAGCCTGAGCCTGTTGCTGCCGTTTTTGCCGCTCTACGTGCAGCAGTTGGGCGTCACTTCGCAGGCGGCGGTGGTCCAATGGTCGGCCGTGGCATTCGGGGCGACGTTTTTCGGCACGGCGCTGACAGCGCCGATATGGGGGCGTCTGGCCGACCGTTATGGGCGCAAGCCGATGTTGGTTCGAGCGGCCATTGGCATGGCTGTTGTGATGTCGATGATCGGGCTGGCGCGGGACGTGACGGATCTGGTGGTGCTGCGCCTGATCGCGGGTCTGATCGGTGGCTACGCTTCGGCCTCCATCGTGATGATCGGTTCCCAGGTGCCGAAGGAAAAGGCCGGTTGGGCGTTGGGTGTGCTGTCGACGGGGGCGTTGTCCGGCAATTTGATCGGGCCGTTGGTGGGAGGGTTCTTGCCGGAGTTCGTCGGTATCCGCGGCACGTTCTTCGTCGGTGGCGCCATGATCGCGGTGGCTGCCATCACCACGATCCTGCTCATTCGTGAGGATTTCGATCGCGCCTCGGACGGGGCGCGCCGCCACAGAGGCACGCGGATTGAACGCGGGAGTTCACGTTGGCCGGTCATCGCCGCGTTATTGTCGACCGCGATGATGGTGTTGCTGGCCAACATGTCGATCGAACCGATCATCACGGTTTACATCGGCCACCTGGGTGTCGCACTGGATGACCAGGCGCGCATCGCCGGCGTGATCATGGCCTGTTCCGCGCTGGGCAGTATCTTGACCGCCGCACGGCTGGGGGCGCTGGCGGACCGCATCGGCAGCTGGAACGTCATCATCGGCTGTTTGCTGTTGACGGGTGCGGTCATGGTGCCCCAGGCGTTTGTCACCCAATGGTGGCAACTGGCGATTCTGCGCGGGCTCATGGGCATGACCATTGCCGGACTGCTGCCGGCCATCGCCAAGTTGATCCGCCATTCAGTGGAGGAGCACAACACCGGCAAAGTCCTCGGCTATCTGCAATCGGCGCAATTTTCGGGGCAGGTGATCGGGCCTTTGATCGGTGGCCAGGTCGGTGCGCACTTTGGATTGCACCCGGTGTTCCTGGTGACGGGCGCGCTGCTGGTGTTCTGTGCCGGAATCAATGGTTGGGTGAAATATCGTTTTCAATCGGAGGCATTGAAATTCACCAAAAACGATCACCAGATTCATAATTGATCATTTTACATGATCATATGCCGGGCATAGGTTGAGGGTGCAAATACACCGCAGCCGGTGGCGGATCGAGTCTTCGAATCTGAGGCTGTGGAACAACAATAACGCAACCACTGCTCCACGGAGTCAACGTGAACCATGCATCTGAATCAGCCCGAATCCGCAACCACCCCCGCTACAAGGATTTGGTCTCAAGGCAGCGACGGTTCGTCGCTTGCCTGACCGCCGCCACCCTTGTTCCGTACTTCACGTTCATCCTCGTCGCCGCGTTCGCGCCCAACCTTCTGGCGACCAAGCTTTCGGCAACCAGCATCATCAACATCGGTTGGCCGCTGGGCCTGGCGTTCATCATCGGGGCCTGGTTGTTCACCGGGCTCTACATCCATCGGGCCAACGGCGAGTTCGATGAACTGACCGCAGAAATCCGCGCGGGGGTGATCGTATGAAACGCCTTCTGCGCAACCTCGTCCTGCCTGTCCTGCTCGGCGCATTCGCGGCTCGCGCCATGGCCGCCGATGTTTTGCAAAACGTCGAAAAACAACCGATCAACATCACCGCGATCAGCATGTTCCTGGTCTTCGTCGTGACGACCCTGGGCATCACCTACTGGGCCGCTTCCAAGACCAAATCGATGGATGATTTCTACAACGCCGGCGGGGGCATCACCGGGTTTCAGAATGGCCTGGCGCTGGCGGGTGACTACATGTCGGCTGCTGCGTTGCTGGGTGTCACCAGCATGATCTTCTTCAACGGCTTCGATGGGGTGCTGTACTCCATCAGCTTCTTTGTGGCCTGGCCGTTGCTGTTGTTTCTGTTTGCCGAGCGCATCCGCAATCTGGGGCGCATCACCCTCTCGGACATCGCCTCGTTCCGGCTCGATCAGAACCGCATTCGCACCATGACAGCCTTTGGTTCGTTGACGGTGGTGTGCTTCTATCTGGTGGTGCAGATGGTCGGGGCAGGGCAGTTGATCCAGCTGTTGTTCGGCTTGCCTTACCACTATGCAGTCATCGCGGTGGGCCTGTTGATGGCGGTCTATGTCACCTTTGGCGGCATGGTCGCGACCACCTGGGTGCAGATCATCAAGGCCGGTTTGCTGTTATTGGGCGGCACCTTGCTGGCGTTTCTGGCGTTGAGCAAGTTCGGCTTTTCCTTCGACGTGCTGTTCGAGAAAGCGGTGGCCGCGCACCACGACGGCGAGCGGATTCTGCTGCCGAGCAAACTGGTGGCCGACCCGCTGTCGCTGATCTCACTGTCGTTGGGCCTGGTCTTCGGCACGGCGGGGCTGCCACACATCCTCATGCGTTTCTTCACCGTTCCGGACGCCAGGCAGGCGCGCAAGTCGGTATTCGTCGCCACGGGCTTCATCGGTTTCTTCTACCTGATCGTGGCCGTGCTGGGCCTGGCCGCCATCGTCATCGTCGGCCAGGACCCGGCCTTCTACGAGTCGGGGATTGTCGGCGGCAAGCTGATCGGCGGCGGCAACATGCCGGTGATGCACCTGGCCAAGGCCGTGGGCGGGGATCTGCTGCTCGGTTTCATCTCCGCCGTGGCCTTCGCGACGATTCTGGCGGTGGTGTCCGGATTGACCATGGCTGGCACCTCGGCGATTTCCCATGACCTCTATGTGATGGTCATCAAAAAGGGGCGAGCCGATGCCAGGGACGAACGTCGTGTGTCGCGCATCGCTTCGGTGGGCATCGGTATCGTCGCCGTGGTGCTGGGGATTCTGTTCAAGGATCAGAACATCGCCTTTCTGGTGGCGTTGACCTTTGGCGTGGCGGCTTCAGTCAACTTTCCGATCCTCGTGCTCTCGATGTACTGGAAAGGGCTCACCACCCGCGGCGCATTGATCGGCGGTGTCTGCGGGCTGTTGAGCGCGGTCGGCCTGGTGATTCTCTCGCCCGCCGTGTGGGTCAAGGTACTGGGCAATCCCGAGGCGATTTTCCCGTATGACTATCCGGCAATCATCTCGATGAACGTGGCGTTCTTCTTCACCTGGCTCGGTTCGGTCACCGACCGCAGTCATGGCGCAGGGCTTGAGCGCGAGCGTTTCGACGATCAACTGATCCGTGCCCGGACCGGGCTCGGTGCCGCGCAGGCGGTCAGCCACTGACGCGTTTTCGCCCAACCCATACCTTTGCTGTTTTGCGCATTTTGCAAACGGAGTCAGCCATGCAACTAAAAGACAATGGCCTGAGATTTTCCCCTGTCACCGTCGCCCTGCACTGGGTCGTCGCATTCGCGCTATTGGGGATTTTCGGCCTTCAGCTGGCCATCGGTCACGCCTCCGGCGAGGCACTGCGGACGGAACTCGGCCGGGTGCAAAACCTGTTGGGCCTGATCTTGTTTCTGGTATCGATCTACCGCTTCTGGGCCCGGATCACCGCTTACCATCCACTGCCCGTGGGCACGCCCAATCCCATCGAAGTGATTATCAGCCGCTCGGTGGCGGTGGCACTCGCCCTGGCCATGGTGCTGCTGCCGGTGGCCGTGTGGGCTTCACGGGCCGCTGCCGGCGAAGGGGTGGAACTGCCGGGCGGATGGTCGATTCCGACAGTGCTGCCGGTCAACGCGGTGTTGAAGGAAGTCGTCGACGTGCTGTTCAACATCGGTGCTTCGGCCTTCCTCGCCGGCCTTGCCTTGCATGTGTTCGGCGCGGTGAAGAATCACTTTCTCCTGAAGAACGACACGCTCAAGCGGATGCTTGGAAAACATGTGGAGCTGTGAGTCATGAACGAAGCCAGATTCGATTTTGCCGGTAACGCCATTACCCGGCTCTGCGGCGTGAAGTACCCGATTTTCCTCGGTGGGATGGCTGCGATTTCCGGCCCGCCACTGGTCGCTGCGGTGGCCAATGCCGGGGGCATGGGGGTGATTGGCGGCTTGCGCTTGCCGCCGTTGGCCTTGCGCCGCTGGATTCAGGAAACCCGCGCGCTCACCGATCAGCCCTTTGGCGTCAATCTGGTTCCGCAGTTCGGCGGGCCGGATGTGTTTGAAGCGCAGTTTCAGGTGATCCTCAAAGAGAAGCCCAAACTGCTGTCGCTGTTCTACGCCGAAAAGTATGCCGCCGACATGATTGCCCGGGCGAAAGACGCCGGACTGGTGGTCATGGTGCAAGCGGGGTCGGTGGAGCTGGCCCGCCTTGCCATCGCCCAGGGCGCGGACATTATCGCGGCCCAGGGCAGTGAGAGTGGTGGGCACTTGAATCGCGGCACGATTGGCATCATGCCGTTGTTGACGTCGATCCTGGCGGTCTCGGAGGGGCGACCGGTGTTGGCCGCCGGCGGTATCGTCAATGGCGAAGACGTCCGCGCGCTGATGTCGCTCGGCGCGGCGGGGGTATTGGTGGGCACGGCGTTTATCGCCACCGATGAGTCAAACGCCCATCCGCTGTACAAGCAGAAAATCGTCGAGGCGACCACCGATGACACCGAGTACCGCACCGGCTACTCGTTCGGCTGGACCTGGGGCACACCTCACCGGGTGATCCCCAACCGGGACAAATGGAACCTGTTGCGGCTCATCGGCGGCGGGGCCCGCGCCATCGACAAGCCGCGGATGGCGAAAAAGCTGTCACTGTACGCGGGGCAGGGCGTGGGCAAGATCCACGGTGTCGTCCCGGCCGCCGAGCGCGTGGCGGAGCTGGCGCTCGGGTTGCCGGTGACGACAGGCCCAGTGCACCCGCGAGCAGGCTCGCTCCTGCAGGGGTTATTTGTCGACGCTGCAATACAGGGGTGATTTACACCGCAGCCGGGCGGGCTATCTGCTGTTGTGCCAGGCCGATGAAGGCGCTCATGGCCGAGGTGATCATCGAGTCGTTGCGGCGGATGAACACGGTGGACACATGGGCGAACTCTGGCGGCAGTGTGTGGCATCGAATCCCATGCCGCACGCTGCAACTTTCCGCGATGGCCTTGGGCAGAAGGGTCACGCCCATGCCGGCGGCAACGCAGGAGAGGATGCCGTCGAGGGTGCCCAGTTCCATGATCTGGTTGGGCACCAGCCCGACCTGATAGAACCAGTTTTCCAGGGTCGAGCGATAGAAGCAGCCGGTGCGGAACACCAGCACCGTTTGCTGGGGCATTTTCTCGATCAGCGCGGGTAGCGTTTCGAAGTGATGACTGCTGACCAGCACCAGTTCTTCGGAAAACACTTCCTCCTGGGACAACGCTGAATTCTGGTGGAAGCCACCGACGAAGGCGCCGTCGAGACGATGGGCTTCAATCGCCTTGATCAGCTCCACCGTCGTGCCAGTCAGCAGCGACAGCTGGACGTCGGGATATTGCTCGCGGTACTTGGTCAGCACTTGCGGCAAGCGGATGGCGGCAGTGGTTTCCATCGAGCCCAAACGCAGCAGGCCGGTCGGGCTACCGGTGTCCATCAGCGCGCTGCGACTTTCATCGGTCAGTTGCAGGATGCGCCGCGCGTAGCCGAGAAACGTCTCACCCGCCGAGGTCAGCACCACCCCGGACTTCTTGCGGATAAACAGCTCCCGGTTCAGTTCGGCCTCTAGCTCTTTCACGCGCATGGTGACGTTGGATTGCACCGTATTCACCTGCATTGCAGCGGCGGTGAAGCTGCCCAGCTCAGCCACGGCGCAAAAAATCTTCAGTTGGCGCATTTCCATGAACGTCTCCATGCATCATAAAAAGTGATTGAGGACATGCTTATCGATCACTTTACGGCCTTTAACGACGATTAGTAAAGTGATCGAAACCGACTGATGAGCGTAGTTCGACCATGACACTGACTTCGAAAATCGACCATGTCTTTGCCGGAGGGCTGGAGGTGTTGCAGCCCGAAGGTCAGCGCACCGGCATGTTCAAACGCCGAATCACGGGCCCGGCCCGCGTGGAGCTGCACGGCATTGTCGGCGACCAGCACGGCGACACGAGGGTGCACGGCGGCCCGGAAAAAGCGCTGCATCACTATGCGGCGCAGCATTACGAGCGATTGGCGCAAGCCTTTACCCACAGCGCCGGGCAACTGGTGGCGGGTAGTCTGGGCGAGAATATTTCGGCCGGCGGACTGTCCGAATGCAGCGTGCACATTGGCGATGTATTCCGGATTGGCAGCAGCGTGGTGCAGGTGTCCCAGCCGCGTAGCCCGTGCTGGAAGATCAATCACCGTTTCGATGCCGAGCACCTGTCGATGTTTGTCGCCAGGGAGCGAATCACCGGTTGGTATTACCGGGTTCTCCAGCCGGGTTTCATTGAAGTGGGGGACCGGTTCGAACGGCTGGAAAGGCACACCGAACGTTTTTCCATCGACCAGTTCTGGCGGGTGCAGTTGTCGCATCGGCCGGTGATCGACGATCTGCTGGCTTTGGCGGCAGCCCCTGGCTTGGCGGACGACTGGAAGCGGCGCCTGACACAACGGGCGAACTGGTTGCAAAAAAGCTCTCACAATTAGTGATCCATAAGATCATTAATCATCATTTTACATGATTCATTGGCGAGCCTACCTTGGCCCTGCCAGACACGCAGACAACCCGCCTGGCACCTGACAACAACAAGAGATGGCTCTTATCCATCACCAGGGGACACCCGCCATGAGCAACCAGCCAGCAGAGATCGCCCACTACATTCACGGCCGCACGACGCCAGGTCATTCCGGTCGCACCCAGTACGTCAACAATCCAGCCACCGGTTCGGTCATCGGCAAGGTGGCCTTGGCCAATGTCTCGGAAGTCGACGCGGCGGTGCAGTCGGCAGCGGCTGCATTCCCGGCCTGGTCGGCAACGCCTGCGCTGCGCCGCGCCCGCATCCTGTTCAAGTTCCTGGCCTTGCTCAACGAACACCGCGACACCCTGGCGCGGATGATTACCCGCGAGCACGGTAAAGTCTTCACCGACGCCCAGGGTGAAGTGACGCGTGGTATCGAAGTGGTCGAATTCGCCTGCGGCATCCCGCAGTTGCTCAAGGGTGACTACACCGAGCAGGTCTCGACCAACATCGACAACTGGACCATGCGCCAGGCCTTGGGTGTGGTCGCCGGCATCACCCCGTTCAACTTCCCGGTGATGGTGCCGATGTGGATGTTCCCGGTGGCTATCGCCTGCGGCAACACCTTCGTGCTCAAGCCGAGTCCGATCGACCCTTCGCCCTCGCTGCTGATCGCCGAGCTGTTCAAGGAGGCCGGATTGCCCGATGGTGTGTTCAACGTGGTGCAGGGCGATAAAGACGCGGTCGATGCGCTACTCGATCATCCGGAAGTGAAGGCCGTGAGCTTTGTCGGATCGACGCCGATCGCCAACCACATCTACGAGACCGGTGCCCGCCACGGCAAGCGCGTACAGGCGCTGGGCGGGGCAAAGAACCACATGGTGGTGATGCCCGATGCCGATATCGACCAAGTGGTCGACGCACTGATGGGCGCGGCTTTCGGCTCTGCGGGCGAGCGTTGCATGGCGATTTCGGTGGCGGTGTTCGTCGGTGACGTTGCCGACAAGGTCATGCCGAAACTGGTGGAACGTACCCGCGCGCTGAAGATCCTCGAAGGCACGAACCTCGCGGCCGAGATGGGCCCGATTGTCTCGAAGGCGGCGCTCCAGCGCATTACCGGATACATCGAGCAAGGTATCGAGGAAGGGGCCGAGTTGCTGGTCGACGGTCGTGGCTTTGACGGTGCCCTGGCCGGTGCGAATTGCGCCGAAGGGTTCTGGCTCGGCGGCACGGTGTTCGACCATGTCACCGCCGACATGAAGATCTATCAGGAAGAGATCTTCGGCCCGGTGCTGGCCTGCATGCGCGTCAAGGACTTTGCCGAAGCGATCGATCTGGTCAATGCCCACGAATTCGGTAACGGCACCGCGTGCTACACCCGTGACGGCCACATCGCCCGTGAATTCGCCAGCCGCATTCAGGTGGGCATGGTCGGCATCAATGTGCCTATCCCGGTCCCCATGGCCTGGCACGGTTTCGGCGGCTGGAAGCGCTCGCTGTTCGGCGACACCCATGCCTATGGTGAAGAGGGCGTGCGCTTCTACACCAAGCAGAAATCGATCATGCAGCGCTGGCCGGACAGCATTGCCAAGGGCGCCGAGTTCGCCATGCCAACCTCCAAGTAAGGATTGACGTTTTTGGGTTGGAGGGCGTGTAGGCGCGGGCTTGCACGCCGTCCGTTGTCCCGGGGGGCGAACTCCTCGCTCCCGATTTTTTCCAAGGTGTGCTTTATGTCCAATCCACTGTTGTCCCTGTTGAACATCGAACTGCCCATCATCCAGTCGCCCATGGTGGGTGTCTCCACGCCCAGGCTCGCGGCGGCGGTATCGAATGCGGGCGGGCTCGGCTCCATCGGTATCGGAGCGAGCAGCGTCGAGCAGGCACGCGTCATGTTGCGGGAAACGGCTGCACTGACGGATAAGCCCTTTAATGTGAACCTGTTCTGCCATCGTCCTGCCGTGCATGACCCTGTTCGGGAGTCGCAGTGGCTGGATGTTCTTGCCCCTTTTTTTAGCGAATTCGATGCGCCCGCACCGACGGCGCTGCGTGAGATCTACACCTCGTTCGTCGAAGACCCGGACATGCTGCACATGCTGCTGGAAGAAAAACCGGCGGTGGTCAGCTTCCATTTCGGCTTGCCGCCGCAACCGGCCATCGACGCACTCAAGGGCGCCGGCATCGTCCTGCTGTGTTCCGTGACCAGTCTGGCCGAAGCGCGGATGGCGGAGGGGGCTGGGGTAGATGTATTAGTGGCGCAAGGATACGAGGCGGGTGGCCATCGCGGGGTTTTCGACCCACGACAGGACAGTGAAATGGGCACTTTCGCCCTGGTGCGGGTGCTGAGTGCGGGCTGCCGACTGCCGATCATTGCTGCCGGCGGCATCATGGACGGTGCCGGCATCAATGCGGTCATGCAGCTGGGGGCGAGCGCCGCACAGCTGGGAACGGCATTTATTCTTTGTCCTGAATCCTGCGCCAATGGTGCCTATCGGGAGGCATTGAAAGGTCCGCGAGCGCATCAGACGCAAGTCACCAGCGTCATTTCGGGCCGTCCTGCACGGGGCATGGTCAATCGCAATTTCACCTCACTGGAGGCAGGGGCCGTGGCGCTGCCGGACTATCCGTTCACCTACGACGCCAACAAGGCACTCAATGCGGCGGCAAACGCCAAGGGTAAGACGGACTTCGCCGTGCAATGGGCCGGGCAGGGCGCACCACTGGCCCGGGAAATGCCCGCGGCGGCATTGGTGAAATGGCTGGCGGCGCCAGTGCAGTCCTGAAGGGATGGTTTGAGCGTGTCCGGCCTGGTCTGCGACGCGGTTAGCGGTCGAATCGACACCCTGGAGCCTGCCGATCCGTTGAGCGCCGAGTCGAAAGTCAAAAGCCCTGAATAATCAGGGCTTTTTTCGTATTACGACTGATGGAGAAAATGAACGAAAGGCCAGTTCGAACCCTTTAACTGGTCAGTGCGCTGATGGCTCATTTGCTGCGTGCGGCCGCTCGGTTCTGTGCAGCGTATTTCGCAAGGTTGTTGGATTCTTCTTCAAGATACAAATCCGCCGGACTCGGCCCTCTTGCCGCAATCAGTTCTATATCCGCGGATACCGCGATAAAGCGTCTGCCGGCCTGGGCGTTCGGGGATGAGTCAGCGGTTAGGGCGTTTCGTTTTGCGCCTGACATGGTGACGTCCTTGTATTTGTTTAAAAGTCATCAATACCGGCACGCGGCCACTATTTCAATCCTTTCATCTGGCTTAACTGAGACAATTTATGACAAGAAAGTAACCAGTTGAAAGACAATCACAGGCTGGCCGCAGGGCCGATAGCATCAGGCTTTCACCGACCAGCGCACCCGAGCAAGGTTCGAGGCTCATCGCCTTGATTCGGCCACCAGGAGCAATGACTGCGGAACAGGACTTTGCGGGTGTTGCGGCTCCTGCAGATTGACCAGCTGAAAACCGGCCATGTCCAGCGCATTGAGCCAACTGCTCAAGGTCCGGAAGTACCACGGCATGGGTTGCCACTGGCCCTTGAACCCGGCGAAGCGCTCTTCGCGCCAACCATCCTGATAGTCGCCTGCCGCCGCCGTCCAGGGATGCAGCGTCTGGATCACCAGCGCTCCGCCAGGGGCGAGCAGGGCATTCATTGCGGCGAGCAAAGGAATGATGTCCTGATGAAGCAAGGCGAAGTTGGCGCAGATCAGATCGTAGTGACTGCCGATGTTCACCGTCGTTTCTGCCAACTCTTCATAGGTTGCCAGATGTACCGGTGAAGAGCCGGCCGCCCGCGTTGCCTCGACCAGCGTCGCATCGCCATCCACACCGACCGCGTTGATCGCCCGTTTTTCCAGTTCACGCAACAACCAGCCCTCACCGCAGCCCAGGTCGAGCACGCGTTCGGGTTGGCGCCCCAGCACCGCGAGCAGGATGGCCTGGTCGGTGACGGTCAGGCGGCTTTCGATGGCGCCGGTGCGGATCGCTTCGATCCAGGCCTGGGCGTTGCGGTTCCAGCTTTGCAGAAGAGTGGATTGCGGGGCAGGCATTTTGTCGTCCGATGTGGGTGGTCGGGATGGCGGCCAAACCGCCGTGCGTCGGATTTGAAGAACCTCACCTTGTTTCTGACTTCCACCGTCACACGGCGTTCGGAGGTGTCACCCTGCACGAGGGCCACAACGCTCAGGCGCTCGCCAGGTGGCATTCCTTATTTATCTGTTGCGTTCTAGCAAACCATTGAGGCCTTTGGCATCCGGTTCACAACCAGTAGCGGTTTACCGCGCCATGGGGGCCTTGCACAGGGTCCTGGCCGGGAAAGGGTAGCTTGTCGATATTCGCCAACTGCGCAGGATTCGGCGCTTCGCGACAGATGTCAGCGTGCTGGCCCGGTGGGTACGCTCCAACCACCAGAAAATCATCGCTCGATTCGATGTTGCAGTGGCCGGTGCCGGCGGGTAACAGCAACACATCGCCGTCGCTGACTTCCAGCACCCGCCCGTCCGGGCCGCCAAGCATCAGGCGAGCGTAACCTCTGGCGATACCCAGTACTTCATGGCCCTGGGTGTGATAGTGATGATAGTCGTAAACCCCGTCACGCCATTGCGGCGGCCAGCCATGGGCGCTGAAGATTTGTTCGAACAAAGCCGCCGGATCTTTGCCTTTGGCGGCAATGGCCTTGATGTAAATCAGCACCCGCAGGCGAGGGTTGTTTGGAACCCAACCGTTGCGTTCGAGCAACAGGGTTTGCAAGGGGGCGTCGACAGCTTCTGACCTGATCATTCGAGATCCTCCGCGACCTGCCAGGCCGCTGATTAAAGTCACCGCTTAGGAGTGACATCGGACGGTCTTCAATCGTTCAAGATTTAAGCAGCCAACCCTAAAAAACGGACAGGCAGTCGCCACGATTTGCGATGATCTCGTGAGTCCGGGCCAATGGACCTTGTTGCCGCTGGGGATCTGCGCACGACTGGACTGCAGCTGTTCGCCGATCACCGCTCTCGACCGTTCACACTCATACCTGATCCATCGCCTCAATCACCCCCTCATCCTCACCCAGAAACCCACCGCTTTGATGCTGCCACAGTCGCGCATAGGTGCCGTTTCTTCCCAGCAGTTCGGCGTGGGTGCCTTGTTCGATGATGCGCCCCTCGTCCATGACAATGAGCCGATCCATGGCGGCGATCGTCGACAATCGGTGGGCGATCGCGATGACGGTCTTGCCCTTCATCATTTCATCGAGGCTTTCCTGGATGGCGACTTCGACTTCGGAATCCAGGGCACTGGTGGCCTCGTCAAGTAACAGGATGGGGGCGTTCTTGAGCATCACCCGGGCGATGGCAATGCGTTGGCGCTGGCCGCCCGAAAGCTTGATGCCGCGCTCACCCACCAGGGTGTCATAGCCGGTACGGCCTTGCCGGTCGCTCAGTTGGCTGATGAAACCGTCGGCCTGGGCATTGGCCGCGGCGCTGCGGACCTGCGCGTCGGTCGCGTCCGGGCGGCCGTAGGCGATGTTGTCGTGAATGGAACGGTGCAACAGGGAAGTGTCCTGAGTGACCATGCCGATAGCACTGCGCAGACTGTCTTGGGTCACTTGAGCGATGTTTTGACCGTCAATGCGAATCTCACCGCTTTCTACGTCATAGAATCGCAGCAGCAGATTGATCAGAGTGGATTTGCCGGCACCGGAACGGCCCACCAGGCCGATTTTTTCGCCCGGGCGGATGTTCAGGCTCAATCCGTCGAGCACTGGGCGTTCACCGTCGTAGTTGAAGCTCACTTCGTCAAAGGTCACCGCGCCGCCAGAGGGCACCAGCACGCCGGCGTTTGGCGCATCCTGCACCTTGGGGCCGCGGGTCAGGGTGGCCATGCCATCCTGCACGGTACCGATGTTTTCGAACAGCGAAGCCATTTGCCACATGATCCAATGCGACATGCCATTGATACGTAACGCCATGGCCGTAATCGCCGCCACAGCCCCCGTGCCGACTTCGCCCTGGTGCCACAGCCACAGGGCATAGCCGCCTGCTCCGAGGATAAGTGCAACCACCAGTGCCTGATTGACGATCTCGAACTGGCTGACCAGGCGCATCTGGCGAAAACCGGTGTGCTTGAAATCCTCCATCGCCGCACGCGCGAAGTGCGCTTCACGCTTGGAGTGCGAGAACAGTTTCACGGTGGTGATGTTGGTGTAGGCATCCGAAATACGCCCCGTCATCGACGATCGCGCATCGGCCTGTTCCTGCCCGACTTGGCCCAGGCGTGGCACAAAGTACAGCATGGCCAGCCCGAACAACGCGACCCAGGCAATGAAAGGCAGCATGAGTTTAAGGGCGAAGCCGCCGGCCAGTGCGATGATCGCAATGAAGTAAACGCCGATGCCGGGCGCGATTTCGATGAGGGTGAACAGGACTTCGCGCACGGCCAGTGCAGTCTGCATCACCTTGGTCGTGACCCGGCCGGAGAACTCATCGGAAAAGAATGAAAGGCTTTGCCGCAGCATCAGCCGATGGAAGTCCCAGCGCAGCCGCAGCGGCAGATTAATCGCCAAAATCTGGTGCTGCACCAGGGTGCGAAACGCCACCAGCCCAATGCTGGTGAGCAATACGATTGCGATGCTCCACAGAACTCGACGTTCTTGGCCGTTCACGCCGTCGCCGGCCTGCCAGGTCGAAAGCAGATCCACGACCTGCCCCAGAAAGGAAAACAACCAGGCTTCGTAGATCGACACACTGGCACTCAGAAAGGCAAGCGCAAGGATATAGCCACGGGCGCCTCGGGTGCAGGCCCACAGGAACGGCATCAGGCCGATAGGCGGTGGTGGTGCTTCGTCGGGGGGGAATGGGTCGAGCCTTCGTTCAAACACGCGAAGCATTGTGGTCTCCGAATTGATGAAATTGAGGGGATTCTGCCATTTAACGCTTGCTTTGAGGGTTTACAGGTTAAGGGTATGTCGCCTTCCAGGGTCGGGTTCCCGGGCAGACACGGCTTCAGCTGCCGCCTGCGCCGCAGCATGTCCCTCTGTGCAAGTGCGGCGGTATTGCCGCATTGTTGACATTGGCCTCTTTGGGCCTTTCGTTATGGTTTCAACGTGACGCCATGCATCGCCCCGCACAATCCTTGCTGATTTCACCTCGTCCGCATCACCCGCCAGCTGATTGGCAACCTCAATGGAGAGTCTTGCGACTTTCACCAATCCTGATCCGATCGAGTGCCCGGTTTAATGCGTCCAGGGCGTCGAGGAGGGCTTTCGCTTCAGCTTCCCGACCATCCCCCCACAGGCGTTCCGCCATTTTGTTCAGGGCTTGGATAGATCGTTCAATGTCTGAAGCAGTCACTGCTGCTTTGCTGTCCGTCTGCGTCTTCTTCATTGAGTAACCATTTGCAGGGTAATGGAGTGAGTGCGCCATCCTGGTCAATCCTTAAGCCAGATCGGTTACAAGTTCACGTCGCGTCAGCTCAGACCAGATGAGCATTTCACACCAGTAGCACGCGCGCCTGAATGAAGGTCTCATCTGCACTGATCGTTTGCGGAGGGTACCGCGCGAGAGCGCCGGATCTACTCCTGATCCGTGCTGAATGTTGGAGACTCACCCGCAAGGTGGCAGACGCAGTGCTGTACAGGCGGGGCGTGCGGAGGGTGTGGCGCGATGGCGAGCCCGGCTGTTCTCGGCTGGCGTCCGAATTGGCGGCGCCAGGCACTTCACCAAGACCCCGACCCGTTCGGAGATTTCTTCGTCTGGGGATTGAAAAGGCAAAGCCCCGAGGTTGGCCCTTCGGGGCTTCTAGCTTCCTCGAAGGGGAGTGCAAGCTTGCGAAGAATCCTACCAGCGAGCATCCAAAAGCAAAACCCCGAAGTTTCGCGGGCTTCGGGGTTTCTATTTCCTCCTGTCGGGGTGTGGATTAGGAGGACTTGGCCGGCATGATATCCGCGCCGACAGCATGAATCACTACGACCATAGACTACAGATTTCCGCTATCCAGCCCGCCATGAGCGGGCTTCTTTTTGCTTGGAGAAAAGTTATGACCGCAACTGAAAAAGACCGCGACATCCTCGTCCGCCCACTGTGGGGGATGATCGCGGCGAAAGCGTGGCCGGTCAGATCGCCGTCGCCTGGACGACGGCAATGCCAAGTCCTGGTGCGGGAGGGATATGCCGGCGTTTGCCAGAAGCCGCAGGCGCCTGCAAGTGCAGACACAATGCTGTTGCGCTGTCTTTAATTGATGCAACGACCAACCAACGACAAGTTTTCAGGCCTGCAAAAGTAATGCTATCCCGGAATCTACTTGGCCTGTGATCTGCAGTGTCATCTCGCTCGACGCTAAAAAGCCTTCCATCACCTGCGCGCGGCCTTCTGGGCCAGGTGCGTGCGCCAATTGCTGCATCCAGTATGCAAACCCTCCGGCGTCGGGCGAGCGATCAAAAGCATTGCCATACAATTGGGTGAGGAAAGCGTTGTCGGAAAGCTGTCCCTGCCCCGAGGCGAATTCGCTGCTCGCGACAAACGCTGCGATGATCTGGCTGGTGGTCGCGCCACTGTTGCTGACCCCCAAGTGATACTGCAAGCCGGCATCGTCCGGTTTGCGGCCCAGCGCGAGGTGATACAGTTCGGCCAGTCGTGCACTTTCAGGGGTGGCATCAATCGCTAGCGCCTGATCGCTGAAATTCACGCGCTCGATGTTCTTCATCGCCACGCTGACTGACGGGTCCAGCATGTCGCGCACGGTGTAGGTTCCGTCGCTGTTGTGGGTCAGCGTGTACTGCCCCCGCGCACCGCTGAAGACCACCGTGTCGACATTGTCACCACCATCGATGGAGTCCGCACCGCCACCTGGGTAAAAAGTGTCTTTGCCTGCCAGGCCTGTCAGGATATCGCCATAAATTGTGCCGTTCAGCACGCCACCTTTTTCTGGCGCTGTGCTCACGACGCCTGACCCGCCACTGTGAGTTGGAGCAGTGGGCGCGAGGGTGTTGTTGGTCACCAGTGTCGCTGCGAGGCTCGCTGCATCTTCGCCCGTACTGCTTTGAAGTGCATGAGGGTCGTTACCCGATGTGGGGTCGGTATAGGCGATGGTAACTGCCTGGCCTGCAGTCACTGCTGTTGCAAGGGTGAGGGTTGCAGTTTTTGCTGCAGAGTCGACCACTATTGCCGTCACTGCATTGGCTGCACCGTCTGCCGTTACATGGTAGGCACTGAGGTCAGGAATATTGATTGAGTCCAGCGAAGTGGCAGCGAAATAGCTTATAACAAGACTATTACCATTGACCGAAGCGCCGGTGAAAACAGGAGCAAGGCCGTTGACATTTACTCCAGCGGTACTGGCCACCGAGTTAAGGGTGGTCACCATGTTGTTGCCTGCCGTGTCGTGCAAGCTTCCTCCATTTGAAGTCAGCGCACCCACGGTTATACCGTTAGCGTCTTGGTCCCCTGCTTGAACGGTATAGCGAAAGAGTAGAGCGTTGGAGCCTGATCCGCTGACGTAATTGGCATAGGCCGTTGTGGCGCCCACCACCAGTGCTATTCGGGGCGTACCGCCAGTGGTGTCAACGGTAATGGCTTCGCTGGCATTGATGGTGAAGTCGAGGTTCTGTCCGGGCTCATAGGTAGCGTCTGCAGGGACGGCAACACTGCTAACAGTGGGGCTGGTAATATCCAACGTGTAGTGTTGACTGGCAGATGTGCCGGAGTTTCCAGCGAGATCCATCACCCTTGCTTGTAGCGTGTGGCTGCTGGCCAGTGTTTGTCCGGCAAGCGACCAAGCACTAGTGCCGACTGCACTAGTGGCAATAGTCCAGGTGGAGCCATTATCTAAAGACACATACACGTTCTCGCCCACGGCAAGATTCGCGCTAAGCGTCCCGCTGATGGTTTGAGAGGCGGTTTTGGTGATGAAGTCAGTCTGGGAATTGCCTGTGTCGGCTGAAAACGCAAAGCTAGCGATGGTATTGGTCGGGGCGGTGGTATCAATAACGATATTACTGTTCGCCCCCAGAGAGCCTGGTGTTCCTGGCGGCGCTAGCGCCAAGTCAGCGTTGTTCATGGCACTGTTCACGATAGTTGCGCCATTAAGCATCAACGCGTTAGTGCTGGAATAATCGAGGTCGATGGAATTGGCGCCGGCTGGTACGGTATAGCTGAAGGTCAGCACCTCGCTACCAGATCCTCTGTTGTAAACCGCAGAACCGGACGAGTTCATCTGGAGCGAAGGAATTCCACCTGTAGTATCCACGGCTACAGCCTTGTCGAATGTCACATCAACCGAGATTATAAATCCTGCTCTGTAACTACCGTTCTGAACACTTGCGGAAACGCTCACAACGCTTGCGGAACTGACCATCATGTCCTCCATGAACTAGAAATCAAAACGCCAGTATATTAAGAAAGCAAAGCATGGCAACCAAAACCTTATAGGGCTAAGGGGCTTTTTTGGCGAGCGTCAACCAATAGAGTTGCGAAGGGAGTTGGTGGGTTGGAGTTTCTACTGATCGCAAAAAAATGCGCGGCGATGGGAACATTGAAGGCGAGCGCAATGGCTTGGCTTTAGGCGTCAGGATGTCGAGCAGGAAGAGCATTGCGCTCAGATATCTCCGATATAAGCCTGCCCAGGCTGTTTGCTTCGCCGCCGATTGTCATCCTCGCGATATTGAACACGTGGGACAGGGTGCCTATCTCGCGATTCGCCCGCACCTTTGCCGTTTTCGCGTCCCGGTATCCGTCAATGGTGGCGGGGGTGATCGGGTCTGTCATTCGTTCGTGACCGATGGCCGCGTCCAGTTTTTGGGCGAGTTGGCTGAAGTTGCTGGCCAAGCCAGAGCTAAGGGAGTGACGTGTGAGCAGGCCCATATGTTGCTCGATGAAAATTAGCACGTCGCGGGCGATCAAGAATTGATTGCGTTGCAATGTTATGGGGATTTTGTCGAACGTTCCGGACGCATGAATGCCCCCCCTTCTAAGCAGGGTACATACCCGGTAAAAATGGACACATCGCAACAGCTGCGATGGTGGCTACTTGCCTTTACTCAAGCGGGCATGTATTAAGTACGAATTGTCGACATTTTGGCTCGCCCGCTCGACGCTCCCGGATTTTTTCGACAATTAAGGGAAAACAGGGTTGAGCCCCTAATTATAAAGCAAGGACGCCTCCCTTGATTCCACTGAATAGCGCACCGAAATTTGCACCATTGGCGACGACTACCCAAGTCTCCGTTTATAGCCAGCCGAATATGAATGGTTCGGATGCCAACCCGGGCACTGGCACCGAAAACGCCAACTTGGCCAGCATCATTCAGTCGATCATCAATAAGGGCGGCAACTATAAACTTGATACGTCTATCAAGAGCTTTACCGATCCGGACTTCGCCACCAAGCTCGCCGCCAGCGGTTTTTTCTTCATGACTGACATGGAGAGTGTTGCAGATCCTTCCAGTCCCGCATTCCTGCCAGCAGATGCCATAGCCGCCCTCGAAAGCTGGGTGAGCAAAGGCGGTGTGATCATGATGACAGGTACGGGCGGCGACGCTGACACCAACTTCCTGAATGCTGTTTTTGGCTGGGATTTGACCACCGCGGGCGGTTCCAGCTGGTCGCTCAATACTGCCAATGCGGCAGGAACACCCTTTGCGGGTGGTCCGGCCACTTTGAGCGATCCGTCCGCGACTGACTCTATTGGCAAGGGCACCGTCGCAAACTTCAAGGCCATTTATGGTACGGACGATAATGCAACGGTCGCGGCGATTTCTCATGGCGCCGGCAGCGTTATCTTCCTCGGTTACGATTACTACAATGCCGGTATCGCCGGCACCGGATTCCAGACTGCAGCGCCCCAGTACTTGCAAGATGTGAAGACTGGCTCAAGCAGTACGAACGCTTGGGTCACCGAAATGATTCCGCGTGCCATGCAGTACTCAGCTGAGCTGGCATCCGGCTACACCCTCAGTCAGGGCAATGCCGGCCTGCAATCAAGCAACAAACTGGCGATTTCCGATGTGGACAGCGACATCGTCACCGTCATCGCTACCGCACTGACTGTCGAGCAGAAAGACAGCACCGGCGCGGTCGTGACCTCCAATAGCCAGCAGCCGACCAACAGCGACATCCTGGCGATGATAAGCCTGTCGCCGACGCCGGCGCTCGATGGTACGCAAACCCAGGGAAGTTTGACCTGGTCGTTCAATTCGGGCAGTGAAACGTTCAAGTATCTTAAGGCAGGCGAGCAACTGGTCCTGAGCTACACCCTCAATGCTGACGATGGAAAAGGCGGCAGCGACCAGACTATCCTGCAACTGATCATCAACGGCAGCAACGATTTGCCGACGATTCAGGGTGTCCCAGGTTCGGCCCAGGTCGTTACCGCTGGTGTTACGATAGCCCTGGATAACTTTACCGTGCAGGATGTCGACGCCACCGAGCTGACGGTTAGTCTTACGGCGGTCAACGGGCAGATTGGCGGCCTCAGCGGCTGGACTCAAACTGGCAGTGTCTGGTCCAAGACTGGAACTGCCGACGCACTTAACCTGGCTTTGGCGGGCGCCACGTTCGTCGCGACCAAAGAGGGCAAAGCCAGTATCGAGGTCAGTGTTGCCGACGAAACCAATACGGCGGTCAAGACGCTGTACGAACTGACCGTTAACAAGGTGCCAACGGCGTCCTCGACAGTCTCGACAGTCCCGATCGACGGTGTCGCGGTTTCTACGTCCGGCACCTGGTTGCCCGGCGGCGGTCTGGGCCAGCAAATCTACATTCCTGTTGTGAGCGATGGCCGCGTCGAGCAAACCGGGGCTTCCGGTGTTGCCGACATTCCGCTGGCGCAGAATGGCAACACAACGCTGCTTTCCGCTCAGCTGCCCAACGGTTTCGGTCTCAAGGCGCAGGGTGGCGCCAATAGCACAGCGGGTAACTCTCTGGCGTCCCTGATCGAGTCCATCAAGGCCGTCAGCGCTGCCAACAATAGCCACGATCAGGCGCACTTGACCGGTAACGGCAAGGCGTTTCTCGCCGGCCTGGTGAGCGATGCAGCGTTGATGGTGCAAACCATTACGCCGGTGACCGCCAACGGCAGTGCACCGACAGCGCCTTTGGTGATCAATGGTTCAGCCGATGCAAAGCAACACACTGCCCTGGTGATCGATGCCAGTTCTCTGCCAGCCGGCAGTACGCTGCAACTGAACAATGTCGACTTTGCCTCGATCGTGGGCGCAGTGAAGGTGATTGGCAGCCAGTCAGGGCAACTGCTCAGTGGTGACGCTGCGAACCAGACATTCGTTCTGACGGGTAACAGCCACAGCCAGGTTTACGCCGGTGGTGGCAATGACACGATCGAAGTCAACGCTGCTGCAGTCTCCGGCGGCGCGGCGGTCCAGCCCAACTTGATTCATGGCGGTACTAATACCGACACCCTGGTATTCAGCGGCGCACGCTCCGACTATGTCATCGAGCAAAAAGACGGCCAGACGCTGGTGACGCGCGTTGATGACCCATCGCAACAGACCCGCTTAATCAACGTCGAAACCCTGCAGTTCAACGATGGCAACGTCAGCGTCGAATCACGTTCAGAACTGAACGTGCTCGCCGGGCTTTATCAGAACATCCTGGGTCGCCAAGCTGACGTCAGCGGTTTTGAATACTGGGGTCAACAGCAAAGCACCGGCACCCAGAACCTGGGGCAGATTGCCTTGAACATGATTGCTTCGACGGAAAACACAGCCCGCGGCAATATCATCACCAACGACATTGGCAACAATGTTGAAGTGCTTTACCACGCCATCTTCAATCGCAACGCCGAAGCCTCTGGCAAGGCGTATTGGGTCACGCAGATGAAAGACAACAGCATGAGCCTGCAGGATGTAGCGAACGCGTTCGTTGCCTCCGTCGAAATGAGCGCAAACGCGCAATCAGCAGCGCAGTGGGACTTCATCGTTTAATCAAAAATCAGGTTCAGAACAAAGGTCTCGAAAGAGGCCTTTTTTTTTGGCTGAAGAGGAGAAGTACCACCTCGGTGCTGCAGTAGACGCCAGGGATTGCCCTAGGCATCGATCAGCCCGAGACTTGGGATAAAGCCAGGCGCCTGAGAATGCAAGCTGATGGGCGCCGATATCCAGAGGGATGACACCTTCCGAGATTGTCTCCTCACAGCTCCAGGCGATTGTTGGCCGCTACTGGCAGCGGATCGGCCGAGAGCATGTCTGAACTTGGCATCGCGAATCCTCGGTTATGAGGTCAGCTTAGCACCGTGTTGCATGAAGGTTTTTTAACGCTCGGCAGGATGCCGGAAGAGGGGAGCTGGAGGCTTAGTTATGGAACACCTCCCAAATAGTTATGGAACACATGCCAAGCATCGTGATTTTTTCCAGATGCCAGAAACGACAAAGCCCTGAAAAATCAGGGCTTTGTCGTATAAAGATGGCGGAGGCGATGGGATTCGAACTCATGGACCTGTTACAGTCGACGGTTTTCAAGACCGTTGCCTTAAACCACTCGGCCACACCTCCGTTTGTGTTGCGGGCGCCATAATACCTGAATGAAACACACTGTCAAACTCTCTGCATAGCTTGTTACAGGGCGTCTGTTATGATCTTTGCGACTGAACGTTTCAAACCAACAGGAGTGTCGCCATGCGCGAACAGGATTACGCAGTTAATAACAGCTTGCAGGCTGAGCAGCTAGAGGTTAGCCGCGTCCTGCGCAACACTTACGGCTTGCTTGCACTCACGCTCGCATTCAGCGGTGTGATGGCCTTCGTTGCCCAGCAGATGCGTGTCGGTTATCCAAACATTTTCGTGGTGCTGATCGGCTTCTACGGGCTTTTCTTTCTCACCAACAAACTCCGTGATTCCGCATGGGGCCTGGTGTCGGCATTTGCCCTGACCGGTTTCATGGGGTTCCTGCTCGGCCCGATCCTCAACCGTTACCTGGGCATGCAGGGCGGCGCTGAAGTGGTCAGCTCGGCCTTCGCGATGACCGCACTGGTGTTCGGCGGTCTGTCGGCCTATGTGCTGATCACCCGCAAGGACATGAGCTTCCTCGGCGGTTTCATCACTGCCGGCTTCTTTGTGCTGCTGGGTGCAACGCTGGCGGGCATGTTCTTCCAGATCAGCGGTCTGCAGCTGGCGATCAGCGCCGGTTTCGTGCTGTTCTCTTCGGTCTGCATTCTGTTCCAGACCAGCGCCATCATTCACGGCGGCGAGCGCAACTACATCATGGCGACCATCAGCCTGTATGTATCGATCTACAACCTGTTCATCAGCTTGTTGCAGCTGTTCGGCATCATGGGTCGCGATGATTGATCGCCAGCCTTGAGTGAAAAAACCCGCTTCGGCGGGTTTTTTCTTGCCTGTGATTTGCCGCAAGCCATTAGGCCATCGGCGGCAACCGGCGTTTGACCGGGGTTTTCTTAACGATGGCCGTATTGGTTTCGGCGTGGGTATTGAGCCGGTCGAGCAGGGTGTCCAGCTGTTCCATCGAACGTACATGCAGGCGCGCGATGAAGCAGTCGTCGCCGGTCACCTTGTCGCATTCGGTGAATTCGGGGATGGCCTGGATCTGCCGTTCGACTTCCTGCAACTGACCCGGCAGCGGGCGAATGCGTACGATCGCCTGGAGCTGGTAACCAAAGCATTTCGGGTCGATTTCGACGGTATACCCCTTGAGCACGCCACGCTCTTCGAGTCGGCGCAGGCGCTCGGCGACGCTGGGCGATGACAGGCCGCTGATCTGCGCCAGGGCTTTGAGCGAGCGTCGCGAGTCGTCCATCAGCGCCGTGATCAGCACTTGGTCGATGTCATCGGTCATGGTGCATTCCTCGATTAGGCAACTCTTCAAAGTCGCCTTTATAAAAAAGGCAGAATCCAAGTTTAGCCTGATTTATGCACTGGAGAAGCCCCCGCCTGGATTGGCATACTTTGGGCTCAAACACAGGAGTCTGATGATGGACAAAACAATACGTCGCGGCTCGTTCGAAATGACCGCCGCCATGCTGATCTCCGGGACCATCGGCTGGTTTGTGCTGGTGTCCGGGCAACCGGTACTGGACGTGGTGTTCTGGCGCTGCCTGTTCGGGGCCGGCACCTTGCTGCTGATTTGCGCCGCCTTCGGTTTCCTGCGCCCCGGTATCCTGACTCGCACCACCTTCCTGCTGGCGGTGCTCAGCGGCGTGGCGATTGTCGGCAACTGGGTGCTGTTGTTCGCCTCCTATTCCCGCGCTTCGATTGCCATTGGCACCGCCGTCTATAACGTGCAGCCGTTCATGCTGGTGGGCCTGGCCGCGCTGTTCCTCAACGAGAAGATCACGCTGCAGAAGATGGCCTGGCTGGGCGTTTCGTTTCTCGGGATGCTGGCGATTGTCAGTGCCCATGGCGGGCAGGGCGAGAGCGGCAACGAGTACCTGATCGGTATTGTTCTGGCACTGGGCGCTGCATTTCTATATGCGATTGCCGCGCTGATCATCAAGCGCCTGACCGGCACGCCGCCGCATCTGATCGCACTGATTCAGGTCAGCACCGGCGTGCTCCTGCTGGCGCCGTTCGCGCACTTTTCGGCGCTGCCGCAGGCACCGAGTGCCTGGGCCAGCCTGGTCACGCTGGGCATCGTGCACACTGGCGTGATGTACGTGCTGCTATACGGCGCGATCCAGAAACTGCCCACCGCACTGACCGGTGCGCTGTCGTTCATCTATCCGATCGCGGCGATTTTTGTCGACTGGTTTGCCTTCGGTCATCGCCTGGAACCCCTGCAATGGATCGGCGTGGCCGCGATTCTGTTGGCGGCGGCGGGAATGCAGCAGGGCTGGGGCTTTAAGTTGCGTCGCACGGTTGCACAGTGATCAAGCGTCAGATGTTCCAGCGCGGCGCGGTCTTCGCCAGGCGCTGGCGCATCTCGCCGATGTTGGCCGCCAACTGCCGGACCAGCAAACGATAACCGTCCAGCGAGTTATAGACCGGTGTGTCCAGGCTCGAATCCGGCAGCCCTTCAACAGGCCGCCCGAGCCGCTGGGACACGCCGGATTTCAGTGCCCGGGCCATGCCGATCAACTGCACGCGAATCAGGCGATGTTCCGCCCTCAGCGCCGATTGCAAATGAGCCATGGCGTCCGGGTCACTGGCATCCGGCCGGGTGTTGCCAAGAATCTCCAGTGTGCTCACGCACATGCGCAAGTGACGCTGGATGGCATCGAGTTCGGTCATGGAAATCTTCACTTCCTTGGACACCGACGGCATCAGTGAGCGCAACTGCACCATCACCGTGTTCAGGCGCCCCATGAGCTTGAGATGTTCGTCCGCCGTGACCGGTTGACCGTTGATGATGCGTCCGTAGATCGTCGCGCAATCACGCAAGGCATCGGCCAGGTTGTAGCGCCAGGAATAGACCGCGTACAGCGGCAGGGCGAAGGAAAACGCCAGGGCCAGTGCAATACCGATGAGGATATCGACCCCGCGCCACAGCCCGTCGGAAACCGGATTATCACCATGACCTGCGACGATGAATACGGTAATGGCGGCCAGCAGGGCCGTATAACCGCCCTTGCCGATGGCGTGGTACGAGAAAAATCCGCAAATCACCGCCATGGCGAAATAGGTCAGCCAAGGCATGCCAAGCCACGCCTGTTGCACCACCAGGACCAGGCCGATCGTCGCCCCGACCAGGGTACCGATGGCCCGCTCGGCGGATTTTTTGCCGATGTTGCCGTGGTGTTGCAAGCCGCCGATCACCACCAGCATCGTCACCGATGCCCACTCGCCGTGGGGTAGGTGGATGCCGGTGGTCAGCAGGATCGACGCCAGCAACCCCAGTGACACCCGCACGGCGTGGATGACCCTGGCATGACGATAGCGCCGGTACGGGTCCAGCAACGGACGCAGCAATCGGCGCAACAGCGGTGGCAGTTGAAGGGCTCTGGACTGGCTCAGGTCGGTATTCCTCAGAAAATGTAATCGGTGGTCAGGAAGCTTGAACTGCGGCCGCTGATGATCTCGCTGATGAGGTCCTTGTTGCTCTCCTGGAATTTGGTGGCGACCAGCGTCCGGATCGAAAACACCCGCAGGGCGTCATGCACCGACAACGTGCCCTCGGCCGAGTTCTTGCGGCCGTTGAACGGGTAGGTGTCGGGGCCGCGCTGGCATTGGGCGTTGAGGTTGATGCGTCCGACCTGGTTGGCAAAGGTGTCCACCAGACGTCCGACCGCCACCGGGTTGGTGCCGAAGATGCTCAACTGCTGGCCGAAGTCCGACTCCAGGACGTAATCGATCACCGTATCCAGATGTCGGTACGGCACGATCGGCACCACCGGGCCGAACTGTTCTTCCTGATAGACGCGCATTTGCGGCGTCACCGGGTACAGCACCGCGGGATAGAAGAACGACGCACGGGCCTCGCCGCCATGGGGGTTGACCACCTGCGCGCCTTTTTCAACGGCATCCGCCACCAGCCCATGCAGATAAGCGACCTTGCCCGACTCCGGCAACGGCGTCAGGGCTACGCCGCTTTCCCACGGCATGCCGGGTTTGAGCGTGGCGAGTTTCGCGTTGAATTTCTCGATGAAGCGCTCGACCACGTCTTCGTGGACAAAGAGGATTTTCAGCGCCGTGCAGCGCTGGCCATTGAATGACAGGGAACCGGTGACCGCTTCATTGACCGCATTGTCCAGATCCACTTCCGGCAAGACGATGCCGGGATTCTTCGCATCCAGGCCCAGCGCTGCGCGCAAACGGTGAGGTTTTGGATGGAGCTTCTTCAGGTCGCTCGCGGCTTTGTTGGTGCCGATGAAGGCAAAGATATCGATCTTGCCACTGGCCATCAGGGCGCTGACGGTCTCGCGACCGCTGCCGTAGATTACGTTGATCACCCCGGCCGGGAAGCTGTCGCGGAAGGCTTCCAGCAATGGACGAATCAACAGCACGCCGAGTTTGGCCGGTTTGAACACCACGGTGTTGCCCATGATCAGCGCCGGAATCAGCGTGGTGAAGGTTTCGTTCAGCGGGTAGTTGTAGGGTCCCATGCACAAGGCCACGCCCATCGGTACGCGGCGGATCTGGCCGAGGGTGTCCTGCTCCAGTTCGAAGCGGCTGGAGCGGCGGTCGAGCTCCTTGAGGGCGTTGATGGTGTCAACGATGTAATCGCAGGTGCGGTCGAACTCTTTTTCCGAGTCCTTCAGGTTTTTGCCGATTTCCCACATCAGCAACTTGACCACCGCCTCGCGCTGTTCGCGCATGTGCTTGAGGAAGGTCTCGACATGCTGGATGCGCTCGGCCACACGCAGGGTCGGCCACAACCCCTGGCCGCGGTCATAAGCGCGCACGGCGGCGTCGAGGGCGGTCAAGGCGGTCTCGGCATCGAGCAGTGGCGTGCTGCCGAGGATGACTTGCTCATCGCCATTCGGGCCACTGAAATACACCGGGCTGCGGACCTGGGCGAGGGGGCCGGACCAGGTCCTCAATACGCCATCGACCAGGTATTCACGCTGCTCGGTCGGGCCGTCGAGGCGGTATTTTTCCGGGATGCTGCCGGCTTCGGGAAACAGATTGCCAAGGATATTCGCTGTGGTCATGTTGCTACCCCGTATGAGATGTCGGCGAGCCCGGCCATGTAGGAACGGGCTCGCTCGCGAAGGTCGTGAACGATAACGCGTAAAATCAGACGCCCCGCGGCGGTTATGGGTTTTTCGCGAGCGAACTCGCGACTACATTCAACATTCAATGCCCCGGATTTTGAGTCGATCGCGCGGCGACAGGCAGAGTAGAGGGGTTGAGGGTCTGGATCTTGTGCCTCAAGCGTAGACCGCTTTGCGCAGTTCTTGTATCTCGACGTTGACCTGAGCGCACACAACGACCGGTGCTGCGGTTAAACTTCGCGCTCTTTCTTAAGGAGTTCATATGAGTCATTACCAGCCGGGCATTCTCGCCACCCCAGTTCCGCCTCAAGCTCGCCATATGTTCTTCGCCCTCGAATCCGCCGCTGCGCTGCCTGCGGCGCTCGACAATTTGCTGCGACTGGTGGACGGCAAATCGGCCGTGGTCGGCTTTGGTGAATCCCTGGTCAAGGCTCTGAACGGCAACATTGAAGGGCTGCGGGTGTTTCCGGCGCTGACCGGCGTGGGCGTTGACAACCCGTCGACCCAACACGCGCTGTGGTGCTGGTTGCATGGCGTCGATCGTGGTGAATTGCTCAATCGCAGCAACGCCCTTGAAGCGGCATTGGCACCGGCCTTGCGCCTGGTGCAGATGACTGAAGGCTTCCGCCATCGCGAGGGCCACGACCTGACCGGCTACGAAGACGGCACCGAGAACCCCCAGGACGAGGCCGCTGCGGCTGCCGCGCTGGTGGCCGAAGGCGCTGACGGCACGGTCGGTGGCAGCTTTGCCGCGATCCAGCAGTGGCAGCACGATTTGAAGGGCTTTCACGCGCTGCCTTCCCACGAAACCGACCACATCATGGGCCGACGTCTGAGCGACAACGAAGAACTCGATGACGCGCCGATCTCCGCCCACGTCAAACGCACTGCCCAGGAAAGCTTCGCGCCCGAGGCGTTTATCGTGCGTCGCTCGATGCCGTGGATCGAAGGTGACCGCGCTGGCCTGATGTTCCTCGCGTTCGGTTTTTCCCTTGACGCCTTCGAAGTCCAGCTACGGCGCATGAGCGGCCTGGAAGACGGCATCACCGACGGTCTGTACCGCATCAGCCGGCCGATTACCGGCGGCTATTACTGGTGTCCGCCGCTCAAGGACGGTCGACTGGACCTGCGTGCACTGCGTATCGGCTGACAAACCACGAGCTGGCAATTGTGGCGAGGGAGCTTGCTCCCTCGCCACAGGTGTTTCAGTGCATGGTTGAACGTGCGCTCTAACCTTATTCCCAAACAGTATTTCTCAACCCTCTCTTTAGAACTCTAAGATCACGTCATAACTCGTTATGACAAGTGATCTTCATGACCGATAACGTTCTATCCCTCACTAGCGTTCCCTTGCACACCCAGCTGCGGGATGTGCTACGCGCCCGCATCCTCGATGGCCAGTACCCGCAAGACAGCCAGATGCCCTCGGAAAGCGAGCTCGGCGCGCTGTTCAAGGTCAGCCGCATCACCGTGCGCCAGGCCCTCGGTGACCTGCAAAAGGAAGGGCTGATTTTCAAGATTCACGGCAAGGGCACCTTCGTCGCCAAGCCGAAGACCTTCCAGAACGTCAGCACCCTGCAAGGCCTCGCCGAGTCCATGACCGGTCGCGGCTACGAGGTGATCAACCGCCTGCGCAGCTTCAAGTTTATTGCCGCCGACAAACTGGTGGCCGAGCGTTTGCAGGTCACCGAGGGTGAAACCGTGGCGCAGATCAAACGGGTACGGTTGATCAATCGCGAGACGATTTCGCTGGAAATCACCTACCTGCCCAAAGCCATCGGCGAGCGCCTGGAAAAAGCAGACCTGGTCACCCGCGACATCTTTTTGATCCTCGAAAACGACTGCGGCCTGGCCCTCGGTCACGCCGATCTGGCCATCGATGCGGTGCTGGCCGACAGCGACCTGACCCAGGCGCTGAACGTCGAACCCGGCTCGCCGATCATGCGCATCGAGCGTCTGACCCACGACGCTGAGGGCCGCCCCCTGGATTTCGAACACCTTTACTACCGTGGCGACGCGTTCCAGTACCGCCTGCGGATCGACCGGCAAAAAGGGGAGCAGGCATGAGCCGAAACACGTTGGAGCAGGAATACGACATCGTCGTGATCGGCGGTGGAACCGCCGGGCCCATGGCGGCGATCAAGGCCAAGGAACGCAACCGTGATCTGCGGGTGCTGTTGATCGACAAGGCCAACGTCAAGCGCAGCGGCGCGATCAGCATGGGCATGGACGGCCTGAACAACGCGATCATCCCCGGCCACTCGACGCCGGAGCAGTACACCAAGGAAATCACCATCGCCAACGACGGCATCGTCAACCAGGCAGCGGTCTACGCCTATGCGACCCACAGCTTCGAAACCCTCTCGCAGCTGGACCGCTGGGGCGTGAAGTTCGAGAAAGACGAAACCGGCGACTACGCGGTGAAAAAGGTCCACCACATGGGCGCCTACGTGCTGCCGATGCCGGAAGGGCACGACATCAAGAAAGTGCTGTATCGCCAGTTGAAGCGGGCGCGGGTGAGCATCACCAATCGCCTGGTATGCACCCGTTTGCTCAAGGACGAAGAGGGCGCGGTCAACGGGGTAATGGGCTTCGACTGCCGCACGGCCGACTTCCATGTGATCAAGGCCAAGGCAGTGATCCTGGCGTGCGGCGCGGCCGGACGTCTGGGCCTGCCGTCCTCGGGTTATTTGATGGGCACCTACGAAAACCCGACCAATGCCGGCGACGGCTACGCCATGGCCTATCACGCCGGGGCTGAACTGGCGAACCTGGAATGCTTCCAGATCAACCCGCTGATCAAGGACTACAACGGCCCGGCCTGCGCCTATGTCACCGGCCCGCTGGGCGGCTACACCGCCAACAACAAGGGCGAACGCTTCATCGAGTGCGACTACTGGAGCGGGCAGATGATGTGGGAGTTCCACCAGGAACTGGAAAGCGGCAACGGCCCGGTGTTCCTCAAACTCGATCACCTGGCCGAGGAAACCATCCAGAACATCGAAGAGATCCTGCACAGCAACGAACGCCCGAGTCGCGGCCAGTTCCATGCCAATCGCGGCACCGACTACCGCACGCAGATGGTCGAGATGCACATTTCCGAGATCGGTTTTTGCAGCGGGCATTCGGCGTCGGGCGTCTGGGTCAACGAGCGAGCCGAAACCTCGGTCAAGGGGTTGTACTCGGCGGGGGACATGGCCGCGGTGCCGCACAACTACATGCTCGGCGCGTTCACATACGGCTGGTTTGCCGGGACCAATGCGGCGGATTTCGTCGCCGGGCGTGAGTTTTCGGCGCTGGATGCCGCGCAAATCGAAACCGAGAAACAACGGGTCTACGCGCCACTGGACCGCGAACACGGCCTGCCACCGGCCCAGGTCGAGTACAAGTTGCGGCGCTTCGTCAACGACTACCTGCAACCGCCGAAAGTGACCAAGAAGATGCAAATCGGCCTGCAACGCTTCAGCGATATCCAGCGCGACCTCGATCAGATCAAGGCCCACAACGCCCACGAACTGATGCGTGCCATGGAAGTCAGCATGATCCGCGACTGCGCCGAAATGGCCGCCCGGGCCTCGTTGTTCCGTGCCGAAAGTCGCTGGGGGCTTTACCACTATCGGGTCGATCACCCGCAACGCAACGACAACGACTGGTTCTGCCATTGCCACCTGAAGAAGGACGAAAACGGCCTGATGACCAGTTTCAAGAAAGCCGTCGAGCCTTACATCATCCCCCTCGACGCCGATGAAATGCAGGCCTACGACCGCTTGCGGGTCGGTGCCGACGCGGCTTGATGCCGTCAACAAAAGAGAGACCGAACATGGCCTATCAACCCCAGGAAATCTTCTTCCGTTCCAACGCGCCGGTCACCGTCGATGAGGACCTGTGCATCGCCCACAAAGGCTGCACCGTGTGCGTCGACGTTTGCCCGATGGACTTGCTGGCCATCAACCCGGCCACGCAAAAGGCCTACATGGCTTTCGATGAATGCTGGTACTGCATGCCCTGTGAGAAGGACTGCCCGACCGGGGCGGTGAAAGTAGACATCCCTTATTTGTTGCGCTGAATGACAGGACGCCATCGCGAGCAAGCTCGCTCCCACAGTGTCTCTGTCTGCACCCACGAAACTTGTGGGAGCGAGCTTGCTCGCGATGAGGCCGGTACAAACAACCCAAAAGCCATCCGGCCACCCCCGGACGCTGCTTGAAAACACCCCTCGTTTCCCACCACGCCCTGATCGTGGCGGAGACGAACATCCTATAAATGATTCGAGGGGATTCACCATGGTTTTGCCAACATCGCTGCGTGCAGCATTGGCCGGTCTGGTACTGGCTTCATTCACCTTGTCGGCCTCGGCCGAGACCATCCGCATTGCCATCGGCACCCAGGACACCACGATCAACTGCGCCGCTGGCGGTCTGTTGATCCGCGAACTGGGCCTGCTCGACAAATACCTGCCCCACGACGGGCAATACAAGGACGCGAAGTACGACGTGGAGTGGAAAAACTTCACCAGCGGCGCGCCCCTGACCAACGAGATGGTTGCCGGCAAACTCGACTTCGGCGCCATGGCCGATTTCCCCGGTTCGTTCAACGGTGTGGCGTTCGAAACGGCGGGCAAGCACAGCCTGTTCATCAGCGTGCTGTCGGGCAGCATCAAGGGCAGTGGCAACGGCATCGTCGTGCCGAGCGCCTCGGGCGTGCAGTCGCTGGCCGAGCTGAAGGGCAAGACCATTTCCGTGCCGTTCGCCTCGACCGCCCATGGCATGTTGCTGCGTGCCGTGGCGGCCCAGGGATGGGACCCGCTCAAAGACGTGAACATCATTGCCCAGCCACCGGAAGTCGCCGGCTCCGCCTTGCAGGCCGGCAAGATCGACGCCCATGCCGACTTCGTGCCGTTCGCCGAGCTGTTCCCGAGCCGGGGCTTCGCACGCAAGATCTATGACGGTTCCCAGGCCGGGGCACCGACCTTCCACGGTGCGCTGGTCGATCAGAGCTACGCGAAAAAATACCCGGAGATCGTCGTCGCCTATCTGCGCGCCAGCCTCGAGGCCAATCAGTTGCTCGCCGCCGAGCCGGAGAAATACAGCGAACTGATCGCCAAGGTCACCGGGGTCGATGCCGAGGTCAATTACCTGTTCCACGGCCCGCTGGGCGTGCAGACCCGCGACCTGAGCTGGAAACCGGAATATCGCCAGGCCGTCGGCACCGCCATCGACACCCTCAAGCTGCTGAAAAAGGCTGATCGCGGGCTCGATTTGAATACCTTCATCGACGACCAGTACATCCGCGCTGCCTTCAAGGCCTCGAACCTGGACTACGCCGCGCAATTGGCCAACTACGCGCAAACCCCGCTCAAAGCGGTCGATGCGTCCACTGGCAAAGCCATCACCGACTTCAGCCACGTGGCCGAGGTCTGGGTGCGTGGCGAACCGAAAGTCCGTCAGTACGCATCGGCCGAAGCCGCGTTCACCGCGTTGGCCAGCCTAAAGCAGGAAGGCAGGAACATCCGCGCGGTGTATGCCCAGGCCAGCGACAGCGGCATCAAGTTGCTAGCGGATCAGGCGTGGTTTGCCAGTGATGCGAAAGGGCGCCTCAGCGCGTTTCTGCTCAAGGGCCAGGCCCAACAATTCGCCACGGCCCAGGGCGGCAAAGTCTTTGACTTTACCGATGCCACCACCCAGGCGGTGGCCGTGCGCTAATCCACCAACACCGCAGTCCCCTGTAGGAGCGAGTCTGCTCGCGATGGGGTGTCAGCCAAAGAGATGTCGACTGACACATCATCGCGAGCAGGCTCGCTCCTACAGGGATTCGGTTGAGAGGAACAATTGTGAACGGACCGTTTAAGCGCTGGCCCCCCCGGGCCGCATCCTTGCTGCTCTGCCTGCTGTTCTGGCAACTCGCCGCCAGCCACCATTGGAACCTCGGCCTGGTGACGTTCGCCAATGTGCCAACACCGCTGGCCGTGATCCAGGCCGCCTTCGGTCTCGGTGACTCCGGCAAATTGGCCCGGCATTTGAGCAGCAGCCTCGGCCGGGTGTTCGCCGGTTACCTCGCGGCATTGGTCATCGGGGTCGCCCTGGGCCTGGCCATCGGCCGTTCGAAATGGGCCGAAGACCTGTTGCTGCCGCCGCTGGAGGTACTGCGCCCGATACCAGCCGTGGCCTGGATTCCCCTGGCGATCCTGATGTTCCCCTCGTCAGAGCTGTCGATGGTCTTCATCACCTTCACCGGCGCGTTGTTTCCGATCCTGCTCAACACCGTGCACGGCGTCGAAGGTGTCGATCCACGGCTGATCGCCTCGGCGAAAAGCCTCGGGGCAGGGCGGCGGTCGATTCTGCTGGAAGTGATTTTGCCGGGGGCTGCGCCGAGCATCATCACCGGCCTGGCCATCGGCATGGGCACCTCGTGGTTTTGCCTGGTGACCGCCGAGATGATCTCCGGCCAGTACGGTATCGGCTATTACACCTGGGAGTCCTACACCATCCAGAACTATGCCGACATCGTGGTCGGCATGTTGCTGATCGGGGTGCTCGGGATGGGCAGCAGCCTGTTGATCAAGCGCCTCGGCGGACTGTTCACGCCTTGGCATCGACCACGAGGAAAAGCCTGATGAGCGTTTTTCAACATCCGGAAGGGCGCATCGATATTCGCGCCCTGTCGATCAGCCTGGGCGAGGGCCGCGCCGCTTTTGAAGCGGTACAAGGACTCGATTGCCAGATCGAGCCGGGACAGTTCGTGTGCATTCTCGGGCCCTCCGGTTGCGGAAAATCCACCTTGCTCGGTGCGCTGGCCGGTCACTTGCAGCCGCGCACCGGCGTCCTCAATGTCGACGGTGCGCCGGTGTCTGGCCCGTCGCCGCAGCGCGGCATGGTGTTCCAGCAGCACACGCTGTTCCCTTGGCGCACAGTGCGCGACAACGTCGCCTTCGGCCTGAAAATGCGCGGCATCGGCAAAGCCGAACGGCACCGGGCCGCCGATGAAATCCTCGCCCTGGTGGGTCTCGAAGGCTTTGCCGAGCGCTGGCCGGATCAACTGTCCGGCGGCATGCAGCAGCGGGTGGAAATCGCCCGGGTGCTGGTCAATCGTCCGCGGTTGTTGTTGATGGACGAACCCTTCGGTGCCCTCGACGCCCTGACCCGCTTGAACATGCAGGAACTGTTACTGGACATCTGGACACGGATTCGCACCACCGTGGTGTTCGTGACCCACGATATCGACGAAGCGCTGTTCCTCGCCGATCGCTTGCTGGTGATGAGTTCGCGCCCCGGCCGGATCATCGAAGACCTGCACCTGAACTTCCCGCGACCACGCACCACCGAGCTGGTGACGAGCCACGCATTCTCGCGCTTGAAGCGTCACTGCCTCGAGCTTCTGCGTCACGAAGACGGTCGGCAGCTACCGCGCCTGAACCCTCTCGGACTTCCTCCTGAAAACAAACTGCCGCGATTTGCCCTATGACCTCACTCTTTGATGTAACCGACAACGACGACATTCTCGCCCTGCAACCACGCCTGACCGATGAGGACGCCGGCGTGCGCCGCATTGCCCTGATCGACCTGGCTGACCTGGAAGAGCCCGATGGCCTGCTGTGGCTGGTCGATCGCCTGGCGCACGACCCGGCCGAGGAGGTTCGCGCCGAAGCCGCGCGCTTGCTCGAAGCCTGGGAGGACGAACCCGTGGTCGAGGCGCTGTGCCAGGCCCTGACCGATCACTCGCCAGCGGTACAGGCCGCCGCCGCGCAAAGCCTCAGCCTGCTCAAAAGCGAAGCGGCCGGCAGGGTGATTCTGCCGTGGACCGGGCATGCCGACATCGGCGTGCGCATCGCCGCATTCAGGGCCTTGCGCGAGTTGCGCTTTCCTCAGGCCGCCCCGGCGGCCTTGTTGGCGCTGGACGATCACGACGCCAACGTCCGCCGTGAAGCGGTCGGCGTGCTGGGCTGGCTCAAGCAGCTCGATGCCTTGCCGGCCCTGGCACGGCTGGCCAGTGATGACCCGGACACCGAAGTCCGTCGCGCGGCCACCGGGGCGTTGGGGCTGGCGTCAGACACACAGGTGCTGCCAGCCCTGCGCCAGGCGCTGCAGGACCAGGCCTGGCAAGTGCGCGAAGAGGCCGCTACCACCCTGGGCAAGGTCGGGCACGCCGACGCCGGTGCCGCGCTGGTCGAAGCCTTGGGCGACGATTACTGGCAAGTGCGCCTGCGCGCCACCCGCAGCCTTGGGCGTTTACGGTATGCCCCGGCCCTCGATGCGCTGATCGAAACCCTCGGCCACCGCATCAGCAATCTGCGCAAGGAAGCCGCATTGGCCTTGGGCGAGTTGAACGAGCGGGGGGCCATCGCGCCGCTGTTGGCCGCCCAGGACGACGGCGACCCGGAAGTGCGCAAGGCGGTGCGCACTGCCCTGAGTCAACTGCAATGAACCCGCTGGCCATCGGCAACTCCCGAAGCAAACAACAATTACGCTTGAACTGGCCGGATGGTCGCGAACAGCGGCTGGACCACGTCGAGTTGCGTCGCCAATGCCCGTGTTCTCAATGCCGGGCATTCCGATTGCGCGGGACGCCGCCGATGGTTGATGGACGGGTTCAGGTGATCGAAGTGAATTCGCAAGGATATGGCCTGCAATTGGTGTTCAGTGATGGGCATGAGCGGGGGATTTATCCGTGGGCGTTTCTGGCCGGGCTTGGTCGGTGAATGGAATACCGCGTTCGCTGGCAAGCCAGCGCCTACAAATGATCATCGTATTAGTCATCTGTAGGAGCGGGCTTGCCAGCGAAGGCAATCTAAAACGCTCAAAAATTCCAAAGACCCAATCACCAACAAACCGGCAAACGGCGAACTCAGAAAGACTTGCTGACGCTCGCCACCACCGTCGCGCTGCACACGTCATCGAAGCCCCAGTTGCTGGCGCACTGGCTCTTCGACAGGTTGGTGTCGACGTAGCTCAGGCCCAGCGTTACGCCGGCCAGTTCATGGGTCAGCCTGACCTCCCACTCCCGGTACGAATCTTCGGCTTCACCCGAGTTCGAATACAGGTGCGGGTCCTTGAAGTCCATGTTGCCGTAGCGCAGTTTCAGGCCGGTGCCATAGGGCAACTCGGTTTCATAACCGACGTAGGTGTAGAGCGAGTTCTGCTGGCTGTCGATGCCCGGTGCATCGTCGGAGTAATAGGCACCGAGCTTCACCCCATAAACGCTGAGAATGCCGTAGACCTCGCTCTGATTGAACTGGCTCTCTTTCGGGTAACTGTATTTGAGATAACCAAGGTCGAGATTGACCGCATCGGTGGCTTGCCACAGCCAACCGGCGTAGTAATCGACCTCCTGTCGGGTCTTCAGGCCGCCGCCAAAATCAACGTTGGAACTCCACGCGCCCAGGTACAGGCCACTGCTGTGGGTCAGGGTCGCGCCGGCTTGCAGGGCCGGGTCGTTCTGGGTTTGCGAGATGCCACGGCTGCGGTAGTCGCTGGCCAGGTTGACGTCCAGCAGCAAGGAGAAGTCATCATTCAAGGGCACGGCCTGGCTGCTTAAAGGCAGCACACTCAAGGAGCCGAGGGCGAACAGGGTGAAAGCTTTCATGGGGTACGTCCCGCTATTGTGATTGTTATAGGCAGAAGTCGGACATGGCTGCGCCTGGCCCCGTGTTGAGAAACACGGAGTCGGGCAGCGGAGGGGTTGCTGTTTTTCTTAGAGGGTTGGTGCGTAGACCTGACGACCGGCGAACCAGGTTTGCAGCACTTGGGTGTCGTGCAGGGCTTTTTCGTCGACGCTGAACACATCGCGGTCGACCACGATGAAGTCGGCCTGTTTGCCAGCGGTCAAGGAACCGATCTGTTTGTCCAGGCCAATGGTGCGGGCGGCGTTGAGGGTATAGGCGTAGAACATGGTTTCGCGGTCGATGCGTTCATCGGCGTTGAGCACGCCCATTGGGCCGACCCGGGTCATGGCCTGGGCCATGGCGTTCCACGGATTGGGCGACGACACCGACCAGTCGCTGGCCCCGGCGATGGTTGCGCCTTGCTTGAGCAACGAGTGCGCCGGGTACTGGTAACGGAACGCCAGGGCACTGACGTAAGGCTTGATCATGTCCGTGGTGTAGTCGTCGGCGCTGGCCCACAGCAGTTGCATGGACGCGATGACATCGAGTGGTTTGAAGCGGGCGAACTCTTTCGGATTGACGATCTGCAAGTGCGTGATCGAGTGGGTCACACCGCTCTGGCGGTCTTTGCGCGCCTGGGCGATGCCGTTCAGCGATTCGCGTACCGCGCGGTCGCCAATGGCGTGGATGTGCACCAGCCAGCCCCGTTGATCGATGGCGCTGACCAGCTCGCCGAAGTGCTTGGGATCGATCAGCAGTTCGCCCGGTTTGTGCGAGTTGGTGTAAGGGTCGATCATCGCCGCGCTCTGCGCCGGGTACTCGATCACGCCGTCGGCGAAGATCTTGATGCCCGGCAGCGTCAAGTTGGGAATGCCCTGGAACTGCTGGCGGACCTTGTCCAGGGTGTCGAGATCAGCCGGAACGCTTTTGCCGTTGGCCACCAGCAGCGCCGCGACGTGGGCGGTCATGCCGCCGCTTTCGGACAGGGCCTTGTACACCGGCAGCACGCCGACGGTTTGCTCCGTGGGCTTGAGGGCGAATATTGGCTCGCCGGGCGCGGCGTTGGCGGCGGGGTCCATCCACGCTGTGATGCCGAGGCTGTTGTTGTAGCTCACGGCGGTTTGCGCCGCCTTGAGCATGTCGGCGGCACTCGGCGACGGCATCTTCGAGGCCACCCGGTCCCAACCGGCGTCCACCAGAAATCCGTTGGGGCTGCCATCGGCGAGTTTGCCAATGGTGCCTTTCTCGGCGTCCGGCAGGTTTTTCAGTAGCGTCGCATCCACTCCGGCGCGCTTGAGCATCACATTGTTGGCCCAGGCCGTGTGGTGATCGCTGCCGGTAAACACCACGGGTACGTCAGCCCATTCGCCGCTGTTGAATGTCTTGCCCAGTGCTTCGGCCTGCGCCCAGTAAGCGGAGCTCATGCCGGCCACGGTCAGGACATCGCCATGCCGGGCCTTGCCGTCGTCACGCCAGCCACGCAGGCGTTTTTCCAGTTCGTCGAGCTCGACCACCTCGTCTTCCATGTTGGCCGCGACCATTTCCAGGCCGCCGAAAATCGCGTGGGAATGGCTGTCAATCAGGCCGGGCATCAGGGTTTTACCAGCCAGGTCGATGACTTGGGTCCCTGAGTCGATCAAGGCCTTGATCTGCGCATCGCTGCCCACTTGCAGCACTTTGCCGTCTTGCACGGCCAGGGCCTGAACCTTGGGCTGGTTACGGTCGGCGGTGAAAATCTTGCCGTTGAACAACACCAGATCAGTCGCCGCCATGGCTTCCAACGAGGCAAAACTCATGGCTGCCATCAGTAGATTCGGGATGAATCTTTTCATTGAATGTTTCCTTGTTATTGCGTCTGATGGCCAGATTAGTGGCTTGCCGGCGTCGGCAGAACGCCTCACTCACGAAAAACATTTTTGCCTGAATGGAAAAAGAATGGACAAGTTGGGCGCACTGAAAATGTTCGTGGTCACCGCGCAACTGGGTAGTTTCAGTCGCGCCGCCGAGCAGTTGGGCAAGACCCCATCGGCCCTGACCAAGGCGGTCAATCACCTGGAGGCGGAGCTGGGGGCGCGTTTGTTCGAGCGCAGCACCCGGCGGATTTCGCTCACGGAATCCGGACGGCTTTACCTGGAAACCGCGCGTCAGGTCTTGCAGCGGCTGGACGAGGCGGGGGAGGAGATCGAGCAGTTGCAGCATGGCTTGCGCGGCAGTCTGAAAATCACCGCGCCGCTGGCCTATGGGCAGGCTTTTCTCGACCAGGTAGTGGGCGGTTTTCTTGAGCAATACCCGCAGATCGACCTGCAAGTGGACCTGTGCGATGCGTTCGTTAATTTGCTCGAAAGCGGCTACGACCTGGCGTTGCGCGAAGGGCATGACGACTTGCCGGGGTTGATCGCCCGGGTGGTCGGCAGCAATCGCCTGGCGCTGTGTGGCAGCCCGGAGTACCTCGCGCGCAAGGGGCTGCCGGTCACCCCGCAAACCCTTGATCAGCACGAATGGTTGTTGTATTGCCACCCATTGCTCAGCCGTGAATTCTGGTGGGTCGAGCGCGACGGCCAGCGCCTGAGCCTGCCGCAGCCCCGGACACCACGATTGCGCAGCGACAATTACGATCTGTTGCTGGCCAATGCCCTGGCCGGACGCGGTCTGCTGCACACCCCGCTGTGGAGTGCCGCGCCGTACCTGGCCGACGGCCGACTGGTGCAGGTGATGGCCGACTACGACATCGACCCGGACAGCTTTGGCCCGCACATACTGGCGGTGTACCCCAGCCATCGGCGGGCCACGGCCAAAGTGCTGGCGTTTATCGATTACATCACCGCGTATCTGGCTGACCCCCTGTAGGAGCGAGCCTGCTCGCGATGGTCGTCAACGATAACGCGGGGTGCCTGATACCTCGCGGCGGCCTCGGGTTTTTCGCGAGCAATCGAGCGTCGACCGGCTGCTCCTACAGAAGTCCTTGTAAGAAAAATCCGAAAAGAGTACAAATGTACTCCATGACGACTTTAACTCCCCGCCGTACCGCCATCCTGACCTTCATCCGCGAACGCATCGCCGAACACGGTCAGTCCCCGAGCCTCGCCGAGATCAGCGAGGCGTTCGGTTTCGCCTCCCGCAGCGTGGCGCGCAAGCATGTGCTGGCGCTCACCGACGCCGGGTTTATCGAGGTCAACCCGCATCAGGCCCGGGGCATTCGCCTGCTCGGGCAGCCACCGCGTCCCGAACTGCTGGACATCCCGGTGCTCGGCCGGGTGGCGGCCGGTGCGCCGATCGGGGCCGATGCCGAAATCCATAGCCGTCTGCTGCTCGATCCATCGATCTTCTCCCGGGTGCCGGACTACATGCTGCGGGTCCGCGGTGACTCGATGATCGAAGACGGCATTCTCGACGGCGATCTGGTGGGCGTGCACCGCAACCCCGAGGCGCTCAACGGCCAGATCGTCGTGGCGCGCCTGGACGGCGAAGTCACCATCAAGCGCTTCGAACGGGTCGGCGACAGGGTTCGCCTGTTGCCGCGCAACCCGGCCTACCAGCCGATCATCGTCGAAGCCGACCGGGACCTGGCCATCGAAGGGGTGTTCTGCGGTCTGGTGAGGCAAGGCTGATGGGTGCCGTCGTTGCGCTGGATACGCTGTTCAATGGCGGCCAGGTCTGGAAGGGCCGGCCTGCGCCGCCTGCGGTCAGCCCGCAACCCACCGGGCATGCCGCGCTGGATGCAGCGTTGCCCACGGGCGGCTGGCCGGAAGCGGCGCTGACCGAAATCCTCCTGGCCGGGCAGGGCGTCGGCGAATTGCAGCTGGTATGGCCGGCACTGGCGCGGCTGTCGGCGGCGGGCGAGCGCATTGTGCTGGTGGCGCCGCCCCATGTGCCGTATCCCCAGGCCTGGCACAGCGCCGGGGTCGATCTGCGCCAGTTGTCGATCATCCAGGCCAGCGAACGCGATGCGCTGTGGGCGGCGGAACAATGCCTGCGTTCGGGCAGTTGCGGCGCGGTGCTGTGCTGGCCGCACAAGGCCGATGACCGTGCCCTGCGCCGCTTGCAGGTGGCGGCGGAAACCGGCTCGACCCTGGCGTTCGCCTATCGCTCGATCAGTGAAGCGATCAACCCGTCGCCAGCGGCCCTGCGCATCGCCATCGATGCCGCCAACAATGCCAAGCCTGCGCAATTGCGGGTGCTCAAGTGCCGGGGCGGCCTGGCCCGTTCGGCGCCGATTGCCTTTGCCGTGGGGCATTGAGGTTGCCATGCGCTGGGTCTGCATTCTTTTCCCGCAATTGGCGCTGGACGCGGTACTGCGTCAGTGCGCCGATCCCGAAGCGCCGCTGGCGTTGCTGACCGGCCCGGCCCAGCGCCGGGTGTTGCAGACGGTCAACGGCGCGGCGCGGGCGCTGGGCTTGCGTCCCGGCCAGTCCATGAGTGCCGCCCAGGCCTTGAGCAAGGGCTTTGCCACGGCCGAGTACGACACGGCTGAAATCGAACACTGGCAGCAGTTCCTGGCCGCTTGGGCCTATCGCTTCAGTTCCCAGGTCAGCGTGCATTACCCGCGTGCGTTGGTGTTTGAAATCGAGTCCAGCCTGGGGCTGTTCGGTGGCTGGTCGCTATTCGAGGCGCGTTTGCGCAGCGAGCTCGGCGAGTTGGGTTTCCGTCACCGCATCGTCGCCGCGCCCAACCCGGCGGCGGCGCGGATGCTGGCCAACGCCCATGACGGCCTGGTGGTGCCCGACGATCAAGCCTTGCAGCATCACCTCGGGCAATTGCCCGTCGACCGCATCGGGCTGGAGGCCAACGTCGCCACCGCATTGTCGCGCATGGGCCTGCGCACCTTGAGTCAGGTGCAGGCGTTGCCTCGACACAGCCTGGCGCGGCGCTTCGAGGCCCCGGTGCTCAAGCACCTGGACACCTTGCTCGGTTTGCGGCGCTTGCCGCTGGCGTTCTATCTGCCGCCGGACCGCTTCGATGTGCGTATCGAGCTCAACTTCGATGTGCAATCCCATCAGGCCTTGCTGTTTCCGCTGCGCCGGTTGACCGGCGACCTGTCGGCGTTTCTCTGCGGGCGCGACAGCGGCGTGCAACGCTTCGACCTGCATCTGGAACACGCCGGCTTGCCGGACACGCTGATCAAGGTGGGGCTGCTCAGCGCCGAACGCGACCCGGCGATGCTCTTCGAACTGGCGCGGGGGCGGCTTGAGCAAGTGCAGGTCGAGGCGCCGGTGCGTGGGTTTCGCCTGCGCGCCGAAGACTTGCCGAGCTTCGTTCCGCAGTTTCAGGAGCTGTTCGACGATCGTCCACAGCAAACCTTGCCCTGGGAGCAACTGCGCGAACGCCTGCGCGCTCGGTTGGGGGACGACGCGGTGCACGGCTTGCGCTTTCAGGCCGATCACCGACCCGAGTGCGCGTGGCAGGCCAGTGCCGACCACCAGCCCTGCGCCGGATTCCCGGGCGTGCAACGGCCAGGCTGGCTGCTGACCGAACCCCTGGCGGTACACGAAGGCTCGACGCGCATCCTCATGGGCCCGGAACGCATCGAGTCCGGCTGGTGGGACGGCGGCGACGTACGCCGCGACTATTACCTGATCGAAACCCGTAGCGGCCAGCAGGGCTGGGCTTATCGTGCGGTCGGCGAGGAAGGCCCGTTGTGGCTGCAGGGCTGGTTTGCATGAGCGCCGGGTATGCCGAACTGCACTGCCTGTCGAACTTCAGTTTCCAGCGCGGTGCCTCCAGTGCCCTTGAGCTGTTTCAGCGGGCGAAAAAGCAGGGCTACCAGGCCCTGGCGATCACCGATGAATGCACCCTGGCCGGCATCGTCCGCGCCTGGCAAGCAGCGAAATCGGTGGAGTTGCCGCTGATCATCGGCAGTGAAGTGCGCATCGAGAATGGCCCGAAACTGGTGCTGCTGGTGGAAAATCTCGAGGGTTACCAGGCGTTATGCCGACTGATCACCCGAGCCCGGCGTCGCTCGCAAAAAGGCCAGTATCAAGTGTTGCGCGAGGACTTCAGCGAACCGTTGCCGGGGTTGCTGGCGCTGTGGGTGCCGGACGCGGTCGATGACTTCGCACAGGGTGACTGGCTGAAACAGGTGTTCGCTGAACGCTTGTGGCTGGCGCTGCAGTTACACCGGGGTCAGGACGATGCCCGGCGCCTCGATGCGCTGTTGACGCTGGCCAGGGCGTTGCGGATTCCTGCGGTGGCCAGCGGCGATGTACACATGCACGCTCGCGGGCGGCGCGCCTTGCAGGACACCATGACCGCGATCCGCTATCACCTGCCGGTGGCCGATGCCGGATTGCGCCTGCACCCCAACGGTGAGCGGCACCTGCGCAGCCTTGACGTCTTGCGCGATCTCTATCCAGCGGCCTTGCTCGACGAAACCCTGAACATCGCCCGGCGCTGCACGTTCGACCTCGGCCAGCTGCGTTATCAATATCCACGGGAACTGGTGCCAGAGGGACACAGCGCTGCGTCCTGGCTGCGGGAGTTGACCGAGCGTGGCATGCGCGAGCGCTGGCCCGGCGGGGCGAGCGAGAAGGTGCGCGGGCTGATCGACAAGGAATTGGGGCTGATCGCCGAGCTGGGCTATGAGAGTTATTTCCTGACCGTGCAGGACATCGTCGCCTTCGCCCGGCGCGAGAAGATTCTGTGCCAGGGCCGGGGCTCGGCGGCCAACTCGGCGGTGTGTTTCGCCTTGGGTATCACCGAGATCGACCCTGATCGCATGAACATGCTGTTCGAGCGCTTTCTCTCCAAGGAGCGCAACGAACCGCCGGACATCGACGTCGATTTCGAACACGAACGCCGGGAAGAAGTCTTGCAGTATGTGTTCCAGCGTTATGGCCGGGGGCGTGCCGCGCTGACCGCGGTGGTCAGCAGTTACCACGGCGCCGGCGCGGTGCGCGATGTGGCCAAGGCACTGGGGTTGCCGCCGGATCAGGTCAACGCCCTGGCCGACTGCTGTGGCCACTGGAGCGATCAGGCTCCGCCCGTGGAGCGCCTGCGTGAAGGTGGGTTCGACCCTGACAGCCCGGTGTTGCGCAGGGTCCTCAGCCTGACCCAACAGTTGATCGGATTCCCCCGACATCTGTCCCAGCATCCCGGTGGTTTCGTGATTTCCGAGCAGCCGCTGGACCACCTCGTACCGGTGGAAAACGCCGCGATGGCCGAGCGCACCATCATTCAGTGGGACAAGGACGATCTCGACGCGGTCGGGTTGCTCAAGGTGGATATCCTGGCTTTGGGTATGCTCAGCGCGATTCGTCGTTGTTTCGATTTGCTGCGCCGTCATCGCAACCTGGACCTGAGCCTGGCGTCGATCCCCTCCGAAGACGCGCCAACCTACGACATGATCGGTCGCGCCGACACCATCGGCGTGTTCCAGATCGAATCCCGGGCACAGATGTCGATGCTGCCCAGACTCAAGCCGCGCAAGTTCTATGACCTGGTGATCGAGGTGGCCATCGTTCGTCCCGGCCCGATCCAGGGCGGCATGGTGCATCCGTACTTGCGCCGGCGAAACAAGGAAGAACTCGAAAGCTATCCCTCGGAAGAGCTGCGGGAGGTGTTGAAGCGCACCCTGGGGGTTCCACTGTTTCAGGAACAAGTGATGCAGATCGCCATTGTCGCCGCCGATTACAGCCCCGGCGAGGCCGACCAGCTACGCCGCTCGATGGCGGCCTGGAAACGTCATGGCGGGCTGGAGCCGCACAAGGACCGGCTGGCCGCCGGCATGAAGAAAAAAGGCTACACGGCTGAATTCGCCGCGCAGATTTTCGAGCAGATCAAGGGCTTTGGCAGTTACGGTTTTCCCGAATCCCACGCCGCCAGTTTCGCCTTGCTCACCTACGCCAGTTGCTGGTTGAAATGCCACGAACCGGCCGCCTTCGCCTGTGCGCTGATCAACAGTTGGCCCATGGGTTTTTACAGCCCGGACCAGATTCTGCAGGACGCGCGTCGCCACCATCTGCAGATTCGCCCGGTGGACGTGCGGGCCAGCGACTGGGATTGCAGCCTGGAACCGCTCACCGGCGCGCAACCGGCGATTCGCCTGGGTTTGCGCATGATCAAGGGCTTCCGCGAGGACGATGCCCGACGTATCGAGGCGGCGCGTTCGAACGGCGCGTTTGCCGACGTCGCCGACCTTGGCGAACGGGCCCGACTCGATGCCCGCGCCCAGGAGCTACTGGCCGATGCCGGTGCGCTGCGGGGGCTGGCGGGCGATCGGCATCGGGCGCGCTGGGAGGTGGCGGGGGTGCAAAAGCAGCTTGGCCTGTTTGCCGGCCTGCCCAGTCAGGAGGAGGGCGCGGTGGCGCTGCCCAAACCCACGGTGGGCGAGGACCTGCTGGCCGATTACAACAGTCTGGGCACTACCCTGGGGCCGCATCCGCTGGCGTTGTTGCGCGGTGAGTTGAAGGCACGACGCTGCCGCAGTTCGAAGGAATTGCTGGCGGTCGAGCACGGGCGGCCGGTCAGCGTCGCCGGGCTGGTGACTGGACGGCAGCGGCCAGGCACCGCCAGCGGCGTGACCTTCGTCACCCTGGAAGATGAGTTCGGCAACGTCAACGTGGTGGTCTGGCGTGACCTGGCCGAGCGGCAACGCCAGGTGCTGGTCGGCTCGCAGTTGCTCAAGGTCGATGGACGTTGGGAGAAGGAGGGCGAAGTGCGCCACCTGATCGCCGGGCGCTTGAGTGACCTGAGCCCTTTGCTGGACGGCATCAGCGTGCGCAGCCGGGATTTTCGCTGACGATGCATCCCCCTGTAGGAGCGAGCTTGCTCGCGACGGGCGTAAGAACACCGCAGTCCGTCAGGCACCCCACATTATCGCTGACGTTTTTCGCGAGCACGCTCGCTCCTACAGGGGATATGCGCTACGTACTACTTGGCCACCGGCCAAAACCGCTCCCCACCCCCCGGCGCCTCCGTCCAGGCCTGCAACGAGCGTGTCGGCAGGTCGAAGTAATCTCGCGTTCGTGCATAGCCATGTCCGCCCATCCGCCCGATCGCATCGAGCCCGAGTTGATCGATGTACAGGGTTTTCGGGTCGATCAGTTCATCGCGTACATGGGCCATCAGCACTTCGCCGAAGATGATTTCCCGCGACTGGCCGATGGACAGCGCCATCATCCGGCGACATTCCAGCGCCACCGGGGCTTCGCCGATTCGTGGGCATTTGACCGTGGTGCCAGGAATGGCGGTGAGGCCGGCGGCGGTGAGTTCGTCGAAGCCGGGGGCGAAGGGCACGGCGCAGACGTTCATCGCTTCCACCAGCGCATCGCTGACGATATTGACGGTGAATTCCTGATTGAGCTGGATGTTGCGCGTGGTGTCCTTGGGGCTCTGGTCGCCGTAGTTTTCAACGCCCAGGGCGAGGATTGGCGGATCGGTCGAGAGTGCATTGAAAAAGCTGAACGGGGCGGCGTTGATCCGGCCTTCACCGTCGACAGTGGTGACCAAGGCAATCGGCCGTGGTACCACGCTGCCGATCAGAATCTTGTATTTGTCTCGCGCACTCAGTGTGCTGAAGTCGAAGCTTTGCATGGGCAGGATTCTCTAAAGAAGTGGATCGATGGCGCTCAGTGGCGCCTGTGCGCTGTAGTTGTCGGCGAACGGGATGGCCGGTTGAAACAAGGTCTTCCAGTCCGGTTGGCCAAAGGCCCGGTCGCTGTGGCTGCGCATTAGTTTTTCGAATTGTCGTTGGGCCTGGCGCTGCAGGGTGGGGTAGTCGACACCGTGGACCTGGCCGTCCTGCATCACGCAACGGCCATCGATGTAACTGGCGATGCAGTCGTCGCCGCGCCCGGCCAGCACCAGGTTTTTCAACGGGTCGAACAGCGGTCCCAGGTGCAGGCCCCGCAGGCTGAACACGGTGATGTCGGCCTTGGCCCCCGGCGCCAGCCGACCGAGATCGTCACGGCCCAGTGCCTTGGCGCCGCCGAGGGTGGCGGCGTTGTACATGTCCAGTGTGCTGGTCAGCGAGTGAGCGCCTTCCATCAGTCGTGCGATGTTCAGGCCCTGGCGCATGTTGTCGAGCAAGTCCGCTGGCCAGGTGTCGGTGCCCAGGGCGAAGTTGATGCCCTTGGCGCGATAGCGGCCGAAGGAGTTGAGCGCCTCGCCATCCCGGGCGAAAACCACCGGGCAGTGCACCAGGCTCGCGCCGCCATCCACCAGCCGCTGCAGGTCGTCATCGCCCTGGGTGTAGATGCCATGGGGCAGCAGGCTGCGCGGATTCAACAGCCCAAGCTGCTGCAACCAGCCCAGCGGTGAAGCGCCGCGCAGTTGTTCGACCATCGCTACCTCGCCAAGTCCCTGGCAACAATGCAAACGCATCGGTGCGTTCAGCTCGCGGCTCAGTGCAGCGGTGCGTTGCAGCAGCGCCGGCGTGCAGGTCTGGATGCGGTCCGGCAGCAGCGCCCCCCTAGTCAGGCCGTCGTTCGCGCCGTCGAAATCACGGAAAAACCGCTCCGCCGCATCGAGTCCGGCCAGGCCCCGGGCTTCATCCCAGTGATGCGCCAACGTACCGTCGGCCTGCCAGTAACTCATGCCGCTCATGTAACAAGGGCCGAGGTAAGTGCGCAGGCCCAATTCGCTTGCCACACCGGCCACCGCCGCAAACTCGTCGTAGGTTTCCGCCCATTGGCGGTAGTACATCGAGGTGATCGGCATGGCGGTGGTGATGCCGTTGCGGATCAATTGGGTAAAGGCGTAGCGATACTTGAAGACTTCTTCTTCAGGGCTGTAACTCTCCCGTGACCCGCGGGCCAGATAGTCCGCCGACCACATCCGGCCCATGTCGCGCTCGTCGCCGTTGTCCAGGGTCAGGACCGTAGAGTCAAGATCGCCCAAGGCATCCAGATCGATGAAACCGGGGCCGATCAGCGCATTGCCATAGTCGATCCATTGCTCCACTGGCCCTGGATAACCGCGACCGACAAACACAATGCGCGAGCCTTCGAACACCACTTCGCCATCGCGCCACAGCACGTGTTGCGTGCCGTCGAAGCCGACCACGCAACTGGCTCGAAGTCCAATGCGATTCACAAACGACTGTCCAGCAAGCGACCGCCCGCAGCGATCAACTGCCCGCCGCGATAGACCTGGCGAGCCGGCCGCGAAACCACGGCTTCACCCAGGGTTTGCACCGGCATCAACAGAAAGTCCGCCGGCCCGCCCAGCGCCAGCCCATAGTCCGTAGAGCCCAGTGCCCTAGCCCCGTTCAACGTCGCCGCTTCAAATGCCGCCGCCAGTTCATCGTCCTTGTTCAAGTCGAAACGAAACGCCAGCAACATCGCCCGTTCCAGCATGTCGCCGTTGCCCATGGGCGACCAGGCGTCGCGAATGCCGTCGGAACCCAGGCAGACATTCACCCCGGTTTCGCGCAGGGTCAGGAATGGCGGCACCGCGCAATCGGCCGGTGCCGAGCTCATCAACGAAATACCCAGCGCCGCCAGGCGTTCGGCCACGGGTTTGACCTGGCTCCACGGCAGCATGCCGAGGCAGTAGGCATGACTGATCATCACCTGGCCCTGACGCCCGAAGTGTTCGGTGTAATCAGCGATCAGCGCGATTTGCCACAGACCCAGTTCACCTTTGTCGTGCAGGTGAATGTCCACACCACGGTCGAACTCGCTGGCCAGTTTGAACACGAAGTCGAGTTGGGCGATGGGGTCGTTGTCGATGCCACACGGGTCGAGGCCGCCGACATTTTCCACGCCCAGGGCCATGGCTTTGCGCATCAGTTCGGCAGTGCCGGGACGGCTGATCAGGCCGGTTTGCGGGAACACCACCAGTTGCAGGTCGATCAGGTCGCGGTACTTGTCCTGCAGTTGCTGCATGGCTTCGACGTGGCGCAGGCCGAATTCCGGGTCGATGTCGACGTGGCAGCGCATGGTCAGGGAGCCACGGGCGATGCAGTTTTCCAGCAGTGCTCCGGCCCGCTGCGCGATGGGGGTTTCGACTTCACGCAGGATCCGCCGTTCGTTGGCGATGTAATCCTTGAGGGTCGGGCCAGCGCTGTTGGGGCGCCACGGCTGGCCCCAGAGGGTTTTGTCCAGGTGCACGTGGCTTTCCACCAGGGCCGGGGTCAGCAGTTGGTTTTGGCCATCGATGTCGGTGGCGAGCAATTCAGTGGTCGAGGCCGGGCGACGTTGGGTGAAGCGGCCGTTTTCGATCAGCAGGTCTTCGGCGGGGGAGCCGTAGGGGCGTACATTGCGTAGCCAGCGGGGTTGAGTCATTTAAACCTCGAATTCTGTGGTGTTTGGGAGGGCCTCATCGCTGGCAAGCCAGCTCCCACAGGGTTTGGGGGTGTTCACAAATGTTGTGATCAACACAAATCACTGTGGGAGCTGGCTTGCCAGCGATGGCCGCGTCAGGGTTTCAAGTCAGCCCTTGAGCTTCGCCCAGATGCGGTCCTGCAGTTCCCGCGCCTTGTTGCTGCACTCTTTTTCAGGGCGCAGTCGCGAGGCGAATTCGTCGGGCATGTTGATGGCGTCCATCACGCGCCATTTGGCGTCGATCAACGTGTCGCTCTGGATGCCGTTGGCGTAGGCGATGGCGTTGGACACGGCGGCGGCGTTTTCCGGTTTCATCATCCAGTCGATGAAGATCTTCGCGTTGCCAGGGTGCGGGGCGCTTTTCGGCACGGCGAAGTTGTCCTGGAACATCGCCAGGCCTTCGCGCGGGTAGACGTACTTGATGGTGCTCTTCTGCAGCGTGGCTCGCGCGGTGGAACCGTTCCAATTCTGCATCATGATCACTTCACCGGAGGCCATGCGGTCGACGGTGTTGTCCGAGCTGTACATCTTCAGGAACGGTTTCTGTTTTTGCAGCAGTTCGAGGATGCGTTTGGCGTCCTGCGGGTTTTCGCTGCATTCGTCGACGTTCAGGTAATGGCTGGCGGCATTGATCACGCTGCTGGAGGTGTCGAGTGCGGCGAGCTGGCCTTGCAGTTCCTTGCGCGGTTCGAAGAACTCTTTCCACGAGTCGTCGAGTTTGCCGCCCGGTACTCGCGCACTGTCATAGGAAAACCCGGTGGTGCCCCACAGGTACGGTGCCGAGAATTTGCGGCCGGGGTCGAAACCCGGGTCGCGGAATGCCGGTTTCACGTATTGGAAATTGGGCAGGGTCGGGGTGTCGATTTCCAGCAGCAGGTTCTGGTTGATCAGGGTGCGCATGATCGACTGCGACGGCACGATCACGTCATACGCCGCGCCACCGGCCTGCAACTTGGCCAGCAGGGTTTCGTTGCTGTCGTAGCCGTCCATGGTGACCTTGATTCCGGTCTCTTTTTCGAACTTGGCCAGCAGGTCGACCGGGTAGTAGTCAGTCCAGTTATAGAAGAACAGCTCCTTGGGTTCGGCGGCGTGCGCGCCGAACGCGGTGAAGCAACTCAAGGCCAGACTGGCAACGGCGAAACGCATGCTTTTCACTTTTTTGTTCATAAACACAGGCTCCAGGCTCATTGTTGTTTACCGCGCTGTCCCAGCCAGAAGGCCAGCACGACCAGCACGATGGAAATCACCAGCATCAGGGTCGAAATCGCGTTGATCTCTGGCGTCACGCCGGCCTTGATCGCCGAGAAGATGTACACCGGCAGGGTGGTCGAACCCGGCCCGGCGACGAAGAAGGTCATGATGAAATCGTCGAGGCTGACCACGAACGCCAGCACCGAACCAGACAACACCGCCGGCCACAGCAGCGGCAAGGTCACCCGGCGAAACACCTGCCACGGGTTGGCGTACAGATCGTTCGCCGCTTCCAGCAGGCTCTTGTCCAGGTCATTGAGCCGCGCGCGGATCGGCAGGTACGCGAAGGGAATGCAGAAGCCGACGTGCGCGATGATCACTGTCAGCAAACCGAGCTTGATCCCCAGTGCCATGAACAGCAGCAAGGTGGCGACCGCCGTGACGATCTCCGGCAGGATCAGCGGCAGGTTGATCCCGCCCTCGACCATTTTCTGTCCGTAGAACGGCCGGTAGGTGGCCAGCGCCGCGAGCAACGCAATGGCCGTGGCGCAGACCGTGGCGATGCTGGCGACGATGATCGAGTTCAGCGCCGCCGTCTGGATCGACGGGTTGGCCAGGATCCGCCCGTACCAGGCGAAGGAGAACTCGGTCCACACCGTGGCCGAGCGGTTGGCGTTGAAGCTATAGGCAATCAACACCAGGATCGGCAGGTACAGATAAGCCAGCATCAACAGACTGACTTCACGGGTCAGGGGCAGTTTTTTCAGGTGCAGGGCGATCATGCTTGGGCTCCCCGACGCAGGGTCTTGGCGGCGTTGCGGCTATAGAGGGCGTACAGCACCAGGGACAGCAACATGATCCCCAGCAGCAGGAACGACAGCGAACTGCCCAGCGGCCAGTTGCGCGCGGTGCCGAACTGTTGCTGGATCAGGTTGCCGATCATCAGCGTCTTGCCGCCGCCGAGAATCGCCGGGGTAATGAACGCGCCGAGGCTCGGCACGAACACCAGCAGGGAACCGGCAATCACCCCCGGCATCGACAGCGGCAGAATGATCCGCTTCAGCGCGTGCCAGCGATTGGCGCCCAGGTCATAGGCGGCTTCCACCAGACGCCAGTCGAGTTTCTCCAGGGTCGAGTAGATCGGCAGGATCATGAACGGCAGGAAGCTGTAGACCAGCCCGACGCTGACCGCGAAGTCGTTGTAGAGCAGGGTGATGCCACCGGCCTGGGGGAACAGCGCATTGAGGGTTTGGGCGACCCAGCCCTGTTCACGCAGGATGATCAGCCAGGCGTAGTTGCGGATCAGCAGGTTGGTCCAGAACGGGATGGTGATCAGCAAGACCATCAGGTTGCGCCGGCGCGGTGTCAGGCTCGACATCCACAACGCCACCGGAAAGCCGAACAGAAAGCACAACACGGTCGTGCCACCGGCCTGGAACACCGAGCGCAACAGCGCCTGGGCGTAGACCCAGTTCAGCTCCAGTTCGCCGTCGAAACCTTCCTGGAAAAACAGTTGCACGTAGCTTTGCAATTGCCAGTTGGCCTGCCAGTCGACACCGCCATATACGTTGCGCGGCAACAGGCTGATGTAGCCCATGATGCCCAACGGGATGGCGATCAGGGCCAGCAGGGTCAGTACCACCGGGCTGAGTAACAGCGCGCGGTTGAGGGCGGGAGAAGTGCTGCTGACGCTCATTTCAGGCCTCCATCAGCAGGCAGGCGTGGGGCGGCAGGTTGACCGCGACGCGATCGCCCACCACCCGCCCGCGATTCAGGCCTTCGTTGTTCTCACGCAGCATGACCTTGATGTCGTTGTTCAAGCGGCACTGATAGAGGGTCGCGGTGCCGACATACAACACGGCCTCGATGACCCCGCGCAGGTGATGCGGTTGCGTCGGGTCGACCAGTTGCGAGCGCTCCGGACGGAACGCCAGCTGCACGCTGGCGCCATCGAAGCCCTGGGCCGGGCAGGGGATTTCCACCGGCATGCCGTTGGGCACGAACAGCTTTTCGTTCTCCTGGCCGCGCTTGAGATGGCCGGGCAGGAAGTTGATGTCACCAATGAACTGCGCGACAAACTGATGCTGCGGCCGTTCGTAGATGTCATTGGGCGTGCCGATCTGCAGGATCTTGCCGGCGGACATCACCGCAATGCGATCGGACAGGGTCAGGGCTTCTTCCTGGTCATGGGTGACAAAAATGAAGGTGATCCCGGCTTCCTTCTGCACGCGCTTGAGTTCGACCTGCATTTCCTTGCGCAGCTTGAGGTCCAGGGCCGACAGCGGTTCGTCGAGCAACAGCACTTTCGGTTTCGGTGCCAGGGCCCGGGCCAGAGCCACGCGCTGTTGCTGGCCACCGGACAATTCCGCCGGTTTGCGCTTGGCCAGGTGCTGCATTTGCACCAGCGCGAGCATTTCGTCGACCCGCTGCGCGATCTGCTTGTGATCAAGACCCTGCATCTCAAGGCCGAAGGCGATATTCTGCGCAACACTCATGTGCGGAAACAGCGCGTAGCTCTGGAATACCGTGTTGACCCGACGCTTGAATGGCGGCAGGTCATTGACCGGTTCGCCCGCGAGGCGAATCTCGCCGGCGCTGACGTGTTCGAAGCCGGCGATGGTGCGCAGCAGGGTGGTTTTGCCACAGCCGGAAGGGCCGAGCAGCGTGAAGAACTCGTTATCGGCAATGTCGACTGAAACGTTGTCGAGGGCTGGAGCCAGCCCCGGATCGTCGGAATACCGTTTAAAGACGTTACGCACTTCGATTGCAACTGGACGACCCATATTGGTGCATTCCTCTAATTATTGTATGCAAAATCTGGATGCAATTTAGAAATACCCGGATTAATCTGCTCGTGCAACCCCCTTTTGAAAGGCTGTTCATTCGCCTGGGGCTGATTGCATGGCGCTGAAGGAGTGATCGAATGGCGGAAAAGAAACTGGAAACCACGGTCGACCGTGTCTACCAAGGGGTTTACGAGGCGATCAGCAAGCGCACCTTGCGTCCCGGGATGAAGTTGGGCGAGTCCTCGCTGGCCGAACTTTTCAATGTCAGCCGCACGTCAGTTCGTGCCGCGCTCAAGCAGTTGGAAGCTGATGGCCTGGTCACCACCGAGCCCAATAAAGGTGCGTCGGTATCGTTACCGAGCGACGAAGAGATCCGTTCGCTGTTCGAGACCCGGCGCCTGATCGAAATCGGCATCGTCAGCGAACTGTGCCGTCGTCGCGATACCGCCGTGACCCAGGATTTGCGCGATCATCTGCTGCTGGAGGACGAAGCCCATCAAAGCGGCGACCACGAGCGCCTGATCCATTTGCTCGGCGAGTTCCACATCAAACTGGCCCGCAGCCTGAATAACCCGGTGTTGCTGGACTGGTTCCAGAAACTGATCTCCCGCGCCTCGCTATACGCGGCCGCGCTGGATGACGACAGCCACGAAGCCTGTCGCGATGACGAACACCTGCGGTTGATCGAGTACATCGAAGCGGGTAACCAGAGCGCGGCGATCGAGTTGACCTGCATGCATTTGAATGGCATCGAGAAGGCGATTCTGGATGTGGCCGCCACGTTGAAAACCGGCTATCACCCGCTTAAACACCTGATTGAGGTGTGATCATCCGGTCTGAAACTGCATGCACCCACAGGGATTTTTTGCCGGCCACAGGTTTTGGTCGTTCAAGATGGATCGCGAGAATTAGCTATACCTCTATGAAACCAATGGCATCCGCGATGCTCGAAACAAACGGGTGTGATTTCCTGGATAAGGCCAACCGATGCAGTTTCTAGAGGATAGTCACGGGTGTGCCGGCTGGCACGGCGAGATGGCCGGGCGTATCCGTGCGTTCGACTGGAGCCGGACCGAGCTGGGCAACCTCGATACCTGGCCCAAGAGCCTGAGCAGCTCGGTGCAGATGATGCTCGCCTCGCCACTGCCGATGGTGATGCTGTGGGGGCGACCTGGCTACATGATCTATAACGACGCCTATTCGGAGTTTGCCGGCGGGCGTCATCCTTATCTGTTGGGTTCTCCGGTCGAGCTGGGCTGGCCGGAAGTCGCCGAATTCAATCGGCACGTGGTCGATACCTGCCTGGGCGGCGGCACCTTGTCCTTCCGCAACAAAGAGTTGGTGCTGTTGCGCAGCGGAATCCCCGAAGAGGTTTGGTTGGACCTGTATTACAGCCCGGTTGCCGATGATAACGGCAAGCCCGCCGGGGTCATGGCGATGGTTGTCGATACGACTGAACGGGTGATTTCCGAGCGCCGTCGCCAGGCCGCCGAAGATGCCTATCGCGCCGACAACGAGCGCGTACGCCTGGCGTTGAATGCCGGCGCCTTGCTGGGGTCGTTTGTCTGGGACGTGAAGAGCAATGTGCTGAGCGGCGATGAGCGTTTCGCCCGCACCTTTTCCTATCCCGCCGAACAGCCGCTGGACAACCTGCCACAAGACACCGCTGAAGCGCATATTCACCCTGACGATCTCAGTTGGCTGCAGGAACAGGTTCGGCAATCGATGGCGACTGGCGAACCCTTCAATGCCGAATATCGGGTCATCCGCCCTGATGGCAGTTATCTGTGGGTACTCGCCAGTGGTTGTTGCGAGTTCAATGAACAGGGCGAGCCATTTCGTTTCCCCGGGGTGTTGATCGACATTCATGAACGCAAGATCGCCGAAGAGTCCTTGCTCAGGTTCACCCGCAACCTGGAGCAACGCGTGGCCGATGAAGTCGAGGCACGGCTGGCGACGGAAGAACAATTGCGCCAATCACAGAAGCTCGAAGCCATCGGTGGCCTGACGGGCGGCGTGGCCCACGACTTCAACAATCTGTTGCAGGTGATCGCCGGCAACCTGCACTTGCTGGCCCGGCATGAGCCAAATAACGCCAATGTCCAGCGCCGGGTGGCGGCGTCGATTGCCGCCGTCGAACGCGGGGCAAAACTGTCTTCGCAATTGCTCGCATTTGCCCGTCGCCAGCCCTTGTCCCCGGCCATTTATACGCCTGAGCAGATTTTCGATGGCCTGGGTGAGCTGTTGCAGCGTGCGCTGGGTGAAACCTTCCAGGTGCAAATGCGTGCGCCCGCCAACCTCTGGCAGGTGTTCGTCGATCGCAATCAACTGGAAAATGCCATTCTCAACCTGGCCATCAATGCCCGTGACGCCATGAAGGGTGAGGGCACCATCGACCTGAGCGCGGAAAACATCCGCCTTGATCGCGCGTTTTGCACCAGCAAGGGCATTGTCGCCGGCGACTATGTACGGGTATCGGTGGCCGACACGGGGGCAGGCATGCCGCCTCAGGTGCTTGCCCAGGCGTTCGAGCCGTTTTTCACCACCAAACCCGACGGCCAGGGCACGGGGCTTGGCTTGAGCATGGTATTCGGCTTCGTAAAACAGAGCGGTGGGCACATCGAGATGTTCAGCGTCGTCGGCGAAGGTACCCGGGTGCAGCTTTACTTCCCGCGCAGCCTGCGCACGGCGGGCAATGAAATCTCCACTCTTGAAGTGCCGCAACGAGGTGGACACGAGCGGATTCTGGTGGTCGAGGACAATGAAGCGGTGCGCGTTTCAACGGTGGAGTTTTTGCGCGAGGAGGGCTATCAGGTGATGACGGCCGCCAATGCCGACATCGCCATGCAGATGTTGCTGGAAGGCGTGGCGGTGGACCTGATTTTCACCGATGTGGTCATGCCGGGCCTGATCAAGAGTTCGGATCTCGCGGCCTGGGCCAAGGTGCAGAATCCGCCCGTGACCGTGCTGTTCACCTCGGGGCATACCCGTGACATTATCTCGCGCAACCACCAACTCAGCCCGGATACCCATTTGCTGGGCAAGCCCTACAGCCCCGATGCGCTGACCCGGATGATTCGTACGGTGCTCAACGGCTGACCCAAAAACCTGTGGGCGCCGGCTTGCAGCGATCGCGTCAATCAGTCGTATCTTTACTGACTGCAAGCCCGCTTTCGCTGCCAAGCAAGCGCCTACAGTCATTCGGTTTTTTCAGATATCTAATCAAGGCGACCTGATGACCTCAAACCGCACCTCCAATCCAACCTCCGGCATGGTCAAGGTACGCGGTGCCCGGGAACACAACCTCAAGAACGTCGATGTCGATATTCCCCGCGATGCCTTGGTGGTGTTCACCGGGGTGTCCGGTTCGGGAAAATCGTCGCTGGCATTTTCGACCCTCTACGCTGAAGCGCAACGCCGCTATTTCGAATCCGTCGCCCCTTATGCGCGGCGTTTAATCGATCAGGTCGGCGTGCCGGACGTGGACTCCATCGAAGGCCTGCCGCCGGCCGTGGCCCTGCAGCAGCAACGGGGCACGCCGAGCACGCGTTCTTCGGTGGGCAGCGTGACGACGTTGTCGAGCCTGATCCGCATGCTCTACTCCCGCGCCGGCAGTTACCCGCCAGGCCAGCCGATGCTGTACGCCGAAGATTTTTCGCCCAATACGCCCCAGGGTGCCTGCCCGGAATGTCACGGCCTGGGCCGGGTGTATGAAGTCACCGAGGCGCTGATGGTCCCGGACCCGAGCCTGACCATCCGCCAGCGGGCCGTCGCCTCATGGCCCCTGGCATGGCAAGGACAGAACCTGCGCGACATTCTGGTGACCATGGGCTACGACGTCGATATTCCCTGGCGCGATTTGCCGAAAAAGCAGCGCGACTGGATTCTGTTCACCGAGGAAACGCCGACGGTGCCGGTGTACGCCGGCCTCACCCCGGAGGAAACCCGGGTCGCCCTCAAGCGCAAAATGGAACCGAGTTACCAGGGCACCTTCACTGGCGCGCGCCGCTACATCCTGCACACCTTCACCCACTCGCAAAGTGCGCTGATGAAAAAGCGTGTGTCGCAGTTCATGATCGGCAGCCCGTGCCCGTTGTGCGAGGGCAAGCGGCTCAAACGCGAGGCGCTGTCGGTGACCTTTGCCGGCTACGACATCGGCGCGCTGTCACAGATGCCGTTGTTGCAAGTCGCTGAGGTGCTGAAGCCGGTGGCGGCCCAGCATTACCTGGAGGAGGGTGATGAAGCGGGTGAGGTGCTGAGCCACAGCCAGACCCGCGAGGCCCGTGAACAGCGCGTGGCCCATGGCGCCAGCGGACACGCCAACGCCCCCGATGTACGCCATACGCCGAACCTGTCGGTGGAGAAACGCCTGGCGGCGCAACGGATCGCCCAGGATTTGCTGGAACGGGTCAGCACCCTGACCGACCTTGGCCTCGGTTACCTGGCGCTGGAGCGCAGCACGCCGACGTTGTCATCGGGTGAGTTGCAGCGTCTGCGCCTGGCGACGCAGTTGGGCTCGCAGTTGTTCGGCGTGATCTACGTGCTGGATGAACCCTCGGCCGGCCTGCATCCGGCGGATGGCGAGGCGCTGTTCGACGCCTTGCAACGCTTGAAGGCCGCCGGCAATACCTTGTTCGTGGTCGAGCACGATCTGCAAACCATGCAGCGTGCCGACTGGTTGATCGACGTCGGCCCGGCGGCGGGGGAGCATGGCGGGCGGGTGCTGTACAGCGGTCCACCGGCCGGGTTGGCTGAAGTGGCCGAATCGCAAACCCGCGCCTACCTGTTCGCCGAGCAGGCCAGTCAGGTCCGTACCAGCCGCAAGGCCGGGGATTGGCTACGCCTGGAAGGCATTACCCGCAACAATCTGGATAACCTCGATGTCGAGTTTCCGTTGGGTTGTTTCACGGCGGTGACCGGTGTCTCGGGTTCGGGCAAGTCGAGTCTGGTCAGCCAGGCATTGCTGGAACTGGTCGGCGCACACCTCGGGCGCCCGGCCGCCGACAGCGAACCGCAGGCGCTGAATCTGGAGGACGACACGCCGCAAGTCAGCGGTGGCCAGGTCACGGCGGGGCTAGCGTCGATCAAGCGTCTGGTGCAAGTGGATCAGAAGCCCATCGGTCGCACACCGCGCTCCAACCTGGCGACCTATACCGGGCTGTTCGATAACGTGCGCAAACTCTACGCTGCCACGCCCGAGGCACAAGCGGCGGGTTATGACGCCGGGCAGTTTTCCTTCAACGTTGCCAAGGGCCGTTGCCCGACCTGCGAAGGCGAGGGGTTTGTCAGCGTCGAGTTGCTGTTCATGCCCAGCGTCTATGCACCGTGCCCGACCTGTCACGGTGACCGCTACAACCCCGAGACGCTGGCGATTAGCTGGCAGGGCCGCAACATTGCGCAGGTCCTGCAATTGACGGTGGATGAGGCGGTCGAAGTGTTCGCCGAACAAGCGGCTATCCGCCGCTCGCTGGAGGTGCTGCGCGACATTGGCCTGGGCTATTTGCGCCTCGGTCAACCGGCGACGGAGCTGTCCGGTGGCGAAGCCCAGCGCATCAAACTGGCCACCGAACTGCAGCGCAACCAGCGTGGCGCCACGCTCTATGTGCTCGACGAGCCCACCACCGGACTGCACCCACGGGATGTCGATCGCTTGCTGGAGCAATTGAACAACCTGGTGACGGCGGGGCACACGGTTATCGTCGTCGAGCACGAAATGCGCGTGGTGGCGCAGAGCGACTGGGTGATCGATATCGGCCCAGGGGCGGGGGATCAGGGCGGCAAGGTGGTCGTGGCGGGGACGCCGCAGAAAGTCGCCAAGAGCAAGAAGAGCCGGACCGCGCCGTTTTTGGCCCGGGTGCTTGGCGCGGTGTGAATGGTCGGTGGCAGCTCATGCCTGTGTTTCTTGTGCCGAATCGTCCAATGGATGGAACGCCGCCCGCGAGATGGCTTCGAACCTGTATGGCCGGGCTGTTCCAGCCCCGCAATGACAGCGACGACCGAGGTAATCATGAGCGATGAAAGGGGTCCAGAGGATGATGCGATAACGGCCGAGCCGGAAAGTGCCGACAAAACGGTCGACCAGAAAAACCTTCACAGCGATAACGACAATGAGTTCAGTCCGGGTTTCAAGCCCGATCCGGATCGACCAAAGCCGGGTGATGAGACCGACGCGGACATTGATACCGATGGCGGTTAGGTTGAATGCAACGAGGCCGCATCCCGTGATGCGGCCTTTTTGTGTGTAAGAAAGTTATTTGCTTGGGTGCGCAGCCTGGAGTTTTTTTGCCATGTCCAAGTGTTTTTCCAGCCCCGGCAGCATTTTTTGAGCGAAGCCTTTGAGTTCCACGGCGCCTTTGGTCTTGTCGTCGGTGACGGTGTTGGCCTCTTTCTTGAACAACTCGATGGTCTGTTCGTGGGCCTTGACCTGATTGTTGGCATAGGCCGCGTCAAAGGATTGATCGCGCATGTCGAGGATTTTTTCCTTAGCCTGGTTGGTCAGTGTCGTGCTCTCTGGAACCTTGATGTCATTCTTTTTCGCAATGGCCGCCAGTTCGTCATTGGCCTTGGAATGATCAGTGATCATCATGTTGGCGAAGGCCTTGATGTCGGCCGAGCTGCTTTTTTCCAGGGCCAGCTTGCTGGCTTCGATCTCTGCGATGCCACCGGCGGCGGCGTGATCGACGAAGTCGTTGGAAGTCGCGGCGAAGGCCGTGCCCATGCAGGTGCTCAAGGCGACGGCCAGAGTGAGGTGGCGCAGGTTGAATCCGTCCATCAGTACATCTCCACGCAATTTTCATGGGTGATCGCAATGATCGTTAAGCTGTGGAGGCCGCCAGGCGGGAAAAGGTTTTATTGCATTGGCCAAAGGACGACGAACGGACACCGCTGGTCTGACAGGTGGTCGACAGAACCGGTCAACCAAGGCCATTCTGATAGTTGGCGAGCGCAATCAGAGGCGTTTGCTGCCGATTAACAAACGGAGGTGTTCCATGCCGGTGTCACATGACCTTTATCAGGATCTGAAACGCTCAAAGGAAGAAATCCAGCAGAAACGCACCAAGGATCCGTTATTGGATTCGCTGCTTAACAAGTATTCGCTGGCAGATGCCGAAGTGGTCAAGGCAGAGGAGGCCAAGTCCAGTGATGACGAAGTGAAGAAGCTCAAGGAGACGCGCCTGATGGTCAAGGACAAGATCGTCAAACAACTCGAGTCGTCGTCCTGAAAATCCCATGAGCCTCCGACGACCGGGGGCTGAACAATTGGAACGGCGCTAACGACCGGCACCTCGAATGATCAGAGACCGTCATTACGGTGACAGACGAGGTGCCCCATGACACATCCAAAATTCCCCAGCGAAGAACAGGGTGGCTTCGATCCCATCCCCACCCATCCCGAGCCTTTGAGTCCGGGGCGCAATGCCGTCAAGCCTGAAGAAGACCCCGGCCTCGACGAAGTGCCGGATGATGAAGCAGGCAAACCGCCGACCAGGCGCGATCGTATTGACCTGGATTCCGATTGACTCCTATCCCTGTGGGAGCGGGCTTGCCCGCTGCTGCAATGTGATTGCGTTGTTATTGCAGCGCCGCGCTCAGCGGCAAACGCGCCATGTGTTTCGCCTTCAGCGAGCCGAAATACAGCCAGTCGCCATATTCGCGCGCGGTCGTGATCGGTGAGTAGTTGCCGCTGCTGCTGTCCTGCAGGTTGGCAATGACCCTGCCTTCGACATCGAGCCCGAGAACGAAGGCGCGTTTCTCCACCGGTTTGGGCAGCACGGTCATGGCCCGTGCGATCACCTTGCGTATGAAGGGATGTGCCGCCGTGGAATCGAGCAAGGCATTGCGCGGTGCGTACAGCGCCACCCAGAAACGGTCGTGACCATTGAACGCGAGGTTGTCGGGCAGGCCTGGCAAGTTGTCGATGAACAGATCGTGGGTGCCTGCTTTGGGGCCGCTCAACCAGTAGCGGCTGATGCGATAGGCACCGGTTTCATTGACCAGCACATAGGCATTGTCCGGTCCGAGCGTCACGCCGTTGGCAAATTCCAGCTTGTCCAGCAGCACCGAGGTTTTGCCGGTCTGGAAGTCGTAACGCAACAAGCGACCATCGCCACCGTGTTCAATGATCGCCTCACCATCCTTGCCGTAGCCGAAGCGGCTGGAGGCATCGCTGAAGTAGGCATAGTGCCCCTGCGTGTCGATGGCGACGTCGTCGGTGAAACCGAAGGGCACGCCGTTGGCCTCTGTCGCCAAGGCCACCAGGCGACCTTGGGCGTCCAGCGACAGCAAACCCTTGACCGCATCAGCGATCACCAGCAAGCCGCTGGGGTGGCGAGCCAGACCCAAGGGCCGGCCACCGGTATCGGCCAGGACTTTGGTGGCCTTGCCGTCAAGGCTCGTGCGGATCACCCGGCCGTCATGCAAGCCGGTGATCAGCGTATCGTTTTCCAGCAGCAGTGCTTCGGGGCCATCGATGTCCGCAGCGCCAACAGGCTCCACGCCCTTGAGGCGCTGATTGTCGGCATAGGTGCCGCTGGTGAGCGATGGCGCGGGGGCTGGCGTCCAGGCCACGGGTTTGACCCTGGTGGGCATCAGCAGCAAGAAGCCAGCAACGACAATGACCACCAGCAGCAAGCCATGGCGAAACCGGAGCGAGCGACTCACGCTCGGACCTCCGACAGGGCCAGGTGTTTTTCCGCCATCTCACGCAGCGCCAGCATCGAGGCCGCCGACTCACGATCGATCCGGCGCTTGAGTAACAACCGATTGGCAAGGCGCATCGCCACGCCGCTGAACTGATACTCCAGCGTGCGGACAAACCGCGTGCCTTCGCCTACGGCTTCACATTCGTAAGTCAGTATCAGCGACAGTCCATGGTCGCCGAGCGCCTGCGCACGCCAACGCAACCCAGGCAGGTATTCATCGACGACCCAACGCAAATGCCCATCACGTCCACCGGCGCGGATGTCTTCCTCGAACCGCGCGCCGGCGTGCAGCGGACCCTTTTGTCCGTTGATCCTGAGGGACGATGGATGCCACTGCGGCCAGTGGCTCACGTTGCTGGCGTACGCCAGCACGGCAAAGGGCGTTCCGGCGATCTCGATCTGATGCTGCATGCGGGTCATGGGCGTGCTCGTCGGCTGCGGGATCGCCGGCTCCGGCTCCCAGTAGAGGGTGCCGAACAGGTAATCCATCAATGGAAAAACGATGTTGAAGTTACGTTCCTGCATCAACTCACGGCGGTGATGCAGCTCATGCAGGCTCCGCATCTGGCGGACCCAAGGCAGGCGCGTCAGCGGGTTGTGCGGCGGTAGATGCTCGCAGGCATGGAACGCTTCATAGGCCAGGTAACCGAGGACCAGGAAACCGCCGACCAACCCGGCTACGTTGACGTCCACTTGCATGAGCAGCCACCAGAGAGGCAGGGTGATGAGCAGGGTGTGCAACACGATCAGCCAGGCCGGAAACAGAATCACCCGCCAGTCACGGGCGCTGTCATAAGTCATGTGGCCCGGTGCGAAAAAACTGTGATGGTCGCCGGTATGGCGGGCATAGAACAATCGCGCGTAAGTTTTTTTCTGATGGCCCAGGTGCCGATGCACGCAGTACACGCCGAAGTTGAAGAGCAACAAGGTCAGAGGCACCGCCAGCCATTCTGTCGGTTGCACCTGGTGCACAGTGCTCCAGAAAACGGCCATGGCGAACACGCCGAACAGCAGCACGAAGGTGCCGTGAAGCCAGGGGTTGTAGCGCGGATGGATGTTGGCGCGGTAGCGGCTGCGGAATGCTTCGGTGGTCTGCCTCACTGCAATCACCTGTCGTTATCGTTATCTCCAGCAGCGTAGACGATCCCGGCGTGTTGGCTGGAGAACCTCGACGACACGAGTGCCACGATCCGGTGCAAGGCGTATTCAGGTCAACGGGTTCCAGCGTTGCGACCAGTCTTCATCGGACTGGATGACTTCGCGCAGCAGGTCGAAGGCTCGTTGCAAGGTCGGCGAGTCGCGGTCGCGGGAGTAAACCAGATAGGTCGGGTAACTGAACTCCGGTGCTTTCGGGACTTGTTCCAGTACACCGCTTTCCAGGTAACTGCGCACGACACGGGTGCGGAAATAGCCGCTGCCGCCGTTTTCCAGAATGTATTGCAGGCCCAGCGGGCCGAGATTGAAACTCAGGGCGGCTTTGGCTTTTTCCGGCAGAGCGGCATCGTGCCGGCGCCGGAAGTCCTGGCCCCAGTCAATGTAGACGTAAGGTTCGGCACGACCGGGCAGGCGGACAAGGACAAGCTTTTCCTCCAGCACCTGCTCGACCTGAAGCCGCGGCCAATACTCGGGCTGATAGACCAGCGCCGCGTCCAGTACCCCCAGTTCCAACTGGCGCAACAGGTTTTCGCCGTCGCGGATTTCCATGCGCAGGGCGTGGCTGGGGATTTTCTCGCGCAACTCGCCGGCCCAGCTGAGCATCAACGGGTTGCACAGACTGACCTCGCCGCCGATGTGCAATACATCGCGGTAACCCTCAGGCAACGGCAAGTCCCGCCTTGCGGCCTCCCAGGTTTCCACCAGTTGATTGGCATATACCACGAAAGCTTCGCCGTTGGGCGTGAGGCGGGCACCGGCGCGGTTGCGCACGAACAGGGTACTGCCCAGTTGGCTTTCGAGTTTTTGTACCCGTGCGGTGATCGCGGTTTGGGTGACGTGGAGCTTCTCGGCCGCTGCGGCAAGGCTGCCGTGGCGGACGATTTCCAGAAAGGTGCGGGCGAGATCGATGTCCATGGGATGGCCGATGGCGGAAGTGCTCGCATTGTAAAAGCACTGTTCACTTGCGGATAGGCATCACTTTTCCCCCCTCTCCACAGGGATCTTCGTCAGGCCTGGGATTCAGAACGCAAAACACGAACAGCCTAACGCTCCCCAGAACCCACGCAAGTCACTGACCGGCGCATTCGACAGGCGCGCACGTTCGTGACTGTGTGCATGTACCGCGCACGCGCCGACACACTGATGGACCTGTGCCGTCAGCGGCGCCAGCGGCTTCCAGTGCCCTGGCACCTTGGCCACCGGTGACCATTCCGGCACCACGGGGATCGGTGGCGGACCGAGCTTCTCGAATTCGACGCTGCCGTACACGATCTTGCCGTCGACGATGGTCAGCACCGCTTCGATGCCTTTGATGCCTTCGTCCTCGATGTGGAAATAGTCCGCCGACAGCGCAATCAGGTCCGCCAATTGCCCGGCCTTGATCTGGCCTTTCTTGCCCTGTTCAGACGAGAACCAGGCGCTGCCATGGGTGAACAGCTCCAGCGCGGTGTCGCGGCTCAGGCCTTGGGGATGAAGCGCCAGCCCGCCGACAGTCCGGCCGCTGACCAGCCAATAGAGCGAAGTCCACGGGTTGTAACTGGATACCCGCGTGGCGTCGGTGCCAGCACCCACCGGCACCCCTTCGGCCAACATCCGGGCAATCGGCGGCGTATGTTCAGCCGCTTTGGCACCATAGCGGTCGACGAAGTACTCGCCCTGGAACGCCATGCGATCCTGAATCGCGATGCCGCCGCCAAGGGCTTTGACCCGCTCGATGTTGCGCGGGGTGATGGTTTCGGCGTGATCGAAAAACCACGGCAAACCGGCGAACGGAATGTCGCGATTGACCTTCTCGAACACATCGAGCATGCGGCTGATGGATTCGTTGTAAGTGGCGTGCAGGCGGAATGGCCAGCGTTGTTCAACCAAGTGTCGAACCACGGGTTCCAGATCCTGTTCCATGGTGGGTGGCAGGTCGGGGCGAGGTTCCAGGAAGTCTTCAAAGTCGGCGGCGGAGAACGCCAGCATCTCCCCGGCGCCGTTGTGCCGCAGGAAGTCGTCGCCCTGACCGTAGTGCGAGGTACTGGTCCAGTTCTTGAAGTCGGTCAGTTCTTCCTTGGGCTTTTGGGTGAACAGGTTGTAGGCGATGCGAACGGTGAGTTGTTGCTCCTTGGCCAGTTGCTGAATGACTTGATAGTCGTCCGGGTAATTCTGATAACCGCCGCCGGCATCGATTGCACTGGTGACACCCAGACGATTGAGTTCGCGCATGAACTGACGCGTGGAGTTCACTTGATATTCCAGCGGCAGCTTTGGACCCTTGGCCAGGGTCGAATACAGAATCATCGCGTTGGGGCGGGCGATCAGCATGCCGGTGGGGTCGCCGTTGGCGTCCCGCTGGATTTCGCCGCCCGGAGGGTTCGGCGTGTCGCGGGTATAGCCGACCACTTTCAGCGCGGCCCGGTTGAGCAACGCGCGGTCGTACAAATGCAGGACGAATACCGGCGTATCGGGCGCAGCCTTGTTCAGTTCATCGAGGGTCGGCAGGCGTTTTTCGGCAAACTGGAATTCGTTCCAGCCACCCACCACCCGCACCCATTGCGGTGTGGGCGTGCGGTCAGCTTGATCCTTGAGCATGCGCAGGGCATCGACCAGTGACGGTACGCCTTCCCAGCGCAGTTCGAGGTTGTAGTTGAGACCGCCACGGATCAGGTGCAAGTGTGAGTCGTTGAGCCCGGGAATCACCGTACGACCATGCAGGTCGACGACTTGCGTGGCCGGCCCCTGCAAGGCCATGGCCTGGGCATCGCTGCCAACCACCACGAAGCGCCCGTCCTTGATCGCCACGGCACTGGCCTGGGGTTTCTTGCGGTCAACGGTGTGCAGGCGTCCGTTGTACAAAATGAGATCGGCGGGGGTGTCGGGCATGGTTTTACTCCCTGCAAGCAGCGGGCTGATCCAGGCGCCTATGGCTCCTGCCGAAAGGCCTTGCAGTACACTTCGGCGATTGACGCCGTCGTGGTCGTCAGGTGGGCTCATGGCAGTGCTTCGCGCAAAAGGATCGAGGGGCAATCGGTCGGTGTCTGATGCATGCGGCCACAAGAAATATAGACGGCAATTCCATGGCTGAACGATTCTTTGCCCCGGAAACGACGAATCCCGCCACTAGGGGCGGGATTCGTTGGCAATCAGGTGTGCTCCCGAAGAGTGGGAGCGACAGGCTTAGCTCGGGAACAGCTCGGACAGTTTCATCGCCAGCATCATGTCGCCTTCAGCGCGCAGTTTGCCGCCCATGAACGCTTGCATGCCATCGGTTTCGCCGCTGACGATGCCTTCCAGGGTTTCGCCGTCCATCACCAGAGTGACCTGGGCGTCCGGGTTCTCGCCTTCTTTGAGCTCGCAGGTGCTGTCTTTGACAACCAGCGAGAAGTTCTTGGTGTCGTCGATGCGGAAACCGAAAACCAGGTCCAGACCGGCAGCAGCGGCTGGGTTGAACTTGGCTTTCATTGCTTGTACGGCATCAGCTACGGAGGTCATGGTTCGATCCTTTCTTGGGTAATAGGAGCTGGGTGATTACAGCCAGGGTCACAATAGTCCGGACTCAACGAAACGTGATGAGTTCCGGGGCCTTCAGCAGTTGCAGGTGCGCATGACTGTTGAAGGAAGCCAGTGCCACCTCGCGACCACGGAACTTCAGGTGGTTGAGCGAGGTGTTGACGATTTGCCAGTTCAGTTCAAAAGCCTGCTTTGCAGGCATGTGCGTGATGAGGTGCAGCAGGGCAGTGATGGTGCCGCCGGAGGTGAACACGGCGATTTTCTGCGTGTTGTCGGCCTGTTCGAGAATCCGGTTCAGACCGGCCTGCACACGCTCGACAAAGCCTGGCCAGCTTTCCAGGCCCGGAGTGTCGTAAGTGCCGGCGAGCCAGCGCTCGATGATCAGGGCGAATATGCGCTGGAACTCCGCGCGGTTTTGCGCGGCATTGCGCAGGATGTCCAATGCTTCCGGTTCGTCCGGCAACATGGCCGGGAGCAGGGCGCGGATCACCGCGTCGGCGTCGAACTCATTGAAGGCGGAATCGGTTTCCAGGATCGGGACCGGCAGGCCTGCGGCGGCAAACTGTTCCAGCGCACTGTTGGCCGTGTGTTGCTGGCGGCGCAGGTCGCCGGACAGGCATCGATCGAAGCGGATGCCGAGTTCTGCCAGGTGTTGACCGAGGATTTCCGCCTGGCGAATACCGGTGGGCGACAGGACGTCATAGTCGTCTGCACCAAAGGAGGCCTGGCCATGTCGAATCAAATAGATACTGCCCACGTCCGCGTCGTCCCGGTACGTTGAAGGTTCGGCGAGGTTATGAGGATGGCGGTGAGCTGTCAATGAAAAAACATACGCTTGTTTGAAATGCTCGTTAGACGCCCATTGCCAGAGGTTTCACAGCTGGTCGCAAGGGCGGCGCATGGGTATGCTGGAGTTATCCGCGCGCGTTCATGCCGCGCATCGTTTGAGGAGTCCCTGTGGAGTTTTTCACCGAGTACGCCAGTTTTCTGGCCAAGACCGTGACCCTGGTGATCGCCATTCTGGTGGTCCTGGCCAGTTTTGCGGCACTGCGCAGCAAGGGTCGACGCAAGTCTGCCGGGCAGTTGCAAGTCAGCAAGCTCAATGATTTCTACAAAGGCCTGCGCGAGCGCCTGGAGCAGACCTTGCTCGACAAGGACCAGCTCAAGGCCTTGCGCAAGTCCCAGGCTAAAACCGAGAAAAAGCAGAAGAAAAAAACCGAGGCCAAACCCCGGGTGTTCGTGCTGGATTTCGATGGCGACATCAAGGCGTCAGCGACTGAAAGCCTGCGTCATGAAATTACCGCACTGTTGACCCTCGCCACCCCCAAGGATGAAGTCGTACTGCGCCTGGAAAGCGGCGGCGGCATGGTCCACAGCTATGGACTGGCTTCCTCGCAACTGGCGCGTATCCGTGAAGCGGGCGTGCCGTTGACCGTCTGCATCGACAAGGTCGCGGCCAGCGGTGGCTACATGATGGCGTGCATCGGCCAGAAGATTATCAGCGCACCCTTCGCGATCCTTGGCTCCATCGGCGTGGTGGCGCAGTTGCCCAACGTCAATCGCCTGCTGAAAAAGCATGACATCGACTTCGAAGTGCTCACCGCTGGTGAATACAAACGCACCCTGACCGTGTTTGGCGAAAACACCGAGAAGGGGCGGGAGAAATTCCAGGAAGACCTGGATATCACCCATCAGTTGTTCAAGAACTTTGTCTCGCGCTACCGCCCGCAACTGGCTATCGACGAGGTGGCCACCGGTGAAATCTGGCTGGGTGTCGCGGCATTGGAAAAGCAACTGGTGGACGAACTGAAGACCAGTGATGAGTATCTGGCCGAACGCGCCAAGCAGTCCGAGCTTTATCACCTGCACTACGCCGAACGTAAGAGCCTGCAAGAGCGTATCGGCATGGCGGCCAGCAGTTCGGTCGATCGCGTTCTGCTGAGTTGGTGGAGCCGCTTGACCCAGCAGCGCTTCTGGTAACACATCGACAGGCATCGAACCGGGGCATTTGCCCCGGTTTTTTTTCGCCTGGCAATCTGCAGGGTTGTCCTCCAGAGCGTGGCGAATTCTCCGAGGTCAGGAGTCGATCCGTCCTGCTTTCGAGGGCGTGGCGGAGGGTTATGTTGGTGTTCCCAATGTTTGCCATGGAATGCACATGAATGACCAACCGCGTGATCCTCACATTGCGTTCGCCACAACTGATCGGCCCATGCACGAAGCACTGAACTCAATGGTGAGCGGCGCCTTGCCGCAATCTCCCGAGCAATTCGGCACACAACTGATCCGGAAAAAATGGGGCGAGAACATCGACCCGCAGACCGCGCAGTTGGTAACACTGGATTACCACTATAGAGGACATCCGCCGCAAGACGGGGTCGAGCAAGGTCAGGTGGCGAGCTCACAGACGCTGGTACAGGCGCTGCTGTCCAATTATCAAACCGTCGGTGACGGCCGTTTCGCTGAAACCGTATTCGGTCTTTACACACCGCCCGACGTCGGCCCGTCCATTCGCATTGTCCAGAACGTCGATGAATTTGCTGACCACGGCAATGGCAACCATCACACGTACGAAGGCATCTATCGGCAAACCGTGCCGCAGGTCTATGGGCCGACCACGCAAATCGCGCTCAGGCCGGCGGACTTCAAACAGTGGGTGTGGGAGTTGAATCTGAAAACCCGCTATCAGGCCTACCTTGAAAACGCCTGGCCCTCGGATGAGCAGATCGCAGGTGCGGCGCCTTGCGACCTGAGGACTTCGACCAAGGCTGCCTTCGTCATGAGCGCTTTCCTGCAACACCAGGAAGGCAGTTTGACCCAGGAGGGGATGGTGCTGGCGCTGCTGGCGTGCGGGTTGCCGGAGCGGCAGACCTGGGACGCACTGACCATCACTCAATTGAATGCAGCAACCCGCGTCCATTCGCCCGTCGTCGCCGGTCGCCTGACGATCTACCGTTACACCTCGACCGATCTCTGGTGTTTTCGCCAGCGCACCAGCTCCAGGGTCTTGCTGTACATCCCGGGCAACTCCTCACCGCTGCATGAATTCGTCGACATCCAGCACCTGCGCCAATGGATCGTTGCCCAAGGCAAGGTGGCCGAGACAGGGCAGGCTTTGGCCATGCACTTTGTCGAAGATGATCGGCAAGACGGCACCTTCCATGCGGGCGTGTTGACAGCGCTGGAGGGCATGGCGGTGTTCCCAAGGGAGCACTGGTTGAAAAAGAATGCCGGGTTTTTCAACAATGACGGATTCTGGGACCCGCAGGACTATGTGGGCATTGAGCGCTCACCCGCGGCCACTTACCCGTTCGCTGAATTGGTGTTGACCATGAAGCAGGCGGCCATGGCCAGCGTCAACACCATCCGTGATGATGCCCAGGTCAACCGGGACGACTTGAGCGCGGTGGTGGAGCCGCTCGTACAGTGGATCAACTGCCTGGGCCCTTTGGCGTTGTTCATTCCCGGAGGCGAGGGCGTGCTGGTGCTGGCCGGGATCATCGACGCCGGTTATGGCATCAACCAGGCTGTCAACGGTGACACCCCGGAAAAGCGCTCGGAAGGCGTGACACGCACGGTCTTCGGCTTGCTCAATGCGCTTCCGCTGGCCAGATCGATTGCCGCACTCAAGGTCGAGGGCCGAGTGGCCGAAAGTCTTCACGACGTTCCTGAGCCGAGCAGTGAATCGAGCCTCCAGCCACTGACCGATACAACGCTTCAACCCGTATCCGCGCCAGCCCTGAAGCCGCCTGCGACTCGCCTGGAACTCATGCGCGGCGTGTGTGCACCGTTCGCGTCCTTCAGCGACGAGGTCCTGGGCCAGATTGCCCGGGTGAGTACGGTTAACGATGACATGTTGCGTCTGATGCAGTCGGGGCGCCCGCCGACTCCGCTGCTGGCCGATACCATTGCCCGCTTCAAGCTTGACCATGAGCTTGAGGCGACAGCCGATCCGACGACACGCGCCAGTTTATTCAACGCCCGTTATCAGGCACTCCAGCACTCGGATCATGAGTGGGTCCGCTTGTTCCAGCGCGAGTACCCCGGTTTGCCGAAAGCGGTTGTGGAGCAAATCCTCGACCGTTCGGGCGTGGAGATCGAAGGGCCGGTCGATGCTGCCGAAGCGGTGAGGGTGCTCAGGCGGCTGGACGATAAAGCGCGCGAATATCAGCAGCATGTCAGGCTCAACCGGGCCTATGAAGGCCTGTACTTGCGCTCGATTGTCCACCCCGAATCCGATGTCCTGGCCTTGCATTCTCTGTCGCGGTTACCTGGGTGGCCGACATCCTTGCGCATCGAGGTGCTGGAAGCATCTGAGGGTGGTCGGCTGCTGGACCGCTGTGGCCCGCTTGATGCGCCGGATTGCCGACGCTTGATCAAGGTCACGGATCGCTATTGGCCTTCTGCGGCGTTGAAACCTGGCCGTGAAGGCTCGGACCTGTTCACTGCGCTGGTCGACCTGTTATCCGTTGAAGAGCGAACCGCGTTGTCATTACGCGCACCCGACCCGACAGGTGAGTTGCGCCTGCGTCTGGGTGAGCGAACATTGAGCCGTACCGAATTGATGCTCGGCCTGAGCAGGATGGATTCGAAATTGCCTTTCGAATCCCCTGGACTTCGCGGCGGCGGTTTTCCAAATACGCCTCAGGGGGCGTCCCTGAGCCATGAAGTCGTGCGCTTGCAGGTCAGGGATATTTACCCGGACTTCACCAACGCCCAGGTCGACGAGCTGTTGGCGGGCGCCGGTGCCGGGGCTCAAGTGCTTCTGGAGCGTCTTACCCTGCAATTGCGACAACTGCATACTGATCTGGTGCATTGGATCGATCAGACCGTGTCGGACCTCGATGACATGGATCTGGATTTTCTTGCCGTTGGCGATGAAGGCGCCGTGGGCATGACCCCTCAGCAGGTGGCGGCGCACAATGCTGAAATGCTGGAGCACGTGATCGAGTATGAACGTGAAACCAGGATCGAGCTTGCCGACGAACTGATGCTTCTTTGGCAGAAGTGCCCGCCGGAAGCCAATAAAGTCATGTTCGACGGGGCATTTTCCGGCTATCGGCTCGATCTGGATTTTGAGGACTACCACCGCCTGCCGGTGATGAACGTTCGATTCGACGAAGTCGTCGAACTGTCGATGCAGGGGCTGCACCTGGTCGAACGCGAAAGCCTGCATGAATTCCTCGAGAGTTTCCCTAACCTGCGCACGTTGAGTCTGGAGCGTATCGACCTGCGTCTGCCCAACACGGATGGCGTGCTGGAAGGATGTCTGCCGCCAGCGATCCGGCAAATGAAGCGGCTTGCTTCGCTAAACCTGAAGTCGACGTTTCTCGAGCTCAAGGAAAACACGGCTGCCCAATTCAGCGATCTGTCCAGCTTGCAGACCCTGGACCTGAGCGATAACCCTTTGGCCATTGCGCCTGTCGTTTTGGGGATGAAGGCGCTACGCGAGCTGAAGCTGAGCAATACCGGGATCAGCCACTGTCCGATCGGCATCGTCGATGAGCCATTCATGACTTCACTGGACTTGCGTCATAACCGCATCAGCCGGGTACCCCAGGCGATATTGAACCAGGCAGTCTCCCGGGATCGGGTCTGGCTCTGGGACAACCCGCTGACGGACGAAGAGACACTGTCGCGTCTGGTCGACCACCGTGAACGGACTGGCATCAATCTGTGGTTAAGCCAGCCGGGTGAGGGATATGGCAGTGCCACGCCGTGGCTGCAAGAGGGTGATGAAGTGCTGCGCGCGGCGCGGCAGCAGATCTGGCAACGGCTGGCCGCCAAACCGTTGGGCGACGCGTTTCTGCGTGTTATCGATGGCTTGAGCCTGACGGCGGATTTCCAGGTGGGTTACCTGATCCTGCAAGCGCGGGTATGGCGACTGCTGCAGGCAGCGGAGGCTTCAGAGGAGCTGTGGGGCTGGCTGCGTCAGTGCGTGGAAGCGAGGACGCCCGATGCGGAAAATCCGTTCAGGCTGTTCACTGTTCTTGAGGATCGAGTGCGGCTGTATACCGATTGGGTCGCGTTGGGGCGGCCAATTCCTATGGCCAATCTTCCGAATCGCTGATCGGAAGGTGAAGCGCCTTGAACCCTGCAAAGGGTTCAAGGCGTTTCGATCAACGGCGACGGAACAGCGGCAGCGGTTCGTCGGTGGCGGCCTGATAAGTCACCGAGAAGTCTTTGAGGCTTTCCAGCGCTTCATACGGATCTTTGTCGGCACGCAATGCAAAGGCATCGAAACCGCAACGATGCAGATAGAACAACTGGTCGCGCAACACATCGCCAATCGCCCGCAGTTCGCCTTTGAAACCATAACGGTCACGCAGCAGACGGGCGTTGGAGTAGTTGCGGCCATCGGTGAAGGCCGGGAAGTTCAAGGCGATGACCTTGAAGTTCGCCACGTCGTCACCGATCTCTTCGGCTTCTTCATCGGCATCCAGCCATACGCCCAGGCCGCCATCGCGGGCCTTGAGCATACGGCTGTGTTCGCGCCACAGTGCCAACGGGACGATGTAGTCGTCGCAGTTGGTGATCTCGTCGATGCTGAAGTCCTTGGGCAGCAGGTGCCAGGTTTCGTCGACGACCTCGTTGTTCTTAATGATTCGCTGCATAGACGCGTTCCTTGAAGAGGTCGATGCCAATACGCTGATAAGTGTCGATGAAGCGCTCGTCTTCGGTACGCTGTTCCACGTACACGTCGATCAGCTTCGAGATCACGTCCGGCATGTCGTTCTGGGCGAACGACGGGCCAAGGATCTTGCCCAGGCTGGCGTCGCGGCTGGCGCTGCCACCGAGGGACACCTGGTAGAACTCTTCGCCTTTCTTGTCCACCCCGAGAATGCCGATGTGACCCACGTGGTGGTGACCACAGGCGTTCATGCAACCGGAGATGTTCAGGTCCAGCTCACCGATGTCGAACAGGTAGTCCAGATCATCGAAGCGACGCTGGATCGATTCGGCGATCGGGATCGACTTGGCGTTGGCCAGGGAGCAGAAATCGCCGCCCGGGCAGCAGATGATGTCGGTCAGCAAACCGATGTTCGGCGTGGCGAAGCCTTGCTCGCGCAATTCGCCCCACAGGGTGAACAGCTTGTCCTGCTCGACGTCCGCCAGAATGATGTTCTGTTCGTGGGACGTGCGCAGTTGGCCGAAGCTGTAGCGCTCCGCCAGATCGGCGACGGCGTCGAGTTGCTTGTCGGTGATGTCGCCCGGTGCCACGCCGGTCGGTTTCAGGGACAGGGTCACGCAGACATAACCCGGCTGCTTGTGGGCCAGGGTGTTGCGTGCGCGCCAGCGGGCGAAACCCGGGTGCTGCTGGTCGAGTTCGGCCAGTTGGGCGTTCTGGTTGTCCAGGGCCCTGTAGTCCGGGTCGACGAAGTGTTTGGCGACGCGATGCACTTCGGCTTCGGTCAAAGTGGTCTGGCCACCGCGAAGGTGCTCCATTTCCGCATCGACTTTCTGGGCGAAGACTTCAGGTGTCAGCGCCTTGACCAGAATCTTGATCCGCGCCTTGTACTTGTTGTCGCGACGACCGTAGCGGTTGTAAACCCGCAGGATGGCGTCGAGGTAGCTCAACAGGTCTTGCCACGGCAGGAATTCATTGATGAACGCGCCCACCACCGGCGTACGGCCGAGGCCACCGCCGACCAGCACACGGAAGCCCAGTTCGCCAGCGGCGTTGTGCACCGGCTCCAGGCCGATGTCGTGGACTTCGATGGCGGCACGGTCGGACGTCGAGCCGTTGATGGCGATCTTGAATTTGCGTGGCAGGTAGGCGAATTCCGGGTGGAACGTGGTCCACTGGCGGACGATTTCGCACCATGGGCGCGGGTCGATCAATTCATCGGCTGCGACGCCGGCAAACTGGTCGGTAGTGACGTTGCGCAGGCAGTTGCCGCTGGTCTGGATCGCGTGCATCTGCACGGTGGCCAGTTCAGCCAGGATGTCCGGGATGTCTTCCACCGCCGGCCAGTTGAACTGCACGTTCTGCCGGGTGCTGATGTGGGCATAGCCCTTGTCGTAGTCACGGGCAATCCTGGCCATCATTCGCACTTGGCGCGAAGTCAGTTGGCCGTAAGGCACCGCAACACGCAGCATCGGCGCGAAGCGCTGGATGTAAAGCCCGTTCTGCAGGCGCAGGGGGCGGAATTCTTCTTCGCTCAGCTCGCCTGCCAGATAGCGTCGGGTCTGATCACGGAACTGCTTGACGCGGTCCTCGATGATCCGCTGATCGTACTCGTCGTATACGTACATATAAGTCCTGTTCTCAGGCTTGGGCCGGTCGGAAACAGCGGCGTTTTTTGCTTGCCGGAATCCGATAATACCTCGGCAATTCTGCGCGCACGGCCGCGCACTCCGTACGGAGCCGGGGCAAGATACCAGTTTGCGGTTATGCGCAAAAGTGATGTTTGAGTATATGTAAAGAACCAAATCGCCTAATGAGGATCGTTGTAGCAAAGACCCTGTTTGTGATGCGGGCAATCGTCGTCTTTACTGTGATCGAGTCTTTATGCAATCACCGATAAAACCGACAAGAGGCGATGCAATGAGCAACCCTACCAAAGCGACAAAAAGTGATAGCACGGTCGATGCTTGGGCGATTCTGTTCCTGATCATTCTGGTCGTCGGCACAGCGGTATATTGGGTCAGTCATCAATAAACGACCCCGTCCGGGCCAACTCCCGACGATTGTCGGACAAAAAACGGAATAAACGCCGTTTTGCGGGCGTTCGCTGGCTATAATGCGCGGCGGATTTCCGGGGGCTCGGACGATAAATGTTGAAGTTTCTATGTGGTGCATTTCTGGCGCTGGGTATGGTCGTGGGGCCTTTTGCCCGGGCGGAGTCTGTGCTGTTCCTGAATCCGGGGACGCCCGTGGAACTTTTCTGGACCAGCTACTCGCAATTCATGCAGGCCGCGGCCGATGATCTGCACATCGACCTGCGCATCCTGTACTCCAACCGGACCTCCGAAGTCGTCATCGCGCAAGCGCGCGAAGCCCTGCTTGGACCCCATCGCCCGGATTATCTGGTATTCGTCAACGAGGAAAGTGTCGCGCCCGAAATCCTGCGTCTGGCGAAGGGCAGTGGTGTGAAGCTGTTCATGGTCAATAGCGCCCTGAGCCCGGACCAGACGCGCCTGCTTGGCGCACGCCCTGACAAGTATCCCGATTGGGTGGGCAGCCTGGTGCCCAACGATGAGGAGGGCGGCTACCTGATGCTCAAGGAGTTGATTCGCCTGCATCCGCCGGTCGCCCCCGGCCAGACGATTGACCTGTTGGCCTTCTCGGGATTGAAAATCACTCCGTCCGCACAGTTGCGAGAGAAAGGCATGCGACGGGCATTGGCCGAACACCCTGAAGTGCGCTTGCGACAATTGGTTTACGGGGGCTGGACCCGTGCGCGGGCCTATGAACAGGCCAAGCTTCTGTTCAAGCGCTACCCACAGACATCCCTGGTCTGGTCGGCTAACGACGAGATGAGCTTTGGCGCCATGCAGGCTTTCGAAGAGACGGGCGCAAAGCCCGGCAAGGATGCGCTGTTTAGCGCCATCAACAATTCACCGGCTGCGTTGCACGCGTTGCTGGACAAGCGGCTGAGCGTGTTGCTGGGCGGTCATTTCACTCTGGGCGGTTGGGCCTTGGTGCAGCTGCATGACTACAACCAGGGCGTCGACTTCAGCCGTTATGGCGGTCGCGACCGGCAAATTTCGTTATTGCAGGTGATTGATCGGGCACAGGCCAAGCGACTGCTGGCGCTGGGCAGCGAAAAAAAATTCGGTGTGGATTTTCACAAATTCTCGGCCAAGGGGCAGCCGGTGTCTTATCGATATCCGTTCAGCCTGCAAGCCCTGATGCACTGATTCAGTTCATAGCCCGGCCAGAACCAGTACCAGCTTCACGATGCCGAACAGCATCAGCGCGAACACGGCCGTGAACAGCACCCCCAGGATCACGAAATGGCTGGGTTTGCCGTGGGTAAAATCACGCGCCCGGTTTTTTCCGCTTTGCACCCCGAATGCAGCCGCCACGACGCTGTGCAGCATCTGCCAGAACGACGGTGGCTTGTTGTCGACTGGATCGTCCATAAATCCCCCCGCTTTAAAGTAGGTCCCCCAAGCATAGCCAATCCGCCGGCCTCTGGTGCGGGCGGTCGGCGGATCGACGCATTTTGAAATCAGTCCGGGCCGATGCGATAACTATCTACTGCAGATACGGTTAGCTGAAATGATGTTCTGTCGTTCCATTTTTCAGGAGCGACACAATGTCTACCCATCCGCCCTCTGCGTCCCGCCAACGTTTGGTTGCGGGCCAAACCAGCATTCACCGCGAGCTTCTTGAACAACTGACGCCTGATTGGTTGATCGATGCCACGCCGCAGCGGCGAGCAGCCATGAAAGCCAGCGGCTCGCTCGCACCGCACTGGTATACGCGAGCATCCATCGAGCAACAGCAGGCACTGAAAGACCGTTTCAAAGACAGCCTGGTTTCCCAGACCCGACTCGACAAAACGATGTCGTCGCTGCCAGATGCCGAAAGTTTTGCCGAGCCGATACTGCAAAAGGCGCTGAAGGATCAGTTCGGGGTCGAGGCCGACGTCAACAAAACCATGGTGTGTCTGAGGCGAGCGCTGGAAGTCAGCGAGCTTGAAATCGAGATCAGCTCGTTCGAGGTCATGAAGCTTTCGTTGTTGCAAGCGGCACTGCATAACTTCGAAGCATCCGAATGCGAGGCGGGCGCCTTTCATCGCGAGTCAGGGTTTGTGGTTGAGACTTCCACGCCAGGTACATTCGAGGTCATTGCCCTCAACATCTCGGTCAGGCAATTCCTCTCACTCTGCCGCAAGCTCGATATCGGCGCGCAGTATCAAACCCGTGTGAAGGCGTTTTTCCAGGCAACGGATGCGCAGAAGGAAACGACACTGTCCGAGCAATTTATTGCCAGCCAGAAAGCGGCAATGAAAGCGGCCGCTGAATTGGCGCTGCTGAAAAAGGACATCGAAGCCGACGACTACGCAATGATCCTTTCAGTGGTTAACGGCGAGGTCCATCCCCGTGTTGGCAACCGACCGGTCTGGTTTCGTGACTTGAGCCTGATGAAGCGCAGATTGACGGGCTGCGTCGTGTTCAGCATCAGTGAACAATATCGCTATACCAACGACTACATCGTCTACATTCCCCACGATCCCGAACACCCGCTCAAACGCTATACCGCTGAGCAACTGCGTGAAGAATTCAAGCGCCAGTTCACTGCCCATGACCCATTGTCCGACAGTGGCAGCGGGCCAACCTCCCATCAGCGGTTTTTCAGCCAGTTCGTCGCCTACGCCGACCGCCCTTATTACTTCGGTCAATTCACCCGCAAGGCCGCAGACTCTGCGACCGATCCTTTGCATTCATTCTGGTTTAAAGTCGTCCAGTACGTGCCCACCTTGTCGGCCGCCATCCGCATCAAAGCGCTGCCGCCAGAACCTGCAGGCAAACGTGAGCCGGTCGACGATCCATATCTCAATCCTTTCGGGATCGTTCGTGAAGGCGTGGCGGGCATCTGGTCCGCCAACAGCGATCTGTGGACTTATCTCTACGAGCAAAACCGCAAGAAAGTCATCGCCGACGCACGCAGTCATGCGGTGCCCACGGCGGAAGTCGATGCGCGAGTACGGGCGCAAAAGCTCAATCATCTGCTGGAATTTGGTCTGCTGGGCCTGAACATGGTGTCGATGTTCGTTCCGGTACTGGGGGAGATCATGCTGACGGTCATGGCGGGTCAGCTGCTGTACGAGTCGTTTGAGGGGGCGATCGAGTGGAGTGAAGGGGATCGAACTGCGGCCAAGGCGCACCTGATCGATGTGGCCGAGAATCTGGCGATGATCGCGGTGATGGCCGGTGCGGGCAAAGGGTTGGCCAAACTGTCGTCGGTGCAACCCGAACCACTGGTTGAACGCCTGCAACCCATCCAGCGCGAAGACGGCAAAACCCGCTTATGGAAAACTGATCTGAGCGGTTACGAGCGCAACCTCATCCTGCCTCGCCATTCAGTCCCTGATGCGTCGGGACTGCACCGGATAAATGGCAAAACCTTTATCCGGCAGGATGGCAAGGTCTTCGAAACTACCCTTGACCCTTCGCTGAAAAAATGGCGCCTGCGGCATCCGACTGATTCGGGTGCCTGGCAACCGATACTCGAACATAACGGGCATGGCGCCTGGCGTCATGCGCTGGAGCGTCCCCGGACCTGGGATCGGCTGACCCTGCTGCGGCGCATCGGCCATACCACCGAGGCTTTTTCCGATGAGCAACTGCTCGACATCGCCGAGGCCTGTGGTGTCGAGGACAATGCCTTGCGCAAGATGCACATGGATCATCTTCCCCCGCCACCGGAACTGGAGCACGCCTTGCGGCTATTCGAAGATGAACCGGGCATTAACGGGTCATTGCTCGAAAAACTGCAACGTGCCACCCCGGGGCTGAGTAATGCCGCCGCTCGCAGGATTGTGCTCGACGCCAATGCCGAAGAGCTCAACCGCCTGAAAACAACGAGTCGAATTCCCCTGAAAATGCAGGAGGAGGCCCGTTGGTATGCACAGCAGGGGCGCCAGGCCCAGGCTTTCACTGGCCTGCGCACGGAGTCTGCGCTGTCGGCGGACAGCCGCTGGCTCGCACTGCATGCCCTGGAAAAAATGCCGGGATGGTCCGGCGAAGTTCGGCTGGAGATTCGCGACGGCCACATCGAGGGCGCGCTCATCGACGGTATCGGTAGCAAGACCGCGACAATCCGTAAGTACGTGGTTAAAAACGGCCCGTCCTATCAGGCATTTGATGAGCGTGGCGAGACGCTCAATGGCGTGCCGGCCACCGGCGATAATTTTTTTGCCTCGCTCATGCACGCATTGCCCGATGAATCCCGTCGCGCATTGGGCGTTCCGCACGTGGGCCAAAGCGCCGGTTTGAAGCAGGCTGTCATCGAATCGGCCTTCGAGCATAGGGCGAAATTGTCGCAAATGCTGGAGCAGCGAAGCGGCCAGAACAAGACGTTCAAGCCGCCCGTACGCGTAACGGAGCGCCGGGTGGGCTACTACGCCAGCGGGCGCGGACAAGGTTTGAATCCTTCTCTGGTGACCCGGGTTCAGGACGTCTACCCGGCGCTGACTGATCAGCAGGCCAACGGGTTTATCCTGGCGCAATTGCGCGCGGGTAGAACCGACGCACAGATTTATAGCCTGTTACAGGCGCGTATGCGCGAGTGGGAAACCCTTGAGTCGACGCTCAATCAATGGGTCGGCGAGCCGATAGCAGGTTCTATGCTGGAGTCGGTGCTCGGAGGCAAGGCCGCGGTCGCACAGAATCTCAAGCAATCCTGGCGTCATTCGCCACTGGCCGGGGAGCATTCGCGCTACAGAATGCTCGACCTGGTTTGCGACGACCCGATCCCTGCACTGTCGGCGGATTTCTCTCATGTGCGTGATCTGTATGTCCGGGGTCGAAGCGTCACTGACGCCAATGTCGATGCGTTGTTGGCGAATTTTCCCAAGCTCAGAAGGTTGCGGATCAATGGCACAGGCAACGATTTCACCACCGTGCCCCAAGTATTGAGCAGTATGCCGGACCTCACGGGGTTGAGCCTGTATTCAGCTGCGCGCTTCGCCGCAGACATGCCGTCGAGACTGGGTGCGTTGACGACGCTCGAGGAACTCAGCCTGTGTTCAACCTGGGGCGTTCCGGTGGCGTTGGACGTCAGCCGGCTACGCAATCTGCGCCTGCTCGAGGTGATTGCCCCGTCAATGGATCAGTGGCCAATCGGGGTTCTGCAACTGCCCCGTCTTGAGCGCCTGAATCTCACCGGCACAGGCATCAGAACGCTACCTGAAGGTATTTTCGAAGGGCATGAAAAACTCTGGTCCGGATTGTCGCTGGACTGGTCGAACGTCCTGCGTAAAAACTTCAAGCCGGCGTATGAGTATCTCAAGCGTCAGCCGCAGCACCTTGTTGACCTGGAAGAAATGGTCAGGGATTACTGCAAGGGCGAGTTGAAACGTCTGGGTGAAGGCATCAATGACCCTTCCGCGGGAATGTTTGATCAGTTTGTCGAACAGTGGCCAGACGCAGGGGCGAGATTCGACGCCGTCGAAGCATTGAGTGAACAGCATCATCAGCTCAACCAGCACCTCAATGACTGGTCCCAGCGCGCGCTACAAATGCCTGGAGCGGCCCACGAGATCATGGGGCGTACATGGACGGCAAATGCCCTGAGAACCAGCTGGCGCAACGGCGCATTCAAACGCTACGGCTCGACGGCCAATGCCTCTGTACTTGATTTGCCGAATCTGGTTCTGAGTGAGTTTCCCGAATTGCCGGACGGCGCCTTCCCCGAAGTACGAACCTTGTATTTGAAGGGCAATGGAGCTCCCGTCCAACAGATCCGCAGTTTTGTACGCGGGTTCCCTGCGCTGGAAAAACTCGATGTGAGTGGCAGCGATCTGACCGAAGTGCCCTTTGTGCCCGGTGATCTTGGAAAACTGACTGAGCTGGATCTTTCCAATAACCGAATCGTTGGCGATGCCGGGATTCAGCAAGCTTTTGATGGGTTGCAGGCGCTGCAACGCCTGGACTTGAGCAACAACCCGTTGAACACCCTGGATGTCAGTGCAATGACTCGTCTCAAGGCCTTGAATCTGAGCGGCACAGCACTGCATGAATGGCCGACCGGGGCACAAGCGCTGCCAGAGTTGTATTGGCTGGATTTGCGCGACAGCAGGGTCAACGCGTTGCCGGAGTCGCTTGCGGATGAAGCGCTGCTCAAGACCGACCTCACGGGCACACCCTTAACCCCTCAAGCCGTCGCCGCACGCAATGCGGCCCGGCATCGAATGGAAATGGCCAAAGGGCTGCCGGCCGGCGCTCTGGAACGGTTCGACCTGGAACAGGTGCCACTGGATTTCCCGCCGCTCGAGAGCGCAAGTTCGATCGCACGTCACTTACTGCCGCTGCCGGAAGTGCCAGCGGGAGAAGGGAATGCGGTTTTAACAAAGCGCCTGCAACGCCTGAAACCGGCACTCGCCGATGATGACGCCTTGCAAATGATCGAACAGATGCAGGGGGGCGAAGCTGCAAGCGTGAAAATTGCCGAATGGGAGCAAGCCTTTGAAACGCTCACGCGCCAATTGAATGGCTGGCTGTTTACCCGGGGATCTCGTGGTAGCGGCTGGATGACGTCCTCCATCATTCGCAGGCAGGCCGCCTTGCGCATCCTCGAATGCTGGCGCACAGGTCTGAGCGGCAACGGCGCCGTGACGGATGCGGTGCTGGATCTCAACGGTCTGCAACTGGGTGATCTGCCTGAGGTGCCAGCAATGTTCGAGCATGTCGGCACGTTGAAACTGACGAGTGTAAAACTGACCCGGCGAGGTTCCGACGGGTTCCTGAAGGCCTTTACCCGCCTGAAAACCCTGGACCTCAATGGCAATGGGCTGGATGGCATTCCAGAACCGGTCCGTTCCATGGACGGCCTCGAGCGTCTGGAAATGTCCTCGAACCGGATAACCGATGCCGAGCAGCTGTATGCCGCTTTGGACAATCTGGACGGTTTGCGCTGGCTGGACTTGAGCTACAACGAACTGGATGCCTTTGATATTGGCAATTTCGAGCGATTGGAGACGCTGGATCTGCGTAACAACAATTTGACCGAATGGCCGGACGGGGTGTTCGACAGCCCATATCTGGGCACGCTCAATCTCAGTGGCAACGACATCACGTCGATCCCCGTGCAGGCCCTCAATGGCGACCATGAGGTGCTGATGGCCGGTACGGATTTGAGCGACAACTACAACCTTTCCCTTGAGAGCCTTGAACAACTCAGGGATTACCGTGAAGCGGGTTTCCACGACGCGGTGCTGGGAATCTCGCGGAGCGATCTTGACGAGTTGATCGATGACACCCACGCCTATGGCGGCGACAGCAGCGAAGCCATCGATACGGATGAAGATCTGCCTGAGATCGAGCCCGATCCCGAGCAAAAAACACCGTGGTTAACCCATCTTCCTGCCGAGGAAGTGGCCGGCAAAACCGGTATATGGAATCAACTCGCGGCGGAACCGGACAATGCGGCGTTCTTTCATCTGCTTTCGCGATTGCAGGATACGCAGGAGTTCCGGGTGGCGAACGCCGATCTGACGCGGCGGGTCTGGACGGTCATTGAAGCCGCCGCCAGCAATTCCGAACTGCGGGAGATCCTGTTTGCCAGCTCCAGCACCCACGGTACTTGTGTCGATGGTCGAATCCTGACGTTCAGTGGGCTGGAGAGCAAAGTTTTCACCCACAATGCCTTGCTTGATATTCCCGTCGGGCGCCCGGCTGTGAAGGGGCAAGCGCTGCTGAACTTGTCCCGGCAGTTGTTTCGACTGGGCAAGGTCGACGATCTCGCGAGGAAAGTCGCCATTCGAACCGGTCAGGATGAGGCCGAGGTACGTTTGGGCTATCGAATCGGCCTGACGCAAGGCTGGGCGGACGGCCTGGAGTTGCCAGGGCAATCGAAACACATGACCTATGGCTCGGGAGTGACCGCTCAGCAACTGGCGGACGCGCGCATCGAGATCACCAACGCAGAGCAATCCGATGGTTTTTTCGAAGACTTGATCCAGCGCGACTATTGGGTGAGTTATCTCAAGGAAAAATACCCTGACGCGTTCAGGGCGCTCGATGAGCTGGATGTTCAGGAGGAGGTTGATAGCGCTGACGAGGGGGCGTTCCTGAGTCAGCTGTTCGAGCAGACGGCGGCGCGTAACGCGAAGATGATCGAGTTGTCCCGCCAGGAGGTTTCGCAGCTGGCGGCTGCTTCAAACAGGTAAATCACCTGTGGGAGCGAGCAAGCTCGTTCCCACAGGGTTTATTTCAGTTGAACACTCAGTTGTCGTAACCGAGGTTCGGTGCCAGCCACCGTTCAGTCACACTCAGCTCCTGACCTTTACGCGACGTGTAGCTCTGCACCTGGTCCTTGTCGATCTTGCCCACGGCAAAGTACTGCGCTTGCGGGTGGGCAAAGTACCAGCCGCTGACCGCCGCCGCCGGGAACATCGCGTAGTGCTCGGTGAGGAACACACCGCTGCGGCCGGCCTGCATTTCGCGGGCCTCGGGGTCGAGCAGGGCAAACAGCGTGGCTTTCTCGGTGTGATCCGGGCAGGCCGGGTAGCCCGGGGCAGGGCGGATACCGGTGTATTGCTCCTTGATCAACGCCTCGTTGTCGAGGGTTTCGTCCTTGGCATAGCCCCAGTGTTCTTTTCGCACCTGCTGGTGCAGCCATTCGGCACAGGCCTCGGCCAAACGGTCGGCCAGGGCCTTGACCATGATCGAGTTGTAGTCGTCGCCAGCGTCCTGATACGCCTTGGCCACTTCTTCGGCACCGATACCCGCGGTGGTGATGAAACCACCCACGTAGTCGGTGATTTCGCTGTCTTTCGGTGCGACGAAGTCGGCCAGGGAGAAATTCGGCTTGCCGTCGGTCTTGATGATCTGCTGACGCAGGTGATGCAACTTGGCCAGGGGCTTGCCGTCGTCGCCGTAGACTTCGATGTCATCGTCGCGCACCTGATTGGCCGGCCAGAAACCGAACACCGCACGGGCGCTGATCAGTTTCTCGTCGATCAGTTTGGCGAGCATTTCCTGGGCATCGGCGTACAGCGCGGTGGCGGCTTCACCGACCACTTCGTCCTGGAGGATGCGCGGGAACTTCCCGGCCAGGTCCCAGGAGATGAAGAACGGCGTCCAGTCGATGTACTCGGCCAGCACTTTGAGGTCGATGTTATCCAGCACCTTGGTGCCGGTGAACGTTGGCTTGACTGGCTCGTAGGTGCTCCAGTCGAACTGCGGTTTTTTCGCAATCGACGCGGCGTAGCTCAGGCGTTCGGTGCGGGCGCTGCGGTTGGCGGTGCGCTCGCGGACTTCGATGTATTCCTCGCGGGTTTTCTCGACGAAACCGGCCTTCAGTTCCTTGGACAGCAACTGTGTGGCGACGCCGACGGCGCGGGAGGCGTCGGTGACGTACACCACGGCGTCGTTGCTGTATTTGGGCTCGATCTTCACCGCCGTGTGCGCTTTGGAGGTGGTCGCGCCACCGATCATCAATGGCAGATGGAAGTCCTGGCGCTGCATCTCGCGAGCGACATGGACCATTTCATCCAGCGACGGGGTGATCAGGCCGGACAGGCCGATGATGTCGCACTTTTCGTCCTTGGCGACCTGGAGGATCTTCTCCGCCGGCACCATCACGCCGAGGTCGACGATGTCGTAGCCGTTACAGCCCAGTACCACGCCGACGATGTTCTTGCCGATGTCGTGCACGTCGCCTTTCACCGTGGCCATCAGGATCTTGCCCTTGGCTTCCGGTTTGTCGCCCTTTTCCAGCTCGATGAACGGGATCAAGTGGGCCACCGCCTGTTTCATCACACGGGCGGATTTCACCACTTGCGGCAGGAACATTTTGCCGGCGCCGAACAGGTCGCCAACGATGTTCATGCCGGACATCAGCGGACCTTCGATCACTTCGATCGGGCGGGCGAACGATTGACGGGACTCTTCGGTGTCTTCAACGATGTGGGTGGTGATGCCCTTGACCAGTGCATGTTCCAGACGCTTGTTGACGCCCCAGCTGCGCCACTCTTCGGTCTCGGCTTCCTTGACGCTGCCGTCGCCCTTGTACTTGTCGGCGATGGCGAGGAGGGCGTCGGTGCCTTCCGGGGTGCGGTTGAGGATCACGTCTTCAACGGCATCGCGCAGCTCCACCGGGATCTGGTCGTAGATCTCCAGCTGGCCGGCGTTGACGATACCCATGGTCAGGCCGGCGCGGATCGCGTACAGCAGGAACACCGAGTGAATCGCCTCGCGCACCGGGTTGTTGCCACGGAACGAGAACGACACGTTGGACACGCCGCCCGAAGTCAGCGCATACGGCAGCTCGTCGCGGATGTAGGCACAGGCGTTGATGAAGTCCACAGCGTAGTTGTTGTGTTCTTCGATGCCGGTGGCCACGGCGAAGATGTTCGGGTCAAAGATGATGTCTTCCGGCGGGAAGCCGACTTCGTTGACCAGAATGTCATAGGAGCGTTTGCAGATTTCTTTCTTGCGCGCTTCGGTATCGGCCTGACCGGCTTCGTCGAAGGCCATCACGACCACCGCGGCGCCATAGCGCTTGCACAGCTTGGCGTGATGAATGAACTGCTCGACACCTTCCTTCATGCTGATGGAGTTGACGATGCCCTTGCCCTGGATGCACTTGAGGCCGGCTTCGATCACTTCCCACTTGGAGGAGTCGATCATGATCGGTACGCGGGAGATGTCCGGTTCGCCGGCAATCAGATTGAGGAAGGTCACCATGGCCTTCTTCGAATCGAGCATCCCTTCGTCCATGTTGATGTCGATCACCTGGGCGCCGGCCTCGACTTGCTGCAGGGCGACTTCCAGGGCTTCGGTGTAGTTGTCTTCGCGGATCAGGCGGGCGAATTTGGCCGAACCGGTGATGTTGGTGCGCTCGCCGACGTTGACGAACAGCGAGTTGCGATCGATGGTGAACGGCTCCAGGCCCGACAGGCGACAAGCCTTGGGGATTTCCGGAATCTCGCGCGGCGCATAACCGGCCACGGCCTTGGCAATCGCTTCGATGTGGCCCGGCGTGGTGCCGCAGCAGCCGCCAACGATGTTCAGGAAGCCGCTTTGGGCAAACTCTTCGATGACCTTGGCGGTTTGCGCCGGCAATTCATCGTACTCGCCGAATTCGTTTGGCAGACCGGCGTTCGGGTGCGCCGAGACGTGGGTGCTGGCCTTGTTCGACAGCTCCTCCAGGTACGGGCGCAGCTCGCTGGCGCCGAGGGCGCAGTTCAGACCGACCGAAATCGGCTTGGCGTGGGCCACGGAGTTCCAGAAGGCCTCGGTGGTCTGGCCGGACAGGGTACGACCGGAGGCATCGGTGATGGTGCCGGAGATCATGATCGGCAATTCGATGCCCAGTTCTTCGAACACGCCTTGTACGGCAAAGATCGCAGCCTTGGCGTTGAGGGTGTCGAAAATGGTTTCGATCAGGATCAGGTCGGCGCCGCCTTCGATCAGGCCTTTGGTGGACTCGGTGTAGTTCTCCACCAGTTCATCGAAAGTCACGTTGCGGTAGCCGGGGTTGTTCACGTCTGGCGACAGCGAGCACGTGCGGCTGGTCGGGCCGAGCACGCCGGCGACGAAGCGCGGCTTGTCAGGGGTTTCCAGGGTCTTCGCGTCAGCGACCTTGCGCGCCAACCGTGCACCTTCTACGTTTAATTCGTATGCCAGGCCCTGCATGCCGTAGTCGGCCAGAGAAATCTGAGTGGCGTTGAAGGTGTTGGTTTCGAGAATGTCGGCACCGGCATCCAGGTAAGCTTTTTCGATTCCGCCAATCACATCCGGGCGCGTCAGCACCAGAAGGTCGTTGTTGCCTTTGACATCGCTCGGCCAGTCGGCGAAGCGTTTGCCACGGTAATCCTGCTCCTCGAGCTTATAGCTCTGGATCATCGTGCCCATACCACCATCGAGAATCAGAATGCGCTCTTTGAGGGCGTGCTTGAGAGCTTGAAGGCGAACGCTGCGATCGGACATTTGGACTACTCGGTAAGGCCATGACGAAGGGCCGGGATGATAGCAAACCTGTGCGCTATTGGAGCATGTGCGGATTTAACGTGAATATCGCTCATGATGATGTGATGGCCGGACCGGTAGAATCGCGGCGTTTTTTTAAAGATTGGGACCAGGGACATGTCGTATCGCGTCGTCATCAGCATTGCGTTGTTGCTGTTTAGCTGGGGCGCCGTCGCGCAAAGTCCCGCTGTATCTAACGGCATTTCCTACACGCGCGACATTCAACCGATCTTCACTGAAAAATGTGTGGCCTGCCACGCTTGCTACGACTCCGCCTGTCAGCTCAACCTGGGCAGTGGCGAAGGCGCGGCACGCGGCGCCAGCAAAATCCCGGTCTATGACGGTGATCGCAGTCAGGCAGCCGCGCCGACCCGGTTGTTTTATGACGCCTTCGGCAAGCGTGCCTGGCAGCAAAAGGGCTTCTATTCAGTGCTCGACGCCCAGGGCAGTCAGGCCGCGCTGATGGCGCGGATGCTCGAGTTGGGCCATAAGGCGCCAATGCAGCCCAATGCCAAGCTGCCCGAAGACATTGTCCTGGGTCTGAATCGGGAAAACACGTGCGCCATGCCGGCGGAGTTCGATGCCTATGCCGGTTCCCACCCGAAGGAGGGCATGCCGTTGGCGGTGACGGGGCTGACCGATCAGCAATACCAGACGTTGCAGCGCTGGCTGGCCTCTGGCGCGCCCATCGATGAGCAAGGCCTGGCGCCCAGTGCGAAAGAAGCCTTGGAGGTGGTGCAGTGGGAGAACCTGCTGAATGCGCCGGGTGCGCGACAAAGTCTGGTGGGACGCTGGTTGTTCGAGCACTGGTTTCTTGCGCACATCTATTTCAAGGATGGCGAACCCGGGCATTTCTTCCAGTGGGTGCGTTCGCGCACGCCGAGCGGCCAGCCTATCGATCTGATCAACACCCGCCGGCCCAATGACGATCCCGGCACTCAGATCTATTACCGCCTGTGGCCGGTACAAGGCGTGATCGTGCACAAGACCCACATCACCTATCCGCTGAGCGCGGCGAAGATGGCGCGGATCAAAAGCCTGTTCTACAACGGCAACTGGCAGGTCAACGCGCTGCCGGGCTATGGGCCGGAACGCCGGGCCAATCCGTTTACCACCTTCGAAGCCATCCCGGCCCAGGCGCGTTATCAGTTCATGCTCGATAACGCCGAATATTTCGTACGCACCTTTATTCGCGGCCCGGTCTGCCGGGGTCAGATTGCCACAGACGTGATTCGCGATAATTTCTGGGCGCTGTTCCAGGCCCCGGAACATGACCTCTATATCACCGACCCGAACTACCGCGGCCAAGCGACTCCATTGTTGGCAATGCCGGGGCAGAACGATGACGTGGGCAGTGTCCTGAGCCTGTGGCATGACTACCGCGACAAGCGCAACGCGTATGAAGCCCTGCGCCGCGACAGCTACGCGGACTTGCGGCCGCCGAGCTGGTCGAGCCTGTGGGCAGGCAATGACAACGCCTTGTTGAGTATCTTTCGACATTTCGACAGCGCCTCGGTGACCAAGGGCCTGATCGGCGACGTGCCGCAAACCATCTGGCTGTTCGACTTCCCGTTGCTGGAGCGCACTTACTATCAGTTGGCGGTGAATTTCGATGTGTTCGGCAACGTCTCGCATCAAGCCCAGACGCGCTTGTATTTCGACCTGATCCGCAACGGCGCGGAGCAGAACTTCCTGCGCCTGATGCCGGCCAACTCCCGCGACGATTACCTGGACGACTGGTACCAGAGCAGTGGCAAATTCAAGATGTGGCTAGACTACGAATCGATTGACAACGACACGCCGACGGCGCTGAAACTCGATCCGAAGGACCCCAAGCGTGATTTCGCCATGCAGTTGCTGGCGCGCTATGGCGAGCTCGACGCCAATCCGGATCCGATCAATCGCTGCGACGGTGCCTATTGCTCGCGACCCAACATCGATCCGGACCTGCAGGACGCCGAACAAGCCCTGAGTCGTCTGACTTCGCGCCCGGCGGCCGGACTCAAGGTCATCGACCAGTTGCCTGAATCGACCATGCTGCGCGTCGAGACTGCGAGTGGCCAACGTGTGGTCTACAGCCTGTTGCGCAACCGCGCACACAGCAACGTGGCGTTCCTGATTGGCGAGTCGCTGCGGTATGAGCCAGGGCTCGACACGCTCACCATTTATCCGGGGGTCATGAGCAGCTACCCGAACTTCATGTTCAACATTCCCGCCGAACAAGTCCCGGCCTTTGTCGACGCCATGGAAAACGCCAAAGACGCCGGCAGCTTCGAGAGGATTGTCGATCGCTGGGGGGTAAGGCGCAGCCATCCGCAGTTCTGGCAGTACTTCCATGACCTGAGCCGCTATATCCATGAGACCGATCCAGTTGAAGAGGGCGTGCTGGACATGAATCGCTACCAGAATCTTTGATCGATTTTTGCAAGGCGCCTGATGTCCTGATCTGTGTAGCGACCATCGGATCAGGATCGTTGGAAAGCCGCGATTGGGTGGTCAACTGCAGCTATCGGTGGTTTAAAGTCTCGATTGACGGCGAATAGCCGGGTGAGGCTGCTCCTGTTCTTTCCTGACAAAAATACTGGGACTTTGTGCGGCGCGATGATTGGCGTAAACTGCGCCCAAGCCTGCGAGGAGTTTCCATGACCGCTATAACCATCACCGACGCCGCCCACGATTATCTGGCTGATCTGCTCTCCAAGCAGAACACCCCGGGCATTGGCATCCGCGTCTTTATCACCCAGCCTGGCACCCAGTACGCCGAAACCTGCATTGCCTACTGCAAGCCGGGCGAAGAAAAACCCGAAGACACGGCGCTGGGGCTTAAAAGCTTTACCGCTTACATCGATTCGTTCAGCGAAGCTTTCCTGGACGACGCGGTTGTCGACTACGCCACCGACCGTATGGGCGGCCAACTGACCATCAAGGCGCCAAACGCCAAAGTCCCGATGGTCAACGCCGACAGCCCGATCAACGAGCGCATCAACTATTACCTGCAAACCGAAATCAACCCTGGGCTGGCCAGCCATGGTGGTCAGGTCAGCCTGATCGACGTGGTTGAAGACGGCATCGCCGTTCTCCAGTTCGGCGGTGGTTGCCAGGGCTGCGGCCAGGCAGACGTCACCCTGAAGGAAGGCATCGAGCGCACCTTGCTCGAGCGTATCCCCGAGCTCAAGGGTGTTCGTGACGTGACTGACCACACGCAGAAAGAAAACGCCTACTACTAAGGCGTTCGCTGCGAAATTAAAAAACGGCGCCCGTGAGCGCCGTTTTTTATGGGTGTTCGATAACCTGTGGCGATCCGACAAGCCCCCTCGCCACAGGATTCAGCAGGGTTCAAGGTCGATAGAGATGCGCATGCCCCGCGCGATACAGTGATGACTCACTGAAATGGTCACTGCCCAGCACCCGTCCCACCAGGATCAATGCCGTGCGCCGAAACCCCTTGGCCTGAACCTTCCCGGCAATGTCTTCCAGCGTACCCACCACCCAATCCTGATCCGGCCAGGTCGCCCGGTGAATCACCGCGATCGGGCAATCCGCGCCGTAATGCGGCAACAATTCGGCGAGAATCTTTTCCAGATGATTGACCCCCAGGTGAATTGCCATGGTCGCTCCATGCTGCGCCAGGCTGCCTAATTCTTCGCCGGCCGGCATCACGGTTTTGTCGGCGTATCGGGTCAGGATCACACTCTGTGAGACGTCGGGCAGGGTCAGCTCCGCCCCCAAAAGCGCTGCGCAGGCGGCCGTAGCGGTGACCCCGGGAATGATTTCAAAGGCAATGCCGAGTTCGCGCAGGTAGCGAATCTGCTCGCCGATGGCGCCATACAGGCTCGGGTCGCCAGAATGCACGCGAGCCACGTCCTGGCCCTTGGCGTCGGCGGTCTTGATCAGGTCGATAATCTGTTCCAGATGCAGTTCGGCGCTGTTGACCACCTGCTCGGCGCAATGCCCCTGCAGTACTGCGGCGGGCACCAGCGAACCGGCATAGATGATCACCGGGCAGCTGCGAATCAGCCGCTGGCCTTTGACGGTGATCAGCTCGGGGTCGCCAGGACCTGCGCCTATGAAGTAGACGGTCATCGTCGATTCCTGTGGGAAAAAGGGGCTGGGCAAGGCAGCAGATGAAGATTGCTCATGATCGAAAGCGCGGATTATCGAGGATTTTACGTCGAACAGGCCAATGCGAAGGTGGCCTGGGCATATTTTTGCCGCTTAATCAGTAGTTTGGCCGGCGAATGGGTTAACTGTTCGGTCAGGGCCAGGGCGGCACTTTCCGCGATGCCGTAGCAGCCGGTTCGCTCGAAGGCGATCTGCGAATGATGGCTGAGTTGTGGCTCATAGCCGGCCAACTGTTCGCTGCTGAAATACGTCAGTGGCAGCGCGAGTTGCTCGGCCAGTTCGACAAGGGCCGGCTCATCTCGCTTCAAATCGATACTGGCCAGGGCCTTGATCTGATGCAGTTCGATCTGGTGCGCTTGCAACGCCTGATCGATCAACGCCCGTAACGTGGTGACGGGGCAGCCCCGTTGGCAGCCCAGGCCGACCACCAGGGTCGGCGCTGTGCCGGTATCGGTCATGCGTGGTATTGGCCATCGCTCTTGCGGCGGAACAGCCAGGCGCTGATCAGGCCCAGGGCCAGCCAGAACGCGACGTTGGTCAGCTGCGAAGCGATTTTGAATTGGGTTTCCAGTGCTTGCGGTGCCAGCATCGAGTGCACGTCCGGCTGCGGCGCGCCAATCACATGGGGGACGGCAATGATGGCTGCACCGAGGACTTTCATCAGCCAGTGCCGGCTGAACGCGATCAGCGCGATGCCGACTGCGGTTGAAGCGGCGGTGCCAATCCACCAGGTCTGCCGTTGCGCCAGATCGGCAGCGGCGGTGCCTGGCAGTTCCGGTGGCAGGCCAAGGGTCGGCGCGAGCACGAAGGTCGCGTAACCGGCCAGGCCCCAGAGCAATCCCTGAGAGGTTTTGGTCGGCGCGCGCAAGGTGTACAGACCGGCGAGCATCAGGGCGAAACCGACAGCCACCACCAGATTGCCGCCGGTGGTCGACAACACGCGCTGCCAGCCGTTTTCCGGCTCCCAGGCTTCGGCATCGTGGGTGTGAGCGGCGACGCCAGCGGCATGTTCATGGACTTCAACAGCAGCGGGTTCGGATTTTTCGTAGGTTTCGGCCTGCAAAATCAACGGAGCGACCCAGAAGCTTTGCAGCAGGGTCAGCAGCAGGGCGGCCAACAGCCCCGTGAACCCCGCGGTTTGCGCGATACGCTTGATCATGTCGACAGGTCTCAATGGCACGGGAAGGCAGCGCTGTGACGGGTATCGTGAGCAGCGTTGTGAACGGCTTCGATGTGCGAGAAACCGGCGAAATACACCAGGCACGCGCCGAGGATCGACGCACACACGGCGGCGGTCAGGCGTTGAGTCAGGGTTGTGGTGCTGCTGGTAGTGGTGCTGTGGCCGGTGCTGCTGATGATCGACATGGCGCATCCCTCAGTTCTGTCAGCGGGGAATGGGAGCGCATGCAAATCCCTGCACGAGCGAGCGCGCAGAGGTTCGAACAGCGCCCGCCCACCGCGGGTTTGTCATTCAGTGATAGTAAGGTTCACTTTGTGTTGCGGGCCGGTCTCCGGGCTCACGAGGGGTGCTGGCTATCGCCTGACCTGCAAGCATCACCTTCCCATGCCGCACTGGCACAGTGGATCTGACGCTTCGCTCGCTTACCGTTGCGGGGGCAGCACCGGACTGACATGGCTTTAGAGTAAAGCACATGATTCACCGGTTTCCCGTTTCACCCTGTGAAGGGCACCCGTAACAAGGGGTGTAGGAGAGCATGGGCAGAGGTGGGGCGTCAATTGGCAAGTGTTCTCAACACGGGGCCGAGTTGCTTCAATCGCGAGCAAGCTCGCCCCCACATTTGACCGCATTTTTCTCAGAGAGCCCGATCCCTGCGGGAGCGAGCTTGCTCGCGATGACGGCGTTCAGGTGCTGTAGAACTCAGCATGAACATTGACCCGCCCCAAGACGATGCGTAGCCTTGCGCTTTCGAGGTTCTTCGGCGTTTGCCGAAGCTAAGAAGGGAACGCGGTCGATGCCGCGGCTGCCCCCGCAACTGTGAACGGTGATGTTCGCTGCCACGCCACTGCACGCTCAGGTCCTGAGCCCGCGGGAAGGCGCAGCCAACGCCAGTCAAGCGACTGGCACGCCGTCAGCCAGGAGACCTGCCTCGAACAAATTCTCACTACAACCGGGCGGGGTGATCCGGTGGCGAACGCATCCGGCGCACAAGCGTTGCCGGTACTCGTCCCGTATGCCCGCCACCTTGCCAAAGGGCATCCGATGAAAACACTGGCCAAACTCCCCGTCACCATCGTTACCGGCTTCCTCGGCTCGGGCAAAACCACCTTGCTGCGGCACATGCTCGACAACGCTCAAGGGCGTCGCATCGCGGTGATCGTCAACGAGTTCGGCGAGCTGGGCATCGACGGTGAAATCCTCAAGCAGTGCTCCATCGGCTGTACCGAAGAGGAAGCCAATGGTCGCGTCTACGAACTGGCCAACGGCTGCCTGTGTTGCACCGTTCAGGAAGAGTTCTTCCCGGTGATGCGCGAACTGGTGGCCCGTCGCGGCGATCTCGACCATATCCTCATCGAAACCTCCGGCCTGGCGCTGCCAAAGCCGCTGGTCCAGGCCTTCCAGTGGCCGGAAATCCGCAGCGCCTGCACCGTTGACGCGGTGATCACCGTGGTCGATAGCCCGGCCGTGGCCGCCGGCACCTTCGCCGCGTTCCCGGATCAGGTAGACGCCCAGCGCAAACTTGACCCGAACCTGGACCACGAATCGCCGCTGCACGAGCTGTTCGCCGATCAGTTGTCCAGCGCCGACCTGGTGATCCTCAACAAGGCTGACCTGATCAGCCCGGAAGACCTGGCCCGCGTGCGCCTGGAAGTCGCTGAAGAGTTGCCGCCCGCGGTGAAAGTCATTGAAGCCAGCAGCGGTCGCCTGCCACTGGACGTTCTGATCGGCCTGGGCGCCGGTTCCGAAGAACATATCGATAGCCGCCACAGCCATCACGATCATCACCACGACGATGATGATCACGACGACCACGATCACGACGCTTTCGACTCCATCTCCATCGAACTGCCAGCCTCTGACGAGAGCTTGCTGATGGACGCGCTGACGCAACTGGTGGTCGAGCACAGCATCCTGCGGGTCAAGGGCTTCGCGGCAATCCCGAACAAACCGATGCGCCTTTTGATCCAGGGCGTGGGCACTCGTTTTGACAAACACTTCGACCGTCAGTGGGGTAGCGATGAAGCGCGCACCACACGTCTGGTGTTGATCGGCCAGGCGCTGGACGCCGCGCTGCTCGAAACACAATTGCGCGCCGCGCTCAGCGTATAAGTCATGCACCTGCTCAGGACCCAGCCCGGCGGTTTCGTGTCGGACGACAACATTGCCGACCTTGGACAAACTCCCGCCGAGCTGGTGATTCTGTGCAGCGGCGATTCCAGCCTGGCGCTGCTCGCCGAAGCGGCCCAGCAGTTGCCTGACGATTACCCGAGCGTGCGCCTGGCCAACCCGATGCAGGTGCAGAATCACGCTTCGGTCGATTTGTACGTCGACGAAGTGCTGCGCCACGCCAAGGTCATTCTGATCTCGCTGCACGGCGGCATTGCCTATTGGCGTTATGGCGTCGAGCGGCTGGTGGAGCTTTCCCAACGTGGGGTGCAGTTGATTCTGGTGCCGGGCGATGACCGTCCCGACCCGGAGCTGAGCGACCTCAGCACGGTGAATGCGCAAGAACGCGACCGGCTCTGGCACTTCCTGCGTCAGGGTGGCATGGGCAATGCGCTGGACCTGTTTCGCTGCCTGGCCAATCGCTGGCTGGGCCGTGATTACGCCTGGTCCGAGCCGCAAGCCTTGCCACGCACCGCGATCTATCACCCGCACAAAAGTCCCGCGCAACTGAGTGATTGGCAAGCCGAATGGCGGGCCGGTCAACCCGTGGCGGCGGTGCTGTTCTACCGCTCGCACTTGCAGGCGGCGAACACCGCGTTCATCGATGTCTTCTGCCAGCGGTTGCAGGCGGCGGGATTGAACCCGTTGCCCATCGCACTGGCCAGTCTAAAAGAGCCCGGCTGCCTTTCGGTGGTCGAGGACTGGCTGGACGAGGTCTGCGCCTCGGTGATTCTCAATACCACCGGTTTCGCACAATCGAGCCCTGAAGCTCCGCATTTGCGTCCTTTTCGCCGCAACATCCCGGTGATCCAGGCAATTTGCGCCCAGGATAACGAGCCGGGATGGCGAGCAAGCGAGCAAGGGCTCGGCCCGCGTGATCTGGCGATGCATATCGCACTGCCGGAACTGGACGGGCGGATCATCAGCCGACCGATCAGCTTCAAGGATCTGGCCTGGCGCAGTGAGCGCAGTCAGTCCGATGTGGTCTGCTACCGCGCGCAACCGGAACGCATGGACTTTGTCGCCGAACTGGCGCGGCGCTGGATTGATCTGGCGCGGCTGCCGAATGCCGAAAAACGCATAGCGCTGATTCTCGCCAATTACCCGACCCGCGACGGGCGTATCGGCAATGGCGTCGGTCTGGATACGCCGGCCGCGGCACTGAATATCCTCCGTGCATTGCAGGCCGAAGGTTATCCATTGCCGGCGCCGTTGCCGGACAGCGGCACGGCGTTGATCCAGCAACTGCTCGGCGGCGTCAGCAACGATCTCGATACCCTCGACCAGCGCCCGTGCCAGCAAAGCCTGGCCATGGACGACTACCTGCAGATGTTCAACGCGCTGCCCGAAGCCAACCGCCAGGCAGTGCTACAACGCTGGAGTGCACCCGAGAGCGATCCGATGTGCCGCGCCGGGCGGATGATGATTGCCGGGTTGCGTTTCGGCCTGACGTTCGTCGGCATTCAACCGGCGCGGGGCTATCAGGTGGACCCGAGCGCGGTGTATCACGACCCGGACCTGGTGCCGCCCCATGGTTATCTCGCGTTTTACTTCTGGTTGCGCAACACCTACGGCGCCCACGGCGTGATCCACGTCGGCAAGCATGGCAACCTCGAATGGCTGCCGGGCAAGGGTGTCGGGCTCTCCGAACACTGTTGGCCGGACGCGCTGCTCGGGCCGTTGCCGAATGTCTATCCGTTCATCGTCAACGATCCGGGCGAGGGCGCCCAGGCCAAACGACGCACGCAAGCGGTGATCATCGATCACTTGATGCCGCCGCTGACCCGCGCCGAAACCTACGGACCGCTGCGCAATCTCGAACTGTTGGCGGATGAGTACTACGAAGCGCAACTGCTCGATCCTCGGCGTGCCCGCGAGTTGCAGCGCGACATCCTGCAGCTGGTGCGCGACACGCACATCGACCGCGAACTGCAACTGGACGAGCCACTCGACAGCGATGCCGACGCGGCGATCTGGTTGCCGCGTCTGGACACCTACCTGTGCGATTTGAAAGAGTCGCAGATCCGCGATGGCCTGCACGTTTTCGGCGAGTCACCGACCGGGCGCCTGCGCATCGACACCTTGCTCGCACTGCTGCGCATTCCCCGTGGCGATGGGCGTGGCGCGCAATCAAGCCTGCTCAGGGCGCTGGCGAAAGCGTTTGAACTGGGGTTCGATCCGCTGGATTGTGCACTGGCCGAGCCGTGGAACGGGCCGCGTCCGCATGCGTTGTTGTCGATCAGCGATGAACCCTGGCGCATTACCGGCGACACCCGCGAACGCCTGGAACTGTTTGCCACACAACTGATCTTGCAGGCGCTGGATGCCCCTTGTAGGAGCGAGCCTGCTCGCGAGGGTGTGTCAGTTGACATCAAGGTGGCTGACACACCCTCGCGAGCAGGCTCGCTCCTACAGGAGGCCGGTTGGACCGAGGTACAAGCCATTCTCGACAACCTGCGCGAAGTGGTCGCACCACGCCTGGACGCCTGTGGCCCGGCCGAAATGCGCGGCCTGCTCGATGCCCTGAGCGGGCGCTTCGTTCCGGCCGGCCCCAGCGGTGCACCGAGTCGCGGGCGCCTGGATGTGTTGCCGACCGGGCGCAACTTCTATTCAGTGGACGTGCGCAACCTGCCGACCACCACGGCATGGCGCATCGGTTTCCAGTCAGCCAACCTGATCCTTGAGCGTCACCTGCAAGACCATGGCGATCACTTGCGCCAGCTCGGTCTGTCGGTGTGGGGCACCGCGACCATGCGTACCGGTGGCGACGACATCGCCCAGGCCATGGCGCTGATGGGCGTGCGTCCGGTGTGGGCGACCGGTAGCCAGCGGGTCGACGACTTCGAAATCCTGCCGCTGAGTTTGCTCGACCGCCCCCGCGTCGACGTGACGTTGCGCGTCTCGGGTTTCTTCCGCGATGCCTTCGCCAATCTGATCCGCCTGTTCGACGCCGCCGTGCAAGCGGTTGCCGCACTGGACGAGCCGGATGATCTCAATCCGCTGGCGGCCAAGGTTCGCGCCGAGCGTGAAGCATTGTTGCAATCGGGACTGGACGAAGACGCGGCCAGACGCCAGGCGGGTTGGCGCATCTTCGGTGCCAAGCCCGGCGCGTATGGCGCGGGCGTGCAGGGTGCCATTGACGGTCGCCTGTGGCAGAGTCGCGAGGATCTGGCCGAGGTGTATCTGAACTGGGGTGGCTACGCCTACGGCGGTTCCGACGAAGGCACCGCTGCCCGCGAGCAGTTCGCCCAGCGCCTGAGCCAGGTGCAAGCGGTGCTGCAAAACCAGGACAACCGCGAGCACGATCTGCTCGACTCTAACGACTATTACCAGTTCCAGGGTGGCATGTTGGCCGCCGTGGAAAGCCTCAGTGGTGCAACGGCGGCCAGTTATCACGGCGACCATAGCCAGCCGGACCTGCCCAGAATCCGCACGCTCAAGGAAGAACTGAACCGGGTCATCCGCTCCCGGGCGGCCAATCCGAAGTGGCTCGAAGGCGTCAAACGTCACGGCTACAAAGGCGCGTTCGAAATGGCCGCGACGGTCGACAATCTGTTCGCCTTCGACGCCACCACCCAGTTGATCGACGATCATCAATACGCGCTGCTGGCGGATGCGTATTTGCTCGACGCCAATACCCGTGACTTCGTCCGCGAGCACAATCCCCATGCCTTGCGCGACATGACCGAACGCATGCTCGAAGCACAACAGCGGGGCATGTGGAAAGAGCCGGGCGCGTATCGCGAGGCGCTGGAGAATCTGTTGCTGGATATAGAAGAAGACAGTTAATACACCGCCGACCCTGTGGGAGCGAGCTTGCTCGCGATGGCGCGTCAGTCACATCAATAGCCACTGACACAGCGCTTTCGCGAGAAGGCTCGCTCCCACAGGGATCAAGATGTTTGTGAAATCACCGACCATGACCGAGATTGAACAATGACCGATACCCCCCATTTCCCGCTCTCCGCCGTGGTCGGCGCCGACGATTTGAAACTCGCGCTATGCCTGACCGCCATCGACCCGAAGATCGGCGGTGTGTTGATTGAAGGTCCGCGCGGCATGGCCAAGTCGACCCTGGCCCGAGGCCTGGCGGACCTGTTGGCCAGCGGTCAATTCGTCACCTTGCCTTTGGGCGCCACTGAAGAGCGCCTGGTGGGCACGCTCGATCTCGACGCCGCATTGAGCGAAGGTCGCGCGCAATTTTCCCCGGGCGTGCTGGCCAAGGCCGACGGTGGCGTGCTCTACGTCGATGAAGTGAATCTGCTGCCCGATCACCTCGTCGATCTGCTGCTCGACGTGGCCGCCAGCGGCACCAACCTGGTCGAGCGCGACGGGATTTCCCACCGGCATTCGGCGAAGTTCGTGTTGATCGGCACCATGAACCCGGAAGAGGGCGAGCTGCGCCCACAACTGCTCGATCGTTTTGGCTTGAACGTTGCCCTCGGTGGCCATACTGTGCCGGCCGAGCGCGGGCAAATCATCCGGCGGCGCCTGGACTTCGACACCGATCCGCACGGCTTCTGTGCCCAGTGGGAGAGCCGGCAGCAGTCCCTGCGCGAGCGTTGCCAGCAGGCGCGCAGCACATTGGCCAGCATTGCCCTCGACGATGACGCCTTGGCGCAGATTACCGAGCGTTGTTTTGCCGCCGGCGTCGACGGGTTGCGCGCCGACCTGGTCTGGTTGCGGGCGGCGCGGGCCCATGCTGCCTGGCGCGGGGCGCGTGCCATCGCTGTGGAAGATATCGATGCGGTCGCCGAATTCGCGTTGCGCCATCGCCGTCGCGAGCAAGTGCCACCGGCACCCCAACAGCAACAGTCCCACGCCGGTCAACAGCCAAACGCCGGCGAAGGCCAGGGGCAGTGGGGCGAAATGCCCGCTCAGGCGCTGCCGGTCGGGGCTCGTCGTGAAGTGCCGAGCTGGCCAAAAAAGCCCTAGGCATTCGCCCTCGCTCTGACGCGGGGGCGAATGCCAGACCCCTCGCAGGGCGCCTCGATCACGGCAAACAGGGCAAGCGTCACGCCGCGCGCGACGGATCGATCAATTGGCCCGGCACGTTGCTGAACGGCCGGCCACGTCAGCGCGATGACCTGTTGTTCCACCTGCGTACCCGTTCAGCCCATGAGCTGTGGCTGGTGATCGTCGATGCGTCGGCATCCACGCGTCGCCATCACGCCTTGAGTGATGCCAAGGGCTTGCTGGCGCAGCTGTTCGACGATGCTTACCGCCAACGCGCGCGCCTGGCCTTGCTGACCGCCAGCGGAACGCAGCCGAAGTGGCAGGTGCAAGGGTTGAAGGCGTCCAGCGGTTTGCGTCACTGGCTCGATGGGCTCGGTGCCGGCGGAGGCACGCCGTTGCTGGCGGCGTTGAGTGAAGCGGGGCGCTGGCTGGGAGCGCGGCACAAGCGCTTCCCGGCAGAGCAACAACGGTTTCTGGTGGTGACCGATGGCCGCTTGAAGGACTGGCCGACGTTGCCCTCGCTCGATTGTCCGGGACTGGTGATCGACATCGAGCGCGGGCCGATTCGCCTCGGGCGCAGCAGGGTCCTGGCGGCGCAGTTGCAGGCTGATTATCGGCATATCGACGGATTGCTTCCCGGCTGAGATGCGCGGTGCCCAGGCTTCCCTCATCGTCGGACTGCACATTCAAAGACGAATTCGGCAGGCTCACCCTTCCTCACAGGCCTGCACGCCGGGTGTCATTCAAGCACCAAGGCTGAGCGCTGCGCTGGAATCGGCTTGCGCATCAGCGTTCCCACAACCCCTGCGCCCAATAATCCCGCCAGGCCGGCGACCCACAGCAACAGGCTGAAACCGCCCACGAACGCCTGTCGCGCCAGTGGTTCCACCACCGGCCGCGCGGCTTGTGGCAACAGGCTCATCGCCGCCGGCATGTCACCGGCCACCACCCGCGAGGCGACGCCCTGGGTTTGCTCGAGCCACTGGCCGCCCTGTGCCGAGAGGCTGTCGTGCAGCAGCCGTTCGCTATGCCCGGAAAGCAGCGCACCATACACGCCGATGGCCAGCATCACCGCACTGAAACGCATGGTGGTGCTCATGCCCGAGGCCATGCCGGTGCGCTCGCGCGGCACGCAGGCCATGATGTTTTTCTGCGTATCGCCATTGAGCAACCCGGCGCCGGCACCGGTCACGGCGATCGCCAGGGCGAAGGGCAGGTAGCCGCCGCTGTTGACCGCCCAGGCGCTGAGCAGGTTGCCGCTGCCCACCAGCGTCAGACCGATGGCCATCATGTTCGCCGGGGTCACACGTCCGGCCAGGCGCGCGCCGAGGCGCGGGAAGATCAACATGGTCACGGCAAACGGCAACATGCCCAGCCCCGCGGAAATGGCGCTGAAGCCCAAGCCGTTCTGCAGGTAAAACGGCAGCAGGGTCATCATCACTTGGGCGCACGCGGCGTAGGCGAACATGCCGAGCAGGGCGCCGATGAAGCGCGGATGCCTGAACAGTTGCAGGTCGATCATCGGCCGCTGTTGCAGGCGCTCGATCAGCACAAACAGGCCCATTAACAGTGCACCGCCCAACAGGCGGGTGTAGGTGAGGGGGCTGTTCCAGCCGATCCGGCTGGCTTCGATCAGGCCCCAGATCAGGCACAGCAAGCTTGCGCTGAAGGCGAGGCTGCCCCATGGGTCGAGGCGCGCAGCCTGAGCGTCACGGGATTCCGGGACTGCACGCCAGACCATGAACATCAGGAACAGGCCGACGGGCAGGTTGAGGTAGAAAATCCAGCGCCAACCGACATATTCGGTAATCAACCCGCCCAGGGTCGGCGCCGCAGTCATGGCCACGCCCATGCAGCCACCCCAGAACGCCCAGGCTTTGGCCCGTTCCACTTCATCGTGGAAGGTGTGGCCGATCGAGGCGAGCGCCGAGGTCAGCAATAACGCGGCGCCGACGCCTTTGATGGCCCGGGCGATGTCGAGGAACAACGCGTTTGGCGCCGCGCCGCAACCGAGGGACGCGAGAATGAAAATGCCCAGGCCCCAGATCAGGGTTTTCTGCCGGCCAAAGCGGTCGGCCAAGCTGCCAGCGGGTAGCAGCAAGGCGGCGAAGGCCAGCATGTAGGCGCTGACCACCCATTCGATGTCTGCGAAATTGGCCCCCAGATCCCGGGCGATGCTGGGCAAGGTAACGGCGACGATGTTGGTGTCGAGCACGATCAGCGAACACACGGCCGACGCGGTAAGTAAGGTCAGTTGCTTGCTCGCCCTGGGTTTGACGGACATGGCATGGGTTCTCTACTGTGAGGTTTCGTGCAGCTTATCGCCGGTATACGGAACCTTTGTTAGGCGTACCTCGTCACTTCATTACCTTTGAGCTAATGCACCGATGGACATTCGTCATTTCCGCTATTTCCTCGCGGTCGCCCGGCACCGCAACTTCACCCGAGCCGCCGAGCAATTGGGGATCGCGCCGCCGACCTTGACCCGGCAGATCCAGGACATGGAAGCCGAACTGGGCGCGCGTCTGTTTTTGCGCCAGGCACGGGACGTCAGCCTGACCGAAGCGGGCGCAGCGCTGGTGATCGAGGCCGAAGCCACGGTGCGGCAATTTGAGGCGGCCCAGCGCAATGCCCAGCGTGCCGGCCGTGGCGACATCGGGCACATCGAACTCGGTTATGTTGCTTCGGCGGTGTATTCGGGGCTGCTGCAAAAGCAGGTGCAGGGTTTTGCCGGCCAATACCCGGATGTCAGCCTCAATGTGCGTGAAAGCCCCATGGCCAGCTTGCCGAACATGATTCTTGAGGGGCGCTTCGACCTGGGCTACATCCGCTGTCCACTGTCCTTGCCCGATGGCATCGAAGGCGTACGCCTGAGCGACGAAGGTTTTGTGCTGGCGTTGCCGGCGGACTCGTGGCTCAACCGCCTGACGGTCATCAATTCGGCGCACTTGCAGAATGAAAACTTTATCCTCCCCGAACAAGTCGTTGGCACCTTGCAGGTGGCCGCTCAGGGCGATTTTGTGCCGAAGCTGGGGGCGCAGCCGGGTGGGCTGGTGGCGGTGATCGCGCTGGTGTCCCTGGGGCAGGGGGTGGCGGTGGTACCGGAGTCGGTGGTCGGCCATGTCAGCTTGCCAAACGTGGTGTATCGGCCCATCAAGGATTGCAGTGCATCGTCGTGGCTGGCGTTGATCCATCGGCGGTTTGAGAAATCACCGGCGGTGGTTCGCTACATTGAGCGGGTGAAGAACGGCTGACTCGCAGGAAACTTCGCGGGCAACTTGCTGCCAGAGGTTTTCGCGCATTTTGTGGGCGCGAGCTTGCTCGCGATGGCGTCCCCGCACAGCCTGCTGTCCTATCTTCTACAGATTTTGAAATGATTTTCGGCTGTAGGAATTATCCCGATCAACTGTACGATCCAAGTCCTTTTTTCCATTCAGGACTTACATGAACACCCTCACGGAGCCTCCCGGTTACCCTTTCCCTTCGCACCAACGCGCGTTCTTGACGCACGCCAAGCCCCCGTTATTCCGGCACCCAAACGTCCTTGTCCTTGCAGTTTCCCGGCCTCTGCGCCGCGCCTTGCCGTGCCCGGCAATCTGAATTCACTGACGAGATCGAGACGTTTATATGGAATGGATAGCTGACCCCACCGCATGGCTGGGCTTGTTGACGCTGATTGTGCTGGAGCTGGTGCTGGGCATCGACAACCTGGTGTTTATCGCGATTCTCGCCGACAAGTTGCCGCCTGAGCAGCGCGACCGTGCGCGAATCATTGGTCTGTCCCTGGCGTTGTTGATGCGTCTGGGCCTGCTCGCCAGCATTTCCTGGCTGGTCACCCTGACCCAACCGCTGTTCGAGGTGTTCGACAAGAGCTTCTCCGGCCGTGACCTGATCATGTTGTTTGGCGGTGTGTTCCTGTTGTTCAAGGCCACCATGGAGTTGCACGAACGCCTCGAAGGGCATGTCGGCCAGCGCTCGTCCAACACGGCCTACGCCTTGTTCTGGCCGATCGTGGCGCAAATCGTGGTGCTCGATGCCGTTTTCTCCCTCGATGCGGTGATTACCGCAGTGGGCATGGTCGATGAGCTGGCGGTGATGATGATCGCGGTGATCATTTCCATCGGCCTGATGATCGTCGCGAGCAAGCCGCTGACCCGTTTCGTCAATGCGCATCCGACGGTGATCATGCTGTGTCTGGGCTTCTTGATGATGATCGGTTTTGCGCTGACCGCCGAAGGCCTGGGCTTCCACATTCCCAAGGGCTACCTGTACGCGGCCATCGGTTTCTCGATCCTGATCGAGGTGTTCAACCAGATTGCCCGGGCTCGCCGCAAGCGTTCGATGCAGGGCCTGCGACCGATGCGCGAACGCACGGCTCACGCGGTGATGCGCTTGCTGGGCGGTCGCAAGTTGGCCGTGGAGGAGGTCGGCGAAGACATTGCCGACCTGTTGGACAACGGCGAAGCGCCGACTGAAGAACTGTTCGACCGTCGCGAGCGGGTGATGATCAGTGGCGTGTTGCAACTGGCTGAACGGCCGATTCGTACCCTGATGACCGTGCGCGCCGACGTCGATCATATCGACCTGGACGATGATGCCGAGGCCATTCGTACAAGGTTGATGCATTCGTCCTACTCGCGTCTGCCGTTGATTCGTGACGGTGCAGTGGATGAGCCGTTGGGCTTCGTGCACAAAAAGGAACTGCTGAAGGAGTACCTGGCCGGTAACGAGCCTGATCTTGCGCACCTGGCGCGCCAGACCATCAATGTGCTCGACAGCTATTCGATCCTCAATGCCCTGGAGCAGATGCGCAAGGCATCGACCCACATCGCTTTTGTGGTCAATGAATTCGGGGATTTCGTCGGCGTGCTGACCATGACCGACATTCTGGAATCGATTGCCGGCGAGTTGCCCGATGCGAGTGAGATCGAAGGCCCGGATGTGATCGAGGACAACGGCGGGTTTGTGGTCAGTGGCGCCTTGAACCTGGCGCGGGTGCGGCAACGCACCGGATTTGCCGCGCAACCGACCGACGACTATCAAACCCTGGCCGGGTTGGTGGTGAGCTTGTTGGATCGCCTGCCGATGATCGGTGACAGCCATGAGTGGCAGGGCTGGCGCATGACTGTCCTCAAGGTCGAAGAGCGGCGGGTGACGCGGGTGTTTCTGGCGTGTGTCGACGGCTGACGTTACGGCGGGCCCGAGGGCCCTTTTTCTGACAAGCCAGCGTTTACAGATACGGTGGAACTGTAGGCGTTGCCTGGCCGGCTGAGCATTTCGGAAAATCTTCCGGCGAAAAATCCCACACAACAAAAACACCATTCCCACATCAGAAGCGGAGTTGCCCTGCATCAATCCCGCATTCACTCATTCACAGTCCCGCCCTTCAAAATCAGCACAAGGGATGTGTGATGTTCAGCCCTGCCGACCAAGCCTCTTTTATCCTTGATATCGAGGGGCTCAACCACGATCTGCAAGTCCTTGAGTTCACCGGCAAGGAAGCCATCAGCCAACCCTTCCGCTTTGATCTGAAACTGGTCAGCGAAAATCCCGACCTGGATCTGGAAAGCCTTCTGCATCGCATGGCGTTCCTTGGCTTTGACCGCCACGGCGCGGGTATTCATGGCCAGGTTTACAGCGTCGGCCAGGGCGACGCAGGCAAGCGCCTGACCCAGTACCAGCTCTGCCTGATGCCCAGTCTTGCCTATCTGGGCCACCGTTTCGACCATAAGATATTCCAGAAACTGAGCGTGCCGCAGATCATCGCCCGGGTACTGGAAAACCACGGCATCCTCAGTACTGCCTATCGCTTTACCCTCGGCACGGATTACCAACCACGGGACTACTGCGTCCAATATGGCGAGAGCTGCCTGCATTTCCTGCAGCGCCTCTGTGAAGAAGAAGGCCTGCATTACCACTTCGAGCACTGCCGCGAGGGACATGTAGTGGTGTTCGGGGATGACCAGACAGTGTTCCCCAGGCTCCAACACCCCACCGTGTACCTGCAAGACAGCGCAATGGTCGCCGATGAGCCGGTGATCAAGGTCTTCACCCTTGCAATGGAGACCCGACCCACGGCCGTGACCCGACGCGACTACGACTTCGAAAAGCCTTTGTTGCAACTGGAAAGCGGCGCGAAGGATGCTTCGTCGTTGCAACTCGAAGACTACGGCTTTCCCGGCCGTTTCACCGACCGCGAACTCGGCAATCACCGCGCTCAACGAGCACTTGAACGACACCGCAGCGATTATCGGCAAGCCACAGGACGCAGCGATCAACCGATGCTGTTGAGTGGTCATTTCCTGACGCTGACCGGCCACCCTCGCCAGCAGTGGAATGATCTGTGGTTACTGACCGAAGTCATCCACACCGGCCAGCAACCGCAATCGCTCGAAGCGTCGATCATAAGTGCCCCGAACGACGAACTGTCTCAAGGCTATCGCAACACCTTTCTCGCCACACCGTGGGACGCGCCTTACAGACCTCCGCTTGCCCACCCCAAAGCCACGATCAACGGTTATCAGCATGCCGTTGTCTGCGGCCCGCCTGGCGAAGAAATTCATTGCGACGAATACGGCCGTGTTCGTGTCCAGTTTCCCTGGGACCGCGACGGCGCTAAAAACGATCATTCAAGTTGCTGGGTGAGAGTCGCCAGCAAGTGGGCTCACGACCGGCATGGCAGCGTGTTGATTCCCCGCGTCGGCATGGAGGTGGTCGTCGGTTTCTATCAGGGCGACCCGGACAAACCGCTAATCGTCGCCTGCTTGAGCAATGGCGCCAATCGTCCTGCGCTCGACCTCCCGGCCGAGAAAACCCGCAGCACCTTCAAGACCCAAACCAGCCCCGGTGGCAGAGGTTTCAACGAACTGCGCATCGAAGATCGCAAGGGCGCAGAGGAAATATCCATCCGTGCCCAGCGCGACTACCGGCAATACGTGCTGAACGACGAGCGGATTCAAGTCGACAACCAACGCAGCATCGTGGTCGCCGGCAACGCCCGTCATGAACTGCGCGCCGAAGAACAGCACATCACCCAGGGTCACCGACGCACGGAAATCAGGCTGGACGATTATCTGACGGTACAGGGCAGCCGCCACATTCGCGCGTCCAACCATCGGTTGAGCGCTCAGCAGCAGATCAGCGTCAGTGCCAGCCAGAACATCGTCATCGATGGTGGCGCCAGCACCACGATTCAGGCCGGCGGCGTGTGGATCACGATCAATTCGGCCGGGATTTTCAGCAGTGTGCCCGTTGAAGTGGGCGGCGCGCCGAAGTCGATCATCGCGGCGACCCCGGTGATGCTCGACGCGATCGAACCACCACTGCCGGAAGCGGTTTCAACCGCATTACTCAAACGACTGCTCGGCGACGCAGCACTGGTTGAACTCTGCCAGATGCCGGCGGGGGGGACGCCCATGGACTGCCCGCTGAGTGATTGCCAATGCCGTAAAGCCCTGGGCTATGGAGACCGGACATGAATACCTGGATTCTGCTGGAGCGCCCGACGGCGCAACTGAAAACGCTGTATCGCCTGGCGACGCACCCCGACACTCACATGCTGTACGCCGGCACCTCCTTAGACAGTTTCGCCGAGCAAGGCCCCTTGCTCGTTAGGCTGAACAACCAACCGACATTCAATCAGTCGATCGAGCGTTCCCCGGCTGAATGGCCCGGTCTGCTGATCGAAAGTAACTTCGACACACCCTCGATACTCGCGCATCTGCGGCAGATTCTGATCGTCAACTTCGACCAGCAACGTAAAGGCGTCCTGCGCTACAGCGACCCCACCGTCGCCAGCTATTTCTTTGTGGCCTGCCCGGCGCAAGACCTCGGCCGGTGGCTGGGACCGATCAGCCGCCTGCGCTGGTTCGGTGGGACATGGGCGACTAAAGCTGCCGGTGAAGCCGACTGGCAGCAACTGGATAACCCGCATGCGACCCACTGGACCATTGAAAACACGCGTCGGGTCGTGTCCCTGAGCGCCGCCCAGGAAGAGGCCCTGACGCGCCTGGGTAATGAGCAATTTCTCCATGACTGGTGGCTGCGACACCCGCAGCATTCATTTGTGCAGGCCAATCAATTGATGGAGCAAGCGCTGGCCAAAGGCATCGACGACAGCAACGCCATCAGCGAATACCTGAGCACCCACTGCACGCAGGTTAAGTCATGAAGCGCCTGGGAAGATTGTCCGACGGCCCTTGCTGCGAGCCCGACAGGCTGATCGTCCAGGTGATCGGCACGGACCATTCCAAAGACCAGCGCCTGGTGCTCTTCGACCGGTCCGGCCTCGAACCGCTGCCGGCCCTGACCGATGAGGTGGAGCGCGAAACGGAGCGTTTATTCAGCGTCCACTGCGAGCTGTTCGTGTGGAACTGGTACGCCCGGTACGAGCATCAGTTGTGGCTGGAAATTGCCACGACCCATGGAGCGCCCATTCGCCTGCCGTTGCTGGAGGACGTGCGGATTACTCCGCGTCAACTGGACGCGCAGTGGAATCAGATCGTCCCCGTCGTGCCTTTCGTCGCGCTGCCCGGTACGCGCAGCCGCCACGACCTCGGCACGCCGGTCCTGTGTCGCAGCGGCTTTGTCTATGTGTTTTACCGCGGGCGCCTGTGGCGTGAACTGGAAGTGCGGCAGGACGGCGAGCGCACGACTTACCACGACATTGACGTGCCGATGTTTCGCGAAGGCCAGGATCTGTGCGACGACTATCGCCTGGCCAGGGGTGTCGCACTCAGCGACATCTGGCTGCCCGCCACCTGGAACCGGCAACCGATCGACGCGGTGCAGCTGTGTTTCAGCGAGATCCAGCTCAGTGCTGCCCGCGTCAAACGCCTCGAGGAGGACCCGGAGTTACGCGCCCGGCGTTGCCAGAGCCCCGCGTTGCCGTGCGACAGTCAGACGTTCGAACGGCTTTTCGACCCGCAGCCCGACGGGCAGGCGATGCTCGAGGCTTTCGGTCGCTTCAATGCGTGGGATGCCCAGGCGTCCGACACTGCGACGAAAGCCAGCGTGACCTGGCGCAACCTGGCCGAACGCGCCTTTCCGCTCAGCCTGATCGCCCCGCAACGGGCCCGCCAGAGCGGTTTCGAATATGGGCTGGAGCATCCGGGGCGCTACGTATGCGACCTGTCGGGGCAATTTGCCGAGCAACGTAAATTCGAAGCCAGGCGCTGCCTGTCTCAGTGGGAGCAGGGCGCCACGCCTGATGTGCCTGCCACGTTCGAAAGCAGCGCCTGGGCCGACTGCCTCGCCACGCTGTTGCAGCGCTTGCAAGGAAAGACCCCGCCAGACGATGAAGCGGATCTGTGGCAACCCCAGCCCAGCGTCGTCGACGTGCTGGAGACCGCCCGCCAACGGCGCGTGTGCGGCGTGCTGCTGGAGGACCCGCGCTACCGTTTGCGGCACCTGCTTTCGCAGATCCGGCAGCAACAGCAATTGCTGGCGCTGTATGCCGAGCGCGCCAGCCTTTATCCCCACCACGCCAGCGCGGTGATGGTCCAGCAACTGATCGTGCCGGCCACCCTCGGCGGCCAGAAGAATCCGCTGCACGCCTGTTTCGACAAAGTGAAGGAGGCCGGGCGCCGCGACATCAACCGTTTCACCGCCAGCGCCGAGCGCGCCTTGATCTGGCAACAACTGAACATGGCGCAGGCGCTGCTGGCCGAGTGCCTGCAGCAACCGGTCACGCAGCAAACCCTGGCCGATCATTTGAGCCAGGACGGCTTTGACTACCTCGCCGCGCTGTTTGCCGTGAGCCAGACGTTCGCGGCCCTGGCCACGGTGCCCGCGCAACTTGATCCGCTGGCCAGCAACGGCGACGTCACCAACGCGCTGACCGGTGCGAGTCTCTACAGTCCACGGGCCAGCGTCGGCCAGACCCTGCTCAACGACATCGCCCACGACCCGGCGCACCCGCTGCACCTGATGCTCTGGCCCGCCGTCGATGAAGCGGCGCTGGCCGCGCCCTATGTGCCGCCCACCCAGACAACCCTCAACGAGGGCGATGGTCATTTACGCGCCGATGACCTCGCCGCATTCGAAAGCCACCCGGGGCCCTATTACCCGCAGGTCGACCACCTCGACGGCCACTTGCTCAAAGACCTGCTGGCCAGCGGCAGCCTGAACAGCACCCTCACCGGCCAATCGAAAGCGGCCGCCGGTAGCTTGATCGGCATCTACGAAAACCTCGCGGGGGCCCTGGAAACCGCCAGCAGCGCGGTGAACAAACCGTCCGGGCCACACACCGGCCAGGCCATGCCCACCAGCACCTATCTCCACGGCCTCGGCGTGGGGCTGTTGCGCAGCCTGATGCCCAAGACCTTTGGCGACGCGCACTTCATCCAGCGGCGTGACGCCGACCCGCAGCATTACTACGTTTTTGGCCTGACCGATGTGCCGTCCGGCGATCAGCGGCCACACCGGGTGATGGGTCAGTACCTGGATGCCCAGGGCCGACCGCTGAAGGTGCGCGACGACGTGCTCGACACCCCGTACGCCCTTCGCGAAACCCATCACACACTGCTGGCGATCCCGCTCAAGCATCCGACGGCGAACAATCTCAGCGTGCTGAATCAGCGGATTAACGCGGTTTACAAAGCCGATGTGGAGGCGCGGGCGACGGACAACGCCAAAGCGAAAAGTCCGTTGCAGCGGGGCGTGGATGAGCATGTCGAGTCGGCTAACAGCCGGGTTCATCGCGTGCTGGGCTCGTTGCCGTTTGCGGCGGGGGTTTTGATGTTGGAGGTTTGGAATGTGAGGGTGGAGTGGGAGGGGCAAGAAAAAGCTATACGAGAAAAAGGATCACTTCGCGTAAATATTGGCGTACTCGGAGCCGGGTTGGATTTAGCTATCGCCTTGGAAATGTTGACAGTAAAACTTGCTGGAACTCAGTCTGTTTTAGCGGCTAATCGCAAGATTCTCTTTACTGTACCCGATGAAACTGCAAAAAAAATCTTCCGTTCTTATGCCTCGCGTTTTGTCAAAACATATACTGGACGACTTATCTTACAAATAATATCCGGATTTGTTTTTACATCCATTAGCGTGTACGACGCTTGGTACGCCAGGCGGTGGGGCGACGATGCAATGTGGGGATATCTGATGATGGCTGCGGGCGGCTCCATCAGCGCTCTCAGTAGCATGGTTGTCACCACCATCACCTTTCTCGGTCTGGGTCCAGGTGGTTGGGCCGCGCTGATATTGATCCTGATCGGTGCCGGATTGGCCTGGTGGCTGAGCGACAAGCCCATCGAAGAATGGCTGGTCAATGGCCCGTTCGGCACGCAAGTTCATTCAGATAATGCGCACCTGCTGGATCCGCAACGTAGTTTTTATTACCTGATCAGTTTGTTTGCCGACATTCGCATCAACATAGGCCCCAACCCTCAATTCGTCCCTAATGCCAAACTCGACTTTCGCGCCAGGACACCTTTTCAAGTGATCTCGTCCAATACCTACATTCGCATTGAAAGTAACTTGCCGGGCTTAATTGCAAACCTCGGCACCCTGAACATCAATGCCCACTGTCGACTTAATACCTTCGAACTCAAAGGTGGTCGCCTCAAAAGTGAAACGGTGCCGTTCACAAAACTGATCGATAGCCGCCTCGTTCCCCCCAATGCCCAACGGCTGCTACCGCAGGGGCTGGAACTGTTTTTCAAAACCCCAGCGAGCTACGCGTTCGACCCGGTAACAGGTTCCTCCGGTATCGCCCATCAATGGCAAGTCCGGGCTCGGTGTGTACTGGAACAACACAACCAACGCTGGCATTTTCCTGCGCCACCACCGAAGGATGGTACGCCGTTTGTTGCCACCCATATAAAGCCCGATTTCGGCAGCGTGGGTGCACTCTACTGGGCAGACGAAGTGACAAACAGATCGCGGAATACTGATTCATGAGCAATAAATCGTATTACGCCAAGACTGCTTACGGGTTGACCGAGGTGCCCCAGCAAGAGCCATCCAATGAACGACCATGGATCATGCGGTTTGCTAAGGTCAGATTGCCTTGGGGTAATGCCGATGAAGTAACACCCGTCAGCTTTGTGGAGGATTACCCGCCACGAGACCTTCGAAATCAAGAGCATTCAAAGATAGAACGCGAAGAGCAAATCGCCAAAGGCACTTATACTCCAAGCCCGTTCGAGCATATTGATTTTCATATGAGGGATAACCATGAAAGCCTTAGGTATGCACTTCTTCCTGCAAGCTCGCACTTCTGGTTGTATATGAGGCTTTTTGGTAAGTGGTTTTTCTTTGTATTTTTTGTATTTAGCATTCCCGGATATTTTTCCATTTTTTCGTTTGTAAATGAATCTTGGTGGGAGTACACAAAAAATTCATTTATTGATTACTACTCTTGGTTTCTCGGCCTACCACTTCTCTCCTGGGCCATCGGTTCATTCGTCATCAAGCACTTCCCCAACCTCTGGATAAAACCCTCCCGAGGCCCTATATGGGAACTCAACCGCCGCACCGGTCTGGTCACGGTCTTCGACTACAAAAACAACGGTGAATACAAAAAGAACGGTACCATCGGTGAACTCTCCGCGCCGTTCTACGAGTTTGATGCCTACATCGCCACGTCCCCGGACAGTCAGGGCATGCCGTTAAACGTGCTTTACCTTGCCCATCGTTACCGCAACATCATGATCAACTTCGGCGCGCTGCTGTGCCCCGGTCCCGACTTCCAACCGCCTTGCGCCCTGTGGGATTTCATCCAGAACTACATGGACGTCAGCCGCCCGTTGCCGGACCTGCCGCAATACGAGGAATACCGCCACCTCGATCCCACCACCGCCGAATACGACCGCCTCATCGGCCGCAATCCGCGTTACTGGATCGACATGGATGATGCGACGTTCAAGCAGATCGTCAGCGAAATGCACCAACGCGTCGAGGATATCGATACGTTCGAGCGGCCGAACTTGATGGCGGGATATGTGACCTATGTCGATTGAGCGACAAAAAATGTGCGTGTGCTGGCGGAAGGCACCAACCCTCAATTCATCCCTGATGCCAAACATGGCTTCGGCGCCAGGACGCCTTTTACGCTGGCATTTTCCTGCGCCACCACCGAAGGACGGTACGCCGTTTGATGTCACCCACATAAAACCCAACGTCGGCAGTGAGGGTGAGCTTTATTGGGCAGATCAAGTGACATATACATCACGAGACACTAACAAATGACCCAGGAATCTTATTACGCCCAGACGGCCTATGGGGCGACCGAAGTGCCCCAGCAAGAGCAATCAACTGAACGTCCTTGGATCATGCGTTTTGCCAAGGTCAGGCTACCTTGGGGTAACGCCGATGAAGTAACGCCCGTCAGTTTTGTGGAAGATTACTCGCCACGAGACCTTCGAAATCAAGAGCAATTAAAGATAGAACGCGAAGAGCAAATGGCCAAAGGCACTTATACTTCAAGCCCATTCGAGCATATTGATTTTCATATGAGGGATAATCACGAAAGCTTTAGGTATGCACTTCTTCCTGCGAGCTCCAACTTTTGGATTTATATGGCGGGAGTAGGGCACATTTTATTTCTAATTTTTCTTACGCTTTCATTTTTTATATTGACGGCCGAGTTTATAGATACCAAAAAAACATTGAGCGATATCATTGCTGATTACAGTGTAACTCTTGTTGTTTTACTCGGGCTTCCTTTACTGTGTTGGATGGCTGGGGCTGTGGTAATTAAATTTTTCCAAAACCTCTGGATAAAACCCTCCCGAGGCCCCATCTGGGAACTCAACCGCCGCACCGGTCTGGTCACGGTCTTCGACTACAAAAACAACGGTGAATACAAAAAGAACGGCACCATCGGTGAACTCTCCGCGCCGTTCTACGAGTTTGATGCCTACATCGCCACGTCCCCGGACAGTCAGGGCATGCCGTTAAACGTGCTTTACCTTGCCCATCGTTACCGCAACATCATGATCAACTTCGGCGCGCTGCTGTGCCCCGGTCCCGACGTTCAACCGCCTTGCGCCCTGTGGGATTTCATCCAGAACTACATGGACGTCAGCCGCCCGTTGCCGGACTTGCCGCAGTACGAAGAATACCGCCACCTCGACCCCACCACCGCCGAGTACGACCGCCTCACCGGCCGCAACCCGCGTTACTGGATCGACATGGATGATGCGACGTTCAAGCAGATCGTCAGCGAAATGCATCAGCGCGTCGAGGATATTGATACGTTCGAGCGGCCGAACTTGATGGCGGGATACGTGACCTATGTCGATTGACGGGGGCGGCGTGCGGGCGAAGGGAAGGTGCTACCGTGCCCGCTCAACTTGAACCGCTGGGCAGTGGTGCTGGCTTTACCCACGCGCTGGCGGGATTGGCCTCTGTAGTTCGTCGGCCAGACGTTGCTCAACGATGCGTTTCTTTTCAGGAGCAGAAGCGCACCAATTGTGAACCTGCTACACGTCCTTCGTAGCCAACGGTAGCGTTCGAAAATTGTTCCTTTCGTAACACGCTTTCCCGGTTTTTACGCATCCTTCTGATTCGGAACACTTTTCAATCTCCCCAGCATTCTGCGCACAACCTGTGGCACACTTTCTGCTGTCTATTCCGTTGTTACATACCATGTTCCGGTATAGCGGAATACACATCATCCTGGAGTGCTTGCCATGCATCGCCGTCCTTCCTTGTTCAAAGCGTGTGTTTTTCTTTTCGCAGCGTCTGCTGCTGCCGTGGGCGTGGCCCAGGCAGCTGACAGCAAGCTCGATAGCGTTCTGGCCCGCGGCAAACTGATTGTGGGCACCGGCAGCACCAATGCGCCGTGGCACTTCCAGGGGGCGGACGGCAAGTTGCAGGGTTTCGATATCGATATCGGGCACATGATCGCCAAGGGCTTGTTCAACGACCCGAGCAAGGTTGAGTACGTGGTGCAGTCGTCCGATGCGCGGATTCCCAACCTGCTGACCGACAAGGTCGATATCAGTTGCCAGTTCATCACCGTGACCGCCAGCCGTGCGCAGCAAGTGGCGTTCACGCTGCCGTACTACCGCGAAGGTGTTGGCCTGTTGTTACCGGCGAACAGCAAGTACAAGGAAATTGATGACATGAAAGCCGCCGGTGACAGCCTCACCGTAGCGGTGCTGCAAAACGTCTATGCCGAAGAGTTGGTGCATCAGGCATTGCCCAAGGCCAAGGTCGATCAGTACGACAGCGTGGACCTGATGTATCAGGCCGTGAACTCGGGCCGTGCCGACGCGGCGGCCACCGACCAGTCCTCGGTGAAATACCTGATGGTGCAAAACCCTGGCCGCTACCGCAGCCCGGCTTACGCCTGGAGCCCACAGACTTACGCTTGCGCCGTTAAACGCGGCGATCAGGATTGGCTGAACTTCGTCAACACCACGCTGCATGAAGCCATGACTGGCGTTGAGTTCCCGGCTTACGCGGCGTCGTTCAAGCAGTGGTTCGGCGTCGATCTGCCGACGCCTGCCATCGGTTTCCCCGTCGAATTCAAATGACCCCGTGAGAGCGGGGCGCTGATAAATCGCCCCGCTCAAGGTACTGCCAACCATGAACTATCAGTTGAACTTTGCCGCCGTGTGGCGCGATTTCGACACCTTGCTGGCGGGGCTCGGTCTGGGCCTCGAACTGGCGCTGGTGTCGATCGCCATCGGCTGCGTGATCGGCCTGATGATGGCGTTTGCTTTGCTGTCGAAGCATCGCGCATTGCGGGTGCTGGCTTCGGTGTATGTGACGGTGATCCGTAACACGCCGATTCTGGTGTTGATTCTGTTGATCTACTTTGCGCTGCCGAGTCTGGGCATCCGGCTGGACAAGATTCCTTCCTTCATCATCACCCTGTCGCTGTATGCCGGGGCGTACCTGACCGAAGTGTTCCGTGGCGGTTTGCTGAGCATCCCCAAGGGGCAACGTGAGGCGGGGCTGGCGATCGGCCTCGGCGAGTGGCAAGTCAAAGCTTACGTCACCGTGCCGGTGATGTTGCGCAATGTACTGCCGGCCTTGTCGAACAACTTCATTTCGCTGTTCAAGGACACCTCGCTGGCCGCAGCGATTGCCGTGCCGGAGCTGACCTATTACGCGCGCAAGATCAATGTCGAGAGCTACCGGGTGATCGAAACCTGGCTGGTGACCACGGCGCTGTATGTCGCGGCCTGTTACCTCATTGCCATGCTGCTGCGTTACCTCGAGCAGCGTCTGGCGATCCGCCGATAGGATGCCCCATGTACGAATCCCCCAGTTGGTTGCATGAGTTGTGGGTCGCCCGGGAAGTGCTATGGCAAGGCTTTCTGACCAGTGTTCAGGTGTCGGCCCTGGCGATTTTGCTCGGCACCGTGGTCGGCGTATTCGCCGGTCTGGTGTTGACCTACGGCAAGTTCTGGATGCGCGCGCCGTTTCGTTTCTACGTGGACGTGATTCGCGGCACCCCGGTGTTTGTGCTGGTGCTGGCCTGCTTCTACATGGCGCCGGCGCTGGGCTGGCAGATCAGCGCGTTTCAGGCGGGTGCATTGGGCCTGACGCTGTTTTGCGGTTCCCACGTCGCCGAGATCGTGCGCGGTGCGTTGCAGGCATTACCCCGTGGGCAGATGGAAGCGAGCAAGGCCATCGGCCTGACGTTCTATCAGGCCCTCGGTTACGTGCTATTGCCCCAGGCACTGCGGCAGATCCTGCCGACCTGGGTCAACTCGTCCACCGAGATCGTCAAGGCTTCGACACTGCTGTCGGTGATTGGCGTGGCCGAGCTGCTGCTCAGCACCCAGCAGATCATCGCCCGGACCTTCATGACCCTGGAGTTTTACCTGTTCGCCGGTTTTCTGTTTTTTGTCATCAACTACGGCATCGAATTACTCGGCCGGCACATTGAAAAGCGGGTGGCCCTGCCATGACTCAAGTACATCAATCCAACGTCCCGAGCGGACAGTCTCTGTTGGACATTCGCGGCCTGCATAAGCAATACGGGCCGCTGGAAGTGCTCAAGGGCGTCGACCTGACCCTGCAGCGCGGCAACGTAGTCACGCTGATCGGCTCCAGCGGCTCGGGCAAGACCACGCTGCTGCGTTGCGTGAACATGCTCGAAGAGTTCCAGGGCGGGCAGATCATGCTCGACGGTGAATCCATCGGGTACGACGAAGTCAACGGCAAACGCATCCGCCACCCGGAAAAGGTCATTGCCTGCCATCGCGCCATGACCGGCATGGCGTTCCAGCAGTTCAACCTGTTCCCGCACCTCACTGCATTGCAGAACGTCACCCTGGGTTTGCTCAAGGTGAAAAAACTGCACAAGGACGAGGCCGTGGCGCTGGCGGAAAAATGGCTGGAGCGCGTCGGTTTGCTGGAACGTCGCGATCACTATCCTGGCCAGTTGTCCGGCGGTCAGCAGCAGCGCGTGGCGATTGCCCGGGCGATTGCAATGAACCCGAGCCTGATGCTGTTCGACGAAGTGACCTCGGCACTGGACCCGGAACTGGTCGGCGAAGTGCTCAACGTCATCAAGGGCCTGGCTGAAGATGGCATGACCATGCTCCTGGTGACCCACGAAATGCGATTTGCTTTCGAAGTCTCGGACAAAATCGTGTTCATGAATCAGGGGCGCATCGAGGAGCAGGGGCCGCCCAAGGAACTGTTCGAACGCCCGCAATCGCCACGACTGGCGGAGTTCCTCAAGAACACGCGGTTTTAAACACTCAATTTTCAATCAGGAGAAACATCCATGAGCATTACTCGTTACGGCACTGGCAGCACCGCCGCTGGCGGTCAGCCTCGCCCTTTCGCCCGAGCCGTTGAAGCCGATGGCTGGCTGCACGTTTCCGGGCAGGTGCCGGCGGTGGATGGCGAGATCATCACGGGCGGCATCGTCGAACAGACCCACCAGACCATGAAGAACCTGATCGCGATTCTGCAAGAGGCCGGTTATGGCCTGGAAGATGTGGTGCGTGCTGGCGTGTGGCTGGAGGATCCGCGGGATTTCACCAGTTTCAACAAGGTCTTCTCCGAGTACTTCAAACCCGAACACGCCCCGGCCCGGGCCTGCGTACAGGCGAACATGATGGTCGACTGCAAGGTCGAGATCGACTGCATCGCGTACAAGAAAAAGGCCTGAACCGAGGTGGCTTCATCGCTAGCAGGCTAGCTCCCACAGGAACGCCTTCCAAATGTGGGAGCTAGCCTGCTAGCGATGACGGCCTTACGATCGCCGCCGCACTCTAGGTAAACTCCCGGCACTTTTATGGGAACCACTGACATGACCGAAGACACCATCAAACGCCGGGCGCGCGGTCTGGACCGGGCGTTCGACATCCTCGATTTCCTCAAGGAGATCGGCCAGCCCTTGCGCCCGAACGAAATCGCCAGCGGCATCGGCAGCCCGAAATCCACGGTCTACGAACTGGTGGCCTCGTTGCTGGAGCGACGGATTCTGGAGCCGGTGGGCAAGGACGGTCACGTTTACCTCGGGCGTCAGCTGTACTTTCTCGGGCAGGCGCATCTGCGCCATTTCGATCTGTCCCGCGAGGCCGATCACGCCTTGCAGGAGATCGTCAGCCAGACCCACGAAACCGCGCAGATGTGCCTGCTCAACGGGCGCAAGTACACCGTGGCGCTGATGAAGGAGGGCGAGCGGCATTTCCGCATTTCCTCGGACATCGGCGAAAACGCCCCGATCCCCTGGACCGCATCCGGGCGCTTGCTGCTGGCGCACCTGAGCGACCAGGCCATCATCGACCTGATCGACCATGACGACTTCATCCTGCCCGATGGTGAACGCCTGCCGCTGGAGCAGTTTCTCAAGGAAATCCGTCAGGCCGGTATCGATGGCTTTTTCTCCTTCGATAGCGTCGCCGACACCTTTACCCATTGCTTCGCCGCCCCGGTCAAAGACCCCAGCGGCGTGGCCATCGCGACACTGTGCATCGTCGCCCCCCGGGCCGATGCCAAGAAAAATTACAACGACTACCGCCGGGTGCTGATCGACAGCGCCAACAGCCTGGCCCGTCGCATCAACGAATAACAGCGGCTGCCTGCGGCCGCGAATGTGAGGAGTTCGACCATGACTACTGCCGAAAATACTGCTGCCGTGGAAAAGGGTTTTGCCCGGACGGGCGCCAGTCTAGTCCGTGATGTCAGCCTGCCCGCGCTGGTGCTGCATCGCCAGGCGCTGGAGCACAACATTCGCTGGATGCAGGATTTCGTCAGCAACAGCGGCGCCGAACTCGCGCCCCACGGCAAGACCAGCATGACCCCGGCGTTGTTTCGCCGGCAGCTGGACGCCGGTGCCTGGGGCATTACCCTGGCCAGCGCGACGCAAACCCGCGCGGCCTATGCCCATGGCGTGCGTCGGGTGTTGATGGCCAACCAACTGGTCGGCACGCCGAACATGGCGCTGATCGCCGATCTGCTGGCCGATTCGACGTTCGACTTCTACTGCATGGTCGATCACCCGGACAACGTTGCCGACCTCGGCGCGTATTTCGCCTCGCGCGGTGTGCGCCTGAACGTGATGATCGAGTACGGCGTGGTCGGCGGGCGTTGTGGCTGTCGCAGCGAACAGGAAGTGCTCGACCTGGCCAGAGCCATCGCCGCGCAACCGGCGCTGGCCCTGACCGGGATCGAAGGCTATGAAGGGGTGATTCATGGTGATCACGCCATCAGTGGCATTCGCGCATTTGCCGGCTCCCTGGTGCGCCTGGCGGTGCAACTGCAGGACAGCGCTGCGTTCGCGATTGCCAAGCCGATCATCACTGCTTCGGGCTCGGCCTGGTATGACCTGATTGCCGAAGAGTTCGAAGCGCAGAATGCTGCAGGACGGTTCCTCAGCGTATTGCGTCCAGGCAGCTATGTCGCACACGACCATGGCATCTACAAGGAGGCGCAATGTTGCGTGCTCGACCGCCGCAGCGACCTGCACGAAGGTTTGCGCCCGGCGCTGGAAGTCTGGGCGCACGTGCAGTCGTTGCCGGAGCCGGGCTTCGCGGTGATAGCCCTGGGCAAGCGTGACGTGGCGTACGACGCCGGTTTGCCGGTGCCGTTGCTGCGTTACAAGGCCGGCGTGGTGCCCGCCAAGGGCGACGACGTGAGTGCCTGCAAGGTGACGGCGGTGATGGACCAGCACGCGTTCATGACCGTGGCGCCGGGTGTCGAGTTGCGTGTGGGCGACATCATTTCGTTCGGCACCTCGCACCCGTGCCTGACGTTCGACAAGTGGCGTACGGGGTGCCTGGTGGATGAGCAATTGAACGTCATCGAAACCATGGAAACCTGTTTCTAAGTTCAGAACCGAGTCGCGGCCATCGCGAGCAAGCTTGCTCCCACCCCGGAAGGACTTCTCCTGTGGGGGCGAGCGCGTCCGCCCAGACAACAAAGAACACCAGAGCCCCCACAACCATGAACACCCTAAACACCCTGGGTCCCCACACCCCGCGCATCGCCTTGATCGGCGAATGCATGATCGAGCTGCAGCACCGTGCCGACGGCAGCCTGCGACAGAGCTTCGGTGGCGATACCTTGAACACCGCGGTGTACCTGTCCCGAGAGCTGGGCGGTGCTGGCGCGGTGGACTATGTCACGGCCCTGGGCGATGACAGTTTCAGCGATGCCATGTGCCAGGGCTGGGCCGAGGAAAACATCGGCCTGGGCATGGTGCAGCGCCTGCCCGGACGTTTGCCGGGGCTGTATTGCATCCAGACCGACGCCGCTGGCGAGCGTCGTTTCCTCTACTGGCGCAATGAAGCAGCGGTGCGCGATTGCTTCACTACGCCGGCCGCCGCGCCGATTCTGGCGGCGCTGCCGGACTACGACGTGCTCTATTTCAGCGGCATTACCCTGGCGGTACTGGGCGTGAAGGGCCGGGAAAAGTTGCTGGAAACCTTGATCGAGGCCCGCCAGCGCGATGCGCGAATCGTCTTTGACAATAACTACCGGCCACGGCTGTGGGCCTCGGTCGAGGAGGCGCGGGCGGCCTACCGCAGCGTGCTGCCTTATGTCGACCTGGCGTTGTTGACCGTCGATGACGAACAGGCGCTGTTCCATTTCTCCGATTGCGCGGCGGTGTTCGGTGCGTACGAGCAGATCGGCACGCCCGAAGTGGTGCTCAAGCGTGGCGCCGAGGCTTGCCTGATTCGGTGTGAGGGTGAGTCGTTCGAAGTGCCGGCACAGAAAGTCGAGCGTGTGGTGGACACCACGGCGGCGGGGGATTCGTTCAGTGCGGCGTACCTGGCTGCGCGGCTCAAGGGCGCAAGCCCGGTCGAGGCGGCGGAGGCGGGGCACCGGTTGGCGAGTCGGGTGATTCAGGTGCCGGGGGCGCTCATTCCCAGAGCTTGAAAGGCATGCCCTGTGGCGAGGGAGCAAAATCCCTCGCCACAGGGGGCTTTAATCCCGGTAAAACACCTGCACCAGGTGATAGCCGAACTTGCTCTTGATCGGTCCATGCACCACCCGCAGCGGTTTCTTGAAAATCACCGCATCGATGGCGCCGACCATCTGCCCCGGCCGCACTTCGCCCAGGTCTCCACCGCGCTTGCCGGACGGGCAGGTGGAGTACTTCTTGGCCAGCACATCGAAGGCTTCGCCCTTGGCGATGCGTTGTTTGAGCTGCTCGGCTTCTTCCGAGGTTTTCACCAGAATATGGCGGGCTTGAGCTTTCATGGAGCGGGTACCTGGCAACGGTGGTGGCATGGAGGGTGATGCGGGGCGCGCGATTATGCCCTAACTCACTGCGGTTGGCCGATCATCGTGCGAATCTTGTTGGCCAACAGATCAATGGAAAACGGTTTGGCCACCATGTCCATGCCTTCCTCGAGAAAACCCTGACGCTCGGCGGCTTTTTCCGCGTAACCGGTCATGAACAGCACTTTGAGTTGAGGCCGGTGCTGACGGGCAATTTCTGCCAGTTGCCGGCCATTCATGCCGGGCAACCCGACATCCGTCACCAGCAGATCGACCCGCAGTCCGGATTCGAGCAGGGGCAGGGCGCTCTTCGCGTCTTCGGCTTGGTAGGCGTGATAGCCCAGCTCCTTGAGCAGGTCGAACACCAGCATGCGTACGGCCGGGTCGTCTTCCACCAGGACCACGGTTTCACCGGCAATGGCCGAGGGCGCCTCGCCGATGACCGGCGATAACACGTCTTGCGGTTCAACACCGTGCAGGCGCGGCAGGTACAAGCGCACGTTGGTGCCCTGGCCAGGCATGCTGAACAGGGTCACATGGCCACCGGACTGCTGGGCGAAACCATAAATCATCGACAGACCCAGGCCGGTGCCCTGGCCGATGGGTTTGGTGGTGAAGAACGGATCGAAGGCCTTGGCCAGGATCTTCGGTGTCATGCCCGTGCCGTTGTCGCTGACGGCGATCATCAGGTAATCCCCGGCCTTGACCGGTTCCAGGGTGTTGATTTCGCTGTCGTCGAGGTAGACGTTGGCGGTTTCAATGCATAACTCGCCACCATCGGGCATGGCGTCCCGGGCGTTGATCACCAGATTGAGCAGGGCGTTTTCCAGTTGGCTGACGTCCGTGCTGACCGTCCAGACGTCTTTGACCAGGCGCAGTTTGAGCTCGATATGGTCGCCCTTGGTGCGGCGGAACAGGTCTTCCAGGGAGCGAATCAGGTCGTTGGGGTTCAGCGGTTTGCGATCCAGCGACTGACGCCTTGAGAACGCCAGCAGACGATGGGTCAGGGCGGCGGCGCGGTTGGCCGAGGACACCGCTGCCTCGGTGAAACGGGCGATCTCGGCGGTGCGGCCGTCGGCGATGTAGCGTTGCATCAGGTCGAGGCTGCCGATAATCCCCGTGAGCATGTTGTTGAAGTCATGGGCAATGCCACCGGTGAGTTGGCCCACCGCTTCCATTTTCTGTGCATGGCGCAGGGCTTCTTCGGCGCGCTCGCGTTCGAACATCTCGTTCAGCAGCTTTTCGTTGGCTTCGGCCAGTTGCCGGGTTCGGGCGCTAACCCGTTCTTCGAGGGTTTCATTGAGGTTGCGCAGCGCTTCTTCGGTCTGTTTACGCTCGGTTTCGTCGATCACGAAGATGTAGAAACCGTTCACCGCGCCGTCTGCACCGTGGCGCGGCAAATAGTTCATCAGTGCATGACGGATGCTGCCGTCACGGTGCGGCGTCTTGATGCTGAAACAGCAGGGCCTGCCGGACAGGGCTTCGGCGATGTGCTCGGCGCGCAAGGCGTAGGCCTCGTCGCCCAACACCTCTCGAACGGTCCGGCCGTAGAGCTCCTGGGGTGTCAGGCCGTACCAGTCCAGATACGCGGCGTTGTTCAGGCGAAAACGCTCCTCGCGGTCGACATAGCTGATCAGGATCGGCATGGCGTTGATGATCAGTTGCAGCTCGGTCTGGCTCTGGCGCAGGGCCTGCTCGGTGTTTTTGCGCTCGGTGATGTCCAGGGCGGCGCCCAGGAAGCGGATTGGCCGACCATGGTGGTCCTTGTAGCAACGACCGCGGGCAAACACCCAGCGTAACTCGCCATCGGGTTGCAGCAAGCGCTATTCCTCGGCGTATTCGGTGCCATGGGCGATGCAATGCTTGATGCTGCGGGCGATCAGGGCGCGGTCTTCCGGGTGCACGCCGTGAAGGTACTCGGTGATCGGCAGCTGGCTGGCCATGGCCGGGTCGATGCCATGCAATTGGGCGAAATAGGCATCAGCCAGGAAGCGGTCCTCGCTGATGTCCCAGTCCCAGGTGCCGACCGTGTCGGTGGCGGCGAGGGCCAGTTGCAGGCGTTCCTCGGTATCTTGTTGAGCCTTGAGGCTGGCGGCGGAACGCTGTTCCAGTTCGAGGGCGATTCGACGGCGTTCATTGGTTTCGATGGCGGTGACCAGAATCCCGGCCACCTCGGCGCTTTCGTCGCGAATGGGGCTATAGGTCAGGTCGAGCCAGAGGTCGGAATCCTTGCCGTCGCGCTGCAGGGTGAAGCGTTGTTCGCTGTAGGTTCGCACTTGCCCTTGCAGGACGGCTTTGTAAATCGGATCGGTAAAGTCCTTTAACTCTGGCCAGATAAGGTGTGTCGGCTGTCCGAAAGCGTACGGATGCTTGCTGCCGGCGAGCAGAGCGAAACCGTCGTTGTAGATCTGTGTCAGCTGCTCGCCCCAGAGCAACAGCATCGGCATCGGTGAATGAATCACAATGTCCATGGCGGTTCGCAGGCTCTGCGGCCAGGTGCTGGCCGAGCCCAGAGGGCTGCTTTCCCAGTCCAGCCTGGCAATCAAGGCCTGGGCATCGCTGCCGGTCGGTGAGGCGTTCATCTAGGTGTCCTGCATCAAGTCGGTATGACGGCGTCTACTCAGCTGGCTGAGCGGCAAACGCTGGATGCCCCGGCATTTCGGTGGTCCGGGCCATTTTATTCATTGAATGCTTCGCAGGTGTTTTTTGCTATGGGCATCAACGCGTATTAAGACAACTGGCCAATCTGTACGCGAATTTTGCATCTGACAAGCAAACCCTGTGGGAGCGGGCTTGCCCGCGATGAGGGTGGCACCGTCAACATTGACGTACCGTCATCGCGATCAGGCTCGCTCCTGCAGTGGAATACTTTAATCCCGCAGCTCCGGGCGGTCGCGAAATTGCTCCAATGCCTCGGGATTGGCCAGCGCATCGGTATTCTTCACTGTTTGCCCATGCACGACATTGCGCACTGCCAATTCGACGATTTTGCCGCTGATGGTCCGGGGGATGTCCGTGACCGCGACGATCTTTGCCGGCACATGGCGCGGCGTGGTGTTGGCGCGAATGGTCTGGCGAATCTGTTGTTGCAGTGTTTCATCCAGTTCAACGCCTTCACGCAGCCGCACGAACAGCACCACCCGCACGTCATCCAGCCATTGCTGCCCGATGGCCACGCAGTCGAGCACTGGCGGGACTTTTTCCACCTGACGGTAGATTTCCGCCGTGCCAATACGCACGCCGCCGGGGTTGAGCACCGCGTCGGAGCGGCCATGGATCATCATCGCGCCGTGGGGCAGTTGTTCAGCGTAGTCACCCTGGGCCCAGACCCCGGGGAACTGACTGAAATACGACGCCCGCAGCTTTTCGCCGTCGGGGTCGTTCCACAAGCCGATGGGCATCGCCGGGAAGTGCCGGGTACACACCAGCTCGCCTTTTTCGCCAATGACCGGTTGGCCGTCGTCGTTCCACACTTCAACCGCCATGCCCAGGCTCTTGCCTTGCATTTCACCGCGACGCACCGGTTGCAACGGGTTGCCATTGACAAAGCAGGAGACGATATCGGTGCCGCCCGACATCGAGGCCAGGCACACGTCAGCCTTGAGGTCGCGATAGACGTAGTCGTAACTCTGCGGTGAAAGCGCGGAGCCGGTGCAAAGCAGGGTTTTCAGGCTGCTCAAGTCATGGCTTTGCCGGGGTTTGACGCCGTTGGCTTCCAGGGTGGCGAGGTACTTGGGGCTGGTGCCGAACACGCTGATGCGCTCGTCGTCGATCAGGTCGATCAAGCGTTCGGGATCGGGATGAAACGGTGAGCCGTCGTACAGCACCACGGCACTGCCCACCGCCAGCGCCGAGACCAGCCAGTTCCACATCATCCAGCCGCAGGTGGTGTAGTAGAACAGGCGTTCGCCGGGGCCGAGATCGCTGTGCAAGCCGTGCTCTTTCACGTGTTGCAGCAACACGCCCCCGGTGCTGTGGATGATGCATTTGGGCACGCCGGTGGTGCCGCTTGAATAGAGGATGTAGAGCGGATGGGCGAAGGGCACGGGGACGAAATCCGGCTCGCCGCCGGGGTCGTAGAACTCGTCCCACAGCGTCACATTGGCCGCTGTGCGGAAGTCTTCGATGCGAACCTGCGGCCGCGCGTAGGGCACGACGATCAACTGTTGCAGCGATGGCAGGCGTTCGAGGATTTCGTTGACCTTGACGGTCTGGTCGATCTCCTTGCCGGCGTAGCGGTAACCGGCACAGGTGAGCAGCACTTTCGGCTCGATCTGGCCGAAACGGTCGATCACGCCTTGGGTGCCGAAGTCCGGCGAAGAACAGGACCAGATCGCCCCGAGGCTGGTGGTGGCGAGCATGGCCACCAATGTTTGCCAGGTGTTGGGCATGCACGCGGCCACCCGGTCGCCGAGGCCGACACCGGCGGCGATCAGGCCGTTTTGAAAACCGGCGACATGCTCGGCCAGTTCGCCCCAGGTCAAGTGTTCACGCTGCCCGTTTTCGCCCACGGCCACGACAGCCACGGCATCGTCGCGGCGGCGCAGCAGGTGTTCGGCGAAGTTCAGGGTGGCGCCGGGGAACCACTGGGCGCTGGGCATTTGCGGGCCTTCCATCAGCACCGCGTCAGGTTGTTGATGGAAGCGGATATTGAAGAAGTCGACGATGGCCTGCCAGAAATCCACACGTTGATCGATGGACCACTGGTGCAGGGCAGGGTAGTCATCGATGTGCAGGTGGTGTCGTTGATTGATGAAGCGCCGAAAGGCCTCCATGCGGGTCTTGCCGATGCGTTCGGCACTGGGTTGCCAGAGGATGTCGGACATGGTTTGCCTCTTCTTATTCGTAAGTTCAAGCGAGCATTTGTGGCTCGGGGGGCAAGCTCCCTCGCCACAAGGGTTCAGCGGTGCTTACTGCGCCAGCCAACCACCATCTATGTTCCACGCCGCGCCGCGCACCTGGCTGCCGCCTTCGCTGCACAGGAACAGTACCAGTTCCCCCAGTTGCGGCGGCGTCACGAATTCCAGCGACGGTTGCTTCTCGGCCAGCAGATCATGTTGCGCCTGCTGCGGGTCGATCCCGGTGGCGGCACGGTCATCGATCTGCTTCTGCACCAGCGGTGTCAGCACCCAGCCGGGGCAAATGGCGTTGCAGGTGATTTGGGTGGTTGCGGTTTCCAGCGCGACCACTTTGGTCAAACCGATCACTCCGTGCTTGGCCGCGACATAAGCCGCCTTGCCCACCGAGCCGACCAGGCCATGCACCGAAGCAATGTTGATCACCCGACCCCAGCCCTTGGCGCGCATGCCCGGAAGGCTCAGGCGAGTGCTGTGGAACACCGACGACAGGTTAATCGCGATGATCGAATCCCAGCGCTCCACCGAGAACTCCTCCACCGGCGCTACGTACTGGATGCCGGCGTTGTTGACCAGAATGTCGATGCCACCGAATTCGCCCTCGGCATAGGCGATCATCTCGGCGATCTGTGCCGGGTCGCTGACATCGGCCGGGTGATGACCGACCTTGCCACCGTACTGCGCCACTTCGGCAATCACCGTGGAGGCATCGCCGAAGCCGTTGAGGATCAGATTGGCGCCGGCCTTGGCCAGGCTGAGGGCGATGCCCAGGCCAATGCCGCTGGTGGAGCCGGTAACCAGTGCGGTCTTGCCCGAAAGAGTCGTCATGAATACCTCACACAATGCCAGTGGCGTAGAAAGTGCCGATCACCACGAAAACCGCCAGGGTCTTGATCAGCGTAATACAGAAAATGTCTTTGTAAGCCTCGCGGTGGGTCAGGCCGGTGACCGCGAGCAGGGTGATCACCGCACCGTTGTGCGGCAGGGTGTCCATGCCGCCACTGGCCATCGCGGCTACACGGTGCAGCACTTCCAGCGGGATATTGGCCGCATGGGCCGCGGCGATGAATTGTTCGGACATGGCCGCCAACGCGATGCTCATGCCACCCGAAGCAGAACCGGTGATGCCGGCCAGCAGGGTCACGGTGATCGCTTCGTTGACCAACGGGTTGGGGATGCTCTTGAGCCAGTCGGCCAGGACCAGGAAGCCGGGCAGGGACGCGATGACCGCACCGAAGCCGTATTCCGACGCGGTGTTCATCGCCGCCAGCAACGCACCGCTGACCGCGCTTTTGCTGCCTTCGGCGAGTTTGCTGCGAATCGCCTGGAACCCGAACGCGATCACCATGATGATGCCCACCAGCAGCGCCGCCTGTACCGCCCAGATCGCCGTGAGTTTGGCGATGTCGGTGGTCACAGGCGCGGCCATGCCCGGCAGCGCGAGGCTGTGGGTCTTGCCGTACCACTGTGGAATCCACTGGGTGAACAGCAGGTTCATGATGCCCACGGCCAGCAGCGGCGACAGGGCGATCCACGGGTTGGGCAGCTTGATGTCGGCGGCGGTTTCCGGCTCGTTGCGCAGTTCGGTGCCATAACCTTCACCCGCGCGTTGGGCCTTGTTGCGCTGGCGCTGCAGGAACAGCATGCCGGCGCAGAACACGAAGATCGTGCCGATCACGCCCAGCCATGGCGCGGCCCAGGCGGTGGTGTTGAAAAAGGTACTGGGAATGATGTTTTGGATCTGCGGGGTGCCGGGCAAGGCGTCCATCGTGAAGGAGAACGCGCCGAGGGCAATCGTCGCCGGAATCAGGCGCTTGGGAATGTTGCTCTGGCGAAACATTTCAGCGGCAAACGGATATACCGCAAACACCACCACAAACAGCGAGACGCCGCCGTAAGTGAGCAAGGCGCAAACCAGCACGATCACCAGCATCGCCTGGCGGGTGCCCAGTAAACGAATGGCGGCGGCGACGATCGAGCGCGAGAAACCCGACAACTCGATCAGCTTGCCGAACACTGCTCCAAGCAGGAACACCGGGAAATACAGTTTGATGAAGCCGACCATTTTCTCCATGAACACGCCGGTGAAAGCAGGCGCAACAGCAGAGGGATCGGTGAGCAGAACGGCGCCGAGGGCGGCGATCGGGGCAAAAAGGATAACGCTGTAGCCACGGTAAGCAGCCAGCATCAACAGCGCGAGGGCTGCCAAGGCAATGATCACACTCATGGTGTGTCTCCTGGGTTGTTATTTTTGTAGGGTGGATCTTTTGTAGGAGAGCGCTATAGCGAATTGTGTGCCAGATGGTTAAGTGCCTGAAATATAAGGGAATATTTATATTTTCTTGGGGTGGGCCTAGGCTTTTGTCTCTATATTGAGACTTTTGGTTGCTGGGCCGGCCTCATCGCGAGCAGGCTCGCTCCTACAGTTGATTGTTTTTTTTGCAATCAATCCAATAAACCTGTGGGAGCGAGCTTGCTCGCGATGGTCTGTCTATCAATGGAGATCAATGTCTCTTTATGGAGACTCTGCAATTCCCAACGCCAGCATCTTCTTGTACAGCGTCGACCGACCCAGCCCCAGCCGCGCCGCCGCTTCAACCACCTTGCCCCCGCATTGCGCCAGGGTGGTTTCAATCAATTGCCGATCAAAGCGTGCCCGGGCAGCACTGAAGGTCTCGTGCTCCAGCGGTTCGACGGGCAGCGGTGCCATGCGCTCCACTGGCGTAAAGGTCCCGATGGCTGCGCGGATATCCGCCACCGTGAGCCGCAGGTCATCACTGAGCAACGCCGCCCGTTCCAGCACGTTGCGCAGTTCGCGAATATTCCCCGGCCAGGCATGCTGCCCCAGCAGCGCCAGTGCCTCGCCGTTGAGTTCGTGCTGGCTGCGCAGCTCTTCAAGGATCGCTTCGCTGAGGGCGGGCAGGTCGTCGAGGCGGTCGCGCAGTGGCGGAACCTGAATGGGCAGGACGTTGAGGCGGTAGTACAAGTCGGCGCGAAATTCGCCGCGTTTGATCGCGGCCTCCAGATCAGTTGAAGTCGCGGCGATCACCCGCACATCGCTCTGGATCACGTCGTTGGAACCCACCGGTTCGAATTCCTTTTCCTGCAACACCCGCAGCAATTTGCTTTGCAGCGGCAGGGGCATGTCACCGATCTCGTCGAGAAACAGTGTCCCGCCCTGGGCGATCTGCAATTTGCCGGCGCGGGCCTTGCGGTCGGCACCGGTAAAGGCGCCGGGTGCGGTGCCGAAGAATTCGGCTTCCAGCAGCGATTCGGGGATCGCTGCACTGTTGACGCTGACAAACGCCTTGAGCGCGCGCGGCGAAGCATTGTGGATCGCCTGGGCCAGCAGTTCCTTGCCGGTGCCGGTTTCACCCAGCAGCAACACTGGCGAATCGGTACTGGCGCTGCGGCGGGCGCGGCGTTTGACTTCCAGGCTGGCGGCGCTGGTGCCGATGAAATGGGCGAAGTTGTATTTGGTCTGCCGCGCCCGCAACAGCGAGCGGGTCGATGCCAATTCTTCCTGCATGCTCATGTAGCGTTTGAGCATCGGCGACAGGCTGCGCAATTCGTCGAACAGGGCAAAGCCAATGGCGCCGATCACTTCGCCGGCATCGTCATGAATCGGCAGGCGCATGACCACCAGCGGTTCCTTGGGGGTGTCCTGCATGTCGAGCAAAATCGGGCGCCCGGTGCGCACCACTTCGCGCAACAGGCTGCCGGGGATCACGCTTTCGCAGGCCTTGCCGATCGCGCTTTGCGCCGATTGCAGGCCGAAACGCTTGGCGTAGCGCTCGTTCATCCACACGATATTGGCGTCGCGGTCGACAATCACCGTGCCCTCGCTCGACTGCTCGATGATCTCGAACAATGAGCGGATTGCCAGCAGGCGTACGCGCTGGTAGTCCTTGAGGCTTTCGGTGGTGTTCATGAGGGTTGATCCTGATTAAGTGTTGCCTGTGCCGGCCCTATCGCGGGCAAGCCCGCTCCCACATTGAAATGCATTCTCCTGTGGGAGCGAGCCTGCTCGCGATGGCCGTGACGCGGTTCAGCGGCATGCGCCGGATTATGACGCCCCCGGATGCGCCGCGGCCAACAGCTCCTTGGTGTACGGGTGCTGCGGCGAATCGAAGACGTCGTGGCTGGCGCCGCTCTCGACCACCTTGCCGTCCTTGACCACGATCATGTCGTGCGCCAGGGCGCGGACCACGGCCAGGTCATGGCTGATGAACAGATAAGTCAGGCCATGTTTTTCCTGAAGCTGGCGCAGCAGGGCGACCACTTGCTTTTGCACGGTGCGGTCAAGGGCCGAGGTCGGTTCGTCGAGCAGGATCAACGCCGGTTTCAGCACCAACGCCCGGGCGATGGCAATGCGTTGGCGTTGGCCTCCGGAAAACTCATGGGGATAGCGGTGGCGGCTCTGCGGGTCGAGGCCGACTTCTTGCAGTGCCCGTATCACTTCGGCGTCGCACTCGTCGGGGCTCAACTGGCTATGGACTTCCAGGCCTTCACTGATGATCTGTGCCACGGACATTCGTGGGCTGAGACTGCCGAAGGGGTCCTGGAACACCACCTGCATTTTTTTGCGCCACGGCCGTAGCTGTTTCTGCGTCAGGCCATTCAACGCGTGGCCCTGGAAGCGAATACTGCCCTCGGAATCAAGCAGGCGCAGGATGGCCTGGCCGAGGGTGGACTTGCCGGAGCCGGATTCGCCAACGATGCCCAGGGTCTTGCCCCGCTGCACATTCAGGCTGATGCCATCCACGGCCTTCAGGTAAGTCTTGCGCTGAAACAGGCCGCCACCGACGGCAAACTGCACCCGCAGATCCTCCACCTCCAGGACTTTCTCCCGTTCGTCCCGGGGCAGGGCTTCGCCTTCGGGTTCGGCATTGAGCAGGACGCAGCTGTAAGGGTGCTTCGGTTCGGTGAACAGCGTTTCGCAGGGCGCCTGCTCGACGATTTCGCCGGCCTTCATCACGCACACCCGCTGGGCGATGCTGCGCACCAGGTTGAGGTCGTGACTGATCAGCAGCAACGACATGCCCAGGCGTTGTTGCAGGGATTTGAGCAGCAGCAGGATCTTGCGCTGCACGGTCACATCCAGGGCCGTGGTGGGTTCGTCGGCAATCAGCAATTCCGGTTCGCAGGCCAGGGCCATGGCGATCATCACCCGCTGGCGCTGGCCGCCGGACAGTTGATGGGGATAAGCCTTGAGCCGCTCCTTGGGTTTCTGGATGCCGACCAGATGCAGCAACTCCAGAATCCGCGCTTGCGCCACCTTGCCCGCCAGGCCCTTGTGCACCAGCAAGGTCTCGCCGATCTGCTTTTCGATGCTGTGCAGCGGATTGAGCGAGGTCATCGGCTCCTGGAAAATCATCGCGATCCGGTTGCCGCGCAGTTCGCGCAATACGCTGGACGGAGCGCCGAGCAGTTCGCGGCCGCGATAGCGAATGCTGCCATGGCTTTCGGTGCCGACGTCGGGCAGCAGTTGCAGGATCGAGTGGGCGGTCACCGATTTGCCAGAGCCGGACTCGCCCACCAGTGCCAGGCATTCGCCGGGGCGGATGTCCAGGCACAGATTGCGCACCACGGTCTCGCCACTGAAGGCCACGCTGAGGTCACGGATTTCGATCAGGTTAGTCATATCAATATCCGCATCAGGATCGGGGATCGAAGGCGTCGCGCAACGCTTCGCCAATGAACACCAGTAACGAAAGAATCAGCGCCAGGGTGAAAAACGCCGTCAGCCCCAGCCAGGGCGCTTGCAGGTTCTGTTTGCCCTGAGCGATCAGCTCGCCCAGGGATGCGCTGCCGGCGGGCATGCCGAACCCGAGGAAGTCCAGCGCGGTAAGGGTGGAAATGGCCCCGGTCAGAATGAACGGCAGGTAGCTCAACGTTGCGTTCATGGCGTTGGGCAGGATATGCCGCACGATCACCTTGCGATCGCTCAGCCCCAACGCCCGGGCAGCCTTGACGTATTCAAGGTTGCGTCCGCGCAGGAACTCGGCGCGCACCACATCCACCAGGGCCAGCCAGGAAAACAGCGCCATGATCCCCAGCAGCCACCAGAAATTCGGTTCGACGAAACCCGACAGAATGATCAGCAGGTACAGCACCGGCAGCCCGGACCAGACCTCCAGCAGCCGCTGACCGATGAGGTCGACCCAGCCGCCGTAATAGCCTTGCAGGGCGCCGGCAGCGATGCCGATCAGCGCGCTGACGAAGGTCAGCATCAAGGCAAACAGAATCGACACCCGTGCGCCGAAAATCACCCTTGCCAACACGTCCCGCGCCTGGTCGTCGGTGCCCAGCCAGTTCACGCTAGAAGGCGGGCTCGGGGACGGTTTGTTCAGGTCATAGTTCGGCGTGTCGTCACTGAACGGAATGGGCGGGAACAGCAGCCAGCCACCGTCCTTCTTGATCAGGTTTTGTACGTAGTCGCTGCGGTAGTCGGCCTGGAACGGCAGTTGCCCGCCGAACGCCTGCTCGGTGTAGCGCTTGAGGGCAGGGAAATACAACGAGCCCTGGTAGCTGACGATCAGTGGCTTGTCATTGGCGATCAGTTCGCCGCCTAGGGTCAGCATGAACAGACCGACAAACAGCCACAGCGACCACCAGCCACGGCGGTTTTTCTTGAAGCGTTCGAAGCGGCGACGGCCCAACGGCGAAAGCTTGAACATCAGGCGTTCCTCGCGGCGAAGTCGATACGCGGGTCGACCAGTGTGTAGCACAGGTCACCCACCAGTTTTATCAGCAGTCCGAACAAGGTGAAGATGAACAGCGATCCGAACACCACCGGATAGTCCCGCGACACCGCCGCTTCGTAACTCATGCGGCCCAGGCCGTCGAGGGAGAAAATCACCTCGATCAACAGCGAACCGGCAAAAAACACGCTGATAAATGCCTGGGGAATCCCCGACACCACCAGCAGCATTGCATTGCTGAACACGTGGCCATACAGCACGCGGCGTTCGCTCAAGCCCTTGGCGCGGGCGGTGACCACGTACTGGCGGGTGATTTCATTGAGGAACGAGTTCTTCGTCAGGATCGTCAAGGTCGCGAACCCGCCAATCACCAGCGCCGTCACCGGCAGCACGAGGTGCCAGAAGTAGTCGACGACCTTGCCCAGGGTCGACAGTGACTCGAAGTTGTCCGAGACCAGCCCGCGCACCGGGAACCAGTTCAGCGACGTACCCCCGGCGAACACCACGATCAGGAACATCGCGAACAGGAACGCCGGCATCGCATAGCCGATGATGATCGCGGTGCTGCTCCAGATATCGAAATGGCTGCCGTGGTGCACGGCCTTGCGGATGCCCAGCGGGATCGACACCAGATAAGTGATCAGCGTCGCCCAGAGCCCGAGGGAAATGGTCACTGGCATTTTTTCCAGGATCAGGTCGGTGACGGTGGCGCCACGGAAGAAACTCTTGCCGAAGTCCAGGCGCGCGTAGCTGGTGAGCATCAGCCAAAGGCGTTCGTGGGCCGGCTTGTCGAACCCGTATTGTTTTTCGATGTCCTTGATCAGTTGCGGGTCGAGGCCGCGGCTGGCCCGGGAGCTGCCGCTCACGGCTTCGCTGGCGCCACCGCCGACACTCACCCCGCCGATGCCTTGCAAGTGGGCGATGGCCTGTTCCACCGGCCCGCCCGGTGCGGCTTGGACGATCACGAAGTTGACGAGGAGGATGATCACCAGCGTCGGAATGATCAGCAGCAGGCGCCGCAGAATGTAAGTCCACATCAGTGCGGTCCTCCGGGTCTGCCACGGCGGATGCGCTCGGCGGTCATTTCCTGGTTGGTCAAGGGCGTGGTGCTCATTTCCCACCAGCTTTCGATGGCTTCGTCATTGCTCGCTTGCACATCGGGCATGCCGAAGCGATTCCACCACACGGTGGAGGTGCCCGGCGGGTAGTAGTTGGGAATCCAGTAGTAGTTCCACTGCAACACCCGGTCCAGGGCATGGGCGTAGCGCAACATGTCGGCCTGGGTGTTGGCGCGCACCAGTCCCTTGATCAGGGTATCGACGGCTGGATTCTTCAGGACCATGTAATTGTTGGAGCCTGGGTCAGTGGCCGCCTCCGAACCGAAATAGTTGAGCAGTTCGCCCCCCGGAGACGTGGTGACCGGGTAGCCGGTGACGATCATGTCGTAGTCGCGGCTCATCAGACGATTGACGTACTGCGAGGAATCGATGCGGCGGATGTTCATGTCGATGCCGATCTGTTTCAGGGTGCGCTTGTAGGGCAGCAGCAATCGGTCCAGGCCGTTCTGGCTGACCAGGAAAGTGAAGCTCAGCGGATCTCCGTCGGCGTTGACCAACTGATCGCCATCCGGTTTCCAGCCGGCCTGTTCCAACAGGTCCAGGGCCTGCAACTGCTTGTCGCGGATCACGCCACTGCCATCGGTTTTGGGGGCTTCGAACACAGTGGTGAATACTTCGTCGGGAATCTGCCCGCGAAGCGGTTCAAGAATCGCTCGCTCGCCGGCATCCGGCAGTTGCCGGGCAGCGAGGTCGGTGTTGGAAAAGAAACTTTGCTGGCGGATGTACATGTTGCGCATCATCTGCCGGTTGCTCCATTCGAAATCCCAGAGCATGGCCAGCGCCTGACGTACCCGGCGATCCTGGAACATGGGCTTTTGCAGGTTGAACACAAAACCCTGGCTCGGTTGCGGCGCTTCGGTCGCCAGATGCGCTTTTTGCAGTCGACCGTCGCTCAGGGCCGGGCTTTCATAACCGATGGAGTAACCGGTGGCGGAAAACTCGCGGTTGTAATCATAGGCACCCCCGCGCAGCACCTGGCGTGCCACGTCGGTATCGCCGAAGTACTCGATGCTGAAATGATCGAAGTTGTATAGGCCGCGGCTGACCGGCAGGTCCTTGCCCCACCAGTCGGGATTGCGCTCGAAGGTGATGCTGCGCCCGGAATCGACCTTGCTGACCTTGTAGGGCCCGCTGCCCAGTGGGGGCTCGTAACCGCCGCCACCTGCGAAGTCGCGGGTCTTCCACCAGTGTTCGGGAAACACCGGCAGCGTCGCGATGTCCAGCGGCAGGGTGCGGTTTTCGTTGGTCTTGAAGTCGAAGCGAATGGTCAATGGCGCCTCGACTTCGACGCCTTTGACGTCAGCGAATTGAGTGCGATAGCGCAGACTGCCCTGGGTCATCAATAGATCGAAGGTGTAGCGCACGTCTTCGGCGGTGATCGGCTTGCCGTCGGCGAAACGCGCCTTGGGGTTCAGGTAGAAGCGCAGTGACAGGCCGTCATCGGAGCGTTCCATCTGCCGCGCCACCAGGCCGTACACGGTATAGGGCTCATCCAGCGAGCGCTGGGCCAGCGGCGAGTAGATCAGGCCGTCAATCTGCGAGACGCCAATGCCTTTGTCGATATACGGCAATACATGATCGAAGTGCCCGATTTCGATCGCCGAACGGCGCATGGTGCCGCCTTTGGGGGCTTGCGGGTTGGTGTAGGCGAAATGGCTGAAACCGGCAGGGTATTTGGCCGGTTCGCCATAGACGGTCAACGCGTGTTGTGGTGCGGCATTCACACCGGCGGCACCTAACAGCAGGGCCACGGCAGTGAATAATAAAGTCGGGAAAGCCAGTCGCATTGTCAGCCTTAGAGCCGGGTGGTCGTTAACGACAATTTGTACGCTAGCGGCGCGTCCCTCGCCAGCCTATTGCGTATCTGAAACGCAACGGCCCACCAAAAGGCGGGCCGTTGCGCGCAAAACACAGGCGTCGATCAGTCCTGACGGCTGGTCACTTCCAGCAGGTGGTAACCGAACTGGGTCTTGACCGGACCTTGCACCACGTTGATCGGTGCGCTGAACACTACGGTGTCGAATTCCTTGACCATCTGGCCCGGACCGAACGAACCCAGGTCACCGCCCTGGCGGCTGGAAGGGCAGGTGGAGTTGGCTTTGGCGATTTCGGCGAAATCTGCGCCAGCCTCGATCTGGGCCTTGAGTTCGTTGCACTTGGCTTCGCTGGCAACAAGGATGTGGCGGGCAGTGGCTTTAGCCATGGGAAATACTCCTTTCAATATTCGGCAAAGTGCTGAGCCTACCGGATTCGGTGGGCTATTTCTCCTCAAAGTTCCGTTCCATATGGCCTGAACAGTGAGAGTCTTATCAAAGACCGGCTTTCTTCAGGCGTTCGGCATGCCGCACATACAGGTCGATCGGGTCGACTTTTTTGGCAAATTGAACGGCTGGCGCCTGGAGTGTGCCGAGATGATCGAGTGCATAGTCGGACCGGATGACGGTGCCCAGATGGGAACTGTATCGACCGACCATGCCATCGTTCTGCTGCGCTTCAGTGGTGAAATATTGGGAAAATGCACGCAAAAAGCCATGCAGCGGATCCAGTGCCTCCAGCCCTTCGTCCAGAATGCTGGCCTGCAGGATGCCGCTCCAGGAGTAATAACGAACGCCGTTGACCAGTTCCCGCCCTTTGCCACCCCAGGTTTCCGGTAGCCCTTGAGGGTACTTGTCGTTGAAGAGGCTAACGCCCTCGGTGCTCAGGGCGTTCAGCGCGGCGATGGCATTTTGTGGCAGATGACGATGACCGCTGAGTAACGAGAGGAAGTCTGCGAACAGGGTCGCCACCGTTTCCGCCACGTGTTCCGGCAGACCTCCGGGCGTCAGCGCCTTGCGCAGGAAGTCAGCCAGTTCCGAGCCATGGTTCGGCCCGCTGACAGACGTCACTGAGGCCACGCACTGTGGAGCAACCGCTCCCGCATACCGGGCGGCGAGTGCACCCTGGCTATGACCGATCAGGTTGACTTTATTCGCGCCGGTCCCTTCCAGAACCCGTTCGATCTGAGCCAGTAGCTGCTCGCCCCGGGTTTCGTTGCTGTGGGTCGCCGACAGGTGTGGCACGAACACCCTGGCACCCGCACTGCGCAGCGCCTGTTTGATGTCGTGGAAGAGCTCGAAGGTGCCGATCCGGTCAAAACCGAAAAGCCCGTGGACCAGCAGGATTGGATATTGAGTGTTTGCATTCCGTTGCATGTTCATACCTTTCAGCCGTTCAGGGAGGTGTGTCGTGCCTCACTCTAAAGCACTCCGACGGCCGCGCGATGTATGAAAAAGCCGCTGTATCCCGATAAAACGGACTAGAAACAGTGAGAGAACTCGGATGTGAATGAAGTCTCGATCGGACTGTCCGGACAGCCTTTTAGCGTGTGCTGAGTGTAAATCAACAAATGGCCTACTTCGTGTAGGCCATTTTTCCGCGAAATCTGAAGGGTTCCAACCGCCGACCAGTCTCCGGATGAAGACGGGTCGGTGAGTCGGGGTCATACCGGTTGTGGAATGCTGCGTTGTACGCGCAGACGCTCTGCGGCCTGACGCAGCAACGCTTGCGTGCCGGCCCAGCCCAGGCAGCCGTCGGTGATCGACACGCCGTATTTCAGCGTCGGGCTCAGCGGCTGGCAGCCTTCGAACAAGTGACTTTCGATCATCATGCCGATCAGCGAGCGATCGCCTTGCAGGCGCTGTTCGAGCACATCGTTGAACACCGCCGGTTGGCGCAGCGGATCTTTGCCGCTGTTGGCGTGGCTGCAGTCGACCATGATCCGTGCCGGGATCTTCAGTCTGGTCAAATCGCCGTGCACTTTGGCGACGCTGGCCCGGTCGTAGTTCGGCCCGCCATGACCGCCGCGCAACACCAGGTGAGTGTCCGCGTTACCCGGGGTCTGGATGATCGCCGGATGCCCCTGGCTATCGACGCCGAAATGACGGTGCGGATGCGCGGCCGAGCGCATGGCGTCACTGGCGACCCCGACCCCGCCGTCGGTGCCGTTCTTGAAACCGACCGGCATGCCCAGGCCGCTGGCCATTTCGCGATGGATCTGCGATTCGGTGGTCCGGGCGCCGATGGCCACCCAACTCAGCAGGTCGTCGAAGTAACCGGCGGCCATGGGTTGCAGCAACTCGGTGGCAACCGGCAACCCCATGAGGAGCATTTCACGCATCAGTTCACGGGACAGGGTCAGGCCGCCTGCCATGTCGTCGCTGCCGTCCAGGTGCGGATCATAGGCCAGGCCTTTCCAGCCGACGGTGGTGCGAGGTTTTTCGACGTAGGCGCGCATGACCAAGAGCATTTCGTCGCTGACTTCGGCGGCGAGTTGGGCCAGGTTGCCGGCGTATTCGAGCGCGGACTTAGGATCGTGGATCGAGCAGGGGCCGACGATGACCAGCAGACGGGAGTCTTCACCGTTGAGGATCGCCCGAACCGCCTGGCGATGAGCAGCGACTTGCTGGCTCAGGGCGTTGGTCAGTGGCAATTGCTGTTTGAGTTGCAACGAGCTTGGCAGACGCAGGGTCAGCGCTTCGTTGGCAGGACTGAGGGTGGACAGTGGCAGAGCAGAGACGGACGAGTTCATGTTCAGGCTTCCTGGGCAGGTGGCGGGTTCGTTCCCGCGCACTCGGCCCTACTGGGGTGTTCGACAATTGGCCGGATTGGCTACGTGTGTGTGCTTGCCACCTGTGGGTGACCGATCGGAGGCGGCAGGCTGTCCCGAGCGGAGGGTGGTAAATCGCCAGGCGGTAAAACTGTCGTAACGGTAATAAGTGGCGTAGTTCATTGTGTTGATCCTCAAGATGTCTGGTGTGTTGCAGAAAATGTCAGGTGCTGAAAAAACAAAACCCCCGGTCGGGAGGCCGACCGGGGGTTGAGAATTCTCTGGTGGCGACCCGTCTAAAGTGGGCGCCGGGTGGGTATCAGGCGCGCCAGTGGCTAAACCAATACCCAAAATAAAAGCTGACCGGAGCACAAATGTCGTTCACCCGGGCAGCCGCAACCGAGCGCGGGGCGCTGGCGGTACGAAGCGGTGAGAGGGCGTTGATCATGGTGTATCTCCGATGGATGGTCCGAGCTTACTAGAGCCAGGTACAAGGATTCAATCAGAAATTGCTATCGATGATTCAGGGCATTCTCAATCAGTTGAGCGCCTTGGAGGTTGTGACACACTCTGCGTTTCCGAATACATCAAGTCACAAGGACGGAACATGCCGCCTCTGATCATCGCCGCCGCCCAATCGTCTTCCATTGCCGGCGACCTTGCCGGCAATATCGCCCGGCATCAACGCTTCATACAGATAGCAGCCGAGCATGGCGTGCAATTGCTGGTGTTCCCTGAGTTGTCGTTGACCGGTTACGAGCGCGGACTCGCAGCACAGTTGGCGCTCGCGCCGGAGGCTGCCGTGCTGCAACCGCTGCGTGATTTTGCGCAGGAAGTCGGGGTGACGACGGTGGTCGGGATGCCGATCCGTCTGTCGGACGCTGCTCCCGTATTGATCGGAGCGCTTGTGCTGGGCGCCGACGGCTCACTCGGGGTCTATAGCAAACAGCATTTGCACCCGGGAGAGGAGGTCGCATTTGCACCCGGATATGGCGGCAAGACGCTGCTTGTCGGTGCCGATACTGTCGCCCTGGCGGTGTGTGCAGACTTTACCCATGCCTCCCATGCCGCTGCGGCTGCGCAGCAAGGGGCTGACGTGTACGCGGCCGGAGTGTTGATCACCGAAAAGGGCTTTGGCCCGGATACGGCGTTGTTGAAAGGTTATGCGCAAACCCATTCGATGGTCGTGCTGATGGCGAACCATGGAGGCGCCACGGGAGGTTGGGAGTCGGCGGGGCGCAGCGCAATTTGGTCGGCGGGCGGCGCCTTGATTGCAGCTGCACCGGGTGCCGGTGACTTGATGGTCGTTGCTCGACGCGATACTGACGGATGGAACGGACAAATCGTACCGGTCAGGGAGGTTTGATGGGCTTCGAATGGTGCGCGGCGACGGAGGGTGATCTCGATTTCTCGCGCGAACTGACTCGCAGGAACATGCTGCGCTATTACATTCGATACGACCTGTTATGGCTGGACGAGGCGTTCGACGCCGCCTGGATGGGGCGTGAAAACCGGATCATCATGCGTGATGACAGTCGAGTGGGGTATGTCAGTCTGAGTCGGGATCCCCGGGCGCTTTACATCCGCGAACTGCACATCGTCGAAGCATGCCGAGGGCAGGGGGCCGGTTCCTGGGTGATCGATCAGGTATTTGCCATGGTTCGCCAGGAACGACGCCCGGCATTGCGTTTGACCGTGTTTGAAAATAATCCGGCGCGAGCCTTGTATGAAAGAAAGGGCCTACAGTTGGTGGGCGCGGACGAGTGTTTCCTGAGAATGCAGCGCGATGTCGAGGGTTAGCATCGCTGAAACACGCTTGCCACAAGCCTTTCAAGATGTATTGAAACTTTTTATATGGCGCTTGCCGCTAGGTCTGCCAGTTGCTTTTTGCTAAGGTGTCGGCAACCCAATAAGACCATATCGCGAGGTGTCTGCTTGATTAGGGTTCTAGTAGTCGATGACCATGATCTCGTTCGTACAGGCATTACTCGAATGCTGGCTGACATCGATGGCCTGCAAGTGGTTGGCCAGGCTGAATCGGGTGAGGAATCCCTGCTCAAGGCGCGTGAGCTGAAACCTGATGTGGTATTGATGGATGTCAAAATGCCCGGTATCGGTGGCCTTGAAGCCACGCGCAAATTATTGCGCAGTCATCCGGACATCAAAGTCGTAGCCGTGACCGTGTGTGAGGACGATCCGTTCCCTACACGGCTGTTGCAGGCCGGTGCTGCCGGGTACCTGACCAAGGGCGCCGGGCTGCCGGAAATGGTCCAGGCCATCCGCCTGGTGTTCGCCGGGCAGCGCTATATCAGTCCTCAGATTGCCCAGCAATTGGCGATCAAATCCTTCCAGCCGACCAACGATTCTCCATTCGATGCCTTGTCGGAGCGGGAGATACAGATCGCGCTAATGATCGTCGGCTGCCAGAAAGTCCAAATCATCTCCGACAAGTTGTGCCTGTCGCCGAAGACCGTGAACACGTACCGTTACCGCATTTTCGAAAAGCTTTCGATCAGCAGTGATGTCGAGTTGACGCTATTGGCGGTTCGTCACGGCATGGTCGATGCCAGCCTCTGAAATGACTGATAATTTTGATCCAGGCGCCTTTCTGTCGACCGTCAGCGGGCGTCCCGGTGTGTATCGCATGTTCGACAGCGATGCGCGCCTGCTCTACGTCGGCAAGGCCAAGAACCTCAAGAATCGCCTGTCGAGCTACTTCAGAAAAAGCGGCCTGGCGCCCAAGACCGCTGCGTTGGTGGCGCGAATCGCTCAAGTCGAAACGACCATTACGGCCAACGAAACCGAAGCCCTGTTGCTTGAGCAGACGCTGATCAAGGAATGGCGTCCGCCCTACAACATCCTGCTGCGTGACGACAAATCCTACCCCTACGTTTTCCTTTCAGACGGCCAGTTTCCGCGCTTGAGCATCCATCGCGGCGCGAAAAAGGCCAAGGGCAAATATTTTGGTCCGTACCCCAGTGCCGGCGCGATTCGGGAAAGCCTGAGCCTGTTGCAAAAGACCTTTTTCGTCCGGCAGTGTGAAGACAGCTACTACAAGAACCGTACGCGCCCTTGCCTGCAATACCAGATCAAGCGCTGCAAGGCGCCTTGTGTCGGTCTGGTGGAGCCTGAGGTGTACGCCGAAGACGTACGACACTCGGTGATGTTCCTCGAAGGTCGCAGCAATGCACTGAGCGACGAGTTGTCCGCTGCAATGGAAGAGGCGGCGATCAATCTCGAGTTCGAGCGCGCCGCGGAGTTGCGCGACCAGATCTCGCTGCTGCGTCGGGTTCAGGATCAGCAGAGCATGGAAGGCGGGACGGGCGATGTTGATGTCATCGCGGCGTTCGTCAATCCGGGCGGTGCCTGCGTTCACTTGATCAGCGTTCGTGGTGGGCGAGTACTGGGAAGCAAGAACTTCTTTCCGCAGGTCGGTATCGAAGAGGACGTTTCCGAGGTCATGGCGGCGTTTCTCGGTCAGTATTTCATCAGCAATCCTGAGCGCGACTTGCCGAGCGAGTTGATCGTCAACGTGGTTCATGACGACTTTCCGACACTTATTGCGGCCATTCACGAGCTGCGTGGTCGCGAATTGACCATCAGCCACCGGGTGCGTGGCACGCGAGCACGCTGGCAGCAATTGGCTGTGACCAATGCCGAACAGGCACTGGGCGCGCGCCTTGCCAACCGCCAACACGTTGCCGAGCGCTTTGAAGCCCTGGCGCAGGTGCTGAAACTGGACGAGCCGCCCCAGCGCCTTGAATGCTATGACATCAGCCACTCCAGCGGCGAGGCAACCGTCGCCTCTTGCGTGGTATTCGGCCCTGAAGGCCCGATCAAGTCCGATTACCGCCGCTACAACATCGAAGGCGTTACGGCGGGTGATGACTACGCGGCGATGCACCAGGCGCTGACCCGGCGCTTCAGCAAGCTGAAGGACGGGGAGGGCAAACTGCCGGACATTCTGCTGGTGGATGGCGGCAAGGGGCAGTTGTCCATGGCGCGAGATGTGCTGAATGAGCTGGCGGTACCGGATCTGATCCTGCTCGGTGTGGCCAAGGGGGCAACGCGTAAAGCCGGTTTCGAAACCCTGTACCTCAATGACGCCGCTCACGAGTTCACGTTGCGCGGTGATTCCCCCGCACTGCATTTGATCCAGCAGATTCGCGACGAAGCTCACCGCTTTGCTATTACCGGGCATCGCGCCCGTCGTGGCAAAACCCGACGTACGTCTACACTGGAGGGCGTTGCCGGCGTTGGACCGACACGTCGCCGCGATTTGTTGAAACATTTTGGTGGATTGCAGGAGCTGTCTCGTGCCAGCATCGACGAGATCGCCAAAGCCCCCGGGATCAGTAAAAAGCTCGCAGAGTTGATTTATGCAAATCTGCACAGCGAGTAGAATGCCACCTCACCTCGTAGCCAGTTGTGCCGATGAATATCCCTAATCTGATTACCGTTCTACGCGTCCTGCTCATCCCGATCTTTATTTTACTGTTCTACCTGCCTTACCAATGGAGCTACGTGGCGTCAGCCTCTGTCTTCGCATTTGCCGCTGCCACGGACTGGCTGGACGGGTATCTGGCCCGCCGTCTTGAGCAAAGTACCCCGTTCGGTGCTTTTCTCGATCCCGTTGCCGACAAGTTGATGGTTGCCGTTGCCCTGGTGCTGTTGGTGCAGGAACACGGCAACCTCTGGCTCACGTTGCCGGCTGCCGTCATCATCGGTCGAGAAATCGTTGTATCTGCCCTGCGGGAGTGGATGGCCGAACTCGGTGCCCGCGCGCACGTCGCGGTGTCCAACCTGGGCAAATGGAAAACCGCCGCGCAAATGCTGGCGCTGGTGATCCTGCTGGCCAATCCGTCGGATTTCAGCTTCTGGGTCCTGATGGGGTATGCCTTGCTGATGGTGTCTGCCGGTCTGACATTGTGGTCCATGGTCCAGTACTTGCGGGCTGCCTGGCCGCATCTGAAGACCGACGTGGAAAAAAAATAAAACTTTTTTGAATCAAGGGGTTGACGGGGCTTCTGAATTCTATAGAATGCGCCACACCAAGACGCGGGAATAGCTCAGTTGGTAGAGCACGACCTTGCCAAGGTCGGGGTCGCGAGTTCGAGTCTCGTTTCCCGCTCCAAACATAGCGCTGCATATTTCAACTGAAGTGTGCGGCGATCGAAAAAAGGACCTTCGGGTCCTTTTTTCGTTTCTGCAGGAATCACTCAAGTCCAGCACCACCCAGTGTTTTAAGTCCCGACTTGAATTCGGACGCGCACTGAATCGGTTTGTTGCTGGAGCAGCCTGGATAGTGAGATGAGCATCTCGCGCTGAAGCCCTGCAGACTGGGCCTGAGGGCAGGGCGCCATGGAGCGCACTCGAGATCTTGGCCTTAGAGCGTTGTCGCAAGGCAAGCCCGAGGCCGCCCGGTCCACGAACCCCGGGCGGACCTGGGTTTTTTCGCACGATCAGTGGCGAATCATCACCGGCTTCAGCTCGGTGCAATCCTCAATAAAGGCGCGACCAAGCGCTCGGCCACCATGTTGATCAAGCTGATCATCGAGCAGGTGCAGTGTTGGTGTCCGAGGGGTTCTGTTACGCCTGTTCTAGGCTTCGGTGTGTCGGGCAGCGCCAAGCTTGGATGGGCTCGGCGGCGCCGTCCGAATCATGACGCTGATGATGGTCAGCGCGGCGATCACCACCCCGGGGGAAGTCGCCAGCAGTACTCCGGTGGTGCCCGCGCCTGCCGCGAGAAGTTGCCCGGCCGCGAGCGGTCCGGCCACCGAGCCCAGTCGACCGACGGCCACGGCCGCACCGACACCGGTGGCGCGTACAGCGGTTGGATAGGAGGGCGGTGCCGAAGCATAGAGCACCAGTTGCGCGGCCATGACGAACAATCCGGCGGCGAAACCCGCGATGGCCATGGGCACGATGCCCGCCGACAGCCCGACCCCAGCCAGCGCCGCTAACAATCCCGCGTACACGAACAACACCACTTTGAGGGCATTGCAACGGTCCAGCAGCACGCCGCCGAGCAGCGACCCAAGTGCACCGCCGATGTTGAATAGCATCTGCACGATGCCCGCCTGGGGTTTGCTGAAACCTTGTTCCAGCAACAGTGAAGGCAGCCAATTAAGCAGCATGTACATCACGGTCAGGGTGAAGAAGTAGCTGAGCCACAACGCCAGCGTAGTTCGCGCACGCCCTTCACCGAACAGCGCCTGGCCGGTAGAGGAGCGCGCGCTGAGGGGGCTTTCGAGCTGCTGGCGAAAGGCATTGGATTCAGGCAGCAGCAGGATCATTAACGGCACGGCCAGCAAGGGCGCCAGGCCGCCGATGACAAACGTTGTCTGCCAGTGTTCACTGGAAAACATCGCCACCACCGCCGCCATTGCGCCACCCAGTGGCACGCCACAGTACATGACGCTGATGGCGGTGCCTCGGTTGCGTTCGCTTACCGCTTCGGCGCACAGGGCGATCAGGTTGGGCAGCGCGGCGCCCAGTCCCAGGCCGGTCAGAAAACGCACCAACAGAAGGCTTGAGTAGGTCTCGACAAACGCGGTGCTGAGGGAAAACAGCCCGAACAACAGCACGGCGAGCACCAGGATTTTCTTGCGTCCGATTCGGTCGGCGACCCAGCCGCCGAAGAACGCTCCTGGCAGCAGGCCAATGATTCCGATGCTGAATACCCAGCCGAGCATCTTCGGGTCCAGCGCAAAACTCTGGCGCAACCCTGCGGCGGCCGTTCCGGCGGCTTGCAGATCGAACCCCTCGATCAGCGCAACGATAAAGCACAACGCAATAGTCAGCGTCGAACGACGAGATGGACTGTCCATGGGCAAACCTCATTGTTGTTTTTGTTGTGGTGGCGAGCGCGATTGGCTGCTGGCAATTAAGATAACAAAGATAACTAAAAAATGAATGTCGTATAGAAAAATAAAAAAACATCAAAAAAACACAATAAATTCAAATGTTTATTGTAGGTTTCAATATGGAACAGAAAAATAGATATGAATATTAATGTTCGATTATCGGCTATTGGCTGTTGACGAGAACCGTCGGCTGTTTCCATTCTTTGTCCGCGAAGCCGAGAGAGCCGAGTGTGTGTCACCCCAAAAACAACAACAAAAAATGGACATCGAATATGCCAGAACTCCCTTTGAAGGCCGCCGTTACAGTGGCGTCCACCCCCAGTGTGTCGAACCGCACTCCACACCTGATCAGCGCGTTGCTGATGTTGAGTGTCCTGCCCGCCCCGTTGTGGGCGGCGGGATTTATCGATGACAGCCACGGTACCTTGACCTTGCGCAATTACTACTTGGACCGTGACTACAAGGACGACGGTGCGAAGACCGCCGCGCGGGAATGGGCCCAGGGATTCATCCTCAACCTGGAATCGGGCTATACCCCAGGCCCAGTGGGTTTTGGCCTGGATGTACGAGGGCTGATGGGGGTCAAGCTCGACTCTTCACCGGACCGCAGCGGTACCGAGTTGTTGCCGGTTTCGGCCAGCGACAAGCGTGCCGCCGATGAATATTCGCGCCTGGCGCCAACCGCCAAGCTGCGGTTTGCACAAACCACTGTGAAGACCGGTGACGTGTCGATCTTCCTGCCGTTCGCCTTTGCCAGCCCGTCGCGTCTGTTGCCGCAAACCTTTCGCGGCACCACCTTGAGCTCCAGGGACATCGACGGCCTGACCCTCAATACCGGCTACATCGACCGCATCAACAAACGTGACTCCACCAACTACCAGGCCATGACCATCGCCGCGCCCAACCGGCGCTTCAACGCGACCGCAACGACCTCACACCTGGCTTACGTCGGCGGTGACTACCAGGTCAATAAAGACCTCAGCCTACGCGCCTATCACTCGGAGGTGGCGGACCTCTACCAGCAGGACACCCTCGCGTTGCTGCACAATTTGCCCTTGGGCGATGGCGTCCTCACCAGCGACTTGCGCAGTTTCTTCAGTCGAGAGGACGGCAGTGCCAAAGCGGGGAACGTGGACAACCGCAATCTCTCGGCGCTGTTTGGCTACCGCCTGGGCGGTCACCGGTTCAGCCTTGGCTATATGCATTCCAGTGGGGAAACGGCCACGCCTTACATCTCCGGGACTGAGCTGATGGGCATGAGCGAACTGACCATGAGTTCGGACTTTCTCAACGCCAAGGAGCACACCTGGCAGGCGATCTACGACTATGACTTCGCGGCATCAGGTGTGCCGGGCCTGAGGAGCCGGCTGCGTTATGTACGCGGTGACAACATCGAGCTGGCGGCTTTCAATGCCGAGGATCGCAAGGAGCGCGAGTTCCAGATGGAGCTGGGCTATGTGATCCAGAGCGGCCCGTTGAAGGACGTCGGGCTGGTGGCGCGCAAGTCGATCTACCGCAACGACTTCCCGGGCGGCGCGGCTTTTCGCGATGAAAACCAGACCCGTTTCCTGGTGCTCTATACCCTGGCGCTCTGGTAAGCCTGTCAGTCCTGATACACCTTCTTCAGCAAGCGCAGCAGCTCTTCACGTTCCTGACCGTCAAGGGCTGCGGTGGCGTCAAGGTCACTCTGTGCGGCGATCTCTTTGAGCTCTTTGAGCAGGGTTTCGCCGGTCTTGCTGAGGAAGATTCCGTAGGAGCGCTTGTCCGGCTTGCAGCGCACGCGCACCGCAAGGGCGCGGCTTTCCAGCTTGTTTAGCAGGGGCACCACCTGGGGTGGCTCGATCGCCAGGGCCCGAGCGAGGTCCGCCTGCATCAGGCCGGGGTTCTGCTCGATGATCGCCAGGGCCGAGAACTGAGCGGGGCGCAGGTCGTGATCGGACAGTCGAGCGATCAGGTTCTGGAACAGCTTGAGCTGGGCGCGACGCATGGCGTAACCGATCAGGTCGTCCAGAGCCGAATCCAGCGGCACACGCTCCTTGGTGATGTCCGGTGGGGCCTGGTTGGCGTCGGCGATGTGGGAAGGCTTGGCCATTAACAGTGCAATCCTCAAAGATGGAAATTAAGAAGGCTATCTAGTTTGACGAGATTGGCGAGATCTGGCTATGCCGTCTTTTCAAAGCGCCTGAAAAGCTTAGGTCTTACAACGTGAAAAAAATGGTTATCGAGCATAATAGTTAATTGACATAACTAAATTTGCGGTTTAATTTCGAATCATCTTCACACCAAGAACAAGAGCGTACCGCCATGAGCAATTACGAAGGCCGTTGGACCACCGTCAAGGTTGAGATCGAGGAAGGCATCGCCTGGGTCATTCTCAATCGCCCGGAAAAACGCAACGCCATGAGCCCGACCCTGAACCGGGAAATGATCGACGTGCTGGAAACCCTGGAGCAGGATCCGGCCGCCGGCGTGCTGGTATTGACCGGTGCCGGCGAAGCCTGGACCGCCGGCATGGACCTCAAGGAATACTTTCGCGAGGTGGATGCCGGCCCGGAAATCCTCCAGGAGAAAATCCGCCGCGAAGCTTCGCAATGGCAGTGGAAACTGCTGCGCATGTACGCCAAGCCCACCATTGCCATGGTCAACGGCTGGTGCTTCGGCGGCGGCTTCAGCCCCCTGGTGGCGTGCGACCTGGCGATCTGCGCCGATGAAGCCACCTTTGGCCTCTCGGAAATCAACTGGGGCATCCCGCCGGGCAACCTGGTGAGCAAGGCCATGGCCGACACCGTGGGCCATCGCCAATCGCTGTACTACATCATGACCGGCAAGACCTTTGGCGGGCAGAAAGCCGCCGAAATGGGCCTGGTCAATGAAAGCGTGCCCCTGGCTCAACTGCGTGCAGTGACCATCGAACTGGCGCGTAACCTGCTGGAGAAAAATCCGGTGGTGCTGCGCGCCGCCAAGCACGGCTTCAAACGTTGCCGCGAGCTGACCTGGGAGCAGAACGAAGATTACCTCTACGCCAAGCTCGATCAGTCGCGCTTGCTCGACACCGAAGGCGGTCGTGAGCAGGGCATGAAGCAGTTCCTCGACGACAAGAGCATCAAGCCCGGCCTGCAGTCGTACAAACGCTGAGGCCTGTCAGCGAACGGCGGGGGTTTCTCGCTGTTCGCTGCCGCGCCCTGACGCTACGGTGACACCGTTTCAATGCATTCCCGATAAAGACAATAAAGAGGAATCACCATGCTGGACGTGCCCCTGTTGATCGGCGGCCAGTCGTGCCCCGCCCGCGACGGTCGAACCTTCGAGCGTCGCAACCCGGTGACCGGCGAGGTCGTCTCGCGGGTTGCCGCCGCGACCCTGGAAGATGCCGACGCAGCCGTCGCGGCTGCCCAGGCAGCGTTCCCCGTCTGGGCCACGCTGGCCCCCAACGAACGTCGCACCCGGTTGCTCAACGCTGCCGAGCAACTGCAGGCGCGCAGCGCCGAATTCATCGCCGCCGCCGGCGAGACCGGCGCCATGGCCAACTGGTATGGCTTCAACGTTCGCCTGGCGGCCAATATGCTGCGCGAAGCGGCGTCGATGACCACCCAGATCACGGGTGAAGTCATTCCTTCCGATGTGCCTGGCAGTTTTGCCATGGCCCTGCGTCAGCCTTGCGGCGTGGTGCTGGGTATCGCGCCCTGGAACGCTCCGGTCATCCTTGCCACTCGCGCCATAGCGATGCCTCTGGCCTGCGGCAATACCGTGGTACTCAAAGCCTCGGAATTAAGCCCGGCGGTGCACCGCCTGATTGGCCAGGTATTGCAGGACGCCGGTCTGGGCGATGGCGTGGTCAACGTCATCAGCAATGCCCCGGCGGATGCCGCCGCGATTGTCGAACGGCTGATAGCCAACCCGGCTGTGCGGCGGGTCAACTTCACCGGTTCCACCCACGTTGGGCGGATTGTCGGCGAACTCTCGGCGCGTCACCTCAAGCCGGCCTTGCTGGAACTGGGCGGCAAGGCGCCGTTGCTGGTGCTGGACGACGCGGACCTGGACGCGGCGGTTGCTGCGGCGGCGTTTGGTGCCTACTTCAACCAGGGGCAGATATGCATGTCCACCGAACGCTTGATCGTCGACACCAAGGTCGCCGATGCGTTTATCGCCAAGCTGACCGCCAAGGTCGCGACCCTGCGCGCGGGCGATCCTGCTGCGCCGGATTCGGTCTTGGGATCGCTGGTGGACGCCAGTGCCGGTACGCGCATCAAAGTCCTGATCGACGATGCCCTGGCCAAGGGGGCGCGGCGGGTGGTGGGCGGTCAACTGGACGGCAGCATCCTGCAGCCGACCCTCATCGATGGCGTCACCGAAGACATGCGTTTGTACCGAGAAGAGTCCTTCGGTCCAGTGGCGGTTTTGCTGCGTGGAGACGGTGATGAAGCACTGCTGCGCCTGGCCAACGACTCCGAATTCGGGCTGTCGGCGGCGATCTTCAGTCGCGACACCGGGCGTGCGCTGGCCCTGGCGCAGCGGGTAGAGTCGGGCATTTGCCATATCAATGGCCCGACCGTTCATGACGAGGCGCAGATGCCCTTTGGCGGGGTCAAGTCCAGTGGTTACGGCAGCTTTGGCGGCAAGGCCTCGATTGAGCATTTCACCCAATTGCGTTGGGTGACCTTGCAGAACGGACCACGGCATTACCCGATCTGAGCCAGCGTGCCCGCTTCGTGCAGGTCATACATAACAATAACAACGCGGCATCCACGATTCGCCCCAGCGGCGTCCGTAGGCATGCCCTTTGGAGGACATCCCTGTGAGTTCCGAATTCAGATCGCAACCCCAGCCCGAGCAACCTGCGCCGAGATACCGCGAGGTGTCCATCGGCCGTGCGCCGGTGGAGGTTACTGAAGAGCAGGGCGTGCTGCATATGCGTTCCCTGGAGCCGCTGGCCGCGTTGCCGGCGCGCTTGCTCGATCGTCTGGTGCATTGGGCCCGGGTGCGTCCCGAACAGACATTTATTGCCGCACGCCAGGCCGGTGGCGATTGGCGCCGTGTCACCTATAGGGAAATGTTGGAGAGCGTGCGGGCGATTGCTCAGAGCCTGCTGAGTTATGGGCTCTCGGCGAATAAACCGCTGGCGCTGCTGTCGGGCAACGACATCGAGCATTTGCAGGTGGCCCTCGGTGCCATGTACGCCGGTATTCCTTACTGCCCGGTGTCGCCGGCGTATTCGTTGTTGTCCCTGGATTTCGCCAAGCTGCGGCATGTATGCGACCTGCTGCAACCGGGGCTGGTGTTTGTCAGCGATGGCGCGGCCTACCAGCGCGCGATCGACGCCGTATTGCCTGCCGAGACGCCGCTGATCACCGTGCGCGGTCAAGTGTCCGGGCGCGCCCAGGTCAGCTTCGCCAGCCTGCTGCAAACCCCGGGCGGCAGTGCCGCCGACCAGGCATTCAATGCCACCGGCCCGGACAGCATCGCCAAGTTTCTTTTCACCTCGGGCTCGACCCAATTACCCAAGGCGGTCATCACCACCCAACGCATGCTCTGCGCCAACCAGCAAATGCTCTTGCAGACATTTCCGGTGTTCGGTGAAGAGCCCCCGGTGTTGGTGGACTGGCTGCCGTGGAATCACACCTTCGGCGGCAGCCATAACGTGGGCATCGTGCTCTATAACGGTGGCACCTTTTACCTCGACGATGGCAAACCCACGGCCCAGGGGTTTGCCGAAACCCTGCGCAACCTCAAGGAAGTGTCGCCCACGGCCTATTTGACGGTGCCTAAGGGCTGGGAAGAATTGGTCAACGCCCTGGAACAAGACGCCGAGTTGCGCGAACGCTTTTTTGCGCGAATGAAATTGTTTTTCTTCGCCGCCGCCGGCCTGTCGCAAAGTGTCTGGGACCGCCTCGACCGTGTGGCCGAGCTGCACTGTGCAGAGCGCATTCGCATGATGGCCGGGTTGGGCATGACCGAAGCCGCACCGTCCTGCACCTTCACCACCGGGCCATTGTCCATGGCCGGCTATATCGGTTTGCCGGCGCCAGGCTGCGAGGTGCGCCTGGTGCCGGTGGACGGCAAGTTAGAAGGGCGCTTTCGCGGGCCGCACATCATGCCGGGGTATTGGCAGGCGCCCGAGCAAACCGCCGAGGCGTTCGACGAACAGGGCTTCTATCGTTCGGGCGACGCGCTCAAGCTCGCCGACCCCCATCAGCCGCAACTGGGGCTGATGTTCGACGGGCGAATCGCTGAGGATTTCAAGCTGTCTTCAGGGGTGTTTGTCAGTGTCGGTCCGCTGCGCAATCGCGCAGTGCTCGAAGGCTCTCCCTATGTGCAGGACTTGGTGATTACCGCGCCGGACCGTGAGTGCCTGGGAGCCCTGGTGTTCCCCAGGCTCTACGAGTGCCGCCGGCTGGCGGGCTTGAACGCTGACGCCAGCGACGCCGAAGTGCTGGCAAGTGCCCCGGTGCGCCAGTGGTTTGTCGACTGGTTGCAGCGGCTCAATCGCGTGGCAACCGGCAATGCCAGTCGCCTGGAATGGATTGCCTTGCTCGACGAGCCAGCGTCCATCGATCGCGGAGAAATTACCGACAAAGGTTCGATCAACCAGCGCGCGGTATTGCAATGGCGCGCGGCCAGGGTCGAGGCGTTGTATCGCGGTGAAGATGCCACGATTCTGCGTGCCGGGCCCAAGCCTTGATCGGTGTGGGGCAGTATTCGGCGTTTGCCGATGCGGCGATTTTCGAGGCGGTGCGCACACCTTGGGTCGATCTTGGCGGCTCCTTGTCCCAGGTGTCGCCCATCGACCTGGGGATCAAGGTTGGCCGTGAGGTGTTGGCCAGGGCTGGGATTGACCCCCTGGCGGTGGACAGCGTACTGGCCGGCTCCATGGCCCAGGCCAGCTTTGATGCCTACTTGTTGCCTCGGCATATCGGGTTGTACGCCGGTGTGGCGCAATCGGTTCCTGCTCTCGGGGTGCAGCGCATCTGCGCCACCGGGTTCGAGCTGTTGCGCCAGGCCGCTGAACAGCTGCGCGATGAGGTGCAACTGGCCCTTTGCGTGGCCAGTGAATCCATGTCACGCAACCCGATTGCGGCCTACACCCACCGGGATGGGTTTCGTCTCGGCGGCGAGGTGCAATTCAAGGACTTTCTCTGGGAGGCTCTATACGACCCGGCCCCGGGACTGGACATGATCGCCACCGCCGACAACCTTGCGCGTCGCTATGGCCTGAGTCGCGAGGCCGTGGACCGTTACGCCTGCGATAGCCATCAGCGCGCGTTGCAGGCGCAGCGTGACGGCGCCTGGGTTGAAGAGATCGTGGCGGTAGATAACCAGGTGTTCGAGCTCGAGGGGTATCGGCCGAGGGGCATCAGCCTGGCGCGTCGGGCCAGTGCCGTCACCCAGGACAGCCACCCACGGCCCACCGACCTTGCGGCCCTGGCGCGCTTGCGTGCCGTGCATGCCGATGGAGTGCAAACCGCCGGCAACAGTTGCGCGGTGGTCGATGGTGCGGCGGCAGCGCTGGTGGGGCGTGCTTCGGCCTGCACGCGTCCGGCGTTGGCCCGGCTGCTGGCCAGCGCGGTGGTCGGGGTGGCTCCGGAGTTCATGGGGATCGGCCCGGCGCCGGCGATCCGTCTACTGCTGCAGCGCAGCGGGTTGAACCTGGGTGACATCGACCGTTTCGAGATCAACGAAGCGCAGGCTGCCCAGGTACTGGCGGTGGCCCAGGAACTGGAGCTGGACAGCGCCCGGCTCAACGTCCAGGGCGGCGCACTGGCAGTGGGGCATCCACTGGCCGCCACCGGCCTGCGTTTGGTCATGACGCTGGCCCGGCAGTTACGTCAGCACAACCTGCGCTACGGGATTGCCGCTGCGTGTGTGGGCGGTGGACAGGGCATGGCGTTGTTGATCGAGAACCCGGCGTATCGCGCCTGACCTTTTAAGCGGCATTACTTCTTCTTATCCGATGAGGTTTCCCATGTGGAACTATCAGGCGCCCCTGCGCGACATGCAATTTGTGCTTGAACACTGGCTGCAAGCACCCCGGGCGTGGAATCGTAGTCCAGCGTTCGAGGCGTTGGACATGTCATTGGCCGTTCAGGTATTGGCGGAAGCCAGTCGGTTCAGCCAGGGCGTACTGGCGCCCTTGAACAGCAGCGGTGATCGTCAAGGTTGCCGCTGGGTCGCAGGCCAAGTCAGCACGCCAGAGGGTTTTGCCGAGGCCTATCGGGCTTATGTAGACGGTGGCTGGCCCGCGTTGGCATGCGCCGAAGGGCTGGGTGGCCAAGGCTTGCCGCAACTGCTCGACGCGGCGCTGCAAGAGATGCTGTACGCCAGTAATCACGCTTGGGCCATGTACACCGGGATTGCCCACGGCGCCTATCTCTGTCTCAAGACCCACGCCGCGCCCTGGTTGCAGGCGCGCTACTTGCCCGAGATCGTCAGTGGTCATGTCTTGCCCACCATGTGCCTGACCGAGCCGCAGGCCGGCAGCGATGTCGGGCTGCTGCGTTGTCGCGCGATCCCCGAAGGCGACGACAGTTATCGCCTGCATGGCAACAAACTGTTTATTTCCGGCGGTGAGCACGACCTCACGGCCAATATCCTGCACCTGGTGCTGGCGCGTCTGCCAGATGCGCCGCCGGGCAGTCGCGGCATTTCACTGTTTCTGGTACCCAAGCGACTGGACGATGGTCAAGCCAATGGTGTGCGGTGTGACGGCATTGAGCACAAGATGGGCATCAAGGGCAGTGCCACGTGCTCCCTGGTGTTCGACGGCGCCCAGGGCTGGCTGATCGGAGATGCCCATCGCGGCCTGGCGGCGATGTTCGTGATGATGAACTCGGCGCGCCTGCATGTCGGCCTGCAAGGCCTGGGGCATGTCGAGGCGGCGTGGCAGAACGCCCGGCAGTACGCCGCCGAGCGCTTGCAAATGCGTGCGCCGTTAAGGCCGCAAGGGGTGCCGGTCCAAGCGGCTGACCCCATCCGCTATCACCCGGCCATGCGCCGCGTGTTGCTGGAGTTGCGTACTACCAGCGAGGGTATGCGAGCCATCGGCTATTGGGCCGCGCATTTGCTGGACCAGGCCGAGCATGACCCTGACCCGCAGGCGCGGGAGTGCGCCGGCCAACTGGCGCAGTTGCTGACGCCAATCATCAAGGCGTTTTTCACCGACCAGGGTTTTCGTCAGGCGAGCAATGCGTTGCAAGTCTTCGGCGGTTATGGCTACGTTGCCGAGTTCGCCATTGAGCAAACGCTGCGCGACAGTCGCATCGCGATGATCTATGAGGGCAGCAACGAGATTCAGGCCAATGACCTGCTGCTACGCAAGGTGCTGGGGGATGACGGCCGCGCCTTCGGCCTGCTGCTGGCAGAATTGCGCGCCGAGGCCGAGCACGCTGGCCAATGCGCCGAGGGTGCGGGTTTTGCACGCGCCCTGGGCAGCCTGTGCGACTCGCTGGCCAGTGTGGTCAAGGCCATACGTGAACGGTCGCTGGAGGACATTGAGTACCCCTATCGGGCTGCACCGGACTTTCTCCAGTTATGTGGTGTCGCCCTGTTGGCCATGGCATGGACGCGTGCCGCGCGGGTGTCCAGGGCGTTGCCCGAAGACGATCCGTTGCGTGCCGCCAAGCTGCAAAGCGCCGGGTTCTTTTTCGATTACCTGCCCTCCCGGGTGACTCAGCACCTGAGCGCGATAGACGGTGCGCGCGCAGCGCTGGCGTTCATCTGACGGGGGCAGTCGCTTGCGGTACTATGGCGGCCCACGTTTCTGGAAGCCGCCCGGATGAGTAAACCCGGTCAATTGGTGCTGGTTGCACTGCGCAAAATGATCGCCAGCGGGGAGCTGGCAGCCGGCGAGCGCCTGATGGAAATCCCCACGGCGCAGCTGTTTGGTGTGTCGCGCATGCCCGTGCGCATGGCATTCCGTACCCTCGAACAGGAAGGACTGCTTGTGCCGTTTGGCGGGCGCGGGTATCAGGTTCGCTCAGTCAGCCCAGACGACATCGCCGGCGCCGTCGAAGTGCGTGGCGTGCTCGAAGGCCTGGCTGCGCGTCAAACCGCCGAGCGCGGTTTATCCGATGAAGCGCGTGCGGCCCTTGAGCGCTGTCTGGTTGAAGGCGATCAACTGTTCGAAAAGGGCTATGTGACCGAGGACGACCTCGAGGTCTATCACGATCTGAATATGCGTTTTCATCAGGTCATCGTTGAAGGTAGCCACAACCCGGCGATTGCCGATGCACTGGCACGCAATGATCATCTACCGTTCGCGTCGGTGACCGCGCTGGCGGTGGATCGCGAGGACATGGTTCGCGAATACCGCCGTTTCAACTATGCCCATATGCAACATCACTCGGTGTTTGATGCCCTGATCAACCGCCAGGGCGCGCGGGCCGAAGCCATCATGCGCGAGCACGCCAACGCGACCTTGCGTTATGCCGAGATCTTTAGCGCAGCCACCGCCAGCGCGCGAATGAAGGTCATTTTGCCCACGCCGTGAGGCATTTCAGATATCGAGCACCAGCAGCGGGGTTTTCGCGCGTGAGCAGCAGGGCGTGAACTGGTCGTTGAGGGCTTGCTCCTGCTCGGTGAGGAACAGGTCGCGGTGTTCCGGTATGCCTTCGAGCACGCGGGTCATGCAGGTACCGCATACCCCTTGTTCGCACGACACGGCGATCTCGATACCGTGGCGTTCAAGGACCTGGACCACCGTCTTGTCGGCGGGTATGTCGAAGACCTGACCGCTGCTGGCGACCTTCACCGAAAAAAACCCGTCGAGGCTGCTGTCCACCGGCACCGCCGCGAAGTACTCGCGATGCAGGCAGTCCTCCTGCCAGCCCTGGGCTCGGGCGCTATCGAGCACATGTTGCATGAAACCGCCAGGGCCGCAGACATACAGGTGCACGTTGTCTTCGGGCGCCGCCAGCACCTGGGCGGCTTTCAAGGCCGTGTGGGGTTGCTCATCGAAATGCAGGAATACCCGCTCGGCAAATGCCGACGCCTTGAGGCGCTGTACAAACGCCGCGCGTTCTTCGGCGCGGGCGCAATAATGCAAGTGGAAGTCGGCACCGGCATGCGCCAGCCGTTCGGCCATGCACAGGATCGGGGTGATGCCGATGCCGCCGGCAAACAGCAGGCTGCGTCGGGCGTCGTGTGCCAGGGGGAACAGGTTGCGCGGTTCGCTGATCTGCAGGCGGGCACCCTCATGAATCTGTTCATGCAGGCTTTGCGAACCTCCTCGCGAGGCCGGATCCTTGAGCACGCCGATCAGGTAGCGATGCCGTTCTTCAGGGCGATTGCACAGGGAGTATTGCCGGATCAGCCCGTTCGGCAGGTGCACGTCGATATGCGCGCCGGCACTGAAGGCCGGCAGCGGGTGGCCATCGACGCTGGCCAGTTCAAAGCTGCAAATGTCCCGGGCTTCGTTGTTACGGGAAACCACCACCACTTCGATCATGTTAAGTCCTCGCAGAGTTGTCGCGCTGTTCAGGCGGTGGTCGTGGTGATCAGTTGCGGTTCGACGGCGCGTTCCTTGGCGATCAGTCGCTCCAGAATCTTGCGTGACTGTACGCCGCCGGCATCGATATTCAGCTTGAGCAGGTTACGTGTCGGGTGGGCCAGCAGATTCTGTTGCTGGCGCTCGAGCATCTCCAGGTCCTCGCTGAAAATCTTGCCCTGGCCTTCGCGAATGCTGGCGGTCAGTGCTTCGTCGTGGGGGTTGAAGTTGCGCGCCATGCCCCAGAAATACCAGATCGAGGTCTCGGTTTGCGGGGTGATGAAATCCACCACGATGCTCGCGGCCTTGTGCTCGGGTGCGGCGTGGTAGCCGCCTTTGCCGGCGTGGGCCACGCCTACTTCGATCAGCACATGGCTGGGCGGGGTGAAGCGGCAGATCTGCCAGCGGTCCACTGGTACGTCGTCGGCGAGGTTATTGCCACGTAGGGCCATGCGCCAGAACGGCGGGGCCATGATGTTTTCCATATGTCGGGCGGTCACCACTTCATCGCCTTCGACCGTGGTCACGGGTGGTGCTTCGTCGATTTCCTTCTGGCCGATGCTGGAGGCGTGGACATAGGTTTCGTGGGTCAGGTCCATCAGGTTGTCGATCATCAGGCGGTAATCGCACTGGATGTCAAACAGGCCGCCGCCATAGGCCCACTGGTCACTCACCGCCCACTCCAGGTGATGGATCAGCGCGGGGTCGGCCAGGGTCTGATCGCCGGGCCACACCCAGATGAAGCCATAGCGCTCAACGGCGGCAAACGTCTTGTTGCACGGAAACCCCCGCACCCGCTGCCCGGGCATTGCCACGGTCTTACCGTCACTCCCCATGACCAGTCCGTGGTAGCCGCAGACCAGGTTGCCGTTGTCGACATAGCCCAGCGAGAGCGGTGCGCCGCGATGCGGGCAGAAGTCTTCGACAGCCACAACCGCGCCCTGCTGGCCACGATAAAACACCATTTTTTCACCGCAGATCTGCCGACCCAGAGGTTTTTGCGTAATTTCATCGGGGGTGCAGGCGACGTACCACGTGTTCTTGGGGAACATGACGACTCTCCAGTTAACGGATTGTTTTTATTTAATGGATCCATTAGATGGGCCGTTTGATGGAGAGTCAATCTTTTACCGTTGATTTATCGGGCGATTATCGGATGATTGTGATTCAGTGGATCCATTGGTGGTTGGTTCAGTAGCGAATCATCACCGATTTCAGTTCGGTGTAATCCTCAATAAAAGCACTGCCAAACTCCCGGCCGACCCCTGAAGATTTATTGCCACCAAAGGGAACTGCCGGATCAAGCAGGGTGTGCATGTTCACCCAGACCGTTCCGGCGTTGATGGCAGGTACCATGCGCAGCGCCTTGCTCAGGTCATTGGTCCAGAGGCTGGCACTCAAGCCGTAAGGTGTGTTGTTCATCAATTCCAGTAGCTCTTCTTCGCTGTCGTAAGGGAAGAACGTCGCAATCGGACCGAATGTTTCTTCGTTGAGCAGCGTGTCGTTGACTGTGTTAGCGAGGATCACCGTGGGTTCGACGTAGCAGCCCGGGCGGTCGATAAGATTGCCACCGTGAATGATGGTGTTGTTTTCTGCTCGTGCCTTGGCGAAAAACTCGCCGAGTTTAAGTTGGTGCTGGCGATTGGTGACCGGGCCGAATTCGGTGCGCTCATCCAGCGGTGAGCCAATGTTCAGTGCGCCCAGGCGTTGGGCCAGTTTGTCCATGACCGGATCGATCTGTGAGCGATGGACGAAGAACCGCTCGGCGGCGGCGCAGATTTGCCCTGAGTGCAGGAAGCCGGCTTCGATGATGCCGTTGACCGCCTTGTCCACATCTACATCGCGCAGGAAACCCGCGGAGTTTTTCCCGCCCAGTTCCAGTGTGGCGCGGGTCAGCCCGGCACCCATGGCGCTCTGGCCGACGGCAATGCCCGTCGGCACCGAGCCGGTGAACGAAACCTTGTCAGTGCCTGGGTGTTCGATCAGGCCTTTACCCACCAGACCGCCACCGGTCAATACGTTCAGGGCACCGGCAGGCAGGCCGGCTTCGATGGCCAGTTCGGCGATCCGCAGAATGGTCAGCGGGGTGAATTCGCTGGGTTTGATGATGATGCTGCAGCCGGTCACCAGCGCCGAGGCGAGTTTCCAGATGGCGATCATGGTCGAGAAATTCCACGGCACGATGCCGACGACCACCCCGACGGGTTCGCGAAGGGTGAAGGCGGTATAGCGTTCGCCAGCGAAGGAGGGCAGTGACGGGGTGAGGGTCTGACCGCTGATCTTGGTCGCCCAGCCAGCGTAATAACGCAGAAAATGCGCGGCCTGGTCGACTTCGAAGGCCCGGGAAATCTGGATGATCTTGCCCGATTGGCAGGTTTCGATCTGCGCCAGCTCCTCGCGGTTTTGCTCCAGCAGGTCGGCCAGTTTCATCAGCACGGTTGCGCGAGTCGCCGGTGCCACCTGGGACCAATGCTTGAAGCCGCGGTTGGCCGACGCCACTGCCGCATCGATATCGACAGGGTCTGCGTCGGCGACTCGGGTGATGACCTGGCCAGTGGCAGGGTTGATCACCTCCAGCGTCTGGCTGGAATGACCCTGAACGTAGCCACCGTCGATGAACAGCGCATGGCTTCGACTGAGGAAGGCTTCAACTTGGGGCAGCAGTGGAATATCGCTCATGGGGTTTTCCTGGTCGCGAATAAAGAAAAGCGCGAGGTTAATCCATGGGTTCCAGGCTGGCTTGACTGTGGCTGCCGGAGCCTATGTCTGTGGCTGCCAGCGCCGTAAGGATGTGTTCGGCAGCTTCGGCTCATCGCCTTTGAAAAGTACAATCTTGGCTCTGGAAGGTGCATTTTCTACCAGGATGGGTGTCTCCATACTGGCTCTGCATCCAGCGCCACTCTGCAATTTCGGGAGTCGCCTGGACATCCAATAATAAGCAGGGCCATCCATGAAAAAGCCAAACCCGCTCCTAGAAGACCTGAAGTCCATCCTGCCGACCATCGCTGCAAACGCCTTCCAGGCGGAGCAGGATCGCAAGGTTCCCGACGAGAATATTGCGCTGCTGAAAAGCATCGGTTTGCACCGTGCTTTTCAGCCGAAAGCCTTCGGTGGCTTGGAGCTATCACTGCCCCAGTTTGCCGATTGCATTGCCTTGCTCGCGGGTGCCTGTGCCAGTACCGCCTGGGCCATGAGCCTGCTTTGCACCCACAGTCATCAATTGGCGCTGTTCTCGGCCGAACTGCAGCAGGAAGTCTGGGGCGATGATCCGAATGCCACCGCGAGTAGCAGCATCGCGCCTTTTGGTCGCACCGAGGAAATCGAAGGCGGAGTGCTGTTCAGTGGTGAAATGGGTTGGAGCAGCGGCAGCGACCACGCCGAGTGGGCGATTGTCGGCTTCCGTCGCAAGAACGCCGAGGGCACTCAGGATTACTGCTTCGCGGTTCTGCCGCGCAGTGATTATCAGATTCGTGACGACTGGTTCGCCGCCGGTATGAAAGGCAGCGGCACCAAGACTTTGATCATCGACAATGTGCGGGTGCCGGAACACCGGATCCAGAAAGCCAAGGACATGATGGAAGGCAAGTCCGCGGGCTTCGGTTTGTACCCAGACAGCAAAATCTTCTACTCGCCGTACCGTCCTTATTTCGCCAGCGGGTTCTCCACCGTGAGCCTGGGTGTGGCCGAGCGGATGCTTGAAGTGTTCCGCGAAAAGACCAAGACCCGCGTGCGGGCATACACCGGTGCGGCGGTCGGTGCCGCGACCCCAGCGTTGATGCGTCTGGCCGAGTCGACTCACCAGGTCGCCGCCGCCCGGGCTTTTCTCGAGAAGACTTGGCAGGAGCACGCTGAACACAGTGAACAGCAACGCTATCCAAGCCGCGAAACCCTGGCGTTCTGGCGCACTAATCAGGCCTACGCCACCAAAATGTGCATCCAGGCCGTGGATCGGCTGTTCGAGGCGGCCGGTGGCAATGCCTGGTTCGAACATAACGAGATGCAGCGTCTGTTCCGCGATTCACACATGACGGGTGCCCATGCCTACACCGACTACGACGTCTGTGCACAGATCCTCGGTCGCGAACTGATGGGTCTGGAGCCTGACCCGAGCATGATCTGAACCCGCCTTCATAACAACAATCAGGACGGCTCATGGAAGCCGTCCGGGAGTCTTGCATGACTGATCACAGCGTTCGCGCAGCCACTGAAACCACCTTCGACCCGCGGGCGTTTCGCCGGGCACTGGGCAACTTCGCTACCGGGGTGACCGTGGTGACGGCCGCCACCGCCTCCGGGCGCAAAGTCGGGGTCACCGCCAACAGCTTCAACTCGGTGTCCCTCGATCCGCCTCTGGTGCTGTGGAGTATCGATAAACGCTCCAACAGTCATGAGGTGTTCGAGCAGGCCAGCCATTTCGCGGTCAATGTACTGGCCGCGGACCAGATCGATCTCTCCAACAACTTTACCCGGCCCAAGGAAGATCGCTTCGCTGAAATCGAGTACGAATCCGGGGAGGGTGGCTCTCCGGTATTCGCCGATTGCTCGGCGCGTTTTCACTGCGAGAAGTACCAGCAGGTGGACGGTGGCGACCACTGGATCATGATCGGCAAAGTAGTGGCCTTCGACGATTTCGGTCGCTCGCCATTGCTGTATCACCAAGGCGCCTACTCCATGGTCTTGCCTCATACGCGCATGACCAAACGCGATGAAAGCCAGCCGCCGAGCAGTCATTTCCAGGGACGCCTTAGCCACAACTTGTACTACCTGATGACGCAGGCAGTGCGGGCTTACCAGTCGAGCTATCAGCCCCGGCAGTTGTCCACGGGCCTGCGTACCAGCGAGGCGCGGATGTTGATGGTATTGGAAAACGACGCCAGGCTCAGTCCCGGCGACCTGTTGCGCGAGGTGGCGATGCCGGTCCGGGAAATTGATGAGGCGATAGCCAATCTAAAACGCAAGGGGCTGGTCAACGATGATGACAGTCGCGTCAGGTTGACCGCTGCGGGTATCGAGCAGACAGACGATTTGTGGGCCATCGCACGGGAGCAGCAGGACAAGGTATTCGCCGATTTCAGCGACGAACAGATCGAAACCTTCAAGTCGGTATTGAAGACGCTTGTCAGCCGCTGTTGATCCTCCAGGCATTTCTGCGGCACTCAAGGGCGCCGTTTGCATTCATGGCAGGCAGGAGCAAACGGCGCTGCAGCGTCGTACAAGCAATTCTCTTCAGCTTCCTGTCAGATCCAGTCCTTAGACTCGATGAACAAAGGACTGGCTGATGTTTTTCAAGAAACATAAACAGATGCTTGAACTCGCTGAGGCTTTGCAGCGCCTGCTGGCCGGCGAGGCTTTTGAGGTGAAGGGGCTTGGCGCCTGCCCGCAGTTGCAGATGTGCCTGGATGAGTTAGTCAGGCAAAGCGCTGAGGTTGCGCATCAACGGCTGGCCGCCGAGTCGCAGACCCGGGACCTGAGCCTGCAGCTTGAACGCAGTGAACAGTCGCTTGCCGAGCGTTGTCAGCAACTGGAGCAGGTGCGCGCTCGTGAACAATCACTTGAAGTCGAGTTGAACCGGCGCGTTCTGGATGCCCGCCAACATGAACAGGATGCGAAAATCTGGGACCTGTTGCAGTCAACGCTCACTGAAGGTTGCTGGGACATCAATGTGGTCAACGGCGATGTCCAGGACCCTGCCAGCTGTATGCGCTTCTCCAGCCAGTTCCGCCTTCTCATGGGCTACGGCCCCCAAGAGTTGCCCGACGGCTGGGATGCACAAGTCGGGATCACTCATCCAGATGACCTGCCAAAAATCATGGCGATCTTTGATCGTGAGATTCTCAGTCCACAGGGCAGTGGCGAGTATGTCTTTGAGTACCGGATGCGCCACAGGACCCGCGACTACATCTGGTGTCGCGAACGTGGTCGTGCGGCCCGTGACGAGCAGGGGCGTTTGACCCGCGTCATCGGCGCAGTACGTGACATCAGTGATGAGCGTTCGGCCAGGGAAACCCACCGTCAGATGCTTGAGCAGAATCAGGCGACCTACGGGCAAATCGCAACCGTCGTGAGTGTCATTAAAAGCATTGCGGACCAGACGAACCTGCTGTCGCTGAACGCCGCGATCGAGGCGGCAAGGGCAGGAGAGATCGGGCGGGGGTTCTCGGTGGTGGCCGACGAAGTCCGAAAGCTGGCGGAATGTACCCGCCAGGCCACGCATCGGATTCAGACCATGTTGCTTGAACACAAACAGTAGTTTGGCTCAGGAGCTGCGCAGTGCAGCTCCTGAAGGTCATCAGAACGGTACGGCCACGGTGAGTTGGCTGTAAACGTTGGTGCCATTGCCGCCCACCTGATTCCCGCCGTTGCTTTCGTCTTTGTTCGGCTTGTACAGGCCCAACAGTGGAGTGACGATCAGGTGCTCACTCACAGCCCATTCGGCGTACAGATCCAGCTCGCGACCATCGAGGTTCAGTGCGTCGCTTTTGTGCAGTGTCTTGTAGTCAAAGAACAGTGCGCCGACCGTCACCACGTCGACCGGTTTGACCTTCAACGCGACATGTTGGACCGAGGTGTTGCTATTGAAGGGGCCGGAATAATTGGATGCCACTTCACCCTGGAACCAGGTGCCATAGCCGCGGTTGAAGCCGTTGAACATCGAATCCCAGTTCTTTGAATAGCGGCTGTAGCGGTAAGTCAGGTCGGGCGACCAGGGCAAATCTGCGAAGGTGTAGCCGGCTTCGGTGTACCAGGCTTTTTCGTTGCCGGCGTCCTTGTCCTGCCAGGCATATTCGAAAGCAAAGTGGGCGTTTTCTATCCCGGCATTGCCCGCGCCGCGAAGGCTATAGATGTTCATGCCTTCGCGTTGCTTCTGGAAGTCGCTGGCATAGCGGTCGTCAACGTCGATGCCGTGGATGTAGGTCAAGCCCAGGGTACCCGGTGCGGCGGTGTATTCCAGTGTGCCTGCGGCCATTTCGGTGTTGGCTTGTGAGCGATTGTTGGACTTCATCCACATCAGGCTGCCGTGTACGCCGTCTTTGCCCCCCAGGCGAACGACAGCAGTCTCGTCGAAAGCATGTCGAGCGGCCAGGTAGTAGGCGCCTCCTCGATTGAGCTTGCCGTCGGCAGGTCCCTTGCCAAAATTAAGGCCGTCGTCGTTGATGATGAAACCGTCGCCGAGGGTGATGATCTGGCGGCCGAACGACAGGTCTACGCCGTCCTTGCCCAGGACTGGAAAGAGTTCGCCCGAACGCCATCCTGCAAAGGCTTCGTCGAATTTCGTGGTGCGTTCGGTGCCATCCGTAATGCCCGCCGCATCACCGTCCCCCCAGGTGCCCGAACTGACCAGGTTGGCTGTTCCATAGACGCTCCCCGCGCTGCCAAGTGTCTGATCGATACTGAGTCCATATTTGATAAAACCTTCGCGCCAACTGGAGCCACCGGTGGTGCCGTCATAGTTTTTCCGGCTGTTAAACATCCCGTAGACAGCCAGGAAGTTGCCTGTGACTTTAGTGTCTTCATCGGCGTAAAGCTCGTAGGCGTAGGTGGACGAGTTAGCGGTCAACAGCGCGACGCCCAGGCCAATGGCCTTGGAAAGCGATCGTGTTTTCAGCGTTTGCTCCATTGTTACGTTCCCCAGCATTGTTGGTCGAGGGCGCATTAGGATGACTGGGAGCGAGGGAAGTCTTTGATCTGCGTGCCACGCAATTGACTCTGCCAGCCAGGCAGTGCTCCTTGGCAGGCAGCAACAAAACCGGCGGCAGACATGGGCAAGACGACGGACCGGGACGAGCGCAAAGTGATCCTGAACACGAGGCCGTTTCGATCAGGGACTGGCTGGGGAGGGCTTCATCGCCGGCTCCTTGAACGGCTCGATACATCCATCAAGAAATCCGCTTTCGAGGATCCGCACCATGTCGATCAATGACCGGCTCACACAGCATCTGAAACGGGGCAGCGTTGGTTTTCCAACCGCGTTGGCCAGCACCATCGGCCTGATCATGGCCAGCCCGGTGATTCTCACCGCGACCATGGGCTTTGGTATCGGCGGCAGCGCATTCGCGGTGGCCATGCTGATTGCGGCAGTCATGATGCTCGCCCAGGCGACGACCTTTGCCGAAGCGGCGTCGATCCTGCCAACCACCGGTTCGGTCTACGACTACATCAATTGCGGGATGGGGCGCTTCTTCGCGATCACCGGCACGTTGTCGGCGTACCTGATCGTGCATGTGTTCGCGGGCACCGCGGAAACCATTCTGTCCGGGGTCATGGCGCTGGTGAACTTCGAGCACCTCAATACCCTGGCGGAGAATGCCGGCGGCTCCTGGTTGCTCGGGGTAGGGTTCGTCGTCGTGTTCGGGGTTCTCAATGCGTTCGGCGTCAGCGCCTTTGGTCGCGCCGAGATCATTCTGACCTTCGGCATGTGGACCACGTTGATGGTGTTTGGCGTGTTGGGGCTGATCGCGGCACCGGCGGTACAACTGGATGGCTGGTTCGGCGTCTCTCTGGTGGGTACTGACTTGATCACCATTCTGTCGCTGGTGGGCATGGCCATGTTTATGTTCGTCGGTTGCGAGTTCGTGACTCCATTGGCGCCGGACTTGCGCAACTCGGCCAAGGTCATGCCCAAGGCCATGATTCTGGGACTGTTGAGTGTTGCCGCCTGCATGTTCATCTATGGCGCCGCGATGAAGCGTCAGGTCGAAAACGTGTTGCTGGATGCTGCCACGGGCGTGCATCTGCTCGATACCCCCATGGCCATTCCGAAGTTCGCCGAGCAGGTCATGGGGCATGTCGGCCCGATGTGGCTGGGGATCGGCTTTCTGTTTGCCGGTGCCGCCACGATCAACACGCTGATGGCGGGCGTGCCGCGAATTCTCTACGGCATGGCGGTGGACGGTGCGTTGCCCAAGATGTTCACGTACTTGCACCCGCGTTTCAAAACTCCGCTGTTGTGCATTCTGGTGGCGATGCTGATTCCGTGCCTGTATGCCCTGTGGTTGGGCGGCAACACCGATAACATCATGCACCTGGTACTGGCGGCGGTCTGTGCGTGGAGTTTTGCCTACCTGTTGGTGACGCTGTCCGTGGTCATCCTGCGGATTCGTCGTCCGGATCTGCCACGCGCTTATCGCTCGCCATTCTTCCCGTTGCCACAGATTCTCTCCAGCGTCGGCATCTTGCTGGGCATGTGGTTCATTACCCCGCCAGGGATGAACCCGGCGGATATCTACGTGCCGTTCGGGGTGATGCTCGGGATAACGGCGTCGTACGCCCTGTTCTGGACCTTGGTGGTGCAGCGAGTCAATCCATTCAAGCCAGCTTCGGTCGAAGAAGTGCTGGCCAAGGAGTTTTCCCATGAGCTTGGCAACCCTCACAACGGGTATCTCGACCATGCTGCAAAAACTGTCTGAGATGTTCAGTGCCCAGCGGGCCCCGACAGGTTACCGACCAGGGGTCACGCTGGAGTACCTGCGGCGTAACCTCGCAAGGGAGGGTTTTACCTCGACAGGCCCGGCCGAGGCCGTGCTGATTCTGGAAGAAGCCGACCTTCAGATCGACATTGTCGAGCGCACCGAATCGCAATTGCTGATGCACCTGGTGATGACGCAATTCATGATCAGGGTGCCCGCCTCAGTGGAGGGCAATGCTCGCTTCGAGTTGCACCATGGCGGGTCGATCCGGCGCACGGGGTTGAAGTGTCGGCAACGGGCGGGAGACCCCGCTTTGGCAGCCAGGCTCCAGGCCCGCCTGGAAGAAGACCAAGCGTTGCATCAATCGTTGATGGTGCTTGATTTCAAAACCCTGCAAATCGATCTGGACGGGCCTCAATGGCAGGTTCGGCTGGAACATATGGGCGGTAGCGAGGTGGTCAACCGAATGCCGGCCTTTCGTCGTTACATCGCCCTGAGCGGCGAGCAACGTCAGGAACTGCTGAATGTGCTGGTGGGGTTTCAGCGGGTATTGAACGGACTCTGAATTCAGGAGTTGGCACCATAAGTGCTTCTGTAGTCGGTACCACGGATTTGTTGCGTCTATATAGATAACATGTTAACTATTAGCCAACAAAAACAAGATGCCACTGCGGAGATGCCCATGAGCACCTATCAGTCTGCGCAACATGGATTAGAAAACTGGACTCGGGATTTGCGAGCGGCCTGTGGCCATTTCGACACTGAACTGGCCTACAACCGTTCGCTGTTCATCGGCGAGGTTTCCAAACAGTCCAGGGGCGGTCTGTCACTGGCCAATCTGCGTACCAACGCCGGTTTGATCTCCCGCGACCGGCCCAATGCCGATCACGATAACGATCAACATTGTTTCCTGGTCAGCCAGCGCAGTGGCTATTGTCAGATCACCCAAAATGGCCAGGTCATTCAGTTGGCTCCGGGTGATATGTTGTTGATGGACTCCACAGGGTCGATCGAGATCAGCCCTTTCGGGCTTATCGAACATGCCTCGCTGTCGCTCTCGCGCAACGAGGTGTACAAACACCTGGGAAGCGCTTCGAGAACCTTCGGCAAGATTTCTTCCAGCAAGGCCTGTGGCCGTATGCTTCATGTGTTGATGGATCAACTGTGCAGGGAAGGGCAGATCGGGCAGGATTCGAGTGCAGAAGGTGAAGCCCTGCAATCAGCCTTTGTCTCGTTGCTCGGTTCCGCCTTCGAAATGGATGACACGCAGGGTGACAGCGCTGCATCCCTGCAGGGCAATAATCTGCGTAGCTATGTCCAGAAAGTCATTGAGGAATCCTTGACTCAGCCGGGGCTAAGCCCGGTGGGTCTTGCCAGCCGCTTGAACATCTCGGTTCGTCATTTGTACCGGTTGTTCGAAGAGCAGGACGACAGTGTCTGCCGCTACATTCAGCGTGCGAGACTCAAACGAAGCGCGGATGACCTGACGAATCCGTTCTTGAAGAGTGAGTCGATCACATCGATCGCATACAAGTGGGGGTTCACTGATTCCGCTCACTTCAGTCGATCGTTCAAAAAACAGTTCGACCTCTCACCCAAGGACTTCCGCTCGACCCATTTGCAACAAGCGGTCGGGGCCGCGTAGGTCGTTAATCTATTAACGAATTGACGTTGACCAAGGTGCTGGATAAGCTGGCGAAGGCTTCCTGCCGACGGGCAGGAAGCCACCGCTAGCACTGATGTCGCTGGCCATGACTTGTCAGGACCGAGCACTGAGTCCTTATTTTATGAGTCAGGGAAAACGATGTCATGAAACCGCTCACCCCGTCGGCCAGTAATATTTGCGCAGTAGCGGTCGAACACTTTGCCGATCACGGTTACGACGCCTCGTCCCTCAACGAGATCGCCGTCCGGGCGGGCATGCGCAAGGCGTCGCTTTACGCGCATTTTGTCAGCAAGGATGACCTGTTTCAGACGGTCTTCGAGATCGCCCTGGAACATGAGCATCAGTACATCAGCACCTGTTTCAAGGAAGAGGCCCGGCACACGGATATACCCGGTCAATTACACCTCGAACGTTTGATCGGACGCTATGACGTGTCGGCGCATCTGCGTTTTCTATTGCGCACGGCCTACTTCCCGCCGGCGGATATCCGCACAGTGATTACCACGGGGTTCGAGGGTTACCTGGGACGAATTCGCCGGTGCTTTCAGAGCGCCGCGCATGACAAATACCAGTCGGCGGGGGTTCAGCCTGAGCAGCTCGAAGTGTTCTGCGACGCCTATCTTGGCATTGTCGACAGCCTGCATGTGGAGCTGATTTATGCGACGCCGCAGGGTTACGTCAAACGGCTTGCAGCCCTGTCGCGTGTCTTCAGGGATTCCCTGTCGATGCTCGAAGGTGCAAGCCGTGGCTGATGGGGTCCAGGCGGTTCAGGTCGTTTGCCCGAGGTGCGAAATCACACCTCGGGCAAGGTCGATCCACCGTCAACGACGATGGTCTGTCCGGTGATGTAAGTCGCCAGGTCAGACGCAAGAAAGAGCATGGCCCCGGCAATATCCTCGGCAGAGCCGAGTCGTCCCAACGGTACCCGGCTGGCAATGTCGCCATTGACCTGATCGTCGCCCAGATTGGCCATGGCTGGCGTGGCAATCATGCCGGGCTCGACACCATTGACGCGCACGCCATGACAGGCCAGTTCCAGAGCGGCGTTGCGGATGAAGCCGTTGACCCCGGCCTTCGACGCCGCGTAATGGCTCAGCCCTGGGTAGGCCACCCGTGGACCGGTGACCGACGAGGTGACCAGCACGCAGCCAGCACCCTGATGCTGGAACATCGGCAAGGCTGCCTGGGTCAGCCAAAACAGTGCCGAGAGATTGACTGCCAGCGTGCGCTCGAGAATCGGGGGGGTGATCTCGGCGAACGGCGTCAGCGGAAAGTAGCCGGCGTTATGGATCAGGATATCCAACCGCCCCCAGTCTCGCTCCAACCCTTGAACCAGTTTGGCTACCGCTGTCGCGTCGGCCAAATCAATGTCCACAGCCTCAACCTGGCACGCTCGCGCCTTCAAGTCTGCAGCGACCGCCTGAGCTTGAGCCAGACGAAGATCGGCGATCATCACTCGCGCCCCGCGCAATGCGAAGGCTTCGACGATTGCCCGGCCAATGCCCTGCGCGCCACCGGTCACCAGTACCGTTTTCCCGCTGAAATTGAAGTCTTCACGCATGGGCGGCCTCCATGTGAGCGTAAGCCAGCGTTGGCACATCGACGATGCTGGAACCCCCGTCGGCGACCACGGTCGCCCCTGTGATGATCGAGGCGTCGGCGCTGGCGAGAAAGCGACAAACCCTGGCGATTTCGTCGGCGCTGGCAGGACGCCGCAAGGGCACATCGGCACAAACCCGATCGTAGGCTTGCTGCAGTGTGTCGCCATAGAAACTCATCAATGGCTGCATTTCCTCATCGGCCATCGGGGTCGTGACCCAGCCCGGACAAACCGCGTTCACCCGCACGCCGCGTGGCCCGTAGTCCCTGGCCAGTGAGCGGTTGAGCCCAAGCAATGCGTGCTTGGCAGTGGTGTAGCCGCACACTTCGGGTCCGGCGGCCAGCGAGGCGATGGAGCCGATCAGCACGACGCTGCCAGCCTGCTCGATCAGCAGCGGCAGGCAGGCCCTGGCACTGTAGAACGCGCTGTCCAGATTGCTGCGCAGCGATGCTTCCCAGGTTTGCGGACTGGTCTGAGTCGCGCTCCCCAGGCCATGACCGCCGGCGCAGGCCAGCAGTACATCAAGTCGACCGAAGCGCTCACGAATCTGCGCAACGAATCCTTCCCACGTGTCCGGACAGGCCGCATCGCCGACCAGGATCAGGCCGCCGGTTTCCCGAGCAACCTGCTCCAGAGGCTCGCGTCGACGACCGACCAGGACCAGATGGGCACCTTCGGCCGCATACAGCCGCGCGCAAGCTGCACCGATGCCCGTTCCGGCCCCGGTGATGACAATCGTGCGTGACTCAGGCATCGGGATACTCCGTGCGATTGAGGACCTGGCAGTAGGAGCTGACCGGAAAGTTCGACAACTCATCGAAGGACGCGCCGGCGTAGCCGAAGATCTTGCCGTCGCTGCGGTGCTGTTGCAGGTCGATCAATACCAGGCCCAGGGTGGGGATGATCTTTTCGCGCCAGACGAACAGGTACAGTTGCTCGGCGATCTTGTAGTAATGGCAACGGTCGGTATCGCACAAGCCTTGCTCGACGCCCTTGAGGCACTGCCAGGCATAGAACTGATCGTTGAGATAAATGTGCTCGTACACTTCGCTGGGGCTATAGCGATACAGGTTGCGCAACCCGACCAATTCTCGGGTCGGCGCGTGTGGGCATTGGCCTTCTTGCCAGGGGCGGTCGAGACTGCCCTGCAGAAATTGCACCTCAACCGACGTCAGGGGCTTACCGGCAAGCGCGCGGCTGTACAGTCCTTCCTGTGTTTCTGCCTGAGTCGGCATGCTCGCGATCACGGCGGTGAACGACGACGTGGCGGTGTCCAGGACCAGGCTCACCGACCACGCCTGACCGGCTTCGCGCTTGATGAAATCGACCAGATACAGGCCAGGACGCACGGACGTGGCGCGGTACGCGGCAGATCCGCTGGAGTGACCGTCAGCGGCCTTCCAGCTCAGTTCTGCTGTTTCGAAGCGATGCTCGATCTGCCAGCCGTTAGCGAAGTGCAGCGTGAAGGTCTTGCCGTTGAGATCGGCGAGGTTGGGCAGGATAAAAGCTTCTGGGGCGAAACCGTCGGCGAGGGCACCTACGGTGATCCAGTCAGATTGTGTGGTCATTGCATGGCTCCGGTTGAATGAGTTGACAACCTGGATCATGCGGCCGGGACAGTGGTTCGCCTATCAACCAGATGGTTGAACCGGCTTACAGAAACAGCGCCCCCACCAGTTCGGTGCGGCTGGTCACGCCGGTCTTGCGGAACAGGTTGATCAAGTGGGTCTTGATGGTGGGAAGACCGACATCCAGCTCCTGGGCCAGTTGTTTGTTGCTGGCGCCCTGGCGCAACAACAACGCGATCTGACGCTCTTTGGGGGTCAGTCCTGACAGCGAATCTTCATAGGGCTGCATGTTGGCAACCGCCATTTGCAGCAGCGCCTGCAAAGCACTGAGTTGAGCCAACTGATCTGCGGTGAAAGCACCTTGTGCAGCGGTGCGCAACAAGGAGATAGCGGCCTGAGGCTGGCCGGAGCGATGGGCAAGTATCTCCACTACGTCGACGACACCGTAGCGTTGCAGGAAGTCTCGATAGCGGCGACTGTCACGGGTGGGCTGTCGGGCCATGGCGAAACCAAGAGGCACCACGGCCAGACCGCTTGATTGACAATTGCGCGGTTGCAGCGGATCGAATTGACGATAGTTGTCCAGATAATCGCGATGCATTTCACCGCTCATCTGGTGCAACCGGAAGTCGCGGGCTTGCAGCTGTCGGTCGACACAATAAAACGCGGCCTGGCTGGCAGGAACGATTTGAGTGAAAGCCTGCAGGCAATGGCCAGCGACTTCCTGGGCAGGGATGGCGTTCATGGTCGGTAACTTCGCCAAAAGGCTGCCGGCGTGAGCCGGCAGCGGGTAACGGTCAGGCAACCGCGAAATAATGCTTCACGAAGCTTTCGCTGACAATGTCCCAGAGCACAGGCGTGCCCTTGGTCACGAACCAGCTGTCGCCGGCCTTGTAGCGAGTGCTCTGGCCCGTGGATTCGTCAGTCAAAACCACTTCGCCGGTGACCACGGTGGCTTGTTCTGAAAATGGGTAGACCATGCGGAATTTGCCTTGGGTGGTGCCGAAATACGCACTGCTGACTGGATCGGTCGGTGCGCCAAACGTCATTTTCCCAAAGGCTTTGACTTCGCCTTCGAGGATTTCGGAGCCGAGGTCGGCGACAGTGCCCCAGGCGTCGAGCTCGGACAGTTGGATGTCTTTCTTGAGAGTGGTAACGGGCATGGCAGTTCTCCTGTGAATGAAAGGGTGGGGATCAACGGCGACCGTTGAAATAGCCCGAGAGTTGGTGAAGGCTTTTGCCGGCCGTCAGCAGCAGCGGGCGGATGTGATCTTTGCCCATGATTTGCGCATGTTTGACCGAGCTGATCAGGTCGTAGCGGGAAGACCCTTCACTCATGCCCTCCGCCAATACCTTGCAAATGATGTGGCTGGGCGTCACCCCGAAGCCGGCGTAACCCTGCACAAAAAAGGCGTTGGGACGACCGCCGAGCGTGCCGATTTGAGGGAAGAGATTGGCCCCGGTCGCCATCGGACCACCCCATGCCAGGTCGATTTTCACGTCCTTCAGGTACGGGAAAATTTTCAGCATCAGGTTGCGGTTCCACGCCTTCAAGTCCTGCGGGATGTGCTCGACAAAGGGCGTCGCGGCACCGAACAGCAGACGGTTTTCATTGGTGACACGGTAATAGTCGATCACCGGCCGAATATCGCTGTAGGCGCCGCGTATTGGACTGATGCGGTTAATCATTTCGTCCGATAGCGGTTCGGTCATCAACTGGAAGGCGTAGGTGTTCAACGTGGTCTTGTGCAATTCCGGTTCCAGTTTGTTGAGGAAACTGTCACAGGCCCACAGTAACTTGGAGGCTTTCACCGAGCCCCGGCCCGTGCGTACGGTGATGCGTTCGCCATAACTGACTTCCAGGGCCGGGCTGTGTTCGTAGATGCGCACACCGTGCCCGACCAGCGCCTTGGCTTCACCCAGCAACAGATTCAGTGAGTGAACATGCCCGCCGCCCATGTGCAGCAGCGCGCTGGTGTAAGCATCGGAGCCAATGATCTGCTTGACCTCGGACCCTGCCATAAAACGGATTTCGTCCTTGGTATTGATCGACTTGAAGTCTTTCTCCCAGGCGCGCAGGGTCTTTTCCTGGCGGGCGTTGAAGCCCATGTAGCCATAGCCGTTGCAGAAGTCAGCATCGATTGAGTATTTGGCGATTCGATCCTTGATGATTCCGGCGCCCAGCTCACTGATCTCAAAGATCTCGCGCAGCCCTTGCTCGCCCACGTGCTTCTTGATCTTTTCGAGATCGTGGCCGATGCCCGCCATGATTTGTCCGCCGTTGCGGCCAGTACCACCAAACCCCAGGTAACGCGCTTCCAGCACCACGATATTGGTGATGCCTTTTTCAGCCAGTTCCAGTGCCGTGTTGATGCCGGAGAAACCGCCACCGATCACGACGACATCCGCCTCCACGTCTTGCTCAAGGGTCGGAAAGCTGAGGTTGTATTTTTTGGTTGCCGAGTAGTAGGTTGGCGTTTCGATATTGATCATGGCGCAGCCTGGAATAGTGAAGGAAAACTCAACTGCAGGGCCTACAAGAAGCTCTGTACCTGTTGGGTGGTATTAAGTGCCTTCCGACCGGTAGGTGTCTTGATCCTGTGTGCCGTGGGTTTTGACCGTGGCTGCCAGAATTGGAGAGGCTCGCTGTCCGCGCGAGTGTCCGATCAAGCGCAACGGGATTTCACGACGCTTCGTAATGATCAGGAACGCGCAATGCTGAGCGGAGGATGATAGAGTTTAGTTAATTTATTAACTAACGATGAGTTCGAACGTATTCCGATGTCCAGGCCGCGCCAATCTTTGACCCTCACATTGCTCCAGGCTCGCGAAGCCGCAATGGGTTTTTTTCGTCCCTCTTTGAATCAGCACGGGTTGACCGAGCAGCAATGGCGGGTCATTCGCATCCTCAGTCAGCACGAGGAGCTGGAAATCAATCGCCTGGCGGAGCTGGCATGCATCCTCAAGCCGAGCATGACCGGCGTGCTGGTGCGCATGGAGGCCGCAGGCATGGTCGAACGGCGTAAGGCGGAGCAGGATCAACGACGAGTGCTGGTGCGGCTGGCGGAAAAGGGGCGGGCCTGCTTCAGCTCGATGAGTCAGTGTATGGAAGCGAATTATCAGCGGCTGCAGGCTGGTTTTGGCGAGGAGAAGTTGCAGACGTTATTGACGTTGCTCAACGAGTTGAAAGCGCTCAAGCGCTAGCGGGAAACGATGGCTGTCATCGGCTTCGATCCATTGGCCATTGACGTAAGCCTGTGCGCGCAGCAGTTTCAAATCGTTGAGTCTCGTCGGCTATCTCGAAGGAATCAGTACACGCCGCCGGAGCTGGTAGGTGCCGGAGCATCTTTGAAGGTGGCGGCGAGGGTTTGCAGGCCGCGCATCAATACGGTGGTGTCGACGCCGACAGCCACGAACGCCGCGCCCAATTCGATGTAACGCCTGGCCAGTTTCTGATCGGCGCTGAGAATGCCGGCCGCTTTGCCGGCTTTCTGGATGCGGGCGATGGCGTCCTCGATCGCGGCCTGAACGTCGGGATGGCCGGGATTGCCGCGAAAACCCATGGAGGCGCTCAAGTCCGCCGGGCCGATGAAGACCCCGTCGACACCCTCTACCGCCGCAATCGCGTCCAGATTGGCCAGGCCCTCTTGATTCTCTATCTGAACCAGCAGACACATTTGCTCATCGGCCTTGTCGAGGTAGCCGGGGATACTGTTCCAGCGCGATGCGCGGGCCAATGCACTGCCTACGCCGCGAACGCCGCTGGGTGGGTAGTGGATGGCTCGGACCAGTTCCCGTGCCTGTTCCGCGCTTTCGACCATGGGCACCAGCAACGTTTGCACGCCAATATCGAGTACTTGCTTGATCAATGCTGTATCGCCAATGACCGGGCGAATTACCGGATGGCTGGGGTAGGGCGCCACGGCCTGGAGCTGGCCGAGCATACCGCGCAGGTCGTTGGGCGCATGTTCGCCATCGATCAACAGCCAATCGAAACCGGCGTTGGCCGCCAGTTCTGCGCAGTACGGGTCGGCGAGCCCGAGCCAAAGACCGATCTGCGCTTCACCGCTTTGCAGGCGTAGCTTGAAGGTGTTAACAGGCATATCCATCGTGCGAGTCTCCGGTCAAACGAAACGACAGGCAATAGAGCCCAGCATGTCGTAATCAACATGGAAGGTATCGCCAGGGTTTGCGGCCACAGGACGGGTGAAGGAACCGCCCAGGATGATTTGTCCGGGTTGCAGAGTGACGTCGTAAGCCGCCAGTTTGTTGGCGAGCCAGGCCACACCCTTCGCCGGGTGATTGAGCACCGCGGCGGAGACACCGGATTCTTCGATTACGCCATTGCGGTAGAGCACGGCTGGCACTTTGCGCAAGTCGATCTCCGTCGGACGCACCGCGCGACCGCCCATGACCACGCCGGCGTTGGCGGCGTTGTCGGAGATGGTGTCGAACACTTGGCGAGTTGCCTTGGTTTGCGGGTCAACCTGCTGGATGCGCGCGTCGATGATTTCCAGCGCCGGGATCACCCATTCGGTGGCGTCCAACACATCAAAGACCGTCACGTTCGGGCCTTTCAGGGGTTTGCCCAGAATGAACGCCAGCTCGACTTCTACCCGCGGCACGATAAAACGTTCAAACGGAATGTCGGTGCCTTCGTCGAAGAACATGTCATCGAGAAGAGCGCCGTAATCCGGCTCGGTGATGTTGGACGACACCTGCATGGCCCGCGAGGTCAGGCCGATTTTGTGCCCGACCAGTTTTCTGCCGTCCTTGATTTTCTGCGCGACCCAAGCGCGTTGAATGGCGTACGCGTCTTCGATGGTGATAGCCGGATGATCCAGGGAAAACTGACGGACCTGCTCGCGCGAACGCTCGGCGTGCTCGAGGCGGGCGGCGGCTTGCTGAATGAGTTGTTGGTCAAGCATGACATTGATCTCTTACTGAGGGTTGACGATGGCGGCCTGGGTGCGCAGCACCAGAAAACCACCGAGTGCGATGAGAAGTGCCAGGACGTAAAGGGCCAGGCTGGCACTCTGGGTTGTGTCGCGCATCCAGCCGATCAGATAGGGCGCGAAAAACGATGCGATGCTTCCGAAGGAGCTGATCAGGGCAATGCCGGCGGCTTGGGTGTTGTTGGAAAGAAAGGCGGGCGGGAACTGCCAGAACATCGGCAACGCCGCGCTGGCCCCCATGCCGGCGAGGACCAAACCACTGAGCACCCACGTCGGGTTGGTGGGTGAGAGTCCGGCGACAGCGATACCGACAGCAGACATCAGCAAGGGAACGCAGAGGTGCCAACGTCGTTCACGCAGACGATCGGACGAACGCCCACAGCCGATCATAAAAAAGCAACCGGCCAGATAAGGCACGGCACTGAGCAGGCCGACCTTGCCGTCGCTGCCGATCCCTGCTCCGTGAATCAGCGTAGGCATCCAGAAGGCGAGGGTGTTGACCGCCAGCATCACCGCGAAATACACCGCCACCAGCAGCCACACCTGCGGGTTAGTGAGAATGGCCGATAGCGAGGTGATCGATTTGCGGTGTTCTTCTTTGTTCAGTTGCTCGCGCAGTTGTTGCTTCTGCTGCAAGGTCAGCCACTTGACCGTCTCGAAGCTGTCCGGCAAGCACTTGAGCACCACCAGCCCGAGCAGGATGACGGGCGTACCCTCGATGACGAACATCCATTGCCAGCCGCGCAGGCCGCCAAAATCATGAAAGTGTTCGAGGATGCCACCCGAGAGCGGGCCACCGATGACACCGGCCATCGGCACCGCGATTGCAAACAGTGCAGTTATTTGCGCTCGGCGGCCGGCCGGATACCAGCGGTTGAGAAACACCAGTATGCCCGGGAAAAAACCGGCCTCGGCCACCCCCAGCAAGAAGCGAAGGACATAGAACCCCATAGCACTGTCGATCAAAAACATGCAGGTCGACAACGCCCCCCAGACGACCATCAGCGTGGCAATCCAGCGTCTCGGGCCAACACGGTCCAGGGCCATGTTGCTGGGTACGCCAAACAGCGCGTAGGCGATGAAGAACAGACCGGCGCCAAGGCCATAGACCGTGTCGCTGAAATTCAAGTCGGCGCTCATCTGCATCTTCGCGAAGCCAATGTTGATGCGGTCGAGGTGAGCGAAGAGGTAGCAGATCAACAACAACGGCATCAGCCGCCAGGTGATGGTGCTGTGGGTTCGGTCGCGTGCGAGGGTGTTGAGGGTGTCGGCGGTATTGGCTGTGCTCATGGTTTTATACTTTTTGTCTGAGGGGCCGATGGAACGAACGGGCAGGCCGGGTTAGCGGGCTTGGGCTTTGAGGAAGGCGTGGACGTTGTTTTCCTTGAAGTTGAGTTGCTCGTGCAGTTCGATCATTTCGAATGACAAGGCCAGCAGGCGCTGAGCCTGAAGGTCGGCGAAGTGCCGGGTAATAACGTCGAAGAGTGTTTGCGCGACTTTCTGGCGCGTGGCCAGATCACGGCCATGACCGACCTTCAAGGTCATGTGGACGAAGGCGTAGTCATGCTTGCCGTCGGCCATGCGCCAGGTGTCCAGGCGCACGCCCCGGCTACGGATTCCACCCAGGGGGAACACGCCACTGTTACCCAGTGTTTCGTGGACTTTTTCGAACAGCCCGGGCAAGTCGGCTTGCTGTTCAATGTTGTCGGTGTACTCAGCAATGAAGTGGGGCATGAACGGCTCCTTGAGGCCGCGCGGGAGGGACGCGCGGCCGTACAGTCAAACAGGGAAAATGGCGTTGAGCTGGCCGGTGCCTGAACTACCGAAGGGTTCGGTAATGATTTCGGCGGGCTTGTCGTAATTCGGTCCGCCAAGCAAGCCGAGGAGCATGGCGGTGTCATGCATCTTGCCTTCGCCGAAACAGTGCTCGGCGTAGTCCGGGAGCATGGCGCAGAACTCTTTCCAGCGACCCTGGCGCCAGAGATTCACGACGTGCAGGTCGACTTGTTTGTCGAACTCACGGGTCCAGTTATGAATGTTGGCTTCGGCATCGCGATCATCGGAAAAGCGGTGCGACAGCGATCCGGACGCCAGCACGAGGACCTTGCGGTCACTCTTCTCGATGGCACGGCGTACGGCGGCGCCGAAGGTGAAGCTGTCTTGCAGGCGATGCCAGGCGCACCAGGCGGCAATCGAAACGACATTGAATTTCTGGTCTTGCGGTACTCCCATGTGCATATAGCGCATCGGCACCAGGGTTCCGTATTCCAGCTCAAGGCTGGGAATGTTGTGAGCCAGGGTGCGCACGTCGGCGGCGTTGGCCTCGGCGGCGATCAACTCGCCCAATTCAGGACAGCCCGGGTACTCGTACTCCATGTTTTTAATGAAGTGCGGTAATTCGTTGCTGGTGTAGATGCCTTTGAAATGCTCGCCACAGTTAACGTGGTAAGCGCTGTTGACCAGCCAGTGCACATCGAACACCACGGCAGTATCGGCACCCAGCTCACGGGCGCGACGACCGATTTCCTTATGCCCGGCAATGGCCGCTTCACGGCAGCCATGGTGTTTGCCGGGAAGCTCCGACAAGTACATCGAGGGGACGTGGCAGATTTTCGCGGCCAGGACGACTTCGCCCATGATGATTCTCCTGAAATTGTTGTTATGCGTTTAAATCCGACATTCAGCGAAGCCGCGACAGGCCGATGCGCGACCCTCGCGGACTTCAGCAATCGATAGGCCGGTTACAGTCCCCACCGGGGAATGTGATGGCTGCCCATCGAGATGCAGATGTTCTTGATCTCGGCGAACACTTCAAAGCTGTACTGGCCGCCTTCACGGCCCGTGCCGGAGCCTTTCACACCACCGAACGGCTGGCGCAGATCGCGCACGTTCTGGCTGTTGATGAACACCATGCCCGCTTCGATGCCATAGGCCAGGCGGTGCGCCTTGCCAATGTCCTGGGTCCAGATGTAGGACGCCAGGCCATACTCTGTGTCGTTGGCCAGTTGCAGGGCTTCGGCTTCATCCTTGAACGGGATCAGGCACACCACCGGGCCGAAGATCTCTTCCTGGGCAATGCGCATCTTGTTGTTGACGTCGGCGAACACAGTCGGCTGGATAAACTGGCCTTTGCTCAGGTGTGCAGGCAAGTTCGCCGGACGCTCAAGGCCGCCAGCGAGGAGGGTGGCGCCTTCTTCGATACCGATCTTGATGTAGCCGGTGACCTTGTCGTAATGGGCCTGGGTGATCATCGAGCCGACCTGGGTTTTCGGGTCTTGGGGGTCGCCGACGATCAAGCGTTTGGCGCGAGCGGCAAACTCGGCCACGAACTGCGGGTAAACGCTTTCCTGGATAAAAATCCGGCTGCCGGCGGTGCAACGTTCGCCGTTGAGCGAGAAGATGGTGAACAGCGCCGCGTCCAGGGCTCGCTCAAGGTCCGCATCTTCGAATATCAGCACCGGCGACTTGCCGCCCAGCTCCATGGAGTACTTTTTCAGGCCTGCGGTCTGCATGATTTTCTTGCCGGTGGCGGTGCCGCCGGTGAAGGAAATTGCGCGAACGTCCGGGTGCCGCACCAGGGCATCTCCTGCCGTCGCGCCATAGCCCTGAATAACGTTCAGTACACCCTTGGGAATGCCCGCTTCGACGGCCAGGCGACCCAGTTCGTTTGCGGTCAGCGGCGACAGCTCGGACATTTTCAGAACGGCGGTGTTGCCCAGCGCCAGGCACGGCGCGGTCTTCCAGGTGGCCGTCATGAACGGGACGTTCCAGGGCGAAACCAGGCCGCAAACACCTACCGGTTGATAGAGGGTGTAGTTGAGCATCTGGTCATCGACCGGGTAGCTGTGCCCGTCCATGCGCGTGCAGACTTCGGCAAAAAAGTCGAAGTTATGCGAAGCACGTGGAATCAATACATTTTTGGTCTGGTGAATTGGCAGGCCGGTATCGAGGGTTTCCAGTTCGGCCAGGTGCGGCACATTTTGCTCGATCAGTTCGCCAAGCTTACGCATCAGCCGGGCACGTTCCTTGGCTGGCGTGTTAGCCCACTTTGGAAACGCTTCCTTGGCTGCGGTCACCGCCTGAGCCACTTCATCGGCACCGCCGCTGGCGACCTCACCAATCGCTTCACCGGTGGCCGGGTTGTAATTGACGAACACATCTTTGCTTTCGACCTCGCGGCCGTTGATCCAGTGTTTGATCATGGTGCTCAAGCCTCTTTGTGCGCGGAGAAGAATTCCGCTTCGCTGACAATCCGATTGACCAGGCGACCTACACCTTCAACTTCCACGATGACTTCATCGCCCGGCACCACATCGGCCAGACCTTCAGGCGTGCCCGTGGCGATCATGTCGCCCGGCTGCAGGGTCATGAAGCTGGACAGGTATTCGATCAGGTAGGGGATGTCGAAAATCATGTCCCTGGTGCTGCCTTCCTGACGCAGTTCACCGTTGATCCAGGTGCGCAGCTTCAGGTTGCCCGGGTCCGGCACGTCGGCCACATCGACGATCCAAGGACCGACGGGGGTCGTGGCGTCGCGATTCTTCACCCGCAAGTTGGGCCGGTAGTAATTTTCCAGGTAGTCGCGGATCGCGTAGTCGTTGCACACGGTGTACCCGGCCAGGTACTCCAGGGCATTTTCACGCTTGACGTTGCGTGCCGGCTTGCCGATGACGGCAACGAGCTCACACTCGTAGTGCATGTACGCGACGTTGTCGGGGCGCCATGTCACCTGGTTGTGGCCGGTGTAAGTCCCCGGGGATTTGATGAATGCCAGCGGTTCGGTCGGCGGCTTGAATGCGAGTTCTGCGGCGTGGTCGGCATAGTTCAAACCCAGGGCAAACATGCTACCGGTCGCCGGTGGCAGCCATTGCACCTGATCTTCGGCCAGCAGGCGACCGTCAGCCAGGCGTACGGCGTTATTGTCTTCGACATGGGCGAGGTGGACTTCGCCTTCAAAGTGTATGCGGGCGTGTTTCATGGAGGCTCCTGTTACTCGGCCACGATGTGGTTGGCGAGGCGGCCCAGGCCGCTGATTTCGACTTCGACGGTGTCGCCCGGCTGCACATCGACGCGATCTTCCGGGGTTCCGGTGATCAGGACATCGCCTTCGTGCAGGGTCATGAACTCGCTGATTTCGGCGATCAGCAAAGGAATGTTGCGGACAAAGTTGGCCGTGGTGTTTTGCTGGCGAATCACGCCATTGACGTACAGCTTGATGGCCAGACTGTGTGGGTCGGCGAGTTGTGTGGTCGGGACCAGTTCGGGGCCGATGGCACAGAAACCATCACGGCATTTTGCTTTGACAGCAGGGCGGTAGTAGCTGTCTTCCGGCAGGCTGAATTCATTGACGATGGTGTAGCCGGCCACGTAAGCGAGTGCCTCGTCTGGACGGACCCGGCTGGCTGTCTTGCCGATCACAACCCCTAATGCTGGCCCAGGCTGCAGACGTTCGCCATTTCCCGGATGCACGACATCGGCACCGTGCTGATTGCGCGTGTTGGGCGTCTTGATGAACAGCACCGGTTTGATTGGCGGCTTCTGATAAGGCGGCTGTTCGAATTCGGCGAGGCGCTGTTTCAGCAGTCCCTGATAGTTCAACGCGACACCGAAAAGGGTGCCGGTCGCGACGTCATGCAAGGCACGGCTCATGCTTTTCTCCTGGCAGAGCCATGAGGGCTCTGTGATTTCGTTAATGTGTTAACAGTTATAATTAATATATTAACTATCGTCAAGCGTGGCAGACTGTCCGCACAGTGGTTGTGGGACCGATTTGGGTGCAGGATGAAAGCGACTGCGATGCGTGAATCAAGAAAAATGAGTAGTGTGCGATGACCGACCGTCAACCGATCCCGAACATCAACATTGGCCAGGTATACGATCAGCGTTATAGCGACGCTGAAGTCCATTACGACAAATTGGGTAACCTGGCGGGTTTCTTCGGCCGTAACATGCCGGTTCACCGGCATGACCGGTTCTTCCAGATTCACTACGTAAAAAGCGGAACAGTGCGGGTGTATCTGGATGATCAGCAATACGTTGAGTCCGGGCCGATGTTCTTCCTGACCCCCCCCACCGTCCCACACTCCTTTGTGACCGAGCCCGACAGCGACGGGCACGTGCTGACGGTGCGTCAGCAATTGGTATGGCAACTGATCGATGCCGATTCCAGCCTGGCGCCGGCCGGAGCGAAATTGCCGGCGGCGTGTGTCGCGCTGGCTCATTTGGGGCCGGAAGATGCCGGTGATGTCCGCCGCCTGGAATATCTGTTCGAGGAACTGAGCGAGGAGGTGATCGCTGAGCGTTCCGGGCGTAGCGCCGCCCTGGACAGTTTGACGCGATTGATCATGGTCAGCCTGTTGCGGCTGTGCTCCAACTCGTTGAAAGCCACGCCTGCCAGGCACGAGGATCTGAAAATATTCCATCGTTTCAATGAGCTGATCGAAGTCCACTATCAGCAGCACTGGCCATTGTCGCGTTACGCTGAAGGCATCGGGGTGACAGAAGCACGACTCAACGATGTATGCCGACGGATCGCCGACCTGCCTTCCAAGCGTTTGATCATGGAGCGGTTGATGCAGGAGGCCAAACGATTGCTGTTGTTCACGGGCAGCTCTGCGAACGAAATCTGCTACCAGCTCGGGTTCAAGGATCCGGCCTATTTCAGTCGTTTTTTCCAGCGCTATGCAAAGCTCACTCCGGGGGAGTACCGCCAGCGTCAATCGGGTTTGCGTTAAGCAGGGCATAGGTATTTTTGCGTCGGTCTTGTTGATCTTGTCCGGATCATCATGGCCACGGCCGCTGTTTGACAGAATGGCTTTTACGGGGAACGGATTGTACTTTTCACAGGCGCTGCCGCTGGGCGAGGTCCACTGGGGGCACGTTGTGAAAACGCTATCAAGCGAATAAACGAGTGTTGGTCCGCAGCTTGCCCCCGTTGGCTGGCGACACTAAGCTGCCGACTCGTCCATTCAAGTAGTTTCGTCATGGCCAACCCCAGACCTTCTTTGACATTGACCTTATTGCAAGCGCGCGAAGCCGCAATGGCCTTCTTCCGGCCTGCACTCAACAAACATGACCTGACTGAACAACAGTGGCGGATCATTCGGATACTGCGCCAGCAGGGTGAACTTGAAAGCCACCAACTTGCCGATCAGGCCTGCATTCTGAAACCGAGCATGACGGGTGTTTTGAGTCGCCTGGAACGTGATGGCCTGGTGCGTCGACACAAGTCCAGCCAGGATCAGCGTCGGGTGCTTGTGGCGCTCACCGAGCGCGGCCAGCAATGCTTTGTCTCCATGAGCGAAGGCATGGAAAGCAACTACCTTAAGATTGAGGAGCAGTTTGGTGCGGAAAAAATGGAGCAGCTAGTGGCGCTGCTCAATGACCTGAAAAATATCAAGCCTTGACGGCGGACTGATCACGCGAAGGGGTGATAATCAATTAACATGTGAACATTATTTGCCGCTGACGGAATCTCTGTCGTGAATGACTTCCAAGCACCTGCGTCGTCTCGTTGGCCGTACTCCATTCGGGCGCTGCGCCATCGCAACTTTCGCCTTTACTTCATTGGCCATGCGATTTCCACGCTGGGCACCTGGGTACAGATGGTGGCGCTGTCCTGGCTTGTCTACCGTCTTACAGGCTCCGCAGCCCTTCTGGGTATCACGACCTGCGCCAGTTTGTTGCCGCAGTTGCTGGTCGGCCCGATCGCCGGTGCATGGATTGATCGACATGATAAACGTCGACTGCTGTTGTTCACTCAGACGCTGCTGGGTATCCAGGCACTGCTATTGGCACTGCTGACCTACAGCGGCCATATTGGCGCCAACCTGATTGTCATCATGTCATTGGCACTGGGTGTGCTGAACGCCGTGGACACGCCGCTGCGCCAATCGCTGCTGAGCCGGTTTGTCGACAATGTCGAAGACCTGCCGAATGCCCTGGCATTGAATGCCACTCTATTCACTTGTTCTCGTTTTGTCGGTCCGCCGCTGGCCGGGTTACTGATCGGTATGGTCGGCGAGGCGGGTTGTTTTGCATTGAATGCACTGTCTTACGCTGCACTCATCTTCGGCCTGCTGGCCGTTCGCATGAGCGCAGGCGTGCGTGCCAACGGCACCATGGGCAACATCTTTCGCGAAGGCCTGGCCTACGCCCTTCAAACGCCGTCGGTGCGCGGCCTGATCCTGGGGGTATTGGTCGTAAACGTTAGCGCTTCCAGCTACGCCGTATTATTGCCGGTGTTCGCTCGCGATATCTTTTCCGGTGATGCCAGGACGCTGGGCTGGCTTTGGGGGGCCGCGGGATTCGGCTCACTGCTTTCGACGCTGCTGCTCGCCGGTCGCCAATCCGCCGAGCAACTGCAGCGTTTGATTATCCTCACAGCCGCATTCAGCGCTATCGCCTTGTTGGTGTTTGCGGCCAGCAACCACCTGGCGTTGTCGTTGGTTGCAATGGCCGTATTGGGTTTCGGCGTAACGATCAACAATGTCGGCACCAACATCCTGCTGCAAAGCCAGGCGCCGGAAGTGTTGCGTGGTCGGGTGGTGTCGATCTACACCTCGACACGCTTTGGCTTCGATGCGATTGGAGGCCTGATCGCCGGCCAGTTGGCCGCAAGGTTTGGTGGCCCCTGGGCAATGCAAATAGCCGGCACCTTCCTGTTGATTTACTGTGCGTGGCAATTGATTTCGCAGCGCATAACCGCTCGGCAGAGCGCTCAGGCAAATGACAGGGCGACACTCTGATCGGATAGACATAAACCTCAACGTATGCCCAAGAGACAAGGCCACAGCATGAACGAACTTGTACGACAGCAATCCACCATCACCCTGAGACTGGCCATGCAGGCGCTGCAATCGGCTTTGGACAGGGCCGAAGAAGAGCAAGTACGCATCAGCATCGTGGTCGTCGATGCTGGCGGGCAACCGATTCACAGCGCGCATATGGACATGGCGCCCAGGCAATCGCGGGATATCGCGCTGAACAAAGCGCTAACTGCCGCAGGGTTTGGCATTTCCACCAAGGCTTGGCAGGAGCGTCTGGAAAAATGCTCGGAAGGCGTCCGTCAGGGGTTACCGCTGCAGCGCAACATGGCGATGTTCGGTGGGGGAGAGCCCTTTTTGCATGATGGACAGGTGATTGGTGCCATTGGTGTTTCCGGCGCCTCCGAAACCATCGATGAGTGTTGTGCCCGCGCCGCCGTTGAACAGGTCCGAGCGCTGCTGATTTCATCCTGAAGTCAGCCTGGAAGCTGCTCGTGCTCTACGTGATGCTGTGCGAGATGGTCGATTAATTCAGCCGTGGGTGACTTCCTCTGTGCTGAAGCTGTTTTGCCGGGGCTCGAACGAACCGCTGTCGTCGTTGCGCTTGAGGCCCAGTGGCAGCAGAAATAGCGGCAACAGGTTGGCAACGATCAAGGTTGCAAAAAACGGCAGGCGCGAGGGCAGTGTGAACAGCGGGTAGAGCAGCACCGGGCCGAGAAACATCGACAGATAAAGTGCCTGTTCCGCGATGCCGCCGGCCCCCATCACATCGCCATTACGGGTCATCTTCGGGATACTGGTAAACACCCAGGCCACCACGAAACTGGTGAAAAAGCCCTGTATCACTTTTGCCCCAATCGCCCACTCGGCGCTTACACCCGGAATGAACACCAGGACTTCCAGGCCGACACCGATCAACGCGCTGGTCACCACACTTAACGGGCCAATCAAGCGCAGGTTGAGAATGAAGCCTGCGAACAGTCCAGCCACCACACTCGAGAGAATTCCGACAGTGGAAATCACCCCGATCGTCGCAGGTGCCACATTCAACACGTTAATCAGGTAGGTCGGCGTAATGGTAATCAGCCCCAGCGCCACGGTCAGCGGTGCGCCGACCGCGAGCGCCAGACGCAGCACCGACGGGTCGGCATAGATCCGGAACACCTGTGACAGCGGTTTGCGCTCCACGCGGTTGGCAAGGTTGATCGATGGCAGCAGCGGGGTGGCCAGCAACAGCAGTAACAGCACTACCGCATGCCCGCTGAACGCTATGCGCCATTCTTCATGAGCACCGCCGATATAGGGCGACACCGCGAAAATCGCGATCGCACCACCCAGTGGTGAAGCCACCGACCAGAACGCCAGGGCACTGGTGCGTCGTTTGCCCGCCGTGGTGTGGATCAACAGGGCCAACGCACTCAGCACCACGCAGATGTAGCCGGCGCCTTCGATCACTCGAAGAGTCAGCAATACGAAGAAGTTTTCGCTGCGGCTGGCGGCGTAGCTGGAGAGCGCCGCGACCAGTAACCCCGAGATAATCGCGCGCCGCTCGCCCACCCGCGCCACGGCCCAGTTGACAATGGGCGAGGCCAGGGCGGCGACGATGGCCACCGCCGAGACCACCCAACTGGCGTGAGAGGGGCTGACCGAATAGGCCTTGGCAATGTCGGCGATCAACAGAATGGTTTTGCCATGGCACGCCGCAATGATCACGGCGAATGCGAGGGTGAGAATAATCGAGGGCCAGCTACCGGCACGCATAGGAAAATCCTTGATGGTTGGGATGGGGGCCAGGCTCAGCGCCGGGCAATGTTGATGACTTGAAGGTCGCTGAAGGCGTCATAGCCGCGTAGCCCGCCTTCGTAGCCCAGGCCGCTCCATTTGTAGCCGCCCTTCGGTGCGCCGGGGTGCACGTCCAGATGTTGGTTGACCCATGCCAGACCGGCGTCGAGGCGTCGCGCAATGGCTTCGCCCCAGGCAACGTCCCGGGTCCAGACCGAGGCGCCGAGGCCGAAGGGACTGGCATTGGCCTGGCGGATCGCATCCTCGACATCGTCGAAGGCAATCACCGGCAGCACCGGGCCAAACTGCTCTTCATCGACGAGCGCGACACCGGCGCCTATGCCGCTGACGATGGTCGGAGCGAAGAAGTAGCCGGGGCCATCAGGCTGTGTGCCGCCGGTATGAACCACAGCACCGTGGGCGCGGGCGTCGGCCACCAGAGCCTTGACCCGCTCCAGTTGCTGGCGATTGGTCAGCGGACCCAATTCGGTGTCGGGGTCCAGGCCGCTGCCCAGGCGGGTTTTTTCGGCGCGTGCCACCAGTGCGGCAACCAGCGGTTCGAACAGGCTCTGGTGCACGTACAACCGCTTGATCGCAAAGCACACCTGGCCGCTGTTCCAGAACGCGCCCCAGAACAGCGACTCGGCGATGGCAGGGATATCGGCGTCCGCCAGCACCAGTGCCGCGTCATTTCCGCCCAGCTCCAGGGTCAGGCGCTTCAGATCGTCGGCGGCGCCTGCATACAGGTTCTTGCCGGTGGCAACACTGCCGGTGAAGGTGATATGCCGAACCTGCGGATGACGGCTCAACCGCTCACCGATTGCGCCGTCACCGGCCACAATGTTCAGTACGCCGGCCGGGAATACATCCTTCAACAAATGCCCCAGCAACAATGTGGATAACGGCGTGTGCTCCGACGGTTTGGCCACCAGGGTGTTGCCGGCGTGCAGCGCCGGAGCGAGTTTGAGCACGAGCAGGATGATCGGCACGTTCCAGGGGGTGATGGCTGCGACGACACCCAAGGGGCGTCGCTCGATACGCACCAGGCGCTGTTCATCATCGCGCAGTACTTCGGCGGGTGGTGTATCAAAGCTGGCGTAGTGATCGAACGTAGCCGCTGCGCCAGCCACTTCGCCAAGGGTGAAGCGCACTGGCCGTCCTTGCTCGAGGCTGATCAGTTCAGCGATCTGTTGACTGTTTTCCCGCAGTATTGCCGCGGCCAGGGCCAGTGCATGGCGTCGCGCCTGCGGGTCGGCAGCCCAGGCGGCAAACGCACGTTGCGCCGCTTCAACCGCTGCATCGACCTGAGCTTCGCTGGCACGCGCGGCGTAGCCGACGACCTGTTCGGTGGCAGGATCGAGCACCTCATCCAGGTGTTCAGCGGTTTGCAATTGCCCATCGATCAACAAGGCATAGTGGGTCATGGTAAAGGTCCTCAAGCGTCGGTAAGAATGGCGTCGGCGATTTTCTCGGCGATCATCAGGGTCGGCAGGTTGGTGTTGGCGGCTGGAATGCTCGGCATCACCGAAGCATCGGCCACCCGCAAGCCCTGTACGCCATACACTTTGCCGGCGTGATCGACCACGGCCAGCGGGTCATCGGGTCGACCGATACGGCAGGTGCCACTGGCATGCCAGACACCACCGACGTGGGTGCGCAGGTAGCGCTCAAGCGCCACGTCGTTGGCCAGGAGTTCGGAAAGTAGCGGTCCATCGGTCGAGGCCTGGGCGAAACGGCTCAAGCGCGGCGGGCCACTGAATGCGGCTACCGCCGGGTCGGCGAACACACGGGCAAGTACACGCAACCCTTCGCGCAATCGATCCAGATCGCGCCGGTCCGACAGCAGGTTGAACTCCACCGCCGGGTAATCCATCGGGTCGACGCTGCGTAACCGCAGGTGGCCAGTGGAGCTCGGTTTATTCACCCACAGCACCGCACTCGCGGTACCGAGCGCGGCATTGGGCGCGATGCCCAGGTATAAATCCGCCGGCACGCCGGGCGCGACACCGGACGAAACACGTGCGGCGAGCAAGTGGGCGGCACCGGGCTCGTCGCTCGGTGCGAGCGGGTCGTGCAGGGTAGCGGTGAGTCCGATCGAACTGTGGTCCCAGAGGTTGCGCCCAACGCCTGAACGGTCGGCGACGACCGCAATGCCCAGATCGCGCAGTTGGTCCGCCGGGCCGATACCGGCGCGCAACAGAAACGCCGGTGATTGCAGCGCCCCGGCGGTCAGGATTACCTCGTTGCCCGATACCTCCAGCCGCTTGCCGTCGCGCAGGACTTGCACCCCGGTCACCCGGTTGCCGCTCAGGATCAGTTGTCGCACCGGGGTGTCGGTCCACAGGGTCAGGTTGCTGCGGGCACGCACTTGGGGGGTGAGGTAAGCACGAGCGCTCGACACCCGTTGGTCATGTTCGATGGCTACGGTCGGGGCGAAGTAACCGTCCTCGAACCGCCCGTTCTGATCGACGATATTGTTCAGGCCCAGGGCCTGCAAGGCTTGCGCGGAGGCGCGGGTGAAACTGCCCCAGTATCGTGAGTCGACGCGGGCAATCGGCAGCGGACCCTCATGGCCGTGTTGCTCCGGGTCGCTCTGGCCGAAGTCGAGGTCGCGCTCCAGCTTGCGAAAATACGGCAGCACCCCTTGCCAGTTCCAGCCATCGGCGCCTTGTTGCGCCCACTCGTCGTAGTCGCGAGGCAAGCCTCGGTTGGCGACCATCATGTTGACGCTCGAGCCGCCGCCGAGAATGCGCCCCTGTTCATACACCTGGGCGTCTCGCGGGATGTCCGGGTGTTCGCTGGCGCGCAAAATGGTCAGGTCCGGCCAGAAATACCGCTCGCCCGCCAGACGCGGGCGCCAGGGTTGCAGGCCGTCGAGGATTTCCGCCGGGGTGTTGCTGTCGGGTGTGTCGGCGCCGGCCTCGATCAATAACACGCGTCGGTCGGCGCGTGCGGACAGCCGATTGGCAATGACACTGCCGGCGCTGCCGCCCCCGACGATGATGTAGTCGTAATGTTCAATGCTCATGCCTGCTCCTCGGGACGGTCAGACCGTCCCTTGCAAAATCGAAAGGGCGGTTCAGAAACCGACAGTCAGCGAGGCGACCAACGAGCGTGGCTGCCCTTTGTAGTACTGCGGCGCACCGTAGAAGTCGGGGTTGGTCGGGTCGGCGTTGATGGTTCCGGACTTGACGCCGGAGAGGTATTGCTTGTCGAAAATGTTGTTGGCGTTAAGGCTGATGGTGGTTTCCTTGAGCCCGCTGACCAAGTCCTTGAAGCGATACCCCAGGTTCAGGTCGAAGATTGTGTAACCGCCGATTTTCTGGGTGTTCGCCAGGTCGCCGTAGTAGCTGCCGGTGTAACGCCCGAGGAAGTTGGCGTAGAACGCTTGGTTGTCATAGCCGATGCCCGCGCTGACCAGGCGATGGGGGGCGTCGAAGAGTTGATTGCCCTGGGTGTCGGCGGTGAGACCGGCGGCGCTGTAATCCGAGTCCTGGGTCGAGCTGAGCCAGGTGAATGAGCTGAAGTAGTTGAAGTTGGCCGGCAGCTTGCCGTTCACCGCTAGTTCCAGGCCCTTGGTGGTGACGTTGCCGGCGTTGAAGTACTCGGTCACGCCGGTCACCGGTGAATAGGCGGCCTGGCGGTCCTTGAACTTGTCGTAGAACACTGCGGCACTGACCAGCGTCGTGTCAGTGCTGTAGCGCCAGCCGATCTCCTGGTTCCAGGTCAACTCGGGTTTCTGCTTTTCGCCGCCGTTGATTCGGCCGTAGACCGATGCGATGGCCGGTACGCGCATATTCGAGGTGGTGTTGTAGTAGAGCTGGTTTTGCTGATCGAGCTGGTAGCTGAGGCTCAGGCTGGGCAGGAAACGGTTGTAGTCTTCGGTGTTGTCGTAGCCGCTAAGGCGGTCCGCACCCTTGAGCTCGGTGTGTTGCCAGGCCAGGCCAGTGGTCAGGGCGAGCGCGCTGTTGATGTTCCAGGTGTCCTGAACCCAGAGTTTCTGCGTGGTGATCTGATTTGCCTGGTTGGTGTTGTAGACGATATTGCCGCGGCTATCGCGGATCGAGTCGCTGCCATCGATGCTGGCCGGTTTGCCGTTGCTTTTGATCGGCGTGAACACGAACTGATTGCGCGCGTGGGTGTAGTCGGCCCAGAGCCCAAGTTGCAGGACGTTGTTCTCGGCAAGGGTCAAATCCAGGCTATTGCTCGAACCGATACGGTACTGGGTCGGGAACAGTTGCAGCGATGCCGGCACCACCGGGTCCAATGCATCGCCGTCAAGGTTGACGTCAGTGCCCAGCTTGCGTTCGTTTACCGCCGCCGTGGCGATGGACGCCGTGCCTTCGGTGACGCGTACGTAGTACGGATTGATCTTCAACTGGGCGCCGTCGGACAGATTGAACAGGCCGTTGAGGCCATAGGTCTGGATTTTGAAGTCGGCCCGTGAGTTTTCCGCGCTGCTACCGGGCACGGTGATGTCGGCCACGCCATCGGTGCCACCCTCGGTGGGGTAGACATTGCGCGGGTAGCCGTGGTCGTAATCGTTGGCCCGGTACTGCGCCAGGGTCGGCGACAGATAGGTGTTGGTGCGCATCAGGAAGCTGGAGAACAGCGCATTGATCTGGTTGCCATCGCCCCATTTGTATTGCAGGTTGCCTTCGTAGCGATTGGACGACAGCTCACCGTCCGAGTCGTCCCACAGATCGCCAGTGGTGCGCGATGCCGACAGCCACGCTGACAGGCCCTCGTACTCGCCGGTATTGACCCGCACGAATGAGCGATAGAGGTTGTTGCTGCCGATGTTTTGCTTGTACAGAACGCCGCTTTCCTTGGTCGGGGCGACTGATTTGATCTCGACGCTGCCGCCGCTGGCGGTCAGGGTCGGTGCGTTGATCGAAGCGGAGCCGTACAACACCGACACCGATTCATAGTTCTCCGGGTCACCGAGGAAGTCCGCGTGGGGTGTCAAGAACTGCGGGTCGTTCAGTGGAATGCCATCGCGGGTAAAGCCCAACTGATCTTGCGAGAACCCGCGAATGTTCAGCGAACCTTCGGTGATGCCGCTGGAATCGCCGCCGCTTGAGTGCACCCCCGGCAGGTACTTCAGTGCGCCCGTGACCGCGCTGTCCAGGCCGACAAATTTCTCCAGTTGGGCCTTGCTCAACGTGGCTCTGGATTCAGGTGCCTTCTCTTTTTTCGCATCGCCGACAAAGGTTTCGGCGGTCTCGCTCTGCCCCTGCACGACAACGGTGTCGAGCACTGAGTCCCGGGTTTGCGCAGTGGCATAACCCGATATCAGCAAAGTGCCGGACACCGAAATGGCCAGGCTTGTGTGTTTGAATCCACTCAGATATTGCATACGTCTAGTTCCACGGTTTGAAAACGATGGGAACAGCGTTGCAAGCGATATGCCATTAAATTAAATGCATAAAAAACAATAAGTTATATGTATTTTTCGGCGAATGCTGCTGGGCGTTCAGCAGGTGTGCGGGAAGGGTGCTGCTGGCGCAGCAGGCAAAAAAAGGGCCGTCTCCATGCAGAGGACGGCCCGCAAGAACCAGAGGAATTTTATCGCGCAGTAATCACTGACAGCTTGGTGATGCCGGCGCGTTCGATCGATGCCATCGCCCGCGCCACTTCGCCATAGTTCACCCCGTCATCGGCCTGCAATTGCACCCGCACGTCGGGGTCCTTGGCCTTGGCCGCCTGCAGGTTGAGTTCCAGCAAGTCCGGCTGGATCTCGTCCTTGTTGATGAACAGCTTGCCGGCCGCATCAATGCTCACCACCAACGGGTCCTTTTGCTCGACCGGTGCCACGGCTTCGGTCTTGGGCAGATTGATCGGAATGGCGTTGGTCAGCAGGGGGGCGGTGACAATGAACACCACCAGCAGTACCAGCATCACGTCCACCAGCGGTGTCACGTTGATCTCGCTCAGCACCTCGTCGCTGTCTTGCGTGGAGAAGGCCATCTCAGGAAGCCTCCTGCACTTTGTGCGCGTTGCCCGGGACCGCCACCTTGCGGGTGACCGGATTCACCTGGACACGGAATGCGTTCTTCTGCGCGAGGCTGTAGAAATCATGGGCGAAATCGTCGAGGTCGGCAGCGGTCAGCTTCAGTCGCCGCAGGAAGTAGTTGTAGACCAGCACCGCGGGCACGGCGACGGCAATCCCCACGCCAGTGGCGACCAGGGCGGCCCCGATGGGGCCGGCGACGGTTTCCAGGCTGGCGGAACCGGCCGCGCTGATGCCTTTCAAGGCTTCCATGATGCCCCACACGGTGCCGAACAAACCAATGAACGGCGACGTACTGCCAATACTCGCGACCACCGCCAGCCCGGTTTCCAGCGACCGGCGTTCCCTTACGATCTGTTGGCGCAAGGCGCGTTCGAGGCGGTCCTGATGATTGATCGCCTGACTCAGGTCAGCCGCATGCGGTGTTTCACCGACCTGGATCGCGGCATAACCGGCCTGTGCCACGCGTGCCGCGGCACCGGGTTGGGTGTCGGCCAATGCCGCAGCCGAGCCCAGGCTCGGCGCGGCCCAGAACTGTTTGTGGAACCTGCGATCCTGCGCTTTCAGGCGACCGAATTGCACGCCCTTGAGCAGGGCCAGGCCCCAGGTGGCGACGGAAAATACCACCAGCAGCCAGATGACCGCGCTTTCGATGGATTCAAGTGGAGAGGCCAGTAACGTCATGATGTTTTCCCTCGGCATGGGGCGCGATGAGTACGCCCCTCAGTCATTAATTGATTTTGAAATCGATGGGCACGCTGACCCAGCCGACCTGGGCGACATCGCCCTGTTTGGCCGGTACGAAACTCCAGCGTTTCACGGCATTCAACGCCGCGTCGTCGAGTTGCTGGCGACCACTGCTTTTCTGGATCTGGATCTCACCCGGTTTGCCGCTTGGCAGAACCTGGACCCGTAACAGCACCGTGCCTTCCCAACCGCGACGCTGCGCCAGCGACGGGTACTCCGGCGCCGGGTTCTTCAGGTACGCCGCATTGGCCGAAGCCGGCGTCACCGGAGCGGGTGCCGCAGGGGCGGGCGGTGCTGCGACCGGTGCTGGCGGTTGTGGTGGCGCCGGCGGTTGCTCGACCGCTTTGGGTACAGGCTTGGGCGCCGGCTTGACCACGGGCTTGGGTTTTGGAATCGGCTTGGGCGCTGGTTTCGCGGCCAGTTCGTCGACGATGGGCGGCGGTGGTTCGACCACGGGTGGCGGTGGCGGTGGCGGCGGTGGCGGTTCGACGACGGGTGGTGCCGGTTGCGAGAACTCGATGGTCATCGGCGGAATCTGCGGCGGCACGACAGGCAATACCGTGGTCGGTTGCTGAATGATCCAGAAGATCACCGCGCCGTGTGCCAACAACGCGAGCACCCCGAGCAAGACGCCTTCACGGCGGCTTAACACGTCTTTGGGTGCTCGCTGCAACCGCAGTCGCTCCAACGGCACTCGAGGTGCCCGGCCGAGGTCGACCAGCGCGCCAACCGGCGCCTGGCTCCATAGCGCCTCCGGCACCTCGGCAGTGGTTTGGACTTTGCCCATTACTGACTCCAGTTATGAAAAAGGCTGTACAGAGCAAAAGAGCAATTACTGTGCCCAACCTTTCCAAACGGGCCTGGTGGCTGTCGGCTTTGGGGGAGGAGGCCTCGGTGGTGTTCATTACTCGATGGGGAGCTGCCATTCACGCAGCAACGTTGCTGTCCGACTGCTGCTGTAGCAGCAAGCAGGCTCAGTGTTTAGCGGCCTCCAGGCTGGCGCTGCGCGGCGATTGAGCGAGTACGCCGATCTTTTCCAGACGGGCGCGCACAATGTTGCGACTGATGCCCAAGACTCTCCCGGTCTGCAATTGATTGCCATGGCAAAACCGATACGCCTCACGAAACACCGTTTCTTCGATGTGCTCGTAAAGGTTTGGCAGGTTCTGTTCGAACAGTTTGGCCAGTGCTTCTTCCAGGCTCGCAGGCGACTGGGCGGTAGCAACGGCCAATGGCGAACCGTTCGTGCGAGCGCCGTGGTTGCGCATGTCCACAAGGTGCAAGTCTTCCGGTTGCACACGCTTGTTCAGGCACACGAGCAACGCGTGATGAATGGAGTTTTCCAGCTCGCGGATGTTTCCCGGCCAACTGTGCTCGAGCAGCTTGCGTTCGCATTCCGGGCTCAATGTGGCGCGGTTGTAGCCAAGTCGCTGGCAATGTTCTTCAAGGAAAAATTCTGCCAGGGGAAGGATGTCGCCCGGCCGTTCACGCAGTGCCGGCAGGCGAATCGTTGCGACGTGCAGACGGTAGAACAAGTCCTCGCGAAAGTTGCCGGCGACCACCGCATCGGCCAGGTTGACGTTGGTGGCGGACACCAGACGCACATTGATCGGGATCGGCGTGCGCGAGCCCAGGCGCACCACTTCGCGCTCCTGCAGCACTCGCAGAAGCTTGACTTGCATGTTCAGCGGCAAGTCGCCTATTTCATCGAGAAACAGCGTGCCGCCCTTGGCGGCTTCGAACCATCCGGCCTTGCTGGTGGTGGCGCCGGTGAAAGCGCCTTTCTCGTGACCGAACAATTCGCTTTCCACCAGTGTCTCGGCAAACGCTCCGCAGTTGACCGCGACGAAGGGTTCGTTACGACGATGACTGAGATTGTGAATGTGCCGCGCGACCAGTTCTTTGCCGGTGCCGGTTTCGCCCATGATCAGCGCGTTGGCATCGCTGGGCGCCAGGCGCTCGATGCGATTGAGCAGTTCCAGTGAACGAGGGTCCTTGAACACCAGTACGGTGGCCCGGACCGATTTGGTCAGTTCGCGAGCATGGGGATGTGTAATCAGTGCCATGGTGCTATTCCTGTAGCTAAGACCGCCGAAGAATCATGCACGATATTCATTTAGATTAAAAAATTCTTAATTCGAATTTAGTTATTCGTTTAAGGAATATTGATTTGCTGGATTTCGGTGGCTGTAAAACACCGGGATGCAAGGGGCCGTAACGGCTCAAACCCGCCCTTGAAGGCCCGCTGGCAATCACCGCGGGAGCGACGAAACCACGCGCTAATGACACCTACACGTGCGTAACCTCGACGTGATCGCTGCCGACCAGCTCGGTCAGCAGCTCGTCCTTGAGCTTCTGCAAGCGCGGCGAATGGCGTTCGCGAGGGTGGGGCAGGTTGACGTGGATTTCGTGTTTGATGCGCCCCGGACGAGCGTCCATGACGATCACCCGATCGCCGAGGTACAGCGCTTCTTCGACGTCGTGAGTGACCATGATCATCGTGCTGCGTTGCTGCACCCACAGGCGTTGCAGCTCGCGTTGCAGGTGGACGCGAGTCAGCGCGTCGAGGGCGCCAAACGGTTCGTCGAGCAAGAGGATTTTCGGTTTGTTGATCAACGCGCGGGCAATTGCTGCACGCTGTGCCATGCCACCGGACAACTGATGCGGGTAGGCATTTTCAAACCCTTGCAAATTGACCAGCTGAATGTGTTCAGCCACCAATCGGGTTTTCTCCTTTTTCGTCAGGGGGTGGTTTTTCAGGGCCACCGCGATGTTTTGCTCGACGGTTTTCCACGGGAACAAGCGGTGGTCCTGGAACACGATGCCGCGTTCCAGGCTGGTGGAGTCGATACGTTTTCCATCGAGCAGGATGTCGCCGCTGTACTGGGCTTCAAGGCCGACAATCAAACGCAGCAAGGAAGATTTTCCGCAGCCGCTGGCACCGACGATGCTGACGAATTCACCGGGTTTGACCGACAGGTTGATGTCCTGGAGCACCGTTAACGGTTTGCCTTCGATGGCGTACTGCTTGCCCAGGCCGCGTATGTCCAGGGAACCCGGCAGGTGGGTGGTCTGATCCAGCCAATGTTGCTTGAGTGATGCGTTCATGATTGATCCAGCCTTTAACGAGTGTCGCGCCAGCGCAGCAGGTGCTGGCTCAAGCGCGTGAACAATTGGTTCATTGCGTAGCCGAGCAGGCCGATGCAGAGCACGCCGATGACCACGACTTCCATGCGTGAGCCCGCCTCGGCATTCATCATCAGGTTGCCCAGCCCCGCGCCAGTCGAGAGAAACAACTCGACACCGACGGAACTCACCCAGGCGAATGCCAGGGCATGCAGCGCACCGTTGGCGATGGAGGGCAGGGCGCTCGGCAGTAGCACCTGGGTCAGTTGCTGAACCGGTCCAAATTCGAAAACCCGGCCGACTTCCCGGTATCGCGGTTCGATATGGCTGAAGCCTTCAAAGGTGTTGAGCGTCATGGGGTAGAACGCGGCGAGGCTGACGATCAGTATCTTGGCTCCCTCACCACTGCCGAACCACAGGGCGATCAGCGGGATCAGTCCCAGGATCGGCACTTGTCGCATCATGTGGTAAAGCGGCCCGATGACCCGCTCGACCACGGTCGACATCGCCATGGATGCACCAACGGCAATGCCCAGCGTGACCCCCAGCAGTAACCCGATGCAGGTACGTTGCAGGCTGGCCAGCGTGCTGATCAGCAACGCACCGCTGTCGATCAACTCCACCAGGCCTTGGCCGATCACTTCCAGGGGTACAAACGCATAAGCCTGCGCGGTGCCCTGGCGCGAGGCGATTTCCCACAGGCCGATCAGTACCATCGGCAGCAACAAGCCACGACCTCTACGCAGCAGGTGAACCAGTGAATTCATGTGATTCTCCTAACGGGTTTTCCAGCGGAACAGGCGTTTTTCCAGCAGGCGAAAGCCATGGTCGAGGACGAAGCCGATCAGCCCGATCACGACCACGCCGACCATCACGATGTCGATGCGCATCAACTGTCGCGCCATCTCGATCATCTGCCCCAGGCCGCTGTTGGCCGCCAGCAGTTCGGCGGCCACAAGGACCATCCAGGCCCGGCTCAGGCCGATGCGAACTCCCGTGAGAATCGGCGGTGCGGCGGCCGGAAAAGCAATGTCGAAGATCAGATGCCGCAGCGGTAATCGGTAAATTCGCCCGACCTCAAAGTAGTTGCGCGGGATCGCCTTGATCCCTTCGCTGGTAGCCAGTGCGACCGGGAAAAACACCGCTTTGGTGACGATCAGGATCTTGAACGTCTCTTCCACGCCGAAGGCCAGGATGAACATGGGGATCAAGGCAATAGACGGGATCTGGCGCAGGGTGTGAAACAACGGCGAGCAATACACCTCGACCGTTTTCGACAGGGCCAGGGCGATCCCGAACAGCAATCCGCCGCTGGCGCCGAGTGCGAAACCCAGGCCCAGGCGACTCAGGCTGAAGCGGGTGTGCTCAAGCAGTTCGCCACTGTCCAGCAGGTCGTTGAAGGTGTCCCAGACCACTGCCGGTGGCACCAGCAACTGCTCGGAGTAGAGGCCGGATTGCGCGACCAGCGCCCAGGCCAGCAGCACCAGGAGCGGCGAAACAAACCAGCTGAGCCGATTGGGCCGGAGCCGTCGAATGAACACGCGGGGCTGAGCCGCGACACTGATCAGGCTGCTCATCAGATGGCCAGCCTGGTTTTACCCAGCACCGACTCCAGCGGCCGGGGATCAACCCAATCGCGTACGTTGAAGGCATGGTCGATGAAATGATGCCGATGGAGGAAACGGGTCAGGTCCTGCAGGGCCAGCAGGGACCTTTCCTCGAGGCGGGTGACCAGTCTGCGGTGCGCGTCTTCGCCGTAGGCAGCGGCGACGAAATATTCGCTGGTATTGAGTTCGCGGGCGAGGAAGCGTCGGGTTTCGTCGGCGTGGCTCCAGGCCCACTGTTCGGCCCGCAACACGGTTTCGACGATCAACGCCGCTGCATCGAAATGCTCGTCGAGCATGTGCTGATCCACCGTCAGGGTACGCGGAGTACCGATGTTGCTGCGAATCATCGGGTCCGGGTGCGATCCGGTATCGATCACCACCTGAAGCCCGAACTCTTCAGCCAGTAGTACTCCATGTGCGCCCTTGGCGAAGACCGCATCGATGTCGCCGCGCAACAGGCCGATCAACTCATTGTTGCGCCGTCGATTCTTCAAGGCTATTTGTGCGCCGAACACATGCTGGATCGGTTCGTCGCTGTGAGTACCGCCGTAGGGATAATCCACCAGTTCGACGTCAGCGATACCCAACCCCTCGAGTTGCAGGGCGTTTTCCAGGGAGCGCAGTGCCTGGGCGCGACCAAAATCGATCTGCACGTTGGCCCATTTTGGGATGCCGAAACGCCGGTTGCGCAGATCACGGGTGCTTTTGATCCCGCTTTCCGGGGTGGTCAGGATCAACTGGACTTCGTCGCTCCAGGACAGACCCAGCACGCGGGTGCTCTTGCCGCTGGCTTTGGCCCAGATCGCCGGGGTATTTCCGCCATGACGGACCGAGTTGTCCAGGTGGTGGTCGAAATGCGCCTCGCGCACTTCCCGATCGGAGGATTCGCGCAAGCCTTGAATATTGGTGCCGTAAGGGCGAAATGCTTCGGCAAGACGGCCGGATTCGACAGCGATACCCAGCCCGGTGGGGACCGGGCTATGGGTGTACCAGAGTGTATCGAGAGGTTTTGTCATGCAGGCAGTCCAGACAGGTCATGGCGCTGAAAATCGGAACGGGCAGGGGCCACAGCCGGCTGCCCGAGGCAATGTGTCAACCGGTGCGGGTAGCCACCAGACTGCGCAGCGTTTCCTGAGGACGCGGGTCGATCCAGTCGGCGACGGAGAACGACGCCGGGATGAAGTTCCAGCGATGCAGGAAATCGGTGAAGTCCTGCACGCCGTTGATCGAGCGCTCATCGAGGTTGGTCCGCAGTCGCTGGTGCGCGTCTGTGCCATACGCCGCAGTTACCCAGAACTCGCTGCTGTTGGTTTCATGGGCCAGGAAGCGCCGGGTGTCCTGTGGGTGCGTCCAGGCCCACTCTTCGGCGCGCACCACCGACGACAGAATCGCCACGGCCGTGTCGAAGTGCTGATCCAGCAAATGGCTGTCGACGCTGAGCGTGCGTGGGGTGCCGTTGTTCGAGCGGATCAACGGGTCCGGGTGCGAGCCGGTGTCGATCACGGTGTGCAGGCCAAACTGGTGGGCCAGTTGGGCGGCGTGTGCGCCCTTGAGGAAAATGGCATCGACTTCGCCGCGCAGCAGGCCCACCAGCTCGGCGTTCTGGCCACCATTGCGACGCCCGCCGAAGTTGGCCACGCCGTTGACGACCTGGGTGGCCTCATCGCTGAACGTGCCGCCGTGGACGTAATCCACCAGCTCGACATCCTTGACCTCGAGACCTTCGAGTTTGAGCGCGTTTTCCAGGCCGCGCAGCGCTTGTGCGCGGGTGAAGTCGATTTGCGCATTGACCCAGTGCGGCAGGCCGAACTTGCGTCCCTTGAGGTCCTTGACGGTTTTGATGTCGCTGCCGGGCAGGGTCAGGATCAGCTGGATTTCATCGGCCCATGACAAGCCGATGACCCGTGTGTCGCGACCGCTGGACTTGGCCCAAATGGCGGGGATGTTGCCGCCGTGGCGAACCGAGTTCTGCAGGGTGTGATCAAAGTGGGATTCGCGCACGGCTTGTTCGCTGGACTCACGCAACGACTGGATGCGGGTGCCTTGCTGTTCAAGGGCTTCTTCCAGCCAACCCTTTTGAACGGCGATGCCGAGGCCGGTCGGCACTGGGCAGCGGGTGTACCAGAGTGTTTCGAGGGGATGGGACATTGTGCTTACTCCATAGGTTACGGCAGGTCTTCACGGATGCGGTTGATCACCGATTGCAAAGGGCAATTGCAACGGGCATGCCACGCCGTGACTCGATGGCAAAGCCCCGTGCTTAAGGGGCTTTGCCGGGATGGTTGCGAGTGCTGTCAGGATCCGTTGCTGCTGCAGCAGCAATGGATCAGCAAGGTCGTTGGATGATCAGCAACCCAAAGCGGCATCAGGCGCTCGCAGGCTGTGGCGTGGCGGGCGTGTGTTCGTTGTGTTCGTAGGTGCGATACAACGCGGCGTAGGCCCCGCCCTGATGGAGCAGCGCGGCATGGTTGCCCAACTCGATCAGTTGGCCGTTGCGCACGACGCCAATCCGGTCGGCGTCGCGAATGGTCGCGAGTCGATGGGCAATGATGATGGCCGTGCGTCCTTCACACAGGCGCCGCAAGGCTTTCTGGATGCGTCGTTCGGTATGGATGTCGACAGCCGAGGTGGCCTCGTCGAGGACCAGTACGGCCGGGTCGGCGAGGAACGCACGGGTCAGGCACACCAATTGTCGTTGTCCATGGCTGAGGTGGGCACCCAGTGCACCGACTTCGGTGTGCCAGGCCAGCGGCAGTCGCTCCAGCACTTCGTCGGCGCCCAGTGCCTGTGCCGCCGCGATCAGTTGTTCATCGCTGGCGTCCGGGCGGACCAGTCGCAGGTTGTCGAGGATCGTGCCGCTGAACAGCACATTGTCCTGGAGCACGACGCCTACGTTGCGGCGCAGTTGCTTTTGCGTCAGCTGCCTGATGTCGATGCCGTCGAGTGTCACCGCACCGTGCTGCACTTCATAAAATCGCGTGAGCAGTTGCACCAGGGTGCTCTTGCCATGTCCGGAAGGGCCGACCAGCGCCAGCACTTCACCAGCGGGGATACGCAGGACAAAATCCTCGATCACGGCTTTTGCGCCCGGCTGATAAGCAAACGTCACGTGCTCGAAGTTAACCGCGCCGCGGGCTTTTTCGAGGGGGACCGGGGTGTCGCTGTCGAGGATTTCCGGTTGGGTATCGAGCAGCAGGAAAATCCGCTGGGCCGATGCCGAGCCAGTGGCATAGCGCTCGAGCAGATCGGACAGTTCCTGCAAGGGGCCGAGGAACAGCATCACGTAGAACAGGCTTTCGGCGACTTGCCCGACTGTCAGTTGATGTTGAGCCAGGCCATACGCTCCCAGCATCAACAACATTGCCATGCCAACCGCCGCGAGCAGCCCGGTAAAGGGCGCGAACCAACCGGACCGCAGGTTGCCGCCAATCAAGGCGTCGTTGAAGTCTTCCAGCAAACGTCGATATCGCAAGCGGTTCGGGTCCTGCTGTACGCATTGCTGAATCATGCGTGCTCCGGCCACGGTTTCCACCAGGTGCGCGGTGAAGCGGCTGCGGTTTTCCGCAACCCTGGCCCATGTGCGTTGCGAGATCCTCTTGAAGCTCCAGGTCGCCACGCACAACAACGGCACGATGCCCGCCAGACCGAGGAAAAACACCGGTGAGATCAGCCACAACATGATCGACGCGACGCTGCAACGCAGCAAAGCGCCGAGCAGTTCCGGCGGGCCCTGGATCAGCAGCGCTTCGAGACTGTCGACGTCACGGTCCGCGCGGGAAATGATCCGGCCGGCCTTGGTCCGGTCGAAGTAACCGATGCTCAGCGCCTGTACGTGGCTGAACACTCGCACCCGCAGGTCGTTGAGCACGCGAATGGCCGCGCCACCGGCAATGTATTGCGAGAGGCCGGCCAGCAGGAAACGTGCACCCCAGGTGGCAGCGAGCCCCACGCCCAGCAGGCTGACCAGCGTCAAATCGAGCAGCCATGCATCGCCTTGGCGGACCAGACCGCGGTCGAGCAATTCGCGGACAAACCAGGGACGCAGGAACACGGCGACCACCAGCAGCAACTCAAGCCCGATCACTGCCAGAATGCGTGAGCGCACCGGGCCGAGCAGTGGCAACAGTCGACTGAACATGCTGCGATCCAGCCCCTTTTTGGCCAGTGCCTCCTCAATCTCGATATCGCTGAGTGCTTTACCGGGCAATGGATTAGTCATGTTCGACCCCCAATAGGTCACGGTAGAAAGCGTTGCGTTGGACCAGCTCGGCGTGTGTGCCGCTGTCGGCAATGTGCCCGTCTGCCAGTACCAGCACCCGATCGGCGAGCTGGATGGTTGACAGCTTGCTGGAGACAATCAGCAACGTAGTGGTTTGCCCATCGTGTTGCAGCAGGCCTCGAATGTTGTGGATCACCCGGCGTTCAGTGAGTGAGTCCAGCGCACTCGTGGCGTCGTCGAGGCACAGGATGTCGGGGCGTGCCAGCAGCGCGCGCGCGAGATTGATGCGTTGGCGTTGGCCGCCGGACAGCGTGACGCCGCGGTCGCCCAGTGAGGTGTCCAACCCGTGGGGAAGGCGTTCCAGCACCTCCCCGGCAGCGGCCAGGCTCAAGCCCCGGCGCAGGCTTTCATCACTCGCCCCGGGGGCGGCCAGGCGCAGGTTGGCGGCGAGGGTATCGGAAAACAGAAAGCTTTCCTGGGGCACGACGTGCACGCGCTTGCGCAACTCCTCCAGCTTGAGTGTGCGCACGTCCTGCCAGCCATCACGGCTGGAACCGAGCGACACCGTACCCTCTTGAGGGTCAGTCAGGCGCGGCAACAGGCTTGCCAGCAGACTCTTTCCGGCGCCTGTGGCCCCCACCAGGGCGACGACCTCGCCGGGCTGCAGCGTGAAGGTGCAGTCGCGCAGAATGCTTCGACCGCCACCCGGTGCTTGAACGGTGACATGCTCCAGGCGCAACCCCAGCGGTCGCGTCGACAACGCCTGGGTTCCGCTGTGAATGGTCTGTGGCGCATCGAGCAATTGCCAGATGCGCTCGGCTGACGAGCGTGCATCGGCGAACACCTGCATTACCCTGCCGATGCCTTCGATACGGAAAACCAGCGTGGTGGCAATCAGTAGGGAAGTGACCCATTCACCGATCCCCAGATGGCCGTCGCGAACCAGCAGGGCGCCATAGACAAAAATCCACACATGGCTGAGTGCAACGATCAGTTGCGGCAGCGGAATCCGTGAGCTGGCAAACGCCAGGGCAAGGCGCGCCTGCTCGGCAAAGAAACCGACTTGCTGGCTGAATCGATCGATACGACCGGCCTCCAGCGCGAACGACTTGATCACCCGGACACCGCCGATGCCTTCGCTGAGGTCCTGATTGACCCGGTCGTAGGCGGCGCCCACTTCACGGTCGAGGATCAACAGGCGTTCAGTCTGGCGCACGAAAATCCACAGACCCAGACCGGTCAACAGCAACGGCAACAGCCCCAGCCAGGCGTCGTACCAGGCCAGCAGGCCCACCGTGGCCAACAGGATCAACGGTGTTTCCACCAGTTGCCGCCAGAAGCTGATCAGCGCATCGCGCAACTTGTCCGCGTCACGGGTGGTACGGCTGATCATTTCGCCCATGCCGTGTTCCCAGTGGTAGCCCAGCGGCAGGGTTTGCACTTGCTGCAGGATACGCTCGCGCAGACGGGTGAGCAGGGCCTGGCTGAGGACCAGCGACAACACGCCACTGGCATACTGTGCAACACCGCGCACCAGCGCCACGGCGAGCAACAGCCCTGTCCAGAACCACGCGCGACTGGCATCCAGGCTGCCGTCATCCAGGCGAATGACGGCCTGGCCGTTATTGACTTCGTTCAAGGCATGCCCGACCAGGCATTGTTGTACCGCCAGCCCGACGCTGACCACGAAGAACAGGAGGGCGGTCAGGGCGAAGCGCCGCGGCATTTCTCGATAGATCAGCAGGCTGCGCAGCAAAGGGTAATGCTCGATCATGGGTTCACTTCTTTCAAAACCGATGTCTGGATTGTGAAAACCCCGCAGACACCGGGGTGTGTGCGGGGCAGGGTGCGGGAGTGACGCTTGTTCGGCTGATTAGCCGGCGATTTTCAAGTTGTTTGGCGCAGGTGCTGCGTCTGCGACGGGCCGTTGATGCACCAGTGGCAGCACTTCCTGGCCAATGCGCAGGGCTTCTTCGAGGTGTGGGTTGCCGGCCAGAATGAAGGTCGAGAAACCGGCGTCGCGGTATTCGGCCAGGCGTTCGGCGACGTTCTCGTGGCTGCCGACCAGGCCAATCGTCGGCCCAGGTTTGGCTTTACCGAAGCCGGCCCACAGATTGGGGCCGATGATCAGGTCTTCGAAGCGTTCGGAGTTCTGGTGATAAGCCGTCTGCCGGGCCGCACCGACGGAGTCCGAACCGCTGGCGAAGCTCTTGATGAACTCGCTGGTCCTGGCGTCGATGCGATCGTACTGGCGGCGCAGTTCCGACCATGCCGCTTCTTCGGTCTCACGGGCGAACAGGTCAATACGAATGCCGAAGCGCACTTCCCGACCTTGCTTGTCGGCCAGCTCACGCACACGTTCAATGTGCGGCTTGAGTTTGTCGACCGGCTCTGCCCAGTTCAGGTAGACATCGGCGTGACGGGCTGCAACGTCAAGCGCCGGGTCGGAGAACCCGGAGAAATACACGCTCGGCTTGCGCTCCTGGGTCAGGCCGCGTGGCAGTGAACCATTTTCCAGTTGATAGACATCGCCATGGTAGGAGAACGATTCGTTCTCCCACAGGCCCTTGATGATGTCGAGGAATTCGCCGGTACGCTTGTAGCGCAGGTCATGGCTGAGGAAGTCGCCGTTGGCGCGCTGGGCCGCCGGGTTGCCGCCGGTGATGATGTTCCAGTCGAGACGCCCACGGCTGAGGTTCTGCAAGATGGCCGCTTGCTGGGCCGCGTATGCCGGCAAGGTCCAGGTGGCCTGAAACGCGATCAGGAACTTGATCCGGCGGGTTTCCCGCGCCAGCGCCGCTGCGGCGATCCATGGCTCCGGGCCGGTCGGCAGCAGCGCCCCTTCGAAGCCTGCGAGCTCGGCGGCCTTGGCCACTTGCGCGATGTAGTCGATGTAGGTGAAACCATCCGGCTCACCGTTTGGCAACCGGCCTGGCGCAATGTTGCCCGGACGATGAATCGCGGCGCCACGGGTGTTTTTGTCAGTTGCCAGATAATGCCCGTCACTGCCCAGGGGCAGGCGCCAGAAAAATTCGGTACTCATAAAAAACTCCAGAATCATAAACTCGGGCCGGTCGGTACGAGAGCCGCGGTGTTGCGGTAATTGCAACGGCTGTGCCAAGCCCTCGGAGGCCCGTGGGGCGGGGCTTCTGGCGCTGTTGGTGGGCACAATGGCTGGCGGCTGCTGGCGCAGCAGCAGTTGATCAGCAGGTCGTGCTGGTGATGCAGCAAGAGGGCGGCGGCGTCTGGCCCACATCCTTTTGTGCCGAATAAAAAGCTTTGCAAACAGTGGGTTAGCGATCTGTCGCAAGCTGGCACAGGAAGTGCTCTGCAGGTTGACATGCCTGGACAGCGGTCCGGCATTCTCAATCGATTAGTTGGAGTGTTTTGCCATGACTCACGTGTTGACTGCCGAACAACTGACTTACCTGGATCAGGCCAAGCGCGATTTTGCCAAGGCCTATCGCGTGCTGAAAAATACCCGCACCCTGACTGCCACCAACACCTTTCAGGCTTATCTGCGTGTGCCTGAGAGCCGTCTGGTGATCGCCCTGCACGCACCTGGCCCTTGGGCGGATGACGAAGAAATCCGTGCCGTGGTGGCTGACTATGACGGCGTGTTGTACCTGGACGAATCCACAGCCGGCAGTTCGCCGTTGAGCGGCAGCAAGGCCGGTGGCAACGGCAGGCGTTACGCAAAGGTTTTCGCCGAGCGTGCGGAAATCAATCTGGTGATTCACGTTCACACACCTTGGTTGGGCGGTTGGGCCAGCGCGCATCGGGTATTGCCGATCCGCTACGCGGCTTCGCAACGTGTGACCCTGTCCCGCGAATTGCCGATCTACGTGGACCGTCGTCAACCGGAGCCGGACTTCATCATCGAGAACCTTGAGCGCAATCCACACCTGCAAGCGATCCTCGAGGCCAATGGCGGCGCGACCTTCTGGGGTGCCGGCATTATCTCGGTGTCCAAGCTGATCCTGCTGATCGAAGAGGGCGCCTGGTTCCAGGGCCTGGCCGAAGGACTGGGCGGCTCGAAGGAGTTCGGTCCGGGGGTGTTGGAGCAGCAATGGAACATGACCGGTCTGTGGGAGCAGGGCAAAAAACTCCTGGAAAACGCGGCCTGATGCAGGAATGAGCCTGCTTGCGATAGTCGTCAACGATAACGCGGGCTGTCTGGATGCCCGTGTTGTCCAGACGGTTTTCGCGAGCAGGCTCGCTTCTGCACAAGAATCGCCCCGCCGATGGTCACTTCCACTCTGACGTCAGGTTCAGGTTTTTCAGCCCCTGTTCAACGAAACGGTTGTCAAGAAGGTCATCTACCTTGACGTCCTTGCGTATCAGCCTGGCCTGGAGGCTATAGGCGATACCGTCCTGATAATGCTGGCGCAGGGTTGCGTTGATCAGCGGGCTGAAGTGATCCTTCCAGGACTCGCCTTCCACTTCGCGCAGCAACACGCTCTGCGGCTGGCCCGACTGCGACAACAGCTCGATGTATTCAGCCTTGTGCTGTTGCTGCGAGGCCCATTGCAGCGCCTTCAGATAGGCATCCACCACCAATTGCGTGACTTCCGGCTGCTGCGCGATGAACTCGCTGGCACCGAACAGCTCCGCGCGCATTTTCCAGTCTGCCGGTGCCTCTTTGCTTGACCAGATGATCTTGCCGACCTTTTTATCCTCAAGCAGGTACGCATCGCTCAAGGTAAAAAAACCGTCGATGCGCCCGGCACTCAGTGCGGCGCCGCCCGCCTGGGGGTTGAGATTGAACATACGGAAATCATCGAACCTGAGGTGCCGGGATTCCAGCAGCTTGGCGAACGACAGTTCCCATGGCCGCCCCCGGTGCAAGGCCACGCGCTTGCCTTTGAGGTCATCGATTGACTGTGCAGTGGAGTCGGGCGGCACCACCAGGTACACATTGTTACCGGTGCCGCCGGCCGCGAGCAGCCTGGTCGAGACGCCGGAGGAATTGAGGATGATGCTCGGCAGGTCGCCGTAGAACGCGAAGTCGATGCGCTTGTTGGCGAATTCTTCATTGACGAAGGTGCCCACCGATGCAGTGGCGGCCGGCACCCATTGCAGCTCGACACCGCGTTTGGCCAATTGCTCCTTTAACCACGGATCCTTGTCCATCAGATAGGTCGGGCCGTTGAAGGTGATCTTGCCGGCATTCGAATACGCGACGGTGGCGATGCGCACGGTTTTCAGCGGTTCGGCCGCGAGGCTCAATTGACTGGCGAACAGCCCTAGCACCAACGAAGCGGGCACTAGCAGGCGGGAAGGAAACAAGCGCGAAAGTTTCATAAGGATCTGCCTTGTGTGGCGGTGACCGGCAGACACCGGCCACCGGGATTGATTAGAAGCGGCTGGTCAGCGAAACGCCAAACGTGCGTGGGTCGCCAAACATCACGCCGGCGCTCTGGAAGCCGCCGGGCAGGGTATGGCTGCGATATTCCTTGTCAGTGAGGTTGTGCACGTAGCCGGTGACCTCGGTTTTACCGCCCGGCAGTTCATAGGTGAGCCGTGCATTGCCGAGGGTGTAGCCGCCGCTGCGCATGTTCTGGCTTTGATCGTTGGTGAAGTAGTACTGGCGGCTGCGAGTGTCCCAATCGGTGCCGACGACGATGGCGCCACCGACATTCAATGGAATCCGGTAGTCGGCGCCGATGACCGCAGAGACGTTCGGCGCGCGCACGAATTTGTTGCCCGAGTAATCGTTGGGGCCCGAGGTGTAGTCGGTGAATTCAGTGTGCAGCAGGCCGAGACCGAAGTTGACATGCAGGTTGTCTAGCGGTATCGCTTCCAGTTCGAACTCGGCGCCGTAGGCCTCGCCCTGTGCGCCGTTGGCCAGGCGCGACACGGTCTGGTTGTTGACGGCGGACACGATGTTTAACTGGATGTCTTTGTAGTCGTAGTAGAACAGGTTGGCGTTGGCGTTCAGGCGGCCATCGAACCACTCGGACTTGAGCCCCAGTTCGTAAGCGGTGAGGTATTCCGGATCCACGGTGGCCACTGTCGATTGCGTGGTAACGCCGGCGTTGTAGCCGCCGGAGCGGAAACCCTTGGAGTAGCGGAAGTACACCCGGGCGTTTTCCGACAGTTTGTATTGCGGGGTGAGGTCGTAGGTCCAGTCGCTCCAGGTGTTGCTTTCATCCTGCAGCGCGGTGACGCCCAGGGCCGAGGTGACATTCTCGGGTTTCCACCAGTCGCCACCACCGAAGCTTGCCTGGCCCACGTTGGCCACTCGGTTCAAGTCAATCGACTTGCGCTCGCGGGTCCAGCGCAAGCCACCGGTCAGGCTGAAGTCGTCGGTGAAGTTGTAGGTCACGCTGCCGAACATCGCGTAGCTTTCGGTCTGCTGGTCGTACGCGACTCGGTTGTAGCTGCGGTTGATGTAGGTGTTGTCCAGCGTGCCGTTGGCGCCTTTGGAGTCGAGGTCTTCGTTGAAGTAATGCAGGCCTGCCACCCAGTTCAGCCGATCGGTGCTGGGCGAGGCCAGGCGCAGCTCCTGGGAAAACTGTCGGCTGTTGGCGTAGGCGTAGCTGCGTTGCAATTCCAGCGGCGTGTTGTCGCTGTCGCTCAGCGCATCGCGCTTGAACGATTCGAGCGCGGTGATCGATGTCAGTTGCAGGTCGCCCAACTGCCAGATCAGATTGAGGTTGCCGCCATCCTGTTCGATGCTCGCGCTGTTTTTGGCGTTGTAATACACATCGCCTTGCTTGGGGTCCACGTGATAGCCGAACTGGTTGTTGCCGTTTCGCCCGGTGCCATAGTTGACGCTGCTGGAGCTGCCGGTGTCGTGGTAACGGCGGCTGTGGAAGTTGATGTTGGCTTCCAGGTCATCCGACAGTACGGCGAGGAACTGCAGGCGAATCGCGTCATCCTCAAGGGCGCCACGGTCGTTGTCATTGGCTTTGTTTTCGCTGTAGCCGTCATTGGCCTGATGACGGATCGCAACGCGGGCGGCGAGTTTGTCGTCGACCAACGCGCCGCCAACGGCGCCTTCAACGGCACGATTGGCGTAGGTGCCCGCGTCCAGCTTGTAATAGCCGTCCTCCTTGAAGGACGGTTTTTTCGAGATGAAGTTGATGGCGCCGCCTGTGGTGTTCTTGCCCCACAAGGTACCTTGGGGGCCTCGCAGCACTTCGACACGGTCCAGGTCGAACAACGGAAAGCCGGTGGCGCTGATGTTGGAGATGTAAACGTCGTCCATGTAGATGCCGACCGGGCTCACGGTGTTGGCCCCCTGGTCGCCGGTACCCAGGCCGCGAATCCACCAGCGCGGGCGGCCGTGACCGTCGGTGGTGCCCGCCGAGGTGTTGGGAATGAAGCGGGTGATTTCGTTGGCGGAGTTCAACGACGCCTCGCGGATTTTGTCGCCGCTGAGGACCGAGATCGGTGCGGGTACTTCCTGTACGGTTTCTTCGCGCTTCTGGGCGGTGACCGTGACTTTTTCCAGGGTCGATCCGTTGGAGCCCGACGCTTGTGAATCGAGATTTTCGTCGGCGTAGCTGCTGTTGATGCAGAGACTTCCCAGGCTGACAGCAACCGCGATGGATAAACGTGTGCGTTTGAACATAGTGCTCCCCATTACTGCTTCGAATGAGAGGTTGAATACTCTCGCAAGGCTAATGTCGGGTCTGTGTGTCAGCCCGTTTACAGGGGATATCGCAACAACCGTACCGAAAATGAAAAAGACCGAAATAAAATATATCCACTTGAAATCAAAGGAAAAAAAATATTGAAGGGTGATGGCTTGGTTCATTTTCAGCAAACGGACTGCTGGTCTGGACGCACCTGCTGAGAGGGTGCTGCTGTAGCAGCACCCGGGCTCGAAGGGGGAGGGATGTATCAACCGGTATAGGCGTTGGAACGCTCGAGTAAGCCGGTACGTTTCCATTGCAATTGGAGTGCGCCGGGGGTGTACACCTGTGCACCACCCAACTGTTCGGCAATCGCCTGGTAACGTGCGGCCTCTTCGACAAAGAGGATGAGCTCCGAGGTCTTCAGAATCCCTTGGCCCCAGAAGTTGGCGCCACCGTTGGATTCCAGTAATGCCGGAGGCGGCGCCAGTTCAGGGTGCTTGTCCAGACGTTCGCGAATCACCTCCAGGGCGCTGCGCGTGCGCTCCAGATGGTTGGGGATTTCCCGCGCGAGCAGGTGGCGGGCCGCTGCCACATAGAGGATCGGAAACGGCTTGTGCGCCAATGACCAGGCCGGCAACCAGGCGGTGTGCGCATGGATCACGGTGTCGGCTTGCAAGCGTGTTTCATTGATCAGTGAGTCAGGGTGATCCGCGAACGCCGACAGGCTGATCTTCGGCGTCTGGTCGCGTGCCAGGCCTCCGGGGAAACGAATCCCCAGCAACTGGTCCGTTCCGGGGATTCGATGGGAAATGTGGAACGTCAGGCTCGCCGATAGCGTGCCGTTCGCCCGCAGCGTTTCAAAGGCGTGGAGGGCATCGACCCGGGCCTGATCGACATAGGCGAGCAAGTCGATATCAGTGGTGCGTTCAATAGCGGACATACTGGTTTCTCCTGAAGGGACTGTCGGTGCGATTGCAATCGCACGTCACCCGGGAGAGCACAGCCCGTGCCATCACGTTGTTTTCAGTGATTATGCTGCTGTGATCAAGGACAGGGCGGCCCGATACCTGCCGTGACAGGCGGAATTTGCTTCAGATGTGCTGGATATGCAGCAGCGGATGAACAGTCTGGCATGTTGCCGGAGAGTGCAGACGGTGAAGTCTGCGCCGCAAGTTCGCTTTTCAGATGGGCGTGGGCAAACGCCGAGTTGGGGGCTGCCAGGGATGCCAGCAGCACAAGTGAAGTCGGTACTATTTCGAACCGTGGACAGTCATCCGTATGACCTCGAACGCAGAGAGGTCGTAGCGCCCGCGGTGAGTGTCAGTCGGTACGCGATCGCTGGCCGACCGCGTACCGAATGAATCAGAAGTCCAAAGTCACCCCGGTATACAGCGCTCGCCCGTCACCCGGCGAGTGCAGCGACGCCTTGGCGCCGTCGGGGTCATACCAGACGTATTCATAGTAGCGGTTGGTCAGGTTTTTCAATTGCAGGTCGACACTGACGGACTCGGTCACCTGGTAGATGGCGCCGAGGTTCATCAAGACATAGCCGCCGTAGGTCCCCTTGGTGTTCTCGCGCTCCAGGTAGTAGTTGGTCTGGCCATTCATCCAGGCCGTCAATTGCAGGGCAGGCGTGGCCTGGTAGCTGACACCGGCGTTGTACAGGTGATGAGGAATGTGGTCGATTTCCTGGCCTTTGCTGTTGGGCAAGGTCGAGCTCGGCTGGAGGATTTTCGAATACTGCCAGGAGTAGGCCATCCAGAGGTCGGTGCGCTCGTTCGGGTGCAGGTTCATCTGTGCGTCATAGCCCCAGCGCCGCGTTTCGCCCACGTTATCCGACTCGCCACTTGGGTCGTTGAGTCGACGACTGACTTCGCCACTGGCCTCTTGTTGCCAATAGGCCACGCGGCCGTCGATCCAGTCCGCCGGGGTGAACTTGATGCCGGTTTCCCAGCCATCGTTGATGGACGGGGCCAGGTCGGTATTGCGCGGTGGAATCTTGTAGGCCGCCGCGCCTGTGCCCACCTGGAAGGTGCGCCCCCAGTTGGCATAGAGGCTGGCCACGTCCCACGGTGAGTACACCACGCTGAGCTTGGGTTGTTTGATCAGCCCGTAGTCGTTGATGTCGTAGTCCATGCCGGTCATTTCGTTGGAGAAATCACCCTGGATCTTGTCGACGCGATACGCCGGGACGATCTTGAGCGACTCGAACGGCTTGATCTCGGCCTGCACGTAGGCGCCGTAGGTGTCGAATTCGAATGGCTGATCACGGGTTTGTGCCAGGCGCGCACGCTCCCTGGTGCGGTAGCGCTCGCTCTTGTTCTGTTGCTGCTGCATGTCCGCGCCGCCCTCCAGGGCGAAGTCATGCAACCAGCTGACCTCAGGGCGCCAGGTCAGGGAGGTGAGGGCGCCGTATTGGGTTTCGTAGGTGTCGCGCTCTTGCTGGGCACTGGTGCTCCAGTATTGTGTCCAGCGCCGGTCGTCGAAGGTGTTGACATAGGTTTTTGCCGACCAGGCCAGCGTATCGGCCAGCTCGGTATCGAAGTGCACGCTGACCTGGTTCATCCGCCGCGTGCCTTTGTCGGTGGCGTTGTAGCTATTGGTCATGGTCGGGTGTTGGTGAGCATCCTCTTCACTCAAGTAACCGGGTTCCTGCGCCTCGGTTTCGTAGTGACGGGCGATCAGGCCGATGCGGTAACTATTGTCGTCCGGGGTGTAGAACCATTTGCCGGACATCGAATACCTGTCCGCCTCGGCGTGATCGCGATAACCGTCGGACTTCTGGTAGGCGAAGAAGTAGTTCTGCGTCCAGTTGCTGCCTTCGATGCCCTTGGCCAGTTGAGTTTCCTGGGTGTTGTAACTGCCGTAGCGAATTCGTGCCTTGGTGTAGTCGCCGCCAGTGCGGGTCAGCATATTGACGTTGCCGGCGATGTTATTCAGCCCATAGCGCGCATCGCTGGTGCCGCGTACCACCTCGATGCTGTCCAGTTCCATGGGGAAAATCATGTCCATGTACGGCATGTTGCCGTCGTTACTGTTGCTCGGGATGCCATCGATCAGCAGCTTCACCGCGTTGACCTCGCCTTCACCGTTGAACCCGCGAAAGGAGATCTTGCCGGAAGTGGTGCCCTGGTTGAATTCGGTGAGCATCACTCCGGGGGCGCGACTGAACAGTTCCCAGCTGTAGTTGACCGGCATTTTTTCCAGAATGTCGGCGCCAAGGATATCCACCGAGCTGAGCACGCTGCTGGTGCTCAGAGGTCCACTGCTGCCGGTGGCACCCTGGACCGTCACGGTGCCCAGGGTCAGGGTCGAGTCTTCGACCTTGGGGGTTTCCGCGAGGGCGCAAGGCAACGGTGCCAAGGCGAACAGACCGCACGTCAGCAGAGAGCATTTGAAAGGAGACACGGGCACAGCCTTTGCGCGAAGCAAAGTCGTAAAAGCAGGCATAACTCAGACTTCCTGATGACCAAGAGCTTTCCCGGGGAGCACGTTGGTGTGCACAACGCCCAGGCAATAGAAACCACGCCGAACAGGTGACGGCGGGCAAAGGGTTGGTAATCAGGCGGTGGGGGAGGCGCGAGGTGTCAGGCTTGGCCAGCGTACCCGGGGATGCAGGGTGGGCAGGGGCGGGTTATCGAAGGCGATATCGGCGCTGTAGCGCGGTAAATAATGACGATAGTAATCGCCTGGCACAGCCGCGAGGCCTGCATGCCCACAGCAACAATCGCCATGTTGCATGACGCTTTTGTTCGGGGGCGTCGGCAGCGGGACCAGTCGTTTATCGAATGAAGCCGGCAGCGCCTGGGAGCTGCCGCCCGAGCAAAAACCTCCCCAGAGCATCAACTGCAGATCTGGCGTTTGCATCGCGCGGCTCATGGGCATGGCCAGCATGTTCAGGAGCAGAGCCAGGCAGGCGATCCAGGGGCTTATGCGCTTGAGTGAGAACATCGACGAGTCCAGCGGCGGGGCGGTATTCGATTGCAACGGGCAACGTTCAATGGGGCGCTATCTTGCCTGATTTTTTCGCGCTCCGTGACCGGAAGTTGCGGTCATTCACAAGGCAGGCATGGGACACGTTGACGCAGTTTGACGCGGCGTGGGGGCAATCTCCAGGTACTGGCTCGGAGGGTGAGGGCATCCATCTGGACGAGAGTATTGGGTGTGCAAGCTGTCGCAGTTTCGGCAGTGGAACTCAGAGGGATGCCGCCAGGGACAGTCGCTGGTTTCGCCGCGCGTCAGCTCCTCGATCTTCCGAGCTGGCGACGCTTTTGTTTTTCCAGGAAAAACATCACCTCAAGCTTCATGCCATCGGGGTCAAGGAAATAGACCGCATAGTAGCCCTCGCCATAATCCGGATAATCCGTGGGTGCGTCGACAATCGTAACCCGCTGATCCAGCAGGAACGCGTAGAGCGCATCGACGTCCTCACGCGCGCCCAGCTCGAACGCATAGTGGTGATAGCCGACATCGCCAGTCCGGTGCTTATGTTTGAGACCCTGGGCATCGGCTTCGGCGATCCAGAACATGGTTTCGCCGTTGGTCCAGCCAATAACCCGGTCGAACTCCCATTCGAGGGTGAATCCCAGGAAACCGAGTACCTGATCGTAGAACACCCTTGAGCGTTCCAGATCACTGACACGAATGGCCAAGTGATCGATCCCGATGACGTTCGCCATGTCAGGTCTCCTCGATTTCGATTTCCAGGGACAAAGGGCTGCGTCGGCACTCAGAACGGTGCGTCGAGATCGACCACGACAATCCCAGAACCGTTTCGACTGATGGACCAAACCGTCGCTGAGTGCATGCGCCGGGGTTGACGATGCTCTGCCGAGCAACCTCGCCAGTTGATCTTTGTCATAGAAAGGCGAAGAAGAGGCGTCCTTGCGCGGATTACCTGACTAATAGGCATCCCCCTTTGCTGCGACTTGTGCCATAAGATCGGGAGCATCGGCGACCCGATGGCGGGCATGCGCCAGACTTCGGAACGCTTGAAGAGTTGTGCTGTACGGCTCTGGCACTTGTTGGACCTGCTGTAACGCAAGCTCACTCACGGATACAAGGAGATAAGCATGAAAGCTGCAGTTGTTGCCCCAGGGCAGCGCGTGAACGTGACTGAAAAAACCTTACGGCCTCTGAAGCATGGTGAGGCGCGCCTCAAAATGCAGTGCTGCGGCGTCTGCCACACTGACCTGCATGTCAAGAACGGCGATTTCGGTGATAAAACCGGGGTGATCCTGGGTCATGAAGGCATCGGTATCGTGCAAGAGGTCGGGCCGGGCGTCACCTCGCTGAAACCCGGTGATCGGGCCAGCGTCGCGTGGTTCTTCCAAGGGTGCGGGCATTGTGAGTACTGCAACAGCGGAAACGAGACACTGTGCCGTGAGGTAAAAAACTCCGGTTACACCGTGGATGGCGCCATGGCCGAAGAGTGCATTGTCGTCGCCGATTACTCCGTGAAAGTGCCTGATGGGCTTGATTCTGCTGCAGCGAGCAGCGTGACCTGTGCCGGAGTGACGACTTACAAAGCCGTGAAGGTTTCCAACATTCGCCCTGGGCAATGGATTGCGATCTACGGGCTGGGCGGCTTGGGGAATCTGGCGTTGCAGTATGCAAAAAATGTGTTCAACGCCAGAGTTATTGCCGTGGACATCAATGACGATCAACTTCAATTCGCCAGGGAAATGGGCGCCGATCTGGTCATCAACTCACGCAACGAGGATGCCGCAAAAGTTATTCAGGAGAAGGTCGGCGGCGCTCACGCCGCTGTCGTGACGGCCGTCGCCAAGGTCGCGTTCAACTCTGCGGTGGATGCCCTGCGTGCCGGTGGGCGCCTGGTCGCAGTCGGGCTTCCGCCTGAAGCCATGAGCCTCGATATTCCGCGGTTGGTGCTTGACGGCATCGAGGTGGTTGGCTCACTGGTCGGCACTCGACAAGACCTCGCTGAAGCCTTCGAGTTTGCCGCGCAAGGCAAGGTGGTGCCGAAGGTTACGTTGCGTCCGATCGAAGATATCAATGAGATTTTCGACGAAATGCAGCAGGGCAAAATCAAAGGCCGCATGGTCATTGATTTGAGTCATTAACAGGCCATTGGCAGTCGCTCGGGCGGCTGCCAATGCCGTTGGCTCTTCACACAATCCCGCCCGTTGGCTGCGTTCGGTGGCCTGTTCCACGACCGAACGAATATTGCGCCTCTTCGAGCAGCAACTCGCCTGCGGGGGCCAACTCCATCCCGCGAGGTGTGCGGTTGAACAGTTGCACGCCCAGGTCTTCTTCCCGTTGCTGAATCTGGCGGGTCAGCGGGGGCCGTGAAATATGCAGGCGAATGGCCGCGCGGCTGATAGTTTTTGCCTCGGCAACGACGACGAAATAGCGAAGATGACGAAGGTCCATCAGGCAGGCCTTTTATGGGGGAATCAGGAGCGCAGTGTCCAACGCTGTTGGGCGACGGGATCTGGTGCCGCTCACTTGCCGGCTCGCGCCATGTTCCACTCGCGTGATCGAAATAAGCGATCCCGCTGACCTTATCTGAAAGCTGTCATTTTCCGGCCTTGTCTTGATCCATCGGAGGCGAGCGCACCGTGGCGAAAGGGCCCTGACCTCAATGAGTAATGAAACCAGGCCCCAGAATTTTTTTTGAAATCAAGGGGTTGCAAGCCTCGAGAAATGAGTACATAATTCACGCCATCGAAAGCACTGACCGCTGAAAAAGCTCAATGTTTTCAATGAGATAGCGCAAGTTTGAATCTGTCATATCTCATCAAGGTTGTACGCGTTTGTTGTTGTGCTACTCACAACAAATGTTTTGAGGCCGAGTAGCAAAATGGTTATGCAGCGGATTGCAAATCCGCCTACGCCGGTTCGATTCCGACCTCGGCCTCCACTATTAGAAACCCCGTAGATCAATGATCTACGGGGTTTTTTATTGCCTTCAAAAAAGTGAAGTGTTCCGCATTTTTTTACAAGTGTTCCGCAACTGGCCGATTTCTGCATGTCGTGAAGGGTTGCAGTCGACCCATAGCAGTCTTTCGCGTCGGGCGGTAGTCGGCCAAAAGCACTCATTCGAAATCGGATTTGTTTTGCCGAACCTATTGGGAGCGGCTCAGGTTGGCATGACATTGCGACGCCAGAAAACCCTCCAGCGAAAAACAGAGTCGTGTCCCTCGCCCCTCAACCCTAATGATAGAATCTTGTTTTGAAAAAGGAGTTTCATTTGTGGAGGCTGGAAAAAAGAGTTGTCCCTATTGCGCGGAAGTCATCATGACTGAAGCCATTTTATGCAAACACTGCCAATCTGACCTCAGGCAAAAAATACGAATCTCACCTGGGTGGCCACGACCATCAGAAAGAAGATCTGATCTGGGCAGCAAGATCGTCGCAGGTATCTTTATCGCGATCACCTTGTACGTGGTGTTCGATTTTTATGTCAGCAACACATCGGAAAACAAGGAAAGAACGCAAGCCCGAGAAGCCGCCGAACGATGCCGCGAGGAAGTCGATAGCTACTCAGGTCCGGAAGTCGGGAAAAACATCGTCGCAGACGTGTGTCGAAAGCTCGAGGACGAATTGCGCAAGAGTTTGAGCCACTCGCCATAAGACAAACCGCTCATCATGCCCGCGATTGAGCGGGCTTTTTTGCCTATGGCATCAGGCAGCAGTCGACCCATAGCGGACTATCAGAGATGTCCCGAAGTTAGGGGAAATTCGTCGTGTCAGGAGGTAGTGCCTCGGGGGGCTTCGGACATCAAGAATTTGAATCGGTCAAAGGTGTTCATCCGCCGAACTGACACTGATTTTAGCTTCTTGGGCGAAGCGAAACAGACCTACACCTAGGAAGAATGTGGCGACTATAAAAAGAAGGCCGGCACCATAGGCGTACTTGAAGCCCATGAACTCAGTTAAAAAGATGATAGCGAGCAGCAGGGTGGCGCAAAGTCCGCCGCGCAGAGAAGACAGGATTCCAGCGTTCAATAAGTTAGCCCGCCGCCTCAATCTCTCCAGATCAGCCCTGAGATGCGCACGCCTCGGGTCGTCTTCGGGGATCGCATTGAGTACCCGTGTACGGTCGATGACAGCTGATAATCTCGAAGTCATTAACGAAACGAACGCAGCTATTGCACCGAGGAAAAACGTCGGGGCTGTTGCTTGTGAAAAGATCTGCGACAACCGCACAGCGTCAGGAATGAATTCGTTCAATTTAGGGATCACCCAATAGTAATAGTTTGAGTATTTGCAATTCTCCATTTGACATATTCGCGGTCAAAAGGTGGGGTGCACCCTGTTATCAGCTAGGGGACTCAGTACAGTCTTGGGGGTCGAGTTTTGCTGACAGCAGTGCACCAACGTCAGGCTAGGCCTGCACGTTGGTCGGAGCGCCCTGTCGTACAGCGTAGAGCAGCTCAGGAGACTTTCCACAGCGAGTATGCGGACAGTCTGGAAGAACCGACTTTTTCAACACAATCGGCCGTTTTCTGCCTGTCGTGATCGGCTCAAAACGACCCAAAACTGACGGTCGGCTTGGCTCAGATTCAGATTCACATTGAGCAAGCCGGTCGCTCACCCAACCTCTCTACCAACCTTACGAGATAACCGTCGGGATCCTGGACGATGAATTCGCGCTGGCCTACTTCTACCTTGTCAGCCCGATACCAGGTGTCTTTGCATTCTCGATAGAGTGGACATCCAGCCTGATAAAGTTTTTGGATGATGGGTGCGACAGCCTCAACATCAATCTGTAGGTTGATGCCTCTTCCAAACGGCTTGGTCAACGGCGCAGTCAGCCATTGACCCGCGTCCGAATTAACCTGCTCAAGCATTACTTGAGCACCATTCAAATCAAGGTATGCAAATCCATCTTCCGGGCGTTGATAAGCTACTTTGAACCCCAGACGAGAAACCCAAAAAGCCAGGCTGCTATCCAGGTTGGTGACCATTAACTCCGGAACCAGTTTGTTACGTTCGAACATGAGATGACTTCCATTTCAAAAAGGCTCGTTTTTGCGGACGGGCAGGTTCTGCACTGATGGCTTCGATGCCACGACGGTATCGTGGCGAGCGCGATGATGCACGCTCGGGTGGGAATTATCGAGTCGCGTTGAGTGGCAGCTTCTGGCCGATTGTTGCCTGTCAGCGGAGTTTAGCTAGCCCATAGTTAGGATTCCCGGTTATCAGCGTAACCTCCCGATTCATAGGGCTAGCTCTGCCAGAGGTGGGAAGGATTTAGGGCAAACTCAGGGCCACTGCTGGCCGCAGTACGCCTCTGGCGAAGTACGAAACCGCCGTTTTTAATGGTCTGGAGCGGCCCTCAGAGACGCGCGAAGGGGTTCGAATCCCTATCCATGCCGTCGCCTATTACCAAAAATGCCCATCGAGCGCATCCGTCCCAGGCTGTGTGAAAACGTTTATGAGCAAGTTTGACATTCGGAGTCGGAACGAAAATCACGTTCCTACATAAAGTTTACGTTGCCTGACTAACCAATCGCCGACAGATTTTACGTAGTAACGCTGAACTCAAAACAGCGCATGCGTTTTCACGTAGCCTGGTCCCATTTCGGACACTTTAAGCAGGGCTTTTGAGATTCCCTACGCCAAAGGTTGCACTTAGCATGAACTGAACTAACGTAACTCCGTAGTGCTAGCAACATGCCGCTTACTTCGGAGGGGTTATGTATATGGGCTCGCGCGTTTCGTTGGGATTGAAAGGATGCGCAGTTGGGGTAAGCCTCCTTCTCGCCTCTCGCGGCGCCATCGCTCAGCAAGTACTCAACCTTGGGCCATTGCCCGGTGTGGGGCAAGTTACCGAAATCTTAGAGCCAGGTACCGGACAAGGCTTTTCAGGGTTGGCCACAATCTATATGGGGCAGCCGGTCATCTTTTACGACAACGTCTGGGTACAGTACTTCGGAGGTCTCGGATCACCCGGTTTCCGGTTCATCCGTGCGCATGAGTATGCACACCACTTTCGTGGACATGTCCTTGCTCAGTTGAGTTCACCTCCCCAAATGTTACCAACCCTTGGCTATAACGCTGAACTTGACGCAGATTGCGCCGCTGTCCGATACCTGCGCCGTGCAGGGGACCCAGTTGCTATCCAGGCGGGATATCAGATCTATCAGACCATCGTCCCCCCGCAGGACATGAATGGTCGACCTGGGTCCATTGTACGCATCAACAATATGAAAGGTTGCTAACATGGCCAGACTATTAAGCAGGCTCAACTACGAAAAGGTTGCCGTCTTCGTCTTCGGCGTAGTTTTCCTGACCGCGATCCTGACGCTGGTGGTGAAAAATCCGTACCCTACACCGGCACAGTTCTTTGTTTTTCGTCTTACGTTGGCACTTTCAGCTGCTGGAGTCGGTGCTTTGCTACCTGGCTTTATCAAGGTTGATGTACCACTTCCTCTTAAAGGTGGGCTGAGGGCCGGCGGTGCTTTGGCACTTTTCGCATCGGTCTGGTTCTTCGATCCTGCACATCTGGGGGTCATAGTCAAACCCCCAGAGGAAGACGCAAGCTTACTGATGGACCAGTTTCTGAATCTCACAGATGCTCAAAATCATAGCGACGCCTATGCTCTTTTTGCTTTGCGAGACCGGGAGCGTGTCCGCGAATCTGATTACATTTCAATGGGGGAGCAAGTCAGAGATCCTCTCGGTAAGATCGAAAAACGCATCCTAATAGGAGCCGATACCCCAAATGAGATAATGGGAATTCCAGGTCCATTTGTAAGGCACCTCTATCAAGGGAAATTCAGCGGAACCAAGGACATCTGGGCTGAAGCTGTGACGGCTATTGCTGAGAACGGTGTATGGCGAATAGGCGGCTACAACCTCGCACCGTGCATGGTCCCGACGTGCGCGCCAAGCCAGGCTCTCATGAGCAAATAAGTAGGTTCGAGGCTCTGATGTCTAGGTTAGTACCCGTAGCAGGCTTGTGTGACAGCTTGCTAAAAAAGCTACATCGGGAAGAAATAAAGCAGATTGGGCCAGGCAGGCCGGGGCTTTGGTGGATGGCTACATCCAATCCATCATCGGTATAAATTTGAGGTGCTAGTGACTGCTTTTAGGTGACAGGTGTGTTCCTTGCAGGAGAAAAACAGTTCCGCAACTAAAATATGGGCCTTTGAAAACAGGGGGCTGTAGGATATTCGGTTTCAGCAGCTCTCAAGTGATTGAATTTTAACGACATTCCTGCGGATTGCAAATCCGCCTACGCCGGTTCGATTCCGACCTCGGCCTCCACTATTAGAAACCCCGTAGATTAACGTCTACGGGGTTTTTTATTGGGCTCAGGAAAGTGCAGGAGTTCCGAAACTATTTCATTTTGCCGGCTGGAGGCCGAGCGCCAGGTCGTACTGGTGACCCGCAAACAGGTAACCATGACGGCGGCAGAGAAGGCGGCGAGGGATGTGTTGATCGCCGCAGAGTGGGCTGTTCGCATTGCTGATCGTCGATACGCCGAAGAAACCTCGGGCACAGTTGTCTCAGGCATGCCGATCGCCACCGACGATCGCAGCAAGATACTCATCAATGTTGCTGCGCTCTGGGCGTACCGAAACACCGACTACGTGCTTCGCTGGAAAACCTCTGAAGGCTTCGTCGATCTGCCAGCCGTTCAGGTGCTGGCGATTGCCGACGCGGTGAGCGAACACGTTCAGCTGTGCTTTGGTCGTGAGGATGCGTTTCTGGTGGCGGTGGCCGACGGCTCGATCACCGCTGAGATGGTGGAAGAGGGTTGGCCTTATTAAAAAGTTATGATCCTTGTTGTAAGCAAAAATCTAGTAAGGACTGGGTATTGGCTAGTCTTTTGGATCGCTGCGTCAAGGCTCTCCCGCAGGTTCGGTAGCGGGCTAATATTTATGAGTTCCATTGCTTCGGGTGACTTTACAAAGCCAGTAATTTCTATCGGATTAATCGTGCCTATGTCTGGAAAGAGCTCGTAAGCGTATGCAGCAATTTCCACGCTATCAGGGCTCCACATCCTATTAGTTTTGTAGCGACTAATAGCCCTGTAAAGACAGCCGAGTAGAGCCCCCTGATTGTGACTTAGGTATTCGTCGTTGCTTTCCTTGCTCATATATCCCCCTTAAGTTCGGCCGCACTTTACACGCGTATTGGCCATTTTTGTTAATGGAAAACATGTATGAGCCGCTTCGTCACCACGCTGAAAACCGACTGCAGATCCTCCCGAACGCCGGCGCCAAAGCCGGCGTTTTTGTTCCTGTCCTCAACACGGCCATGGGGCGCTTCCAGATTGTCGGCGCCAAACGAGTGGCCGCATTCATTGCCCAGATCGGACATGAGAGAAGAACGCTTGCTTGTCGGCGGCATGGTTCTGGGCAAGCAATGGGCTCAACACCCTGGCTGATGCTGGTGATAACCAGAACATCGGCAGTGTGATCAATACCGGCAGAATAGGGCGGGTCGCGAATAGTGAGGCCGAGCGCCAAGCCTTTCACTATCAGCAATGCGGCTGCTGATCAGGTGCGCACTGCACTGGCGAAGCAGCAAGTCGCCGAAAAGCCCCGGGACGATATCGACACCAAAGCCACCAAGGGGAAAATGCATGACCTCGCTGAGAATGAAACTCTGCGCCGCGCTGTTGCCGATGGCCCTCGTCGGCTGCGCATCGCGGGAAGTTGTAGTGCCAATAGCGGTAACGTGTCCAGCACCGCCAGCCTGGGTAATGGCGGAGTCATCGAGCTCGCTCCAGCTGCTGGGCAGCGCTGTATTGCCAGTGGCGTTGCCTATGGCAAGGCAAGAACTGCAAAAAAAAACGCCCTCCAATTCAGAGGGCGTTTTTTCAGTGATCGCTAAGTTCTCGATCAATCAACAACGTGTAGTACAGAGGTGGCGTCTACCGTCTGGCCTGGCAGCCACACACCCACCTGCTTGATGGCGGCGGTGGTGTCGGCATCCCAGAGAATGAGCGTGCCTGCGGTCTCGCCCGGCGAGGCAGCCGAAACGACAGTGCCGTGAAGGGTCACATTATTGAGCACTGCGAAGTGCCCGTTCATCACGGCGTTGGTTTCGCCCTGAACCAGCGACAACGCATCCTGCCCCGTCAGCCCGTAAGCATTCAGGTCGATTTTGTCGGTGGCAGCGTTGAAATGGGTAAAGGTGTCCGGCGTGCCGGTAAAGGTGTAGCCGTTGGTAGCGAACGTAAAGGTTGAGGCATCGCTCAGTCCATTGAAGGCCAAAACGATCGAATGGGTACTGATGTCGCCGTCCAGCGCATCAACGCCGGAACTTGTGATCGCGGTAAGGCTGGACGCGTCTTTTGAGAAGTTGGATTGGTAGCTTTTGGCATTGGCGAGGATATTCTCGGTGCTATCCTTGATGCTGTAGGTCCAATAGTCGTCGTCGGTCAGGGTGCCGAGCTCAAGACGCTCACTGAGGTTCAGTACGCCGGCGTCGTCGCCCGTTACTAGGACGGAGGAAGCCTTCTTCAGAAGCGTGACATCGATTTGATTAATCGCCAGCAGGTTGGTCGCGGTGTCTTCGACTTCATAATCGGAAACATTGACGGTGACATATCCAGCAGATATGGCAGCTTGCATGCCCGCAACCGTGTCATGAACGATGGTCTGTTGAGCGCTAGAAATGAACGACGCGTCCGATCCTTGTGGGCTTGAGATATGAGCCCATGTATCGAGCACGATGTAACCACCGGTTGCGTCGTCAATCGCAGTTCCGCCTGCAACACTCTCCAGGTTCACCAAGGTGTCAGCCACCACAACTTGGCTGGCTTTGGACAGAGCATCCATGCCGACCGAGCTGTTGATTTTGGTGGCCGTGTCACGGATATCATGAGTCCAGGTATTGGTACCGGTTAGGGTCACCAAGGAGTTGTACCAATCTACCGACAAGGTGCCGGCGGCGTTGTTCAACACGCTGATCTTTTGAACATCTTTTAAATAGTTGTCAGCCCAGGTGAGGATTGTCCATGCCTTGTCGACGACCTCGAGCGAATCCACGCCAATGTACGTGGGGTTTTTAGCCACAATTTCTTTCACAGTACCCACGGCGGTGACTTTGCCATTAGCGTAAGTGCTGGCATTCACACCAAGGAACGGCCCAGTTCCAGTCACGGTGACAGCTTCGGCACCAATGGTCACTTTCTGAGTATGCACATCGACTAAGACGTCCGAAGTTCCTGTACCGCTCAGCTTCAGGACGCCGTCGACTATGGTTGCCGTCAGTGCTGGTGGTTCTGGTGTTGTAGGCGGGGTGCCGCCACCGGCGCTTGGCGTGGTGGCTGACACGTCGGAAGTGGCGAGGTCAGCTGGATTGTCCAGCGCGGTCGGATCGGTCAGGGCGGCAGCTGTTACATTACCAACCTTGGTCAGCAAGGCGCCGAGGTCAGTAGTGCTGCCGGCGCTGGCGCTGACTGTCGAAAGGTAAGTCGCCAGGTCGTGCAGCTCGGATGGCGCGCCGGTGATCAACGCGGCAACCTTGCCCAGCGTGTCAGACACGCGGGACAACAGGTCTGCGGTTTGCAAGGAAGAATTAGCCGGTACCAGCTTGATCAGCGATAACGTGATGCTCAGCGAGTCGGCATTGGCGGTAACGGTGGTCAGCACCTTGGCGGCCAGGGACGTGTCGTTCAGACCCTTGTCGGCGAATGCCAGGCCAACGTCGGCCTTGTTGGTCAGAAGTTGTGCGTCCAGTAAGCCCTGGGCGGAAGTGTTAGCGTGCGCGCCGCTAATGACTGCAGCCAGGAACACATCACGGCTGATGGCGCCCGAGTCTAGTTGGCCCTGCCAATATTGCAGGCCTGCATCGTCGGCAGTGCGGTTCAGGACGTTGGTGTAGATGGCTTTGATGAAGTCGTTCGACGACAGACCATCCGGGTACTTGGTCTGACCTTCCGGCTGTTGATCCACCCAGTTCTTGGCAATGGCTTCCAGTGTAATCGTGCCGGCATCCAGCTTTGCTACCCAGTAGGCGAGGCCAGCGGCGTCAGGGGCACGATTGAAGAACGCAGTATAAAGCTGTGCGAGGTCCGTTTGATGACTCATGTAATGCTCCTGGTTCAAGTCGATTAGTGCGGCTTTTTTGTTATTCATTAAATGAGCGAGCGCAAGTTGTGGAAATTAAATCTTCCACCCTTGGGTAGCGTGATAGCGATTTAGCATGTCATTGGGTCCCGAAGATTTCTATAAGGTGAGAGCTTGATTGTGAAATATATTTCACAATGTACCGTTCGTCGCCTTTTAGAGGGTGTAAGTGAGTTCGTAAGTGCTGGCGCGTCAAAGAATATTTAACGATTGACGTCAATAAACTAACGAAAAGGTATGCCAAGGGTGGTCGCGAAGGTTGCCGACAAGGACGCTGGGGCAGTCACTAGCGACTTGATCGAAAATGCTGGCTCTTAATCCAGGAACGCTACCAATCGCTAATTTTGGATCGTGGTAAAGAGATGGCTGACCATTAGCGCAATAGGGTGGTTACCGGCATAAAGGTTTATTTCTGCGTTCCTAATCGTCCATGGCAACGGGGAGCGCACGAGATCGCCAACGGACTGTTAAGGTATTATTTCCCGAAAGGTTCTGACCGGGAAGTTCGCTTGAAAGCCATACTTAATGAAGTGGCTAGGCAGCAAAATAGCCGCCGTAGGAAAGTAACAAACTACGAAGCGGCCGCTGATCGATTTAGCAATCTATTGTTTCGACCGGTTGAATCTACAGCGGATTGCCGTCATTCCGGTCGATGGCTTCCAGGGCTCCGCGAACATTGTCGGCGACGGCGATCAAGGACTGATCGCGCTAGCGGCGTGCCAAGCCTATGTCAGGGATGTTTCTCGCTGAAGTTGAAGGGCTGCAATCGACCCTTGGCTCCCTTTCGCGGAAGTTAACCAACGGCAAAAAGCGCTCACTGCATCGTCAAATCGGAGCTCTGAACCTTCTGGGAAAAACACGGATTTCGATCTCAGACGCGTACTTTTCTGCCGTGGAAACCGCAGCCGACTTTTTCAACAGAATCGGCCAGAAGTGGCCTGTCGATAACGCTTGATCAGAACGCCGTCTTCACAACCCTATGCATCTAGACGGCGAGCACGTGTACTGCCTTCAGTTTGTCATTGATACTGCGTTTCACGTACAAACTCGATCAGCGCCTGTAGCGCTGGAGGTACGTGACGCCGGCTGGAGTAATAGATGAAAAACCTGCTTGGCAGGGCTTTCCAGTCTTCGAGAACTTCCTCCAGTTGCCCCCGAGCTATGTATTCCCTTGCCATCTCCTCATACACGTACGCGATCCCGGCACCGTCCTTGGCGGCCTGGATCATCATGGTGTCATCTTCCAGTATCAACGGGCCCGTCACGGCCAGGCGCATGGGCTGCCCCTCGGCAAGATATTCCCATTTGTACAGTTTGCCGCTGGGAAAGCGTCTGCCAATGCAGGCGTGCTCAAGCAGCCTTTGTGGTGTTTCCGGTGTCCCGTGCCCCATGAGATAGCCGGGGGCAGCAACGGTGACAAATCCTTGGGGTGGGCCCACCGGCACGGCGATCATGTCACCAGCGAGGCTCTCGCCGAAGCGCACGCCTGCATCGAACCCTTTGTCGATGATGTCGCTCAACCCATCGTCAGCCACCAGCTCCACGTTGATGCGTGGGTAGGCTGCTGTGAATGGCGCCAGCAGTGGCGCAATTACGAGACGGCCAGCGGGCCGCGATACGTTCAATCGCAGCGTACCGGTGGGAATTTCCTGTTGGAAGGTCAGTTCATGCAACGCTTTGGTGACCTCCGCCAAAGCCGGAACCAATGTGGCGAGCAGTTGATTGCCTGATTCAGTAGGCGTCACGCTGCGAGTGGTGCGGTTGAGGAGCCTGACCCCCAGCTTGCCCTCCAAGGCACGCATGGCGTGGCTCAGGGCCGACGCGGATACCCCTCGCTCGTCGGCTGCTTTACGAAAGCTGTGATGGCGAGCCACTGCGGCGAAGGCGTCGAGTTCGGAGAGGTCGCAAGGGGATTTCATGAATGTAGCTCAGCAGTTCAAACACGATTAGCTATCTTATCGTCGGTAACCTCTCGATGGATACTCTACGCATCAATCGACGTGAGGTTCGCATGCAAAAGAATCGACTAGGTACATCCGAGTTGTTGATTTCACCCATTGGAATGGGCACCTGGGCCATTGCCGGGCAAGGGTGGGAGTTCAGTTGGGGGGCGCAAGATGATGGCGATAGCCTGGCGGCATTGGAGTGCGCGGTAGAGCGCGGCGTGAACTGGATCGACACAGCAGCGGTATATGGACTCGGCCATGCCGAGCTGTTGACTGGACAATTGCTGCGTCAGGTGCCGGCTTCGCGTCGCCCGCTGGTATTCACCAAAGGTAGCCTGGTGTGGGATCCCGAGACCCGTGAGATCTCTCATTCGCTCGCCCCCCAGTCATTGATGAAAGAAATCGAGGATAGCCTGCGTCGCTTACAGGTCGATGTCATCGACCTCTATCAGATTCACTGGCCAGCTTTCCCGGCAAATGCGAACAGCGAAGGTATCGAGGATGCTTTGGCGACGTTGGCCCAAGCCAAGGCGCAGGGCAAGATAAGGGCAATTGGCGTGTCAAACTTCGATGTTTCCCAACTTGAGCGAGCCCGGTCGGTAACCGATATCGCCTCCCTTCAACCGCCGTATTCAGCGTTGATGCGCGATATCGAGAATCAAATCCTGCCTTATTGTGCAACAGCGCAGGTTGGAGTGATTGCATACTCGACTTTACAATCTGGCCTACTGACGGGAAGCATGACCCGCGAGCGGATTGCACAGCTGCCGGACGACGACTGGCGAAAATCGCGTAGCGCCGACTTCCAGGAACCTCGCCTCAGCAAGAACCTCGCCTTGGTAGAAATCATGGCAAATATCGGTGCCAGGCATGGGGTTAGTGCGGCAGCCGTAGCCATCGCTTGGGTACTACGTGATCCGGCGGTCACCGGCGCTATCGTAGGCGCACGCCGGCCCGACCAAGTGAACGGATTGATCGATGCCACCAGAATTCGTCTTAGCCACGCTGAAATAGAAGAAATAAGCCCCTATTTACCTGAAGGTATGGGTACAAATGTACCCAGCAGTGTGGCCTGAACAGCCGATGTCTATCAGTTGAGACCTTGATGACATAGCTTCTATTCCGGGACGCACGGGATGACGGTGAGCAGTAGGGATCGCGGCCGAGTCGCCTTCTCGTCGAACTATGCCCTTTATGGCGACATGAGCGAGCGGGTGATGACGCTGATCGAATCGCTGGTGCCGGCGGTCGAGGTGTACAGCATCGATGAGGCATTCGCCGACCTGACCGGCATTGAAGACCTGGACGCTCTCGGTCGGCAAATTCGCAGACAGGTGTTGCGCTGCACCGGCATCCCGGTAGGCGTCGGGATCGCTCCGACCAAGACCCTGGCCAATGACTGCTCAGTTGGGTGAAGTATCATCTGCTCGGCACGCTCCTTCGGCATGACAGCGTCAAGCCATTCCCGTGTTCCGAGGTTGATGGCTACATGTGGCAATAATGCTCATGGTCTAACGTCCACTCTGATTGAGAGCTCGGTGGGTCAGTGCGAGGCGGGGCTTGCGCTGGTTCTGCGCTTTTATTGCCCGATTCATTGCCCGATAGGCTGATTGTACCGACCCTGGATGCGCTCCAGTTCGCCCGAGCGACGCAGCTGATCCAGAGCATTGGCCCAGGCGCCTACCAGTTCGTCGTCACAGTCGCGACTGAAGGCGATGTACAGCGATGAGCGATAAATCTCGATAGGAATCCGTCGCAGCGTGCCGGGGGCGATCGCTAACTGCCGGCTGTAGTAAGCCACTCCTGCAGAGGTGTCGCCTATGATGATGTCGGTGCGCCCTGCCAGCAGCATGCGATAGAGCTGCAAACTCTCGGTTGCGCTTTTTTCGAGGTTGTTGAAGCCCCGCGACTGCAGAATGTCGGGTATTAAACCGGCATGCCTCGTTGTGATCCGTGGGGCGTGCAGTAACTGCTCTAAGGAATTCACCGGCTGCTGCGCATTGGATAACTGATAGGGGTAAATGGACTCTTCAATGATCGGTCCGACCCACTTGTATAACGGTTCGCGCTCCGTGGTGCGGAATAGGGAATACATGATGGTTTTGGGCCGGGTCTTCAATGTGCGGGCGCTTCGCATACTGGGCAGTAGCACTACCTCAAAGTCATCCCCAGTCAGCGTCATTATGCCCCGAACGATCTCAGTGGCCATGCCGGTGAGCTTATTGTTCTCCTGGTAATTGTACGGCGCCCACTCTTCAGTAACGACCTGATACTGCTCGGCCTTGACGGGAGTGCTGAGTAATAGACAGAACAGCGCGGCAGTGAGCGTCGAATGTTTCACGTGTTCTGCCTTGTGGGCTGTGCGGAGATCAAGGTTGGATCTGATTAAAAGGGCGAATTCATTATAAGCCATGACACACGTCAAATGCCTGATGCAGTTTAGTAAACCGTCAACACGGCGATTGCGAGCAGGTTTTCGTTGATCTTGAAGAGCAGGGAACGGAGCAGGTCTGAATGTGATATGGGAATGCCTCCGTGGAGGAAATCAGCTTAGCGGGGGAGTGTGAGGTCGGCAGAACGCCGGAGGTTGGGGGGGTAAAATCAGTTCCCAAACTCAAAGGCGAGCCGGCATTCTGCGCGGTCTGTAGAGCATCTGTTTCGCCTTGGTTTCGGAACTAAAAAAGGCTATAGGTCGCAGCATGCATGCGTTTCATTATCGGATTGAAAATCCGCCTACGCCGGTTCGATTCCGACCTCGGCCTCCACTATTGAAAGCCCCGCAGATTAACGTCTGCGGGGTTTTTTATTGGGCTAAAAAAGTGAAGCGTTCGTCTACTTCAAGGATGATAGAAAGCCCAGCCCCGGGCTGGGCTTTTTTCATCCAGATCAGTGAGCGAGCCCGGGTCTCTCTACACAATGCAGGCATACATCATTGCGTACGACTTTTCCGCCGATCTGGTGAAGGACGACAGAGATATCTTCAATCTCAAGATGCGTACCCGGAGTTCCCCGATAGTCATCTGTGTCAAGGTCAAGGTGCACACCAATCTTCAGGTGGGGCAGCGGGCCATCTGACTCGATGCTTGCGACCTGGTGGTCGTCGCCAAGAATAAAAAGGTACGTGTGCTTCATAAGAGTCGCCTTGTCTGTAAGGGGTAGGGCTGCCGAATTGGAGGCGTGTCAGCAACCCATTGATTGATGCGCTTGCGTGACCGCTTGCACCTTAATCGCGATGGTGGCGTGCAGCTCAGATTCAAGTCAGCGGATTGTGCATTGACAGGTCGTTGTTCGAGCACGCCCTCAACAGTGCCGAGGTAGCCCGTAGCCTAATTTCGGATCTGTTCTAAAGGATGCCTGTTGGCTTCGTCAAAGCCCAGCCCTCGCACTGGGCTTTTTGAGTCTGGATGCCTGGTCAGGCACGGGGGGGGCATTCACCACCTTCCCGGGATGGACAGCGATGAAAATTTGTTGGCAAGTCATGGCTGCAATGATGCTTACCGGCTGCGCGGCAGCGGACCGAAAAGGGAAGCCCCGGCGAGCTGTAATCACCAGGGCTTCTATTTTCTCCCCCGTTCCTTAGTACTTGGAGAACGTGGCGCGGATCCTGATCCAGATAAACGGTGACGTTCAAAGGAGGCCTGAGTGAAATCATGTTGCTATCTGTTCAGTGGGAAGACAGCTACAACTCAAGGAGTGAGGATGTATCGTTTTTTTGTCATCGTGTTTTCTATGCTGCTTTTGTCTGTATTTTTATTGGCCTCGCACGCTGCACCGCCAGGTTTATTGTTTTTGCCTGGGTGGGCACCCTATCAATAGCCCTTAAAATTTTTTCCTTTAGAAACCCGCCCAGTGCGGGCTTTTTTTCGCTTGGAGAAAAGGATGCCGAAAAACCTGCGGCGCCTGTTTAGCGAGCAGAGAGCAACCATTTCCCGTCAACCAATACAAAAGTGTCTTCTTGATTCATGTTTCCTTGCGGCTTCAGAGTGATGGCCAAGAACATTTCTGACCTTCGAGGCAGCTCTTCGGTCCTTCAGCAAGTCATCGTGATGACTGATCGTTGCGTTGGGGGGCTCACGCACTGCCTTGCCGTAAGTGTCGATAAGGTTGCCAGCCGGTTCGCTGGGTAGACGATGAGGTGCAAATCGCCGTATTGCACAGATACTAAAGTAGGGGCAGGCGTTTACTGCCCCCGTTTTCAGTTACGCTAGCAGCCTACTAGATGAACGACCCGCAATACCTTTGCAAGCAAGGCTGCCGATGTACAAGACGATTGAGAATGAAGTAACGAAACAGGCAACACCCAAAGCCCTCCAATACGAGTTTTATCAATACGACGTCGAGCGTCTGCATAACTTCAGTGGGCTGATTTATATCGGAGGTATCGGCATTTGGGTGTTGTTCGACCTGATTATTGGTTTTATAGGCGATCAACGTCATTACGCGCTTTCGCTGCTGCTCGTCGTGCTACTGCTCATCACCGTCGGTGTACAGCGGGTCGCCCGTAAAGCCCGCCACTTCCACCTGCTAAACCTCGTGTATGTGCTCATGATCTGCCTGGGCATCCGCTTGGGTATCGAGGGCTTGCCGGCCCACCTGCACCCGACCTGGCTGATCCTCTCGGCCTCCAGCATTCTCTATAGTGCCTCGGTATTACCCTTGAGCCGAGAAGCATTTTTCGGCGTGCTGGGCATCGCCTGGGTTGTCCTCAACCCCTTTATGATGACCACACTCTCTCTGTTCGACTTCAGCGGTACCATGGTTCTGCTGTCCGCCGTCTTTATCAGCGCGCTGACCATTTACACCTACCTCAAGCTGCGCCGATCCAAGCTGCACAACTACATCATGGCCAAGCTACTGATAGAGCATGCCTACATTGACACCCTGACCGAGATCCCCAATCGCCGCGCGTTCATGACACGGGCCAACAACCACCTGAGCACCCCACCAGAAAGTGGCGAGTGCTACCTGGCCATGGTCGATGTCGACAACTTCAAAAAAGTCAACGATGTGTATGGCCACGACATCGGTGACGAAGTCCTGAAGCGCATCGCCGCCGACATCAAGCACATCATGGCCGATCACGAATATGCCCGCCTTGGGGGAGAAGAGTTTGGGGTCTACCTGTCCGGTGTCACGCAGGCGGATGCCGAGCGCTTGGTCAACACCCTGTGCCAACGGGTGCGCGAAACGTCCACCCACCACCCGGCAACCGTCAGCGTGGGCGTAACCCGGATCGAAACCGACACCTTGCATGCCGCGCTAATAAAAGCTGACCACGCGATGTACGAGTCAAAGCTCAGCGGTAAGGACCGCTACACCTTCTTCCGGCCCGACTAAAGGCACCTGAAGTCTTCACTGCCTGGCAGCAGCTTTCGCTTCGGCCGGCAGACATGGCGCCGGGCCCTCATCTGCTGCTGGGCCGCACGGACCGAGAAACGTTGAGCCGGTCGAGGAGCCAGCGCCTTTCTTGGGTCCAAAAAAATGGCCCGCGTGCGGGCGGGCCTAGCTGGGATTCTGCAAAGGAGTACAGGTAATTTGCGCTCCATCCTGTGAGCGTTGCGTGAAAAGGATGTCGCAAAAACAAGAAGTCCGGCCCATCGCAAACCGGAGTTCATGTTTCGAGACCCAGCCGCTACCTGATTCGTACCGTTCGACCTGACGCTGCCCGACAGACTGGCTGTCAGCCAAATGCCGCCAGGCGTCATCCAGTGGTGCCCCGGCTGTGCGGTGGTTGATCCAGATCAAACGCTATGGGGCAATCGGCGCCATGCTTCTGGCAAAACCTGGGCGAGAGATCCGGTCATGACGAACAATAAATTCCTCAGCGGGGTTCTCGCGGTCCGGCACTGGGGCAGGGGCACCGTACTCAGGTTGCTGCGCCGGCCGGGCACGAAGTCCTGGAAGCGCGAGGCCAGCATCCTGATGTCGATCGTGCTGGTACTGACGGTGGGATATCTCACGGCGTTTCGCTACGCCTCCTACACGGTGCAGGATTTAGTGGGTACATGCACCGCGCGTTTCGAGATCGAGCTTGAAGGTGCCGACATCGATCCCCTCGAAGAAGCGCTGCCACGGTCCTTGTGCGAATGCCTGGCACAAACACTCCTCGACAAGAACGGTATCGTTCGCCTGGCAATGGTCAATCGGCACTGGTTTGATCCGCAGTCCCTCGAACCGGTGACGGAAGCGGAAGAGGCGTTTTGCATCAATGCCCTGTGGGTGCCCGATTCCGGATTGGCCACGCGCCTGGCCCTCTGAATGAAATTGCCGAATGGAGTCTGGTAGCACACAGGCAGCCCCCCGATCTCGCGCCAATGTATCTTCATTCCCGATGCAAGGCCACCGAAGGGCCGGCTGCCGAAACCGGACTTGAAGAGACACCAGCAGGTGAATGGCAATTGCCGCGTGGCGTGATCGCCCAGGCGCCAGGCTTCAGGAAACCGCGACGCCAGGTTTGATCGCGGCAGGGTCAGAGGCCATCGCGCCCGGTGTTATTCGTCACGTCTCCAAGTGGCGCTCAAGCCATACTCGTTATCGCCATACCGGTAGTCAGAGTCGCCTTTGTACGCGGCTTCCAGCGCATGGCCGATGCGATGGACAAGATGGATGCCGGTGGTGGTGACGATCAGGTCATCCCCTGAGTCAGTCAGGTTGATGATGCGCTCCAGGGCATGCTCGGCTTTTTCCTTTTTCTCGGTGTGTTCGATCAGGTTGACGATTTCAGTGCGATGGTTGAGCAAGAAGCTGCCCGAAAGTTTCAGCGTCCCCGCAGGCATGTTGTCATCGATGCGGCGGCACGCCGGGCACTTCACGGGTTGCGCGTCGTGGATGACCGTGTTTTCAGGGCTTTTCCAGGTCCAGTTGCCGGCTTGGTAAACCGAGTCGCACTGTGGGCAGATGGCCGAACCTTCAAAGCGCTGCGAACGATAGGGGTCGTGGGTGTCTGATTTGAACAGTTGGTTTTTCTGGCTCTGCTGATACTTGTCCATGGTGTTTCTCCGCGCCTGTGAGATTGAAAAAATCCAACCGTTGTGGATTTCACCCCTTCATTGGGACGCGATTTCTGGTCGCCCGGATTGATTTTTATCAACTCGGGGGCGAGTGCTGACAGTCGGTCAACGCACTGCTGTGGTGATTCTCCCGAGGTACCCCAAAAGGGGGATTTCCTAAAAGCTGCAGGAAGGCATTTGTTAGCGCTCTGGCAGGCGTGCAACCTGATGGCCCACAGTAAAATCCTGAGCGGCGCCATACAGTTGGCGGACGCCGTAGGTGTCACGCTGGGGCCCAAATCAAAATCGGTGCTGATGCAGAATAAAGGGGGCAATCCGACGGTGTGCAATGACGGCGTGGCCATTTCCACCCGCATTGCCCCTCTCGCGAGCCCGAGCCGCGCGTATCCAGTGTGCAGTGAGCCAATCGCGTCCTTCTGATGCAGATCAAACGCCTACGACGTCGTGTCACACCGCCGCAGGTGAGACTTCAGACGAAACGAAAGGCTGGTCGGCGTCGATTTGATCTAAATCAACAGCGGGTGCCGGTGGCTGGCCGACTTTATGGAACGCCCCCCATTTTGTGGTACGCATTCATGAACATTGACCAGGCCATTTCCGGACGGCGCTCGACGCGCGAGTACACGACTGAAGCGGTGGATGAAAAAATCATCCGTCGTTTGATCAACGCCGCTATCCAGGCGCCCAGTGCGGTGAACCAGCAGCCATGGACCTTCACGGTGATCCGCGATCAGGAACTGCTGGACCGGATCTCCCGTGAAGCCAAGGCCTACATGCTCGCGACAATGCCGGCAGGCCCGCATTCCGGGCACTTCCATGGGTTGCTGACTGACGAAAACTTTCAGATTTTCTACCACGCGCCAGCACTCATCCTCATTTCAGGCAATGTGCCGGGACAGTGGATTGTCGAAGACTGCTCACTGGCGGCCGAGAACCTGATGCTTGCCGCGTACGCAGAAGGGCTGGGTAGCTGCTGGATCGGTTTCGCCCAGAGTTTTTTCAATACGCCGCAGGGCAAGAAGACCCTCGACCTGCCGGCCGACTGGGCGCCAGTGGCGCCGATCGTCGTCGGCTATCCGGAGACCAACCCGATGCCCGTTGCACACAAGGAACCGGTGATCCGCTGGATGGGTTGATATTCACGCCCAAGGCCGATGCACCAGCCTAAACGCTATCAAAAGCGCCATTTTCAGCGAGCAAGGTGGCGATCAGGGCGGTGCTGTCGACGACGTGCACATGCTGCTTCACACAGTCGGCGGACAGGCGAAACGGCGGTACGCCGTCAGCAATCGCAATGTGCTCGAACAACGGCGGGTCAAACAACTGCTCGCCATTGGTGAACAAACCATGGGTGGCGGCGGCGAATATCCGGGCCGCTCCAGCTCTTTGACAGGCAAGGCCGGCACGTTTGAGCGTTTCCCCGGTGCTGATCAAGTCGTCGAACACAATGGCGGTCTTGCCCGCGACATCGCCGACCAGCAGGGTGCCCGTCAACGTCATGTGAACACGGTGTTTTTCCATCAATGCACTGCCCACCGGACGCCCCAGTTGTCGTTCCAGGGCCTGGCGAAACTGCTCGGCGCGCTTGGCGCCGCCGGAGTCCGGGGACACCGCCACCACATCGGCGTCGCCGACGTGCCCGGCGAAATGCCGGGCGAACAATTCCGCGCAGTGCACGTTCCGCGCGGGAATGCGAAAGGCATTGTCGAACGCCGCCGGGTTATGCACCTCCAGCGCCATCAGGCGATCGATGCCGCAGGATTCAATCAGGGTCGCCACGTAGCGCGTGATCGTTGGGTCCTGTGGTTGGCTGCGACGATCCTTGCGCCCGTAGCAGAGGTAAGGCGTGACCACCTGAACAGGGCGAGCGCCGGCATCCTTGAGCGCGCCGCAAAAAAACAACAGGCGGCACAGCTTGTCGTTTGCGCTCTGCCGGCCATCCCCATACAGGGAATGGAACACCACGACCTCGCGACCGTTGACCGATTCGAGCGGCCGGCATTTATGCTCGCCGTCTTCGTAGTCGCGCTCCTCATGAAGCGCCAGCGGGCAGCCCAGTCGCTGCGCGACACCGGTTGCGTAGTCCTCACTGCCTTGCAGAGCGAAAAGAAGCGGGCGATGGCTGAGCATGGATTGGCTCCTTTGAGGCACATCGAGCGAACAGTCGCGCCGTCATCGGGCGGCGCCATGACGCCAGACTTCAATGCAGAACTCCGTTTCATAGGGCGGGACATTGCATTCGACGATGTCCTGGGCGGCGACTTGCAGATGCACGCCGACAATGTCGGCACGAATCGGCTGCTGGCAGACATGCCGGTCGACCAGAACTGCAGTGTAGACCCGACGGGCACCGATCTGCGCCAGGTACGCGCAGGTGCGCAGGAGCGAATGGCCTTCGAACAGCACATCATCGACCACCAGCAGGGTGGTATTGGCCAGATCCAGTCCGATGAGCACCGGGTTCTCGGTCAATTCGGTGTGAGCATGCAACACCTTGAGATCGTCGGCATAGCGCTTGACCTTCAACGGGTAGATCGGCAGTTCCGGTTGCCCGGTCAGGCGTGATAAATGCTGCTGAAGACGCTGTGCCAGAGGCTCGCCGCGGCGCTGGATACCAATCAGTGCCGCTTGGGTGGGCGGCAACAAGGCCGCCGCCTGGTGCGCCATCGCCTGCAGTACGCCATCGAGTTCGTCGCTGTCATACAAACGCAAGCGCTGACTGGCAATGAGGGGCGACATGCACATCTCCTGTCGAGGACCGATTCCTTTTTAACCTAGTACCGTTCGGTCCGGGCCCTATTGATATTGATCAAGTGCGCTGACATGACGCTCGACGCCATTGCGTGAATACGCGTTTTTGCGCGGGGATTTGATATTAATCAACGCCATGACGACATCAACGGAGGAACCTGAATCAACGCGGGTGCCTGACCCGCGTCTGCGAAGCGCGTGTTGAATGACCGGATCATTCTGCACGCCACCAACCTGGCGTAACGTCACCCCAGGCCTCACCGTCGGTGGAGGTTTTCCATGACTCAAAGTCCCTCATTGCAAACCACCTTGCAGGACCGCGTCGAAGCCGGTCAACGTCTGGTGGAACCGTTGCTCAAATACGCTCAGCGACCCGATGTCATCGTCCTGGCGTTGCCCCGTGGCGGCGTGCCGGTCGCCTATCAAGTGGTCAAGGCCCTGGACGTGCGCCTGGACCTGATGCTGGTGCGCAAGCTGGGCGTACCATCGAACCCGGAGTTCGCCATGGGCGCCATTGCCAGTGGCGGTATCCAGATTCGCAATGAAGACGCGCTGCGGGCTCACCCGATTTCCCCGGCCGCATTCGAGGCCGTGGTGGCGCGCGAAACACAGGAATTGCAGCGGCGCGAACAACTGTACCGGGGCGCCCGGCCACCCTTGCAGCTCAAGGGACAGGTGGTGATTCTGATCGATGACGGCCTGGCGACGGGAGCCTCGATGATGGCGGCTATCCGCGCGGTGCGCCTGCAAGCGCCTGCTCGCATCGTCGTCGCCGTACCGGTTGCACCATCGGAAACCGTGGAGGCGCTGAGCTTCGAAGTCGATGAGGTGATCTGTCCGCTCATGCCTGAATGGATGATGTCGATCGGATATTGGTACTTGAGCTTCCCCCAGACCTCGGATGAAGAGGTCATCGAATTGTTGCATCGGGCCTGGCAGCGAGAAGCCGCGAGTGATGCCTCCTCTCGGGAGCCTTTCGATGATTGAATCTCAATCCCGACAGCTGGACTTGCAGGACGTTGAGCTATCGGCCGATTTACGTCTGCCGCTGAAGGCTGACGGTCTGGTGATCTTCGTACATGGCAGCGGCAGCGGCCGTTTGAGCCCGCGTAACCAGTTTGTCGCAGGGTCGCTGGCCAGGCGGGGACTGGGGTCGCTGTTGTTCGACTTGCTGACGGAGCCGGAGCAACGCCTGGATAACCTCACCGGCGAGCTACGGTTCGATATCGACTTGCTGGCCAGGCGGCTGGTGGAGGTGATCGACTGGGTCGGCCGGGACGCGGATTTGCGCTCGCTGCGCATCGGTCTGTTCGGTGCCAGCACCGGTGCGGCTGCGGCACTGTTGGCTGCTGTGGCGCGCGCGGACGTGGTGCATGCGGTGGTCAGCCGGGGAGGGCGAACCGATCTGGCGGGACCGGTACTGGCGCAAGTCCGGGCGCCGACCTTGCAGATCGTCGGCGCACGGGACCCGGTGGTGCTCGAATTGAATGAGCGAAGCTGCCATGCCTTGCGCTGCGAGCAGCGTCTGGACGTGGTGGCGGGCGCTACGCATCTGTTCGAAGAGCCCGGAACCCTCGAGGAAGTCGCCCGACTGGCGGGCGACTGGTTTGAAACGCATCTGCAAGGTGGCCGCCAGCAGGCACGATGAGCCTTGATCCGCTCAGACGCCAAACGGAAAGGTCTCGTCTTCGGGTTCGAGGGTCTGGCTCTTTGGCAGTGGCAGCGCCGTGACCGGCTGGGTCTGTTCAATCCAGATCATCGCGTCAAACTGTTCGACCAGCATCGCTTCGAAGTAGTGACTGCCACGCTCGGTTTCGGGGCGATAAATCACCCCGATGGCGCGCTCCAGCAATGGTTTGGACAATACCCGACGCAGTGCCGTGCGCTGAGGGTCGCGCCAGTCCGTCAACGACGCTGGCACGCCGGCCTTGAGGAACTGATGTTCCCAACTGTCCGGGCGAGACGGCCGAATGTCCTTGATATGCATCTCGCCGTCCCAGTCGTCGGCCGCGGCGACCTGGCCACGGTCGGTACTCATGCCGATCAGCACCACGTCGCGCCCATAGGCGCTGCGGCATAGCTGGCCGATGTTGAACTGGCCCTTCCAGCCCATTTCCGTGGCCGCCGCATTGCCGATGTGGGAGTTGTGGGCCCAGACCACGGCTTTGGACTGCGGACCGCGATGCTCGAGCAATGCCTGCAAGGTGTCGAACATATGCCGGTCGCGCAGGTTCCAGGAGGCGGTCGAGCCTCGATAGATTGCCCGATAGTACTGTTCGGCCGCCTGCACCACCCGAGCGTTTTGCGCCGCGTTGAAAAACGCCTCGTCGTCCTTGATGAGCCCGGCCAATTGTTCGGCGAGCATGGCGTTGAGCTGGTCCACTACCGATTGTTCACAGGGCATCAGGCCGGCGCGTTCGACGAAGTGACCGTACAGCGCCGGGTCGTCCTGCCAAGGGGTCAGGCAGCTATAGCGGTGCCGCGCTTCGTGGGCCAGTTTCGGGTCCACGCCGTCGAGATAACCCAGCACTTCATGAATCGAATTGCGCAAACTGTAAATGTCCAGGCCGCGGAATTCGACGCGACGTTCCGGGGCCAGTCGATGGTTGTACTGATGCAGCCAGTGGGCGAAGGCCTTGACCTCGGCGTTGCGCCACATCCAGGTCGGGAATCGGCTGAAGATGTGGCGCTTCCAGGCCGAGGACGCCAGTCCCCGGACATAACGATCGACATGGCCGGCATCCGGCCAGTCGGCCTCTACGGCCACGATGTTGAAGCCGTGCTGCTCGATCAGCCTTTGGGTGATGGCGGCGCGGGCTCGATAGAAATCGCTGGTGCCATGACTGGCTTCACCGATCATCACGACTCGCGCATCGGCATAGCGATCGAACATCTCACCAAAGGCAGGCGTGTCCAGTTCCGGCAGAGGCTCGGCGTATTGGCGCAGAAGCGGCGCGATGGCGGCCGTGTCGATGCGCCGGGGCGAGCCCGCAAATGTGTCCAGCAGGTCTTGCGAGGCTGTATTCATGACCGTCACCCCCTAACAGTGGGTTAACCCGCCAGCAGAATCACGCCGGGTGTCCAGGCTCGGCCCTGCGGGGCGCTTCGTCACCTGATTGCTCATTCCTACACCCTGATTCAGAGGGAAAATTGAGTTTCGTCAATAAAGGCTGCAACGGCTTGAGAGAAGGTGTCTGGATCAAGCATTCGCAGACTGCCCGATATGCCCTGACGCGATAGGCAGTGTTCCGAATGGGTTGTGATCAGCTGGACGCAGGGCGTAAACCATGGAGCCACCGCCATGAAGCGTACTTTCAACCAGGCACATTGTGTTGTTGCCCTCTGCGCAGCGATGCTCACGGGCTGTACCCATTCGAACGAGGAGTCAGGGCAACAAACCTCGCCCATGTCCGGTATCGCCATGGCGGACCAGGTGTGTGCCCAGTGCCATGGGCTGACGGGCGAATCGGTCTCGCCGACGTTTCCCAAGTTGGCCGCTCAGCAGAAGGAGTACCTGAAGTTGCAACTGGCTGCGTTCAAGAACCATGGACGCAGCGATAAAACCGGCGCCCAGTACATGTGGGGCTTTACCCGTTTGACGCAAAGCCAGATCGCCGAACTGGCGGACTATTTTTCAACGCAGAGCCCGATGAAGGCTGATGCCGATACCCCGGATGCGCGGGGTGAATTGATCTTTCGCCAGGGCTTGCCAGGAGCCGGCGTCGCGCAGTGCAGTTCTTGTCATGGTGCTCAGGGGCAGGGCAGTGGCCAGGTGCCGCGACTGGCAGGTCAGCATGCTGCCTACCTGGCGGGGCAGATCAAGATTTTTCAACAGACCGAATCGCATCCCCGGGGCGACCTGACCCAGCAGGTTGCCCACGCGATGACGGATGCGGATGCCGAATCGGTCGCTCATTACCTGGCATCGCTGGGGGCGAAGAAATAACGCCTTTTACACCGTCGGCGGTTGTCGAACATCGTCTGGATCAGCACGGGTCACCGCCAGCAGGCTGCCTGGAGCGGTGGCCGTTTTGCATGCTTGTTGCCACCAGCAAAGTGGCAGCCTGACCACGGCTTTAATCATTCAGCCAGTACCTGTGGCGAAACCACCCAGACACTGCATGGCATTTTGTACAGCAGATGTTCCACCGTACTGCCCACCAGATGGCTCATCCCGCGATGACCGACACGGCCCATGACGATCACGTCAATGTCATAGGCATCGGCGTAGCTGGCCAGGACCTTGGCCGGGTCACCCATGATCATGTGCTGGCGCTTCGGCGCAATGCCGTTGCGTTCGGCCAGTTCGTGGAAGGCATCGGCCTGAGCATCGAACAGGGTCTTGGCTTTGCTCGAGGAGAAAAACGTCGTGGCGTTATCGAAGCCGAATTCGTCGGCGCTGATGGAGGAAAGGTCGTGTGCATAGATCACGTCGAGCTCGGCGTTACAGGTAGTCGCCAGTTTTAAAGCCTCGTGCAGTATCCGGTCATTGAAACTTTTGTACTCGCCGTCGCGGTGGAAAGGATCGACGGCGGCGACGATGCGGCGCGGCAAGTCATGCTGTACCTGGCTGACAAAGTGCAATGGCACCGGACATTCACGCAGAAGATGGATGTCCAGGGGGGTGAACATCAGGCGTGACAGCAGTGTCTCGTGTTCCAGTGCCTTGATCAGCAAGGCCATCGGCTGCTCTTTGATATGAATGAGGATTTCCTGCAAGGGTCTTTCCACCCAGACCACTTCGGTGGTGACGGGTATGCCGATTTTGCGCAACGGACGGGCCTGAGCCTCCAGCCATTGGCGATGGCGCTCGACATAGTCGATCCGCATCTGCTCGCGCGACTCGTCATTGACCACGCCAGCACTCGCCAGGCCCTCCAGGTAGTCGAATGCGACGATGTGCAGTGCTGCGCCCGAAGCCTTGGCCAGCGCGGCGGCCCGGTCGAAAGCCGGTGTGTTTTCCAACTGGTGCGAAACGACCAGCATGAAACGTGGTTGATCAGGCATGGCACCTCTCCCGTCGATAATGGTTTGGACGCTAATGCGCAGTGGCGTGATGCACCCGCTCGGTGAACCCAGCCTTTATCCTGCGTCGGTCTCTGGAGCGGGGCTTGATCTTTGTCAATCAGAGGTGGCAAGGACAACGGTGCCCGACATGCGGTGGGCGTGATGTGGCTGGCCGTTTGCTCATCTGACCTGAGCTCAACGAGAACTGACAAAGATCAAGTCGACGGAACGTGGTGCGTTCATTCTGTAGGCCTGTTCCATGCCATTTCCGTGTGCCGAGGTGCCCCATGTCGCAACACCAGCGCTTACTGTTGATTGCCCCCACCACCATGACCCGTACGCCCGCATTCGACCGGGCTGGCGCATTGGCCCATGCCCTGCAGTTGCCCCTGCACATTGTGGCGTTTGATTATGTCCAGGCCTTGGCGGTAGCCGGTTTTTTTGCCCCCGAGCAAATCAGCCAGGCCATTGATGGCTACCTGAAAACCCATCGGCAATGGCTTACCGAACAAGCCGATTCCTTGAGCAAACTCGGCGTTGAGGTCACCAGCGAAGTGGTGTGGGTCCAGCACCCGTACGAAGAGATTGTGCAATTCGTCAATGAAATGCCGGTGGCGATGATCATCAAGGATGCGCAGGAAGAACCTGCCTTGAAACGCGTGTTCTTCGTGCCACTGGATTGGCAGCTGTTACGCGACTGTCCGGTGCCGGTGCATCTGGTGACCCATCCGCTCAACGCGCGCCCGCGCAATGTGTTGGCGATCATCGACGTGCTGCGCGGTGAAGATCAGGATCATGTGTTCAACGATCAGATCATCGACGCCGCCGTGAAGTTGGCCGAGGTGTGCAATGCCCGGCTGGAGCTGTTGCATGTGTTTGACTGGACATCCTTGTACACCCAGGACATGGGTTTTGGCGCATTGCCGCTGGCCACCGGCATTTATGAAGCGTTGGGATCGGTTCAGCACGAGGCGTTTGCGGCGATTGCCGAACGCCATGGCGTGCCACCTGAATGTCGCCACTTCCTGGAGGGCGTGCCAGTGCCGAGCATTTGTGGTTTCGCAGTCGAGCACCACACGGATGTCATTGTCATGGGCACGGTTCAGAACAAAGGATTGGAAAAGTTGCTGGGGGCCACGGCCGAGCAATTGTTGCATCGGGCGCCCTGCGATGTGTTGGCGATCAAGCCAGACCGGATGTTGCAGTCCTGAGCGGGTCGCTGCAATCGAACACTCACCTGATTAGAGGCAGATCATGAGCCAGTACCAAAAGCTGTTATTGATCATCAACCCGGCCTTGCGTCATTCCCCGGCGATCAATCATGCGGCCGCGCTGGCCAAGGCCAGCGGCGCCAGTTTGCATATCGCGGGTTTGATTGGGCCGCTGGACCTTTTGTCCTTTCTTGAACAGGGTGACCGGGAAACGGCGCGGGAAGCCTACCTGCAGGATCACCGCGACTGGGTCAAGGCGCAAACCGACAATTTGCGTACCCGGGGACTCGAGGTGACGATCGAGGTGGCCTGGGCCGATGACCTGCGCGAAGACATCCTGGCGCATGTCGCGGAAATGCAGCCTGACCTGTTGATCAAGGAGGTTCAGCATGAGTCCTTGCTCAAGCGCGCCTTTTTCACCCCCCTGGACTGGTACTTGCTGCGGCACTGTCCGATACCGGTGTACCTGGTGGGCGCCAGCAGCTTCGTCTTGCCGCGCAAGATTGTCGCGGCGGTGGAGGTGTCAGATAAGGAATCGCCGGACAACGAACTCAATGAGCGGATCATTCAGCAAGCGACTTCCCTGGCCCTGCAATGTGGTGCCGACCTGCATCTGCTTTTCGCCTGCGACATTTCGGCGGGTTATCTGGCAGACATGGACGGCCTGGCGCTCGCTGATCTCACCAGGGAGATGCGCAAGGATCTCGAGAAAAACTTCCTCAGGTTGGCGAGCCAGTACGGGGTGGCCGCCGATCATCGACACTTCGTCATGGGTCACCCCGTCTCGGCACTGAGCGAGTTTGCCAACGAGCAGAACGTCGATGTGATCGTGATGGGAAAAGTCCAGTCCGGTGGCGTGGACAAGCTTCTGGGCAGTACGACCGAACACATTCTTTATCAGGTCCCTTGCTGCGTCATGGCGGTCTAGAAGCGTTGAAGGGTGACAGGCCTCAGGATGAGGTCACTGTCACCCGTGCGAATGCCGGAGTGGGCTTTAGCGGCAGGAGCGCAGGAAACTCTTCAGGCGTCAGGGTTTCCTTTTCCAGCAGCAGACGCGCACCGGCGTCCAGATCGGCACGACGACTCTCAAGCAAGGCCTTGGCCCGTCCATAGGCTTCATCGAGCAGGGCGCGAATACCCAGGTCTACCTCCCTGGCCGTTTGTTCCGAGTAATCTTTCTCGCCCATGCCCTGCATACGCTCGCCCAGGTACGTCGCGCTCTGGCGTTCCAGTACCGATTGACCGAGCTCGGGGCTCATGCCGAACCGGGTGATCAATTGCCGGGCGATATCCGTCGCGCGGGCCAGGTCATCGGCCGCGCCGGTGGAAATCTGGCCATAGGCAAGGAATTCGGCCGCACGCCCGGCCATCAGGACCACGATCCGGTCCTTGAGCATCTGGCAACTGATGAGGAAGTGATCTTCGGTCGGCCGCTGCAATGTATAGCCCAGCGAACCGATGGCGCGCGGCACGATCGACACCTTGTGCACCGGGTCCATGGCCGGCAGGCTGCTGGCCGCCAGGGCATGCCCCATCTCGTGATAGGCCACCACCTGGCGCTCTTCGGGGCGCAGCACACTGCTCTTGCGCTCAACCCCGGCGACAATGCGCTCCACGGCGGCGGTGAAATCGTCGAGGCTGACCGCGTCGGCGCCACGGCGGGTGGCCACGATGGCCGCTTCGTTGACCAGGTTGGCCAGGTCGGCACCGGTGAATCCCGTGGTGATGTCGGCTATTCGCTCTTCATTGAGGCCGGGTGCCACGGTGATCTTTTGCAGGTGGACCTTGAGGATCGCCTGGCGGCCCTTTCGGTCAGGGCGATCGACCAGAATCTGCCGGTCGATGCGACCGGCCCTCAGCAGGGCAGGGTCCAGTACCTCCGGCCGGTTGGTCGCGGCCAGCAGCACCACGCCCTCACGCGGGTCGAAACCGTCCAGTTCGGCCAGCAACTGATTGAGGGTCTGCTCCTTTTCGTCATTGCCGCCGAACGCGCCGACGCCGCGCATTTTGCCCAGGGCGTCGAGTTCGTCGATGAAAATGATGCAGGGCGCGGCCTGCCGCGCTTGCTCGAACAAATCGTGCACACGGGCGGCACCGACGCCGACGAACATCTCGACAAACTCCGAACCGGAGATCGAGAAAAACGGCACGCCGGCTTCACCGGCGATGGCCTTGGCGACCAGGGTCTTGCCGGTGCCCGGCGGGCCGACCAGCAACGTGCCCTTGGGAATATGGGCGCCCAGGCGTCCATATTTCTCCTTGTCCTTGAGGAACGACACAATCTCCACCAGTTCGGCCTTGGCTTCATCGATGCCGGCCACGTCGGCGAAGGTGATCCCGGTGTCGCGCTGGACGAACACCTTGGCCCGGGACTTGCCGATGCTCATCAGCCCGCCCATGCCTTGTTTTTCCGCCAGCCCGCGAAACAGGAAGTGCCAGAGCACCATGATCAGGACAAAGGGCAGAACCCAGCCCAGCAGGTTGGCGAGGAAGGTGTTTTCGTTGACCCCGGTGAACCCGACGCCTGACTGGGCGAGGTCGGTGGCCAGTGTCGGGTCGACACGCACGGTCGAGAATTGGTTGTGCCCGTCAATGGGTTCCTGGAGTTTGCCGTTGATCTGGTCTTTCTCGATCTGCAAGTCGCTGACTTTCTGCTCGCTGAGTAACTGCAGGAACTGGCTGTACGGAATGCTCTGCACCGCACGCCGTTCGATAAACAGCATTTGCACCGTGCTGAGCACGACAAACGCGATCAAGAAGTAGGACAGGTTCCACTGGTGATTTTTTTTCATGAACTTGGCTCGCACATGGGCTCAGGCAATCAGCAATTGATCGTCCACCTGACTGACACCTGGTACCGCCCAGGCGGCCCGTTCGGCGATCTGACGCTCACGCCAGAAATGCACCCGGCCTTCGAGTTTCACCACGCCGCCTTCGACCTTGACGCGTATCGCCTTGGCGTCGACTTCGGCATTGCGTTTGAGGGCTTCTTCGATGCTGTGCTGGATATCGACGACCTCTACCTGCGGACGAAGGGTGAGGCGGTTGTCCACGCCCACCACACCGGACAATTTGCGCACCGCACGCTCAGCGGTTTCTTTCTGGTATTGCCAGTGCACCTGGCCTTCGAGGGTAATCCAGCCTTTTTGCACGATGACCTTGATGTCGCCCTCTGGAATATCGGAGCTCCAGGTGATGATGTTCAAGGCGCGGTTCGCGAGGGTGTCATCCGCCGTGCCAGCGCCTTTTTCCAGCCGGACCTGGATTTCTTCGGCCACGGCGCGCACGCCTTTTATGGCCTTTACCGCGTGTTCGGCACTGACTTTCTGGGCGTAGCTACTGACATGGCCGGAGAGGGTGACAATGCCGTTTTCGACGCCCACGCCAATGTGGGCGGCGTCGATGTGGGGCTGGAACTCAAGCTCTTCCAGAATGGTTTTACGTAGGCTCAAGTCACTCATGATCGTGTCCTGTGTCGGATATACGGGATGACGGAGGGTCACATGAACCCGGTCTGTTTTTTTTACGCCTGATCGACACAAACACCTTGAGCTAAATCAACAAGGCTTCAGTGAGCGCAGTGCAGACCGCCAGTCAGCGATCTGTTGACAAAAATCAGATTGCGCAGGCGTTGACACCCGAATACTGAGTCCAGTTGTGCGAGATTTTTCAGATGCATTCAACCGAGGGAATAACCATGAACAAGTATCTGTCCGTTGCTTTGCTGAGTGTTTTGTTGGCCACGACGGCCGGGTGCAGTAACAAGCACGCCAAGGAAATCGACGCCCGGCTGGAGTCCGCCGAAAACAATGCCGCTTCCGCACGGCTCAGGGCCGACGAGGCCTACAACAAGGCCGAACAGGCTGCGCAAGCCGCCAGCCAGGCGCAACGCACGGCCGATGAGGCGAATACGCGCGCCAGCCGGATGCTGGAAAAGGCGACGCGCAAGTGATTGCCCGAAGGGCCGACAGGACGTCGGATGAGCATTACGCCGGTATACAGAGTCAGGGCGAGGTCTGTGATGGTGAAACTTAAACGTATCCTGTTGATAGCGCCCTCCGAGAGGGTTCGCACCCCGGCGTTTGATCGGGCCCATGCCCTGGCCAGTGCAACCGGGGCGTTGCTGCACATCGTTGCATTCGACTATATCCAGTCGCTGGCGGTGGCCGGGCTGTTTGACCACGACGCCATGGCCCAGGCACGGGAAGGCTACTTGCAGGTGCATCGCCAGTGGCTGGAGCAGCAAGCCAGGTTTCACCGTTGCGTCGGGCTACCGGTGACCACGGAGGTGGTCTGGGCGAGGAACAGCCTGGCGCACGTGCTCGCGTATGTGAATGACTTCCATCCGGACCTGGTGATCAAGGATGCCCAGCATGTCCCGGCCCTCGACCGCGCGTTTCACCGTCCCCTGGACTGGCTGTTGCTGCGCGACTGTCCGGCGCAGTTGCACCTGGTGACGGGTGCAAAAAACCCGAAACCGTTGAAGATCCTCGCCGCCGTCGATCTGTCGCACCTGGAGGAAATGACCCAGGGCCTGAATGACCGGATCCTTGATTTTGCAGCGACGCTCTCGGCTTCCTGTGGCGCCGCTTTACACCTGCTTAACGTCAACAGTTGGTCGGTGACGGGCGACTCGGTGGCGAGTCTGCCGACCCCCGCGCTGGATGCCAGTTTGCGAGACGCGATCAACGATGCGCAGCAAGAGGCGTTCGATGAACTGGCCGAGCGCTACGGGATTGAACAAAAACGCCGGCATCTGGAGGCGGGAATCCCTCATCGGGTGATTACGCGGGTCGCCCGAGAGCACGCCTTCGACATCGTGGTGCTCGGCACGGCCTACACCCATGGGATCGACCGGTTCATCGGCAGCACCGCCGAAAGCGTGTTGAACAAGGCCCCGTGCAGCCTGGTGGTCGTCAAACCATTGCCCTGGCTCGACTGACACGTCAGTTGTCGCGGCGATCGTTGATAAAAATCAACTGCACATGGGACGAAAAGAGCGATCACTAGCGCTCCCATGTACCTTCAAGGAGACGGCCATGCGCATGACATTTCTTGGCGCGGCGGGCACGGTTACCGGCAGCAAGTACTTGCTGGAGCATCGTGACCAGCATGTTCTGATCGATTGCGGCTTGTTCCAGGGCTACAAGCAATTGCGCCTGCACAACTGGGAAGCGTTCCAGTTGCCCGTCCACGACCTCGATGCCATCGTCCTGACCCACGCTCATCTCGATCACAGCGGCTACCTGCCGGTGCTGGTGCGCAATGGCTATCGCGGGCCGGTCTACGCCACGCCTGCGACCTGCGAACTGGTGAAGATCCTGCTACTCGACAGTGGCCGCTTGCAGGAAGAGGAAGCCGAGTTTGCCAATCGGCACGGGTTCTCCAAGCACACGCCGGCGTTGCCGCTCTACACCGAAGAGGACGCGCAACGGGCCTTGAGACTTTTGCGGCCGATCGAACTGCGCCACCGGGTGGAAATTGTTCCCGGCATGAGCCTTTTTATGCGCTGCGCCGGGCATATCCTGGGCGCCGCCACCGTGGAGATTGTGGCCGATGGCACCACGCTGGTGTGCTCCGGTGACCTGGGACGGCCGAACGATCCCTTGATGTATGCCCCGGAACTCATCGAACAGACCGACTACTTGCTGGTGGAATCGACCTACGGCGATCGCAAGCACCCGGACGAGGACCCTGAAGCGCAGTTGGCGGACGTCATCACCCGCACCGCGTTGCGCCATGGCATCACCCTGGTGCCATCGTTTGCCGTCGGGCGCGCGCAGTTGTTGATGTATCACCTGTACCGGTTGATGCAGAAACACGCCATCCCGGACTTGCCGATCTACCTGAACAGCCCCATGGCGACCGATGTCACGCTGCTGTACCAACGGTTTCGCAGCGAGCACCGGCTGTCACTGGAGGAGTGCGAAGGCATGTGCCATGTGGCGCAGTTCGTACGCACCACCAAGGACTCCATCGAACTGGACCAGCGAAACACCCCGGCAGTGATAATCGCCGCCAGTGGCATGGCCACGGGAGGACGGGTGATTCACCACCTCAAGACCCTGGCCCCCAACCCGGTCAACACCTTGCTGGTCCCGGGCTTCCAGGCCGGTGGTACCCGAGGCGCGCAGATTGTCGCGGGGGCGTCTTCGGTGCGGATCCATGGCAAGGATGTACCGATCCGGGCCGAGGTGGTCCCGATGCAAACCTTGTCCGCCCATGCGGACGGCGACGAAATCATTCAATGGCTGCGCGGGTTCAAGCGACCGCCCAAACACACCTATGTCGTGCACGGAGAGCCTAACGCTTCGGATGTGCTGCGCCGACGCATCAGCCTGGAACTGGGTTGGTCGGTCTCGGTGCCGGAATATCGCGACAGCGTCGACCTGAGCCCTATCGACCCGCCTTGACATCCGGCACAGGGCAGGAGCACGCATGAGCAACGCCGCAGTCGCCACGGACAATCATCCGGCAATCGTTTCCAGCGGGCTGAGCAAGTGGTTTGGTGAAGGGAATGCGCGGATGAAGGCGGTCGATGAGGTGGCGCTGGCCGCGCAGTTTGGCGATCTGCGTAAACGGCCAAAGCGTGTTTGATTTAGATCAGGAGGAGGGCAAACACTCTTACTCTCCGATAAACGCCATCACCGAGATGGGCCAAGGCCCCGGGAATGAGGCCAGCCAGTGATTTTCGACGGGCTCATCCCTTGAATATCAGTGGCTTGCGCAACTCATCTCGTGCTAGCCTCCTGATCTGCCTGACTTTTTCAGTGCACAAGACATTCGCCTGGGCCGGACGATTCCGACTTTGGCCGCCAAAGTTAAACAAGTTCCGTAGATCCATGATTTACGGAGCTTTTTTATTCGCGTTGGCTTGAAAGATTTAGTCTGCAAAAGTACATTTGCGAACTTGCTTCACCAGGACGGGATGTATATATTCCCTCCTCTGCTGCACAAGGGTCAGCACTGCCAGATCGTAGGGGGCAGGGTTCAGACCGCTTTACCGCGCTACCGCCCGAATGGCGAAACTGGTAGACGCATGGGACTTAAAATCCCCCGCTCGTAAGGGCGTGCCGGTTCGATTCCGGCTTCGGGCACCATCTTAAATCAAGGGTTTGCGGGCGAAAGCTGATGCAAACCCTTGTTTGTTTCCGGTCCGCTATTTTGGAGTGGGTCCGCAATTCACTTGGTGGGAGTGACTTTCTTGCCCATGCGAATCCCTATCGATGCCCCTACCGGTTAACAGCGTTGCCAGCGACCGCAATTGGCCGGCTGATAGCAGTCACTCCGGCGCCAGCGTCATCTTGATGAACTCCTCATTCCGGTCGATCGCCTCCAGGGCTCCGCGCACATTTGCGGAGACATCGTCTGTTGGTTATGTCCCTGGACTGTACTGCACCTGAAAGGTAGTCGGGAGAGCGACCTGGCGCGGTCAGCCAGATTCAATGTGCTTCGCTTCCAGTGCCGGATAACTACACTACGCATGTCGCTGGTGGATGGCGTTCGTCGTCGACGGCATCACTCAATCCAGACGCCGCCCGTCGCAGCACATTGAGGTGTATCAATGGCCGTCAAAAACACTCCCCGCGCGAATGTCTTTCGGGTGCTGTGGGGGCGTCTGAAAGTGCATCCGCTGTCGAAGCTGGGGCCGGGGCTCATCACCGGCGTAGCAGACGATGACCCCAGTGGCATCGCCACCTATTCACAGGCGGGCGCTCAATTCGGCCTGAACATGCTGTGGACGATGCCACTGGCCTTTCCGATGATGGCCGCCGTTCAATCGATGTGCGCAAATCTCGGGAGAGTCACCGGCAAGGGGCTTGCCGCTAACATCAAAGTCGCGTTTTCGCCTATCGTGCTACAGATCGTCGTGCTGCTACTGCTCATAGCCAACACACTGAACATTGCCGCTGACCTGGCCGCCATGGGGGAAGTGGTGGAACTGGTCAGCGGCGTCAACCGACACCTGATGACCGCGATCTTCGTGTTCGGGACGCTGGCGCTACAGCTGTTCGTCCCGTACCACCGATACGTCTACTTTCTCAAGTGGCTGACGCTGTCGCTGCTCGCTTACGCAGCCGTACTGTTTACGGTGCATATCCCGTGGGAGCAGGTTGCCTTACGCACGGTCTGGCCAACATTCACGCCAAACGCTACTGCCGCCGCGGTGGTCGTGGCATTGTTTGGCACAACCATCAGCCCTTATCTGTTTTTCTGGCAGACCTCCGAAGAAGTCGAGGACATGCAGGTAAAACCCCGCGATGAATCGCTCAAACAAGACCCGCGGAAAGCAAAAAAGGAACTGAGGCGCATCCGCTGGGATACCTGGAGCGGTATGCTCTATTCCAACATCACCGCTTACTTCATCATTCTTGCGACAGCTGTCACCCTGAATGTGGCTGGCGTAACCGACATCAACACCGCGGCGCAGGCAGCCAGTGCTTTGCGACCACTGGCCGGCGAGTTCGCCTACCTGCTCTTTGCCTTCGGAATACTCGGCGTCGGACTGATCGGCGTGCCGGTACTGGCGGGTTCTGGCGCCTATGCCCTTTCCGAGGCGATGGGCTGGCATGAAGGACTCGAACGCAAGGTCCGCGACGCCCGGGGTTTTTACGGCATCATCGCCATCAGCGTACTCGTCGCGCTCGCCATCCAGTACTCGCCCATCAGCCCCATGAAGGCACTGTTCTGGAGCGCGGTGATCAACGGGGTCGTTGCGGTACCGCTGGTGGTGGTCATCATCATCCTGGTATCGAAAAAGTCAGTGATGGGCGATTTTACGGTAAGCCGACCACTGGCCTTCCTGGGCTGGATTACGGCCGCCGTGATGGGGGCCGCTGCAGTGGCGATGCTTATCCCTGGGTAGGTTTTGTGGGCTAATCAGAGTCGGTTGGTACTGACCGATGCTGGCAAGGAAGAGCTGGAGGCCACCGAAGCACTATTGGCCGAATCTGCCGACCCCAGCAAAGCCGCCGTCGCCAACTGACACGAACGGCTACGCCTTCAACGGGAAGCACAAACCGCCGCCGAAGAACCTGTGCCGTCATGGCCGACCCTTGGCAAATCGAAAAGCTCCTGACGGCGGCTATCCGTCGATCACTTGAGGACGCAGAGCGCTTGTCCTCGGCGGATCTGGAACACGACCTCACGACGAGTTACACCCATGAGGTGTTGCACATCTCTGGAGGGCGCTTGTGGCAACGCTGACAGCGGCTTGCGGGGGCCAGCCGATCTGTGCGGATGCGCCTCAACCTTGCGGTACTACTCGAGCCTCATTACCTGAGCCCTGAATATATACATTCATGCCCTTGCTCAGGGATGGATTGATCGGCTGAGTCACCGACACCAGCACACCGTTTCGTACCCGCACGATCACCTGCTGCGCTTCTACCGGCTGGTCGTACTTTTTCTTCTCTGCGTAGTTACCGCCGACGGCCCCCGCAAGCGCACCGGCGACCATGGCGACATCGCGCCCGGTACCGCGACCGATCAGGCTGCCGATACCCAAGCCGCCAAGGCCGCCAAGTACGGCTCCGACGCCGCTGTCGTGATTAGTCTGCATTTGCGTCAGTGATATTTGCTCGATCTTGCCCGCGCGAATCTCGCTTTCACCGGCTCCGCCATCGTTGGCTCCCACGGCGGAGCAGGCACTGATCACTACAGCCATCGACACAAGCGTCAGCCAGGACAGGATTGTTTTCATTTCGGTACACCTCTTTTACTGATAGCGGATGGCAATGCCTTTGAGCTTGCGGCCCTGAATCGTTTCGATATTGCGACTCCACAGCGGGCCTGTCACATAGGCGGCGACGGGCTGGATATGGTCATACACCACGACCACTGCGTCGGCGCCGAGCGTGGCGGCCTGTTCGCGCAGTTTCTGTTCGACCTGCGTGATGGGAGGCGCCGGGTCGACGCTGGCATCGATCAGGATTTCACCCAGCTGCACATTGGGCCGGGTGGGTTCTACCCGTAATACCTGGACCTGGCTGGCCAACGTTGGCGCCGGGTGTTCCACCCCGACGTAAGCGGTCGTCTGGGCGTCGACCGTTGCGCACGCACTCAATGCGAGCACGCTCGCCAGGAGCGCAGCGTCCAGCAAGGGCCGGAGTAATTTCGATGAATAAACCTGCATGTCGGATGTCCTGTGCTTGAGGATTATTCAATCGCCAGCGGGTGCCGGCGAATGAAGGGCGGCTCAGCTACGGATGAACGCCCAGATATCGGCGTTGAGTTTTTCAATCGCAGCCTTGAAGTCGTTAGTGGTGATCTTCTGGCTGGCGTTGGACAACTGGCTGCCGAACAGCTTGCGCACCACCTTAACCACCGGCTGATTGGTTTTTGCGTCGATGAGCTCGGCCTCGATGAACAGGTTGGTGTCCTGATCCCGGTGACCGGTCGCGGCCTGAGTTGCCCCAACGACTGCCGCCACGGGCACGACTTCATACCACTTCATGCCTTCGTTGGAGGCGTTCACACCGGTGATGGCCGAGCGCAGGATCAGGGTTCTCGAGGCGGCTGGTGCTGCGGACGGGCTGGATACAATCCGGTATTTCTGCCCCAGCACGCCTTTGGCCTTGGTGGTCATGTAGTTTTGAAGGTCATCGAGCGTCTGTTGGTTGACCCGCTCATTGGGCTGGGGCGCTGGATACAGTTGCAGCTTGTTGAAAGCCACCGTGTCATACGCATTGGCGTTCCACGAAGGACTCACCCAGCGCATCGCCTTGCCGCCGCTTGGCGTGCTCACTTCCTGCAGGTTGTTGTAATCGGACAGGAAGCCGGAGTACTGCGTTGTCTCGGTGACTTTCGAGGTACAGCCACCGAGCAGCAGGCCGGTCAGCGCGACGCCGACCAGCATTTTTCGGGACAGGTTCATAGTGTTGTGTGCTCCTTGGATCAAGTCGTGTTTGTTCAAAGGCAATCAGAAACGCCAGGTCATGTTTCCGGTCACCGCTTGAATCCAGGCACTGTCGAATTGACCGGAAATTCGATCGCCTGAGAGGGACTTGGTCTGGTCCACCGGCATGTCGCCCAGCCAGACCATCGCCCAGCTGACGTTGATGTCGGTGTCCTTGTTCAGCGCATAGGTGGCCCCGGTCGCAAGACGCCAGGATTCGGCCATCGGCACGGTTACCGTGCGATTGCTGTCCGAAACGGCACTGCTGTCGTACGCCACGCCGACGTTCCACAACAGCTGTTGCGTGGCCTGGTATTGCGCGCCGAGGGAGAGGTGCCAAGTGTCCTTGTAGTTGGCGTCAATCGTGGTTGATTGCGCGTTGTTCGCCGTAGTGTCGACCTGTACCCCGACCTGGCCGAACTCCGACCAGTCCTGCCAGTTGACCGAGGCGAGCAAGGCCCACTGCCGGTCCAGTTGCTGGAACAGGCTCAGGGTGACGGTTTGTGGCACCGTCATGTCGAGTTGGGTATTGGCGTTGTCCAGCCGTCGCAGTAACGGACCGTCGCCCTTGACGTCCAGCTTGTCTTCGAAATTCAGATCAACCTTGCTGGTGTAGGTCAGGCCGAGGCGGGTGCCGGGTTGCGGAGCGTAGATCACCCCGACGTTGGCGCCAAAGCCCCAATCGTTGTCTCTGTACTTGAACTGGCCGTCGCTGCGGTCGGTCAGGCCGAAGGGCGAGCGGTCGATGGCGGTGTCGGCTTTGAGCATGCCGTACATGGCTTTCACGCCGATGCCGACTGACCATTGGTCGTTGAAGCGGTAGGCCACGCTCGGCACCATCGACACACCGAGCACGCTGGCGTTTTGCGCGAAGTAGCGCCCGGACCAGTTGTTGTCGTAATTTTCCGCCAGCCCGAAGTCGCCGTACTGACCGAAGCCGACGCTCCAGTGATCATCGAGTTGATGGGTGACGAAAAAGCTGCCGCCGGGGATTGGGTCGAGGGCATTGCCGCTGCCGCTGCCCGGGACATTGGTGTTGGAATCGCGATCGAAGCTCAGGTCGCCATAGAGCACCTGCAGGCCGGCGGTGATTTGCGTGCCAGGCAGGTAGCTCATGCCCGCCGGGTTGCTGGCAATCGTCGAAGGGCCCTGGGCCCTGGCGGCGGCACCGGCATTGGCCAGGCCGGTGCTATCGGTGCCGATTTCGTAGAGCATGAGGCCGCCGGCTTCGGCTTGCTGGCAGCACAACGCAAGTAAGGCAAAGGCGGGCAGGGCGGAATTTTTTATCTGCATACGAATTCCTTATTGCGTCGATAAACATCCGTCAGAGACGCGGGTGGCCAGCCTCGGCCACCCGTGAATTCACTCGTTACTTGGCCATCTCCGCCCGAGCGGCTGCGATCTTGGCCTTGACCGAATCGAGGTTGAAGCTCGCGCCTTTTTGCATCGGCGGGAACTCGATCGCGGTTTCAGCCAGTTTGGCCACCTGTTGTTGCACGAACACGAAACGCCAGAACTGGAACTTGAACCAGTCGAAGTACTGTTGCGAGCCCTGTGCCGACTGGTTTTCCGGCCAACCCATGCGCTCGAACGGGTCGAGTCGCAGGTTGGTCAGGAACGGTACATCGACTGGAACTTTAGCGCCCATCCAGCCACCTGGCTGGTCGATGAAGCGATATTTGTAGTCATCAATGCGCACCGCGCCCAGCGCACTTTCGCCGAAATAGAAGATTTCGTGACGGTTCGACGGACCCTTGCCGGTGATCATCGAGGTCTGATCGTAGCCGTCCAGGTGCACTTTGTAGGTGGTATCGCCCAGTTGTTTGCCCTTGAGCAGTTCAGCCGTGATGTTCGGGTTGCCTGCCGCCGCGACCAGGGTCGGGAACCAGTCCAGGCCGGACATGATGCCGTTGGCTATCTGATTGGCCGGCACCTTGCCAGGCCAGCGAATGATGGCCGGCACCCGGAACCCGCCTTCCATGACGGTGCCCTTGCCCATGGCAAACGGGGTCGTGCCGCCGTCTGGCCAGGTAAAGTTTTCCGCGCCGTTGTCCGTGGTGAACACCACGATGGTGTTGTCATCCATGCCGTCTTTTTTCAGCTTGGCCATGACGTCGCCGACGATGTCGTCGAGCTGGGCCATGCCGGCCTCCTGTTCCGACCAGCCATTTTGCGAGTTGCGCATGGCTTCGTATTTGTCGGACAGGTGCGTGACGATGTGCATGCGGGTCGGGTTGAGCCAGACGAAGAACGGTTTGTTGTCCTGTTTTGCCTTGTCGATGAAGGAAAAGGCCTTGTCGCGAATCTCCTCGTCGATGGTTTTCATGCGTTCCGGATAGAGCGTGCCGGCGTCTTCGATTTTCTGTTTGCCGACCTTGCCCCAGCGCGGCATGACGGTCGTATCGTCGGTGGTGGTGGCCCAGCTGTGGACCATGTTGCGTGGGCCCACTGTGGCGAGCAGTTCCTGCGGATAGTTGGGGTGCGCCGGGTCTTCCATGGCGTCGAGGTGGTAGAGGTAGCCGAAGAACTCGTCAAAACCGTGCACGGTGGGCAGGAACTCGTTCAAGTCGCCCAGGTGGTTCTTGCCAAACTGGCCAGTGGAATAACCCATGGCCTTGAGCGTGGTGGCGATGGTCACGGCTTCAGCGGGAATGCCGATGGGCGATCCGGCCTGGCCCACGGTGGTCATGCCGGTGCGGATCGGTAGTTCGCCGGTGATGAAGTTGGCGCGCCCGGCCGTACAACTGGCCTCGGCGTAGTAGTCGGTAAAACGCATGCCCTCATTGGCGAGCTGGTCGAGGTTAGGCGTGCGCCCGGCCATCATGCCCTGGTTATAGACACCGATATTGGACCAGCCAATATCGTCACCCATGATGACCACAATGTTGGGCGCCGATTTATCGGCGGCTTGTGCCATGACGGGTAGAGCCATAGCAGTCAGCAGTATCGGCAGAGCAAACAACGAGGAAAATGGTGTCCGGTTCATGTCGAGATCCTGTGCAGTGGTGTGAGCGCTGTGAGAGAAGCCTCACGGCTGCTCCTGAAAATTGGATCCCCCGCGAGGAGATTAGGTAGCAATGCCGAAATTTCCAGAAAATTTTTACGCTGGCGGGCTGTTTTGTCTGGATGTGTACAAGTTTTTTATCGATTGAATGGCGATTGACAAAAAACTGAGCTTTGCTGGAAAGACTGCGTAAGCATCAGCAGCAAACCGGCGCATTTCGGATGTTACGAAACGGCCGATTGCAGGTTGGCTGGCGTATCGCAACTGTTCGTCAACTCGAATCGTCCCAGCTCTACGTCTGCGCGGAGAACAAACGATGCGAAGTCTTCATCAGCATGTCCGGTTGTTCTCGCTCGGTTTAGTCTTGGGCCTGTTCGCCATACCACTGCACGCTGCACAACCCCCTGTCGTCGATCCCCCACCGGCGCAGTTGGAGCCCAAGGCCCTGGAGATACTCAAGGCCATGAGCGCAAGGTTGGCGTCCACCCAGGGCATGAGTTTCAAAGCGGTGACAACCTATGAGAAGCCCAGCCGGCTAGGGCCTCCCTTGGCCTATGGCACGGTGGACCTGGTCAATCTGCAACGACCGGATCGCCTTCGCGTGTTGAGTTCGGGCGACGGCCCGGTTACCGAGTTCTACTACGACGGCAAAAAAGCCTATGCCTTCGAGCCCAAAGCCAACCTCTTGGCTCAAGCGGATGCGCCACCGACCATCGATGCAACCCTGGAGGCCGCGTACCAGCGTGCCGCGATCTATTTTCCCTTTACTGACGTGATCGTCGCTGATCCGTACAAGGATTTGTCGCGGGACATGCGTGTGGCGTTTTACATCGGCCAGAGCACAGTGGTCGGTGATACCACCACTGATGTGCTCGCTTACACCAGCGAGAGTGTGTTCGTTCAGGCGTGGATCGGCGTACAGGACAAGCTTCCACGTCGGTTGCGCGCCGTGTTTCTGGATGATCCGACACGATCCCGGCATCAGGTCGATTTCAGTGACTGGAAACTTGAATCAGCGATGTCTGCGGAATTTTTCAAACCTGACCATATCGAAACGGCGCATCGGATTCAGTTTTCCCCGCCGCCCGATCTTCGTGCACCGCAAGGGGTAAAAGAGCCGGTGTCGAAACCCTGAGCAAGGAGACTGAAGCATGAACAGATCTACCTTGAAATTCGCCGGCCTGATTGTCGCAGTACTCTCCTGTAACGAAGCGGGAGCCTGGTCTCACGCGTCCGGTTTTGGGCGCACCTCGGGAGGGGGAGGCTCATGGAGCCATTCGGGTGAATACGGCTCGGCGTCGGGCGGTGGAGGCAGTTGGAGTGGCGAAAGCAATCGTGGCGGCTCGGCGTCGGGCGGCAGCGGTAGCTGGAGCGGATCAGGCTATCGCGGTGGGTCGGCGTCGGGTGGCGAAGGCAGTTGGAACGCCAGGGATGAAAATGGCGGGACTGCCTCCGGTGGCGGAGGGAGCTGGCACGGTACGGGCGCCGAGGGTGGAACAGCTTCGGGTGGTGAAGGCGCATGGCATGCCCAGGGTGAATATGGTGCGACGGCCAGCGGCTATCACGCGGACGGTTATGGCACGACCGCTTACCGTCCGCCTGTCTCCGGTGCGAGTGGGTATCACCCCGTTCCTTATGGCACTGCCTACTATCATCCGCCCACCACTGTCATTGCCAGCAGTGGTTGCTATAACTGTGGTTATAACGAGGGAGTCAACCCGGCAGCTGCGGCTGCGGCAGGCGTGGTGGCGGGAGCGGCTGTCGCGACGGCGGCAAACCAGAATGCCAACAACAATGCCTACGGAGCGGGGTATAACGCGGGCATGGTCGCTTCCGCGCCGCCGACAATGCCCATAGGCGCAACCTTTGCCAGCCTTCCTTCCGGATGTGGGTTGAGAACCGTTGCGCAAGGCACATTTTACCAGTGCGGCAATTCATGGGTGCGTCCTGCTTACGGTGCCAATGGCGTGTTCTACACCGTGGTGCCGATGCCTTGATCGACCTCAGGGCGACCAAATGACCGCAGCCGAACACCCATGGGCGACCAATGAAAATCTGCGTTAGAGGCTGGCGAAGTCTGCGATCTTTTAATCTTGAACCTATCAAAAGATCGCAGCCTCCCTGCACTCGAAAGCGCCTATAGGCGGGGCGTCAGCTGATTTGGCGTGAGGCTCCTTTCCAGTACTTTTCCCGCACCTGTCGGCGCAACACCTTTCCGACAACCGACACCGGCAATTCATCGACGAAGACCAGCGACTTCGGCGCCTTGTAGCCGCCCAACCGGGTGCGAGTCTGGTCAATCAGTTCCTCGCAGGTCACCGATTGCCCCTGACGCAGGATCACTTCTGCATGCACCGACTCGCCCCATTGCGCATGCGGAATACCGACGACCGCCGCCATCAACACCGAAGGGTGTGCGGCCAGGGCGGCTTCGACTTCCACGGCATAAACATTGAAACCGCCGCTGATGATCATGTCCTTGAGCCGGTCGACGATGTACAGGTAGCCGTCGGCGTCGATGTAACCCAGGTCGCCGGACTTCCAGGCACCGTCGTCAAACTCGGCGGCCGTTGCTTCCGGGTTTTCGTAATAGCCCTTGATGATGGCCTTGCAACGGATGCGGATTTCACCGGTTTCACCCACTGGCAAAGGCAGGCCATCGGCATCGGCGATGAACACCTCGACGCCCGGAGTAGGACGTCCAGCCGACGACAGATGGCGCAGGCTGTCGGCATTGCCGGGTTGATGTGCCGCCTTGTCCAGTGCGGCGATCATCATGGGCGACTCGGTAGCGGCATAACCCTGGACAAAAATCTGCCCGAAGCACTCCACCAGCTCGCCCAGCTTGTCCGGGCTCATGGGCGCGGCGCCATAGATCAGGGTGGTCAGCGACGAGAAGTCTTTCGGCGCGGCCCGCTGCAGTTCCAGCAAGCGATACAGCACGGTCGGCACCAGGAACGAATGGGTGACGCGTTCGCTTTCGACGACCTGCCGCCAGTTTTCCATGTCCAGCTGATTCAGGGTGATGTTGGTGCCGCCGCCGTAAACCGTGGGGAAGAACAACATGATCGTGCCGTGGGACAACGGCGAAACATGCAGCAGCCGAGTCGCGCTGGACAAACCCAGGTCGGTGTTGATGAACGCCGCATCCCGGCAGGCCATCCAGTTGTCGATGGAATACATCGCGCACTTGCCTTTGCCGGTGGTGCCACCGGTGAAGCGCAGCATGCAGATGTGCTGGTCGGTATCGAGGGTCACGTCGTTATCGAGATCCGACGCTGCCTCAACCAACGGCCAGAAGCTGTGCACGCCGGGGAGGGCGGCTTGCTCGGCGGTGGGCGGGTCCATCACCACGATCTCGCAATGACGGCTGCGCAGCATGCCGTAGTAACTGTCCAGCAGGCGGGTTTCGAGAAACACTACCCGAGGTTTGACCAGGTCGATCTGCCGCGCATGTTCCTCGAGCGGATCGCGCAGGTTGGTCATGACCACCGTGCCTTCCTGCTTGAAGGTGCTGGGAAACATCATCAGGCTGAGGTTGTCGTTTTCCAGGATCAGCATGAAGCGCTCGCCCGCACGCACCTGCAGGATGGAACGCAGGACATCGGCGATGCGGTTGGTCAGCAGATGGTACTGCTCGTAGGTGAAACGCCGATTGCGCTCGACGTTGACGATCGCCTCCTGGTCGCGATGACGCAGCGCGAGCAAGCGCATGATTCGGCTGAAGTTCATTTTCATGGTGGATTGCTCCAGTGGCTCAAGAAGACCGCAACGTGTTTAGCGGGCGCGCATGCGCGACGCAGCATCGAGACGGATGGTCTCGCCGTTGACGTAGGCGTTCTCGATCAGGAAAGCGCAGCAATGAGCGAACTCGCGCATGTCACCCAGGCGCTTGGGGGCTTCCATCTGCTCTTTGAGCGAATTGAGCACTTTCTCGTCAAGGCCGGCGACCATGGTGGTCAGGAACAGGCCTGGAGCGATGGCGTTGACCCGCACACCGATGGCGCCCAATTCGCGAGCGGCCGGCATGTTCATGCCGATCACGCCGGCCTTGGTGGCGGCGTACGCGCACTGGCCGACCTGGCCTTCATAGGCGGCGCCGGACGAGACGTTGATCACCACGCCGCGCTCTTCGCCAGCCTCGGCTTCGTTGTTGGCCATGTGCTCGGCGCACTTGGACATCACGTTGAACACACCATTGAGGTTGATGGACGTGGCCAGGGCGAATTTCGACAGCGGCGCAGCCTTGCCTTCCTTGCCCAGCACTTTGAAGCCGTTCGGTACGGCGGCGCCGTTGATGCACACATGGATGGCGCCAAACCTGGCAATCACGGCATTGACTGCGTTCTGCACCGAGGCCTCATCGCTGACATCGGTCTGCACGAACATGGCCCGGTCAGCCCCCAACTCGGCAACAGCCTTTTCGCCGGCTTCGATGTTCAGGTCGAAAATCGCCACACGAGCGGCTTTTTCCCCGGCCATGTAATGCGCGGTCGCCAGGCCCAGGCCCGAAGCGCCGCCGGTGATGACGATGACTTTGTCTTGAATACGCATGTGTGTGTCCTTGTTCGCTGCCCGGCTCGAAGGAGCCGGGTTGTTATTGTTGGAAATGGAACGGGGCGGGTGATCAGAACGCGTTGACCCCGGTCAGGGCGCGGCCAATGATCAGTTGCTGGATCTGCGAAGTGCCTTCCGGAATCGGCACGATGATGGCTTCGCGGGCGAGTTTCTCGACCAGGAAGTCGGTGGTCACCCCGGCGCCGCCGTGGATCTGCACGGCTTGACGGGCGATGGTCACGGCGGCTTCACAGGCGAAATACTTGGCCATGGCCGCTTCCATTTCGGCCGGGATGCCAGCCCCGATCATCTCGGCGGCGCGGTAAGTCAGCAGGCGGGCGGCATCGACGTTGGTGGCCATTTCCGCAAGCATCGCGGAGATCAATTGGTGGCCGGCGATCAACTTGCCGTGTTGCTTGCGCTCCTTGGCGTAGCGCACGGCTTCTTCGAGGGAGCGACGACCGATGCCCAGGCCCTGGGCCGCGACGAATACCCGCGAACGCTCGAAGAACGACAGGGTGTTTTTCAGCGCTTCGCCTTCGTTGCCGATGATGTTGCTGGCTGGAACGCGTACGTCATTGAGGAAAATCTGGGCGGTGGACTGGCTGTTCCAGGCCATCTTGTGGATGTTCTGCACTTCGTACGGATGCTCTTTGCGATCCAGCAGGAAGTGGGTCAGGCCCTTGCGCGGGTCGTCGCCGGTACGGCAGGTGCAGATCAGGAAGTCGGAGTATGAGCCGTTGCTGATCCAGGTCTTTTCACCGTTGATGATGAAGTCATCACCGTCGCGGCGGGCACGGGTCTTGATCTCCAGCACGTTGGAGCCGACGTCCGGTTCCGAGATGCCGACGCTGACGAACGAATCGCCACTGATCAGGCCTGGCAGGTAACGTTCGCGCAGGTGAGCGGGGGCGAGTTTTTCCAGCATCTGCGCGCCGAAGGAGTTGATCACCACCGGTGTCGACAGGTCGACCGAACAGGCGGCCACTTCTTCGAACAACATGGTCATGGTCGGCCAGTCCAGGCCCAGACCGCCGTTGGCCTCACTGACCGCGCCGGAGACCATGCCGAACTCGGAGAGCTGGCGCATCATCTCGGCCATTTTCTCTTTGGGCATGAATTTGTCGCGGTATTCCTTGTTGAATACCGGGTCGATCTTGTCCGCCAGGAAACGGCGGAAACTCTCGACCGCTTCCAGTTGTTCCGGGGTGCGCATGACGTGTCCCATGGGGGTTCTCCTTAAATATTGTTATTGGCGAGAATGTTGACGGCGACCACGGCTTCTTCGATGCCGAACAGCCCGCCGCCGTTCTCCTGAATGGCGATGCGTGCGCCTTCGACCTGGCGCTTGCCGGCCTCACCGCGCAACTGGGTGACCAGTTCATGGATCTGCCCCAGACCGGTGGCGCCAATCGGGTGGCCCTTGGATTCAAGGCCACCGGACGGGTTGATCGGCATCCGGCCGCCGACGGTGAAGTCACCGCGCTCGGCCGCCGGGCCACCCTGGCCGAACGGCACCAGCATCAGCGATTCGGCATTGAGGATTTCGCCGATGGCCGAGGCGTCGTGCACTTCGGCGACGCTCACGTCCGATGGATCGACGCCGGCCTGGGCGTAGGCTTTTTTCGCCGCCAGGTGGGCGACGATTTTTTCCGGTTCATCAAGGCCGCGATTGCTGCCGGTCTGCACCACGCTGGCGAGTACGCGAACAGCGCGGTCGCCGGCGTTTTTCAAGCGTTTGAGGCCATCGGCGTTACACAGCAGCACGGCAGCGGCGCCGTCGCTGATCGGCGAGCACATGAGGGTGGTCAGCGGGTAGCAGATCGGTGGCGAGGCCAATACTTCGTCAATGCTGAAGGCTTGCTGGAATTGCGAGAGCGGGTTGTGCACCGAGTGCTGGTGGTTCTTCGCCGCGACGGCTGCGATCTGCCGTTGCGTGGTGCCATAACGCAGCATGTGATTGCGGCAGATCGCGGCATACACGTCCATGAACACGCTGTACGGGCGTTCGGAAACGCTGCCCAGCGGCGGTACGATGCCTTCGCCCATGGCCAGCAGGGTGTGCTTGTTCTGCTCGACGGTTGAGACGTCCCAGCCGCCATCGAACACGGCGAACATCTTGGCCTTGTCCGGCACATTCATTTTTTCGGCGCCGACCGCCAGGGCGATGTCGCACTGACCGGCCCGCAGTGCCAGGGTGGCCAGGTTGAACGCTGAAGAGCCCGAAGCGCAGGCGTTTTCCACCGAGAAGACCGGCACGCCTTCAATGCCGACGCGACGCATGGCAATCGGCCCCGGAATACCGGTCTGGCCCTGCAGCATGCCGTTGGTCATGGTGCTGTAGTACACCGAGCCGACGTCGGCGGTGCTCGCGCCGGCATCCTGCAACGCCAGGCCCACGGCTTCGTTGACCATGTCGTAGACGCTGCGCTCCAGCAACCGTCCAAACGGCGTCATGCCGACGCCCACTACGTAGATATCGTTCATTGTCTGTTCCTGAGAGTGCGGGGGCGATGCGGCCTAGCGGCCCTTGAAGTTGGGTGCGCGTTTTTCGCCAAAGGCCTGCAGGCCTTCCTGGAAATCGGCGGTGCGCAGGTGCTGGCGCAACATCACTTGCTCGTGTTGCAAGGCGTCGTCGCGGGACTTGTCGGAGGAGGCTCGCGCCACTTCTTTCATGCGGCGCAGGGCAATCGGGCTCTTTTTCGCGATCTGATTGGCCAGGGCCAGGGCGGCTTCGGTGAGTTCTTCGTCGGCGTGGACTTCGCACACCAGGCCGTAGACTTTCATTTCCGTGGCGGAGAGGGATTTGCCGGTCATCAGCAAGTACATCGCCATGTTCAGCGGAATCAGGCGCGGCAATACCGCGGCACCACCGGCACCGGGATAGACACCAAAGTTGGCGTGGGCGTCGGCGAGGGTGGCGGTTTGCGCGGCAATCACCAGGTCGGCGCACATTGCCAGTTCCAGGCCGCCGGCCATGGTCACGCCGTTGAGCGAGGCAATCACCGGTTTGGGGAAATTGCGCAATTGACCGAAGACCTGGTTGGCGCGGTCGAGGAAATCGGCTTCGCCGGCCGGCAGGCTGGAGCCGGCCAATACCTCTTTGAGGTCTGCACCGGCGCAGAAGGCCGGGCCATTGCCGGTGAGGATGACCACACGCAGTTCATCGTTGCCGGCGATGTCGTCGAGGCAGCGTTCAAGCTCGGCGAGGGTCGCCAGGTTCAGCGCATTCATGGCCCGTGGCCGGTTGAGCGTCAGGCGCGCCACCGGGCCGACGATTTCATACAGCAAGACATCTTCACTCATGACAACTCCCCTTTATTGTTAGTCGCGCGGTTGGCGTAGTTGATGGATCGATAGTAGGAACGCGTGCGGTGCGGTCGCAGGTCATTGCAACGAAAGCGGTTGTCCGCAGGGGAGGATGACAACGGACTCTGCGGGAGGGGCATGTGTGCTTTGTCGGTCTGCGAAGACAGATGAATTGACTGAGAAGACCGGCAAGTCAGGCCGCTTGCTTGCACCATCGAACGGTATTGAAATAACAATCAGAGAGAGACCGTGCGATGAAAAAAATGCGTGTAGTGCTGACGGTGTCAGTGTTGGCCGCCAGCATTGTCGGGGCGTTGCAATGGTCGCGAGGGCAAACTGGCGTTCACCTGCAAGCGGTTGAAAACAGCGCAGGGCAGGGCGGTCAGAAAGCGGCAACCGCGGCCACCATCGCCGCCAACGCCAACACGGCGCACAACATGCCCCCGGCCGATCCGGAGGTGGAGGCCGACATCCAGCGCGGCTTTATTGCCAGCCTGCCAGACGCCGAAACCACCGCAGCCGACGGGCACGTCGTTTACAGCCTCAAGGGCTACGAGTTCCTCGACAGTCCGGACGCTCCGGCGACGGTCAACCCGAGCCTGTGGCAGCAAGCCCGCAAGAGCATGTCCAACGGCCTGTTCAAGGTCACTGACGGTTTCTATCAGGTGCGCGGCCTCGACCTGACCAACATGACCATCATCGAAGGCAACACCGGCCTGATCATTGTTGACTGCAACCTGGCCACCGAGGTGGCACACGCCTCCCTTGAACTGTATTACCAGCATCGGCCGAGAAAACCGGTGGTGGCGGTGCTCTACAACCACAGTCACGTCGATCACTTCGCCGGTGTTCGCGGCATTGTCGACGAAGCGGACGTGAAATCGGGCAAGGTGCAGATCATTGCCCCGGCAGGGTTCATGGAGACGGCGGTCGCCGAGAACGTAATGGCTGGCAACGCCATGAGTCGCCGCGCCGAGTATCAGTTCGGCACGACCCTGCCACGCAGTGCCCAGGGGCAGATCGACCTGGGCGGTGCCAAGGCATTGTCCAACGGCACCATTACCATGATCCCGCCGACCCTGGAACTCAACCAGCCGGTGCAGACGCTGACCATCGATGGCGTCGAGATCGTCAACATGCTCGCCCCCGGCACCGAGGCGCCTGCCGAGTTCATTCACTACTTCCCGCAGTTCAAGGTGCTCGACACCGGCGAACTGGCGCTTCCGACCCAGCATCAGTTGCTGACACTGCGTGGCGCGACCATCCGCGATGGCCTGGCCTGGTCCAAATACCTCAACGAGGCGCTGCATCAGTTCGCGCCCGGCGCCGATATTCTGGTGGGGCAGCATGGATGGCCAGTGTTCGGGCATGAGCGCGTGGTCAACTACTTGTCCAAGCAACGGGACATGTACAAGTGGCTGCACGACCAGTCATTGCGCCTGGTCAACAAGGGCTACAAACCGGTCGAAATTGCCGAGTACATGCGCAGTCACGTCCCGGCGAGCCTGGCCAGCGAGACCTTCACCCATGGCTTTTACGGGTCGGTGCAGCGCAACGCCAAGGCGGTGTATCAGCAATACATGGGCTGGTATGACGCCAATCCGGCCAATCTCGATGCGCTGTCCGACAGCGATTACGGCAAGAAATTCGTCGAGTATGGCGGTGGTGCCGAGGCCGTGCTGGCCCGTGCGCGCAGCGATTTTGCCAATGGTCAGTACCGTTGGGTGGCACAGGCCATGAGCCATCTGGTTTACGCCGAACCGAAAAACAGCGCGGCGCGGGAATTGGCGGCCGATGCCCTGGAGCAACTGGGTTACCAGGCTGAATCGGCGGTCGAACGCAACAGCTATCTGGCAGCGGCCATGGAGCATCGCAGCGGCGGCAAGAAAATCGCCTCGCCGCTGCGCACCGCCAGTCCTGACATGCTTCGGGCACTGACCATCGACAATATTTTCGACTACCTGGGCGTGCGGCTGAAGGCCCCGGATGTCGAGGGCAAACACATTGTGCTCAACTGGAACTTCACCGACGTCGGCACCTCGGGCAAGCGCTACATGCTCAATCTGGAGAACTCGGCGCTGACCTATGTCGCCGATTACAACGCCGACAAGGCTGACGCCACGCTGACCCTGACTCGCGAAACGCTCAACGCCATTCTCGCGGAGAAGCTGTCGCCGATCGAGGCGGTGTTCAAAGGTGACCTGAAGATTGAGGGCAGCAAGCTGGCGGTCTATGACGTGCTCGGTTCGCTGGACAAGTTCAATCCGGACTTTGAGCTGGTCGGCCCTAACGAGCCGGCGCGATAGGAGCCTGACCATGCACTCTGCGATGCACGACATCGACACTCCTGCCGGCGCCCCTGGCAACGCTGCCATCGACGGCGTCCGTGCGGTGCTGGCCCGTCAGCAAGCGGCGTCCCGAATCGAGGGGCCGCCGTCGGCCGAGGTGCGGATTGAACGGATCGATCGGGTGATCAATCTGTTGGTCGAGCATCAACAGCCACTGTGTGCGGCGCTGGCCGAGGACTTTACCTGGCGCAGTCATGATCAATCGCTGATGGCCGATGTGCTGTTGCCGATCCGCGGCCTCAAATATGCCCGCGAGCATGTCCGCCGCTGGATGCGGCCCGAGCGCCGCAAAGCGGAACTGGGGGGCGACTGGCTGGGCGCCAAAGCTGAAATTCACTATCAGCCACTGGGGACCATCGGCATCATTTCGCCGTGGAATTTCCCGATTGCCATTGCTCTGGGGCCGCTGGCCGAGGCGCTGGCGGCGGGGAACCGCGCCATCATCCTGTTTTCCGACCAGTCACCGGCAACGGCGGCGTTACTGATCGAATTGCTGGCTGAACAGTTCGATGACAGCGAAGTGGCCGCCTTTATCGGCGGTGCCGAATTGGGCGCAGCATTTTCTGCCATGCCGCTCGATCACCTGGTGTTTACCGGCAGCCCGCGGGTCGGACGCCTGGTGATGCGCGCGGCGGCGCAGAACCTGACGCCACTGACCCTGGAGCTGGGCGGCAAGTCGCCAACCATCATTGGTCGCGGCGCCGACCTGGAAAACGTTGCCCGACGCATCTGGGGTGGCAAGGGGGTCAGCAGCGGGCAAGCCTGTATCGCCCCTGACTATGTGTTTGTGCATGAGGATGACTGTGAGCGCCTGTTAAGCAGCATGCAGGTCCAGTTGCGGCGGATGTACCCGACGCTGCTGGATAATCCCGACTACACGGCCATGGCGACGCCGGGGCAATACCAGCGGATGCAAGCCTGCCTGCAGGACGCCCGCGAACATTGCATTCGGGTGATCGAGGTCAATCCTGGCAACGAGGACTTGAGCGCATCGCGCAAGATCGCCCCGACCCTGCTGGTTGATCCGCCGGACACGACACTGGCGATGCAGGAAGAGGTGTTCGGCCCGTTGCTGCCGATTCGCAGTTATCGCCACATCAACGAGGTGCTCGACTACATCAACGGGCATCCACGGCCACTGGCGCTGTATTACTTCGGCGACGATCGCGCCGAAGCGCGGCATGTGCTGGAACGTACTCACTCGGGCGGAGCCTGTATCAACGAAGTGATGCAGCACCTGTTCCAGACTGATTTGCCGTTCGGTGGCTGTGGCCATTCGGGTTTCGGTCGCTATCGCGGCGGGTATGGCTTCAAGGCGTTCAGTCTCGAGCGGTCGGTATTCACGCCGCCGCGCTGGGACGTCATGGGCGTGTTGCGGCCACCCTACGGCAAGCTGTTTCGCCGGGTCATCGGCGCTCTGTTGAAACCTTAACCCGATCTGAACACCGATCAACTGTGGGAGCGAGCCTGCTCGCTCCTACAAAAAAAAGGACCCGTGAATGATCCCGTTGAAACCTCTTGTTCTGGCGATGGGTTGTCTCGCTTTCGGCACTCACGCTTTCGCCGCCCCCAAACGCCCGAACATCGTGGTGCTGGTGGCCGATGACTGGGGCTACAGCGACGTTGGCGCCTTCGGCAGTGAAATCGCCACGCCGAACATCGATACCCTGGCCCGTGAGGGCGTGCGGTTTTCCGACTTCCATGTCACGGCCTCCTGCTCGCCCACGCGCTCGATGCTGTTGACGGGCGTCGATAACCACCGCAACGGCGTCGGCAACATGCCGGAAACCATGCCCGACGAACACCTGGGCAAACCCGGCTACAGCGGCGTGCTCAATGACAACGCCATCACCGTCGCCAGCCTGCTCAGGGACGCCGGCTACCACACCTACATCACCGGCAAATGGCATTTGGGCAAGACCCCGGACACCTTGCCCGACAATCGTGGTTTCGACCGTTCGTTCATCCAGGCCGACAGCGGTTCGGACAACTGGGAAGAGCGGCCGTATGCGCCGCTGTATGACAAGGCCGCCTGGTTCGAGAACGGCCAGCCTGCGCATCTGCCGAAGGACTATTATTCCTCGACCTTTATTGTCGACAAGGCCCTGGAGTACATCGCCGCTGATCGGCAGGGCGGCAAACCGTTTTTCGCCTATCTGGGCTTTCAGGCCAACCACGTCCCGGTCCAGGCGCCCAAAGACATGATCGACAAGTACCGTGGCCGCTATGACCAGGGCTGGACCGCCTTGCGCGAGGCTCGGCGTGACCGCGCCGTGGCATTGGGGTTGATCCCCCCGGGCGCCGGCATGCAGACCATGGCCAGCACGGCAGACTGGAACGCCCTCGACGAGCATGAAAAGCGCTACGAAGCGCGACGCATGGAGGTCTACGCCGGGATGGCGGAAACCATGGACCAGCAGATCGGTCGCTTCATCGCGCATCTGAAAGCCACTGGCGAGTACGACAACACGGTGTTTGTGTTCCTCTCCGATAACGGCAGCGAGCCGACCGACCCCTACACGATTCCGGCGGTCCGCTTGTGGCTGGAAATGAACTACACCCGCCAGCTTGAGCGCCTGGGCAGCAAGGGCGCCTTTACCAGCATCGGCCCCAGTTGGGCGAGCGCGGCCGCCTCGCCGCTTGGCGGCTACAAGTTCTTTGCCGGTGAGGGCGGTTTGCGCACGCCATTGATCGTTGCCGGCGTGCCCGGAATCCAGGCCAATCAGATTTCCAGGGCCTTCACCCACGTCACCGACATTGTGCCGACCCTGCTGGAAGTGGCCGGCGTGCCCGCGCATAAAGGTGAGTACCAGGGGCGAGCCGTGGAGCCGCTGATCGGCAGCAGCCTGGTGCCGGTGCTGCAAGGTTCGGCCGAGCGCGTGCATCCAGAGGATCAGCCCATCGGTTATGAACTCTCCGGCAGCGCGGCGCTGTTCAAGGGTGATTACAAACTGGTGAAGAGCCTGAAACCGGTGGGCAACGAACAATGGCACCTTTACAACATCGTCACTGATCCCGGTGAAGTGATCGACTTGCAACAGCAGATGCCGGAGCGCTTCCAGCGCATGCAGGTCGACTACGCCGAGTACGCCCGCGACAACGGAGTGCTGCCGATGCCGGTCGGTTATGACTACATGCACCAGGGCCAGATGTATGCCTTGAAGCACGTGGTGATCCCCAAGCTCAAGGCAGCGGCGCCGCCAATCGTGGCAATGATCGGGTTGTTGGTGGGCGTGTGGGTTTGGCGCCGTCGTCGCCAAAAGGCGGCGACACCATGAACGATGAAGTGGATGAGTGGGGGCGGCGCCTGATTCACCGGCGCAAGGTCGAGTGCCAGGGCTTCTTGCGGGCTGACGGGCTGTGGGATATCGAAGGCCGTTTGAGCGACAGCAAGACGCATCCCGTGACCCTCGCCGAGGGGCGGGTGGTGCTGGCGGGGCAGACCTATCACGGCATGGTCATGCGGCTGACGCTGGACGATGACTTTGTCGTGCGGGAGGTGCATGTGACGATGCCTGATGTTCCCACCAGCGAATGTCGCGGCGCGATGCCTGGCTATGAAAAACTCTGCGGCGAGCGCATCGGTCCGGGGTTTTCGCGACGGATCAAGGAGCTGTTTGGCGGGACTGGCGGCTGTGTACACCTGACCGAACTGCTGTTGCCGATAGCCACGACGGCGTTTCAGACCATTCCCATGGCCCGGTCGCTGGTTGCGCCGCGCACGGCGGCGGATACGCAGGTCTACAGCAACGCCACGAGCAGGCTGATCAACACCTGCCACGCCTTGCGCGAGGACAGTCCCGTCGCCGTATTCCTGAAGCAATAAATACATTCCCGACGCATTACCCTGCTCGCAAAAAACGTGCGGACAATGCGGGCATTCAGACAGCCCGCGTTATCGTTGACGTCCATCGCGAGCAGGCTCGCTCCCACAAGGATTTGCGTGGAACCTGTAGGAGCGAGCCCGCTCGCGAAAAACGCGCGGGCAACGCAGGCATTCAGACAGCCCGCGTTATCGTTGACGTCCATCGCGAGCAGGCTCGCTCCCACAAAGATTTGCGTGGAACCTGTAGGAGCGAGCCTGAACTGGTCAAGTAACCCCGGACACCGATTACGGTGTTTATGCCGCTTTTTGCTCCATGGCTATTGGCGACAGGTAGTTGTTGTAGCTGTGGAGCCTGATTCGGTTGTATCGCATAAAGAAGCTGGTCATATCCTGCCTGGCTTCTTCAACTGTCGTGTAGCCCTTGGTGGGCACCCACTCTGATTTGAGCGTCCCGAAGAAACGCTCTGTTGGCGCATTGTCCCAGCACTGCCCCCTGCGGCTCATGCTTTGCGTTATCCCATGATCCAGCAGATCGGACTGAAAACGCTGGCTGGTGTATTGGCAGCCTTGATCCGAATGAAACATCAAGCCCGCATGTTTGCCTCGAACCTCCACTGCCATTTTCAGCGCCCTGCTAACCAGGTTGGCGTCATTGATCAGAGAAAACGCCCAGCCAACGATTCGGCGGGCGAACAGATCAATGACCACCGCCAAGTGATACCAGCGTTTCCCGACCATCAGGCTGGTAACGTCGCCACACCAGACCTGATTGATTGCTGTTGGCTCGAAGTTACGTTCGAGCAGGTTCTTGGCCACAAATGCTTCGACGCCCCTGGAGCGGTATTGATGGCGGCGGCGCTGTCTGCTAACCAGATTCGCCTCCGCCATCAGTCTTCCTGCTAGATACCTTCCAACCTTGAGCCGCTGAGCCTTCAAGCACTGGGAGATCATTCTCGCACCGGCACTTTCCCTACTTTCAGCATGCAGCTGTACGACCTTTGCCCTGAGCGCATCACGCTCGGTATTTGGTACTGAGCGGCGATGGCGCCAGTCATAGAACGCGCTGCGAGAAACGCCCAGAGCACTGCAAAGCTGGCTGGTCGGATACGAGCTTGACTCTCTCAGCTCCTCAATCAGGAAAAACGATCGGGATCCGACATCAAGAGAGCGGTAGCCTTTTTTAAGATTTCGGCCTCAGTCTCCAGGCGTTTGATCTTGGCGCGTAATTGTTGGAGTTCTCGCTGCTCGTCGCTGATCGCTTTAGTACCTGCTACGGGTTGCCCTTTCTGACGTTCTTTACGCACCTGATCAACCCAGCGGCGCAGAGCCGTAGGGCCGACATCCATCGATGCGCAGACGTCGGAAACTGAACAGTTGTCGTCAAGAACCATGCTTGCAGCACGTTGCTTGAACTCGCGGGTATAGGTCTTTCGCTCTTGCATGGAACCTCCTGATTGGGCGAATCATATCGCCCTTAAGAGGTGTCCGGGATCATTAGGCCAGTTCAGCCTGCTCGCGAAAAATGCGCGGACAATGTGGGCATCCAGACAGCCCGCGTTATCGTTGACGTCCATCGCGAGCAGGCTCGCTCCCACAAAGATTTGCGTGGAACCTGTAGGAGCGAGCCCGCTCGCGAAAAACGCGAGGACAATGCGGGCATTCAGACAGCCCGCGTTATCGTTGACGTTTATCGCGAGCAGGCTCGCTCCCACAAGGATCTGTGTGGCACCTGTAGGAGCGAGCCCGCTCGCGAAAAACGTGCGGACAATGCGGGCATTCAGACAGCCCGCGTTATCGTTGACGTCCATCGCGAGCAGGCTCGCTCCCACAAGGATCTGTGTGGCACCTGTAGGAGCGAGCCCGCTCGCGAAAAAAGCGCGGACAATGCGGGTATTCAGACAGCCCGCGTTATCGTTGACGTCCATCGCGAGCAGGCTCGCTCCTACAGGGTTTGTGGTGATCAGGTGATGATCAGGTGTGCAATCTGCGCGTCGTTCAAGCCTGCTTTGCGCAGGATCAGTGCCGTGTGTTCGCCGCGCTTGGGTACTGATCCGGCACAAGACGGCGTTGTCGAGAAGCGCGGCGCCGGTGCGGCCTGCAATAGGCCGTCCTGGCGAGAGTAGACACCGCGTTCGACCATGTGCGGATGGGTCAGTGCTTCGGCGGGCGTCAGTACCGGGGCGAAGCAGGCATCGCTGCCCTCGAGCAGATCGACCCAATGCTGGCGCGGCTGGCTGGCAAACACCGTGGCCAGTCGTTGGCGCAAGGTGCCCCACAAACGCGGATCGTAGGGGTTCTTGAAGTCCGCGTCATCGCCCAGGCCAAGTTTGTTGAACAGCAAGGCGTTGAACTGCGGTTCAAGCGCCTGCACGCTGACGAACAAACCATCGGCGCAGGCGTAAGTGCGTGCCCAGTGCGCACCATCAAGCAAGCCGCAACCGCGCTCCAGTGGTTGTTGGCCGGCCGAGTGTGCCGAAAGCAACAGGTTCATCAGGTTGGCGCTGCCATCGACAATTGCCGCATCCACTACCTGGCCGACGCCATTGGTGCTGGCATTGATAATCCCGGCGAGGATGCCCATCGCCAGGTACAACGCGCCGCCACCGAGGTCGCCCACCAGGGTTGGGGGAGCCATCGGTGGTTGTCCGGCTTCACCGCTGAACCACAAGGCACCGGACAGCGCGATGTAATTGAGATCGTGGCCGGCGGCCTGGGCCAATGGACCCTGCTGGCCCCAGCCGGTCATGCGCCCGTAGACCAGTCGCGGATTGCGTGCCAGACAGGCGTCGGGGCCCAGTCCCAGGCGTTCCATGACACCTGGGCGCATGCCTTCGATCAGCGCGTCGGCGCCTTCGATCAAACGCAATACAGCGTCGACGGCATCCGGGTCTTTGAGGTCCAGGGCTATCGACTGTTTGCCACGATTGACGATGGCGTGTTTGCCGAGGTCCAGCATGTCGGCACCTTTGCCGGCACGTTCGACCAGAATCACTTCGGCGCCCATGTCAGCCAGCAACATGCCGCAAAAGGGGCCCGGGCCGATGCCGGCAATTTCGACGATACGAACGCCGTCCAATACTCCCATGCGAGTACTCCTTTGGATTGACAGACCTTGGGGGGGGAAGATCAAAAAGATCGCACCTGCAGGCGCTGCCGAAGGCTGCGATCTTTTGACATTAACGACGCATCAACAACGCGGTCATCAGGGCGTGAAAAACCACCGCCGGCCACAGCAACAACCCGCTGCTGACGAATACGCCGACGTACGCCAGGTACAACGCAATGACCCCGTTGTAGAAGCGCATCGAGCGAATCGCGGCAATGCTTTGCGGCCGGGGCCAGCAGGCAATGCCGAGGGCGATCAGGGCCACGCCAAAGAACCGGGCGAACAGGTTGGTCACGTCGGTGGCGGCAATCCCCAGCAGCAGATGGCTGAACAGACCGGGGGTGGCCAGCAGGGCCAGTCCCGTGGCGAGTTCCACCACGGTGCAAACCGTCAGCAATTTATGCGGGGTGATGGCGCGTGCTGGATTCATGGTTGTCCTCCGATGAAGCGGCGGTGCTGGCTTCGCGATCCTGGCGGATAAAATCGGCGGCTTTTTCGCCGATCATTATGGTGGCGGCAGTGGTGCTACAACCAATGATAGTCGGCATGATCGAGGCATCGACGACTCGCAAGCCTTCCAGGCCATGCACTTTCAAGCGCGCGTCGACGACGGCCATGTCGTCGCTGCCCAATTTGCAGGTGCCCACCGGGTGATACAGGGTATCGGAGCGATTGCGCAGCACTTGTTCGATCTCGGCGTCGGTGCTCATCGGCGTTTCAATCACACTTCGCGGATTGAAGGCCTTGAAGGCTTTGGTCCCCATGACCTTTTCGATCACGCGATAGCCGTCGATCAGCGTCTTGATGTCGTCTGGGTGGGTCAGGAACGCCGGGTCGATCAGCGGTGGCTCCATCGGGTCGGCGCTCGTCAGTTTCAGTTGTCCGACGCTTTTGGGGTGCAGCAGGCAGGCATGCACACTGAGGCCGTGACCGCGATACAGCGTGCGGCCGTGGTCGGCGAACATGGCGACGGTCAGGGCCAGTTCGATATCGGCCTGTGGCAACGGCGAACGGGTTTTGACGAAAGCGCAGGCCTCGGCAAAATTGGTGGTCAGCGGGCCCGTGCGATGGCGCCAGTAGCCCATGACGGCTTTGGCCATGTCCCAGATGCCCGCCAGCGACAGGCCGATCAGTTTGCGCGACTTGACGCGGTAGGAGTGCACGTAATCGATGTGATCGACCAGGTTCTGGCCCACGCCTGGCAGTTCATGTACCACCGGGATATCAAGTTTGAGCAAGTCGCCGGCAGGGCCTACACCGGACAGCAACAACAGTTGCGGAGAGTTGAAGGCGCCGGAACTCAGGATCAGTTCGTGCCGCGCCCGCAGGGAGCGCTTGACGCCTTTTTGCACGAACTCAATGCCGACGGCGCGCTTGCCCTCGAAAATGATGCGCGTGGCGTGGGCATGGGTTTCTATGCGCAGATTGGCCCGGTGACGGTTAGGCGTGAGGTAGGCTTTGGCCGCGCTGCAACGCTGTCCGTCCTTTTGCATCACTTGGACTCGACCGAAGCCTTCCATGTTTGCGCCGTTCTGGTCCGGGCAAGCCGGGTAACCGGCCTGCAGGCCGGCCTCGACGAAGGTTTCGCCGAACGGGTTGGGCGAGGAGTGGAAGCGCACGTTGAGCGGGCCGTGCTGTCCGTGCAGCTCATCCTTGAAGTGTTCGTTGTGCTCGGCGCGCTTGAAGAACGGCAGCACCTCCTGGTAGCTCCAGCCCGGGTTGCCCAGTGCCGCCCAGCGGTTGAAATCTTCAGGATGACCACGGTGGTAGGCCATGGCGTTGATCGACGAACTACCGCCCAGGGTCTTGCCCCGTGGCTGATAGCCGACACGGCCGTTCAAGCCCGGTTGCGGCACTGTCTGGTACTGCCAGTTATTGATCGATGTGGGCACCATGGCGGCGACACCGGCGGGCATGTGCACCAGCGGATGGGTATCGGGGCCACCGGCTTCCAGCAAGCACACCGAAATAGACGGGTCCTGCGACAGTCGACTGGCGACTGCACAGCCGGCAGCGCCCGCGCCGATCACGATGTAATCGAATTCTGCGTTCAGGTTCATGCTTATTCTTCTCTTTATTCGAGGCATAACTTGAGCGCATTGTGAGCATCTGGCCGGTTTGTCACTGGTCAATAGAATGAATTCGCTGGTCAGCGGGGCAGGTGACTATCACGCCAAGCATCGGAACGACGTGGACATGTTCCGGCCTGATCATTGACCGATGCATGATCGGGAGCGAGTATCGACGTTCGCATCCACTAAAGGCAGGCACATGTCAGGTTCGAACACGGAGACGCCGGGCGACGATATTTCGTTGCGTGAAGAGGCGTTACAACCCACGACCATTGGCAGCTATACCGTGGCAATTGCCCGGGCGCTGGACGCCAGCGGTGTGGACAGCAAACGGATTTTTTTGGCCATGGGCATTCCACTGGATGTCTCTACCGACCCGATGACCCGCTTGCCGGCGGCGACGATGACGCGTCTGTATCGAGCCTGCGTCGATGTGACCAACAACCCGTATTTCGGGCTGACCGTGGCCAGGCATATTCACCTGACCCACCTGCATGCCCTGGGTTATTCGCTGGCGGCCAGCGGCACGCTGATGGACTTCTGCCGACGCCTGGAGCGCTACTTCCGCCTGGTGTCCCAGGTGGCCAAGGTCAGCCTCACTCAGACTGACGAACACGTGCTGATGCGCTTCGACCATCTGCTCGAGCTCAGCAGCGAAACCGAGGACGCATTTTTCGGCTTCCTGATTCGGACCATGCGCTTGATCTACAAGCAGGAATTCAAGCCGGTACGCGTGGAGTTGCGCCGGCCGATGCCCCATGAGGGCGCCACCCCGTACGAAACCTTGTTCAGGGCACCGGTCTTGTTCGGCCAGGCCAGCAGCCTGCTGGTTTTCGACAGGGCGGACTTGATGCAGGCGCTCAGTGGTTCCTGCCCGGAACTGGCGCAGGTCAACGACAACATCATCATCAGCTATCTGGCGCGCCTGGATAAAAGCGACGTGATTACCGGCGTGACCCAGAAGATCATCGAGTTTCTCCCGGACGGTGACTGCACCCGGGACAAGGTGGCGAGTGCCTTGTTCATGAGCCCGACCACGCTGCAGTTGAAGCTGTCCCAACGCGGTACCAGTTTCCAGCAATTGCTCGATGACACCCGAAAGGAACTGGCCTGCAGCTACCTGAGCCAGGCGTCCCGCCCGGTCACGGAAATCACCTTCCTGCTGGGTTTCAGCGACACCAGCAACTTCACCCGCGCCTTCAAGCGATGGACCGGGTTGTCACCGACGGATTTTCGTCAGCAGGGTTGAAACGCAAGATCAAAGATCGCCGCCTGCGGCAGCTTCTGCATTCGATCGGTGCAGCCGCTGCCGCAGGCTGTGACCTATTGATCTTGATTGATTAAGCACAAACGATCGTCCCAACACCGGCCACCCCTTCGGCAGTTCCTGCAGGGTCGCTTTGTCGCGTCCACATTGCGCTGACCGATGAATTAGCCCAATTGACCAGCGACCCACCCACCCCTCGCGATACAACAGCCTCGACCGATTTGGCGTGCGCTCCTTAGAGCAGGGCGCACTCGCCGTATCGGCATTTTCTTGAATGACTTTTCGTGAAACCACAGAGAAGGCGAGCACGCTAGATGAATAACAACAATAAGATCTGCCATCCAAATCTGCGGCGCGGGCTGCTGGCATCGGCGGTTTTCGCCGGGTTGGGAATGACGCCTGTGCAGGCGTTCGAGTTCGATACCGGAAATGAGGACGTTTCGGTTCGCTTCGACAACACCTTGAAATTCAACTACGCCCAGCGGGTCGAAGCGCCGAACAGCAAACTGGCCAACTCGTGGAATAACAACGACGGTAATCGCAATTTCTCTTCCGGCAGCCCTGTTGCCCAGCGCCTCGATGTGCTGTCGGAACTGGACGTGGTGTACAAGAAACAGATGGGCTTTCGGGTCAGTGCCAACAGCTGGTACGACCATGCCTATGAAGATGTGGGCAGCTTCAACCCATCGACCAACCAGCTGAATAATGGCAAGCCCGACGCCAACCATCAGAGCGGCTATGCCGACCGTTACTACAATGGTCCGTCCTCGGAAATTCTCGACGCCTTTGTCTTCGGCAGTACCGAGATCGGCGACGAATCCCTGTTGAGCGGTAAGGCCGGCAAACACACGCTGTATTGGGGTGAAAGCGTGCTGGCCTTTGCCCACGGCAACAGTTATGGCCAGTCAGGCCTGGATTTGTCCAAGGCACTGGCTGTACCGGGCACCGAAGCCAAAGAGTTGTTCATTCCGCGTAACCAGCTGTCCACAAGCTTTACCGTCAACCCGGAACTGACCCTCGCCGCGCAGTACTTCCTCGACTGGGACGCCGCGCGTCTGCCGGAGTCAGGCACGTACCTGGGATTCAACGACGGCCTGCAGAGTGGCGGGCATAACCTGTCGCTGATCGCTGCGCAGAATCCACGTTTCGGTACCCCGGGACCGTTGGGCGCCAATCAGTTCCTGCGCCTGACCAACGGCCACACCTACACCCCTCATAACAGTGGCGACTTCGGTCTGATGGCCAAGTGGAGCCCGGCGTGGCTCGACGGCACCATGGGCGTTTACTACCGCAAGACTTCGGACATCCTGCCCAACCTGGTGCTGCAACCGGTCGCCGTCGGCCCGGCTCAACTGGCTTCGGGCAATGCCGGCAGTTACAACCAGTTCTACGTGGATGACATCGACGTCTATGGGTTCAGCCTGTCGAAAAACGTCGCAGGTGTGAGTGTCGGTTTCGATCTGAACTATCGCCACAACATGCCACTGTCCAGCGTGCCGGCCACCGTCAACCCGACCTTGGGTGCGGCGAATGCCCCTGGCTTCATAGCCAGCTTTGATGGCGACAACGGTGTCGCGCGGGGTAATACCGTGCACGCCGTGCTCAACGGTTTGACCACCTTTGGCGAAACGCCTCTATGGGATACGTCGACGTTGCTGGTTGAGCTCGGCTATAGCCGCTGGCTCGACGTGACCGAGAACAAGCAACTGTTCAAGGGCGAGGACTGGTATCACGGCGTCGATAAGGTGTCCAAGGACAACTACATCATCGGCATGAACTTCAACCCGACCTGGTATCAGGTATTTCCCGGCATCGATATGTTCCTGCCGGTCAGCTACAACGTCGGTCTCGCCGGTCAGTCCGCCGTGCAATTGGGCGGTAACAAAGGCACCGGCAGTTACTCGGTCGGCGTCGGCATGGACGTGCACAGCCAATACCGCTTCGATCTCAAATACGTCGATAACTTCGGCGATTTCGACACCTGCGGATCTGCCGGCGGCGCTGCGGTGCATGGCGATGGTGCCGCCCCTGGTGCCAACGGCCAGTACAACTGCGTTCCGGGCCAGACCACGGCATTTGCGGGTACCCCGGCCCAGCTCAAGGATCGCGGCATGGTCACTTTCACTTTCAAAACCACCCTCTGATCTTCGAGCCGTGAGTTAACAGGAGACACCCCCATGCATTTGACTCAATCCCTATTGGCCACCGCCCTGGCGCTGGCCGTCGCCGGTTCCGCCCATGCGGCTGTCAGTGCCGATCAAGCGACCAAGCTTGGCACCAGCCTGACCGCCGTGGGCGCTGACAAAGCGGCCAATGCCGATGGCAGCATTCCGGCATACACCGGTGGCTTGACGGCGATTCCGGCCGGGTTCAAACCCGGCGACTCCTTCCGGCCCGACCCGTTCGAGTCCGAGAAGCCGCGCCTGGTGATTACCGGCAAAAACCTCGCCGAGCAGAAAGACAAGCTCACGGTGACGGCCCAGGCATTGCTCACCCGTTACCCGAGCTATCGCCTCGACGTGTACCCGACTCACCGCAGCGTCGCGCTGCCCAAGGCCGTACTGGACAACACCGCGAAAAACGCCGTCACCGCCAAGACCACCGATGGCGGCCTGTCGCTGGAAAATGTCCTGCCCGGCGTACCGTTTCCGATCCCGGCTGACGGCAACGAGGCGATGTGGAACCACTTGCTGCGCTATCAGGGCGTGGCCATGACCAACAAGTACGACTCGTGGAACGTCGACTCCTCCGGCGCCGCCTCCTTGAGCTCCACGGGCGTGTTCAACATTGAATACCCGCTCTACGCGCCGACCCGGGCTGCGGGGCCTGTGACCCCCGATGAAACCTTCTACAAGATCAAGCTGACTTACACCGGTCCGGCCCGTCGCGCCGGGGAAGCACTGTTGCTCATGGACTCGGTCAACCCGCTGCAACAGCCACGTCGCGCCTGGCAATACCTGCCGGGACAACGCCGGGTGAAACTGGCGCCGGACCTGGCTTACGACACACCCAACCCCGGCACTGTCGGTGCTGCCACCTATGACGATGCGTTCCTGTTCAACGGTGCGATGGACCGTTACGACTTCAAACTGGTCGGCAAGAAAGAACTCTATGTGCCGTACAACACCTACAAAATGAGTTATCACAAGGACGCAACCGACGTGATGAAGGCCAACCACGTCAACCCCGACCTGTTGCGTTGGGAGCTGCATCGGGTGTGGGTCGTTGAAGCCACGCTCAAGCCAGGCAAGCGCCACATCTACAGCAAGCGCACCTTCTACCTCGACGAGGACAGCTGGATTGCCCTGGCGTCCGACGAGTATGACGCCCGTGGCCAGCTCTATCGCGGCGGCTTCTCTCATCTGACCTACAGCTACGACGTGCAGGCTCCGGACACCATCAACCACATGCTCTACGACCTGGTTTCCGGTGCTTATAACGTGAATGGTTTCTACGGACCTTACGGTGGTCTCAAGTACATCGACCCACTGTCCAAGGCCCAGTGGTCTGCCGAGTCGCTGGCGGGTACCGGTATCCGCTAACCCCCCACGACCCTGCAGGCGCGAACAAGCTCGCGCCTGCAGGGGCCTGTGGTGTGCACCCGAGATAACAATAATGACAATAATCAAGTGGTTCCTTCTCGCCGCCTTGTCGGCTGCCCTGGCCGTACCCTTCACTCGCCCGGTGATTGCCGGCGAATTTGCCGATGTGCTCGACACCCCGGCGTTGCGCAGCGAGTTGGCTGTACACGCCATGGTGACCGGGCTGGCGCGTGCCGGCGAGCGACTGGTTGCCGTGGGGCAGCGTGGACACATTCTGTATTCCGATGATGCCGGCCAGCATTGGCAACAGGCTCAAGTACCGGTCAGCTCCGATCTGGTGGCCGTGCATTTTCCGACGGCGCAACAGGGTTGGGCGGTGGGCCACGACGGCGTGGTGCTGCACAGCAGCGATGCCGCTAAGACCTGGAGCCGGCAACTGGACGGACGCCAGGTCGGCCCGATCATGCTCGCTGAGTACCAGCGTCGGCTCACCCGCCAACCGGACGATGCGAACCTTCAGGCACGGGTCGGCGAAGCGCAGCGCATGGTCGAGGAGGGCGCCGACAAACCCTTTCTCGATGTCTGGTTCGAAAACGAGCGGGTCGGCTACATCGTCGGCGCGTTCAACCTGATTTTCCGTACCGATGATGGTGGCCAGCACTGGACGCCGTTGCTGGAACTCACTGACAACCCCGGTGCCCTGAACCTGTATGCGATGCGGCCGGTCGGTGATGAGTTGTTCATTGTTGGCGAGCAGGGCCTGGTGATGAAGCTGGATCGCGCAAGCGGTCGTTTCAACGCGTTGCCGATGCCGTACAACGGCAGTTTCTTCGGCGTCACCGGCAAGCCCGGTGTCGTGCTCGTTTTTGGCCTGCGAGGCAACGTCTTTCGCAGTACCGATGACGGGATCCGCTGGAACAAAGTCGACCTTGGCCTGCCGCTGAGCATCACGGCCAGTAGCGTCACCGCCGATGGCCGGATCGTCCTGGTCAGTCAGGCCGGCCACGTGCTGATCAGCACCGACGACGGTGCCAGTTTTCAACAGCAGCCCAATACAGCGCTGGCGCCGGTCGCCGCCGCACAAGTGGCCAGCGGCGGTTCACTGGTGCTGGCAGGCACCCGAGGCCTGCGGCAATTGCCCCTCGAATAAGCCCGGCATTACTAAGAGAACACCATGATGGGTCACTACGAACTCGAAACAATGCCGGTCGTGCGCGAGCTCAAGGGCTTCGATGCCCGGTCCGGTAACGTCCTGGAGCGGCTGATTTTCAATAACCGCCTGTGGGTGGTGCTGGCCTGTCTGCTGGTGACCGTGGCGCTGGGTTATTTCGCGGCCACGCGGCTGACGCTCAATGCCAGCTTCGAAAAAATGATTCCGCAGAGCCAGCCCTTCATCAAGAACTACCTGGAAAACCGGCAGGCCTTGCGCGGTCTGGGCAACGCGGTTCGGGTGGTGGTGGAAAGCAGCAACGGTGATATTTTCGACCCGCGCTATCTGGACGCCTTGAAGGAAATCAACGACGAACTGTTCGTGACACCGGGCGTCGACCGTGCCTGGATGAAGTCCCTATGGACCCCGGCGGTGCGCTGGACCGAAGTCACCGAGGAGGGCTTCCAGGGTGGCCCGGTGATGCCTGACTCCTATGACGGCTCCGCGCAGAGCGTGCAGCAGTTGCGGCAGAACATCGCCCGGTCAGGCATCGTCGGCAGCCTGATCGGCAACAACTTCAAGTCGAGCATGATCTTCGTGCCGCTGCTGGAGAAAGACCCCGTGACCGGGCAGGGCATCGACTACCACCGGTTCTCGAAAACCCTCGAGGAAAAACTGCGCGGCAAGTATGAATTCGCCGGCAGCGTACGCGTGGCGGGCGAGGAGGGCAAAGGCCCGCTGAAGATCCGCGTGATCGGGTTCGCCAAGCTGGTGGGTGACCTGATCGATGGCCTGATGCAGGTGATGTTGTACTTCGGCGCCGCCGCCGTGATTGCCACGGCCATCATCTTCTATTTCACCCGTTGCGTGCGCAGTACCGCCCTGGTGATTCTCTGTTCGGTCATCGCGGTGGTCTGGCAGTTAGGCCTGGTTGCGCTGTTCGGCTTTGCGCTGGACCCGTTCTCGATTCTGGTGCCATTTCTGGTGTTCGCCATCGGCGTGTCCCACGGTGCGCAGAAGATGAACGGCATCATGCAGGACGTCGGGCGCGGCACCCATCAGTTGGTCGCTGCACGCTACACCTTCCGTCGCCTGTTTCTGGCCGGGCTAACGGCGTTGCTCGCCGATGCGGTGGGCTTTGCGGTGTTGATGCTGATCGACATCCCGGTGATCCAGGACCTGGCGATCACCGCCAGCCTGGGCGTCGCCGTGCTGATCTTCACCAACCTGGTGTTGCTGCCGGTGTTGCTGTCGTATTGGGGCGTCAGTCGCAAGGCGGCCGAGCGCAGCCTGCGCGCCGAGAACAAGGCATTGCGTGGCAAAGGGATGGGCGCGGTCTGGAGTTTTCTCGACAAGTTCACTGAGCGCCGCTGGGCCACCATCGCAGTGAGCGTGGCGGGTGTCCTGGCGGTGGGAGGGATTGTCATCAGTCATCACCTGAAGATTGGCGACCTCGACCCCGGTGCACCGGAACTGCGCGCCGATTCGCGCTACAACCGCGACAATGCCTACATCACCAGCAATTACTCACTGTCCAGCGACCAGTTCGCGATCATGCTCAAGACGCCGAGCGAAGGTTGCCTGAAGTACGAAAGCCTGGTGGAAGCCGATCGCCTGGGCTGGTTGTTGCAGCAGCAACCGGGCGTGCAAACCACTGTGTCATTGGTCAATGCCGTGCGGCAGATCACGGCCGGTTCCTATGAAGGCAACCCCAAGTGGCTGACCATCGCCCGTAACCAGAACGTGCTGAACTACGGTGCGCAACAGGCTTCGGTCAGCAGCCCGGACCTGTTCAACAATGACTGCTCGATGATGCCGATCGTGGCCTACCTGTCGGACCACAAGGCCGAGACTCTCGACCGCGTGGTGCAGGTGGCCGAAACCTTCGCTCGTGAGCACAGCAAGGGCGAGCGCCAGTTCATGCTCGCCGCCGGCAGTGCCGGGATCGAGGCGGCGACCAATATCGTGGTGCGTGAGGCCAACCGCACCATGCTGTTGTACGTGTATGGCGCAGTGATCCTGCTCTGTTTCATCACCTTCCGCAGCTGGCGCGCGGTGGTGGTGGCGGTGGTGCCATTGATGCTGACCTCAATCCTCTGCGAGGCGTTGATGGTCGTGCTGGGCATGGGGGTGAAGGTTGCCACGTTGCCCGTCATCGCCCTCGGTGTCGGGATAGGCGTGGACTACGCGCTGTACCTGTTGAGCGTGCAGCTGGCGCAGCAACGTGCCGGGTTGTCGTTGACCGAGGCTTACCGCAACGCTGTGGCGTTCACCGGCAAAGTGGTGGCGCTGGTGGGCATCACCCTGGCCGCCGGTGTCATCACCTGGGCCTGGTCGCCGATCAAGTTCCAGGCAGACATGGGCATCCTGCTGACGTTCATGTTTGTCTGGAACATGGTCGGGGCGTTGGTTCTGATTCCCGCGCTTTCGCACTTTCTATTAAAAAACGTGAACAAATAATTGAATGCGACCTGTTGCTCACTTTCTGTCTAAGAGGGTCAGTCTAGATTATCAATATGGTCCAGGTCGCTTAGATCGAGACACTGATCAATGCTGCGTTGAAGGTGATTGGCCGGGAGGTGATCTTCAAGGTTGCATAAGTCGCGAGAGACAGAAAGCGACCCGTTGCACTGCACTGCACTGCCTGATCGAGCTACAAATGCCCTAGAGCCGACATATTCGACGAGCGGTATGAAGGCATCAAACGACACGAAACCTTTCGTACTAGGCTTCGACATTAACCCTGAATAGTGTGTGGGAATTTCTATTTCGAAGTTAGCGAGTCTCCAGATCTGTCCAGGCTGTTGATTGGGTGGTCCCTCGCAGGATCCTTGGCTTGCACTCATCGCGTTGTTGGGTGAGCAAAGGATCAGCTTTTGAGAAAGGAAACCAGGCATGAAAAGGCTCCCATGCTTCTCCAGGTTTTACTTTGCTTGTTCATTGCTGATAGCGATGAACGGTGTTGTCCAGGCAGCACAAACCGAAAAACCCAATATTCTGTTTATCGTCTCCGACGATACTGGCTATGGAGATTTGGGCCCCTACGGAGGGGGGGTAGGTCGAGGCATGCCGACGCCGAGCATTGATGAACTCGCCGCAGAAGGCACCACCTTTTACTCGTTTTATGCTCAACCCAGTTGCACACCGGGCCGGGCTGCCATGCAAACCGGGCGCATCCCCAACCGGAGCGGCATGACCACGGTAGCCTTTCAGGGTCAGGGTGGTGGCTTGCCAGCAGCGGAATGGACACTGGCATCAGTACTCAAAACCGGTGGTTACGACACCTATTTCACCGGCAAGTGGCACTTGGGCGAAGACGATTACGCGCTACCCAATGCTCAAGGTTACGACGTAATGAAGTACGTCGGCCTGTATCACCTGAACGCTTACACCTACGCGGACCCTACCTGGTTCCCGGACATGGATGATGAAACCCGAGCGATGTTTGCCAAAGTGACGAAGGGCGCGTTGTCGGCCAAAGCCGGGGAAAAGCCGGTTGAGGAGTTCAAGATCAACGGTCAGTACGTAGACACGCCGGTCATTGATGGCAAACCCGGTGTGGTCGGCATTCCGTTCTTTGACAACTATGTGGAAAAAGCCACGCTGGAATTTCTCGACACCGCGTCAAAATCCAATAAACCGTTCTTCATCAACGTCAACTTCATGAAAGTACACCAGCCGAACTTGCCGGCACCGGAGTTTGTGCACAAGTCGATCTCCAAGACTAAATATGCCGACTCAATCGTCGAACTCGATACCCGCATTGGCCGCATCATGGACAAGCTAAAAGCGCTGGGTCTGGATAAAAACACCCTGGTGGTTTACACCACCGATAACGGCGCTTGGCAGGATGTTTATCCGGACGCTGGCTACACGCCCTTCCGTGGTACCAAAGGCACGGTGCGTGAAGGTGGCAACCGGGTTCCGGCGATCATGGCTTGGCCGGGTAAAATCAAACCGAACACCAAAAATCACGACATTATGGGCGGCCTAGACCTGATGGCGACCTTCGCCTCCGTGGCTGGGGTCAAGCTGCCGGACAAGGATCGCGAAGGCAAACCGATCATCTTCGACAGCTATGACATGACCCCGGTGCTGCTCGGTACCGGCCCTGATCCTCGCAAAGAGTGGTTCTACTTCACCGAGAACGAACTGTCCCCAGGGGCTGCCCGTGTCGGCAACTACAAGGCGGTGTTCAACCTGCGTGGCGACAATGGCGCCGTGACGGGCGGTCTGGCCGTCGACACCAACCAGGGTTGGAAGGGGCCAACCAAATACGTAGCAACCGTGCCGCAAGTATTCGACTTGCTGCAAGATCCACAGGAACGCTATGACATTTTCATGAACAACTACACCGAGCATACCTGGACGATGGTGCCTATCAGCACAGCAATTGCGAAGCTGATGAAAACCTATGTTCAGTATCCTCCTCGCAAACTGCAAAGCATGAGCTACGACGGCCCGATCGAATTGTCCAAGTACCAGAAATTCCAGTCAGTGCGCGACGACCTTGAAAAAGAAGGCATCAAGATTCAGATCCCAGCTGACAACTGAAACCGCCGTGGTGACCTTGGCCGAGGTCGCGAATTGCATCTCGTCCACCGCGTAATCAGGGGGGATTCAACATCGGTTACCAACCCCTGATTGCGTGGCACCCATGTGTTGAGTTCAGGCCATATTGGCTGAAGGACTTCCCTAAAATCTGACAGGACGTGTCCATGAAAACTGTACGTTCACTTAGATTCCTCTTCATCACGCTTGTTGGCGCGTTGGTGCTCGCTACAAACATCGCCCATGCTGCTGATCCGTTGCCCTTGTGGCACGACGGGATTGCCAAGCAATCCATCGTAGACTTCGTGGAGAAGGTGACAAAACCGGGCTCACCAGACTTTGTGCCGGCCGCTGAACGCATCGCTACTTTCGACAACGACGGCACGCTCTGGTGCGAGCAGCCGATGCCCGTTCAGCTTTACTTCGCGCTTGACCGTGTAAAAGCACTTGCGCCACAGCATCCCGAGTGGAAGACACAGGAACCCTTTAGCTCATTGCTCAAGGGGGATCTGAAAACAGCGCTCGCCGGAGGAGACCACGCCTTACTGGAACTCATCATGGCCACGCATGCCGGCATGACTACTGTGGAGTTTGAGCAGGTGGTCAAGGATTGGCTTGCCACCGCAACGCATCCAAAAACTGGCAAGCACTACACAGAAATGGTTTATCAGCCGATGCTCGAAGTGCTCGCTTATCTGCGCGAGAACGGCTTTAAGACTTACATTGTCTCTGGCGGTGGCATTGAGTTCATGCGTGTGTGGACGGAGCAGGTTTACGGAGTGCCTCCAGAACAGGTCGTCGGCAGTAGCATCAAGACGCAGTTTGAACTGCGTGACGGAAAACCGGTGATAGTGCGATTGCCTGAGTTGAACTTCATTGACGACAAGGGCGGAAAGCCCGTCGGCATCAACCAGTTTATTGGCCGGCGCCCGATTGCCGCATTTGGCAATTCGAGTGGCGATCAAGAAATGCTGGAGTACACGCAGGGCGGCAAGGGCGCGCGGCTTATGCTACTGGTCCTGCATGATGATGCGACGCGCGAATATGCCTACGGCCCGGCTCGCGGACTGCCAGATGTGAAACTTGGTGCCTTCCCTGCCGCGCTAGATGAGCAGGCGAAAAATCAGGGGTGGATCGTGGTCAGCATGAAGGACGACTGGAAACGTATTTTTGCCTTCGACAAATAATTAATGTTAGCCCCCGCCAATAATCTGCAAACGAAGAGAGGAATACAGCCATGCAACTCATGACGAAGAACCTCAAACCTTTTGTGTTGAAAGGCTTGATGGCTTGCGCCTTGGTGATTTTGGGTGCGACTGCGCATGCTCAGCAAGCAACACCTGCGGTCACGGCCATCGACATCCTGCTTGAGCCGGACAATACGATGCTCCAGCACTCGCAAGCCGTGAATGACCGCCTGCTCAAAGTTTTCCCGAAGGGCTTTGCGCTGGACGCCACACACCGCCCCCACATCACCTTGGTACAGCGTTTCGTCCTCACCGAGAATCTTGAAAAAGTGTATGCCGCCGTCGGTAAAGTCTTCGCCAGCACCAATGTGACCGGCCTGAAGTTGGAAGCTATCAAGTATTACTACATACCAGACAAAGACCTTGGCCTCTCGGGCATTGTCATCAAGCCAACTCCCGAATTGATCAAACTGGAAATGCAGGTGATCGACGCGGTGGCCCCGTTCACGGTGAAAACTGGAACCTCAGCCGCGTTCGTCACCGGCGACGTTCCTGAGGTCCTCCCTGCCTTGATCACTTACGTTTCGGACTTCGTGCCTAAGTCTTCTGGCGAGAACTACCATCCGCACGTCACCACCGGCCTTGCACCCAGAGAGTACCTGGACAAGATGATCGCCGAACCGTTTGATACGTTCACGTTCTCGCCAGCAGGTGCGGCGGTGTACCAGCTTGGGCACTTCGGCACGGCAGCGAAGAAACTCCACCAGTTCGATCTGAAACCTTGAGCTGTTTAAGCCATGGAACCAAGCTTCTATTACTTGCGATCCCTATTGGTAAAGGCCGCAGCCATTTCCTGAAATTTCGGCAACAAACGCAACGTCTGCGTCAACAAACACATAGAGATTTAACTTGGACGCAGTGTGCAAAATCAGGATGGCTGGCAGCAGGACTGAAGCATTCAGACGGATTCCCCACGGCTGATGACTGACTTCACTGCCAATTTTGTTTATCGAGAGGCGCTCAAGTTGGGGCAGTACGGGCAATGGATGTCCGCTTTGGGCCGGAAAGCGACGGTCGGGCCCAGACCGTCGCCGTGGATGATTAGACTTCTGTTTGCTCTGCCATTTCTAGAGCATCGTCTACCTCGATGCCCAAGTACCTGACAGTGCTTTCGAGCTTCGTATGACCAAGCAACAGTTGAACTGCTCTCAAATTCTTGGTCCTGCGATAGATCAAAGATGCTTTGCTTCGCCGTAGCGTGTGGGTACCGTACATCGTCGGATCAAGTCCAATGGCTGTTACCCATGCTTTGACTATTCGAGCGTATTGCCTGGTGGAGAGATGATCTGAGCCATGCAATCGCCCATAGCGGACTATCAGAGATGTCCCGAAGTCAGGGGGAATTCGTCGTGTCAGGAGGTAGTGCCTCGGGGGCTCCGGACATCAAGAATTTGAATCGGTCAAAGGTGTTCATCCGCCGCACTGACACTGATTTTAGCTTCTTGGGCGAAGCGAAACAGACCTACACCTAGGAAGAATGTGGCGACTATAAAAAGAAGGCCGGCACCATAGGCGTACTTGAAGCCCATGAACTCAGTTAAAAAGATGATAGCGAGCAGCAGGGTGGCGCAAAGACCGCCGCGCAGAGAAGACAGGATTCCAGCGTTCAATAAGTTAGCCCGCCGCCTCAATCTCTCCAGATCAGCCCTGAGATGCGCACGCCTCGGGTCGTCTTCGGGGATCGCATTGAGTACCCGTGTACGGTCGATGACAGCTGATAATCTCGAAGTCATTAACGAAACGAACGCAGCTATTGCACCGAGGAAAAACGTCGGGGCTGTTGCTTGTGAAAAGATCTGCGACAACCGCACAGCGTCAGGAATGAATTCGTTCAATTTAGGGATCACCCAATAGTAATAGTTTGAGTATTTGCAATTCTCCATTTGACATATTCGCGGTCAAAAGGTGGGGTGCACCCTGTTATCAGGTAGGGGACTCAGTACAGTCTTGGGGGTCGAGTTTTGCTGACAACAGGGCACCAACGTCAGGCTAGGCCTGCAAGTTGGTCGGAGCGCCCTGTCGTACAGCGTAGAGCAGCTCAGGAGACTTTCCACAGTGAGTATGCGGACAGTCTGGAAGAACCGACTTTTTCAACACAATCGGCCGTTTTCTGCCTGTCGTGATCGGCTCAAAACGACCCATAAGAGACATTCACCGCATGGTGTAGGGGGCTGCGGTGCTGTGTATTGGGGACGGTTAATGGCGTAAGAGTAAAATCACGCGGGAGATTGTTCCTTTTTCCAGCGTTGACTCCACCTCGATTTCCCCGCCATGACCTCCCACAATCTGAGCCGCTATGAATAGTCCCAGCGCTATTCCCTCACGCCCTGGGGAGCCGTGCCGTATCGGGCAGTGCGTACGGAAGGCGTGGCGCGAGGGCGGGTCTGGCTGTGCTGGGGCGGCGTCCGAATGGACGGCGCCAGACGCTCAGCGGGATTGAAAAAGCAAAGCCCCGGCGGTTCGCAATCGCCGGGGCTTCTATTTTCCCCCACATCCCTTAATGCATGGAGAACGTGGGCGCAATGGTATCAACGCCAGCGCAATGAATCACTCCGACTAACGACTACACAACTCATCTATCCAACCCGACGCGGGCGATTTTTTTCGCCTGAAGAAAAGTCATGACTGGCCGCACATCCGACGTTAAACGATGTCGTCGATAAGAATGTGATGCAGTCCGCGACTACATTGTTCTATTCGCGCTTCGACCTTGTAAACGTTGCGCAACATTTGCTCGGTAATCACCTCGAAGCTAGGGCCGCTGCCTTGCGCGGTGCCCTCAGCGATGACCAGCACCTGATCAGCAAACCGCAGTGCCTGATTCAAATCGTGGATGGCGATGAACACGATCACCTCGCGTTGGCGGGCCAGTGTGCGCATGAAGTTAAGCACCTGCACCTGACGATGCATGTCCAGGGCGCTGGTCGGCTCGTCCATCAGCAGGATTTCTGGCTCGCGCACCAGGGTTTGCGCGATGGACACCAACTGCTGCTGCCCGCCACTGAGTTCACCGAGGTTGCGAAAGGACAATCCGGTGATGCCCAACGCCGCGAGAATCTCATCGACCAGTTTCAACTCATCATCGTGTACGACCCAGCCCGGCGTCAGTTGCTTGCGCGCCAGCAGCACCGACTCATACACCGTCAACCGCGCACTGGCGTTCAGGCCCTGCGGCATATAGCTGATGCCTGTCGGACCTTTTTTCGAGTCCTGCAAAATCACCTGTCCGGGTCCGTCGATCAGCCCGGCGATGCGTTTGAACAGCGTCGATTTGCCAGCGGCGTTGGGACCGACCACGGCGACCACCTGACCGCCGGAAAATACGGTAGACGACACACCGCTAATGATCTCGCGCTGCCCATAGCGGGCACCGAGATTGTCCAGCTGCAGCTTCACCATGCGTTTTTCTTCCCGCCGAGAATCAGAGATATGAAGAACGGTACGCCGATCAGCGACGTGACCACGCCGATGGGGAATATCGCGCCGGGGATCAGGGTTTTGCTGACCACCGAGCTGGCCGAGAGGATCAATGATCCGGTCAGCAACGAGGCGGGCAGGAAGAAGCGCTGGTCTTCACCGATCAACAGGCGGGCGATGTGCGGGCCGACCAGTCCGATAAAACCGATGGTGCCGACGAACGCCACGGGAAACGAGGCCAGCAGGCTGACCATGATCAGTGTCTGAAAACGCAGCCTGCGCACGTTGATGCCGAAACTGGCGGCCTTGTCGTCGCCCAGGCGCAGGGCGGTCAAAGCCCAGGCGCGTTTGGCGAAGATCGGCAAGGTGATGAGGATCACCAGACAGATCACCCCGAGTTTTGGCCAGGTGGCTTTGGTCAGGCTGCCCATCGTCCAGAACACCACGGCGGCAACCGCTTGCTCGGTGGCGAAGAACTGCACCAGTGCCAACAGCGCGTTAAAGGTGAACACCAGTGCAATGCCGAGCAGCACAATGGTTTCGGCGGTGACGCCACGACGCATGCTCAGGAAATGGATCAACAGCGCCGAGAGCATGGCCATGATGAACGCATTGAGCGGCACCATGAATTGCGCCGCCAGCGGGAACAGCGCGACACCGAACGCCAGTCCCAACGCGGCGCCGAAACCGGCGGCTGCGGAAATGCCCAGGGTGAACGGGCTGGCCAGCGGGTTGTTGAGGATGGTCTGCATCTGTGCGCCGGCCAGTGACAGCGCCGCCCCGACGGCAACGGCCATCAGCGCCACCGGTAGACGAATGTCCCACATCACCACGCGAACCTGCGTCGATGCGCTGTCCGGCGAAAACAACGCGCCGATGACTTCGCTGAAGCTGTAGCTCGCCGGCCCCAGCGCCAGGTCGAGCAGCACACTGCATGACAACAGGGCCACCAGCCCCGCAAGGATCAAGCGCTTGCGCAACACCAGGCGGCGATAGGTCTCGCGCTGTACGACCACGGCGTCAGTCAACGAACTCATGGTTTGACCTCCGGTTGCGGCAAGCTGACAAAGTAGCCGGACTCATAGGGCACGGGCAGGAAGCGTTCATGCAGTTCGCGAAATGACGCCTCCGGATCGAGATCGGCAAACAGTTCGGGATGGAACCATTTCGCCAATTGCTGGATGGCCACGAACTGATAGGGGCTGTTGTAGAACTGATGCCAGATGGCGTGAAACGCCTGGTTGTCCTGAGCCTTGATGCCGGCGTAGGCCGGACGCTGTGTGTACCAGGCGAGTTTTTTCCGTGCCAGGGTCATGTCGGCGCCAGGACCGACGCCGACCCAATGGCCGCCGGGGGCAAAGGCTTCCCAGTTGGCGGTGGTGATCACCACATGGGCCGGGTTGGCGACAATGACTTGCTCGGGATTCAACTGGCCGAACGTGGTGGGAATGATGCGCCGGGCGATGTTGTTGCCACCGGCCATCTCGACGAACAGACCGAAGTTCTCGTTGCCGAAACTCAGGCAGCAATCATCGGTGTAGCCACCGATTCGCTCGATGAACACGCTGGGACGCGGTGGGTGATTTTTCTCGATGACGTCGGTGACGCGATGAATCTGCCGGTTGCGGAAATCGATGAAGGCTTCGGCGCGCTGTTCCTTTGCGAACAGTTGACCGAACAGGCGCATGGTCGGCTCGGTGTTCTGCATCGGGTTGTTACGGAAGTCGACGTACACCACCGGAATGCCCAGCGCGTCGAGCTTTTCGATGTAGCGTGCATCTTCAGTGGCGTGCTGTGCCTCGATGTTGAGGATGATCACGTCCGGGCGCTGGGAAATGGCCTGCTCGATGTCGAAGGTGCCGTCTTCAAAACCGCCGAAGGTGGGGATTTTGGCGATGCCGGGAAATGTGCGCAGGTACGCGTTGTAGGTGTCCGGATCAGACTGGATCAGGTCCTTGCGCCAGCCGACGATGCGCGCGATCGGGTTTTGCACATCGAGGGCGGCGACCAGATACAACTGTCGACCTTCGCCAAGGATGACGCGCCTGACCGGCAGGTGAACCTTGACCTTGCGCCCCAGCAGATCGGTCACCTCGGTGCGCGCCGTGTCCGCCTCGGCGGCGTGCGCAGGGCGCGGTACCCAGGAAAACAGCCCCAGCAGTCCTGCCAGTAGCAGTGCAACCCATGCGTAGCTGCGTCTATCGAAAATCACCATGGTCAAAGCCTTTGCAAAGTCAGATCGGTCGACGGTTCACACCGTCAGCCGGCTGAACGTTTCAGAAATCGACAGTTGCCGACAGTAATAAAGTGCGCGGTGAACCTTGGGAAAACGCGCCGTAGGAGGCCACGCCCGACCAGTACGCCTGGTCGAACACGTTCTGCACGGTGGCGCGAAACGTGGTCGGTCGCTCATCGATGAGCGTGGTGTAGCGCGCGCCGACGTCGAAGCGGGTCCAGTCATCCAGTTTCTGGGTGTTGGCCTGGTTGACGTACTGGCTACCGGTATGGATCGCGCCAGCGGTCAGCGTCAGTCCCTCCAGCCACGAGGTATCCCGTTCGGCCCACAGGTTGGCTTGCACTTCGGGTACGCCAACCGGTTTATTGCCACGGTTGCCAGCCACCGAGGTTTTGCTCAGTTGTGCATCGAGCAGGGTCACGCCACCGAGCAATCGCGTGCCTGGAGCGACTTCGCCGAACACATTCAGTTCCAGGCCGCGATTGCGCTGTTGGCCCTGCACCGCAAACACCCCGGAGGCCAGTTCCCCGCTGGGTTTGGTGATCTGGAACAGGGAAAGGGTGGAGGTGAAGGTGCCGTAGTCGGCCTTGACGCCGAGTTCGTGCTGACGGGAAACATAAGGGGCAAAGATCTCGCCGGCGTTCGAGGCGGTGGACGGCGCAATGTCGCCCTTGCTCAGGCCTTCGATGTAGTTGTAGTAGAACGAAACGTGATCCCAGGGCTTGATGACCGCGCCGTACAGCGGCGTGGTCCGGCCATCATCGTAGGACGTGGTGACCACCCCGGTGGCGTTGAAGTTGTCGGATTTGATGTTCTGCCGGCGTACGCCGACGGTTAGCTGCACCCGGTCATCGAGTACCGACAGTGTGTCCGCCAGCGCCACGCCGGTCAGTTCGCTTTCGGATACTTTCGGCGTGTCCGGCTTGGGGATGTACGGCTTTGGCCGATCCACCGGGTGATAGATGTTCGACAGGATCGGCGCGCCGGAAATGATCCCGCGCGACAGCACATCGCGATAACGGCTGACTTGCAGGGCGGTGCGATGACTGACCGGCCCGGTGTCGAAACGCAGGCGTGCACCGGCGTCGAGGGTGTATCGCTCGACTTCGAACTTGTAATAGCCCGGAATCGATGACGTATCGCCGGCGGCATTAATGAGGGTCGGCGTCTGGTCGGACATCCGCGCGACATCCGACTGGCCGCCGCCGGCATGGGCGAAAACAGTCAGTGCGTCGCTCACGTCGTATTCGCCACTGAGCAGGGCGGATTTGTCCCGAGTTCGCGACCAGCCCCATGCCTGGCTCACATTGATACGGCCATTGGCCGCCGAGGGAATGTCCACGCCCGAGGCGATCAGGAAGGGGCGCGAAGCAGCGTCAAAACGTTCTTCCTGATTGAGCCAGTCGAAGCTGGTACGCAGGCGATCGCCTTGATAGTCAAGGGACAGGGCACCGATATCGACATGCCGCGATTGATCGTCGATCGCGGTGTTGCCCAGTTGGGTGCTGCCATTGAGGCGCAGGCCGAAGCGACGTTCTTCACCGAAGCGTCGACTCACGTCGAGGTGCCCGCCAAGCTGCGAGTCCATGGCGTAGCTGGCGGTGAAACGGGTCAGGTCTTCATCGAGAGAGCGCTTGGGCACCACGTTGATGACACCGCCGACTGCGCTGTTGGGCGACATGCCATAGAGCAGGGCACCGGGGCCTTTGACCAGTTCGATACGCTCGGCGTACTCGGTGAATACCCGGTAGTTGGGCGCGACACCGTAGACGCCGTCGAACGCCAATTCACCGAGGTTGCCTTCACCGACGGGAAAACCACGGATGAAAAACGAGTCGACGATGCCCCCGGTCTGCCCCGTGGAACGCACCGAGGAGTCGCGCTCCAGTACATCGCCGACGGTGACGGCCTGTTGATCCTTGATCAGCGCCGAGGTGTAGGTGCTGACGCTGAACGGAGCATCCATCACGTCGGTATTGCCGAGAATGCCCAGACGGCTGCCGCTGGCCACCTGGCCACCGACATACACCTGCGGCAGAGCATCGGCGCGTTGGTCGGTACCGATGACTGCCGTCTCATCCAGCGTCACCCGGCGCTGCACCAGCGTGTAGCTGCCATCGCTGTGCAACACCATGTCCAGGCCACTGCCGTCCAGCAAGCGAGTGACGGCGTCTTGCGCGGTGAAATGGCCGATCAGTGCAGGGCTGGTCAGGCCTTCGGTCAGGGAAGGCTGAAACGACAGCGCAATACCGGCCTCGACGGCAACGCTGGAAAGGGTGGCGCCCAGCGGCCCGGAGGGAATGTCGTAGGCACGGACCGCGACAGAGTCCAGTTGGACAGGCACGACGGCCAAGGCAAACGGGCAAACGACACCGATCAGGACAAGGCTGAGCAACGCACTGCGAATCACTGGTTTGAACTGACGATCCGGGCGCAGGAGGCGTGCAGCAGGCATGAATGGATGGACCTATAAACAGGACGGTAAAGTGCTTCTCCCCCATAGCCAGTCGAGATCAAAAAAAGTATCACCGGTGCGGCAATATTTTTCGGCGACTCAAGTGGGGGAAAGCATGACCCAGAAGCCATTCAAATGGCCGCTGACATGGATCGGGTAGGTGTGCGCCAGCATGTTCAAGGTGCGCTGGGTGTCGCTGATGGGGTAGGCACCGGAAATGCGCAGATCGGCAATGGCCGGGTCGAGGCGCACAACACCACGGTGATAGCGCGTCAACTCGTCGACGAAGTCAGCCAGGCGCATCTTGTCCGCCATCAACATGCCTTGCGTCCAGTCGCCGGCGGAGCGGTCGGCGACGCTGACCTGGCCGAAGGTGCTGGAAGAAAAATCGGTGCGTTGCCCGGCACCGATGATCAGCGGTGTTCCCTTGCGATCATCTGCCAGATCCACCTTCACAGCGCCTTCCAGGACGGCAAGGCGAGTGCGTGATTGCAGTTCGCGAACGGTGAAGCGCGTGCCCAACGCTTGCAGGCGGCCCTGGCGGGTGCTGACCAGGAACGGCCGGGGTGACGGTGAATTGTCCGGCGCGGTCTGCACCAGTATTTCGCCTTCGCGCAGGTGTATATGGCGTTGGTTGGCGTCGAACAGCACGTCGATGGCAGTGTCGGTGTTCAGGGTGATTTTCGAACCGTCGGCCAGGGTCAGTTCGCGTCGCTGGCCGACAGCGGTGCGATAGTCGGCCGACCATTGTCGGGACTCTGCGAGCTTCCAGCTGGCCCAGCCAACCGGCAGGATCGCCAGGATCATGGCCAGTTTGCCCAGCGCCGCACGGCGTTCCGGGCTGTTTGGGCGGTCAAGCGCCGACATCGCCAGCGACGGTGGCAGCCCGCCGAGTTTACTCTGCAACAACTGCGCTCGCGCCCAGGCCCGGCCGCGCTCGGGGGTGCTGGCTTTCCAGCAGTCCCATTCGGCGCGTTCACTGTCACTCAGTTCGCCCTCACTCAAGCGGATCAGCCAGTCGGCCGCTTCTTCCAGGGCCTGTTGATCGGGGGGCGGCGCGTTGCGACGTGTGAGCATTCATTCCACCAGCAACAGGCATTGCACGAAGGCTTGCTTCATGTAGCGTTTGACGGTGATCAGCGAGACGCCCAGTTGCGAGGCAATGTCGTCATACTTCAGGCCGCTGATCTGCGAGAGCAGAAACGCACGTTTGACCAGTGGCGGCAGCGCGTCGAGCATCGCGTCGATTTCGTGCAGGGTCTCCAGAACCATGAAGCGCGACTCCGGCGAAGGCACTTCTGGCGCAGGCAAGTGAGAGAGGGCATCCAGGTAGGCGCGTTCCAGGGCCTTGCGTTGATACCAGTTGACCAGAATGCCCTTGGCCACGCAGCTCAGGTAGGCGCGGGGCTGTTCGATGACGGTGACCTGGGAGGCGAGGATACGGGTGAAGGTGTCCTGCGCGAGATCCGCCGCGTCCATGGCGTTACCCAGTTTTTTTCTCAGCGTCGCGTACAGCCAGCCGTGATGGCCGCTGTACAGGGCTTCGATCGCGCGCAGGTGATGGTCGTTATTCGCGGGAAGGGTTTCGCTCATGGCTGCAGCTTTATGCAATTGAGAAGTATTCCCAATTCTAGTTTGCAACCCGGCTGCGACGCAAGCGCCGATTGGTATCCCCGTCAGGCGCTCGGCAGACAGCTCAGTGCGGCGATCATCGTGTCGATTTCCGCTTCGGTGTTGTAGGCATGAAGCGAAGCGCGATTGACCTCCAGCAAGTCCCTGTCCTGCATATCGATCAAGGTCGAACGGAAGGTCGAGGTCGTCACGTTGATGCGCTTGTCCTGTGCCGCCAGCCACTGTTGAACCTGCGCGGCGCTGCTGCCCTGATGAGTGAATGTCACGATGCCTGATGTGAGGCTGCCGACGTCGCGCGGTGTGACGCCCGGGATATCCGCCAGGCGCTGACGCAGGTAGGCGGCCAATTGTTGAATTCGCAACCACATGGGGTCCACGCCCTGGGCCAGTGCGTATTGCACCGCCGCACCCAGGCCCAGTTTGGCGGCGACATTGCACTCCCAGTTCTCGAATCGGCGGGCATCGGCGCGGATTTCGAAGGTATCGGATGTCTGCAGCGATGCGGCGTGCAGGTCGAGAAAGACCGGTTCGAGGTTCTGGCACAAGGACCTTTCGACATACAGGAATCCCATGCCCCGCGGTCCGCGCAGGTACTTGCGGCTGGTGGCCGCGAGCATGTGGCAACCGATTTTCTGCACATCGATCGGCATCTGTCCGACCCCCTGGCAGGCATCCAGCAGAAACAGCACGCCGGCAGCGCGGGCCAGGGCGCCAATCTGTTCGACCGGTTGCACGGGACCGCCGTTGGTGGTGATCACGGGCAAGGCGATCAACGCGACGCGCTCGTCCTCGAGCATTGTTTTCAGTGCCGGCAATGACACTTGGCCATGCTCATCGTTGGCAATGACGCGGATTTCAATGCCGCGCTGCTGCTTCAGTTGCAGGTAAGGAATGTAGTTGCCGGCATATTCGGTGGTCGAGGTCAGCACCACATCGCCCGCTTGCAGCGGCAATGAATAAAAGGCCATGTCCCAGGCGCGGGTCGCGTTCTCGATCACGGCGATTTCGTCCGGCTGAGCGTTGATCAGCCGGGCGATGGCGCCATACACGTTTTCCAGTTCGGCCGAACATTGCGCGGCCGCTTCATACCCGCCAAGGCGTGCTTCGAGCTGGAGGTGGCGGGTCACGGTGTCGATCACCGGCGTCGGCATCAGCGCCGCGCCGGCATTGTTGAAGTGGATCAGTTGCGCGACAGCGGGCGTATCGGCGCGCAGTTGTTCAATGTTCAAAGCACGAACTCCTTGATCAATCCCCCGGCGGGGCATGGCTCGGTTGCATGACCGCCGGCCAGTGGCGCAGCGCGACAATCGGGATCAGCGCCACCCCATAGGCCAGACAAACGAACAGGTAGGTGTATTGCAGACCGTAAACCTGACTGAGCAAGCCCCCGGCTGAAATCCCCGCGATGGAGGCAAATTGCGCCGTGCCCTGGGCAATCCCCAGCACGTGACCCTGTTGCGAGCTGTCGGCGGTTTTTGAGATCAGCGCCATCAGCACCGGCGTGGTCGCACCGAGCAGCACGCCCCAGATGAAGTAAGCGACAACAAATACCAGCGGATTACGCGTGATGCCCGCCACAGCGGTCAGGGCGATGCAGCCGAGCACCACGTAAGTCAGGCGATGCAGGGTTTCCTGCTGGCCACGGTGTTCGAAATAGCGCGACCAGGCCGTGGCCGAGAGAATGAAGCCCAGCGCCAGCAAGCCGTAGCACAGGCCGACCACCGAGTGGCTGACCTCGAACACCGAGCTGACATACAGCGAGAAGGCGGTCTGCGGCAGCATCCGCGCCAGCAGCAGAATGCCCATCACACCGAGCAACGACAGCAGTGGCGAGCCCTGCCACACACTGCCTGAACGGCCGGCGGGAGTTGCCTTGTCGGCGGCCGGGGCTTTCTTCACCGGCGGCACATCGGGCAAGGTCACGGCGGCGATCACGGTGCACACCGCACACAGTGCCGAGGCGATGATGTTGATCCAGAAGAACGTCGCGTAGTCGAGGATCAATCCGCCGACCACGGCGCCGAGCAACGAACCGACATTGGTCGAGATCTGCAGGATGGCGAACAACCGCGCCCGCCGCGAAGGGGCCTCGATGCTGACGCCATAAGCCTGTGCCGGGGCGATGTAGCCGGCGAACGCGCCTTGCAAAAAACGCAGGATCAGAATGACCCAAATGTCGCTGAACAGCGCCAGCCCCAGTTGGGTCAACGACAAACCGGCGAGGGCGCGGATCATCATCAACTTGTGGCCGTAGCGATCGCCGATGCGGCCCCAGAATGCGCTGGTCAGAATAATGCCCAGCATCGGCCCGACGTACACGGCGATGCTGGCGAAGCTGAAAACCGACTCCGAAGTGGTCAGCCCACGCAGGTGGACAGGCCAGAACGGCCCGCTCATTTCCATCGCACCCATCGATACCAATTGGATCGCAAATAGAAGATAAATCAGGATTCGTACTCTTGAACCCTGGATGACACCTGCATGGGACATGAGTCAGCCTCGGTTAAACGCTAGCGAGCGGGTTGGTCAGGGTGTGTTGCAAACGATAGTTGCTGTATTGCATCAAGTGCATGCGCAGCAACGACCGGGTTGGCCATGGGTCTTCGACGAACGCTTTGTGTTCGACCTCCCACAGTGCCGGCGACACACGGTGGCGCACAGCCTCGAAGGCCAGATCGGTTTCTTCGCGCAACACTTCCCACAGCCGTGTGTTGTTCAACCCGTATTCCTTGGTCAGCCACAGCGCCATCTCGTGCAGATGCGTGAGGAACGCCGCGTCGAGCACGAACATGCGCACCGGCTCGATATCCCCGGCGAACACCGTCGGCAGAATACCCGGCTGTACGTGGGGCTGCAGGTTGTAGCCACGCTCTTCCAATAACGGAGCGTACGTGCGGCCATCGCCGAAATCGCGGATCAGGAGACTACGTGCTTTGCCGTCGGGGGAGAACAGCACCATGGTGTTTTGCTGATGCGCTTCAAGGCCGATGCCATACATCAGATAGATCGCCACCACCGGGTGGGTCACCACGGTGGCGTACTCACGGAACCATTGTTCAACCTGGATGGGGCTCGCCCGCACGCCGTCGCGCTCGATCAGATCGGTGAACAGCGGCCGACCACTGCCGGGCAAGCGGGTGAACAGTGACGCCACGGTAATCGGCAGCCAATCGTCGGCGCGCTCGAACGCTGGCTGGCTGGCGCGATAGACCACGGACAGATGACGGCCGGGATGATCGTCCTGAGTGATCGCGTTCCTGTAACGCACGCCGATTTCTTCCGGGAAGATTTCCAGACGCTGATCGAAGCCGTTTTCCGCTTCAAGAATCCTGGTGATCACCGTGCTGATGCGCGGCCCCATGTGAATCGACTTGGCTTGCAGGCTGCGCAGCTCACTGGTCATCCACACGGCGATCGGCAGCTTGATCAGCGGCGCGCAGTCGTCCAGCACCGGCATCATCGTGCGATAGGACATGGTCGGCAGGGTGGCGATATCGGGGCCGTCGGTGATCAGAATCCCTGCTTCGATTTCCGCCGCGAACGTCTTCAGTACGTAGGTCTGCAGGTGCCAGGTGTGTATCGGCAACGGCAGCCACTGGCGTTCATCCAGCCCTTTGCTGTTGAGCGAGGCTTTCCATTGTTCCCATTGCGCCGGGAAATGGCTGGCGAACCAGTCGTGGTAACTGGTCACGTGCGGCATGCTCTCGCTTTTCGCGTTGTCGGCGCGCAAAGAGGCGATACGCAACGGCACCTGGGCATTGAACTCGGGGGACAGTTGCTCGACTTCGGCATCGGTCAGGCCCGGGCGCGATTTCCAGGTCGGGTAGTACGGATGACCTTCCAGCGAACCCCACTGGTCGAGCAGGATCGCGGCGTCCTTGGTGTTGGCCTGCTGGCGCAGGTAGTCGGTGAAACTGGCGAGGCCCTGATCCCTGGCGGCCTGCTGCAACCGGGCGTTCCATTGCTGGCGATGCTGACGGGCGTGCGCGTCGTTGGTCAGGCTGTTTTCCATGTCGGCCTTCAGTCCGGCCACGCCTTCGTCGGTGGGTTCGAAGTCGAAACTGTCGCGTAGCACGTCAAGCATGTCCTGATGGCTGGTGATGACCTGGCGTACGCCTTCGTCGGTGACCAGCACCACGTCACCGTCGTTGACCACGGTGTCGGCCGGACCGTTGGCGATGTCGGAAAAGGCCAGGTGAGCACGGCCGCCCTTGAGTGGGTAAGTGGCCTGGTGGCCCTCGTCGGAAAAGCTCAGGGCCGAACGGTCGAGGATATTTTCGGCAAAAAGGCAGCGAATCAAGCGTCGCATCGCGTTTTGGCGGGAGTAGGCGATCAGTGTCTTGAAGTCATCCATATCAGCGGTCTGCTCGTCGAAAAATTGAATGAATGGGTCAGGCGGCGGCGGTTGCCGGGCGTGGCCAATGGCTGGGGAAGTAGTCGAGTGCCGAGTCGCGCAGGCCCTGCATGTAGCCAACGCTCCACTGCAAGACTTCTTCGATGTAAGGCACCTTGAGGTCGAAGCGCCTGGCCATTTCCACCAACAGCACCAGGCCGTAGGCGATGTCTTCGTTGAAGGCCCGGCTCTCGCGTTCGATCACGTAGCCGGCGCGGTTGTCGGCGGCTGGCACCATCGGCGCGAGGATGTCGTTGTAGGCCTGATTGGTGCGCAGAATCGCCAGCATGCTGCTCTGGTCGCGGATTTGCTCGCCGTAGGCGTCGACGATTTCCTGTTTCAGGGATTTGACCGAGGACAGGTCGATGCCCAGACGCTGACTGATGACCGCGCACAACGCCTGGCTTTCCTGATCCATGCGTTCGAGGAAGTAGGCGCCCAGTTCCGGGCACTCGGTCCACCAGCACATGGGTTGCGGGAAAATCTTGCGGTGCCACTGGCCGTAGGGGCCGATCAGTCCGTAGATCACCGAGCTGTGCATGATCGGGTTGCCCGGGGTCAGGGTGATCTCCAGGTAGTTTTCCAGCATCGTCACACAGGGGCCGTACAGCCGGGTCAGCATTTCCTGCAGCTGTCGGCGTGATGCCTGCGACTCCCTGGCATGGGTCGCCACATACAGCTGGCTTTTGCCGCCGCCCATTTTGATCGAGCGTCCCGGCGCCAGTTCGAACGCGGTATGCGGGACATCCTTCATGCCCCAGATCACCAGGTTCGGACGGTCGGGCAGGGTGGCTTCGGCCAGCCAGTCGAAACCGCAGAAACCGGGAATTGCACCGATGTATACCGGTTTGCTTGCACTCAGATGCGGCGCGATGGCTTGCAAGGTTTGCGGTCGGGCATGGGCAGGCACGGTGATGATGACGATGTCGGCATCCTCGACGGCTGTCCTGGCATCGGTGGTCACGCGATCCAGTCGGGCCTCCAGTGTCGAACCGTCGGGCAACAGCGCCCGCATCGGCGTCTGGCGGGCGTGCCGTTCGATGATCTCCTGATTGCCGGTGAGCATCGAAACCTGAACATTGGGCAGTTGTTTGAACAGGATGGCGTTGAGATGGCCGGTCCTGCCGCCACCACAGATGGCGACTTTCAACACATTCATCGAGCGGTGCTCCTGTGTGGTGGGTGAGTCATGCGACGCTCAATTGCAGCGGTGCGGAGAAGGATTCCAGCCATTGGGTCTTGCCCAGCCAGGCATCCAGTTGCGGCGCAATGCCTGGATCGATCAGATCGCGTTCTTGCAGCCATTTCTCGTCGAACACCGTGTGCAGGTATTTCTCGCCGCCGTCGGCGATTGGCACCACTACGTTGCCGGTCAGCACGCCTTTGTGGATCAGTTCCAGCGCCTTGAAGATCGCACCGCCGGTTGAGCCCCCCACTAACAGGGCGAGGTTGCGCGCGATATAGCGGGCGGTTTCGAAGGCCTGGGAATCGGTGACTTGCACACCCAGGTCGATGCAGCTGTAGTCGAGCACCAGGCCGACGGTGTCGCCGGCCGGCGTGCCGGTGCCTGACTGGTAGTAGGGATAACCGGGATGGCCGAACACGATGGAGCCGGCCGGTTCCACCGCCACGGTGATGGTGTCCGGGTTATGCAGTTTCAGGCCGCGAGCGATGCCGGTCATCGAGCCGCCGGTGCCGACGCAGCCGACATAGGCGCCAATCACGCCTTCAACCTGGGCGATGGTTTCGCGAACGAAATCACTGTAGCCACCCGCATTGGCCGCATTGTCGGACTGATTCATGAACACGGCACCGGGAATGTCGCTGGCCAGTTCGGCGGCGAGTCGTTGCCGCTCGACCACCGCGACTTCATCTTCGCGATAGGTGCCTTTGACGAAACGAATGTCCGCACCGAGCGCCTTCATCACGGCGATCTTGTCTTGTGCGGCGTGGTGATCGACCACGGCGATGAAGTGCAAACCAAACTCGACCGCTGCCATGGCCAGACCAATCCCGGTGTTGCCGGAGGACGATTCGACGACCACGCCGCCGGGTTTCAGTCGACCGGACTTGAGCGCCGCCAACACCATATTGCGTGCCATGCGATCTTTGATGCTGCCGCCGGGGTTGTTCTTTTCAATCTTCAACAACAAACGCGCATGGGTATCCGGAACTTCGATGCCCAACATCGGCGTGTTACCTATAAGATCCGAAGTCTTATTCAATATCATTTCAACTATTCCCTTTAGTAGTCAGGTGAAAACGCATAGTTACCTTCCGTACAACAGGTCGCCGTCAACCGCCGGGGCAGGGGATGGCGATGAAACTCGTTTTCCAGCAAGTCCATCTGATAACCAGCGGTATTGACGTAAATCAATAAGTCGCCTGGCTGTGGTGCAGTCGAGAAGTTGATCAGGCGGTGACTGATAACGTCATCGTCCAGGCAACTATGGCCGGCGATATAAGCTTGCGTCGGGGTGTGGGGTGGGGCGTGTGAACTGATCAGGATCGGATCAACCAGGTATTCAGAGGCAAACCAGGTTTCGCACGCGCTGAAACTACTGCCTTCAACGAAGATGACGGTTTTTTTGTCGGCGAGTTGCTTGGTGCGGGTGACGCGAAACAATGAAATCGCCGCTTGATCGACGAGACTCCGTCCGGGTTCCAGCGCCAGGGTTATATTCTGCAGTTTTAAATAATTGGATATGGACAGTCCGGGTGAATGCTCGGCCTCCAGCAATAATGTCAACCATTGTGGCGCCGTCAGTTCTGCGCCGTAGGGATAATAAGCGTCGGGAACTTTTTGGTTGTGATAATGGCTCGGTTGATTGTCGTGCTGTAAGAAACGGGCATAGGTCTGCGGCTCGACATAACGAATCGGCAAACCGCCACCGATGTCGATCATCTGTGGACTCAAGCCCATTTCCCGAGCCGCCTCGACGAACCCGGTGACCTCACGTAACGCTTGTGCGCGGGATTCGAATCCATAGCCGCCCAGATGAAAATGGAAACCCTCGAAGTGAAAAACATCAGTGCTTCTGGTCAGCCGTTGAAGACTGTCGAGCAAGTCTTGCGCGTTCATGCCGAAGCGGCTCTGCGGGCTGCTTTTGGGCCTGTAACGCAGTAAAACCCTGGCTTTTGTGAGGGGGCGCCGTGCTTCGACAGTGCTTTGCAGATGATCGAACTCTTCCAGCGAATCGACGCAAATCAGTGAACCTGCGCTGACCAGTGCCTGATGAAATACGGCAGTTTTGGCGGGTCCCGTGGCGCAGATTTTGGCGGCGGGTGTACCGGCCCGGAGCGCCGCTTGCAGTTCGTGGATGCTCGACACATCGACGCCGATCCCCGAATTCGCCGCTGCGCCGAGCATGCTCTGGGACTTGTTGGCCTTGGCGCCATAGAAGATGGCGTAAGGCACGTTGTAGCGTTTCAACACGGCCAGAAGAGCTTGTGTATTTAATTCAAAGGCATGGGGCCAAACCAGATTCAAGGGTGAACCATGTTGTTTGACCAAGTCATCCAGCGTACCCGGGAACTTGTTGATCAGCGTGGAAATGACTGGGTCGATCAGCGGTTTTAACATGTCTGGCTGATGAACTTTAGTTAGTTGTTCGGCAGGCAGTGAATTTGCTATAGGCATCGTTAACCCCTGGCGTCGAAAACAACGTCGCCACTGATAGGTTGATAACTGTTTGCTATCGGAATCTTTTGCTAATTAAAAGCATGGTTTAGACATTCGGAGGCGGATGCCAGGCGATATCTGAAGTTGGATGGTTAACGCCGATCGTAATAAATGGATCACAAAAAAATCGCATTGGAACCTCATTCCATAAGTTCTGTACGGACGATCCTATTGGCCACCCGCTTATGGGCAATGCCCTGTAACTGGCCTGCAACTGAGATTCAAATGACATCACTGGCCTGTACTTCCCGAGGTGCTGAAAACGTGCTTTGAAGCGAGGGTAGTTCCTCTTGGCGGAGCGAACAATATTGCGAACGAGAACTATTATCAAGTATGGTTTTCAAATATTTTTGAATAACGACCGCCGCAAGGCCACTCAATGAACGTGTATTTACACGCTCAAGGAAGCGGTCGCCCCGAAATAAAAAAGTCCTTTAATGCCTTGATCCCCAAGGCGTTAAGGGTTGTTGCAAGAGGCCCCGGGCGAGCACCCGGATCTGCCGCTACGGGGCCGGAAAATGTTCAGAAACCACGACTGGTTCACGCCAAGGAGCAACGCCATGCAATTCGATCGACTCAACAGCAAGGCCCCACTCGCGATCAGCTACCTGTTCGTGCCGGGTAATCGTCCCGAGCGCTTTTCCAAAGCGGTCGAAGCGCGGCCCGATGCGATCATTCTCGATCTTGAGGACGCCGTGCACCCGGACAGCAAACCGGCCGCCCGCGCCGCCATCTGGGCCTGGCAGGAAATAACGCCGAGCGTTGCCTGCGAGCGCTACATTCGCCTCAACAGCGTCAGCAGCACGTTGTTTCGCCAGGACCTGACCTGGCTCAACGACATGCGCTTCCCGCAGCGCTGCAACGGGATTTTCCTGCCCAAGGCCGAGTGCCCCGAGGTCTTGAGCCGAGTGGTCGAACGTCTGCGGCAGTGGCAGCCGACGCTGAAGATCGTCGCAATCATCGAGACCGCCAAAGGGCTACAGCAGGTCGAATCAATTGCGGCGATCCCCGGCCTGGCACGCCTGGCGTTCGGTTCACTGGATTTTTCCCTCGATATCAACTGCAGCCAGATACCCGAGGCGTTTCTGTTCGCCCGCAACCGCATTGTGCTGGCTTCGCGCACCGCCGATTTGCCGTCGCCGATCGATGGTGTCACGCCGGCGATCAGCGATTTGGCGGTGGTCGCCGGGGACTCGCATTACGCGCGTTCGCTGGGTTTCGGCGCCAAGCTGTGCATCCACCCCGCGCAACTGGACACGGTGCAACGCGCCTTCCTGCCGGACTCGCGCCAGCTGGCCTGGGCCGATCGGGTGATGAGCGCGGTGGCCACGGGCAGTCACGCGGTGCAAGTGGACGGTGAGATGGTCGATTTGCCGCTGATCGAGCACGCGCAGCGCCTGCTCGATGTCGCCCGCCAGCACACGCCCATTGCCCGTGTCGATGCCTGCTGAACCCTCGGCCAATCAGGAGATCATCATGGAACAGGGTTATCAGATTGCGTTGCGGCCACTGTGCCGGGTGCTGCAGTCGGAACAGGTCGATCCGGCCAATGTGACGATGTTGCGTGAATCGATCGTTCGTGCGGGACATTGGCTGGAACCGATCATCGTCGAGCGCTCGCGAGGCATCGTGATGGACGGTAATCACCGCTTCAACGCCGCGTTGCAACTGGGCTTGAAGCGGGTGCCCTGTATCCAGCTCGATTACACCGATCCGCGGGTCTGTGTGCGGCATTGGCAGACAGGGCAGGCGTTCGAAGTGGCGCAGATATTCACCACCATCGCCCGCGGTGAACTCTTTCCCTACAAGACCACCCGGCATGCGTTCGACCCCGCGTTACCCATGGTGGCGATACCGCTGGAGCGGCTGTACGCCTGACCCTCGCCGGGCCCATCCAAAAAAACTTTTCCGGGGGTGATACTTTTTCGTCAATCGACTGGCAATAGGAGTGATTACCATTTCCACTTGTTGAAAGGATCTCCACGTCATGCCTGTTGTCAGTCGTCCCAGCGGTGAGCGCGTGCTAACGCTTGCCATGCGTACCGCCATGCTGAATTTTCTTTTGGTCGCAGGAAGCGCCAGCGCCTGGGCCGCCAGCCCCGAGCAACAAGACGTTGCCGCCGACCCGCGTTCTAACGTCGCACCCGCCACGCCGGCCGATGACAGCCCGGACGCGCTGACGCTCGACACCACTCACATCAACGCTTCCTACAGCGGCCCGACTTCGTTGCCGGAAACCTTCGCCGGTGGCCAGGTTGCACGGGGAGCTCGCCTGGGCATGATGGGCAACAAGGATGTGATGGACACGCCGTTCAGTGTCACCAGTTACACCGCCAAGACCCTCGCCGACCTGCAAACCGTGACCGTCGCCGATGCGCTGGAGCGTGATCCTTCGGTGCGCTCCACCGGTCAAACCGGCGGTATCGTCGATTCGTTTTTCATTCGCGGCTTCCCGATCGGCGAAGGCAATCTCGGCGAGCTGGCGTTCGACGGGGTGTATGGCGTAGCGCCGAACTATCGCGTGTTTACCGACTACGCCGAACGGGTCGAAGTGCTCAAGGGGCCAGGGGCGTTGATGTACGGCATCTCGCCCAACAGCGGCGTCGGCGGCGTGATCAACATCGTGCCCAAGCGTCCGCTGGATGAAGACTTGACGCGGGTCACCACCACTTACGCTTCGGATTCCCAGGTGGGTGGTCATCTGGATCTCAGCCGTCGCTTCGGCACGGACAATCAATTTGGCGTGCGCTTCAACGGCAACCTGCAGGGCGGCGACACGGCCATTGACGATCAGCACCGCGACCTCGGTATCGGCGCCATCGCGCTTGATTACCGTGGCGAGCGCTTGCGCCTGAACCTCGATTACATCAGCCAGAAAGAGAGTTTCGAGGCAGCGTCGCGGCCATTCACCGTGGCGCCGGGCATCGATGTCCCGTCCGCGCCGAATGGCCGCACCAACCTGCCGCAGGACTGGGGCTGGTCGGACACCAAAGAGCAGTCGGCCTTGCTTGGTGGCGAATATGACCTGACCGACACGGTCACTGTGTTTGCCCACGCCGGTGGCGGCAAATCCGATGTCAAGCGCCTGTCCGACCAGGTGCCGAGAATTCTCAACGACGCTGGCGATACCAGCAATATTCCGGGCTACTACAAGTTCAACGTTGATCGTTCAACGGCGGACGCGGGTATCCGCGGTGTGTTCGCCACCGGGCCGATCACCCACACGACCACGCTGATGGCGACCCAATATCAGGATGAGCTGTCCCGGGGGATCACCAACGGCACCGAGATCCGTTCGAACATCTATCACCCGATCGAGGTGCCCAAGCAATACATCAACTCACCGAAGGTGCTGCGCATCTCCGAATCGGAACTGTCAGGCGTTGCGCTGACCGACACACTGTCCATGCTCGATGATCGTTTCCAGTTGACCCTTGGCTTGCGTCGGCAGGACATCGAATCTCGCAACTACAACGCAGCGGGTTCGGTCAGTTCGAAATACAACGAAAGCGCCACCACGCCTCTGGTCGGCGTAGTGGTCAAGCCTTGGGAAGACGTTTCCCTCTACTACAACTATGTAGAAGGCTTGAGCAAAGGGGATATTGCACCGGGGACGGCGGCCAATGCCGGCGAGACATTCGCGCCTTACGAATCGAAGCAGCATGAACTCGGTGTGAAATACGAACACGGCACCTTCATGACGACCCTGGCGTTGTTCCAGATCGAGAAACCGAGCGGAGAAATCGGCGCCGGTAACGTGTTTTCGGTGCAGGCCGAACAACGCAACCGCGGGATCGAGTTGAGCATGTTCGGCGAGGTGGCACCGGGTACTCGCCTGATGGGTGGCGTGACGTTGCTCGACGGCGAATTGACCGATTCGGCGACAGCCGCCAACCGTGGCAACAAACCGGTCGGCGTGCCAGACGTGCAGGCCAATCTGTGGGCCGAATGGGATACGCCATGGCTTGAAGGGTTCACCCTCACCGGCGGTGCGATTTATACCGACAGTCAGTACGTCAACCAGGCCAATACCCAGGAGCTCGACGCCTGGACCCGTTTCGATGCCGGCGCCCGTTATACGACGAAAATCGAAGGCCGGCCGACGACTTTCCGCGCCACGGTGCAGAACGTGTTCGATCGTGAGTACTGGTCGGGCGTTGCTTCGTATGGCGCGTTTTCGCCAGGTTATCCGCGGACCTTGCAACTGTCCGCGACGGTCGACTTTTGACGCACAAGGGCAGGCACAGCCGTGAGGCTGCTGCTTGCCCTGTTTCATTTGTGAACAGGAGTATTCGCATGCTGGACAACCATGGATCCACCTCAATTGACCGGTGTCGTCCGTTTCAGGCCACGACCCATCAACTTGCTCTGGTATTTGATTCCAGTGCGAATCGCCATATCCGTGAGATGTTGCGAGTTTACGGACTGCGTACCAGTCTCTTTCGTTTGAAGGTGATCAATGCACTGGTCCAGGCTACTCGGGAGGGACGCTTGCCAGGCGTGCGGGGTGTGCATGCTGACATACAAGCCTCCTCCTCGGAGCTGACGATTGTCAGTGTGCGCGAAGTACTCAAGCGCCTTGCCGGGGTGGGCGTCATCGTTTCTCAGCCGGATAGAACGTACCGCTTTACCGACGAGGCGTGGGAAATGCTCAAACCCCATCTTGGATAAGCATCCCCGCGCATGGGGCATGCGGCGCACCTTGAAGGGGGGGGGAATGAAAAAGCCCGACGTCGGGGTCGGGCTCTGCACGATCAACAGTCTTCAACGGTTCACATCATCGGGCGGCGCTGCCTTGCGCCGATCCGGGCCTGCTGGATTGCCCGTGTTTATCAGCCTTCTTTCCAGCAGAATATTGTGCAGCGCTTCGCGGTCCGACGGGTTCAACTGGTGCTCTCGCGCTTTGAGTTCCAGCAGGATGGGGCTGGACCACTGACGATAGGTGTGTTCGGCACTACGCGTGGGTGACATCGCTTCCTCCTTGATCAGGCTCCTGCCAATAAAGGCACCGCAGTTCGATACGTTTGAGACCCTAGTCGAGGAAACTGACTATCGCCACTGCAGCGTGTCGGACATCAGCCTCGCGAGTCCGCCGGATTGTGACCCATGAAATTCGGGCCGATGTGATCGGCCCGAATTTTTTGTCTAGACGTAAGCCTGACTACCAAAGCCCCGTGGCAATCTTTGCCGTCCCGCCATGGCCGACAACCGTTCGGTCCACGCCTGGCGCCAGTCATTGACGATATGCACGACTTTGGCTTTGCGGGCGGCGCGACGTGCCGCATTACGTTCGTTCCGGCGTGCTTCCTTGAAAACTTCGGTGTTGCGGCAGCTTCTGCATTTCACCCGGTTGAGTTCGCGGGTCGAGGTGAGATTGGTGCCTTTGTGACCGCAGGCCAAATGCCCGCTGACTTTGAAGTGAGTGACCATCAGAACGTCTCCTTGGTGACGTGTAAGCGTTTGACCACTCACGGTCGAGGACGTTCGGTCGTGACCCGGACACAAAAAATCCCGGCGCAAGGCTGGGCAGGGGGGATGGAAGGCAATCAGGCAGGCTCGCAACCGGTGACGATAACGTCGCCGATCATGCCTGCTGCACCGGGTCGCGCCTTGGCATCGAATGTGCGGATCGAATCATCTGAACCGTGGCAGGGGACGCTCGACAGGTTTGAGCGAAGACAGGGTGTTGCGAATCAGCGGCGTATCCTTTTCGATGTCGTTCAGGCGATCACGAATTCTGAGGGCTGTCGGATGTCCGCCTTGATGATCGACCCAGTCGGCGATTTCCTTGCACGCCGCAGCCAAACGAACCTGGCGCGAGTCGAGCAGGGTGAGCAGGGTGGTGATGGACTCTTTTTCGGACATGGGAAACACCTCCGCTTAAGAAACCTGGCAGTTGGCAGTAAAAAGCCCGCTGGAGGCGAGCTTTCTACCGGTGGGGCGCTGATCCTTCAGCTCCTTTGAGTATAGACCCGTATAGGGCACGCTAGAGCTCATCAGCCTTGACGGGCCATGACGTGTGACCTGGCATTGAGCTGCCGGCAAACGTGCCGGGCGTCTTCCTCGAGATCGTAACCGTCACCGATGAAGCCGTGGGTTCGGGTATCGGCGATGCGATACCAGACGGCGGCGTCAGGAGGCGGGTGAGCGGTTTCTCCGGCCCGGCGGCCATGAATGATGATCTTGTTGCATCGCTTCACGACGAAAATGTCTTCCATGGCGTCACCGCAGCTGATTCGTTTACACATCAACTATAGAAGTCATTTGCAATCGTGCAAAAAATAGACAGTCAATTCGTCGGCTCAGCCACCAGTTTCTCCAGCAACATGGCCAGTCCGACTTCCTCGGCACGCAGGCCTTTACGCATCCGCGGCCTGGGCAACTGCGCCAATGTACCCAGCACAAAGCCTTCGAGCACCGCCGGATGGATGTAGCACTTGCGGCACACCGCCGGTGTATTGCCCAGCTGTCGGGCGACGTTTTTCACCATCTCCACCACATGCCGTTTCGCCTCCGATTCCGGTTGCCATTGCAACTCTCGCAGCACCGCAAGGGCGAGGGCGCTGCCGGCCCAGGTGCGGTAGTCCTTGGCGGTGAAGTCGGCACCGGTCAGGGTTTGCAGGTAGGCGTTGACGTCGGACGAGGTAATGCTGTGTCGCTCGCCGTTTTCATCGAGGTACTGAAACAGGTTTTGTCCGGGGATCTCCTGGCAGCGCTTGATGATGCGTGCCAGTCGCCGGTCTTTGACGGTGATCTGATGTTCGACGCCACTCTTGCCACGAAACTGGAACAGGATCGCACTGCCGTTGATCTCGACATGCCGGTTGCGCAGCGTGGTCAGGCCGTAGGAGCGGTTGTCCCGGGCATATTGAGTGTTGCCGACGCGGATCAGCGTGGCATCGAGCAAGGTGATGACCGTGGCCATGACCTTGTCGCGGCTGAAGCCCGGCGCGGCCAACAAGGCTTCCAGCTGTTTGCGCAGTTTCGGCAAGGCCAGGCCGAAATCCCGCAGGCGCGAATACTTGTCCAGATCGCGAACTTCACGCCAGCGTGGGTGATACCGGTACTGCTTGCGCCCCCGGGCATCACGGCCGGTGGCTTGCAGGTGCCCGCGCGGGTCGGCGCAGATCCACACGTCGGTGTAGGCCGGCGGCACCGCGAGTGCGTTGATGCGCCGGATCTCGTCCGGGTCGGTGATGCGTTGCCCCGCCGGATCGAAATAGCAGAACTTGCCGCGCTGTTTCTTGCGACGGATTCCGGGTTGGGTGTCATCCACGTAGTGCAGGTCGGACGGCAGCGCATCGGGCATGGCGATTGTCCTTGGCGAGGAGTCAGGGGGCCGTTAAAGGCATTGACCCCGCGTCGCCTCAGTCGTGCCAATGCCTTTACGCGAGCACCGCCACGGCTTTGATCTGCGCCCAGAGTTCCTGGCCGGGACGGATGTTCAACTGGTCGCGGGAGAAGCGGGTGATACGCGCCAACAAAGGGGTTCCCGCCGCGTCGAGACGGATCAGTACATGGGCGGCATTGTCGGCGCCCATCTCGCTGACCACAGTGACCGGCAGAAGATTGAGGATGCTGCTGTGCTCGGCGCTGTGCAGGCTCAGGCTGACATCCCGCGCCTGAACCTTGCAGCGCAACGCCTGGCCCGTGGCCATTGGCGTGTGCGCCACGCGAATGTTCAAGGCCGTGTCGGGCAGTTGCAGGGTGAGCAATTGATAGTGGCTGTCATAGGCACAGACGCGCCCCTCAATCACCACGCCGGCGTCGTCGCCCAGCGCCAGAGGCAAGTCCAGGCGCGCCAGGGTTTGGCCGATCGGACCGCTGGCCAGCGCCTTGCCGTTGCTCAGCAGGACGAGGTGGTCGGCCAGGCGCGCCACTTCATCCTGGGAGTGGCTGACATACAACACCGGGATGTCCAGTTCGTCGTGCAGTCGTTGCAGGTACGGGAGGATTTCGCTTTTGCGCTGGGCGTCCAGCGCCGCCAGCGGTTCGTCCATCAATAACAGTTTCGGGCTGGTGAGCAGCGCGCGAGCGATGCCGACTCGCTGGCGCTCGCCGCCCGACAGGTGTTGTGGATGGCGATCCAGCAGGTGGCCGATGCCTAACAGTTCGGTTGCGTGGGCCATGTCGACCCGACGCTGCGGTTTCGGGATACGTTTGAGCCCGAACTCCAGGTTGGCCAGCACCGACAAATGCGTAAACAGACTGGCCTCCTGAAACACGTAACCCAGGGCCCGCTTGTGCGGCGCCACGAAAATCTTCCTTTCGCTGTCCTGCCAGACTTCATCGTTGACCTGGATAAAGCCTTGATCGGCCTTTTCGAGACCGGCGATGCAGCGCAGGCAGGTGGTCTTGCCGGAGCCGGAATGGCCGTACAGTGCCGTGACACCACGGCCGGGCAGTTGCAGGTCGACATCGAGGTGGAACCCCGGGTAACTCAATTTCAGGCGCGTTTGAATCATGGCTCAGCTCCAGCCGGCTTTGGTTTTACGGCTGGAGTACAGCGCCAGCAACACCGCAAAGGAGAACACCAGCATGGCCCCGGCCAGCCAATGGGCCTGGGCGTATTCCATGGCTTCGACGTGGTCGTAGATCTGCACCGAGACCACTCGGGTTTTATCGGGAATGTTGCCGCCGATCATCAGCACCACGCCGAATTCGCCGACCGTGTGGGCGAAGCCGAGGATGGCGGCGGTGATGAAGCCGGGGCGGGCCAGCGGCAGGGTTACGCTGAAAAAACTGTCCCAGGGATTGGCGCGCAGGGTCGCGGCCACCTCCAGCGGGCGGGTGCCGATGGCGGAAAAAGCGTTTTGCAGGGGCTGGACCACAAACGGCATCGAGTACAGCACCGAGCCGATGACCAACCCTGCGAAACTGAAGGTCAGGGTGCCCAGCCCCAGCGATTGGGTGAAGTGGCCGACAAAGCCGTTCGGGCCCAGCGCCAGCAACAGATAAAAACCGATCACCGTGGGCGGCAGCACCAGGGGCAGGGCGACGATCGCCCCGACCGGGCCGCGCAGCCAGGATTGGGTGCGCGAGAGCCACAACGCTATCGGAGTGCCGATCACCAGCAGGATGACGGTCGTCAGGGACGCCAGTTTCAGGGTCAGCCAGATGGCGGAAAAATCGGCACTCGATAGCGTCATTTAGAGTTGGTAACCGTAGGACTTGATGATGGCGGCGGCTTTCGGCCCTTTAAGGTAGTCAACCAGTGCCTTGGCAGCCGGATTGTCCTTGCCTTTATTGAGGATCACCGCGTCTTGTTTGATCGGGTCATGCAGGTTGGCCGGAACGATCCAGGCCGAACCACTGGTGATTTTACCGTCCTTGTAAATCTGCGACAGCGCGACAAAACCCAACTCGGCATTGCCCGTGGAGACAAACTGATAGGCCTGGGTGATGTTTTGGCCTTCAACGATCTTGTCCTTGACCTTGTCGGTCAGACCTTCCCTGGCCAGTACCTGGGTGGCCGCCAGGCCGTAGGGTGCGGCTTTTGGATTGGCAATGGACAGATGCTGGTACTGATTGTCGCTCAGGACCTTGCCCAGGGCATCGACGTAGCCTTCCTTGGCCGACCACAAAGCCAGGGTGCCGACGGCGTAGGTAAAGCGCGAGCCCTTGACCGTGTCGCCTTCGTCTTCGAGTTTTTTCGGGGTGGTGTCGTCCGCCGAGAGGAACACTTCGAACGGCGCGCCATTCTTGATCTGGGTGTAGAACTGACCCGTCGCGCCGAAGGCGGTCACCAGCGTGTGACCGGTGTCTTTTTCGAAGCCCGCCGCGATGGCCTGGATCGGCGCGGTGAAGTTGGCAGCGACCGCCACCTGGACTTCGCCCGCCTGGGCGGTGCCAAAGGCGAACACCGCGAGAAGGCTGGTCAGGCAAGCAGGGGCGAAACGTGAGGCGCTAAGGGACATGAAACGGCTCCGTGGCAGGCATTACATAGAGGGGTAACGCTATATATCAGAATATATAGCGAAATGCCTGCAAACGGAACTTGGGGGCATTGGACTGTGGCAAGCCCCCTTCACCACAGGTTTGTGTTGGCTTGAGGAATCGTCAGCGCCCAAGCAATTTCGCCAACCCTTCTTCGGCAAGTCGCCGGGTCAACGCTGCCGTGGTCATTTCCACACCCAAAGGGAATGCCTGTCCGGCCCAGAGATTGCTGAAATCCGCTTCGCCCTTCGCCCGCAAAGGCATCAACGCGCCGCCAGCGAGGGGAAAGGCCGGTGCCTTGTCGCTCATCGGCCCCAGTTCACGCATGACCCGATTGAGGATGCCGCGCGCCGGGCGTCCGGTGAAAATGTTGGTGACGGCGGTCTCGCTCTCCCGGGCCGTACGCAACGCCTGGTGATGAGACGCACTGACCTTGGCTTCCGACGTAAACAGATAGGCTGTACCCACTTGCACCGCCGAAGCGCCCAACATGAAGGCTGCCGCGACACCTCGCGCGTCGGCAATGCCGCCAGCGGCAATCACGGGTACTTGCACCGCATCGACGACTTGCGGCACCAGGGCAAAGATCCCGACCTGGCTGCTCAGGTCATCACTGAGAAACATTCCGCGATGTCCTCCTGCCTCGTAACCCATGGCGATGATCGCGTCGCAGCCATGTTGTTCAAGCCAGATGGCCTCTTCGACGGTGGTGGCCGAAGACACCACCTTTGCCCCGGTGGCTTTTACCCGATCCAGCAAGGATTTTTCCGGCAGGCCAAAGTGAAAACTGACCACTTCGGGGCGAAACGCTTCGATCACCTCACAGGCCGCGACATCGAAGGGCGCGCGGTTGGACACCGGCGTCGGCGCATCAAAGTCGACGCCCAACTCCCGGTAATAGGGTTCCAGCAGGTTTTTCCAGTCACGCGCGCGTTGCTCATCGGCAGCCGGCGGCTGGTGACAGAAGAAGTTGACGTTGAACGGGCGTGAGCTGTGTTGACGAATGGTCGTCAACTCGGCGCGCAATTGCTCGATGCTCAGCATGGCGGCGGGCATCGAGCCCAGGCCGCCGGCATTGCTTGCCGCAATCACCATGGATGACTGGGTGGCACCGGCCATGGGGGCTTGAATAACGGGCAGCTCGATCCCGAACAGATCAAGAATACGGGTGTCTGGCCATGGGCTCATTTTTGAGGTCTCCGACGTTGAAACCGGGCAGGGCGGTTCAAGCGGTTTTGTAGCAGCAATGACTGTCCCGAGGCCAGTCTTGTTTGACGCTGAATCAGCGGTGAAGCAGCCCGCCAGCGGCGCCAAATGAGCGATGGGCCCGGCAGCGGTTCGCGGCGGGCGGGGCCAGCCGACCTGACCAGCGGAAAAAGCATCGCCGCAGGTCATGGAAAGGCCCCGAGGTTTTATCGATTGGCTTAAAGTCGAATGCGGCATTTTTTTGCGATGTGGTATTTAATTCAAGCCACAACAAATAATCACACCAGGAGACAGTCATGTTCCAAGGTATTTTGATCGAGAAAGACGACAGCGGTTACCGGGCCACACTGCAGCAGATCCATGACGACCAATTGCCCGAGGGCGATGTGACTGTACGTGTCGCCTACAGCACGCTGAATTTCAAGGACGGCCTGGCGATCACCGGTAGTAGCCCGGTGGTGCGAAAATTCCCGATGGTGCCAGGGATCGATCTGGCGGGCACTGTCGAAGTCAGCGGGCATCCGGACTACAAGGTGGGTGACAACGTCCTGCTCAATGGCTGGGGGGTTGGTGAGGGGCATTGGGGCGGCCTGGCGCAGAAGGCACGCCTGAATGGCGACTGGCTGATTCCGCTGCCCAAGGCGTTTACCGCCGCCCAGGCGATGGCCATCGGCACGGCGGGCTACACGGCCATGCTGTGCATCCTCGCGCTGGAGCATAACGGCGTGACGCCCGAGCAAGGCGAAATCCTGGTGACGGGCGCTAATGGCGGCGTAGGCAGTTTCGCTATCGCGCTATTGAGCAAACTGGGTTATCGCGTGGTGGCGTCCACCGGCCGTACTTCGGAACACGACTACCTCAAGCAACTGGGGGCCAGCGAAATCATCGACCGCGCCACGCTGTCCGAGCCGGGCAAGCCCCTGGCGAAGGAGCGCTGGGCTGCGGTCATCGATTCGGTCGGCAGTCACACCCTGGCCAATGCCTGCGCGAGCACCAAGGCCAACGGTACGGTCGCTGCCTGCGGTCTGGCCCAGGGCATGGACTTCCCGGCCTCTGTCGCGCCGTTCATCTTGCGTGGCGTGACCCTGGCGGGCATCAACAGCGTGACGCAACCCAAAGCCAAGCGGGTCGAGGCGTGGAATCGTCTGGCCCGGGATCTGGATTTTGACCTGTTGCCACTGATCAGCCACGAAATCGGGTTGAGCGAAGCGATTGAAGCGGCGCCACGCTTGCTCGCCGGCCAACTGCGGGGCAGGGTTGTCGTCGACGTCAATCGCTGACAAACCAGCCATCCAGCCTGTGGTAGATCTCGTATGGGAACGCGTTGCCCTGCAGGATCTACCGCCGTGTTTGCCGTTACTGCGCTTCCCGTTCCAGCAACTGCCGTTTGCGTTCCACGCCCCAGCGATACCCCGACAGATTGCCATCGCTGCGCACCACGCGGTGGCAGGGAATCGCTACCGCCAGGCTGTTCGCGCCACAGGCTTGAGCCACCGCGCGAACGGCTTTTGGCGCGCCGATTTGCCGGGCGATATCGGCGTAGCTGGCCGTGCTGCCGACGGGAATGTCCCGCAGGGCTTGCCAGACCCGCTCCTGAAACGCCGTGCCACGCACGTCCAGAGGCAAGTCCAGGCCCAGTGCCGGGGCCTCGATGAAACCCACAACCCTGGCGATCAATTGCTCGAAGTCTTGATCGGCACCGATCAGATTGGCCCGCCGGAACTTGTCCTGCAGATCGCGCACCAGCTGCTGCGGATCGTCCCCCAGCAGAATGGCGCAAACCCCGCGTTCACTCTGCGCCACCAGAATCGCGCCCAGGGAACATTGGCCAACGGCAAACCAAATGTCGTTGTTCTGGCCGGCCGCGCGATAATCCGCAGGTTTCATGCCCAGAAGTTGATCCGCCGTTTCATAAAAACGGCTGTTGGAGTTGAAGCCGGCGTCGTACAGCGCGTCGGTTACCGAACCGCCATCCGTCAAACACTCCCGAACCCTGCGAGAACGATGGGCAGCGGCGTAACCCCTGGGCGTCAGGCCGGTGACAGCCTTGAACACACGATGAAAGTGAAAACTGCTCAGTCCCGCTGTTTCGGCCAGTTCGTTCAAGGCCGGAAGCGTTTCCGCGCTTTCGATCTGCCGGCAAGCGGCGGCCACGGTGGCGGCATGCTGCGCGGCCACGGCGCTTTGATCCTTCGCCACGCGTTTGCTCGGACGATAACCTGCTGCTTGTGCCTGTTCGGCCGTGTCGAAGAACTCGACATTCTGCGGTTTCGGCAAGCGCGCCAGGCTACTGGGATTGCAGTAGATGCCGGTGGTTTTCACGGCATAGACAAATTGCCCATCGGCGTGCGGGTCGCGAGCGACGACGGCGGCCCAGCGGGGGTCGAGTTCAGCGGTGTTTTTTGTCGTATGGCTTGTCATGGCGGGAAGTCCGTTGGCCTGTTTACGGCAGATTAACCACGTCGGCGTGCCGTCACACTCCGGTGCTTGCGGTCAAATTCGACAGGTTCATCCCGCCGTGCGGAAGGTGAAGTTGATCCGCTGTTCACCCAGCAGTGAATGCTGGCCTTCCTTGATGGGCAGGACACCGTGATAGCGCAAGCGATCGACGCCGCCCCAGACCACGATGTCGCCGTGCAGCAGCGGGACACGCTGGCTTTTATCGCCGCGTTCAAAACCACCGAACAGGAACATTGCCGGCAAGCCGAGCGATACCGAGACGATTGGCGCGGCGTAGGTGCATTCGTTTTTGTCCTGATGCAAAGACATTTTCGCCCCCGGGAGGTATCGGTTGATCAGGCAGGAGTCGGGGAGAAACTCGCTGAAACCAGCCTCTTGCGCGGCGGCCTGGGCCAACTGCAAGAAAATCTCCGGCATGTCTGGCCACGGCTGGCCTGTCTGCGGATCGTGGCGCGTATAGCGATAACCGCTGCGGTCAGTGGTCCAGCCCAAGGCGCCACAACTGCTCAGGGCGACCGACATGGTAAACCCGCCCGGCGTGATCATCTGCCGAAACGGTGCCGCAGCCAGCACAGCCTCGAGTGCCGGCAGCAAACGTTCCAGCCAGGGCAGGGCAAAGCCTCTCAATACGTATGACTGTTCGCCGATCTGCTCGCGCCGGGACTGCTGCACGGGTTCCGCGTCGGCGAACAGATCAGGGGTGGTCGGTTTCATGGTGATCCATGATGCATTGTGGAAATAATGCCTGGGGTATGCCGTTTTCTTTCGCTGTGCAGGCGAGGGATGCCATGACGCGAATGATCAACGCCGGGAGCAGACATCCATGTTGCCGCTCCACAGGGTGTTACAGCGCTTTGCTGACGCTGATCTCGCTGATGACGTCTTCGCTCTGGCCGTGAATGGCTTCCAGCGCGGCTTTGGCTTCTTCTGCCGTGCCGTTTTCAAGCTGGGCGAACTCGAAGCGACGTTCGCCGTTAAGCTTGTATTTGATGACGTATTTGGTCGTTTGGGCCACGGTCATACCTGTCTGTGTGCGGACTGGGGCGTCACTCAGCTCAATTTCGAGCTGGTGCGGCGGATGATTTTGATTGAATGAGTCAGGGTCGGTTTACGGGTCACGCTGATCGCCCGGCGGTTGACCGTGTCGATGGTGATGTTCCAGAAACCGGTGCTCGGCGCGGTGATGCGGGCCGGAAAGGTGTCGAACGCGCCACCGTGGTAGGTATGACGGCCGCCATTCTTGAAGCTGCGGAAGTTGGCGTCGTTCATCAAGCGGATGTTGCACATTTGGGAGCATTGGATGACGACGATGTCGTCTTCGTTGAGGTGCTCGCGCTGGTGTATAAATTTCATGGGCGCCTCCAGAAGGGCTTTTTCTACAAAATCAAAACGATAGCAATGGGCGATTGGCGCAGTTTATCAGCCCGCAGGCGTTATTATCGGGTCGTTGAGGTCCGATTTGGCAATAAAAAACCGATATCGGGCAATCCTTGGGCATTAAATGCAGTGTGCCTTGGAGAAAAACAGCGTCTTTGCTGTCGGAGGGTCTTTATTGGAGGTTTTATATGAAGTGGGGTGCGTGGGTCCTGCCGTTGTTTCTGGCAATCAGTGGGTGTGCAAGTGTCGCGGAGATCAGCGAGACCCTGCCCACCATGAACGTGATTTCAGGCAAGAAGCCCCATGAGTACGCGCAATGCCTGAGCGAAAAGCTCGCCAGCAGCCGTGGTGCCTTGCAGATAGAAACGCATAAAGAGGACGTTCGAGTCATCGTGCCGCAGAAGTTCTCGTCCGGGCCGGCGGCCGTGTTCGATATCGAGCATCGCTCCGGCGGCAGCAGTATCAAGCTGCATGAGCGTATTTCCAACGTGCCCCTGCGCCCACGGGATGTGCGCGACGCTGCCACCGAGTGCATTTCCGGCTGATACAATACCAACGGTCAGCACCGATGCCGTCAAAGCAAGACTTTGGCGGCATTGTCATTTCTGGAGTCGAGCATGAAGCGAGAGCAAGTACGGGAGCGCCATTCAAAGGGGCAGGTCTCTGGCACCCACGTGATTCAGAACCCGGCAGACCCGGGCGAATGGATCGTTTTTTTCAAGAAAAGCGGAGGGCGCAGTTTTTTCCTGGTGGACGACAACGATGAAGTGGAATCCTTCAGTCGCCTCGACGACCTGATCGAAACGGTACGGGGCCTGGGTATCAAGTTCGCCGAAATCCATATGTAAAGGCCGCACGCCTTACTTGCAGACCACCACCACGCTGCGATTCTTGTAGTTGCCGACGTCGACGCCCAGGGTTTTGTCGCTTTCCTTGGTGGCAGGCGTGCCATCGGTGCCTACAATCCGGTAACCGGTGCCGGCGCAGGAGGCGTCGGCCTTTTCGTAGCAGGTGGCCCAGGAGTTGGCTTCCCCGGAACAATCGATGGCCAGACCCTGTTCGCCGTTATTCAAGTACGTGGTTTGGGATGTCGCACAGCCACTCAGGGCCAATACCGCGATCAGTGGCAAAAATTTAGTCATGTCGTTGTCGTCGTCAAAGAGGTGGGCAAAAGCTGTGACAGCGCCGGCAGCAAAAGGTTATAGCGATAGGCCACTTGTTGCCGGTTTTCATGAAAAAGCCCTGCGCAATGGCAGGGCCTTGGGTGCCGCTCAGTTCTTGTCCTTGCCGCGTCGCTTGGGATCCGGGTGCTCCAGCTCCAGCACCGACGCCACTTCGATCGCCATGGCTTCGGTCGGAAAGGGCCCGGCAATATTCTCACCGGCAACACTGCCGACCCACCATTGTCCGTCCATTTCTTTGTTGATCAGGAAACCGTTGACGCTCTTTGCTGCCGACATCTATCTGCCTCGTTGGCTGGTTCAATCGCGCCATGATAACGCCAAATGCACGCATCGGGTGCGGATGGGCGTATGGTGGGCCGATTGCCCGTTCAGATGACAAACCGTGCAAGTCTGGCAGTGTCTGCTATCAATAACAGGTTGCTGAGCAATCTGCGGAGCTCCCAGCGGAACTATCCGCTGAAATATTTCTCTATGATGGCATCGGTTAGCCAGTGCGGGGCATTGTAAGGTGCTCGCTGCCTGATTAGACTGCGCCGAAACTCGTACACACAGCCCTTTCAAGGACTTTTATGATCAAGAAATGCTTGTTCCCAGCAGCCGGTTACGGTACTCGCTTCCTGCCAGCGACTAAAGCCATGCCCAAAGAAATGCTGCCGGTGGTAAACAAGCCACTGATCCAGTACGGCGTCGAAGAAGCTCTGGATGCCGGTTTGACCGAGATTTCCATCGTTACCGGTCGTGGCAAGCGCGCCCTGGAAGACCACTTCGACATCAGCTATGAGCTGGAAAACCAGATCAAGGGCACCGACAAGGAAAAATACCTGGTCGGTATCCGCCGCCTGTTGGATGAGTGCTCGTTCTCCTACACGCGCCAGACGGAAATGAAAGGTCTGGGCCATGCAATCCTGACCGGTCGCCCGCTGATCGGCGACGAACCGTTCGCCGTGGTGCTGGCGGATGACCTGTGCGTCAACCTGGAAGGTGACGGCGTACTCAAGCAGATGGTCAAGCTGTACAAGCAGTATCGCTGCACCATCGTCGCAATCATGGAAGTCGACCCGCAAGAAACCAGCAAATACGGCGTGATTGCAGGCGACCTGATTGGTGACGATCTGTACCGCGTGCGTAATATGGTCGAGAAGCCAAAACCGGAAGATGCCCCGTCGAACCTGGCGATCATCGGTCGTTACATCATGACGCCGGACATCTTCAGCCTGATCGAACAAACCGATCCGGGCAAAGGTGGCGAGATCCAGATCACTGACGCCCTGATGAAGCAGGCGCAGGACGGTTGCGTGATTGCCTACAAGTTCAAGGGCAAGCGCTTCGACTGCGGTGGCGCTGAAGGCTACATTGACGCGACCAACTTCTGCTTCGAGAACTTCTACAAGACTGGCAAGGCTTACTGATAGCGCCTGAGCTGCTTGTACTGAAAAAGCCACCTACGGGTGGCTTTTTCATTTTCTGGCCCTATATCGAGAGCAGTGCTTGCCCAACCCATGGCGGCAGGTATGCTGATGGCCTGCCGAGGAGATAGAAAATGGCCTACGATTTTGACCTTTATGTGATTGGTGCCGGTTCTGGTGGTGTGCGGGCTGCCCGATTTGCAGCCGGTTTCGGCGCGAAAGTGGCCGTGGCCGAGAGTCGCTACCTGGGTGGTACTTGTGTCAACGTCGGCTGCGTGCCGAAAAAACTGCTGGTCTACGGCGCGCACTTCGCCGAAGACTTCGAACAGGCTTCGGGTTTTGGCTGGAGCCTGGATGAAGCGCAGTTCGATTGGGCGACGCTGATCGCCAACAAGGACCGCGAGATCAATCGCCTGAACGGCATATACCACAACCTGCTGGTCAACAGTGGCGTGACCCTGCACGAAGGTCACGCCAGGATCGTCGACCCGCACACGGTCGAGATCAATGGTGAGCGCCACAGCGCCAAGCACATCCTGATCGCCACCGGCGGCTGGCCGCAGATTCCGGAGGTTCCGGGGCATGAGCACGCGATCAGCTCCAACCAGGCGTTTTTCCTCAACGAGCTGCCCAAACGTGTGCTGGTGGTCGGCGGTGGCTACATCGCCGTCGAATTCGCGGGGATTTTCCACGGTCTGGGTGCGAAAACCACGTTGCTGTATCGCGGCGAACTGTTCCTGCGCGGTTTCGACGGTTCGGTGCGCAAGCATTTGCAGGAGGAGCTGACCAAGCGCGGCATGGACCTGCAATTCAATGCCGACATCGAGCGCATCGAAAAACAGGCCGACGGCAGCCTGAAGGTGACGCTCAAGGACGGCCGGCACCTGGAGGCTGACTGTGTGTTCTACGCCACCGGCCGGCGTCCGATGCTGGATAACCTGGGGCTGGAAAACACCGGGGTGACACTCGACAAGAAAGGTTTCGTGGAGGTGGATGAGCAGTACCAGACCGCTGAGCCGTCGATTCTGGCGCTCGGTGATGTGATCGGTCGCGTCCAGCTGACACCCGTGGCACTGGCCGAGGGCATGGCGGTGGCCCGTCGCCTGTTCAAGCCTGAGCAGTACCGTCCGGTGGATTACAAAATGATCCCGACGGCGGTGTTCAGCTTGCCGAACATTGGCACCGTCGGTTTGACCGAAGAAGAAGCGCGCGACGCGGGGCACGATGTGGTGATCTTCGAAAGCCGTTTCCGGCCGATGAAGCTGACCCTGACCGAATGCCAAGAGCGCACGCTGATGAAACTGGTGGTGGATGCCAAGACCGACAAGGTGCTGGGCTGCCACATGGTCGGTCCGGAGGCGGGTGAGATCGTCCAGGGCCTGGCGATTGCCTTGAAGGCTGGCGCCACCAAGCAACACTTCGACGAGACCATCGGCGTGCACCCGACGGCCGCCGAAGAGTTCGTCACCATGCGCACGCCGGTTGCCGGCTAATCGTCCTTGGCGGTGTCTGGCGCTGTCGCAACGGCAGCCGCCAGACGCTCGCTTTCTTCCAGTTCTGCCTGTGCCTTGATCAATTCGATTTCCAGCGACTTGTTGATCTGCAGCTGTTCATCGACGTTCTGTTTCAGCGACTGACTTTCCAGCAGGGCGATGCGCAAGCGTTCCTGGAGGAGGGTGCGTTCGCCGTCAACGCGATTGGCCTGTTCCAGTAACTGATCCTGGCGACTGTTGCTCTGCTTGAGCTGCTCTTGCAGCGAACTCAGCTCGCGCAGGGTTCCCCGGTTTTCGGTCAGCAGGCGCTCGTTGTCGCGGTGCAACTGGGTGATTTCATCCTGGCGCACCAGGGCGCTCTGCTGAGCCTGGCGCAATTCCATCTGCAACTGCTGCACCTGACTTTCATGGCGGCTGTGTTCCTGCTCGCGCTGCTCTTTAACGGCGTTGCGGTAATGCTCCAGCGCGTCGCGGGCATGCAGGTGTTTCTCTTCCAGCGAGCGGATCTGCTCGTCCTTGTCTTGCAAGCGCAATTCGAAATCCGCCAGTGCCTGGTTCAGTCCGGCATTGCGGGTTTGTTCGGTCTGCAGCATGGAGCGGGTGCTGTGCAGGGCCTCGGATTCCTGGGCCAGTGCCAGGCTTTGGAGTTCGTAGTGCTGCTGCAATTGCGTATTGGCCTGCTCGGCCTCGTGCAGCCGGGTTTCCAGGTCCTTGCGTTGCTGTTCGAACTGCTCGCGGGCCTGGTCGATGGGTTCTTGTGCCTGTTCCTTCAGGCGTTGCGCCAGTCGTGACACCAGGGCCAGCAACTCATCGTCGATAGGCTCCGGCGCTTCCGTGTCATCAGGTTGAGTGCCTTCCCCCAGTTCTTTCAGATAGCGATGGATCGTGGTCTTGGAGCCCGTATTGCCCATCTCGATCCGTACTGCATCGATGCTCGGGTTTTCGCCACGGGCGAGGATCGCCAGACGCGCGGCTTGAACCACTGCTTTGTTAACGCCGCCACGGGCCATGATTACTCCTACGATTTTGATGTGTGGTACGTAATGCCGTATTACGCATTGTACCATCGAATATTAAAAGATAAATACAGGCGACAAATGACACGGGATATACTGGTATTACCCCGTGTGATCATCGGAAAACCGGTTTTTCACCCGTAAAAGCAGTACGCATTCGAGAGTTGGCCCCATGAGTGAACTGGATCGTTACCTGCAAGCGGCGACGCGCGACAACACTCGCCGTAGCTATCGCGCCGCCATCGAGCACTTCGAAGTCAGTTGGGGCGGCTTCCTGCCGGCAACGGGCGACAGCGTGGCGCGCTATCTGGTGGCGCATGCCGGCGTGTTGTCGATCAATACCCTCAAGTTGCGGTTGTCGGCGCTGGCCCAGTGGCACAACAGTCAGGGGTTCGCCGACCCGACAAAGGCGCCTGTGGTGCGCAAGGTGTTCAAGGGGATTCGTGCGCTGCATCCGGCCCAGGAGAAACAGGCCGAGCCCCTGCAACTGCAGCACCTTGAGCAAGTCATCGGCTGGCTGGAGCAAGAAGCGATAGCGGCCAGGGCTGAGGGTGATCGTCCGGGGTTGCTCCGCGCCCGGCGCGACACCGCGTTGATTTTGCTCGGCTTCTGGCGTGGCTTCCGTAGCGATGAGTTGTGTCGCCTGCAGGTCGAGCACGTGCAGGCCAGTGCCGGTTCGGGCATCAGCCTGTACCTGCCGCGCAGCAAGAGTGACCGCGAGAACCTTGGCAAGACGTACCAGACACCCGCGCTGCAGCGTTTATGTCCGGTGCAGGCCTACATCGACTGGATCGGTGAAGCGGCATTGGTCCGTGGCCCGGTGTTTCGCGGCATCGATCGCTGGGGGCATTTGAGCGAGGAGGGCCTGCACCCAAACAGTGTCATTCCTCTGCTGCGCCAGGCATTGGGGCGTGCGGGCATTGCGGCCGAGCACTACACCAGTCACTCGTTGCGCCGCGGCTTTGCCTCGTGGGCGCATCAGAGTGGTTGGGACTTGAAGTCGTTGATGAGCTATGTGGGTTGGAAGGACATGAAGTCCGCCATGCGCTACATCGAAGCCAGTCCGTTCCTGGGCATGGCCCGCCTCGCGGAAAAGTCGTTGGGCCCGTAAATACGCTTTTCTTCTATTAATAAGGTCGGCTAATAGCCAAAGCCAATCAGCGGCATGAGGTTTGCCAATGAGCCAACCGTCCGTCGAGTGGGTAAAGTTCTCCCCATCAACTTCTTAACCCCGATGGAGAGTCAACGATGCCTATCATCAACAGCCAAGTTAAACCGTTCCAAGCGACCGCCTACAAAAACGGCGACTTCGTACAAGTCTCGGACGCTGACCTGAAAGGCAAGTGGTCTGTCGTTTTCTTCTACCCGGCTGACTTCACTTTCGTTTGCCCAACCGAGCTGGAAGACCTGGCTGACAACTACGATGCCTTCCAGAAGCTGGGCGTCGAGATCTACAGCGTTTCCACCGACACTCATTTCGCCCACGCTGCCTGGCACAACACTTCGCCAGCGATCGGCAAAATCCAGTACACCATGATCGGCGACCCGACCCACGCCATCTCCCGCAACTTTGACGTGCTGATTGAGGAAGTGGGTCTGGCTGACCGTGGCACCTTCGTGATCAACCCTGAAGGCCAGATCAAAATCGTCGAACTGAACGACGGCGGTGTAGGCCGCGACGCTTCCGAACTGCTGCGCAAAATCAAGGCTGCCCAGTACGTCGCTGCTCACCCAGGCGAGGTTTGCCCTGCCAAGTGGAAAGAAGGCGAGGCCACTCTGGCGCCGTCCCTGGACCTGGTCGGCAAGATCTAAGTCTGTGACGCGCTTCATCAGGGCGGACTTCCGCACCTTCTAAGCAAGCTGCACCGCCCAATAAAAACGCCCGGGCGAGATTCGCTCGGGCGTTTTTTTATGCCAGTAAACACAAAGGAAATCGCCCGTATGTTGGACGCCAATCTTAAAGCCCAGTTGAAATCGTACCTGGAACGGGTCACCCAGCCGATCGAGATCGTTGCATCCCTCGACGACGGTGCGAAATCCCGGGAAATGCTCGAATTGCTGAAAGACGTTGCCAGTCTTTCCACCCAAATTACCTTACTCGACAACGGTGACGATGCACGCAAGCCATCGTTCTCGATCAATCGCCCGGGGGCTGATATCAGCCTGCGTTTCGCCGGTATCCCGATGGGCCACGAATTCACTTCGCTGGTGCTGGCCTTGCTGCAAGTCGGCGGCCACCCTTCGAAGGCCAGTGTCGAAGTGATCGAACAGATCCGCTCGCTCAAGGGTGAGTTCAACTTCGAGACTTACTTCTCGCTGTCCTGCCAAAACTGCCCGGACGTGGTCCAGGCGCTGAACCTGATGGCGGTGCTGAACCCGAACATCCGTCATGTTGCCATCGACGGCGCGCTGTTCCAGGCTGAAGTCGATGAGCGCCAGATCATGGCGGTGCCCAGCATCTACCTCAACGGTGTGAACTTCGGCCAGGGCCGCATGGGCCTGGAAGAAATCCTCGCCAAGATCGACACCAGCGGCATCGAGCGGCAAGCCGAGAAGATCAGCGCCAAGGAAGCCTTTGACGTGCTGGTGGTCGGCGGCGGCCCGGCGGGTGCTTCGGCGGCGATCTACGCAGCTCGCAAAGGCATTCGTACCGGTGTCGCGGCGGAGCGTTTTGGTGGGCAGGTGCTGGACACCATGGCCATCGAAAACTTCATCTCGGTGCAGGAGACCGAAGGACCGAAACTGGCGGTAGCGCTGGAAGAGCACGTCAAGCAGTACGACGTGGACATCATGAACCTGCAGCGCGCCGACAAGTTGCTACCTGGCAAGGACGGCGGGCTGCACGAAGTGCACTTCGCCAGCGGTGCGAAGCTCAAAGCCAAAACCGTGATCCTGGCGACCGGTGCGCGCTGGCGTGAAATGAACGTGCCGGGTGAGCAGCAATATCGCAACAAAGGCGTAGCGTACTGCCCGCACTGCGACGGCCCGCTGTTCAAGGGCAAGCGCGTGGCGGTGATTGGCGGCGGTAACTCCGGTGTCGAAGCGGCTATCGACCTGGCGGGGATCGTCTCCCACGTGACGCTGCTGGAGTTCGACGTGCAGCTGCGCGCCGATGCGGTCTTGCAGCGCAAGCTGAACAGCCTGCCCAACGTGACCGTGATCACCCATGCGCAAACCACTGAAGTCACCGGCGACGGGCAGAAAGTCAATGGCCTGCGCTACAAGGATCGTAAGACCGATGAGCTGCGGACCGTGGAGCTGGAGGGGATCTTCGTGCAGATCGGTCTGCTGCCTAACACCGATTGGCTCAAGGGCACCATCGAGTTGTCGCCGCGTGGCGAGATCATCGTCGATGCCCGTGGCGAGACCTCGGTACCGGGTATATTTGCCGCTGGCGACGTGACCACCGTGCCGTACAAGCAGATCGTGATTGCCGTGGGCGAGGGCGCCAAGGCATCCCTGAGTGCGTTTGATCATTTGATTCGCACGTCGGCCCCGGCGTAAACCCCGGCGCTGAAAACACAAAACCCCATGAGCGATCATGGGGTTTTTTGTGTCCGCGATCATTGTGGGAGCCGGCTTGCCGGCGATGGCGATTTCAAGGACGCCAACGCTGGACCAGCTCCCACAAGGCGGGGTTTTGCATCACAGCGGCGCAGGCTGAATGATCTCGACCCAATAGGCATCCGGGTCCTTGATGAAAGCCAGGCTTTTCATGCGACCGTCATTCAGGCGCTTCTGGAAATCGCAGCCCAGCGCCTCGAAGCGCTCGCACGCGGCAACGATGTCTGGCACCGAAATGCAGATGTGGCCAAAGCCGCGTGGGTCGGTGTTGCCATTGTGATAGGCGAAGTCCGGATCGTTCTCGGTGCCGTGGTTGTGGGTCAGTTCGAGAATGCCGGGGATCGATTTCATCCACTCGGTGCGTGCTGCGGCGTCGGCCGGGATCTGGCTTTTGTCGACCAGCGCGAGGAAATACAGGCTGAATTCCGCTTCCGGGAAGTCGCGTTTTTCCACCAGTGAGAAACCGAGGATGCGCGTGTAGAAATCCAGGGATTTGGTGATGTCCTTGACGCGCAGCATGGTGTGGTTGAACACGAAGTTCTGGGTCGCGGTATCAGGCTGCGCGGTCACGCCGGGGAAGCTGTTCAGTTCTTGCAGGCTCATGGGCCCTCCGAAAAAAAAGTGGGGCTGAAGAATGGCGACAATGATACGCAAGGGCTCTGACATCACCAAACCAAAACCGTCGGCTATTGCCTGACGGCCGGTCGAAGCTCAGACTTCCGGCCACAATTGGCGAGTGTTCATTGCAATGATTCGATTCGGTAAAACGTTGTTCCTCTTGATGGGCGTGCTGTCGACGGTCGCCATGGCTCACGCCGATGCGCCGGTCATGCCCTGGCCAACCGGCTGGCAAATCGAAGACGTGCCGCAAGGTGACGGCAAGGCGGGTGTCAGTCGCCAGCGCGCAGTGAAAAACAATCAGGCTGGCGAGCCGGTCATGGTGATGGAACTGACCATGACCCAGGTGGAAACCGGTCATCAGGTCAATCTGGAAGCCGTGCTACTGGAGATGCGCAAGTCTGTGCAAAAAGGCTTTTATCAGAGTGGCTATCAAAGTGCGTGCAGCCGGATTCATGCGACAACCTTGAGCCGATTACCGGCGTTGGAAACGACTTGCACCATCACGCAAAACGGACGTCATGTGCTTTCGCAAACATTGGTCGCTGCGGTGGACGCCGATAAAGCCTACGTTCTTTCCTATGCGGGGCAGGCCGACGCTTATAAAACCAGCCAGGATGAAATAGAGGCGGCACGTAACGGCTTGAAGCTTTAGTTGAAAACTTCAATAAACGCGGTCTTCAGCGCGCCCACAAATGTTTAGATACCCAATGGGATTAACCATAAAGTTGATCGGTAACTAGAGAGTTGATCGACCCTCGCCGCTGAATTTAGAGGGTGTTCATGAAAAAGCCCTGCATTCGCAGGGCTTTGTGTGTCGGCGCGAGAGCTTAGCCACGCAACCAGGAATCAACGGTCGAGGCACCGTATTGTTCCTTCCAGGCTTTCAAGCCGCGGTGGTTGCCACCCTTGGTTTCAATCAGTTCACCGGTGTGCGGGTTCTGATAAACCTTGACCACGCGAGCGCGACGGGTTTTAGGTGCTACGGCCTGTTGCAGACCGGATTTTGCCGGGTTCGGATCGAGAATGGCGATGATGTCGCGCAGGCTCTTGCCGTAGGTTTTCATCAGTCCTTGAAGCTTTTCTTCGAATTCGATTTCTTTCTTGAGCCCGGCATCGTTCTTCAGGGATTCAAGCTGCTTGAGCTGTTCTTGAAGGGCCTTTTCAGCGGCACGAAATTCAGCGAGTCTGGACAATATCTTTACTCCAATAGTGTGTTTGGCTGATACCAACCGCAAACAAAGCTATAAGCCAAGAGCCTTGAAGCGACCCGGTGATAATGGCTCACCCGCCAAATTACGGCAGGCGTGAAAAATTGTAGTAGTTAATTGCTCAAGAGTAAATCATGTCTTTTCTGTCATGTAACAAGAGTTGTTTTTTGATTCAAATGGGTGCACGGCAACGTTACCACATCGCTTAAAACCGCTAGTTAATGATCACTTAATGCACTAATGAACTCGACGCCAGGCATCGGCCTGCCGTACAGATAGCCTTGCAGAAAGTTAACGTTATGAGCGGTCAGGTAATCACTTTGCTGCTGGGTCTCCACACCTTCGGCAACCATTGCCAGGCCGAGTTTGATCGCCAGTTCTATGATGCTGTCCAGAATATGGCTGGAAAGGGTATCGATGCCGATCATGGCGACGAAACTCTGGTCGATCTTCAGGTAGTCCACGTTGAATTGACGCAGATAGCCGAGACTGGAGTGACCGGTGCCGAAGTCGTCGATGGCGATCTTTACGCCGAGATCACGAAGTTGGTCGAACAGTTGATGCGTGATGGCTGTCGGTTCGATCAATTCGCGTTCGGTCAATTCCAGTACCAGGTGCACGGAACCGGGCGCGAAAGCGTCGAGAAACTCGCGGCAATCCTTGACCAGGTCGAGGTCCTGGCAATGGCTGGCGGTGATGTTGATGCCGATATGAAACGGCTCCTTGAACGATGCGGACAGCGGCGCGAGCAACGTGGCGGTCTGTTGCATCAGGGATCGGGTCATTGGCACGATCAGCCCGGAGTGTTCGGCAAACGGAATAAACAGGTCGGGCCGCACCAGGCCTTCTTTCGGGTGGTTCCAGCGCATCAGTACTTCGATGCCGGACAACTTTTTACTGTCGCCATGCACGACCGCCTGGAAATACGGGACGAACTCCGCCGCATCCAGCGCACGTTGCATTTCATGAGTCGGTGATGACGTACGCTTCTGCAGAAAATGCCCGAGCGATGCGGAAATCACGCCGAAAAAGATCAACAAGCTGAACAGGGGGGGATACTGACTGCGCATGTAACGCCAGGTTTCGCCTTTGGGAAATCCGGCCGTCACACTGAAACCATACCGTGACGAGCCGAGATTGCTTTGTGCGGTTGGCATGGCGGGTGGCGCGTCTTCATGAAACTGGCCATCGGCCGACAACCAATTGGGCCCGACCTGCAGTACCAGCAATGTCTGGCGACCAATCAGGCGCAACACGTTACTCAGGTGATAACCGTCCAGCGTGCTCATCGCGCCCTGTTTGCCTTTGCCGAGGCGATACACCAACAGCGCGGTATCAGGAGTGACGGGGTTGCCCTTCATCAACAGTAACCGGCCTTGGCCGAAGTCCCCGGCAGCGAGCTTCTCGTGATAGTCGCCGAACAAAGAACTGCAATAAATGGCGTCGTCCCAGATCAGGGTGGTCGAGCGCACGAAGGGGCGTCGCGTGACTTGTTCACGCAGGGCCAATTTGACGTCGGTACAACTTTGCCCGGCCAGTGGCAATAATTCCCGGGCAGCCTGGGCGGTGTTGTCGAGCATGAGGTCGAACTGGCGAATGGCCTCTTCGGCGGTTTGTTGAGCATTTTGTTCGAGCGCTCGTCCAGCCTGGATATAGAGGATGGCGGTGCCCAATATGACCGGAAGCAATCCGCTCAGCAGAGTGACGGCTATCCTGATGCGGCGTGTGCGGGTTTTGGCTCTCAGTGGCATTCAAGAAACCTTTAGCGATGATAGGGCTCTCAAATGCTGGCAGGGCGAAACGCCTCCCATGAAGAGTTTGGGTACGAGCCATGATAGTTGGCCCTTGTCACTTATGCCGCTCACCGGTCACTCAGCCGCTCGGCGAGTTTGATGAAGGCCAGCGTCGCCGGTGACGCCTGGCGGCGGTCGAGTACCGCCAGGCCGACCTGCCGCGCCACCGGTGGCGACAGCGGTTTTTTAACATGGCGATAGTCAACATGCTCGGGCAGCGAACCCTCGGCGACCACGGTCAAACCGTCGCCGCGTCCAACCGTATCCAGCGTGCTCAGCAATTGCGAGCAACGATAGCGGATATTGGGGGTCAGGCGCGCGGCATTGAACAGGCGAGAAACCATCTCCGAAGAGCCTGCCTCGGTCAGTACAAAAGGGTCGTCGCACAGCTCGCTCAGGCTGACGCTGTTGCGGGTTGCCAAAGGATGGTCAGCCGGGAGCAGCGCAACCATTTGATCTTCGATCAGCGCAACCGTGTCGAAACGCTCTTGTGGCAGCACCACGAAACCGACATCGATTCGCCGTTCTTCCAGCCACTGGATCACCTGACGGTCCGGACCTTCGTCGATATGGATCTCAATGCCAGGGTGCTCGGCGCGGTAGTGGCGCAAGATATCGGGCAACAGTTTGATCGAAGACGTGGGCCCGAACGAGCCGATACGCAACGTGCCGCGCTTCATCCCACGGGCATCCGCCGCTTCCTGGCGCAACGTATTGGCCAGGCCCAGCATGGCACGGGCGCGCAGGAGAAGTTGCTGGCCGATGTCACTCAACTCGACCGTTGACTGATGGCGCCGCAACAATTCGACGCCCAATTCCTGTTCCAGCGACTTGATGGCATGGGAAACCGCGGATTGGGAAATCCCCAGACGATGGGCTGCCGCCGTGAAGCCGCTCAGCTCGGCGACGAGGGAGAAAATCTCCAGTTGGGTGAGGGTCATGAGTATTGACTCATTTTACGATGACTTGGCATTAGTCGAATCATACGCCATACCGTTCATCAGCCGTTCCGGAGACGTATGACTACTCATGAGAAATACCTGCCAAGCCCGACGGATGCGCCGGTTTATTTGAAACTGGCGGCGGTCACCATGATCTGGGGCGGTACCTTCGTGGCGGGGCGGTTTCTGGCTGAAAGCCTGAGCCCTTTGTTTGCCGCCAGCTTGCGCTTCCTGCTGGCGAGTACATCACTGTTACTGTTTTTGTTGATGTCCCGCATTCCATTGGCCCGACCCAACCCAGGGCAATGGCTGCAGTTGGCACTGCTGGGCTTTTCCGGGATCTTTTTCTACAACCTGTGCTTCTTTTATGGCCTGCACTACATCAATGCTTCGCGAGCATCGTTGATCGTGGCCTTGAATCCGGCCGTTATCGGATTGGCCTCGTGGCTGCTATTCAAGGAGCGCCTGGGCCGGGCGAAGATTGCCGGCATTGCGATCTGTATCGTCGGCGCGTGCCTGGTCATCGTCAGCCGCCATCCGCAACTCTTGGCCGGCAGGGCCGATGCCTGGATCGGCGATCTGCTGATTTTCGGCTGTGTACTCGGTTGGGGCGTGTATTCGCTGTTTTCCAAGTCGCTGAATCAAAGCCTGGGCCCGTTGCAAACCGTGACCTGGTCAATTCTGCTGGGCACATTGATGCTGTGGATCGCCAGCGCCATTTGCGGCGAGTTGAGTGTGGCCGCGCTTGTCCAGCTTGGCCCTCAACAGTGGTTGAGTCTGATGTACCTGGGCGTCTTTGGCTCGGCACTGGCCTACATTGGCTATTACGACGGCATTCGCAAAATCGGCGCGACCCGTTCCGGGGTGTTCATCGCTTTGAACCCGTTGACGGCCGTGATCCTCGGGGCGCTGCTGTTGGGCGAGCAACTGACACTGGCCATGTGCGTGGGAGGAGGGGTGATCCTGACCGGGATTTTCCTGTGCAATAAACCCCTTGCGCATGCAGGGAAAAAGGGGATTTGATACAGAAGGCGGACAAACTGATTTACGCTGTGTAGAATCAGGTTACGCATACAAGAATAAACGACTTCTGGCAGCAGAAGCCTCGCCCGCAAAAGCCTTGGGTCGACAATGAAGATATTCGGGTTTCAATTGATCTTTGGTGATTTCCTCGCCCGCAGTGTGCGCGGCATCTCCTGCGCGCCACCCTGCGGCCTCAGCATCGCTAGCAACTAACGTTTGTTAATTCCAAAAGCATGATGAGGCGCCAAAATGGCAGATTTATACGAAAACCCGATGGGCCTGATGGGTTTTGAATTCATCGAATTCGCATCGCCAACCCCCAACACCCTGGAGCCGATCTTCGAGATCATGGGCTTCACCAAAGTTGCGACTCACCGTTCCAAGGACGTGCACCTGTATCGCCAGGGCGCGATCAACCTGATTCTCAACAATGAGCCGCACAGCGTGGCCTCGTACTTCGCGGCCGAGCATGGTCCATCCGTGTGCGGCATGGCGTTCCGGGTCAAGGATTCGCAAAAAGCCTACAAGCGTGCGCTGGAGCTCGGCGCGCAGCCGATTCACATCGAGACCGGTCCGATGGAGCTGAACCTTCCGGCGATCAAAGGCATCGGCGGCGCGCCGCTGTACCTGATCGACCGTTTCGGCGAAGGCAGCTCAATCTATGACATCGATTTCGTGTTCCTAGAAGGCGTCGATCGCAACCCGGTCGGAGCGGGCCTTAAGATCATCGACCACCTGACGCACAACGTGTATCGCGGGCGCATGGCCTACTGGGCCAATTTCTACGAGAAGCTGTTCAACTTCCGCGAAATCCGTTATTTCGACATCAAGGGCGAATACACCGGCCTGACCTCCAAGGCCATGACCGCGCCGGACGGCATGATCCGTATCCCGTTGAACGAAGAGTCGTCCAAAGGCGCCGGGCAGATCGAAGAGTTCCTGATGCAGTTCAATGGCGAGGGCATCCAGCACGTGGCCTTCCTCAGTGATGACCTGGTCAAGACCTGGGATCACCTGAAAAGCATCGGCATGCGCTTCATGACCGCGCCGCCAGACACCTACTACGAAATGCTCGAAGGCCGTTTGCCGAACCACGGCGAGCCGGTGGGCGAACTGCAAGCGCGGGGCATTCTGTTGGATGGTTCGTCCGAATCGGGTGACAAGCGACTGCTGTTGCAGATCTTCTCGGAAACCCTGATGGGGCCGGTGTTCTTCGAATTCATCCAGCGTAAAGGCGATGATGGTTTTGGCGAGGGCAACTTCAAGGCGCTGTTCGAATCCATCGAACGCGACCAGGTCCGTCGTGGTGTGTTGGCCACCGACTAAGCCATAACGCCTGTAAACCTGTGGGAGCGAGCTTGCTCGCGATAGCGGTTGTGCATTCAACAACAATGTTGACTGACAGACCGCCTTCGCGAGCAGGCTCGCTCCCACATTGGGTTCTGGGTGAGGTTAAGGCCTGCGCTGTCGCATCAAATGCTTGAACCCTTCGAACACCAATACCAGCACCGCCAACCAGATCGGGATATAGGTCAGCCATTCGCCGGCCTTGATGCTTTCCCCCAACAGCAACGCAACGCCCAGCAACAGCACGGGCTCGACGTAACTCAACAGTCCGAACAGGCTGAACGGCAGCAAGCGACTGGCGATGATGTAGACCACCAGCGCCGACGCACTGATCACACCGAGCAACGGGATCAGCAGCGACAGCCATGGATGCTGGTCAAACACGTTCAAACCCTGTTCACCGCTCTGAACGAGCCAGAATGCCACGGGCAGGGTCAGGGTCATGTCCAGCCACAAGCCGCCGAGGTTGTCCGAGGCCAGACGCTTGCGCAGGACGAAATAGGTGGGATAACCGATGCACACCAGCAAGGTCGCCCAGGAAAAACCACCGACCTGGTACAGCTCATTGATCACGCCGAGGCAGGCGAAAAACACCGCGATTTTTTGCAGGTAGGAGAGGCGTTCACCATAGGCCAGCCGGCCGGTCAGGACCATGGTCAGCGGTAACAGGAAATAGCCCAGCGATACATCCAGGCTGTAGCCATTGAGTGGTGCCCACATGAACAGCCAGAGCTGCACGCCGAGCAAGGCCGAAGAGGCGATCAGGGCAAGCGACAGAACAGGCCGGCCCGCGACTCGCCGCACAATGTCGATGACGCGTTTCCACTCCCCGGACACCACCATGAAGACGGTCATGCACGGCACCGTGAGCAACATGCGCCAGCCAAAAATTTCCACGCCACTCAAGGGGCTGAGCAGCGACGTGTAGTAATACATGACGGCAAACAGCACCGAGGCTGAAACCGATAGAGCGATACCTTTAGACAAGCTGTCCTCGCGTGGTTGAAGGTGAAACGGGGTGCGGAGGATACGCGGTTTTTGTGCAGAATATTGGCCGTATGATCAATATTCACAACATTTTGAGCAAGACCCGAAACCCTGTGGGAGCGACCCGACAAGCCCGCTCCCAGAAGTGAAATGTACCGTCAGTGGGTACGCGGTTTACGGCCCGACACGAAATGACTCACGTCGTTGAACCCCGGCGTCGATGCATGCCCCGGCGTCACCAGCGAATCGATGAACGCTTCATCTTCAGCCGTAATCTTCACCGCCTGGGCTTTAGTGTAGGCATCCCATTGCGCTTCGGTACGCGGGCCGACGATGGCCGACGTCACGGCGCTGTTGTTCAGCACCCAGGCAATGGCGAACTCGACGATGCCGACGCCACGGCTTTGGGTGTATTGCTGGATCTGCTGGGCGATGCGCAGCGACTCGACGCGCCATTCGGTTTCCAGGATGCGTTTGTCCTGGCGCCCGGCACGGCTGTTGGCGTCCGGGGTGACATCCGGTGCGTACTTGCCGCTGAGCACGCCGCGCGCCAATGGACTGTAAGGCACCACGCCCAGGCCGTAGTTTTGTGCGGCGGTGATCTGCTCGGTTTCGGCCTGGCGGTTGACGATGTTGTACAGCGGCTGGCTGATCACCGGCCGGTCGACGCCAAGGTGGTCGGCAATGCGAATCACCTCGGCGATGCGCCAGCCACGGTAGTTCGACAGGCCCCAATAGCGGACCTTGCCCTGGCGAATCAAGTCGCCGATGGCCGACACCGTGACTTCCAGCGGCGTGTTGTGATCTTCGCGGTGCAGGTAATAGATGTCGAGATAGTCGGTGCCCAGACGCGTCAGGCTGGCTTCGATACCGTTGAAGAGGTGCTTGCGGTTCAGGCCGCTACGGTTCGGCACGCCGTCCACCGGGCCGAAACCGACCTTGGTGGCCAGCACCCATTCCTGACGGCGACTGGCGATCGCTTCTCCGACGATTTCTTCAGAGTGACCCTGGGTATAGACGTCGGCGGTGTCGATGAAATTGATGCCCTGGTCCCAAGCCTTGTCGATGATTCGCAGGGAATCTTCGGTGCTGGTCTGTTCGCCGAACATCATGGTGCCCAGGGTCAGGGTGGACACCTGCAGCCCTGATTGACCCAGCGTGCGGTAGCTCATGACAAAATCCTTTTACCGATGGGAAAGGCTCAATCAAATACCAGAACAACCCCCGTGAGCAAACGAGTATCGAACGATAGGCCAGCGGCTGCCACAAGCGCTTTGTGAACGCTGGCTTACCGGGGATGGCGATCGTGACGTTGGTATCATTGGCAAGCCGATTCCCCCAGCGGTAACGTTGGCTGGCTGGAATTGAAAAAAATCTTTTCCGCATGCGCTGCCGACCGGCGCTATCGCTAATGCGGGCTGGCAGCATTGATGTAATGAATAGGGAGAATTCGCATGAAAATCGTCATTGCCCCGGACTCGTTCAAGGACAGCCTCAGCGCCCAAGGCGCGGCCGACGCCATCGCCATGGGACTAGCCGGGGTATGGCTCGACGCGCAACTGATCACATGCCCGATGGCTGACGGTGGTGAGGGCACGATCAAAGCGGTGCTCGCAGCGCGTGATAGCGCACTTTGCTGGGCGGCGGTTTGCGGGCCATTGGGCTCACCCGTCGATGCGAGGTGGTGCTGGTTGCCCGACAGCCACACCGCGATCATCGAAATGGCTGAAGCCAGCGGTTTGCAATTGATCCCGTTGGACCACCGCGATGCTTGCACCAGCAGCACCTACGGCACCGGCGAGTTGATCCGCGCCGCCCTGGATGCGGGCGCGCAACGGGTGATTCTGGCGGTTGGCGGCAGTGCTACCAATGATGGTGGCGCCGGGGCCATGCAAGCCTTGGGGGTGAAGTTGCTTGACGCCCGGGGACAGCCTTTGCCGCCAGGAGGTCTGGCGCTGAGACGACTGGCGAAGATTGATCTGTCGGACATCGATCCGCGCCTGGCCGCCGTGCACTTCGAAATCGCTGCGGATGTGGACAATCCATTGTGCGGCGCTCAGGGTGCCTCGGCGATTTTCGGTCCGCAAAAAGGCGCCTCGCCCGAACAGGTCGAACAGCTGGACCGCGCCCTTGGGCACTTTGCCGATCACTGCGCCAAAGTCCTGGGCAAGGATGTGCGTGACGAACCCGGCAGCGGTGCGGCGGGGGGGCTGGGATTTGCCGCCAAGGCGTTTCTGGGAGCGCAGTTCAAGGCCGGGGTAGAAGTGGTCGCAGAGCTGGTGGGCCTGGCCGAACTGGTGGAGGGCGCCGATCTGGTGATCACCGGCGAAGGGCGTTTCGATGCGCAAACCCTGCGCGGCAAGACGCCCTTTGGCGTGGCGCGCATCGCCCGTGAACATGGCGTGCCGGTGATCGTTATCGCTGGCACCCTGGGTGAGGATTACCAGGATCTGTACGCCCATGGCATCGACGCCGCATTCGCGTTGCCGAGCGGGCCGATGACGCTGGAGCAGGCGTGTGCCGACGCACCGCGCCTGTTGCGCGAGCGGGCGACGGACATTGCCCGGGTCTGGCAGACGGCCAGGCGCCAAAGCTAAGGCAACAGTGACGAGGGAGCTTGCTCCCTCGCCACACATTATTCACCACTGAGTCCGCCACTATTGAGGCGGATCCATCTGATCCAGCACCCGGTTCGCCGTGACCTCCGCGAGCATCACGCTGTTGGACATGCCCGGCAGGGCATTGCGTGAACCACCGTCCAGATGATGGACCAATTGATGGACCAGCACGTCCACCGAGGCCAGCGTTTCCACCCGATACACCATCAGAGTGTCGCTGGATGCCTGCGGGTCGACGGTGAACAAGGTGCTGACGGTGCGCGGCATGGCTTTGATGTCGGCGGTCGAAAGGAAGCGGGAGTTGAGGGCACGTTCGGCGGCCTCGTTGAGCGTTGTTGAGTCGGGTTCGTGCGGGGAGTTTGGGTCGCTGGGCATATTGTTCGGCATTGCGGATTTCATGCAGAACGCCGCGCCACTGGCCCTGGATGAAAACCTGCCGGAAGTGGCACGCAGGCGCGAGGAATAGCGCCTGTGCAGCGACCTGGTGTGCGCCACGGACTTGCTTGAGGGGGGGGGCGGGCTTGATGCCGTACCGCCTCCAGCATGCAAAAAAAAGTGGCTCTACCTGTCAACTTTGACAGTTACGCATTTTCCTAAAACACGGTTTACTGCCCCAAGCGCAGAACGACGGGATGCGTTTGGTAGTGCCCGGTAACATTCGGTCTGCTTTTCCGGCCCGGTGCCCATGGCTGGCCCATGACGCCAGGTTATTCAATATGGAGAGCGGCAAAATGGCATTTTCAGATAAAAAAGACCAACAGCTTGCAGGCGAATACAGCTCCGGCGGGGCGGCGCCGCTATTCGTCCAGCCGCCGGATGTCAGTCATTTCGTGATACCCGGGGATGCAAGCGGGCTAATACTCCGGGCAAACCTGAACATGGATCAGAAAACCACGATTACCACATGGGGCGGCACGCTGCCTACTGACCCTTTGGATGTTGATAGGTTTACCCTCCAGGTTGCGCGATTCACCAGTAACGAGTGGACTGACTTGCAAGTGCAAACCTACACGGGCGGAGATTCCTGGAAGGATCTGGACTTCGTTATTCCTCGTACATTCTTTCTGGCCCAGGAAAACGAAGGTGCCTTCAAGCTCAGATATATGCATATCAGCCACCAAGGGGTTACTGATGTCTCCGACCCCGTTCCTATTTTTATCGACAAGATCCCGCCGAATGGCGCAATACCTCCAGGCAAAATGATATTTGCCATCACGCCTCCCATCACCGATGCGACGTTTGGGGCGGCCAACTTTCTCGAAGCCACGATTCCCAATTGGAGTGGTGATGCGGTAGGCACAGAGGTCGCCCACGGTTGGTTGAAAGGCGAGTTGCCCGCAGACCCAAACGATATCGAACTGATAGGGCCGCTACCAATCCTTGGCGGTGGCAAGGTACAAATTCCTAAAGACAGGTTCATTGCAGCAGGGGATGGTCTTTGTTGCGGTGGCTACGTTCTGATCGATAAGGCGGGCAATATCAGCGCGCTGTCTTTGTATGAGCTCATGTCCGTCGCGCTCGGACCGTTACCACCGGCGCCACTGCCCAAACCAACGGTTGCCGACGCTACCGGTGGTGAGTTACTTCGCGAGGACATTATCAATGGCGGGGTGTTGGTCCATGTCAATCAGGTAACCAACGGAAAGTCCAGCGACACCATCGTCATCAAATGGAAAGACCTGGAGCTGACCCCCGGAACGCCTGTGGGCCCTAACCCATCCTCGGGGTTCGATATTTTCGTGCCGTGGGAAATGATCCTGCGGGCATACGACGGCGCGACAGGCGCTGTCGATACGCCCGTGAGTTACACGGTGTTGCGCGGTATCGAGCCCTATGGTTCAGCGGTCGAAACCATCAAATGCAACCTGTCCACTCCTGGACCGGTCAATCCTGACCCGGACCCTGGCAACCCCAACCTGGGAGCCGTAACGATCGTGGGGGCATCCGGCGAAGATAACGTATTGATCGAATCGGATGAGAACCAAGATGTCTTTGCTGTCATCGAGCTGGTCGCACCGTTGGTCGAGGGCGACTCGTACCAGGTCATGTGGAACGGTACCCCCATCGGTGTCGCTTATGAAGTCAGCGCCACCGACACACCGGGGAAGACCATAAGGATCCTGCTCGACTGGGACGTGATCCGCGGCGAAGGTCCCAGCGATGCCATGCCGGTGTGGTATGTGGTGACCGGCCCGGACCATGCAAACCCCCAAGAACCGGACCCGCGTACAGCGGTCGAGATCGAGTTCCTGGTCTTGACATTGCCGGCAGCCGAACCATTGCACACGTATGACGGTGGACGAAGCTTCCACTGCTATTCCTTGCGCTGGAATGCAGGCGGCACCGATTACGGCTTCGAGTACAGGATCCCACCGAGCGCTCATCTGAAGGAGGGCGACGAAGTCGAGGTGACCTGGGAGGCTTATCAGAATAACAATGCGCCGGTGCATTTACCCACAGCCAGGAAAGTAACTACCTTCCCGAATATCACCAAAGACCAGGCTGAAAAGGGAATCATCTGGCTTGTTGAACCTTACGCCGATCACATTTTGCCGATCTTCGTTGAAGATATTCCGTTTGGCATAGGCGTAGTGAGCTACACCATCACGGGGAAACCGGCTGCATCGCAACCCTCCAGCACGCGGGTGGGGCTGGTGCAGGGTGAGGGCAGTTGCAACATTCCAGACAAGCCCTGAGTAAACCAGGCGCAGTCAGACGAACCGGATGCCCCGCGGGCACCCGGTTCTTTTGATAGTCAGCTTCATTGCGCCGCCGCTTCCTTCGGATAAGTCCTACATACCGCCGGATTAAGTCTCTATAGCCTGCGCAGCTTTCCATCACGACCCCGGGTTTCAGTCAGCCCGTAGTCGATAAGCGGTACACCTACCCCCAGGAAAAAAACTTCCTGGGTTTCGGCCTCCGACTGTCCTGGGCCGATGATGGCCTCGATAACCTCTACCAGCATATTGGCGACTATGAGTACCAGTGCACCGAAGCCCTTTGGGTGGACAATAAGGTGGTACGAATCATCGAACGCATGTTCAACCAGTTCCACTTGTTGACCCGCGAAGTGACAACCCAAAACAACAATGTCCAGAGTGTCGAGACCACGTATTACCTCACAACCGGTGTTTCCTTCGAGCAACAGCCCAATTACTGCCAATTGCCCAAGGAGACTCGCACCATCTGGTCACTGTCGGACAACCCGAACCGTCGGCGCAGCGAAACTGTCACCAGCACCTATGATAATTTCGGCAATTTGCTGGTGCAGACCCAAGCCAATGGTGTGGTCGAAACCAGCACCTGGTATCCCGCCGCGACAGACCCGGAAGGTTTTGTCCGCCATCTGAAAGACACCACCGTGACCCCGGCAGCGTCGCCCAACGGACAAGCGCCGACCTTGCGCACCAGTTACACCTACAAATCCTTGCCCGCGCTGGCTGGCAGCCTGTTGGCCAACTGGCTCACGGTCGAGACCGAGGTGCTGGCGCAGATGGCCGGCAACACGGCCACCGAGCTGGAACGCACGGTGCTTGAACATGTCAACGAGCCCGCCAACCCATTCCTCCACGGTCGCGTCAAACGGCAGACGGTGACGATGAACCAAAAGGCAACCATCACCGACTACGCCTACAGCAAGCTCGACAGCCCCGATCTCAAGGAAAGTGTGCTGCAGGTCGTAGAAACCTTGACCGGCTTCGACCATCAGCCCACCGGGCGCAATGTTCAGAAAAGCATCACCCTCCAGCATTCGATACTCAATGGCCAGCCGCTGCTCAACCGTGACGACAATCTCGTGGTGATCCGTTATGCCTACGACGCACTGCAGCGGGTGATCAGCGAAACGGCGGCGCCAGGCACGGCGTACGAAGCCACCCGTCGCTATGAGTATTTCCTTTGCGCCAAAGCAGGCGAGCAGGCCGAGCAACGGATGTTCGATGTCAAGAATGTAAAAACCACCGCCCGCTTCGACGGGCTCAACCGGGTCATTTACGAAGAGCGCGATGACGCCGATAACCCGGCGCCCAATAGCCCGCCACGCCAGATCTATGCCGGCGGCTACGACTCATTCGGCAACCTGGTGAAAGAAACCGAGTTCGACTGGATGGGCGCGACGGCACTGGCCCTGACCACTGAATATGAGTTTGACGACTGGGGCCAGCAGCGCTGTGTAACCGGGGCGGACGGTGTGAAAACCTTCGAGGAAACCGATCCCATCGGTACAGAGGTGTCCCAAGGCCCGATTCAGCGTAGCTGGCGTCAGGGCACGGGTGAGAATCCGCCAGTGAGCGGCGTGACCGAAACCTGGTTCAACCTGTTCGAGAAACCGACGCGCACCGAACGTTTCAATCTGGCCCAGCAACGTGTCAGCCTGCATCAGTATTTTTATGACGGACTAGGGCGGACTCAGAAGGAGATCGTTGGATTCGACAAGGTCCAGCGCGTCACGCAGTACAGCTATGACGCATTTGATCGGCTGATCACCAACACCTTGCCCGACGAAGCGATCGTGCGGCGCAGTTTTGCCACGCATAGCCGCAACGATTTGCCAACGAGCATCAGTGTCAACAATATCCAGCTGGGCACCCAGGCGTTCGACGGCCTTGACCGCAGGATCAAGGCCGTCACTGGCGGTCGCGAACAGGTCTTCGACTACGAGCCGGGGCAAACCCAGCCGAGTTCGGTCACCATGGCGAGTGGGGAGGTCATAGAGTATGCCTATGTGCCGCAGCTGGGCAGTGAACCTGTGTTGCGCCGATTACCGAGCATCGGCCTCAAGGGCGAGGTTGACGAGGCCACGTATGAATACGACACGAAAAACGCGCGCCTGGTGTTTTGCCAGGAGCAGGACATCGCACTGACGCGTGAGTACTACAGCACCGGTGAACCCAAGCGCGAAAAACGCACCGTCGCTCAGGGCGAATACACCATGGACTATCGCTATAGCCGGCTCGGGCGTTTGCTGGGTTACACCGATGTGCTGCGTCAGGAACAAACCTATCGCTACAATGCCGACGGACGACTGGTACACACCCAACTGGGTACTACATCTTCGACGTTTACCTACGATTTACTGGGGCGACCGGAAACCATCACAACCAGCGACACCGGCAGTGGGCAAAGCGTTGGCATCAGATTGGAGTACGACGAGTTCGATCGGGAAACTCTGCGCGAATTCGATCTCGACGGTGTGAAGCAGCAAATGACGCAGAAGTACAACGATGTCGATGGCCTGGCCCTGCGGACGCTGAAAGAAGGGACTGTCGTGCTGCGTGATGAAACGTACGGCTATGACTTGCGCGGAAGGTTGAGTCTCCCATTCATCATCAATGACGGCGTGGGCGCGGCAGAATCTTCCTACTTCTAAATGGCGTGGTTCGCGCGGCCGTCCTACAGACACCTGTACAAGGGCTGAGGTACGGGGTTCTTATATCGCGATTCTGTCCTCTTGGAACCTGTCACAAATTACAGGTGGTGCACTTTAATCAGGCGCCGGGGAAAGGCTGTCAGTGAAAGCACTCCGCGTTTGTAGTCGGTGTCTTTGAGTTCTCGCCTCCTACAGACCGAGCGCTACGTTCTTGAATAGAAAGGCTTTTTTTGATCTGGCGAGGCACCGGAGGGCGGCAAAAAACAGCACCGGACTGCATCGGTGGTCTCGCCGATTCGCAATACGTGGCGCGATGCCGGTCGTCGAATTGAATGCGCTGCTGGCGCACTGCATGATTTGAGATAGGGTTGTGGCTTGGAGCCCGCGCGACAGGAGAACCACATGCGCTATTCATCCTTGACCCATCGAATCGCCGGTGACGGAGCGGCAGCCTGGCAGATCCATTACCGAGCGCTGCAATTGCGAGAGCAGGGTGTCGATGTACTGCTGTTATCCGTCGGCGATCCGGATTTCGACACACCCAAACCCGTGGTGCAGGCGGCCATCGATAGCCTGCTGGCGGGTGATACCCACTACTCGGAAGTCCGTGGCCGTCGAGGCTTGCGCGACAGCATTGCCCGCCGTCATCGGCTTACCAGCGGCCAAATAGTGGACGCCGAGCATGTGGTGGTACTGCCCGGTGCCCAGAGCGCGGTGTATTCAGTGGTGCAATGCCTGCTCGATCCAGGGGATGAAGTGATTGTCGCCGAGCCGATGTACGTCACCTATGAAGGGGTCATGGGGGCCTGTGGCGCCAAAGTGGTACCGGTGGCCGTGCGGCCGGAGAATGGCTTTCGGGTCGATCCGGCGGATGTGGCGGCACTGATCACGGCAAGGACCCGCGCCATTTTGCTCAACAGCCCGAACAATCCTTCCGGCGCCAGCCTGCCCCTGATGGTCTGGCAGGAGCTGGCTTCGTTGTGCATCCGGCATGATTTATGGCTGATCAGCGATGAGGTCTACAGCGAATTGCTTTACGAGGGCAAACACATCAGCCCGGCAAGTCTGCCGGGTATGGCCGAGCGCACCGCGACCATCAATAGCCTGTCCAAATCCCATGCCATGAGCGGTTGGCGGGTGGGGTGGGTGGTCGGGCCCAAGCCCTTGAACGACCATCTTGAGAATCTGTCGTTGTGCATGCTCTTTGGCATTCCGGAGTTCGTGCAGAAGGCTGCGCAATTGGCGCTTGATGAAGATCTGCCGGAGGTGGCGTTGATGCGTGAGGAATATCGCCAGCGTCGTGACCTGGTGTGCGCGAGCCTGAACCATTGTCCGGGCATTCGCGCGATCAGGCCCGATGGCGGGATGTTCGTGATGGTCGATGTGCGCCAGACCGGGTTGTCGGCCCATCGCTTCGCCGAGCGGTTGCTGGAAGGTTATGGCGTATCGGTGCTGGCGGGCGAAGCGTTCGGGCCGAGTGCTGCGGGGCATATTCGCCTTGGCTTGGTGGTGGACCAGCTAAAACTGGCGGATGCGTGCCGACGCATTGCGCTGTGCGCGATGGACCTGCTGGAGGCGCGGCGGGCCTGAAAGGATCGCAGCCTTTGGAAGCGCCTGCATTGAATTGCGTTCACTCAATGAGCTGCCGACGGCTGCGATCTTTGATTTTCAGCCTTTCCAGGCCGCTCCATTCACCAGATTAACCGGCCGCTGACCCGCCAGCGCGGCCAACAGGTTGTCCACCGCACACCGGGCCATCGCTTCCCGGGTTTCATGAGTCGCTGAACCCATGTGCGGTGTGGCCACCACATTGTCCAGTTGCAGTAACGGCGAGTCATGACTCAGCGGCTCGCGCTCGAACACGTCCAGCCCCGCGGCGCGAATCTGCCGTTCGCTCAGGGCCCGGATCAGCGCCGCTTCATCCACGACTTTGCCTCGGGAAATATTGATAAAGATGGTCTGCGGACCCATCAGCGCGAACTGCCGCGCACCGATCAGCCCTTCGGTTTCCGCGGTCAGCGGCAGCGTCAGGCAGACAAAATCGGCCTGCTGCAGCAATTCGTCGAGGCTGCAGTACCGGGCGTTGAAGCGCTGTTCGACCGCCGGTTTCGGCGAGTGACTGTGGTAGATCACCGGCATGCCGAAGCCGAAATGCCCGCGCTGGGCCAGGGCTTCGCCGATGCGTCCCATGCCGATGATGCCCAGGGTCTTGCCGTGCACGTCGCTGCCGAAATGCGCAGGGCCGATGTTGCGGATCCACTGGCCGTCGCGAACCATGTTCGCCAGTTCCACTACGCGCCGCGCGGTGGCCAGAATCAGGGCGAAACCCGTGTCGGCGGTGGTTTCGGTCAACACATCCGGCGTATTGCTGAGCAGGATGCGCCGTTCGGTCAGGTAGTCGATGTCGTAGTTGTCGACACCCACCGAGACACTGGCGATGGCTTCGAGATTCGGCGCCAGGTCGAGCAGTCCGGCATCGAGTTTCAGGCTGGCACCGAGCAAACCCTGGGCACGGGGCAGGGCGTCGCGCAGCTTGGCCAGCCCCTCGGCATCGAGGCTTTCGATCAGGGTCACTTCAGTCTGCTCGTGCAAGCGAGCCATCAGCGACGGTGACAGTTTCTTGTATAGAACGACCTGCTTTTTCATCCGGATTCTCTCGACATCAATTCATGGGTGAGCGGCGGTGCGACGGGTCAGCGCGACTGTGGGACGTTCCCGGTCGCTGGCGCCGGGCTTGAGGAAAATCGTCAGCACCACCGAGAGCATCAGCGCGCCGCTCATCAGCAGGTACGACGCACCAGGCGAGCCAGTGGAGCTGTTCAGGTAGCCGACCAGATAGGAACCGCCAAACGAACCCAGCGCGCCCATGCTGTTGATCAATGCCATGGCGCCGCCGGCGACGTTGGACGGAAGGATTTCCGGGATGATTGCGAAGAAGGGGCCGTAAGGCGCGTACATGCAGGCGCCGGCAATCACTAGCAGCGTGTAGGACCACCAGAAATGTTCGGCGCCCAGGGCGTAGGAACCGTAGAAGGCGATGGACGCAATCAGCAGCGGCGGCCAGACGAAGCGTTTGCGTTTTTGCAGCTTGTCCGAACCCCAGGACACCAGCAGCATGCCGATCACCGCCGCCAGGTAGGGCAGGGCCGAGAGCCAGCCGGCTTCGATCATGTCCATTTGTGCGCCGGCCTTGAGGATCGACGGCAGCCACAGCACGAAGCCGTACACGCCGATGCTCCAGCAGAAAAACTGCAGGGCCAGGATGATCACTTTGCTGGAGCGGAACGCTTCGGCGTAGTTTTTTACGGCTTTGATGCCGACCTGTTCGGCCGCCAGGGCGCTTTCCAGATCGAGTTTTTCCTGGTCGTTGAGCCACGTGGCCTCGGAGGGGCGATCATCGGCCAGACGCCACCAGATAAAGGCCCAGAGCACCGCCGGCAAACCTTCGATGATAAACATCCAGCGCCAGCTGAAATGCTGCACCAGATAGCCCGACACCACCGACATCCACAGCATGGTCACCGGGTTGCCGAGGATCAGGAAGGTATTGGCCCGCGAGCGTTCGGCACGGGTGAACCAGTGGCACAGGTAGATCAGCATCGCCGGCATCACCGCGGCTTCAACCACGCCGAGCATGAAGCGGATGACCACCAGCCAATAAGCGTTGGAGACAATCCCGGTCAAGGTCGCCAGGCCGCCCCAGAGGATCAGGCTGACGAAAATCAGTTTTTTCACGCTGTGTTTCTGCGCATAAATCGCACCCGGTACCTGGAAGAAAAAGTAACCGAGGAAGAACAGCGCGCCGAGCATCGACGACAGGCCCGGGGTGATCATCAGGTCCGCGGCCATGCCCGAGGCGGCGGCGAACCCGTAGTTGGCGCGATCGAGGTACGCCAGGCTGTAGGTGATGAACACGATGGGCATGATGTACCACCAGCGGCGGGTGGCGAGCGTTGCGGTTTTCATGGTGATGCTCCTGAGCTTGTTGTTTTTGTCGCAGCAGGTAACGGTTTCAAATTTTCAGTGACTGGGCGGGCCTCATCGCGGGCAAGCCCGCTCCCACAGGATCGGTGGTGTTCCTTTTTATTTATGTTCGACACAAGTCCCCTGTGGGAACGGGCTTGCCCGCGAAGGCGGCCTCGAATTCGACGGACATTTCTGCCCGGGTCGGCAACCCTTCCATGTCCCCGCGGCTCTGCACCGCCCGGCTGCCAACCCAGTTGGCACGCTGCACCGCCTCGGCAAAGCTGTAGTTTTCCAGCAGCGCGCTGATCATGCCCACGGCAAAGCCATCACCGGCACCGACCGTGTCGACCACCGTTTGCACCGGTACGCCGGCGACAAAACCAGCATCCAGGTGCGTGCGGTAATAGGCGCCATGCGGCCCCAGTTTGATTGCGACCGCTTCGGCGCCCTGGTCGAGGTAGAACGCGGCAATGTCGGCCGGGTCCTCGAAACCGGTCAGCAGGCGACCTTCGCTCAGGCCCGGCAGTACCCAATGGGCAAGGGCGGCGAGGCGGTTGATCTCGCTGATCATCAGTTGCTCGCTGGCCCACAGGCCCGGACGCAGGTTCGGGTCGAACGACACGCTACGGCCGGCATCGCGCATGCGGCTCATCAATTCGAATGACATCTGCCGCGCCGTTTCCGACAGCGCCGGGGGGATGCCGGTGGCGTGCAGGTGCCGGGCAGTGAGCAATTCGGGCACGATCGAATGCGCCGACAAGTGACTGGCCGCCGAGCCACGGCGGAAGTATTCGACCATCGGGTCGCTGCCATCGTCGGTGCGCGACTTGAGTTGAAACCCGGTAGGGTGCGCGGGGTCGATGTCGACGTGGCGGCAATCCAGGCCTTCTTTCTCCAGCGTATCGATCACAAATCGGCCCAGTGAATCGGCGCCGACCCGGCTCAGCCAGGCCACCTTGAAGCCCAATCGGGACAAGCCGATGGCGACGTTGCTGTCGGCGCCGGCAATGCGTTTGTGGAAAGCGCTGACGCTGGCCAGATCGCCGGCCTGTTCGGCGACAAACATCGCCATGGTCTCGCCGAACGACAGAATATCGAACTCAGACATGAGCGTTCTCCAGCTGCGATTGGCCGAGTCGGGCGAGGGCGGTGACGTGTTCGTGGGTCAGTTGCATCAGGTCTTCACCTTGCAGTGGATATTCCACCGCCCGCATAACCCCTTGGGCCATGTGCCGCAGCAGGTGTTCCCATTGTTGCAAGTCACGGGCAGTGGGCGGGATCGCCACCTGTTTGCCGTCGGCACGACGCGCCACCGCCTTGCAGTGCACATACCCGACGTGACGTCCGAGCAGGCGTGCGGCGCAGGCGGCCGACTGGTCCTGCCAGTGCCAGTTGCCGATATCGAAGGTCATTTTGATCGGCAGGTGGTGTTGCTCGACTTCCGCGAAAAAGCGCTGGAACGGTTCGATACGACCACCGTGCAAGGTTTGGTCGTTTTCGACCAGTAACTGCACGGAGCTTTCGCCGAGCGCGCGGGCCAGGGCTTGCAGGTCGCAATTATCGGTGAAATAGCCGAGCGACACTTTCAGCCAACTGGCGCCAAACGCCTGGGTGCGCCCCAGGGCGCTGATCAGTTGCGGATTGGGTTTGGACTGCCCGGCCAGCCACAGCTCCATGGGCGAGGAATACACGCTTTGCAGACCTTGGGTCAGGGTCGCCTCGGCCAGTTGGGCAGGGTCTTCGACGGTCAGCAATTCTTCGCGCCATTCAATGTGCGTGGCGCCGGCGGCGGCCAGGACTTCGATGAAGCTGCCCTGACCGCGCTGACGGACCAGATCGGCACCGTAGCTCGACAGACTGATGGAAACGGCGGGTTTGTTCATTGTTTTTCTACCTCTGAAACCGGTTTCATTTTTGTTCAAAAAAATAGTGATCTTTAGGGCCCCATCGCGGGCAAGCCCGCTCCCACAGCGTTTTGTGTCGTCCACAAATGGTGTGTATCCCAGAGACTCCTGTGGGAGCGGGCTTGCCCGCGATGGGGCCAGAACATTCACCGCAAATTCCCAAGGGTCGACCCCCTGACAATCAATCGCGCCGCAAAATCCAGCGTCCGCACCGGCCCGTCATCCCCGCGCAAACGCTTGAGCAAACACTCGAACGCGCTCGCGCCAATTTCGGTGGTCGGTTGGGCGAGGGCGGTGATGCCGCTGCCCACCAGCGGATACCAATCCAGGTCATCAAGGGCGATCAGCCCCACGTCTTCAAACAATTTGCACTGCAATTCACGCAGGGCATGGGTGCTGGCCAGCGCCGCGATGCCGTTGGCGCAGAACAGCGCTTTGGGGCCAGGTCCGGGGCTGTCGAGAAAGGCGTTGAGTTGAGCGGTCAGATCGCTGCCGGTTTCGACCAGCGTGCCGCGAAGGGCTGGGCGTTGCGCGATGTGCGCCTTGAAGCTGGCGACCCGTTCGACGCGAGAACTGGTGCCGTCAAAAGGTTCGGTCACCAGCAACACATCGCGGTAGCCACGTTCTTCAAGGTGGGCGAGGGCCATCTCGACCGCTGCGGGATTGTCCAGGCCGACCATGTCGCTTTCCAAATGCTCGACCTTGCGGTCCACCAGCACCAGGGGCATTTCACGGTGCAATTCCAGCAACTCGTCCCGGTGATGGCCGAGGGTGTTCACGATCAGGCCCTCGATGTTGTACGAGCGCAGCAGGGCCAGGTGCTGGCGTTCCTGCTCGTCGTCGCGGTCGGTGTTGCACACCACCAGGCTGTAGCCATGCTGACGGCAGGCGGTTTCCACCCCGTGCATCACGGCGATTGAATAAGGGTTGCGGATATCGGCCACCAGCATGCCGATCAGGCGGGTACGCCCGCGTTTGAGACCACGGGCCATCTGGTTCGGGCGATAACCCAGTTCGGCAATCGCCTGTTCGATGCGCTGGGCAATGGCATCGGAAAGCAAGGCGCGGTCGTCGCCAATGAACCGCGAAACGCTGGCCTTGGAGACCTTGGCGTGTTCGGCCACGTCGAGCATGGTCACGCGGCTGCGCTGGGCGGCGGAGAAATCGTTCACGGTCTGGAACCTTCTTATTGGATTTATTAGGCTGAGCGCATGACGCTGAAACCGGTTTCAGAAGACACCAAAAGCCAATTCGCCGTCAAGCCCCGAATAGCGAATTGTCCTACAACCCACGACGAGTGGTGTTCACGCCAGCACGCTCAACCATGCCGAACCCAGCAGTAATAGCGCCATACCTCGGTTGAAGCGTTGCACTGCCGTCGCCGAACTCAACCAGTGCGAGGAGGCCGCACCGAGCAGCGCCCAGGCACTCAGGCACGGCACCGAAATCACAAAGAACGCCAGGGACAGGCAGAACACATGGACCAGCCGATTTTCGCCAACCCCGGCAAACACACTGACCACCGCCAGCGCCATCATCCAGGTCTTCGGGTTGATCCATTGCAGGCCGGCGGCGCCCCACATTCCGAGACGGGGTTCTTTGGCCTGAGCGCTGATCGCGCCGGCCGGCGCGCGGAAAATCTGCCACGCCAGATAGCTCAGCCACGCCACACCGATCCATTGCATGACGGTTTGCACGACCGGCCAGGCAGTCAACGCAGCCCCGGCCCCGGTACCCACCAACAGCACAAGGCTCGCAGCGCTTACGCAGGCGCCCAGGATGATCGGAATGGCCGCCGCCACGCCGAACCGCGCACTGTTGCTCAGCACCAGAATATTGGTCGGGCCGGGCGTGATCGAGGCGACAAAGGCAAACAGCAAGAAGGGCAGTAACGTCGGAAAAGAGGCGAACATCGCGGGCAAACTCCGGTGAAGATCAGTGAAGTTGATCTTCACAATCGCGGCGTTACCTGTCTGGAAGATTTGAGCAGCGTTTACGGTAAAGGGCCGGTGTCAGGCCGTAGGCGCGGACGAACCAGCGACCGAGATGACTCTGATCGGCGAAGCCCAGCGCCATGGCGACCGCTGCCGGTTGTTCGCCCTGGGCGAGCATTCTCCGGGCGTTGGCCAGGCGCAACTGCACAAGATAGGCATGGGGCGCGATGCCATACGCGGCCTTGAAAGCGCGGGTCAGACGGAAACGGTCGACGCCAGTGGCGGTGGCCAGTTGATCGAGGCCGATGTCGTATTGAGCGTTGGCGTGCAGGTACTCTCGCGCCTTTTGCGCAACCAAGGGCAGGCGCGGATCTTCGCCATAGCGGGTGCGCCAGTGCAGATGGCGGGTCAAGCGTTCGAGCAAACCGTCAAGGGCGGTTTGCCGGACGATTTTCAGTTCGCCGCGGTGCAAGGTTTCGAACGCCAGGCTGGTGGCCTGCGCCAGGCGCGCGTCGGTTGCCAGGGTATTGGTGAAGCCCAATTGGCCGTGGTCGGGCGCTTTCTCGAATACGGCAGCCAGTTCACGCTGCAACCACTGCGGGTCGAGGTACAGCATGCGGTAGGTAAAGCCTTCAGCCGTTGGGGCTTCGCCGTCGTGAATGTCTCCCGGTTCGAGCAAAAACACCTTCCCCGGCGTGCTTTGATGCCTGGCGCGCCGACAATTGAACTGCTGAACTCCTTGCTCGGTGACGCCCACCAGATAACTGTCATGCCAGTGCGGATCGTAGGCGTGGCCTTCGAAATGCGCGCGCAGGGTCTCGATGCCGGTGTCGGCATCCTGGGACAGATCGATCCAGTTATGAGACGTCATGCTTCACCTGTGGGACGGGTTTTCTGGCTCATTTAACGCTCGTATCGAGGGTGATGGATAGAATGTTTGTGCACTGGATATCCATTGCCTCCCCCACAAGCCGACCGCCTTAGCACAAATGCACGGTCTTGCCACTCACAGTTCTGATAGTGGTGCAGTTGACTCAGATGTTTTTTACTAACGGGACTTCATTTATGCAGGGTTCCCAAAACATGAACCAGTTTGACTCCCCTTCATCCGCCGTCGGCACTGCAACGGATGAGGTGCAAATTTGTGCTCCGGGTAATTTGAGAGGCACACGAAACGCCCCGACAACTGCCGTGTTGAGTTGGGAGGAGCCCTATTCAACCTGCAAGCGGTGCCCGAATGCCATTGGTTATGAAGTGTTCGGAGAAGGTATTCAAACAAGAAGCGTGACCCAACCGCCTGTTGAATTGACCGGGTTAAACCCAGATACCGAGTACCTGCTTTACGTCAGGGCAATGGCTGCCGGCAATAATGTTTCGCAACTCAGTCCGATGCGGTTTTTAAAATTCAAATTAGTCGCGCCCTCCAGCCCGGGCCCCCTGGATCTGAGCGATTTAACCAGCACCTCTGTAAAAGTGAGCTGGGCCGCGTCCACTGATAATGGTGGGAACATTCGCTATAGGGTTTTTTTGAACGACTTTCTCATCAAGCAGACCGCCCAACCGCATGTCTTGATTACGCACCTGCAAAATCATACTGACTATCGAGTCAAGGTACTGGCAATCAATGCCGCAGGCAGCTCCGAACCCGTTGCCACGGCCTTTAAAACCAGGCTGAGCCCACCGACCAATCTTAAGTTCAGGCACTTTAACGGGATCTGCAGGCTGGCATGGGATCCACTATTCAAAAAACGCCCGGCGCATGAAGTTTCCATTAATGGCAAAAGTTTTACGACTGCCCCTGGTCGCTGGGGCTACAACTTCAGGTTGGCGGATCTTTCTCCTGGGCCTGCTCCGCATCACTTCAAGTTTGCGGTGAGCGCCCAACTTGACGGAGACAGCTCTGAAGTGGTGACTCTGGAGGCGACAGTGGCTGACACAATCCCTCCAAGCCAGCCTGGAGCCCCCGTCGTCACTGATGTAACGGAAACCTCCGCAAAAATATCCTGGGAGCCCTCGAGCGATAATGCTGCTGTCACTGACTATCGGATTACCTTGAACGGATTTCTGGTGTTCAATAGTCCGGACACTCAAATGACCTTCAATAGTTTGAGCCCGGGTGCCTATCACTATGCTTCCGTGCGCGCCCGTGACAAGGACGGAAACCTCTCCGAACGCAGCCCGATAAGCGTATTCAAAACGGCAGGGCAGGCGCCTGTGCCTAGACCCCATGCACCGACCGTCAGTATAAGCGCACTGAGCTCCAGCTCAGCCAAGTTGGAGTGGGCATTCGCGGAAGGTGATGCGGCTTCGGGGGTAAGGATCGTGAAGGATGACGAGCACCTGAAAGACGTGCTGTTCTTACCAAGCATTCACCTCAATAACTTGATCCCGCACACGGAGTACAAGATCAGCGTCAGTGCGTTTGATATTTACGGACAGTTGTCCGAACCCACGGTCATTGTTTATGAACCCCTGGACCTCACCCCGCCCAGCGCTCCGGGAAACCTGCGCAAGATGGGTTCGACCCTTGACTCCGTCACGCTCGCCTGGGATGAATCCACCGATGACATCGGTATTTGTGATTACGTTATCTACAATAATCAGCAGTATTTTGATCGCACCCCATTGACCCATTACACTGCCGTTGACTTGCCTTCCGGCGAGTACTTATTTGAGGTGTGTGCACTGGATCTCAGCGGTAATTACTCCGTCTCCGCGTCGGTAAGGATTGAAATCGAGGGTGAATCCTGGGGCAGCGAGCTCTGAAGACGGCCACTGACCACTATCGCTTTAGCCAAACAACCCAGCGGCGATGTTGATCGAAAACCCGAGAATGGCCGTGTTGAACAGAAAACCGATCAGCGACTGCGCCAGTACGATCTTGCGCAAGTCGCGAGTCGCCACGCCCACATCGGACGTCTGCACCGCCACACCGATGGTGAAGGAGAAGTACAGGAAGTCCCAGTAATTGGGGGTGGTCAAGCCCTCGGCAAACCGCAGCGCCGGCTCTTTGCCTTCCCAGGTGTAATACAGCCGCGCGTAATGCACGCTGAAAATTACCCCGATCAGCAGCCACGAACCGAACACCGTCAACGCGGTGAAACCGTAATGCAGGAGTTTTCGGGTGGTTTCCAGCTCCTTGCTGCCCGCCAGTTCGAAGGTGATGGTCGCCAGGCTGGCAATCGCCGCAATGCACACCACGAACAGCACCAGCCCGGCGTTTTCATCTTCGATGTCGGCAATGCGTTTCACATCCGCGGCTTTGGAATTCACGACGAGCCAGGACATCAGGATCAGGTAAGTCCAGACCCCGGCATTCCAGCCGATGAGTATCTTGGTGATGACCGAATCGGCTGGAACCAGAATGCCCCCCGCGATCCCGCACGCCATGGCGGCGGAGAGGCGAGGGTGGGTGTGGGTGAGGAAGGACATGAGCACTCGATGGGTCAGGGTAGTGCCAACACCTTAGCCCAGGTGAGCACAATCTTGAAATCACCAAGATCCCTGTAGGAGCGAGCCTGCTCGCGATGCACCCAAGGGCACCGCGTTTAATCTGCAAGCACGCGCGATCGTTGGCGACCATCGGGAGCGAGCTCCCACAAGGGAGTGTGGTGTCGGTCAGTGCGGCTTGTGGCGTTTACGCACCAGCTTCATCACCACCACAAAAAACACTGGCACGAACACCACGGCAAGGGTCGCGGTGATCATCCCGCCAATCACCCCGGTCCCGATGGCCTGCTGGCTCGCCGAGCTGGCCCCGGTGGCAATCGCCAGGGGCACCACGCCGAGGATGAACGCCAGCGAAGTCATGACGATCGGCCGTAATCGCAGGCGCGCCGCTTGCAAGGTGGCGTCGATCAGCTCATGGCCTTCGTCGTACAGGCTCTTGGCGAATTCGATGATCAGGATCGCGTTCTTCGCCGACAGGCCGATGATGGTGATCAGCCCGACCTTGAAGAACACATCGTTGGGCATGCCGCGCAAGGTCACCGCCAGCACCGCGCCAAGCACGCCCAATGGCACCACCAGCAGCACCGAGGTCGGGATCGACCAGCTCTCGTAGAGCGCCGCCAGGCACAGGAAAACGATCAGCAACGACAAACCGAGCAGGATCGGCGCCTGGCTGCCGGAAAGACGTTCCTGCAACGACAACCCGGTCCATTCCTGGCCCAATCCTGCCGGGCCCAACGCGACCAGCCGTTCGATCTCCGCCATGGCTTCACCCGTGCTGTGGCCGGGTTTCGGTTCGCCGGAAATCGCGATCGCCGGGTAGCCGTTGTAGCGGGTCAACTGCGCCGGGCCCTGGGTCCATTTGGCCTGGACGAACGCCGACAGCGGCACCATATCGCCTGCGTTGTTGCGCACATGAATCTTCAGCAGATCGTCGACCTGACTGCGTTGGTCGCCTTCAGCCTGCACCACCACCCGTTGCATCCGCCCCTGATTGGGGAAGTCGTTGATGTAGGTCGAGCCGACGGCGGTGGACAGCACGCTGCCAATGTCGGCAAAGGACACGCCCAGGGCATTCGCCTGTTTGCGGTCGACGACCAGTTGCACTTGCGGTGCTTCCGCCAGGGCGCTTTCGCGCACGTTCATCAGGATCGGACTTTTTTCGGCGGCGGCCAGCAATTCAGTACGGGCGCGCATCAGCGTGGCGTGACCGAGACCACCGCGATCCTGCAGGCGGAATTCGAAACCGCTGGAGGTGCCGAGGCCGTCGACCGGCGGCGGCAGCACCGAGAAGGCCATGGCGTCCTTGATCTCGCTGAGGGCGATGTTGGCGCGGTCGGCGATCGAACTCGCCGAATCGTCGCTGCCTCGATGCGACCAGTCCGTGAGCGTGGAAAACGCCAGCGCGGCATTCTGTCCACTGCCGGAAAAGCTGAAACCGAGAATCACCACGCTGTCACCGATACCGGGTTCGCCGGCATTGTGCGCCTCGATCAGCTCGGCCACTTGCACCGTACGATTCTTGGTGGCGCCTGGCGGTAATTGAATGTCGGTGATGGTGTAGCCCTGATCTTCCACCGGCAGGAAGGAGGAGGGCAAACGACTGAAGCAAACCCCCAGGCCGATCAACAGCACACCGTAGATCAACAGGTAACGGCCGCTGCGCTTCAACGCATAGGCGACCCAACTCTGATAACGGTCCGTGAGTCGCTCGAAACGGCGGTTGAACCAGCCAAAGAACCCGCCTTTCTCGTGATGCTCACCCTTGGCAATCGGCTTCAACAGCGTCGCGCACAACGCCGGGGTCAAGGTCAGGGCGAGGAACGCCGAGAACAGGATCGAAGTGGCCATCGACAGCGAGAACTGGCGGTAAATCACCCCGACCGAGCCCTGCATGAACGCCATTGGAATGAACACTGCAACCAGCACCAGGGTGATGCCGATGATCGCGCCGGTGATCTGCTTCATCGCCTTGCGCGTCGCTTCCTTGGGCGACAGGCCTTCAGTGGCCATGATTCGCTCGACGTTTTCCACCACCACAATCGCGTCGTCCACCAGAATGCCGATGGCCAGCACCATGCCAAACATGGTCAGCACATTGATCGAGAAACCCAGCGCCAGCATGGTCGCAAAGGTGCCCATCAGCGCCACCGGCACCACCAGCGTCGGGATCAGCGTGTAGCGGATGTTCTGCAGGAACAGGAACATCACCGCAAACACCAGCAGCATCGCCTCGCCCAGGGTGTAGACCACTTTGGTGATCGAGACTTTGACAAACGGCGACGTGTCGTACGGAATCTTGTATTGCACCCCGGCCGGGAAGTAGCGCGACAGTTCATCCATCTTCGCCCTCACCAGCGTCGCGGTGCTCAGGGCGTTGGCGCCGGGCGACAATTGTACGCCGACGGCGGTCGACGGCTTGCCGTTCAGGCGCGTGGAAAACTGATAGTCCTGGCTGCCGATCTCGACCCTGGCGACATCGCCGATGCGCACCGTGGAGCCATCGGGATTGGCCTTGAGTACGATATCGGCGAATTCCTCAGGCGTAGACAATTGGCCCTTGACCAGAATGGTCGCGGTGATTTCCTGGGTGCCGCGGCTCGGCAAATCGCCGATGCTGCCTGCCGAGACCTGGGCGTTTTGCGCCACGATGGCGGCATTGACGTCGGCGGGCGTGAGGTTGAAACCGAGCAGTTTCTGCGGGTCGATCCAGATGCGCATCGCCCGTTCGGCGCCGTACAGCTGTGCCTTGCCGACGCCGTCCAGACGCTTGATCTCGTTCATCACGTTGCGCGCCAGGTAATCGCTGAGCGCCACATCGTCGAGCTTGCCGTCACTGGAGGTCAGGGTGATCAACAGCAGGAAGCCGGCAGAGACTTTCTCCACCTGCAAGCCTTGCTGGGTCACCGCTTGTGGCAGGCGCGATTCCACAACCTTCAAGCGGTTCTGCACATCCACCTGGGCCATTTCCGGATCGGTGCCGGGCTGGAACGTCGCCTTGATCGTGGCACTGCCCAGACTGCTTTGGGATTCGAAATACAGCAGGTGGTCAGCGCCATTGAGTTCTTCCTCGATCAGGCTGACCACGCTCTCGTCCACGGTCTGTGCCGAAGCGCCGGGGTACACGGCATAGATTTCGATCTGCGGCGGCGCGACGTCAGGGTACTGCGCCACCGGCAACTGAGGTATGGCCAGGGCACCGGCCAGCAGGATGAACAACGCGACCACCCAGGCAAACACCGGGCGGTCGATAAAGAACTGCGGCATAAACAAGCGTCCTGCTTACTGGCCAGAAACCTGGGCGAGTGGAAGAGGGGTGTCGTCGATCTGCACTTTTTCGCCGGGGCGGGCGTGTTGCAGGCCTTCGACGACGATGCGGTCGCCGGGTTTTAGGCCGCCGGTGACGACCCAGCGATCGTTCTGCACTGGGCCCAGTTCGACCGATTGCTGGCCCACCCGCTGTTGGTCGTCGAGCAGCAGCACCTGCGCCACCCCGGCGCTGTCACGCTGGATCGCCCGCTGCGGCACGCTGATGCCTTGCTGATTGACGGCTTGTTCCAGGCGCACGCGCACGAAACTGCCCGGCAGCAAGTCGAGGTCCGGGTTGGGGAATTCGCTGCGCAGGATGATCTGCCCGGTGCCTGGATCGACCGTGATGTCGGTGAACAGCAGCTTGCCCGGCAACGGGTACAGGCTGCCGTCGTCCTGGATCAGCGTGGCCTTGGCCTGCCCTTGACCCACTTCCTTCAACTGACCGGTACGGAACGCCCGGCGTAGGTCATTGAGTTCGCGGGTCGACTGGGTGAGGTCGGCGTGGATCGGGTTCAGTTGCTGGATCAGTGCCAGCGGCGTGGTTTCGCTCTGCCCCACCAGCGCGCCTTCGGTGACCAGGGCACGACCGATGCGCCCGGAGATCGGCGCGGTGACGGTGGCGTAACCCAGGTTGAGGCTTGCCCGGTCGACCGCCGCCTTGTTGGCCGCGACATCGGCTGCGGTTTGCCGCACGGCGGCGCGCGCGTTGTCGTAGTCCTGACCGCTGATGGCCTTGTCGTCGATCAACTGGGCGTAGCGCTGCTCTTGCAGTCTGGCTTGATACGCATTGGCCTCCGCCTTGCGCAACGCCGCTTCGGCGCTTTCCAGGTCGGCCTTGAACGGGGCCGGGTCGATGCGAAACAGCACATCGCCTTTTTTCACGTCGCTGCCTTCGCGGAAGGTCCGTTGCAACACCACGCCGGCCACCCGCGCTCGCACTTCGGCGATGCGTGGCGCCACGATCCGCCCGCTCAGTTCGCTGCTGATCGACAGCGGTCGGGCTTCAATGGTTTCGATGCGCACGGTGGCCAACGGCGCCTGTTCTTCGGCGTTGGAGGACTTCTCGCACGCGCTGAGCGTCAACGCCAGCACTACAAGACTGAGCCTGGCAAGCAGATGTTTAGACATGAATGACCCCAATAATGACCCCCAGCATCCTACTGGGCGGCGGCGAGGGTAGCGGTGAAGCTTTGTAGGCGCTGTGTGAAATTGTGTAAGGGTTTTACTCAGGTGTGGGCGGGGGCGTATATCCTGCAAGTCTTGAATTTTATTGCGACTGTGAGGCCGCCTTCTCGGGCAAGCCCGCTCCCACAGTGGTCGGTGGTGTTCACATAATCTGTGTTCACATCAGATCCCTGTGGGAGCGGGCTTGCCCGCGAAGAGGCCGGAACAGGCGCCACAGCACTTTCTGGAACACCCCCATGCCCAACATCCTCCTGGTCGAAGACGACACCGCACTCGCCGAGCTGATTGCCAGCTACCTGGAACGCAACGGCTACTCCGTCAGCGTGATCAGCCGTGGTGATCATGTGCGCGAACGGGCGCGGCTCAATCCGCCGGACCTGGTGATCCTCGACCTGATGCTGCCGGGGCTCGACGGGCTGCAAGTGTGCCGCCTGTTGCGCGCCGATTCGGCGAGCCTGCCGATCCTGATGCTCACCGCCCGCGACGACAGCCACGATCAGGTGCTGGGCCTGGAAATGGGTGCTGACGACTACGTCACCAAACCCTGCGAGCCTCGCGTATTGCTGGCCCGGGTACGTACCTTGCTGCGGCGCAGCAGCCTCAGCGAACCACAGACCGCCAACGACCGGATCCTCATGGGCAACCTGTGCATCGACCTGTCCGAGCGCACCGTGACCTGGCGCGAACAATTGGTCGAACTGTCCAGCGGCGAGTACAACCTGCTGGTGGTGCTGGCCCGGCATGCCGGCGAAGTATTGAGCCGCGACCAGATTCTGCAACGGCTGCGCGGCATCGAGTTCAACGGTACTGACCGTTCGGTGGACGTGGCGATCTCCAAGCTGCGACGCAAGTTTGACGACCACGCTGGCGAAGCGCGCAAGATCAAGACCGTGTGGGGCAAGGGCTATCTGTTCAGCCGTTCCGAGTGGGAATGCTGAGCCGATGTTCAGAATCCTATTTCGCCTTTACCTGGTGACCATTGTCTCGTTCAGCGCCGCCATTTATCTGGTGCCGGACCTGGTGATCAAGGTCTTCCAGGAGCGCTTTATCAGCTACAACCTCGATTATTCCCGAGGGCTGCAAACCCTTATGGTCAAGCAGTTCAAAGCGGTTCCGGTCGATCGGTGGCCAGCCCTGGCGGCCGAAATGGACGAGGACTTCCGACCGCTGCACATCGTACTCAGCGCGATCGACGATCCCGGTTTGTCCCTCGACGAGCAGCAACGTTTGCAGCGCGGTGAAAACGTGGTGCGTGTCGGCGACTGGGGTTGGCGCACCCTGGCGGTGGCGCCGCTGAATGAGCGCACCGTGGTGCAAATGGTGGTGCCGCCGGACCCGCTGGACGTCAACCTGCTGTACTGGAGCATCAACGTGCTGATCGGCGCGACCATGCTCGCGTGCCTGTTGCTGTGGCTGCGCCCGCACTGGCGTGACCTGGAGCGCCTGAAACGTGCGGCAGAACGCTTCGGCAAGGGCCACTTGAGCGAGCGCACGCAGATTGCGGCCAGTTCCAACATCGGCAGTCTGGCGAACGTCTTCGACACCATGGCCGGCGATATCGAAAACCTGCTGAATCAGCAGCGAGACCTGCTCAACGCGGTGTCCCACGAATTGCGCACGCCGTTGACGCGACTGGATTTCGGCCTGGCCCTGGCCCTGTCCGACGACCTGCCGGCCACCAGCCGCGAACGTCTGCAAGGGCTGGTCGACCACATCCGCGAACTCGATGAATTGGTGCTGGAACTGCTGTCCTACAGCCGCTTGCAGAATCCGGCGCGGGTGCCGGAGCAGGTCCAGGTGTCGCTGGATGAATTCATCGACAGCATTCTGGGCAGTGTCGATGAAGAGCAATCACCGGACATCGTCATCGATGTGCTGCTGCACGGCCAGCTGGAACGCTTCAGCCTTGACCCGCGCCTGACCGCTCGTGCCCTGCAGAACCTGCTGCGCAACGCGATGCGCTACTGTGAAAAACGCATTCAGATTGGCGTGCAGGTGTGTCCCCAAGGCTGTGAGATCTGGGTCGACGACGACGGCATCGGCATTCCGGATGATCAGCGTGAACGGATTTTCGAGCCGTTCTATCGGCTCGATCGCAGTCGTGATCGCGCCACGGGCGGGTTTGGCCTGGGGCTGGCGATCAGTCGTCGGGCACTGGAGGCGCAGGGCGGTACCTTGACGGTCGAAGCATCGCCGCTGAGCGGGGCGCGATTCCGCTTGTGGTTGCCGACGCCGGCGTGACACGACAGCCGAACTGTCATTCCTGACAGTAGTCACCCACGCGAATTCGGCGTTTCATTGAAAACACGCAGTCAAGCTGTCGCGCCACCCACGTATGACCGGAGGCGAGTGATGGGAACACCCACAATAAAAACAACGGGCAACGGTACGATCAACGCCATCAGGCACGTCTGGATCGATTCGACACCGACCCGGTTCGCGATGATCCTGCCGGATGACGGCCATTCCAGACTGGCCGTGCGCATAAGCCCCCATCTTACGGTCGATGGCCGCGACTGTTTTCAAGTGGGCGACAAGGTCAAATACACCGTGCTGACGGGGCCGACGGGAGAGTTCCCAAGGGTGCAGGACCTGGCGAAGTCCGCCGACACCAACACGGTCTGACAGGCCGCCGCCCTGTGGCGAGCTCGCTCCCTCGCCACAGAGATCCGTGCAGTCAGGCGCTTAATCGGCTGCGTAGCGTCGTGGCCATCGCCTCGAGTTCTGCCGCCGGGTTATGCCCGATCAGCATCCAGGCGTGGTGCATGTCCGACCAATAGACAATGTTCAACCCGTGCCGACGTTCCCGGGCGACCTGTCGGATGCCGGTGCTGGAAAGGGTGATGCACAGCGCAAGCGGGCCATGGACCGGGTCCAGGTAGGTGATCTGGGCGATCGGCACGTCATCGTATTCAAGGATTTGTGCGCGCTTGAGTTCAATCCTGGGCAAGCTCAACTGCGCGGGTGCGAGTTTCAGGCCCAGATGTTCATCAAGGGTCTGCAACTGCGCGCGCTGAGTGGTTTCATCGCTGGGTAGATGGTCCAGGGTCTGCGGCACGTAGAGCGCCATATAGTCGGCCACCAGCCCGCGCCAGTTGCTGGTTTGCTGACTTTCCTGCCAGCCCAGGAACAGGCGATCCGCCAGCACGCCACCGGCCAACAGCCCGGCCGCTGCCGCCAGGAACCAGCGACGGCTGAGCGGTGGACGGGCCGGCGAGGGCAAGGTGTCGAGCATCGCTTGCAGGCGATCCACGGGGGCCTGCCGATTCAATTGATTGAACGCTTCCTTGAATGGCAGGCTGCTGCGATCCAGCCATTGCAGGCGCAGGCCGATCATCGGGTCTTCGGCAATGGCCGCGTCGATGCGTGCCCGCTGTTCGGTATCGAGCTGGTCATCCAGGTACGCCACCAGTTGCTCATCCGAGAGTTTCGCGTTCATCGACGTTCTCCGCTGGAAGGGTTCGGCACGGATTGCAACGGCGGGTATTCGGCGAGTTTCACCCGGGCCGCTGCCAGGCGACTCATGACCGTGCCGATGGGGACTTGCAACACTTCGGCGACCTCGCGATAGGACAGACCCTCGACATAGGCCAGAAACACCGTTTCCCGTTGCGCCTCGGGCAGCGCATCGACACGGCGAATGACCTGCGACGCCAGCACATGGGTCTGCGCCACGTGCTCTCCGTCAAACGACAAGGCAGTGTCGGTATCGACTGTCCCTTGCCCCTGACGCACCCGCCGCGCGCGTACTTCGTTGATCCAGATCGAATGCAGGATGCTCATCAGCCAGCGGTCCATCCGCGTCCCCGGTTCGTATTGCCCGGCCCGTTCCAGTGCGCGCACGCAAGTGGCCTGCACCAGGTCTTCGGCGACATGCCGTTGTCGGGACAGCAGCAGGCCGTAGCGCCACAAACGCGCCAGGTGCTGGCTCAGCTCTGCCCGTATTGCCTGATTGCTGGCGATGGCGACCTCCGTCCGTTCAGGGAGTCAGGTTTTCGATGAATCGTTGATGACTTCGGCCAGGTCCCGGTATTCCTCGCAGGCGCTGTTGCCGCAAATCGATTTGATCTGTTGCAACTGTTCTTGGGCCAGGTCCAGCCGGCCTTTGACCACATAGGCTTCGCCGAGGTACTCGCGGACCTTCGCGTACTGCGGGTCGAGTTTGACCGATTGCAAGTAGTAACCGATACCTTCGTCGGTGCGCCCCAGTTTACGCGTGGCGTAGCCGCGATAGTTTAACGCCTTGGCGGTGTTGGGGTCTTTGAGCGTATCCAGCAATGCCAGCGCTTCTTCGTAGCGATTGTCCTTGGCCAATTGGTAAGCGTAATCGGTGCGGTCGGCGTCAGACAGCGCTTTACTGGTTTGCAGGACGCATTTTTGCGTTTTTTTATCTAAAACCTGGCCTCGAGGGCATTCGGGCTTGGCGGGGGAGTCGTCATCGCCGTGGGCCAGCGCCAGGGAACTGGTGAGCGCGGTGGCAATCAACAGCGGTGCGATGAACACTGAAAAACGGCTATTCATGGACAATGCTCCACAGGAATCAGGGTCGGGACATCGAACAGGCCGAATATGTCGAATTGCTCTGCCAGTGCCCGTCACAAGGTAAACACTGCAGGGTGAACAATTATTCATTCCGTTGCGGGGTTCTTTGCAAGAAAGGCTCACATCGAGGGGTTATGTCCCCATGCGGTCCCGCTTTTGGCCGAACCGCTGCCTTACTGCCCACCGCACTGCCTTGTTATAGTTCGAGCCTCTTTTTGGCCCGTTAAAGGATCACTGGCATGTCCCAATACACCGCATTCAACGTCGAACTGGTCGATAAAATCGCCCATGTGCAGATCAACCGCCCGGAAAAGATCAACTCGATGAATGCTGCGTTCTGGAGCGAAATCGTCGAGATCTTCCAGTGGATCGACGACACCGACGAGGTGCGAGTGGTGGTCCTCAGTGGCGCCGGCAAGCATTTTTCCTCGGGCATCGACCTGATGATGCTGGCGGGCGTAGCCAATGAACTGGGCAAGGATGTCGGCCGCAACGCGCGCCTGTTGCGGCGCAAGATTCTCAATCTGCAAGCGTCGTTCAATGCCGTCGACAACTGCCGCAAACCGGTACTGGCCGCCATTCAAGGCTACTGCCTGGGCGGTGCCATTGACCTGATCGCTGCTTGCGACATGCGCTACGCCGCCGAAGATGCCCAGTTCTCGATCAAGGAAATCGACATCGGCATGGCCGCTGACGTCGGCACGCTGCAACGCTTGCCGCGAATCATCGGTGACGGCATGCTGCGCGAACTGGCTTACACTGGTCGCACCTTTGGTGCCGAAGAGGCGCGGGGCATGGGCCTGGTCAATCGCGTTTACAGCGACAACGCCAGCCTGCTTGATGGCGTCATGGGCATTGCCCGCGAGATTGCCAGCAAGTCGCCGATTGCCGTCACCGGCACCAAGGAAATGATCAGCTACATGCGCGATCACCGCATCGATGATGGCCTGGAATACGTCGCCACCTGGAACGCCGCCATGTTGCAATCCACTGACTTGCGCGTGGCCATGGCCGCCCATATGAGCAAACAGAAACCCGAATTTCTGGATTGATTGAAAAATGACTTCACGCTGGACCACTGCAGTACTGGACACCGATCAACCCGGCGGCTGGGCCGTGGCGCGCAGCCCCGAAGGCTTTCTGTTCGATGACAATGGCGCGCTGTTCCCCCGTGAATGGCTCAAGCGCCAGGACCTGGCGATTCTTGCCGAGCATGGCATCGGTCATCTCGATGGCGAGCCGGTGTATCTGCTGGAATTGCGCAGCCACAGCGAAGTCCCGGGCTGTCAGTGGAAAGGCTTGCGGGCGTTCATGCTCGAAGGCGATCACACGGTGTACAAGGTGCTCGCGTACGCCGCGCAGATCGGCACCTGGGCCCGTGAGCACCGCTATTGCGGTAACTGCGGGCAAGCCATGAGCCAGGTGCCGCGCGAGCGGGCGATGTATTGCCAGCCGTGCGACCTGCGCAGCTATCCCCGGATCTCGCCGAGCATGATCGTGCTGGTGACCCGTGGCGACGAAATCCTGCTGGCGCGTTCACCACGGTTTGTTAGCGGGGTCTACAGCACGCTGGCGGGCTTTGCCGAACCGGGTGAGTCAGCCGAGGATTGCCTCATTCGCGAGGTTCGCGAAGAGGTGCGGATCGAGGTCAGGAACATCCAGTACATGGGCAGCCAGTGCTGGCCGTTCCCGCACTCGATGATGCTCGGCTTCCATGCTGAATACGCGGGCGGCGAGATCGTCTGCCAGGAAGACGAGATTGAAGACGCCCAGTGGTTCAACGTGCACGAGCTGCCGCCGTTGCCGGCGTCACGCTCGATTGCCCGTTACCTGATCGACGTCTATGTGGCGCGGCGGTTAGGCCACGCTGAACCAGTGTTGCCAGGCTAGGCGCACGGTCAGGCCCAACACCACGGTGATGAACACCGGACGAATGAACTTCGCGCCGCCACTGATGGCGGTGCGAGCGCCGAAGAAGGCGCCGACCATCAATGACGAGCCCATGCTCAAGCCGATGACCCAGTCCACCTGACCGGAAAAAATGAAGATCGACAGCGCCGCCGCGTTGCTGACGAAGTTCATGCTGCGCGCCACGCCGCTGGCTTTCACCAGGTCGATGGGGTAGAGCAGCAGGCTGCTGACGGTCCAGAACGCCCCGGTGCCGGGACCGGCCACACCATCATAGAAGCCGAGGCTGAAGCCTTGGGTCGATTGCCAGGTTTTCTTGATCGGCGCGTCGCTGTCCAGCGGGGCTTTCGGCGTTCCGCCAAACAACAGATAGACACCGCAGGCAAAGACGATCACCGGAAGCATCTTGTTCAGCCATTCGGCCGGCAGGTAGTGGGCGACCACGGCACCGCTCAGGGCGCCGACCAGCGTGCCGACGATGGCGTGAGTCCACTGCCTGGGATGGAACAGCTTGCGGCGGTAGAAGGTAAAGCTGGCGGTGGCGGAGCCGAAGGTCGAGCTGAGCTTGTTGGTGCCCAGGACCAGGTGCGGTGGCAGGCCTGCGGTCAGCAAGGCCGGGGTGGTCAACAGGCCACCACCGCCGGCAATGGCGTCGATGAAGCCGGCGACAAAGGCGACAAGGGCGAGAATGGCCAGGGTGGTGAGGTCAACGCTGAGTTCGAAAGGCATGGAATCGGCTTATTCGGCGAGGTGCCAAAGGTGGAATGCGGGGAGGGCTCACATCTTACCCACATCCACCTTTGGCGGCGACCCGCCTGGCCTTACCCTGTGGGAGCGAGCTCGCTCCGGGCGGCGTTCCGACGATGGCGACAGATCATTTAAGCTGCGGCCCATTACCGATCTGCCACACAAACGGTGGCTCGGTTCCGTTGATCGTCCAGTCCCCGACAATCCGTGCCTTGTAGATCAGCGGATTATGCGACGACACGGTCCGCGCATTGCGCCAATGCCGGTCGAGCGATTTGCCCTGGCGAATATCCGAAGCCCCCAACGCATTGAAAAGCTCGGTGGTCGCCCGTTGGATCAGCTCCGTGACCACCACTTGCGTCTTCGCCGATTCGATTTCCGCGGCCACATTCGCCGCCGTTTCCCGTTCGTCGTCACCGGCGAAACGCGCCAGGTAGGCCTCTTGCGCGGGTTGCGCGGCTCTCAAGGCGCTGGCTTCGGCGGCATACACCCACGCGGCAATATTGCCGACCACTTGCTGGACCTGCGGGTCATCGCTGACACGCTGTGCGTTGCCATGGCTGTAGATGCGCTGGCGTTCGCGCACATGACGCGAAACATCACGCAATGCCGCACGGCCGATGCCTGCCAGGGTGGCCAGGAGTACGAGCTGATAAAACGCAGTCTGGTATTTGAAGCGGGTCGCGAAATCGATGATGTTCTCGGCGTCCACCTCGGCATCGACAAAGCGCGATGTTCCGCTGCCGGTGGTGCGTTGGCCGAAGCCGTCCCAGTCGTCGCTCTGCACGATGCCCGGCTGGCGCGTGCGCACGGCGGCAATGACGTCGCCACCGGTGTCGCTGCGCTGGGCGTAGACGTCAATCCAGTCGGAGAACAGGCTGCCGGTGCTGTAGAACTTCTCACCGTTGAGCCGCCATTGATCGCCATGGGGCGTGACTTTGGTCACGACATCGCCAACCTCGACGGCACCGATTTCAGTCCAGGCGCAACCGACGATGTCTCCCTCGACGAAGCGTTTGAACCAGATATCCCGCGACGGGCCGTAGGGGGCGTTGAGACGATCCTCGACAAAGGCGAAGTGGCCGCGCAGTGCCTGGGGAACGTTGGAGTCGGCTTCGGCCAGTTCGATCAGCAACTCAAACAACTGCGGCACCGAAGCGCCACCGCCGCCGTATTCAATCGGCACCCGCACTGCGCCGAATCCGGCGTCCTTTAGCCATTGAATCGGCTCATAGGGCAGGGTGCGCGACTGTTCGCGTTCGAGGGCGCCGTCGGCAATACGCTGGAAAATCGGTCGGTACTTCGCGGCGAGGGTTTGATAGTCGGCGCCGGTGGACAGCGGGTTGATTACCTGGTGTTCGGTCATGGGACAACTCCTTGGCTGGGCAGAAAAAGCATTGCGTCTGCCAGGGGCGGTTGCAGGGTCCATGCCGGATCCGTCCTGTGCGGTTTTACTGGGCGCCCTTGAGTGGGCGGTGGTTTCAACTGTTGCCGGGCCAACAGTGCATCAGCAAATTGTCCGGGTGAGGCGGTTTTTGTGGCGAGGGCGCCTGCTCCCGCTTGAGTGCGCAGCGCTCACCGAAATCCGGGGCCGCTGCGCAGCCCGGCGGGAGCAAGCTCCCTCGCCACAGTGCTCACTTCAGGTCTGGCACGCTTGCTGCTCATGCCCCAGGACATACCCTAATGTCCCGAGGAAACGCCAATGAGTCAGCAAGCCGTGAAATTTGCCTACTGGGTGCCGAACGTCAGCGGTGGGCTGGTGGTCAGCAAGATCGAGCAACGTACCCACTGGGGTATCGACTACAACCGCAAGCTGGCACAACTGGCAGAAGAGGCGGGGTTCGAATATGCCCTGACACAGATTCGTTTCACCGCCGGTTACGGCGCCGAGTACCAGCATGAATCAGTCGCCTTCAGCCATGCGCTGCTGGCGGCAACGACCAAGCTCAAAGTCATCGCGGCGATCCTGCCGGGCCCTTGGCAACCGGCGCTGGCGGCCAAGCAACTGGCTACCATCGATCAACTCACCAACGGCCGGGTGGCGATCAATGTCGTCAGCGGTTGGTTCAAGGGCGAGTTCCAAGCCATCGGCGAACACTGGCTGGAACACGATGAGCGCTATCGCCGCTCCGAAGAGTTCATCCGATCACTCAAAGGCATCTGGACCCAGGACAACTTCACCTTTCGCGGCGACTTCTACCGCTTCGATAACTACAGCCTCAAACCCAAACCCCTGGGGCGTCCGGAAATCTTCCAGGGTGGCAGTTCCCGTGCCGCGCGGGACATGGCCGCGCGGGTGTCGGACTGGTATTTCACCAACGGCAACACCCCGGAAGGCATCAAGGCCCAGGTCGATGACATTCGCGCCAAGGCCGCGGCGAACAATCATTCAGTCAAGATCGGGGTGAACGCATTCGTGATCGCCCGCGACACCGAAGAGGAGGCGCGGGAAGTGCTGGCACAGATCATCGATCAGGCCGACCCGGAGGCGGTGAATGCCTTCGGCGACGCGGCGAAGCAAGCCGGCCGGGCATCGCCGGAGGGCGAGGGCAACTGGGCGAAATCGACGTTTGAGGATCTGGTGCAATACAACGATGGTTTCAAGACCAATCTGATCGGCACGCCACAACAGATCGCCGAGCGAATCGTGGCGCTCAAAGCGGTGGGCGTGGATCTGGTACTGGCGGGGTTTCTGCACTTTCAGGAAGAAGTGGAGTATTTCGGCCAGCGGGTATTACCACTGGTAAGGGCGTTGGAGGCCGAAGCATTGTCCCGGCAGACCGCAGCGGTCGCCTGAGCACCTCAACCCCGGCAGGTACTGGCTTGCCAGCGCCTGCCAGGGGCCAGTGTTACAAGCCCAGGTCGGACAAGCCCGGGTGATCATCCGGGCGGCGGCCCAGCGGCCAGCGGAACTTGCGCTCGCTTTCCTTGATCGGCAGGTCGTTGATGCAGGCGAAGCGCCGGGCCATCAGGCCGTCTTCATTGAACTCCCAGTTTTCGTTGCCGTAGGAACGGAACCAGTTGCCCGAATCGTCGTGCCATTCATAGGCATAACGCACGGCGATGCGGTTGTCAGTGAACGCCCAGAGTTCCTTGATCAGGCGATAGTCCAGTTCCTTGGCCCATTTACGGGTCAGGAAGGCTTTGGCCTCTTCGCGGTTGTGGGCGAACTCGGCGCGGTTTCGCCATTGGGTGTCCAGGGTGTAGGCCAGCGACACACGCTGCGGATCGCGGGAGTTCCAGCCGTCTTCGGCCAGGCGGACTTTTTCGATGGCGGATTCACGGGTAAAGGGCGGCAATGGCGGACGAACTTCAGCGTTAGACATTGGATATCTCCGTATCAAATGAACGTTCAACAACGTTGTCGGTCTTGATCACGCAGTTACAGCACCAATAACTTGCGCGCCACACATTGCGCATGATCAGCGGCACTGTAGTCACCCATGACAAGTGCGACGGTAATGGCCCCGTCAATCAGGATCAGCAACTGCATGGCCAGCGTCTGCGGATCTTCGGCGCCATATTCGGTACACAGCTCGCACACGTAGTCGAGCAACTTCTGTTTGTGGTCTTTGGCGACCAGGCGAACCGGGTCTTGCGGATCACCGGTCTCACCGCTGGTATTGATGAACGCACAACCGCGAAAGCCTTCGGAACAGAACCAGGACTTGAGCACGGTAAACAGATTGAGCAGCCGGTCCGCTGGAGTATCGGCCTGGTCGACCGCACTCCTGTACCAGTGCATCCAGCGCTGATCCCGGCGTTGCAGGGCGGCGACGGTCAGCGCCTCCTTGTTGGCGAAGTAGCGGTAGACGCTCTTTCTGGAGACGCCGGCGGTCTTCACCAGAAGATCCATGCCAGTGGCGGCGATGCCACTTTTGTAGATCAGCTTTTCGGTGACGTCCAGAATGATGTCGCGTGTGTCGTTGCTTGTGATTTCGTTCATGGATCGAACAGTAGAACGATCGTTCTTCATGGTCAATTATTATTTCCGCCAGTGAAGAAATCGTCATCGCTGGCTGGCCTTCGATGACGTCAGGCCAGACAGCCACAAGACCCGAACCGATCCATGGTGTAAGCTCTCAACCTCTTTGGATTCGACCCACTGCGAGCCCTATGCCGTCGCTTTTCAAACGCTCTCTGCTGCCCAAACTGCGCAGTTTTCCGCTGACCGCCGATGCCGTCACCTTCCTCTCTGGCGCTGCCGAATTCCGCCGTTGCCTGCTGGAAAAAATCGCCAGTGCAACCCGGCGTATTTACATCGTCGCGCTGTACCTGCAACAGGATGAGGCCGGTCAGGAAATTCTCGATGCCTTGCACGCCGCCAAACAGGCGCGTCCGGAACTGGACGTGGTGGTTGTCGTCGACTGGTTGCGCGCCCAGCGCGGCCTGATCGGCGCGGGCAAGCAACCGGGCAACTCGGCCTGGTATCAGGAAATGACCCGCACCCACGCCAGTGAAGTACCGGTGTATGGCGTGCCTGTGCAGACCCGCGAACTGTTCGGCGTGCTGCATCTGAAGGGTTTCGTGATCGATGACTGCGTGATCTACAGCGGTGCGAGCCTGAACAACGTCTACCTGCACAAATTCGACAAGTACCGCTACGACCGTTATCACCTGTTGCAGAACCGTGACCTGGCGGATTCGATGCAGCATCTGGTTCAACACGGCCTGGTGGCTTCCAAGGCCGTGCATCGCCTGGATCTGCCGAACCTGCCGACCACCCGCAGCCTGCGCAATGACATCGGCGACCTGCGCAGCCGACTCAAGCATGCGGTGTACGACACGACCCAGGGCACCACGGACAGGACCGGCCTGTCGGTCAGCCCCTTGCTCGGCGTCGGCAAGAACAACCCGTTGAACCGGGTGATTTGTGAACTGATCGCCAGCGCCCAGCAGCACCTGACCATCTGCACACCGTATTTCAATCTGCCATTGGCGGTGATTCGGGAGGTCAACCGGGCATTGGCGCGTGGGGTGAAGATCGACATTGTGGTCGGCGACAAGACCGCCAACGACTTCTATATTCCGCCGAGCGAGCCGTTCAAAGTGATTTCGGCGCTGCCGTACCTTTACGAAATCAGCCTGCGCCGGTTCGCCAAGCGCCATCAACGCAACATCGACAGTGGCCAGTTGAACCTGCACCTATGGCTGGACGGCGATAACACCTATCACCTCAAGGGCATGTGGATCGATCAGCGCTACACCTTGCTGACCGGCAACAACCTCAACCCTCGGGCGTTTCGTCTCGATCTGGAAAACGGCTTGCTGATCGATGATCCGAAAGGCGAGTTGCAGGCACCGCGGCGCACGGAACTGGCGCAGATTTTCCAGCACACCCGGCGTATCGAGCGCTTCCAGGACCTGCAAACCTTGCCGGATTACCCGGCAGGGGTGGCGAAGTTTCTCAAGCGTGTGAGCCGGGTGCGTATTGAGCGCTTACTCTACCGTATCCTGTAAAAACGGTAGCGCGGCGGCTGACGCCATCGCGGGCAAGCCCGGTCCCACAGGGTTGAATGTCGATCACGTGATTGGGGTTCGACTCAAAACTCCGTGGGAGCGAGCTTGCTCGCGATGAGGCGCTTCCAGTCGCTACGACACTCAGTTCAGACCCAGTTTTCCACGCAAGGTCGATAGATCCTCTGCCAGGGTATTCACCGGCCCGACCAGCGCCTTGCGGTCGTTTTCCTTCACCTTGTCGTAAGTCTCGAAACAGCCGTCCGTGGTTTTGTACTTGGCCAGAATCCTGTTCACCGTGGCAAAGTTCTTGTCGACTTTGGCGATGAATGCCGCGTCCTGTTTTTCGATTTGCGGGCGGAACAGGTCGACGATTTTCTTCGCGCCGTCGATGTTGCCCTGGAAGTCATAGAGGTCGGTGTGGCTGTAGCGATCTTCTTCGCCGGAGATCTTGGTGGCGGCCACTTCTTCCAGCAGCGCAGCGGCACCCCCGACGACTTTTTCTGGCGGGAACGTCAGGCCGGCGACACGGGTTTGCAGGTCTTCGACGTCTTTGTTCAGACCGTCCGCCAGTTCGCCCAGGCCCTGGGTGCTGTTTTCCGAAAACAGCGCGAATTCGATGCGGTGGAACCCGGTGAAGTCTTCAGCTTTCACGCCTTTTTCGTGGTCATCGACGCGGGAGTCGATGGACGCGTCGAGGTCACTGAACAGTTCGGCAATCGGTTCGATCGACTCGTAGTAAACCCGGGTCGGCGCATAGAGTTTTTTCGCGGTGGCCAGATCACCTTTTTTCACCGCCTCGGTGAACTGCCGGGTGTGGCTGGCCAGTTCATCCAGTTGTTCGGTGACGTAGATCTTGTAGTCCGAAATCGGCTGCACCAACGCCAGTGGCGCAGTCGCCGCGGAAGCCGCAAGCGGGGTGGTCAGCAAGCCTAGGGTCAGGAGTAACGCGAGTGGCGACTGTTTCATGGGACGGTTCCGTGTTGGGGGATGGTTACGCGGTTGTTGGATGTGTGGCGGCAAGCAGTGAGCGACCGATGAAATCCTGGTCGCCGGTGACACCGGGCAGGGTGAAGAAGTAGCCGCCACCGACCGGCTTCAGGTACTCCTCCAGCGGCTCGCCGTTGAGTCGGGTTTGCACGGTGATAAAGCCTTTCTCCAGGTCGGCCTGATAGCAGATGAACAGCAAGCCCATGTCCAACTGGCCGTTCTTGTTCACGCCATTGGAGTAGTTGAACGGCCGACGCAGGATCAGGTTGGCCTGGGTCGCGGCGGTGCGCGGGTTGGCCAGGCGGATATGCGAGTCGAGTCTGGTCAACTTGCCGTGCGGGTCCTTGCTGTAGTCCGGCACCTGCGACTCATGGGTACCGCCCATGGGCGCGCCGCTGCTCTTGACCCGGCCGAGAATGCTTTCCTGCTCCTGCAACGGTGTGCGGTCCCAGCGCTCGACGAAGTTGCGGATGATCCGCACCGCCTGATAGCTGCCGTTGGCGGCCCAGGCCGGCTCGTCGCTGCCGGGTTGAACCCAGACGATGCTGTCCATGGTGTTGGCATTGTTGGAATCGGGGTTGGCCGAGCCGTCACGAAAGCCCAGGAAGTTGCGCGCGCTTTGCGCCGGCACGCCGGGTTTTGCGGGGGCCTGGGGCGGCACGCTGCCTTCCTGTTTCCAACGCACCAGCAGCAGGTCCGGAAGGTTTTTGACGATGTCGCGCAAGGCGTGGATGTTGGTGTCGGTGGTGTTGGAGCAGAACTGCAGGCTCAGGTCGCCATGGCAGCAGTCGGCCTCCAAGGCATCGTTGGGAAAACCGACCATGCGGATCAGGCGCTTGGGTTTGGCGTGGGCCAGACCAAAGCGTTCATCGAACAATGAGGCACCGACCGACACGGTGATGGTCAGGTTATCCGGGGTCACAATCGGGCCGAGAATGCCTGAATCTACCGGCGGCAACTTCGGATCGACCTGGGTGACCGGACCGCCTTTCATCAAAAACGCGATGCGATCATTGAGGGTGCGAAACAGTCGCTCCAGGTCTTCGCGATCGCTGGCCAGCACATCGAACGACACCAGCATGCCGGACGCCGGGCGCGGAGTGACGATGCCAGTCTGGTGCTTGCCGTGGAATTCGTGGTGGTCTTGCGTGTGGTCGCTGCTCGGCGCCTCGGTGACCTGAGCCGGACTGGCGGCCATGGCCGGGCAGCTCAGCGCGGAGCCGGCCAGGGCGACACCGGCTGCGCCCATGCCCATCAATACCCGGCGCCGCTGGAGGTTGAATTGCTTTGAGTCGTTCATTGATCAGTCGTCTTCTGCTTACAGGCCGGAAAGGCCAAGGGCGGGGTCGATTCCATCGAGTGCAGCGGCCAGTGCCTTGGCCTTGTCGGCGATCTTTTGGCGTTGCGCTGTGCCGACACTGTCGTAACTGGCGTAGCCGTCCTTGACCTTCAATCCGTTGAGTTCGGTGTCGAACGCGCTGAGCGCACTGTCGATCTGCGGCAGCAGGTCGGCGGCGGATTTGGCCAGCAACGGACGCAACAGGTCGACGACCTTGCGTGCGGCGTCGCGATTGGCGGCGAAGCCATTCAGGTCGGTGTGGCTGTAACGTTCTTCTTCACCGCTGCGGGCGCGCACCTCGGCGATGCCGTTGAGGCTGCGCACGACAAGGCTCACCAGTTGCTCCGGTGGCAGGGACTGGGCCAGCAGCTGTTGCTTGAGGGTGGTCACGTCCGTCAACAGGCGCTGGGCGACCGGTGCCAGGCCGTCGAGGTCGTGTTGCTGGAACAGCGCGTATTCGAGGTGATGGAAACCGACAAACCCGGGGTCTTGCTCGCGTTGTTCGAAGTAATCGGCACGGGCGTTGATCCCGTTGTCCAGCTCGGCCAGGCGCTGGGCGGCCGGGGCCAGGCGTTGATAAGCGGCTCGGGCCGGCACGTACAAGGCTTGGGCCTGGCTGAGATCACCGGCGGAGATGGCTTGCTCAAGGGCGGTGACGGCTTTGATCAGCGCCGTGCCCTGGCTGCTCAGGTACACACGGAACTCCGACAGCGGCCCGACGAACGCCACCATCGACGGTCTCGCCTTGGCCGCCGCTTCCGACGCCGCCGTCGGCGTGACGTGCAAGGTGCCGCGCGGGTTGCTCAGCAGACCGCAGGTGATGGCGTAGTCGCCGGGCAACAGGTTGGCGTTGATCACCTGGCTCAGGCCGGGCGCGATGTTTTCGCGCTCTTCGATCACCAGCACGCCATCGAGGATTTCCCATTCGACGGCGCGATCGGATCGATTGACGATGCGGAAGCTGGCATGGCCGGCCGGAACCGTCAGGGCATTCGGCTCGCAGCTGTGCGGGTCGATGGTCACCCGCACTTCGTCGTGGTTGGCCTGGCGCTTGTCGGCGGCCATTTTCGAGGCGTAATAGAACAGGCCGCCGGCAGCGATCATCACGATCACCGAGCCGGCCACCGCCCAGCGCAAGGCGCGGGGAGGGGAAGCCTGGGTGGGGGCTTGATTTGGCATGGTTGCCCTTACTGGCTGGAAATGGAGGAAGACTGTCTGGCTGTTCATTCGAACGAATCGTGTAGGAGCGAGCCTGCTCGCGAAATACGTGCGGGCGCCGCAGGACATCCGGTTTTACGCGTTATCGTTCACGCCCCTCGCGAGCAGGCTCGCGCCTGGGGGTGTGCGCAACAGGCGCGGGGGCTGGCGTAAAGAACATCACCAGCGCCACGATCAGATAAATCAGATAGGCACCCAGGGTGCTGACGGTCGGGGCATCCTGGTAACCGAACATGCCGGCCAGCACCGAACCCAGCGGACCGTCCATTGGCAGTGTCGTGCTGATGTCGAAAAGCACGGTTTGCAGGTGATTCCACACCCCGGCCTCGTGCAGCGCCTGCACCGAGTTGGCGAGAATGCCGGCAGCCACCACGAGGATGAACAGACCGGTCCAGCGGAAAAACGCGCCGAGGTTCAGGCGCATGCTGCCGGTGTAGATCAGCCAACCAACGATGATCGCCAGGACCAGCCCGAGCAGGGCTCCGATCGGGGCCGTCGGACCTTCGCTTTGCTGGAACACCGCGAGCAGGAAAAACACCGTTTCCAGGCCTTCACGCGCCACGGCGAAAAACACCATGGCGATCAGCGCGGTGACCTGATGCCTGGACCCGGTCAGCGCGAGATCGAGGGAGGCGTGCAACGAGTGCTTGATCGAACGCGCCACTTTGCGCATCCAGAACACCATCGAACTGAGAATGCCGACCGCCACCAGGCCGACCACGCCTTCAAACAGTTCCTGCTGTTTCTGCGGAAACTCGGCGCTCACCAGTTCCAGGCCACCGCCCACCAGCAGGGCGAGGGCGGCGGCGAGGAACACGCCGATCCACACGGCAGGCATCCACTGGCCACGACCGGTCTGTTTGAGGTAGCTGGCGATGATGCCAACGATCAGCGCGGCTTCGATGCCTTCGCGCAGCATGATCAGAAAAGGAACGAGCATTCAGCACCGTGTGAGAATTAGATAGGGTGCTAATTTGTAACATAATGAAACTCATTACCAAATGGCATTGATTGCCAATTACCTGAACATATGCTGAACAACCCGCAAAATCACTCCGCTCCCCCTGTAGGAGCGAGCCTGAACTGGCCTAATGATCCCGGACACCTCTTAAGGGCGATATGATTCGCCCAATCAGGAGGTTCCATGCAAGAGCGAAAGACCTATACCCGCGAGTTCAAGCAACGTGCTGCAAGCATGGTTCTTGACGACAACTGTTCAGTTTCCGACGTCTGCGCATCGATGGATGTCGGCCCTACGGCTCTGCGCCGCTGGGTTGATCAGGTGCGTAAAGAACGTCAGAAAGGGCAACCCGTAGCAGGTACTAAAGCGATCAGCGACGAGCAGCGAGAACTCCAACAATTACGCGCCAAGATCAAACGCCTGGAGACTGAGGCCGAAATCTTAAAAAAGGCTACCGCTCTCTTGATGTCGGATCCCGATCGTTTTTCCTGATTGAGGAGCTGAGAGAGTCAAGCTCGTATCCGACCAGCCAGCTTTGCAGTGCTCTGGGCGTTTCTCGCAGCGCGTTCTATGACTGGCGCCATCGCCGCTCAGTACCAAATACCGAGCGTGATGCGCTCAGGGCAAAGGTCGTACAGCTGCATGCTGAAAGTAGGGAAAGTGCCGGTGCGAGAATTATCTCCCAGTGCTTGAAGGCTCAGCGGCTCAAGGTTGGAAGGTATCTAGCAGGAAGACTGATGGCGGAGGCGAATCTGGTTAGCAGACAGCGCCGCCGCCATCAATACCGCTCCAGGGGCGTCGAAGCATTTGTGGCCAAGAACCTGCTCGAACGTAACTTCGAGCCAACAGCAATCAATCAGGTCTGGTGTGGCGACGTTACCAGCCTGATGGTCGGGAAACGCTGGTATCACTTGGCGGTGGTCATTGATCTGTTCGCCCGCCGAATCGTTGGCTGGGCGTTTTCTCTGATCAATGACGCCAACCTGGTTAGCAGGGCGCTGAAAATGGCAGTGGAGGTTCGAGGCAAACATGCGGGCTTGATGTTTCATTCGGATCAAGGCTGCCAATACACCAGCCAGCGTTTTCAGTCCGATCTGCTGGATCATGGGATAACGCAAAGCATGAGCCGCAGGGGGCAGTGCTGGGACAATGCGCCAACAGAGCGTTTCTTCGGGACGCTCAAATCAGAGTGGGTGCCCACCAAGGGCTACACGACAGTTGAAGAAGCCAGGCAGGATATGACCAGCTTCTTTATGCGATACAACCGAATCAGGCTCCACAGCTACAACAACTACCTGTCGCCAATAGCCATGGAGCAAAAAGCGGCATAAACACCGTAATCGGTGTCCGGGGTTACTTGACCAGTTCAGCCCGCTCGCGATGGAGGTCAACGATGACGTGGGCTGCCTGGATGAACGCGGTGCCCTGCCTTCCATCGCGAGCAAGCTCGCTCCTACAGGGGCGCGGCGTTGGCGGCTGCGCTAATATGCCCACCACTCAAACAAGAACAGGGTTTGCCTCGCTCCATGGCGGAAAAAGACACCATCTCCATTCAACTGGTGCGAGAAGCGCTGTTGCAAAGTTGCGCCCCGGGCGTTGCCACCGAAGAGGTGTTGATCAAGGTCGGTATCGACCCGCTCCTGCTGCACACCAGTGATGCGCGGGTACCGGCCACCGCTTACGCCCGGTTGTGGCGTCTGTTGGCGCGGCGCGGCGATGACGAGTTTTTCGGCATGGACCCGCGCAAGCTCAAATCCGGCAGCCTGGAGTTTCTTTGTCGTTGCGCCATGGTCCAGCCGAGTCTGGCGGCGGGCCTCACCAGTGGCCTGGGCTTCCTGTCACTGATGCTCGAACACCTGCCCGCGGAGTTGGTCCGCCAACAGAGCCTGGCGGAAATCGTGCTGCTGGAAGATGAACAAGAGCCGCGCCGGGCCTTCTCCTATTTCACCTACTGGATGATCGTGCATGGCGTGGCCTGCTGGCTGGCGGGGCGGCGGATTCCGATCCTGGCCATCGAGTTGCGCTGCTCGCAACCGGACTTCTGCGATGACTATCAAGTGATGTTCTCCGAAAACCTGCGATTCGACCGTCCTCGCACGCGGATGATTTTCTCGGCCGATTGCCTGGATGCGCCGATCAAGCGCAGCGCGGAAGAGCTCAAGCGTTTCCTGGCCCATGCGCCGGCGAACATTCTGGTCAAGTACCGCGACCCGCAGAGCCTGGCCAGCCGCATCAAGCACGATCTGCGGCAACTGCCCGCCGAACGCTGGCCGGAAACCGAAGCCCTGGCGCAACGCCTGTGCATGTCGGCCTCGACCCTGCGTCGGCGGTTGGCCGAGGAAGGGCAAACCTATCAAGGGCTCAAGGACAGCGTGCGCAAGGAACTGGCCATCGTCTGGCTGGCGGAACCGGCCATCAGCTTCGCGGAAATCGCCACGCGCCTGGGGTTTGCCGATGCGAGTTCGTTCTACAAGGCGTTTCGCAAGTGGTCGGGGTCCAATCCGGGGCATTACCGCAGTTTGATTCTCAACGAAGCTTCCTGACAGAGGCGCCACCTACCGGATCTTGGCCAAACCAGTCACGCAACTTGATAACTTTGACCATTGTCCCGATCCCCCCGCAGAGCGAGTATTTCCCCGTTAGTTACGGTTCCCCCAACCTAATAAAAATACAGAGGGATTCTGGCAATGCGCGATTACTTGTCTGCTACTTCACAGTTCAATTATCAGCACACCGTCGACGCCGTACTCGCTGGCGATCTGACTGCCCTCAACGCCTGCATCGAGTGCTGCGACCGGCATGCCTTGCCGGGTCGGATCGCGCTGTTCTGGGAAGGCCGCGACGGCACCAGTGCGACCTACACCTTCAGCGACTTGCAGGACAAGGCCGCGCGTTTCGCCAACTTCCTGTTGGCCCAGGGCGTGCAGAAGGGCGACAAGGTCGCCGGCCTGTTGCCACGTAACATCGAACTGCTGATTACCGTGTTCGCCACCTGGCGCATTGGCGCGGTCTATCAGCCGCTGTTCACGGCCTTCGGGCCGAAAGCCATCGAACATCGATTGGGCAGCTCCGGCGCCAAAGTGGTGGTCACCGATGCGGTCAACCGCTCGAAACTCGCGGAAGTCGCCGACTGCCCGACCATCGTCACCGTCGGCGGCCCCAAGGGGCAGGGCATTGTCCATGGCGATTACAGCTTCTGGGCCGAACTGGCCAACTTCTCCAATGTCTGCGAACCGGTGCTGCTGACCGGTGAAGACCCCTTTCTGCTGATGTTCACCTCGGGCACCACCGGCCCGTCGAAAGCGCTGTCGGTGCCACTCAAGGCCATCGTCGCATTCCAGAGTTACACCCGGGATGCCGTGGATTTGCGCCCCGAAGACGCGTTCTGGAACGTCGCCGACCCGGGTTGGGCCTACGGCATCTACTTTGGTGTCACCGGGCCGATGTCGATGGGTCATCCGATCACCTTCTACGATGGCCCGTTCACCCTGGAAAGCACCTGCCGGGTGATCAACAAGTACGGGATCACCAACCTCACCGGATCGCCGACGGCTTATCGCTTGCTGATCGCCGGGGGCGACGAGTTCGCCAAGTCGATCAAGGGCAAGCTGCGTATCGTCAGCAGCGCCGGCGAGCCGCTGAACCCGGAAGTGATCCGTTGGTTCGCCGATAACCTTGGCGTGGTCATTCACGACCATTACGGCCAGACCGAACTGGGCATGGTGTTGTGCAATCACCATGGCCTGGAGCACCCGATTCATATGGGGGCCGCCGGTTACGCCTCGCCGGGCCATCGTATTGTGGTGCTGGATGAACAGTACAAGGAACTGGGCGTCGGCCAGCCGGGCATCCTGGCCATCGACCGCAGCCAATCGCCGATGTGCTGGTTCGCCGGTTACGAAGGCGCGCCGACCAAGGCTTTCGTCGGCGACTATTACTTGAGCGGCGACACCGTCGAGTGGAACCCAGACGGCAGTATCAGCTTTGTGGGGCGCAGTGACGATGTGATCACCACCTCCGGCTACCGTGTCGGCCCGTTCGACGTGGAAAGTGCGTTGATCGAACACCCGGCGGTGATCGAAGCGGCGGTCGTCGGTAAACCCGATCCGGAACGCACCGAGCTGGTCAAGGCCTTCGTCGTGATCGCAGAGCAATACCGCGCCACGCCGGAGCTGGCCGAAGAGCTGCGCCAACATGTGCGCAAGCGCCTGGCCGCGCACTCATACCCCCGTGAAATCGAGTTTGTCAGCGAGTTGCCGAAAACCCCAAGCGGCAAATTGCAGCGCTTTATCTTGCGCAACCAGGAAATCGCGAAGGCTCAAGAGGCTGCCGCGAAGAACGTTTCAGCTTGAATCCAAGGAAACAATGATGCAGATCGAAAACAAGGTTTTTCTCGTCACCGGCGGCGCCTCCGGCCTGGGTGCGGCCACTGCTGAAATGCTGGTTGCGGCCGGCGCCAAGGTGATGCTGGTGGACATGAACGCCGAAGCCGTCGCCGCCCAGGCCCAACGCCTCGGCGCGCAAAGCGTGGTGGCGGACATCAGCAACGAAGCCGCGGCTGACGCGGCGGTGCAGGCGACGGTCAAGGCCTTTGGCGGCCTCAATGGCCTGGTCAACTGCGCCGGCATCGTGCGTGGCGAGAAGATCCTCGGCAAGAACGGTCCGCACGCGCTGTCCAGCTTCAGCCAGGTGATCAACGTCAACCTGATCGGCAGCTTCAACATGCTGCGCCTGGCCTCGGCGGCGATTGCCGAAACCGAGGCGGACGCCGATGGCGAGCGCGGCGTGATCATCAATACCGCATCCGCTGCCGCTTACGATGGCCAGATCGGCCAGGCGGCCTATGCCGCGTCCAAAGGTGCCATCGTCAGCCTGACCTTGCCCGCCGCCCGTGAGCTGGCGCGTTTCGGCATCCGTGTGATGACCATCGCCCCGGGCATTTTCGAAACCCCGATGATGGCGGGCATGACCCAGGAAGTGCGCGATTCCCTGGCCGCCGGCGTACCGTTCCCGCCGCGTCTGGGCAAACCGGCCGAGTACGCTGAGCTGGTCAGGCATATCATTGAAAACAGCATGCTCAATGGTGAGGTGATCCGTCTCGACGGTGCCTTGCGCATGGCCGCCAAATAAGAGGAATTGTCATGAGCCTTTCCAACGATCCAATCGTCATCGTCAGCGCCGTTCGCACCCCGATGGGTGGTTTTCAGGGCGAACTGAAAAGCCTGACCGCGCCGCAACTCGGTGCGGCCGCCATCAAGGCCGCCGTGGAGCGCGCCGGTATCGCCCCGCAAGCGGTCGAAGAAGTGTTGTTCGGCTGCGTCCTGTCCGCCGGCCTCGGCCAGGCCCCGGCGCGCCAGGCTGCGCTGGGCGCCGGGCTGGATAAATCGACCCGCTGCACCACCCTGAACAAGATGTGCGGTTCGGGGATGGAAGCGGCGATTCTGGCCCACGACATGCTGGTCGCCGGCAGCGCCGAGGTGGTCGTCGCCGGCGGCATGGAAAGCATGTCCAACGCGCCGTACCTGCTGGACCGCGCTCGCAGCGGTTACCGCATGGGCCACGGCCGCGTGCTCGATCACATGTTCCTCGACGGCCTGGAAGACGCTTACGACAAGGGCCGCCTGATGGGCACCTTTGCCGAAGACTGCGCCGAAACCAACGGTTTCAGCCGCGAGGCTCAGGATGCCTTTGCCATCGCCTCGACCACCCGCGCCCAGCAGGCGATCAACGATGGCTGCTTCAAGGACGAGATCGTGCCGCTGACCGTGACCGTCGGCAAAACGCAGGTGACGATCAGCAACGACGAACAGCCGCCAAAAGCCAAGCTGGACAAAATCGCCTCGTTGAAACCGGCGTTCCGCGAGGGCGGTACGGTGACGGCGGCGAACTCCAGCTCGATCTCCGACGGCGCGGCGGCGCTGGTGCTGATGCGCCGTTCCGAGGCCGACAAGCGCGGCCTCACGCCGCTGGCGGTGATTCACGGTCATGCGGCGTTTGCCGATACGCCGGGCCTGTTCCCGGTGGCACCGGTCGGCGCGATCAAAAAACTGATGCACAAAACCGGTTGGTCGCTGGACCAGGTCGATCTGGTCGAAGTCAACGAAGCCTTCGCCGTGGTCAGCCTGGTGACCATGACCCAACTGGAAATCCCCCATGAGAAGGTCAATGTGCACGGCGGCGCCTGCGCCCTGGGCCACCCGATCGGCGCCTCCGGTGCGCGGATTCTCGTGACCCTGCTGTCGGCGCTGCGCCAGAAAGGCTTGAAACGTGGCGTGGCGGCCATCTGCATCGGCGGCGGTGAAGCCACGGCCATGGCCGTGGAATGCCTGTACTGACACCGCCCCCCTGTAGGAGCGAGCCTGCTCGCGATGGACTTCAACGATTACGCGGGCTGCCTGGATAAATGTGGCGCCCTTGCATCCAACGCGAGCAGGCTCGCTCCTACAGGTTTTGTGATTCAACCTAAATAAGGACTGGTCATGATCCCCAATGACGACCAACAACAAATCCGCGACATGGCCCGGCAATTCGCCCAGGAACGGCTGAAGCCGTTCGCCGCCGAATGGGACCGCGAGCACCGTTTTCCCAAGGAAGCCATCGGCGAGATGGCCGAATTGGGCTTCTTCGGCATGCTGGTGCCGGAACAGTGGGGCGGATGCGACACCGGCTACCTGGCCTACGCCATGGCGCTGGAAGAAATTGCCGCCGGCGACGGGGCCTGTTCGACCATCATGAGCGTGCATAACTCGGTGGGTTGCGTGCCGATCCTCAACTACGGCAACGACGAGCAAAAAGAACGCTTCCTCAAGCCCCTCGCCAGTGGTGCGATGTTGGGCGCCTTCGCGCTGACCGAGCCCCAGGCAGGCTCCGATGCCAGCGGTTTGAAAACCCGTGCGCGCCTGGAAGGCGATCACTATGTGCTCAATGGCTGCAAACAATTCATCACCTCCGGGCAAAACGCCGGGGTGGTGATTGTGTTTGCGGTGACTGATCCGAGTGCCGGCAAACGCGGGATCACCGCGCTGATCGTGCCGACCGATTCGCCGGGCTACACCGTCGCGCGGGTCGAAGACAAACTCGGCCAGCACGCCTCCGACACCTGCCAGATCCTCTTCGAAGACGTGAAGGTCCCGGTGGCCAACCGCTTGGGCGAGGAGGGCGAAGGCTACAAGATCGCCCTGGCCAACCTCGAAGGCGGCCGTGTCGGCATCGCCTCGCAATCGGTGGGCATGGCCCGCGCGGCCTTCGAAGCAGCCCGTGACTACGCCCGCGAACGCGAGAGCTTCGGCAAGCCGATCATCGAGCATCAAGCGGTGGCTTTTCGGTTGGCCGACATGGCGACCCAAATTGCGGTTGCCCGGCAAATGGTGTATTACGCTGCCGCCCTGCGTGACAGCGGCAAACCGGCATTGGTCGAAGCGTCGATGGCCAAGCTGTTCGCCTCGGAAATGGCCGAGAAGGTCTGCTCCTCGGCGTTGCAGACCCTTGGCGGTTACGGTTACCTGAACGACTTTCCGCTGGAGCGGATCTACCGCGACGTGCGGGTGTGCCAGATCTACGAAGGCACCAGCGACATTCAGCGCATGGTTATTTCGCGCAATCTTTGAGAAGGAGTCCATCTGTGAGCTACGAAACGATTCTGCTGGAAACCCATGGCCGTGTAGGCCTCATCACCTTGAACCGCCCGCAAGCGTTGAACGCCCTGAATTCGCAAATCATCGGCGAGCTGAACCACGCCCTCGATGGTCTGGAAGCCGATTCGAACATCGGTTGCATCGTGCTGACCGGCTCGAAAAAAGCCTTTGCCGCCGGTGCCGACATCAAGGAAATGTCCGAGCTGACCTACCCGCAGATCTACCTCGATGACCTGTTCAGCGACAGCGATCGCGTGGCCAACCGTCGCAAGCCGATCATCGCGGCGGTCAACGGTTTTGCCCTGGGCGGCGGCTGTGAACTGGCGCTGATGTGCGATTTCATCCTGGCCGGCGACAACGCGAAGTTCGGTCAGCCGGAAATCAACCTCGGCGTACTGCCGGGGATGGGCGGTACCCAGCGCCTGACCCGCGCCGTGGGCAAGGCCAAGGCCATGGAGATGTGCCTGAGCGGGCGTTTGATCGATGCCGTGGAAGCGGAGCGTTGCGGGATCGTGGCGCGAATCGTGCCAAGCGATGTATTGCTGGAGGAAGCCCTGAAAGTCGCGACGCTGATCGCCAAGAAGTCGCTGCCGATCGCCATGATGGTCAAGGAGAGCGTCAACCGTGCCTTTGAGGTGACGCTGTCGGAAGGCGTGCGTTTCGAGCGTCGGGTGTTCCACGCAGCGTTTGCGACGCAGGACCAGAAAGAAGGCATGGCCGCGTTCATTGCCAAGCGTGAGGCGCAGTTCGTCGGCAAGTAATACGGCGTTTTTGCTGACGCCATCGCGGGCAAGCCCGCTCCCACAGTAGGTTTTGGGTGTGCTGCGGATTTTTTTCACACCGAAAAACCTGTGGGAGCGGGCTTGCCCGCGATGCTTTTGAGGCGCCCTCAGCTCAGCTACCTCGCTCCTACAGGGCCTCACACCAGGTAGTTCTTCAGTTCCCGTGCAATCACCATCCGCTGAATCTCGCTCGATCCTTCATAGATCTGTGTAATTCGCGCGTCCCGGTAGTACTTCTCCACCGGATAGTCTTCCAGGTAGCCATAGCCGCCGTGAATCTGAATCGCTGAGGAGCAAACCTTTTCGGCCATTTCCGAGGCGAACAGTTTGGCTTGCGAGGCCTCCGACAGGCAGGGTTTGCCGGCTGTACGCAGGCGCGCCGCGTGCAGGATCAACAACCGTGCGGCGTTCAATTGCATGTGCATGTCGGCCAGCAGGTTGGCGATGCTCTGGTGCTCGATGATCGGCTTGTCGAACTGTACGCGTTCGCGGGCGTAGGTCAGCGCCGCTTCAAAGGCCGCTCGGGCAATGCCCAGCGCTTGGGCGGCGATGCCGATGCGTCCGCCTTCAAGGTTGGACAGGGCGATGGCCAGGCCCTTGCCGCGTTCGCCCAGCAGGTTGGCCTCTGGAATGCGGCAGTCGTTGAGGGTGACCGCGCAGGTGTCGGAGGCGCGGATGCCCATCTTGTGTTCCGTGCGGTCGACGATGAAGCCCTCGGTATCGGTGGGCACCAGAAACGCCGAAATACCGCGTTTGCCCAGGTCTGGATCGGTCACGGCAAACACGATCGCCAGTTTTGCCCGTTTGCCGTTGCTGACAAACTGCTTGGCGCCATTGATCACCCATTGGCCGTCGCGCAATTCGGCGCGGGTGCGCAAATTGTGCGCTTCGGAACCGGCCTGGGGTTCGGTCAGGCAGAAACAGCCGATGGCCTGGCCGCTGGCCAGATCCGCGAGCCAGGTCTGCTTTTGTTCATCAGTGCCGTAGTTGAGCACCGGCCCGCAACCTACCGAGTTGTGAATGCTCATGAAGGCACCGGTCGCGCCGTCGCCGGCCGAGATTTCCTCCACGGCCAGGGCATAGGCCACGTAGTCGACGTAGGTGCCGCCCCATTCCTCGGGCACCACCATGCCCAGCAAACCCAGTTCGCCCATCTTCGCCACCAGGCCATCGTCGATCCAGCCGGCCTTCTCCCAGGCCTGGGCGTAGGGGGCGATTTCGCCACGGGCGAAGTCCCGGGCCATGTCGCGGATCATCACTTGCTCTTCACTCAATTCGATATCGTGCATGACTCAGCTCCCGCTCTCATCGAAACCCTGGAAGAAACTCGCGACATGCCCGGCGTCCAGCGACTGCAAGGTAGGCGGGTTCCAGCGTGGTTGTTTGTCTTTGTCGATCAGCAAGGCGCGCACGCCTTCGATCAGGTCACCGCGCTCGAACCACTGGCGGTCCAGGTGCAGCTCCAGGGCGAAGCATTGTTCCAGGCTCAGGCGCCGACCGCGCCGCAGCATCTCCAGGGTCACGCCCATGGCCAGTGGAGAGCGGGTTTCCAGCAGGTCGGCGGTGGTCGTGGCCCATTCATGGCTGTCGGCGACCGTCACGGCGCGCAGTTGCTCAACAATACTCGGCACATCCGGCAAGGCGAAGAAGTGATCGATGGCCGGACGCAACGCCGCCAGCGGCGCGTCGGGCAGCTGTTGCACCGCGAGTTTCGCCAGCAGGCCCTGAAGGTCCTTCAGTGGCGTGTCGCGCCATTGCAGTTGATCGAGTTTTTCGTCCAGCGTGGCCAGCTTGCTGCTGTCCAGATACCAGTCGGCGAGGCCGCAATAGAGCGCGTCGGCGGCGCGGATCTGCACGCCGCTGACGCCCAGGTAAATCCCCAGTTCTCCAGGAATGCGTGGCAGGAAGTAACTGCCGCCAACGTCCGGGAAGTAACCGATCCCGACCTCCGGCATGGCCAGACGGCTTTTTTCGGTGATCACGCGCAAGTCGGCGCCTTGCACCAGTCCCATGCCGCCGCCGAGGACGAAACCGTCCATCAGGGCCAGTACCGGTTTGCGGTAATGGTGGATCGCCAGATCGAGGGTGTATTCCTCGACGAAGAAGTCCTGGTGCAGGGTGTCGCCGTTTTTGAAACTGTCGTGCAGCGATCGAATGTCGCCGCCGGCACAGAAGGCTTTCTCGCCGGCGCCGCGCAGGACAACCGCGTGCACCTGCGGATCCTGCGCCCAGGCATCGAGTTGGCGTTGCAGGGTGCGGACCATGTCCAGCGTGAGGGCGTTGAGGCCAGTGGGGCGGTTGAGGGTCAGGTGACCGATGTGGTTGCGAACCTCGGCCAGCACGTCGTTTTGCGTGGCATCCATGGACTGTGTCCCCGGAGAAGAAACCTGAGCAGTCATCACTAACTCCCTGCTTTTATTGTTCTTTATTGAGAAGCTCGCGCGCGAGCGATGCAGGATCGTAACAGTGCAAATTTGTGATGTACAACCGGGAAATGTGCAGGTGCTTACTGCATTTTTGCATGGCGACTATCGGCGCCTGCGGCTGACACCGACGGGTTCAGGCGCTGCGGCTCAGTACTTCACCAATACTGCGACGTTTGGCGTGTAACTCACTGGTATGAATCAATTGTTCAAGGTCTTCGGGCGTGACGTCGAAGAAAGCCTCCATATCGGCGAGGGCCTTTTTCAGGTCCTCGGCGGTGATCGCCTGGCGATCAGTTGGCGGATGATCGGCAGGCACAACGGCCACCGGTTCGTTGGCACGCTTGGGGTAACGCATGCGCGTCAGGTTGTTGTAGGCCAGGGCGCAGAACAACATGATCGAGGCGCCGAGCATCACCGGGCCGAGGGCTTTCCAGTCCAGGGCAATGGTCGCCGGGTCTGCCAGCACCAGCGTCAAGGCGAGGGCGCCGGCCGGTGGATGCAGGCAGCGCAGCCAGCACATCAGGACCAGGGCCATGCCGGCCGCCAGGCATGCGCTGGTCAAGGTGCGACCGAGTACGTGCGCCACCAACAGCGCCACCACCGCCGCGCTGAAGTAGCCGCCGAGAATCGACCACGGTTGCGCCAGCGCCCCTGAGGATACGGCGAAGAGCAACACCGCCGACGCCCCTAACGGTCCGATCAGATGTTGTGCCACCTCGATACCGAATACCTGCCCACACAGCCAGACACTGAGCAGGGTGCCGAAGGCCATGCCGATGGCGGCGCGGCTCCATTCAGAGGGGCGGGTGTTGATGGCGGCAGGTAACCAGCGAGCGAGCATGGCGGAGTGCGTTCCCTTGAGCAAAATCGAGGAAAAAAAAGGGCTTACCGGGGGAAGCCCGGAAAGCCCTTGAAGTTGTTCCAACTGTTGGGGGAGGAACGAGCACAGTGTGCCGGTGATTCCTGATGCTGACAAATTCATATTAATGAAGCTTCAGTTCATTATTTCTGATGTATTACCACGCGACGGCCGCTCATGAAGCACAGCACCCCGCCCAAGGCTGCGAGGACACTCAGGGCATAAAACATGGTGGGCGCCGGGGTGTGCATCAGCAGGAAGCCGCAAATCACCGGGCTGAGTGCACCGCCCAGGGCGGCCAGGTTTTGTGCGCCGTAATAGCTGCCACGCAGTTCAGCCGGGGCCAGGGTGTCGACGAAGAGAAATTCGGCCGGGTAAATGATGATTTCGCCGAGGGTGAAGATAAACATCGCCACGCACCAGCCCACCAGGCTGTCGGCCAGGCTGAAGCCGATCAGCCCAAGGATGAACAGGGCCGTTCCGCCGACGATCCAGTGGCGCAAGTGCTCGCGCTTGAGGAAACGGCCGATCTGATACTGCAACAGGATCACGCTGATGGCGTTGCAGGCGAGCAGGGCCGCCATGACTTTAAGGGTGTTCTGGTCGTCGCTGGTGACCAGCAGGTACTGAGACAGATAAAAGGTAAAGCGCCCGTGCACCACCGTACTGAGCAGGCAACCGCAGGTGAACATGATCAGGGTGCGGTCGGTTTTCAGGGTGATCAGGGTGTTGAGGAAGCTCTGCGCCGGTCCGATTGCAGGGGGCAGCGCCGGGTCCCTGGCAACGCCGGTCAGTAGAAAAATGCTGAAAAAGGCGATGGCGCCGGCGATCAGGAACGGCGCGATCGGATAAATCCCGGCAATCACCACGCCGAGCATCGGGCCGATGGCGTAGCCAATGTTGGTCAGGGTGTAGCTCAGGGAAAACGCCTTGGTCCGTTGGCCCACCGGCAGGTTTTCGCTGAGGATTGCCTTTGAACCGATGAGGAACAGCGCCGAAGCGGTTTCGGTGACCACCAGGATGACGGTGGTCAGGTAAAGGTTTTCGGCCAGGGTCAGCAGCACCAGGCCGATGGCACTGGATAGCATCGTCAGGATCAGCAGACGGCGTTTTTCCAGGCGATCGATGATGTAACCGCCGTAGAGCGTGAGCAAGGTTGCGATGAACACCGCGATGCCCAGCAGCAAGCCAACGTCCTGTTGGTTGAGGCCGAGTTTGTTGCTCAGGAACAGCGTGAGCATGGGGCTGGTGATCGCGCGGCTGATGACGATGGTCAGCGAGCAGATCAGCAACCGGCGGATAACGAGCGAGTAAGCGGCCACGGGGTGAATGTCCTTATTCGAAAACAGCTGCGGTAAGCCTCCTGTTTAACACGCCACCGCAAGCTGTTGAAGAACAAGCTCGATCTTCAACAGCTTGCGGTGAAAGGCCATCCGATCGCGCCCCGTGACTTCGGTCCCTCTATCAGGGGCGATGCAGCAGAACAAAGTCGTTCTTGTCGAAACGCCCGGTCAGTACGGGTGGCAAATCTCCCAAGGGGGTGCCGTGCAGGGCGTTGTAGTCCTTGGCGTCCATCATCAACCACAAGGGCCCCTGAAGGCTGTCCAGCTCCTGAGCCGACTCGGTGAACACCGGTAGCACGTCCTGCTCGATATTGACCATGAACTTGATCGCCTTGGCGTCCTTGCCCAGGGCATGCAGCACCAGTGGCGCCGGGTCTTTTTGCACCTGTGCAAAGGCCGCACGACTGAAGGTCTGGGTGTCGTACATCTGCCGTTCGAGCGGTTCAAACACCAGGATGTACACCGACCACACCGCCAGGACTGAACAAACGGCCAGGGTTTGCGGGCGCCAGTGCGGTTTGGCAAGGATCGCCACTGCAAGCACTTGTAACGCCCCCAGGATCACCAACACCGTAGCAAGGTTGGGCACGTGTTGATCAAACCGTCGCTGGGCCACCAGCAGTCCGCCGATAAACAACGCCGGCATCAGCAGCCACAAGCCTTGCATCAAGCCGCGTAGCCAACCGAACACCCGACCCTGGGCCACGGCAAAGGGATACGCTGCAATGATCGCCACAAAGGGCAGTATCGGCAGCAGGTAGCGGGCTTTTTTCGCCTGGGGAATCGAAAGCCCGAGCATCACGATCAACCCGGCTGCAGCGCAATACTGGAGCAATCGCACTGCCGGCCCGGTGTCGCGCGGTTTGTTCAGGGCCAGTCCCAGCAATGCCAGCAGCGCCAGAGGATAGGCCAGCGCATAGTTGCCCATCGAACTGGTGAAGTAGTAGAGCGAGCCGCTGACACCTTCGCTACCGTCCATGCGTCCCATGAACTGCATGCGAATCACGTCCTGCATGAAGACCGGCCCGCCACTGGCTTTGGCCATCCACAGTAGCGCGCCGACACACAGGCCCAGCAACACGGCGGCCGTCAGGCCGAAGCCGAAAAACCGCTGCCATTGACGATTGAGCAGGAAGTAGCTGCACAGCATGCCGGTGGGAATCACCAGCCCGATCGGCCCGCGCAGGCCGAAACCCAACAGCAACAAGGCGAAGATCAGTAACCATCGACGGGGTGCCGAGAAGTGATCGGCGGCGTAGCCCAGGTAAAACACGGCAAATGCCACCGCCGCGAGCATCAAGTCCTGGGAAACCGCGCGCGCTTCGGTGATGAAGGTGTTGGTCAGCAGCATCAGGGCGATGCTCAGCAACGCCCATCGGCGGGAAACAGGTGCGACCAGACGGTACATCAGCGTGACGACGACCGCCCCGGCGATGGCGCTTGGCAACCAGGCACTGAAGCTGGTGACCTGGCCGAACGGCAGGGCCGTCAGCCAGATGAACAGCGTCGAAAGCCCCAGGTAGTCAGCGTAGGGCTGACCGTAGGTGGTAGGGAAAAACGACGGCCCGTGTCGCAGCATCTCCTGGGCAAACAGCACGAAGCGCGAATCGAAACCGATTGGCGCTTGCTGGTATGCCCCGGCGATGAATAACAGCAGGGCCAACAGTCCCACGACGCAGGACTGTTGGCGGATGGACAGCGACATTACGCTGAGGCGTCGAGTGGGGCGGACGGCCATTGTTGATGCGGGATTGGCAACTTGCGCGATTCGCCACGGCCCATCGGGAAGTACAGGAAGCCGGCACGGGAGAGGCGTTCGGCGTCGTACAGGTTGCGTCCGTCGAAGATCACCGGGGCAATGAGGCGCTGGCGGATCAGGTCGAAATCCGGTGCCTTGAATTGCTGCCACTCGGTGCAGATGATCAGCGCATCGGCACCGGTCAGCACCGATTCCGGCGTGCCCATCAGCATAAGCTTCGCTTCATCGGGATACAGTTTCTGGGTTTCCTGCATCGCTTCGGGGTCGAACGCGCGCACGTTGGCGCCCGCGGCCCACAGCGATTCCAGCAGGACCCGGCTCGGCGCATCACGCATGTCGTCGGTGTTGGGTTTGAATGCCAGGCCCCAGAGAGCAAAAGTCTTGCCCTTCAGATCGCCCTTGTAGAACGCGTTGATGCGTTCGAACAGCTTGTGTTTCTGCCGCTCGTTGATGGCTTCCACCGCTTGCAACAGATCGTTGGAGCAGTGGGCCTCTTCGGCACTGTGAATCAGGGCGCGCATGTCTTTGGGGAAGCATGAACCGCCGTAGCCGCAACCAGGGTAGATGAAGTGGTAGCCAATACGGGAGTCGGCGCCGATACCCAGACGAACCGATTCGATGTCGGCGCCCAGGTGTTCGGCCAGCTCGGCGATCTGGTTGATGAAGCTGATCTTGGTCGCCAGCATGCAGTTGGCGGCGTACTTGGTCAGCTCGGCGCTGCGCAGGTCCATGAACATGACCCGGTCATGGTTGCGGTTGAAAGGGGCATACAGGTCGCGCATCACATCGCGCACTTCATCGCGCTCGCAGCCGATGATGATGCGGTCCGGACGCCGGCAATCGGACACGGCCGAGCCTTCTTTCAGGAACTCCGGGTTGGAGACGATATCGAACTGCAGCGAACGCCCGTCCTTGGCCAGGCATTGTTCGATGTGTGCACGCAGGGTATCGCCTGTGCCGACCGGTACAGTGGATTTCTCCACCAGAATCAGCGGTTGTTCGCGGTGCCGCGCGACGGCGTCGCCCACGGACAAGACGTAACGCAGATCCGCCGAGCCATCCTCGCGGGACGGTGTGCCGACCGCGATGAACAACACCTGGCCGTGCTGTACCGCGAATTTTTCATCGCTGGTGAACTGCAACCGTTTGCCGTCCAGGCCTTCGCGCACCAGGCTGGCAAGCCCCGGTTCAAAAATGCTCACATGACCTTGTTGCAGCAACTTGACTTTTTTCTCGTCAATATCCATGCAGACCACGTCGTGGCCAACTTCCGCCAGGACGGCGGCTTGCACCAAGCCAACATAACCGCTACCAAACACACTGATTTTCATGAGGCACTCCTAAGTTCGGGCGCACTTGCAGGTCGAGAATTAATGGTGATGACACCCAGGATGACCAGGGCGACGCCAAGGCTTTTTGAAAGACTGAAATCTTCGTGAAACAGCGGCAGGCTGGCGGCCAACAGGTACACCAGTGCATAGCTGATGCTCAGCAGCGAGTAGGCCCGGCCCAGGGGCAGGTCACGCAGGGCGAGGAGCCAACTGAGCATTGATAGGGCATAGGCAAGGACGGCGGCCAGCACCACGGCGACCGCTGCCAGGTCGATCGGGGCGCTGAGCCATTGTTCAGGCGACGGCAGGTGGCTCATGCTCCAGCGCATGCCCAACTGCGCCGAACTGACCAGCAGCACGCTGCCCAGGGCGAAGGTGATTCCGCGACGCGGGTTCATGCGTGTTGTCCCAGCAGTGCCACGCCACCGATCACCAGGGCTACACCCAGCCAGTGACGGCGGTCGATGGTTTCATGGAAAACGAAGCGTGCGACCAGGGTGATCAGCACGAAATTGAGGCTCAACATCGGGTAGGCGATGCCCACTTCGAGGCGCTGCAGCACCAGCAACCAGACCAGCAAGCCCAGTCCGAGCGAGACGAGCGCCAGCCACAGCCACGGCGAGCGCAGTTTATGCGCCCAGCTCGAGGGTTGTCCGCGCCAGCTTTCCACGGCGTACTTCTGGGCAACCTGGCCCAGGCACGTCAGCAGGCAAGCGAGCAGCAGCAGAATCAGGCTCATGGCGCGGCCTGAGGAATAATCAAAATGACCAGATTGCCTTGCTCATAACGCTTGCCTTCCTTGGGCAATTGTTCGAGCTCGTGCAGTTCGTCGTCACCCTTGACCCGCATCACCACGCCGACCGGGCCTTGTTGACGGGCTTCGAGCATCCATTGCTGGATCTGATCGGGGTTGACGCGCTGCTTCAATGAATCAGGGTAGGCAAGGCCATACTTCAATTCGCCGACCGTGTTGTAGAAAGACACGTCCGGGCGCTTCGTTCGCCAGGCCAGGGCCGAAGCCGCTCCCAGGTCATTGCTCAGCAACCTGGCGCTCTGGCCGAGTTCCTGCGCGTGATCGAGGATGAACTGATCAGGCGTCTTGTTGGCAACCACCGAGTTGGGCAGGCCGGCCGGCAGCAGGCCGATCAGCAGCAGGCTGCCAAAGGCCGGAGCCCCCCAGCATTGCAGTGGCCTGAAGGCTTGCAGCAGGTTGGCCATGATCCAGCCGATCAGACCGATAAACACCAGCACCAGGTTGTGCAGTTCATGGTCGTACAACGGCTTTTTAAGCTGCAGGTAGACCAGGGCGAGCAGGGTGATCACACCCAGCGCAAGGTTGAGAACCCCGTTGATACCGAGGATCCGGCCTTGCTCCAGTTTCAGGCGATCGGCCAGGGTGTGACCCAGCAGCAGGGCCAACGGCAGCAGGCACGGCAGGATGTAAGCCGGCAGCTTGCCTTTACTGAGGCTGAAGAAAATCAGCGGCATCCACAGCCACAGCAACAGAAACGCAATGTTGGTCTGGCGACGGGTCTGCCACGCCTGTTTCAACGCCGGCGGCAGCAACGCCACCCACGGCAGGCTGAACCCCACCAGCAGCGGCAGGTAGTACCACCACGGCGCATCATGCTGGGCATCTTCCCCGGCGAAGCGGCGGATATGCTCGTGCCAGAAGAAGAACCGCCAGTAGTCGGGCTCCTGGGCATGCACCGCCAGGACCCACGGCAGGCTGACCACCACGGCCACGAGAATCGCCACCGGCCCGTAGACCAGCAACTCGCGCCAGCGCTTTTGCCAGAGCATCCAGGGCAGGGCGATCAGCACCGGCAACAGCCAGGCGAGAAAACCCTTGGTCATGAAACCCATGCCACACGCCAGCCCCAGCACTGCCCAGGCGATCAAACGTTGACCGCGGCTCGCGCTATCGACAGCAAACCACAAGGCAACCAGGCTCAGGTTGACCCAGAAGGTGAATTGCGGGTCGAGGTTGGCGTATCCGGCCTGGCCGGCGATCACCGTGAGGCTCATGTACAGCAGCGCACAGGCGAAACTCTTGCGCGGCTCGTTCCACATCCGCCGTGCGATCAGGTAGCACAGCAGTACGCTCAAGGCCGTGCTCAGCGCCGAGGCGAAACGCACACCGAACAGGTTTTGACCGAACAGCGCCTGGCCAATGGCAATCATCCAGTAGCCGGCGACCGGTTTTTCGAAATAGCGCACGTCCATGAAATGCGGCGACACCCAGTTGCCGCTCAGCAGCATGTTCTGGCTGATCTGGGCGTAGCGGGTTTCATCGGGAATCCACAGGCCGTGGGTTCCCAGAGGCAGCAGGTAAGCCAGCGCCACAAGGGCCAGCAATAGCGGGAATGCCCAGCGTTTGCTCATGCGCCTTGCACTCCCAGCCAGCCTTCGCGACCTTCGAGTGTGCCGCGTACCACGCGACCGGTCGGCAAACTGTCAAGGGTGTCGGGCAGCAGATCGCCCAAGGGTTGAAAGTGAATGCCTCGCTGCTGCGCATCGCTCAGCAGTTGGCGGAAATCATTGGCCATCAGAATCCCTTCTACTTCGGCATGGATCGTGTAGACGTTGAGTTTTTCCGGTGTGAACCGGTCAAGGATAAAGCTGTTGAAGTCTTTGGCGGCGACGTTCGGACCGACCACTTCGTCGAAAGTCGGCAGATCTACGGGGATTTGTGGCGCACCCAGGCGTCCATCGGCCAGTTTCGGCTGGAACAGGCTCTGACCGCGACAATCGCTGTTATAGCGAAAGCCGAAGCGCTGCTTGGCCTCGATCACGCGCTCATCCGCGCGCCAGCCGGCGGCGGCCGAACACTCGATCTTTGCCCCGAGGATGTCGCTGAGGGTGTCCACGCCACGACGAATCTGCTCGATCAATTGCGCGTCGCTCCAGCGTCCGGCATTGGCCTGCCAGCCATGGTGATCCCAGGCATGCAGACCGACTTCATGGCCGGCGTCACGGGCTTGACGCATCAGGTGCCCGAGATCGCGACCAATCGGTTTGCCCGGCCATGCGGTGCCGGCCAGCAGGATGTCCCAGCCATAGAGGCCGGCCGCGTTTGAGCGGAGCATTTTCCAGAGGAATTGTGGACGGATGAGGCGCCACAAGTGGCGCCCCATGTTGTCCGGGCCGACGCTGAAGAAAAACGTCGCCTTGACCTGTGCCTCGTCCAGCATTTCCAGCAGCCGGGGCACCCCCTCACGGGTGCCTCGGTAAGTGTCGACATCGATGCGTAGGCCTGCCTGCATCAGCGCTTGTCCGCGATTTCGAGCATGGCTTCGCGCAGGAAGAAGTCCAGGGTGTTGCCGATGGTTTCGCGCATTTCCACGGTCGGCTCCCAGTTCAACAGGCGCTTGGCGTTGGCGATGCTTGGCTTGCGGTGTTCCACGTCCTGGTAACCGGCACCGTAGAACGCCTTGCTTTCCACGTCGCGGAAACCGGCGAAAGGCGGGAAGTTGTCGCGCAGCGGGTGAGCTTCGAACTGACGCAGCAGCTCTTCGCCCAGTTGACGGATGCTCGCTTCGTTGTCCGGGTTGCCAATGTTGATGATCTGACCGTTGCAGACATCGTTGTCGTTGTCGATGATCCGCGCCAGCGCTTCGACGCCGTCGGCGATGTCGGTGAAGCAGCGTTTCTGCTCGCCGCCGTCGAACAGGCGGATCGGCGTACCTTCCACCAGGTTGAGGATCAGCTGGGTGATGGCGCGGGAGCTGCCGATACGTGCCGAATCCAGACGGTCCAGACGCGGGCCCATCCAGTTGAATGGACGGAACAGGGTGAAATTCAGGCCTTTGGCGCCGTAAGCCCAGATGACGCGGTCCAGCAACTGCTTGGAGACCGAGTAGATCCAGCGCTGCTTGTTGATCGGGCCAACGATCAGGTTCGAGGCGTCTTCGTCGAAGTTCTTGTCCTGGCACATGCCATAGACTTCTGACGTCGACGGGAAGATCACGCGCTTGTTGTACTTGACGCAGTAGCGCACCAGCTTCAGGTTTTCCTCGAAGTCCAGTTCGAACACGCGCAGCGGGTTGCGGGTGTATTCGATCGGGGTGGCAATGGCCACCAGCGGCAGGACCACGTCGCACTTCTTGATGTGGTATTCGATCCACTCGGAGTGAATGCTGATGTCGCCTTCGACGAAGTGGAAGTTCGGATGGCTGCGCAGACGGTCGATGGCGTCGGAACCGATGTCCAGGCCATAAACCTCGTAGCGATCATCACGCAGCAGACGCTCGGACAGGTGGTTGCCGATGAAACCGTTGACACCAAGGATCAGCACGCGAGTGCGACGCGGGGCGCGGCCGGATTCGGCACCGCGCAGCACGGAACCGTCCACCAGACCCAGTTCGTTGGCCAGTTGCGGGCCGCTCAGGTACAGGCCGTTGTCGTTGCGTTGGCCGGCGGTGATCACCAGCGAGTCTTCGCCACAGGCAATGCGCAGCGGATCGACACTGATCACTCGGCCCGGGGCCTGGCCTTCATTGCCCTTGGCCACTTCGGCACTCCAGACAATCAGCTTGTGCTCGCCCACCGCGCAGAACGCGCCCGGGTAAGGCTGGGTCACGGCCCGAACTAGGTTGAACAGTTCTTCCGCCGGTTTTTGCCATACCAGCTTACCGTCGGCTGGTGTGCGGCGACCGAATACGCTGGCCTTGGATTCATCCTGCGGGGTTTCAGTGACTTTGCCTTGCAGCAGCAACGGCAGGGTGTCGCGCAACAGGTCGGTGGCGGCCTGACGCAATTTGCCGTGCAGGCTCAGCGCGGTGTCGCTGCGTTCGATCGAAACGGCGCGCTGGGCGAGAATCGCGCCCGCGTCGGCGCGCTTGACCATGCGATGCAGGGTCACGCCGGTTTCGGTTTCGCCATTGACCAGCACCCAGTTGGCCGGCGCGCGGCCACGGTAGCTTGGCAGCAACGAGCCATGCAGGTTGAACGCACCTTTGCGTGCGGTGGCCAACAATGGCTCGCTCAACAGGTTGCGGTAGTAGAACGAGAACAGGTAGTCGGGGTCGAGCTTGCTGATGCGTTCGATCCACAGCGGATGGTTGGCGTCTTCCGGTGCATGCACGGTAATGCCCTTGCTCGCACACAGTTGCGCAACGGAACCGTAGAAGGCGTTTTCCTTGGGGTCATCGGCGTGGGTGAAGACGGCGGCGATTTCGATACCGCTGGCGAGCAGGGCTTCAATACCGGCACAACCGATATCGTGATAGGCGAAGACAACAGCTTTTGCGCTCATGGGTGAACCCGATCAGAAGAAGTGGAGGTGAGGCCATCGATGGTGGCAACGGAAACAGGAGAGGCAGGCTGACTACGCAGCACCTTTTCGATAAAGAAACGCGGGCGGGCACGGACATCGCTGTACATGCGGCCCAGGTATTCGCCCAACAGGCCCATGCCGATGAATTGCCCGCCAGTGAACACGAACAGCACGGCAAACAGGACAAAGGTGCCACCGCCGGCCCAGCCGGCACCGAATGCCAGACGCAACACGATCAGGGCGACGGCGAAGAGTACGCCGAGGCCCGCCATGGCGAAGCCGACGATGCTCAGCAGGCGCAGCGGCGTGGTGGTCATGCAGGTCACTAGATCGAACATCAGGTTGATCAGGCGCATGGGGCTGTATTTGGATTCGCCGTGTTCGCGCTCGGCGTGGTTCACCAGGATTTCCGTGGTGTGGCGGGCGAAGCTGTTGGCCAGGATCGGGATAAAGGTGCTGCGCTCGCGGCAGGCCAGCATGGCGTCGACAATGGTGCGTCGGTAGGCGCGCAACATGCAGCCGTAGTCGCTCATGGCCACGCCGGTGGAGCGTTGTACGGCGAGGTTAATCAGTTTCGACGGCCAACGGCGCAAGGCCGAGTCCTGACGGTTGTTGCGCACGGTGGCGACGACGTCGTAGCCCAGTTCAGCCTGGGCCACCAGACGCGGGATTTCTTCGGGCGGGTTTTGCAGGTCGGCGTCGAGGGTAATCACCACGTCGCCCTTGCACTGCTCGAAACCGGCCATGATCGCCGCGTGCTGGCCGTAGTTGCGGTTGAGAATGACCGCCACTACCGGGCTGTCGGGGCGGGAGGCGGCTTGTTCCAGAATATGCGCGGAGTCATCGCGACTGCCATCGTCGATCAGTACGATCTCGTAGGGGTGGTGCAATTGCTCGCACGCCGCTTCGGTGCGGCGCAGCAATTCCGGCAGGCTGTCTTCTTCGTTGTAGACCGGAATCACGATCGAAACGAAGTTGATTGGGTAAGGTCTCACAGGCGTGTGTCCAGGCAGTTTTCTATGGCGCCGACAACGCGCTCGACGTCATCGGTGGTCATGTCGGGGAACAGCGGGATCGAACACAGTCGGGCCGAGTTCCATTCGGTATTGGGCAGGTACAGGTCAGGGTAACGCTGGCGATACCAAGTATGCAGGTGTGTCGCGATGAAGTGAATGCCGGTGCCGATGTTCTGCTCCTGCAGGGCTTTCATGAACGCTTCGCGGTCGAGGCCGCAGCGCTCGGCATCGATACGCAGGATGAACAGGTGCCAGGCGTGTTGCTGGGCATGGGCAGGAATGGCCAGCGGTTGCACCGGTAGACCTTCCAGGCGTTTCAGGTAGGTGTTGGCCAGCAGCGTGCGTTTGGCGTTGATCTCGTCCAGCCGCTCCAGTTGCACCAGCGCGATGGCGGCATTGATGTCGGCCAGGTTGTACTTGAATCCCGGTTCCATGACTTGCGCCTGGGGCTTGCGGCCATGGGTCAGGCGGTCGTAAGCGTCGACACCGAGGCCATGGAACTTGAGCATGCGTACCCGCGTGGCCAGGGCTTCATCGTCGGTCACGAACATCGCGCCTTCGGCACAGGTCATGTTCTTGATGGCGTGGAACGAAAAAATCGCGGTACCCCGGGCACCGACATGGCGGCCTTTGTACAGGGTGCCCGCTGCGTGGGCGGCGTCTTCGATCACAGTGATGCCGTGCTTGTCAGCCAGTGCATACAACGGATCGAGATCGAACGCAGCGCCGGCGTAGTGCACGGGAATAATGGCTTTGGTGCGCGGGGTGATCGCCGCCTCGATGCTCGCCACGTCACTCATCAGTGTGTCACGGTCGACGTCGACGAAAACGGGAGTCGCACCCAGCAGGCTGATCATGTTGGCGGTGGACACCCAGGTCTGCGAGGGTGTAATGACTTCATCGCCCGGGCCGATGCCCAGTGCCAATAGAGTGATATGCATTCCGCCCGTGGCCGAGGACAGCGCCACGGCATGACGGCAACCGACATAATTGGCGAAGTGTTCTTCCAGCGCCTGGTTCTTTGGTCCCGTGGTAATCCAGCCCGAGCGCAGGACTTGTTCTACCGCGGCAATTTCCTCTTCGCCGATACTGGGACGGGAGAAGGGAAGAAAAGCCTGACTCATGCGCACCTCTTGGCTGAAAAAGAGTGTAGCCGTTGAGGCTAAAAAAATGGATCCGATCGCAGTCTAGACGCAAAACAAGTCAACGAGTTACTTAAGGTCGGTGAGAAATACCGCCCGTTGACTTTTCCTGTAACGATCGGCAAGTTGGGAAAATGCCGAGGGTCGCCGGAGCCGCATGAGGGTATGCCCGATTTTGTGAAAGGAACATGAAAAAACGGTCGGCGAATCGTTTATCTAAAAGCTATTAAGCGACTGTTCAGACTTTTACGGTTTCTCGCTGCTTTTAACAGAAAAGTCTGACAGAAGTCTCGCGCTGTATAGGGTCTGTTTTCCATCCTTAGTTGTTTCGTTGAATTGTTTTCATTCAAGGCCGTTTCGTTTGATTGACTTACCTGTTGTTGACTCGAATATTCCCAAGACCAATCCACTGACGCTGTATCTGGCGCGACTGGCGCCGTCCAGCCAATTGACCATGCGTTACGTCCTGCAGGACGCAGCCGATCGTCTGGACTTCGAAGACATGAATATCGAAGAGATCCCTTGGCATCAACTGCAACCTGAAGATGTGATTGCGCTGGTCGCCACCCTGCGCGCCGATGGATACGCACCCAATACCTCGTCGCTGTACGTCAATGCGGTACGCGGTGTGATGAACGAGGCGTGGCGCATGAGCCTGATCAGCCAGGAACACTTGCTGAAAATGCGTTCGGTCAAGGGCATCGCGGGCACGCGCCTGTCCCAGGGACGCAATCTTCGCCGGACGCTGATCCAGGAACTGATGGAAGTGTGTGCCGCAGATCCACGACCGCAGGGCCTGCGTGACGCGGCGATCATCGGGATTCTGTATGGCTCGGGCATGCGCAAATCGGAATCGGTGAACCTGGACTTGAATCAGGTCGACTTCACTGAGCGCAGCCTTCGGGTCACCGCCAAGGGCAACAAACAGTTAATCAAATATGCCCCGGCCTGGGCCTTCGCCAAGCTCGACGCCTGGCTGGAGTTGCGCCGATCACAGTTGAAGGAAGGCGAGGCCGACGACACCTTCCTGTTCAACCGCATACGGCGCGGCAGCCACATCACCCGTGAGCGCATTACCAAGCATGCGATCTATTACATCGCCCGCCAGCGGGGCGCGCAGGTGGGGGTGAAGATCATGCCCCATGATTTCCGCCGCTCGTTCATCACCCGGGTCATCGAGGAGCACGACTTGTCGATCGCCCAGAAGCTCGCCCACCACAGCAACATCCAGACCACGGCCAATTACGATGTGCGTGACGACAATGAGCGGCGCCGGGCGGTCGATCGCTTCGACCTTTGAAGGCAGGGGTGAACGGTCAGCTCAGTACATGGGCGTGACCGATGGTCGAGACTTGAACGGTACTGCCAGTCGGTGGCGCGTACATGCCGGAGCTGCGCACCAGCAGTGATCGACCTGGCGCGTCGTCGGCGTTCAAGGATTGCAGCTCCACGGTCAGCGTGCAGGTGTTGCCGCTGAAATCACGCTCGGTCACCACCGCGTTGCAACCGGCAACCTCTGTCGTGTTGGGCACGACGCTGGCCAGCTGCAATTGCTCGGGCCGCAGCATGATTTGCGCCGAGCTGTTGTTGCGGTGGTTGTTGACCGGAATCCGACCCAGATCGCAATGGGCCCAACCGGCCTCGATTCGGGCGGGCATGACCACGGCGTCACCGAGAAACAGCGCGGTCTCTTCATCCTCGGGATAGCGGTAAAGGTCCAGGGGATGCCCGGACTGCACCAACCGCCCATTACGCATGACCGCCAATTGATCGGCGAAGGACAACGCTTCGCTCTGGTCATGGGTGACCAGAATGGTGGTCACGCCGGCGTCCGCCAGCAATCGCGCGACCAGTTTGCGCATGGCGGCGCGCAAGCCGGTATCGAGCGCCGAAAACGGTTCATCCAGCAGCATCAGCCGCGGTTGCTGGGCGAGGGCACGCGCCAGCGCCACCCGTTGTTGCTGTCCACCGGACAGCTCATGGGGCCAGCGGTCGGCCATGCGCGCGTCAAGGGCAACGCTGTCCATCAATTCAGCGATGCGTTCTTGCCGTTCGCGGCCCTTGCTGGCCAGCCCGAAGCCGATATTGGCGGCCACGGTCATGTGCGGAAACAGGGCGCCGTCCTGTGGGACATAGCCAATCAGGCGTTGGTGCGCCGGCACCTCGTGGGTGCTATCGACCAGCGTCTGGCCGTTGAGCGAAAGGCGGCCGGTATCGGGAAATTCGAAGCCGGCGATCATCCGCAGCAATGTGGTTTTACCCGATCCCGACGGGCCGACAATCACCGTGCGGCTGCCCGTCGGCACCGACAGGCTGACGTTATCCAGGGCCCGGTGGGACCCGTAGGATTTAGAGATCGAATGCAGTTCTAGAGCGTTCATCGGCCAGCCGTTTTCTTGGATTGGTGATAAAGGAGCCCGGTCAGCGGCAGCGACAGGACAATCATCAGCAGCGCGTAGGGCGCTGCGGCGGCGTAATCGATTTCGCTGGTCATGGCCCAGAACCCGGTCGCCAGCGTGCGCGTACCGTTGGGGGCGAGCAGCAGGGTGGCGGTCAGTTCATTGGTGATTGCCAGGAACACCAGCGCGGCGCCCGCTGCAGCACCCGGAGCGGCCAGGCGCAGGGTGATCAGCCACAGGGCCCGGGCGGGCGAGCGGCCCAGACTGCGGGCCATGTTTTCCAGTTCAACCGGCGCCTGGGCGATACCGGCACGCAGGCTCACCAGGGCGCGAGGCAGGAACATCAGCAGGTAAGCCAGCAACACCGTAATGGTGGTCTGGTAAATCGGCCGGGCAAAGTGGATGGTCGCCGTCACCAATGCCAGCGCCACGACGATCCCTGGCAGCGAACTGGTGATGTAGTTGCAGCCTTCCAGCAGTCGTTGCAGGCGGCCCGGTGAGCGAATCGACAGCCAGGCAATCGGAATCGCTGCGCAGGTGGTCAGCGCCGCCCCCGCTACGCCCAACATCAGCGTCTGCTCCAGGGCCGGCAGTAGCTCGGGCAAGTCCCAGACCTGGGTACCGCCGGCCATCAACCATTTACCCAGGGTGAACAACGGCACGCCCAAGGCCAGGACACAAGTGATGATCTGCAGGAACAGCGCAAGTGCCTTCAAAGGCGCGCTCAGTTGCACCACCCGTTGCTCCCGGGCACTGCCTGAACCGACACGGGCGTAACGCGCATTGCCGCGCGCCGCCGATTCTGCGGTCAGCATCGCCAGGCAACACAGGGCCAGTACCCCGGCCAGCAGGTTGGCGGCAGGCCCGTTGAAGGTGGACTTGAACTGATCGAAGATCGCAGTTGTGAAGGTGTCGAAGCGGATCATCGCGTACAGGCCGTACTCGGCCAGCAGGTGCAAGCCGACCAGCAAGGCACCGCCGCAAATGGCCAGGCGCAATTGCGGCAGCACCACGCGGAAAAATACTGCCCAGGGCTTGAGCCCGAGGGACTCGGAAACATCTTCGATGGCCGGGTCGAGTCGACGCAGCGTCGCGGCCACCGGCAGGTAAAGAAACGGGAAGTAGGCGATGACCGACACCAGCACCCCGGCGAACAGCCCGTGAATCGGTGGCACCAGGCTGACCCAGGCATAACTGTGAACGAAGGCCGGCACCGCCAGCGGCGCGGTGGCCAGCAACGACCACCAGCGTCGTCCCGGCAAATTCGTGCGTTCTGTCAGCCATGCCAGCGCCACCCCCAGGGCAATGCATAAAGGAATGGTGATAACCACCAGTAGCACGGTATTGACCAGCAATTCGCCGACGCGCGGCCGGAACACCAGTGGCACCAGGGTGGACCAGCCGGTCTGCAGATAAACGCCGACGACGAATGCGATGGGAAGCAGTGCCAGCAAGGAAACCAGCACGGACAGGCCAACGACCCACGCGCCGCCACGGCTCGCGAATCGGCCGCGTGATCGACGACGCAGGTGGGTGGGTAGCGCTTCGGCGATACCCACCGGCAGGGTTTCAGGCAACAATTAAAGTAGTCCGGCCTGAGTCATGAGCTCCACGGCTTTCTTGCTGTCGAGTTTGGAAGCATCGACAGTTGGCGCGTCAAGCTGCTGCAAAGGCACCAGTTTTGGGTTGGATTGAGCGTTCTTGCCCACGGCGTATTCAAACGAAGTGCCGTTCTTGAGCGTGTCCTGGCCTTCCTTGCCTGTCACGTACTTGAGGAATGCCTGGGCTTGTTCCTTGTGTTGGCTGGAGGCGAGGACGCCGCCGCCCGAGATGCTGACAAAGGCACCCGGATCCTTGTGTTTGAAGTAGTGCAGGGCGGTGTTCTTGCTGTTCTCACCGGTCTTGGATTGATCGACCAGACTGTAATAGTGGTAGATCACGCCGCTGTCGATCTGCCCGGCATTGACCGCCTTGAGCACCGAGCTGTTGCCCCGGTAGGCGGTGAAGTTGGTTTTCATTGCCTTGAGCCATTCGAGGGTCGCGGCTTCACCTTTCTGCTCCAGGATGGCGGCGACGATGGCCTGGAAGTCGGCACCGCCCGGCGATGCGGCCCAGCGGCCTTTCCAGGCTGGCGCAGCGAGGTCCATGATCGATTTCGGCAGTTGTGTTTCCGGCAGCTTGCTCGGGTTGTAGACGAATACGGTGGAGCGTGCGGCGATGCCAACCCATTTGCCGTGGGCCGGGCGGTAAGCGGAGTCGACTTGCTCCAGGGTGGTTTTGTCGACAGGGGCGAACAGACCCGCGTTATCGACCAGGACCATGGCTGGAGAGTTTTCAGTCAAGAACACATCGGCTGGCGACGCGGCGCCTTCCTGCACGATCTGATTGCCCATCTCGGTGTCATCACCGTTACGCAAGGTGACGGGAATACCGGTTTCCTGGGTAAAGCCTTCGACCCACGCCTTGGTCAGGCCTTCATGCTGCGCGTTATAAACCACAATACCGACGCTGTCGGCTGCATACACGTGGCCGGCACTCACCAGGGCGGTGGCCAGCAGGGCTTTTTTCAGGAATGACGGCAAACGGGAAATCATGCGGTGGCAGCTCCGGCTTTTAAGAATCGAACACGTACAGTTGACGAGGATAGGGCGTCGCTCAGTGTAGTTCAATAGGAATCATTTGCATGTTTGGCGGGCGAATGTAGTGCGGAGAATGAGAAAAAAACGTCAAAAAAATCGTTAATTCCTGTCATTTAACGCTTCTGCGAAGGCCGGTAACGGCTCAAGTACGGGCTTTTGCGCAAAGGGCTCGCGCAGCGTTGCCCTGGCCCCGAAAAACCAATGCAGCCCTGACGCAAAAAAAAACCGAGAACCCGTCGAGGGTCTCGGTTTTTTACATCAATCGCCGTCAGGGCCGGCTTTGCGGGAAGATCAGCACTTCCAGGTTGCCGCGTTGAAAACGCTGGCCGTCGATGGGCAGTAATTCGACTTCCTGAATTTCATCGACACTGTTGACCCGCATCACCACGCCGACCGAACCCTTTTTGCGCGCCTCGGTCATCCACTGCCCGACGTCTTCCTTGGTCACCTTGCGCGAAGCCATGGCCGGGTCTGCGAGGCCGTATTTCAACTCGCCGATGACATTGTAGAGATCGACCTGCGGTCGTTTGACCAGCCAGGACAGCGCCGAGGCCGCACCCAGGTCATTGCTGAGCAATGATGTGGTCTGCTTCAGGCTGTCCAGGTGCTCGGCGATAAACCGGTCGGGCATTTTGCTGTCGACAATCTGGCTCGGCATGGCGGCAGGCAGCAGCGCGACCAGCAGCCAGATGCCAAGTGCCGGCATCGCCCAAAGCTCCAGGGGGCGCAAGATCTGCAAGGCGTTGGCGATGATCCAGCCAACCAGCACGATGTACACCATGGACAGGCTGAACATCTCGGTATTCGCGTAGATTTCCCTGGTCGCCTGCAGGTAGAGCAACGCCAGCAAGGCGCCAGTGGCAATGACGACATTGAGCCAGCCGTTGATGCGAATCGTCCGGCCTCGCGCATGGGCCAGCAACTCGGTCACGGCATGTCCCATCAACACTGCCAGCGGCAACAGGCACGGCATGATGTAGGTCGGCAGCTTGCCGCTGCTCATGCTGAACACGGCCAATGGCAACAATAGCCAGAGCAGGAGAAAAGCAAAGACCGGTTGGCGTTTGTTCTTCCAGGCCTGGATGAAGGTCGTTGGCAACAACGCAGCCCACGGCAGACTCGAAACCACCATCATTGGCAGGTAGAACCACCAGGGACGAGCGTGTTGTGCGTTATCGGCGGCGAACCGGCGCACGTGTTCGTTCCAGAAGAAGAAGTTCCAGAAATCCGGTTCTTGGTGGTGGATGGCAAGCACCCATGGCAGGCACACGATGATCGCAACGAGCACCGCCAGTGAGCCGTAGCCCAACATTTCCTTGAAACGGCGCTGCCAGAGCATATAGGGCAGGGCGATCAGCGCCGGCAACAACCAGGCGAGAAACCCCTTGGTCATGAAGCCCATGCCGCAGGCAAAGCCCAGCAATGCCCAGGCCCCCAGCCGACCACGGCTCGTGCGACTGTCGATGGCGAACCACAGCATAACCAGGCTCAAGTTGACCCAGAGCGTAAACTGCGGATCCAGGTTGGCGTAGCCGGCCTGGCCGGCGATCAGCCCGAAACTCATGTAAAACAGCGCGCACGCAAAACTTTTGCGCGGATCGTTCCAGAAACGGCGGCTGATAAGGTAAACCAGCCAGACGCTCAGGCCGGTACTCAACGCCGACGCGATCCGCACCCCGAACAGGTTGTCGCCAAACACCGCCTGCCCGATGGCGATCATCCAGTAACCGGCAATGGGTTTTTCGAAGTAACGGATACCCATGAAGTGCGGTGAGACCCAATTACCGCTCAGCAACATTTCCTGGCTGATCTGGGCATAGCGGGTTTCGTCGGGAATCCACAAGCCATGGGACATCAGTGGCAGCAGGTAGAACGCCACGAACGCCACAGCCAGGGCACACAGGATCCAGCGCTCACTGAAAAGCATTGGCCGGGAGGCATTACGGGGCAAGCCGTCAACAGATCGGGGTAAGGAAGGGTGGTGCGTCATTGCTCGTCCTTGGTACTCGGAAGTTGCCTGCAAGTATGGGCAGTTTCAGGTTGTTGGCCGACGGTGCAGAATTTATTGCGTGTCATTTAGTTTCAGCGAACACTCAATAAAGGGGAGTGCACTCACCCGTGCAACTAAGCCTGATTGTTATTTCAGTGTTTTTGATTAGACAGCAAGTGCCAATCTTCTGCCTTGACAATGCCGACTATCTGAAGCTCTCCATCGTTCGCGATGTGCACGAACAATGAACTGCCATATTCACTGGTTGCGGCATGTTTAAAACCGGTCTGGGCTTCAAAATCGCTGATGCATCCGCTGTGTGTTACCAGTACCAGATTGTGTCCGGCACGCTTGTGCGCCACGACGTCATTGCGCAGGGTACTGCCACAAGTGGCTAGCCAATCCTGGGCCTGCGCGTCTTTGCCAAACATGTAATAGGCGGTTTGCATCGTGCGGGTCAGCGGGCTGGAAAGGACATCGGCCTGCGTCATCCCCAGGCCCAGAAAGCCTTGCCCGACGGCCTTGGCCGCTTCACTGCCCAGGCGGGTGATGCCGTCAGTTGGCCCCAGGCAAGGGTTGGTTGAGCGGTCACAGCGTTCAGCATGGCGCACCAGGACCACCACCTCGCCAGCTGACCATTCCTGCAACAGTTGAGCCCTGACTTGCGTTCCGGCGTCCACCAGATTGACCGGGGATTTTTGCCACCAGACAAAGCCGGTCACCAGCGCGGCAACCAACAGCACACCACTGAGCGTCAGCAACGATTTGAGCAGGCGCTTTGCCTGAACGGGGGGCTGCGATCCTTTGTGCGAAAAGCTGTTGATCAAGTTCTTTCTACCTGCGGAGGCGCATTTGAATGTGCTGTTAATAACAGGATTCAAACTGCGCAGAATGAGTGCCTCATAACCAAGAGGGCGTTTTAGTCGCGGTGAAAACTAAATCCGTGCAGGTGTCGGGGGGGTGAAATGAATGTGAAAAAAACGCAACGATGCTCAAGCGGATAACTTAGTGGGTTATTGGTAACACTTATCTTTTACTGGGGCATAACGCGCAGTAGAACTGAACGGAGATCAACCGGCTCAACGGCGATCCCGTCACCGTTGAGCGCCGAGCCTGTGCAAGGTGATCAGGTTGACGGACAACTCGAGCGCGTGCCCGAGGCGGCCTGGCTGATCAGCGCAGCGAGGCGTTTAACGTTGTTCTGTTGTGCCGCCACCAGTTCATCGATGGATGGCCCGGAAGGGGTCTGCAACGTACTGCGACAGGTCATCAGAATCTCCTCGCCGTTGCGCAGACGCCATTTCACATCAAGGAGTCCGTATTGGCCGGGGATCGAATCAAAACGCTGTACTTCCAGGCGCACCGAGAGTTTGCGTTGCGGATTACTGTTGACCATCTGATCGAGCAGGGCACTGCGCAACTCATCCACCAGGCTCGCCCCCCACCACTGGGTTTCGAGGATCGCCATGCCCGTATTGCCCTCGCGCACGACGATCTGTGGACGATCGACCTGGGGCGGGACGATCAGGCTTTCAATCCGGATATCTGTCGTTGATCCTGGACTGCTCAGTTGGGCCGGGGTCAGGGTGTGGAACTGTATCGGATCGCTGCGGCAGGCGGCGAGCACTGCCAACGCTGCGATCAACGTCATCTTCAGCGGAAAAACCATGGGTGAGGCTCCTCTGGTCATTTGCTCGGTGGTCCTTGCAGATCCATCGGCGCGGCGTTGTCGGGGCGACCGCGAATCAGGGATTCCGGATGCCGTCCCAGGTAGTCCGCCAGATCACGCAATGAACGGGATGTGCGCCCGAGTTCGTTCAGGGTCTGGTCCAGTTTTTCCCGTTGTGGCGAATCATCGGCCAGGGTGGAATGGGCCGATTGAAGCGTCGAGTTGGCTGTTTGCAGGGTCTTGCTCACGTCCGTAAGCGTGTTATGCACCCCAGGCAAGGTCTTGGCGTTGAACTGCCCCAGGCTTTTGCGCAATTCGACCAGGTTGCTGTCGAGATTGCTGGCAATGCGCTCGATCGGCAGTTGATTGATCTTGGCGACCATGGCTTCGAGTTTTTCCTGCAGTTGTTCGAGGTTGCCAGGAATCGTAGGAATCATGACCGGGCGCACATTGGCATCGAAGGTGACTTTTTCCGCTTTCGGGTAGAAGTCCAAGGCGATGTACAACTGGCCGGTCAACAGATTGCCGGTGCGAGCCTGGGCGCGCAGGCCGTTTTCGATGAAGGAACCTATCAGCCGCACACCGCCGGCTTCATCGTTGGGGTCATGATTCAGGGCCTTGAGCATTTTCTGATGAGCCTGACCCAGGCGTTGTGGATAGATCACGATCCCGACATTGACCGGGAAACTGCGTTTTTGCACGTCGAAATCGAGATTGACCGAGACCACCTTGCCAATCTCCACGCCCTGGAATTCGACCGGAGCATCAACCTTGAGCCCGCGCAATGCCTGATCGAAGCGCAAGGCCAGGTACTGCGGCTTGCCGTTGGGTGGGGCCAGGGCGGTTTGCTGGTCCTCGAACAGTTCGTAGGTATATTCCTCAGCCGCAGGCTTATCGTCGGGATTGTATTCAGGCGCACGGAAGGCAATGCCGCCGACCAGCAAGGCGGACAGTGATTCGGTCTTGACCGCGAAGCCGTTGGCGCCGACGTTCACATCGACACCGCTGGCATTCCAGAAGCGGGTGTTCTCGGTGACGTACTGATCATTGGGGGCGTGGATGAACAGGTCGATGTTCACCCCCTTGCCGTCAGGGTCCAGCGCATAGGCCACGACCTGGCCGACCGGGATCTTGCGGTAGTACACCGGAGAGCCGATATCCAGCGACCCCAGGTCCTGCGTATGCAGGGTGAAGCGTTTGCCCGGTTCGCCGTAGGTGATGGGGGGCGGGTTTTCCAGGCCCTTGAAATTTTTCGCCCTGGCATTGGCCAGGCCGATATCGGCGCCAATGTAATCCCCGGACAACAGGGTATCGATGCCCGACACCCCGCCGGCGCCGATACGCGGGCGCACTACCCAGAATTTCGAGTCTTCGCGGGTAAAACTCTCCGCCTGCTTGGCCAGTTTGACGGTCGCGTTGACGCTTTTCTGGTCGTTGCTCAGTTCCACGTCCGAGACTTGACCGATCACCACGTTGCGGTATTTGACCTCGGTCTTGTTCGCCGTCAGGCCGTCACCGGTCTTGAAGGTGATGGTGATGGTCGGCCCTTCCTGCAGGATGCTGTGCACCACCAGGGAAATGCCCACCAACACCGCGACAATCGGCACGATCCAGACCAGCGATACGTTGAAACGGCGGGTCTTGATCGGCGCCGGCCCAGGCACCTGTGCCCCTTCAGTGGCTAGTTGCTTCATCCGTGACCTCCTCATTGTGTGGGGCTTGCGGTTTTTCATCCCAGATCAGACGCGGATCGAAACTCATCGCCGACAGCATGGTGAACACCACCACCAGGCCAAAGAACAGAATGCCGGGCCGTGGCTCGATATCGGCCAGGGCTTGAAACTTCACCAGCGAGGCCACCAGGGCCACCACTATCACGTCGAGCATGGACCAGTAACCGATGACCTCGACGAAGCGGTACAGCTGTGATCGTTCCTTGCGTGCCCATTGGCTGTCGCGTTGCACCGTCACCAGCAATAACGTAATGGCCACGAACTTGACGCCAGGCACCGCGATGCTGGCGATAAAAATGATCAGTGCAATGTCCCAGGCACCGGCCTCCCAGAACTCCAGCACGCCACTCATGATGGTGCTGTCGGCGCCATGGCCGACCATTTTGGTGTTCATCACCGGTAGCAAATTGGCCGGGATGTAAAACACCAGGGCGGTGACCAGGTAGGCCCAGGTGCGGGTCAGCGAATTGGTTTTGCGCCGGTGCAGCGGGGCGCCGCAGCGCTCGCATTCGTGGGGCTCGTGGGTCATGTCGCAGGCCAGCCCGCAGCTGTGACACAGGCACAAGCCGAGTTCACGGGCCACCGGAGGCGTTGTCATAGGATGTCCCAGAGTTCGCGAATGTCGCGCCCGGCAATACGGATCATCAGCAGGCTGAGAATGGCCAAGGCAAACAGGCCGATCCCCGGCAACACATCGAGAAAACCGGCGAGTTTGATCACCGCGACCATTGCCCCCAACAGGCAGACTTCCAGCATGCTCCAGGGCCGCAGGGTTTCCAGCCAGCGCATGCAAAGCTTGAAAGCGGGCGAGCGTCGGCCGGCGAGGGCGAAACCGAGGACCCAAATCAGCAGAAACAGCTGAAAGATCGGCGCGATGATCATGGCGATGGCCGCCACCATGGCGATGAACGTGATGGGCCCCAGACTCAGGGCCAATACCGAATCCCAGAGCGTCGCGCTGTTTTTCAGGCCCTTGAGACTGATGCTCATGACCGGGTAGAAATTGGCGAAAATCCACAGCATCAGCGCGGTCAGGGTCAATGCCAGACGCTGCTGGAGCGTCAAGCCGTCATAGCGCTGCAGCACCCCGCCGCAGCGTGTGCACAGGGTTTTCTGGTGTTTGGCGAGCGTGACTTTCTCGTACACACAGTCGCAGTGCTCGCAAATGATCAGTGGGGCAGTCGTCGCCATTGGCCAAGCTCGACAGGAGGCAGGAATGAATGAGCACCTCCTCAATATAGAAGTGACTGGCCATTGAGCAAATCGAAAGGCTATTTGACGACTGAATGAAGCTGATTGCTCAGCCAGATACCGGTGGCGAGTGGGCTCGCCACAGGATGGGTCTATCTCTTGAGGCCAACCTCAGCCCAGCACTTCACGCAGGCGATACCACAACATGCCGAGCGCCAGCAGTGGCGAACGCAGAACGCGGCCGCCGGGGAAGGTCATGTGCGGCACGGCGCTGAACACGTCAAAGCCGTGGCTGTGACCCGCGTGAATCGCTTCACCCAGCAACCTGGCGCACCAGTGGGTCACGTTCAGGCCATGTCCGGAATAACCCTGGGCGTAGAACACATTGGGATGCTGGCTCAAGCGCCCGACTTGCGGGAAGCGATTGGCGGTGATGCCGATCATGCCGCCCCATTGATAGTCGATGCGCACATTCGCCAATTGCGGGAAGACCTTGAGCATCTGTGGACGCATATAGGCCGAGATGTCTCGGGGATCGCGCCCCGAATAATGACAGGCACCGCCGAACAGCAGGCGCCGGTCGGCGGATAACCGATAATAATCCAGGCCCACTTTCTGGTCGCACAGGGCCAGGTTTTGCGGAATCAGTTGTGAGGCGAGTGCTGCCGACAACGGTTCGGTGGCGACGATATAGCTGCCCGCCGGCAGCACTTTGCCGCTGAGTTTCGGCTCAAGCTCTTCCAGGTGAGCGTTGCAGGCCAGTACCAGACTGCCGGCGCGCACCGTGCCCCCGGCACAGCGCACCTGCACGGTACTGCCATGGATCAGCTCCAGCACCGGGCTCTGCTCGAAGATCTGTACACCCAGAGACTCGGCGACTTTCGCCTCGCCCAACACCAGGTTCAGCGGGTGCAAATGGCCCGACCCCATGTCGACCAAACCACCGGCATACACACCGGAGTTCACCACCTGATCACGGATCTGCCCCGGTTCGATCAGGCGGGTTTCATGGGCGTAACCCGATTCCTTCAGCCCAGCGTACTCGGCTTTCAGGCCGGCGAACTGCGCCGGGGTGTTGGCCAGTTCGCAAAAGCCCCAGCGCAAGTCGCAGTCGATGCCATGCTCGCGGATACGCTGGCCCACGAGCGCCACCGATTCGACACCGGCCTGCTCCAGATAGCGCACGCCGTCGGCACCGATGTGCCGGGCGAAACCGCTGACGTCATGACCGATCCCGCGAATCAACTGGCCACCGTTGCGCCCGCTGGCGCCCCAGCCGATCCGCCGGGCTTCCAGCAGGATCACCGAGAGCCCGCGCTGGGCCAGTTCGATGGCGGTGTTGACGCCGGTGAAGCCGCCGCCAATCACACAGACATCAGCGACCAGGTCCCCGGCCAGCTCGGGCCGGGGCGCCATGCCCCTGGCCGAGGCGGCATAGTAGGAGAGCGTGTGTTCCAGGGTGTACTGGTTCATTGGTTGGACTTCACTTTGCTCCAGGAACGGGTCATCAGACGCATGATCGATTGTGGAGGGGTGGTGGAAATGTACAGTTTGTCGAGCACTGCCTGGGAGGGATAAACCTCGGGATTGTTCACCAGCTCCGCATCCATGTACTGCTTGGCGGGCGGGTTCGGGTTTGCGTAGCCGACCGAGGCGCTGACCTTGGCAATCACCTGTGGATCGAGCAGGTAATTGATGAAGGCATGGGCTTGTTTCGGGTTACTGGCGTCGGCCGGGATCGCCAGCAGGTCGAACCACAGGTTGGCGCCTTCCTTGGGAATGGCGTAGGCGATGTTCACGTTGTTCTTGGCTTCCTTGGCCCGGTTGGCGGCCTGGAACACATCCCCCGAGTAACCGAACGCGACGCAAATGTCGCCATTGGCCAGGTCCGACACGTACTTGGAGGAGTGGAAGTAGGTGACGTACGGACGGATGCTCAACAGCTTGGCTTCGGCTTTCTTGAAGTCCTCGGGGTTTTCGCTGCGCGGGTCCATGCCCATGTAGTTGAGCACCGCCGGGAACACTTCATCCGCCGAGTCCATGATCGACACGCCGCACTGGCTGAGCTTCTTGATGTTTTCCGGTTCGAACAGCACGGCCCAGGAGTCGATGTGATCGATGCCCAGCACCTGCTTGACCTTGTCGACGTTGTAACCGATGCCGTTGGTGCCCCACAGGTACGGCACCGAGTGGGCGTTAGCCGGATCGTTTTTCTCGAGCAGCGCCAGCAGTTTCGGGTCGAGGTTCTTGAAGTTCGGCAGTTGCTCGCGGTCCAGCTTGAGGAACGCGCCAGCCTTCACCTGGCGGGCGAGGAAGTGGTTGGACGGCACCACCACGTCATACCCGGTCCGCCCGGCGAGCAGTTTGCCCTCCAGGGTTTCGTTAGAGTCAAAAACGTCGTAGACCACCTTGATCCCGGTTTTGGCCTGGAAGTCGGCGAGGGTGGTCTCGCCGATGTAGTCGGTCCAGTTGTAGACGCTGACCTGTGGCTGAGCCTGGGCTACGGCGCTGAACAAAACAGTTAGCGCGACCGGAACCACGGACTTCAATAGACGCATAGCGACACCTCTTCGAATTATTGGATTTTCAGGCGTTTCTTCATTGTTCTGGCGGCCGTCATCGCGAGCAGGCTCGCTCCCACAGGGGAATGCGTTTCAAATGTGGGAGCGAGCCTGCTCGCGATGAGGTCTGTGTGGGCGAAGCAGGTCTCAGACGCTGAGCATCAGGAATTCACGTTCCCAGGAGCTGATGACTCGCTTGAAGTTCTCGTGCTCGGCGCGTTTGACCGCGACATAGCCCCGCACGAACTTGCTGCCCAGATAACGGCCGACGGTTTCGCACTCTTCCATCTGCGACAGCGCTTCCTCGATGGTGATCGGCAGGCGCAGGTTGCGGCGTTCATAGGCGCGGCCCTGGACCCCGGCGCTTGGTTCGACGCCCTCGACCATGCCGAGGAAACCGCACAGCAAACTGGCGGCGATGGCCAGGTAGGGGTTGGCGTCGGCGCCCGGCAAGCGGTTTTCCACGCGCATCGCCTCCGGGCTGGAGGTCGGCACGCGCAGGCCGACGGTGCGGTTTTCTTCGCCCCATTCCACGTTCACCGGTGCCGAGGTGTCCGGCAGGAAGCGGCGGAACGAGTTGACGTTCGGGGCGAACATCGGCAGCACTTTCGGGATGTATTTCTGCAAGCCACCGATGTGGTGCAGGAACAGCTCGCTCATGTTGCCGTTTTCATCGGCGAAGATCGGCTTGCCGGTGGCAATTTCCACCACGCTCTGGTGAATGTGCATGGCGCTGCCCGGCTCATCGCCAATCGGCTTGGCCATGAAGGTTGCTGCCACGTTGTGCTTGAGCGCGGCTTCACGCAGGGTGCGTTTGAACACCGTGATCTGGTCGGCCAGGTCCAGGGCGTCACCGTGACGGAAGTTGATTTCCATCTGCGCCGGGCCGTCCTCGTGGATCAGCGTATCGAGGTCCAGTCCTTGCAATTCGCACCAGTCGTAGACGTCTTCGAACAACGGGTCGAATTCGTTGGCGGCATCGATGGAGAACGACTGGCGACCACTTTCGGCACGCCCCGAGCGGCCCATCGGTGCCTTGAGTGGCAAGTCCGGGTCTTCGCAGCGCTGGGTCAGGTAGAACTCCATTTCCGGCGCGACGATCGGCTTCCAGCCCTTGTCGGTGTAGAGCTGCAGGACTTTCTTCAGCACGTTGCGTGGCGACAGTTCGATCGGGTTGCCGAACTTGTCGAAGGTGTCGTGAATCACGATGGCGGTCGGTTCGATGGCCCATGGCACGACGTACACCGCGTCGGACACCGGCTTGCAGACCATGTCGATATCGGCCGGGTCGAGCAGGTCGTAGTAGATGTCGTCGTCGACAAAGTCCCCGGTTACCGTTTGCAACAGCACACTTTCCGGCAGGCGCATGCCTCGCTCATGCAGGAACTTGTTGGTGGGTGCGATTTTGCCGCGTGCAATGCCGGTCAGGTCGCTGACGACGCACTCGACTTCGGTAATCTTGTGATCTTTCAGCCAAGTGAACAGCTGATCGAAAGGGACATTCATAAAGACCTCGTTATTGGTTTTATTAACGCCAGGAGAAGCCGATTTCATCTTTCGGACACTTCCCCTGTAGCGCGTTGACGACTATCTTGGGCGAGCCTCGCCGTTCCATCTATCCACTTTAAGCAGCACAAAGCGCACCAAAAGAGTGCGCCAGGTCAATCATGACAGCCCCTACGACAGTGTTTAATCCGTTACAGGTTCAAGCGTTCAATACCGCCGATGTGGCCGAGCAAATCCGCGCCACACCCGGTTGGGTCCAGCATTACCAACAGATGTCGCCGGGGCATTTCGCCGGTCTGGTGCGCTATCTCGACCTGCAAGGCGTGGAGATTTACGAGGAACACATGAACACCCGGGTCGAGCAGAATTTCAGTGCGCCGCAAGGCTCGCTGGCGTTCTGCTTCGATCGCAGCGACAACGCGCTGTACGTGCTCAATGGTGAAAGCCGCAACATCTGGATCACCCCCGAGAACTACCAGGAAATCGCCGTGGTGTTCGGGCCGGAGTTTGTGCAGCGTCACGCGCTGGATGTGGCCAGGCTCGAAGGGCTGTTCATGGCCCCGCTCAATTCGCAGCAGAATGCGCTGTTCAGTCGCTGGCTCAGCGGCACCCTGACGCGCTTGTCGCAGACCTTCGATCCGCCGAGCCGCGAGGCACTGACCCAGCAGTTGCTTGACGATTGCCTGTTCATCCTCGACAACGCTTGCGTGTGCCTGGACCAGGGCGCCTTGCAGCGCCGGGCGGGGGAGCGGGCGATCATGAAGCGGGTAGGGGAATGGGCGGCGGATACCCCGGAAGAACACCTCAATCTGCTTGAGCTGTCCCAGGTTGCCGGGGTTTCACTGCGCCAGTTGCAGCACGCGTTCAAGACGTTCACCGGCATGGCGCCGACCCAATGGCTGCGCCTGCGTCGCCTCAACAGCGCCCGCCGGGAGTTGTTGATCAGCACGCCGTCGCAAACCACCGTCGCCGAAGTGGCGATGCACTGGTCGTTCTGGCATCTGGGGCGGTTTTCCAGCAGCTATCGTGCGCTGTTCAAGGAGTTGCCGAGCGACACCCTCAAGCGTGTGAGTGTCGCGCAGCCGGGTGGCCGCGGGCGTCGTTAGAAGGTCGGCGGGGTAATCACCCAGATCACCACCGCATCGACGTCCCCGGGGTTGCCGTAGCGATGCGGCTCCTGGCTGGAGAAGCTGAAACTGTCGCCTTCGTTGAGCTGGAAGTAGCGCTCGCCGACCCATAACTCGAAACGCCCAGAGAGCAGGTAACCCGCTTCTTCGCCATCGTGGCTGTAGCTTTGCTGGCTGTAGGTGCCGGGAGGGAAGCGCGAATGCAGCATTTCCAGGTGCTGACTGGGCTGTGGCGTCAGTAACTGGTCAATGATGCCGTCCTCGTAGTGCACGCTCAGGCGACTGTTCTTGCGCACGACAATGCCGTCATCTTCGGGCGCGGTGACCGCTTCGCTGGCGAAGAACCACTGGATGGTCACCCCCAGGCTGCGGGCGATATTGAACAACGCCGGAATCGACGGGTAGGCGAGGTTGCGCTCCAGCTGGCTGATGTAGCCGGCGGTCAGCTCGCTTTGTTGCGCCAGCTCCGCCAGGGTCATGCCCCGGCGTTTGCGCAGGCCACGAATCCGCGTGCCGAGAAAATGCGGTTCGGCGCTGCCGGTGGCGGGTTGTGGGGTGGTGCTGTTGCTCATGGTCGATTCCGAGCCGGTGGCTACGCTCCGCCCCCTGTAGGAGCGAGCCTGCTCGCGATGAACGTCAAGACACCGCGTTTATCCAGAAAACGCGCGTCATCGTCAGCGTCCATCGCGAGCGTGCTCGCGCCTGCAAAGAGCAGTCATTTAGAGTCAAAGCCCCGGAGTATAAACAGCCTCAAAGCTCCCACGCGACTTTCAGGCCCTCATAAATCGCTTCTTCGGCCGTTCGTGGCGCCAAGCAGTCACCAATGCGCCGGAACTCAACCAGCCCCTGCAGTTCGGCCCCCAGGGTGTCCACCGGCTGATGGCCCTGGCACAGCACCAGGGTGTCGATGTTTTCCATCAGCATCGGTTCGCCGCTGGCGGTGTGTTGCAGGTAGACGGTGTTGTCATCGCAGCCGTACAAACGCGCGTAAGGGGTGATGGCAATCCCCAGTTTGTGCAGCTCGCCGGCCATTTGATCACGTACGTACAGCGGCAGGTTTTCCCCGCAATGGGTGCCGTTGACCGCCAGTTGCACCTGATGCCCGGCACGGGTCAGACGCTCGGCAATGCCGGGGCCGATCCAGTCGCAGCGCCAGTCGATGACCACCACCGACCGGCCGATCTGCACCTCATCGCGCAGTACCTGCCAGGCGTCCACCACCTGCAACTCACCACCGCGTTCGAAATGCGGCCAGTAAGGTTCGGCGCCAGTGGCGACGATCACCATGTCCGGTTTTTCCCGTTCGACCAGGGCGCGATCGACCCGGGTATTGCGCACCACGCGTACCCCGGCCAGTTCCATTTCCCGTTGCAGATTGGTGCTGGCGCCGCCGAACTCGCTGCGCCGTGGCAGCAATTGCGCCAGCAACACCTGGCCACCCAGTTGCGCGCTGGCTTCATACAGCGTCACCTCATGCCCGCGTTGGGCAGCGACAGCCGCGGCTTTCATCCCGGCCGGGCCTCCGCCGGCAATCATGATGCGTTTGCGTGTGCTGGCTGGTCGGCGCTCGCCGAAGATCAGTTCGCGTCCGGTTTCCGGGTGCTGGATACAGGAAATCGGCAAGCCCTTGTGGAAGTGGCCGATACACGCCTGATTGCAGGCGATGCAGGCGCGTACGTCTTCAGCGCGGCCGGCGTCGGTCTTGTTGGGCATTTGCGGGTCGCAGATCAGGGCGCGGGTCATGCCGCAGACATCGGCCTGGCCACGGGCAATGATCAGTTCGGCCTCCTGGGGCTGGTTAATGCGCCCGGTGACGAACAACGGGATGTTCAACCCCGCCTTGAAGGTGCCAGCTTCCCTGGCCAGGTAGGCGGCTTCAATCGCCATCGGCGGCACGATATGCACCGCGCCACCGAGCGAGGCCGAGGTGCCGGCGACGATGTGTACGTAATCGAGCTGCGCTTGCAGCGATTGCACGGCGGCCAGGGATTCGTCTTCGGTCAGCCCTTCGGGGTCACGCTCGTCGGCGGAAATGCGCAGGCCGACGATGAACTGTTCGTCGGTGCTGGCGCGAATGGCGGCAATCACTTCACGCAGGAAACGCAGGCGTTGTTCCAGGTCACCGTTGTAGCCATCGGTGCGGCGGTTGACCCGTGGATTGATGAATTGCGCCGGCAGGTAGCCGTGGCTGGCGACCACTTCCACGCCATCGATACCGGCCTGATGCAGGCGCCGGGCTGCGGCGGCATAACCGGCGACGATCTCGTCGATCATCCCCTGATCGAGCGCACGCGGCATGACCCGGAAACGCTCGTTGGGCACCGCCGAGGCGGAGTAGGCCACGGCTAGCAAGCCATCGCTGGACTCCATGATTTCCCGCCCCGGATGGAACACTTGGGACAACACCACGGTGCCGTGGGCATGGCAGGTTTGCGCGATTTTCCGGTAGCCGTCGATGCAGGCGTCATCGGTGGCCATCAGCACATGGGAGGTATAACGCGCGCTGTCATGCACGCCGGCGACCTGCAACACAATCAGCCCGACACCGCCCTCGGCCCGCGCCCGGTGATAGGCGATCAACTGTTCGTTGACCAGGTTGTCGGTGGGCATCGAGGTGTCGTGACCGCTGGACATGATGCGGTTTTTCAGGCGCTTGCCACGGATCTGCAAGGGTTCGAACAGGTGCGCGAAGGCAGGGGTCGGGCTCGGCATGGGGCGGGTACTCCGGGCAGGCTGACCTGTAGGAGCGAGCCTGCTCGCGATGGACTTGAGGACGACGCGTTCATCCAGACAACACGCGTTAGCGTTAACGTCCATCGCGAGCAGGCTCGCTCCTACAGAGGCATTTGGTTTCTGGTTGTTATTTTTCTCTATAGAAATTTACCCGCAGTAAAAAATCAACTTGTTTTTTTACTGGACGTTGCAGTAGTTTGAAATGGCACCCGCATCTTGGGGCGAACCTCACAACAATAAAAAAGGGCCGCACCGACTTGAGTTCGGCGGGCACCTGCACGAGGAACCACTGATGAAATCGCAAACGCTCAAGCACGGTTTTTATCCCTTGGTGTTGTCCATGGCCATGGGCCTGGGCAGCGCTCAGGCGGCATCGGAGATGGTGGTGGTCGGTTACGGCGGCGCCGGACAAAAAGCCCAGGATGTGGCGTTCTTCCAACCGTTCAGCGTGGTGGATCAAAGCAAGGTGATCCAGAGCGAATACAACGGTGAGATGGCCAAAATCAAAGTCATGGTCGACACCGGCAACGTCGATTGGGACGTGGTGCAGATCGAAGGTCCGGACCTGATGCGAGGCTGCGAAGAGGGCATGTATGAGCGCCTCGACTGGACCCGCCTGGGCCATGCCGATCAATTGATCCCCGAAGCTGCGCAGGAGTGCGGTTCGGCCGCTCTGGTGTGGAGCGTGGCGATTGCCTACGACACCGACAAACTGGCCCAGGCCCCCACCTCATGGGCGGACTTCTGGGACGTGCAGAAAATCCCCGGCAAACGCGGCTTGCGCAAACGCGCGGTGTACAACCTGGAGTTCGCCTTGCTGGCCGACGGGGTGAAAGTCGAGGACGTCTACAAGGTGCTCAATACCTCGCAAGGCGTGGACCGGGCATTCGCCAAACTGAACCAGCTCAAACCCTACATCCAATGGTGGGAGGCCGGCGCCCAACCGCCGCAATGGCTGACGGCCGGCGATGTGGTGATGACCTCGACCTACAGCGGACGCATCGCTGCCGCCGCGCAAACTGGTAGTCATTTGGGGCTGGTGTGGCCTGGCAGTCTGTACGGCATGGACTACTGGGCAATCATCAAGGGTTCGAAACACGTCGATCAGGCCAAGCGCTTTATCGCCTTCGCCAACCAGCCGGATGCCCAGGTCAATTACGTGAAACAGATTCCCTATGGCCCGACCAATACCGAGGCCGCCGCTCGCCTGGACGACAAACTGGCGCAATGGGTACCGACCGCGCCGCAGAACCTCAAGGGCGCGTTGTCGATGGACGTCGGTTTCTGGGTTGACCATGGCGAAGAGCTGGAAGAACGTTTCAACGCCTGGGCCAGTAAATAACCGCCTGTGGCTGGACGTCCTTGCACGTCCAGCCTTACTGTCTGCCCGGCCGACCCGTCTGGAGAATTAAAACAATGAACGAAATCGCGACTCACCTGACTGCCGCGCCTGCGCGCAGCACTACCGAACAGCGCCTGCGTGAAGAGTTGGCCGCCTGTTATCGCCTGATTGCGCATTACCGCATGACCGATCTGATTTTCACCCACATTTCGGTGCGTATTCCCGGCCCGGAACATCATTTTCTGATCAATCCCTATGGGTTGATGTTCGATGAGATCACCGCATCGAATCTGGTGAAAGTCGACCTCGATGGCCATGCCGTCGAGCCGTCGCCATTCTCGGTGAACCCGGCCGGTTTCGTGATTCACAGCGCGATTCATGGCGCCCGTGAAGATGCCCAATGCGTGCTGCATACCCACACCAAGTCCGGCTGCGCGGTGGCCGCGTTGAAGTGCGGCTTGTTGCCGGTGAATCAGATATCCATGGAGTTCTACGGTCGGGTCGCTTACCACGACTACGAAGGCGTGGCACTGGACATGAGCGAGCAGCAACGGCTGGTGCAGGACCTGGGCGACAAGCCGGTGCTGATGCTGCGCAACCATGGCTTGTTGACCGTCGGCGAAACCGTGGGGCAAGCGTTTTTGCGCATGTACTACCTGGAAAAAGCCTGCGAAATCCAACTGGCCGCGCAGGCGGCGGGTGAGTTGGTGCTGCCACCGGCTGAAGTCTGTGAGCACACCGAGCGCCAGTTCAACGACCCTGGCCGACCGCTGGATGAAGGTGAATTGAGCGACCCGGATGCCATGCAATTGGCCTGGGCGGCGTTGTTGCGCTTGCTGGAGCGAGTGGCACCGGGGTATCGGGATTGATCCAGACGTTCTGTTGATGGGGATGACGCCATCACCGGCAAACCACGCTCCCTCAGGGTCACAGACGCACACCAGACTGGAGACATGACCGGCTCGTGCTGTACAGTCGTTCAGCTTGCAGGCGTAGTGCGAGCCCCCATGATTGAATCCAGGAGCATGTCACCCATGAATCAGGAAGCCCGTTTTTCCCGCATGGAACCGGAGTTACGCAAGGCCAATCTGATCGAGGCGACGCTGGTGTGCCTCAAGCGCCACGGTTTCCAGGGGGCCTCGATCCGCAAGATTTCCGCCGAGGCCGGCGTCTCGGTGGGGCTGATCAGCCATCATTACTCCGGCAAGGACGAACTGGTGGCCGAGGCCTACATGGCGATCACAGGGCGCGTCATGACCCTGCTGCGCGATGCCATGGAACAGGCTGCTCCGAACGCCCGCGAACGCTTGTCGGCGTTTTTTCGCGGCTCGTTTTCCGCCGAATTGCTTGACCCGCAACTCATTGATGCCTGGCTGGCATTCTGGGGTGCGGTGAAAACCGCCGAGGCGATCAACCAGGCCCACGACCATTCCTACGGCGAGTATCGCGCCATCCTGCGCAAGGTACTGATGGAGCTGGCACAGGAGGAGGGTTGGGAAAACTTCGATGGCGATCTCGCCGCGATCAGCCTCAGCGCCTTGCTCGACGGGCTGTGGCTGGAGTCCGGACTCAACCCCGGCACTTTTACCCCGGAGCAGGGCATCCAGATTTGCGAGGCCTGGGTCGATGGTTTGCAGGCCGGCGGTCGCCAACGGTTCTGTATCAAGACAAGTTGCGTGTAGACGATCAGCTGTTGATCGATTGTTCAGCAATGGCTACTCTCTGGCGCTGATGCAGAAAAACACTCTAATAAGAAATACGCCTTCGGGCACAGGCAGGACACCCAGTCATGACGCCACGGGTACTGATCGTCGATGACGATCCGCTGATTCGCGAACTGTTGCACGCCTACCTGTCCCAGGAGGGTTACGAGGTTCATTGCGCCGCCACGGCGGAACTGGCTGAAACCTTTCTGGCCAGCCAGGCCGTGGACCTGGTCATGCTCGATATCCGCTTGCCCGGCAAGGACGGCCTGACCCTGACCCGTGAGCTGCGGGTGCGTTCGGAGGTCGGGATCATCCTGATCACCGGGCGCAATGACGAAATCGACCGCATCGTCGGCCTGGAATGCGGTGCCGATGACTACGTGATCAAACCTCTCAACCCACGGGAACTGGTGTCCCGGGCGAAAAACCTGATCCGCCGGGTTCGTCATGCGCAAACGCCTCAGCCTGTGGCGGCGGTCGCCAAACCGGTCAAACAGTTTGCCGACTGGTCGCTGGACACCGACCGCCGGCGCCTGATCGATCCCTCCGGTAGCGAAACCCTGCTGACCCACGGCGAGTACCAACTGCTCAGCGTGTTCCTGCGCAACAGCGGCCACACCCTGAGCCGCGACCAATTGATGGACCAGATCCGCAACCGCGAATGGGTGCCCAACGACCGCTCCATCGATGTGCTGGTCGGCCGATTGCGCCGCAAACTGCACGACGACCCGGCCGAGCCGCAGTTGATCATCACCATCCACGGCGCCGGTTACCTGTTCACTGCCAGCCTGGCGGCGTGACGGCCGTGAGGCGACCGCTCTGGTTGCTGTTGGCGCTGATGGCGGCCAATGCCCTGGCCGGGGAAAAAGTCCGCTACTGCGATTATCCGGTGTACCCGCCGATTTCCTGGAGCGACGGCAAGCAGGTCCGTGGCCTGGCGCCGAGTGTGGTGAAAAAGCTGTTCGGTGAGTTGGGCTACGACGTCGAAACCGTGGTGCTGGGCAACTGGAAACGCTGCCTGCTCGATGCCGCCGAAGGCCGGGTCGACGTGGTGCTGGCCTACAGCACCGCGCAACGGGAACAAAGCATGCTGTTTTCCTCGGTGCCGGTGCTGCGAGAAGAGGTCGCGTTGTTCATCAATCGCCAACACCCGGTGCAATTCGAACGCCTGGAAGACCTGGCCCATTACCGTGGCGGCTTGCTGTTCGGTGAAAGTTACGGCGTGGAATTCGATCGCATGGTCGCGCAAAACAACAACATTGAATGGGTGTCCGACAGCCGCCAGAACTTCGGCAAGCTGATTCGCGGGCGCATCGATTTCATCACCCAGGAACGCCGTACCGGCCAGCTTTATATCGAAAGCCTGGCGGGCGCCCAGGACATCGTCGCATTGCCCAAGGCTTTGAGCGTCGACTACCTGCGGGTCGCGGTTTCCCGTCGCTCGCCGCTGGCCAGTCAGATGCCGCAGATCAATGCGCAACTGCAGCGCATGGTCGATGCCGGTGACATCGAGCGCTTGCTCAATGAAAGCGAAGTCACCTACCGCGACATGATCAACCTGCCGGTGAACGAACAATGATGCGCCCGGGTCCCGGTGGCCTGTTGCGGCGTCTGCTGCTGTTCATTCTGTTGTTCAGCCTGTGTTTCACCGTGCTCGCCAGTACCGTGCAGCTGTACATCGAATACCGTCGGGAAATGCGCGACATCGACTCGCGCATGGAGCTGATCCGCGCCGGCTATCTGGCGAGCCTGGAGCGCAGCCTGTGGGATTTGAACCAGGAGCAATTGAACGTGCAGTTGCGCGGCCTGGTGGACTTCTCCGATGTCGCGCGGGTGCATTTGAAAAGCACGGATTTCGACCTGCTGCATGGCAATCCGGATCCGCTCGGACCGTTGCGCGTCGAACGTTTCGCCCTGGACTACCAACCGCCGTCCGGCCCATTGCGGCATTTAGGCGAACTGGAAGTCAGCACCGATCTGGGGGCGGTGTATCAGCGCCTGTATGCCACCGGGTTGACCAGCCTGTTGTGGATGGGGGCGTTCCTCTGTGGTCTTGCGATTGCGCTGTCCTGGCTGTTTTACCGTTTGGTCACCCGGCACCTGCAAGTCATGGCCGATTTCGCCCGGCGTATTGCAGCCGGCGAATGGCATGAGCCGCTGCGCCTGCACAAGCGGCGCAGTGTCCACAAAGACGAAATCGACACCGTGGCCCACGCCCTCGACGACATGCGCCGGGCCATCCTCAGCGATATCGACCGCCGGGAAAGCGATCGGCTGGCCTTGCAGGACAACCGCGACGAGTTGCTGAAAATGGTCGAGCGACGCACCGCCAGCCTGATGCGCGCCAAGGACGAAGCCGAAGCGGCCAACCTGGCAAAGTCACGGTTCCTGGCGACCATGAGTCATGAGTTGCGCACGCCCCTTAACGGTATCCTCGGCATGGCCGAGCTGTTGCGCGGCGCCAGCCTCGATCCGCAGGACAGCAAACGCCTGGATGCCTTGCACAAGGCGGGCGAGGGATTGCTGACCATCCTCAATGAAGTGCTGTTTTTCGCCAAACTGGAGGAGGGCGCGAGCCTGCCCGAACCGGTGGATTTCTCGATTCGCCAATTGATCGATGAAGTGCTGACGCTGCTCGAGCCCAAGGCGCTGGATAACGACACCATCCTGCAATGTCGGGTCGATCAGCGCATCGCCGAGTATCATCACGGTGCCGAGCAATTCTTGCGACAAGTCTTGAGCAACCTGTTGGCCAACGCCATCAAGTTCACCGAGTGCGGTGAGGTCAGTGTCGAAGTGGCGTTGCTCGCGCAGCCCGGAGGGCCTGGCGGCGATCGTCTGCGGGTGAGTGTCACCGACAACGGCATCGGCATCGCCCCGCCAATGCAGGCGAGGATTTTCGAGCGCTTCACCCAGGCCAGCGAAGAAGTGGCACAGCGCTTCGGCGGCACCGGGTTGGGGCTGGCGATCTGCAAACACCTGGTCGAGCAAATGGGTGGCAGCATCGGTGTCACCAGTGAAGTCGGGCGGGGCAGTTGCTTCTGGTTCGAGTTGACGTTGCAACCCGCTGCAGGCGTCACGGCGCAACCACCGATCACGGTGGCAGGGCCGGCATTGAAGGTGCTGGTGGTTGAGGACGTGGCACTCAATCGCGAAGTGGTCCAAGGGTTGCTGCAACGGGACGGCCACCAGGTGTGGCTGGCCGAAGAGGCTGAACAGGCATTGGCGCAATGCGCCGTGCAGAGGTTCGATCTGATACTGCTGGATGTGCATCTGCCGGGCATGACCGGTGTGGAATTATGCAAACGGATCCGCAGCGTCGATGGGCCGAATCGTACCGCGCGCATTTTCGCCCTGACTGCCAGTGTGCAGCCGGCGCTGGTTCGTGGGTATCTGGACGCCGGTATGGATGGCGTGCTGGCCAAGCCGCTGAATCTGGACACGCTGCGCAAGGTCATGGGCGGGCAGTTGATGACACCCAAACCGCTGCTGGAAGAGGGCGCCATAGACTGGCCACTGCTGCAAACACACCGCCACTTGCTCGGCGAGCAGAAAGTGCAGGGGCTGCTGGCGGTGTTGCGCGACTCGATCCTGCAACACCATGAGGCGCTGCGCGAAGCGATTGACGCCGACGACTTCACTGAAATCGCACATCTGGCCCACCGTTTGGCGGGAAGCGCCGACTCTTTGGGTTTTCGTGCCTTGGCTGGCGTTCTGAGATCTCTGGAACAAGCGGCCCTGAAAAATGATCAGTCGGCTATCGGTCAGTTGGCGCCAACCCTTCATGAGTACTGCAAACACGCGCTGGAGACGCTGAAAGGCTTGTTGCAGAGCTGACGTACATTATTGTTACGACTTTCTACAACTTCGATCCATACGTTCAACGCGACCTTACATGGCTTTCCAATAATCGACGCAACCGCCGCAGCGCGGTCTTCGAAGCTTATTGGAGATAATAATAATGAATTGCCGTAAAGCTGATCCTTCCCCGCGCCACGACATCCTGTCCTGCGCTGCGCACCTCACTGACTGCTGAGGTGCCGACATGAGTGAACACATCGACCGTAAAGGCATCCAACTGACCCGTGCCCTGAAAAGCCGGCACATTTTCATGCTGTCCCTGGGGGGCGTGATCGGCACCGGCCTGTTCATGGGCTCCGGCGTCACCATCAACCAGGGCGGACCGGTGGGGGCGATTCTGGCCTACCTGGTCGCCGGTTTCCTGATGTACCTGGTGATGGTCTGCCTGGGCGAGCTGTCGGTGCAGATGCCGGTGTCCGGCTCGTTCCAGACCCACGCCACCAAATTCATCGGTCCGGCCACCGGTTTCATGATCGGCTGGGTGTACTGGATGAGCTGGGCCACCACCGTGGGCCTGGAGTTCACCGCTGCCGGCATGCTGATGACGCGCTGGTTCCCGGCGGTGCCGATCTGGTACTGGTCGGCGCTGTTCGTGGTGGTGCTGTTCGGCATCAACGCCATGGCGACCCGCGCCTTCGGTGAGGCCGAGTACTGGTTCTCGGGGATCAAGGTCGCGGCGATTCTCGGTTTCATCGTGGTCGGTGTGCTGGTGATCTTCGGCGTGATGCCGCTGAGCAGCGGTGCGCCTGCGCCGATGATGAACAACCTGATCGGTGACTCACTGTTCCCCAACGGTCTGTCCGCCGTGTTCGCGGTGATGATGACCGTGGTCTACGCCTTCCAGGGCTGCGAGATCATGGGCGTGGCCGCCGGCGAAACCGATCAGCCGGAAAAAAGCATCCCGCGCGCCGTGCGCAACGTGGTGTTCCGCGTGCTGATTTTCTATGTGCTGGCGATTATCGTGCTGTCGGCCATCGTGCCGTGGCAGCAAGCGGGCCTGATGGAAAGTCCGTTTGTGCAGGTGTTCGACATGGTCGGCATCCCCTATGCCGCTGACCTGATGAACTTCGTGATCCTCACGGCGATTCTGTCGGTGGGCAACTCTGGCCTCTACGCCTCGACCCGCATCCTCTGGGCGATGTCGAAAACCGGCATGGCGCCGAAAAGTCTTTCGCCTTTGAGCAAGCGTGGCGTGCCGTTGCGCGCCTTGAGCATCACCCTGTGCTTTGCGCTGGTGTCGCTGCTGACCAGCTTCATCGCGGCCGACACCTTGTTCATGGTGCTGATGGCAGTGAGTGGCATGTCCGGCACCGTGACCTGGATGGTCATCGCATTGGCTCAATACAAGTTCCGTAAGGCCTACCTGCGTGAGGGCGGCAAACTCAGCGACCTGAAATACCGCGCCCCGTGGTTCCCGGTATTGCCGCTGATGTGCATCACCCTGTGCTGCTCGCTGTTCGTGTTCCTGGCCCTGGACGAAACCCAGCGTCCATCCCTGTACTGGGGCTTCGGCTTTATCGCCCTGTGCTATGGCGCGTACTTCCTGTTCCATCGCAAACGCGAGGCGGTGCTGGCACCGAGTTTGCCGAGCGTTTAATTCACTTTTTCAAGCACATCCCCTGTGGGAGCGAGCCTGCTCGCGATAGCGGTGCGGCAGTCAGCAGCGATGTTGAATGTCCTGCCGTCATCGCGAGCAGGCTCGCTCCCACAGTTGTTCCAAGCGATTAGCCGTTGGTCGCGACTGTCAGAACTGACAGTAGATTGCATCGAATCTCCACAGCCTAATGATGCGGTATTCGTCGGTATGCCGTACGAAAGTTAAATCAATCAGGAAGGAGCGCCCAATGGACAGCAACCGCATCAGGAACGGTGACTTCACAGCCGGAAACTTCGAGCATTGGACAGTGAGCGAATTTGACGGTACAGCGAAAGTCTTGAGGGATGGAGATGGCTACAGGGCCAGAATCACTTTAGGTAAAAATGAGTCGGTACTACTCGTCACTGAAAGGTTCTCGATCAGACGACCAGCATTCAAACTGTCCCTTGAAGCTTCCATGCCAGAACCCGTTGATGAAGACGCTGGGACCACGTTGTATTGCACACTCGCCGGTTACGGGCCTTCGCTACCATTCCCAATCATATTAACCATTCCTTTCACTTTGTCTGGAGTCAGCGAAGGATTTGAATACATGGGCGAAATGCGGTCAGCGGTCACTGAGGTGCAATTAACCATTGCGCTGGCGCCTGTATCGAATCCGAAAGCGGTCGGACCGATTTACATCGACAATGTGAAGTACACCGTGGATCTTTCGGATAAATCGGTTAGTTAAATCAGTTCCATAGTCAGTTCCGCCAACATCACCCTCAAACGCGATGACCCCCTGTGGGAGCGAGCAAGCTCCCACAGGGGGGAGAGCGCTCGGTTAATCCGCTACAGACCTCCTGTCACCAGTTGTTCGAAGTTGTAACAACGCCAGCGACCCGTGCTCGCGCATCTGAAAATAACCCAATAAAAACAATGTGTTAGTTAGTTATGAGCTAGTTACAGCCCATTTCCTCACCGATTGCCGGCTTACTGAACACTCGTTTAGTATGGCCTCAAGTCGCAACACCTCAAGACAAACAAAATAATTCGAGGACCCGCATGACTACTCACGATTCTCTGCTCAGTCAGGTCGAAGCAGGCGTTGCCTGGATCACCCTCAATCGCACGGCTCAGCGCAATGCGCTGGACATCCCGACGCTGAAAAACCTTCACGCCTTGCTCGACACGTACAACGCAGATCCAGCGGTACGCGTGGTGGTATTGACCGGTAGCGGTCGCAGTTTCTGTGCCGGTGCCGACCTCGATGAGTGGGCCGAGGCCGAAGCGCGTGGCGCGCTGGAAACCTACGGCTGGACCGAAACCGCCCATGCCCTGATGACCCGCTTGCACAGCCTGGAAAAGCCGACGATTGCCGCCATCAATGGCACCGCCGTCGGTGCCGGGATGGACCTGACCCTGTGCTGCGACCTGCGCATTGCCGGGCAGTCGGCACGCTTCAAGGCCGGCTACACCAGCATGGCCTACTCGCCGGACGCCGGTGCCAGTTGGCACCTGCCACGCCTGATCGGCGCCGAACAAGCCAAGCGCCTGTTGTTCCTCGACGAACTGTGGGGGGCTGATCGCGCCCTGGCCGCCGGGCTTGTCGGTGAAGTCTGCGCCGACGATCAATTGCAGGCCGTGGCCAGCGAACTCGCCACACGCCTGGCCGCCGGGCCGACCTTGGCTTTTGCCCAGACCAAAAAACTCATGCGCGAAGGCGCCGACCGCAGCCTGCCCGAGCAGCTGCAAGCGGAACTGGCCGCCGGCCTGCTCTGCGGGCGCAGCGAAGACGGCAGCGAAGCGCTGCGCGCCGCCATGGAAAAACGCCCGGCACGCTTTATCGGTCGCTAAGCCCGACCCGCCTCGCCAACCACACTTTGCAAACGAACACAGGTAGCACCCATGAATTTCCAACTGACCCAAGAACAAGAAATGTTGGTGGACTCGGTACGCAGCTTCGTCGAGAAGGAACTGCTGCCCTATGAAACCGAAGTCGATCGCGCCGACGAAGTCTCCCCGGAGCTCGCCGCGCAGATTCGCGGCAAGGCCATTGCCGCAGGCTTCTACGCCTTCAACATGCCTGAAGAGGTCGGTGGTGGCGGTCTGGACTACCTGTCCCAGGCGCTGATCGAGCGTGAGCTGTCGAAAGTCTCCTGGGCACTGCACGTGTTCGTCGCACGGCCGTCGAAGATCCTCATGGCCTGCACCGGCGACCAGATCAACGATTACCTGTTGCCGTGCATCCAGGGCGAGAAGATCGACTGCTTTGCCCTGACCGAACCGGGTGCCGGTTCCGATGCCAACGCGATCAAGACCCGCGCCGTGCGTGACGGTGACGACTTCGTCCTCAATGGCAGCAAGCACTTCATCAGCCACGCCGGCCACGCCGATTTCGCCATCGTCTTCGCCGTCACCGACACCTACGAGCACAACGGCAAGAAGCGCAACGCCGTGACCTCGTTTCTGGTCGATCGCAACACCCCGGGCATGACCATCCGCCGTGGTCCAAAGTGCGTGAGCAACCGGGGTTACCACACCTTCGAAATGTTTTTCGACGACTGCCGCGTACCGGCCTCCAAGGTGCTCGGTGAAGTCGGCAAGGGCTGGGACGTGGCCAACGCCTGGCTGACCGCCGGACGGGTGATGGTGGCGGCCAACTGCGTCGGCCAGGCGCAACGGGCGCTGGACGTCTCGCTGCAATGGGCGGCGGACCGCAAGCAATTCGGCCAGCCCATCGGAACCTACCAAGGCGTGTCGTTCAAGTTGGCGGACATGGCCACGCAAATTCGCGCGGCGGAACTGCTGACCCTGCACACCGCGTGGAAGATGGACCAGGGCACCATGACCGATGGCGAGGCCGGCATGGCCAAGCTGTTTGCCAGCGAAGTACTGGGTCGCGCAGCGGATGAGGCGGTGCAGATTTTTGGCGGCATGGGCCTGATGGACGAAGGTCCGGTGGAGCGCATCTGGCGTAACGCGCGGATCGAACGGATCTGGGAAGGCACGTCGGAAATCCAGCGCCACATCATTTCCCGCGAGCTGCTGCGGCCGCTGCTGCGCTGATCGCCCGGAGAATTTCCATGTCCCAGACTATTCGTGACAACCTCAAACGCATGCTCGCGCCACGCCACGTGGCGTTCGTTGGCGGCCGCAGCATGGCCCGCGCCCTCAAGCGTTGCGCCGAGGGCGGCTACCCAGGGCAAATGTGGCTGGTCAACCCGCAACACGAGAGCCTCGAAGGCGTGCCTTGTGTGCGCAGTGTGGCCGACCTGCCGTGCGGCCCGGACGCGGTGTTCATCGCGACCAACCGCGACCTGACCCTGACCTGCGTGGCCGAACTGGCCGCCATCAGTACCGGAGGCGCGATTTGCTATGCCTCGGGTTTTGCCGAAACCGGCGCCGAAGGCCTGGCCCTGCAACAGCAACTGCTCGAAGCTGCCGGCGACATGGCTTTGCTCGGCCCCAACTGCTACGGCCTGCTCGACTACCTGCACAGCTGTGCGCTGTGGCCGGTGGCCCATGGCGGCAAAGCGGTGGAGAAGGGCGTGGCGGTGCTGACCCAGAGCGGCAACTTTGCCTACAACCTGTCCATGAGCGACCGCTCGCTGCCCGTGGCCTACATGGCTTCGGTCGGCAACCAGGCGCAACTGGGCGTGGCCGAATTGATGGACGTGCTGCTCGATGAGCCACGGGTCACCGCCATCGGCCTGCACCTGGAAGGTTTGAAGAACGTACCGGGGTTCGCCCGCGCCGCGCACAAGGCGCTGGAAAAGGGCGTGCCGATCATCGCCTTGAAAACGGGCGTGTCGCAGATCGGCGCCGAGCTGGCCCTGAGTCACACCAGTTCGCTTTCCGGCTCCGACGCGCTGTACGACGCGCTGTTTGCACGCCTGGGCGTGATCCGCGTCAGTGGCCCGGTAAGCTTCGTCGAAACCTTGAAAGCTGCCGCCTGCGGCAACCTGCCAGCGGGCAACAGCCTGATCGCGCTGGCCTGTTCTGGGGGCGACGCCGGGCTGATCGCCGACTACGCCGAACGCAATGATCTGGCGCTGCCCAAGCTCGACGCGGGTCAAACCGGCGAGCTGGCGCAAGTGCTGCCCAGCTACGCCAACCTGGTCAACCCGCTGGATTTCACCACGGCGATCTGGGGCGATGGCGAGGCACTGAACCGCATGCTCGACAGCGCCCTGCGCACCGAAGCCGATGCCGCGATGCTGGTGCTCGACTACCCGGCCGAGTTCACCGGCGAACGCAAGGAATGCGACCTGCTACTGGACCTGTACTGCAAGGCGCTGGTGCGCCACGGCAAGACCGGTTTCGTCACCTCGGCCTTCCCCGAGTTGCTGCCGGCCAATGCTCGCGAGCGTTTGCATGAGCAGGGCGTTGCGGCATTGCAGGGCGTTGAAGACGGCCTGGCAGCCTGGGGGCGCATTGCCAATTACCAGCGTAACCGTCAGGCCTTGTTGGCCCTGGGTGAGTCGGCGCTGGTGCCGCTGTGCCCGCAAGCGCTGCAAGGCGAGGGTCGTTTGCTCAACGAATGGGATTCCAAGCAAGCCTTGCGCGAATTCGGCCTGCCCACCCCCAACGGCGTGCTGAGTTCCCCGGACCGGGCACTGCAGGACGCCAAAGCTCTGGGTTATCCGCTGGTGCTCAAAGCGGTCAGCGCCCAACTGCCACACAAAACCGAGGCTGGCGCCGTGGCGCTGAACCTCAAGGACGACTCGGCACTGAGCGCGGCACTGGAAAAAATGCGCGCGAGTATTGCCGCGTACGCACCCGGCGTGGCGTTCGATCAGTTGCTGCTGGAACCAATGGCCAAGCCGCCACTGGCCGAACTGATCGTCGGCATCAAACGTGAAAACGACTTCGGCCTGGCACTGGTGATTGGCGCTGGCGGCATTCTGGTGGAGTTGCTCAAGGACAGTCGCAGCCTGTTGCTGCCGACCACTGACGGGGCCATTCGCCAGGCCTTGCTGAGCCTGCGCAGCGCGGCATTGCTGCAAGGCTTCCGTGGTCGCGAAGCGGCGGATCTCGACGCGCTGGTGACGGCGATCCGTGCCGTGGCCGACTACGCCTGCGAAAACGCCGCGCAACTGCTCGAACTCGATGTGAACCCATTGTTGGTCGGTGCCCAGGGCACGACCGCGGTCGATGCGTTGATTCGCCTCGGCCATGAATGAGGAACTGAACATGCAAAGCAAAACCTTAACCGGTGGCCAGGCGCTGGTGCGCTTGCTGGCCAATTATGGCGTCGACACCGTGTTCGGCATTCCCGGCGTGCACACCCTTGAGCTGTATCGTGGTTTGCCCGGCAGCGGCATTCGGCATGTGCTGACCCGTCATGAACAGGGCGCCAGCTTCATGGCCGACGGTTATGCGCGGGTCAGCGGCAAACCCGGCGTGTGCTTCGTCATCACCGGTCCCGGCGTGACTAACGCCGCCACCGGCATCGGTCAGGCCTACGCCGATTCGATTCCGATGCTGGTGATTTCCAGCGTCAACCACACGGCCAGCCTCGGCAAGGGCTGGGGCATCCTGCACGAGTGCCAGGACCAGCGCGCCATGACCGCGCCTATCACCGCGTTCTCGGCCGTGGCCCTGACTGCCGAAGACCTGCCGGAATTGATCGCCCGTGCCTATGCGGTGTTCGACAGCGAGCGTCCGCGCCCGGTGCACATCTCGGTGCCGCTGGACGTGCTGTCGGCACCGGTCGCTCGCGACTGGAGCAATGACGTGGTGCGGCGCCCCGGTCGCGGCACCCCCGCAGCCACCGCACTGGACGAGGCGGTCGCCCGGCTGCACGGCGCCAAACGTCCAATGATCATCGCGGGCGGCGGCGCGCTGAATGCTGCACAAGAACTGGCCGAGCTGAGCACCCGACTCGCCGCGCCGCTGTTCACCAGCGTCGCCGGTAAAGGCTTGCTGCCACCGGATGCACCGCTCAATGCCGGTTCGTCGCTGTGCGTGGAGCCGGGCTGGAACCTGATCGCCGAAGCCGACGTGATACTGGCGGTCGGTACGGAAATGGCCGACACCGACTTCTGGCGCGAACGCCTGCCACTCAACGCCGAGCTGCTGCGGGTGGACATCGATCCGCGCAAGTTCAACGACTTCTATCCATGCGCCGTGGCGTTGCACGGTGACGCCCAGCAAACCATGGCCGCCGTACTCGAACGCCTGTCGCCGGATGTCCGCGACGCCGGTGCCGCGATTGCCAAAGTGGCAGCACTGCGTGAAGCCATCCACGCCGGTCATGGCCCGTTGCAGCAGATCCATCAGGCGATCCTGCAGCGCATCGCCGCCGAACTGCCGGCCAACGCCTTCATCAGCACCGACATGACCCAACTGGCCTACACCGGCAACTACGCCTTCGCCAGCGAGGCCACCCGCAGCTGGTTGCACCCGACCGGCTACGGCACCCTGGGCTACGGCTTGCCGGCCGGTATCGGCGCCAAGTTCGGTGCACCGCAACGACCGGGCCTGGTGCTGGTGGGCGACGGCGGTTTCCTCTACACCGCGCAGGAACTGGCAACGGCGGTCGAGGAGCTGGACAGTCCGCTAGTGGTGTTGCTGTGGAACAACGACGCCTTGGGGCAGATTCGTGACGACATGATCGGGCTGGATATCGAGCCCATCGGCGTGCTGCCGCGCAACCCGGATTTCGCCGCGCTGGGCCGTGCCTTCGGCTGCACCGTGACGCAGCCGCAAAACCTTGCGGAACTGCAAACCGACTTGCGCCACGGCTTCAATCGCAACGGCGTCACCCTGATCGAACTCAAGCATGCCTGCGTTCGCTGATATTCAACCTTTACTGGAGGGAATAGGGCCATGCGCTTTTCCGATCTGACTCAACGCATCGCCGGTGACGGCGCCGCCGCCTGGGACATTCACTACCGTGCACTGGCCATGCTGGAGCAGGGCAAGGACATTTTGCTGCTGTCGGTCGGCGACCCCGATTTCGATACGCCGCAACCCATCGTCCAGGGCGCCATCGACAGCCTGTTGTCTGGCAACACCCACTACGCGGAGGTGCGCGGCAAGCGTGCCCTGCGTGAAGCCATCGCCAAACGCCAGCAGCAACGCAGCGGTCAGCGGGTGTCGGCGGATCAGGTCACGGTACTGGCCGGGGCGCAGTGCGCGTTGTTCAGCGTGGCCCAGTGCGTGCTCAATCCCGGCGATGAAGTGATCGTCGCCGAGCCGATGTACGTCACCTACGAAGCCGTGTTCGGTGCTTGCGGGGCCAAGGTCGTGCCGGTACCGGTGCGCTCGGAAAACGGCTTTCGCGTCCTGCCAGAAGACGTCGCCGCCCGCATCACGCCACGTACCCGCGCATTGGCGCTGAACAGCCCGCACAACCCGTCGGGCGCGAGCTTGCCACGCAGCACTTGGGAGGCCTTGGCCGAACTGTGCATCGCCCACGATCTGTGGCTGATTTCCGATGAGGTCTACAGCGAGCTGCTGTTTGAGGGCGAACACGTCAGCCCGGCGAGTCTGCCGGGCATGGCCGAGCGCACCGCGACCCTCAACAGCCTGTCGAAATCCCACGCCATGACCGGTTGGCGCGTGGGTTGGGTGGTGGCGCCGCTGTCTTTGTCCGCGCACCTGGAAAACCTGGCGCTGTGCATGCTCTACGGCTCGCCGGACTTTATCCAGGACGCCGCAGTGGTCGCACTGGAAAGCCCGTTGCCGGAACTGGAGGCCATGCGCGAAGCCTATCGGCAACGCCGTGATCTGGTGTGCGAAAGCCTGGCCGATTGCCCCGGCGTGCGTGCGCTGAAGCCCGATGGCGGCATGTTCGTGATGGTCGATATCCGCGAAACCGGCCTCAGCGCCCAGGCATTTGCCGACCGTCTGCTCGATCGCCACGGCGTATCGGTGCTGGCCGGCGAAGCCTTTGGCCCGAGTGCTGCCGGACACATTCGCCTCGGGTTGGTGGTGGGGGCGGCGCCGTTGCGCGATGCCTGCCAGCGCATCGCCCGTTGCGCCCAGGAGTTGATGGAGGCTCAGGTTCATGCTTGATCACAAGGCACTGTTTATTGATGGACGCTGGCAAACCCCGTCGGGGCAGGGCGTCGCCGAGGTCATCAACCCGGCCACCGAAGAAGTCGCCGGCCGCGTGCCCCTGGGTGATGAGCGGGATGTCGACAACGCCGTCGCCGCTGCCCGTCGGGCCTTCGGGCCCTGGTCGCAGAGGCCGTCCAGCGTGCGCGCCGGTTATATCCGGGCGCTGGCCGAGCAATTGCGCGCCCGTGCCGATGAAATGGCCGCAGTGATTACCACTGAACTGGGTATGCCGGTGCAATGGTGCCGTTCGGTGCAGGTCGACGGGCCGATCATTGGCCTGGAGCAGTACATCGGACTCGCCGGTTTGATGGATCAAGTGCGCGAAGTCGGCAACTCACTGGTGATCCGCGAAGCGGTTGGCGTCTGTGCGTTCATCAATCCGTGGAATTACCCCCTGCACCAGTTGATCGGCAAGCTCGCCCCGGCCTTGGCCGCCGGTTGCACGGTGGTGGTCAAGCCGAGCCAGGAAACGCCGCTGCACGCGTTTCTGCTGGCGCAGATGATCGAGGATATCGGCCTGCCGGCCGGGGTGTTCAACCTGGTCAGCGGGCCGGGCTCTAAGGTGGGTGAGGCTCTGGCCAGGCACCCGGACGTCGACATGGTGTCGTTCACCGGTTCCACCGGCGCGGGCGTGCGCGTTGCACAAGCGGCGGCGCCATCGGTGAAGCGGGTGTGCCTGGAGCTGGGCGGCAAGTCGCCGCTGCTGATCGCCGAGGACGCGGATCTGGCCGCAGCGGTGCGTTACGGCGTACAGGACGTGATGATCAACTCCGGGCAGACCTGCACCGCGCTGACGCGCATGTTGCTGCCGGCCAGCCGTTATGCCGAAGCGCTGCAGATCGCGCTGGAGGAAACCCTGAGCCTGCGCATGGGCGACCCGCTCGATCCGCAGAGTTTTCTCGGCCCGATGTGTTCCGCGGGGCAGCGCCGCACCGTTGAGGATTACATCCGCCTCGGTCAGTCCGAAGGCGCGCGGTTGCTGTGCGGTGGCGATTCGGCGCCGGACTTCGAGCGCGGCCATTACGTTCGCCCGACGCTGTTTGCCGATGTCGACAACCGCATGCGCATTGCCCAGGAAGAAATCTTTGGCCCGGTGCTGTGCCTGATTCCTTATACGGATGAAGCGCAGGCGATCCAGATCGCCAATGACTCGCCGTTCGGCCTGTCCAGCGGCGTCTGGGCCGGCAGCAGCGAGCGCGCCTTGCAACTGGGTCGGCAACTGCGGGCTGGCCAATGTTTCCTCAATGGCGCGGCCTTCAACTATCAGGCGCCTTTCGGCGGCTACAAACAATCCGGCAACGGACGGGAGTGGGGGGAGGAGGGGCTCAACGAATTCGCCGAAGTGAAGGCGATCCAGGTGTGACGGTCAACGATTCAAAGGATGTTCGCACCGGGCCATGGCCCGGTGCTTCGCGTGGTTTTGAACGGGTATTTCCTTAGCTTTCAATCAGGGGCAATGCAATGAGCGATAACAAAAACAAGATTACTCAAGCGAACCATGAATTCAGCTTTGCGCGTCGTGACTTTTTAAAGTACAGCGCGGCCGCCGCAGCGATGGCCGGCGCGTACTCCATGGGCCTGCCATTGGGCGCCATGGCGGCAGACGCAACGCCGAAGCCCGGTGGCGTGCTGCGTCTGGGACTGGCCGGCGCCAGTACCACCGACTCGAAAGACCCCGGTTCCTGGGTCGATACCTTTACCTTTGTCGGTTTCTCGGCGATCTATAACACCCTGACCGAAATTGCCGTCGACGGCTCGGCGATCCCTGAGCTGGCTGAAAGCTGGACCTCGACCCCGGATGCCCGGGTCTGGACCTTCAAACTGCGCCAGGGCGTGACCTTCCACAACGGCAAGCCCCTGACCGCCGACGATGTGGTCGCCTCGATCCAGCATCACCTCGGGGAGAAATCCAGCTCGGCGGCCAAGACCGTGTTGGGCGACGTGGCGAAGGTCAGTGCCAACGGCAGCGACAGCGTGGTGTTCGAGCTGCACTCGGGCAACGCCGACTTCACCTACGTGGTCGCCGATTACCATCTGGTGATCATGCCGAGCAAGGACGGCGTGCCGGACTGGCAGGCCGGTATTGGCACCGGCGGTTATCGCCTGAAGAACTTCGAACCGGGGGTGCGCATGACCCTGGAGCGCAGCCCGGACTACTGGAAAGCGGGCCGGGCGCACTTCGCCAGCGCCGAACTGATCGCCATCGGCGATGGCGCCGCGCGAATCAACGCGTTGGTCACCGGGCAAGTGGACGTGATCAACAAGGTCGACCTGAAAACCGTGGCCCTGCTCAAGCGCAACCCGAACCTGGTCATCGAAGAAACCAAGGGCGCGCAGCACTACACCTTCCCGATGCTCACCGACAGTCCGGTGTTCCAGAGCAATGACGTGCGCATGGCGATGAAGCACGCGATCAACCGTGAAACCCTGCTGTCCTCGGTGCTGTACGGCTATGGCCTGGTGGGCAACGATCACCCGATCCAGCCCGGCAGCCGCTTCATCAACACCGCGCTGGAACAACGCAGCTACGATCCGGACAAGTCGCGTTTCTACTTGAAAAAGGCCGGCATGGACTCGCTCAAAGTGCGTCTGCAAGCCTCGGACGCGGCGTACACCGGCGCCGTCGATGCCTCGGTGCTGTTCAAGGAACAGGCCCGTGCGGCCGGGATCGATATCGATGTGGTACGCGAGCCGGCCGATGGTTTCTTCTCCAACGTGTGGATGAAGCAACCGTTCACCACCTCGTTCTGGTACAGCAGCCTGACCGCCGACCGTATGTTCAGCATCGGTTACGCCAAGGGTGCGGCATGGAACGAAACCCACTGGGATAACCCGCGCTTCAATCAACTGCTCAACGCTGCCCGTGGCGAAATGAACGACCCGCTGCGCCGCGAGATGTACAACGAAATGCAGTCGCTGTGCCGGGATGACGGCGGGGCAATCGTGCCGCTGTTCGCCAGCTCCGTGGCGGCGCGCTCCAACCGGGTGGCGCATGGCGGGCAGACCGCGCCCTACGGCGAGCTGGATGGGCTGCGGGTGATCGAGCGCTGGTGGCAGGCGTAAGCGTTCGGCAAAGATGAAGAACCCCTGTAGGAGCGAGCCCTGCTCGCGAGAAAGGTCAAGGCAACGCGGATACTCAGACTGTCCGCGTCATCGTTGACGTCCATCGCGAGCAGGCTCGCTCCTACAGTTGGAAATGGTGGTCTTCGTAAGGAACTGCGCGGTGAATAGTCTTTTCAGGTTGCTACTTCAGCGTTTGGCATTGGGGCTGTTATCGCTGTTTGCGGTGTCAGTGATCATTTTTCTCGCGGTCGGCATGCTCCCGGGTGATATCGCCCAGGCCATGCTCGGCCAATCCGCCACCCCGGAAACCGTGGCGGCGTTCCGTGCGCAACTGGGCCTGGACCTGCCGCCACTGACCCGTTTCGGGCACTGGATCTGGAGCCTGTTGCAAGGCGACCTCGGTGTATCCCTGGCCAACCAGCGTCCGATCGCCGAACTGGTGGGCTCACGGCTGGGCAACACCTTCAGCCTGGCGCTGCTGGCGGCCCTGGTGTCGGTGCCGTTGGCGCTGTTGTTGGGGATGCTCGCGGCGTTGTACCGCAACAGCTGGTTCGACCGTTTGCTCAACACCTCGGCCCTGAGTGCGGTGTCGTTTCCCGAGTTCTTCGTCGCCTACATCCTGATCCTGGTGTTTGCGGTGAAGCTCAACTGGTTCCCGAGCATTTCCAACCTGGCGCCGGATGCGTCCCTTGGCATGATACTGGAGCGTTCGGTACTGCCCGTGGCGACCCTGAGCCTGGTGGTGATCGCGCAGATGATGCGCATGACCCGCGCCTCGCTGATCAACCTGCTGGCCAGTCCCTACATCGAAATGGCGCGGCTCAAGGGTATCAGCCAGTCGCGGATCATCTTCCGCCATGCCTTGCCCAACGCCCTGGCACCGATTGTCAATGTGGTGGCGCTGAACCTGGCGTACCTGGTGGTGGGCGTGGTGGTGGTCGAAGTGGTGTTTGTCTATCCCGGCCTCGGCCAGTTGCTGGTGGACTCGGTGGCCAAGCGCGATATCCCGGTGGTGCAGGCCTGTAGCCTGATCTTCGCGGCGACCTACATCCTGCTCAATACCAGCGCGGATGTGCTGTCGATTGCCAGCAACCCACGCTTGATGCATCCAAAGGGGTAGACCATGAGCTTGCTTAAACAATTGGTCCGGGCGCCGCTGAGTGCCAAATTCGGATTGCTGGTCATCGTTGTGTACATCCTGGTGGCGCTGTTCGCCCCGGTGCTGGCGCCCTTCGGCGAAACCCAGGTGGTGGGCGAGGGCTTCGCGCCGTGGGGCGGGCAGTTCCTGTTGGGCACCGATAACCTGGGGCGCGACATGTTCAGCCGCCTGGTCTACGGCGCGCGCAACACCCTGGGCATTGCCTTCCTGACCACGGTACTGGCGTTCCTGCTCGGTGGCTTGAGCGGCCTGGTCGCGGCGATCAAGGGCGGTGCGATCGATCAGGGGCTGTCGCGGGTGGTGGACATCCTGATGGCCATTCCACAATTGATCTTTGCCCTGCTGATTCTCAGTGTGGTCGGCACCACCGCGACCTCGTTGGTGCTGGTGATCGCGCTGCTGGATGCGACCCGGGTGTTTCGGCTGTCCCGGGCGGTGGCGATGAACGTCGTGGTCCAGGACTTCGTCGAAGCGGCGCGCCTGCGGGGTGAAGGCCTGTGGTGGCTGGTGACCCGCGAAGTGTTGCCGAACGCGGCGGCGCCGTTGATTGCCGAGTTCGGCCTGCGCTTCTGCTTTGTGTTCCTGTTCATCAGTGCGCTGTCATTCCTCGGCCTGGGCATTCAACCGCCCACCGCCGACTGGGGCAGCATGGTGCGCGACAACGCCGTACTGATCACCTTTGGCGACATCAGCCCGTTGCTGCCCGCCCTGGCCGTGGCGTTGATCACGGTCAGCGTCAACTTCGTCGTCGACTGGATGCTGCATAAATCCAGCGGCCTCAAGGAATGCTGAACATGACGACCTCCAAACCTTTGCTGGAAATCCGCAACCTGTACATCGAAGGTCACTACGAAGACGCCTGGCATCCACTGATCAAGGGCATCGACCTGACCCTGCAACGCGGCGAAGTGCTGGGGCTGATCGGCGAGTCGGGGGCGGGCAAATCGACCCTCGGTCTGTCGGCGATGGGCTATACCCGCGACGGCTGCAAAATCACCGGCGGGTCGGTGCATTTCGACGGTATCGACCTGCTCAAGGCCAAGCCCGAAGCCCTGCGCAAGTTGCGGGGCTTGCGTATCGCCTACGTCGCGCAAAGCGCGGCCGCTTCGTTCAACCCGGCCCATCGGCTGATCGATCAGCATGTCGAAACCGCCGTGATAAATGGCGGCATGAGCCGTGCCCAGGCCATGACCGAAGCCGTGGAACTGTACCGCGTGCTACGCCTGCCCAATCCCGAGCAGATCGGCCAGCGTTATCCACACCAGGTTTCCGGCGGTCAATTGCAGCGGGTGATGACAGCGATGGCCATGGCTTGCCATCCCGACCTGATCATCTTCGACGAACCGACCACTGCGCTGGACGTCACCACCCAGATCGAAGTGCTGGCGGCCATTCGCGATGCAGTGAAAACCTACGGCAGCGCCGCGATCTACATCAGCCACGACCTGGCGGTGGTGGCGCAGATGGCCGACCGCATCATGGTGCTGCGCCACGGCAAACTTGTGGAAGAAGCCGAAACCCGCAAGATGCTCGGCGATCCGCAGGAGGACTACACCAAGTCGTTGTGGGCGGTACGCAGTTTCCGCACCGAACCCAAGGCCTGTCCGCAGCAGGAACAACCGCTGCTGGAACTGCGCAACAGCTGCGCCAGTTACGGTCGTCAGCCGGTGCTGCACGACGTTTCGCTGAAGCTGTACCGTGGCCAGACCCTGGCGGTCATCGGCGAGTCCGGCAGCGGCAAAAGCTCCACGGCACGACTGATCACCGGTTTGCTGCCGCCAACCTCGGGCCAGGTGCTGTATGACGGCCAGCCACTGCCGGCGGACTTTCGCCAGCGCAGGAAGGAGCAGCTGCGGCGCGTCCAGATGATTTATCAGATTCCCGACACAGCGCTGAACCCACGCCAGCGCATCGTCGATATCATCGGTCGGCCGCTGACCTTTTACCTGGGGCTCAAGGGCAAGGCCATGCGTGCGCGGGTGGCCGAATTACTGGAAATGATCGAACTCGACCCGGCCACCTTCATGGAACGTCAGCCCCGGGAACTGTCCGGAGGGCAAAAACAACGGGTGTGTATCGCCCGGGCACTGGCGGCCGATCCGCAGTTGATCATCTGCGATGAAGTCACCTCGGCTCTGGATCAACTGGTGGCCGAAGGCGTGCTCAAACTGCTCAATCGTATTCAGCAACAGCTGGGCGTGGCCTACCTGTTCATCACCCACGACGTCGCCACCGTGCGCGCGATTGCCGATGAGGTGCTGGTGATGCAACGGGGCAGGGTGGTCGACCACGGTTCACGCAGCCAGATCTTCACCCCGCCGCACCAGGATTACACCGGACTGCTGTTTTCGTCCGAACCGCAAATGGACCCCGACTGGCTCGACCGCTTGCTGGCCAGCCGCGCGCTCCCGAATTCAAACCCTACGCTGGAAAAAGTCTAAGGAATCACCATGAAAGTACTGATCGTCCACGCTCATCCAGAGCCACAATCCTTCACCGCGGCCTTGCGCGATCAAGCGGTCGCGACCCTGCAAGCCCAGGGCCACGAAGTGCAGGTCAGCGACCTGTACAAAATGAACTGGAACCCGGTGGCCAGCGCCGATGACTTTTCCTCGCGGGAAAACCCCGAGTATCTGGTGTATGCGCTGGAGCAACGCCTCGGGGTTAAAAGCCAGTCGCTGGCGGCGGACATCCAGGCCGAACTGGACAAACTGCTGTGGGCCGACCTGCTGATCCTCAACTTCCCGATCTTCTGGTTCTCCACCCCGGCCATCCTCAAGGGCTGGATCGACCGGGTGCTGGTGTCCGGCATCTGCTACGGCGGCAAACGTTTCTACGATCAGGGTGGTTTAAGCGGCAAGAAGGCGCTGGTGACGGTGACCTTGGGCGGGCGCGAACACATGTTCGGTGAGGACGCGATCCATGGCCCGTTGCAGGACATGCTGCGGCCGATCCTGCGCGGGACCTTGGCTTACGTTGGTTTTGATGTGCTGGAGCCGTTTGTGGCCTGGCATGTGCCGTACATCAGCGATGAAGCGCGTCAGCAGTTCCTGGTTGATTACAGCCAGCGGTTGCAACACCTGAGTGATGATCAGCCGTTGGTGTTTCCGAAGCTTTCGCAGTTTGATGACAAGCTCTATCCGCTTGCCGACAACGTTGCTGTACGCGATTAAACTTTTAGTTATTCCCACGCTTTATGCGTGGGAATAACCAAGTGTGCATTGATCCTGCCGTCATTTGTGACTTATCGGTGCTTGAAATACTTGCTGGATAATCTGTCTATTTCGGATCTGATTTGCACAGCCTTGTCGGGGATGATTGAGTTCATTCGCTGTATGTAATTCTGAAGTTGAATGTCGTCCGGGAAGCGTTCCCTGGCATTGAACTGCAACCATTTCAAGGTGTTATCAAAGGTCTCAGAATTCCCTGAGAAGTTGCCAAGCTTTTCAAATGTGGAGTGATATTCTCTTCGCTCTGCTTCGGCTATTTGTTGCATGACTGGTGCATAAGGTCTTTTATATGCGCGCTGTATATCACTGCTGCTCTGAAAACTATTTTCGCCAGAAAAAATTTCTTTATAGGCAATTTGCTGAAGGTTTATCCTCGCGTCTTTGATAGGCTTGCCTGCTGACAATACATCTGCTTTGTCCTGCTTGAATGTTTCGTGTTGTGCTTTGGCTACAGTTTCTTTTATTTCGTCTTCGAGGCTTTGTATTTTTTTGTATACTTTGCCACTTTTATATTTGCTTACTCCCCATTTGGAGGTATGGGTGTTGTTATAAGTAGTCGATTTCAAACCTAAATGTTTTGCGAGTCGACCAAAAGTAAAGTGGCCTGTAGGGTCTGTGTAGTTAATTGGATCACCCTTGCAGTACGCATATCCATTCAACCCTCCCTTGCCAAACGGACTCAAACTGTCCGGACTGTTAAACCGCATCAATAGGGGATTAAACGCCCGATAATTGCCCAATAAATAGTGCCCGGTCACAGGGTCCGGTCGTTCGCCATTGATGCCCAGCAAACTGAGCAACCCATTCACAACGGAGCGGTGTCCATAAGGGGAGTAGGCGATGGGCTGTGGTTGGGTGTTTTTCTTAAGGGTATGCAGCGCCGAGCGTTGCAGGTCAGTGGCCAGTAATGTGGTGTCGAGCACATCTTGTTGGTGCTGTTGCTGAGCCAGCAGCAAGTCGTCGTGCTGCACGATTGAGTACCCGACTGCACCCTGAATTTCGGTGGTTAGCCGGTTCTTGCGATAAAAGCGATGAAGTGCCGGGGTATCTGACACTGTGTGGCTGATCATTTGATCCAGTGGATCATAGTGATAACGGATGAGCCAGGCTTGTTTAGATGGGGACATTTGGCACTCCGGGCTTTCAAAGACTGGGAGGGTCTGAGTATCAAGGGTTTGAAAAGGAACGGGTACTAGCAGAACTGATAGGGTGAAACGGATCCCAGGGTGGCCTGCCGCTGGTGTTTCCGAGGCTGTCCAGTTCGATGACAAGCTCTATCTACTGCCCAAATACCACCACCAAACCTGAAGGAGCTGGCTTGCCAGCGAATGGGCCGGCACATTCGACATCGATGTTGCCTGGCCTGACGCCATCGTGGGCAAGCCGCGCTCCCACAGGGGGATTGGGTGCCTACCCAAAATTGGGACCCGGCAGCAAAGTTGAGGCTGGTGCCTTGGGCCTGCCGTAACACCAGCAACGGCAACGGCCGGCCTGGAGCCGGTCGCGGTGCAATGGGTCGGAAATCGCCTGCTCATGGAGGTTGGCGAGGAGGGCTGATCTACACTCTCTGAGGGCCAGTCGCGCCCATCCGGAGGACATCATGAACAGATTGTCGCCCATCGGCCTGTGCGTCGTATTGTCGGTTTTAAGTACCCAGGGTTGGGCACAAACGGTAGTACCGATGAAGGGCCAGAATTCGCAACAGACCCAACTCGACATCAATGAATGCAACAGCATCGCCGCCAGTAGTACATCGACGACCTCGACGCCTTCCGGTGGAAGGGTCAAGGGCGCGGCGGCGGGGGCGGCCGCCGGGGCCACGGCGGCGCAGGTGCGGGGAAACCAGCATGACGAGATATATGATCGCGTCGATGATAATACCAAGCAGGATTACCGGCAGAACCGCGCCAAACAGACCGCCGCCGCCGGTGCCGTGGTGGGTGGTTCGCGCCAGCGTCAGGAGCGGCGCGCCCAGGAGAAAACCAACGCCTCGACCACTTCCACCGCTTATACAAGCTGTTTGCAGGGGAAGGGGTATCAGGTTAACCCTTGAGGTGTGACACAAATCCTGTGGCGCGGGCGCTTGCTCCCTCGCCACAGGGTCTGTAGAGGCCACAAGGTCAGCGCAGGCTAGCACTGATTTTTGTGGCCGGTCGCTGATCGAGCCAATGCACCATCACGCACGCATACAGCGTCACCGCAATGAACAGCCCCATGCGAATCGCGAACGCGGTGTACACATCCTTGCCCGCGAGGCTGTCCTGAACCGACTGCCCCAACAGGATGATCAGCGTGATCAGGGTATTGAGCCAGAAGCCCGGACTCAAGCGGCCCGGATTCAGGCCATAGAGCTTGCGCGCCAGGATCAGGGCGAACAGCAGCATCCACAAAAAGAACATCCACAGGTGCACGAAAACGCTCAGTGCGCTCCAGAACAGGATCGCCAGCAGCCCGCCGAGCAAGGTCGAGCCAATCAGCTCGCGCGCGGCGTCGCGGGTGTTGGTGCTGGAACTCTGCTGGCCGAGGCTGACGGCTTTGAGGACGATGGGCAGGTAGCTGGCGGGATCGATCAGCGCCAGCAGAAAGGTCGGCATCACGATCAGGGTGGCTCGTAGCGCGACCCGGTCGACGTCGGCCTCCGGTAGTGTGGCGGCGGGCGGCGGCGCCGGGGCATTGTCCGGTTCGGGGAACAGCCAGTGGCTGAATGCGCCGATCATCACCGCCAGCAGCAAGCCACTGATCAGCGCCTTGATGACCATCGCTGCCAGGCCGAAGTCGGCGACCCCCGCCGAGGGGATCATGGTCAGGCCGATCACCAGAAAGGTCACCACCAGGTTGTTGCCGCCGCGCAGGCCATATCGAAAGACCATGAGCAGGCCAAGACCGATCAACAGCACACCGCTGAAGGCGTAATAGCGCAGGACCGGGATCAACAGCAGGCCGATGCCGGTGGTTAGCATCGCGGTCACCGCCAGCACCAGCGTGGCCTTGAATGGCAACGGACGATTGAGGCTGACCAGCAGCAAGGCACCCAGCACCGGTGCGAGGAATGGGATCGGTAACGCCAGGCCGAAACTCGCGGCCAGGCACAGCGCCGTGCCACTGGCCAGGCGCAACGCACGCTGAACCCGTGGCGGGCGCTTAGTAGGCATAGGACAGCCAGCTCATCAGCCAGAGAAACATCCGGCCCAGGGGATTGAGGACATTGCCCTCGGACGGGAAGGCCATGACCTCGGCCTGACCGCCGGCGCGAATGGCACGGTTGTCCTTGAGCATGGCCAAGGCGTCCGGCGAGAACTCGATGATCACCGGAAAGCGCTGGGCCGGACGCAGCCAGTCGCGGCTGTTCTGCACCGTGGGCAGGCTGCCGGGGGCGGGCGGCTGACCGACGCTGACCCCATAACCGACACTGCGCACGCGCCCGGCGAACACTTCGCCGGGCAACGCATCCAGTGCGATCAACACCGGGCTGTCGGGCCGGACCAAGCCGAGGTTGTTCTCGGTCATGTCGGCGCTGATCCACACATCGTGGATCGCGATCAGGGTCATCACCGGGTTCCCGGCCGCGGCGAACTGGCCGACGTCGGTGCGCAGGTCGGTGATCAATCCGGCCGAGCGGGCATGGACCTGGGTGTTGGCCAGGTCCAGTTCGGCTTTCGACAAGGCGGTGGCGGCGCTGCGCAGCAGGGCGTTGGACTCCTCGTTGCCGCCTTCCTGCTCGCGGGCGCGCTGGACTTCGGCGCGGGCGGCGGCGACCTGGCTGACGGCCTGTTCGCGGTTGGCGCGGGACACTTCCAGCAGGCGCACGGAAATGGTTCCGGGGTCCTGGCGATACAAGCCTTCCAGCCGTTGGTTGTCCTGCCTGGCCTTGAGTTCGTTGGCCTGTGCCGCACGCAGGTTGGCTTGCGCCGAGGCGATGCCGGCGGTGCTGGCGCCAACCTGGCGACGGGTGGATTCAAGGTCTGCCCGGGCCCGGTCGACCGCGATCTGGTAGGGCTGCGGATCGATCTCGAAAATCACGTCGCCCGCCTTGACGTCCTGGTTGTTGCGCACGTTGACGCGGATCACCCGGCCGGAGACTTCCGCCGCCACCGGAATCACAAAGGCGCCGACCCGTGCCTGCTGGGTATAGGGCGTGAATCGGTCAGCCAACAGATACCAGGCCAGGCTCACGACGATCAGCAGCAAGACCCATTTCACGCCTTTTTTCGTCGGGTCGGCGGCAGGTTCCGCTGGCGGCGGGGGGGAGGCGGCTTCACTCATGGTTGATTACCTGGTTGGGCAAGGGGGGAGGCGGGCTGCGCGGCCGGGGGCTCGTTCAGCAGGTCGCCCCAGTCGGTGCGTTGTTCCATCTGTTGGCGCGTGGCCGCGTCGACCCTGGGCTGGGCGCTGTACCAGCCGCCGCCCAGGGCCTTGTACAGGGCAATCACATTACTCACCGCGTCGCCTCGACTGAGCAGGTAGCTGTCCTGGAGTTCGAGCAGCGCACGCTGGGCATCCAGCACCCGCTGGAAATCCGAATAGCCTTCGCGGTACAGGATGACGGCCAGGTCCAGCGAGCGTTTGGCCGCGCCTTCGGCCTCGCGCAGGATGCGTTCGCGCTGCAAGGCATGGGTCAAGCCGTTGGCGGCATCATCCGCTTCGCGAGCCGCCTGGCGCACCTTGTCACGGTAGGCCTCGATCAATTGCTGCAAGCGCGCATCCTGGACCCGCACGTTGTTGCTGATACGGCCATGGTCGAACACGTTCCAGCGCAGGCTGGGCCCGCCCACCAGATCAAAACTGCGCGACGTACCGCTCAAGGTATCGGTCGACCAGACGATGCTGCCCAGCAACGTCAGCGACGGGTAGAAGTCGGTTTCGGCCACGCCAATCAGCGCGGACTGCGCGGCGACATTCAGTTCGGCGGCGCGCACATCGGGGCGGCGCAACAGCAGATTGGCCGGTACGTCCTGCAAGACGGCGCGGTCCACCAACGGAATCAACCCGTTGCTCTCGACCACCTGCGGCAGTGCACCGGGTGGTTGCCCGATCAATACGGTCAAGGCATTGCGGGTGCGCGATAGCTGGTCTTCCAGGCCAGGAATGGTGCTCAAGGTGCCGAGGTATTGGGTCTTGGCCTGTTGCAGGTCGAGTTCGGCGGTCTGGCCGCTTTTGAACAGTCTTTCGGTGATCTCGTAGTTGCGTTGCTGTTGTTTCGCGTTTTCCCTGGCCACGCGCAGGCGCCCTTCGGTGGTGCGCAGGACAAAGTAGGTGTCCGCCACTTGTGCCCGCAGCAGCACCAGGCCGTCTTCATAGTTGGCCTCGGCGGCAAAGTAGCTGGCGTCGGAAGACTCGATGGCCCGGCTGAAACGACCCCAGAAATCCAGTTCCCAACCGATATCGAACCCGGCGCTGTGCTGCCAGAACTGGCTGTCGACCGGGTTGCTGCCCCCGGACTGATGACGGTCGACGTACACACTGTCGGCGGCGTCCTGTTGCAATTGCGGGTAGCGCCCGCTCTGGGCGATACCTAGCTGCGCGCGAGCTTCCATGACCCGCAGGCCGGCGATCTTCAGGCTGGAATTGTGCGCATCCGCTGCAGCGATCAACTGGTCGAGCACCGGGTCGGCAAAGACTTGCCACCACTGGCGGATGTCCGGGTACAGGGCGCGTTGGCTGGCGTGCTCGATCGCCGGCGTGTTCCAGTGATCGACCCAGGCCTCGCCAGGCGGCTGAAAGTCCGGCCCCAGCCGTACGCAACCGCCGAGGGCAAGCATGCCACAGAGCAATAGCCAGGCCGGTCGCGTCAGCAGGGAAGCACCTGATTGCATGGGCTGTTTTCCGACCGGGGAACTTCACAGGAGCATAGTCGCCCGGCCGCCTTCTGCCTCTTCAGGTTGGCCTGTACGCAAAAACGCCGCGACTGTCGCAAAAACGACCTGTTTACGCTGAACGCGAACCTTGATCAGTATTCTATTGAACGAGTGTTCAGCTTGGGCTATGTTCGTTCGACCTTCTCTCCCGGCTGGTTGCGGGCTTGCGTTTCTTCATTTTGAACGAGGCACTGGCATGCGGTTTTCACCCTTTGTTGAGCGGATCTCAGGTCAAGGTGTTGCAGCCTGGGATATTCACAATGCGGCGTTTGAAGCACGGCGTTGCGGCGAGGATGTGATCATCCTCAGTGTCGGCGACCCGGATTTCCCCACCCCTGATTTCATCACTGACGCCGCCATCCAGGCGCTGCGCGAAGGTGATACCCACTACACCGAAATTGCCGGTCGCCAGGCGTTGCGCGAAGCCGTCGCCGCACGCTATGGCAAGCTGTTCGACCGTGAGCTGCAAGCGTCAAACGTGATTACCGTGGCCGGTGCGCAAAATGCGCTGTTCGTTGCGTCGATGTGCCTGCTCAGTGCCGGCGACGAGGTGATTGCCCTCGATCCGATGTACGTGACTTACGAAGCCACCCTCAAGGCCTCCGGCGCCACGCTGGTGCGGGTCCCCTGTGCGGCGAGCGACGACTTCCGCCTCGACGCGGCGGTGCTGGCCAAGGCCATTACCCCGCGCACCCGGGCGATTTTCTTTTCCAATCCGAACAATCCCACCGGCGTGGTGCTCAACCGCGAAGAGTTGCAAGCCATCGCCGACCTCGCCATCGCCCATGACCTGTGGGTCGTGGTGGATGAGGTCTATGAGAGCCTGACGTTCGAACACGAACACCTGAGCCTGGCCGCCTTGCCGGGCATGGCCGAGCGTTGCGTGGTGATCGGCAGTCTGTCGAAGTCCCATGCCATGACTGGCTGGCGCATCGGCTGGATCGTCGCCGCCCCCACGCTGGTGGCGCATGCCGAAACCCTGGTGTTGAGCATGCTCTACGGCTTGCCGGGGTTCGTCATGGAAGCTGCGCTCAAGGCCGTGCAGGCCCACGACGAAGTGACCCACGGCATGCGCGACATTTATCGCCGTCGTCGCGATCTGGTGGTGGCGGGGTTATCGGATTGCCCGGGGATCGACGTGCTCAAACCCGACGCCGGCATGTTCGTGTTGCTGGATGTGCGCGCCACCGGCCTGACGTCGCTGGAGTTCGCCTGGCGCCTGTTGCGCGAGGCGCGGGTGTCGGTACTGGATGCCGCGGCCTTCGGTGAACCGGCCCAAGGTTTTGTGCGACTGTCGTTCACCCTCGGCGAAGAACGCCTGGCGCAAGCCTGCCAACGGATTCGCGACTTTGTCCTGGTGCTCAACGGTGAAGCGCCCCGGCCGATCATCAGCTGCGAGCCCCCTTCGGCGGTAGTCGAACCGGTCGCGGGCCGGACCATGATCCAGGTCGAACAGCTGCACAAACGCTTCGGCACTATCGAGGTGCTCAAGGGCGTATCCCTGACGGCCCGCGAGGGCGAGGTGATCTCCCTGATCGGGGCCAGCGGCTCGGGCAAAAGCACCTTGCTGCGCTGCATCAACATGCTCGAAGTGCCGGATCAGGGGCGGATTCTGGTGGACGGCGAAAGCATTCACCTGAACCACACGCGGCCTGGCGCGCCCTTGGTGTCCGATGCCAAGCAGCTTGTGCGCATCAGGTCCAGCCTGGGCATGGTGTTCCAGAACTTCAACCTCTGGCCCCATCGCACGGTGCTGGAAAACCTGATCGAAGCGCCGACCCAGGTCCTGCGCGAGAGCAAAGCCGAGGCCACTGAACGGGCCGAAGCCTTGCTCGAACGCGTGGGGCTGGCGGCCAAGCGCAACGAGTACCCGGCGTTTCTTTCCGGGGGACAGCAACAACGGGTGGCCATCGCCCGGGCCCTGGCCATGCGGCCCAAGGTCATGCTGTTCGATGAACCCACCTCGGCACTCGACCCGGAACTGGTCGGGGAAGTGCTGCGGGTGATCCGCTCTCTCGCCGAAGAAGGCCGGACCATGATCCTGGTGACTCATGAAATGGCCTTTGCACGCGATGTCTCTTCCAAAGTCGCCTTCCTGCATCAAGGGCTGATCGAGGAAACCGGTTCGCCGGACGAAGTGTTCGTACACCCACGCAGCGAGCGCTGCCGACAATTCGTCAACGCTCATCAAACTCGCTAACACATAAAAAGACGGGAATACATCATGGGAAATCGACGTTTTGCACACTGGTTGACCGGCGCGGCCTGCGTATTGCTCGCGGGCATGAGTGCGGCCCAAGCGCAGCCCATCAGGTTCGCGGTCGCCGCCGAACCCTATCCGCCGTACACCGAGAAACAGGCCAACGGCGAGTGGAAGGGCTTCGAGGTCGATCTGATCCACAAGCTGTGCAGCGAAATGAAAGCGCAATGCGAGATCAAGGAAGTGGCGTGGGACGGGATCATTCCGTCGCTGCTGGCGAAGAAGATCGACGTGATTTTCTCTTCGATGTCGGTGACCGAGGAGCGGGAAAAACAGATCGCCTTCAGCAAGGCCTATTACGACTCGGTTGTCGCACTGGTCGGGCCGAAGGGCACTTCCGTGACCCAATACCCGGATGACCTCAAGGGCAAGACCATCGGCGTACAGAACTCGACCGTCAGCGCCAGCTACCTGAAGACCTACTACGAAAAAATCGCCGATGTGAAGTATTACGACACCCAGGACTCGGCCAACGCCGACATGATCGCCGGGCGTATCGACCTGATGATGGCCGACGGCACGGCGATGGCGTCCTTCGTCAAGACCCCGGACGCCAGCAACCTGGCCTACCTCGGCGCGGTGCCTTACGACCCGATCTTCGGCAAGGGCGTCGGCGCAGGCCTGCGCAAGGACGACACCGAACTGAAGGCCAAACTCGACACGGCAATCAAGACCCTGCTGGCGAGCAAGGACTATGACGACCTCTCCCAAAGCTACTTCGGTACCAGTGTGAAACCGACGTTCTGACGCAAAGCCAAACGCAGTACCTGTGGCAAATGCAATCCCTGTGGGAGCGAGCTTGCTCGCGATAGCGGTGGTTCAGTCACCCATGATGTTGACTGTTATGCCCTCATCGCGAGCAAGCTCGCTCCCACAGGGGCCGGCGGTGCTGTCACGGTCATGATTGGAGAGTGAAATGCCAGCAATGTTCGATTTGATCAATTTCACCGAACAAGGATGGGGCGGGGCGCTGCTCAAGGGACTCTGGATGACCCTGCAGATTTCGGCGGGGGCTTTTGTGGTCGGACTGGCGATCGGCCTGGTCGTGGCCTGCCTCAAGCTGGGCGCGCCCAAGCCGATTGCGGCCGTGGCGCGGGTCTATACCACGCTGTTCCGGGCGGTGCCGGAGTTGTTGCTGATTTTACTCCTGTACTACGTCGGGTCCATGCTGCTCAATTCGCTGATGGCCCGGCTCGGTTATGACGCGGTGAACCTGAGCGGTCCACTGGCGGCGATCCTGGTGCTGGGGCTCGTGCAGGGGGCTTACGCCTCGGAGATTTTCCGGGCGGCAATCCAGGCGATCCCCTACGGTCAGATCGAATCGGCGAAGGCTTTCGGTCTGCACGGCTTCGGACTGTTCCGTCGCGTGACGCTGCCGATCATGGCGCCGTATGCGATGGCGGGGATGGCCAACCTGTGGATCAACCTGATCAAGGACAGTGCGCTGATCAGCGTGGTCGGCACCAACGAATTGCTCTACACCGCCAAACAAGGCGCGGGTTCGACGCGTCACTACCTGTTGTTCTACCTCACGGCCGCCGCCTTGTATTACGCGGTGACGCTGGTGTCCAACTACCTGTCGGGACGGCTCGAGCGACGCATTCGTCGCTGGATGCCATTGGCTGAGTGAATGACATGATTCCAGCGTGGACAGTTGAATACGCGGCGCTGTTGGGCCGAGGGCTGCAAACAACCATTACCATCCTGCTGGTTTCCAGCGTGTTCGGTTACGCGCTGGCGGTGTTGGTGGCGCTGGCCCGGATCTCGAAAAACAGGGTGATCGCCAAGGTCAGCCTGTTCTATACCAGCGTCACGCGCGGCACACCGCTGTTGATCCAGATCTACATCTTCTATTACGGCCTCGGCAGTCTGTTTGCGCAGTTCCCGCTGATCCGTGGCAGTTTTCTCTGGCCCTACCTGCGCGATGGTTACTGGTACATCGTGTTTGCCCTGGTGGTGTCGGTGGGCGCCTACGTCGGTGAAGTCATTCGTGGTGGCTTGCTGGCAGTGCCCAAGGGTGAGATGGAAGCGGCTTCGGCGTTTGGCATGACCCCGCGTCAGTCCTTGTTGCGGGTGCGCTTGCCACGGGCGTTGCGCCTGCTGTTGCCGACCCTGGCCGGGGAAACCGTGATGCTGCTCAAGTCCACGGCGCTGGCTTCGACCATTGCCGTGATCGACTTGCTGGGCGCAGCCAACGTGGTTAGGGCGCAGACCCTGCAAGTCTATGAGCCGCTGTTGCTGGTGGCCGGCGTGTATGTCTGCCTGACGTTCCTGATCGAGGCGCTGTTTGCCTTTGCCGAGCGGCGCGGCACACCCGTGCGCAGGTCAGCCTGATGAGTTCGCCACGGGTTGACCGTTCGCTGCAGGGCATTGGCCTGTGCACCTTGGGCTACGCGTTCCTGACGTTGCAGGATGCGGCCATCAAGTGGCTGGTGGCTGACTACTCGGTGGTGACCATTCTGTTCTGGCGCGCCCTGGTGGTGGTCGCCGTGGTGTTGGCCGCGGGACGCATGCGCCTGGTCTTGCGGGCCTGGCACTCGCCGAGCCGGCGCTTGCTGGTGGTGCGCGGCCTGTTGTCGATCGTGGCGTGGCTGCTGTACTACACGGCAGCCCGTGACCTGACCCTGGCGGAGATGACCACCCTGTATTTTTCCGCGCCGATCATGGTCACGGTGCTGGCAACGGTGATTCTCAAGGAGCGCGCCAGTGCCTGGCAGTGGTTCAGTCTGATCATCGGTTTTGCCGGCGTGATCATAGCTTGCCGCCCGGACAACATGAGCGAACCGGTGCCGGTTGTGCTGACGCTGCTGGCAGCGATGTGCTGGGCCTTCACCTATATCCAGCTGCGCCAGGTGGACGACCAGACCTCGGTGCTGGAACAAATGCTGATCACCAACGTGGTGTTTGTGCTGTGCATGGTCGTGGCGCTGCCGTGGACCTATACCCCGGCGCCGACACCGGCCTGGCTGGGGATGGTCGGGGCAGGGCTGGTGGGTGGTATCGGTCAGTTCCTGCTGTTCGCCAGTTTCCGCCGCGCCACGGCGACCTTGCTGGCGCCGTTCGAGTACACCGGGCTGATCTGGGCGTTTGCCCTGTCGAGCCTGATCTGGGGCACGCTGATGGATGTGTCGTTGATGATCGGTGCCGGGTTGATCGCCGTGAGCGGCACCCTGGCGATGATCTTCGGCCGGCATCCGTCACAGGACGTCGTCGGTGCTGAATGCTCCGTGACGCAGCCCCTTTATCCAGCAACGACAGATATGGAGGCCGTTGGCGGCGCTGAAGGTCTCGGGGTTGAGGCACCACTCGAGCCAGAGTCCGTCGAGCATCGCCGATAGGCCGATGGCGGCCAGGCGCGTGTCGTGAATCCTGAAGCCTTCGCTGTCGGCCATGCCGTCGAGCAATTGGCAAAGCAGATCAAGGTAGGCGCCGTAGGTTTTGACGTGGGACTGGCTGACGTGTTCGGAGTGGCGGATCAGGCTCCAGAACACCACCCAGACGCCCAACAGTTTCGGGTCCATGACCCTGGGTGAAAACGAGCCAACGAGAAACGCATCCATTTTTTGCGCGGGTGTGCCGGCCTGCTCGATTTCCTGGAGCAGTGCGGTGGTGAGTTCGCTCGCCAGTTTCTGATAGGTGTCGGCAATCAGCGCATCGATGCTGCCGAAATGATGATTGAGCAAACCGACGGAAACCCCGGCCTCGGTGGCGATGCGCCGCACGGAAATCCCGGCATGACCGTCGCGGCCCAGGCAGCGCAGGGTGGCGGCGACCAGCAATTCGCGACGCTCGTCAGGCTCGGCGCGGCGGTTTTTCGGGACGGTGGTGGTCACAGGGGATTCCTTGGCAGTGGTTCCACGCTGGCGAGCTTAGTTGAACGTGTGTTCAATCTCCAGCTTCGACAGCGGCAATACCTCGATTGTTAACGCTCATCAGGGGAGGGCAAGCGCATGGTTCAGGATATTTCGTTCAACGTTCGCAATAACAACGGCGAACCGGTGCAGGTCGGTGCCTGGCGTTTCGAGGGCGATGGCCACGGGCCGAAGGTGCATTTGCAGGCGGGTGTGCATGCCGACGAAATCGCCGGGATGCTGGTCCTGCATCTGTTGATGCAGCGCCTGCGGGTCGCCGAGGCCGGGGGGCGGCTCAAGGGCAGCGTGACCGTGGTGCCGCAGGCCAATCCGCTGGGCATCGGGCAGTTTCGCCAGGGGCGGATTCTGGGGCGTTACCACGACGCCACCGGGCATAACTTCAACCGGGGATTCGACCAGTCGGCGGCGATGGAGCGGTCGATGACCAACGTCCAGCAATGGCAGAAAAAACTGGTGCAACTGGCGGCGCCGGCCGATGTGATGCTCGACCTGCACACCGATGACGAAGCGCTGCCCTACGTCTACGTTCATCGCCGTTTCTGGCCCCGTGGTCGCGCGTTGGCGGCGGCAATGAAAATGGACGTCGCGATCATCTGGGATGAGGGCGGCGACGGTTCGTTCGAAGAAACCATCATTGCCCCGTGGCTGCGCGAAGGCAGGACCGCCCAGCGCATGGCCGCGACCTTGGAGCTGCGAGGGCAGGGCGATGTCAACGATCGATTCGCCGAGCAGGATGCCGAGGGCCTGTATACGTGGCTGTGCGGTTACGGGGTGATCGATGAGGCACGAACACCCCCTGACTGGCCTGTCGAAGCGGTGGAAATGGGCCACATGGAAACCATCATTGCGCCGCAGCCGGGGGTGTTGATCTTTGAAAAGGAGCTGGGCGATAGCGTCGAAGAGGGACAGCGCTTTGCACGGATTCTGCGCCGGCCGGGTGATCCATCATCGGAAGTGGTGCTGTATGCCGAGCAAACCGGGCGGCTGGTCACCCGCTTTCGCGATCGTTTGATTGCCCAGGGCATGGGCGTGGCCAAGTTCACCGGGAGCCGGGTATCGCGTAACTGGAGCGGCGGCTTGCTGGACCCGAACTGAGCCAGACGAAACTGCCTGGCGCGCGTCGCCATGGAAAACCTCCAGGTCTATCGCGGAAAGTCAAAACTCACCTGCATTGGAGAGGCGTTCACCGCAAACGTTGTACAAGTTTTGCCGCTGCTCGGCATAAAGCTATACAAACAGCTATTCTTGTACAATATTGAGCTACAAGCAGGAGGCTCTGATGAACGTGGCTGACGCAAGACGCATTTTCAAACATCGCCTGTCGAAGGCTTGTCTGCTGTTGCTGATTCTCTCGGTGCCGGCCTCGGCGGACTGGCGCCCATCCGTCCCCGAGGCACGTCTGGTCGGCCGGGGCGATTTCACCTGGTTTGGCATGAGCCTGTACACCGCGCGCTTGTGGAGCTCCGAGGCGCCGCCGGCGTGGGGTCAGCCCTTTGCGCTCGAATTGACGTATCGCCGTGCACTGTCAAGGGACACGCTGGTCGAGGCCAGCCTGGATGAAATGCGTCGCCTGGGCGGGGCGAACCTGGACGATGCCACCCTGCAACGATGGTCCGCTGAAATGCGTGAAGCCTTCGTTGATGTCCAGCCCGGCATGCGCATTACCGGGGTCTACCTGCCCGGCAAAGGCTGCACGTTTTACGTCGACGACCAGCTTCACCGGCAAGTGCCTGATGCCCGATTCGCCCGTGCGTTTTTCGACATCTGGCTCGACCCGCGGGCGCGAGATCCACAGTTGCGCCAACGCCTGCTGGGGCAGGGCGGTCCTGCTGAATAGGAGCGTTCTGAATACCAACCTGCTGAACAGGAGATAGACATGCGGCGAATACTGTTACTGATGGGCAGCCTGTTGCTGGCCAGCTGCGGCAATGTCGGCGTGGAGCACTACGCCCGGGAACGTCCGAGCCTGGATCTGGCGGCGTTCTTTTCCCGGCCGGTGCAAGCCTGGGGCCTGTACCAGAATCGCTCAGGCGAAGTGCTCAAGCGCTTCCACGTCCAGATTGAGAGCCATAGAGAGGGGCAGCGCCTGATCCTCGACGAGCGGTTTGTCTACAGCGACGGTACGCGCCAGCAGCGGGTCTGGACCCTGGAACCGGATGGGCCCATGCGCTGGCGTGGCCGGGCGAGCGATGTGATTGGCGAAGCCCGGGGCGAGGTCGCCGGCAACGCGCTGCGCTGGCGCTATCGCCTTGACCTGCCGGTGGATGGCAAGCATTGGGAAGTGGATTTCGACGACTGGATGTACCTGATGGACGACGACACCCTGATCAATCGTTCGAGCATGAGCAAGTTGGGCGTCGAATTGGGGCAGGTGAGTCTGTTCTTCCGCCGCCAGCCTTAGCGGCTGGCTTGATTTTGTCAACGCGGCGCGGCCAGTCGCAGGGCCAGGGGCAAAGCTGCTGCCCACAGCGGCGCCAGCAGCAGGGCGGTGCCAAGGGTGCCCCAGGGCAAACCGACCCCGGCCAGTGGCGCCCCGGCGATGTACGCCAGCGGTCCACCGATCAGGCCGAGCAGCACGCCGTACCAAATCGGCTTCCGGGCCCACGCCAGGCTGTGGCGAAGCCCGCTCGCCAGCACCAGCCAGAGCAGTGCCAGCCATAGGGGCAGGGGCGGCTGGTCAAATTCGAAAACCCCCAGCGCGCCCAGGCCGGCATCCATCAGCCAACCTGCCACGCCCACGCGCAGGAGCGCAGTGGCTTCCTTGCCCGGCCGTGGACAGATCGCGACATGGATCACCAGGCCGACCGCGACCAGCAGTAGCAGCCAAGGGTGCCTGGCGCCCAGCACACAGCCCCACCAGCCGGCCTGCATCCATAGTGCGTTACCGATCAGCCATGCCCGGCTCGACATCAGGCGCACGACGACGATGGGCGGCGCGCATGTGGGGTCAGGGGTGCGAACGTCGTGGCGAAAGCGGGCAGGCAGGCGGACATGGCAGGTTCCAGGCAATGTTGTACAAGTCGGAAATTCTGTACAGATAAGCCTGAAGCCTAGGGGCAAAGTCGTACAAGTCAATCAACGCTCGCGACGGGCCAGCCGCGAAACCCATGGATTGGCGCTCAAGCCATGCAGTACCACGCTGAGTAGAACCGTGCAGACCGCGATGGCGCCTACCATGCGACCGGCCTCCAGCGGGTAATCCAGGATCATGATGGCAAAGACGATGGTGGCCAGTCCGCGTGGGCCGAACCAACCGATGAACAGTCGCGTTTCGTAATCGAAGGCCGTGCCTGCCAGGCTGATCAGTACCGGCAGCACGCGGATCACCGTCAGGCTTAGCACCGCATAGAACCAGATGGCCGGTGTGAGATTGCCCCAGACCCGAGGGATGACCAGCGCGCCGAACACGATCCAGGTAATGACCGATAGCGGGGTGGCGAATTCTTCACTGGCCTCGAGCAAGCGATGCTTTTGCTCGGAAAACAGACTGCTCGCCAGTAACCCGCCGACGAACGCGGCGATAAACCCGCTGCCACCGAGTGTTTGCGCTGTGGCAAAGCACAGGAGGGCCAGTCCGGGCAGCGTCAGTTGTGACCATATGGGGGATTGCCAACTCTGTTTTGAGGCGTAGCGAAACATCAGCCAGGCGATCAAAGTCAGGGCCAGCCCGACGACGGCACCGATCCCCAGTTCCTCGATGAACAACTCCCCGGCCAGTGACAGGGGGGACCGGGTCTGCTCTTCGATCAGCAATGCCAGGAACATCAACAGCACCGGAACGCAGATACCGTCATTCAACCCGCTCTCGACGTTCAACCCTTCACGCACGGCACCGGGAACCTTGGGATTGCTCATCACAGCCTTGCCCAGCGCCGCGTCGGTGGGGGCCAAGAGGGTCGCCATGATTGCCAGTTCCACCGGCGGTATCTGCGGGAACAGCCAGCGACCGATCAGCCAACCACTGAGCATGGTCAGGGGCAGCCCGATCATCAGCAGGCGCAAGGGCAAACCTTCGTGGGCCTTGAGAATCTTCAGGTCGGCATTGGCGGCATCACTGAACAAAATGATCGCCAATGTCAGCTCTGCGAGCATCCTCAGGCCGTCCTTGTCGATCCGGGGCTGCAAAACGCCCAGGAACGCCGGACCGAGTATCAGGCCGACGAGCATGAACATCAGGGGACCATTGAGCAGGCGTGTCTCGATACCCCCGGCAAATAGGCTGTAGAACAGGAGGAAAGCGGCGAAGAGGGCGAGGTTCTGATACATCGACGGCATGCCTGTGCAGTGGCCGGCTTCGGATGTAAGCCGCGCAAAACGTGCTCGGTGAGTATGAGCCACGTTGGATTCGCGCGTAGTCGGGTCATCTGATTTAAATCAATGTATGGCCAGATTCTCGCCGTCAGTGGTGAAAAACCACATCGCACCTAGACTTGTCTGGCGTTACTTGCCTGGCATTCGAATGCAGCCCCGAAATGGAAGTTGTGTAGCACACGTCGACACTCAGTCGGCTCCGTAATCACGTACCACGAAGTGTTTTAGTGACTTGCAGGGTGGATAGGGATGAACCATTTATTCGACGCCGTCACGCTCGGGTTGTTGGCATTGCTGCCATTGATCAATCCACCCACGACCGTGGCGCTATTTCTGGCTTTATCCCAGGGGTTTAGTCGTGAAGAAAAAAATCAGCAGGCCTTCCTGACGGCATTTTACGTTTTCGTCATTATGCTGGTGACCTATTACATCGGTGAGTTCGTGATGGGTGTATTCAGTATTTCGATCCCGGGCTTGCGGATTGCCGGTGGTGGGATACTTGTCGTGATCGGCTCGAACATGTTGTTTCCCAAGCCTCGCGAAACCGCTTGCGGCGATAGCGCGGCGAAAAAAACCAGCTTCGCGTTCATCCCCCTGGCCATGCCCAGCACAGCCGGCCCAGGCACGATCGCAATGATCATCAGTGCCTCTGCCACCATTAAAAACAACACCACCTTTCCGCAATGGGTGCTGCTGACGGCTCCACCTTTAATTTTCCTTGTCACCGCGTTGACACTTTGGGGCTGCTTGCGCGCGTCGGACCTAATCATGAAGGTCACGGGGGAGTCGGGTATCGATGCCATTTCCCGTTTGATGGGTTTTATATTGGTGTGCATGGGCGTTCAATTTGCCATCAACGGATCGGTCGAGATCATACAAACCCTCATCGACAATAACGCGCCAATAATACATTCCCCCTAGGCCCGGTCGGCTTGCTCAGCGCTGCGGGTACCCGGAGACCGGCAGCAGTGTCCCACCGGACTGAACCCGCTCGAGCACGCGGAATTGACATTAATCAATCCCGTCCGCCCACACGGGCCCAGAATCCAGCGATCTGCCAAATTGCTCAGGGCCCCGGCATGTCTGTCAAATCACCCACTCCAGACTTTCCCCCTTCAACTGCGCTGGAAGACGGCCAGCATTTCAGTCGTCCCGCACTCTGGCTGACATGGCTGCTGGGAGCCGCCATGTTTGCGACGGTCGTGGGCGTCGCACTGCAATTCACGGACGTCGAATCCTTCACACGCCTGCTGACGGAGGCAGAGCCACTGTGGCTCATCGCCGCCTTTGGCTTGCAAGCCCTGACCTATATGGCGCAAGGGCAGGTTTTTCGTGTGGTGCTCAAGGCCGGGGCTCAGCATCTTTCACTCTGGGAAGCGGGCAAGCTCAGCTTGATGAAGCTGTTTGTCGATCAAGCCTTGCCGTCTTCCGGCATCAGCGGGGCCTTTGCGGTTGTCGCCTCGTTCGTGCGCCTGGGGTTCGCCAGACCCGTCGTGCTGGCGTGCCTTGTCCTGGATCTGTCCGGGTACTTCCTGGCCTATGTGCTGTCCGTTGGCGTGGCACTGCCGGTGGTGATTTTCCAGGGGCATGCAACGGCGGCTTTATTGGTGACCTGTGTGGTGTTCGTGGCGGTCAGCCTGATGCTGGCGGTTGCCACGCCAAGGCTGGCCGGCAACACACGCCTGGCGACCCATGTGCCGGGGCAGCGTTTTTCGATTATCGCCAAAGGCCTTGCGTTGCTCACCGGAGCGGATCGACAGCTGGTACGCAGCCACGCCTTGCTCTGGCGCATCACGTTGCTGGAACTGGCGATCATCCTGCTGGACAGTGCAACGCTGTGGGTCCTGGTGCGAGCGTTGGGTGTCTCGGCACCGCCCTTGGGGTTGTTTGCCGGCTTCATGCTGGCCAGCGTTCTGCGCAGTATCGGCATTGTGCCGGGTGGTCTTGGGGCCTTCGAAGCCGCGGCCGTGGTGACGTTGCATTGGGTCGGGGTGAACGTTGCCGTGGCGTTGTCTGCCACGCTGCTGTTTCGCGGCCTGACGTTCTGGTTACCGATGTTGCCCGGTCTCTGGCTGGCGCATCGCGAATGGCATTCCACCACGACAAAATCGACGCATGATGTCTGCGCCGATTATTGGAGCCCCTCGCTCAGCCAGTTGTTCAGCACCTTGCACAGCAATCCGACGGGGTTGAGCGACGCCCAGGCCAAGGCTCGACTGCGCAGCGCGCCACCCCAGGCCAAGGACCGGCCACAGGGATTGGCCAGGCTGGTGCTGGAACAAATGCGCACGCCGTTGGTGCTTATTCTGATTGCCGGCGCGGTGGTGGCCGTGGTGGTGGGCGACTGGCTCGACGCGGCGATTGTCGGGTGTATTGTGCTGATCAGCGCGGTCCTCAGCGCCTGGTATGAAAATCGTGCCAGCCACGCGGTGGAGCAGCTACGCAACAAGATCGCCTTGCGCGCAACGGTCCGTCGGGAGGGCAAGACCCTGGAGGTTGCCGCCAGTGACGTGGTGCCAGGTGACGTCCTGTTACTCAGCGCCGGCAGCCTGATCGCCGCCGATGGCCGCATCCTGCAGGCCCTCGATTGCTTCATCGCCGAGAGCCTGCTGACCGGCGAAACCTTTCCGGTCGAAAAGCTGCCAGGTGATTGCGCCCCTGAGGCCACCGTGGGGCAGCGCCACAATTGTGTGTTCATGGGCACCTCGGTCCGTAGCGGTACAGCCGAGGTGCTCGTGACGCGCTATGCCCAGGACAGCGAGATCGGCCACATCGCCAAGACCTTGTCGCTCAGGCCTCCCGAAACGGAATTCGAGCGTGGCTTGCGTCGTTTCGGTGCCTTGTTGCTGCGGGTGATGCTGGTGATCACGATCGTCGTGTTCGGCATCAACATCTTGCTGCATCGCCCGACCCTCGACACGCTGCTATTCGCCATCGCCTTGTCCATTGGTTTGTCGCCGGAACTGTTGCCGGCGATTCTCAGCATTACGCTGGCCAAAGGCGCGCAGCGCATGGCGGCGAAAGGGGTGATCGTGCGTCACCTCAACGCCATCGAAAACCTGGGGGCCATGGACATCCTGTGTACCGACAAGACCGGTACGCTGACCCGGGGTGTCGTGGTGCTGGACGCTGCGATGGATGTGGAGGGCGTCGCCGCCACTGATGTCCTGCAGCTGGCGGTGTTCAATTCCAGTTTGCAGACAGGCATGCGTAACGCGATGGACGATGCCATCACCCTGGCCGGCAAAGACCTGGCCCCGAGCGCCGACATCGTCAAATTCGATGAAGTGCCCTATGACTTTGTCCGTAAGCGCCTCAGCGTGGTGGTGGCCAATGCCCCTGAGGCCAGCAGGCTGATGGTGACCAAGGGCGCCCTGGACAATGTGCTTGAGGTTTGCACGCACCTGCGCCGAGGTGAACAGGATGTCACGTTGAACGACGCGGAGCGGGCGACGATCGCGCAACGTTTCGCGGACTGGAGCGAGCAGGGCTTTCGCGTCCTGGGCATTGCCACCCGTGCATTGCCCGATCAGCCGCACTATGGTCGCGACGAAGAAAAGGACATGACCTTTCGCGGTTTTCTGTTGTTTTTTGACCCGCCGGAACCCGGGGTCAAGGACACGCTCGCCACCCTGGACGGGCTGGGTGTGCAAGTGAAGATCATCAGCGGCGACAACCATCTGGTCGTCCGCCATGTCGGCCAGGCGGTGGGCCTGCCGGTGGATCGAATCATCACCGGCGGTGAACTCTCAGCGATGAAAGATGAAGCCTTGATGCACTTGGCCCCCCGGACAACCCTGTTCGCCGAGGTCGATCCCAATCAGAAGGAGCGCATCATCCGGGCCCTGCAAAAGACCGGGCATGTGGTCGGGTACATGGGCGATGGCATCAATGATGCCCCGGCGCTGCAAGTGGCCGACATCGGGATTTCCGTGGACAACGCGGCCGACGTGGCCAAGCAGGCCGCCGACTTTGTGCTGCTGGAGCACGATCTGAATGTCCTGCGCGAAGGTATCGAAGAGGGGCGTCATACCTTCGCCAATACCCTCAAATACATATCGATTGTCTCCAGTGCCAACTTCGGCAACATGATCAGCATGGCCCTTGCTTCTCTGGCGCTACCCTTCCTGCCGCTGCTGGCCAAGCAGATATTGCTCAATAACTTCCTGGCCGACATCCCTTCGATGGGGATTGCCAGCGACAACGTTGACCGGGAATGGGAAAGCACGCCTCACCGATGGAACATCAAGCAGATACGTAATTTCATGGTGGTGTTCGGGCTGGTGAGCTCGCTGTTCGACATCCTGACGTTCGTGGCCCTGTACCTGCTGGCAGAGATGGTTCCTGCAGTATTCCGCAGCGGTTGGTTCGTTGAGTCGCTGCTGACTCAACTGCTGACGATCTTCATCGTGCGCACCTACAAACCGTTTTACCAAAGCCGCCCGGCGAAACTGCTGATCGTCAGTGCACTGGGCATCGGCCTGCTAGCCATAGGTCTGCCGTACAGCCCGGTAGCCCCCTGGTTCGGCCTGGTGCCTTTGCCATTCCATATCCTGTTGCTGATGCTGGCAATCAGTCTGGTGTACATGGTGTCGGCCGAGTTTGTGAAACGGGCTTTTTATCGGCGTCAACACTAGTAGTTTCAACGCGCTTGAGACAGGTGCAGCGCGTTAACGGGGGAGGGCGTCTCGGGCCGTTGAAAAAACGGGTACAGACAGGGAAGGGGTTCAGAATGTAATTCGAACATAGACGCCATATAAAGCAACTATTCGGCCTCAGGGAGGCGATATGACCAATCCACAAGATAAAACCGAATCCGATGCGGATTTAGGTCAGCTTGTCATAGGGCTGGGGCCTTGCACCTATCTGTTGCTGCTCTTAGTGGGATTGATCCTCCTGTTTCCCTTTCTTGAAGAGGGCATATTTGACCGCATCTTGCTCGGCATTCTGTTTTCAACCGTGCTGCTCGTGGGCGCTTTCTCCACCAGGCAGACTCGGCAGGGAGTCATTCTCAAACTGTGTCTGGCGTTGCTGGGGGTCGGCCTTCTATGGGGGGCATTGTGGGCTGAGAGTGTCGCCGTTCTTAAACTTGCCGGGATGGCTTATACAGCGTCTCTTGCCATCTCGTTCAGCGGAGTGCTTCGCTATGTTCTCAAGCGCGGGCCCATTACGGCGGACAAACTGCATGGCGCGCTTGCAGGTTACATCCTGCTCGCGTTCGTCTGGTCATTCGTATATGCCTTGGTGGAGATGTCCAGCGCCGGTTCATTCGGCCCTGGCCACCTTGACTTCGTCCAACCCGGAAACTTCTTCAAGCTGATCTATTTTAGTCTTACGACCCTCACAACAACCGGTTACGGTGATTTTATTCCGTTAACCAATCACGCTCGTTCACTTGTGATGGTTGAAGAGTTTTCAGGGGTCTTTTACGTGGGTGTGGTGATAGCGCGGCTTGCCGGTCTTTATCCATCGAATCAGATTAAGTGACGCTCGATTTTCCTGAACCACTTCCGGGTATTGGTCAATAATCAGACTCAGTCGAATATTCCACCGATGCATGAATGGAATACAGCGCAAGCCCCGGTTTCAAAGCCCTCCGCCGAAGCGATATTGCCAGACGATGCCAATGGCATCGTATTCGCTGCCCGTACGAGTATGTCCGCCATTGCTCGCATTGAGCTTCACCGAATGGTTGCGGTTCAACGGTAGCGTGAGGGTGCATCCGTAGCGCGTATTTTCCTGGAAGTCATGGTTGCCGACGCCATCGATTGAAGTACTCCCCCCCTCAAAGTAGGTCGAATCCAGCGAGACCCAGACACCGCTCTCAAAGGCATAGATAAGATGCGCCTGCACCTGGTAAATCGGGTTCTGGGAAAGTGTGCGGTTGCCAAGGTACTCGTTGTTGTCGGTGTAATAAGTTGCCGCTCCGGACAATTCCAGGGTCACGGGCCCCAGACGCTTGGAAATCCCGAGTTCGGGCTTGAACGACCAGCGGTTGTTGCCGAGATTAACCAGCTTGTTCGCGTCGTACTGGCCGAGTGGCGCCGTGATCGCCAGGCTGGTGCCGATAATCACATCCTGTTTATAGCTGGGGAATTCAGCCAGGGACATCGCCGGGGCGCCATACACGTTGACCGAGAAGCGAAATCTTGGATCGATCAAACCCGTCACATTTCGCTCCTTGGGCTCACCGGCGAACAGGGCAGACCCCGTCAATTTTGCCTCAGGCACGACGATATCGAACTTCCCGGAGCGGCCCCAGATGTCCAGGGATCTGGCATAGGCAAACACTACAGTCTTGATATCGAGCTTGGCATCCTGGAGCGGGACCGAGGGGTTGGCCGTCACGTTGCCATGGAGATCGCTATAGCCCATGAGCAGGAAGTTGATACCGACCGGCGTATTGGCGTAGGACCTGGGCTCGAGGTCCTCTGCGCCGGCAATGGAGGTGACGAGGATGAGCGAGGCGGTTGCGAAACGAATCGGCCGAACGACGCAGAGTTGGTGTTTCATCCACATTCGCTCGCTGCCTGTCAGGCCCCGGAAGTTCTACTCATTGTAGTAGCGCATCCGTATTCGTCTGGCATTCATAGCGACCACGTTCCGACGGTGGTTCCAGCAGACTGCCCAGGCATCTTTTGCGCACGACGCAACATGACGTTGCGCCATGTCCATATTCTCCCGGCGAGGCGTGCCGCCTATTTTGTGGCCTGACAAACATCCAGCGGGTGACCTTCATTGGAACGTCACCGTTGTCGAACTTCAGGAGTCCACAGCATGAGTGTTTCAACAAGCGGTACGGCAGCGACGATAGCAAAAGCTTCAATGACGAGAGGGATGGTGCTTCTCTTTGCGTTTTGTTGTGGCGCCATCGTGGCCAACATCTACTACGCACAGCCGATTATCAGCCTGATCGCCCCGGATATCGGCATGTCCAATGGCAGCGCCAGTTTTATCGTATCGCTGACTCAAATCGGTTACGCACTCGGATTGTTCTTCCTGGTTCCCCTGGCGGACCTCATGGAAAATCGCCGGCTGATGATCGCAACGATCGTGGTTACGATCTTCAGCCTGATCGCAGCCGGCCTGGCCAGGCAGCCGAGTGTGTTCCTTGTCGTCTCGGCACTCATCGGTTTCAGCTCGGTCTCTGTGCAAATGCTGATTCCATTGGCCGCGCATCTGGCGCCGGAAGAGTCTCGCGGCCGAGTGGTGGGCGGGATCATGGGCGGCTTGCTGTTGGGGATCCTGCTGGCGCGGCCGCTGTCGAGCCTGGTTGCTGATCATTTTGGCTGGCGGGTCGTGTTTATCAGCGCGGCTGCGTTGATGCTCGTCATTTCCATGGTGATCGGCATGACCATGCCCAAATGGCAACCAGCCCATCGCGCGTCGTATGGCCAGTTGCTGAAATCCCTTGGCCAACTGTTTTGCCGCGAACCCGTATTACGTCAGCGAGCGCTCTATCAAGGGTTGATGTTTGCCGCGTTCAGTTTGTTCTGGACCGCTGTCCCGATGGTATTGAGCCGTGAGTTCGGCCTCTCGCAAAGTCAGATCGCGATTTTCTCCCTGGTCGGCGCCATTGGTGCAATCGCCGCACCTATCAGTGGTCGACTCGCGGATGCCGGGCACACTCGACGCGCCTCACAGTTGGCCATGATATTGGCCGCGGTGAGTTTCCTGCCCGCGTTCATCAATCCCTTTTACGGTGTGATTGGCTTGGCGGTTACCGGCATCGCGCTGGATTTCGCCGTGCAGATGAACATGGTGCTTGGGCAACGCGCCGTCTACGCCTTGGGCACTGCCAACCGAGGCCGTCTGAATGCGTTGTACATGATCAGCATCTTCATTGGCGGGGCGTTTGGCTCCTCGGTGGCCAGCTCGCTTTATGAACACTTCAGCTGGTTGGCGATTGCGGCCGTCGGCAGTGCACTGTCACTGGTGACCTTGATCGTCTTCCTGGTGGTGTCCCGTAGAGACGCGCAGAACCACTGAGTTATCGCGCTGCCTGAACGCCTGCCCGGTGACGGAACGGTTCACGTCCTCGGACGCCGGGTCGGGGTTCATAGCCAGCGCATTCTTTTGTTTTGTATGATGCCTCGATGAAGCTCGAGCGAGGCGTTATGCAAGACTCAAAAAAAACAACGGACTCACAGGGCACCGTCAAAGCGGCAACCCGGCGCCTTTCCCCAGAGGTCCGGGAAAAGCAGATCGTGCAGAAAGCCATCGAGCACTTCGCGACCTGCGGATTCTCGGGAAGCACCCGTGAGCTGGCCCGGCAACTGGACATCACCCAGCCTTTGCTTTATCGCTATTTCCCCAGTAAGGAGGCACTGATCGACCGCGTTTACGACGAGGTCTATCAGTGGGATGCTTCTTGGGAGACGGTGATCAAGGATCGTTCGCAACCCCTTCAGGAACGCCTGGTGCGTTTCTATACCTCATACGCCAACGTGATTTTGCGACGAGAATGGATTCGCATCTTCGTGTTCGCCGGGTTGACCCGTGAAGGCATCAACGATCGGTATCTGGCCAAATTACGTGAGCGCGTCTTCATTCCCGTTATTGCGGAAATACGCCACGCCCATGGCCTGGCGCCTTCCTCCGGTGAAACGATCAATGAAAAAGAGCTCGAACTGATCTGGAGTTTGCATGCCAGCATTTTCTATATCGGCGTGCGCAAATGGATCTACGATCTTCCGGTGACCGAGGACATTGACGCGCTGATAGAGCAGATGGTCGATGCGTTCCTCAATGGCGGTCCCCATGTATTGGCTCAGGTCGACAACGACATCGGCGGGACGCCTCGCTTGAGTTGATTTCCCGCCTGGCCACCTCCTGACATCCTGCTTTCACCCTTCTTTTTTCGACCACTCATCACCTGTTTCAGCCTTTGGCTGGATAGGTGGCGGGAGGGCGCGCACCTCGCTATTTCGCTCTGAAAAGCCCGTTCCAAATGCCTCAAGCGCGTTCTGCCAAGACGCCATCGCGACGCGGTTCAGGGGCAGTCGTTACAAAATCGCGTCCGCCGGCTATTTACATCAATTTCGTCAGGCCTTACTGTTTATCAACCGATAAATAACAACAAAAACTGTTGGAGGCATCATGCAAGTCCGAAAACTCGCTCATTACTCGATCCGGTCGTTCGACCTGGAAAAGTCCAGCCATTTTTATGAAAAGGTGCTCGGTTTCACCCCTGGCTACCGGCCGCCGTTCGAATTCCCTGGCGTGTGGTTGTACATGGGAGGGGACGAGCAGGATTTTGGTACGGTCCACATCATCGGGATCGATCCCGCCAACCCCGAGGGCCTGAAGAAGTATCTCGGCGATAAGGACATCCCGCTGAAGGGCACCGGGACCGTTGATCACATTGCGTTTCTGGTAACAGGCCTAGTTGAGTTCTGGGGCGCCCTGAAAGCCGAAGGCATTGCCTGGCGTGATCGCACCGTTCCGAGCCTGGGCCTGCATCAGGTATTCATCGAAGACCCTTCCGGCGTCACCATCGAACTGAACTTCCCGGCCTCCGAGATTGAAGCCGTCGGTTCCTACGCCGCCCAGGCCGCTGCGACGGTGGAGGTGCAACCATGATTAATATGCCGAACAAACGCCGCGCCATTGTCGTCGGTGGCTCGCTGGGTGGTCTGTTTGCAGCGAACATGCTGCTTCGCAAAGGTTGGGATGTCGAAGTCTTCGAACGGGTACCCGATGAACTCGCTGGACGAGGCGCAGGGATCGTTACACACCCTGAGTTGTTCGAAGCGATGGCCGCAGCGGGCATCCCACTCGATGCGTCGGTAGGTATCGATGTGCTGTCGCGCGTCACGCTGGACCAGGACGGCGATGTCGTACTGGAGAACGCACTCCCGCAAACGCTGACCGCGTGGGGAAAGATGTACCAGGTGCTTCGCGCCGCTTTTCCAGACGCGCTCTATCGTTGCGGCGGCAACGTCGTCTCGGTCGAAAGCACGGAGTCCCATGCCAGCATCACACTGGCCGATGGCTCCACGCATCAAGCAGACATCATCATTGCCGCCGATGGATTTCGCTCGACGATCCGCCAGCAGCTTTTGCCTGACTTGCATCTGCAATACGCCGGCTACATCGCCTGGCGCGGGTTGGTCGATGAAGGTGTTCTTTCCGACTCCGCCCACGCCGCGCTCTTCGATAAATTTGCGTTCTGCTTACCCCCGCGCGAACAGATTTTGGGGTATCCGGTTGCCGGCCAGTCGAACAGCACCCAGGCAGGCGAGCGTCGTTATAACTTCGTGTGGTATCGCACCAGCGGCGACGATGAGTTGAAGGACCTGCTCCGGGATGAGAGCGGTAAGCAGTTTGAAGGTGGAATTCCTCCGACGCTGATACGTCGTGACGTGCTCGCCGATATGTATGAGTCTGCCGATACGCTGCTGGCCCCACAGTTTGCCGAAGTCGTGAAGAAAGCTGCGCAGCCGCTGTTCCAGCCTATTTACGACCTTGAAGTACCGAAGATGAATTTCGGACGAATCGCCTTGCTCGGCGACGCTGCATTCGTGGTCCGTCCCCATTGCGGGATGGGTGTCACCAAGGCGGCCGGTGATGCCTTGGCCATCGTCGAAGCGCTCGAGCGACAGGCATCCGTTGAAGATGCCTTGGCGGACTACAGCGAGCAACGTTGCCGTTTCGGCGCCTCGATCGTTCAGCACGCCAGGCATCTTGGCGCCTATATGCAGGCGCAATTGAAAAGCGAGGAAGAGCGCGAAATGGCTGAGTTGTACCGGACTCCGGAAGCCGTGATGCGCGAAACGGCAGTGCCCGTGAAGTTTTAATTCAGTCACACGCCCTTCGCAGGAGAGAACCATGGAACATGCATATCCGCAAGACGGTGGCTCGGCCGTGTCCGCTGAACAGCTTGAAGACACTATTCAAAATCCGATTCTGGAAAACCCGCAGTTTCGTGCATTGGTCAAACAGCGACGAATATTTTCGTGGAGCATGACGGCGCTCATGCTGACAGTGTATTTCGGCTTCATTCTTACGCTGGCCTTTATTCCTGCCCGCCTGGGTACACCCATCACCGAAGGTCATCCCATGACGTGGGGCGTGCCGATTGGTTTCGGGATGCTCGCCTTCACGATTCTTCTCGTTGCCGTCTACGTCTGGCGCACCAACACCTGCTACGACCCCAAAATAAAAACAATCATCGGGAGCTTCAAAAAATGAAGCGTCTTCTTATTACATTCTCGGCCATCCTTGCTTCGGCAACTGTATACGCGAGCGATGTCCCGGCCGCCGTGCCCAAACACAACCCCATTGCCATCGGCATGTTCCTGGCGTTCGTCGTGTTTACTCTGTTTGTCACACGATGGGCGGCGCGCAAGAACAATAGTGTTGCCGATCACTATGCCGCAGGCGGGAAAATCACCGGTTTCCAGAATGGTTGGGCCATTGCCGGCGACTACATGTCCGCAGCGTCTTTACTGGGCATCTCCGCGTTGGTGTTTACCAGTGGTTTCGATGGACTGATCTACTCGATCGGCTTTCTCGCCAGCTGGCCGATCATTCTGTTCCTGATCGCGGAGCCGTTGCGCAACCTTGGGCGCTACACCCTGGCGGACGTACTGTCGTACAGGTTGAAGCAAAGACCCATACGAGCGTTCGCGGCGTCCAGCTCGATCGTGATCGTGCTGCTTTACCTGGTGTCTCAACTGGTCGGCGCCGGGAAACTGGTGGAATTGCTATTCGGTTTCGACTACACCGCGGCTGTACTGCTGGTGGGTACGCTGATGGTGATCTACGTGTTCTTTGGCGGGATGCTGGCCACCACCTGGATTCAGATTATCAAGGCAGTCTTGCTGCTGACCGGCTGCGTTTTCATGGCGTTCATGGTGTTATCCGAGTTCGGATTCAGCCTGAACCAACTGTTCACTCAAGCGATTCAGGTTCATCCGTCCCATGGGGCAATCATGAGCCCCGGCGGTTTGATTTCCGATCCGGTATCCGCCATTTCCCTGGGGTTGGCACTGGTCTTCGGTACGGCAGGTCTTCCACACATTCTTATGCGGTTTTTCACCGTCGGTGACGTTAAAGCCGCGCGCCAGAGCATTCTTTATGCCTCCGGTCTCGTCGGCATCGGCTATGCGCTGATAGTCATCATTGGCTTTGGCACCATCGCCCTGGTGGCAAGCAATCCGGCCTATCACGATGCATCCGGTGGAATATTGGGTGGCGTTAACATGGTTGCCATTCACCTTGCCCATAACGTCGGCGGCAATGTCTTCCTCGGATTCATGTGTGCGGTGTCGTTCTCGACCATATTGGCGGTCGTGGCAGGGTTGACCCTGGCGGGCTCGTCAGCGGTTTCTCATGATCTCTATGCCCATGCGTTGCGCCGCGGTACCGCCAGCGACCGTGACGAAATGCGTGTCTCTCGCGTGACGACCATCGTGCTGGGGGTGTTGTCGATTCTCCTGGCGATTGCATTTGAAAAGCAGAACATCGCCTTCATTGTCAGCTTAACGTTCTCCATCGCCGCCAGTTCCAACTTTCCGGTCCTGCTGTTATCGATCTACTGGAAAGGCCTGACAACCCGTGGTGCCGTGATGGGTGGATCGCTGGGGCTGGTATCGGCCATTACCTTGTGCATTCTCAGCCCAACCGTTTGGGTCAAGATCCTTCATCATCAGCAAGCCTGGTTCCCTTATGAATATCCGGCCCTGTTTTCAATGGCCGTCGCATTCATCGGTATTGTCTGGTTTTCCAAGACCGATCGCTCCGCCAGTGCCATCAACGAACGCAATCAATTCGAAAACCAGTTGGTCGATTCTGAACTGGGTACGCCGGCAACATGGAAGGCTCAGCTCAAAGCTGATTGATCCATGTCGTTGATGTCTGCATTAAATAATTTCTGAATAACGGCGCTTATGTTCCCTGTGCGGTCGGGACATTTGCGCCTGAAAAACGCTTAAACAACAATAATAATCTCAACTTGGGTGCAGAGAAATGAAATGTGCTTTTACCCTCGCGGCCGCCCTGTGTGTCTTGGCGCAGCAAACCCATGCGGCTGGTTTCATTGATGATAGTAAGGCGGCACTTAAACTGCGTAACTACTATATCAACAGCGATTATCGTGACTCCGCAACACCCGCGCAGGAAGCCGCCAATCAAAGTTATCAAGCGGAATGGGGACAGGCTTTCCAGTTGGAATATATCTCCGGATATACCCAAGGGCCTGTAGGCTTCGGTGTCGATGCGCTAGGCATGTTGGGTGTAAAGCTCGATTCAAGTGCCGGCAAGCATGGCAATCCAACGGGCAACAACTTTGGCGGTGTGGTGTTTCCAAGCGACGGCGATCATGCGGTTGACGATTTTTCCAGTCTGGGACTGACCGGGAAAGTGAAGATCTCCAAGACCGAGTTGAAGCTTGGCACTCTGGTACCGAAGCTGCCGGTTATCTATAGCAATGACGGGCGTTTGCTGCCGCAAACCTGGCAGGGAGCCCAGGTGACCTCTGCGGACATCAAGGATCTGACCCTGACAGGAGGGCAAATTGACGGGGTCAAGGGCCGGAACTCCAGCAATACCGAAAACATGTCCATTGCCGGCGCCAACAATCCGGTCACCGGTCGTTTCAGTAATAAATTCATTTATGCGGGCGGCGACTACAAACTGAGCAAAGACCTGACCTTGCAATATTATTACGGCAACCTTGAGGATTTTTATAAGCAACACTTTCTGGGGTTGATTCATAACTGGGCAATCGGTTCAGGCGTGCTGACCAGTGATCTCCGATATTTCAATAGCCAGGACGCTGGTGCGAACGGCCATGACCCCGCTTACTTTACGACAGGCTACTACGGCGGTAATACGCTAAAAGGCAAAGTCGACAATAACCTGTTCAGTGGTTTATTGACCTACGCCGTTGCCGGTCACACCTTCGGAGCCGGCTATGAGGTTAGCAACGGGAAAAGCGATTTCCCTTATTTAAACCAGGGTGACGGCCCGACCACTTACACCATCACGGAAATGCAGGTTCAGAAATTCGTGCACGCCGGCGAGAAGTCCTGGCAAGCACGCTACGCCTTTGACTTTGCAAAACTGGGCTTGCCCGGCGCGACCGCGGGGGTTGTCTACGTTAAAGGTGATGACATCAACACCATCGCGTCCAGCCATTCCAGTGAGTGGGAGCGCGATATAACGCTGGCCTATGTCGTGCAATCGGGACCGTTGAAAGGCGTTAGCCTCATGTGGAAAAACGCGATGGTACGAAACAACATCCCGAACACCCGCCAACAGGACGAAAACCGGATCATCATTAATTACCAACTGGCATTGTTTTAGGCGTTATCCGGTAGAGCGCGGGTGAAAACTTATTCAGCGGGCTGGCTGCCCGCTTGACTGACAGGCAGCGCTTAAAGGCGTGTTGCGTGTACATGCCGTTCTCTTCCAACGGCATGTTTTATAGAAGAGAAACATTTCCCTTGAATGGGGTAGGGCGGTGCGAGTGATCCTCCACCGCCCTTTTTTATCCCAGGTGTGCGATAGCCGACCGATTCAGCCCGTCAGGATCGCTCATGATCCCAACGCTTCCTGCCAGCCACGTCGAGCCAGTGGCAGATCGAGCAAACGCTTGCCGGTGGCATCCCGAATGGCGTTACCCAGCGCTGCGGCCATGGGGCCCTGGACGATTTCCGCGGCACCGAGAAATGGCTGGTCCGGCTGATCGATCATGTGGACCTCGATCTGTTTAGGCACCTCGGAAAAACGCATGATCGGATAGCCGCTCCAATCGAAGCTATGCAGGCCACTGGCGTCGTAGAGAATTCGTTCATAGAGCGTCCAGCTGGCGGACTGCACGATGCCACCCTGAACCTGATTGAGCAGCCCGTCAGGGCTGACAATTTGCCCCACATCGACGGCGGTCACCACCCGATCAATCGTCACTTGCCCGGTCTGGCGCTGCACATGCAACTGCACGGCAATGGCGCAGTAACCCATGATGTTTTTATAGCGGGCGAAGGCGAAGCCGATTCCGCTGCCGGGGCCTGTGGCTTTTTGCGGCCAGTTGAACGCACTGGCCACCCGATCCACCACCGCAAGTGCTCGCGGATCGCTCAAGTGATTCCGGCGAAATTGCACCGGATCCACAGCAGCCCGCGCCGCCAGTTCATCCACCGTGCTTTCGATGGCGAACACATTGATATGGGCACCCAGCGAACGCATGGCCGAGGTCCTGAAGGGCATGGTCAGCACAAAATTCAGATCAACCTGCAGATTGGGTATCTCATACAACGGAACCGCGTTACGGTCGCCGTCGCCCTCGGGTTGGGCGATAGGGACCGAAGGCGCAGGGGTGAAGGGTTTGGCCAATAGCCACGCCGGCAGCAGGCGCCCGGCATTGACGATGCGTTCATTGTGCGGGGTACTCCAGAGTTCGTATTTCCAGTCACGAAGACGCCCGCTGTCGTCCAGTCCCGCTTCCACTTCAGCCAGCATTGCCGAGCTGTAGGGCTCCCAGAGATTTTCCTGTTCGCGCATCCATTGCACCCGTACGGGTTTGCCAGGCAGGGCCATGGCGATCAACGCGGCATCGGCGGCGGCGTCATCGGCGCCGTTGTGGCCATAGCAACCTGAGCCTTCAGCATGGATGCAGCGTACCTGCTGCACGGGCAGACCCAGCATCTCGGCGATGCCCATGCGCAGAGGATAAACACCCTGGGTGTGGGTCCAGACGGTCAGCATCCCCTCCTTGAACCAAGCCACCGCGCAAGACGGCCCGATGGAACCGTGCATCAGGTATTGCCTGGTCACCCGTGCCTTGTACCCAGGGGATTCGGGTTGCGTGAGGTGACCCTTGGCGCTCACCGGGTAGCGTCGCGCCGGCAACTCGGTGAGCAGTTGATGGATATGTGTCGAGTCAGGTAGTGGATTTCCTTCGGTCCAGCGGGCAGTTGCGTAGCCCTCGCGCATCGCTTTGACCGCCAGCCATTCATCGGTGGCGACCACCGCGAGGTAACTGCCGTTACGGACCAGCTTCACCACACCGGGGAGTTTGTTGAGGGCCGCCTCGTCAATGTCCAGTAGCTGACTGCCGCGCCGGGGTGGGCGTATCACGCGAGCATGCAGCATGTCCGGCAGGCGCATGTCCTGCACATAGGCCGCACCGCCGCTGACCTTGGCCGGGATGTCCAGCCTGGGCAATGATGTGCCGATCAGGGTGAAACTGCTGGCTGGCTTGAAGGGGGAACTCGCGGAGGCGAAGCGATGCAATTGAACCCCGTTCACCGCTTGTACGTAGGTCATGCTGCGGCCTTGCCCATCGTGGATCACCGCGTCCCGCGTGCTCAGGCTGTCGGTATTGCATTGCCATTGGCGAGCCGCGGATTCGAGTAACAACTGGCGCACCTGGGCCGCCGCGTTGAACAGCGCAGTGCCGCTGTCGACGATCGTATGGCTGCCGGCGGTGTAGCCCTCATTGGGTGTCAGCGCAGTGTCGGCGGTGAGAAAACGGATGAGACCCGGTGACACTTCCAGGCGTTCAGCGGCGATCTGCAGGAGCGCGGTCTTGACGCCAGTGCCCAGCTCCACTTTGCCGGTGTAGACGGTAATGCCGTCTTTCGCGTCAATGCGGATCCAGGCGTCCAGATAGGGCGTGGCCCGCAAACTGCCTGGCAGATCAGGCGCCAGGATTTCCGTACCCAGGGTGTCCACTTCGGTGTCGGCGAAGGCACGCGGGATACTCGGGAGCATGGCGAACCCCATCACCAATGCACCGTTTATCACGAAGGCGCGGCGGCTCAGATCGACGTTTTGCCTTGAGGACTTCATACCTTGTCTCCCTGCGCGATGACCGACTTGATAGCGGCGAGGATCCGTACATGAGTGCCGCAGCGGCACAGGTTGGGCGCCATGTGGCGACGAATCGTGTCATCGTCCGGATGAGGGTTTGCCTCCAACAGCGCCTGCGCCCGTACGATCATCCCCGCGATGCAATAACCACACTGGGCTGCCTGCTCGTCGATAAAGGCTTTCTGCAACGGCCCCGGTTTGTCGGCACTGCCCAGGCTCTCCACGGTGCGCACGGACTTGCCCGCCAGCGCGCCGCAGGGCGTCAGGCATGAAAACACCGGCTTGTCGTTCACTAAAACCGTGCAAGCGCCGCACTGACCCAGACCGCAGCCGTATTTCGCGCCATTGAGCCCTACCTGGTTGCGCAGGGCATACAGCAGCGGCATGTCTTGCGGGATGTCCAGTTCATGCGTCTTGCCGTTGATGTCGAGTGTGATCACGGTGGCTACTCCTGAGTCCGAATGCTCTTGATTGTCTTGTCGAGATCCGTCCAGGGCCTGGTCGGGCAGCGCTCGTTGCGCAAGTACTCGGCGATGGCGGCGAGGTGGGTGTCATCCAGACTGTCTGCGAAGGCCGGCATGTAGTGGCTGGCAGCGGCAGTGGACATCGGGATGCCCTGCAAAATGGTCTGGATCAGATTACGTGGCGAGTCCGCCCTGACGGCGCTGGTGTTGACCAGCGCGGGTCTCGAATCAAGGGTGCGCATGGGGGCGGCGGAGCTGTGGCAACTTGCGCAGGCACCCTCGAACAGCGCCGCACCGGGCAGCGTCTTGGCAGTGGGATTGGCCGCTGGCGGGCAGGGCGGTGACGTGGCGTCCGACGAGGTTTTTTTGAGGTCAAGGATATAGCGGGCGATGGCCTGGGCATCTTCCACCGGCAATTGCGCGATGCTCAGGCTGACCGGCAACATCGGGCCCGCCGCCGCGCCGTGATCTTCGGCGACCTTGCCCGTCAGATAGGCGACCAACTGGGCTTCATTCCAGGGGTGTTGCGCGTCGGCCATCCCGCGCAGGGAGGGGGCCGTCCAGCCGTCGACGATACCGCCGTTGAATAGCTCGCCGCTCTTTTCGCCGCCAATCAGATTCAGCGGCGAATGACAGGACGAACAGTGTCCCGCGCCTTCGACCAGATAGCGTCCGCGGTTCCATTGCGCAGACCGGTCGGGAAGCGGTTCCAGCGGGTCGCCATGCAGGAACAGCAAGTTCCAGAACGACACCAGCGCACGGAAGTTCATGGGGAAAACCATATGGTTTTCAGGTGCGGTGTATTTGACCGGGTCCACGCTCATCAGGAAGGCGTAGGCATCCGCGATATCGGCACCACTCAACTTTCGGTAATGCACGTAGGGGAAGGCCGGGTAGAGGAAGTGACCGTCGCGGGCGATGCCTTCACGCATGGCTCGTTCAAAGGCCGGCAGCGACCACTTGCCGATACCGGTTTCCGGGTCCGGGGTGATGTTGGTGGTGAAGAGTGTTCCGAAGGGCGTGATCAATGGCAAGCCGCCCGCCATGTAATCGCCCCCGGGCCGCGTGTGGCAGACCGCGCAGTCGCCCGCTTCGACAATGCGCCGGCCTCTGTCCAGGGTTTCCTTTCCGGCACTCTGCGGCGGGCTGACAGCAGCGATTTCCGGCCTCCACATCATCCAGAACGCGAACCCTATTCCCACCACGCCGAGCGCCACAACGGCACCGATGATCGTCTTGCGCTTCATCGCCTTACCTCTCGAACTGAGTAAACGACAGATTTTTCAATCCGCCGCGTGCGATTGGCGTACGGCGATTTCTGCTCGGTGAGCTTAGACAGGGCGCTGGTGATCGTGTAGTCCATCAAGACGCAACGCTACGTTGCGCCGTGCGCAACGGCAGCCATGGGCCGACGCGCCGATCACCTCAGCGTTGCGTTTTGCGAAAAGCAACGTTGCGCGGCAGGTGGATATTCCGGAGGGCGCTGGAGGCTTACCTTGGGGGTGTGAAAACATTCAACCACGGAGACCATCATGAGTTTGCATTCATCAACCATTCAGGTGACTTACGACTTCATCTGCCCATGGTGCTGGATCGGTGAGGAAAACCTCGAGCGCGCACTGGCCGCGTCGGGTTTTCCAACTGACCACCCCATTCATTTCCTGCCTTACCAATTGAACCCGGACATGCCTGTTCGAGGCATGGATCGCAAGGCCTATCGCTCTGGCAAATTCGGCAGTTGGGCGCGCAGCCAGGCCATGGACGCGCAGGTCACCCACGCCGGTAAAGCCGTCGGCCTCGGGTTCCATTATGAGCGCGTCGAAACAACCCCCAACACCCTGGCCGCGCATCGCTTGGTATGGCGCGAGCAACAGGCGGGTAAAGACGCTGCATGCCTGGTCAAGGCCATTTTCAAGGCGTACTTCGGCGAGGGGCGGGATATCGGCGACCTCAATGTGTTAGCCGATATCGCTGGCGAAACAGGACTGGACCGCAAAGTCATTGTCGACTTTCTCAACACCGATGAAGGCACGACTGAAGTCTTGAAGCTCGAAGCGCAAAGCAAGGCGTCCGGTGTGCGTTCGGTGCCGACCATTGAGATCGCGGATGACGTGATCAGTGGCGCACAACCCAGCGAAATCATGATCCAGATACTGAAACAAAACCAGGCCGCTTGAGCCGCTTGTTCAATCCCGATCCCTACAGGAAATTATCATGTCCCAGCACTTGTTCAGCCCCATCAAACTCGGTCAACTCAACCTTGATCACCGTGTCGCCATGGCCCCTTTGACTCGCTCGCGGGCGGGGCAGCCCGGCAACGTGCCGACATCGATGAACGTCGAGTACTACCGTCAACGCGCCAGTGCCGCGTTGATCATCACCGAGGCCACTCAGATTTCGCAGCAGGGTCAGGGTTACGCCTGGACGCCGGGCATCCATAGCGACGAGCAGATTCACGGCTGGAAAGCGGTCAGCGACGCCGTGCATGCGGAGGGCGGGCGCATTTTCCTGCAGCTTTGGCATGTGGGGAGGGTGTCACACCCCGTGTTTCAACCGAACGGCGGCTTGCCGGTCGCGCCGACCGCACAGCCGGTCCCCGGCAAGACCTTCATCCTCAATGAGCAGGGCGAGGGGGTGTGGGGTGATGTTCCTGTCCCTCAGGAACTGGACATCCCGGGGATCGAAGCGATCGTTTCCGATTTCCGCAAGGCCGCGCGCAATGCGCTTCTGGCCGGTATGGACGGCGTGGAAATCCACGCGGGCAATGGCTACCTGCTGGACCAATTCATCAACAGCGCCAGCAATCAGCGCAGCGATCGCTACGGTGGAAGTATTGAAAACCGTGCACGGCTGCTGCTCGAAGTGGTTCAAGCGGTGACCGAAGAAGTCGGGGCCGAACGCGTTGCCGTACGCCTGACACCGATGGGGCGATTCATGGGAATGGGCGATGACACCCCGGAACAGACCTTTGGCTACATTGCTTCCCGGCTCAATCAATGGAATCTCGCCTACCTGCACCTGGTGGAACCGATGATGGTCGGCACGGTGCTCGATGAAAGTAATGATCCACGCTGGGACGCCATCATCAAACAGCTGCGTGCTGACTTCCACGGCGTTCTGATGCTGGCGGGGGGGTACACCGCAGAGACCGCTGAACGCGCCATCGCGCAAGGGCGTGCCGACGTCATCGCGTTCGGTCGCCCGTTCATTGCCAACCCCGACTTGCCGGCTCGCCTGCGCGGGCGTACCGAACTCAACCCGGCGGACGGCAACAGCTTTTTTGGCGGCGACGCCAAGGGCTATATCGACTATCCGGCGCTGGCATAACGCAGCTCAAAACCGGTTGGTTCGGGAATCACCACTACGCAAGGAGAAAGGTAATGAAGAGTCCGGATAGTCCGAAAGCCCTGGTCATCGGTGGTTCTCTGGGCGGCCTGTTTGCCGCCACAGCGTTGCGGGCAATTGGCTGGCAAGTCGATGTTTTCGAGCGCTCCCCCGCGGCAATGGATAGCCGTGGCGGAGGCATTGTTCTGCAAGCGGATGTCCTGCAGCATTTTCGCTATGCAGGCATCCAGCATACCCATGCGCTGGGTGTCCGCTCCCATGATCGTCTGTATCTGGATCGAGCCGGTAGCGTCTTGCATAAAGAACCGATGCCGCAAACACAGACGTCCTGGAACACCGTGTACAACGCATTGTTTTCGGCATTTCCCGCCGAGCACTATCACCGTGGCAAGACGCTGGTGGATCTGGCTCAGGACGAGCACGGGGTGACGGCGATGTTCGCCGATGGCAGTCGTGCCGAGGCAGACCTGCTGGTGGGGGCCGATGGGGCGGGTTCATCCGTGCGGAGCAGGGTGTTGCCCGGGGCGCAACCTGGCTATTCGGGCTATGTGGTTTGGCGTGGGCTTGTTGATGAAGACCGACTTGCAGACTTCGCCAAGACGCAGCTTTACGAGGACTTTGTCTTTCAACAGGACCCTGGATCGCTGATGCTCGAATACATGGTGCCGGGCTTGAACGGCTCCATTGAGCCTGGCGAGCGTCGGTTCAACTGGCTATGGTATTTGAAAGCCGCGCAAGGGCCGGAACTGGACGCCGTGCTCACTGATCGCGACGGCCAGCGGCGTAACCACTCCATTCCACCGGGGGCTTTGGCGGCGGAGCAGGAGGCTTATCTGCGGGAAATGGGCGAGCGATATGCAAATCCGGCTTTTCGCGAACTGATACGCCAGACCCAGGACATTTTTGTCCAGGCGATCCTTGATCTCGACGTTCCACAAATGGTGTTCGGACGCGTGCTGTTGACCGGCGATGCCGCTTTTGTACCGCGGCCCCATACCGCCGGAAGCACGGCCAAGGCGGCCCGCAATGCACTGTTCCTGGCGCAGGCCATCGACGACAATGGCGATCTCGACAAAGCCCTGCAGACCTGGCAAAGACAGCAACTTGCAGAAGGCAAGCGCATGAGGGACTGGGGAGTGCACATGGGCAATCGGATCATGGGCATCACGCCATCCTGATTCAGCGGCTCGTATCGGGTTTAATCCACCTGGTTAAGCACATCCATGCAAGACGTGAAACGCCTGGTCATGCACAGTCGTTACCTTACCTTTTCGATCCTGGACTCCGCTTATGGATAAGTTGCTGGCGCTCAAAATGTTTGTCGAAACCGTACGCTGTGGGGGGTATTCGTCTGCGGCGCGCAAGCTTGGCATCTCCACTTCGTCTGTGACCCGGCAGGTAGCGGGGCTGGAGAGTGAGTTGGGCGCCAGCTTGCTCAATCGCACCACGCGCAACACGAGCGTCACGGTGGCAGGGCAGCACTATTTCGATAAAGCCGTGGCGATCCTCGAGGCCATCGACGAGGCCGATGCCGTCGTGACCGACCGTGGCAGCGAAGCCCAGGGACGCTTACGGGCCAGCGTCCCGGTGGAGTTCGGCCGACGCATCATCGCGCCGCATCTGGGACGACTGCTGGATCGTCATCCTGGCCTGGAGATCAGCCTCGCGCTGAGCGACGAGGTCAGTGACCTGCTCAGCGAGCAGATAGATGTGTCCGTGCGCCTGGGTTCATCGGTCGTCAGTGAAGACATCGTCAGCAAGCGCCTGGGCGATTTCCAGCGTTGGGTAGTGGCGAGCCCCGATTACCTGACGCGTACCGGACTGCCCAGGCACCCCCATGATCTGCTGGAGCACCAATGCCTGCGTTTTGATTACCGCACAGGCCACCACAATTGGACATTCCAGGGTGATGAGGAAATCATTCGCTTGAATGTGCAGGGAAGGCTGCAAAGCAACAACGCCGACATTCTGCGTGAGGCGGCGTTGGCCGGGGGCGGGGTGACGCTATTGGCCGACTGGCTGGTGCGTGACGATGTCAGCGCAGGTCGCCTCACGCGTGTGCTGGAGCAGTACGAGGTCAACCCTGGCAGTGCCAGCAGTTGTATTAATGCGCTGTACCTGCCCAATCATCGTGGTTCCAGTCGCATTAATGTGTTCATTGAATTTCTGCAGGAAATCCTCGCACCCTGAGCATGTGCCGTGCATTTGACTACCCGGCCTGTGCGACATTGCCCAAGGCGGTTCAGGCAGGGTAGATATCCATCCATGAGGCCGGCAGGGCGGCGATGATCAATCGCCCACTTTGATGTCCAGCCGCTTGAACCTCGATGCCAGTGTCGTGGGCTTGAGACCCAGCCGTTCAGCAGCACCGCCCTTGCCGAACAGCTTTCCATCCGCGGCCTTCAGTGCTGCCTGCATGTTGTTGCGTTCAAGCTCGCGAATCTGGGCGTCAGTCATGATCACGGACAAGGGGGGAGGTTGTGGCGTGGCGTTGAGGCTGGCTTTAGGTTCGTCGGGCAAATCCAGGTTCAGGTCCGCGCCGATCGAGGTGATCAACGCACGCTCGATGACGTTTTGCAACTCGCGAATATTGCCTGGCCATGAGTAGCGTTGCAGGCGTTCGATGTCGCTGTTGCGCAATCGCCTGCCAGGCATGTTCAAGCGTTTGCCGGTCTGCTTGAGGAAGTGTGCGGCCAGGGCGCCGATGTCCATCGATCGATCACGCAATGGCGGCGACTTGATCGGGAATACGTTCAGGCGAAAGTACAGGTCTTCGCGAAAGTGCCTGGCCTCGACTTCCTGACGCAGATCGCGGTTGGTCGCGGCAATGATCCTGACATCGACCTTGCGCGTGCGTTCTTCACCGACGCGCTCGAACTGACCTTCCTGCAACACTCGCAGTAGCTTGCTTTGCAGCTCCAGGGGAATTTCGCCGATTTCGTCGAGGAACAGCGTGCCTCCGTCAGCCAGCTCAAAGCGCCCGACGCGATCACGCACCGCCCCGGTAAACGCGCCCCGGATGTGCCCGAAAAACTCGCTCTCGAACAATTCCGCAGGGATCGCCGCGCAATTGACCCGAATCAGCGGATGGGCATTGCGGCGACTGGCCTGGTGGATGGCGCGGGCAATCAGCTCCTTGCCCGTTCCCGATTCACCGTTGATCAACACGCTGGCATCGGTCGGGGCGACCACGTCGATCTGCCGGATGATTTTTTTGATCGGCTCGCTCTGGCCGACGATTTCGCGGAAGTTGTGCTCGATGTGAATCTCTTCCTGCAAGTAAGCGTTCTGCTCTTCGAGACGCTCCTTGAGTACCTTGAGTTCATCCAGGGCACTTTGCAGCTGGTTTTCCGTGCTGCGCCGCTCGGTGATGTCGCGGAACACCACCACCGCACCGACGATACGGCCCTCGGAAATCACCGGAGTGCTGGTGAATTCCACCGGAAACGAACTGCCATCCCGGCGCCAGAACACTTCCTGACGACCCTCATGAATCACACCATCGTGCACCGCCTTATAGATCGGGCACTGTTCGACCGGGTAATGACTGCCATCGGCATGGGTGTGGTGGTGAATGCGGTGGATGTTCTTGCCGATCATGTCCTGGGTTTCCCAACCCAGCATCCGCGCACAGGCGGGGTTGACGAAGGTGGCCAGGCCCTCGCTGTTGATGCTGTAGATGCCGTCGCCCACGGAACTGAGCAGCAGTTGGTTGTCGCGTTCATTTTCCTGGAACAGGTTAAGGATGTTGCGCCACTCGATCAGCCCGCCGCGCATGGTGCGCTCGGTCTGGGCCTGGTCGCGCTGGTACTTCTCCTGACTGCGTTCACGCAGCACCAAAATGAGGTGTTGTACGCCCTTGATTTGTAGGGTGGTGGCGGAGATTTCCAGTTCGATGCGTTCGCCGCTTTTGCAGTTGCAACTCAGTTCATCTGTCCAGCCGCGGCCTTTGTCCATCACTGCCTGGGTGAAGACGATCAGGTCCGCCAGTTGATGCCCGAACAGCTTGCTCACCGGTAGCTCCAGCAGTTCCTGGCGGGGATAGCCGAGCAACTTGCAGGCGGCGATGTTCAGGTCGCCCAACCGGTCGGAAAACGGATTGAGCAGCGCGATGGCTTCGGCGCAATGTTCAAACACCATATGCCGTGACGAATACGCCAGGTCGGCCCAACCGCTGAGAGAGTCTGCTTCAGTCATGACTACGAAATCTCGTGTTTTGCCACTACGAATACTCGTATTTCTACGGGAATGCGTGGTTCGGCGAAAGCATCAGATGCGAAATCAAACACCGGATCAGTTCAGTATTTACATAAAAATCAATGGGATAAGTCGTTACGAAAAAGGTTTTATTTTTCTGGCACGGCGTTCGCTCTATCTCCTGCAACCCGGCAGCCAATACAGGCTGACGTCAAAGCACGAAGAAAACTGGAGAGCGACACTATGCCAAGCGTGGACATCCCCCATTACAAAGACGGCGACTTCCTGGTCAATTACGAAGAAAAAGTCTTCGAGGACATCAAAGCCGAGCCTGGTGAGAAAGTGCTGATCACCTTTCACACCATCGCTTTCGAGGGCTCCATTGGCCTGGTCAATATGCTTCAAGCCAAGCGCCTGCTGCGCAAAGGCTTCGAAACCAAAATCCTGCTGTATGGACCCGGCGTGCAGTTGGGCGTGCAACGCGGCTTCCCGACCTTGGGCGCCGAAGCATTTCCCGGCCACCTGGCGGTGAACAAGCAGTTGATGCAGTTCATGGAGGAGGGCGGTGAGGTTTACGCCTGCCGCTTCGCCCTGCAAGCGCTGTACGGCCAGACCGAAAAAGCCCTGATCGAAGGCATCCGCCCGATCAACCCACTGGACGTCATGGACCTGCGCCTGCTGATGCGCCGTGAAGGCGCGATGATCATCGATACCTGGACCGCCTGACGCACAAAAAACCTTGTGGGAGCGAGCTTGCTCGCGATCGGTGTAACTGATGCACCGCGTCACCCGAATCGCAGGCAAGCCAGCTCCCACAGGACCGCTGTTGATCTTCCGAACACTACTGACTTCAGGACCCCCATCATGGCCATCATTCGCGCAGCCGCCGTTCAGATCAGCCCAGTGCTTTACAGCCGCGAAGGCACCGTGGACAAGGTCTGCCAACAGATCATCGCCCTCGGTCGACAAGGCGTGCAGTTCGCCGTGTTCCCGGAGACGGTGGTGCCGTACTACCCATACTTTTCGTTTGTGCAGCCGGCGTTCGCCATGGGTGCACAACACCTCAAATTGCTCGATCAATCCGTCACGGTCCCATCCGCCGCGACCCTGGCCATTGGCGAGGCCTGCAAGCAAGCAGGGATGGTGGTTTCCATCGGCGTCAATGAGCGCGACGGCGGCACGATCTACAACGCGCAGTTACTCTTCGATGCCGACGGCAGCCTGATTCAGCATCGGCGCAAAATCACCCCGACCTACCACGAGCGCATGGTCTGGGGGCAGGGTGATGGTTCGGGTCTGCGCGCCATCGACAGCGCCGTGGGGCGCATCGGTTCGCTGGCATGCTGGGAGCATTACAACCCGCTGGCCCGTTACGCCTTGATGGCGGACGGCGAGCAGATTCACGCGGCGATGTTTCCCGGCTCACTGGTGGGCGACATCTTTGCCGAGCAGATCGAAGTCACCCTCCGCCATCACGCCCTGGAGTCCGGGTGCTTCGTGGTCAATGCCACCGCGTGGCTGGATGCCGATCAGCAGGGCCAGATCATGCAGGACACCGGTTGTGGGCTCGGCCCGATCTCCGGTGGCTGCTTCACGGCCGTCGTGTCGCCCGAAGGCAAATTGCTCGGCGAGCCGCTGCGTGGCGGCGAAGGCGTGGTCATTGCCGATCTCGACCTGGCCTTGATCGACAAGCGCAAACGCATGATGGATTCGGTCGGGCATTACAGCCGTCCGGAACTGCTCAGCCTGTTGATCGACCGCACGCCGACGGCCCATGTCCATGAGCGCGGTACGCACTTCGCGGCGCTGGCCACCGAGGAGTTCGATCATGCGAGCCAATGAATTGCTGGCCGAGTTGCAATGCCATGGCGTGCGTTGGCCGGCGGCACAAAACGGTTTGTCCCGACAAGGCGGCGCGGGGCCGTCGGACCACAAGGCGCTGAGTTTTGGCAGTCGGACCATGATGGTGCCGATCCTCAATCAGGCTTCACAGGATTCGCCCTACCAGGCGCAGCCCAACGCCGATGGCAGTCAGGCGCTGATCTTCCGCGAAGGCTTGCAGGTGGGGCAGGTGCAAATGCCCGGTGTGCCGAAGTTCTACGGTTTGAGCACCGCCGATGGCATTCCCTATTGGAAAATCGCCACGCTGCACAGCAGCGATGTCCTCGCGACCACGGTGCTGCAGCATTGCATTCGTTTCAATGATCGCGGCAGTTCCTGCCAGTTCTGCGCCATCGGCCAGTCGCTGGCGGCGGGCAAAACCATTGCCCGAAAGCGCCCGCAGCAACTGGCGGAAGTGGCAAAGGCCGCGGTGGAACTTGATGGCGTCAAGCACATGGTGATGACCACTGGCACACCACAAACGCCGGACCGTGGCGCGGCGATTTTGTGTGAATCGGCCGCCGCCGTTACAGCCGCTGTCGATTTGCCGATTCAGGCGCAATGCGAGCCGCCGGACGATGATCGCTGGTTCCAGCGCCTGGCCGACAGCGGGGTGGTGTCACTGGGTATGCATCTGGAAGCCGTCACCGATGAAGTGCGCCACCGGATCATGCCGGGCAAGGCCGAAGTGCCGCTGAGCCGCTATTTCGAAGCCTTCAGCGCAGCGGTCGAGGTCTTCGGTCGGGGCCAGGTCAGCACCTACATCCTGGCCGGCCTGGGCGACAGCGAAGCCGCCATCAGCGAGATGAGCGAACGTTTATGCGCGTTGGGTGTGTATCCGTTCGTGGTGCCGTTCGTGCCCATCGACGGCACGCCATTGGCCCATCACCCAAAACCGGAGAGTGCGATGATGGCCCGGCTTTATCCGCAGATCGGCGCCAGCTTGCGCCGCCACGGATTGCACTCCGATCAGATCAACGCCGGTTGCGCCAAATGCGGCGCGTGCTCGGCCCTGAAAAGCTACGAATAAGCCGGAGAATCCCTATGCCGAATTCCGCCTTTGCCCTGGTCGACAGTACCTTCGAGCCGTTCCGCGCGGGCGAGTTATGGGTCAAGCCCGCCAGCGAACACTGGGAGAAACAAGCCTATTTTGCCCTGCGTCGGTCGGTATTTTCCGATGAACAACAACTGCTGGTGCAGGACAAGGACAGCCATGATTTTCAGGCGATTGCCATTGTCGCCCTGGCCGGCAATTGCGGGATCGCCGATCAGGTGGTGGGCGCGGTGCGCATCTACCAGCCGGAGCCAGGCCTGTGGTTTGGTGGGCGTCTATGCGTGGCGGCGGCGTATCGTCGCCACAGCATGATCGGCAAGGCGTTGGTCAACGAAGCCGTGTCGCGGGCCAAGGAACTGGGCTGCGAAGTGTTTCGCGCTACGGTGCAGGCGCAGAACGAAGTCTATTTCCATGGCCTGCGCTGGCAAACCCTGGAAAAGCTGGAGTTGCTCGGCCAGCCGCATTGCTTGATGCAAGCGGATTTGCCGAGCTACCCGCTGATGCCGCGCCAGGTCTCATTGCGTGCGCTGAAGGTGGCTCGCCATGACTGACGCTCTTGATCTGGCGGCGCTGATCGACACCTTGCGGACCACCCCGGCCATGCGCTCCAAACAGGCGATTCAGCAGCCTGCCGCCGTGGTGGGTCGCGCAACACAAGCGCTGACCCGCGAGCAGCTTTACGCCTTGCCTGGCGACGACACAGCAGCGATTGCCTGTGGCGATCAGTTTCAGCTGCTGGCCATCGAAGGCATGTTGCCGGCCTTTGTCGAGGCTGCGCCGTGGTTTGCAGGATGGTCAGCGGTCATGGCCAATGTCAGTGACATTACTGCCATGGGCGGTCGTGCCACGGCGGTGGTCAACGCCTACTGGCATCACGACAAAGACGCCGCGCAGCAGATTCTGGCGGGCATCCGTGCAGCCTGTGAAGCCTATGGCTTGCTGTTGGCCGGTGGGCACACCAGCCTCGACACGAACCATCCCGCCGCGCTGGCCGTGGCGATCACAGGGACTGCGCAAACACTGCTGTCGACCTTGCATGTCGCTCCCGGCCAAGTCATCGCCATGGCGGTGGACCTTGAAGGCGCCTGGCACGCCGACAGCACCTATTGGAAAGCCTTCGAAGGCGTACAGGCCGAGCGTCTGCGCAGCAAGATCCACGTATTGCCGCGCCTTGCCGATGCCCGACTGTTGCTCGCGGCCAAAGACATCAGCAACGCCGGGATTCTCGGCAGCCTGTTGATGCTGCTGGAAACCACCGGCTGCGGCGCAACCATCGATCTGGCTGCACTGCCGTGTCCGCCGGATGCCGACCTCGCACGCTGGCTCCAGGTGTTTCCCAGCTACGGCTTCCTGATGACGCTAGACGAGCGTGACTGGCCGCAAGTCCAGACAGCCTTCGCATTCGAAGGGATTCCCTGTGAGCGTATCGGTCAGGTGAACTCAAGCGGCGCATTGACCGTCCGGCACGGACAACAGCGTGGTGAATTCTGGAATCTTCGTGAGCAGGCCTTTACCGGATTCAGTTACCCCCATCTCGACCTCACCCCTTTAAACCTGAAACAGGAGCACTGACATGCCCGCCGTCAATTTCAGAATCCGCTGGCCCAATGGGCGCGAAACCACCGGCTATTCACCCTCGACCGTGATTTTCCAATACCTGGAAGAGGGCGCCAGCTACCCGTTGCCGGAGTTTCTACAGCGCATCGAACAGGCCTTGAACAACGCTTCGGAGCGGGTGAAGGAGGTCAAGGGGTTCTATTGCAGCTCGGCCATGGACACCTTGAGTTCATTGAAGGGACAGGCCAGTGATCTTCAAGCGCCTGCCCACGAAGAAGGGCAGGTGGACATTCTCAGCATGCGGACCGAAGGCGCCGGTCAGGTGATCGGCGCAGGCTGGAGTTCGTTCTGATTCATTGAATTTCCCCTTGATGCTTATCGTCACCCATGACAGGAGCAACGTTATGACCAGCCATCTCACCTCAATCAAAACCTCACATTACAGTGTGATCATCGTTGGCGGTGGCCAGGCCGGGTTGTCCGCCAGCCATTACCTGCAACAGGAAGGGATCGACCATCTGGTGCTGGAAAAGCACAGCGTGACCCATACCTGGCGCAATCAGCGTTGGGACGCTTTCAGTCTGGTCACGCCTAACTGGCAATGCGCCTTGCCGGGCTATACCTATGTCGATGATTTCAAGGGCGCCGACCCTCACGGTTTCATGAAAAAGGACGAGATAAACCAATACCTCGCTGGCTTCGTCAAATCGGTGAACGCGCCGGTTCAGGAGGGCGTTACCGTGCAGCGTGTGGTCCCGCGCACACTGGGTGGTTTCGAGGTATATACCTCGAACGGCGAGTTCACGGCTGATCAAGTGATCGTCGCGTCCGGCGGCTATCACACGCCAATCATTCCGCGCCTGGCCGAGCGTTTACCGGCCGGTGTTCATCAACTGCATTCAGAGCAATACCGTAACCCCGGGGCATTGCCTGTCGGCAACGTACTGGTGGTCGGCTCCGGGCAGTCGGGGGCACAGATTGCCGAGGACCTGCATCTGGCAGGACGCAAAGTCTTTCTTGCAGTGGGTGACGCACCGCGTTGCGCGCGTTTCTATCGAGGCAAGGACGTGGTCGACTGGCTGGCGGAAATGGGCTACTACGAGATCGGCGTCGATACCCATCCGCTGCGTGAGGGCGTGCGCGACAACACCAACCATTACGTCACGGGACGCGACGGCGGGCGCGATATCGACCTGCGTAAATTCGCCCTGGAAGGCATGGAATTGTACGGTCGTCTTGAAGGGTTGCAGGGTACGCGCATGCAATTCGCCCCTAACCTGGAAGAGAGCCTGGACAACGCCGATGCGGTGTACAACCGCATCAACGGATCGATCGACAAGTACATCGAGGAACACGCAATCGACGCGCCGCCCGGTGAACGCTACGAGCCGAATTGGTCGCCCGAACAAGAGCGCAGCGAACTGGACCTTGAGGAGGCAGGCATCACCAGCATCATCTGGTGCATCGGCTTCAGTCCGGACTTTACCTGGGTCGAGGCTCCCGTCTTCAATGGCCGTGGCCACCCGGGACACCAACGCGGGGTCACGGCGCAGCCAGGTCTGTATTTCCTCGGATTGCCATGGTTGTACACCTGGGGGTCGGGGCGTTTTTCCGGCGTGGCAAAAGATGCGCAATACCTGGTGGACCGTATCAGGGCTTCACGCATAGAACCTTCGATTCAGACGAAACGGGCTATCGCAAGGTAGTCGTCAGAATCGGGGTGAACGATATCGTGTAGGCGCGAACTTCGTTGCTATCGGAAAAGTCCGTTCAAATAGGCTGGGCAAATAGTGCGGGCGTAGATACAAACGCACTTATCTTGTATAGCGAAAATACCGGAGGAGGGCTATCACGAGGCCGGTCACGCCTGGGAAAAGAGCAAAGCGACGATGAGCCCGCTCATCGTTCGCGGCGTTCTCCAATCAATTTTGCGGGTCATACCGCCTGTCACTGCACCGGATTCTTCAAGCTATTCACCATTTCCTTCAAGAGTGACACTCGCCTTCATTGTTAACGTTTATCCGCGCCTTAACCATTGCCTGGCAGCAAGTAAGTAAAGGCAAATATAAACATAACAATATGAGGTTTCAAAATGAGTGCTCAATCTAAACTCACCTCTGCGTTTACCGGCGACGGTAAAGTCACCTACCTGGACGCAATGGTGATTGGTGCTGGGGTTGCTGGCCTCTATCAGTTGTATCGACTTCGTGAAATGGGCTTGACGGTCCGCTCCTACGATACGGCTTCCGGTGTTGGCGGCACATGGTATTGGAATCGTTACCCCGGTGCGCGCTTTGACTCTCAGGCTGAAATTTATCAGTACTGGTTCTCCGAAGAACTCTACAAATCCTGGCAGCCAACCGAGCGATTCCCCGCGCAGCCCGAAACAGAGGAGTGGCTGAACTTCGTCGCGGATCGGCTGGACCTCAAGAAAGATATCCAGTTCAACACCCGTATCGCTTCCGCTCACTTCTGCGAGGAGAGTGGTCGCTGGATTGTGACAACCGAGGCGGGTGAAACGATCAATACGCAATACCTGATTTCTTGCTGCGGCATGCTGTCCGCCCCACTGTCCGACCGGTTCCCCGGCCAAACCGACTTCAAAGGCCAGATCTATCACACCGGTCTGTGGCCAAAAGACCCCGTGGACTTCAAGGGCAAGCGTGTGGCCGTGGTGGGCACTGGCGCCACGGGTATTCAGGTGATTCAGACCATCGCCCCGTCAGTGGGATCAATGAAGGTCTTCGTGCGCACCCCGCAGTATGTCATTCCGATGAGGAACCCCAAATACAGCAAAGAAGACTGGGAAAAGTGGGGCACACAATTCCATCAACTCAAGAAACGCGTGCGAGAAACCTTTGCAGGTTTCGACTACGACTTCGACGCCGGCCCCTGGGCCGAGAAGTCCCCCGAAGAGCGACAAGCCGTGCTTGAACAACTCTGGGAAGATGGCTCGTTAGCCATGTGGCTGGCTTCTTTTCCCGAGATGTTCTTTGACGAGCAGGTCAACGAAGTCGTGTCGGAGTTCGTGCGTATCAAGATGCGTGAGCGTCTCCAGTCCAAGCCGGATCTTTGCAACCTGCTGATCCCCACCGACTATGGTTTCGGCACCCATCGCGTACCGCTCGAAAACAAGTACCTTGAAGTCTATCTGCAACCCAACGTCGAGGCGGTTGACTGCAAGCAGTCACCAATCGAGCGCATCGTGCCGGAGGGGATCCAGACCGCCGATGGAAAGATTCACGAGGTCGACATTATCGTGCTGGCCGTGGGCTTTGATGCCGGTTCCGGCGCACTCAGCCGGATCGATATTCGCGGTCGCGACAGCCGGTCACTGAGGGAGCAGTGGAAACAAGAAATCCGCACATCCATGGGACTGCAGATCCACGGCTACCCCAACCTGTTCACAACAGGTGCACCGTTGGCACCGTCGGCTGCACTTTGCAACATGACCACCTGCCTGCAGCAGCAGGTGGACTGGATCACTGGATGTATTGAGTTTGCCGCCCGGCACGGTAAACAAGTCGTAGAAGCCTCCAAAGAGTTCGAGGACGACTGGGTACAGCATCACGACGAGACGGCGGCGAAGACCTTGGTCGTCAAAACCGACTCTTGGTACATGGGCTCCAACGTCGATGGAAAACCGCGCCGACTCGTATCCTATATTGGTGGCGTTGGTAATTATCATCGCCGATGCGACGAAATCGCCGCACAGGGTTACCCGGGCTTTGAAATGGCCTGAGGTCGAATGACTGCTCACTAGTTGCAGCTGTCACCACGACTCTCTATTTCGCCGTGACAGCTCGATAAACGAGGTAACCTGTAATGAACAATTATTACTCCCAAGAAAATCACGGTCCTTTTGAACTTATTAATATCGGGCCGCTCCAGCTTGAAGAAGGGTCATGTATTCCTGACTGCCGACTGGCAGTAGCAGTGCATGGCACCCTGAACGCCGACAAGAGTAACGCCATACTTGTTCCGACCTGGTACTCCGGCACGAGCAAGGCGATGGAGCAGATATACATTGGCGAGGGGCGAGCGCTGGACCCTTCGAAATACTGCATCATTGTTGTCAACCAGATCGGTAACGGCCTTTCCAGCTCTCCGAGTAACACGGGCGGATCGCTGGCAGGTCCTGGATTCCCGAATGTCAGGATTGGCGATGACGTCAGTGCCCAGCACACATTGCTGACCGAGTACTTTGGGATCGAGAGCCTGGCGTTAGTGGTGGGGGGGTCGATGGGGGCGCAGCAAACCTACGAGTGGGCCGTGCGCTATCCAGACTTTGTCAAACGCGCCGCAGCGATAGCGGGTACAGCGCGCAATAGCGAACATGACTTCCTGTTTACCGAATTACTCATTGAAGCGATAACGACCGATCCGGCCTTCCGGGCGGGCTTATACAGCTTATCGTCAGAAGTACAGGCCGGACTCAAGCGGCATGCGAAACTGTGGGCATTGATGGGCTGGAGTACCGAATTCTTCCTCGCCGAGCGGCATAAGGCGCTGGGTTTCGAGTCGATGAAGATATTCGTCGACAGTTTCATGGCGAGCTACTTTGCGGCAATGGACCCTAACAACCTCCTGACCATGGCCTGGAAATGGCAGCGGGGAGATGTCAGTCGAAACACGGGCGGTGATCTTGCGACAGCCCTGGGTCAAATCAAAGCGAAAGTCTATGTAATGCCAATCTCGCACGACCAATTCTTTACCGTGGAGGATTGTTTGTCGGAGCAAAAAATGATCCCGAACAGCGAGTTCAGGCCCTTGAGTTCAATCGATGGTCACCTCGGACTGTTTGGCACCGATACTGAAATGCTCAATCAACTGGACGCCCATCTGGCAGAGCTGCTGTCATCCCCAACACATTGAAACACGCCTTCAAGAACAATAAATAAATGGCACAGGACTCCTGTGCCAAACCCAGAACAATTTTATAAAAAACAGGGTTGAAGATGAAAATAACAACAGCACATTTTTTGCGCGTGCCAAATACGCTCGAGCCGAGTTCTGACGCTAACGTTGATAGCCTCAGAAAAAACAACATAAACGTCCGAATTCGCCATGCGTTTCGGTTGATGATTTTAGTTTTCTGCCTTCAACTATCTATTGTGTGTCACGCATTGGATGTCGATCCTGGTGACTATACGCCAATGCCAGATGGCACAAAGCTTGGACTTGTTTATTTACAGCACGCCGAGCGCGACGATTATTACGTGCGTGGCAATCGTTTAAGCGACAAATATAACCTTCAGTCGGACGTCGCCATTCTGAGGGGGGTCAGCTATCAGGAGTTTGCAGGCCTGCTGACGAATATCCAACTTCTATTGCCTTTTGGCCACCTGTCGGCAGGTGGCGATATAAAAACCATGGGCAGCGAAACAGGAATGGGCGATCCCATTCTGGCCAATGCGATCTGGATCCACCAGGACCCTTCGGCAAACCGCGCATTGGGCATAACTCAATATCTGTTTTTGCCTTTGGGAGACTACAGCAAGAATAAAGAGCTGAATATTGGGGAAAACAGATGGAAGTATGTTTTGCAGGGTGGGTACATGCACGGCATCGGCAGCCACGTCATTCTGGATTTCGTCGCTGACGTTACTTTTTTCGGTGACAACGATAGTTACTCCCCCGACGATCTGACGATGAAGCAGCGTCCACAGTACCAGATGCAAGGATTTGCCAGGTACAAACTCAGTGAGCGCGCGACCATTCATGTCGGTTATTCCCGGCTATGGGGAGGGGAGAGAGAAGTTGACGGAACTGATTTGAAAGATGAAAGCGGTCAAGAAAAAATAATGTTGGGAGGGTCTTATTTTGTTACCCCCAAAACACAACTGCTTGCGACATTGGGGCGTGATATTTCAGTTGATAATGGCTTCAAGGAAGAGTCTCGCCTTAATCTTCGATTGCTTTACGTATTCTAAGCAACACCGTTCTTGATCATGGAGAGTCTGGAAGGGACTCCACAACACGCTCCGCTCTAACGTCATTATCCAGAGAGATTCGCCGTGCATATTGGTATAACTCGCGAAACACACGCTGGAGAGACCCGTGTGGCTGCTACGCCGGAAACGGTGAAAAACCTCGTTGGCCAAGGCCATAGAATCACCGTCCAAAGCGGCGCCGGCATTAACGCCAGTGTTGTCGACAGTGCTTATGAAGCGGCAGGCGCGATCATTGGCAGCGCCAACGATGCGTTTGGTGCGGAGCTGATTCTTAAGGTGGTCGCGCCCAGCGACAGCGAGCTGGCGCTGATCAAGCGCGGCACCGTTGTGGTGGGCATGCTCAACCCGTTCAGCAATGAAACCATCGCCAAAATGGCCGAGTGCGGCATGACCGCTTTCGCGCTGGAGGCCGCACCGCGTACCTCCCGCGCCCAAAGCCTGGATGTGCTGTCCTCGCAAGCCAACATTGCCGGCTATAAAGCCGTGCTGCTGGCCGCTCATTACTATCCGCGCTTCATGCCGATGCTGATGACCGCTGCAGGTACCGTGAAAGCGGCACGCGTGCTGATTCTCGGCGCCGGCGTGGCCGGGCTGCAGGCGATTGCCACGGCGAAACGTCTGGGTGCCGTGATCGAAGCGTCTGACGTGCGCCCCGCGGTAAAAGAGCAGATCGAATCCCTCGGCGCCAAGTTCGTCGACGTGCCCTACGAGACCGACGAAGAGCGTGAATGCGCCGTCGGTGTCGGCGGTTACGCGCGGCCCATGCCGGCCAGCTGGATGCAGCGCCAGGCGGTGGCCGTGCACGAGCGCGCCAAGCAGGCAGATATCGTCATCACCACCGCGCTGATTCCGGGCCGCAAGGCGCCGACGCTGTTGAGCGCCGAAACCGTGGCACAGATGAAACCGGGCTCGGTGGTCATCGACCTTGCCGCCGCCCAGGGCGGCAACTGCCCGCTGACCGTGGCCGATCAGGTGGTCGTCGAAAATGGCGTGACCATTGTCGGTCCGACCAACCTCGCCGGTGCGGTCGCGGCAGATGCTTCAGCGCTGTATGCCCGCAACTTGCTGGACTTCCTGAAACTGGTCTTCACCAAGGAAGGCCAGTTCGAGATCAACCTCGAAGACGACATCGTCGCCGCGTGCCTGATGTGCCGCGACGGCCAAGTCATCCGCAAAAACGCCTAAGCAGGGATTCAGACGATGGAAGAGCTTATCTCCCCCGGTATCTACAACCTGATCATCTTCGTGCTGGCGATTTATGTCGGTTATCACGTGGTCTGGAACGTTACACCTGCGCTGCACACGCCTTTGATGGCCGTGACCAACGCCATTTCGGCGATCGTGATCGTCGGCGCCATGCTGGCAGCGGCTTTGACCGTGACGCCACTGGGCAAGACCATGGGCACCCTCGCGGTCGCGCTGGCGGCGGTCAACGTGTTCGGTGGCTTCCTGGTCACTCGCCGCATGCTTGAGATGTTCAAGAAAAAAGCCCCGAAAGCCGTAAAAGAAGAGGCGCCGAAGTAATGAGCATGAACCTCGTAACGACGCTCTACCTGATCGCGTCGATCTGCTTCATCCAGGCCCTCAAAGGCCTGTCGCACCCCACCACGTCGCGTCGCGGCAACCTGTTCGGCATGCTCGGCATGGCCCTGGCGATCCTCACCACCGTCGGCCTCATCTATAAGCTGGGCGCGCTCTCTTTTGGACAAGGCGGGGCGACAGCCGGCATTGGTTACGTGATTGTCGGCCTGCTGATCGGCGGCACGGCCGGTTCGATCATGGCCAAGCGCGTTGAAATGACCAAGATGCCGGAACTGGTCGCGTTCATGCACAGCATGATCGGTCTGGCCGCGGTGTTCATCGCCATTGCCGCCGTCGTCGAGCCGCAGTCCCTGGGCATCGTCAAGCACCTGGGTGATTCGATTCCGGCGGGTAACCGACTGGAACTGTTCCTCGGCGCCGCCATCGGTGCCATCACGTTCTCCGGTTCGGTGATCGCGTTTGGCAAGCTGTCCGGCAAGTACAAGTTCCGCCTGTTCCAGGGCGCACCGGTACAGTTCGCCGGCCAGCACAAACTGAACCTGCTGTTGGGCCTGGCCACACTGGCGCTGGGCGTGACCTTCATGCTGACCGGCCACCTCAGCGCTTTCGCCTTGATGCTGGCCCTGGCGTTCGTCATGGGCGTGCTGATCATCATCCCGATCGGTGGCGCCGACATGCCGGTGGTGGTGTCGATGCTCAACAGCTACTCCGGCTGGGCGGCGGCGGGTATCGGCTTCTCGCTGAACAACTCGATGCTGATCATTGCCGGCTCCCTGGTGGGCTCGTCCGGTGCGATCCTCTCGTACATCATGTGCAAGGCGATGAATCGCTCCTTCTTTAACGTGTTGCTCGGCGGTTTCGGCAACACAGCCGACGCAGGCCCGGCAGGCGCCAAGGAAGCCCGTCCGGTGAAATCCGGCTCGGCTGACGACGCGACCTTCCTGCTGACCAACGCCGACACCGTGATCATCGTTCCGGGCTACGGCCTGGCGGTGGCCCGCGCCCAGCATGCGCTGAAGGAACTGACCGAGAAGCTGACCCACCGTGGCGTGACCGTGAAGTACGCGATCCACCCGGTGGCAGGGCGGATGCCTGGCCACATGAACGTATTGCTGGCCGAGGCCGAGGTGCCTTACGACCAGGTGTTCGAGATGGAAGACATCAACTCCGAGTTCGGTCAGGCCGACGTGGTCCTGGTGTTGGGCGCCAACGACGTGGTCAACCCGGCCGCGAAGAACGATCCGAAATCGCCGATTGCCGGCATGCCGATCCTCGAAGCGTTCAAGGCCAAGACCATCATCGTCAACAAACGCTCGATGGCCAGCGGCTATGCCGGCCTGGACAACGAACTGTTCTACCTGGACAAGACCATGATGGTGTTCGGCGACGCCAAGAAGGTCATCGAGGACATGGTGAAGGCCTGATATAAGTCGCTCCGCTGCGAGAACTACGTCTCGCAGCCCCTTTACGGCCACCCCCAGGCGGCCGTTTTTTTGCCTGGACAGGAAAAATTCGAAACCATCAGCTCATGGGAATTAGTTGGTATTTTGTTATGTCTTTTTCATATTAGCGTCCGGATTTTTTATAATAACTTTAAGTCGCATGGCGATTGATATCTCTTTCGACACCGAGAATCCCATGCTAGTATCCCGACATGCTGCATATACTAATAAAAACAATACTAGCCGACCACCTCTTGAGTGCTTTCAATTCTGCGTAGGAGCGCAATAAGAGCAAGGGGGACGGCCCTCAAATGAGACTTTAAGTATGCCGACTGTCATTACTCCAAAGGAACTTCTCAAGTGGGTGCCAGGCGTAGTTCTCAGCTCAAGCGAAGAACTCGGCTGGAAAGATATAGAGCAGCGGTCATATCGATACAAAGGTCAGGACGTCCTTATCCCACCCCTCGATCATTTCATGATCGTTTATTATTTCCTGGGCCATACACCGATGGATAGATGCGTGGATGAAGGGTGGACGCGTACCGCTTGCGCTCCGGGCGATATTTCCCTGCTTACAATGTCACAGGACTCCCATTGGAACTGGACCGAAGACATTGATGTTTCTCACCTCTATCTTTCCAATGCGCTGATGTCACGTGTTGCCATGGATGTTATGGAACGTCCGATTGAAGAGGTCCGCCTGCATGATCTGCTCCGTACGCAAGACTCGATTCTGACTTCCATTGTCAGCGCAATTACAAGCGAAGTCAGAAGCCGTGGAATTGGTGGATCGTTGTATGTTGAGGCCTTGAGCATGCAGTTAGCCATTCACCTTCTCCGAAATTACGCCAGCGTCACCTTTAAAGAATCCTGTACGCCTGGTCGCCTATCTCAACAGCAGAAGAAACATTTGCTCGACTTTATCGATAGCCATTTGGAACAATCCATACGCCTGGATGAAATGGCCGATGCAGTAGGCTTGGGAGTCTGGACATTCTCGAAAAAATTCAGCGAATCATTTCATTGTTCGCCACATACATTTGTCACCGAGCAGCGCGTCGAGCGAGCGAAGCGGCTGCTGTACAATGGAACACTTTCGATTAAAGAAATTGCATATCATTGCGGATTTTCGGATCAGGCGCATTTAACTCGCATCCTGCGTACCAAACTTGGCGTGACACCTACACAACTAAGACGAATTAAAAACCAAGAATAGCGTTCCTGCAAATATCGAAATGAATTTTTCTGCTTCGCTGAACAAGGGCAAGCGAAGTCAAGCATTTGCCGTCAACTGCTATCGGAAAAAACATGGACCTCTTAGACATTCTATCATCCGCTGTCATATCGGTATTGGTTGCGGCGCTGATAACACTCAGAACCATAGACAGGAAGGTCCGGATCGAAAACATCACGCAGGAACGTGCCAAATGGGAAGAGAAGATTCGCGGTAAATCCCAGTTAACCCTCACACGACGTCCGGGCGAAACCTCTATCCCGAAACAATATTTGCCTTGCGAGTCTGCAACCATCGGCGAGGCGATGTCTGATCCGACGGATAAAAAATAAAGCAGGCCATCTGGCGCATGATTTGATGGAGCAGAGTAGGGGAGCGCTACCATATCGTCTTGAAAGTCTTTACGACGAAATCTTGGTGGATCAGGGATCGGATCTCAGTGGATGCGACAGGGAGATCCTTAGGGGCGGTGCCATCTTATTCTATCGTCCAATAACCGCCTCTTTATTATAACTAAACTAAATGGATATTTAGTTTAGTTATAATAATCAGTTATTTGTCGGTAGCGTAGGGCAGGTTAACCACCGTCATCTTGCCGTTGTGATCCGCCAATGGCCGTTGGCATTATCGAATGCTCCAGATATTCAACCCGTATAGGAATACCCGATGCCAATATACCTGACAGCCGAATCTGAACTGCATGTGGGCCAAGGCTCCGTCACAGAAGCTCCTGCGGAGGCAGGAACTTACGTTGTCGTATTCGAAGACGACGAAGATACCGGCTATTTCTACGCGCTGGACACAGCGGCTGAAGGCAACCCGATTCAGGATGCGCTGCATATCTACAACGTGGCGGACGTTTCTGACAAACACAAACCCTCCAGCGTGAAGATCGGCTGGTCGGTTGATCACAGCAAGGCTGCGCTGCTGATCAACGATTACCCGCATGCCATACTTGATTTCACGGCGAAGCAAGGATATTGCCGTACCGGGTTCCCGCCGCAAAGTGACAATGGCTGGTCCGAGCGTGGACACGAATGGGATGATTCGGCGCTTGAGTTGTTTGCGTGAAACAGCATCAAATTGCGTTAAACGCCATGTGTCAGAAAGCATGGCGACTTGAATCGTAATTTCGTCACGGTGTTTTCTCGCATGCGAGAAATTCGACTTGGCTAGCCTGGTCACCAGGTGAAAAGCGGCAGCAAAGACACCCAGGCTTCGTATATCACGGTTCGCATAATGTATATTATGTTAAATGCAGTATTGCTCGATTAATGACAGGCGTGTTTAGTTTTGATTCTCTCCCTCAGCGCCCAATTGCTCATCAACAGCGTCGTCATGCTGCTTGGGTGTTGTCCTGCGTTCCGTACTGTATTGGATTGCCAGTTTCATTGAGCAAAACTTCGCCCGCGCCCCTAAGCAACGCAGGACCAGCAACCGCATCGTGTGCAGACACGTGCAGCTAGATACACCGCACGCGCCATCGCCAACGGCACCTTTTGCAGCCCGTATGCAACGAGGACATGGCGAAAAAACTACTTGGAGCGCAGAGCTCATGAATTATTTCTTCTTTATTCACGGCAGCCGAACTGAGCATCAAGCGGCTATCACTTGACCAAATCAAGTCCGGAAGTTTGAGAACTAGGTATTTGCCATCGCGTAGCAAGTTAGACAGTCCTTCACTCCAAGCGATGCAGCACTGCTAACGTAATAGCTGTTCAATTTCGACATCGACCACTGCCTTCCCCCCTGCCCCTCGCCCCGTCTGCTCGTTGCCATTCTGTTACGAGAAGTTGTCCTGTCCTGCAAAGCAGCGGGGTTATCAGGGCCACGACGTTTGAGGGCACGTGAAATTGATCATGCAATAGCAGTTCATACCTTCTAGGTATCACACACCACTCAAATGATATTAGACCCCGGTGAGTTTCGAACTTAGCCTGTGATCCGTAAGGCTATGCGTACGCATAAAAAATAAAAATGCCTTTTAATGGAGCAATTATGAGTACTCATTGTTCGATTCCCACGCTTCTCGACGGCACTCGAATCAGCGCATTTCAATGGAAAGTGTTTGGCCTCTGCTTTTTCGTAGCCATACTCGACGGCTTTGATACTCAAGCCATTGCCTTCACAGGTCCCTCAATCACTCAGTTTTTCGGACTGGGCGCAGGTGCATTGGCACCGATTCTCACCGCCGGTATTGTCGGCATGGTGCTCGGGGCAATGACATTGGGACTGTTGGGCGACAAATTTGGTCGACGACCGACAATTATCGGATCGGTCACCTTATTTGGTGTGGCCTCCTTAGCCACCGCATTTGCGCACACTACCGAACAAATTCTGGTTTTGCGGTTTATCGCGGGACTTGGAATGGGTGGCGCAACGCCCGTGGTTCTGTCGCTTGCGGCCGAGTACGGCAGCGCCAAACATCGCGGCACAATCATGACCACTGTTTTGCTTGGATTGCCTGCGGGCGCCATTCTGGGCGGATTGTTGGCGGCAAAAATGCTGCCCTCGATCGGCTGGCAAGGCATTTTTGCGGTTGGCGGTGTAGTGCCGCTGGCGCTGGTGGGGGTATTAGTGTTCGCGTTGCCTGAGTCGCTGTATTTTTTAGCGAGGAATCAATCAACTCTCAGCCGTCAAAAGATTGCGCGAATTATTGCCCGCATCACCAAAACCCAAACAACACCGGACGCCACTTATAGCGTTCCTGAGACGGAAGTCAAAACCAGGGTGGCTTCGTTGTTCAATGGCGGCCTGGCTCGTAATACCCTGGGGATATGGACGGTCTACCTGTTTAACTGGGTTGCCTGGTTTATGTTTCTATCCTGGCTGCCCACTGTTCTTAAAGCGACCGGATTACCCGCAGAGCAGGCGCCAATGGGGACTGTCGCGGTCAATGCAGTGTTTGTTGCGTGTGCCATACCACTGTCTATCATCTTGCCGAAGATCAACACGCGGCTTTTGCTGCTTATCCTGTTCCTGTTCGGGATCGCGCTTTGCTGGGGACTGGCTAACAGTGGCACCAATTGGACCCTGGTGTTTATCCTGGCCGGCTGCGCCGGTGTAGGTATCGGAGGTCAGCAAATAGTATTGAACTACATGGTTGCCCAAGCCTACCCCACTGCACTGCGTGCAACGGCAACAGGCTGGGCTATTGCACTGGGGCGGGTCGGGGCCATTATCGGATCGGCAAGCGGTGGCTGGTTTCTTGAACACGGTGGGCCCGCTGGCTACTACTCAGCACTGATCATTCCACTGATCATTGCCTCAGCCGGGCTGATCATTATTCGCCCTCAAATCGATGCGGTGGAAGGTCATCCGCTCGCCACTCATTGACGCTCAGCGGTTACACGGGAAGGTCTCGAGGAAGACGCTCATTAAGGTTCGTCTTCCTCTAACCCCGGTACAACCCAACCCAATGCCAAGGATGGGTTCGCTAACCTCGCACATGCACAGCTGAATGCTCCAAGGTACCTGTCACGGTGTTACGGTTTCGTTCGCTAATCGCACGACATCACATGTCGGGACACCCTCCTTGCCCCATTGTTTGGCACGCTATGCACATCTTAACCGTCACGATGATCCAGCGGTTTTTTCCATCGGATCATTCTGTTCAGCCAACATAAAAACGGGAGTACGTCTTGATCAACAAAACATTTGAGTCCGTCGCTGCTGCACTAGACGGCATTGCCGATGGTTCGGTCATCATGGTGGGTGGCTTCGGCACTGCCGGGATGCCGTCGGAGTTGGTAGATGGTGTCATTGCTTCCGGCGCTCGCGAGCTGACCATCATCAGCAACAATGCCGGCAACGGTGAGATTGGTCTGGCGGCACTGCTCAAGGCCGGGCGCGTTGCCAAGGTCATCTGTTCGTTTCCACGCCAATCCGATTCCTATGTATTCGACGAGCTCTACCTGGCAGGAAAGGTACAGCTTGAAGTCGTGCCACAAGGCAATCTGGCCGAACGTATCCGCGCGGCAGGCTCTGGAATCGGTGCGTTTTATTCGCCCACCGGGTATGGCACGTTGCTGGCCGAAGGCAAAGAAACCCGAGTGATCGACGGTCGCAACTATGTGCTGGAAATGCCGTTGCGCGCCGATGTCGCACTGATCAAGGCCGAAAAGGGCGATCGCTGGGGCAACCTCACCTATCGCAAAGCCGCGCGTAATTTTGGACCAATCATGGCGATGGCGGCGACAACGACAATCGCCCAGGTCAATCAGATCGTCGAGTTGGGAGAGCTGGACCCCGAACACATTATTACCCCGGGGATCTTCGTTCAGCGCGTGGTCAAAGTGCCGCGTGCCCCTCTCACGAAAGCCAACGTCAACTGAGGCCCGCCATGACTGTTATGAAAAAACTATCGCGTAGCGAAATGGCCCAACGAGTGGCCGACGATATTCTCGAAGGCTCTTACGTGAACCTGGGCATTGGCGTGCCCACGCTGGTGGCCAACTACCTGGGTGACAAGGAAGTGTTCCTGCACAGTGAAAACGGTGTACTGGGCATGGGCCCGAGTCCTGCACCGGGTGAGGAAGATGATGACCTGATCAACGCGGGCAAACAGCACGTGACGCTGCTGCCCGGTGGCGCCTATTTTCACCACGCCGATTCGTTCTCGATGATGCGCGGCGGGCACATCGATATTGCCGTGCTTGGCGCCTTCCAGGTCTCGGTCAACGGCGACCTTGCCAACTGGCACACCGGCGCCGAAGGCTCCATTCCGGCAGTGGGTGGCGCGATGGACCTCGCGACAGGCGCGCGTCAGGTGTTCGTCATGATGGATCACCTGACCAAGACGGGCGAAAGCAAATTGGTGCCGCAATGCACCTACCCACTGACCGGCATTGGCTGCGTGACTCGGATTTATACCGACCTGGCTATTCTGGACGTCACCGCGGAAGGCTTGAAGGTCCTGGAGATTGTCGCTGATATCAGCTTTGAGGACTTGCAAACGCTCAGTGGCGTGCCTTTGATTCGATAACGGATCAAGTCGGTTGGCTCGTTACAGGCGGGCCAGCCATCCAACTGTTTCAATAAATTCAAAATTGCAGCGCATTTCATAGTGGAGGATGACCGCCCATCAGCTAGATCCCGCGCCCAGCGCAGGCCACTAGACTACACAGGGGGACATGAAATCAACGCACTTCAAATCAGGAGTTCTGTAATGAACAGAAAATCTTGGCTGGCGTTGGTAGTGATGGTCGGGACGATTTCAGGTTGCGCAAGCAGAACCGAGGTTGTCGATGTCCCCCTCAATGCTACCCCGCAAAACGCCGAGCATATCGCTCGAGCCACCCTCAGCCCGGTGGGCAACCAAACCAGCATCTGGCTCACCGTCGGTGGTGTCCCTCACGACCTGGCTGTACCTAGCCGCCTCGTTACTGCGATCTACTCTGGCTCGTGTCAGCAGTTGAGCGCACAACCGATGTACAAGACCCATCAGGCCAACAGCGTCGATTATCCATCGCTGGCCCCGCGTACCCAGCAATGGTCCCAGGCGCCGGTGGCGCTGAGCGAACTGACCAAGGGTGACTATGTCTTGCTCGTTCGTACCAGCCCGGCGGACGGTAGCCGCCCTCTTTTCTGCGGCAACATCAGCGCGAGCTAGGGGCGCATCAGGCAATTCGTTCGGTACCGTGGCTTGCGCACATCCACCAGGCCACGATGAACCCGCGCTTTTCAGTGAGCGCACCTTGCGCCCGTCGAGACATTTATCCAACGCCTCGGCATCGCCATGGGAGCGGCTGGCGACCACGTCCAGTCCCTCCTCCGATACCGTCCGGCATTGAATGACCTCGCGTTTTCTGCCTGCTCGATACAGGTCGCCTCGTCTCGCTGCTCACGGAATGGTGGTGTGGACATTGAAGGGTCATGAAACAGCAAAAGGCGACAGGGATGTCGCCTTTCTTTATGCGTAACGCCGCCGCTAGCGAAGGTTAAGCCAGTTCGGAACGCTCTGGCTGATCGCGACGCAACCCGCATACTGCTTGCAGGCTTTTACGCTGGGAGATTCCGCTGGTTGCGAGACCTGCACGGTGAACACCAGCAGGAACAGAATCAGCAGGCAAACATGATAGGCAAGAAGACTTTTTATTTTCATTGTCAGTGCTCTCGTGACCGTCAGGTCGGACCTATGTCGTTCAAGAACCCGGAACGGGTGACCTCTTTCCGACGCCCCATGAGCGACACGGCATGGCGTGTCGCTCATGGGGCCTCACCTTCAGCGCTCGTCGACCGTGATGAATTCACGGCGTTCGGCCATGAATGCGGGCACGTCATCCTCATCGGTGAAGAACTGCTCGTACCACTCGCGCAGCTGGTACACCGGGCCGTCGGTTTCAGCCAATATCGGCTTATCGATCCGTATCTTGTGCTTCCAGATCACGACGTCCTGATAGAACGAATCCCGATTGCCCTGGACATAGGCCCTGGCCACCTCCTGGTTCTGTTCTTCAGTCCAGCCCGGCACCCGTTTGACCATGCACCCAAAACGTAAATCGAAGCTGTTCGGCGTCACTGGCACGTGGCTGTTGAGCAAAATGGCGTGGATGCGCACATCGCCGAACATCGAGCTGATCTGCGTGAAGTGGGTGGCAGGGCCGTAGTAGGCCGATGGCGCGATCAGGTCGCCGCCCAGGCGCTCGGAGTCACCATGGAAAATCTGGTGCCCGATATGACCTTCAAAGACGTTGGCGAAGTATTTGGTGGGCGTGCCGTGTACCGGTCCGAAATGCTGGGCGTCCACCAGGTTATCGACCAGCTCCCGTGGATTGGTCTCGATGTGCATGGTGTCGATGTTCCAGTCATGGATCCAGTCCGGGTCGTCCATCTCCGGCAGGTGCGGGATGACCACGCCTTCTTTCGGCGGACGGCCCTCGGGATTGTTCCAGATGAACAGCAGGTTATTTTCTTCGCAGGTCAGCCAGCTACGGGTCTTGGCCTTGGGTGGAATGCGCTTGCAGTAAGGGATCTCCACGCATTTGCCGCCCGTGTCGTACTTCCAGTGGTGGAAGGGACAGACCAGTTTGTCGTTCTCGATGGTGCCTTGCGACAGATCGGCGCCCATGTGCGGGCAATAGGCATCCAGAACGCTGATGTTGCCTTGGCTGTCGGCGAAGGCCACCAGCCGGGTGCCAAAAACTTCCAGGGTATGGGGCTTGCCGTCACGGTATTCGCTGGCATTGCCCAGGCAATGCCAGCCACGCGCGTAACGGTGAGTGCGCTGGGCGTTCTCGACATTGATCTCAACGAGTTTCGTCATTGTTATTGTTCCTCGATTGCAGACTTCGGGGCGGGTAATGCCCCCAAGAAATACAGGGCGATCCCATGGCAGGCATCATTGAACAGCCGCGCAAGGAGATCATCCTTCAGTTGGACTAGATCAAACGCGATCCATTCTCAAAGGGTGCTCACTGCTCGTTGAGCACCCTGCTCCACGGCTATTGACCGAATCGGCGCGCGGCTTCCGGGCCGAAGTCCCGCGGACTGAAACCCGGCTTGTTCAACTGGTAGCCACTGCGCTGTTCATTGATCAGGTTGAACGCCAGGTAGCTGCCGGCATTGAGGTCGTAGTACAGCCCCACACCCGCTTGCGGTCGCTGGCTTTCATAGGCGTAGAAGAAATTCAGCATCGACGTCCGCCATAGCTCGCCACGGTTGTCGTAGTTGTCGGCCAGCATCGGGAACCAGGTGTCTTCATCGATGTACAGCTTGCGTTTGCCGTACAGATGGCGATAACCCGGCTTCAGGGTGCCTTCCAGCTCCCAGACCCGATGACGCTCGTAGCGCATGGCGTCCTGATTGAAGTGGCCCGGGGTCAGCAAGTCGGCGTACTTGAGATTCGCCGCGTGCAGGCGATACGTGTTGTAGGGGATGAACATCTCGCGCTTGCCGACGATCTTCCAGTCATAACGCTGGCCCGAGCCGTTGAACAGCCGCACTTCGTCCACGGTGATCGAACCGCCGCTGCCAGGGAACGACATGTCGAAGCCATACCCCGGCGACTGGCGCACACGACGGGTACCGGGGTCGTAACGCCAAGCCTGGCGGGGTTCGGTCTTGTCGTTCCAGAACTCGGTGCCGGTATTGATCTCGCCCTTGTCCCGTTGTGGCAGAAGCGTTTCGTTGAGGTAGAACGCCGAGTTGCCCACCGTCTCGCCTTTCTTGCCCGGTTCCAGCGACGGCGCCAGGTTGCGCGAGTGCACGCGACCCCAGTTGATGTTGCCGTCCTTGAGCACATAGGCGTTGTCGGAGGTGTACTCCTCGGTCCAGGCGCGCAAGGTGAAGGCCGAGGCGTTCTTCAGCAGCTCCAGGCCGCTGCGTGGTACGGGAAAGGGCGTGCCACCGGTTTTGCCCACCACCCCTTCACCGTCATCGACCAGTCGCGCGATGCTGGCGTTTTCGCGGGTGGCATTGCACACCCCATCATCGAAACGGAAATCCCGGTGCGAGGGATAGACCGGCATCTTGTACGTAGCCGGGTACAGCTTGAACAAGGCTTTCTGCCCGTCGGACAGATACTGGCTGTATTGCGCCAGGTTGGCCGTGGTAATCACGAACAGCGGTTTTTCGTCCGGGTACGGGTCAATGGGATGGTTGCCGGTGCCCTTGAAGTCCACGTGGGGTGGCACCCCCAGCCACTTGCCACTGAACGCCGGGATGCTGCCATCGGCATTGGCGCTCTTGTCGGCGCCGACACAGGTCAAATCCTTGCCCAGGCGCTCCACATCTTCGGGTGCCGCATTCGCCGTGGCGATTGCACTGCATCCCAATATCAACCCCAACACCCAGCTGGGAGTGGCGTTGGCAGGCCGCGAGACAAGACAACTGGAGGCCAGGTTACTGCCGGTCATTTTTATTCTCCTTGGTTACCGATAGCGGTCACCCAGTATCGGCAGCCCAAGGATCGAGAAGCATCGTCCGCACGGACTAACGCATTTTTACCCGGCGCCCAAGCAATACCACTTAAAGCGCTGGCTCGGCCAAACCCGGTCCGTGGGGCTGCGCCAACGCCACGACACTGTTGAGCATGATCCTCACCAGTTCGGTCTGGCGACGGACACCGGTCTTGGAAAAAATCGAACGCAAGTGCGCACGGGCTGTGTTGCGGCGAATACTCAATGTCTCCGACGCCTCCTCCAGCGACAGACCGTTGGCCAGCTCCAGGGCCAGCGCGGTTTCCGCCGGCGTCAGGTTGTACAACTGCGACGTCGCCACGTTACTCACCAGCGACTTGCTGACCGCGTCGCGCACATACACCACGACCGTCGGTTTCCCCCTGCCCTCGACCAGCTCCTGCGTCGGTATCAATTCCACTACCACGCCCAGGCTGACTTTCCCCGAGGGCCGGGAAATCGACATGGCCTCGGCACCCTGCACGCCGGCACCGCCCGAGCTTGCCCGCTGAAAGGCATTACGCACCAGGCGCAGCAGTTCGCGATTGTCACTCGGGTAAATGGCTTCGAGCCGACCGCCAACGACTTTAAGGCCGTCCTGACTGTCGAGAATCTCCCGGGCCACCGAATTGAGCTGCACTACACTGCCGTTCTCATCGAGGACGAAGGTCGCCACCGCCATGCGGCTGATGGTTTGCGAATACAGGCTGCCCAGGGATTCACTGCGATCAAGCTGTGAATGCATGTGCAACGCACGGCGCAAATGCGGCAGGAGCATCTCGCACATGGCTCGATCGACGTGAGAAAACCGTGCCTGATCCCGTGGGCGGTTGATCCGGAAACGTACGGCGCTGCCATCGGGCATGCGGATATCGGCACCCAGCATCTGATGACAGTTATAGGGTTGGCAGTAGAGCAGATAAAAAGAAGAACCAAGCCACTCGGCCTCGCTCACCAATTCATCCACGGTGAAAACCGTGTCGGTGGGCAGATTGTCGAACAGCGTGGATTTGGAATAGTAGGCGTAATGGTTGATGCCCCCCTCCCCCAGCTCGACATCGCCGGCGACCATCATCGGCGACAGCAGCGGCTCATCCTGAACGCGCAGGATCAAGGTCACGAAATTGGCCTTGAACAGTGAACGCAGCTGGCGCAACGAATCACCCAAACGGCGGATATCCATGGCCGAATCGTACATGTTGCCGATGAGCCGTTCGTAGTCTGAAAGCTCCAGCCCCATCTCAGTCAGGACCTGTGTGTTCGTCAAGCGACTTTGCATTGCCACTCCCCCGGCAGCGGGCCCGGACTAAGGGGCCCGCTTGAATCAATGGTCATGGGTGATATCGATGCGCATTGCACCGTGGTCCATCTTAAGGCAGTTCGAACAACCCGGCCGCGCCCATGCCGCCACCGATGCACATGGCAATCACCACATAACAGGCGCCGCGACGACGACCTTCCAGCAGTGCGTGACCGACCATGCGCGCACCGGACATGCCGAACGGATGGCCAATGGAGATTGCACCGCCGTTGACGTTCAGGCGTTCGGCCGGGATTTGCAACGCATCGCGGCAATGCAGCACCTGGCAGGCGAAGGCTTCGTTGATTTCCCACAGGCCGATGTCCGCCACGCTCAGGCCAAAGCGCTTGAGCAACTTGGGCACCGCCACCACCGGGCCGATGCCCATTTCCTCGGGGGCGCAGCCGCCCACGGCAATGCCCCGATAGATGCCCAGCGGAGTCAGCCCGCGACGCTGGGCTTCCACGCGACTCATCAGCAGGCTGGCCGATGCACCGTCGGAAAACTGCGAAGCGTTGCCGGCAGTAATGAACTCCCCCTGCTCAATCCATTTACCGTCCTTCCACACCGGCTTGAGCGACGCCAGGTCCTCCAGGCGCGTGTTGGGGCGATTGCATTCGTCGCGCTCGACCACCACACGCTGATGACCGCTGGGTTGGCCGGCGGCATCGAAACACAGCTTGTCGACGCTCAAGCCAACGATTTCCTCGTCGAACAATCCGTCACGCTGGGCGGCGGCGGTGCGCAGTTGGCTCTGCAAGGCATACTCGTCCTGAGCAGCGCGGCTAATGCCGTAGCGACGCGACACGATTTCAGCGGTTTCCAGCATCGGAATGTAGGCGCTGGGCATGATCTGCAATACGGCTTCGGACTGGGCGCGATAGCTGTTCTTGTGCTTGGTCTGGGTCAGTGACAACGATTCCACGCCACCGCCGATGGCGATGTTCAACTCGCCGGTCATGATGCCCTTGGCCGCGACGCCGATGCTCATCAAGCCCGAGGCGCACATGCGATCCAGGGCCATGCCCGGCACGGTGTCCGGCAAGCCGCCGGTATAGGCGCACAGGCGGCCGATGTTGTAGGCCTGGGTACCCTGCTGCACCGCAGCGCCCATGATCACATCATCCACTTCACCCGGTTCGATACCGGCCCGCTCGACCACGGCCCGTACCACGTGTCCGCCCAGCACCGGGGCTTCGGTGTCGTTGAACGAACCGCGAAACGACTTGGCGAGCGCGGTCCGCGCAGTAGCAACGATGACAACTTCATTCAAATCCATGACAGGCTCACTCGGTAATAGGGTTGAAGGTGTAGCGGCTGATCGTGTCGATTACACAGCCGGGGCGCGACTGGCCCTCGACTTCCACAGTGACGCGCACCACCAGTTGCACGGCGTCCGCCAGTTGTTCGGCACGCACGATGCTGGCGCTGCCACGCACCCGCGATCCAACCTTGACCGGTGCCGGGAAGCGCACGCGGTCACTGCCGTAATTGACGCCCATCGCCATGTTGTCGATCGTGAGCAATTGCGGCAGGAACAGGTTAACCAGCGACTGGGTCAGGTAACCGTGGGCGATGCAAGCACCGAACGGGCCGGTGGCGGCGCGTACCGGATCGACATGAATCCACTGGTGATCGCCGGTGGCTTCGGCGAACAGATCGATGCGCGCCTGGTTGATGGTCAGCCACTCGGTGCAGCCGAGGTCCAGGCCTTCGGCCTCGAGCAACGCCCGGGCACTGCTGAAAACATGAGTCATCGCCTACTCCTCAGGCTTGTTGGGAACTGACGGACAACACTTCGCCGACCATGTAGGAGGCGTAATCGCTGGCCAGGAACATCATCACGTTGGCGACTTCCCAGACTTCGGCGGCACGCCCGAACGCCTCGCGCCCGGCCAGGCTGGCGAGCAGCTCTTCACTGGAAGCCTTCTTGAGAAAGTCATGCAGGGCAATCGATGGCGACACCGCGTTGATACGCACGCCATACTCCGCGGCCTCCAGCGCGCTGCAACGGGTCAGCGCCATGACCCCGGCCTTGGCCGCGGCGTAATGCGCCTGTTCCTTCTGGGCGCGCCAACCGAGGACCGAGGCATTATTGACGATGGCACCCGCGCCACGGCGTTGCATCGGCCCCAGCATCGCGCGGGTCATGCGAAACGTGCCCGTCAGGGTCACATCCAACACCCGCAGCCACTCTTCGTCGCTCATCTCGACCACGCGCTTCTGGCCACCGAGGCCCGCATTGTTGATCAGCACATCGACGCCGCCGAGGTGTTCCTCGGCGCTCGCCACCAGGGCCTGGACCTCATTTTCGAGGGTGACATTGCACAATTGGCCATAAATGGCTTGCAGGCCCGTTTCGGCCTTGAGGCGCTCCACCGCCTCTTCAAGGCGACGCGGGTGCACGTCGGAAATCATCAATGCCCGGCAGCCCTCCTCGGCGCTGCGCCGGGCGGCTGAGTACCCGATACCGGCACCTGCGGCGGCTGTAATCAGCACCGACTTGCCTGCCAGCAGTTGATGACCGGGAACATAAGGGGGGGCTTGTTTCACAGCGTCTACCTCCAGGGAATGAATGCCCTGCATTTGTAGGGAGGGCGCCAGGCGGGCGCATCGTCAAAACAGGGTATAAAACCCCGGTGTCCCTGGGAGCTCGGTTTGCCCGCGAAGAACGAAAAGGCGCAGTAACAGACACGCTGCTGCGCCCGGTTCGAAGGCCAGCTTGGCGACTACGTGCCCCACACCTTCTGAGCCTTCGGGGCTTCGGCGAGGATCTCGGCTACGGCGCCACCAATTTCCTCCACCTGCCACCTCGCCCCCTTGTCGCGGGTCACGCCGGTGCGCCAGCCGTCCCCGAGGGAAATTCGCCCGCCCTGGCTCTCGAACACCTGGCCATTGACGTGGGCCGATTCCGTGCTGCCAAGCCACACCACCAGCGGTGCAACGTTTTCCGGGGCCCAGGCATCGAAGCTATCGTCCTCGGGCTTCTTCACCACATCAGGCATCGCGCTTTCGGTCATCGAGGTACGCGCTGCAGGGGCCAGTGCGTTGGCGGTGATGCCGTAACGCGCCAGTTCGGCCGCCTGGACCAGCGTCAACGAGGCAATCGCGCCCTTGGCCGCTGAATAATTGGACTGCCCCACCGAGCCCTGGAGACCCGCGCCGGAGCTGGTGTTGATGATGCGACCGTCAACCGGTGTACCGGCCTTGGCCAGATCACGCCAACGCCGCCCCAGCAGGTTGGCCAGGCAGTAATGCCCCTTGAGGTGCACGCGCATGACCATGTCCCAGTCTTCTTCGCTGAGGCTGATAAACATGCGGTCGCGCAGGACCCCGGCATTGTTGACCAGCACATGCACTTCACCGAAGGCCCCCAACGCCGCGTCGATGATGTGCTGCGCGGTGGCCAGGGTGGTGATGTCGTCACTGTTGGCGATGGCCTGGCCACCACTGGCGCGGATTTCGCCCGCGACGTCTTGCGCCGCATCGGCGCGGATATCGTTGATCACCACGTTGGCGCCCGCTGCGGCGAACGCCAGCGCATAGGCGCGACCGAGCCCGCCGCCGGCCCCGGTGATGATCACGGTGCGGCCTGAACATATAGCCATGCTTGACTCCTTTGACTGCACGACCGCACGCCCCACGGGCGGCGGTACGGATGGATAAGGGAAAACCCTAGAGGCGTTCGATGATCGTGACGTTGGCCTGGCCACCGCCTTCGCACATGGTTTGCAGGCCGTAACGGCCACCGCTGCATTCCAGCTCGTTCAGCAGCGTGGTCATCAGCCGGGCTCCCGTGGCACCCAGCGGGTGACCCAGGGCGATGGCGCCACCGTTGACGTTGGTGCGCGCCGGGTCGTAGTCGAGCTCCTTGGCCCAGGCCATGACCACGGAGGCGAAGGCTTCGTTGATCTCTACCCGGTCGATATCGCTCATGCGCAAACCGGTTTTCTCCAGGGCCCGACGGGTCGCGGCGATCGGCGCGGTCAAGTGCCAGATCGGGTCATCGCCCAGCACCGTCAGGTGATGGATACGCGCGCGAGGCGTCAGGTCATAACGCTTGAGCGCTGCCTCCGACACCACCAGCAATGCCGCCGAGGCGTCGCAGGTCTGGCTTGAAACAGCGGCGGTGATCGAGGGAAATTGCGGGTCCACCGGCTGCAATTCGGCCATTTTCGCAAGACTGGTCAGGCGCGGCGTTTCATCCACTCGCAAACCGTTGCAGGCAACGATTTCCCGGGCGAATCGCCCGCTCTCGATGGCGGCCAGGGCGCGGGCATGACTTTGCAGGGCGAAGGCCTCCATCTGCTCGCGGCTGATGCCCCAATGATCGGCGATGCGCTGCGCGGCGTAGAACTGGTTGACCGGTTGATCGCCGAACCGTGCGCGCCAGCCTTCACTGCCGGAAAACGGATCGGGATAACCCAGCGCCTGCCCGGCCAGCATGGCCGAGGAAATCGGAATCCGGGTCATGGTTTGCACCCCGCCGACGGCTATCACGTCCTGAGTGCCGCTCATCACCGCCTGCGCGGCGAAATGCAGCGCCTGTTGTGACGAGCCGCACTGACGATCAATCGTGGTGCCGGGCACGTTCAGTGGCAAACCGGCGGCCAGCCAACTGGTGCGGGCGATGTCCCCGGCCTGGGCACCGATGGTATCGACGCAACCGAAGATCACATCGTCATAGTCTTCGCCGGGAATGGCGTTGCGCTCCACCAACGCCTTGAGCACCCGGGCGCCCAGGTCAATGGCGTGAACGTCGCTCAAGGCACCCTTGCGCTTGCCGGTCGGGCTGCGCAGTGCATCAACAATATAGGCCTCTGGCATGACTCACTCCTCGAAGGTATGGCCCGGGCCCAGGCGGGCACCATCGGCGAACACGTACTCGCCGACACGGGTTTTATGGAAACCGCGATCCCCCCAGGACGCATCGAGCGCCCAGGCACGTTTCATGAACATCTGCAGGTCGACTTCCCAGGTGTAGCCCATCGCGCCATGCACCTGAATACCCTTGCGCGCCGCGATCCAGCTGGCTTCGCAGCAGGCCAGGCGGGCCTGGGAAACCCATACGCCGGCATGGGCATCGCCCCTGGCCAGGCCATGCGCGGCGCGGTACAGCACCGGTTTGGCCTGTTCGATATGCCGGGCAACATCGGCCAGGTGATGCTTGACGGCCTGGAAGCTGCCGATCGGCTTGCCGAACTGTTTGCGCTGCGCGACGTAGTCCACGGACAAATCGAGCATGCGTTGCGCCAGCCCGAGCAGTTGCCCGGCCACCGACAAGGCGCCACGCTCGAGCAGTCGTGCCTGCAGGGTACGACCCAAAGCGCCGCTGGCCACGCAGGTGGCCGGGGTCGGGTTCCAGATAACCCGCCCCAGACGCCGGGACGCGTCGATGCTCGGCCGTTGCTGAACATCCACCTGGGCGCGCGGCACGATATGAATGTCGTCGCCATCGGTCAGGATCAAGACTTCAGCCAGCTGAGCATCACTGACCAGCGGGTTGACGGGATGACTGATGGCAATGCGCACGGTGCCTTCGGCAATGCGCGGTAAAAGACTGCTGCGGGCCGGGTGCCCGCTTGGCAGGCTGGTGAGCAGCCCGGTGGCGACATACGCAGTGTCGGCCAGGGAGTCGGGAATCGCGTAATACCCCAGTTCCTGGGTCATCAACGCCCAGGCCAAATCGTCCATGCCCAGGCCGCCTTCGGCCTCGGGCACCGACAAGGCGGTCAGGCCCTGTTCGGCAATCTTGCCGCGCAGGTCCGGTGAACGACCGACATCGGTCTCCCAGATTTCCCGGAGCATTTCCGGGGCGGCTTCGGTCATCAGGAAACGACTGATGGCTTCGCGAAACGTCAGCTGGTCATCGGTAAAAGTGAAGTCCATGGCCCGTTCCTTATTTCGGCAAGCCGAGCATCCGCTCGGCAATGATGTTGCGCTGGATTTCGTTGGTTCCGGCGTAGATCGGCCCGGACTGGGCGAACAGGAAGCCCTCCAGCCAGCCCGCCGCATCGCCCTCCACGGGCGGCAACAGCTCGGCGCGGCCACCGAGAATGCGCATCGCGGTTTCGTGCATTTTCAGGTCGAGCTCCGACCAGATGATCTTGTTGATGCTCGACTCGGCACCAATCTGCTCGCCCCGACTCAGCCGGCCGACCGTGTAGTAGGCCGACAGGGCATACGCCTCGGCACCCATCCAGGTTTCCAGCACCGCGTCGCGCAGGCTCGGGTCGCGGTCGGCGCTCTCGCGGTTGGCCTTGTACAGTTCCACCAGCTTGCGCGCGGTGTATTGGAAACGCGCCGGCGAACGCAGCAAGAGCCCGCGTTCAAAACCGGCGGTGGCCATAGCCACATGCCAGCCCTGACCTTCGGCACCGATACGGTTGGCCACCGGCACCCGGACGTCGTCGAAAAACACTTCGGCAAAGGCATCCTTGCCATTGAGGGCCTTGATCGGGCGAATGCTCACCCCCGGGGCATTGAGCGGCACCATCACGAACGACAGGCCATGGTGGCGGCTCGAGCCCGGTTCGCTGCGAAACAGGCCAAACAGCCAGTCGGCGAATATCGCCCGGGTCGACCAGGTTTTCTGGCCGTTGATCACGTAATGCTCGCCGTCGAGTGTCGCCTTGCTGGTGATCGCCGCCATGTCCGAACCGGCGTTCGGTTCCGACCAGCCCTGAGCCCACATGTCGAGGCTGGCGGCCATGCGCGGCAGAAACCGCTGCTTCTGTTCAGGCGTGCCGAATTCCATCAGCGTCGGCCCCAACAGCAACTGGCCATTCTGGTTGACCCGCATCGGCGCCCCGGCGCCGTAATACTCTTCTTCGAAAATCAGCCACTCGATCAGGTCACAACCGCGACCGCCCAGTTCGGCGGGCCACATCACCATCGACCAGCGACTCTCGAACAGCTTCGCCTCCCAGGCCCGGTGTTGTTCGAAGCCTTCGCGGGTGTCGTAGCTGGCCAGCGGCTCGCGCGGCAGGTTGGCCGCCAGCCAGGCGCGCACTTCGGCGCGGAAGGCGGTTTGTTGGGGTGTGTAAGTCAGTTCCATGGCGTTCCCTCAGAACTTGGCGTCGCGTTTTTCGACGAAGGCCCGGCGGGTCTCCGCGGAGTCCGGGCTGCTGTAGGCCTGCATCGTGAAGCCCTGCTCCCAGCGATATTTGTCTTCCAGGTTGCCGTCTTCGATACCGTTCAAGGCTTCCTTGGCGATACGGATCATGCTTGGGCTTTTTTCGGCGATTTTCGCCGCGATGCCCAGGGCGGTTTCGCGCAGTTGGTCCTTGCTGACAATCCGCTCGATAAACCCGTATTGCAGGGCTTCGGGCGCACCGATGCTGTCGCCGGTAAAAAACAGGTAGCGCACTTTTTGCACCGGGAACAGACGTTGCAAATGCGCACCGCCCCCCATCGCGCCACGGTCGACTTCCGGCAAGGCGAAAGTCGCGCAGTCAGACGCAATAACGATATCCGCCGCCCCGGTGATGCCGATGCCGCCGCCCAGGACGAAGCCGTGCACCGCGACAATGACCGGCACCGGATTGCGATGCACGGCCTTGAACGTGGCGTAGTTGCCGGCGTTAACGTCGACAATTCGCTCGGGGTACTTATCCAGTTCCTTGATGTCGACACCGGCACAAAAGCCCCGGCCTTCAGCGCGGATGACAATCACGCGGACTTCGGGGTCGGCCCCAAGCGCCTCGATCTGTCGCGCCAGGGCGTGCCATTGCTGACTGTCAAGGGCGTTGACCGGTGGTTTGGCGATCACCAGTTCCGCGATCCCCTGATTGAGTTGTGTGGTAAATGCCTGGTTCACAGGGGTTCTCCAATACTGGCGGGATGGTTCGATGAATGGGTCTGGCGGCGGGCCAGGAGCGCGTCCAGGCATTGCTCGGCTTCACTGGCGATGCCTTCGATGACCTCACGGCAACTGAGCAACTCGCCGATCGCCGCAGCGACCTGGCCGCTGGGCAGGATGCCTTCGTCCGGCGCGCCATCGACCATTGAGCGTTGCAGCAGCACCGGCTGGTTGGCAGCCATAACCACTTGCGACAGCGCGGACGGGTCTTCACGCAACGCACGGAGAAATACCGCGGCCATGTGCCCCAGGCTCATGCCTGTGTGTTGCTTCCATTGCCAGGCGCTACCCAGGGCCATGCGCAAGCGCCCGAACGGGCCGGCCTTTTCCAGATGATTGATGAAGCGGTTTTCGATCATGCGATGGCGCATGCCGTCCACCGCCGTGGTGACCCGCACCTGTTGCGGGTCGCTGACCTTCAGGTAGCGCTGCAACGTCGCCGGCGGCGTCGGCGATTCGCGAGTCATGAGGAACCGCGTGCCCATCGCGATCCCGGCACCGCCGGCGGCCAGCACCGAGGCCAGACCACGGCCCGTGGAAAACCCTCCGGCGGCGATCACCGGCACCTTGACCGCTGCCAGTACCTGGGGCAACAGGATGGAACTGGGCACACCGCCGGTATGACCGCCGCCCTCGCCGCCCTGAATGGTGATCAGATCGGCGCCGAGTTCCACGGCCTTCAGCGCATGTTTGAGTGCCCCCACGGTCGGGATACAGAGCACCTTGGCCGCCTTGAACCGCGCGATGGTCTGTTTGTCCGGGCCACGCCCGTAGCTCACGGCACGCAGGCGGTACTGGATCGCCAGGTCGACGCACTGCGCGGCGTTGTCCTGGAACATATGGAAATTGAGCCCGAAGTTGCTGCCCCCGGTGGCGTCGATCACCTTGCGGATTTCGCTTTCCAGTTCGTGAGCGGGAATGGTTGCACCGGCCAGGAAACCAAAGCCGCCAGCCTGGGTCGTGGCGATCACCAGGTTGGCGTCGGCGACCCAACCCATCGCGGTTTGCACAATCGGGTAGCGACAACCGAGCGCCTCGGTCAAGGGCGTATCAAGCCATCGGTTCATGGGCGTTTGTCCTCGGCCTGCTTGTTGGCCCGGGCCATGCCTTTGGCATCGAAGCCGCCCAATTTGTCGCCGGACAACAGCTCGTTATGGGCGTGGGCGAAATGGTGCCAGGCGAACACTGCATCCATGGCCGTGCGCTTGCCCTGCAGGTCTTCGACGTGGTTGATCGCCTGCTTGGTCAGTGCCAGGCCCATGCGTGGCTGGCGGGCGATGCCGGCGGCCAGTGCATAGCACGCTTGTTCAAGCGCTTCACGGGGCACCACGCGGTTGACCATGCCCACTTGCCAGGCCCGGTCGGCGCTCATGCGGTCGCCGGTAAACAGGAATTCCTTGGCGATACGCGGGTTCATTTCATAGGGATGGGCAAAATACTCCACCCCCGGAATGCCCATGCGCACCACCGGGTCCTGGAAGAATGCGTCATCGCTGGCAATGATCAAATCACACACCCAGGCCAGCATCAGCCCACCCGCGACACAGGCACCCTGGACCATGGCAATGGTCGGCTTGGGCAATTCGCGCCAGCGCCGGCACATGCCCAGATAGACTTCCTGTTCCCGGGCGTAAAGTTGCTCGCCACCGGGTTTGTTGGTGTGGTCCCACCACAGGTGCGCGCGCTCGAACGGTTTGTCGATATCGCGCCCCGGCGTGCCGATGTCGTGGCCTGCCGAGAAATGCTTGCCGTTGCCCCGCAAGACGATGACCTTGACTTCGTCATCGTTGACCGCCTCGCGAAAGGCGGCGTCCAGGGCATAGGTCATCTGCGAGTTTTGCGCATTGTTGAAGGTCGGCCGGTTCAGCGTCAGCGTGGCAATACCCTCGGCCACGCTGTACAGCACCGGTGTGTCTGTTTCGTAGACGGCTTTGTCCTCACGGACGACGAATTCACTCTCGCTGCTGTGCATGTTCACTGTCCTCGCCTCAGGCCTGACGGATGCCGGGCGGATTGCCCTTGATCGCCGTAGCGCGGTAATCGTGGGGATCGAGTCGGCGGATCAGGGCCAACTGCTCTTCGGTCGGGTGCACCGTTTCATGCAGTTGCGCCGATTTGAGCAACGGGAAACCGGTGTTTTGCTGGACCTGCTCGAAGGTCACGCCGGGGTGCAGCGAGCGCACCTGCACCGCACGGTCGGGGCCGTCGAAATCGAGCACGCACAGATCGCTGACCACCCAGCGGATGTCCATCAGGTCGCGGCGCGCACCTTCGGGCCAGCGGTCGGCCTTGAAGCCGACGCCGGACACCATGTCCACCTCACCGCTGACGAACACCCGGGTGTTGTGGCTGGGCACGAAAAACGAGTTCAGGTGGTTGATGCTGTTGCCCGGCAAACCGCGCACGCCGAGGATCGCGGTCTTGGGCTTTTGATAATCGCCCACGCAGGACAGGTTGGTCTGGCCCCAGCGGTCGATCTGGGTCGGGCCGATCATCGCGTGACGGCGACCACCCCAGACACATTCGAAGACCCGCTCGAACGACAGGTAGCCCGAGTAACGCGGCACGTAGTCGCCACGCGGGCCGAGGGGAATCGGCTCTTCGACCAGGAAGGCTTCGCTGTCGGTCATCAGCAGCTCGGGGCTGTGGGTCAGTTTGGCCAGGCTCGCGCCAAGGCGCGGAATCACGCCAAGACCCGAGGCAATCACTTCGCCATTGCCGCGCCAGGCCTCGGAGGCGGCGACGATCATCAGTTCAGCCAGGGTGAAGTCACAGGTTGCAGACATAGTCGCTACTCCTCAGAACACGGGAAGGGGCAAGGCGCCCATGGAGTCGGCACCGCCGTTCTGTGTCTGATAGGCCTGCTCGCCGCCGGCGACGTAGGTCTGCACATAATCCTGCCAGCCGTTTTCCGCCTGGCTGCTGGCGACATAGCCCTTAAGATGTTTCATGTCCCAGCCGTAATCAGGGGCGCAAGCGGTCGGGTGTGCGCCGAGCGGTGCATGCACCACCCCACTCACCAGATAGCGCTCGAAGGTATTGAATCGAGCCTGCTCGGCGCTCAATGCCAGACGTTCTTCCAGGCGTTCGCAGGAGACGAAACACTGTTGCGCGGCACGGGCGAACAGGTGATCGAAATAAGGGTCCGGGCCGGTCACCAGGGTATTGCCCAGGCGATCGGCGACATTGACATGGACGAAGGCCACATCGAGATTCAACGCCGGCATCGCCAGCAGTACCTCGCCATCGGCATAAGGCGACGCGACGGTCTTGAGTTGCGGATTCAGGCGCATGACGTCAGTCGCCAGACCGCAACGGGTCGGCAGAAATGGCAGGCGCATGCCGGCGGCGCGCAAGCCCCACTGGAACATGCCTTCGTCGAGCTCCAGCAACTCCAGTTCACCGGCCTCGCGGGCCTTGCGGTAATAGGGTTCCAGCGGAATGGCGTCGAGGGTGGCGAAACCGAACACCAGTTTCCTGACCTTGCCGGCCGCGCACAGCATGCCCACTTCCGGGCCGCCGTAGGCCACCACGGTCAGGTCCTTGACGTTTGATCGCAGGATCTCGCGCACGATCGCCATCGGCTTGCGCCGTGGCCCCCAACCGCCGAAACCGATGGTCATGCCATCGCGTAATTGAGCGACCGCATCGGCCGCTGTCATCTGTTTATTTATCATGACAATTCCTTACTGTCGGCCGACCGAAAAGTCGTGCCCCCAAATGCTCACGCGGGTGAACTCGAATGCCGAATGCTCGGCCCAATCGACTTGCAATCCACCAAAGCCGTATTCCAGATCGAATCCCGACGGTGTCTTCATGTAGAAACTGGTCATGCGATCGTTCAGGTGCTGGCCAAGCGTTGCCGACAGGTTCACGTCATGGGCCAGCAACCGGTCATGGGCACGACCGACTTCGGTCATCGAATCCACCTCGACCATCACGTGCACGCAACCTGACGGCACCGGGTATTCGGCCAGCGCCAGGCTGTGGTGGCGGGCGTTATGGCAATGCAGGAAGTGAATGCGCACGGGTGGCTTGGACGGATCCGGGCGGAAGTTGAAAATGTCCGACAGCTCGAAACCCAGCACGTCCTTGGCGAACGCCAGCGTGGCGTCGAAGTTCGGTGCCGGCAGCACGGTATGGCCCAGGCCCATGTCGCCGGTGATGAAACGCGGCACACCCTGGGGCGACACAAACGGCAGGCAGTCGGAGCGATGACCCCAACTCAGTTCATGGGTGTTGCCCGACGGATCGGTGACTTTGACCAGTGCCTGGACACCACGCTGATCGATTTCGGCGGGGGTGCCCGGCTGCCATTCAATACCCGCGGCAGTCAGGTGCTCGAGGGCCGCCTGGAACGCCGGCTCGCCAGGCAGTTCCCAGCCGGATGCCAGATAACGTGCCTCGCTGCCTTCGACGATCAGCATGCGAAACGGGCGCTCGTCCATTTTTACGTACAGGCCCCCGCCCGGCGCCGCATGCACCTGCATGCCCAGCACGTCCTCGGCATAACGCTGCCACTGACTGAGGTTCTCGATCTGGGAGACGAAATAGCTCAAACCACGAATATCGATCATGCCTAAGTTCTCATTGGCTGAAGGGGGTGCGTGGCGAGCATTGTGCAAAGCGCCGCCCGCCGCTTCATCGTCCGTTGAGACTAAGCACCACCACGGCCTGCGCGCTCCTGCGGGCGAAGAACGATGACGCGGCGCAACCAACTGCCTGCGCACTAGTCCGTTTTAGTGATTCGACAGTCGCCCCGAACAACCCAGACTGCTGCATCCATCCGCCTTGCAGAGACAACCCCATGGAGTTCGCTTTTACCGAAGAACACCTGATGATTCGCGACAGCGCCGAGCGTTTTCTCGCCGCCGCCAGCGATTCCCATGCCGTGCGTGCCGCCATGATTCGCGCGGACGGTTACGACCCCGATGTCTGGCGGCGCATCGGCCTTGAGCTGTGTTGGCCGGCGCTGATGATCCCTGAGCGTTTCGGTGGCATGGGCCTGGGGTTTGTCGAGCTGGCGATTCTGCTGGAACAGAGCGGTCGCTTCCTGTTGGGCTCGCCGCTGTTCGCCACGACCTGCCTGGCCACCCCTGCGCTCCTGGCGGGACACAACACGGCCCTCCAGGAACACTGGCTCAGTGCGATTGCCGCCGGTGAAACCACGGCGACGCTGGCGTTCGCCAGTGGCAAAGGCTGGGATGCACGCAGTGTGCAAGCGATCGCCCGGCCCGCTGCCGGCGGCTGCTACCTGAGCGGCGTCTACACCCAGGTCATCGACGGGGCACAAGCGGACTTGCTGATCGTCGCTGCGCGCAACCCCGGCAGCGAGGGGGAATCGGGTATCAGCCTGTTCGCCCTCGCTGCCGATACGCCGGGGATCCTGTGCACGCCCCTGCCCACCCTGGATCAGACTCGGCGCCTGGCACGTATCGAACTGCACGATGTGTTCGTTAACGAGGCGCAAATGCTCTGCGCCCCCGACCAGGGCTGGCCGGTGCTGCGCGAGACCCTTTCGATTGCCGCCGCCGGCCTGGCCGCCGAACAGGTCGGTGGCGCGCAGCAAGTGTTCGACCTGACGCTGGCGTACATTGCCGAACGCCGGCAATTCAACCGCACCATTGCCAGTTTTCAGGCCATAAAGCACCGCTGCGCCGACATGATGCTGCAGGTCGAGTGCGCCCGTTCCGCGATCTACTACGCCGCCTGCGTCGTGCAGGAACACCTCGACCCCGAAGGTGATATCGCGGTGGCCAGCGAACTGGCCATGGCTGCCGCGACGGCGAAGATCCATGCCAGCGAAGCATTTTTCCACTGCGCCGCCGAGTCGATCCAGTTGCATGGCGGCGTAGGTTTCACCTGGGAATACGACCCGCACTTGTACTTCAAGCGCGCCCGCGCCAGCGAGCAATTGCTGGGCAGCCCGGCGCTGCATCGTGAACGCATGGCGACACACCTGTTTGGAGAAGACGCATGAAAATCGGTTTCAGCAAGGCCGACGAGGCTTTCCGTCAAGAGGTCGCCCAATGGATGGCCGAGCACCTGAGTGGTGAGTTTGCGTCGCTGCGCTATCGCGGCGGCCCCGGCGACGAGCATAGTTTTCCCGAGGAACGTAAAGCCTGGGAGCGAGAACTCGCCGCAGGTGGCTGGATTGGTCTGGGATGGGCCACAGAGCATGGTGGGCGAGGACTGAGCATCTGCCAGCAGGTGATTTTCCATGAGGAATACGCCCGGGCCGGCGGCCCCGGACGCATGGGCCACATCGGCGAAGGGCTGGTCGGCCCGACCCTGGCCGCCTTCGGCACCCCTGCCCAGCAACAACGCTTGTTGCCCGGCATCCTCACTGGCAGCGAGTTCTGGTGCCAGGGCTATTCCGAGCCCGGCGCCGGTTCCGATCTGGCGAACGTGCAAACCCGGGCCAGGCTCGATGACACGGGCGAACACTGGCTTATCAGCGGCCAGAAAGTCTGGACCTCGCTGGCGCACGAAGCCGATTGGTGTTTCGTGCTGGCGCGGACAGAGCCCGGGAGCCAAGGGCATCATGGCCTGTCATTCCTGCTGGTGCCGATGGCCCAGGCGCAGATCCGCGTGCAGCCGATCCAGCAATTGACAGGCACCAGCGAGTTCAACGAAGTGTTTTTCGATCAGGCAGTCACCCGCGCCGATAACCTGATCGGCCTACCGGGCGACGGCTGGAAAATCGCCATGGGCCTGCTCGGCTTCGAACGCGGTGTCTCGACGCTGGGCCAACAGATGCAATTTCAAAACGAGCTCGATGAAATCATCCGCATCGCCCGCGCCAATGGCGCCTCGCGCGACCCGTTGCTGCGCCAGCGCATCGCACAGGCGTGGTCGGGACTGAAGGTGTTGCGCTACAACTCGCTGCGCATGCTCTCCGGTCCGCAGGATGGCAGTCTCAAGCGAGAAGCCATGATCTACAAACTGGCCTGGTCCACCTGGCACTCGGATCTTGGGAAACTGGCGATGGATGTGTTGGGCGACGAGGCAGAAATCCTCGAGGGCGCGCCTTACCAGCTGAGCCGTTTGCAGTCGCTGTTCCTGTTCACCCGCTCCGACACGATTTATGGCGGCAGTAACGAGATACAGCGCAATATCATTGCCGAACGGGCGCTGGGAATGCCGCGGGAGGCGCGGGCTGTCTGAATGCCTGCGTTGTCCTGGCGTTTTTCGCGAGCAGGCTCGCTCCTACAGGGTCCACACAGATCCTTGTGGGAGCGAGCCTGCTCGCGATGGACGTCAACGATAACGCGGGCTGTCTGAATGCCCGCGTTGTCCGCACGTTTTTCGCGAGCGGGCTCGCTCCTACAGGTTCCACGCAGATCCTTGTGGGAGCGAGCCTGCTCGCGATGGACGTCAACGATGACGCGGGCTGTCTGAATGCCCCCATTGCCCGCGCGTTTTTCGCGAGCGGGCTCGCTCCTACAGGGTCCACGCAGATCCTTGTGGGAGCGAGCCTGCTCGCGATGGACGTCAACGATAACGCGGGCTGTCTGAATACCCGCATTGCCCGCGCGTTTTTCGCGAGCGGGCTCGCTCCTACAGGGTCCACGCAAATCCTTGTGGGAGCGGGCTTGCCCGCGATGGACGTCAACGATAACGCGGGCTGTCTGAATGCCCCCATTGCCCGCGCGTTTTTCGCGAGCGGGCTCGCTCCTACAGGTTCCACGCAGATCCTTGTGGGAGCGAGCCTGCTCGCGATGGACGTCAACGATAACGCGGGCTGTCTGAATACCCGCATTGCCCGCGCGTTTTTCGCGAGCGGGCTCGCTCCTACAGGGTCCACGCAAATCCTTGTGGGAGCGGGCTTGCCCGCGATGGACGTCAACGATAACGCGGGCTGTCTGAATGCCCCCATTGCCCGCGCGTTTTTCGCGAGCGGGCTCGCTCCTACAGGTTCCACGCAGATCCTTGTGGGAGCGAGCCTGCTCGCGATGGACGTCAACGATAACGCGGGCTGTCTGAATGCCCCCATTGCCCGCACGTTTTTCGCGAGCGGGCTCGCTCCTACAGGGTCCACGCAGATCCTTGTGGGAGCGAGCTTGCTCGCGATAGTCGGCAACGATGACGCGGGCTGTTTGAATGCCCGCGTTGTCCTGGCGTTTTTCGCGAGCGGGCTCGCTCCTACAGGGTCCACGCAGATCCTTGTGGGAGCGAGCCTGCTCGCGATGGACGTCAACGATAACGCGGGCTGTCTGAATGCCCCCATTGCCCGCGCGTTTTTCGCGAGCGGGCTCGCTCCTACAGGGTCCACGCAGATCCTTGTGGGAGCGAGCTTGCTCGCGATGGTCGGCAATGATGACGCGGACTGTTTGAATGCCCGCGTTGTCCTGGCGTTTTTCGCGAGCGGGCTCGCTCCTACGCAGGGGCGAAGTCAGCGAACCCGAATCTTCGGGTCACCCGCCCCGCGTCGCAGCGTCGCAAGAAACCCCTCCAACGGCGCCGGCTCGGCAATTTCCGGCAACGCTTCCTTGTCCGGCCGTTTCGCCCAGAACGCATCCCAGGACGGGAACAGTTCGTGGAAGGTACCGGCATAGGGCTCGCGCCCCGGCCAGCGCATTTTCAAGCCGCCGATCGGTGGCTTGTTCAGGTCGGTCGCATACCAGTAGCACGGCAGGCGACGTCGGAAACACCAGCGCCCATCAATCCGCTCGTAGTCGTCCCAGTACAGCATCTGCATGATCACCCACTCGGGGCCCGTCTCATGCTCGTTCTTGGAATAGACCACGCCCGTGGCGTGATCCGAGTCACTGAACTCGATGATGTGCTGACCCAGGTGATGGGACGTGCCGTGAAACTGCTTGCGCATGGTTTCGTCCAGCCAGGCCTTGAGGTGCGCCCGACCGCTCTTGTCGCGACCCACACGCACATCCGGGGCGAAACAGTTGGCCATGGCGTCCATGTCACGCATATCCAGGGCCAGCGCGTATTTGCCGGCCAGTTGACGGATCGCGTCCAGCGACTCCAGGCGGTCGATGCGCTCAAGCAGCGCGGCGGATTCCAGGCCCATCAGTCGAACACCGTGTACAGGTCGGAACCACGTCCGCCGTCGACCGCCAGACTGGCGCCGGTGACATAGGAGGCCTCGTCGCTGGCCAGGAACAAAATGGCGTTCGCCAGTTCCACCGGCAGGCCGACCCGTTTCATCGGGATGACTTTTTCGGTGTTGGCACGGGCCTTCTTGTCGCCGAGCATGCCGGCGGTCGCCGGGGTATCGACCACGCCCGGGATGATCACGTTGCAACGGATGTTGTGCGGCGCGCCTTCGCTGGCCGCCGCGCGGCTGAAGTTGATCACTGCCGCCTTGGCCGCCGAGTAACCGGCCATCTGCGCGGTACCGAACAGCCCGCAGATCGAGGCGATGTTGACAATCGAACCGCCGCCCTGCTCTTTCATCAGGCGCATCGCCGTGCGCGTGCCGAAGAAGGTGCCATCGACGGTGGTGGCGAAGTTGGCGTGCCAGTCGGCGGTGGTCATGTTGTCGATGTCGCCCCAGGTGTAGGCCATCGCATTATTGACCAGGATGTCCAGACGTCCGTGACGTTGTGCCGTGGCTTGCAGTGCACTGACGTAGGCTTGCTCGTCGCTGACATCGGCGACGGCGATTTCAGCCTGGCCGCCGAAGCCGAGAATTTTTTCCTGCACACCCTGCAGTGGCTCAACGCGGCGCCCGCACAGCACCACAGTAGCGCCCTCCTCGGCAAACCGCAGCGCGGTGGCTTCGCCGATGCCGGAACCCGCGCCGGTAACGAAGGCGATTTTTCCCTGTAAACGCTTGTTCATCAGTCTCTCTCCGATCAGATAAAGGCCATGCCGCCGTTGACGGCAACGTTCTGGCCGGTCATGAAACTGGCGTCTTCGCTCGCGAGGAACACCGCAACACGGGCGATTTCGTCCGTCTCGCACATGCGGCCCAACGGCACGTTTTTCAGCAGCGCTTGCATGTAGTCGTCAGGGATGCCGGCCATCATTGGGGTATTGGTCGGTCCCGGCACCAGGGTGTTGACGCGAATACCGCTGGCGGCCAGTTCTCGGGCGATCGAGCGGGTCAGGCCCATCACCCCGGCTTTCGAGGCGCAGTAGTGGCTGGGACCGTCGCCGGTCAGCGCGGCGGTGCTGGAAAGGTTGATGATCGCTCCCTTGCGTCCACCCTTGATCATCAGCCTGGCGCCTTCGCGACAGCACAGGAAGGTGCCGCCCAGGTTCACGCCGATCACCCGCGCCCAGCTCTCGTCAGGGGTTTCAAGGAAGCTGTCCAGGGCGCCGACGCCCGCGTTGTTGACCAGGATGTCGAGGCCGCCGAAGTGTTGCTCGGCCTGGCCCATGGCATCGGCCACGGAAGCACTGTCACCAACATTGCAGGCCAGGGCCAGGACTTTATCGCCCAGGTCCGCAAGACTCTCGGCCAGCGCAATCTGGTTGAGATCGACCGCCACCACCTTGGCGCCTTCGGCGACAAATCCACGCACGATGGCCTGGCCCATGCCCTGCGCGGCACCGGTCACGAACGCCACTTTATCGAGTAACTTCATAGCAATCTCCGAATGGACGAATACGCTGCGGCCCGCTGCCCTTGCAGTGGAGCCGTCCCCTGCATGATTAGCGGCAAGTGCCTGGCCACACATCGTCCGATGAGACTATCGCCGCGTGGTCTGAACGGACGATGTGATCCCTCCCGTCAACGCCCAGCATTGGCGGGGTGCGCACCTCGCCAGGCGCTGCATCCCCTTCAATCTGCTCCGGCGCCTGGCGCGGCTGTGCTTCATGAATCCGCAGACAATGGAGAACCCCATGAATCAACCCGTAGACCTGCCCCTGCCCGTCGGCCATTACGCAACGCTGCCCAACGGGTTGCGCCTGCACTACCTGGATGAGGGCACGGGCCCCGTGGTGCTGTGGCTGCATGGCAGCGGCCCGGGCGCCAGTGGCTACAGTAATTTCAAGGGTAACTATCCGCAGTTCGTCGCTGCCGGTTACCGCAACCTCGTGCTCGACCTTCCGGGTTTCGGCCGCTCGGACAAACCCGAAGACGTACAGTACAACCTGGATTTTTTCGTTGACTGCGTGGCGGCCTTCCTGGAATCCGTCGGCGTGAAGCGCTGCACGCTACTGGGTAACTCATTGGGTGGTGCGATTGCCCTGGGCCTGGCCCTGCGCCTGCCGCAATTGCCCCAGAGTCTGATCCTGCTGGCACCTGGCGGTGTCGAGGAGCGGGAAACCTACTTCAAGATGGAAGGCATCGTGCGCATGGTCAGCCTGTTCAGCGCCGGGCCCATTGGCATGGAAGAAATGCGCAACATGATGCGTCTGCAGTTGTTCGACGATTCGATCCTGCCGGAAAGCCTGCTGCAAGAACGCGTGGCGGTGGCCGTGACTCAACCGAAGAACCTGTTCAGCACGATGATGGTGCAGAACATGGAATCGCGCCTGGGCGAGATTCAGTGCCCGATCTTCGGTTTCTGGGGCAACAACGATCATTTCAACCCGGTCAGCGGCGCCCAGCGCATCATCGATGGCGCAGCGAATGCCCGGTTCATCGTGCTCAACCGCTGCGGGCATTGGGTCCAGGTGGAACACCGCGAATTGTTCAACCGCAGCTGCATCGACTTCCTGCAGAACGGTTGAAACCCGTGGCGACGCGGTTTGATAAAGACGCCGCGGTATCTGGTTCGTTGTAGGAGCGAGGCTTGCCCGCGAACTGGACGATGCGGTGTCCCTGTGTCACCGCGTTATCGTTCCAGCCGGGCAAGTCTCGCTCCTGCCACCAGGGCTCGATTTCAGGCCCCCGCCGCCGGCAGGCGGTTCAATTCGGCATCACCGGGCTTACCCAGTACGCAGGAGGTGCCACCGGGCGTGTACATCATCGCCACGCAGCGGTTGCAGGCGGTGCAGATCGAATCGCGGCTGGTGCCACTGGCGAGCTTGTTGACATAGTCATTCTCGGCCAGCAATACCCGGCCCATGGCGACCAGATCGAAACCCTCGGCCATGATCGTCTCGATACTCGCCAGGCTCTTGGCGCCGCCCAGATACGCCAGCGGCATCTTCACCGCCGCCCGCACCTTGCGCGCATGTTCCAGCAGATACAGCTCGCGGAACTCCACGGTCGGTTCCTTGCGGCGCTGGATGGCCATCGCCAGGGCAATGATCTTGTTCTTCTGCTGTACGCGGTTTTCCTTGGGGAACGAGGAGCCGAACATGGTGGTGATCGACTCGGCGTTCATCCCCGCGCTGAGCACCAGCAAGTGGGCGCCCTCCTGCTCCAGCATGCGGGCGATCTTCGCCCCGTCTTCGGCACTGTTACCGGCGCGAACCCCTTCGGTGACGCTGTACTTGCAGATCACCGCCATCTCATGACCGACCGCATCCAGCACCGCGCGCAACACCCGGCGCGGAAAACGCAGGCGGTTTTCCAGACTGCCGCCGTACTGGTCTCGACGCTTGTTGTACATCGGCGAAATGAACTGGCTGAGCAAATAGCCGTGGCCCATGTGGATTTCCACCGCATCGAAACCGGCCTGGCGTGCCAGGCGCGCGCCCTGCGCGAAGTCGCGCACCACCTGTTGCATGTCAGCCTCGTTCATCGCCTGCTTGAGGAACATGCCACTCATCAAGCCGATCTTGTTGAAGCCGCCGCTGGCCGACAGCGGACGCTTGGTCGAACGTTCACGGATAAAGGTAAAGCAGCCGCCGTGGGTGATTTGCGCGCTGGCCAGGCCACCGGCTTCATGCACGCCGTCGGTCAGGGCCTTGAAATGCGGCAGGCTGGCCTGGGTCAGGGTCAATTGGTTGGGCAAAGTACGGCCATCGTTGCTCACCGCGCAGTAGGCCACGGTCGTCAGGGCGATACCGCCCGCGGCCAGGTCCGAGTGCAACTTGACCAACTGCCTGGAAGGCACGCCCTGGGCACTCATGCCCTCATTGGTGGCGGACTTGATAAAGCGGTTTTTCAGGGTCAGTGGGCCAATCGCAATCGGGCTGAACGGTGACGGGGTCGGACGAGGGTTCATGAGATGCCTCTCTTTATTGTTATCAGGCTACGAACGCAGGCTGCGTCGCCTCATCGCGACGCAGCCCTGTTCATCAGAAGGTGTACTTGGCGTTGAGCGACAGGTAATCGCGGTCAGCCAGCAGCCGGCCTTGGGCGACGTCAGGCGAACTCAGGTAGGCGACATAGGTCATGCCGATCTGGAAGTTGCCCAGATACTTGAAGTCACCGCCCACGGTCAGACGCTTCTCGTCGCGCCCCAGCCCCTGATAGGCGCTGCCGTCGACGTTCTGCGTCCATACCACTTTGGTGCTGAGGTCCAGGCCGTTGGCAATGGACGGGTAGTCCATGTAGGCGCCCACGCCGAGCAGGGTCGAACCGCGGGTCTGAGTCTTCGATTCGAATTCATCGAAGGTACCGTCCACGCCGGGGCCTCCGCCGGTGATTGTCAGGCTGTCCACCCCGGCGATGCGCTGATGCACCACTTCGCCCATGAAGGTCGTCTGCTGGGCCAGCAAGCTTGGCCCGAGGATGTACGACGCGTTGAGGTTGCCTTGCCAGATTTGCCCGGTGGTCGGCGAGCCGTTGTTCAGGTAGACAGAGGCGCCGTCGCGGTAGCTCAGGTCACCGGCATACTGCACCGAATCGCCGACCTTGGAGCTGAAGCTGATGCCGGTGAGCTTGACGTCTTCGAAGTAGCCCAGGCGATAGATCGGCGCGGTGCCGTCATGGCCAATGCTCTTGAGCGATGAATATTGGGTGGTGCCGGTGAAGTCGAAGAACAATGAGCCGATGCGCTCGTTGTAGCGGTAATGGAAAAGCCCCACCTCGGTGTTCTCGGTGACCCGGTAACGCACGCCAACGCCCCATTGGCCGCTGTCGCTGGGGTCTTTCTCACCGCCATAACCGACCGCCACACCGCTCGGCAAGCCGTCTACCTGCCCACGACCCAGACGAAAGAATTCGGCACCGGGACCAAAGGTATCGCTGCCGAAATAGTCCCCCACCGGGTTCAGTTCAGTCTTTTCCCACTCGTACTGGTAGTAGCCCACCAGTGCCAGGTCTTCATTCAGCGACCAGGAGCCCGACACCTGCCCCACCGGCAGGTAGGAGTCCTTGGCCTCGGTGCCGGGCACGTTGAACTTGGTGGCATCCACCGGGGCCTGCCCCTGGCTGATGTTGGGCCAGAACAGGCTCTCGCCCCAGGCCACCAGATGCCGCCCGGCTTTGAGCGACAAGTACTGTGTCTCGCCCATTTCAAAGTTGCCATACACATAGGCATCCAGCAGGCGCGCGGTGCTGCCGCTCTGCCTTCTGGTTTCATCACTGAAACCATCGTTGTGTCCCAACTTGTTCACTGTGTCCGGTGAGTCGTTGGCATTGCGCTGGTGATAGACGTCGTCATAGAAATCACTCCCGCGCAGCACCGCGCCGAGGTTGTCATGCTTGAGCAACAACTCGCCGAACAGGCTCAGACGATTGTTGATCAAGGAGCCGCGCTTGAAGTTGCGCGTGCCGTCGTCGTTGTTCGGGTCGTTGAGATATTGATTGGCCTGTTTGGCGGTGCGCATGGAAGCGGTGTAGTTGACCGTCAACGCCGATTCCAGTGTGGTGTTTTCCCCCAGTTCGATCGTCGGCGCAGCGTGGGCCGAGGCACCGGCAACGGTAATGGTCGCCGCCAACAGGCTGCGTCCTCCCCACAGATTTGCCGAATGGCGCACAACCGTATTTCGCGTAAGCATGCTCCTCTCCTTTTTGTTGTTTTGTGCTTGTGTCAACGCAGCATGAAAAGAACCGCCGCCGCGCACATCGTCCATTTGGCGAGATGGGACCGCTTTACGCCGGGGTGCTGCCCACCAGCGCGCGCAGTTCGTTTTTCGCCACCTTGCTCGAGGGGTTCAATGGCAAGGCGTCGAAGAAGCGCACTTGGCGCGGCACCTTGTAATTGGCCATTTGCTCGCGGCTCCAGGCGATCAGTTGAGCCTCATCGAGCACTTGACCTTCGCGCAGCACCACGCAAGCACAGCCGACCTCGCCCATGCGTTCGTCGGCGATACCGATCACCGCCACCTGGGCAATCGCCGGGTGTTTGATCAGCGCCGCTTCGATTTCCGCCGGGTAGCAGTTGAAACCGCCAACAATGAACATGTCCTTCAAGCGATCGGTGATGATCAGGTTGCCCGCCTCGTCCAGGCGCCCGACATCGCCGGTGTGCAGCCAGCCTTCGGCGTCGATGGCTTCGCGGGTCGCTTCGGGGTTCTGGAAGTAGCCCTGCATGACGTGGAAGCCGCGCAGGCAAATCTCTCCGGTCTGCCCTGGTTCCAGCGCCAGGTTATGCGGATCGCGGATGCTCACTTCGGTGCCGGCAATCGGCCGTCCGCTGGTGCCGGCGATCACCTGCGCCGAGTCCCGGGGATCGCAGATGGTCGCCAGCCCTCCGCACTCGGTGAGTCCGTAGGCGGTGGTGACCACGGCAAATCCCAACTCGTTGCGCATGCGCTCGATCAGGCTTGGCGGAATGCTGGCCGAGCCGGTCACGGCGATGCGCAGGCTCGACAGATCGGTTTGCTTGAGTCGGGGATGGGCCAGCAGCGACAGGTACAGGGTCGGCGCACCGGGCAGTACGCTGATGCGCTCGCGGGCGATGCGCTCGAACACCGCTTCTGCGTCAAACACCGCGTGGGGCAGGATGGTCGCGCCGCCGATCAGGCAGGTCAGCCATCCGGCCTTGTAGCCAAAGGCATGGAAGAACGGATTGACGATCAGGTAACGATCGCCCGGCACCAGGCCAATGATCTTGACGTATTCGGTGAAGGCCCGCAGGTTCTGGCCGTGGCCGCTCATCACACCTTTGGGCTTGCCGGTGGTGCCGGAGGTGAACAACAGATCGCACATGGCCTCGGGGCCGACTGCCAGCGCACGGCGCCTGGCACTGTCGGCATCGATGGTCGCCGCGCCCAGCAAGAACTGCGCAAGGGTGAGGTCCGAAGACCGGGCAGGCGTTTCACCCTCGACAATGATCAGGTGTTCCAGGCTGGCCGGCCGATGCGGTGCCAGCAGCGCCGGGTAGTCGACATCGAGAAAACGTTGCTGGACGAACAACACCCGGCAACCGCTGCGCTCCAGCACATCGGCGGCCTCCGGGCCCTTCATGCGCGTGTTGATCGGCACCAGCACTGCACCGGCGCACTGGATGCCAAGCGCTGCGAGGATCCAGTCAGCGCTGTTGGGCGCCCAGACACCAACCCGGTCACCCGCCTGGATGCCCAGTGCCATCAAGCCCCTGGTGAATTCCAGGACACGTTCGGGCAAGCGGGCATAGTCGATACATTGGCCGTTTTCCTCGATGGCTGTGCGACCGGCGAAGCGTTCGGCACTGCTGAAGAGCAACCGGGCCAGGGTGACAGGGGCTGCGCTCAAAGGCGCAAGGTTCAGGCTCTGATTCATCGTAGGCTCTGGCTTGGCATCATTCAGGGACGTCATTCGGGAAAACGGATATGCAGTTGCGCGGTGGTCGGCACAGCCTGGCAGGCCAGGATCCATCCTTCGGCCAGATCGCTCGCGTCCAGCGCATCGTTGTGCAGCAGCTCGACATCGCCGCTTTCCAGCTTGCACATGCATGAGGCGCAGCCACCGACACGGCAGGCGGCGGGTGGATTGAGGCCGGCACGCTCCATGGCGGCCAGGACCGTTTCGCCACTGTCGCAGCCCAGTTGATAATCCTGGCCGTCCAGACGCACCGCCAACCGTGCGGCCACGGCGGCTTCGCTGCTGCTTACCGGCGGCTGTTCGCCTTCGCCGGGCAGCGACACGAAGCGCTCGACATGCACTCGGCCATCCGGCATGCCCAAGTCACCGAGGGCGCTGACGACTGCGTCCATGAACGGCGCTGGTCCGCAAATGAACGCGTGGGCATCGACAAACGGCCGCGCCAGTTCGCACAGTTGTCCGACACTCGGCACGCCCTGGACCGAGTCGAGCCAATGGACGATTTGCAAGCGTTGCGGATGGGCGCTGGCCAGGGCCTTGAGCTCATCCTTGAAAATCACCGAGTCTTCATCACGGTTGGCGTAGATCAACAGGATGCGACCGGTTCCCGCGAGCAACGCCGAACGCAGGATTGACAGCACCGGCGTCACACCGCTGCCGCCGCCGAACAGCAATAAGTCGCTGTCCAGGTTGCGTGGCACGAACACACCGGCCGGTGGCAGCACCTCCAGCGCCTCGCCAGCCTGCAGCTCGTCGCACAGCCAGTTGGAAGCGCGTCCCTGATACACACGCTTGACCGTCACCCGCAACGGCTCATCGAGCAACGGCGTGCTGGACAAGGAGTAACACCGAGGCAGCCAACCGTCCTCGAAAGGAACACGCAGTGTCAGGAACTGGCCGGGTTGATAACGAAAGCGTTCAGCCAGATGCTCAGGCACGTCGAAGACCAGGGAGCGCGCATCGGCGGTTTCCTCGATCACGCGTGCCACGCGCAGGGCAAAGTAATTGTTCATAGGTCAGGTACTCATGACCACCTGCCCGCATGCCGCGGACAGGTGCAAAACCCAGGGGTGTCGAAACGGGCTGCGAGGCCTCAGACGTAAGGGTCCGGATTGGGCAAGCCCAACATCACGGCGCCATAGCTGCGCCCGTAAGCCATGTAGTTGTTCGCAATGTGCCCGCGCGCCTGGTGCAGGTCGCGGAACAGCCGCGCAACCGGGTTGGTGTTGTACAACCCCGAGGCAGCCATGCTGCGCAGCAGGTCGTTGACCCGATCGGCGCAGATGTTGGTCACGTAGGCCGACTGGTAGCGGTACAGCAGGCGGGTCTCGGTGTCCGGGTACTCGCCGGCCCGGGCCAGCGTCATCAGGTGCTCGTAGTTGCGCTCCAGCACCAGGCGCAGACTGTCGACGGTGATCATGGCTTCGGCCACCGCCGTTTGCGCCACCGGATCGTCAGCGGTGCGGGCGCCGTGCTTGCCGATGTGTTTGGCGGCGTTTTCGCGGAACTCGTTGATCGCACCTTGCAGGGCGCCGATGGCCGATGTCGACACCGCACGGGAGAACACTTGGGCGAAGGGAATCGCATAAATCGGATTGGTATTGACCAGGCGTCCCGGGGTCGCTTCGAGGGTCCAGTTGTTAGTGCGTTGCACACGATGGGCCGGGACGAACGCATCCTCGACCACGATGTCGTGGCTACCGGTGCCGCGCAGGCCCAGCACGTCCCAGTTGCGCTCGATCTGGTAATCGCGACGGGGCAGCAGGAAGGTGCCGTGCTCGGCGGCAAAGTCGCCATCGGGCGGCAGGATACCGCCGAGGAGTATCCATTGGCAGTGTTCGCTGCCGCTGGAGAAACTCCAGCGCCCGCTGATGCGGTAACCGCCCTCCACCACCGTGACTTTGGCCGCCGGCATATAAGTCGAGCAGATCAACGTGCTGTGGTCGTCGGCCCAGACTTCGCGTTGTGCCTCGATCGGATAACGCGCCAGCTGCCAGGGGTGCACCCCCATCACGCCGTAGATCCAGGCCGTGGACATGCAACCCTCGGCCAGGATGGTCTGGATTTCGAAGAAGGTGCGCGGGTCCACTTCATAACCACCGAATACCCGTGGCTGCAAGGCTCGCAGCAGACCAGCGGCCTGCAATTGCGCAACGCTTTCTTCAGGCACCTTCAAGTCCTTTTCGGCCTGCGCCGTACGTGCCTTGAGTGCCGGCACAAGGCTGCGTGCACGTTCAAGCAGATCACGTTCGTCCTGGGTCTTTTCTCGCATGCTGTGCATCACTCAATTCTCCCGATCTCACTGCGCCACTGCGCGAACTGTGATGGATCATCGGGTTGAGCGAGCAATCATTCATCGTCAAAGCGGACTAGGGCGTGCGAGCCGGTGGAACCCCGCTGATACAGGCGAAGAGCGATGACGCGGTCGCTGCGGCGCTAGTCCGTTGAGACGATGCCTTGCCCGGCCACCACAGCGATAGTGAATGCATCTATAGCCGACCCCACGGAGCAAGGGCCCATGAGTATTTTGCAGCGTTTCCACCTGGACGGCAGCGTCGCCATCGTCACCGGCAGCGGCCGTGGCATTGGTCGAGCGATTGCCCTGGCGTATGCCGAAGCGGGCGCCGATGTGGTGTGCTCGGCACGCTCGCTGGACGAGGTGCAGGCGGTGGCCGAGGAGGTGCGCAGCTTGGGTCGACGCGCCCTGGCCGTCGCCTGCGACGTCAACGATGCCGAGCAGCGCCGGATACTGGTTCGCCAGAGCGTCGAGCACATGGGCCGAATCACCCATCTGGTCAACAACGTTGGCGGCGGCGGGCCGAATGATCCGCTGGAAATGACGCCCGAAGACTTTGCCCAGGTGCTGAATTTCAACGTCGCCACCACCTACGCCTTCTGCCAGTTGTGCGTGCCGCTGATGCGCGAGGCCGGTGGCGGCAACATCATCAATATCAGCTCGGTGGCGGCGCGTTACGCCCAGCGCCATTTCAGCGCCTACGGCACGGCCAAGGCGGCCCTGAGCCACCTGACCCGTCTGCTGGCCCAGGACTTTGCTCCGCAGATCCGGGTCAACGCTGTCGCCCCGGGCCCCACCCTGACCGAAGCACTCAACGGCGTAATGCCGACGGCCATGCGCCAGGTCATGGAAACCAACACCCCGCTCAAATGCCTCGGAACCCCGCAAGACATCGCCGCCGCCGCACTCTATCTGGCCAGCCCTGCTTCGGCCTGGGTGACCGGCAAGATCATCGATGTCGATGGCGGTGCCGACTCGTCGGTCTGGCCCGGCTGAACCCACACCTTTACGCCTGTACCGGTTGCTGTCGGGGCAGGCTTTTTTCTTCCTGCCATCTGGAGCCCTCACCATGGATGCCCATTTGATCACCGCGCTCGGTGATGAGCTGTTCAACGCCTTGCGCAATCGCCAAACACTCGCGCCCCTGACCCGTCGCTATCCAGAGATCACCCTGGAGCAGGCCTATCGGATTTCCCTGCAGTTCCTGAAACGCCGCGAAGCCCTCGGCGAACGGGTGATCGGCAAGAAAATCGGGGTCACCAGCCGTGCCGTGCAGGAGATGCTCGATGTCCACCAACCGGACTTCGGCTTCCTGACCAATGCCATGCAAGTCGAGGTCGCCAGCGATGTCAGCCTGGCTCGCTACCACCTGATCCAGCCCCGTGCCGAAGGCGAAATCGCCTTTATCCTCGGTGAAGACTTGCAGGGCCCGGGGATCAGCGCCGAGGACGTGCTGGCCGCCACCCAATCGGTGGCGCCCTGCTTCGAGATCGTCGATTCGCGAATTGACGACTGGCAGATCCGCATCCAGGACACCGTGGCCGATAACGCCTCGTGCGGCGTATTCGCCCTCGGGACACAGCGCATCGACCCGCGAGAGCTGGACCTGGCCGCCGTACACATGCAGCTGCTCAAGAACGGTCAGCCGGCGGGCTCGGGCCTGGGTTCGGCGGTGCAAGGTCACCCTTGCGCGGCAGTGGCCTGGCTGGCCAATACCCTGGGCGAGCTGGGCATCCCCTTTCGTCGCGGCGAAATCATTCTCTCGGGCGCCCTCGCGCCGCTGGTGCCTGTGGTCGCCGGAGACCATATCAGCCTGACCATGAGCGGGTTGGGCGAAGCCAGCCTGCGCTTTGTCCCTTGAACCACCCTTCCCTCCACTGGAGCCAAAAACCATGAGCAAAAAGATCAAATGCGCGCTGATCGGGCCGGGCAATATCGGCACCGACCTGCTGTACAAGCTGATGCGCAGCGAAGTGCTGGAACCGGTATGGATGGTCGGCATCGACGCCACTTCCGAAGGTTTGGCGCGGGCTCGCGAGCTGGGCCTGAAAACCACCGCCGATGGCGTTGACGGCCTGTTGCCACACGTCATTGAAGACCAGATCCAGATCGCCTTCGACGCCACCTCGGCCTATGTGCACGCGCAGAACTCGCGCAAGCTCAATGCCCTGGGCGTGTTGATGATCGACCTGACCCCGGCGGCCATCGGCCCCTATTGCGTGCCACCCGTCAACCTCAAGGCCCAATTGGGGCGGGGTGTGATGAACGTCAACATGGTCACCTGTGGTGGCCAGGCCACCATTCCGCTGGTGGCGGCAGTGTCCAGCGTGCAGCCGGTCGACTACGCGGAAATCATCGCCACTGCCGCTTCCAAATCGGTCGGCCCCGGCACCCGGAAAAACATCGATGAGTTCACCCGCACCACCGCCAGCGCGGTGGAAAAGGTCGGCGGCGCAAAGAAAGGCAAGGCGATCATCATCATCAACCCTGCCGAGCCGCCACTGATCATGCGCGACACCGTGCATTGCCTGACCGCCAGCGAACCCGACCAGCCGGCCATCACCGCCGCCATCGAGGCGATGATCAAACAGGTGCAGCGCTACGTGCCCGGCTACAAGCTGGTCAACGGCCCGGTGTTCGACGGCAATCGCGTGTCGATCTTCATGGAAGTCGAAGGCCTGGGCGACTACCTGCCCAAGTACGCCGGCAACCTGGACATCATGACCGCTGCGGCGGCGCGCACCGCCGAGATGTTCGCCGAGGAAATCCTCAAGGGCGAGCTGGTACTGCAAGCCACCGCCCAACCCGCCCACGCATAAGGAGTCGACCATGGATCTTCGCGGCAAAAGCATTACCGTTCACGACATGTGCCTGCGCGACGGCATGCACCCCAAGCGTCATCAGATCAGTCTGCAACAGATGAAGGACATTGCCTGCGGCCTCGATGCGGCCGGCGTGCCGCTGATCGAAGTGACCCATGGCGACGGCCTGGGCGGCAGCTCGGTGAACTACGGTTTCCCGGCCCACACCGATGAAGAATATTTGTCGGCAGTGATTCCGCTGATGAAAAATGCCAAGGTCTCGGCGCTGCTGTTGCCAGGTATCGGCACCGTCGATCACCTGACCATGGCCCATGAGCTGGGGGTCAACACCATTCGCGTGGCCACCCATTGCACCGAAGCCGATGTCAGCGAGCAGCATATTTCCCACGCCCGGGGGCTGGGCATGGATACCGTCGGCTTCTTGATGATGGCCCACATGAACAGCCCCGAAGGCCTGGTCAAGCAAGGCTTGCTGATGGAAAGCTACGGCGCCAACTGCATCTACCTGACCGACTCGGCCGGTTACCTGCTGCCCCACGACGTCAGCGCCCGCGTGGCGGCAATGCGCGCCGCCTTGAAGCCTGAAACCGAGATCGGTTTTCATGGCCACCACAACTTGTCGATGGGCGTGTCCAACTCCATCGCCGCGATTGCGGCTGGTGCCAACCGTATCGACGCCGCCTGCGCAGGCCTCGGTGCCGGGGCCGGCAACACGCCGATGGAAGTGCTGGTAGCGGTGTGCGACCGCATGGGCATCGACACCGGGGTCAGTGTGTTTGGTATTCAGGACGTCGCCGAAGATCTGGTCGTGCCGATCATGGACTTCCCGATCCGCAGCGACCGCGACGCGCTGACCATGGGTTACGCCGGGGTCTACGGTTCGTTCCTGCTGTTCGCCAAGCGCGCCGAGAAGAAGTACGGCGTTTCCGCGCGGGAAATCCTCGTCGAGATGGGGCGCCGCGGAATGGTCGGCGGCCAGGAAGACATGATCGAAGACACGGCCATGACCCTGGCGCGTCAACGTAAGCAGGCCTGAAACCGACGGTGATCGTTCGCACAACCGTGGGAACGATCAACGACCGCAGGCGCGAGGCTTGCCCGCGAACCAACAGATCAACAGATCAACGCCAATCGGCGACGATGCCATGCTCCAACGCAAACGGCTGCGCGGCAATCGTACGGCGTTGAAACCGCGGTGCCTGTTCGGACGTCGCCAGCCATAGCATGACCGCCGCCGGGACATGGGGTGGCGCGCTGCCCGAGCGCAGCGCGATCAATCCCTTGTCGCCGATGGTGGCCTTGAGCGCTTCAGTGGTCACTACTCCTGGATTGAGGGTGTAGGCGCGGACGCCAAGATCACCCAACTCCGTGGCCAGCACACCGGACAACCGCGACACCGCCGCCTTGCCAGCACCGTAGGCATAACCCCAGCCCCCCTTGCCCGCCGCCACCGGTGGGTCGCTTTCGCCGGCGCCCGAGGTGACGTTGATCACCACTCCGCCGCCGCGCGCCACCATGTGTTCGGCCACCGCCCGGGTCAGCAGGAACGGCGTCAGGATGTAGCCCTTGAACATCCGCTCCAGGGTTTGCGCCTGCAGGTCCATGAACCCGGCATTGAGGTCACTGCCCTGGTAGATCGCGTTGTTGATCAGCACGTCGATGCGCCCGTACTCGGCCAGTACCGCCTCGCAGGCATCGAGCGCCGAAGCGCTGTCGAGCAGGTCCATCGGCACCACGAGAACCCGGCATCCGAGTTCGCGCAACGCCTGGGCAGTGCCGTTGAGGCTGCCGGCCAGCGGCGCCCCGTCGGCATCGCGCAGGGCGTGTTCATGGTGTTCGCCTTCGTTGAGGGTACGGGCGCTGATCGCCAGGTCGAAACCGGCACGGGCGAACGCCAGTGCCGCCTCGCGGCCAATACCCCGGCTGGCGCCGGTAATGAATGCCACTTTGTTCATGGGTATTCCTTTTAGAAGCGCGAGGCGCGGACCATGGCGTCCATGCCGCCGTCGACGAACACCACGCTGCCATGGACGAACGAGGCTTGCGGCGATTGCAGGAAAGCCACCACTGAGGCGATCTCGTCAGGCCGGCCGGCGCGACCCAGGGGGGCGACGAACTCGCGGACCGACTTGCCGAATCGTTTATCATCCAGCGAGGCCTGGTGCAAGGGCGTCTCCACCGCACCGGGCGCTACCACGTTCAACCGCATGCCCTGCTTGCCCCAGCTGACCGCCAGGCGGCGGGCGTAGTGACTGATGGCGTATTTGGACGCGGCATAAGCGAGGTGAGGCTGGTCAAGGGTATCGGCCAACTGCAGCGAATGAGCCTCGTCACCGGCCAGCATCATTTCGATCATCGGTTGGCTCTCAGGATTCGTATGAGTCGACGCGACCGAGCCGATCACCAGCGCCGCCGGCTGCCGACTCCTGGCCAGCGCACCTTGCAAGCCATCCAGCAATTGACTGACCCCAAAGTAGTTGACCGCCAGGATCACCGAGCAGGACGGCGCCGTGACACCGACCCCGGCGCAACAGATCAGCCCGTCGAGCACCCCGCCACTCTGTTCAAGCACTTGCGCGACGGCGGCGTTGCGTCCCTGGGCGGTGGACAGGTTGGCGATCACTTCAGCGTCGCTGCGATCGATCCCGATGACCTGGTGGCCGGCCGCGCGCATGGCTGCGCTGACGGCGGCCCCGATTCCCGAGGCACTACCGGTGATGGCTGTAATAGGCATGGTGGTTCTCCGTGATAGGTCCACCCAGTATCGACAGGGCCATCGCCGGACGGCATCGTCTATGCGGACTAAAACGGGGCGGAGGTGAACCTGTTGCAGCGCGTTGGCGGTCCCCACCTGCCGGAGCGAACCGCTCGCGAAGGTGAGAACCCTTGACGCGGGCTGTCTGAAAGCCCGTTGTGTCCTCGTCTGCTGTGGTGGGCCCTTTAAGCCTGGCGATAGACAGGCTCAGCCAGTTTCAGCGGCGGCACCTTGATTTTCTCGACAGCCTTCAACGCCAGCTTGGGTTTGCCCAGGGCCACCACGCTGTTAAGCAGGATGCGCACCAGCTCGGTCTGGCGGCGTACGCCAGTCTTGGAGAAGATGGAGCGCAAATGCGCCCGGGCGGTGTTGCGTCGGATGTTCAGGGCTTCGGCGGCTTCTTCCAGGGACAGGCCGTTGGTCAGCTCCATGGCCAACGCCGTCTCTGCCTTGGTCAGGTTGAACAGCTGCTTGGTCACCGCCTCGCTGGCAAGGGATTTGCTCGCCGCGTCGCGGATGTACACCAGCGCCGCCGGCTGGCCCTTTTCCTCGGCCCAGTCCAGGGACGGAATCGACTCCACCACTACCCCCAGATTGACCAGCCCCGAAGGCCGGGTCACCGACATGGCTTCGGCACCCTTCGGTGCATCCGGAGCGAAAGCACCCCGAATCAAGCGTTGCAGCTCGCGGTTGTCGCTGGGATAAGTCGCCTCCAGGCGCCCGCCCACCATTTTCAGGCCGTCCGAACGCGCGAGGATTTCCTGGGCCACTGCGTTGACCTGCAACACACTGCCGCTCTCGTCGAGCACCAGGGTGGCCACCGACAAACGGCTGATGGCCTGGGAGTACAGTTCGCTCAGTGACTCGCTGCGGTCCAGAAGATTGTGCAACTGCAAGGCCCGGCGCAGGTGCGGCAGAAACATCGCGCACAGTGTCCGCTCCTGTGCGGAAAAGTTGGGAGAGCGCTTGGGCCGGGTGATGCGAAAACGCACCTTGCCGCCGTCCGGGGTGGAAATGTCGGCACCCATCACATGATAAACGTCGTTGGGACCGCAGAATGTCTTGAAGTAGGCCGTGTGCTCCCACTCCGTGGGACTCATGATGTCATCGACGGCGAACACGCGATCCAGCGGCTGGTTGACGAACGGCGTGTTGGTCTGCGGGTAAGTCATGTAGTTGACGTCACCGGCACCTTCGATATCGCCGGCGATGATCATCAGGCCCATGTCAGGTTGCTCTGGCACCCGCAAGATGAGGGTGACGTAATTGGCATCGTAGACATTGAGCAGGCTCTTGAGGGCGTTGGCCATCAGTTTCGGATCGAGGGCGCCGTCGTAGACTTCGCCCACCAACTGGTTGAAACGTGTGAGGTCCAGGCCAAGACTCGCCAGGGCTTCATGGGTCAAGACAACATCTTGCATAGTCTTCTCCTCGCACGGGTAAGGACGGTGCCCTTCCCTTGTTATTTTTATAATTTCGGCTGGGGGGGAACTCAGGGCTCCCCCTCTGGACTGCAACTCGCTCGCGGGCCCCGCAACAAGACCCGCACGCCAGTCTCCCTATCGTCAACGCCGTCCACAAGAGGCCCGGCAGGTTTATTTTTTCTATTGGGGATCACGCGCAGCCGGGCTGTCTTTCAGCCGGAACTGACCCTGTGCGGCCGGCGGCGGGCGCATGCGTTCGGAGACCAGCGGTCGCCCGCGGTTGAACCAGGCCGCCAGTGCCGGCAGGAGGAAAATCGCCCCCAACACGTTGACCAGGAACATGAAGGACAGCAGTACGCCCATGTCGGCCTGGAACTTCAGCGGCGCGAATGCCCAGGTGCACACGCCAATGGACATGGTCACGGCCGTGAATACCGCCGCCGTGCCTCGTTGGCACATGGCTTCGTAGAACGCTTCGCGCAGGCTGGCGCCGCCCAGCATTTCGTGCTGAATGCGCTCATACAGGTAGATACCGTAGTCGACCCCTACCCCGACGCCCAGGGCCATCACCGGCAAGGTGGCGACTTTCAGACCGATCCCGAGCAGGGTCATCAGCGCGTTGCACAGGATCGCCACGATCGCCAGCGGTACCAGAATGCACAGCACCGCGCGGATCGACAGGAATGTCAGCCAGCAAAACAGCGCCACTGAACCGAACAGCGCCCCCAGCATGATGACTTCAGCGCGCTTGACGGCTTCGTTGGAGGCCGCCATCACGCCGACATTGCCACCGGCCAGGAGGAATTCGACCTGCGGCGAGTTGACCTCGGCAATGATCCGCTTCGCCTCATTGATCGCATGGCTCACCGTGCTGCCTTCGTGGTCGGTGAGGAACACCAGGATCTGCATCTGCTGGCAGCCGTCGGTCACCAGGCCGTCGTCCGGCATATAGGCCCTCGCGCCCTGACTGAGGCCCCGGGATGAACCGGGGATCGCTGCCCAGCGCGGATTGCCTTCGTTATTGCCGGCAATCACCCGCTTGCCCATGTCCGCCACGCTCTGGATCGACTGCACACCGGGGACTGTGCGCATGCGGAAATCGAAGGCCTCCACCGCGCGCATCACCGCCGGGGAAAGGCAGCCTTCCTCGACGCCCTTGACCTGGACGAACACCGACATCACATCGAGGCCGATCGCGTAGCTGTTGATGATCTTGCCGTTGTCCAGGTTGTAGCGCGAATCGGCACGCAGCTCTGGCGCCCCCGCGCCGACATCGCCCACCGCCAGGTCGCGAGCCTTCCAGGCCCCGGCCGCCAACAGCAACAGACTGATGGCAAACACCCCCAGCGCAGGCCCCGGTTCAGCGAGTGCCGACAGGCGCCACCACAGGCGATGCTTGCCTTCCGGCCTCGATTGCGCCCGGCGCAACAGCGCGGGTTCCAGGTGCAACCAGGAAATGATGATCGGCAGCATGAGTTTGTTGGTGACGATCATCAGGATCACGCCGATGCAGGCGGTTACGCCCAGTTCGTGGACGATCGGAATGTCGATCAGCATGATCACCGCGAACCCCAGGGCATTCATCAGCAAGGCCAGGGAACCGGGGATGAAAATCTTGCAGAATGCCGTGCGCGCCGCGCCCAGTGAGCTGCTCCCGGCCAGCACGTCCTGCTTCCAGGCGTTGGTCATCTGCACCGCATGGGACACGCCGATGGAAAAAATCAGGAACGGCACCAGGATCGACATCGGATCGATGCCTAACCCCAGCAGCGGCAACAGGCCCAGCAGCCAGACCACCGGCAGCAACGCCACCACGAGCGCCACCACCGTCAGGCGCAGGGAGCGCGAATACAGCCACAACAGCAAACCCGTGATCACGAACGCCACGACAAAAAAGCCGATCACCGTATTCAAGCCTTCGACCACATCGCCCACCAGTTTGGCGAAGCCGACGATATTGATCTCGATATCCGGGCTGTTGTACTTGGCGCGGATCTCTTCCAGGCGCTTGGCGATCTCGACATAGGACACCGGCTTGCCGGTCATGGGATCGGTGTCCTGCAGGTCGGCGCGGACCATCGCCGACTTCAGGTCATTGGCCACCAGGCGGCCCACCTGGCCGGAGGCCGCGGTGTTGCTGCGCACTTGCGCCAGGTCTTCGGCAGTGCCGCTGAAGCGCGGCGGCACCACCACATCGCCGAAGAACCCTTCTTCGGTAATTTCGATGTAGCGCACGTTGGCGGTAAACAGCGACGTCACGCTGGGACGGCTGACCCCGGAGATGAAAAACACATCGTCAGTGACTTTGCGCAGGGTCTCCAGGTACTCGGTGTTGTAGATATCGCCCTCGCCCTTCCAGTGCACGCTGACCAGCAGGCGGTTGGCGCCGGTGAAGTAGCGGCTGAACTTTAGAAAATTGACCATGTATGCATGGGTGACCGGGATCTGTTTGTTGAACCCCGGATCCAGCTGTGTGTGGGTGGCGCTGTAGCCCAGGCCCAGGGTGACCAGTACAAACAACACCAGCAGTCCCTTGCGCCAGGCCATCAAGTGGTCGGCGGCCGTTTCGACGCATCGCGTCACCCAGTGTTTACCTTGATTCATTGCCCGCCTCTCATTTACTGGGTGGCCTGTGTGGCCTCTAAAGCAGCGACGCTGCCACCTGAACCTTGCAGTACACCGCGCTCGCCGCCGACCAGCAGGCGTGAGCCGACCATCGTCGCCGAGGTCAGCGTGCCCAACCCTGCCAGACGGCTGACACCGAGCAACGCGCCCTGTGCATTCAGGTGTACTACCGAGCTGCCGGCACCGACGATGACTAACCCTGAGTGGTCGGGCAGCACCACATGGCCGTACAGCGGCAGTTGGTTGCCGAGGTTGATCCGGGTCCAGTTGTCGCCAAAGTCATGGCTGACGAAGACATGCCCGCGCATGCCATAGGTCACCCAGGTGTCCGCGCTCAAGCGCACGATGCCGAACAGCGATCCGCTGTAGAACGCCGGCACGGTTTGCCAGTGCTGGCCGGCATCGGTCGTGCGCAGTACCAGGCCCTGCTCGCCCACCAGCATGCGGCGACCATCGCTGCCGCCGGCCATGCTGTTGAGGTGCGCGTTGTCGATATCCAGGGCGTGGGGCGCCCAGGTCTGCCCGGCATCGGTCGATTGATAGAACTTGCCGAAACTGCCGAAGGCCATGACCTTGTCGCCGCCAGCGGTCCAGAGGCCCAGCAGCGGTTCGCCCAGATCGGCGTCGTAGCGTGCTTCCTGCCAGTGGCTTCCGGCGTCCATGGAACGCAGGATCCAGCCGTCATGCCCGACGGCCAGCAAACGTTTGTCGTCCAGTGCCACCACGGCAGTCAACGTGGCGTTGCGCTGGGTCGCGACGCTGGCAGGCTGCCAACTGACGCCCTGGTCATCACTGAGCAGGATGCTGCCTCGCTCACCTACGGCGACCACGCGCGAGCCAAGATTGAGCAGACCGTTGATCTGCACACGGTCCGCGCGCGTGGCCAACAACTCTGCCTGAGGCGCAGATTTGGGGGAAAAGGTGTAGCCAATGGTCAGGGCGACCACCAGGCAGACCAGGTAACCGATCACTGAGCGCATGGGCAACGCTCCTGTTCGGGGCACGTTTGCATAGGGCAAGTCATAGGGCCAATCCTCTTGTTCTTGTCAGGCGCCAGGGCATGCGAGGCAAGCCACGTGGGTCTCGCCTCTGAGGGGATAGTCGGGGGTAGGTTCGTTTGAAACATCGTCCAAATGGCTTATGCAATGGCGCAAATGCCGTAGCGGACCAGGGAGGGAGCGGGCTTGCGCCGAACGGTGTGCCGACGAAGGGACCTGACAGCCGATCTGCGTTCGCGGATGTGCGCGCGCGCCCTTGCAGGCGCGAGCCTGCTCGCGAATAACGCCAGGACAACACGGGCATTCAGACAGCCCGCGTTATCGTTGACGACCATCGCGAGCAGGCTCGCGCCTGCAAAACCAACGATCAGGCGAGGTAGAGAATCACCAGGTCGTTGATCACCGACGGCCGATCCTGGCCAACCACGTGGGTGTTCAGTTCCAGGGTCAACTGGGTGCCGCGCGCGGAGATCTCAACTTTTTTCACCCGTGCCCGCGCATGGATGCGCGAGCCGGCCGGCACTGGCGCGGGGAAGCGCAAGCGGTCGGAACCGTAGTTGATCTGGGTGCTGAAACCGGTGATTTCGAAATCCAGCTTCATTTTCATCCGCGACTGCAACACTTGCACCAGCGCGCCGTGGGCGATGGTGCCGCCAAACGGGCTGTGCAGGCGCGCCCGCTCGGGATCGGTGTGAATCCAGTAGTCGTCTCCCGACAACTGGGCAAACGCATCGATCAACGCCTGGTCGACCACCACGACGTTGCTCCAGTCGCTGAACTGCTCGCTGACAAGGCTCTGCAAGGCCGGCCCGTCGTTGAGGTCGATTTGTCGGGCAGCCGGTTGTCCTGACGCCACGGGTGCCGGTTCACTTTCCTGCGCAGGCAGCGGTTCAAGGCTCGCCGCATCCTTGTCTACGCCGGTAAAGCGCAGCAGGCGGTTGCCCTTGGCGTCGACTTCGGCGAACACCGGCTGCAACGGCATGCCGATGCGGATTTCGTCCTCCGCCAGGCCGACCAGGTTGGTGTTGATGCGCACACCCTGGGCCAGTTCAACCACCGCCAGTTTCTGCGGCATCTCGTCCATGAAGTCGGGCAGCGTGGCGATGCGCGTCACGGTATAGCTGTACAGCGTCGCGGTGCCATCGACTTCGCGCCAGGCCAGGTCATGTTCCAGGCAGGCCGTGCAATGCCGGCGCGGGTAGAAGTTCCAGTGCTCGCAGGCGTTGCATTGCTGGATCAACAGGCGACGAGCCTTCAGGCCCTCCCAGAACGGTGCGGAGATCTGCGTCGCGACCGGCATCGGTTTGTTGTTGGACATGTGCTTATGCTCCCTGAAGAATCAATGCGCCCTGCTCGCTCATCACGCCACCGGTACCGGAGACGTAGACGTTGTCACAGCGCCCCAGTTGGCGTTCGCCGGCTGTGCCCGCGATCTGCGTGACCGCTTCGATCACCTGACTCATGCCGCCAGCCGAAGCCGACTGGCCGAAACTGAGTTGCCCGCCGTGGGTGTTCATCGGGAAATCGCCGCGCCAGGTCAGGTCGTGCTCACGCACGAATGCCATGCCCTCGCCCTTGGCACAGAAACCGGCATCTTCCAGGGTCAGCAAGGTGGTGATGGTGTAGCAGTCGTAGATCTGCGCGGCGTCGACATCCGCGGGTTTGATCCCGGCCATGGCAAAGGCCCTTTGGGATGCAGGGCCAATCGGCGTATTGATCATGTCCTGAGCATAGGACGGCGACTTGAACGCCAGGTGTTCGCCAAACCCGGTGATAAACGCCGGACGTTTGCGGCACCGTGCTGCCACTTCCTTGCTGGTGATAATCAATGCGGCGCCACCGGCCACCGGCATGACGATTTCGAGCACGTGCAGCGGGTCGGCGACCATTTTGCTCGCCAGCACCTGTTCGATGGTCAATGGCTGGCCATAGAACATGGCCTGCGGGTTGGCCAGGGCATTGGTGCGCTGGTCGACCGCGATTTTGGCCATCGCTCGCTGGTCGTAATCGTATTGTGCGGCGTAACGCTGAGCGATCATCGCGTAACCGGTGTTCTGGCCCATGTGCCCGTATGGCAGGTCGAACTCGGCTTCAGGTGCGCCAAACGCCGTGCTGTGCCCGCCGTAGCGCATCGACCGGGCCATCCAGCCCGGGTCCTCGTCGGGGCCGAACGGCGCCATGCGTGCAGGGATGACGCACAGCACGGCCTGGCACAGGCCCAGCTCGATCGCGGCGGCGGCGCGCCAGACCATGCCCACCGAGGTGCAGCCCCCCAGATCCACCACTTCCGCGAAGTTCAGGCGCAAGCCCAGGTATTCAGCAGCCATGGCTGGCACGAACACCGAGGCTTCATGAAAATGCGGGCCGTTGATCACCAGCCCGTCGAGGTCCGATGCCTTGAGTCCGGCATCCCGCAGGGCCTGGGCCGCCAGGTCGGCGACCTGCTCAAGGTGAAACATCTTGGGCGCGGTCGCGTACTTTTCCGGTTTGTATTGCGCGGTGCCAACAATGGCCGCGTGCCCTTTAAGCCCCATAGTGCCTCCCTGCCGAAGCGTACTCGCCACGGCGATTTCCAGTTGGTATAGAGGACCGGGCACGCGTGAGCGCCCCGGCCCTTGAGCGGTCGATCAGAAGGTGTACTTCATCGAGAACGTGGCGTAGTCGCGGTCAGCATAGGGACGCTTGATCGGGTCGGCTTCACCCAGGTAGGCGATGTACTTCAAACCGAGTTCCAGGTTGCCCAAGTACTTGAAGGTCGTCCCGGCGCTCAGGCGTCGGTCTCCCTCGATACCGGAGATACTGCCGGCCATGGGCGTCGATCCGCTGAAGACGTTGGAGAAGCTGAAGGGGACTTCCAGATCCCAGCCTTGGAAAACTCCCGGATAACTGAACGATGCGCCCACGGTGTAGGCACTGGAGGACTTGGTGCGCATGCCTGCGCTGGTGTTGTAGGTATAGTCATCGGAAGGCGCCACTAGATTGGCCACGGAAGGCAGCAGGTTCAGGCCTTGCAGGTTGGGGGCCGCCGAAACGGATTCAACGCTGTCGACCTGCACGCGAATGATTTCGCCAGTCAGGGTGGTCTGGCTGGCCCAAGGGCGGTCGCCCAGGATGCGCATCGCCGACAATTGCATTTGCTGACCCTTGCCCCGAGCCGGAACCGCGCCAAGTCCGGTATTGACCATCACCGGCGCGCCGTCACGATACGACCATTCGGCACCGACCTGGGTATCGCCAAGCTTGGTCGAGGCGCTGATGCCGGTCAGCTTGATGTCCTCGAAGTACTTGATCCGGTAACCATTGGACGTCAGGGCGTACCTGCCGCCGCCGACCGGTAACGGGTCGTAGCCGACCTGGGCTGTGGCCGGGTTCTTGTCGTGATAGTTGACGTGGAACAGCGACAGTTCCAGGGCCGGCACCGGACGGTAACGTACTTGCACACCCCACTGGCCGCCATCGCGCGGTTCGTCGGTGCCGCGATAAGGGATCTTCTGGCCGTTTGCATAAATGAACTCGCGGCCCGGCCCGACCACGTCGCTGCTCGAAAGATAGCTGCCCACCGGCGGCAACTCGGTGCCTTTCCATTCATATTGCACATAAGCACCGAAGGTGATGCTGGGATTGAGGCGGAACGAGCCGGAGAACTGGCCAACCGGCAACAAGATTTCCTTGACTTCCACCCCCGGCTGCGAAGCCTTGACGGCGTCGGACGGGTTCTGCACGCCATTCACGCCCGGGTAATACAGGCTTTCGCCCCAGGACTCGATATGCCGCCCGGCCTTGACGTCGAGCATGGTGTTGTTATCGAAGCGCCAGCCACTGAACACATAGGCATCCAGCAAACGGGTCCGGCCTCCGCTGTAATAGCGGGTGTCGCTGGTGAAATCGTCGTTGCGCCCGGTCTTGTTGACCGTGCCGGGGGAATCGTTATCGTTTTCCCGGTGGTAGACGTCATCGTAGAAGGTACTGCCGCGCACCACTGCGCCATAGTTATCCTTGCGCAGAATCATTTCGCCGAGCGCGCCCACACGATTGGTCGTCAGGCTGCCACGATCGAAGTTGCGATTGGCGTCGTCAGCGTTGACGTTGCTTAGCAAGCGATTGCTTTGCTCGCCAGTGCGTACACCGATGCCGTAGCTGGTAGTCACCGACCAGTCCATGGTCAACCCGTTGTCGAACTCGATTGTCTCTCCGGCCCATACCGGCGTGGTCGCCAGCGTAATCGCCGCCGCCAGGCTGCCGAGCTGGAATGCGCCCGAAACCATGACCGTAGAGTTATTGTTGTTTTTGTTGATCACACTTTCTCTCCTCTAGGGCAGCCGAAAGCTGCCTGGAATGTTCAACACTGCCGCCGTGCCGCCCGCTCAGAACACCTTGAGTGGTGTCGTTGCGCACGCTCCCCTTACAGCGCGCCGGTAGCGATATCGCCCCCGGTCCTCTTCCCGCACCAGCGACCCTTCGGCCAGCAGGTAGTTGGCATGCGCCAACGTTTCACCAAGTGCCATCAGTTCGTCGAAACGACCGGACAACCTGGGGAATAAAACGGCCATCAGTTCGACTGCCGTGCGCGGCTCGTCACAGTTGGCCAGCAGCAGCGCCAGATGCGCCCGGTGATGCGCCTCCAGTTGATCCAGGCGCCGATGCAAATTGAAGAAAGGCCGCTCGTGGGCCGGCAGTACCAGCACGCTGTCGGGCAAGGCGCGCAACTGCTCGATGGACTCGAGCCATTCGCGCAGCGGGTTGGCCAAGGGTTCGGTGGCATGCACGCCAACGGTGGAGGTGATGCGCGGCAGTACCTGATCGCCGGAGATCAGCAAGCCGTCATCGGCGGCGTACAGACAGGCGTGCTCCGGCGAGTGGCCACGACCGACGACCACTTGCCAGGTACGACCGCCGATTTCCAGGACGCTGCCTTCGCGCAGACGGCGGAAATGGTTCAGGGGCGCGGGCAAGAAATGCGCATTGCTCATCACCCCGAACATTTCCCTGCTCTGCTCGTCAGTGACGCCGGCCTTGCGATAAAAATCGAGAAAGTCCCAGCCCACTGGTTGTCCGGCGGGAAACCGCACATGCAACGACTGGAACTCGCTGGCGGTCATGTACACCGGGCACTGAAAGCGCTCCGACAGCCAGGCCGCCACACCGGCGTGGTCGGAGTGAAAGTGGGTGCAAACCACCGCCAGCAAAGGCTGGCCTGCACAGACCTCAGTTAGCACACGGTCCCAGACCTCACGGCTCTGTTCGGTGTTCATGCCGGTGTCCACCGCGATCCAGCCGTCGGTGTGGCGCAGCAGGTAGAGATTGATGTGGTCCAGGCGAAACGGCAGCGGCATGCGCAGCCAGAAAACCCCCGGCGCCACTTCGAGCACTTGGCCGGCGTCGGGCGCCTGTGGCCACGGATAGCGAAGGCCGCTGCGCAGTTCGTGACCGTTCTCGTCGAGTTCAGTCATGGCTGGCCACCGCGAACGGTGCAAGGCCGGCTCGCGTCAGCGCCTGCGGCGAATACGGCACATAGGACCGGGTTTGCTCGTCGCGGATGAACAGTGGGTCGCTGCAACGTGTCGGACAGTAGCCCTGGCGCTGCAGATCGACCTTGCGCAACTTGAAGCTGGCGGTCAGGTCGGCCGCCCGGGCGACCCGCACGAATACCGGGGCCGCATAACGCGGCAGACGCGCCTCGGTCAGGGCAAACAGCGCGTCGGGATCGAAGGAATGGCCCGGTTGCATCAGCACCGCCGCCATACCGGCGCGTCCTTCATGCCCCGGGACCTGGACGCCGTAGATGTTGATCAGTTCAAGCCCTGGCAGATCGCTCAGTGCATCGGCGACTTCCTGGGTCGAAACGTTTTCGCTTTTCCAGCGGTAGGTGTCACCGATGCGGTCGACGAAATAGCAGTAACCGTCGGCGTCTTCGCGCAGCAAGTCACCGGAGCTCCAATAGGCGTCGCCCTCGCGCAGCACGTTGCGGCGGATCTTGCTCTCGGTGGCTTCGGCCGAGGTATAGCCCTCGAAACGCCCGCCGCCAATCTGCGGGTGATCGACGATAAAACCCATCGCCTCGCCGATCTCACCCACTTTGCAGACTTGATAGAAACCGTTTTCGTCCCGTGGGTGGCAGTCGTTCTCGACGTCGTAACGGACCAGCCGCAGGTTGGTCTTGTTCCAGTCCGGCACGCGACCGCAGGAGCCAAAGTAATTGTCGACGTTGATGATCGCAGCGTTGGCCTCCGTGGCCCCCCAGCCCTCAAACACCTGGATCGGCCCGAAGCGTTCCAGCCAGCGCTGCCAGGTGTCCGGCGACAGGCCCGCGCCGAGCATGCAGCGCAGGGTGTGCTGACGGTCGTGGGCTTGTTGCGGTTGATTGAGCAGATAGCGGCAGATTTCGCCGATGTACTGGAAGATGCTGATCCGGTGAAGTGCCACATCGTTCCAGAATTCGCGCACGCTGAACTTGCGGCGCACCACGATGGCGGCCCCGGCCCGCAACGCGGTGGAGGTCACTGAGGTGGCGGCGGCTCCGTGGTACAGCGGCAAGCAGCAATAAAAAACGTCGTCGCAAGTGGCTTGCAAGGTGACTTCCATCACATCGCCGGAGGACATCCAGCGCATATGGCTGTAGCGCGCCGCCTTGGGCAAACCGGTGGTACCCGAGGTGAAGATCAGCAGGGTTGGCGTCTGCGCATCGATGTGGGCGCGGATATCACGGGGGAACGGTGTACGCGGCGCTTTTTCCAGGCGCGCATCGAAATGTCCGTCGATGCCTTTGGGCAGCGCTTCTGTCCAGGGATTTTCCGGGTCGCGGATCAGCCAGCACGGTAGCTCGGGGAAACCTTCGGTGGCCTGCACGTTGGCCAGGCACTCTTCGCCGACCACCAACGCCTTGGCGTCAGTGGTCTGCAACGCATGGAGCAGCGGACGGCCACTGACCTGGGTATTGATGAAGGCCACTACCACGCCCAGCTTGACCAGGCCGAACCAGGTACAGAAGAACGCCGGGCGGTTTTCCATGGCCAGGGCGCAGACATCGCCGGCCCGCAGGCCGTTGGCATAAAAGGTGTGAGCCATCTGATTGGCCCGCGCATCGACTTCGAGGTAGCTCAGAACCTGTTCGCCGTAGATCAGGAACGGGCGTTCGCCCAGTTCGCGCGCCTGATGTTCCAGGCGATCTGCCAAGGTGTAGAGGTCACCGGGCTTGATCTGGCCGGCGGCCGCCGAGCGTTGATCCAGCAGCGCCTGGGTCTGCTCCCGTGGCACCACTTTGGTCCGCAGGGCGCCGGTCAAGTCGTTCAGGTTCATTGCGCCATCTCCTGGGCGATCGCTTGATAGGCGGGGTAATCCGAGTAGCCAGCCGAGCCTGGCGTATAGAGGGTCTTGCGGTCGAAACCGCTCAGCGGCAGGCCACGCTTGAGGCGCTCCACCAGGTCGGGGTTGGCAATAAAATGACGACCGAACGACACAGCAGCCCCCTCGCCCGACGCGAGAGCGGCACTGGCCGAAGGACCGTCGAAACCATCGTTGAGAATCAGTGCGTGAGGACTGTGCCGACGCGCCAGGGCAAAGGCGTCGAGGTCGGCCAGGGGGGAGCGCATGATGTGCAGGTAAGCCAGGTCCAGTGCCGCCAGGGCTTCGCACAGGGCTGCAGCCGTGGCCGCCGGATCGCGGTCGTCGATGTCGTTGTAGGGGTTGCCGGGGCACAGGCGAAAACCGACGCGTCCGGCGCCGATCGCGCTGGCCATGGCCTCGATCACTTCCCTGGCAAAACGCACCCGCCCTGCCACATCACCGCCATAGGCATCGTCGCGCTGGTTGCTGCCCGATGCCATGAACTGCATGGGCAGGTAACCGCTGGTGCAGTGCAGCTCGACACCGTCGAAGCCGGCCAGGCGCGCATTCAACGCCGCCTGGCGATAGTCATCGATGACCTCTTGGATGCCCCGCAAGGTCAGTGCCTTTGGCGTGTCGGTGTCCACCAGGCCCGCTACATCACTGAACACCTGGGTGCGCGCGCGCAGCGCCGAAGGTGCAACCGTGGCCGCCCCGGCTGGCTTGTTGTAGTGGCTGGCGGCGCGACCGACGTGCATCAGTTGCAGGACGATGCGCCCGCCCTCGGCATGCACCGCCTCGGTGACCTGCCGCCATCCGGCGATCTGCTCGCTGCTGTAGATGGCCGGGGTGCGGCAGTAGCCCAGGCCGCTGGCGGAAGGCGCAGTGCCTTCGGCCACGATCAACCCGGCACCGGCACGCTGACGGTAATAATCGACCATGGCGCTGCCGGGCACCGCATCGGCAAGAGCGCGACTACGCGTCATCGGGGCCATGACAATGCGGTTGGCCAGTTGCAGCTCGCCCAGGACTACCGGCTCGAACAAGACGCTCATTTCAATACCTCAGCTTCTTATTGTTTTCTGGCTGTCGAGGGGCTTGCCACGGCGGTGGCAAGCGCTGACAAACCAGCGAATATGCGCTGAATGATTGACGTTGAACGCGGGCGAAACATCGTCCGACAAGACTAGGTTCGCTATCGACAAGGCGATGCCGGTGCCGCATCGTTCATGCGCAACCCGATAACCGTTTCCGGCGACCTGGCCGGGGACGAAAAGATGGTCTGAACGGACGATGAAAAAAAGCCGCGACCGACCGAGCATCGCGACAACCAGAACAAGACCGGGAGCACCCGCAGTGAATCAATCCCCACCCGTGACATGGCGAACGCATTACGCGCTCTTCGTGCTCGCCAGCATCTATGTGTTCAATTACATCGATCGACAGTTGATGGCGATCCTGATCGAGCCGGTGAAGCTCGAATTCGGTATCTCCGACACGGGCATCGGCCTGCTTTCCGGCGTGACCTTCGCGGTGTTCTACACCGTGTTCGGATTCCCGCTGGGACGCCTTTCGGATCGCATCGGGCGCAAGCCAGTGATTGCCTTCAGCTGCATCGCCTGGAGCCTGATGACCATGCTCTGCGGCATGGCCGGCAATTTCCTGAGCCTGGTGCTGACGCGGATCGGCGTGGCCGTCGGTGAAGCCGGCGGCACGGCACCGTCGGTGGCCATGGTTTCGGATTTGTACCCGCCGAATCGCCGCTCCACCGCGCTGTCGGTGCTAATGCTCGGTTCCAGCCTGGGGGCAATCGTGGGACTCGGGCTGGGGGGCTGGATCGCCCAGCACCACGGGTGGCGCTACGCGTTCTTGCTGATCGGTGCACCCGGGATTTTCCTCGGTTTGCTGCTATTGCTGACCGTGCGTTCACCCCAGCGCGTGACGCCATTGGGCGTTGTCCCGGCGCAACAGGACAACTGGGTCAAGACCCTGGCTGAACTGTTTCGCATGCCATCCTTCCTGTGTCTGGTGCTTGCCGGCGGCGCGGCAGCTATTGCCGGTTACGCCATCGGCACCTGGAGCCCGAGCTTCCTGATCCGCTCCCATGGCCTCAATCTGCAACAGGCCGGATTTCTGGTGGGGGTTGTCGGCGGTACGGGGGCGACCGTCGGCACCCTGACGTGCGGCATACTCACCGACCGCATGGCCCGACGCGATGCCGGCTGGCAAATCGGCGTGCCCTTGCTGGGCACGCTGATCAGCATTCCCTTCGCCCTGGCCTATTTCCTCTGGCCGCAAGGCACGGCGTTCATCATCGGCGGTATCGCGATACCGCAAGCCTTCCTGTTCTACAGCGTCTTCGGCTTCTTTGGCGTCTGGTGGGCAACTCCCTGCCTGAGCGCTATCACTCACCTGTTCCCCGCCACGCGCCTGGCCCAGGCCACGTCGATTTTCCTGATGTCCATGACCTTGCTGGGTGTCGGTATCGGGCCATTGCTGGTGGGCATGCTGAGCGATTTTTACGTGAAAGGAATGGGCGCTGAATCCCTGCGCTATGCCCTCGCCTCGTCGGTGTCGATGCTGGCATTGGCCAGCGTGTTTCTGGCGCTGGCACTGCCGCGTTATCGCCAGCAGATCAAGAACCCCGCCGTGCTGCCAGCACCGGTCCGAACCGTCACGGCCTGAGCCCCCTCCCCGCGACATCTCGCCGCTGAATCCCTGTCGGGTTCCAGCGGCTTTTTTTTGAGGATTGCCATGAGCACCAGCGCGATACAGATCTGCAACCTGCTCTACCGCTACGCCGAGTGTATGGACAGCGGACAACTGGTCGAGGCCGCCGAGCTGTTCCGTCATGCCCGCATCAAGGTCCACAGTCAGCATTTCATTGATCACACGGCCCTGCTGCGCCTCTGGCAGCAGCGAATCAAGCTCTACCCCTGCGGCACGCCGCGCACCCGACACGTCATCAGCAACCCCATCATCGACATTGACGAGGCGTCGGGAACGGCGACGATACGCGCCTGTTACACGGTGCTGCAGGCAACTGAAGACCTGCCTTTGCAGCCCATCGCCGCCGGGCGTTATCTGGATGAATTCGAACGTGTCGATGGGGCATGGCGGTTCAGCTTTCGTGATTATTCGAAACTGGACATGCTGGGGGACTTGAAGGCGCATCTGGTGGTGTAGGTAACGGGCCAGCGCCTGCAGGTTTTCCTCACGGCGCAAGGCGCGGTCAAGAAAGTCATCTGCCAGGCTGCGATGCGGTGCACTCACCACCGATGAGACAGTCGTAAAAAAGCCCCGCCGGAAACCGGCAGGGCTTGGTCAACGGACACTACCGAAATGATTACCGCCCGATAGCCCGCGCCGCGTCTGCGGTGTACTGGTCAGGGGTGAATTTGCCTTCGTTGAGGATTGGCCCCTTCTTCGACTCGTTGGTCATGCCATAACCGGTGTACTGGCCGGAGTTAAGATCCATGAAGAACTGCGAACCAGCCTGCCAGCCGCTCATGTCCGGGTGGTAGAAGTAGTTGATCATGGCGTGTTTCCACAGCTGCCCGCGGGCGTCGTAGTTGTCGGCCATCACCGCGTTCCAGGTGTCTTCGTCGATGAACAGCACGCGCTTGCCATAGACATGGCGAAAGCCTTCCTTCAAGTCCGCTTCCAGCACCCACACACGGCGCAATTCATAGCGCATGAAATCAGGATTGGGGTGGTTGGGTGTCAGGATGTCGGCGTACTTGACGGTTCCAGTGTTCGCCTTGAACGCGTTGGCCGGGCTGTAGATCTCGCGCTTGCCGATCAGTTTCCAGGTATAGCGCTCCGGTGAACCGTTGAACAAACGGTCTTCGTCGACGGTCATGGTGCCGTTGGTGCCGATCATTGGCTGATCGTAACCGTAGCCCGGCAATTGCCGTACGCGCCGGGTTGATGGGCTGTAGGACCAGGCCTGACGCGCATCGGTGCCGTAGTTGTAGGGTTCATGGGCAATGCTGAGGGTGCCGTTGTCTCGGGCCGGTTTGAGGGTCATGTTGTTACTCATGGCCGATAGCTTTTCTTCGGTCCGCGAGTCGGCGGTCGGCGAGTTCGCCAACGACAGGTTACGCGCGTACGCACGTCCCCAGCCGATGCTGCCGTTGGGCAGGACCGAGGCCAGATCCGTGGTTTTTTCCTCGGTGTAGGCACGTGCCGGTAGTTGGTGGTTCCACAACACTTCGGTGCCGTTCTTCGGGATCGGGAACGGTACCTGGCCAATCCCGGTGAAACCGGCGCCATCATTGACCAGTTTGGCGTGTAGCGCGTTGTCCATCACGCGGCGACAGACGTAATCGGGGTAGCGGAAATCCCGGTGGCCCGGGTAAATGTTCATTTTGTAGGTGGTCGGATACTTCTTGAGCAGCGCCTTCTGCCCTTCGGTCAGGTGCGACTCGTACTGACTCATGTTCTGCGCAGTGATCACCAGGATCGGCTTCTCGGCTGCGTAAGGATCAACGGGTTGGTCACCGGAGTACTTCACGTGATTCCAGCCCGGCACTTCACCCAGATACTTGCCGGTATAAGGCGGAATGGTGCCTTCGGCGTTACCCGCTTGCACGGCGCCGACGCACGTCAGATCCTTGCCCAGCCTGGCGGCTTCCTCAGGTGATACCTCGGCGTACGCATAACCCGTCAACCCGCTATTGGCTGTGAATGCGACCGCGAGCATGAGACCTGTTCTTGTTATTTTCATGTGTTGCCTCCTACGCTGATAAGGCTCTGTGGATGACCCATTGTTCGTGTTCTGCCGGCCCCAACATCGTCCGGAAAGACTAAGAAGGCGTCAGGCACCCAAACTTTCTTGCAGTTGCGCCTTGAGCACCTTGCCAGTGGCATTGCGGGGCAAGGGTTGGAGTACCCGGTACACCTGCGCCGGCACTTTGTAGGCGGCCAGACGCTTGGCGATGAAGGCGCAGACTTGCGCCTCCCCAGGCAACGTCGATGCCTGGCCATGCACAGCCAGCCCGACCGTTTCGCCCAGCAGCGGGTCGGCAATGGCGAACGCCGCCGCTTCCAGCACGCCAGGCATATCAAGGACGCAGGTTTCGATCTCGGCGGCGGAAATCTTCTCGCCTCCGCGGTTGATCAGTTCCTTGACCCTGCCGGTGATGTGGAGAAATCCCTCATCGTCGAGATAGCCGATATCGCCGGTGTCGAGCCAACCGTTGCGCAGGCTTTGCGCGGTGACCTCGGGCAGGTTCCAGTAGGCGCTCATCAGTGTTGGCGAACGCAGCCAGATCACGCCGCGGGTGTCCACCGACTGCGCCTGGTCGGGGCTGTCACCGATGCGGATATCAACGATCGGTAGCGCCCATCCCGCCGATGCCGGCTTGTAGACAAACGGATCGCCACCAATCGCCGCGCCGATCCCGTTGCTTTCGGTCAGGCCATAGCCGGCACCGCCAATGACATCGGGCTTGATCCTGAGCATGTCGTCGAGCACGCTGGCCGATGACGCACCGCCGCCCAGGCCCAGGCCAAACAGGCTGGCGGTTTGCTCGCTGCCGAAACGCGGCGAGGCGAGCAATTGCTGCATCATCATCGGTGCGCCATTGAACTGGGTGCAGCGCTCGTCGCGAATCAGGTCGATGGCGCGTTCGACATCCCACTTGTACATCAGCATCAAGCGTCGACCCGCGCGCAGTGCCGACAAGAACTGCGCATGCAAGCCACTGACATGGAAAAGCGGGACCGCCGCCAGGGTCGTGGGGGCAAAACCGCTGTTGATCACCACGCCGACTCGCTCGGGCGAACTCATGGCGCAGAACGCACCCTGGAATTCCAGCGCGGCCAGCGCCTGGCAGATCGCCCGGTGACTGGACACCGCGCCCTTGGCACGACTGGTAGTGCCCGAGGTGTAGAGGATCAGCGCTGGCGCATCAGGGTCGACTTCCCGGGCTGGCAACGCGACAGCCGGTTCGCTGATCAGGTCTTCATAACGCAGGCAGTATTCAGGCAAAACGCCCTGCGCACCGACGACAATGGTCGCCCGCTGCTCATGCGCCAGGTCTTCGCGCAAGGTGTCCAGGCGCGCTTCGTCGCCTATCAGCACGCGCGCGCCGCTGTCCTGCAACGCGTATTGCAGCTCATCGCGCAGCCCCCAACTGTTGAGCGGCACACATACACCGCCACAGCGCAGGATCGCGGCGAAGGCCACCAGCCAGGCCGGCTGGTTACGCATGGCAATCGCCACCCGCTCGCCCGGTTGCAGGCCGAATCGAGCGACGATTTGCCCGGCCAGGCGATCAACCTGATCGTAATACTGATTGAAGGTCAGGCGTTGCGACTGCCAGACAAGAAACTCACGGTCGCCGTGGACCCGACCCGCGTCGATCACTTGCAACAGGTCGCACGCAGCGTGACGAAAATAGCGTGGTGCGCCATCTTCCGGCGTCACCACTTCAAAGGGCGAACCGGGGGCGATCAATTGGCGCCACGCGGTTTGCCAGCGTTCAATGCTCATTTTTATTTTCTCCAGAACGGGCGGAAGACCCGTGGGTGTGCGGTGAATCTCCAAATTGGGTACGACGCCTTTGCAGGGGGGAGGCTTGCCCGCGAAAGCGGTGTATCGGGTACACCGCGTCATCCCGTTCGCCGGCAAGCCTGGCGCCTACGCAAGGGCGGCGTAGCGTTCGCAATGAAAATCCCGATCGCCCAGGCAGCTCTGTGCAACGCGGACGCGCTTGAGGTACAGGCCGACATCCAGTTCGTCGGTGACGCCAATGCCACCGTGCATTTGCACCGCTTCGTTGGCGACCTTGACTGCCGTATCGCCCGCTTTCCATTTCGCCAGGCTGACCAGTCGTGCGCGCGCGCCGACATCGAGGCTGGCGTCATCCAGGGTCGCGAGCGCAGCCATCAGGGCGCTGCGGCTAAGCGCCAGGTCGACATACATTTTCGCGGCGCGATGCTGCAGGACCTGGAAAGTGCCGATCGCCGTGTCGAACTGCACGCGGGTCTTGAGGTACTCCAGGGTGGTTTCGAACAATTGCTCGGCCATCCCCAGGAGTTCTGCGGCCAGGCAGGCGCGGCCCCGGTCCAGCGCGGTTTCCAGCGCAGTCCAGCCTTCGTCCAGCGTACCCAGCAGCGCATCGCTCCCCAGTTGCACACCCTCCAGTTGCAGGCGTGCGCAATTGCGTGAATCGATCAGCGACAAGGCACTCACCGTCAGGCCCGGCGTATTGGCGGGCACCAGGAACAGGCTGATGCCACGGGTGTCGCCCGGTTGTCCGGACGTACGCGCCGCCACCACATAGGCATCGACGCCCAGGCCGTCGACCACCCAGTACTTGTCGCCGTGCAAGCGATAGCCCTGCCCTTCGGCCTTCGCCTCAAGAACAATGTGACTCGGCTCATGGCGCGAGCGTTCGTCCACGGCAAGGGCCAGGCGCCGATCGCCACCGATCACCGCTTGCAACCATTGCGCCTGCTGCGTTGAATTGCCCGCCAGGTGCAGCAATGAGCCGCCAAGCACCACGCTGGAAAGCAAAGGCGTGGCGGACAGGTTGCGGCCCATGGATTCGAAAATCGGCCCCAGGCCCTTACAGCCGAAATCCAGACCGCCGAAGTCTTCCGGAAATGGAATCGCACTCCAGCCCAGCTCGACGGCATCGCGCCATAGCTGCGCGTCGAAACCCGCTTGCACGGCCTCATCGCGCAGTCGACGCTGGACACTGACCGGGCTGCGGGCGGCAAGAAAGTCCCGCGCGCTGTCGGCCAGCAAACGCTGTTCATCGCTATAACGCAGGCTCATGACTGAGCTCCTTTCACGGCAGGCTTCTTGGCTTCAGGCAAGCCAAGCACGCGCTTGGCGATGACGTTGAGCTGGATTTCCGAGGCGCCCCCCGAAATGGTCAACGCGTAGCTGTTGAGCCAGGCTCGGGTGATAGCCAGTTGCTGCTCGCTAAACGCCGGGCATTGCCAACCGAAGGCATGCCCTGCCATGGCATCGAGCAAGACCTCGAACTTGTCGCGCTCCTGCTCGGTGTGCACCAGCTTCATGATCGACATCAGGCCGCCGATGTCATCGCCGGCCCGCGCCTCTTCGCCCATGCGCTGCACGGTCAGGTTATAGGCCTGCTCGTTCATCGCGCAGGCCGTGGCCCGCGCCTGCAGCGCATATTCGCTTTGGCTTTGCGGTGCCGGTACGTATTCGCGCATCAGGGCCAGCAGGTCGAAATGCGATGGCAAGCTGAACTCGCCGAACTTCGACATCGCCTTGCGTTCGTGCTGCAACAGGTATTTGGCCAGGTTCCAGCCGCCGTTCAATGGCCCGATCAACTGGCTCTTGGGCACCTTCACGCCATCGAAGAACACTTGGCAGAACGCCGATTTGCCGCTGATCAAATCAATCGGCTGTGGCTTGACACCGGGGCTGCGCATGTCGAGCACGATCAGGCTGATGCCCTCGTGTTTCGGCGCACTGAAGTCCGTGCGCACCAGCGCATACATCCAGTCGGACTTGTCGCCGTAGGACGTCCAGATCTTGCTGCCGTCCACCACGAAATGGTCGCCGGCATCGCGGGCGGCCATTTTCAGGCTGGCCAGGTCGGAACCGGCGTTCGGTTCGGAGAAGCCCTGGCACCAGCGCACTTCGCCCCGGGCGATCGGCGGCAGCAAGTCGCGTTTCTGCTCTTCGCTGCCAAACGCCAGCAACACCGGCCCGAGCATCCAGATGCCCAGGTTGATCTGCGGTGGCCGGCATTTGATCCGGCGCATTTCACTTTCCAGCACCGCCAGCTCTTCGTCGCTCAGGCCCGCGCCACCGTATTCCACCGGCCACTCGGGACAGAACCAGCGCTTGTCGCGCATGCGTTCGAACCACAGGCGCGCGTCTTCGCAGGGAAACTGCGGGTTCTGGCTACCCCACACCACATCGCCTTCAGCCATGCCCGTGCGCATCGACAGCGGACAGTTAGCCTCCAGCCAGGCACGGGTGTCGTGCCGGAATTGCTCGATAGTGCTCATGAGAGTCCCCTTCGCCCCGCCCCGTGGCGGGGCGAGTACGGTTTTTTTTGTTGTTGATGGACGAGCGTCAGCGTTGGGTGCGTGGCATTGCGAGACCAAACTGGGCGATCAGTTCGCGCTGGATTTCATTGGTGCCACCGCCGAACGTCAGGGTCACCGAACTGCGCAATTCGTACTCCAGCTCGCCCTGCAACAGGGTCGCTGCCGAGCCGCTGCGCATCGAGCCATTCGCACCGAGGATCGACGCCAGCTTGCGCAGGATCTCGATCGCCGACTCCGAGCCGAACACCTTAGTGGTCGAGCTCAGGGCCACGTCCATACGGTCGTGCTCCAGGTCGGCGGCAATGCGCATGTTGATCAGGCGCATCGCCTCAAGGCGCGCATAGCACTCGGCCAGAGAGCTGCGCACCCAGGCCTTGTCCATGGCACGACGGCCCTGCTCGTCGCGCGCTCGCGCCCACAGGTAGACCCGGCGAAACAGCGCCACGACCTTGTCTGACCAGGTGCCCAAGCCAAGGCGCTCATGGTTTAACTGCGAGGTAATCAGCTTCCAGCCACCGTTCAACTCGCCGACCAGCATCTCGTTGGGCACCCGCACGTTGTCGTAGTAGGTGGCCGTGGTCGGAATACTGGTGGTCGGAATCAGGGTGTGGGAGAAACCCGGTGTCAAGGTGTCGACGATCAACAGCGAAATGCCTTTGTGCCGCAACTGAGTCGGATCGGTGCGGGCCGCCAGCCAGACGAAATCGGCTGATTCGGCACCCGAGGTCCAAAGCTTGTTGCCGTTGACCAGGAAGCCTTCATCGTCCTGGCGCGCGGTGGTTTTCAGCACGGCCAGATCGCTGCCGGCGTCGGGCTCGGAATAACCGATGGCGAACATGATTTCGCCCCCGGCAATGCCCGGCAGGAAGCGTTCTTTCTGCAGCTCGCTGCCATGGGTCATCAAGGCCGGGCCGACGGTGCTGATGGTCACGAACGGCAGCGGTGCCCCGGCGATGTTGGCTTCTTCGAAGAAAATCAACTGCTCGGTGGCCGCGTAGCCCTGGCCGCCATGGGCCTTGGGCCAGCCGACCGCGAGCCAGCCGTCGCGCCCCATCTGGCGGATGGTCTGGCGAAACAGCTCGCCGCCTTCCTTGCCGCGCAACTGATCGCGCATGTCCGGGGTCATCAGGGCCTGGAAATAGTCCCGCACCTTGTGGCGCAGGGCATGTTGTTCGGGAGTGAGGTCGACGAACATAGCTGCTCCTTAGGCTGAGCCGAGAATCAGGCCACTGGTAGGTACGCCGGTACCGGCGGTGACCAGCACGTTTTGCACATCCGCCACCTGGTTGACCGCCGTGCCACGCACCTGGCGCACCGCTTCGGCAATGCCGTTCATGCCGTGAATGTAGGCTTCGCCGAGTTGCCCGCCGTGGGTATTGATCGGCAGCTTGCCGCCACGGGCATGGTGCCCGGCGCGAATGAACTCCTTGGCTTCACCGCGTTTTACGAAACCGAACTCTTCGAGCTGCGGCATCACGAACGGGGTGAAGTGGTCGTAGATCACGGCGGTCTGGAACGCCTCCGGACCGAGTCCCGACTGGCGATACAGTTCGCGAGCGACCACGCCCATCTCCGGCAGACCGGTGATGTCGTCGCGGTAGAACGAGGTCATGCTTTGCTGACCGTGACTGATGCCCTGGGAACCCGCCTTGATGGTCACCGGCTTCTGTCTCAAGTCACGGGCGCGCTCGGCCGAGGTGATGACCATCGCCACCGCGCCATCGGATTCCTGGCAGCAATCGAGCAAGTGCAAGGGTTCGCAGATCCAGCGCGAAGCCTGGTGTTCTTCCAGGGTGATCGGCTTGCCATGGAAAAACGCCTGGGGGTTGGTCGCGGCAAAATCCCGCGCCGCCACCGCGATCCGCCCGAAGTCCTCGGAGGTCGCGCCATAGGTGTGCATGTAGCGCTGGGCGAACATGCCAACCCAGGCCGCCGGCGTGTGGAAACCGTGGGGCATGTACCAGCCGTAATTGACGTTATCGAAGGTCGGCGTAGAGGCGAAACCGTAGCTGCCGGTGCCGAAGCGATACCAGGAACGCTCGTTCATGGCGCGATAGACCACTACAACTTTCGCCATCCCGGTCGCCACTGCCATGGCCGCGTGCATCACCGGTCCGCAAGCCGCACCGCCGCCATGAGGCACCTGTGAGAAAAACTTCACGTCCTTGCAACCGAGCAAACGGGCAACTTCATACTCCGGGACCTTGTCGACGGAATAGGAACTGAACCCCTCGACCTCGCTCGGGTCGATGCCGGCATCCTTGAGCGCGCTCAAGGTGGCTTCCATGGCCAGGCGCAATTCGGTGCGTCCGGAGTTCTTGGAAAATTCGGTTGCGCCAAGACCAACGATCGCGGCGCGCCCGGAAATCGATGAATCAGTCATCTGTGTCTCTCCGGCTGTCAGGGCAGGACCACTGCGACCGTACCGGTCACGTGGTTGCCCATGGAATTTTTGCCGCCGAGGGTGATTTCCACCGTGCGGGTATCGGCGTCGAGGCGCGTGACGCTGCCGCTGAAGGTCATGCAATCACCGGGATAGTTCGGTGCGCCAAGCTTGATTTTCAGCGAGGTGAAGACTGCCTGCGGGCCCGTCCACTGCTCGATAAACCGCTGCACCAAACCGTTGGTTGTCAGGATGTTCATGAACACATGGGGCGACCCCAGGGTTCGGGCGGCGTCCGCGTCATGGTGGCCGGGAAAGTAATCGCGGGTGGCAATCGCGCCGCCGTTGATCAGGGTCACCGTGATTGGCACCGCCAGTTCCGGCAGTGCTTCGCCGGGGCGCACGTCTTCAAAGCGCTTGGTGTTCTTCGAGGTCATATTTCCATCCCAGCTTGTCGTTATCGTTGAGCCAGTCGCCCAGGCGTTCCAGGCTTGCCGCCGAACCACCGAGGGCAAGGCACAGGCCACGGCTCCAATAGAGAAAACGGTGGATCGGGTACGTCAGGTCGACGCCAATCCCGCCATGTACATGCTGCGTGACGTGGCCGATCCGGTGCCCCGCTTCACAGGCCATCCAGGCGGTGGCCAAGGCTTCGGAAGGTGCTGGCAGGCCGGCATCGATGCGGTAGGCCAGTTGCCACAACACCGTGCGCAATGCTTCGACGGCAATGTGGGTGTCGGCCATGCTCATCTGTACCGCCTGGAAGCTGCCGATGACGCGCTCAAACTGTCGGCGCTCGCTGATATAGGCCACGGTGCGGCGGACCTGCTCTTGGCTCACGCCCAATTGCAAGGCGGCCAGCGCCGCCACGCTGCGCAACTCCAGCCAGTCGACGGCCTCGGCCGGCAGCAGCGCCCCGGCCTCCACGGTCAAGCCCTGGATATGCAGGTCTGCCACGGCTTCGCCGTGGGTCAACACGGCTGAAAGCTTCTGAATCTGTGGCGCGGACAGGTCCAGCAACAACAAGCGCGGTTCGCCCTTGGCCTGAACCACGACCAACGCAGCGTGGGCCTGGTCGCCCAGGGACAGCGCCGCGACCCGGCCGTTGATCGACCAGCCGTCGGCACACGCAGTGGCTTGCAGCTCGATCCCCAAGGCGCTGTTCAAACCGTCAATCGACAGGCTCAACAATGCCTCGCCCGACGCGGCCTTCGCGATCCATTGCGCACTGCCCGAAGCGGCGAAACGGGCCAGGGTCGCGGCCGCCAGCTGATGGCGCCACAACGGTACCTGGGCAAGGGCCTTGCCCTGGGCCTGCAACACCAGCATCAGTTCGGTCATGCCCAGGCCGCTGCCGCCGTGCTCTTCGGGAATGGCCAGCGCTTGCAGCCCGGTTTCGATACACAGCTTCCACAGCGGCGCCATCATCGGCTCGCCGCTGACGTCCCACTGGCGCATGTAGTCGTCATGGCAATGGTCGACAAACAGGCTGTCGGCCATCTGCGCGATGGCGCGCTGGTCTTCACTCAATTCGAAATCCATGGTGACTGGCTCCTAGGCGTCTACCGGCCGGAACAAAGGCAGGGTCTGCTGGTCGTCGAAGGTCTGGAATTCGACCTGCAACCGCTGGCCGATCTGTAGGTTTTCGCGTTCGATACCGACCAGGCCGGCGATCAGGCGCACGCCCTCCTCCAGCTCGATCAACCCGATGGGATTGGGGTAATCGAACGGCGGAACTTCGGGGTAGTGCATGACCACGAACGAATACAAAGTGGCGCGGCCGCTGGCTTGCAGCGTGTCCCAGTCGAAACTGTGGCACTCGATGCACACCGGTGCTGGTGGATGACGCAGCGTCTGGCACGCGGTGCAGCGCTGGATCAACAACTGGCCCTTCTCGCAGCCTTCCCAGAAAAACCGCGTGTCATCGCTAATGCCCGGCAGCGGGCGCTTGGGCCTGGCTGGCGCGGCATCCAGTCTGGCGGGCGCCTGGGCATTGGCAGGACGGAACTTGAAGACGCGGAACAACAGTTCGCCCACCGGCTCATCGCCGCCCGCTTTTTCAGCGAAATGACTCATGACCAGGGTGACGAAAAAACCGGTGCCCAGGGCCGTGGTTTTTTCATCGCTGACCGAGTCCAGGCGAGTGGTGTAGTACAGCTTCTCGCCCATGCGCACCGGTCGGCTGAAGGTCAGTTCGGAGTTGACCGCCACGGTCGACATGTAGCCGTGGGCCTCCATGATCTTGAGCACCTCGTAGGGGTTCTCGTCGGTCGAGCCAGGCGGATAATTGTTGGCGTGCAAACCTTCCATGGTCCACACCTGCAACATGGCCGGCGGGGCGATCAGCCCTTCATGCCGGGTGCCCAGGGCAAACGCCGGGTCGGTGTAGACGGGGTTGTCCACGCCCATGATCTCGCACCATTGGCGGACCATCGGCGCGTTGACTTCATCCCAGGCATACACGCGGCCGTATTGGCGCCCTACCAGGGCGCGCGCATCGGATAGCAATTGTGGATCAGCCAAAGTCGTCTCCTTCAAATTGAAGGCGGCAGCCGGACCCGGCCACCGCCACGGGTCGATCAGGTGGGCAGAACCTGCGCGGCGGCCCCGAGAAAGGCGGGACGCTCACCTCCGCCATGCAGCAACAGATTGCAACCGCTGGCGTAACTGGCCAGAGGCGATGCGATGTACAGGCAGGCGTTGGCAATGTCTTCGGCAACCGCCATGCGCGCCGCCGGTATGCCGGCGGCGACAGCAGCGATACCGGCCTCGGTGCCATAGTGCAGATGCGCCTGTTCAGTCAGCACCAGACCCGGGCTGACCGTGACCACCCGCACTTTGGGACCCCACTCCACCGCCAGGGAATTCACCAGCGCCAGGACCCCGGCCTTGGCCGCGCCATAGGCAGCAGTGCCTGGCGAGGGGCGCAACGCACTGATACTGCCGATAAAGACGATGCAACCGCCCTGGACTTGCGCCTGCATCAGCCGGTTGGCGTGCTGGGCGACGTTCAGTGGGGCGATCAGATTCAGGCCGATGATGCTTTCATGAAACCTGGGCGAGGCCGTGGCCGCGTCGGCAGCAGGGCTGCCGCCGGCGTTGTTGATCACCACATCGAGGCGTCCGAAATCGCGCTCGACGGTGGTAAACAGCCGTTGCAGGGAATCGTGGTCGCGCACATCGGCGGCAATGAAGGTTGCGCTCTTGCCGCCCAGCGTCGGCAGCTGTTCCGGCTCGCGTCGAGCACAGACGATCACCCGTGCGTTCGCAGCCAGAAACCCCAGCGCAATACCGGCGCCGATGCCTTTGGTGCCACCGGTGATCAGCACCACCTTGCCGCTGTAATCAAGACTCGAATGCAGCTCCATCATGTGCTCCTTGTTTACTGACAAGGGTCACTCTAGGGACGAATCCGGGGCCGAACTACGTCTGAACGGACGATGAAAATTTAACCGTGCGAACAGGACACTGGCGGTCATTCCTACGTTGCCTGGTCCTTGAGGATGCCCATGTCCGATTCATCCGTTGCACCGGTTCTGCTCGAACGCCCTCTGCCGGGCGTGGCGCTGTTGCGGCTCAACCGGCCGCAAGCGACAAACGCCTTGAGCCTGGAATTGCAGGCGCTGCTGTCGCGTTATTTCAGTGAACTGGCGGTCGATCCCCAGGTGCGATGCATTGTGCTGACGGGCGGTGACAAGGTGTTCGCCGCAGGAGGAGACATCAACAGCATGGCCGGGGTCGGTCCCATCGACATCTACAAGCGTCACACCGAGCGGGTCTGGGGACCGATCCAGCACTGTCCGAAGCCGGTGATCGCCGCGGTTTGCGGTTATGCCTATGGCGGGGGGTGCGAACTGGCGATGCACGCTGACCTGATTGTTGCCGGACGCAGCGCGCGCTTCTGCCAACCGGAGATCCGTATCGGCATCATGCCCGGCATTGGTGGCACCCAGCGGCTGGTGCGCGCGGTGGGCAAGGTCAAGGCGATGCGCATGGCGCTCACCGGTCAGCCGATCAGCGCCGATGAGGCTTGGGTGGCGGGATTGGTCAGCGATCTGGTCGACGATGACCAGGTGCAGAGCCACGCCCTGGAGCTGGCGCGGGTCATCGCAGCAATGCCGGCCCTGGCGGCCGAACAGATCAAGGAGGTGATTCTGGCGGGCATGGACGCGCCACTGGAGGCGGGCCTGGCGCTGGAACGCAAGGCCAATGCATTGTTGTTCGCCTCGCTCGATCAGAAAGAAGGCATGCAAGCCTTCATCGAAAAGCGCCCGGCTCGATTCACGGGGGATTGAATCCTTTCTCGCTCCCACAGAGCGCAGGCAATGGTACCAATACCAACGCGTCCACCTGCTCGCGATGCTCGTCCAGGGTCACGCGGGCTGTCTGCATGCCTGCAGACAAACCGCGTGACGGGCCGCTAGATACTCATGATCATCTGCCCGCTGTCGATGCGCAGCTCGACGCCATTGATCGCCCGCGATTCGTCGCTGGCGAGGAATAGCACGCTGGCGGCGACGTCCTCGGGCAGGCACATGCGGTTCATAGGGTCGCTGTCGATGGTCATGCGCGTCGGGTCGAGGCCTTGGGGGAAGCTGCCACGGGTCATGTCGGTGAGGACGCCATCGGGGTGTAACGTATTGCAGCGAATCCGGTATTTTCGGCGCCGGCAGAGCGCCGCCACCGAACGCGACAACGCCGCCACCGCCCCCTTGGACGCGCTGTACGCTACGTAATCGTCGCGCCCGGCAAGGGCCGCGATCGATGACAGGTTGATGATCGAACCGCCGGTTTGCTTCATCAGCGCGATCCCTTCGCGACACCCGATGAATACGCTGTCGGCGTTCACCCGCATGACCTTGTGCCAGTCCTGCAGAGTCGCGTCCTCGATGTTGGCGTGCAGGAGGATGCCGGCGTTGTTCAGCAGAATATCCAGCCGGCCATGTTGCTCGCGCAGATGAGCCATGACGTCGCGCCAATCGCTCTCACTGCTGGCGTCATGCCGGATAAAGGTCGCCGCCGGACCGATCTCGGCGGCCAAGGCCTCACCCGCCGCGACATCCAGGTCGCTGATCAGCACGTGGGCGCCATGCGCCGCCAACAGGCGAGCGCTGGCCCGCCCGATGCCCTTCGCACCTCCGGTCACCAGTGCAACCTTGCCGTGTACACGGCCATTCGTGTTGTTGTCGTTGTTCGTCATGATGTCGTCTCTCGCGCAAAGGCCTGCTGCTGTTGGTCCACGAACCGGGCGGCGGCCGCTCCGGCACGGCGTCCGGAAAACACGCAGTCAGCCAGGGATAAACCGCTGATATAGAGGTGCGAAGGAATGCCCAGCGCGGTGCGCCCGGCGGCGTACAGACCCGGTATTGCCAGCCCGTTGCCGTCGAGCACCGAGCCGTTGTCCTCGTCCACCCGCAACCCGCCGAGCGTGAGGGCACCCAATGGAAAGACCGGGTTAGTCACGGAAATGTCGACGGCATAAAACGGCCCATGATTAAGCACCTGACGCCCACCCGGCGACTTGCCGAACGGATCGGGCGCCTCGCCACGGGCTGCAGCGTTGGCGGCCAGCACCGATTCGCGCAGCGCCGTCGCGTTCATGCCGGTAATGTCGGCCAACTCGCTCAGGTGCTTGCCCTTGCGCACCTTGAACAGCATCAGGGCCAGGGCCGGAAAGCTTTGAAACCACCAATAGCCTCCAAACAAGGCCTCACGGATGGCCTTCTTGCGCAATGGCGCATCCAGCACCAACCACGCCTTGCCACCCTGCTCTTCCATCAAGGGTTGCCCCAGGGTCGCCCCGTAGACCTCTTCGTTGCAGAAACGCCGACCTTCGCGATTGACCACCAGCCCTTTGTGCCAACTGTACGGCGGGTTGATGAAACGCCAGGCCGAGACCCGCTCCAGCCCCGAGCCCTGACCGCCGACGCTGGTCCCCAGCCGCAGGCCGCTGCCATCACAACCTGTGGCACCCACTTTGAAATTTCGCTGGAATTTCGGCGCATGGCGCTTGATCAGCTCGCGATTGAAAATGAACCCGCCGGTACTGAGGATGACGCCGCTCCTGGCGCGAACCAGTCGTGGCCGGGCGAAATTCCGTTCGAGCTGGCCGATCCGCTCCCGCAGTTTCCCGCAGTAACCCGGGGCGAAATTCTGCAAGCGCTCGGCACGAGCGGCCAGGCGCGCATGCAACTGCGCTTGCGCACTGTCGGGCGGCATGCACCAGATCTCCGCACCGAGCACGCAGCCTTGAGCATCGACCACCAGGCGTTTCGCCGCCGCTTGCAGCAGCGGCCGCGCCCCGGCACGCAAACACGCGGCCTTGAGGTGGCCATACAGCACGGCTCCACACTGCCCCTTGCCGACGGTACGATGTCCCCGGGGTGCCGGCGGCAATGGCCCGCCGTGTTGGGGGACCAGCTCGTTGCCGGAGTAGTAGAGAAAATAGCCATCCGGCGGGTACGACGTCTTGCCTCCCGGGGGCATCCGGTGACCATAGGGCGCTCCGTGACTTTCCAGCCATTGGAGATTGCTGACGCTGTCGGCACAGAAGCGCCGCAGGGTGTCGTCGCTGACCACATTTCGGGTTTCATGCTTGAGGTAATCAAACATCGCTTCGGGTGTGTCGTTATAGCCCGCGGCCTGCTGATGCCGAGTGCCGCCACCGGCGTAGACTACCCCGCCGCTTTTGGCGCTGGCACCGCCACCGGTAAAGCGGTCGGCAATCAACACATCCGCGCCCTGGGCACGTGCCTCGAGCGCCGCGCAGGCCCCGGCTGCGCCCCAGCCAATAATCAACACATCACAATGCTCGTCCCACACCAATGCACCGCTGTCGGCGACTTGCAAGGGTGTCTGGATCGGGGTGCAAAAGCTGTCATCGAACGTCGCCATACCCCCTCCTATCGCTGGCTGGCCAAGTGGTTGGCGGCCACATAAGCGAAGGTCATCGCCGGCCCCAGGGTGCCCCCGGCGCCCGGATAGCTGGTCCCCATCACCGATGCCGAACAGTTGCCGATCGCGTACAGCCCGTCGATAGGCGCGCCGTCCTCGCGGACCACCTGTGCATGTTCGTTGGTCAGCAAACCACCCTTGGTGCCAATGTCTCCCGCATCCAGGCGCATGGCGTAGTAAGGTCCCTTGCGCAACGGTGCCAGGCACGGATTAGGCTTGATGGTGCTGTCGCCATAGTAACGGTCGAACACATTGTCGCCGCGCCCGAAGTCCGAGTCCTTGCCCGTGCGCGCGTACTCGTTGACCTTGACCACGGTGGCTTCGAGACCGACGGCATCGACACCGATCTGCCTGGCCAGCCCGGTCAGGGACTCGTCCTTCCAGTACAGGGTGTTCAGCCATTCCTTGCGCAAGCGGCTGTCGGGCATGATCTGCGCTGGCATCAACGGTCCCATCGCATAGTTGAAACGGAAATGCCCGTCGAAAATCACCCAGGCCGGCACCGACTTGCCACCGGTGAGTCCGTTGTCGCGGTACATGGCATCGACGAATTCGAGGTAGGGAGCGGCTTCGTTGACGAAGCGCTGCCCCAGGCTGTTGACCACGATGGCGCCAGGGAACGCGCGCTCGGCAAAGATCCCCCGGGGTTTTTCCTCGCCCGGTACGGCGATGGTCGGGGCCCACCAGGCCCAATCCATCAAGGCAGTGGCCGCCCCCTGCGCCAGCCCGGCCTCCAGTGCCGCGCCGGTGTTATTCCCCGGAGGGGTTGCACTCCAGGCCATGCGGGTCGGTTGCGGCAGATATTTTTCACGCAGTGCCTGGTTCTGTTCAAAACCACCGGACGCCAGGATCACGCCATGGCGCGCATGCAATTGCATCTCGGCCCCGTTACGCCGCACAGTGACGCCGTTGACCCGCCCGCCTTCGGTGAGCAACCCGGAAAAATCGGTGTTGAGCCACAACGGCACATGGCGGTCCATCAGCGAGCGTCGCAGCGACGCCACCAGCGAACTGCCCAGCGAAGCACGCCGATCTATCTTGCTTTTACGACGCCATTTGAAGTCCAGTTTGTATCGCAGCATCAGGCGCATGATGAGCAGGCGCCAGCCAAAACTGCGCGCCATGACCTTGTGCGCATCGCGGGCGGTCCAGGCGATGCACCCCATGAGCAACGTCGAGGGCGATGGTTTGCGCAGGTTGACCAGTTCGTCACCCAATAGGCTGGTGTCGAAGAATTCCGGATCCAGCGTCCTGCCGCCCGGCAAGGCGCCCGGCAGGTGCGGGTAATAATCGGGGTATTTGGAGGCCACCGCGTAGCGCACCCGGCTGGTACGGGCCAGCGCTTCGATCATCTTCGGTGCGTTGTCCAGATAGGTGCGAAGGCGGATTTCCTCAACCTGATCGCCCGCCGCGGCCTTCAGATAACGCAACGCCGTGTCGTAATCGTCGTTGCCGTTCAGGCGTGCAAAATAGTGGTTGTTGGGGATCCAGATGCCGCCGCCGGAGATCGCCGAGGTGCCACCGTACTTATCGCTTTTCTCCACGATCAGCACGCTGAAACCCTGGTCGGCGAGGAACACCGCCGACGTCATTGCACCTGCTCCCGAACCAACGACAATCACGTCGTAGTGGGTCTGAGACTGAACTTGAGCCGTCATTATTATTGTGCCATTAGCTGAGGTCAGAAATAACCGCCGTCGACGCTGCGCGAACGCGGGCGGAGTGCAACCCATGATCGGGGCTGCACGGGCCGTGCTCATCGTCAAAGCGGACTAGGAAGGCGTGTGTGCGTAGGGCACTTGCCGGTGCTGCGAGGGATGGCTTGGTGTGACAGCGCTTTTTTGTGGCGAGGGAGCTTGCTCCCTCGCCACAACAGGTGTGCGGTGTCTCAGAGGACTGCGCGCCTAGCCGCCCAGGGGCGGTCTTGTTCCAGCTGGTGGGCCAGACGCAACAGTCCATCTTCACCTCCCAGGCGGGCGGTGAACATCATGCCCACGGGCATGCCGCTGTCGCTCTGTCCCAGGGGCAGGGAAATGGCCGGTTGCCCACTGACGTTGGCCAACACGGTGAAACCGGCGCTACCCATGGCGTGATGGGCATAGCTGTCCCAAGGCTGATCCAGCGTCAACAGGCCCAGTTGCGGGGTCAGGTTGGCGGTCACCGGTGAGAGGATCACATCGAAGCGCTCGAAGGGTTGCTCCATGGTCGCGCCGATGCTTTCGAACGACTGCCGGGCGCGATACAGGGCTTCGCCGGTGGTCATCTTGGCTCGTCCAAGGTTGACCAGGGTGATTTGCTCCAGGTCCTGCGCGGTGGCAGCCCGCCCCAGCACCTGTTCACGGTCTTGAATGGCCGTACGCAAAGCTGTGCCAATCACCGCGCCGTGGGCGCCGAACAACTGGCCAGGGTCGATGTTCAGCGTCAGTTCCTCGACTTCATGCCCCAGCCCCAGCAACTGCTTGATGGTCTGATCCAGCGTGGTCGCAATCGCCGGTTCCAGCGCGGCACCGGTCAGCGACTGGCGAACCACGGCGACTCGCAACTTGCCCGGTTCGCGCTGCAATTCTTCGACATAGGGCCGCAACAGCGGTGGGCTCCAATAGGCACTACCGACCTCATGGCCCTGGCCCGCGTCGAGAAACAACGCGGTGTCACGCACCGAGCGCGAGACGACGTTGGCGACACTGGCACCGAACCAGCCTTCGAAATGCCCCGGACCGCTGGGTGTGCGATAACGGCTGGGCTTGAGCCCCACCAGACCGCAATAGGACGCGGGAATGCGGATCGAGCCGCCGCCGTCGGTGGCATGGGCGACGGGCACGATGCCGGCCGCCACTGCGGCCGCCGCGCCACCGGAGGATCCGCCGGCGCTCATGGCCAGGTTCCATGGGTTGCACGTCTGCCCCCACAGCTTGGATTCGGTGGTGGTGGTCAGGCCGAACTCGGGACAAGTCGTCTTGCCGAAGGGCACGGCGCCGGCCTGTTCGTAGCGGGTGATCAGGGTACTGGTCCGGGCAGCGGGCGGCGCGTCCTTGAATAAACGGCAACCGTTGCTGGTCGAGGTGCCTTGCAGATAGGTATTGAGGTCTTTGATCAGTACCGGAACACCGGCCAGCGCGCCCTGTTTTTCAGTACCGGCGGCGCGACGCTGGGCCAACAACGCCCTGGCGTAGTCCTCGTGCAGCATGTTCACCGCCTTGACCCGGCCATTGACCGCCTGGCAGCGCGCCAGCGCGGCGGCCAGCAAGTCGGCCGGTTGCAGCTCGCCACTACGGATCGCCTGGCCCATCGCCCAGGCGTCCAGCCCCTGGTAGTCACTGCTGGACAGTCCTTCGGAGCGGGCATCGGCGAATCGCCCGAGGAGGCCGACCCCCACGGCCAGGGCGCCGGCCTTGAGCACGCTACGACGGGGCCAGCCACTCTGCGCAGCGTCGCAAGCAGTGGATGGCTGGGCAGTCATGAATCGGTATTCGTCGTTTTGCATAATGGTCTCGCGCCCTGTCAATTATTGTTTTAGGGGTGATTAAACGGCTTTTTTCTTTCGGCGAACAACCCTGTCCCGCCAGGCATTCAAACCACATTGAAGCGTGACGACAGCTGATCCAGCTCTTGCGCCAATTGTTCCAGATCCAGCGCGGCAATCGCACTTCGCCCGGCGCCGGCCGACAGCGCGCCGGTGCCCGCCGAGACACTGTCGACCCGCGCGACCATTTCCCGGGTCACCCGCACCTGTTCAGTGATTACCGTGGCAATGGTGTCGACACTTCGGATCACGTCATCGGTGCCACTGCGAATCTGCGCCACCGAGTCGCCAGCTTGATGCGCCAGGCTGACCCCGTCATTCACCCGGTCCACCACCCGGCCCATACCGTCGACCACCGCCAGCGTACCTTCCTGGATGCGTTGCACCGTCAGATCGATCTCGCCAATCGAGCGGGCGGTACGCTGCGCCAACATCCTGACTTCGTCGGCGACCACGGCAAACCCACGCCCCTGCTCTCCCGCCCGCGCCGCTTCGATAGCGGCGTTCAGGGCCAGCAGATTGGTTTGCTCGGCAATGCTGCGAATCACATTGAGCACATGGCTGATTTCACCGGAAAAACCTTCCAGTTCACGAATATGCACCGCGGTCTCGCTGATCACATCGCTGATACGGTTCATCTCCCGGGCCATGTCGCGGATAAAATCTTCGCTTTTGCCCGAACGCGCTGCGGAGTGTTGGGTGATGCTGCGCGACATGCCCACATGATTCTCCACTTCGCCAATCGACCCCGACAGGTGTTCGACCGCGCTGGAGATGCCGCGCACCGCATCAGCCTGCTGCCGGGTGGCCAACGAGGCCAGTTCCGCCGACTCGGCCATGTGCCTGGCCTCAGAACTGACACGTTTGACCAGCACGCGCATTTGCGAGATCAGCCTGTGCAGGTTGTCACGCATCGCCGCGATGTCCCCCAGCATCCGCGAGAACTCGTCATGCCCCTTGACCTCGATGGTCCGGGACAAGTCGCCAGCGGCGATGGCGCGGACACTGGCGCCCGCCTGGGCAAAGGCACGCTTGAGCCGGGTCAGGGTGGAAAACGCGGTCAGGCTGCCCGCGAACACACCGAACAGGGCCAATGCCAGATACGCCATCAAGGTCGAGCGATAGCGTTGCTGCGCCGCTTCATACGCGTGCTCAGCCGCCGCCTGCTGGATCGCTTGCAACTTGCCCAGCTCAAGCACGGCGGCATCGCCCTCAGGCTCGGCCATGCGCAGGAATGAAAGAATGCCCGGCAATCTGAAGTCGCCGGCTCGAAACGTTTCCAGAAGGATTTGCAACTCGTCCTTCCAGGCCTGGTAATGCGCGGCAAAGGCGTCGGCCGCCTGTTGTTCCTCACTGCTCAGCGTGCGCTGGCGGTACTGCGCCCAGAGCAGATCAAGCGACCGATTGCTGGTCTCGATTGCGCTCAAGGTGGCTTCGACGGGACGATCGAACGCCGCCACCAACGGGCCCTCGGGGTCTTGCTGGATGGCGAGCAGGACCTGGCGCCGGCTCTCATCGAGGCGCTGCCGGACCTCGCCAAATACCAGCAGCGTCGCCAGGTTGTCTTCGTTGATCGCTCGCAGGCTGTCGCGCGCCTGTTGCAGGCCGTGGGCGCCAAAACCGACCGCCAGCACGAACAACAAGGTGGCCAACAGCGCCCAAAGCCACAGACGCTGAGCGATCGTGATTGTCTTGAACATGAACAATGGCTTGTCTCGTGCAGCGTGCGTAGCGCCGGAAGCGCCCCGCACGGGGTCAGTCGGCAGTCACGCTGGCCAGCATGGCCGTCAGGAAGTGCTCGCTGTACGGCGGCAAGAGTCCCCATTCGCGACGCGGGTCATGGGCCGGCGCCTTGAACACGGTGCGCTGGTGGCTGAATTCGAGGAACCCTTCGTGGCCATGGTAATGGCCCATTCCCGAAGCGCCGACGCCGCCGAACGGCGCGTCGTGCATCGCCGCATGCATCATTACGTCGTTGACGGTGACCCCGCCGGACACGGTGCGATCCAGTACGTATTGCTGCTCTTGCGGGTCTTCGCCGAAGTAATACAGGGCCAGCGGACGCGGACGCGCATTAATGTCGTCCAGGACACAGTTGAGCTCGTCATAGGTGAGTACCACCATGGCCGGGCCGAAAATCTCTTCGCGCATGATCACGCTGTCCGGCGCCGGGTCGACTACCACGCGCAACGGACGGCGCCGATCATCGGCATTGGCCGCCACGGGTTCAGGCACGCTCTCGATGCGGGCGCCCCGGGCCTGGGCATCCAGTACATAGCCTTCGACCCGATCCAGATGCCGCTGGTTGACCACCGCCACCACGTCCGGGTTGCCAGCCACCGAAGGGTTGAGTTCGCGGTAGGTTGCACGCAGTGCGTCGAGGAACGATTCGAGCAGCGCCCTGGGTACGTACACCAGATCCGGATTGATACAGATCTGCCCGCCATTGCAGGCCTTGCCCACGGCGATGCTGAAAGCGGCTTTTTTCAGGTCGGCGCTGGCGGTCACGATGACCGGCGACTTGCCACCCAGCTCCAGCGTCACCGGCACCAGGTTCAGCGCAGCGTTGCGCATGACCAGCCGCCCGGTCGCGGTACTGCCGGTGTACACCAGGTGATCGAACGGCTGGGCGCTGAAGGCTTCGGCCAGTTCGACGTCACCGGTGACCACAGCGATCTCCAGCGGGTCGATGTGTTCGGCGAACAACTGCGCCACAAGCTCGGCGGTGCGCGGTACCACGTCCGACGGCCTGAGGATTGCCCGGTTGCCCGCTGCCAGTACCGAGGCCAGGGGACTGAACAAGGTATACAACGGCGCATTCCAGGTCCCGAGAATGCCGACCGTGCCCTTGGGTTGATGCATCACCCAGGCCTTGGCGCCGAGTTGATCGTAAGGCGCGAATGGCGCACGCGGTTCATCCTGCATCCAGTCTTGCAGATGGTCCCGCGCATATTTGAGCGAAGCCAGGGCACCCACCACGTCATTCATCAGCGTGAAACCGGCAGGCCGGCCGCCGAAATCCAGGTCGATCGCCTCGGTCAGCGCCCCATGGTGGCGCACCAGCAGATCGATTACTTGCTGAAGTCGGCGTCGGCGGGTATCCGCGCTCACAGCACCGGCGCTGGCGAATGCGTTTTTTTGCCGGGATAACAGGCTGGCAAGCCCCTCGACGGATGATGTGACGGAACTCATTCGTGCCCCCTTGCAGGTACTGGCCCCATGGCCGGGAAGCGCCCGATGCGCTTGCCATCACCCTAGCCCCGCCTGCCCCCGCGCCGCCTCGTCCGATCGGACGAGGCACGCCTGAATCTGTTAGTCCGTTGAGACGATGTTTAATAGCGTGCCGGAACCAATACTGGCCCTACGAAAATCCAACTCCATGAGGCCAGTCATGGCAACGCCAAACGTCAGTTTCGATCCCCAGGCTTTTCGTGCCGCACTCGGCACCTTTACCACCGGGGTCACGATCATCACTACCCAGTCCGAAGACGGCTCACCCGTGGGGATCACGGCCAACAGTTTCAATTCGGTTTCGCTCAACCCGCCACTTGTGCTCTGGAGCCTGTCCAAGCAGGCCCGCAGCCTGCCGGTGTTCACCAGCGGCAAGCACTGGAATGTCCACGTGCTGTCCACTGAACAGGAAACCCTGTCGGGACGCTTCGCCACCCAAGGCGAGGACAAGTTCTCGGAAATCCAGCTGGACAATGGCGTCAGCGAGGCGCCGTTGCTGCAGGACTGCACAGCGCGTTTCCAGTGCCGCACCGCGTTCCAGTACGAAGGCGGCGACCATGTGATTTTTGTCGGCGAAGTGCTTGCGTTCGATCACAGCGACCGCGCGCCACTGGCGTTCCAGAGCGGCCAATATGCCCTGGCGACCCGCAAGCCGCGCAGTGAGCTGCGTCTGGCCACCACACCGCCGCCTCCGGAATGCAGCTACACCGAGGACTTGCTCGGCTATCTGTTGGGTCGCGGCCACTATCAGGTGCTCAATGCCCTGCGGCAGATGCTGAGTCATCAGCAGCTGGACGAAATGGCGTTTTTCATCCTGTCCATTCTGTGTATCCGCGACAACCTGTCCCTTGAAGAAATCAATACCTTCGTGGCGTACACCGGCCGCGAAGTCACCCTGGCCAGCATGCGCTTCCTCGAACACCAGCGCCTGGTGGCGATCGAGGGGACAACCGATGCCTTGCGTTTTGTCCTGACCGCGCAGGGCCGGGAGGTGTCGCTGCATCAACTGGCACTGGCCAAGGCTGTCGAGGAAGACCTTTCGGTCAAACTCGGCGCCGCCGATGCACAAGCCTTGAAGGTCTTGCTCAAGCGTCTGATTGTGGTGAGCGACCCTGGCTTGCCGGATCTCTGGGCACCGCGATGAGCGCGAACCCGAGGAGCACGCTGCCACCGGCCAGGGTCGGTTGGCGCAGCCACGGTTTGCTGTTGCTGCTGGCCGTGGTGTTCGCCGACAACTTCGTCGGGCGACAGATACTCGCGGTGATGATCGAACCGATCAAATCGGAATTCGGCGTCGGCGATACGGCCATGGGACTGATTTCCGGCCTGGCGTTCGCGGCGGTGTATGCCCTCATGGGATTGCCCGCGGGACGGCTGGTCGATCGCATGCCACGCACCCGCTTGCTGGCCATGGCTTGCCTGCTCTGGGCAGGGGCGACCATGGCCTGCGGGTTGGCGGGGAGTTTCCTGGCGCTGGCCATTGCGCGCATGCTGGTGGCCGTCAGCGAATCGCCGACCACCTCGGCCTCGCTGTCGGTGATTGCCGATTTGTATCCCCCGCAACGGCGCTCCTTGGCGATCAGTTGCTTCACCAGCGCCCCCACCTTTTCTTCAATCATCGGCCTGAGCATCGGCGCCTGGGTGGTCGAACACTACGGCTGGCGCGCCGGGTTCATTGCCCTTGGCGCGCCGGCCGTGCTGTTCAGCGCCCTGCTCGCCTTTGTCGTCCGCGATCCACAACGAGGCCGCTGGGACCTCACGCCCCACGCACAAGCGCCTTCCCCGTTGCTGGGCATGAGGGCCGAAGCCCGTGAGCTCTGGGCTTTTCCGGCTTATCGCTGCCTGATCCTCGCCGGCGGCCTGACCACACTCAGCTCCTACGCCGTCGGCATGTGGAATACGAGTTTCCTGGTGCGCTCCCACGGCTTGTCGTTGCAACACGCCGGGCTACTGGCCGGGGTCATTTGCGGTATCTCGGCCGGGATCGGCGGGCTGTTCAGCGGTTGGCTGAGTGATCGCCTGAGCCGCCGTCACCCGCACTGGCAATTGTCCATTCCGGTGTTGGGCCACCTGACGGCGCTCGGTGCGCTGATACCCTACCTGCTCTGGTCAGACTCGGTGCTGATCCGCATCGGCGATGTGCCCATCCCCACGGCCATGCTCTGGTGCGCCCTGTACGCGTTCTTTGCCGTGTGGTGGGTTGCGCCGTCGTACAACCTGGTGACCCAACTCGTGCCCCCGGGTCGGCGCGGGAGTGCCATGGCCCTGCAAACCATCATCAGCACCCTGCTCGGAGTCGGTGTCGGTCCGCTGGTCGTCGGCCTGTTCAGCGACCTGCTGCTGCCGGTCTATGGCCAGGAGTCACTGCGTTATGCGCTGATGCTGGTAAGCCTGCCAGTGCTGGGCTCGGTGCTGTTGCTGGTACGCACGGCAAGCCATGCGGCCAGGACTGAGTACCGTCATGCGGTGACGGTTTCGTAATCGCCAGTGGTGCTCGGGATGCTGTTCACTACGGTGTAGATATCCGTGTCTTCGGTGATCGCTACTGGCGGCTTCGCTTTGACAGCGAGTGACTTGGAGAAGCGCCAGGCAACCAGGCGCTTTGGCGCCTGTCGTTCGGTGCCTCGCTCAGGTCCTGCCCCGTGAGCCCGCTACCGCTGCGGCGACAAATTCCCCCCTTCGATCCGGCCAACGCTCTAAACCTCGGCTATCTCAACCGCATCTACCGGACATTCAAGGACGCTATAGATCTCAGAAATCACCTGCATCGTTGCGTCTTCGATCGTTCCTTCATTACGGCATAGAACCCAGCCGTGATCCGCAATCGCTCGTTCGAACGCGTGGGTACAAGCGACCTGTTCTTCCAGCTTATGGATGACCGTACTGCTCAGCCCGCGCTGTCGTGCCGCTGCCCTGGCCCATGAAATATCAGGGGCGGTGACAACCCCGACATGCAGGTCTGGCACTCGCACGTTTCGCTCAATGTTTAACTGTAGAATTTCTGCAAACGGGATTATCCGGCGAAACGCCGCATCAGACGGGTACCAGCGATCAATCAAGATGATGCTGCCCGGTGGCTGTTTAGTCAGCACATGCCGGGAAATCCAGGCACGGCTATCGGCAAAGCGCTCACAAACCCCCCACTCCAACTCCCGGCCGGGATTTCTGACGAGCTGGTTGACGAGGGCCATTGTTTCACCCCTGCAGGGATCGCTTTTTTTCTCACAAAGCCGGATCACCATTTTATTGTCGGCCCTCAGTACTTTCGTAACGGCCTCCAACAGCGTGGTTTTGCCGGTTCCCTTGGGCCCATCGAGTGAAACAAACAGCGGACGATTCATTTTTCAAATAACGATTGATAGACGGTTTTTTTGCCCGGTTCGTTCGCTGGAAACGCTTGGCGCGACGATGCGAATCGAGTGGAGGGACCTTATGAACAGACATTTGATGAACACTCTAACCCGGTTTCCGGTTGACGGGTCTCAAATCCAGGGTCCGGTTCTCTTTCAACCCACCAAACCTGCGTTCAATGATGTTGCGCTGGTCGCAATAGCGTCGCAGGTACTCAGCGCGGTAGCCCTTGTCCGCTTGCGACCAGCCTGGTCCATCGTGCGATTCCGCCGCTTCAGACTCGAGCGGGCGACACGATGATTTTGACGTTGTGCTCCTTGTTGTTGACCAGTTCCTCGAAGCCCTGCCCCACGATCTGCTCCAACTGAATGCGCCCCGTCACCAGCGGCGTGATATCCAGCCGACCATCAGCGATAAAGGCGATCACATCGGCGAACTCACCGTTATAGGCCAGCGCACCCAGCACCTGTTTTTCGGTAGCCACCAACTCGAAAAAGTTGAACTCGCTGGGCTCCTCGAAGATCCCCACCAGTACGCACTTGCCGGCCTTGCGGATCAGGTCGATTGCGAGCTTGGCCGTGTGTTTGTTGCCGATGCATTCGAAGCTGACATCCGCCCCGAGCCCACCCGTCAGGCGTCGCACTTCAGCCAAGGCATCGCATTCCTTGGGATCGAGCACATGGCTCGCCCCCACTTCCAGGGCCTTGGCCTTGCGCGCGCCAGACATTTCCAGAGCGATCACCTGAGCCGCACCGGCAGCCTTGGCGCACATGATGGTGCACAAGCCAATGGTGCCCGCACCCACGACGACAACGTTCTGACCGAGCAGGCTCCCGGCTTTTTTCACCGCGTGCATGCCCACCGCCAGAGGCTCGATCAGTGCCCCGGCTTCTGCTGGAAAGTTCGCCGGCAACTTGTACAACAGATTCGCCGGCACGTTGACCAGTTCGGCGAAGGCACCATTATTCATCAGTCCGGTGAAGGCCAGGTTCTCGCAGATGTTGTACAGCCCGTGGGTGCAGTAGTAGCAAGTGCCGCAATGTTGGCAGGCATCGGCCGCCACCGGTTCGCCGACGCTGAAACCCTGGACCCCGGCACCGAGCTCGACGATTTCGCCACAAAACTCGTGACCGAGAATGCACTGGCCCTTGATCCCGGTCAGGGGGTGCGGTGCGTCAACCGGTATGAACACCGGTCCGGCCACGTACTCATGCAGATCGGACCCACAAATTCCGCACCATTGCACACGGATCTGCACCCAGCCGGCCGGTGGCGCCACTGGCAGCGGAACGTCTTCGACACGGATATCGTGACGGCCGTGCCAGACAGCGGCACGCATACTGCGTTGAGGATTGATTGGAAGGCTCATAGCGACATCTCCTTGAAATAGTTGCTCCTGGCAGCCCGCGAGAGGCCACCAGGAGGGGCGTCAGTGCTGTTGCACAAACTTTAGAATCAATGGGTTGACTTGCTCGGCCGCTTCCATCTGCACCATGTGTGCCTGACCAGGCAGGACCTCGACCTGGGCCTTCAGCCCGGTGCTATGGTTTACTGGAATAATCGCGTCGTCACTGCCCCAGATCAGCAATACCGGCTGCTGGCCGTCCTGCACCACGCCCCGCAGATCGAGCTGTTGCGATCCATCTTTGAACAAGCCTGATACCAGCAGGCGCAGGGCCGCGCCCACGCCTTCCAGGCGCTTGTACTTGAGCATGTCTTCGAGCATCTGCCGGTTGACCAGATCGGGATTGGAGAACAGTTTCACCAACTGTGGCTTGAGGGCATTGCGGTTGGTCGCCTCGACAAAACCTTCCAGGTAATCACCGTTGATGCCCTCCCCCAGACCCGCGCTGCCGATCAAGGTCAAGGTCCGTACCCGTTGCGGTGCCAGACGCGCCAGGTTCAGCGACACCGCTCCGCCCATGGAGTGACCCACCAGATGCGCGGCGGGAATGTCCAGGTGATCAAGCAACGCGAGCACTGCGCTGCTCAGCTCATCCAGGTCTCCGCGCTCCAGCTGTTTGGTCGACTCGCCATGGCCCGGCAGGTCCAGAGCAATCACCCGACGCCCGGCGGCCAATGCTTCGTGGTTGAACATCCAGTTGTTCAGGTCACCGCCAAAGCCGTGCACCAGTACCAACGGCACCCCGCCTTCGCCGCGCTCGAAGTAACGGATCAACCGCCCGTCCAGCTCGACCTTTTGCGGCTTCGGCCCCAGGTCTTCCTCGGCACTGCCCCCGGGCACGAACGTGGCCTGAAACTGTTCGATAACCGCATCGATCTCGACCTCGCTGGCCTCGCCATCGACCACGATACCGAGCAACGCCCCCACCGCGAGGGTTTCATCCTGGCGGGCGATCTGCCGACGAAGCACCCCGGAAAAAGGCGCTTCGACACTGCTGGAGATTTTGTCGGTTTCGACGTCCAGCACTTCGTCGCCCTTGGCGATGGCCTGGCCCTCCTCCTTGAGCCAGACATCGACCCGGCCCTCAGTCATGGACAGGCCCCACTTGGGCATGGTCAACGTATGGATCTGGCTCATGAACGCTTGCTCCACTCGATCAGCTTGAGCACGGCGTTCTCGATCTTCGCCGCGTCGGGAATGTAGAGGTCTTCCAGAGCGTCGGAGAACGGAACCGGCGTATGCGGTGCAGTCACCATCTCGATCGGTGCCTTGAGCGAGGCGAATGCTTTTTGCGCCACCAAAGCCGAAATATCAGTCGCCATGGAGCAGCGCGGGTTGGCTTCGTCGATGACCACCAGGCGTCCGGTCTTCTCCACACTTTCCAAAATACTGTCTTCGTCCAGCGGGCTGGTGGTGCGCAGGTCGATCACCTCGCAGTCGATGCCACGCGCGGCCAGATTGCGGGCGGCGTCCATTGCGGTGTTGACCGTACGGCCATAGGAGACCAGCGTCACATCCTTGCCGTCACGCAGGAAATTGGCTTCGCCGAAAGGGATGGTATAGAGCTCTTCCGGTACTTCACCCTGCATGCTGTAGAGCATTTTGTGTTCACAGAAAATCACCGGATCGTTGTCGCGGATCGCCTGGATAAGCAACCCCTTGGCGTCATAAGGAGACGACGGGCAGACCACTTTCAGCCCCGGAATGTGGGTCCACAACGAAGTCAGCATCTGCGAGTGCTGGGCGGCGGCCCGCAACCCGGCACCGACCATCGTGCGGATCACCAGTGGCGTGGCCGCCTTGCCACCGAACATGTAGCGAAACTTGGCCGCCTGATTGAGGATCTGGTCCAGGCAGCAACCGGCGAAATCGACGAACATCAACTCACACACCGGGCGCACGCCACAGGTCGCGGCGCCCACGGCTGCACCGACATAGCCCAACTCCGACAAAGGCGTGTCCAGCACGCGCCCGGGGAATTGGTGATAGAGGCCCTTGGTCACGCCCAGCACCCCGCCCCAGGCATCGTTTTCACCGGGGGCACCGGCACCGCCGGCGACGTCCTCCCCCATGATGAATACGCTGGGATCGCGGCGCATTTCCTGGGCCAGCGCTTCGTTGATTGCCTGCTGATAACTGATTTTTCTCGCCATGATGAAGGTCTCGATTCTTGTTATAGGGGGCGTTCAGGGATAGGAAACGTAGACGTCGGAAAGCAGATCGGCCGCGCTCGGCTTGGGGTCGGACTTGGCCTTGCGCACGGCGTTCTCGATCAGCAGGTCCACCTCGCTGTCGATCTGGTCCAACTGGCTGGCCTGCACCCGCCCGGCGCGGGTGACGCGGTCACGGAACTGCATCAAACAGTCGTTGTGTTCGCGGAAATGCTTGACCTCGTCCGGCGCCCGATAGGTCTGGGCGTCGCCCTCAAAGTGACCGTAATAGCGCGTCAGCTTGACCTCGATCAGCGACGGCCCCTCCCCAGCCCTGGCCCGCTCCACGGCGGCACCGGCGGCTTCGTGAACGGCGAAGAAGTCGAAGCCGTCCACGGTGACGCCGGGCATGCCGAAGCCGGCTGCGCGGTCGGCGATGTGGTCGCAGGCCACCGACCAGTTGGAGGCCGTGGCTTCGGCGTAACCGTTGTTCTCGGCAATGAACAGGCACGGCAGATTCCACACCGAGGCCATGTTCATCGCTTCGAACACCGCCCCTTCGTTGGAACCACCGTCACCAAAGAACACCACCGCAACACTGTCAGTCCCCTTGAGTTTGGCGGCCAGGGCCGCGCCCACGACCAGCGGCGCTCCGGCCCCCACAATGCCGTTGGCACCGAGCATGCCCTTCTCGAAATCGGCGATGTGCATGGAGCCGCCCTTGCCTTGGCAGACCCCGGTTTTCTTGCCGTAGATCTCGGCCATCATTCCGTACACATCGACGCCTTTGGCGATGCAGTGGCCGTGACCACGGTGGTTGGAGGCAATGCAATCGTCATCACCCAAGTGGGCCATGACCCCGGCGGCCGAGGCTTCTTCGCCGGCGTACAGATGGACAAAACCGGGAATCTCACCGGTGGCGAATTCCACGTGCAGGCGCTCTTCAAAGACGCGGATGGTGCGCATCACCTGATAGGCATGCAGCAATTGATCAGCGGTCAGCTGTGTCGACATTTTTATTCTCCAGGGTGTCTTGTGGTTCAAGGTTCAGAGGGTGTTGCGGGTGCTCGCGGCCGATGGCCAGTAGTCGCTGTTGCGCGGCATGGGCCAGGGTCGCATTGACATCGATGCTCAGCGGACCGCCGGCATCGAGCGTGACCGTGGGCCGGTCATGGGCGTTGAATTCGATCTCGCGCTCGCCATCCAGGGCGAGGGTTCCGCTGGCCAGGCACAGACGATGGGCGACCCCGGGTTCAAGGCTTCCGGCCGCGAGCACACCGCAGCCTTGCAGCAGGCCCGGCGCCAGCGGCACCAACAGCGCTTCGGGCGATCGCGCATCGAGTCGCATCCAGGCCCCGCCAGGCGCCTGGCGTGACACGGGGAACCACAAGCCGCAAAGGGCCGAGATGCCAATGGATTGAGGTTCGGCGAAAGTCACGAACACCTCGGCCAGATCGGTCCCGCGACTGATGGCCCGTGCGCCGACAAAGGGCAGCGAGGACACCGCCACGTCCACCAGGGCCATTTCGCACAGGCCACGACTCGGCTCGCGCACCAGCAAGCGTTTGTTGCGGCGCAAGGCGATCCCGGGCGGGATCCGCCCACTGACAAACAGTCCGCCGGCCAACCCGGCGCTGGTGGCTTCACGTAATTCCGGGAAGGCGTTATTGGTGCCGGTGGACAGCGTCAGCAGCGGAATGTCGCCCACTTCAGCGGCCACCGCCTTGTGAGTGCCGTCACCGCCCAGCACGGCAATCAGCGCAACGCCGCGTTCGGCCATCCAGCGTGCCGCGAGGCGGGTGTCCTCGACGCTTTGGCGCAGGGTCAGGTCGAGGAACTCCAGGGCCGGCCAGTGACTGCTGCGCGCCTGGCGGCCGTGGCTGTTTTTCAGCACGGCGGCGGCAATGCCAGTCATGTCCGTGGGCATCAGCACCCGGTCGACACCCGTGGCGCCAAAGGCCGCCAGCAAGCGCTGGATCACCGAGACCTTGTCGGTGCTGGAAAACAACCCGGCGTTGGCCGTCAGTCGCCGCACGTCGCGGCCGGAGGCCGGGTTGGCAATGATGCCTACGGTCAGCGGCGCACGACTCATGACGCCACCAACGGCAGATCAGGGAAAGGGTTTGGGCAGGACATCGGGCACCTCTTTTTATTATTGGGTGGCCAGTCGGGCTGGTTGCCAGAGCAAGAGCAAGGCCGGTGCCAAGTCTGCAAAAACGCCTGCATAACCGCGCCGTAGAGCGTTCCGGTGGTCACCCAGGGATGACCGGAATCCATCCCGGATGAGACGCGTCATGTCAGGCTGCACGAGGTGGCGGCGAGACCGTGAGACGTCGCGTCTCACCGCCGGCCCCGGTTGACCCGACACTTGTCTGTGGCCAATGAACGGCGCTTAATAGCCGCACAACTAAAAGAAGATGGAACCGGAGGCCTTAATGCTTTCCGCACACTCAAAGGCGCATGTGGATTGCGTCAGCCGTGTTTTGAAGAATGCCGGGCACCTGCCGCAACTGCCCGTGTCGGACCTGATTCTCGACTCCTGGCGGCGCTCCATGGAGCAACACCACCTGGATCCCGGCTCGCTACAAGGACCACGGATCCTCTCGCAGAACGTGTTGCAGGAATGCCGCGAGCGCTCCGAGTTGTTCTTGCGCATCGCCAGTGAAGAAGTCGCCCGCCTCCACGGTCGGGTCCGCGATGCCGACTACTGCGTCCTGCTCACAGACGCTCAGGGCCAGACCATCGATTACCGCGTCGAAACCTCCATTCGCAATGACTGCCGCAAGGCCGGTCTTTACCTCGGCACCTGCTGGTCGGAGGGTGAGGAAGGTACGTGTGGCGTGGCGGCGGTACTGACTGCGCGAACGCCGGTCACTGTTCACAAACGCGATCATTTTCGCGCCGCGTTTATCGGACTCACCTGCTCTGCCGCGCCGGTCTTCGACCCCAAGGGCGAACTGCTCGGGGTGCTCGATGTGTCGGCGGTGCGCTCACCCGACGACCGCCGCTCCCAACACCTGATCCGGCAGATGGTGGTGCAGAGCGCGCGTGAAATCGAACAGGCATTCTTCATGAGCAGCGCCCAGGGTTACTGGGTGCTGCGGGCCCACGGCAGCCCGGGCTACGTCGACAGTCAACCCGATTACTTGCTCGCCTGGGACGACGACGGCTGCTTGCAGGCCTTGAACCCCGCTGCGCGGCAATGGCTGTTGCACAGTTTTGGTCAACTGCCGGAACACATTGGCCAGGTGTTCGATCAGCAGTTGCTGCATCGGATCAGTGACGAGTCGCTGTGCCTGTTGCACAGCCAGGTTGGCCACACGCAATTGCACGGTCGCCTGAACGTGCCACGGCGGGTGAAACGTAACGCTCCGCGACTGGCACTGACACCCGCCGAACTCGACCCGCGACTGGGAGAAAGCCTGCGCCTTGCCGTGCGGGTTAAAGACCGCAACCTGCCGGTGCTGATCCAGGGCGAGACCGGCTCCGGCAAGGAAGTCTTCGCCCGTCAGCTGCACCAGGCCAGTCAGCGCCGCGAGCGGCCGTTCGTTGCGGTGAACTGCGCGGCGATCCCCGAGAACCTGATCGAAAGCGAATTATTTGGCTATGTCGCCGGTGCCTTCACCGGTGCCTTGAGCAAGGGCATGCAAGGCCTGCTGGAACAAGCCGATGGCGGCACTCTGTTTCTCGATGAAATCGGCGACATGCCCCTGCCCTTGCAAACCCGGCTGCTGCGGGTGCTGGCGGAGGGTGAGGTGGCGCCTCTGGGAGCTTCACGCAGCAGAGCGATCGACCTTCAGGTCGTCTGCGCGAGCCACCGCGATCTGGAAGGATTGGTCGCCGCGGGCGAGTTTCGCGAAGACCTCTTCTTTCGTTTGAATGGTGCACGCTTCCAGTTACCGCCTTTGCGCGAGCGCAGTGACCGGCTGGCGCTGATCAACCGGATTCTCGCTGAAGAATCGACGCTGTGCGCGGAACGGATGCAACTGGGCGGTGCGGCTCTGGAATGCCTGCTTGGCTACCGCTGGCCAGGTAACGTTCGCCAGTTACGGAACGTACTGCGTTATGCCTGTGCGGTGTGCGATTCAAACCTGATTCAGGTCAGCCATTTGCCCGAGCAACTGCAGCATCACAGACTTGATGGCCCCACCAATGATGGCTGCACGAGCCCGGAACGCCAGGCGCTGCTCGACGCCCTGGTCCGCCACCGCTGGAAACCCACCGCCGCTGCCAAGGCATTGGGCATTTCCCGGGCAACCCTGTATCGGCGGGTGCATCAACACGGCATCGACATGCCTGGCAGAAGCCAGGTGTAAAGCCTGGGTGTCCTGGCAAACCGCTGTAACGAGCGCTGTATCGACCCGTTCAACGGACATGCGCTCATCACTGCCAGTGCGCACACAGTTTGACCAGCTCATCGACCGCCTACCTGACCTTCGGCCGCAGATGCGACACCTTGAGCCACACGGCATGCACGCTATAACAAGAATCCGGCCGATCGCTGGCTTCGCCAGTTGATGTTTGAGCTGTTTTCCGATCAAGACGCCTGAGCCGCGACGCCGACGCAGGATTTTTGTTCAAAAGCGATGCGGCAGCCATTGGGTCCCACCCGGGTGCTCGAACTGTCGAAAATAGGCCTTGGTGCCGTCGATTTCATCCAGCAACTCATGACTCGCTTGTGCCCTGATACAGGCTTCAGTCGCGTTAGCGAGCGTATCGCGGGATGTTGGTTTTTGATCCGGATCGGATGCTGCCCTGCACCTTTCAGCCGCAAACAAATCAATTCTGGCTATCCCCTGAGGCAGCAGTCGATCACGTTGATCAAAAGCAAAGTGGGCCGACACAACGAGTATGCCTGCTGCCAGAGCCAACCCGCCCATTAACGCGGGACATGACGCCAGGTGCGCAATCGCTTGCCATCGTAAACGACGCATTTTTCACTGCGCCTTTCGCTGAACAGCGGCCTCTGCGCCTGCGATACGTCCCAACACCGATCCCGATGTCAGCCCCGCCCCGCCGGCGTACTTGACGTAGTAGAGATTGCCCACCAACTCGCCTGCGGCGTAGAGCCCGTCGATCGGTCGATCCTCTTCGTCCAGCACCTGAGCCTGGCTGTTGACCTTCAAACCGCCGAACGTGAACGTGATGCCACAGGTGACCGCGTAGGCCACGAAGGGCGGACGATCCAGGGGATTGGCCCAGTTCGACTTGGGCAATGCCAGGCCTTGCGTCGCTCGACCGTCACGAATGGCCGGATTGAATGGCACATCGAGCTGCACGGCAGCGTTGTAGGTCTGCAGTGTTTGCAGCAGCGCGTTGCCGTTGACCCCCTCCATCTGCTCGACCAGCCCTTGCAGCGTGTCTGCCTGCAGGCGCGTCACCTGACGGACCCGATACTCATCGGGCAGCAGGTGGTGGCTGTGCTGGTCAAAGATCTGCCAGGCCACGCCCCCCGGTTGCGCCATGACGCTGGCGCCCATGCTGGAGTAGGTGTAGTTGCGAAAATCCTGGCCCTCATCAACAAAACGTTTGCCGTGCGCATTGACCACTACACCCAGGTGGAAGTAGTTTTTCTGCTGGTTCAGGCGGCTGAGGTCGCCCATCTGCGGCGCGTTGACGTCATAGAACACTGCATGGCAACCGGACCAGTTTCCGTGCGCGACGGCGCCCACCTCCATGGCCATGCGAATCCCGTCACCGGTGTTGTAGCGCGACCCACGGACTTTGGCCAAATCCCATCCCGGCCCCAGGTACTTGGTGCGCCACTCCAGGTTGGCATGAAAGCCGCCGGTGGCGAGGACCAGCGAGCGTGTGCAAAACTGCCGACCGTCCGCACAATCGAGTTGCCACAAGCCGTCTGGGTGGCGGCTGATGCGCTGAGTACGGCAGCCGTAGAAAACCTCCACCGCTTCCTTTTCGACGCGACGAAACAGGGCGTCGACCAAGCCCAGGCCGCCGCCGGAAACCTCGATGGTCAGGCCACCCCAAAAGCGATACTTACCCTCGACCATGAATGCCTGACGCCCATAGATCGGCATGAAACGTACGCCCTTTCCGGTCATCCAGTGCAAGGTTTCCAGGCTCTGCGACACCACCGTGTCCAGCACTTCGGGATCAGAGCGGTATTGACTCATCGAGGCCAGCTCGGCAAAAAAATCATCCTGGCTGTAGGCACCGAAATCGCTGTTTTGCACCTCGGAATCCAACAGGTCCGGCATCAGCCGGCGCAAGTCGTCCACTCCCCGGTAGGCCACGCGAAACGCGCCGCCGGTATGGGCCGAGTTTCCGCCCCGCTGTTCCTGCGGCGCACGTTCGAGCAAGGCCACTCGGGCCCCTTGCTCGCAGGCTGAAAGGGCCGCGCAAAGCCCGGCATTGCCACTGCCCAGCACGATAACGTCATAAGGCTGCATATCCGCTCCTGATCATTGAAAGGCGTGCGTGATTATCAACAGAAGCGTGCGAGCGGATTGAGCCCGCACGGTCAAAGGGGCTTTTCAGCAAAACCGTAAAGTGGCGCACGACTCAACGTGCGCAGGCAGCGGATTTATGGCGCGGGCAGTGCGTCGGGAAGCAACAGCAGTCGATCCCCGGCAAACGCTCCGACGAACACATCCCGACCGACCTGCAGTGCTGTCGACGCGCCGAACAACACCCCCTCTTGAACGCGCAGCAGTTCATGACGGGTGCCATTTCGCGGATCGATCAACGCCACCACCGATGCACTGGGGCAGAACTCGTCGTGGCTGAGGAAACACCGGCGAAACGTCTGCGCATCCGGCACGCCCGCCGCCAGCAAATGCCCGTCCAATGTCCAGCTGAGGTTGTCAGGTAGAAAGTCCAGTGCGACCTTGCGTACGACTTTTTGCTGTTGCAGGTCGTACTGCCAGACTCCGTTGCCAGGCCAGGCCGAAAACCATACCGATTGGCCGTCCTGGCTGACTTGAACGCCGTTGGGCGCGGGAGCTTCGCTGGCAGTCAGGCGATGTAGCCCATGGGCGGAACTCCAGGCGAGCAAGTGTCCCGTCGCGCGACCATCCAGCAGCTGTTCCAGATGCGGATCAGCCTTCATGGCACTGAAGCTGAACATCGCCGTCACCACGAAACCGCCGTCAGGGGTGGCCGCGACATCGTTAAGCATACTGGCGTCGTGGCTCTCCACGCAGCCGCGCCAGATAGCCTTCCAGCCGTTGCCATCGCGCACCGGTTCTAGAAACTCCACCGCCTCGCGACCGTTATGGTTGACCACCAGCAACTGCGCGCGGCCATCGGCTCGCGTGGACAGGTGAATGCCGTGAGCGCCCAGGGCAGCCAATGGCGCCTTGCACGACGCCTCTCCCCAACCCGGCTCAATCTGAGACTCGATGAGCATGTCGCTGACCTGGCGTGAAGCAAGGTCCATGATGCGCAGCCGACTGCGATGGCTGTTGGTCAAGCCGGGCGTGGTGCTAAGAAACAGGAAGCCGCCGTCCGGCGACCGTTCCAGATCCTCGGGCGGTGCCATGCCGCAGATCGGCGTGTAACCGTTTCCCGCCGCACAGGCGGGTACCTGCTGTGTGGCATGGGACGACACACTGGCAGCCAAGGCCAGGGCAACGCCCAACCAACGTAATTGAGTCATGGGCAAACCCCGATGTTGTTTGAGTCATGGGTTCGTTGGAGGAGTAAAAGCGAGGACTTTCGAAGGGCTGTCGTTGACGCCTTGCCTCTCGCCGCGATGGTAGCGAGAGGCAGGCCTCACGATTTAGTGCTTGAGGAAATCGATCACCAGTCGGTTGAACGCATCAGCGTGCTCCCACTGGGCCCAATGGCCGCATTGACTGAACACATGCAGGCGCGCGTCAGGCAGGCCGTTAAGCAGCTTCAGGCTCCAGTCGATCGGTACGAAGCGGTCGTCGCGGCCCCAGGTAATCAGGGTCGGGTGCTTGATGTCGGGCAAGTTGGCAGTGAAATCGCCCATCTGGAACTTGCTCAAATCGATGCTCTTGAGAAAATTTTCCAGGTGTTGAGGGTTGGCCAGAATACTTTTGTGACGCAGGTTGATCAGTTCCTCGGTGAGGGCGCTGGAGTCGTAGACAAACACGTCGAGCATCTTCTTCAGGTTTTCAAGGCTCGGGTCGCGGTACACCCCGAACAGCAACTTGATGCCTTCCATCGGCAGTGGCGTGAACAGGCTGGTGCGCCCTACTCCGCCCGACCCCATCAGGATCATCCTGTCCAGGCGCTCCGGGTATTGCACGGCAAAGCCCAACGCGCTGCCGCCGCCCATGGAGTTACCCACCAGGTGCGCCTTATCGATGTCCAGGGCATCCATCAAGGACTTGATCGCCCGGGCGTTGATGACAAAACGTGGTTCGGCCGTCACCAGCGGATCGGACTTGCCGAAGCCTGGGCAGTCCATGAGGATCACCCGGTAGCCTGCATCGACAAAAGCATCGACGTTGCGGTGGAAGTTGGCCCACCCGGTTGCACCGGCACCAGAGCCATGGACCATAATCACGACCGGCCCTTCACCGGCCTCGTTGTAATGCATTTTCCACTCAGGGGTCTGCACGAATTTACTGGTGTTTTCTTGGGTGAATCGACTCATGGAAATTAGTCCTTGTTATTGGGGGTGAAGTGGCAGCGAACACCGCGCAACACGCGGATGTCCTGGGAAAAGCTGCCTTTGTATTTGAAGAGAGCAACGACTGTGCCAGTCCGTTTGCGGAGCCTGATAATTAGAATAAATCCATATTTATCAATTAATTAAGCGTGGGCACCGCAACCTCTAAAGCACTGTCCGGTGGGTTCGCCTCGCGAACGCATTCAGAAGTTTTTGAAGGTTCATGAAAATCGACATGAAAAACATGAATCCGCCGAACTCGCTGTTGTGATCTCAATCAGGAGTGAACCCTGTGGGAGCGAGCCTGCTCGCGATGGCTATGGCTCAGTCAACGAGGAGGTTGAAGGTCATGGCCCTATCGCGAGCAGGCTCGCTCCTAAAGTTTTTGAGGTGCTAACGCTTGAGCAGATCCAGCGCCACGTCGACGATCATGTCCTCCTGGCCACCGACCATCCGGCGCTTGCCCAGCTCGACGAGGATGTCGAGGGTCTTGAGGCCGTACTTCGCCGCAGCGATTTCGGCGTGGCGCAGGAAGCTCGAATAGACCCCGGCATAACCCAGGGCCAGGGTTTCGCGGTCGACCCGCACCGGCCGATCCTGCAACGGGCGCACGATGTCGTCCGCCGCGTCCATCAGCGTGTACAGGTCGGTGCCGTGGTTCCAGCCCAGGCGCTCGGCGGCGGCGATGAACACTTCCAGCGGCGCATTGCCGGCACCCGCCCCCATGCCGGCAAGACTGGCGTCGATGCGGTCGCAACCTTCCTCGACGGCCGTGATCGAGTTGGCCACGCCGAGCGACAGGTTGTGGTGCGCGTGCATGCCGGTTTCGGTTTCCGGTTTGAGCACGGCTTTAAAGGCACGGAAGCGATCACGGATGTCCTGCATGTTCATCGCGCCACCGGAGTCGGCCATGTACACGCAGGTCGCGCCGTAGCTTTCCATCAACTTGGCCTGGGCGGCGAGCTGCTCGGCCGGGATCATGTGGCTCATCATCAGGAAACCGACGGTGTCCATGCCCAGCTCGCGGGCGTATTCGATGTGCTGTTTCGACACGTCGGCTTCGGTGCAATGGGTGGCGATGCGCACCACTCGGGCTCCAGCGTTGTAGGCCGCCTTCAGGTCATGCACCGTGCCGATGCCAGGCAGCAGCAACGTCGTGATTTTCGCGTGACTGATCACATCGGCCGCCGCTTCGATCCATTCCAGATCGGTGTGCGCGGCGAAGCCATAGTTGAAGCTCGACCCTTGCAGGCCATCGCCGTGGGCGACTTCGATCGAGTCGACTTTCGCCTTGTCCAGGGCGCGCGCAATGTCCTGCACGTTTTGCAGGGAATACTGATGACGCACCGCATGGCTGCCGTCGCGCAGGGTCACGTCGGAGATGTAGATTTTCTTACCGTTCATGTCGCTCTCCTCAGGCCTGTTGCATCGACTGCGCCATACGCTCGGCGGTGGCCAAGGCAGCGGAGGTCATGATGTCGAGATTACCGGCGTAGGCCGGCAGGTAATGGGCGGCGCCTTCGACTTCGAGGAACACCGAGGTCTTCAGGCCGGAGAATGTTCCGAGGCCGGGGATGTTCAACGGTGCGTCGTCGGGAATCACGTCGAACTGCACTTTTTGCTTGAGGCGATAACCCGGCACGTAGGCCTGCACGGCGGCCGCCATTTCGACGATGGACGCTTCGACCAGTGCCTGATCCGCTGCTTCGGACAACACGAACACCGTGTCGCGCATGATCAGCGGCGGCTCGGCCGGGTTCATCACGATGATCGCCTTGCCCTTGGCCGCGCCGCCGATGACTTCGATGGCCTTGGAGGTGGTCTCGGTGAATTCGTCGATGTTGGCGCGGGTGCCGGGACCGGCGGATTTGCTGGCGATCGAGGCGACGATTTCGGCGTAATGCACCTTGGCCACCCGCGACACCGCCGCGACCATCGGGATGGTCGCCTGGCCGCCACAGGTGACCATGTTGACGTTGAGCTGATCCAGATTCTGCTCCAGATTGACCACCGGCACGCAGTACGGGCCGATGGCGGCGGGCGTCAGGTCAATCAGGCGAATGCCGGGGTTGATCGAGCGCAGGAAGGCGTCGTTCTTCACGTGGGCACCGGCCGACGTGGCATCGAAGACGAAGTCGATGTCCTTGAACACGTCCATGCGGGTCAGGCCTTCGACGCCTTCGTGGGTGGTGGCCACGCCCATGCGCTGGGCGCGGGCCAAACCGTCGGAGGCCGGGTCGATGCCGACCATCACCGCCATTTCCAGGTGCTTGGCGTTACGCAGGATCTTGATCATCAGGTCGGTGCCGATGTTGCCGGAGCCGATGATGGCGACTTTGAGTTTCTTGTTCATGATCGTGTAAACCTCAATCAAAACGTACTGAACAGCTGCCAATTCCCGCGATGCTGACCCGCAGGTTGTCTCCCGCCACCACCGGCACCATCGCCGACAAGGCACCCGAAAGAATCACTTCACCGGCCTTGAGGCTCATCCCTAAACGGCCCAGCGTATTGGCGAGCCAGGCCACGGCGATCGCCGGTGAACCCATGGTCGCGGCGCCTGCCCCAGTGCCGACAATCCGGCCGTTTTTCTCCAGCACCATGCCCGTGGTGTAAAGGTCCAGATCCCGTGGGCTGACCAGCCGATCGCTGAGCACAAACACACCGCACGAGGCGTTGTCCGCCACGGTGTCCTGGATCTTGATTTTCCAGTCGCGAATGCGCGAATCGACAATTTCGAAACACGCCATCACGCCTTCAGTGGCGCGCAATACGTCGGCCACCGTGATGCCCGGTCCGGTCAAGTCGTGCTTGAGCACAAAGGCGATTTCGCCTTCGGCTTTGGGCTGGATCAGCCCGGCCATGGCCACGCTAGCGCCCGGATTGACAACCATGGCGTCGGTCAATTGACCGAAATCCGGCTGACGCACGCCGAGCATGTCCATCACCGCTTGACTGGTCACACCGATTTTCTTGCCAACGATTCGCTCACCGCCGGCCAGGCGGCGGCTAATGAGGTGTTGCTGGATCTGATACGCCTGCTCGAGGGTCAACTCAGGATGGCTTTCGGTCAAAGGCGCGATGGCCTGTGCCTCGATCAAAGCGTTGAACAACTGGTCACCCAGGTGCTGCGGATTGAGTGTTGATGGGTTCATGGAACGACTCCTGACAGTAGGCAAAATTATCGGCGCAGGTGTTGGGTAATGGCGTCGTAGCCGGCCATCGCACATTCGCAATCCTGGTCTTCACTGGCGCCGGAGACACCGATTGCACCGACCAGGCGGTCGCCCAGTTGCAGCGGCAAGGCTCCGCCCATGGGCACCAGCCGCGGCCGCAGAATCAAACATTGGCGGACATGCTCGGGGGCATCACGCAAGCGCTTGCCGACATCGGCCGTGGGCAAGGCGAAAGAAACCGCGGTCAGGGCCTTGTCCTGGGCCAGATCGATGGTGTGCAACGGCGCCCCGGCGCTTCGACCGAACGCAAGCAGGTGCCCGCCAGCGTCCAGTACCGCAACGCTGACTCGCCAGCCATGTTTGCCGGCATACAGCAGGGCCGTATCCAGCGCCAACCGGGCAGCCGCCATGCTTAACGGGTCGGCCAACTGGGTATCGGCAAACGAAGTGTCCAGACTCATACGCAGATTTCCTTGAGAGAGGTTGCCGGCTGCGCGATCGGTTTCGCCGGATGGAGCAGGTAGCACGCCAACGCCGGTACCAGGACCAGTGCCACCAGCATGTTGCACAGGAACATGAAGGTCAGCAGCACACCCATGTCCGCCTGGAACTTGATCGGTGAGAAGACCCAGGTGACGACCCCCAGGGACAGCGTCAGACCGGTGAAGACCACCACCCGCCCGGTGAACATCAGCGCCTGCCGATAAGCCATCGCCAGGCTCTCGCCACGGCGTAACCAGAAGAGCGTGACGCTAAGGATGTACAACGCGTAGTCCACGCCGATCCCTACGCCCAATGCCACCACCGGCAAGGTCGCGACCTTCAGCCCCATGTCCAGCTGGACCATCAGCGCCTCGGCCAGCAATGACGTGAGGATCAACGGGAGCACCGCGCAGAGCACCGCGCGCCATGAGCGGAAGGCAATGAAGCACAACAGCGTCACCGCCAGATACACCCCCAGCAGCATTCGCGTGTTGGCGCTTTTCACCACAATGTTGGTCGCGCTTTCGATCCCGGCATTGCCGGCGGCCATCAGAAACGTGGTCTGCTCGTCGTTGTATTTTTCAGCGAAGGCGGCGCTGGCCTTGACCACGGAGTCGAGGGTGTCGGCCTTGTGATCCTTGAGGTAGGCATAGATCGACAGCAAGCTGCAGGTGCCATTGAACAGCTCGCGCGGTGAACGCATGGCGGCGGCGTTGATCATCGATTGGTTGGGCGGCAACTCATCCCATTTGAAGTTGCCTTCGTTCATCCCGACGTTGATCTTGCGCGACAACCCGGCGATGGATTTGGTGGTTTCAACGCCGGGCAGTTCGCGCAGGCGCCATTCCAGCTCTTCGACCTTGCGCAAGGTCGAGTAGTCGACGCATCGGCCGGCCGGGGTTTCGACCATGATGACGAACACGTCACTGCTGGCCTGGTAATGCTCAATGATGAACCGGTTATCAAGGTTGTAGCGCGAATCGGCGCGCAGCTCTGGCGCCCCCGGATCGAGGTCGCCAACCTTCAAATCCTTGCCCATCCACAATGCGCCGAGCCCGACGGCTACCGCCACAGCGATCGCCACGCCTGCCGAACGCCGATGGGTGAAATGCCCGAACAGACGCACCAGGAGTTGCGGCGCCTGTCCTGCGACCGGGGTCTCATGCTTGAGACTGCGGGCGGCCGCGCGCGGTGAGACACCGGTGAACGAGAGCATGATCGGCAACAAGGCGAGGTTGGTGAACACCAGGATGCCTACACCCAGACTGGCGATCAGCGCCAACTCCTTGATCACCGGCACATCGACGATGGACAGCACCGCAAACCCCACAACGTCGGCCAGCAGCGCGGTCATCCCTGCGGCAAACAAACGGCGGAAGGTGTAGCGTGCCGCGATCAGCTTATGAGTGCCGCGCCCGACATCCTGCATGATGCCATTCATCTTCTGCGCACCATGGCTCACGCCAATGGCGTAGACCAGAAATGGCACCAGAATCGAGTACGGATTCAGTTCATAACCCAGCAGCGGCAACAGACCGATCAGCCAGATCACACCGATTAGCGTGCAGCTCTGCACCACCAGGGTACTGCGCACGCAACGGGTGAATTGATAGAGGATCGCGCTGGTGATCAACACCGCCGTGGCAAAGAACGCCAGCACCGCATACAGGCCATCGATCAGGTCGCCCATGACTTTTGCGAAACCGATGATGTGGATGTCCACACCCCGTTGTTGATAGGTGTCGCGCAACGTTTCCAGGCTGTCGGAAAGTTGCTTGTAGTCCAGCGCCTGACCGGTTTTCGGGTCTATTTCCAACAGTGGCAAGTAGATGATGCTCGAACGCAGGTCGCCCGCCACCAGTTGGCCGATTTCTCCGGAGCGCTCGACGTTGGCGCGCAACTCCTCCAGGCTTCGGTCGTCGCCGTCAAAGCCGTCGGGAACCACAGGCCCACCGTCGAACCCTTCTTCGGTCACCCCTTGCCAGCGGGTCGCCGGGGTCCAGAGCGAACGCATGAAGGCTCGGTCGACACCGTTGAGCAGGTACAACTCGTCGTTGAGCTGGCGCAGGGTTTCCATGTAACGGGCATTGAAAATATCGCCCTCATCACGCATCGCCACTGCCACCCGTAACGCATTGCCGGTGCCTTTGAGGTCGCGGGCATGCTCCAGATAGTTGAGCGTAAAGGGATGGTGCGCGGGGATGGTTTTCAAGTAGCTGGCATTGAGCCTGACCTGGCTGGCGGCAACGGCCAGCAACACCGTGACCATCAGGCAGAAGCCGACCACCAGGAACCGGTGATTGAACAGCACGCGTTCCAGGCGATTGCCTGAATACTTGTCGAAGTCCGACAGGGAGGCGATAGCGGTAAAGCCATCTGAATTGCTGATAGCCATTGTCAGTTTCCTTTTTCTATACCGCCCGACTCAGCGCAACGCGCTCGGCGGGAAACGAGTGATGCCCTGGGTACCGACAGCCAGGCTGCCGCCATCGGGCAAGGCCAACAGCGCGATCAGCGGGAAGCGTTGCTCAGGCGCCACCGGCCGAAAGCTGCGACCGTCGTCATGACTGAGCCAGCCTTGCCCCGACTCATCCGCCAACAGCAGCGAGCCGTCGCGCAATTGAGTCGCCGCCGTCAGGCTCTTGCTCGATGCCACGGCCACCGACTGCCAACTGGCGCCCTGATCGCTGGAGCGGAACACATGCCCGCGCAGACCAAACGCAAGCAGGCTGTTGTTACGCGTGGCCAATAGGCCAAAAAAGCTGCCGTCATAAGGGCTGGCGAAACGCTTGAATCCTTGCAGGTCATGGTCGACGCGCATCAGAGCGCCCTGCTCCCCGGCCAGATAAATCCGCCCACCCAAAGCTTGCACCGCGTTGAGGTGTTGTGACTCGCTGCCGTTGAGTAACGCCAGCGCAGGCTGCCAGCTCTGACCAGCGTTTTGTGTGCTGAAGGCCAAGCCGTAAGCCCCCAGGGCCAACACGCGTCCATCGCCCTGGCACTGCACGGCCAGAAACGGTTTGTCGGCGCCTTCGACCACCAGGCGGCGCGCTTCATCAATCTGCCCGGGGTCCTGGCGCACCTGCAAAATCGCTTGGGCGGCTTGCTCACCCTGCAGTTGCCGCGCCCAGTGAGCGCCACCATCGCGGGTGGCGAGGATCACCCCGCGATGGCCGACAGCCCAACCATTGAGGGCATCGGTAAAGCAAAGCCCGGTCAGGCTGACCGAGACCGGAACACTGGCTTGCTGCCAGTGCTGGCCTTGATCATCGGAGTAAAGAATGGCGCCCCGCATGCCGGCGACGACCAGTCGCTCGCCGGCCATCGCCGCGGCATTGAGTGAGGAATGGCTGGCCAGCGTTGAGAGTGGCGCGTTCTGTTCCAGCGTGTCGGCCACCTTCCGGCTACCGGTGCTGTTGGCAGCTGATGCCAGCTCACCAATCACGCCCAGGAGTAGCAGGCACGCCAACGCATATTTGTGTGTATTCACCGCATACCTCCGGTCAGACAGGCGAGCCCCGCCGAGAAGCCAGGGCTCGCTAAGAACATCAGCGTGCGCTCATCTTGGTCAGCGACTCGGGCGAGAAGAAGCTTTCACGACGACGGTCGGTGATCGCGTATTGCTCGTTACCCGCATCCCCCAGCGCGCAGTTGTACATCCAGGCCTTGGTACGATGGTCATGGAAGAAACCGGTGCAGTAGTTCACAGTCGCCGGGATGTCCGGAGCCACGAACGGCGTCGTCATGGACGTACGCCACAACGTGCCTTCGGCGTCCCAGCCGTCGATGATCGCGTTACCCCAGTTGTCTTCGTCGTAGTAGAACTTGCGCTTGGGCACCGCATGACGTTTGCCCGCCTTGAGGGTCGCCTCGACCACCCAGACCCGGTGCAATTCCCAGCGCATGTAGTCCGGGTTGACATGACGCTGTGCCATGACTTTCTCATCGGCGTTGGCCAACAGTTGGTTGCTGTTGTACGGAATGAGCATTTCCTTCTTGCCGATCAGCTTCCAGTCATACCGCTCAGGCGAGCCGGACCCGCCAAAGTTTTCATCGACGAAGTTGACGCCGGAGGCCACGGGGTTAGGCGTGTCGAAGTTGATGCTCGGGGCGCGACGTACCCGGCGTTGACCCGACAGGTACTGCCACAACGTTCGACCCTGCACGTAGTCCGTCACGTTGTGAACCATCAACGCCTCACCCGCACGGAAGGCCGGAGCGTATGTCAGCTGGATGGCCATCATGTAGTTGATGCCCGAAGACTCCGCCGAACCCTCCTTGAAGTAGTAGGGATACTGGGCTTCGTCTTCGGCTGCCGTGGCCAACACTCGCTGGCCGTCGGCAGTGGTGGTCCAGACCTTGTACTTGCTGTGGGTCGACTCGCCACGCCACAGCAGTTGGTGGTTCCACTGCACTTCTATACCGGACTTGGGGATCGGGAACGGCACACCGCCGTAAGCCCCGTGAACCACCAGACCGTCACTGTCGAGCGTGGCGTTGGTCGCGTTTTTCAGGGTGTTGTCGTACACCCACTGCGGAGCCGATGCGGTGCGACGTGTCGGGAACACGTCGATACGGAAAGTCTGCGGATTGTCCTTGAACAGCTGGATCACGCCGTCGCTGAGCTTGTCCTGATACTTGGCCAGGTTGGCGGCGGTGATGGTGTACAACGGCTTGTCCTGAGCGAACGGGTCGAATGTTCGATGGCCCTGTTGAAAGCCCGCCGGCACCGTAGAGTAGCCACCGGTCCAGGCTGGAATGCTGCCATCCGCATTGCCGGCACGCTCGGCGCCCATCGGCGTCAGTGTGCTTTTCAGTGCCTGGGCGTCCACCGCGCTGACAGCTGCACAGGCAGTCATGGCAGACAGGGAGAGCGTGAAACAGGTCAACAACTGAGCGATTTTATTGTTATGCATTGTTCAATCCTCAGAACGTGTGGGAGACGCTGAAGGACACGAAATCCCGATCAGCATTCGTCTGTTTGTAGGTTTTGATGCCGTTGATGTTGATAGGCGCTGAAGCACCGTAATAGCCGTTGTAAGCCAGGGTGAAGGTGACCGACTTCAGGTAGTCCGCCGTCAGGCCGATGTTGTAATCGCCGCCTTTGGCCTGGCTGAAACCGCCGACCGCTGATGAGCGCCCGTCTATGCCGTAGCTAAAACCCATTGGCACGGAGAGGTCGACGCCGTTCATGACCTGGAAGTAGGTCGGGGTAAAAGCGACACGAATAGCCGTGGCATCGCGCGTGGCATTGGGGTCAAGGTTGTCGAGATTCTTCTGGACACTCAGGGTGCGGTTCCAGGCCAATTCTCCCAGCAGGCTGGCGGTATCCCAGAACGCACTGGTCGGCATGATGTAAATCATGTTGACCTGGGCGTGGGCGGTGCGGCCCACGGCATAGAGCGGGTTGCCGTCGTTATCGCCGTTGCCCGCCAGGTCGGTCATGGTCAGGCTGACCAGCGGTGCGTTATCGCGCACCGAGGTTTCAAACCCGATGTTGACGTCACCAAAGCCGCGATTGGCGCTGAAGCCATAGGCGCGGATGTCCTCGGGAAACACCAGCATGTATTCACCGATCTGGTCCGGGCGCCCGCCCGCACCGATACCCGGACGCAGTTGGGTCTGGAAGCTCTTGTCGTGGTAGTTGATGGCGTACAGGCCGAAATCGGTGTCCAGGGCCTCGGAGCGGTAGCGCAACTGCACGCCCCACTGACCGCTGTCACGCGCTTCGATGTCTTTACCACGATAGAAGGAAGCCGCTGGTACGCCGTCCGGCAGACGCCCCACGACGATCCTTTCACCGCCTTCGTCGAGCAGGTCGGCCGGGCTGAAATAGCTGCCGGCCCCCGGAATGCGGGTACGTTCCCACTCGAACTGGTAGTAACCGCCGACCGAGATCGTTGGAGTGATCTGCAATTGGGTGGAAAACTGTTTGACCGGTAGCGCAAGCTCCTTGAACTGAGAGTTGGGAACAGTCAGCGCACGCACCGCATCGATCGGTTGCTGGCCTGCGGCGATGCCGTTGTTTCCGTAAAACAGGCTTTCGCCATAGATCAACGAGTGCTGACCAAGGCGCGACACGCCCCACATTTCATCGCCGATGTCATAGTTGGCGTAGACAAACGCATCGCGAAACTCCGCGTCTCGCCCGTGCAGGTCGCGGGTATCCTTGGTGAACTGGTCGTAACGCACGCTGTAGGAGTTGACTGTACCCGGTGAGGCGTTGTCGTTGCCCTTGTTGTACACATCGTCATACCAGGCCGCGCCGGTGACGCGCGCGCCGACCTTCTGGTAAGAGACGTCAAACTCCGAGAACAGGTCCAGGCGATTGGAGATAAGGCCTTTGTTGAAATTTCGGTCGCCATCATCCAGGTTCGCATCCGCGACCAATTTGTCTTGCCGGTCCTTGACGCGCCAGGCGCTGGAGTATTTGACGTTGGTATCCAGGCGAACCTTCAGGTCGGGACTGCCGGTGTCAAACTCCATCGCGTAGGCGCTGGATAACACTGAACAGCCGAGCAAGGTCGCCGTCAGGCGAGTAAGCCGTAGGCGCTGCTCAACCGCCCGCTGGGTGCCGGGCACTTGTTTTTGATGTTTAGACATGCAAAGACCTCTGCGACAGTAAGCCGTTTTTTGTTTTTATGAGTGACCGCCGAATGAGCGGAAGTCGGGTCCCGCCGGGAGGAGCACGCCCCCTCCCGGTCCAGCGACTCAATCGTTGAGCGATACGGGCTCCAGACCGAACAGCATCGGTGGCAACTGTTGCCCCAACAGATAAGCCCCGAGCATGCCCGCCGTGTCATCCGCGTTCTGGGTTATGTGGTTGGCCGCGGCGATGACGTCGCGCAGGATTCGCTGGAGTGGATTGCTCAGGTAAATGCCACGGGCCGATGTGGCCTTGAACAGCAGCATCACCGCCTCTTCGCAATCGCGACCGACACGGGCGATGTCGAGCATGTAATGCACGCGGTCAGAGACCGGCACCAGTTCGCGCCGCTCGACATAGGCGCTGCTCTCGGCAAGCATTTGCAGCAGCCGCGCACGGGCAGAACGCACCCGAACCACCGCGTTACCCAGGCGATCCTTCACATACGGGCTCAGTGCCGCGCCCGCGCCGTCGGTGGTGTTGGTGCGCACACTCATCTGGCGCACATACTCATCGATCCCACCCTGGGCGATGCCCACGATCAGCGCCGAAACGGCACCGAAGAAGATCTGGTTGAACGGATACAGGTAGTTCGCCGGACGCTCGCTGTAGGTGTACTGAATCAGGCTGTGGGCGCGGTGATGGGGAACGAACGCATGCTTGATCACCAGGCTCTTGCTGCCGGTGCCCGCCAGGCCGAAGGTGTGCCAGTCGTCTTCGATCACCCATGCGGAGCTGGGCACCAGCATCGACAGGCGATCAATCACCTGACCGCTGGCATCACGCCGCAGGCCTCCGAGGAACGCCCATTGGCCGTGATCGCAACCGCTGGAGGTTTTCCAGGTGCCGCTGATATTGAAGCCGCCTTCGACTTCCTCAACCTTGCCGAACGGCGGGTAAGACGAGGCAGTGATCACCGCGTTGTCTTCGCCCCAGGCATCCAGGCAAGCCTGTTCTGGCAAGGAGCCGTATTCCCACTGGTGGATGCCCAGGATCATCATGTTCCAGGCACTGCTGCCGCAGCCACGACCCAACTCCATCAGGACTTTGTAGAACACCGCGGGATTCATCTCCCAGCCGCCATATTGGCTGGGTTGGAGGATCTTGAAGAAACCGGCGTCAACGAACGCCGCGATGGTCTCTTTGGACACCATGCGGTTCTGTTCCACCGAATCGGCTTTTTCCATCAGCATCGGGATCAACCCGCGCGCGCGCTCCAGCAATTGCGCTTCGCTCGGAATCGCTTGGGTATCCACAGGCTCGGTTGGCGTGACGAAGTTGTTCATAGGTCTGTGATCTCTTGTTTATTGTTGTATTTGCGTGTCGCAAGTGGTCAGGTTTCACTTGAGCGCAGCGAACCTGCTGTTGAAGTACACCAAGGGGCCGTCCTGCTCCTGTTGCCCCCGGACGCCGACCACTTCTCCGATGAACATGTCGTGAGTACTGGCCGGAATCACTTGTTCCAGCCGGCACTCGAAACTCACCAGTGCGTCTTCGAGCAACGGCACGCCGGTGACCCCCGACTCCCAGCAGCCTTCGGCAAAACGCGCTTCGCCGCTGACGCCCTCGACCATCCCGGCAAAGCGCTTGGCGATGAACTCCTGGTCATGGGCCAGCACATTGATGCTGAACGCGCCGGACCGTTGAATCACTTCATGGGCGCGAACATTGCGGTTCACGCAGATCAGCAGGCGCGGCGGGTCGGCAGTGATCGAACACACCGCCGTGGCGGTCAGCCCGGCTCTTTCGCTGTCACTGCCGCTGGCGATCACGACGCAGGCACCCGCCAGATGGCGCATGCCTTTACAGAAGTCAGCGGTAGCGACTGTGGGCGCAATCACCGATGGCGTACCGCTCGATTGAATGGCGTTTAACATCTGGAAAACCTCGCTGTTGCGCAGGCACGGATGGCCTTGAATGCTGTTCACTGCACGGTCAGGCCGGCAGCTCGCTGCTGGTCAGAGAACGATGTTGCGTTTGTGACCCCAGTCGCTCATCTTGCTGAACGCCTTGACTTCCCAATGCCGGTCGTCGATGACCACCCCGCCCCAACCCATTTCGAAGTTGAAACCCGAAGGGGTCTGGGCATAGAAAGAAAAGGTCTTGTCGTTCGGGTGATGACCCAACTCAAGAATGATCGGGACACCCGCCTTGACGCAGCGGTCGTAGGCCATGCCAACGTCGTCCATGTTCTGGACCTGCACCATGAAATGGTTCAGCACCTTCGGCGCGGGGGCCTGAGCGGTGGCAATGGAGTGATGGCGGCCTGTGGCGGTGTGAAAGAAGGTGGCGTCGACCACCATGCCAGGCTGTACTTCCTCGCGGATGTAATCGCTGACTCGCAGCTTCAGCACATCGGTGTAGAACTTCACCGTCTGCGGGCCGTTCTTGGCAAACGGCAGGATGTGGCCAATGCCCAGTTCGCCGGTGACGAAACCACCTTTGAGCACTGTCGAATGGAACACATCATTGAGGCCCGCTTCGGCGTGACCGAAGAAAAACTCGTGGGTGAAGCCGTTCGGGTCCTGGCAGCTGTAAGCCTTTTCGACCCGACGACGTTGCAACAGCTCCCTGGAGAGCGGCTCAATCTGGACGCCTTTGTCGCGCAATTCGGCGACATAGCTTTCCAGCTCCTGTTCCGAGCGCAGTTGCCAGCCAGCCACCAGAATGTCGTCAATCGGATTCTTTTCCAGGAAGAATCGCTGGGCGTATTCGTCCATGCGCAGGGTCAGACCCTGCTCATCGCGGCTGGCGACTTGCATGCCGATAATGTCTGTGGCGAGCCACTGCCATTTATCGAGATCGCTTACACCAAATCCTGCATAGGCCAACGAGTGAATTTCTGCCACTTGCCTGTACCTCTTGTTGTTTTTGTCGTGCTGCCCTGGCGGGGAGTTCCCGTTGATGAGCAGTGGTGACAGGACAAGAGCAAGCGCTGTGCCAGACGTTGAAATTCATTCAAACCAATTAAATACTCCTTTATATTCAATGCATTAAAGATGGCTCTCCGAGTTTCAAGCTCATCAAGTGCTGTGCGAGCGAACCCTTCGGGCAATACGAAAATTCAGAATGTTATGAATTTCATGTAAGGATTTTCGTGATTTGCCCTGGTTCAAAGAAAAACCTTGCGAGAACCCCAGTAAGCGATACCGTAGCAACCATCTCTAGCATCAGCGCCGGCGGCTATTGGCGAGCGCCTGGCATCGAGTTTGCCTTCAATAAATAAAAAACATGGGCTCATCAGATGACAACTTCCCCGATCGATGACACCGAGGCGCCACGCCAATCACGCAGCCGACACGGCATCAACATCATCACTGACCTGCGCTTTCCGGACATGCAGGACCTGGTTGATCGACTCTATTTCAACCCCAAGGAAGGTTTGATCTGGCTGGGCGATAAACGCATGATGCTGATGCACGTCGAATCCTTTGGGGCGTTGCGTCAGGAACTGCTGGAAAGCAACGGCGTGGAATTTACCCGTGGTCTTTTGACTCGGGTCGGTTACCTGACAGGCCAACGTGATGCTGACCTGGCGATCCAGGCCCGTGGCACGGGCAATGAACTGGATATCTGCGCCGCAGGCGGCCAGTTGCATGCCCTGTCGGGGATCGTCGAAGTCGAACCGGTGTGCATCGAGTTCGATCAGGCCAAGGGCTACAAGTACGGTGAATTCACCTGGAAACGCTCAGTCGAGAGTGATGTGCATATCGCCGCCAACGGCGTCAGCACTGACCCCATTTGCTGGATGGAAGTCGGCTACAGCTCGGGCTTCATGAGCCGCCTGATGGGGCGCCACTTGCTGGCCCGGGAAATGGAGTGTCAAGGCTGTGGGCATAGCCGCTGCAGGGTTATCGTCAAGCCGGTCGAGGACTGGGATAACACTGAAGACGATCTCAAGTATTTTCAGCCAAGGGTCACCGATCATCGCCGAGCGCAGCCGACCAGACCGGTCAAGGCCACCACCCTGCCCACCCCCTCGCCCTTCGGCCTGGAGGACAGCGGGACCGCGCAAACCGATTTCGACCGCCCGGTGGGCAGTTCCTCCGCCTACCACATCGCCATGCACAAGATCCTGCGGGTGGCAGGCACCAACGCGACGGTATTGTTGCTGGGCGAGAGTGGCGTGGGTAAAACCATGTTCGCCCACGAGCTGCACCGCAACAGCCTGCGCGCCAACACACCATTCGTTGAAATCAACTGCGCGGCGATCCCCGAGCAGTTGATCGAGTCAGAGTTGTTTGGTGTGCAGCGTGGCGCTTATTCAGGGGCGACCGATCCCCGCCCCGGGCGTTTTGAAATTGCCGATGGCGGTACGATTTTCCTCGATGAAGTCGCCACCTTGAGCATGACGGCCCAAGGCAAACTGCTGCGCGTACTGCAAAGCGGTCACCTGGAGCGCCTGGGCAGTAACAAAACGATCAAGGTCGATGTCCGGGTGATCGCGGCCACCAACGAAGATTTGGCCAGCGCGGTCAAGGCCGGGCGCTTTCGCAGCGACCTGTTCTATCGCCTGAATGTGTTCCCGATCACCATCGCCCCGCTGCGCGAGCGCAAGGATGACCTGCCGCTGCTGCTCGACAGCGTCATGCGTCGGCTGAGTACCCGGCATGGTCGGCAACTGGCCGGTGTGACGCCACGTGCCCTGCAAGTGATTCTGGACTATCACTGGCCAGGCAATATTCGTGAATTCGAAAACGTCATCGAACGCGCAATCATCCTCGCCGATGACGGCGACTTGCTGGATATCCGCCATCTTTCGGGGCTGGACGCCCTGGGTGGGCAGCTCGAGCGCATCGGCACAGTGAGTTGGGATACCGGTCCGGCCATCGGCATTCGCATGCCTGACGTCGTCCCTCCCAGCGTAGGAGCAGCCCAGCAGGGCAATGCCAGTCACGATCAGTTGCTGGCCCTGGTAAAGCGCACGCTACAGCGAGGCCCTGTGCGCCTGAGCGAAATCGAAGAGGTGTACATCGAAGTGGCTATGCAACTGAGTGACAAAAACATCTCTCGTGCAGCCACCCTGTTGGGATTGAGCCGGGCGCAGCTCGACTATCGACTGAAGAAGATGTCGCTGGACGAGTCCAGTGTTTCCCCGTGAATGACCAGCACCGGGATGATCGCCCGGTGTCGGGATGTTCACTCGACAAAACGCCCCGGCCGAGGCCAGGGCGTGATCAATCGGAAAACTCAGTTGAATGCATTGGCGGAATCAATGCTGGTACAAAAGCGGGCGATGCTGGCCATGGAGTTTTCATGCTCCTGCGCTGATGGCGAAGCGCAGCAATCTTCCAGCACCACCACATCAAAGTCACGGTCATGAGCATCGCGCACCGTGGCCTGAACCACGGCCTGGGTACTCACGCCGCTGCAGTAAATGCGCTCGATGCCTTGACCGCGCAACAGTACTTCAAGGCTTGTGGCGTAGAACGGCGAAACCCGGTGTTTGACGATGTCCCATTCGCCAGCCAACGGCGCCAGGTCATCATGCACCGCACCGCCCCAGGCATCCTTTTTCAGAATGCCGTTTTTAGCGATCGCGCCGAATACCTGCGAGTTGGGGTTGGCTTCGCGATGATCATCGGAAAACGCCACCCGCACATAGGCTACGGCAATGCCTTTGGCTCGCGCCTTGGCGATCGCCGCCGCCGTGCGGGCTATCACTTCGCGGCTACGCACCTGCTCGCCCAGCGGGCCTTTGCCACTGGCACCGTCGGGGTGAACCAGATCGTTTTGCATGTCCAACACCAGATAAATGCTTTTCATTTTTTGTTTCCCTTGGCTTGAATCAGTCGCACCACAGTGCACCGTTGATGTCGAGGATTTCCCCGCTGATAAATCCGGCTTTGTCCGACAGCATGAAGCTGACGGCCGCCGCCACTTCGTCGGCGCGGCCCATGCGCCCCAGGGGGATCAGGGCCCGCAAATTCTCGGGAAAGGCAGTGGTCATTTCCGTGGCGATGGGGCCGGGCGCCACCGCGTTGACCCGCACGCCGGCACTCGCCAGCTCCTTGGCCAGGAACAGGGTCATGCTGTGCACCGCCGCTTTCGACATGCCGTAGGCAACGCCGCCGGCTCGCGTCTGTTCGCTGGAATCCAGCCATGGACGGGCATTGCCTCCGTTCTTGCCGACCACCGAGCCGATGTTGACGATGCTGCCCCGCTTGCGCTCAGCCATGAGCTGGCCAATCAACTGACAAGGAATTAACGTGCCCTGTACGTTGACCCGCATCACTCGTTCAAACTCGCTGACTTTGAGTTCCAGCGCACTGCCGGTGGACAAGACGCCCGCGACATTGACCAGTGCGGTGATGGGGCCCATGTGATCCTCGATGTCCTCGACCACATCGCGCACGGCGATGCGCGAGGCCACGTCGCAGGAATAGAAGCGCATGTTCGGGCCGAGCATCCGCGGCTCAGCCAGGTCCAGCGCCGCTACCCGCCAGCCTTCACTTTCCAGCAGCTTGCACACGGCACTGCCAATGGCGCCACCGGCGCCAGTCACCACCGCGACGTTCATTGCACACCCCGCTGCTGCGCTGCGGCCTGACCGGCAAGACGGCCGAACACCAGCCCCTTGAGTACGGAAGTGCCGCCCGCGTAGTTGCCAAAGTACAAGCCCACGGTTTCACCGGCTGCGTAAAGGTTGCCGATCGGCTGGCCCTCCGCGTTGATCACCTGCGCTCGCTCGTCGACCTTGAGGCCACCGAAGGTGAAGACGTTGGCAGAGATGATCGGGTAGGCAAAATACGGTCCCGCATCCAATGGCAGGGCCCAGTTGCTTTTGGGTGGCTCAAGACCGACCGTGGCCACGCCATCGAGCTGCAAGGGTTGGTAATCGCCGGGACGGCAGGCGTCGTTGTAGCGGTTCACGGTGTCTTGCAAAGTGTTCGCGCAGATACCCAGCTTAGCGGCCAACTCGACCAGGCTTGCGCCTTCTATCGCGGCCTGATCAGTGCGGATTGCCAGGCGGTAATTAGGTACGTCCTTGACCTTCTGATCGAGAATCACCCAGGCAATGCCTTCATCCTGCTGGTAAATCTGCCGCGTCACGCGCTCGTACCAGGCATCGACCGTTCCCGGTGCTTCGTCCGTGAAGCGTCGCCCCTGCTTGTTGACCAGCACGCCATAAGGGAAGACAAAGATCGACGGCTCGGAAATGCCCGAGCGCGGGTCCACCGGCTCTGCGTGATAACTGCCGTATTCACCGCTAGGCGCCGCCCCCATGTCCAGCGCCATCTGGATGCCTTCGCCGCGGTTGTAATAGGCCCCCTTGCACACCGGGCGCAGATACACCGATCGTGGCCCGAGGTAGCGGCCAAGCATTTCGGTGTTTCCTTCAAAACCACCACTGGCCAATACCACCGCACCGTGGAAAACCAGATCGCCGTGCTGGCGTGACAGCGCCCGGATGCCAGTGACCGTGGCGAAGCCTTCAGTCAACAACTGGCGCCCGGAAGTTTCATAGAAAAACTCCGCCCCCAGGGCCTCGGCCTTGGTCGCCAGGGCTTCGACAATGGCTTCACCACCCCCCACCGGCAACAGGCGCGGCTGGGTGCTGGTTAAAAACTGAGTGGGCAGGAAGTCAAACTTCACCCCATTGCCCTTCAACCACTCGATGGTGCCCGGTACTTGTTCGGCAAAGGTACTGATCACCGAGGCATCGACCGAGCCCAACGCGCGAGTCTGTGCCGACCAGTCGGCACGATCGGCGAGAGTTTCAGCGACAAAATCAGGGTCCTGGTAATACCCGGAATGCTCGGCCAGGAATGTATCGAAATCATCGGTCACCTGCGTATGGCTCTTCATTCGCAGGTAAGCTTCGGTAAAGCGACTCTGCCCGCCGCGTTCTTCCCGGCTGGCCCGTTCCAGAACCGCCACGCGCAAGCCACGTTCGGCCCCCGCCACCGCTGCCGACAAACCGGCGACACCGCAGCCCAGCACAATCAGATCGAAATTCAACTCAGCCATAGGTAGTTCCTCACTTGGTGGCTGGTACTATAGAAATCGCTGCCCCAGGGTTCGAGCGTGACGCGGCTAATGGGCTATTAGAAAAAGGTGAAAACCGATGGACAGACTCTGGGCAATGCAGGTGTTCGTGCGGGTAGTGGAATGCGGCAGTTTCAGCCGCGCCGCCGAATCGCTGGATATCGCCAATGCCACCGTGACCTCCAGTGTGCGTAACCTGGAGAACTACCTGGGGGTGACGTTGTTGTCGCGCAATACCCGCTCGTTGCGCCTGACCGATGACGGCGAAGGTTACTTCGAGCAGTGCAATCAGGTACTGCAGCAAATTGCCGACATGGAAGCCCAGGTCAGGCAAAAGAAAGGCGAGATCAGCGGACAGTTGTGCATCGAGTCACCGGCTGCCTTCGCCCGCGCCCTGCTATGCCCGGCATTGCCGGCCTTTACTGCGCAACACCCCGGATTGTCCGTGGCGCTGCGCCAGACCGACCACGCCGAGGACCTGATCGCCACCGGCACCGACGTGGCCATTCGCATCGATTCTGTCAATGACGCCGACCTGGTCGCCCGCCCCCTGTATCAGGCGCACTACGTGGCCTGCGCCGCACCCGGCCTGCTCAAGCGCATCGGCACGCCACAGCAACCGCAGGCGCTGTTGCCACAGCATTGCCTGGGCATTTTTGGCGCCGGTCGCTATATCGTGTCGGACTGGACGTTTGCCCGCGAGGGCGAGCATCACCAACTGACCCCGCGGGGCGAACTGCACTTCAACAGTACCGACGCACTAATCCAGGCCGCCCTGGCCGAGCAAGGCGTCATTTACGTGCTGGACGTGTTCGTCAACGGGCTGATCCGCAGCGGAGAGCTGGTGGAGTTATTCCCCGACTGGAGCACCGGCAGCCGCAACTTCTACACCGTAACCCCCAAGTCGCGCTTTGTTGCGCCGCGTACACGCGCCTTCATCGAGTTCATTCTGGCTACGCTGGACGCTCAACGCCGTCCCCCTTCCGGTGCCAGCATTGCCGTTCGCCAGGGGCGTCGCGGGTTGATCTGAGACACGGGCGACGACGAAAAAAAAATGCCAGCCCACTGGGTGGCTGGCATTTTTGTTCAACGCTTGCAGCGGGCTCTATCCGGGCAGCGACTGACCCAGACCGTCAAGCAACGCCGGCAGCAACGTCTCCCAAGGGGCGACGATGCCCAGGCTGGCGACCTTGAAAATGTCCGCCTCCGGGTCCTGGTTGACTGCCACGATGCAGCTGTCGAGGCTGACCCCGGCCAGATGCTGCAACGTGCCGGAGATGCCCACCGCCACATAGATCTGCGGGCTGACAAACTTGCCTGAAACACCCACTTGCCGCAGCACCGGCACCATGCCCGCATCCACGGCCGGCAAACTGCCGCCCAGGGTGCCGCCCAGGCTTAACGCCAACGCCTCGAGCAAGGCAAAGCCTTGTTCATTCACCCCGCGTCCACCAGACACCACCAGCCTGGCGCCCTCCAGGGGCGGCAGGCGCTGTCCGCTTTCGCGTTTGTCCAGACTCAATGCCTTTGGCAGGCTGCCATGCAGTTCGAGGTTGAACAGTTCCGCCGAGGACTCGGCCTCGAGCTTCGGCCGGCCAGCGCGCAGACAGGCGAACGCCGGTCCGCTGGCCGCCCGAAGCGCCAGGCGCATGCGCCCGCCCCAGGCCGCGCGCTCGGCCAGCACCGCGTCATCCTCAAGCCGCAGTGCGACACAACGGCCCAGCGCCTGCCCATCCAGATAGTCTGCCAACAATGCCGCCAGCTCCTCACCCTGAGGACCGGGCGGCAGCAACACCAGAGGCACTTCACTGCCCAGACGGGGAATCGCCCGCAGCGCTTCGGCCACCGCGGCCACCAGGACCTGAGGCTCGTCACATTCGCCCAATGCCGCGTGCACGGCCTGATAAACCAATTGAGCACCTGCCCTTGTCGCCAATTGCGCGTGCTCGGCACTCGGCTGGCTACTGACCAGCACCACCGCAAAAGCCTCTCCGGCACCGACCTGCTGCGCCGCACCGAGTGCAGCTTCCAGTGCCTCCGCCCCCCAGGCTTGAGGAATAACCGCTAGCAGTCTGCTCATGAATTGACCCCTTGTTCTTTTAGCCAACCGATCAGCGCCGCGGCCTGCTCGGTTACGTCGCCGCTCAATAGCCGGCACTGCCCGCCTCGCGCAATCAGCGGCGCAGTCTCCAGCTGCGACAACGACAGCCCCGCACGCGTCGGCGCCGATGCCGTGACCTGGGTGAACGTCATCCGCTTGGCCTGCATGACATTTTTCAACAACGGGTGGCGCAGCTTGTTGCGTCGATCATTGGTCACACTCGCCAACAAGGGCTGATCGACCTTCAGCCATTCTTCGCAGGTACCACGTTCGCGCATCAGCCACAGCTGCGCGTCCTGCCATTGGCCAAACTGAGCCATTGCCAGTTGCGGTCGACCCAGCCGACGCGCCAGCAGTACGGCAATACTGCCTTCGTCCAGGTCGCCCAACTCACGCCCCAGCAGCACCAAATCATGCGCAAGATAATCGCGCTTGATCAGCCCGGCGATCTGCGTCGCTGTCTGTCGGGCATCCCATGGCTGGCAGGGTTCAAGCTGCAGGCATCGCAATGAATCAGGGCAGAACGCCGCGACACTGCGCAACAGGTTTTCACTGTTGCAGCCGTCGAGCAGCAACACGTCTATCTGTGTGTCAGGCCGGGCATCGCGCAGTTTGAGCGCCACCTCCAAAGCAGCCTCGTCGAACGGGCCGAGCAGGCGTCGGGGGGATCCTTGCTCCTGGATCAACGACTCGCTATTCAAACTGACGGGATGTAACGGGAAACGGATATCTGCCACACCCGCCAGCAGGACCAGAATTTTCATATTCAGCCCTCACTCGCATTGCCCAGACTGGCACCGGCCAGGCGCCCGAATACCGCCGCCTTGCCCAGGGCCGAACCGGTCATGTAGGCAGCGCCGTGGAAGCCGCCGATCATCTCGCCCGCCGCCAGCAGCCCGGTGATCGGTTCGCCGAAAACATCGAGCACGTGCAAATCCCTGTCGACGATCACACCGCAGTAGGTGCCGAAAACCGCCGCCGTTGATGGGTAGGCATAAAAGGGGGGACGCTCAATGGTGCGCAGTTGACCGTGATGATGCACCAGGTGTTGACGACCGAACGCCGGTGTTTGCCCCTGGCGCACGGCATCGTTGTAGGCAGCGACTTCGGCGAGTAACACGTCCTCGGGCACTTCGATCAGACGCGCCAGTTGTTGCAATGTCTGCGCCTCGACGAACAGCCCCTCTTCCAGGCGCCGGGTGAAGTCCAGGATTCGCACCTGATTGTCACCGCTGAGCAGGATGTCCTGATCCAGGATCTGATAGCCCACACCATAGCTCTGTTGCATCACGGCATCGCCGAGCAACTTGTAGGACTGTGATTCGTCGACAAATCGCCGACCTTCCTGGTTCACCGCGATGGCGCCCTTGTAAACCGCCAGGCAAGCGTGGTGGTTGTGCTCATCCATGGGGTGCTTGCCGAAGGTGCCCTTGATGTACGGCAGGTCACGCACGTCCGCGCCCAAGGCCCAGGCCATGCGCAGGCCGTCGCCTTCATTGCCTTCGCCACCGATGAACACCGCATTGTCGTACTGCGGGACAAAGCGGTGAATCAACGCCCGGTCCTGAACAAATCCGCCGCTGGCCAGCAGCACCGCTCTACGAGCCATGACGTCGACCACTTCGCCGTTACGCTCGACACTCGCCCCCCACACCCGGCCACCGTCCCCACGCAACAAACGGCGGGCACGGCTGTGCAGCCAGACCTCGACCTGTTGCGTTGCCAGCGCCGCCTGTTGCAGTTGCCGCACCATGTCGGCCGGGTCCACATTGTGCACCCGTGGTACCGACTGCCCGGAGGCGGCCTCGATGACATCGGTGAACACCACGCCGTTGTCCTTGAGCCACTGGTAGGTCTGCAGTTGGTGATCGGTGTACAGCTTGACCAGTGCCTCGTCGCATTCGCCCTTGCCCACCTCGACGAGGTCGTCGAACAGCAATTGCGACGAATCTTCAATACCGTGCGCACGCTGCAGGTCGGTGCCGGCGAACGCCAGGCAACCACCACTCATGGCCGATGAACCACCGGTTTGGGCGGTCTTTTCCAGCACGATCACCTGCAAGCCCGCCTGGGCTGCAGCCAGGGCCGCGCTGAAACCCGCCAGCCCGCCGCCGATCACCAGCAAATCACATTCATAACGATTCATGCCTGATCTCCTGCTTGAATAAACGAGCCCAAGCCATAGAAGTCGAAGATTTCCCGAACCCGCTCAGGCTCGGGTTGGGCTGAGAAATATCCACGATTGCAAGTGCGCGTGCCGTTGGCGCGCCGCAAGTCCACCATGCTTTCCGCCTGTTTGACCCAGGCACCGAGCGAATCGAGCACTGGCACACCGTCCACCTCGTTAATGCCGTGGGTGGCCAGCAGTACGTTCAGCGGGGCTTCGCCGGGAATGATCACTTCAGCGCCACTGGCGATCAGGCCGCGCGCCGCGCTGCGAAAACGTTCGATCAGTTCAGCGGGATCGGTGAAGCCTGCCAGCACATCGGCAAAGCGAAAGCCGACATGCCGCACCTCCGTCAACCGCCCGGCGAGACCATGGCGCGCAGCGTTTTCAGTGACCTGCTCAGCCAACTCGTCAATGAACACCAGAACCCCGAACGTTCGCCCGAGCATGCACGCGGTCAGCATCGCCGATTCGCCATAGCCCACCACTGGAATATCCAGCAGGCTGCGCGTTTCCTTGAGTGCCGGTTCCGGCAAGGTGCTGATGGCGTAGGCGTCGAAACCCTGATGCTGGGCATTGATGCCCGCCGCCATGAACTGCAGGCCATGCAGGTACTGCAGGGCCGAATACTTGATGTCATCTCCCGGATAGTGGTTGCGGTAGGTACCCGGGCGCATCCCATGCATATGGATCTCGGTGTCCGGCCGGGCCACCCTGCGAAAATGCGCACGCAAGGCCTCGTCGTAAGCGCCCAGGTCGCTCAGTACGGTGAAACTTTGATGCCAGATACGAATGCTCATGTAAGTCCTCATTCAAAAGCCCGTCACTGAGTGCGCCAACCTTGCGGCCAGCGCACCATGCAACCCAGGCGAATATGCAATGAGGGATTATCGGCAGAGTGTCGCCGCGTAGAGTAGGTGCTGACGTTGAAGGGGCTTTTTAGAAAAGCTGCATGATCGGCGAACGGCCAGGTACCCAAGCAGCGCGGTTGATCTTTTTAGCTAGCTCATTCCCCAGTGCCGAACATCGTTCGCGATGACCTCATGTCCGGAAAAAAGCCCAGGCAACTCGGCCTTGAGAAAGTCCACCCAGGTCCTGACCTTGGCATCCAGAAAACGCTTGGAAGGATAGAGTGCATAGACGTTGCGCTCCCTGAGCCGGTGGTCGCCCAGCAGGCGCAGCAAGGTGCCCTCGCGCAGTGACCGGGTGGCGGTGTAGAACGGCAACAGGCTGATGCCCATCCCGGCCTCCGACGCATTGACCATCGCTTCGGGAACGTTGCTCTGGAAGGTCTTGCCGGGCACCACGCAATGCTCACCCTGCTCGTCACGGAACACCCACTCATCGCCGTACAACGGGTCGATCATGCGCAGGCAGCAATGTTCATTCAGCTGTTCGGGGTGGGTGGGCAGGCCCCGACGCGCGATGTACGCAGGCGATGCGCAAGGCATGCTGAAAATGCACCCTACGGCTTGGGCCACGAATTGTGAGTCCGCCAATTCATGGGCAATGGAGATGACCACGTCGTGGCCGTCTTCAAGGGGGTCGGGGTTGCGTTGCGACAAGGTCAACTCGACCACCACGTCCGGATAGAGCTCGCAGTAGCGGGCAATCAGCGGCGTCATCAGCACACCCAGCCCGGTCAAACAGTGCAGACGCAACCGGCCATTGGGCTCCAGGTGAGCGCCACGGGCTTCTGCGGTGGCCTCGGCCATGTCATCCAGTATTTGCCGCGCCCGCAACAGGAAGCGTTCGCCGGCTTCGGTCAGGCTCAAACGGCGGGTGGTGCGTTGCAGCAGACGCGCCTGCACGTGCTGTTCAAGTTCCGCCACCAGCCGAGACACTTGCGCCGTGGAAAAGTCCAGCGCCTGTGCGGCGGTGGTAAAGCTGCCTGCATCGGCTACACGTACAAATACGCGCAGGCTGTTAAGCAAGTCCATGGACCCTCCGGCGACAACGACTGTTGCATCTGATGTAACGCTGCATCAAGTACGGCCCTCTTTATCCCTATCTGTAGAAGAATAGAATTGACTCATCGAAACACCACGGAGAAGAAACCATGAAGACTTTGTTAAGCGTCCTGTTGGCCCTGACCACGACCGCCGTCATGGCCGGTGAAGGCAACCCGGCCACAACACCTCCATCCCTGGATATCGCAAAGGTCATCTCGGTGACCGATACCTCGACTGCCTGCGACGTCGTACCGGCGACCATGGTCTACATCGACCATCAGGGTGAAACCCACCAGTTGACCTACAACGTGATGGGCAGTTGCTCGGGCGTGTGAGAGACCGCAAAGGCACCTCGTTCACGCTGCTATCCGGGTGGCCTGCAGGGCCAACTCGTGCAAATTGGCCAACCGCTGCATGACGCGTTCGACCACCTCCAGCCTGGCCACCGCGCCACTGCGTAACTCCCCCATCGACTGCAACGCGACCTCGGCCTTGTCCAGGCCCAAACGCGTCGAATCGGTCAGTTGTTCAAGGCCCTGACGGGCATCCTGCGCCGACTTTTCCAGACCTGTCGCGATCTGCCGGATCTGCGCACTGGAGTCCGCTGCCTGGCGCGACAGATTGCGCACCTCGTCCGCCACCACGGCAAAGCCCCGACCATGATCACCGGCCCGCGCGGCTTCGATCGCGGCGTTGAGCGCCAACAGGTTGGTCTGCCGGGCGATGTCCTGGATGCTGCCGACAATCGCACCGATGCGTACCGACTGGCTGCCCAGCTCATCGAACACCTGATCCAGGCGCTGCAGGTACTGATCAAGATCCCCCAGCACGGCAGCCGAAGACTGCATGCTCACGGCGCTTGCCTGTACCCGCTCGCCCGCGCCACGCGCCAGCTGGTTGGCAAAGCGCATGTCTTCTTCAGTCTGCTGCACCACTTGAGTCAAGTGTTCGAGTGCCACCTTTACCTCGGCGCCCGGCCAGGCGGGCTCGACCACCGGCAAGGACGGTATCGGGACCGGTGCACTGGACACCACGGGATCCGGCTCCCGCTCCACGAGTACTTCGACCACGCGCATTGGCTGACGCTGATAAAGCACCGCCGCCGCCAGCAGTAACAGGTCGATGACGCCGGCATACATCAGGTGCATGCCGTTGCCAACAGCGAGCAGCACCACTGCGCCGCCGGCTGTAATCAGGGCCAGTCGTGCCCAGGTTTTATTGCTCATACTCGCCCCCAGTTCGCTCACAGCAACGTCCAGGTGTAGCTCAGGATCAGTCGGTTCTCGTCGATATCGGTGCGGTAATTGGAGCGCGCCATGGCATTGCGCACCCGGATCCCAAGCCCCGCGAAGGTGCCGCTCTGCACGACGTAACCGAGGTCCAGGTCGCGTTCGCGGTCCTTGCCTTCAAAGCCCTTGCCGGTGTTGACGTTGTTGCCGGTGATGTAGCGCACGGTGCTGGTCAGGCCCGGCACGCCGAGGGCGGCAAAGTCGTAGTCGTAGCGCGCCTGCCAGGAACGCTCGTCGGTGGAGGCGAATTCATAGGTCGGCACTTCGTTACCCAGCGGCGAGATGTTGGCAAATACCCGAGGGAACGCGCTTTCACCAAACATGCCCTGGTAGCCGACGTAGAAGGTATGGCCGCCGTACTTGGCCGACAGCAGGGAGAAGAACGCCTGGTTGTCGATATTGCCCAACAGCTTCTTGCCATCCTCCCTGGCATCGAAATAGCCCAGGTTCGCGCCCAGGGTCCAACTGCCCAAGGGTTGGCTGTGTTTCAGGCCCAGGAAGCCTTGATGGTAGATGTCTTCCAGTTGCCCGTACCAGGCACTGACGCTGGTGTGTTTGTCGTTGAAGGCGTAATCGCCGCCACCATAGTTGAACGCGTCACTGCTGGCCTGGCGCTGAGGCACGTAGCTGAGCATCGCTTGCATCTTCTCGTCGCCGGCCTCGTTGCGCAGGTGAGTGGACGTCAGATGACCGCCTTGCAACGTCAGGCCGTTGATCTCGCCGGACGTGATGCTCGCCCCCTGGTAGCTTGGCGGCAGCAGGCGGATGTCACTGAACACCAGCACCGGCAAGTTCGGTTGCAGTTCGCCAACGCGCAGTTCGGTTTTCGAGTAACGCAGCTTCAACGTGCCTTCCACGCGGCTGTAGTCATCGGCCGCGCGACCATCGCTTTGCACCGGTAACAGGCCGGTGTTGACCCGGTCCGGGCTGCTGTCGAGCTTGAGCCCGAGCAGGCCGATGACATCGACGCCAACGCCGATCGTCCCTTGGGTGTAACCGGACTTGGCGTTGAAGATAAAGCCCTGGGCCCACTCCTCGGCCTTCGACTGCTTGTTAGCGCCGACAATGTCCGAGTAGTCCCGGCTGAAGTAGTAATTGCGTGCCTGCAAGGTGGCGGTGGCGTCCTCGATAAAACCGCCCTCGGCGGCCATCAACTGGCTGGAACAACCCAAGGCGACAGCCGTGGACAAAAGCGTACGAGTTGCATGAATGGTTGACTTCATCGATGTGCTCTTATTGTTGTTATGAATAGGTAAGGCGTGGCGGATACAGGTCAGCGCGCCACCTCCCGGGCGCTGCTGGAGGTGGCATGGGGCGGCCGCCGCGCACCCGACAGCAGGTGCGCGGCCATGCCGAAAATCAGCCCCCAGAACGCGGCGGACAAGCCGAACAGCGACATGCCCGAGGCGGTGGTGAGGAACGTCACCAGCGCCGCTTCGCGGTCATGGGGTACGGCCATGGCATTGGCCAGGGCGCCGGCAATGGCAGCGAACAGGGCCAGGCCCGCCAGGGCGGCGATCAGTTCTTTGGGGAAAGCGGCAAACAACGACACCAGGGTCGCACCAAAGATGCCCAGTACCAGGTAACAGAGACCGCCGACCACACCGGCGACATAGCGTTTGCCAGGGTCTTCGTGGGCCTCGCGGCCAGTGCAGATGGCGGCAGTGATCGCCGCCAGGTTGAGGCCATGGCAACCAAACGGCGCCAACAGCGCCGTGCCCAGCGCGCTGCAGGCGATGATCGGGCTGGCCGGCGTGGCGTAACCCGAGGCGCGCAACACTGCCATGCCCGGCACAAACTGCCCGGTCAGCGCCACCATCACCAGTGGCAAGGCGACGTTCAAGGTTGCACTCAGGCTGAACTGCGGGGTGACCCAAACCGGCGTCGCCAGGCCGATCACCAGGGCTTCGCGGTGCAATTGGCCGGTGAGTATGGCGATGGCACAGCCCACCACCAGTACCGCCATCACCGCGTAACGCGGCAGCAGCCGTTTGCACACCAGGTAGGTGACGAACATGGCCAGCACCAACCCGGGCTGACCTTGCAATGACACGAACAGGCCAGTGCCGAAACGCAACAGAATCCCCGCCAGCATGGCCGCTGCGATGGCGCCGGGCAGCTTGCTGATAACGCGGTCGAAGGCGCCCGAGATGCCGACCAGAAAGATAATCAGACTGCTCAGCAGATAGGCACCGACGGCCTCGTTCATCGAGATGCCCGGCAGCAACGCCACCAGCAGGGCCGAGCCGGGTGCCGACCAGGCAATGATGATTGGCACGCGGTAGCGCAGGCTCAGGCCGATGCCCAGCAGCGCACTGCCAATGGAGATCGCCCAGACCCAGGACGACAACAGCTCGCGAGACAGATGCGCGGCGTCCGCCGCCTGGAAAATGATCACCAGTGGGCCCGCATACGAGATCACCGTGGCAATAAAGCCCGCCACCGCAGCGGACAGCGAAAAGTCACGCATCAAGCCTTTCATCAAACAGCTCCTTGCGCACTCAAGCCTTGGCCGTGGACAGTGGCGCGGTCACCCTGGAGGCGTTTCGCTCGCTGCTGATGGCATACAGGGTCATGGCGAGGGCGGCCACCGCACCCGGCAGGGCGAACGCCATGAAGTTGAGTTGCAGCGGCAAACTGATTCCCAGCAACGCACCGCCTAACAAAGGGCCGACAATGGCGCCGTTACGGCCGATTCCCGACGCCCAGCCAAGCCCCGTGGAACGAATGGCCATGGAATAGAACTGCGCGGCACAGGCATACAGCAGGATTTGCGAACCGATGGTGGTGGCGCCGGCGATCGCGATCAGCAGGTACAACACGGGGGTCGGACTTTTGAATCCGAGCAAGGTGATCGACACCGCGGCAATGGCGAAGAACACCGCCAGCACCCTTGGAAGGTTGAGCTTGTCGCCCAATACGCCACCGCCCACCGCACCGAAAATCGCGCCGAAGTTCAACACCAGCAGGAAGGACAAGCTTGAGCCCAGGCTGTAACCGGCGTTGGCCATGAGTTTCGGCAGCCAGGAACTCAGGGCGTAGACCATCAACAGGCAGCAGAAAAACGCCAGCCAGAGCATCAGCGTGCGCATGGCGCGGCCTTCGCGGAACAGCTGCAGTACTGGCGTGCCGGTGCCCTTCACTTCCGCCATGTGCAGGGTATCGCTGGCCTGGGCAACATAGGCCGGGTCAACGCGTTGCAAGACAGCACGCGCTTGCTCGTTGCGGCCTTGACGCAACATGAACCCCACCGACTCAGGCAGGAAGTACATGATCAGCGGCAACAGCAGCAAAGGCAGCCCCGCCACATAGAACACCGCCTGCCAACCGAAGCTTGGAATCAGCACGATCCCCAGGCCCGCCGAGAGCATGCCGCCCACCGAATAACCGCTGAACATGATGGCGACCAGGGTGCTGCGAATTTTCTTCGGCGCGTACTCGTTCATCAGCGCCACCACGTTGGGCATGACGCCGCCGATGCCAAGGCCGGCAATGAACCGGCAGATGCCAAAGGTCGTGGGACTCGTGGCAAAGCCATTGAGCACGGTGAAGCCGCTGAAGAGCATCACGCAAAGGGTGATGGTTTTCTTGCGCCCGATCTTGTCGGACAGCGGGCCGAAAAACAGCGCACCGAACATCATGCCAAACAGCGCATAACTGCCCAGCGCTCCGGCCTCCAACGGGCTCAGCCCCCACTCTTTCATCAGCGTCGGCAAGACCACCCCGTAGATCACCAGGTCGTAGCCGTCGAAGATGATGATCAGGGCGCACCAGAACAACACCATCCAGTGAAAGCGGTTGAAGCGTGCGTTGTCGATAACCTCGTGTACATCGATTTTTCGCATGGCATGGGTCTCTTGTTGTTATTTTTTATTGTTCGTTTGGGCGTTTCAGCGTGCTGCCGTGAGCGGTGCAGGCAAGGGTCCACCAATGGCGGCCGCATTGTTACGCGCCATGCACAGCACTGTTACGCGAGATGCAAATGGAGGGTATTGAGACCGGCAGAGTGGCAATATCCGCTTTGCGCATATCGCTATCCGTTTTGTGCAGAGGGGTGATATCGGCGCGTTGCCATGACCCACGAGCGATTTGTCAGGGGCTCACTCAGGCCTCGTTGATTTAGCTCAATGTCTTCGCCCTGCTCAGGCGTAAAAAAGAACCGGGTTCTGGCGACCTGTAATGGGGTACGGGCAGTGCCGAAACAGTCCAGGTCCAGCAGGAAAAAGGCACCGGCTCAGTGGATGACATCGTCCTGAGAAACCTGCCTTGTCGACCCCCCTTGGTGCGGACCTCCACGCATCCGTCATCACCGGAGAATCGCCATGCTGGCAGTCACCTTGATCAACACGCTGGTGGTCATCGTCGTCGTGGTGATCCACTACGAATGCCTGTTACGCCTGAATGACTGGCTTCCGCGACTCAAGCTCTGGAGCCGCTTCAGGATTGTCGTCGGGGTGTTCGGCGCACTGGTGGCTCACGCGCTGGAAGTCTGGTGCTTTGCGCTGGTCTATTACCTGATGGTGCGCTCCGGCGACTGGGGCGGTCTGACGGGCAACTTCGATGGTTCGCTGCTGGATTGTGTTTATTTTTCCTTCACGACCTACACGACGATCGGTTTCGGCGATATCTCACCCGTGGGCAATCTCAAGTACCTGACCGGCCTGCAAGCGTTGACCGGCCTGGTGCTCATCACCTGGACGGCCTCGTTTCTTTTTCTCGAAATGCAGAAATACTGGAAGAGCAAATAGCGAAGGGGCGGACGTTGCCCCTCGCTATCACAGCCCTGCCCCCCTCTGGACCTCAACCAACGGCCACAGGCGTCCACTGCCAATTCAGCACCTCGGGCATGTCTTGCCCGTGTTCGATCAGGTAGAGCTTGTGTTTTTCCATCGTCGACCAGTACCGCGACCGCGCGTTTTGCAGTTGATCATGCAAGCGGGGTACTCGCTCGATGACGTCCAGTGCCAGTTGATAACGATCCAGGTTATTGATCACGGCCATGTCGAACGGCGTCGTGGTCGCGCCCTCCTCCTTAAAGCCGCGGACGTGAAAATTGTCATGATTGGTGCGTTTGTACAGCAGGCGGTGGATCAACGCGGGATAGCCGTGGAAGGCGAAAATCACCGGTTTATCGACAGTGAACAGCTCATCGAACGCCGTGTCAGGCAAACCATGGGGGTGCTGGAAGGACGGCTGCAGCACCATCAAGTCGACCACATTAATGACCCTGACGCGCAAATCAGGCACGTACTCGCGCAACAAAGTGACCGCCGCCAGGGTTTCCAGGGTCGGCACATCACCGGCGCAGGCCATCACCACGTCCGGGTCCTGATCATCCCGGCATGCCCAGTCCCAACGACCGATGCCCGTCAGGCAATGTCGGATCGCTGCATCAATATCCAGCCACTGCCACTCCGGTTGTTTGCCGGCGACGATGACGTTGATGTAGTTGCGACTTTTCAGGCAGTGGTCCGTCACCGACAACAGGCAATTGGCATCGGGCGGCAAGTAGATCCGCACCACGTCTGACTTTTTATTCGCCACCAGATCGATGAACCCCGGATCCTGATGGGAAAAGCCATTATGGTCCTGACGCCAGACATGGGACGTCAGCAGAAAATTGAGCGAAGCAACCGGCTTGCGCCACGGCACCTCGGCGGCGGTTTTCAGCCATTTGGCGTGCTGATTGACCATTGAATCGACGATATGGATGAACGCCTCGTAACAGGACAGCAGGCCATGGCGCCCCGTCAGCAAATAGCCTTCGAGCCAACCCTCGCACACCTGTTCGCTGAGGATCTCCATCACCCGGCCATCGACTGACAGGTTCACATCGTCGGGCTCCAGCGGCTCCATCCATGCCTTGGCGCTGACCTCGTAGACCGCATCCAGCCGGTTCGAGGCTGTTTCGTCCGGACCGAACAGACGGAAGTTATTCGAGGCCAGATTGTTTTTCATCACGTCGCGCAAAAACGTACCCAGTACCCGCGTGGCCTCGGCGCGCAGGCTGCCGGGGACCTCGAGCTTCACTGCATAGTTGCTGAACGACGGCAGGTCCAGGGCGCGCAACAGCCCGCCACCGTTGGCGTGGGGATTGGCACTCATGCGCCGATGCCCGGTCGGTGCCAGCGCGGCGATTTCGGGCAGCAAGGCGCCATTGGCATCAAACAGCTCGCCGGGACGGTAGCTGTTGAGCCACTCCTCCAGCTGCTGTAGATGAACGGGCTGCTGAAAATCGGCCAGGGGCACCTGATGGGCGCGCCAGGTCCCTTCGACACGATGGCCATCGACGAATGTCGGGCCGGTCCAGCCTTTAGGGGTGCGCAACACCAACATGGGCCAAAGCGGCCGCTCCAACCCGCCGGACTGTCGGGACTGGCGCGCGTCGCGTTGAATCTCGCGGATTTTCAGCACCATCGTATCCAGCGTCCGGGCCAGGGCCTGATGCACCTGTGCCGGATCATCGCCTTCAACGAAATAGGGATCGTAGCCATAGCCATACATCAGGGCCGACAACTCATCCTCACTGATTCTGGAGAGCACCGTCGGGTTGGCGATCTTGTAGCCATTGAGGTGCAGGATGGGCAACACCGCGCCGTCACGCCTCGGGTTGAGGAACTTGTTGGAATGCCAACTGGCCGCCAGCGTACCCGTTTCGGCCTCGCCGTCACCGATCACGCAGGCGACGATCAGGTCCGGGTTATCAAACGCGGCACCATAGGCATGCGCCAGGCTATAGCCGAGTTCGCCGCCTTCATGGATCGAGCCCGGAATCTGCGCCGACACATGGCTGGAGATCCCGTATGGCCAGGAAAACTGTCGAAAAAGGCGCAGCAGGCCGTTGGCATTGCGCTCAACCGAGGGGTAACGCTCGGTGTAGGTGCCTTCGAGGTAGGTCTGCGCCACCACCGCTGGCCCGCCATGGCCGGGGCCGGCGACAAAGAGCACCGTGAGGTCATACTGATTGATCAGCCGGTTGAGGTGCGTGTAGATCAGGTTGAGTCCCGGCGTCGTGCCCCAATGGCCCAGCAAACGCGGTTTGATGTGTGCCTGTGTCAGGGGCACGTTCAGCAAAGGGTTGTCCTTGAGGTAGATCTGCCCCACAGCCAGATAATTGGAGGCCCGCCAATAGGCATCCAGCCCTTGCAGTTGCTCATCACTCAGAAAATCGCTCATGAAGTTCTCCGCCAGCGTCCGGCCTGCTGAAGTTGTTGGTCGATTCTGGGAGCCTGAAACGTTCAAGACTTGATTTACATCAAATGTCAAAGCCGACGTTCAAGCTCAATGCCGTTGGAATCCATCGATATCGACCCAGCGGTACGCGCGTTTTCCCCGTTCGTCACTTATCCCGCCAAATGACCGAATGAGGGACGCATCCCGATGACCAACACCTATGCTTAGTACACCTCCCAATAAGGCTAATGCCGATCAGTGAAGTGATTGAACGAGCGAAGAGTCAAGTGTGGCAAGGGAGTTTGCTGCTGCCGGGCAGCGAAGCAGCCCCAAAAACACGGACGGTTCGGCATTCCGACAAACTCCCTTGCAACAGATTGAAGGGCTGCTTAACTGACTGGCGTTCCCTAACAAGGCGTCATGCCCCATGCCTGAAATCCACCCACTTCACGTTCATTATATGAAGGCTGCCTGTTCCAACTGCAGCGTGCTGGAATTGTGCCTGCCGATTGGCATGAGCAGCCTGGAGGTCGAACGGCTGGATACGCTGATCGTGCAACGCTTCAAGGTCAAAAAGGGCGCTGCGTTGTACCGTACGGGAGATCCCCTGCGTTCGCTTTACGCGGTCCGTATCGGTTCCTTCAAGACCAGCGTGCTGTCTGTCGATGGGCGTGAACAGGTCACAGGCTTTCACATACCCGGCGAGATGCTCGGGCTGGACGCCATCAGCGCCGATCAGCACGCCTGCAATGCATTTGCCCTGGAAGACAGCGAAGTCTGCCCCATCCCTTTTGCGCAACTGGAGAAGCTCGCGCAAAACCTGCCATCGCTGCAACACAACCTCAACAGGCTCCTGAGCCGTGAAATCGTGCGTGATCACAGCATGTTGATGCTGATGGGCAACATGAACTCCGATGAGCGGCTGGCCGCTTTTCTGCTGAACCTGTCGCAACGTTTCAGCATCCGTGGCTATTCCGCCAAGGACTTCGTGCTGAAAATGCGTCGCGAAGAAATCGGCTCCTACCTGGGGCTGCGGCTGGAAACCATCTGCCGGGGGATCGCGCACCTGCGGGACCAAGGATTGGTGGAGGTCGCAGGCCGAGACGTCAAGATCCAGAACCTGGAAGGGCTCAAGCAACTGGTCGCCGGATGCAATCGCTCTGTGCGCTAACCCTTGCACATCTGGAGAATCGTCATGCGCGCCATGGTGCTACGTACTTACGGCGAACCGCTGCAACTGGAAGAACGCCCCGTCCCCACACCCGGCCCGCACCAACTGTTAATCAAAGTCCTGGCCTGTGGCGTCTGTCGCACCGACCTGCACCTGGTGGACGGCGAATTGGCGCAAGCGCAACTGCCACGGGTCCCAGGCCACGAGATCGTCGGTGAAGTCACGGCGGTGGGCGCCGACGTCGCAGCGGACTGGATCGGCCAGCGGGTCGGGGTTCCGTGGCTGGGGTGGACCTGCGGCCAGTGCGAATTCTGTCTGTCGGGCCGGGAGAATCTTTGCGACAAGGCGCAGTTCACCGGTTGCCATCTGGACGGCGGTTACGCCGAATACACCGTTGCCGACGAGCGTTTCTGTTTCCCGATCCCCCAGGTGCTCTCGGACATTCAAGCGGCTCCGCTGCTGTGTGCCGGGCTGATCGGCTTTCGCGCGTTGCAGATGGCCAGGGGCGCGCGCCACCTGGGCCTCTACGGGTTCGGCGCGGCGGCGCATCTGGCGATTCAGGTGGCGCGGGGCCGCGGGCAAAAAGTGTATGCCTTTACCCGACCGGATGACCATGACGGTCAGGCTTATGCCCGATCCCTGGGGGCCGAATGGGCGGGAGCATCGGATCAACCGCCACCGCACTTGCTCGACGCCAGCCTGATTTTCGCGCCCGTCGGTGCTTTGGTGCCGATGGCACTGACGGCGACGGTCAAGGGCGGCTGTGTGATCTGCGCCGGCATTCACATGAGCGACATTCCCGCGTTTCCTTATCGGCTGCTCTGGGGCGAACGCAGCGTTCGTTCAGTGGCCAACCTGACCCGCGAGGATGGCAGCGCGTTTTTTCAAGAGCTCAAACACACGCCCGTGCATTGCGACGTCACTCTTTTTGCCCTGGACGACGCCAATCAGGCACTCGCCTGCTTGAGAGCCGGGCAGTTCAATGGCGCGATCGTGCTCACCCCGTGACGCCCGTCCTGACCGCCAGAATGCTGCCCGGCACCGAGTACAGCGCTCGTTCAGTGTTACTGCCGATCAAGCGATCGATTCCCACTCGGTGCACGGTCCCCATCACCACCACATCCGCCAGGTATTGTTCGACAAACTCACTGATCACCGGCACGGGCAAACCCATGACGAAATGCCGCCGCTCAGGCGGCACCCCATGACGATCCGCGAGGGTCACAAAAGCCTGGTGCAGGGACTGACGCAGTTCCTCGATGAAGTCCACCCCCCAACCACCGCCCACCAGCGGCGAATCGGCATTGAAGGCCGGCGACAAATCGTAGGCATACAGCAGGTGCAACGGCGCATCGCATTGCAAGGCCAGGGCATTGGCGGTTTGAATGATGGTGTCGTTCAGGCCGTTGATTTGCGTGGAAGGATCGAACGGATCGACGGCAGCCACGACCCGGTGCGGCAAGCTGTAGCGGGCCTGGTTGACCAGATGCACGGGAACCGGGCATTCGCGCAGCAGGTGGCAATCGAGCGGCGTGATGAACACTCGCTTGAGTACAGGCTCCAGGGTGACATCCTTGATCAACAGGTCGGGTTTGAGTTCTTCGACCGTTTTCAAGATGTCCAGCAGTGGATGGGTCGTGAAAACCACTTCCACCGAGACATCCAGCCCTTGTCCGCCAAGTTGTTCGACCTCGTCTGCAACCCAGCGACGATAGCGGCGCATGTAACGCTGATACCCGGCGTCGTCCGTTTTCTCTTCCCACAAATGCACGACCGGCACCGGTTCGACAAAGGCTCTTACATCCAGCACCGCCCCGCTCACCTTGGCCAGCGCAACGGCTCGCAGCAGGGCAGGAGATTGTTGCAGGGTTTGGTCGGCAATCAGCAATAAACGTTGATATTGACCCATCACGCACCTCCGCTCGGTTCCGGCCCTTTAGCGCCGTCAGGTTCCAGACTGCGCTCGTTACCCCCTGCCCCACGTTGATTTACATCAAACACGTGCAAATCTGCGCCGTCGGCAAGAGTCTATGATCCAGATCAGATTCAAGCGCCGCCGACGGCGTAGAAAGGAATGAACCGTACGGTTCGTCACCGTGCGCCTGCCTTTCAAATCGGATGGAGGATTACCCCATGCTCACCGTCAAAGACCACAACGATCGGGCCGCAGCGGCCTACTCCACAGTCACCGGACAACACTGGATCGAAGCGCTCAAGGACGGCCGCCATGTATTGATCCGGCCGCTGACGGAGAAAGACCGCGAGCGTGAATACGCCTTCATCAAGCGGCTGTCGCCCGAGTCCCGGCACATGCGCTTTCTCTCGCAGATCAGTGAGCCCGGCACCGAGATGCTCGACCAGCTGATGGATACCGACAATAAGCAGCGCACCGCCTACGTCGCGCTGGTCCACGAAAACGGCCAATTGATTGAGATTGGTGTCGCCCGCTATGCCGCCACCTCCGAGCATGAATGTGAATGCGCCGTGACCGTCGCCGATGAATGGACACATCTGGGCCTGGGCACATTGCTGATGGAGCACTTGATCAAGACCGCACGCAAAAACGACTTTCACCAGATGTATTCGGTGGACGCCTCAAGTAATGCACCGATGCGGGACCTGGCCAAATCCCTGGGTTTCGAGACACGCAATGATCCCGATGACACTCGCCAGGTCATTCATCGGCTGCACCTGTAATACATCGCCCCGCGATGTACCGGCCAACGGTTCATCGCGGGGCGATTGAGTACTCAAGATTGCAAGTCCCTCCCCCGTTCAATCGCCTGTTTCGGTCTCAGCGTGATTCTGTCAGTCAGTCCACAAGGTCGGCGCTCATCTTTGCGCCCCGGTTATAACCGGATTGCCCCCCGGGGAATGGACGTGTGAAAGAAGTCCGGCCGGTGCGGACAGGCCAGACATGCGGCGCATCGATTCGCGCCTTGAGTTGGTCGACAAACGCCTGGGCGCCTTCCAGGCTGTTGAAGTCCACCGCCAGGTTGTCCATGCACACCATCCAGACATCGGTTGCCTGCCTCTGCGTGATCTCAATAATCATCGAAAACCTCCCGAAAATGCCCCCGCACCCAACGGTGCAGTACGCCAATCACTTGAATGGGCGCCAAGGCGGGATAACCCCAAGGCCCTCGATCAGGGCCAAGACTGGCTCGGCGACGTTGCCGTGCTTGAAATTGACAGCGTGAATCGCACCCAACTGCCGGACGCTTTCGTTCCAGGTGCGCAAGCGATAAGCACGAACTCCAGATTGCGCCAGGGTGACTGAGCAAAAGTTGATCACGGTCAACAATTTCAATGACTGAACGCGCCACGCATGACCGGACGTCGGGCGGCATCGTCGTAACTCCCCGGGTTTGACAAAGATCAAGCCCGCGTCCCCGGATAGACGCAGGATGAATGCAAGGTTTCACGCCCCGATTGCACCGCAGCCGTTGGACCCAATACTTGCAAAATGACTAGAGGAGACAGGTCATGTCGGATCAATCACGTTTCATGTTGGTCGTCTCGCCCTTGATGGAAAACAGCCCCGCCTTCGATCGGGCTGCCGCACTGGCCCACGCATCGAACGCGGCACTGCACATCGTGGCGTTCGACTATCTCGAAGGGCTGGCGACCGCCGGCATGGTCAACGAGCAAGCGCTGGAACAGATGCGGCTCGGGTACGTGGAACGCCATCGCCAATGGCTGGAGGATCAGGCTCGGCCGTTGCGCAAAATCGGGGTGCACGTGACCACGGAAGTGGTCTGGGTGGAAAAACCCTTGCAGGAAATCCTGATCCATCTCAAAGAGCAGCCCATGGCTGTACTGATCAAGGCCCTGGCACACGAATCGCGTCTGTCGCGCCTGTTGTTTACGCCGCTGGACATTCATCTGCTGCGCGAATGCCCGGTGCCCTTGCATTTTGTCAGCCACATGCACCACGCCTTGCCGCGCAAGATAGTCGCCGCCATCGACCCCTTCCATCGCGAGGGGCAATACCAGGACTTCAATGACCGGATTCTGCAAGAGGCTTCAAAACTGGCGATTACTTGTCATGCCGAACTGGACGTTGTCTATGCCCATGACCTCTCTTCCATCAGCGCAGACGAATTCGGCTTCGAGAATGCCTCGACGTTTTTCTCTTCCAGCAAAGCCAAAACCCTGTTCGATGCACAGGCTGATGCCTTCCGCGAACTGTCGGAGCGCAACGGCATCCCGCCGGAGCACCAGCGCATGATCATGGGCAATCCGGCGAAGGTGCTTGCCAGCTACGCAACCACCTATGACATCGACATGATCGTGATGGGCCGGGCCGGGCATCGTGTCATGGACCGGTTGGTCGGCAGTACGGTGGAACATCTGCTGTACAAGATGCCGTGCAGCGTCTGGGTGGTTTCGCCACAGGAATTGAATGAGGAATAAAGGAAGTAACGTGGGCGCCGTCCTTTGTCGGTCGAACCGTGTCGCCGGCAATGGACAGGATGGTTTTGCGCGACCGCACGTAGAGAAGCCTGGCCAGCCTCTACTCGCGAGTCTCGCCAATTCTTCCCGTTTTGCGGTGCAACACTGGCGTGCGTGAATCCATGTTCTAAGGTTATCCGCAGGCAACCCCTCGCAAACGAAGAACATGATCTTGCGATAACTGACCCTGCGCAAAAGCGATTCACGTGGTTAGCGGTAACGACTGAAAAGTGGTGGGTTAACGAAGGCCTCAGTGCTCGGGCAAAGGCGTTGCGCATATCAAGGAGTTCCGATGGCCGACTCAAGCAAGAAGATGAGCCTCATGGGGCTTACCACGCTGGTGACCGTGAACATGATGGGCTCGGGCATCATCCTGCTGCCGACGAGCATGGCGCAACTCGGCGCCATTTCATTGCTCTCATGGCTCGTCACCGCCGTCGGCTCCATGGCCATCGCGTATTGCTTTTCCCAGTGCGGCATCTACTGTCCGCGCTCGGGCGGGCTGTCCGCCTACACCGAAGAGGCTCATGCCAAATCGGGCTTCTTCCTCTGCTCGTATCTGTATTTTCTCTCCCTGGGTATCGCCAATGTGGCCGTCGCCATTTCTGCGGTGGGTTACATGACAGCGTTCGTGCCCTGGCTCGGCAGTGGCGCCATTCCCCTGTTCATCGGTACGGTCGGCCTGCTCTGGCTCACCACCGTGGCCAACTTCGGCGGCCCGAGCATCACGGGCAGAATCGGTACGATTACCGTGTGGGGTGTCATCATCCCGGTGGCCGGCTTGAGCATCATCGGTTGGTACTGGTTCAGGGCCGATGTGCTGATAGCCGCCTGGAACCCCAACAACCTGCCGATCTCCGAAGCCATCAGCAAGGCGATTCCCCTGACCCTGTGGGCTTTTCTGGGCATGGAGTCGGCGGCGCAGGCGTCTGATGCGGTGGAAGATCCCAAGCGCAACGTGCCGCTGGCCTGCCTCTTCGGCACATTGGGCGCGGCGGTGGTCTACATACTGTCGACGACGGTGATCCAGGGGATGATTCCCAATGCCGAACTGGCCAACTCGTCCGCGCCCTTCGCCCTCGTCTATGCCCACATGTTCAATCCCACGGTCGGCCACATCGTCATGGCGCTGGCCGTGATGGCTTGTGTCGGGTCGCTGCTGGGCTGGCAATTCACCCTGGCGCAAACCGCCAAGATGACCGCGGACCAAGGGATGTTCCCGAAATTTTTCAGCAGGGTCAGTACCCGGGATGCCCCGATTATCGGCATGCTGGTCTGCGGCGTGCTGCAGACCTTGATGGCGCTGTCGACCATTTCACCCAATGCCAGCGAGCAGTTCGGCAAACTCGTCAGCCTGGCGGCCGTGACCAACCTGATCCCCTACGTGACAGCCGCCACGGGCCTGCTGGTCATGATGTACAAAGCCAGAGTCAGCAAAGGGATCTACACCCGCAACACCTCGCTATTACTGATCGCCGTGGCCTATTCGTTGTACGCCCTTTATGCCTGTGGCAAGGATGCCGTATTCGGTGGCCTCATCGTCCTGGCATTTGGCTACCTGCTCTATGGCTTCGTCTCCATACGTTTCGTCGATACGCCTCCCGCCGCTCAGACCAGTGCCGGCAGTCCTCAGCTGTAATTTTCAGGCAACACAGACATTCGAATGCGGGGCGCCAGGATATGAACGTACAACGGATCAAAGCCACCCACTTGCTACTGGTCGGCCTGCTCGCCATGGTGCCGGCACTGGCCGATGCCAATACCCTTGATCGCGTGCGTACGAGCAACACCTTCACGCTCGGCTACCTGCCGGATCTGGCCCCATTCAGTGTCCAGGCAGGCGACAAGGCCAGCGGTTATGCGATCGAGCTTTGCCAGAAAATCGCTGACAAAGTCAAACTCGAGCTGGGCTTGCCCGACCTACAGGTACGTTACCAACCGGTCTCCCTCGACGACGCGATGACGGCCGTGAGCACGGGCAAGATCGACATCCTCTGTACGCCCAGCCCACCTACCCTGGCGCGTCGCAAGCAGGTGAGCTACTCGGTGCCGATCTACACCGCGGGCCTTTCGGTGGTGGTGCGCCAGGAAGCCCCCGAGGCGCTGCTCAATGTCCTCAACGGCAAAGTCGCCCGTACCGGGCCGACCTGGCGGGCGACGGTCAATCATGGGCTGTCCGATCAAACCTATGCCACCACCGCTGGCGGGATCACCGAGACATGGATCCGCCAGCAAATGCGTTTGCTCGGCGTGGTGGCCAACCTGGTCACGGTCAAGAACACTGAAGCGGGCGTCAACCTGGTCGCCGAAGGCAAGGCCGATGCCTTCTTCGCCGAACGCATCATGCTGAGCAATCTCCTCGCCACGCACCCATCCGCGGCAAAGCTGGTCTTGCTGGATCGGGTATTCGAGTATTCACCGACCGCGATGGCCCTTGATCGAGACGACGAAAATTTCCGCTTGCTGGTGGATACCGCTCTCAGCGAAATGTACAGATCGGGCGAAATCGAACAGGCCTGCAATACCTACCTGGGAGGCATCAGCGACATGGCGAAAAAACTGTTCAAGGTCTACGCGATTCCCTAAAAGAGCGCCGCAATGATCGGTGCACCATGATCCGTCGCGGGAGCTGCTACGCTTGGAACAATGTACTTCGGCGCTTTCAGGAAACCGGCACACGCACTTTCTGTGGGCTGATGGAGCAGTCGCATTCCCGGATCCCGTGCCCAAGCGAGTCTGACTTCGTTGAGCAAAGGAGTGGACATGCCTCCCCGCAAAAATAGCCCCGCCCATGGCAAGACAGCGCAATCGGAAGACCACGGGGACGAGTGGGTCTTTCACTCGCGCAAGGAGCGTCTGTACCAAGGTGAACAAATACGCGAGCGCGTGCCCCATGCGGATCACGCCGTATGGAAACCACCGCGCAAACACCGTGACCCTATCGAACTCCTCGAAACCTCCAACCGCTATCGACTGCCCAATCTGGTACCGGTGCGCTACGGCCGCATGTCGCGCAGTCCATTCACTTTTCTGCGTGGTTCTGCGGGCTTGATGGCGCATGACCTGGCCACGACCCCGACCACCGGCATTCAGGTGCAGGCCTGCGGCGATTGTCACCTGCTGAACTTCGGGTTATTCGCCACACCTGAGCGCAATCTGATTTTCGACATCAACGATTTCGACGAAACGCTTCCAGCCCCCTGGGAGTGGGATGTCAAACGCCTGGCGATCAGTTTTGCCGTGGCCGCAAGGGATAACCGCCTCAGCGATAAAGAGGCACGGGGCATCGCCGTCGAAAGCGTTCGTGCCTATCGCGAGCGCCTGCGCAAATTTTCGAAAATGAGCCCACTGGATGCCTGGTATGACCGACTGGATGCCCAATCGATCATCGACATGGCGCCCAACGCCGAAATCAAGAAATTCCGCGAGCAAGTGGTCGCAAAGGCCAGGATGCGCGTCGGCGATTACCTCTACCCCAAGATCAGCAGTGAAGTCGGCGGACGGCGGCGCCTGATCGATCAACCCCCGATACTGTTTCATGTGTATGAAAAAGGCTTCATGAAAAACGTTCGCCTGACGCTGCAAGACTATCGATTGTCGCTGCCCCATGAACGGCGGGTGCTCTTCGATCGCTATCGCCTCGAAGACATTGCGGTCAAGGCCGTCGGTATCGGTAGCGTCGGCACCTATTGTTTCGTCGGCCTGTTCTTTTCCGCGGAAAATCACCCGTTGCTCCTGCAATTCAAGGAAGCCTGTCCCTCGGTGCTGGCGCCCTATGCGGGCAAGAGCGAATACGAAAACCAGGGCCAACGCGTCGTCACCGGGCAGCGCCTGATGCAGTCGTCCAGCGACATCTTCCTGGGCTGGACACGCAGTCAGAACGGTCGCTACTTCTTTGTCCGTCAGCTACGCGACATGAAGATGTCAGCGCCCATCGAGGGTATTTCCGCCGCGAGGATGAAGATGTATGCCGAGTGGTGTGGCCTGACCCTGGCCCGTGCCCACGCCAAATCAGGGGATGCCGCACTCATCAGCGGCTACCTGGGCAAGACGGATTCCTTCGACCAGGCCATCGGCAAATTTGCCATCGCCTATGCCGATCAGACTGCAAAAGACCATGCCATGTTGCTGGCCGCAGAAAAATCGGGACGGATCAATGTGTTGAGGGAAGAAGAGTAATGAGCGCGCAGCGGACTTTAGCCGGTCCGCTGCCAATGCGGATGTCCCGTTGAGCTTACCCCTGCCTGACGATGTCGACCGAGATCTCACACGCCGCGACCGTTCCCCTGTTTTCAAGCCAGTGGGTGGTGTTCCGGTCTTCAGGCCAGCCCACTCCCGGCCCGTAGTCGGTGGCCGTTCCATTTCGGTGATCGGTGATCGTTCCTTGCAATATGTAGACGATGCCCGGCCTGTCGACATGGTTGTGCACCGGCCCGAACACGCCTCCAGGCTCGATGGTCACCAAACGCATCCTGAGTTGGCGCCCGGCCATGCCCTCGATCTCGGGACCCAGGTCGATCGTTGCGAGTAACTGCACCGCAACACCTTTCGTTTCGGGTGCCATTTGTTCGTTGCTCATCATGCGCTCCTCTTTGTATCTGCAGGCCCTGATGAGCAGTAGACACCTTAAAAGGCCTGAGCAGTCGAGAGGCGACCAAGGGTCGATTTGGTGGCGTCGTGAAAGGCGAGACTTGAATCAAGCCTCGCCCTGACACTTACCAGACGGGCTTGAAGCAATACGCCGCCAGCTTGTTGCCATCAAGGTCGCGGGCATAAGCCGCATAGGCATTAGGCGCCCAGCCACGAGGACCCGGTGCGCCTTCGTCGGTGCCGCCATTGGCCAGCGCGGCGGCGTGGAAGGCATCGATCGCGGCGCGATCCGGCGCTTCAAAGCTGACCGTGACACCGTTGCCCACGCTCGCCGGGGCGCCGTTGGCCGGTTTCAGCACGAAGAAGGACGGGGCGTCCTGGCCCCAGATCGAGCCATTGTCATCCAGGTCGGCGAGGCGCTTCTGGCCCAGTGCGCCGAGGACTTTGTCGTAAAAGTCGCGGGCTTTTTGCAGATCGTTGGTGCCGACGGTGACATGGGTAAAGATGCTCATTGTGATGTTCTCTCGGGTAAAAACACGGTGGGTGGTAGTGGTTGAATCAGCGATCGAAATGAATGACGGTGCGAATGCTGCGGCCTTCATGCATCAGGTCGAAGGCCCGGTTGATGTCTTCCAGGCCCATGGTGTGGGTGATGAAGGTCTCCAGCGGGATTTCGCCCGTGCGGGACTTCTCGACATAGCTGGGCAGTTCGCTGCGCCCTTTCACGCCGCCAAACGCCGAACCGCGCCAGACGCGACCGGTCACCAACTGGAACGGACGGGTACTGATTTCCTGCCCGGCACCGGCGACGCCGATAATCACCGACTCGCCCCAGCCCTTGTGGCAGCACTCAAGTGCGGCACGCATCAGCTGGACGTTGCCGATGCACTCGAAGGAGTAATCGACGCCGCCCTCAGTCATTTCGACGATCACTTCCTGGATCGGCCTGGCGTAATCCCTGGGGTTGATGAAGTCGGTGGCGCCCAGTTGCCTGGCGATCTCGAATTTGGCCGGGTTGATATCGATGGCGATGATGCGGCCAGCCTTGGCCATGGTCGCACCGATGATCGCCGCCAGGCCGATACCGCCCAGGCCGAAGATGGCCACGCTGGCGCCCTCTTCCACCTTGGCGGTGTTAAGCACCGCACCGATGCCGGTGGTCACGCCGCAACCGAGCAGGCAGACCTTGTCCAGTGGTGCATCCTTGGGGATCTTGGCCAGGGAGATTTCCGGCAGCACGGTGTATTCGGAAAAGGTCGAGGTGCCCATGTAGTGGAAGATGGGCTGCCCCTGATAAGAAAAGCGGCTGGTACCATCCGGCATCAGGCCCTGGCCTTGGGTGGCACGGATCTTCTGGCAGAGGTTGGTCTTGCCGGACCGGCAGAATTTGCACTCGCCGCATTCCGGGGTGTACAGCGGGATCACATGATCGCCCACCGCGAGGGAGGTCACCCCCTCACCCACGGCTTCGACGATACCGCCGCCTTCGTGGCCGAGAATCACCGGAAAGATACCTTCCGGATCGGCACCGGACAGGGTGAAGGCATCGGTATGGCAAACACCGGTTGCCACGATCCGGACCCGTACTTCCCCGGCTTGCGGGGGTGCCACGTCGACTTCGACAATTTGCAGGGGCTGGTTGGCCGCGAACGCCACAGCCGCTCGTGATTTGATCTTGTTCATAAAATTCCGCACGCAAAAAAGGCTGCCTCTGGATAGAAGCAAGAAAGTCAGTCGTGAATTCGGTGTTGCGAAAGGCGTTATGGCTGGCGGGCGTCCTTGCCCTCATTACCGATTAAAGCGCCGCCTGGATTTTGCTGGCGACCGCGTCATCCACCCAGGCATGCCACACTTCGGGGTGTTCCTTGAGGAAGATTCTGGCCAGTTTGGGCGACTCGATGCGCTCCCTGGTCATCCTCGCCAGGTTCTGATTCAACAGTTCGATGGGAATATTGACCTTCTCCAGCACCGCCACCAGTTCGGGCGCCTGCTCATGGAAGGCTTTGGAAATGCCGACTTTGGTCACCACGTTTTTGTCGACACCCGGCTTCTCTTCCAGCCGTATCGCATCGATCTGTCCCATCAGTGGCGTCGGCGACCAGTAGTAGAACAGCACCGGTTCCCCGCGCTTATAGCTGGACAGTACCGCGGCATCCAGGGCTGCACCGGTTCCCGGACGGAAGTTGACGAAGGTGTTTTCAAGACCGTATTCCTTCAACATCTCCGTGTTTTCCTGTTCGCAGATCCAACCTGCCGGACAGTTGTAGAATCGCCCTTTGGATGGTTCTTCCGCGTCGCGAAAAACCTCGGGGTATTTGCTCAGGTCAGCGACCGTCTTCAGGTCTGGCGCCCGCGCCGGCTTGTTGCGTTTTGCGTCCCCTTCGACCACATAACGCGGCACGTACCAGCCCTGAACGGCGCCGATGATCGGCGAGCCGATCGCCACGACCTTGCCGGCCGCCGCCGCTTTTTTCCAGACTTCACTACGCTCCATCCACTCTTCGCCGAATACCTGGATGTCGTTGCTGGCCAGAGCGGTCTCGAGAATGATGGTATTGCCGACCAACTCGTCGGTTGCACAGCCGTACCCTTCCTTGAGCACAATCTTCATGATGTCGGTGAGCAGCATCCCGCTCTCCCAGTTCAGACCGGCAAACTTCACCGACTTGCCCGAGTCGCACCACCCTGATGCCTGGCTTGAAGCACTGGTAACCAGTACGCCAAGGGTCAGTAACGAGGCCAGCAAGTTCTTCCTGTATTTCATGATCAGACGCTCCGAAATTATTATTGGGGGCAGCGAGCTGTTGCGTGCTGCACCTGCAAAACGAGACCCACCGATCAAAGGTGGACAAGTGCCTGTGCAAACACGTGAAGCGAAGAAGTGAATCGACTGTTTTTATTGTGAGTGCTGCTGAACTTAAACCAATGGCTCTACCGACGTGCGTCCGTAGAACAATTTACGCGCATAGTCGCTGAACTCGACATTGGGCTGATCCACGTAGGCAAATACCGCGTTGAGCCTGAGCCTGTCCCCCACCACCGGCGTCACACGGTGCAGTGAATAACGGCCACGGAACAACGTCAGCGTTCCGGGCACCTGCGGCAGCACTTCTATCTTCTGTGTCGCGGGGTTGTCGAGGAATTGCCCGACCGCGTCATAGCAATCGTCGTTCTCGTTACGCAGCATGCGCACATACTCAAAATCGCCACCGGCAGTTGCCGCCTGAAGCGACAGCGTCACGCTGAAGTCTGAACGATCAAAGTGCCAGCCCAACTGTTGCCCCGCCGAGAAACCTTGCAGATTAAGCGCCGCCAATGGATCTGCATGGCGATAGAGCACGTCCAGATTCAGTACATCCCGAATGAACGAAAGTACGTCGTCCGATTGGTAGATCTGCCGGATCAGATGGTCTGTCGGGATATCGGCGTAGGCGACCGTATCTTTTTCGGTGCTCATCAATCGCCGCAGCGGGTGCGTCGGTTCAACGCTATCGTCCTGCGGCTTGAAATACACCGTGTGGTTTTCCCGGAAAGGGAACATGCGCGGGTGCAGCGCAAGGGTTTGATCCGCCATCGAGGCGACCACTTCATCGCGGACGAACCCCGGAAAGATCGCAACGCCTTCTTCGCCCAGCAACGATTGGCTGCGGGCGACCAGTTGCTGATACGCCGGATGGCTTCGATTGGTGATGGGATAACGCTCAAGGTCGACGATATCGCCCAGAGTGACTGCAGGGGTGAAATCAAGCTTTGACATGTTGTTGTTCTCCGGTGGGCTGTTGCTGAAACCAGATTGCACCGGAGCAAAAAACAAGTCACGCTCATATTTTTACGCAAATTTGTGAATTATTTTCAGGTCGCACCTACCTATGAGACTCACTCTGGATCACCTCGTCATGCTGCAAACCCTGTCGGAAGTCGATTCAGTGACGGCCGTTGCCGAGCGCCTATGGCTGACGCCCTCCGCCGTCAGTCACCGCATACGCGAGGCGGAACGGCGACTGGGTGTGAGCCTGACAGAACGATCCGGAGGAAAACTAAGGCTCAGCCCTGCCGGCGTGCGCCTTGAACGAGCCGCCAAGGACATCATCGCGATACTGAATGAAGCCGAGTCCGAAGCCCGGTCCATGGCTGGAGGCGTTACAGCGTTTGTTCGTATGGGGGTCACCTCCTACGGACCGTTTCGCTGGATACCCAAATTCATCAAGCATTATTCAAACCTGCGCCCGGACATCGAAATCACACTGGTAACGGTGCCGCGCAACGACGTTTATGCGAGCTTGATGCAAGGTCGGCTTGACGTGTCCATTATCGATGACGGCATGGTGCCCAGCGGCGTCGCAAAGTTGCCGCTGTTCCGCGACGATTTGATTGCGATCATGGCCACCGACCATCCCCTTGCGGGAAGGAAAAATATCTACGCCGAAGACTTCAAGACCTACAACCTGGTGACCTACTCAACCGATCGCGCCAGTGGCTGGGAATATGATCGGTTCTTCGCCCCCGCCAGCATCTTGCCGCGGCGCATGATCACCGTGGAGTTGATCGAAGCCATCGTCGAACTGGTTCGTTCAGGGTACGGAATCAGCATATTGCAACGGGATTTGGTGACCCCCAGCCTGGAGCGTGGGGAGCTGGCATGGGCGGCCCTGAATGACGGCCTCGACATCGCCTGGAACGCCATCGTTCGCCCCTCCGAGCGGGAAGACAGCGAGGTCAACAAAATGGTTACGGAACTGAGCACCTGGATTAAAGATACTGGAAATCCTGAACTACGCTAATTTAGGCCGGGGCGCATGCACCGGGAAAGCAGCGATCAGTGAAATGTCATCCCTCGACCCAAACTTTTCGCTTCGCCGAGCGTCTTTTCTTTAAGAATGCCGACATGGCTTTGTAACCCCGGACAACTGACCTCAATCAAGGACTGGTGATGACCTTTTTCATTTTTCTTCTCGCCTGCGCTGCTGCCGCCACCACCGGCCTGCTGTTCAAACCGGGCCCGTGGTACGAGTCTCTCGTCAAACCCGGCTTCACACCGCCCAATTGGGTGTTTCCCGTCGCCTGGTCGTCTATCTATCTGCTGCTCGCCTGGGCCGGATACCGGTTGAGCCTGATCCCTGGAAGTCAGGCGGTGCTGGCTTTATGGGCGGCGCAGATCGCACTCAATACACTCTGGACACCGGTTTTCTTCGGCGCTCATCGCCTCTTCGCCGCCATGCTGATCCTGACACTGCTCTGGCTGGTCGTCGCGGCAATGGTGTTGATGGCATTGCGGCTTGACGTCATCACCGGCCTGATCCTCTTTCCTTACCTTGCATGGCTGTGTGTAGCGGCTGCGTTGAATTTTTCCATCTGGCGCAATAACCGCTGACGGTGAATTGCGAACGTCCGGGGGACCAGATCCTCTCGTTCTAATGCGCGTAAAGCCGGTGGCGTCAATCTCACCGGCTCGTCAAGAAGCGCAGCTCAGTAGAACATCGTAATCACGGCTTATTTTGAGCCAAAAACGCCCCTCGCCACTGGTATCCAAAGCAATGCTAGCTACGCTTGCTTCATCGACCTGAGGGAGCATTGGTATGGGTGGCGTGAAATTTTCCAGCCGTTTGGGCCTGCCAGTTGCCAGTCTGCTGGGGATTTGCGTCCTGTTGGCCGGCTGCGGAAAGGAACCGGTTTCCCCGGCGCGCAAGCCGCCTGAAGTAACGGTGATGACGGTCACCGCCCGCGACACGCCAGTGACCTTCGAATTCGTCGCCCAGACCCAGAGCTCCCGCGAGGTGGAAATCCGTGCTCGCGTGGCCGGATTTCTGGAGAAGCGGCTGTACACCGAAGGCGATGTGGTGAAAGCCGGGCAGACACTGTTCCAGATGGACCGTAAACCCTTTGAGGCCGCGCTGCTGTCGGCCCAGGGTCAACTGGCCCAGCAACAGGCCCGCTGGGAAGTGGCCAAGGCTACGCTGGCCCGGGTCAAGCCACTGGCGGCGCAGAATGCAGTCAGCAAGATGGACCTGGACAATGCCGTGGGCAACGAGCGTGAAACCCGTGCTGCCGTGCTGGCCGCAGAGGGTACTGTGCGTACCGAACAGTTGAACCTCAGTTACACCACCATCACCTCGCCCCTCACCGGGCTTTCGAGCTATGCCAAGAAGCAGGAAGGCAGTTATGTGACGCCAGGCGAGTCGGGGTTGCTGACGTCGGTGTCACAGATGGACCCGATGTACGTCAATTTCAGCCTCTCGGAAAACGAAACCCTGAAGTACCGCGACGAAATCGCCAACGGTCATCTCATGTTCCCGCCGCGCAGTGAATTTATCGTTGAGGTAGTCCTGGCGGACGGCACCGTGTTCCCCAACAAGGGCAAGTTGAACTTTCTGGCGCCTTCCTACAGCCAGGGCACCGGCACCTTCCTGGTTCGCGCCGTGCTCGCCAACCCCGATGGCCTGCTCCGCCCCGGTCAGTTTGTGCGGGCCCTGGCCAAAGGCGCGTCCCGGCCCAACGCCATTCTCGTACCGCAAAAGGCCGTGCTCGAAGGTGCCAAAAGTCATTTCGTATGGGTCCTCAATGCCGAAGGCAAACCCGAGCAACGGGTGGTTGAAGTGGGTGACTGGCAGGGTGACAACTGGTTCATCAACAAGGGCCTGCGGGCCGGCGAGCGCATCGTGGTCGATGGCGCGATCAGGGTCACGCCGGGCGGGCCGTTGAATATTGTCGATGCGCCTGGCGCCGCCTCCACAGGCGCCGCCGACGGGCAACCGGCAAAAGCCAATGGCGGGAAAAGCCAATGAGCATTTCTCACTATTGCATCGATCGGCCCATCTTCGCCTCGGTGATTTCCATCATCATCACCCTGGCCGGTGCAGTGGCCATGCTCAAGCTGCCCGTCGCGCAGTACCCGGACATCACGCCGCCGCAGATTACGGTGGCCGCGACATACCCCGGGGCCGATGCACAGGTCGTGGCCAATAACGTGGCAGCGCCCATCGAGCAGCAGGTCAACGGCGCCGACAACATGATCTACATGAACTCGTCGAGCTCCGCGACGGGCAACATGACCCTCAACGTTTTCTTCGAAATCGGCACCGACCCGTCCCTGGCCCAGGTCGACGTGCAGAACCGGGTCAACCTGGCCTTGCCGCAACTGCCCTCTGCCGTGCAGAGCCAGGGCATCCAGGTACAGAAAAAATCCTCGGCTTTCATGATGGTGCTTGCGGTGTATTCCGCCGGCGACCGCTACGACAGCACCTACGTCGCCAACTATGCCAACCTCTATATCCTCGATGCGATCAAGCGGATACCGGGGGCGAACCAGGCCAGTATCTTCGGCACCCCGGACTACGCCATGCGGATCTGGCTCAAGCCTGACCGCATGGCCCAGTTGGGCATCACCGCTGCCGATGTGCAGAAAGCCGTCGCCAATCAGAACCAGCAGTTCGCCGTCGGCCGGGTCGGCCAGTCGCCCACGGGGCAACCGGTCGAGCAGTCGTTTGCGGTGACCACCAAGGGGCGCCTGACCGAGCCTTCGGAGTTCGAGAACATCATCCTGCGCGCCAGCAACAACGGCGCGGCCATCGTTCGACTCAAGGACGTCGGCCGCGCCGAACTCGGGCAAAAAGACTATTCCCTGCGCAGCACCTATCAGGGCCGGCCGGCGACGCTGATTGCCGTGTATCAGCAACCCGGCGCCAACGCCCTCGACGTTTCCGCGGCGGTGACCAAGACCCTGTCGGACATGAAGGCCACGTTTCCCGAGGGCATCGAATACAAGATCGTGATGGACACCACGGACTTTACCCGCGCTTCGATTACCGAGGTGATTCGCACCTTCTTCGAAGCCCTGGTGCTGGTGGTCATCGTGGTCTACGTCTTCCTGCAGAGCCTGCGGGCCACGCTGATTCCAGTGCTGGCGGTGCCGGTGTCGATCGTCGGCACGTTCATCGGCATGTCCGCCCTCGGGTTTTCGGTGAACATGCTGACGCTGTTCGGCATGGTGCTGGCCATCGGTATCGTGGTCGACGACGCGATCGTGGTGATCGAAAACGTCGAACGCAACATGCATGTACACAAGATGACGCCCAAGGACGCGGCGAAACGGGCGATGGATGAAGTAGCAGGCCCCGTGGTCGCCATCGTGCTGGTGCTGTGCGCGGTGTTCATTCCGGTGGCCTTCATGGGCGGTATCACCGGTCAGCTCTACAAACAGTTCGCGATCACCATCGCCATTTCCGTGGTGATTTCCGGCCTGGTCGCCCTGACCCTGTCCCCCGCCCTCGCCGCCCTGCTGCTCAAGCCGCAGCACGGCGACAAGAACGCCTTTTTCCGCTGGTTCGAACGCAACTTCGAGCGCATGACCGAGGGCTATTCACGCTCGGTGGCCTTCATGATCAAGCGCTTCGTCCTGGCGCTGCTGCTCTTTGCCGGGATGATCGTGCTGATTTTGTTGATGGCAGAGCGCATCCCCAGTGCATTCCTGCCACCTGAAGACCAGGGCTACTTGCTTGGGGCGGTGATCATGCCCGACGCCGCCAGCCTGGATCGCACCGCTGAAGTGGGCAAAGTGGCCAGTGACTTCTTCATGAACGAGGAGGCGGTCGAAGGCGTTGCCATCGTTAACGGCTACAGCCTGCTGGATGGCCAGAACAAGAACAATGCCGGTGTGCTTTTTGTTGGCTTCAAGAATTTCGAGGAGCGTTACAAGAACACGGAAACCATCAAGGCCCAAAGCGCCCCGGCGGTGATCCAGAAGGCCGCGCGGGCGTTTTCCACGGTTCAGGGCGGGATCATCCTGCCGGTCAACCCACCGTCCATTCCCGGGCTGGGCACCACCGGCGGCATGGAGGTCTGGGTTCAAAGCAAGGGCGACGGTAACGCCGATCAACTGGCGGAAATGGTGGGCAGTCTTCTGGCGAAGGCCAAGGAACGTCCGGAGCTCGGCGTCATCACCTCCACCTTCAACGTGTTTTCCCGCCAGTTGATGGTTGATGTCGACCGGGAAAAAGCGGAATCCCTCGGGGTGCCGGTGGAGGATGTCTACAGCGCCATGCAGACCATGTTCGGCTCGCTGTACGTGTCCCAGTTCAACAAGTTCAGTCGCCTGTGGCAGGTGATTTTGCAGGCCGAACCGGCCTATCGCTTGAAAGCCGAGGACCTGCAGGAGATCTTCGTGCGCAGCAAAAACCTGGACATGGTGCCGCTCAAGGCCCTGCTGACCACCCGCTACGTCACCGGCCCCGACCTGCTGACCCGTTTCAACAACTTCCCGGCGGTCAAACTCACGGCGAACCCCGCACCCGGTTATAGCTCTGGCCAGGCGCTCAAGGCCCTGGAAGAAATCAGCGCCGAAATCATGACCAACGACTACGCGCTGGCCTTGAGCGGCGAGGCGTTCGAAGAGAAAAAGAGCGGCGGCGCCTCTTCCCAGGTGTTCATCTTTGGCCTGGTGATGGTGTTTCTGATCCTCGCCGCGCAGTACGAAAAATGGTCGCTGCCGATCGGTGTACTGCTGGCGGTGCCTTTTGCCTTGTTCGGCGCTCTGCTCGCCATCCTCCTTCGAGGCTTGAGCAACGACGTGTACTTCCAGATCGGACTGACCATGCTGGTGGCGCTGGCCGCCAAGAACGCGATCCTTATTTTCGAGTTTGCGGTACTCAACCGGGAGAGTGGCATGTCGGCCTATGACGCCGCCATGACCGCCGCAAGAGAGCGTTTGCGCCCTATCGTGATGACGTCCCTGGCGTTCATCCTCGGCTGCGTTCCGCTGGCCATTGCCGTCGGTGCGTCCGAAAACAGTCGCCACTCCATCGGCACGGGGGTGATCGGCGGCATGCTGGCGGCGACGGTGATCGCGATCTTCTTCATCCCCCTCTTCTATTACCTGGTGGAGCGAATGTTCGGGGAAAAGGACGCCGTGCAAAAACCTGCCAAACCGGCTGCACTGACACAGGCTCCGCAGCTTCCCGACGGCGCGGCGCAGAACAGACATGAGGGGGATTGAGATGCGTAAGCCCCCTTTCCCACTGTTGTTGTGCCTGGGCCTGGCGGGTTGCATGGTGGGACCTGACTACCAGCACCCGACCATTGAAACCCCGGCGGCCTACCGTTACGCGGACAAGGAAGCGAAGAATCTGTCGAACACGCTGTGGTGGGAGCAGTTCCAGGACCCGGTCCTGAATGATCTGATCCGCACCGCGTTGCTCGAAAACAAAGACATCAAGATTGCCGCCGCGCGAGTCGAGGAATTCCAGGGGCGTTACGGTCAGACCCGCTCCCTGCTGTTTCCACAAGTCGGGCTGGGCGCCCAGGGTCAGCGGTCCCGCTCGCAGCGAGACAACGGGCCGGTGCCGCTCGATCCGTCGGTGGACCCGGAGTTCAACAACTACCAGGCGATTCTCAGCGTGAACTGGGAACTGGATATCTGGGGCCGTTTGCGCCGCCTCGACGAATCCGCCCGTGCCGATCTGCTGGCGTCGGAAGAAGGCCGTCGAAGCGTCATATTGAGCCTGGTGGCGTCAGTCGCGTCGAGTTACGTGACGCTGCGTGATCTCGACCGGGAGCTGGAAATCGCCCGCACGACCGCCAAGGCGCGCGGTGAATCCTACGAAATATTCAAATTGCGCTACGGTGCCGGCACCATTTCCGAAATGGAATTGGCGCAGAACCAGTCCGAATACGAGCGCACCCGGGCGTCGGTTGCGCAATTCGAACCCCTGGTCGCACAACAGGAAAACGCCCTGGCCGTTCTGCTCGGGCGCAACCCGGGGCCGATCATCCGCGGGCGTGACCTGGCCCAACTGAATCTGCCAACGGTGCCTGCCGGCTTACCGTCGGATTTGCTCGAACGGCGACCTGATTTGCGTCAGGCCGAACTGAACCTGATCTCGGCCAATGCCCAGATCGGCGCAGCCAAGGCCCAGTACTTCCCGACCATTTCCCTGACCGGGCTGCTGGGCTCTGCCAGCAACCAGCTGTCGAACCTGTTCACCGGGCCCGCGTCCACCTGGTCCTATGGTGTTGCGGCGAGCATGCCGATTTTCACCGCCGGCGGTATCGCCGGGCAGGTGCAACAAGCCGAAGCCTTCCAACAACAAGCGCTGCTGATCTACCAACAGTCGATTCAATCGGCGTTCAGGGACGTGGAAAATGCCTTGGTCGCGTCGAGCAAATCCAGAGAACAGATGGCCTACCAGGCCAGGCAGGTCGAGGCACTGAGCACTTACGCCCACTTCGCACGGTTGCGCTACGACAACGGCTACACCAGCTACATCGAAGTGCTGGACGCCGAGCGCAGCCTGTTCGACGCCGAGTTGAACTACACCCGCACCCGTGGCTCGGTGTTCACCAGCATGATTGATCTGTACAAGGCAACCGGCGGCGGCTGGGTGAATCAGGCAGACAAACTGACCGCAACCGATGTGCCGAAAGCGCAGCCATGATCAAACCGCCAGGGCCCGCCCTGTCGCCATTGTGGTGGCTTACTCGAGATCCAGGTCATTTCCCTCCCGATGCTCTACGGGATAGCGTTGGAGGTAGTGGCTGACGGCGGAGCCCACTGTCGGGAAGAACGCCGACTCGCCAAACTTCTCGAGAAGCCCGAATCGCTTCAGCTTGTCCTTGACCGGGTCCTTCATTTCCGCCACGCACAATTCGATGCCGGCTTCGTGCAAGGTCTGGTGCAGCTCGGCGAGCATGTCGGCGGAGGTCACATCGACACTGGTCACCGGCTCTGCCGCCACCACCAGCCAACGCACAGGCGTCGGGGATGCGGCCACGGCGTCCAGCACGCGGTCACTGAACAGCTCGGCGTTGGCGAAAAACAACGGTGCGTCCCAGCGAAACAACACCAGTCCGGGCAGCATACGCGCGCCGGGATAACGCTTGATGTCGTGAAAGCCTTGCACGCCTTCGGCGCGTCCCAGAATGGCAGAGTACGGGCGCCAGGCGTCCCACAGGAACTCGATGACCGCAATGACGATCGCCAGGCCGATGCCCTCGATCGCGCCAAACACGGCCACCCCGACCGTACAGACTATCGAGAGCCAGAATTCCCATTGCTGAATACGATAGATTCGTCGCAGGTCGGTGACCTCGATCAAGCCAATCGCCGAGGCAATCACCACCGCCGCCAGCGCACTGGTCGGCAGGTTGTGCAGCAGGTCCGGCGCCACCATCAGCAACACGGCGACCGCCAGCGCACCGACGACGCCGGCCAGTTGGGTTCTGGCCCCCGCCGCTTCGGCCACGGGGGTGCGCGATGAACTGCTGCTGATCGGGAAACCTTGAAACAGCCCACCCGCCAGATTGGCGACGCCGAGCCCCACCATTTCCTGGTTCGGGTCGACATAGGAACGGGTGCGCGCCGCATACACGCGGGAAAGCACACTGGTGTCGGCGAACGACACGAGGGCGACGGCGCAACCGCCGATGAGCACCGGGACGATATCGTCAATGGTGATCCACGGGATGGCGAATGCCGGCAAGCCTTGCGGCAGTGAGCCGAGGATCGCGACGTTGTGCGTCGCCAGGTCCAGCAAACCAACGGCAACGGTGGCGCCCGCCACCGCAATCAGGATGCCCGGCACACGCTTTTTGTCTTTGAGCAGCAGGATCACCGCCAGGGTGGCGGCGCCAATCGCAAACGTGACCCAATTGGTCTTTCCATTCATCACGGCGGTTGCGATGGCCCAGAGGTTTCGCAGGGGGCCGTCCGACTCGATCGAAAAACCGAAAAACTTCGGTAGCTGACTGATCAATACCGTCAACGCGATCCCGTTCATGTACCCATAGCGAATGGGTTTGGACAACAGCTCCGTGACGAAACCCAGGCGCGCCACACCGGCCAGGATGCACACCGTCCCCGAGACGATCGCCATCATACCCGCCAGGGCGATCGCGCGCTGCGGGTCGCCGCCGGACAATGGCAGGACCACGGCGAGGATCACTGCCGCCAGCGAGGAATCGGGCCCCAGTACCAGAATCCGGCTGGGCCCGAACAGCGCATAGGCGAGTAGCGGCACGATGGTCGCGTAGAGGCCATAGATACCGGGGACCCCTGATGCCACCGCATAAGCGATACCGACCGGCACCAGCATGGTCGTGAGCACCAGGCCGGCGACGATATCGTGCTGCAGCCAGGCAGCCTTGTAGCTGCGCAGCACTCGCAGGCCCGGCAGCCAGCGGCTCCAGCCAGGTTGGTCCGCGCCTGTTTCCTTGCGCGCAATCCGCCCCGGCTCGGGTGGCGTCGTATCCGATTGATTCATGGGACATCAGCCCTCTGGCGATGGCGCAGGTTCGCGCGGACGTACCGGTCAGAATTTTTGCGGGATTTTCCTGTAGGGATAATCCGGTTCGCGATAGCCATCAGGCTTCTGCCGCTTAGGCAACTTCACCTTCTCGCGCGGAACACTCTGGTAGGGGATGCGGCTGAGCAGGTCGGTGATGATATTGAGGCGCGCCCGGCGCTTGTCGTTCGAGTTCGCAACAAGCCACGGCGCAAACTCGGTGTCGGTTGCCTTGAACATCTCGTCACGGGCGCGCGAGTAGTCGTACCAGCGACTGTAGGACTTGAGATCCATCGGGGAAAGCTTCCAGATTTTACGTCCGTCCTGGATGCGCGCCTCGAGTCGACGGGTCTGCTCTTGCTCGCTGACCTCCAGCCAGTACTTGAGCAGGATAACTCCGGAATTGACGATGGCGTGTTCGACCATGGGGGCCGTTTTCAGGAAGGCTTCCACCTGCTCTTCGCTGCAGAACCCCATCACCCGCTCCACGCCCGCACGGTTGTACCAACTGCGATCGAAGATCACCACTTCACCGGCCGCGGGCAGGTGCGGCAGGTAGCGCTGCACGTACATCTGACTTTTTTCGCGGTCGGTCGGTGCCGGCAAGGCCACCACCCGAAAGACCCTGGGGCTGACGCGCTCGGTCAGCGCCTTGATCGTCCCGCCCTTGCCGGCACCGTCGCGCCCCTCGAAGACGATACAGACCTTGACGCCCTTTTTCTGAACCCACTCCTGCAGCTTGACCAGTTCGACATGCAACAGGCGCAATTGCGCCAGATACGCTTTGTTTGTCAGTTTCGGGCTTTCAGCGGAAGCGCCCTTGGAGCTGCCTTTTTTGTCCTTTGCCATGTTCAAGACCTCACGAAGAAGAGTCACTGACTTACAAAAAATCACCCCGACAGGAGCGCCTGTCGGGACCTGAAAAATGCCTGGCCGCTTACCCGCCGAGTGCAATGATTGCGCAGATCAGCAAGGCACCGGTGATTGTCAGTGCAATCGCGCCCTGCCATGGCCTGGCGCCTGCGTAACGCGCCAGAACCCAGCCCGCCGCAAAGAGCACCACCAGTCCAACCAGGTTGGACACCCGCACCGCCAGCCGCGTCTGTTCGAGCAACAGAAACGGGATCACCAGTGGAAACGTCGAGAGCACAACCAGCAGGAACACTCCTAGAGCGCCCTTGAAGTCATTCAGCCCAAGTCGCGGCGGTGCAGGCATGGCGGGAGTCTCGGCCAGGCGTCGGCGCAACAATTCCAGGCCGTCGGCACCGGCCGCAGTCGCCAGGCGTGGCGGTAGTGCGTCGGCGATGAGCGCCTGCCCGGTGGCCGCATCCGCGTCGCTGCACAGCTTTTTCAATAGCGTGCGACTGCGGGTATGTTCAATCAGCGTTCGCAGCAGATACATCACAGCATCCGCGAGTCCCCAGGCGAGGTTACAGCCGAGCGCGGCAATCATCATCACGCGTTCCGCCTCCTGGTCTGCCGCGACCACGCTGATCGTTCCCGTGAAGGTCATGGCCATGAGCAGACCGAAGATCACTTCCGTAACTCGCTCGACAGGATCGAGCACACGTGAGGACTTATGTTCTGCGGCGCTTTGCATGCTTCCAGCCTTGGCAGATTTCTCGCCTTTGGATGCCCTGCGATTCAGGTTCGCGGGTCTGTGCGGGCGCCGGCCTTGTAACAGTCCGTTTCCAGCCCCCTGTGAGTGTAGTTTGAATCGATATTGCTGCCGCACTGGTGCGAGCAAACCCCGTCGGCTTTTTTGCGCGGGCTACACTCCCTGCGTAAAGACACGCTGGCCAGGCGTTATCCGCCATGGCCGATTCAAAGAATCAGGACCGAACCTGACATCAACCATTCGCCTTGAGCCTCACTGGCGCGGCATTCGTGGCCGCACCTTGCACCATCACGGAGTCTCTATGTTCGTCAGTCTGATCATCATCCTCACCTCCTCGCTGGTCGTCATTTCCCTGTTCTATCGCCTGCGATTGCCACCGGTGCTGGGTTATCTCTTTGTGGGCCTGATCGTCGGCCCCAAGGCGTTCGGCTGGGTGGATGACAGTGAAGCGCTACCGCTGCTCGCCGAACTGGGCGTGGTGTTTTTGCTGTTCTCGCTCGGGCTGGAGTTTTCCCTGTCGAAAATGATCGCGCTGCGCCAGGTTGTCTTTGGCCTGGGCAGCCTTCAAGTGCTGGTGTCCGGGGCGGTGCTGGGCGCATTGCTGATGCTCGCCGGCGTGCCGACCACGCCTGCACTGTTACTCGGCGGCGGCCTGGCGCTGTCGTCCACGGCCATTGTCAGCAAGGAGCTGACCAGCCTCGGCGAGATTTTCAGCAGCCACGGCCAGAATGCCATCGGCGTTTTGCTGTTCCAGGACGTGGTCGCGGTGTTGTTGCTGACCCTGGTACCCGTGTTCGCCGGCACCAGTGATCAAGCCTGGTATTGGGCGCTGCCCCTGACCCTGGGCAAAACCGTGGTGTTGTTCTTCGGGCTGTCCCTGGCCAGTCGCTGGGTATTGCCGCGCCTGTTCCATGAGGTCGCGGCGGCTCGCTCGGCGGAACTGTTCGTCTTGCTGGCCCTGGTGATCGTCCTGCTGACCGCCGGGCTGACGCACCTGATCGGTCTCTCCCCTGCCCTGGGCGCATTTCTCGCCGGCATGTTGCTGGGGGAAAGCCACTACCGGCACCAGATCGAGGCCGATCTGCGGCCGTTTCGCGACATACTGCTCGGCGTGTTTTTCATCAGCATCGGCATGCTGATCGACTTGCGCCTGTTCGCCAGTCATGGCCTGCTGATCCTCGGGCTGACCCTGGCATTGTTGCTGATCAAGGGCAGCGTGGTCGCGCTGTTGGTCAAATTACGTGGCAGCGACCGGGAGACCGCCTGGCGCAGCGGCCTGGCCTTGGCTCAGGGGGGGGAATTCTGCTTTGCATTGATGGCACAGATGCAGCAAAACGACCTGATGCCCGCCGGGCTCGGCAGCTTGCTGCTGGCGGCGACGTTTTGCTCGATGGTGGTCACTCCGTCGCTGCTGCGCGCTGCGCCCTGGATTGCCGCACGTCTGCACCGCAAGCCCAACGAAGAGGCGAAGCTGGAGGAAATCAGCGCGCTCAACGCCGGGGTGCAGGGCCATGTGGTGATTTGTGGTTACGGTCGCGTCGGGCAATCCATCGGGCGCATCCTGCACAAGGCCCGGCAGCCCTACATCGCCCTCGATAATGACCCGGTCCGGGTTCGGGAAGCCGCCGTCGCCGAAAGCGCGGTGCATTACGGCGACTCTCATCGTGGCGAGCTACTCGTCGCCGTGGGCCTGGAGCGTGCCAGCCTGGTGGTCATAGCCGTCGACAAATCCGAGGTTGCCCTGCAGGTGGTGAAGGAGGCGCGCCGCATCAATCCGCACGTGCCGATCCTGGTGCGTACGCGGGACGACAGCCAGAGTCCCGAGTTGAAAGCGGCCGGTGCCAGCGAAGTGGTGCCCGAGTTACTCGAGTCCAGCCTGATGCTCGCCTCTCATGCCCTGATCATGCTGGGCTTCCCTGAGCGTCAGGTCCTCGACCGCATCGCTCAGGTACGGCATGACCGCTATCGCCTGCTGCATGGGTTCTATCCCGGCGCCGAAGACGAGGAGGTTTGAACACGCCTCATAACGACAGAAAACCGCTGTACAACCCATATCCCGCCAGGCCGGCACCGGTGATGACGCAGGTAAAAATGCCCTTCTCGAAATGGGTAAACAAGGGTTCGCCCTGCTCATGCTTGGCCTTGGCGAACAAGATCACCCCCGGTGCATACAGCAACGCCGAGAGCAGCAGGTATTTCACACCCCCGGCATACAGCAGCCACACCGCATAACTCAACGCGATGCCGCCGATCAACAGATCCTTGGTCCGCTCCGCCGAGGCATGTTCATAGGTTTCCCCGCGCCCGCTCAACAGCACCGCATAGGCCGCCGACCACAGGTAAGGCACCAGAATCATCGAAGACGCGAGGTAGATCAGGCTGGTGTAGGTCCCTGCGGAAAACAGCGTGATCAGCAAAAAAATCTGGATCATTGAATTGGTCAGCCACAAGGCGTTGACCGGTACATGGTTGGCGTTTTCCCGGGTCAGGAACACCGGCATGGTCTTGTCTTTGGCGGTGGCAAAGAGGATCTCCGCGCACAGCAATGCCCAGGACAACAAGGCCCCAAGCAATGAGATCGCCAGGCCGACGCTGATCAGTACCGCCCCCCAATGCCCCACTACGTGCTCCAGAACAGCCGCCAGCGACGGGTTCTGCAACGTCGCCAGTTCAGGCTGGCTCATGATTCCGAGGGACAACACGTTCACCAATACCAGCAGCGCCAGGACACCGAGGAAGCCGATCACCGTCGCCCGCCCGACATCCGCACGTTTCTCTGCCCTGGCCGAATAGATGCTGGCGCCTTCAATGCCGATGAACACGAACACCGTCACCAGCATCATGTTGCGCACCTGGTCCATCACGCCGCCGAAGTCCGGATTGCTCTTGCCCCAAATGTCGCGAGTAAAGACTTCGGCCTTGAACGCCACGGCGGCAATCACTATGAACATGATCAGTGGGACGATCTTGGCCACGGTGGTCAACTGGTTGATGAACGCCGCTTCCTTGATCCCTCGCATCACCAGAAAGTGCACCGCCCACAGCAGCACCGAGGCGCAGCCGATGGCGATCGGTGTATTGCCCTGGCCAAATACCGGAAAAAAATAACCGAGGGTGCTGAACAGCAACACGAAATAGCCAACGTTGCCCAGCCAGGCACTGATCCAGTATCCCCAAGCGGACGAGAAACCCATGTAGTCGCCAAAACCGGCCTTGGCGTAGGCATACACCCCGGAGTTCAGCTCCGGCTTGCGATTGGCCAGGGTCTGGAATACGAAGGCCAGGGTCAACATGCCCACGGCGGTAATTGCCCAGCCAATCAGGACCGCACCGGCATGGGCGCGTTCTGCCATGTTCTGAGGCAAAGAGAAAATACCGCCACCAATCATCGAGCCCACCACCAGGGCGATCAATGCACTGAGTCGAAGCTTTTGCGTCGGTTGCGACATTCCTGGGTCTCCATGTATTTCCCGATGCGGCCGGGTGCTGGCACAGCCATCAAACCGTCACTTGGTTGGCATTAACTAAATGGTCAAAGCGTAATTACGTTTATTAAATAACGCCAAATCCGGGATCCGTTTATTTATAGCCGATCAGAATATAGGCGCCTTGCTAAGAACACTTGGGTTGAACGAAACCGTTAATCCACAAGCGCTACTGGAATCGGATGTCAAAAATTTGCGAAAACCAAAAAACGAACTAGCTTAAAAACTCAAAGCAATACCGGGTATTGCCGCTTGTTCTGTCAAAGCCCTCTGGATAAGGCCTTTCCGGAGAAATCACTATGCCAATGAAATGCGCATAAGTCCTTCAAATTACGATGGAATGTACCCATGTACTGATCTAAGTCAGATGATTGAATTGCTAACAGAACTAATCTGTTGTCTCTCTTCTCCTGCATTGGAGTCATGCAATGTCTGAATCCCCCGGAAAACTGAAACTTGGCGCACTGGTTGCCTTGGTCGTCGGCTCGATGATTGGCGGCGGCATTTTCTCTTTGCCACAAAACATGGCCGTGAGTGCTGACGTCGGCGCCATTCTAATTGGTTGGGCAATTACCGCCGTGGGCATGTTGACCCTGGCCTTCGTGTTCCAGACCCTGGCCAACCGAAAGCCTGATCTGGACGCCGGGGTTTACGCATATGCCAAGGCCGGTTTTGGCGACTACATGGGTTTCTCGTCCGCCTGGGGATACTGGATCAGTGCCTGGCTGGGCAACGTCGGTTACTTCGTTCTGTTGTTCAGCACGCTGGGGTATTTCTTCCCGATCTTCGGCGAAGGCAACACCGTGGCCGCCGTCATCGGCGCGTCAGTGCTGCTGTGGGCCGTGCATTTCCTCGTGTTGCAGGGGATCAAGGAAGCGGCGTTCATCAACCTGGTGACCACTGTCGCCAAGGTCGTGCCGCTGATGCTGTTCATGTTGATTACCTTGTTTGCCTTCAAACTGGACATCTTTACCGCTGACATCTGGGGCCTGAAAAACCCTGACCTGGGCAGTGTGATGAACCAGGTGCGCAACATGATGCTGGTCACCGTGTGGGTGTTCATCGGCATCGAAGGCGCGAGCATTTTCTCGGCGCGGGCGGAAAAACGCACCGATGTGGGTAAAGCCACCGTGATCGGTTTCATCACCGTGCTGCTGTTCCTGGTGCTGGTGAACGTACTGTCGCTGGGCGTCATGACCCAACCGGAACTGGCCAAGCTGCAGAACCCGTCGATGGCCGCCGTGCTGGAACACGTGGTGGGCCATTGGGGCGCGGTGCTGATCAGCGTCGGTCTGGTCATTTCGCTGCTCGGTGCGTTGCTGTCATGGGTGCTGCTGTGCGCGGAAATCATGTTTGCCGCGGCCAAGGACCACACCATGCCGGCGTTCCTGCGCAAGGAAAACGCCAAGAATGTACCGGTCAACGCCCTGTGGCTGACCAATGCCATGGTGCAACTGTTCCTGATCATCACCCTGTTCTCGGCCAGTACTTACCTGTCACTGATCTACCTGGCGACCTCGATGATCCTGGTGCCGTACCTGTGGTCGGCGGCCTATGCGTTGCTGTTGGCGGTACGCGGGGAGACTTATGAAAACGCGGCGGCCGAGCGCCGCAAAGACCTGATCATCGGTGCTGTCGCCCTGATTTACGCGATCTGGCTGATCTACGCCGGCGGCGTCAAATACCTGCTGCTGTCCGCCCTGCTCTATGCCCCCGGCGTGATTCTGTTCGCCAAGGCCAAGATGGAACTCAACAAACCGGTTTTCACCAACGTCGAGAAGCTGATTTTCGCAGCCGTCGTCGTGGGCGCCCTGGTGGCTGCCTATGGGCTGTATGACGGCTTCCTGACCATGTAATAGCTGAATAATTGTCATCTGGAGGATCACGGTAATGACCACGGAAAAAGTTAAGTACGGCGTCCATTCCGAAGCCGGCAAGCTGCGCAAAGTCATGGTTTGCTCCCCCGGCCTGGCCCATCAGCGGCTGACCCCGAACAACTGTGACGAACTGCTTTTCGATGATGTGTTGTGGGTGGCACAAGCCAAGCGCGACCATTTTGACTTCGTCACCAAAATGCGAGAACGCAACGTTGATGTGCTGGAAATGCACAACCTGTTGACCGACATCGTTGCCATTCCCGAAGCCCTGGACTGGATTCTGGAGCGCAAGATCACCGCCAATTCGGTCGGCCTGGGTCTGGTCAATGAAACGGGTTCGTGGCTACGCAGCCTGGAACCGCGCAAAATCGCCGAGTACCTGATCGGCGGCGTGTCGGCCGATGACCTGCCGGACAGCTTCGGTGGCAAGACCATCCAGATGTTCCGCGACTTCCTCGGCCACTCCAGCTTCATTCTGCCGCCGCTGCCCAACACCCAGTTCACCCGGGATACCACCTGCTGGATCTACGGCGGCGTGACGCTCAACCCGATGTACTGGCCGGCGCGCCGCCAGGAAACGCTGCTGGCGACCGCCATCTACAAATTCCACCCGGAGTTCACCAACGCCGACTTCCAGATCTGGTACGGCGATCCTGACCAGGAACACGGCAGCTCCACCCTTGAAGGCGGCGACGTCATGCCAATCGGCAACGGCGTGGTCTTGATCGGCATGGGTGAGCGCTCCTCCCGTCAGGCCATTGGCCAACTGGCGCTCAATCTGTTCAAGAACAAAGCCGTCGAGAAAGTGATCGTCGCCGGCCTGCCAAAATCCCGTGCAGCGATGCACCTGGACACGGTGTTCAGCTTCTGCGACCGCGACCTGGTGACCATCTTCCCGGAAGTGGTGAACCAGATCGTTGCCTTCACCCTGCGTCCGGACGAAAGCAAGCAAGGCGGCATCGACATTCGTCGCGAAGAAGCCAACTTCCTCGACACCGTGGCCAAGGCCCTCAACCTGAAAGCGTTGCGCGTCGTCGAAACCGGCGGCAACAGCTTCGCCGCCGAACGCGAACAGTGGGACGACGGTAACAACGTGGTCGCCATGGAACCCGGCGTGGTCATCGGCTATGACCGCAACACCTACACCAACACCCTGTTGCGCAAGGCCGGGGTCGAGGTCATCACCATCAGCGCCGGCGAACTCGGCCGCGGCCGTGGCGGTGGCCACTGCATGACCTGCCCGATCATTCGCGACCCGATCGATTATTAATTTTTTTGACTAATGACGACCCGACGCTGTGAAAGCGTAGCGAGCGCAGGAAAGACAAGGCAAAAACAGGCGAGGAAGCGGAGTCTACTGCTTGTAAATGAGCATTCCGAGCCTGTTTTTAACGCAGTATTTCCAAGCGCAGTAGCTTTCACAGTGTCGGGCAAGGAGATCCATCATGGCTTTCAATATGCGCAACCGCAGCCTGCTCTCGCTGATGCACCACACGACGCGCGAGCTCAATTACCTGCTGGACCTTTCCCGTGACCTCAAGCGCGCCAAGTACACCGGCACCGAGCGTGCGCACCTGAAAGGCAAAAACATCGCGCTGATCTTCGAAAAAACCTCGACCCGCACCCGTTGCGCCTTCGAAGTGGCGGCCCACGACCAAGGCGCCCACGTCACCTACATCGACCCGGTGTCGTCGCAGATCGGCCACAAGGAAAGCATGAAAGACACCGCCCGCGTGCTGGGGCGGATGTTCGATGCCATTGAGTACCGTGGCTTCGAACAGGAAATCGTCGAAGAGCTGGCCAAGTTCGCCGGCGTGCCGGTGTTCAACGGCCTGACCGCTGAATTCCACCCGACGCAGATGATCGCCGACACCCTGACCATGCGTGAACACAGTGACAAGCCGCTGCATGACATCAGCTATGCCTACCTGGGCGACGCACGCTACAACATGGGTAATTCACTGCTGATGATCGGCGCAAAACTGGGCATGGACGTGCGCATCGCCGCACCGAAAGCCTTGTGGCCACACGCTGATTTCATTGCCCAGTGCAAAGCCTTCGCCGAAGAAAGCGGTGCACGTATCACCATCACCGAAGACCCGAAAGCCGCGGTCAAGGGCGTGGACTTCATCCACACCGACATCTGGGTGTCGATGGGTGAGCCCGTCGAAGCGTGGGACGAGCGCATCGAGCAACTGCTGCCGTACCAGGTCAATGCCGACATGATGAAGGCCTCGGGCAACCCGCGCGTGAAGTTCATGCACTGCCTGCCGGCCTTCCACAACAGCGAAACCAAAGTCGGCAAAGACATTGCCGCGCGGTATCCGCACCTGGCCAACGGCGTGGAGGTAACTGAAGAAGTCTTCGAATCGCCGGCCAACATCGCCTTCGAGCAAGCGGAAAACCGCATGCACACCATCAAGGCGATCCTGGTGTCGGCGTTGGCGGATATCTAACGGCTCGCCCGGCTCTCACTGCTGGAACAAAGCCCCTGTGGGAGCTGGCTTGCCAGCTCCCACGCTGATCGAGTTCCAATAGGAGACCGAGTCATTCGCAACGTCTCTGTTTAGAAGGATTGCATTATGCGTATCGTCGTTGCTCTGGGCGGTAACGCCCTGCTCCGCCGGGGTGAACCGATGACCGCTGACAACCAGCGCGCCAACATCCGGATCGCCACCGAACAGATCGCCAAGATCCATCCCGGCAACGAACTGGTCATCGCCCACGGCAATGGCCCTCAAGTCGGCCTGCTGTCGCTGCAAGCGGCGGCCTACACCTCAGTGTCGCCTTACCCGCTGGACGTGCTGGGTGCCGAAACCGAAGGCATGATCGGCTACATCATCGAACAGGAACTGGGCAACCTGCTGGACTTCGAAGTGCCCTTCGCCACGCTGTTGACCCAGGTCGAAGTGGACGCCAATGACCCGGCGTTCCAGAAGCCCAGCAAACCCATCGGACCGGTGTACACCAAGGCCGAGGCGGAAAAACTCGCCGCCGAAAAGGGCTGGGCCATCGCTCCGGACGGCGACAAATTCCGCCGCGTGGTCGCCAGCCCCAGACCGAAGCGCATCTTCGAAATCCGCCCGATCAAGTGGCTGCTGGAAAAAGGCAGCATCGTGATCTGTGCCGGCGGTGGCGGTATTCCGACCCTGTACACGGCGCCCGGAAAACTCGAAGGCGTCGAAGCGGTGATCGACAAAGACCTTTGCTCGGCGCTGCTGGCCGAACAACTGGAAAGCGATCTGCTGGTGATCGCCACCGACGTCAATGCGGCGTACATCGACTTCGGCAAGCCTGGCCAGAAAGCCATCGCCCAGGCGCACCCGGATGAACTGGAGCGTCAGGGTTTTGCCGCCGGGTCAATGGGGCCAAAGGTGCAGGCAGCCTGCGAATTTGCCCGTCATACTGGAAAGGTCGCGGTGATTGGCTCACTCTCGGACATCGAAGCGATCGTCCAGGGCAAGGCCGGCACTCGCGTCAGTATGGCGACACCCGGTATCAGCTATCGATAAACGTTAAGTCGCGGGCCGGCAGCAGGCCTGCCCGCCTTCAAGGCCTGTTTGCAGGAGAGATGACAATGGCTAAGTTCGAGCCCGGTCACTTACACATCGAGCGTCACGCGCTGACCAGCGACGACGTCAGCTACAACGTGTACATCGACTATGAAGTCACTCAACATCCCGATGAAGGCAAAGGGATGCAGTTCAAGATGCACGGCACCATTCAAGGCAGGGAGTTCGAAGAGACGTTCTATCTGCCCAAGGACCAGGCCTACAACTTCGCCAGCAACGTCACGAAAATTGCGGAGAAGTACGGCATTCCCAAGACCCACAGCCAGATCGGCTCGATCCACAAGCATTACGACCTCATGTTCGAGGATGTACGGGTGCAACTGAACATGCAGTCGGGCGACCCGGTCAAACCCGAACACCTGGGATGACCCACCGCCCTTGTAGGAGCGAGCCGGCTCCGGGCGGCGTTCCGACGATGAACTCGAAGACGCCACGGGGTGTCAGGTTCCCCGCGTTTTCGTTGACCACCATCGCGAGCAGGCTCGCTCCTACAAAGGCACATCGTCGGCTATTGGCTTAATTCCTGTTCACGAATCAGCCGCTTGTTGATCTTCCCGACACTGGTCTTGGGTATGTCGGCCACCAGCCTGATCTGCCGGGGAATCGCCCATTTGTTGATGCGACCACTCTCTACATACTGATGCAGATGAGCCACCAGCATTTCGGCCGTGATGCCTTCTGACACCACCAGGGCCACCGGTCGCTCACCCCACTGCGGGTCCGGAACACCCACGACCGCGACCGAACTGACGGCGGGATGCTCGCTGATCAGGCTCTCCAGTTCCAGCGAGCTGATCCACTCCCCGCCCGTCTTGATCACGTCTTTGATCCGGTCCCTGATCTCCACGACGCCCATGGGGTCGATGGAGCCGATGTCACCGGTATGCATCCAGCCGTTTTCCCACAGTTGCGCGCCTTGCTCGGGTGCATTCAGGTAGCCCTGGGTCAACCACGGCGCACGTACGACGATCTCGCCGAGTGCCTCGCCGTCCTGTACCACTTTATGGCCACTGGCATCGATGATGCGCAAGTCGACCATCGGCACCGCTACCCCGGTCTTGATCCGCGCCGCCACCTGGTCTGGCGCCGGTTGTTCCAGCTCGGCCTCACTCAGGTGCGTCAGGCACAGCAGTGGACAAGTCTCGGACATCCCGTACCCGCTGTGCACCCGCATGCCCCGTGCGGTCGCCTGGGCGGCCAGGCCATGGGTCAAGGCGCTGCCGCCCAGGAGCATTTTCCAGCCGCTGAAGTCAGTCGCGGCGGCTTCGTCGCAACCCAGGATCATTTGCAGGATCGTCGGCACGCAATGGGAAAAACTGACCTTCTCTTCGCGATACAACCTGACCAGGCTATTGGGCTCATAGCGCCCCGGGTAAACCTGCTTGATCCCCATCAATGTCGCGACATAGGGCACGCCCCAGGCATGCACATGGAACATCGGCGTGATCGGCATGTAGACGTCGTCGGAGCGCAACAATGGCAAACCCTGATAGACGCCGAGGGTGCCGACGGCATTGAGCGTGTGCAAGACCAACTGGCGATGGGAGAAGTAGACGCCCTTGGGGTCGCCCGTCGTGCCGGTGGTGTAGAACAGCGTGGCCACCGATTGTTCATCGAAATCAGGAAAATCAAAGTGCGGTGCAGCCTGCGCCAATAGACTTTCGTATTCCCCCAACACCGGTAATGCAGTCGACGGCGCTCCATGATCGGTGAGCTGAATGTAGCCTTTGACCGTTGTCAGCTGATCGTGGACCTGCTCCATCAGCGGCAGAAAATCGTCATGCACCAGCACCAGGTCGTCTTCGGCGTGGTTCATGGTGTAGAGAACCTGGTCCGCAGACAGACGGATATTCACCGTGTGCAACACCGCGCCCAGCATTGGCACGGCGAAAAAACACTCCAGATACCGATGGCTGTCCCAATCCAGCAGGGCCACGGTATCGCCGGCCTTGACGCCCGCTTGCGTGAGCGCGTTGGCCAATCGCTGGATGCGCTCATTCAGCGTCCGGTAGCTGTAGCGCAGCTTGTCCGCATAGACAATTTCCTGATCGGGCGCATAGCGTGCGCCCGAGAGCAACAGGCTCTTGATCAACAAGGGGTAGCTATAAGCGCCTGGCGCGGGGGCGAGTATTTTTGTTTTCACCACGGTGAAGTCTTCCTGATGCGGTTGATTGGAGATCATCTCCGGTTCACGGGGTCAGAACTGATCGGCGTCGAGCAAGTACAGTGAATCGCTACCGGCCCTGACCGACGCGGCCAGCGACTGAACGCGCGGCAGCAGGCGGGCGAAGTAGAACCGCGCCGTGCCCAGCTTGCTGGCGTAGAAGTCGTCCTGCGCTTCCCTGCTCACCGAAGCCTTGGCCATCAGCGCCCACATGTAGGCGTAGGCGGTGTAGCCGAAGGCGTGCAGGTACTCGACCGACGCCGCGCCGATTTCGTTGGGGTTGTTTTTCGAACGGTCGAGCAGCCATGCCGTGAGTTCGTCGAGGTTGTCCAGGGCGCTGTTCAACGGTCTGGTGAACTCCGCGAGGTCGGCGCAAGCGGTGGCGGTGAAATGGCGAATCTCGTCAGCGAACAGTTTGTACAGCTCACCGCCAGTGCCCACCACTTTGCGTCCAACCAGGTCCAGCGCCTGAATGCCATTGGTGCCTTCGTAGATCTGGGTGATGCGCACGTCGCGCACCAGTTGCTCCTGACCCCATTCGCGGATGTAACCGTGGCCGCCGAAGATCTGCTGGCCATGAATCGTGGTCTCCAGCCCCATGTCGGTGAGGAACGCCTTGGCCACCGGGGTCAGCAACGCCACCAGACCTTCCGCGCGCTGGCGGGTTGCGGTGTCTTCGCTGAACCTGGCGGTGTCCAGTTGCATGGCCACGTACGTCGAGAAGGCACGGCCGCCTTCATTTGCGGCTTTCATGGTCAACAGCATGCGCCGCACGTCCGGGTGGACGATGATCGGGTCGGCCACGGTGTCTTTGCTCTGCGCGCCGCTCGGCGAACGACTTTGCAGACGATCACGGGCGTATTCAACGGCGTTCTGATACGAACGCTCACCCGTGGCCAGGCCTTGAATGCCGACCCCCAGACGCTCGTAGTTCATCATGGTGAACATCGCCGCCAGGCCCCTGTTCGGCGCATCGATGATCCAGCCGGTGGCGCCGTCAAAATTCATCACGCAGGTGGCGGACGCCTTGATCCCCATCTTGTGTTCGATCGAGCCACAGGACAGCGCGTTTCGCGACCCCAGGCTGCCATCGGCATTGACCATGAACTTCGGCACCAGGAACAGCGAAATGCCCTTCGGCCCCGCCGGGGCATCCGGCAGTTTGGCCAGTACCAGGTGAATGATGTTTTCGGTCAGGTCTTGCTCGCCGCCGGTGATGAAGATCTTGGTCCCGCTGACCTTGTAGGAACCGTCGGCCTGAGGTTCAGCCTTGGTGCGGATGATGCCCAGGTCGGTGCCCGCGTGCGGTTCGGTCAGGCACATCGATCCGGCCCAGATGCCGGCGTACAGGTTCGGCAGGAAGGCGGACTTCAGTTCTTCGCTAGCATGGGCCTTGATCGCCAGACAGGCCCCAGCGGTGAGCATCGGATACAGGCCGAAAGACAGATTGGCGCCGTTGACCATTTCCTCGACCTGCGCACCGATCACCTTGGGCATGCCCATGCCGCCGTAGGCCGGGTCACCACCGACACCGCCCCAGCCGCCTTCGGCAAAGGCGCGATAGGCCTGCGCAAAACCGTCAGGGGTGGACACTTCGCCATTGTTCCAGGCGCAACCCTGCTCGTCGCCACTGCGACTGAGCGGTGCGATCAGTTCTGCACTGATCTTGCCGGCTTCTTCAAGGATCGCATTGGCGGTTTCTTCGTCCACCACCTCGGCCAGCGCCGGCATCGCCGCCCACAGGCGGGAGACTTTGAAAACTTCGTTGAGTACGAACCGGATATCACGCAGGGGCGCTTTGTAGTCAGCCATATTTGAAATACTCAGGCAATGTCAGGGCATTCAACATGCCCTGGTCAATGGAAGTGCGAAGGGTTAATGGTTTGCGCCCACAAGCTCCGCAGTGCGTTCGGTGGTGCTTGCGGGTACGGGGGTGATGTTGCGCAGCAAGAAACAGGACAGCGCCGGGATCAGGATCAATGCGCCGAGCATGTTCCAGATGAACATGAAGGTCAGCAGGATGCCCATGTCGGCCTGGAACTTGATCGGCGACCAGGCCCAGCACACCACACCCGCCGCCAGGGTGATGCCGACCAGCCCCACCACCCGGCCAGTGAAGGACACGGCATTACGGTAGGCCTGTGCCAACGGCATGCCCTGGCGCTGGTAGTGCAACTGCACGCTGAGCAAATACAGCGCGTAGTCGACACCGATCCCGACCCCCAGCGCGATCACCGGCAGCGTCGCGACCTTGACGCCGATCCCCATGATGACCATCAACGCTTCGCAGAGAATCGACGTCAGCACCAGCGGCAACAGCGCCACCAGCGTGGCACGCCAGCTGCGGAAGGTGATCAGGCAGAACAGTGTCACTGCTGCGTACACGTACAGCAGCATCGTGTGGTTGGCCTCGCGCACGACGATATTGGTCGCCGCTTCGATACCGGCGGTGCCGGCAGCCAGCAGGAACTGGCGATCCGGGGTGCTGTTTTCCCGGGCGAACTTGTCGGCGATGGCGACCACCGCGTCCAGCGTCTCGGCCTTGTGGTCCTTGAGGAAGGCGATTACCGGCATCACCGAACAGTCGGTGTTGAACAGTTCCGGGGCATTGACCGAGGCCTGCTGCGCCGCGTAGTTCAGCACGTTCTGGTTGCGCTGGATGCTGTTGAGCTTGGGATTGCCCTCGAACGATCCGGCGGTGATCTGCCGGACCGCGTTGACCAGCGAAGACGTCGCCTGCACGCCCGGGTATTGCTGCAGCTCCCAGGCCAGGCGGTCAGCCAGAATCAGCGTCTGATAATTGAGGCAACCTTCGGGTGCGGTCTTGATCATCACCGCGAACAGATCACTGGACAGCGCATAGTGGCCGGTGATGTAGGCGTTATCGCGGTTATAGCGCGAGTCGGCGCGCAGCTCCGGGGCGCCGCTGTCGAGGTCGCCGATCTGCAGGTGCTGACTGACCATGAAGCCCGCGATGCCCAGCGCCACGGCGCCGAGCACGATGCCGGTGGCCCACTTGCGCGTGGTGAAACGATCGAGAAAATCCCACAGCTTGCCGAAGCCGCGGCTCTCGTCGGCGCGGGTGTCGATCTTCAGCGCACGCTCGGCGGCCTTGCGCCCGACACCGATGTAGGACAGCGCCACCGGCATCAGTAGCAGCGAGGTGAAGATCAACACGGCCACGCCGATGCTGGCGGTGATGGCCAGGTCCTGGATCACCGGAATGTCGATCAGCATCAGCACCGCGAAACCCACCGCGTCGGCCAGCAACGCGGTGACCCCGGCAATGAACAAACGGCGAAAGGTGTAGCGCGCCGCGATCAGTTTATGGGTGCCACGGGCGATGTCCTGCATGATGCCGTTCATCTTCTGCGCCGCGTGGGAGACACCGATGGCGAAGATCAGGAACGGCACCAGCACCGAGTACGGATCGATGGCATAGCCCAGCCAGGCGACAATGCCCAATTGCCAGACCACCGCCGTCAGCGAACAGAAGATCACCAGCAGCGTGCTGCGCAGGCAGCGGGTGTAGAGGTAAATGATCACGAACGAGGTGACCACGGCCAGGCCGAAGAACATCATCACCTGGATCAGGCCGTCGATCAGGTCGCCGATCAACTTGGCAAAACCGATCACCCGCACCTTGTACTTGCCCTTGCCCTCCTCCCCGGCCTTGCGTGCCTTGCTGTCGCCGGCAAACTCAATCTTGTCACGCAGCTGTTGTTCGAGGAGTTGCGCAAACGGGTAGTAATTGATGCCGTGGCCGGTCGCCGAGGCTTTGTCCAGCAGCGGCACGATCAGCATGGTCGATTTGAAATCACTGGCCACCAGGCTGCCGACGATGCCGGCGCGGTTGATGTTCTGGCGCAGCTGTTCGATGTCTGCGGGCGAGCCCTGGTACGCGTCGGGCATCACCGGGCCGCCCTGGAAGCCTTCCTCGGTGACTTCATTCCAGCGTACCGCCGGGCTCCACAAGGACTTCATCCAGGCGCGGTCGACGCCTTCGGTGAGGAACAGGTCATCGTTGACCTGCTTGAGCACCGCCAGGTATTCGGGGTCGAAAATATCGCCCTGGGTGTTTTCCACCACCACCCGCACCGAGCTGCCCAGGCCGCGCAACGATTTGCGGTTTTCGAGGAAGTTCTGAATGTAGGGCTGGCTCTGGGGAATCATTTTTTCGAAGCTGGGGCGCAGCTCCAGGCGAGTGGCCGCCATGTAGCCCAGCACCAGGGTGATCAAGGCCATGACCAGCATGAACAGCGGACGGTAGTTGAAGACCCAGCGCTCCAGGCGATTGCCGGAGTTACGATCGAAGTCACGCATGTGGCGGATCACCGGCATGGTGTCTTGCTTGAGGTTGCCCATGTCAGGGTTCTCGCTCTAGTGAATCCAGTTCTTATTTGACGTCGAGTGCGCGCACGCCACGGCTGCCGACCAATACCAGCCCGCCGTTGGGAGCTGTGATCGCGCCGGCGGCCGGCGAGATGTCTTTTCGGGGCTGCGGCTGGAGGTGCGCGCCATCGTCGGTGCTAACCAATAGCTGTCCTGCCTGGCTCAACAGTCGGTAGTGTCCTTCGGCATCCAGAGTGGCCGCCGTGAGGCTGACTTGCAGGCCGGTACTGAGCGCCGTCCAGCTGGCGCCACCGTCGACGCTGCGGAACACGTGCCCGCGCAGGCCATACACCAGCACTTCGCCGGGCTTGCCGATCACACCGAAAAAGCTGCCCTGGTAGGGCGAATCCAGCGCCACGAAACGCTGCTTGGGTTCATCCCATTTGAGCAGCAGCCCCTGTTCGCCAACGATGAACAGCCCATCCCCCGTGGAGGCGATGGCGTTGAGGTGCAGACTTTGCGGGTTATCGGTGCGGTCTTGAAACGGTGTCCAGTGCTGACCGCCATCCTCGGTACGCAGAATCAGATTGAACACGCCCACCACATAGCCGACTTTTTCATTGGCGAACCAGACGTCGAGCAGTGGCTTGTCGGCGCCCTCCTCGACCAGTCGCTGACCATCCGCGGCCAGCTGCGCCCATTGTTCGTTGGCCGGTTCGGCACTGGCCAGCGCACTGTAATGCTTGACCAGCAAGGCACCGATCTGGCGGCCGTCCAGTTGCTTGTTCCAGGTCGCGCCGGCATCGCTGCTGTGCAGGATCACGCCGTCGTTACCGACCGCCCAGCCCTGGGTGGGCGAAGGGAAGCTCACGGCGTTGAGGTCGGCGCTGACCGGCACGGCGGCCTGCTGCCAGGCGTTGCCGCTGTCATCGGAGTAGAGAATGTGGCCTCGCTGCCCGACCGCGACCAGTCGCTCACCCGCGCGGGCCGCGCCGAGCAACGGGCTGTGCGCGGCCAGGGCGCTGGGCCGGGCTGGCAGGTCCAGCACGTCGACGTAACCGGCCGCCTGGGTGAAGCCCTGGAGCACAGCCAGTGTGGCGCCCAGCGCCAACTGCAGGTACTTCTTGTACGAACACATACTGCGTCCTCTTGGAAAGACCGCGCCGGGCGCACCTCATGTGCACCCGGCGTCCAACACGGCGCTTAGCGAATGCCGGCGCCTGCCAGGGACTCCGGCGACCACTGCGCCTTGGACAGCGAGTCGATGTAGCGGATACCGCCGTAAGGCCCGACCACACCGTTGATGTTGTAGGAACCACCGACCAGGTCGTAGATCATGAAGGGCGTGGAGTCCGGCACTTGCTTGTCATAGCTCTGGCTGAGGAACGCGAAGGAACCACGGTAGAGCTGACCCCGTGCGTCGTATTGGTCGGAGGCCAGAGCGGCCCAGCTGTCTTCATCCAGGTAGAAGCGACGCTTCTGGTAGACATGGCGTGCGCCGGCCTTGAGGTTGCCCTCGACCACCCACACGCGGTGTTTCTCCCAGCGCACGAAATCGGGGGCAAGGTGGTTCGGCGTGGTCAGGCTTTTCGGGTCCTGGGCGTAGGTCAGCTTGTAGGTGTTGTACGGCACGATCATTTCCTGCTTGCCGACCAGCTTCCAATCGTAGCGATCCAGCGCACCGTTGAAGACGAACACGTCGTCGTAAGTACCGGCACCGGCGGTACCCGGGTTAGGCGTGTCGTAGGCCAGGTTCGGTGCCAGCTTGACGCGACGCTGACCCGGCAGGTACTGCCATGCGCGGCGCGGCTGCTGCAGCGGGTTGGCGGCGTCCTTGAGCATGATCGACTCACCGGCGCGGCGCGCCGGCCCGGTGTAATACAGCTTCATCTGGTAGTACACGTCGGCACTGCTGATGGTCTGCGCCAGGTTTTCGTAGATCGGGTAAGTGATGAACGCCTGCCCGGTGGTCGCCAGGCTCGGTACACCGGCCGAGTCGACGTTCCAGGAGTCGTACTTGGAGTTGATGTTGACGCCCTGATAACGCAGCAGGAAGTTCCACATCGCCTCGCTGCCCGATTGCGGGATCGGGAACGGCACGCCCGGCAAGACGTTGTCGATGGCCAGGCCGCCTTCAAGGGACTTGGCGCCGCTGGCGTTCTTCACGCTGTTGTCCAGCACCGCCTGGGGCAATGCAACGGTGCGGTGGGTCGGGTAGACATCGACACGGAAGGTCGGGAAGCGCTTGGCCAGCTCCACGGTGGTGGCAGTGAGCATGCCTTTGTACTGATCAACGTTTTTACCGTCGATGACCAATACCGGCTTTTCACTGGCGAAGGGGTCCGGGCGCATGCTGTCGCCTGCCTTGAAGCTGGCCGGGGCCGTGGTCAGCCCGCCGGCATAGGCGGGAATGGCACCATCGGCGCTGGCGGCCTTTTCGGCCCCCACCAGGGTCAGGCTGCTGCCCAGTTTGGCGGCCTCCTGAGTCGAAACGGCGGCCTGCGCCTGGGCGCCAATGGCCATGACCAGGGAAGCGGCCAGCAAGGTTTGCACGAATTTCATGGGGTCATACTCCTGCTTAGTGACTAAGCATTGGGTGAATCAAAAGGTGGTTTTCAGCGTCAGGTACAGGGCACCACGGTCTTCGGTGGTCGCACCGCCACCCGAGAAGGCTGAATAGCCACCGGCGTAGCACGCATAGTTTTCGTTACCGCTGAAGGCGTTCGGCGTGGAGCCGTCGCCGCTTCCGGCATTGGCAGCACCGGTGCTGTTGCCGCTGACATTGCACTTGTCGGTCTTGCCGAAGGAGTCCACGTACTTGAGGTCGACGAAGTACTTGTTGTACACCGCGGCACCGACGCCGAACGCGTAGTTGCCGGTGTCCTTGGCGCCGCCGCCGGAGACCGGGGACACGCCAGCGAGGCCGACGTTGACCGACATCGGCAGGCTCATGTCGACGCCCGGAAACACCTGATACCAGGTCGGGGTGAAGTTGACGGCGATGCCCCAGTTGTCGCGGGTCGGCGCATCGATACCGCGATAGGTGCTCTTGCCTTTGTAGAGCGCCTCGTTCTTGCTATCGAGCTTGAGCAGGTTGCTGTAATACAGCTCGGCGAGCAGGGTCGCCGAATCGTATACCGGCGTTTTCGGCAGGCTCATCAGACCGTTGAGTGTCCAGTGCAGCGTGTCACCGGTGGCGCTCATGCTGTCGCCATCGTGCGGGGTGTCATAGATCACGCCGCTGGCCGCCGAACGCGCTGGCAACAGGCCAAGACCGTGCCCCAGTCCGAGCGGGCTGCTGGTGCTGACGATCGCCGGAATACTGGCCAGGGGCATGTTGTGCCGGATGTTCAGGTCACTGCCGACGCTGATGCCGCCGATGTCCTTGGACAGGCTCAAGCCGAAGATGTCGATCTTGTCGGAATAAGCCAGTTGATAGGTGGCGGTGCTCAGGGAGTTCAGGGTATTGACCACCGCCGGCACCTGGCCCGCTGGCCGCGTACCGTTCGGGTTGACCGAGCTCACGCCTCGGGCGTCGAGCCAGGCTTGCGGCAAGATGTCCGACGTCTGGCGGTAGTAGAAGCCCAGCGTACCGTCCAGCCAGGCGGGCGACCATTTGGCCATGACGCCCCAATCGCCTGAATTGCGCGGTGTCAGGTCATCGCCGCGGCGCACGTTGGTCAGGCCGTTGCAAGGCGCGATGCCACAACCGAGCGGGCTGCCCGGCGTCACGGAGTTGGTATTGCCCAGCAGGAACGACTGCGCGCCGAAGCCCACCAGGTCGGAACCGCCATAGTAGGTCCCGGCCTCGGGCAGGCGCGCCGCATCCCAATCGAGGAAATACTGGGCGCCCACCGTCAATTCGGGATTGAGGGTGAAGGTCATCGAAATCTGATTGCGAGGAACGAACAGTTCCTTGGCTTCGGTCCCCGGCGATGCGGCCAGCTTGGCCAGGTCCAGGCCGGACTGGCCGTAGCTGATCGAATGCACCGGGTTAAGGATGGTTTCACCCCAGAACACGTTGTGTTGCCCGGCCTTGATGCTGAACATCGACTCATCGCCCACTTCGGTGCTGTAGAACACGAAGGCGTCGAGGATTTCCCCGGAAGGTCCGTTGTAATAACGCTGGGCATAGTTGCTCAGGTGCGGGCTGCCGAAGCCGACGTTGTCGTTGGTAACCGCCGCCAGGCGCGGGTCATTGGCGACCAGGCCGGAAGTGCCGCCATTGCCGTTGACGAACGGGTTGGAATTGGAACCGGTGTTTTCATACGCCTTGTCGTACCAGCTCGCGGCACTGACCCGAAAGCCCATGCTTTGCTGGTAGACCACATCCATTTCGGTCAACAGATCGACGCGGTTGGTGATGTTGGTCCCGGCCTTGCGAAAGTTGTAATCACCGTCGTTATTGTTGGGGGTCGCCAACATGCGCTTGTCGGCGCCTTCGGTGCGCACGCCGTAGTTGTACTTCACGGTGTTATCGAAACGTACCGACCAGTCAGGGTTGCCGGTATCCACCTCGACGGCGTGAGCGACCTGCATGGACGCCGCCAGAATGGCCAGGGCCAACAGACTGTGTCGCGAAGGAAGTGTGTGGCTGTGACTCTTATTGTTATGCATTACGTTGTCTCCGCCATGTTGTACTTGTTTTTTAAGCGCAGCTTTCCATGCACAGGCCCTGCTGAGAGGCCTGCGTTTTTTTCACGCGTTAGAGCAATTGCCGGACGGATCACGCCCGGCCAGGTGCCTGATTAGCGATCCAGTTCCAGAATCAGGGCTTCGGCTTGCGGCCAGTGGCCGAAGCCCGAAGCAGGATTGAGATGGCCGACCTCGCCGAGGTTGACCAGTTCGCTGCCCCAGTCGCGGGCCATGCGGGTGACGGCCTCGAGACTGGCCAGGTGATCGTTGGTGCTGCCCGCCACGAGACTGCGAAACGGCAGCGCACCGGCAGGCAGAGGGGCCCAGCCGTTGGCTTTGAGGGTTTCAGGGGACGGGTAGTTTGCCGGCCAGGTGGCATTGAGGTCCGGCGGCGCGGCCAACAGAGCGCCCTTGATCGAGCCGCTGTGGCGGGCGGCCCAGTGGGCGACCATCAGCACGCCGGCGCTATGGGCGACGAGAATCACCGGGCCGTCGATTTGTTCCAGTTCATGCTGGATCGCCCGGACCCGGGCAGCGCAGTCGAGCTTGTCGGTTTCAAGCGGCGGGACGCTGCGTACGTTGTTCAACCGGGCCTCAAGCAGCGTTTGCCAATGCTCGGCAACGTGGTCGCGCAGACCCGGTACAATCAGAACGGTAGCGGCGGTTTGCAGTTTGTTCACTTGAACACCTCACCTTCTCGGTAGCTCGCCTGGCTGTTTCGCCAGAATCTTTTTGTAGTACCGACATTAAAGAGCGCCCACCCGCTACGCTTTTCATTTGACGACACCGACTTTTCTTTTGATGACAGGACAAGAGCGCCTGATTGGTGGTCGTGTGGACGCGCAAAACATGGCTTCAAAAACTTTTCATTTCATGATGTGCTGGATATAGTCCGCCCCGCTCAACTCCATCGAGACGCTCCAGGGATGACCTCTTCATGACCAAGCTCGTTCGCGCCGCTGTCTTGACCAACTACCTGGATGTAGCCCATTACCTGGGGTTCAATCCGCATGATGTGCTGGCGCAGGTCGGCCTGAGCAAGGCCCGCCTGCTGGCCCCCGAACAACGCATTCCAATCGATTCCGCGGTGCGTCTGCTGGAGCTTTCAGCGACCGCCAGCGGTTGTCAGACCTTCGGCCTGAGCATGGCCGAGTCGCGTCAACTCTCGGACTTTGGCGTGGTCAGCCTGCTGCTCACGCATCAGCGGACGCTGCGTGATGCGTTGCAGGTGCTGGTGCATTACCGCCATCTCATGAACGACTCGTTGGCGATCTTCGTCGAGGAAGCGGGCAAGATGGTGATCATCCGTGAAGAGGTGGTCACCGAGTCTCCGATGTCCTGCCGGCAGGCCAATGAGCTGGCCATCGGCGTGATGTTCCGTCTGTGCGCGGCCCTGCTGGGAACGCATTGGCATCCGTACAGCGTCAACTTCACCCATCAGGCCCCGGAAAACCTGCACCTGCATCGCCGCCTGTTTGGTTGCAACCTGGAGTTCGGCAGTGAGTTCAATGGCATTGTCTGCCCAGACGCCAGCCTCGACATGACCAATCCCCATGCCGACCCGGCCATGGCCCGTTACGCCCAAAGCTACCTGGATTCGCTACAGAGCCACGAAGGGCCGTCGATGCTGTTTGAGGTGCGCAAGGCCATTTACCTGCTGCTGCCGATGGGGCGCGCCACGATCGAGCAGATTGCCCAGACCCAGGGCATGAACGTACGGACCCTGCAACGTCGCCTCAAAGAGGATGGTTGCGCGTTCAACGACCTGATCAACGATGTGCGTCGCGACCTGGTGCTGCGCTATCTGGACAACCCCAATTACTCGCTGAGCCGAATCGCCGACATGCTCGGCTACTCCATGGCGAGCTCGTTCACGCGCTGGTTCATCAGCCAGTTCGACATGCCGCCAGCCGTTTGGCGCACCACTCATAAGCCTGGCAGTGCCAAGGCGGCAGACAGCAGCGTCCTTTCCGATCCAGAGAAACCCTGAACACGCGCAGATCTTCCTGTAGGCAGCCTCCAAATAAAAAAAACGACGACTGCTGGTACAGTCGCCGTAAAGGAACCGGTGCTTATGACGCCGGTCGAGTGCCGCACTGCGTCGGAGTGAACACAATGTGGCGCCGCTTGTTGAATGCGGTCGCGAGCAGCCGGGTTTACATCCCCCAGTGCAGCAACAGCAGCACAAGAACCACCAGGAACACGGTTTCCCCCACCATCAGCAGGATCGGCTTGATACCCACGGCCGCCAGTTCCTTGAGCTGGGTTTTCATGCCCAGGGCGCTGATGGACACCACCAGGCACCAGCGCGACAGTTCATTGACCGCGCCCTGCACCGCCGGGACCACCCAGCCGGTGCTGTTGATGCAGGCCAGTATCAGAAAACCGACCGCGAACCACGGCAGTAGCGGCGGCCGTTTGCCGGTGGGATCGGCGCCTTGCATGCGGGTAATCATCGCGGCGCTGACGATCACCGGTAGCAGCATGGCGACGCGCATCAGCTTGACCACGGTGGCGGTGTCGCCGGTCTCGGTCGACATGCTGTAACCGGCCCCGACGACCTGGGCGACATCGTGTATGGTGGCGCCGAGAAACACACCGGCCACTTGCGGCGACAAGGCCAGCCAATTGGCGATCATCGGATAGACGATCATCGCCAGGGTCGACAGCGCCGAAACCCCGATGACCGTGAACAAGGTAGCCCGCTCTTTCTGCGGATGGTTGGGCAACGCCGCCGCCAGGGCCAGCGCTGCCGATGCGCCGCAGATCGCCGTGGCCCCGCCGGTGAGCATGCCGAACAGGCGCTGGAACCCCATGGCCTTGGCCGCGATCACCGAGACACTAATGGTCACGAACACCAGAATCACCACCAGGGCCACCGGTTTCCAGCCCAGCGCGGCCATTTGTTCCAGGGTGATGCGCATGCCCAACAGCGCGACGCCAATGCGCAACACGCTGCGAGCGGTGAACTCGATGCCGGCCTTGCAGGCGCCGTCACCCGCCAGAAAGTTGAGCGCCATGCCCAGCAGCAACGCGAACAGCATCACCGGGGCACCGTAATGCTCGGACAAAAACGACGCGGCGGCGGCCACGATCAGACTGACAACGAACCCCGGTGCCAATTCGCGGGTGCGGCTATGGATACGGGTAAGAGCAATGGCGCTCATGGCGCGGACTCCTGGGAAATGATGATGAACGCCTGGTCGTCGATGATCTCGACCGGGTAGTGGGTGACCTTGACCTGGGTGGAATTGAGCAGGTAGCCGCTGAGCAGGTCGAAGCGCAGGCCGTGGGCGCGGCACTGGATCACCCGGCCCTCCAGGCGCCCGCCACAGAGCGACGCGCCTTGGTGCGGGCAGCTGTCGTCGATGGCGAACAACTGCCCGTCGACGTTGAACAGCGCCAGGCTTTTGTCCTCGAACTCGAACAGCGCGCGACCACCGGCCTGCGGGTGTTTGCCGGCCGGTACGGGGATACGTCTGGTCATGCCGGTTGCCGCTCGCGCTCACTTTCCTTGAGCGCTTCGCTCATGGCCCCGAGCAGCGCCTGCGCGGGTTGTGCCCCGATCACGGTCATGCGCCGGTCAAACTGAAAGCTCGGCACGCCACTGGTCGCACCGGGGGATCCGGCAAAGGGCGTCGCATCGCCCTTCAGGCAATCGAGCACACTGTCCGCATCGACGCCGCAAGAGCGGGCTATGGCGAGCAAGGTCTCTCGGCAACCCAGGTTTTCGCCTTTGCGGAAATAAGCGGCGAACATTCGTTCGAGCAACATTTCACGCTGGGTGGCATTGCCCAGCACGCTCGCACGCTCGAACAAGCGATGGGCATCAGCGGTGTTGGGCATCGTCGCAATGCGGCTGAGGTCGATGGCCAGCCCAACCGCCGAGGCAGCCTGCTGTACCTGGGCCTGACGCATGGTCATGGCCTCGGCATTGCCCAGACGCTTGCGATAGAAATCGGCGAAGGGCTCACCTTCCACGGGCAACTGAGGCAGCAACTGCACCCCATGCCACACCGTGGTGATCTGCACGTCCGGATAGCGACTGCGAAACTGCACTTGCGCATGCTCCAATTGGCGTTTGCCGATCAGGCACCAAGGGCAGATGAAATCGAAAAACACATCAATGGATAAGCGACGACTCACAACTTCACCTCTAACCCGGCTGCATTGACAGGATCAGGCACACGCTGACCCTGAAGGCGGGCAATATCTCTGTGGTAATGACACTTGGCATAAAAGAACACCGCTGCTGCCCCAAGGCTGACCAGAGGCACCCACTGGAAGGCCGCATGCAGGCCGATCAAGTCGGACACCCTGCCGGTGATGAACGGCCCCGGCGCCAGGCCCAGCATGTTGTTGGCCAGGGTCAACGTGGCGAACGCTGTACCGTGCAATGAATACGGGGTCAGGTTGGCGACCATCGCCCCGGCGGGACCGGTGGTGCCAGCGGCAATCAACATGCCCAGGCAGATCAGCGCCAGTTGCCCGGGCCCCGCCGGCAGGGCGAACGCCGCCGACAACAGCAGGCAACTGCCCAGGCAATAGGCAATGGCCAGGGCCACCTTGCGCTCAGGCGATTGCCGGCACAGGCGATCACTGAGCATGCCGCACAGAATCATCCCGGCGCCGCTGCACAGCACGATGATGGCGGCCATGCCTCCGGCCTTGTCCGTGCCCATTTCGTAGTAGCGGTTCAGGTAACTGGGCATCCACACGATCACGGTGCCGCCGACGAACAGCTGCAAGCCGCTGCCGACGTAGGTCGCGATCACCGAACGGCTGGAAAACAGCGTACGCAACGGTTGCCTGGCCTTGGCGGCAGCCAGGTTGACCATGCGCTTCGGTGCGATACGGGCTTCCTTGACGATGATCGGGTACAGCACCGCCAGCAGCAGGCCAAACAGCGCCATGCCGGCAAACGACCAGCGCCAGCCCAGTTTGGCCGCGATGGCTCCGCCCAACGCCATGCCCAACACGGAACCGAACATGCCGCCGGCCATGAAGGCGCTGGCCAGGGTGGCCCGCATGTGTTTGGGAAACACGGAAATCACCACCGCGATACCGACACTGCCGTAAGCCGCTTCACCGACCCCGACCATGAACCGGGCAATGAACATCTGCTGGTAATCCTGGGCCAGGGCACAACCCAGAGTGGCCACACTCCACAACAGCGCCATCAGGGCGAGGCTCTTGACCCGACCGAAGCGGTCCGCCAGCAACGACAGGGGAAACGTCAGCAAGCCGACCATCAGGGCGACAACGCCACTGAGCAAGCCGAGCTGACCATCGCTCAAGGACCACTCGCCCTTGAGCATCGGGAACACCGCGTTCAGCACCTGACGCGACATATAGTCGGAAATCAACAGGCCGAACGTCAGTGCAAAGACGATCCAGGCATATTTGCGCGCAACGCCGACGCCACTGCAGTCGTCATCGTCCGCAGCGATTGGATGAAAGGCCATGCAGCCTCCTCAAAGCTTCGTTTTATTGTTGTTATCAAGCGTGTTGCATGCAGTGAGCGAGAGGCCATCGGCCTCTCGCCGCCACTGCCGGTCAGCCGCGCTGCGGCACACCTTTTTGCCCGGCCTTGCGGTTGGGGGCCATGCCGTTGGCCAACAGGGTTTCTTCGATGCTCTGGTATTGCACACCGATGCGATAGATCTCACGGGCTTCTTTGCCGGTGGCGATCTCGCGACCCAGTTCATGGGCGATGCGCACGGTCTGCTCGATCTGTGCGACCGAGCCGAAACGTTCGCCCTTGTGATCAATGATAGTGTCTTCGTTGCCCACACGCGGGTGCATGCCCATGGCCATCGACATGGTGTTGAACGGCAGCACGTTCTTGAGCAGCGATTCGGAGGTCAGGGTGCAGCCGTTCGGAACACGGTGGATGAAGTTGAAGAAGTTGAACGGATTCGGACCGTCGAAACCGCCACCGATGCCGATCCAGGTCAGGTTCAGCGGGCCCATGTACACGCCTCTGCGCACCAGGCGCTCGAGAGTTTCCAGGGCATGCATGCCGGTCAACTGGAAGTGTGGCTGGATGCCGTTGTCCATCAGGCGCTTGAGGTGTTCGGCCACCCAGGCCGGACCGGCCGGCACGGTCATTTCGCTGTAGGCGGCCTGGAACAACGGATTGGCCAGGGAGGTGCCTTCCAGGTATTGCGGATACAGCAGCTCCATGATGTTCATCTGGGTGGTGTTGATCGCCACCGTGACCTGATCCGGTTTTGGCGTCAGCTCGGCCAGCATGTGGCGAGTGTCGTCGGACAGCCACTTGGCCGCTTCGCCATCGCTTTCAGGGGCGAAGGAAATCGAGCCGCCGACCTGGATGATCATGTCCGGCACGGCTTCGCGCACACCGGCGATCAGCTCGTTGAACTTGGACAGGCGCTTGGACCCCTTGCCATCGAGTTCGCGCACGTGCAGGTGCAGGACCGTGGCACCGGCCTCGTAGCACTCGACCGCTTTCTGCACCTGCTCGTCCATGGTCAGCGGTATGTCTTCAGGAAAGTCTTCCGGCATCCATTCCGGGCCGTAGGGGGCCACGGTGATGACGACCTTTTCCATGTTTTCGGGGTGCAGGGAATCGTCGAAGAATTGCATGGTTTACTCCTGTTTTTATGATTGTCCCGTCCACCCGGGATCGTGCCGGGCAGACGTGTTTACGAGTGCGTATGCAGAAGGGGTCGATCAGTAAGTCTTGTCGCCGATGATCCCGGCGCGCTCCATCTTGCGATGGCACGGCGGGTAATCCATGACGGCGTAATGCTGGGTACTGCGGTTGTCCCAGATGGCAACGCTGTTGGGCTTCCAGCGCCAGCGCACTTGATACTCGGGGATGTACGCCTGGCTGATCAGGTAGCGCAGCAGCTCGCTCGCGCCAGGGTTAGCGTCCTGGCCGAAACGCACCCGCTCGGGGGTGTGGTAGTTGCTGAAATGGGTGGTGAAGGCGTTGACGAACAGCACCTTCTCCCCGGTTTCCGGGTGGGTGCGCACCACCGGGTGCTCGGCGTCCGGATACAGGGCCTTCAGCGCCAGGCGTTTTTCGATCGGCATGGCCGCGCCGAAGCTCGCTTCGATGCTGTGGCGGGCGCGCAGGTCGGCAATCTTCACCTTCACGTCATCGGGCAGGTTGGCGTAGGCCTCGACCATGTTCGCCCACATGGTGTCGCCACCGACCGGCGGGCACTCCACGCAGCGCAGCACGCAACCCATGGGCGGTGCTTCGCGCCAGGTGGCGTCGGTGTGCCAGGCGTTTTCGTAGCGGTCCATCGGCTGGTCCGGCTTTTTGTAGATCTGCACCAGGCCGGGGTGATCCGGATCACTGCCGGCCACCGGATGATCTTCCAGCTCGCCAAAGCGCCGGGCGAACGCCACGTGCTCGGCGCGACTGATGTTCTGGTCGCGCAGGAACACCACTCGATGGGTGAGCAACTGGGCGCGAATCTCGGCAAAAAGACCCTCGTCATGGATCGCGTCGGCAAGATTGACGCCGATCAGTTCCGCACCGATGTTGCAGGTCAATTGTTCGACTTTCATGGCAGCGGACTCCCTTAAATGACGAAAATCGACGAGCCAGTGGTCTTGCGCGATTCCAGGTCCCGGTGGGCCTGTACGGCATCCTGCAAGGCGTAGTGCTGGTTGATCTCGATCTTGATCCGGCCATTGCCGACGTGGTCGAACAATTCACCGGCCAGGGCCGCTTTTTCCGCAGGGTCGGCGATGTAATCGGCCAGCGCCGGGCGAGTCAGGAACAGCGAGCCTTTCATCGCCAGCATCACCGGGTCGAACGCCGGGATCGGGCCGGAAGCCGTACCGACGCAGACCATCAGGCCGCGGCGCTTGAGCGAATCCAGCGAACCCATGAAAGTGTTCTTGCCGACGCTGTCGAATACCACGTTGACGCCGACACCGTCCGTCAGTTCGCGAACGCGCTGGGCGACATCTTCATGGCTGTAATTGATCACATGGTCGCAGCCATGGGCCCGGGCGATTTCGCCCTTGACCTCGGTGGATACGGTGCCGATCACGGTCAGGCCCAGCAGCTTGGCCCACTGCGAAACGATCAGGCCGACCCCGCCGGCGGCAGCGTGCAGCAAAATGCTGTCGCCGACCTTGAAATCGTAGATGCGGCGCATCAGGTACGACGACGTCAGGCCGCGCATGGTCATGGCGGCGGCGGTCTCGAAACTGATGGTTTCCGGAAGTTTGATCAGCGGTGCCGCCGGGATCAGACGCTCGGTGCTGTAGGCCCCCAGCGTATTGAGAAACCCGGTATAGGTGACGCGATCACCCACTTGGACATTGGTCACCCCTTCGCCCACGGCCTGGACCACGCCGGACGCTTCGACCCCCATACCGTTCGGCAGCGGGATCGGGTAAGTGCCGTTGCGAAAGTAGGTGTCGGCATAGTTCAGGCCGACCGCCACGTGACGAAGACGAACCTGGCCCGGGCCCGGATCCCCCACTTCGACCTCTTCGTAACGAAGCACCTCGGGACCACCGGTTTCGTAAAAGCGAACGGCTTTGGCCATTTTTTCTTATTCTCCAATCTGCGTTTTGGCGAGTGCGTCGAATTGCGCTGATTGGACTGTAGGTCTGCGGCTCAGTCATCGCTTCTCATCAGACGACAACGGCTTTTCATTTCATGACAACCAGCCTGTTGTGCCAACGTTCACGATGCCCGCTGCGGGTGACTTATCGACTGCCGCTCGATAACCTTGCGCACCGCGAGTGCCTGACGCTGATTCAGGTCAAATCCCCCATCCAGACGAGCGACCCATGAAATCCCCCGCCGGTTTGCTGCTGTCGGGCATTGAGCTGGACCGTGCCAGCGCCATGCCCCTGTACCGCCAACTGTATTTGCAGATTCGCAAACAGATTCTCAGTGGGCGACTGCAAGGGGGCGTGCGCCTGCCATCGACCCGCACCTTGAGCAAAGAGCTGGACCTGTCGCGGATCACCATCCTCAATGCATTCGATCAACTGATTGCCGAAGGCTTTCTGGCGTCGCGGACCGGCGCCGGCACCTATGTCGGCAATGAGTGGGAAGACCGAGGCCTGACCGATGATCAGCCGCCACCCCAACCGCCGCGCCTGTCCGATCTGAGCCGCTCGATGCTGTCCATGCGCAGCCGTCATTTCCAGGGGGTGTCCTATGCCGGCTGGGCCGCCGGGACCCCGACCTCCTTCCTGCCGAGCCACAGTGCCTACGACGCGTTCCCACAAGCGGTCTGGAAACGTTTGATGAACCGCCATCTGCATAAGCCCACCAAGGCAATGCTTGGCTATGGCGAGCTGCAGGGTTTAACGGACCTGCGCAAGGCGATTGCCGACTACGTGTTTGATGCCCGTGGCATTGATTGCACTGCCGAGCAGGTGGTGATCGTTTCCGGCGCCCAGCAAGCCTTCAACCTGTTGGGCATGCTGCTGCTCAACCCGCAGGACAGTGTGTGGATGGAAGATCCGGGGCATATCGCGGCGCGCATTGCACTGCAGGCCCAGGGTGGCTTGTTGGTCCCCTTGCCTGTCGATGAACAGGGCATCGATGTCCAGCAAGGCCTGGCCCGCTGTCCTGATGCCCGCCTGGTATTCACCACACCGTCGCGCCAACACCCGCTGGGGGTCACCATGAGTTATGGGCGACGCCAGGAACTCATCGACTGGGCCGCGGCCCATCAAAGCTGGATCATCGAAGACGACTGCGACAGTGAGTTTCGCTACAGCGGCCGCCCGTTGCCTGCGCTCTATGCCATGGATCAGTGGGCCCGGGTCATCTATGTCGGCACCTTCAGCAAGGTGCTCTTCCCATCGCTGCGCCTGGGCTACGTGATCCTGCCGCAGGCCCTGGTCGAACCCTTCTGCACCTTGCGCGCGGTCATGGATCGCAGCCCGCCCACCCTGCTGCAGGCGGTGACGGCTGACTTCATGGGCGAAGGCCACTTCATCGGACATATTCGCCGCATGCGCGCGCTGTACCAGGCTCGGCAACAGGCACTGGTCGAGCAATTGCAGCGGCAATTGGGCGGATTTTTCCGGATCACGCTGGTGGAAGCCGGCATGCATCTGATCGCCTGGCTGCCACCCCAACTGAATGACGATGAGATCGCCAAGGAACTGGCCCGGCACAACATTCATACCTATGCCCTGAGCGACTACTGCCTTGAGCATGTGTTACCCCCTGCCCTGTTGATCGGCTTTGCCGGAACCCCCGAGGACCAGGCGCAAGCGCGCGTCGAAGCGCTGTTTCAGGCCTTGAGCAAAATGGGCTGCCTGCAACAGGCCCCTTGAAGCGCGGCAAGTGGTCTTATCAATTAACGGATAATGGATCTATCGAGAGTTCCTGACTGGCGCGATAAAGACGGCGCCGGTAGACCCGGCGTCTGAACCAGGAACGACTCGAATGAACAATAAGATCCAAGAGCGATTCAATGCCTTGCTCAGCCACAAGGTTGACGAGGCCGCAACCCCGCCCGCACTGACCGAGACACTGGCCCGCCAGTTGCTCGATCGACTGGCCCGACTGCGTCTGTTTGCGCATGCCTACCCCCTGCTGACCAATCTCACCCACGGCCGGGTCAAACCCGCCGACCTGCTGGACTTCGCCTATCGGCACGAGTTGCAGGGGCTCAGCCTGCACCTGCTCGATGGCGAGGAAAACAGCCTCAGCCAAATGACGCCCGCGCAATTGCAGGCATTCGCTGACAAGGCCAAGTCGCTGGCGCTCGATGTTCACCTGGAAATCAGCAGCACGCGCAAACAAGACGTCGATCAGGTCATCGCCATCGCCAAGGCCCTGGGCACCCGCAACATCCGCGTGTACTCACGTTATGAAGGGGCACTGTCCCGGGTCATGGACGTGATCGAGTCGGACTTGCATTACCTCGCGCAACAGGCGGACGCCCATGACCTGTTCTTTGATTTCGAGCAGCACGAAGAACTCAAGAGCGCCGAGATCGCGCAACTGCTGAACCGACTCGACCACCCTCGCCTGCATGCCTTGTTCGACTTCGGCAACATGATCAATGCCTGCGAACAACCCCTGCAGGCGCTGCGCACCCTCGGGCCGCACATCCGCCAGGTCCATCTCAAGGGGGTGCGCATCGTGCCCGAGCACAACGGCTTCGGCCATTACGGCGTGCTGCAGGGCTGCGACGAGGACGATCTGCCCAACGCCCGCATGTTGTTCGAACTGCTGATGCTGGGCGACTCAACCCCACAAGTGATCGCGTTCATCCTGGAGCAGGAAAACCATTACGTGGCGCCGGCGTTCCGCCAGACCGATGAAGCCGCCGATCCGTTTATCGCCTACCGGGAAATGAGTGAAACAGCGCTGCCTGCGGGCTACTCGCTGGAGCGAATGCTGGCCGACGAACACCGCTGGGCGAACAACCAGGTCGCCTACGTACGGGGTTTGCTGGCCGAGTTTCGAACCTTGGCCGAATTGACCCTGGCCCACGGCACCCAAGCCTGAACCTGACACTGCGTCCCTGATTTCGCCTGGAGAACAAAAATGACAACTCGTGACAAGGCCAAATGGCTCAGATTCCTGATTCTCATCCTCGGTGGCGGCACCATCTACAAGCTGGCCAGCCTCAAGGATGCCTTCTATGTGCCCATGCAAGAGTTCATGGGCTTGAGCCACACTGAAATCGGCTTGTTGTTGAGCGCCAATGCCATCATTGCCACGGCGCTGTTTGTCGTGGGCGGCATGCTTGCCGACCGATTCGACACACGCAAGTTGATTCCCCTGGGGCTGCTGGGCACCGGCAGCCTTGGTCTGTACCTGGCCACCTTTCCTCCGTTCAATAACCTGCTGATCGTGTTCTGTCTGCTGGCGGTCTGCGCCGATTGCATCTTCTGGCCATCGCTGCTCAAGGCGATCCGCAACCTTGGCGACGACAACGAACAGGGACGGCTATTCGGCCTTCTGGAAGGCGGGCGTGGCGTGATTGATACCGTGGTCGCCTTCTCCGCGCTGGGCGTGTTTGTCGCGATGGGCTCCGGTGAGGCCGGCCTGAAGTCGGCCATCCTCTTCTATTCGGTCATCGACATGATTGCCGGAACCCTGACCTGGTTCCTGCTCAAGGGCGGCACCCCACAGGCAGCCGCCAAGGCGAAGAACGGTTGGTCGAACCTGCTTGAAGCGGTCAAGGTACCGGGCATCTGGCTGGTCAGCCTCAACGTGTTCATGGTCTATATCGTCTACTGCGGGCTGACCTATTTCATTCCCTACCTCAAGGAGATGTATGGACTGCCGGTGGCACTGGTGGGCGCCTACGGCATCATGAATCAGTACTTCCTCAAGATCCTTGGCGGACCTGCCGGTGGCTTCATCGCGGACAAGCAGTTCAAGAGCACCAGTCGTTACTTGAAATGGGCATTCCTGGCCTTGTTGCCGCTGATGGGCGTGATCCTGCTGATCCCGAAAAGCCCGAGCTTCATCTACGCGGGCATGGCTGCCACGCTGTCTTTCGCGCTGATTGTGTTTTCCATGCGCGGCGTGTTCTGGGCGCCCATGGGTGAAGTCGGCATCCCTCAGCACATCACGGGCTCGGCCTTCGGCATCGGTTGTCTGATCGGTTATGCGCCAGGCATGTTCGCTTATGTGATCTACGGCACCCTGCTTGATCATTTCCCTGGTCAGCAGGGCTACAACTATGTCTTCAGCCTGATGAGCGTGTTGGCCATTGTTGGCTTCATGGTGTCCACCCTGCTGTACCGAACCGTGCAGAAAAAATCACCCGCTTGCGCGGGCGTGGCGGTACCTCAAGGGTAAACCTTCGCGGTACGCCGGAAGTGACCTGGACAGGGTCGCTTCCGGCAGCGCGCTGCCAGGTGATACGGCGCGATCAACGTTCCTTCGGCTCCTGGGCAGGCGCCGAATACCATTTCTCCCTCGGCACCCACTTCTCTTGTCGCGGGTCGCCAAGGTAGTGCGGCGACATGATTTGCACGCCGTACTCGTTGAACACATCCTGGATATTGGCGTGCAGCATGCTGAGCAACTCGGCACGCGGGCGCGGCTGGCTGGGGATGGCCTGGGCCACGAGGCGATACTCCGGGTAGAAATCCGACAAAGCGGTCTGAAACACTTGGGGCGTCGGCACTGCGAGAATCCCGGCGGTGCGTCTGGCGGCCTCCAGCAGCATGGCTTCGACCTGCCGCCACGGCGTGTCGTAGCCGATGGTCACCACTGTATCGACCACATAACCGGCGCCCTGCACGATCCGCGAATAGTTCTTGGTCACCGAGTTGGTGATCATCGAGTTGGGCAAGGTCAGCACCTCACCCAGGCCGGTACGGATGCGCGTGGTGAACATGCCCAGTTCGGTTACCGTGCCTTCGTATTCGCCGATGCGCACGAACTCCCCCGGTCGCAGGGTGCGTGTGTAGGTCAGAATCAGCCCCGACGCCGCCTGGCCAACCACACTGGTGGCGCCCAGGGAAATCATCAGGCCGAGCAGCACCGACAAACCCTTGAATGCATCGGTGCCCGCCCCCGGCAAGTACGGATAGGCCATGGCCAACGCAAACAACCAGATCGCCAGGGACATCAGCCGGGTGGTCGGCTGCAGGGTTTCCTCATTCAGCCAATTCAAGATGCCGGGGCCGGCCATGCGCCGCAACACTCGCTTGCTGAATGCGCTGACGCCCCGGGCGATGAAGAAAATCATCAGGGCCACGCCCAGCCCGGGAATCGCGCTGATAATGCTTTGGAACAGGTAGGTCGCGACCTCCAGCAGGTAGTTATTTAGGCTTTCGCCCCACGGCCGGGTATAGGGAAACCGCGACAGGACAAATCCCAGCCACTCGTAGGTCAACAGCAACACCACCAGCCAGCGCAGAAACCACAACACACGGCTGACCAGCGGGTAGAGGAAATTGGCATCGATGAGCTGCACGCGCCCCACGCTCAACGCCTTGGTGTGCCGATGCATCAACTCCGGGAGTTTTTTCAACAATTTGAGCCGCAGGTAAACCATGCCCCACAGCAGCGCGAAATAAAGGGTGGTGGCCAGCGTGACGGCGATCAACGCCCTGAGAATCAGTCGCAGGCTGCGCGCTTCCTGGGTTTCAGCGACTACCTGACGCAGGTTCTGCGCCGCTTGCTCGGCGGTCTCCAGGACTGACGCGGTGCCCAGGCTGTCGACGTCTTTGGGAGAGACAATGAACGCGCGCCGGTTGCCCAACAGCACCAGGTAACTGTTCTGGATCGGATCGATGCGGACGTTGAGATCGTCGGCTTCATCCAGCGCCTCGCGGATCACTGCGCCAGCACGCTTGACCCGCGATTGCGGCGGTTCTCCGAGTACCGTGGCACGGAACACCATGACACTGCGGTTGGCCACTTTGAGTTCGGCGGACGCGTCCGGGGCCTTGGGTGCGTCCTCGGCCCACAGATGCACCGGGCTCAATAAACAGAAAATGGCGATGACGACGGTGAGTCCCCTGATGCGCATGCTGAGTTCCTTCCCGCACAGGTTCAGAGTAATGGCTGATTTTCATCCTGGGGCCGATCTTCCACCCACTGCCAGAACAACTGATAGCCGACCGCAAGCACCACCGGGCCGATGAACAAGCCGAGGATGCCGCTGGTGACCATGCCGCCCAGGGCACCTATCAGTATCACCGGCATCGGCACGTCCACACCGCGCCCCAGCATCAAGGGTTTGAGTACGTTGTCCACCAGCCCCGCAACGAACACATAAATGGCGAACACGATGGTGCCGGTATTGGGGCCTTCAGTGGCGAACACATAAACGATGACCGGGATGGTGATCAGTGTCGCCGGCAGCTGCATGATGCCCAGTAACAACACACCCAATGCCAGCAACCCGGCAGCGGGCACGCCCTTGAAGACAAACCCCAAGCCCACCAGCAACATCTGGATGAAGGCGATGCCGACCACCCCGAGCGCCACGGCACGGATCGTTGCGGTGCACAGCGCCGCGATACTCGGGCCCCGGTCCGGGCCGCTGACGCGCGAGGCGATCTGGACCGCGCTACGGCTGCCGGCTTCGCCGTAGGCCATGAAGATGCCGGCGATGATCAGCGCAAAGATGAAAATGAGAAAGCCCATGCCGATTCCGGCCAGTTTACTCAGCAGCCCCAGGCTGATGCCTTTGATTTGCGGAATGTACTTCACGGTCAGGCTTGGCAGGTCAGTGGCTGCCTGCATCCAGATGACCGATATGGGTTTACCCACCAGTGGCCAGGTGGCGACGGAATCCGTCGGTGGGGGAATATGAAAGCCTTCGGTCTTGACCAGGATAATGGTGCTCTGGACCGAGTCGGCAACCGAGGCGCCCAACAGATAGACCGGCACCATGAGAATCAAAATGGCCACCAGCACGATCAGGGTCGCAATGAATCCATCTTTGTGCCCCAGCGGCCCCCTGAGCCGCGTTTGCAACGGGTAAAGCGTGATCGCCAGGATCAACGACCACAACATCAAGTCGCGAAACGGTCGGAAAATCTCGAAGCAAAACAGCACCATGACGACAATCAGTCCGGCACGGATCATTACGTCAAGCAGGCCGCGGGACAAGGTTTTCACTGTGATCGATGTGGGCACCATGGCTGTCTCCTCACGGTTCGCCGTGTAGTGGGCGAATCTGTTAGCCCAGCATAGACGCACATTGCACGGCGCGAAGGATCAACGCAGCTTCAGTGGATCGACCATGTTCGCCGCTATGGCCATGCCCACCAGGTCCGGTAACGTATTGGCCTGCATGCGTTTCATGACGCGCGAGCGATACAGATCGACGGTCTTTGCACTCACGCCCAGTTGCTCGGCGATTTCGCGGGTGGTGTAGCCCTGCACCAGAGGCAACATGACGTCGCGTTCCCGTGGAGTCAGCGTCAGCAAGCGTGCCTGCAAGGCCTGATTGCCGGACCGCTGCGTGGCGCAACTGCTCAGCGCCTGCTGCACGCTGTCGAGCAGCAACTGCTCGTTGTAGGGCTTTTCGATGAAGTCATGGGCGCCCGCCTTGAAGGCACGGACCACGATTGGCACATCGGCGTGGCCGCTGACGAAAATGATCGGCAGGTTCAACTCACGCACGCGCATTTCTTCCTGTACGTTCAACCCCCCCATGCCGGGCATGCGTACGTCGAGAATCACGCAGGCATCGAGACTGGCGTCGCAGGCATCGAGGAACTCGACACCACTGGTAAACGGCAAGGCCTTGAGACCGACCGACTCCAATAACCACACGGTTGATTCGAGCATGCCCTGGTCATCGTCGACCACATACACCACGTGCTCCGTCGCACCTGCCATTACGTCATTCCTGTTGTTGTTTTGTTGGACCGGCAAGCGGCAGGCGGCAACACATCAGCAACCCGACAGGCTGGCGCCGGGCCTGCAGTTCGCCACCGAAACCCTCGATGATGCTGCGGCTCATGGACAAGCCGAGCCCCAGGCCATCGGCCTTGCTGGTGTAGAACGGGGTAAAAATCTGCTCCAGTTCGGGCTCGCCGACCCCCGGCCCCTGGTCTCGCACACTGATTTCCAGGGTGCCACCACTGCCCTGCTCCACCGCCATCACGATCAGCGAAGGCTGGCCAGGATGTTGCTCGCGATTAGCGTCGATGGCATTGCGCAGCAAATTGAGCAACACCTGCTCAAGCAACACGCGGTCGGCATAAACGGGCGGCAGATTATCCGGCAGTCGATCCTCGATTGTCACTTGGCAATTGCTCGCCTCCCAGGCACACAAACGCACCGATTCACGGGCGACTTCGGTCAGGTTCAGCGCCTGCATGCGACGCTGCCCCTTGCGCAGAAACGCGCGCAGACGCCGGATCACTTCAGACGCATGGGTGGCGTGATGGGTAATGCGCTCCAGGCCTTGCGCCACCCTGGCGGCCGCCTGGGGATTGCTGCCCAGGGTCTGCAAATAGCGTTGGCTCGCATTGGCGTAATTCACCACGGCAGCCAGTGGCTGGTTGATTTCATGGGCAATCCCCGAGGCCAGTTCGCCCAGCGTCACCAACCGCGCGGTGTGCGCCAGCTCATCCTGATGGCGACGTTGTTGCACTTCGCGCAGCTCCCTCTCGGTCATGTCCCGTGCCACCAGCGAGTAATAGCGCTCGCCGCCGGCGGAACGGTGCGCCAGCAACACCAGCGACACGGGCACCGATGTGCCGCCGCCAGGCGGCTGCAAGCGCGCATCGGTGCTCCAGACGCCATCGCGTTCGGCGCTGCTCCAGCCGTCACGTTGCAGGCGCCCCAGGTCGCTACTGGCGAACAACTCGGCCAGGGCTGGCATCGCTTGCTGCTCATCGATGCCGAGGATGCGCCGCGCCGCCGGGTTGAGGTAAGTGACTTGGCCCTTGGGGTCGATGAACAGCACCGGATCGGTGTTGGCCTCCACCACCTCGGCCAGTCGTCGCTTGTTTTCCTCGGCCTGCACCCGCGCCGTGATGTCCCTGGAGACGCTGACCACTTCGACCACCGCTCCGGTGTAGGTCTCGCGTATCGCGCGGCAGGCGGTTTCGAACCACAGGTAATGCCCGTCGCGATGACGGATGCGATAGGTCATCGTGTGATATCCATCCTGCTCCAGCGCATCGCGCGCGCGCTGAACCAGGTTGGCGAGGTCCTGCCCATGGAACAGGCCTTGGGCCATTTGTCCGCGCAATTCCTCGGGCCAGTAGCCGAGCAAGGTCCAGGACGCGGGCGAGGCATCGAGAAAGCGCCCGTCCGGCGTGTGCCGGGAAATCAGGTCAGTGGTGTTTTCGATGATCAGCCGGTACAGCCGGCGAGCGGTGGCCGCTTCCCGCTCCGCCAGCACCTGGGTCGTGGCGTGCCGGCAACGGGCGAGCACGCGGTTATCCTGGGGATCGGGGATGAAGGTCCAGATCAGTATTTGCTCTTCGAACTGTGCCTCGACGCCTTCGATGGCACGTTGCTGATCCAGGCTCGCGCGCACCAACACCCGATGATTGACCGGTAAAAAGCCCAACACATCGGTCAACGGCTTTTCGCCAAGCAAGGCCAATAGCGCCGCGTTGAACTCCAGCGGCCGGCCCTGTGCATCGAGCAACAGGCTCGGTTGCGGATCATGGCCCAGCAACGGCGAACCGCGCAGCATGCCATTGACGCTGGTCAGCAATGTCGTCAACAAATCCTGCACCCAGCCCAGCCAGTCGAGACTCACACCCTCGCGCACTTCCACCAGCAACAACCCGGCCTGCCCCGGCTGCAAGGCCAGATCGAACACCTGTCCATGGCTGATGGCCGCTCGACGCAATCGGCCCGACAACCAGCAGTCAAGTTGACGGACTTGAGCCAGATCCAGGCGCCCGGCTTCGACCAGATGCTCAAACAGCAACTGATCGCTGGCCAGCGCCGGGTCGCCCAGGCCCGGTGGAAAGTGCTGGGCCGAGCCCTCGTGACCGTAGATCCGCGCACCGGGCTGCCAACTGAGATAAACCGCACGCTGCACTTCCGGGCAATCCTGAAGGGCACGACACAACGCATCGGCGCGGGCCGACAACGCCACGCCTTCGCGCTGCAGGCGCAACCAGCTGTGCAATCGAACGGGGGTCAGGGTCATCGCGGGTCCACTTTGTCAGGAAAACCAAGCATATACCGGCTTTGGAGATGCCGCGGCATTGATTTGGATCGGAAAGAATGAAATATAGTAGAACTACTATACGCCCTAGGTTGTACTTCCATACGTATAGCTGGATGTTATATAACGTACTCCGGACATCAAGGTGCCCTCAGCGACTGCCTCGCGAGATCACCCATAGAGCTAACAATAAGCCACCGAGTACCCGAAAATGTCGATCTATGAGCAAGGGTTAGACCCTTCGGCTGTCAATCACATTGCCCTGTCTCCGCTCAGCTTCATCGAGCGCACTGCCAACGTTTATCCCCACTACCCCGCCGTCATCCACGGCTCGATCCGCCGTACCTGGGCGCAGACCTACGCCCGCTGCCGGCGACTGGCCTCTGCCCTGGCCGGTCGCGGCATCGGCAAGGACGACACGGTGGCAGTGATGCTGCCCAACATTCCCGAGATGCTTGAGGTGCATTTCGGCGTGCCGATGATCGGTGCCGTACTCAACCCGCTCAACGTTCGTCTGGATGCCGAGGCCATCGCCTTCATGCTCCAGCATGGCGAAGCCAAGGTGTTGATTACCGACCGTGAGTTCCACAACGTGATCCGCGCAGCGATCGGCATGCTCGATCACCCGCCGCTGGTAATCGACGTCAACGACCCGGAATACGGCGAAGGCCAGGCCGTCAGCGATCTGGACTACGAAGCGCTGTTGGCCGAAGGCGATCCGGATTTTGCCTGGAAATGGCCAACCGACGAGTGGCAAGCCATCTCCCTGAACTACACCTCCGGCACCACCGGTAATCCCAAGGGCGTGGTTTACCACCATCGCGGTGCCTATCTGAACTCATTGGGCAACCAGATGACCTGGGCCATGGGCAACCACCCTGTGTACCTCTGGACGTTGCCGATGTTCCATTGCAACGGCTGGTGCTACCCCTGGACCATCACCGCAATGGCCGGTGTGCATGTGTTCCTGCGCCGGGTCGACCCGCAGAAAATCCTGACGCTGATTCGCGAACATCAGATCACTCACCTGTGTGGTGCACCGATCGTGCTCAACGCCCTGGTGAACATGCCGGAATCGGCGAAAGCGGCCATCGATCATCCGGTCAACGCCATGGTTGCCGGCGCCGCGCCGCCCGCCAAAGTGATCGGCGCCGTCGAAGCGATGGGCATCAAGGTCACTCACGTGTATGGCCTGACCGAAACCTACGGCCCGGTGACGATTTGCGCCTGGCATGCCGAATGGGACGAGTTGCCCCTGGATGAGCGGGCGCAGATCAAGTCTCGTCAAGGCGTGCGCTACCCCACCCTGGAAGGCGTGATGGTCGCTGATTCGGCGACCCTGGAGCCGACCCCGCGCGATGGCCTGACCATCGGTGAGATCTTCATGCGCGGCAATACCGTGATGAAGGGCTACCTGAAGAACCCGTCCGCCACTGCCGAAGCATTCGAAGGGGGCTGGTTCCACACCGGCGACCTGGCGGTGTGTCATCCCGACGGCTACGTCGAGATCAAGGATCGCCTCAAGGACATCATCATTTCCGGCGGCGAGAACATTTCCACCATCGAACTCGAAGGTGTGCTCTACCGCCATCCGGGTGTGCTGGAAGCCGCGGTGGTTGCCCGTCCCGATGAAAAATGGGGCGAAACGCCCTGCGCCTTCATCACACTCAAGACCGATCACCAGGACGTTTGCGAGGCAGACATCATCACTTTCTGTCGCGAACACCTGGCCGGCTTCAAAGTGCCGCGCACCGTGATCTTTACCCTGTTGCCGAAGACATCCACCGGCAAGATCCAGAAGTACGTGTTGCGCGACCGGGCCGCCGCGCTCTAACCCGAAACAACGATGTACCCCACGGGCGGCAGGTGTTCAACCTGCCGCCTCGGGTTCGTGCACGCCGAATTCGGCGCTGCCGGGCCCACCACGGACCGATAACAAAAACAAAAGTGGAGCTACTGATGATCGACATCCATTCAACCGATACCCAACGTTGCGAACGCATTCGCAACAATCCCAAATTCCTTGAGCTGGTGAGCAGTCGTTCGCGCCTGGCCTGGTCGTTGAGTGCCGCCGTGCTGGGCACTTACTACCTGTTCATGCTGATTGTGGCGTTTGCCCCGCAGTGGCTGCACGCGCCGCTCGGCGAGCATCGGATGTTGACGCTCGGCATGCCGGTAGGCGCGGCAATCATCGTGTTTTCCTGGCTGCTGACCGGCTGGTATGTCTACAGCGCCAATACGCGCTTCGATGTCCTGGGCGCCGCCATTCTCGAGGAGAGCAAATGATGACCCTGTTCAACAAGCTCATCCTCGGCACTCTCGGCCTGTTGCCGGCCTCTGTCGTACTCGCCGCACCGGCCCTGGGGGCGGTGGAAAAACAGCCGCTCAACCTGAATGCGATCGGCATGTTCTTCGTCTTCGTCCTGGGCACGCTGGCCATTACCTGGTGGGCGGCGCGTCAAACCCAATCCACTTCGGACTTCTACACGGCCGGCGGCGGTATCAGCGGCTTTCAGAATGGCCTGGCGATTGCCGGTGACTACATGTCGGCAGCCACCCTGCTGGGGCTATCCAGCCTGGTGTTCGCCAAGGGCTACGACGGTTTCATTTATACCATCGGCTTCTTCGTCGGCTGGCCGATCATCACCTTCCTGATGGCCGAGCGTCTGCGCAATCTGGGGCGCTATACCTTCGCCGACATCGTTTCCTATCGGCTGGACCAGAACAAGGTGCGGATCTTCGCGGCCTTCGGTTCATTGACGGTGGTGTGCTGCTACCTGATCGTGCAGATGGTCGGTGCGGGTCAGTTGATCAAGCTGCTGTTCGGTCTCGACTACCCGGTGGCGGTGGTGATCGTCGGTGCGCTGATGCTGGTGTATGTGATCTTCGGCGGCATGATCGCCACCACCTGGGTGCAGATCATCAAGGCCGTGCTGTTGCTGGCCGGTGGCACCACCCTCGCGGTGATGGCGATGTCGCAGTTCGGTTTCAGCTACGAGACCCTGGCCGACAAAGCCGTACAGGCCCACGCCAGCGGCTGGAACATCATGGGCCCAGGCTCGATGCTCGCCGATCCGATCAACACCGCGTCGATGTCCCTGGGCCTGGTGTTCGGCATCGCCGGCCTGCCGCACATTCTCATGCGCTTCTTCACCGTGCCTAACGCCAAAGAGGCGCGTAAATCGGTGTTCTACGCCACCGGTTTCATCGGTTTCTTCTTCCTGGTGGTGTGCACCCTGGGCTTTGCCGCGATGGTGATCATCGGCACCGATCCGCAGTACTACGTCAACGGTGAAGTCGGCGGCGCCCTGATTGGCGGCGGCAACATGGTGGCCATGCACCTGGCCAAAGCGGTCGGCGGCAACCTGTTCTTCGGCTTCCTCGCGGCGGTCGCCTTCGCCACCATCCTGGCGGTGGTGTCCGGGCTGGCACTGGCCGGTGCTTCGGCGATCTCCCATGACCTCTACGCCACCGTGTTCAAGAAGGGCAAGGCCAGCGAGAAACAGGAAATGCGCGTCACACGCATGGCCACGGTAGGCCTGGGCATCATCGCGATTCTGCTGGGCATTCTGTTCGAGAAGATGAATGTCGCGTTCCTCGTGGGCCTGACCTTCGGCATCGCCGCGTCGACCAACTTTCCGGTGCTGATCATGGCCATGTACTGGAAAGGCCTGACCACCAAAGGCGCGATCATCGGCGGTTTTGCCGGCCTGGTTTGCGCGCTGGTGCTGGTGATCCTCTCGCCAGCGGTCTGGGTCACTGTGCTCGGTCATGCTCACGCGATCTTCCCGTATGACCACCCGGCGCTGTTTTCCATGCCGCTGGCGTTCCTGGTGATCGTCGTGGTGTCCAGGCTCGACCGCAGCGTGCGCGCCGACAAGGAGCGTGATGCCTTCGCTGACCAGTTCGTCCGCGCCCAGACCGGTCTCGGTGCCGCCGCCGCTTCCAGTCACTGATCGAAAAGGCACGGCCCGCCCATGCGGCGCCGTGCCCGTTGCACAACCGTCCCAACGAGGTTCACGTTATGCCCCAATTCAATGCCCCACTGCGCGACATGCGCTTTGTGCTGCATGAAGTATTCGACGCACCGGCCCTGTGGGCGCGCCTGCCGGCCCTGGCCGACACCGTCGACGCCGATACGGCCGACGCCATTCTTGAAGAAGCGGCGAAAGTCACCTCGCACTTGATTGCACCGCTCAATCGCAGCGGTGATGAAGAAGGCGCGCAGTGGCATGAAGGCCAAGTCACCACGCCCATCGGCTTCAAGCAGGCTTACACCACCTACATCGAAGGCGGCTGGGTGGGTTTGTCCGGTAATGCCGAGTTCGGCGGCATGGGCATGCCGAAGATGCTCGCGGTGCAGTTCGAAGAGATGCTCTACGGCGCCAACTCGAGCTTTGCGCTGTATTCGGCCTTGAGTTCCGGTGCCTGCCTGGCGCTGGATGCCCATGCCAGCGAGACCCTGAAAAACCTCTATCTGCCGCCGATGTATGAAGGTCGCTGGGCCGGTTCCATGTGCCTGACCGAAGCCCACGCCGGCACCGACCTGGGGCTCATCCGCACCCGCGCCGAGCCTCATGCCGATGGCAGCTACGCCATCACCGGCAGCAAGATTTTCATCACCGGTGGCGATCAGGACCTGACTGAAAACATCGTGCACCTGGTGCTGGCCAAGCTGCCGGATGCGCCGGCTGGCCCGAAAGGCATCTCGCTGTTTCTGGTGCCGAAAGTGCTGGTCAATGCCGACGGCTCCCTGGGCGCCGGCAATGCCGTGAGTTGTGGTTCGATCGAACACAAGATGGGCATCAAGGCGTCGGCCACCTGCGTGATGAACTTCGATGGCGCCAGCGGCTGGTTGATCGGTGAGGCGAACAAAGGCCTGGCGGCGATGTTCACCATGATGAACTACGAACGCCTGTCCATCGGCATTCAGGGCATCGGTTGTGCCGAGGCGTCCTACCAAAGCGCCGTGGCATATGCCCGCGAACGCATTCAGAGCCGCTCGCCGACCGGTGCCATGGCCCCGGGCAAAGCAGCCGACCCGATCATCGTTCACCCTGACGTGCGCCGCATGTTGCTGAGCATGAAAGCCATGACTGAAGGCGGCCGCGCGTTCGCCAGTTATGTCGGGCAGCAACTGGACCTGGCGAAGTTTTCCGACGATGCCTGGGAACGCGAAAGCGCACAGGACCTGGTCGCGTTGCTGACACCGGTGGCCAAGGCGTTTTTTACCGACACCGGGCTGGAAAGCTGTGTCAACGGCCAGCAAGTGTTCGGTGGCCATGGCTACATCCGCGAATGGGGCCAGGAGCAGTTGGTGCGTGACGTGCGCATCGCGCAGATTTATGAAGGCACCAACGGCATCCAGGCGCTGGACCTGCTCGGCCGCAAGGTGCTGGCCGACAAGGGGCTGGCGCTGCGCCAATTCACCGGGGAGATTCGCCGCTTTGCCACCCAGCCGAACGCCCCCTATGCCGCTCAACTGCTCGACGCAGTGCGGTGCCTGGAGGACCTGAGCGACTGGCTGCAGGATCGCGCGGCGACCAATCGCAACGAAGTCGGTGCCGCTTCGGTGGAATACCTGCACCTCTTCGGTTACGTCGCCTACGCCTGGCTCTGGGCGCGGATGGCTCAGGTCGCCCTGCAAAAACGCAGTGAAGACGAAGGTTTTTATGGCGCGAAAATCGCCACCGCCGACTTCTACATCCACCGCCTGCTGCCACGCATCTTGAGCCTGGAGCAATCCATTCGCGCTGGCAGTGGTCCTTTGTACGGCTTGAGCGCCGAACAGTTCTGACGTTTTCACCAACGCGGCGTCAGCTCCTCTCATTTTGGCGCCGCGTTTTTTATTCATAAGCCCTTGCCGCCATGGCGAGGGCCGCTGTGCCCGTCCTTTCAACAATAAAAAAACAAAGGGGCTTCATCATGGACCGCAATACCTGCACTCTCTCGACCCGACTGCTGCTTGCCGGCGGTATCATCAGTCTCTCGGCTCCCGCCTCTGCTGACTTCGTCAAGGACAGCAAGGCCAGCCTCGAGCTGCGTAACTTCTACTTCAACCGGGATTACCGCCAGGACAACGCTGCGCAATCCAAACAAGAGGAATGGGCGCAAGGTTTCCTGCTGCGCTATGAGTCCGGTTTTACCGAAGGGTTGATCGGTGTCGGTTTCGATGCCATCGGCCTGCTGGGCGTCAAGCTCGATTCCAGCCCTGATCGCGCCGGCTCCGGCCTGCTCAAACGGCATAGCGACACGAGCAAAGGCGCTCAGGACGAATACGGCGAAATGGGTGTGACGGCAAAGCTGCGTGCATCCAAAAGCACGCTGAAACTCGGCACGTTGCTGCCCAAGGTGCCAACGGTATTGGCCAACGACTCACGGTTGTTGCCACAAACGTTCGAAGGCGGTCAGTTGACCTCGATGGAAATCGAAGGCCTGACCATCGATGGCGGACGGCTGACACAGGTCAATCAGCGCGACTCTTCGAACTATGAAGACATGGGCATTACCCGAACCGGCGCCAAGGGCATCACCAGTCGCCATTTGACGAGCGACAGCTTCGACTTCGCCAGCCTGAGCTACAAGTGGACCAGCAATCTGACCACCGGCTATGCCTACGGCCACCTCGATAACTTCTATGACCAGCACATGGTCAACCTGACTTACCTGCTGCCAGTGACCGCTGGCCAGTCATTGAAGACGGACCTGCGCTTTGCCCGTTCGACCGACGATGGCGGCAGCAATATCGACAACAATGCGTTCGGCGCCATGTTCACCTATAGCCTGGGCGGCCATGCCTTCGGCCTGGGCTATCAGGGCATGAGCGGTGACACCGGGTTTGCCTATATCAACGGAGCCGATGCATTCCTGGTGAACTTCGTCCAGATCGGCGACTTCGCCAGCAAGGACGAACAGTCCTGGCAGGCGCGCTACGACTACAACTTCGCAGCCGTCGGCGTGCCCGGCCTGACCTTCATGACCCGCTACATCAACGGTTCCAACATTGACCTGGGCAGCAATCGGCCCGAAGGCAAGGAATGGGAGCGCGATACCGACATTGGCTACGTGGTCCAGAGCGGCCCGTTGAAGAATGTCGGGGTGAAATGGCGCAACGCGACCGTGCGTTCGAGCCACTTTGGCAGCGACCTCGATGAAAACCGCTTGATCCTCAGCTACACCTTACCGATCTGGTAAACCCCGAAATGTCGTTCCCACGCTTGCGTGGGAACGACAAACACAGCCCCCTCGAAAAACATGTCTGACACAGCACACCGATTCAATATTCCCGGCTGAATCTACGCAATCATGCACGCCTCGTTTCCCGTAAGCCCGCAAGGAAACTGCATTGCAAGATCAACGAATCGGACCGTGCTTCTGGTTTTCGCTACTGGCCACCGGCATCACCGGGACCGCCCTGGCAGACGAACCGACATCAGGCTTTCTCGACGGTGCGTCGCTGGAAGTGCTCAGTCGCAACTTCTACCTCAACAGCGACTACCGCTCGCCTTCGCCGACGGGCAAAAGCTATAAAGCCGAGTGGGCTCAAGGTTTTATCAGCGCCTTTGAATCCGGATTCACGCCGGGGACCGTGGGTTTGGGCCTCGACGCCCATGCCTTCCTGGGCTTGAAGCTGGACAGCGGAAAGGGCCGTTCCGGGACCGGCCTGTTGCCAGTCGACAGCGACGGCCGCAGTGCCAGCAACTACTCCAGCGGTGGCGGTGCAATCAAACTCAAGACCTCAAACACCACGCTGTCCTTTGGTGAAATGATGGTGGAAACCCCCGTGTTCGACACGGCGGACAAGCGCCTGCAACCGGAATACGCCACGGGTTTTCTGCTCAACAGCCGCGAGCTCGACGGAATGAACCTTACTGCCGGCCACTTCACCGCCTTCAAGAACCAGGACAGCTCTTCAAGCAAGGGCAATTTTTCCGGTTACGGGGCCAATACCGACGCGGGCGGGATCTCGTTCGCCGGCGCCGACCTGTTCACACAGAGCCCTGTCGGCGGCGCACTGTACGCTTCAGAGCTGACGGACACCTGGTACCAGTACTACGGCAACCTGCACCTGAAACAGTCGGGGATTTTCCTCGACGGGAACATCTACCACACCCGGCAAACCGGTCAGGCGCTGGCCGGCGCCATCGACAACACCGCCTACAGCCTGTCGGGCAAATATACGGTCGGCGCCCACGGTTTCACCCTGGCGTACCAAAAAGTCCAGGGCGACACACCGTTCGATTTCGTCGGTGGCGATTCGATCTACCTCGCCAACTCGATCAAGTACGCCGACTTCAACGGCGCGGGTGAACGCTCGTGGCAGGCACGTTACGACCTCGACTTGAGCACCTTTGGCGTGCCCGGCCTGAACTTCATGACGCGCTACGTCAAAGGCACCGGCATCGATGGCACCCATGCGCCCCAGGGCGGCGCTTACAATCCGTTCGACCCGTCGCTGGGGGAGTACGTGCCGCAACAGGGGGATGGCGGACGCCACTGGGAACGCGACATCGACCTGCGCTATATCGTGCAGTCCGGTGCCGCCAAGGGGTTGAGCCTGCAGGTGTCCCAAGTGTCGCACCGCGCCAACGCTGCCCAGGGCGGCGATGACATCGACAGGCTTTACGTGGTCATCCAGTACCCGCTGAATTTCGGGCCCTTCTGAGTGGAAAATGGCGGAAGGTAGCCGGAGTCGAACCTGCCCGGGAACGGATGCCGTCCCCCACCGGGTTTGAAGCCCGGCCGCGCCACCGGGCGCGATTACCTTCCTTGAAACCTGGCTATGGGCGCCGGGCCAACACGTTGTCGGGACGAATCTGGCGGCGATCGCCAACCCGTCGGGTCAGCCCCAGGCGGTCGAAGTATTCGAGAATCTGGATACTGCGCTTGCGCCCCAGGCCCACCGCGTCGCGAAACGCCGACACCTGGATCACCGGGTTGTCGTCGGCCAGTTGCAACAGCATAGCCGCCAATCGGCGGATCATCGCATCGGTGTAGAAGAGGTCGCGGACCACCTGGTGCAGCAACCCCAACCGGGCCATTTTGCGCAGGAGCAACCGCACGGTGGCTTCGTCATGCGGCAAGTCGCGCACCCACGGCGGCTCGAAACCGGCCGTTTCGAACACTGGCTGCAACACTTGCCACAGGGCTTCGTCCGCTTCGCTCAAACGTACTTGATGGCCAGGCAGATGCAGCCACGGCCCGCTGCTGGCGATGGCGCCACTGACCAGCAATTCGTCGAGCAGGCAGATGAACGTCGGGCGATCGAGCACCGTGGCACTGAATCGACGCAGCCGATCACGGTCCGGACCCATCTGGTCCGGTTCCAGTTCGTGAAAGCGCGCCAGTTGTTCCAGCAAGCGTGTTTTCGCCCCTTCCCAGCGCGCCACGCTGAACAGCAAAGATCCTTGGCGGGTGTCGATCAGGCGCACGTCCGCAGGTAAAACCCAGGTGTCGCGGGGGCGATTGAATTGACGCTCCAGCCGCACCGAGTCGAGCCCGGTTTCGCCGTGGGCCAGTAATGCCGGCAGGCAGTGTTCCAACTCGTCGTGCGTAGCCAGGGCGTGTAACTGCGCCAGACGTTCGGGGCTGCGTCGTTGTCGGGTTGGCGCGAACGGATCGAGCACCCGGCCACCGCCGAGGGTGCGTTGCGCGCTCGGGTCACGCAGGATCAGTGGATCGCCCTTGACCGCCTGCACCGGCGCATTCAGCAGCAGTTGCGCGAACATCCGTGCGCCCGGCGCCAGGCTGGCGCCCTCCAGCAACGCCACGCGCCCGGTTACGTCCTGGGTGCCGAGATGAACGTGCACCGGTTGGAAGTGCTCGAAAGCGCGCGGTTCGCCGGGCAACAGACACAGGTCGATATCGATTCGTTGGGTCGGGGCAGACAGCCATTCGGCGCACAGCCACTGACCTCGGTGAATCTGCTCCAGCGCCAGGCGTTCGGCACTGATGTTCAAGGCAACACGCTGGCCGGCCATGGCGACCTCGGCGACTTGATTCTGCGCATGCAGGCCGCGCACCCGCACCGACTTGCCGAGGGGGCCGAGCATCAACGTATCGCCCACCGCCACCTGCCCGGACAGCGCCGTGCCGGTGACCACGATACCCGCGCCCGCCACGCTGAACGCCCGATCGATCCACAGGCGAAAACCGCCTTTCTGGCGGCGTTGAACGACCTCGCGTTGCGCCTTGATCAAGGCCTGACGCAGGGTGTCGATGCCCTGCCCGGTCACGCTCGACAGCACAATCTGCGGCGCATCGGCATAAGGGCCGGGCGCCAGCAAGGCGTTGACCTGCTCGCAAACGGCCTGTAGCCGAGCCGTATCGACCCGGTCGCATTTGCTGATCGCCACCAGTGCCTTGGGGATGCCCAGCAGTTCGACGATGGCCAGGTGCTCGCGGGTTTGCGGCATCACCCCGTCGTCGGCAGCCACTACCAGCAGCACCAGATCGATGCCCTGTGCCCCGGCCAGCATGTTGTGGGTGAAGCGCTCATGACCGGGTACGTCGATAAAACCGGTGAGGCCGGCGCCCGGCTCCAGCGCGGCGTAGAGGTAACCGAGGTCGATGGTCATGCCGCGCTCACGCTCTTCCCGGCGGCGGTCACCGGCCTGTCCGGTCAGGGCCTGGAGCAATGCAGTCTTGCCGTGATCGATGTGCCCTGCAGTACTGACGATCACTCTGCTGCGTCCCCTGCCTGCAACTGACCGAGTTGCGCCAGCCACGCCGGCTCGTCGTCCAGTTGCCGCAAGTCCAGCCACACGGCGTCGTCGTCGATGCGCCCGAGCACCGGAACCGGCAGGCTCCGCAGTTTCTCTTCCAGGCCGTGCAGCCAACGACCGCGCAGACGTTTGGAGCAGGCCGGCCGCAGGCACAACGCCGCACTCGGCAAGCGCGCCACAGGCTGGCTGCCGCTGCCGATCATGCCCAGCGCCAGCTCTGCACTGACGTTCCAGGCAGCGCCGAGCGCCTGCGCCATTGACGGCAACAGGCGTTGGGCCTGGGCGAAGATGTCCGCCTGGGGTCGGGTCAGCAGCCGCAGGCTCGGCAGCCGCTCGGCCAGGCGATCCGGGTTGCGGTACAGGCCGAGCACCGCTTCGAGGGCGGCGAGGGTCAGTTTGTCGACGCGCAGCGCACGTTTCAGCGGGTTCTTCTTGATCCGTGCGATCAGTTCCTTGCGGCCGACGATCAAACCGGCCTGGGGGCCGCCGAGCAGTTTGTCGCCGCTGAAGGTGACGATGTCTGCACCGTCGAGCAGCGCCTGTCGCACCGTCGGCTCGGCGGGCAGGCCCCAGCGCGTGAGGTCCAGCAAACTGCCGCTGCCGAGGTCCTCCAGCAGCGGCAAGCCATGCCGGTGTGCCAGTTGCGCCAGCTCTGCGGTCGGCACGCGGGTGGTGAAGCCCTGGATGTTGTAGTTGCTCGCATGCACGCGCATCACCAGACCACTGCGCGGGCCGATGGCGGCTTCGTAGTCACGGGCGTGGGTGCGGTTGGTGGTGCCGACTTCATGCAGTTTGACCCCGGCGCGGGCCATGATGTCCGGGATGCGAAAGGCGCCGCCGATTTCGATCAACTCGCCCCGGGAAATGATACCTTCCTTGCGCGCACCCAGGCTGTTGAGGGTGAGCAACACGGCGGCGGCATTGTTGTTGACCACGGTCACCGCTTCCGCGCCGGTCAGCTCGCGGATCAGGCCTTCGATCAGATCGTCGCGGTCGCCGCGCTTGCCGCTGTGCAGGTCAAACTCCAGATTCAGCGGATAACGCGCGGCCATTTGCACTGCGTCTATGGCTTCTTCGGGCAGCAAGGCGCGCCCCAGGTTGGTGTGCAGCACCGTGCCGGTGAGGTTGAACACTCGGCGTACATGGCTTCGATGCTGGCTGGCCAGTCGCTCACCCGCCCTGCCCGCCAGCACGGGCGGAGTCAGTTCAACGGCGTCGAGTTGTCCGGCCAGCACCGGCTCGCGCAAGTCGTCGAGCAACTGCCGCAGGCTGGCGAGCAAGGCATCGCGCCCATAGCGTTCGGCCAAAGGCTGACACGCCGGGTCGCGTAACAAGCTGTCGATGGAGGGCAGGCGCAAGGCTGGGCTGGCGGATCTGGCAGACATCAGGCGCTCCGGCAAAGGTGGACCGCCTGAGTGTAGACGCTCGCGTCAGTCGCCTCCGGGGGCCAGCAGCAGATTGGGCGCCGGACGCTGAAAGCCTTCCTGCTCCAGGCGCATGTCGAGCATCAGGCTGCTCAGGTCGGCGGACAGCGCTTCGCCTTCGGCGTCACACTCCAGATAGATTTGCTTGAGGTAGCTCTGGCAGCCGGGGCAGGTTTCGGCGCGCAACGGCGCTTTGTCGGCGGCATGCCGGTCGCTGTCGAAGCTGACGTATTGCAGGCCCTTGCTTTGCTCGCAATACACGCACTTGACCCGCACCACATGCCATTCGCAGGCGCACAGCGAACACACCAGGTAGCGCAGGCCGTTGTATTTGCCACGATGGCGAATCACCCCGGCCATGGCCGGTGATCCACAGGCCGGGCACTGGTTGAGGCTGGTGCCGGGTTTGAGGGCGAGGTCCGGTGTCGTCAGCAACCAATGACTCCACGCGACCTGCAATGCCGCACCGAGAAACGGCACCAGGGCCGCCGGCAACAAGCTGAACTGGCCGCTGACCAAAGCCAGCGCCCAGGTCTTGAGCTGCCCGGCGCTGGCGTTGCGCAATGTCGTCACGGCCTGCTCCACCGGTGATTGCGCTGCGGGTTGATAGCCTTGCAACAAACCGTTCAGCCAGGGCAACCAGGTGTCTTCGCGCACCAGGCTGTCGGCGGCGAACGGTGGCAAACCGTGCTCCAGGCAGCGCTGGATACGTTGCGGGTCGGGCACGGCCGCATCCGGTGGATCATCCATCAGTCGCTGTTGTTGCTGACACAACCCGGCGATGAGACGAAGGTAATCGGCCAATGGATGCCCTTCGGCCAGGCGCTCCAGGCGCAGCGCGCGCAAGGTGAACAGGTTGGACGGTGGCAGGTGCAGAAACGGCGGTGCCGTGGCCGCCGCTTCGATCTCTCCTGGCTCCAGAATGGTGGCCAAATCGTTATCCTTTTTTGCTCAAGGGCGGGTCGGGACGCTCGTCACGCGTCACCTCGCGATACCACAGTTCATGGTGTTTCTTCGCCCAGGCGCGGCTGACCCAGCCATGCAGCATGGCGCTGATCGAGCCCTTGATCCAGATCCCGGCATAGATGTGCACGATGATGCTCAGGATCAGCACGAACCCCGCCAGTGCATGCAGCAACATCGCCCAACGGATCAGGGTGATGCCGAAGTAGTCGCTGAAATACGCGCGCCAGATCACCAGACCGGTCAACAGCAGCCCGAGCATGCACAGCAGTAAAGTCCAGAACAGCAGCTTCTGCCCGGGGTTGTACTTGCCGACGGGCGGCACGCCCTCCTCTTCGTTTTTTATCACCCGGTCAATGCGCTTGAGCCACAAGCGGTCATTGGCAATGAAGTAATTGGCGCGCCAGAAGCGCACCACCAACCCGAGGAACAACAGGAACATCAACACGCCCATGAACGGGTGCAGGATGCGTGTCCACGGGCCGCCGCCGAACAGGTTGCTGAGCCAGAACAGCGCCGGGTGAAACAACGCCAGCCCGGACAGCCCGGCCATGAAAAACAGGATCGCCACCAGCCAGTGGTTGGTGCGCTGGTTGGCGGTATAGCGAAGGATCTCTTTGCGGATCATGGCCTGTTCTCCCGCTTCGGATCATAGGTGTGCACCGACGGATCGACCTCATGCACCGCCGGGTCAGTGTGTGGCGGCAATTCATCTTCTTCCACGATCTGCGGGCCGACGCGCACGTAATGGAAGAAACCGGCCAGCACCGCCGCGCCCATCGCCAGCAGCGCCAGGGGTTTGCTCACGCCCTTCCACAGGCCCACCAACGGGCTGATCGCCGGGTCGGCGGGCAAGCCGGCGTAGAGCTTCGGCGTGTCGGCATGGTGCAGCACGTACATCACATGGGTGCCGCCGACGCCTGCGGGGTCGTACAGACCGGCCTGGTCAAAACCGCGACTCTTGAGGTCGACGATGCGCTCGGCGGCGTGCTCCTTCATGTCTTCCTTGGTGCCGAAGACGATGGCCCCGGTCGGACAGGTTTTCACGCAGGCCGGCTCCAGCCCTACGGCCACCCGGTCCGAACACAAGGTGCATTTGTAGGCCTTGTGATCCTTTTGCGAGATGCGCGGAATGTTGAACGGGCAACCGGTGATGCAATAGCCGCAACCAATGCAGTGGTCCTGGTTGAAATCGACGATGCCGTTGGCGTGCTTGATGATCGCACCGGGGCTGGGGCACGCCGCCAGGCAACCCGGCTCGGCGCAGTGCATGCAGCCGTCCTTGCGGATCAGCCATTCGAGGTTGCCGGCGTCGGTTTCGTGCTCGGTGAAGCGCATCAGGGTCCAGGTTTCGGCGCTCAGATCCTGCGGGTTGTCATAGGTGCCGTGGTTGTGGCCGACCTCGTCGCGCAGCTCGTTCCATTCAGAACAGGCGACCTGGCAGGCCTTGCAACCGATGCACTTGGTGGTGTCGATCAGCTTGGCGACTTCCTCCTGATTGCGCACCGAGGACGGCACGGTGGTGGTGGCCGAGCGGGCAATGATGTCTTGGCTGGCCATTTAGATTTTCTCCACATTGACCAGGAATGACTTGGATTCCGGGGTCTGGGTGTTGCCATCGCCGAGGAACGGCACCAGGGTGTTGGTCAGGTAACCGTGGCGCGTCAGGCCGGTGAACCCCCAGTGCAGCGGGATACCGATCTGGTGCACCACTTGATTGTTGACCTGCAACGGCCGAATCCGCTTGGTCACCACCGCCACCGCCTCGATATGCCCGCGCTTGCAACTGACGCGCACACGGTCGCCGGCGACGATGCCTTTCTCCCTGGCCAACACTTCGCCGATCTCGACGAACTGCTCGGGCTGGGCAATCGCGTTGAGCTTGCAGTGCTTGCTCCAGAAGTGGAAATGCTCGGTCAGCCGGTAGCTGGTGGCGGCGTACGGATAATCCTTGGCCACACCGAGCGAATCCCACACCGAATCAAAGATCCGCGCCGCCGGGTTGCTGGTGGCTTTCTTGTTGTCCGGGTGCATCGGGTTGATGCCGATGGGCGTTTCGAACGGTTCATAGTGTTCGGGGAACGGCCCCTCGTTCATCTTGTCGACGGCGAAGAACCGCGCCACGCCTTCGGGGTTCATGATGAACGGGTTCATCCCGGCTTCCGGCGGTACATCGGCCTTGTAGTCAGGCACGTCGGTGCCGCCCCAGGCTTTGCCGTTCCACCACACCAGGCGTTTTTTCGGATCCCAGGGTTTGCCTTGCACGTCAGCCGAGGCACGGTTGTAGAGAATCCGCCGGTTGGCCGGCCAGGCCCAGGCCCAGCCCTGATGTTGATGCATGCCATACGGATCGCTGTTATCGCGGCGGGCCATCTGGTTGCCCGCCTCGGTCCAGCTGCCGCAGAAAATCCAGCAACCGGACGCCGTGCTGCCATCGTCCTTGAGCTGACTGAACGCCGCCAGTTGGGTATTGGCCTTGACCGCCGCGCCAGTGGCGTCGGTGAAGTCTGCGGTGGCGCAGCCGTTGATTTCCTTCGCCAGTTCCTCCGGCGAAGGCTCGTCGGCGATCTTGTAGGGCCAGGACAGTTTGAGGATCGGGTCGGGGTACTTGCCGCCTTCGCTCTGATAGCGTTGGCGCAAGCGCAGGAACAGCTCGCTCATGATCCGGATGTCGGTTTGCGCTTCACCGGGGCCGTCGGCACCTTTCCAGTGCCATTGCAGCCAGCGGCTGCTGTTGACCAGCGAACCGTCTTCTTCGGCGAAACAGGTGGTGGGCAGGCGAATCACTTCGGTCTGGATGTCGGCGCTCTTCACATCGTTGAACGGCCCGACGTTGCGCCAGAACTCCGAGGTTTCGGTGGCCAGCGGGTCCATCACCACCAGCCACTTGAGTCTGGCCAGCGCCGCCATCACCCGGTTCTTGTCGGGCAACGCGGCGATCGGGTTGAAGCCCTGGCACATGTAGCCGTTGACCTTGCCCTGGCCCATCAGGTCGAACACCTTGAGGATGTCGTAGTTGGGAATGTCCAGTTTCGGCAGGTACTCGTAGCACCAGTTGTTATCGGCCGTGGCGTTGGCGCCGTACCAGGCTTTCATCAGGCTGACGTGGAACTTGCCGTAGTTCTGCCAATAGGACAACTGCCCCGGCCGCAGCGGTTTCTGCGTGCGTTTGACGATGTAGGCGTTGTAATCCTGCTCGGCGTCGCCCGGCAGCGTCAGGTAACCGGGCAACGAGTTGGACAACAGCCCCAGGTCGGTCAGCCCCTGGATGTTGGAGTGGCCGCGCAGGGCATTCACGCCCCCGCCCGGCATGCCGACGTTGCCCAGCAGCAATTGCACCATGGCGGCGCTGCGGATGATCTGCGACCCGATGGAGTGCTGGGTCCAGCCCAGGGCATAGAGAATCGTCATGGTCTTGCCCGGTTGCGAGCACGTGGCGATTTCTTCCCATATTTTCTGCATGGCCTCGACCGGCATGCCGCACACCTGGCTCGCCAGGTCGATGTTGTAGCGGCTGTAGTGCTGCTTCATCAGCTGATACACGCAATGCGGGTCTTGCAGGGTCGGGTCGGTTTTGACGAAGCCATCCTCTCCGAGCTCGTACCCCCAGCCGGACTTGTCGGTATAAGCGCGTTTGGCGACGTCGTAGCCGCTGAAAATCCCGTCTTCGAAGCCGTAGCCGGCTTTGACGATGAACGACACGTCGGTGTAATTGCGCACGTATTCGTGCTGGATCTTGTCCTCGCTCAGCAGGTAGTTGATCAGCCCGCCCATGAAGGCGATGTCGGTGCCGGTGCGGATCGGCGCGTAATAGTCGGCCACCGAGGCGGTCCGGGTGAATCGCGGATCGACCACGATCAGCCGCGCCTTGTTGTGCGCCTTGGCTTCCGTCACCCATTTGAAACCACAAGGGTGAGCTTCTGCTGCGTTGCCGCCCATCACCAGAACCAGATTCGCGTTGGCGATATCGGTCCAGGTATTGGTCATGGCACCACGGCCGTACGTCGGGGCAAGACTTGCCACCGTCGGGCCGTGTCAGACACGCGCCTGGTTATCAAACCCCAGCATGCCGAGACTGCGAATGACCTTGTGGGTGATGTAGCCCGCTTCGTTGGACGCCGCCGAGGCCGCGAGGAAACCGGTGGTCAGCCAGCGGTTCACCGTTTGCCCCTGGGCGTTTTTCTCGATGAAATTGGCGTCGCGGTCGGCCTTCATCAGGTCGGCGATGCGATTGAGTGCGTCATCCCACGAAACCCGCGTCCATTCGTCGCTGCCGGGCTTGCGAACCTGCGGGTACTGCAGGCGGCCGGGGCTGTGAATGAAGTCCAGCAGGCCTGCGCCTTTGGGGCACAGGGTGCCGCGGTTGACCGGGTGGTCGGCGTCACCTTCGATGTGGATGATGCTTTGCGCGACATTCTTCGCCGCATCGCCCTGGCTGTACATGATCACCCCACAGCCGACCGAGCAGTACGGGCAGGTGTTGCGGGTTTCATGGGTGTGGGCGAGCTTGAAGTGGCGCACCTGTTCGGCAAAGGCAGGCGTCGGGGCCATGCCCAGCGCGCCCAGGCTAGAGCCTGCAAGGCCGATACCGGCGACCTTGAAGAACTGACGACGGCTGAGGTCCATCGTGCACTCCTGATCAGGTGAAGACCCGGTACTTTTCCCGGATTTTCATGGACAAACACACTTGCGGCAGACGGGCTGCCGACACTTAAACTCTAGTCAAGGCTGTCGAAACCGCGATGGAACCCGACCGTCGGGCATTCCCGGGCGCGAGACGGTCACCTGTAGGAGCGAGCCTGCTCGCGATGGCGTGTCAGTCGCAACTTGCTCAGCTGACACAGCGCTTTCGCGAGCAAGCTCGCTCCTACAGGGGCTTGGCGCTTATCATGGCGCCATATCCAACCCCGCCTTCACGAGACCCCGCATGACTTTCGATTTTGATCAGGTGTTCGACCGCCACAACACCGGCAGTACCAAATGGAGCCGCTACCCGGCCGACGTGTTGCCGATGTGGGTCGCCGACATGGATTTCGCCGCGCCGCCGGTGATCATCCAGGCCCTGCAAAAACGCCTGGAACACCCGATGGTCGGCTATAGCGTGGCCTCGGACGACTTGCGCGAAGCCATTGTTGCCGATCTGTGGAACAAGTACGCCTGGCGCGTGGAGCCGCAGGAACTGATTTTTCTGCCGGGCGTCGAGTCGGGCTTCAACATGGCGCTGAAGGCGCTGGTACAACCGCAACAGAATGTCGTGGTGCAGGTGCCGAACTACCCGCCGCTGCGCCATGCCCCGGGCCACTGGGGGCTGAACAAGGTCGAACTGGGCTTCGAGGCGCAGCCTGACGGCACCTACACCACGCCGCTGGCGACCTTGAACCAGTCGCTGCAAGGTGGCGGCGCGCTGCTGTTGAGCAACCCCCACAACCCGCTGGGCAAGGCCTTCCCGCGTGCCGAGCTGCAGGCCATTGCCGATATCTGCCTGGAGCACGACGCCTGGATCATCTCCGACGAAATCCATGCCGAGCTGTGTTTCGACGGTCGCCAGCACATTCCGATGGCGACATTGAGCCCGCAAGTCGCCCAGCGCACCATCACCCTGATGTCGGCCAGCAAGGCTTACAACATCGCCGGGCTGAAAACCTCGTTCATGATCATTCAGGACCGTCACCTGCGCGAGCGCGTCAACCAGGCCCGTTGCGGTATGGTCGACAGCGTCAACCCCCTGGGCCTGGAAGCCACCCGCGTCGCTTATAGCGAAGCCGCGCCCTGGCTGAACGAACTCAAGGCCTACCTGCAGGGCAACCGTGATTACCTGGTCGAGGCCGTGCGCAGCCGCCTGCCGGGCATCAGCATGAACGTGCCGCAAAGCACCTACCTGGCCTGGCTCGACTGCTCGGCGCTGGGACTGGACAACCCGCAGCAGTTTTTCCTCGAACAGGCCAAAGTCGGTTTGAGCGCCGGCCTGGACTTCGGCGATGACTGCCAACAGTTCGTGCGCCTTAATTTCGGCTGCCCGCGCTCGTTGCTGGAAGAAGGCATCGCGCGGATGGAACGCGGTTTGCGCAACCTCCACGCCTGATACCGGCTCCACAGGAATCGCGTACCTGGGCACGACCCATTGCAGGAGCGAGCTTGCTCGCGATGGACGTGAACGATAACGCGTGTAACCAGACTGAACGCTGCGCACTGGAGACCATCGCCAGCAGGCTGGCTCCTACGGGTATTGCATGACCGACACGCTCCCCCGTAGATACTCTGTTCCCGGTCAAGCTTTCAGCAGGTGCTTATCGCTGAAAAGCTTGGCCGTGTCGAAATCCTCTCCCGAGCGCATGCACGCCCACAAAACCGTCAGGTATTTGCGCATAACCGCGCAGATGGCCTGCATTTTTCGCTTTCCACGCCCGACTAACCCTTCGTAAAAAGCCTTTACATAAGGCCGCAACGGATCGCTGACATGGCGGGCATGAATATCACCGAACGCAGGTAAGCGTTGCCTCCCCCGCTCGGTCGACCCGGTCAACCGGTGGAAGTGGCGCCGATCTATGTGCTGCTGGCCTCGGACGAAGGCAGCTACATCAGCGGCCAGCGCTTTGGCGTGACGGGCGGCAAGCCGATTCTTTGACGAATCGGGTGACGCAAAGATTGAACCTGCCGACCACTCTGGTGCTCCACCCTTCATAGGCCCTGCACTGACGGGCCTTTGATTTTTGGAGGTCGCCATGTCCGCACCTGATGCCCCGAGGCCATGAGCTTCATTGCCTGGGTCGCCGTGCTGGGTGCCGTGCTGCTGGTATTGGCACTCGCCTCGTCCTACCTGCGCTGGATGCCGGTGACCACCTCGGCGGTGTGCCTGCTGCTGGGGGTGGGTATCGGCCCGGCCGGCCTGGGGTGGCTGCGGCTGGATATCAAGGACGCTGCTGACTGGATGGAGCACCTGACGGAAGTCGCGGTGCTTTTTTCGTTGTTTGTCTGCGGGCTCAAGCTTCGCTTGCCACTCAGCGACCGCAAGTGGCGCGTGGCCTTCGGCCTGGCGGGACCGGTGATGCTGCTGAGCATTACCGGCGTCTGTCTGCTTCTGCATTTTGCCTTCGCGCTGCCCTGGGGAGCCTCACTGCTGATTGGCGCCATCCTGGCCCCGACCGATCCGGTGTTGGCCTCGCTGGTGCAGGTCAACGATGCCAAGGATTCCGACCCGGTGCGGTTCGGGCTGTCCGGCGAGGCCGGCCTGAATGACGGTATCGCCTTCCCGTTTGTGATTCTGGGCCTGCTGTTTTTGCAACACGGTGGCGGATCGTCTGGCGCCTGGCTCGATGACTGGGCACTCAAGCGGCTGCTATGGGCCGTGCCCGCCGGCTTGCTGATCGGCTACGGCATGGGCCGTGGTATCGGGCGTCTGACCCTGTCCATGCGCATCCACAATGCCGATAGCACCCTCTCGCCCAATGACTACCTGACCTTCGCCCTGATTGCACTGGCGTATGTCGCGGCGGAATCGGTGCACGGCTATGGCTTTCTCTCGGTATTTGCCGCGGGGCTGGGATTACGCCGGGCCGAAGTCCAATCAGCGGGTGATTCACGGACACCGGCCGAGCATCTGGTGCAACCGGTGGTCGGTCATCAGAACGTCGAACCGGACGCCGCCGTGCACGGCGATGTGGAACATCTGGAAGACACGCAGGTAGCGGCCGGAATCATGATCGGCGACATGCTGTCGTTTGGCAGCCTGGTCGAACGGGCCATGGAAGTGTTTCTGGTGACCTTGCTCGGCGTGGTGCTGGTGGGGCACTGGGACTGGCGTGCGCTGGTGGTCGCGCTAATGCTGTTCTGCGTGATTCGCCCGCTGAGTGTCGGGCTGATGCCCTGGGGCACTTTGCTCAGCGTCCGGCAACGAATGTTGGTGGGCTGGTTCGGCATTCGCGGCATCGGCAGCTTTTACTACCTGTTCTATGCCTTGAACCATGGCCTCGGCGCGTCAGTCGCCACCCTGTGCACGGATCTGACCCTGTCGGTGGTGGCCCTGAGCATTGTGCTGCACGGCATCAGCACGCAACCGCTGTTGGCGCGTTATGAGCAGAACACCCGGTCGCTCACTTCATCGCCGAAGCAATCACTTCCACCAGGCTGAGTTGAGTAAAGGGTTTCGGCAGCCTCGGCAGTTTGGCGGCGAAGCCTTCCAGTCGCTCGGCATACCCGGTGGCCAGAATAATCGGTACGGTGGGGTTCAGTATGCGGATCGCATCCGCCAGTTGCGCACCATTCATTTGCGGCATGGCCATGTCAGTGATCACCAGGTCAATGTCCTGTTGCCCGACAAATATTTCCAGTGCCTGAAAAGCGGATGTTGCGCTGACGACTCGATGACCAAGGTCTTCCAGCAACAGACAGGTACTGGTCAGCACCAGGCTGTCGTCATCCACCACCAGGACGCACAGGCGAGGCACATCCGGTGCCACGGGTTCGTCGGCAACAAGGGCAGCCGTGCACTCGGTAGCGACGGGCAACCACAGTTCCGCCGTGGTGCCCTGGTTTTTCTGGCTCTTGAGTACGAACCGTCCGCCCAATTGCGCGATAAAGCCGTGGACCATCGACAACCCCAACCCGGTGCCTTTGCCGAGTCCTTTGGTGGTGAAGAACGGGTCCATCGCCGACGCCAGCGTCGCCTCATCCATCCCCTCCCCGGTGTCGCTGACACTCAGGCACACATAACGGCCAGCAGCCAGTGCCGGGCGGTTGCCCTTCTGAAACTCTTCGCTTCGCGTGCTGATGACGATTTTGCCGCCATGGGACATGGCGTCACGGGCGTTGGTGGCCAGATTCAACAAGGCCAGTTCAAGTTGGTTGACGTCGGCCATCACCGGTTCGACATCCGCGGGAAAACGCGTTTCCAATACCACTGAAGGTCCCAACGAACTGCGCAACAGCCCAGAGATTCCCTGCACCAGGGCCGGTATATCGACCGGTTCGGACTTCAGCTCCTGGCGCCGTGCAAAAGCCAGCATGCGCTGGGTGAGGGAAACACCGCGCAAGGCTCCCTGGGTGGCGTTGTCGAGCAAACGCACGATTTTTGGGTCATCCGCCAGACGTTTGCGGACGATTTCCAGATTGCCGAGAATGACGGTCAGCAAATTATTGAAGTCGTGGGCGATCCCGCCGCTGAGTTGGCCGATGGCCTGCATTTTCTGCGCTTGGAACAAGGCTTCGCGGGTTTGCTCCAGCGTCTGCTGGGCCTGGGTCGCTTCGGTGATGTCGCGGGTGATCTTGGCGAATCCGAGCAAGGTGCCGGTGTCGCCCCGGATCGGATCGACCACGACATGCGCAAGGAACTGCGTACCGTCCTTGCGCACACGCCAGCCCTTGCTTTCGAATCGCCCTTCACGGGTCGCCGTATCCAGCGTTCGCTGCGGCTCACCCGCCTCGCGGTCTTGCGGGGTATAGAACATCGAGAAATGCTCGCCGATCACTTCCTGGGGCAAATAGCCCTTGATGCGCTGCGCACCAAGATTCCAGTTGGTCACGCGTCCATCCGCAGCGAGCATGTAGATGGCGTAATCCGTGACGCTTTGCACCAGCAAGCGAAACTGCTGCTCACTCTGCTTGAGGACTTCTTCGGCCATTTTACGATCGGTCAGATCACGGGTGATCTTGGCAAATCCCAGCAATTTTCCCGAAGGGTCGATAATCGGATCAATCACCACGTGGGACCAGAAGTGCGTGCCGTCCTTGCGTACGCGCCAGCCTTCGCCTTCGAATCGCCCTTCGTGAATCGCCGTGTCCAGCGCCCGTTGGGGCAAACCGGCACGGCGGTCCTCATTGGTGTAGAAGCGCGAGAAATGCTGGCCGAGGATTTCCGCCTCCTCATACCCCTTGAAACGCTTGGCGCCTGCGTTCCAGCTGGTGATGATGCCGTCGGGGTCAATCATGTAGATCGCGTAGTCAATCACCGCATCGATCAAGAGGCGAAAACGCTTGTCCTCAACGGCATTCGGCCTGCTTCGATCCTCGCTCATTGAGTTCTCGCATCATCATTGATTTCTGGAGTATGAGACAAACCGCATTTGGAAAGCCATGATTCCGGCAGTTTGCTTCAAAGCCTGCAATCCCGGCTTAGCGATAGACGTATTTGGTGATATAGGAATAAAGGTCGTTGTAGACGAAATCAGGAACCTGTTTGTCGTATTGGCTGGTTTTAAGCAGCTGTAGATGACATTCCTTGACCATCTCGTCACGCTCCTCCATCGAATAGACGGACCTCCTGAGGATTGTGTCATAGGCGCTGTACACATATGGCCGCAACGTTGAAGCTTCGTTCAGGTTCCCGTTTGCGTCCAGGGTATAGCGGCTGTGAGCACGCAGTACCCGTTCGCTCAGTGTTCCCAGGCCACGCTCGTACAAGAAGATCTGCGAGCCACTTACGGTCTTTGCGATGAACTCGAACGCAACGAGAACCGCCGGGGCGTTACTGATGCTCGACTCGAGTCTCGAATAGCTGACAAACCGCTCCATCTCCTGCTTTTGCAGGCTGGAGAATGCTCTTTTGATGCTGGACAGATGGGCGAACGCGTGATTACAACCCACGACATGGACTTCGAGTTGATAACCAGGAACAAATTTTGCCAATCCGGCAAAACCGATGTCATCGAACGCGCACTCCATGATGATGTTGTATCCATAAAAAAGCGCGTTGGCGAAGATTTTCGAACCAAGCTCCCTGGCAAACGCTTCTGAATGTTCGTAGGCGTGCAAAACGCCTAACTCGATCATGTCGTCGTAACGCGGGTGTTTTTTTCGATATTCGGGCAGATACAGTCGAATGTAGTTCCCGTAATTCCCGGATGGCAGCAAGCTCTTTTCCAGCAGGTAAGTCTTGCCCGAGCCCTCCACTCCGGCGGTGATCAGCAACTTCGGGATGGTTTCAGCAGTTTTGTCGGCAAAGAGCGTCGGGTAGATCTCGTCGAACGCCTTGATCACGTCGTCTGAGGAGTAACTGTATTTCGGTACATCTGACATACCTTGATTTCCTTATCAAAGAATTGAGTTGTGATATCCAGCCCTTCCAATAAAGCGTGCTGGCCCCAATTATTCAAATCGTTGTTTTAATCAAGGTATGTATTTGTTATTTAACGTAAAAACTCCTACGGCGCAGAACGCAAATTCGTTGGGGCAATCGACCACCAGCGCGGCAGTAATTGCCTGACCTTATGCTCGCCAAAACGGTCATCGATCAACATCACCACCCCTTCATCCTGCTCGTTGCGGATCACTCGTCCCGCGGCCTGAACCACTTTCTGCACGCCGGGAAAAAGGTAGGTGTAATCGTAGCCAGCGCCGAAAATCGCGGCCATGCGCTGTTTCAATTGCTCGTTGACCGGGTTCAGTTGTGCCAGCCCCAGGGTGGCGATGAACGCACCAATCAACCGCGCGCCGGGCAAATCGATGCCTTCGCCGAACGCACCGCCGAGTACCGCAAAGCCGACACCCTCGCCGTCTTCGGTGAATCTGTCGAGGAAGTCCTGGCGTTGTGCCTCGCCCATGCCTCGGGATTGTGACCACAATTTGATCTGCGGGTGCCGCTCGGCCAACAACTGCGCCACCTGCTGCAAATAGTCGAAACTGCTGAAGAACGCCAGGTAATTGCCGGGACGCTGGGTGAACTGGTTGGCGATCAGCTCGACTATCGGCGCCAGCGAGGCTTCCCGATGCACGAACCGCGTGGAGATCTGATTGACGATGTGCACTTGCAACTGGTCGGCATGAAACGGCGATTCGACGTCGATGCACACGGTGTTGGCCGGTGTGCCCAATAGATCGGCGTAATAGTGGCGAGGGCTGAGCGTCGCGGAAAACAGCACGGTGGTGCGTGCGGCGGTCAGGCGTGGCCCGATGAAACCGGCGGGCACCACGTTGCGCAGGCACAGTTGCGAAAGACATCGTTTGCGGTCGAGGTCGCGCTTGCTGATGTCGAACAGAAACTGTTCATCGAAGAGTTCGGCCACTCGGCAGAACTGCAGCATCTCGAAGTAGAAACTCTGTAACGCACTGTCCAGTCCTTGCGGGTGATCGTTCAGGTAATCACCGATGCTGGCACCACAGGATGACAACGCCTGGAGCAATTTTTCCGGGGCCTTGTCATAGGCCTGGTAGGTGCCCGATTGCAGGTTATGCAGGGCGTTCCATTCACGATTGACCCGTTGTAGCGGCTTTTTCAGCGCTTCGGGCGCGGTTTTTCGTACGCCGTTGAGGGTCGATTGATCGAGGCTGGCGCTATACATCTGACGGCCACGCTCCACCAGGTTGTGCGCTTCGTCCACCAGCACCGCGACAGTCCAGTGGTTGGCCTGGGCCAGGCCGAACAGCAAGGCGCTGAAATCGAAGTAATAGTTGTAGTCCGCAACCACCACGTCCGCCCAGCGGGCCATTTCCTGGCTCAGATAATACGGGCAGACCGTGTGTTCCAACGCAACCTGACGCAAGGCGGCCTGATTCAACAGGTTGAGCCCGCTGGCGGCCTGGCGTGCCGCCGGCAAACGGTCATAGAAGCCCTGGGCCAACGGGCAGGACTCACCGTGGCAGGCCTTGTCCGGGTGTTCGCAGGCCTTGTCCCGGGCGACCATCTCCAGCACCCGCAAGGGTGGCGCATCGGCACTGTCGAGGATCACCTGGGCGGCGTCCAGAGCCAGTTTGCGCCCCGGCGTTTTCGCCGTCAGAAAAAACACCTTGTCCAGCTGTTGGGGTGCCAGGGCCTTGAGCATTGGAAACAGCGTACCGACGGTCTTGCCAATCCCCGTCGGCGCCTGGGCCATCAGGCAGCGGCCCGTGCTCACCGCCTTGAACACCGACTCGGCCAGATGACGTTGGCCCGGTCGAAAACCGGCATGGGGGAACGCCAGCTGCTGCGCCGCCCGATTGCGCGCCTCGCGATGAGTCATTTCCTGCTCGGCCCAGTGCAGGAACCGTTCGCAATGTTCCTCGAAGAACGGCTTCAGCTGCGCGGCGCTGAACGCTTCGAGCAGACAGGTTTCCTTTTCGCTGACGATGTCGAAGTACACCAGCGCCAGGTTGATCTGCTCAAGGTCGAGCTTGCAGCACATCAACCAGCCGTAGACTTTCGCCTGGGCCCAGTGCAGTTGACGGTGGTTGGCGGGTTGCTTGCTCAAGTCGCCACGGTAGGTTTTGACTTCTTCCAGACAGTTTTGCCCGGGGTCGTAGCCATCCGCCCTGCCCTTGACGGTCAGGTTCTGATATTGCCCTGCGAGCGCCACCTCACTCTGGTAGCCCTCGTTGCGCCGGGATGCCACGGTGCGATGACCGACGATGCCCTCCAGCGCGGTCGGCGACGGCGTGAAGCGCAGGTCGAGATCACCGACCTTGGCGGTGAACTCACACAGCGCCCGCACCGCGATGCTATAGCTCAAGCGTCTTGCTCCGCCCATTGCACGTAGCACACGGCAATCGGCATCTGGTGCTCATGGCAGAACTCCAGCCAGCGCAGCTGGTTATCCTGCAGACGATCGCCGGGGCCTTTGACTTCGATCATGCGGTAGGTCTTCTGCTGCGGCCAGAACTGGATCAAATCCGGCATGCCGGCGCGATTGGCCTTGATGTCCAGCAGCAAGCGATTGAACCAATGCTTGAGGTGCTCGGCCGGCAGGCAGTCGAGGGCCTGTTCCAGCAGCTCCTCGCTGAGCACGCCCCAGAACACGAAGGGCGACTGCACGCCCCACTTTTGCGCGTAGCGTTCACCAATGGTCCGTCGGTAACGCCCGTCATCGAGTTCGGCCAGGCATGCCTGGAACAGGTCGGCACGTCGACTGTGGAAATCCTCACTCAGCAGATCCACCGGGCCGCGTTGGAACGGGTGGAAAAACGCCCCCGGCAACGGCGCGAAGATCGCTGGCCAGCACAACAGGCCGAACAGCGAATTGATCAAGCTGTTTTCAACGTAATGGACCGGCGCCGCCTCTTCAGACAAGTGCGCCTGGACGTGGTACTCCACCGACAAGGCCGGATCGACCCTGGGCAATTGCAGGTCCAGGCGCACCATTTCCCGAGGGGATGCCCGCTTCATCGCCGGCCCGCCGAGTTTGCGCCGCAGCCTGGGCAGCACACGAAGCAATTGTTGCTGTTCGGCAGCGCTTTGCGGGGATTGCCCTGCCTGGGTCGCGAGGTCCAGCGCCAGTTCATACTCCTCGCAGCGCTCCAGCACGCGAATCAGACGCAGGCGCGCGCCGGGATAGGCGCACTGGCGGTACAGGGCCAACGCAGTGGAAAAGTCGGCAATCCGCTCGCAGTGTTGACCGATCTGGAACAGCAGCTTGTCTCGACGTCTTTGCAGCCAGGGATTGCTCAGTGTCAGGCCGTTGATCCGCTCGACGACCTCCGCCAGCGCCTCACCGGCCTCGAACTGCTGCTGTTGCTCATGCAGGAACAGGCAGGCGTCCACGTCCTCACGGCTGCGCAAACCGCGAGAGTCGGCGCTGAACTCGACTTTTTCGTAGGTGAAGATGCCCAGATCGGCGAGCACGAATTCGGACCAGTCCTGGTAAAGATTGCCGAAAAACATCAAGCGCAGTCGATCGCACAGGCCCATGATGGTCAGACTGTAGAGGCAATCGTCCAGTGCCGGGCACCAGTCGCGAAAGCTTTGCGTTTCTGGATACCGCTCGCTCAGCGCCGGCAACCAGTCGGCTTTTTTGCCCTTGGGTTGATCGATGGCGCTGCCCAGGCATTGCACGATCTCGGCCTTGAGCAAGACCTCGAACAGCGTTTCGAGCGCCAACGGCGCCTGTGAATCGATCCAGCCCAGCGCCAGCAACGGGCCGGCAGCGCTGGCGATGTCGCCGATCTCGACGTAATGCAGCTTGCCGGCCCTGAAGTGAATGCCCTTGCGCATGACCATTCTGACCAGAAGGCCCCGGGACTCACGCGGCAGGCCATTGAATTCACGAATGAAGCGCTGCTCCTCGAGGCTCAGTACATCGCCATAGCGATGCTCAAGCCAATCAAGCACTTGCATGAAGTTATTAAGGTAATAGAACGGGTTGTCGAGAGGGTTTTCAGTCACAGGAAAAAGGGCCATGGCAAGCGAATACTGGTTATGCGTACAGATACCAGTTACGCCCTGCCCGATGCAAACGAAAAGGGATAAAAGGCGGCACTGCCCGGTAATTTTCAGCGGATGTCGAACTTTCTGCCTTTGCGCGGCACCAACCGCGTTAGAGCTGAGGTCGTTTGCGGCCATGACAGCGTTTTTTTGAAGTATGAGAGGTGGATATGAACATCAAGACTTTCGGCCTGCCCCTGGCAATCGCGGCCTTTCTGGCACTGGCCGGCTGCTCGACGCCAACGGTAGTGACGTTGCAGAACGGCACACAGTATCTGACCAAGGACATGCCTAAAACCAAGACCAAGGACGGCTTCTTCGAGTTCGAGGACATTTCCGGAGCCAAGGTCAGAGTCAACGCCAATGACGTGTCCACGATCCGTCGTGAGGACTGAGTAGCGCGTTTTCCTTGATCGCGCCCCCCCTGCTTGTCCCCCGGGTGTGGCAGGTTTCGATACCTGCCTTACACTGCGATACACCCAGTGCGAGCGAATGTTTGCGCAGGCATGACGTCATGATTCAGGTGAAGCCGGAATGAAAACGCTCACACCCCTTTTGGCCTCTCTCCTCGCCGCCGGCGCGTGCGCGGCAACGAGCCTGTGCGCCGGTGCCGCCACGTCTTCACGAGAGTTCAAGACCAGCTTCGATTGCGCCTCGACCAGGGCATCCATCGAAAAACTGATCTGTCGCGACCCGCAGCTGGCGCAAATGGACATCGAACTGCAGCGCCTCTATCTACTGGTGCTGACGGATGACCACGCCGTACCACCTCGAAACAAGGTCGAAATCGACCAGCAGTTCTGGCTCGACGCCCGTAATCAGTGCGCCACGGATCGCGAACCCAAGGCATGCACGATCCGTAGTTATGCCGAGCGCGCCTATCAACTGCGCCAGGGCTCAGCCATTGCCAGGACCAAAGATCCCAGCCGCCTGACTGAAGGCCCCGTCGCGTTTCGTTGCGCGGGATTGAACGCGTTGGTCGCGGCCACCTTTTTTACGGTCAACCCGGCTGTCGTGTACCTGAAGTGGGCGAACACCTCCGTCACCCTGAATCAGCAACCGAGCACTATCGGCACCCGATACGGCGGCAAGGATTTCAGGGGCAGCTACAGCTTCTGGTACGAAGGCGACGACGCCTTGTTGCAGATGCCGGGCTCGGCGGAAATGAGTTGCAAGGCCGAGCCGGTTGGCTGACGCAACGGGACGTCCTGTCCCGAGGGTCTGAACCGCTTAGCTACCGGTGCGAATCTTGTTCCACACGCGGGTGCGAATCCGGTCGATGTCCAGCGGCATGGCTTCCAGCGCGAACAATTTGCCCATCATTTCCGGGCTCGGATAGACCTTGGTGTCGTTCTTGATGGCCGGCTCGATCAAGCTGTCGGCCTGTTCGTTGCCATTGGCGTAATGCACGTAGTTACTGATATCGGCCATGACGTCCGGGCGCAGCAGGTAGTTCATGAAGGCGTACCCGGCCTTTTCGTCCGGGGCGTCGACGGGCATGGCCACCATATCGAACCAGATCGCGGCACCTTCCTTGGGAATCGAATAACCGATGTCGATACCGTTCTTGGCTTCCCTGGCGCGGTTTTCCGCTTGCAGGATGTCGCCGGAGAAGCCGACGGCCACGCAGATGTCGCCGTTGGCCAGGTCACTGGTGTATTTGGACGAGTGGAAATAGCTGACATACGGCCGGACTTTCAACAGCAACGCTTCAGCCTTCTTGTAGTCTTCCGGTTTTTTACTGTGAGGCGGCAGGCCCAGATAGTTCAGGGCGGCGGGCAGCAACTCCGGGCCATTGTCGAGAATGGCCACGCCACACTTCTGCAGTTTTTGCATGTTCTCGGGTTTGAAGATCAGGTCCCAGGAATCCACGGGTGCGTTGTCGCCCAGTACCGCTTTGACTTTGGCAATGTTGTAGCCGATCCCGGTACTGCCCCAGAGATACGGAAAGCCATGCTCGTTACCGGGATCGTTGGATTGCAAGGCCTTGAGCAGCACCGGATTGAGGTTTTTCCAGTTCGGCAACTGACTCTTGTCGAGTTTTTTCAGCGCCTTGCCTTCAATTTGCCGCGCCATGAAGTGGTTGGACGGAAACACCACGTCGTAACCGGATTTGCCGGTCATCAGCTTGCCATCGAGGGTTTCATTGCTGTCGTAGACGTCGTAAGTGAAGGCGATGCCGGTGTCTTTCTGGAAGTTTTTGGTGGTATCCGGTGCGATGTAATCCGACCAGTTGTAGATCTTGACGGTGTCGGCGGCCTGACTGATTGAAGCGACGAGCATCAGCGGAGCAAGGATCAGTGTCTTTCGGATCATGAGTCGATTCCTGTAGAGGCTGTTTTTGTTTGGCAGGCAATCAAGCGATCAGCTTTCAACTTTCTATTTTCAAAAAATCAAAACATAGGTCTTGCGCACGGTTTCCTGGATATCCCAGATGCCGAGGGTGTTGGCGGGCAACATCAGTGCGTCGCCGGCTTCTATGTGCAGGGTTTCGCCGCCGTCGTCCGGGGTGAAAGTGCAGCGGCCCTGGATGAAGTGACAGAACTCCTGGGCGACGATCTGCCGCCGCCAGCGACCGGGCGTGCATTCCCACACCCCGGTTTCGACGCCGTCGTCGCGCTCGACGCTGGTTGTCGATGCGACCGCCACGGGCAAGCCCAGCGGCACGGCGACCGGGTTTGACTCTTGCAGTGTCAGGGTGGCGGTGTTCTTGAATTGCGTGATGCTCATGGGAGTACCTGTCGATGAAGCCTATGGATGAAGAGCGCGTCGGTCAGTGCATGAAACCTTCCATGAACCCCGCGACTCCGCTGGCAAGCTTGCGCCGCCAGGGCGCGGTGGCCGGGTTGGCCAGGGTCTGGTCTTCGTGGACGAAGCTGCGGATGATCGCGTTGTAGCCGAGCCAGCGGCAGGGTTCGGGCTCCCAGGTCCTGAGTGCATCGAGTCCGCGCCGGGGGATGACCCACGGCTGGTGAACCAGCTCGGTGTCGCGCTGCAGGATCAAGTCGGCGAGGGTTCGCCCGCCCAGGTTGCTGGCGCCCACGCCCTCCCCGCCATAACCGCCGGACAAGGCGATGCCACTGGCGTGGTCGCAGAGCATGTGCGGTTTGAAGCGCCGCGACATGCCCAGATTGCCGCCCCAGCCATGGGTGATCTGCACGTTCTTGAGCTGCGGGAACAATTCGCCGAACAGATAGCGGCGCAGCTCGATTTCGCTGCGGGTCAGGTTGAAGTCATGGCGCAGCTTGCCGGCAAATTGGTAGCCGCCGCGCGCGCCGAAGACCAAACGGTTGTCAGCCGTGCGCTGGCCATAAGTGACCTGACGGCTGCTTTCGCTGAACGCCTGGCCGTTGCTCAGGCCAATTTCATCCCAGATAGCCGCGGATAAAGGTTCGGTCGCGACGATCAGGCTCTGTACCGGCAATTGGTAACGCCCGAGCGGCGGCAGCGTGACCGAATAACCTTCCACCGCCGGCACCACCCAGCGGCTGCGAACCGAGGCTTGCGCCGTGCGCAGGCTACCCGCCTGCCAATGGGTGACCGGGCTGTTTTCGTAGATCCTGACGCCCATGCGCTCGACCGTGCGCGCCAAGCCGCGTACCAGTTTGGCCGGGTGCAGGGTCGCGACGTGAGGTGCGTAGATCCCGCCATAGGGCTTGGCGATGCGGATTTGCTGCGCCAACTGCTCCGGGTTGAGCCAGCGGTAATCGTTTTCGTTGAGGCCCTGCTTGTATAGCGAGTCCAGATACTGGCGAAGGCTTGTTTCCTGTTCCGGGTACCGGGCGGCACAGTACAGTACCCCGCCTTTGCGGTAATCGCAGGCGATGCCTTCGCGTTCGATGACGATTTCCACTTCATCGGGAATGTTGTGCAGCAGGTCATAGGACGCCCGGCGCTGCACGGGCGACAAATCGGCGAGTAGCCGGTCTTCCCCCAGCAGATTGCCCATCAGCCAGCCGCCATTTCGCCCCGAAGCGCCAAAACCGGCGGTTTGCGCCTCGATGATGGCAATCTTTAGCGCCGGTGCCTGAAGTTTCAGGTAGTACGCCGTCCAGAGCCCGGTGTAGCCCGCGCCAATAATGGCCACGTCGACATCCAGATCCTCGGCCAGCGCCGGACGAGCCAACAGTGGCTCGTCGAGTTGGTCCATCCACAAACTGATAGTGCGCCACGCCGGCATGCAGGACTCCGCCACTCAAACTTCGATGGCGGTGATCCTAGTGCGTGGGCTCAGAGGCTGTCTTGCGCGCGTGCACGCAAAGAAATTTGTTTGGCATAGGCCTTGGGCGACTGCCCGGTGTGCTGACGGAAACAGCTGTAGAACGCCGATAACGAATTGAAACCGGCGGCAAAGGCCAGTTCGTCGATGCGCAGCGGCTGCGTGGCGTTATCCAGTGCGGCAAGCAGATGTTGCAGGCGTGCCTGGTTGACGTAGCGATAGAAGCTCTGGCCCAACACCTGATTGAGCAGATAGGAAATCTGATTGCGGCTGTAGCCGCACTCCTTCGCTACCCGCTGCAGATCGAGCTCTGGATCGAGGTAAGGCTGCTGGCGTTGGAAATATTGTTGCAAGTCCTCGGCCATGAAGCTCAACTGACGCGGCGACAATCCGAGCCGACTCACCGCCGGACGCTGGTTGTTGGCGACCTTGCTGGGGGGCTGCTCATGCACCAGTGACGCGTATTCGTTGACCCGCCAGATCAACCCGTCCTTGACCGTGATCGCCTCACTGGCGCGGAACGACACCAGGCCGTCCCCGCCGCGCAGGGTAATGCGGTACTGAATGAATGCCGTGTTGCCATCAAGGCGGATACGGTCGGAATGCTCGAGCGCCTCATCCGGATCCCTCGGCATGCTGCTGCGCACGTATTCACGCAATTCGGCCAGGCCCATCACCCGATTCTGGAAAAAATCGCTGTACAGGACGTCCGGGTGATACAGCGCCATGACCCCATCCAGGTCCCGGTGTTTCCAGCGCAAGTGGTAGCGCATGACCGTTTCGCCCGTGGCCTGGGTTTGCTGCGGGCCATCATCCTCGACGTGCATAAGGGTCTCGAAGAAAAGAGCCGACTTTGCCGAACTTCTGCCGTCGCTTCAATGGTCAACCGCTGTCAACCTTTTATCGGAAAATTCGCCGACTCGTGCGCTGGATCAAGAAAGCGCGAGGCAATCGCCAAACGGACTGAAAAAAACCACATGATTTTCACATCCGGGTGCTACTTTTAAAGTCTGTCACCGGTTGAACCAATGAAGGTTCTTCCCTCCTACCATGAGCTAATGGAAGCGCTCGATGAAGAAGGCGGGCAACATATGAATAAAGGGTTCAGTAAGGTTACGTTTCCAAACGCCTGTCAGCTGATGCGCTGGCATTTTCATCCCATGGGTTTTGAGGCGAGCATGGACGCCCCGGGCAGCATGATTGCCCGTCTGTTCGATCGCGCCACTGGCGAGACCATGATCGCCATTGCCGGTATTCCTTGTGCAACGGTCATGAATGCAGCCGATGTAGAGCGAATAATCGAAGCCGTGGAGGATGAGCTCGAAACGTTCATTCCCCCGGTGGCCCTCAGAAGTTATGCCTGAAGGTCGAAAAAACACAAAAGCCCACTTTACGTGGGCTTTTTGTTGGGCGGGACTTCAAGTCGCAGAACTTGCAGCCCGATGATCGGCAAAAAACGCCTTGCCCTTGCCGATGCGATCGGATGCCTTGGGCATATTCACCGCTTGGGTATCCTGGGCATCGACGTACCAGTAACAATGACTGACGGCCCGGGTAATGCCGACATATGCCAACCGCAGGATTTCGTCTTTCTGCGCGTTGTCATAGGGCTCGCTGTCGCCGGCCTTGCCCAGGCCCGCCATGCGGTAGACCTGATTCTTGTACGGTGAGCTGGTCAGATGCTGACAGTCGCCGAGCAGGAATACGGCATCAGCCTGCAAGCCCTTGGCGCTGTGGTAGGTCAGTTGCTTGAGACGCCGAGTTTCATACGGCAAGCTAGAATCAACATTAACTACAGACTGAATATGCTTTTCTATCAATGACTTATCGCTACTTTTTCGATAAAGCATCAAGATTGAATCACCCTTGCGGTAGTGCTCCATGAGACACGCCGCCATGGCCTGGTCATCACGATCAAGCACCTGGACGGGCCACAAGTCCTTGGGCTCGCCGCTGGCCTTGGCCTTCTTGCCCGGAATCGCTGGCGCGGCACGAACGATGTGTTCGGCGGCGTCGATGATGTGTTGGTGACTACGATAGTTGTCGCTGAGCATGACCCTGGTGGTGCCTGGCGACGAGAATTCCTTGTTGAACTCCATGAAATAGCTCGGTGAGCTACCGCGCCAACCGTAGATCGACTGCCAGTCGTCTCCCACGCAGAGCAAGGACGAGCGCTGCGCTCCGCGCCCCACATGCATGGCCGGCCCACGACGGCGGATCTCGGCCAGGCTGGCGCGAATCCAGGAGACAATTTGCGGCGATACGTCCTGAAATTCGTCGATCATTAAATGTGACAAGGGTCGCAGCAGCTCATCGCTGAGCAGTTTCAGGTTTTCCGGGGAATGTTCGCTGAACAAGGCAAACATTCGGTTGTAGGTCATGATCGGCGGTTTCTGGTCGAGCAAATGGTCTTCCAGCGCACGCCAGTACAGACTCAATGCCTCGAAGAAAAACCGGTCCGGGTCGTCCTTGGCAAAGCTCATCTGGCTGACTGCGTTCGGCACATCCAGGCCGAGGTTCTCGATAAACCCGGCTGCGGCGACAAAGCAGTCCAGCAACGGCGCGGAAGCAAGCTCACCCTTGACCTTGTAATCAAAACCCGGCCCGGCACTGGCGTCACCGGCCAACGAGGCCAACACACGTTTGGATGATTCGTAACTATCTAGCCAAATCAATGGTTTACGACAGAAAGCTTGAAACAGTGTGCGCTTTACTGCCCATTCCGCACGAACCGTCAATTTGGCGTTCGGACGGCTGACCTGGGGGTTTTCCCCAGGATCGAAGCCCAGCATCACCCAGGCGTCCAGGGACGGAATGTAGCCATGGCAATGGAAAGTCGAGCCGTTGATCTCGAAGGTCTGGCGATTCGGCTCAATGCCTTTGATCGGCCAGGCGCGCGCCCTGAACCACAAGTCTTCCACCGTGTCGCACAGTTCTTCGTCACGCTTGGCAGCCAGTTCGGTCACCGCCATGCGTTTTTGCACATCAGGGTGATCACGCTCCAGCTCCTTGAGCTGCAGGGCGTGGCGCGACAGCGGCTTGATCAATTCGCGAAAACGCTCGTCGCGCGTATGCAAGGCATGAAAACAGGCGTTCAGTTGCTGGCGCTGGGCGTCATTGATGCGCAGGTCAAATGGATTGCTGTCAGCGTCCTCCTCGCCGTTTTGTGCACGATGACTGAGGTTCTCAAAGGCTTGCAGGCGTTCGAAGCCTGGCAAACTGCGGACCATCGGCAGGATCCGCGAGTGGAAGGTCCGTACCAGATCGCGAGCGTCCTTGAAGGTGAGCGAACGCCCCCAGAGAGCAAACAGTTCGATCAACTTGTTGATGAAGTCCTTGCGTGACTCTCGGGTGAAGGTCACCACGGTCATCGAGCTCAGCTCGAAGCCCAGATAATGGCTCAGCAGCACGATCCGCAGCACCAGGGTCGTCGACTTGCCCGCGCCCGCGCCGGCGATCACCGAAGTGGTCGGTGTGTCGCTGAAGATCATTTTCCACTGGGCCGCGCTGGGCTGGGCATGAGGCGCAAGCAGTCGCGCGACATCGGCCTTCATGCGCTTCTTCACCTCGGCGTTCAGCGGCAAACGCCAATCGTCGAACAAGTGATCGTCGATAGTGGGGGGACGATGTTCGGTCGAGCGCGAGTCGCGAATCAGCAGGACCTGTCGCCCCTCTTCCAAGCCTTCGAGCTTGCCTTCCTTATAGCCGTAATCCACTCCCGCCATGTGCCCGCTGCGGAAGCCGTCAGCCTGACCGTGCAGCCAGGATGCTCGGTGTTGCGCGCGCAACCGCGTCAAGCCGTGACCAAAGAATCGGGCGGCCAGGCGCTTGAGCAGCGGCATCTCGGCCAGAGGACGTAGTTCAGGCGGAAGATCGGGGGTGTGTTGCGGCACGCGGACGGACTCCAGGGTGTGAGGCTGTTGAGGGCTATGGTGTCTGCATTTGCCGTCGAGTTCTAGTGAATTGCTTATGACTCATTAGCTTATGCGATGAACTGAAGGTGAGATGAGAATGTTTTGAGGGTCGAACTTATCAGCCATTTCGATTGTTATGCGGCATTTTTTACGCTTTTTATCGATGCTTGCCTGATGGATGATGCCCGTCATCAACCACCGGTCTCGCTTCATGGCCCAGGCCTGCCGCCCCATGACGAACCTTTCAGGAGACGATCATGCTTGAACTCAGACCTTTTAACTCGCTCGGTGGCGCTCACCACGGCTGGTTGGATGCCCATCACCATTTTTCGTTCGCCGAGTACCATGACCCCAAACGCATGAACTGGGGCAACCTGAGGGTCTGGAACGACGACGTAATCGCCCCTGGCACCGGTTTCCCGCAACATCCACATCGCGACATGGAAATCATCACCTATGTCCGTGAAGGGGCCATTACCCACCAGGACAACCTTGGCAATAAGGGCCGCACTGAAGCCGGTGACGTACAGGTCATGAGCGCCGGCACCGGGATTGCCCACAGCGAGTACAACCTGGAGGCGACGCCGACCAAGATCTTCCAGATCTGGATCATTCCCAACGAATCCGGCCTGGCGCCGTCCTGGGGCGCCAAGCCGTTCCCTAAAGGCCAGCGTGAAGGTTTCGTGACCCTGGCCAGCGGCAAGGTTGGCGACGATCAAAGCTTGCGCATCCGTGCCGATGCACGGCTGGTGGCGGCCAACCTCAAGGCCGGCGAAACCGCTGAATATCACCTGGAGAACGGTCGTCGCGCCTACCTGGTGCCGGCAACTGGGATCATTGAAATCAATGGGTTACGCGCGCAAGCTCGAGACGGTGTTGCGGTCGCGCAAGAATCCGTATTGCGGGTAACGGCCATCGAGGACAGCGAAATCGTGTTGGTGGATCTGGCTTGATCCAGTAAACGCCGGGCAAAAAAAGGGGCGACCGTGATGGTTGCCCCTTTTTTATTTTCTACCTGTCCATTTGTGGTGAGGGGGCATTCCCCCTCACCACAGGTCCCTCAATCACTTGGCGGAGATGGCGCCATCCACCAACGTTTGAGCTTCGGCCACCAATTGCTTGAGGTGTTCGTCGCTGACAAAGCTTTCCGCGTAGATCTTGTAGATGTCTTCCGTGCCCGACGGACGTGCCGCGAACCAGCCGTTCTCGGTCATGACCTTCAGGCCGCCGATGGCCTGGTCGTTCCCCGGAGCGTGGCTGAGGATGCTCTGGATCGCCTCGCCCGCCAGTTCGGTGGAAGTCACCTGCGCCGGCGACAGCTTGCTCAACAGGGCTTTCTGTTCCGGGTTGGCCTTGGCATCGACCCGCACCGAGAACGGTTCGCCCAGTTCATCGGTCAAGGCACGGTAGGCCTGGCTTGGATCGCGACCCGTGCGAGCAGTCATTTCTGCCGCCAACAGGGCCGGGATCAGGCCATCCTTGTCGGTGCTCCAGACGCCACCGTCCTTGCGCAGGAACGAGGCACCGGCGCTTTCTTCGCCGCCAAAGCCCAGAGAACCGTCGAACAGACCATCGGCAAACCATTTGAAACCAACCGGCACTTCGTACAGGCGACGGCCCAGGCGCTTGGCCACGCGATCGATCAAGCCACTGCTGACCACGGTTTTACCCACGGCGGCATCGGCACGCCATAGCGGGCGGTTCTGGAACAGGTAGTCGATCGAGACCGCGAGGTAATTGTTCGGCGCCAGCAGGCCGCCGGACGGCGTGACGATGCCATGGCGGTCGTGATCCGGATCGCACGCGAAGGCCACATCGAAACGTTCTTTCAGGCCGATCAGGCCCTGCATCGCGTAGCTGGACGATGGGTCCATGCGAATCTGGCCGTCCCAGTCGACGGTCATGAAGCGGAAGGTCGAATCGACCTGTTTGTTCACCACCTCCAGGTCCAGACGGTAGTGTTCGGCAATCGCCGACCAGTAGCGCACCCCTGCTCCACCCAGCGGATCGACACCCAGACGCAGCTTGGCGTCGCGGATGGCATCGAAGTCAATCACGTTGATCAGATCGGCGACATAGGTATTGAGGTAGTCATGACGATGGGTGGTGCTGGCCTTCAGTGCCTGTTCGTAACTGATGCGCTTGACGCCGGCCAGCTTGTTGGCCAGCAGCTCGTTGGCCTTGGCTTCGATCCACTTGGTGATGTGCGTATCGGCCGGGCCACCATTGGTCGGGTTGTATTTGTAGCCACCGCTTTGCGGTGGGTTGTGGGACGGCGTGATGACGATACCGTCGGCAAGCCCCGAAGTGCGTCCGCGGTTGTAGCAGAGAATCGCGTGGGAAATCGCCGGGGTCGGCGTGTATTCGTCGCCTTCGGCGATCATTACCGTCACGCCATTGGCGGCGAGCACTTCAAGGGCGCTGGCACCGGCCGGGGTGGAGAGCGCGTGGGTGTCGATGCCGACAAACAGCGGGCCATCGATGCCTTGGGCTTCGCGATACAGGCAGATCGCCTGGCTGATCGCCAGGACGTGCCATTCGTTGAAACTCAGGTCGAACGAGCTGCCCCGGTGCCCGGACGTGCCGAAGGCGACGCGCTGGGTGGAGATCGAGGCGTCAGGCTGGCCCGTGTAATAAGCCGTTACCAGTCGCGGGATGTCGACCAACAGTTCTGCCGGTGCCGGTTTACCCGCAAAAGGACTGAGTGTCATGCAAAACCTCTGGAATAGAGTGGTTCAGGGATAGGAGCGCAGTTTACTGGCAGTTTGACCATAGTGCGATGGGATCGATCCATCAGTGTGGCTGATGTTTTGCCGCCCTGCTCACTCGATCGCTTCCAGGCGCAAAGCGTCCCCCAGCAAGCCCAGCGCTTGCGCCAGGTCCTGTTCGCCACCAAAGGTGTGGCTCAAACGCAGATGTTGTGCGTGCAGCCCCTGGAGGCTGAACAGCTCTCCTGGCGCAATCACCACCTGATGCTTGAGCAGGCGTTGAAAAACCCGGCGCACATCGACCCGGCGCGACGAGTTCACCCAGATGGTTGCACCACCGTGCGGCTCGACGAACTGCAACGCATCGCCCATCCGCTCCTGCAGCAGCTGGGTCATCTGCGTCTTGCTGTCCTTGAGCCGCCGTCGCAGTACCTGTAGATGCTGATCCACGCGTCCATTGCCGTATAGACGGGCAATGGCTTTCTGGCGGATCGGCGAAAGACGGAAGGTGCGCAACAGAAAATGCCGCTGCAACTCGTCTCTCAGATGGCGTGAAAGCAGATAACCGTAGGGCGCTTCGGGGCCGATAATTTTTTCGAAGGTGGAAAACACGATCAATCGCTCGACAGGCAACAGGTCGCGAAAGCGCACGCCCTCCGGTTCGAAACCCAGTTCACCGTGACAATCGTTTTCCAGAACCTGGCAGTCATACAGCTCCAGCAGTTGCGCGACGGCTTGGCGGTTGTGATTCGGGGCCCGGCTGCCTCGGGGCATGTTCAGGCCGGAGGACACCATGACCAACCGCACCGATTCGGTTTCGAGCAGATCCTTCAGACGCTGGATATCCAGCTCGCCGTCAGCCAGCACCGGCCATTCGATCACCCGCACGCACGCCTCCTGAAGCAAGCGCAACAGCGCCCAGTCGCACGGCGACTCGACCACTACCGTGGCGTCCCTGAGGCACAACACGGTGATCAGGATTTCCAGCACGCCCCGAAGATCGGCGCCGATGTAAACATCATCGGCGTGCCAGCACCGCACCGGCGATGAGGTGTAGCGCGCGGCCAGGGCGGTGCGCAATTCCAGTTCGCCACAGGGTTGTGACGACGGTTGCGGCTGGCGTGGATATTGGCGCAGCAGCTCTCTTTCCAACAGTAACAACGGGCTGTCGAGTGACTGTAGCGATGCGGGCTCGTCGGCGCTCAGGTTCAGCGTGCCAGGGCGTCGCGCATTGCTGTAGACCATTTCCAGCAGGTCGTCGCCACTGTAGAGCGTGCTGATGGAAGGCACCGGCATTGCGTAATAACCGGATTTGGCCAACGAGTAGACGCGCCCTTCCTTCTCCAGCAGCGAGTACTTCATACTGCACGCAGTGTAAAGACATCTTTTTGCTATTTTTAACCAGCAAAAACAGTGTATTAACATCATTTTTTGTACATGATTGATGATCATTTTTGTAAAAACTATAATTCGCTTACTGAAACTCCGACTGGAAGTGTAAACACGATGGCAATGAGGGTGAGAGACTACAAAGCGCGAGACGGTAGCCGCTTCTCGCTGCTAATAGACTTAGGGGGGGATGCCTTCCCGCTGTTCTATCCAACTGCATTCATCACCATGCGAATGGCGAGCAGAACAGCTGGTTCACAACGCAGCACCCTATTTGTCTTGAAAAGACTGTACGAATGGGCCGCCCGGCAAAAGATCGATCTTGACTACAGGTTCGCGACCAAGAAGCTATTGACCGTGCCGGAGGTCGAATCCCTTGTCCAAGCGATGTCGGCGAACACCAAAAAGCGCGACGGCACTGCTATCAAAGGGGCTCGGATCAACTACTCGCTCGACATCCTAAAAGTCTATTTTGGATGGTTGTTCGGCCACTGGATCACTGACTCGAACGCCTCAGAGAACGCGAAGCTGATTGAACGTCTTCAGACCAACCTGCAAGAGCGCAAGAATAAAGGCGGTTCAACGTCCAAAGCGAAAAGGGAGCGTATCGCCAAGAGGATCAGTGACCCCGCAGATGAGGCGCTCTTGCAGCTGTTCGAGAGTGCTGACGAACTCATCAAGAGCAATTCTGGAGCTGAGTCAGAAGATCAGCCTAGCCTCAGCAAACCAAACGAGCTTGCATCTCTTTTCAAACGAGCAATTTTCTTTCGCAATGCGCTAGCCCTGCGCATCCTGTACGACACAGGCATGAGATTGGGCGAGTTGCTTAGCCTCCGCTATACGGACTTCATCCCGGCTTCTGGTGGCGAAAGCGCGTACATCAGAATCCGTCGCAACCATGATGACGAGTTCGATCGTCGCATGAATCAACCAGTGGCGAAGACCTTGGGTCGGATCCTCAAAATATCGGAGCAGCTTGAGAAGATGATGTTTGAGTATCTGGGAAGTTATCGAGCAGATATCCCAAACGTAGATTTTAAGGACGAGTCGTTCATTTTTGTGAACCACAAACGGGGCGAGAATCAGGGCCGGGAGATCGAGATTACGACGTTTCGGTCTGCACTGGCCGTAATCATCAAGCGAGACAAGAGGCTCAAGGGGCTGCACCCTCACCTGCTTCGACACCATTGGAACTACAGGTTTTCTCTGCACTGCGAAAAATTGGGTTACAGCGACACAAAAACTCGGCAGGAGCGCGAGCACTGGATGGGATGGGTCGAAGGATCGTCGTCGGCGCGCGACTATGACTTGCGTCACATTCAACAATCGGCGAACGAAACAGGCGTTTATGTAGCTTCGGATACAGCAAGAAGCAAAGCTGACCGGAAACGCTCAGGCAGTAGTCGCTATGGGCAGTGAAATCGGCCGTTGTTTGGGTCGCGGACAACGATCGCGTGTCCAGAGTTTTCTGCACCAAAGCAGATATCGCGGAGCACTAAGGTGCCCACCAGCATCCCGCTCTGAATCGTCAGTAAATACAATACATCGCAAGAGTATTTATGATTTTGAACAATAACGCGACAAGAAACGCAACACAAGCTATCGATCGTCTTGACATACCGAGCGAAGATATCGAAATTCTGACGAGTTTTGATCGCAATGAACTCCCGTCAAATAATTCTTACCGCGTCCAATTCTCGGACACGAGCGTCACTATTGCGGATAAGCGAACAGTTGATATTAAAAGTATTCTGGAGATGGACAGCCAAACTGTGCTTGGATTCAAATCCACACTAGAAGCAATTGCCATCAACAATTTACGTGCACCTGTGACTTTGGGCAACTACACTAACAGAATCGCACAAGCCATTAAAATAAACTCGGTTAAGGAATTTACTCCTAGCTCCTATCGGCAATTGATTAAACGGGTGTCTCCAGATACTAATCATGCCTTCACATCCATTCTAAAAACATGGTATAGATTGGGCTATCCGGGCCTTGACGCAGAAACATTTAGCATTGTAACCGCCTTAAAGGCCCCGGGTTTGCGGAGTCGTAAACGGATTACTTCAGATGATCCCACAGAGGGCTGGTATACAGCTCAGGAATATGACGATCTAATCGACACCTACTGGCTAGACTACGAGTCTGGAAAAGTCAACCTGCGAGATACGTCAGCACTGCTGTTGATGGGACAATACGGCAAACGAGGAATCCAGCTTGCTAATCTTAAAGTATGTGACTTCCTTTCAGATGGAGAAACTGAAGGTCTTACTGGGAAGCGTGTGGCTTTTCCAGGCTCCAAGGATAGGAGTGCCGAAGATTGGTTTCGAGGCTCAAAATTCGAAATTCATCCACTGGGCGATGACCTGTGGAACCTTTGCATGCTACAAATTGATAGTACCATCGCCGATCATGAAAAACATTTTCAACGCGAACTTACTGAAGCTGAGTGCAATGAACTTCCTTTTCTTCAGTCTGGTATGAGATGGTTGAAAAAATTGAGTATTGGTACGTTTCCAATCGGTCTGTCGAGCGCTGTATTCCATCTAAGCAGCACAGCGATTGCTAGAGCATTGAAAAGAGTTTCAGGATCCACAGTTGTTTCTCTCCGCACTGGAAAGCCGGTACGTGAGTTTGCCTATCGCATGAGGTATACACGTGCTCGACAGCTCGCACGCTTGGGTGTACCTCGTGTAACCTTACAATACTGGTTAGGCCACAATGAAAACACCTCCCTCGATCACTATTATGACGACCCGGCAGAAGATGCTCGGCTGCTAGATCTTGAAATGCAAGTGATACTTGCCCCTCTCGCTCAGGCATTTTCCGGAACATTAAGGGATAAAGAGTCTGATGCAGTTCGCGGAAACAATCCTGCCAGTCGCATTGAATTGGACGGTCATCACAGCGTGGGCACTTGCGGAGAGCACGGATACTGCAATGCGTCGGTTCCAATCCCCTGTTACCGTTGCGCGAAATTTCAACCGTGGGTCGACGCTCCTCACGAAGAAGTGCTGCTGAGGTTGATCGAGCGACAAGAGGAAGAGAATAATATCCATTTACCAAGTAAAAGTCGACGGATCCTAGTTCCTCTCCAACTGGATAAAGATATTGCCGCAGTCAAGCTAGTCATAAAGCTTTGCGATGCTCGCAAACAAGAGCTGAGATCAGCCGCACAAGAAACTCAACTGCACCTCGATGAAGGCAACAACTCCATCGATACAAAAAAGAAACCCAAGGCCAAGTAAACAGCATGTCCAATCCAATTGACTTTCAGTCCAAAAGCCAGATCGCTTGCCAGAAACACCTGCAGAGCTACATCCACTTAGCAAAGTACGTAAGCCCAATCTGGAAAAACCACCCTGGCTTCGACTGGAATTCAGATGTATGGCATACACCGCGCGGCAACTTACGTTTTATGACTTACGGAGTAAAACTACAGGCATCAAAGCTGCCAACTCGTGATCAGCAGTTCGATCCTGATTTTATGGAATTTGCTAAAGCTTACATAGTCAACACCCGAAAAGGTGATCCTGCCAAGGCATTTCGGATTGACTACCTTGCTGTACAAATTATTGGTGCCGCACTGACTTTAGTTGACGGCCATGCTGATATCACCCGATTGTCCGAACGACATCTTGATAAAGCAGTTGAAATCATAAAGCAACGGAATAAAAGCCACCATGTCACAGCCGTCGCTGTAAGAACCTTGGCAAGGCTTGTTGCTGACCAGAATATTTCTCCGCACTCGATCAAGTACTGGGAATCCCCGTTTAGCAATCACTCGCAAGCGGAAAGCACAAAGCCTGTCAAACAATCGCTTCCCGACGACGAGGCCTTATTAGCGCTGGCCGAAATTTTCTCGCGCGGTTACCACAGTGACGATCTCGATGATGAGGCGGTTTTCATCACAAGTATTACCGCAATACTGCTGTCAGTACCGATGCGAATTGCCGAGAAGCTAAGGCTTAGATTAGATTCGATGAAATCTGAAAAAGATAAAAATGGTGATACGCAATGGTATCTGCATTACTACTCCACGAAGAATAAAAAAATCGTGACAAAAGGCGTTCCAGCCACCATGGTGGAGCATTGCAAAGAGGCATTCAGGCGCTTGACAGCCATTACGGAGCCAGGGCGCAAACTCGCTTTGTATCTCGAGAACGGCTCTACTAAATTCTACCCTCATCCTGGCGTACCTGCCGTACATGCCGATCAGATTTTAACAAAAAATGAAGTAATCTCAGCGCTTGGTCGTCGAACGGAAAAATCGACCGAGCAGGTGATGAAACACATGTCGGGGTCATACAAACTCGAGGGCTGGACGTTGAATTCATTGTGGGAGATTGTTCGGGCCTACAATATGAAGCTTAACCCTTTCTTCCCATATCAAGTTGATCCTGAGCTTCATATTACCAAGCCACCAAAAATGTCTGAGTCTTTATTGTGTTTCCTCAAGCTTCAGATCAGCCAGAGTCTGGCAACCAGCCCAGTGCTGCTCACACCAGCGAACCAGCACTACTATTCAACACGTGTGAGCCCGGATCGGGTAGCTACAACCAATGGCAAGACTTATCCCTCTTTCTTCACAAAGCACGGCTATCCAAGCCTTTCTCTCCGGTCGCACCAGTTACGGCATTTCCTGAATACCGCAGCGAAAGAAGCTGGGGTTGGGATTGAGACCATTACCAAATGGAGCGGGCGTGCATCGGTTAAGCAGACGCGTGACTATATTCACCAAGATCCGATGCGCAAAGCTGAGATGTATAGCGCTGATGTGATTCCCGTGAAAGACGTCACCCCTAAGCCCATCACTGCTGCCGAATACAACATCCTCAACAAGGGGCCGATTATCTCAACGCGGTACGGTATCTGTACGCACCCTTGGACAATTAGTCCATGTCAGAAATCGGGCGATTGCTTGAATTGTTCTGACTTGTTGCATTGTAAAGGGCACAAAAATTCATTGGCAGCTGTAAAGGTTGAGCGAGATCATGTAGCAGAAAACCTTGCGGCAACAATGAAAGAGATCGAGGCGGGTAATCGCCCGGCAACGCGTTGGGTGGAAACGCATACTCGCTACCTGGAACGTCTGAACCAGATTGTGGCCATGCACGAAGACCCCAACATTCCGGACGGCAGTCCGGTACAAATGGTGGGCAAAGATTTCACGCATGCGAAGCGGATCATGCTTAATAAGCAGCCGAAAGCTGAGCTAACGAACAATTCTGGCAGCGTTCTTAGCGGTATCGACGATGAAGATCTGCAGCTATGCCTTCAAGAAATGATGAGTGGTAACTGATATGCCCCGCGCTTTTACACCCAAGGAACTCAAAGCCATTGTGGCGATTATCAGGGATTGGCCGATCAAGCAGAAGCTGACCTGGGATGATATCTGCAAAGCGTCTGAATCGGTGCTGGACTTTGTTCCGAGCCGCCAGGCTTTTGCGGATAAGCCGGCAGTTATTAATGCCTACAAGGTTCGGAAAGCGGCGATCACGTCTCATCGGGACAAGCTTGCGAGCATTCCGAAACCGAAGAGTCTTACGGCTGCTGCGGAGACGATTGCAAGGCAGCAGGAGGAGATCAGGCAGCTCAAGAACGAAGTTCAGGCGATGGCAGAGATGGCCCGACGCTTTATTCATAATGCAGTGATACATGGGTTGAAGCGGGAGCAGTTGAATGCCCCCCTGCCAAAAGTTGACCGGAAATGACTGGAGAGACAGGGTATGTGCGGGGTGTCGTGACATCCGAATACTGCAGCAACGGCTGCAGCTAGCCACAATTACGCAAGTTGAAAAGCTGAAAATTTTTTTGCGCGCCCTGTCGGGACGGCTGTCGTAAATCGAGCCTCGGCGGTACCCGCCCGTCTTGCCCCTGACGGGCTTCCAACCTCGCGCCTTCGGCCTTCGCCTGCGCGCTCCGCTTGCTCTAAAGCCACTATCATGAGCACATTGCTAGTCAAATGGCGAGAGTTTACGTCAGCGTATTTCACTCGACGAGCCGGATGAGCGTGTCTAGAGCAAAAGGAAAAATAAATCTGGCGCTGGAAGCCAGAAAACAATTTCACCTGATCACTTAGGAAAAAGGCCGTCGTTTTCGTTCTGTGGGAAATGCGATTGGTCGCGTTGTAGGGCACTCAAGTGATCAGGGATGTGTACGCCACCTTGATCACCTATGGTTTATTACTCCCCGCTCGTGCTTACCTTTGCCTGCGTGGCTTTGATGGCTTTGGCTGCTACTTGCCCTCCCCCCCTTGGTAAGGTCGATGCCGGTTACCTTTATGTCCTCAGCGTTAGGGTATACCAGTCCATCAAGGTAGGCCCGACTCGTCACTGTCATCGTTCTCAGAAATCTGCCAGTTACCCGTTAAGGGAATGACTGCACTCTGTTGGTACCTCCCGAATGGCGATTTTGTGTCGCGAGGAGGAAGCTGGAATGAATGTTTCCGTTCCAGCAACTCTGGAAAGCGCTTAAAGACCGTTAGGTGGTGCAAGGGGATGGTTTGAATGTAGGCTAAGAGATTGCCGAGGTTGATGCTGACGCTAGGGTTTCCGGGAGCTAGAAACTCATCGCTCAGTACATGCGAAAGATTCCACTCGATCGAATCGATATCAATGCCAGGTCGGGTATCAGTCCAGGACAATGCTAGCTGTTTGACGTGGTGGTAGCTGCGGTAGCCAAGACCTTTAGCGAGTAGTTCCAGTGCTTGGGTATGCATGATCGGTTTTAAGCCAGGCCAGGTTTTGAAGAGGAAGCGAGCGGCTTTCTTCATACCTGCATGGCGTTCAAGATCAGCGGGAAAAATGGGAAGGATCATCGCAAGCTCCGGTCGTTAGCGGTGTCGGCTGCCCGCGAAATGACGACTGTCGATTGCGTGAAAAATGGGGGGTGTAACACCTGTGACTAGGTCTTTGCGTGCCGACCGCGGGATCCAGGTAATCGCCTAGTTGGCATGCTACTGTTGCAAGGCACTTGGGTCAATACGAGGAGCGAATGTCGCTGTAATCAAGTGAGTAAGCCACCGCCAATGGTGTTAGGTTCCGGAGCGTGATGAAGCATCGACGCGACATCGCCCTGGTGCTGATCGGATTCTTGCGAGGGTTTCGTGGAGATGAGCTAGCGCGACTTCATATCGAACATACTCAGGCGGAGGTTGGTGCTGGCATCACCTTCTATCTGCCTTACACGAAAGGTGATCGACAGCACCAAGGGACAACATTCCACACTCCTGCCCTCATAAAGCCTTGTCCTGTGCAGGCTTACATCAACTGGATCACCGTTGCCGGCATTGCTCATGGCCCCGTCTTTAGGAAAATCGATCGCTGGGGCAACCTTGCTGACGGCGGCATCAACTCCAACAGCCTGATCCCAATGCTGCGTCGCATATTTACGCAGGCAGGTGTGCCATCGGACATCTACAGTAGCCACTCAATGCGGCGCGGGTTTGCCACTTGGGCCTCTGCCAACGGTTGGGATATCAAGTCGCTGATGAGCTATGTCGGCTGGAAGGACATCAAGTCAGCGCTGAGGTACGTTGATGCGGGCTCTTCTTTTGGCGGCCTTGCGTTGAAGCCATCAGCGCCCCAAGTGGAAATCCTCTAAAGTCTTCTTGCAGGGTTGGTCTGGCACAGAGCGCCTAAGCCAGACGCCGCAGTGTTCAATCGTCACAGTCTTCAGGTTATCCCGCTATGGATACAAGAATGCTCACCGCGCAAGAGGTTTGCCAGGTACTACGCGATGTTTCTGCAGGTTCACGCTCAATGCGCCGAATCACTGAGCAAACCTGGAACGAACTCTTCTGTGGCCTGATGTCCGTCGAAGTGGATGGTTGGCTGATCAGTTTTTTCAATGATTGCGGTGAGCTAGACTACTGCGATAGCTGCTGTAGTCCTGACGACCGAAAGTACGACTTCACTTCAACGGATATCAAAGCACTTGATCCCGTAGCGCTTCTTAGCCCAGAAGAACATCGTACGCTCGAGGAACTGCTCGGCGGAATCTGGGGGGATCAGCTACCGCTTCTCCATGTGTACTGCCCCAAGCAATTGGCTGCAAGCGACAAATGAAACCAGAGCCATAGTGCCTGCTCCTCAGTAAATTCCATCTTGAAAATACCGAATCTCATCTCGAGCCGTGCCCCTGTTTTAGTTCCGACAGCCATATCGTATATGGCACCCTCGTCGAGATTAATTTCAATCATGGGGGCGGGATCTGCAAACGCACCAGAAGCAACGTATAGATAGTCCATTTGAGACAACGGCCTCAATGAATTCTTCTTCGCCTTTTTTAAGTCTGAATGCGAGCACTTCCATGGTACAAATTTATCAAATACTTCTTCGTATTCATTTGGAGCTACAGCATCAAAAGTTGAGCAACCAGCCAGCCTGGTTTCCCTCATAACCGAAAGCGCTTCAAAAATGCTCCTGGCGACTTCTGTGGCTTGATTTGCAGTATAAACATGAGCAAATTCGTCAAAGGTTATCTTAATGATTTCGCCATCCATCCTGGCTATTGATGCCTCGTAAAATACATTTGTGTATTCCACCCGATGAAAGTCTTCACATACTTCATACGCTGGCCTAATAGTGCTTGTATCCACATGTCCCCCAACGTTGATCGAATTTGTGCTCATCGCTTGAGTAGCTCCACGCGAAATCCTGCAGGATTCAACCCGCCCGCGGCCGGCAGCTTGCACTCATTGTCTCTAAATGATCCAGTGGCTCAAGCCCCATCGCCTCCATCAGCGCGTTGGCAAGCCACACCGCGTCAAGCATGCTGAAGGAATAGCACATGAAGTCAAAAACAAGCTCTACTCCCCCTTCTTCAATTGTGTAAACGCTTACCTTATCAGCTTTTTCATTCTCTTCTGTCGCAAGCTCAACGACGTAGACTTCATCTTCAGTCTCGTGACAGTTGAACTTGCCGTCGGCGTAGTAACTCCATTCTCCAGAAATTCTTTTCCGATATCTCCTTTCAAGAATACTGTCGCGACCAGCTGGCGTTGGTACAAACCCTGCGAGATTTCCCACGGTTATGAGCACAGCATCGTAAAGACAGTGCGCGATATCTTCAGCCACTGCGTCAGCAAATTTAAAAGGCATGATGTCTAGGTTTAGGCTTACGTAATTATCCTCCTGCCTGGCAACCTGACACGAATACATCTCGTCATCCTCGCGGCCTCGCCAACATACAAATTTGCGCTCTGCAAAAAACGGTTTTTGTTTCATCTCGGTTTTGCTCACAAGTTTCACCATCATCTTATTGTTAAAAATAACAACGGACGATCTGATGAAAACCTTTAGCGAAAAAATAAAATATTTTTTGAGGGGCGCTATAACCTAAGAATCTGAGCTAGAAAAACGCGAGGATTGAGCGTTTAAAAGTGAGGCCATGCCCCGAAGTCTCAGAAAAGGTCTGGGTCTTAGCCGGGCCTGTTAGGCCCGAACGAACGACAATCGACCAGGGCATGGTCGGTAGGTCAGACAAGCCAGGTGACGCCCTCATAGTGAACACATCGCCTAATCATTGCGGAAAACATTCTGAACTAGACTCCCTGCAACGCAGAGAGGGGTACGAGCAACATGAACAATTCCCGCCAGGTTACTCCCGAAAATAAAGAGAGCTTCCTACAGGAGTTTCTCAACAACATCGCATGGCCAGCGATGGCGGGAAACGTCGCTTGGTCATTCTTTTCGGTCGCGATCGATCCTGGCTGCGAAGGGAACACTTTTCCAAGACTTGCGACGCTGCTTGCCCTGGCGTTTTACCTTTCAGCGGAGTGGTACCGAACCAAAAAGGGTGGCGCAACCTCCCTTGGTCTTTGTTTTGATCTTTTCCTGGTCATTTGCATCGTTTGGTTTGCGATTGCCATTCAAGCGAATAAGGGTGCTCCCGGGTTTGCGTTGGTGCTGATACTCACTGCGGTCGGGATAGGTCACTTATGCAGTGTTTGGCCTCCTATCGGAGAGGGCAAAGGGAATATTGAATTCGGGAGGGTCAACATTCTCATCGCAGTAGTTCTTTCCATTGCCCTGCAGGTGAGCAGTTCTTGGCAGTCTTGGATCATTTTTTTCGCCATGAGCACAGTGCTTGTAGCTTGGTGGATACTTCGCCACGGCAAGACCAAATAATCACGGGCGACTAAAAAGCCTAGGACATTTCTCTGCCCATCATCGATTATGCTTTCCATAAATCTGGGCACTCAGAGAAAGACATGAATAGGCTTGGGCAGTGCATGGCGTGGTTTTGGCGGGACAAGAGGTCTCAATCTGAGCAGTCGCGTGAACGGGCGTTTATCAAGTCAGTCAACGGATTGAAGACTCTACAGGTCACGCCTGAGGGCGGCATGTCGATAGATCCCCAGGAGATACGCGAGCGCGTAATCGCGAGTCGTCATGCGCTTAAGCATTTTGTGAGAAAACCGTAGGCATCACCTCCCCTTACCTTTCGCCACTGGCTGTCTTGGCAACGTCTCAAAAGGAAACTCTCTGCTACGCTGGATTTCGGCGCCATCAACGCTGAGATCGCCTAGGGGCATGTGCGTTCGTGGTTGAGCCAATTCAACAATGCTCAGGTTTCATACAAGGACGACAGCATGACTGACAGACGACCCTTGAATCCGAATGTAACTGTTCCGAAGCCAGGCGGTGGTGTCCAGCCTCGCTCGCGAAATCAAGACGGCCAGGTTCGTGATAAGCGTGATGACGCTGGAAAGCCCAGAAAGAAATAATCGATCGATGCTGAATGGCAGGTTGCTCGCATTTTGGGGCAACCTGCTCTGCCATCCGACTAGAGATTTTTATGCTGCTTGAGGTGAGCACCACCGGGGTTATAGCCCGGCTGGGTTATCTAGCGTTGCGCTTAGACTTTCGACGAGGCTTATAGCTTATGAGATGGTTAAATAGCGCTCTCTCCTCGGGAGTTTGACCTACCACGTGGGCATTGGCCCTAGGGCGCCACTCGATCATCTTGTCCCAGATTCTCCAAGACCTGCTCTCCAGTGAATACGCACAGTCGCTCAGACCGCGACAAAGCTGAAGTGCCTGTTCGGCTGTTAGTAGGTATTTGTCATTGCCCTTGCCAAAATGGATTCCTCCGTCATGTAGCGCGCGGATACACAGCACGTTTGCGGGATAATCGGGGTCTTCACCAGCGCCTTCGAACAACCAGCACATCCCGAAATAACGAAACGTCGCATTGGCATGATAAAGCGTGTCGTCCGGAAACCTGAGAGCTGCCCGGTCTCCGTTGTGAGAAGCCACATTCAAATGACATCCACCGTCCCATGGCATGTTGGTTATTTCTAGGTCAGTGCGCAGTATGGACATCAGCAGCCCCTGCGCGATTGCGTCGGCTTGTCGGGCACTTATTTGATGATGGGAATCCCCAAGTGTCATAACTACAGAGCGTCCATCTTCCGTCCTAGCAGACACCGAGCTTACGGCTTCGTGTGAAAAGTCAGCGCTCTGTGGGACATAAAATGATCGAGTTTTTTTGCTTGAAACTGGGCTCATCGCCAACACTCCGCATGGTTTCTATACCTAACGGTTTTTTGACGAAAAAACTTTAGCTATCGAGGCATATTATTTTGTTCTCAGTAAGACCGTTGACCATAATGGTGCTGAAGTCACTGGCCATCGCTTTACTTATGCGATTACTCCTTGCTCTAGGCGGCCGATTAGGTCGAGCACTGCTTGCGTTTCTAGCCTAGTGCGCAGCATGTTCAGAGGAGCGTTTTTGCCTAGCCCGCGCGCCGGTGAAATCATCCAGTCTCGCGCCGTCGAAACATCGCCTTCGAACAGCTCATAAGCTGCGTCTAAGACCGTAGTCAGCGAATACAAGCGATCGCTTTCAGCGCATGTGAATCGTCCAGCTTTTGCTCTCCGAACCAGCGTGGAGTGAGACATGCCGACGGCTTCGCTGAGCACCTTCATCTCGATCCCAGCGCTGATCGATAGCCTCTCGAGTAGAGAAAATGGCAGGCCATTACGGATGCAATCATGGAGCTTGGAACCACGACTAGGTAGTCCGAGGCTATCCCGTAAGCCCACAGTGGGAGGCGCGCCTGGTCGATACTCTTCAATGAAAGGCTGCATCAATTCACCTAGGTGCCATACGCGCCAGGAGGGACAGTAAACAGGCTCTGTCCATTCAAGCACTCTCTCGCGGAATACTCGTGAAAGGTATATGCCAGGACTTCCAGAATCCTTAGAGCGACATCCGCGGGATCGGTTTCAGTGATCAGCTTTCGCCCCACGCTATAGAACGGGCCGTCATCGGCCATGTGCAAGAAATTATCTTCGCTATCGATCAACGCGATCATTCTGAAATCAGCGTGATGACCGAATGCGCGACATGGTATCCCTGCTTGCTCACAGAGGTCTTTCACCGAGAATGCGTCATCTCTTGTGAAGGGCTGTGGCATTCCCCATTTGTGAGCGTCAGCGGCTAATTTCATTACCAGTGGTGACCGCATTTTCAGGGTCTCTGAGATAGGGATTGCGTGCCCCTATGGGGGCGGCTGTCGTAAGCCACGCCTGGCGCAAGCGCTAGTCGTGGCCCGGTGGGCTTCCATCCTCACGCCTACGGCCGTTGGCCTGCGCGCTCCGCTTGCATCCATCACGAAACCAATGACTGAGCGAAAAAGCCCGGATATTTTCATGGTCTTCGCGACTCCCCTTTTCCACAGATGCTACCACTGCCCAATGCAGCGAGATTGGATGGACGTCCCTCTATCTAAACAAAATTCGGGAACCCGTTAATGTCCCCAAATTGGGACATTAAGTGGCAAAAGCGAGGTTAATGTCCCTTTAAGGGGTCACTAAGGGTTGCCGTGCAGTCGCGACTTGTCTGCGCGGTCGCTGGGCCCGTCAGTATGCTGTGGCACAGCAAGCAGATCGACACCGTACGGAATGTCGGCTGCACGCTTACACGTGAACAGTCCGACTAGCCCCTAGCATTACCCTCCTCTAAGGAAATCCATGACCACCGTATTCCAGCGTTACACCGGCGACGAGATTTCAGACCACAGCATCCAGATGACTCAGCGAGTGCTGGAGACATCAACTCATCAGTTTCCGATTGATGTTCTCGCGCTGCGCTTTGAGCAGTACCTGGCAGACCCATCATCTGTTCACGAGAAATATCCATGGGCCGCGCGATTTGTTTTGGGTTTTCCTGTTTCTTCGTGGCAGCGTGGCCTTGCTTGGAATGCTGGGCAAAAGGCTCGATTCATCACTGCCGTGTGGTCAGGGGCCGGCTTGGGGAGCTATCTGACTAACGATTGGTGTGGTTCTGCTGGTGGGCACATGGCCATGGACGAGAATAGTGACATCCTCATCGATGGCCAGCAGCGGCTGTATAGTCTTGAACAATATTTTCTGGATCAACTAGCTATCCCTGATGCGCAGGGGATGCCTAGGGTCTGGTCTGAAATTGGTAATAGCGAGCGCAAGCGTTTTCTGTCTACGATCTTTGCGCATTCGAGTGTCAGTTCTGACGACGAGAAGGCGCTGCGTAAAACGTATGATCTTTACACCCAAGGTTTAGCGCCTCGCGCGCATGATCAGCGTGCAGCTCAATAGCTTTGGATATTTTTTGAGGCATGCCCTTAGGGGGCGGCTGTCGTGAACCAAGCCCGAGGGTCTTGGCCCGTTGGGCTTCCATCCTCATGCCCTTCGACCATCCTGGCCTGCGCGCTCCGCTTGCACGATTGCATTGCACTTAAATACCAAATTGCAGTGCTAGTGATCAGGCATTTGCGTTCGTAGAGGCCTTCCTTCGCTTCCGATTAACCTATGAACGCACGAAAGATGACCGGTACAGGCCGGCAAAAATGGACGCTAAAGGAGGCCCCTGTGCAGCAGCAACCTCATAGGCGTTGGAGTTGTAGCAAGTGGATAGCCAGGCTTCGTGGAGGCGCGCATTGACCCTGCGACCTGCCATTCTCCAATCTGCGTTCCACTTGCCGATGCTTTTCAGAAGTTTAGTTCGTGATGCCTACCACGTATGTCGCAGGCATTCGGGAAATGAAGTGAGACTGAGGGCATGAGCAGTCCCGTGACTTCAATCACGTGCCAAAACTCCATGTACGCCCGATAAGCCAAGGCTATCGGCGGCCATTCTGATCCTTATGATTGAGCGGTCGTTCCTCGGAGCGTCGGTGATACTCAGTGGTCGGTGGTGGCGGAGGTGTCTTATTTTCTTGGTTCTTTGGTTTCTGGTCGTTGCTCATACAAATAACTCCTTCCCGATGCTGATGACTGCCAACAGTGATAACGCCCAGGCGGCGTAGACCATTTCTTCGTAGGCGAAATCTAGAGGCTTGGATTTTTCGTCGATGGCCGACTTTAATTTTTCCAACGTATCTATGTAGCAGTTGTAGAGATGCTGCTGGTGAGCTGAGGTATCAACCGCTTTCATCCATTCCACTGTCTGGCGGCTTGATGGCAATGTAGGGCAGTCCCGAATCCTAAGAGCGCTCAGCGCGTGCCCCCAAGAGCATACGACGCAGATAGCTGCCGCGAAAAAGCACCCCAATGCTATGAAGTCCGGGGGGGTATTGAGAGTGAAGAGCACCCTACCCTTGGCGCTAACCAAGGCTGTCAGAGCGGCAATCACCACAGACACAGCGGTTAAAAACTTTACGCATTTGTTCTCGAAGTGGTCGAACCGAGCCTGCTCGTCCTTGTAGCGGTCTTTCAAGTAAGCAAGTGTTTCGTCCATGGATGTATCCGTCTGCCCTGCTTCGATTTGAAGGTCGGCGCCTTTGTAAATTACTGGTCAAGCGAAGCGCCTACGAGCCAAGCTCCGGGAAGTCCTGAGCTCAAATCACTATCGCAGTTTGCTGCGCAATCACCAGCAATGCACCACTTGGCTGAGAGAGTCGCATACGTGAGAAATGCATAAAGTGGCAAGGCATGGTCAAGCCGCACGTAAGGCAGCAGTTGAAGCAACCCGGGGTCAGTCTGCGTCGACCGCCAAGACAAAGCAACAGCAGGCTCTGCAGCGTGATGGTCAAAGGATTAAGGCCGAGACAGAGGCTGCAAAAATTTTCGCGGATATTAACCAGGTGATAGCTCGTCGCGTAAGGGATCAACAGAGGCTAGGCCAGACACCACGAAAACCACTGCAATACTCGGAAAATTATCAACTCTGCGTCCTTGTGCCCCATACAAATTGGTAGAATGTGGCTAACTGCTAGCGCCGCTGGCAAAGCAAAGATTGGCTGAAAGGGATGTCAGTATGATCAGAAGGTTCCGGCTAGAGCAAAAATCTCACTATGAGAAGCTGGTGATTGCTCAGCGGTTGTCGGAAATGCTGGAGAAGTTCCTCGACGGGCGTCGTGCCCCTCTCTCAATTGGTGCCGAAACGGGCGGCATTGAGGAATGGGATGACGTGGTGATCCAGCATGATGAGCGCTCTCAGGAGCATCTTCAGATCAAAAGGCAGACCACTAATTTCTGCACCAAAGATGCTAATAAGGCGAAATATCTAGCCAATTGCGCGAAAGGTAAGATTTCCCTGCAGCCGATCGATGCGCCAAACCCTCCCCCGTCAAATGCACCCCGGAAAGCTCCGAAACCTAAGGATCCTGACTCAGTCCTCGATACCGCTTTCGCCAGTCTGGCCAAACATGCTCAGAAGGGTACTTTCGAAGCCCTACCTGATCGGCTTTTCCAGTTAACGCTCGTAGGCGCAGAACTCAAAATCAAGGACGGACTAACGATCAATCACCTGGATGAGCTCTGCAAGATCTGCCGTCAAGACGGACTCGATCTTACTGAGCTTGCCAATCGAAAGGACGGGCCAACAGAGCGAGTATATAGCTGGCTGACGACTTGGTGTGGGTTTGAGAATTGGACTCAGATCTGCAACACACTGCGCCGAGTTACCATCGTCTGTGTTGGCAACGATGCAGCCTTGGAGCAACGCTGTCACGCGTCCTTAGGTCGCCATTTCACTGACCCCAAGCGGACGCTTGAGCGGCTCATTACCTACATCACAGGGCATACCTCTGACGTTTCGGCGTTGGGATGTCATGCGGTGATTCGAGAAGTCGAAGACGGCCTCCGTCCGGACATCGTGACGTGGGCTCAGTATTTGTTGAGCGATGAGGTAAAGCTCAGCGGCAAGGTATGGTCATTTGCAGGCACGCATGACCTAGGCGGTCTTGTACCAAGATCTGCAGCAGGCGTGGTCGAGCATATGTGGAGCAGTGAGCCCGGAAATCGAAAGCTCAGAATCTACGCACCTTACAAACCCCCAAGCGGTGCCAATCTCACTCTTCCATCAGCGATTCTGCGCATGGCGCTGCACCTGCCTTACGGCAGCCAAAGTCTGATGTTGGGCGAGGCAACGTGGCGCGCTAGTGCTGGACATGAGCTGGGCCTCACCTTCGGGTCTGCGGAGACCGATCTCAGCAATTTGCCGTGGAATGAAAATCCTGAGGGTCTTACGTGCGCGTTAGATAAGGAATTCAAAACGCTTCGCGCTGCTTGCGATGAAGCTGATGCGCTCGCAAATGCCATGGACGACTTGGTGTGGCAACGTTTGATTCAGGGGGTCGCAGATAAGCTCGCTTTCATTTCTGACTCAGATCTGGCGGACGCTATGGAGACGGTTTGGTTGGATTGGCTAGCCGCCTTCGTCAGTGCCCCCGACAGTCGTCGGAAGTTCCTGGAGCAATTGCTTTATCCCGAAACCGAGGGTAAGAACGCGAAGCACGCATTGCGCTTGGGCCCTCGCACCTTGGAGCTGCTGGTCACGGCTGTCGAAACTATGCTGCTGGTTGCCGTTGGAATGGGCGGCACGAACACTGGATGGAACTCATTCCCAGGTGCAGGCCCTGTGTTAAGTATCGCACTCCGGTATTGGTCTGGCCCTTCCGGGAAAACACCGCTTGTCCGCGAACTATCTGATGATCACCTGATGACGGTAGTCGGCCCATCGCCAGCCCCGGTCGTAATACTGTCAGGCGTCAGCGCCTCTCCCTCAGATTTAATGGATGCCGGCATGGCGGACGATGCTGAGGCATTCAACAGTATGGCCGTTGAGCGCCAACCTCTACTGGTCGTCACCCGGTCGGGCTTGTTCAAACATTTGCGTAACGGGACGCTAGCTTCCGTACGCCTGCACTTTTCAACACAGTGGCAAGAGCGGGTTGCTGCGCGCCAGTTAGCCATCCAGTCGTACGTGTAAGGAATCTGAAATGATAGGAATCACTGAGGTGGTCTCAGCTATTCGAGAGCGAGCAGATGGTCGCTATGAAGTTTCCCCGTCCGAAACGGTCGGCCTCGCGTCACCTTTAGCAGAGATCGAGTTTCAAACCATTCAGCTGAAGCGAGTGAACCGTGAAAGTGCGGGATGGAGAACGGTGTTGATCGCCGCCTTTCCTTTTGAGACCTTAAAGATTCAGGGGGCTTTCCGATGGGCTGCAGACGTGCGAGACATGCTTCCTGAGCCGCAAACAGCTGACCTCTATATGTTCCTGCTCATTGAAGATATCGCTTCCGAAGACGCAGCACGTCTAGAGGCAGATGACCGCTTTTGCAGAAAGGTCGTTGCAAGGGAACAAGAGGATGTCAGCTCATTTCTTGATCGAAGCTTCTTGGCAGCTCTTGCGCCCGCTGGCAGCTCGGACGGTATCACCGACCCTCTGTTAGCAGCCTTGGAATCGTTAAAAAAAGCCCAATCATGGGTTGAGCCGCATCTTCCTGAGTGGCATGGCTTGCTGCTTTCCGGGATGACGGGCGCTGATATTGCTGATGCGCTGAAACGTGCAGCGTACGGTGAAGAGGACTCCCAATGAAGCAGCTCAAGTCCCTCACTCTATCCAACATCCGCCGATTCGGCGTAGACACCACAATCGAATTTAGCCGTGGAGCGACCATCCTTCTGGCGCCCAACGGCACCGGTAAGACCGCAATCTTCGAAGCCTTGGAGCTTGGCCTTACCGGTAAGGTTTCTCGGCTGGGAGATAACCTCTTCCCAATTATTCGAGACACACAAACCACCGCTCGAGTAAGCCTCGATTTTGGTGATACACATGCCTCTGCTCACATCGGAGAGCTTGGTGAGGTTGAGCGGTCGGGTGATGTAAGCGCGGTATTCCCGGAAACCGATCCAGAAGACATTCCGTTCCTCCTAAGGCTCACCCACCTACTGGATCAACGGGAGCGAGACTGGCTCGTTCAAGCGGATGCGAAAGTAGCGGGCTCACACCTGGCCCGACTTCCAATAGGAAGGGACGGCTCACAGGTAACTAGCGCGCTTGGGGGCATTCGTCGGTCGCTCACAGAGCAACTGAACCAGGCGAAGGCTTCACTACAAGCACTGGAATTTGAATTCAGCGAATGGCAGAGCTTGAAGCATGATCGAGATCAGGCTGCTTCTCAGTCACAAGGTGCACTTCGAAGCAGGGAACACATAGGCGAATCCATTACAGATATCGCAAACCAGTCGCAAGCTCTAGAACAACTACCCGCTGGCTTACTCGTCCCACCGCTGGGTCAGGACGGGTTGGAAACTGTTCACAACGCGCTGGAGCAGTTGGTTCAAGCAAAGCTCGCACGACTCAAAGATCAGATTAAGGCGTTGGCTGAGGTAGATGGTCTGATTGGACGCTTCGTTTCCGAGCAAACTCGTATCGACCAACTGAATAATGAGCTTAAGTCTGGTACCGAAGAGCTATCGCGCAAGAAGCTGGATCGAAGCAATGCCACGGGCAGTCATGAGCAAGTTCAGCAAGAGCTTGTCAGTGCGGAACGTGAACGTGACTCCATTGTCCGGCAACTTGACCGGTATAGGAGTGAGGCCCAGGCCAAAGTGTTAGTTTCCGAACGTGGCCAAGTTTTAGAGAGTGCGGATAAAGCTCTCGTCGAGGCTGAGACTAAGGCTGCGGCATCGCGTACCGAAAATGAGGGCAATGAGCAGGTAAACCTTCAACACAGCCTTATTAATGAACAGCGTAAGGCGCTCTTACAGGTGGACGCTGATTTGCTCTCGGCGCAACAACTAGCTGGGCGCTGGGAAGAGCTGCTCAAGCTCAATTCAGAAGTTTCTGAGGCCATCATTGATAAGGAGGAAGAAGAGGGTCAACTACAGAAAAAACTGGAAACTGTTCAGTCGACACTATCTGTAGCTGAAGCTGAGGTATTGGCCGCCACAACTCGGCACGAATCCCTAACGTCGGCGGCTGACGCCATACGCGGCGCAGTCGCGACCATAGCGGCTCACCTCCCCCCTGATCGCATTGACTGCCCTCTGTGCGGTTTCGAACATGGTGCCGAAGCTCTTCAAAAGCGGGTGGCCAAGGCTTTGCAGTCTCTCGATCCAGAGGTTGTGCAAGCAGCAGAACGTTTGAAAACCTCTAGAAATCTGTTGGATGAGCGCAAAAAGGCCCTGATAACTGCCGAAGCAGAACTTACCGCGTGCGGAGGAATGCTTGTCGAGTTGGTTGCGCAGTTATCTGGTCTTGAGGTGGAACTTAACGACCTCAAGTCCAACACCCTGCTCGGCGGTGATACCTTATCTCTCGCTAGAGAGTCCATTCGCCGTCGAGGAGATGCAAATACTGTAGCGAAGGGGCAACTTGATGAAAAGCAGCGAAATCTCGCACCACCGATAGCCTTGGAGGCATTTGAACTGGCCAAGAACGCTTACGGTGCAGCAGTTCGTGCCGTGGATGCCGCCAGACAAACGCGCTCAGAGGCAACTATTAGACTTGAGCAAGCGACTGCGGCGCTGGCAGCCATTACCGCAGATGCTCCGCCAGCTCAGACTCTGGAAGAGTTGTCTTTGGCTGAAAAGCAGAATGCCGCGTTGGTCGCTGACTTGTCAGCCAAGTTGACGGCTGAGCAGTCTGCGTTGAGCAGACAACAGGTTCAGCTGACCGTACTGACGGATACCGTAGCCGCTCTTCAAACACAGCTAACCGAGGCCGAATCGCGCCTTGCCACTGTCCGGGCTTCCTGGCGCCAACTTTCATTCGAGGGTGATCCCATTGCTGAGGTTGCGAACAGTTACGAGACGCAATTGCAATACAAGGTCGGTGAGCTGACTCGACACACCGCGGTACTTCAGACAATCAAAATCGAGATTGATGCGTGGAGTAAATTGGAACAAGCGCGTGTCGCCCAAGGTATGTTGGATCGGCGGCGTGGGGAGCTCTCTGAAGTTGACTTTACCACTGATCTTCGTCAGAGAATTGAGGCGACACAGTCAAGCCTAGAACGCCTCTCTATGCTGTCCAAGGCAATGGAGACGCTTAGCCAATACCTTTCCAATGAAATCGCTAACGTTCAAAAGCACGTGCTAGCTGTTGTACCCCGTTGGCAGGCGCTCTTAAAACGGGTAGTTAGAGATCCACGGTTTACCGGAACGAACCTAGACTTTCGAACAGCTTACAGAAGTGAGCGCGCCGAGGTCTCAGTTCCAATGCACGGAGGCTCGGTGCATGTACCAGCCATAGCAAGCGAAGCCCAACTGACAGATTTGCAGCTGACTTTCCTACTGTCCATGGCGCTGGATCATCCATGGTCTTCCTGGCGGGGACTGCTTCTCGATGACCCCACCCAACACCATGACATGGTGCACGCAGCGGCGGTTTTTGATGTGCTTCGGGATTACATTGTCGATCATGGCTTCCAGGTCGTGATAGCCACCCATGATGCCCTTCAGGCTCGCTACTTCATGCGTAAGCTACAGAACGATGGGATTGAGGCACGCATCTGGTCGCTCGTACCTACGCCTGATGGAGTTACAGCGGTAGAGACGCAATGGCCAGTGAAAAGCCAGTTGTCGGTAGACGACTACTTACCTCCGGCGACTCGCAGTCCCGATTGATATCACCATTAATCGCCCCGTTCCGCTGACTTAGTCAGCGGATTAAAACTACAGGCCGTCAACAGATTAGAATTCGTCCTCGGAAAGATTATAGGTCGTCATGTTGCCGTTCTGAACTTTGTACAGGGTGAGCGTGAGGTCGCTGTACTGCGTGCCCTTGGTCGTCTTTTTCTCCTCAAGCGTGAATTGCTCAGACCGCGACAGGTAGCCGGCGACGAGATCTCTATAGCGCACATCATAGCTACCAGGCGTGACTGCTTTGATCGTGAAACGCCCGTGTGCGGGAATGAACACAAAGCGAGCTGGCTTGGCGTAGTTTCCGGTTAGAGATACGAGCTTTACAAAGACGTCTGAATTGTTTTGCTCATTGTCGATGGTGACAGTAGAAAGCCCGTTGGAATTGGTTGACGTGTCATACGAAGTGTGGCCGGTCGAAGAATTTACGTATTTGAGCCCAAACCGCTTCGTCAGCACGAATCAGGCCGAGCGAAAACCACATGCGGAAAGCTATTGGGTAAACGGAGATGCGGCAATGATTGATGGGCCTGGCGCTGAGTCGTTCGATCATCTGATCGGGCGCGTAGATGCAATGCTGGCCAAGCTTGCGGATCACGATGCTCATTACATCCTGGTCTTTAGCCATGGGCAATTCATCAGAGCTGCCGCTTGGCTGATCAAACATGGTAGCCACGCTCGTTCATACGAACTCATGCGTGAATTTCGAGCTCACGATGTGAGGGAGCCGTTCAGAAATTGCTCGAGTTATCAGCTTGTGTTTAGCGACGGAAGCTGGACAGTTGAATGCCAGATTGACTCTTCTGATCAAGAGAGATTTAGCGACACGTTCTGCACAAGCGAGTGTTCTCGGTGACACCGTTTCAGCCAAGCTTCGCTGTCTCGCCAGCAAGCCCGGAAGCTTCGGTGTAACGTAATTTTGTGCTTCGTAACAGTCGCAACGTTACACATAGAAAATTGCGTTACAAGCCAACAAACACGGGGTCAAGAGCTCAAAACCATCATCCAAATCCGACTGCGTAACTGGCTCAGGCATTTATTTCCGAACTGAGCTTGCCGGAGAGGATGTTCGGGCTGGACTCCCCTATCCTGCTGCCCTGCCATAGTGTTTAGCATGACCGGTGCAACCTTCCGCGACTACTAGGAGCTCACCGATTTACTGGCGACCGAATGGCGGCGGCAGCCACTCAGTCGACCTATCAGTTCAAGGACTGCTTCTGCCCCAACTCTCCTACCTGGTATCTCCAAGGAACACATCGAACCCAGTCCTTGCACGGGTGAATTCATACGTGCTCATGATCTGAGTCAGATAACCACCTCCAGATCACAGCTTTTGAGGTTTCCATACTGCGGACAATCGTAAGTATTTATATTCATTAGTTTTTTATGATTTCGCGCTTGACGCCTCGGTCGTAAAAAACGTTTAATTCCGCCGCGGCCCAGATAGCTCAGTCGGTAGAGCAGGGGATTGAAAATCCCCGTGTCGGCGGTTCGATTCCGTCTCTGGGCACCACTACTTCTAAACCCCTGACTCCTTATGGCTTCAGGGGTTTTCTATTTGTGGCCACCGCGAGCGACGATTCGAACAATACATTCGAACACCACCTCTCCTCTCTTCGCCCCCAAGCACCACCAGGTAATGGGAGGCGGGACGCCCGCATCCACGAGATCTTTTCGTGCATGCAGACAGTTATGGAGCGAGAACCGACTCGATCAAGCTTGCGTTAGGTATGGCTCGACGTACGTCTTCTATGGCGCCCTCAATTGCGTCGTGAGCAGAGGGTGCTTCACGGACAAACTCCAACGCCAGACGACCAGGTTGTCCGACTCCGACTAACGCATCATCGCAGCCTGCTTCAGCCAAGCGCTCCACAAGGGCACCCATATCGCGATCGTCAGATGCCAGTTGAAATTTAAGGGTGAAAGTAAACGCCATTTTCTAACACTCCGCGTCAGCAATTTGCTTGGACAGGTCAAAGCTAGGACATACATACATGAGCATTGAAGCAAAGATGCATCAGCTTCAAGCCATTCAACCCTGGTCGCGCGTGTAGCTGCTCTTCTGTGCGGATCAAGTCGAGCGCCGGAGCCTAGCAATGATCGCTCATGACATGACCGGGCTAGGAAATCGACGTGCTCTGTATCACGCAGTTGAAGCGCACGGAGGCTAGGTGTAACGCAATTTTGTGCGATGTAACACACCCAACGTTACAGTGAGAAAAGTACGTTACAAACCAATGGATATGGGGGTGAGAGCTCTAAAAAATGCCCTACGTTGGAACTCGTTTCGCTGCAAGTGGCAGCTGTTCCGATGCAGCCGTAACGTCACTTCGAACAAGACTAAATTTACCATCGTCGATAAGCCAGGTCGCGAAGTCTTCTTAGTTTCAATGAATGCAGGAAACCCTGCATGCGTTCTCCAAAGATTTTTGGTGGCTCAAAAAGCTAGCCGCGACTCACGTCGCGAACAAGCGATCTGCCCTTCCCTATCGACGAGCCCAGGTAGCTGTTCGCTGCTGCCTTCACTTTCTCGTACCAAAAAAAGTGCTAAGGCAGAAGCAGCAGAAACTCATCGAGTCGAGTGAATTAAATCTGTCGCTGCTAAGATCGGGTGAGCGTTCCAAAATCTCTGCTTTCTTTTGTTTTCAAATATAAGAACTCCGATTCCATTTTTGGAATTCAAGGGGGGTCGAGAAAATATTTTTTCGGATGGTCTCCGGGCACCGCTGAGCTTGCTAACTGACATTGACGTTGATGACACCCTTTTCTAGCTCGTGGCGCTGATTCCGTGACATTGCACGGAAGGCAAGCGAGTACCGATTCAACGTGCTGATATTGGTTGGTTTCGACTTACCTGATCCAAAAAAATACGACTACCTCTACCCCTCTGCGCTCTCGGAACGCCTGATGGATGCCCCACCAGTTTTTTGCTGGAAAGGGCCAGAAGATGCGAAGCTCAGACTCTAAATCGCGCCACAGTCTCATGCAGTGCTCCTGCCATCTGCGCCAGATCCAAACTTGCTGCCTGGGTTTGCTGGCCACCCACCAAGACCTGGGCGGACACATTACGAATCCCCACGAGGTTGCGATCTACCTCACGCGCCACCAAGGCCTGCTCCTCCGTGGCACTGGCGATCAACAGGTTGCGCTCATTGATCTGCGAGATTGAACAGGCGATTTCCTCCAGTGCAACGCCCGAGCGTTGTGCGACTTCCAGGGTCGACTGCACCAGGTGACTGCTGCTTTGCATGGCGTTAACAGCCTGCGTGGTATCGAGCCGAATATTACCTATCATCTTTTCGATCTCCTGAGTCGACAGCTGAGTGCGATGGGCCAGTGCTCGCACCTCATCGGCGACCACCGCAAATCCACGACCAGCATATCCGGCACGAGCTGCTTCAATAGCCGCGTTGAGGGCCAACAAATTGGTTTGGTCTGCGATGCTGCGAATCACATCAAGCACCGAGCTAATGTCTTGCACACCCTTGGCCAATTGTTGGATACGCTCTGAGGTATCGGTCATGCCGTCCGCCAGCGCGCCTATCGAGGACACTGTCTCTTGAACTTGCTCACGGCCGCGTTGCGCGGTTTGCTCGGACACCCGGGACGCCTCGCTTGTGCTGACTGCATTGCGTGCGACCTCGTCGACGGCCGCCGTCATCTGATTGACCGCTGCCGCAGCCTGCTCGATCTCCAGACCCTGCATCTGCAAGCTGCTGCTGGTCTGGCTACTGACCGCGCTCAGCTCCTCGGACGAACTGGCCACCCGTTCGACCGACGCCGCGATGTGTTTCACCATCGCATTCAAGCTTTGCTGCATCTGGTGCATGTTCATCATCACGCTATCGCCAGCACTAGCATTCACTGGCACTTGAATCGTCAGATCACCCTGCGCGATTTGACTCAAGACTCGCGCAGCATCAACGGGCTCGCCACCCAAAGGTCGGGTGACACTACGCGTCACGATGACCGCAGCGGCGATGACCGAGGCCAGGCAGAACACAAGCAACCCCAGCATGTTCAGACGCGCATCGTTGTACAGGGCCTGTGCCGATCTTTCACGATCGGCAAAGACCTGCCCTTGCAGCGCCATCAAGGAATCCAGGCTTTTATAAACCTGCTGTTCGGCGGGGACGACGTGCTGTTTCAACTGCGTCATCGCGCCATCAAAATTGCCTTGCCTGATCAACACCTGCACCTGGGTGAACGCAGAGACGTAAGCCCCGCGATTCTGTTTCAGGGCTGCATAGGCGGCCTTGCCATCCGGTGAATCTAACAATGACTCAAGCGTTTCTAGTGCTTGGCTGATGCGTTTTTTAGTGGAATCAATCGCCTGTTGAGCTTGCTGATTCTCCTTGTCGATCAGCAAATCCCTCGTGTTCCTGGCGTTGTCCCGGACACCTGTGGCAATGACCAGGATCGGGTCAATTTTCGGCCAGTCCTGTTTGACGATCACCATTGCCTGTTCCTTGAGCGTTGCCAGATCGTGCAGCGCGTAGAGCGCCAGGCCGATTAATACCAACGGCGCAATTGCAAATCCAATAGCAATACGTCGTGCCGTGTTTAACTTGGCCATATCAAATGCTCCATGATTAATACCTGCCCAACGGGCACCACATCTGAGAACTTCATGTACCCATGAGCCCTACATCCGCAGCACGCTCGGTCGCTCAATGCCCGCGAATATAGTGTTCCAGTTGTCGGATAAGGTCGGCTTGCTCGACGATGGCTTCTTTCACGAGATCACCAATCGACAGGAGGCCAATCAGTTGATCACCTTCCACCACCGGTAAATGGCGCAGATGACTGTCGGTCATGACCATCATGCAACGCTCGATACTGTGCTGACTGTCTGCCGTCACGACGGGAGCGCTCATGATGGCCCGGACTGGAGTACCGACCGAAGAGCGCCCCTTTAGAACGACCTTGCGCGCATAGTCGCGCTCACTGATAACGCCAATCACCTGCCCATCCTCTATCACGGGTAGAGCACCCACGTTCTTTTCAGCCATCATCTTCAGCGCTTCATACACCATCTGATCTGGCGCGATGCTATGTACCTGTTGGTTTTGCATGACCTTCAGTTTGAGTAATTGTGCGGCTGTTTTCATGAGTAGCTCCGAGGATAATTACGGATAAAAAACGCAAAAAAAAACGCCTGAAACCATTCGGTTCCAGGCGCCTTTGCCTGTTCTTTTGCAGTGTTAAAGCCAGAGATCCCTGTCTGAAGTACCAACCTTACTCATGGCCTGTTCGGCACATCGATCATCGTTGACCGAGGAGAATTCCAGAGGAATAAATGGTAGGTAAACCTGATATAGGTCTTGCAGCCTTTGTGCCAACCGGCAGAAAAGACACTTCTTCGTATGCGGAAGTCCAGGCTCCCGAGCTGTAGATTGTTATCACGACGACTGCGATTCAATCGAATTTCAGAGGCGTGAGCAGACATCCCAAGAAAGCGAATTGCCAAGGTCAGCAAATCGATAAGCTATGGATTGATGGAGGCGAAAGTTCATCGCGTCGCTCCCGTCTGGTGCACGTTGTTATGCACAGAGCCTTACAACAGTGCATACCTGTTTGACTCAATCGCTCGGCAGAAAAAACAAAGCCCCGGAGGTTCGCGGCTCCAGGGCTTCTATTTTCGCCTCCATCCCTTAATGGCTTGGCGAACGTGGCCGGGACATTACCAGCGTCGTTTTGATATTTCACTACGATTTTGGGTAAATGTGTTCGATCAGCGAAGCATCAGGGGAGAACGTTGAAACACGCACGCCCTTAACCGAATGCAGTAGGTTCTGGCTTGCGAGCGATCATCTGGTTACAGGGGTGAAGAACTATTAACAGAAGACGTGGATCGTAGGCGAAGCGAGCCGGATTCGTCGATTTATGTTGATATGCGCCCCACCTAATCTGGCCTTGCCTCCTGCATTTCAAAGCAAGGTTTCAGCCGGGCCTCGTTGGCCCGAAGGAACGAACACAGAACTCCTGCGAGATCGATCACGCAAGCTTTATGGCGCCACCTTGGATATCGTCGCGCGCCATTCGCAAATCATTGGCGTCTTGGTTGAGCCGATGAATCAGGTTTAGCAAACGTTGGCGCAATACCTCATCTTGGAGCTGCTCTGCAGCACGCATAACATCAAGCGCCGCTGCCTCATTGTTGGTGGCGATGGAGTCGAGCAGTTTGCGCATACTTCTTGATGGCCGATTCATCTCCAACCCTCCCAGGTTCGGTGACGCGAATCATATGGCCGGAATGTTTCGTCAGTATTTCAGTTGCACGAACAGGTTTTGAATCACCAGCTGGAGCTGATTTGAGGCTGGCTGGAGGGTGTCCCATGAGCCGTCCATTACCCTAAAGCACTTCAGCATGCTGTACACGTCGTTGAACTGCGACGCAATCGGCCAGGCGGCACAACCTTCAGTCTATCGCGGGCCTACTCGGCAAACCGAGGCCGGCACCCACCATTAAACTGAGACATGCGTCCTGTTTTTGCTATTTTCATACTTGATAAGGTCATTCACCGTAGACGGTTGATGCAAAGGCTTGGACGCCCCTCCCACATCACTCAGCCAATGAGCCAATCCCTGACACTGCCAACTAGGAGTAAAAAATTGCTTAACCGTCCCGACAAAGAAGCGCTCCGTGCAATGCTGGAGTCGCAAGTCCAAGAGAAACTACAGCACGACCCAGACGCAGTAACGACCTATGCAGCCCAGCCTGTACCTGACCGAAAACCCTACACCAGCAAACCCACGGTTCAAGACAAGGCTTTTAACAAAGAGCTCGAGCAGATGCGTGCAGACGCTGAAGCCGGAGTGATACGTGCGCCTAAGCGCGAGCCGGAGGACGGAGGCGCTCCTAGCCTTAAGCTTGATGATTATCCGGATCTGTAAAACGTGCCACTGAGAACCTGCAGGGAGGAACGGCTTGCCGGTTCAAAGCAACGGACACCACACGTAAGAAAGCCACCTATGAAATTCATCATCGAAGAGTGGGATGGTGACGGTGCAATCCGGATTCCCGATGAGGCTCTGCAGGAACTGGAGCTGGACGTCGGTGACGCCGCGTATCTGATTGAAGAATTTGTCGGCAACACGCGATGCCTTGTTCTATCAAAAAAGCCTCAGATCGCGGATCGAATAGACGAACTCACTGAAGCCTGGGACAACGGACAGCTTGGCCATGCCAAGGGCATATGAGGAATCGAGCATACCTGCCTGCCGACAAGGTGGTGTTTCCGTCCGAGCTGGCGCTGCTGATAATCAGAAAGGCCAGCGCCATGGCGGCAGCCTTTGAAGATCAGGCGCTTGAGCAGCTTACCAAGGAGGCCAAGCGAAAGCTTGCCCAAGGCGTGGAACCTCGGCGAGTAATCAGGCAAATGCGGCTTTAGGCGACGGCGCATGAGGTACATTGAAATTTGATCATCTAACCAAAACAACATCAGCCAGGGTGACACCGTGAACACCAATCAGAAGCTGCGAACCTTTGACCTTATCCGCGAAGCAGTGGTACCGGAGTTCCGAGATCGAGTGGCCGAGTACCTATTTCTCTACGAAGAAGCTCTACACGATGACAATGCTCGCTCTGACGACCTGCGCGCATCGGCAAATCAGCTCAGGGGCTACCTGCGCGGTCTCAATACCACCAGGGTACTGGGCATGGCTGATTGGGAAGAGCTAGACCGCCGTATTGCGGAATCATGGTTATGAACGACGGAGCACCGCACGGTAACCCCCCTCAGCAAAGCTCAAAGAGCTGGGATTGAGTCCATCCCGATAAGCGGTGGCTTTCTCCCTATTGAGTTGTTGTTTGGCTGGCTATGCTCAGAACCAATCACCAGTAGTCTTTTTGTGGGGATGCGCTATGGGCTTTACGATCTGCTACGCCTTCCAGGGTCAAAATAGGGTGTTTGAGCTTCCTGCCAATCATCTCACTCCGCACGATGCCGTGTGTTACGCGCTGTTTAATTCGCCCGCAGTTATACAAGAAAGACCATCAAGGTGGGAGGGTAGCTACTCAGCCATCGTTGAGTTTGCAGAGAGATTTGGCGTCACAAACGTGAGGTGGCATCAATCAATCACCCATCCTCATATCCAGGAAGTCACCGAGGCGCGCCACTGCGCAACAATGGAATAACGTCGCTGCGAAAACAAACCCCATGAATGAGCCGCGTCAATAGCCGATCCTCCTGAAACAGAGTGGCGGGAATGCCATAGTATGGCGCTGAAAGCGGCCCCTGACATTTGCAGAGTCAGTCAACCGGCAGCTTTTCATGGGTTGGCTATCGAACAGAGCGGCAGCTACATTGCAGATATGGTTGTCAGTCAGCGAGGTAACCTCGCTATGCGCCAGCTATTCAACTGAACGGTGGTGACAAAATGAACACACGCCAACGCCGCCAACGAATCATATTTTGGCGGGGCTCGTTCCCCGTGATACTTGGCTTTATCGTTCTGGTCATGGCATTAGTGCTCGCTGACCGAATAGCGCCCAGTCCCCAAGAGATCGACGACGTAAGTTTGAGCCCGCAGGTGGAGCACCCACCAAAATTTAGAAGTCAGGAAGTCGCGCCAATTGCGATACCCTCTCAACGGCTCGAATAGTCCACAGGCGTCTCCCAGCGCGATATCCCTCATTCTAAATAAGTTTAAGTATCCAAAAGCCCGTCGGCTGCGCCGATGCTTGTTGATGTCGATGCCGACGCCGAATTGACCCAAGTGTTGACGCAAGACTGCCCCACCTCCAAATCGAAACAAATTCAGCAAAGGAAATGGTTCGCTAGGTATCAGACTGGGTCAGTGGCATCTTGGTAACTGGGGATGCGGCGGCAACAAGTACGAAGACTGATCTGCGCCGTGCCGGCATTGAACCTTGGGCATGGGTGATCGCCTCCAGGATCACCATTACTTCGTAAACGGCATTGATCCATGCAGCCTTCACTGGAGGCCACGGCGGATAGTCAGCGCCGAGGTGTTTGCTTGTACTACCCCTACAAAATACGCACTCAATCTCCTGATGCGTCGTAGTCAGCATCGCTACACATTACCAGGACAGCAAGACCATCGCCTTGGCCAGAAACAGGATGCCGAGTACGTGCACTAAAACGCTAAGGTGGATCCGCCGTGATCGCAGTGCCGTCATGCGCCCCGTTCGTATCAGGTAAACCACATAGCCGAATTGTCCGAGAATACTCAGGGCCAAGCCGATTTTCAGCGCCAGCAAGGTGCCAAAGCTGCTGGCCAAAGGATTGTGCAGCACCGTTCGATATTGCCAAGCCAATCCCAAGCCTGCGCCGAATAGCGCCAGTACGACCCAGTGCATGACACGACGCGCCCGCACGCCCAAAGCCTTCGACAGCTGCTCGCGTGGCGTCTGATCCAGCTGGCGGGCTGCAGGATTGAGGATCATCACCTCGAAGAACACGCCGCCAATGAAGAAAGCCGCCGCCGTCAAATGAATGAACTTCAACAACAGATAACTCATACCTTCACCATCAGCCTGGATACTCGCTGGATCACCCTCCGCAATGGGCAACCTCCAGCTCGATCACGCTGCTGTTGCGATTACGCACGGCATCGGCAATGCGCGCCATTGGGCCTTGCAGCATCGCCTTGACTTCAGCGCTGGCGCCGATGCGCTCCAGGGCAAGATCCATACACAGTAGCCATTGATCGCGCTCACGCGAACCGATGGCATAGGGCTGGTGCGGTTTGGTCATGCACACCGTTCCGTGACGCTGCTGATACAAGGGCGGCCCGCCCATCCAGCCGGACAGATATTCGTACAGTTTTTCTTTGATGGCCCCGAGATCGCTGCCGTGCATGCGACGGATATCGGCAGCCTCTGGTTGCGTGTCCATGATTGCGTAGAACGCCTCGCACAGCGCGCGCACGCCGGCTGCGCCACCGAGCAGTTGATAGGGATTGGTCATGTTGCGCGCCTTCGAATGGGTCTCGCGCGGATAGTAACGTGACGATAGTGGCGCCTTTTGATATAGGTCATGTTCTGGAGTCAATCTTGACGGGCCAACTCTGGAGTGACTCGTCCAGGGCATGAAAACTTGGAGCCGAGCCGGGCTTAAGCCCGAAGGAGCGATAGGCAAAGTAGCTTTAACTTCGCAGCCCAACATACCGCCTATCGAATCTCACACGCCCCCCCCCCTCTCCAGTCGACCGATAAGATCGAAGACGGCCTCATCATATCCAGAGGACGCTTCAAGCCAAGCCCGCGAACCGGCATGCTTATCCATCCACCCGCGAAATGTATGGCGCCCGCAGTCAGTCATGGAGTGAGAGCTGCCTCGATCAAGCGTGCGTTAGGTACAGCTCGGCGCACGTCTTCTATGGCGCCCTCAATCGCTTCATGTGCAGAGGGTGCTTCACGGACAAACTCAAGTGCTAGACGACCAGGCTGCCCTACTCCGACCAATGCATCATCGCAGCCTTCTTCTGCCAAGCGTTCCACAAGCGCGTCCATGTTGCTCTCATCAGACGCCAGTTCGTAATTAAGGGTGAAGGTAAAGGCCATCTCTAGCTCTCCGCTTCAGCGAGGCTCTACTCGAAGATTCGGTAGCCGGGCCCTGCTGGCCCGAAGCATCGACTATAAGAAAAATGGCTCAACATGGCACCTACTACTGACCGAACCACATGCGATGAGTACGCATGGTGCACCGTCATAAATTGTCTCAGCTTAAGCCCGCCCCTGTTACGTATTGGCACCGTTTCTGCTGGTATTGCAGGGACAACAATAAATATCGAAATCATCTTCACGTCCTCTCCCAGCACGTCATCACTATCAGCGGCTAAAAACCACCACAGCAAGTCTTCGCCTTCGGTTTCCGATGACAAGCACAAGCGGCCTTGCTCAGTACCGATAACCACAGTGATTTACGATTTCTTTTTTTGCAGGCTTTCAGACGCTGAGCCGCACGCTGCACGGTGGCCATCTTTTCGGGACGCTTCATGCGCTTCCATTTTTTGATGTCGTCCCTAGTGCGACCTCAGCTCAGGCATAGTTCGCTGTTCAGTTGGCAAACGGAAATACAGGATTTTTCGATATCCTTGGCCATGATTCAACTCCGCGCAAAGCGTTTGCGCGCCAGGCGCTGCTGCCAGTTACCAGCATTTGCTCGCCGACATTGCTCTTCACTATCGAAGTGCAGATGAGCCAGCACTTGGCTAATGTGGATGCCAGCTGCGAGTAACGCCTTAGTGGTCAGCTCAAGCATCCGCTTGTCTTGTCCGCAGGCGAGCGCTTGATTCCTGCTGGAAAGGGTGTCGAAGACCCAAACAACCATCAGACTGGATGGGAACAGCGCGTAATCCACCTCATGGGTCAACCAGGAAAAACCCACAATCTCCGATTTGGCCGTCTCGCAGGCGTTGGTGAGGGTAGTAATCAGACGACGCTCAATTTGCACTTGTTCGCGTTTACTCAAAAGCATATCGATCCTTACTTCCATCTCGGCAGTGCTGCCTATGCTGGGGGGAGGACAATCTCCCGACCAACATCAACCGCTTGGCAACGCCAAATACTTCGAGGAACAAGCCGAAGGAAGCGTTGAGTTCAAAAACTCGGATGTCGCCTTATGCGTTCAGGCCGATCCAGCCATGGATGCCCACGTAGAGGCCGACACCGATGATCAACACGCTGGACAGGTATGGTGCTCGACGAGCAACCGTACCCAACCAAGGCCAACGGTTGGAGGCTTGTTTGGCACCAATGGCCGCAGCAACACCAACCGCGACCAGGGTGAGCGCCAAACCGATGCTGAAACACAGAACAAGCATGCCTCCCAGTGCTACCTCTTTAACCTGAAGGCAGAGCAGCAGAACGGTAATGGCGGCAGGGCAAGGGATCAAACCACCCGTTAAACCGAACATGACGACTTGGCTCGTGGTGACTTCACGGTTGGTGAAGCGTTTGCGGATATCATTGGCATGCGCACGCTCATGAGCATCCTGATAGCCATCAACCGACAACTCCAACCCTTCCAGCTCGGAATGCACATGTCCGTGATCATGCTCCTGGTAATCCAGGTCGTAATCATGGGAATGACCTGCATGCCCCAGGCTCAGGCGAGCGCTAAACTCATGAGGCTCTGGTATATCAACAGTCGACTCCAGGAAGCCTTCGCGCTCGACGAATGAAAACGTTTGAGTGCTGCCGTCTGGACGGGTAGTCGTCAGACGTACGTCTGAAGCGGGCCATGCATGCCCGGTCAATGCCTTCAGGCGCCAGTGGGGCGGCATACCCTCTTCAAAGATCGACAGTTCGATTCGGCCATGACCGGTGTCAATTCGATGAGTCTCATTATGATGACCATGGTCATGCTCGCCGTGGTGGTGATCATCACCATGCTCGAACTTGAACATCTGTTCACCACGCCAGGTACGCCACAGCATCCAAAGCGCAATCAGAATGATCAGGGCGGAGGATGCAATCTGGAAGTAAGGCTCAGTGGTTTGAGCATCCAGGCCTTTGCCCAGGTACATACCAACGATGGCGACCAACCAGACCACTGCAGTGTGCGACAGCGTCGCGGCCAATCCCAAAAACACAGCCTGTTTGACCGAGCCACGGATGGCCACGATGAAGGCCGCCATCATGGTTTTTGAATGGCCTGGTTCCAGGCCATGCAAGGCACCGAGCAGAATAGCGCTCGGGAAATACAGCCAGGCGTGTGAACCGCCCTGTTGTAAGAGTTCAGCGAAGTTGGGCATGTCAGACCTAGAGGTACTTGGTGATTTGTTTAAAGGCTTCTAGCGGTGCGCGCTCGCCGTTGTTCAACGCCGAGACGGTGTCCTCCAGGCAGTGATCGATGTGATCCTGAATGAGCGTGCGCTTGGCTTGGCAAACCGCTTTTTCAACAGCATGCAGCTGCTGAGCGATGTCCACGCACTGACGCCCCTCTTCGATCATGGCGATGATGCCGCGTAAATGGCCGTCCGCCCGTTTGAGGCGCTTGATGATCGCCTCATGACTTTGGTGGGTGTGGGGATGGCTGTGTTCGTGTTCGTGCTCACTCATGACTTGAGCCTCGGGCCTCAATGAATTACGCTGACATCCTATCCCCCCTAGGGGGATATGGTCAAACGCATCAAAGCCCTACAAAACGAGTTGAAATCCGAACGCTATGTTCAGCAGAACCCTGACAATGACGGTGGTAATCGCACTTGCTCTCGCCATGTTTGTGGCCTGGGCCGGGCATGCCTTTACGTTGTCAGTGACATCGAAACAGCCAGCCTGGGAGATTGCGCAAGACGCACATCACTCCCATGAGCAGCAAGCCGAGATGTCGTGTGCGAGCTGCTCGGATCACTATCACTCCCCGTTGACCCCTGACCATCAGCACGAAACACCACAACTCACCTCTGCGTTGAGTTTGGCTGCGCAACCGAAGCTCTCTATACGGGTTGATGCGCCACGCTATTCCGTCCCCCGTCCGCCGATTTTCTTGATCGAGCGGCCACCCCGTCCTTCGTTCGCATCCTGACCATGGCCGCACTGCGGCCTTTGATCCCTGCAACGTAGGATTGATCTATGCATTCGCACTCGATGAGCGGCGTTGGCGCATTTACTGCGCCATCGCACCGCCCGCTACTGCTGTTGTTTTTATTTGTCGCCGCACTTTTCCTCGGGATACCCGAGGCGATGGCTCACGCCGTCGCGGAAGGTGACAAGGGTTTCATCCAGGAAAGTTCCGGCGTCATGCTGCTGCCCTTCATCTACATGGGCGCCAAGCACATGATGACGGGTTACGACCACCTGCTGTTTCTGTTCGGGGTGATCTTCTTCCTCTACCGCCTGAAAGACGTGGGGCTTTACGTCACGCTATTCGCTGTAGGCCACTCGGTCACGCTGCTGCTCGGCGTACTGACCGAGGTCAGCATCAGCTCGTACATCATCGACGCCATCATCGGTTTCTCGGTGGTGTACAAGGCGCTTGATAACCTCGGCGCGTTCCAGCGCTGGTTCGGTTTCCAACCCAACACCAAAGTGGCCACGTTGATCTTCGGCCTGCTCCACGGTTTTGGTCTGGCGACGAAGATCCAGGAGTACGAGATCTCCCCTGATGGCCTGATTCCGAACCTGATCGCTTTCAACGTTGGCGTTGAGATCGGCCAATTGCTGGCCCTCAGCGCGATTCTCATTCTGATGGGTTATTGGCGTCGTACCGGCAGTTTCTGGCGCCACGCCTATACCGCCAACGTCGCCATGATGAGTGCCGGTTTCCTCCTGATGGGTTACCAGATCACCGGCCTGTTTGTCTCCGCGTAAGGAATTCTGACCATGTTCAATACTCCGCTTCCAACTGTTAATGAACTGCCTAGCACTCGCAAACTGGTGCGTTCGACTGTCATTGCACTGCTGACTGCGGTCGGCCTGCTGGTGACCGTTGTCATGCCTTCGGAATACGCCATTGATCCTACGGGTGTGGGCCGAGCACTGGGACTGACCCAGATGGGCGAGCTGAAGATCATCCTTGCCCAAGAGGCGTTGGCGGATGCCACGCCGCCGCAAGCAGCAGCTCCAGCTCCAGCTCCAGCTCCAGCTCCAGCTCCGCAGGTTGCACAAGTCCAACCTATTGCGAAACCTGTTGCTCAGCCAGTGGCGACACCTACCCAAGCTCTGAAGACCAATCAAATGAGCGTCACACTCAAGCCTGGTGAAGGGACAGAAATCAAACTGGAAGTCCTGAAGAACAAGACTGTCAGCTATGAATGGACAGCCGTTGGTGGGCCTGTGAACTACGACACCCATGGCGAGCCCTACAACGGTGAAAAGGGTTACTTCCACAGCTACAACAAGGGCAAGCAGGTCAAAAGTGATAAGGGCGAATTTACTGCCATTTTTGATGGCACCCATGGTTGGTTTTGGCGCAATCGCAGCAACAACGACGTGACCATCTCCCTGAAAACGACCGGCGATTACTTGAGCGTTAAGCAGTAATTCGAGGATGGCTATTCTCCTGCCGAAAAAGCAGAGAACGCCCTGACCACAGATCATTTAACTTCATCAGTTTTTTGGAAAGGCATCCCCATGAAAACCTCAGCAACTCTGTTCCGTTCGGTGCTCCTGATCTGCTTCCTGGGTCTAATGACTGCATGCAGCGGCGGCGAGCAAGAAACATCCGAGAGCGCTGGCCACGGGCACTCGCACGAGTAATGCCCTGAAAACAAACAAGGCCGCAAATGCGGCCTTGTTTTCTATATTCACTCTTTACGCAACAACACCCTCGTCACACGACGCTCTTCGACCTCCACCACGGACATGCTCCAGCCCTCCCAATTTAGCTTATCTCCAATGATCGGGAGACGATTCAGCAAGCTCATGACCAACCCCGCGAGCGTCTGATATCTATCACCCCGTGTCCCTCATCACGTTGACGTCGACACAGCCTGGTGTAAATGCACCACGAAGCACACTAGCTGTCGCTTTTGACAATGGACGACTTCTTCCTCGTCCCCCAGGAACAGCAAATGGGGATTGGGATGGCGATGTCCTGCTAGCTCGTCACGGTAAGACACAGAAATCGATGTCCGATTGATAGCAGCGAATATGGACTAGCAGGTACATCGCCGATACCGGCGTCTTTCGGCTTACGGCAGAAATCATTTACCTTGCACCACTCGAACATGCGCATGGCTGATGGCTTTGTAGACGCGAATCAATCTTAAAAGCGGCCACCAGTCATATAGAAAAATCTGCAGCGGTTGCCACATCGCCACCCAGCCAACGATCACTAGGCTTTCGCGTGCCATGCCGACTACAGCGCCAGTGCCAAGTTGGCCGATGACATCCACGACAATCAGGCAAAGGGTAACAAAGGCGATGCCGATCACTAGGCTAATGCGGCCATCTCGAAGGAGGTGTTTTAGCTCACTGCGCGTGAGGCCTGCCTTATGATCAAAGTAATTGTGGATTGCCTCGATCATGATCGCACTTGGATCGCCCTCTGCTGGTAGGTGCTCAAGGTGGATTGTGATACGAAGCCGGCTGTCCGACGAAAATTCCGCCGCCCAAGTCTCAATGAACGCTTCAGCTTCGCGATCGAGATCCTTGTTAAGAAAAGGTGTCGGATCCATCGAGTTAAACAACTGCCCAAGCTCGCGTACTCGAAGTTGAAGGTGATGCTCTGGTCTTTTTCTCATGGCACTTACCGATTGTTATGCATTGGCAGTTTCGAGTTGCGCAACTCGCTTTCGCTGCGCCTTAATCCTTACGCAGCGCTCTGACCGCCGCTGGCATCACCGTCAAACCCTAGCTCCAATTTACCTACAGCGTGTCGATGAACAGCCGACGAGGATGACCTGTGTCCAAGAAAACTAAGTTTAGTTCCGCCGAAATAAACCGACTCCGAGAGATTGCACTCACGGAATCATGACCACAGCAACACCTGCTTGCCGCGAAACAGCCTTACTGTCCAAGCGTACCGAAAACCCACTTACTTGATTGAAGTCAACTCTGCGACGGCCTGGATGTCTACACTGGAACAATTAGGGACTAACAGGCCCGTGGAGCACGTCATGTACTGGTTCCGTCATCACTACCGCAATCTTTTGCGACTCACCCTCGGGGTGTGGGTGTTGGCTGTGATCGTGACGGTGTTTCACGGCTGCCTGGTGCAGCCGCAGCACAGCCTGAGTGCAACGCACGAGACGCCTTCCACGCTGCAACAGATGGATGAACATGCGCTGCATGCCAGCGGCTGCCTTAAGCATTGTGCCGATGCAGCAAAGGCGATCAGTCCCGCATCGCAGATCCCGACACTGGATCTCGCCAGTTTGGCGCTTGCCTTGCTGTTACCTGCGATGCTGCTGCTTATCCCCGCTCAAACATTAACCTTCGCTGCACTCGCACTGAAGCGCCCCGCGCCATCGGGGCCTCCAGCCCGCCTGATATTCGTCCGTTTCAACGATTAATCCAACTTTCAGGGCGGTCACACCGTGGCCGTCCTGCTTCATTGCGCCAATTAGGCGCGGCCTAGTAATTCCTACTTGTCTCTAAAACCCGGAGTTCACCATGCAAACACAATTGAAATTGGTTCTTGCCGCTATTTTAGCCAGCAGCATATTCATGGCTTATGCGGAAGATGAGCATCATCCTGCCGACGCACCTGGCGACGCACCTGCCAGTGCAACGGCTGCCAGCGCACCGTCCGAGTCAGCGATGAGCAAAGCGATGAGCGAGCAAATGCAGAAAATGCAGGCAGCTCATGACAAAGCTGCAGCTGCGAAAACCCCTGCCGAGCGGCAAGCAGCTATGCAAGAGGGCATGAAAACGATGAAGGACAGCTTGACCATGATGAGTAAGCAGCAAGGGGCTGCTGGTTGTACGGGCATGGAGATGGGCTCAGGCATGGGGATGTCTGGCTCCAAGGACGGTATGGGTATGGGCATGGGCATGGGTAAAGGAATGATGGAGATGATGATGAAGATGATGGATCAGCAGTCGTCGATGATGGACATGCCAATGAAGAAGTAACGACCGCTATCCACCCAGGATTGCGGCGCTTGCAATGCAACGGCGGTGTCACCATGGCCAGCATGGCTAGAGCGACACCGCCGTACTACTCGATAGAACTCCCTCAGGAGTACAAAACCATGATGAATTCAGCACATTCAGCTAAAACCTCTCCAGCATTTTGGAGGAGCAAACCCGGCATAGCGCTGGACATGCTGTTGGTGATCGCGCTGTTTTATCTGGCCAGAGAACACTACGGCCATATGCTGGGCTTACTGCCTTATATGATTTTGCTGCTGTGCCCGCTGATGCATTTTTTCGGGCACCACCACGGTGGACACAGTCATCACGGCGAAAGCTCAGACTCAACCAAGGATGCGAACAGGAGTTAGCCCATGCACGCCCCTGAGCTTCGTCAAGACGACCCAATACAAAAGCTTGAACCCACCGGTTCCCATGATCCGGTCTGTGGCATGGCCGTCAGTAGCGAAAGCCAGTTCAGTACGCAATATAAGGGGCAAACCTACCGGTTCTGCAGCCAGAAATGCCAAACGACCTTCAGGGCAGAGCCTGAGCGATATCAAATATCTCCGACTGAAATTGAACACATCCATCAGGCACCAGCAGAACCTTTGACCGTTGACACTGAATACACCTGCCCCATGCATCCGGAGATTCGCCAGATTGGCCCCGGCGTCTGCCCCAAGTGCGGCATGACCTTAGAGCCGGCGATCCCGGAATTGGAGGAAAAAGAGAACCCTGAACTCAAGAACTTCACCCAGCGCTTCTGGTGGACATTGCCACTGACAATAATCGTCACCGTTCTGGCCATGGGCGGCCATGCCTTAGTGCTGTTTCACGGCCCCACGCAAAACTGGATCGAGCTGGGACTGGCCGCACCGGTGGTGCTTTGGGCTGGTTGGCCATTTTATGTACGCGGCGTGCGCTCGGTGATTCAGCGAAGTCCGAACATGTGGACGCTGATCGGCCTTGGCACGGCGGCGGCCTTTCTTTACAGCGTTGTGGCGACCCTGGCCCCCGATGTATTCCCCAGCAACTTCCTGATGGACGGCCGTATCGGCGTCTACTTCGAAGCGGCGGCTGTGATCATCTCACTCACCCTCCTCGGCCAGATGCTTGAACTCAAGGCACGCTCGCAAACCTCGGCCGCCATCAAGTCGCTGCTTGGACTGGCCCCGAAAACTGCCCGACGGATCAATGCCAACGGCACGGAAGAAGACATCCCCCTGACGCACGTACACAGCGGCGACACGTTACGTGTGCGACCAGGCGAAAAAGTGCCTGTCGACGGTCAGGTGATGCAAGGCGAAAGCGCTGTGGATGAATCGATGCTCACTGGCGAACCGATACCGATCATGAAGAGGGCCGGCGACGCGCTGATCGGCGCCACTCTCAACATCCACGGCAGCCTGGTGATGCAGGCGCAGAAGATAGGGTCGGCCACCCTGCTCGCACAAATCGTGCAGATGGTTGTTCAGGCCCAGCGCTCAAAGGCGCCGATGCAACGCCTGGCTGATGTAATCGCCGGTTACTTCGTGATCGTGGTGATTACTATCGCCGCGCTGACTCTACTCGGCTGGGGACTGTGGGGGCCCGAGCCGAGCTGGGTGTTCGGACTGATCAACGCTGTCGCGGTCATGATCATCGCCTGTCCCTGTGCCCTTGGCCTGGCGACACCGATGTCAGTCATGGTCGCCACCGGCAAGGCTGCTGGCAGCGGCGTATTGTTTCGCGATGCCGCCGCCATCGAAAACCTGCGCAAAATAGACACCTTGATAGTCGACAAAACCGGCACCCTCACTGAAGGTCGTCCAGCGTTCCATAGCGTCGGGGCCGTACCCGGATTCACACAGGATGAGGTGCTGCGCCTGGCTGCGAGTCTTGATCAGGGCAGCGAGCACCCGTTGGCCCGCGCCATCGTCGATCAGGCACGCGCCGCAGGTCTGGCACTGAGCCCACCTGAAACCTTCGAGTCGGCTTCCGGTATTGGTGTAAGCGGTCAGGTTGAAGGTCGCCGCCTGCAATTGGGTAATACGGCGCTGATGCAGGAAGCCGGCGTCGCCACTGAGCGCTTGCAAGCGCAGGCCGAGAAGCTACGCGGCGACGGTACGAGCATCATGTACCTGGCAGTCAATGGCGCCCTGGCGGGTTTGCTGGCTGTAGCCGATCCCATCAAACCCACCTCGAAGCTGGCCGTCGAGCGTCTGCAGGCGGATGGCGTCAAGGTCATCATGGCCACTGGCGACGGCCTTACCACTGCGCGCTCGGTAGCTCGCCAATTGGGCATTGAGGAGGTGCATGGCGAGGTCAAACCGCAAGATAAAGAACGTCTGGTTGCATCTCTGCAGCAAGCCGGACACCGCGTGGCGATGGCCGGCGACGGCATTAATGATGCCCCCTCGCTGGCTCGCGCTGATGTCGGTATCGCCATGGGTACTGGCACTGACGTGGCGATGAACAGCGCTCAGATCACCCTGGTCAAAGGCGATCTGCTCGGTATCCTGCGTGCTCGCAGCCTGTCAGTAGCAACGGTGAGAAATATGCACCAGAACCTGACCTTCGCCTTCCTTTACAACGCCATGGGCATCCCGCTGGCAGCCGGCTTGCTCTACCCGCTTACCGGTCACCTTCTGTCACCGTTAATTGCCGCACTGGCCATGAGCGTGAGCTCGGCGTCGGTGGTATTCAACGCGTTACGCCTGCGTCAGGCGTCCATTAATTGAGTGATAAAGACCGCTTGACCTTGCCATGGCAGCAAGGTTGAAGATCAGCCAACGTCACAGAAAAGCCGAATGCCTCAGTCTTTGCATGATGCATTTTGTTATGAGGAATCACCGATGAAAACCCTTGAACTGCAAGTCCAAGGCATGAGCTGTGGCTCATGTATCAAGCACGTCACCGAAGCGTTGCGCCCACTTGAAGGCGTCAGCGACATAGCAGTGGATCTCCAAGCCGGACGGGTGAAGGTCAGCGGCGATTCGGACAGCCATGCGCTGCTTACAGCCCTGCAGGACGCTGGCTATCCAGCACAGCTGGCGACAATGGAAAGCGTAGCGAGTAAGAAAACCTCAGGTTGTGGTGGGAACGGCGGCGGTTGCTGCTGTCGGTAAGCGCTATTTTTAAACGGCAATTGACGACTACGTTAGGGCTGTCCAGACACGGCCTATCAAAACAAGACAAATCTATCGGTGCCGCTCAATCGCAGCCCAGCCAAATTGCCGTTGCCAACCTGACGGAAATGTAATCACGCGCCGCCTGATGATGTGACATCGTGCTCGAAAAATGGCGCCTGGAACCGACTCTCTGTAGCGAGCCATGGCCGTACTATGGCAGCGGTTCCGTATCTGCCTGGACTCAGACTTACTGGATACCCCCCGATGCATTCCAGAACATCAAGACGCACTTTCGTGAAAGCCTTGGCGGCAGGCGGGGTACTCGCAGGCTTTGGGCTGTGGCGCAGCCCGGTGTGGGCAATTACCAGTCAGGGGCAGCCGAATGTGCTCGCTGGCACTCATTTCGATCTGACTATCGGGGAGATGGGGGTGAACTTCACTGGCACGCCCCGCACCGCCATGACCATCAACGGTAGCCTCCCCGGCCCGATATTGCGCTGGCGTGAAGGCGATACGGTGACGTTGCGGGTCAGGAACCGGCTCAAGGAAGACACCTCGATCCATTGGCACGGCATCATTCTGCCGGTGAACATGGACGGTGTACCGGGTCTGAGTTTTCACGGCATCGAACCGGGCGGCCTGTACGTTTATTCGTTCAAGGTCAAACAGAACGGCACCTACTGGTATCACAGTCATTCCGGGTTCCAGGAGCAGGTCGGCGTCTACGGCCCGTTGGTCATCGATGCAAAGGATCCCGAACCCTTCAGCTATGACCGTGACTATGTGGTGATGCTGTCCGACTGGACGGATGAAGACCCCGAGCGGGTCATGAAGAAACTCAAGAAACAATCCAGTTACTACAACCTGCACAAGCGCACCGTCGGCGACTTCATTGATGACGTCGGTAAGAACGGTTGGTCTGCCACCGTCGCGGATCGGAAAATGTGGGCTGAAATGAAAATGAACCCCACCGATCTTGCTGACGTTAGCGGCGCCACCTACACCTACTTGCTTAACGGGCAGGCTCCCGATAGCAACTGGACAGGTATTTTTAGGCCCGGAGAACGGCTACGCCTGAGGTTCATCAACGGCTCGGCGATGAGCTACTTTGACGTGCGTATTCCTGGGCTGAAAATGACTGTCGTCGCCGCAGACGGGCAGTACGTGAAACCGGTGAGCGTTGATGAGTTCCGCATCGCCGTGGCCGAAACCTTTGATGTGATCGTCGAACCCACCGAAAACGCATACACCTTGTTCGCCCAGTCGATGGATCGTACCGGTTTCGCAAGAGGTACTCTGGCTGTACATGAAGGGCTCTCAGCTCCTGTGCCTCCCCTGGATCCACGTCCGTTGATCACGATGAGCGACATGGGCATGGGTGATATGGCCGGCATGGATCATGGCGATATGAAGGGTATGACCCAGGACTCGATGCAAGGCATGGAGGGTATGGATCACAGCCAAATGTCGGCCGGCGACGACAAAGGCATGCAGGGTATGACGGGCATGGACGGTGGATCGATGCAGAGCATGGATCACAGTCAGACGCCCGGCTCGGCAGACACGTCAGGTCACTCGATGTCGGGCATGAGCAGCATGGACTCGATGGAGCCTCACCCGGCCTCGGAAGCGAATAACCCGCTGGTCGACATGCAGGCGATGAGCCCCACACCGAAACTCAACGATCCTGGCATGGGATTGAGAAACAACGGTCGCCGGGTACTGACCTACTCAGACCTGAAGAGCACCTTCGAAGATCCCGATGGCCGCGAACCAAGCCGCACCATCACCCTGCACCTGACCGGACACATGGAAAAATTCTCGTGGTCTTTTGACGGCGTCAAATTTGCGGATGCCGAGCCACTTCATCTCAAATATGGAGAGCGCATCCGAGTAGTTCTAGTCAACGACACCATGATGATGCATCCCATTCATCTGCATGGCATGTGGAGTGATCTGGAGGATGAAAACGGTGACTTCATGGTTCGCAAGCACACCATCGACATGCCGCCTGGCACCAAACGCAGCTACCGCGTGACCGCCGATGCCCTGGGGCGATGGGCGTACCACTGCCACCTGATGTACCACATGGAAATGGGCATGTTTCGCGAAGTCCGTGTGCAAGAGTAGGAGCCAGACATGAACTTCGAAAGAACCGCTAAACCGCTACTCGCCGGCCTTGCCATCCTGGGGATGGGTGTCATGCCCTTTGCATATGGGCAGACCGAGCTGATGCAAGGTATGGACGGCAAGCAGATGCAGGAGATGGATCATTCCCAAATGCAGGGTATGGATCACTCTCAGATGCAGGGCATGGATGACAGCCAGATGCAGGGTATGAAACCCGCAGCGCCCCAGCAAAGCCGTACACCCATTCCGGCACTCACCGATGCAGATCGCGCGGCGGTGTTTGAAAGCCATGCCGGCCACCAGATGCACGACAGCTCGATCAACTCATTTTTCCTGATCGATCAACTCGAATGGCAAGACGCTGACAAGGGCAGTGCATTACGTTGGGAAGCCAACGGCTGGATTGGCGGTGACACGGATCGTCTCTGGCTGCGAACCGAAGGCGAACGAACCAATGGCGTGACAGAAAGCGCTGAGCTTCAGGCACTCTGGGGACACGCCGTGAGTCCCTGGTGGGACGTGGTCAGCGGTGTGCGACAAGACTTCAAACCAGGTGCACCCCAGACATGGGCGGCACTGGGGCTGCAAGGCATGGCGCTTTACGACTTCGAAACTCAAGCTACCGCTTACCTGGGCGAGGCTGGCCAGACCGCGATGCGGCTCAAGGGCGACTACGATATTTTGCTGACCAACCGTTTGATTCTGCAGCCCACTGCTGAAATCAACCTCTATGGCAAAAACGATCCACAACGGGTCACAGGCTCCGGGCTGTCGGACACCGAGGTTGGCCTGAGACTGCGCTATGAAGTACGCCGCGAGTTCGCACCTTACATCGGCGTGACCTGGAACCGCGCCTACGGCAAAACAGCGGACTACCGCCTTGAAGAAGGCGAAGACAAGAGCGATACGCGCTTTGTCGTCGGTGTGCGAATGTGGTTCTAAACCTGATCGATAGATACACCCCACATCCAGTCAATCAAAAACACCCCACCCACGGCCCAAGCCGTCAGGAGCCTTGCATGTCATCTTTTAAAGCCCTCGGTGTTGTCGCTGCACTCAGTATCGGTTTGTTGTTGAGCGCTGCTGCCCAGGCGCATCCAAAACTACTGTCCTCTACCCCGGTCAATGGCACCACCGTGGCTGCACCGGCAAAAATCGAACTGAATTTCTCAGAAAAGCTCACCACCCAGTTTTCCGGCGCGAAACTGATCATGACCGAAATGCCGGGCATGTCCGCCCACTCCCCTATGGGTGTCAAAGCGAGTGTCGCGGGTAGCGCCGATCCGAAAATGATGGTTATCACCCCGGCAGCACCGCTCACACCTGGCACATATCAGGTTGAGTGGAGGGCGGTTTCTTCCGATACCCACCCGATCACAGGCACCGTGACCTTTAAAGTCAAGTGATCCATGGACGACTCAATCTACATTAGCCTTCGCTTCGCGCTCTATATCGACCTGATGCTGCTCTTCGGGCTGGCACTGTTTGGCCTGTACAGTCTCAAAGGAAAGGAACGCGCAGACGGTGCCGTGTTGAATTTTGGGTCGTTACTGGGGGGAACTGCCCTTATCGGCATACTGCTATCGATGGCGGCCATGCTCCACATGGCCAAGACGATGAGCGGTATGTCCAGCGTCATGGAATTGCATCACCACATCCTGCAGATGATGCTGATGGACACTGACGTCGGGTTGACCTGGATGGCCCGAATAGCCTCGTTGACGGTGGCGGTCATCGCCGCGACTCTCAATCGACGAGCCCCGGCATTGAGCCTCTGGCTGGTCACATTGTGCGGGGCCATCGCCCTGGCGACGCTGGCCTGGACAGGGCATGGCGCTATGGATGAAGGCAGTCGACGCTACCTGCACTTCACCAGCGATATTGTCCATCTTCTGGGTGCAGGCAGCTGGTTGGGCGCTCTCGCCGCATTCGCGCTGTTATTGCGCTCAACCAACCTCACAGGCGATCTGCAGATGCGGTTGCTGGCTCGAACGCTGACTGGTTTCGAATCAGCGGGGACGCTTATCGTCGCAACCCTGGCTATCACCGGGATCGTCAACTATCTGATGGTTGTCGGGCCAGCATTCGAGACGCTGACATCCAGCAGGTACGGGGCCCTGCTGTCTTTGAAGGTATTCTTGTTTGCGGGGATGCTGGTATTTGCGGCGGTGAACCGCTTTCACCTGAGCCCGCTGCTTGAGCGATCCATTCAGGCAGATACTCACACCGTCGCCATCAACGCTTTACGGCGGAGCATGATTCTAGAGCTCTCGGTCGCAGTGGTCATTATGGGTCTGGTTGCCTGGCTCGGCACACTCAGCCCAGAGATAGAGATGTCAGCTGAGTAACCCGTGAAGTGAATGCAGGCAGTGCTTCCCAATATTCTATGTTGAGCCTGTGCGTCCGCGCTGAGTCGGCTGTAGAAACTACATCAGCTTGTATTGAGGCATCGGTTTTGGCCGCAAACTGCTGCAATACAAATCGTGGAACCTGCCAATATGAAACTCTTGGTAGCTGAAGATGAACTGAAAACTGGAATTTACCTGCAGAAAGGCCTCACCGAGGCCGGTTTTAGTGTTGACCGCGTCATAAATGGTAACGACGCTCTTCAACTCATTCTGGAAAGATCCTATGACTTGCTCATCTTGGATGTGATGTTGCCTGGTCTCAATGGTTGGGACGTCCTGAGAAAGATCCGTGCCGCAGGCGCAAGCGTGCCAGTGTTGTTCCTCTCAGCTCGGGATGGCGTAGAAGACCGAGTTAAAGGGTTGGATCTGGGTGCTGATGACTACATGGTCAAGCCTTTTGCGTTCTCCGAGCTACTTGCTAGAGTCCGAGTCTTGCTGCGTAGAGCAACCCCTCCTTCCAGTCAGACCCATTTAACAATTGGCGATCTTGAGCTTGATCTACTCAAACATCAGGCGTTTCGCGGAGGGAAACGGATTGACCTAACGGCGAAAGAGTTTTCGTTATTGAAATTTATGCTCCAGCACCGCGGTGAAGTTCTTCCGAAATCACTCATTGCATCACAGGTTTGGAATATCCAGCTTGAGAGTGGTACCAATGTCATCGAGGTTGCCATGCGTAGACTGCGAGCGAAAATTGATGACCGTTTTGAATCCAAATTGATTCACACCTCACGCGGCATGGGTTATGTAATCGACATATCGTAGAATAAATCTCGCGCCTGTTTTTCATTATGACGAAAAGCTTTGGCCCATCCACCTTCGGTGGACTCATCGATTCAATAAAGCCTGCCATGTATAAAAAAAAGACTGGTCACAGAATGTGGCCAAATATTGCTCTGCCCCTTCTGACCTGCACACTACAGCTGCTGACAGCGAGCGCCTGCATCGCACAATCGGCGCGCGAGACGCTGACAATCATGGTCGAAGATGCTGCTATACCATGGTCAAAGAGCGATGGCACAGGTTACGCCAATGACGTGGTTGTAGCTGCCTTCAAAGAGATGGGGATCGAGGTTCGACTAAGAGTAGTGCCGTATTCACGCTGTAAGTACATGGTGCTCAGTGGCCAGGTTGCCGCCTGCTTCAACATGAGCTGGCAACCCGAATTCGAGGGCAAGATCAAGCTGGCTGAACAGCCGATCTTCAAAGTACGTAATGACATCTTCGAACATATCAATGCTCCCCTGCCGAAGCCTCCAGATGGAAAATGTGTTTTGCCGCCCGACACTGTCGTTGGCATTACCAGAGATTACGAATACTCAGCCCAGGTGACGGCACTCCAGACCTCTGGCGTGGTGCTCGAAAATTCACTCTCGGATTTAACAAGCCTGCAAAAACTCGCCGCTCGGCGTTTTCAGGCGGCATTGGTCATGAGTAACGACCTTGAGGCCAGGAACCAGAAAGCCATACAGTCCGGCACAGAAGATGTGGTGCGCTTCGCCTTCAATTGCGGAGTGGAAAACTCGACGTTAGGCTTTAGCCTGGCTCATCCAGACGGATTGCGAGCGCTGGAAATGTATGACGAGGGCTATCGACGCATCAAGACCAACGGCGTCCTCAAGGATATTCACATGCGCTGGTTTCCTTAGCTTCATGATTGCCTTGACTAAGCGACTGCGATGTTCAAGAACAACGTAGCAAGAGTAAGCAGCTCAAGCTTCTGGGGACTCAGACATCGCAACTCCTTTGCGTCCCAGTTGTTTAACGCCATACATGGCCTGATACGCCGCTTTAAGCAGCGCTTCGCCACGCCATGGCGGCAGCCCTTGAAGAGCAGGCGCTCGAACAGTGTTGGCGCCAACACCGAATTGACCTACGTGCCGACGCAAGACTGACCCATCTCCAATCGGCAGAAATCCAGCACAGGAAATGGTTCGCGAGGAATCAGACTGAGTCAGTGGCATCTCGGTAACTGGATCAATTCGGCGCCGGCGCCAACAGGCTAGCGGTTTTTTCGCCCCCCCAAATAGGCCTTTCCATATTTGAAAATCGCCTGTCGCAATTAATCTGAGACTGTCGAACACCCCTAAAGTTTCATTGAAAAAACAGCAGCTTAGAGAATTTTGTCAAGCCGTGTTACTCGTCGGATTTCAATTGTAAGCCCCAGTCCAGAGCCTCAGGATCGCCTCGTCACCCCTTTGAGGCTTTCATAAATGAAGTACTCCTCGATTCTCTTGTTGTCACTTGGCCTGCTAAGCGGTGTTGCGTCGGCAGGCGGCAATACCGAAGCAGGCATAGGCGGCGCATTGGGAGGAGTATTGGGCTCGGTGGTCGGCCAGTCGATCGGCGGCAGCACCGGCTCGGCAATCGGCGCAGGCTTGGGTGGCGCGGCCGGTGGTGCGGTGGGCGCCAACAAACACAGCCGTGGCGAAGCGGCCATTGGCGGCGCACTGGGCGCAGCCGGCGGTAACGTGGTAGGTCGCAAGATGGGCGGCACCTCTGGCAGCCTGATCGGTGCGGCAGCCGGTGGTGGCTTGGGCAGTGCCCTGGGCAACAACATGGGCCGGGAATATGATGATGAAAGTGGTCATCGCTACCGTGATGGTTACTATGACGACGATCGCGGCTGGCGTCGCCACCACCACGACCGTGGCCATCACTATGGCTGGCGCAAACACCACTGGCGCGACGACGACTGATCCCCGCGTAACAGGCCCATTGGAAGGGCTGGCCGCAGCAGTCGCGGCCAGCCAGACTAACACCTCCAGCGCCCTCAGGCTTTCAGAACCATTTCTGCAAGCCTCAGCTTTCCCAAGCATAACAGCGGCGGTCTGGACAATGATCGTCCAAATGAAGCTGACTCCGATGGCCGCCAAGTAAAGCAACTTTCGGTCATGAGGGATTCAACGTGCGGGTTCGTCTATCCAACACTCTGAAAGTTAAGTTCACCGATGTTCCTCGGTTTTCACGGCTGCTCAGATTCGCTTCACCACCAAAGCTTTCCATAATTTGCTTTACCATGATGAACCCAATACCCAGATTACCTTGCTTGGTAGTGTAGAAAGACTTGCAAGCCATCATTTCTTTTTGTCGTGCCAATCCACTTCCGCTGTCGTCGATGGTTAGACAAAGCCACTGACGGGCTTCATCTAGCTTTGCTTGAATAGTTAACGTCCCTCCTGTTGGCATCGCATCTGTGGCATTGGCAACAACGTTATTAAGGATCTGGGGGGAAGTAAAAGCGGATTGCTGATGACCTTAGGTATGGGTTGAGCTTTGAACTCAACCTGAATGTTTGATTGACTGAGTTGCTCCCAGCGCGCCCCTTTAGATTAAACCTATAGCCGAAAGCGTTTAACCAAGCCATGCGACCGACTTAATAACATCGAGCACACCGCCGATTTTGTTGCTTTCCTCTCTCAGATTCCCCATGGCCGCAGTGGAGTTGCCGACTTCGATAGCCAGACGTTCGATTTGGGCCACGGCCTCTCCAACAACCTTGTCACCCTCTCGTGCTTGGTGATCTGAATCGCCCCTGATTTCGCAGATAGGTGTGAACGTCGGCTGGACTGCCCCCGGCACCGTAGACATCTCCAGCCTATGATTTGAGCATAGGAGGAAGTTTATGAGCACCCAACGATTCACGCCGGAATTCAAGGCAGAGGCCGTCAGGCAAGTCATTGAGCGCGGATACTCCGTTGCGGAAACAGCCGAGCGCCTCGGCGTTTCAACCCACAGCCTATACAAATGGGTCAAAGCCGTGACGCCTGACAAAACCGAGAACAGGCCAGCGAGTTGCTCGAAGCCAAAAGTGAGATTTTACGGCTGCGAGCCCAAATGCGACTCTTGGAAGAAGAGCGCGACATATTAAAAAAAGCAGCGCGGTACTTCGCCAGGGAACCCGAGTGAAATACCGCTTCATGAACGAGCACCGACATCAATACGCGATCACTACGCTGTGTCGGGTTTTGCAAGTTGCTCGTGCCGGGTTCTATCAATGGCTACACAAGCCTGTTTCTGATCGCGAAAAAGAGAATGGTCGGCTGTTAGGGCTGATCCGCGACTCCTATGCGGCCAGTCGAGGTGTGTATGGCGCACGGAGGGTGTTTGCTGACTTGCGCGAGGCTGGAGAAAGTTGCGGCAAGCACCGTGTCGCGGCATTGATGCGTACCAATAAAATCAAGGCGCTCAGAGGATATAAAGCCCCGCGCGCAATCAAAGGCAGACCATCGATCATTGCCCCCAATCGACTCAACCGGGCCTTCACTGTCGATGCCCCTAATAAGGCTTGGGTGACCGATATCACTTACATCCGAACGTGGCAGGGATGGCTATATCTGGCTGTCGTACTGGATCTCTACGCTCGCAAGGTGGTCGGCTGGTCAATGAAGCCAACGCTAGGCAAGGAGCTGGCGCTGGACGCGCTGCTCATGGCGGTATGGCGCCGTAAACCCAAAACCAGAGTCATCGTGCATTCGGATCAGGGTAGCCAATATGGTAGCGATGACTGGAAACGTTTTTGTCTGGCCAACCACCTCGAGCCGAGTATGAGCCGCCGAGGAAACTGTTGGGACAATGCGGTGGCGGAGTCTTTTTTCAGCAGCCTGAAAAAAGAGCGTATCCGTAAGCGGATCTACAAAACCCGGGACATGGCCCGGGCCGACGTATTCGATTACATTGAAGCGTTTTACAACCGAACGCGTCGTCACAGCCACCTGGGCGGCGTCAGTCCTGAAGCCTTTGAAAGAGCCTCACTTTGAGGCTGGAAAATGTCTATGGGGGCGGGGGCAGTCCAGGCTTTTGGTCGATTCTGTTGAAAAAGTCGGTTGGCCCAAAATGCTCGAATAAGGATGGGGGAAAACACTCTTCTATACGCGCTACTTAAAATCCGAGACTGGAAGCCTATGCTGAAAGCAAGGATTTGAATCTCAGGCGCGAACTTCTCTTCCGTGGAAACCAAGCCGGACTTTTCCAACAGAATCGGCCGTTCTATGCCGATCTTGGTTACGAAGCGTGCTGATCAAAAGGACTGCAAGCGTGTCGTCAAGTGAACTCCAATTTCGCATCTATGATGCCATCGGCATAGAGGCAGTCGCGTCTTCGCTGGAAGCGACTACCCCCTATAGAAGCTACGGAAAATGTACTTCCCAGATTACCGCCGTCCGTGACGGATACCACGCAATGAGAGACAGCAATCTTCAATTCAGCTCAATAACCGCACAAAAGTTACGAGAATAGCAGAGGCGATGGCACAATGGTCATACGTATGCCTATTGTAGAGAATTAACCTTGCGTGCAACTCAAACGATTACGTCTGTTGAGCAAACTTTTCCTGCCCAGCAGCGCTTGATCTCAGCTACTGATTCCAGCGGTAAAATTACCTACTGCAATGATGAATTCACGAAAATTAGCGGCTACTCCCGCGAGGAGCTAGTCGGAAGTCCACACAATTTGGTACGTCACCCTGACATGCCACCTGCTGTTTTTGGGATGATGTGGAGCTACCTGAAGGCTGGAAAAAGCTGGATGGGGGTCGTAAAAAATCGTTGTAAGAATGGCGACTTTTACTGGGTCAATGCGTACGTCACTCCCATTCTCGAAAATGGCCATCTAGTAGGCTACGAGTCCGTAAGGGTCAAACCGACTCGCGAACAAATTGAGCGTGCACAAACACTGTATCAGCGGCTTCGTGCCGGCAAAATGGCCGTACCGAAAAGGCGCCACTATGCCGCCTTTATGGGCAGGCTTATTTTCCCGGTCATGGCGGCACTGACGGCTATCGGAGTGGTAAACACTCTTCCGATTCTGCTGGCGCAAACAATAATCGCCATGCTCTTTCTAGCCATTGGATTGTGGGCTTATACGCGCGAGGCTAACCAACTCCATCGAATCATTAAAAGCGCTCCTGACGCTTTCAGCGATCCGATCAGCGCCCTCACCTACAGCGATACATACGGCCCTTCAGCGCAACTGGAAATGGTACTGATCAGCGAAGATGCCCGCCTTAAAACCGCCTTAACTCGGCTGAGCGATCTGGCTAACCAGGTGACTGAAGCCGCTGCACACTCCTCGTTGCTCTCTAATCAAACCGAGCATGCCTTACTGGAGCAGCGGGCCGAAACGGACATGACTGCAGCGGCCATGACTGAAATGGCGGCCTCAATCAGTGAGGTGGCGGGGCATGTTCAACAAACCGCAATTGAAGCCCAAACGGCGAATGAACTGGCCGAACAAGGCGACAAAGTCGCCGGCACCACCAGAGAGGCGATTCAGCTTCTGGCTAGCACGGTAACAAACATCAGCACTGCGGTGGATAACCTCGCCAATGAAACGCAGCAAATCATGACTGCTGCCGGGGTGATCCAATCTATCGCGGATCAAACCAACTTGCTGGCCCTCAATGCGGCAATTGAGGCGGCCAGGGCTGGTGAACAGGGCCGTGGTTTTGCTGTGGTTGCTGATGAAGTTCGCGCTTTAGCCAGTAAAACTCGCGTGTCTACCCAACAAATTCAGAGTGTTATTGAAACCCTTAAAAAGGGTGCCGATGAGGCGGTGAGCATCGCAAGACTCGGTATCCGCGAGGCAGATCACGGCGTGCAACAGGTCATAGAGACGCAGGGTGCCCTTCAAGGTATTCGCGAGACGGTTGAACGCATCAGTGGCATGAGTCAGCAAATGGCCGCCGCTTCAGAGGAACAGGCGCATGTCGCCGATGATATTGCTCGGCAGATCAACAACGTCGCAGGGACGGTTGATAGAACAGCTAAAAATGCTAATGCAGCAGTCGCTCGTGGCAGTGAGCTTGAAACTACTTCTCGTGGTTTACGGGCTCTGGTTGAACGCTTCAACAGGTAACTAGAGCTAAAGGAGAGGGTCGTTTTGATTATAAGTCTAATTAACGGAGCGACTTTGCTTTTGGCTTTGTGCTGGCTACACGCGTTTATTACGCGTCGCTGGGACAGACACAACACGGCCATACAATTGGTTTTGGGACTGCTATTCGGCGCTATTTGTGTGATTGCCATGTTAAATCCCATCTCGCCAGAGCCCGGAATATTCTTCGATGGCCGCAGCGTAGTTCTGAGCATGGCCGCGCTATTTAACGGGCCACTCGTGGCCGGCGTTGCTGGCCTAATCGCCGGTTTTTACCGAATATGGATAGGCGGCAGCGGTATGGCGTTTGGCCTGGTGGAGATCGGCCTATCCATAATGTTTGGCCTGCTTTACCGGCATTACTCCTTAATCGGTAAGCTTACTATCGGCCCTTGGCAGCTTTGGTTTTTAGGCCTGTTAATGCAGGTTTTGGATATGCTGTTGTTACCCGCAGCACAAGCAGCATCCAGCCAGGAACAGGCAGCTGTACCCTTACTGCTGGTCATGCCAGTTGCGACGGTCGTACTAGGTTTGATGCTCAAAGAGATCGAGCAACGCAAACGAACAGAGCTCGCCCTGCAACTGAGGAAGTCGCGCCTACGCGCAATCACCGAGGCGATTCCTGACACCCTATTGGTGTTGGATGAAGATGGACTCTATCTAGAGGTGACCCCTTCCAAGAAGGAGGCACACAGTGATGCCCTGAACGCACGTATTGGCCAAAGCGTGCACGATGTGTTGTCTCAAAGTGAAGCCGAGCGTTTTATGGACTTCATACGGAAGACCTTAGCCAGCGATAAACCGCAACTCATCGAATACACCCGGCAGAGTACAGACGGCATAAAGATACTTGAGGGTCATGCCCAACGTTTGGACATTCAACTCAATGGTAAGCAAGCGGTGGTCGTACTCGCCCGCGATGTAACCCAGCGGATCGATGACGAACATGAGTTGCGCATCGCAGCTGCCGCGTTTGAAACGCAGCAAGGCATGATTATCACCGACGAGCTCAACCGCATCCTGAGAGTCAATCAGGCCTTCAGCACCATCACCGGGTATAGCAGTGAGGAAGCTGTTGGTCAGCGAACTAGCATGCTTAGCTCTGGACGCCAGAGCCTGGCGTTTTATCAAAGCATGTGGCAACAGCTCAAGGCGGTAGATCGCTGGCAAGGCGAAATCTGGAATCGGCGTAAAAACGGAGAGATTTTTCCCCAATGGCTGTCGATCAGCGCGGTGCGAAACACCCAGGGCAAGGTTATCAATTACGTCGCATCGATTGACGACACCTCCGAGCGGAAGGCGGCCGAGGAGCGTATCCAGCGCCTTGCCTTTTTTGATGGACTGACCGACCTACCCAATCGAAGCCTTCTCCTCGATCGCCTTCAGCACGTGTTGGATGGTTGCGTGAGTAGCGGCGAATACGCAGCGCTGATGTTTCTCGACCTCGACGGATTCAAGAACATCAACGATCTGCATGGGCATCATATTGGTGACAAAGTCTTGTGTCTGGCTGCTGCGCGGCTCAATGGCGCAGTGCGGGTCAGTGACACAGTGGCACGACTTGGCGGCGATGAGTTCGTAGTGTTGCTTGAGCATCTCAACAAACAACCAGAACAGGCCGCCATGCAGGTCGAGCATGTCACCACATTACTGCTAGCGAAGCTGGCCGAAACTTACCAAATTGACGGACTAGAACTGCACAGCAGTGCGAGTATCGGCGTAACACTATTTAACGACGAGTCTTGCTCAATAGATGAACTCATGCAGCGCGCTGACCTGTCGATGTACGAAGCAAAAGCTGCGGGTAAGCATACTGTGCGGTTCTTCGATCCGCGCATGCAAGAAGCTGTTAGCGAACGCTTAAATCTAGAACAGGATATCCGCCGGGGGCTGATGTCTGAAGAGTTCATCCCCTACCTGCAGCCACAGCTTGACGACAAAGGTTGCCTGGTTGGCGCTGAAGTATTGGCACGCTGGCAACACCCTCAGCGTGGTCTACTGAGTCCAGCGGCCTTTGTTGAGGTGGCTGAGCTCGCCGGCTTGATTGAAACGCTGGATATGCAAATGCTGCAGAAGGCTTGCCATCAGCTAGCATTGTGGAGCCGCCAATCGGCGACGGCATCGCTCAGCTTATCCGTCAATCTAAGTGCACGCCTCCTCTATCAGCCAAACTTTGTCGAGCGAGTGTTCCAGACTTTGGAGCGAAGTGGCGCAGCCCCCCACAGACTAAAATTAGAGCTTACCGAGACGCTGCTGCTTGACGACTTACCAGGTGCGATTGCTCGCATATGTGAACTCAAGGCGCATGGCATTCGCTTCTCGATCGACGACTTTGGCACTGGTTACTCGTCGCTCGCCTACTTGCAGCAATTATCGCTAGATCAGTTGAAGATCGACCAGTCCTTTGTTCGCGAGCTGCCAGGCGATACAAACAGTCTTGCAATCATCAGTGCCATCTGTGCATTGGCCAGTAGTCTGCAGCTAGAGGTGATTGCCGAAGGGGTGGAGACTCATGAGCAATACATCGCTCTGCTGGAGCTCGGCTGCCGAAGTTTCCAGGGTTTCCTTTTTGGTCGACCAATGCCGCTGATCGAGTTCGAGCGCCAAATGCTTACAAATACTGAGAAAGTCGACAAGGAGGGCTCTGTGTTTTTAACCAAGCCAAACGCGATGGCCGCAGCCGAGGAAATCGCAAACACATTGATTACAAATGATGGTCAGAACATATTCTCAAATTAAAACATTTTCTATTGCTACCCGTGGCTGCTCGATGCGGGATGCGACACATTCTCTGAGCAAAGGCCCTGCTCTCCTTGGCCTCCAATCTTTTCTTCGTAGCTCAATTTTTTGGCGAGCCGATTTTCACCAACCGGCCAATCCCTCCATTCGATTACTTAGTACCTGGTTTACCAATAGGAGTAACAAATTGCTGACCCGCCCCGACAAAGACGCGTTACGTGCAATGCTCGAAACCCGAGTGCAAGAAAAGCTACGGCACGACCGTGACTCGGTAGTGACTTATGCAGCCAAGCCGGCACCAGACCGAAAACCCTACACCAGCAAACTCACGGTTCAGGACAAGGCTTTTCAAAAAGAACTTGAGCAAATGCGAGCATATGCTGAGGCCGTAGTGATACATACGCATAAGCACGAGCCGCACGATGCGGGGGCTCTTAACCTTAGGCTTGATGATTTTGCAGATCTGTAAAACCTGCCGCCGTGAGGCCACAGGTATTGGACAGCTTGCAGAATCTATCGAGACCACACGTGAGAAAGCCACCTATGAAAATCACCATCGAAGAGTGGGATGGTGACGGTGCAATCCGGATTCCCGATGAGGCACTGCAAGAGCTGGAGTTGGATGTCGGCGACGCTGTTTATCTGATTGAAGATTTTTTCGGCAACACGCGATGCCTAGTCCTATCAAAAACGCCTCAAATTGCTGATCGAATAGACGAGCTCACTGTAGCCTGGGATAGCGGATGGCTTGGTGACGCCCCGGGAAAATGAGGCAGCTGCAACACGCTTCTCGAATCAATCGTGGCAGGCTAACTGCGGAGTGACTCGCTCAGGTCATATGAAGACTTTGGGTCGAGCCGGGCTTAAGCCCGAATGAGCGATAGCCGATGTAGCTATAGCTCCGCAGCCCAGAAAATCGCCAATTGAATCAGAGATCAGAAATTTGCGGGCCGAAAATTATGTAAAGGCCTGGTTAAGCGGTAGCGGTACCCAAGGCGAGCATTTATCGTCCATAAAGCGCTCAAATCACGTAAGGCTCGAACAGCCTCCGAACATTCACCCGCGCCTTAAGCTTCGCGGCCAACAGGTACAAACCTCCCACCTTGCGATGCAGAAACAGTACATCCATAGGTGGCGTGTGCCAGAAGTCGCGGTCGGCACCTAGTTCCCAGCCGGTATCACGCAGGCGTACGGCCAGGTCTGACGTAGCAAAGTCATAGGCGCCTTGATGCCTAAGGGGCTCGCAGGCATGTGTAATAAGATCAGTGAGCACCTCTCGGTGTTTGGGCAGCGTTTCAGGCTGAAAGTAGCCGACGTCCAGCGCGGCATTGGTGATGGCGGCACGGTCTTCATGCAGGCCTGCAATCAGCAAGCGGCGATAAGCCTCGGTAGTGTTGCGGTCATAAAGTCGCGTGGCGCCGAAGTCCAACAACACCATCCGGCCGGAGCCTTGCTGATAACGGTAATTGGCAAAGTTAGGGTCGGTCTGCACGCACTGGAACTCGAACACCTCGCGCAGAAACAGGCCGAATAGCAACATGATGATCCGGTCGCGCTCTGCCTGGGGCGCGTGCTCTAGTGACTCCACCGCTACTCCGTCAACGAAGGACATCACCAAAATATTCGGTGTGCTGAACTGGACATACGCACGAGGAACCAGAAAGTCAGGACTGTCGGCCAACAGTTGATCAAAGCGCCGTAAGTGCTCGGTTTCTTTCATGTAGTCCGCTTCATCCTGCAGCTGACGCTTGGCATCTTGGAGCAATGGGCCGATGTCCATGCCCTTAGGCAGCATCCCGGACATGCGCAGCAAGGTAGCTACGTTATCCACATCGCTCGAAATACTCTCGCGCACGCCAGGGTATTGCACCTTGATCGCCAGACGCTGGCCGTCCTTTCCTTTCGCAACATGAACCTGGCCGATGGACGCTGCCGCCAATGGCGTGAAGGAAAACCGTTCGAAGCGCCCTTCCCAGCCCTTGCCCCAGCTTTCGTTGAGGACTGCCACCAACTGGCTCATGGGCATAGAATGAGCGTCACAACGCAGACGAGAAAGGATTTCGCTGAACTCGCGCGGCAACAAATCACCTACATCCATCGATAACAACTGCCCAACCTTCATGGCGGCGCCACGCAGTTGCGACAGTTGCTCGACCACCCGATGCACATTACCCGAGGTCAACAGCAGTTCGCTGAGCGCCGGACGTTTCCCCTGAACCCACTGCCGAGCGCCTTCGGCTAGCATGCCGCCCGCGACGCCCGAGGCCAAACTGCCAAAACGCATCAACCGCGAAAAGCGGCTGCCAGGCACGGGCAACGAGCCGGGCACACGAGGCTTCATGAATGAAGCGCCTCAACGATCGCGGCAAGCAACAAGCAGACGCTCGCCACGAGGGTAAGCCGTAATCGCATCGGCAGGTACCAGGCGGGCAAGCTCGTAACCCGCAACAGCTGCCTGTCCTGCCGGAGGTGGACAACTAAGCCGATGACCAACAGCAAGCAACCCAATGGCATTGGCAGTAACGTGGCAATCCAAGCAATAAGCGCAGGAATGACACTCCAAATGAACCGGTCGCTGCCCTGTTCGGCGCTCAAGTCTTGCACGGTCATGGCGAAGCCCCAGTGTAAGGCGCCGACGAAGCTCAGGATGACTGCGCCATAGTTAACAAGCGCAATCGCAAACAACGGCCGAAAGTCGAGAGAGAACGGGATCAGCAGCGCCAGAAAAATAAACGGCAACAGACCGCCATAACCCAGCAGGCTGACGTGCTTTGGCAGAGAGGTTGAAGGCAACGCGTTCATTTGTATTCCTTGCAGTGAGCGACACTCAAGACTGTAGGCCCAAAAGTCCCGCGTGGGCGAGATTGATGGCGATCCGAAGCTGAAGTCAGCGTAATGAGTCGCTTTGTAGAATTAGGTCATTGCCCATTCCTTTTCGGGCAAGCAGGCGACTGCATATCCGCTGAATTTGAACACTGCCTGCCGCGAGTGGTTCATTTCACGGTAAAGGAATGACCGTGATTGTCAGGTCGTTTTTTTGGGTCTATCTTATACAAATCTTATACAAGGCAATCACCAATGTACAACAAAGAGCCTTGGTCACTGACGCTGTACTTTGACGGCAACTGTCCGTTGTGTGCGCGTGAAATCACGATCCTGCGCCGACACGCTGCAGAGGCCCGACTGCTGTTTGTTGACATAGACAGTCCTGAGTTCGACGCCAAAGCACTTGGTTTCACGCTCGAGCAAATGCAAGCGACGCTTCATGCCTGTTTTGCCGATGGCCGCTGGGTTAAGGGCCTGGACGCCACCCTATGGAGCTGGCGTGCAGCCGGCGTGGCTGTGGTTATTGAGGCAAAGCACATGTGCATGATGATGCGAGGCGTGGAGAAGCAAAACGGTGATGCTGGGCGCCTTTCGCGATTCGTCTGCTACGCGTCACGAGTTAATACAACTGATAGGGCGACTCGCTTAGCGCCAATAGATCACGTCTGTCTGCAGAGAGGCTAAATGAACAGTTCCTTCAGGATGAACTCCCTTGGCGAGGGCTACCGTGCATTGGTGATAGGCGCCAGTGGAGCGCTCGGTGCGGCGTTTTGTGAGTTGCTCAACGAAGATCCAAGATGCTCGGTTGTTCGTGAGCTGGGGCGCAACAGTGCTCCAGGATTGGATCTGGAAAAGCCCGACAGTATAGCCAGGGCGGCCGCCGAATTAACTGAAGAAGCCCCGTACCAGTTGATTTTACATGCTGCCGGCCTGCTTCATCGCGAAGACATCAAGCCTGAAAAAAGTTACACCTCTATTGAAGCGGATGCGCTTCAGGCGATATTCCAAGTCAACACACTCGGGCCTGCACTGGTTTTGCGCCACTTCCTGCCCTTGCTTGACCCTCGTGGTGCAATGGCAGTGCTCTCCGCCAAGGTGGGCAGCATCGGTGATAACCGTTTGGGCGGCTGGTATGCCTATCGCGCCTCCAAGGCAGCGTTGAACATGTTGATTAAAACGGCTGCGATCGAACTAGCACGAACACGTCCTCAGACCCGCTTGCTGACTCTTCATCCAGGTACGGTCATCTCGGGCCTGTCCCAGCCCTTTAAAGGCGCTTCTGCCGCCAGGCCCGCAAGCCTCGCTGCCCGCGAATTGTTATCACTGATTGACCGTTTGGCGCATGCCGACAGCGGCAATTTCTTTGCTTATAACGGAGAGCGCCTACCGTGGTAGGCAGGGAGTGAACCTTGAATCTGCCAGCGTTGACCGAACGGGCCGCGAATGGCGAAGTACGAGAGTTGGAGCTGCTGTCTCTGGAAGGCGGTTTATATCTGGCACGAGTCGGGCTGGATCAAGACCAGTTCACACTGATGGACGACGAAGCGAAGCCTATACGCCTTCGCTCCATCAATCACCTGCATGACTTGTTGCAGTTTGTCCCGCCATTCCCCAGCGTGCTTGTGCAGCAGTGCGTCCATGACGAGATGTGCGGTTCACGTGATGGGCCCATTGGGTCGTTACGCATTCCTTTCTCGCTGACTGCGCCTTGGTGAGTAACCTTCCGTTGGACTCCGTCGAATGAATAAGGCTCACCGACTATGCCTGGTCTTGGGCGACCAGTTGTCTTTTGACCTGGCCTCATTGAAGGGGTTGAACAGCGAGCGCGATACGGTTTTACCTGGGCTGCAAGCCTGCGCCAGTGGCCAATATATAAAGCGCATGTCTGACTACTGCCGTCATTGCGCGTACAAAGTCAGCGAAAGCACGACCGACGACGCCTGCCCTTTCAATTCGCTTTACTGGCATTTCCTGATGCGTCACGTTGACCTATTGCGCAGCAATCAGCGCATGGGCATGGTCTACAAGAACCTCATCGGATGACTGAAGCCAAGCAGGAGGCGCTCTGGAAACGGGGCCAAAAACTGCTCGCCAAACTCGATGCAGGGGAGTCGTTTTGAAAAAGAGTGAACTGCCCGTAAAGGCGTGTGCGGTCTGCGGATTGCCTTTCGCCTGGCGCAAGAAATGGGCGCGCTGCTGGGCTGACGTGCGCTACTGCTCGGAGCGTTGCCAACGGCGCAGAAGCAGTGGATGCCATGTCATCCCCTCCCCAACTGCCGGACGTACTCGAAACCCTTCACGAAAACCAGCTCGCGCTTGCCGGCGCTATTTAGTCGATAGCAATGTGGATTGATCAGAGGGGATCCACTGGCGTTTCCAGTACCGCCCTTGGCGCTATAGCCACGCTCGACTTGAATGCCGAGTCCGACACTGTCCCCATTTCTCAAAGTCGCCAATTCGCCAGGAGGCAGCCGACTAGCGGCCGCCACCTTTTTTGATTTACTCCTGCGAGCCAGCAGAGGCTTGGTCGCGGGTTTTCCACAGCGACAGCAGCACACCGCCCAGCAGCAGACCCAAGGTCACGCTCAGTGAAATGACCGCCGGAATCTTGCCGATGATGCCGACCAGGAAGATCTTGCCCCCGATAAACACCAGCACCAGCGCCAGCGCGTACTTGAGGTAGGCGAAGCGGTGAATCATCGCCGCCAGGGCGAAATACAACGCACGCAGACCAAGGATGGCGAAGATGTTCGAGGTGTAGACGATGAAGGGGTCTTGGGTGATGGCGAAGATCGCCGGCACGCTGTCCACGGCGAACACCAGGTCGGCACACTCGATCAGCACCAAGGCTAAGAACAACGGCGTTGCCCAGACCACGGACTTGCCGCTGGCGTCTGCCTGACGGACAAAGAAGTGCCCTTCATGCAGTCGCTCGGTCACCCGCATGTGTTTGCGCAGGAACTTCACCAGCAGATTTTCGCTAAGGTTTGGATGGGCATCAACCTTGCTGAACAGCATCTTCACTCCGGTTAACAGCAGGATGAATCGCCCCGGGTTTCGTAGACACCTCTTTGCCTTAAACTGAGGTCAATTAGGAGGTGCCATGAGCAACCCGCGTTATCCCGAAGAATTCAAAATCCAAGCAGTCAATCAAGTGACCGAAAAGAAGCTGCCTGTCGCTGATGTAGCGGCGCGTCTCGGCGTATCGACGCATAGCCTCTATGCCTGGATAAAGCGCTACAGCAAACCTCAAGAAGAACGGCAGCAGGATGATGATCAGCACGCTGAACTGCGTCGTCTGCGAGCGGAACTCAAGCGCGTCACTGAAGAGCGAGACATATTAAAAAAGGCCGCCGCGTACTTTGCCAAGGAGTGCGGTTGAGGTACGCCTTTATCAAGCAGCGAGCCGGCGACTATTCCATTCGACGGCTATGCTTGACGCTGAAAGTCCATCCCAGCGGTTATTACGCTTGGTTGTCTGAGCCGCAATCTGCACGCGCTAAAGACGACCAGCGACTGCTGGGTTTGATCAAGCACTCATGGTTGGAGAGCGGAGGCGTTTATGGCTATCGTAAAATCCATGACGATCTGCGCGAGGTCGGTGAGGATTGTGGTCGTCATCGTGTGGCGAGGCTGATGCGTCTTGAAGGTCTCCGTTCTCAGACAGGTTATAGACGCCGCCCTGGAAAGTACGGCGGTAAGCCAGCGGTCGCCTCACCCAATTTGCTGAAGCGCCAGTTCGATGTCGTGGAACCCAACAAGGTTTGGGTCACCGACATCACCTACATTCGTACGTATGAAGGCTGGTTGTATTTGGCGGTGGTGCTAGATCTGTTTTCTCGTCAGGTCGTTGGCTGGTCAATGAAGTCGCAAATGACCAGTGATTTGGCCATTGATGCGTTATTGATGGCGGTTTGGAGGCGTAAACCGAAGCAAGAGGTGATGGTTCATTCCGACCAAGGCAGCCAGTACAGCAGCTCCGATTGGCGCAGCTTTTTGAAAGCGAACAATTTGGTTGCCAGTATGAGTCGCCGAGGCAACTGCCATGATAACGCCGTGGCCGAGAGCTTTTTCCAACTTCTGAAACGGGAACGGATCAAGCGAAAAATATATACCGTGCGGGAAGATGCTCGTAGTGATGTGTTCGATTACATCGAGATGTTCTACAACGTAAAACGCCGCCATGGTTTCAACAATCAGCTGTCACCGGTAGAGTTTGAAAAGCGTTACGCAATGAGCTTGCAAGGTGTCTAGAGAATCCGGGGCGATTCATACAGAATCCAGCTGAACTCGGCGATCAGCGCCGCCCCCAGGCCAATCATGATCGCGCGCAGCACGATTACACCGAGAATGCCCCAGAACAGCACCTCGTGCTGATACCTGCGCGGGATTGAGAGGAAGCTGAAGATCATCGCCATCAGGAACACGTTGTCCATCGACAACGATTTTTCGATCAGAAAACCGGTGTAGAAATCCATCCCGGCGTCACCGCCCTTGACCTGCCAGACCCAGAGGCCGAACAGCAAACCAGCAGTGATATAGCCAGCAGACAGCAGTAGACTTTCACTAACGCCGATCTCTCGATGCTCACGGTGTAGCACCCCGAGGTCGAAGACCAACAGGCACATCACGATGCTTATAAAGACTAGCCACAACCAAGTGGCGGTGCCGAGAAGCTCGGCCAAGAAGAACGGTTCTAGGGCAGTCATGAGCCCCTCCTCTCAGTGTCGAAGTTATAAAAACTGCAACTCCGACATGGCAGCGATTAGCTGTCAGAGGGGCCCGGCATTGCGAAATTAAATCTAGAGAGACGCGTGGGATTTCTCAATCACGCAAGGGTTGCAAGGTATTTCAAGCTGGTAGGCCGCATCGAAAGTCGGAATACCGATGTGCAGAAATAATATCTGCATCCAGAGAATCTTTAACAGAACCTGGGCTGGCTCCCCGGTTTTTTGTTGCCGAACTTAGCGATTAAATGAGCCTGAACATCCTAAACGTAAGACCGGTACCGAAGAAAGACCGCGAAAGGCAAAGCTCCTCTAAGTTAATAACGCAAAAGCGCAAAAAAACGGACACCTTGTCGGGCGCCCGTTTTGTTTAGGGGGGGCGTGCTGCGAGTTTAGATATGACGAAGGCTATCGCCGCATCGAGGCCAACGGCGCCCTCAGGGATATTCGCTGATTGGCCAAATCCTACGATTTACTGCCGCGTCGGCATGGTGCCGCCTGTGTCGTAGCTGCCATGATTCAGGTCGTATTTGGATGCACCCCAATCTTACCGGTCAGTATAGTCAACTCCGTCCCGATGCCGGAGTGCCTTAAATTGGACAATACCCGTGAGCGCTTGATTGACTCAGCGCTGAAGCTGTTTCTGTCACAAGGTATAAACATTACTGGTGTGATGGCCATCGCCGCGATGGCGGGTGTTACCAAGATGACGCTCTACAGCTATTTCCCCTCCAAGGATGCGCTGATAGTGGCTTGCCTTGAGGAGCGTGACCGACGCTGGCGTGAAGAGGTAGCGCGCACCTTGGCAGGGCATCCAGACCCGGTCAGTGGCATGCTTGCGTTTTTCGATTTGTATCAACGCTTTCTTTTGCAAGATAGCGGGCGCGGGTGCCTGTTCGTCAACAGTGCGGCTGAATTTCCACAGTTTAGCCACCCTGTGTATTTGGCAGTGAGCAGGCATAAGCAAGGGATACGCGAAAATCTTACTGCATTAGCCATTAGCGCCGGTATAAGCGACCCAGGCGTAGTTGCTGAGGGGCTGTTTATCTTGCTGGAGGGCAGCTTTGTCAGCGGCGCCATGGGCCAGAACGTGCGGGTATTCGACACTGCCCGACACGTGGCTCATTGCTGGATCCGGAAGCAGGGCCAGCAGGAGCAGAGCGTATGACCCTAGGCTTATTAGCGGCCATTGCTGCCACGTTTTTATGGTCGCTGCTCTACATCTTTCCGGGTTTGGTCGGCGATTACAGCCTATTTGATCTGGCTGTGGTGAGCTATGCCTTTGCCGGTTTAGGTAGCCTGCTCGTGCTGTTTTTTTACCGTAGCGAAGTGCGGCAATTGCGACTGAGCGACTGGGCCTGCGCCGCACTGCTGGGCTTCTTAGGATACATCGGCTACTTCTTCCTGATCACCACTGCGGTCTTGGCAGCTGGGCCGGTGATCCCTCCGGTGATGATGGGGTCAGTACCGATCGTGCTCGCGATTGCCGGCAACTTGCGAAGCTCCAGCGTTCCCTGGCGCGCTATTGCCGGGCCACTGTTGGTAGCGGCATTGGGCATAAGTTTGGTCAACCTGAGCGTGTTTGATTTTAGCAGCGCAACGGTGGGGCTCCCGACCGATTCGATGCTGCTTGGGCTGCTCGCATCGTTAATGGCAATTGGATTTTGGACTGGTTTTGGATTGTTAAATGAAAGTGCTTTAGCTCAACGCCCAAGCATTTCCCCCATGTTGTGGTCAGCCATGCTGATCTTCATGTGCAGCGTCGAAATGCTGGCCTTCATCCCCGCTGGTCTGCACTTGAACCTGTCCCACTTCGCTAGCCAGCCGAGCGGGTTAGCAGGTACTCAGGCGCTAATAGTTTGTGGGTTAATTCAGGGGTTAGGGGCCACCCTTGCAGGTGCCTGGGCATGGTCAATCGCAACTCGGCGTCTACCTCTGGCGCTCAGCGGGCAATTGATCGCCAGCGGTACCATTTATGCAACTACGATGGGCCTGCTCATCAACCACCGCTGGCCCTCTCCTATGGAAGCGATTGGGACAGGGTTGCTATTCGTTGGGGTGGTATGGGCAATTCATGCCTTTTATCGCAGGCAAACACGTATCGAGAGCATGGCTGGATAACTGGTCTTAGCCAAAATTGCCGGCATGGGCATTTCAGGTGTCCACCTTGGATTGATCTGACCCTTGAAAAGTTGGACACCTTCGCCCTTATCGCTGAGATCGGGTAGGTGACTTTGGCAGACGGTTACCAATTTCCGCCAGCTGCAGTTTGCCCAGCAAATTTGGCCATCCCGATCAAGCGCTTCTGCAGTCAGCGAAGGTCTGGACGGGATCACGACAACCCTATCGACCTGTTAAGTACCTCGGAGCGTGCACAACTCAAGCGTTGCTCCCTGCGCTCTGAGTCTTTACGCAAAAGCACGTTACCATCGCCCACTCAGAATCATTGGAGCCCGGCGCCCTGGCTGCCCTACTCCGACCAATGCATCATCGCAGCCTTCTTCCGCTAAGCGTTCCACTAGCTCGTCCAGGTCGCTCTCGCCAGACGTCAGTTCGTAATTGAGGGTGAAGGTAAACCATCTCGAACACTCCGCTTCAGCAAGGCTCTACCCGAAGATGCGATAGCCGGGCCCTGCTGGCCCGAAGCATCGACTGTAGGAAAATGGCTCAACACAGCACCTACTGCCGAATCGTGCTTCATGCAATGTGAGGCATGATGCACCGTCATAAATTGTCTCAGCCTAAGCTCACCCCGTTCTTGAAATCGTCTCCTTTTGCCGGTACTTGTAGAGCACCAATCTCATGCACGGAAAGCACATGCACCCAAGATTCAGAGTGATCGAGACCGCCACACTGGACGATGGCAGCAAGCGATATAGGGTCGTTGATCTTGTAGAGGGAGGATCAGCTAGCAAGCATGGAGTCTTCAAAGTCAGGACAGAGGCAGAGACTGTTTGCTCGACATTAATTGCTGAACATCCGACTCAGTTGGTGCATAAAGCGCGAAGTACCAGCTAAGCCGCTGCTAAATCTCACGCAGAAAGCGCGAAGTCGAATTTCCCCTCGCTCATTTCATCATTGATCCGAACCCTCTTGCCCCCCTTCACAGAGATAGGAGTCAATTCCCTCAATCACCACCTGAAGCTTCTGCCTGAGCGTCGGTAGTTCGGATGCAGTCAGTGCATGCGGCCTGTCGGCCATGCCAAGAAACGCTGCCAGCGCCAGATCTGAGTGTTTGATCAATGCCACCAGATGTTCACCTCGCGGGCCGCTACTTCCCGCCATCCAGTTCTTGACTGTCCTCTCATTTGCGTTCGTCCAGCGCATCAGCGTTTTGGTGGCTTGGTGTGTGTCTCCGAGTTCTAAATGCAGTGCTCGTGAGATGCCGGCTGCGTACTGTTTTTGAGCCAGAAAAGAATTGCCCGTTTTCGTGAACATTTTTCCCTCCCCGATCTTCTACCTTCTTTAGAGCTATATCAAAAAACGCGGTATCCGATGACGGCTCTGACGACCCCTTGGTGGGCGCAAGAAAGTTGAGGATGTTGTCGATGCAAAATCTCATTGGTGTGGGTAATACACTCAATGAACCGAGCACGGCCTTGGCAGCGGCGTACGTCCGGATGTCCACTGAGCATCAGCAATACTCGACCGAGAATCAGCTCGATACCATTCGCCTTTACGCAGTTACCCACGATCTTGAGATCAACAAGATTTATACCGACGCAGGTAAAAGCGGCCTTCGCTTAGAAGGCCGTGATGCCCTGAAGCAACTGTTCTTCGATGTGGAAAGCGGTCGTGCTGAGTACTCCACCATTCTGGTCTATGACGTCAGCCGCTGGGGACGTTTTCAGGATCCTGACGTGAGCGCGAGCTATGAGGTTCGATGCCGTCAAGCCGGGGTCTCCGTTCAATACTGTGCAGAGCAATTCACCAACGACGGATCGCCTGTCTCCAACATCGTTAAGAGCGTGAAGCGGATGATGGCAGGCGAGTACAGCCGTGAACTGTCAGTGAAAGTTTTTGCAGGGCAGTCGCGACTTATCGAATTGGGATACCGCCAAGGTGGCCCAGCAGGGTTTGGCCTCCGGCGGCAGTTGGTAGATAGTCACGGCTCACCCAAAAATGAACTGCAGATAGGCGAACACAAAAGCATCCAGACAGACCGGGTGATTCTGGTGCCCGGCCCGCCGGGCGAAGTTGAAATGGTGCAACACATCTATCGATTGTTCGTCGAGGAAGGCAGAAGTGAACGTGAAATTGCCGACTGGTTGAATGCCCAGGGAGTACTCAACGACCGCGCAAGAGCGTGGTCTCGGGGCACTGTGCATCAAGTGTTGATCAACGAAAAATATGTTGGCAATAACGTCTGGAACCATAGTTCTTTCAAGCTAAAACAGGAGCGTGTAGAGAACTCACCTGAAGAGTGGATTCGGGCGAATGGAGCCTTCCGCCCTATCGTGAATTCGATTTTATTCAAGGCCGCGCAGTCGATTATCGAAACGCGCTCCTATCGGATGCCCGATGACGAAATGCTGCAAGTACTCAAGACCATCTACCAACGCAGCGGATACCTATCGGGTCTGGTGATTGACGAAGCTGAAGGTTGCCCCTCTAGCAGTGCCTTCCAGCATAGGTTTGGAAGCCTGCTTCGCTGTTACTCCCTCATTGGGTACATGCCTGCACGCGACTACCAATACATCGAAGCCAACAAGCGCCTACGGCAGATGCACCCGCTGCTCCTTCAGCAAACCACGTCAAAAATAGCCGAGGTCGGTGGAAAGGTTTCGATCGACCCTCGCACTGATTTAATGCTGGTCAACGAAGAGGTAACCATCTCTCTCGTACTAAGCCGATGCCAGGTATCTCCAGCGGGCACCAAGCGCTGGAACATCCGCTTTGATTTCGGCTTAAGCCCCGACATAACCGTAGCGGTGCGGATGAAGGAGCAAGAAGAAGCAGCCCTGGACTACTACATCCTGCCGGCTATCGACATTGAGACCCCACGGCTTCGCCTTGCCGAAAGCAATCAGGCCAGCCTCGAAATCTATCGGTTTGAAACGCTTGACATCCTTTCTGAGCTGTCGCGACGCAGTGATTACAGGAGGGTGGCATGACCGCGATTCAAACCCACCGAAGAACTCTGATGCATATTGCGGAAGAGACGATAATTCAGCTCATTCCACTTGAAGATATTCGGGTGCTCAATCCACGTGCGCGCAATAAACAAGTATTTGCCAGGCTGGTGGAGAACATATCAGCGCTAGGTCTCAAGCGTCCCATTACCGTTGCACCGACGATTAGCGGCACCGAACCCTATGAAATTGTTTGTGGCCAGGGTCGCTTCGAAGCGTTTCAAGCGTTAGGGGAGAAAAAAATTCCCTGCATAGTGGTCAGCGCCAGCGAAGCAGATCGATACCTCATCGGCTTGGTTGAAAACTTAGCACGTCGGAAACATTCCAACCGTGAGCTTTTGACATCAATTCAAATCCTTTCCGATCGGGGATATACCTGCCCGCAGATAGCTGAAAAAACCTGTTTGGACTCAGGCTACATACACGGAATTCTTCTGCTATTGCGCCAAGGAGAAGAGCGTCTAATCGCTGCGGTCGAGAAGGGTTGGCTATCCATAAAATTGGCGATGGAAATTGCTCGATCTAAGGATGTTGATCTCCAAAAGGCCATGATGGAAGCCTACGAAAACGGAGTACTCAAAGGCGAGCAGTTAATGCGGGTTCGTCGTCTTATTGATAAAAGGAAAACCTTTGGCAAGCGCTACGGACAGCAAGCGCCACGCACCGAAAAGCCGACACCTCAAAAGCTTCTGCATGCCTATCAGGTAGAAGTTCGACGCCAAAAAGTGATGATCAAAAAGTCGGATATTAATGAGCAACGGCTGCTAATCATTGTCACGACAATGCGCAAACTGCTGGCCGATGATTACTTCAGGACGCTGCTTCGTAACGAAGAAATGCCGGACATGCCCAAACCGCTGGCTGACCGGATTATCGGAGAAACGCAGTGATGGCAGAGATCAAGCAGGCATTCGAGCAGCGTGTCGTTGCGATTCCTCTAGAGCGAATCCTTCCCTCGCGTAAAGTCGAGCAACTGATACCCGGAAGTAAAAAGTACGCCAGCATTTTGAGCTCAATAAGGGAGCTCGGAGTCGTTGAGCCCTTGGTCGTTCACCCCAAACCGATCATCGCGGATGGAATATCTTCGTTCATGCTTTTGGATGGACATTTTCGCCTAGAGGCGCTCAAGGAGTTGGGAGCGATTGAGGCGCTCTGCCTGATCTCTACCGACGATGAGGGCTTCACCTACAATCGGCAAATCAACCGACTGACACCGATTCAAGAACACAAAATGATCATTTCCGCTCTGAAAAAGGGTATTGAAGCCGCGCGCATTGCTGCGGTTCTTGGGATGAATGTGGAAAAAGTTCATGAGAGAGAAAACTTACTGAAAGGCATTGCTCCGGAGGTTGCGGAGATGCTCAAGGTGCGCATGGTGTCGCAGGATGTGTTTCGTGCCCTTCGACTGATGAAGCCTCTCCGACAGATAGAAACTGTTGAGATGATGATCTCAGCCAACTGTTTTACGCGTAATTACGCGCGGATGGTCTTGGCGGCGTCACGGCCAGAGATGCTGGTCGAAGTTAAGAAAAAGCCAAGTGATGTCAGTGCGGTCGACATTGCCCGAATGGAACGAGAGATGGAGAATCTGCAACACGATTACAAGCAGGTCGAAGACACGCTGGGCGAGACGATGTTGGTCTTGGTCGTGGCTAAGGGGTATCTCGTACGCATGCTCCGCAATGAAGCTATTGCCGGCTATCTCAGTCGCTACTATGCGGAACTGCTTGAGGAGCTGGTGTCCATCATGGAAGCAGTGACCTCCGATGCCAGGCAGCTCGAACGGGAATAGCAACCGCCTGCTACGCTGAGTTCTTTTCACGGAGGAAATAAGATGTCGAACGCAGACCTGCTCCCTTCCCTACTCTTCAAGATCAATCAAAATCAATTGGCTCTCGAAGCCGCGATCATGGAGCTTACTCTCTGGGTCGAGCAACGAGGATCGGCGGAGGTCGCCGGAAGCGTTCGCGGTGCACTGGCAGCTATCGATAGAAACGAAGAGTTCATCAACATGACGCTCGCGGTGCTCATGACGCCGGAGTGAGTAGCTCGATAAGAGTCGTTGAAATGCTCGATCAGGCTTCATACGTCCCTGAGCATTTGATCCACTTGTCTCGAAACGCCAAGCATTTGATACCTTCTAGAGAGGGGAAATGCCCTTTAGCGCAGTCATGGTTCCTTGATCCGTAAGTACGTTTTGAAGGCGCTCTGGGTTCAGTTGCTGACACTCAACCTCGGCGTTTTCTCGGGCCTGATAGGTAGTCGTCAGACGTAGCTTCTCTTCGTTGTCATAAATGTTGAATTCTATGGGCGCAGTCTCACAGTGGAAACGCGCTCCTGTAGTGGTCAACTAATCCCGGACACGACGTTAAGTTTTTTCTCGGCCTGAGCTGGGGCCAATCCGTTATTGAATTGGTGCGGTCTAATCCAGTTGTATCGATGCATCAGGTAATGACTGATGTCGCGGTGCGCTTCTTGAGCTGTCATGTAGCCCACGGTCGGTATCCATTCAGTTTTCAAGCTGCGAAACACACGCTCCATCGGCGCATTATCCCAACAGTTTCCACGACGGCTCATGCTTTGGCGCATGCGGTAACGCCAGAGCCGTTGGCGAAACAGGCGACTGCCATATTGCGAGCCCTGATCTGAGTGAAACAGCAACCCTTGAGGCCTGCCACGCTGTTCGTAAGCCATGTCCAACGCCTTGATGACCAGATCCGCATCCGGCTTGTTTGACAGCGCCCAACCCACAATTCGGCGTGCATAGAGATCCAGAACGACAGCCAGATAATGCCATTTCCCTTGAGCCCAGATGTAGGTGATGTCGCCACACCAGACTTGATTCGGCGCCGGCACATCAAACTCTCGATTCAAGATGTTCGGAATGTCAGGCCGCTCAACCGTCGCTTGTTTGTAGGCATGTGATCCAGGTTGTTTGCTAACCAACTCCAGTTCCCGCATCAGGCCACGCACCTTGAACCGCCCGATTTGCTCACCGTCTTCCTGCATCATCGACACGATGCTGCGGCTAGCCGAGCTCTCGCATCCCAACGTGGCCGCTATCGCTTTGGCGAACAAAACTGTACGCATGGCTCGCACGATGCTACGCATCGGTACTGATTACTCACCGGATTGGGCAGCGGCCTGACCTATTCATCACGAGAGAAGTCCCACACACCACGATTGAGAAGCAACCCGAGCAATGGTAGCTGGATGCGTTTTTTTGATTTCAAACCCTTGCGAAAGGAAACAGATCGCTTATTGAACAATTCGGAAAAAAGCGTAACATTGTTGACCATGATACTCGAACAGCTCAAAGCCTTGGGCAATGACACTCGCATGCAAATGATGGAGTGGCTCAAAGACCCAATCAGTAATTTCCCACCTCAGGATCACGGCGATCCTGCGATAGGAGTGTGCGTAACCCATTTGCAGCACAAGGCAGGGCTTTCACCTTCTACCGCGTCTGCACACTTAGCTATCTTACAGCGCGCAGGCTTCGTGCTAACCACCCGTATCGGCAAATGGACTTACTACCGGCGAAACGAGCAGGCGATTGATGACTTTGCGGCCAGGTTGATCATCGAGTTGTAATTTTTAAATATTCATTTCGTTATTTCGCGTAATTAGAAAACATAAGGATCCTCCTATGAGCAGCAAGACTATCTTCGTCCTACCCGGTGGCGGCTATGAAAAGGTTGTGGTTGGCAGCAGCGAAGTCCGAGCCGCAGCGCGTGGCGAAATCACCGTACGCCTTCACGCCAACTCGCTCAACTACCACGACTTCGCGGTGGTCAGCGGTATGTGGGGCCCAAGCGAAAAACGCACTCCCATGGCCGATGGAGCAGGTGAAGTCATTGCCGTCGGCCCAGATGTCACTGAATTCAAGGTGGGTGACTCGGTCGTCAGCACCTTCTTCCCGGAGTGGATCAACGGTGTGCCACTGGTTGAAGGTTTTGTTAGCGTGCCAGGTGATGGCATTGACGGCTACGCTCGTGAGCACGTGACAGCCAAAGCCACATCGTTCACCCTAGCGCCTACTGGATACAGCCATGCTGAAGCGTCGACGCTTACCACCGCCGGCCTTACCGCATGGCGCGCCCTGATGGCCGATGACTCACTGAAGCCGGGTGACACAGTGCTCATCCAAGGCACTGGTGGCGTTTCAATTTTCGCCCTGCAGTTCGCTAAAATGGCCGGTGCTACCGTCATTGCTACCTCTTCAAGCGACGAAAAACTTGAACGTCTTAAAGCGCTCGGCGCGGATCATGTGATCAATTACCGCAAAGACGTTAACTGGGGCGAAACTGCACGCGCTCTAACGGGCGGCCGTGGCGTTGATCACATCATAGAAGTCGGCGGCCCTGCGACACTTGAGCAATCGATAATTGCAATTCGGGTTGCTGGTCACATCTCAATCATCGGGATATTGAGTGGCGTAAGCGGTGCAATGAATTTTGTACCGGCACTGATCAAGCAAGTGCGTCTGCAGGGTGTATTGGTGGGTAGCCGCAGCCAGCAGCAAGACATGATCCGAGCCATCAATGCTAATGGCATGCGCCCGGTTATTGATCGTCATTTCCCTTTGAGCGAGATTGTCGAAGCGTTCAAGTATCAGGAAACCAACCAGCATTTCGGCAAAATTTGTCTGGATATCTAATCGCGCATGAATGGGCATGAGCAAACGCTAAATTTCGCCATTCGCTTTGTGCCCGTCGGGCGGCCTCAATATCCTGCTGGCCATACCGATAGACTTTTCATGATCCAAAAGGCGGTTTCCCATGTTCAATACTAAAATCAAGAACCAGCTTCAATCTCAGGCAGCCGAGCTATCGGAGCTACGCCAACTACGCGATGGGCTGAACCGTGAAATGCTAACGTTGATTATCGATTCGACGTTTAAAATTACCGCATGCAACGAAAATTTTGCAGAGACTTTGGGCTATACCCAGGATCGGCTCCTAGGTCTTGCCATGGCCGATATTGTTCCGCAGTACGTATCCAAGCTTCCGTGCTTTCACAACTTTCGAGCAGCTGTCGCCGCAGGCAAGTCCATCACTGACGAGTACAGGTACCTGCATTCTGACGGTTCATTGGTGTGGCTTCATGCACATTGGCAGCCCATAGCGGATGCGACTGGCCGGTTGAGTCATATCACCTGCTATGCGACGAATATTACCTCTCGAGTGGAGAAAGCATCGGAAAACGCCTCCTTCATTGACGCATTACTTCGTTCGACGGCGGTGATCGAATTCGATCTCAACGGGCATGTACTCATGGCTAATGACCAATTTTTAAAAGCGATGGGCTACAGTTTGGGCCAAGCTAAAGGCAGTCATCACCGTATTTTCTGCAAGCCAGAGGAAACCTCAACTCAAAAATACAAAGATTTTTGGTCAACTTTGAACAAGGGTGAGTTTGTTGCTGGCCGATTTGAGCGTATTGATAGTCGCGGTCAGGTGGTATGGCTGGAGGCGACGTACAACCCGGTTTATGACACCGAAGGAGCGCTCTGCAAGGTCGTTAAATTTGCGACGGTTGTCACCGACCAGGTTGCCCGTGAGCAAGAGATCAGTAAAGCCGCGCAAACTGCATTTGAAATTTCCCAGCAGACGGATGTTAGTGCTCAGCGCGGAGCACTCGTAGTCAACGACACCATGCATACCATGCGTAAAATTGCTGTTGATATGCAGACTGCCTCTGGCGGGGTCGAAGCGCTCGGTAAGCAGTCGTTGTTGATCAGCTCCATCATTCAGACGATTAGTAGTATTGCCCAACAAACCAATTTGTTGGCATTGAATGCTGCGATTGAAGCTGCTCGCGCAGGTGAGCAGGGTCGAGGCTTTGCGGTCGTGGCTGATGAGGTTCGACAATTGGCTGGGCGCACCAGCACTGCTACTGAAGAAATCGCATCGGTTGTCTTGCAGAACCAGAAGCTGGTGGATGAGACCGTTGCTGAGATGGCAAACAGCAAGTTCCAAGCAGAGCAAGGCCTTGAACTTGCCACGCAGGCAGGCCAGGTGATTGTTGAGATTCAGGATGGCGCCAAGAGAGTAGTCGACGCGGTCGGCAGGTTTGCGACTCAGGTGGCTTAGAAAATGCAGTCACACCGCGACAGCGTTTCCGATAGCCCGAATGATCGATTTGAGAAAATGTGTAATGGTTCTCTCACCGGCTCGGGCATTAGTCCTGAGACTGTTGGGGCTGATTGAAAATATCGCCTAACACAGCAGGGGTATGATTTTCTAGAACATGCCCAGACGCGTTAAGTTGCTTTAAGATGAAATGTCACTCACTGGGGCTCTGAAAATGATCGACGCAGAACTGCTGAAACTGGTTGTTGAAGCATCCAACGATGGCATCGTGGTAGCAGAGCAGGAAGGCGACGAAAACATCCTGATCTATGCCAACCCCGCCTTCCAGCGCCTGACGGGGTACAGCGTTGATGACATCCTGTACCAGGACTGCCGTTTCCTGCAGGGTGATGACCGCGACCAAGCCGGCTTGACAGTAATCCGCGAGGCGATAAGGAACCTTCTTCCCTGCCGACAAGTCGTTCGCAACTATCGCAAGGACGGCAGCGCCTTCTGGAACGAGCTGTCGATTACCCCGGTGTTCAATGACAACGATCAACTCACCTACTTCATCGGTATCCAGAAGGACGTCAGCGTAGAAGTTGAGGCTAAGGTGCGAGTGCGTGAACTGGAAGCTGAAGTCGCCCAGCTGAAAATCCAACTGGCTCAATTGCAATCTAAAGCCTAGTTAGATCCGCACCTGATGGGTTAAGGATCCAGTGTCCACTCGTAAAAACGTCCCTGTTTCTGTAGTGGTCAACTAATCCCGGACACAACGTTAAGTTTTCCTCGGCCCGAGGTGGCGCCAGCCCACCGTTGAATTGGTGAGGCCGAATCCAGTTGTACCGATGCATCAAAAAATGGCTGATGTCGCGCTGTGCTTCCTGCGCAGTTCTGTAGCCTAAGGTCGGTATACATTCAGTTTTCAAACGCCGGAACATTCGCTCCATCGGTGCATTGTCCCAGCAATTTCCCCGGCGACTCATACTCTGGCGTATGCGGTATCGCCACAACCGTTAGCGAAATAAGCGAGCGACTAGCGTGCTCGGAGCCCACCAGTTGATGGTATTAATGGGCTGAAAGGTATTTGCTCAGCACAAAAAAAACGCCACCGAGCATGTCGGGGCGTTTGTTGGCGCCTTCGCTAGAGTGTTTTCACACAGTCTTCGAAGGCCGCTCTTGTACTCAAAACAAACTCACTTGGCCAGCCAAGACTCGACTTTGTCGGAGCCGTATTTCGATTTCCACTCTTTCAGGGTTTTGTGGTTGCCGCCTTTGGTTTCGACGACTTCGCCAGATTCCGGATTTTTGTAGACCTTCATCTGGCGCGGCTTGCGAGTACCGGCTTTGGACTCGACGGCTGGAGCGCGACGACGAGCCTGAGGATCCAGCAAGTTGATCACGTTCGGCAGGCTGTAACCATACTCAGCGAGCAAAGCGCGTAGCTTGGTCTCGAATTCGATTTCTTTCTTAAGGCCGGCATCGCCTTTCAGGGCCTCTAAAGCTTGGAGCTGTTCGGCGAGGTGTTTTTCGAGCTGACGGAACTCTGCAAGCTTGGACATGACAAATCTCTTTTCGATAGTTAACTAATAGCATATTACAAATCGCCGATCGCAATAGCATCTGTATTACGGCCCCGGAAATCGTTTAGCTGATATCTAAGCCTCAACTACCTCTACCCTATTGCGTCCAGATGACTTGCCCTCGTAGAGCGCGAAATCGGCTCGTGCAATAGCGTCGCTGAGCACCTCCTCAGCGCGATATTGAGTGACGCCGATGGACAGCGTAACGCTGACCTTTTTGCCATTACTGTAAATCTCCAGTGCCTGGACTGCCTTGCGTATACGCTCTGCGCTATCAGTTGCCTGGCTAAAATCCGTGTCCGGCAATATGGAAAGAAATTCTTCGCCACCCCAGCGGCCGATAAAGTCTTGTTCCCGCATTGAACATTGTAGTAATTGACTCACCGCTTCGAGAACACGATCGCCGGTATCGTGACCGTACAGATCATTGACCTGCTTGAAGTGATCTATATCCATCAACATTAAGGTGAGATTGCAAGGCCGTCTATTATGTCGTGCCAAAATTTTCTCGGTCAGCTCAATCATGTGCCGACGGTTGAATAGGCCGGTTAATGAGTCAGTCGTTGCCATACGTGCCAGATTCTTGTGCGCGCGGGTTACCGTGACCACATAGAACAGCGCAAGATAGCTGAACATGCAGAACACCACTGTGAGGTTGAACACATGCACAGCCAACAGGGAACTGGAGGAGATGGGTTGCAGAGGGTTTATGAACCACATCAGTACATCCAGGCCTACGTAGTAAACCCACAGCCAACCGGCATATATCCAAGCGCTACGGGCGCGCATGCTAACGAACAGTGCCGGAATAAACATTAGTAAGAAATAGTGAAAACCACTTCCCCAACCGATTAGAATTGTCCCCAGCCCGGCGTGCACGAGTACTTCAATGCGTATTAGGAGAACGGCCAACTGATTTCGTCGCTGCTTAAACGCGAGATAAGCATAGACATACATGGCCACACTGACCACGTTTATCCATGCCAAAATGGGAGAGCCAAGAATGAGAAAAATAAAAAAGAAGGCGATATCTACGCTGCCTGCCAACTGGCAGCAACGCATGGAAAGCTGCCAAAATTCTGGCCGAGCGTCGTACCTGGCGGGGCTTTTTAAATGTGTCCCTTGCATCGAACCAGCCACCTCAATATCCAGGTATAAGTCCGGTTTGTTTTTAGGTTGACTACCTCAAACCAGAAAATGAGGCGTAAAAATATTTCGTAGGGCGTTGTTCTGAAGGTACGAGGCTACGCATCAGTTGTCTAGTGGCAATTAGCCGCTTTTTTTGGCTGTTATATTACAGAGGGTGGTAAATCAGAGTTTCTATAGCCTGAATCGCCCCTGGTTCCGTAAACAGGTGTGAACGTCGGCCTTTGGCCGACTCTGTTAAAAACACATGCCGGGGGGGCTTCGGGCCTTCGTTAACATCGTCCGCGAGAGGATGTCTACGTAAATTATTTATCCAGTTTTTCTATTCCTCAGCACCTTCACCCCATGCAGATATCGGTGTCTGCCGCAAACGCGTCCCGTAAGTAATCGGTGAAAGCCCTGACTCTTGCAGACTGTTTTCGATCTGGAGGAGAGACGGCGTGGATTGGTAAGGGAGCAGGTGGGTGGCTCTCAAGAAGAACCATTACGCGCCCTTCCAGAAGGTCTTGGCGAAATAACCATAACGGAGAAAGCGAAATCCCTAACCCGTCTAACACCATCTGCCTCACCGCCTCACTGTTATTGCTACGCACATTGCCACTGACCTGCACGCTTTCCCATTTGCCTTTATGTTCAAATCGCCAACTCGCAAAATGTTCCAGCTGGTTAAAAACAAGACAATTATGATTGGCCAAATCCTTCGGCTTGGAAGGTGATCCAAATCGCTCTAGGTAGGTTGGAGCAGCGAACACTCTGCGCCTGGTCAGTCCAATCTGCCTTGCAATCAAACTACTGTCTTTGAGCTCACCAATGCGTATTGCAACGTCAACCCCTGAGCTTACTAAATCGACATTTTCATCGTTCAGTTGCAAATCGACGGACACTTCGGGGTAAAGCTCTAAAAAACCACGCAGCCTCGACGCAATTTGGATGCGACCGAAGCTGCCCGATGATGCAACCCGCAATGATCCGGCAATACGCTCTTGACCGCTCTGAAAAGTGTGCTCAGCATTCTCTACAGCTCCCAGAATTTCTCGACATTGCTGGTAGTAACGCTGCCCTTCATCCGTCATGGACAATTGACGCGTGCTGCGAGCGAACAAACGACCACCTAGTCGTTTCTCCAAGGAGCTGATCTGTTTACTGATAGTAGGCTGGCTTAATCCGATTTCCCGGGCAACAGCAGAAAAGCTGCCTCGCTCCACTACTCGGACAAAAATCGCCATTGATTCAAGGATGTCCATGTCACTCCGATTTAGTCGCTTTTTGGAATCATCACTATAGGGATTTGCCTACTTATCGGAAATCCTCCGCTAGGTGAAACTGTATTCAACGTCGGATGCCGGCTTGGATCATTTCAAGAGGAAGACCTATGAACAACATCAACATGCGTGCCGCTGTCGCGGTAAACCCAGAATCCCCACTGCAGATCCAGAGTCTAGCTCTACCTGTGCCTCAGGCAGGCCAAGTCCTGGTGAAAGTCATTGCCAGCGGAGTCAACCCCTTGGACACGAAGATCAGCCAAGGTAAGGGGGCACACGCTCGCCAACCATTCCCTGCGGTTTTGGGGATGGATTTGGCAGGTGAAGTGGTAGCAGTCGGCGAAGGCGTTAGCGCCTTCCAGCCTGGAGATGAAGTTTATGGCATGGCCGGTGGGATCGGCGGACAGCAGGGCTCACTGGCGGAGTATATCGCTGTAGACGCCGACTTGATTTCACGCAAGCCAAACAATCTGAGCATGCGAGAAGCAGCAGCACTGCCGCTGGTATTCATCACAGCCTGGGAAGGTCTGGTAGACCGCGCGAACGTTCACGCGGGTCAAAAAGTGCTGGTTCAAGGCGGTGCAGGTGGCGTGGGTCATATCGCTGTACAGATCGCAAAAGCGCGCGGTGCCCAGGTTTACGCAACTGGCAGCGCAAAGAGCCGTGAAGCGATCGAAAGCTTCGGCGCCACTGCCATTGACTACAACGAACAAGTGCCTACGGAGTACATGACTCAACATACCGATGGAGAAGGATTCGACATCGTTTATGACACAGTCGGCGGCGCTTCCCTGGACGCGTCTTTTGCAGTGACAAAGGTGTACTCGGGTCACGTGGTCAGTTGCCTGGGCTGGGGTGAGCATAAGCTCGCTCCCCTGTCCTTCCGGGGTGCCACCTATTCCGGCGTATTTACACTTCTGCCACTGTTGACTGGCAAAGGACGTAAGCATCACGGGGAGATATTGGCAGAAGCCACTCGTCTGGCTGAGTCCGGGCAGTTGCGAGTATTGCTTGATGACCGCAAATTCACCCTCGACAACGTCAACGAAGCTTACGCCATTGTGTCCGGCGGCACAGCCAAGGGCAAAATTGTCGTGGACATCTGATACAGATTCAAAAACGAGCAAAGCTACATAGAATCTGGGAAAAAACTAACCTTTAGGGAATAAGCAATGACTTCCCAAACGTACGTCGCTCTTCCAGATCTTGATGGGCTAGCGCCGCGTCTTCCAACGGATATCGTTGACCAATCTGAACGGAGATAAGCCCTACCCATCTCGGCCTACGCTAGAGCGTTCGAAAGTAGGCCGACGATGGGCAACCTCACCACGACCATGAACTAAAAGTCGCTCATCTCAGTTTGTCCTGGCTCACTAGCACACGGGTAAATAGCGTACATTACACACGAAATCATGATTGATCATCTGTTTTGCGTTTCTACAGTGACACGTCGCTTGGATCGTTCAGATATGCAAACAACCATCTCTTGATCTGAGGGGCGTCACGATGGCTACAGTTGGGCAAAAAGAGCTTTGGTTACCTACCGATAACGGGCAAGTCTACATTCGCACATGGGTGCATGATCAAAACTCTGCACAGCATGCTTCACCTATTGTTTTATTCCATGACTCGCTTGGGTGCGTGGGACTCTGGCGCGATTTCCCCGCGCAACTCGCTGCTGCAACCCGCAGAGATGTTATTGCCTACGATCGCCAAGGCTTCGGGCTTTCTTCGCCATACTCCGAAACCATTTCCTCCGATTTTATTCGTGAAGAGGCCAAGTTTTTCGCTACTTTGACTGATCATCTTGGTATAGAAACATTTATCGCATTTGGCCACAGCGTAGGCGGCGCAATGGCCTTGAACTGCGCTGCGCGTTTTCCTGAGCAGTGTTTAGCCGTGGTATCAGTGTCAGCGCAAGCGTTTGTAGAAGACCAGACATTGCTTGGGATAAAGACCGCGAAGGCGCAGTTCGAGCAGGCCCGCCATTTTGAACGACTTCAGAAATACCACGGGGAGAAATCTCAATGGGTATTGAATGCTTGGACGCAAACCTGGCTGTCAGAATCCTTTGCTGATTGGACGATCGAACGAGGGTTAGGCCAAATTCTGTGCCCCGTATTGGTCATCCATGGCGTAGAGGATGAATACGGATCTGCAGCCCATCCCGAACGAATAGCCCAACTGTCAGTTAACCGTAGCGAGATCCTGATGCTGAACAATTGCCATCACGTTCCACATCGGGAGATGCCCGAGGTCGTAATTAACGCAATACAGCGCTTCGTTTCTTCATTAAGCCGCTAGCTGCTGACTTTCAATGAATTGTGCCACGGTACAGCCAAAGTCGCGGGGGGGGCTGCGGGCGGGGTATTCCCTAACGGCCCCCCCAAGAAGCACGTCAACTCCAGTTGCTCGGCATTGCGCCCGGCGATGACAATATCCATCCCCTGCCCCTTGGCATGCTCGGCAGCCATGCGACCGGTGTACCCCGTCGCGCCGTAAATCATTAATGTGCCCATGGGCGGTGCTGCCAGTTTTTTTAGACGAATTCGAGACTGTAACCGTCGGGGTCGAGGACATTGGCCGCGTAATAGTCGGGGTCGTACTGCAGGCGCGCGCCCGGCGCACCGTTGTCGACGGCACCATTTCGCAGCGCCGCCGCGTAGGCCGCGTCGACTTCGGCCTTGCTTTTCGCCACAAAGCCGACATGCACCGCGCCTTCGCGCAACCAGAAAAACATACGTCAATTGGCACCGAACCCCTTCAGATCCAGATGCCCAGGCGGCCCGTCCTTGCCGTCGTAATCAAGCCTTGCGGTGATGCTCAGCGGGGTCAGTGCCGCTGTGTAGAAATCAACGGAACGATCAATGTCACTGACCGACAAAAAATGTGATCAAGCATAGCGAAACCTCGCACTTGGATTCCGATTCAAATGAAATATCCGCCCGCCACTTCGACGGATTGGGCGTTGATCCAGCTCCCTTCTTCGGACAGCAGCATGGCGATGACGCGGGCAACATCCTCAGGCTCTCCTACTCTTCCGAGCGCCGTCTGCGCAGCGAGCAAGGCTTCGAACTCGTCATTCAGCCCGCCGCCCAATTCGGTGCGAATCGCGCCCGGCGAGACCGCATTGGCCCGTATGCGCCGATCACCGAACTCCTTGGCCATGTAACGGGTCAGCACTTCCAGTCCACCCTTGAATGCCGCATAGGGCGCCACACCGGAGGTGGCAACACGGGTCGTGGCGCTGGTCAGATTGACGATACTGGCACCCTCGCCCAGCAAGGACAGCAAGGTTTGTGTCAGAAAAAACGGCCCCTTGAGGTGGACACCCAAAAGATCATCAAACTGCGCTTCGGTGACCGACGCCAGGGGTGTGAACTGGCCGTGGCCCGCGTTGTTCACCAGCCCCGCCAGGGTTGCCACACCCCAGGTTGACTGGAGGGTCTGCTGCACGCTTTCACGGAAATCGCCGAATTGGCTGACATCTGCCACATCCAGTTCAAGCGCAACGGCTTTACCGCCCGAGGCCTGGATACGCTGGACGACGGTGGTTGCCGCCTCGGCATTGCTTTTGTAGGTGAGAATGACACCCATGCCGCGCCGGGCGCAGTGCTCGGCCGTACTGGCGCCGATGCCACGACTTCCGCCGGTAATAACGATAACGCTCATGCGCTGCTCCAATGTAACTGGGGTGAGTCACCACAGTAGCCCCGTGCATCGTGGACAGCGCAGCCGTTCCTGCTCGACACCTGCCTGTTTCTGCTTTTTGCTTGCGTGTACGTATCTGCGTGAGTTCAGATGAACGCCATGAAAACCCAACTGACAGAACTTCGTGCCCTGACACGCCGCGCCGAAAATCGCCGTACTGATACGGGTATCCCGCGTGTTGCCATGGTTCAGGGTGAAATTCCCGAACACCTGCTGGCCGCCGTCTACGAACCGATGATCAACCTGATTCTGCAAGGCAGTAAATCAATGACCATCGCCGACCGTACCCTTCGATATGACCCGGCGACTTACTTCGTCATGTCCATCGACCTGCCGGCGGTCGGCCAGGTTCACCCTTCTGCAAGCGGCGAACCTTATCTGGCGGTCAGCCTGACACTCAATCCGGTTGTCTTGGCGACACTGCTCGCCGACTTGCCCAAACCACTCGGACAGCATGAACAGGAAACAGGCTTTTCGGTGGCCGCCGTCACACCCGAGCTGATGGACGCCTGGGTACGTCTGCTGCGTTTGATGGACAAGCCAGAGGACATCGCCGCCCTTGCACCGGTCTACGAGCGAGAGATTCTGTACCGCGTTCTGCAAGGCCCCCATGGCTGGATGCTGCGTGATATCGCGGCACCCGACAGCGCGATGGCGCGCGTCAATCTGGCCATTGCGCACATTCGCCAAAACTTTGCCGAATCCATCCGAGTGGACGCATTGGCGCAGCTGGCGTCAATGAGCGTGTCAGCCTTCCACCGACACTTCAAAGCCGTCACAGCGCTCAGTCCATTGCAGTATCAAAAGCGGGTTCGCCTGCTACAGGCTCGGACGCTGATGGTGGCCCATGCCAAAAGTGTCACGGGCGCTGCGTTTGAAGTCGGGTATGAAAGCGCTACGCAATTCAGTCGCGACTATGCGCGGGTGTTTGGCTTGCCGCCTTCGAGGGATGCGGCGCGGATGCTTGGGGAGATCCGAAGCAGTGGTGGTTTGGGTTGAGTCTGTTTACGGCTTTCCATTTGCGTGCATTCTAGAAACTATCGAGGAGTGCCCGCTTTGGTTGAAACCCGCTGTTCATGACTGGGTGCAGTTGACCCATTGCTGCCCTTCGCAAAGGGCAAAATTCGGCCAATAGTAGCCGCCCAAATTGGTGGCGTTTACCGATTCAGTGAGCGCGAAGTAAAAGGGCCAGCCTCTTCAGTCCGGCCCTTTCGGTGCACTAAAGAAGCAGATCAGCGATCGTTCTTAGAGGACGAATCAGCCGCTTTGTCCAGGCCCTTGGTATTGTGGGTGCCCGGCGTGGTGTCGGAGATCGCCGTTGCCTTGGATAGGCCGCGAGTGTCCTTCGAATGGGCCACGGACGAGGTCGTCGCGCCATGTCCCTTGCTATCGTTCTTGGTGCTGCCGGTGTGATTGCCGCTCACACCGCGGTCGCGAGTGGACTTGCCAGCGTGTTCGACGCCTTCGACCTTGCCATTGCGCTTCGCACCGTGGATGCCAGTGCTACCGTCGGACGGGTCACTCGTATGGCCAAGAGCGCCTTTGCCGTTGCCGTTGCCGTGACCATTTCCATCGCCATCACCGCCGCTATTGCTACCGCTGTGGCCAGCACTGTTGCCACCACCATGACCACTGCCATTGCCGCCACCGTTTCCACCGCCGTGGCCACCACCATTTCCGCCACCGCCACCGCCACCACCGCCATGACCACCGCCGCCTTCTTTTGCAGCAGCCGAGTTGATGATCGAAAGATCAGCGGGAAGAAGTGGAGCTGCGGCCAGCATTAGGGCGCAGGACATGACAGCAACGAGACTCTTGTTTTTTAAAAGCATGATTGCTTCCGTAAGGGGTTTAAATCGCATGGTTTAAGACTCGCCCGCCGACCCACGGTTCAAGTCTGGCGACGGGCGGAAGCCATGCTTCCCACACAGGGCAATCAATCTGATTTACAGCTAATCAAACACACCATTCAGCACTTCATAAATAAGCCCGGTCGCCAGCGCCACTAGAATCAAATCCGTCCCAACTTGCTGCCACTCGTACCCGTCATAGTGCGGTAACCTGCCCACCAATCGACCATCGAGCTTCTTCGCGATACCAGGCGGTAGCGGCTTGCCGCGAGCGAGGTTCTTCTGAATCCCTGGCGGCAACGCATGCCCCGGACTCCAATAATCCCGGTAACCATCGACAACCCCCAGGACGCTCGCATGATTGATACTCGGGCCATCGTGCCAATCACCCTCACCTGACTTTTTGCCTTTGCCGCCATGATCCTGGTTATGTGACTGGTTCCCTTTGGCATTTCCCTGGCCCTTGCCATTGCCGGGATCAGCCATTGCAGGCAGAGATCCACAGATCAGGGCGAAGCAGGTAGTGCCGGCGGTGATTGAGCGGAAAATGGGCATGGGAGCGTTCCTTCGTGTGGGGGTACATTGTCAAATCTAGACGATTGCTCAATGCCCAGTGCAAATGAAACGACATACACGGCCCTAGACGGTTCACAAGGGTGATTCGACGCTCAACACAGTATTGGGCGCTATGCGCGCCGTTGGCATTGTGCTTTGGGCGAATGATAGGACGCTTGCTGTAACAGAAAAACTGTCGCGGCTTATATGGGTAGAGTTAGTTGCATTGGGCGGTTGGATTTCAGCTTGAACATCATATTGTTGAACGACTGCTTCGGGTCGAACTCTGCCGGTCACTCATCTACCTGCAGCGTCAGATTTGATGCAAAAAACTGGTCAGAATGGGTGTAACTCGGCGTGCGCCCCAGTGCAATTATCCTGCAGTAATGAGGTCGTTTCTTCGCGTAAGCGGCTAGCCGTGCAGGGCTGGAATTTTGCAATCAGGAACGGTCTTTCTGGAAATATAAAATGGGGTGCTTGCTTAAGAATGAGCCTGATTATCGCAGTTGAGGAGACAGCGCAATGCAGAATCAGGACGAAATTCATTTGGAGCAGGAGCAGGACGAAGCAGTGCGAGCAATGGCTGGCAGAAAACAGCGAAGCCATTAATGCCTGTAACGAACACGTGGAAGCCCACGGCGTTTTCAGCGATTCCGTACGGAGCTTCTGACGCCTATGCCAGCAACGCTTACTTGACCAGCTCAAAGTCTGGCAATTTGAAGGCCTTGTTGTTCATTTCCTCAGTCGGCCCATAGAACCACATTGCCGGCAAAGGACGTTTCCCAGCCGTTGGAATCCAGTTTGACTCCAGACCTGCTGATGACTTCGGCCATCGATCACCCGACTGTCAAAATGCCCATAAAGGCGCTATCACTCCACCTGAGGTCAATTTAGAACTAGACCCAAAGAGGAAATCCGCCATGACCGCAATCGATCGCCTCAGGTATTTACGCGTCGTTCTGGTTTTGTCTGGCCTCGCGTGCCTTGCTCTCTACCCACTTATGCTGTTCTGGCCGTCCGGCTGGGCCTGGCACGTCGGTCACTCGGACTACCCGATGATGATCGTTGGCATCTACGCCACACTTGGCGTGTTCTTGATCCTGGCCGCTCGTGATCCATTAGCCAATCTGAGCCTAATCTGGTTCACCGTGTGGTCTAGCGCCGTACACGGAGGGATAATGGCCGTCCAAGCGGCCACCCAGCCGGAGCAAATGGGGCACTTGGTAGGTGACGTGCCGGCGCTCTTCATCGTGGCGGTTGCCTTGGCCATCTTGACGCCCCGCTCGCAATTGGCCGCTAGGCCCCGGACACGCAATGGGGCCTAAGAGCACATTTTACGTAGCAACGCAGTCTTCAAGACTGAGCCCGCTTTTTTCACAGCTTGGGACGTTTTCTGCGTGTCACGACTGACAGGTTTGGATCGATTCTGTTGAAAAAGTCGGCCCAGATTTCCACGGTAGAAAAGTACGCGCTTGAGACTGAAATCTTTACATTGAGCAGAGGATTCCGGGCTCAGATTTCGCGTAGCAGCGCGCAAATAACGCATCTTCAGCGGTCAGTAGTGGGCAGTCTGGAAGAACCGACTTTTTCAACAGAATCGATCGACTGCTGCCCGTCGCGGCTGGCGGAAATCGGCGGATGTCCAGAGCTGCGGTATTTTAGGGTGACGATCTGTGCTGTGCTTAAGCAGGATCAGAAGGAGCAAATGCTTTAGCCGCAGCAACTGTGTCCAATGACTCGCGAAGCAACTGGATCTTGCCGCCCTTGGCCACCAGGCGACCTGCATACATCTACCGATAAATTCGTCCGGTAGCAGGCACCAAAGCTTCGATGCTGTATTCCGCGAACGCTTGGTCGGGTGTATCAATCAGGAACCGCACATTGCGAAACTTGAAGTCTGGAACCTTGGCCAGCAGAGAACCGATGAAAGATTCGATGGCTTCATTACCCTGGACACTGCTGGTGATCCCCAGGGATTCGAGGTAAGGAAGCTCCAGCACTCCATCTGCGGCGAAGAGCGAAGCGGCGGTGCCCGGGGATTGGATGGATTCCAAATACATTTGGAGCAGTTCTACGGCGTTTTTCATGCATTTTGCTCCCGAAACGGATGATGGGTTGGCTCGGTCTCCCGAGCCTGCCAGCCAACGTTATGAGATTCGGTAGCCTGCGAGAATAGAAACTATAGAAATACATCATTTCACTTTTGTGATACCAAGAACCACCTCGTCATGGCCACCGCCATTGTGGTTCTGCCAGACATCTGGCGAAGAAATCAGACAGCGCCTTGATCTTCACGGGGCGCGTACGGGCCGACGGTGTCACGAAATAAAGCCCGCCACGCATCATGTGCCACTCCGGCAACAAGGCGACCAGCCGCCCATCCGCCAGATATTCGCTGGCAATGAACTCGGGAAGTTCGGCAATGGCCACCCCATCCAGCAAGGCGGGTAACAGGGCGTCAGCGTTGGTCACCCGTAGCGGGCCGTTGGGGACGACGTCTTCTTCAGTGCCGTCGTCATGGGTAAAGCGCCAAACCTGGCTGCGTGACCGATACGCATAGCTGAGGCAACTGCGGGCTGCCAGCTCACGAGGATGGATGGGATGTCCGTGCTCCTCCAGATAGCCAGGAGAAGCAACAAGGTATTGGGTGACCGCGCATATCCGGCGAGCCACCAGCGACGAGTCAGGCAATACTGCGATCCGCAATGCCGCGTCGAAGCCTTCTGCAATAAGGTCGACCGAGGCATCGGACAAGTGAAGGTCTATCGACAACTCGGGATATTGACGCATCAATTGCGGCATCAGCGGCGCGACCCAACGCAGGCCGAAAGACATCGGCACCGCCAGGCGCACCTGGCCCCGGGGTTCTACGGATAACTCCTGAGCTTCGCTCTCCACCTCTTCGGCTTGCCGATAGATCTCACCCGCCTTGGCGACCATGCTCGCGCCAAACTCGGTCAGCGCCAGTTGCCTGGAGGTTCGGTTGAACAGTCGGCCACCCAAGCGCTCTTCGAGTCGAGAGACTGCACGAGACACGGTGGGCACAGAGACCCCCATGACCCGCGCAGCAGCAGCGAACGAACCTTCTTCTGCAACCTTGGCAAACATCGCCAACCCTTCGAAATCCGGAAGTCTGTTCATTTCATTTCTGCAACGATGAATTGCGGACAATTCTATTTTGAAAACAATCTGCCGTCGATAAGCTTCTCCCACACCGCAACTCAATCACTCGCAACACTTCAATCGAAACCGGGAGAAACGTCATGGCTAACAAACTCGAAGGCAAAATCGCACTGGTCACCGGCGGTACCACTGGCATCGGCCTGGCCACCGCCAAACGCTTCGCCGAGGAAGGTGCTCATGTCTACATCACTGGCCGACGCCAGGCTGAACTCGACGCGGCCGTAGCAACAGTCGGCAACGCCACCGGCGTTCGGGTCGACTCCACAAAGCTTGACCAGCTGGACGAACTGTATAGCCAGATCGGCGCTGCCCACGGTCGCATCGACGTGCTCTTCGCCAACGCCGGTGGCGGCTCAATGGTTGCGCTAGGGGAAATTAGCGAACAGCACTACGACGACACCTTCGACCGCAACGTCAAAGGCGTGCTGTTCACCGTACAAAAAGCCCTGCCGCTGTTGGCTAAAAAGGCTTCAGTGATCCTCACGGGCTCCACTGCCGGCAGTGCAGGCACCGCGGCTTTCAGTGTCTATGCCGCTTCCAAGGCCGCCGTGCGCTCGTTTGCTCGTAACTGGATTCTCGATCTGAAGGATCGTCAGGTGCGGATCAACACCATCAGCCCCGGTGCAACCCGCACCCCAGGTCTGGTCGATCTGGCCGGCCCGGATGCCGCCCAGCAACAAGGGCTGCTGGACTACCTGGCCTCGCTCATCCCCATGGGCCGCGTCGGCGAAGCCGAGGAAATCGCCAGCGCCGCACTGTTCCTCGCATCGGATGACGCCAGCTTCGTCAACGGCATCGAACTCTTCGTCGATGGTGGCCAGCAGCAGATCTGAATGCTCAGGTGGGCGGCGTCTCGAGCCGCCCTCCTACCTGCTGTCGAATGATTATGCTGAGACGGTTATCTGGCAGGTGAATTGACCTCGCACGCCCTATTCACCTACGCGCAAGTGTTCCAGTAAGAATCGTCGCGCAGCACGAGAAGATGCGCTAATACTGCTCGGGTGCTGGATTCGAAAGCATTGAATGCGCTGGTGCAACTTGAATCGCCACAATTGGTTACGCGGAATCCCTTGCTCGCAGAAGTCGCCCAGCTCACTACAGACACTCATTTCACCCTTATGGGGAAAATAACCTTGGCGAATCTTCGCACTGCTAGCGCCGTTAGCGAAGATAATGATGTCGGGCTGCAGAAGTTTTACTTGGGCTTTGAGCAATTGCTCCGAGATGTCTACTAATTTTGAAAAGTGCTCCCAGCGCATGGGAGATTTTTTGTTCCAGGCGAAACAGAACAGGTTTGCCCAAGCAATACCGTGCGTACCGTGTCCGTCTGCCAAGTCACGAAGCAGATTGAAGAAGCTTTCTCCTCGATCCTTGGGCTTAACGATGAATCTGGTGAGGTGATCCTGCTGTGTAGCCATCGCTTTATCGATGTAGGTTTCTAGGCTCTCGAATTTTTCATCGCCTTTCAACACATCCCAGCGGCGGGTTTCACGCCCTACCACCAGAATCCTTCGCGGAGCGGAATAGTATGCAGGCGAGGTGCCTGGGAGAAAAAGGCCAGAGAGCTTGGCGTACTCTGCTTCGTGGGATCGGCTTCTGTCGAGCCAGTGCTGCGGCAAGCCTGAGAGTATATCGCGGTAGGCATCGGCCAAGGATTGTTGCGGGCTATCCATTGCGCAGCTTCCTGAGTGAGGCCGCCTTGATAGCAAAAAAGAAAAATGCATTCAACTTATGTTCACGACCAAACCCCCAGGCCAACGCTATGCCCCAGCATCTCGTTGACCATTGAAGGTAGCTACATTCCGTCAACTGGAGCGATGTCAGTCGTTCACACTAACGATCTATCAAGCTAGTTTTTTCTAGCCTCAATCTACTGGGTGCGGTCAGCTTCTGGAGTCCTAACTCTCTTGCCATTGCATGCAGCAAAGCCTCCCCTGCTTTGCCTTTAGCACGAAGTTCTCGAGCGAGTGATGCCAGCTCATCGCCACAAATCTCATCAACCGGCCGGATGCTTGCCTCATCTTCTGGGCGTCTGCAAACAACGTTAGAGGAGTCAGTAATGTGGCTCGGCCAGTAGAAATCCCCGATATCGTCAATCGTCATACGATGCGTACTCTGAGCCATCGCCGACACTCTTTCCCGAATTTTGGAGCCAGTACGAACCCAGCCATGAGCCCTGGCAATTCGGCGAGCAAGAATCACATCGAGAATAGGCCCTTCTTGGCTAACCACATACTCGATAAGTGCGCTTAAAACGCCGGAGTAACTCGACTCAAAAAACGCATCCGGATCTACTCCCTGAACAACAGACGCAGGATCGGACTCCCGGTAGTAAACAACCTCCGTGGGTATGTAATGCGAATGCGAGCCTCCCTCCGGCGGAGGTGCCAGGGCGAATGTTGCATATTGCTGACTCTGAGGGGCATCCGTTTCGTCATTGGAGCTCTCGGATATCAACGGCTCGGACAGACCTGTGACCTCCTCGATCACTTCAATTACCTCCACTACTGCGGTTTCGGCCTGCAATCGGGCGGCTTCCTCCCGGGCTTCATGCTCGGCGCGCTGAGCTCTACTCAACAGGAGCAAAGCGGTTAGCCGTTCATGGATAAGATCAGCGGTGCCAACGGCATTGATCCACCAGTCAGTAGACCAGATTCGTAGTATTTCCCAACCAAGTCCGCGCAAGACGTGCTCGCGCAACTTGTCTCTATCTCGTGCCGTAGCGCTGCGATGATAGGTAGCCCCGTCACACTCCACACCAGCCAGGTAACGACCTGGCGCATCAGGGTCGACCACGCCTAAATCAATTCTGAATGCAGACACTCCAACTTGAGTGTGCACCTGCCACCCGCGGCTAGTGAGTGCCTTCGCGACCGCTTCCTCGAAGGGGCTATCAAAGCCGCCAACGCTGCCAGTGACCGCTTCAGCGAGTGCTCGCGGCCCTCGCTGCGCAAACTCAAGGAAGTGCTTCAGATCACGCACACCAATTGACTGGGTTCGCGTGAGATCTATTTGTTCAGGTTGCAAGCTAGCAAAGACGCATAGCTCGTGCCGGGCCCTCGTAATTGCGACGTTTAAACGACGCTCGCCACCAGGGCGGTTAATAGGGCCGAAATTCATTGCCAAGGCCCCAGCGGCATCACGGCCATAGGTTGTCGAGAAGTAGATGATGTCTCGCTCATCGCCCTGAACGCTCTCAAGGTTTTTCACGAATAGAGGCTCAAGTTCGGTGTCCGCAAAATAAGCTTCTAGCGAAGGTTCTTTACGACGAGCTTCGTCCAACAAATCCTCAATAAGCTTCTGCTGTTCACCGTTGAATGTAACCACCCCAATGGTCAGCTTGCTTTCCCGGAAACCAGGTGAGCGCAGACGCGAAACCACATCGGAGACGACTGCACGTGCTTCGATCAGATTGGTTCTTGAGCCACCTTTGGAATAGACACCCGCGATCTCATGCAGCTTGACGGCACGGTCATTCGTCACGGGGGATGGGAACGTCACGAGTTTGGACTCGTAATAACGTTGGTTCGAGAAAGCAATCAGGCTTTCATGACGACTACGGTAGTGCCAGTTAAGGTGACGAATCGGGAGGTTCGCACTGATGCACTCATCCAAAATGCTCTCAAGATCAGCTTCAACGTCTTCATCATCAGCCGTCGACTCTGCGCGATCAAAGAAAGACGTTGGAGGCAACTGTTTAGGGTCACCGACCATAACAACTTGCCGACCACGCGCCATCGCCCCTACTGCGTCCCACACCGGAATCTGCGAGGCTTCGTCGAAAATGACGAGGTCAAATGCACTCGCCCCAGGAGTGAGGTACTGGGCAATCGACAGTGGGCTCATCAGCATGCACGGCGTCAATTTCGTCAACGCATCTGGAATCTTTGACATCAACTCACGAAGAGGCAAATGGCGAGTTTTCTTACCCATTTCGTACCTGAGGACACCCCACTCTGAGGAGCGAGTGACAGTCTCCGGATTAGGTAGATCTGCACAGAGGCGCGCTCGCAGCCAATCCCGGGTCAACGCAGTGAAACGATCGTCTAGGGCTCTGAAATCCCGAATTCGTTGTTCATGCTCAACGCTGACAAAACCGCGAATGACTGGTTCGTTATCGACGACCGCGTTCAGCCACCAACGCGCGTAGTTGGTTTCGAATGAGTGGCGGACTTCGCCGGCTTTAACAAGGTTACCCTCCATAGCCTGAACAAGGCTCGAGAGCCCCGCACCGACCGCCTCTTCACGCACTTTGCGCCATGCACACCAAGCACGAACACCGGGTTCAGATCGAACCATGGACTCGCAATGCTGGAGTTGCGCGTCCAGCGTAAATTGCTGAATGTTGGCTTGCCCTGACTCTGTAAAGAGTCCCGCTGCTGCAAGTACATCCACACGCTGACGGAGTAACTCAAAGCACTGACGCAATTCAGCGCCTGATTGGCAAACCATGCCCTCGGGTTCAAGCAGTGAATTGGCGTCGCCCAGCAGCATCTGTATTGCACTGCGATAAGCAGATACAAGTTCAGGTGTCGTACCGAGCTGAGCGAGTGCGGATGCTAATTTGCCTTGGAACGCGACCGCGGCCGAGACCTTGTCTACCTTGGTTTTAAGGCCCGTCCACAGCCCTGAGCTAACGGCACCCAGATCTTCAAATTCCGACAGTGCTTTCTCAACGAGAAGTCGTTGCTTAAGTAGAGCAAGATCCGCCTGCATGGTTTTGCCGCATTGACCCGCTGCCACTTGGTCATGATCCCCCTCAAGCCCACCCTGCTCGACCACTTGACGACGCGAGGTTTGAAACGCGATGGCAGCGAACAGCAGTTCCGAGTCGGTGTTAAGCCCTTTCCATAATCCTTCTGTGATGTCTCCCAATTGAAAATAGGGCGCAAGCTCATGGTCAAGCAGGACAATAGACCGCATATGCGCGAGGTCTGATTTCAACTGCTCGCCACAATGACCTTCAGCGACCACCTCAAAACCGATATCTGTCCAAGGTTCATCCACAGTGACGCAGAGCGTTGCCTGCCGTAATTGAATGACAGCCTTAAGATGCTGCGCGACCGATAATGAACCGTCCCAAAATTGCTTGCAGTGTTCACCCAGTTCCATTGCGTCGAGCTTCTCGCGCAGGTCTCGGATCTGAATCCACACGAGCAGGTCTTTCGCTACATCGGGTTCTGCATCACCGGAGACGGCTGTTGAGAGAGTCTTTGTAACTTTGCGCGTCCCAATCAGTGACTTGGGCCAGAACGACTGCTCAGCGTGCTGCCAATCTCCGAGTAACTCGCGTACATCAAGTGTTTCGACGATATCTGTGTACGTCACGGAGAGCTCTTGTTTGAGCTCCGCAATACAGTCGAGCATTTCTATTGCTTGGCTCAATGTCTCAAACGTCTGCACTGGCCAGGCTGGGTTAAGTTGCGAAAGCAACGCACGGCGCCTTCCCAAAAGGCCGAGGGCTTTTTCGGCAGCATTGACTGTCGAGATTGGCCACACCGGTGCAAGTTGCCGGCTGAGCAAGCGATGCTTTTCTACCAGCTCACTACCCTCAGACAGTCGTTGCGCAATCATGCGGCCATCTGGACGCAGCACAAATCGCCAATCATGACCGGCCGCAAGCGGCAGCGTTGAGGAAAGGAGCGAAAGGCCATTGCAAACGGAAGGCACCAAAGTGGCGATAGGCAAACTCGCGGCGGTGCTGAGTTTTTCCGCGGCTCGAATAGCAGCTTGCGCGGCTGGAAGTACGTCTCGCGCGGCTTGAATTAGCTGTTGCTGCCAGGAAGGTGACCACTCTCCTTGCCCAACCAAGCCCAATGGATGGGTCGAAAGTGCTCCATATCCGATGGCCTGGGCATTCACCTCCAGACGATCAGACAGCTCCCTCAGTGCGGTCATATCTTCACGGGTATGAGCATGAGGCGATGACCACGACATATTCATGGGTGCAATGGAGACGCCGCCACACACAACGCCTATCGCGTGGTAAATGCTGTATCCATTCGTGTAACGTTTGTGCAGTCGATCAACGTATGTGTTCAAACCCTCGCGCAAAGCCTGAAGACGATCAGCTTCGGCATGCCAAGTCGCGGAATCCACGACCCCCTTTGCATCCCAGGCCGACTGCAGTTGAGCAAGCACGTCGGTTTTCCGCGCTTTGCTGGAATGGACTTCCAAGCAGAACTCACCCAGGCCAACCTCACGTAGACGCCGGTAAACTACATCCAACGCTGCGATTTTTTCGGAGACAAAAAGCACGCGTCGGCCCTGAGCCACCGATTGTGCAATGAGGTTGGCAATGGTCTGGCTTTTACCGGTTCCTGGTGGGCCAATTAGAACGAAGTCTTTTCCCTTCGAAGCCGCCATCACCGCGGACAACTGCGATGAGTCAGATGGCAGTGGGCAGAACACTTCTCGGGGGTTGAAGTCGACGTCCAGGCGCCGATCTTCGGGGAACATAATCTCGGAAGGGAAAGCGTCCCGCGGAGTATCCAGCAGGTGCCGCACGACCGGACTTTCCCGAAGCGCATCGGCATTCTCAGCGAGGTCTTTCCACATCAAGTATTTTGCGAAGGAGAACATAGACAGAACAACGTCTTCCACGACCTCCCAGCCCGCGATGTCCTTAACCGCACGCCCTACTGCTTTCCAGATAGCATCAATATCCAGGCCCGAGTCATCCCGAGGAAGCTCGGTTTCAAGCGACCCTAGATTCAGTTCAAAGTCTTGGCGAAGCATCTCGATGAGCGTCGGGTTGAACCTAGGCTCATCGTCATGCAGCACCATGGAAAAACCGGAACGCGCGCTTTTGCGTTCAAGTGTCACAGGGATCAGGACAAGCGTGCTCGGTACTTCAGTCCACCCTTATCCGCTCGCTCCCAGCTCAAAAAGCCCAGTGCAAGGTAGAGGGTGTTGGAGCCCCCTTCTTGCAAAGCTGTTCGTGCGCCACGATAGAGTTCGATCAGCCGCGCTTCCATTTCCGTGCTGGAAAGGCCGACAAATACCTCATTCCGTTTCAATGCATCCAACGCATGGAGACGACGAACATCTTCTCGCTCACGTAGTTCGTAAAGCGCCTGGTCACGCGGATCAGCCCCATCCATCAGGTCGGGACGTGTCAGCAATTTCAGTTTTTTACCGCTCGCCAGGAGATCTTCCAGAGCCGCAGGATCGGGTGACTCAAGCTTCAACGACTTTTTCCCAGCCTTGAAGTTGAGCAAGTTATTGCGAAGCGACAAGTCCAGTAGCTTGCGTTGCCAGCGCCCCAGACGATCTTTTGGATCAAGCAGACGCTCATCCAGCTCGACCGTAACCGCCTCATCTGGTAATGCTGGTGCAACACCGACTAATAGCTCCGAACCACCGGCGATATCATCGTCCGTCGGCAACTTCGAAACCTGCGCGTCAGCACTGGCCAATGGCTTAATTCGCTGCAGGCGCGCTCTACGCACATCCAACAATAGTTCGAAGTTCTCATCCTGCCCTTCCGCAAGCAACTGCTCGCCACGATCGGTCGCATACGTAAAATGTGGCACAGGATGCTGAGTAGCGAACGTGGTCTCGAACAGCATTAGTTCTTTGAGCTTCAAACGCTTTCGAACAGCCGTGATGTCGTCGATCACGGTTGTAGAAAATTCTTCAGCTTTGAGCCACACGCCGGCAAATGCGTGCCCCTTTGTGAACACCAGAACAGGATTGAGACCTGCCTGCTCGATCGCAGCACAGAAGAACAAAGAGAGATCAAAGCACGTCGCTAAGCCATGTTCCGTGAGGTGACTGGGGCTACGTACTTTTTGTCCGGTTTGCTCAAAGCTGGCCGGAGGCAGCGCGTAATCCAGCTTCATACGCGCAACAGCAGCCCAAATGGCTGACGTCAGTTCCCAAGCTCGTTTTGCGCCTCCGGCATACCCATCAAGAGCAGAGTTTTTATCGCTCTGACGCAACACTTCTGCCGTCTGCTTCAGCAAACGCTCAACAGCAAGGTCATTCGGCTGAACGAATGCAGCTGTCATATCAGGAAGATGAGAGAGTCCGCCCCAGTGATTGCGCGGCAGCAACTCCAATGCCAATTCCAGACGAGCAATTTCCGCCCGACCAGAGTCAGCAGACGCGTCGGCCGCGGTCAGCGTATAGGTAAGCGTGGCGTTTTCAGCTTCGGTCAACCGACCTAGTAGGGCACCATCCAAAACGAGGTCGTGACCAGGGATAGGCATGAACGCGTTTGGAGTTAGAGAATCAATACGCCAGATCTTGGGCTTGAAGACTTCAGGATAGGCCGTCAGCGTCAGTACTAATTCGTTGTATTTGATCGCTGTTTCATTGATGACTCGCAGTTCCCGAATAACAGGAACGGCGTTCTGATAATCCGCGAGATTTAGCTTTGCAACGACGGTACTGTGAATGCTTACAACTTTGACTGGCTCTACTTCAGGCTCAACCGTGATTTCTGCGGCCTCGTCCATGCGCTTCCCCTATCCTACGTGGTGGCGCACATGAACGCGGAGCAAGGTTAGTGGGCTCAACGCGGCAAGTAGACGCCAGAAATGACCACTATCTTATAACGGGATCCAAAGGCGAGTCCGCTGTATTTGCCAGTGCAAAAGCGGTTCACCTATACCGTTTATCTGTTAGGCGCTGGTGGCGAACTGACGAGCATCCAATGCCTTAACTGGTTGAAAGCCGGCTGTCTTTTTGAAAGATGCGTTGTGCACAAAATTCTTCATCGAGTCGGACGGATCTATCGAGTCCATGTTCAATGACTCCAAGGTGCGCCGGGACACTGCGACACTCAAAATAGGTAACTCTTCGATGTGTCCGGTCGCGGAATTGAGGACGTCGTCGACGGCCGTCACGATCACAAGGTCATCAGGGAGCATCGACAAAAGCTCGCGCCCTACCCTCAAAACACAGCTGCACACATAGTCCTGCAAAAGCTCGTTGTATTTCCCTGCCGGCATCTTCTTCGTTGAAAGCTTTCCGCTCTGCAGCAAAGATTTCACCTCAGCAGGAATAACCCGAACGCCATGAACGCTAAGGTTCGCTTCTACGAGCCCCGTGTCCCCTATGGTGAATTTGATCGATGTGCCGAGATGAGATATGTCTGTAAAAGGGTCGACTAGCTTGATCGCTTCAAGCTTCGCCTTCCCTTCACCATTCAGAACGCCCTGCGCGATCGTGAATTCCTGCCGCCAAGAGTCATGCTCGACTCGCCACTTCGCGACAGCGGCTTCATGATCTTTGCCATCGTGAAGGCGACCCGCCTCAATGGCGGTGGCCAGGCTCTTACGCTGGCGCGTTTCGAGCTTGAACAGTCGAACGAAAAATCCAGGAGCGTAGCTTTGCTCGCGAGATTTCGCATGCGCTTCACGTGTACCTGCGAAAGAAGGTTTTACTGGCTCAGCCCTATCTACGAACGACTGCCAGTCAATCTCCTCTCCACATTCTTTGTGCACCGAAAGCAGAACATCGATCTGGTTTTCGTAGACTTCGACCTCGTAAGCCGCCTGCTCCAAGGCTTCCATCTTGGCGTACTCCTTCTGGCGAGCCTGGAGCTCACGCTGCCTGCGCTGGGCATTACGATCAGCTTTACGCGAAGCTGCTTGCATCGAACGCAACGTTCCTTTCCAGCCCATATCTCATTCCTTTGAAGTGTTGGCTAAGCGGAGTCAGTCCACTGACAGCCTTGGAGGATGATGGCATCTTAGCACCAAGGCACAGTTTGGAAAGGAGATGAGCCTGATGAAGACTACGCGAGCTTTGTTGGGCGATACGACGAATCAGTAGAGCAGCTTCGTAAGCGCGCCATGAACCCCACATTTTAGAGGTGGGGATCTATGCCTATCCTGGAATTTGCGGCGTGCAGTTCCACGGTAGCAGGGCCTCGAAGTCTTCTACGCTCGAAGCTTGTGGCAGGCGCTCAAGTGCGTGGCGCAGCCACGCATAAGGCTCTTGGCCGTTGGCTTTAGCCGTCTCGACCAAACTGTAAAGTTGAGCGCTGGCCGTCGCGCCTTTGGGCGTGTCGCTGAACAGCCAGTTCTTGCGCCCGATAACGAAGGGCCTGATCGCACGCTCTGCCACATTGTTGTCGATCGGCAAGTAACTGGTTTCGGTGTAGCGCACCAACTTGATCCAGTTGCTGGTCAGGTAGCTGATGGCTTTGCCCAGTGCATTTTGCGTCGTCACTTGTGGCTGGGTTTTCTCCAGCCATGTTTGCAACTGCGCCAACACCGGCAGGCTGCTTTGCTGTAGGCTTTCGTGGCGATGTTCATCGCCGACTTCTTTTAAATCTCACTCGATACCGTACAGCTTGTTAATCAGATTCAGGGCGATATCGGCACGCCCGGTTTTGCCTTTAGGCTGCACCTTTTGCGCCTCGACGAACTTGCGTCGAGCGTGTGCCCAACAGCCTAAACGTTCGACACCGGATTGCGCGCCCAAGGCGTTATAACCAGCGTAATCATCGGTCATCAGGTAGCCGCGATAACCTTCGAGCGGGCGCGACGGAACCTCTTGCGCCCGGCTGGTCGAGTAGTCAAAAAGGATCACAGGCTGATTCGGCGGCCCGCCGGTTTGCACCCACATCTAGGATTGGCTGCTCGGTTCTCGATCAGGTTCCTTCAGCACTTGCACACGCGTTTCGTCACAGTGGATGACGCGGCTTTCCAGTAGCCGATCCCGCATCAAATTTAGCAACGGCTGCAAGTGTTCGCCGCACTGGATAACCCATCGAGCCAACGTCTGGCGTGGGATATCGATACCGTGGCGGCCCAGCACCTTTTCGAAGCGGTGAAGCGGTAAGCCGTCGACGTATTTGGTCGTCAGCAGCATCGCCAGGACACTAGGGCTGGCCATGCTTTTTTCAATTAGTTGAGCCGGTTTGTCCGCTGTAACCGGTGCGGTTTCACAGCCACGGCAGGCGTAGACCTTGCGCACATGTTTGATCACGCGGATTTGCATCGGCACGATCTCGAGCTGCTCGATATCCATCATATTCATCTCAATGGGCTGCTCCAACACCCTTTTCTGTGGCGTTGGAGGTGGCGGTAGCAGCTTACTTTCTGAACATAGATTTCTGCGAGCCTCTGTTTTCGGCTCTCGGCTTTTTCGTGCCCTGGACATGATTCTCCACGAACGAGCCTACCCAATTGGTTGCACCATGCTGACCGTGCTCACTTGGAGCAAACAGTCCATACCCAATTACACACCCATTCACACCCATTTAAGTAGTCGACGCGGGTCAATCATCGACAGACAAAAGCGGTGCATCGAGATCGGCATCAACACCGAGCACTAAGGACTGGATGCGGGCCACCAGCTGTGCGTCCACGGCCCTCAACTTCTCCGGATTGTGTTCGATATCGGCAGCCAGGCGTTGGAGGACTAAAGAGACAGAATGGTCATCTCCCGCCTTTTCAGCGAGTGAGTGCAAGCCGTCATCAGTGCCTTTTATAAGGGTGCGAGAGTCTTTCACGGTGAATACCTCAGCTGTCGAAAACGCAATGACCGAACTCGGTGATTACCTGCAATACCCTGTCGAAAGGTGATCCCCCCCGAGTCGTGAAATTCTGTCTCTCGTACACCAGTGACATTCGTGTAATCCTCAGTGCGCGACGACCATTCAGTAGTCAATTTAGCCGTGCATGATTGCATCAGCCTGGATCTGAGTCCTTCGACTTTGGCGTGAAAACTATCACGCCATTGATCACTTCAAGAGTAAAAACGTCACCGACACTCAGCCCTAAACTAGCGATTAAACCTGGGGGTAAGTCGACGATAAGGTCGCCACTACCATCCCCGGGATCTTGGCATATTGCTGTCCAGCGTTTCGCATCGTTATCCACTTAGCCTCCTGTTGCATTCCACTTGACCAATCATTAGTGAAGGATTTGAACAGAACGCTTCGCGGTTACGAGAGACAGGGCCCCTCGGGCTCACCGGGACGATCGACCAGGTACTAATCGCATTAGGTCTAGCCGTGACATTATCAGCGCGTAATCCTCGTACCACTGCGAGAAGTTATGCAAATCTCTGTCCCCAAAAGCTGCCAGCACTTTCTGCTGATAGACGAAGCCCGTCATCACAGGCATGTGTCGAATCACTGGCGTATCTGACTTCCCGGTATAATAGACAGCATTTTCAAAGGACAAAGCGTTGTTGGGAGTCGACCTCTTGCGATGCAGTGACGCGAGGATGGTGGCATCAATGACCACCCCATTCTCAAGCGTGATCCAAGCATGTGCGTGCTTACTGGCAGGTAGGTTGTCCACGGAATCGAGTTTGTCGCCGTCAGTAACATCCTTCACGAGCTTTTCAACACTCAGCCCCAGATAGAGACCATCAGATAGTTCTACGTCTCCGATCGTGATGGTGTGCCTGATTCCGAGATTCAAAAAAATATAGGAGAGCTCTCGTGATATTTGAAAGCAATTTCCTGGCAACACCTCGGTGTGCGGTAGGAAGTCCGAGAACGCTTTTGCAATCTCGGCAACGACCAACCCCAAATCGATGTCGAAGGTTGGATCAATTTTCAAAGGGTAGTTCGACATTCCCCCCGCTAGAGCGTCAGTCCGCTCCGCAGCTTCTCGGAAAGGCTCTATGTAATTTTCCAACAGCATTTTTTCTAGTCACCCAATGTTGAACGATGGTAACCGCTCCCACCTTCATGTCTCCGGTGGCGACATCATTAGCTCAGTGAACGGTTGTCCTTACAGGCTTGGCACCGTTCTCGTGTAACCAGTGGCAAATCACATACCGACTCCCGTTGCTCGTTTCACAAAGCTGGTAACCCGCGAGCTCAAACACTCTTTGGACACTTGATGTCCGGATACTTCTGCCATCTTCAAAGCGACCTCGTGTTTCAAAAAAAACGATACCGGTCATGCATGGAGGCTGAATTTCGGCACAGCAGAGATACCCTGTGATCCGGACACCGAAATCAATTTCCCTTGCCTCTAACACGCTATTAGGGAATCCCTACTCTCGACCCTCTTGGCATTCGATACCGACTTCAGTGAATTCGATCAAACCGGTTTAACGCGCCATTGTCATAAAGCCAGTGGGCTACGACATACTTACCGCCATCGGCTGCAATCACGATTTCATAGCCATCACGCTTGTATCGATCAGCAATGGATTGCGTATGGATTGGCAACCCTTCCGGAAAGGCCCTGGCGTGATCGCAAAAAAGAAGCCCAGTCATGCGCGGGGGACGCTCCAATGCGCATAGCAAATAGCCAACAACGTCAGGATCATTGATAGCTGCGCGTGCTTGCACTATGACCGTCGGCAGCTTGTACAACCGGAAGTCAGACAGCTCTGCTCCATATGTTTTGATCCAGTGCATCTAGTCTCCCCCTCCTCAGCGATCAGATTTCTGTAGTCAAATCGGGAGTAAACCCCGTCTCTTCTTCAGGATAACCACGGGAGTTCGAAATGATTCGGCATCCATCCAGCTCGGTATCGAGAGCTTGGTGCGTGTGACCAAAAATCCAAACGTCTGTCAGCGGCAGAAGAGCGTGCCAGCTGTTGAAATATGCCGCACTAAGATGATCGTAGTACTTTTCTCGGCCCGCTTCGGGGACAGGGCAATGATGCGTAACGACAATGGTTTTGCCGTCAAATGGCTCGCTGAGCTCGCGCTTCAGAAAGTCAAAAGCCACGCGATTTCGCTCGATCACATCTGCTGGGCGCAGTCGGCGAAAACTCTCCGTCGCGTGGATCAGCCTGAAATCATTCATCAAAGCTGCACACGTCATTGAAGCCGCGATCTTGTCGCCAGTAGATGTGAAATCCGTCCAAGCCGTCGTGACCAAAAATCGTACTCCGTTTTGAATCCACACCTGGTTTTCCAGGACATGGACATGGGCTGCGGCGGCGTCTCGCATTTTTCGAAGGGTGTGATCGATATGGCCCCCATAAAATTCATGGTTCCCACAGACATAAATAACCCGGCACGTGAAGGTCTCATTTGCCCACTCCACGCCACGACATTTTGTGTCGATGTCTCCCGCCAAAATCACGAGATCTGCGTTGGTCGTAGGTGGCACGAATTTAGAAAACTCGAGGTGTAGATCCGAGAGCACGTGAACCTTCATTGGTGGATCCTCAAGCTGATTTGTCAGGTGTTCTAGAAAAATGTGAACCCGCGGCACGGGATCAGGATGCGCGGCTACGATTGAGTCGCCCCTTCGCGTAAGCGCCTAGCTTTGCCAGATCACCTAAAGGCAGCGAATGAGTGCCGGGCCTATCAGTGCTTGGTGGGTTCACCCGCGCCCCAGGTCGGTGGGTTTTCGACACTTTTAATCGACATCTTGAGCTCGAGCTGCATGTGCTGAAATACCAAATCAAGGTTTGGATGTGTTCCGGACTCGCGCAATACCGTGACCAGGCTCAACAGCTCTCGACCCTCACCTAACGGCATCTGGACATTGCAAAAAACGGTGTCGTCATCACCCCTTCCCATTTCCAATCTCCATCATTTTTTGAAGGGAGGTACTGCGTATCCCCCTGGCGTGAAACCGATATGAAATACGGCGCAACGCAGAGAGTTTCGATTATAAATCGACTGTACAAATGAACACTAAAACCCATCGACTCTAACTACAGAAGTTTATACTCGCTGCAAAGCGATTTATTTTTGAGCCCATATCTTGATAACAATTGTCATGTTGGGGAACAATTAACCGCGCCCTACTCCTCTCGACATCAAGGCATAAATTGAAGCTCTTAATTGACTACATGATCGTTAATATCTTGCGGATCGATTTTTCTTGGGATAATGCTGCAATTAGCAATGTCCGACATGAAATCATTGATACGCATGAATTGGCTTATTCAGAGTGCGAAAACATCAGGGAGGTCGAGGCTAAATTCGAGCAACTGCGAAATTACCCCACGGACTCGGATGCCCTCGCTCAACCGGATTCGAAAGCCAAGGTACTGAGGGTTCAGTACCTGTCCTGAACAAGGCGCATCGATCAGTGGATGGCTGGCGATGGCACATCCACCTCCCCCACGGCTGAGCGTAGAAGGTTGTGAAAGCTTGGTCGGCCGTCCCCCCTCTTGAACGAGGCAATGACGTAGCGCGAATTCATGGTCGTCAGTACCCAGAACGGCCCTACTTTCGCGGCGAAACGAATGTGGGAGGTACGCATGATATGCCCATCAGCGAACCGACCCAACTCGTCAACCCGTTGATGCCCATAAGTAACTCCAACCGCTGTACCGTCGGCTATGAAAACATCGCTCAAATAAGCTGTGATGGAGGCATCATGCATATACCTCTGAGCCCGAATTATCCGCTTGATGTGAAAATCCGAAAGCCGTTTGGAGTGCCATTCCGTGTTGATATCTTTGTGCATGATGCCTCCGCAGCGACCGTTGATCAGTAGATCTTTTTGACGTTGGTTAAAGATTGGGCGTCGAACGAACTATCGTGAGCGTCCGTGTAAACCACGCCGCTCTCTACCTCAAGCAAGCAGATAACAACGCTGTTAGGGTCGTAACCGATAGACACTGCATTCAACTTTTCCATACGCCAGCTCTGGCCGCCATTCATCCAGGGTGGAGTTTGGACTTGCACTTCAGTAATAACGAAATCCTCGTTTTGCGATGAAATGAGCTCATGCAACCTGGTCTCATCGTTCAAAAATTCGACCGTGTCTGCAAAGCGGTCTTCATGTCTTGTTTTTACCGCCACGTGATACCAGTGCGTGTTCAACACTCGCGACACGCTATGCCAGTGAGCCAGGCCATCCCCAAACATACCCGGGAAACCTGCAATTTCAGTGTCTACTGTTCTGAACATATTGACTCTTACGGGAGGTCATTGCCGGGGCAACGCATCACTTAGAAAAAAGAAAAAATTGTCTTGAGAGTTACCAACTTTTCGTGGCCATTCCCCATTAGCACGTAAACGGTATTCCGCGTTTCGAAGAGAAACCCTTCTTCAAAGGAAACCGCAAAAGTGCTGCGCATCCAATCGCCGACATCAAAACGACGCTGACTGTCGAAGCGCACGTTGTGAGCAAACAAAACCAACGGTAGCTGCCCGGCCGACTGAATTTTCTGTAGTTCCTCATCGGTGACATCGGCTCGTAAAATCGTCCAGTCGTCCACCAGGCAATGCGGCTTACGCGGATAGAGCGCTTTCACCAGCTCTATCAAATTCTCATCTGAGTCGAGGGATCCGTAACGGGGCTCTCCGGGGCCGCCCAGTAGCTCGTCACTTCCTTCGTTTTGATCTGTGCTCAACTTCAAAATCTCCGTTAACTCATCTGCTGCGTTCAAAGCCGGATCTCTTCATAGGCTGTGAGGCCGGTCTCCGGAACCTCTTGCTAGCGAACGGGGCTGGATGATCACAATCCGCGCTTTCGCTCGCTGGATCTCGTGTAATGGAGCGCTCTGCTGAACCTCTCAAGTTGGCGTGCTCCCCAAGGGCTCAGCCTGAACGACCCTGCCGAGAGGTGCTGGCGATGACCTGTCGCTCGCTCTCGATCACTGTGCGCCATGCCTCGAAGCGCTCGAATGTACGGATAATACACTATATTGACGTTTATTCGTAAAGCTCAGTTATGGCTATATCCTGACTTTTGAGCAAAGTCATGGAACTGAGAAGCGCATTTGCAGGCGTACTTCGGGCGCTCCGTCTCGTCCGGCGCGCCAGGTACGCTGACGTCTCGGATGCGACCCACCGACGTAAAGTCAGTGCCCTCGAGAACGCGCAGACCAGCATCACCGTCGAGCAATTTGACGAGCTTGCGCAATCACTCGGCCTAGATCCGATCGCGATGCTTGCCCTCTCCATTGCACAACGCCAGGGTGAGCAACCGCTGACTGTAATTGGCCGTGCATTGACCGACGTGGCTGCTTTCGAAGCTGAGGGGGGGATGAAGGTGCTCGCTGACCAGTTCGATGCAGACGGTAGTCTCATAAAACGAGGCCGCGGCAAACCGCTGAACGTGGATAACGAGAGAGCTGTGCTGGCGCTTAAGGCGGAAGGTGCGACGCAACAACAGGTAGCGACGCAGTTGGGGCTGGCGTTGACGTCGGTGAGGGAGTATTGGAGGAAGTCCTAGCTACTTCACCCACGGTGATCGAGGCTATAAGCGCCCCTTGAGAGGCCACGATTAAGTGCTCACGTTGGTCTAGCCTATCCGCGTGTAGAGACGCTAGCCATGCTAGCCATATAGCAAGGCGTTAACCCCAACCGCAGAGCAAGCGGAGCGAGCAGGTCGAATGGCCAAAGGCGTGCGGATGGACGCCCGACAGGGTCGAGACGCAAAGCGGCTCGATTTACGACAGCCGTTCCCGAAGGGCACGCAAAAACTGTGGTGCCCCTCTCCTTGCTTCCAAGGTAACCCGGCATTGTGCTCACACTTACACGACGGTCATTGAGAGAGCCTTGAACACCCAGATTTCAGGGTGTCTCGACCCAATTTTGAAAAGTGTAAACAGACGGGTATATTTCGGTGCCATTTTTACGTTTACAGCGTAAATTCGTCCAGTTAGCAATGGCGACCACCTGCAAGCCTCGCCATAAGGCCACTTCATGGCTCAAATTGTTTTTACACAGTCGTTGACAGCGCGAAATGTATAGGCGTATTGAATGGTCGAGATCGATACGTTCAGGCGCTGGGCCAGTTGACGCAACGATGGCAGGCGAACGCGCGCATCAGTAGCATGCTCGCTGATCAGGCTGGTCAGATAGCGGTACACCGCCTGATAAGCAAAATCCGTTTCCCGCGGCCCTTTCATGGGAGATGGCCGATGATGAGGCGTCTGAAGCTCACTTTCACCGACCCGCCGACCGTTCACTCGTCACGGGAGCGGCATTTTCGCTGCCCTCAATGTGCGACGGCGTATCGGCACCTGCTGACTCGCCCGCCCAGCCCTCATGGGCGGATACCGATCTCATGTGGTACAGCTTGCCGATCAGGCTGACCGGCAAGCCGCTGACATCAACCATCCATTGCATGACCTGCTCGGCGACCGGTTGCCCCTGCATGGCCCGGTGCAGGTCGGGCATGGCCACGAGCATGCCGGGGTGGCACTGACGCAGGAAGCGCTCAAGGTTTGCGCCACTGTCGACGAAAGGCGCAAACAGCAGACACAGCAGCTGTGCCTCGCTCAAGCCAAGATTGCGCTGGATCTCGGCCGCCGTACGTGCGCGTTGCTCAGCCAGTGTCGCCGGGTTGCCGAAGGCTTCCACCGCCTGCTCGCACAGGCGCTCCGGCAGTTGTTTGCGGCGCATCATCACCAAGGTGCGCTGCAGGTATCGGGCGACGCCCTCCTCATAGGTTTGCCCCTGCACGAAGCAGGCTTGCAGCCCTCGAACGTGCGCCAGAACATCAAGACTCACGTATTCATTGTCGCTGAGCTGAGTCGACAACTCGTCCGCCTGGAAACCGAGAAACTCGGTCAACAATGGCCAACGGTCTTCCAGATTATTGACCAGAATGTCGTGAATATTGATGAACGCGGTACGCCGACAGGTTTCAAACTGATCGGCCGGACGCCAGGGTGCCTGGCCGTGCTCGCCATATAACGCGCGGAAGCAGTCGCCTCCCAATTCGTCCAGCAAAGCGAACAGGCCGTCGTAACCCGGCTGGACATGGCTCAATGGCTCAAGTCCGGCTTTCGCGATGGCACGTCTCAACCCTTCGATAAATTGCTTCTGTTGGCGAAGCGCGTCGCCGCTGACCAGAGCATCGACGCCGTGGTTCCAGCGGGCAATTTGCCCATAGAACTCGCCGGTGGCCAGATAGCCGTCATCCCAAAGATCAAGCGGCTGATCCCATACACGACGATGGCCAATCATCAACTGGTTCATTCGATGGGACTCGCGCCCGGCCCTGGACGTCGGTGCCACGTGATCGAACGGCAGGACTTCCCTGTTATCGACCATCAGCACTTCGACCCGTGGATCGTCAAAGACGAACAACGCGCTGCACGTCCGATGAATGTTTTCCAGCGCCGTCGTGCTGGTGCTGTTCAAGCGCAAGGTGGCCACTCGCAGCTGGAATGTCGCCGGGGACCGGGTGGCGATCGTCAATTGCGCGGCGCGCAGCATCGCCAGGGTGTAGCAACTGTCACGGGAACCGGACTGGATCGCCAGCACCTTGAAGTCCGCTATTTGATCCATACCGCCAGCCGCCACTGCCAGGCGCTGGATCAACAACTGCAACGCAGTTCGTTCGGCACGGGAAAAAAAACCCAGCAGGCGCTGCAACACTTGTTGATAGACATAGTTCATCGCTTGATCATGGATGCTGGTCATTTTTATTTACCTGATGCTCATAAGTTCGATATCGCGCAACAACTGCATGCACAGCGCAAGGAATTGTCTGGAGATGATTTAGTTACGGAACATGATTGCCAAATGTTAGCACTTAAGTTTTCTGGCCAAGATTTGAACGGTTTGGACGTTACCAACGTGTTGAATAGCGTCTGCGCTGAGGAAACGCCCGGCTGGCAAGGTTTCTTCCGTTTGCGCTCGACGTCCTAGGAAGTTTCCGACAGAGCCCCACAGACGCGTAATACAAAAAATAAAGAAAGAAGTTGCCCGCGATTGTTCGGTAACGGCGTAACAGCCCACTCTTTTTTGGATATGTATTAGTGCTGCATAGCGAAAAGTATCGATCTGATACCTGACCATGACTCATTCCTTGAGATGAAAGTAATCATTCAATTATCAGGGCTTAGATGCTGATTAGAAGCTACAGATCGAGAGCAAAAACCAGTTCAGTTGCTGAACCGGCCCGTCGGCAGGCCGATGGGGTGTCTCATGGCACAAGGTGCCGACAGTAAAAAGTCCGTGCAAGCACGGACTTTTTGGGGGGATCAGGCCGGTTCGACCTGTAGCGCAACCCGCTCGCGGCATGGGCATTCGTCCATGTAGCGGTGTGCTTCGACAAACTCGGAAAACGGGAAGACCCGAGTCTTGAGTGGCAATACCACGCGGTCAGCGGTCAGCTGGTTAATGTCGCGCAAGGCACGGTGCAATGCCACCTGATCCTGGATGATGCCCAGTTCCGGCTTGCCGGTGAAGTTGCCGATGCAGTGCACAAAGAACTGAATATTCTTCTGGAACGCTGCGCAGGCCGGGAATGGCGTCTGGTTGCCCCCTTGCAGGCCATACAGGACCAGGCTGCCCCGAGGCGCCAGTACATCGCCAAGCAGCGACATCTGCGGCCCACCCAAGCCATCGAAAACCACATCCACACCACGGTTGTCGGTGATCTTGTTGATCCGCATCAGCAGATCTTCTTCCTCGGTGACGATCACTTTCTCGGCACCCAGCGACAGCAGGTATTCACGTTCATCCGCAGTTTTGGTCGCCGCGATCACCCGTACGCCCAGGGCTTTGCCCAGTTGTACAAACGATGGGCCGGCGCAGTGACTGGCGTCGGTAACCAGCGCAAATTGCCCGGGTTTGACCCGCGCCAGATCGACATAAGCGAAATAGGCGATCAGCAGCGGAGTGTAGTGCACACTCGCTTCAATCGGGCTGAGTACGTCGGGATAGCGGGTCAGTGATGTGCGCGGCAGCACGATCAGCTCGCCGTAGACAGGGTAGTCGTTGGGGCTTTCGGCCGGAAAACTGGCGACCTTGTCACCGACTGCCAAGTCATCGACACCTTCACCGACAGCGGTGACGATACCCGCCATTTCCTGGCCAAGGCCGGACGGCAGACGTGCGTGGGACGGTGCCAGGTTCTGGCGCCACAGCGTGTCGTACCAACTGATCCCAATGGCTTCGACGCGCACCTGCACTTCACCCGGTGCAGGCAGAGACGCCGCATGCTCTTCGCATTTGAGCACCTCGGCTGGACCAAACTTGTGAAAACGGATCGTGCGGGACATCGCAAACCTCGCCAGTTAAACCTCTAATGCCCTGAACTCTAGCTGGGCTTTTAGCCCAAGACTATCAGTGGCTATTAATAGTCGACATGCCTGTCATTGATTCCGCCGCAGCGCCAACATTCTCAAATGTCGTAGGAAACCGAAGCCATCCTTGTAGGAAAACTGAATTACTCGGTGCAGAGTACCAGCCTTTCCCCGTAATATTCTCGCTGGCCATTGTTCTCATATGGCTGCACACGTCAAGTTTGCTGACTCTGCCAGGACTCCAGATGAATCGTAATGACCTGCGTCGTGTCGACCTGAACCTGTTAATCGTATTCGAAACATTGATGCACGAGCGCAGCGTGACTCGCGCTGCCGAGAAACTGTTCCTCGGCCAACCTGCCATCAGCGCGGCGCTTTCGCGCCTGCGCGGGCTGTTTGATGATCCGCTGTTTGTGCGCACCGGCCGCAGCATGGAGCCGTCCGCCCGGGCCGTGGAGATCTTCGCCCTGCTCTCGCCAGCGCTGGATTCAATTTCCACCGCAGTCAGCCGTGCGGCCGAGTTCGATCCGGCCACCAGTACCGCTGTGTTTCGCATCGGGCTGTCGGACGACGTTGAATTTGCCTTGCTGCCCATGTTGCTCAAGCGGCTGCGCGCCGAATCCCCGGGGATCGTCCTAGTGGTGCGACGGGTCAACTACATCCTGATGCCGGGCCTGTTGGCATCCGGCGAAATTTCCATCGGTGTCAGCTACACCACCGATTTGCCGGCGAACGCCAAACGCAAAGTACTGCGCCGCAGCCAGCCCAAGCTGCTGCGGGCCGACACTGTGCCGGGGCCTTTGAGCCTGGATGATTACTGCGCGCGGCCCCATGCGCTGGTGTCATTCGCGGGCGATCTCAGCGGCTTCATTGATGAAGAACTGGAAAAGCTCGGGCGCAAACGTCACGTGGTACTGGCCGTCCCGCAGTTCAACGGCTTGAGCACCCTCCTCTCCGGCACCGACATTGTGGCGACCGTGCCGGACTATACAGCCGACGCGCTGACCGCCGCAGGCGGTGTGCGGGCCGAAGATCCGCCGCTGCCAGTGCGCAGCTTCGAATTGCACATGGCATGGCGTGGGTCGCAGGACAACGATCCGGGCGAGCGCTGGTTGCGGTCGCGGATTCAGATGTTTTTCGGGGATCCCGATAGTCTCTAGGGGTCGTCTAACAGGTTGTTCAGCTGATCATTTTTGCCTTTCCACAAACCATGGAGCTCCAATCACTTCCAGTGGATTGCTACACCGGGGGCACATCTGAGGTCAAGCAGGCTATTGATGAGGATGGGGGCACTGAGCGAGATATAAGACCCCTAACTATCACGACGTGCGGACTGGAGAATATGTGCACGCGTTGGAGGCTTGAGACATTAGTGGATGAGTCAAGGTCGCATCAGTGGCTCTCCACCGATCCATTTTTTACAGGGTTATAGAAGAGCTTGAGCGGCGGAATCTGCATCTTCCAGCCCTGAACCTCCAAAACCCAAAAAACAGCCGATGCAGATATCAGATGGCGTGCGATGTCACGTCCGACCCTAGGTCACTTCCTGACGCGGGGCGCGGCCCAGCGACCAACCAAAATTCATGCCCGCCGCCGCCAGCAGGATCGCGCTCGCGCCAAGCACTTGCAGGGCGCTGAGCGGATGGGCGAAGGCAACCCAGTCGACCAGAATGGCGACGATCGGATAGATGAACGACAGTGCGCCGACCAACGCCGTGGGGATTTTCTGGATGGCGCTGTACAGCAGGGTCGACATGAGCCCGGTATGGACCACGCCGATAATGATCAGATATGTCCAGGCGCCCTCGGCTGTATCGACCCTGCTGAAATCCACGAACGGGGCCAGGACCAGCACGCCTACCACCATCTGGATCAGCACGATCAGGTGCGCGGGCAAGTCCTTGAGGCGCTTGGTGATCGCCGCCGCCACGGCGTAGAAAAAGGCCGAAGCCAGGGCCAGGCAGACGCCGAGCACGTAGTCGGCGCCGGTGGCCTGGCCACTGCCCTTGGCGGACACGATCAACATCAGCCCAGCGAAGGCCAACAGCAGCCAGCCAACCTTGGCGGCGCTGAGGCGTTCAGCGAAAAACAGCACACCCAGACCGACCAGCATGAACGGCTGAACGTGGTAGACCACCGTGGCAATGGCGATAGAGGAATGTTTGTAGGCACTGAATAGCAGCACCCAGTTAAGGATCAGCGCCACCCCGCCCAGGCACACCAGAATGAACTGCCGGGCGGTGATCAGGGAGCGGCGCAGCACCCCAAGCACCAGGCATGTGACCAGCATCGCGATGGCGCCGAACAAGCAACGCCAGAACACCACGGCCTCCGGGCTCTGCCCCGACATGATGACAAACCAGCCCACCGTGCCGGAGATGACCATGGCCGAAATCATTTCGAGCGTCCCACGGGTTTGCGACTTCATCACTCACTGCTTCCTTGCCGTCGACATTGCCGTAACCTAAGCCGCCGTTCGCAGGGATTGGTTCGGCAAAACGAACTTTATAATGAACTAATGACCACTATAATGAACAGGACACCTAAGAGCGTCAACCACTTAAGGATGATATATAAAACAAATGACCGATATAACGAACGCCCTGCCAAAAAGTCATCCGAGCCGAATCGATCTGCTGGCGCTTTCAATCAAACGCGAACGCTTGGCCGCCGGGCTTTCCTTGACCGAGCTGGCGAAGCGCGCCGGGGTGGCAAAGTCGACCTTGTCTCAATTAGAGTCGGGAATCGGTAACCCCAGCATCGAAACCTTGTGGTCGCTAGCGATGGCAATGGGTTTGCAAGTCACCCGGTTCTTCGAGCAACCCCAACAGCCGTTACGGGTGATTCGCGCCAACGAGGGCATGACCACCTATGCCGAGACTGCCAATTACGCAGCGACACTGCTTGCCGATTGCCCGGCGGGAGTAAAGCGCGACATCTACCGGCTCAAGGTGCAGCCCGGTGAAGTTCGGCTGTCTCAGCCTCACCCACCGGGAACCGTAGAGCACGTGGTGTTGTGCAGTGGCAGCGCCCGTATTGGCCCGGCGAGCGGACCTGTGTTGCTGAACGCAGGCGACTACATCAGCTACCTGGCGAATGTGCCTCACGTGTTCGAAGCACTCGAGGCGGACACTACTGCGGTGATGGTGATAGAGCATTCCTAAGATAGGCACCATGGACACGCCAAATGTTGAATCGCCCTGCATTCCTGGACGCGCTGACAGCGACTGGCGATGCCCCTGACTCCAATGTGGAGTTAACAGTAACCATTAGAACCCTAATGGACTTCTGCCAGCTCTCGCCGTTTTCGTTCGTGTATCACGAGCGACTTGGGGGTAAAAGTGGGGGGCAATATTGGTGGCATATTTGACGTTTTTCTGCCTGAAAATATTGTTCTAGAGCCTGGTCAAAATGTTCTTCGCGGATCCGGACAGTCTGGCTTGAGTGCCTTGTGAAGGCATTCGGCGCCATCGCTGCTAGCCAGCGATGGTCGCGACCAGGTTGCCCACCAGACCATTGCGTAGGCGGCAACACACAAATGCCATCAACCGGGTTGATCCAGTCTGGATATAAGGCGCAGGCTAGAGAGCTCGCCGGGCCTCTCCCATCATTCCGAATGATAGTTATCTTCGCCCCGTTCGATTCGTCCGCTCCAACCCTGCCGCGCATCATTCGCCAATCTCAATACATTGGCGGATGCATCCATGGAACAATCACTCAAACATTTGCGCTTCCCGTTGGCCGTGTTGGCCGTAGTGGTGATGAGCGCCTGCGGCAAAGCTCCACAAACCGCAGCCACGATGCCGGCGGCCAAGGTCAGCGTGGCCAAGGTGCTGGAGCAACCGGTCAACGAGTGGGACGAATTCACCGGGCGCCTTGAAGCCCCGGAAACCGTAGAAATTCGTCCACGGGTCTCCGGCCAGATCGATGACGTGGCCTTTACCGAGGGCGCCCTGGTCAAGAAAGGCGACCTGCTGTTCCAGATCGATCCCCGTCCGTTCCAGGCCGAGGTCCGCCGCCTCGAAGCGCTGGTCGCCCAGGCTCGCGCCAACGCCACCCGCAGCGAAAACGAAGCCCAGCGCGGTGAACGCCTGCGCACCAGCAATGCCATCTCCGCTGAACTGGCCGATTCGCGTACCAGCGCCGCTCAAGAATCCCGCGCCGCCGTCGGCGCGCTTCAGGCGCAACTGGACCTGGCCAAACTGAACCTGAGTTTCACCCGCGTCACCGCGCCCATCAGCGGTCGCGTCAGCCGCGCGGAAATCACCGCCGGCAACCTGGTGACCGCCGATACCACCGCGCTGACCAGCGTGGTTTCCACCGACAAGGTCTACGCCTACTTCGACGCTGACGAGCGTGTGTTCCTCAAGTACACCCAGCTCGCCCGCCAGGGCAAACGTGGCGCCGCCACCCCGGTTTACATGGGCCTGTCCAACGAAGACGGCAACCCGCACCTGGGCCAGATGAACTTCGTCGACAACCAGGTCAACCCGAAAACCGGCACCATCCGTGGTCGCGCCGTGTTCGACAACAGCGACGGCAGCTACACCCCGGGCCTCTATGCGCGCCTGAAACTGGTCGGCAGCGGCACCTACAACGCCATGCTGATCAACGATGAAGCCGTCGGCACTGACCTGGGCAAGAAGTTCGTGCTGGTGATGGATGCCGACAATAAAACCGCCTACCGCGCGGTCGAGCTGGGCCCGAAAATCGAAGGCTTGCGCATCGTGCGCAACGGTTTGAACAAGGACGACACCATCATCGTCAAGGGTCTGCAACGGGTACGTCCCGGCTCGCCAGTCACCCCTGAAGTGATCCCGATGGCCAGCGAGCAAACCCTCGCGGCCCTGGCACAACAACGTCAAGCGCTGGAAGCCAGCAACCTGCCCCAAGTCGCACCTGTCAAGGTCGCGCCGGGTACGGCTGTGAAGCTGGCTGCTGCGACTCCACGCGGTTAAGGGATAACGACTCCGATGAATTTTTCCCAATTCTTCATTTCACGGCCGATCTTCGCAGCGGTGCTGTCGCTGCTGATCCTGATCGCCGGCGCGATCTCGCTGTTCCAGCTGCCGATCAGCGAATACCCGGAAGTGGTGCCACCGACCGTCGTGGTCCGCGCCAACTTCCCCGGTGCCAACCCCAAAGTCATCGGTGAAACCGTGGCCGCTCCACTGGAGCAAGCCATCACCGGCGTCGAGAACATGCTGTACATGTCCTCGCAGTCGACCGCCGACGGCAAGATCACCCTGACCATCACCTTCGCCCTGGGTACCGACCTGGACAACGCGCAGGTGCAGGTCCAGAACCGCGTGACCCGGACCGAGCCCAAACTTCCCGAAGAAGTGACGCGCATCGGTATCACCGTGGACAAGGCGTCGCCCGACCTGACCATGGTCGTGCACTTGACCTCGCCGGACAAACGCTACGACATGCTGTACCTGTCCAACTATGCCTTGCTCAACATCAAGGATGAGCTGGCGCGCCTGGGCGGTGTCGGTGATGTGCAATTGTTCGGCATGGGCGATTACTCGCTGCGGGTCTGGCTCGATCCGAACAAGACCGCCTCGCGCAACCTGACCGCAACCGACGTGGTCACTGCGATCCGCGAACAGAACCGTCAGGTCGCCGCCGGTGCACTGGGTGCGCCGCCTGCACCGAACGCCACCGCGTTCCAGCTGTCGGTCAACACCCAGGGTCGCCTGGTGTCCGAAGAAGAGTTCGAGAACATCATCATTCGCTCCGGCGACAACGGTGAAATCACGCGCCTGAAAGACATTGCGCGCGTCGAGCTGGGCTCCAGTCAGTACGCCCTGCGTTCGCAACTCAACAACCAGCCGGCGGTAGCGATCCCGATCTTCCAGCGTCCAGGCTCCAATGCCATCGAGATCTCCAACGAAGTACGCGACAAGATGGCGGAGCTGAAGAAGAGCTTCCCCGAAGGCATGGATTTCAGCATCGTCTATGACCCGACGATCTTCGTGCGCGGCTCCATCGAGGCGGTGGTTCACACCCTCTTCGAAGCGCTGATCCTCGTGGTGCTGGTGGTGATCCTGTTCCTGCAAACCTGGCGCGCCTCGATCATTCCGTTGGTGGCGGTGCCGGTGTCGCTGATCGGTACGTTTGCCGTGATGCACTTGTTCGGCTTCTCGTTGAACGCCCTGTCATTGTTCGGCCTGGTACTGGCGATCGGTATCGTGGTGGACGACGCGATCGTGGTGGTGGAGAACGTCGAACGCAATATCGAACTGGGCCTCAATCCGGTCGAAGCGACCAAGCGTGCCATGCGTGAAGTGACCGGGCCGATCATTGCCACGGCACTGGTGCTGTGTGCGGTGTTTATCCCGGCGGCCTTCATTTCCGGGTTGACTGGCCAGTTCTACAAGCAGTTCGCCCTGACCATCGCGATTTCCACGGTGATCTCGGCCTTCAACTCCCTGACCCTGTCGCCCGCCCTGGCTGCGGTCCTGTTGAAAGGCCATGATGCGCCGAAAGACCGCTTCTCCAAACTCCTGGACAAGGTATTCGGTGGCTGGCTGTTCCGTCCCTTCAACCGTTTCTTTGAAAAGGCCAGCCATGGCTATGTCGGCACCGTTGGCCGTGTGATCCGCAGCAGCGGCATCGCCCTGTTGCTGTACGCGGGCCTGATGGTCCTGACGTTCTTCGGTTTCTCCAGCACCCCGACCGGTTTCGTCCCGGCGCAGGACAAGCAATACCTGGTGGCGTTTGCCCAGTTGCCGGACGCTGCAAGCCTGGATCGCACCGATGAAGTGATCCAGCAGATGTCCGAGATTGCCCTCAAGCAACCTGGCGTCGCCAACTCGGTGGCCTTCCCCGGCCTGTCGATCAACGGTTTCACCAACAGCCCCAACGCCGGCATCGTGTTCACCCCGCTCAAGCCGTTTGACGAGCGCAAGGACCCAAGCGAATCGGCGGGTGCCATTGCGGCCGCGCTGAACGCCAAGTTCGCCGACATCCAGGGTGCCTACATTGCGATCTTCCCGCCGCCGCCGGTACAGGGCCTGGGCACGATCGGTGGTTTCCGCCTGCAAATCGAAGACCGGGGCAACCTGGGCTACGACGAGCTGTATAAGCAAACCATGAACATCATTGCCAAGAGCCACAGCGTTCCGGAACTGGCCAACCTGTTCACCAGCTACACCGTGAACGTGCCGCAGGTCGATGCCGCCATCGACCGGGAAAAAGCCAAGACCCACGGCGTGGCCGTCAGCGACATCTTCGACACCCTGCAGATTTACCTGGGTTCGCTGTATGCCAACGACTTCAACCGCTTTGGTCGCACCTATCAGGTCAACGTTCAGGCCGAGCAGCAGTTCCGTCTTGAACCGGACCAGATCGGTCAGCTGAAAGTACGCAACAACAAGGGCGAGATGATCCCGCTGGCGACCTTCATCAAGGTCAGCGACACCTCGGGCCCGGACCGCGTGATGCACTACAACGGCTTCATCACCGCTGAAATCAACGGTGCCGCAGCCCCCGGCTACAGCTCCGGCCAGGCCGAAAAAGCCATCGAGAAACTGCTCAAGGAAGAACTTCCGAACGGCATGACCTACGAATGGACCGACCTGACCTACCAGCAGATTCTGTCCGGCAACACCGCGCTGTTCGTGTTCCCGCTCTGCGTACTGCTGGCGTTCCTGGTGCTCGCGGCGCAGTACGAAAGCTGGAGCCTGCCACTGGCGGTGATCCTGATCGTACCGATGACCCTGCTGTCGGCCATTACCGGGGTGATTGTGTCCGGTGGCGACAACAACATCTTCACCCAGATCGGCCTGATCGTACTGGTGGGTCTGGCCTGTAAGAACGCGATCCTGATCGTCGAGTTCGCCAAGGATAAACAGCTGGAAGGTCTCAACCCGCTGGCCGCGGTACTGGAAGCCTGCCGCCTGCGTCTGCGGCCGATCCTGATGACCTCCTTCGCGTTCATCATGGGTGTGGTGCCACTGGTGTTCTCCAGCGGTGCCGGTGCCGAAATGCGTCATGCCATGGGTGTGGCGGTGTTCTCCGGGATGCTCGGGGTGACCTTCTTCGGTCTGCTGCTGACGCCGGTGTTCTACGTACTGATTCGCAACTTTGTCGAGCGCGGTGAGGCACGAAAAGCCGCCAAGGCGCTGAAACTGGAAAAGCCGCTGGAGTCGCATTCATGAGTTTGAAAGCCTTCCTGCCGAGTCTCCTGGTACTGGCGCTGAGCGCCTGTGCCGTGGGCCCGGACTACAAGACCCCGGCCACTGAGGCGGCCCATATCACCACCGCCACCGATGGCGCGGCCGGTCAGAAGAACTTCGACCGCTCCCGTTTCGAAGGCATCTGGTGGCAGCAATTCGAGGACCCGACCCTTAACCAGTTGGTGACCGAGTCCCTGAAGGGCAACCGCGACTTGCGCGTCGCCTTCGCCCGCTGGAAAGCGGCGCGGGCGATACGCGATGACGTCAGCAATGACGCCATGCCGACCATTACCAGCCGGGTCAGCAGTGACCTGGCCAAGGGCCAGATTCCCGGCCAGACCACAAACCGGGTCAACAGCGAACGCTATGACCTGGGCCTGGACATGGCCTGGGAGATCGACCTGTTTGGCCGCATCCAGCGCAACCTGGAATCGGCCAACGCCGAGCAACAAGCGGTCGAGGCCGATCTGTATCAACTGCAAGTCACCATGATTGCCGAACTGGTGGATTCCTACGGCCAGCTGCGCGGCGCGCAGCTGCGGGAGAAAATCGCCCTGGCCAACCTGGAGAACCAGCAGGAGTCGCGCAAGATCACCATCAGCCTGCGCGATGCCGGCGTCGGCGATCAGCTCGACGTGGAACGCGCCGACGCTCGACTGGCGTCGGTCGAAGCCAGCGTGCCGCAATTGCAGGCCGAACAGGTTCGGCAGAAAAACCGCATTGCCACCCTGCTCGGTCAACGCCCGGACAAGTTGAGCGTCGACTTGAGCCCGAAAAACTTGCCGGCCATTGCCAAGGCGTTGCCCATTGGTGATCCGGGTGAACTGCTGCAACGTCGCCCGGACATTCGTAGCGCAGAACGCAAACTCGCCTCGGCCACGGCGCGCATCGGCGTGGCCAAGGCTGATCTGTTCCCGCAGGTCAGCCTCAGCGGCTTCCTTGGCTTCACCGCCGGACGGGGTTCGCAGATCGGTTCCTCGGCGGCCAACGCCTGGGCGCTTGGCCCGAGCATCACCTGGGCAGCGTTCGATCTGGGCAGCGTCAAGGCTCGCTTGCGCGGTGCCGACGCCGACGCGGAAGGCGCCTTGGCGAGCTACGAGCAGCAAGTCTTGCTGGCCCTGGAAGAATCGGAAAACGCCTTCAGCGACTACGGCAAACGCCAACAACGGTTGATCTCGCTGATTCGCCAGAGCGAATCGAGCCGCTCCGCTGCCGACCTCGCCGAGATCCGCTACCGCGAAGGCACCGCCGATTTCCTGGTGTTGCTCGATGCCCAGCGTGAGCGCCTGGCGGCCGAAGACACCCAGGCCCAGGCCGAAGTCGACCTGTATCGCGGCATCGTCGCGATCTACAAGGCGCTCGGCGGTGGCTGGCAGCCGGAAACGGTCGCCAGCAACTAAACTTTTTCAAGCGCTCCTTTGGTTGGCCGCAACCAACCAATTCCTTTGCCCTGCGTCTCATTCGGTCGCGGGGCTTTTTTTTGCTTTTCAGGCAATCCCGGGAAACGCCGATAACGCACCACCTGCAAGCGCCTGCCCCACAGGGTCCAGTGGGGTTCGCAAGGGCAGCGTTAGTCTTGAGATTTGGGGTTTTCCTCGACGGTGACGGTGGCCGTGGTTCCCGCTCGCAGTTTGTCTTTACCGGCGTAACCCTCGTCAATCCTGATCCGCACCGGCACCCTTTGCGCCAGCTTGACCCAGGTGTAGCTGGGGTTGATGTTGGCCAGTAGCCGGCCACCGGGCAGGTTTTCCCGGTCGGCGATGGCGAAGGCAATGCTTTGCACCGTGCCGCCGAATTTTTCGCCGCTCATCAATTCAATGTCGACCCGGTCGCCCTCGCCGATTCGCGGCAACTTGGTTTCTTCGAAGTAGCCGCTGACATAAAAGCTGTCGCTGTCCACCAGCGCCAACAGTGGACCACCCACCGTTGCATAGTCTCCCTGGCGGGTCAGCAGGTTGGTGACGTAGCCACTGACTGGCGATTCTACGCGCGTGCGCTGCAGATCCAGTTCGGCCTGGGTCAATGCCGCGATCGCCAGTTGCACGTTGGCCTGGGCCAATCCCAGATTGGCCAGGTTTCGCAGCAAATCAGCCTGGGCCACCGAGACTTCGGTGTTGGATTTTTCCCATTCCTCGCCCGAGATGGCGGAGCGTTCCTTAAGTGTGCGCCGGCGCCGCTCTTCGCTCTGGCGCTGGCGTAACAGCGCCTGGCTGGAGACGATGGTCGCTTCAGACTGCCCCAGCGACGCTTTCGCCACCTCCACGGAGCGTCTGGCATGTTCAACCGCCAGGGCATAGCGCGCCGGATCGATCTCCAGCAGCAACTGGCCTTTGTCCACGTGCTGGTTATCCTGCACGCCGAGGCTGACGATGCGCCCCGAAACATCGGCGGACAGGGTCACCACATCGGCACGCACCCGGGCGTCGCGGGTCCAGGGGGCGCGGGTGTAATGCTCCCAGGCAAACCAGCCAAGGACGAACGCCAGCACGACCACGGCCACGGTCGTCAGGTGCGAAAGGATCTTCTTCAAGGCATCAGGCTCCCATCAGCAAAATCAGCGTCGCACACACACAGGCGTACAACGCGCCCTCGAACAACGCTTCATGCCAGACGAAACGCAGCACGCCCAGGCGCCGCAGCACCCAGTCCAGCGCCAGGAAAATCGGCAGGCCCAGCAGCAGCGCCTGGGCGATGGGCGGGAGGTAGACACCGCCTATTTCCAGATCAATGGGCAAGCGCAGGTACTCCTTCTGGGGCGAGCGGTTCAAAGTGATGGCGATGGCGCTCCAGGAATGACACCACGATCAACAGCGCCACGCGCATGCGAAAGACCGACCACAGATGTTCATGAACGCTGGAATGCAGGGCGTCCAGTTCATCGCCCAAGGCATGCAGGCTGTCGATCACGTGATCCACCTGAATGCCGGGGCGGCCAGCGACCAGCCGCCCGGTTTCACGGACCGCGGCGAACACCTGGCTTTGCACAGCGGGCGTCAACAACGCGTTGCCCTGTCCCTGTTGCCGCAGCTGGTTCAAGGCGATACCCAGGGCCATGCAACCGAGACTGACTTCAAACACATCCCGCGATCCCTGGTCCTGGGTCGCCGGCAGCAATCCCAGCATCATGGTCAGGCGATCGACCATGCGGCTCTCGAAGGCAAACTGGTTTTCATCGGTGGCCGGGACTTTCAGCAAGGCGTACACCTGCTCGCAGTTCTCCTTGAACAGCCGGCGTATGCGCAATACCGGTCTGAACGGAAAGATCAGCGCGTAGACACTCAAGCCCAGCACCGTTGCGCAGGTGTAGGCACCGGCAAACTCGAACCACTGGATGGCAGTGTTTTGTCCCAGGCCCACATTCAACGGGCCCAGCATCAGAAAGGTTGTCAGCCCCAAACCGATACCGGTGCCGGTGGTTGGCGGGCTGGACAGCCCCACGGCGACGGCGTAAAGCAAGGGCACCAGCACCAAGGCGAGCATCTCGAAGTTACTGATCATGGGAACGAACATGAACTCCAGCAGCGCCGACGCCAGCAAGGCCAGGCCAAACCCCCGGGCATAACTCTGAACGACCAGCAGCGGCCGTGGAAACGTCGACATCAGCGAACAAAGAATCCCCAGCAGCACCATGCCGCCCCGCGCCCCGTCCCAGCCGGTTTCGATCCAGATCAGGCCAGCCACCAATATCGCGGAGAATGCGCGGATGGCGTTCATGGTCGCCAGGGTGAAATCCAGGTGCAGCGGGTTTTCCTGGCCGCGAAAGACATTGCTGGCGGGCCGCCCGCTCTGGATGGCGTCGCTCAGTTCCAGTATCTGTTCGAGTTGTTGCAGCAGGCGAGCCTGTTCCCAGCGCAGCGACCAGGCCAGCGAGCGCAAGGTGGCCGGCATGGCCTCGGTCAATTGCTCGGCCCTGTAGGCCAGTTCGTCGAAGCGTTGGCGCAACGAGGTGAAATGGTGGCGCTTTTCGCTCGACAGCGAGCGGCCCTGTTGCGCCAGTTCATCGAGAAAGGCCAGCTCTTCAGCGCGCAGACGCTGTATTTCCTCGGGCAAGGCCCCTTCCCAGCGCTCCGTCAGCAATAGCCGCTGATGACGCAGGGCGGTGAGCCTTGCGGTCAGCAGCACCAGCTGATTGCCCAGCAGTTGCACCAGACCGTTGGCGCTGCGCAAGCGAGGTGCATCGAAGTACAAATGCCGACGTACGCCCTCCAGGGCGCTGATCTGACCCAGCAGTTGCATTTGCCGGCGTTGGAAATCCGCCTCGCTTTCCTCGGTGCGCAGGACGGCACTGGCATGGGTCGCCAGCAGTTTGGTGATTTGATCGATTTTGGCGAAATAGTCCCGGGCGACGGCTTCGGGGCGCGCGGTGAGCAGGCTGACCACGCACACACAGGCGACGGCTAACAAAGTCTCGGTGACTCGGGTTACCGCCAGCAGGAATGTGCCGTCCGGGTCGGGAATCGCCAGTAGCGCAATGACCACGGCGGTGTAGCCACTGAGGACGAACGCCTGGGAACTCGTGTAGCGCAACAAGGTGCCACCGGCCGTACACAGAGCGAGCCACAAGGCCAGGGTGGTAATGAAAGGCAGGGGCGCCTGGGGAAAGACCGCCATGATGGCTACCGCCACGACCGCGCCCATGGTGGTGCCGATGACCTGGCCGAAACTGCGGGCCAGCACCATGCCGCCCAGTGGCTGACTGATGATGACTACGGCCATGATCGACCACTTGGGCTGGTCGAGGTCGAACAGGAAGGCCAGGTAAAGCGTCAACAGCCCGGCCGCAATGGTTCTCAAGGCAAACAGCAACACCCCGGGACCGGGGTGGAGAATCGCCTTGAAGTACTGCAACAGTGCTTGCATGGGTGTGCTCGTTGGCGCTTATCCAGCAAGCGTAGTCACAGCTTCCGCGTCTCGACAGCGCGTCGACGCAACATGGAGGTAAAGCCGTCGATCCCGCCCCCCCCTCAGCAGGCATTCAGATGAGCCAGGGTTTGACTCAGCGCTCCGCCTGACCGAAGCTGCTGACTTTGCAAAAGCTTGCCAGCTTCCGGATTCTGCATGCCCCAGTCCCGCCGTTATCTGCTTATCAGTCTCTGTGCCTTGCTTGTCATCGGCCTCGCCTGGGTGTACCTGCGCAGCACGACGCCAGTGGTGCCCGAAGCGATCAAGCGCGGCTACAGTGAGGCGCTGGCCCAGGCCCGCGCCGGCCAGCCCGGCGCCGCGCGGGTGCTGTACCAGCAATTGGGCCGCCCCGATCTATCGCCCAAGCGGCGCATCTGGCTGCACGCCGAACTGCCTAACTACCCGAGTTCGGTGGCCCTGAAACTGGCAGACGCCGATTTGCAACATGAGTCGCCCGAGGTACGTATCGCGGCGATCAAAAGCATCAGCGGGCTCGTGCCCAACGGCCAGCGCAGCTTATTGCTCGGGCCGTTGCTCGATGACAGAGACCAGAATGTGCGGTTGGCCGCCGTCAACGCCTTGCTGGGCTTGTCACCGGACGACCTCGGCTTGTATTTCGGGCCACTGGAACAAGCCATCGATGCCTGGGAGCAGGTACTCAAAAGCGCGCCGGAGAGTGCCGAGAATCACTATCAGCTGGCTCGACTGCATTTGCACAACGCCGAATTCAAGGAGGCCCAGCAGGCGCTTGAAAACACCCTGCGCCTGGCCCCCGACAACCTCCCGGCGCTGGTCATGCAGATTGAGGTGCTGGACAAGCTGGGACAAAGCGATGCCGCCCGGCAGTTGTTGGCCAGGCAATTGAAAGCACAGCCCGACTCCGCCTATTTGCAGCATGCCCTGGGGCTTTGGCTGCTCAATCATGGCCAGAGTGAATTCGCCCTGCTGGGGCTGTCCAAAGCCGTGGAGCTTGAGCCGAACAACAAGGACTATCGCTATGACCTGGCCACCACCCTGCACGGTGAACAGGAGCTGGAAGCGGCGCAGAAGCAATTGCAGGAGATCGTCCAGCGCCACCCGAACGATCGCAGGGCGCGAGTACTGTTGATCAATTATTGGAAGGAAAGCGGACAACTGCAGAATGTGCAGATCCTGTCGGCGCAACTCGAACAGATGAATCCAGACGACCCGGCCCTGCAGCAAGGTCTCTGATATCCCTGCGTAAATTTTCTTGAACGCTCGTCTCGACCAAAGGTCAAGTGAACAGGCAGACCTTGTGGCACTCAGCGCCCACTGCCTCGTTCCCCTAGTCAAGAGAGGGCATTTTTTGTCTATATCCAACGAGTTGATCAGTGTAAAAGCCGCCACCGGTATCGAAGGGCTGGATGACATCCTCGATGGCGGACTCTCTCGCGGCCACGTGTTTCTACTGGAGGGCGAACCGGGCACCGGCAAGACCACCGTTGCCCTGCACTTTCTGTTGGCTGGCGCCCAGGCCGGCGAACGCTCGTTGTACATCACCCTGTCCGAAACCGAGCGCGAACTGCGCCAGGGCGCCCGGTCCCACGGTTGGGAACTGGGCGAAAACGTGCATATTTTCGAACTGACGCCGCCGGAAAGCCTGCTCAATGCCCAGCACCAGCAGTCGCTGCTGTACTCCTCTGACCTGGAATTGGGTGAGGCCACCAAGCAGATCTTCGAAGTGGTCGAGCGCTTCAAGCCAACCCGCGTGGTGCTCGACAGCCTGTCCGAGATCCGTCTGCTGGCGCAAAGCTCATTGCGCTACCGCCGGCAGATCCTCGCGATCAAGCATTACTTCGTGCGTTACGACGCCACCGTGCTGCTGCTTGACGACCTGACTACCGAGTCCCTCGACAAAACCGTGCACAGCGTGGCCCACGGCGTGATCCGCCTGGAGGAACTGACCCCCAATTACGGCGCCGAACGGCGGCGTATCCGGGTGGTGAAGTACCGGGGTCAGAAATACCGTGGCGGCTTTCACGACTTCACCATCATGGGCGATGGCGTGCATGTGTTTCCACGCCTGGTGGCCGCCGAACACCGAGGGCGCTATCTGCGCCAGCAATTGACCAGCGGCATCGCGGAAATGGACGCGCTGCTCGGCGGCGGTATTGAAACCGGCTCCAGCACGTTGATTCTCGGTCCGGCCGGTACCGGCAAATCCCTCATTTCCATGATCTTCGCAGCCGCCGCCGTCGCCAGGGGTGAAAAAGCCGCCTTGTTCATTTTCGACGAAGAACTGGGCCTGCTGTTCGAGCGCATGAAAAACATCGGTATCGATTTGCAGGGACTGCAGCACAGCGGCAACTTGCTGATCGAACAGGTGGATGCCGCTGAATTGTCCCCCGGCGAGTTCTCCCACCGGGTTCGTCGCTGCGTCGACGAGCGCAACATCAAGACCGTGGTAATCGACAGCATCAACGGCTACCAGGCGGCCATGCCCGAAGAGAACGCCCTGGTCCTGCACATGCACGAGCTGCTGCTGTACCTCAACCGCCAGGGCGCCGCGACCTTCATGACCGTCGCCCAGCATGGACTGGTCGGCGATATGCAGGCCCCGGTGGACATCACTTATCTGGCGGACACGGTGATTCTGCTGCGCTACTTCGAAGCCGTGGGCAAGGTGCGCCGGGCGATTTCGGTGATCAAGAAACGCACCGGCAGCCATGAATCCACCATTCGCGAGTACCGCATCAGCAACCATGGCATGACCATCGGTGAGCCGTTGGAATCATTCCAGGGCGTTTTACGCGGCGTACCCACTTATATGGGCGCCAGCAACCCGTTGCTCGGGGATGAAGCCCCGTGACGGCGATCGAAGCCACGTCCGAGCGCGCGATCATCCTCGCGCCGCTGGGACGTGACGGCCAGATCGCCTTGATGTTGCTCCGAGAAGCAGGATTCGACGGGATTGTCTGCGCAGGTCTGGTCGAGCTCTGCAGGGAACTGGAACAAGGTGCGGGGTTGCTGCTGATTTCCGCCGAGGCCTTGTTGGGCGTTGATCTGGACCCGTTGCTGGGCCTGATCGAGCAGCAGCCGGCCTGGTCGGACCTGCCGATTGTATTGTTGACCCATCATGGCGGCCCGGAACAAAACCCCGCCTCACGTTTTGGCCCGCAGCTGGGCAATGTCACCTTCCTTGAGCGGCCCTTTCATCCGGAGACATTGATCAGCCTGGTGACCACTGCGCTGCGCGGACGTCGACGACAGTACGAGGCCCGGGACCGGCTGATCGACTTGAGCCAAAGCGAACTGCGCTTGCAGAACACCCTCGAAACCCTTGAGCAGCAAGTCGAAGAACGCACCGCACAGCTGCGTCACAACGAAGAAGTGTTGCGCCAGTCGCAGAAAATGGAGGCAGTCGGCCAACTGACTGGCGGTATCGCCCATGACTTCAACAACATGCTGACGGGCATCATCGGTAGCCTGGAGTTGCTGCGCCGGCGTCTGGCCCGTGGCCGCACCGAGGATCTGGACAGCCTGATCGACCTTGGCGTGACCTCGGCCAATCGCGCGGCGGGCCTGACTCACCGTCTGTTGGCGTTCTCCCGTCGCCAGTCGCTGGATTCCAAACCGGTGGAGATGAACAACCTGGTGATTTCCATGGGCGAGTTGCTGCAACGCAGCATCAACGAAAGCATCCGTCTGGAAATGCAGCTGAGCGAGCACCTGTGGGTGGCCGAAGCCGATCCCAATCAACTGGAAAGTGCCCTGCTCAACCTGGTCATCAACGCCCGCGACGCCATGCCCGATGGCGGCAAACTGGTGGTGCGGACCGCGAACCAGCAACTGGACGCCCGCTTCACCGAAGCCCACAGCAACCTCAAACCGGGTGACTACGTGGTACTCAGTGTCACCGACAATGGCTGCGGCATGCCGCAAAGCACCATCAGCCGCGCTTTCGACCCGTTCTTCACCACCAAGCCTATCGGTCAGGGCACCGGCCTGGGGTTGTCGATGATCTATGGGTTCAGCAAACAATCCCGGGGCCATGTCGCCATTCAAAGCGAAGTGGACCAAGGCACGACAGTGAGCCTGTTCCTGCCGCGCTTCGGTGGCGACCTGCCCCGGGACAATCCGGTCGATCGCCAGCATCCTCTGTTCGCGCAGAATGGCGAAACGGTACTGATCGTCGAGGATGACCCGGCGGTCCGGGTGTTGGTGAGTACCGTGTTGAGCGAGCTGGGCTATGCCTTCGTCGAGGCTGGCGATGCGGCCGCCGCGTTGCCGATTCTCGATTCGGGGCAGCGTATCGACCTGATGATCAGCGACGTCGGCCTGCCCGGCATGAACGGCCGGCAACTGGCGGAAATCGGCAGGCAGTACCGGCCCGGGCTCAAGGTCTTGTTCATCACCGGCTATGCCGAGCACGCGGCGGTGCGCGGCGGGTTCCTCGACCCTGGCATGCAGATGATCACCAAGCCGTTCACCTTCGACCTGTTGACGGCGAAGGTGCGGGAGATGATCAGCGTCTGAAGCACCCGACCCAGCAGGCGTTGCCGAAGGCAGCTCCTGCTGCCCTCAGGACAGCATGTCCTGCATCATTTCCTGCAACACATCCAGGTCGAACGGTTTGGCGAGGATAGGCGCCGTGCGCGTGATCGGGCTGTCGGTTTCACGGATTTCCTGCGGATAGCCGCTGATGAATATCACCTTCAGCTCCGGTCGCAACTTGATCGCGGGCTCGGCGATCTGCACACCGGAGATTCCGCCCGGCAGGCGGAAGTCGGTGATCATCATGTCCAGGTGGGGCTTGCTGGCAAGGATTTCGAAGGCCTGCTCGCCGTTTTCGGCCTGCAGTACCCGGTAGCCCTCCCCCGACAGATAGGCCGACAGCACCATCAGAATCGAGGGGTCATCTTCGACGATCAATACGACATCTTGTGCATCTTCACTCATGGGAAGCCTTTGTTCGGTCAATAGCTGCTGATACGACCGTGAGGTCGATCAGAGGTTGCGTTTATCAGACTGTTTTCCTACAGCGGCAGACAAACGCGAAACAGGGCGCCTTCGCCAATCCGGCTTTCGACGGTAATGGTACCGCCATGGGCGGTCACTATCTGTTCAGAAATAAACAATCCCAACCCAAGCCCGGCGACGGCGTGTTTGGCCGTGACGCGCTCGAACTGCTGGAAAATCCTGTGCTGGTTCTCTTCACTGATGCCGATCCCGAAGTCACGCACTTCCACCCGTGCTTCACCACGCTCACTGTACACCTTCACGGTGATCGGACTCTTGGCCCCGTAACGCAGGGCGTTGGTCAGCAGATTGGAAATGACCTGCTCGATACGAAACTCATCCCATTGGCCGACCACCGGTTGCTCGGCCACCAGGGTCACCGACGACTCGGCGGCCTCGATCTGTGCGGCGAAGTTCTGCAACAGGTTGCGAACCCGTTCCGACAGATCGAAGCGTGTCGGTCGAATCGACAGCTTGCCGGTGCGAATACGCGACACATCGAGCATGTCTTCGATCAGGCGGATCAGGCTTTTGATCTGCCGCTCATCGCGATCGACCATGGCCTGCATCTTGTCGAGGGTAAACGCCGCAGCGTTATCCCGGGCAAGGTGCATCTTGCGCAACTGGGTCTCGAGGATCAGGCCATTGAGCGGCGTGCGCACTTCGTGGGCGACGATCGACATGAAGTCATCGCGCATCCGCACGGCCTGCTCCAACTCCAGCTGGGTACTCTGCAAGCGCTTGAGCAACGCCTCCTGCTCGCGCCGGCTCTGCTCCAGCGCCTCGACCTGTTGCTTCATGGCCTTGCTCTGACGAAACAGCTCGACGAACACATTGACCTTGCTCTTGACCGCATGAATGTCCAGCGGTTTGTGCAGGAAGTCCACAGCGCCGCTTTCATAGCCCTTGAACGCGTAATTCAGCTCGCGACCGGCGGCACTGACGAACACGATCGGAATGTTTTTGGTCTTTTCCGTGCCACGCATCAACTCGGCCAGTTCAAAACCATTCATGCCGGGCATCTGCACATCGAGAATGGCCATGGCGAATTCGTGCTGCAACAACAGCGACAAGGCTTCATCGGCGCAAAGCGCCTTGTAGACGATGCGATCCTCGCGCTTGATCAGCGCTTCGAGCGCCAGCAGGTTTTCCGGCAGATCGTCGACGATCAGCAGTTTGGCCTGGAAATTACTTAGCATGCGATTTGTTCCAGCTCGACAAGCAAACGGCCAATGCCGCGGATAGTGAGAATGTGGTCAGGCTGGTGAATATCCAGCGCCGCCTGGGGCATGGTCGCGACCTGCGCCTCGTCCGGGTCCTGCACGACCGTCAGTCCGCCACGTCGCTTGACCTGCGCCAGGCCGTGGGCGCCATCGCGGTTGGCGCCGGTCAGCAGCACGGCAGCCAGTTTCGGCCCATAGGCATCGGCAGCCGATTCGAACAGGTAGTCGATGGCGGGTCGCGAATAATGCACGCGGTCTTCAAGGCTCAAGGAAAAGCTGCGGTCCTGCTCCACTGACAAGTGATAACCGGGCGCGGCGAAATACAGGGTTCCGGCTTCGATGCGACTTTTGTCGCTGGCCTCCAGAACCGGCAGGGCCACCCGTCGGGCAAATACTTCCGCCAGGTGGCTGCGCCGCTCATCCGGCAGGTGCAGCACCACAACGATCGGCAACCCAAAGCCTTCGCGCAGCGGGGTAAGGATATTGAGCAGCGCTTCAACCCCGCCCGCCGACGCGCCGATCACGATTGCTTCTATAGAAGGCAAGCCCATGGCGTCGTTCATGATTTACGGTAGATCCGTTCCTGTTTGGCCAAGGACTCGAATTGATTGCCATAGGCCGAAAAATCCGGGGTTTCCTTGCTCCCCAGCACCAGAAATCCACGGTGGCACAGTGACTCGTGAAACAAACCGAACGCGCGATCCTGCAATTTTTTATTAAAATAAATCAATACGTTACGACAAGAAATTAATTGAGTCTCTGAAAATACACTGTCGGTCGCCAGGCTGTGATCGGCGAACGTCACGTTCTCGCACAGTGACTTGTCGAAAATCGCGTAGCCATAGGCTGCCGTGTAGTAATCGGCGAAGGAGCGCTGGCCTCCGGCGTGCTGGTAATTAGACGTATAGGCCCGGACATTCTCCATCGAAAAAATGCCTTGCTTGGCTTTTTCCAGCGAGCGCGGGTTGATGTCGGTGGCATAGATGATGGTGCGATCGAGCAGGCCTTCTTCGCGCAGCAAAATCGCCATCGAATAGACCTCTTCGCCCGTGCTGCAGCCGGCGATCCAGATCTTGATCGACGGGTAAGTCTTGAGCAGCGGCACCACTTCCTTGCGTATGGCCAGAAAGTGCGAGGGATCACGGAACATTTCACTGACTGGAATCGTCAGCAGCTGCAGCAATTGCATGAATGCCTTCGGATCGTGCAGAACCTTCTCCTGCAGGGCCGAAATGGTGCCGCACTCGAACTGGCTCAGCGCGTACGTCACCCGGCGCTTGATCGAAGCGCCGGAATAATCGCGAAAATCATAGCTGTACTTGAGGTAGATCGCCTCGATCAACAAGCGCAACTCGATTTCGCTGTTTCGCTCACCTGAGTAGTTGCGCTCCACTAGATACGTTCCATCTTCGGCAACCACACACGAATCAGCGAAAACAGGCGATCCAGGTCGATGGGCTTGGCCAGGTAATCGTTGGCGCCTGCCTGCAAGCAGCGCTCCTGATCGTCCTTCATGGCCTTGGCCGTTACCGCAATGATTGGCAGTTTGCGCCAGCGCGGGTCCTTGCGGATTTCGGTGGTGGCTTCGAAGCCATCCATCTCCGGCATCATCACATCCATCAACACCAGATCGATGTCCTCGACTTCATTCAATCGATCAATCGCCTCAAGGCCATTACGCCCGATGATCACGACTGCGCCCTTTTGCTCCAGTGCGCTGGTGAGGGCGAAGATGTTGCGTACGTCGTCGTCCACCAGCAGCACTTTGCGCCCCTCGAACACCTTGTCGCGGCTGCGGGCGGTCTTGAGCATGGTCTGTCGTTCATGGGACAGCCGGGATTCGACTTTGTGCAGAAAAAGTGTGACCTCATCCAGCAAGCGCTCGGGCGAACGCGCGCCCTTGATGATGATCGAGCGCGAATACTTGCGCAGTTCGGTTTCTTCGTCCCGGGTCAGATTGCGCCCGGTGTAGACGATCACCGGCGGAAACGAGCAGATGTCCTCGGTCGACATGCGTTTGAGCAGGTCATTGCCGAGCATGTCCGGCAGTTTCAGGTCGATGATCATGCAATCGAAGATCGTGGTACGCAGCAGGTCCAGTGCGTCCTGGGCCAGGCCGACGGCGGTGATTTCGATGTCATCGTCGCCGATCAGGCGGGAAATGCTGTCGCGCTGCAGGTCATCGTCTTCCACCAGCAGCACGCGTTTGACTTTCTGGGTCAGCTTGGCTTCAAGGCGCGCAAAGACGTCCTTGAGCTCTTCGCGAGTGGTGGGCTTGACCGCATAACCGATGGCGCCCATGTGCATCGCCGCCTCGACCCGGTCTTCGACGGAAATCACGTGCACCGGTATGTGTCGGGTTTGCGCGTGCTCCTTGAGGCGTTGCAGGACGGTCAACCCGGAATGATCGGGCAGGCGCATGTCCAGCAGGATCGCGTCGGGGCTGAACTCACGGGCCAGGTCGTAGCCTTCATCGGCACCGTGGGCCACCAGGCACTGATAACCCAGCTCATGGGCGAGATCGTAGAGAATGTGCGCAAAGTTCGGCTCGTCCTCGACCACCAGAATGCAGCGGGTGCCGAACGGCGCCCGGTTGCGGTCATCGTCGAAGCGCGGAATGTCTTCGACAATCAGCGGTGCCGAGATGGCCGGCGCCACGGGCGGGGCTGCCGCTACCGCCACTGTTCGCATCGGTTCGACAGGGTCGTCCCCCGGTTCGACATATTGTTGCGGCAACACCAGGGTGAACACGCTGCCCTCTCCCGGTGTGCTGCTGACGCTGATGGAGCCGCCCAGCAAAGCGGCCAGGTCGCGGGAGATCGACAGACCCAGCCCGGTGCCGCCGTACCGGCGATTGGTGGTGCCATCGGCCTGGCGAAAGGCTTCGAAAATGCTTTCCTGCTGATCCTCGGCAATGCCGATCCCTGTGTCGCGCACCGTAAAGGCAATGCCGTGGTTGGGCGCCGAGGCAACGCTGAGGCTGACGCTGCCCTTTTCGGTGAACTTCACCGCGTTCGACAGCAGGTTCTTGATCACCTGCTCCAGGCGCTGGCGGTCGGTAAAGATCAACGAAGGAGCGCTGTCTTCCAGCGTGGCGTGGAACGCCAGTTGCTTGTCCGTGGCCAATGCCTGGAACATCCCGCGCAAGCCATCCACCAGACGCGCAACGCTGGTGTTTTCCGGGCGGATCTCGAGTTTTCCGGCCTCGACCTTGGAAATATCGAGAATGTCGTTGATCAGGTTGAGCAAGTCATTACCGGCGCTATAGATCGATTCGGCGAACTTGACCTGTTCGGCGCTGAGGTTCTCCTGAGGGTTTTCCGCCAGCAACTTGGCCAGGATCAACGAACTGTTCAGCGGCGTGCGCAGTTCGTGGGACATGTTGGCGAGAAATTCCGACTTGTACTTGCTGGAACGCTGCAGCTCTTCGGCGCGCTCTTCGAGTTGACGCTGGGCCTGATTGAGCTCGGTGTTCTTCAGGTCCATGGCGTCGCGCTGCTCGGCCAGAATCGTTGCTTGTTCGGCGAGTTGTTCGTTGGTCTGCTCCAGCTCCACCTGCTGGGTTTCCAGGTGTGCCTGGGACTCCTTGAGGATTCGCGACTGTTCTTCAAGTTCCTCGTTGGCGGTCTTGAGCTCTTCTTGTTGCACCTGCAGCTCTTCGTTGAGTTGCTGGGTTTCGGCCAGCACTTCCTGCAAGCGCTGACGATAACGCGCGGCCTCGATGGAGGTGCCGATGTTGGCCGCAATCAGCTCAAGCAGCTCGATGTCGCGATCAATCAGTGGGCGCAGGAAACCCAGTTCGATGACGCCATTGACCTGATCATCGTCGCTGGTCGGTACCACCAGCACACTGTGTGGCAAGCCCTGGCCGAGGCCGGAGGTGACTTTGAAATAGTCGCTCGGCACGTTGTCCAGGCGGATCAGGCGTGCCTGTTGCGCCACTTGGCCGACAATGCCTTCGTCACTGTAGATCTGCTGATCGATGGCTTCCTGCTCACGGGAAAAGCCGTAGGACGCTACGCGCCTGAGGCCGCCGTGCTCTTCGCGGACATACAGCGCAGCCACGGCGCTGCCCAGGTACTGCGCGCAGAACTGCAGGATGTTGCGTCCAAGCACATTCAGGCTCAGTTGCCCCAGTACCTGCTCAGCGAGCTGGGTCTGACCATTGCGCAGCCAGGCTTGCTGCTCCAGGCGATGGGCGCTGGCCTGCTGCGCGGCAAGGTTAGCGCTGTAACTGTTGGACAGATTGAGCAGGTCGCGACGGCCGATGTAAGCCAGCAAGCCACTGATGCCAGCGATGAACAACAGGTAGAGACCGATGCTCCAGACCGTCGTGCGCCGCACCTCATCGTTGCGGGTGGTGCGCAGTTGCTGCTCCATGTCGATCACGTCTTCGAACTGCTTGCGGATCTCATCGGTCAAGCGCTTACCTTTTCCAGCCCTCACCGCGCCGCGATAATCGCCGCTGGATCGCTGCAGATCGATCATGCTTTTCGCATAATCGGCCCATTCCTGTTGCAACGCCTGCAGGCGGTGCAGACGGTCGGTCTGGGCCGGGTTGTCGCCTGTCAATTCGAGCAAGGTTTTGAGCACGACCTCGATTCTCGGCTTCGCCGTTTCATAGGGTTCGAGAAATTTTTCGTCACTGCTGAGCAGGAAGCCGCGCATGCCGGTTTCCAGATCGACCGTCAGCTTGAGCGCTTCATTGGCGTTATTGATCACGCGATCCGTGTGCTCGACCCACTGGATCGTCGACAGCAGGTACATGATCAACGAAACGAAGAACACCGCACTGACAACGCCGACACCCAGCGGGAGCCTGATATTGCGGCTCAGGAGTTTGCGGAACCGTTGCTCATCAACTGAAGACTCAGAGGTCATAGTCAAGCCTTGTCCAACCGATCAAAACCAAGGAGTTTGCCCCAAAACCGGCGCATTGATCCAATTTCTGATGCGTTTTTGTGCGATTTCCTACATTCAGCTGATTTGATGCCACAGGAGCGGTTATCCTTCCATGTACTGTGTCACTACTCTTTTTATAGCCTGTCGGGAACTTGTCGGCAGTCGCCATTTACTCATGCAAGACGCCGGCGATTTACATCGACTGGCAACCCTCACCAATTTTCGAGATGCCCACCATGTCCGCCAACGCTCCCATCATTCTGGTCGTCGAAGACGATGCCATCGTGCGCATGTTGATTGTCGATGTGCTGGAGGAGCTTGAGTTCAAAGTTCTTGAAGCCGATGGCTGCGAGCAGGCGCTGGAGTTCCTCAATGACGAAGACCAGCACATCGACTTGATGATGACCGATGTCGGCCTGCCGGTGATGGATGGTCGGGAACTGGCCGAGCAGGCGCGCATGCTGCGCCATGAACTGCCGGTGCTGTTTGCCAGCGGTTATGCCGAAAGCATCGAAGCGCCCGAAGGCATGCATGTGATTGGCAAACCCTTCTCCATCGATCAGTTGCGGGACAAGGTCAAGAGCATTCTCGAGTGATCCGGCTACCCGCCATGGTGTAATACCGCCCCTCTTTTACTTGCCTGCCCCCTGCACGCTTCAAGGAACCCCCGTACATGAGTCAACCTCGCGCAACCAGCGTCCTGGTCATTGGTTACGTCTGGCCCGAGCCCCGCTCCTCCGCAGCCGGTGGCCACATGATGCAAATCCTTGAGACTTTCCTGCAGCAGGGTTGGGATATCACCTTCAGCAGCCCGGCCGGCAGCGGTGAGCACCGGGCCGACCTCACGGCGCTGGGCATTCGCGAAGTGCCGATCGAGTTGAACAACAGCAGTTTTGACACGTTCATCCACGAACTGGCGCCGGATGTGGTGTTGTTCGATCGCTTCATGATGGAAGAACAGTTCGGCTGGCGCGTGGAGAAACATTGTCCTGCCGCGCTGCGCGTGCTTGAAACCTCTGACCTGCAAAGCCTGCGCGATGCCCGGCATCAGCGACTCAAGGCGCGGCTGAAGGCCAGTGACGACGTCAATGATTTCACGGACTTGTTCGCGCCTGCATTGCGTGAAGAGTTCGAGTTCATGGCCGATACCGATCTGGCCAAACGGGAAATCGCAGCGATTTATCGTTGTGATTTGAACCTGATGACCTCCGAAGTGGAAATCGAGTTGTTGGTTGAGCAATTCAAACTTGCGCGAGATCTGCTGCACTGGTGCCCACTGATGGTTGATCTGCCAAACCAACCGCCGGCATCGTTCGAAGATCGCGCGCATTTCCTGCACATTGGCAACTTCCGGCATGCGCCTAACTGGGATGCGGTGCTCTGGCTGAAAACCGTCATCTGGCCAATGATCCGTGAGCAAATACCTGACGCGCAGTTGCACATCTATGGCGCTTACACGCCGCCCAAGGCGACCGCGCTGCACAATGCCGCCCAGGGCTTTCACGTGATGAACTGGGCGGAAGACGCGTTGCAAGTCATGTCAGCGGCACGGGTGTGCCTGGCGCCGCTGCGTTTTGGTGCGGGAATCAAAGGCAAAATCGTCGATGCGATGCTCTGCGGCACGCCCAATGTCACCACCCCGATGGGGGCGGAAGCCATGCACGGCGAGCAAGCGTGGCCCGGCGCCGTGACCCGGTCCGCTCGCGACTTCGCCGACAACGCTGTGCGGCTGTATACCGACAAGGTTCTGTGGCAGCGTACGCAGGGTCAAGCGCAGGCTCTGCTAGCCAGCCGTTACCAGCAATCCATTCACGGGCCCGCCCTGATTGAAAGACTGGTTCATTGCCAACGGCATTTGGCGCAAATCCGCCGGGACAACTTTACCGGCAGCATGTTGCGTCACCATCATCACAAGAGCACTCAGTACATGGCGCAATGGATCGAGGCAAAGAATCGCATTCCCGAAAAGTCTATTGCGCTTCAAATAACGTGAAGCCTATTTTTGACGCTGGCTGAAGCTTCGTATCGCGGCAAACTGGCGTTTTTCACTGCGTAAAGGGCATGATCACAGCGCGATAACAAGAAAAGTGTGCCGCCATGACACGTACCGCCAGAGTGACCGACCCGTCCTACGAACTGATGGACGACCACAATGGGTTGTCCATCATCTACCGCCAGCACGGATTTCCCTGCCCGCTGGTACGTTGGCATTTCCACAAGGAATACGAGTTGCACCTGATCGTCGCCAGCTCCGGCAAGGTATTCATCGGCGACTACATCGGCAATTTCTACCCTGAAAGCCTGTTCCTCACCGGCCCCAACCTGCCCCACAACTGGATCAGCCAGGTGGCCGAAGATGAAGTGGTGCCCAAGCGCGACATGCTGGTCAACTTCACGGATGAGTTGTTCGACAGCGGCTATCAGGTGTTCGCCGAACTCAAGACCCTGGCCCCGCTGCTGGAGCGGGCGCAGTACGGCATCGAGTTTCGCTGCAAGCAGACCATCCGCCAGGCGATGGACCTGATGCAGCGCATTGCCGATACCCAGGGCGTCACGCGCCTCGGGCATTTTTTCATCCTGCTGGAGTTGCTCGCTGCCACTGACGACTATCAGTTGTTGTCCGGCGCCACGACGCCGCAACTGGCTGACGAACACAACATCGATCGCACCAACCGGGCGGTGGATTACATCTTCGCCCACTATGCGCGGGAGTTGCCTCTGGAAGAAGTCGCCGAGCACCTGGGCATGAAACCAACCTATTTCAGTCGCGTGTTCAAACAGGCCACCGGGCGCAATTTCATCGAATTCGTCAATCGCCTGCGCATCAGTAAATCCTGTGAACTGCTGGCCGACGGCGACAAACCCGTGACCGATGTCTGTTTCGAGTCGGGTTTCAACAATATTTCCAATTTCAATCGGCGCTTTCAACAGCTAAAGGGCATGACGCCGTCCCATTACCGGCGGTTGGTAGTGCAGCGGTTGACCGAGCAAAACCACGGCTGACATCACCCGTCCCTGTGGGAGTTGGCTTGCCAGCGATGAGGCCCGCGCAACCAACATCTCTATCGACTGATCCACCGCCATCGCTGGCAAGCCAGCTCCCACAGGTCTGCCTGGTGTCGAAAACCTGTACGGATTCGACATCACCTCACCGCAGAAAAGCCCTTCCCTGCGTCTACCGCTCTAAACCCGAGTGCAAAAAAGTATCGATTCAAGTGCGACGGATGATTTGTTTCGCCGTGAATTGAAGGCTGTAATCAGTGCAGATTCTTCCTACAAGCGGAAGACACAAAAACAATAACCGTCCTTCTGTCCCCCTCGGGTGCAGAAAAGGAGTGCACGATGCAACCGTCTGTAAAAGCTCTGCTTGCCCTCACCTGCATGACCCTCAGCAGCGTCAGCCTTGGCGCCCAGACCCTGACCATCGCCACCGTCAACAACAGCGACATGATTCGTATGCAGAAGCTCTCGAAAACCTTTGAGGCCGAGCATCCGGACATCAAGCTCAATTGGGTGGTGCTGGAAGAAAACGTCCTGCGTCAGCGCCTGACCACCGACATCGCCACCCAGGGCGGGCAGTTCGACGTGTTGACCATCGGCATGTACGAAGCGGCACTGTGGGGCGCCAAGGGTTGGCTGGAGCCGATGAAGGACCTGCCTGCAAGCTACGCCCTGGACGATGTGTTCCCGTCGGTGCGTGAAGGCTTGTCGGTAAAGGGTTCGTTGTATGCACTGCCGTTCTATGCCGAAAGCTCGATCACCTATTACCGCACCGACCTGTTCAAGGACGCCGGCCTGACCATGCCCGAGCGCCCGACCTGGGAACAGATCGCCGAGTTCGCCGGCAAACTCACCAACAAGGATAAAGAGCAGTACGGCATCTGCTTGCGCGGCAAGGCTGGTTGGGGCGAGAACATGGCGTTGATCACCACCGTCGCCAACGCCTATGGCGCGCGCTGGTTCGATGAGAAATGGCAACCGGAATTCACCGGCCCCGAATGGAAAAACGCGCTGAACTTCTACGTCGACACCATGAAGAAATCCGGCCCGCCGGGCGCGTCGAGCAATGGTTTCAACGAAAACCTGGCTCTGTTCAACAGCGGCAAATGCGCGATCTGGGTCGACGCCAGCGTCGCCGGCTCGTTCGTCACCGACAAGACCCAAAGCAAAGTGGCTGATCACGTCGGTTTCACCTACGCGCCGCATCAGGTCACTGACAAAGGTTCGGCATGGCTGTACGCCTGGGCACTGGCGATCCCGACCAGTTCCAAGGCCAAGGACGCGGCGAAAACCTTCAGCGCCTGGGCGACCTCCAGGGAATACAGTGCGCTGGTTGCAGAAAAAGACGGCATCGCCAACGTGCCGCCAGGCACCCGGGCCTCGACCTACAGCGAGGCGTACATGAGTGCCGCGCCGTTTGCCAAGGTGACGCTCGAGTCACTGAAAGCCGCGGACCCGAGCAAGCCGACGCTGAAACCGGTGCCCTATATCGGCATTCAGTTGGTGACCATCCCCGAGTTCCAGGGCATCGGCACCCAGGTCGGCAAGTCGTTCTCGGCGGCGCTGATCGGCCAGATGACGGTCGACCAGGCGCTGGCGGCGGCGCAGCAAACCACTGAGCGAGAGATGAAGCGCGCCGGTTATCCCAAGTAACCGCCACTTAACCTGTGGGAGCTGGCTTGCCAGCGATGAGGCCGGCACATTCAACATGGATGTCGACTGCTCAATCGCCATCGCGGGCAAGCCCGCTCCCACAGGGTTCGCGTCTATGTCAGGAATGTTGTTCTTTCCTGAACATGTATCTGCACCCAAACGGTCGTGATCACCATGAATACTTCAACTGCCAAAGCGCACATGGAAATCCCTCAACCGCTGCGTAAAAGCCGGTTGAGCAACCCCGGCTGGTTTCTGGTCAGCCCCTCGGTGGCGTTGTTGCTGCTCTGGATGATCGTGCCGCTGGGCATGACGCTGTACTTCTCGATGATTCGCTACAACCTGCTAAACCCGGGTGAAAACGAGTTCGTCGGGCTGGAGAACTTCACCTACTTCCTGACGGACTCGGGCTTCCTGCCCGGTGCCACCAACACCCTGTTATTGGTGGGCAGCGTGCTGCTGATCAGCGTGGTGTTCGGTGTGCTGATCAGCGCCTTGCTGGAGGCCAGCGAATTTCTCGGTCGCGGCATCGTGCGAGTCATGTTGATCTCGCCGTTCTTCATCATGCCCACGGTCGGCGCACTGATCTGGAAAAACCTGATCTTCCACCCGGTGTCGGGGATGCTCGCCTACGTCTGGAAACTGTTCGGCGCGCAACCGGTGGACTGGCTGGCGCATTACCCGCTGCTGTCGATCATCATCATAGTCTCGTGGCAATGGCTGCCCTTCGCGATCCTGATCCTGATGACCGCCATGCAGTCCCTCGATCAGGAACAGAAGGAAGCCGCGCGCCTGGACGGTGCCGGCCCCGTCGCGATTTTCTGGCACCTGACCCTGCCGCACCTGGCCCGCCCCATTGCCGTGGTGGTGATGATCGAAACCATCTTCCTGCTCTCGGTGTTCGCCGAAATCTTCACCACCACCAATGGCGGCCCCGGCTACGCCTCGACCAACCTCGCCTACCTGATCTACAACCAGGCGCTGGTGCAGTTCGACGTGGGCATGGCCTCCGCTGGCGGCTTGATCGCGGTGGTGATCGCCAACATCGCGGCCATCGTGCTGGTGCGGATGATCGGCAAAAACCTGACAGACAAAGCCTGAGGCCCGCGCCATGACCCTTCAACAATCCCGCCGCCTGCAAAGCCTGCTGCTCGGCACCCTGGCCTGGGCCATCGCAATCCTGATCTTCTTCCCGATTTTCTGGATGGTGCTGACCAGTTTCAAAACCGAAATCGACGCGTTCGCCACGCCGCCGCAGTTCATCTTCACCCCGACCCTGGAGAACTACCTGCACATCAACGAACGCAGTGATTACTTCAGCTTCGCCTGGAACTCGGTGGTGATTTCATTCAGCGCCACCGCGCTGTGTCTGCTGATCGCGGTGCCGGCGGCCTACTCGATGGCGTTTTACGAAACCCAACGCACCAAAGGCACACTGTTGTGGATGCTCTCGACCAAGATGCTGCCACCGGTGGGGGTCTTGATGCCGATCTACCTGCTGGCCAAGAGCTTCGGCCTGCTCGATACGCGCATCGCGCTGATCGTGATCTACACCCTGATCAACCTGCCGATCGTGGTCTGGATGATTTACACCTACTTCAAGGACATTCCGAAAGACATCCTCGAAGCCGCGCGGCTGGATGGCGCGACCCTGTGGCAGGAGATGGTCCGCGTGCTGCTGCCGATCGCCAAGGGCGGGCTGGCCTCGACCGTGCTGCTGTCGCTGATCCTGTGCTGGAACGAGGCGTTCTGGTCGCTGAACCTGACCTCATCGAAAGCCGCGCCACTGACCGCCTTGATCGCCTCGTACTCCAGCCCCGAAGGGTTGTTCTGGGCCAAGTTGTCGGCGGTGTCGACCCTGGCCTGTGCGCCGATCCTGATTTTCGGCTGGATCAGCCAGAAACAACTGGTGCGCGGCCTGTCGTTTGGCGCAGTGAAATAAAGATCGCCCCGATCCCTGTAGGAGCGAGCCTGCTCGCGATGAACGTAAACGATAACGCGTTCTTCCAGGAGGAACGCGTCGCCTGCGAGTCCATCGCGAGCAGGCACGCTCCTACAGGTTCAACCCAATCACCCACAGTGGAGGCCCACCACCATGGCCAACCTGAAAATCAAGAATCTGCAGAAAGGCTTCGAGGGCTTTTCCATCATCAAAGGCATCGACCTGGAAGTGAACGACAAGGAATTCGTGGTGTTCGTCGGCCCGTCGGGTTGCGGCAAATCCACCCTGCTGCGCCTGATCGCCGGGCTGGAAGAAGTCAGCGGCGGCACCATCGAGCTTGATGGCCGCGACATCACCGAAGTCAGCCCGGCCAAGCGCGACCTGGCGATGGTGTTCCAGACCTACGCCCTTTATCCGCACATGAGCGTGCGCAAAAACATGTCGTTTGCCCTCGATCTGGCCGGCGTGCCCAAGGCGGAAGTGGAAAAGAAAGTCGGCGAAGCCGCGCGCATCCTCGAACTGGGGCCGATGCTGGAGCGCAAGCCGAAGCAGTTGTCCGGTGGTCAGCGTCAGCGTGTAGCCATCGGCCGGGCCATCGTGCGCAACCCGAAGATTTTCCTGTTCGACGAACCACTGTCCAACCTCGACGCGGCACTGCGGGTGCAGATGCGCCTGGAACTGTTGCGCCTGCACAAAGACCTGCAAGCGACGATGATCTACGTCACCCATGACCAGGTCGAAGCCATGACCATGGCCGACAAGGTGGTGGTACTCAACGGCGGCAAGATCGAACAAGTCGGCTCGCCCCTGGACCTCTATCACCAACCGGCCAACCTGTTTGTCGCCGGCTTTCTCGGCACGCCGAAAATGGGTTTTCTCAAGGGCAACGTCAGCCGTATCGACCGCCAGGGTTGCGAAGTACAGCTGGACGCTGGCACCCGCATCACCCTGCCGCTCAGCGGTGCCAACCTGAGCGTGGGTGGTGCGGTGACCCTGGGCATACGTCCGGAACACCTGGAACTGGCCAAGCCTGGCGACTGCATCCTTCAAGTCACGGCCGACGTCAGCGAACGCCTGGGCAGTGACACCTTCTGTCACGTCGTGACTGCTTCCGGAGAGGCCCTGACCCTGCGTGTGCGCGGCGACCTCGCCAGTCGTTATGGCGAAACACTGAGCCTGCACCTGGACGCCGGGCACTGCCATTTATTCGATGCCAACGGCGTGGCGCTGACCCGACCGCTGCGCGTTGCCGCCTGATTTCAGAGAGCCTGCGATGAAACTCAATAAACACAACCTCAACCGCCTCTCTGCCGAGGTGGCCCTGCCCGCCTACGCCCTGAGCGACACCCGCCAAGGCATCGCCCACATCGGCGTCGGTGGTTTCCACCGCGCCCACCAGGCGTATTACACCGACGCCCTGATGAATACCGGCGAAGACCTGGACTGGGCGATCTGCGGCGTCGGCCTGCGCGCCGAAGACCGGCGCGCCCGGGACGATCTGAACGCACAGGACTACCTGTTCACCCTGTTCGAACTGGGTGATCGCGACGACACTGAAGTGCGGGTCATCGGCGCCATTCGCGACATGTTGCTGGCCGAAGACGGTGCCCAGGCGCTGATCGATAAGCTGGCCAGCCCCGAGATACGCATCGTCTCGTTGACCATCACCGAAGGCGGCTACTGCATCGACGACAGCAATGGCGAGTTCATGGCTCATCTGCCGCAAATCCAGCACGACCTGGCGAACCCGGACGCACCGAAAACCGTGTTCGGTTTCCTCTGTGCCGCACTGGCCAAACGCCGGGCGGCGGGCACACCGGCGTTCACCTTGATGTCCTGCGATAACCTGCCGCACAACGGGGCGGTCACCCGCAAGGCGTTGCTGGCTTTCGCGGCATTGCGCGACGCTGATTTGTGCGACTGGATCGACCGCAACGTGAGTTTCCCCAATGCCATGGTCGACCGCATCACGCCGATGACCAGCACCGCGCATCGCCTGCAACTGGCCGACAAACATGGGGTGGACGACGCCTGGCCCGTGGTCTGCGAACCCTTTGTGCAGTGGGTGCTGGAAGACAAATTCGTCAATGGTCGCCCGGCCTGGGAAAAGGTCGGCGTGCAGTTCACCGACGACGTCACGCCCTATGAAGAAATGAAGATCAAACTGCTCAATGGCAGTCATCTGGCCCTGACTTATCTGGGCTTTTTGAAGGGTTACCGCTTTGTCCACGAAACCATGAGCGACCCATTGTTCGTGCGCTACATGCGCGCCTACATGGACCTGGACGTGACCCCGCAGTTGTCAGCGGTACCGGGCATTGACCTGACCGAGTACAAAAACACGCTGGTGGCACGTTTTTCCAATCAGGCGATTGCCGATCAGCTGGAGCGCGTGTGCTCGGACGGTTCGTCGAAGTTTCCGAAATTCACCGTACCGACCATCAACCGCCTGATCGCCGACGGCCGGGATACCAAACGGGCGGCGCTGGTTGTGGCCGCCTGGGCCTTGTACCTCAAAGGCGTGGACGAAAACGGTGACACCTACGCCATCCCGGACCCTCGGGCGGCGTTCTGTCAGGCGCTGGTGGTCGATGATGCATTGATCACCCAACGGATGCTGGGCGTCGAGGAGATCTTTGGCACGGTGATCCCGCGCTCGGCGGAGTTTGTCGCGGCGTTTGAGTGGTGCTGCAACAGCTTGCGCGATGTTGGGGTGACGCGGACGCTGGAGCGGATTCTGGCATAAGTCCTGTGTTGAAGCTGCTGCCGTCATCGCGGGCAAGCCCGCTCCCACAGTAGTCCGTGGTGAAACAGATATTTGTGAACGGCATTGATACCTGTGGGAGCGGGCTTGCCCGCGATGACGACCTGACAGACAACGCAGATGCTCAATGGTCACCAAGATCGACCTGACAAACAGGACCCGCCATGACAAACCATCAACTCTTCCTCGGCATCGACTGCGGCACCCAGGGCACCAAAGCCATCATTCTCGACGCCGTCAGCGGACAGGTGCTGGGCCAGGGCGCTGCTGCGCACAAGCTGATCAGTGGTGCCAATGGCCGCCGTGAACAGGACCCGGCGCAGTGGCTGGACGCGTTGACCCTCGCCACCCGACGCGCCTTGCTGGCAGCCGATGTCGACGGCCAGGCCATTCTCGGCATAGGCGTTTCCGGCCAGCAACACGGCTTGGTGCTGCTCGACCATCAGGGTAAGGTGCTGCGCCCGGCCAAACTCTGGTGCGACACCGAAACCACCGAAGAGAACGACCGACTGCTCACGCATCTGGGCGGCGATAAAGGCTCGCTGGAACGCCTGGGCGTGGTCATTGCCCCGGGCTACACCGTGTCCAAACTGTTATGGACCCGAGAGCAGCATCCCGAGATTTTCTCCCGCATTGCTCATGTGATGCTGCCCCACGATTACCTTAACTACTGGCTCACCGGGCGCAGCTGCAGCGAGTACGGCGACGCCTCCGGCACCGGCTACTTCAATGTGCGCACCCGCCAATGGGATTTGCAGTTGTTGCGTGACATCGACCCCAGTGGGCGCTTGCAAGCGGCGTTGCCGGAACTGATCGATGCTCACGCCGCCGTCGGCACCCTGCTGCCGGGCATCGCCGATCACCTGGGCATCAACCCGCGCGCGCGGGTGTCCAGCGGCGGCGGCGACAACATGATGGGCGCCATCGGCACGGGCAACATCAAACCCGGCGCGATCACCATGAGTCTCGGCTCGTCCGGGACGGTGTACGCCTATGCCGATCAGCCGAAGGTCAGCCCGAACGCTGCGGTGGCGACTTTTTGCTCCTCCAGCGGCGGCTGGCTGCCGTTGATTTGCACCATGAACCTGACCAACGCCACGGGGGTGATTCGCGAGCTGTTCGATCTGGATATCGAGTGTTTCAACGCACTCGTGGCCCAGGCCCCCATCGGCGCCGACGGCGTGTGCATGCTGCCGTTCCTCAACGGCGAACGCGTGCCCGCCCTGCCCCATGCCACCGGCAGCGTGCTGGGCCTGACCATGAGCAACCTGACCCAAGCCAATCTGTGCCGTGCCGTGGTCGAAGGCACCACCTTCGGTTTGCGATATGGACTGGACCTGTTGCGCCACAATGGCTTACAAAGCCGCAGCATCTGCCTGATCGGCGGCGGCTCGAACAGTCAGGTGTGGCGACAACTAGTCGCCGACACCATGAACACGCCAGTGATCTGCACCGAACAAAGCGAAGCCGCCGCCCTGGGCGCGGCGATTCAGGCGGCGTGGTGTACATCCTGGGCCAACGGGCACGAAGACAGCCTCGAGGACCTGTGCGAACGTTGCGTGAAACTCGACCTGGCCAGTGAAACCTTACCGATCGCAGACAACGTGGCAGCCTACCAGCAAGCCTACGAACGCTATCGACAGCATGTCGCAACCCTTTAAAGAGCGAACAACTATGTATCTGGTGTGTGGCGAAGCGCTGTTCGATTTCTTCAGTGAAAACGACGCCAGCGGCCTGGCTTCAAAAGTGAATTTCAAGGCGATTGCCGGCGGTTCGCCGTTCAACGTTGCAGTGGGATTGCGCCGCTTGGGCGTGGACGTGGCGCTGTTTGCCGGGTTGTCGACCGACTACCTGGGGCGGCGCTTGTTGCAAGTGTTGCAGGACGAAGGCGTAGGCACCGACTATCTGGTGGATTTCGCGGCGCCGACTACCCTGGCCATGGTCGCGGTCGGGGCCAATGGCTCGCCGCACTACAGCTTCCGTGGTGAAGGCTGCGCCGACCGCCAACTGAAACCGCAACATCTGCCAGAACTGGGGCCGCAGGTGCGCGGGTTGCACATCGGTTCATTTTCGCTGGTGGTGCAGCCAGTGGCCGACACACTGCTGGAACTGGTGCGTCGCGAAAGTGGCCGGCGCCTGATCAGCCTCGACCCGAACGTGCGGCTTAATCCCGAGCCGGATATCGAGCTGTGGCGCTCACGGATGGCCACGCTGGTCGAGCACGCCGACCTGATCAAAGTCAGCGACGAAGATTTGAGCCTGCTGTATCCCGGACAAGACCCTGCGCGAGTGATCGATGGCTGGTTGCAACACCGTTGCCAGTTGGTGTTTTTGACCCGGGGTGGCGAGGGCGCAACCGTATTCAGTCGAGCTCATGGTTCATGGTCGACTTCTGCCTGCCCGGTCAATATCGCCGACACCGTCGGTGCCGGCGATACCTTCCAGGCGGCATTGATTACCTGGTTGACCGAGCACCAGCTGGATTCGGTCGAAGGCGTGGGACAACTGAGTCGCGAGCAGATCGATGCAATGCTCAGGTTTGCGGTGCAGGCCGCCGCGCTGACGTGCAGCAAGACCGGACCGGACTTACCGTATCGCCATCAGTTGGACCTTCGCTGAACCGGAAGGCCCTATCGCGAGCAAGCTCGCTCCTACGATTCCTGGTCATGCACAGCGACCGGTGTGGGAGCGAGCTGGCTCGCGATGACGATCCTTCAGGCGCTGAAACAGCCGTGCTTACAACACCGAGAAGTTGTAGCTGACAATCAACCGTGTCTCATCCACATCCCGGGCGAATTTTTCGTAGTTGGTTCGGTACGTCGCGTTACGCAAGCGCAAGCTCACATCCTTGAACGTGCCGCTCTGCACCACGTACTTGAGCTCGCTGTCGCGCTCCCATTCCTTACCTTCCACGTCGCTGCCAGGCACCTTGATGTGATCGCCGTTCACATAGCGGGTCAGGAATGTCAGGCCATCCAGGCCGATGCCCTTGAAGTCATAGTCGTAGCGCAACTGCCATGAACGCTCCTGCGCGGCCGCGAAATCGTTGACTTGCACATAGTTGACCAGGTACGGGTTGGAGCCATCCAGATACGGCATCGAATTGTCGCCGTTCATGCGCTGCCACCCTGCGCTGAACGTATGGCTGTTGATGGCGTAGGCAAGCATTGCGCTCAGGGCGCGGTTGTCGATGGACCCGGCGCGGGCGGCACCGCTGTCGGCACTGTCGATCACGCGCATATCGGCCTTGAGCACACCGCTGCCCAACGGTTGGTTGCCCAGCAAGCCCACGAACTGCTGGCGGTAAATGTCTTCGAGCTCCGAGTAGTGATACTGGGCTGTCAGGCGATCGTTGATCGTGTAATCGACGCCGTACATATCGAAGTGATCAGCGGTGACGTTGCAGGCATAGCGCTTGTTCTTGCAATTCACGCGGATGTCCTGGGCATCGGTGGAGTCCCGGGCGGTGTACTTGTCCAGTCGCGCCGCCATGAGGGTCAGATTGTTCACCTCTTTGGAGGTCAGCATGGCGCCGTTGAACATCGTCGGCAGCAAACGCCCGTCGTTGTATTTGAGCAGTGGCAAATCGGGCCGCAATGCGCCGTATTTCAGCACGCTTTTCGAAACCCGCACTTTGGCCGTCAGGCCGAGCTTGGCGTATTGGTCTGCCGAACCGCGCGGGTTTTCCCCACTGGATGGCAGCAGGCCGCTATTGCTGCTGTCGGGACTGGAGTCAAGCTTGAAGCCGGCCATGCCCAAGGCGTCGATACCAAACCCGACTGTGCCCTCGGTGTACCCTGACTGCAGGTTGAGAATAAAACCCTGGGCCGACTCGTCACGCTTTGAGGCGCCTTGTTCGGTGGAAGTGTGCCCATCACGGAAATCACGATTGAAATACATCGTGCGCGATTCGATGTTCGCCGTGGTGTCGTCGATAAAACCGCTCGCTTGGCTCGATCCGGTAAAACCGGCGCACAGGACCAGAGCGCCGAAGCCGAATGACTGGCGCACGGTGATAAAGGTAAAGGGGGAACGCATTTAAAACTCCAACAGTGCCGCTTGCGCCAAAGCGCAAGCAGCCAAAAATAGCCTTCATCCAGGCCAATGGCTGGCCTGAAGAAGTGAAAACGCAGGGGGGTGATCGGCAATGATGGCAGAGGGCTTTCTTTACAAGCATACGACCTTAGTCTGAAAGACTCCGCCAAACGGTAGTGACCAGGCGACAGGTGGCATTCAGGCGAGTTAACCAATGCTTAATCACGCAGTCAAACACTCTACTGGACCGCACGCCCTCAGAGCCCTCTGACGCCCAGTGCGGCAGGTTCGACGAAACGTCGAACTGACTTCCGTCTGCACTGGAGATCGCCCCATGAACTCGCGCACCCTGCTCGTTTCCGCCGCCCTGGCCTGTGTCTCATTGACAGGTATGGCTCAGGCCAATGACACCTCCACCACTCAGGCCGTGCCTTCCTATCATTACGGCATGCCGCTGCACGTAGGCAAAGTCATCGCGCTGACTGAACCTGACACCCTGGATTGCAAGGTGATCAACGCGCACATGAAATACATCGATGAGCAGACAGGCAAACCCGCAGAAATCGCCTACAGAAAACTGTCTGATGCCTGTAGTTATCAGAACTGACTGAAAAGTCTGAAATAACACCTTGCGGTATTCGTGAAAGGATTCAGGCGCTATGCTCTAGCGCCTTCCCCCACTGCCGCAAGGATTCGCCATGCAGTTATCGTTTCGCACATTGTCGATATTCACCGCCGCATTATGTCTGCTACTGGCGCTGGTCTGGGGTGTGATGCCCAAGTGGTTGCTGGCGACCTGGGACATCGAATATTCACTGACGGCGGGACTGATGGCACGGCGCATCGCCGTACTGTTTGCGGCGCTGTGCGTGATTTTTTATCGAGTCCGCAATGAAGAGCCTTCCCCCATACGTCAAGCGCTGAGCTATGGCTTTATGGTCGGCTGCTGGGGACTGGCAGCACTGGGTTTCGGCGAATGGCTCAATGGCCATGCCGGTCCGGGCATATTGCTGGCGGTCGGATTCGAACTGGCGCTGGGCCTAGCGTTTTTCCAGACCCAGCGCGTGTCGGCGGAGCTTGAAACAGCGGGCTAACCGACCTTGCCAACCACGTGGCGGTGCTCGCTTTCTGTATGGTGAAGCTGCAGGTCGGAACGCAGTTCGGCGATCAGATCATTGATTTCCCGGCAACCATTCAGACGTTTTGCGTTTATACCCGTCTTCAATAGATCCAGCTGATCGGTTGCACCGTCCGCATAGACTTTCACCGTCATCGATAACTCCGGCGACAGCGAGCATTCACACCGCTTCGGTAGAAAACTGCTTTCAATGATGTTGCGTAGTTCCAAGGCAGATAAAAACATAGTGACCCTCTCCTTCGTGAGACTGCCAATCAACTATCGGCACTGACTCATGTGAAATCCTGGCCAGCTTGAGAACTACTCCAGCATAAAACATGCCTTGAATTTCGCCGTGCAGTTCATCGGTAAATCAATCAGTTATTCAAACGCACTGATTTTTGACCATGCAATTTGCAAAAAACACATTCAGAAGCCCTGCAATTTGCACACTTCGCTGGCGGGTTTGCATTAGCCATCGATGCCGTCAAAAATAGAGACATGTTTATTAAGTATCCGCTGACAGCGCACAGAGGCAAGGAGGCAACATGGGTTACTGGACCATTAACACCACCGTTGGGCTGATAGTTGCCGCGCTATCCAGCGCCGCGCACGCCGCAAAACTTGAAGAAGTCGCGCCCTTCCCCAAACCTGAGAGCGGCTTTGCCCGCCAGGTTATCCACCTCACCCCGCAAGCCCGTGAAGATGATTATCAGGTCGAGATCCTTGCCGGAAAGACCTTGAATGTCGACTGCAATCGGCAACGCCTGGGCGGCATTCTCGAAGAGAAAAACCTTGAGGGTTGGGGCTATCCGTTCTACCGCCTGGAAAAAGTCATCGGCCCGATGAGCACCCTCATGGCGTGCCCGGATGGCAAGAGCCACCAGGATTTCGTGCCGGTGGTCGGGGACGGATTCATGCTGCGCTATAACAGCAAGCTGCCGATCGTACTGTACGTGCCCAAGGACGTTGAGGTGCGTTATCGAATCTGGTCCGCCTCCAGCAAGGTCGATAAAGCCGTCGAAGAGTAGCCGTGAAGCGGACGGACGGCGTCCACTTGCCGACTGACTCGCTTCACGCCGGGGCGTCGCATAATGCGGCGCGCTCGGCCACATGCCGCAAACTGTCGAAATTGATGTTCGCACCCGAGTCGATGGCCACGAAGGTCTGGCCGCGGGCTGCACTTTTTGCCACGTACTTCTTGATGCCAGCCACCGCCAATGCGCCAGAAGGTTCGGTGATCGAGCGGGTATCGTCATAGATATTCTTGATGGCGGCGCAGAGTTCGTCATTGCTCACGGTCAGTACCTCATCGACGCAAAACCGGCACACCTCGAAACCATGGGCGCCGATCTGTGCGACGGCCACGCCATCGGCGAACGTGCCGACGCGCGGCAGAACGACGCGCTGATCCACCTGTAATGCTGCCTGCAAGCAAGCGGAATGTTCCGACTCGACGCCGATGATGCGTATTTCCGGGCGAAGGTATTTGATGTACGCCGCGATTCCGGCGATCAAGCCGCCACCGCCCACCGGTACGAAAATCGCGTCCAGCGGACCTTGATGCTGACGCAGGATCTCCATGGCCACGGTGCCCTGCCCCGCGATCACATCCGGGTCGTCGAAGGGCGAAACAAAAGTCTTCCCGGTTGTTTGCGCCAGGTCCAGCGCAAAGGCCAGGGCAAATGGAAAGCTCTCGCCATGCAACAACGCTTGTGCGCCACGGCTGCGCACCCCGAGCACCTTCAGTTCCGGTGTGGTGGCGGGCATCACGATCGTTGCGTCGATCCCCAGCTCACGCGCAGCCAGTGCCACGCCCTGGGCGTGATTTCCCGCCGACGCCGTCACCACGCCCCGCGCCTTTTGCTCAGGGCTCAGTTGGACCAGTTTGTTGTAGGCGCCTCGGATCTTGAAGGAAAAGGTCGGTTGCAAGTCTTCGCGCTTGAGCAGGATTTGATTGCCCAATGCCGCGGACAACGCCGGCGCCGCTTGTAACGGCGTGCGCACCGCCAGCTCGTAGACTGGCGCAGCAAGGATCTTTTTGACGTAATGCTCAAGCAGGGATTGTTGGGCGGGCACGCGGGTCATGATCGTCTCCTGACATTGATCAGAGCCCCGAGACAGAAAATGAAAACCCGCCTCTAGGGCGGGTTGGGTGCTGCAGTCGTGAGCTAGCCCGCCAAATGAGGAATGGCGGTAATAATGCTTGGCTGGCAGCGCAATACGGTGGAAGTCATGCCCGAAAAATAGCCGGGCGCTGATGGCAAGTCAATGGCCAATTTTCACTCGGCGCGGTAGTTGTTTCGCTAAAGGCTCAATTCGGAATTAGCGTCGTTGTCGAGATAGCTATCGCGGGCAAGCCCTCCCACAGTATTTTTGTCGCCGACAGATTCCGCATACAGCCACCGACCCTGTGGGAGCGGGCTTGCCCGCGAAGGGGTCATCAAATTCAACATCACTGGCGAGTGAAAAACCGCCTTCGCTGGCAAGCCAGCTCCCACCATTTATTTGGTCGTTCACCGATTCCGCATACATCCAATGACTCGGGGGCGGGTTTACCCGCGATGGCAATCTGAACGTTGCCACATTCACTTCGCCAAACGCTTCAACCACAGCACCATCCCACCTGCCCCGAACATCATTGCCAGCAAAAACAACGGATAAGAAAGCCACCACGGGGTCCCTGCCGTCATCATGCTGAACTCGGACATGCCGCCGATACTCGCGATCAGGTTCAGTGGCAAAAACACCACGTTGATCAATGTCAGTTTGCGCAACAGGTTGTTCATGCTGTTGTTCATCAGGTTGCCCCGGGCGTCGATGAGCCCGGAGAACACCGTCGAGTAGATTTCCGCCTGCTTGTAGCACTGGTTGTTTTCGATGATCAGGTCGTCGATCAGGCCAATGGCATGGGCGCCGAAGTGCTCCTTTTCCGCATGATTGCGCAACCGGGTCAGCACCGCGCCGTTACTGTGAATGGCGTTGATGTAATAGATCAGGCTTTCGCTGAGATTGAACATCTGGATCAAGTGCTGGTTCTGCATCGACGCGTTGAATTTCTGCTGCAACTCGCGGGCAACCATCTTGATCACCTTGAGGTGCCCCAGATAGTGATGGATGTTGTTGAACAGCAGTTCGAGCAGCACATCCAGTGGCGTGTTCAGCGGCTGGCGCTTGCCGAGCCCGCTGAGGGGCGCCTCGTCGGTGGCGATCACCAGCAAGCGATCCGGGCAAAACAGCAGGCCGCAGGACGACACTTCGAAGGCCAGGCTGTCGGCGCCTGAGTAATTGTCCGGTCGCTTCCAGATCAAGAAGAGGTTGTCCGGATGAAACTCGATGCGCGACACCTCGTCCGGGTCGAGCGCCGAGGCCAGGGCATGATCATCCAGCTTGAAATGACTGTGCAGCAGGTCCCGTTCGGCGGCGTCGGGATTGCTGAACAACATCACCTCGGCGTCCAGTCTTTCGACCGCGTGCAGCGTGCCGTGGGTCAATTGATAACTTTTGATCATGGGCCGCTCACCAGGCCTGGCCGCGACGCTTTAGCTCCAGGCGCCTGACGAACTCTTCCAGCACCAGTGAATACAGATCGTCCTGCAAATAGGCGTCTTCGATACCGGCGTCCATGTTCGGGTTGTCGTTGACCTCTATCACTACCACTTTGTCGCCGGACTGCTTGAGGTCGACGCCGTACAAGCCATCGCCGATCAGATTCGCGGTCTTCACCGCCAGTTCCACTACCGCGCGGGGGGCTTCGTGAACCGCCAGGGTCCGGCATTCGCCGTTGATGTCCTGGCCCTTGGCCTTGTGGTTGTAGATCTGCCAGTGCCCCTTGGACATGAAGTACTGGCAGGCAAAGATCGGTTTGCGGTTGAGTACGCCGATGCGCCAGTCGTACTCGGTGTAGAAGAATTCCTGGGCCAGCAACAGCACCGAGTGTTCGAACAGCTCGGCCGTGGCTTCGAGCAATGCCTGCTGGCTTTCAACCTTGATCACGCCTCGGGAGAAACAGCCGTCGGGTATTTTCAGCACCAACGGAAAACCCAGGCGCTCGCCAACCCGTTCGAAGTCCTCCGGTCGTTCCTTGTAGAGGATTTCGGTGGCGGGCATGCCCAGTTGATGGCTTTTGAGCAGGTCTGTCAGGTACACCTTGTTGGTGCAGCGCAGGATGGAGGTCGGGTCGTCCATCACCACCAGCCCTTCGCTCTCGGCTTTCTTGGCGAAACGATAGGTGTGGTTGTCGACGCTGGTGGTCTCGCGGATCAGCAAGGCGTCGTACTCGGCAATTCGCGCGTAATCCTTGCGCTCAATCAACTCGACGTCGATACCCAGGGTCTTGCCGACCCTGACAAAGTTGTCCAGTGCCTTGGCATTGGACGGCGGCAAGGCTTCCTGGGGATCGTGCAATATCGCCAGATCATAACGAGCCAGGCGCCTTGATCGCGGTAATCGCCAGATCTTTCGACTAAACGTGTCCAGCGCATTCGCAAACTGATCTTCCTGATCTTCACGCAACTTGTGCAAGGCACCAAACTTTATACCTTCGATGTGCCAACCGTTAGTTCGGCGAAACTCAACTAACAGAATCGGACAGGCAAACACTTCAAATAGTTGGCGCGCCAGATCCTGTAAAGGTTCGATGTTGGTTTTGCCGAAATACAAGGTCAGGGTGAAGCCTTCGGTGTCACTGTAGAGATGATGGCTGAGGGCCTTTTCCAGGGTTTTGTCCAGGTCATCCAGCGCCAGCCCATACAGGGACTTGCGTGTCAGCTCGCTGATGGTACGCACCGATGGAATGACCTTGTGCCCCCGCGCCTCGGCCAGTAGAGAGCAGTAATAGCCATGCCCCAGGTATTTGTAGCTGCGGCACAGGTTGATCACCTGGACGCGTTTGCCCTGGTCATTGTCACGGGTTTGCTCAAGGTACTCCTGGGCCGTAACGATGTCTTCACTGGGGAAGTAAGAGGCCCAGTCTTCCTTGCGTTCGACAATGATAATCAATTGGCTGGAAGTTCTATTCGCATCATTTAAATAAGTTGAAGAAGTGATTGCTGTCGGCAAAGTTTGTTCGGATACTTCGCGCCAATGACCCTGTACCGCTGACATAGTGATTGATCCGTTGGAGAACAAGACCTTTCCTATTAAGCACGAACTTTTTCGAAAGTCCCGTTTCGTTACGCAACTTTTACGGTGGTCATATGAATCTGATTTTTCGGTTGGCGGTCACTGAGGATCTACCGGCACTACTGCAACTTGAAGAACAGTGTTTCACCACGGATCGGCTCAACAGTCGCAGCTTTCAATGGATGATCAATCGGGCACACGGCCAACTGCTGGTGGCCCAGCGCGGCGAGAACCTGGTGGGGTATGCCGTTGTGCTATTCCATCGAGGTACGTCGCTGGCGCGCCTGTATTCGATCGCGATCGCGGTTCAGGCGCGGGGCAGCGGTTTGGGCAAACAATTGCTCGAGCGCATCGAAGCCTGTGCACTGGAGCACGATTGCGCCTATTTGCGGCTGGAAGTGCGCATCGATAACCCGGCGGCCATTGCCCTGTATGAGCGCAATGGCTATCGGCGCTTCGCCTTGATTCACGACTATTACCAGGATCACGCCGACGCGTTGCGCCTGGAAAAGCGCATTCTTGAGCACCGCGCCTCACGAAACATCCAGGTGCCCTATTACCCGCAAACCACCGATTTCACCTGCGGCCCGGCCTGCCTGCTGATGGCCATGGGTGCTCTGCAACAGGGCCGTGTGCTGGAACGCCGCGAAGAACTGCAGATCTGGCGCGAGGCGACCACCGTGTTCATGACGTCCGGTCACGGTGGTTGCAGCCCACAGGGTTTGGCATTGGCGGCCTGGCGACGGGGATTTCGGGTGCGCCTGCAACTCAGCATGGCCGGCCCTTTGTTCCTCGACGGTGTGCGCGACGCGCATAAAAAAGACGTCATGCGCCTGGTGCACGATGAGTTCACACTGCAATTGCAGGCCACCGATGTCGAGTGTGTGATGGGCGGGGCGTTGAACCTGCCACGTCTGCTGGAGCACGGCGGACAGCCGTTGGTACTGATCAGCAGCTATCGACTGACCCGTTCGAAATCTCCGCATTGGGTGATTGTCACCGATTGCGACGACGAATTCGTCTACCTGCATGATCCCGATGTGGATCACAGCCAGCATCGCCAACCCATGGACTGCCAGCATCTGCCGGTCAGCCACGGGGAATTCGACAAGATGTGCACTTTCGGCCGGGACAAGCTGCGGGCGGCGGTCATTTTGTATCGTTGTGAGTGAACGCCCCGTTTTCTGTGGCGAGGGGGCTTGCCCCCACGCCACAGGTATCCGCGTTACTTCAATCCCACCCTGTACAACCCGCCGTTTTCTTCATCGGTCAGCACGTACAAGTAGCCATCCGGCCCCTGTCGCACATCGCGAATGCGTTTGTTCAGCTCACCCAACAAGCGCTCTTCGTGGACCACCCGATCACCGTCGAACTGCAAGCGGATCAACTCCTGAGTCACCAATGCACCGATAAACGCATTGTGCTGCCAGGCCTTGAATCGGTCGCCGTCATAGAACGCCAGGCCGCTGAGGCCGGGGGATTGCTCCCAGACATGGTGCGGTGCGACGGTGCCTACGGCGGTTGTGCCTTGAGCTTCCGGGATCGGCTGGCCGGAGTAGTTGATACCATGGGTGGCCAGCGGCCAGCCGTAATTCTTGCCACGTTCGATGATATTGACCTCGTCTCCGCCCTTGGGACCGTGTTCGTTTTCCCAAAGAGTGCCGGTCCAGGGGTTAAGCGCAGCGCCTTGCGGGTTGCGATGGCCGTAGGACCAGATTTCCGGACGCACACCGGCCTGACCGACAAAAGGGTTGTCGTCCGGCACCTTGCCGTCGGGGTAGATCCGCACCACCTTGCCTTGCAGTTTGTCGAGGTCCTGGGCGGTCAGGCGGTCGTTGTTTTCTCCCAGGGTGATGAACAGATAGCCATCCCGGTCGAACACCAGCCGCGAGCCGAAGTGGTTGCCGACCGACAGTTTCGGTTCCTGGCGAAAAATCACCCGAAAATCCTTGAGTGACGTCAGATCTTCGGACAACCGCCCGCGACCGACGGCGGTCCCTGCCTTATCCCCCTGGCCACCGCCTTCGGCATAGGACAGGTAGATCGTACGGTCTTGCTTGAAGTCGGGTGACAGCGTCACATCCAGCAATCCACCCTGCCCCCTGGCCCAGACCTTGGGCACGCCGCTGATGGGTGCCGACAGTTTTCCGTCAGGCGTCACCAGCCGCAGATGGCCGGGCCGTTCGGTCACCAGCATGCCCTGGCGGTCAGGCAGAAACGCCAGGGCCCAGGGATGTTCCAGCCCAGTCACAATCGGAGTGACTTCAAGCCTGCCCTGCTCGCTCTGCATGTCCTGAGCCGGCGCTGCCAGGACGGACAAAGTGGTGGTCATCAAGGCGCTGGCGCAGACAGTGGCCAGCAGCGTTCTACGCAACATGCACGATTCCTTTTGTCAGGAAAATGCCCAACAGCCTGGCTGCCGGCCATCAAGGATTACGGGTGTCCGAGTCTCGATGAGGCGGATTGGGAATGAATTTGGGTGGGCTGGCGGGCGCCGGGCGATCCTGGGGATAGCGATTGCCGATACCGCCGTTATCGAGGGTCGGTGGCCTCGGTACCGGCACAGTGTTCGGCCCGCGGATGGCCGGCGCACTGGGCTGCGTGCCCTGCATGCTGTTTGGATTGGCGCGGCGAATCGGGCTGTTGTAGGGGTTGTTGTTGCCCGGCAGGTTTTGGGCGATCTGCAACGACGCACCTGCCCTTGCAACTTCAGCCTGCACCGATTGGCTGATGACGCCGCTCAGGGCGAGCGTGATGATGCCAAGCATGCATCGGTTCATGGGGAGCCTCTCGACGTGAGCCAGAATAGAGTCTTCGATAGCACGCTACGCTCGGGGTTCGGATTTGTTAACAAAAACCTCCGACAAGATGTAACACAACGTTGACGCCCCATCGCGGCAGGGCTCAATGCCGCTGAAACTTTTTCAAGAGGCCATGGGTCACCTGATCATCACTCACGAGTAGACGACCATGGCGCGGGCAATCTGGAAGGGCGCAATCAGTTTCGGCCTGGTGCACATCCCCGTGGCGCTGGTCTCGGCAACGTCTTCCCAAGGGGTGGATTTCGACTGGCTCGACAGCCGCAGCATGGATCCGGTTGGCTACAAGCGCGTCAACAAGGTCACCGGTAAAGAAGTCACCAAGGAACACATCGTCAAAGGTGTCCAGTTCGAAAAGGGTCGGTACGTGGTGCTCAGCGAAGAGGACATTCGCTCGGCGCATCCTTTGTCGACCCAGACCATCGACATTTTTGCCTTTGTCGATAGCGACCAGATTCCCTTGCAGAACATCGACACACCTTACTATCTGGCGCCGGATAAACGCGGGGGCAAGGTTTATGCGCTGTTGCGCGAAACGCTCACCCAAACCCAAAAAGTCGCCCTGGCCCGCGTGGTGCTGCATACCCGCCAGTATCTGGCCGCGCTCATGCCGCTGGAATCGGCCATCGTGCTGATGAAATTGCGCTGGCCGGCGGAAGTACGCAGCCTGGACGAGTTGGCGTTAGGCCCTGACGTGACCAAGGCCGAGCTGACCAAGGGCGAACTGGATATGGCCAAGCGACTGGTGGAGGACATGAGCGCCAAATGGTCGCCGGATGACTACCGGGATGAGTTTGAAGACAAGATCATGGCCCTTGTGGAGAAGAAAGCCCACGAAGGCAAGATTGAGGACGTTGAAACAGCCACCGGCGAAGAGCAACGCAAAACAGCGGATGTCATTGACTTGACTGAGCTGCTCAAACGCAGTCTGGGCAGCAAGGCGCCAGGCAAGGCGACCGCAAAGCCCAAGCCGTCCGCCAAACCGGCGGCGAGAAAAAAAGCCAGCACGTAATGGGCGGGCCGCCCAGGATCATCGCAGGCAAGCCCGCGACGCCCTCGGTCGGCTCGGCGAAAGAATCAGACGAGGATGAAGATGGCCAGCAACCCGCCAAAGATTGCCCACTTTTCCAGGTAATAGCGTGTGCGGTTGCGCTTTTTCAGGTCTTTGCCGCGCAGACGAATTTTGTAGATTCTGCCGAACAGTCGATTGATGCCGCCGGTTTTGTCACCCGCCTCATTCGGCGCGCCGGCCGCCGCCATCACATTGCGGCTGAACCAAGTGTTGAACGCGGCCGCCCAGCGATACTTCATCGGGCGTTCAACGTCGCAAAACAGAATGATACGGTTCTGCTCGGTGGCATTTTCAGCGTAATGGATGTAGGTCTCATCGAACATCACCGCTTCACCGTCGCGCCAATGGTAGTTCTCGCCATCGACATTGATGTAGCAACCGGCATCGTTGGGGGTTTCAAGACCCAGGTGATAACGATAGGAACCGGCATACGGGTCGCGGTGACGCACCAGTTTCGAGCCCGGAGGCAATTCGGCGAACATCGCAGCCTTGATCGAACCGATGCTCTGCACCAGTTCGGTGGTGCGCGGACAGAGTTTCATCGCCGATGGATGGCTGTCGCCGTACCACTTGAGGTAGAAGCGTTTCCAGCCTGATTTGAAGAACGAGTTGAAACCGACATCGTCGTACTGGCTCGAGCGTTTGATCTCCCCTGCCCGCAACAGGTTTTGGCCTTCGGCGCGGATTTCTTCCCAGTGAGCCTGCAACGGGCTCAGGTCGGGAAAGTCGGCAGGATTGAGGAAAGGTTTGTTGGGTATCTTCGAGAAGAGATAAAGGAAGCAATTGATCGGGGCCAGAAACGTCGAGTGATCACTCAACTGGCGGCCCAGCTTGTGTCGCACCTGCCCTCGCAGATGGACGTATGCGATGGAGACAACATAGATAGCGGCAATAATGAGTTTCACGGAAATCGTCACACGTCAGAAGTGAACAAACTGCCCCCCTTGGCAGCCCTGGCCCAGGGGTTTGTGCAGAGTCTTAATACGAAAGCTGTCCCGAGGGCACATCCTTGAGCCGGCGCTGCTTATCGGCACCCGATGATCGGTGGCATTTTAGCCACAATTTGTAACCAAAAGTGAACCGAAGCCGCGAAAAACTGTCCGCCCGTACCGCCAAAACATCGCCACTGCCTTTTTGCCTTAAGGCTTAGAGAGCCAGCCCACCCAAACTTTACGGGCCCCCTGATTGACCGGCCTCAGCGCGCTTCGACTTGGGCCAAGCGCTTCACATGCTCCTGTCCACTTATTGCCAGATGGATCTTCCGCTTCTGACCGGGGTGCGTTTCCCGTGATCCGAATGGCGGAACGGGGACTGATTCGGTACTGCCTCAACCCTGGCTATGAATCGCCCCCTGTTACTAGAATAATTCGGATTGCCAAATTTCTCTCTGCTCCGAAAGTTCAAGAGCATCCGCATCCGCAACCTCAATCTCGCGCTGAGCCTCGACCTTCCTGACGAATTCTGGAATTTGATCCGTGGGCAATGGCCGGCTAAACAAATATCCCTGAGAAACTCCCACTACGCCGGTGGTGTTTCCACCCCCTCGGCAATAGTGATTAAACCCACGCTATGAGCCATTTTTACGATGGTCTTGACTATGGCTCGATCATCGGCATCGATTGCGATATCACGCACGAAAGACTGATCGATTTTGAGTTTAAAAATCTTGAACTTCTTGAGATAACTCAACGAGGAATACCCGCCCCAAAGCCATCACTGGACATGCGTACCCCGCGCGAGTGCAAGTTGTCCATGATCTCGATGGCGGAATGAAAAGGTGAGGCAGCCAAACCTGGTAGTAAATGACCAACCAATGGAAGCACCATGTGAAGAGTGCACCCGCCAAATTGCAATCTGTTCGATCTGAGGCTGTTTGTTTAAGCATTGACATGATTACCACCACCCTCCTGCGCGGCCACGGCGTGGCCTTCTCCGGGTGTTCGTCGCCATGCTCTGGTCAAGCTCTCGGCGACTCTGGAAGCCGCAGTTGCCCAAGCGCTGATCAAGAAGAACCCGGCTAACGCACCAAAACCGGAAAAATCGTTTCGTACCACTCAACGAACGTGCACTGCATGCGCTGGAGTTCGCCCGCCAGTACGCCGTGCGACCTGCAAAAGGCGTCGGCCTGGTAAAGACCACGCCCCAGGTGTTCCCGCCGTTGAAGAACAGCGAGTCCACCAAACAGACCTCCGATCTGCACAACCAGTGGGGGCCGGCACGCCAGGCGCTGGCGATGCCTTATCGACCACCGTACAACTGCCGTCATACTTATGCGACAATATGCTCAATGTCCAACATGAACCCCGCATTCATCGCTCAGCAGCTTGGCCACAGTGTCCAAAGGTTGCTGACGACGTATGCGCGTTGGCTCAACTCAAGCTCAGACTGGGCGGAGCTGGAAAAGCTCCAGATTGGTATCAAATCGGTATCAGGCAAAAAAAGACCAGCTCTAACCCATTGATAGGTAAGGTAATTGATCTCCACAGCTAACATCACCATGCAGTTTTGAATGGGGTTTTCTGAGGGTTACAGACAGCATTTACAGGGGGTTCATGCCTCATCAACCCCCACCTTTTCGCACCATTGGCCCAAAAATTGGCCCAAGTCTCCGGCGTCCTGCCGAACGCACACATCCCCCCAAGCCAGATCACGCACTGCTACGCTTTCCTTCTCCACGGAGGAATTCCCATGCCCCATTCAGACCTGCTCCCTTCCCTGCTATTCAAGATCAACGAAAACCAGCTCGCCCTGGAAGCCGCCATCATGGAGCTCACGCTATGGGTCGAGCAGCGCGGAGCGGCAGAAGTCGCCGAGAACGTTCGCGGAGCTCTGGACGCAATCGACCGGAACGAGGAATTCATCAAGATGACGCTGGCAGTGATGATGACGCCGGAGTGACTGCTCATAAAAAAACACCTCGTTTGAGGTCTCTTAATAGTTGGTCTTTTCAATGAAAAATCAAGATATCCTCGAACGCTTCATTCCGCACAGCCTCAGCGCCATCGAAACACTCAACCTTGCGCTTCGATTGAAAACAAGCTGGCAAGAGGCCCAGCCAATGAAGATCTTTGTCAACGATCAACTCACCATCGAAGGTAACTCGAATGCCTTCATCAATCCCGCGATCGAGGCAGGTGTCATTCACAGCAGAGCACTTCTAGAGTTTCTTGGTCTCAACATGAGTAGAAACGGCCGATTGCAAAACCCAATTGGTCCGCGCAAACCAGACGATATCGGTATCGAACTCTTTGCAAATGCAACCGGCTCCCTTGCCCGCGTCTCCCCAACTCAAGCGCTTTCACGCCACCCCGGCGGGGAAGCAGAGGCAGAGCAGTCTCTTCTTTCCGTCTTCCGACTCGCCAATAAGGGACTTGCTCACCTAACCTCGTCGTTTCTTGCGTCACCTGAGGAAACGAGGCTTCTCGAGATTGCAAGCCGCAGAATACCCGCGTTGATTGTCAGCTACTTATACACGCCGCTTGGTATTCCTGCGCCCGCATCCCGACTGAGCAGCCGCCCTCGCCCACCAGGTTAACCCGACTATTAAGCGATTTGCTCTCGACACCTGATCATGTCGAACATCAGTAAGCGGCACCTTTTGGTCGACGACATGCCGTCAAGAGGGTAGACGCGACATTTAATTATGACGTCAACATGGGGTTAAGCGGGGGATCGGCCTTTGAATTCATGAGCTGAATTCAAAAGGGTTCCCCTACCGCTCCGCCCTTCCCCGAAAACCTGGCCCAAGAATTGGCCAAGACCTCCCCGGCGTTCTGCCACTCGTAAACCACTCCCCGTCGCTTCGCCCTCGCCAATTTCAGCCGCCTCTATTACTGTATATAAAAACAGTATTACTAAGGCACGGCCATGGACCTATACGAAATCGAAGACACCAGCGAATGGCTCGGCACGCCAACCCGGCTTGAAACCGTCAAGCATTACGCGAGCATGCTCGAGGAAGACATCCAAGATCTGAAGCGTCAGCTGCAGGCGGCCAAAGAGAACATCACCAGCCTGGTCGCGATGAACGACCAGCTATCCGCAGAGCTTCAGAAGAACCGGGCATGGATGGCCAACCTTGAAGCGGAAACCACTGAGCAGCTGGCAGAAATTCAAAGTCTGTCGATGGTGCGCGACCAGAACGATAAGCTGCGCAGAGAGCTTGAAGCAGCCAGGCGCCAGTGAGTCAGCGGCTCACTTCTCTGACATAGGCCAGGCGCGGCACCCTGGTAGCAATAGATCGCAATGAAGAGTTTATCAACATGACGCTCGCGGTCATGATGACGCCGGAGTGATTGGGGGCAGCACGAGTTGTGCGGATTAGCTGGCGTTTTTGGCTTGGGGGTTTTAAAGGGCTTGAGGGGGTATTTCGCCCCTCTACCCCCCCCCCTGGAAACCGCTGATTAGGTACAAAAAGTGGTACGAGAAATTATTTGTCAAATGAATCACAGTAGACTCATATGCACAGCATCATTAACCTAAGCCATCAATTTACCGCAACGGTGTAGGAAATGGCTTTCCCGGAAAATATCTTTGTACCGATTGGCGTTGTTTCAGCAGCCTTGATTGCAGGAGCTATTGCCTACGCTGGATTCATTTCGACAAAAGAATCAAAAGTCTCAGAGTTTAGACAGAATTGGATTAACAGTCTTAGAGATGAAATTTCAAAATATATTTCCTGCGTAGATGCACTAATCGAACACATAAGAAAAGATAATGCAGGAAAGATGTTTGCACCAGCGAAGGAGATGGAAAAGAAACTGGAGCGCAGTGAGCTTTATACCGAGATGCTCCAAGCTAGGATAAGCATCCTCCTTAGAATCAATGACAAAGAGAAAAAACTAGAAGACTTTGAAAGAAATGAAAAATTCCTTACCCTCATCGATGGAATTTATACAAAATTTGAAAACATGAAATTTTCCGATGTTCATGAAGACATAATACTTTTGACCTCGGCCTCAAGAGATCTACTTAAGCATGAGTGGAATCGCGCTCGTGATGGGGAGAAAAAATTTAAAGAGGCCAAGGCTGTTTCTGAATGGACAATGGGAGCAGCAGGGGCAGTTTTAATGGCTATTTTGATGACCATTGGCTATGAAGCCCTAACAGCGGCGTTAACCAGCGCTCCAGTAAGCCTCAAAAATGGTGCAATCACGGCGCTCAAAGCCCCAGAGTAACCTAGCTATAGGAGAGCCCCCGTGTAACAGTTACAGCTGTACAAATCAGGCACCGAGCGTTTACGCAAGTGCCTTTTTCGTGCCAGCATGGATTGATTTGACTTAGTTATACCAGCTTAATGATAGCTATTCGGGGCTGTATCCACTCAGCTAAAAAAGAACACAGGCACAGTAAAAATTAGGGAGATATCTATGACTGCGCAGTTCCGAGCATTGCCATGGCAAAAACGGTCCGATGCTATTCGGCAGGCTTGTGGAGAGCCTGTGGTATCAAACAGGAGCGAACCAGAGGGACGAATTCAATCATTAGTCGCTGAGTTCGGAATCGGTTTCGAGCCGCAGAACCTGCCGACACAATATGCCGAGGCGTCGTCAGGGGAATGCTATTTGAATGCGTTTAAGCTGGCCCTCAGCAATCAGTGCCTGACCTATGTCGAAGGTTACGCCATACCTTCGGATAAATTCGGCATAACTCAACATGCATGGTGTGTTGGTTCAGACGAGAAAATAATTGATCCAACCTGGAGGGATTCTGCAGGCTGCACGTATTTTGGAATTGGATTCAAAACGGAAGCACTTCGAAAGGCTAAAGGCTTCCCAATAATCACCGAAGACACACAGCCATCTTGGATCAAGCATAATGCCAAGCCGGGACTTCACTACGCAGACAGCCAAAAACGTCGACCGCTGTGAATCACCGGCACACATCCTTGATATACGCTTGCGCAGCCTTCAAGGCTACTTGATCGGCAATGATCCCGGCGCGGATATCGAAAACAGCTCGTCCAGCAGCTGGAGCGAGTTCGACGGTTCCGCCATTGCCCAGGCTGGTGGTGCTGGCGGTACCGGGCACGTTGCCGCTATTGGCACTACAGCTTCCCGCGATGCGCAGCCGGCGAGCGCCATCGGCAACAGCGCGGCGCAGAGTTTCATTCTCAGCGAGGTCATGCGTTTTCTCCTTGGTTGCTTTGGCGTCGATATCGTCTCGAATCTTTTCGGCGACTTGCTGCTTCTCCAGCGCAGTGCGCACCTGGTCGGAGGCCGCATTGCTGATGGCGGTCAGATCGGACTGATAAGCCCCGGACTGCTCGGCCAACTGCTTGCCGTAGCGCCACTCCTGCACCTTCCAAGTGGCGCCCGCCGTCAGCAGCAACAGCGCCAGTACGCCGGCCACCGCCGTCTTCAGCACGGCGGGCGTCATTGCTCATCCTCCCAATCAGGCAGGTCGACAGTCTGGCCGGCCAGCGCATGCGTGCAGTCACCCAGGAACTGGATACGGCCATCGGTCACGAACGAGTGACAGACCTTCTTCAGATCCTTGGAGGCATCGTCAAATTCGCCAGGGTTGTCGCTCGGTTCGCTCCAGGTCACCAGAACCGAGGGCGTGAAGGTCGGCTTCTCGACATTTCCATTCCAGCCCCAGCGCGGGCCCGGGCCAGGCCCGTGGGAAATCCCGTGGACCATCTGGCAGCCTGGGCATTCGAAGAAAAGCCGATCCTCCTCGGATTTGGCGAGGACTCGGGAGAGCCTAGTAAAGGCTGTCATGGCACATCCTTGAAGAAGACGTGGCGGCCGAGCTCCAACGTCTGCTTGGCGCTCTTCACCCACACCGGTGGCTTCGGCATGGTGGTCGCGTAGTAGTGCGTGGCGCCGCCGGTAGGATCCGGCACTTTCCCGGCTATAACCTGTTCAGCAGCGATCTTGGCCTGGGCAAACTCACGGAATGGGATCTGCTTTGCACCGCTCAGGTAGGCGAAGTTCGGGTCGTTCTTGTTCCAGCAGCTGAACTGGTACGGCTTCTGGCAGACGCCGGCATACCCCTCCCCCCACCAGGACTTGGCATTGCCGTCGTCCACGCGATTACGGATCGTCCAGGCGACGGCGATCTGACCGGCCAGACTTTCGCCGCGTGCTTCCCCCCAGAGGGTCCGAGCTAGAACATCGAGGTCTTTTTCAGTTGCGGTCATGCTTTTCTCCAGGCGAAAAAATGCCCGCGCTTGGCGGGCTGAATAGCCGAAATTTGTAGTCGATAGCTGTGGTGATTCATCGCGGCGGCGTTGATATCATCCCGCCCACGTTCTCCGTGCATTAAGGGATACAGGAGAAAATAGAAGCCCCGAAGGGCCAACCTCGGGGCTTCGTCTTTTCAATCTCCAGACGAAGAAAACCCCGAACGGGTCGGGGTCTTGGTGTAGTGCTTGGCGCCGCCTATTCGGACGCCGGCCCAAAACAGCCAGGCCCGCCATCGAGCCACGCCTTCCGCGCGCAATGCCCGGTACAGAATGGCGTCCGCTTCCTTTCGGCTAACCTGGCCGCCAAAATAAAGCCAGTCGTGCACGGTCGCGGCGTAGTTGCCGTAACCGGACACCAAAGCAAACAGCACAAAAAGGAAAACGTTGTGCAGCACCTGGATGCTGGCGAAGTCGGTGATGAAGCCTGCTGGCACAACGATCGTGCGTTGATCCTCATCGGCCAGCACCAGGTCATCGAGCAGCTTGTAGGTGCGGCGGTCGGTCTGGTCGGTTTTCAGCGTGGTGACAAATCGGCTCATGCTGGCCACCCCTCTTCCAGCATCTCGGCGGTGATCGAGCTGTCGGCCACTGCACCGAGTAGCACAGCCTCGCGGTCAAAGCTGGCCTGCACAAAGGCGCGCACCGCCGAGGCCACGCCGATGATCTGCTGGGATGTCAGATCGACGAAGCCGGCCACTGTCTTCCAGCGGACCGAATAGGCCGGGTCCAACATAGCGGCCAGAGCGGCACCGGTGATCAGGCCCTGGCTGTCGCGGCCGGTGTCGATGGGCATGCCTTCGACGGTGGTGCCGGCCGTTTCAGCGGTGTAGCGGCGGGCAGCAATCAGCGCGGGCCAGTCTGGCGCTGGAGGCGGTTCGGGTTCTGGGGCGACCGCCAACTTCTCCCAGCCGCTACCGGTCCAGCGCGCTACCTCATCGCCTGTGAGTTTTGGTGGTTCGGTTGGCGTGCAACGCTCAGGAAGTGCGCCGGCCTCGTCAACTTCGACACTACCAGCATAAATATTTGAAACACTAGACCAGCGATAGAGTGTAATCATGCTGCCAATGCCTTTATGTATGTTTTTAGCCCAACCGGATTACTAGGGCGAGGAAGTTTAAATTGTGTGGCTGTGTCATAACTGTACGGGAGTGACCTTGCAATTTGCCCAGTAAATCCACCAGCTATCAAAATTCCGTTACCGGCATGTGCTCCGGTAGTTGTACCACTGGCAAGCCCGGCCACCTGAGAAAATACAGAATCTGCGTAAACATATGAAAGGTTAGACGTTATTTGCAAGAAGAATGTTAGATTTGCGTATGTTATGGACACTACGCCAAACGCGGCCATGCCAGAAACAAGTGTAAAACCGAAAGCGTTATTTTTACTAATGTATGTATTTGTTGAACCATTTACGCCTGACATTAGCCATGTGCCAGCGCCATCATTTGCCATTGCTGCAATTGCGGCCGCTGTTGTTAGAGTTGTTGCCCAAGTCGCCCCGTAGTCGGTACTTCTACGAATTGTTGTTCCTGATGCGAACAGGCATACACCTGTATTTTTATCTGCTCCGATTTCTGCAATTGTCACCGAACCCAAGCCGTGCGCAACACCTGCCCAAGATGCACCACCGTTTACGCTACGTGCAATGTTTGCGTTTGCAGTATTAGAAGCAATCGCAAGCCAAATATTATTACCCGCGTAAACAACCTTTTGCCAACCATTAGCCGATGTTGACGGTAGCGTTATAGCGTTCCAAGTCAAACCGTTATCGGTACTTCTATAAGCAGTCCCTGCAATGGCCGCCGTTACAATAATCCATGTGCCGGCGCCATCGGTTCCTAAACCAGCAGTATTACCCCTTGTTGTCGGTTGTAGTGTGAAAGTCGCCCCGTAGTCGGTACTTCTTGAAACAGAACCGTCACTATTTAAAATAATAACTGTTCCTAGTTCATCAGACGCAACCCGTGAAGACGCAACAGCGGAACCGGTAGAAATGTTTGACCATGCCTGACCAACATCACTTCCCAATATTCCGAGCGCCGCAAACAATGCCGGATAAGAAGACTGTGCACGAATTGAACCGTCTGCGGGTAGCCAAAGTGCGCCCGGGTTGGCAGAACTCATTAGCGTATCGCCAATGTTGTACTTTTCTACCCAGCTGACTGTATTACCAGCGCCAACGACCAATGTTTTACCAACTGCAACGCCTGTCACAGATGGCAGCCCCAAGCCCCATTCGACAGCCAAACCATTAGCTGTTACGCGAAGCACTTTGTAGGCATTGCCAGCCAGCGATGGAAGTCCAGCCGCTGACCCAGCGGCAGCAGCAGCCGCCTCGGCCGAGTTCTTGGCGTTAACTGCCAGCGTTACCTGATTCGCGGCCAGCCCAACCTGGTCAGCCGCAAGCCCGACTTGCGCGGCTGCGGCATTTTTGAAGCCGTTGGCAGCGTAGGCCGAGCTCGCAGCAGCATCTGCCGAGCCGGAAGCGGCGACCCGGTAGCCATCAACCATGGCTACTTGGGTTGCCACCCAAGCGAACGACGCATTGATCTGCGGAATCATGGCCTGTTGAGCGACAAGTGATGCGCCAGACTTTGTGTCAAATACAGACTCTGGATCAGTTGGCAAAGGTGGATCGGGAAGCAGATCAATAACCGGAACTGACATTAGATGAGGCTCCTTGTCTCAAGGGAATAAGCGGCTCGCCCGTAGGTCGGGAGCCCCATGGCCAGGCGCTCGAAGCGACCAGCGATAATTGTGTAATCAAGGCCTTCGCTGCCCACGTACAGCGCGACAGTGTCGCTGAGCGGCTCGAGGGTGCGCAGGACGCTGGAGACCTGGTCAGATGCCAAGACAATGTCGAAGTCGACCGACCGCCTTTTACCGCGCGGAATGATCGTGACGTTCCCGAAATCGTCCTCCTTGACGCTGGAAAAGCTGTCGATGGCGATGCTGGTGTCGTGCACGGCGACACCGATGATTGTGGCCATGCCGATAACCATCATGCCGATCCTGGCTGTGCCCCCTGGCGCGAGGGCAACCACCCGAATATCGGCGTTGTTGAAAGGGGGAAGGTCGAAGCGTGCGACGTTGTCCTTCGTCTTGAATGCCCCGAAGTAGTACCGATACCAACTGCCACCAGCCTTGAGGGACATGCTGAAGGTTTGGTCGTAAACCACCGATCCACCCACAATCATCTGAATCTGAACTGATGCAGCGCGAACCCCTACCAGTCCGATGGAGTTGATCCGCTTTCCTGGCCTCACTGTCAGGTCAATGCTTTCGGGGTTCGACGTGAATGTGCCGATGGTCCAGGTGTTGCCGGCGCGCTTGTTGAACATCTTCCAGCGGTTGGTTGGCCCGAGATCAAGCCAGACCGGCGGGCTGCTGGTGTCGGTCTCGGGATTCTTTCCGGTGTGCTCAACTAAGGCCTCATAGTTGCGATGGTTGAGCATTGCCTTGTCGCCGACCTTGTACAGCGTGCCGATCAGCCACAGCGGGTTATCCGTCTCCGGCACGTTGCTGGCGAGCATCGTCGGCGCTATCTCGACCGGTGGAACGACCTTCATAACGCTCATGCGGCCTCCGTTTTAACTGTGTTGACGACCTGCACGCCGGACTCATTAATCTGCGTCGTGTTGTAGGCCGTCTTCTCCATGTGCTTGGTGAGGAATGCCAGATCGTTATGGATATCGGCGCGCAACTGGCGCAGCTCGGCGATGGTCTCGGCAGAGTCGCCGGGGCCACTGAGCATTGCTGCTGTTTGGCTTGCGCTGTAGTTCCTGACAACGGGCCCACCACTGGCAAACTTTGGCAGGTTTCCGGCGTTCATCTTGTCCAGTAGATCGGTGCCATAGGTGCGAACAGCATCAGCCGTCAGCACGTATTCACCATTGGAAAGGCGAGCGACGATGCTGTCGCTGGTGCCGGTTCCAGGGCCAGAGATCAGCCCGCCAGTTGCATAGCCGGCCTTGACCTTCTCTTTGTTCTCCCTTGCTGCGTTGGCGATTGCCTGGGTGAGCTGATCAAGGCCGATATGCCCATTCGCAAGCTCGCCAAGCCAATAATCCTTGCCGGCAGCGTCGGCACCGTCCTTGCGCCCCAGTAACTCCTTGTAGATGGTGTCGATGTAGGCGCCGTTATTGGTTGGGGTGTTTGTGGTTCCCTTCCCGCCCGTGACGCTCAGCGCCGCGATAACCGACTGGTTCATTGCGCTGATGGCGTCTGCCACGCTCTTGACCGAGTTATCAATGCCATTGAGCGCATCCATCTGCGCCTGGGCGAAGGCGAGCTGCGAGTCGAACTGAGCCATTTGCGCCTCATAAGAAGCTTTGGCCTGCTCAAGCTGGTCATCCAAGGTCTTGACCGTCTGCTCGGCAGTGGTCAGTTGCTTGCCGTTCAGCTTGTTGAGTTCGGCGACCTCGTTGGCAGTCCGACCCTGGTCCCGCTGGAAGTCTTCCATCGAGCGATACAGGTCGGTGTTGTTGCTTCCGAGGGTGTCGAGCGCATCGCTCAGCCCAGCAAATTCCGCGAGAGACCCGCCTGCCCGCGCCTTGCTCAAAGCACTTTGCAGTGTGGCCTGAGCCTGGTTGCGCAGCGCCTTAACCGTCTCGTCTGAGTCGCCGCGCAGTTGCTTCAGCGCAGAGCCCAGGCTATTGCTGACACCGGTCAGGTCGCTGACGTTCTTGCTTGCCGTGCTGGCCATGTCGTTGAGTGATGTGACCCGGGCGTTATAGGCCGCGGTCACGTTCTTCTGCTCGGCTGCAATAGCTCGCTGCAGGGCTCCGTTTGATCCAGTAACCGCCCCCATCAGAGCATCAGCGATTGCTTGAGCAGCCTGTGTAGCACGCTGCTCAAGGATCGTATAAGCCTGTGAGGCATTGCCGGCCAAACCTGTCATCGTGACAAACATCTGCTGACCGGCAGTTGTCGTCATGTCCAGCGCTTCAATGACGCCGCGGTACGCATCGCGCGTATCAGGAAGCGCCAGGCCGAGCGCCGCAAACTGCTTGCCTACTGCGGCGAGCGTGTCGTCCGCCTTCTCGGTGTCGCTGAAGAAGTTTTCGTAGTAGGTGCCTGCGTTCTTGGTCAACGACTCAAGGCCGCCAGCCATCGCCGAAAGACGCTCAGCCAGAAGGCCGCCGCTCACACTGAAGTCGTACAGATCGACGTTCAGGTTTTCCAGTACATCGTTGACGCTGTAAAGGTTGTTGACGAAGGTGGTCAGCCCTTCGAAAGTGCGGCCGCCAAGTCCTGAGCCAACCGCCGAGTCGACAGCTGTAACCATCGAGTCAGCGACGCCGCCAAACCACTTGGCAATCTCTTCCTGTATCTGCTCAGCCGTCTTGTCCTTGGTGCTGATCTGAGTGGAGGCGACATTCAGCCCGTCGAGCACGCCGTCGTTTAGCTTGACGTTGAGACGATCAAACAGGGTTAGGACGGAGTTCTCGGTGGCGTCGTAGGTGTTGTCGAGCGCTGCCTGCATCTCAGGATCGAGCGCAGAAAGCCGGGTGCGTTTCTTGTTCTTGCCGAAGAGGCCGCCCTTTTTCTTCTGGTACTCATACTTCTGGCCAGCAAAGTCGCCACCTTCAACGCCAAGAGATAGACCTTGATCCTTGGTCTGCCAGTCGCCGCCGAATATTGATCCACCGATAGTTCCGCCGATGACGGCGCCAATTGCAGCGCCGATCGCCGTACCTATGACTGGTACTACACTGCCAATTGCGGCGCCTGCATATGCGCCAGCAACTGCTCCGCCAGCACCAGCAACTGCACCCTTGACGCCGGCCTGTAAATATCCAGAAATGGCGCCGCCGATGCCGTATGTGACAGCTCCAGTAGCAGTTAATCCAGCGGCCGCTGCGCTAGTGCCTGCGCTTGCTCCAGCGCTTGCTCCATACCCTGCCTGCGATGCTCCGGCTGCCATGCTTGCCGCGGCTTCAGAGCCAGCGCCTATGCTCGCGTAACCAGCCTGAGACGATCCAGCGGCCAGGCTTGCCGATGCTTGAGATGATAGTCCTACCGAAGTATTGGCGAATGCACTGGTTATGCTGTCGCTGACATAGGTAGATCCCGCCTTAAATGCACCCTCGATCCCGCCAACAACACCATTACCAGCACTCCAGCCGGAAGAAACTGCGCTTCCAAGTCCTGAGCTTGCAAAGCTGTATAGCTTCGTGGCTCCACTGGCCAGGCCGAGCATTCCATTTGCACCTGATCCAGATCCAGATCCGCCACCTGCGGCCTGGTCGGAACCAGAAAGCCCGACAGCCCCGAGAATGGCAGGCATCACCTTCGACTTGATCGCAATCCTGGCGAAGTCGGCGATGATCGAGTCGGCAAAGTCCTTAAAGGATGCTTTCCCGGTTGTCGCAAAGCTGACCAGTACGTCTTCCAGGCTTTTGAATGCGCTGGTGAATGCTGATTTCGTCTGCCCCGCTACGTCCTTGACCTGCTCCAAATAGGTCGCGTAGGCCGACGAGGCGCCGTTTAGCCAGTTGGTTTGCTCGGCCTCTACAGCGCCGTAGTACTCCTTCTGCATTGCCAGGCGCTGAGAAAGAGCCTCGCGGACTGCTGCTGTTTCCTGCTGGTAAACGCCTTCATCTATCTGGTTTTTGTTCTTCTGCGCCAGCAGCTTGTCGAGCTTGTCCTGATATTCCTGCTGGATTTTGATGTCTTCTTGCAGGCGCTTGCGCGCCTCGTCGCCCATGCCAACACCGGAAACCGACAAGGCCAATTGTTTCTTGGTCGTTGCAAGCTGGTCATCCAGTGCGTCGATGTAGGTCTGTACGGCAGCGGCCTGCTTATTGAGTCGGCCCTCTTCATTTGTCGACAGGACATTGAGCTGGGTATCAGCATCCTGCTGAGCCTTGACCATGTTGGTGCGCGCGTCGGCGATCTTCTGGTCAAGCGCTATACGCTGCTCAGCCGAAGTGCTTTTTTTCCCCTTGGCCGCTTCGAGCGCATCAATTTCAGCCTGATAGGCCGCAGTGATGCGTCCTTTCTCTTGTTCGACCAGGGCTGCGCTCTGCTCGCTGTAATCCTTTTGCGAGAGAAGCCCGCTTTTCTGCGCAGCGTTCAGTTTCTGCTGGGCGTTGTCATACTCGCTGGTGATCAGCTTCAGCTTGTTCTGAGCATCGTTGAATCCCGACAGATCGACGGCAGATGCTGACGTTTTGGTGGCCTTTTTCTGGTCGTCGGCGATCTGTTTTTTCAGTGCTGAAGTAGCCTTCTCATACTTGGCTTGCTCGTCATCGCCCCAAGAGTTGTTAGCAATGTTCTTGGTGCGCGCTTCGCCCAGCTTTTCAAGGCGCTTATTCAGCTTATCGACGTTGCTTGCTGCCCCATCAGCCTCCTTGCTGATCAGATCGATACCGGCAATTGCGTCTTTCTGATTCTGCCCGCGGAGGCCAGCAGTTGCCTGATCCATTGCGCTGGCTTGAAGGGCAAGCTTGAGGCGTGTGATCTCCTTGGTCGTTTCGGCGTATCGGAACGGGTCTTCTTTGGCGGCATCGCGGCCGTTCGCCGTAAGCTGGGCAAGTCGAGACTCGGCATCGGCAAGCTGATCGACAAGGGTTACGTCACGACCAACGCTTTTTATGCCGTCCAACGCTTCGCTTGCAGCGCTTTTAACGCCATTCCACGCCCTTTCCCACAGGCCTAGGTTTTCAACTACCTGCTTTGACCGGCCTTGCACAGTATCGGCATAGGTATCAGTCAGCAGCTTGACCGCTTCCTGTTCGCGACCCTGCTCCTTGAGGGAGACGATCTGCGCGTAAACGGAAGCCGTTAGGAAGCCGTATTGGTCGTTCAGCTCCTTGGCTGCGGATACCGGGTCTTTGCCGATTTTGACGAACTCGGCGATGGTATCGGCGACAGCCTTGCCGGCGGCCTTCTCCATCGAGAGCGCTGCTGTGGCGACCTCTTCAAAGCTTCCGCTCGCGATCTTGCCGCTGCCGGCCAGCTGAGCCAGTGCGTCAGCCGCTGCGCCAGTGGTGCCGACTGTTTCGCTGACCTTGCTGGCCATCGACGCCAGGCTATCGGCCGAAGTTCCGGCCGCATTTCCGGTAAGGATCAGAGCCGTTTTAAACCGGGTGGATTCCTCGGCGCCCTTGTAATAGGCGACCCCGAGGCCGACAGCGGCAGCAGCAGCCAGCGTGAATGGGTTAACCAGGCCGGCGACGTAGCCGCCCATGGCTTTGGCTGCCGGACCGATACCACCAAACATATCCTTGAGCTGCCCACCCTGCTGGATGAGGACAGTCATCGGCGCCTGGCCGCCTTGCAGACTGGTGAAAATGTCCGTGAACTGAGCAGGCACACCGCGAAGTGCGGCGGCTGTTGCCTTAGCGCTCATGCCGGTTTTGTTCAGCGAGGTGTCAAACGTAGTAAGGCCGGCACGCGCCTGATCGATCTTTGCCTTGTATTCGTTGAATGAATCGCCATCCAGCATGCCCTTAGCTTTGTAGCCGGACAGGCTCTTTTCCATGTCATCGAGGCGACCGAGCGCCGCGACAGTAGGATCAATCTTACCTAGCAGAGCAGAAAGGTCGTCAGCGTGCTGCTTTGCGGCCTTCGATGCCTTCTCGGTACTTTGGGCCGCCTTGCCTTGCGAAACGACCAGCGCATCATTCTGCGCGCGATAGCTCCCCATCGATGCAGCAGCCGACTGGAACGAACTTGACGCCGACGAGATCGAGCTACCGATCTTCGCCATCATCTGCGCGGTCGCGTCCTGCTTGGCGTTGAGGTTCTGCAACTCCTTGACGATCTGTTGCGTATTGGTCGCCATACCACCAATGGCTTGTTCCCAGGCCTTACCGGTGCGCTTAACGCTGTCCTCGCTGCGCTTGCCGGCGTCCGTCATCTTGTCGAGATTGTCGGTAGCCTGAACGGCTTCGGATGAATCGACGCGAATACCAATCTCGGCAATCGAGGTCATGTGAATCTCCGGGCAATAAAAAACCGGCACATAGCCGGCTTTGAGGCAATAAAAAACCCGCCTAAGCGGGTTCGGTGGTGTCTTTTGCTCTTGTATGCCCGGTCAGATTTACTCTGCCCTGGCCTGAGCCTCGGCCATATCGCCGAGCTTTTTCGCGGCGTCATCAAGCGCTAGGCCGATTGCCTTGTCGACATCCGATTCGCGCAGTGATGCATAGGCCATTGGCAGAGTCCCGACGCCTATTACCTCAACCTGTCGTGAAGGTTTTCCTTTGACCGACAGATCAGCCTTTACTGTTGCTTTTGCTCCAACAACGATGTCGGCCCCCAGGCCGAAGATGCTCAGGCCTGACAATGAGACTGCGCGCGCATCATCAACACCAAACTCGATAGCGATGTCATTTGGAGAGAGTCGAATCGTTGATGGCTTGCCGTCGTCAGTATTCCCGATCCTGGCCATGGGAACCCTTGATCTCATATCAGATACAAGCGACTTACTTGCCGGCTCGCCAACATGAATCTCAAAGTCGAATATGCTCCACGCCCGACCATATGCCGGCTTCTGAATGATCACTTTGCGCTGAAAGCTGTCAGGCAGCACCAATTGAGCAGTCGCCCCATCAATTGGGGTCCGATAAAGCGTGTTACCAGAAACTTCTGGCCGCACCTGCTTTGCAGAACAACCCACAAGAGCAGCAACCAGACACAGCGCAACAATTCCCTTCATGGCGACATCCTCGATTAAGTGCCGGCAATCTACCACTATCGCGAGACACCTCCAAAACGCGCCTATCTCTCACGTTTGACTTGCATTACCTCAAGCGCCGCCATTTCCATGGTGCGGATATCTTCGAAGGTGTGGATTCGCTCAGCCTTGGGGATGCCCTGTAGTCGCATTACAGGCTCAAGCGCCACGTAGTCGAGGCCGGTAGCCCCAGCCATGCCGGTTCTCCACTGCGTCTGCATCGCTGCAAAACACTCAAAGGACGCCCAGCAGTCCGGCCACACGGCAATCTCGACTTCGAAGTCTTCAGCGCTGAATCCGAAGGCCGCCATTTCATCCTCGGCCGCCGCGCCCTGATACAGAGCGCGAGCCGAGGCGATCAGTTTTTTTGGCGAGCCTGCTTCAGCTCATCGTGATAGGCGACCAGCAGAACCATCGGCGCACCGTAGAAGTTCTGGATCAGCAGCTCCAGCGATTCGCGGTTGAATGGGTCTTCGATGTTCCAACCGACCAGGATGTCTTCGAGCATTTCCAGGTCGGTCATCTTGGTCATGGTCTTGCTCCACGCCGCGAGCTGATCACGGGTGCGGTGCTTGAATTCGAATTCCAATTCGACGGATTCGCCGCCGTGCACTGGCATCTGGATCTTTGCTTTGAAGGTTGGCTTTACTGCGAGGCTGAACTTGGCCATGTGTGGCTCCTTATGGGGTCAGAAAATAAGGCGGGGGAACGTCTCCCCCACCTTTGCCGCTATTTAAGAGGCGTAACGGGTTGGACGGGACAGCAGGGAGAAGGACGAGTTAACGGTGTCGACCTGGCCCTTGTTCTTGGTCGGCGTCTCGTTCAACGACACATAGCCGTAGTAGTAAATCTTCGAGCCGTTCTTGTTCACCATCATCAGAGGGCGAATGGCGCGGGCATCAGCAGCCTTTTTCAGGGCCTGATAACCGACCAAAGATGGGTCATCGCCGATCTCCATGGACAGGCTCTGCGCCGAGTACATGGTCGGGATCTGGATCTCGAAGTCTGCTTCCAGCGGCGACACGGTGGCGTACTGCTGATCGCCGCCCGAGGTGCTGATGCCGATCACCTGGGTGATCTGGGTAAAGGTCAGCACTTTGGTTGCGCTGCCAGCCGAGGTGCCAGCAGGGAATGCGGTGGTGTCGCTGGTGTCCAGGCCTTCCAGCTCGAAGGTGCTGGCCAGCGGATTGGCTACGCGAAATACGCGCTCGTTGATACGCTGCCAGCCGCTCTTTACGGTGATGATGTCGCCAGCCGACAGGCTGTGACCGGCTGCGGTTGCAACGGCGGTTGTGGCGTTGCTGATCGCGGTGATCGATACCGGGGTGCCGAAGGTGGTGCCCAGGTGAATGGTGGTGCCGTCAGGGATCGAGAAAGCTATGGTAGTTCCTTTGCGGCCGCATGGACCGACGCTGAGTTTCGCCCGAACGGGCAATAAAAAACCCGCTCAAGGCGGGCTGTGGTGTTGCGGCAACTGGGTCAGTTGGTGTCGAGCCGGTAGCTGAATGACGCGGGGATGCTGATCAGGCCGCCGCTGATGATTGGCGCGACAACGCTCACAGGCGTCATCACCTGCACGCCGACATCGCCAAACGTGGCATTGAGCGGGAAGTGATTGGCCAACTCTTGAGCAACTTCGTCGCCGTCCCCGGTGCCGTCGCCTGCCGGGAAAACGATGTTGATTTGAAATGCCCCGGAGTACAGGCGGTGATCACCGCCGAGCGCGAGACTGTCCGTCAACGCCGGGAGGGCATGGCAGGCGAGGTACATGCCAGCGGGCGGATCAAAAGCTATGCCTGGATAGGCGACAGGTATCCCCTTTCCGCTGGCGTAGATCTCCACTGCTGCCTCAAAGGCGCGCTTGATTATGGCGTGGGACATTAGGTCTTCCTACGAGCAATGATCTCGCTGACGATGGACTGAAACCGCTCTGTGGTGATGCGAACCATCCCGGCCGGCGCTTGCGTTGAGTGGCCGTGCTCGAGTGGAACTGCATACGGTAGGTTGTTGACGATGTAGGCAACGTCGCCAGCCTCCAGGCTTCCCGCCCCGGCAATGATCTTGCCGAGTGTTTCAGCGCCATTCGGATCAATCGCTTCGACCGTGCCGCTCGCCGGACTTCCGATGGTGAACTGCCAATTACCCCGGAAACGCCCGCCGACGTAGCCGGCAGCGCCTTTGACGTCCATCGAGTCATCGACCTTCAGCCCCTTTCGAAGTCTGCCGGCCTTGGTGAGGTTGTCCGCGTTATCGCGCAGCGCGGCGTTGTGATTGGCGACTTCCTCGTTGTACTGCGCAGCCACCGCGTTTTCCGCCCATAGCTCAGGGTTGCCCACAGGGGAAAGCTTGATCAGTGTTTCGCCGACCTTGATCACAATCTCGCGCAGGGTGAGATCGAGATCTTTTTTCGTTTGGTCGACAATGGCTTGCAGCTGGATCGAGAATCCGCCGCTCAGTCCTGAATACTTGTTCATCGCATCACCGAGGCGGAATAAAGCAGATCAATGCCTGCGGGTGACACAGGCGTTACACCAATCACCTTCCATTCTTCACCATCAAGAATCACGACATGGCCTGGCGCTGGCGGCCACGGCATGCCTTTCGCCGCAATCTTGATAGCTCGAATGTTCGATTCGATTAGCGTGCCCTCTTGGAGCTTCTGATCGAACGCCTGAACGGTACCCTGGCTCGCTGGGCGTACGATCGTCGTAATCACCTGCTCCTCTACGACGCCCGGGCGGTTCTTCCCGACTGCGGTGTCGTACTTGCCCGCGATAGTCCGCCTAAGCGTCAGTGGCCGGCCGAACTCCGCCATCATGTCCAGGGTCATTTGAGCCATTTCGTCATAGAACTCCATGGCCTACCCCCGGATCAGTGCAATCTGGCTTGAGCTTCCAAGGAAACCGGTCAGCAAGGCAACACACGGCCGCGCAGACACGGAAGTCTTCACGACCGGCGCCGCGTACTCGCGAGTTACAGCACCGTCCACCGCCTCCTTGGTGATGGCTCCCTTCACGACCTTGGCCGCCGCTACATCCTCGGCATGAAGCTCAGCCGCCAGAGCCATCTGCGCTTGCTTGACCTGGGCGGGAATCGCATCGAGCTTGACCGCGAAACCATTGCGCACCACGCCCGATCGAGGCCATGAAAGAGCCTGATCACCAGACACTGGGCCGCCCGCCCAGCGAAGACCATCAAGCTGAACAGCGGCACGGCGTAGCAAAGCTTCTTGAGCAGGTTCAGCATCTGGCACCTCCACGCCGTAATTGGCGGCATAGACCGCAAAGTCCGCAGCGCTGACAAACGAGTCGGCGCCGGGAACAATGGAACCGTCTTCGATGATCAGCATGGGTTACTCCGCCGGCAGGAGCGCTTTCAGCTCGTCCAGGGTTGCGTCGTCATTGAAGGAGATGCCTTTTTCGGTCAGCGCAACCTTCAGCTCGGCGACCTTTTCAGCGACTTCGGCTTGATCCACCAATGCCTGCAGGTCCGGTTTCTTCGCTTTCGGGTCGAACTCGATACCTTTTACGGTCAGGACTTCGCGCAGCTTGGCGATGGGCATCTTGCCGTCTGCGTTGTTGTCAGCATCTTGCTCGGCAATCGCGTCGGCAATTTCTTGAGCGGTGCTGCGCGAGACGTAGCCTTCTGGCGGGTAGTTCGCTGCCGGGTAGCCCGCAGCTACGAACTCGGCCACAGTCGGACCATCTTCACGCAGAGCGGCGCCCTGCCACGAACAACCTTCAGGCTCGTCGGTCACGCCGAACTTCTCGGCATATGCCTTCGGCGCCATGCCGGTGACACCGTCGCATTCTTCCAGGCCGGCACCGTCGCTATATGCCAACGGGTTACGAATGGTCAGGCCATTGGCCTGGGCCGCAGCCTTCTGTTCGGCCGTGGCAACCCCAGGGATAAACCACAGAATCTTTTGCTTGATCATGAATTCCTCACCAGCGCCGAGCGAACCCGGCGCCCTTCAGGGTTACTTGGTTTTGACGAGAACGCCGGCGGTGTCCTTGTTGGAGGTGGCCACCTTGTCCCAGTTGGTCGAAGTGCCCAGCGCGACGTCGGTCGGCGATTTGCCGCCGGCTGCGATGTCCCACGCATAGCCCTTCAGGCCTACGTTGTAGGTCCACTCGGCCTGGTAGGTGGTCTTGATGTTCTCGCCACCTGCGGTGTCCTGCAGAATGGCGTGGAAATCGCCATTGGGTTGCACGATGCCCGCCCCCTCGACCAGGCCCAGGGTGTTGTAGGTCGGACTCGCACCCGGGTTGATCAGCGCGTCGGAGTCAGTCACCACAAACAAGCGACCGAAGGCATCGCGCATCACATTGACGGTGCCAAAGCTGAACAGCTGTTCGGCGTTTGTCAGCGCGTTGTCGTACAGCGAATGCAGCACGGTGGAGTGCAGCAACCAGGCGCGAAGTGAGCCGGCGCGATCGCCAAACAGCGCGGAACCCTTGTTCAGGACACGGAACGTTGGAGCCGCCGCCGTGCCATCGTGCACCACCGCCGCGTTGCCCGACGTTGCCGCCACCAGGGCGCGGATACCGGCGTTAAGCTGGTCTTGCACCTGAGCGATGGCCAGCTGCTCGCCGATCTTGATTGCCGCCAGTTCAGGGTTCTGGAGGATCCAGGTGTACTGCTGCTTTTCGAACTCAATCGGCGGCGTACCGGCGGCGACTTTCACCGACACATTCAGCAGGTGCTCCAGGCGCTTGGCAGTCACGGCGCCAGAGCCGTAGGCGTTACGACGGCGAACCAGGCCGGCAATTTGTTTGAAGGAAGCGTCCAGCGAGAAGTCGCCCTGATTCTGGCCTGCAGCCAGTACCAAGGTGCCGCCCGAGGCCGCGTTGAACAGCTGCACCTGCTGATCCACAACTTCGGTCATGGCGGAGTAGGTTTGCTTGTTGAATACCTGAAGATCGAATGGCATAGAGCCCTCTCAGTGATGGATTACGCTTGCGACTGAGCCCAGGCCACTTTTTCGGCGTCGGTCTTGCAGTCGGCGAGCTTTTTCGGGGTGCCGGAATTGCCACCACCACCGTTCGGAGCGCCGCCGCCATTGGCGCCGGAGCCCTTCAGGATGTGGTCGCGGTGGGGGTACTGCGAGACAAGGGTTTCAATCGCTTCGTCGAAGTCGGCCAACTCGCCCGGGCGGGAGCGGCTGAAGATCTTCTGGCCTTGGGCGTCATAGGCAACGACCTTGCCGTCTTCGATCTTCAGGCTTTGCCCGAAGGTGGCTTGGACCATGTCGGCCGGAACTGCCAGCTTGTCGGCGATGTACTTCGAGCGAGCGAAGCTGCCACCGATCTTCTCGGCGTACAGTTGCTGCTCGAAGGTCTGCGCCTTGCCGTTGGCTTCGTCCAACTGGGTCTGGAAGGCCTTGCTGATCTCGCCTTTGACCTTTTCGATCTCGCCGGCATCCACCAGCTTCTTGGCATCGAGGTTCGCCATCGTTTCCAAGGCTTTTTTGGCCGCTGCCGGGTCGTCGATGCCTTCAAAGGCTTTTACGGTCTTCTCGGCAGTCTCGGCGCGTTCGCGGTGGCTCTTGGCCTCGGCATTCAGCCGGGTGATGGTGGAGCGAGTACCGACCGCGTCAAACGCGATCTCCTGGCCGCCGTCCTCGACATACACCGGCTTGCCGTCCTGAATCTCAGCGTATTGCTTGCCGTCCACTTCAACAGTCTTGAGCTTCATCTTGTCTCCTGCGAGCCATCCGGCTCAGTGCGCCCCGTCCATCCGAACAGCGGGCATAAAAAAGCCCCGGCGGATGCCAGGGCTTGAATTTTGGGTAATAAAAAACCCGCACTCGGCGGGCTTCTGTGTGTTGTGGTGTTACTTGCTCAGGACGACTCTCTCACCTTTCATGAAGCAGAGAGCGCAGAGGATCTGGCGTGTTCCACCAGTGGCTTTGCCGTCCTTGTACATCATGCCGATCTTCGTCTGAATAACTTCAGCCCCGCCGCAGCGATGACAGCGAATCATCTCGGCAGGCCTTGGCATCTCGCGCATGCGCTTCATCGCCCGCTCTTTCGGAGAATCAGGAGCGGGCGTGCCGGTGATGACGTGGAACTTTGGCTTGTCTGTCATTCTTCGTCGAAATCGTCTTTGAGGGCGCCGCCTCGAACAGCATCACCCATCTGCTTGCAGAATTCCGCCCAAGCCGGACTACCGTCAAAGTACGCAACCCCCTGGACGCGCTGCTCTTCTCGCTCTCTGCGCATCTCTTCGACCAGCTCTTCAGTCGTTTTCGTTGTCATGAACGTTCTCGGGTGTATTTTAGACCGGTTTGGGCGCTCAGGATCGTCCAAAACTGGTGTTCAGACTCAGCTTGGGCAAACTTTAGTTCAAGCTCACCTCGGTTGACCATGCCAGCGACCCTATCCATAGCGGACTTCTGTACGTCGATGGTCAGTTTGTCGAGCATATCACTGCTCGGCCATCCCTGTTCAGCGCTCATGGTGTAGCGAAGCGTCGGCCCGACGGCGCGAAGCTCTGCAAGACCAATCTCAGACGCGAGCCTGACATCATCGCGAGAAAACGTGCCATTGCCAGGATGATTGTGCGTGAATGTGGCGTCCTTGAGACGCGGGAACTCGCTGATCGGGAATCCGACCCGGTCAGCCTCCCCGCGTCGCTGCAGACGCACATTGCCGTTTCGATCAATGAACGCTCCGGTCTCCAGTTTGTCGGTGCGAATGCTCGACTCGATCTCAACCGCCTTTGCGCGCGCCGGGGTAGATCTGTCCGGCTTGGAAACCGGATAGCCTCGGTCGTAGACCGTGAACTCCCCGGTCGGCTGCTTAAATTTGGTCAGGCCTGCCGCTTCGAACGCTTTGGCATCTCTGCTCTTCAGCTCATCCAGGGTGAGTAGCTTGCCCTTGTCGTTATAGAAGGCGTCCAACTTCAGGCCGCCATCGCGCATCATCTGCGCCCGCGTCACCCCAAGGATCTGTTCCTGTCGCCCCGCCGACTGCTTGCTGAGCCACTCGGCGTAGGTCGTGCTCGCTGGCACCTGGCCGTCCATGCTGGCTCGGGTTGCGCCATCGTCGAAGCCGAGCGCCGCAGCACTCTTGAGCACCGGGAACTTGGTTGAGCGACAGCACATGTGAATGCGCCCCGGCCCCGCCAGCCAGGGGATCTTGTGGCCGATCGGCTTGTAGGTCTTGAGCGTGTACGGCAACTGGTCGCGAATGCGACAGGTACTGGAGGTCTTGTTATCCAAGGTGCTGAGCCACTGCACATGACTGATGATGTCGCTGTTTGCTTCGTAGGCCGCATCACTTGCCGTTTCAGCGGTGTGGCCAATAGCAGTGCGCACAATCGTTTCGACGTCGCGCCGGGAGCGCTGCAGCAACCCGTCTTCGAAGTTCTCGCTTTTACGTCCGACGATCTGCTTGACGATATCGCTGGTCGTACGCCCCTCAACCACGCCTGAGCGGATTGCATCGCGGATGCGTGCGGCTCGATCAGCCTCAATGCCAGTCATCCATTCTTTGAGCAGTCGCCCCTGAAAGGGCCTGGCTTGAACAATCGCCTTGGCTGCACTGAAAGCAACGCTCACCACTGGAAACTGAACCTGCACCGCACGCGGAAGAACGGATTCGACCAAGGCCTGCTGAAAGCTCAGCTCGTAGACAAGCAAGTCATCAAGGTTGCGATTCAGCGCCTCATTGACCTCAAGGAAGGCTGTCGCATTCACCTGCAATACAGCCGACAGCACCTGATTCATCGCCTCGACCGTCAAGACCGTGCCGACATTCTCCATTGCGTCAATCAGGCGCGACTTTAGTTCGGCATCCCGGCCGTTGAGGATCGTGATGATCGCCCTCGCCTGGGCGTTGCTGTAATGCGTCAGGTCGATGGCGTGACCGAGCATCGCATCGCGCAACCGCTCATTGGCGCCCATTACAGCGTACTCAGCGCGGGGCCTTGCATCTCAATGCGGTCTTTCTCCACCGCCCAATCCAACTCGTCGCTGATAACGCCGCGGCGCTGCATTTCGGAGTAGAGAGTTTCGTCGCTGATCTTCCCGGCCGTTGCCATGCTGATCAGGGATGGAAGACTGACCTCGGGAGCAAAGTCGCTATCGAAGTTGCCGCGCATCTCGACATGCCCGCCATCAGGCAGGCCACGATAGTCGGCAAGAACCTGGAGTAGCTGAGCGAGGCAGTCGGCGAACTGGCCAGCCATGCGCGCCAGAGGCGACAACTCCTGAGCAGCCTCTTCGTTGGCCTGGGCTGCCGTTTTCACCTGCTGCTTGTCGCGCTGCAGCAGCTTTGCCCCCGCCATGCGCATCTCATCAATCAAGTCTTGCAGTGATTGGCGGCCGGCCTCGATTGCAGCGCCGGTGTGCTCGACGTACTTGGCGTCCCCATCTTTCGGCATGCGGGTTGCGCTGCCGGAGCTGATGACCAGCTTGAATTGATCGTCATCTGTGAACACGAACAGCAGCGGCACCCGGGCGACATGCAGGAGGTTGTCCTGATCGCTCTGCGACTGCCAGTGCTTGACGTTGAGGTAGGCCAGCTCAAGCAATGAGGGCTTAGCTGTGAGCGCGCCGGTGCGGCCTGTGTAGAAGGTCACCAACGGAATGTACGAGAGGCTGGTCGCGCCTCGCTCATGCAGCTCCCACGCCCCGCCTTTGTCAGGTTTGCGATAGGTTCGCCAAGAGCCAGGCTCCAGCACGCGAATCTGCTGAACGTTGGTGGTGCCAAACTCACCATCCTGCACCTCGACGGACTCCATGTAGCGAAACTGGGTCAGTTTGCCTGCAGTGATTCGCCAGCCCAGCACCTGATCAGGCTTCACAATGACCGCATAGGGCCGCACGCCCGCCTTGATCTCTTCAGCCCGCGTCTTGTAGAGAGGGTTCCCCTCTGCATCTTGGGTCGGCTGGTAATCGATGAGCGCGTGACACAGTCCGTGGCTCAACCCATTGCGGAACAGTTCGACCGACCATGAGTTGAGATCGTTGCCGGCCAGGTCAATGTCGCCACACAGGGCCTTGATGTCATCAGGAACATCCTCACCCAACTGCAGGGGCTCGGCGAACACTCGCGACGTCATGTTGCTGACTGTCTCGGCATATACCGGCAGCAGCGTGGACAGAGCCAGGCGCTCTTTGTAAGTGTCATCTTGCTCTGCGGGGTATTGCGGCAGCAGAACTTTGCCAACTGCGCGCATGGCAGATGTTCCGCCCATCAGCGGCGCAACAATGTCCCAGTAGGCACGCATGCGGTCCACCGCCGGAAGCGTGGCGCTTGGGTCATCACTCATGGTCAGATTCTCAGGGATTGGGTGGAGGTTGGTACAGGCTTGCGCTTGGTCATGGCGACCGCGAAGTAGCGGAAGCCGTCAGAGCCGTGGGATGTCTTGTCGTGCAGCGGCTTGTCTTTCCAGCAGCCGCGCTTGTCGTCCCATTCCTTGCGGTAGCTCTCAAGGTGGGTGATGCCTTCTTCGCACTTTGATTCGTCGAACACGCAGCGCGGCAGGATCTCCCGAGCCGCCTCGATGCCGGTGTCAACGCCCGTCTTGGGCACGACCTGGAACCGGATCGAGTACCGCTCTCCATCGATCACATAGCCTTCTTTGGCGATGTCCTTCCGACTCTTTGCGTCACTGCCGAACTCGCGGTTCTCGATGTCGTGCGGCCCCCAGTGTTCGGAATAGGTGTAACCCTTGTCCTTGAGCACCTTCATGTAGTGCCGCAGGCCTTCGCCGCTGTTCTCGTAGTAATCGATGACGTGGTATTCGGTGCCGACCTGACGCACGAACCAGATGGCCGTGGAGTCGCCGACGCCGATATCCCAGAAGGTCATGACAGGCAGGTGCGAGTTGTCCGGGATCTTGCCGATCCGGCCCTCTGCATACAGTCGAGTGAACTGCTGCGCGTAGTAGGCGCCCTCTACCGATTGCTGGAAGGCCTCGACAGGGATCGACGGATACTCGCGCTTCATGTCTTCGCCGAGGGTCTTTTCCTTGGCGGTGTACCAGGCGCGCTGCCCGGGGTTCGTCTGGATGCCGTGCTTGGCCTCCAGGTCGTTGAAATAGTCCGTCAGGCGCTGCGGGATAACCGCCGTCGCCGGGTCCAGCCAGTACAGCGGGTTACGCCACCAGCTGAAGAAGAAGAATTTCCAGTCGAGCAGGCCCAGCGGAGCACCGGACAGTTGCTGCTTCTCGGCGCTCTGCGAGTAGTCGAAGAAGTAGCCGGCCCGGCCCTCTGCCGTCGATTCGATGGTGACAAAGCAATCTGCTGCCACCGCCTCGAAGGCACCAGTGACGATCTCCCGCGCCTTGTGTGGATACTTGGCGCAGATCTTTCCGAACTCGGAAACGTGGAGATAGCGCAGCGTGCCGCCCCGGAAGGACGTACTGACGTAGAGCGAGCCGCCCTTGCTGAAGACCAGCTCCCCCGCCGCGTCATTGCGCGCCGGGTTGGCCGCCTTGATCTCAGCCGGCAGGTTGTCATAGGCGTACTTGATTTTCTCCCGAAACAGGCGCTTGGCGTCCGTCAGGGTGTGGGCGATCAGTGCGCACTTGGCAGCCTCGAACAGCGCAGCATCCAGCTGGACGATGCAGACCAGAGTCGTGAACCCCAGCTGCCGCGCCTTGAGGATGATGTTTCTGGTGTGCATGCCCTGGAAGTAGTCGATCTGCTCCTGCGTCATGCGGAAGCGGACTTTCTTACCGTTCTTGTCGGTGATCCCGTAGAGATTGTTCAGGCGCCAGAACCGATCCCTGAGCAGCTTCAAGTGCTCGGGCTTCATGTCAGGCTTCCTTCGATAGTTCATCCATTAGTTTCGAGAGTTCGTCGGCGTCGTCCGTCTTCTCCTTCTCGTCCAGGCCAAATGCCTGACGCTCCAGAACCTGCAGGTTCTTCATCGCAGAGGAAAGCTGGAACAGTGTTTTGGAATTGCTGGGTAACGCGACTGCCGCGAGCATCGAGGCCCGGCGCATTCCGTTGTTGTCTTCGGAGGTTTCAACCTCGATGGCGTCTTCGATCTCTTCGCGGCGCTGAATGGTGGTCAGCAGATCATCCATCAGCAGGTTCGCGAGGATCGTCGCCTTGCGAATATCGCGGCGATGGCTGCGAACCACCCGGGCGCCTTCCTCTGCCGCCTCTTCGATGATCTCGGCGTCAAGTTCGCAGTTCGCGCCTTGGTCGTTGCGAACCTCTCCGCGAACCAGCTTGCTGCGAACCTCTTTTCGCACCTGGTCAGAAAGGTCTCTCGCCCATCCAAGGGCTTTTGCCTTCTTCCTGATTGCGGTGTCGCTCACGCCTTGGCGCTCTGCGATCGTTCTGATAGAAAGCGACCCAGCCCGGTAGGCTCGTTCGATCGCCTCCCAGTCGGGTTGCTTCGTTGTCATGTGAAATCCTTAACAGGTGAATACTGGAAGACTGCCATTCGGTAAGGGGAGCCGCGAAGGAGCCCGCGCATGCTTGGGAACCACTACGACCTCACCCCAAACGGGATGGAAGTCGACAGTCTCGCCGTCGGTGGACTTGAGCGGGTAGTCGGCAACTACTGCAATTCCGGCCTTCGTATCGCACCAGATGACACAACGCTCTTTGACGCCATCAATGAATACTTCTCGCTGCCCGCGACCGTCATCCCAGCAATGGATGTGTTCGCCTGATTGATCGCTCATGCCCTACTCCCATATCGCGACACAATTTGCTGATTCGCGAAACGTGTCGCGGATTACTGGTTCGCCCCATTCAGGTTCCGGCGAATCTCAGCCAGGTCCTGAGCGATCTCACCTAGATCCTTATCCCGGCGCTTCTCGGCCCACTTAAACCAGGCGCGCACCAACACCCAGGCTGGCAGGCCACACACGAAGATCAGCCCGCCGATGGCGATCAGGCCTACGTCGTCATTTGCCCAGTCACCAATCCCCAGCCAACGCACGACGAACGCGCCGCCGCAGATGCTGGATACGGTGGTGCTGATCATGGCGACGACGAACTCGCGCACTGTCTTGGGCAGCGTCATTGCCATAACGACAACGGCAGCCAATACCGCAACGAAGCCAAAGGCCCCCAGTTTGTACAACGCAATCCCGCCAGCGGCGGTCAATGGGCCGGGCTCGGACATAGGTAGTGTTCTCATACGCGCCTCGGGTTTCTAGGCGAAGGAATAGGTCCAGCTTCCTATGCGATGCCATCCGCTCGAAGCAAGGAGGCAGGCATGGGAGCCGGAGATAAGAAGGCCCCGGCAGCCGCCGAGGCTCAATTCAACAAATACAGCAAATTTGCTGTACGAATACCAAATTTGCTGTATACTGAACTCACACAACAACGAGGCGAGGTGATGAAGTACAGCGAATTCAAACGGTGGTTAAAGGCCAGAGGAGTTAGGTTCGAATCGCTCAACGGAACGAGCCACTTCAAAATCTACTACGAAGGCAAACAGACGATCTTTCCGGATCACGGTGCAAAAGAAATGAAAGAAGGAACCCGGAGAGGAATCATCAAACAACTGGGGCTCAAGTGAGCCCCTACACCGTTTCGCGAGATTCATCACCTCGCCTCACAAACATCACTCAGAAGGTCGCCCGAGGGAGGGCCAGAAATGTTTGACTACCCAGTAACAGTGCACACCGAAGACACTCCAGGGGTCGCGCTTACCTGCGACACCATCCCGGAGTTCAACGCCGCTGGTGATGACCTGGCCGAAGCCCTGGCCGAGGCTGGTGTTTTGATGCCTGCTGCGCTGTCGATCTACGTCGATCAGCGTCGGGCTATCCCGCGCGCCCCTGCACCAGCAGAAGGCCAACACGTCGTGCGCCTTTCCGCGCTCACGGTGGCGAAGATCGAACTGTGGAACACCATGATGGAAAAAGGTCTGCGCAAGGCCGATCTGTGCCGCCTGCTGAGCGTCAGTCAGAGCCAAGGGGATCGGCTGGTCGATTTCATGCACGGCACCAAACTGGAAGCCCTTGAGACTGCATTGGCGGCTCTGGGCAAGCGTCTTACCGTCTCGGTGGAGGCTGCGTGAGCCTCGAATAAAAGTGCCCGTTACGAGCGGGCAATGTGATGTCGAGTCACGAATGAGGCCCTCGCTGAATTGGGCAATCAGCGGTTCCGAGGATTTGGGGAAATCGCAGGCACAAAAAACCCCGCTTGATGGCGGGGTTTTTATATCACTCTTGAGCCGGAGGATCAGCTCGCAACTCCTGCATGGTGAGCAAACCTAACTTTCTCGGATTGCCACACATCCAGCACGAGCAAACCTTCCCATGGTTTGCAAAAACGCCGGCGTTTTTCTCGCTGGTTGACCAGCACTCCTGAGCGCTCTGCTTCGCATAAAAACGAGCCTTGATGCGGCGCGTGTCGTGTCGTCGTTGAGCTCTAGTCATAGATTTCTCCTAAGCCGAATACGACGAAGCCCCGGCAGATTTCTCTGGCGAGGCTTATCGGCTCATTCCTACACACGCAGGAATGACAGGATGAGTAGATAATGGCTCATTGGCTCACTCGTCGTCAAGCGGCTTGTGTCCCAATGAGTCCATCTGCATCCAGCAGGGTTTGAGCGGACACCAAAGCCTGATCCACTTCCCGCTCCAGTGCCTTGCGAATGTCACGCCTCCACCGCTCCTGGGTCTTAATCGGATGCGGTTCGTTTGACCAGTTGTCCATCTCGTACCAACCGGCAGGCAGAACGTTGGTGGAGCGCTTCCCGTCGACACCTGGAAGTCGAGGCAGCGCCCAGGTAACCACGGCGCAATGCAGGAACCGCTCCGGCGCAGGCGAACGCATCGCGCGAGTCAGTTCCGCAATCGCTGCGTGCTTGCGCTCGGTATGGGTCGAGTACTTCGCCACCAGGACTCGCCAGTGCTCTGCAGGCAGCGACTTATGCAGCCGACCAAACACCCAGCAGTCGGCCAGGAATGCAGCCTCCTTGCCTACGATCTCCCCCTTCTGCTTGGCGCACTGGACCTTTGGCTCAAAATCGCACCCACCGGCAGAGTTGATGGTTTCGGCGGCGAGCGCCCGAACTACTGCGGATACCACATTGCGATAGGTCATGCTGCTCTCCCCTTCAATTCTCTGGTCTTTGCCCGGTATTCGGCGGTAATGGCTTTCAATTCTTCGATTGTGTGCTTGCGCGGCTCATGGTCGGCTTCGAGCGCCTCGACAGCGTCCAGGCCGATGCGGGCGATAAGCCCAGACCGGAAGCCCTGGGAAACCGTCTCGCCTTTGCGGGCGAACTTGGATGAGCCTGCGTTACAGCTTTTGCACTGAAGCCAGATATTGGTTGGCAGCAGCCTCAGCTCTGGACGGGCGCCCTTGCCGAGGAAATGGCCCGCATCGAACGCACCGCCAGTCTTCCAGCCCTGGGCCGCCAGAATCGATTCCTGCGACTCTCCGCAACTGATGCAGCCGCTTCCAATGCTCAGCTCGTAGGTGCGCCGGTAGTCGCGGACAGCCTTCTCTGCGTCCTTGAGGTGATCCGCCCTACTCTTCAGCTTCTCTTTGCGGACCTTGATCTCGCGGCGTTCGATCTGGGCCAGCGACTTGCGCGCCTTCTCCTGATTCACGTCCTTGATGGCCAGCCCGCACTTGGGGCTGCATACCTTCTGACCGAGGCGCTGCGGCGGGAAGGTGATACCGCATGCTGGGTTCTTGCAGGTCTTTGGCTTGGGTTGCTTGGCGGCGAGCATCAATCCTCCTCCTGCAAGCGCTTGCGGTAGGCCTGCATGGCTTTCTCGTTTCGGGCTTTGCGCCGCTTCTGGTTGATCGGCTCCATCACGCGGAAGAACCCCCACAGGAAAGGCACTGATACAGGAAACGTGACCAGCATCAGCAGGCGGAATGCGAAAGCTGTTACGGCATACAGGAACCGGTAGGCGCCCTTCCATGCCTCCACGTACATATCGCGGTCAAACATGCCGATGGCAACCTCACGGGCGATGTAACGCATGGTGAATTTCTGACTCATGCATAGCTCCCCAACTGATCAGCAGCAGACAGCGCCTCGGCCTCACTCTCAAAATGCGCAGACAGCACCAATCGCCAGCAGGCGTTAAACACGTCGCGGTAAAGTGGCTCAAAGGCCGTGTCGTCCATATTTGCCCAACTGATCGACTTGGCCTCTTTGCGAATACCCTCCGGCGTGTGCACCAGGTGAAAGTGTCCGGCCTCGATCGTCACCCATTCGCGGAAGGCTTCGCGGGACTTGTCCACGGCGGGGAAGCGTTCGGCGCGGGCAGTCTCCAGACCGGCGACGTAAGCCGCGACCGCGTGAGACAGCTGCCCCGGCTTGCCGCTCTGCGCTTCGAAGAACTTCGCCAGCCCCTGAATGCCGCGCATTTCCTGGCGAGGGATGAGGCCGCCGACCGGCTCCCAGTAATCCCAGGCCAGATCAAGCATCGAGAAGAACTTGCCGTGGAACTTGCCGTTGCGCATGCGGGTGAACTTGCCGTGAATGACCTGGCCGGCCTTCCACTTTTGGACCAGTTCGCGGTCGGCCTCGGTGGCTGGCACCAAGCCTTGGGCGGTGCGGATAAGGGCGAGTTCAGCCATGAGACACCTCGATCAGCGATATCCAGAGAGGCGAAAACACAAACAGTGCAAACACCAGCCCTGCTATGCACCCTTGGAAAACAGCCATCGGAATACTCTTCGCTGGCTTCCAGAATACGAACCACTGCAAAAGTGACTTCATGACTGCTCTCCCTTGCCCATGGCGGCGTCGATGACCGCGATGGCCGCCTGGCGCCGCGGATGTCTGAAGGAGACTTCATTGTTTTCATCAAGAAGCCCACGAACCTCTGCTTCGTGCATGATGAATTCACGGGCTTCCAGCACAGCCTTGCGCAGCGCATCGTTCTCGGCCTTGAGCTGGTCGCGCTCGGCCTCAAGCGCATCATGCCGATCACCGATCTTGTTCCGTTCTTCTCTCGCCTCTTGGCGTGACTCGGTTAGAAATTCAATCTCGGCGATCAGGGCCATGACACCATCAGCAAGAGCTTTGTGGTTTTCATCGCCGCAGAATCGGCGATCAGATATCACCCGATCTGCCAGCCGCTTCAGTTCGCTGTAATCAGTCATGCCTCACCCCGCACGCACTGAGTTTTGATCGTGGTGAGAACGCCCGCGAGCGTCTTGATTTGCGCTGCGGCTAACTCGCAAATCTCCAAGCTTTGCATGGGTGTCGAAGTCATGGCGGGGCCTGTACCGGAGATGTAACGGGCAATCAGGAAAAATGGGGCAGTCATGGCTTCACCTTCAGGCCGGCGGCTTCGATGGCCTCGACAACATCGGGGGCGTAGTACATGTAGCCTGGCTGTTCGGTCGGCAGCTTAATCACCAGCGTTTCGCGAGAGGCTTTCCATGCATCAAACAGACGTGTAACGAGATACTTCTCCAGCGGAATCCACCCATTGCAGGCGCGACGACTTTCATAGATCGCGTACCACGCCTCAAAATCTTCACGCATCTTGTCGTTACCCATGCACATGCCCTCCCCGGTTCTTGCGTAGGTCTGCCAGCGCCTGATTGCCGATCGCAGCAGTGACACGACCATTGACCCGCTCTGGCAATGCCAGCGGGATGTTCCGCAGGCGCTCACCGGCCAGCATCATTCGGATGGTGATGTCGTAGTTACGGTCGAACAGCTTTCGGCTGACCTCAGCCTTCATCGTGTTCAGCGCGTGGAATCCGCATTGGCTTGCAGCGTGATACACGGCCTGGTGCGACCACTCCCGGCTGCCGGCCATGCTCGGGTGAGCATTGGCGACGGACTCGGCAAAGGCGGCCTCATGGGATGGAATGCCGAGGGCTTCCGGGGTTGGCTGGCACATCTGGATGAACTTGCCCACCGACGGCGCGAAGTCGCTTCCAAGCTTGCGACAGTTCTGCAGGCCGAAGCGGATCTGCTCAATCTGCTTGATGCCCTCGGCCATGAACGCCTTGACCCATGTGCGCTTGGCAGTCATCAGCGCCTCATCGGTTGGCCATGCCTGGCGCCACGCTGGGAAGATCGCCTGCAACTCCTTGAACAGCGAGTTCACGACGTCGGCGGTACCGGTGTCGATCTTGAGCGGCGCTGTCTCCACGGCAGGCAGGTTGCCCAGGGTCTGCATGAGCTGATTTGGGTTCTTCATCACAGATCCCCCAAGTCATCAGCCCAGGTCTTGTCGTCGAAGTCCGGGCCGTTGACCTGGCGCTTCATCGGGAACTGGCGAACGTTGGAGGCGGCGGCCGTGGCGTTGTCACGCTTGATCCACTTCACCAGCAGGCTCACCCATGCCTTCTGTGTTTCGGCCCGGCCGCTTGCCGTGTAATGGCAGACGAAGGCGCCGATGGCCTCGGTGGTGAACAGGGCGACAGGCAGGGCCATACGCAGCGCGTAGTTTTTCAGCAGGTTCTCGTCGGGCACCCAGTCAAGGGTCATCTCGGTCGGCAGGTTCGGATCGACGAATTCAGGCTCGCTCGCGCTAGGAGTGTTGTGTTGATCTTCTCCTATTCCCTTCCCTTCCCTTCCGGGGTCTACCGGTCGACGACCAGTCGACGACTCCTCTGCGAATGCTCGACGACCACTCTCCGACTCGTCGTCGACTTCTAGGGGAAACTTCGGGTGTTTGAAGTTCTTTTTCTCGATTCTCTGGTGTTTCCAGCCACTGACGTGGATGTAGTGTTTGCCCTCAGCCTGGTAGCTCACAGTCAGGTTGGCGCCTTCAAGCTCACCCAGTAGTTCACTGACTTCTTCGACAGTAATGTCGTCCCCGGGGAAGACGAGAGCTTTGATGGTTCTTGGAGACAGCGGGTGGTTGCCGCCGTCATCGCAGAAATTCCATAGACCGATGAAAAGCAGGCGAGCCAATGGGCGGCAGGACATGACCTGCTCACTGGACCAGAACTCGGGTTTGACAGTGCGGATGCGGGCCATCATTCGACCTCCTGGAGTTTGTACTGAGCCCACAGACCGGCAACCCAGTTGACGCCCTTGGGGGTGAATTTGGATTGATTGAAGGCGTGTCCGCTGTCACTGGTGCCGGCTTTGACTTCAAAGCGCCCTGCATCGATGTGAGGCTGATAGGCCTGCCACTCACCACCCATGCGGTACATGATTTTTTTGTCGATCAAGAATTCTCGGAACCGCGACTCGTTGGCCTTGAGCAGCTTGGCTGTTTGACGGAAGCCCTTAAGCCCAGTGGACGCGACGTAGTTGTCGACGAAGGCGATCTTCGGTGCGGCCTCGATGAGGGCTAGACTGGCTTGCTGCTGTAGTTCGAATTGCTCGGCCCAGGCGCGAGCTGCAGCTGCTGGATTTGAAAAGTCCGGGAGAGTTGCGAGAACGCGCGGGCCCTCCAGGTCCTTCAGTTTTTGCAAGACCGTGCGGCGAACAGCCTTCGACTCACGCATACCGACAAGCATGCATTGATCAAGGGTCAGGTCGTAGCTGGCCATATCCACGCGGCTCTGGGGGTGTGCAATTGTTTTGCACTCCCCCAGTTCGTCGCCTAGTTCGTCTTGCACTCGGATAATGAACTGGTCGTTTCTAACCTTGGGCTCGCCAGCTTGAGCGCGTGCGACGTTAACCATGTCCCGCAGTTCGATACTGGAAATAGTCCGCGACACGTTTTCAGAATTAACAAAACGTGTCGCGACATCGGTCGGGGTATTGCCGGTGGTGAATTGTGTGTGCATACTCGGCTCCACTTGTTTTACCGCTGTTGAAAAAGCCGACCTCGTACGTCGGCTTTTTTGTGTCTGGGATTTAGTGAATCTTCGAGGCGACAAGAGCGGCTCGATCAGCCATTGCGACGGCATGCGCGGCCAGGGAGCGGCAGAAGGATTCGAACGACTCGGCGTAAACCCGGTCCTTCTGGTCAAACACGCCGTCCGCGAAAACCTTCCCGCCCAATCCGGCTACATGGCCAAAGCTGGTCGAGATACCGGCGAAAACCTGCAAGGCGTCGTCGATCCCTGAGCCGATCTGTCTGACGGCAAGGAGGCCGTAACGGCTCGACAGCTCAATCAGTGCGCGGTCACGCCAAGGCTGATCAAGGGCAGCGACCCAAGACTCTTCAATCCACGAAGGAATTTCGACGCGGTCGCCGCTGTCATCGAGCCAGCGCTCAACACGCTTGCTCCATGCTTTATAGGCGCGGCCGTAAGCCTGCATGTCTGCGGTCTTGGTCATCGCTTGGAGATCTGGAAAGCCCTTCTCTTTGCAGCGTTCTGGCGCACGATCAAACAGCTGGTGGTTGAGCTGCTCGGCAAAGCCGTCTTGGCTCATGCTGGTCCTGGCGATCATGTCGCGCGCAATAGCGACCAAGACCGCATCGCGTGTTTCGTGTCGCAAGTTCGACGTTTCCATGAGGCTCTCTCGTTCGTATTCTGGGTTCATGCCAAATCGCCACTAACGATCAAGGACGCATCCATGACCGACTCTTCCGAACTACAAGGCGAGGTAGCCGCCCTTTGCTGCTTGGTGGTCGCCTTGGCTTCCACCCTTCCCTTGTCGTCTCAACTCAGGCTTTGGCCTGCGTTTGAGAGGGTTGCCAGTCCTTTACGGAATCGGCTTGGTCGTGAAGAGCTGCGAGGGTTTGAGCGGGCGACTGCATCACTCAGTTCGCAGCGGGTTGTGGGTTAGGCGGCAGAAAGCTCGGGCCAGATTTGGCGCCAATCTTCGGGGCGCAGGTCGCGCCTAGTAACTGCGCCAGATGTGGCCTGTTCGGTGCGAGCGGCAATTTCGGCAGACGCGGTTTTGTGTCCGTAAGCAATCAGTCGAAGGTAGGCCCGAGTCGTACCGGTTCCCTCAACCTGCTCATCAGTTGCTGTTTTGAGCCATGCAAGCAGGCTTAGATTTTTGCTCCGCATAGGGAACCTCCTTCTAGACGCCAAGATTATTACCCGCAGGTAATCATGAAGGCAATACCTATAGGGAATTTACCTTTTGGTAACAGAGCACGATGATCCGCAAATGGATATTTCAGAAATTCGCCAAGCAAACCTGCAGCACTTGATGGACGAGCGTTTTGAGGGCGCAAAGGTCCGGATCGCTGATGCTCTTGGCAAAAGCCCAAGCTATATCGCACGCTGCCTGTCGAAGACAATTGCGCCGGAAAACCGCAAAAAGATTGGTGAAGATTTCGCCAGGCATATCGAGGAGGCTCTAGGTCTGCCTAGGTATGCGATGGATGAGCCGCTGAGCTCAAGTCCGGCGGATATGCCAGCGCCTACATCCGACAGTCACCTTGATGGCGAGAATATGAAAGTCCTACAGAGTCTGAAAGGAATAGCCACTCCAAGAAGTCTCGACGCGCTTAGGCGCATTGAAAAAGCCGCTTTAGGTGGACGACTCAAAGAAGCGGACTTGGTATTACTCGAAGGGATTGCAGCCAGATTTGAACAGCTCAGCAAAGAGTAGCCTCGAGCCTATTGGCGAGGCAGATGTCACCACCATCCTTGGTCGCGTTAGCGAAGGGAATGATGGCGAAACATACAAGGCCGAACTCCTTGATATGGAAGGCAAAACGGTTACCGGCTATGTGAAGCTGAGCCTGGACCCAAGGAAGATTATTGCCGAGCTGACGGCCGCCCAAGTCGGGCGCGCCCTGGGCATGAAAATTCCTAGGCCCTTCATAGTGATCCTCGACACTGCAGAGATTCCGGAGGAATTTGAATCAAGCTACCAGGGCAAGGGGCTGATGGTTTGCTTCGCCAGCCAACAGGCCGGCAGTCGTAGTTACAGCCTAGAGCGGGCATTGAAAAATCCATCCCTCGCGTTCGTAAAAGCTGTGGAGAAACAGTTCGACCTCGATGGTACGATCGCCCTCGACGAGCTAATCGCTAACGACGATCGCAACATGGGAAACATCATCTATTCACCCGGACGGCAGGAGTTCTGGCTGATAGACCATGGTCGCGCACTGACCGGAACGTACTGGGATTTGTGGGGGCTAGACAATCCCTCTATTGAGGTTCGGAACCTGCTCGTTGATGGAAAGGTCAATGACTGGGATGAGTCCGTGCGAAACCGAATTCTCGAGAAAGCCCACCTTGTCGTTAACAAATGTGCAACTCTTTGCCTTGATGACCTAGACAAAGACGGACATTTCGCCAAAATTGACCCAGCCACGGACCGGCAGGAGATCATTGATTTCTTGCGTGAACGAATCAAACACACGGTGCCTTTATTATGCAATCGCCTACAGTTGGGGCATCTGTCTTTGACGCCGCAGGGGCTTTCCTAAGCTCGCGAAATAAGCGTCAGCTCGTTGGTGCGCGGTGGATGGCCGTGCACCTGGAGCCAATCAGTTTCTCTGGTGAGAGGATTACATCTGGTGTGGCAATCGTGCCAGATGACGGGTCTGCCCCAAGGGTAATTAGTACGCTTTCTTCAGAGCCGCTCGAAAAGGTCTTTGGCCGCTATGGAAAACATCTCCTGCACTTGGCGGGTAGCGTCAACGCTGAGCTGCAAGCTTACCTCAGTACGGGCGGTAGTCTTCAGGGGTGGCAGCCTGACATGAGCGGTGTTTTCACAGGGAAGGTTACCAGGACGAAAAACACTTCAATCGAAGCGATCATCAAGTCTGCCTTGATTCACTGCTCACTTTTCAGCGCCAAGGCAAACGACTCATCAAATGGTGAGGTCGCGGATCGGTCCCTTAGCAGGTTTCAGGAGACAATTCGCCAAATCGTTTTGGCGTCGCGAGAGGGTATGAAGGTTCGTTTCAACCCAAAGATGGATCTCTATGGCGGTCGAGCCAGGGTTCCGATTTCTTATGTTGGCACTCACCTGGCTATAAATCTGACGTCCCTGGATATGACCGTTTCATCCAACTCACAGCAACGTGACGCGGCGCATCGAAAGATCAATCAACTTCTTGCTTTACGAGATGTAAGCATCGGTCACTCAAAAGATAAGCTGGTTTTGGGTCTGTGGACGCCAGATCGAAAACTGACTCACCAGCAAGAGGACACGTTCATGGCCTATACGACTGAGCTTGAGTTTGCCGCTGGCAAGATGGGCGTCGATTACATCCTTGCCGACGGCAGCATCGGGCAATCAGAGGCAGCAATGCCATTTGCCAAAATGATTTTGGCAGACGCATAACTATCTGATTAATAGTAGATTTTAAAAAAACCCGCTCCTGAGCGGGTTTTTTATCGGCCAAAACATTACCTATAGGTATTGACGAATAATGTTACCCACAGGTAATGTTCACCCATCGCAGCGATACACAGCCACTGCGAAGGGCCGAGAGGCCTCGGGCAACCGGAACGCTCTTTAACAACCTGATGGACGCCGAGCTGGCCGATGCATAGCCAGCGGACGTACCGCGCAACGGTACGCAGCGATTCGACCTCATGTCGGCGCTGGGCATAGGAGACCTCATTCGGAGGGCGTAGCTGGGGAAGCTACGTGGTGATCAGTACAGCGGCTTGGCCCTAACGGGCGCCTGGAAAGTCACGGACGGGAAAGCGACCGTTGACCTATGCAAGGAGTAGAGACTGCCGGTCCGCCAAGTGTGGACCGGATGCTCTCCAGAAAGTCTTGGAAAGGGCTTTGCGGAAAGCATCACTTTCGACGGTTAGATCCCGGAGCTCCGCCTTGGACCGGCCTTCTAGGTGTACGAAAACCAGATATTGAATGCAGTTCCTCGCGTTTGATGCGCTGCTCCATAGCATGTATTTCAAGAACTAAGCCTGCCCCCTTGCCGGGAGGCATTTCAGCCAGGCTCCGCTGCATCTTTTGAAGCACACGCCTAAGACGATCAATCAGCTGAGCGTGAGATTCCGATCTTTTGCTCATTTGCGCTTTCCCAAACCTGGAGCGCCACCTTGCATGATTCGAACCGACGAAAATTCGACGGGCCTTCTTGGGTGTATTCCCAAATCGATGAACTTTGAGAGTTCCATGCAGTGGCCACACTGCACGGGAATGAAGTAAAGCTCAGGGTCAGGATTTGTCAGCTTGCCGCAATCTTTACACGCTGCTTTTGCTGGCAGCTGCTGAGCTGCCTTAGGGGCTGCTGGTTTCTTTTTTGCAGCCTTCCGACGGGCTGCACGCTCGGCTTTGCGCTGAAGTTTTTCCGCCTTAGCGGCCTCCTGTTTTTCAGCCACGTCCAGCTGAGCAAACGCCTTTTTCAGCTCATACGTAAGCAAATCGAAATCCATCGAAATTCCTCCCTTGGAGACCGAATAGTAGCACCTGTCCATTTCAGCTCTGGAACTGAACCACGCCCGGATCTGGTTACCGGGCCAGATCGACCTGCCGAAGTTTCTGGATTCAGTGGCAATCGATCTGCGCTGTTAGGACTCCCTGCCGGAGCCAAGATGAGGTGCTTCACCGGCACAGTGCGACGCAGTGACACCAATGCCTTCCAGGGTGGCGAGTAACCCTGTACCGAAAAGCCAGAAGAGTTACCGCGCGAGAGGCCAGTCGCTGAGCGCGATGAGTACGAGCGGAAATTTTCACTGATGCACCTGGTGACGGGTGCATTGGGAAAACAACCGGAGATTGGAATGAAAGACATCACGCGAGAAGACTTCCTCTCGGCCGAGATATCGAACTTCGAAGAGATGCTGAAGAAAAGCATCCAGCTTAAGGAGCAGGTCGACCAAACAGTTGAGAGCCTTGCAGCGTCTTACAGCAACGTCATCGGCTCCAAGGCAATTTTCGAAGAAATCAAGAAAGAGAATATCGAAGAACTTCGAGTTTTCAGGCAGGCCGTTACTCGCGAGACCGCGGAGATCACCCAGGCTATCAAGCAGCTGAAATCAAATCTTGATGCAAAAAGCCTCTCCGAACTCAGGGAGTACGTTGCCCTCTGTGAGCGATTGAAGACACTCCAAGACGCCGGATTCAAATTCCCGGTCTGAAAAAAGTGCCACACCAACCGGCGAGGAGCTGACCCAGCGTTTGGTTGCTGGGCCAGCGGGCAACATTAAAGCAATACAGTGGAAAGCATTCCTAGGGCACCTAGCACGAATCCGATTAGTGCGCCTCGTCCTGGTGTCTCATGAAACAGAGCCCAGACCACCAAGGGTTCAAGAAGCAACAAAGAAGTCACTGAAACCACGGTGACGATCCAGATATCACCGACAGCAACGTACCCTAACCAATAAGCGCCCAACAGACAAAATCCCGCAAAACACATGAGCGCAACAGGAAGTACGAACCCTTCCCATGAACCACTTTCTGTTTGGGCAAGCTTAGCGGTCGCCACCTCACTGTAGATTGCACAAAACTCGCCAATCACCATCAACCCTAGAGCAGAAACTCCGAGTAGTTCTTTGGACATATCAAAAACTCCTTCGTATTAAGCGCAATATTTTTCAGCTCCCAGCTAGCGGTGCCGCTGCCCAAGAGCTTGTCGCTGTTATACGAAGCAGCCTTGAATAGGCCTGAATTACCGAAGTGCTTTTCCATGCTCATGTCCTTCAAAGGGTGTGAGTCTCAACGCCAAATTAGGGCGCTAGTTCAGATCATACGGCCCCAGAACCATTCTGAACAACCAGCGCAACGACAGCCTGTCGTTAACTGCCCGATCCTCTCTATGACAGCGCATCGGGGTGTGATCTGAATGAAAACGCTGTGGCTGAGTGCACAAATAGTCGGTGCGGCGCCGGTAGCCGCAAACAGAAGCCAGCAGTAGTCACAGATCACACCCCGATGCGGAAGCCAACCCAGCAGACGCTGGACACCTGCATCACCTCTCGCGCAAGGCTAATGCGCACGGACAGCAAGACGGCGGTTAAAGCCCGCGCCGGAGACGTCACCGGCAAGCAGGTGAATGCGCAGGCTGATGCGCAAGTGTAAGACCTGATGGTAGGCGGGAATGGTTGGATGAAACATTGTTGAGTAAGCGCCCAAGTGTCCAGCGCCAAGGCCAATAAACAGGAACTGAAGCCTTCGCCCCGGTGAAACTCCGGTGTCAACTAGGTTCCTGATAGTCATGCCGGAATCAGCTCCGGCCATCTGCAAAACCAACTGCCGAGGATTTCTCGGTAGTTCAACTCAACACGGAGGATTTGCACCCATGTACCAGTAACCGCTCCACCCGCGTGGCGCAGCAAGCCTGAAGTCTGCGCCCAACACTCATACAGGCAGCGGACAGCAGGGCCGACGATGTGACCGCGCATCAACCGGAGTTCCGGTAGGCCCAACCGAAATGACGACGATGTACCGCAGGCGAGTCCGAGGGCATAGCTGGCCAGACTCGACGCATCCCGGGCAGCTCCGGGCGCCTGCATCCCTCCCCCAAATCAAAACCGCATCGGCAGACGCCAGGCCAGTCTCACGGCTGGGTTTGGTCACCCGTGCCTGGCATCTGGCCAATGCGGTTTTCACTGAGGCATTCGCAATGGATTACATGGCAAGCCAAATGGACCGCCAGATCGAAGGCGCTCAACTCGCTTACGACGATGCGATGACAGCGGGTCAGGCTGCAGCATTTCCTTCCGCGCCAGATCATCGGTCCGGGCGCGAGTATGGCGTCACCGTCCGTGATTACTTCGCAGCAAAAGCAATGCAGGCACTGATCTCTACCGCCGCTGCGCCGTGCCTTTTCGGCCTTGACGATGCCGAGCATCACACGGCCAAAGCCGCTTACAAGATGGCGGACGCGATGCTCGCCTCCCGCGCCTTCTTGCACACCGCCTAACCCCGCCACTCTGGAGGCGACCATGAATTACGAAGTGATTGTTGAAGGCTTTGTCCTCCAGGTGGAGGTAACCTACTGCGAGAACACGCCACCCTGCCCGAGCAGCTGGGACAGCGACTGGGATGCGCAGGGCTCCCGGGAACTGGAGTTCAAGTTGGTATCAGGCATCTGCTACGACGAAGACGGCGCCCGAATGGATGTCGAACGGCACCTGCTGCCTCTACTGGCCAAGCAGTACGGACCGCAGATCGAAACCGCCCTGTGGATTGAGATCGACGCGAACCAACGCCGGCGGAGGTGGGCAGCATGAGCCAGCAACAGCAAGACCATCAGACAGCCGTCAAATGGATCGAGGGTGAAATCAACGACATGATCCGCGACCTCGGCAAGCCGAACGCCAGCGCTGCAGCGACTTCAGCCATCACCCTCGCCTTCCTGCTCCACGCAATCAGTGAGGAGGAGCATCGCTGTTACCGGGCGCGCATTGATCAGATCTACGCCGACTACAACGCATCGATCAAGCAAGAGGTAGCAGCATGACCACACCACCAATCAAAACCCTGATCGACGAGCAGCTCGACGAGATCGAACGCAGCCTAGCGGTCATCGGCGCAGGCCTTCCCCGCGAATTGCCGGTGTCCGCGCTGCCGCCAAAGCTTGTTGAAGCTGTTAAGGCTGGGCGAATCGCCGTGAGGGCAAGGTCATGACCATGATTTGCGGTAATTGCGGCCAGTTCGGAATCCGGTGGATGGGGCCGTATGGCAACTTGACCCACACCGAATGCCCGCATTGCGGCGGCAAGAATTGTCAGCGCGAAGAACAGCCGGAAGATCGCGAGCCAGAGATCGCCGCATGCAGCTGCGGCGCCCAAGGCGAGGTGAATTACGACGACGGCTCGGATCGCCGGTTCTACTGCTACAGCAGCTTACCGGCGTGCTCGCCATGACCGCCTACCAACGCGCCAAGCGCTTTTGGTTCTGGCGCGGCTCTGCCATCACCCTTCTGTTTTTCGCTGCCTGGATGCTGGCAAGCGCTTACTCCGGCCAGATCACTCAGTAACCCCACACTTTCAAACGCTGCGTGCATCGCGGCAAGGATTCCTTATGTCCGCAGAACAGCAACTGGCCATTCTGCCAGCCAAAGAAGTAGCCCTGGCAGTATTCAGCGCACCTAACGGTCTCGACCCGTACCTGCAAAGCGTTCGGGAAGAAATCGACAAGTTCAACGCCTCGGCGCCCGACGTGAAAACCAAGAAGGGCCAGGCCGCGTACCGATCGATTGCATACGACCTCGCCACATCGAAAACAAAGCTCGACGCTATGGGCAAAGAACTCGTCGCCGAACTGAAGGATGTGCCGAAGAAGATCGACGCCGAGCGCAAGCGTGTTCGCGAGTTGCTTGGAGCATGGCAAGAGGAAGTCAGGAGGCCGCTGACTGAATGGGAAGCGGCTGAGGCTAACAAGAAACGAGAGATAGAAGCCTGGGTTGGCGAGCTTCGTCTTGACCCGCAAATCATCAGCACCGCCGATTCCGAATACCTGAAAATCAGCATCGGAGCCTTTGAGGGCATCGTGATCGACGGCGATTGGCTGGGCGAGCACGAAGCTGAGGCGCTTCGATTGAAAGCTGACACATTGGCCATGCTGCGGACTGCACTTGAAAAGCGTACCAAGTACGAAGCCGAGCAAGCCGAACTTGTCCGGCTGCGCGCTGAGGCTGAAGCACAGGCCCAGCGTGATCGGGAAGCTCAGATCGCCCGAGAGGCAGAAGAGCGAGCTCGACGCGAAGCCGAGCAGCGCGCCCAGGCGGAGCGTGATGCAGCAGCCAAGCGTGAAGCTGAGGCAAAGGCTGCCGCAGATCGCCGGGAACTGGAGCTGAAATTTGCCGCCGAGCAGGCGGAAAGAGCCGCTGCCCAGGCTGCGCGGGAAAAGATCGAATCAGAACAGCGCGCAGCTCAACAGAAAGCTGATGACGAGCTGCGCCACCAGCAAGCCATCGCCCAAGCCGAAGCGGATCGAATCGCCGCCGAGCAGCGCGCCGAACAAGAGCGCATTAACTCGGAAGCGCGCCAGGCTGAAGCCGCAGAGCGAGCCCGTCTCGCTGAGGTCGCCCGCCAGAACGCAGCAGCTGACGAGATTCTGCGCCAAGCAGCAGCCCGCGAGGTCGACAAGGCTCACAAGATGAAGATCAACCGTGCTGCGTTGGACGCCTTCGTCGCTGGCGGGATGACAGAGGAATGCGCCAAGCAGGCTGTCGTCCTCATCGCTCAGCGCAAGATCCCTGCCATCACCATTCAATACTGAGGCCGCCATGAACGAGATCATACAGATGCCAGCACGGGAGGCCTCGGGCCTCACCGCGGCGGAAACACACCGCTTCTCGGCGGTCGAGATTCGCCAGCGAGTGAACCTGGTGCAAGAAGTGATGCAAGGCATCATGAAGCGCGAAACCCACTACGGCACCATCCCCGGCACTCAAAAGCCAACCCTCTACAAGCCTGGCGCCGAAGTGCTTTGCGTGACCTTCAGGGTTGCCCAGGAATACAAGATCGAAGACCTGTCTGTGCAAGGCGTGGCTCGCTACCGGGTCACATGCGTGGGTCGCCATCAGATCTCCGGCGTAGCCCTCGGCGAAGGCGTTGGCGAGTGCTCATCCAGCGAAGAGAAATACAAATGGCGAGGCGTGATCTGCAAGGCAGAGCTCGACGCCACCCCGGAAAACCTGCGCCGGAAAAAGTACTACAAGAACGGCAACACCGCCGACCAGATCCGCACCGAGCCGGCAGACCTGGCGAACACCATCCTCAAGATGGCATGCAAGCGCGCCATGATAGCCATGACGCTCAACGTCACCGCAGCCTCGGACATTTTCACGCAAGACATTGAAGACCTGCCGGAAGAGTTGCGGCCGCAGGAGTCGACGCAGTCGGGAAACCAAAAGCCCACCCCGGCACCGCACGACCCAGCGCTGGCTGAGCATTGGATTGCCCAGGCAAATGCAGCAGCCACACCGGAAGCCCTGACAGAGGTTTGGAAGGCAGGCGTATCGGCCATCAACGAAGTCAAAGACATGACCTCTTACGAGGCATTCAAGGTGGCTGTTGGAGCTCGCGGTGTAGCACTGAAGTCCGCCGAAACGAAACCTGAGCCAGTGGCTGACGCCGAAACAGTTGGCGATGCAGGCACAGACGAAGAAGTCGAATTTGAGGAGGTGTCAGCATGATTATCGTAAATTGCGCCCAGGGCTCAGAGGCTTGGCACCAGGAGCGGGCCGGCGTTATCACCGCCAGCATGTTCGGCGACGCCCGAGCTCGCCTGAAGTCAGGCCCAAACAAGGGCGAGCCTACTGCCAAGGCTTTGGATTACGCATTCCGCCTTGCCGTTGAGCGGATCGGTGGCAAGCCGCTGGATAACGGCTTTGAAACCTGGCAAATGCGCCGGGGGCACGAACTGGAACCTGAGGCGAGGATGGAGCACGAAATCCAGACTGGCCTGATGGTTACTCAGGTGGGGCTGGTCAAGACCGATGATGGTGTGTTCGGAGCCAGTGCCGACGGCTTCATCGGCGAAGATGGCGGCGCAGAATACAAGTGCTTCCTCGCGCCGGAAAAGCTCCGCTCGTTCCACATCGACAACGATGCCAGCGAAATCATGGACCAAGTCCAAGGCTGTATGTGGATCACCGGGCGCAAATGGTGGCACATCGGGATGTACTGCCCGGACCTGAGGGTGGTTGGTCGCCAGCTCTGGTGGAAAGAGTTCAAGCGCGATGACGACTACATCGAAAAGCTCGAAGAAGACCTCTGGCAGTTCAAGCTTCTGGTGGACGGGTATGAGGCGAAGCTGCGGAGTAAGGCTGCATGATCAGCAACCACCTCAGTCTGGTCGAGCAACAACGGCAGAACGCCGAGTCGATATCAGACCGTGTCGCCCAGTACCTGGCAGCTGGCGGGCAAATCGCTCAACTGAAAAGCCCGCCGCGCAATCCGCTGCCACCGCCCCGCTCCACAAAAATTGATCCTGAAACGGTGCTGAAGCGCAAACCCCGGAGGCTGAACCTGGCCGAGCGTCAGACACTGCGCAAAATGGCGGATTCACTATGAGCAAACGTAAGCCGTGCAATCGAAAACTCCAGATTGAGCGCAGCATGCGAGCCCTACTCGGCACCAATCATGCCTCAGTCATCAATATCGACCCGAGCGGCCTCCAGATCATGATCCACTGGAAAAACGGAAAACAGATACTGTCGAAGCAGGTTGCCGACGCTCTTTGCGATATCCCGCACCGCTGGACGATCTACATCGCGGGGATCTGTGTTCGCCACGACGGCGCCCAATACATCAAGGCAATCGACATCAGGCCGGCGGGTGTCCATTTCGTCGAAAGGCTCTCGGATGTCATTGAGCACTTCTACAACGAGGTGAAAGACGACTGCAATCCGAACCATCTTGTCGGCATGGGCTGGCTTGCCGTCCCCGGTGTCGTGCCTATCACCGAAGCACAACTGTCCGCGCTATTCGCCTCAGTCGGTGCTTGGCATCAGGCGAAGGTAGCAGCGTGAGACGATTTCGAGTTCAACAACGCAAACGACAAACCTGGCTGGCATTGCCGGCCAGTGGGATAGAAGAGGTAAGTCATGGCCGAGGTACAGCAGCAGGAGCCGACGGCGGAAGCCATAAAGCAGCGCAAGAAGCGCGAGAAAGCGGCAGCCAGGGACGCCGCATTGGGCGTCGAGAAGTTTACGGTTGAAGTCGCTGGTGTGTTCAAGCCTGACGTCAAGCGAGTGATGCAGGAGCAAGGCATCAACAATCAGCAGGACATACACCAGCGGCTGCTGAGAACGCTGATCGCTGCGGACCATAAGACAGCGGCCTGGATGCTTCGAAATGTCACGACACCTTATGAGATTTCAGAAAAGGCGTCGCAAGCATTTCATGAGCAGAGCATGGCCGAGCTGGCGCGCGATCCAGGTGACGAGACAGAGCCGGTAAATTGATCAAGGAGCAACAGGGGCAGATTCAGGTTTGCGCTGAGTTTCTACTACCTCATTTATTTTGTGTGGAGCGGTGAATTTTTCACTTTGCGAGTAAGAAACAACGGCATGAATACCAATTACTAACAAAATGAATAGCATCACCACACATACCCAAACCGACCATTTTTGAGTCTTTCTATAAGCAGGCTCTCCAAGCTTTACCGTTTCCCACTCATTCTTGAGTAGATGTCTGGCAGCGCCTGATATTTCATCAGCCGCAGCATGTACCTGCTCACGCATCACCAAAACCTTTTCGATATCCTTCTCTGCCCGCATCTCTTTCAGTTTAAGAATGCAATGTTCAACCTTGTTTTCTACGATTGCAAAGTCTTTGTCAAAAGGCTTGAAGTGCAGCTTTACCGTTGCATAAGAGTGATATATATCCTGCGTCAGTATCCTAGATGCATCCAGACTTTCCTTCCAAGCCCCACGCATAAAGCTTTCATTATCGGCTTTGAACGCTTTTGCTTCGTCAGACTCAGGTTTGGAGGTTCCAAGTTTTTCAAAACTTTTAAATCGACGACAAGTATCAGTTGTAACGCTTGCTTGAGAGTTGATTTTAGCGATTAAATCTGCCAGTGCTTTACGCGCAGAGTCTGTCCAAGACTGGCGAAACTCCGTTGTTTTGCTTTCTTTTTCATTTACTAGTTTTACGATACTCAAGGCCGCAGTAACAAAGCCCGCAAGCGCTGTCAAGAACGCTGTCAGTAGAATTTTATCCATTTCTAACCAATCCCATCAATGCATCAAATGTTAATTGAAGCATCAGACACCAAAAAAAATCAAATTGCCACCACCGATCACGGAGGGCAGCGCCTGCCTGGAGATAACCTTGACCCCACAATTCGAAAGCCCAAACGGGCTATGGCGGCGCCTTGGTTACACCGTTGAGCATGGGCAGCGCGGATTACGGAAGATTCGCCGCCCAGACGGTTCTGCGGTGAGCATCGATAGCGAGCGCGGACGCCACACTGGAGAGATTGAGGCGGCGCGGCAGGAGCTGGCGTGCCTGCCGCACGGCGAAAGCGCGCATCAGGCGGTGCAGCTCGACCTCACCTATTGCGCTGAGCGAAATCTATCACTCAGACATCCTTTGGAATCATAGGGAACGGGCGATAGGAGGCGATTCTAGCGTTCAAAAATTCAGCAACCAATTCTGCCTCCTCCATGGTCGCGCCTTCTCTCAGATCGAAAAAGGGCGGATCAACCGGAAGCCCTGGAATGTCGTCTTGAAACTCCATAATCAGAAAGGGTAGCCCGTCGACGGTCTCCTTGACCGTAAAGGCGACTCTGGTTTTGTAGCTCATCGCGACCTCCTTTATTCGGCGTTATACCTAACCATCAACCAATACCTCACTTCAACGAATCACGCCAGCCACCAAGAGCGGCGACTGACTCACTTGCTGCGCTTTAGTCTTGCTTAACCCCTGTATACCAAACGCCTGTCTGCCAAATTTTCCAACTCACGATGTTGATCTTGTGACAGTGCTCACACTGTATCTCGAACCGTTGCCTGTCATTATCGGGAACGAAGTCCATCGTTAAACCGCAATATGCGCAATCCGACATTCCCAACTCCTTGTTTTCGCTATCAATCATAAAACACGCCTCAAACTGACGTTTTAAGCGTAGCCCGAATTCGCACTTTATTGAATCACGCCAGCCGGCGAGGCCGGCGTCTGCCTGGAGATAACCCATGCAAGCAATCATCTATGCGGGCCTGCGTAACGGCGCCCGTGATCAGCAGATCCACGATGCGCTTATCTACAAGCACGTTTCCGAGGTCGCGGAGGAGTTCAGGCTCTCGCCAAACACCATTCGAGCAGCCGCCAAGCGAATTGAAAAGGCTGTTTTGTTTGATTTGAAACTTCTAGGGGGGGGGGCAACCAATGCCGATTGGCAAGGTTGCGGCGGACTGCTTCCGCAAGGCGGCCCTCGGCGCGTACCGTAGCTATCACGGCACCTTCCGTAACCTTGAGTTGCCCTGCTGGGTTATTACCGACGGCACCCAGAAAATCGAGGTGACCGAACTTCGCAAGATCGATACTGGCGAAGTATCGCTGTGACCCGCTCTCACCTACTCCTCCGAACACCAACCAGAAGGCGCGGGAAGTCGTCCGACACCATTTGGTCAGCCAGCTATAGAGATGTGTGTTCTGGTTCCGTATGGAGGACGCATTGATGTAACCACAGAAACCTCGTACTTCCTGACTGGTTCGCCTAAAGCATTGAGCTCTTCGTAATAGTGCACTTCGGTATCTTGCTCGCTATCCGGTCCCAACCATTCAAAGTCATTGCGGACTAGCTTATGGCCCTCTGGAATTCCAATTATTTTTTTATGCTTGTCAATCATTGAGCCCTCCTCGGCCCTATTCCGTATCTCATCTTAACCAATACCCCGCCTCTACGAATAACTCCACCGCCCGGGCATGACCCGGAAGGATCCTCTATGTCTGCACACCAGAAATCACCCCCGTTAATCCATGGCCAGCAAAGCATGGGCCTGCCCTTCCAAAAAGAACTGGTGGTGGACCTGTTCGCCGGTGGCGGTGGCGCCAGCACCGGCATTGCCCGGGCCTACCGGGAGCCAGATGTGGCGGTCAACCACAACCCGATCGCCCTTGCCGTGCACCGGGCCAACCACCCGCATACAGCGCACTACGTCGCTGACGTGTTCGAAGTTGATCCGGTTCTTGCTACCGGTGGACAGCCGGTTGGCATCCTCTGGGCATCACCTGACTGCCGCCATCACAGCAAGGCCAAGGGTGGTGCACCACGCGATCGCGGTGTACGCGGATTGGCCTGGGTAGTCGTGCGCTGGGCTCATGCAACTCGGCCGCGCCTCATGTTCCTGGAGAATGTCGAAGAGTTCTGCGATTGGGGTCCGATCGACGAAGACGGCCAACCGATCAAGGCCGAGCGCGGCAGGACCTTCAAGGCATTCATTGCTGCACTCAGCGCCGGCCTCGCCGCCGATCACCCGGACATGCCGGAGATTCTGCAAGCAATTGGCGATTTTGTGCCTAAGGAAGTGCTGGTGCGCGGCCTCGGGTACAACGTCGAATGGCGCGAGCGCATTGCCGCCAACGCCAATGCCCCAACCATTCGCAAACGTCTGTACCTGGTGGCACGCAGTGACGGAAAGCCAATTGTCTGGCCAGCACCAACACGCCACAAAGTGCCTACGGCAAAGCAGCAACCTTGGCGTACCGCGGCCGAGTGTATCGACTGGAGCAATCTCGGCCGCACGATCTTCCGTGATAAGCCGATGGCCGTGAACACCATGCGCCGCGTGGCCAAGGGCTGTTGGCGACACGTACTGACCAGCGCGAAACCATTCATTGTTCCAATGCGCGGCACATCTGAAGCGCATACCAGCACCCACGGCATCGACGAGGCGTTATCGACCATCAGCGCCGGCGGCACACACCACGCTTTGGTGCAGCCGGTGGCAGCACCGTTCCTCACCGAGTGCGCAAACGGGTCCTCGCAGCGCAACTTCAGCGCGGTTGAGCCGCTGCGCACGCAGGTCGCACAGGTGAAGGGTGGGCACTTCGCGATGGCTGCCTGTCACCTTACCCATCTGACCCACCACGGCGACCGGAGCGGGTACTCGCTTGATGAGCCGGCCCGCACCGTCACTGGCGCCAACCGAGGTGAGCAAGCACTCGTCGCAGCCAACATGGTGACATTGCGGAAAGGCTCCGTCGGCGCCGATGTTGCCGGACCGCTCGGCGTCGTCGCCACCAGCACCGGGCATCACGCGGTATCCGCAGCATTCTTCGAGCAGGCAAACGGCGGGTTCTACGACGGAGACGGCCGCGCCGCCGACTCGCCGCTGTCGACCATCTGTCAATCCGGCGCCAATCAGCGCCTGATCAACGCCTACCTGGTGAAGTACTACGGCAACGAGAAAGACGGGATCTCGCTTACAGAGCCGATGCACACGCTGCCCACCAAGGACCGGGTTGCACTGGTGGAGGTCGTGCAAGTGCCTAATACGCTGACCCCTGAGCAAATGGAAGGCGCCCGCCGCTGCGCCGCGTTCATGCATGAGCATCTGCCGGAGCACTTCAAAGACCCGGCCGAGATGGTCATGGTCGGCGGCTACGTGCTGGTGGATATCACTTTGCGCATGCTGCAACCGCCAGAGCTGAAGGCGGCCCAGGGCTTCGACAAGGACTACATCATCGATCGGGGATTGTTCGTCGACCCGGTGACCGGCGCTGAAGAATGGCGCGACATCAACAAGACCGACCAGGTGCGGTTGATCGGCAACAGCGTCTGTCCGGACGAAGCCGAGGCACTGGTCGCCGCCAACGCTGCCGAGATTATCGAGCTATACCAGCGGCTCGCCGCCTGACCTGTCGTCACACATTGCGCCTAGCTACTCAGCACGCATCCGGCGAGCAATCTCGCGCATAGGCTTTGTCGCGCAATTTTGGCCCTTGGTGGCTTTCTTGATGATCGAGCCAGCGGCCTCTTCCGATATCCCAGCCTCAAGTAGTCCTGGATGCATCTCTTTCAGCTTGCTAGGCCCAACATTTTTACCGTTCTTGAAACGGATAAAGCGATCGTCTACGCCATCAATGTGTCTCGCCCAATCAGGATCTTCCATTAGTTCTCTGGCGATCCTGAATGCCTTCTCGATGAACTCTTCCGTGCTGAGCATTTGCTTTTCCTTCGGATAGTGGATTGCGGCCAGCCTGTATCAACGCAGCTCTTAATTCAACCGCCCGGGCATGCCCCGGCATAGGACGCCCCATGCCCACAGAAAACAAACCGGCGAGCATGTTCATCGTGCTGAGCCTGAAGCACACCCATCGCCGCCATAAGGCAATCACGCTCTGGCGAGCAGACGACAGTGGCTACTGCTGGAAGCTTTCCAGCGCCGGCGTTTATGAAGAAGCGCGGGTGCTGGAGCATCTGGGCTACTACAACAGCGGCTGCTCGAACGTTGCAGTGCGTGCGGATCTGGTGGAACGGCTCTCCTGTGAAGTTGAGTACGACACCAAGGAGTTTGGGATTTGTCTGCCAAACAATGCCGACACCTGGGCGAAATTACTGGCCTGCGTGATCCGCCCCACCGATTACGAGCCGAAACCGGAGTACCGCGGCTCCCGCTATTCGGAAAACAGCATGTGGATGAAGCGTAAACGCTGCGATCAGGTCAATCAGGCGATCCGGATCATCGCAGGCCATGGCCGCCGGTTTTTCTACAGCGAGACAGTTAATCGCTACGCCAGCATGGAAGTCGACGCACGCGGCAAGGTCTGGTTCATCGACGATTACACGGGGAAGCGCATCTTCACGCATGAAACGGTATGGGGTGGCCGGTGGCGAGGCTTCAGCCACGGCGGAACGCTGCGCAGCCTGATCGAAGCCTTCCGGGATTACATTTGCACCGGCAATCCGCTGAACCCCGGCTATCTAGGGCCTGAGCGGTTCAATGACAGCAACATCTGGGGCTATGACGAAGCGGGCATGAAGGCTGTGCGCGAGCAGGCCGAAGCGCTACCCATTTTTATGACGCCCTCGGCCCACTGAATTACTGACGCAACTACTTGACTACCCGCTGCCACCCAGCGGTCATATACGCAGCGCTGGCGATGTACCCTGGTTGAGCTAACATCAACGGATGACGATTTGTTCAGAGTATAAGTCTTTGAATCCTATAGAAGACCCAACCCTTTGGCAAAAACTACTTACAGCGCTCGCCCCTGATGGATGGGCAAATGTCATCGCAATTTTCGCGTTCTGCGTGTCTTGCCTTTCCGCGTGGTTTGCTTGGAGATCGGCATTATCAGCCAAGAAGGCAAACTTAATCGCGATTCACGAATATCAACTTAACCTGTACGACGCATTCAATGACGCATATGACCACATTAGAAAAAACGGCACAAATTCTAACCACGAAGAACTGAAAAAGCTCTCCCACCCCGTAAAGACTTCCGGCTTATATGTAACGAAACGCCTATCAAAAAGGTTAGCCTTATTTTATCTTGAATGTGAAAAATTGCAGACCCTTAAAAACGAAATCAACCGGGCAAATTCACTATGCAATGAATGCGACAGAAGAATTGCGGACCAAGCCTACATTAGCACCGAAGAAAACGAAGAATATAATGCTGCTTTTAAACTCCTACCCCAGCTCAGACAAATGCATGAAAGCGCAATACCTTCATTGATCTATATGGCCGACTCGATACATAAAGAATTTATAAAAGAACTCCGCGTTACATAAAATATTGCTCCTTTCCGCTCGAACCTTACCGAAAGCTTTTTTTAAACTCACTACAAGTCAGCCGCTATAGCGGCAAGGACAGGTATTGCCCAATGAAAAGAACAGTCGTACTGACCGGAAAAGCGGTCGTGAATTTTCGAAAGGTAATTGAAGACATGGATGACGACGAGGTCGCGGAACTGGTGGACAGCGATGATTTGCGCGGGGCGCAGATCGATGACGATGACCTACTCGATATCGAGTGGATTCATGACGATGTCGACATCAAGGTGACGCCATGATCGCCCCCCACCTGGTTCGCCTACGTGTACTGCTACAAGGGGCAGCAGTGAATAAAACCGCCCCATCAGCCACCGAATGAACCGGACAGGAATTCGGCAACTGATGAGACGTAAGCTTAAACAATAGCTCACTTGATCAGCTTGTCATGGGCGAAGTAATGGCGATGAGGGTTCGCCCCGCCAGCCACTTCAGGGGAGAAAGCGTGTACGCAACTGGCGAGGCGAACCAATAGACCTTAGCTCGCCTGCTCAGCCTACCTTTCACCCTTCATCCGATTTCACAATCCATCTACAAGTCTGCCGGTGAGCGGCGGGCAAGGAATTCGTATGTCTGAACGAATCGCATGTTCGCAATACGACGAGCGCCAATTGAGATGTCAAAGCGGCTTCCCACGCATCCATCCGACTTGCTGGGGTGGGCCTTCTGGCTGTCACGCATGCCGCACCCAGACCAGCGTCCCGATGTGCATGCAAGAAGATCTACCGCCCCACCTCCTGCGCGATAACGGCCTGCCATTGGGATGGCCAGCACAATAACCACCTTCTGCCGCCACGCGCGGCATGGAGCACTCATGATTTATGAAGCCTTGCAGCCTCAAGACCCGGACAAGGTGACTGAAAAACAAATGGCCACTCGCCTTGGCACCACCGTAAAAGCCCTGCAAAGCCGCCGAAGTCGAAAGCAGATCCCGGAGGGGGTCTGGAATAAGTTCGGTCACCAAATAATGTACAGCATCAGGAGATACGACGAATGGCTCGAAAGCCTATGGGTTTGCCCGCCGGGCTGGAAATCAGGGGCGACGCTATCCGCATCCGTTTTAGTTGGGACGGTAAGCGTCGATCAGAAACCCTCACGCTTCCCACCACGAAATCGGGGATCAAAGCTGCCACCAGTCTTAGAGATCAAGTAGTCAGCCTGATCAAACATGGACTTCTCGACGAGGCGAAATATGCGGAATTGTTCCCTGGGTCTGTACTGACCGGGGGCAAAGAGGTTTTGTTTGGGGAGTATGCGCAGGCGTGGTTGCGCGGGAGGGAAATCGAGGAAGGCACATATCTCAACTACAAGAGCGTGCTGAACCTCTACTGGATGCCGCACCTTGCACTCACTCGACTGAGCGCGATCAGCACCATGACGTTGCGCAATATTGTAGGAGAGATCGAATGGTCGTCACCTGGTGTAAAGCGCAACGCCATCGTGCGACTGAGCACTATCCTGGATGATGCGGTACGCGAGGAGCTCATCGGGAAGAACCCGGCAGAGCTATTGGACGCGCCGAAGCGTAATAAGGGAGAGCCCGACCCGCTCACTTTGGATGAGGCAAACAAGATCATCGCAGAGCTTTACAGCACAACACATTGGCCGAGCACCATTTACGCCGCCTTTTTTGAATTCGCTTTTTTTACCGGCATGCGACCGCAGGAGATTATTGCGCTGCGCTGGGATGCCGTGGACAAAGTGAAGCGCCAAGTGCACGTCTGTCGAGCCATTGCCCAAGGCGTGATCAAGGAACGCACCAAGACCAAGAAAAACCGGTACGTCTTGCTCAACGATCGAGCGCTGCATGCCCTGGAGTTCGCAGAGAAGTACGCAGAGCGCCGGAAGGCCGGCAGCGGATCAATCAAGGATTTCCCCTACGTCTTCCCTCCTTCCAAAATCAGCCAGCACATCAAACAGACCTCTGATCTGCACAAACAGTGGGGACCAGCACTCGAAAGGCTCAAGGTTCGTTATCGGCCGCCGTACAACTGCCGTCATACTTATGCGACAATATGCATAATGTCTGGCATGAATCCCGCCTTTATTGCCCAACAGCTTGGACACAGCGTCCAGATGCTGCTCTCGACCTATGCCCGCTGGCTGAACTCTAGTGGCGACTGGGGCGAGATGGAAAAGCTCTTGAATGCCCCAGGAATGGCCCAAGCGCCAAATGTGCGGCTCGCAACCCTTTGATAGGTAAAGTAATTGATCTCCACAGCTAACATCACCATGCAGTTCGGCGCCAAGCCGTTGTTCGAAAACGTTTCGGTCAAATTCAACGGCGGCAATCGTTATGGCTTGATCGGCGCCAACGGTTGCGGCAAGTCGACCTTCATGAAGATTCTCGGCGGTGACCTCGAGCCATCCGGCGGCCAGGTCATGCTGGAGCCGAACGTACGCCTGGGTAAATTGCGCCAGGACCAGTTCGCCTACGAAGAATTCACCGTGATCGACACCGTGATCATGGGTCATGAAGAGTTGTGGAAGGTCAAGGCCGAGCGCGATCGCATCTACTCGCTGCCGGAAATGAGCGAAGAAGACGGCATGGCCGTGGCCGAGCTGGAAACCGAATTCGCTGAAATGGACGGTTACACCGCCGAATCCCGCGCCGGTGAGCTGCTGCTGGGCCTGGGGATTCCCCTGGAACAGCATTTCGGCCCGATGACCGAAGTCGCTCCAGGCTGGAAGCTGCGGGTATTGCTCGCCCAGGCCCTGTTCTCCAACCCGGAAGTGCTGTTGCTCGACGAACCGACCAACCACTTGGACATCAACACCATTCGCTGGCTGGAAACCATTCTCACGGCGCGTAACAGCACCATGATCATCATTTCCCACGACCGTCACTTCCTCAACAGCGTCTGCACCCACATGGCTGACCTGGACTACGGTGAGCTGCGCCTGTTCCCGGGCAACTACGACGAGTACATGACTGCCGCGACTCAATCGCGCGAACAATTGCTGTCGGACAACGCCAAGAAGAAAGCCCAGATCGCCGAACTGCAAACGTTCGTCAGTCGCTTCTCGGCCAACGCCTCGAAAGCCAAACAGGCCACTTCCCGCGCCAAGCAGATCGACAAGATCCAGCTGGCCGAGGTCAAGCCGTCGAGCCGCGTGAGCCCGTTCATCCGCTTCGAACAGACCAAGAAGCTGCACCGTCAGGCCGTGACCATCGAGCAGATGTCCAAGGGCTTCGACGGCAAGACCCTGTTCAAGAACTTCAGCTTCACCGTAGAAGCCGGCGAGCGCGTTGCGATCATCGGGCCGAACGGTATCGGCAAGACCACCCTGCTGCGCACCTTGATGGGCGAGCTGACCCCGGACGCCGGTTCCGTGAAGTGGACCGAAAGCGCGGAGCTGGGCTACTACGCCCAGGACCACGCCCACGATTTCGAAGACGACGTCAGCCTGTTCGACTGGATGGGCCAGTGGACGCAAGGTGAGCAGATCATTCGCGGCACGCTGGGCCGCATGCTGTTCTCCAACGATGAGATCCTCAAGTCGGTCAAGGTGATCTCCGGTGGTGAACAAGGTCGCATGCTGTTCGGCAAGCTGATCCTGCAAAAGCCGAACGTGCTGGTGATGGACGAACCGACCAACCACCTGGACATGGAATCCATCGAAGCACTGAACCTGGCGCTGGAGAACTACCCGGGCACGCTGATCTTCGTCAGCCACGACCGTGAGTTCGTGTCCTCCCTGGCCACCCGCATCATCGAGCTGAGCCCGAATGGCGTGACCGACTTCAGCGGCACCTATGACGACTATCTGCGTAGCCAGGGCGTGGTGCTCTAAAGGCAGCTACCAGCCTTTAGCTGCAAGCTTCAAGTGAAAAGCCCTGTCTTTTGTGACGGGGCTTTTTGCATTTCAGACCAAGGTTTCTTGTCGGTGCATAAATCATCGCGAGCAACAGCGATAATGCCATGGCAAAGGTAGTTAGCCTGCTTTCTTTTATATCAATGCCAAGCCATCATGCCGTTCTCCCACCGCCGCCCGCGAACGAGCTCTCATGTCTGCGCAGCACCAGCCACCGCAAAGCTCCATGGCGATCACCCTGCAGATCGTCTCCATTGTTTTCTATACCTTTATTGCCTTTCTCTGCATCGGCCTGCCGATTGCGGTGCTGCCCGGCTATGTCCATGAACAACTGGGGTTCAGTGCTGTTGTCGCAGGGCTGACCATCGGTTCGCAATATCTCGCTACCCTGCTCAGTCGCCCCATGGCGGGACGCATGTCCGACAGTGTCGGCACCAAGCGGGCGATCATTTACGGGTTGTCCGGGATTGTGTTGAGCGGCGTGCTGACGTGGCTGTCGACCTTGTTGCAAAGCGTTCCTTTATTAAGCTTGTTGATCCTGATCGCCGGCCGCTTGCTGCTTGGGATTGCCCAAGGCTTGATCGGAGTCGGCACCATCAGTTGGTGCATGGGCCAGGTAGGGGCCGAACACACCGCGCGTTCGATCTCCTGGAACGGCATCGCTTCTTATGGCGCGATTGCCATCGGCGCGCCACTGGGCGTGGTGATGGTCGATCAACTGGGCTTCGTCAGCCTGGGCATCGCCCTGTCTGTGCTGGCCCTGGCAGCACTGCTGCTGATTCGTAACAAGCCGTCGGTGCCAGTGATCCGGGGCGAGCGGTTGCCCTTCTGGGCGGTGTTCGGGCGCATTGCGCCGTTCGGTGCGAGCCTGAGCCTGGCCTCCATTGGCTACGGCACCCTGACCACTTTCATCACTTTGTATTACCTCAACCGTGGCTGGACCGGCGCCGCTTATTGCCTCACCGTCTTCGGCGTGTGCTTCATTCTGGCGCGCCTGCTGTTCATCTCCAGCATCAGCCGTTTCGGTGGATTCACCTCGGCCATCGCCTGCATGACCATTGAAACAGTCGGCCTGATGTTGCTGTGGTTCGCGCCTTCGACCGCCTATGCCTTGATCGGTGCCGGCCTGACCGGCTTCGGCCTGTCATTGGTGTACCCGGCGCTGGGTGTCGAAGCGATCAAGCAGGTGCCCAACTCCAGCCGTGGTGCCGGGTTGAGCGCATATGCCGTGTTTTTCGACCTGGCGCTGGCGATTGCCGGCCCCTTGATGGGGGCGGTGGCGTTGAACTTGGGTTACAAGTGGATATTCTTCGCGGCTGCGTTGTTGTCAGTTACCGGCCTTTGCCTAACGCTGCTGCTGTCACGCCAAAGTGCGCGTCAAACCCGTTGAACGCTGACACGGACAAGGCAATAGATTAAAGCATTACAGAAGGATTCCAACGCAACATTCCGCATCGATTGATGCAAAGAGCCAGCATTGTTTGAAGCGTCAACTTTCACAGATGCTTATCGCGGCTCTTATGTAACAATCGATAAATGGAGATTAATAAATATGCGTATATTGCCTTTAAGCCTGCTCGCGCCTGCATTGCTGTTTTGCCTCCACGGCACGGCCCATGCGCAAAGCTCCACACCGCAGCAAATCTGCCATAACGGTCAATGCTGGGACATCGGCGACGATATTGGAGATGAGTGCTGCCCATTCAGTGATGAACGACTGAAAAGCAACGTTCAACGCCTGCAGAATCCCATGGAAAACCTCCTGAAACTCAATGGTGTAACGTTCAACTGGAAGCAAAACGACCAGGCCGATGTCGGCCTGATTGCCCAAGATGTACAGAAAGTTTATCCCCAGTTAGTGCGCACTGATCGAGGCCACTTGCAAGTTGATTACCAAAAACTGGTGGCACCTCTTATCGAGTCCGTACGCGAACTTAATGCAAGGGTAGTAACACTGGAAACTTCTTTAGCTGATAAGTAACTAACGATAAACAACTGCCGATCTCCGTCACTGATCGGCAGTCTGCATCCCGGCCCGCGTCGCCTTGCCCAGCGTGCGGGTGAAGAAGCGTCCGGCTTCGGAGATCATGTTGCGGTGAATGTCTTCGCGGTCAACGCCATCGGCATCAGTACACAGCGCCGGCATGATGACGATCTGCTCGTCGTTGCACGGTGCCATGAATACAAAGTGCCCTGCCCCGGCCAGCAACTTGAAGTCCGGCGCGACTGGCAGCTTGCGCGCCAACGCCACCGCGTTTTTGTCGATGGGCACCAGATTGTCGCCGTCACCGCTGTAAAGCAGCACGGGCACGTGCACATCGGCCAGCGTGTGGCGACCGAACTTCAAGCTCAGCGGCGCCATCAGCATTAGCGCGTGGACGCGTGGATCGGCCACCGGTTGCAGGTCATCGCGGTCGACGATCAATTCCCCCCGGGTGTTGCAGGCGTCACGGTCATCCGGACGCTCCTGGCAGTAACGGCGCAGGCGGTCCAGGTCCGGAGTCGCACCGGACAGAATCAATGCCGTCTCGCCTCCGGCCGAGTAACCGATGACGCCCACCTGATCAGCATTGACGAACGGCGACAGCATGCTGTCGCCCAGGGTCGCTGTGATGGCTTCGGAAATCTGGATCGGCCGCCCGTACAGATTGCTCAAGGTGCCAAGACGACTGTGATCCTTGGAGTTGTCGCCGGGGTGAATCACCGCCACCACCACAAAACCCTTGCGCGCCAGCGAGGTGGCGAGGTCATGCAGGGCCAGCGGGGTTCCGGTGTTGCCGTGGGACAGCATCAGCATGGGGAATCGGCCGATGGCGACTTTCGTGTCTTCACCCGCCTCGACGGTGTAACCCTCGAGTCGGCTGGAATGTTCCTTTTCGCTCGATGGGTAGAAGGCGATGGCACGCATCGGTTGCAAGTCCAGCGGGTCGAGAAACTTCATCTCGTGGTAGCCGACGCTCCAGTGAGGATGCGGCGCAGGGGCGGCGTGCACTGTATTCAGGCTGCTGAGCAGGCAAATCAGTAAAGTTGCACAAAGACGCACCATGGGATGCCCCACCTTGTTACCGGATTAAAGACATAAACCCTCGACTGCATAACTTGGGCCACAAAACGAAATGGACAGAAACAAAAAACTCCGTATCTGATACTTGCGCATTCAGAATACAGAGTTTTTTGAGGGTTTGCCCAACCGGCTTGAAGTCTTTATGCAAGCCTTACGCGGCGGCGAACAACTGCTCGCTGATCTGCTCGTGAGCGTCGCTCATGGCTTTGTTACGGACATCGTCACCATAGGCCAGACCATGGGCACGCACGAATTCGATGTCAGTGATGCCGATGAAACCGAACAACACTTTCAAGTAGTCTTCGTGGGCAACGCCGGTTGCCTGGCCGGCATGCAGCCCGCCGGAAGTCGAAACGATCACCACTTTCTTGCCACCGCACAGCCCCTCGGGACCGGCTTCGGTGTAGCGGAAGGTCTGACCGGCAACGGCGATGCGATCGATCCAGGCCTTCAGTTGGGTCGGAACAGTAAAGTTGTACATTGGGGCTGCAATCACCACGGCATCGGCGGCGAGGAATTCGGCCAGTGTAGAAGCGCTGAGTTCGGCTTCGTGTTGCTGTGCGGCGTTGCGCAATTCAGCGGCGGTGCCGGCAGCAACCAGGGTGGTCGACGAAAAATGGCTGATGGCATCGGCCGCCAGGTCGCGGTAAGTCACCACAGCGGATGGTTCGGCGACTTGCCAGGCTTTCACGACTTCGCTGCTCAGCTGACGGGAAGCCGAGTTGTCGCCAAGAATGCTCGAATCGATATGCAGCAGTTTCATGTGGGATCTCCAGGTGAGGATCGCTACAAGAGCGATCTGATGGAAACAATCCTACAGATGAAACCAATAGGTGATTAGACCGCAACAATGCGATAGTTTGTCTCACTGATAGAACGATCGAGTCATCAGCCATGCAAGACCTCAATGACCTTTATTATTTCGCCAAGGTGGTGGAATCCGGCGGCTTCGCGGCGGCCGGGCGTTTGCTGGGCATTCCCAAGTCGCGGTTGTCGCGGCGTATCGCCGAACTGGAAGAACGCCTGGGCGCGCGCCTGCTGCAACGAACCACTCGCCAGCTGAAACTGACCGCCATGGGCGAACGCTACCTGCGACACTGTCAGGCCATGCTGCTGGAAGCCGAAATGGCCGATGAAGCCGTGGCCAGCATGTCCAGCGAACCCCGGGGACGTTTGCGGGTGTCCTCCCCGGTCGGCCTGGCCCACGAGATTCTGCCGGCAGTCATCAGCAACTTTCTGGAGAAATTCCCCCAGGTGCAACTTGAGGTAGTGCTGGTCAATCGCCGCGTCGATCTGGTCACCGAAGGCGTGGATGTCGCGCTGCGCGTGCGTGAACCGGGCGATGAAGATCCGCTGTTGGTGACCCGCCGCTTGCGCCAGGCGCAGATGCTCCTGGTGGCCAGCCCCACATTCCTGCTGGGACGTGAAATCAACCGACCCGATGATTTGAAAGACCTGCCAGTGCTCGGTGCCCTCGAACCGGATCGGCTGGTGCACATCCGCCTGGTCGATCGCCAGGGCAAAAGCCACGATCTGGCAATGGAAGCGCGCCTGGGCGTCGACGACTTCATCGTACGCAAGACCTGCGCCCTCGCCGGGCAGGGGTTTACCACGCTACCGATGATGTATTGCGAGCAAGAACTGGCCAATGGTTCGCTGGTGCAGCTGTTGCCTGAATGGTCGCTGCCGGGTGGCTGGCTGCAAGCGGTCTACCCTCATCGACGCGGGGTGATGCCGGCCGTGCGCGCCTGGCTCGACCATTTGATCGAAACATTCAATGCCTGCGGGGACCGTTTGATATGAAGGCTGGACGCATGAGCGAAGTGGACGTCGCGACATTCTGCCTGGCACTGCCCGGTGCGCGGGAAGACTATAAATGGGGAGGCGTGCGAGTGTTTTCGGTTGCCGGAAACAAGATGTTCGCGCTGCAGAACCTGCGTGGCGAATCCCTGGCGTTCAAGGTCGACAAGGATTTGTTCCTCGGTCATTGCGACCGTCCGGGCATTCATCCAGCGCCTTATCTGGCTCGGGCCCAGTGGATCATCATGAACACGCCCTACCCACTGGGTGCCGAAGAGCTGCAAGGCTTGTTGCAACGCTCTCATCAACTGGTGGTGAGTAAATTGCCCAAACGAACGCAGGTCGGGTTATTGCTTTAGAACAGTGCCAACAGGTTTGCACCGAGAAACAGCATGTCGATCCAGAACACTTGGTGCAGCATCACGATGAGCCAGAACACCAGTTGAAACGAGACCTTGCGCGTCTTGTGCCGAAACACTTGTTGCGCCAGCAACGCCCCCGGCCAGCCACCCGCGAACTCCAGTGCATGCAGCACGTTTTCCGGCGTTCGCCATTGATCGACACGGGCCTTGCGCTTATCGCTCCAGTACAGCAAAAACGTCAGCAGGCTGACGATGCCGTAGGCCGCGAGGGGAATCAGCGACACCCCACGCAACCACAACGACATCGACCCGAACAACGGCAGCGCGCACAGGGTCGCGAACACCAGCAGCTTGAGGCGTAGATGCTGGATGTGTCCCCCGGACTTGCCTGCGGAACGATAGCGCGCGCCGGAATCACTCATGGCTTGGCCGCGGTCCAGTCGATCCAGCCAAACTGCCACGTGGCCAGGATCAGCAGGCCGAAGGCAATGCGATACCAGGCGAACGCCGCGTAGCTGTGGCTGGCGATGAACTTGAGCAACCCGCGCACGGCAATCATCGCGAAAATGAATGCAGTCACGAAGCCAAGGGCAAATACCGGAAAATCAGCCGCCACGAACAGCTTGTGGTACTTGTAGCCCGAGTACACGGCCGCACCCACCATGGTCGGCATGGCCAGGAAGAACGAGAACTCGGTGGCGGTTTTACGCGACAGACCAAACAACAGGCCGCCGATGATCGTCGAGCCGGAACGCGAAGTACCCGGAATCATCGCCAGGCACTGGGCGAACCCGACTTTCAGTGCGTCTTTCCAAGTGATCTCGTCCACGGTATCGGCATGCACTTCATGCTGACGCTGTTCAGCCCACAGCATGATGATGCCACCCACCACCAGGGCCGTCGCCACGGTGATCGGGTTGAACAGGTAGTGGTGGATCAGGTCAGCAAAAACCACTCCCAAAACCACGGCGGGCAGGAAGGCGATCAACAGGTTCGCGGTAAAGCGTCGCGCACTGGGCTGGGTCGGCAAACCGATGACCACGTCGAAAATCTTGCGGCGGAACTCCCACACCACCGCCAGGATCGCCCCGAGCTGGATGATGATGTTGAATGCCATGGCCCGCTCGCCACCGAAGTCGAGCAAGTCGGCCACGATAATCTGGTGCCCGGTACTGGAAATGGGCAAAAACTCTGTCAGCCCTTCTACAACGCCAAGAATCAAAGCCTGAAAGGCAGTCCAAAGATCCATCAATCCCCCAAAAGGCTATGCAACGTTGCATGCCCCGTTAGTATTTTTAAAAACTTTTATCGCGATCAGCGTAGTTGAATTCGCACGCTTTCAGGCTCCACACCTGGCCATGAAAAATCCGTGAAACATTTGGATTCAGGTTTTCCCGTGCGGGGCCGAAATCCTATCAGACAAGTCCGATAAGTGCTTTCGCGTTATCGGGCCTGGCCGAATGCTGGCGATCATTCATTACAAGAACAAGAAAACGGAGCACCACGTTATGAACAGCTTGCGCAATATGTCGATCAGCCGGCGCTTGTGGCTCATCCTGGTCGTGGCCGTCATGATGCTGCTGGCCTTGGGTGTCTTGATGCTCAAGCAGATTCACGATGACTTGTATGTCGCCAAGGCACAGAAAACCCAGCATGTGGTGCAAACCGCCAGTGGCATCCTCACTTACTATCACGACCTGGAAACCGCCGGCACGCTCACCCGCGAAGCCGCGCAGAAACAGGCGCTGACAGCCGTTCGCGGACTGCGTTACGACCAGAACGATTACTTCTGGATCAACGATCTGACGCCGGTGATGATCATGCACCCGGCCAACCCCAAGCTGGACGGCCAGAATCTCTCGGCGATCCGCGACCCCGACGGTGTTGCGATATTCAATGAGATGGTCACGGTGGCCAGGAGCAAGGGCGCCGGGATCATCAATTACCGCTGGCCAAAACCCGGTGCCAGCGAGCCCGTGGGAAAAACCTCCTACGTCAAACTCTTCGAGCCCTGGGGCTGGATGATCGGCTCGGGCGTGTACATCGATGACATGCAAGCCGAATTCTATGGTCAGTTCTGGAAAGCCTCGGTCATTGGCTTTGCAATCGCGCTGATCATGGCGGCACTGGTGATCCTCATCGCCCGTAGCATCGTTCGCCCGCTTCAGGAAACCGTCCACGCGATGGCCAATATCGCCAGTGGTGAAAGCGATTTGACCCGCAGCCTCGACACCCACGGTCAGGATGAAGTCACACAATTGGCCCGGCACTTCAATGCCTTTACCGCCAAATTGCGCCAGGTCATCGGTGAACTGCAGGTCTGTGCCAGTGCGCTAGGCCAATCGTCCAGCGAATTGGGCAACGACGCGACCCAGGCCCAGCAACGCAGCCAGCAACAGTCGCAGCAGATGGAACGGGTGGCCACGGCGATCAATGAAGTGACGTCCGGCGTGCAGGATGTGGCAAAGAATGCCGAACATGCCGCCAGCGAAATGCGCGATGCCGAAGCTCAGGCCCAACAAGGCCAGGTCAACATTGATGGCAGCCTGCAGCAGATCGACACGCTGTCATGCACCATCAATCAGGCCGTGGACGTGATCCGCACCCTGGCCACCGAAAGCACACAGATCGGCAGCGTGCTGGAAGTGATCCGCTCGATTGCCGATCAGACCAACCTGCTGGCTCTCAACGCCGCCATCGAGGCAGCAAGGGCTGGCGAGCAAGGTCGGGGTTTCGCGGTGGTAGCCGACGAGGTTCGCCTTTTGGCCCAGCGGACCCAGAAGTCCACGGCGGAAATCCAGTCGATGATCGAACAACTGCAAAGTCATTCCGAGGCGGCGGTCAAGGTGATTGGCGACAGTAGCCGGGCTTCGCAGCTGACCATCGAACAGGCGGGTCTGGCCGGGACAAGTCTGAATGCCATCGGCCAGGCGTTGCGCAACCTCAACGGCCTGAATGCGTCCATCGCCAGCGCCACCCTGCAACAGGCCCATGTGGTCGAAGACATCAACCAGAACGTCACCCAAGCCGCCGGGTTGTCCCACAGCACCGCGCTGGCGGCTGAACAATCCAGCAAGGCGAGCCTGAGACTGAAGGAATTGAGCGAGCAATTGAACGGTTTGCTCAGGCAGTTCCGGGTTTAATTCGAAAAAGATCGTCCGAACACGATCCGTGCCTCTGGCAGCGCCTGCAGGGTAAACGTCACCCTGTGAGGCGCCGCCAAAGGCTGCGATCGTTTGATCTTCAGTTACAATCCGCCCCCTCTTCGACTTCCCCCAAGGAAACTCCATGTCCGGGCTTGAACTGTTTGCCGCCGCCCTCGGTGTCATTGCCGTCTGGTTGACGGTCAAACAGAACCCCTGGTGCTGGCCGATCGGTCTGGTCATGGTGCTTGTCTATAGCTGGATCTTTTTCGAGGTGAAGCTGTATTCGGACATGCTGCTGCAAGTGATTTACGCCGCATTGCAGCTCTATGGCTGGTGGCAGTGGACCCGCGCTGGCGATGCGCATCATGGACGCGAGGTCAGCCGGCTAGGCAAACATGCGGTGGCGTCGGGACTGGCCATCGGTGCGGCGGGCAGTCTGTTGCTGGGCGCCGCCATGGCGCACTGGACCGATGCCGCCCAGCCTTGGCTCGATGCTTTCCTCACCGCCTTCAGCCTCGTGGCGCAATGGTGGATGGCGCAAAAGCGCTTGCAGTGCTGGCCGCTGTGGATCGTTCTGGATTGTATTTTCGTCGGTCTGTTCCTGTACAAGGGGATGTACGTGACGGCAGCCCTGTATGGCCTGTTCACCCTGCTGGCCATTCAAGGCTGGCGCTCATGGCGCAGCGATCCGGTGCTGTGCCCATGAAGGTGCTGGTGCTGGCAGGGCCGGAATCCAGCGGCAAAAGCTGGCTTTCGAGTGAGATTCACGCCAACTTTGGCGGCATATTGGTCGATGAGTACGTCAGGCACTTCATCGAAAGCGAAGCCCGGGAAACCTGCTACGATGATATTGAATCAATAGCACATGGCCAGCTGACCTGGGAGGATGTCGCACGCGCCTCACAACCGTCGCTACTGATCCTCGATACGCATCTTTTAAGCAACATTCTTTGGAGTCGTACGTTGTTTGGCGCTTGCCCGACCTGGATCGAACAGGCACTACTGACCCGGCACTACGACATGCATTTACTGCTGAGCCCTGAAAACGTGGCCTGGCATGACGATGGACAACGGTGCCAGCCGCAACTGGCAGAACGCCAGGCGTTTTTCCAGGCCAGCCGCCAATGGCTTGAGCAGCACCACCAGCGTTATCAGGTACTTGAAGGTGATTGGCAACAGCGCAAGGACGCCGCCTTTGAGGCCGTGACACGCTTGCTCAAGGCCTGACAGGGCTACCCCGCCCTGTCACATATGTCCATTCCTGAAACACCCTCCCCCGCGCAAACCCTCGAACTAAAGCGGCCCGAGCGCTGCAGCAAGAAAATGTTAAGCCACTGATACAACCTGCCTCAAGCCACCTTGACGAGCAATGGCGCCCATCTGGACGGCGTTTTTGCGTGGCTTTGTCTCAGCGGTGATACAAATTTTTTTGACCGCCACGACAAATATTTACAACTTACTGTTTTTTAAAGAAAAACAAAAACCGGCACACCTTCTGCTCTCTTCCCCGCAGTGCTGATTAACACCAGCGCTCCACTTACAGAAGGAATTGCCGCCGTGGGGAAACTTGATAACCACATTTTTAGCCTCCTGCTGATCGGATGTGCATTGGGCTCAAGTGTTTGCCTGCCTGTGCAGGCTGACAACGGCATCATCATTATCAAACGTGATGTCCAGGTGAGAGACGCGGTGACTCCGTCGTTAGCCCCCGATCCTAACCCCACGACCGCCAATGCCAACCCGTCGAAACAGATCCTCAATCAGACGAGCGAATTGAGCGACGGTGACTTTGCCAGCGTCGCCAGTGGTGCAGGCATTTCACGCCTGGTCGCCCAAGGCACCAATAACCTGGGCGGCAATATCACTAACCAGACACAACTTTCCAACCTACCCGCCGGGCGTTCGGGAAATTCGGGCAACAACAGCATCGCCAACATGGTCAATTCAAACGTCCAGCAAGGCCTGGGCGCTTTGAGAATCATAACGGGAGACCGTTGAGATGAATCGCACGCTGCTGATTATCGCCCTGCTTTGCAGTAGTACATCGGCCTTTGCCCAACCTCCTGTCATCAATAACGCCGAAATCGATAATTCAGGCGCGCAGTACCAAGGCAACTTCTCCGTCAACCAGGCGGCTGGCGATCTCCAGCAACAGGCCAACGCCCGAGCCATCGCCATTGGCCATGGAGCCAGTGCGACGGTACAGATTCGCCAACGGTTGCGCGGCCAGGTCGACCCCGCCATGGATGCGCACTCGAGCATCCAGGGTAACTCCTTCAGTAACGGCAACGGCGTACTGGGCGTGAACCAGAGTTCGGGCGCCAATACCCAGCAAGCCAACGCAGTGCGTATCAGCATCAGTGCTCAGCCGCAAAGCATCGACGACAGCGTCCTCATGCAACAGAACGTGACGCTGCTCAACAACTCCGATCCAACTGAGTCTGCACCAGGCTATCGCCAGGTCGCTACCAGCGACCAGGCCTTCACCGGTAGCCGCGGGGTAATTCAGTTGAATCAGAGCGCAGGGGTGGGAAACCGAATGGCCAACACCTTTAGCGTACGGGTCGCGGATTGACCCAAACAGGTAGTTTCAACACTTAACCTAAAATAAGTACGGAGAATCACCATGAAACCTTCGATGGCATTAAAGCCTCTGGTTTTCGCAATTGCTGCGGTCATGGCTGTTGCTGTACAAGCTAACGATCGCCGTAATGACCACCAAAACGGCAATCACACTCCTCCACCAACCGTAATCCCTGTTAATGCAACTGCCAATGCGACCGATAGCCAGACCAGTACCGGTAACCGCATCTATAACGAAGGGACTCAAAACTCAGCCGAGATGAGCAGTTCCGGCTCTGGCGCCAGCGGCAATGTCGGCGTCAACGTGGCGGCAGGCAGTGGCAACCAACAAGACAACGCGGCCGCCATCGCAAACGCCAGCTCCACCTCCAGTCTGGATAACAGCTTCGTGTTCGGCACTGCCAATGCCAACTCTAAAGTCACGCAATACGGCAATAACAATCGGGTCGACAACTACTCCACCACATCGTCTGCGGTGATGAGCGGCTCGGGGAATGGTGGCAGCGGCAATATGGGGATCAACATTGCTGGTGGCGACCTGAACCAACAGAAAAACACCATGGCAATTGCCAACTCCAATGCACCGCTCGGCAGCGCGATGGCCACTGCCTCGGCCGATCAAAGCAGTCCTGGCCTGACTGTGAACAACGGTGCCGATCGGACTACCCGCCTGGATACACTGACGTTTACCAAAACGTCTAGCGGCAGTTCCAATTACAACAAAAACTCCAACTTGAGCGTAGACAAGAGCGCTTCCAGCAACTGGGCCGCGAGCGGTTCCAACAGCTTCGATGCAAGCGGATCGAAAAGCTTTGATGCCAGCGGATCCAGAAGCGCGAATTCCAATGCTTCCAGCAGCGCTTCTTTCGATGCTTCTCTGAACGCTAACCTGGACGCGTCGGCAACTGCGAACAGATCGGTCACCTGGAACAATGGTGGCGCCGATCACACCCGCAGCAGGTCTGCTGATGCATCGCTGACCGCATCGCTTGATGCATCGGCCAGTGGTTCTCTCAACACGTCGAACAGCAACTCGTCCGACTCGTCCTACACAAAATCGCACGACTCCTCGTTCACAAAATCGTATGACTCCTCGTACGACAAATCAGGCGAGAAATCGTCTGCGTCTTCTAAAGACGTAACGAAGAGCTACAGCGAAAGCAGTTCATTTGATTTGAGCAACACCTACTCCTATCAAGTGCTGACTCCAACCGGCTGGGCAAACCCTGTGACCAACACCGCAACCCTGAGTGGTTCGGTGAATGGCGGCAGCGGCAACCTGGGTGTCAACGTGGCTGCTGGTGTGGGCAACCAACAAAGCAACTCGCTGGCCATCTCCAACCAGTCGTTCTAATGCTGTCTCTGGAGGCCCCCTTACGGGGGCCTTTTTTCAATATGACCAGAGGGCATCCCCCCATGCGCATTATCGCCTTGGCATTTTTGCTTTGCGTGACCAGTGTGATCGAGGCTGCACAAATGCCGCTGTCCGTCCTGCCGGGCGGTGCGGTGGTATTCAAGCCGATCCAGAGCATCCGCGAGCGTAAATTTGCCGACCTGGTGCAACAGAAAACCGATTTCAGTTGCGGCGCAGCAGCGCTGGCGACCATTTTGCGCCAAGCCTATTGGCTGGACGTCACAGAAGACCAGATCATCGAAGGCATGCTGGCACACTCCGACCAGGATCTTGTCCGCGTTCAGGGCTTCTCCATGCTCGACATGAAGCACTACGTGGAAAGCATCGGCATGCGCGCCCGTGGCTACCGGGTGGCGCCGGAAACCTTGAGTGAAATCAAAATCCCGGTGGTGGTACTCATGGATATCCGTGGCTACAAACATTTTGTAGTCATGCAAAGGGTCCATGAGGGCTGGGTCTATATCGGAGATCCGGTACTCGGTCATAAACGCTACAAAGTCGACGACTTTGTCAAAGGCTGGAACGGCATCATCTTTGCCGTCATCGGTCAGGGCTACGACAAAACCAATGTGTTGCTCGACCCGCCGTTGCCACTGAGCGCCAAGAATCGCATCAACACCTTCAACCCGGTGCAAGACGCCGAGTTGATGGATTTCGGATTCATCCAAAGCGACTTTTTCTAATAACAAGGGAGCACGAAGCTCCGGGAGTATCCAATGAAGACTCCAATCTGGCTGGCGGTGGCTTGCCTCGCCGCCAGCCTGCCAACCCATGCAGAGACTTTCAAACCCATCGAACTGAATGACCAGGAATTGGCGAGCCTGCGCGGCCGCTTTGTCATGCCCGGACGCATCATCAGCTTCGGCATCGCCATGACCAGCACCTGGCAAAATGCCAACGGTGAAGTGATCGGGGCAACGTCCTCGATGCAGATTCAACAATCCACCATCCAGCCACAGTTCTACGTGTCGAAGATCGATGAAAAAGGCACTGGAACGTCGCAATCACAAGGCACCGGCACCGTCACTGGCGGCAACGGCCTCAACAGCACCGGAGGAGTCACACAAGTCGTGCGTGCTGCCGGTGACTACAACACGGCCTACAACAACGTTGATATCAACGTGACCAAGGCCAATCAGGCACCAGCCACACAACAGCAGGGCCAGGCATTGGCCGCTGGCTCGACATTAACCGGCGCCAACGGTGCGGGTTCGATGAGCGTTTCCTCGACCGGTAGTGGCATACAACTCAACATTCTGGCCAACAACAACCAGGGCAGTACGGTACAACGCCTGGCCCAGGGCGGGCTGCTGCAGAACACGACGCTGCTCGGCGCCGGCAACCAGGTCCGCAACATCACATCGCTCAATGTCGTGCTGCGTGACACCGTTCCGACAGCCGGCTCGCTGAGCGGCAATCTGGACCAGCTCAGAGGGCTACGCACCAGCGGATTCTGATCTACGCTCAGTGTCACCAGACGTGTCAGAAGGGACGGCTCACCCATGCATCGATCTTTAACGTTCAGGGCTATCGTTTGTTTGAGTAGCCTGGCCCCGGCTTCATTGCTGTACGCAGCACCGGACCCCCAGGTCGAAGCACTAAAACAAGAACTCATGGAGCTGAAACAACGTTACGAAGCACAACAGAACGCGCTGATGGTACTCGAGCAGCGCGTTCGCCAGGTCGAAGAAACACCGGCAACACCGGCGCCCAAGCGCCTGACCAAATCCCCCGCGGAAAAGATCAAGGGTGGCCAGACAGTGGCCACCTCTGGGTCGGGAGCCACGGGCAGTTCATACGGCCAGTCGCTCAAGGATGACTCGGAGCCTGCGCAAAGCGTTTCCAACCTGTATGACGAAGCCAGCGGCTTCTTCGGAGGCGGCAAGTTCAGCGTCGAAACCGGCCTGACCTACACGCACTACGATACCCGCGCGTTAACGCTCAACGGCTTCCTGGCACTGGACTCGATTTTTCTCGGCAACATCAACATCGACCGCATCAAGGCGGATAACTGGACCCTGGACCTGACCGCGCGTTACAACGTGGCTCAACGCTGGCAGTTCGACATCAACGTTCCCGTGGTTTATCGCGAATCGACGTATTCCTCCGGTGGCGCCGGTGGCGCAGGCCCGGTGACGTCGGATGCATCCGTCACCCGCGACCCGACCATCGGCGATATCAACGTTGGCGTTGCCTACAAGTTTCTCGATGAGTCGGAGAACTATCCCGACGCGGTCGCCACACTGCGCATCAAGGCACCAACGGGTGAAGACCCTTACGGCATCAAGCTGATCGAGGACCCGAACAACAATAACCTGGCGGTACCCGAAAGCTTGCCGACCGGCAACGGGGTCTGGTCGATCACCCCGGGCATCTCGCTGGTCAAGACCTTCGACCCTGCCGTGCTGTTCGGCAGCCTGGCGTATACCTACAACATGGAAGACTCGTTCAGCGACATCAGTCCCCAAGTCAACTCCAAGGTGCCAGGAGACGTGAAACTCGGCGATTCCTGGCAGATCGGTGCCGGCATCGCATTCGCCTTGAATGAGAAGATGAGTATGTCGTTCTCGTTCACCGATCAGTTCGCCCGCAAGAGCAAGATCAAGCCGGACGGGGGTGAGTGGCAATCCATCACCAACAGCGATTACAACTCGGCCAACTTCAACATCGGCATGACCCTGGCAGCAAGCAATAACCTGACGATCGTCCCGCAACTGTCCATCGGGATGACCGATGACGCGCCCGACTTTTCCTTCAGCCTGAAATTCCCTTACTACTTCTAATGCTGCGACAACAAAAAGCCCGCTGTTTCAGCGGGCTTTTTCGTGGGTCCTACGCGCTATTGGAGCATTGACCTGCAGCCATACACCCCGCTACTCAACGTATCTGATGCTTGTGCAGCAAACGGTAGAAGGTCGGCCTGGATATCCCTAATACCTTGGCGGCGATGCTCAAGTTATCGCTATGACGGTTAAGCACATCACACAACGCCTGACGTTCTGCCCGGTGTTTGTAGTCTTCCAGCGTGCCCATCGGCGCGGAAACAGTTTGATGGCTGATCAGCCCCAGGTCTCGCGCTTCGATCTGCCGGCCTTCGGCCAGAACCAACCCGCGCCGTACCCGGTTGGCCAGTTCGCGAACATTGCCCGGCCAGTCATGCTTGCCCATGGCTATCAACGCATCCTCACTGAAGCTGCGCGGACGGCGGCCGGTTTCATGACTGTAGAAATGGGAAAAGTGGTTGGCCAACATCGACAAATCGCCATTGCGCTCACGCAGGGGCGCGGTCGAGACCTGCAAGACGTTCAGGCGATAATACAGATCTTCGCGAAAGCGCTTCTTCTCGATCGCGGCCTCAAGATCGACGTGGGTCGCGGCCAACACCCGTACATCCACGGGAATCGGCTGACTGCCACCCACCCGCTCGATGTGCTTCTCCTGGAGGAAGCGCAACAGGTTCGCCTGCAGTTCAAGAGGCAGGTCACCGATTTCGTCGAGGAACAGCGTACCGCCATTAGCCGCCTCTATTCGCCCGACCTTGCGTTGATGGGCGCCAGTAAAGGCCCCCTTCTCGTGACCGAACAGTTCGGACTGGATCAGGTGCTCGGGAATCGCGCCACAATTGATCGCGACAAAGGGTTTGTTGTGGCGCAACGATTGCCGATGCAGCGTGCGGGCGACCAACTCTTTACCTGTCCCGCTTTCGCCGCGAATCAACACTGGAGACTCCGTCGGCGCCAGTTTGCTCAGGAGCTTGCGCAACTCGCGTATTGGCTTGCTGTCACCGAGCAACTCGTGCTCGGGCTGATCGATATGCACCGTGCCCTGGCCGCGAAGACGGGCCATGCCGAAAGCCCTGCCCAGCGTCACCTGGACTCTGGAGACATCAAAGGGCAAGGTATGGAAATCGAAAAACCACTCGCAGACGAAATCCCCGACATTCTGCAGTCGAAGCACTTCCTGGTTGAGCACGGCGATCCACTCGGTGCCGCTGCGGCTGATCACCTCTTTGACGGCGTCCGGGTGCTCGAGATGCCAAGGCTGCAAACGCAACAAGCCAACGTCACACGTTCGGTCGGTGGCGTTTTCCAGCGTGCAGCTGTCAACGTCCCAACCCACGGAGCGTAATCCGGGCAACAGCTGATGGCAGTCGTCGCACGGATCCACCACAAGTAAACGTCTTAAGGCAGGCGCATCGCTCATGACTGTTCCTTGGCGCCAAAGTCAGGAAAAATTATTAAAAACAGTCATTTGGCAAACCTGACTGTAACATTAGCAAGAATTTGACAGGGCCTTGTATCGTTTGACTATAGAGCGGTCCTGGTATTAGTTATAAGAAGAGACTTCGATAAAAATACCTGACGAGCCCAGGTTTTCATTCAGTGTTCAAAATGAATCGGGCCAACCGGGTATATGAAAGAAAGTTGAAATTTCTTTTGATTGCATGTGACCCGAACCACCCTTGCGGGCATCAGTACAAGTAACCAGCCGAAGGGTCAGCCCAACCGTCGGCCTATCACTTGATTGGGCATACCGAGGGAACATCCAATGAACGCCCCGCTCCGTATCAACGAAGCTCTTCTGATTGCCGACCGCGCATTCCAGCCTTTCCAGTGCGTGGCCTGGGCGCCACAGGACGGCAACGGTGAACTCAGCCTGACCGTTATCGATCGCACCAAAAACAGTATAGGCCGCAAGCTGATCCCGAGCAGCGCCTACACCGACCCGGCACAACTTGAACGCCTGCTCGAACAGGCTCGTGCCGAGTTGAGCCACGAAGGTTACACGCTCCAGTCGTGGTCGATGCCGCATTGATATTTTTTTGCGGATTACTCCGGGGTAATCCGCGCCCTTCCCCCGTCGTTAACAGGTTGGCTGATCATTGCCAGCTGAACTTATGACATGCCTTTATTCGAACTTCCCGTGTGCCTTTAAACATTGCAGGCTTGCCACTGGTTCGAAAAGACACTGTTCTGGCACACAGCGACCCTCCACCTGTTAGTTGTGACAGTTGTGCATTCAACCATTCAGGTTTTGAATATTCTCCTTATACAGTCGCCACCCAATTCCCGGATCAGGACGACTCGCAAGGAGATGCGTGCATGTCAAGCCAGTCCGTTGTGGCTTCGCCCTCAACACTCAGTCATGCAGGGCAACTGGATCCTGCATTCGCCACCCAAGGCAAATCCCAGGTCTATTTCGCCGGCAGTCTTTCAAGCATCGCCCATGACGTCGCAATAGATTCCCAGGACCGCCTGTTGGTGGCGGCCAAGGTAGGCACCCCGGGCGGCAGTCGCTTCGGTCTGGCTCGCCTGCTGGAGGATGGCTCGGCGGATCTCGCCTTTGGCAATCAAGGCAGTGTCATCGGACAGTTCCAACAAGGTTTCGAAGCCATGGCTACCAGGGTTCGCGTGCTCCCCGATGAGCGCATTCTGGTCGTCGGCCTGCACTACGAAAATACGCACTTCACCCTCCCCGCACTGGCATTGTTTGACCCACAGGGCCGTCCCGTTCAGGACTTCGGTGACAATGGTCGCTGCATCGTGCGTCTGCCAGGCAATCTCTCCCATGGTATGCGTGATGCCTGGCTTCCACCCGGTGTACCGGGCGCCGAAGCCTGCGATGTGGACGTTCAAGCGGACGGTCGGATCCTGCTGATGGCCAACCATCACTTCGAACGGGCCGATCATGCCGGCCTGCTCATTCGGCTGAACCCCGACGGATCGCTGGACAGCACATTCAATGGCCGCGGGTTCGTGATCGTCAGGCACTTGCTGATGAACACTTGGCTTAGCAGCCTGAAGATTCAGTGTGACGGGCGAATCCTTGTGGGCGGGTCGATCAACCTCCCCGGAGAAGGATTGCTGGCCCGTTATCGCGCGGACGGCAGTCTCGACACGCATTTTGCCGTGGACGGTTTCATGAGTTTCGAGGCGCGGGGGCATAGCGCTCAGGTCAACCGGATCGTCCAGCAAGACAATGGCGACGTGCAGTGTTTTGGCAGCAGTCGTGAGCCGATGCGCTGCCTGGCCTTGAAAGTCCACATCAATGGCCGCCCGGACAGTCACTGCAACGGCGGGCAGCCGCAATTGCTGGAAATCGCCAATAACGGTTGCCAATGGACCGCCGCACAGGCGCAACCGGACGGCAGTGTGGTGGTAGCCGGCGCAACCATTGGTGGCGTCGAGGCCGACTTTCTGCTGGGTCGATACTCGCCTGACGGCCAGCTCGATCCAGACTTTGGCGATGGCAAAGGTTGGGTTCGCACCCGTCTCGGTCGCAGCCTGGACACCGCCACCTCGGTGGCCGTGCAGCGTGATGGAAACATTGTCGTGGGCGGTTATTCCCTGGACGGCCACTATCGGGCGATCGTCGCCCGTTACCTGGCTTAGCCCACTGGATTTTTCCTACACTTGATCTTCCCTTCCGCTTACGGCAAGTTGCGCGCTTCTTAATACAAGGAGCAGCCAATGTCCGGCTCGATGGCCCAGGCGTTCGCGCGTAATTTTCTGGGCAACTCACCCCGCTGGTACAAGGTTTGTATTGTCGGTTTCCTGATTCTCAATGCCCTGGTGCTGTGGACAGCAGGTCCGGTGGCAGCCGGCTGGTTGCTGGTGCTGGAATTCATATTCACCCTGGCCATGGCGCTCAAGTGTTATCCACTGATGCCTGGCGGCTTGCTGCTCGTCGAAGCGTTGTTGCTGAAAATGACCACGCCACAGGCGCTCTATGACGAGCTGGTTCACAACTTTCCGGTGATCCTGCTGCTGATGTTCATGGTGGCCGGCATCTACTTCATGAAAGACCTGCTGTTGTTCCTGTTCTCGCGGTTGCTGCTTGGGGTCCGCTCCAAGGCGCTGCTGTCGTTGATGTTTTGCTTTTTGTCGGCGTTCCTGTCGGCCTTTCTCGACGCCCTGACCGTGACAGCCGTCATCATCAGTGCTGCCGTCGGTTTTTACTCGGTGTACCACCGTGTGGCCTCGGGCACCGATCCCCGCCAGGACGGCGAGTACGGCGATGATCGGCACCTGCCTTCCCTTCATCATGGCGATCTCGACCAGTTTCGTGCGTTTCTGCGCAGCCTGCTGATGCACGGTGCCGTCGGTACGGCGCTGGGTGGCGTGTGCACGCTGGTGGGTGAACCGCAGAACCTGCTGATCGGCCATGAAATGGGTTGGCATTTTTCCGAGTTCTTCCTGAAAGTCGCTCCGGTTTCACTCCCTGTCCTGGTCGCGGGTCTGGTCACCTGCGTCCTGCTGGAAAAATTGCGCTGGTTCGGCTACGGCACCTTGCTGCCGGACAACGTCCGCGCCGTGCTGGCCAATTACGCCGCCGAGGACAATGCCGAACGCACCTCGCAACAACGTGCAGCCCTCATCGTACAGGGCGCGGCCGCGCTGATCCTGATTGCCGGCCTGGCCTTTCATGTGGCGGAAGTGGGCTTGATCGGTTTGATGGTGATCGTGCTGATCACAGCGTTCACCGGCATCACCGATGAACACCGTCTCGGTAACGCGTTTAAGGATGCGATGCCATTCACCGCGCTACTGGTGGTGTTTTTCGCCGTGGTGGCAGTGATTCACGATCAACAACTGTTCACGCCATTGATCCAATGGGTGCTGGCGCTGCCTGCCGATCAACAACCGGGCATGCTGTTCATCGCTAACGGGTTGCTCTCGGCGATCAGTGACAACGTGTTCGTGGCGACCATCTACATCACCGAAGTGAAACAGGCGTTCCTTTCCGGGCACATGAGCCGTGAGCATTTCGAGACCCTGGCCATCGCGATCAACACGGGCACCAACTTGCCGAGCGTGGCGACACCCAATGGTCAGGCTGCGTTTCTGTTTCTGCTGACGTCGGCGATTGCGCCGCTGGTTCGCCTGTCGTATGGACGGATGGTGTGGATGGCCTTGCCATACACCATGGTGATGGGCGTCCTGGGTTGGTACGCGGTGAGCTACTGGCTGTAAACAGCGCCCCGATAACGTGGGAGCGAGCCTGTTCGCGAAGCGGCGACATCAGCCAATATTGACGCTGAAGGACATACCGCCGTCTCGAGCAGGCTCCCACGATGGGGTGTGCGTGGTTATCGAGGGAGGATATACCGCTCAATCGCCAGAGCCGCACCGTCCTCGGTATTGGCGCCCGTCACCACATCGGCCTGGAGTCTGACTTCTTCCTCGGCCTGCCCCATGGCGATCGACAGACCGGCGCGATGGAACATGGCCGGATCATTACCGCCATCGCCCATGGCCGCCGTCTGTTGCAGCGGTACACCGAGAAACCCGGCCAATGTCGCCAGGGCGTCACCCTTGTTGGCACGCATCGCGGTCACGTCCAGATACACCGGCTGCGAACGCGAAACCTGGGCCTGCCCTTCCACCAGCGGTAACAATCGCGCCTCCAGCTCAACCAGCAACTCGGCGTTGCTGCTGGCGGCGACGATCTTGTCGATGCGAGCAAGAAACGGCTCGAAACTATCGACGCTCACCGGTGGGTATCCCAACCCGTACTGCTCTCGCGGCACCATGGGGCCGCTTGGATCTTTCACCAGCCAGTCGCCACCACTGAACACCCACACCTCGATATCCGGCTGATCGGCAAACAATGCCAGGGCGATCAGCGCCGCCGTGGCAGGCAAGTAATGCGCGACCAGCAAACTGCCATCCGGATTGACGATCGTGCCGCCATTGAAGGCCGCCGTCGGCAAGTCGACGCCCAAGGCCTCAATCGCCTGCAACATGGCTTTGGGGGGCCGGCCGGTGGCGAGACTGAACAGCACCCCGGCCTCACGCAACGCGCGTACCGCGTCGATGGTGCGCTGACTGAGGCTGTGATCGGGCAGCAGCAACGTGCCGTCCATGTCACTGAGCAAGAACCGGATGGGATGTTGCGCAACCTCACTCATCCGAGACCATGCCAGACGCGACCGTCGCGAGCCAGCAACTCTTCGGCGGCCTGCGGCCCGTTTTCACCCGCGGCATAGCTCTGTACCGCTGAATCCTGCTGCCAGGCGTCCAGGAACGGTTGTACGGCCCGCCAGCCGTTCTCGATATTGTCGGCGCGCTGGAACAGCGTCTGATCGCCGGTCAGGCAGTCATAGATCAACGTTTCGTAGCCGGTGGACGGCTGCATTTCAAAGAAATCCTTGTAGGCGAAGCCCAGTTCTATGTTTTCCATCTTGAGTGCCTGGCCAGGCCGTTTGGCCAGCAGATCGAACCACATGCCTTCATTGGGCTGAATCTGGATCCGCAGATAGGTCGGTGCAAGCTCTTCGACCTCGGTATCACGGAACTGCGCATAGGGCGCAGGCTTGAAGCAGATGACGATTTCGGTGTCGCGCACGCTCATGCGCTTGCCGGTGCGCAGGTAAAACGGCACGCCGACCCAGCGCCAATTGTCGATCATGACCTTCAGGGCCACATAGGTTTCGGTGTTGCTGTCCGGCGCGACCTTGTCTTCCTGGCGATACCCCGGCAGTGGTTTGCCGTCGACTTCGCCGGCGGTGTATTGACCGCGTACCGAATTGATCCGCGCGTCTTCGACCGACCAGGGGCGGATCGCGCCGACCACCTTGGCTTTCTCGCCACGCACCGCATCGGCGCCAAAGGCCGCCGGAGGCTCCATGGCCACCATCGCCAGCAACTGGAACAGGTGATTGGGCACCATGTCCCGCAGAGCGCCGGTGTGCTCATAAAAACTGCCACGGGTTTCCACGCCGACGGTTTCGGCGGCAGTGATCTGCACGTGGTCGATGTAATGGTTGTTCCAGAATGCTTCGAACAGGCTGTTGGAAAACCGGCTGACCAGAATGTTCTGCACGGTTTCCTTGCCCAGATAGTGATCGATCCGGTAGATCTGCTTTTCCGTCATGACCTTGAGCAGGCATGCGTTCAAGGCTTCGGCGGTTTGCAGATCGGAACCGAAAGGCTTTTCGATCACCACCCGCCTGAAGGATTCCGGGCTTTCCTCCAGCAAGCCGGACGCGCCGAGACGACGCGCCACCTCACTGAAAAAACGCGGCGCGGTGGCCAGGTAGAACACCGCATTGCCGGTGCCACTGGCGGCGATTTTTGCCCCCAGCGCTTGATAAGTGCTGTCGTCCAGGAAATCCCCCTGGACGAAGCTGATGCCCTTGGCGAGTTTGGCCCACACCTGCGGGTCAAGGGCCTGATCGCCCTTGCCGACTTTGGTGGCCGCCTCGTTGCGAATGAAGTCTTCGAGTTTGTTCGCGAAGCCTTCATCGCTGATGGCGTTGTGGTCAACGCCGATGATCCGCAGTCCATCCCCGAGTAACCCGTCGCGCATGAGGTTATACAGCGCCGGCATCAGCAGGCGCTTGACCAGGTCGCCATGGGCGCCGAACAGAAACAGCGTGGTCGGTGGCGCGGGTTCCGTCTTGGATTTTCTGCGGATCACATGGGTCATTTTTTAGGTGTCTCCACATGACCGCCAAAGCCGAAGCGCTGGGCCGAGAGAATTTTGTCGCCAAAGGTGCCTTGCCCACGGGAACGGTAGCGCGAGAACAGCGAATTCGACAGTACTGGAACCGGTACCGCTTGCTCCATGGCCGCTTCGATGGTCCAGCGGCCTTCACCGCTGTCCGCCACAGAACCAGAGTAGCCATCGAGTTTCGGGTCGCTGGCCAGAGCGTCGGCGGTCAGGTCGAGCAGCCAGGACGACACCACGCTGCCACGACGCCAGACTTCGGCAATGTCGGCGACGTTCAAGTCGAAACGCTGGTCTTCCGGCAGGTTGGTGCTGGCCTTGGTCTTGAGAATGTCGAAACCTTCGGCGAAGGCCTGCATCATTCCGTACTCGATACCGTTGTGAATCATCTTGACGAAATGCCCGGCACCCGCCGGACCGGCATGGATGTAGCCGTGCTCGGCACGGTTATCATCGGATTGGCGGTCTCTGGTGCGCGGAATGTCGCCCATGCCCGGTGCCAGGCTTCGGAACAGCGGATCGAGGCGCTCAACGGTCTCGGCATCGCCACCGATCATCATGCAGTAGCCGCGCTCCAGGCCCCACACGCCGCCGGAAGTGCCGACATCGATGTAATGCAGGCCTTTTTCCGAGAGGGTTTTCGCGCGACGGATATCGTCCTTATAGAAGGTGTTGCCGCCGTCGATGATGGTATCGCCAGCTTCGAGCAGGCTGCTCAGGGTGTCGATGGTGTCTTCGGTCGGCGCGCCTGCCGGCAGCATGACCCAGACCGCTCGTGGTTTGGCCAGGCCAGCGACCAGGGTTGGCAAATCGGCAACCCCGGTGGCGCCCTCTTCGCTCAACGCGTCGACGAAGGCGGTATTGCGGTCGTACACAACGGTGGTGTGCCCGTTGAGCATCAGGCGCCGCGCAATATTCCCGCCCATGCGGCCCAGTCCAATAATCCCGAGTTGCATGTGCTGATGCTCCCTACTACAAATAAAAGTGTGTCAAAGGTTATAGCCCAAACGCGACTAATGAAGCTTAGTCCAGAGCGTCGGGATGAAGTTTCCGGGCATTGTGCCCGATCCAGACTGATAACGTCGGGAATCGTGCCGAAGACACAACGACCGCAAAAAATAAAAAAGTTCCCTTCGGGAGCGAAAGAAATCAAAATCGGCGCCGATAGTAGATCAGCCGCTGATGTGGGCGGATCTACAGTTGAGACACGCCATTTGCGAGGTGAGCAATGGGCACAGTACACACCGCACTGCCAGCACAAACCCTTTATGTCACTGTCCGTCGCGATGAATTGCGCCAGTTGAAAGACGAACGCGATCAGTTGAAACACGAGTTGGCGCAATTGCGCTTGCTGCTCCAGGGTCAACAGCCCTTGCCCGTGATTCAGGGCGCCCCCCACGCCTGACGCCCTCGCTCGAATCGGAAGCAGCACTGCACTGCTTCCGATGCATGGTAGCCCTTAGCCATTGATGGCAACTCACGAATTTTTCACATTTGCTTGGTAATACTTTGCGCCCTTTAAACGTCGTGGCCACCTCTTGCGTGCGCCTCCCGTCTGTCGCCCGCCCCTCTGACTGACGGTGATGAACTCTGGCTGGAGCGTTGAATGTTTAGGTTTAAGCGCAGCGATGTGGCTGCGAAAGGTTTCGATTGGACCGCCCTTCTCTGGATGTTTCTGTTCTTCTGGTATTTCTCCGGCATCACCCAACTGCTGATCCAGTTGACGGGCACCTCGGGCTTCTCCGGGTTCCGCCAAGCGTTTTTCATGAGTGCCCTCTGGCTTGCGCCAATGCTGCTGTTCCCGAAAAAAACACGCGTCATGGCTGCGGTGATCGGCGTGGTGTTGTGGGCCTGCTCCATGGCGAGCCTGGGTTACTTCTTCATCTATCAGCAGGAATTTTCCCAAAGCGTCATCTTCATCATGTTCGAGTCGAACGTGTCTGAAGCCGGCGAGTACATGACCCAGTACTTCGCCTGGTGGATGGTGCTCGCATTCCTCGCGCATACCGCGTTTGCCTATTTCCTCTGGACGCGCCTGCGCCCCGTGTACCTGCCCCGTGGCAAGGCATTGGTGGCCGCGACCGCCATTCTGGTGGCAGTGGTCGGTTATCCCCTGATGAAACAGACGGTGCGGGCAGGCAGTTTCGCGCAAGGATTCGACAAATTCGAAAGTCGCATCGAACCTGCTGTGCCGTGGCAGATGGCCGTGGCCTATCACCGTTACCGGGAAACCCTGGCCGGCATGCAGGACATGCTCAAAAGCGCCAGCACGATCCCGCCGCTGCACAATCTCAAGGACGCGATGGCCAACCAGCCCGCGACCCTGGTACTGATCATCGGTGAGTCCACCAACCGTCAACGCATGAGCCTGTACGGCTATCCGCGGGAAACCACGCCGGAACTGGACAAGCTCAAGGATCAACTGGCAGTTTTCGACAACGTCATCACACCGCGCCCGTACACGATCGAGGCGCTGCAACAGGTGCTGACCTTTGCCGACGAAGAAAACCCGGACTTGTACCTGTCGACACCATCGCTGGTCAGCATGATGAAACAGGCGGGCTACAAAACCTTCTGGATCACCAACCAGCAGACCATGACCAAGCGCAACACCATGCTCACGACCTTCTCCGAGCAGGCCGACGAGCAGGTGTACCTGAACAACAACCGCAACCAGAATGCCGCCCAATACGATGGCGACGTGATCGAGCCATTCAACAAGGCCCTGGCCGACGCGGCACCGCGCAAGTTGATTGTGGTGCACTTGCTGGGCACGCACATGAGCTACCAGTACCGTTATCCTGCGTCCTTCGACAAGTTCAAGGACCGTAACGGCGTACCGTCGGGCGTGCGCGACGATCAGGTGCCCACTTACAACAGCTATGACAACGCAGTGCTGTACAACGACTTCGTGGTGTCGAGCCTGATCAAGGATTACGCCAAGTCTGATCCGAACGGCTTCCTGCTGTACCTCTCCGATCATGGTGAAGACGTTTTCGATTCCGTTGGCCATGGCACGCTGGGGCGCAACGAAAACAAGCCGACAGCACCGATGTACACCATTCCGTTCATGGCATGGGCCTCGCCGAAATGGCGCGAAACCCATGACTGGAGTTTTGCCGGCGATCTGGGACGCCCTTACAGCAGCTCGCAACTGATCCACACCTGGGCCGACCTGGCCGGTCTGAGTTTCGATGAACTGGATCGGAGCAAGAGCCTGGTCAGCGACAGCTTCAAGCCACGGCCCTTGCTGATCGGCAATCCGTACGAGCGCCAACAGCGTCCATTGATCGACTTCAGCCTGATGAAACCCAAGGCAGCGTCTGCCGTCGTTCAGCAGTAAACCTTTTCAGGGGCCGGTTCCGGCCCCTTTTTCTTGGGCGCGCGCAAGGCCGAGCTGGCCAAGGCGTACCACCTGCCCGGCAATTGGCGGGCACTGACGGGCCGGCCCCCGATAAATCGACGGCACTCAGCCTGGACTGGAAACTGGACTTGAAATTCCAGATCTCGCCAATTCCCTTTTAATGGAATCGGCGGATAATCGGGATTCGACTACGATTCATTGATTCATGGACGAATGGCATCCGACAGCTATTAGTGGGAGGCACACCATGAAACGTATTACGTTGACCCTCGCCGTCCTGATGACACTTGGCTCCACCTGCGCCTTTGCCGAAGGCGGAGCCGAACGCATGCGGTACTACTACGAAACCCTGCGATACAACCAACAACTGGCGTTGGGCAACGCCACGCAAAGTCAGACGACGCCGATGCGGGTTCCGGACGATCAAACCGCGCAGGTGACCGAGTCCTACAGACCGAAATGATTGTTACACCTCTGACTGTCCTGCTCTTCAGTCAGAGTCGATCATTGGGCGTCCTGATGGGCGCCCCTTTTTTGCCATGATCTGAGCACCTTGATCAAAGCGCCTTGATCCAGAACATCATGCGCCCGTGCGCCGGATCGAACTCGCCCGGGGCAAAGCCGAACTTGCCATACGACGCCTGGGCCACCGCATTGCCCTCCAGCACCTCCAGGGTGATTTTGCAGCAGCCACGCTGGCGGGCGATCTCCTCGACCTTCTGCAACATCCGCTGGCTCAGTCCCAATCCGCGAAACTTCGGCACCACCGCCACATCGTGAATATTGACCAACGGCCGACAGGCAAAGGTCGAGAAACCTTCGAAGCAGTTGACCAGCCCGGCCGGCTCGCCGCCGACAAAGGCCAGCACGCTGAAGGCATGGGGACGCTTGGCCAGCTCGCCCGGCAGGTGTTCCAGCACACTGGCAGGCAAGGAGTGACCGCCCCCCATCGGGTCTTCAGCATAACTGTTCAACACCAGACAAATCGCTTCGGCATGCACCGGATTGGTATAGCTGGCTTGCAGTACTAGTATTTCCACGGAATCCATTTCCATCCTCGTTTGCAGTAGCCCCAGCGCGTTGTTCGCGCTGGAAGGCCGGGTGAAGATATCGTGGGCGCCGCTGCAAATCAAAGGATCGCAGGCTCAACGCCCCCAAATCAAAGCCTCGGTCCAGCCCAATTCGGCAAAATCCCCGGCCCGCAGATGCGATTCGCCGACACAGAAAAACTCATCCAGCTGGGGCGGCTTGACTGAAGTAGCGCTGAGCATCCCGTGGACCTGACCGCGATGGTGAGTCTGGTGCTCGAACAGGTGCGACAACAGGCGCAGGCGACTCTCGTACTGTGGCGTGTCCCGGGCGATGGTCACGGTCCTGCTCAGGTCCGCATCGCGCATTTGCTCGCAGTAGGCGATCAAGCGTCGATCGACATGGGATTGCTCACGCCTGAGGTCGGCGGCCAGGGGGTGCGGCTCGTCGTCCTTGAAAAAAACGTAGCAATCGGGGTGCGGCTCATCGCCGCGCAACTCGCGCTCTAGAGCATCTACATAAAACCAGTCACAGGTCAGGATATGGTTGAGGGTTGCGCGGAGACTGGGAAAGAAACTGGTGCGCGGCGCCGCCAGCTCATCCTGGCTCAACTGGCACCAGGCCTTGGCCAGTCGATGGTTGGCCCAGGCGTTCTGGTAGGCCATGGTCAGCAAATGGTGTGACAGCGGTTGATTCATCTTCACGCCTCCGTGTTGTCACGCCTCGGCGAAGCGTTGCAGCTGCATCTCCTGCAGGCGACTGAGGGTGCGGCGGAACGGGAACTCCAGATAGCCCTGGGTGTAGAGCGAGTCCATGGGCACCTGCGCTTCGAGGTACAGCGGCACCTTGCGGTCGTAGCACTCGTCCACCAGGGCGATGAACCGGCGCACGCCATCATCATGCACCGACAACTGCGGCAACTCGCGATCGCCGGCCACCACTCGCTCGACCCCATCCTCAGTGCCACGGGCTATGCGCCCTTCGCGTTTTTGAGCGCTGAGATTGGGTACATCGCTCAACAGAATAGCGCTGTAGGTGTCACACAGGGCCATGAAATCCATGGCGGAAAACGGCTGTTCACAGAGGTCGGCGTAACGACACCAGACGACGCCCCGGCTGGCCTGGACCACATTGAGCGAGCGGTAGCCAACCTGAATCGGAGCGTTGGAAACCGCCTGACCGACGGTCAACGCCTTGAACACATCGCCAAGGGCACTCGATTGTCCGGGCGTGGCCACCCAATAACGCTGCAAGCCCTGCCCCGGATGCAGGCGATGGTCTTCCCCGCCATCCACCGCAATCACCTGCATGTGCTGCTTGATCGCCGCAATGGCGGGCAGGAAACGGCCGCGATTGAAGCCGTCGGCGTACAACTGGTCGGGCGGCAGGTTGGAGGTGCAGACCACCACCACGCCCTGCTCGAACATGACCTGAAACAAACGCCCGAGAATGATGGCGTCACCGATGTCATTGACGAACAGTTCGTCGAAGCACAGCACCCGCACCTCGTCGGCCAGCTCCCGAGCCAGTGCCTTCAAGGGGTCGGCAGTGCCGGTCAGTTGAAACGAACGCTGATGCACCCAGCCCATGAAGTGGTGGAAGTGCTGGCGCCGGGCTGGCACCCGCAGGTGTTGGTAAAACTGGTCCATTAACCAGGTTTTACCCCGCCCGACCGGGCCCCAGAGGTACACGCCCATGATCGGCGCCCGACCTTCATGCAAGGCTTCGTGGCACTTTTGCAACGCCCAGACGGCACGTTCCTGGGCTTCGTCCTGGACGAAACCCTTTTGTTCTATGGCGTGTTGCCAGGCGCTGAGGGGGGAGTCGACATTCATGCGCGGCAGTATGCCACTCGTCAGCGTTGTCTTCACTGAAATGTCTCAGAGGATTCTGCATCGGGGAAAAGCACCTTGACGAAATATATGATACGAATCATATTTAATAAATGTTGACTGACATTTAATAATTGCATCCCTCAGGAGTCTTCCTAATGCATTACAACGTCTTCGGTCGTAAAACAGGCTTGCGGGTATCCGAGCTGGCGTTGGGTGCCGGCAATTTCGGCACCGGTTGGGGCCATGGCGCCGAGCGCGATGAAGCCAAGGGCATTTTCGATGGCTACCTGGAGGCTGGCGGCAATTTCATCGACACCGCCAACGGCTACCAGGCCGGGCAGTCGGAAGCCATGCTCAGCGAATTCATTGCTGCGGAACGCGACCATCTGGTCGTCGCCAGCAAATACACCCTGGGCACGACCCCGGCCGCAGGCATCGCCCACACCGGCAACAACCGCAAGAACATGGTGCGCGCCGTCGAAGAGAGCCTGAAACGGCTGAAAACCGACCACCTTGACCTGTTCTGGGCGCACATGAGTGACGGCATCACGCCCATGGAAGAGATCCTGCGCGGCTTCGACGATCTGGTACGGGCCGGCAAGATCCATTACGCCGGGCTGTCGAATTTCCCGGCATGGCGCATCGCCCGCGCCGACCTGCTGGCTGAAGTGCGCGGGTTCTCGCCCATTGCGGCGATTCAGGTCGAATACAGCCTGGCCGAACGCACGGCGGAGCGCGAGCAACTGCCCATGGCCGAAGCGCTTGGGCTGGCAGCTACCCTGTGGTCACCGCTGGGCGGCGGGTTTCTCACCGGCAAATACCGCACCAACGACGGTGACAACCGCGCCGCGAAACTCGGCATGCTGATTCACGCCGAAAAAAGTCAACGTGAAACCGCCCTGCTCGATGCCTTACTGGCCATCGCCTCGGAACTGGGAGCCAGCCCGACTCACGTGGCCATCGCCTGGCTCATGGAAAAGGCCAAGCGCTCAACCACGGCGCTGATCCCGATCCTGGGCTCGCGTACCCGCGCCCAACTGGATGCAACTTTGGATGCATTGAATGTACAGCTAAATGCCGAGCATCTGGTGCGACTCGACGAAGTCAGCGATGTGCCGAAGGGCGTGCCCCACGAAACCCTCGCGGGCTCGGCATCGCGGTTCAGCGGGGGCAAGATCCTGGCCCCCGCCATAATCCCCGTGGCCTGACACACCGCCATCGCGAGCAAGCTCGCTCCCACTGGTTTTTCGGTCGTTCGCCCATTCCGGCTACACCTACCAACCCTGTGGGAGCGTGGCTTGTCGGGTCGCCGCATCGCAGCGATGGCGTCAGCACCTTCAACCGCTATGTCGCCTGACGCACCGCTCCCCAGTCCCGGGGCGCGTTCAGCGGTCGACCTTGTGCCTGGCCGCGTACAAGCACAGCATTTCCATGGCCAGGGTCGCGGCCGCCAGCGAAGTGATGTCGGCGCTGTCATAGGCCGGCGCTACTTCCACCACGTCCATGCCCACCAGGTTGATCCCGCGCAAGCCGCCGAGAATCTCCAGCGCCTGCACCGTACTCAAACCGCCACACACCGGCGTTCCGGTGCCCGGAGCGAAGGCCGGGTCGAGGCAGTCGATGTCGAACGTCAGGTACACCGGGTGGTCGCCGACCCGCGAGCGGATGGCTTCGACGATCGCGTCCACGCCACGCCGATGCACTTGCCGTGCATCCAGCACTTCAAAGCCCTGGTGATCGTCGTTGGTGGTGCGCAAGCCGATCTGCACCGACCGCGAAGGATCGACCAGCCCCTCCTTGGCGGCGTGCCAGAACATGGTGCCATGGTCGATGCGCTTGCCCTCCTCGTCCGGCCAGGTGTCGCTATGGGCGTCGAAGTGAATCAGCGACAGCGCGCCGTGCTTGCGGGCATGGGCCTTGAGCAGCGGATAGGTAATGAAATGATCGCCGCCGAAGGTCAGCATCGCACTGCCGGCATTGAGGATGTGTTCGGCATGGGCTTCGATGCATTCCGGCGTCGACTGCGGCGATCCGTAATCGAAGTCGCAATCGCCAAAGTCAACCACCGCCAGATGATCGAACGGGTCGAAGGTCCACGGCCAGTGGCGTTCCCAGGCGATCCCGGTAGACGCGGCACGGATGCCCCGTGGTCCGAAGCGGGCTCCGGGGCGGTTACTGGTGGCCGTGTCGAACGGCACACCACTGACCGCGACGTCGACACCGCGTAAATCGCGACTGTAGCGACGACGCATGAAACTGGTGATACCGGCGTAAGTACTTTCGGCGGCAGTGCCGTAAAGGCTGTCACGGGTGATGGCTTGGTCGTTCTGTGCTGGGACGTCCATTGAAGGTTCCTTGTTATTGGCGGCTACGGAAAGCGGTCCACATACGAGTGCGCTGACGCATGTCCTTGAGGCTCATGCTGCGGTCGGCGTACAGGCGGTCACGAATGTCGGCGGGCGGATAGATGTCCGGATCGGTGCGCACCGCCTCATCCACCAGCGGCGTGGCCGCCTGGTTGGCCGTGGCGAAGAACAGCGTGTTGGTCAATGAGGCGACGGACTCGGGGCGCAACATGAACTCGATGAACTGGCGGGCGGCTTCGGGGTGTGGTGCATCCTTGGGGATCGCCAGGTTGTCTTGCCAGACGAGGGTGCCTTCCTTGGGAATCCGGTAAGCGATTTCGTACGGCTTGTTGGCCTTGCGCGCCTGATCCGCGGCCATGCTGGCATCGCCGTTGTAAGCCAGTGCCAGGCAGATGCTGCCGTTGGCCAGGTCGTTGATCTGCCGCCCGCTGGCGACGTACAACACCGATGGCTGCAATTGATGCAACAACGCCTGCGCCGCATCCAGCTCATTCTTGTCGGTGCTGTAGGGGTCTTTGCCCAGGTAGTGCAAGGCCAGGCCGATCACTTCCTGCGGCGAATCAATGATCGCGACGCCACAGTCCTTGAGCTGGCTGGCGTATTCCGGTTTGAAGAGCAGATCCAGGCTGTTGAGCGGCACGTTCGGCAGGCGCTTGCGCACGGCTTCGACATTCATTCCCAGCCCTAGGGTGCCCCAGGTGTAGGGCACGCCATATTGATTGCCGGGATCGACCGCGGCGAGTTTCTCCAACAGGTCCGGATCAAGATTCGCGTAGCCCTTGAGGCCTTCATGGGGAATCGCTTTCAGCGCGCCCGCCGCCAGACCACGCGCCAGTACGCTGGACGACGGCACGACCACGTCATAGCCGCTGCCACCGGTGAGCAACTTGGTTTCGAGCACTTCCGGTGCATCGAAGGTGTCGTAGCGCACATGAATGCCGGTTTCCTGCTCGAAACGTTGCAAGGTTTCGGGGGCAACGTAATCGGCCCAGCTGTAGAGATTGACGACTTTGTCTTCAGCCTGGACCGAGGCGGCCACGGCCAGGAGCAACGCGGGTAAACACAGCTTGAACTTGGGAGCCATGACGAACACCTGTCAAGAGGAAGTGACTGCAGGATGCGTCGTCGGATACATTGGTAAAATATCAAGTTTATTAACCTGACATTATCCAGGAGTAATGTTTAATGCTCGGTCAACTCCACGATCTGGACCTGCAACTGCTGCGCCTTTTCGTCAGCGTGGTGGATTGCGGCGGCTTCAGCGCGGCCCAGGGCGAACTGGGCTTGAGCCAGTCAAGCATCAGCCAGCAAATGGCCAGGCTGGAGACCCGGCTCGGCTATCGCCTGTGCAGTCGTGGCAAGGGCGGATTCAAGATCACCCCCAAGGGCGAACAGTTGCTCTCGGCCACCAAGGCTTTGTTCGAATCCATCGAAGCGTTCCGCCATCAATCCAACGGCGTGGCCGGAAGATTGATCGGCGAGGTGCGCCTGGGCCTGTCCGAAGCGCTGGATCAATCGGTCCTGCAACACGTGGCCGGCGCGATCCGGCGTTTCCGTGAGCGAGACGAATCGGTGCGCATCGAGTTGATCAGCGCGATGCCCGGCGAAATGGAGCGCTTGTTGCTGCAACAGCGACTGGACCTGGCCATCGGCTACTTCTCCCAGGCACAAAGCGCTTTCGACTACCGCGAGCTTTTCAGCGAAACCCAACACCTGTATTGCGCCCCCGGTCATCCGCTGTTCGACAACGACGCGCCGGATGATCAGGCATTACAGGCCTGCGACCGGGTCGATCACCCCTACCGCTTCCTGCGCAGCGACGAACCGTTCCAGGGCACATTGTGTTCGGCGCGCTCGGAGCAGGTCGAAGGCACCCTCGCCTTCATCCTGTCCGGCAAGCATGTCGGGTATCTGCCCAGCCACTTCGCCCGAAGCTGGGAAGACAAAGGCTTGCTGCGGGTCGTCCGCCGTGAAGGCATGAGCTTCGATGTAGCGTTTCACCTGGCCCGCCATCGCGCCCTGGTCCCGGGGGATGCGCAGAAGGCGTTCGAAGAGGATTTGCTCGCCGCGTTCGCCTGAAATCCAGCGAATGCCCCTGTGGGCGAGCTTGCTCGCGATGACGGCGTGTCATGCATCATTTACGTTGGTTGACTCACCGCTATCGCGAGCAGGCTCGCCCACAGGTTGTGCGGGGTTTCGGGGGCTTTGCTCGCCACAAAAGGGGCTTTCTGGCATCCTGCGCCTCCATTTTCTGACCCGGCCCGCCTCTTGGCTTGCACACCCCCATGACTGCTTCTGAAAAACCGCCTGCCCCGCGCCACAACGACCTGATCTATGGCCTCAACGATCGCCCGCATCTGACCGCCACCGTCTTCGCCGCCCTGCAACATGTGCTCGCCAGTTTCGTCGGCATCATCACCCCGACGCTGATCATGGGCAGCGCCCTGGGCCTGCAAAGCGAAATCCCTTACCTGATCAGCATGGCCCTGTTCGTCTCGGGCCTGGGCACCTTCGTTCAGGCGCGGCGATTCGGGCCGGTAGGTTCCGGCCTGCTGTGCCTGCAAGGCACCAGTTTTTCGTTCATCAGCGTCATCCTCAGCGCCGGCTTCATGGTCAAGGCCCGAGGGGGCGGCACCGATGAAATTCTCTCGACGATTTTCGGCGTGTGCTTTTTCGCCGCGTTCATCGAAGTGGTGTTGAGCCAGTTCATCGGCAAACTGCGCATGCTGATCACCCCGGTGGTGACCGGCACGATCATCACGCTCATGGGGCTGTCGCTGATCAAGGTCGCCATGACCGACATCGCCGGCGGTTTCGGCGCCAGCGACCTGGGTGCAGCCAGCCACCTGGGCCTGGCCGCGCTGGTGCTCGGGACGATCGTGGTGCTGAACCGGGTTGATGTGCCGTTCCTGCGTCTTGGCGCCATTGTCATTGGCCTGACCCTGGGCTACGGGGTCGCCTGGCTGTTGGGCCACGTCGACTTCGCCAGCCTGCCCGCCGTGCCGCTGATGAGCGTGCCGGTGCCGTTCAAATACGGGTTTTCGTTCGATTGGGTGGCGTTCGTGCCGGTGGCGGTGATTTTCCTGGTGTCGCCACTGGAAGCGGCGGGTGATCTGACGGCCAACTCGATGATTTCCCGGCAGCCGGTCAAAGGCCCGGTGTATATCCGCCGCATCAAGTCCGGGCTGTTGGCCGACGGCCTCAACTCGGCCATGGCGGCGGTGTTCAACAGCATGCCGATGGTGACCTTCGCGCAGAACAACGGCGTGATTCAGCTCACCGGCGTGGCCAGCCGTTACGTGGCGTTTTTCATTGCCGGCCTGTTGGTGCTGCTGGGGTTGTTCCCGATGATCGGCGCGGTGCTGCAACTGATGCCCAAACCGGTGCTCGGCGGCGCCGAGCTGGTGATGTTCGGCACGGTGGCGGTGGCCGGCATCAAGATCCTCGCTGAAGCCGGACTGCACCGGCGCAACATGCTGATCGTGGCGATTTCCCTGGGCATGGGCCTCGGCGTGGCGGCAGTGCCACAAGTCCTGCGTGAACTGCCCCAGGCCCTGCACAACATTTTCGAGTCGCCCATCACCGTCGGCGCGCTGTGCGCTATCGTTCTGAATATCTTCCTGCCTGAAGAGTTCATCGAGCTGGAAGAGGACGAGTTCGACCCCGAGGCCTCGGTACTGCAAGTGATGCAGAATCCCGATGTCCCGCCCCGGGGTGAACCCCAAACGCCTGCGGGTGTCGCACAGTTGAACCGCTAGATCGCGCTCAAGGGCTGAGTCGCTGGTGGTTCAGCCCTTTTCTCCACGAGAGCACGTCAATGCGCAGTGTCCAAGCGGTCCTTCTTTCCCTCCTGATGCTCTGCCTGAGCGCCTGTAGCTCGTTCCCCAACAGCGATCCGCTGAACGTCAACGTCGTCGGCATCCAGCCGCTGCAAGGCCAGGATATGGAAGTCCGGTTCGCCGTGAAGATCCGCGTGCAGAACCCCAATGGCACCAACGTCAACTACAACGGCGTGGCACTGGACCTGGAAATCAACGGCCAACCCTTCGCCTCCGGGGTCAGCGATCAGTCCGGTTCAATTTCGCGCTATTCCGAGACCGTGTTGACCGTGCCGGTCAGCGTGTCGGCCTTCTCGGTGCTGCGGCAGACCATTGGGTTGAGCCAGGTACAAACCCTGAACAATCTCCCCTACGTCCTGCGCGGCAAGTTGGCCGGTGGCCTGTTCGGCACCACGCGTTTCGTGGACAGTGGCAAACTCAGCCTGCCGGGGCCGATGACCGGCAGCCGGTAAGCACGATTTCAAGGAGCGATAAAGAACATGGAAGCCACCCCCACGCTTTCCACAGAGCGCCTGATTCTGCGTCCGCTGGAACTGGCCGATGCCGAAGCCATCCAGCAACAATTCCCGCACTGGGAAGTGGTGCGCTACCTGAACGTCTTGGTGCCATGGCCCTATCCCGCCGATGGAGCGTTCATTTACTTGCGAAACATCGCCCTGCCGGCAATCGCCCGGGGCGAGGAATGGCATTGGTCGATCCGTTTGAAGTCGGCCCCCGGGCAATTGATCGGCAATATCAGCCTGATGAATGAACAGGACAACAACCGCGGATTCTGGCTTGGACCGCGATGGCAAGGTCAGGGACTAATGACGGAAGCGACTGAGGCGGTGACCCGGTACTGGTTTGAAACCCTGGGTCGTGACGTGTTGCGCGTGCCCAAAGCGGCGCCGAATATTGCTTCGCGCAAACTTTCCGAGCGTACCGGCATGCGCCTCATCCACACCGAGGTGGGCGATTTTGTGGGTGGACGATTTCCGAAAGATGTCTGGGAAATCACCCGCACCGAGTGGCTCGAGCAACGCTGACTCATCATTTCCTCGGCGAATGAACACCGACACTTGTAACGCCGCCACTCAAATGTAGGAGCGAGCTTGCTTGCGATAGCGTTGGAACAGTCAACAAACGTGTTGGATGCGCCTCCGTGATCGCGAGCAAGCTCGCTCCTGCAGGTGTCATGCGCTGAATTTCACACCGGGCTTGGCCCGTTCATCCACCGTCAACTCGAACACATCCGGTCGCGCATAGTGCCCCACCACGTCATAGTCGTAACGGGCGCGGATCAGATCATCGGTGTCGATTTCAGCCGTGAGCAAACCTGGCCCGTCACGTAACGGGCCGGCCAGAATGTCGCCCATGGGTCCTACGATCACGCTGCCACCGGCAATCAGCGGTCGCTGCGCCGGCCAGTTGGCGATGTCGACGCCCAGGGCTTGCGGCGAATCCTGGACCTGACAGGCGCTGACCACAAAGCAGCGGCCCTCATGGGCAATATGGCGCATGCTGACCTGCCACATCTCCCGTTCGTCCACGGTCGGCGCGCACCATACTTCAATGCCTTTGGCGTACATCGCGGTTCGCAGCAACGGCATCATGTTTTCCCAGCACACCACCGCCCCAATCCGCCCGACCTGGCTGTCGATCACCGGCAGGGTCGAACCATCGCCCTTACCCCAGATCAGACGCTCGGTGCCGGTGGGCATCAGTTTGCGGTGCTTGGCGACCAACCCGGCCTGCGGGTCGAAGTACAGCGCGGTGCAGTACAAGGTGCTGCCGGCACGCTCAATCACGCCAATGACCAGGTTGGCGCCCGTGCGCGCCGACAACCCGGCCAGCGCGTCCGTTTCCACACCGGGTACATCAATGGCGTTGGCGAAATAGCGGGCGAAGGCTTCGCGGCCCTCCGGCAGTCTGTAGCCCAATTGCGTGCCAAAGCCCTCACCTTTCGGATAACCGCCCAGCAAGGCTTCGGGCATCACCACCAGCGCAGCGGCAGATTCGATGATTGCGTTTTCATACGACAGGATCTGTTCCAGGGTTTCGCCCTTGCCACCGGGCAAGGCGCCAATTTGCAGGGCGGCAACAATTGATTTGGGCATCGCGGTCACTCCATTCACATCAGGTGTTGCTGATTCTCCGGCCTCACGCAATCATGAATAAAGCCCCATTCACTGCTGAATGATATGAATAAAATGAATATCACCGACGTCGACCTCAACTTGCTCAAAGTCTTCGAAGCCCTGCATGAGGAGTCCAGCGCCAGTCGCGCCGCCCTGCGCCTGGGCGTCACGCAATCGGCAGTCAGTGCGGCGTTGCGCCGGCTGCGCGAGGTGTATGGCGATCCGCTTTTCGTGCGCACCGGTCGTGGCCTCGCGCCAACGCTCAAAGCCAATCAATTGAAACCGGTGGTCAGCGATGCGCTGAACAAATGCCGGCAGAGCCTGGCCATGGTCGACCCGACGGCCAACCATTACGACGGGCGCGCCGTGACGGTGGGCATGTCCGATGATTTCGAGATTGCCTACGGCCGACGGTTGATCGAGGAAATTGCCCGCAGCGCAGCAAAACTGCGCCTGATCTTTCGCCAGACCCACAGCCAGATCGTCGCGCAGGCGCTTATGGACCGCAGCATCGATCTGGCGATTACCGCCGGCGGGTTTGCCGAACGCTTGCTCAGTCGTCAGGTGCTGGGTGAAGGAAGCTACCTGTGCCTGGTCGATCCACTCAGCCTGGTCGAGGGCCAGCAGCACATCAGCCTTGAGGAGTTCGTGGCCCGCGAACACATTCTGGTGTCGTCGGGTGGATTCATCGGGATCACCGACGAAGGCCTGGCAGCGGTCGGTTTGAGTCGGCGGGTCTGTGCCTCGACCACGCATTTTGCGGCATTGCCGCATCTGCTCAAGGGCAGTCAGGCGGTGGCGACCATCCCGGCCCACGCTGCCCTAAGCATCGCGGCGCTCACAGGGCTGGCGCTGCTGCCCTGCCCCTTGGCGCTACCGCGCTACCCGATCGAACTGGGCTGGCGTACCAGCACCCAGCTCGATCCGGTGGTGCTGAAAGTGCGTGAAGCGATCGTCGCGAGTTTTGCCTAGGCGTTACTTATTGGCCGCCATCAGGCGATTGACTTCACTGCGCACCATGTTCGAGAACTCCGGCGGCGACATGCCATCCAGTTCGGCGCGGACCCACTCGGCCCATTTGCCTTTGCGTTTGGCGCGCTCGCCAAACAACCGCGCGGCTTCGCCCTTGGCTTTGCCCAGGTTGGTTTGCCAGAGTTCGAACAGACGTGATTTCTCATCTTCAAGCGCAGCGCGCTCGGCAAGGGGTTTGTCGGCCAGATTGAAGCTCATGGGAATTTCCTGCTGCGTAAAATAGGCGACATCTTACACTGTAGGATGAATCGTCCTGCGCCGGATTTTTGCAGGATCAAGTCCGTGGGAAAAGTCGCTGCAACTTTTTCAATCGCGGCGCACTCCATTGTTCACTGTCCACTTACCTGCAAGGAGTCCTTAAATGGCCCGGAAAACCGCCGCACAAGTCGCCGAAGATCAAATCAAGGATCAGGCATTCAGTGAGTTATCGGCGCTGATAGAAGAGTCGGAGAAGCTGCTGAAAAGCAGTGCCTCCCTGGTGGGAGAGGAAGCCGAGACGCTCCGCGGGCAGATTGCCCAGAAACTCCAGCTGGCCCGGGACTCGGTCACCAGTGTGCGTGATCGGGCCAAACCTGCGGTCGACGCCACCGAAACCTACATTGGCGGCCATCCATGGCAAACCGTTGCGGTTTCTGCCGGGTTTGGCCTGGTGGTCGGGTTGCTGCTGGCCCGCCGCTGAATTACGGTCACCCTTGAACCTGTAGGAGCGGCCTTGCTCGCGATGGCGGCGGCACATTCAACATCGATGTGCCTGCTCTACCGCTATCGTTGGAACGCCGCCCGGAGCAAGCTCGCTCCTACATTGATCGGGGGTGTTATTCCAGGATCAAAGCCCCGCCAGTTTCCGCAGATTGGCCAGTGTCTGCTCATCCAGGGCAATACCCGCCGTCGCCGATTTCGCGCGTTGCTGATGACGCCGATCACCCGGCAAGCGCTTCAAACCCACCCCGTGCATCTGCCGCACCAACTCCTGGCTGCGCTCGGCGAAGCTCTGGCCCGCCGCCTTGGAAGGATCGATCACGATCAGCAATTGGCCGGTCCATGGAGTCTTGGCGCCGGGATGGTTGTTCCAGTCGAACTCGAAAGAAAAATTGCCGCCGGTCAGGGCCGCCGCCAACAACTCCACCATCATCGACAGCGCCGAGCCCTTGTGCCCGCCGAACGGCAGCAACGCGCCACCTTCGAGGATCGCCTTCGGATCCTGGGTCGGCTGACCAAGGCTGTCCACGCCCATGCCGGGTGGCAACCGCTCACCCTTGCGCGCGGCAATCTGCACGTCACCATGGGCAATGGCACTGGTGGCCAGGTCAAAGACAATCGGATCACCGTCGGCCCGCGGCGCCGCAAAGGCGATCGGGTTGGTGCCAAACAACGGTCGGTCGGCGCCATGCGGGACGACGCACGTCATGCTGTTGACCACACTGAGCGCTACCAGCCCCTCATAAGCGAACGGCTCGACGTCCGGCCACAACGCGCCGAAATGGTGGGAATTGCGGATCGCCAGTACCGCGATGCCGGCACTGCGGGCTTTTTCCACCAGCAAGGCCCGTGCGGCGGCGAGGGCCGGTTGCGCGAAGCCGTTGTCGGCGTCGACCCGGACAAACCCCGAAGCCACATCCTCGACCACCGGTACGGCCTTGCCGTTTACCCAACCGCTCTGCAGCGTCGAGACGTATCCCGGCATCCGGAACACCCCATGACTGTGCGCGCCGTCGCGCTCGGCGCCCGCGCAGTTTTCAGCCAGCACCCGAGCGACCTCGGCCGAGGTGCCATGACGCTGGAATATCTTCTCAAGCAACGCTGTCAGCTCATCGAGGGACAGGTTTTGCGAGACAACAGTAGACACTTGATCGTGTGGCGCAGACATCTGAAGCTCCAGACTAATTTTTGGAGGGGGCAACAGCGTATATAGACCGCCGATTAACAACGCGGGGCGAGCGACCTGTCAACTTTTAGATAAGGCCGTGGCATCCATCACCCGATCACAATGGCCAGTGCCAGTAGCCGATCGTCCTCGGTGGCACTGTTGAGGCGCTGTTCAAGTTGGCTTTTCAGCGTGACAAGACTGTCGAACTTCTTGATGCCGTCGTAAGGGGTGTAAAGGATCAACCCGTTGTCATCCCGTTGCCCGGCACGTCCGCCCCACAGGCCTGAGTGACACGAACAGGCGCAGCCGCGCGGGGCTGCGCATGATTTTTTGCTGCGATGATGGGCACGGCCTGGCACCGCCAGGTTTCCGTGTCTTGCCGAAAAACAAGCGTCCTTTGATGGGTAATTGCCATGACTGATGTTCTCGCCGACTGGCTCAAGGTTAGAATGCGGGAAATCAGGATGAGTCAATGACCGACAACGCTCTCTCGCCAGCCGAATACGATGCCATCACCGATGCGGCAGCGCACTGGTGCATGCGTTTGCACGCCGATGACTGCACCGCGCAGGAACGTCTGGCGTTCGAGCGGTGGCGAGATGCCCACCCGCTCCATGCGTTCGAGTACCAGGCGATGCTGGAAATCTGGGATGTCGCCGGGGATTTGCCCCGTCCCGAACCTGTCGTCGCACCGATGGTTCAAGCCAAACCCCGGACACCCTGGCGTACCTTAGGCATCGCCGCGTCGGTGTGTGCCCTGGCACTGCCGCTGGCGGCCTACAGCGGTTGGAACCTCGGCTGGTTGCCGAATTCGTACCAGCACTTCGAGGCCACCGATTCTGTTCGTCAGGTCACCCTGCAGGATGGCAGTCAGGTCGAGCTGAACCTGGGCAGCGAGCTGACGTACAGCCACTACAAGGATCAGCGTCGGGTCACCTTGAAAAAAGGCGAAGCTTTCTTCAGCGTCACCCATGACACCACCCACCCGTTCGTGGTCAAGGCCGGCGAAGGCAAGATCCGCGTTACCGGAACCCGATTCAATGTCTGGATGTACGAAGACCAGGTAAAAGTGAACCTGATCGAAGGTTCGGTGCTGGTCAGCAGCCACGATGACGCGTCCGGCGATGGCTTGCGACTCGGCCCTGCGATGCAGGCGAGCTATCAACAGGGTGATCGCGTCCCTCGCATCAGTCAGACTGACGACCACGACAATTCGCTGGCCTGGCGTAGCGGCAAACTGGTCCTCGATGACCTGGCGCTGAGCGATGCGCTGCCATTGATCAACCGCTACCTGAAACAACCGCTGATGATCGCTGATCACGGCACCGGTGCGATCCGTATCGGCGGGGTCTACAACATCAAGGAGCTCGACACCCTGGTGGCGACCCTGCCCAAGGTGCTGCCGGTCTACCTGACCCGCAACAAGGACGGCAACCCGGTCCTCAACTCCACTCCGCAACAATCGCCGAAAAGCTGAAGGCCCCACCCTGCCGGGTGCGGCCCTCGGTTCTGCGTACTGACACGCACAGCGCATCCACTGCGCAACGAAACAAACGACGAAAATCCAGGCCATTGGCGGGTAATGCTGCGGGGCTCACGGGTTGCTGACGCAATGACGACGAAATTTCTACATTCGAGTCTTCATCATTTGCGTGGCTCATACGTCCAGTCAGGTACGAGCGCACACGTGTTTTCCTGATGAGCCTCGCAACAGGAGTTTTGCCATGTACAACTCGCAACTGCCGACGGACGGTAGCCATGCGCCAATCAGCACCGCCATCGGGAGCGATACCTTTGACCCGCCTGCCGAACGCCACGGCAATGAGCGGATCAGGTTACTGCTCAAGAGCTTCGGCCTGCGAACCAGTCTGATTCGCCTGAAAGTCATCGACGCCTTGCTGAGGGCCGCCGAACAAGACCGCAGCCTGGGCGTGCGTGGCGTGCACACTCAATTGCTGGAACTGGATATTCCGCTGTCCTTCCTGAGTGTGCGCGAAGTGCTCAAACGCCTGTGCAGTGAAGGCGTGATTGTCCTCAATCCGGACAAAAGCTACAGCCTGCACCCGAAGGCCGCCGCTGTCCTGCAACAGGCATGATCAAACCCTGGGCCTATTGCTCAGGGTTTGACCTTGCGGCGCATCACGCCATTGATGACCACCACAATCACCGCCACGCCTATGGCGATGTACTGAAACAGCTTTTCGCTGATGACCCCTGTGCTCTGCAAATACGAAAGGCCAAACATGATTCCCAGCACCACCAGGGAAATCAGAATCGAGTATTTCAAACGTTGCGACTGGGTCATTGCCATTTCCTGAATGTAAGCCTGAACCTGAAAAATGTATCCGCTTTGTATCCGAATGCATGCCAAGACCCTACTGTCTTTCGGGGATGAGTGGCTGCAAACGGGGTCTCATGTTACAGCCGATGAAGAGTTTTAGCTTTATCTCGGCGATAACCATGAGGATTTTCAAATGTTGCGTCGAATCACCCTGCTGATTCCCCTGCTGGCTCTATTGTCCCTGAGTGGCTGCATCGTGTTCCCCCACGGTGGCTGGCACGACCATGACCGTCACTACGATCACGGCGGACCGGGTTACTACCAGCGTCGATAACACCCGTCATTCATCAGACGGCGCTTCATTCAGTCAGCGAACTGACAAACAGGTTTTCTTAGTGGAGTCTTGATCCGGAAAAATAATGGCTTGGCCCGTTCGATTGCCTGAGCGGGCCAGCACTGTTTGAATTCAGGCTGTCGTTCGACGTTCTTGCCAGGTCTAAGCGCCGGGTCGCCGCTCTCGACATCAGTTTCAGGCTCTGCATCCCCCTCTACGAGGTACCTGACAGTTTTGTAATGTCCGCCTCATCGGCATGTCAGACGGGATCTGCGAGGCTAGGGCTGAGCAACTCTGTATCAATTCGAAACAATCCTTGAATGCCCGAAAGGATATTTTGGTCAGAATGCCTTCCTTTGCCCGCAAGACGAGACCCATTTTCCATGCGAAACCCTCTGCGTCTGGCTGCCTTGAGCGCCCTGTTGATCTCCTCCCTGGCCCAGGCCGCCGACCTGATCCCTATCGAAGTCCATCGCGACGCCAATTGCGGTTGCTGCAAAAAATGGATCAGCCACCTGGAGGCCAACGGCTTCAAGGTCGAGGACCATGTCGAAAGCAACATGAGCGAATTCAAGCAACAGCACGGCGTGCCACCGCGTCTGGCGTCGTGCCATACCGGCTTGATAAACGGCAAATTCGTCGAAGGTCACGTACCAGCCGATCAGGTATTGGCCCTGAGCAAGCGTGACGATCTCCTGGGTGTTGCCGCGCCCGGCATGCCCATGGGCTCGCCAGGCATGGAGATGGATGGCATGAGCGATGCGTATCAAGTTATCGGCCTGAAAAAGGACGGCACCGATGTGGTGGTGGCGGACTACCCGGCCCATTGATTTTCGGCGCTTACATGGGGCTGTTCCTGGCAGCCTTCGGTGCCGCGACGCTGCTGCCCTTGCAGTCCGAAGCGGTCCTGGTGGGGCTGCTGCTCAGCGACCGGTATGGGCTGTGGTCGCTGCTGGCAGTGGCGACCCTGGGCAATGTCCTCGGCTCCCTGCTGAATTGGTGGCTGGGCCGCGCCATCGAACGTTTTCGCGAGCGGCGCTGGTTTCCGGTCAGTCCTCGACATCTGGAACGGGCCCGTCATCATTACCAGCGTTACGGTCATTGGTCGCTGCTGCTGAGCTGGTTGCCGGTGATCGGCGACCCGCTGACCCTGGTGGCCGGCGTCATGCGTGAGCCATTGGGGCGTTTCCTGCTGATCGTAACGCTCGCCAAGGGCGCCCGTTATGGGGTGCTGGCCCTGATCACCCTGGGCTGGATGGATTGAACCCACCGCGACGGCGATTGCCTGATTAATGTCGCCCTAATCCAGCCGATCCAGCATCGGCGGATTTCCCATGGAGTTCCCCCATGTCACCCACCCTCTCCCGCTGGTTGCCCGGTCTGCTACTGAGCGCTGCGCTGCCGGTCAGCGCTTACGCCGAGGGTCCGGCGTATGGTCCTGAGCTGCAAGGGTTCGACTACCCCTACACGGTCAAGCATTTCGAGTTTGAGTCCCAGGGCCAATCCCTGCAAATGGGCTACATGGATGTCGCCGCCCATGGCAAGGCAAATGGCCGCAGCGTCGTGCTGATGCATGGCAAGAATTTCTGTGGTGCGACCTGGGACACCTCGATCAAAGCCCTGAGTGACGCCGGTTATTGGGTCATTGCCCCGGACCAGATCGGTTTCTGCACCTCCAGCAAACCCGAGCGCTATCAGTACAGCTTCCAGCAACTGGCGAGTAACACCCAGCAACTGCTCAAAGCCCTTGGTATCCAGAAGGCCAGCCTGGCCGGCCACTCCACCGGCGGCATGCTCGCCACCCGCTACGCGCTGCAATACCCCGAACAAGTCGAGCAACTGGCGCTGGTCAACCCCATCGGCCTGGAAGACTGGAAGGCCCTCGGCGTTCCCTGGCGCTCCGTTGACCAATGGTACGAGCGCGAACTCAAGCTCAGCGCCGACGGTATCCGCACCTATGAACGCAACACCTATTACGCCGGGCGCTGGAAGCCCGAGTTCGACCGCTGGGTGGACATGCTGGCCGGCCTGAACAAAGGTCCGGGCCATGCGCAAGTCGCGTGGAATTCGGCGCTGATCTACGACATGATCTTCAGCCAAAATGCGGCAATGCTGGGATGATCGTACAGACCACCTGACAGACCGTCAATTCAGGACATCACCCAAGCCAATGAGACAGAAACTCCTGTTTGCTACTCGAACTTCTTGCCAGTGATCACCAAGGCCGATGGCCCTTCCTTCTTTAGTAAGGCTTCACCTTCTTCAATTGTTAGGCACCGCGTCTTCACTTTTAACTTAGCTGACTCGTCTCCATGTGATCTTGCTTCTTCTAAAAACTCTCTTGTAACCTGTTTATCAATCTTATCAGCAGCCGAGTAGCAACTAACCAGACTGACATACTGCGTATCAATCATCCTCTCTGATTCGCAGTGCTCTGGGCTTCCTAGAACAGCAGCACAAAGGGTAACCGCCAAATGATAAAACGCCATTACACACATCCTCCCTTCTGAGTGATAGCCCAATGTTACCATTCCAAACCGTAACTACCTACATCTAACTCCTAACACCTCTTAACAGCCCTGCCCTATTGGACTGACGCTACAAATTTATAGAAATAAGCTGAATACAAAATGCTTATATTCCTTGACGAAACAGCATTGTGGTGAGATAATAATATAAGGATAACAGCTTAACTAAGCGATGCTCTCGCCCTCCCCAAAATTCCCTCTTGCTGACACTCCAAGTCTTAGCAATCGTACTGACTTATCCTCAGTACATCCGAGCAACTGTGTAAAGTCTTGCATCTTTATACGACCTCCAGTCTTTCCGGCAGACGCTCAAAGCCGGAACATATTCTTGTGTTGTAACTGTCATTTGAAGGTGACACTAAGGCCAGAGCCTGAAAATTCTCTGGCCTTTTTCTTTGCTTCCAAATCGTTAGCGTAAACAGACAGTACACACTCACCCACCTTTAACATTTCCAGCCTAGGAGGCTCTTATGGCCGTAGAAAGACTGTGTCCACAATGCAGCAAAGTACACAAAGTAAAACGAATCACAAAAATGTATTGCTCAGCTCTTTGCAGAGTAAATGCAGCCAATGCCAAGAAGCGCCAACTGCTGATGCTACCAGAACAACCCCAACCAGATACACCAACTCAATAACACAGGAGACTCACAAATGACAAACAACACACTGAAAACCGTAAACCCTGAAGAACTTCAATTCCTGATTGACTGTGAACTGGCAGCTTACGCCATCCGCCTCACAGGCCATGATGTTGATTACACAGCAACCCCAGACACCAGAGGCAACTTCCCCCGAAAACTCTTCCTAGGTGCAATTGAACAGATTGTGGAGCGCTCCCTGATCGGTGCTGTGGGTGTTCTACAACAACGCCTTGACCAGGGATACAAGCTGTTCTTGAGTAACGCTCTCTCTCCTGAAGTAACTTCTGTAGGTGCTGGCATCTTGTATGTAGAGAAACCTGAGGCTATTCAAGCTGAAGACATTAAGAACATCGGCAATCAAATCACTGCCAAATATAACGCCGAGATCGAAGCTCACAATCAAAAAGTGATGGCAGAACAAGCCGTCGCTGAGAAACTGGCACTTGAAAAAGAGGTGGCACGTCGCCTGGCAATCAAACAGGAAGAAGAACGCCAAGCAATGCTTGCAGTTGTAATGGCTGAACTATTTGCTGAATCTGCTACCAAGCCGGCCAAGAAAACCCGTTAACACAAGGGGAGTAACCCCCTTTATTACAACCCGCTTTTCAATACAAAAACTCTTCGCCTACAAGGCCATCCAACTTATGGAGATACCACCGTGCAAGGATTTAAACAATGAGACTGCTTTACAGAATAATTGAAAGACAAGAGCCAATTCGTCTTGGTGCCGAACAGTACCTAACCGATTGGTACGGCCCGCACATTCCACACAACTTTCCTAAAGTGACAGACCATCTTGTTTGGTGTGTGAAAAATGGAATTGATGAGGCTGAATTTAAACGCGACATTAGAGAGATGCACTTCATCTAGGAGAACCACAATGCGAATTTGTACATGCCGCCATTGCGGCCACGTATTCACGGTAATGAAGCCTATGGCCTTCTGCACTGCAACATGCCGTAAAGCACACAAAACATCTAATCAATCGACGATCCACGTAGGAGTCAAACATGACAACAGCAGCACCCCAAACCACCAAAGCAGCCGTTAAACAGAAGACCTGTAAGAATCCAAACTGCAAGAAGCGATTCAGACCAGCGGTGAAAACCGCAATCTATTGCAACCGCACCTGCAAAGACAAAGCCGCTAACAAGAAAGTGCAAAAAGACCCAGTGGAGAAAGCTTTGAAAACCGCTTTCTTCTACTATCTCGCTCGTGAATGCCTCCGTGCTGGAACAATTGAAATCCTACGGGGCTACACAGTTGAGTCGCTTTCAGCTCTCCACACCCTGTACAAGTTAAACATGCGTTACAACGGGCGTGGTGATCGTAACGAGTACGAGCTGTCTCATATCGCCCCAGTTAAGGGACATGACTTTATCGGTCTGCTATACGCTGAGAACCTTGTATCCACCCCTAAAGCTCTCAACCGTGCGCATGGTACAAAGTGGTTTGGTTGTGGAAAGTCTGTTCATCGCCTGACACTGGATTCAAAGTACAATGTTGACAAACGCTTCGACAAGGAATCTGAAGTTGTTGCACGGGTGATTGATTACCTTGGAAGGAAGGTTGTTCTAGATACAATCAAGGCGTGCAAGATCAAGCCAACCCAGCGTAGCCAACTTACAGAATGGATTATTGATCGTTACAATCCTTCCAACCCACACCACATAGCCGCACTTCCAGATATCAGTAATGTGGACGACCTGAAGCCAAAGGAGCTTCGGCACGTTAAGGCCATGATGCTTGGCGAAGAAGATGGTGAATACTTCGCCTCCCCTGCTTCACGCCCTGAAGTTGTTCTCTGTCATGAGCTAACCCGCCTAAGTGCGTACAGACCAGAGTTGGAAGTCTACGCTTACGCCCTGACTGAAGCTCTCGCCACTCAGACAGAATCCTCCAGTCTGTTTACCAAGCATCATGGGCAGATGTTGTTCGATGTGTTGCATGGTAAGTCGATTGCTGTAATGGCCGATACACTGGAAATGGTGATTGGCGAGAACACTGCTCACAGCTACGTTACGTACACCCACAACGATAATGGTGCACTTCGTTACAACGTTGCCGCGCTTCAGTACGTGAAGAATCCTGATGGTGGTGCTCAAGTTGTCCATACGTCTCTGGCTGCCTTCAAGGCGTCCTTGGGCGATCCTACACGCGCAGTAGTCCTAACGGATACAGTCGATACCCTGTCACTCGTTCGACCTGGGACAATTGACATGAACAACTCTGACCCGTTTTACGACGCTCCACCCTTCTGACAATCAAGCGGCATCGGGAGGCTACTTAAGGCAAGGAAAGGACACCATTAAAGCAGTTGAAATCAGACCGGACTCATTAAGATGGAGCCTGTCCGGGTGTTCGTTCAGGTACTTCACGACAATCTTCATGACCTGTAGCGTTTCGAGACCACCACTCGGTAGGCATACGATCTTGGGTGAATTGAGCAACGCATGAGTGAGGTCGAGGGTATCTATGGTGCCTTGGATCACACCCATGCACTGGCCAACGCCGAAAAGGTTCTCAGGCTCTCTGCCGCCATCAACGTAAACTATGCCCTCGCGACACTCCTTTAGTAGTTTGTTGCCATCCGCCATTGCAGACTGCGCGGCTAAACAAGCTGTCGTAGCCGCTACCCAGATCACGTATTTTTTCATCACAGCCCATCCCTGCGTTAACGGCGAATAATTGCTTGAAAAGGTTAGCACCAAAGGTAAACCCCCTCTCACCTGCCATTAAGGAGACGTTCTACTCCGACTGCATTGCCTCCAGACCATATAAATCAAGGCGTACAGCCATTTTTAGTGTGCAGCTATCCACAAGTGGAACGAGTAATCAACCGTGACGGCAACGTCACAGAGGGCATTGACCCAGCCTCAGGTACGAAGTATTGCCTCACTGCGTTCAGCGGTGTAACATCCGCCCATGCCTTGCACTAAAGCAGGTAATGCTGTGCCTGTAAGTAAAGTGTAAATGTACTTGACAGGAATTCTGATCTTCGATACAATGCCCTACAAGCTTTTATAAACCGTAGGTTTGAATCGTACAGCTCCTGAACGTAGTGCGAAGTGTTAAAAAAAAATAAAATCAACATACCAGAACAAAAAGAGCTAACGCTCTTATAGTCAGTACGACTGGTTGTACACATCTTCAGAGGTACACTCTCCAAGAACGGCAGTTCTTCTTGTTGATATTGTTATCGTATGTTTTGTCAGGTTGTAACATTACCAAGTGTTCTACCCTTCTGAACGTCCGTTCAGGGTTGTACTCACCGTCAGACTTTCCCCTCCTTGATGCGCAGCATCCATGCTCTTGCTCTCTCCAAGACATATTAGAATAACTACTCTAAAACCCCGTAAAACCTGATGTTAACCATATGGTACATATTGGTGTCTTTGCTAAGGCCGATTAGGCCAGATTGGCTACACACGTTGATTTCATTGGCCTACAGCCAGATTGGCTAATGCCCTGCCCAGTCTATTTTGTACGAGATTGTACAATAAACTCTCAAATACCCCTTTCTCCCCTGTCAGTCTCCCCGGATTGCTAAGCGCGATGCTTTTTCACATCCGCCGCCGGGATTTGAAAAATTGAGGAAAACGGAATCGACAGATGGCCGCACACTCACAAATATCAACAGTGTGCAAGAAATTATGATCGAAATCCTATCGAAAGCGATAAACGGTCAGTCCAGCTTTTTGCCAGCGTGAAGACCCAAGCCCCAAGGTGCTTTCGCTGTGTGCTTAGCCTTTACCCTATGACCGGTCATCGGTGAATACGGATTTGCTGTATTCATAGGGTTGCCTTCAGCCTGATACACTGGCAAAGTGACAATCTCTAGACCCAAAGCACACAGGAGATTCCAAAATGGTTGACGTGGCTTACATCAGAGTCTCATCCGCTGACCAGAACGTTGACCGTCAACTTGATGGCCTGACCTTCACCAAGACATTCACAGACAAGGTGAGTGGTGCAACAACAGACCGTCCCCAGCTACAAGACATGATTGAGTATGTGCGTGAAGGTGATTGCATCCATGTACATTCCATTGACAGGCTGGCCCGCTCCTTGAGCGACTTGATGAAATTGGTAGAACAGATCAATGCCAAAAAGGTTGCAATCAAGTTCCACAAGGAGAACATGTTGTTCACTGGTGACAAGCAGGACGCATCACAGAACCTGTTGTTCCAGATCATGGGCTCTGTTGCTGAGTTCGAACGTTCCATGATCCGGGAGCGTCAACGGGAAGGCATCGCTATTGCAAAGGCCAAAGGGGTTTACAAAGGACGTACCAAGGCTGTGTCCAATGATGATATCCGTGCTTCCATTGCTAGTGGTAAGAGTTACAGAGAGGCCGCCAAAGCTCTTGGTGTATCGGTATCGTCTGTTCAACGTGCAATGAAGGACAACACAGAGGCTTAATGTAACGCCGCTCACAGAGCCTCTACGGGGGCTCAGGGTTATTATAGAATTACGAACGTTTCCCATGGGGACGTTCGCACACGGCTTGATACCTAACTCTTAAATCCTAGTTTCCAAACGTCACTCGCCCAAACTTATATTTCGGGCCAGGAATTCAGCCAATATCGAAGTTGATCACTTCTCGCGGCGCGCGGGATGGATTTTGGTGCAGAAACGCCCCAGCCTCATTTCCCGGTTATTGCTTTCACCAACTCTCTAACTCTTCTCAACAGAAAGTACCAAGAATATGGAAGTGCGAACACCCCTATAAGCAATACAGCAAGTAGCTGAGCCCAGCCAAAGTAATCTCCACGCTCCAAGTAGCTCTGTCTAACCTCTTTTTGTATGCCAATGATATCGGGATAGCCTATTAGCTCAGAGGGCTCACACACTAGAGGGGCTTCTTGATATTTCTGCCACGGCCCTTTAGGTGCTTCCATCGTCTCTATCTTGCATTTCACAACTAGTGCATCCAATGCAAATTGCTCTCTCTTATCTAGAGCGTAGCCCACTGCCAGTACGATTAAGCTAACCGCCACACCAAGGAAGAAAATCTTTGTTGGCTTGCTCATTATCATCTACGCCTTATGTAATTGATGTGGCTACATCACATTAGAGCAGCTTCCATCCGCGAACAACCTTGAAATCAATATACTTCGCCATCTGCTCTTCAAGGATCAACAAATCCTTCTCAAATCTCTGTCGTGCTTCAACACTCTTCTCATGCAGTAGGTGCGTTGTCTCTGAACTGATATGGGGTTGAGCACCGGACAATGTGTCTTCGTACACTAGAATTTTATTTCCACTAGTCATGATATTTTTCAGTGTATCGAAGACCCCGTCTTTAGGATCAAATAGAAACTGTGACTCTCGATAGCACTTAATAAACTCAGCAGACTTCGCTTTCATACTGCCCTCAACCTTGCCATACGCTGACTGGTAATATTCGAGAGTTGCCACATACACATTAAATCGCTTGTTGTATAAATCAAGCCTCACCTTGGCACTCGCAATCTTCATTTGTGAATAGCCAACGACGAGTGTAGCAACACCAATCATTGCTGTTACAGAACTTACAACCAATGTAACCTGCGAAGCCTCCATTCGTTACGCTCCAATTATCAATTGCAAGGGTAGGCATCCATAAACGATCGCCACACTAAGGTCATTCTGTCGACATTCAAATCCTTAGGATTATCCTTCAAGTATTTGACTACCACTCGCACTAGCTGGATAGCCGGTGCAGTGTCGGGAATACAAAACATTAAGTCCTTCTTAAGTTCATCACTGTAGAAGTACACAGTGTTAGCGACTCCTTGCACAAAGCCACCACACACACCAGCATCAAAATGCACATCAGTTCTCGCGGTGCCGCCATCCACCAACATTACATAATTCTGGCACTGCATTAATAACTCGTTTCCATCGAATCTTGGGGCTGCTGCCATAGCCCCACCACTCCCCAGCATCCCTACCAGTGCAATCGCCATCAGCCCTGTTTTCATGGTGCGTCCTGTCTTTTAGTTTTTATTGAACTGTAGCCTTTGCAACCATCTTAGCCACTCTGGCTCTTATCCTATCCGCTGCACCTGTATCCTTCATAGGCTTACGCTCAACACCTAGACGATGGATTGGCAGCTTCATTAACAATCCTTCAGGTGTAACAACCTTGTGTACGTCTTCTGCCCTGCCCCAGCCCTCATACTTGTACGTGCCACTTTCACTAACAATAGTAGAATCCTTGTTGCATACGATCTTATATCCAACACTTTGTAGCAGTGCATTAGCTTTAGCAGGGTCGAGATTGAACTTAGATAGGTCGACAATCTTGTCATACACGGAAACAGCAGAATGTGCCAACCCTGCCTTCTCAGCCAGCAACGCTTTACGCCTTGCCTTATAACCTCTACGCTTTACAAGCACCTCATCATCATCTTCATCATCCATGTCTAGAATGATCTTTTCTGCTTGTCTGATCTTCTTGTTAAGTTCTACCACTTCACCATCAATCGTCACTTCCCGCTTTTGCGAAGCTGATAACACTTGCCCCTGCAAGGCTCTCAGAGCACCCTTGCTAAACGATTGAAAGTAAACAAGGGCAATGACAGACTCAGGAATAGAACGACTGTTAGAGCAAGCTGTAGAGCCTCTACGAGCCCTACTAGAACACTCCATCACAGACAATCCAGTAGCCTGATAGTGTTTGGTGTTGAAGTTCTTCCCACACTCGCCACACACCACCAATCCCGTATATTTGTGTTTAACAGGAGCGCTACGTGGTGCAAACTTTTCTTCCATACGTTTCTGCACACGATAGAACAACTCAGGCTCTACAACTACAGGATAGACGTTTGGGATGCCTTGCCACTCCCCTAGTACAGTACGGTTTGTCATCCAGCGTTTGACAGTGCTAGGTGCCATCCTTACAAAACATGGATGCTTAGAGCCACCATTCTCCAAGATGCGTTCATAGATTCGACGCTCACCCAATCCCGCTGCATAGTCTTCAAATGCCTGTTTAACAAACGGTGCAATTTCTTCTATTAATGTGCCATCAGACTTAAGCCACACAGGTGTATTACGTTTTGGTCTTTTCCCACCCAAGGCGAGTTTGTTCCTTGATACATAACTGGCTTTCATTCGCTCACTCAGAGCTTGTGAGTAGTTGAAAGCTGCCTGCACCTTACCTGCCAGAATATAAAGGCTACCGCCCCTCAGTGAAGCCTGTGTGTATTCCTGCTTATCATCCAGCGTCACCAGTGACACACCAGCATTCAGAATGCCTGTGAGGATTCCTAACATTATTCCCGGCTCCATCCGCCCCGCCCGGTCGATTGCCTCAACCAGTACAACGTCACCGGCGCCGATACCACCCTTCTTAATGGCCTCAAGGAGCTTGCCAAACCCATTCTTGAGGTGCGTCCCGTCGCGCCCAGAGATACCCAAGTCTTTAAACGTCAGCTCACGATTCAGACTGTAAGTGGGGTTTCTCTCAGCCCATGCATCTAACATGGCTTGCTGGCGTTCTAGACTGCTACCCTTGAGCTGCTTACCGGTCGAGAAGCGAATGTATGAGTAGGCGTTGTTCACGAAAACCTCTGTATCTATTGAGCTTGCGGCCTGTGGAATGGAGTTTATCACTCTTCTACACATTGCCGCCTTCTTCAGCCAGCCGGTGTACTACGAGTTCCAGAACCTGAAGATGCCTACCCTGCTGCTGATCGGCACGTCCGACACCACCGCCATCGGCAGCGACATCGCGGCTCCCGAGGTCAAGGCAAAAATCGGCCACTACGACGTACTCGGCAAGCAAGTGGCACAACGGATTGCGCAATCGACATTGATTGAGTTCCCCGGCCTGGGCCACGCACCGCAGATGGAAGAACCGGAAAAATTCCATCAGGCTCTGCTCGCCTGGCTAAACAAAACCAACCCCGTGCGTTGATGAGGTAAGGCAGATGACGGTGCAGATTGCAGTAATTGACGATTGGCAGGACGTGGCCCGCAACGTGGTCGACTGGTCAGTGCTCGAAGGCATCGGCCCAGTGAGTTTCATTCATCAATACCCAGCGGACGGCGCCACGATGGCGGCTCGCTTGAGTGAGTTTGATGTGATCTGCGTGATGCGCGAGCGCACGCGCTTTGATGAGGCGCTGCTTCGCCAGTTACCCAAACTCAAGTTGCTGGTCACCGGTGGCATGCGCAACTTCGCCCTCGACCTCAAAGCCGCCGGCACCCTGGGCATCCAGGTGTGCGGTACCGACAGCTACAAGCACGCTGCCCCGGAACTGACCTGGGCGCTGATCATGGCCGCCACCCGCAACCTCGTGGCTGAAGCCAACGCCCTGCGTGCCGGTGTATGGCAGCAAGGTCTGGGCGGCGACCTGCACGGCAAGACCCTGGCGATTCTCGGCCTGGGCAGCATCGGCCAGCGTGTCGCGCAGTTCGGGCAGGTGTTTGGCATGCGCGTCATCGCCTGGAGTGAGAACCTCACCGCCGAACGGGCCGAGCAAGTGGGTGTGAGCTATGTCAGCAAACAGGAGCTGTTCGAACAGGCCGATGTGTTGTCGGTGCATCTGGTGCTCAGCGAGCGCTCCAGAGGCCTGGTGGACGCCGAGGCACTGGGCTGGATGAAACCCACGGCGCTGCTGGTCAATACGGCACGGGGGCCAATTGTCGATGAGGCTGCCTTGATCAAGGCCTTGCAGAAACGTCAGCTGGCAGGCGCGGCGCTGGATGTGTTCGACATCGAGCCGTTGCCCCCTCTGCACCCCTTCAGGACCCTGGACAATGTCCTGGCCACACCCCATGTCGGGTATGTCAGCCAACAGAATTACCAGCTGTTCTTTTCACAGATGATCGAAGACATTCAGGCCTGGTCCGCCGGTACGCCCATTCGCTTACTGGTCTGAGTACAAGCCCGCTCCCACAGGTTTCGTTCACACCGCGAATCTCTGTGGCAGCGAGCTTGCTCGCGAAGAGGCCAGATCAAACACCACGCCGCCAACTCCCGCACCGCAATGGTGCACACCAACTGTTTGCCCACGCACACCGATGTGACAGTTCTGCTTCTTTTTCAGCCGTTTTAACAAAAAAAACTGCACTTCGTCGGTGCGTTTGCCCCGCAATCCGGCACGTCCGTACCTCGTTAAACCGATTGTCGAACAATTTTGCCATCTGAGCTTCACCGCTCTAAGTTCTGGCCTAGACTCACGTTCGCGGGGAAAAACCGGTCGGTCACAAAGTGGAAAAAAAGTCGAAACTTTTGCCTTGGGTGATCGGTCGACTGAAAGGCAGGTGCGTTACGACTGGTGCAATCTTTGCAACGGCTCCTCCACCCATTCTGCTTCAGCGCATTTGGGCAGTACTTGCTCATCGATGTGTAGCGCTTTTGCGCCCGGCCACAGGAATTGGCCATGAAATGCCGTTTGCCAGACCTAAGAATTAGATCAACAACACGGGAGATGCATATGATCAGTGCGGCTTTAGATATTCAGGGAGAGCGTGCTCATCAACAGGTCGGTGAATCGAGCGCCGTGAGCGCCCACAGCGCCCAATCGATTAGTGTGCCCGTCACCAAGGTGCTGACACCGGTTGCCAGTCAGAACCCGAACAAGAAAAAAGTACTGTTTGTGACCTCCGAGATCGCCGATCTGGTGAAAACCGGGGGCCTGGGCGACGTTTCCGCGGCATTGCCCCGCGCGATGTCGCATTTGCACGACGTGCGGGTGCTGATTCCCGGCTACCCGCAGGTGCTGCACAGTGAAAATCCGATTCATATCATCGGTGAGCTCGGGGGCCATGCCGCCTTGCCACCTTGCAAGATCGGGCGCATGGACATGCCCGACGGCCTGGTCATTTATGTGTTGATCTGCCCCGAGCTGTACGAACGCGAAGGTTCGCCTTATGGCGCCAACAATGGTCGCGACTGGCCGGACAACCACATTCGCTTCGCCCGCCTGGGCCTGGCGGCCGCCGATATCGCCGCCAACCTGGCACAAATTCACTGGTGCCCGGACCTGGTGCATGCCCACGACTGGCCGGCCGGCCTGGCGCCCGCCTATATGCACTGGCGCGGGCAACGCACGCCAACCCTGTTCACCATCCACAACCTGGCGTATCAGGGCGTAACCAGCCTCGGCTCCTGCCCGGAACTGGGCATTCCCCACCACGCGCTGCAACAGGAAGGCATGGAGTTCTACGGCAAGATGTCGTTCCTCAAGGCCGGCATGGCCTATTCGAGCCACATCACCACCGTCAGCGCGACCTACGCCCAGGAAATCACCACGCCAGCCTTCGGCTGCGGCCTCGACGGCTTCCTCGCCGCCAAGACCCAGCAAGGCCTGCTCAGCGGCATTCCCAACGGCATCGATGAAAGCTGGGATGCGGCCACCGATACCCACCTGTTCCGCCCTTTCAGCATTGGCGATTGGGAAGGCAAAGCGGTCAACGCCGCCCACGTACGCGAACTGTTTGGCCTGGAAGACTCCGAAGGCCCGCTGTTCGCCGTAGTCTCGCGACTGGTCTACCAGAAAGGCCTGGACCTGACCGAAGCGGTCTCCGAATACATTGTCAAATCCGGTGGCCAGATTGCGATCATCGGCCGGGGCGAACCGGAAGAAGAACAAGCCATGCGCGAGCTGGCGTTGCGCTTCCCCGGGCAAATCGGCGTACGCATCGGCTTCAACGAGACCGACGCCCGACGCATGTTCGCCGGCAGCGACTTCCTGTTGATGCCTTCGCGTTACGAGCCTTGCGGCTTGAGCCAGATGTACGCCCAGCGTTTCGGTTCGTTGCCGGTGGCGCGCAACACCGGCGGCCTGGCCGACACCATTGAAAACGGTGTGACCGGTTTCCTGTTCGATCAATCGACGGCGGAGAGTTATCAGCAAGCCCTGAGCCGTGCCTTCAAGGTGTTCGCATTCCCCGATCTGCTGCATGCCATGCGTTGCCGGGCCATGGCGGCCCCGTTCAACTGGTGCAAGGCCGTCGAACCCTACGCCGAACTCTACGAACAACTGGTGGCCAAGGCTCTGGGGAAATCGCACAAACAATAAAGAGGCTTTGAAATGCCGTTACGGACCCTGAAGACCTGGCCCCACGGCGCAATCATGCTGGACGCGGAGCACACGCAATTTGCGTTGTGGGCGCCAGATGCGTTTTACGTCAGTGTCGAACTGGAAAATGGACAATCCTTGCCGATGTCGCCGCAGGACGACGGCTGGTTCGTAGTCAAAACCCGTTGCCCGGCGGGCACGCGTTATCGATACAGCATCGATGGCGAAATGGAGGTGCCCGACCCGGCCTCCCGCGCCCAGGCCGGCGATATCCACCACCCCAGCGTGGTGGTCGATCCCCTCGCCTATCACTGGCAGCACAATGCCTGGGCAGGTCGCCCCTGGAATGAGGCGGTGATCTACGAATTGCACGTCGGGGCGCTCGGCGGCTTCCAGGGCGTCGAGCAACAACTGGCGCGCCTGGTGGAATTGGGCATCACCGCCATCGAACTGATGCCCCTGGGGCAATTCCCCGGTGAGCGTAACTGGGGCTACGACGGGGTGCTGCCCTATGCACCCCAAGCCTCCTATGGTTCACCCGACCAACTCAAACACCTGATCGACACCGCCCACGGTCACGGTCTGGCGGTGATTCTCGATGTGGTCTACAACCACTTCGGCCCCGACGGCAATTACCTGCATCGCTATGCCAGCGGCTTCTTCCGCGAAGACGTGCACACCCCCTGGGGCGCGGCCATCGACTTCCGTCGGCGCGAAGTGCGGGATTTTTTCATCGAGAATGCCCTGATGTGGGTGCTGGAGTACCGTTTCGACGGCTTGCGCCTGGACGCGGTACACGCCATCGATGATCCGGATTTTCTCCAGGAACTGGCCCGGCGGGTACGCCGTCAGAGCGATCCGTCACGCCATGTCTGGCTGATGGTGGAAAACGAGCACAACCAGGCCCGCCTGCTGGAACAGGGTTATGACGCGCAGTGGAACGACGACGGCCACAACGCCTTGCATGTATTGCTGACCGGTGAAACCGACGCCTATTACGCCGACTATGCGCAAAACACTACAGGGCAACTGGCGCGCTGCCTGAGTCAGGGCTTCGTGTTCCAGGGACACGTCGACCGTCGCGGCAAACCCCGTGGCGAGCCCAGCGGGCACCTTTCGCCCAGCGCGTTCGTGCTGTTTTTGCAGAACCATGACCAGATCGGCAACCGCGCCTTCGGCGAGCGCCTGCATCAATTGGCCCCTCCTCAGGCACTGCAGGCCGCCACCGTCCTGTTGCTGCTGTCGCCGATGATTCCGTTGATGTTCATGGGCGATGAGTTCGCCGCCGAACAACCCTTTCTGTTTTTCACCAGCCACCACGGCGAACTGGCGAAATGGGTGCGTGAGGGACGGCGTAACGAGTTTGCAGCCTTCGCCGCGTTTACTGATCCGCATAAACGCGAGCGGATTCCCGACCCTAACGCGCCACAGACTTTCGAATCATCCCGCCCGGTGCTGACAGCCAATGGATCGTCGCCCATACACGAGCTGTATCGCCGCCTGCTGCATATCCGTCATCGGCAGATCATCCCGTACCTGCCCGGCACCCAGGCACTGGGAGCCAAGGTGTTGGCAGTCGGTGCGGTGAGTGCGTCATGGCGACTGGGCGATGGCCGTCTGTTGCGCATTGATCTGAACCTTAGTGCCACGCCGGTACTCCACACAGCGTCGGACGGCAGCTCTTTGTTGTTCGAACATCCGCCACATTCGGCCGAGCGCCTGGACAAAGGCACTCTGGCCCCGTATTGCGCGCTTGTCAGCCTCACGGCCGCAACCCCTTTGCAACCCCTGATGGAGAGCGCCAATGAGTGATGCGCAACTGGAAATCCTGGCCAGCCGGGCTGGCCTCGCGGTCGACTGGATTGATGCCAATGGTCGCCCGCAAAAAGTTGCACCCTCGGTCTTGCGCAGCGTTCTGACCGGACTCGGCCACCCGGCCGGCAGCGCTCAGGAAATCGACGCCAGCCTGCAGCAATTGCAGCAGGTTCAAGAAACCCGGCAACTGCCGCCACTGATTACCGCCGACTTCGGTGTCGGTCTCGATCTGGCCCATCATTTCGAACCGCACGCGCCGTGCGAGATCCACCTCGAGGATGGTTCGCGGCTCACCCTCAAGCTGGACGCCGAGGCGATTCTGCCGGGGTTGATTCCCGTGGGTTACCAGCACGTCAGAATCGATGGCCAGACCTTTACCCTGGCCGTAGCCCCCGAACGTTGCTTCAGCGTAGGCGATGCCGTGGACAGCCCGATCCCGCGCACCTGGGGCCTGAGCGTGCAGTTGTATGCCCTGCGACGCAAAGGTGACGGTGGCTTCGGCGATACCCAGGCCCTGGAAGACCTGGCCAGGGTCGCGGGCGAACGCGGCGCCGAAGCGCTGGCGATCAGTCCGCTGCATGCCATGTTTGCCAACGACACCCGGCGCTACAGTCCTTACTCTCCGTCCAGCCGGTTGTTTCTCAACAGCCTGTATTGCGCGCCCGGGACGATCCTCGGTGAGCATGCGATGCGCGCCGCCATCGATGCCACCGGCCTGAGTGTAGAGCTCAAGGATCTGGAAGAGCGCGCCTTGATCGACTGGCCCGCCGCCGCCGAAGCCAAGCACCGGCTGTTGCAAGCGTTGTACGAAGGCTTCGTACAGGGCGAACACCCGTTGCATGCCGACTTCAGCAGTTTTCGTCACGCCGGCGGCGAAGCCCTGGAAAATCACTGCCGGTTCGAAGCCATTCAAGAGGTTCGCGAAGCACAGGGCGAAAGCCTCGACTGGCGTCAGTGGCCCGAGCAATGGCGCGACCCGCGCAGCGCTGCCCTGGCCGAGTTCGCCGAAGAAAACGCTGGCCGCATCGGTTTCTTCGCTTTTTGCCAGTGGCTGATCACCCGTTGCCTGGAGCGTGCGCAGGCAACCGCCCGCAGCAGCGGCATGCGCATTGGCCTGATCTCCGACCTGGCCGTGGGCGCTGACGGTGGTGGCAGCCAGGCCTGGAGTCGCCAGGACGAATTGCTCGCCTCCCTCACCGTCGGCGCACCGCCGGACATTCTCAACCGCACCGGCCAGGGCTGGGGGATTTCCGCGTTTTCTCCCGAAGGCCTCATACGCAACGGCTTTCGCGCCTTCATCGAAATGCTCAGGGCCAACTTCGCCCACGCCGGCGGTCTGCGTATCGACCACGTCATGGGCCTGCAACGTTTATGGGTCATCCCCAACGGCGCGCCGCCCGCCGACGGTGCATACCTGTATTACCCGGTGGACGACTTGCTGCGGCTGCTGACCCTCGAATCCCATCGCCACCAGGCCATCGTCCTTGGCGAAGACCTCGGCACGGTGCCCGAAGGCCTGCGGGAAAAACTCATCGCCCGTTCGATGCTGGGCATGCGAGTGCTGCTGTTCGAACAGGACAACACCCACTTCAAGCCGATCCTCGACTGGCCGGACAACGCACTGGCGACCACCAGCACCCATGATTTGCCAACCCTCAACGGTTGGTGGCATGGCCGCGACATCGACTGGAACGCGCGGCTCAACCTCATCGATGCCAACGCTGAAATCGAGTGGCGCCATCACCGCGAACGCGAACGTGAAGGCCTGCGAAGGGCCTTGAGCCAGGACCCGCAGAACTTTCGCGAAGAGTCCCACGAGACCGATCAGGTGCTCGACGCCAGTGTGCGTTTCCTTGGTCATACCCGTGCGCCGCTGGTGCTGCTGCCACTGGAAGATGCATTGGGCATCGAACAGCAGGCCAACTTGCCCGGCACCGTCGATACCCATCCCAACTGGTCACGACGCCTGCCGGGCTACAGCGAGGCCCTGCTGGACGACCCGGACGCCTCGCGACGCCTGGAATTACTTGCCTGCGCGCGGCTTCAGGCGGCTGAGCGTGACCAATGAGCACGCTGCCAACGCAGCCGCTGCGGGCCACCCTGCGGCTGCAGTTTCATAAGGGTTTTACCCTGGACGATGCGGTGCCGCTGGTGCCGTACTTCGCCCGCCTCGGCATCAGCCATGTCTATGCCTCGCCGCTGCTGCGCGCCCGCGCCGGATCGATGCATGGCTACGACGTGGTGGACCCGACCACGGTCAACCCGGAGCTGGGCGGGGAAGCGGCGTTGCGCCGCCTGGTCAGCGCGTTGCGCGAACAAGGCATGGGGCTGATCCTCGATATCGTCTCCAATCACATGGCGGTCGGCGGGAGTGACAATCCCTGGTGGCTGGACTTGCTTGAGTGGGGTCGCCTGAGCCCTTATGGCGAGTTCTTTGATATCCAGTGGCACTCCGCCGACCCGTTGATGGAGGGGCAACTGCTGCTGCCGTTCCTGGGCAGCGACTATGGCGTTGCCCTGCAGGACGGCACCCTGCCCCTGCGCTTCGATGCGCAACACGGCGCGTTTTTTGTCGAGCATTACGAACACCACTTTCCGATTTGCCCGATGACCTACGGCGAGCTGCTCAAATCCGACATCGAGCCGCTGAAATCCCTGGCCGATCGATTCAGCACATTGAGCTACCAGACCGATGCCCACAGCCTGGCGATCCCCTTGCAGGACGAGTTGCGTGAACTGGCCACCGACCCGGCCATGCTCCAGGCCATCGAGCACAACCTGAAAGCCTACGATTCGCTCACCCGTGAAGGTTTCCAGTGCCTGCACAACCTGTTGGAACGCCAGAGCTATCGCCTCGCCAGTTGGCGCACGGCTGCGGATGACATCAACTGGCGGCGTTTTTTCGATGTCAACGAACTCGGCGGCCTGCGGGTCGAACGCCCGGCGGTGTTCGAGGCGACCCATGCAAAGATTTTCCAACTGGTGGCGCAAGGATTGGTCGATGGCATGCGCATCGACCACATCGACGGCCTCGCCGACCCTAGGGGTTACTGCCGCAAGCTACGGCGGCGGGTCGACAGCCTGGTCCCCGGCCGGCACCTGCCGATCTACGTGGAGAAGATCCTCGGCGAAGGCGAAACCCTGCACCGCGACTGGTCAGTGGACGGCACCACCGGCTATGAATTCATGAACCAGGTGTCGCTGCTGCAACACGATCCCCAAGGCGAACAGACCCTGGGCAGACTCTGGCAGCGGTACAGCGAACGTCCCGCCGATTTCCGGCAGGAGGCGCAACTGGCCCGGCAACAGATCCTCAACGGCTCCCTGGCCGGGGATTTCGAAAGTGTCGCGCAGGCGCTGCTGCAAGTGGCCCGGGAAGACCTGATGACCCGCGACCTGACCCTGGGCGCGATCCGCCGGGCACTGCAGGAACTGATCGTGCATTTTCCGGTGTACCGCACCTACATCAGCCCCCTCGGGCGATCGGCCCAGGACGATTTTTTTTTCCAGCAGGCCATGGACGGTGCCCGGCAAACCCTGGGCGAAGCGGACTGGCCGGTACTCGATTGCCTGGCCGGCTGGCTGGGCGGCGAGCCGTGGCGAAAATGCCCGGCCGGACGCGCGCGCAAACGCCTCAAACATGCCTGCGTGCGGTTTCAGCAGTTGACCTCACCGGCCGCGGCGAAGGCCGTGGAAGACACCGCGTTCTATCGTTCGGCGGTGCTGCTCTCGCGTAACGACGTCGGCTTCAGCACCGAACAGTTCAGCGCGCCGGTCGAGGGTTTTCACGCAGCATGCGAACAGCGTCTCGACGAGTTCCCGGACAATCTGCTGGCCACCGCGACCCACGATCACAAGCGCGGCGAAGACACTCGCGCGCGCCTGGCGGTGTTAAGCGAACACGGTCAGTGGTACGTCGAGCAGATCGGCCTCTGGCGCGCCCTCGCCCGCCCGCTGCGCGAGGATGATCAGCAGCCCTCGGCGGGTGATGAATTGATTCTGTATCAAGCGATGCTCGGCAGTTGGCCGCTGGACCTGAACGCTGACGATCAACCGGCGCTGCAGGCCTACGCCGAACGCCTCTGGCAGTGGCAACGCAAAGCCCTGCGTGAAGCCAAGCTGGAAAGCAGCTGGAGCGCGCCCAACGATGCCTACGAGCAAGCGGTTGAAACCTTCATCCAGCGCCTGCTGTTGAACCCGCAGGGCAACTTTCTGCGCACGGCGCTCGGCAAGGCCGTGCACGCGATTGTCGTGCCCGGGGCACTCAACGGATTGGCGCAAACCTTGCTGCGCATGACCGTGCCGGGGGTCCCGGATCTCTATCAGGGCGCCGAGTTCTGGGACTTCAGCCTGGTCGATCCGGACAACCGCCGGCCAGTGGACTACGCCAGCCGCCAACAGGCCTTGCAGCAAGCCGTGAATCTGCCTGATCTACTGGCGAACTGGCGCGACGGGCGCATCAAACAAACCTTGATTGCGCAGACCTTGAACGTACGCACCGAGCACGCCGAACTGTTTCGACGAGGGACTTACCAGGCCCTCGAAGTCGTCGGCAGCCAGGCCCATCGAGTGCTGGGATTTGTTCGTGAATGGGAGGGCAAACGCGCGATCGTCATTGTGCCGATCCGTTGTGCAGCGCTGCTGGAAAACAGTGCCGAGCCGCAGGTGGACGCGCCGCTGTGGGGCGATACGCGAATCCATGTGCCGTTCGCGACCGCTGACGAGAATCTAAAGGGACTTTTTTCAAGCATCACAGTCACAAAAAACAGGGAGCTGATGATCAGCACCGCGCTGGGGGACTTCCCGGTCAATCTCTTTATCCAAACTACCGACACTTGAGTTCAGTTCAGGAGCATTGCGATGAGTACCGACGATAAACGCATCCGCGAATTTGCCTATCAGATCTGGGAGTCCGAAGGGAAACCCGAAGGCCAGGAAAGCCGTCACTGGGAGATGGCACGCAAACTTGCCGAAGCTGAAGCGCTGGCGCCGAAACAACCGGCAAAAGCGCCTGCGGGTAAACCGGCCGTCAGCAAAACCGCCAATGGCAAGACTGGCGAGGTCAAGGCGGCAGCGCCAAAAGCCAAGGCCAAGCCGGCGGCAGCCTCGACCGAGATGCCAACCGGAGAAAAAGCCGCCGGGAAAAAGCCTCGCGCCGCGCGAAAACCGCCGACGAGCTGATTGGCTCGGACTTTTTCCTGATCGAACTCGTGGCGAGTCCGCTCGCCACCGAGGGATGCTCACCCTCAACAAAGCCCTGCGGGAGCGAGCCTGCTAGCGAGGACGGTTACCCTCGACACATGCGTTACCTGACACTCCGCAATCGCGAGCAGGCTCGCTCCCACAGATTGCGGCGTTTTTGTACCTCACTTTGCAGGAGCACCTATGCCCAATCCGAAGAAAGCCGCGCCAGCCCCTCAAGTCGAGGCCTCGCGAATTCGTGAAGGCCTGCCCTTTCCACTGGGTGCGACCTGGGATGGTCTGGGGGTCAATTTTGCCTTGTTCTCCGCCCACGCCACCAAGGTCGAACTGTGCATTTTCGATGATGCCGGCGAAGTCGAGCTCGAACGCATCGAACTGCCGGAATACACCGACGAGACCTTCCACGGCTACTTGCCTGACGCCCATCCAGGGCTAATCTATGGCTACCGCGTCTACGGCCCTTACGAACCCGCCAACGGTCACCGCTTCAACCACAACAAGCTGTTGATCGACCCCTACGCCAAGCAACTGGTCGGCAAGTTGAAATGGTCCGAGGCATTGTTTGGCTACACCATCGGCCATCCCGACGCCGACCTCAGTTTCGATGAACGGGACAGCGCGCCCTTCGTCCCCAAATGCAAAGTCATCGACCCGGCGCACACCTGGGGCCACGATCACCGGGTCAGCGTACCGTGGGACAAAACGATCATTTATGAGACCCACGTGCGCGGCATCAGCATGCGTCACCCTTCCGTCCCCGAGAACGTGCGCGGCACCTTCGCCGGGTTGATGGTCGACGACGTCCTGGAACATATCCGCAAGCTCGGCGTGTCCACCGTGGAGCTGCTGCCGATTCATGCCTTCGTCAACGACCAGCATCTGCTGCACAAGGGCATGACCAACTACTGGGGCTACAACAGCATTGCGTTTTTCGCCCCCGACCCGCGTTACCTGGCCAGCGGCAAGATCGCCGAATTCAAGGAAATGGTCGCGCACCTGCACGAAGCCAACCTCGAAGTGATCCTGGATGTGGTCTATAACCACACCGCCGAGGGCAACGAACAAGGCCCGACCCTGTCGATGCGTGGCATCGACAACGCCTCCTATTACCGCTTGATGCCTGACGACAAGCGCTTCTACATCAACGATTCCGGCACCGGCAACACCCTGGACCTGAGCCATCCCTGTGTCCTGCAAATGGTCACCGACTCCCTGCGCTACTGGGCGAAGGAGATGCACGTGGATGGCTTCCGCTTTGACCTGGCGACCATTCTGGGGCGCTACCACGATGGCTTCGACGAGCGTCACAGCTTCCTCGTGGCCTGTCGCCAGGACCCGGTGCTGCGTCAGGTGAAGATGATCGCCGAGCCCTGGGATTGCGGCCCCGGCGGCTATCAGGTCGGCAACTTCCCGCCCGGCTGGGTGGAATGGAACGACAAGTTTCGCGACACCGTGCGTGCGTTCTGGAAAGGCGACGATGGACAATTGGCAGATTTCGCCAGTCGCATGACCGCGTCCGGCGAGATGTTCAACCACCGTGGCCGACGGCCCTATGCCTCGGTGAATTTCGTGACCGCCCACGATGGCTTCACCCTCAACGACCTGGTGTCGTACAACGACAAGCACAACGAAGCCAACGACGAAAACAATCAGGACGGCAGCAACAACAACCTGTCCTGGAACCATGGGGTCGAGGGCCCTACGGACGACCCGGAAATCAATGAGCTGCGCCAGCGGCAGATGCGCAATTTCTTTGCCACGCTGCTGCTGTCCCAAGGCACGCCCATGCTGGTGGCCGGTGACGAATTCGCCCGCACCCAGGACGGCAACAACAATGCCTATTGCCAGGACAGCGAAATCGGCTGGGTCAATTGGGACCTGAGTGAAGACGGCAAGGCCCTGCTCAAATTCGTCAAACGCCTGATCAAGTTGCGCCTGGCCTATCCGATCCTGCGCCGCGGGCGCTTCCTGGTCGGCAATTTCAATGAGGATATCGGCGTCAAGGACGTCACCTGGCTGGCCGCGGATGGCAGCGAGATGACCACCGAGCATTGGCATGATGCGCACAATCGTTGCCTGGGCATGCTGCTGGACGGACGTGCGCAGGAAACCGGCATTCGCCGCCAAGGGGCCGACGCCACCCTGTTGCTGGTGGTCAATGCCCATCATGACATCGTCAATTTCACCTTGCCGGAAGTGCCCGATGGCGGCTTCTGGACCTGCATGGTCGATACCAATCAACCGTCGATTCGCGGCCAGGAGCGCTTCGAGTTCGGCCACGAGTATTCGGTGACTGGCCGTTCACTGCTGCTGTTCGAACTGCAGCATGAAGAAGAGGATTGAAATGAGCCGGACTCCCGGCGGATAAAAATTTGTTTCAGATCGACGAATAGGCGTCCATGAGCAATACTCGATGCGCGGTGCTCCAGGGTTCGGAGCGCCGCGCATTGCTATCAACCCGCCCTCACGGGTCTGCCGGCTTGTCATGCACAAGCCTTGCGCACGACTGAAGGCAATAAGGAACAAGGACGTAGCCCATGAAACCTGTATCCCTCTGTGAAAGCAGCCAGTCGGGACAAATCTGGAACAGCGCCCCGCAACTGGAGAACATTCCGGTAATCGGTACTCAGTCCTTGGTCCCCCCTGGCGCTCGCGCCGTCGTGATCGCCCCGCATCCCGGCGATGAAGTGGTGACCTGCGGCGGCCTGCTGCAGTTGCTCAGCGCCAGCGCTCATCCGCTGCAATTGATCTCGGTCACTGACGGCAGCGCGAGCCATCAGGGATCCCGGCAGTGGTCGGAAAAACGCCTCAGTGTGTTTCGCTCCCAGGAAAGTGTCGAAGCCCTGCGTCGCCTCGGGTTGCCCATGCATAGCCTGAAATGGATTCGTGGCGGCTTTACCGACAACGCCTTGGCCGAACATGAACTGAAGCTGACGCAATTCATTGCGCGCTACCTGCGCCCCGGCGACGTGGTATTCAGCACCTGGAGCGAGGATGGCGTCAGCGACCACGACGCCGTGGGCCGCGCCAGCGCCAATGCCGCGAACATGGCCGGTGCAACGTTCCATGAAGTGCCGGTCTGGGCCTGGCACTGGCCAGCGCGTGATTACGGCTCTATCCCCTGGCATCGCGCGCGCAAGGTACGCCTGGACAGCTGGACGGTCGCGCGCAAAAGCCACGCCACCCACGCCTATGCCAGCCAACTCGATGGCGAGCCGGCGATCGGCCTTGCACCGATGCTGCCACGGGTGTTGCTGGAGCGGATGCGTTTGCCTTACGAAATCGTATTTGTCTGACACGACCGACAGCCAATGCGCGCGTGAGGACGCCCCTTACCTGACTCAAACTGAACTGCCCGCTTGTGTATCAGTCGCATACATAAGCAACCCGGATTCAGAGGCGTGAAAGTGGTCCGCAATCCCAAACGCGACACGATTGAATCAGTGCCCTCGAACACACCCCCGGCCATCCATCGACTGCGCGTGCTGACGGTCAATACCCACAAGGGATTTACCGCCCTCAACCGGCGTTTCATCCTCCCGGAACTGCGTGAAGCGGTACGCAGTACGTCGGCGGATCTGGTGTTCCTGCAAGAAGTGGTGGGCGAACACGAGCGTCACTCCTCGCGCTACAACCAATGGCCGGCCACCTCGCAATACGAATTCCTCGCCGACAGCATGTGGAGCGATTTTGCCTACGGGCGCAACGCGGTCTACCCGGATGGCCATCACGGCAATGCCCTGTTGTCGAAATACCCGATTCGCGAACACCGCAACCTCGACGTTTCCATCACCGGCCCGGAACGGCGTGGACTGCTGCATTGCGTACTCGATGTGCCGGGCCACGCCGAGGTTCATGCGATCTGCGTTCATCTGAGCTTGCTGGAAAGCCATCGCCAACTGCAATTGCAGCTGCTCTGTCAGTTGCTTGAGTCCCTGCCTGTCGACGCGCCGGTGATCATTGCCGGCGACTTCAACGACTGGCAGCTGCAAGGCAACGCCGCCCTCGCCCGTCGTGACGACCTGCATGAAGCCTTCGAACGCCACCACGGACGCCCCGCAAAAACCTATCCAGCGCGGTTTCCCCTGCTGCGCCTGGACCGCATTTACCTGCGCAATGCCAGTAGCCATCACCCGACAATCCTCGGAAGCAAACCTTGGACGCACCTGTCGGATCACCTGCCGTTGGCGGTGGAAGTGCATTTGTGACGGTTTAAATCGCCCTGAAAAACCGTTGCATCAGCCGCAACGCTGGTCATTTCTGGTATTTCTGACAGTAGATACAACTAGACGCTGCTGCTACGTTGCCCCTATCCGCAGGAAAGACCCTATGGATAGGCAAACAACGTAGCGAGCGTTGCCGAAGAAATCTGGATGACGGGAGATTGCCTCCCGATGCTATCTCGCAACTCGCGCTGCCGAGAGTGGCTGACGCACGGCCGACGCTGAGGCCGTGGCCAATCAGCCGCCGGTCCCGATGCGGAGACGAGCATGAATCCATGGCCAGATCTTCCCAAGTACCGTTACACCGCCTGCGCCTTTTCCCTCTGGCTGTGTGCCGGTTGGTCACCTTCCACCCTCGCCGCTTGCACCCTCACCCCTACCGCTGGCAACGATAACTTCGTCTGTGACAGCGCCACCAGTGGACCGCTGACCGATCTGGCGGGCAACAACACCCTGACGTTCCCCGCCAATGGCACCGGCACCATCAATGGCAACGTGACGTTTGGCAGCGGCAACGACACCGTCAAAATGGACTCCGGCACCCTCGCTGGCGTACTTGACCAGGGCGACGGCGCCAATGCTTTGCAAATCAACAACGGGGTGATCACCGGCGAAGTCCATCAGCACAACGGTATCGACACCTTCATCATGAACGGCGGACGCATCCAGTCTCTGGCGCAAGGTGAGGGCTTCGACAATTTCCTGATGACCGGCGGGACGATCGTCGGCGCCTTCGAAGACGGTGACTTCGCGAAGATGACCGGAGGCACCATCGGCCGGGTAGACATGAAGCTCGACGACAATACGTTCGATATGTCCGGCGGGCAGATCCTGGGAAATCTGGTCACCGGATTTGGCAACGACACCATCATCGTGGCGGGCGGACGAATTGGCGGCAACATCAGTGTCAGCGGTGGCAATGACAACATTACGGTGACAGGCGGCGAGATCGCCGGTGAAATCCGCGCCAGCGCCGGCAATGACACACTTCTGTGGGACGGTGGCGGCATCATCCGCTCGGCGATCCTGATGGGCGATGGCAATGACACAGCCATTGTGCGCAATCTGAATGAAACCACCCTTGCCCTGACCCCGAGCATCGACGGTGGCACGGGCACCGATCAATTAACCTTCGACCACACCACATCCGCCGGCGCCGCCCGTTACATCGATTGGGAAACCGTCAACCTGAACAACGGTTCGCAATTCGACCTCGCCGGCAATTTCGTGCTCGGTGACAGCAGCAGCGGCACGGGTGTATTCAACATCGATGGCAGCAGCGTACTGACGTCCAGCCAGGGCAGCATCGTGCCCGCCACTGCGGGCCAGCGCGCGACCCTGAACAACGCCGGGGTGATCGACCTGAGCAGCGGCAATACGCGCACCAATGATGCCCTGACCGTACAGGGCAATTATTCGGGCAACAACGGGCAACTGCTTTTGCAAAGTGCCGTGGGCGATGACAATTCGCCCAGTGACAAGCTGGTGATCATCGACGGCACCTTGACCGGCACCACCTCGATCAGCGTCAGCAACCTCGGTGGCGTTGGCGCGTTGACCCGGCAGAATGGCATCCAGGTGGTTCAGGCCCAGGGGACGGCCATCAGCGACAACGGCGCCTTTACCCTGAAAACGCCAGTGTCGGCGGGTGCGTTCGATTACGTCTTGTACAAGGGCGGTATCACCGCCGGCAGCGAAAACAGTTGGTACCTGCGCTCCTCCGTCGTCGCCGTGCCGCTGGTGGCCGTCCCGAACCCCGACCCGGCCCTGCCGCCGATTCTTGTGCCAGTGGTGGCTACGCCGGTCGCCGCTGCCGGTAGCCCGCCACTGCCCAACGCCCAACCCGGCGCCGCTCCCATTCCCCTGTACCGCCAGGAAGTGCCGATCTGGTCCGTCTTGCCGCCAGCGGCTGCGCAACTGACCCTGACCGCCCTGGGCACTTTCCACGATCGCCAGGGCGATCAACGCCTGCTGAGCGAAACCGGGACCTTCGGCGCGGGATGGGGTCGTGTCTATGGCAAGAATGTCGACCAGACATGGGCCGGCACCGTCACGCCACGGCTCGATGGTTCGCTTGACGGCTTCCAGGTGGGCAACGATCTGTACGCCTCGCAGACGTCCGAGGGCCAAACCCAACGCAGCGGGTTCTTCGTCGGCCATAGCCGCTTGAAGGGTGATGTCGACGGCTTCAACCAGGGCTTCGAAGGCAAACGCGCGGGCAAGGTCGAGCTGCGAGGTGACAGCCTCGGTGCATCCTGGACCCTGACGGACGCCAGGGGCTGGTACATCGACACGGTGGCGATGTACACCTGGCTCGACGGCGACAGCCATTCCGAGCGCGGCCTCAAGCTCGATAACAAGGGGCACGTGGTGACGCTCTCGGTGGAGGCCGGTTACCCCTTCCCCCTGGCAGGCGACTGGGTAATCGAACCCCAAGCGCAGGTGATCCATCAGAACGTTAGCCTCGACAGCCAGAACGATGGAATCTCGCGGGTATCGTTCGATTCCGATCCAGCCTGGACCGGCCGCCTCGGCGCCCGGCTCAAGGGCCGCTACGAGGTCAGTGGCTTGCCGTTGGAACCTTATCTGCGAGCCAACCTGTGGCACACGTTTTCCGGCACCGATACGGTCACCTTTGCCGGAAACACCGACATCGACACCGAGCAAAAATCTTCCTACGCCGATCTCGGTATCGGTGCCGTGCTGACGCTGGCGCCCTCCGTCAGCGTGTACGCCAGTGCCGACTTCTCCAGCAATATCGACAGTCAGCACCTGCGGGGAACGATGGGAAATGCCGGTATCAGGATAAGTTGGTAAAACTGAGCAAAGGCTCTAGCTCCTGACTTTTTTGGCGTTTCCGCCATTAAACAAGAACTTATTGAGCACCAAAAAATCAGTCACTTACACCCCCTAAAATACCCCTACCACTTATCGGCCATTTTCTTGACGCAGTGGCAGCGGTCTCCTTGAATTCACGTTACTACCCCCGGAACCACAATCAGGGGCAAGCCCCCCAAGTCACCCATATACACGGGCGGCCCCCGGCTTGCCCCCATCCATCGGTCGCCCCTCATTCGGGGTAGGAGAGACGGCAAAGCGAGAACGGCATGCGATTGCAAGGTAGACCCCCATGAAAACTTCACTCACCCAACAAGAGATCAAAATCACTTTTTGCACAGTCTCGAGCTCACTCCTGCTGTGCTCTTCCATGGAAGTGCAGGCCTCGCCTGTCGAGGAAGATACTTCGCCCTGGTATCGCCAGGACGTCCCGGTGCTCTCCTTACCCGCACAAGTTTCCACGTATCCCGACCGTTTCAGCGCCATGCCCGATCTTCGAAGTTCGCACCTGACGACCGAAGATGCCTCGCCTGCTGCCTGGGATCAGGTGTACGGACAGGCCTCGCGCCGGGCACAAAACGATGTTCTCGCCGAAGGCCTTTCCACTTCCGGTGCCGGTCAACTCAAAGGCCCGGCACTCGTGACCCTGGAAAGCGGCAGTGGCCGTACTCAGCGGGTTGGCCTGATCGGTGGCACCAGCATGATCCAGGGCAACAGCACGGGCTTGTTTACCAATCGCGCCCAATCCGACTCCAACAGAGACAGCTTCAGCCTGCAAGGCCAAAGCCTCGGCGCCTACTGGAGCCTGATCGGGCCACAAGGCTGGCACGTGGACTTGACGGCCAGTGGCGGCCGGGTCAATGGCTATACGCGCAACGAGCAGGGTGTGCGGCAAGCCGCCGAGGGCAGCGCGATGACGCTGTCGATGGAAGGCGGATTCCCCATCAGCCTGGGCGAACACTGGGTGGTTGAACCCCAAGCGCAATTGATCAATCAACGGATCACCCTGGACACCCCTTACGCAGGCTCGGGCAATGCCTCCTCCATCGACTTGTCGTCGTGGAGCGGCCGGGTCGGCGCCAAACTGAAAGGGAGTTACGACATTAATGGCCTGCCCGTGGAGCCCTACGTGCGGACCAACTTGTGGCACACGGTGAACACCGGCAATACCGTGACCCTCGATCAGGTCGACAAGATCAGCAGCAGCCGGAACTCGTCGACGGTAGAGCTGGGATTGGGCCTGGTGGCCAGAATGACCCCGACCGTGAGCCTGTACGTCAGCGCCGATTACAGCAGTGACGTCGACCAAAATGATTTGAACGGGTTGATCGCCAGCCTGGGTGTACGGATGCGGTGGTGAGGGTCAGACCTCGAAAAGACTGTTCACCGGGCTGACGCCATCGCGAGCAAGCTCGCTCCCACAAGGGTCACACGGAACCTGTCGGAGCGAGCTGACTCGCGATGTGGCGAGGCGTTTTCGGATCAGCCCTCGGGGCGCAACATCAGCACCGCCAACGGCGGCAGATTCAGCACCAATGACAGCGCCTGACCATGACTCGGCGCTTCCTCGGTGAACGCCCCGCCGCTGTTGCCGTAATTGGAGCCGGCATAGGTCGCCGAATCACTGTTCATCAACTCGGCCCAGCGGCCGGCAAATGGCACACCGATGCGATAAGCCTCACGCGGCACCGGGGTGAAGTTCGCCACCACCAGCACCGGCTTGCCGTCCTTGCTCCAGCGCAACCAGGCATACACGCTGTTGATGGCGTCATCGCCGATCAGCCACTGGAACCCTTGCGGTACATCATCCTGTTCGTGCAGCGCCGGCTCTTCGCGGTACAGCCGATTGAGGTCGCTCACCAGCTTCTGAACACCTTTGTGTTCGGGGTACTGCAGCAAGTACCAATCGAGTTGCTGATCGTGATTCCACTCGCGCCACTGACCGAACTCACAGCCCATGAACAACAGTTTCTTGCCCGGATGCGCCCACATGAAGCTCAAATAAGCCCGCAGGTTGGCAAATTTCTGCCAGCGGTCGCCGGGCATTTTGTCGATGAGCGAATGCTTGCCGTGCACCACTTCGTCGTGGGAGATCGGCAGGATGAAGCGCTCGGACCAGGCGTAGACCAGGCCGAAACTCAGCTCGTTGTGGTGATGGGCGCGGTACACCGGATCCTGCTGGATGTAATGCAGAGAATCGTGCATCCAGCCCATGTTCCATTTGTAGGCAAAGCCCAGGCCGCCCTGTTGCGTGCTCTGGCTGACGCCCGGCCAAGCGGTGGACTCTTCGGCGATCACCAGGGCACCGGGCGCTTCCAGTGCCACGACGTCGTTGAGGTGGCGCAGGAAGTCGATGGCTTCGAGGTTTTCCCGACCACCATGGCGATTCGGCACCCATTCACCGGCCTTGCGCGAGTAATCGCGATACAGCATCGACGCCACGGCATCGACCCGCAGGCCGTCGACATGGAAATGCTTGAGCCAGTGCAGCGCCGACGCCAGCATGTAGCCATGCACTTCGGTGCGGCCGAGGTTATAGATCAGCGTGTCCCAATCCTGATGAAAGCCTTCCTGTGGATTGCCGTACTCGTACAGCGCCGTGCCGTCGAATTGCGCCAGGCCATGGGTATCGGTCGGGAAATGCGCCGGCACCCAGTCGAGGATCACACCGATGTCGGCCTGGTGGCAGGCATTGACGAAGGCCGCGAACTCATCCCCGGTGCCGTAGCGGGCGCTGGTGGCAAATTGCGAGAGCAACTGGTAACCCCACGAGCCGCCAAACGGGTGCTCCATGATCGGCATCAGCTCGATGTGGGTGAAGCCCAGTTCCTTCACATACGGAATCAGCCGCTCGGCCAGTTCCGGCCAAGTGTACTGGCGAGCCACTTCGCCCAGATCATCCAGCTCGCATTGCCACGAGCCGGCGTGCAGTTCGTAAATGGACAGCGGCGCCGTCAGGCGCTGACGCTCGCCACGGGACTGCATCCATTCCTGGTCCTGCCAGTCGATCGTCAGCGGTGGGGCCACTTTCGAGGCCGTGTCCGGCGGCAGGGACGTGGCGAGGGCCATGGGGTCGGCCTTCAGCGGCAGGATTCCGTCCTTGCCAAGAATCTCGTACTTGTACGCCTCCCCCGCCTGCACGCGCGGAATGAACAGCTCCCAGACTCCGGTGGGATGACGCAGACGCATCGGATGGCGGCGACCATCCCAGACGTTGAAATCACCGACCACCGACACCCGCCTGGCATTCGGCGCCCACACGGCGAAACGTACGCCGTCGACACCGTCGACCGTCATCAGTTGCGCACCCAGGCAGCTGCTCAGGTCGCGGTGATTGCCTTCGGCGAACAGGTATAGATCCATATCGCCGAGCAGCGGACCAAAGCTGTACGGGTCTTCGGCGATCTGCTCGCCACCGGCCCAGCGGGTGCGCAGCCGATAGGGCTGCGCCCGGTCGAAGTGCCCGACGAATAACCCCGGTGTCTGCGTCGGTTCCAGATTGCCGAGTTCTTCTCCAGAGTCCCTGGCGACCACCTGTACGCTCAAGGCGTCCGGCAGATAAGCCCGAATGAACTGTCCACCGGCGCCATCGCCGTGGGGACCGAGAATTGCAAAGGGGTCGTGATGTTCGGCGCGCACCAGCGCATCGATGTCCCGCGCCCTGGGTAGCAGGGCTTCTTTGTACTGACCCTGTTCCTTGTTCGAGAAACTCATGACTACTCTCCACCAAGATCGGAAAAGGGTTTAAGCCCGTTCAATAACCCGTACAAACCGTGCAATGGCACGGACAGCCATGTGGGGCGGTTCTCTGCCTCGTAGGCCACTTCGTACGCTGCCTTCTCCAGGCCGAATAACGCCAGCGCGGCGTCCTCGCCTTCAGGATCTTGCCATGCATGACCAAGACTAGCTGCCGCCAGCCGATAAGCGTCGACAAATGCTTGCCGCGCTTCGCTCAAGTAGCGATCGGAAACCCGTTGGCGAGCCGCCCGGGCTTCAGCAGTGTTATCAACGTTATGCACGTTGATCGCCATGGCCGCAGCGTAGTCGAAAGATCGCAAAACGCCGCTTACATCTTTATAGGGACTGTGTTTGCCTCGTCGTTCATGCAACGGCCGCGCCGGTTCGCCCTCGAAGTCGATCAGGTAAGCATCGCCCTTGATCACCAGTACCTGCCCCAGATGCAAGTCGCCATGCACGCGGATTTTCAGACCTCCCGCGGACTTTCTGCCCAGTACCTGCACATGACTGAGGATGGCTTTTTTGTTATCCAGTAAACGGCTGACCAGGGTTTTGTCCGCCGGATTCAGTTCGGTTTGATGCTGTTTGAGCAACTTCAGCGCATGCTCGATCTGTGCCACGACATCCCTGGTCGACGCCAGTGCCTCTTTTTGCGTAGTGAGGTGCGGAGCGAAATCCGGGTTGTCGCTCGGCGCGGCCAGCACCTGATGCATTTCCCCCAGGCGCTGCCCCAGCATGGCCGCGAAATCTTTCAATTCACCGAGGGCGTTGTAGTGTTGTTCCTGTTCGGACATGGCGTCCGCCAGTTCGTCGCGCAGCGCCCGCTCCAGGTTGTTCTGCGTCCACTCCCAGGCGTCGCCCTGATTGCTCAAGTAGCCTTGTGCAATCATCAGTAAGTTGTCCTCGCCCTTGGCATCCCGGCGCACCACCGAGCCCAGCAACGGTGAAATGTTGCGGAAACCGGCCTGAGTCAAATACGCGCTCATTTCCAGTTCCGGGTGCACACCGGAGGCGACTTTGCGGATCAGCTTCAACACCAGGCTGTTGCCGATCACCACTGAGCTGTTCGATTGCTCGGCGGACAGATAACGCACTTCCGATTCAGCCGTCAGCCCCAGCCTGGCCAGCTCGGCGGTCGGCTCGAAGCGGATCTCACCACCGTCCGAAGGCAGCACCCGTTGGTCCTGCATGCCCTGCAACACGGTGCGGATGAAATTCTCGAGACTGAAGGCATCGGTGATCAAGCCGACCTGCGGCCCACGTCGAACCCGTGACAGTGCCAGTTGCTGAGGCAATGCCGTCCCGACCTGGTCTTCGGCAATGAAGCCGAACGGCAGTTGGTAACGACTGGTCTGGCCACCGCTGGTGACTTCGATTTCACTCAACAGCACCGGGTGCGTGGCATCACCAAAACGCACACCATAGGCCAGATGGACCTGCTCGATGGCCGCGTCCTTGCCAGCGAACCAGCGGCGGTTTTGCAGCCAGTTGGGCAAGATGTCCTGCTCCAGCGTACGTCGCGCCGGGGCTTCGAGCAGTTCTTCCATGCGTTTTTTCAGCACCAGCGTGGTGAAGTCCGGCAAGCTTTGGGCCGGCTCCACGTGCCAGCTCGGCATCTGGTTTTCCGTCGCCAGGACGAACCAATAGAAGCCATAAGGGGCCAGGGTCAGGAGAAAATTCAGCTGTCCGATCGGCGGAAACGCGTTACCGCCAAGCATCTCCACCGGCACCATGCCGACGTAGGCCGACAAGTCCAGCTCAGCGGCCTGCGCACTGCGGGACACGTTGGCCACGCACAGAATGATTTCGTGCTTGCCGTCCGCCCCGGTGAATTCCCGGGTGTAAGCCAGGATCCTGCGGTTGGTCGGCGAGAGCATTTTCAACGTGCCGCGCCCGAACGCCTTGGATTGCTTGCGCACCGCGAGCATGCGCCGGGTCCAGTTCAACAGCGAATGCGGGTCGCCGGCCTGGGTTTCGACGTTGACCGAGAGGTAACCGTATTGCGGGTCCATGATCGGCGGCAGCACCAGGCTGGCCGGGTCGGCGCGGGAAAAGCCTCCGTTGCGGTCGATCGACCATTGCATCGGCGTGCGCACACCGTCGCGGTCACCGAGGTAGATGTTATCGCCCATGCCGATTTCATCGCCGTAGTACAGCGTCGGCGTGCCAGGCATCGACAGCAGCAGGCTGTTGAGCAATTCCACCCGGCGTCGGTCACGCTCCATCAAGGGCGCCAGTCGCCGACGAATCCCCAGGTTGATCCGCGCCCGACGGTCGGCCGCGTAGTAGTTCCACAGGTAATCGCGTTCCTTGTCGGTGACCATTTCCAGGGTAAGTTCATCGTGATTGCGCAGGAATATCGCCCACTGGCAATTGGCCGGAATCTCCGGGGTCTGGCGCAAAATGTCGGTGATCGGGAAGCGATCTTCCTGGGCCAGCGCCATGTACATGCGCGGCATCAGCGGAAAGTGAAAGGCCATGTGGCATTCGTCGCCGTTGAGGCCCTGTTTGTCTGTGTTGCCGAAATACAACTGCGTGTCTTCGGGCCATTGATTGGCCTCGGCCAGCAACATGCGGTCGGGGTAATTGGCGTCGATTTCCGCGCGGATCTGCTTGAGGACGTCGTGGGTCTCGGGCAGGTTTTCGTTGTTGGTGCCGTCGCGCTCGATCAGGTAAGGGATCGCGTCCAGGCGCAGACCGTCGATGCCCATGTCGAGCCAGTAACGCATTACCGACAGCACTGCCTTCATGACTTGCGGGTTATCGAAGTTCAGGTCCGGCTGGTGGGAATAGAAACGGTGCCAGAAATACTGGCCGGCGACCGGGTCCCAGGTCCAATTGGACTTTTCGGTATCGAGAAAGATGATGCGCGTGCCGTCGTACTTTTGATCGTCATCGGACCACACGTAGAAGTCCCGCGCCGCCGAACCTTTCTTGGCCTTGCGGGCACGCTGGAACCAGGCGTGCTGGTCCGAAGTGTGGTTGATGACCAGTTCGGTGATCACCCGCAATCCACGTTTATGCGCCTCGGCGATAAAGCGCTTGGCGTCGGCCATAGTGCCGTAATCGCTGTGCACGCCCCGGTATTCGGCGATGTCGTAGCCATCGTCGCGCCGTGGCGAGGGGTAGAACGGCAAGAGCCAGATGGTGTTGACGCCGAGGTCGGCAATGTAATCGAGCTTGTCGATCAGGCCGGGAAAATCGCCGATCCCGTCGTTGTTGGAGTCAAAAAACGATTTGACATGAACCTGATAGATCACTGCGTCCTTGTACCAGAGCGGGTCCTTGATGAAGGTCGCTGCCTTGGGTTTCTTCGCCATTGGAAACTCCTGTCGAATTCGAAATAACCTCTGAGCCGACCACCCATTCAAGCGTGGTTATTCACTGTGGTGGACTCAGGACGCGGTAATCCGCCAGATCCCGAACGGCTGGTGCGCCGGGTCGATCCGCATGAACTGGTACTTGCCGTACCAGGTCCAGCGATGGCCGTTCATCAAGTCTTCGCCGTGGGTCGCGGCATCGTCGGGCAAGCCCATTTCCCACAGCGGCAATTCGAAACTCGCCTCCTGCGGGTGATGTGGATCGAGGTTGACGGCCACCAGGATGAAATTGCTGCCATCGACGCTGCGCTTGCCGAAATACAGAATATTGTCGTTCCAGGCGTTGTAGACCTTCAGGCCTAGATGCGTGTGCAGCGCCGGGTTCTGCCGGCGGATGCGATTGAGCTGGGCAATCTCGGCGATAATGTTGCCCGGCGCGGTGAAGTCCCGCGGGCGGATCTCGTACTTCTCGGAGTCCAGGTACTCCTCCTTGCCCGGAATCGCTGCCGACTCACACAGCTCAAACCCGGAATACATGCCCCACAACCCTGAGCCCATCGTTGCCAGCACCGCACGAATCAGAAACCCGGGGCGCCCGGACTCGTGCAGGAACGCTGGATTGATGTCCGGCGTGTTGACGAAGAAGTTCGGCCGGTAGCATTCGCGCCATGGCGATTCGTTCAGCTCGGTGAAATAGGTCGCCAGTTCCTGTTTGGTATTGCGCCAGGTGAAATAGGTATAGCTCTGGGAGTAACCGACCTTGCCCAACCGGGCCATCATGGCCGGCGTGGTAAAGGCTTCGGCGAGAAAAATCACCTCGGGATACAACGCACGCACATCGGCGATCAGCCACTGCCAGAACGGCAACGGCTTGGTGTGCGGGTTGTCGACGCGAAAGAGCTTCACGCCCTCCTCGACCCAGCCCACCACAATGTCGCGCAACTCAATCCACAAGCTGGGAATCGCCTCGGCGGCATAGAAGTCGACGTTGACAATGTCCTGGTATTTCTTCGGCGGGTTCTCGGCGTATTTGATCGTGCCGTCCGGCCGCCAGTTGAACCAGCCGGGATGCTGTTTGAGCCACGGATGGTCCTGGGAGCACTGAATGGCGAAGTCGAGGGCGATTTCCAACCCGTATTCGGACGCGGCCACCACCAGCCGACGGAAGTCTTCGCGGGTGCCCAGTTGCGAATGAATCGCCTCATGGCCGCCCTCTTCGCTACCGATGGCGTAAGGGCTGCCGGGGTCGTCCGGCCCGGCGCTCAGGGAGTTGTTCCGGCCTTTGCGATAGCTGCGACCGATCGGGTGAATCGGCGGGAAATAAAGTACGTCGAAGCCCATGTCCTGAATCATCGGCAAACGCGAATGCACGTCGTTGAAGGTGCCGTGGCGCGCTGGATCGTCGGTGATCGAGCGTGGAAACAATTCATACCAACTGGCGAACTGCGCCAGTTCGCGTTCGACATCAACCGGATACTCGGGGCTCAGGCTCAGGTAGGCACGGTGATCGGCCTGGGCCATCAAATCGGCGCTACGGTGGTGCAGGAACAAAGCGACCTGCTCGGTTTCGAGCAACCCGGACAATTGATGGTGCAACGCCGCCAGTTGTTCGCTCAGTTGCCCCTCGGTGCGCTCGGCAGCTTGCTGAACGTGATGGCGGCCTTCCTGCAATTCCAGGCTGACGGGGACCGCAGCCATGTGCTTTTTTTCCAGCTCGTAGCGGAAACTGGCAAATTGATCGATCCAGGCTTCGATACAGAACACATAACGCCCCTGATCTTCGACGCGGAACCGGCCTTGCCAGCCATTGTTGCCCAGGTCGGTCATGACTTCGCTGCGCCAGACCTCATCGCCCTCGGAGCGCCAACGCACCCGTACCGCGAGCTTGTCGTGACCGTCGGCAAACACTTTGCTGGTCACCACCACCTCCTGCCCCACCACGGCCTTGACGGCAAACTGCCCACCGTCGAGGGTCGGCATGGTGTCTTCAATCACGATTCGTGGCAGTAAAAGCGCCTGTGACAGCGGCATGTGCGGGTTGTAGCTCAACTCAGTAGGTTTTTCAGCCGTCATCGAGCATCTCTCCTTTACGCCCCAAGGACGCTCTTGTGTCTGGTTGTCATCCCAATGAACTCACTTAGGTTCCGAGCGCCGGGGGCCCGGAAAAGTTCATCGGCAATTGGCCGGAATCAAATCCGTGGTGTGGCGGTCAATCAACTTAAGCACGACTCACGCCATGTGCCACTGGAGGCTAGACCATGACCAATCCATTCCCTGGAGAAACACCCGATCCGAATATCGACAACCCGGTGATCCCACCGACGGACCCGCAACCTGTTCCTGAGCAGGATCCGCCCAGCACCACGCCACCACGGGAAGAACCGCCTAAGACCATGCCGCCGGTGATAGTTACGCCGGAATGACCATAGGCTGACGATGTTTCACCGTTGTACCTGTAGGAGCGAGCCCGATTGCATTGGAATAACGAGCACCGCTGAGTGTCTGGTTTCCCTCGTAATCGTTAACGACCATCGCGAGCAGGCTCGCTCCTACAAGTGGTCGTTCTTCCTTTCGAGCATCTTCACGATCCTCGGCACCACACTGAAAATCACCAACGCCAACACCGTACTGAACACCGCCGTCGCCTCCCTGCCCAACCCGGCGGACACGCCGATGGCGGCGGTCATCCATAAGCCGGCCGCGGTGGTCAGGCCCTTGACCTGACCTTCGTCGCCTTCCTGGTTTTTCAGGATGGTGCCGGCGCCAAGGAAGCCGATGCCGGCGATGATGCCCTGCACAACCCGGCTCATGGCATCGGCCTGGGAACCGGACATCTGAGGCACCAGCACAAACAGCGCCGCGCCGAGTGCCACCAGCATGTGGGTGCGCACGCCGGCGGCCTTGCCCTTGCTCTCGCGCTCGAAGCCGAGAATGCCGCCCAGGATCGCGGCGATCAACAAGCGCACGGTGATGCGTGTCAATTGCGAGGCATCTGCGATGTCGGCGAATTCGGCTTGCAGGGTCACCCAGACTTCGTGCCACCAGGCGTTCATGGCGTGGTCCTTGAAAAAGGTCATGGAGGGTGGACAGCACCGACCATTAATCGGTTGCACAGAACGATGGCCGCCGGGCGTGCCCTAACACTGTAGAGCCCTCTGAAAAAGGACACGTCCATGACCGTGCGCATCGAAAACCAGACTTGCTTCTTTACCATCGAAAACGGCGAAGAGATTCGTTTATGTACTGACGTCACCATCATTACCGACGCGGAAAAAGCCATGTCTGCGGTGGACATCAACGGCCAGCACATTTACATCACCGAAGCTGAAGCCGACGCATTGACCGTCGCCGGCGCGAAGGATGGACGCCGGCATCTAAAGGCGACCGACAGTGATTCGGTGATTTGACTGACCGGGATCAACATCGGCCGAAAACACCTGATATAGCCGCCTGCGTCCCGTTGCGAAAGGTGCTTCAACTTGTCGCAGGGGAGCACGCGGCACCCATCTGATCTGGTTTTTATTGCAATACCTGAGTCTGTTATGCAAACAGATGGCCGCTCATAGTGCTCATGCCTGATGGAGGCTGATGAGCGAAAGACCATGAGCGAGAGAATCCCCGTCCGAACCGTAGAAAGCGCCCCGACCGTAAGAATCCATGAACCTTCACGCCCAAAGATGAAGGTCAAGACCAGTGACAACCTGATCCATACCCGTAGCTTCACCGGTTTGTTCCGCACCCTGCGCCTGAGCGGTGCCGGTTTTCTGTTTCTGCTGTTCTTCGGCACCGTGTGGTTGAACTGGGGTGGCCGCCAAGCGGTGCTCTGGGACCTGTCCGAAAGCAAATTCCACATCTTCGGCGCGACGTTCTGGCCACAGGATTTCATCCTGCTTTCGGCCCTGTTGATCATTGCCGCGTTCGGGCTGTTCGCGATCACCGTGTTCGCCGGCCGGGTCTGGTGTGGCTATACGTGCCCGCAAAGCTCCTGGACCTGGATCTTCATGTGGTGCGAGAAAATCACCGAGGGCGAACGTAACCAGCGCATCAAGCTGCAAGCCGCGCCCTGGGGCTTGAACAAACTGATGCGCCGTTCGGCCAAGCACACGCTGTGGCTGGCCATCAGCCTGCTGACCGGACTGACCTTCGTCGGCTACTTCACGCCGATCCGGCCGCTGGCCGAAGAACTGCTGACCTTGCAACTGAGTGGCGTCAGCCTGTTCTGGGTGCTGTTCTTTACGGGGGCGACCTACATCAATGCCGGTTGGCTGCGTGAGGCGGTGTGCATGCACATGTGCCCCTATGCGCGGTTCCAGAGCGTAATGTTCGACAAAGACACCCTGACCATTTCCTACGACGTCGCCCGTGGCGAGAACCGTGGCCCGCGCAAGCGTGAGGTCAAACCGGCGGAAGTCGGGCTGGGCGATTGCATTGATTGCCAACTCTGCGTGCAAGTGTGCCCAACCGGCATCGACATCCGCGACGGCTTGCAGATGGAGTGCATCGGCTGCGCGGCGTGCATCGACGCCTGTGATTCGATCATGGACAAAATGGGCTACGCTCGCGGGCTGATCAGCTACACCTCGGAACATCAGTTGCAAGGTGGCAAGACTCACCTGTTGCGGCCACGGCTGATCGGCTACACCGCCGTGCTGCTGGTGATGATCGGCGCTTTGGTGCTGGCCTTGGTCGAACGACCCATGGTGTCGCTGGACGTGAGCAAGGACCGCGGCCTGTTCCGCGAGAACAGTCAGGGGCTGATCGAAAACATCTACAGCCTGAAAGTGATCAACAAGACCCAGCAGCGCCAGGACTACCACCTGACGCTGGTCGACGGCGACGGTTTCCAGTTACAGGGCAAAACCGAACTGAGCCTGGCGCCCGGCGAGATCGTCGATGTGCCGGTGTCGGTGGCAATGACGATGGAACGGCCGGAAAGCAGCTCGAAAAGCATCAGCTTCAAAATCGTCGACAGCGACGAGCCCGGCATCTACAGCGTGGCCAAAAGTCGCTTTGTAGCGCCAATGAACCGTTGAGTCTTTAAGATGCCAACCTTTGTGGTCAGGGAACAAGCGCCCTGGCCACAGTCATTCGATTCGATTCCATCGCGGGATACCGATGAAACGCTACGAAAAATTCGCCGATGACATCGCTGAACTGATCCGCTCCGGTGTTCTCGGCCCCGGGCAGCGCGTGCCATCGGTACGCTACGCCAGCCAGACCTACGGCGTCAGCCCCTCCACGGTGTTCCAGGCCTACTACCTGCTTGAGCGCCGCGGCTTGATCCGCGCCCGGCCGCGCTCCGGCTATTTCGTCAATGCCCATGCACCGCGGCCGTTTTCCGAGCCGGAGATCAGCAGCCAGGTCAACGAATCGACCGAAGTCGATGTCAGCGAACTGGTGTTCTCGGTCCTCGATTCGATCAAGGACCCGAACACCGTGCCCTTCGGCTCGGCGTTCCCCAGCCCGACCCTGTTTCCATTGCAACGGTTGTCGCGGTCGCTGGCCAGCGCCAGCCGCGCGATGGACCCGCGCATGGTCGTGACCGACATGTCGCCGGGCAACCCGCAGTTGCGTCGGCAAATCGCCCTGCGCTACATGGTCGGCGGGCTGATGCTGCCCATGGAAGAACTGCTGATCACCAACGGCGCACTGGAAGCGCTGAATTTGTGCCTGCAAGCCGTGACCCAACCCGGCGACCTGGTGGCCATCGAAGCCCCGGCGTTCTATGCCTGCCTGCAGATTCTCGAGCGACTGAAACTCAAAGCCGTGGAAATCCCGGTGCATCCGCGCGACGGCATCGACCTCGGCGTGCTCGCACAAACCCTGGAACGTCACCCGATCAAGGTGTGCTGGTGCATGACCAGTTTCCAGAACCCCATGGGCGCCACCATGCCCGAGGCGAAAAAACAGGAACTGGTGGAACTGCTGCGTAGCCATCAAGTACCGCTGATCGAAGACGATGTCTACGCCGAGTTGTATTACGGTCAACAGGCACCGAAACCGGCCAAGGCGTTTGATACCGAAGGCCTGGTGATGCATTGCGGCTCCTTCGCCAAAAGCCTTGCTCCCGGTTATCGCATTGGCTGGGTGGCCGCCGGCCGCTACGCGCAAAAAATCGAACGCCTGAAGCTCATGACCTCGCTTTGCGCCTCGATGCCGGCTCAGGCCGCCATCGCCGACTACCTGCAGCACGGCGGTTATGACCGGCACCTGCGCAAACTGCGGTACGCGCTGGAAGAACAGCAAAGCGCGATGCTCGCAGCCATTGCCCGCTATTTCCCGGCACAGACTCGCGTCAGTCAACCGGCGGGGGGCTACTTTTTATGGCTGGAATTGCCGGAGCAGATGGATTCGCTGAAGTTGTTTCAGATGGCGTTGGCCCAGGGCATCAGCATTGCGCCGGGGCCTATATTCTCGCCGACCCAAAGGTTCAGGAATTGCATTCGATTGAATTACGGGAGCCCGTGGAACGAGGCTGCGGAAAAGGCGATGGAGACGTTGGGGCGGATTGTCAGGTCCTTCTGACGTTCAGATGTCGCTTGAAAGGACGCTATCGCGAGCAGGCTCGCCCCCACAGGGCGACTCGGTCAATTGTGGGAGCGACAATCCTGTGATCTAACGTCCACCGCCCAAATCAACGAAAGTCCCGGTCGCATAGGACGCCTTGTCCGACAGCAACCAGATAATCGCCTCGGCCACTTCATCCGGCCGCCCGCCCCGGGCCATGGGTATCGCCGACTCCAGTTTGCTGACCCGATCAGGATCGCCGCTCAGCGCATGGAAATCGGTATAGATGTAGCCGGGACGTACGGCGTTGACACGAATGCCTTCGCCGGCCACTTCCTTGGACAGGCCAATGGTGAAGGTGTCGAGTGCACCCTTGGAAGCGGCGTAGTCGACGTATTCGTTGGGCGCGCCCAGGCGGGCGGCGACCGAAGACACATTGACGATGCTGCCGCCCTGCCCGCCGTGCTTGGGCGACATGCGCAGAATCGCGTGCTTGGCGCACAGAACGGGCGCCAGCACATTGGTCTTGAGGGTTCTGAGGATACGAAATTCGGACATTTCGTCGACACGGGACTTGTGTCCCACGGTGCCGGCGTTGTTCACCAGTGCGGTGACCCGGCCGAGCTCGGTATCGACCCGGTGAAACAACGCGATCACTTCATCTTCGATGCTGACATCGGCACGCACGGCGATGGCTTCAGCGCCCAGTGCGCGGACTTTATCCAGCACGCTCTGGGCCGCTTGTTCATCAGACTGATAGTTGATGCAGATCCGATACCCTTGTTCGGCGGCCAACAGGGCTGTGGCGGCACCGATGCCGCGACTGCCGCCGGTGATAACGATGACTTTGTCCATACAAGCTTTCCCCGTTTCAAGCGTAAGCGAACCGGGGGGAAGGATAACCGTCCTCTTCGGTTTTTGCATGGGTCTGTTGCCATTCGATATGGCGAGGGAACGAGTTCCCTCGCCACCGATCAGACGACGGCCAATTGCTCCGAACGGTGAATTTCCAGGATGAAACGCTCGGCCGGCAATGGATGCCCGAGCAGGTAACCCTGCAATGAGTCGCAACCGAGTTGGGTCAGGAAGTCCTGTTGCATCCCGGTTTCCACGCCTTCGGCGACGATCCGCAAGCCCAGCGCCTGGCCCAGGGCGACAATGGCGGAAACGATGGCGGCGTCGTCGCTGTCACGCTCCAGATCCCGCACAAAACCGCGGTCGATCTTCAGTTCGTTGGCCGGCAGACGCTTGAGATACATCAAGCTGGAATAGCCGGTGCCGAAATCATCGATGGACAGGTCAACGCCCATGTCCGACAGCAACTGGAGCACCGTCATGCTCGCATCGGCATCGCTCATGGCCGTGGTTTCAGTAATTTCCAGGGTCAGGCTGTTGGCCGGCAGTTGGTGCGTGGTCAGCGCCTTGGCGACACTCTGTACCAGGCCGACATGGCAGAACTGCATGGCGGAAAGGTTCACTGCGATGCGCCAGTCGGTGTAACCGAGCACGTACCACTCACGCATCTGGCGGCAGGCTTCATTGAGCACCCAGTCGCCAATCGGAATGATCAGCCCGGTCTTTTCGGCGAGTTGGATGAACTTGTCCGGCAGCAACATGCCTTGCGTCGGGTGCTGCCAGCGCAACAACGCCTCGGCACCGACCGGCCGACCCGTGCCGGCGTCGAACTTGGGCTGGTAGTGAAGGCTGAATTCGTTCCGGTCCAGCGCGTTGCGCAGGTCTTGCAGCAGTTGCAGCTGCTTGCGCGCGTTGCTGTTCATCGAGGCATCGAAAAAGCTGTAACCGTTTTTGCCTGTGCCCTTGGCGTGATACATCGCCGCATCGGCATTCATCAGCAACTCATGGACGGTCTGGCCATTGCCCGGATAGAGCGCAATGCCGATGCTGGCAGAGATCTGCAAGTCATGTTCGGCGACCCGGAACGAACGGGCGATCAATCCGACCTGGCGCGCCGCCAGGCCCATGGCGTCGATCTGCTCACCCAGTTGCATCAGCAGCACGAACTCATCGCCGCCGATTCGCGCCAGGGTGTCCTGACTACGCAGGTCTTCACGCAAACGCAGGCTGACCTCGCGCAACAACAGGTCACCCATATGATGACCAAAGGCATCATTGACCGGTTTGAAGCCGTCCAGATCGATGAACATCAACGCAAAACAACCACCCTCGGCGTCCACCCTGGACATCGCCTGTTCGATGCGATCGGCCAGCAGGACCCGATTCGGCAACCCGGTCAGGGTGTCGTGCAGGGCCAGTTGGGTGAGTTCGCGGTTGGCTTCGGTCAGCGACTGGGCAAGGCCGGCGGTGCGGGACTCCAGGCGCGCATCGAGGATCGACGTCAGCAAGGCAATGCTCAACACCGCCAGGGTGGTGATCAGGACGAGGTTGTCCAGGCCTTTGCCATTCAAGCCATTGACGGCAGCGCCGCAAAAGCTGCCATCCGCGAAACGCGCAGCCGCCATGCCGGTGTAATGCATGCCAACGATGGCAATCCCCATGATGACTGCCGCACCGCCGCGGATCAGGCGCACATACGGCGCGTGCTGGCGCAGGCGGAACGCGATCCATAGCGCCGCGCCGGAGGCGCCCGCCGCGATCAGCAGCGATGCGCTAAACAGCGTCGGGTCGTAATCGATACCAGGCTGCATGCGCATGGCCGCCATGCCGGTGTAATGCATGGCACTGATCCCGGTCCCCATCGCCAGTGCGCCGAAAGCCAATTGCCAGGCCGGCAGTTGCGGCTGACTGACCAGCCACAGGGCAAAGCCGCAAGACAGGATGCCGATCAACAGCGACAACAGCGTCAAGGTGAGGTCGTAGCCCAGGTCGATGGGCAACTTGAACGCGAGCATGCCGATGAAATGCATCGACCACACGCCAATGCCCATGGCAAAAGCACCACCCGCCGTCCATAAATGCACGGCCCGTCCCTTGGCCGTGGCAATGCGTCCGCTCAAGTCGAGGGCCGTGTACGAAGCGAGAATCGCGACACTAAGGGAGATGAAAACCAGGGTGGGGGAATAACTGCCGATAAGCATGAGACTTCTCGCCAACACCCTCCGTAATGGAATTCATTCTCGGCAGGGCAAATCCGGCGATTGTACTGATTCCAATTGAGAACGCACTCACAAAATTAGCAAAAGGCCAGCAGTCCGATGAAACGCTTGTTTTAAGGTTTCACCTTAACTGGGCTCAGCGCCCACAGTGATTGGGTGGAGCGCAGAAACCTGTGGGCGCGAGCCGGGTCCGGGCGGCGTCCCGACGAGGGGGGCAGCCGATTCAAAATGGATGGCGCCTGACACAATGCCGTGGCTGGCAAGCCAGCGCCTACAAATTGTCGCTGACCTGCAGTTGGCCATCCCAGCCGCCACCCAACGCCGCAATCAACTGCACGCTGGCAATCAAACGACTTTGCAGCAGGCTCAGGTTGCTGCGCTCATTGTTCAGGGCCGCCGCCTGGGTCACCACCACATCGATGTACGCGATCAACCCGGCCTTGTATTGGTTCTGGGTCAAACGCAACGACTCACGGGCCGCATCCAGTGCCTGCTGACGCACGACCGCTTCGTCTTGCAGCACCTTGAGTTGAACCAGGTAATTTTCCACTTCACGGAAACCGTCGAGCACCGTCTGGCGGTACTTGGCCACGGTTTCATCGTAGGCCGCTTCGCTGCGGTCCACTTCCGCCGAACGCTGGCCACCGTCGAACAAGGTCATGGCCAGTTGAGGGCCGACCGACCAGAAGCGGTTAGGCAGGCTGATCCAATTGGAGTACGTGCTGCTGCTGTAACCGCCATTCAGGCTCAGCGTCAGGTCCGGGTAATAGGCCGCCTTGGCCACACCGATGTTGGCGTTGGCAGCCATGACCGAACGCTCGGCGGAGGCAATGTCCGGGCGCCGTTCAAGCAATTGCGAAGGCAGGCTCAGTGGCACTTGCGGCAATGCCGGGATGCTGTTGATTTCCACCAGGCTGAACTCGGCGGGCGGCAGACCGACGAGTACGGCAATGGCGTTTTCGAACTGGGCGCGCTGCCAGATCAGATCGACCATGTCTGCCTCGGTACCCTTGAGTTGCGTCTGCGCCTGAGCCACCGCGTCCTTGCCGGAAACCCCGGCGCGGTACTGGTTCTCGGTCATTTTCAGCGAACGCTGATAGGCTTCGACGGTCGCTTCCAGCAGACGTTTCTGCTCATCGATCACGCGCAATTGCAGGTAGTTCTGCACCAGTTCCGACTGCTGGCTCAGGCGCATCGCCGCCAGATCGGCAAAACTGGCCTCGGCGTTGGCGGTGTCGGCTTCCAGGCCACGGCGCAGTTTGCCCCAGACATCCGCTTCCCAACTCACGCCCGCCTGGGCGGTGTAGGTGTCGCGAATGCCGCTGGAAGAACTGGTCAGGCTGGAATTGCTGCTGCCGGTGCCCTGGCTTGACCGGTTCTTGCCGACGGTCAGGTCCACCGTCGGGAAAAACGCGCCTCGTGCGCTGCGCACCAGGGCCTGGGCCTGGCGATACTGGGCTTCGGACTGGGCCACGGTCTGGTTGGACGCATTGAGTTTCTCGACCAGCCCATTGAGTTGCTGATCACCGTACAACTCCCACCACGCGCCGCGCGCCAGGGAATCGCTGGGATTGGCCTGACGCCAGCCGGCGGCTTCCTTGTACTGCGCAGGCGCGGCGGTTTGCGGGCGCTGGTAATCGGGGCCGACGGCGCAGGCACTGAGCATCGCCACGCACAGCGACAGGCTCAACAAACGCGAGCCTCGAGCCGCGATCATCGGTGCAGTCAGGTTGTAAAGCGAACGGTCAGTCATAGCGGAGTTTCCAGAGCAGCATCGGTACGCACCCCACGCCAATGGTTGAAGCGATGGCGCAGCTTATCGAGATAGAGGTAAACCACCGGGGTGGTGTAAAGGGTCAGCACCTGACTGAAGATCAGCCCGCCGATAATGGTCAGGCCCAGTGGCTGGCGCATTTCCGCCCCTTCGGCACGACTGAGCAACAATGGCAAGGCTCCGAGGATCGCCGCCAGTGTAGTCATCAGAATCGGCCGTAAACGTTGCAAACAGGCGTTGCGGATCGACTCCAGCGGCGCCATGCCTTGCTGGCGTTCGAGTTGCAGGGCCAGGTCGATCATCAGGATGGCGTTTTTCTTGACCACGCCGATCAGCAGGAACAGGCCCAGCAAAGAGATCAGGCTGAACTCCCCGCCCAGGGCATAGATCGACAGCAACGCGCCGACCCCGGCCGAGGGCAAGGTCGACAGAATGGTCAACGGATGGATGTAGCTTTCATACAGCACACCCAATACCAGGTACACCGCCACCAGTGCGCCAAGGATCATGAACGGCTGGCTCTTCTGGGTGGCGGCAAAGGCATCGGCGGTGCCGGCCATTTTCACGATCACGTCTTCCGGCATCCCCAGCCTGGCAATCGCTCGCTCGATGGCCGCCGTGCCCTGCTCCACCGTGACCCCTTCGGCCATGTCAAAGGAGATGCTTTCGGAAGCGAACTGGCCTTCGTGGCTGACCCGGTCATCTTCCAGGCTGTTTTCGTAGTGAGCGATGGTCGACAGCGGAATCCGCGCACCCGCAGCGGTAATCACCTGAACCTGCTTGAGGGTGATCGGGTCCTGGGCGTATTTCGGATTGACCTCCATCACCACCTGGTACTGGTTGAGGCTGTCATAGATGGTGGAAATCTGCCGCTGACTGTAGGCGTTGTTCAGCACCGCCGTGACCATATTCATGTCGACCCCCAGGCGTTTTGCCTGGTCGCGGTCGACAATCAAGGTCACTTGTTGGGCGCCACGGCCTTCACGGGCGTCAATCGCGGTCAGCTCCGGCAAGGCCCTCAGCGCCGTGACGACTTTCGGATACCACTCGCGCAACTCGCCAAGATCAGCGCTTTGCAAAATGTAGGAATACTGCGACGTGGTCTGTTCACGACCACCACCGAATTGCAGGTCCTGGTCGGCCATCAGCATCAGTTGCGCCCCGGCGACCTTGGGCATTTCCTTGCGTAGACGTTCGATGACTTTCTGCGCCGAAATATTGCGTTCCTTGATCGGTTTCAGACGCACCAGCATGAAGGCGTTATTGGTGCCGTTGGTGCCACCGATGAAACCGGCGACGCTTTCCACGGCTTCGTCCTTGAGCACGGCACGGCGGAAGGTCTCCATTTTCGGCTGCATCACGCTGAACGACAGGCCGTCATCGCCGCGCACAAAACCGATCAACTGGCCGGTGTCCTGTTGCGGCATGAAGGTTTTCGGCACGACCACGTACAGGGCAACGTTGACGCCAACGGTCACCAATAGACTCAACAAGGTCAACCGCCGATGACGCAGCACCCAGTCGAGGCTCGTCGCGTATTTTCCGACCAGCCATTCGTTGGCCTGCCGGCTCCAGCGCTGCAAGCGGTTCTCCTGGCCCGGGACATGGGGCTTGAGCCAGCGCGCGCAAAGCATCGGCGTGAGTGTCAGCGAGACCACCAGCGAGACCACGATCGACGCCGCCAGGGTGATCGAGAACTCGCGAAACAGGCTTTCGATGATCCCGCCCATGAACAGGATCGACAGGAACACCGCCACCAGCGACACGTTCATCGACAGCAGTGTGAAACCGACTTCCTGGGCACCGAGGTACGCGGCCTTCATCGGCGGCACACCTTCGTCGATGTGCCGGGAAATGTTCTCCAGCACCACGATGGCATCGTCCACCACCAACCCGGTGGCCAGAATCAGCGCCATCAGCGACAGGTTGTTCAACGAGAAGCCATAGAGGTACATCACCGCGAAGGTGCCGACCAGTGACACCGGCACCGCCAGCGTCGGAATCAGCGACGCACGAAAGTTACCGAGAAACAGGAACACCACCAGAATCACCAGGGCCACGGCGATCAACAGGGTCATTTCCGCTTCGTGCAGTGTGGCCTTGATCACCGGCGAGCGGTCCATGGCCAGGTTCAGTTTGACGCTGGCCGGAAGCACCGCCTGCAACGCCGGCAATTGGGCCTTGATCTCGTTGACCGTCTCGATGATGTTGGCGCCGGCCTGCCGGTTGATGACCAGCAATACCGCCGAATCGTTGTTGAAGAACCCGCTGTTGTAGCGGTCTTCGACGCCGTCGCTGACCTTGGCCACATCCTTCAGGCGCAAGGCTGCACCGTCGGCGTAGTGAATGATCAGCGATTCGTAGTCCTTGGCTTTCTCCAGTTGATCGTTGGCCTGGACCTGCCACAGGCGCTGGCTGTCCTCCACCGAGCCCTTGGGCCGGCGCACGTTGGCATTAGCGATGGTGTTGCGCACATCGTCCAGCGCCACGCCGTACTGATTGAGCGCCTGGGGTTCGAGTTCGATGCGCACCGCCGGCAGCGAACTGCCGCCGATCTGGACCTCGCCGACCCCCTGCACCTGGGACAGGCTCTGGGACAGGATGGTCGAAGCCAGGTCGTAGAGCTGGCCCTTTTCCAGCACGTCCGAGGTCAGCGACAGCACCATGATCGGCGCTTGGGACGGGTTGACCTTCTTGTAGGTCGGCATGCTGCGCATACCGCTGGGCAACAAGTTACGCGAGGCGTTGATCGCCGCCTGCACCTCCCGCGCCGCGCCGTTGATGTCGCGGTCGAGGTCGAATTGCAGGATCACCCGTGTCGAGCCCTGGCTGGAGCGACTGCTCATGGTGTTGACCCCGGCGATGGCGCCGAAGGAACGCTCAAGCGGCGTGGCCACGGTGGACGCCATGACCTCCGGGCTTGCACCAGGCAGGCTGGCCTGCACCACGATCACCGGAAAGTCCATTTGTGGCAGCGGAGACACCGGCAACAGGCCGAAGCTGACACCGCCCAGCAGCATGATCGCCAGGCTCAGCAACATGGTCGCGACCGGACGCTTGATGAAAGGACCGGAAAGGTTCATGGCTGCTCTACCGCTTCCACGGATTCAGGCTTGCGGCCCCAGCGCCGACCCAGGCGATCGAAGTACAGGTAGATTACCGGCGTGGTGAACAGCGTCAGCACCTGACTGACCAGCAAACCGCCCACCATCACCAGGCCTAGCGGCTGGCGCAATTCCGCCCCCGAACCGGTGGCCAACATCAGGGGCACCGCACCAAACAGGGCCGCCAGGGTGGTCATCAGGATAGGCCGGAAGCGCAGCAAGGCCGCTTGATAGATCGCCGTTTCCGGGTCCATGCCCTGATTACGCTCGGCGTCCAGGGCGAAGTCGATCATCATGATCGCGTTCTTCTTCACGATGCCGATCAGCAGGATGATGCCGATGATCGCGATCATGCCCAGGTCATTGCCGCTGAGGATCAACGCCAGTAACGCGCCGACCGCCGCCGAGGGCAAGGTCGAGAGAATGGTAATGGGGTGAATGTAGCTTTCGTACAGCACGCCCAACACGATGTACATGGTCACGACCGCCGCCAGAATCAGCAGCAAGGTACTCGACAGCGACGCCTGGAAAGCCTGGGCCGCGCCTTGGAACTGGGTCTGCACGCCAATCGGCATGCCGATGTCCTTCTGCACCTGTTCGATGATCTGCACCGCATGCCCCAGCGCCACGCCGGGCGCGAGGTTGAACGACATCATCACCGCCGGGAACTGGCCGATATGGGTGATCGCCAGTTGCGCCTGTCGCTCTTCGATGTGCGCCAGGCTGGACAAACGCACCTGACCGCCATCGGTGGTCTTGACGTGGATCTGCTGCAGCGCCTGCGGGCCGATCTTCTCCCCGGACTGCGATTGCAGCACCACACGGTATTGGCTGGCCTGGGTATAGATGGTGGAAATCTGCCGCTGGCCGAAGGCGTCGTACAGTGCATCGGTGATGTTCGACACCGAGACCCCAACCCGCGACGCCGCATCCCGGTCGATCACCATATAGACCTGCAAGCCCTTGTCCTGCAGATCACTGGCGACGTCTGTCAGCTCCGGCCGTTGCGCCAGGGCCTCGACCAGACGCCCGCTCCACAGGCTGAGCAGTTCGGAGTCCGGCGACGACATGCTGAACTGATATTGCGTCCGACTGACACGATCCTCGATGGTCAAATCCTGCACCGGCTGCATGAACAGGCGAATGCCGACCAGTTTGTCCAGTTCCGGTTGCAGCCGGGCAATCACTGCCATTGCGCTCAGGTCGCGCTCGCTGTGGGACTTGAGATTGATCAGCAACCGACCGCTGTTGAGCGTCGAGTTGTCGCCATCAACGCCGATATAGGACGACAGGCTTTCAACCGCCGGATCGGCCAGGATCACCTTGGCCAGTTCCTGTTGACGTTCGCTCATCGCGGCAAAGGAAATCGACTGCGGTGCCTCGGAAATCCCCTGGATCACCCCGGTGTCCTGTACAGGAAAGAAACCCTTGGGCACGACCATGTACAGCAATACCGTCAGCGCCAGGGTGGCGATGGCCACCAGCAGGGTCAGCGGCTGGTGCTTGAGCACCCACTGCAATTTGCGCCCGTAGGCCGCGATCATCCAGTCGATGAACGCGCCACTGGCGCGATAGAAACGGCCTTGTTCTTCTTCCCTGGGTTCCCGCTTGAGCAGTCGCGCGCACATCATCGGCGTCAGGGTCAGGGACACCACCAGGGAAATCAGGATCGCCACCGACAGGGTGATGGCGAACTCGCGGAACAACCGTCCCACCACGTCCGCCATGAACAGCAGCGGGATCAACACCGCGATCAACGACAGGGTCAGGGAGATCAGGGTGAAGCCGATCTGCTTGGCGCCCTTGAGCGCCGCATTCAGCGGACTGTCGCCCTCTTCAATAAATCGGGAAATGTTCTCCAGCATGACGATCGCATCGTCCACCACGAAACCGGTGGCGATGGTCAGGGCCATCAGGGTCAGGTTGTTGACGGAGAAGCCCGCGAGGTACATCACGCCAAAGGTGCCGATCAGCGACAGCGGCACGGCCACCGACGGAATAATCGTGGCGCTTGCGCGACGCAGGAACAGGAACGTCACCATCACCACCAGCGCGATGGCGATCAGCAACTCGTGCTGCACGTCCTTGACCGAGGCACGGATGGTCTGGGTACGGTCAGTCAGCACGGTCACATCAAGGCCGGCCGGCAGGTTGTCGGTGATGCTCGGCAACAAGGCCTTGATCCGGTCAACCACCTCGATGACGTTGGCCCCGGGCTGGCGCTGGATATTCAGCAGCACCGCCTGGTTTTCGTTGGCCCACGCCGCCAGGCGTTCGTTCTCGGCACCGTCGACGATCTCGGCCACGTCCTTGAGACGCAATGGCGCGCCGTTGGCGTAAGCCAGGATCAGGTTGGCGTAGTCCTTGGGCGACGTCAGTTGATCGTTTGCATCGAGCATCGAAACCCGGGTCGGACCATCGAAGTTGCCCTTGGGCTGGTTGACGTTGGAGGCGCCGATCAGGGTGCGCACGTCCGACAGGTTCAGGCCGTTGGCCGCCAGAGCCTCGGGGTTGACCTTGATCCGTACCGCCTGACGCTGTCCACCGGCGATGCTGACCATGCCGACGCCGCTGATCTGGGCGATCTTCTGTGCCATGCGCGTGTCGACCAGGTCATTGAGCTTGGGCAGCAGCATGGTCTTGGACGTGATGGCCAGGGTCAGTACCGGCGTATCGGCCGGGTTGACCTTGTTGTACACCGGCGGTGCCGGCAGATCCTTGGGCAGCAGGTTGGTCGCGGCGTTGATCGCGGCTTGCACCTGCTGCTCGGCGACGTCCATGTTGATGTCGAGGCTGAAACGCAGGGTCAGCACCGAGGCGCCGCCGGAACTGGTGGACGCCATTTGTGTCAAGCCAGGCATCTGCCCGAACTGCCGTTCAAGTGGTGCGGTCACGGCGCTGGTCATGACGTCCGGGCTGGCGCCGGGATAAAGGGTCATCACGCGGATGGTCGGGTAATCGACCTGGGGCAATGCCGAGACCGGCAACAGCCGATAAGCGATCACGCCGGCCAGAACAATGGCCAGCATGCTCAGGGTGGTCGCTACCGGGCGTAGGATGAACAGCCGCGAGAGATTCATGCGCCGCCCTTTTTCGCCTTGTCGGTGGTCGCCGGCTCAGCGCCGTTTGCCGCCGATTTGCCTTGCAGGTGGCCGGCCGGGCTGGTCGGCACGTCCTCGGGAGTGTTGACCACTTCCACGTCGCTGCCGTCCTTCAGGCGATCGGTGCCCTCCAGCACCACGCGATCACCTGCGGAAAGGCCTTCGGTGACCACGGTGTTCTCACCGTCGCTGGCGCCGATTTTCAATTGGCGAATCTTGACCTTCTTGTCGCCGTCCAGGGCATAGACGAACGTGCCATTGGTGCCGAACTGGATCGCCGCGGAAGGCGCGAGCACCACGTCTTTGAGGGTGTCGGCCAACAGCCGCACATTGACGAACTGGTTGGGGAACAGCGACTGGTCGCGGTTTTCGTAGCGGGCCTTGAATTTCAGGGTGCCGGTGGTGACGTCGATCTGGTTATCCAGGCTCTGCAACACGCCGGTGGCCTGCAATTTGGTGTCACCGCGATCCCAGGCTTCGGCCGGCAGTTTGGCGCCGCTGCGATAGCGGGCGAGCACGACTTCAAGGCTGTTTTCCGGCAAGGTGAAGGCCACACTGATCGGTTGGGTCTGAGTGATGATCGCCAGCGCCGTGGTGTCGTTGGCCGCTACCAGGTTACCGACATCGAGTTGCCGCAGGCCGACGCGCCCGGCGATCGGTGCACGGATCCGGGTGAATTCGAGATTGAGCTTGGCGTCGTTGACCGCCGCCTGATTGGTCTTGACCGTGCCCTGGAACTGTCCCACCAGCGCTTCGGCGGTGTCCAGGGTTTGCTTGGCGATGCTGTCTTCACGGTACAGGCCACGATAACGCTCGACGTCCACCTGGGCGTTTTTCAATTGAGCCTGGTTCTGCAGCAAGGTGCCTTCGGCCTGGAGCAAGGCGTTCTGGTAGGGGCGCGGGTCGATCTCGGCCAGCAGGTCGCCAGCTTTGACCATCTGCCCTTCTTCGAAATAGATCTTGACCAGCTCACCGCCAACGCGGCTGCGCACGTTGATGGTATTCAGCGCCGTGACGGTACCCAGCGCCTTGTAGTACAGCGGGAAGTCGCCCTTGACCGCAGGAGCCACTCGCACCGGAACCGGCCCGGTCGCACCGCCGAACCCTGGACGCATCGCGCCTGACTTGCCCGTGTGTCCGGCAACGGCTTTTTGACCCGCAGCGTCTTTCGGCACAGCGCTGCCGGGCCAGAATTTCCAGCACAGACCAGCGATGACCAACAGGACAAGCAGGCCAAACAGCCAGCGACGGGGACTACGGGGGGCGGAGGATTGCATTGAGTGATCAACCATTAGGCGCGTGGGCTTCTTTTACATGAGGCTGAACGATAAGCACTGGCGGGTCTTAAGCAAAGCGCCTTTACCGGCAATTTACTTTCGGCTTACGTATCAGGAGATTTATCCAAGACACTGAAACACAAATGAAAACGGCCTGGGGAGGGCCAGGCCGTTAACAAATGTAAACGCAGGCTTATTTCAGTACAGCAAGTGCCGCTTCGTAGTTCGGTTCTTCAGCGATTTCCTTGACCAGCTCGCTGTGCAGGACGTTGTCGTTCTCGTCCAGCACCACCACGGCGCGGGCAGTCAGGCCTTTGAGCGGGCCGTCAGCGATAGCAACGCCATAATTCTCGATGAACTCGGCACCGCGCAGGGTCGACAGGTTCTGTACGTTTTCCAGGCCTTCGGCGCCGCAGAAACGGGCCTGGGCGAACGGCAGGTCAGCGGAGATGCACAGCACCACGGTGTTGGCGACGTCATTGGCCTGGGCGTTGAACTTGCGCACGGACGTGGCGCAAGTCGGGGTGTCGACGCTTGGGAAGATGTTCAGCACTTTGCGCTTGCCGGCGAAGTCCTTCAGGGAGACGTCGGACAAATTGCCGGCAACCAGGGAAAAGGCTGGCGCCTTGGAACCGGCTTGAGGCAGTTGGCCGTTGACTTGAACCGGGTTGCCTTTAAGAGTGACTTGAGCCATGAACGGAGTCCTTCTGAACGTTGTTGTAGAGAAATTTGAAGAGGTCGAAGTTAACCACGAAATTGTCGGACGACCTACTCTGGATACAATTTGTGAACAGTCGTCGAGCAATCTGAAATCCGGCGCTTGCACAATCACCACAAAACCCTGTGGGAGCCCGGCTTGCCGCCCCAATAAGCAATCGCCCTCCCCAGCCGCCACCCGGCGTTCATCACGAAAGACACGCATCGACCCCGTTGGCGAATTTTTTTGCAACAGTGTCGATTGGGTGCTCCGCCATACGACTATAAATTGAATCACTCAAATTCAGCGGAGATCGAAACCATGCGATTCATGATCATCATCAAAGCCAGTCAGGACTCCGAAGCCGGCGTCATGCCCAGCAACGAATTGCTGACCGCCATGGGCAATTACAACGAAGAACTGGCCAAGGCCGGCATCCTCGTCGCGGGCGAAGGCCTGCACCCCAGCAGCAAAGGCGCCCGTGTGCGCTTCTCGGGCGACAAGCGCACGGTGATCGACGGCCCCTTCGCCGAAACCAAGGAACTGATCGCCGGCTACTGGCTGTGGCAGGTGAAATCCAAAGAAGAGGCCATCGAGTGGGTCAAGCGCTGCCCTAATCCGATGCCCGGCACTGAAGCCGAGATCGAAATCCGCCAGGTGTTCGAGATGGAGGATTTCGGCGAAGAGTACACGCCGGAACTGCGTGAGCAGGAAGAGCGGGCGTGGGAGCAGGCAAAAAAGAACTGAGTACATCAAGCTTAGTGCTATCACGTCCAGGACAACTTCCTTTACCTGGACGTGATCGAACACTTCAAGCTCACGCGTCAAACCGGATATTCATGTCGACTTCTGAACATGACGTAAAGTGGTTCAAGTCCGGAGTCTGGCGGGAAGACCACGATGTAGTCGTCGAATGAAGTGCCTTCCTCTTTGTCAGCAATCGCCTCAAGCAGTGGCACCGGCAAAGAATAAATAAAACCCAAGCGACGGGTTGAAACTGCCCCAGGCGCAATACTCGCCTCCTGTATAACCGGGGCAGTCCAATGAACATTGAGGGGCGTGGCGCCATCAATTGTAAAAACGTACGAATTGGGTTGCAGCCCATACTGTGCAGCTCTGACACGAACTCCTGATGCAAAGGAACCCGTTGGCGTAGAGGTGATGTAAACCTGCGACAGCGTTCGAACTTCACGCAAACCCTGGAACATGGTGCCGGGTTTTGCCGGAACGACGGCGCTATACATTCGAAATGGAACTTCGATGTCTGCCTTGCTTTGCGCGAGGGATTGCCAATCCTGGCCCTCGAGCGGAAGCAGTTCGATCAGGGGAACGCTCACACCATAAACCTGGGTGTCTGCACGACTGGAAAACTCGAATTGCAGTACGCCAGCACGTTCGCGCCCGGCTGCTAATTCAGCGGAATTGTTCCTCCAGGTGAACTCCCCAACACTCGAGCGAATAGCTTTTTTAAGGTCAACCTGTTGCGATGGAAACAACGGCGTTAACCCTCCCTCCAACAAGACATCACAACGCGTGTCAAAAAAGGCCGTTGACGCCGTCAGCTTGTGTACGGCTTGAGCCGGGCCTGAACCCTCCAAAGTACGCGAGCGGATCAATTGCTCCTGCAGGGTTTTCAACAATGCCTCGGCCTCATCATGCAGTACTCGATGGCGCTGATTGATGCCTGCCAGCCTTGCAGTGTAACGGTCGTGGGTTGCGTTGATCTGGAACGTGATGCTTTGCCATTGCGCGTGCTCCGATCGTGCATACGTCAGGTTTCTTTGAGCGGCGTTTCTGGCGAACTCAATTCTCATTTTATGGGATTTGAACTTGTTCACGGCCATCAATGCGACGTGTTGTGCCTGTTCCAGAGCACGGATGGTGGATTCCTGAGCAGGAATTTCCAGAGGAGCTGTCTGCGATTGCTGGATACCCTGCGCAAACGCGCTAAAGGCTGCTTCCGCGACTTGATCCGATATGGCCACGTCTGTCGCTATTTTCTTGACCTCCGCCAGATTACGGCTGACTGGATCCGTCGGTACCGAAGGGCGCGGCGCGACGGGAACAGTTTCCAGCTTGAAAGCCACGACGCCTTGTTTCTGATGCCAGGCCCTGACCTGATGCACAACCAGATACGAGTTGTTCGAATCAAACTCGCCCTCTGGGTAAAACAGCAAGTCCGCGCCTTTGGGGTGACCAGCGATCCGGTCAAAATGATTGATCAGCCGGTCATGCTCTTGCTTGGGTAGATCAACGGCCCAGATTTTGTCGACCAATGCCTGAAATTCCGATGCAGTGTATTCCTTGAGTGTTGCTTTAAGTTCCATCCTTGGTTCTTCCTTGTTTTCCTGGGCGAGTTGCCGAAGACGATGGCATCTGCTCGATCAAGAGCAGGTGCCATCGTAGAGGTGTTAGTTATTCTGGCTTGAACCCGGGTTTATTATTGGCGGCACGCCATTCTTTGACTTCTTTCAGGACGCCTTCGGGACTATCTTCCTGGCCCTCCTTTGGGTAAAAGATAACGTCTGAGCGGTCTGGATGTTCAGTGACTGACTCAAAATGGCTTAAGAGTCTGTCTCGATACTCCTCAAGCGCTCGCCCTTTTAAACTGCTTGTCTGATGAAAAAACTCGCCCAAAAAAGTCAGAAATTCCGCCTCAGTGTAATCCTCGAGTTTTTCTTTAAAAAAGATCATTATGGTTACCTTTATGCAGTTTGATATGACGTTTCGGGGTCATTACCAATAAATTATCAAGATCATAAACAGCGCCATCTTTTGAAATTTCAATTTGATGATGGAGCTCGAATGTCTTCCGCCCTCCGATTTGATCAATCCTCGTGGGATACGGAGCTGAACCATCTCGCATTCTTTCGAGGTTACCTTTATTAAATTGCATACTTAGTAATGCATCCGCCGCAACAGCCTTCCAAAACGCCTCCCTGAACCGATGAAAATTAGCAAACTCACGCCCTCTTAACTGATCAGCAATCTGCGAAGGTATAGGCGCTCCCTGCCCTCGCGCAGCATCCCCCAACCATACCCCCGAAATCGCTTTCCCCACTCCGGTCGCAACCCCCGGATCGTCCCGTCGATCACGAAACAGGGCATCCGGCGAAGGCAATTCCATATCCCCCGGAAACCCCGGAATACTCGCACCAATCTCCCCCTCATCAACAGCCGGAAACGTCTCGATTGGCGGTAGGACGGGGATGGCCGGGCTGCCGGGATAAACCAAGGGGTCGGTCGGTATGATCGGTGATGTCGTCGACCCGAGGTGTTCGCTGCCCGGCGGCACCAGGGGTGTCCAGCTATTGGCCGGTGGAATTGGCCAGGGTGCGACCGCCGGCACGACGCCAATCCAACCCTCGGCACTGTTCGGCACCTTGATGCGAATTTGGTCGAGATTGAACGGGTCGGTCCAGAACTCCGAGCGTTCTTGATAACGCATTTCGAACTCGCGGTTTTCACCGACCCATGTGCTTTTCGGTGCATAGGGGGCAAACCCTTGTTCGATGCGTTTTTTGTTCACCTCATCAAAGGGCGAGACAAGCAGGCGATACTCTCCGAGCGCTCGCCAAAGCGCTTCGTCGAACGCCCCGAACGACGTGAACTCCCGCCCCCGGAACTGCTCGCCGATTTGCGTCGGGATGGCTGCACCCACAGGCTGGGTTGCTGTATTCCACCAGCCCTGTGTGGCCTGCTGACCTGAGCCCGTGACAACTCCCATCCCCATGGGTGGAACGCCAAAAGACAGATAGATCGGCTCAAGGCCAGGCACGCAAACGATGCAATCTTGAATGCGCCAATCCACACCGGCCGGTATGGCTTGAATCTGTGGCTGCGTAACGGCCAAAGGCGTCTGGCTGGGCATCTGCGCTTGAGGCACAGTGTCTGGCGTGAACTCCACATATCGGGTGGGTGAACCGGGAATTTCTGCGCTGTACGCACCGGTTAGCGGATCCAGCGATGCGTTTACCACCGGAACCCGGGAGTCAATCTCGCCTCCAGTTTTGGCGGCAATGATTGCAGTGCCCCCGTCTGCGGCTAATGGCTTGAGCCGATACTCCACGTCCACCGAGCCGCCCGCGTCAGCGACTGTTTGCAACTCTCTACTGTCGTGAAGCTCCAGCGTATTTGCCGGGATGGCAACAGCGTGGAACAAGCGAGCTCGTTGTTCGGGTGATAACTCTCCGTTGCCCAGCTCGGATGGATACGCCATTCCGCCGACAAATACTGCAACTTGACGCACAGTGAGCGTACCCGCTACTTCGGTCAATAAAACCACTGACCGGGTAACGGCGATTGCCAATGCATCCGCCGCTCCCGCAACCCACGCCCTGCCGGGGATGACGAGCGCCGAAACGGCAGCCATCGATTGCTTGACTGGAAAACGACAGGTGTTGGCCTGCTTGACCCGCTCTAAGCGAAAGTCTGCGTCGGTCTGCTGCTTGAAGCGAATGCGCGCATCACGCTGTTCAATGGTCAGGCGATACTTTTCCCATACAGCAAAATCCCGGACCGCACTAGCATGTTCTCGGGCTAACGCGTTGCTTTTTTCATAGAGCATGTCGAGCTGAGTCGATAACAGCCTTGCTTCATGAGCTGCGCCATAAGCGTTTTCCCAGATATGATGGCCGTGACTCAGCGCCTCTCCGAACGCCTCCAGACGTTGCAGGTAATCGTTTAAAGTTCGAACAAGCGCGTCGTGTCCATCGTATGATCGAGCGGCAATATTCTTTTGGTTCAGCTCTTCAGTTTTACGAGCGATCAGCCCATCGATTTCGCTTTTTTCTTTACTGAGGGAGTAAAGCCGGTAGCGCTCAAATGGGACATCACTGACGAATGGCGTTCGTACAGCCCAGATTTCCTGCTGAAGCGATTGCGTGTTTTTTCCAACTCTTGCAGCAAAACTTCGATCGAGCTCAGCCCTCACAACCCCATGACGCTGGGCCATCCCAGCGAGTAATTGCTGTCGAGCCTGGACGCGGGCTTGTTCCTGCGCTCGTGCAACAGCTTCTGCGTTTTCTTTGGCCTGCTTTTCCCTTAGTTGCAGCAGGGCCTTCCTCCTGAGGGCTTTGGTCTTTGCACTGGGGCCGCCAAAATTACCTGAAGCGCCGACCCTGTTACCGCCGCCACCTCCGCCTCCTCCACCCCAGCCGCCACCGGAAGCCGGCGGACCGGACCTGATTACTACGTCACCTGACGTTCCATCGTTCAATCGTTGTGCCATACAGTCTCTCCTTGTCTGTAGGGCACAGCATCTCGCTGAGATATTGGTCAGGTGCGGTACATATTTATAGGATTGGATTTGTATCGAATGTCCGGATTTTTCGGTGACGCGAAATCGTGATGTCTTGCATCAAAATGCCCGCTCCAGAACCCGCCTGCTTGTGCGCCCTGGAGAGGCCCCTCGGTAACTTGATTCGCGTCACTGATGGTCAGTTAGGGTTTAGTAGCCCGGCTTGTTGCCACGGGGGCTTGTACCGTCAGGTCCGTAGCCCCCCCCCCGAAACTATCGATACTATTTCTGCATAGGGGTCAGCCCTCTCACCACAGATCCTTGAAACCCACCTTTTGCCTTCACGCAGACGGCAGGTTTCGTCGATTCAGCCCCTACACTCACGTCGAAACGGACGTCAAATACCCCGTTGTCTATACAAGTCACCTGGAGCGACTAACGATCAAGCTCCGCACCCCAAGCAGGGAATCCTTGACTACGCTCCATAGTCAGGCCGAACGCAGCAAATGAGCTGCCGTTCCCGGACTGCAAACACTCAATCCGGTTCACTCGAAGGAACGCCCATGACGAACCCGATCAGCCACCGCCACTTTCACGGGTTGAAGCTGCTATTAGCCTTGGCTTTAAGCCTGCCACTGCTGGCTCAGGCCGCCGAACCACTGCCCTCCTGGAACGACGGCCCAGCGAAAAAGAACATCATCGAGTTCGTGCAGGCGGTGACCGATCAAGGCAGCAAGGACTTCGTCAAACCCGAGGACCGCATTGCCGTGTTCGATAACGACGGCACCTTGTGGAGCGAGCAGCCGATGTACTTCGAGCTGCTGTTTGCCCTGGAAGAGGTCAAGCGTACAGAGCCACAACACCCGGAATGGAAAACCACCCAGCCGTTCAAGGCGGTGCTGGAAAACGATCACAAGGCGCTGGCGGCCACCGGGCTGGACGGCATGATGAAGATCTTCGGTGCGACCCACACCGGCATGACCACCGAGGCCTTCGACGACTACGCCAAGACCTGGCTCAGCCAGGCGCGCCATCCGAAAACCGGCAAGCCCTACACCGAGATGATCTTCCAGCCGATGCTGGAAATGCTCGACTACCTGCGTAGCGAAGACTTCAAGACCTACATCGTCTCTGGTGGCGATACCGCTTTCATGCGCGCCTTCGCCGAGAAAGTCTATGGCATTCCGCCCGAGCAAGTGATCGGCACCACCTTCGTCACCGCGTTTCAATACAAGGATGGCCAGGCGTCGATCCTGCGCACGCCAAAACTGGCCCATAACGACGACGGCCCAGGCAAACCGGAAAGCATCGACGCCGTCATCGGCAAACGGCCGATTCTGGCGTTCGGCAACTCCGACGGCGACCTGCAGATGTTGCAGTGGACCGCCGCCGGGCCGGGCAAACGCTTCATGGGCCTGGTGCATCACACCGACGCCAAGCGCGAGTGGGCCTATGACCGTGAGTCGCAGATCGGCCGCCTGGACAAGGCCCTTGACGAAGCCAACAAACGTGGCTGGACGGTGGTCGACATGGCTACCGAATGGCGTCGGATCTACCCGTTCGATGCCGCCACAACAGAGCAAACGCAATAGATCAACCCGGCTGAGGTGTTCAACAAGGCATAGTCAGACATGGACTATGCCGCCCCATCGAAGAATGAACACCTGCCAGCAGCACCCTATGCAGTTTTCCATTGCCTACGACCTGGGCGCGCCAAAGCTGCATAACCGATCACAAGCGTCATTTGACAGACGCCGGTCATCCGGCAAAGCTGCATCGAGCTGAACGTGCGCCTGACGGCAAACGTACCTGGACCAGGGAAGTCGCAATGCCGAAACATAAAAATAATGCAGCAACCGCAACCCCTGATTCGCAACCGCCCCTGATCAATCGCTACCTGTTTCCCGTCACCATCGGCGTTTTGCTGCTGGCGGTCGCGGGCATCGGCTGGTTTCTGTTCGGCAGCCATCCGGCACCCGTGACCTACGCACCGGTCAGCAAAGCCTCGGTTGAACCGGCCAAAACACAACCGCAACCCGTTGCCCTGGCGCCGGCCAAAATGGTCGATGAGCAACAATGCCAGGGCTGCCACAGCGCGCAGGTCAAGGACTGGCAAGGCTCCCATCACCAATTGGCGATGCAACCGGCCAATGCCGACACCCTGCTCGGCGACTTCAACAACGTCACCTTCAAGGCGGAAAACGAAACCACCCGCTTTTCGCGCAAGGACGACGGCTTTTGGGTCAACACCCCCGGCAGCGATGGCAAGAACGCCGACTTCAAGGTGGCCTACACCTTCGGCATTGCCCCCTTGCAGCAGTACTTGATCGAGGTCGGCGAAGGTCGACTGCAAGCCCTGGGCGTGGCCTGGGATACCGAGAAGCACCGCTGGTTTCATCTCTATCCGGGCCAGGGCGTGACCTTCAAGGACCCGCTGCACTGGAGCAAACCGAGCCAGAACGCCAACTTCATGTGCATCGAGTGCCACACCACCGGTTTCAAGCGTAATTTCGATGCGGCGAAAAACACCTTCGACAGTCAGTGGAACAGCCTCGGGGTCGGCTGCCAGGCTTGCCACGGCCCGGCCTCGAACCATCTGGAGTGGACCGCGAAGAAGACCGACCTGATTCACGCCGGTTTCGCCGTCGATCTCAAGGACAAGAACGCCACCGTCGAAATCGAAACCTGCGCCCGCTGCCACTCGCGCCGCGCGCCCTTGGACGACGGTTACACCGTTGGTAAGCGCCTGATGGATGACTACCTGCCGAGCCCCCTGACCCGCGAGCTGTATGCCCTGGATGGCAAGATCAAGGACGAGGTGTTCGAGCACGGCTCCTTTGCCCAGAGCAAGATGTTCGACAAGGGTGTGCGCTGCAGCAATTGCCACAACCCGCACAGCGCCGAGCTCAAGGCGCCGGGTAACGGCGTCTGCCTGCAATGTCACAACAGCGCCGGCAAGACGGCGGTGCAAACCGTCGATGGCAAGGGCCTGCAAGCGAAGAACTACGACTCCATCGAACACACCCGCCACACCATGGGCCAACCGGGTTCGCAGTGCGTGGATTGCCACATGCCCGGCAAGTTCTACATGGGCAACGACTTCAGGCATGACCACAGCTTCAGCATTCCCAATCCCGAGCGTGCGGCAAGACTCGGCACACCGGACGCCTGCCTGACCTGCCACCAGGGCAAGGCGGGTGAAAAGGTCACCGAGCAGTTCAAGCTGTGGAACACCGCCAACGCCAGCCCCGTCCAGCCCCCTCGCTACGACGAAAGCCTGTGGCTGATTCGCAACGGCCAGCCGGGCGCGGCGCAGGCACTCTACGAGCAACTGCAACGCAGCAACTTGCCGGCGATTCAACGGGCGACCCTGCTCGCCGAGTTGCCGCTGTATCCAAGTAAGCAGACGTTGAAACTGGCGACCAATGACCTGAGCCATCCAGCCCCGCAAGTGCGTGAAAGCGCGGTCCACGCCATCAGTGCGCTCCTGCCGCCCGAGGAACGCGCTGCACTGCTGTCGCCGTTGCTCGGCGATCCGGTGAAAGCCGTGCGCATTGCCGCAGCCCGGGACTTGCTCAGCGTGGCAAACAGCGGTCTGGGCAACGCCCTGGCCAGTTGGGAGGCCGCCATCGCCGAGTACGAAAACGTGCAGAAGAGCCTCGCCGAGCGTGCCGAATCCAACCTCAACCTGGCCATGCTGTATCAGGCCAGCGGACGCAGTGACGAGGTCGAGGGCTTACTGCGAACAGCGCTCAAGCGTGATCCGGGCTTCTACCCGGCCCTGGTGACGCTGGTGCAATGGCTGGAGGCCAAAGGCCGCCGTCAGGAAGCACAGGCGCTCTTGGCGCAGAGCCTGAAAGAGCACCCGGACGCCGCCCTGCTGCAACATACCCAGGGTTTGTCGCTGGTGCGCGCCGGCCAGTCCGCCCAGGCCATGCCGTTCCTGCGCAAAGCCGCGCAACTGGAACCGCAGAGTGCGCAGTTTGGCTATGTGCTGGCCGTGGCGCTGCACGACAGCGGCAAAGTCGATGAGGCGTGCGCAGAACTGGAACGGCTGCTGAACGTGCAGCCGGCCAACCGCAATGCGCGCTTGGCGTTGATCCAGTACTACCTGGATAACGGCCATGGACCCAAGGCGCAGGAGCTGTTGCAGGGTTGGAAGAAAATGAACATGGGCGATCCGGCGTTGAAGTGATTGGGGGCTGATCCAGAGGCCCCTTCGCGGGCAAGCTGAACGGGTCAAGTAATCACGGCCAATGATCAACCTGTGGGAGCGAGCTTGCTCGCGATGAGGCCAGTTCAGACAACACTGATGTTGAATGTCAGACCGCGCCCACAGGTTTGGCATCAACGCCGCCGAAACAACGGACGCGGCTCTATCACCGAGCGTCCGTACAGCACGCTCATGCCGGCCAATCCTTTCAATGCATCCTCGGCGGATTTATCCGCCCGCACCGCAAAGCTGTCGAAGCCGCATTGGCGCATGTGGCTGAGCTGGTCGCGAAGCACGTCACCGATGGCACGCAACTCGCCCGTCCAGCCCAATCGAGTGCGCAGCAAGTACGCCTGGCTGTAGCCGCGACCATCGCGAAAATTCGGAAAGTCCACGGCGATCAGCGGCAACTCAGGCAACCACGGCGTGAGGCCCTCCACGTCATCGTCTGGCCCCAGCCACAGCGCGTATTGCCGCGGGTTTTCCAGCCAACGGGCCAATGGCAGGATCAGCTTGCCCGCCGGCAATGGCGCCAGCAGGTCCCGGACCAGCGTCCATGGATCGTCCTCGATCAGCCGCGCCGCGCCCTCTTGCAGACGCAACAGATTGTTCATGCCGACACCTCCAGCACTTTCGGATAAACCGCCTCTTTGAACGGTTCCAGGCCGATACGCTGAAAGGTATCGACGAACACTTCCTCGCTCTCGCGATAACGCACGAAGGTGTCGATGATCAGCTCGATCACCGCGGGCACTTCGGCAGCGCTGAAGGATGGCCCGATGACCTTGCCCAGCGCACTGTTTTTGCCCTGGGCGCCGCCGAGGGTGATCTGGTACCACTCGCTGCCGTTCTTATCGACCCCCAGGATGCCGATATTACCGATGTGATGGTGCCCGCAGGCGTTCATGCAGCCCGAGATATTGAGGCTGATATCACCGAGGTCGTGCAGGTAGTCGAGGTCGTCGAAACGCGCCTGGATGGCCTGGGCGATGGGGATCGACTTGGCGTTGGCCAGTGCGCAGAAATCGCCACCGGGACAGGCGATGATGTCTGTCAACAAGCCGACGTTGGCACTGCCCAGGTTGTGTTCGCACGCCAGGCGCCAGAGCGCGAACAGATCGGCCTTGGGCACGTCCGGCAGGACGATGTTCTGTTCGTGGGCAATGCGGATCTCGGCGAACCCGAAGCGCTCGGCCCATTCGGCCACCGCCTCCATCTGTTCGCTGGTGACATCGCCCGGCGGCGCGGCATTGCCGGGTTTGGTCGACAGCACCACGCTGGCGTACCCCGGCACCTTGTGCGCCTGCACATTGCGCTGCACCCAACGCGCGAACGCCGGGTGCTCGCTCAGGTGCGTGCCGAAATCAAGGCTGGTGCCCGCCAGTTCGCGGTACGGCGGCGCGACGAAGGCACTGGCCACGCGCTCATATTCATCTTCGGTCAGCTGTGCCGGACCGTCCCTGAGGTACTGCCATTCCTCCTCGACTTCGCGGGCGAACGCCTCGATACCCAGGGCCTTGACCAGAATCTTGATCCGCGCCTTGTACTTGTTGTCCCGCCGGCCATGGCGGTTATACACCCGCAACACCGCCTCGACGTAGGACAGCAAATGCTGCCACGGCAAGCCTTCGCGGATCTGCAAGCCGAGGATCGGCGTACGTCCCAAGCCCCCGCCGACGATGACCCGCAGGAGCATTTGCCCATCGCTGCCGGGATAAAGATAGAGGCCGATGTCGTGCATCATGATCGCCGCCCGATCCTGCTCAGCCGAGCAGATGGCGATCTTGAACTTGCGCGGCAGGAACAGGAATTCCGGGTTGATGGTCGACCACTGCCGCAGGATTTCCGCCAGCGGGCGCGGGTCGATCATTTCGTCGGCCGCGACCCCGGCAAAAGCTTCGGTGGTGATGTTGCGCACGCAGTTGCCGGACGTCTGGATCGCGTGCATTTCCACCTGGGCCAGGCGTTCGAGGATGTCCGGCACTTCGGCCAGTTCGATCCAGTTGAACTGCATGTTCTGCCGCGTGGTGAAGTGGCCGTAACCACGATCGTAGTCGCGGGCGATGCTCGCCAGCGTGCGCATCTGCCGGGCGCTCAGCGTGCCGTATGGGATGGCCACGCGCAGCATGTAAGCGTGTTTCTGCATGTACAGGCCGTTCTGCAGGCGCAGCGGCAGGAACTCTTCCTCGCTCAGTTCCCCCGCAATGAAGCGTTCGACCTGATCGCGAAACTGCGCCACCCGTTCGAACACCAGCGCCCGGTCATAGTCGTCGTACTGATACATGTGGCTACCTCATCAGGATTTGGCACAAAACCCTGTAGGAGCGAGCCTGCTCGCGAAAAACGCACAGGCAACGGGGGCATCCAGACAGCCCGCGTCATCGTTGACGCCCATCGCGAGCAGGCTCGCTCCTACAGGAGGCAGCACTATGGACCGGCGCTGATTTTCATTACAGATTCAGATCTTGGTTAAAAAGCCGTATCAGAGGTGGATCAACCAGGACAGGGTTATTTCCAATCTGATCCGCACTAATGAACTTTTCCTGAGCCTGTTTTGTTTGCGCCACGGTTTCTACAGTGCACGGCATTGCAACCGTGGAAGCATTGAGCATGAGCACAACAACTGTCGGGCAAGCCTATAACTACAAGGTCGTGCGCCAATTCGTCGTGGCGACGGTGATCTGGGGCGTCGTGGGGATGGCGATGGGCGTATGGATCGCCTCGCAACTGGTGTGGCCGCAGATGAACCTGGATCTGCCGTGGACCACCTTCGGCCGTTTACGCCCGCTGCACACCAGCCTGGTGATATTCGGCTTTGCCGGCAGCGCGCAATTTGCGGCCAGCTACTACGCCGTACAGCGGACCTGCCAGGTACGGCTGTTCTCGGACACACTCGCCGCGTTCACCTTCTGGGGCTGGCAATCGGTGATTGTGATCATGTTGATCAGCCTGCCGCTGGGTTACACCACCACCAAGGAATACGCCGAAATCGAGTTCTCAGGCGCGGTGTGGATGACCGTGGTCTGGATCGCTTACGCCATCGTGTTCTTCACCACGGTGGTGCAGCGCAAGACCAAACACATCTACGTCGGCAACTGGTTCTTCGGTGCGTTCATCGTGGTGATCGCGATGCTGCACGTGGTCAATCACCTGTCGATCCCGGTGGGCTGGTTCAAGTCCTATCCGGTGTATTCCGGGGCCACCGATGCCATGGTGCAGTGGTGGTACGGGCACAACGCAGTGGGTTTCTTCCTGACCACTGGTTTCCTCGGGATGATGTATTACTTCGTGCCCAAACAGGTGGGGCGTCCGGTGTATTCCTATCGCCTGTCCATCGTGCATTTCTGGGCGCTGATCACCCTGTACATCTGGGCCGGCCCGCACCACTTGCACTACACCGCGCTGCCAGACTGGGCGCAGTCGCTGGGCATGGCGATGTCGCTGATTCTTCTGGCGCCGAGCTGGGGCGGCATGATCAACGGCATGATGACGCTGTCGGGCGCCTGGCATAAGTTGCGCACCGATCCGATCCTGCGCTTTCTGGTGCTGTCCCTGGCGTTCTACGGCATGTCGACCTTCGAGGGGCCGATGATGGCGATCAAGACCGTCAATGCCCTGTCCCACTACACCGACTGGACCATCGGCCACGTGCACGCCGGCGCCCTCGGCTGGGTGGCGATGATCACCTTCGGCGCGACTTATCACATGGTGCCGAAAGTATTCGGTCGCGAGCAGATGCACAGCACGCCGCTGATCAACCTGCATTTCTGGCTGGCGACCATTGGCACGGTGCTGTACATCGCCTCGATGTGGGTCAACGGCATCACCCAGGGCCTGATGTGGCGGGCGATCAACGACGACGGCACCCTCACCTACTCCTTCGTCGAAGCCTTGCAGGCCAGTCATCCCGGATTTGTGGTGCGCTTTGCCGGTGGCGTGTTCTTCCTTAGCGGTATGTTGCTGATGGCGTACAACGTGTGGCGCACGGTACGGGTGGGCGACGTGGCCATGGCTGAACGGGAGGCGCAGATCGCCTGATGATTGAAATCGCACTGAATATTCTGGCGGCGGCGAGCCTGTGGCTGGGCGTCGAGTACTGCCTGAGAAGTCACTCGGCGCAAAGCCTCGATGACGCCAGCCTGATGCCATTTGCCGATGACCCGGAAGTGGCGCGGCGGGTGGAACAGGCGACAGGGAAGACGGTGAAGGCCGTCGCCCCGCCAGCGCCGAAGCCGGGATGGGGCCACCTCGAACTCTGAGACAACAGCCTACCCCTGTGGGAACGAACTTGCTCGCTCCCACAGGGGTCCTGTGCATTGATCAATACGTTCAGTTGCGCTCGCGGGGGATCAGGCTTTGCAACTGTTGCGCCAGAAAGTTCGCATCAAAGGCAAAGGTATCCGGGTCCTTCAGGCCATTGGTCTTGCGCCACTGCCAGCCTTGTGACGGCGGCAGGCAAACCAGGGAAACACTGCCGTAGCGTGCGGCGGTAAAGCCCATCACCGCCACCGAAATCTGCCCGCCGACACCCATCACATCCGGCACGAACTCCACCGGCTTACCGGCAATCAGGATGCTCAGCTTTTCGGTATTGAAGGTGGACGTCTCCACCGGGACACTCGGCCCCGAGGCGACATAGGCTTCGCGACTCACCTCCAGCAGATTCGGCGCCTTGACCGGTTCCAGCCACTGCTGGATCTGATCGAACAGCTCGCCAATGCGCTTGGCCCACTCGGCCGATTGCGTCTCGAACAATTGCTTCTTATGCGCTTCGCTGTCTGCGTAATGACGAAGCATCTCGCCTAGTTGCTGTACGTCGTCCATCGCGATGTTCCTTTGGTTGAAGCGGTGCTGCGGACCCTGAGCATGGCAGAAGCGCGCCGCTGGCGTGCGACTAAAAGCACGAGCGGCGCTGGCGTTTGCCCTGAACCGGTGATTCAACCGGCCTTAAGTGGGCGACGCAGGCGCGCCATGCTCAAGGTATCGACGAATACCCCGTCACGCACCGCGTAATCGCGAAAGATCCCTTCGGTTTCAAAGCCAAATTTGCGATACAGGCCGATGGCAGCCTCGTTGTCGGCATAGACGGACAGTTCGACCCGCCGCAGATTCATCCAGTCATCGGCGATATCCAGCGCCGCCGCCAACAGCTTGGTACCAACGCCCTTGCCCTGCCACGCCTGCGCGACCCCCATGCCAAAAGTCCCCGCATGGCCGCGACGGACACGTGAAAACTGCTCAAGGGTGATACTGCCGACAACGGCTCGCTGGTGCAGCGCCACCAATTGAACGATTCGTTCGTTGTCCGACGCCAGGCGCTTTCGCCAGGTCTCGCTGGACGGAAACGGCATTTGCAGCGTCTGCCGGGCGACCATGGGGTCGTGGTAAAGCGCGGTGATGCCCTCGATGTGGGATTCGTTGAGGCGTTCGAGGGTGATGACAGGGTCGGTGGCGGGCATGGGTGACTCATCCTTGATACAGACATGGCTGCTCACTCTATATCGCAAACTTCCCGGCTGGCGATCCCCCTGTGGAATCGAGCCTGCTCGCGAAGAGGTCCTGCAGGCACATCGATGGAACCTGATACACCGCCATCGCGAGGAGGCTCGCTCCCACATTTTGATTGGGCTCAACGTTCGAACCACTCCCGGCGCTCGTTGAAGGTGCCGTTGATCAACTCGACGATCATCCGCACCTGCGCATCCGCCTCGGAGTGGCGATTCACCGCCAACCAGACCTGACGCTGCATCGGCAGGTCGAACAGCTCTGGCAAGCCGATCAAACTACGGTCGAAACGGCTCATGTAGCCGGGCAGCAGGCCAATGCAGGCGCTGCAACGGATCATTTCCAGCATCAGTTCATAGGAATGCAACTGCACCACCCCGGCCAGGCGCTGGTCCACCAGGGTGTTCCAGGCTCGAAAGCTGTCGATCTGCCGATCATGCTGCCATTGCACGAGCAGGAAATCGGCCAGGTCATCAAGGCTGTCCGGGCGCGAAGCGACCCTGGAGTAACGTTTGGCGATGTGCGGCAGGTAGTCGAGACGTGCCAGGCACCGAGGTTCGCTGATGGCAAAACTCGGCCCGGGTAGCGCTGAATCGGCGCCAGACAACCACAACACCACATCGGCACTGACGGCTCGCAGGGACAGCTCGCTGTCGAGGCTGATGATGTCCAGGCGCACGCGGGCATTGCGCCGCAGCAAGGCCACCAGGTCGCGCCCGAGAATGTCATGCAGGATCGATTCGGCGACGGCCAGGCGCACCAGAGGCTGTTCGATCACCGGCAAGTCGCGCTCGTGGGCCAGTGCGATCAATTGTGAATGCAGTTGAAGCCCGTCACGACTGAGGACGACTCCATTGTCCGAGGGGCTGAATAATGAGCACTGCAGCTGTGTCTCCAGTTCCGCCAATTGCTTGCGTAACCGGGTCGCCTTGATATTGAGGCTGCGCGCCGCCTGCATGAAACAGCCAGAACGCGCGGTGACGCTGAAACACTGGGCCAGCACCGGATCGACATCCGCCGCCAGTGTCCGCCAGGAAACGCTTTTATCGAGGGGCGCGCCATACTCGGTAATGCGCCGACGGCTGCCGGTTCCCATGATTGGCATTGATGACTCCCTGTCCTTCTATCCGTGCGATCCATCCTGCGCACCTTTCATGAACGCCGTATGACAACCCGATCAGGTACTGGGGCTTTGCCGGAAACTCACCGCCAGGCGATTCCAGCTGTTGATGGTCGTGACGGCGAGGGTCAGGTCGACCAGTTCAGCTTCGCTGAATTGCGTCCGCGCCTGCTCGTAGACGTCGTCCGGCACGTGGCTTTCGGCAAGCAGGGTCACGGCCTCGGTCCAGGTCAGGGCCGCGCGCTCGCGCGGGTTGAAGAAGTTGCTGTCGCGCCAGACCACAATCGAGTAAAGGCGCCGGTCGGTCTCGCCCAGGCGCCGGGCATCCACCGAATGCATGTCGGTGCAGAACGCACAGCCATTGAGCTGTGAAGCGCGGATCTTGACCAGGTGCAGCAGCGCCGGTTCGATGCCCAAGCTGCTGGTCAAGGCCTCCATCGCGATCATGGCTTTCATCGCCTTGGGTGACGCGCTGTAGTAATCCAGGCGGGGGTTCATGACAAGCCTCGTGCAGCGAGAATGTGTAATTCACGGTATCCGTTGTTACCCGGGCGTTACAGGTCCAATTTGGCGAAAAATCCGTGGACCACCCGCCTCCAGACCAATTGACGGTTTTTGCGCCACGCAACTTCTGCATAACCTCCGGATGGGGGTAATCTTGCGCGACGCACACGCGCCTCAATTGCCCCGGAGCTTCGCCGGTATGGAACTGCATGTTGTCATCAATGGCCGCAAGGACCTGGCAGGTCAGCTGTACAACCAACTGCGCAGCGCCATCGAGTCCGGGCGCCTGGCGGCAGGGACGCAGCTGCCACCCAGTCGCCTGCTGGCCGAGCAACTGGGCATTTCGCGCAAGACCATTTCCGACACCTACGCTCAACTGACCTACGAAAACTTCCTCACCGGAGTGATCGGCAAAGGCACCTACGTCAACGCTCGGGCTTCGAAAGTCGAGCGTAAACAGAGCCACTCGGAACTGGCCGGATTCGAGGTCATCGAATCCTGGCGCAACCTGCCGGTGTTTCTGCGCCACCCGAAACTGGAAGGCTCGCTGCGCTACGACTTCATTGGTGGCGCCACCAGCAAGGGCCAGTTTCCCCAGGACGACTGGCGGCGCTGCACGTCCCATGCCTTGCGGCAGATCTCCGCGTCCAAAGGGTTCTACAGCCTGCCGGAAGGCCTGCCAGCACTGCGCAATGCCATCGCCCGGCACATCGCGTTTTCTCGCGGGGTCAATTGCCAGGATGAAGACGTGGTGGTGTGCAACGGCGCCCAACAGGCCCTGGACCTGATTTCCCGGGTGCTGACCCGCCCGGGCAGCATCGTCGCCATGGAGGACCCCGGATACCCGCCCGCGCGCCTGTTGTTCGGCACCCACGGCGCCACGGTGATCGGCGTGCCGGTGGATGGCGAAGGCATTCAGGTGGACAAGATCCCCCTTGGCACCCGGCTGATATATGTGACCCCGTCGCACCAGTTCCCGCTGGGCATGCCCATGAGCCAGGAACGGCGCGTGGCGTTGCTGGCCAAGGCTCACGAGCTAGGCGCAATCATCATCGAGGACGACTACGACAGCGAATTCCGCTACGAGGGCCGGCCCACGGACTCGCTGCAAAGCATGGATGAGCGCGGAATCGTCGCCTACGTCGGAACCTTCTCGAAAACCTTGCTGCCGGAGTTGCGGCTGGGTTATGCGATTCTGCCGCCGGCGATTCTCGATGCGGTGGTACGCGCCAAGCAACTGACTGACCTTCACACCTCTACCCTGCCGCAATGGGCGCTGGCCAAGTTCATCGCCGAAGGCTGCCTGCTCAAGCACATTCGCCGTTGTCACAGCATCTACGCCGGTCGACGGGAACGGATACTGGCGCGAATCGCCACTGACCTCTCGCCATGGCTAGAAGCGGTGCCGACCACGGCCGGTTTCCACATGGTGGTGTTGTGCAAAGTACCGATCGATGTGCCACTGGTGATCGAACTGGCGAAAAAAGTCGAAGTCGGGCTCTACCCCATCAACAGTTTTTTCTACCAGCAAGCGCCGCTGGCCGGGCTTTTCCTCGGCTTTGGCGCCATTGATACCCTGGACATCGACACCGCTCTGGATCGCCTGCGCGACATCTTGCAGCAAGTCGCCTGACGGATTGGTCTGCGACTTTATCCGGCGATTGGCTATTGGTGGTCCGGGGGTGCGGGCCTATCCTGCATAGGCGTTATCTCTCAATGAGCAGGATTCGTCCGGCCTGATTCAGGAGCGTGAGCAATGCCCAACCAAATGATCAATACCCTCAAGGTGAAAGCCGTCTCCGGCCGCTCGGACGAGCTGGGTAAGCAACTGCAAAAGATTGTCGAGACGCTGCGCGATCTACCGGGCTGTGAGTCCTATATGGTCGACCGTTGCCCCGACGACAGTAATCGCTGGACCGTCAGCTCCCATTGGCAATCCGAAGCGGCCATGCAATCGCATTTCAACAGCCCTCAAGTGCAGGGATTTATCGACCTGATCGATTGCCAACTGGCCAACGCCGTCGACTTCAACAGCTTTCCGATTCGTTAAGTACACGATTAAAGATCGCAGCTTTCGCCAGTTCCTGCAGGGCATGGGTACCTCTGTAGAAGCTGCCGGAGGCTGCGATCTTTTTTGTCCGCACACTGACATTGGTCCCCTGGACTTCCCGAATATTGGCTGTTTGTTTGTTATGGGTGGCGGACTAGATTGGTTCCGGACAACTCACCCATTACAGGTAATGAACCATGAACGTTTTGCGCTTCTGTACTGCCCCTTTTGTTGCCCTGGCCCTGGTCGTTTCCGCCTCGGCGTTCGCCCATGAAGCCGGTGGTCCTTCGGAAAAGGTCACGGTGTTGCAAGATCAAATGCTGCAAAACGCGCCTGGCAAAAAAGCCATGATGATCGAAGTCGACTACAAGCCAGGGCAATCCTCCATTGCACACAAACATGAGGGCACTGCCATGGCCTACGTGTTATCCGGGGCCGTCACTTCTCAGGTGAAGGGCGAAAAAGAGCGGACCTATAAGGCCGGTGAGTATTGGTACGAACCGGCCGGTTCCGAGCACCTTGTGTCGAAAAACGCCAGCAAAACGAAGCCTGCAAAGCTATTGGTGTTCATGGTGCTCTCACCGGACGAGAAAGTGCTGATCCCGTTGGAAAACTGATGGCTGAACGTACAGCCATAAACAAAAAGGCCCGAATCATTGATTTGGGCTTTTTTATATCTGCCGGCAATTAACCGAAAAGTTTTAAATCAAACAAAACTATTACCCGGCGGATAACTACGGATATTGGCTACTGCATGGGAGTCAAGCGGTTTAGTCTGGAATGACGGCCGCTTAAAACCGGCTATTTAACTTTCCGACTGATGTTGTTTCACTGGAGAAACACCATGAAACTCGCGCTTGTCAGTACCTTGACAATGACCGTCCTAATAGCCGGCTGCTCCATACCCACCGCTCCTTCGGCGGTTTCTTCTCTGGACGGCATGTTCACGCAGCCGGTCGGACGCAGCAATGCCACGAGCATTCCCAACGCCCACAATGTTTCGCTGGGCATCGTCTACAGCCGTAACACCCAGGCCAACCGCGCCTACCTGCAGGATTACCAGGCCAACGCCGGTACCGGTTTCGGCCAGAGCCTGCTGGTGCAGCCGATTCACGATGCCTACGTAGCCACCTCCCAACCCGACCTGGCCGTGGATTGGGTCAAGGCCTCGTTGCAACGCCAGTTCGGCTCGGTCACGGTGTACCCGGACATGCAAAGCCTGAAGGCGGCCAAACCGGACGTGGTCGGCATCGTCGACAGCCGCAGCCAGTTGATGACATCGCGCAGCTCGGACATCGAGGCGAAGGTCAGTGTGGACTTCTACGACAAAAACCTGGGCTACATCGGTACGGCGCAAGGGCATGACGCCAAGGCGATGAGTCCAGTGTGGGCGGACTACAAGCGCAGTGAAGAAATCGTCGCGGATATTAACGAACAGCAAAACGTGCAAGTAAGAGCGCTGCAGAAGTTTGACCAGTCGCTCAGTAATTTATTGTCCAATCCGACAAGTAATGTCTCGATGATCGACAAAACGACAGAGCAAATACTGTACTAAGGCTGCGACAACCATGGCGAGCAAACCTCGACTGGGAGAGGAAGGGTTTGCTCACATTTAATCAACGCCGTGACTTTTAAATAGCGATATATTCAGTTCCGCGCGACAGCGTCAACTACCACCATCTTCTACAGACAAGGACGTCTTCATGACTAAAGACCAGGAAAGATCCTTCATCGCCCGCATCACTTGCGCTGGAATCAACATGACATTTTTTGACGAGTTGTTGAGCCCGGGGCATTTCCAATTCAACGGACGCAGTTCTCCAATACCTCCAAATGTAGTGTCGACATTTGAAGCCTACGATCCAGTCACCCAAACAATGCGCCCTGTAGGCCGTAGAAAAATGAAGACCATGGTCGTCCACTTCAAGTGCTATGACGACTACTACAACATTCAGATTGTGAGCGAAGCCTACTATCAGAAATATTTCAGCAAGGACGGACAAGGCGTACTGGGTGCCTATCCGGCCGCCGGCGGTGATACCACCTCCTTCAATTTGCTGAACAGCGATCACCAAATCATCACTCTGGATGATTTCAGCAGCGACTACGTGACCCTTCACTTGAAAGCACGTAACGCCGGCATCATCAAAAAGGAAATCTGGCGCGACCCGGCCTACAGCACTTGTTTCACCGATAAATCCGGAGACATCGCCACGTTCAGGCTGGATATTCTGGAAAGGCACGTCTCTACACCTGCACGCTCCACGCCCTACACTTGAGTGATCGAGCCATGGGCCGGCGTTCTGCCCGCCCTTAAACAAAAAAGCCCCGCATCTTTCGATGCGGGGCTTTTTCATTCAACGCCTGATCAGGCCGCCGGTTCCAGCTCGGCGACCGCAGCGGCAGGAACTGCCGCTTGACCGCTCAATGCCAGGTCCAGCAGTTCGCGGTTAGCCACCGCGTACATGGCGTAGTCAGTGCCGCTGGCGGCACGGATTTCCACCAGCATGGCGCGCCAGCGCTCGATCATGCCCTCGTTCTGCTGCATCCACAGCTCCAGACGTGTTTCCACGTCCAGGGTGCCGTCACCCTGCTGCAGGACCGAGATGGTGATCGCACGTTGCTGCCAGTCGACGTCATCGCGGAACGCTTCACGGGCCAGGGCCTGCCAGTTGTTTTCAACCGGCAGAGCGCTGATCTGTTGCAGGTACCAGGTAATGTCCAGCGCACTGCCCACGGCGAAGTAAGCCTTGGCCACCTCGGCCGGATCCTGGCCAGTCACGTCGGAAGCCTCGATGATCGGCAGCAGGGTGTACAGGTGCGAAGTACCAGCCACCATACGCGCCAGCAACTCCGGCACACCGGCTTCGACATACGCCTGATAACGGGTTTGCCAGGTTTCGCGGATCTCGCCACTGAGCAACTCGTCCAGCTTGAGACCCAACTCCTTCAGGTGGGGACCGAAGTGTGCGACGTCACGGGCAGCGTTCTGCTCGTTGCGTCGGGCGCGCAGGAACCAGCGCGTGGCGCGACGGCCCAGGCGCATCAGCTCGTCCATCAGTTCCAGTTGTACGTCGGCGGAGACCTGGTAGTCCAGGGCTTCGATCTGACGGAACCAGTGCGGGAGGTGGAAAATATCGCGCACGATCACATAAGCGCCCGCCACGTTCGCCGGGCTCATGCCGGTCGACTCTTTGAGTCGTTGAACGAAGGTAATGCCCATGTGGTTGACCAGATCGTTGGCGATCTGGGTGCTGACGATTTCGCGCTTGAGGCGGTGACGGCGCATGGCTTCGGAGAACTTGCTCACCAGGGTCGGCGGGAAAGCGGTTTCCATGTCGCGGGTCAGGTAGTCATCGTCCGGCACCAGGGAGCCCAGCAACTGCTCCTTGAGGTCGATCTTGCTGTAGGAAATCAGTACCGACAGCTCGGCACGGGTCAGGCCATGGCCTGCCGCGATGCGTTCGTTGAGCTGGTCTTCCGACGGCAGGAACTCGATGGCGCGATCCAGCTTGCCGCGACCTTCCAGGTCGTTCATCAGGCGCTTGTATTCGGCGATCCGCGGCAAGGCGCGACGGGCCGCCAGGGACAGGGCCTGGGTCTGCTTGTAGTTGTTGCCCAGCACCAGACCACCGACTTCGTCGGTCATGCTCGCCAGCAGCTGGTTGCGCTGCTTGTCGGTCATGTCACCGGCCTGAACCACTTCGTTGAGCAGGATCTTGATGTTCACTTCGTGGTCGGAGCAGTCCACGCCACCGGCGTTGTCGATGAAGTCGGTGTTGGAGCCGCCGCCATTGAGGCCGAATTCCACACGACCCAGTTGGGTCATGCCCAGGTTACCGCCCTCGCCCACCACTTTGCAGCGCAGTTCGTTGCCGTTCACGCGCAGCGCATCGTTGGCCTTGTCGCCGACATCGGCGTGGCTTTCGCTGCTGGCTTTGACGTACGTACCGATACCGCCGTTCCACAACAGGTCCACCGGTGCCTTGAGCAAGGCATTGAGCAGTTCGGTCGGGGTCAGCTTGTCAGCCTTGATGTCGAAGCGTTCCTGCATCTGCGGCGAAATCGCGATGCTTTTCGCGCTGCGCGAGAAGATCCCGCCGCCTTCGGACATGAGGCTGGTGTCGTAATCCGACCAGGCCGAACGCGGCAGGTCAAACAGGCGCTGACGCTCGGCGAAGCTGGTGGCCGGATTCGGATTCGGGTCGATGAAGATGTGCAGGTGGTTGAACGCAGCGACCAGTTGCAGCTTGTCGGACATCAACAAGCCGTTACCGAACACGTCACCGGCCATGTCGCCGACACCGACCACAGTAATGCTGTCTTTCTGGACGTTGATGCCGCGCTCGCGGAAGTGGCGTTGTACGCCAACCCACGCGCCCTTGGCGGTGATGCCCATTTTCTTGTGGTCGTAACCGGCCGAACCACCGGACGCAAACGCGTCGCCCAGCCAGAAGCCGTAGTCGATGGCGATGCCGTTGGCGATGTCGGAGAAGGTTGCAGTGCCCTTGTCCGCCGCCACGACCAGGTACGGGTCATCGTCGTCATGACGCACGACGTTGGCCGGCGGCACCAGAGCGCCGTCTTTCAGGTTGTCGGTGATGTCCAACAGGCCCGAAATGAAGATGCGGTAGCAGGCGATACCCTCGGCCGCGATCTCGTCACGGCTGCCGCCCAATGGCAGGCGACGCGGCAGGAAACCACCCTTCGCACCCACCGGCACGATCACCGAGTTCTTCACTTGCTGGGCTTTTACCAGGCCCAGGACTTCGGTGCGGAAGTCTTCTTCACGGTCGGACCAGCGCAGACCACCGCGAGCGACGTTGCCGAAGCGCAGGTGCACGCCTTCGACGCGCGGCGAGTAAACGAAGATTTCGAACTTCGGTACTGGCTTTGGCAGCTCTGGAATCAGGTGCGGGTTGAACTTGAAGCTGAAGTAGGACTTGTTATGACCGGTGGCGTCGGTCTGGTAGAAGTTGGTGCGCAGGGTCGCCTTGATCAGGTCCAGGTAGCGACGCAGGATGCGGTCTTCGTTCAACACCTGAACGTCGTCCAGTGCGCTCAGGATCGCTTGTTCCAGACGTTGCTGCTTGTCTTCCAGGTCATCGCTGGTGAGCTTGCGCGCCAGGTAGAAACGGGTTTTGAACAACCGGGTCAACTCGCGAGCGATGTCAGTGTGGTTGTTCAGGGTGCTGGCGATGTAACCCAGATCGAAGCCCAGGCGGATCTGCTTCAGGTAACGGGCGTAGGCACGCAGCAGCGCTACGTCACGCCATGGCAGGCCGGCGGTCAGCACCAGACGGTTGAACGCATCGTTCTCGGCATCGCCGCGCACGATGTGGACGAACGCGTCCTGCAGGGTGTCATTGAGTTGCTGGATGTCCAGCTCCAGGCCTTCAGCGGCGGTGAACGCGAAGTCGTGAATCCAGAACTCGCGGCCATTGGTGTGACGCAGGCGATACGGGAACTCACCCAGCACACGCAGACCGAGGTTTTCCAGGATCGGCAGCACGTCGGACAGCGCCAGCGGGGTATCGGCGTGGTACAGCTTGCAATGCAGCTCACGCTGGCCGGAGACCTGGCCCAGCGGCTGATAGAAGCTCATCACCAGCGGATTTTTTTCGCTCAGGCTCAGCAGGTGTTGCATGTCGACCACAGCCGAATGGGCGGCGAAACGCTCGCGGTAACCGGCTGGGAAACCTTTCGGGAAATCAGCCAGCACGTTGGTGCCATGGGCTTCGCCGAAGCTTTCGACCACCAGGCTGGCGTAGTCGTCCTGCCAGCTGCGGCAGGCCTGCACCACTTCTTTTTCCAGCAACAGCGGGTCGATGTCGATGCGGTTTTTCGGGTCGACGCGCAGGATCAGTTGCACGCGGGCCAGCACGGACTCGGAGAAGAAGGTCCAGAACTCGCAATCGGAGGCTTTCAGGCGATCCATCAGCACTTGCTGGATCTTCTGGCGCACTTCGGTGGAGTAGATATCACGCGGCACGTAGGCCAGGCAGTAGCAGAAGCGGCCGTATGGGTCTTTGCGCAGGAACACGCGAATCTTGTTGCGTTCCTGGATCTGCACGATCGACATCACGGTGCTGAACAGCTCGTCCACCGGGGTCTGGAACAAATCGTCGCGCGGCAGCACTTCAACCACCTGCGCCAGTTCCTTGCCCAGGTGAGCCTTGGCCTGGAAGCCGGAACGGCGTTCGATTTCCTCGACCTTGCGACGGATGTACGGGATGACCCGCACGCTCTCGCCATACACCGACGAGGTGTACAGGCCCATGAAGCGGCATTCCTTGATGACGTTGCCGTTGGCGTCGATTTCACGGATCGACACGTAATCCGGGTAAGCCGGACGGTGTACACGGCTCGGGTGCGCGGCCTTGGCGAACGACAACAGGGTCGGTTCGCGCAGGTAGTTCACCGCGTAGTCCTCGATGCGCAGATCATCGTAGGTCAGGCCGGTACGCAGCAATTTGGTCAGGCCGAGGAAGGAATTCTGGTCGTAGACGATGTGACCGCCATCGGCCTCATCGCGCACCACGAACTCTTCATAGCCCAGGAACGTGAAGTGATTGCCCACCAGCCATTCCAGAAAGCTCTTGATCTCGGCCTTTTCGCCGGCGTCGACCGCGAACTGGCTGTTGTCCAGGCCGGTAAGGATTTCCTGGACCTTGGCTTTCATCGGTTCGAAGTCGGCCACCGCGACGCGTACTTCACCGAGCACTTGCTCCAGCTCTTTGGCCAGTACGTTCAATTCGGCGGTGTTGGCGCAACGGTCGATTTCCAGGTACATCAACGACTCTTGCAGGATGCCGTCGCCCTGGGTGCCTTTCGGCAGGATTTCCAGCAACTCGCCCTTGCTGCCGCGACGCACGCTCAGCACGGTGGTTTGCAGGGTATGGATGCTGTAGCCGCGACGGTTCAGCTCGGTACGCACCGAGTCCACCAGGAACGGCAGGTCATGGTGCAACACTTCGACCGCGGTGTGGGTCGACTGCCAGCCATGACGCTCGTAATCAGGGTTGTAGACGCGCACTTGCGGTTGCGCGTGATCGAAGCGCTCAAGCAGGCGCCACGCAGAAAGGGTACAGCCAGCGAGGTCGGACAACCGACGCTGGGTCAGTTCATCCAGGGAAATGATGCCGAAGAATTGTTCAGCAAACAGCGCCACTTGTGGCAGTGCCTGTTCACTGATGTGCTGCGCCAGTGCCGCTTGCAGTTGGTGCTGGAAGTCGGCTTTGCTGGCTGCGGTGAAGAACGCCATCTGTGGTACTCCGCTTGGGCTTGTTATTGATGGAAGCGTCGCGTGCAAAACCCCTGTTCGGGGCAATCCGTCACCCTGTTCCTGATTCTCGGGCAGAGGAAACAGGACGACAGGTGGGTGAAGCTGGACGAGACACTCAGGTCACATTCACCTTCCATGAATGGGCATCTGCAAAAACGACTGGGCTGCGTGCAGCTCAATGCCTTTACAGGTGCTCATCCGTTGCGCAGCTTAACGAGTGCGGCAAGGCCCGTGCTTGCGGTGCTGCGACATATTCGGTCAACGGTACGCTGCTTGGTGGCGACGCCATCGAACAACACTAGCAGCCGTATGGGATTTTGGGCGTTTTATGCCCGGATTGACGGCACATCCGTACCAGAAATGACCAGCAACACTTCGGTCGTTCACGACTCACTCGCTGACACTTGAACGAGCATAAACAGGCGAGGACTGGCAGAATCGTCCTTTGTTCGCCTTCACAACGCTCGCCGAGCCAGGAATCCCCCCATGCAAATGACCACCCCCCTCTTGATCGTCAACCCGTGCGATGAAGAAGAAGACAACATGGCCATGCTCTGCTGCCACAGCGAGAAGGGCGAAATGTTCCTGATGAGTCGCTACCCGGACGAGGACGAGCTGGAAATCACGCTCGATGGCGAGCCGTCGACCCTCGATGGGGTGAAAGTCACCCTGAGCCCTACCCTGCTGAAAATCGAAATCGCGGCGACGGATGCCGATGCGTTGAATGGGGATGATGTGCTGGAGATCACTCACAGCACCGATGCGAGTGATCTGGCGGAAGTTGAGGAAACCTTGAAGAACATTCTCAAGGGGACCGGGACTTACATCAGCAACATTTGACGGTGCCTGAGCAGGCTTCATCGCGGGCAAGCCCGCTCCCACAAGGTCTGGATGTGCAGCACAGATAGTGAGCACACCGCAGATAACTGTGGGAGCGGGCTTGCCCGCGATAGCGTCGTGAAGCCCCAACCTGCCTCCCTGCCTGTCTAGGTTACGGCGCCTCTCCAATCATTTCCCCCACTTTGCGCAAAATGCCGTTAGTCGCCGCCCCCCGCGATGGATTAAAGTAACGCCCCCAGCCCAGGCGTTATTCGAACGCCTTCGGTCACCCTTTCCAGGAACAGTCATCGATGGAACATCGTGAAGCGCTGCTAGCGCTGCGAACCTTTCTTTCAACGCAGATTCTCGGCCAGGAAAAACTCATCGAGCGCTTGCTCATCGCCCTGCTTGCCGACGGCCACATGCTGGTCGAAGGCGCTCCTGGCCTGGCCAAAACCAAGGCCATCAAAGAACTGGCCGAAGGCATCGAAGCCCAGTTCCATCGCATTCAATTCACCCCCGACCTGTTGCCCGCCGACATCACCGGCACGGAAATCTATCGCCCGGAAACCGGCAGCTTCGTGTTCCAGCAAGGTCCGATCTTCCACAACCTGGTGCTGGCGGACGAAATCAACCGGGCCCCGGCCAAGGTTCAGTCGGCCTTGCTCGAAGCCATGGCCGAGCGCCAGGTCAGTGTCGGGCGCAGCACTTACGAGCTGTCGCCGCTGTTTTTGGTGATGGCCACGCAAAACCCCATCGAGCAGGAAGGCACCTACCCGCTGCCCGAGGCCCAGCTCGACCGTTTCCTGATGCACGTGAAAATCGGTTTCCCCGATGCCGCCGTCGAACGGCGGATCCTGCAGCAGGCTCGCGGCGAAGCACTGAACGGCGAGACCAAGCCCGAGCGCCGGGTCAGCCAGCAGGCCATCTTTGCCGCGCGCAAGGAAATCCTCGGCTTATACATGGCCGACGCCGTGGAGGAATACCTGGTGCAACTGGTCATGGCCACGCGGACACCGGCCAAATTCGACCCGGAGATGGCCGAGTGGATTGCGTACGGCGCCAGTCCTCGCGGTTCGATTGCCCTCGACCGTTGCGCCCGCGCCCACGCCTGGCTCGCCGGACGCGACTTCGTCAGCCCGGAAGACATCCAGGCCGTGCTGTTCGATGTGCTGCGCCACCGCATCATTCTCTCCTTTGAAGCCGAAGCCGCAGGGATCGACCAGGATCGGGTGGTCCAGCGGATTCTCGACGTCGTAGCCGTCGCTTGACCCCGATGAACGTCCCCCTGCCGTCCCAACCGGGTATCCGCGTCACGCTCGCCGAGCTGATCGAGATGCGCCATCGCGTACGTGAAGTGCAGTTATTCTCCACGCCGAGCCAGCGCAGCCCGCTGATCGGCCTGCACCACTCCAAGCTGCGCGGACGTGGCGTGGATTTCGATCAGGTGCGGGTCTACCAGGCCGGTGACGACGTGCGCACCATCGACTGGCGCGTCACCGCGCGAACGCAAGAGCCGCACACCAAGTTGTTCCATGAAGAGCGCGAGCGGCCGATCTTCATCATGGTCGAGCAAAGCCGCCGGCTGTTTTTCGGCTCCGGGCTGATGTTCAAGTCGGTGCTCGCCGCCCAGGCCGCGAGCCTGATCGGCTGGGCGGCGCTGGGTCATAACGATCGGGTCGGCGGGCTGGTGTTCGGCGACAACGAGCACTACGAAATCAAACCCCGGCGCAGCAAGCAGAGCCTGCTGCAATTGCTCAACCGACTGGTGCGCGTCAACCAGTCCCTGAACACCGAAAGCGAGCCGTCCCGCGATGCCTTCGGCATTGCCTTGCGCCGTGCCCGGGAAGTGTTGCGCCCGGGCAGCCTGGTGATCGTGATCTGCGACGAGCGGGCCCTGTCCGAAAGCGCCGAACAGCAGTTGAGTTTGTTGTCGCGCCATTGCGACCTGTTGCTGCTGCCACTGTCCGACCCGCTGGATCATGCCCTGCCCGCCGCCGGGCTGTTGCGCTTTGCCGAACGTGGCGCACAACTCGAACTCGACACGTTGAACTTCGATTTGCGCCAGACCTACCGTGCCCAGGCCGAAGCGCGCATTGCCCGCTGGGAGTTGCTCGCGCAAAAGCTGCGCGTGTTGTTGATGCCGTTGAGCACCCAAAGCGAGATGGTCGAACAATTGCGCGAATACCTGAACCCACAGAAACCGGGGAAAGGTCGATGAACGGTCTCGATCAACTGCAACCGCTGATTACCCCGCCGGCCATCGGGTTCTGGCCACCGGCGCCGGGCTGGTGGTCACTGCTGTTACTGCTGCCCTTGATCGGTTTCGGCCTGTGGAAGCTGCGACGCTTGATTCCCGACAAACGCCCGATCGTGCGCGCCGAACAACCGCTGGACCCGGTGCGCCTCGCCGCACTGGCGGAACTGGCGCTGATGCCCAAGCCCTACGACGGCGCACCGGCAGGCGCCTGGCTGCAACAGCTCAACGGCCTGCTCAAGCGCCTGTGCCGCAACCACTATCCCTACAGCCAGAGCCACACCCTCAACGGGCGCAAATGGCTGGCATTTCTGGACAACCGCTGCCCGGCGGCCGGCCTGACCCGCTGGATGGTGCTGGTCGAAGGGGCCTACAAACCCGAATGCAAACTCGACGACAAGGCCATCGCCGGCCTGACCCAAGCCGTCGAAATCTGGATTCGCAAACATGTTTGAGTTCGCCTGGCCATGGATCTTCGTCCTGCTGCCGCTGCCGTGGCTGATGCGCATCCTGTTGCCGGTGGCCGACAGCGGCGAGCCGGCGCTCAAAGTCAGCTTCCTCAGTGACCTCGAAGGGCTGGCTCGCCGCCGTGCTCGCGCGAACCTGCCGGCCTGGCGCCAACAGGCACCGTTCATGCTGCTGTGGTTGATGCTGCTGATCGCCGCCGCGCGTCCGCAATGGCTGGGCGAGCCGCTGCCGATTGCCGCCAGCGGCCGTGATCTGCTGGTGGCGGTGGACGTGTCCGGCTCCATGGACTTCCCCGACATGCAATGGGAGGACGATGACGTCAGCCGCCTTGCGCTGGTCCAGCATCTGCTCGGCGACTTCCTCGAAAGCCGCGAAGGTGATCGGGTCGGCTTGATCCTGTTTGGCAGCCAGGCGTACCTGCAAGCGCCACTGACGTTCGACCGCCATACCGTGCGTGTCTGGCTCGACGAGGCGCGCATCGGCATCGCCGGCAAGAACACCGCCATCGGCGACGCCATTGGTCTGGCCATCAAGCGCTTGCGCCAGCGTCCGGCGCAAAGCCGCGTATTGATACTGGTGACGGACGGCGCCAACAACGGCGGCCAGATCGACCCGCTTACCGCTGCGCGTCTGGCGGCCAAGGAAGGGGTGAAAATCTACCCGATCGGCATCGGCGCCGACCCGGAGCAAAGTGGCACCCTGGGATTCCTCGGGATCAACCCGAGCCTGGACCTGGACGAACCCTCCCTCAAAGCCATCGCCGAAACCACGGGCGGCCAGTACTTCCGGGCCCGTGACGGCAAGGAACTGCAAGCGATCAAGGACACCCTCGACCAACTGGAACCGGTGGCACAGCAACCGACCCAGGCCCGCCCGGCCGAGACCCTGTATCAGTGGCCTTTGGCGCTGGCACTGTTGTTGAGCATGCTGTTGGTGGCCCGCGAGCTATGGCCGGACAACCCGCTGCACCGTCTGTTTACCAAGGATCTGTTTTTGCAAACGCAACTGCCCGACTGGCGAGAGCGGCTCAAGCGCCTGCGCCTGCGGAGGCGTCGATGAGCGCACTCTGGCCCTACTGGTTCCGCCCCTGGTGGCTGTTATTGCTGCCACTGCTTGGCTGGCTGCTCTGGCAACTCTGGCATCGGCAGAAGCGTGCCGGGCGCTGGCAGATGATTCTGCCCCCGGCCTTCCATGCGGCATTGCTCAGTGGCGGTAACGGACGCGACAGCAAACTGCCATGGATAGCCCTCGGCGTGGCCTGGCTACTGACCGTATTCGCACTGTTGGGACCGAGCTGGGAACGTGTCGAGCAACTGAGCCAGAAACCCGCCGACCCGTTGGTGGTGCTTCTGGAGTTGACCCCGGAGATGCTCGCCACCGACGTTCAGCCCAACCGGCTGGAACAGGCCCGGCGCAAGCTCTTCGACCTGCTGCAAAATCGCAGTGATGCGCAGACGGCCATCGTCGTATACGCCGGCAGTGCCCATACCCTGGTGCCCCTGTCGGACGATTTGGCCACCAGCCGCAATCTGCTCGATGCACTCAAGCCGTCGCTGATGCCCGAAGCCGGCCATCGCGCCGACCTCGCGGTGGTCAAGGCGCTGACGTTGCTGCAACAGGCCGCGCTCGGCGATGGCCGGATCCTGTTGATCGGCTCGTCCCTCACGGAACAGGAACGCCTGGAGATTCGCCGTGCGCTGAGCGGCAAGTCAACGCAGTTTCTGATGCTCGGCATCGGCACCGCCGAAGGTGCGCCGATCACTCAGGACGATGGCAGTTTTCTCAAGGACGAACAGGGCGCGATTCTGGTGCCGCGTCTGGACGACGCCGGCCTCAAAGCCTTCGCCACTGACCTGGATGGACATTATCGCCACGCGCGCCTTGACGATGCCGATCTGCGTGAGCTCGGCCTGCTCGACGGCCCGCGAAACCTGCGCAACGACGGCCAGACCCTGCGCCTGGACACCTGGGCCGATCAGGGTTACTGGTTGCTGCTGCCCTTGTTGCTGCTGGCGGCCTGCGCCGGCCGTCGCGGCTGGCTGTTCTGCCTGCCGCTGTTGCTGGCGCTGCCACAACCAAGCTATGCCTTCGACTTCCAGGACCTGTGGCTGCGCCCCGACCAACAGGGTCAACACTTGCTCAAGCAGAAACGCCCGGCAGAAGCGGCACAGCATTTCGAAGATCACCAATGGCAAGGCGTGGCCCTTTACGAGGCTGGCGACTACACCGGCGCCGCCCAGCGGTTCGCCGAAGGCAATGACGCCCACGCCCACTACAATCGTGGCAATGCCCTGGCCAAGAGTGGTGAACTGGAAGCAGCGCTGGATGCCTACGACCAGGCACTGGAACGCCAACCGGACTTGCGCCCGGCCCTGACCAACAAGGCGCTGGTGGAAAACCTGCTCAAGCAGCAGCAGACCCCGCCTGCCGCCGAGCCGGACAAGGCCTCCAGTGAAGAGCCGCAGACGCCTCCACAAGAATCACCGTCCAGCGCCACGACGCAACCGTCGAGCACTGGCGAACCGAAAACCGGGGGCGAAGACGAAAAAACCACCGCCGAACAACCGCCCTCTACCCCCCCGCGCCCCGGCAGCAATGAAGTACCGGGCAGCGAACTGGGGGATGAACAGCACACCACGCCACCCATGCGTCCGGCCAACGACAGCATCGAGGGCGAACAACAGCAGGCGCTGGAGCAATGGCTTCGGCAGATCCCGGATGACCCCGGCGAATTGCTCAGACGCAAATTCTGGTACGAACAGCAACAACATCAGGATCAGGGAAAAACTCGATGACCCGCTTCACCGCCTACATGCTCGCCTCGATGCCGGCCTTGCTGATCTGCACCGTTCAGACCCAGGCAGCCGAGCTGGTCGCCAGCGTCGATCGCACGCGTCTGAGCTCCGGAGAGACGATCGAACTGACCCTGGAGTCCTCCGACGTGACGCAGTTCGGCAAGCCGGACCTGGCGCCGCTGGAGCCGTTGTTCGACGTGCGCGGCACACGCCAGGTCAACCAGTTGAATACCCTCAGTGGCGACAATCGCGCCACGACCCGCTGGATCGTCACGCTGCTGCCGAAACAAACGGGCAGCGTGGTGATTCCGCCGCTGAAACTGGGTGAGGTCGAGAGCCAGCCGATCACCGTACAAGTGGTGGAAAGCGAAACCCAGGACAACCCGAACAAACAGGCCCCGGTCTTCATCGACGCCAGCCTCGATCAGAGCAGCGTGTACGTGCAGGCCCAGGCGATCCTGACGTTGCGCATCTACCACTCGGTGTCGCTGTACGACGACAGCAGCCTGCCGCCGTTGCAGATTCCCGATGCACGCATCGAGCAGCTCGGCGAGTCGCGCACCTACGAGAAAGACATCAACGGCGTGCGCCACGGCGTGATCGAAATGCGCTATGCGATCTACCCGCAGCACAGTGGCGAATTGATCATCCCGGCGCAGATCTTCAATGCCGCCCTGGTGGATGCACAACCTGCCCCGGACGCCACGCCGCAGTCGCCGAAATCCGGCAAACTGATGCGCGTCAGCTCCAGCGAACTGCTGCTGACGGTCAAGGCCAAACCCATCACCTACCCCGCCGACCTGCCTTGGCTGCCGGCACGTAGCCTGACCTTGAGCGAGAACTGGAACCCGGAGCCCGATCATGTCCAGGTCGGTGAGTCGCTGACCCGCAGCCTGATCGTGAAAGCCGAAGGCCTGGGCAGTTCGCAACTTCCACCGCTGCCCGGCACCGAGGCCAGCGGCCTGCGTCGTTATCCGGATCAACCGGTGCTCGGCAACCAGAACAGCGACCGTGGCCTGGTCGGCAGTCGCGAAGACCGCGAGGCGCTGGTGCCGGCCCGTAGCGGCCCGATCGAATTGCCGTCGGTGGAAGTAGTCTGGTGGAACACCTTTGAAGACCATCTGGAACACAGCAGCCTGCCTGCCAGAACCCTGCAGGTCTCGGTCAATCCGAGCCTGATGGTCGACACGCCGGCCGGCAACTCTCCGGCCAACGCCACGGTCGACAGCGAGACTCTGTGGCGCTGGAAACTCAGCACCCTGATCCTCGCTTGCACCACTTTGCTGGGCTTCGGCCTGTGGTGGCGCGCGCGCTGGCAACCGGCGATCGCGCGAGCCGCACAAACCGGCCCGAGCCCGCGCACCGTGCTCGACGACCTCAAGCGCGCCTGCCAGGCCAACGACCCCCACGCCACGCGCCAGGCCCTCGACGCCTGGGCCCGGCAGCAACCGGAAACCCTGGCCGACATGGCCGCCCGCTTCGTCCCCCTGTCCGACGCCCTCGACGGCCTGAACGGCGCGCTCTACAGCGAAACCGGCCAACACTGGCAAGGCGAGGAACTGTGGCGGGCGATCCGCACCATCCCGATTGCCGAGCGGGTCCAGGACCCGGTGGGTGACAGTGGTTTGCCGCCGCTGTATCCCAAATAAACAACTGCATTGATTCCAAGACCTTTTGTGGCGAGGGCACTCGCTCCCGCTCGGTTGCGAAGCAATCGTAAACAGCTTGACGCGTTATCATTGAAAACCGTGGGCGTGCGAATTTTGGGCCGCTTCGCAGCCCAGCGGGAGCGAGCTCCTTCGCCACAGGTTCGCGGTGCGATCGTGCTTTTTTGCCAGTAAACTCTCTCCCCTTTCGCCGCTGTCATTTGTCCCTGCGGCCATCACCTTTTATCTAGCGGAGTTGCCCTTGCGTCTGTTCCACACCTCCGACTGGCACCTCGGGCAGAACTTGCACGGCCAGGATCGCGATTTCGAGCACGGCTGTTTTCTCGACTGGCTGCTGCGTCAGCTCAAGCTGGATCAGCCCGATGTGCTGCTGATCGCCGGCGACATCTTCGACACGGTCAATCCGCCGGTCAAAGCCCAGGAGCGCCTCTACGACTTCATCGTCAGCGCCCACGAGCAGCAGCCGTTGCTGACCATCGTGATGATTGCCGGCAACCACGATTCCGGGTCGCGGATCGAACTGCCGGCGCCGTTGATGCGTCGCTTGCGCACCCATGCCCTGGGGCGCGTGCTGTGGCTGGATGACGGGCAACTGGACGCCGAACGCCTGCTGTTGCCATTGCCGGACGCCAGCGGCGACATCGCCGGCTGGTGCCTGGCGCTGCCGTTTCTGCGCCCGGCGGAAGTGACCGGCGCGCATCTGGGCGACAACTACCTGCGCGGCATTGGCCAGGTCCATGAATGGCTGATCGAAGCGGCCAATGCCAAACGCCAGCCGGGCCAGGCGCTGATCGCCATCAGCCATGCGCACATGGCCGGTGGTTCAGTGTCGGAAGACTCCGAGCGCAGCCTGATCATCGGCAACGCCGAAGCCCTGCCCGCCAGCCTGTTCGGGCCGAGCATCAGCTACGTGGCCCTCGGTCACTTGCACAAGCCGCAGAAGGTCAACGGCGAGGAGCGCATTCGCTACAGCGGCTCGCCGATTCCGTTGTCGTTCTCCGAAATCGGCTACCAGCACCAGATTCTCGACATCACCCTCGACGGCGAAACCCTGGTCAGCGTCGAACCCAAGCTCATCCCCCGCGCGGTGAACCTGCAGCGCCTCGGCCCGGCGCCGCTGGCGGAGATCCTGTTGCAATTGGCCGACCTGCCAAACATCGACCTGCTCGCCGACTTGCAGCGTCAGCCCTGGCTGGAAGTCCGCGTGCGCCTTGACGAACCGCAACCTGACTTGCGCCATCAGGTGGAAAGCGCCCTGCAAGGCAAGGCTGTGCGCCTGGTGCGCATCGCCGCCGAGTACGCCGGCAACGGCAGTCGTGACGGCGCCGAGGACGGTGCGGCGTTGATCGAACTGGACCAGCTCACGCCTCAGGAACTGTTCAGCCGTGCCTGGCAGGACAACTACGGCAGCGAAGTCGACGAACAAACCCTCAAGGACTTTGCCGAGCTGCTGCAAGACGTGCAGATGGAGAGCGAACAGCCATGAAGATCCTCGCGATCCGCCTGAAAAACCTCGCCTCCCTGGCGGGGCCGTTTGAAATCGACTTCACCGCCGAACCCTTGGCCAGTGCCGGCCTGTTCGCCATCACCGGCCCCACCGGCGCCGGCAAAAGCACGTTGCTTGATGCCCTGTGCCTGGCGCTGTTCGGCGCGGTTCCACGCCTGAACAACACCGGCCGCGACGCCAAGGTGCCGGACGCCGATGGCGAAATCGGCACCGGTGACCCGCGCACCCTGCTGCGTCGCGGCACCGGTGAAGGCTATGCCGAAGTGGATTTCGTCGGCGTCGACGGCCGCCGCTATCGCGCACGCTGGGAAGCCAACCGCGCCCGGGAAAAGGCCAGTGGCAAGTTGCAAGCCAGTCGCCAGAGCCTGCGTGACATCGATCAGGATCAACTGCTGGCCAGCCAGAAAGGCGAATACAAGACCCAACTCGAAGCCGCCCTGGGCCTGAATTTCGAACAGTTCACCCGCGCTGTGCTGCTGGCCCAAAGCGAGTTCAGCGCCTTTCTCAAGGCCGATGACAACGACCGCAGCGAACTGCTGGAAAAACTCACCGACACCGCACTCTACACCCGCCTCGGCCGTCGCGCCTTCGACAAGACCAAGGAAGCCCGCGAAGCGCACAAACTGCTGCAGGACCAGGCCAGCGGTGTCACCCCGTTGTCGCCCGAAGCCCGTGCGGAGCTGGATGAACGCTTCAACGAAGCGCAGCAACAGCTGAAGTTGCAGCAGGCGCAACTCAAGCAGCTTGAGCAGCAACACACCTGGCTCAAGGATCTTCGTCAGTTGCAGGACGCGCAGCACGCAGCGACCGAGCAACTGCACAGCGCCCAACAGCAGTGGGAAGGTTTGGCCGACGAGCGCCTGAAGCTGACCCGGCTGGAACATCTCGCTCCGCAGCGGCACCAGTTCGCCCGCAAAACCGAACTCGATGCACTGTTGACGCCACTGGCCGCGCAGATTGCTGCCCACGGCCGGCAACAGCATGAGCTGACTGAGCGTCAGACGGTGCTGGAGCACAATCTCACGGCCACGCAAACCGCCCTGAGCGAAGCCCAACAACGGCAATCCGAAAGTGCTCCACGACTGCGTCAGGCCTTCGAAGAGCAAAGCACCCTCGCCCGCCTGGCCAAGGAAGCCGCCCTCAGCGCCGACGCGAAGCACACGGCAGAACAGGCCTGTCTCCAAGGCCAAAGCGCCATTCAAAGCTTGCTGGAAAAGCAGACCCAGGTTGCCGAGCGTTTGCAGCGCATCGCCACCGAGCTGGAACGCAGCGGCCATCTGGCATCGCTTGGCGATGCCTGGAATGCCTATAGAGACCGCCTGCAACAGTTGATGCTGATCGGCAACCGTCTAAACAAAGGCCAGGCCGAACTCGCGACCCTCGAACACAACGCCACCCGCAGCGCCGAGGAGTTCGCTACACAAAAGCAGCAACTTGAAGTGCTGTTTAAAGAGGCCGGGGCCGAGCCGGACGCGGTGGCCGAGCAGATCGGCATCCTCGGCAACCTGTTGCAGGAAAACCGGAAACAGCTGCGCACCGTCGAAGACCTGATGCGACTGTGGGCCAGCCAGCAGGAACTGGACAAGCGCGGCACCGAACTGCAACAACGCCAGCACGCCGCGCAACAGGAACGTGACCGGCTGACTCAGGACGGGGTAAAAACCAAGGCCGAACTGACGGTGGCCGAACAAACCTTCAACGTCACCCGAGAACTGCTGGAGCGCCAGCGTCTGGCCCGCAGCGCCAGTGTCGAAGAGTTGCGCGCGCAGTTGCAGGACGACCAGCCGTGCCCGGTCTGCGGCAGTCAAGAGCATCCTTACCATCAGCCCGAAGCACTGTTGCAGAGCCTCGGTCGCCACGACGAAAACGAACAGGCCAGCGCGCAACAAGCCGTCGACCAGCTCAAGGAAAAGCTCACCGAATTGCGCGCCGAGGTGGTGGGCGTCATCGCCCAGCAAAAGGAATTGCTGCAACAACAGGAGCAACTGAACGCCCAGCAACAAGCCTTGGCCCCAAGCCTCAGCGCCCACCCTCTGGCCGCACAACTGCTGGATCAGGACGCCGCACAGCGAGACGCCTGGCTGACCCGCCACAACGATCAGTTGAACCAGAGCATCGCTCAGGACGAACAGCGTCAGCGCGCCCTGCTCACCTTGCAGCAAGACGCCGCGCGTTTGACCCAGCAATTGCGCCAAGCCGAAACAGCGTACCAACAAGCGGCCCAGCACCTGAGTAACCAGCAGCGCGAATTGAGCAGTGACCGTCAACGACTCGACGAGGAACTCACCGCGTTCGGCAGTCTGTTGCCGGCCGAAACCCTCGAAGCGCTACGGATGGAACCTGCTGCGACGTTCATGCAGCTGGATCGGCAGATCACCGAACGGCTCGCACAACTCGATCAGCAGAAAGAAGAGCTGGCCGAGCAGCAACAGCGTCAACAGACGCTTGAGAAAGAACAGGATCGCCAGCAAACCCGCGTGCAACAACTGCAAACCGCCGAGCAGCAGTTCAGTGCGTTGGCCGAGCAGCAACAGGCTTGCCAGCTCCAGCTTGCGCACTTGCTGGGCGAGCACAGCAGCGCCGAGCAGTTTCAGCAAGGGCTGGAAAACGCCGTAGAGCAAGCACGCAGTGCCGAAACAACAACGGCGCAGGAACTGCAAAACGTCCGTACGCAACGCGTGCAGATCGCCGCCGAACTCAAGGCGCAGCAAGAGCGTCTGCAGGCGCTGGACATCGAAGATCGCGATCTCACCGACAAAATCGCCGACTGGCGCGGCCGTCATCCCGAGCTGGATGACGGCGGTCTCGAAGACCTGCTGCGGGTCGATGACACGCACGTGAGCGAGCTTCGCCAACGTTTGCAGAACAGCGAAAAGGCCATCGAACAGGCCAAAGTGCTGCTGCAAGAGCGCGACCAGCGCCTGCTCGCTCATCAGGCGCAGCACAACGGTAACCTCGACGCCGAGCAACTCGCCACAGCGCTGGCAGAACTGCAAAACCAGTTCAGCGTCAGCGAACAGCGCTGCGCCGAATTGCGTGCCGAGCAGGCAGAGGATCAGCGCCGGCAAAACGCCAATCAGGCCCTGGCGCAACAGATTGCCGATGCTTATGCCGAATTCCAGCGCTGGGCGCGTTTGAATGCGTTGATCGGCTCGGCCACCGGCGACACCTTCCGCAAGATCGCCCAGGCCTACAACCTCGACTTGCTGGTCCATCACGCCAACGTGCAATTGCGCCAATTGGTGCGCCGCTATCGCCTCAAGCGCGGCGGCAGCATGCTGGGGTTGCTGGTGATGGACACCGAAATGGGCGACGAACTGCGTTCGGTACATTCGTTGTCGGGTGGCGAGACTTTCCTGGTATCGCTGGCGCTGGCATTGGGCCTGGCATCGATGGCGTCGAGCACGCTGAAAATCGAATCGCTGTTCATCGACGAAGGCTTCGGCAGCCTCGATCCGGAATCCCTGCAATTGGCCATGGACGCCCTCGACGGCCTGCAGGCCCAGGGCCGCAAGGTCGCGGTCATTTCCCATGTGCAGGAAATGCATGAACGGATCCCGGTGCAGATTCAGGTCCGCCGCCAGGGTAATGGCCTCAGCACCCTGGAGGTGAAATGACCACGCTCTATTCCTTTCGCCGCTGCCCGTACGCCATGCGAGCGCGCATGGCCCTGCGCTACTCAGGGGTTGAATTGAGCATTGTCGAAGTCAGTCTGAAGGCCAAACCCGCCGAAATGCTCGCGCTGTCGAGCAAAGGCACGGTGCCGGTGCTGGACGTGGACGGCCGGGTCATCGATGAAAGCCTGGAGATCATGCGCTGGGCGTTGGCGCAGAACGATCCGCAGGATTGGTTGCTCAAGGATGATCCGCAGGGACAGCTGACGATTGCCGCGCTGATCGAGGCAAACGACCAGTCGTTCAAGGTGCATCTCAATCGCTACAAATACGCCGAACGTTACCCCGAGCACGCGATGGCGTTTTACCGCGCCGAGGGCGAGGTGTTCTTGCGCAAGCTCGACGAGATGCTCGACGGTCACGCCTGCTTGCTGGCCGATCATCCCACCCTCGCCGATGTAGCGCTGATGCCGTTCGTACGGCAATTCGCCCATGTCGATCGCGAGTGGTTCGCGCAGACGCCTTATCGGCGGTTACAGGCCTGGTTGCAGGGGTTTATCGAGTCGCAATTGTTTACGTCGATCATGGCGAAGTAAACGCGATTCCCTGTAGGAGCGAGCCTGCTCGCGAAAAACCTGAGAGCGCTGCGCGGTGTCAGGTTCTCAGCGTCATCGTTCACGACCATCGCGAGCAGGCTCGCTCCCACAGGGAGCGTGGCGATTCAGTGATTCAGGCCAGTACTTCGCACATCCCGATGGCCGAGCAATCAACCTGGAACGGCCCGAAAAAACCGCTTTCAGGCTTGATCGGCGGGTTGCCGGCCAGCAAGCCCAACGCCTTGGCGGTTTCGATGTTACGGGCGATGTTGTGGTTGGCCTCTATGGACCGGGCCACCGAGCCCGCCGAGCCCTGGCCGATCCCCAACAGCGACGCGCCATTGGTCATGAACGCCAGGAAGGCAATGACCCAAAGTCTGTGACCTTTCATGCGCCGCCGACTCCCGCAAGATCCGCCTGGTCGACCATCGCGTTGTGTGCGCGGTGCTCAAACTGGATGCCAGGATGTGCGACTTGAATAGGCGCTTCGAAGGATCGTTGCGACTGCGGCGAAAGGCTGACAACCAGCACCATGACCAGGTAAAGACCAATAGCCACATAGGCGCCATGTTTGGCAGAAGTAATGATTGCGCGGGCCATGATGTTCTCCGTGGACATGTTTCAGAGTCCACAGAATCGATCAAAAAAGCGCGGATAACCAACGAGTACCGTCTATAGCAACTATCAGCTTCGTTGATCATTGAAGCGGACTATGTCAGTCCTCGATAAAACTCATCAAGCGTTCGCGGGCAGCGTCAGGCTCGCCAGAAAGAGGCTCTGCGGCGGATAAAATCGGAGTGGAATAGAGGAATAGCAGCACCACAGCCAGACGCATCGCCATCTAATCGATCCTTTTCTTGAGAAGGAGTCAAAAAATCAGCGTCAAATTTAAACGCATGGCTGAATGATATCAAGCAGAAGATTAGTGGCTATTTGATGCTGTCGTAAATGCGTTATGCAGGAGCGACATCACTTCAGCGCCTTTCGATCGGTGAACGGTCGATTGGCAAGTGACTTCGCTCCTGCATAAAGGGTGCAGGGAGGCGCTTTCAGTGTTGGGCTTTTTGGTCCAGCGCAGCGTAGAAGTTGGCGCTCTGCTGAAGGTATTTCTGGGTGTAGCTCTGGGTACTGGATTTTTTCTCGCTGATTTCAACGTTGGCACTGGCTGGCAGGGCAACGGAAGCAGAGATGGCGGAAGCGGCGATAACGGAGAAGAGATTGAAGTTCATGGCGGTATTCCTCGAAGTCAGTTGGCTTGCTTGCCCGGTGGGGCCGTGAAGCAAACTTAACCTTCAAGGGTCGATGCCTTGAAATGCTTTGCAGAAGTACCAGATATCAGCGTCATTGATAGAACGACGCAGGCCCCCTGGGCCGGGGCCTGCGGCCTATTGTCGCAGCAAAAACTTGAGATCGCTCGGGGCGTCCATCGGCAATTTCTGCACGGTTTTGCCCAGCAAACCGGTCTTGGCATCGCGCTCGACGACGACAATCCCGTTGCTTTTCTGGTTGGCGATCAACACAAATTTGCCACTGGGATCGAGGCTGAACTCACGCGGGTGGTCACCCTCTACGGAGCGACGCTGCAGTTCCTTGAGGTGGCCGGTTGCAGGGTCGATGGCGAATACAAGCAATTGATTGGCCGTGCCACGGTTGCTGACGTAAAGGAATTTGCCGTCCGCCGAGGCATGCAGCGCGGCGGCAGCCTTGTCCGACACCGGTTGGCCGGCCGCCAGATCGACCATCTGCGTCTGCTCAAGCGAGCCGTCCCGGTAATCGAACACCGCCACCTGCGCACTCATCTCCATGGTCAGCCACGCGTGTTTGCCATCGGCGCTGAACAGCAGATGCCGTGGCCCGCTGCCGGCAGGCAACTGGACGAATGCAGGGTTGGCCGGGGTCAAGGGCAGGTCGGGGTTGGCCTTGGGATCGAAGCGATAGGCAAAGACCCTGTCCGCGCCCAGGTCATTGGAGAACACGTAACGGCTGTCCGGCGACGAGGCCGTCGAATGCACATGCGACGACATTTGCCGCTCGGGATTGACCCGACTGGCCGGATGACTGCTCATCTGCACCACCGGCTTGAGCGCACCGTCAGCACTGACTGGCAACACCGCCAGGGTGCCACCCGGATCTTCGGCCACCGAGTAATTGCTGACAAACAGATGGCTGGCGTCAGCGCTGAGACTCGAATGCGTCGGCTCGTTGCCCAGGCTCTGCACCTGATTGATCAGGCTCAGCTCATGGGTCTTGGGGTCGATCGCGTAGCTGCTGACACGCCCCACCGGATCGCTCTGGCCGGGGCCGTTTTCGTTGACCGCAAACAAATAGCGCTGATCCTTTGACAGAGTCAGCCAGGAGGGATTGTCGCTCTTGATCACTTGCAGGGGTTTGGCGTTGATTTGCCCGGTGGCGCTGTTGAAGTTCAGGCGATAAATGCCCTGGCTCTGGCCAGCGGTGTAGGAGCCGACAAGCAGTTGATACTCGTCGGCAATGGCCGCCTGAACGCCCATCGCGCCCAGGCTGCCGGCCATTAACAAGGGCCAGAAGTTACGCATCCTCATTTTCATCGTCTTCGTCATCGTCGTCGTTGTCACCGCCGAAGACGTCACCGAGGCATACCAAGCGATGTTCGCCAGAATCACCGGTGATCAGCCAGCTTTGCAATGTGCTGTCGAAGGTCGCGGCCTGGATTTGCGCCGGGGTGAACGCCCAGTGCTTGGCCGCTCGACCGTCCATGCATTCGATATGCAGGTTGTCCTCTTCATCGAGGGCGAACTCGAAGGCGTGCAGCCCGTCGATTTCCACCATACCGCAGTGCAAGAGGGTATTGAGCAGGGTGTCGGTTACGGCAGTCATGGCAATCAATCTTTGGAAGGGAAAGACGCAATGATAGCTTATGCATTTGATGACTGTTGCACACAAACCGTGGGGGCGGGCTTGCCCGCGATGGCGTCGTCACAGTCAACATTTCGGTCAACTGACACAGCGCAATCGCGGGCAAGCCCGCTCCCACAGAGACTGTAACCAGCCGTTAGATTGCGTCCCGAGACGGCTTGCCATCCACCAGCCGTTGAATGCCCAGCGGATTGGCGTTTTTCAACGCGTCCGGCAGCAGGCTGTCCGGGTAATTCTGGAAGCACACCGGACGCAAGAAGCGGTCGATGGCCAGGGTCCCGACCGACGTGCCGCGAGCGTCCGAAGTCGCCGGATACGGCCCGCCATGCACCATCGATTCACACACCTCGACACCGGTCGGATAGCCGTTGAGCAGGATTCGTCCGACCTTCTGCTCCAGCAAGTCCGTGAGTTCACCGAACTGCTCAAAGTCCGCCTGTTCGCCCATGATGGTCGCGGTCAACTGACCGTGCAGCCCATTCAAGGCCGCGTGCAGTTGTGCCTGATCAGCCACTTCCACCACCACAGTGGTCGGGCCAAACACTTCCTCTTGCAGCACCTCGTCGCCATTGATCAGCAAGCTGACATCGGCCTTGAACAATTGCGGCTGCGCCTGGCGTCCTTGCTGCGCACTCCCCGCCAGATGCTCGATGCCCGGATGACCTAAAAGCTTCTGCAGGCCCTTGCCGTAGCTGCCCAGGGTTCCGGCGTTGAGCATGGTTTGCGCCGGTTGATCGGCCATCAAGTCCGTCAGCAATTGCAGGAACGCCGTGAACTGCGGCGAACGAATGCCAATCACCAGGCCCGGGTTGGTGCAGAACTGGCCGCAACCCTGCACCACCGAAGACGTCAGGCCACGGGCGATGGCTTCCGTGCGCACGTGCAACGCCTGGGGCAGCACGATCACCGGGTTGATGCTCGACATTTCAGCGAACACCGGTATCGGTTGTGGACGCGCCGCCGCCATGTCGCACAGCGCCCTGCCCCCCTTGAGCGAACCGGTGAAGCCCACCGCCTGAATCGCCGGATGCTTGACCAGTGCCTCACCGACGCCACCGCCATAGATCATGTTGAACACACCGGCCGGCATCGCGGTTTTTTCCGCCGCGCGGATGATTGCATCGGCCACCTGCTCGGCCGTGGCCATGTGTCCACTGTGGGCCTTGAACACCACCGGACAACCGGCGGCCAGTGCCGAGGCGGTATCGCCGCCAGCCGTGGAAAACGCCAGGGGAAAATTGCTGGCACCGAACACCGCCACCGGCCCCAGGCCGATACGGTACTGGCGCAGATCAGGGCGCGGCAACGGCTGGCGTTCTGGCAGCGCCTGGTCGATGCGCGCACCGTAGAAGTCGCCGCGCCGCAGCACCTTGGCGAACAATCGCATCTGGCCGCTGGTGCGGCCACGCTCGCCGATAATCCGTGCTGCTGGCAGCGCGGTTTCACGGCAAACCACCGTCACGAACTCGTCACCCAGGGCATCGAGCTCATCGGCGATGGCCTCGAGAAACTGTGCGCGACGCTCGGCGCTCAAGCGGCGATAAGCCGGGTACGCCGCTGCCGCCGCCTTGGCGGCAGCCTCGACTTCTGCCGGTGTGGCCTGGAAGAAATCGTGGGGCAATGCCTCGCCCGTTTCGGCATCGACACTCTGCAGTTTGACGGTGCCCAACGCGCTGCGCTGGCCGCCGATGTAGTTGTGGCCAAGAATCCGGGTCATGGGTAACTCCTCACAATGTGCCGACGGAGCCGGGTTCGAATGCCGCTTCGACCGGCGTGATGCCATTGATCAATGGCGCGCCGAATTCGGCCTGACTGATTTCGAACACATCACCGGGACGGGTGCGCACGCCATCGGCGAACGACAGGGTCGCGGTGCCGAAAAAGTGAATGTGCACGTCCCCCGGGCGCAGGAACTGGCTGTACTTGAAATGGTGGAACTCCAGGTTGGCCAGGCTGTGGCACATGTTCGCCTCGCCACTGAGGAACTCGTTCTGCCACAGCACTTCACCGTCGCGCAGGATGCGGCTGGTGCCAGCCAGATGCTGCGGCAGATCGCCGACTCGCAGTTCCGGCCCGTAGCTGCAACTGCGCAATTTCGAATGGGCCAGGTACAGGTAGTTCTTGCGCTCCATCACGTGGTCGGAGAACTCGTTGCCCACGGCAAAACCAAGGCGATAGGGTTTGCCATCGTGACCGATGACGTACAGGCCGCTGATTTCAGGTTCTTCACCGGCATCTTCGGCGAACGGCGGCAACGGGAACGGCTGGCCCGGACGCACGACGATGCTGCCGTCGCCCTTGTAGAACCATTCAGGCTGTACGCCGGCCTGACCCGCCGCGGGCTGACCGCCCTCCACGCCCCATTTGAAGATGCGCATGGTGTCGGTCATCGACGCTTCGTCACCGGCTTGCTGGTGCATTTTGTCCCGGGCCGAAGCGCTGCCCAGGTGCGTCAGACCGGTGCCGCTGACCAGCATGTGCGCCGGGTCCGGATGATCCAGCGGCGGCAGGATACGCAATTGAGCCAGCAGTTCGGCGTAGTCATGGCTGATCCCCAGCCCGAGGCTTTTCACTTGCTGCTCAAGGTTGACCCCGGCTTCGATCGCCGCCAGTGCCAGGTCACGAACCGTGTGCGCATCCTGCACCTCGTGTACCAGCCCTTGTTCGACCACGCCAACCCGGCGCTCGCCGTTTCTCAATTCGAATTGAACCAAACGCATGAACTTTCTCCTGTAAACACAGAACTTGGGCACACCTGACTCCCTGTGGGAGCGGGCTTGCCCGCGATGACGGCAGCACATTCAACATTCGTGTGCCAGATAGATTGCTATCGCGGGCAAGCCCGCTCCCACAGGGATAGTGGTGATTTGCAGTTATGGGTCAGGTGCGGGTTGCCCCACGCGCACTGGCGGCAAATTCGTCGGCCGGCAGTACATGCTTGCGTTCCAGCAAGCGATAGACCACGCCGGTCAGCACCAGGCCGAACAGCATGACGCCGGACAGGAAGTACAAACCCGAGGCCAGGTTGCCGGTGTATTCCTTGAGCGCCCCGATCACGAACGGGCCGATGTAGCCGCCGAGGTTGCCCACCGAGTTGATCAAGGCAATCCCCGCCGCCGCGCTGGCACCGGCAAAGAAACGGCCCGGCAAGGTCCAGAAAATCGCCGTGCAGGAAAACAGCGCAAATGCCACCAGGCAAAGCGCCGCCAGTTGCAACACCGGTACCGACAGCCAGGCGCTGAAGAACAAGCCGATGGCACCCAATACGTAAAGCACCGCGAGGTGACCGTAGCGATCGTTCAGACGGTCGGAACTGCGCGGGATGATCAGCAAGCCGATGATCCCGAAAATGTAGGGCACCGAGGACACGAAACCGGTCACCAGGTCACTGCCGCCAAACTGCTTGATCAGCGTCGGCAGCCACAGGCCCAGGCCATAAATGCTCAGCGTCACTGGCAGGTAGAACAGCGCCAGCAGCAGCACGCGTTTGTCCTTGAGGGCATGCAACGGGTTGCCGTGGCGGGTCTGGCCGTACTGTTCCAGGTCTTTTTTCAGCTCGCCGGTCAGCCAGTCCTTCTCGGCCTGGTCCATCCATTTCACCTGTTGCGGGCCGTCCGGCAGATGACGCAGCACCGGCCAGGTCAGCAGGATCGCCGGAGTGCCAATGACGATGAACAGCCATTGCCAGCCATGCAGCCCGAACACGCCGTCCATGCCAAGCAAACCGCCGGACACCGGGCCGGTGATCATCATCGCGATGGGTTGGGACAGGATAAACAGCCCGAGGATCTTGCCGCGATGGCGAACCGGGAACCACTGGGTGATGTAGTAGAGAACGCCCGGAAAGAACCCGGCTTCGGCTGCACCGAGCAGGAAACGCATCACATAGAAGCTGTTCGGCCCCTGGACGAAGGCCATGCCGATGGTGATGGCGCCCCAGGTGATCATGATCCGCGCGAACCAGCGCCGAGCACCGAAGCGGTCGAGCATCAGGTTGCTGGGGATTTCCAGCAGGAAGTAACCAATGAAGAACAGCCCGGCGCCCATTCCGTAAGCCGCATCGCCAAGGCCGATGTCGGCGCCCATGTGCAATTTGGCGAAGCCCACGGCAGAGCGATCCACATAGGCGATCAGGTACAGCAGGATCAGGAAGGGAATCAGTTTCAGCGTGATGCGGCGAATAAGCCGCAGTTCCTGGCTCATGAGATCGGTCTCCGATTGTTGTTTTTATAGAAACTCGGGAGACGCCTCTCACGGAAAACCGTCAGGGCCATCCCTCCGTTGAAATCGACTATATAGTAATACTATTTGCTCAACAACACTTCCAAACACGGCAATTTGAGCTTATGTTAGGCACAAGCTTGAACAATATAGTCATACAATAAGAGAATCGATCATGTCTGATAAGAAACCCACCCTGCGCTCCGCCCAATGGTTTGGCACGGCCGACAAGAACGGCTTCATGTACCGCAGCTGGATGAAGAATCAGGGCATCGCCGACCACCAGTTCCATGGCAAGCCGATCATCGGCATCTGCAACACCTGGTCGGAACTGACTCCGTGTAACGCGCATTTCCGCCAGATTGCCGAGCACGTCAAACGCGGAGTGATCGAGGCCGGTGGCTTCCCCGTGGAGTTCCCGGTGTTCTCCAACGGCGAATCGAACCTGCGCCCAACCGCCATGCTCACCCGCAACCTGGCGAGCATGGACGTGGAAGAAGCCATTCGTGGCAACCCGATTGACGGCGTGGTGCTGCTGACCGGCTGCGACAAAACCACCCCGGCGCTGTTGATGGGCGCGGCCAGTTGCGACGTGCCGGCCATCGTCGTCACGGGCGGGCCGATGCTCAACGGCAAGCACAAGGGCAAGGACATTGGCTCGGGCACCGTGGTCTGGCAGCTCAGCGAACAGGTCAAGGCCGGCACCATCACCATCGACGATTTCCTCGCGGCCGAGGGCGGCATGTCCCGCTCGGCCGGCACCTGCAACACCATGGGTACCGCCTCGACCATGGCCTGCATGGCGGAAGCACTCGGCACTTCCCTGCCCCACAACGCGGCGATTCCAGCGGTGGATGCGCGTCGTTATGTCCTGGCACACATGTCCGGCATGCGCGCCGTGGAAATGGTCCGCGAAGACCTGAAACTGTCGAAGATCCTGACCAAGGAAGCCTTCGAAAACGCCATTCGCGTCAACGCCGCCATTGGCGGTTCGACCAACGCCGTGATTCACCTCAAAGCCATTGCCGGACGCATCGGCGTGGAACTGGATCTCGACGACTGGACCCGCATCGGGCGCGGCATGCCGACCATCGTCGACCTGCAGCCCTCCGGGCGCTTCCTGATGGAAGAGTTTTACTACGCCGGTGGTTTGCCGGCGGTGCTGCGCCGTCTCGGCGAGGCCAATCTGATCCCGAACCCGAATGCCTTGACCGTCAACGGCAAGTCCATCGGCGAGAACACCAAGGACGCGCCGATCTACGGTGAAGACGAGGTGATCCGCACCCTCGACAACCCGATTCGGGCCGACGGCGGCATCTGCGTGTTGCGCGGCAACCTGGCGCCCCTCGGCGCGGTCCTCAAGCCTTCTGCGGCCACACCGGAATTGATGCAACATCGCGGACGCGCGGTGGTGTTCGAGAACTTCGACATGTACAAGGCGCGAATCAACGACCCGGAGCTGGACGTCGACGCCAACTCGATCCTGGTCATGAAAAACTGCGGCCCCAAGGGTTATCCGGGCATGGCCGAGGTCGGCAACATGGGCCTGCCAGCCAAGCTGCTGGCCCAGGGCGTAACCGATATGGTGCGTATTTCCGATGCACGCATGAGCGGCACCGCGTATGGCACCGTTGTCCTGCACGTAGCGCCGGAAGCGGCTGCGGGCGGCCCCTTGGCGGCGGTGAAGGAAGGCGACTGGATCGAACTCGATTGCGCCAGCGGCCGCCTGCACCTGGACATTCCGGACGCCGAACTGGCGGCGCGCATGGCGGATCTGCAACCGCCGCAGCAATTGTTGGTGGGTGGTTATCGCCAGCTGTACATCGACCATGTCTTGCAGGCGGATCAGGGTTGCGACTTCGATTTCCTGGTCGGTTGCCGTGGGGCTGAAGTGCCGCGTCACTCCCACTAACCCCGCCATCCCTGTAGGAGCGAGCCTGCTCGCGATGGACTTGAACGCGACGCGTGCTTTCAGACAGCACGCGTGATCGTTCACGTCCATCGCGAGCAGGCTCGCTCCTACAGTCGCTATACGCCACTCTAGCGACCGTCACCCGCCGCGCCTGCTATCATGCCCGGCATCTCCATCGCACAGGACCGCGCCGTTCCCCATGGACTACCGCAAACCCTCCGACCGCAAAAGCATGCATTCGCGCATCGTCCAGGAACTGGGCATGCAGATCGTCTCCGGACGCTTCAAGCCCGATGACAAACTGCCCGCCGAAGCCCTGTTGTGCGAGGAATATGCCGTCAGCCGGCCGGTATTGCGCGAAGCCACTCGGGTGCTGGTCGCCAAAGGCCTGGTGTATTCCCGTCCACGGGTCGGCACCGTGGTCAAACCGCGCAAAGACTGGCACATGCTTGATCCGGACGTGCTGCATTGGCTGATGCAAAGCAGTCCACAGAACCAGTTCTTCGATCTGCTGACCAGCGTGCGCAGCATCATCGAGCCAGCCGCCGCCGCACTGGCCGCGCAATTCGCCACGGAGGCCGACATCGCGTCCATCGGTGAGGCCTACCAACGCATGGAAGCCGCGCCAACGCCAGAAGCGCTGTTGCAACCGGACCTGGACTTCCACAGCCGCATCGCCGACGCAACCCACAACGACTTGCTGGCCAACCTGTGCAACATGCTCTCCGTGGCCATTGCCGAAGCGCTGAAGCACTCGAACCAGCGGCCCAACCTGCATGAACTGGCGCTGCCACGGCACAAGGCGATTTTGACCGCCATTGAAAATCGCGATGCGCTGGGTGCACGACATGCGACCCTGGTACAACTCGACGATGCGCGTAACGCATTGAATGTGGTGCTGGGCAGCGATCCTGCCTGATCACCGAAGAACCCTGTGGGGGCGGGCTTGCCCGCGATGGCGCCTGAACATTCAACATTGGTATCGATCGATATTCCGCTATCGCGGGCAAGCCCGCTCCCACAGGGGCTGGTGTGAATGTGAGAAATAAAAAAGCCGCAACCAGGGTTGCGGCTTTTTCATTTCAACTGGATCAGTGAGCAAACAGCGAATTGCCCTTCTGCCCCGCCAGTTTCTCCGGCTTGATCAGGAAGCGTGCCAGTGCTGGCAGCAGCCAGAGTGCACCGAACATGTTCCAGAGCAGCATGAAGGTCAGCATCAGCCCCATGTCGGCCTGGAACTTGATGGCCGAGAAGATCCAGGTGCACACGCCGATGGCCAGGCACAGACCGGTGAACAGTACGGCCTTACCGGTGGACTTTAGCGTCTGGTAGTACGCCTCTTGCAGCGGCAGGCCGGCACGCAGGAAGCTTTCCAGGCGACTGTAGATGTAGATGCCGTAGTCCACGCCAATCCCCACCCCGAGCGCCACGACCGGCAGGGTCGCGACTTTCACGCCGATGCCCATGAAGGCCATCAGGGCGTTACCAAGCACCGATGTCAGCACCAGCGGCAGCACGATACACAAGGTCGCCGCCCAGGAACGGAAGGTGATCATGCACATGGTCGCCACGCAGATGTAGACCAGGATCAGGATGGTCAGCTCGGATTCCTTGATCACCTCGTTGGTGGCCGCCTCGATACCGGCGTTACCGGCGGCGAGGATGAATTCCAGACCCTCCTTGTTGTTTGCCTTGGCGAACTCCTGCACCGCATGCACGGCGCGATTCAGGGTCTCGGCCTTGTGATCGTTGAGGAACACCAGTACCGGCGCCAGGGAACAACTGTTGTTGTACAGACCATCGGCCCGGGCAATGGAGTTGTTCAGCACGTCCGGGTTACGCGACAGGGTTTCCCACTTCAGGTTGCCCTCGTTCATGCCCTTGATCATTTGCTTGGACACAGTCACCAGGGAAATCGCCGACTGCACGCCCTCGGTGTTCTGCATCTTCCACATCAGTTCGTCGATCGGTGCCATGGCTTCGTAGCGCGAGCAGCCTTCGGCCTTGGTCTTGACCATCACCACCAACACATCGGAGCTGGTGGAGTAGTTGCTGATGATGAAGTTGTTGTCCTTGTTGTAACGCGAGTCCGGACGCAGCTCCGGCGCCCCTTGGTCGAGGTCACCGATTTTCAGGTTCTGGCTGTACCAGAGGCCGCCACCGAAGGCGATCAGTGCCAGCAGGACGGACACCGGCGCGACTTTGGCACTGGCAAAATTGGCCAGCAGACGCCAGAACGGGTGTTCGCGGTGAGCATCCTTCTTGCTGCGTTCCACGGCGCGCTTGCTGATGCCGACGTAGGAGATCGCCACCGGCAGCAGGATGAGGTTGGTGAACACGATCACCGCCACGCCGATCGACGCGCCAATGGCCAGCTCGCGGATCACGCCGATGTCGATGATCAGCAACGTGATGAACCCCACCGCATCCGCGAGAATCGCGATCATCCCCGGCAGGAACAGTTGGCGGAAGGTGCGGCGCGCAGCAGTCAGGGCGTTGTCCGCATCGCTGGATTGCAGGGCAATGCCGTTGATCTTCTGTACGCCATGGGAAATACCAATGGCGAAGATCAGGAACGGCACCAGCATCGAGTAGGGATCAAGCCCGAAGCCGAAGAAGTGCATCAACCCGAGCTGCCAGACCACCGCCACCAGCGTCGTACTCAACACGGCCACCGTACTGCGCATGCAGTTGGTGAACCAGTACAGCAGGATCAGCGTGATGACGAAGGCGATGCCGAAGAACATCACCACCATCACCAGGCCATCGATCAGGTCGCCCACTTTCTTGGCGAAACCGACGATGTGGATCTTGATGTTGGGGTTCTGCGCCTCGAACTTGTTACGGATCTTGTCTTCGAGTTCGTGGGAAAACTTGCGGTAGTCCAGCGCCAGCAACTTGCCCTGGTCCTGCGGGTCCGGGTAGGCCTCCAGCAGCGGGATGTCGACGATGCTCGACTTGAAGTCGTTGGACACCAGGCGCCCGACCTGTCCGGACTTGAGCACGTTGTTGCGCAGCAAGTCGAGGCTGGCCTGGGAGCCGTTATAACTCTGCGGGATCACTTCACCACCGGCGAAGCCCTCCTCGGTCACTTCGGTCCAGCGCACGCTCGGGCTCCACAGCGACTTCAGGCCGGAACGGTCGACGCCGGAGATGTAGAACACCTCGTCGTTGATCTGACGCAGGGTCTCCATGTATTCCTTGGAGAAGATGTCACCGTCGGTGGCTTCCACGGAAATCCGCACGGTGTTGCCCAGGTTCGCCAGATCGTTGCGGTGCTCCATCATCTTTTGAATGAACGGATGCTCGAGCGGGATCATTTTCTCGAAGCTGGTGGATGGCCGGATCAGCGTCGCCTGCCAGAACAGGAAGATGCTGACCAGCAGGCAGATCGTGATCACTGCCGGGCGGTTGTTGAAGATCAGGCGCTCAAGAAACGTCGCCTTGTCCTGATGATGAGTGCTCAAGGAAGTCATAGCCCCGCCTTCTTATTATTAACCCGGCTCATTTGCCCAGCTCGGCGCCGTTTGGCGAAGTGGCGTGAACGCCGCCCTGTCCGGTCAGAATCAGATTGCCATTCCCGGCGGCAGCGACCGACGAGAGGGAAATGCGATCCCGACGATTGAATACGCTGAAAGTCTCGCCGTTGTCGCTGCTGCTGATCACCGAACCGCCGTTGCCGACGATCACGATCGAACCGTCATCGAGCAGCGTGCCGCCGGACAGACCGAATTCCAGGTCTCCGCGTTCAGCCTTGAGTTCGATTTGCTGCCAGGTGCTGCCGAAATCGGTGGAGCGATAGAGATTGCCGCGCAGCCCGTAAGCCAGCAGCGTATTGGCCTGTGCGGTGCCGAGCACTCCAAACAGCGAGCCCTGGTACGGGCCTTCGAGTTTTTCCCAGGTCTGGCCCCCATCGGCGGAGCGGAACATGCTGCCCTGCTCGCCAACGATGAACAGCCCGGCATCCTTGACCGCCGTGATGGCGTTGAGATGGTACTGGTCTTCGTTGTCCAGGCGATCGCTGGCGTCTTCCCAGTGTTTGCCGCCGTCGGTGGTTTCCATCAACGCCCCATAGGCGCCCACGGCAAAGCCACTGTTGACGTCCTTGAACCAGACATCGAGCAGCGGCGATTCGCGTTTGAGATCTTCGAATTGCTTGGTCCAGGTGACGCCACCGTCCTCGCTGGCGAGGATCTGCGCGTCATGACCGACGGCCCAACCGTGTTTGTCATCGACAAAAAACACCGATGTCAGCAGTTGCCGGGTGGGCACCTTGGCCTGAAGCCAGGTCGTACCTTTGTCGTCGGAATACAGGATGTGCCCGCGATCCCCGACCGCCACCAGGCGCGGGCCGGCGTGCACGACATCGAGTATCAGGCTTTTACTGGCCTTGGCCGATTCAACGGAATAAACAACGTCGGATGCCGGCGCGTCTGCGGCCAGCACGGGTGCCGACGCCACGGCACAGCCAAACAGCGAGAGCGCTGTGGCCAGCAACGCGAATTTGCGTAATGCCGGCGGGCGGCAAATACCCACACCCATGACAGGCTCACTCATAGACCATCCCCCATTATTATTGTTAGGTCATTCAACCTTTCAGGGCGCCGACAGGGTGCTCGTTGCGATTGGCTATTTCGGAGCATAGTCCCGAAACCCGCAATCCAGAGCCCCTTCGGAAGCTGGCTTATCCTATCGGTGTTTTTGAAGGGCTGACAATCGACGGCACGTTATGTTTTGTTAACTGCAGGGCTAACGGGTGCAGGTGAATGAGGGGGTATCAGGAAGGATGATGATGTCTGGGCCGACATCATCGCGAGCCGGCTCCGGGCGGCGTTCCGACGATGGACTCAAGTGCGCCGCGCTTTTCAGGTCACAGGCGTTATCGTTGACGAGCATCGCCAGCAGGCTGGCTCCCACAAGGATCAGGCTGAACCCTGTGGAAGCGCGCTTGCTGGCAATCAAGGCATCGCGGAGTCCATGGCACTCCGCGCAAAAGGCATCACGCCAGGCTTTTGCTGACCACTTCAAACACATCGCTGGACAGTTGACCCGAAGCACGGATGCGCTCCAGTTCGCCTTTCATCAACGCCTGACGGGCGCTGTCGTATTTGCGCCAGCGGGTCAACGGTGCCAGTTGGCGAGACGCGATCTGCGGATTGAAGCCGTTCAACTCGATCACCAGGTCTGCCAGGAAGCGATACCCGGAACCGTCGGCCGCATGGAAGTTGATCAGGTTTTGCCCCGCGAATGCGCCCACCAGTGCCCGCACCTTGTTCGGGTTCTTGATGTTGAACGCCGGATGCTGCATCAACGCCTTGACCCGCGCCAGGCCGCCCGGCAACACACTGCCGGCCTGGACACTGAACCACTGATCCATGACCAGCGGGTTGTCCTTGAAGTGCTCGGCGAAACTGGCCAGTGCCTTGGCCTTCTGCTCTTCGAACGGAGAGTTGACCAACACTGCGAGTGCGGTCAGGCGCTCGGTCATGTTGTCGCAGGTGTCGAACTGCTCCAGGGTCGCCGCCAGGACTTCAGGCTTGCCGCTGAGCATCAGGTACGACAACGCAATGTTTTGCAGCGCACGGCGAGCGAAATGCTCGGCTTCGGCCACATACGGGGTTTGCTTCGACAGCTCGCGGTTAGCCTGATAACGCAGCCACAGGCCTTCGAACAACGCTTCGGCCAGTTGCTTGCGGGCAAACTCGCGGGCGATGTGAATGGCCTCGACGTCGGCCACTTCGCTGATTTCGGTCAGGTAGGCTTCGCTTGGCAGCGAGAGCATTTCCGCGACCATCGCTTGATCCAGCGACTCGTCGGACAGCACGGTGCGCAAGGCCGAAACCAGACGCTGATCGAGCACCAGCGCTTCGCCCTTCTGCTGCTGGGCAATCAGTTCCTGCAGCACTTGTACCGACAGTTGCTGGCCGGCATCCCAACGATTGAACCCGTCGCTGTCGTGCTGCATCAGGAACATCAACTGGTCGCGGTTGTACGGGAAGCTCAGTTTCACCGGCGCCGAGAAGCCACGCAGCAGCGAAGGCAGCGGCTGTTCTGCGATGTCGACGAAGGTGAAGGTCTGGTCGGCTTCGGTCACAGAAAGGACACGGGTAGCGCCCTGGGCGCTGGCTTCGCCCTGTAGGCGCAAGGCCATTTCGTTGCCCTGGCTGTCCAGCAGGCCCAGTTCGACCGGGATCACGAACGGCAGCTTCTCGACCTTGTCCGGGGTTTCCGGGCAGCTCTGGCGGAAGGTCAGGCTGTAGGTCCGGGCCGCTGCGTCGTAGGACTCGCTCACCGCCAGACGTGGGGTGCCCGCCTGGCTGTACCAGCGCTTGAACTGGGTCAGGTCGACGCCGTTGGCATCTTCCATGGCCTTGATGAAGTCGTCGCAGGTCACGGCCTGACCGTCGTGGCGTTCGAAGTACAGGTCGCTGCCTTTACGGAAACCTTCGGCACCGAGCAAGGTATGGATCATCCCGACCACTTCCGAACCCTTTTCGTACACGGTCAGGGTGTAGAAGTTGGAAATCTCGATGAAGCTGTCCGGGCGCACCGCGTGGGCCATGGGGCCGGCGTCTTCGGCGAACTGGTGCGTGCGCAGGTACGCCACGTCCTGGATGCGCTTGACCGTGGCCGAGTTCATGTCGGCGGAGAAATGCGAATCGCGGAAAACCGTGAAACCTTCCTTGAGCGACAACTGGAACCAGTCGCGGCAGGTCACGCGGTTGCCCGACCAGTTGTGGAAGTATTCGTGGGCAACGATCGCCTCGACCCGCTGGTGCGCGGCGTCGGTGGCGGTTTCGGCCCGGGCCAGCACGGCGCTGGAGTTGAAGATGTTGAGGCCCTTGTTCTCCATGGCGCCCATGTTGAAGTCGTTCACGGCGACGATCATGAAGATGTCCAGATCGTATTCGCGACCGTAGACCTCTTCATCCCAACGCATGGATTTCTTCAGGCTGTTCATGGCGTGCTGGCATTTGTCGATGTTTTCCGGCTCGACGTAAATGCGCAGCGCCACGTTGCGCTTGGTCATGGTGGTAAAGGTGTCTTCGACACACCACAGATCACCGGCCACCAGCGCGAACAGGTACGCCGGTTTCTTGAACGGGTCCTCCCAGGTCGCCCAGTGCCGGCCATCTTCGCCGGGCCCCGAGGCAATCGGGTTGCCGTTGGACAGCAGCACCGGATAGCTGTGCTGCTCGGCGACCACGGTGGTGGTGAACGTGCTCATTACGTCCGGACGGTCGAGGTAATAGGTGATCTTGCGGAAACCTTCGGCCTCGCACTGGGTGCAGAACATCGTGCCGGATTTGTACAGGCCTTCCAGCGCGGTGTTGGTTTCCGGGTGGATCCTGACGCTGGTATCGACCGTGAAGGTGGTACTGGTCGGGTGCAGGGTCAGATGATTCTCGGTCAACTGGTAATCGGCGATGCCCAGCTCGCGATCGGCCAGCGTCACCGACAGCAGTTCCAGTTGTTGACCGTCCAGCACCAACGGCGGCAGGCCCGGACCACGCTCGGGGTTACGGCGCATCACCAGTTGCGCATGGACCAGGCTGTGGTCCTCGAACAACTCGAAGGTCAGGTGCGTTTCGTCGATCAGGTACTCGGGAGCCTGATAGTCCTTGAGGTAGATCATCTTCGGTTGTTCGGTGCGCATGCTGGAGTCCTTACTGATGCACGGCGAGCTGATAAGCCGTGTATTTACGAATGTTGATCACGCCGGTGTCGAAGATCAGGTACTGGCCCTTGATCCCCATCAGCGTGCCTTCGGCAATGGGCTGCTTGTCCAGGTTGAAGCTGACGATCTTGGCCGGATACTGCTCGACCGGGTAGCGGATTTCGAGCGGTTCGACATCGGCGACGGTCTGAATCGCCTGCAGGCCGAACCGCTGCTGCAAGCCTTGCAGCCCCTCGGCGCAGCTGTCGAACAACTGGTCGCGAACTTCTGCCAGGTTCACCGGCACCGCATCACCCTTGAGCAGCGCGCGCCAATTGGTCTTGTCCGCCACCTGACTGCGGAACAGGTCCTCGACAAAGCCCGATTGCTGGCGGGTCGAGACGCGCATGATCGGCAAGGCCTGGCTGGCGCCCTGGTCGATCCAGCGGGTCGGCAGCTGGGTGGCACGGGTGATCCCGACTTTCACTCCGGAAGAGTTCGACAGGTACACGATGTGATCGGTCATGCAGAACTGCTCGCCCCACTGCGGCTCACGGCAAGTGCCGGCGTCGTAATGGCAGCGCTCCGGGCTCATGATGCACACGTCACACTGGGCCAGCTTGGTCATGCAGGGGTAGCAGTAGCCCTGGCTGAAACTGGTTTTGGTCTTGCGTCCGCAATGGGTGCAGTGGATCGACCCCAGGTATTCCAGGCGAACCGTGGTGCCAATCAAGGGGTTGACCGGTACCTCGACGTCGCCCAGACGAAATGCGTATTGCACGTTCGGCCCGTCCAGGCGCGCCGACATTTTACTGATTGCACCGCGGCCAATCTCGATCAATGGATGGCATCCGACTTGAACAGGATATTGGGCACTTGAATCGATTTGGAGCTGCACTCCTGCGGCCCCATGTAGCCAGTACGCTCTTCTTCGGGCAGGTTCTTGATTTCCCAGGCGATCATCGCTTGCAGCGACAGCTCGCGCTGCTCGGCGGTGAGCTTGCCACCGTCGGACCATTTACCGATTTCCACCGCCAGTTTCAGGCTCTGGTAGATGTCCGGGGTGATGTTTTTGATCATTTCGTTAAAAGAGGACATTGGGTCTCCGCGCTCTCTATGTACATAACTGTTTCAGGCGGCCAGTTTACGGCGGTTGTACAAACCACCCAACAAACCGGTCAGGCATCCGACGAGCAACCCGCCGACGTGGGCCGCGTTGGCGATTTCACCGAAGCCGATCATCGAGACCAGCCCGGACAGGCACAGCAGCAGCCACACCAGCATCATCACCAGTACCCCACGGGGCAGGCGATAGGCGGCGTTCGGCGACAATATCTGGAAAATCCAGCAATGCCCGAGCAGGCCGTACAGCACCCCGGACAAGCCGCCAAACAGGGTCGGGCCGCCGAATACGAACTGGGAAAAATTGGACACGAGGCTGAACAGCAAGGTCAGACCGATCAAATTGACAGTGCCCTGACGCGATTCGATGCGCCGCCCCAGCTCCCAGTACCACATGCCATTCATGGCCAGGTGCAGGATGCCGAAATGGATCAGCATCGGCGTCACCAGGCGCCACCACTGCCCCGCCGCCAAGCTGTCGGCCAATGGCACGAAGTGGATGTACTCACCGACGACGTGATAATCGAGGAAGGTCAGCCAGCGCATGGTGGCAAGGTTATCGCCCAGCAAGGTCACGACACCGACGAGCAGGCTGAGCAGCAGTATCAGCGCCGTGCCTTTTGCATGCCGAAGCTGCAAGGCGAAGCTCGGCCGGCGAACCGTTCGGGCCACCGGGATGGCCAGTTGCTCATCGGGGTCACCCGCCGGATAGCGTTCGTACAACACCCGGACGTCTTCACTGATGTTCGCCGGCACCCACAACACCTGCTCGCCCGACTCCTCACTGACCCGATGCGGTACCTGCATGCGTTGCAGCAACTTGACGAACCCGCTCAAATCCACCGCCAGCGGCAGTCGCAATACAGCGACATTCGTCATTGCAGTACCTCCGGGCGCTCGACGTCGACCCAGACGAACTTATGCGGATCGAGGCGAGTTTCCTGGTCCAGGCGATAGGCGACGAGTTTGCCGTAGAGCACGGCGCTGTAATCCAGGCACGCGAGGTTCGGACGAATCGGTGCCGGTTTGCCGCTGCGCCAGTAATGACCGACGAACAGCAACGGTTCGTCGATGCCATAGCGCAGCAAGTTGTTTTTCTCGGTTGACGTCAGTGGCGTGCGGGCCACCGGGTCGGGCAAGGCGTCAGGCTGGAACACGATGTCTCCGTAGGTTTGCGGATCGTCTTCCCAGAACTTGGTACGGAAGAACGAGCGTGTCAGGCCATCGCCGCTGGTCATGGTCAGACCATGGGGCAAACGCATGTCGGTGCCGCGCAGCAATCGGTCGAACACGGTGCAGGCGAAGCTGCCCGGCATGGCCGACGCCTGAAGGAAGTGCTCATCGACGCAACCATTGGGGAACAGCGCCCGCAACGGTTCGATCAAACTCGCGTCCCAACAGGCATGCACCACCCGGAAACGCCCGGCATCGACGAACAACGGCAGTTCATAGAACCATTGCTGAAAGTCATGCCAGTCCGCCGGATGATGCTCGAACTGGGTCAGGGTTTCCTGGAGCAACCGGGCATGGCGCGGGGTGTGTTCGCGCACGAACTGCTTGCCGCTGCCAGGGAGTGCCGGCGTGCACCAGCCCAACGCGTTGAACTCGTGGTTGCCCATGATGCACAGCGCCTGGCCGGCCTCGACCATGTCGTGGACGATGTGCAGCGCCTCGCGAATCCGCGGGCCGCGGTCGATGATGTCACCGACGAACACCGCCATGCGCGAAGCGTGGCGCCAGACGCCGGCTTGTTTGTGATAACCCAGTCGGTCGAGCAAGTGCTCCAGGGTCAGAGTGCAACCATGCACGTCACCGATCAGGTCGTAGCTACGCGCGGGATCGAGCATCAGTCGCCTCCACCCCCCAACTTGCTGCCCCAGCCGAGTTTGGTTCGGCAGACTTCATAATAGTTGTGGTCGAGCGGGTGAATCAGCCGCAGCTTCTGGGCTTTCTTGCTGACGGTGATGGTGTCGCCGGGCGCACAGGTAAAGTGGTTCTGCCCGTCGCACGAGACTTGCGGGTAAATCTGCATATCCTTGGACACGACGATTTTCAGCTCACTGTTGCCATCGACCACGATTGGCCTGCCTGACAGGGTATGGGGGTACATCGGCACAATCACAATAGCGTCGAGCTTGGGGTGCATGATCGGGCCACCCGCGGAAAGCGCATAGGCCGTCGACCCCGTCGGCGTCGCGACGATCAGGCCGTCGGCCTTCTGGCTGCAGACGAACTGGCCATCGATGTACAGCTCGAATTCGATCATCCGTGTGGATTTGCCGGGGTGCAGCACCACGTCATTGAGCGCGTCGCCCTGACCGATGGCCTCGGCGTGGCGCCGGACTTCGGCTTGTAACAGAAAGCGGTTTTCCACCAGATAGTGGCCGTCGAGCACTTCGGCGACCTTGATTTCCAGCTCATCGGGGCGAATGTCAGTCAGGAAACCCAGGCTGCCCCGGTTGATGCCCAGTACCGGAATATTGTGCCTGGCCAGCGCACGGGCCGCGCCCAGCAGGCTGCCATCCCCACCCACCACAATCACCATGTCACAGACTTCGCCGAGCATCTTGCGCGACGAGGTCTGCAGGCCATGGCCCGGCAGGACTTCGGCGATGGTGTCTTCGAGAATCACGTGCAGGTGACGATCGAGCAGAAAGCGTTTCAGTCGGCGGACGGTATCCAGCACCTGAGAACTGCCCAGGCGACCGATGATGCCGATATTGCGAAATTGCTCCATGGGGCTCCTAAGGAAGGGCAGCGACGGCGAAAAGCACGATTATGGGCGAAAGCCGCGGATAGACAAAATCCTTTCAGCCTCAAGGTAGCTTCCGGTTTCGGGCTATGCTCGCAAGATGATCCTATTTCCAGATTTATTGCAGTTACCCCATCAGTTGCGCCACCCCGAAGTGCGCGACCTGGCGTGGGTCATCCTGGCGCCGCCGATGCTCAGCGACACCCCGTGGCCGCAGCGCCATCCGCTGGCCGGCAGTGACTGGGTACAGGCGCCGGAACGCCTGCAACACTGGCTGCGACAACTGGACCGGGACAGTTATGACTTGCTGCATTGGCTGGCCCAGGCCCGCACCCGGCGCCTGGGCCTGTACTACGAGCGTCTCTGGCAATATGCCGTGCAGCACGCGCCCGGCATCGAGTTGATTGCCGCCAACATGCCGATTCGTCGCGAAGGCCACACCCTCGGCGAGCTGGACATGCTGCTGCGTGATCGCGACGGCGTGCATCACCTGGAGCTGGCAATCAAGCTGTACCTGGGGCCGCAAAACGGCGACGGCCACGATGCCGCGCAATGGCTCGGCCCCGGCTGCCATGATCGGCTGGACCGCAAACTGGCGCACCTGTGCCAGCATCAGCTGCCGATTTCCGCGCGCCCGGAAAGCCGCGAAGTGCTGGAGGCGCTGGATATCCGCGAGTTCAGCGCTCATTTGTGGCTGGGCGGTTATTTGCTTTATCCCTGGCCGGGGAAAGCCACACCCCCCAGGGGTGCGCATCCGCAGCATTTGCGTGGTCGCTGGCTGCACCAAAAGGACTGGGCCGAATTCGCGGCCCAGAGTCCGCCTGGCCGCTGGCAACCCCTGCCCCGCCATGCATGGCTGGCGCCAGCGCACTACCCGGCCGAGCAGACGTGGAGCGCCGAGCAGTTGGACGCGTGGCTGAGCGATCTGGAGCCGCTGGCCCCGGCGCAGTTGCTGGTGCGACTGGTGGAAAATGCCCACGGCGACTGGGAGGAAGCCGAACGATTGTTTCTGGTGGCGGATCTTTGGCCGGATGTGCCGGGACAGGGTTGATCCGGATTTTATGACAAATGTAGTGGCCCTATCGCGAGCAAGCTCGCTCCCACCTTGAATGCATTGCCCTGTGGGAGCGAGCCTGCTCGCGATTGCGGCGACGTTAAACGGACAACCGCACCGCCAGCGCCGCCAAGGTCACCAGCAACACCGGCACGGTCAACACGATCCCGACCTTGAAGTAATACCCCCAGCCAATCCGGATGTTCTTGCGCTCCAGCACATGCAACCACAAAAGTGTCGCCAGACTGCCAATCGGGGTGATTTTCGGGCCCAGATCGCTGCCAATGACGTTGGCGTAGATCATCGCTTCTTTCACCACCCCCGTCGCCTGGCTCGCATCAATGGACAGCAGGCCAATCAACACCGTCGGCAGGTTATTCATGATCGATGACAACAACGCCGTCAGCACCCCCGTGCCCAGCGCCGCGCCCCAGACGCCGTATCCGGCGAAAATGTCCAGCCAGCCCGCCAGATACCCGGTCAGCCCGGCGTTACGCAGGCCATAGACCACCAAATACATGCCCAGCGAAAAAATCACGATATGCCATGGGGCTTCCTTCATGACCTTGCGCGTGGAGATCTTGTGCCCACGGGCAGCGATGGCCAGCAGCAAGGCCGCGCACACCGCCGAGATCGCACTGATCGGAATGCCCAGCGGTTCCAGTGCAAAACAACCGAGCAACAGAATCACCAGCACCGCCCAACCGGCGTAGAACGTTGCCTTGTCGTGAATGGCGGACGCCGGGTGCTCCAGTTGCTCGGGGTCGTAATCCCGGGGAATGTCGCGCCGGAAAAACCACATCAGCACCGCCAGGGTCGCGGCAACGCTGACCAGGTTGACCGGAATCATCACCGCCGCATAGCGGTTGAAACCAATCTTGAAGAAGTCCGCTGAAACGATGTTCACCAGGTTCGACACCACCAGGGGCAGGCTCGCGGTATCGGCAATGAAACCGGCCCCCATGACAAACGCCAGGGTTGCCGTCGGCGAAAAGCGCAACGCCAGCAACATGGAAATCACGATGGGCGTCAGTATCAGCGCCGCGCCGTCATTGGCGAACAGCGCCGAAACCAGTGCGCCGAGCAGCACCATGTAGGCAAACAACTTTCGCCCGTTGCCCCGTCCCCAACGGGCTACATGCAACGCCGCCCAGGCAAACAGCCCGGCTTCGTCCAGCAACAGGCTGATGATGATCAGCGCGACAAAGGTACCAGTGGCGTTCCAGATGATCTGCCACACCAGCGGAATGTCACTCAGGTGCACCACGCCGAAAATCAGCGCCAGCACGGCACCCAGCACCGCGCTCCAGCCGACACCAAGGCCTTTGGGCTGCCAGATCACCAGGGTAATGGTCAGGAGAAAAATCAATGAAGCGGCGAGCATGCGAAACAGCCTTGAGCGAGGGGGCGGACCGGCAGGGATTCTGAAGTAGAGCCGCCGTGCATGGCAACGGCGACGATAGACTCAATACTGTTGTGCCTGCGTGACAGGGAACATGCCTGTCAAGGGAAGCCTGCCCCCTCTGCCACAGGCAAACTCCCTCGGGACACGAACGACCTCAGACTTTCTTGTGCTGCTCCACCCACTGACCATAGGCATTGATGAAGCTCTGCAGGAACGGCTTGACCGACTCCGACAGTTTGCCCGCCTCGTCGAACGCCGAACCGGCACCGCCCAGGTAGGCTTCCGGCTGCTGCATCAACGGCACGTTGAGAAACACCATGGACTGACGCAAGTGATGGTTGGCACCGAATCCGCCGATCGCACCCGGTGAAACACTGATCACCGCCCCCGGTTTGCCGCTCCAGGCACTCTTGCCATAGGGACGCGAACCGACATCGATTGCATTCTTCATCGGTGCCGGCACCGAACGGTTGTATTCCGGCGTGACGAACAGCACTGCGTCGGATGAACTCACTTGTTGTCGGAAACTACTGTAGGCTGCCGGCGGTGTAGCACCATCGATGTCTTCGTTGTAGAGCGGCAGGTCACCGATTTCGACAATGTTCAGCTTGAGATTGGCCGGCGCCAGGTCCGCCAGTGCGAGGGCGACCTTGCGGTTGATCGATTCTTTTCGCAGGCTGCCGACCACTACGGCGACGGTATAGACATTGCTCATGGAAGACTCTCGCTTATCGGTGGGAGGAACCTGAAGTTATAGTTGATCAGATGACGATTCAACCAGTGAACACAGGTATATCTGCGTTCTGATTATTTTTTATACGCAGGAAAACTTACCGTGTTCAGTGACGGTCTACACCACCGCACATTGAGTGATTTATCTCCAGAGGTTCTAAGCAGATGGCAGCAGTACTCGTCGGTCAGTTCCATGCAAGAGACGCGGAAGGCCGCATTTATTCCGTACATGAGTTCCAGGAATCCACCCCGCCGGCAGACGGCCTGGCAAGCGCGACGCCTGTCACCACGTACAAACTGGCTATTGGCGATCGCGTGAACAAGCTGGATGAAAATGAATTTCTATTGGTGCAGTCGGGCGTCACCATTACCCGCGAGCCGGTAACCAGCACCGCTTCATAACTCGACGTTATGAGCAGGAGTCATAGGCGCAGACTTGGGTTAGGATTCAGTCACTGGCTTCCTCACCCTGCTGAACATGGACTTCACGCATGCGCTTACGCCATATCGAAGTGATCCAGGCGCTCCTGCAGACCGGTCACCTGGGCACCGCCGCCGAATGGCTGCAGTTGCCGGTGATCGAAGTCGAGCGCATATTGCGCGACGCCGAGGATCAACTGGGCTTCATGCTGTTCTCCAGTGTACGCGGGCGCCTGCAAGCCACGCGGGAGGCGCGGGAGCTTCAAGTCGAAATGGCCCGCGTCTACGATGCGCTTGAACCGGTCCAACGCCTGGCCAATAGCCTCAGGCAATACCAGGCCCCGCCCTTACGTATCATTTGTACGCCTCCCCTGGCCCAGCAATTGCTGCCCCAAAGCATTGCGGCTTTGCGCCGACACCTGCCTGACGCGCCCTGCACCCTGCTCAGCCAACCGACCCGCGACATCGTCCGAAGCCTGCTGCTGCGCGAAAGCGATCTGGGCTTGAGCCTGCATGATCCCGATCGCGCCGAGATTGAATGCCAGGTGATTGCCCAGGGCAAACTGCAACTGCTCGCCCCCCACGGCTGGCTGCAACCCAGGCAGAAGTACATTTCCCTGCAGGATCTGGCGGGTCAGGCAATGGTCGGCCTCGAAGGGCATGACCCGCTCAGCCCGGCGCTGGAAAACAAACTGCATGCGCTGCGCCCGGCTCCGGTGATCCACACGCGGGTACAGACTCACCAGATGATGCGCAGCATGGTCGAGGCCGGTGAAGGCCTGGCCATCGTCGACCCCTTCACCGCCCTCGGCGCCAAATCGGCCGGGCTCGATGTCTGTCCGCTGGCGCCTGCGGTGCCGGTCAGTCTCTACGCCTTGAGCTTGAAAAACGGCGAGCCTTCCACCGCCGTTCAGGCCCTGTTGGCGATCATCACGGAACAAGCCGCGGCGATGTTGGCGAACTGATCGGATTTTCCAGCGGATTATCGAACAATCGATACCAGAACAGCGCCACCTCGGCGGTATTGGGGTCGATGCCCCGATAGCGCAGGTGATCGATGCCGCCGATCACATAACCGCAGCGCTCATAAAGACGACAGGCCCCCAGATTGTTGTTCTGGGTTTCCAGCATGATGCCTGGCAGCTTCTTCTTGCGACTCCAGAACTGCGCCACATCCAGCAGTGCCTTGGCCACACCATGGCGCCGGGCGGGCGCATGCACCGCCAGTTCGTCGATATGGGCAAAGCCATTCCAGTTAGTGCTGACCACTATATGGCCGACCGGCTCGTCATCCAGATACGCCATGAAAATCGCACTGTCGACGGCGTCGCGATAACTGCTGAACTCCTCGGGGTCAATGCCATAGCACTTGCGATAGGGCGTGATCGGCGTGATCGCCCATTGCTCCACTGGCTGGCCTATTTCGGGGGTGCCATAGGCGGTGACTTCAAAACTGAAATCACTGCCCCAGATATAGGCGGCAAAAGCTTCGTCGGCGACTCGCACCGACAGCCCTGGGTAAATCGGGTTTATGACCGGTTGCATACTGGGAAAGGTCCTCATTCCTTGATGCAATCGACGGTGTAGTGCCGTCCATTGCCCTCGTCTTCGTGTTGCAAGCCGTGCACATCGGCGACGAACCCGGGAAAGCTGCTGTCGAACGTGCGAGCAAACTTCAGGTAGTCGATGATCGAGCGGGTCGACTCGGTAAAACGCTCGCCGGGCATGATCAACGGAATCCCCGGCGGGTATGGCACCAACATCACGGCAGCGATACGCCCTTCCAGAGCATCGATCGACACCGCTTCAACTTCGCCGCGCACCAACTGATCATAGGCGTCAGCCGGCTTCATGGCGATTTCCGGCAATACCGTGTACATGCGCTTGAGATGCCTGGCCGTGGCATTGCTGCGATAACAGGCGTGCAATTGATCGCACAGGTCACGCAGGCCCATGCCCTGATAACGCGCAAGATTCTCCTGCGCCACGCACGGCAGGCAGTTGGCCAGACTGACGTTGGCGTCGTAGCTGCGCTTGAATTCCAGTAACTCGGTAAGCAGCGTGCTCCACTTGCCCTTGGTGATGCCCATGGAGAACAGCACCAGGAACGAATAGAGCCCGGTCTTTTCCACCACCAGCCCGCGCTCCCAAAGGAACTTGCTGACCACCGCCGCCGGAATCCCGCGCTCACTGAGGGCGCCGCCTGCGGTCAAACCCGGCATCACTAGGGTGACCTTGATCGGATCGAGCAACACGTAATCGTCGGTCACGCCGCCAAAGCCGTGCCAGTCGTCCTCCGGTTGCAGCAGCCAGTCTTGCGTGACAACGCGCTCGATGCCTTCCACCGAAGGCGGTTGCCAGATGGAAAACCACCAGTCATCGGCGGCGATATGCTGGCGCAGATTGGCCAGCGCCCGGCGAAAACTCAGGGCCTCGTCGAACATTTCCTGCAACAGCGAACGTCCGGCAGGCCCTTCCATCATGGCCGAAGCGACGTCCAGCGAAGCGATGATGCCGTACTGCGGCGACGTCGAGATGTGCATCATGAACGCTTCGTTGAAGCGATCGCGATCGAGCTGCCGCGCGCCACCGTCTTGCACATGAATCATCGATGCCTGGCTGAACGCTGCCAGCAGCTTGTGGGTGGAATGGGTGGTGAATACCAACGGGCCGTTTTCAGTGCGTGAGGTGCCCATGCCGTAACGCCCGGCGAAAAACTCGTGGAACGCCGCATAGGCGTACCAGGCCTCATCGAAATGCAGCACCTCGACGCTGGTGCCCAACTGCTGCTTGATCAGCTCCGCGTTGTAGCACAGGCCGTCATAGGTTGAATTGGTGACCACCGCGAGTTTGACCTTGGGCGCCCGCCCCTTGGTCAATGGACTGGCATCGATCTTCGCCTGGATCGATTCGCGACTGAATTCACTCAACGGAATCGGACCGATGATCCCCAGCTCATTGCGCTCCGGGCACAGGTACAGCGGGATCGCGCCCGTCATGATGATCGAATGCAGGACCGACTTATGACAGTTGCGATCGACCAGCACCATGTCATCGCGCGCGACCATGGAGTGCCAGACGATCTTGTTCGCGGTCGATGTCCCGTTGATGACGAAAAAAGTGTGATCGGCGCCGAAGTTGCGCGCCGCCCGGGCTTCTGCTTCTGCCAGCGGCCCGGTGTGATCCAGCAGCGACCCCAGCTCCGGCACCGACACCGACAAATCCGAACGTAGGGTGTTTTCCCCGAAAAACTGGTGAAAGGCCTGCCCCACGGGACTCTTGTGGTAGGCCACGCCACCACCATGCCCAGGCGTGTGCCAGGAATAGTTGGAGTCTGCCGTGTGCTGCACCAGCGCCTTGAAAAAGGGCGGCAGCAAGCCATCGAGGTATTTGCGCGCAGCCCGCGCCACCTGACGGGCGAGAAAAGGCACGGTGTCTTCGAACAGATAAAGAATCCCGCGCAATTGATTGAGCTCGGCCATGGCGTCGGCGGGGGCGTTTTCCAGGGTGACTTGCTCGCCCAGGGCGAAGATCGGCAGGTCCGGCGCGCGCACCCGCGCCAAACCGATCAACTCGGCCATATTCTGTAACAAATGCGAACGAGCGCTGGCGTCTTCGGCGGCGATCAACATGCACGAGAGACCGTGATGAGTCGAAGCCACCAAACGTCCTTCGGTGTAGTCCACGGCCGAGACAATGCTGAAGCCTTCCTGCTCCAGCTCCCGGGCAATGCCCCGCACGCGGTCACCGGCAACGGTGTCGGCCTTGATGTCGCGGTGGACGATCAATACCGGGAATTTCAAATCTTTATACATGGGACTCAATGTCCTGAGGCGGCAGACCAGAGCCTGCCAATAACCTCAGGTTAGAGGGTTGCAACGGATGTAGCGAGTGCGACGCCCCAAAACGGGTCACCGGCATAAAGAAACGACCTAGGCCTGAGCTTCAGCCTCGGCCAACTGCACCCACAGCGCCGGCGCACCTGCCGACTTGGCAATGGCTTCCATGCGTGCCACGTGCCGGGCCATATCGTCTTCGCTGGCGCGAATGATACGTGTCGGCTGGCGATCGGCGGGCAGACGGCGGATTTCAGTGGCGGAGTTGTCCGCGCCTTCGCCGGAGCCATTGCCATCGGACGCATTGCCGGCCAGCGACAGGCTGGTCTGGCCGCCGGTCATGGTCAGGTAAACGTCGGCGAGAATCTCGGAGTCGAGCAAGGCGCCGTGCAGTTCACGGCCGGAGTTGTCGACGCCGTAGCGTTTGCACAAGGCATCGAGGCTGTTGCGCTGCCCCGGGTGACGCTCCCGAGCCATGAGCAGGGTGTCGAGGATCGAGCAGTGCTGCGTGATGTCCGCACGGTCGTGCTGGCCCATCAGGGCGAATTCGTTGTTGATGAAGCCAACGTCGAACGCCGCGTTATGGATGATCAGCTGCGCGCCCTTGATGAATTCGAAGAATTCTTCGGCCACTTCGGCGAAACGCGGCTTGCCCACCAGAAACTCGTTGGTGATGCCGTGGACGCCGATGGCGCCTTCATCACTTTCGCGATCCGGTTGCAGGTAGACGTGGAAATGCCGACCGGTCAGGCGACGACCGATCAACTCGACACAACCGATTTCGATAATCCGGTGGCCGTCGGTCACCGGCATGCCGGTGGTTTCGGTATCGAGTACAACGGATCTGGTGGCCATCTAATGCTCAGCTCTCAATCGGTCAATCGTGCAAAAACGGCGATGGTAACACGCTCGCGAACCCGGAAAAGCATCGCGAGCAGGCTCTCTCCCCCCAAGACTTCCTGCGGGAGCGTGCCTGCTCGCAATTGGCGAAGACTCGATGGATCAGGCCTGCTTGAACCCGCGCACTTCATCCACGCCACGGTTGGCCAGTTGGTCGGCCCGCTCATTGCCATGGTGGCCGATGTGCCCGCGGACCCATTTCCAGGTGACGTTGTGACGGTTGACCTGCTCGTCGAGCATTTTCCATAGATCAGCGTTCTTGACCGGTTCTTTCGCCGCGGTTTTCCAGCCGCGTTTTTTCCAGTTGGCCATCCACTCGTTGATGCCCTTCATCACGTACTGCGAGTCGGTCACCAGCAGCACATCACAAGGACGCTTGAGCTCTTCGAGGCCACGGATCGCGCCCATCAGCTCCATGCGGTTGTTGGTGGTGTTGGTTTCGCCGCCCCAGAGTTCCTTTTCAACACCCTTGCACACCAGTAATGCGCCCCAGCCGCCAGGGCCAGGGTTGCCTTTACAGGCGCCGTCAGTGAAGAGTTCTACGCTATCGCTCATGCCAATCTATCCAGAAAATGCGGTGGCTCGCCGATCGTTGATCGACAACGCCCGAGACCAGGGGCAACCCCGACCAGGAAATACAAGGTGAATTACGGTTCGATATGACGACGGTTGACCTTGGCCATGGGCAATGGAATCAACTTGCCCATCGGTTCGCGGCGCTCCTGACGCAAGGGTCGCAGGCCGACCACTATCTTGCGCGCCACCAATAAATAGAAGCCACCGCCAGACAACTGCCAGCGACCGGCCATGCGCTCCCAGCCGGCCAGACGGGTCTGCCAGGCGGGTGACGCGAGCGGCGGACGATAGCACCCGAAGCGGCGTTTCTCCAGCGCGAAGCCCAGCAGATTCAGCCAGTCGGCGACCCGCGACGGGGAAATGCAGCGGGCCTTGCGCAACGCATCATGAGCGAACACATGACGCAGTCCCCAACTGCTCCAGGGATTGATCCCGATGATCAACAGGTGCCCGCCAGGCCGCACGCTGCTCGCCGCTTCGCGCAGCAGTCCGTGGGGCGACAGGCAGAAGTCCAGGCCATGCTGCATGACCACCACGTCGGCGGCATGTTCGCTCAACGGCCACGCTTGCTCTTCGCAAACAATCTCAACCCCTGGCAACGGCGCGCCCAGACGGACATTGCGCTGCACCTGTGGTGCCGACGGTGGTGTCTGGGCGGATGGACCGTAATGCACCAGATAACCGCCGAAAAAGCGACCCAGCTCTTCTTCGAGCATGCGCCGTTCTTCATCCAGCAAAAACTGCCCGATGGGACCGGACAGCCAGTCACGGGCCGCGCTGATCAACGCCAGCCAGTCAGGATCAGCCTGAGCGAACGCTTTATCCGTCATTGCATTCTCCAACGCGCCAGGAAGCTCTAAGATGCGCCATTGCTTTCCAATTGGCGAATCCGACGATGATACAGATCACTGCCCTGCCCGCCTTTACCGACAACTACATCTGGTTGTTACAAGATCCCGACACCCGGCGCTGCGCGGTGGTCGACCCCGGCGATGCCGCCCCCGTGCAGGCCTGGCTTGCAGCCAATCCGCAATGGGTGTTGAGCGATATTCTGATCACTCATCACCATCATGACCATGTCGGCGGCGTCGAACAGCTGAAAAAAACGACGGACGCCACAGTCTACGGCCCGGCCAGTGAAAACATTCCGGCGCGGGACGTGGCCCTCAAGGACAACGACCGCATCAATGTACTGGGCCATGACTTCGACGTCATCGCCGTGCCCGGCCATACCCTGGGGCACATTGCCTATTATCATCGCGGCCTGCTGTTTTGCGGAGATACCCTGTTTGCGGCCGGTTGCGGACGCCTGTTCGAGGGGACGCCCCTGCAAATGTACACCTCGCTGTCGCGCCTCGCGGCCCTTCCCGAAAATACGCTGGTGTACTGCACTCACGAATATACGCTGAGCAACCTGCGTTTCGCCGCGGCGGTCGAGCCCGGCAATCCCGATACGCTGGAACGCCTCGCCACCGTTACCCGCCAACGGGAAGCCGGCGTTATCACACTGCCTTCCACGGTGGCCCTGGAAAAACGTACAAACCCGTTTTTGCGTACCGCCGTAACATCCGTTAAAGAAAAAGTGGACGAACGGACCGGCACCGATAACTCTGCGCCCGATATGGTTTTTGCTGCGCTAAGAAGTTGGAAAGACACATTCTGAGCCGCCTGTACGATGGTGCAAAAACCATGAGTGGTTGACCGTTGGAGGTGCGCTTTCTAGAATCCCCCGACATTTTTGCCCGGAACTTACTTCCAGCCAATGTCGTCATCTATTCGCAAAGCCATCAATTCGGACGCATTGACCCGCCTGGCTCAAGCCATCGCGGTGGCTGTGTCAGCGACCTTGGCCGGCTGTTCCAGCCATGTGCCGCAAACCGATGCGGCACACACTCCGAATATTGCCGCGCGCGCCAAGCAGAAGCCCGTCTGGCTCAGCGAAAAGCCGAGCCCGCAGATTCCGCAGGACGTCTGGGAGCGCATGCGCCAGGGCTTCCAGTTGCAGGATGGCCTGGGCGTCAACCCGCGCATCGAGCAGCAACGCCTGTGGTTCGCCAGCAACCCGTCTTTTCTCGAAAATGCCGGCGAACGCGGCAGCCTCTACATTCACTACATCATCGAACGTCTTGAAGAGCGCAACATGCCGCTGGAGCTGGCGCTGTTGCCGGTGATCGAAAGCGCCTACAACCCGATGGCCTACTCCCGGTCCGACGCGGTGGGCCTTTGGCAATTCATCCCTTCCACCGGGCGTTACTACAACCTGCGTCAAACCCGCTTTTATGATGGCCGTCGCGACATCACCGCCTCGACCACCGCCGCGATGGATTACCTGACTCGCCTGCACGACATGTTCAACGGTGACTGGCTGCTGGCCCTTGCCGCGTACAACGCAGGCGAAGGCACGGTCAGCCGGGCCATCGAGCGCAATGAAAGGCTCGGCCTGCCTACCGACTACTGGAACCTGCCGCTGCCTGCCGAGACCCAGGCGTATGTGCCGAAACTGCTGGCCCTCTCGCAAGTGGTGCTGGCGCCAGAGGCCTACGGCGTGAACCTTAACCCGATCGCCAACGAACCCTATTTCAAAGTCGTCGAAATCAACCAGCGCATGGACCTGTCCAAGGTCGCCGAAGTCGCCAACATCGACGAAGACGAACTGTTCCAGCTCAATCCGGCGTTCAAGCAGCGCACCACCCTCGACGGCCCCCAGCATCTGTTGGTGCCGACCTCCAAGGCGCAGCTGCTGACCACCAGCCTGCAGACCATGCGTCCTGAAGAGTTGATCAGCAAGAAATCGCGCAAACCGGTTTTCGAGGGCGCTGATGACATCCAGGTGGCGAGTGCCAAACGCAACTACCGGGTCAAGCGTGGCGATAACCTGGGCTCCATCGCCAAGGCCAACAACGTCGACACCAAGGACCTGCAGCGCTGGAACAAGCTGAGTGGCAAGAACCTCAAACCGGGCCAGACCCTGGTTCTTCAGGACACCAGCAAACGCGGTTCCGGACGCATCAACACCGTGGTCGCGGCCAATGCCAAGACCAAGGGCGAGACCAAGAAGCCACAATCCCAATACAAGGTTCAGCAAGGCGACTCGCTGTACATGGTGGCCAAGCGCTTCAATGTTGAAATGCAACACCTCAAGCGCTGGAACCCGCGCGTCGGCCAGGCGTTGAAACCAGGTCAGATGCTGACCGTTGCCAATCCGCATTAAAAACGAGCCCCTGAATTCAGGGGCTTTTTTTGCCCGCGAATTTTTTACCCCGCAGGAGCAAGCCTGCTCGCGAAAAACCAGAGAGCGCCGCCGCGCTTCCCGTTTTACGCGTAATCTCCCGAACCATCGCGAGCAAGCCGGCTCCTGCAACGGAACAGATCTGCTTTAAACCCCTGTCTTTTTCCTGTCCATACAAGCTGTTACTGTACGATCCACAAAGCCCAAGCCGCCCGGATCGGATTCCCTATTTGAAGCATCCCCTCCTCTCGCTCCTGATCTGCCTGGCCTTGAGCTCCACCGCAAGCGCGACGATCAGCGAAAGCCACGGTTATGCGCAGTTCGGCTCGCTCAAGTACCCGGCCAGATTTACCCACTTCGACTGGGTCAACCCGCAAGCGCCCAAGGGCGGTACGTTGCGGGTGATGGCGTTTGGCACCTTCGATACGCTCAATCCTTACACCTTCAAGGGCACCAGCCCGGTGACCACGCCGAATTTCCTGCAATACGGCATCAACGAACTCAATGAGCCGCTGATGGTCGGCACAGGTCAGTACGCACCGTCCGGCGACGAACCCGCCTCCAGTTACGGCCTGATTGCCCAGTCGGTGGAGTACAACGAGGACCGCAGCTGGGTGGTGTTCAACCTGCGCCCCGAGGCGCGTTTCCACGACGGCACCCCCATCACCGCCCATGACGTCGCGTTTTCCTACCGTTTGCTGCTCAAGGAAGGCCATCCGCTGTACCGCACCAGCCTCCAGGAAGTGTTGAGGGTCGACATTCTCAATCCACGGCGCATACGGTTCGTCTTCAAACGCGCCGGCAATCCGCTGCTGATCTTGCGACTGGGCGAGTTGCCGGTACTGCCGCAGCACTACTGGAAGGGTCGGGACTTCAAGGCCACCACCTTCGAACCACCACTGGGCAGCGGACCGTACCGCATCACGTCGGTGACGCCGGGACGACAGATCGTTTTCGAGCGGGTCAAGGACTACTGGGGCAAGGATCTGGCAGTCAATCGCGGCAAATACAATGTCGACCGCATGGAGGTCGAGTTCTACCGGGACAGCGATGTCGCGTTCGAAGCGTTCAAGGCCGGCGAGTTCGACATTTACATCGAGCACCAGGCGAAGAACTGGGACACCGGCTACAACTTCCCGGCGATACGCCGCGGTGACGTGATCAAGGCGCAGATCCCGCACCAGATCCCGACCCAGAGCCAGGGTCTGTTCATGAACAGCCGCCGGCCGACGTTCTCCGACGTGAAGGTTCGTGAAGCGCTGGGGCTGATGTTCGACTTCGAGTGGACCAACCGCACGCTGTTCAGCGGCGCCTACATGCGCGCCATGAGTTACTACCCCAACAGCGAGTTCTCCGCCACCGGCCTGCCGGTCGGACATGAATGGCTGATGCTCAAACCCTGGCGCGAGCAGTTGCCCGCGAAGCTCTTTACCGAGCCCTTCAGCCTGCCGCAGACCCAAGGCGCCGGCATCCCCCGGGAAACCCTGCGCAAAGCCCTGGGGCTGCTCGCCGAAGCCGGCTGGAAGCTCAACGGCCAGCGCCTGCAAAACGCCGCCGGGCAACCCTTGCGCCTGGAGATCCTGCTGGTCAATCCGAACCTGGAGCGCATCCTCCAGCCTTACGTCGAGAACCTCGCCAGCATCGGCGTCGACGCCCGGCTGCGCACGGTCGATCGTGCGCAGTACAAACAGCGCCTCGACCAGTTCGATTTCGACATGATCCTGATGACGCTCAACCAGACCCTAAGCCCGGGCCTGGAGCAATGGCAGTACTTTCATTCCAGCCAGGTCGGGGTCAAGGGCAGCAAGAATTACGCCGGCATCGCCAACCCGGTGGTCGACCACCTGCTCGAACAACTGCTCGCAGCAAAGAGTCGCGATGAGCAAGTGGCCGCCGGCAGGGCCCTGGATCGGGTACTGCTCTGGCAGCACTACAGCATTCCCAACTGGTACCTCAATTATCACCGTCTGGCCTACCGCAACCGGTTGGCTTTCGTCACCACGCCGCCCTACACCCTGGGCCTGAGCGCGTGGTGGCTGAAATCTTCGGAGAAAGATCAATGAAGCCTGTAAGCGCCCTGCTCCTGCAGGCCAGCGCCCTGTTGTTCGCCGGGCTGGCCTGTGCCGCCCCGCAGCATGCCCTGACCCTGTACAACGAGCCGCCGAAATACCCGGCCGATTTCAAACACTTCGATTACGTCAACCCGGATGCCCCCAAGGGCGGAAAATTCCGCCAGGCCGGGTTTGGCGGCTTCGACAGCCTCAACCCGTTCATCAGCAAAGGGGTGGCCGCCGAAGACATCACGCTGATCTACGACACCCTGGCCAAACAGGGCCTGGATGAACCGTTCACCGAATACGGCCTGGTCGCCGGCAAAATCGAAAAAGCCCCGGACAACACCTGGGTGCGTTTCTACCTGCGCCCGGAAGCGCGATTCCACGATGGTCATCCGATACGCGCCGAAGATGTGGTGTTCAGCTTCCAGACCCTGATCAAGGATGGCGCCCCGATGTACCGTGGCTATTACAGCGACGTTGACGAAGTGGTCGCCGAGGACCCGCTCACGGTGCTGTTCAAGTTCAAGCACAGCAACAACCGAGAACTGCCGCTGATCCTCGGCCAGTTGCCGGTACTGCCCAAGCATTGGTGGGCCACCCGCGATTTCAACAAGGGCAACCTGGAAATTCCCCTGGGCAGCGGCCCCTATCGGGTCAGCGAAGTGAAGGCCGGGCGTTCGGTGCGCTATGAGCGGGTCAAGGATTACTGGGGCAAGGATCTCCCGGTCAACCGTGGTTTCTACAACTTCGACGTGATGACCACCGATTACTATCGCGACAACACCGTCGCGCTGGAGGCGCTCAAGGCCGGGCAGTTCGATTACTGGCTGGAGATGACCGCCAAGAACTGGGCCAACGCCTACAACATCCCGGCGGTCACCGAGGGCCGCTTGATCAAGGAGCAAATCCCCAACGGCAACCCCACCGGCATGCAAGGCTTCGTGTTCAACCTGCGTCGCCCGATGTTCCAGGATGTGCGCGTGCGTCAGGCCCTGACACTGTTGCTGGATTTCGAATGGACCAACAAGCAATTGTTCAACGGCGCCTACGCGCGAACCCGCAGCTACTTCGAAAACTCGGAAATGGCCGCCACCGGCCTGCCGGACGCCGATCAACTGGCAATCCTCGAACCGTTCCGCGGCAAGATTCCCGAACAGGTGTTCAGCGAAGCCTTCCAGAACCCGGTCACCGATGGCAGCGGCATGATCCGCGCCCAGCAGCGCAAGGCCTATCAACTGCTGCAAGAGGCCGGCTGGCGCATCGTCGACGACAAAATGGTCGACGCCACCGGCAAACCGGTGACGATCGAGTTCCTGCTGGCCCAGACCGAATTCGAGCGGGTGCTGTTGCCGTTCAAGCGCAACCTGAGCGACCTGGGCATCGACCTGGTGATTCGCCGGGTTGACGTCTCGCAGTACGTCAACCGCGTGCGCTCGCGGGACTTCGACATGATCGTCGGCAGCTTCCCGCAGTCCAACTCGCCGGGCAACGAACAGCGCGAGTTCTGGATGAGCGCTGCCGCCGACAAACCGGGCAGCCGCAACTCCATGGGCCTCAAGGACCCGGTGGTGGACCAACTGGTGGAACAATTGATCAACGCCGATTCGCGCAAAAGCCTGGTGGCCCATGCACGCGCACTGGACCGGGTGCTGCAATGGGGCTATTACGTGGTTCCCAACTGGCACATCAAAACCTGGCGCGTGGCCTACTGGAACCACATCGGCCATCCCAAGATCTCGCCTAAATATGACATCGGCACCGCCACTTGGTGGGTCAAGCCCGATGCCAAACCGGCCATAGAGATCGAAACCAAATTGCAAGCCGACCCTGCGGGCACGGAGTAATCAGATGCTGGCGTATATTTTTCGGCGACTGCTGCTGATCATTCCGACCTTGTTCGGCATTTTGCTGATCAACTTCGTGATCATCCAGGCCGCCCCCGGCGGGCCGGTGGAGCAGATGATCGCCAAACTCGAAGGTTTCGAAGGCGCCACCAGCCGCATCGCCGGTGGCGGTGCCGAAGTCTCGGTAGCCGGCTCGGCCTATCGCGGCGCCCAAGGCCTGGACCCGGCGCTGGTCAAGGAAATCGAGCACATGTACGGCTTCGACAAGTCGGCGCCGGAACGCCTGTGGATCATGGTGAAGAACTATGCGTCCCTGGATTTCGGCGACAGTTTCTTTCGCGACGCCAAGGTCATCGACCTGATCAAGGAAAAGATGCCCGTGTCGATCTCCCTTGGGCTGTGGAGCACGCTGATCATGTACCTGGTGTCGATCCCGCTGGGGATCGCCAAGGCCACGCGGCACGGCAGTCACTTCGACGTCTGGACCAGTTCGGCGATCATCGTCGGCTACGCCATCCCGGCGTTCCTGTTCGCCATCCTGCTGATCGTGGTGTTTGCCGGCGGCAGTTATCTGGACTGGTTCCCGTTACGCGGGTTGACGTCGAACAACTTCGATGAACTGAGCATGGGCGGCAAGGTGCTCGATTATTTCTGGCACCTGGCGCTGCCGGTGACCGCGCTGGTGATCGGCAACTTCGCGACCATGACCCTGCTGACCAAAAACAGCTTCCTCGACGAAATCAACAAGCAATACGTGGTCACCGCCAAGGCCAAGGGCCTGACCAACCATCGCGTGCTCTACGGCCATGTGTTCCGCAACGCCATGCTGCTGGTGATCGCCGGGTTCCCGTCGGCGTTCATCGGTATTTTCTTCACCGGTTCGCTGCTGGTCGAAGTGATCTTCTCCCTCGACGGCCTCGGCCTGATGAGTTTCGAAGCGGCGATCAACCGCGATTACCCGGTGGTTTTCGGCACCCTGTTCATCTTCACCCTGCTGGGGCTGGTGGTGAAACTGATCGGCGACCTCACCTACACCTTTGTCGATCCGCGCATCGACTTCGAAAGCCGGGAGCATTGAGATGAACCTGTCCCCTCTCAATCGCCGTCGCTTCGAACTGTTCAAGGCCAACAAGCGTGGCTGGTGGTCGCTGTGGCTGTTTCTGATCCTGTTCGGCGCCAGCCTCGGCGCCGAACTGATTGCCAACGACAAACCCCTGGTGGTGCATTACGACAACAACTGGTACTTCCCGGCGCTCAAGCGTTACCCGGAAACCACCTTCGGCGGCGAATTCCCGCTGGAAGCCAACTACAAGAGCCCGTACATCCGCGAACTGCTCAAGGCCAAGGACGCCTGGGTGCTGTGGGCGCCGATTCCCTACAGCTACCAGAGCATCAACTACGACCTGAAAGTCCCGGCACCGGCGCCGCCCTCGAGCGATAACCTCCTCGGCACCGATGACCAGGGCCGTGACGTATTGGCCCGGGTGATCTACGGCTTCCGCATTTCGGTGTTGTTCGCCCTGACACTGACCCTGTTCAGCTCGATCATTGGCGTCATCGCCGGTGCCCTGCAGGGTTTCTACGGTGGCTGGATCGATCTGGCCGGGCAGCGATTCCTCGAAATCTGGTCCGGGTTGCCGGTGCTCTATCTGCTGATCATCCTGGCCAGTTTTGTCCAGCCCAATTTCTGGTGGCTGCTGGGCATCATGCTGTTGTTTTCCTGGATGAGCCTGGTCGACGTGGTGCGCGCCGAATTCCTGCGGGGGCGCAACCTGGAATACGTACGCGCGGCCCGGGCGCTGGGCATGCAGAATGGGGCGATCATGTTCCGCCACATCCTGCCCAACGCCATGGTCTCGACCATGACCTTCATGCCGTTCATCCTGACCGGCGCCATCGGCACCCTCACCGCCCTGGATTTCCTCGGCTTCGGCCTGCCGGCGGGCAGTCCTTCCCTGGGTGAACTGGTGGCCCAGGGCAAATCCAACCTGCAAGCACCGTGGCTCGGCATGAGCGCGTTTGCGGTGTTGGCGTTGATGTTGAGTTTGCTGGTGTTTATCGGCGAGTCCGCTCGCGACGCCTTCGACCCGAGGAAGTGAAATGAATCAGGACAATCTGATCGAAGTGCGCGACCTCGCCGTCGAGTTTGTCGTCGGCGACCACTGCCAGCGTGTGGTCGAAGGGGTCAGTTTCGACATCAAGCGCGGTGAAACCCTGGCCCTGGTGGGCGAAAGCGGCTCCGGCAAATCGGTGACCGCCCACTCGATCCTGCGCCTTCTGCCCTACCCGCTCGCCCGGCATCCGTCGGGCACCATCGCCTATTCCGGGCAAGATCTGCTGAGCCTGAAAGAGAAAACCATCCGCCACATCCGCGGCAACCGGATCGCAATGATCTTTCAGGAGCCGATGACCTCGCTCAACCCGCTGCACTCGATCGAGAAGCAGATCAACGAGGTATTGGGCATCCACAAGGGGCTGGTCGGAAAAGTCGCGACCAGGCGCACCCTGGAGTTGCTGGAAATGGTCGGCATCCCCGAGCCGCACAAGCGCCTCAAGGCCTTGCCCCATGAGTTGTCCGGCGGTCAGCGCCAGCGAGTGATGATCGCCATGGCCCTGGCCAACGAGCCGGAACTGCTGATTGCCGACGAGCCGACCACCGCGCTGGACGTGACCGTTCAGCTGAAAATCCTCGAATTGCTCAAGGAACTACAGGCCCGCCTGGGCATGGCATTGCTGCTGATCAGCCACGATTTGAACCTGGTCAAAAGAATTGCGCATCGCGTATGTGTCATGCAGCGCGGTTGCATCGTCGAACAGGCATCGTGCGAAGAATTGTTCCGCGCGCCGCAGCATCCGTACACCCGGATCCTGCTGGCAGCGGAGCCCAGCGGTACGCCGGCGACCAATGTGGTTGGCCCGCCATTGCTGACGGTCAAGGACTTGAAAGTCTGGTTCCCGATCAAGAAAGGCTTGCTGAAAAAGACGGTGGATTACGTCAAGGCAGTGGACGGCATCAATTTCAGCCTGCCTCAGGGTCAGACCCTGGGGATCGTGGGAGAGAGCGGTTCCGGCAAGTCGACGTTGGGTCTGGCGATCCTGCGGTTGATCGGCAGCAAAGGCACCATCCGTTTTGAAGGCAAGCAGCTAGACTGCCTGACGCAACAACAGGTGCGGCCGTTGCGCAGGGAAATGCAGGTGGTGTTCCAGGACCCCTTCGGCAGCCTGAGCCCGCGGATGTGCGTGAGCCAGATCGTCGGCGAAGGCCTGCGGATCCACAAGATGGGCACCGAGGCGGAACAGGAACAAGCGATCATTGCGGCACTCAAGGAGGTAGGTCTGGACCCGGAAACCCGGCACCGCTACCCCCACGAATTTTCCGGTGGGCAACGGCAGAGAATCGCCATTGCCCGGGCATTAGTGCTAAAACCGGCGTTGATTCTGCTGGACGAGCCGACTTCGGCCCTCGACCGCACCGTGCAACGCCAAGTGGTGGAGCTTTTGCGTTCACTGCAAAGCAAGTACAACCTGACGTATCTGTTTATCAGCCATGACCTGGCTGTCGTCAAAGCGCTGAGCCACCAGCTGATGGTGGTCAAGCATGGCCAAGTGGTCGAACAGGGAGACGCGCAAAGCATTTTTGCCGCCCCCCAACATCCGTATACACAGCAGTTGCTCGAAGCCGCTTTCCTGGCTCCAGCCACTGCGCAATAACCTGAAAGAGAGGAGCAACACATGGGTTTTCTCGCCGGTAAGCGCGTACTGATCGTCGGTGTCGCCAGCAAGCTGTCCATCGCATCCGGCATCGCTGCCGCCATGCATCGCGAGGGCGCTGAGCTTGCCTTCACTTATCAGAACGACAAACTGAAAGGTCGTGTCGAAGAGTTCGCGCAAGGCTGGGGTTCGAGCCCTGAGCTGTGCTTCCCGTGCGACGTGGCCAGCGATGCGGAAATCGCCAAGGTCTTCGAAGAGCTGAGCAAGAAGTGGGACGGCCTGGACTGCATCGTGCACTCCGTCGGCTTCGCCCCGGGCGACCAACTGGACGGCGACTTCACCGAAGCCACCACCCGTGAAGGTTTCCGCATCGCTCACGACATCAGCGCCTACAGCTTCGTGGCCCTGGCCAAGGCCGGTCGCGAAATGATGAAAGGCCGCAACGGCAGCCTGCTGACCCTGTCGTACCTGGGCGCCGAGCGCACCATGCCGAACTACAACGTGATGGGCATGGCCAAGGCTTCCCTGGAAGCCGGCGTGCGTTACCTGGCCGGCTCCCTGGGCCCGGACGGCACCCGCGTCAACTGCGTATCGGCTGGCCCGATCCGTACCCTCGCCGCTTCCGGCATCAAGAACTTCCGCAAGATGCTGGCCGCCAACGAAGCGCAAACCCCGCTGCGTCGCAACGTCACCATCGAAGAAGTCGGCAACGCCGGCGCCTTCCTGTGCTCGGACCTGGCGTCCGGCATCAGCGGTGAAATCATGTACGTAGACGGTGGCTTCAACACCACCGCCATGGGCAACCTCGAAGAGTGATCTTCGGTTAGCCGATAAAAAACCCGCCGCTTCAGGCGGGTTTTTTTGTGCCTGTGAATCCTCGATCGCACGCATTCCCCTGTAGGAGCGAGCCTGCTCGCGATGGACTTCAAAGCACCGTGTTTCATCCTGACAAAACGCATCATCGTTAACGACCATCGCGAGCAGGCTCGCTCCTACGGGGTCAATGTTGTGTCAGGCAATTGGCAAACAGCTGCTGAATCGGCTGCTGTCGCTGGCTGTAACGCTGCAACAACACAATCTCCAGATAAAACGTCAACTCGCCCAGGCGAATCACCCTGACCTTCGCCCCATGCTCGAGCCACAAACCGGCTTCGGGCAGCAACGAAACCCCCAACCCGCATTCGACCATCTTGACGATGGCTTCCAGTTCATCCAGCTCCAGCGCCACCTGCACATCAACCTGCTGTTCACGCAGAAACCGGGTCACCAGGCGTCCACCAAACGAGTTGCGGTCGTAGCGTACATGGGGGTGATCGGCGAGCAGTTGCAGCGGCTCGTCGCCTTCGAGCTCCGCCGGGACGATCAATACAAACGGCTCGCGGCGAATCACTTGCGCCGACAGTTCCTTGGGCAGGTCGAATGGTGGCTTGATCAGGATCGCCAGATCGACTTCGCCGGTGTCCACCTGGCTCAACAGATTGAGCGACACCCCCGGCACCAGTTTTGCCTCCAGCAATGGCGCCTGCTGACGCAAACGCAGCAAGGCCTGGGGCAGCAATCCGGTCTGGGCCGTGGCCACCGCACCGATTTTCAGCTCGCCACGGTATTCGCTGACATCGTCGCTGACTGCCATGCGGCTGAAGGTGTCCAGGATCTCGCGGGCCATGGGCAACGCGCGCTGCCCCGCCGCATTGAGCAATGCCTGACGTCCGGTGCGATCGAACAAGCGAATCCCGAGGGCCTGTTCCAGGTTGCGCATCTGCGCACTGACGGCCGACTGTGTCAGGCCGATGTGCATGCCCGCCGCCGCAAACGTGCCGTAACGCGTCACCGCGATAAAGGTTTTCAGTTCCCGCAGCATAGGGCCCCCGATTAATCGAAATAATTTGAGCTCGGCGCAAAAACTATCGTCTTTTAATCGAAAAGCACAGGACTACACTCAGCCTGAATTCAGCAGATTGAGGCCCACCCGATGCAGCTCTCCCCATTTCACCTCGCCATTCCCGTCTATGACCTGCCGGCCGCGCGACACTTTTACGGCAGCGTGTTCGGTCTGGAAGAAGGTCGCTCCAGCGAACATTGGGTCGATTTCAACTTTTTCGGCCACCAACTGGTGATCCACCTGGCACCGAAAAACGCGACCCAGGAAGCCGCCCACACCAACGCTGTGGACGGCCATGACGTGCCGGTGCCGCATTTTGGCGTGGTTCTGGGAATGGCGGAGTGGGAGGCGCTGGCCGAACGGCTGAAGGCGCTGGGGACGCGCTTCGTGATCGAACCGGGGATTCGTTTCCAGGGGCTGGTGGGTGAGCAGGCGACGATGTTTCTGTTTGATCCCTGCGGCAATGCGCTGGAATTCAAGGCATTCAAGGATATCGGGCAGTTGTTTGCCAAATAAGCAGTGACAGCGAGGACGCCTTCGCGGGCAAGCCCGCTCCCACAGTGATGTCTATCGTTCACACGAACGGTGTACAACCACACCCTGTGGGAGCGGACTTGCCCGCGAAGGGGCCAGTCCTGCCAACACACGTCTAGCGGCCCAACACCGTTTGCGCCTCAACCAAAAGCTCTTCAATCGAGCCATGCAGCACAGTGTCGTAGTCGATCTGCCCGATGCTGAAGCGAATGTCATAACCGCGATGCACCGTGGCATTGCGCTCATCGAGCATTTCTTCGAGTCGCGCCTTGATCGCCTTGATGTCCACCGCGCTGGACCCCGTCAGCAAAGCGACGAAGGTGGCACCGTCCAGTCGACCGATCACGTCGCTTTCCCTGAAGCCTATGCGCAGTACATCGGCAAAGGTTTTCAGGGCATCGTCGCCCTCGGCGCGACCGAACAGGTAGTTGATGCGCTTGAAGTCGTCGAGGTTAAAAAACAGCAGGGTCGCCGGCCGGTCCAGTTGCTGGCAGACGTTCAGGCCCAGTTGGGCCAATGCGATGAAACCGTGCCGATTGGACAGCAGTGTCAACTCATCCATGCTCGCCATTTGCACGCCGATCAGTTCCTGCTCAGCCTGGCGGGCCAGGTCGCGCAGCAGTTCGCGTTCCTGCAATGGCGTGCGCAAGGGGTCTGCGCAAACACTTGACGGGTAAGTCTTGCCTGGGATCAGCATAAGTTGCTCCTGTGGCGACTCTGTACTTTAGAGTCGCCCAGAACCGGTTTGACTCCCGGCTGACGCACCGTTGGTCAGCTCCCCTGCGGACAGGGCCCTCCCGCGTCCGCCCAAGCCTTGAATTGCTCGACGAAAATAGCGTGGGGCACCGGCACCGGCTCGCGATTGCCTCCGGGATTCCAGCCCCACAGCACCAGTTTGTCCTCGCTGACATGCTTGATCAGCGCCGCGAAATCACGATCGCCGTTGCTGGAACGGTCCTTGATCATGGCGCACAACTTGTCGGGCGGCAGGCCAATCCAGGCCATTTTGTGCGCGGCCGGTGGCAGGCTCCAATGGGGCGCCCCCGGCGGTGCCTTGGGGTCGTAACCGGGCGGTGGATTGGCCTCGGCGTGGCAGGTCGCGCAGGGCAGTCCCGCGGCACCCTTGCCATCCAGGCCACGCACCACATTCATCCCATGGGGCTTTCCCGAATCGAACTGCAACGGTGAATCGCCGGGAATGTGGCAGTTTTGGCAACGCGGGCTCTGGAAAACCTTCTGCACGGTTTCGAAGGCCTTCAACGCTTCGCGGTCATCGGCGAACAACTCGGTTGCATAGATAAACAGGCAAACCAGCAGGACCGAGCCCAACAACCAGTGATGTCGTTTCATCTCACACCCCCGACAACTGCAGTGGCAATTCGCGCAGGCGCTGGCCGGTCAAGGCAAACACCGCGTTGGCCACGGCCGGCGCCATGGGCGGCACGCCCGCCTCGCCGATACCGCCGGGTTTATCGCTGCTGGGCACGATATGCACCTCCACCACCGGCATCTCGTTGAGCCGCAGCACTTGATAGTCGTGGTAATTGGACTGCACCACTTGCCCGTCCTTGAAGGTCAGCTTGCTGTGCAAGGTGAAGCCGAGACCAAAGGTGATGCACGACTCCATCTGCGCCGCGATGCTCTGCGGGTTGACCGCAATCCCGCAGTCCACCGCGCACACCACCCGATGCACGCGGATCGCCAGGTTGTCCTGGGACACTTCGGCAACCTGCGCCACGTAACTGCCGAAAGACTCGTGCACCGCCACGCCCAAGGCATGCCCCTGGGGCAGTGGCGCCTCCCAGTTGGCTTTCTCCACCGCCAGGTTCAACACGCCGAGGTGTCGCGGATGGTCCTTGAGCAAGGTTCGACGGTACTCCACCGGGTCCCTGCCCGCCGCCGTCGCCAGCTCGTCGATCAACGATTCCATGACAAACGCCGTATGGCTGTGCCCCACCGAACGCAACCACAGCACCTTGATGCCGGTTTGCGGTGAATGCAGCTCGACCTGATGATTGGCCAGCCCTTCGAGGTAGGGACTGTCCACAACGCCTTCGACCGAAGTCTTGTCGATACCATCCTTGACCATCGCCGCTTCGAGGGAGGTGCCGGCCATGATCGACTGCCCGACCATCACATGCTTCCACGCCAGCGGCAGCCCGTCGGCACCCAGGCCAATCCGCGCCTGATGCAGGAACGCCGAGCGGTAATAGCCGCCACGAATGTCATCCTCCCGCGCCCACACGGTTTTCACCGGCCCGCCCGCTGCCTTGGCAACCTGCACCGCTTCAGCGACAAAGTCCGACGTCGGGTTGGCGCGCCGGCCAAAACCGCCGCCCAGGAACTCGGTATGGATTTGCACCTGTTCCGGTTTGAGCCCGGTGATTTTCCCGGCGATCATCTGATCGAGGGTCTGGAACTGGGTGCCGGTCCAGATCTCGCACTTGTCCTGGGTGATTTTCACCGTGCAGTTGAGTGGTTCCATGGGCGCATGCGCGAGGTACGGCACGCTGTACTCGACATCGAGGGTCTTGCTCGCCTTGGCCAGCGCCGCCTGGGTGTCGCCGGCCTGACTGGCCGGAAGGCCCGGCGTGGCAGCGAGTTTCCGGAAAGCCTCCAGCAGTTTTTGACTGTCGAGGCCTGTATTCGGCCCCAAGTCCCACTCCACCGTCAGCGCGTCACGCCCCAACTTGGCCGCCCAATAATGATCGGCAATCACCGCCACACCGGTCGGCACCTGCAGCACTTTGTGCACCCCCGGGATCGCCAGCGCGCCGGCGCCTTCGAAGGATTTGACGCTGCCGCCAAATACCGGCGACCGGGCGACCATCGCGGTCATCAAGCCATCAAATTGCACGTCCATGCCGAACTTCGCGCGCCCGGTGATTTTTTCCGGGGTGTCCAGGCGTTTGGTGGGTTTGCCGATGAATTTCCAGTCCTTGGCGTCCTTGAGCTTGATCGATGCCGGATCCGGCACCGGCAGCTTGCCAGCATCGTCGGCCAGTTCGCCGTAGCTGGCGCGCTGGTCGCCGGCAATGACCACCCCCGATTCCGTATGGATCTGCGACGGCGCCACGTTGAAACGCTTGGCCGCGGCCTCGATCAACATCAAGCGTGCCGCCGCACCGGCCTGGCGATAGCGGTCGAACTCCATCCAGGTCGAAGTCGAGCCGCCGGTGATTTGCATCCCGCCAAACCCGGCCAGCCCATAATCCTTGGCCGAGGCCGGGGAATGTTCGACGCGGATTTTCGACCAGTCGGCATCCAGCTCTTCGGCAATCAGCATGGTCAGGCCGGTCCAGATACCCTGGCCCATTTCCGAATGGCCGAGCAACACAGTGACGCTGTTGTCATTGCCGATGCGCAGGAACGCATTCGGCGTGAACACATTGCCCTGGTTGTCCGCCCCCTGGGCAAACCGATGGGCACCAGGGATGACAAACGCCACCACCAGGCCGCTGCCCAGCGCCGTGGCGCCCTTGAGGAAACCCCGACGCGATAACGCAGTGATGCTGTCCATGGCCACCTCAACTCAACTCGGCGGCGCGTTTCACCGCGGCGCGGATGCGTGGATAGGTGCCGCAGCGACAGATGTTGCCGGACAGCGCTTGATCGATATCGCTGTCGGTCGGTTGCGGGATCTTCGCCAGCAGCGCCGCCGCCGACATGATCTGCCCGGACTGACAGTAACCGCACTGCACCACATCGAGTTCGGCCCAGGCTTGTTGCACCGGGTGCGAACCGTCGGTGGACAGGCCTTCGATGGTGAGGATTTTCTGCCCGTGGGCGACGGCCGTCGCGGGCGTGATACACGAGCGCAGCGGCGCGCCGTCGATGTGCACCGTGCAGGCGCCGCACTGGGCCATGCCACAACCGAATTTGGTCCCGGTCAGGTGCGCAACGTCGCGCAGGACCCAGAGCAGCGGCATGTCCGCGGGGACATCCAGTTCCTGGTCCTTGCCATTGATGTTCAGGGTCAGCATTGCGAAGGTCCTCAGACTCAAGGTGTTCTGAAGAGCGCGCGTCTTGGGAAAGGTGATGGGTTGCAGGAGTAAAGCGAATTTTCGCGCGCCTTGGGTTATCCCTTACAGCTAAGCGCAATTTGGCCCGCAGGCCGAACCCTATCGACAGTCGGTCAATTAAACCGTCTCAATCGACTGATCCCAGTGAGTTCAAGGACTGGTGCGGGAGCGAGCCGGCTCGCCCCCACAGTTTTAGCGACATCGGCGCTAGACCCGAGGTTTGAGCAACACCCCGGTATAACGCAGCAGGAACAGCCCGAATGCCAAACACCACAGCAACGCCGCCAGTCCCAGCCCCAACCCGGAAAACGGCACCAGCAGTACCCGCGACAAACCGGCCAGCAGCATCAGGAAAAAACCCGCCACTATCGCTTTGGAAGGCAACAACGACCGCCCGGTATGGCCGAGGCTGACCCGGGCAATCATCGCCAGAATCAGCCCGCCGATGGCGCCAACCGCCAGTGCATGGGTGGCCAGGCTCTGTTGCGGCATCAGGCCGGCGTGCCACAACGCCATCGCCACGACCGCCACAAACAGCCACCCATAGGACAGGTACAGCGACCACAGCAGAGGCACCCGCCACATTCCACGGTCATGCCAGCGCCACAGCCGCAGCAGATGCAACGCCCCGATCAGCACAAACAACAACGACAACCAGGGCCTTCGCGCGTCATTCAAGCCGAAGGCAAAGCTCACGGCGACCAGCAACCCACTGACCAGCAGCACCCTGGTCGGCAACGGACTGGCCGCAGGCGCTGGCGGACGACTCAATCCGCGCTGAATGAAAAACGGAATCACGCGCCCACCGATCACACTCATCAACGCCGCCACCAGCCACAGCGCCGCCAACACACCGCGCCGTTGCAGGCCATCGTCATGGGTCGCGAGCCCCCACAGCGTCATCACCTGGCACCCGGCCAACAAGGTGATCATCAGCAAAATCGGGTAATTATCGCGTTTGCCTGCCGCCAGCAGATCCCGCCCCAGCACCCACGCCAGCAGCGGCAGAAAAGGCAGTTGAAGCACCAGCAACAACGCAGGAGGAATCGGCATCAGCCACGCCAGCCGCGCCAGCAGCCAGACCAGCACCAGCCCGATCAGCGGCCAGCCATTGAGCCCCCGCCGACCTGTCCAGTTCGGCACCGCTGTCAGCAAAAAGCCGGCAATGATCGCCACGGCAAACCCGAACGGCATCTCGTGTCGATGCCAGGCAAGCATGCCGCCCACCGGTTCAACGCCGGGCCATCGGCCGTACAGCCACAGCGCCCAGATGGCCACCGCCAGCGCGGCAAATGCAGCGCCGGCGAGAAAGAACGGGCGAAAACCGAGACTGAAGACGGGTGCAGCGCCGAATGTGCGCATCAGGCCAGCACCCCGGCCATCGGTATGCTCAACCGATGCTGAGCCAGCAAGCGCATGACGTAGCCGACTTTCAACAGGGTGGGTCCGACGATGGTCATGGCATGCATCGCTACCAGCGCGACGATCGGCAAATGACCGGCATAGAGATAAGCGCCATAAATCCCGGCAAGCAGCATGGCCAGGCCGGTGCCGAGCACGCGGCTGGAAAGATGCAGAACATTCTGAGGATGGCTGAAGAAGTCGAACATTTTCCGTACTCCTGAAGGCGTTCAGTGGTACGTGTGTCGTATCAAGTCCCGTGCCAGATATTTGACCCTTATAAATCAGCCACCTGCGAGGCCTTGAGTCTTTTCGACTACCACAAGAAATAGTCTGTATGACTCGATCAGGAGTCATACAGACTACATCCGACAAAACAGCAGCAAGCACTTGTCGATCTACGGCACGCCCGGCCGACATCAGGCTGGCTACGCTGATAGTCCAGCCTGCAAAAACCTGCCAGGGAGACCCGCCATGCTACACGTACAAAAAATCACCCCCTGCCTGTGGTTCGACGGCCAGGCCGAAGAGGCCGCCAAGTTCTACTGTGCGATCTTCGATCACGCAAAAATCACCGCCATCACCCATTACGGCAAGGCCGGCCAGGAATTCCACGGCCGGGAAGTCGGGTCGGTCATGACCGTCAGCTTCGAACTCGACGGACAGACGTTTACCGGCCTTAACGGAGGCCCGAACTTCACGTTCAACGAAGCGATCTCGTTCCAAGTCAATTGCCAGACCCAGGAAGAAGTCGACCACTTCTGGGGACGCCTGTCTGCGGGCGGGCCGGTCGAGGCGCAGCAATGCGGCTGGCTCAAGGACAAGTTCGGCGTGTCCTGGCAAATCGTGCCGGTGGCGATGATGGAGATGATCAAAGACCCCGACACGGCAAAATCCCAGCGTGCCATGCTGGCGATGATGCACATGAAAAAACTCGATATTGCCGAGCTGCAACGAGCCTTTGACGGCGAGAGCTAATACACTCCGACGCTGAACTGCCAAGGATTGACCATGAAGCTCTCCACGCCCAAGGCCACCGACAAGGCCCCGCGCTTCTGGCGCGATGACACCCTGCCCTTCATCGAAGCGCGCGCCATCGCCGACGGGCGCGAGGTCTGTTACACCCGGCATGCCCACGAACACTTCTCCATCGGCGCAATCACCGCCGGGCGCAGTACTTACGTCCACGAGCAATCGCGGTTCGAGGTCAGCACCGGCACCGTGGTACTGATGAACCCCGGCGATGTCCATGCCTGTAATCCAATCGACGACCAGCCCTGGTCGTACCTGATGCTGTACGTCGATACCGCATGGCTCACCGACCTGCAGCACCAGCTCGGGTTCAGCCACGACCTGGCGTTTCGCCGATTTGCGATCACCCACACGTCCGACACCAGTCTGTTCGACGGGCTGAAGGCTTTGTATGAGGTGTTGGTCGATCCGCAGCAGGACGTGCTGCGCAAGCAGAGCACGGCCGTGGAGTTTTTCAGCGACGTGCAACTGCGCCTCAACCCGACCGATCAACCGCTGCGCGAGCCGAACTTCAAACTCGAACGCGCCGCCGAATTCATCCGCGATCACTGCACGCAGATGCTCAAGCTCGAAGACATCTGCGAAGCGGCACAGCTGTCACCGTCCTACCTGATCCGCGCGTTCAAACAGTATTACGGCATGACACCCCACGCCTTCCTGGTCAACCGACGCATCCAGTTCGCCCGGGACCAACTGCGCCACGGCAAGCTGATCGCCGACGTCGCACTGGAAGCGGGATTTGCCGACCAGGCGCACTTTCAACGGGCGTTTAAACAGCATCTGGCGGCGACGCCGGGGCAGTATCGGGGCTGAACCCTCGCCACAGATACTCATCAACACAACAGACCTGTCACTCATTCAGCAATCAGGTAAACCGCACTCACCGCCAGCATCAACGCCATCACCCGGTTAAACCAGCGCATGCCCGCCGGGTTGTTGAGGTAGCCGCGCAGAAAAGTCCCGGCGTAGGCCCAGCAGCCGACCGACAGGTAACAAATCACCAGGTACACCGCCGCAAACTGCCAGACCAGCCGCGCCTCGCCATCGGCGACAAACGCGCCCATGCCAGCCACGCAGGCCAGCCAGGCTTTCGGGTTGAGCCATTGCATCACGGCGCCATACAGCATCGACGGGGCACGGTTTGCGTCCTTCGCCTCAAGCCGTCCATTGTCGGCCGCGAGCTTGTACGCCATGTACAACAGGAACGCCACGCCCGCCCACTGCACCACCCGGGTCATCGCCGGCCACAGCCGCAACACCTCATGCAACCCCAGCCCCATCAACACCAGCAGCAGCACGAAGCCCAGGGTCGCCCCGGCCACATGCCGCTGACTGGCACGAAAGCCGAAGCGCGCCCCGGAACTCAAGGCCACGATATTCACCGGCCCCGGCGTAATCGAAGCGGCCAACGCAAACGCCGCCATGGACATCATCAAACTCATCGCACACCTGTTCCTGTCAGTTGAACCAGGCCCCAAGGTAAAGTGCCCGCGGGTGTGCGTATTGAAGAAAACTGCCCTGCGCGCAAGATCCGCCCCTAGGCGTAATAGCCGACCACCCGCTTCACTTTCACCAGCGCCTGACGCAACGAGTCCATGTCCACCGAGCCCAGCGCCAGGCGGATCGCATGGGGCACATGGGTCGAGATCGCAAAGGGATCGGCGGGTGAGACCGAGACCTGCTCGCGCATCAGCGCCATGGCGATCTGGTCAGCGCGGGCATCGTCGGTCAGTGGCAGCCAGATGAAATACGAAGACGGATGGCTGATGATCCTGAGCCCCGCCAGTTCCTTGCGCGCCAGGGCCTGCCTGGCCTGGGCGTCCGCACGTTTCTGCGCTTCGAGCTTGAGGACGGTGCCGTCATCGAGCCAGCCGCAGGCGATGGCGGTCATCACGCCGGGCGTGTTCCAGGTGGTTGCCATGATCGTGCGCTCGAAAGCTGCGACCCAGGGGACGGGCGCGGCTATAAATCCGACGCGCAACCCGGTGGCGATATTCTTCGACAGGCCTGAAACGTACACCGTCCTTTCCGGCGCCAAGGTCGCCAGGGGTGGCGGAACGTCGTCGGCCAGAAAGGCGTAGGCCGCGTCCTCGATGATCGTCAGATCATGCCGGCGGGCTATCGACACCAACTGCTCCCGCTGTTCGGCCGCCATCACCCAGCCCAAGGGGTTGTGCAGCGTCGGCATCGCGTAGACGGCCCGTACCGATCGAGTCCGGCACAGCTTTTCGAGGGCGGGCAGGTCAGGCCCCTGGTCCGTGACGGGAATGGGCAAGAGCTCCAGATGCAGGGTTTCGGCCAGCGTCTTGAAACCGGGGTACGTCAACGCATCCGCAGCGATCACATCGCCGGGCTTGAGCAAGGTCATCAGGGTCACCGCCAGGCCGTGCTGGGCGCCGCTGACGATCATGACCTGTTCGGCCGGCACGTTGAGCCCGCGCTCACTCAGGTGCCGCGCCACCGAGGCCCGTTCATGCAAACGCCCCGCGTGGGGCTGGTAACGCAGCAGCGCTTCGAGGTCCCCGGACAACGCCAACTGACGCAGGGCGTTGCGCAACAGATCGGCCTGACCGGGCAACGACGGATAGTTGAAGTTGAGGTCAATCATCCCCGCCGCCACCACGGACTGGGCAATGCCTTGACCGGGCGGCAGCGACGTCTCCCGGACAAAGGTGCCGCGCCCGGTTTCGCCACTGACCAGGCCCATGCTTTCAAGTTCGGCGTACACCCGGCTGGCCGTGACCAGCGCCAAGCCTTGCTCGGAGGCGAGTTGCCGGTGAGTCGGCAAGCGTGTACCGGGCGACAGGCGACCGGCGCGGATGTCGGCGGCAAAGGCGTCTACCAGGGATTTGTAGCGGGAGCGAGGCATGTCGAGATGTATCCATGACAATTTTTTGATTGTACCGATAGTCGGTCATAGGATGGCTTTCGTGCAACCAGACTCTGAGCGAGAGCGAAATGGAACGGACTTCGAACCTGCAACACCCGTCACTGCAAAGCAACGCCAGCGGCTGGATCAACGGCCTGATCGGCGTGTTGATCTTCAGCGGCTCGCTGCCTGCGACGCGGGTGGCGGTGCTGGAGTTCGATCCGGTATTCCTGACAGTCGCCCGCGCCACGCTCGCGGCGATCCTGGCACTGTGCCTGTTACTGCTGTTCAAGGAAAAGCGCCCCGCGCGCCAGCAACTGCTGCCCTTGGCCATCGTGGCCTTGGGTGTGGTGGTCGGCTTTCCGCTGTTGACGGCACTGGCGCTGCAATACGTGACGTCCGCACACTCCATCGTGTTCGTCGGCCTGTTGCCGCTGGCGACTGCGGTGTTCGGGGTCTTGCGCGGTGGCGAGCGGCCCCGGCCAGTGTTCTGGGTGTTCTCGGTGCTGGGCAGCCTGCTGGTCGTCGGTTTCGCCGCGTCCCGGGGACTGACCGCGGCACCGCAAGGCGATCTCTTGATGCTGCTGGCAATCCTGGCCTGCGGCCTTGGCTATGCCGAAGGCGCGAAGCTGTCCAGGACGCTCGGTGGCTGGCAGGTGATTTCCTGGGCGCTGGTGTTGGCGCTACCGATCATGGCAGCCGTGACCTGGTGGCGAGTGCCCGCGACCTTCGCCAACATCAGCGCGCCCGCCTGGCTCAGCCTGGGGTACGTGTCACTGTTCAGCATGCTGATCGGCTTTGTGTTCTGGTATCGCGGCCTCGCCCAAGGCGGAATCGCCGCCGTCGGCCAACTGCAATTGCTGCAGCCGTTTTTTGGCCTGGCGCTGGCGGCGACCCTGCTGCACGAACAGGTCAGCCTTGGGATGCTTGGCGTGACAGTCGCGGTGATCCTCTGCGTGGCCGGAGCAAAAAAGTTCTCCCGCTAGCCACTGATACGGCACTTTAGGTCCATGACTGTACGGGGCGCCCCCTTCAAGCGCTGTGATAAAAATACGCTCTCGCTACTGGAGCCCATCATGGACCTCGCCACCCTCTCCCTCTTTCTCCCGGCCTGCTTCGCCCTGAACATGGCGCCCGGCCCGAACAACCTGCTGTCGGTGAGCAATTCGACCCGCTACGGCTATCGCACCGCGTGCCTGGCCGGCCTAGGGCGCCTGCTGGCATTCGCCGGGATGATCGCTCTGGCCTCGGCTGGTCTGGCGGTGGTGCTGCAAACCTCGGAATTGTTGTTCTACGGGATCAAGATTCTCGGTGCGGCCTACCTGTTCTACCTGGCCTGGCAGTTGTGGCGTGCCGATCCCGGCGTGGAGAACGTGGTGGCCAGCGCTCCGGTGGGGATGCTGGCGCTGGCCCGGCAAGAGTTTCTGGTGGCGGCGGGCAATCCGAAGGCGATCCTGATCTTCACCGCGTTCCTGCCGCAATTCGTCGACGCGACCCGCGCCATCACCCCGCAATTCGCGGTGCTGGGTGCACTGTTCCTGATACTGGAATGGATCGCCATCGCGGCCTACGCCTACATGGGCCTGCACATGCGCCGCTGGTTCGCCAAGCCGTCGGGCAAGCGCCTCTTCAACCGCTGCTGCGCGGGGCTGCTGTCGGCGGCGGCTTCGGTGTTGCTGATGGCGCGTCGGGCCTGAGCCGTTTTTTATTCATGGCCCTCTCCATCAGCATGGATCGGGCACCGCGCCTGTGACTAAATAGGTCATCCCGCCATTGATGTGAAAGCCAGGCCCCAATGAACACAAGCATTCTTTACGCCCTTGCCGCCGCTGCGCTGTTTGGTGCAAGTACGCCATTGGCCAAGCTGTTGGGACTGAACCTTTCGCCTATCCTGCTGGCCGGACTGCTGTACATGGGCAGCGGCCTGGGATTGACCCTTGCCCGATTGATCCGCGACCGGGGCTGGCGCCCCAGCGGGCTGACCTCTGCGGAATGGCCCTGGCTGATCGGTGCGATTGCATTTGGCGGGATTCTCGGCCCCGTGGCATTGATGTCTGGCTTGACCTCAACCTCTGGCGCCACAGCCTCCTTGATGCTGAACCTCGAATCAGTACTGACCGCCGTGCTGGCGTGGGTGGTGTTTAAAGAGAACGCCGACCGACGCATCGTCATCGGCATGCTGGCGATCGTCGCAGGGGGCGTGCTGCTGGCCTGGCCACAGGGAGCGGTTCACTCCCAGGGCTGGACCGGGCCGCTGTGTGTCGCCCTGGCCTGTGCCTGTTGGGCTATCGATAACAATCTGACGCGCAAAGTGTCAGCCTCGGACGCGCTGTTCATTGCGGGTGTAAAGGGTTTGTGCGCGGGGTTGGTGAACTGTTCCCTGGCGCTGTCGCTCGGTGCATCGTTGCCACCGATGACGGTACTTGGCCCAACCCTGATCGTCGGCCTGCTCGGTTACGGTATCAGCCTGGTGTTGTTTGTACTGGCCTTGCGCGGGCTGGGCTCCGCACGCACGGGTGCCTATTTTTCCACCGCGCCGTTCCTCGGCGCCGCCATTGCCATCCTGCTACTGGGCGAATCGGTGACGGCGAGTTTTTGGGTGGCTTCTTTGTTGATGGGGCTGGGGGTCTGGATTCACCTCAAGGAAAGCCATGCCCATGAACATCAGCACCAAACCCTTCTTCACCGTCATCGACACGTCCACGATGAACACCACCAACACGAACATGCATTCGAGTGGGACGGCACCGAACCCCACAGCCACGAACACCAACACACGCCCCTGCGTCACAGCCATGCGCACTTTCCAGACATCCATCATCGTCACAAGCACTAATCGAGCACCCGCAACTCCTGAAGGAGCGAGATCTGGAACGCTCCGCAATTCTCTGTCGATTTTCCGGTGGAGACCGTCTGATTCGCCCTCTATGCTGGCCCCATGAACGTACACAGCACGCAACTTCCGCCCCATGCCGAGATGGTTCGCGCCATGCTCGAACGCGACACCGCCTACGAGGGGGTGTTTTTTACCGCGGTCAAAACCACCGGGATTTTCTGCCGTCCCAGCTGCACGGCACGCAAGCCAAAGCCGGAGAATGTCGAGTTCTTCGCCCATGCCGACGAGTGCCTGTCGGCGGGCTATCGCGCCTGCCTGCGCTGTAAACCCCTGGACGCCGCGGCCATCGCCCCGGATTGGGTACAGACGCTGCTCAAGTCGGTGGAAGCCGATCCCGAGCAGCGCTGGACCGATGCCCGGTTGCTGGCCGCCGGCATCGAGCCGCTGAAACTGCGGCGCTGGTTCAAGCAGCATTTCGGCATGACCTTTCATGCCTGGTTGCGCACGCGCCGCCTCGGCATGGCGCTGGGCGGCATCAAACAGGGCGACTCCATCGACAGTGCGGCGTTCGACTGCGGCTACGAGTCCCTGAGCGGTTTTCGCGATGCCTTCCAGAAATCCTTCCATATCACCCCCGGTCGCGCGGCCAACAGTGAGCCGCTGCTGTTCACGCGCCTGACCACGCCGCTGGGACCGATGATCGCCATGGCCGAGCGCCGTGGGCTGGTGTTGCTGGAGTTCCTCGACCGGCCGGTGTTGACCCGGGAGATTGAAGCCCTGCAGAACCGTTTCGGCTATGCCGTGGCGCCAGGGCACAACCACCACTTGCAACAAATCGAGCAGGAACTGGCGCGGTATTTCGCCGGCGACTTGACCGAGTTCAACGTGGCGCTGCACCTGCCCGGCAGCGAGTTTTCCCGCCAGGTCTGGGCCATCCTGGCGACCATCCCTTACGGCCAGACCACCACCTACGGGGCCATCGCCGCCAGGCTGGGCAAACCCGGCGCCAGCCGCGCGGTCGGCCTGGCCAATGGGCACAACCGCCTTTCGATCGTCCTGCCGTGCCACCGGGTGATCGGTGCCGATGGCTCGCTGACGGGCTATGGTGGAGGGCAGCCGCGCAAGGCGTTTCTGCTCAGGCTGGAAAAAGCCGCCGTGCAGATCACCCAACAACTCGCCTTCTGATCGCCCACTGTTTTTCACAAGAAAGGAAACCCGATGGACTGGCGCGACAATCAATGGCACCCACAGACCCACGGCGAAATCCACGCGCCATTAAAGCCCTGCGCAAATGCCTGAGCCCATACCCGACCGCTACCGACCCGCCACGGTGTTCTTGTCGTCAGTCGATGAGGACTGGCGCCGACACATCGCGGCGGTCGGCCCGTGCCTGCACCAACCCCACGCCGCCCGCGATCCCTATGAGTCGCTGGTACGGTCGATTGCCTATCAGCAACTGCATGCCCGGGCCGGCGATGCGATCATCGGTCGGTTGCTCGGCCTGTTCCCGTCCGGCCTGTTCCCCAGGCCCGAGCAGGTCGTGGCCAGCGACTTCGATCAACTGCGCGGTTGCGGGTTCTCCGCCAGCAAGATCGCCACTATTCAAGGCATCGCCCAGGCGACCCTCGAGGGCGTCGTGCCGGATTACGCCACCGCGCTGGCCATGGACGATGAAGCGTTGATCGAGCGTTTGATCACCCTGCGCGGGGTGGGCCGCTGGACCGTGGAAATGCTGCTGATCTATAGCCTGGAACGGCCGGACATTCTGCCGGCCGACGACTTCGGAGTGCGTGAAGGTTATCGGCGGCTCAAGGGCCTGGAAGCACAGCCGACGCGCAAGCAGATGGTTGAAATCGGCTTGGCGTGGAGCCCTTATCGGACGGTGGCTTCCTGGTATTTGTGGCGGGTGTCCAACCGATAGACCGCGTTATCGTTCTTCGCGAGCAGGCTCCGGGCGGCGTTCCGACGATGGCGCCCGCCGATTCAACACATCACCCAACGCCAGTCACAACCCCGATTTCAACCGGCTGAACGCCCGGATCAGCGCCCGGTTGAAGTCCTTGCCGTTGTCATTCTTGCTGTACAACGAAGCGCGAACCTCGGTCGGCGGGTAAGTCCCCGGATCATTGCGAATCGCCGGGTCGATCAAGCTGTCCGCCGCAGTGATCGCGTTGGCGTAGTGAATGGTATCGGTGATCGGCGCCATCACTTCAGGCGTCATCAAATAGTCCATCAGAGCCAGGCCGGCCTGCGGATGAGGCGCATCCTTGGGAATGACCATGGCATCGAACCAGATCAACGTGCCCTCCTTCGGTATCCGGTAACCGAGCTTGTAAGGTTTGCCCGCCGCTTCGGCCTGGCCGGCAGCGATGGCCACGTTGCCGTTCCACGACATCGCCACACAGGTGTTGCCATTGGCCAGGTCGCTGATGTTCAGGTCGTTGTCGAAGTAGCGAATGTAGGGGCGGATCTTCGCCAGTTGCGCCTCGGCGCGTTTCAGGTCATCGAGGTTCTGGCGGTTGATGTCCAGGCCCATGTACTTCATGACCGCCGCGAACACCTCGTTGGGATCATTGAGCAGGCTGACCCCGCAATCGGCGAATTTCGCCACCACCGCCGGGTCGAACAGCATTGCCCAACTGTCCGTCGGCGCGTCGGGCAGGCGCTGTTTGACCGCCTCATCCTGAAAGCCCACGCCCGTGGTGCCCCAGGCGTAGATCCCGGCATAGCGATTGCCCGGATCGAACACCGCCATATGCTGGCGAAACTCCTCGCCGACGCCTGCAAAGTGCGGCAGTCGCTGCTTGTCCACGGGCTGGATCGCGCCGCTCTGGATGGCCCGGGACAGATGCTGTCCGGCGGTCAGCACCAGGTCGTAGCCACTGCGGCCGGTGAGCAGTTTGGTCTCGACGGTTTCCAGAGAGTCAAAGTGATCGGCGACCACATGGATACCGGTTTGTTTCTCGAAATTGGTCAGGGTGTCCGGGGCCAGGTACTCGCCCCAGATATAGAGATTCACCACTGGTTTTGGGGTGTCGGCGGCCTGCACACACAGGGGTGCAAGCACCAGCAGTATTGCTTGAGTCAGTTTGTGCAGGCCCATGGTCACGCTCCCTTTTTGTGGCTGGCGGCGCCGGCGTACTGAGGCATGGTGATGCACGCGACGTTGCCGCCACCGAGGAGAATTTCCCGGGAGTTTTCGATACCGACGATTTTGTGCCGAGGGAACACTTCCGCCAGGGTCGCCTGCGCCACCTGGTCGTTGCGATCACCAAACAGCGGCACCACGATCGACGTGTTACCGGCGTAGTAGTTGATGTAGGACGCACAGATTTTGGTGCCGGCCTGGCGGGTGTGGGTGCTGTCCTGCTGGTCCAGGCCTTCGGCCTCTTCAGCGGTCCATTCCAGCACATCCGGTTGCGGCAGTTTGTGCACGATCAGCTCGCGGCCACGGCTGTCGCGGGTGCTGCGCAGGATGTCGTAGGCCTCCTGGTAGATTTCCCACTGCGGGTCATCGCGGTTATCGGTCCATTGCAGCACCACCTCTCCGGGGCGCACGAAACATGCAAGGTCATCGACATGGCCATCGGTTTCGTCGAACTTGCAGCCCCGCGGCAGCCAGATGATTTGCTCAGCGCCCAGGTAATCGGTCAGGCGCCGGGTAACTTCGTCCTTGCCCAGGTGCTGATTGCGATTGCGGTTGAGCAGGCATTGTTCGGTGGTGAGGATGCTGCCCTGGCCATCGCTCTGGATACCGCCCATTTCGGCAATCAACGGTGCGCGATAGCGGTCGAAGCGTTCGATTTCGAGGATCTTGCTCGCGATCTGGTCGTCCTTGTCCCATGGATAGTACAAACCGCCGTCGAGTCCGCCGTAGGCGTTGAATTCAAAGTCGACGCCGCGCACTTCGCCGCTCTGGTCGTTGACCACGAAGCACGGGCCGCTGTCGCGAAACCAGGTGTCGTTGCAGGTCATTTCGACCACCCGCACTTGCGGCGGCAACTGGCGGCGTGCGGTGGCGAACTGGGCAGCGGAGGCACACACGGTGACCGGTTCGCTCTGGGCGATTGCGGTGACAATCTGCACCCAGACTTTCTGTGCAGGCTTGGCGCCATTGCGCCAGACGTCGGTGCGCTCCGGCCAGCCAAGCCAGCAGCCGGACTTGGTTTCGAATTCGCCGGGCAAACGGAAACCGTCGAGCTTGGGAGTGGAATCGAGCAAACGTGCCATGGGCCTACCTCATCAGCGGGGATTGGAATGACCACAGGCTAAGGTCGTTGGCGGCCTCCTCGCCAACGATGATTATTTCGGAATACTTGAATTCAACTCATCAATCGACCAGCTGATCGTTGAACCATTCCAGCATCTGCGCGACCGCCGGCCGCTCCAGGCGCACCCGTTCACACACCAGCGCGTATTGGCCCAACGCGGTCATGCTGGAGGTAAAAGGCCGGACCAGACGGCCGCTGAGCAAGTCTTCCTGGGCGGTCAGGTTATCGCCCATGGCCACGCCCTGCCCCTGGGCCGCAGCCTCAAGCGCCAATCCGGCATGGGCGAAATACAGCTGCCGTTCGGGGCGCTGATCGCCGGCGTGGCTGGTGAGCCAGGCGGTCCAGGTCTTGCCGTCCTGATCGTCGTGGAGCAGGCAGTGACGGGCCAGATCCCTGGGAGCTTTCAACGTGCCCTGGTTGAACAGACCGGGACTGCACACCGGAAAAAACTGCAGCGCCGGCAATGGCCGGACGAAATACGCACTGCTGTCCACCGGGCCGGTGCCGTAGGTGATGGCGAGGTCGATGTCTTCCCCCGGCGCCGTGGCATCAATCGGTTGTTCGTAAAGGTGCAAGGTGATGTGTGGATAGCGCGCATAGAAATCGGTGAGGCGGCTCATCAGCCACTTTTGCGCCAGTTCGGCGGTCACCGCCAGGCGCAACACCGCGAGGGACGAGGGGTCGCGTAATTCGTCGCAGGCATCACCGATCAATTCGAAGGCCTGCTGCAAACTTTGCATCAAACGCCCGGCAGCCATGGTCGGACGAATTTGCCGGCCTTCGCGAATAAACAACGACACGCCCAGTTGTTCTTCCAGCTGACGAATCTGATGGCTGACGGCGCTGTCGGTCACACACAACTCAGCGGCTGCCCGACCGAAATGGGCATGGCGCGCGGCGCATTCGAAGGTTCGCAGTGCTGCCAGGGAGGGTAGTCGTCGCATCGGGCCTGGTCCGGAATGGGAGGTGCCCATGCTGACTTGGCTGTCGGTAACCGTCCAGTGGCACCGCGTTATCGTTCATCGCTGGCTGGCCAGCGAAGACGTCAGCAAGCTCACCACAGACCTTCTAGGCTGAACGAACGATTTCAGTCCTCTGGAGAGCACCATGCAACTCGACGGTTCCTGCCATTGCGGCGCGGTGTCATTCAGCCTGACCAGCGCCCACCCCTACCCTTATCAACGCTGCTATTGCTCGATCTGCCGCAAGACCCAGGGCGGTGGCGGCTATGCGATCAACTTGGGCGGCGATGCCGCCAGCCTGAAAGTACGCGGGCGCAAGCACATCGCGATCTACCATGCGCGGCTCAAGAATGAAGGTGACAAACGCGCCCACAGCAGCACCGCCGAACGGCATTTCTGCTCGTTGTGCGGTTCGGGCTTGTGGTTGTTCAGTCCTGAATGGCCCGAGCTGATTCACCCGTTCGCCTCGGCCATCGACACCCCGCTACCGATCCCGCCGGAACACACGCACCTGATGCTCGGCTCGAAAGCCTCGTGGGTGGAGGTCGAAGCGCATGGGAAGGACCGGCAGTTCGATGTCTATCCCGAGGAGTCCATTGCGCAGTGGCATGAGCGCTTGGGTCTGAGCCGCTAGGCTCGCGATCCAGGCACCAGCGCGATCCCCCTGTAGGAGCGAGCCTGCTCGCGAAGCACCCAAAGACGCCGCATTAAACCTGAACGTCCGCGTAAACGTTGGCGACCATCGCGAGCAGGCTCGCTCCTACGGGGCGGTATTTTGAAGGGCAAATTCCAGGCATAAAGAATCACCCCGGAGGGTCATGCGGTTCAGGCCGCGGTCGGCACACCACTGTGGAAGCGGAACTCCACATCCGGCGACTCGATCAGCTCCTGCTCGGCGGCGCGGACCTTGTCGATGACCTGGGCGATATCCTTGGCATCTCCGTATTGATAGGCCAGTTTCAGGTAACCCTGGAAATGCCGGGCTTCACTTTTGAGCAAGCCGAAATAGAACTTGCCCAGCTCTTCGTCCAGATGCGGCACCAAGGCTTCGAAACGCTCGCAACTGCGGGCCTCGATGAACGCGCCGACCACCAGGGTATCCACCAGTTTCACCGGTTCGTGACTGCGCACCACTTTGCGCAACCCCGAGGCGTAACGCCCGGCGGACAGCTGACGCAGTCCGATCTTGCGTTTTTTCATCAGACGCATGACCTGCTCGTGGTGCACCAGCTCTTCCCGGGCCAGGCGCGACATCATGTTGATCAGATCGACGTGGGAGTGATACTTGGCAATCAGGCTGAGCGCCGTGCTGGCAGCCTTGAATTCGCAGTTCTTATGGTCGATCAGCAGGGTTTCCTGATCGGCCAGTGCGGCTTGAACCCAACCATCGGGGGTACGGCAGCCAAGGAATTCGTGTATTTCGGGAAGGATCATGGGGCCCACGGACAAAAGGTTCAAAACGAAGGGCGCCGATTATACCGGCCTGCCCGAAGACCACCAGTCGCTACCGTTGATATGCATCAAGTCCCGTGCAGGCGACCAGCATCTATAGTAGTTTCACGCCATCCTTACTTTCCGGAGATCCCGATCATGCAAGCCATTCGCAGCATTCTGGTGGTTCTTGAACCCGAGCACTCGGAAAGCCTCGCGCTCAAGCGCGCCAAATTGATTGCCGGCGTGACCCGGGCCCATTTGCACCTGTTGGTCTGCGACCGCAAGCACGACCACAGCGCCATGCTCGGCGTGCTCAAGGCGGCGCTGGTGGCGGATGGCTATAGCGTCACCACCGAACAGGCCTGGGAAAGCAGCCTGCATGAAACCATCGTCACGGTGCAGCAAGCCGAAGGCTGCGGTCTGGTGATCAAGCAGCATTACCCCGACAGCCCGCTGAAAAAGGCCCTGCTGACCCCGGAAGACTGGAAAGTGTTGCGCACCTGCCCGACTCCGGTCCTGCTGGTGAAAACCGCAGGTTCCTGGAAGGACAAAGTGATTCTGGCGGCCGTCGATGTCGGCAACATCGACGGTGAGCACCGCCATCTGCACAACACCATCATCGATTACGGCTATGACATTGCCAGCATGGCCAAAGCGCACTTGCATGTCATCAGCGCCCATCCGTCGCCCATGCTGTCGTCGGCCGACCCGACCTTCCAGCTCAGCGAAACCATCGAGGCGCGCTATCGCGAACAGTGCAAGGCGTTCCAGGCGGAGTTCGACGTCGACGATGAACACCTGCACATCGCCGAAGGCCCTGCGGACGTGCTGATCCCGTTCATGGTGCACAAGCTGCAGGCGGCCGTGACGGTGATTGGCACCGTGGCGCGCAGCGGATTATCCGGGACGTTGATCGGCAATACGGCGGAAGTGGTGCTCGATGCGGTGGAGAGCGATGTGCTGGTGCTCAAGCCCCGGGAAGTCGAGGATCACCTGGAGGAAATCGCGAGCAAGCATTAAGCCCTGCGGTGCCTGACAGATGACCATCGCGGGCAAGCCCGCTCCCACGGGGTTTTCATCGACCTTGCGGGAGCGGGCTTGCCCGCGATGCTATTTATTAGCCGCCGAATGCATCATTCAGAAACCCCGGCGCGATATAGCGCTGGTAATGCGCTTCTGAAAGCAAAAAGAATTCCCGATCAATGGCGTCCCGCAGCTCCGGCAGGTTCCAGTCGCGAAACTCCGGCAGCAGCACCATGCCGTAGGCTTCCAGGTTGTTGATCACCCGCGCGCCCCGTGCAATCAACTGATAAGCCCAGCAGTATTCCGACTGATGGGGCACGAAGCGGATCTTGCGCTGCTCCAGCTGCATCCGGAGCAGCGCCGGATCAAAAATTTCCACCTTGGCCGCCATCACCTGGGACAACAACTGCTCAAGACGCAGCCATACCGCGCGCTTTTCTTCTTCGTTGTAGCCGTTCCAGTGAATCACTTCATGATGGAAACGCTTGCAGCCACGGCACACCAGATCACCGTAAACGGTGGAGCAGAGGCCGACGCAAGGGGTCTTGATGGTCTGATTGGGCATAGGGGAGAACGCGAAAAAGCAAAACAGAGTGGCATGTTAGCCCTTTGTCCGCCATTGATCACCCCTCAACGCTCTGCGCATCCGGCGCGTCAACATTCCGGGGTCGGCTCTCCACCAAAGTCCAATAGAGCCCGACTTACCTTTAAATTTTTTTTACCGTAGAATCAGCCAGCCTTTTTAGGCGCCAATGTCCGTTGGAAGCTGTTTTCAAAGCGTCACGAGCACAGTCGTTCCTTCAGAACGGTGTTGGCGAAAGGTTTTTTCCAGCGGGGAAAAACCCGACGCCAACCCTCATCAGCTCCCGTTCTGCAGGCGTAAAACTTTGAAAGCAGCTTCTGTAAGAAATTGCCGGTAATTCTGGCTAAGTGGCTCACAACGCCATGAAGCGCATGAGTACGGCAATTTCTGGATGAGCGTCCCGGACACCCATTTGGGACCACTGATGAGGGTAATACTGTGCTTGAAGCCTACCGCAAACATATCGAAGAGCGTGCAGCACTGGGTATCGTTCCCCAGCCGCTAAACGCCGAACAAACTGCAGGCCTGGTCGAGCTGCTGAAAAATCCCCCGGCTGGCGAAGAAGCTTTCCTCGTTGACCTGATCACCAATCGCGTTCCACCTGGAGTGGACGAAGCAGCCTATGTCAAGGCCGGCTTCCTGTCCGCCATCGCCAAAGGCGAAGCCAAATCCCCTCTGATCGACAAAAAACGCGCTGTTGAACTGCTCGGCACCATGCAGGGCGGCTACAACATCGTGACCCTGGTGAACCTGCTGGACGACGCCGAACTGGCACCAGTAGCGGCCGAAGAACTCAAGCACACCCTGTTGATGTTCGACGCCTTCCACGACGTCGCTGAAAAAGCCAAGAACGGTAATGTTCACGCCCAAGGCGTACTGCAATCCTGGGCTGACGGCGAGTGGTTCGTGAAGCGCCCGGTGCTGGCCGACAAGATCAGCCTGCGCGTGTTCAAGGTCACCGGCGAGACCAACACCGACGACCTGTCCCCTGCTCCGGATGCCTGGTCCCGTCCAGACATCCCGCTGCACGCCCTGGCCATGCTGAAAATGGCTCGCGACGGCATCGTGCCTGACGCACAAGGCGTCACCGGTCCGATGAAGCAGATCGAAGAAATGCGCAACGCCGGCTTCCCGATCGCCTACGTCGGCGACGTGGTCGGTACCGGTTCTTCGCGTAAATCCGCTACCAACTCGGTACTGTGGTTCTTCGGCGACGACGTTCCTTACGTGCCGAACAAGCGCGCAGGCGGTTTCTGCTTCGGCAGCAAGATCGCTCCGATCTTCTACAACACCATGGAAGATGCCGGCGCACTGCCAATCGAGTTCGACGTTTCCAACATGAACATGGGCGACGTGATCGACCTGTACCCGCATGCTGGCAAAGTCTGCAAGCACGGTACCGACGAAGTCCTGACCACCTTCGAAATGAAGACTCCGGTCCTGTTGGACGAAGTTCGCGCCGGCGGCCGTATTCCGCTGATCATCGGCCGTGGCCTCACCGAGAAGGCTCGCGCCGAACTGGGTCTGCCACCTTCGACTCTGTTCAAGAAGCCTGAAGCACCGGCTGAAAGCACCAAGGGTTTCACCCTGGCGCAGAAAATGGTCGGCAAGGCTTGCGGCGTGACTGGCATTCGTCCAGGCACCTACTGCGAACCGAAAATGACCACCGTGGGTTCCCAGGACACCACCGGTCCAATGACCCGTGACGAACTGAAAGACCTGGCGTGCCTGGGCTTCTCGACCGATCTGGTGATGCAGTCCTTCTGCCACACCGCGGCTTACCCCAAGCCGATCGACGTGACCACCCACCACACCCTGCCTGACTTCATCATGACCCGTGGCGGCGTTTCCCTGCGTCCGGGCGACGGCATCATCCACTCGTGGCTGAACCGCATGCTGCTGCCAGACACCGTCGGTACCGGTGGCGACTCGCACACCCGTTTCCCGATCGGTATCTCGTTCCCGGCCGGTTCCGGTCTGGTTGCGTTCGCCGCAGCCACCGGCGTCATGCCGCTGGACATGCCTGAGTCGATCCTGGTTCGCTTCAAGGGCGAACTGCAACCAGGCGTCACCCTGCGTGACCTGGTTCACGCCATTCCTTACTACGCGATCCAGGCTGGCCTGCTGACCGTAGAGAAGAAAGGCAAGAAAAACGCCTTCTCCGGTCGCATCCTGGAGATCGAAGGTCTGGAAAAACTGACCGTCGAGCAAGCGTTCGAACTGTCCGACGCCTCGGCCGAACGTTCGGCTGCCGGTTGCACCATCAAGCTGTCCAAAGAGTCGATCGCCGAATACCTGAAGTCGAACATCACCCTGCTGCGCTGGATGATCGGCGAAGGCTACGGCGATGCGCGTACCCTGGAGCGTCGTGCTCAAGCGATGGAAGCCTGGCTGGCCAACCCTGAGCTGCTGGAAGCGGACAAAGACGCTGAATACGCCGAAGTCATCGAGATCGACCTGGCCGACGTCAAGGAGCCTGTGCTCTGCGCGCCGAACGACCCGGACGACGCTCGCCTGCTCTCCAGCGTTGCTGGCGAGAAAATCGACGAAGTGTTCATCGGTTCGTGCATGACCAACATCGGTCACTTCCGCGCTGCCGGCAAGTTGCTGGAACAGGTCAAAGGTCAGCTGCCTACCCGTCTGTGGCTGTCGCCGCCGACCAAGATGGACGCTCACCAACTGACCGAAGAAGGCTACTACGGCATCTACGGCAAGGCTGGCGCGCGCATGGAAATGCCGGGCTGCTCGCTGTGCATGGGTAACCAGGCACGTGTAGAGCCGAACTCGACTGTCGTGTCGACTTCGACCCGTAACTTCCCGAACCGTCTGGGTGACGGCGCGAACGTCTACCTGGCTTCGGCCGAGCTGGCGTCGGTGGCTTCCATCCTGGGTCGCCTGCCGACCGTCGAGGAGTACATGGAATACGCTGGCAAGATCGACAGCATGGCGGCCGATGTCTACCGCTACCTGTCCTTCGACCAGATCGCCGAGTTCCGCGAAGCGGCTGCGAACGCCAACATCCCGGTCGTTCAAGCCTAACGCTGCAAGGCAATGAAAAACGCCGCCCATCGTGAGATGAGCGGCGTTTTTTATGCCCAGGTTTTTATGGCATACCCCTTTTGGGAGCGCGCTTGCCCGCGATGGAGACCTGACATTCACCTCTCTGTTGCCTGACAGGCCGCCTCGAGAGCAATCTCGCTGCCACAGGTCATGCCTTAATCCTTGTAGGCTCGTTGCACAGCGCCATCCACGCTCAGCCCGCTGAGCATCACCCCGTTGGCCCGAACTTCGGGCAACGCCGACAATACCGATTCCGCACTGTCCTTGAGACGCGCCAGAATCAGTCGTTTGCCTTCGTTATGCACCCGCACGAAAAACTCCTGCATCGCCTCGATGCTGGTGCCATCCAGATCAGGGGACTCTTCCAGACTGAGGATCACGGTATGGATCGGTGCCGGTGGGTGCCGGATCAAGTGCAAGGCAGCACCGAGAATCCGCTCGACATTGGCAAAAAACAACGCTTCATCCGGTCGCACGACCAGGACGCCCGGCACGGTTTCCGCCGCGGGATGACGTTGCACGTCGACAAAGTCGTGCCCGCCGTCGATCCGGCCGAGAATCTGGATATTGGCCGCCGACATTTGCTTGAGCATCAGCAGCACGCTGATCGCCACGGACACCAGCAAGCCGTCCAGCACCCCCAGCACCAACACCGCGCCCACGGCGCACATCACCAGCACACGGTCACGCCGCCAGATGAAATATCGCCCCAACGGCTGCAGGCTCAACCCGCGCGCCAAGGCATGGATGACGATGGCGGCGAGGATCGGTTCCGGGGTCAAGGCGATATACGGCAATACCGTCATGACGATGAGCAACACCACCAGCGCCGCCACGCCACCGGCCAGCCGTGAGGTGGCGCCCGCAGCCTCGTTGGCCGATGTCGCCGAATACCCTGCCCCCGCCGGCAGGCCATGGAACAGGCCGGACAGCAGGTTCGAGGCCCCGAGTGCCAGCATGTCGCGGTTCGAATTCACCCGGTCACCGTGCTTGAGCGCGTAGGCGCTGATCGAGCCGTAGGACTCCGCGTACAGGATCATCACCAGGGCAAACGCCACTTCGCCCAAACGCAGCCAATCGGCAAACGGCAACACCGGCAGGTTCGGCACTTCCAGGCTCAGGTCGATGAGTCCGATCATCTTCACCCCATACGCCGACAGGTTCAGCCACTGGCCGGCCGCGATGCCGATCACCACCACCAGCAAACCACCGGGCACCCGTGGAAACCGCGAAAACAACAGCAATAACACCAGCGCCACCGCCGCCACACCGGCTGCCGGCCAGTTCCATTGCGGCAGTTGTGCGAGTAATTGCGGGGCGAAGCGCACCAGGTTGGCGTCGATCAGATGCACACCGACCACACTGGCGACCTGCTTGAGAATGATGGTCAGTGCCAGGCCAAAGGCAAACCCGCGCAACACCGGTTTGGCAATAAAGGAGGTGACGCTGCCAAAGCGAAAGATCCCGGCCAGCAGAAACAGCCCGCCGGTGACCAGCACCAGCCCGGCCGCCAGGGTCGAACGCAACTGCGGGTCCCCGTTGGCCAGGGTCGCCGTCGCCGCCGCCAGCACCGCCGCCGCCGACGAAGTGGCCGAGACAATGGCAAACCGGCTGGTGCCGAACAGCCCATAACAGAGCAACCCGGCAAACAGCGCGATAACCCCGGCCTGCGGCGCCAACGCAGCAATGCTCGAATAGGCGACCGCCTCGGGCAGCAACAGACCGGCAATCGACAGCCCGGCCAGAACATCCTGCCAGCGATGGGTGGATTCAACAGGGTTGGGGGCACTCGACAAGCCACTGTCTCCAGACAAGAAAACCGCTGCACGCGTGATACGTGCAGCCGCCACTGTAGCGCAAAAGCAAACGATCGCCGTCTGTGGCTAAAGGATTTGTTCCCGCTGGCCCCGCCGCAGACGCCCGATGGACTGCCCCTCCGGCGCCACTCAATCTCGGAATCGTCCTACACATCAAAGCGATTCGCCTGACTGCGCCAAGCCGTGGACCCGCGCAAAGTCCCGTGCCTAAAAAAAACACAGGGAAATGTGAATGCTCATTGCCGGCAAACCCGTCGTTTACAAGCTCGATATCCAGGGCTTCCCCCACGACTTTCAAGTGTTTGAGTTCAAGTTCACCGAGGCGCTCAACGAGACTTATGAGGTCAAACTGGAACTGGTCAGTGAACGCCGAGACCTCGATCTCGAATCACTTTTGCACCTGCCGGCCCATCTCTCTTTCGGTCCCGACGGCGCCGGCGTTCATGGACAGGTTTATCGCGTCGCCCAAGGCGATTCCGGCGCCCGGTTGACCCGCTATCAGATGACGCTGGTGCCGCATCTCGCCTATCTGGCGCATCGTCACAACCAGCGAATTTTTCAGCAGCAGAACGTGCCGCAAATCATCCAAAGCGTTCTGAGCGATCACGGAATGCAGCCCGACGTCTGGCGCTTCCAGGTGAGTGCCGACTACCCACCCCGCCTGTACTGCGTGCAATACAACGAGTCAGACCTGGATTTCATCCATCGGTTATGCGAGGAAGAAGGTCTGCACTTTCATTTCCAGCACAGCGCCGATGGACACGTCCTGGTCTTCGGTGACGACCAGACCGTCTTCCCCCTGCCTGACGCACCGACAGCCTACGCACAAGATAGCGGCATGGTCGCCGACGCAACGGTGATCGACCGCTTCAATGTCCGCCTGGAAACCCGCACCACCCAGGTCAGCCGCCGCGATTACCACTTCGAAAAACCCAATGTGCAACTGGAGGCCGAGGCCGCCGAGGCGCGTGTTCCCGTGCTGGAGGATTACGGCTTTCCCGGGCAGTTCACCCTTCGCGATCGCGGTGAGCACCTGAGCCAGCGCACCCTGGAGCGGCATCGCGCCGATTACCGTCAGGGCAACGGCCGCAGCGACCAGAGCCTGATGCGCAGTGGCAGCTTCGTCGAGATGAGCAAGCACCCGCGACCCGACTGCAACGGTTTATGGCTACTGACCCGCGTCGTGCACGTTGGTCGACAGCCACAAGTGCTGGAGGAGGAGGCGGCGGCCTCCGACGACAGTGGTGGCATCATTCAGGGCTACCGCAACCACTTTGTCGCGACGCCCTGGGATGTGATATTCCGCCCCGCACTGAAACACGCCAAACCGCGCATCCCCGGCAACCAGCACGCAGTGGTGACCGGCCCGCCCGGCGAAGAGATTTACTGCGATGCCTACGGCCGGGTAAAGGTCAAGATGATGTGGGACCGGGACGCTCAGCTCAATGAGCGGACCAGTTGCTGGCTGCGGGTGGCCACGGGCTGGGCCCATGATCGCTACGGCAGCGTGCAGATTCCACGGGTCGGCATGGAAGTGCTGGTGGGATTCGCCGAGGGTGATCCCGACAAACCGTTTGTCCTCGGTTGCCTGCCCAATGCCGTCACCCCGGTGCCGCTGGACCTTCCGGCGGAACAGACGCGCAGCATCCTGCGCAGCCAAAGCAGCCCCGGCGGTGGCGGTTACAACGAGCTGCGGATCGAGGACAGGAAAGGCGCCGAAGAAATCGCCATTCGCGCCCAGCGCGACTATGTCCAGCATGTGCTCAACGACCAACGCATCCAGGTCGACAACCAGCTGTCGGTGGTGGTCGGCGGCATTGCCAGCCATGAGCTGCACAGCGATGAACATCACCTGACCCACGGCAATCGCCTGACCGAACTCAAACAGGATGATCATCTGTGGGTGCAAGGCGACCGTCATATTCGTGTCGCCAATCAGCGACTCAGCGCCAGCCAGCATGTGCACCTCGGTGCCGGCCAGCAAGTGGTCATCGATGGTGGCGCCCATGTGACGATCAAGGCCGGCGGGCATTGGTTGACGCTGGGGCCTGAAGGCATCTTCAGCAGCGTGGCGATTGTCGAAGGTGGCGCTCCGGCGGTGGGCCTGTTGGCGGAACCCTTGGTACCGGGCGCATTGCCATTGCTGAAGGTGGCGTTCGATGCGGTTCAGCAGCGCCACGCATTGGTGTCGACCCGCGCCTCGCGCTGCCTGATCTGCGAGGCCGCCCAAGCATGAGCCTTTCGACTTCCTTGCCTGAAAATCTGCCATGGGGCGAGCAGCAGGCCTTTGTGCTGCTCGATGGCGCGACGCTGAGCGACTTGCCATCGCGGATAAAACGGCTCAACCGCGCTGCACTCACCCTGCCCCTGTACGACCAGCCACCTTTTAGCGCCTTGCGCGATGTCTCGCCATTGCTGGTGGCCGTCGAGCAGCCTGACGACGCCGTGATGCAGTTTTTCATGCAACACGCCCCCATAGAGTGCGGTGTGCTGCTGTTCAGCCCGGCTCAACCCCATGTCGTCGCCGAACATTTAAGAAAGCTGCTGACCGTAGAGCTGTCCGAAGGCCTGTCGGTACTGTTGCGACTGGCCGATGCCGCCGTGATGCGAGCCTTGTTGGCCAGCGCCGATCAAAGTTTGTTCGGCCCGATGTCCTGGGTGGTGACGGCCGACTGCGTCAACACGGTCTGGCACAGTCATCGCCCTCGACAACCCGAATGCCCCGCGCTGCCCGCCCCTTATCGGCTCAGCCCGGAACAGATCGCGGCGCTGGATCAGGTTGATCATCGGCGCACGCTGCTTGAACTCGACGCACATTTGCTCAGCCATTTTCCCCAACGCCACCCCGGCGACAGTCTGGCCCAGCGCTGGGCCAGGCTTGAACAGCTGGAGGTCCAGGCCTCTGCCCTCGGGCTGCAGGGTCAATCCGAGTTGTTTTACTACGCCAATGTCGTGGCCTGGCTGGAGGGCGACGACCTCGACCGGCACCCGCACATCCGCCACTTGCTCCACACGCCTTCCCTGCAATCACCCGGCGAGCGCGTCGCGCTGGCTGCGGCCCTGGCCCATCAATGGGCGTCTGAACGAGGCCCATCATGAACCAACACCCCGCCAACCTCGCGGCCGCCGCCGCTTCGAAATCCCCCATCGGCGCACCCGCTGCTTGCCCGCTGCGGCAAACCCATGTGCAACTGCTGCCGTTGCGTTACGGCCTGGTGGAAAAAACCCTCGACCCCGGCGCCGAACTGGAGATGCCCTACGCCCTCACCGCCCGCCCCCTGGGCGTCCGCCTGCTGCGCGATGGCTGGCTGTACCTCATCGACAGCCTCAGCGGCGAGCTGTACGAGTACCGGGTGCTCGACGGTGTCGTCAGCGCGCTGCTGCACAAAGGCAAAACGGTTCACGAAGATCAGCGAGCGGCCATTGAAGAACGCCCGGCGCTGATCTTTTCCCGCAAGAGCACCCTGTACGTGACCTTCGCCGAGGTGCAGTGGAGTGCCGCCAAATGCCGTCAGGTGCTGGACAGCGCCGAGGAGCGCAAGCATTTCATGCAGGCGGTCGACCTTGGGCCGGTGCATTGCCAACTGGGTGGCGAGCACTTGCTCACCGTCGCCCAGGCCCGACAATGGCTGGCGGAAGTAGCGACCGGCGCCGAACCGGCCACCGACCCGCAAACGGGCGAGGTCGAGCTGCCCGCCGTGCAGGTCAGCGACGCCCCTGAGCACGAACGCGAGCCTTATCTGTGGGAGCAACCGCGGCGTTTCCGCGCGGCACACATCGGCGAATTCCTGGGACGGGTGCGCGCGCCTTATCAGGACGACACGCTGTTTCTGCTGGTCAACGATGACCTCGGCGTGATGCGCGATCTGGCCGACTATCAGGACACCGTGGTCGGCTGGGTCGATGACTGGAGCAACGCCGACAACAACCAGCGCGATTACCTCCTGGCCTGTTACATCGAGTCCCTGAGTCAGCTCAGCGACCAGGACATCGACAGTCTGGCCAAGGCCAACGACCAGCCGCAGGCCAAAGCCGTGTTTGCCGAACTGGAGCAGTTGCCCGAGCCGGATCGCGAGAACACCCGCAAGGCCTTGCTCGACTACCTGAACAAGGGCGGCAAGATCGAGCCGAGCGACACCGCCGCTTCCCCGGAGCTGGAGCAATTACGGGACAAGACCCTCGACCGCGCGCTTGAGCTGAACCGCTTTGACGGTGTCGCCCCGGACTTCACCGCCCACGATCGGGCCATGGCCGACGCGGATCGACGCTACTACACCCGTCAGTACTTCGAAGCGGTCGCTCCCGAAGACTTCGTCGATCGGCACCTTTCGGCGCTGGTCGATCTGGGCAAGGATCAGGACCTGCGCATGCGCAACGTGCTCGACGGCCCGGTGCTCAGCGGCAAGCGCGGGGTCAACGACCTGATCGACCGCCCGGCGATGGACGAGGCGTTAAACCGTCATCGCGACGACCTCGGCCGCTGGAACCGCCTGCTCGACCGCATCACCGCCGACCGCACGCAACTGCTGTGCGCCGGCCATTACCATCGCTCGGCCTGGTACTACGACGCACAAGTGCCGGCGCAACTCGGCCAGGCGTTCACCGCCGAATACGCCTGCCTCAAGGACCTCTGCCGCAGCGACGCGGCCGCCGAGCTATTGCTCGGCTATCTGGAAGAACACCCGGAGCTGACCCGAGCGCTGTTCTACACCTTGCCGCTGCGTTTGCAATCCGAGCAGGTCGGGCAGTATTCAACGCTGTTCAACGCCGGCATGGCGATGTTCAACAACCTGGCGGAGTGGCTGGCCAAACTGCGGAAAATCGAGCAACCGCAGCTGCCGGCCCTCGACGACCTGCCCGACCCTACCCGCGCCGTCGCCGAGGCCGTGCAGCACACCTACAGCCCGGCGCTGAACCTGGGCCTGAGCCGTGTACTGGAAGGCTTCGACCTCGCGGCGGAGAAAATCCCCGACCTGGACGAATTGTTCCAGCGCCTGCCCAAGGGCCTGAAGCTGCGGCTCTTCGATGCCGCAAAAACCAGCGGCGTGACCTTCACCGTCGCCAGCCCCGCCGAACAGGCCGCCTTGCAACGGGAAATCAAGGACCTGCTCAGTGAACGCGACTACCTGAAAACCCTGAGCCGCGAACGCAACCAACTGACCCGCAACAAAAACCGCCAGGGCCACAAAACCCCGCGGGCCGTGGAGTTGCAGCACGAAATCGTGCGGGTGCGGGCGCAACTGGCGCTGATCGAAGGACGGCTGGCCAAGGCGTTAAGCCCGATTGCTGAACTGCCGGATGAGTCGGCACGGCTGTACGGCGCAACCCCGGCACGGGCCGGCGTGACGGTGATGTTCCCGCCGGCCCAGCAGCAGGAGTTACGGGGTTTGTTGGGGAATATTCGGTCAGGGCTGGGCGGAGTGTCGACGGGTAGCCTGGTGAAGACTGAAGGGATGGGGTTGGTGGTGGTTTTGGTGCAGGTGGTGAATTTGGTGGGGGTATTCAAGGAAACCCTCAAACAATCAAAAAATGAACGAACTATTTGGCCACTTTTGTCTGTTGCTGCGACAACGGGAGCCGCTGGTTTCACTGCGGCCCAAAGTCTCTCAGACACCGTGTTGAAGGCTCGTAGTGCAACTCTCGTTTCAGGACTTCAGCACCATGCTTTACAGAATGTGAATGTGCAGATGGGCAAATTGCACATTGGATTGGGCATATTCACTTATAGCTTTGGGCTTGTGACTTCAATTGCCAGTCTTAAAAAGCAGATCAAAAATTGGCAGCAGGCGATCCGTAGCGGAAATCGTCCCGCACAAGCTGCAGCCGCGCTGGCTACATTGGGTGCGGGTGGAATGACTACCGTCAATGCAAATGGTCTTGGGCCAACTTTACGCGCCGGTTATACCGTCATTACCGCTGAAAAAGGCACGGTGCGCGCTACGGCGTGGGCAGCCGCCGCCACACGCCTTTCCACCGTGTTCTTCCGCTTCAACCTTGCAGGCGCGCTGTTCACCGTACTTGAACTGAGTGGCTCTTGGCTGTTCAACCGCTACAACCTCAGCGCCCACGACAAATGGCTGAAAACCACCCCTTGGAGCCGGGATGCCGAAATGCGCGGCGACCACTCACTGGATGAGTATCAAAGTTATCTGGCTTTCCTGATCCACGCGCCTTACGCGCAACTGGGCCCGAACCCCTACGACTCCTGGCTGAAAAACCTGCTGTTCAAAGCCAGACCCAGCGATATCCATCTGGTGCTGCCAAGAGTGACGCTGGAAAACCTTCTGCCTCCCTTTGGCGGGAAGCCGACCCATCGACTGGGTATCGGTGCCCACCGTATTTCCCTGCCCCTGCATAGCCAGGGAGCGCCACAGGAACGCAGGGAGGTGATCAGTGACGAGGTCGTGAGCAGCCTTCGCATCGTCAAATCGACCCCCGAAGGCCTGGTGCTCTGTCTTCGATACCCGGTGAATCCTGGCTCCGAGTACACGCCAGCGAAAGAAACACTGGAGCTGGCCGTCTGTATTCAGACGTTGAATGCCAAAGGCGAGTGGACGTCGCGAACCTCTGTCATACATGTAGATCCTCGTGGTGAAGGCCATTTCTCGGTAGTTGCTTCACAGCTAGTCAAAGAGAAGCCACCGGTCTTGCATGTCGAAACCGAGTTTCTGGAGCAAGCTGATCATGCCGAATAATCACAAAGAGCCAATCGGCGCGGCGCAGCTTCAACAGCCCAGAAAGGCTGGAGACATCGAACCGTTTCCCAGCGGAAAAATGACCTATCTGGCGCCGCTACCACTACCAACACCAATGCCTCCCTACGGCCCGCATATTGGTGAGTTGAATGATGTGTACATGGACTTTGGGTTAGGTTCGCCTCAAATATTTTCTTGGCAAGTCATATTCGGCGGCCCGCTAACAATGACCTTTATGTTTGCTTTCTTGTTGCCGTTATTTAGTTTTTTCTTCGGACTCGTTTTAGGGTACGACTTGTTGTATTCCTGGGAGTTCGCGGAGCAGGTTTTTTTCCCATCATCAGAACTAGGATTGCAAACTGCCTTTGTATTGTTATCCATCGGCCTAGCCGTCTGGCACCACAACCACAAAAAACGCGCCACCCTCACCCCCACCCGCTTCAACCGTCAACGCCGCGAAGTCTGCTTCATGCCCTCAGGCGCGACCGAACCGGTCTTCGTCCCCTGGGAATCCCTCTCCGCCTGGGTCATCGAAGCCCAGGGCGCCACCCAGTACGGTATCCATCGCCAGTACGGCATGGGCATCGGTTACCACCACGGCGAAACCCTCACCAGCCTCGAATTCCAGTGCGCCGGACTGCCACTGGCCATCAGTCATTGGGAAGCCATTCGCGGTTACATGGAATACGAAGTCAACGACCTTAAATCCATCCAGGACCTGCAAGACCTGCAAGGCCCCGACGACCCGCCCCACGAAGGCCTGCACACCTTCCGCAACGCCCGCGCACGCATGCACCAGCAGATCCGCGACGGTTCTCGCAGTCGAACATCGGGTTTCTTCTGGTACCTGTACCACGTCATGACCTTGTGGACGATTCCCAACCGCCTCGTCGAATGGGAAGTGCGCCGCCTCGAAGAAATCGGCAAACAAGCCCTGCCCGACGCCATGCGCGAATGGTCGGAGCCGCTGCCGCAAGAGCAATGGGCCAAGCCAAGTGAAGAGTTACTGCAGCTGAGCGAACAGGTCCGACAGCTGCAAAAGCGCGAGCCGCGACGGCCTATCACCGAGATTTTTGCTGAAGTGCAACGCTCGCCCTCCAACGGAAAACGTCGCGCATGAGTGGTTTTCCAGAGGTGCACAGTTGGGCTGGTGCCCACCAGAAAGAACAAGAGAGACCGTCGGTTGTGCTGGTCGAAACCGAGTTTCTGGAGCAAGCCGATCATGCCGAATAATCACAAAGAGCCAATCGGCGCGGCGCAGCTTCGACAGCCCAGAAAGGCTGGAGACATTGAACCGTTTCCAAGCGGGAAAATTACGTATCTCGCGCCGCTTCCACTACCAACACCAATGCCACCGTATGGCCCGCATATTGGCGAGTTGAATGATGTCTACATGGACTTTGGGTTGGGTTCGCCACAGGTCTTCATGTGGCAGATGACATTAGGAGGACCACTCAGTGGCACATTTATGGTTGCGATTTTATTCCCGCTCATTGGCGGTTTATTGTTTTTTTTGTTTGGTATGGGTTGGGATGACATCTCTCACGCTATAGAGGGAATTTTCCATGAAGCTTACGGTTTGGCTTTGGCGGCAGGCTTTCTGTCCCTATCCATCGGTCTAGCCGTCTGGCACCACAACCACAAAAAACGCACCACCCTCATCCCTACCCGCTTCAACCGCCAACGCCGCGAAGTCTGCTTCATGCCCTCAGGCGCCACCGAGCCCGTCTTCGTCCCCTGGGAATCCCTCTCCGCCTGGGTCATCGAAGCCCAGGGCGCCACCCAGTACGGCATCCATCGCCAGTACGGCATGGGCATCGGCTACCACCACGGCGAAACCCTCACCAGCCTCGAATTCCAGTGCGCCGGCCTGCCGCTGGCTATCAGCCATTGGGAAGCCATTCGCGGTTACATGGAATACGAAGTCAACGACCTCAAATCCATCCAGGACCTGCAAGACCTGCAAGGCCCCGACGACCCGACCCACGAAGGCCTGCACACCTTCCGCAACGCCCGCGCACGCATGCACCAGCAGATCCGCGACGGTTCGCGCAGCCGAACGTCAGGTTTTTTCTGGTACCTGTACCACGTCATGACCTTGTGGACGATTCCCAACCGCCTCGTCGAATGGGAAGTGCGCCGCCTCGAAGAAATCGGCAAACAAGCCCTGCCCGACGCCATGCGCCAATGGTCGGAGCCGCTGCCGGAAAATCAATGGGCCAAGCCGAGTGAAGAGTTGCTGCGGTTGAGTGAACAGGTCCGACAGCTGCAAAAGCGCCAGCCGCGACGGCCTATCACCGAGATTTTCGCCGAGGTACAACGCGGACTGTGAATAGAGGAAGGAGGACGTTATGGCGAGGGGTTTCGGTGGGTCAGGTGACAGCGGGTTTTCGCTGCCGTCCTTTAATCCGAAGCAAAAAAAATCGCAACCTCTGGCAGCACCTGGGAGAAAACACCGTTTTCTACGGAAGCTGCCGAAGGCTGCGATCTCTTGATCTTTAAATCACGCCGTCAGCGAGTAGATGAGCGCCGTAATCGCCACCAGCCCCACCGCCACCACGAATACGTTGGACGCCTGGCCGCGATAGCGCGCCATGGCCGGTACCTTGCGGATTGCGTACATCGGCATCAGGAACAGGATTGCCGCGATGACCGGGCCACCGAGGGTTTCGATCATGCCGAGGATGCTCGGGTTGAGGGTGGCGACGATCCAGCACACCACCAGCATGAACGCCGCGACGATGCGGTCCAGTGCCTTGGCGCCCGGGCGTTTGCCGCTCTTCACGATCAGGCCTTTCAAGCCTTCGCTGGCGCCGATGTAGTGGCCCAGGAACGACTTGGAAATGGCCACGAAGGCAATCAACGGCGCCGCGAAGGCGATGGTCGGGTTGCTGAAGTGGTTGGCCAGGTACGACAGGATCGACAGGTTCTGCGCCTTCGCCTCGGCCAGTTGTGCCGGGGACAGGGTCAGCACGCAGCTGAAGACGAAGAACAGCACCATCACCACCATCAAGGCGTGGGCACGGGACAGGATCTGCGAGCTGCGCTCTTCGGCGTGGTCACCGTAACGACGCTTCTGATCGACCGCGAACGCCGAGATGATCGGCGAGTGGTTGAACGAAAACACCATCACCGGAATCGCCAGCCACAGGGTGTGCAGCAGCGCCGAGGGCTCAGGCAAGGTGCTGGCCGTGGCCAGGATGCCGCCGTTCCAGTGAGGAATCAGGAACACCGCCAGGAACAGCAAGGCGACAATGAACGGATACACCATCAGGCTCATGGCCTTGACGATCACCTGCTCGCCACAGCGCACCACGGCCAGCAGGCCGAGGATCAGCACCAGCGACAGCAGCGCGCGTGGCGGCGGCATGATGTGCAGTTGATGTTCCAGGAAACTGCCCACGGTGTTGGTCAGGGCCACGCTATAGATCAACAGGATCGGGAAGATTGCGAAAAAATACAGCAGGGTGATCAGCGCGCCGGCCTGGATGCCGAAATGCTCTTCGACCACTTCGGTGATGTCCGCGCCTTCACGGCCGGATAATACGAAGCGGGTCAGGCCGCGGTGCGCATAGTAGGTCATCGGGAATGCCAACAGCGCCAGCACCAGCAACGGCCAGAAGCCGCCCACGCCCGCGTTGATCGGTAAAAACAGGGTGCCGGCGCCAATCGCCGTGCCAAACAGGCCAAGCATCCAGGTGGTGTCTTGGCGATTCCAGCTCGAAAGGGTCGCTGGTGTCGCGTCTAAATAGCGTTCGTTAACGCTATTGGCCTGATCATTCATCCGGTGGGATCTCCACATTCCGGTCACTTGCCACCCGGTCAGAACGCGTCGGAGTACCCGACAGGTAGCGCCCTGGCCGAAACAGGGGCGCGATTGTCCGGGATTAGTGAACAGAAGCAAAGACTTAGGTGAGGAACGGTGGTGCCAGGTGGCTGAGATTGCACAACATATCCCCCCGTGTGGGAGCGAGCTTGCTCGCGATGGCGGCGCGTCAGGCGCCACCGTTTTTGAATCGATCACTATCGCGAGCAAGCCCGCCCCCACAGGGTTGGCGCATTGGTGTTTCATCGCCAAAGCGCAACCCCCGCTTGATAAAGGTCCGACATCATGTATTTATGATTAAAGCAAGAGAGCGGGTCGTGCGGTAATGGCATTGCCAAATACGCGATCTGATGTCCCATTTGAATTTTTATGAGCCCACCCATGCCCCGAGTCTCCCGCAAGCAAGCCGACCTCAACCGCGAAATCATCGTCGAGGCGGCCACGCGGCTGTTTCGCGAGCGCGGCCTGCACGGGATCAGTGTCGTCGATGTGATGGGCGCGGCGGGCCTGACCCATGGCGGGTTCTATGGTCACTTTGAATCGAAGGAGGCGCTGGCCGTTGAAGCCAGTGACCGGGCGTTCGAACAAGTGGCAGGCCGCTGGCGGGAGCGGATCGGGACGGCCGAGGACCACGCCGCCGCACGCCGCGCCTTGGTCGAACCCTACCTGTCGACCGCCAGCCGCGACAACCCGGGTGACAGCTGCCCGGTGGTGGCGTTTGCCGGTGACATGTGCCACGAGTCCGCCGACAGCGCCTTGCGCGAGACGTTCATGACCGGCCTGAACAGGCTGCTCGACACCCTGAGTCAGCTGATGGACTCGGACGACGCCGCCAGTAACCGCCAGCAAGCGCTGGTGCAATATTCGCTGATGGTCGGTGCGTTGACGCTGGCCCGCGCCACGCGTGGCGACGCCCTGTCGGATGAAATTCTGGAGGCGGCGAAGGGCTTTCTCGGCGCGGTGCCTGCATCCCCTGCCCCACGCTGAATGCTTGGCCACCCCACAGAAAACCCTCGCCTGCCGCGCCAGCTCCTACACTGAGTGACGCGGCACCGATGTTGCTGATTGCCAGGACGTCCGGCAGCCAGCAATCTCCACCGATGTTCGAGTCCGAAATACCGATGCCCACAGGGAGCCAAGCATGCCTGCAACCGTTCTGGTACTGGTCGAAACCATCAATGATTATCTGCCCATCCTCGAACATCAGGGCTTTCACCTGATACTGGCGCCTACGCCTGCCGAACGCGCCGAGGCCATCACCCGGCACAGCGGCCAGATCAACGCGGTCCTGACCCGCGGCCCATTGGGCCTGTATGCCGATGAAATCGCTGCCCTGCCCAATCTGAAGATCATATGCGTGATCGGCGCCGGTTATGAGCATGTCGACCTGCAAGCGGCGGCCGACCGCGGCATCACCGTCACCAATGGCGCCGGGGTCAACGCCTCTTCAGTGGCGGACCATGCCATGGCCTTGCTGCTGTCACTGGTACGCGATGTTCCGCGCTGCGACGCTGCCGTGCGCCGGGGCGAGTGGCCGAAGATCATGCGCCCTTCCCTGTCCGGCAAACGCCTGGGCATCCTCGGCCTCGGCGCCGTTGGCATGGCCATCGCCAAACGCGCCGCCAACGGCTTCGACATGAGCGTGAGCTACCACAACCGGCAACATCGCAGCGACGTGTCCTACGCCTTCTGTTCCACGCCCACTGAACTGGCGCGCGCCTCGGACTTTCTGGTTATCGCCACTCCGGGAGGCCTGACCACCAAACACCTGATCAACCGCCAGGTGCTCGACGCCCTCGGGCCCAAGGGCTTTCTGGTCAACATTGCCCGGGCCAGCGTGGTGGTCACCGCCGACCTGATCAGCGCCCTGGAACAACGCCGCATCGCCGGGGCCGCACTGGATGTCTTCGATGCCGAACCTCATGTGCCGGATGCACTCAAGTCACTGACCAATGTGGTGCTCACCCCGCACGTCGCCGGATTGTCCCCGGAAGCGATCGAAGGCACGGTTGAACTGGTGGGCCGCAACCTCGTGGCGTTCTTTTCCGGGCAACCGGTGCTCACCCCGGTTGAATTGCCGACCCGCATCAGTAACGCGGTCCTGTAGGACAATTCAAACAGGCGTATCAAAAATAATGATTGCCCGGCAACACGCTCACCTATAAGGGCCGTTCATGGTTGTGGGTGCCGGGTGGGCGCATTAGATTAGTCAATAGTTTCAGGCCTCCAGAATAAGCAGAAGGGATAAGCATGGCGCTTACTGACCAGTCCACTCGTATCCGTACCGGCGAAGAACTCGATGCCAGCCTGATCGACCCATACCTCAAGGCGCACATACCCGGCCTCAGCGGCTTGCCGCAGATCAGCCAGTTCCCCGGTGGCGCGTCCAACCTCACCTACCTGTTGGAATACCCCGGACAGGAGTTCGTCCTGCGTCGGCCGCCCTTTGGCCACAAAGCCAAGTCCGCCCACGACATGGGCCGCGAATTTCGCATCCTCAACCAGCTCCGCGAGGGTTTTCCCTACTGCCCCAAGGCTTACGTGCACTGCACCGATGAATCAGTGATCGGCGCCGAGTTCTACGTGATGGAACGGGTCAAGGGGATCATCCTGCGTTCCGAACTGCCGCCGGAGCTCGGCCTGGATGCGGCGAAAACCGAAGCCTTGTGCAAGAGCTTCATCGACAAGTTCGTCGAGCTGCACCGGGTCGACTACAACGCCTACGGCCTGGGCGATCTCGGCAAGCCCGAAGGCTACGTGGCACGCCAGATCAAAGGCTGGAGCGACCGCTACGAGAAAGCCCTGACGCCCGACGCGCCACAGTGGGAAGCAGTCAAAGCCTGGCTCAACGACAAGATGCCGGCCGATCACCCGACCTCCAGCATCGTCCACAACGACTACCGCTTCGACAACGTCATCCTCGATCCGAACAACCCGATGCAGATCATCGGGGTGCTCGACTGGGAACTGACCACCCTCGGCGACCCATTGATGGACCTGGGCAACACCCTCGCCTACTGGATCGAAGCCGGTGACCCGGCGCCGGTGCAACTGATGCGTCGCCAGCCAAGCCACGCGCCGGGCATGCTGACCCGCCGCGAGTTCGTCGATTACTACGCCGTGCGCTCCGGCATCCGGATCGACAACTTCGACTTCTACTACACCTACGGCCTGTTCCGCCTGGCCGGCATCGTGCAGCAGATCTACTACCGCTTCTACCATGGCCAGACCCAGGACAAACGCTTCGCGCAGTTCATTCACATGAACAAACTGCTGGAGCAGATGAGCCTGCAGGTCATCCAGAAATCCAGCCTGTGACCGTACGCGATCCCTGCAGGAGCGAGCCTGCGCGCGAAAATCGTGAACGATAACGCGCACTGACTGGGCTCAACTGAACAGCATTGGCCGCAACCCGGCATTTGACTCGAAAACAAGACTTTTCATAAGGGAATCCCATGTCCAAGACTCAGTTGTTCGACCTCGACGGCAAGATCGCATTCGTCTCCGGCGCCAGCCGTGGCATCGGTGAAGCCATCGCCAAGCTGCTGGCGCAGCAAGGCGCCCATGTCATCGTTTCGAGCCGCAAACTCGAGGGCTGCCAGCACGTGGCCGACGCAATCATCGCCGCGGGCGGCAAGGCCACCGCCATCGCCTGCCATATCGGTGAAATGGAGCAGATCAGCCAGGTCTTCGCCGCCATCAAGGAACAATTCGGGCGTCTGGACATCCTGGTCAACAACGCGGCGACCAACCCACAGTTCTGCAACGTGCTGGACACCGATCTGAGCGCCTTCCAGAAAACCGTTGACGTGAACATCCGCGGCTACTTCTTCATGTCGGTGGAAGCCGGCAAGCTGATGCGTGAAAACGGCGGCGGCAGCATCATCAACGTCGCCTCGATCAACGGCGTCTCGCCGGGCGTGTTCCAGGGCATCTATTCGGTGACCAAGGCTGCGGTGATCAACATGACCAAGGTGTTCGCCAAGGAATGTGCGCAGTTCGGCATCCGCTGCAACGCCCTGTTGCCGGGCCTGACCGACACCAAGTTCGCTTCGGCGCTGGTCAAGAACGAGGCCATCCTCAATACCGCGCTGGCTCAGATTCCGCTCAAGCGCGTGGCCGACCCGGGCGAAATGGCCGGCGCCGTGCTTTATCTGGCGAGCGATGCGTCGAGCTATACCACCGGTGTTTCGCTGAACGTGGACGGTGGTTTCCTGTCCTGATCCCGGTTCAGCAGATGCGCAAAAGGCAGTCCTCGGGACTGCCTTTTTTGTGCCTGCTTTACTGCGTCACGCAGCGGGTGGTCGTGGTGACCCGGGTCACTTCGCCTTCGGCCTTCACATCGCCCATGACATCGGTTTTATCCAGGGTCTGGCAGGTGCGTTCAGGGGGTGGAGGCGGTGCGGCGGGAGGTGGCGGAGGCGGACTGGCACAGCCGCCGAGAATCAGGGCGCAGAGTACGAGCGACGCTGGAGCAAAAACGCGTTTCCCAAGACTTTTCATAGGATGACCCGCGAGAAAAGGATGTACACAGGGGTGTGACAACAAAACACCGCCCAAAAGTTCACGGGGCAGGTGCAGAAATATCACTTTTATACATTCTTATCGCGTAATCAGCCGTTAAGACCGGGAAAACCTGGCGATTCCTACACCACCGGGTCGGGGCGTTGCAGGCTGTTGCTCTCCAGTTCATAACGCAGCTCTTCAAGGAGCGTCGCGATCGATTCGGGCGTCTGCAGCCTCGTCATGTTCAAACCACTGACCACCAGATCAACTTGCCCGGTCACCGGGTGATAGAGCTTGATGGTCAACGAGTGTTCGCCCGTGACCGCACATTCACAGGCCAATGGTGAAAAGGTTCGCTCAAGCTGCGTCCGCAGTTGCGCCAGGCTCATCATTGCGGTGGCCCTCGGCGGCAAACGGCTGCGCAGAAATAACGTTGTAGGTGCATGGCTGGTCCTTTTAGCGATTTCGGAGCGTGCGAATGATCCGAAAATGTCATTCGCACGCGCTCAGCCTAAGGCTTGCCACCTGCTGGCCAGAACGTGAATTTGCACCGTATCACCTAGTGCATTTGCACCTACCGTTGGCCCTTCTGTCTCCATGTGCCGGAAAACAACCCACGCTCGCGTGCCCAGACAATCGCTTCGCTGCGACTGTGCACATCAAGCTTGGAATACACCGTTGCCACGTGGTTGCGCACCGTGTTCGGTGCCAGCTTCAGGCGCGCAGCGATTTCCTTGTCGGCCAGGCCCTCGCAGATCAACTCCAGCACATCGCGCTCCCTGGCCGTCAGGTCAGTGAAGGACACGCTGGGCAACTGCGGCGAGTTGACCTGCTTCACATTGGCGAGCTTTTCGATCAGCGTGCGACTGAACCAGGAAGCGTCTTTCATCACCTCTTCAATGGCCGACACCAACTCCAGCTCGGTGCGTTTGCGCTCGGTGATATCCATCAACACCAGCAGGTAGCAGGCACTGTCCTGAATGTTCACGGTGTCAGCGGAAACCGCGCAATCCATCAATTCGGTATCTTTCTTTCGAACGCGAACATCAACCCGATCCAGACGTCCGGTTTTCTCCAGGGCGCTGAACAGCTTTGTCCTCGCGCCCTTGTCGTGGATGAAGTCGATGTCGGCGATGGTCTTGCCCTGCACTTCCTCGCGGGGATACGCGAGGGATTCGAGAAACGCCTCGTTCACATCCATCACCACCTGATCGCTGGCACTGCACACCAGGATCGGCACGGGCGTCAGGCCGAACGCCTTGGCAAAGCGCTCCTCGCTCTGGCGCAGGGCGACTTCAGCCTTGCGCCGCGGCTCCACGTCGACGAAGGAAAACAGCATGCAGGGCTCATCGTTGAGCTCAAGCGGCTGACCGGCGACGATGACCTGCTTGCTTCCCCCACCGGCCACGCGCAGTTCGGCCTGCATTTGCGGAATGGTCGCGCCTTCACGCAAACGTTGCTTGGCCAGGTCCTTGTTTTGCGCCTGGTCCAATATATCCAGTTCATAAGTGGAGCTACCGATCACCTGATCACGGGCATAACCGGTCATTTCGAGGAAACCGGCATTGACCTTGATGTAGCGCAAATCGCTGAGCCGGCAGATCACCGCCGGGGCCGGGTTGGCGGCGAAGGTTTTCTCGAAGCGCTGCTCGGCGCTGGCCCACTCGGAGACATCGTCCATGATCAGCACCAACGACTCCGGCTCACCGTGGCTATCGGTGACCACCAGGCTGCGCACCTTATGCACCCAGGTACGTTCTTCGTCATCAACCGGGGTCAGCTCGACCAGCACATCGCTGAAGGTCTCGCCACGGGCGACACGGCTGATCGGGTAACTGGCCACCGGCACCGGGTGATGGTTGCGATACCGCAGGGCAAAGCGGCGCGCGTACGCCTTGGCGTTCGCCCCGAGTTCTCCGATCCGCTCAATGCCGTGCATGGCCAGCGCGGCATCATTGGCCCAGACGATGGTCTGGTCGAGATCGAGCAGGATCACCCCGTCGGACAAGCCCGTGATGATCTGCTGCAATTGGCGGCGGCTGGTTTCTGTGGTCAGGACGTCTTGGCTCATTGCATCTCCATACCTGCGACGGAGCAATTGCACTCCGGTGACAAGTACGACCGCCAGAGCCTGCAATCGTGCGAAGTTCCTGCACGCGTTCGACCAGCACTGCCTTCACGGGATGCCGAGGGTTACGGTCTGTTGCGCTTCAAGCGGCCAATTGCCCACTGGCAATCGCCGCCGAAGCCGCCAGCATCGCCCGCAACAACACCGCACAACCGGCCGCCAGGTCATCCGGCGCGGCGTTTTCGATTTCGTTGTGGCTGATGCCGCCTTCGCAGGGGACGAAGATCATCCCGGCGGGTCCGAGTTCAGCGAGGAAGATCGCGTCGTGCCCTGCTCCGCTGACGATGTCCATGTGCGACAGGCCCAATCCTTGCGCCGCACCGCGTACCGCCTCAACGCAGCCCTTGTCGAAGTACAGCGGCGGGAAGTCGGCGGTCGGGGTGAGTTCGTAGGTCAGGCCGTGCTCCTCGCAGGTGGTTTCGATGACTTCGCGGACTTCGGCGATCATCGAGTCCAGCCGTGCCGGATCGAGATGGCGGAAGTCCAGAGTCATGCGCACTTCGCCGGGAATGACGTTGCGTGAACCGGGATAGGCTTGCAGGCAACCGACCGTGCCGCAGGCGTGGGGTTGATGACCGAGGGCGGCGCGATTGACCGCGCCGACGATCACCGCGGCACCGACCAGGGCGTCCTTGCGCAGGTGCATCGGCGTCGGCCCGGCATGGGCTTCGACGCCGCGCAGTTTCAGGTCGAACCATTTCTGCCCGAGCGCGCCCATGACCACGCCAATGGTTTTGTGCTCGTCCTCGAGAATCGGGCCTTGCTCGATATGCGCTTCGAAATAGGCGCCCACCGCGTGGCCACTGACCGCGCGCGCCCCCGCGTAACCAATCGCGCTCAACGCCTCGCCCACGGTAACGCCCTCGGCGTCGACCTTGGCCAGGGTTTCCTCGAGGGTGAATTTTTCCGCGAACACGCCGGAGCCCATCATGCACGGGGCGAAACGCGAGCCTTCTTCGTTGGTCCAGACCACCACTTCCAGCGGCGCTTCGGTTTCCACGCCCAGATCATTGAGGGTGCGCAGCACTTCGACCCCGGCCAGCACGCCGAAGCAGCCGTCGAACTTGCCGCCGGTGGGTTGGGTATCGATGTGGCTACCGGTCATCACCGGCGGCAGGTCCGGGTTGCGCCCGGGGCGCCGGGCGAAGATGTTGCCCACGGCATCGATGCTGACGGTGCAGCCTGCCTCTTCACACCATTTGACGAAAATATCCCGGGCCTGGCGATCGAGGTCGGTCAGGGCCAGGCGACAAACACCGCCCTTGACCGTGGCGCCGAGTTTGGCCAGTTCCATGAGCGACTGCCACAGACGGTCGCGGTTGATGTGCTGATGGGTGGACTGCAGAACATCTACAGCTGCGTTCATGATGATCTCCTCAGGCAGTTCTTATGGTTTCTGTCAGGCATTTCGTCGGTGTGTTTGAGGTCGTCATCGCGAGCAGGCTCGCTCCCACAGGGGTGACGCGTACCCAGCTCGCGATTGGGCCAGCCGCTACACCGCCGATTTCACGGCCGACGGCTGCGCCCGCATCGAGCACAACCCGTAATAAATCAACCCGCCCAGGGCCGAGCCGGTGAACCAGCCGTAGCTGTAGAACCAGCTGAAGGCATCGCTGCCCAGCGACAGCAGCGTCAGCGCCACCGGCACACCGAACGCCAGGAACCCATTCCAGTTCCACGCCGGATACACGTCATCGCGGTACAGCCCGGCGAGGTCCAGTTGCTGTTTCTTGATCAGGAAATAGTCCACCACCATGATCCCGGCAATCGGCCCCAATAGACTGGAGTAGCCCAGCAACCAGTTGGAATAGACGGTTTCCAGACTCACGTCAGAAACGATCAGGCCCAGTTTTTTCAGCAGCTCATGGGCCATCAGCGCCAGGCCGACAAACCCGGTCAGCAGTACGGCTTTGGTGCGGTTGATCACCTTGGGCGCGATGTTCTGGAAGTCGTTGGTCGGCGAAACGATGTTGGCCGCGGTATTGGTGGACAAGGTGGCGATGATGATCAGCGCCATGGCCAACGCGACCCAGACCGGGCTCTGGATATGGCCGATCAGCGTCACCGGATCGGAGACGGTCACGCCCACCAGTTTCACCGACGCGGCGGTCATCACCACGCCCAGCGAGGCGAACAGGAACATGGTCAGTGGCAAACCGATGATCTGCCCGACAATCTGGTCCTTCTGGCTTTTCGCATAGCGGCTGAAGTCCGGGATGTTCAGCGACAACGTGGCCCAGAAGCCGACCATCGCGGTCAATCCGGCGGCGAAATAACTGGCCACGCCGGCCCCTTCGGGACGCTTGGCCGGAATCGCCAGCAGTTCAGTCATCGACACATTGGGCATGGCCCACACCAGCAAGCCTGCGCCTACCGCCACCAGCAATGGCGCAGACAGGGTTTCCAGCCATTTGATCGACTCGGCGCCACGAATCACCACCCACAGGTTCAGCGCCCAGAAGATCATGAAGCCGATGACTTCACCGGTGCCGCCCAGGGATTTCCAGCCGTCGAACACCGACCCCAGGAACAGGTGAATCGCCAGGCCGCCGAACATGGTTTGAATGCCGAACCAGCCGCACGCCACCAAGGCGCGGATCAGGCACGGAATGTTGGAACCGAGGACGCCGAAGGACGAGCGCAGCAACACCGGAAACGGGATGCCGTACTTGGTGCCGGGAAAGGCGTTCAGGGTCAGCGGGATCAATACGATGATGTTGGCAAACAGGATTGCCAGCAGCGCTTCGCCGACGCTCAGCCCGAAATAGGCTGTCAGCACGCCGCCCAGGGTGTAGGTCGGCACGCAAACCGCCATTCCGATCCACAAGGCCGTGATGTGCCATTTGTTCCAGGTTCGTTCGCGCACCTTGGTCGGTGCCATGTCGTGGTTGTATCGGGGACTGTCGAGGACGTCGCTGCCGGCCTCCAACTCAAACAAGCCGTCGCGCTCGGTCACGTGTGATCTGATCTGTTGCATGGCCGCTCCATTGTTGTTTTGTATTGCTCATCGAGGGCTGGCGGCATCAATAAACGTGCCGGATACCCCGCTTACGCATCGGGCAGTTCCATAAACGTTTTATAAACAGCTGATTATTATCAGTTTTATTTATTCAACCATTAAGTCTTCGGTCACTTGCCATGCCACTCAGGCCGAATGTCAGGCAAGTTGTCCGAACAGTCAGGTCTCAATCTGGTGCGTGAATCTTTTTTTAAACGGTGCGCATCAACCATAGACCATTCTCAAACAGCTGATTTCACATAAGAAATCTTGACCATATTTGAATCCTGTCAAGTGCGTCAAAATGGTGAGAGGCCTCACCATTTTGGTGATTTTGAATTTTTTCTTTTAATAATCAATGACTTAAAAAGCATATAAGCTTATAAAAATTATTCTTGCTGATTTCAATAACACCAGCTAGCTTTCATTCTTGACAGCGATGACAGGAATACACCTGTGCAACTCGCTTCATATAAAACATTGAGAGCCGGCATCAGCCGGTCATTGCCTGCGAGGAACTCGGAATGTCTCTGTTGATCCGTGGCGCCACCGTTATTACCCATGATGAAAGTTATCGCGCCGATGTGTATTGCGCAGACGGCGTGATCAAGGCCATCGGCGAAGACCTCGAGGCTCCCACAGGTGCCGACATACTCGACGGCAGCGGCCAATACCTGATGCCCGGCGGCATCGACCCGCACACCCACATGCAACTGCCCTTCATGGGCACCGTGGCCAGCGAAGACTTTTACAGCGGCACGGCGGCCGGTCTGGCCGGCGGCACCACGTCGATCATCGACTTCGTGATTCCCAACCCCCAACAATCACTGATGGAAGCGTTCCATCAGTGGCGTGGCTGGGCCGAGAAGTCGGCTTCCGATTACGGCTTCCACGTCGCCATCACTTGGTGGAGCGAGCAGGTCCGCGAAGAAATGGCCGAGTTGGTGAAACACCACGGGGTCAACAGCTTCAAGCATTTCATGGCCTACAAGAATGCGATCATGGCCGCCGACGACACGCTGGTGGCGAGTTTTGAACGCTGCCTGGAACTCGGCGCGGTGCCCACCGTGCACGCGGAAAACGGCGAGCTGGTCTATCACCTGCAACGCAAGTTGATGGCCCAGGGCATGACCGGGCCGGAGGCGCATCCCCTGTCGCGTCCGTCGCAAGTGGAAGGTGAAGCCGCGAGTCGGGCGATCCGCATCGCCGAAACCCTCGGCACACCGTTGTACCTGGTGCACGTCTCGACCAGGGAAGCCCTCGACGAAATCACCTATGCCCGGGCCAAGGGCCAACCGGTGTACGGCGAAGTACTGGCCGGGCACCTGTTGCTGGACGACAGCGTCTATCGACACCCGGACTGGCAGACCGCCGCCGGTTACGTGATGAGCCCGCCGTTCCGCCCTGTCGGGCATCAGGAAGCGCTCTGGCATGGCCTGCAAGCCGGCAACCTGCACACCACCGCCACCGACCACTGCTGCTTCTGCGCCGAGCAGAAGGCCGCCGGCAAGGACGATTTCAGCAAGATCCCCAATGGCACTGCCGGCATCGAAGACCGCATGGCCGTGCTCTGGGACGAAGGGGTGAACACCGGGCGTTTGTCGATGCAGCACTTTGTTGCGCTGACCTCCACCAACACCGCGAAAATCTTCAATCTCTACCCGCGCAAAGGCGCGATCCGCGTCGGCGCCGATGCCGACCTGGTGCTGTGGGACCCGCAGGGCACTCGCACGATTTCCGCCAAGACCCACCACCAGCAAGTCGACTTCAACATCTTCGAAGGCAAGACCGTGCGCGGCGTGCCCAGCCACACCATCAGCCAGGGCCGGGTGGTCTGGGCTGACGGCGATCTGCGGGCCGAACGCGGAGCCGGGCGCTACATCGAGCGGCCGGCGTATCCGGCGGTGTTTGATTTGCTGAGCAAGCGCGCCGAGTTGAATCAGCCGGTTGCCGTGAAACGCTGAAATCGGCCTTCGACCTATCGCGGGCAATCCCGCTCCCACAGGTTTTGTGAACACCTGAAATCCCTGTGGGAGCCAGCCTGCTGGCGATGGCGTCAGCCCGAACCACACAAAAAAATGCCCGACAGAGGCAGCACCGCCATCACCGTGAGGCCAATACCGTGATCAAGACCCTGAACCACCTCCCCCATCCTGTTGAGCAGGCGGCCGTCCTCGCCAGTCATTTCACCGACCTGGCACCGCCGCTCAACGACCGCCAGGCTCACCTTGAAGCCTCGCGCTGTCTGTATTGCTACGACGCGCCCTGCGTGAACGCCTGCCCGAGCGAGATCGATATTCCATCGTTCATCCGCAATATCCATCAGGACAACGTGCAGGGTGCGGCGCAGAAAATCCTCTCCGCGAACATCCTCGGCGGCAGTTGCGCCCGGGTCTGCCCCACCGAAATCCTCTGCCAGCAAGCCTGCGTGCGTAACAACGCTCAGGAGTGCGCACCGGTGCTGATCGGCCTGCTACAACGTTACGCCGTGGACAATGCGCACTTCAGCGAACACCCCTTTCCCCGTGCCGCCGCCACCGGCAAACGCATCGCCGTGGTCGGTGCCGGGCCAGCGGGTTTGTCCTGCGCCCATCGCAGCGCCATGCACGGCCATGACGTGGTGATTTTCGAAGCCCGTGAAAAAGCCGGCGGCCTCAATGAATACGGGATCGCCAAGTACAAACTGGTGGATGACTACGCGCAGAAGGAGCTGGAGTTCCTGCTGCAGATCGGCGGGATCGAGATCCGTCACGGGCAAAAACTCGGCGAGAACCTGAGCCTGACTGAACTGCATCAGCAATTCGATGCGGTGTTCCTCGGCCTGGGTCTGGCGGCGAGCAAGCAATTGGGGCTGGCCCATGAAAGCGCGCCGGGGCTGGTGGCCGCGACCGACTACATCCGCGAACTGCGCCAGGCCGATGACCTGACTCAACTGCCCTTGGCTGATCGTTGCATCGTGCTCGGCGCCGGCAATACCGCCATCGACATGGCCGTGCAGATGGCCCGCCTCGGGGCCCGTGACGTCAATCTGGTGTACCGCCGTGGTGTCGAGGACATGGGCGCTACCCGCCACGAACAGGACATCGCCAAGGCCAATCAGGTGCGCCTGATGACCTGGGCACAACCCGAAGAGGTCCTGCTCGATGCCAACGGCCGCGTGCGCGGCATGCGTTTCGCGCGCACGCATCTGGTCGAAGATCGTCTGCAAACCACCGGCGAGACCTTTGAACTGGCCGCCGACGCCATCTTCAAAGCCATCGGCCAGGCCTTCGACAGCAGCGCCCTCGCCGACCCGCTGGCCCGCGAACTCAAGCGCCAGGGCGATCGCATCGAGGTTGATGAACAGCTGCGCACCAGCGTCCCCGGCGTGTATGCCGGCGGCGATTGCACCAGCCTCGACCAGGACCTCACCGTGCAGGCGGTGCAGCACGGCAAACGGGCCGCCGAGGCCATCAACGCTCAACTGATGCTCAACGTGGAGGCTGCGTAAATGGCCGATCTCTCGATTGTCTTCGCCGGCATCAAAAGCCCCAACCCGTTCTGGCTGGCCTCCGCGCCGCCCACCGACAAGGCCTACAACGTGGTCCGCGCCTTCGAGGCCGGATGGGGTGGCGTGGTCTGGAAAACCCTGGGTGAAGACCCGGCGGCGGTCAACGTGTCGTCGCGCTACTCGGCGCACTTCGGTCCTAACCGTGAAGTCATGGGTTTCAACAACATCGAACTGATCACCGACCGCTCCCTGGAGATCAACCTGCGGGAAATCACCCAGGTCAAAAAGGACTGGCCGGACCGCGCGCTCATCGTGTCGTTGATGGTGCCGTGCGTCGAAGAATCGTGGAAACACATCCTGCCGCTGGTGGAAGCCACCGGTGCCGACGGCATCGAACTGAACTTCGGTTGCCCCCATGGCATGCCGGAACGCGGGATGGGCGCGGCGGTCGGTCAGGTGCCGGAATACGTCGAACAGGTCACCCGCTGGTGCAAGACCTATTGCTCGCTGCCGGTGATCGTCAAGCTGACGCCGAACATCACCGACATCCGCGTGGCAGCCCGCGCGGCGCACCGTGGCGGCGCGGATGCGGTGTCGCTGATCAACACCATCAACTCGATCACCAGCGTCAACCTGGAGCGCATGGTCGCCAACCCCATGGTCGGCAGCCAGAGCACCCACGGCGGCTACTGCGGCTCGGCGGTCAAGCCGATCGCCTTGAACATGGTCGCCGAAATCGCCCGTGACCCGCAGACCCGAGGCCTGCCCATCAGCGGCATCGGCGGCATCGGCAACTGGCGCGATGCGGCGGAATTCATAGCCCTGGGCTGCGGCTCGGTGCAGGTGTGCACGGCGGCCATGCTGCATGGCTTCCGGATTGTCGAGGAGATGAAGGACGGCCTGTCACGCTGGATGGACAGTCAGGGTTACGCCAGCATTTCAGAGTTTTCCGGGCGTGCCGTGGGCAACACCACCGACTGGAAGTACCTGGACATCAACTATCAGGTCATCGCCAAAATCGACCAGGACGCCTGCATCGGTTGCGGCCGCTGCCACATCGCCTGCGAAGACACCTCGCACCAGGCGGTGGCCAGCCTCAAGCAGGCGGACGGCACGCACAAGTATCAAGTGATCGACGATGAATGCGTGGGCTGCAATCTGTGCCAGATCACCTGCCCGGTGCAGGACTGCATCGAGATGGTGCCGGTGGAAAACGGCAAGCCGTTTCTGGACTGGAACCATGATCCGAGGAATCCCTATCACGTCAGTCCTTGAGGTTTTCAGCGTCTGAGATGACGCCTTCGCGGGCAAGCCCGCTCCCACAGGTTTCTCTGGTGTACACAGGCTTTGTGTACGACCTGAAACCCTGTGGGAGCGGGCTTGCCCGCGAAGAGGCCAGCAGCCACACCACCCGACCTCAGGGCTCCAACCCGATCCCGCGCAAAATCACACTGGTCACCGTCTGAATCGCCCGTTCGAACTGCATGTCCGACAGCGGCTGATGGTCGTTGAGGATGTTCACCTGGTGGTCGAAGTCGGCGTAGTGCTGGGTCGAGGCCCAGATCATGTACAGCAGGCTCGAAGGCTCCACCGGCAGGATGCGTTTGTCGTCCACCCACTGGCGGATTTTCGCTTCTTTCATTTTGGCCCAGTCGTACAGGCTCGCATCCAGTGCCTCCCCCAGGGTCGGGGCGCCGTGGATGATTTCGTTGGCCCAGACTTTCGAACCGTAGGGACGGCTGCGGGAGTGGTTCATCTTGGCGCGGATGTAACTGCTGAGCACCACGCGCGGGTCGTCGAACATCTCGAAGCACAGCGCGTCCTGCTTCCAGACTTCCAGCAAGTCGAACAGCACGGCGCTGTACAACTCGGTCTTGGTGCTGAAGTAGTAATGCAGGTTGGAGCGCGGCAGTTGCACTTCGGCGGCGATGTCGGCCATGGCGGTGCTGCCGAAGCCTTTCTCGGCGAAGACCTTCTCGGCCCCCAGCAGAATTTTCTCGACGTTACTGCGACGAATCTCGATCTTGTGATTGCCCATGAGGGCTCCCTGACAACAGCGTTAAACAAGACTAGCATCCGCTCTACCTCGCGGCGACAGGGGAAAACCAAACTTCGTACAACAGGCCTCTGGCGGCTAAACTGACGCCCACTTCGCAACGGCCTGACAGGAACCCGACCATGCTGCTCAAAAAAACCCTCTCCACCGCCGCCCTGCTCGGCTCGCTGCTGGCCGCCTCCTCGGCGTTTGCCCACGCCCATCTGAAAAGTGAGACACCCGCCGCCGACAGCACCGTGAGCGCGCCGACGGAACTGCGCCTGGTGTTTTCCGAAGGCGTTGAAGCGGCCTTCACCACAGTCACGATCAGCAAGGACGGGGCCAGCGTTGCGGTGAAAAGCCTGGCCACCGAGGGCAGTGACAAAAAGACCCTGGTGGTCACGCCCGCTGCGCCGTTGAGCGCCGGTGCCTATAAAGTCGAATGGCACGCCGTGTCGGTCGATACCCATAAAAGCGAAGGCGCCTACAGCTTCAAGGTGGGCCAGTAATACATGGCGAGCGCGTTGGTGCTGTGCCGCTTCCTGCATTTCACCGTGGTACTGATGCTGTTCGGTGCCTGGGTATACAAGCCTCTGTTGCTGGGCCGTGAGAGCACCCTGGACCGGACGTTGACACGCATCAGCCGTTGGCTGGCGGCACTGGCGCTGGTCAGCGGCGTCTGTTGGCTGCTGCTGATCACCGCCAGCATGGCCGGCGCCTGGGACGCGGCGCTCGAACCCTCGACCTTGCGCCTGGTGCTGGGCAGCACCTTCTTTGGCCAGGTCTGGAGCTGGCACCTGCTGTTCAACGGATTGCTGCTGGCCTTGCTGCTGACGCCGCTGCGCACCCACCTGCCCTTGCGCCTCGCCCTCGGCGCATCGCTGCTGGCGACCCTGGCACCGGTCGGCCACGGCGGCATGCTTGATGGCGTCGAAGGCCGATGGCTGATGCTCAATCAACTGGTGCACCTGGCCTGCGTCGGCATCTGGCTCGGCGGCCTGATGCTGCTGGTGATGATCCTGCGCCGCCCTGCCGGGCATGACATACGGGCGCTGTTGCAGCGATTCAGTGGCGTCGGTTACATCGTGGTGGCGGGATTGCTGATCACCGGCCTGATCAACGTACGGGTCCTGACCGGCGCCTTCTGGCCGACGCCCTTGCTGTCCGGGTTTGCCCTGATCCTGTTGATCAAGGTCACCCTGATCGCCACGATGCTCGGCTTGGCGTTGTTCAACCGGCTGCGGATCAAGGACTGCGAACAGCGCCTGTCGGCATTGCGTAAAAGCGTGATCGCCGAATGGTTGCTGGGCATTGGCGCGGTGGCGGCGGTGTCGTTGCTGGGCACCATGCCGCCAATGATTGCTGGCTGACAACCCAATCGCCTGTGGGAGCGAGCCTGTCGAATCGTCGCACCGTCGCGATGGACGTCAACGATAACGCGGGCTGTCTGAATGCCCGCATTGTCCGCACGTTTTTCGCGAGCGGGCTCGCTCCTACAGGGTCCACGCAGATTCTTGTGGGAGCGAGCCTGCTCGCGATGCTCGCCAACGATAACGCGGGCCGGTCTGAATGCCCGCGTTGTCCTGGCGTTTTTCGCGAGCGGGCTCGCTCCTACAGGTTCCACGCAAATCTTTGTAGGAGCGAGCCTGCTCGCGATGGACGACAACGATAACGCGGGCTGTCTGAATACCCGCATTGCACGCGCGTTTTTCGCGAGCGGGCTCGCTCCTACAGGTTCCACGCAAATCTTTGTGGGAGCGGGCTTGCCCGCGATGGACGTCAACGATAACGCGGGCTGTCTGGATGCCCACATTGTCCGCGCGTTTTTCGCGAGAAGGCTCGCTCCTACAGGTTCCACGCAGATCCTTGTAGGAGCGAGCCTGCTCGCGATGGACGTCAACGATAACGCGGGCTGTCTGAATGCCTGCATTGCCCGCCCGTTTTTCGCGAGCGGGCTCGCTCCTACAGGTTCCACGCAAATCTTTGTGGGAGCGAGCCTGTCGAATCGTCGCACCGTCGCGATGGACGTCAACGATAACGCGGGCTGTCTGAATGCCCGCATTGCCCGCCCGTTTTTCGCGAGCGGGCTCGCTCCTACAGGTTCCACGCAAATCTTTGTAGGAGCGAGCCTGCTCGCGATGGACGTCAACGATAACGCGGGGTATCTGAACACCCCGCATTGCCCGCCCGTTTTTCGCGAGCAGGCTCTCACATGAGCATTTGCAGCCAAGGTCATCGTACAACTTCTGATTGACAACACTGAAACGCCACGTAAATAATCGCCCCGATGTTGTACGACGACGTATAACAACTATAAAAACAAAAAAGAAATGGAGCGTTACAGTGAGCAAGCCCGCCCGCAATCCGTCCCCCCGTGCCCCACTCCCACACTTCGCCCGCCGTCATGCCCTGAGCCTGATCGGTTGCAGCAGCCTGGCCATCGCCCTGCCCATGACCAGTCACGCCGAAGGTTTCACCGATGACGCCAAAGCCACGCTGAACCTGCGCAACGCTTACTTCAACCGCAACTTCACCAACCCGGCCTACCCCCAGGGCAAGGCTGAGGAGTGGACACAGAACTTCATCCTCGACGCCAGATCCGGTTTCACCCAGGGCCCGGTCGGCTTCGGTGTGGATGTGTTGGGTCTGTATTCGCAGAAGCTCGATGGCGGCAAGGGCACCGGTGGTACGCAGCTGCTGCCGATCCACAGCGACGGACGCCCGGCCGACAACTTCGGTCGCCTGGGCGTGGCGCTCAAGGGCAAGATCTCGAAGACCGAAGTCAAGGTCGGTGAATGGATGCCGGTGCTGCCGATCCTGCGCTCGGACGACGGCCGTTCCCTGCCGCAAACCTTCCGTGGTGGTCAGGTCACCTCCACCGAAATCAGCGGCCTGACGCTCTACGGCGGGCAATTCCGCCAGAACAGCCCGCGTAACGATGCGAGCATGGAAGACATGTTCATGAACGGTAAAGCGGCGTTCACGTCGGACCGTTTCAACTTCGGCGGCGGTGAATATGCCTTCAACGACAAACGCACCCAGATCGGCGTGTGGTACGCGGAACTCAGCGACATCTATCAACAGCAATACTTCAACCTGAGCCACAGCCAGCCCATCGGCGACTGGACCCTCGGCGCCAACCTCGGCTACTTCATCGGCAAGGAAGACGGCAGCGCCCTGGCCGGCGACCTCGATAACAAAACCGCGTTCGCCCTGCTCTCGGCCAAGTACGGCGGCAACACTTTCTATGTCGGCCTGCAGAAGCTCACGGGCGATGATGTGTGGATGCGCGTCAACGGCACCAGCGGCGGCACCCTGGCCAACGACAGTTACAACTCCAGCTATGACAATGCCAAGGAAAAATCCTGGCAAGTGCGTCACGACTACAACTTCGTGGCCCTGGGCGTGCCGGGCCTGACCCTGATGAACCGCTACATCAGTGGCGATAACGTGCACACCGGGAACATCACCGACGGCAAGGAATGGGGCCGTGAATCGGAACTGGCCTACACGGTGCAGAGCGGCCCGCTGAAAAACCTCAACGTCAAATGGCGTAACGCAAGCATCCGCAAAAACTTCAGCACCAACGAGTTCGACGAAAACCGCCTCTTCATCAGCTATCCGATTTCGTTGTTGTAAAACGGATCGGCTGATACCGGTCTTGTGGCGAGGGAGCTTGCTCCCTCGCCACAGGTGTAACTTGCCATCGAAAGACGACTCACCCTTCGTCAAATTCGACGCAAGACACATTGACAAGAAACGGAAAGCCTTACGATACTCCCGCTAGTCGTACGACAACCTACAACAAATTCAATGACCACCACTGCTTGTCCAGGACGCCCCATGACCACCACTCCCACTGCCCGCGCCCCTTTCAATCGCCTGCTGCTGACCGGTGCCGCCGGTGGCCTGGGCAAGGTCCTTCGCGAAACACTGCGCCCCTACGCCAATGTGATTCGCCTGTCGGACATCGCCGACATCGCGCCAGCCATCGACGACCGTGAAGAAGTCGTGCCGTGCGATCTGGCCGACAAGCAAGCCGTGCATCAACTGGTCGAAGGCGTGGACGCGATCCTGCACTTTGGCGGCGTGTCCACCGAGCGCTCGTTCGAAGAGATCCTCGGCGCCAACATCTGCGGCGTCTTCCACATCTACGAAGCCGCGCGCCGTCATGGCGTGAAGCGCGTGATCTTCGCCAGTTCCAACCACGTGATCGGCTTCTACCAGCAAGACGAAGTCATCGACGCCCACTCCCCTCGTCGCCCGGACAGTTACTACGGCTTGTCCAAGTCCTACGGCGAAGACATGGCCACCTTCTATTTCGATCGCTATGGCATCGAGACCGTCAGCGTGCGCATTGGCTCTTCGTTCCCGGAACCGCAAAACCGCCGGATGATGAGCACCTGGCTGAGCTTCGGCGACCTGACCCAACTGCTCGAACGGGCGTTGTACACGCCGAACGTCGGCCACACCGTGGTCTATGGTGCGTCCGACAACAAGAACGTCTGGTGGGACAACCGTTACGCCACGGTCTTGGGCTATGCGCCGAACGACAGCTCCGAAGTGTTCCGCGAAAAGGTCGAAGCACAGCCGCTTCCAGCCGCCGATGATCCGACGCGGATCTACCAGGGTGGCGCCTTCTGCGTGGCCGGCCCGTTCGGCGACTGAACCGCCAGTGCTTACCGCTTGATCCCCACAACAAAAACCAAGGGAATGAGTTGCCATGCCAGCTGAACTGATTGTCGATGCCCGCAACGCGGTGGGCGAATGCCCGGTGTGGGTCGGTGAAGAAAATGCCCTGTACTGGGTCGATATCCCGGCCGGCGGCCTGCAGCGCTGGAGCGCCGACACCGGCCAGGTGTCGGCGTGGAAAACCCCGGAAATGCTCGCGTGCATCGCCCGTCGCGCTGACGGCAGCTGGGTCGCCGGCATGGAGAGCGGCTTCTTCCAGCTGCGCCCGCACAACGACGGCAGCCTCGACAGCGAGCCCCTGGCCGGTATCGACCACAGCCGCCCCGACATGCGCCTCAACGATGGTCGCTGTGACCGTCAGGGGCGTTTCTGGGCCGGCAGCATGGTGCTCGACATGGGCGCCAACGCCGCCGAGGGCCGACTCTACCGCTACAGCGCCGGACAACGCAGCCCGCTCGATGCCCAGTTGAACGGCTTCATCGTGCCCAACGGCCTGGGCTTCAGTCCGGACGGTCGCACGATGTACCTGTCCGACTCCCACCCCGCTGTCCAGCAGATCTGGGCCTTTGACTACGACATCGACAGCGGCACGCCGAGCAATCGCCGGCTGTTTGTCGACATGAATCACTACGCCGGGCGCCCCGATGGTGCCGCGGTCGATGCCGAGGGTGGCTACTGGATCTGTGCCAACGACGCCGGGCTGATTCACCGCTTTACCCCGGACGGACGCCTGGACCGTTCCCTCGCCGTACCGGTGAAAAAACCGAGCATGTGTGCCTTCGGTGGCAGCCGCCTGGACACCTTGTTTGTCACTTCGATCCGCCCCGCAGACGACCACGACGATCAGTCACTGGCCGGTGGCGTGTTCGCCCTCAACCCCGGCGTAAAGGGTTTGCCGGAGCCACTTTTCAACGTCTGACCGCAACCGCTCGTGCTGCAACGCTGTGCCTTGAACACAAAAACAATAAAACAGGAGACACCCCCAATGGACTTCAAACGCACCTTGCTCGCCGCTGCACTCCCCTTCACCGCAGCCCTCGCCTTCTCCCTCAGCAGCGCCGCCCATGCGCTGGAAATCAAATTCGCCGACATTCACCCCGCCGGCTACCCGACCGTAGTGGCCGAGGAACAACTGGGTAAAACCCTGGTGGCCGACAGCGACGGCAAACTGACCTTCAAGATGTTTGCCGGTGGTGTGCTCGGTTCGGAAAAAGAAGTGATCGAACAAGCCCAGGTCGGCGCCATCCAGATGGCCCGGGTCAGCCTCGGCATCGTCGGACCGGTGGTGCCGGACGTGAACGTGTTCAACATGCCGTTCGTGTTCCGCGACCAGGCGCACATGCGCAAGGTCATCGATGGCGAAGTCGGCGACGCGATCCTCGCCAAAATCACCGACTCCGAGTTCGGCCTGGTCGCCCTGGCCTGGATGGACGGCGGCACGCGCAACCTCTACACCAAGAAACCGGTGCGCAGCCTGGAAGACCTCAAGGGCATGAAGATCCGCGTGCAAGGCAACCCGATGTTCATCGAAACCATCAATGCCATGGGCGGTAACGGCATTGCCATGGACACCGGTGAAATCTTCAGTGCGTTGCAGACCGGGGTGATCGACGGCGCGGAAAATAACCCGCCGACCCTGCTCGAACACAATCACTACCAGAACGCCAGGTTCTACAGCCTGACCGGGCACCTGATCCTGCCAGAACCGATCGTGATGTCGAAAATCACCTGGGAAAAGCTGACGCCCGAGCAACAGGCACTGGTGAAGAAAACCGCCAAGGCCGCGCAGGCACAGGAGCGCGTCCTGTGGGACGCCAAATCGGCCAGCAGCGAAGAGAAGCTCAAGGCGGCGGGCGTCGAATTCATCACCGTCGACAAGAAACCTTTCTATGAGGCCACCGCCTCGATCCGCGAGAAATACGGCGCGCCCTATGCCGACCTGATCAAGCGCATCGAAGCCGTTCAGTAATCCCTCCCTGCATTCAAGAAAGGCCCGGCGCCACTGACAGGGGTGTCTGTCAGTGCGCGCCCGGTTACGGTGAAACCCGATGAAGAATCTACTGCTGCGCATCAACGACAGGATTTACATGACCTGCATCTGGATCGCAGGCCTGTCCGTGCTGGCCATTGCCCTGATCATTCCCTGGGGCGTGTTTGCCCGCTACGTCCTTGGCACCGGCTCCAGTTGGCCGGAGCCCAGCGCCATTTTGCTGATGATGGTGTTCACCTTCATTGGCGCCGCCGCCAGCTATCGTTCTGGCTCGCACATGGCGGTGGCGATGCTCACTGATCGCCTGCCACCGAACCTGCGCAAAGCCATGAGCGTGTTTGCGCAATTGCTGATGGCGACCATCAGCCTGTTCATGGCGATCTGGGGGACCAAGCTGTGCCTGTCGACCTGGAACCAGTTCATGAGCGCCCTGCCGACCCTGCGTGTCGGCATCACTTACATGCCGATCCCGATTGGCGGTGTGCTGACGCTGGTCTTTGTGCTGGAAAAACTCCTGCTCGGTGACCAGAGCAATCGGCGGGTCGTGCGCTTCGACCTGGTTGAAGAAAACGAAGGGGCTGCCTGAATGGACGCATTGATTCTGCTAGGCAGTTTTATCGCCTTGATCCTGATCGGCATGCCGGTGGCCTACGCCCTGGGGCTTTCGGCCCTGATCGGCGCATGGTGGATTGATATTCCGTTCCAGGCCTTGATGATTCAGGTCGCCGGCGGCGTGAACAAATTCTCCCTGCTGGCGATTCCGTTCTTCGTTCTGGCGGGCGCGATCATGGCCGAAGGCGGCATGTCCCGGCGGCTGGTGGCGTTTGCCGGGGTGCTGGTGGGGTTTGTCCGTGGCGGTCTGTCGCTGGTCAACATCATGGCCTCGACCTTCTTCGGCGCGATCTCCGGTTCTTCGGTAGCCGACACCGCATCGGTCGGCTCGGTGCTGATTCCCGAAATGGAACGTCGCGGTTATCCACGGGAGTTCGCCACGGCGGTCACCGTCAGCGGCTCGGTGCAAGCGCTGCTGACCCCGCCGAGCCACAACTCGGTGCTCTATTCGCTGGCCGCTGGCGGCACGGTGTCGATTGCCTCGCTGTTCATGGCCGGCGTGGTGCCCGGCCTGCTGATGAGCGCGTGCCTGATGGTGCTGTGCCTGATCTTCGCCAGGAAGCGTGACTACCCCAAGGGCGAAGTCATTCCGATGCGCGAAGCGCTGAAAATCTGCGGTGAAGCGCTGTGGGGCCTGATGGCCATGGTCATCATCCTGGGCGGCATTCTGTCGGGGATTTTCACCGCCACCGAGTCGGCGGCGATTGCGGTGCTGTGGTCGTTCTTCGTGACCATGTTCATCTACCGCGACTACAAATGGAGTGAACTGCCGAAACTGATGCACCGCACGGTGCGGACGATTTCGATCGTGATGATCCTGATCGGCTTCGCCGCCAGCTTCGGCTACATCATGACCCTGATGCAGATCCCGGCGAAGATCACCACGATGTTCCTCACGCTGTCGGATAACCGTTACGTGATCCTGATGTGCATCAACGTCATGCTGCTGTTGCTCGGCACGGTGATGGACATGGCGCCGCTGATCCTGATCCTCACGCCGATCCTGATGCCGGTGATTCTGGGTATTGGCGTAGACCCGGTGCAGTTCGGCATGATCATGCTGGTCAACCTGGGCATCGGCTTGATCACACCGCCCGTGGGCGCGGTACTCTTTGTGGGGTCGGCCGTGGGCAAGGTCAGTATCGAATCCACCGTCAAAGCCCTGTTGCCGTTCTACTGCGTGCTGTTCCTGGTGCTGATCGCCGTGACTTACATTCCCGCGCTGTCACTGTGGTTGCCGCATCTGGTGCTGTAACGAAGACTCGCAAAACGCTTTGTGGCGAGGGCACTTGCGCCCTCGCCACAACAGCTCATCAACCAGCAGAGAAGGCCATGACGTCAGCAACCCTCGAACTCGAAGACGAATTCACCCGCCTCACCCTCGCCCCTGAACTGGGCGGGAGCATCGTCAACTGGACCGTGCGCGATACCGGCCAGCCCTTGTTGCGCCATACCGACGCCCACGCGCTGAACACCGGCCTGCCCGGCAAACTCGCCTGCTTTCCGTTGGCGCCCTGGTCAAACCGCATCGCCGAGGGCGGCTTCGATTGCCCGGATGGCTGGCAGTCGCTGTCACCCAACAGCCTCACCGATCCCCTGCCGATTCATGGCAGTGCGTGGCAGCAAGCGTGGCAAGTGGTTTCGCGGACGGCGGATGAAGTGGTCCTGCAACTCGACAGCAGCGTTCCCTTCGCCTATCGCGCTCGCCAGCGTTTCCATTTGAGCCAAGGCAAGCTGAGCATCGAACTGAGCGTCACCCATCTGGCCGAACGCGCCGCCTGGCATGGCCTGGGATTGCACCCGTACTTGCCGCGTACCGCGAATACCCGATTGCAGGCACCCGCGCGCCAGGTGTGGTTTTGCGACGCGACAAAATTGCCGACACGGCTTGGCGAGTTGCCTGCCGAATGGGATTTCCAGCACCCCGGGGCGTTGCCGGAAACGCTGGTCGACAATGGCTTCTGCGAATGGGATGGCCATTGCCTGATCCAGCAACCGGACCTGGGCTATGAACTGGAGTGCCAGGCCAGCGGCAGCGATTACTACCTGCTCTATTGCCCGCCAGGCCTGGATTTTTTCTGCATCGAGCCGGTCAGCCACCCGGTCAACGCCCACCACCTGCCCGGTCGGCCGGGGCTGCGTTTACTCGAACAAGGACAATCCACCGAACTCGGTTTCACCCTGCACTATCGAGCGCTCTAACCCAGCAGTTGACTCAACACCGCACGCAGCTTGCCGGGCTTCACCGGTTTGTTGAGCAACGGCGCATTCAGGCGTTGCAACGCACGCCGACACTGATCGGTTCGGTCGGCGGTGATGATCACGGCGGGGATGGTCTGATGAAAATGTTCGCGCAGATGCCGGACCACATCACAACCGACCACCGCGTGATCGAGGTGATAGTCCGCCAGGATCAATTCCGGTGCCTGCCCGCGCAAGGCATCGATCGCCGAGGCTTCGTCGGTGGCGGTGACAACATCGCAGCCCCACTGCCCGAGCAACGCGCTCATGCTTTGCAGAATGCTCACTTCATTGTCGAGCACCAGCAAACGCCGGCCCGGCAGCGGATTGCCCGTCCCGGGCTGCGGCGCGGCCAGGCTGACAGGCAACGGCATTTCCGCGGAAATCGGTACATCGATGCTGAACATCGAGCCGCGTCCCGGCAGCGAATGCACGCCGATCTTGTAGCCGAGGATCTTGGCGATGCGTTCGACGATGGCCAGCCCCAGGCCCACCCCCTTGCGGTCGGCGGCGCGGCCAACGTCCAACTGGTTGAACTCGAGGAAAATCGAATCGAGCCGATCCGCAGCGATGCCGCGCCCGGTGTCCCAGACTTCCAGGCGCAGCATCTCACCCCGGCGCCTGGCTCCCAGCAGGATGCAGCCTTCGTCGGTATAGCGGCAGGCATTGCTGAGGAAATTGCGCAGGATCCGTGTCATCAGGCGCAAGTCGGTACTGATGGCGTAATGGCCCATGTGCACACGCAGATTCAACCCCGCGGCCTCGGCGACCGACTGAAATTCCGACACCAGCGGCCCGAGCAGTTCGTCGAGGCGGTAGACGGCGACGTCGGGCTTGACCGCCGACTGATCGAGCCGGGAAATGTCGAGCAAGTCGGTCAGCAGGTCTTCGGCGCCTTCCAGTGCCTGGTGGGTGCGTTCGACCAGCACCTGCTCGACCTCCGGCAGCTTGCGCTCGCGCAGGGTCGAGATCAGCAAGCGCGCAGCGTTCAAAGGTTGCAGCAAATCATGACTGGCAGCGGCGAGGTATTTGTCCTTGCTGCGATTGGCCGCCTCGGCGGCATCACGGGCATCGCGCAAGGCCTGGGCGATCTGCTGACGCTGGGTGATCTGCTGCTGCAGGTTGCGGTTGGCTTCCAGCAGTTCATCGGTGCGCGCACTGACCCGTTGTTCCAGTTCGTCGTTGAGTTGTTGCAGGCGCTGCTGGGCCAGTTTGCGTTCGGTGATGTCGGCGACAAAACCTTCCACCAGGCCTTCCTGATCGGGCTTGAGCAGCAGGTTCATGAGCACATCGAGGTGGCTGCCGTCCTTGCGCCGCAAACGGGTTTCGTAACCATGCAGGCTGCGTTGCTGCCTGAGGATTTCACCGATGCTTTGCAGCTCCGCCACGCCACCGGAAAACAGGTGGCTGGCCAGATCGGTCAGGGAAAACAGGACTTCCTGCGGGTCCTGATAACCGAGCATGCGCGCCAGTGCCGGGTTGGCCGCACGCATGCCGTCTTGCAGGCTGGCCTGGAAAATCCCTTGGACCGCGTTTTCGAACAGCCATTTGTAGCGGTTGCGCTCGGCTTCCAGCTCGTCCAGGCGCGCGGCCAGCTCGGGGTAATGGCTCTTGCGCGCCGAATGGCTGCCTAACCCCAGCAGCCCGGCCAGCGCCCGTTGTTGCTCGTCAGAGGGCTTCGCCATACACGACCTCGACGTCACGCTGACTGGATTCGCGTGGGTTGGTCAGGATGCACGGATCGTCCATCGCGTGTTGCGACAGGAACGGAATGTCCGCGGAGCGGACCCCGTGCAACCCGAGGGTTTCGTGGAAACCGATGGCGTGTTTCAACGCGATCAGGTGCTCCACCAGTCGCCCGCAGATCTGCCGGTGATTGAGGCCACGGCAGTCGATGCCGAAGGTCTCGGCAATCACCTTGAAACGTTCCGGTGCCGAGTTGTAGTTGAACGCGACGACGTGCTCCACCAACACCGCGTTGCACAAGCCGTGGGGCAGATCGAGAAAGCCGCCCAGGCTGTGGGACATGGCATGCACCGCGCCCAGGATCGCATTGGAGAAGGCCAGCCCGGCCTGCATGCTGCCCAGCATGATTTTCTCGCGCAGCGCGATGTCCGTCGGGTTGGCGATCATTTGCACCAGGTTGCCATTGATCAGGCGCATGGCTTCCAGCGCATGGGGATCGGTCAACGGCCCGTGCCCGGTGGACACGAAGGCTTCGATGGCATGCACCAGCGCGTCGATGCCGGTACAGGCCGACAGGAACGGGTCCATGCTCAGGGTGGTTTCCGGGTCGATCAGCGAAACGTCGGGCACCACGGCCTTGCTGACGATGGAGAACTTCATGCGCTCCTGCTGGTTGGAAATGATCACGAATTGCGAAACATCCGCCGACGTGCCGGCGGTGGTCGGAATCAGGATCAGCGGCGGGCTGGGCACGCGGATGGTGTCCACACCCTCGAACTCGAGAATGCTGCGACCGTGGGCGACGACAATGCCGATGCCTTTGCCGCAATCCATCGGGCTGCCACCGCCGACGGCGACGATCACATCGCAGTGATTTTCCCGGTACGTCTCGGCACCGAGCATCACTTCTTCGACACGCGGGTTGGGCGACACCGCGCTGTACAGGCAGTATTCGATGCCCAGGGCTTGCAGGCTGGCCTCGACATCGGCCACCCAACCGGCGGCAATCACCCCGGGATCGCTGACCACCAGGACCTTGCGGGCGCCAAAGGTCTTGGCATAGTTGCCGACGTTGTGCCGGCAACCGGCACCAAAGATAATTTCAGGCGAAACGAATTTACGCAGCTGGCTGAGATTCTGGCTCATTGGAAAGCCTGTTTTTTATTGTTTTGAAAGGTAGCGCTCACACTAAAGCATCCAGCTGCGAATGCAATCAGACCAAAGGCCGGATTCACTGCAGATCCTGATGGGGGTTGGGTGTGTACCTGGATTGTCGCGTCAACCAATGCCCCTGTAGGAGCGAGCCTGCTCGCGATGGAGTGTCAGTCGCCGCACCTTTTACTGGTACACCATCGCGAGCAGGCTCGCTCCTACAGGGGATGTGTGTGTGTGTGTGTTCAATCAGCCGCGGTAGATCAGCCGCGACGCTTTTTCGTTGCGCAAGGTCAGGTGTTCCATGCCCAGCCCCGGCGCCTCGGCCTCCTCCCGCGCCTTGAGGATGACACCATGGTGCGGCGACTTGCTGCACACCGGGTCGGCGTTGGCGGCATCGCCCGTCAGCATGAAGGCCTGACAACGACAGCCGCCCAGGTCCTTGTGCTTCTCATCGCAGGAGCGGCACGGCTCCTTCATCCAGTCATCGCCGCGAAAACGATTGAAGCCGAACGAGTGGTTCCAGATGTGCTCGATGCTGTGTTCGCGCACGTTGGGAAACGGCACCGGCAACTGCCGGGCACTGTGACAAGGCAAGGCCGTGCCGTCCGGGGTGATGTCGAGAAACAGGTTGGCCCAGCCGTTCATGCAGGTCTTGGGCCGCTCTTCGTAATAGTCCGGGGTGACGAAGATCAACTTGCACGGGTGCCCCTGGGCCTCGAGACGTTCGCGATACTCGTTGGTGATGCGCTCGGCTCGCTGCAATTGCTCGCGCGTCGGCAACAGCCCGACGCGGTTGAGCTCGGCCCAGCCATAGAACTGGCACGTGGCCAATTCGACGAAATCCGCTTCCAGCTCCAGGCACAGGTCAATGATCTGTTCGATGCGGTCGATGTTGTGCCGATGGGTGACGAAGTTCAGCACCATCGGATAGCCCTGGGCTTTTACCGCCCGGGCCATGGCCAGTTTCTGCGCGAAGGCCTTGCGCGAACCGGCGAGCAGGTTGTTCACCGCTTCGTCGGCGGCCTGGAAGCTGATCTGGATGTGATCGAGCCCGGCAACCTTGAAGTCACGCACTTTCTGTTCGGTCAGGCCGATGCCCGAGGTGATCAGGTTGGTGTAGTACCCCATGTCCCGGGCGGCCTTGATCAGCTCGGCCAGGTCCTGGCGAACCAGTGGCTCGCCACCGGAAAAACCCAATTGTGCGGCGCCCATTTCCCGCGCCTCGCGGAACACCCGAATCCATTCTTCGGTGCTCAGCTCCTCGCCTTGCCCGGCGAAGTCCAGAGGATTGGAGCAATAAGGGCATTGCAAGGGACAGCGATACGTCAGCTCCGCCAGCAGCCACAGCGGCGGCCCCGGTAGCGCGTCACTCGATCCAGAACTGCGCATGGGCCACCTCCAGAAACGCCAACACATCCTCGTCGATCCCCGGCACACCGGGGAAACTCGCGGTCAATTGATCGATGATCGCGGCCACGCTGCGCTGGCCGTCCAGCCGTTCAAGGATCTGCCCGGCACTGGCGTTGAGCTTGATCATGCCTTCGGGGTACAGCAGCACGTGGCAGTCCTGGCGGGGTTCCCATTGCAGGCGAAACCCCCGGCGCAAAGACAGGGCCTGGTCGCGACGGATCGGGCTCACAGAGCGATCCCCCGGTGCCAGACGTTATCACGGGTCACGGTGTGGTACGGCGGACGCTCCAGTTCATAGGCCATGCTCATGGCATCGAGCATGCTCCACAGCACGTCGAGCTTGAACTGGAGAATGTCCAGCATGCGCTGCTGCGCCTCGGCGGTGGTGTAATACGCCAGGGTGATGCGCAAACCGTGCTCGACATCGCGTCGGGCCTGGCTCAGGCGGGTGCGGAAATAGTCATAGCCGGCGACATCGATCCACGGGTAATGGGTTGGCCAGGCATCGAGTCGCGATTGATGGATCTGTGGCGCGAACAGCTCGGTCAGCGAGCTGCTGGCCGCTTCCTGCCAGCAGGCACGACGGGCAAAGTTGACGTAGGCGTCCACGGCAAACCGCACACCGGGCAACACCAGTTCCTGGGACAGAATCCGTTCACGCTCAAGCCCCACCGCCTCGCCCAGGCGCAACCAGGCCTCGATGCCACCCTCGCTGCCGGGTGCGCCGTCATGATCGATGATGCGTTGCAGCCATTCCCGGCGCACGTCGCGGTCCGGGCAGTTGGCCAGAATCGCGGCATCCTTCAACGGGATGTTCACCTGGTAGTAAAAGCGATTGGCAACCCAGCCCTGGATCTGCTCATGCGTGGCGCGCCCGGCGTACATGGCTTGGTGGAACGGGTGATGGATGTGGTAATAGGCGCCTTTGGCACGCAGGGCTTGCTCGAATTCGCCGGGGGTCATTGCTGCATCAGTCATTGCGGTTTCTCCTGGAAGCCCTGCGGTGTCTGGTCTGGCCACATCGTCGGCTACAGCTCAATGCTCATGCCGTCATACGCCACTTCGACGCCCCGCCGCTCCAGCAGCGCCCGTTCGGCCGAGTCTTCATCGAGGATCGGATTTGTGTTGTTGATGTGAATCAGCACCTTGCGCTGACGGGGGAAGCCTTCCAGCACTTCGAGCATGCCGCCGGGCCCGCTTTGCGACAGATGCCCCATGTCGCTGCCCAGGCTCTGGCCGACTTCACACACGCGCATTTCATCGTCGCGCCACAGGGTGCCGTCCACCATCAGGCAATCGGCGCGCTGCATCCAGCCCAGCACCTCTTCGTCGATTTGCCCCAGGCCTGGCGCGTAGAACAGCGACGCACCGCTGCGCAGGTCTTCAATGAACAGGCCGATGGTGTCGCCTGGCTGCGGGTTGCCGCGATTGGGTGAATACGGTGGTGCGTTGCTGACCAGGGGAATCGCCCGGAACTGCAAATGCGCGCAGGCCGGGATGCTGAATGGCTGGCGATCCAGGCCAAGGGGTTGCCAGTGCAACCCGCCGTTCCAATGGGCAAGCATGTTGAACAACGGGAAACCCGTGCTCAGGTCCTGATGAACCCGTTCGGTGCACCAGACGTCATGCGGGCAGCCTTCACGCAGGCTCAGCAGGCCGGTGCAATGGTCGATCTGGCTGTCCATCAGCACCACGCCAGCAATGGCGGTGTCGCGCAGGCGACGGGCCGGTTGCAACGGCGCGAAACTCTCGAGTTGCGCACGGATGTCCGGTGAAGCATTGCACAGCACCCACGCCACGCCGTCGTCGCTCAGGGCAATCGATGACTGGGTGCGCCGTTGCGCGCGCAGGCTGCCATTGCGCATACCGGCGCATTGCCGGCAGTTGCAGTTCCATTGCGGAAAGCCACCACCGGCGGCGGAACCGAGAACGCGGATGTGCATGGGCAATGCTCCCTAAAGGCAGGCCCGGCCAACACCCTGGCTGGCCGGGTGAACCATCAACGGTTGGCGAAGTACATCGTCACTTCGAAGCCAATGCGCAGGTCGGTAAACGCGGGTTTAGTCCACATGGGTCAATCCTCTTGTTATGCCGGGTGATTCCGGTAGAACCATTAATGCACGGGGCGCCGGGCGCCCGAATGCTACTTTCGAAGGAGGTGGCAGGGTGCGTTGGTAGGGGGTTTGTGATCGTCATACACGCACAAACGTTGTAGGAGCGAGCTTGCTCGCGATGGACGCGAAGACACCGCGTACATACAGACTGAACGCGTCATCGTTGACGTCCATCGCGAGCAGGCTCGCTCCTACAGGTTGGGTGTCGTTAGTGCGAGGTTAGAAGAACCCCAGCGGGTTGATGTCGTAGCTCACCAGCAGGTTTTTGGTCTGCTGATAATGGTCGAGCATCATCTTGTGGTTCTCCCGGCCGACGCCGGACTTCTTGTAGCCACCGAACGCGGCGTGCGCCGGGTACAGGTGGTAGCAGTTGGTCCATACACGCCCGGCCTTGATCGCCCGGCCCATGCGGTAAGCGCGGTTGATGTCGCGGGTCCAGAGCCCGGCACCCAGGCCGAACTCGGTGTCGTTGGCGATGGCCAGGGCTTCGGCTTCGTCCTTGAAGGTGGTGATGCCTACCACCGGACCGAAGATTTCTTCCTGGAACACGCGCATGTTGTTGGTGCCCTTGAGCAGCGTCGGCTGGATGTAATAGCCGCTGGACAAGTCACCCTGAAGACGTTCGGCCGCGCCACCGGTGAGCAGTTCGGCACCCTCTTCCTGGGCGATGGTCAGGTACGAGAGGATCTTGTCGTATTGCTGCTCCGACGCCTGGGCGCCGACCATGGTGTCGGTGTCCAGCGGATTGCCGCGCTTGATCTTGACGATTTTCTTCATGACTTCGGCCATGAACGGTTCGTAGATCGACTCCTGCACCAGCGCCCGGGAAGGACAGGTGCACACTTCGCCCTGGTTGAAGAACGCCAGTACCAGGCCTTCGGCGGCTTTTTCGATGAACGCAGGCTCGGCGTTCATGATGTCTTCGAAGAAGATGTTCGGCGACTTGCCGCCCAGTTCCACGGTGCTTGGAATGATGTTTTCGGCGGCGCAATGCATGATGTGCGCGCCGATCGGAGTCGACCCGGTGAAGGCGATCTTGGCGATGCGCTTGCTGGTGGCCAGGGCCTCGCCGGCTTCACGGCCGAAACCCTGGACGATGTTCAGCACGCCCGCCGGCAGCAGATCGGCGATCAGCTCGGCAAACACCATGATCGACAGCGGCGTCTGTTCGGCCGGCTTGAGCACGATGCAGTTGCCGGCAGCCAGGGCCGGGGCGAGTTTCCAGGCCGCCATCAGCAGCGGAAAGTTCCACGGAATGATCTGCCCGACCACGCCCAATGGCTCGTGGAAGTGATAAGCGGTGGTCAGCTCGTTGATCTCGGCGGCACCGCCTTCCTGAGCGCGGATGCAACCGGCGAAGTAACGGAAATGGTCGGCGGCCAGCGGCACGTCGGCATTCAGGGTTTCACGCACGGCCTTGCCGTTGTCCCAGGTTTCGGTGACGGCGAGGATTTCCAGGTTTTGCTCAATGCGATCGGCGATTTTCAACAGCACCAGGGAGCGGTCCTGGGCCGAGGTCTTGCCCCAGGCGTCGGCGGCGGCATGGGCCGCGTCGAGGGCCTTGTCGATGTCGGCGGCGCTGGAGCGCGGAAACTCGGCAATCACTTCACCGTTGACCGGCGAGGTATTGGTGAAGTACTCGCCATTGACCGGCGCGACGAACTCGCCGCCGATGAAGTTGCCGTAGCGTGGTTTGAAGGAAACGACTGAGCCTGGTGTTCCGGGTTTCGCGTAGATCATGGTGGGCCTCTGTCTGGGTCGATGCCTGTCGAACCAACAGGCGATGAACCGATACTAGAGAGCCCCGCGCGCCAGACGAATGCGCCGTTGGCAGGGGGGGCTCTCGTTATTTGGTCGTAGGAGCGAGCCTGCTCGCGAAAAACCTGAGAGCACCGCGGGATATCAGGAATCCAGCGTTATCGTTGACGACCATCGCGAGCAGGCTCGCTCCTACAGGGGTTGTGCGGTGGATTCGCAATCAGTGCTTGGCCACCAGATCCTTCGGCAGCTTGAAGGTCCAGAGCATGCCGCCCTGGTTGAAGTCCTTGACGCGCTTGGCCACCTCGCCACCCCACAGCGGTACGGCGCCGCCCCAACCCGAGAGGACCGAGACGTACTGTTCGCCGTCCATTTCCCAGGTCACGGGCGAGCCCAGCACGCCGGAACCGGTCTGGAATTCCCAGACTTTCTCGCCGGTCTTGGCATTGAACGCTTGCAGGAACCCTTCCGGCGTACCGGTGAACACCAGGTTGCCCTTGGTGGTCAGTACCCCGCCCCACAGCGGCGCGTAGTTCTTGTGGCGCCAGACTTCCTTGCCGGTTTTCGGGTCGATCGCCCGCAGCACGCCGATGTAGTCTTCATTCAATGGCTTGATGGTGAATCCGGCGCCGAGGAACGCCGCGCCTTTCTTGTAGGCGATGCCTTCGTTCCAGATGTCCATGCCCCATTCATTGGACGGCACATAGAACAGACCGGTGTCGCGGTTGTACGCCATCGGCATCCAGTTTTTCGCGCCGAGGAATGCCGGTGCTACAAACACTGAACTGCCCTTGGCTTCGGTGCCCGGTGCGCCAGGACGACTGGCTTCGTTGTAGATCGGCCGGCCGTCCTTATCGAGCCCGGTGGCCCAGGTGATTTTGTCCACGAACGGGAAGCCGCGGATGAACTTGCCGTTGGTACGATCCAGCACGTAAAAGAAACCGTTACGGTCGGCGGTCGCCGCCGCTTTGATTTCCTTGCCACCCTCGGTGTAGTTGAACGACACCAGTTCGTTCACGCCGTCGTAGTCCCAGCCGTCGTGGGGCGTGCTCTGGAAGTGCCATTTGATGGTGCCGTCGTCCGGGTTGAGCGCCAGGCGCGACGAGGAGTACAGGTTGTCGCCAGGGCGCAGGTGCGAGTTCCACGGCGCCGGGTTACCGGTGCCGAACAGCAGCAGATTGGTTTCAGGGTCGTAGTAGCCGCCCAGCCAGGGTGCGGCACCACCGGTTTTCCAGAGGTCGCCCGGCCAGGTCTTGCCGGCCTCGCCGCCGGAGATACCGTTCTCCACGGCTTTGCCGTCCTTGTAGACGTAGCCCATGTGGCCTTCAACGGTGGGACGGGTCCACAGCAGGTCGCCGTTTTTCGGGTCATAGGCTTCGATCTTGCCCACCACGCCGAATTCGCCACCGGCTACGCCTGTGATCAATTTGCCGTTGATCACCAGTGGCGCGGCACTGATCGAGTAGCCTTCTTTGTGGTCAGCGACTTTTTTGCTCCAGACCACCTTGCCGGTGTCCTTGTTCAGCGCCACGAGCTTGGCGTCGAGGGTGCCGAAGATCACCAGGTCGCCATACAACGCCACCCCCCGGTTGATCACGTCGCAGCAGGGACGGATGTCATCTGGCAGGCGCGCATCGTATTGCCAGAGTTTCTTGCCGGTGCGCGCATCCACGGCGAAGACCCGCGAGTAGGAGCCGGTCATGTACATCACGCCGTCCTTGATCATCGGCTGTGCTTGCTGACCGCGCTGCTTCTCACCGCCGAAGGAGAAGGCCCAGACTGGCCGCAACTCCTTCACGTTACCGACGTTGAGGATATCCAGCGGGCTATAGCGCTGACCCTGAACGCCCAGGCCGTTGGTGACGATCTGCTCAGGGTTCTTGGGGTCCTGGAGAATGTCTTGATCGGTGACGCCGGCCAATGCCTGGCCGGATAACAGCATGGCACTGAGCAACAGGCTCAAGACGAAGGGCTGGCGACGTGCGGGTTGAGTCATGACGGCTACCTCTGCGGTTTTTGTTATGCCCGGGAAATTTTCCCGGTGTGATGCAGATTCTTGGGCGCCGCCGCCCTTACAACAATGACCCGCTGTGTGGAGATTTCTAGTTCCTTGGTAGGGGGTTGGGTGTGGATATGGCGCGCTCCCCCCCTGTAGGAGCGAGCCTGCTCGCGATGAACCTGAGAACGCCGCGGGGTGTCAGGTTTCCAGCGTAATCGTTGACCACCATCGCGAGCAGGCTCGCTCCTACAAAGGGGCGTTGATCATTGCTGCGTGGCGGAATCGACGCGCTTCATTTGCGTGCGCTCATAGCGCGGGTACAGGTGGCTGACGCTGCGGATGAGTTCATAGCGGCTCAGGCTGATCCCGGCGAAACGTTCGGGAATGGGGCTGCGGATCATCTCGGCCATGTCGCTGCCCTGGGCGGCGCCGTCGCGCATCAACTGGTCGAGCCAGCTCAGGTAATCGCGCATCTGCTCGAAAGGCTGTGGATCGCTGGCCACCGGCCCGTGGCCGGGCACGATCAGCGTCCAGGGCAACGCTTGCAGGGTGGCGATGTCCGCCAGCCACACCGATAACCCCGGACTGTTGGGCGTGGTCAGCGCCCGTTGATAAAACACCAGATCCCCGGCAAATAGCACACCGGTTTTCTGGTCGAGAATAGCCAGATCCGCACCCGTATGCCCACCCAGGCTCAGCAGCTGCAGATCGTGGTTCCCAAAACGTTGCACGCCGGCGGTCAGCGTCCGGGTCGGCAGCACCACCTCGGTGCCGCGCATCCAGTCACCCACCAGCCGATACATGTTTTGCGCCATGGCATCACCCTGTTGATGCAACAGTTCGGTGGTGCCGGCCAGCGCACCGATCGGCACATCGGTGAACGCCTGGTTGCCCAGCACGTGGTCCGGGTGATGGTGCGTCAGCAGCACCTCGATCACCGGTTTATCCGTGACGGCGGCAATCGCCCGGCGCATGGCTTCGCCGTAGCGCTTCGATGGCCCGGTATCGATCACCACCACGCCACGTTCGGTGACGATGAACGCGGTATTGACGATGTTGCCGCCGTTGGCCGTGGCGAAATTGTCCGTGCTGCCTTCCAGCAGCCAGGTGTCTTCGGCGATCTGCCGGGGCTTGAGCGCATAGTCGAGATCGGCCATGGCCGGCAGGCTCAGGCTCATGAACAACAACAGCATCCAGCGCATGACGCGCTCCTTGGGGTCAGGGTATCGACGCATCGAATTCATTGCCGCTGTTGTCGCGCAACACCAGGCGCGTCTGCCCTGCCCCTTCAATGTCAAAGGCCAGGTTGGGGTTTTCACTGACCGCGGGAAACAGTTCCAGGCGGGCCATTACTTGATTGTTCGAGTCCCGTAGTTCGGCATGGTTGATGAAAAACTCCGGAATGCCGCTGACCATGCCGTTGTCCATCGGGTGGGCCACCTGCAATCGCAAGCGGCTGAAATCACCACGTGGATAGCGACCGCCCAGTACTTCGCCTATGTGTTCCTCCCAGCCTGGCTGGGTACGCACCAAACTGGGCGCGGTACAGCCTCCGCCCGCTGCGTCGATCAGGGTCGAACCGACATGCCACAGCCCGTCGCGGGTCAGCACCGCAGCGCGCAACGGGGTCGCCTGTTCAACGCGAATACGCACCGACAGCCACGGCAACACACCGGACACGGGCTCGAAGTCGACGATTTTCGGCAAAGGGTTGAGTTCGGCCCAGGCGAGTATTCGCACCACCTCGCCCTTGAACGCCCGGGCGTCGATTTCCACGGGCACTTGTCGGGCGTCCTCGGCAAAGGGCGGTGCCAGCAGCTTGACCCGTTCATCGAACACGAACGGCGCGTCGCCCAGCATTTGCTTGTGATAGAACGACCACATGACCGACGGCACCGGGTCCTTGCCCGATTCAATCCCGGCAGCCTGTGCAGCCTGGCCCAGGCTCAAACAGCAGGCCAACAGACAACTCGCTCGCCAGGTCATCGCCCGCTCCTATTGATACATCTCGGGTACGTCATAACGCAGGCCGTAATGGCCATAGATCGTTTTCACCGAACCCTCGCGGATCAGGCCTTCCAGCGCCTCTTCCACGGCATAGGCCAGTTGCCGGTTGCTTTCGTGCACGGCCATGCCGATTTCCCAGAGCTGTTTGCCCATGTTCGGATAAGCGTTTTCCGCCAGCGCCACTTGCGGGTCGGCAGCCTCGTGCACCTGCCAGTCGATCTCGCCGCGCATGGCCATCACCGCGTCGACCTCACCGGCCTTCATCGCCGCAAACGCCTGGGGTACGCCCGGGTAGTGGTGGGTCTTGCCGGCGAGCATGCCGTTGAACACCGAGGTCAGGTAGAACGACGGCACGCTGTCGACTTCGACGCCGATCGGGTGCTGCTCGAACACCGCGACACTGCCGACCTTGTCCAGGCGACGACGGTCGTAGGCCACTTGCCATTGCTCATTCTGGTAAGGCCCGAACATCACCACATGACCGTTTTCCATCTCGCCGAATTCATTGCGCTTCTGCGCGTAATCGCGGTCGTAGGGCACGCGCATCATCAGATCGGCCAGTTGCTGCTTGTGCAGTTGGCTGGCACGCCAGATGTAGTCGCGCAGGTCGTCGTCGAGTTTTTCCCCGGCCGGCGCCCAGATCAGTGTCAGGCGCACACCCAGTGCCTTGGCCAGCGCCTGGGCGAGTTCGACATCAACACCCCGGGGCTGGCCGGCGTCTTCAAAACTGTAGGGCGCGAAGTCCTTGTAGACCGCTACCTTCAGTTCCCCGGCCGCGATCATTTCGTCATAGTTGCGCACCTGTGCCTGCACCGGCTGGCAGCACAGCCACACAACGCTGATCAACACCGCGAGCAGGCGCATGGGTTATTCCTCGACGTGGACGCTGTCCAGATAAGTGCGTACCGCCCACAGGGCTTCCTGACTCAGGTAGTCGGCCATTTTCGGCATGTAGACCCGACCGTCACGCACCGCCCCGTGACGTACCCGTTCGACGAACCATTCATCACCGGCGTCGCCAACATCGAGCATGCGCAAGTCCGGTGCGATGCCGCCCGACTTGGCTTCCAGGCCGTGACAGGCCGCGCAGTTCTGGTTATAGGCCGATGAGCCGATTTCCAGGGCCTTGTCGTGTTCAGGAGAATTGCGGTACGGGTTCACGGCGGCCCAGCCATCGCCATCCACCTTCACCCCGGCATCCTTGATGGGCGTCAGGCCTTTGGTTTCGACGGCTTGTGGCACCACGTTGCCGTGGGCCCATACGGAACCTGCACTGATAAAGCCGGCCAGCAGTCCGGCAACGAGCAAGGCGTTGCGTTTTGTTGTCATTGTTATGCCCTCAGGATTGCACGCAAAACCTCTTGGCAGAGGCTATGGCAACCATCTTAGGAACCCCGCCGCGCCGGCCCCATGCTGCTTTGGTGGTCGCGGCCCAGTACCTTGGTAGTAGGGCTTGTGGCGCACACCCAAATCAGGTGCGGTACGGGAAGTCTTCCCGGCCACAGCGGGACTTTTTCCGTATCCGGCAAACGCTGCGCGCACCAACCTGTGCAGGCCAAAACCTCCACTGGGAACTGCAACCATGACAATAAGATCGCTACCCGCCCTTTCCCCGCTGACACTCGCCGTGCAGGCTTTTCTGCTGGTGGGCAGTGTGTCCCTGAGCGCGGCCAGCTACGCCGCGACAGCCCCCGCCGCCCCCACCGGCAATGTGAGTTGGGAAGACATTGCCAACGATCACCTGACCACCAAGGATGTGCTGCAATACGGCATGGGCACCAACGCCCAGCGCTGGAGCCCGCTGGCCCAGGTCAACGACAAGAACGTGTTCAAGCTGACGCCGGCCTGGTCCTACTCGTTCGGCGATGAGAAGCAGCGCGGCCAGGAATCCCAGGCCATCGTCAGCGACGGCGTGGTGTACGTCACCGGTTCCTACTCGCGGGTATTTGCCCTGGACGCCAAGACCGGCAAGCGCCTGTGGACCTATAACCATCGCTTGCCGGACAACATTCGCCCGTGCTGCGACGTGGTCAATCGCGGCGCCGCCATCTATGGCGACAAGATCTACTTCGGCACCCTCGATGCGCGGCTGATCGCCCTGGACAAGAACACCGGCAAGGTGGTCTGGAACAAGAAGTTCGGCGACCACGCCGCCGGCTACACCATGACCGGCGCCCCGGTGCTGATCAAAGACAAGACCAGTGGCAAGGTGCTGCTGATTCACGGCAGCTCCGGTGATGAGTTCGGTGTCGTCGGGCAATTGTTTGCCCGCGACCCGGACACAGGCGAAGAAGTCTGGATGCGCCCCTTCGTCGAAGGCCACATGGGCCGTTTGAACGGCAAGGACAGCACCCCGACCGGCGACGTCAAGGCACCGTCCTGGCCGAATGACCCGACCACCGAAACCGGCAAGGTCGAGGCCTGGAGCCATGGCGGTGGCGCCCCTTGGCAGAGCGCCAGTTTCGACCCGGAGACCAACACCATCATCGTTGGCGCCGGTAACCCCGGGCCGTGGAACACCTGGGCGCGCACCTCCAAGGACGGCAATCCCCACGACTACGACAGCCTCTACACCTCGGGCCAGGTCGGCGTCGACCCGAGTACCGGCGAGGTGAAATGGTTCTACCAGCACACCCCGAACGATGCCTGGGATTTCTCCGGCAACAATGAGCTGGTGCTGTTCGACTACAAGGACAAGGACGGTAAAACGGTCAAGGCCACCGGCCACGCGGACCGTAACGGCTTCTTCTACGTGGTCGATCGCAACAACGGCAAATTGCAGAACGCGTTTCCCTTCGTCGACAACATCACCTGGGCCAGCCACATCGACCTCAAGACCGGCAGGCCTGTCGAGAACGAGGGCCAGCGTCCGGCCAAGCCACTGCCGGGCGAGACCAAAGGCAAACCGGTGGAAGTCTCGCCGCCGTTCCTCGGCGGCAAAAACTGGAACCCGATGGCCTACAGCCAGGACACGGGGCTGTTCTACATTCCGGGCAACCAGTGGAAAGAGGAATACTGGACCGAAGAGGTCAGCTACAAGAAGGGCTCGGCGTATCTGGGCATGGGATTCCGCATCAAGCGCATGTACGACGATCACGTCGGCACCCTGCGGGCGATGAACCCGACCACGGGCAAAGTGGTATGGGAGCACAAGGAGCATCTGCCATTGTGGGCCGGCGTACTGGCGACCAAGGGCAACCTGGTGTTCACCGGTACTGGCGACGGCTTCTTCAAGGCCTTCGACGCCAAAACCGGCAAGGAGCTGTGGAAGTTCCAGACCGGCAGCGGCATCGTCTCGCCACCGATCACCTGGGAACAGGATGGCGAGCAGTACATCGGCGTGACCGTCGGTTATGGCGGCGCCGTACCGTTGTGGGGCGGCGACATGGCCGAACTGACCAAACCCGTGGCACAGGGCGGGTCGTTCTGGGTGTTCAAGATTCCGAGCTGGGATAACAAGACCGCCCAGAAGTAAGCCTTCCGAGAATGCGGGGCCGCCTTTGTGGCGAGGGAGCTTGCTCCCGTCGGGCTGCGAAGCGGCCCCGGCATTCCTTCAGCCACACCCTGCGCTCAGGTCTTGTGACTGCTGCGCCGCCGAGCGGGACGATTCGACACGTCGACAAGCTCCCTCGCCACCGGAACACCAGAGGTCTCGTGATGAAATACCTGCCCTTCCTACTGCTCTTGAGTTTTTCCCTGGCCCAGGCCGACGAGGGCGACGACGCCCCGCTGGTCATCAACGGCTGCACCCTCGCCGAACACAGCCAGTGCCCCGGCGCCAATCTCAGGGGCGCCAACCTGAGCAATCAGGACTTGCGCAACATGAACCTGGCCGGCGCCGACCTGCGCGATGCCGACCTGCGCCACGCCAACCTCGACCTGGCCAATCTGGAAAAAGCCCGACTGCAGGGCGCCAACCTGACTCGCGCCAGCCTGCAGCAAAGCAATCTGCGGTTAGCTGATTTCAGCGGCGCAACATTGATCGCGATCCAGAGCTGGGGCCTGTTCGCCCAGGGCGCGCAGCTCCAGGACGCCAACCTCAGCGGCGCTTACCTGCAATTCGCCCGCCTGTCCGGGGCCAAACTGCACAACGCCAACCTGCGGGCCGCCGATCTGGAAATGACCTGGCTGAGCAAGGCCGATCTCAAAGGCGCGAATCTCAGTGATGCCAATCTGCAAGAAGCCAAGCTGGGCGAAAGCAACCTGGAAGGCGCCAACCTCAACGGCTCGCGCCAGCACTACGCGAATTTTCAGGATGCAAACATGGAGGGCTGCAGCGGCTGCCCGACCAGCTGGAATCGCTAACCCCCCCTCTTTTTCGGGAGCGAGCCTGCTCGCGAAAAACCCGAGAGCGCCACGGGGTATCAGGCTCCCCGCGTTACCGTTGACGTTCTTCGCGAGCAGGCTCGCTCCTACAAAGGCACAAACGAAAAAACCGAGAGCGCCATGGGGCATCAGACTCCCCGCGTTACCGTTGACGTTCTTCGCGAGCAGATGTCGATGCTTGCTCTTTTGTAGGAGCGAGCCTGCTCGCGAAAAACCCGAGAGCGCCACGGGGTATCAGGCTCCCCGCGTTATCGTTGACGTTCTTCGCGAGCAGATGTCGATGCTTGCTCTTTTGTAGGAGCGAGCCTGCTCGCGAAAAACCCGAGAGCGCCAGGGGGCATCAGACTCCCCGCGTTTTCGTTGACGTTCTTCGCGAGCAGGCTCGCTCCTACACAGGCACAAGCGAAAAACCCGAGAGTGCCGCGGGGCATCAGGCTCGCCGCGTTTTCGTTGACGTTCTTCGCGAGCAGGCTCGCTCCTACACAGGCACAAGGCGGTGAATCAGCCGGCCACCCGTACCACCCCCATGTCGATGCCCAGGTGCACCAGTTCGGCATGGGACGAGACCTGCAACTTGCTCTTGAGCAACGTCAGGTGATTGGAGACTGTTTTGCTGCTGATGCTCAGCTGTTCGGCAATCATCCGGGCCGGGGTGCCTTTGGCGATCATCACGAAAATTTCCAGCTCGCGCTGGGTCATGCTCTGCAAACGCGGATCGCTGGCGTCCTGTGGCGGGTGGCAGGCCAGTTGGGTGGCCAGGGGCTGTTCGATGTAGGCATGGCCCGCGAGAATCCGCCGCACCGCTTCGATCAGCACTTGCGGCGCCGAGCTTTTGGTGAGGTAGCCCGAGGCACCGGCGTCCAGTGCCTGACGCACCAGGGGCAGCTCGTCGTGCATGCTGAAAAACAGCACCCGCAACTGTGGCAGGCGCTGACGCAGGCGTCGTGTGGTTTCCAGGCCGCTGATCCCCGGCAAACCGAAATCCATGATCACCAGATTCGGCACAGCCTCCTGCACCCTGGCCAGCGCTTCCTCGCCGGTCGCCGCTTCTCGCACGTCCATTGCCGGCAGCACCGCGCGCAACAGACTCGCGTAGCCCTGGCGGACCACCGCATGGTCATCGACCAACAGAATATTCATGACACCTCCAAAGGCATGCTCAAGGCCAGCGCCCAACCGGCGCCGGGCCGGCTGATCACCCGCAACTCGCCGCCCAGGCTGCGGGCGCGCTCGAACATCGAATGCAAACCGACACCCGAGCGGGGTGGCTGTTGGGCGCCGCGACCGTTATCGCGAATCAGCAAGCGCAGATGGCCGCCATGATGTTGCAGGCGAACCCGCACCTCACTGGCGCCGGCGTGACGGCTAATGTTGGTCAGGGCTTCCTGCAACAGGCGGTAGAGATGAGTCTTGTCCGGTGCGGACAACGGCGGTAACTGCGCGCTGACCCTCAACTGGCAATCGATCCCCTGCCGACCTTGCCATTGCTCGACCAGCAAGCCAAAGGCTTCGGACAATGACAGATGTTGCAACACCACCGGATAGAGGCCATGCACCAGCGCCCGAAAGCCCTGTTGCAGGTGTTCGCAGTTGTGTTCGAGCTCACGCACTGTGCGTTCCACGGTGTCTGGCTGATCCGCCACCAGCCGCAGCAGGCAGGCCTGGGCGCGAATCCCCGCCAGGTATTGTCCGAGGTCGTCGTGCAGGGTCTGCGCCAGTTGCGTGCGTTCCTGTTCCTGCACCGCCAGCAACGTCTGGGTCAGTTCGGTGTTGTCGGCCCGCGCCTGTTCCAGTGCGTCGGTCATGCGGTTGAAATGCGTCGCCAGTTGCCGCGCCTCCGGCAGGCCCTGCGCACGCAAACGCACATTGAGCTGGCCGCCGGAGACCTGCTGCAGGGCGCGCAGCAAGTCGTCGAGCAGGCCCAGGCCCCGACGTACGGCCCAGCGAATGGTCAGCAGACTCAACGCTAACGCCAGGCCACAAAGGCTCAGCAATTGTTGGAGAGAATCCCAGACTTCGTCGATTTCATCCCGTGGATCGACCACGATCTGCACGCGGCGGCCGTCCTGCAATTGGAGAACCCGTTCACTGTGCCGGGCCTCGGCAAACAACAGCCGTCCGAGCCAGGCATCGAGCCCGTCCTGCACCGGCAGCCGTTCCGCTTCGCCCGGCTCGAGCCAGCGCACCCGCACGTGACGCAAACTGCGCGTCAGCCGTGGTTGCAGGCTGGCAGGATCGCGCTCGGCGGTTTCACTCAGGTACTCGACCACCGCTTCGGCGGATTGCAGTTCACGCTCCACATCCGCCAGTGCCTGATGCACCAGCAACCCCATGCACGCCAAAGTGACCAGAGCGAAAAAACCGCACACCCAGAGGTTGATCCGCCACAGGGCCGACATGCCTAGCGTCCCGGTGTCGCGGGCATGACGAGCAACGGCGCGGGGCGCGGGCCGTGAAGCTTGTCGACACCGATCAGGCTCAGGACCAGTAAAAACGGCAGGAGCAGCGCTTTAAGAATTCGCATGATCGATTGCCTCCAGGGTAATGGCCGTTTTAGTCCATGCTAAAACCGCACCGCACGGTGCGAGCTACTACCTTGGTACTGCCTCGCTGGTACTTTCTGCATATTTCATCCGGCCTTCAGGCTTCCTATGCTGGCGCTACCTGTAATGGAGTGCCCTATGCGCCAGCTTGCCCCTTACGCCTTGTTCTACGTGCTGGCGATTGCCTGCGCGGCGGGGCTGGCGACTCAAAGCCAGGCCGCCGATGCGCCGTTGCAGGTGCGTATCGGCTACCTGGGCTATCGCCCCGACCCGGGACCGCTGCTGTCGAACGTCATTCCCGAACCGACCGATGCCGGGTTGCGCGGTGCTGAACTGGCGATCACTGACAGCAACAGCACCGGGCGTTTTCTCAACCACAGCTACAGCCTGGTGAGTGCCAGCGTCGACAGCCCGGATGCGTTGATCCATGCCGCCCAGGCCCAGCACGAACAGGGCCTGCGCCTGTTTGTGGTCAATGCGCCGGCAGAGACTCTGCGCCGGCTCAGTGCGGTACTTCCCGACAGCCTGTTGTTCAACGCCGGCAGCCCGGACGACAGCCTGCGCACCACCGATTGCTTGCCGAATGTGCTGCACAGCCTGCCCAGCCGGGCGATGCTCGCCGATGCCCTGGGGCAATTCCTGGTGGTGCGCAAATGGCAGCGAGCACTGCTCATCGTCGGCCCGACCGCAGACGATCAAGCCTACGCCGCCGCCCTGCGCCGCGCGGCCAAACGCTTCGGCGTGCAACTGGTGGCGGAAAAAGCCTGGAGTTTCGACAACGATCAACGACGCAGCGCCCAGGCCGACATGCCACTGTTCACCCAGACCGCTGAATACGACGTGGTGTTGGTGGCCGACGAACGCGGCGACTTTGGTGAATACGTGCCGTACCAGACCTGGTATCCGCGCCCGGTGGCGGGCACCCAAGGCCTGACCCCGGTGGGCTGGCACAAAACCGTGGAAACCTACGGTGCCGCGCAGTTACAGAAACGTTTCGAAGCCCTGACCGGGCGCTGGATGAACGACCGTGATTTCGCCGCATGGATGGCCGTGCGCAGCATTGCCAGCGCCGTGAGCAAACTGCGCCAGACCGAGCCCATGGCGATCCGTCAGCTGGAAATCAGCGATCAACTGCCGCTGGACGGCTTTAAGGGGCGCAAGCTCAGTTATCGGCCGTGGAACGGTCAACTGCGCCAGCCGATCCCCATCGTGCAACCCCGTGCGCTGGTCAGCACCTCGCCCCAGGATGGCTTTCTGCACCCCTTCAACGAAATGGACAGCCTGGGCTACGACAAGCCCGAGGTCAGTTGCCGCTTTCCCTGATCCTTTTTTCACTACAACGACAACAATAAGGAATCTGCCATGCGCCGCACCCTGCTTTCCTGCGCCCTGCTGCTCGCTGCGGGACACGCCGCGGCCAGCACCGCCTGGGTCTCCAACGAAAAGGACAACAGCCTGAGCCTGATCGACATGCAGACCCTGCAAGTCACCGAGACCTTGCCCGTCGGCCAGCGTCCGCGTGGCCTGCTGCTGTCCCATGACAACAAGCTGCTGTACATCTGCGCCAGCGACTCGGACCGGGTGCAGGTGATGGACGTGGCCACGCGCAAGATCATCAAGGAACTGCCGTCGGGCAAGGATCCCGAGCAATTCGCCCTGCACCCCAACAATCGCTGGTTGTATGTGTCCAACGAAGACGATGCGCTGGTCACGGTGATCGACACCGAAACCTCCAAGGTCCTCAGCCAGATCAACGTCGGCGTCGAACCCGAAGGCATGGCCGTCAGTCCCGATGGCAAGTGGGCGGTGAACACCAGCGAAACCACCAACATGCTGCACTGGATCGACACCAGCACCCAGACTCTGGCTGACAGCACCCTGGTGGATCAGCGCCCGCGTTTCGTCGAGTTTTCAGCGGACGGTTCGCAGCTGTGGGCCTCGGCGGAAATCGGCGGCACCGTGACCATTCTCGACGTGGCCAGCCGCAAGATCCTCAAGACCCTGAACTTCCAGATCAAGGGCGTGCACCCGGACAAGGTCCAACCGGTGGGCGTCAAACTCAGCGCCGATGGCAAGTACGGTTTCGTCGCGCTGGGCCCGGCCAACCATGTGGCGGTGATCGATGCCAAGACCTTCGAAATTCTCGACTACCTGCTGGTGGGGCGACGGGTCTGGCAGATGGCGTTTACCCCGGATCAAAAACAGTTGCTGGCCACCAACGGCGTCAGCGGTGACGTCTCGGTGATCGATGTCGAAAGCCTCAAGGTCATCAAATCCGTGAAGGTCGGACGTTATCCCTGGGGCGTGGTAGTGACCCCATGAACGCCCTGGAGGTCAGCGACCTGAGCTTCGCCTATGGTGCCCGGGAGGCCTTGCGCCAAGTGAGTTTCAGCCTGGCACCGGGACGCTTCGCGGCGCTGCTGGGGCCTAACGGCGCCGGCAAATCAACCCTGATCGCCCTGCTCACCCGGCTCTATGACGTGCAGCACGGAGACATCCGCGTCGGTGGCTACTCGTTGTCCAGAACGCCACGCCCGGCGCTCAGGCAGTTGGGCGTGGTGTTTCAACAAAGCACCCTCGACCTGGACCTCAGTGTCGAGCAGAACCTGCGTTATCACGCGGCGCTGCATGGCCTGTCCAGGCGCCAGAGCGCCCTGCGGGTCGAGGCGGAACTGGCCCGCCAGGCCCTGACCGAACGCCGGCGCGAACGGGTACGCGAACTCAATGGCGGGCATCGCCGGCGGGTGGAAATTGCCCGCGCCCTGCTGCATGAGCCACGTCTTCTGCTGCTAGACGAAGCCAGCGCCGGACTCGACCCGGCCAGTCGACTGGCGCTCAACCAGCACATTCGCAACCTGTGCCGCGAGCAGCGCATCAGCGTGCTCTGGACCACCCATTTGCTCGACGAAGTGCAGCCCAGCGATGACTTGCTGATTCTCCATCAAGGCCGGCTGGTCGCCAGTGGGCAGGCCGATGCGCTGAGCCTGGAACATGGCGGCGACCTGGGTTCGGCCTTCACCCGTCTCACGACTTCCGGAGCTGCCCGATGAATGCGTACTGGCAATGTTTCAGCGGCATCGTGCTGCGCGAATGGCTGCGTTTCGTTCTGCAGCGCACGCGGTTTCTCAGCGCGCTGGTGCGGCCCTTGTTATGGCTGCTGGTGTTCGCCGCGGGTTTTCGTGCGGCCCTCGGCATCGCGATCATCGAGCCTTACGACACCTATATTCCGTACGAGGTGTACATCATTCCGGGCCTGGCCTGCATGATCCTGCTGTTCAACGGCATGCAGGGTTCGCTGTCGATGGTCTACGACCGCGAGATGGGCAGCATGCGCGTACTGTTGACCAGCCCCCTGCCCCGGACCTTTCTGCTGTGCAGCAAGCTGTTGGCCACGGCGCTGATTTCGTTGTTGCAGGTGTATGCGTTTCTGGCGATCGCCTGGGTCTATGGTGTGCGACCGCCGGCCATGGGCCTGTTGTGGGCCTTGCCGGCGTTGTTGCTGGTGGCGCTGATGCTCAGTGCCCTGGGCCTTTTGCTGTCGAACGCGATCCGCCAGTTGGAAAACTTTGCCGGGGTCATGAATTTCGTGATTTTCCCGCTGTTTTTTCTGTCTTCGGCCCTGTATCCGCTGTGGAAGATGCGCGAGTCCAGTGAATGGTTGTACTGGCTGTGTGCCCTGAACCCGTTCACCCATGCCGTGGAACTGGTGCGGTTTGCCTTGTATGAACGCTTCAATGCCCTGGCGCTGGCGGTGTGCGTGGGGCTGACCCTGCTGTTTTCGCTGCTGGCCGTGTTGACGTTCAACCCGCAACACGCCGCCCTGCGCAAATCCGGCTGACAGATCTCCTGCAGGACCAAAACTACTACTTTAGTACTGGTTTTCCTGTCTATCGTCGCATTCCAAACGCAGCGCGACTGGCATGTAATGGGTCCATAACGATAAGGATTGAACCCATGCCGCATGCCCGACGTCGCCTGCTGCGACTCTCTTTTGCTGCGTTGTCGCTGAGCCTGTGGCTGGGCAACGCCCACGCTGAAGCCGCGTTGTTTTCCGCAGAGGGCTATCGCATTGACCTGTACCGCAGCCCGACGCCCCATGAGTTGCAGGGCGCGACCCTCGTCGACACACCGGCCCTGCAAACCCTGCTGGAACAAACCCCGCGCCCGCTGCTGATCGACGTTTACCGCCGCCCATGGCTGCAAGGCCAGTTCATCGAAGACCAGCCCCACGAAAACCTGCCCGGCAGCCATTGGCTGGCCAATACCGGTGATGGTGAGCTGACGCCACAGTGGCAAGACTATTTCGCGCACAACCTGAAAAAACTGACCGCCGGTGACCCGACGCAACCACTGGTCTTTTACTGCCGCTCCGACTGCTGGTTGAGCTGGAACGCGGTCAAACGCGCGGCCAGCCTGGGCTATAAGACACTGTACTGGTACCGTGACGGTGTGGACGCCTGGCAGGCGGCCAACCTGCCGGTGGCGCCGGCCCGGCCCGAACCCTTTCCCTGAGCTTTACGCGTGCGTGTTGTTGCCACACCATAATCAAAATAATGAGGTGAAAGGCTATGTACAAAATTCTGATTGCCGATGATCACCCGCTGTTTCGCGAAGCCATCCATAACGTCATCAGCGACGGCTTTGCCGGCAGCGAAGTGATGGAAACCGCCGACCTGGACAGCGCCCTGGCCCTGACCCAGGAACACGATGACCTGGACCTGATCCTGCTCGACCTGAACATGCCCGGCATGCACGGGCTCAATGGCTTGATCAACCTGCGCAACGAAGCACCGACCATTCCGGTGGTGATCGTGTCCGCCGAGCAAGACAAGCAAATCGTCCTGCAAGCCATCACTTACGGCGCGGTGGGCTTCATCACCAAATCCTCGCCCCGCAGCCAGATGACCGATGCGATCCAGCAGATTCTCAACGGCAACGTCTACTTGCCTCCGGACATTATCCGCTCGGCCAGAACCGGTACGCACCGGCGGATGAACGACACCCCCAGCTTCCCGCCAGAGCTGCTCCAGGCCCTGACCCGCAAGCAATTGCAAGTGCTGGAACGCATGACCAAAGGCGAGTCCAACAAACAGATCGCCTATACCCTGGAAATCGCCGAAACCACGGTCAAGGCCCACGTCTCGGCGATCCTGCGCAAGCTCAACGTGCACAACCGGGTGCAGGCGATCCTGAGTGCCGGGGACATTGATTTCGGGTCGTATCTGCGGCGGTGAGGCTTGCCTGAAGAGCGCATAACGACCATCGTCGGCACGCCGCCCGGAGCAAGCTCGCTCCTACAGGAATTGGTGAGCGTCACAGCCCACCAATCACCCGCAGGTGCACCCCAACCACTGTAGGAGCGAGCCTGCTCGCGATAACCGTCAGGGCAACGCGGGCATTCAGACAGCCCGCGTCATCGTTGAAGACCATCGCGAGCTGGCTCGCTCCTACAGGAATTGGTGAGCGTCACGGCCCACCAATCACCCGCAGGTGCACCCCAACCACTGTAGGAGCGAGCCTGCTCGCGATAAACGTCAGGGCAACGCGGGCATTCAGACAGCCCGCGTCATCGTTGAAGACCATCGCGAGCTGGCTCGCTCCTACAGGGGGGGCACCCACACCGGAGAAGTCACGGCCGAGCGAGCAAATGACTCATGGCTGTCTTGAGCTTCATCGGCCGTACCGGCTTGTGCATCAGGGTGTGCCCGAGTTCGCGGATCTGCTGCTTGAGCTCGATGCTGTAGTTGGCGGTGATCATCATCGCCGGGATCGGTGAGCCGCGCCGGGCATTGATCCGGGCCACGGCGTCCACACCGTTCTGATCGTTGTCCAGGTGATAGTCGGCGATCAGCAGGTCCGCGTCGGCGTGGTAGTTGTCCACTTGCCGTGCCAGGTCCTCTTCCGACAGCGCCGTGACCACCCGGCAGCCCCAACCTTCCAGCAGCGTGCGCATGCCGGCGCAAATGGTTGCATCGTTATCCAGCACCCAGATCCGCGCCCCGCGCAGCCGTTCGAGCATTGGCTCGCTCATCAGCAAAGCGGGGGCTGCCTGCGGTGCGGTGGCGCTTAACGGCACTTCGACGCAGAACATCGAGCCCTTGCCCGGCCACGAGCGAACCTGAACCCGATGCCCGAGAATGCCGGCGATCTTTTCGACGATCGCCAGGCCCAGCCCGAGGCCGCGGTCCTGATCCGGACGTTGCACATCGCCACGCTTGAACTCCTGGAAAATCTCCTCCAGGCGATTTTCGTCAATGCCCATGCCGCTGTCCCAGACCTGAATCGACAGGCGCTGGTGATGACGCCTGCAACCGAGCACCACGCGACCGCTGTAGGTGTAGCGAATGGCATTGCTCAACAGGTTGCGCAGGATGCGCGCCAATAACTGGATATCGCTGCGCACCAACGCCGAACAGGCAATGAAATGCAGCTCCAGGCCTTCGCTGCGAGCGACCTGGGTGTATTCCGCCGCCAGGGTGTCCAACAGCTCGCTCAGGGCGAACGGCGCGATGTCCGCCTTGATCACCCCGGCATCGAGCTTGGAAATATCCACCAGGGTGCCCAACAGGTTTTCCACGTCTTCCAGGGAGTTACTGACATTGCGCACCAGCACCTCGTTGCTGACCGCCTCCCGGCGCTCCAGCAAGGCACTGGTGAACAACCGTGCCGCGTTCAAGGGTTGCAGCAAGTCATGGCTGACCGCCGCGAGAAACTTGGTCTTCGACAGATTGGCTTGCTCGGCCTCCTGCTTGGCCTCGCGCAAGCGAGATTCGACCCGGCGACGCTCCTCGATCTCACGCAACAACTGGTCGTTGAGGGTGGTCAGTTCCGCGGTGCGTTCGCGCACCCGCAGCTCCAGATTCTGGTAGGCCTGATGCAACGCCTCGGCGGTGCGGCGGCGTTCGGTGATGTCGCGGATCAACACGAAAATCCCCACCACCTCGCCGCTGGCCAGCCGATTGGGCACGTAGGAACGCAGCATGTAGCGTTCCTGATTATTGACGTTGGTTTCGGCGACCTCGAACGTCACGCTCTCGCCGGCCAACGCCCTGGCCACGTAGGACTCCAGGCGCTGGTAATGCTGTTCGCTGTGCACTTCACGCAAGCTTTGGCCGAGCATCACGCCCCGTGGCCAGCAGTACCATTCTTCGTAGACCTTGTTGGTGAATTCGTAGACCAGGTCGGCGTTCAGATAGGCAATCAACGCCGGCACATGGTCGGTGATCAGGCGAATCCAGCGCTCGCTTTCGCTCAGGGCTTCGGCGTGCTGGTAGCGTTCGGTGATGTCGGTGAAGGTGTTGACGAATCCGCCCGTGGGCAGCGGATGGGTGCGAATCTCCAGGACCCGGCCATCGTAGAGGCGTTGTTCGCATTCCTGCGTGGGCCGCCCGTTGGCGTCGCGGCTGGCCGGGGTCAGCAGGGTCAATTCGCTGTCGGCGATCACTTCGGCAAACGGACGATGGGCCGCGACCGGTGCCAGGCCACTGAGTTCGAGGAACCGGCGGTTCCACAGCTCCAGGATGCCGTCGGCGTTGACCATCGCCACCCCTTGGGAGAGGTTGTCGACCGCCCGTTGCAACAGGTGCGACTTCTGCGCCACCGCTTGCTCGCGGCGCACGGTTTCGCTGAGTTTGACGTCGGTAATGTCGGTGAACAGAATCACCCGCCCGCCTTCCTGGGTGGGCCGCTCGCTGACTTGCAACCAGCGACCATCCTGCAAGCGATACAGCAGGTTTTCGTCGGCTTGCCCGCGCGGCTCTTCGGTGAACAGACCGTTGTTCATCATCAGACGCTTGACCTCGGTCAGGCGCATGCCGGCGCTGATCCGCACCCGGCTGTTGCTCCAGAAGGCCTTGAAGCGGCTGTTGAACAGGACGATGCATTGCTGGGCATCGAACAGCACGAAGGCGTCGGAGATGCTCTCGATCGCGTCGATAAGGTGTTGATGAGCCGTTTCTGCGCGCAAGCGCGCTTCGCTGAGCAAGTGGTTGCCTGCCTTGAGTTCGGCCATGGCCTGGTTCAAGGCGTCGGTGCGCTCTCGCACCTGCTCGGCCAGCACCACCGAATGCTGGAACGCGGCGTAGGGATCATTGCCCCGGGTGATGCCGGACTCGATACGTTCGATCAACGCGGCGTTGATGCGTTGCAGTTTCTGGTTGTCGTGTTGCAGGCCGGCGATCTGCGCCCGCAGTTCAGCGCAGTCCGAGGGACCGCCCTCGGGCAATGGCGACGCCGGTGAATGTCTGGTTGATGTGCATGCCATTGAACTGTTCTCCGTAGGTGTTGAACCCCATCACCCGCTGCTCGCGCAAAAAGGCGCCGATCTGCTCGAGGCTGCCGTCGTCCTCCAGCTCCAGGCGCCGCAGAAAACAATCGCAGCCAATGGTCAGCAGCAAATCACCGAGACGCTCCTGCAAGCCGTCGAACAGGCTTTGCAGGTTCGGCAGCATGGGACCGGGGGTCATGGCAGTGAGGACGATGCCGTTCTCCACGGCGCAATAGAAACTCAGGCTCAAATCGGCATGAACCTGCTGAATGGCACGCACGTAATACTGCTCATTGATCCGCACCGCCAAGGGGTGCGCGGCGAAGATCCGGTGATCGAGCTCGGCCACCGGCACGCCGATGTGTCGGGCGTACTCGGCGGCAGCCGGCTCGGCATTGAGTTCGAAGACCCGCCGCGAAGCGCTGTCGGCTCCGGTGACCACCAGTTTTTCCTCCCGGGGCAGGATGTGATGGGTGGTGAACACTTCGAAGTCCAGCCACGTATTGACCAACACCACGACTGCCGCGCCGCTGTGAAACTCGCCGTCGAAGTAGACATGGGTGTGGGTCAGGTAGTTGTCGTCGCCGGCCGAACCGCCGAAATGCGGAATGTCGCCCAGCGCGGCGCTCAAGGCCGCCAGGACCATTTCTTCGCGGCTGGACAGGCCATCGAGCAAGGTCAGGGCAAAGCTGTTGCCCTTGATCGGTGCCAGGGTATTGCTGCGACAGCCGCCGACCAGGCGCTCGACCATTTGCTGGGCGTCGATCAGGCTGAAGCGTTCCATTTCGTCGATCAGTTCGAGGGCGATGGAGAAGTGCCGGTGATCGAAACCGACCGCCGTCACGCAATTGCGTCCATACCCCAGCGGAGTGATTTCCCCGGCGCTGGTGCAACCCGCCAGGCGAATGCCGCCGAAGCTCTGTTGCAAGGCCTGCCCCAGCGCCTGCAAATCGTACTCGGCGGAACAGAAGAACAGCACGAACCCCAGGTGCGGATGCAATAACTGTCGCGCCAGCTCCTGCGCCACCTGCTGGGCATCGGTGGCCTGGGACATCGCGCTGACGATACCTTCGTTCTGGACCTGCTGCATCGTCGCCTCCCGCAGGTGCGCATGTATGAGGTACGAGTGTACGAAGCCTGTTTGGTGCGACCTATGCTACTTGGGTAGCGGTCAGGCGCTTCGATGGGATGAGAGCCGGAGCGTGGAAACTGGATGGCGGGGGCTTTTGTGGCGAGGGCGCTTGCCCACGCCGGGCTGCGAGGCAGCCCCTGCTTGGCCGATGCGCGACCAGAAGCAGGGGCCGCTTCGCGACCCAAAGCGGGAGCAAGCGCCCTCACCACAGGGAAGGGTTAGACGATCACCCCCTTACCAGGTGAGTACAGCCCCCACCGCAAACGTATCGGTGTCTTCGTTCTGGGCACTGGTATCGTGCCCGTTGATTTTGAACTGGTTGTATTCGGCCACCAGCTTGAGGTTGTCGTTCACGTCATGGAACAGCGCGACGCCGCGGGTTTCATAGTCGGCGCCACTGCCGACCACGCCGTTGCCATCGTCATTGGTCTTGCCATAGGACAGCGCCAGGCGGTTTTTCCCCAGTTTGTAGGAGCCCTGCAGCAGATAACCGTCGCTGTCGACGTTGCGCAGGGTCGGTTCCCCGGCGTTGTTGGTGAAGAAGGGGTTGATGCCCTTGGCCTGGAAACCGGAACCGACCAGGGTCAGCCCGCCCATTTTCGCCTGCACCCCGTAACCGACGCCTTTTGAGGTGACGCTGTTGACGGTGGAGTCAGTATTGTCGGACGTCTGGTAGCTGCCGTTGACCCAGCTATAGATCTGCGCGCCGGCCAGGTCGAACTGGTAGGTGATTTCGCTCTCGGTGCGCGGGTTCTCCTGATAGGCCTTGCCGGTCGGGCTGCTGTCGTTGGTGTCCACCGGGTCCATGATGCCCACCGCCACGCGCAGACCGTCCATCACCGGTGTGCGGTAAGTGATCTGCGACGTCGGGAAAGGATAGGGATAACCGGTGCCAATGTTGCCGAACGAGACCCCGCCACCGTCCACCAGCCCCAGGGTGTCGCTGACCTGGCCGTACCCGGCCAGCAGTTCATCGAGCAGGATGTTGGAACGGGCAAACAGGCCGAAGTCCTTGCCGATCAGCACTTCGCCCCATTGCGGGTTGGCCACGGTGCCGTAGAACTGGCGGACATCGATGGCGGTGTCGGTGCCGTTGGTTTGGCTGTCGTTGATGGTCACCCAGAACGAAGCCCGGGCGCCGAGCTTGAGATCATCGACCTGTTTGCCCATGTTGAAGCCCAGGTAGTTGGGCAGGAAACCCATCTTCACCCGCGCCTGTCGACGGTCGTACTGGTCCCCTTCACGGTTCACGTTACTGTTCACGTAAAAGGCGTTGATATAGCCGTCAGTGGAGAACGTGGTCTGGTCCTTGTCGTACAGCATGATCTCGGCCTCAGCCATCGAGCTCAGGCCAAGGGCCGGCAGGCTGGCGATGAAGACCGGTAAAAGACGATGCTTGAAGTTCTTATTGTTGTGCATGGCGCGCTCCGCGACTGGTGACGAGGTGTCGGAGGCGATTATCGAAAGCGGACCGGCGGCGCCATACGCTGCCATGGAGGCGAATTGCAGCTGCTTTGGAGCGGCCGGCGCTGCGCAACAAGTTCGGCGTAAGACCGCTCGTCGGCAGGGTCCGCAACTTAAGGTGTAGGGCCTGTGGACCCCGAGGCGGGGCCACAGGAACCGCTACTGACTGGACAGCCGCCTTCAATAGCATGCCGGCCGCCACCACGGGGAAAATGAAACTACCCTCAATACTCGTCCAGACAGAAACAGCCACCATGCCCGCCTTGATTGAAGCCTTCCTCGACCCGGCCTCCTCGACCTACAGTTACGTGGTCTATGAAGCCGATGGCAGTCAGTGCGCAATCGTCGACCCCGTGCTCGACTACGACCCGGCCGCGGGCCGCACCGCCAGCACCCAGGCCGACCGGATCATCGCGTTCGTTCGCGAACACCGGTTGCAAGTGCAATGGCTGCTGGAAACCCATGCCCATGCCGACCACCTGTCAGCCGCGCCCTATTTGCGTCGGGAGCTGGGCGGCCAGATTGCCATCGGCGCATCGATCAGCAAGGTCCAGAAGGTGTTCAAGGCGCTGTTCAATCTTGAGCCGGAGTTCTGCGTGGACGGTTCGCAGTTCGACCATCTGTTCGCCCCGGACGAATCCTTCAACATCGGCCATCTCAAGGCCACCGCGTTGCATGTCCCTGGGCATACGCCGGCCGACATGGCGTACCTGGTCGATGGCGATGCGATTCTGGTGGGCGACACGCTGTTCATGCCGGACGTGGGCACCGCGCGTTGCGACTTCCCCGGCGGCAACGCTCATCATCTGTACGCTTCGATCCAGAGGCTGCTGGCCTTCCCCGCCGACGTGAAACTCTACGTCTGCCACGACTACCCGCCCGAAGGTCGGCGAGCGCAATGCCAGAGCACCGTTGGCGAGCAACGAAAAAGCAACGTCCATGTGCATGACGGCATCGACGAAAACACCTTCGTCGCCATGCGCACCCGGCGCGACAGGGGGCTGGGGATGCCGACACTGTTGCTGCCGGCGATCCAGGTGAATGTGCGGGCGGGGAACATGCCGCCCGCGGAAGACAATGGCGTGGTCTACCTGAAAATCCCGATCAATCAGATGTAGCGTTCGTCAAAACCGGCTCCATACTCCAGCCGCCGGCATGCTCGTAGTAGGTGAATGCAAGCGTCTGGCCCGCCGAAATGACATGCTCGATTTCATCCGCCCCCCGGGCATGACATATCCTGGTTTCGTAGGGTGCCTCGCTGACGACCAAAACGACGCCATTCGCTGCCGCCACGGCCGGTAGATACACCAAGGGCAAATAGTTGCCGTAGGACACAGTGTATCGAACAAACTTTTCTCCATCGCAGGGTGCAGGAATCGAGTACGAATGATCATCAGGCGAACAGTCGCGGACCTGTAACTTCCATTGCTCGCTACCGTCGAGACAGACGAAGGCCACGGCATCACCTGCTGACAGCGTCACCCGAGCCATCGGGACATCACTGTTGCGCATATCCATTACGCATTCAGCGCTGGCGTCCGAGCAGACCAGCAGCCTGTGTGATTCCGCACTCAGGATGGGAGGCAGTGAGACCGTCGGCGACCAGTGCTCGTCACTGATGCTGAACAGCATGTGGCGGGCCGAGGGCAGGCTTTTGGCTCGTGCGACAGTCGGGTGGGCCTGTTCGACATCCTGAAGCCCCAACGTACGTGCACGAAACTGATTCGAATAGATGATGTTATCGACCAGTCGATGCCTGAGCGACCAATCTGTATTGATGATGTAGTACTTCATGATAGGAGAATGGGCATTACCGGCCGCAAACCATGACATCAGTGAGCCCGATATGTCTTTCGGCACAAAAAAAGGAAACACCATACGTGCGGCCTGAATCGACCTGAGCTCTCCCGCAGGCTTGATCTCTTGACCCACCTTATCGATGAAGGCCTTGAGAGCGGAGTCCGACGGGGTGTTGGAACCGATCCAGCGTTGATTGACTCCCGGCCAGAAACTTAGGTCTCTCTCGCCAGCGTTATAAGACACGACAACATTTTTGAATCCCGGCAAGCCCCAGATCTGCGACACACTCAAATTTTTATACGTTGGGGAAATAATCGAGTCGCCGAAAGCAGACTTCAAAATACCGATAAGTTCTGCATGCGCAGCCTGGGTAAATTTCCGGAATTGATGGAAATTCACAATCACGATTTCTCTTCGACGGTCCCATCCCGAACCGAAGTGAAAGGACTTGATTCCGTTAATGATGTCGCCCTGAATGGTTCGACCATTGGTTGTACTGTGATAAATCATGAATCGCCGGGGATCACCCGACAGGTACCCGGCATAATGGTGAACCCTGATATCCAGCACTCGAATACCCGCGTTCAGTTGTTCATGAGGCGAAACATCCTGGCAAACTTCCGAAGTAGGAGCGAACTGAGCCTTCTCATCAAACCCCGAGTTATGTGTGCCTGGCAAAATGGCCAGATCTATCGGTAAATTCCGCACGCCCGTATAAGTGCTCATCCAGTGCGTACGATTATTACTGAAAGGCTTGCATACGCCATCGCTCCAGCTTCCTCCCGGACACCAGCCGCCCATTATTCCGATCTCGAACTCATCGCTGGTGGATGCCGGCCCGTGATTCAGAAGCGATTGTGGATCTACCGACTGTATGACCGCCGCACTTTCAAAGTAAGGTCCAAAAACGGGAGACCGGTATTCTTTTATATGACCGAGCGCATCCAGATCATCAGCACTCACATCCAGCGAACTGGCCAATGCAACTTTATCCAATAGGGAATTCATCTTGTACCTCAACCGTTAATTAACAATGGAGGAAACAACATAAACGGAGCCCTATCCGATAAACATGGACCCAAACTGTAGATAGGCGTTGTACAGTTGTGACCTATTGATTCAATAACAATAACAACGCCATCGAACGTTATTTATCCAGCGTCATTCCATTGGCCGGCAACGGCAGCGCCGTCTTGTATCGCACCTGCTTGAGCGCAAAGCTCGAACGGATGTTCGCCACCCCCGGCACCTTGGTCAGAAAGTCCATCATGAAGCGCTCCAGCGACTGGATGGTCGGCACCAGCACGCGGATCAGGTAGTCCGGGTCTCCCGCCATCAGGTAGCACTCCATGACTTCCGGGCGATCGGAAATCGCCTCTTCGAAATGCTGCAACGCCTCCTCCACCTGTTTTTCCAGGCTGACATGGATGAACACGTTCACGTGCAACCCCAGCAGGTCGGCATCGAGCAGGGTCACTTGCTCGCGAATCAGGCCCAGCTCCTCCATCGCCTTGACCCGGTTGAAGCACGGTGTCGGCGAGAGGTTCACCGAGCGGGCGAGGTCGGCGTTGGTGATCCGCGCGTTCTCCTGAAGGCTGTTGAGAATGCCGATATCGGTACGGTCCAGTTTGCGCATGAGACAAATCCACCTGTTTTTTATGTTTATGCAGATTTTTTATCTGCAAATGATCATCAGCGCAACGAAACAGAGAGAAATATTCTTCTTGGCCGGGCCTATGATGTTTGTAGGACAAGATTTCTTCCACAGAACGAAATCTGTCAGCTCACTACAAGAAATTCACAAGATCGAGCGTAGAAGCCATGAACCAAGCGTACGAACCGCTGCGTCTGCACGTTCCCGAACCCTCGGGCCGTCCCGGCTGTAAAACCGACTTCTCCTACCTGCGTCTGACCGACGCCGGCACGGTGCGCAAACCCTCCATCGACGTTGAACCGGCCGATACCGCCGATCTGGCCAAGGGCCTGATTCGCGTGCTCGACGACCAGGGCAATGCCCTCGGTCCATGGGCTGAAGGCGTGCCGGTCGAGACCCTGCGCAAAGGCATGCGCGCCATGCTCAAGACGCGGATCTATGACAACCGCATGGTGGTCGCCCAGCGCCAGAAGAAAATGTCGTTCTATATGCAGAGCCTCGGCGAAGAAGCCATCGGCAGCGGCCAGGCCCTGGCGTTGAACATCGACGACATGTGCTTCCCGACCTACCGTCAGCAAAGCATCCTGATGGCCCGCGAAGTGCCGCTGGTGGACCTGATCTGCCAATTGCTGTCCAACGAGCGCGATCCGCTCAAGGGCCGTCAGCTGCCGATCATGTATTCGGTCAAGGACTCCGGTTTCTTCACCATTTCTGGCAACCTCGCCACCCAGTTCGTGCAAGCGGTGGGCTGGGGTATGGCCTCGGCGATCAAGGGCGACACCAAAATCGCCTCAGCCTGGATCGGCGACGGCGCTACCGCCGAATCGGACTTCCATACCGCCCTGACTTTCGCCCACGTGTACCGCGCGCCGGTGATCCTCAACGTGGTCAACAACCAGTGGGCGATCTCCACCTTCCAGGCCATCGCCGGTGGTGAAGCGACCACCTTCGCCGGTCGTGGCGTGGGTTGCGGCATCGCTTCGCTGCGGGTCGACGGCAACGATTTCTATGCGGTCTACGCCGCTTCTGCCTGGGCCGCCGAACGCGCCCGCCGCAACCTCGGCCCGACCATGATCGAATGGGTCACCTACCGTGCCGGTCCGCACTCGACCTCCGACGATCCGTCCAAATACCGTCCTGCCGACGACTGGAGTCATTTCCCGTTGGGCGACCCGATCGCGCGCCTCAAGCAGCACCTGATCAAGGTCGGTCACTGGTCCGAAGAGGAACACGCCGCCGTCAGCGCCGAGCTGGAAGCCGAAGTGATTGCCGCGCAGAAAGAAGCCGAACAGTACGGCACGCTCGCCGGCGGCCAGATTCCAAGCGCAGCGACCATGTTCGAAGACGTCTACAAAGAGATGCCGGAGCACTTGAAGCGCCAGCGTCAGGAACTGGGGATCTGACATGAACGATCACAACAACAATATTCAGTTGGACACCGCCATGACCACGACCACCATGACCATGATCCAGGCCCTGCGCTCGGCCATGGATGTGATGCTTGAGCGTGACGACAACGTCGTGGTGTTCGGCCAGGACGTCGGCTACTTCGGCGGCGTGTTCCGTTGCACCGAAGGCCTGCAGACCAAGTACGGCACCTCGCGGGTGTTCGATGCGCCGATCTCCGAAAGCGGCATCGTCGGCACTGCCGTGGGCATGGGCGCCTACGGCCTGCGGCCGGTGGTGGAGATCCAGTTCGCCGACTACGTCTACCCGGCCTACGACCAGATCATTTCCGAAGCCGCCCGCCTGCGTTATCGCTCGGCCGGCGAATTCACCGCGCCGCTGACCCTGCGCATGCCCTGCGGCGGCGGCATCTACGGTGGCCAGACCCACAGCCAGAGCATCGAGGCGCTGTTCACTCAAGTGTGCGGCCTGCGCACCGTCATGCCGTCCAACCCCTACGATGCCAAGGGACTGTTGATCGCCTCCATCGAAAACGATGACCCGGTGATCTTCCTGGAGCCCAAGCGCCTGTACAACGGCCCGTTCGACGGCCACCACGACCGTCCGGTGACCCCTTGGTCGAAACACCCCGCCGCTCAGGTTCCGGACGGCTACTACACCGTGCCGCTGGACGTTGCCGCCATTGCCCGTCCGGGCAAGGATGTCACCGTACTGACCTACGGCACTACTGTGTACGTGTCGCTGGTCGCCGCCGAAGAAAGCGGCGTGGATGCCGAAGTCATCGACCTGCGCAGCCTGTGGCCGCTGGACCTGGAAACCATCGTCAAGTCGGTGAAGAAAACCGGGCGCTGTGTGGTGGTCCATGAAGCCACCCGCACCTGCGGTTTCGGTGCCGAGCTGGTGGCGCTGGTGCAAGAGCACTGCTTCCACCACCTGGAAGCGCCGATCGAACGCGTCACCGGTTGGGACACCCCCTACCCGCACGCGCAGGAGTGGGCGTATTTCCCTGGTCCGTCCCGAGTGGGCGCGGCGTTGAAACGGGTCATGGAGGTCTGAATGGGCACGCACGTTATTAAAATGCCGGACATTGGCGAAGGCATTGCAGAAGTTGAACTGTCGGTGTGGCACGTCAAGGTCGGCGACATGGTCGTCGAGGATCAGGTGTTGGCCGATGTCATGACCGACAAGGCGATGGTCGATATCCCGTCGCCGGTGCATGGCAAAGTCATCGCCCTTGGCGGTCAGCCAGGCGAAGTCATGGCGGTCGGCAGTGTGCTGATCAGCATTGAAGTCGAAGGCGCGGGCAACGTTAAAGAGTCGACTCAGCCAGCGGCCGCTGTAAAAGAAGCACCGGTTGCAGCCCCGAAAGTTGAAGCCGTGGTCGAAAGCAAACCGGTCGCTGCCGCCGCGCCGCGCCCGGCCGTGTGCCAGGGCCCGCTGGTGGCCCGTGAGGCGAATGAGCGTCCGTTGGCGTCCCCGGCCGTGCGCAAGCATGCGCTGGACCTGGGTATTGCGTTGCGTCTGGTACGCGGCACCGGCCCGGCCGGTCGGGTGCTGCACGATGACCTCGAGGCCTACCTGGCCCAGGGCCAGTCGAATGCGTCGAGCGTCAGCAACGCGTACGCCCAGCGCAACGATGAAGCGCAGATCCCGGTAATCGGCATGCGCCGCAAGATCGCCCAGCGCATGCAGGACGCCACGCAACGCGCCGCGCATTTCAGCTACGTCGAAGAAATCGACGTCACTGCTGTTGAAGAGCTGCGCGCGCACCTCAACGAAAAACACGGTGCGACCCGTGGCAAGCTGACCTTGCTGCCGTTCCTGGTCCGCGCCCTGGTCGTTGCCCTGCGCGACTTCCCGCAGATCAACGCCCGTTACGACGACGAAGCCCAGGTCATCACACGCCTCGGCGCGGTGCACGTGGGGATCGCCACCCAGGCCGACATCGGCTTGATGGTGCCGGTGGTGCGCCACGCCGAAGCCCGCAGCCTGTGGGACAGCGCGACGGAAATCGCCCGACTCGCCACGGCCGCACGCAATGGCAAGGCCAGCCGCGATGAATTGTCCGGCTCGAGCATCACCCTGACCAGCCTCGGCGCCCTCGGCGGCATCGTCAGCACCCCGGTGCTGAACCTGCCTGAAGTGGCCATCGTCGGCGTCAACAAGATCGTCGAACGACCTATGGTGATCAAAGGCCAGATCGTGATCCGCAAGATGATGAACCTCTCCAGCTCCTTCGATCACCGCGTGGTCGATGGCATGGACGCGGCGCAATTCATCCAGGCCGTGCGCGGCCTGCTCGAACAACCCGCCACCCTGTTTGTGGACTGATGACTAGAGAGGCATGCATGCAAACTCTGCACACCACGCTGCTGATCATTGGCGGCGGCCCCGGCGGTTATGTGACGGCGATCCGTGCTGGCCAATTGGGCATTTCGACCATTCTGGTAGAAGGCCAGTCCCTGGGCGGCACCTGCCTGAACATCGGCTGCATTCCGTCCAAGGCGCTGATCCACGTCGCCGAACAGTTTCACCAGACGCAACAGCACAGCCAGCATTCGGCCCTGGGCATCAGCGTGTCGGCGCCAACCCTGGACATCGGCAAGAGCGTCGAGTGGAAGGACGGCATTGTCGATCGCCTGACCACCGGCGTCGCCGCGCTGTTGAAAAAGAACAAGGTCCAGGTCATTCAAGGCTGGGCCAAGGTCATCGACGGCAAGACCGTTGAAGTGGGCGACACGCGCATTCAATGTGAGCATCTGGTGCTGGCGACCGGTTCCAAAAGCGTGAACCTGCCGATGCTGCCGATTGGCGGGCCGATCATTTCGTCCACCGAAGCCCTGGCGCCGAAATCAGTCCCGAAACGGCTGATAGTGGTGGGGGGCGGTTACATCGGTCTGGAGCTGGGCATCGCCTATCGCAAGCTCGGTGCCGAGGTCAGCGTGGTCGAGGCGCAGGAGCGGATTCTGCCGGCCTACGACGCCGAACTGACCCAGCCTGTGCATGACGAACTGAAAAAGCTCGGCGTGACACTTTACTTGAAGCACAGCGTTCAAGGCTTTGATTCCAAATTAAATACCCTGCAAGTACTTGCCCCCAACGGCGACACCCTGAACCTGGAAACCGATCAGGTGCTGGTGGCCGTCGGTCGCAAGCCGAACACCCAGGGCTGGAACCTTGAGGCGCTGGGCCTGGCGATGAACGGCGCGTCGATCAAGATCGACCATCGTTGCCAGACCAGCATGCACAACGTCTACGCCATCGGCGACCTCAGCGGCGAACCGATGCTCGCTCACCGGGCCATGGCCCAGGGCGAGATGGTCGCCGAGCTGATCAGCGGCAAGTCCCGCGAGTTCAACCCGACCGCCATCGCCGCCGTGTGCTTCACCGACCCGGAACTGGTGGTGGTCGGCCAGACACCGGACGAGGCCAGGGCTGCCGGGCTGGATTGCATCGTTTCCAGCTTCCCGTTCGCCGCCAATGGCCGGGCGATGACCCTGGAATCGAAAAGCGGCTTCGTGCGCGTGGTCGCCCGTCGCGACAATCATGTGATCGTGGGCTGGCAAGCGGTAGGCGTCGGGGTGTCCGAATTGTCCACGGCATTCGCGCAAAGCCTGGAAATGGGCGCGCAACTGGAAGACATCGGTGGCACCATTCATGCGCATCCGACGCTCGGCGAGGCGGTGCAGGAAGCGGCGTTGCGGGCCCTTGGCCACGCGTTGCACCTGTAAGTCAGGGAAATCGAGGGTGGCAGTCCAGGCCCCATCGCGAGCAAGCTCGCTCCCACAGGGTTATGTGAACGCCACAAATCCAATGTGGGAGCGAGCTTGCTCGCGATTTCTCAAGGACAACACGATTTCTAGCCTTGAGCCGATAGTCTGGGCTGCGATTTAGCCCAAGAATGAAGTATTGTTGTGCCCATCCGGAAAAATGTCAGAAGCCTTGAACCGTTTCGGCGATTGTTAAGTGATAGAGGGTGTCATGGGTAACGAAAGCATCAATTGGGACAAGCTGGGTTTTGACTACATCAAGACCGACAAGCGCTATCTGTCGCACTGGCGTAATGGCGAGTGGGACAAAGGCACCCTGACCGAAGACAACGTGCTGCACATCAGCGAAGGCTCCACTGCCCTTCACTATGGCCAGCAATGCTTCGAAGGCCTGAAGGCCTATCGTTGCAAAGACGGCTCGATCAACCTGTTCCGCCCGGACCAGAACGCCGCGCGCATGCAACGCAGCTGCGCCCGCCTGCTGATGCCGCATGTGTCCACCGAGCAGTTCATCGAAGCGTGCAAGGAAGTGGTCCGCGCCAACGAGCGTTTCATTCCGCCTTACGGCACCGGCGGCGCGCTGTACCTGCGTCCGTTCGTGATCGGCGTTGGCGACAACATCGGCGTGCGTACCGCACCCGAGTTCATCTTCTCGATCTTCTGCATTCCGGTAGGCGCCTACTTCAAGGGTGGCCTGACCCCGCATAACTTCCTGATCTCCAGCTACGACCGCGCCGCCCCGCAAGGTACCGGCGCAGCCAAGGTCGGTGGCAACTACGCGGCCAGCCTGATGCCAGGCTCCCAGGCCAAGAAAGCGCACTTTGCCGACGCGATCTACCTGGACCCGATGACCCACAAAAAGATCGAGGAAGTCGGTTCGGCCAACTTCTTCGGGATCACCCACGACAACAAGTTCGTGACCCCGAACTCGCCATCCGTGCTGCCGGGCATCACCCGTCTGTCGCTGATCGAACTGGCGAAAACCCGCCTGGGCCTGGAAGTGGTCGAAGGCGACGTGTTCATCGACAAGCTGTCGGATTTCAAGGAAGCCGGTGCTTGCGGCACTGCCGCCGTGATCACGCCGATCGGCGGCATCAGCTACAACGACCACCTGCACGTGTTCCACAGTGAAACCGAAGTCGGCCCGATCACCCAGAAGCTCTACAAAGAGCTGACCGGCGTGCAAACCGGCGACGTCGAAGCGCCAGCAGGCTGGATCGTCAAGGTTTGACCTGACGCCTGATGCACAAAAGCCCCCCATCGGCCTGCCGATGGGGGGCTTTTTTTTAAGTGCGTTATGCGTCTTTCGCAGGGTTACTTCTGTGGGAGCCAGCCTGCTGGCGATGGCTGTAAACGATAACGCGTGAAACCTGGTTAAACGTTGCGCAGTTCGACCGTCAGGTGTGACAGTTCATGGACCGGCGCCAGGCGTTCGCGGATGGTATCGGCGCTGATGTTCGCCGCCGCCACGACACTGACGATGGCCGCCCGTGCCTGCGGGCCGACCTGCCACACATGCAGATCGCTGATCCGCACATCGTCGGACGATTCGAGCAGCTCGCGAATTTCCTCTGCCACGTGTTCGTCCGTGGTGTCCAGCAGCACAGCGGCGCTATCGCGCATCAATCCCACGGCCCATTTTGCGATCACGATGGCGCCGACGATCCCCATCGCTGGGTCCAGCCAGACCCATCCCAGATAGCGCCCGGACAGCAATGCGGCAATCGCCAGGATCGAGGTCAGGGCGTCGGCCAGTACATGCAGGTAAGCCGAGCGCAGGTTATTGTCGTGATGGTGATGATGGTCATGGCCGTGATCGTGGTGACCGTGATGGCTGTGATCGCCCGCCAGCAGGAAGGCACTGAGAATGTTCACCGCCAGCCCTATCACGGCAATCACTGTTGCCTCGGTGAAGGCCACGGTCGTCGGCTGGAACAGGCGCAGGATGGATTCGCCAGCGATGCCGATCGATACCAGCCCCAGCACCATGGCCGAGGCAAACCCGGCCAGATCCCCCACCTTGCCGGTGCCGAAGCTGTAACGCGCATTGTTGGCGTTGCGGCGGGCGAAACCGTAAGCCGCCGCGGCGATGCCCAAGGCTCCGGCATGGGTTGCCATGTGAAAGCCATCGGCCAGCAACGCCATCGAACCGGTCATGTACCCAGCGGCAATTTCGCCGATCATCATCACAAACGTCAGTGCCACCACCCATAAGGTGCGGCGGGCGTTTTCGTCGTGGGAGGCGCCCAAAAACACATGGTCATGGGAAAAACGTGAGGCCTGCGGTGTCAGTGTCATGGTTCCAGACCTCTATTTCGAGTAACGGCGGATGGCTTGCAACAAGTCTTCCAGGCCTTCGGCGCGAGCTTCGTCGCTGAGCCCCGGATGCGCGACATGCTCACGGGCATGAGCATCGATGAACTGTTCCAGCAACCCATTGACCGCCCCGCGGATGGCCGCGACCAAATGTAAGGTCTTGGCGCAATCGGCATCCGATTCCAGCGCGCGCTCCACTGCCTGAACCTGACCGGCAATACGCCGGACCCGTTTGAGCAAGTCGTCTTTGTGTTCGTGAATGTGTGACATACCTATACCCCCTACCCCTATCCGGCGCGCATAGTCACCGATAGGCCGAGGGTTGGCAAGGCGTTGACTGGATTTATTCAGAGGGGGGCATTGGTGCTGTGACGAGCCGGCGGGTGCCACCGGCTGCATCGGTCAATCATCACGGGTCAGCACTTCCAGCAATTCAATCTCGAAAATCAGGTTCGAGTTCGGCGGGATCTTGCCCATGGTGCGTTCGCCATAGGCCAGGTGCGCGGGCACCGAAAGTTTGCGCTTGCCGCCGACCTGCATGCCCATCAGGCCCTGATCCCAGCCCTTGATCACGCGACCGGTGCCGATCACGCACTGGAAAGGCTTGCCACGGCTGTAGGAGGAATCGAATTCCGTACCGTCTTCCAGCCAGCCGCGGTACTGGGTGGTGATCAGTGCGCCTTTGACGGCTGCTTTGCCGTCGCCCGGTTGGAGGTCAATCACCTGAAGCTCGTCATTCATTGAATTCACTCGTATGCTTTCTCGCCCGAAAAGGGCCTGACCGGCGCCGTTTTCCCAGATCTGCACTCGATTGGCAACCCTTCCTGCCGTCAGGCGCGGCGTCGAAAGCTGTTTGCCGAAGTGTCCTGAACTAAGATAACCAAACCTCCCCGGACGGTTCACATCGCCATGGTGGCCACCCCAGAATGATTTTGCTCTCGACCCACACTGCCCTTGGCTTGGTAATACTCGCGCTGATCACCGTGCTGCTCTGGCGCGAGCGCACGTTCCGCAAGCAACTGACCGAATGCCGCACACTGATCGACAACCTCTGCAAAGGACAAAACATCCACCAGAACGGCGACGCGGAGCGTTTCAAACGCAGCCAGTACTTTGCCCGCATCGGCACCTGGGACTGGGAGGTCGATACCGACAGGCTCTACTGGTCGGACGCGATCTACGGCATGTTCGGGTTCAAAATCGGCGAAGTGATCCCTTCGTACGCCTTGTTTTGCGCCTGCGTGCACCCGGATGACCGGTCCAGGGTCCGGGCCGGCGAGTTGCGTTGCCTGGAAACCGGTGAGAATCACGACGAGGAATATCGAGTGGTCTGGCCCGACGGCACCATTCGCTGGTTGCGCGAGACCGGCAACGTGGTGAAGAACGAGCACGACGAAACAATCAAGATGATGGGCGTGGTGCGCGACATCACCGAAGAAAAGGCTTCCGCCAGTTACCTGCGCCACCTGGCGCACTTTGACCCACTGACGGGATTGCCCAACCGGCTGGTGCTCGAAGAACGCCTGGCCGAAGCGCTGGAACAGGCGCGCGTCAACGATACGCGGGTGGCGCTGGTGTTCGTCGACCTCAATGGCTTTAAGGCCATCAACGACCACTATGGACACGCCGCCGGCGACCGCGTACTGATGACCACCGCGACCCGCCTCCAGAAGATCCTGCGTGCGACCGACACCGTTGCCCGCATCGGCGGCGATGAATTCGTGATCATTCTTCAGGGATTGCCTCAGGGCCGCAGCCTGCAAGACGAAGCCCGCAGCATCTGTCAGAAAATCTTCGTCGAACTCTCCCCGCCCGTCACCATCGGCAACGACCAGCGCCACATCGGCACCAGCCTGGGCGTGGCCGTGTTCCCCGACCATGCGCCGAGCATGGACCGGCTGATCCACATTGCCGACCTGGCGATGTATGCGGCCAAGCGCAGCGGGAATAATCAGTACCGATTGGGCGATCAGGCGTTGAGCCACAGCCGGGTGGAATGAGTGCCTGGAAGCATTGATCCGTCCCGCGCATCAATGCATGCCAAAAACGCACTTATCATATCAATCACCCTGTTCCACTATCCGCCCCAATAAGAACCGTGCACCGCCTTCAGGCAATGCACGTCATAAAAGCGGTGGAGTACTTATCGATGACAGCCTCAATCCCGCGCGGACGCTCCCGCGCCAGTGCCATTTTCCGGGTCACCTCGGGCAATTTCCTCGAACAGTTCGATTTTTTCCTTTTCGGTTTCTATGCCACGCAGATCGCTGCCGTGTTCTTCCCGGCCAGCAGCGAGTTTGCTTCCTTGATGATGACCTTTGCCGTGTTCGGCGCGGGCTTTTTGATGCGTCCGCTGGGTGCGGTGCTGCTGGGTGCGTACATTGATGATGTGGGTCGGCGCAAAGGGCTGATCGTCACCTTGTCGATCATGGCCAGCGGCACGATCTTGATTGTGCTGGTGCCCGGCTATGAAACCATCGGTTTGTTCGCGCCCGCCCTCGTCCTGATCGGACGGTTGCTGCAAGGGTTTTCGGCCGGCGCGGAACTGGGCGGTGTCTCGGTGTATCTCTCGGAAATCGCCACGCCCGGCAACAAGGGTTTTTTCACCAGTTGGCAGTCAGCCAGTCAGCAAGTGGCAATCGTGGTCGCCGCTGCACTGGGCTACGGCTTGAACCAATGGATGGCGCCCACGATGGTCGCCGACTGGGGCTGGCGGATTCCGTTTTTTGTCGGCTGCATGATCGTGCCGTTCATATTCATTCTGCGCCGTAACCTGGAAGAAACCGAAGAGTTCGCCGCCCGTAAACATCGCCCGGGCATGGGCGAAGTCTTCCGTACGCTGGCACAGAACTGGGTGATCGTATTCGCCGGCATGATGATGGTCGCCTTGACCACCACCGCGTTCTACCTGATCACCGTGTACGCGCCGACCTTTGGCAAAACCGTTCTGCACCTGAGTACATCCGATGCGCTGCTGGTGACGTTGCTGGTCGGCGTGTCGAACTTCTTCTGGCTGCCGATTGGCGGCGCGCTGTCCGACCGTATTGGCCGACGCCCGGTGCTGATCGCCATGGCCCTGTTGGCACTGTCCACCACCTATCCGGCGCTGACGTACCTGGTACAGGCGCCAAGCTTCCTCAACATGTTGCTGGTACTGCTGTGGTTGTCGTTCATTTATGGCTTGTACAACGGCGCAATGATTGCGGCGCTGACGGAAATCATGCCGGTGCACGTGCGGGTCGCGGGGTTCTCCCTGGCGTATAGCCTGGCCACCGCCGTGTTTGGCGGGTTCACCCCGGCGATCTCGACCCTGCTGATTCAGTACACCGGCGACAAGGCGGCGCCCGGCTACTGGATGAGTTTCGCCGCGCTCTGTGCGTTGTGTGCGACGTTGTATCTGTATCGCCGCGCCAGCGGTCGCCTGCAACCCGCCCTTTCCTGAGCCTTTTCGAGACCACACCCGATGAAGAAACTATTCAACGTTGCGGCCCTGAGCCTGCTTCTCAGCCTGGGGCTGAGTACCGTGGCCCAGGCTGAAGAGATCCGCGTGATGACCTCCGGCGGTTTCACCGCTGCCTACAAGATCCTCGGCCCGAAATTCGCCGCGGCCACCGGCAACACCCTCCATACCGAGCTTGGCCCATCGATGGGCAAAGCCCCGGAAGCGATCCCCAATCGCCTGGCTCGCGGTGAACAGGCCGATGTCGTGATCATGGTCGGCTACGCGCTCGACGATCTGATCAAGCAAGGCAAGGTCGACCCGGCTTCACGGGTCGAACTGGCCGACTCGCGAATCGGCCTGGTGGTGCGCGAAGGGGCACCAAAACCGGACATCAGTTCCATCGACGGTCTGAAAGAAACCTTGCTCGACGCCAGATCCGTGGCCTATTCCGACAGCGCCAGCGGCGTCTACATTGAACAGCAGCTGTTCAAGCGCCTGGGCATTGAAGACCAGCTCAAGCCCAAGTCGACCATGGTCCCGAAAATACCCGTGGCCTCGGTGGTCGCCACCGGGGACTATCAACTGGGCTTTCAGCAGGTGAGCGAATTGTTGCCGGTGCCTGGGGTGAGCTTTGTCGCGAAGATTCCGGAGTCGGTGCAATCGGTGACCCGTTTCGCTGCCGGCATTCCGCAGGGGGCGCAACACCCGGCCGAAGCCAAGGCACTGCTGGCCTATCTGGCATCAGCCCAGGCACAGCCGGATGTGAAAGCCACCGGACTGGATTCGGTCAGCCACTGACAGACGGCAGTTGAACTTTCATTTCCACCACCAGGCGTTCCAGTTCCAGTGCGGCCGGGGTCAGGGTTCGACCCCGGCGCTTGATCAAACCGACACTGCGCATCACCTGTGGATCGGTCAGCGGCACCTGCGTCAGAATCGGGTGATCCGCTGCCGGCATTGCCATCAGCGGCACCGCCGCCACGCCGAGCCCCGCCTCCACCAGGCCGATCATGGTCGTCACATGCCGGGTTTCGCAGATGCTCGGCCGCTGCGGCACCACACGGGTCAATGCCTGATCCAGTAAAAAACGGTTACCCGAGGTTTTATCCAGCGAGATGTAATCCTGCTGATAGAACTCATTCCACGTCACGCTGCTGCGTCCGGCCAATGGATGGTCGCGGCGACAAGCCACCACATAACTTTCCTGCACCAGTGGCTCGAAATCCACTTCGGCCTCCAGCGTGCCCATGAAGCTCAGGCCGAAATCCGCTTCGCCGTTGACGACCGCACTCAGCACTTCATGGGCGCTGGAATCCAGCACTTTGACTTTGATCCGCGGAAATTGCCGATGGTAATGAGCGACGACCCGCGGCATGAAGTAGTACGCCGCCGACGGCACGCAAGCGACGGTGACATGGCCCAGGCGCGTCGAGGCGACTTCGCTGATACCCAGCAACGCGACGTCCAGATCGTCCAGCAGGCGCTCCACGCTCGGCATGAACCCGCGTCCGGCCTGGGTCAGGCTGACCTTGCGAGTGGTGCGTTCGAACAGCCTCACGCCCAGGGCATCCTCAAGTTTTTCAATGCGCCGACTCAGCGCGGGCTGGGAAATGCGCACCGTGTCGGCCGCCTTGCGAAAGCTGCCCTGCTCAACCACGGCACGAAAGGCTTGCAGGTCGTTGAGGTCGAAATTGATGGCCATGGTCCGCACTCGCAGAAGAATCAGATTGATTCACTTATTCTATGAATGTAACCAATTAATGCAAAATGTAACAACTGAGTTCCAACCCGTGGCTGACTCAGCCAGGCCCAGCCTTTATCCTTACCCCCCCCACCGTACCGAGAATGGAGTTTTCTCATGCCCCATGAAGGCAATCTGCTGCAAGCCGCTGTCGTGTTTCTGCTCGCGGCGGTGCTCACCGTGCCGCTGGCCAAGCGGCTGCAACTGGGGGCAGTGCTGGGTTATCTGTTTGCCGGGGTGATCATCGGGCCTTCGGTGCTGGGGCTGATCGGCAATCCGCAGAGTGTCAGTCATATCTCGGAACTCGGCGTGGTGTTGCTGCTGTTCATCATCGGCCTGGAATTGTCGCCACGACGCTTGTGGGTGATGCGCAAGTCGGTGTTTGGCGTCGGGCTGGCGCAGGTCCTGTTGACCGGCTCGGTGATCGGTGTGGTGGCGCTGCTGGTGTTCGGTCAGCCGCTGAACAGCGCGATCGTACTGGGCCTGGGCCTGGCGCTGTCCTCCACGGCGTTTGGCTTGCAGAGCCTGGCCGAACGCAAGGAACTGACCAGCCCCCACGGACGCCTGGCGTTTGCCATTCTGCTGTTCCAGGACATCGCCGCGATCCCGCTGATCGCCATGGTGCCGTTGCTGGCCGGCGTCGATCACAACACCAGTGCCGCCGACGATGTGAATCACGGCTTGCGGGTGCTGGGCAGCATAGCCGTCGTCGTGATCGGCGGACGCTACCTGTTGCGTCCGGTGTTCCGGGTGGTGGCCAAAACCCGCTTGCCCGAGGTGTCCACGGCCACGGCGCTGCTGGTGGTCATCGGTACTGCATGGTTGATGGATCTGGTCGGTGTGTCGATGGCCCTTGGCGCCTTCCTTGCCGGCCTGCTGCTGGCGGACTCCGAGTACCGCCATGAACTGGAAGCGCAGATAGAACCGTTCAAGGGCCTGCTGCTGGGGCTGTTTTTCATCAGTGTCGGCATGGGCGCGAACCTGAGCCTGTTGCTGAGTGCGCCCGCCCTGGTGCTGGGCCTGACCCTGTTGCTCATCGCCTGCAAGCTGCCCTTGCTGTTTGTCGTCGGTCGACTGGCCGGAGGCCTGGACAAGGTCAACGCCGTTCGCCTCGGCATCGTCCTGGCGGCGGGCGGTGAGTTTGCCTTTGTGGTGTTCAAGATCGGTCGCGATCAGGGGCTGTTCGAAGCGCATCTGTACGACTTGCTGGTGTTGACCATCACCCTGTCCATGGCGCTGACGCCGTTGTTGCTGCTGGTGTGCGACCGTCTGTTCAGGCCCAAGGTGCAACCGGTGGAGGTGCCCGAGCAATTTCGCGAGATCGACACTGAAGCGCCCCGGGTGGTCATCGCCGGCATGGGCCGCATGGGGCAGATCGTCGCGCGTATCCTGCGGGCGCAGAACATTAAGTTCGTCGCCCTCGATACCTCGGTGGAAACCATCGAGCTGTCCCGCAGCTTCGGCGGTGTGCCGGTGTTCTACGGCGACCCGATGCGTCCGGAAATCCTCAAGGCCGCGAAAGTCGGCGAAGCGGAGTTTTTCGTGATTGCCACCGATGACCCGGACACCAACATCAAGACCGCCGAGTTGGTACGCAAGCTCTACCCGGAGATGAAAATCATCGCCCGCGCACGCAACCGTCAGCATGTTCATCGCTTGATGGACGTGGACGCCGTGGCGGTGCGCGAGACCTTTTATTCCAGCCTGGAAATGAGCCGGCAGACCTTGATCGGGCTGGGATTGACCCATGCCCAGGCGGATGCGCGGATCAAGCGCTTCAAACATCACGATGAGCAGGTGCTTGAAGCCCAGCATGCGGTGTACGACGATGCGGTGAAAGTCATGCAGACGGCGCAGGAAGCACGGGCGGAACTGGCGCGGCTGTTTGAGTCGGATCAGCTGGAAGAGCAAGCCGCCAGGGAATGATGCGTTGGCACGGGCCTCATCGCGGGCAAGCCCGCTCCCACAATGATTTCGGATGAGCTGAAATTTTGCCTGCCCCACGATCCTGTGGGAGCGGGCTTGCCCGCGCTGAGCGATCACGCGCGGTATCGGACGCATAACGACTGCAAAGGAATCCACAATGGCTGCTGACTCATCCTCCCCCGCCCTCAAGGAAATCTTCAACACCGAACGCCTCCAGCACATTGCCACCGAGATGACCGCGGTCCATCCCGGGTTCGACGCCAAGGCGTTCCTGAAACTGGCCAGAACCGGTCTGGCGGAGCTGTCGGTGATGCAACGCATGGCCCGCGTCAGCGAATGCCTGCACGCGGTGCTGGCGCTGGATTTCGAGGCCTCCCTGCCGGTGTTGCGCGCCCTCGCACCGCGCCTGAACAGCGGCTTTGTCAGCATGTGCCTGCCGCACTACGTCGCGACTTATGGCGCCGAGCGATTCGAACTGTCGATGGAGGCGCTCAAGTACTTCACCGCCTTCGGTTCCTCGGAATTCGCCATCCGTCACTTCCTGCGTCGTGATCTGGAGCGTTCCCTCAAGCGGATGCATGAATGGTCGCGGGACGACAACGAACACGTCCGGCGCCTGGCCAGTGAGGGCTGCCGACCACGGTTGCCGTGGTCGTTTCGCCTGGAGGCGATCCAGGCCGAGCCACGCCTGGCCGCCGCCATACTCGACAACCTCAAGGCCGACCCCAGCCTGTATGTCCGCAAGTCCGTGGCCAATCACCTCAACGACATCACCAAGGACCATCCCGCGTGGGTACTGGACCTGATCGAAAGCTGGTCACTGGATAACAAACACACGGCCTGGATCGCCAGGCACGCGCTGCGCAGCCTGATCAAACAAGGCGATCAAAGGGCACTGGCCATCATCGGCGCCAGCGGCAAGCCGGAAGTCGAGATCATCGACCTGCAGGTCAATCCGCCGGTGATTGACCTGGGGGAAAAGATCACCCTGTCCTTTGCCGTCAAATCCACGGCAGAGGTCAGCCAGCGCCTGGTGATCGACTACGCCGTCGACTACGTCAAGGCCAACGGCAGCACGTCGGCGAAGGTGTTCAAGCTCAAGGCCCTGACATTGCCTGGCAACGCCACCGAGTCCATCGCCCGCCGCCAGCACATCAAGGAACTGACGACCCGTCGCCACTATGCGGGCCGGCATGCGGTGCATGTGTTGATCAATGGCGAACGGGTGGCGAGTTCAGCCTTCGAGATCAGGGTTGACGCTGGTTGAGCGAATCCCGTGAGCGGCCTGGCAGCATGCGCGTCAGGGTGTTGTCCTGGACCCAATAGTGATGGAACAAGCCTGCCGCCGCATGCAGGCCGATCAGCCAGTAGCCGGCATTTCCGAGCAGCTCGTGCCAGTGCTTGAACTGTTTGGCCAGGTCGGGATCGACAGACACCAGTGCCGGCAGGGCAAATTCAAAATAGGGCATCGGTTTGTCGCCTGCTGACAGCATCAGCCAGGCCAGTAAAGGCGTGGCAATCATCAGCACATACAGCGCCAGATGCATCAGGTGCGAAACACCGGTCTGCCAGGTGGGCGGCGCCGGCGTGATGGGTGGGCGCGGGGTCAGCCGTCCGAGCAGACGGATCCAGACCAGGGCAAAAATACTCAAGCCGAACACACCGTGCAGCCCGAGAAAAAAACTCCTCCCCGTACTGCCACGGGGCAGCAACCCCTTGATTTCGATGCAGGCGTATACGCCGACAAACAGCGCCAGCATCAGCCAGTGCAGCGTGATAGACAGTTTTCCGTAACGTTGTGCCGTTGAATCGCGGGTCATGGTGGGCCTCGTGAGTGTCAGTCCAGGCTGGCGACTCATTCGCACAACCTGATCGAGCGCCACCCTGCCAGCGCAATCTTAAGCGAACCTGAAGACGACGTGATTTAACTTTTTTCTCACCTTCAGACTCCGTTAAGAAATGCTTCCGATACTCCTCCCAATCTTCCCCGGGAGGCGTCTTTCAATGCCCCATTCCTACTGGAACATCCCTTTGCCTCTGCAGTTCGGCCAAGCGGAAACACCGCAGATGAGCCTGGCCAGAGCGTTGCCGGATGACCCCCAGCGCAAATCGTTCGAAACCTATATCCAGCAACGTTTCCGCAAGGCCCACGGCGCCGACATCCGCCATTTCATGCCGGAGCTGTTCGGCATGAGCAATGACGCGGGTGAGCTCTGCGCCGTGGCCGGTGTGCGCCTGGCCAATGAAGGAGAGCTGTTTCTGGAGCGTTACCTGGACGAACCGATCGACCCGCTGATCAGCGCCGCGGCTGATCGCCCGGTGGAACGGGCCGGTATCGTCGAAGTGGGCAATCTGGCGGCCAGTGACACCGGCAGCGCACGAATGAGCATCATCGCCATCACCTACCTGCTGGCCATGGGTGGCCTGGAATGGGTGGCGTTTACCGGCAACATTGGCCTGGTCAACAGCTTCCACCGGCTCGGTCTGAAGCCAGTGACCCTGTGCGCCGCCGACCCGGCGCGACTGGGCGAGGATCGGCACAGTTGGGGCAGCTATTACGAGAGCAAGCCTTGGGTACACGTTGGCAATATCCGCGCCGGATTCATTCATTTGCGCAATATCGGACTGTTCGGTCGCCTGGGTTTGCCGACGTCCATGGAGGGGTTTAACCATGTCGCCTGAAATGCAACGATTCGACCGAATCCTGCGCCGCCACGCCGAAGAAAAACCCCTTGGCATCGCCTTGTGGGGCGATCAGTCGAAGCTGGACTACGCCACCCTCTACACCGAAGTGACGAGCCACCGACAGCGCCTGCGCGATGAGAACGTCAAGGTGGTCGCCTTGGCGCTGGACAATGGCGTCGAAGCGATGCTCTGGGACCTGGCCGCACTGTTTGAAGGCCTGACGTGCCTGACGTTGCCACCGTTCTTCAGCCCCGCCCAACGCCACCATTGTCTGGAGCAGAGCCAGGCCGAATGGGTTATCGCCGGGCCGGAGCTGGACAGCGACCTGCGAGCGAGCGGATATGAGCGCACCGGCGAGTTCTGGCGCCGCACCTTCAAGGGGCCCGACCGGATGCCCGAAGGCACCGCCAAGCTGACCTTCACGTCCGGCACCACCGGCACACCGAAAGGCGTCTGCCTGAGTGCCGAGAGTATTCTGCAAGTGGCCCGCGAACTGGAACTGGCCAGCCGGCCCAGCCAGCCGCAGCACCACCTGGCCCTGCTGCCGCTGGCCATCCTGCTGGAAAATATCGGTTGTTATGCGGCGCTGTACGCGGGGGCAACCTTGAGCCTGCCCAGCCAGAAAACCCTGGGCATTCAGGGCGCCAGCGGCGTGGATGTACCGCGCTTGCTGGGGTGCCTGGCCGCCCGTGCACCGCAGAGTCTGATTCTGGTGCCGCAATTGCTGTTGATGCTGGTCAGCGCCGCCGAGCAGAAAGGCTTCGACCCACAACACCTGCGTTTTGCCGCGGTGGGCGGTGCGCGGGTCGCCACAGAGTTACTGCAGCGGGCGCAACGCGTGGGCATACCGGTCTACGAAGGCTACGGTCTGTCGGAGTGCGCGTCAGTGGTCTGCCTCAATCGGCCACAGGCATGCCGTCCCGGAAGCGTCGGCCGGCCCCTGCCCCATGTGCAGATTCGCCTGGCCGACGACGGTGAAGTGCTGATCAAAGGGTCGACGCTGCTCGGCTACCTGGGGGACGCGCCGCAGACCGATCAATGGTGGTCCAGCGGCGATCTCGGCGAATTCGACGCCGAGGGCTTCCTTTACCTCAAGGGGCGCAAGAAGCATCAGTTCGTCACCAGCTTCGGCCGTAACGTGAACCCCGAGTGGGTCGAGGCCGAATTGACCCAACGTCGTCATATTGCCCAAGCGTTCGTCTACGGCGAAGCCATGCCCCACAACCATGCGTTGCTCTGGCCCCATCGCCCCGACTGCCCGGACGAGCAACTGGCCGCCGCCGTGGCCGAGGCCAACGCGGACTTGCCCGACTACGCCCAGGTCCATCACTGGACCCGCCTGGATCAACCCTTCACCCCGGCCAATGGCCTGCTGACCGCCAATGGCCGCCCCCGCCGCGACGCCATTGTCGAGCGGTACCGGGCACAACTGACCGAATCTGCGTTTTCAGAGGACACCGCATCATGAGTTTTTTTGACGCACTGCAAGAAGCTACCCACCAGGAACGCCATGAACTGTTCAACCTACCGGTCATTCGCGATGCCCTGGAGGGCAAGGTCAGCCTGGAAAGCTACCGGGCGTTCCTGACGCAAGCCTACTACCACGTTCGCCACACGGTGCCACTGATGATGGCCTGTGGCGCGCGCCTGCCCTCACGCCTGGAATGGCTGCGGCAAGCGGTGTGCGAGTACATCGAGGACGAATACGGCCACGAACAGTGGATCCTCAACGACATCGAAGTCTGCGGTGGCGACAAATCCGCCGTCCGCGACGGGCGCCCTTCGCTCCCCATCGAATTGATGGTGAGCTTTCTCTACGACCTGATTGCCCGGGGCAACCCGGTGGGTCTGTTCGGAATGGTCAACGTGCTGGAAGGCACCAGCATCGCCCTGGCCACCCACGCCGCCGGCAGTATTCGCGAGCGCCTGGACTTGCCGGAAAGCGCCTTCAGCTACCTCAGTTCCCACGGTTCACTGGATATCGAGCACATGCAGACCTACCGTCGCTTGATGAACACGCTGGACGATCCGGACGATCAGGCCGCCGTCATTCACGCCTCCAAAGTGGTGTACAAGCTCTACGCCGACATGTTCCGCGGTTTGCCACGTGACGAGGAGAACGCCCATGCGCCTGTCTGAAGCTCGTGTGGTATTGACCGGTGCCAGCGGCGGCATAGGCCTGGCCATCGCCACGGCCTTGTGCGACAGCGGCGCCCGGGTATTGGCCGTGGCCCGGCATCGACAACCGTTGGAACCGTTGCTCGAGCGTTACCCCAATAACCTGTGCTGGATCGCGGCTGACCTGACGTCGCTCGCGGACCGCAACGAAGTTCTGGCCGAGGCCGAAAGCATCGGGGGCATCAACCTGTTGATCAATGCCGCCGGGGTCAATCATTTCGCCATGCTCGAACAACTGGATGACAGCGAGATCAACGCGATGCTCGCGCTGAATGTCGGTGCACCGATCTGCCTGACGAAAACCCTCTTGCCACTGCTCAAGCAGGCAACCAGCGCCATGGTGGTCAACGTCGGGTCAACCTACGGTTCCATCGGCTATCCCGGCTACGCCAGCTATTGCGCCACCAAGTTTGCGTTGCGCGGGTTTTCCGAAGCCCTGCGCCGGGAGCTGGCGGACACCCGGGTCAGTGTGCTCTACGTCGCCCCGCGTGCCACACGCACCAGCATGAACAGCCCGGCGGCGCAGGCGCTCAACGATGCCCTGAAGTCCAACGTCGACGACCCGCAAACCGTGGCCGCCGCCGTGATTCACGCCATTGCCGGTGACCGTCGCGATCTGTACCTGGGCTGGCCGGAACGTTTTTTCGTGCGCCTCAACAGCTTGCTGCCCAATCTGGTGGACCGAGGCCTGCGCAAGCAATTACCACTGATCCGTAGCTTGAGTCAGAAGTCCGACAAGGAGAATCTCAAACCATGAACAAAATCGCCGCTTACCTGCTGCTGGGCGCCTTGAGCCAAAGTGCCTGGGCACTGGATGCCGCCGACGAGCAACGCCTGCTGGGTATTCAGCAAAACTGGGCACACATTCAGTACGAACTGCCCGAGGGCCAGCGAACCGCGGCTTTCGAAAAGCTTGCCGCCCAGGCGTCGACCTTCACCCAGGAGCGCCAGAGCGTCGCGGAAGCCTGGATCTGGTCCGGGATCGTCACCAGCAGTTGGGCCGGCGCCCAGGGCGGGCTTGGCGCGCTGAGCAAGGTCAAGGAGGCCAAAGTCGATCTGGAAAAAGCCCTGGCCCTGGACCCCAAGGCGCTGCAAGGCTCGGCCTACACCAGCCTTGCCGCGCTGTATGATCGCGTACCCGGCTGGCCGATCGGCTTCGGCGACGCGGACAAAGCCGAGCAGTTGCTCAAAACAGCGTTGCAACTGAACCCCAATGGCATCGACAGCCTGTACTTCTGGGGCGATCACCTTTACCGTCAAAAGCGTTACACCGAAGCCAAGGCAGCCTTGCAAAAAGCCCTGCAAGCGGCGCCCAGACCGGGCCGCGAAACCGCTGATGCCGGTCGTCGCAAGGAAATCGAGGCATTGCTGGTGGACGTGAATAAAAAACTCGGCTGACAGGAGTCCGTGTGCGCTTACTACTGGTTGAAGATGACGTGGCTCTGGGCGAAGGCATCCATCAGGCCCTGAGCCGTGAGGGCTACACGGTCGATTGGTTGCAGGACGGCAACAGCGCCTTGCATGCGTTGCTCAGTGAATCCTTCGATCTGGCGGTCCTCGACCTTGGCCTGCCGCGCATGGACGGCCTCGACGTGCTGCGACGGCTGCGGGACAGCGGCTCCAACCTGCCAGTGCTGATCCTCACGGCCCGCGATGCCACCGAGGACCGCATCGCCGGGCTGGATGCCGGGGCCGACGATTACCTGATCAAACCCTTCGACCTGGCCGAGCTCAAGGCCCGCCTTCGGGCCTTGTTGCGGCGCAGCGCCGGCCGCGCGCAGATGCTGATCGAACACGCCGGCATCAGCCTGAACCCCGGCACCCAGCAAGTCAGCTATAACGGCGAGCCGGTCGCCCTGACGCCCAAGGAATATCAACTGCTGCACGAACTGCTCTCGCCACCCGGCCGGGTGATCACCCGCGATCATCTGATGCAATTGCTCTACGGCTGGAACGAAGAAGCCGAGAGCAACACCCTGGAAGTGCACATCCATCACCTGCGCAAGAAATTCTCCACCGATCTGATCCGCACCATTCGTGGGGTCGGTTATTTGGTGGAGGAGCGTCGATGACTTCGATCCGGCGTCGCACCCTGACGCTGATCATTGGCCTGATGCTCACCGGTCTCGCCGTGATCAGCGTGCTCAACCTGCATGACAGCAACCATGAAATCGCCGAGGTCTATGACGCGCAACTGGCCCAGAACGCCCGGATGCTGCAGGGCGTAATGCGCATGCCGCTGGCCAGCAAGCAACACGCCGAGCTGTATCAGGCGTTCAACCAGGCCCTGAGCGAAGCGGAGCCAAAGGTCGATGGCCATCCCTATGAAACCAAAATCGCCTTCCAGGTCTGGAACCGCAAGGGCGAGGTGTTGGTGCACACCGCCAGCGCCCCCTCATTCACCGCCCCGCCCGCCACGCCGGGCTTCAGCGACGTGGTGGACCTGAACAACCGCCACTGGCGCGCCTTCCTGCTCGAAGACAAACAGAATGAGCTGCGGATCTGGGTCGGTGAGCGCGACGACGTACGCGCGGACCTGGTGGATCGCATCGTGCGTCACACCCTGTGGCCGAACATATTGGGGAGCCTGGTGCTCGCGGCGATGGTCTGGATGGCCATTGGCTGGGGCCTCAAGCCCCTGGCCGACATGGCAGAGACCCTGCGGGCACGCCACAGTGGCTCGCTCGAGCCTTTGCACCTGACGCCCCTGCCGAGCGAACTCGAACCGATGCAGGCGGCACTCAACCGCATGCTGGCGCAGATTCAGGAAGTGCTCGGCCGAGAGCGGCGCTTCATTGCCGATGCCGCCCATGAAATGCGCACGCCCCTGGCGGTGTTGCGGGTGCACGCGCAGAACCTGATGGAGGCCGGCACCGAAGAACAGCGGCGCGAATCCCTGGCGTTCCTGATCGCCGGCGTCGATCGTACCAGCCGCCTGGTCAACCAGCTGTTGACCATGGCCCGCCTCGAGCCAAAAAACCAGAAGCCGGCACTGCACGCTATCGACCTGACCGAAACCGTCCGTGACAGCCTGGTCCAGCTCACACCCTGGCTTCTGAGCAAACATCTGGAACTGGCCTTCGACGCCAGTGACCGCCCCTGCAAGGTCTTCGCCGACGCTGCCGCCATCGACATCGCGCTGAACAACCTGATCACCAATGCCGCGAACTTCTCCCCCGAGCACGGCGTCATTACCGTGCAGTTGAGTCAGGCCGATGGTTTCTACGCGCTGAGTGTCCTGGATCAGGGACCGGGTATCGACGAAGCGGATCGCGCACGTGTGTTCGAACGCTTCTACAGTCGTGGTAACGCCCAAGGCGCGGGACTGGGGCTGACAATCGTCAACACCATTGCCCATCGACTGGGTGGACGCATCACCCTGGTCAACCGACCTGAAGGCGGGTTGCAGGCAACCCTGACGATTCCGGATGCCCGGCCGATCAGTACTGCCTAGCGTCCCCTCGGGAGCCGTCCCTAAAGGGGGTTGGGGCCGAGCAACAAGCCCTGTTCCCGTTCACACAATTGCACCACGTAGTCCCACAACACGCGCAGCCGCACGGATTTGTGCAGCTCGCGGCGGGTGCTGATCCAGTAGCTGCGCTGGATGCTCTCCTCCGGCAGCAACGGCACCAGTCCGGGATCGGCGCTGGCCATGTAACACGGCAGCACCGCGATCCCCAGGCCCGCGCGCGCGGCCTGTTGCTGGGCGATGACGCTGGTGCTGTGGAACACCACCCGCGGGTTGCGGCAGAAGCTGTTGAGGAACATCAGTTCCTGGCTGAACAGCAAATCGTCGACGTAACCAATCCACGCATGCCGGCCCAGGTCTTCGCGGCTACGCAGCGCCGGCGAACGGTCGAGATAGTCCTGGCTGGCGTAAAGCGCCAGGCGATAGTCGGTGAGTTTGCGGGTGACCAGCATGTCGGCGGCCGGTCGTTCCAGGTGAATGCTGATTTCCGCCTCGCGGTTGAGGATGCTGACGAAACGGGGCACCGCCACCAGTTCCACCTCCAGCCCCGGATAGCGATCGAACAAGCCATTCATTCGGCTGGCCAGGAACATGATGCCCAGTCCTTCCGTGACCCCGACCCGGATCTTGCCCAAGGGCGCCGTGGATTGGGTGATTTCCTCCTGGGCCAGCAGCGCGACGTTCTCCATGGCTTCGGCGTGCTTGAGCAGCGCCTCGCCGGCCGGTGTCAGCTCGTAACCCTGGGCATGCTGAACGAACAGCGCGGTGCCGAGGCTTTTTTCGATGGCCTCGATGTGCCGTGCCACGGTGGCGTGGGTCGTGTTCAAGCGTCGGGCTGCGGTCAACAAACGTCCGCTGCGCTGTAATTCGAGAAAAAACCGCAGGTCATTCCAGTCGAACATGAATCGTCCTTGTTTACAGGTGTTTAAAAACGCACAGCAGCTGCGTAAAAACTAACATTCTTTTGACGAAAGCTAACAACTAGGATGGATCAACAAGAACAACAACATGAGGTCAGGGATGCAGACTTCCCTTGATGAGTACGACTACATCGTGGTCGGTGCCGGGCCCGCCGGTTGTTTGCTGGCCAATCGGCTGTCGGCCAACCCGCAACACCGCGTACTGCTGCTCGAAGCCGGCGGCCGCGATAACTATGCGTGGATTCACATCCCGGTGGGTTACCTGTTCTGTATCGGCAACCCGCGCACCGACTGGTGTTTCAAGACCGAAGCCCAACCCGGCTTGCAGGGCCGCGCCCTAAGTTATCCACGCGGCAAAGTGCTCGGGGGCTGCTCCTCGATCAACGGCATGATCTACATGCGCGGCCAGGCGGGCGACTACGACAGCTGGGCTGCCGAGGGCAATCCGGGCTGGCGCTGGCAAGACGTCCTGCCGCTGTTCAAGAAAAGCGAAAGCCACTTTGCCGGCGACTCGGCGTTTCACAGTGGTGCCGGCGAGTGGCGGGTCGAACGCCAGCGCCTGTCGTGGCCGATTCTCGATGCCTTCCGCAGCGCCGCCGAGCAAAGCGGCATCGCCAGCATCGATGACTTCAACCAGGGCGACAACGAAGGCTGCGGCTACTTTCAGGTCAATCAAAAGGCCGGGGTCCGCTGGAATGCGGCCAAGGCGTTTCTCAAGCCCATCCGCCATCGCCCCAACCTGACCGTGCTGACCGGCGTCGAAGTCGACCGCGTGCTGTTGGACAATGGCCGCGCTGCAGCGGTCGTCGCTCGCTGGCAAGGCCAGGCCAGGACCTTCAAGGCTCGCAAGGAAATCGTCCTGAGCGCCGGTTCGGTCGGCTCGCCGAGCATCCTGCAGCGTTCCGGCATCGGCCCTCGCCCACTCCTGCAACGGCTGGGCATCGGCGTCGCGCACGAACTGGCCGGCGTCGGCGGCAACCTGCAGGATCACCTGCAATTGCGCCTGATCTACAAACTGGAAAATGCCCGGACCCTGAACCAGATCGCCGGCAGCCTGTGGGGCAAGATGGGCATGGGCCTGCGCTATCTGTATGACCGCAGCGGCCCGCTGTCCATGGCGCCCAGTCAGCTCGGCGCGTTCGCTCGTTCGGGGCCGGAGCAGACCTCGGCGAACCTGGAATATCACGTGCAACCGCTGTCGCTTGAGCGCTTCGGTGAACCGCTACACGCCTTCCCCGCCTTCACCGCATCGGTCTGCGACCTGCGCCCGCAGAGTCGCGGCCGGGTGGAAATCCGCTCCGTCAACCCGCAGGACGCGCCGCTGATTCAACCCAACTACCTGAGCCATCCGGAGGATTTGCGCGTTGCCGCCGACGCCATCCGCCTGACCCGGCGCATCGTTGCCGCACCGGCCTTGAAGGCGTTCAAACCGGTGGAATACCTGCCCGGCGACCGCTTGCAAAGCGAAGAAGAGCTGCACGAAGCCGCCGCCCGGATCGGCACCACGATTTTCCACCCGGTCGGCACTTGCCGCATGGGCAACGACACGCACGCGGTGGTCGATGCCGAACTGCGCGTGCACGGGATTCCCGGCCTGCGCATCGCCGACGCCTCGATCATGCCGCGCATCACCTCGGGCAATACCTGTTCGCCCACGCTGATGATCGCCGAGAAAGCGGCACAACTGATCCTCAACCCCAACACAAGGAGCATCGCCGAGACAAAGGAACGGGTCACACACCCGTGAACCCACACGAACACTGTAGGAGCGAGCCTGCTCGCGATGGTCGTCAACGATAACGCTGACAACCTGACACCCATGTGCGCTCTCAAGTTCATCGTCGGAACGCCGCCCGGAGCAAGCTCGCTCCTACGGAAACGCGTACATCCGATACATCGAAGTAGCGGCGCCCGCCCACAAAGCCGGCGTCGACAGTGGAACAACAAAAACAATCACTGTGAGGGATACCGATATGTCAGAACACGTTCAGCCCCTGGAAAGCTTACGCAGCGCGCGTACCAGCCAGGACACCCAGAAAGTCATCTTCGCCTCCTCGCTCGGGACAGTCTTCGAGTGGTATGACTTTTTCCTCTATGGCGCCCTCGCGGCGGTGATCAGCAAGCAGTTCTTCGCCGGGGTCAATGACACCACGGCGTTCATCTTCGCCCTGATGGCCTTCGCCGCCGGCTTCATCGTGAGGCCGTTCGGCGCCCTGGTGTTCGGTCGGTTGGGGGACATGATCGGACGCAAGTACACCTTCCTCGCCACCATCGTCCTCATGGGCCTGGCGACCTTCTGCGTCGGGCTGCTACCGAACTACGCGAGCATCGGCATCGCCGCGCCGATCATCCTCGTGGCGCTGCGCATGCTTCAGGGCCTGGCCCTGGGCGGCGAGTACGGCGGCGCCGCGACCTACGTCGCAGAGCACGCGCCCATCGGCAAACGCGGCTTCCACACCAGCTGGATTCAGTCCACCGCGACCCTTGGCCTGCTGTTGTCGCTGCTGGTGGTGCTCGGTTGCCGTTACTTCACGGGCGATCAGTTCGAAGTCTGGGGCTGGCGCATCCCGTTCCTGTTCTCGATCATCCTGCTGGGCATCTCGACCTGGATTCGCCTGAGCCTGCACGAGTCGCCGGCCTTCGTGAAAATGAAAGAGGAAGGCAAGCTCTGCAAATCGCCGATCCGCGACTCCTTCGGCAAATGGGAAAACCTCAAGGTCGTGCTCATCGCCCTGTTCAGCATCAACGCCGGGCAAGCCGTGACCTTCTACGCCGCGCAGTTCTATGTGCTGTTCTTCCTCACCCAGTTCTTGAAAATGGACCCTGCCGTCGCCAACGGCCTGCTGATTGTCAGCGTGACCCTTGGTGCGCCGTTCTTCATCTTCTTCGGCTGGCTGTCGGACAAGGTCGGGCGCAAACCGGTGCTGATGATCGGCCTGCTGCTGGCCACTGCGCTGTACTTCCCGATCTTCAAGACCCTGGCCCACTACGCCAACCCCGCCATCGACCTGGCCAGCCGTCAGGCACCGATCACCGTGCTGGCCGACCCGGCCACCTGCACCTTTCAGTTCGACCCGGTGGGCAAGGCGAAATTTGACAGCCCGTGCGACAAGGTCAAAACCTTCCTGGTCAAACAGGGCTTGCCCTATACCAGCGCCGTGGCGCCCGCCGGCAGCACCGTGCAGGTCAGCATTGGCGACGTGAAGATCGACGGTTTCGACGAAGCGGCCCTGCGTGGCGCCGTCACCCTTGCCGGTTATCCGCAGCAAGCCGACCTGCAACAGATCAACAAGCCGATGATCGTGGCACTGATTGTCGCGCTGATCATCATTTCCGCGATGTGCTACGGGCCGCTGGCGGCGCTGATGGTCGAACTGTTCCCGACGCGCATCCGCTACACCTCGATGTCCCTGCCCTACCACATCGGCAATGGCTGGTTCGGCGGCTTCCTGCCGACGGTATCGTTCGCGTTGGTGGTGTACACCGGGGACATTTTCTACGGGCTCTGGTACCCGGTGGTGATCACCGGCGTCAGCCTGGTGGTGGGATTGATCTGTTTGCGCGAGACCCGCAACGTCGACCTGCACAAAAATTAAGGGAAGACCTTAACTAACTGTAGGAGCGAGCTTGCTCGCGATGGTGTATCAGTTGTCATCGTGTTGACTGACATATCATCGCGAGCAGGCTCGCGCCTACAGGTATTGCGAACATCACTCGTCGAGCTCGACCACCTCGAATGTCACCTGGTCCGGATAGAACGCCACATAGCCGCGAATCTGCTCCACCGACACCTTGGGATTTTCGTAACTCCATACCGCATTAGCCCCTTCATGCCCCGGCACCTGCAAACTAAAATAGCTGGCATCGCCCTTGTAAGGGCAATAGCTGGTGTGATCGGTGCGGACGTAATACTGCTTGTCGATGTCCTCCCGCGGCACGTAATACACCGGCGGATAATTGGCCTCCAGCAACACCAGCGCGCGCGAGGACGCGGCCACCTGGATACCGTGGAACTTCACCAGCAGACAGCCGGGTTGCTCGGCGATGGTGATGACAGGACTGGGACCGGTGCTTTTCATGGCGTTCGTTCCTCATGACGATGATTGACCCTGTGGAAGCGTGGCTTGCCCGCGACGGGCTGCCCGGCAGCCCCATAACCTGAGACCACGATTTATCAGGTATAACCCAAATTCCGCACTCACGACCGCCTTACAGCCGAACGGATCAGGCAACCCATTGCAACGCACAAACTGTACATCCATACAGATAAAGATTGCCCCCGCGTCCATCTCCCGCCATTCTGTGCACCTCTCCGGGCACTGATCGACGATGGTGGTTATGCGGCTGTACCTCTGTGAAAAACCTTCCCAGGCCAAAGACATTGCGGCTGTGCTCGGTGCCAGGCGCCGTGGCGATGGCTGCTGGCTGGGAACGGACGTCACGGTGACCTGGTGCATCGGCCATCTGCTGGAAACCGCGCCGCCGGACGCCTACGACGCGCGCTACAAGCGTTGGGTGCTGGCGGACCTGCCGATCATTCCGGACAAATGGAAAATGACCGTCAAACCGCGCACGGCCAGTCAGTACAAGGCCGTCAAACGCCTGCTCGGCGAAGCCGACGAACTGATCATCGCCACCGACGCCGACCGTGAAGGCGAGATGATCGCCCGGGAACTGGTGGAGCATTGCCGTTATCGCGGGCCGATCCGCCGCCTGTGGCTGTCGGCGCTGGATGACGCCTCGATCCGCAAGGCCCTCGCCACGCTCAAGCCGGGGGCGGAAACCTTCAGCCTTTACCATTCGGCGCTGGGGCGTTCCCGGGCCGACTGGCTGATCGGCATGAACATGAGCCGGCTGTTCACCCTGCTCGGCCGCCAGTCCGGCTATCAGGGCGTGTTGCCGGTCGGTCGGGTGCAAACGCCGACCTTGCGCCTGGTGGTGGATCGCGACCGCAGCATCGCCAACTTCGTACCGGTCGCCTACTGGGCCATCGATGTCCAGCTGCTGCATGACGGCACCGCGTTCACCGCGCAATGGCGGGCCGCCTCCGAGGTTTGCGACGATCAGGATCGCTGCCTGAATCAGGCGCTGGCCCAACAAGCGGCAGCTGCGATGACAGGTGCAGCGAGCGCCCGGGTGATCAAGCTGCGCACCGAACGCATGCGCGAGGTGGCGCCGCTGCCGTTCGACCTGGGCACCTTGCAGGAAGTCTGTTCGAAGAAGCTCGGGCTTGGCGCCCAGGAAACCCTCGACATCGCCCAGGCGCTCTATGAAACCCATAAAGTCATCACCTACCCGCGCAGTGACTGCGGCTATTTGCCCCTCAGTCAGCACAGCGAAGCGCCGGGTATCCTGGCGGCGCTGCGTCAGGCCGACCCCGCGCTGAACGCCTTGCACGACCACCTTGAGCCCCAGCGGCGCTCACGGGCCTGGAACGATGCCAAGGTCAGCGCGCACCACGGCATCATCCCCACCGCTGCCGCGAAGAACCTCGAAAAACTGGCGGGCAAACAACGCGCGGTCTACACCCTGATCCGCGCACGCTACCTCGCCCAATTCCTGCCCAATCACGAATACGACCGGACCCAGGCCGACTTCGACTGCGCCGGTGAAGCCTTGCGTGCCGTTGGCAAGCAGATCGTCGAGCCCGGCTGGAAACGTGCGTTGCCCGAAGCCCTTGCCCCGGCCAAGGGCCGTGAAGCACCGGCCCCGCAAACACTGCCCAACCTCAAGGAAGGCATTGATTGCGCAGTGGCCAACGTGCAGCTCAAGGACCTGTGGACGCAACCACCCAAACCGTTCACCGAAGGCGATCTGATCAAGGCGATGAAGAACGTGGCCAAACTGGTGGAAGATCCGCTGCTCAAGCAAAAACTCAAGGACACCACCGGCATCGGCACCGAAGCGACCCGCGCCTCGATCATCCAGGGCCTGCTCGACCGTGGGTACCTGGTCAAGAACGGCAAGGCGCTGGCCGCCACCCCCGCCGCTTTCAGCCTGATCGACGCAGTCCCGCGGGCGATTGCCGATCCGGGCACCACGGCCATCTGGGAACAGGCGCTGGACATGGTGCAAAGCGGCGAAATGAGCCTTGAAGAATTCGTCACCAAACAAGCCGCCTGGATGAGCAAGCAGGTCAGCCGTTGTGCCGGCCTGAGCCTGACCATCAGCGGCCCGGCCAGCCCCGCCGGACGTGGCGCGACACCGTGGAAAAACAAGCGCAAGCCGGCCAAGCGTAAAGCAACGGCGGGCAGCAAGCGGACAGCAAAACCGGCGTGACAGCGCCGTTTTTCATGGGGTTTGACGAACACCGGGGCCCCGCCGTTGTAAGGGTGTTCACTTGAGCAAGCGGCGCACGCTCAGAGTGTCATGATCGGCCGCAGCAGTGCCTGCCCTTCGTAGAGCGCCGACAGATAACGCTCGCGCATGTCCTCGATGGTCATGCGCGACGCGTGCGTGGTGAGTGTGAGCGTCGCCTGTAACCGCCCTTCCCGATCGATCAGCGGCACGCTCAAAACCCGCATGCCCACTTCATATTCCTGATCCACCAGTACGTAACCCCGCTCCGCGGCCAAGGCTATTTCGCTGCGGATCTGCGCTTCGTCGGTCAGGGTGTAAGGCGTGATGGCCCGTGGCCGATTGCGCGCGAAATAGGCGGCAAGTGCCTCTTCGGCAAGGCTCGCCAGCCACAGCCGACCGCTGCCGGTGCAATACATCGGTACCCTCGAACCCGGGCGAATCGACATCGAAGTGATGTGGCTGTAGCGGCTGCGCACCACATGCACAATGTCATCGCCGTCACGCACGCCTACCGACACGTGCTCCTGAGTGGTTCGCGCCACCTGCTCGACGATGGGCCGCAGCATGCGCGGCAATACCGCTGAATCGACATAGGCCTGGCCGATGCGCAAGGTCTTGGCGGTCAGCCAGTAATAGCGGCCGTCGGTTTGCGCAAAGTCATCATGCACCAGCGTCAGCAGAAAACGCCGGGCGGCGCTCTGGGTCATGTCGGCCATGCGCGCCACTTCCGGCACGCTCAAGCGCGGATGCTCCTGGGAAAACAGCTGCAACAGCGCCAGGCCTTTTTGCAGGCCGACGATCAAATCCCGCGAATGGATGGTGGGCTGTTTCATCGACTCGGCCTCTTTATCACGCAAAGACTGCGATTATCGCACTCTCATTGCGATTATCAACGTATTCGTCCCAGGCTTTGATTGTTCGTCTTGTGGCCCGCTTGCAGTATCGGCCCCACAACACAGCCAATAAGCGGGTACATCTCATGATTCAGGGTTCGACTGAATTGGTCGCCATCGTCGGCTCACCGATCGCCCAGGTGAAATCGCCGGAAAACTTCAATCGCTGGTTCGCCGACCACCAGCAAAACGTTGCGATGCTGGCCATCGACCTCGCACCGACCGCCTTGCAGAACTTCATCCAGACCCTGCGCGGCTGGCAAAACATGCGCGGTTGCGTGGTGACCGTCCCTTACAAACAGCTGTTGGCCAGCCGCCTGGACAGCCTCAGCGAACGTTCGGCGGCCCTGCGCTCGGTCAATGTCATCCGCCGCGAGGCCGACGGGCGGCTGGTGGGCGATATCGTCGACGGCGAAGGCTTTCTCAATGCCGCGCGCAAACACGCGTTCAATCCCAAGGACAAGCAGGCGCTGGTGATCGGCACGGGCGGCGTCGGCAGCGCGATTGCCTATTCGTTGTGCCAGGCCGGCGTCAGCCACCTGGTCATCAGCGACCTGAGCCAGGAGCGCGTCGAAGTGCTGGGCGAGCTTTTGCGCAGCGCCTTCCCGGAGATTGTGGTCAGCGCCAATCCGCTCACCCTGAAGCACTTTGATCTGGTGGTGAACGCTTCACCGGTTGGCATGGGCGCGGCTACCGATGACGGCCCGATGCCGTTGCCGAATGCGCTGATGGAAACCTTGAGCGCCACCGCCCTGGTGGCCGATGTCGTGACTTCGCCGCAGGTCACGCCCTTTCTCGCCTGCGCCCGACGCATGGGCTGCGCGATTCAGACCGGGCCGGAAATGGCCCTGGCACAACTGGGCAACCTCGGTCATTTCATGGGCGTGACGCCGCTGGACATCTGAACCTCCAGCCACGTCCTCAACAGGCAATAGACAATGAACACGACGACTTCCCTGCCCTCTGACAACGCCGGCCTGACCTATGACGTGATTGTCCTGGGCAGCGGCGCGGCCGGCTTCGCCGCCGCCGTGACGGCCAGCTGCCGAGGCCTCAAGGTCTTGCTGGTGGAAAAGACCGAGGCCTTTGGCGGTACGTCGGCGATTTCCGGTGGCGCGGTCTGGCTGCACGATACCGATCAGGCCCGGGCCGCCGGGCATCACCTGCCCGCCGAGCAGATGCGCCGTTACCTCAAGGAGGTCATCGGCGCCGGCTACAACCCGGAGCTGATCGACGCCTTTATCGAACAGGGTCGCGAAGCCCTGCACTACCTGGAAACCCACAGCGAACTGAGTTACAGCCTGCGGCCGCTGTCGCCCGACTATTACCCCAACCTGCCCGGCGGCACACAAACCGGCCGAGCGCTGGAAATCGACGAATACGATGGGCGTCGGCTGGGCGAGCATTTCAAGCACCTGAAACGGCCACCGGACGGCATGCTGCTGTTCGGCGGCATGATGGTCAATCGTGTCGATATCCAACACTTCCTCAGTTTCAAGCGCTCGGCAAAATCCCTCTGGCATTGCCTCAAACTGATGGGGCGCTACGCCGTCGACCGGCTCAGCCATCCACGCGGCACCCGCCTGACCGTGGGCAATGCCTTGATCGCGCGCCTGGCCAGCACCGCCTTCGCCAATGGCGTCGACCTCTGGCTGCAAGCGTCGGCCGAGGCGTTGATCGTTGAACAGGGAACGGTCAAAGGCGTGCGAATTGCCTGGCGCGACGCGACCCGTGTGGTGTGGGCGCGCGGCGGCGTCGTGTTGGCCACGGGTGGTTTTGCCGCTGGCGACCAGGCCGCCGGGCAGCGGCCGGCCACCGACTCGGAGCACTGGACCATGTCACCGCCGGCCAACGTCGGTGACGGACATCGCCTGGCCGCGTCGGTCAACGCGGCCATCGGCGACCACCTCTCGGCGAACTTCTTCTGGGCGCCGGTCTCGGTGCTGCACAAGGCCGATGGCAGCGTCGAACGCTTTCCGCACCTGGTCACCGACCGCGCCAAGCCGGGCGTGATTGCGGTCAACCGCGCCGGGCGCCGTTTCGTCAATGAGTCCGACTCCTACCACTGTTTCGTCGAGGGCATGTTCGCCAACGGCGGCGCCAATGCGCCCTGCTGGCTGATCTGCGACAGCGACGCCATGAACAACTACGGCATGGGACTGGCCCGTCCACGGCCGGTCGACAACAGCGCACTGATTGACGCCGGTTACCTGCTGCGCGCCGACAGCCTTGCCGAACTGGCCCGGATCGCCGGCATCGATGCGCCCGCCCTGGCGCAGACCCTGGCGCAATACAACGCCGATGCCGAACAAGGCGTCGACCGCCAGTTCGGCAAGGGCAGCACGGCCTACAACCGGTACATGGGGGACCCGCTGCACCAGCCCAATCCGTGCCTCAAGCCGTTGCACAAGGCGCCGTTCTACGCCGTCCGTTTGTTTACGGGCGACCTTGGCTCGGCCCGCGGGCTGGTCACCAACGGCAAGGCCAGGGTGCTGGATCGCAGCGGCGCACCGATTCCCGGCTTGTACGCCGCCGGCAACGAAATGAATTCGATCATGGACGGCACCTACCCCGGTCCCGGCATCACCCTGGGCCCCGGCATCACCTTCGGTTACCTCGCCGCCAGCGACATCGCCGGCCGGCTCGATCAACACCCCACACAACCATCCCGCACTGGAGAACAACATGTATTACGAACTGCGCACCTACACGATTAAACCGACCAGGCTCGGTGACTGGCTGTCCCTGTACAAAAGCGCCGCACTGGCCGTCCAGCAAGAGCACCTGGGCAACCTGATCGGTTTCTTCACCACTGAAATCGGCGAAGCCAATCAAGTGGTGCACATCTGGGGCTACACCAGCCTTGACGATCGCATGGCCCGCCGCAACGCCATGGCGGCCGATCCGCGCTGGCAGGCGTTCGCACGGCAGAACAAGGAACTGGACGCCGTGGTGACCCTGGAATCACGACTGCTGCGCCCGACAGACTTCTCCCCCCTCAAGTAAACCCGGTCGCGCCGCTTCGATGTTCGAAGCGGCCCTCATCCTTTCTCGCGGTAATCCCCATGCACATCAGCAATCCCCTGCTTTGTGACGTTCTGGTCATTGGCTCCGGCGCCTCCGGCCTGGCGACGGCGGTGACCGCCGCTGAACTCGGTCTGGACGTCATCGTGGTGGAAAAAGAGCCGCAACTGGGCGGCACCAGCGCCTGGTCCGGCGGCTGGCTGTGGATCCCGCGCAATCCGCTGGCCATCGCCGACGGCATCGTCGAAGACCCCGAACAAGCGCGCATTTATCTGCGTCGGGAACTGCACAACGAAGCGCTCGACGCGCGTGTAGAGATGTTCCTCGAACAAGGGCCGAAGATGGTCGAATTTTTCCAGCGCCATACCGAGGTGCAGTTTTTCTCCGGCAGCAAGATGCCGGACTTTCACGCCAGCGAAGGCCACGCCAAAGGGGGGCGCTCGGTCTGTGCACAACCCTTCGACGGTCGTCGACTCGGGCCCTGGATCAACAAGCTGCGACGCCCGCTCGACCTCATCAGCCTTTATGGAATGGGCATCGCCGGCGGCACCGACCTCAATCATTTCCTCAATGCCCGGCGCTCGCCGTCTTCGCTGCTTTACAGCGCCAGGCGGGTGTTGCGTCATACCCGCGACCTGCTGCGGCATGGTCGAGGCATGCACCTGGTCAATGGCAATGCCCTGGTCGCCCGCCTGCTCAAAAGCGCAGTGGACCGCCAGGTGCGCCTGTTCACTGAAACCCCCGTGCGCACGCTGCTACGCGAGGGCGACCGGGTCGTGGGCGCGCGTGTTGAATCCGCAGGGCAACGGATCGATGTTCGCGCCCGGCGAGGTGTGGTGCTGGCTTGTGGTGGCTTCCCCCACGATCAGCGGCGCATCGCGCAGTTGTTCAAGCACGCGCCCAATGGCACCGAACATTTGAGCGCGGCGCCCAAGGGTAATACCGGTGACGGGCTGCGCCTGGGCGAAAGCGTGGGTGGATGCGTTGCAACCGGATTGCCCCATGCCGCTGCGTGGGCACCGGTATCCCGGGTGCCACGGGAGGACGGTGGTTTCAGTGGTTTTCCCCATCTGATGGAACGGGCCAAACCCGGTTTCATCGCCGTGCGTCAGGATGGTCGGCGCTTCGTCAACGAGGCCGACTCCTACCACGACTATATGTGCGCGCTGTTCAACGCCTCAGGTGCGCAAGAAGCCCCGGTGTCCTGGCTGATCTGCGATCACCGCGCCCAGCGCCGCTATGGGCTGGGCTGGTCGAAACCCTTTCCGTTTCCGACAGCGCCCCATGTACGCGGCGGCTACCTGTTCAAAGCCCGGACCTTGAGTGAACTGGCACGCCAATGCGGTATCGACGCGCAACAACTCGAAGCCACCGTCAATGCCTTCAACCAGGGTGCAGAGCAAGGTCGAGACCCGCTGTTTCAGCGTGGAGAGTCGCTGTACAACAAAGCGCAGGGGGAAGCGCTGCACGAGCCGAACCCGTCCTTGCGCAGCCTGCGCGAAGGGCCTTTCTATGCCGTGAAACTGGTCCCCGGCAGCCTCGGCACCTTCGCCGGCCTGAACACCGACGCCTGCGCCCGCGCCCTCGATGAACACGGCACGCCGATCCCGGGGCTGTTTGCCGTGGGCAATGACATGAACAGCATCATGAACGGGTACTACCCAAGCGGCGGCATCACCTTGGGGCCGGGCATGACGTTTGGGTACATCGCAGGAAAAACACTGGCCGGTCTGCCAGCGCCGGCGTAAGGCACCTCCGGCTTGTCGAGGCGGATATCCGACGCGTCTACAAGCCGGGCAAACGCCCGGCAAACAAACCCAAGGGATGCTTTTCAGGCAACCATCAGAAAAACGCCTGGATACCGGTCTGCGCGCGGCCGAGGATCAGCGCATGCACATCGTGGGTGCCTTCGTAGGTATTGACCACCTCCAGATTGACCAGATGACGGGCCACGCCAAATTCGTCACTGATGCCGTTACCGCCCAACATATCCCGCGCCAGGCGCGCGATCTCCAGCGACTTGCCGCAGCTGTTGCGCTTCATGATCGAAGTGATTTCAACCGCGGCCGTGCCTTCGTCCTTCATCCGCCCCAGGCGCAGGCAACCCTGCAAGGCCAGGGTTATTTCGGTCTGCATGTCCGCCAGCTTCTTCTGGATCAACTGGTTGGCAGCCAACGGGCGACCAAACTGGATGCGATCCAGCACGTACTGGCGCGCAGTGTGCCAACAATCTTCAGCCGCACCGAGCGCGCCCCAGGCGATCCCGTAGCGTGCCGAGTTCAGGCAGGTAAACGGGCCGCGCAGACCGCGCACTTCAGGGAAAGCGTTCTCTTCAGGGCAGAACACGTTATCCATGACGATTTCGCCGGTAATCGATGCACGCAGCCCGACCTTGCCATGGATCACTGGCGCGCTCAGGCCCTGCCAGCCTTTCTCCAGGACGAAGCCGCGAATTTGCCCTTCATCGTCTTTGGCCCAGACCACGAAGACATCGGCGATCGGGCTGTTGGTGATCCACATCTTGTTCCCGGTGAGGCGGTAGCCGCCTTCGACTTTTCTTGCCCGGGTAATCATCGAGCCCGGATCGGAGCCGTGGTTCGGTTCGGTCAGGCCGAAGCAACCGATGTAATGACCGCTGGCCAGCTTCGGCAGGTACTTCTGTTTGGTGGCTTCGTTACCGAACTCATTGATCGGCACCATGACCAGCGAGGACTGCACGCTCATCATTGAACGGTAGCCAGAGTCCACGCGCTCGACTTCCCGAGCGATCAGGCCATAGCACACAGCGTTCAGACCGCTGCCGCCGTAGGTTTCCGGAAGAGTGGCACCGAGCAGGCCCGTTTCGCCCATCTCGCGAAAGATGGCCGGGTCGGTCTGCTCATGACGAAAAGCCTCCAGCACCCGGGGCGCGAGCTTGTCGGCGGCGAACTGCCGGGCACTGTCGCGCACCATGCGCTCTTCTTCGGTGAGTTGCTGGTCCAGCAGCAGCGGGTCGATCCAGTTGAAGCTTGCCTTGTTGGCCATGGGTGATTTCTCCGGGTTCTTGAGGGTGGTGTTTTGTCAGTCGAGGCGTTCGATCACGCACGCAATGCCCTGGCCCAGGCCAATGCACAGACTGACCAGGGCGTAGCGCCCGCTGCTGCGCTCCAGTTGTCGCACCGCGCTATAGGCCAGGCGTGCGCCGGAAGCACCGAGCGGATGACCAATGGCAATGGCACCGCCGTTGGGATTGAGGCGCGAATCATCGAAGGCGATGTCAAGTTGCCGGGCACAGCCGAGCACTTGCGCGGCAAACGCCTCATTGATTTCGATCAGGTCCATGTCGGCCAGGCTCAAACCTGCACGCTGCAAGGCCTTGGTGCAGGCCGGCACCGGGCCAAGGCCCATCAATCGTGGTTCGACCCCCGCCACGGCTCCGGCCAAAATGCGCGCACGAGGCCTCAGACCCGCCTTCTCACCCATGGCCCGCGAGCCAATCAGTAGCGCGGCCGCGCCATCATTGATGCCCGAGGCGTTGCCTGCGGTGACAACGCCGTCGTCAAACAGTGGTTGCAGGCCCGACAGCGCCTCGACGTTGCTTTGTGGACGCGGATGCTCGTCACGGTCGACGATCTTCGGCGGCTGCTTGCGCCCTGACGGCACTTCGATCGGCAGGATTTCACCGGCCTGGAAACCCTCCCGCACCGCCGCGTCGAACAGCGCCTGGCTGCGTGCGGCATAGCGGTCGACTTGTTCGCGAGTAATGCCCAGTTCATGAGCGACGTTGTCCGCTGTCTGCGGCATCGAATCGGCACCGAACCCGGACTCTACCTTTGGGTTGGGAAAGCGCGGGCCGAGGGTGCTGTCGTACACTTGAAAGTCACGGGACCAGGCGCTTGGCGCCTTGGCCACCACGAACGGCGCCCGACTCATGCTCTCCACGCCGCCCGCAATAAACAGCTCGCCTTCGCCGCAGCGCACGGCGCGGGCAGCATCCAGTACAGCCGCCAGGCCAGAGCCGCAGAGACGATTGACGGTCAAACCGCCAACGGCCGTCGGCAAGCCGGACAGCAGCGCAACATGGCGCGCCAGGTTGCGCCCGTCCTCACCTGCCTGGCTGCTGCAGCCGACGATCAAGTCTTCATAGTCGCGCACCTCAAACGGGTTACGCGCCACCAGCGCGCGCACCACAGAGGCCAGCAGGTCATCGGGACGCACACCGGCCAACGCGCCACCGTGGCGACCGAAGGGTGAACGCAGGCCATCGTAGATATAAGCCGTCATGCTGGGTCCTCGGGGGTGGTCAGGGGCAGGCCGAGCTGGACCCGGCGGCGCAGCCAGGGGCTGGCCCGATAGCGCGGCTCCTGATACAGCTCATGCAGTTGGTGCAGGATCTGCCAGATCTGCAACGCCCCGTATCGGTCACCAAAAGCCAACGGACCATGGGGGTAACCGAGGGCCAACTGCACCGCACGGTCCAGGGTGGCCGGCTCGGCGATGCGTCGCTGGGCGATCTCGCATCCCAGGTTGACGATCCCGGCGAGCACACGCTGGGCGATAAAGCCTGGCGAGTCATTGATGACTTCCACCGGCACGCCATCGGCGCCCAGGGCCTGGCACGCCTGAGCCAGAACCAGCGCGTCGAGCGCCGGTTGACGCATCAGTACGCGACGCGTGTCGAAGCCGACGAAGGTTTCCAGTGCCAGGCTGCGGCGCGACGGCAGTCGCTTGCGGGCGATCACGCTGCTGGCATCCTCCCCCAGCGGCGTCACCAGGCAGATGGCGCTCGCACTGGGTTGATCGCCCTGCTCCAGCACAACGCCGGCAACGGACAGCACCGCGGCTATCCGCTCGCGCATGACCGAGTCGTCGCAGTCCAGCCAGAATGGCTGGGTGATGGCCACCTGCGGCGGCGCCTGCTGCGCTTCCTCGACCACGCTACCGTCCTGGTAGCGATAGAAGCCCTGGCCTGTCTTGCGCCCCAGCAGGCCGCTGGCCAGGCGAGGTGGCACCAGTGCCGATGGGGTGTAGCGCGGGTCCTGATAAAACTGCGCGTGTATCGACTCCATCACCGCATGGGAAATGTCGAGGCCAACCAGGTCAAACAGCTCGAACGGCCCCATGCGAAAGCCGAGGCTGTCCTTGAGGATGCGATCGATCTGCGCCGGGGTGGCGATCCCCTCGCCCAGGATGCGCAAGGCCTCCGGTCCGAAGGCCCGCCCGGCATGATTGACCAGGAAGCCCGGAGAGTCGGGGGTCGTCGCGGCAAAGTGACCGGCGTGCCCGGCCAACGCCGCCAGGCGCTGAACCACCTGCGGGTCGGTCAGTTCACCACGCACCACTTCGACGATTTTCATCAGTGGCACCGGGTTGAAAAAGTGAAACCCGGCCACCCGCTCTGGATGTTTGCAGGCACTGGCTATCAGGCTCACCGACAAGGATGAAGTGTTGGTCGCCAGCACCGCGTCGGCCCTGACCACTTGTTCCAGCGCACGGAACAACCCCTGCTTGGCCTCAAGGTTTTCAACGATCGCCTCGATCAATAAATCGCAATCGGCCAAGGCTTCAAGGCTGATGGCCGGGCGCATGCAAGCCAGCGCGCTCGCCAGCGCTTCGTTGCTCAACTTGCCCTTGGCGGCGGAGCGCTCCAGCACGGCCCGATTGGCTTGCAGCGCCTCCTGCGTCGCTTCGCTGCGACTGTCATACAGCAACACCGGAACGCCAGCGGTGGCGAACAACTGGGCGATCCCCCGGCCCATCGCGCCGCTGCCGATCACACCGATCTGTTTGAACGTATTCACAAGCACCTCCTCAAATCGCCCGTTGCAGTTCCGGCACGGCGTCGAACAGATCCGCCACCAGGCCGTAGTCGGCGACCTGGAAGATCGGCGCCTCTTCGTCTTTGTTGATCGCCACGATGACCCTGGAATCCTTCATGCCGGCCAGATGCTGGATGGCACCCGAGATGCCCACCGCGATGTACAACTGCGGCGCGACGATCTTGCCGGTCTGACCGACTTGCATGTCGTTGGGTACAAAACCGGCATCGACGGCGGCACGCGATGCACCCACGCCCGCGCCAAGCTTGTCGGCCAGCGCATAGAGGTGTTTGAAGTTGTCACCGTTCTGCATGCCACGGCCACCCGACACAACAATCTTCGCGGCGGTCAGCTCCGGACGATCGGACTTGGCCAATTCTTCACTGACGAAGACCGACTGACCGCTGTCGGTGACCAAGGCGAGCGCTTCGATGACGGCGTTGCCCCCTTCGGCGACAGCGGCATCGAATCCGGTGCCGCGCACTGTGATCACCTTCACGCTGGCAGAGGACTGCACCGTCGCGATGGCGTTGCCCGCATAGATCGGGCGCTTGAAGGTATCGGCGCTTTCGACCGCGATGATCTCGGAGATCTGGTCGACGTCCAGTGCGGCGGCGACGCGCGGCAGGATGTTTTTGCCATTGGACGTGGCGGCAGCCAGGATGTGGCTGTAGCCGTCAGCCCCGGCTTCTTGAACAAGCGCGACGATCAACGGCGCGACGTTTTCCGGCAACCCGTGCGCGTAGGCAGCGTTGTCGGCCAGCAGCACTTTCGTCACGCCTGCCACCTTCGCCGCGGCCTCTGCCGCGGCGCCCGCGCCCTGACCGGCGACCAGCACATGAATATCGCCGCCGATCTGCTGCGCAGCCGTCACGGTGTTGAGGGTGGCAGCCGCCAGTGCTGCGTGGGTGTGTTCAGCGATAACCAGGATAGCCATTAGATTACCTTCGCCTCGTTCTTCAGTTTTTCGACCAGTTCGGCCACCGACTTGACCTTGATCCCGGCGCTACGCGCGGCCGGTGCCTGGACTTTCAAGGTGTGCACAGTGCTGGCACAGCTGACGCCCAGGGCGTTCGGCGTGAGCACCTCCAGCGGCTTCTTCTTGGCTTTCATGATGTTGGGTAACGACGCGTAGCGCGGCTCGTTCAACCGCAGGTCGGTGGTGACGATGGCTGGCAGCTTCAGGGAAACGGTCTGCGCGCCGCCGTCGATTTCGCGGGTCACCGCGACGCTGTCGCCGCTGATTTCGACTTTGGACGCGAACGTGCCCTGACCGTAACCGCTCAACGCAGCGAGCATCTGGCCTGTCTGGTTGTTGTCGCTGTCGATGGCCTGTTTGCCAAGGATCACCAGCTGAGGCTGTTCCTTGTCGACAACCGCTTTCAACAGTTTGGCAACGGCCAGGGACGTCAGATCTTCGGCGGATTCGACCAGGATGGCGCGGTCGGCACCCAGCGCCAACGCGGTGCGCAGTTGCTCCTGTGCCGCAATGCTGCCGATGCTGACGACCACCACCTCGGTGGCAATCCCTTGTTCTTTGAGGCGCACCGCTTCTTCCACGGCGATTTCGCAGAAGGGGTTCATCGCCATCTTGACGTTGGCAAGGTCAACGCCGGAGTGGTCCGCCTTCACGCGAACCTTGACGTTGAAATCAACCACACGTTTTACCGCAACCAGTACTTTCATAGTGTGTTCCCGTGTGAGTGCAGTGATCGGTCAGGCGCTGTGCAGCAGCTCGGCGTAGGCCTGCAAATGGTGATCGTCATCGCCCAATTGATGACCCAGCATCACCAGGCGCTTGGCGTGATGGGCCAGGCTGTACTCCCAGGTCATGCCGATACCGCCGTGCAACTGGATCGCTTGCTCGGCGATCAGGCGTGCGGCGCGGACCACCACGAACTTCGCGGCGGCCAGTTGCCGGCTACGTTCGTCGCCGTCGGCTTGATCAGCCACACAGGCGGCAAGGATGGCCATGGAGGTGGCCATTTCCAGCTCGCCGCACATGTCGGCCATGCGATGCTGCAGCACCTGGAATTTGCCGATTGGCGTGCCGAACTGCTTGCGCGTCTTCAGGTAGTCGAGGGTCAGGCGAAAGGCTTCCTGCATGCCGCCGACGGCCTCGGCGCACTGCCCGGCAATGGCCCGACCCTGCTGATAACGCAACGCCGGCAAGGCTTCGCCGATGTCACCGAGCAAAGCACCCCGGGACACAAAGACATCGTCGAGAATCAGATCACTGGCTCGCGGGCCATCGATGCAGGGGTAATCGCGACGCTGCAACCCATGGACTTGCGCCTCGACCAGAAACAGGCTGATGCCCTGTTCGCAACGTGTATCACCGCTGGTTCGTGCCGACACCAGGATCAATCCCGCACTGGCCGCGCCCACCACACAGATCTTGCGCCCGGACAGGCACCAGCCACCCTCGACCGGGCGCGCCTGGGTCTGCACATCGTGCAGCTGGTAATGGCTTTGCAGTTCTTCCAGAGCCACCGCCAGTTGCAGTGAGCCTTCGGCCACCCGCGGCAGCAGGTCTGCCTTTTGGCTGGCATCACCGAGTTGTTGCAGCAGGCCGGCCGCGTGAATCTGCGACTGCAGGAAGGGCTCCAGGCACAGGTGGCGACCGAGCTCGGTCATGATCAGCAGGTTGTCCACGCCGCTGCCACCGAAGCCGCCATGTTCCTGGGCAATCGGCACCGAACACAGGCCCAGTTCTGCCATCTGGTTCCAGAACACCGGGCTCATGCCGGCTTCGCTGTGGTAATAGCCTTCGCGGGCTTCGAAGCTGTAGTGATCGCGGGCCAGTCGGGCCACGGTGTCTTGCAGCATTTGCTGCTCGGAGCTGAGTGTGAAGTCCATTGCGTGCCTCCTTAAAGCTCAAGAATCATCTTGGCGATGATGTTCTTTTGAATTTCATTGGAGCCGCCGTAGATAGACAGCTTGCGAAGGTTGAAATACTGGCTGGCGGGGGCGGCGCTGTAGTCGCTGTGCAGCGCAGTGCCGGTAAAGTCGTCGGTCAATTGCGCTTCGACGAAAGGCAACGCCTTGGCGCCCAGCGCCTTGCGCAACAGGTGACTGATGGCCTGGCGAATTTCCGAGCCTTTGATTTTCAGGATCGAGCTTTCGGCACCGGGCACACCGCCGGCCTGGGCAGCAGCGAGGATGCGCAAGGTGCTCATCTCGATGGCCAGCAGCTCAATCTCCACCTGGGCGACCTGCAAGCGAAACTGCGGGTCCTGCAGCAACGGCCGGCCGTTGCGCAACTCCTGCCGGGCGACCGCTTTGAGGTGCGCCAAGGCTGCCTTGGATTGGCCGATGCCAGCCTGCCCGGTGCGCTCGTGGGTCAGCAGGTATTTGGCGCAGGTCCAGCCCTGGTTCTCTTCGCCCACCAGGTTTTCCACTGGCACGCGGACGTTGTCGAAGAACACTTCGTTGACCTCATGCTCGCCCTCGAGCGTGATGATCGGGCGAACGCTGATGCCCGGCGTGGTCATGTCGATCAGCAGGAAAGAAATGCCCCGCTGCTGCCGGGCTTCGCTGTCCGTGCGCACCAGGCAGAAAATCATGTTGGCGTGCTGGCCGAGCGTGGTCCAGGTCTTCTGGCCATTGACCACATAGTGGTCGCCCTCGCGCACGGCGCGGGTCTTGAGGCTGGCCAGGTCCGAACCGGCACCCGGTTCCGAGTAGCCCTGGCACCACCAGTCTTCTCCGCTCAGGATGCGTGGCAGGTAATGCGCCTGCTGCGCCGGGTTGCCGAATTTCATGATCACCGGCGCAACCATATTGACGCCGAAGGAGATCAGGCGCGGCGCACCGAAGGCGGCGCACTCCTGCTCGAAAATGTGTTTTTGCACCACGCTCCAACCGGTGCCACCAAAGGTCACCGGCCAATTGGCCGCGTACCAGCCACGCCGGGCAAGGATGCGCTGCCAGCGTTGGTGGTCGTCCTTGCTCAGACGCTTGCCGAGGCGAACGCTATTGGCGATGTCCGCCGGCAGCGCGTCACGAAGGAAAGCACGCACCTCGGTGCGGAACTCAAGCTCGGCGGGTGTGTAGTGGATGTCCATGCAAAATCCTCGGTCGATGGTCAGGCCAACACCAGGCTGGCCGCAGGTTCAGCGTCGGCCGCTCTTGGCTGTCTGGCGCCGGGCAAAGAAATCTTCGATCAGCGCTGCGCGCTGGGGCGATGCCATGCATTCGAGAAACAGCGCGCGCTCGCGCTGCAACCCTTCGATCAATGGCATCTGGATCGCCGCTTCGATCGCAGCGAGGCAGCGCGGTGCCGAGAACGAATCAGCCTGGGTGCGGCCGATTTCGCTGCGCCGGGCCGCAATCAATGCACTGGCCTCGGCAGACGTCGTTGGCATCGTCATCTGGCCGACGCGCCGCACGCCCACCCGCTCGGCCAACAGGTGCCGCGCATGCGCAAGGCCTGCAACCAGAGGCTCATCGTCGAACAGTGCGTCTACAAGACCGAGCTCCAGTGCCCGGGTTGCCTCGATCGGCTCGCCGCCGATGATCATGTCCAGCGCGCTTTGCACACCCACCAAGCGCGGCAGGCGTTGGCTGCCGCCGCCCCCAGGCAGCAAACCCAGACGGGTTTCCGGCAGGCCGAGCCGGGTGGCACGGTGAGCGATGCGGTAGTGACAGCCCAGCGCGACCTCCAGCCCGCCACCCAGCACTGAGCCGTGCAACACCGCCAGCGAGGGCTTGCTGCCGTTCTCGATGGCCAGGGTCAGTTCCTGCAGGATCGGCGCCTGGGCCGGTTGTCCGAACTCGCGAATATCGGCACCGGCAATAAAGGTCTTGCCTGCGCAATAGAGCATGATCAACTCGACCTGCCCGTCCCGCTCGGCCGCCATGAACGCTTGCAACAGCCCGACGCGCACGGCGTGACCGAGGGCATTGACCGGCGGGTTGTCGACCCGGATCAAGGCCACGCCTGCCTCGCGCGTCATTTGTACGACTGAAGTCATCGGACAGCTCCTCTTCTTATAGTTATGCGGCTTGCCAATCGATCGCGTTTCTCAGCGATGGGTCCATACCGGCTGGCGCTTCTGAGCGAAGGCCTGCATGCCCTCCTTCTGGTCCTGACTGGCGAAACTGGCGTGCATCAATCGCCGCTCGAACTGCACACCCTCGGCCAGGGTGGTTTCGAAGGCACGGTTGACCGCTTCTTTATTGAGTTTCACCGCGATCGCCGGGTGAGCGGCAATCTGCGCGGCCACGGCCAGGGCTTCATCCAGCAGGTCTGCCAGGGGCACTACGCGACTGATCAAGCCGCAGCGCTCGGCCTCATCGACTTCCATGAAGCGCCCGGTCAGGCACAGGTCCATGGCCTTGGCCTTGCCGATGGCGCGGGTCAGGCGCTGGGTGCCGCCGGCACCGGGCAACGTGCCGACCTTGACTTCGGGCTGGCCGAATCGAGCGTTGTCGGCGGCGATGACCATGTCGCACATCATCGCCAACTCGCAGCCCCCGCCCAGCGCCAGACCGGCAACCGCGGCGATCACCGGCTTGCGGCAGCGGGTGACGGTCTCCCAGTTGGCCGTGACGAAATCCTCCAGGTACACATCGGCGAACCCCTTGAACTGCAATTCGCTGAGATCGGCACCGGCCGCGAAGGCTTTGTCGTTGCCGGTAATGACGACGGCCCGAATCCGCTCATCGGCCTCGAAGGCCAGCAGCGCCTGGCCCAGCTCGGTCATCAAGGCGTCATTGAGGGCGTTATGGACAGCCGGGCGATTCAAACGGATCAGGCCGACGGCTGCACGCTGCTCGACAAGGATATTCAGGAAAGCCATGTCACCTACCTCTTGTTGTTCGGTATGGGTTTCGAATATATCCACAGAAAAAATTAAAGACAACATGTTGACACATTAATTTTGAAAGCCTTATCTTCAGCTCATCGAAAGGGCAATACCAGATCGTAAGAAAACAACAATTCCAACCCTTAAGAGTCGATACTTATAAATGAACACCTGGACAGCCACACCACCAGATCGTCATCCGGAAGCGTCCTCCACAAGCGCTATCAGTGACATGATCATTACAGATTACTGGGGTATACAGGTTGCACGAGGCCAAGGCTGTCGCGCCCTGTCGAGCTACCAGGCTGGCGAGAACAATCCTGTCTCGTTTACCTACGGCGAACTGGATGCCGTGGTCACCCGCATGGGTGCCGGCCTGGCCGCCCTGGGTGTGGAAAAAGGCAGTGTGGTGTCCTGCCAGTTGCCCAACGGCTGGCAGATGACAGCCTTGTTCCTGGCCTGTGCCCGTATCGGCGCGGTGTTCAACCCGCTGATGCCGATCTTTCGGGAACGCGAACTGCGCTTCATGCTCGGCCACGCCCGCAGTCATCTTCTGGTCGTGCCCAAACACTTCCGGGGTTTCGATTACGCCAGCATGGCCGAAGGCCTGCGCACCGACCTGCCGGAACTGCGCCATGTACTGGTGATAGGGGGTGACGGTCACAACAGCTTTGAACAGCAACTGCTCGAGCGGGAATGGGAGAAGGACTGCGATACCCAGGCGCTGTTCGCAGAACGACGCCCCCAGGCCGACGATATTCTCCAGCTGCTGTTCACTTCCGGCACCACGGGTGAACCCAAAGGGGTGCTGCACACCTCCAGGACCCTGCTGAGCAATATCATTCCTTATGCCGAGCGCCTGGGGCTTGGCCACGAAGACATCATCTTCATGGCCTCGCCCATGGCTCACCAGACCGGTTTTCTCTACGGCCTGATGATGCCCATCTACCTCGGCGCGGCAGCGGTACTGCAAGACGTCTGGGATGCGCGCACCGCCATAAGGATCGCCGCCGCCGAGCGCCCGACTTTCACGATGGCCTCAACACCGTTTCTCGCCGATTTGATCGAGCTCGCACCGGACAATGGTGACGCGCTCACGAGCCTGCGTTTTTTTGTCTCGGCCGGCGCGCCCATTCCGGAAAGCCTGGTGGAAAAGGCTGGCCACAGCCTCAACGCGACAATCATCTCGGCCTGGGGCATGACCGAAACCGGCGCTGCCACCATGACGCGTCCGCAGGACGATCCCGAGCGGGCCATCTACAGCGACGGCGTGGTGCTACCGCTCATGGATGTGCGGGTGGTCGATGATGCCGGGCTTGCGCTGCCCGCCGGCACCGAAGGCCATCTTCAGGTCCGCGGCGCGAGCCTGTTCGTGGGCTACCTCAAGCGCCCCGATCTCTACGGCGTTGACGCCCAGGGCTGGTTCTCCACCGGAGACCTGGCCCGTATGGATGCCCAGGGCTACATCCGCATCACCGGACGAACAAAGGATGTCGTCATTCGCGGCGGCGAAAACATTCCGGTGGTTGAGGTGGAAAACCTGCTCTACAAGCACCCGGCCATTTCGGCGGCGGCCCTGGTGGGCTGCCCCGACGAGCGACTCGGTGAGCGTGTCTGCGCTTACGTCACGTTGCATGACGACTATACGGAGCTGAGCCTCGATGACGCGGTGACCTTTCTGCTCGAACACAGTCTGTCGCGCAACTATTTGCCCGAGTACCTGGAGGTGCTGCCTGCCCTGCCCCGCACGCCCTCCGGGAAGATCCAGAAATTCAAGCTGCACGAGCGGGCCGCGAACATTCGCATCGACCCGGCCAAGCGTCGCTGATCAACACACTCGATACACGCAACTCAACTGACTTGGAGAATGCCCCATGAAAGGCCTTAGTGGAAAAACCGTGATCATCACTGGCGGGGGCGGCGGCATCGGCCGCGCGGTGTGCCAGCGCTTCGCCGCCGAAGGCAGCCGGGTGGCGGTGCTGGATCGCGACAGCGCTGCGGCGCAGGTCACCGTCGACCTGATCCGCGAAGCCGGTGGAAAAGCAGTCGCCTATGCCGCCGACATCGCCGACTACGACGCCATCACCCAGACCGTGGCGGCCATCGAAAAAGACTTGGGTGTGCCGACCGTACTGGTCAACAACGCCGGGTTCGACCGCTTCATGCCGTTTCTCAAGACCGAACCAAAGCTCTGGGAGCAGCTGATTTCGATCAACCTGACCGGCGCCCTGAACATGCACCACGTGGTGCTGCCGAAAATGCTCGAGGCCGGTGGCGGCAAAGTCATCAACATTGCCTCGGATGCCGCCCGCGTCGGCTCGTCGGGCGAGGCCGTCTATGCAGCCTGCAAGGCTGGCCTGGTGGGCTTGAGCAAAACCCTGGCGCGGGAGCTGGCGACCAAGAACATCAACGTCAACGTGGTCTGCCCCGGTCCGACCGACACCGCGCTGCTCAAAAGCGTGGCCGAAACCTCCAGCAACCCGGAAAAGCTCCTGGAAGCCTTCAAGAATGCCGTGCCGATGCGCCGACTCGGCCAACCGGAAGACTATCCGGGAATCATCGCCCTGCTCGCCAGCGACGATGCCAATTTCATCACCGGTCAAGTCATCAGCGTGTCCGGCGGCCTGACGATGGCTGGCTAAGCCAGACGATACTCATATGGGAGAGCATGCAATGAACTACGAAGACATCCTGTACCAAGAACTCAACGGTGTCGCGACCATCACCATCAACCGCCCCGAGCGCTACAACGCATTCCGCGGCCAGACCTGCATGGAGCTGATTGACGCGTTCAACCGCGCCGGCTGGAACAAGGAAATCGGCGTCATCGTCTTCACCGGCGCAGGCGACAAGGCATTTTGCACCGGAGGCGACCAGGGCGCTCATGAAGGCCAGTACGACGGCCGCGGCCTGATCGGCCTGCCGGTCGAAGAGCTGCAGAACCTGATCCGCGAAGTACCCAAGCCAGTGATCGCACGGGTCAACGGCTTCGCCATCGGTGGCGGGCACGTGCTGCACGTGGTCTGCGACCTGAGCATCGCCTCGGAAAACGCGGTGTTCGGCCAGGTCGGCCCCAAGGTCGGCTCGGTCGACCCGGGCTACGGCACCGCCTACCTGTCGCGCCTGATCGGCGAAAAACGCGCCCGCGAAATCTGGTACCTGTGCCGCAAGTACAGCGCCCGCCAGGCGCTGGACTGGGGGCTGGTCAACGCCGTGGTGCCCCACGATCAGCTCGATGAAGAAGTCCAGAAATGGTGCGAGGAAATTCTCGAGAAGAGCCCTACCGCGTTGTCCATCGCCAAGCGCTCGTTCAATGCCGACAGCGCCAACATCGGCGGCATCGGCGGGCTCGGCATGCAGGCCCTGAGCCTGTACTACGACACTGAGGAGTCCAGGGAAGGCGTCGCCGCTTTCAAGGAAAAGCGCAAGCCCGAGTTCCGTAAATTCTACAAATGATCCCTGCGCCGGCAGCCATGGCGCTGCCGGTTCAGCACCCGAATGGCCTGGAGAGCATCATGAATTTCGCATTCACAGAACAACAAAATGCCATCCGCGACAGCGTTGCACGATTCAGCGCTGACGTCCTCGCCCCCGGTTATCGCCAACGGGATCGCGACGGCCGCATCGAGCGCGAAGTCATTGCCCAAATGGGCGAAATGGGCCTGCTTGGCGGTGAACTGCCTGAGGAGTTCGGCGGCAGCGGCCTGGACTGTGTCACCGCCGGCCTGATCATCGAAGAACTGGCCCGTGGCGACTTCAACGTCGCGTACATCCCACTGCTGACGTCGTTGAACGGCCAGATCATCGCCCAATACGCCGAATCCTCGCTCGCCCGGGAATGGCTGAGCGAAATGACTGCCGGTCGCAAGGTCGCCTGCATCGCCCTGACCGAACCCGGCGGCGGATCGGATGCCGCCAGCCTGCGCCTGAAGGCCGAGCTCAAGGGCGATGTCTATGTGCTGAACGGCGAGAAAACCTCCATTTCCATGGCCGACCAGGCCGACGTCGCCGTGGTCTTCGCCCGCACCGGCACCGTGGAGCAACGCGCCAGCGGCATCAGCGCTTTTCTGGTGCCCATGAACCTGCCGGGCATCAGCACCACCCGTTTCGAGGATGCCGGCGAGCGTGCCATTGGCCGCGGGTCGATTTTCTTCGACAACGTTGAAGTGCCGGCCAGCCATCGCCTGGGCGATGAAAATAAGGGATTCAAACAGGTGATGCAGGGCTTCGACTACAGCCGCGCCCTGATCGGCCTGCAGTGCCTGGCATTGGCCCAGCAGTCGCTGGATGAAACCTGGCAATGGCTGACCGAACGCAAGGCCTTCGGCCAGGCGTTGTCTTCCTTTCAGGGTTTGACCCACCCACTGGCAGAATTGCAGACCTACGTGCATGCTGCGCGCCTGCAGTGCTATTACGCCTTGTGGCTCAAGGATAATAAGCTGCCGCACAATGCCGAGGCGGCCATGAACAAATGGTGGGGACCGAAACTGGCATTCGATGTGGTCAAGCAGTGCCTGCTGGCCCATGGGCACACCGGTTACGGCGAGGACCTGCCGTTCGCCCAGCGCTTGCGCGATGTACTTGGCCTGCAAATCGGTGACGGCACCGCGCAGATCATGAAAAATATCATCGCGCGCGAATTTGTCCCCAACTGATGCCCTGCCGGCTCCGCCAGGCCGGGCGCTCATACAGCCGCGCTCGTCCTTACGGAGCCGACAAGGAACATTGATGAACAATAGCGATACCCGATCCGTACCCAATACGCTGTTTTTCCGGTTGTTCCAGACCGGGAACGTGCTGCAAAGGCAAGTCCAGAAAGAGATGGGCATCAGCACGGTGCAATGGGCCGTGCTCGGCGCACTGTCACGCGAACGTTATGAAGGGGGTATTTCGTTCTTTGAACTGACCGAATACCTGTTCGTCAGTCGCCAGAGCCTGGACGGTGTACTCAAGCGCATGGAGCGCGACAACCATGTGCTGCGCGTGCCCCACCCGGATGACGGACGTGCCCGCCTGGTGCAGTTGACCGATACCGGCAGGACATTCTGGGACTCTCTGCAGGAAAGGATCCAGACGTTTTACCAGCAGGCATTGAAAGGCTTCAGTTTCGACGACAGCGTCAGCCTGCTGCATTACCTCAACAAGCTACAGGGCGACATGGCCGCCATATCGCTCGGTAGCGAGCAGCCAGACGACGAGGCGCAATAGGCTGATCCCAACCTTCCTGCCCTCGCCCAAGCGTCATTGTTCATAAAACCCTGAACAGCCCTTTCCAGGGGCTGGCTGAACAACAAAAACAACTCACGGCAGGCAGGAACATCACATCATGCGTACAGCCAATCCCGTCACTGGGCATCTGGCCGGGCCGACTCGCGCCCGGTATTCCTTGAAAGCCACTTGTGTGTCTGCGTTATTGCTCGCGACACAGGCCCATGCAGACCTGGTCGCCGACAGCCACATGAGCCTGGAAACACGAAATTTCTACATGAATCGCGATTACCGGGACGCGGGTCTGTCCGACGGACCGCGCCATGATGGCAAGCCTCAGAGCAAGGCCGAAGACTGGGCACAAGGCTTCATTCTGCGCGGTAACTCCGGGTTCACCGAGGGTACGGTCGGCGTTGGCCTGGATGTCCTGGGGCTGGTCGGCGTCAAGCTCGACTCCGGCGGCGGCAGCAGTGGTACGGGTGTCCTGCAGCGCAATCAACGGACTGGCGAGCCCGTCGACGAGTACAGTTTCCTGGCGCCGACCGCCAAGCTCAAAGTCGCCAAGACCCTGGTCACCCTCGGCAACCACGAACCGGTCATGCCCGTGTTGTTCCGCAATGACACACGGCTGTTGCCACAAACCTATCAGGGTGGTCAGGTCGTCTCCACTGACATCCAGAACCTGAGCCTCACCGCCGGACAATTTCGCCAGGCCCATCAGCGCGACTCGTCAGACTATGAAGACATGCGCATGGCGGCCGATGGCTCTACCGGCGGCGTGCCCACAGACCGCTTCAACTACGCAGGCGCGACCTACGCCCTCCAGCCCAATCTCAGCGCCACGTTTTACCGCGCCGAACTGAAGGACAATTACAGCCAGAATGCCGCCAGCCTTTTATACAAGTCGGCGTTGACCGAAAGCGTCAACTTCAAGGCCGACCTACGCTACTTCGGCAGCGATAACGAAGGCCATACCAACGTCGACAACCGCTATTTGGGTGGCATGTTCACGGTGAGCAGCCGCGGCCATTCCCTGGGCCTTGGTTATCAAAACCAACGTGGCGACACCGGACTTCCCTATTTGTCGGTTGCCGATCCCTGGGCCTTGAACAACGGCACTTACCAACCCTTTGTCCGGGCCAGGGAAGATTCCTGGCAATTGCGCTATGACTATGACTTTGCCCCCGTGGGCCTGCCCGGACTGACATTGATGACCCGCTACATGCGAGGCAATGATTTCGAGATTCGAGGCGTTGCCGCCAAAGAGTGGGAGCGCAATACCGACATTGCCTACGTGATCCAGAGCGGGCCTTTACGAAACCTGAGCCTGCGCTGGCGCAATGTCACGTATCGCGGCAGCGAAACGACCGATGTGGATGAAAATCGCCTGATCGTCGCCTACACGTTCAAGTTCTGGTAGGCCGAGGTTTACGCCCATTGTCCCGGAACTGAATTCAGCCAGAAGTGGCATCGTCACAACCGTGGCGAGGGTGCCCGCTCCCTCGCCACGGTTCATTCGCCGTTCCAACTATCCTTGACTGACGGATATCAGGAGCCACCGGTGATGCCTACGATCAATCTGCACGCCGCACAGCGCGACGACCTGGAAACCCTTGAATGCCTGATGCAGTTCTATACCTATGACTTCAGCGAGTGGTTGCCGTTGAAACTGGCTGAACACGGTTTCTTCAACATCCTGCCCCTGACCGATTACTGGCGAAAACCCGCGACCCGGCCGTTTCTCATCAGGGTGGACGGGGAATTGGCCGGGTTCGTGACCGTGGACGATGAAACCCTTCGGCCCGGTATCGAGCACAACATCGGTTACCTGTTCGTGACCCGGCGCTTTCGTGGCCAGGGTGTCGCGAAGTTTGTCGTTTCCACCCTCTTGAGCCGTTTCCCCGGTCAATGGCAGATTTTCCACATCGAGGCGAACCAACCGGCGCGACTGTTCTGGGCTGCGGTCATGCCCGATCTCACGGGTGGCGAGTACAGCCTGCATCACCCGTCGATTGGCGGTTATCCATGCACCCTTTACCGCTTTGAAAAATCGCCACCTTCGCCAGCACCAGGCCCAATCCCGTAGAGCCGCCAAAGGCTTCGATCCTGGCGATCCATCCGCCCCACAGCCCCCTAAACCCTTTGTGCTAATTCCAAACAGCTTTGTCAGACAATATGTAGTGACGAAAAATATTCACTACAAAACCGTTGACGCCTTCGATTTGCCCTTGCATGATGCAGACGTCTCCCCGATCGGGAGTACACGCAACACGCTTGAGCAAGCTCGTCTGACCGCCGAGCTGTTTTTTCCGGATACACCCTGCCCACAAGGCAGATTGAAGAAGCTGACCTGGCCCGAACGTCCAGTACAAGGACGAGAAGCGCTAGCGATCCATCCTCATGAAGCTTGTGCCCGACCCTGAAAACGTCGGCAGTGGCCTGAAGGTATTCGCTGCTTCTCTTCGTTGTGACGCTAACGCGTAGCAGTTATTCAACACGACTACATGCAACAGATGCGGGACCCCGTCGAATATGGCGGACGACTGCTGACGTCCTGGTTTCGGTGCCAGGGATCAACTAACCGATGGGCTACTTGTATTAGCGAATCAACTTTGAAAGATCACCAAATGGTCAAGGGGTTTTAAAATGAATCTGAACAATCAACCAACTATCGAAGAACTGGCTCGTATGTTCGCTGCGCAAAAAGACAGCCACGACAGCCATATTCTGTGGATCAGCAAGTCGGGCCAGGTTCATATCGACTGCCTGTCGCCACATGCCCATGAAACTGAGTTTGACCAGAACAACCAGAACCTGCTCGCCCGACTGAAGATGTACCGTCGCGGCCAGGGCTATGTCGGCAAGAAAGCGGCGGCCGACAAGGACTTCATCGGTAATGTTCTGCAAACGCTGAAACAGACCTGGGCATCGATGCAGAACCAGAACGAAGTTCGGGTGATTGACCGGTTCTACTGATCAGGAAGCGTCATCACTGACTTACCCATAAAAAAGGGCCTGCTCCCCACAAGGAGCAGGCCCTTTTTGATGCCTGATAGACCTGCTGACCGACGTTCACATTTGCCAGCGAACTTGACCGCAACGGCCGCTGCGTCAGGCGCTTTTTTAACGTTTGACCGACAGATTCGTCTGGGTCATGCGGCTACGGATCGTGAACACGCCATCGCCCGAGAGAATCGCGCTACGGGCAAACAGGCGTCCGCTTTCCCAGTTCGACAGGCCCAGCTCGGGCTTGTTGAGCGCGTACTGGCCATCGACCCAACGGGTAATGCCATTGCCGACAAAGGGCGCATTGACCGCATTGTAGAAACGCTCCTGGGTCGCCGCGTCTTCGCTGAGCAGCGACACGGTGAACTGAGGGCTGTAGCGATTGAACAAGGCGATGGCGCTGTCCAGGTCGTCGACGATCTTCAGGCTCACTTCAGGGGTTTCTTCCCATTCCCACTCGCGGCCCAGCTGATCTTCCGGCAGCGGCTCGGCCAGTGCTTCGGTGCGATAGCCTTCAGCACGGTAGACCTCGACGGTCGCGCCTTGCCACTGCGCCGGCAGGAACGTTTCGCTGCCTTCGACGATGTGCAATTTGCAGCCCTGGCCCCGCGCCTTGCCGGCCTGTTGCAGTGCGTCCAGAAACAGTGGCACCAGTTCAACAGCGCGGTCGCGGTGGATCAGGCAGACGTTGAGGGTATTGCAGACCTTGCGGTCGAGGGAGTTGCGCACCACCGCGGCGAAACGCGTGGCGTCGGCGTCGCTGTGGGCGATCAACCAGGCGCCACCGGTGCCGTGCAGGCTGACGGCGGTGCCGGCCTGTTGCGCGATGCTGCCCAACTGGCTGACGGCGCGACCCGAACCCCGGGCCACCGCCAGCGATAGACGGCGGTCGGCAAACATCGCCCAACCGGCGGCATGATTGACGCTCTCCACCAGCGACACCGCACCGGTCGGCAACCCTGCGTCGGCCAGCGCCGGATTCAACGCGTGAGTGACGATGGCCTGGGCGGTACCCAAGGCATCACTGCCAATGCGCAGTACGGCAGTGTTACCGGTGCGCAGCACACCGGCGGCGTCGGCGAAGACGTTCGGCCGGCCTTCGAAGACGAACGCGACAATGCCCAGCGGCGAAACCACCTGCTCGACTTTCCAGCCGTCATGCTCAACGCAGCTGACCACTTGGCCGCGGGTGGCCGCGGCATCGCGCCAGGCGCGCAGGCCGGCGATCATGTCGCGACGCATGCGCTCATCGGCCAGCAAACGGGTGGTCGAACGACCGCGAGCCTTGGCCCGTTCGATGTCAGCCAGGTTGGCCGCCTCGATCAAGGCCCAGCACTCCGGGTTTTCCAGACGTTGGGCAAACAGATCGAAGAAGGTGCTGATGGCTTGATCCGACACCAACGACATTGCGGTAAACGCTGCTTCGGCACGGGCAATCGCGACGGACGCCGCCTGCTGGTCAGCCACTGGAATCAGCAGCAGTTCACCGCTGACCTGCTCCACCAACAGGTGGTCACCGGGCTGGAAGCGTGCCGCCAGTTCGGGGCTGACCACAGTGACACGATTACCAGCGAAAGGGATCGGCGTGCCAGCGACTAGACGTTCGAGCGCGAAAGACATGAAGCAGTATCACCATGCAATGGGCGGGCGGAAAATGTATAGCAAAAGTCCCTGAGCGTCATCCGCCGTTGGCCAGCACCGATGATCGTAAAACCCTCTGCCCGGGCCCGGCCCGCCTACGCTTAAAGCGCGTACCCGCGTTTCCTGTTTTCGACGGAGGCCGTCATGAGCGATGAATTCACCAGCCATGGCGCAGCGCTTGACGACGAAGGAATGGAAAATGCCCTGGACCTGGCCAAAGTCAGCGCTGCGCAACTCTGGGCTGTGCTAGCAGTAGAAACCTCCGGCAACGGATTCTTTTCCGACCGGCGCCCGAAAATCCTTTACGAACGTCACGTCTTCAGCCGCTTGACCCATCAGACGTTTGACGCACAACACCCCGATATCAGCAGCAAATCCCCCGGCAGCTACGGCGCAACGGGCGCGCATCAATATGATCGGCTGAATCAGGCCATCAGCCTGAACCGCAACGCGGCCCTGCAAAGCGCTTCCTGGGGACTGGGCCAGACGATGGGCTTCAATTTCGCCGCAACGGGGTCGTCGGATGTCGAGGCGATGATCAAGCGCATGGTTGCATCCGAAAACGAACAACTGCTGTGCACCGTGAACCAACTGATCGAGGGGGGATCGGTCGCGGCGCTGCGGGCCAAGGACTGGGCGAACTTCGCCCGTCGTTACAACGGCCCCAACTACGCCATCAACAACTACGACTTGCGACTCAGCGCCGCGTATCAAAAGTTCTCTTATGGGGGCACGCCGGACCTGCGAATCCGTATGGCGCAAACCTACCTCACGTACCTGGGCTGGCACCCTGGCGCCATCGACGGCATCGTCGGCAAGCAGACCCGGGACGCAATGAACCTGTTCCAGGCCAAGGAAGGACTGGACTCGACCACGGTGCTCAACGACGAAACCCTGGAACATTTGCGCAACCGGGTCCTGGCGTTATCGGACTGACTCGATGCCCACGCAAACGGCCCCGCAGGTGCAGCGGGGCATGGGACCTCAGACCGCCGATTGCAGGCGCGAATGGAGCAAGCCCTTGACCGTGCGCATCACGGCGGCATTCGCCTGCTCCATCTGAGCCACCTGCTTCAAGGCTTCTTCCAGCTCGCCACGGGCATGGGCTTGCATCGCCGCCTGGCCGCTGCTGTGCACCAGACGATGGGGCACCTCCATGCGCCGGAAATCCGCGTTACGCTCGGCCTCGTTGCCTTCGCCGTAATACCACTGGCCGAACAGGCACTCGGTTTCATCTGGCAGGGTCAAGGGCGAACCGGGCTTGGGATTGAGCAGGCGGTCATACACCGTGACCTTGAGCGTCAGCTCCTGCAGGTTGGCCAGCTCGACGTTGGACAAGAGGTGCGACTGGTCGATTTCCCACTGCATCAGCTGCGCTTCGCTGTACATGCCGGCCATGGCTTCGGCGGTTTTATCGATCACCGCGCCGAAGGCACTGGAAATCTGGCTCTGTTGCGAAATCGCCTGTTTGGCCTGGCTGATTTCCTGCTGGATGGCCGAAGTTTCCTTAACGATTTCCCGGGTCGCTTCGGCGGTTTTCTCCGCCAGCAGGCGCACCTCCCCGGCCACCACCGCGAAGCCGCGCCCGGTGTCCCCGGCGCGCGCGGCTTCGATGGCTGCATTGAGCGCCAACAGGTTGGTTTTGCGGGCAATGTCGCTGATCAAATCGACGATGCGATCAATCTCACTGGCCCGGCCGACCAAATGAGTGATCACGCCTTCCAGCGCATCCAGCCCGGCGGCCATGACCCGCGATTGTTCTTGCAGATGACCGACCTGCTCGCGATTGTCGATGGCGGCGCGGGCCACGGTTTGCGCCCGTTGGTGATTGAGCTTGAGGCGCTGGTTGAGCATCGAGAAGGATTCGCTGACCGGCGACAACGAGTTACCGCAGGTCAACAGGTGTTGCGCCAGGCCACGGAAGAAGTCGCGATCACGTCGATCAGCCTGGTGCGCGATCAGAAGCGCGTCGTCCGGGGATGCCACGACCGCCGGTTGCGGCACCGCCGCGGAGGGCTCAACGCTATGCCCGGCGGTTTTCCTGCGCCATGTGAAATTCATCGTCACTCCCCCTGCCCATGACGCAACGCGCCAAAAGCGCGGACGATACGAATGAACGGCACCGGGTAACAGATCCAATTTGACGAATTAACCGCACGCCACCACACCGCCAATGTCCTGTGGGAGCGAGCTTGCTCGCGATAGCGGTGGGTCAGCCACCCTCAATGCTGGATGCGCAACCGTCATCGCGGGCAAGCCCGCTCCCACAGGAGGGCGGTGATGACTCGGGATGGTTGCGTATCAAAGTGTGTACAGCCCTGCCCCAGACACACCCCGCACTTAAAACCCCACCCCAAAGACACACCGCAGATACACCCGGTTGATGAAATGCGCCTGTCGATTGGCCAAGCCGATCCTTGCGCGAACGGGCGCACAGTCGCCCGACATCCCTGATTTGTAGGAGCCCCCTGTCCATGAGCACTTTCATTTCATCCACCGTCAAAGGCCTGCACCTGAACCTTGACCGCGCCGGCACCTGGATCGCGCCTTTGACCCTGCGGATTTTTCTGGCCTGGGAGTTTTTCGAATCCGGACTGGAAAAATTCAATGGCGAAAACTGGTTCGCCGACATCCAGGACCGCTTCCTGTTTCCGTTCAACCACCTGCCGGCCACGTTGAACTGGGAACTGTCGATGTGGGTGGAATTGATCTGCGCCCTCGCCTTGCTGGTGGGCCTGGCCACACGCTTTTCGGCGATCAGCCTGATGGTGGTCACCATCGTCGCCACCGCCGCTGTTCACTGGCCGGCCGATTGGTCGACCTTGAGTGACCTGGCCCAGGGTTACTCGATCACCAACAAAGGCTATGGCAACTTCAAACTGCCGCTGATTTACCTCGCTGCGCTGGTACCACTGGTGCTGTCAGGCCCCGGCAAGTTCAGTCTCGATGCGCTGCTGGCCCGATGCTTCTGGCGCCATAGCCCTGTCTGAATCAACATCTGTAGGAGCCAGCCTGCTGGCGATGGACTCAAGCACGCCGCGTTCATCCAGACCACACGCGTTATCGTTGACGTCCATCGCGAGCGAGCTCGCTCCTACAAGAGACCATGCCCAGGCATGGGTCACGCAATACCTGTAGGAGCCAGCCTGCTGGCGATGGTCTCCAGTACGCCGAGTTCATCCAGATCACACGCGTTATCGTTGACGTCCATCGCGAGCGAGCTGAACTGGCCTAATGATCCCGGACACCTCTTAAGGGCGATATGATTCGCCCAATCAGGAGGTTCCATGCAAGAGCGAAAGACCTATACCCGCGAGTTCAAGCAACGTGCTGCAAGCATGGTTCTTGACGACAACTGTTCAGTTTCCGACGTCTGCGCATCGATGGATGTCGGCCCTACGGCTCTGCGCCGCTGGGTTGATCAGGTGCGTAAAGAACGTCAGAAAGGGCAACCCGTAGCAGGTACTAAAGCGATCAGCGACGAGCAGCGAGAACTCCAACAATTACGCGCCAAGATCAAACGCCTGGAGACTGAGGCCGAAATCTTAAAAAAGGCTACCGCTCTCTTGATGTCGGATCCCGATCGTTTTTCCTGATTGAGGAGCTGAGAGAGTCAAGCTCGTATCCGACCAGCCAGCTTTGCAGTGCTCTGGGCGTTTCTCGCAGCGCGTTCTATGACTGGCGCCATCGCCGCTCAGTACCAAATACCGAGCGTGATGCGCTCAGGGCAAAGGTCGTACAGCTGCATGCTGAAAGTAGGGAAAGTGCCGGTGCGAGAATTATCTCCCAGTGCTTGAAGGCTCAGCGGCTCAAGGTTGGAAGGTATCTAGCAGGAAGACTGATGGCGGAGGCGAATCTGGTTAGCAGACAGCGCCGCCGCCATCAATACCGCTCCAGGGGCGTCGAAGCATTTGTGGCCAAGAACCTGCTCGAACGTAACTTCGAGCCAACAGCAATCAATCAGGTCTGGTGTGGCGACGTTACCAGCCTGATGGTCGGGAAACGCTGGTATCACTTGGCGGTGGTCATTGATCTGTTCGCCCGCCGAATCGTTGGCTGGGCGTTTTCTCTGATCAATGACGCCAACCTGGTTAGCAGGGCGCTGAAAATGGCAGTGGAGGTTCGAGGCAAACATGCGGGCTTGATGTTTCATTCGGATCAAGGCTGCCAATACACCAGCCAGCGTTTTCAGTCCGATCTGCTGGATCATGGGATAACGCAAAGCATGAGCCGCAGGGGGCAGTGCTGGGACAATGCGCCAACAGAGCGTTTCTTCGGGACGCTCAAATCAGAGTGGGTGCCCACCAAGGGCTACACGACAGTTGAAGAAGCCAGGCAGGATATGACCAGCTTCTTTATGCGATACAACCGAATCAGGCTCCACAGCTACAACAACTACCTGTCGCCAATAGCCATGGAGCAAAAAGCGGCATAAACACCGTAATCGGTGTCCGGGGTTACTTGACCAGTTCAAGCTCGCTCCTACAAGAGACCATGCCCAGGCAGGGGTCACGCAATACCTGTAGGAGCCAGCCTGCTGGCGATGGACTCAAGCACGCCGCGTTCATCCAGACCACACGCGTTATCGTTGACGTCCATCGCGAGCGAGCTCGCTCCTACAAGAGACCATGCCCAGGCATGGGTCACGCAATACCTGTAGGAGCCAGCCTGCTGGCGATGGACTCAAGCACGCCGCGCTGATCCAGATCACACGCGTTATCGTTGACGTCCATCGCGAGCGAGCTCGCTCCTACAGAGGTCAGTCAGCGGCAAATCGGGCAAATAATCGTCCATTCAGGCCAAACCCCTTGGTTGTTTGGGTCTATACATAACTGTACGCAGTGGGCCGACAACAAGAGGCACAGGCCGTGGACAGCAAGGGTTCGGGCACGAATCTGGCCTTTTGGTTGCCAGGCAGTGCGGTCATCCTGAGTCTGGTGGTATCGATGTTCGCCCTCAACCGCGAACCCTTCCTAGAACCGCGCCCCATCGGTGCGCAATTCCAGGCGCAACTGCCTATCGAAGCACGGCTTTGGCAGGACCCTTTCGACGCGGTCGAGCGCTATCGCAAAAAGCTCGGCGACAGCAAAAACCCCGATGCCGAGAACGTGTGCAGCCCCGACCTTTCGCCACTGTCCGGCGCAAAACAGGCGCCCGATATCATGGTCGCGCTGGTCGAGGGCGGCCCCTACGCCGATGAGGTCGAGCGACGCCGGCGCATTCGCTACGCCTTGCTCGCCGGCTTCAAGAATTCCCATCGAGTGCCGGATCAGGAGCAGTACATTCACTGCCTGAGACTCGCCGACAACCTGTCCCCCGATGCGCCACAGAAAAACGCCGTCGTCGACGCGCCCTACGAAGTGTTCGTCTCCAACCCCTTCGATCCGCCGACCGGGCTGGAAGGCGCCTCACCACCTGCGGACCGCACGATCGTGTTCTGGTTGAAACAGGACGCCCTCGGTCCGACGCCGTTGCAAAACCTGGAAACCCTGCGCCAGACCCTGAATCACAAAGTCACTGCGGCGTGCGCGCCAACTGGCTGCTCCGAACAGCCGGAGCGCGCCGTGTTGAAGGTCATCGGGCCGTCGACCTCGACGGTGCTGCGAGACATGTTCCAGGATCAGGACATCGGCAAGGCCACGCCGAATGTGGAAATCTACTCACCGTTGGCCACCGCCGATAACGAAACCCTGGATCGCGGCTACCAACGGCTGTCACCGCCGCTGGTCAATCGGCCACCCATGAAGTTGCTGCGCACCGTCAGCGACGACGGCACCATGACCCAATTGATGCTCGACGAGCTGAAGTTGCGCCGCGTCGACCCGGCCGCCGGCGTGCGTTGTAGCGACGGTACACAGCGCCGGGTCGATTCACCCTGCACGCGCACGCTGCGGCGCAGCGACAACCGCATCGCCTTGATTTCCGAGTGGGACAGTTTCTACAGCCGCGCGCTGATCGAAAGCTTCAAACTGCAGGTGGCCCGGGACGCGCACCTGAATGACAGCGAAAAGAACCCGCGTGAAGCGGTCGACCAATGGATTTTGCGCTTCAGCTATTTACGCGGCCTGGATGGGCGTCTGCCGGAAGAGTCGGCGAGCACTGACAAAACCGCCAGCACCGATGCCGGCAAAAACACACCGGGCAGCCCCCCGATCGACCTCAGTCCGCTGGAAAAGGCCGACGGTAATGCTCAGCTCGACTACCTGCGACGCCTGGCCGACCACATCGCCCGCGAAGACGAGGCCTATCGACGCAATGGCGAAAGCGGCATCGGTGCCATCGGCATACTGGGCGTCGATGCCTACGACAAGCTGCTGGTGTTGCAGGCACTCAAGAGCCGGATGCCCTACAAACTGTACTTTTCCACCGACCTTGATGCCCGCATGCTGCAACGGGGCCAGGCGCAGACCACCCGCAACCTGATCCTGGCGGCCCCTTACGGGCTTACCCTGACGCGCGCCCTGCAACAAGACGTGCCGCCGTTCCGCGACAGCCTGCAAAGTGCGGTGTTTGTCTCGGTGCTGGCGGCGCTGGCGCCGCAGTCGTTCGATGCCAAGCGCGCGAAGTTCGACTATTCCAAATCGGAGCTGCTATCGCCGGGCATTTATGAAATCGGCATCAGTGGCTTCATTCCCCTGGCGAACCGGCTTAGCGCCTCACGCCCGGCCAATTGCCAGGCGCCGGCCCAATCGCAATCCGATCGCGGCATCCGCCCCCACGACCTGATGGCCCTGCGCTGCCTCCAGGACCCTTCGCCACCACCCTACCCCGAACCGTCGCCGTCGATCCGCGAGCGTTTCAAACAAACCCAATCCTTTTTCTGGGCCGGGCCGCTGACGTTCTCCTTGCTGATGATCGCCAGTTTCATCCTCTGGTGGCGGATCGAAGGTCCGCAGGACGATCACGACGCGCGGCTGGCCTGGGTGCGCGGCGTGCCGATCAGCCTGTTCATGGTCGCGGCGGTGTGCGCCTTCATCGCCACGCGCTTCTGGCACGCGGAGTTTCTCTGGTTCACCTTCGTGTTGATCCTGCTGGGCATCCTGTCATTGAACCTGACCCGGCGCTCCACCCGAAAACTGGCGCTGGCCGAGGATCCGATGGCCAGTCCTGTCCCGGCCTCCGACGACGCCTGGGTGTGGTACATCGTGGTTCCGCTGGTGATGTTCATTCTCGCGCTGATGCTGGCGTACCAGATGCGCAGCACCCTGACCGACAACGGCCTGGGCGAGCCGATGTTTCTGTTCGAAGGCATCAGTGCCTGGCCGACCGTGGCGTTGCGGTTGCTGGCGGTGCTGATATCCATCTCGGCATTGACCTGGGGCTGGCGCAAGTTGCGCATCAACCGCGCCGAGATCGAAACCACCTTTCACTTGCGCCTGCACATGCGCAAATACGAGATGACCTTGTGGGGCCAGGTTCGACGCTTGCTGCGCCGTGGCAAAGGCTGGAGCTTGCGGCGCTGGTGCAATGAACTGGGTCACTGGTTGCTGCTGATATTTTTCCCGTTGATGAGCGCCAGCGAGGACTGGTCAAAACCCTGTGCGTCGGCTCAGGTCAATTGCACCGACGGGCGCAAGATGATCTCCATTGCACGCTTCTGGGGCGAGCATTGCATCTGTGGTTCATTCGGTGCCCGCATGCTGCGGGCGGGACTCGCCACCTGGCTTTACGTGGTCGTGACCAGCGTACTGTTTGTCGTCTGGCCCATGGAAGGCATGCCCGTTCGCGGTCAATCGATCTGGTGGATGGTGAGCTGGCTGATTCCCACCCTGACGTTCCAGGTTCTGGTGTTCTGGGTCATGGACGCCAATCTGCTGTTGACCCGATTTATCCGCCATCTCAGCGAGCATCATGCGATCTGGCCGGGTTCGTTGCAGGCTGAGCACAAGAAAATCTTCGGAACGCTCAAGCACCCCTGTATCGATGAGTGGGTGGATATGCAGCTGATCGCCAAGCGCACCTCGGCCGTCAACCGACTGATTTACGCGCCGACGGTGGTCATGTTGATCCTGGTGGCCTCACGCAGCAGCCTGTTCGACAACTGGCCGACACCGCCCGGCCTGGTCATTTCCTACCTGGTCACGGCGCTGTTGCTGCTCGGTTCCGCGCTGTCACTGCGACGCGCCGCAGAAAAGGCCCGCACCCGGGCCTTGCAGCGACTCGACGCCTACCTGCTGGAAACCCAGGAATCCTCACCCTGCTACGGCAAGTTCAAGATGATCCGCGAGCGGGTGGCGACGCTCAATACCGGCTCCTTCTCACGCTATGCCGAAGACCCGCTGATCAAGGCCTTGCTGTTGTCGCTGACCGGGATTGGCGGCTCGGCGATTGTCGATGCGCTGAATTTTGCAAAGTTTTAAGGCGCAGCCCCCTGGATCAGAAGCCTTGCGATTGCTGTTGCACGTCAATCGCAAGGTTGATGCCCCTGATCATTTCGCGGCAAGCGGCGCCCATTCGAACCGATAGGACCTGGGGGACGGCCCTGGCTGGCATTGACCGTTGTCGGCATCGGCGCCGACGATCGACCACTGTGCACGGGAGTTTTCGCCCAGTTCATGGGCGGCTTCGGGCTTGAAGCACCGGGTCAGGACTTCGTCCGGCACCAGGGCATAATCCTGAGGATGTTCACGCAGCCATTGTGCGGCCCTTTCGACCGTGGAGTTGTCCATGCCGAAATGCACGATTGGCTGGCGGGCGAACAACCAGTGCCCCTCCTCCCAATTGACCAGCACCAGGTCCGCACCGTGGCTCATGGTCGCGGCCTGGGACATGATCGCCTGATCCGGGTTGACGCCATCGGCGAACGGTTCGATAAACCCGCGGGCGAACCACAACACGAACCAGCCTGCCACCAGGGCCGGAAATGCCCGGCGCAGGCGCGGACGCCGCTTGAACCAGCGCTGCAGCAGCCAGGGAATCAGCGGCGCAGCCGCCAGTACCAGCCCCGGTAGCGCCGGGTAGATGTACAACTTGCGCTTGCCAGCACTGATGCAAAAGAACAGCACCACCAGCGCAACCCAACCGAGCAGCACCAGCACCCGACCGTCACGCTTTTGCAGCTGACGGCGCCAGGCCGGCACCAGCCACGGCAAGACCAGCACCAACGGCAACCAGTACTGCGGAATGACATTGGTGAAGAAGTACCAGAACGGTTCGCGGTGATGCCACGAGTTGGCGTAGCGCCCGGCCGTCTGGCGCAAGAGGATTTCCCGGGCATAGGCCACCTCGTCAGCGCCGCCGTTGAGCACGATGGACAAGGCCAGGGGCAACAGCCAGACCGCGATCGCCGCCAGCATTACCAGCAACCCGAGCCACCATTTGCGCGCCTGGCCCGGCATGGCCACCACACCCGGCCAGTCCTTGCGCACCGCATAGGCATAAGGGATCAGCATCAGCGCCGGCAGAAAGCCCACGCCTTTGGTGATCACGCCGATGCCCATGGCCGCGCAACCCACATAGAACCAACGCCATGCCGGCCCCAGCAACAAATGACGGGCCAGGCCGTACAGGCCCAGCGTGGTGAACAGAATCAGAAAACTGTCGATCTGCCCGGTGCGCAGGATGCTGTAGGTCTGGTAGGTCGCCAGGTACAACAGCGCGGCGTTACGCCCGATGCGCTGGCTCCACAACCGGCGGCCCAGGTCATAGACCATCGCCGTGACGGTCACGGCGGAAAACAGCCCCGGAATATACAACGCGATATTGGGCTTACCCGTGAGCCAGGTGAAGAACGCCACCGTCCACATGAAGATCGGCGGCTTGTCACCGTAGATTTCTGCGGCGCGGTGTGGAATCAGCCACGAACCGTTTTGCAGCATCTCCAGGGCCACGCCGAGGAAACGTTCTTCATCGACATTCTGCGCTTCACGCAGCCCCAGGCCGGCACCGACCAAAAGCAGGGCGAGCAGCATCAGGGCCAGGCATTCGACGCGGGGCGACAGGGTTCGACGCATGATTCATTCCTTGAGGTGTTTGCTTTTCGCAATCAATTGCAAGTTGCGCAGATACACGATGGAGCCAAAGGCCTGACCGGCAATGAACACCGGGTCCTGTCGGTAAATGGCGTACGCAAACAGCAATGTGCTGCCGACGATGCTCAAGTACCAGAAGCTCACCGGGATCACGCTGCGTTTTTTGTATTCGCTATACAGCCACTGCAGGACGAAGCGGCCGGTGAACGCAATTTGCCCGGCAAAGCCGATCACCAGCCACAGCACTTCGCGCGACAGGGTCATCCCTCGACCTCCTGGGCCTGGGTGTTGAGCCGAGTGCGCTTGATCAGCCACCAGACGCCGATCAGGTCGAGAATGCCCACCAGCGCGCGGTCGATATTGCCGTACTTGGACACACCGGCAGTGCGGTGCCGGTGGTTGACCGGATGGACGATCATTCGGCCATTGTGGCGCTGGATCAGTGCTGGAATGTACCGATGCATATGATCGAAGTACGGCAGGCGCAAAAACGCCGCGCGTTGAATCAGTTTCAAACCACAGCCAGTGTCGGGCGTGGCGTCCTTGAGCAGGCGACTGCGCAGGCCATTGGCGAAACCCGAAGCCCAGCGCTTGCTCGCGGTGTCGCGGCGGTTGGTGCGGTGACCGGCCACCAATTGCACCTCGTCCCTGCCTCGCCCGCCGCGCACCAGCGCCAGCATGCCCGGGATGTCCGCCGGGTCGTTCTGCCCGTCGCCATCGAGGGTCGCCAGCCACTGCCCCCGGGCCTCACGCGCCGCATGATAGAGCGAGGTGCTTTGGCCCAGCGAGCGATCATGATGCAGGATGCGTAACGGGCTCAGACCATTGTTTTTGGCCTGCAGTAATTCGTGCAAGGTCGCGTCGGTACTGCCATCGTCGACCACGATGATTTCATAAGACTCGTCGGTCAGCGCCACGCGGACCTCCTCAAGCAAGGGCTTGAGATTGTTTGCTTCGTTCTTCGCTGGAATCAGTACCGATACAAAAATGTCCTGGCTCATGGTGTCTCCCTCGCCTTGTGGTTTTTCCGCTGTCAAAGGCGAACGTTTCAAATTTGATAAAACTGCCGATACCACGTCACAAACGCCCCTACGCCGGCAGCAACCGGGACTTGAGGGCGGAAGTCGACCCATTCGGTCAGCGCCGAGACATCGGCCCAGGTCTTGATCACGTCACCGGCCTGCAGTGGTAGATAGTTACGTTGCGCCGGCATCCCCAGCGCCGCTTCCAGGCAGTCGACGAACTCCAGCAGCGCCACTGGCTGGCCGCGACCGATATTGAACAACCGGTTGGCGCCCGCGCCGGGCTCATCCGCCAGCGGCGGGCGCGTGCGCAAACGGGCGATGCTTTCGACGATGTCGTCGATATACGTGAAATCCCGCGCCATCCGGCCCTGGTTATAGATGTCGATCGGCAAACCTTTGAGCATGGCCTCGGTAAACCTGAACAGCGCCATGTCGGGTCGGCCCCATGGTCCGTAAACCGTGAAGAAGCGCAGCCCGCTGGCCTTGAGCCCGTACAGGTGGCAATAACTCTCGGCCAGCAGCTCATTGGCGCGCTTGGTCGCGGCATACAGCGAAACAGGGTGATCGACCGCGTCTTCGACACTGAACGGCATTTTGCTGTTGCTGCCGTACACCGAGCTGCTCGAGGCGTAGATCAGATGCTCAGGGCGATGGTGCCGGCAGGCTTCCAGCACATTGAGAAAGCCCACCAGGTTTGATTGAGCGTAAACGTCGGGATTGTCCAAGGAGTAGCGCACACCGGCCTGGGCGGCCAGATGCACCACTTCGCTAAACGGTTGATCGCGAAACAACGCCATCAACGCCGGCTTATCGACAATGTCTATTTTCTCGAAACGAAAGCCCGGCAAGCACTCCAGTTCCTTGAGTCGTGCGCGCTTGAGCGTGACGTCGTAATAGTCATTGAGGTTGTCGATGCCAACCACTGCATGGCCGTCCAGACATAGACGCCGGGCGGTGTGAAATCCAATGAACCCGGCGACGCCGGTGACGAGAACCGTCACTGGCCAGTACGCCACGATGGCGCACCGACTGGTGCAGTGTTGCTGCTCAATACCCACGCCTGCTTCATGCTTCTGTTCCTGCCCATGACGTTTCTGATGCGTGACTCCGTCATGAAGCTTATAAAACAGAAATGTTTCAGTTTCGGTGGTTCAGAAAAACTTGATCGGATTATTTCGCATCCCCGTCACGGGGCTTATAAAACCGGAACAAGCCGATTTCAGCGGTCTTGACGTACTTGTCCGCCCAATCGGGCTTGACGGTGCGGTCGTGAAAATACAACGCGCCGCCCGTGTGGTCCGGCAATTGTTTGTTCAGCGCCTTGCGTGCGATTTCCTTGGCGATCGCGTAGGGAGCCTCCTCCTGAGCCGAGTCGGACTTGCCGTCACACCACCAGGAGAACTGGCAGCTCTTGGTTTCCGAGCCCTGTTTGACCACCGCGCACACCGTATCCGGGAAGCCTTCGTGACCCAGTCGGTTCATCACCACATTGGCGACGGCCTCCATGTCGGTGGAGTCCTTGCCCTTGGCTTCCCAGTAGATCGAACGGGCCAGACAGGTGATCGCGTCGTCCATGGGTGCTTTGCCCGCCGGATCGACTGCCTGGACTTCAGGTTGGGTAATGGCTTGAGACTTGGGTACCGGTGCCGGACTGCTGTTATCCGCAGCCTTTTGCTCCAGGACCTCGGCCTTGTCTTTGGCGACTTGTTGTTTTTGATCCTGATCGCTGGCGAAGGCCGGGCCGACCAGCAGCGTTATTGCGAGGCAGGTTGCAATCCAGTCGAGGCGCATGATGGGAAGAACTCAGTGGGCAATATCGATTCAGTGTAGTAGTGAACGGGTTGCATGCCCCCCCACAACATTCTGGAAAATCCACTGCCTTTGATGGGGTAATTTCGCGCATCATGGGCGCAGTCAGCTCAAGGGGGATTTCCATGCGTTCACTATCATCCGCAATGCGCTTTACCGGGTTGTCACTGGGTCTGCTGTTCGCCTCCAGCGCGATGGCGGGCGAAGAGTCACAGCTGATCGAATCGATCAATGCCTACCGCAGCCAGCTGCAACGGTGCGCCGGTCAAGTGTCGTCGGAGCTGCCGCCGCTGTCGGCCGACCCGCGCCTGGCGCTGTCCGCCACCAGCATCGGCAATTTGCAGCAGGCCATGGTGACCGCCGGTTACCCCATGAAGAACGTGCAGGCGATCAGCCTGTCCGGGCCCCGTGACGCGGCCTCGGCGATGAAAGCGATACAGGAGAGTTTTTGCCAGATCGTGCTGGACCCGCAATTCGTCGATGTCGGTGTCAGCCATCAGGACCGTGACTGGCGAATCGTCGTCGCCCGTCCGTTGCTCAGCGCACGCCTGGGCGACTGGCAGACCGAAGGCCAGAAACTGCTGGCCGAACTCAACATCGCTCGCAGCAAAGCGCGCCAATGTGGCACGCAGCCCTTCGGCGCCACCGCGCCGCTGACCTGGAACGCCACGCTGGCGACTGCCGCCGAAGCGCACGCGCGCAACATGGCCAATAAAAATTTCTTCGACCACAAGGACCCGGATGGCCGCACACCGGGCGACCGGGCGGAACTGGCGGGCTACGACTTCCAGCAGATCGGCGAGACCATCGCCGCCGGGCAGGACACCGTGCGCAAGGTGGTCGATGGCTGGATGGCCAGCCCCGGGCATTGCGCCAACGTGATGAACCCGCTGTTCCGTGATCTGGGCGCGGCCTATGCGACCGATCCGAAGAGCGATGCGGGGATTTACTGGACGGTGATGTTCGGGGCGCAATAAGGGCCTGACCTGAAACGACCTCTGTGACGAAGGAACTTGTCGGACTGTTATGACCGACAAGCCCGCTCCCACAGCCATTCACGCGGCGGTCTTTGACTTTGACCTGATTGAGGTCATCGATCGTTTGACGCAGAAAAGAACAGGAATGCGCGTTTAATATCGCCTTATCACTCGTTGCACCCCCGCTACCGACGACATCCATTAGATTTTTTTATTCTTGTTCATCAATAACTTAAACAACCAGAAAGCCAATACCAGAAGAAAAAAAGCTCTTCATAGATGCCGTCGATCAGCCGGTTACTCATAGTGATTGGACGTTCTCCAGAGTTGCACTTAGCCTCTCCTCAACAAATCCGCACATCACGTCATTCGTCACTGTAGGAGCTCGCTCCTACAGGTTTTGCGGACATTCATTCAATACGTGCGGCGCCACCTGAGGAAATCATGTCAGAGCGAGTCTTGGTCGATGGGTTCTCCCGGCGGGTGGACTACCTGCGCATGTCGGTCACCGATCGCTGCGATTTCCGTTGCGTGTATTGCATGGCCGAGGACATGCAGTTCCTGCCCCGGCAGCGCGTGCTGACCCTGGAAGAGATCTATCAGGTGGCCCACAGCTTCGTCGCACTGGGCACCCGCAAGGTCCGCCTGACCGGGGGCGAACCGCTGATCCGCCCGGGTGTGGTGCAACTGTGCCAGAAGATCGCCGCCCTGCCCGGCCTGCGCGAACTGTGCATGACCACCAACGGTTCGCAGTTGGCCAGACTGGCTGATCCGCTGCTCGAGGCCGGGGTCAAGCGCCTCAACATCAGCCTCGATTGCCTCGACCCGCAACGCTTTCGCGAACTGACCCGCACCGGTGATCTGGCGCAGGTCATCAAAGGCATCGACGCCGCCAACAAGGCGGGATTTCGCAACACCAAGCTCAACTGCGTGGTGATGAAGGGCCGCAACGATCACGAGATCAATGACCTGGTGAGCTTTGCCATCGACCGTCACCTGGACATCTCCTTCATTGAAGAAATGCCCTTGGGCACCATCCACGAACACAGCCGCGCCGAGTCGTTTTTCTCCAGCGCTCAGGTACGTGAAAAAATTGCCGAACGCTACACTTTGATTGATTCCGCCGAGTCGACCCAGGGCCCTTCGCGCTACTGGCGCCTGGCCGAAGCGCCGCACATTCGCCTGGGGTTCATTTCACCCCACAGCCACAACTTTTGCGGCACCTGCAACCGGGTGCGGCTGACCGTGGAGGGTCGCCTGCTGCTGTGCCTGGGCAACGAGCACGCGGTCGACCTCAAGGCCGTCTTGCGTAGCCACCCCGGCCAGCCCGAACGCCTGGAACACGCCATCATCGAGGCAATGAAACTCAAACCTTATCGGCACCATTTCGAAGTGAACGACGATGTCCAGGTGGTTCGCTTCATGAACATGACAGGCGGCTGAAAGACCATGATCGTCAGACCCAAACCCAACCTGATCGGTGTCCTGACATCACTCAAGGGCTCGATCGCCAAGCGCATTGCCCTGCGCAGCCTGATGGTGACGCTGCTGGCCTCGGCCATCGTGCTGATCGAAACGCTGCACCCCAGCTACTTTTCCAAGGTCAGTGCGACACCCTTCACCCTGCTGGGTTTGTCGCTGTCGATCTTCATGAGCTTTCGCAACAACGCCTGTTATGACCGCTGGTATGAAGCGCGCAAGGCGTGGGGCGACATCATCGTGGAAGTCCGGTCGATGATTCGCGAAACCCGGGTCATCAAGGACGCCCGTGAGCGACACACGATCCTCGGCAACCTCTGCGGCTTCGCCCATGCGCTTAACGCCCGGTTGCGCAAGGAGAACGAACTGGCCGCCAGCGGTGACTGGTTGCAGCCAATTCCCAAGGGCGGCACCCAGGACATCAGCGGGCAAATACTGATGCAGGTTGGCCAACAGTGCTCGGCACTCAGCGAGTCGGGCGCCATCAATGAATGGCGCTACACCATCATCTCCGGTCACCTGTCCAACCTGACCCGCGCCCAGGCGATCTGTGAACGGATCAAAAATACCCCGCTGCCGTTCCCCTACACCTTGCTGCTGCACCGGACCATCTATCTATTCTGCATCCTGTTGCCTTTTGCGATGGCCGAACCCTTGGGCTGGCTGACACCCATTTTCACCGCGATCGTCAGCTACACCTTTTTCGGGCTGGACGCGATTGCCGATGAATTGGAAGACCCGTTCGGACGCGACGAAAACGACCTGCCCACCGACGCCATCGTGCGCAACATCGAACGCGACATCCTGGACGCACTGGGCGTGACGGAACTGCCGCCACAACTGGAGCCGGTGGACTTTGTCCTGAACTGAAAAGCAAGCTTGCAGGAGCGCGGCTTGCCCGCGATGGCGATCGGGCAAAACCGACTGTTCAAAGCGCCGCTTCATGGCTACAGTCACCGGCTCAAAGCGCCCCAGCACAAGGAACATTCGCTTGAGCCTCACGCCCTCCCCAAACAGCGCCCCTGAACTGACCAAGCCTGCGCCGATCAGCTTGCGAGAAGCGTTCCGTTTCTGGCTCAAGCTCGGTTTCATCAGCTTCGGCGGGCCGGCCGGACAGATTTCGATCATGCACCAGGAACTGGTCGAGCGCCGCCGCTGGATCTCCGAGCGACGCTTCCTGCATGCCCTCAACTACTGCATGTTGCTGCCCGGTCCCGAGGCCCAGCAACTGGCGACCTACCTGGGCTGGCTGATGCACCGTACCTGGGGTGGCGTGATCGCCGGTGCGCTGTTTGTGCTGCCGTCGCTGTTCATCCTGATTGCGCTGTCCTGGGTGTACATCGCCTTCGGTGAAGTGCCGGTGGTGGCCGGGCTGTTTTACGGGATCAAGCCAGCGGTGACCGCGATTGTGCTGCAAGCCGCGCACCGGATCGGCTCCCGTGCGCTGAAGAACGGCTGGATGTGGGCGATCGCCGCAGCGTCATTCGCCGCGATCTTCCTCGGCAACGTGCCGTTTCCGCTGATCGTGCTGGGCGCGGCCATCATCGGTTACTTCGGCGGGCGCCTGGCCCCGGATAAATTCACAACGGGCGGCCACGGCGCGGCGAAAAAATCTTTCGGCCCGGCACTGATCGACGACGACACGCCGCCCCCCGAACATGCCCGTTTCAGTCGCTGGTACCTGTTGCGCCTGGCGCTGATCGGCGTGGTATTGTGGACACTGCCGATGGCGACCCTCACTGCCCTGTTCGGCTGGGAAGGCACGCTCACGCAAATGAGCTGGTTCTTCACCAAAGCGGCACTGCTGACCTTCGGCGGAGCCTACGCGGTGCTGCCCTATGTGTATCAGGGCGCGGTCGGCCACTATGGCTGGCTGACGCCGACACAGATGATCGACGGCCTGGCGCTGGGCGAAACCACGCCGGGGCCGCTGATCATGGTCGTGGCCTTTGTCGGCTTTATCGGTGCCTATGTCCATCAAGTGTTCGGCCCCGATCAGGCGTTTGTCGCCGGCGCCCTCGCGGCCACGCTGGTGACCTGGTTCACTTTCCTGCCCTCGTTCCTGTTCATCCTCGCCGGTGGGCCACTGGTGGAATCCACCCATAACGAACTGAAATTCACCGCGCCGCTGACGGCCATCACTGCCGCAGTGGTCGGCGTGATTCTTAACCTGGCGTGCTTTTTTGGTTATCACGTGCTGTGGCCCAAGGGCTTCGCCGGTCAACTGGACTGGCCTTCATTGCTGATCGCCATCGCCGCCGCCATTGCCTTGCTTCGGTTCAAGCGCGGCGTCATCGAAGTGTTGTTCGGTTGTGGCCTGATCGGACTGGTCGTGCACCTGCTGCATTGAATCAAAGATTTACATGTGCCCCGTTCACCCCTAGTATCCAGCCATCCCCGGATGGCTGTTTACCCGCCACCGACGTTTTCCTTCTGGAAACATGAGTCATGCGCACTTCGCCGTCAGAGCCCCACTTGCTGGATGTCTCGATCCTGACCCCCTCGCTGCTGGTCGCGGACGGCATTGCCTGATGAAACGCATCGTCAACCTCCCCATGGCCCTGCGCCGCTCAAAACTGCGTCACTCCGCACGCCCGCCGGATAGCTCCCTGCTCGCCTGATCGCGTCTTCGACGCATCGAGCCCCCAGCCTTTTTTGCTATCGCTGCCAGCACGCAACGGATGTTTATCCGTGATCGTGCCGCGGCCTGAATCCGTGCGTCCGCGGGACGCCAACGTGAGTGACGAACAATGAAATTCGCAGCCCTTGAAGATGCCCAACGCTTTCTGGCGAACAACCCCGATATCGACATGATCGAGCTGTTCATTCTCGATGCCAACGGCGTGCCACGGGGCAAGCTGTTGCACCGCGAAGAACTGCTGGCGGTGTATGAAAGCGGTCGTCCGCTGCCCAGCACCATCCTCGGCCTGACCTTGCAGGGCGAAGACGTCGAGAACTCCGGGCTGGTGTGGGACGTCGGCGACATCGACTGCCGCGCCTACCCGCTCGAAGGCAGCCTGGTGCGTTTGCCGTGGCGGCAGATTCCGACGGCGGCGGTGCAGGTCAGCATGCACCCGCAAGAAGGCATGCCGGCGAGCATCGCCGACCCGCGTCACCTGCTGATCAAAGTCATCGACGGCCTCAAAGCCGAGGGTTACCACCCGGTGATGGCCTGTGAGCTGGAGTTCTATCTGCTCGACAGCAAGCGCGATCACAACGGTCGTCCGCAACCGGCGCTGGACGCTGACGGCGGTCGTCCACGGCACACTCAGGTCTATGGCCTGCGTGAGCTGGAACAGATCGAACCGTTCCTCGCCGACCTCTATGCCGCGTGCAAACTGCACGAGATTCCGGCGCGCACGGCGATTTCCGAATACGCCCCAGGCCAGGTGGAAATCACCCTGGAACACGGCGACGCCTTGCAGGCGATGGACCAGGCCGTGCGTTACAAGCGCCTGGTGAAAGCCGTCGCCCACAAGCACGGCATGCAGGCGACGTTCATGGCCAAGCCGTTCGACGATCTGGCCGGCACCGGCATGCACATGCACGTCAGCATCGCCGACGCCGAAGGTCGCAACCTGTTCGCCTCCGAGGACCCGGCCGGCACCCCGCTGCTGCGCACCGCCATCGGCGGCATGCTCGCCTCGCTGCTGGATTCGTTGTTGCTGTTTTGCCCCAACGCCAACTCCTACCGGCGTTTCCAGGCCAACAGCTATGCGCCCCTGGCACCGACCTGGGGCGTCGATAACCGCACGGTGAGCCTGCGCGTGCCGGGTGGCCCGGCCAACAGCCGCCACATCGAACACCGCATCTGCGGCGCCGACGCCAACCCGTATCTGGCGGCGGCGGCGATTCTGGCCGGCATCCATCGCGGCATCCGTGAAAACCTCGACCCGGGGGAACCGGTGCAAGGCAACGGTTATGCGCAAGCCACGCAATTGCTGCCCACCGACTGGCTGACGTCCCTGACGGCACTGGAAAATTCGGCGTGGGCGCGGGATGCACTGGGTCAGGAATTTCTTGGGGTTTATCTGGCGGTCAAGCGTGCCGAGTACCGGCAGTTCATGGGCGAAGTGGGTGAGCAGGACTGGCGCTGGTATCTGACTGAGGCGTGAGCCCAATCAGCCCCCAACCCCCTGTGGGAGCGAGCCTGCTCGCGATGGCGGTGTGTCATTCACCACTGAGATGACTGACATGGCCTATCGCGAGCAGGCTCGCTCCCACAGGGACCGCGCTAACTGCTCTTCATTTTTGCCTGGACCCTGACATGACTAACCAACGCTGCAATTCCTACTACACCGCCACTCTCAACCAGGACACCGATTACCCGACCCTGCAAGGCCAACACCGGGTTGACGTGGTGATCATCGGCGGCGGCTTCACCGGCGTCGCCACCGCCGTCGAACTGGCTGAAAAAGGCCTGAAAGTCGCCATCGTCGAAAGCCACAAAATCGGCTGGGGCGCGACCGGACGCAACGGTGGCCAGGTCACCGGCAGCCTCTCGGGCGACGAGGCCATGCGCAAGCAAATGCGCCGTACCCTCGGCGAAGACGTCGACGACTTCATCTGGCACCTGCGCTGGCGCGGACACCAGATCATCCGGCAACGGGTGGAAAAATACGGCATCGCCTGCGACCTCAAGCACGGCCACCTGCACGCGGCCTACAAGCCAAGCCACATGGAGGGCTTGCGCAAGGATTACGACGAAGCCGTGCGCCGTGGCATGGGCGACGAGGTCAGCCTGCTCGACCGCAGCCAGGTGCGCGACCTGCTGCAAAGCGACCTTTACCACGGCGCAATCAAGAACACCCGCAACATGCACCTGCACCCGCTGAACCTGTGCATCGGCGAAGCCCGCGCGGCCGAGAGCCTGGGCGCGCTGATCTTCGAAAACAGCGAAGTGCTGGAGATCATTCACGGTGATGGCCCGCACAAGCGCCCTGGCGTACGCACCGCCCACGGTCGCATCGACGCCAACCAGGTGCTGCTGGCCGGCGACGTCTACCACAAACTGGAACCGGGCCAACTCAAGGGCAAGATCTTCCCGGCCATGGGCGGCATCGTCACCACCGCGCCGCTGGGCGACCTGGCCAGACAGATCAACCCCGAAGACCTGGCCGTCTACGACTGCCGCTTCGTGCTCGATTACTACCGCCTGACTGCGGACGGTCGTTTGCTGTTCGGTGGCGGCGCCAATTACAGCGGCAAGGATTCCCGCGACATCGCCGCCGAGTTGCGCCCCTGCATCGAGCAAACGTTCCCGGCACTCAAGGGCGTGGCCATCGATTACCAGTGGAGCTGCGCGATGGGCATCGTGATCAACCGCATCCCGCAATTGGGCAAGCTCTCGGACAACGTCTGGTACTGCCAGGGCTACTCCGGGCACGGCATCGCCACCACGCACATCATGGGCGAAATCATGGGCCGCGCGATCACAGGACAACTGGAGCACTTCGACACCTTCGCCGCCTGCCAGCACATCCGCGTCCCCATGGGCGACCTGCTCGGCAACCCGATGCTCGCCGCCGGCATGTGGTACTACCAAATGCTTGAACGCCTGCGCTGAGGCAGCCACGGAATACACCTGAATGAGCTGTGGGAGCCAGCTTGCTCCCATAGTTTGCTCAAGCCTCCACCTGAACCACCTCGATGCCCAGCTTGCGGTAATCATCGATGTTGCCCGTCGCCACATGACGCTCGGTGATCAGCGTATGCAGGCGCGAACAGGGCGCCACCACGAACGGTTCGACCGCGCCCAGTTTGTCCGCCGTGGTGACGGCGATCACCCGCGAGGCACTGTCGATCAGTGCCTGTTTCACCGGCACCTCATCGAAATGCAGCGAGCTGATGCCCACCTCGGGATGAATCGCGCAAACCCCGGTGAACAGCAGGTCAGCCTTGATTCCCTGCAGCAAGCGAAGGGTCTCGTGACCGCTGACCGACATCGTCGCCAGGTTGAGTTGCCCGCCCGCGAGAATGACCTTGATGCCTTTGTATTCAGCCAGGGTGATGGCAGTTATCGGCGAAGTCGTGATGGCGGTGATGGAAATGTCCGAGGGCAGCGAACGCGCGATCTGCAGTGTGGTCGTGCCCGAATCGAACATCACGATCTGGCCGTCCTCCACCCTTTCAGCGGCGAGCTGCGCCAGTCGGGTTTTCACCTCGTCGGTTTCGCTGATGCGGGTGAAGTAATCCTTGCCAGTGTCCTTGGGTCGCGGCAGCGCCCCGCCGTGCACCCGCTGAACCAGGCCGGCGCTGTCCAGCTCGGCAAGATCGCGGCGGATGGTGTCTTCGGACACGGCGAAATGCTGGCTCAACCCGGAGGCCATGACCTTGCCGTCGCGCTCGAGGATCAGGAGGATTTTCTGCCGACGCAGATGAGGGAGTTCGGCCGCAGAATGTTGATCATGCATGTCTTTGCCTGTTTATGCGTTTAGATGCGTGTTTTTGCGAGATTAGTCAAACCGTGCCATAAACACAAACAGGACGAGGCCGGATATCAATTGTTTCGATCTTTCAAATCACGAAGGCGAATTTTTTATTTGCGCGTGACCTGTTCAAGATGAGCGCCATCACAAAAAGCACCGGATGGACATCTCATGAATCTCAATTTCGCCTTCGCCTGCATGATCGTGGTCTCGTTTGCCATCGCGCTGGGCCACGCCTGATTCAAAGTGCCCGGCATTGCTCGATCCTGCCTTGCTCAGTCCCAGCTAAGTTTCAGTCGGTAGTCTTTCTCCTGCGCCACTAACAGCGCTGCCCAGGAGAATCGATCGACATGAACCCGACACCCGCCGGCTGGCTCAACAAGGTGCCCGAAGTGACGCTGTCATTTTGGGTCATCAAGATCATGTCCACCACGGTCGGTGAAACCGGCGCCGACTTTCTGGCCGTCAACGCAGGCCTCGGCGCGGGCTGGACCAGTATCGGCATGGCGGCCCTGCTGGCCATCGCGCTGACCGGCCAACTGCGCACCAAGGCCTACACCCCCTGGATCTATTGGCTCACCGTTGTGCTGGTGAGCATCGTCGGCACGCAGATCACCGACATCCTCACCGACATGCTGGACGTCAGCCTGTACACCAGTACCGCGGTCTTTTCCATTCTGCTGGCGGTCAATTTCCTGGTCTGGTACCGGACCGAACACAACCTCTCCATCCGCGAAATCGTCACCCCACGGCGCGAGCTGTTCTATTGGGCGACCGTGCTCTGCACCTTTGCCCTGGGCACCGCTGCGGGCGACCTGGCCACAGAAGCGCTGGGCCTGGGCTTCACCCTCGGCGCGGTGATATTCGGCGTATTGATTGGCGCCACCCTCGTCGCCTGGCGCCTGGGCGGCAACGTCGTGCTGACCTTCTGGATCGCCTACATCCTGACCCGCCCCTTCGGCGCCTCGCTCGGCGACCTGCTGACGCAAGCCAAAACCTACGGTGGCCTGGGCATGGGCGCGAGCTGGACCAGCGCGCTGTTCCTGTGCGTCATCGTCATTCTGGTGGCCGTCGCGCAAATAAGCGTCGGCAGCCGCAAACACACCACTGCGTAATCCTTCAACAGCCATTCAGGGACACTTCATGCGCTACGTTCAAAACGCCATTCGCCACCTTGCCATTGTTGGCGCCATCGCCCTGCTCGGCATCGCGACCGGCTGCTCGAAACCGGCGGACAAACCCAATGCCGGTGCCGCTTCGGGCGCGGTCAGCAACCAGGCCGTCGCGGGCTCCAAACTGGGCGACTTGTCAGCGTTCCGCAGCATTGCCGCCGACGTCGCCGGGCGGGTCGACAAAAATGACCTGCCTGCGGCGAAAGCCCGGATCAAGGACCTGGAAACCTCCTGGGATGAAGCCGAAGCCGGCATCAAGCCCCGTGCCGCCAGCGACTGGCATGTGGTGGACAAGGCCATCGACCGCGCACTGTCTGCGCTGCGCAAGAGCAGCCCGGTCCAGAGCGACTGCAAAATCGCCATGGATGACCTGCTCAAGGCCTTCGACGCCATGAAAGCCACCCCCTGACCGATGGCCGCTACCTCCGTGAGGCGACAGCGGACAAACCCGGACACAGGTGCTTCAATACAGGCGCGACGGCCATCACCGTCGCGTCTTTTCTTACCGGAGCCGAACATGCGGATACTGCTGGTCGAAGACGACCCGATGATCGGCGACGTGATCCAGAGCGCCCTCACGGATGCCAGTTACGCCGCCGACTGGGTCAAGAACGGCCTGCTGGCCCTGGCTGCGTTGCAGACCCAGCACTACGATCTGGTGTTGCTGGACCTCGGTCTGCCCGGCAAGGACGGGCTCGATGTACTCGACAGTATTCGTGGCCAGAACAACCCCGTGCCGCTGCTCATCATCACCGCCCGCGACAACCTCGATGATCGCTTGCGCGGGCTCGATGGCGGCGCCGACGATTACCTGCTCAAACCCTTCGAGATGGCCGAACTGCTGGCGCGCATGCGTGCGGTACTGCGCCGTCACGGTGGCAGCGCCCTGTCGCGACTCGACAACGGCGTCGTGGCCCTGGACCTGATTTCCAAGGAAGCCAGCACGGAGGAAAATCCCGGCGTTCTGCTCTCCAGTCGCGAGTTCGCCTTGCTCCAGGCGCTGTTGATCCGTCCGGGAGCCATCCTGTCGCGCAGCGAACTCGAAGACCGTCTCTACGGCTGGGGCAATGAAGTGGAAAGCAATGCGGTGGAGTTCCTGATTCATGCGCTGCGCCGCAAGCTGGGAAGCCACGTCATCAAAAATGTCAGGGGTATGGGATGGATGGTTTCAAAAAACGTTTAGGCGAGTCGGTCCAGCTCAGGCTGAGCGTGGCCCTGTCGCTGGCCATCCTGACGGTCGCCATCATGGCCGGGGTCTTCGCCTACGTTTCGGCCTTCGATGAAGCCCACGACATGCAGGACGACACCTTGCGCCAGATGGCCAAGCTCTTCGACCGCCAGCACATGACACTCCAGTACCCGGAAAATGGCGCGGCGGATGACGACGAGGCGCGCATCATTCTTCAGTACCTGGCCGACGGCAGCAAAGCCTCGGGAGACGATGATGCCGGCACCCCGCTGCCCTTCCCCACGACCCTGCCCGACGGCCTGTCGACCGTGCCCATTGCCGGCGAAGCCTTTCGTGTCCTGGTCAAGACCACTGCCCAGGGCGAGCGCATCGCCGTCGCCCAGGAAACCGGCGCCCGCGACAAGGACGCCCGCGCCAGTGCCTGGCGCAGTGTCCTGCCGTTCCTGGTTCTGCTGCCCATCCTGCTGCTGGTGGTCAGCGACCTGGTGCGCAAACTGTTCCGCCCCATTGCCATGCTTTCGTCCGAAATCGACCGCCGCGACGAGCAGGAACTGCATCCGATCGACGAACACCACCTGCCCCTCGAAATCCGCCCCTTCGTGGTGGCGATCAATCGATTGCTCAACCGTGTCGCGCAGTCCATGGAGAGCCAGCGCCGCTTCGTCGCCGACGCCGCCCACGAACTGCGCTCGCCGCTGACGGCCCTGTCCCTGCAGGCCGAGCGACTGGCCGCCGTCGACATGCCGGCGCCGGCGCGAGAGCGGCTGGTGCCCTTGCGACGGGGCATCGAGCGCGGCAGACAATTGATTGACCAGTTGCTGACGCTGGCCAAGGCACAGTCCACTGCGACCTGCGGGGCATCAACGACCTCCGTGCATGAGGTCTATCGCCGCGTGCTGGAAGATCTATTGCCGCTGGCCGAACGCAAGCACCTCGACATTGGAGTCGAGATCGAACAAGACGCGCGGGTGTGCATCAACGAAATCGACCTGACGGCCGTGGTGAAAAACCTGGTGGACAACGCTATCCGCTACACGCCGGCGCACGGCCGCGTCGATCTGACGCTGAAGAGGGAGAGCGGCCAGGCCCTGTTGCAGATCAGGGACTCGGGGCCAGGTATTGTCGTGGAGGAACAGGAGCGGGTGTTCGATCCGTTCTATCGCAGCCTGGGCACCGATGAATCCGGCTCGGGGCTGGGGCTGTCGATCGTCAAGGCGATCATGGACCGAAACGGGGCGCGGGTGAAATTGGGTTTCATGGATGAGCGGGCCAGAAGCGGCTTGTGTGTGTCGTTGTGGTTGCGCGTCAGCAACTGAGCACGCCTTGACGGCCGATCAACCGGCCGTCAGTTGCTGGCAACGTGATCCACGTTGCCCGTCATCACCAGCGCCTTGAGCGACGCATCGAACTGTTTCAGCGCATTCACCTGCAATTCGGTTTGCTCGTTGATTTGCGCGGCGATCTGCGGAGCGGCTTTGCCATGCACCCACACCGAGGGCATTTGCTTGGCGCGTGAACCTTCAGCCTGGCCGATGTATTGCAGGTTCGCATCGTAGAACTTGGCGACAAACCGCGCTTCGACCTGGTCGTTGCGCTTGGACACCAGGCGGCTGAAGGTGTCGAGCATCACCACCACATCGGGATGCGCCTGTACGGCGGCGTCGAGGTTGTCGTAGACGGTCACCGAGGCGAACTGTTTCTGCAGCGACCCCATCAACCCGTTGAGCGCACGTTCCGGATCGGAACTGTCGACGAACGCCTTGGCGATTTGCGGATTCATCTGCGGGTTCTTCGCGCCATTGACCGCCACGGCGTGGTAGCTCTCAAGGTATTGCTGGGTATTGACGGTGTTTTCGCTGTAGAGCACCGCCACCGATTGCGCGTGCGTCAGGCCGGCAGCGCTATCAGCCATCGGCAAGAAGTGGCAGGACTCCTGATCAGCGCCGAAGGCTGGCGTCATGGCTGCGACACCACAGCTTAAAAAGGCGACAAGCGTCAGCAGGGTGGAAGTTCTCATCGCGTTTGCTCCTTCAGAAACCGCTTCGGTGTCTGGTCAGTCTCCTCTTTTTCCGGCAAAACAAAACTTGCATTCCTTGATGATAACTATCGACTGAACGAATGGTGGTGGGCGGTGGGCGACTGAGGCTGACAATCGCGCCCCCCTGCTACAGCGAAGCTCCGCGCCGCATTCAACCGGGTCGTGAAATACCGTGATGACGCAGTTTGCGATAGAGCGTATTGCGGCTGATTCCCAGGCGGGCGGCAACATGGGCGATATGCCAGTGTTCCGCCTCAATCAACGTTAGCAACGTCTGCCGTTCGGATACTCCCAGCGGATTGTCGGCCAGCGCGGCTGTCGCGGATGCTGCCGGCAGCAACTCCGCCAAGTCGTCGAGAGTGACACGCCCCTCCAATGCCAACGCTACCAGTGTGCGCAGACACGTACGCAGCTGCCGGACATTGCCTGGCCAAGGCTGCGTCAGCAAGCGCTCTCTGACACCCGCGTCCAGCCGAACTCTGGCCCCTGCTGCCTCCTCGCGCAGCAACAGGTCAAGCAAACGGCCTTTGTCTGAACGCTCACGCAACGGCGGGAGCTGCACAGCGAACCCGGCAATGCGATAAAACAGATCTTCGCGAAAACGCCCCTCGGCCACACAGACGTTCAAATCCTGGTGGCTGGCACTGATAAGGCGTACGTCGAGCGCACGTGCCGTCGCGCTGCCCAGCGGCACCACCTGACGCTCCTCCAGCACACGCAGCAAGCGAGTCTGTAACGCCAGTGGCATATCGGCGATCTCATCGAGAAACAGAATGCCGCCATGGGCCTGCTCCAACTTGCCGATCATCCCGTCCTTGCGTGCGCCGGTGAAGCTGCCACCGCGATAGCCGAACAGCTCACTCTCGATCAGCGTTTCTGGAATGGCTGCGCAATTGATCGCCACAAACGGCTGGCTCGCCCTGGAGCTGGCGCGGTGCAGCGCCGCAGCAAAAGCTTCTTTACCGGTACCGGTTTCGCCCTGTAAAAACACCGGAACGTCACGCTCCAAAACACGCAATGCGCGAGTGAAGCCGCGTTGCAGGCGCGGGTCTTCCAGGCACACGTGCACATCGTTGATTTGGGGGATTGCAGGCGTGACCAAAGGCACTCGGCGCAAGGGTTCTCGCAACTGTCCGTAGAGCAGGCGCCCGTCGACCAGCCGCATTGGCCAACAGACACTCGGCTGAGCGCTGGCCTGACTCATCACTTGATCGATCGGTGTTTCCAGCAGCATCGTCAGAGACTGCCCAACCACCTGGTCACGGCGCAGGCCCAGCAGACCCAGCGCTGCATGGTTGACTGAACAGATACGGGCACTCTCGTCGAAACTGAGCAGACCTTCACCCAGTAACCCGACGAAGCCTGCCTCAGGGTGGAAGCGCAGCAAATATCGTTGCGGATCATGCCCCAGGAAAAAACAGCTCTCGATCAACTTGGCTGACAGGTTGGTCAACGCCATGGCCTTGAAGTGTTGCTGAAGACTGTGTTCCTCCCCCACAGAGGAGAGGTTGAGCACGGCAAGCAACTCTCCGCTCGCATCAAATATCGGGCTGGCCGAACACGTCAAACCAACGTGCTTGCCACGGAAATGTTCATCACGACGGATGGTGACGTCCTGACGCTCGACCAGGCAGGTGCCGACACCGTTGGTACCCTCGCAATCCTCGCTCCATACCGAACCGAGCCACAGCCCGGAGCGCTGGAACTCGGCCCGTTCGGATTCGTTGAACACACTGTCAATCGCCACACCGCGAGCATCGGTGAGTAGCACCACGTGACCGTCACGCCCGAGTTGTTGGTGCAAGTTGCTCATCTGCCAGTGCGCCGCGCAGATGATGTGTTCCAGTGGCGCGCGGTGATCCTGCAAGCGTGGGTGCTCCACGACATTTGTCGCGCGGCGGCTGGCAGGATCGAGCTGATACTGATCCAGGCACCGGCGCCAGGATCGTGTGATGGCCAGGTCAGCAAGAGGGCCATGGGTGGCGTGAGCGCCCTGGACGGCTTGCAGCACTTGTTGTGCATGGGCGTTGATCAAGGCCGGCTTCATTATTCTTGTTCTCCGTTACGGTCAGGACACGGGTCTGTTCGCAGCTTATATGAAAAGACCGCAACGAGCGTTTTTTGTACCAAGTGACACTCTGTCACCCACCCTTTCCAGAATCGTGACAGATCTCCGGATCCAAGCCTGGGCAATATGGCTGCAGCGGCTCTGCAATGGTGCTTTAACGAAGGTGGCCCGAGCCTTGCTGTGGGGCAAGTTGTACAAAAACAACAAGATCGGGAGACACCCCATGAACATCGCTGTCGAAACACCTCTGCAAACGCCGACTGCTCAGCTCGCGGCTTGGGTCGAACACCTCGGCGAGCGTCTCGCCCAACGTGATTTGGATGGCGCACTGGAACTGTTTGGCGAAGAGTGTCACTGGCGTGACCTGCTACTTTTCAGCTGGAATCTGGTGACCCTGGAAGGCAAGCCTGCCATCCGGGACATGCTCGAAACACGCCTCGACCAGACGCGTCCTGAGCGATGGAAGCTGGAAGGTGAGGCGACGCTGAGTAACGGCGTGCTCGAAGGCTGGATCAGCCTGGAAACCGATACGGCGCGAGGTAAAGGCTACGTGCGTCTAAAGGAGGGACTGTGCTGGACGCTGCTGACGGCCATGCGTGAACTCAAAGGCTTTGAAGAGCCCAGCGGCCGCCGTCGTCCAATGGGTGCCAATCATGGTCACACCCATGCCGACAAACGCAACTGGCTGGAACGCCGTCGTGATGAAGAAGCTTCGCTCGGCTTCACCGCACAACCTTACTGCCTGATCGTGGGCGGCGGCCAGGGTGGGCTGGGGCTCGCTGCGCGGCTCAAGCGAATGGGCGTACCCACCCTCATCGTCGACAAGGCCGAGCGCCCTGGCGATCAGTGGCGTGGCCGCTACAAGTCGCTGTGCCTGCACGACCCTGTCTGGTACGACCACATGCCTTACCTGCCCTTCCCCGATCACTGGCCAGTGTTTACCCCAAAAGACCAGATTGGCGACTGGCTGGAAATGTACACCAAAGTGATGGAGCTCAATTATTGGCCGCGTACGGAATGCCTGAGCGCCAGTTTTGACGAGCAAAGTGGCGCCTGGAAGGTTGAAGTGCAGCGCGATGGCAAGCGTGTGACGTTACAACCTACCCAGTTGATCCTCGCCACCGGCATGTCTGGCGTACCCAATGTTCCCCGTTATCCGGGTGCCGAGGTGTTCAATGGACAACAGCATCATTCCAGCCGCCATCCCGGCGGAGATGCCTGGAGCGGCAAGCGTGCGGTGGTCATCGGTGCGAACAATTCGGCTCACGATATCTGCGCCGACCTGGTGGAGAACGGTGCCGAGGTGACCATGGTGCAACGCTCCAGCACCCACATCGTGCGTTCCGACAGCTTAATGGATCTCGTCTTCGGCGGGCTCTACTCTGAAGACGCCCTGGAGACGGGGTTGACCACGGACAAGGCCGACATGCTGTTCGCCTCGATCCCCTACAAGGTCATGCCAGACTTTCATCGACCCATCTTTGACGCGATCAAGGAGCGTGACAAGGAGTTCTACGAGCGCTTGACCAAGGCCGGCTTCATGCTCGATTTCGGTGACGACGAGTCTGGCCTTTTCATGAAGTACGTACGCCGTGGTTCTGGTTACTACATCGACGTCGGCGCCTCCGAACTGATCGCTAATGGCACGATCAAGCTCAAGAGCGCGCCCGGCCTGGGTGTAGAACGCATCGAAGCAGATGCCGTCGTACTCAACGATGGCAGCCGATTACCGGCGGATCTGATCGTCTACGCCACGGGCTATGGCTCAATGAACGGTTGGGCGGCGAAGCTGATTTCCCAGGAAGTCGCTGACAAGGTCGGCCGCTGCTGGGGCCTGGGTTCTGGAACCACGAATGATCCTGGCCCGTACGAGGGCGAACTGCGCAACATGTGGAAGCCAACACAGCAGCAAAACCTCTGGTTCCACGGTGGCAACCTGCACCAGTCACGGCATTATTCGCTGTATCTGGCACTGCAGTTAAAAGCGCGCTTCGAAGGCATCGACACATCCGTCTACGGCCTTGCCGAAAGCCACCACACTGGCTGAGTCAAATGGCGCCCAACCGTGGTTGGGCGCCTCTCCACAATGCCCCGGATGCAGCCTGAAGATACCCGCCCGGGCTCCCCGTTGCCCGGTTTCAGCGTCAGGAATAGTGTTGAGCTAATGCCGCAGAGCACGCCAATGCCCTGAATGTGGCATCAGGGCAGGTGTCTTCGCCGGACGCTGACTTTCCGACAACAAGCCCAATCGGTGTTGCTCGGTATTGATGCGTATAAAGATTCAAGCGTTCTTTTTTTGCAGGCTTTTCAGACGCAGCGTCGCACGCTGCACAGCAGCCATCTTTTCCGGGCGCTTCATGCGCTTCCATTTTTTGATGTCCTCCTTGGTGCGACCGCAGCTCAGGCAAAGCTCGCTGTTCAGTTGGCAAACAGAAATACAGGGGTTTTCGATATCCTTGGCCATGCTTCAACTCTTCATAAAGCGTTTACGCGCCAAGCGCTGCTGCCAGTCACCCGCGTTCATCCGCCGACATTGCTCTTCACTGTCGAAGTGCAGGTGAGCCATCACTTGGCTGATTTGAATACCCGCTGCGAGTAGCGCCTGAGTGGTCAGCTCAAGCATACGTTTGTCCTGTCCACAGGCAAGCGCTTGATTCCTGCTGGCGAGGGTGTCGAAAACCCAAACAACTATCAGGCTGGATGGGAACAGCGCGTAATCCACCTCGTGGGTCAACCAGGAGAAACCCACAATCTCCGCTTTGGCCGTCTCGCAGGCCTCGGTAAGGGCGGTAATCAGGCGACGCTCAAGTTGTGCCTGTTCGCGCTTGCTCAAAAGCATATATCGATCCTTACTTTCATCTCGGCGGTGCTGCGTATGTTGCCGGGAGGAGTGTTTCCCGACCATTATCAACTGTTTGGCAACGTCAAATACCACGAGAAACCAGCCCAAGGATGTGTTGAGTTCAAACACGCGGAAGTCGCCCTGACGGGAAGACACGCGCCTTGATCGCCTTAGGGCCGACATTGCATAGGTTGCCCGCGAATGATGACGTACATGGTCTCATCAATCATCGAGTTCCTCACGGCAAATCCACATGTTGCCTACCTGGCGGTGTTTCTTCTGGCGCTTTCCGAGTCGATCCCGATTATCGGCGCTGTCATTCCCGGCACTGCCGTGATTCTCACGCTCAGTGCCTTGGTACCGAGCGGCGTATTACTGCTCTGGCCGTTGTTGGTCGCCGCCACGGCAGGTGCCATCGCGGGTGATGGTCTTTCGTTCTGGCTCGGGCATCGATACAACCGCGAAATTCTTGGTTTCTGGCCTCTGAGCCGCCACCCTGAACTGATTCAGAGAAGCGAGGCCTTCTTTGAGCGTCACGGCGCCAAGAGTGTGTTTTTCGCGCGCTTCGTACCGGGTGTCCGCGCCGTCATCCCCCTCCTCGCCGGCATGTTGGGGATGACGGCCAGTCGATTCTATGCCGTCAATATTGTCTCGGCGCTCGCTTGGGCTTCGTCGCATATCCTGTCCGGTGTACTCGTTGGCGCAACATTCAGCATTCTTGGAGCGGCTGCCAAGCCGCTGGCGATCCTGCTGGTCGTGCTACTCGCTGTGGGCTGGGCACTCCTGTACATCGTGCGCTGGACGTTGCGTCGCGGCATCCCCGACGTCATCGACGCATTGGGCCGCCTGCAGTGCCGGGTCGGGGCTCACGACACCTGGTTGAGCCGCCGTCTCAGCCATTTACTCGATCCTTCGCGGCCCGAAGCACGAACTCTCGCAGTGTCAGCCGTGCTTCTCGTCGGTGCAGCCTGGCTCTTCTTTGGCATCCTTGAAGATGTCATCACCGGCGAACCGTTGCTGCTCGTCGACAGTGCGATATACCACGTGCTCCAGGATCTTCGAACAGTGCCAGGCGATGCGGTGATGATCGCCATTACAGAGCTCGGCGACACTACAGTCGTGGCTGCGGTAACGCTGGCTGTCTTGTCATGGCTCATCTGGAAACGCGCCTGGCGTACAGCGGCCTATTGGCTGATTGCGATTGCCGGCGCTTCAGCACTCAACTCGGTCATCAAAGTGGCGCTGCATCGAGTTCGCCCCGGCGAGCTTCTCTACTCCGGCTGGAGTGCATTTTCCTTCCCTAGCGGCCATAGCACGGTCAACGTCGTGCTCTACGGTTTCCTCGCCTTTCTCATCGCGCGTGATTTGCACCCGGCCTGGCGCCTCGTGGTCGCTCTCGGCGCAGCAATCCTGATATTTCTGATCGCCTCCTCGCGCCTCTACCTCGGTGCGCATTGGTTTTCCGACGTTATCGGGGGATTGGCATTCGGGTCGGCCTGGCTGGCGCTGCTCGGACTGTCCTACCTACGACGCCAGGCTGGACACGTTGGACCAAAGGGCCTACTCGCCGCCGGATGTTCAGCACTGATACTTGTGGGGGGACTCAATATCTATCGCAGCCATGCCACCGATATCGACCGCTATGCTGTGAAAGCAACGACTCCAGGCATGACCGCCACCGATTGGTGGGCGTCGGGCTGGCAGCAAGTGCCGGTACGACGTATTGACCTCACGGGCGACACAAATGAGCCCATGTCGTTCCAGTGGGCCGGTGATCTGAACGACTTGCAAGATATCCTGCAAAAACAAGGTTGGAACGACTCGGCAGACTGGACACCAATGAACGCACTGAATTGGTTTAACTTCCAGACTGGCCCGGCAGCTCTCCCGGTCATTCCATTTTTCGCTGGCGGTCGCCTCCCTTGTCTCACCCTCGTTCGAGCGAATAGTGATGAAGCTTTGAGCCGTTCGCGTCTCGTACTTCGCGTATGGGTCGTCGAATTGGAGCTTACAAACGAACGGACTTCATCGCTGTGGATGGGCTCGGTTGTCGAGGAACGCATTTATCACCCCATGTCCCTCATTACCTTGACGTCTACACAGCCTGATGTGAATGCGCCACGAAGCACGCTGGCTGTTGCTTTTGGCGATGCACGACTTGTGCCTCGCCCTCCAGGTACGGCAGACGGGGATTGGGATGGCAAAGTCCTGTTAGCTCGCCATACCAAAACCACCCGTGGCCAAAGCGCTCTGTGCAACCGGTGAGTTGCTCAATCCGATCGCCATTCTTCGGCACCCTGCCTGAACAATTATTGTTTCTGGAGTAACAGCAATCCTTTGCGCCGCCCTATAAAGTCGCTGATAGCACCCGAGAATATTTTGACGAGCATTGCGGTCGACTCGGCAATCCCCTCGATGACCCCGACGGTCAATGCACTCGCACCCAATGTCGTCACCAAAAATACAGGTAGCAAGCTGTGTACCAGCTCAGAAGACAGATCCATGAACAGGCTGACAAAGCCCAACGCCCAGATCGTCCCCGGAATGCGAAGACGCTCGGCTTTCGTGGTTGGACTTTCGCTACTCATATTCAAGCGTTTCCAAGGGGAAACTCCAAGTGAAAGCTCGTACCTGCTTCAGTGCTATCAACGGATACGCGACCGCCATGCAGTTGCATGATTGAGCGAACAATGGCCAATCCCAGCCCCCCGGAATCGTCGGGTTGATTGCGTGAGGGGTCACACCGGTAAAAGCGCTCAAACAATCGCGGCAGATGCTCTGCTGCAATCGGCTCGCCGTGGTTGTGCACTGTGATTTCGAGCGTGTCCTGCGAAACCTCGCTGCTGACCGTCACTGCCGAGGCGGGCGTTGCGTAGCGCAGCGCATTGGCCAGCAAGTTAGCCAATGCTCGACGGATCAAGCCTGGATCACCCCGCAACTGATCCTGAGTCTGGTTGATCAGTTGCACATCTCGCTCCTGCGCCACGCCTTCGAAATACTCACATAGCTGCTCGATCAGATCGTGCAGGTTGATTTGCTCGAATTTTACGCAAGCGTTTGGCTGCTCGGTGCGAGCGAGAAACAGCATGCTGTCGATCATTCGGGCCAGCCTTTCATACTCTTCCTGATTGGAAACCAGCAGGTTCTGATAGTCCTCAATAGAGCGACTGCGCCTCAGGGCTTGCTGGGTATGTCCCATCAGGTTGCCAAGCGGGGTTCGCATCTCATGGGCGAGATCTTCCGAGAAGCGTGAAAGCTGGGCGAATCCGTCCTCAAGGCGTGCAAGCATCTGGTTGAGGGCGCTACAGAGCAGCTTGAGCTCATTCAGTTCGTTGAACTGATCCAGCCGCAGATGCAGATGCTGCACATCGATTCCGGCTGCGCGCTTGGCCAGCAGGCGCACAGGGTGCAAGCCTCGTTGACTGACCCACCAGCCGAGTGCAAAAGCCAGAAGCGCACCGACTGACATGGCCAGCCAGAGCTTGAGCCGGTAAGCCCCCAGCATCTGGTCGCGCTCCCCCAGCAACTTGCCAGCAATCAGGGTCAAACCGCGATCACCCTGTATGACATCCTGCCAGGCAAGTCGCACTGGCTCGGAGGAGTGATCGTCAACGAGGCGAGCGTGGGGTGCAGCGGGTAACTTCGGCAACGTCATTCGCACTGGATTGATTTCGATTAACACCTTGCCAGTGTCATCGACGATCCATAGCAGACTGTCGCGATTGCCCAACATGTTTTCGTAGAGCTTGGGCCGACCTCGCAGTTGCTCGATGCTGTCGCTATCGCTGATCAAGGCTTGCATTCGCTCCAGGCGCCCCAGCAGGGCCTGATCATCGCGCCAGGCAATCTCTCGCTGCAACGATTGATAAAGATAAAAACCAATGGAGCCCAGTAACAGCGTGCTGACCAGGGCGAACATGATCGCCAGGCGCAGGCTCAGGGTGCGCGGAAACAGTTTCAGGATTGCACCTCAAGCATGTAACCGATGCCGCGCACCGTGTGTATCAACTTCACCGCGTAAGGATCGTCAACCTTGGCCCGCAGCCGACGGATGGCGACATCAACCACATTGGTGTCACTGTCGAAGTTCATCTGCCAGATCTGTGAGGCAATCAGCGAACGCGATAACACCTCCCCTTCACGACTGAGCAGCAGATGCAGCAGGGCGAACTCCTTGTTGGTCAGGGTGAGGCGTTCTCCATTGCGCGTGACCTTGCGTCGCAACAAGTCCAGGCTCAGGTCGCCAGCCACAAAATGCTCAACCTCGCGAGGCGGGCCACGGCGTAGCAAAGTGCGTACGCGTGCCAACAGCTCGGCATAGGAAAAGGGTTTGACCAGATAATCATCGGCCCCCAACTCCAGCCCTTTGACCCGATCATCCACCGAATCACGTGCGGTGAGAAACAGTACCGGGGTCTGCCACTTACGCCGGATGATTTGCAGCAATTGCCAGCCATCCAACCCCGGCAGCATGACATCCAGAATGATCAGATCGAACTCACTCTCCTGTGCCAAATGCTGGCCATCCAGCCCGTCAAGGGCGATCTCTACCACATAGCCCGATTCAGTCAGGGCTTTGCGCAGGTAATCCGCCATTTTCGTTTCATCTTCAACCACCAGGATACGCATTTTTTCCTCCAGGACTGGAGCACAGGCTAGCCCGCTTCGCTGATTTCTCACATTACATCTTGGTAATGCGCAGGCAATCATTCTGACGGGGTGCGCTGGTCATGATGTCTGGCAATGACTCAGACAGACTCAACCCAAGGAAACAGCATGCGTACAAGCCTATCGACTTCATTGCTCATCACACTCGCCATGAGCTCTGCATTCGCCGTTGCAGCCCCGGATCAAGTTGTGCAGCGCAAGGACGTGTCACTGGCAATGGCCAACGATTTGCTAAATGCCGCGCTGACGGCCTGTCACGCCGATGGCCGCACAGCCGTTGCCGCAGTGGTCGACCGTGGCGGCAATCTGGTTGCCGTGCAACGCGATGACAATGTCGGCCCGCACAACACGTTAGCCGCGCAACGCAAAGCCTATACCGCCCTGTCGACCAAGACTTCGACGCGGTTGCTGGCTGAACGCGCTCGCGCGAATCCGGATGCTGAAAACCTCAACACCCTTGATGAGTTGTTACTGCTCGGTGGAGGCGTGCCATTGAAATTTGAGGGTCAGGTCATCGGCGCCATCGGCGTGGCCGGTGCGGGCGGGGCTGCAAACGATGAAGGTTGTGCAGAGGTTGCTATTAACAAAGTTTTACCCGCCGTTAAAAACTAAGGACATCCCCATGACTGTATTGAAAAGCTTCTTCGCTGGCGCTGTATTGAGTGCCCTTTCAGCCCTTGCATCAGCAGCGGCAAATCCATTGAGCGTGCATGTACTCAACTTGCAGGATGGCCTGCCCTCCCCTGGCGTGAATGTCACGCTGGAAAAACAGGATGGAAAAAACTGGGACATGCTCAACAGCGCGGCAACCAACGAGCAAGGTCGTATCACCGGGCTGTATCCGGAAGGTCGGGGTCTGGAAAAAGGTACCTACCGTGTCACCTTCAAGACCGGTGAGTGGTTCAAAGCGCACAAAACGTCCAGCTTCTTTCCGGAGGTACCCGTCATTTTTGAAGTGGACGGTACCGTTCCTCACTACCACATCCCGTTGCTTCTCAGCCCTTATGGCTTCTCCACCTACCGAGGAAATTGATCGTCAAGCGATACCCAATGATTAGACAGCCGCCCCGACTCGAAGGGGCGGCACTCTCACAGAAAGAACAGCGTCCATCCTCAGCCTGCTCCCGGGCCCGCTTGATACAAACCTATACAAGAAAACGTCCTACGCACAAGAATGCTCAGGCATCGAGTGCGCTGTCGATTATGCCCCAGCTGCGCAAACCAACCCTCAATTGCCAACGCTCGATCCCCCTACCCGATTAATGCATGACCCGCGATCAACATCCATCCTTCGTGTTCAATCTCGAATTTTCTTGTACAATTACTACAGCAATGTATAACTTTTGCGTTAGCTTGATGAAAGTGCCAAGCAGTCCATATCCACTGAGGTACGTATGTTCAACTCGCAAATCAAGAAAAAGCTGGCCCTCAGCCAGCAGCGCTTGGCTGACTGCGAAGCCACCCTCGCCGCATTAGGTGGCTCCATGGCGCTGATTGAGTTCCAGCCTGATGGCACGGTCCTCGGCGCGAACAACAATTTCCTGAGAATAATGGGCTATCGCCTTGAGGAAATTCACTCCAGGCATCACCGCTTGTTCTGTACACCACAATGCGCCAACAGCGTCGCTTATCAAGATTTCTGGTCACGCCTGAGTAAGGGTGAGTTCATAAACGACCGCTTCCTGCGCCTGGACAAACAGGGGCGTGAGATCTGGCTGGAGGCCAGTTATAACCCTGTTCGCGACGCCTCTGGACAGGTGATCAAGGTCGTCAAGATTGCGTCTGATGTCACTGCCCGGGTGCAGAAGGAACAAGAGCAGGAGAGCCAAATCAAGGCGATTAACCGTTCCATGGCAACCATTGAGTTCAACCGGCTGGGAGAAGTCATCAGCGCCAACGAAAACTTCCTTGCCGTGATGGGTTACCGTCTCGATGAGATTGTTGGCAAGCACCATCGTCTGTTCTGTGAGCGTAGCGAAAGTGAATCCAATGAGTATCGCCAGTTCTGGGAGCGCCTGAATCAAGGCGAGTTTTTCTCCGGCAACTTCAAGCGCCTCGACAACCGGGGACACACCGTCTGGTTACGTGCGACTTACAACCCCGTGTTCGACGCCAACGGCAGCCTGTATAAAGTCGTCAAGTTTGCGAGCGATATCACGGCTCAGGTTCTCCAGCAGGAAGCTGAGTCACGAGCAGCACGCATGGCCTATGAGACTTCATTGAAAACCGACGATACAGCACACGAAGGTGCCCGAGTGGTGCAGGAGACGGTGGATGTCATGCAAAGCCTGGCGGGCGAATTGAATCACGCAGCCGAAGGTATCAATGATGTCAGTCAACAGTCGGAAGTCATCAGCAGCATCGTGCAGACCATCCGTGGTATCGCCGAACAAACAAATCTTCTAGCGCTAAACGCCGCCATCGAAGCGGCTCGTGCCGGAGAGCAGGGTCGAGGTTTTGCGGTGGTCGCTGACGAAGTGCGCAATCTGGCTTCGCGCACAAGCCAGGCCACCCTCAAGATTGTCGAGGTGGTGCAGCACAATCGTGAATTGGCCAAGGGCGCGGTGGCCAGGATGGAGGCGAGTAAAGACAAGGCGGAACAAGGAGTCAAATTAGCCGGTGAGGCTGGTCAAGTGATACTGGATATTCAGGACAGTGCTCGCCAAGTCGTACAGGCAATCAGCAATTTCTCGTCGACTTTGGCACGATGAGTCAGCCTTGCGGCATGTACAAAACCCTGGCTCGGTCGACACACTAATCATTATTAAAATAAGGTCTCGAATGAACACGAAATCACCCATAGTCCCTCCTTGCAGTGCCTGTAGAGAAGGCGATGCACTGGATTTTGAGTTCAGTATGGCGTTCCAGCCAATCGTAGACCTGCGCGACAACAGTATTTTTGCCTACGAGGCTTTGGTACGTGGTTGCGATGGCAGTGGTGCCGCCGCCATTCTTGGAAAGGTGAACGAACAGAACCGTTATGCCTTTGACCAAGCATGTCGCGTCAAGGCTGTCGAGCTTGCTTCACGCCTGAAAATCCCCTGTTTTGTCAGCATCAACTTCTTGCCCAACGCGGTGTATCAAGCAGCCACATGCATTCGTGCGACGCTTGAAGCTGCACGCAGATTTGGTTTTCCCACAGAAAGACTGATTTTCGAGATCACCGAAAACGAAGAACTGGTGGACAAGGAACATCTGAAAAGCATCATTCGAGAATATCGTCTTAAAGGCTTCAAGACGGCGATAGATGATTTCGGTGCCGGGTACTCAGGGCTCAATTTGCTGGCAGAGTTTCAACCCGACATCATCAAACTGGACATGGCCCTGGTACGTAGCATCTGCACTGACCCGGTGCGACAGGCAATCGTCCAAGGCATCCTCGGTGTATGCAAAGCGCTCAACATTGAAGTGATTGCAGAGGGCGTAGAGACCAATGCCGAACTACAGCAGTTACTGACCCTGGGCATTAACTTCTATCAAGGCTATCTGTTCGCAAAGCCCGAATACGAAACACTGCCAAACGTGGCTTGGCCAACCCCGACCATTGGCTGAAAGGTTTACTCACGTTGAGTCCTGGCCCTAAAACTGAAGCGCCCTGGGGCAACGAGCAACGTTGAGACGAAAAAAACCCGCAGGACTGCGGGCTTTCTTCACAGGGCAAGCTATCGATTTGCGTCAGGGAAAATAAATATTTTTCTGTGAACGCGCTCAGTCCCGGATTTCCGAGGGGGTCGATCCTGAAATCTTCCGCCTGTATTGCCTCAGAGATCAGCAGTTCGCCTGTGTTCAAGAGGTTTGGCCAAGTGCCTGCGCAGAGGCTTGAGCCCGGTACCGGTAAACTCAGGAAATGCTCGGTGAAGATCGTTTAAGCGGCTGATATCGAGAACGCAACCTGCCTGCTGTGTTGTCGACGCCTTTCAATTCTCCGCCGGGCCCCCAAGCCAGGGGGGCAAAGGCTCTGCATCAGTTATTTATACTCAAATGCCAGCTTAATAATATTTTACCGATATCAGGGTGATCCCTAGTCTTGACCCCAAGAGATGGCAGGCCACACGCGGTTTGAATCCAACTTCAAAGGGTATTGAGATGACCACTGTAAAAATAAAAACAGATACGCTGATTGTGGGCGCCGGTCAGGCGGGTGTGGCCATGAGCGAGCACCTGAGCAAACTGGGCGTGCCGCATCTGGTGCTGGAGCGTAACCGTATCGCCGAACGCTGGCGCACCGGCCGCTGGGATTCGCTGGTGGCCAATGGCCCGGCCTGGCACGACCGCTTTCCCGGCCTGGCGTTCGACGACCTGAGCCCTGACAGCTTTGCCCCAAAAGAGCGGGTGGCCGATTACTTCGAAGCCTACGCGAAAAAATTCAACGCCCCGATCCGCACCGGCGTCGATGTGTTGAAGGTCGAGCGCAATGTCGGTCGCCCCGGGTTCACCATCGAAACCTCCGAAGGCGTGATCGAAGCCGCCCGCGTGGTCGCCGCCACCGGTCCTTTCCAAAACCCGGTCATCCCGCCGATCGCGCCGAAAGATCAGCCATTGCTACAGATCCACTCGGCTGATTACCGCAACCCTGGGCAATTGCCTGAAGGCGCCGTTCTGGTCGTCGGCGCCGGCTCGTCGGGAGTGCAGATTGCCGACGAGTTGCAGCGTGCGGGCAAGCAGGTCTACCTCTCGGTAGGCGCCCACGATCGCCCTCCCCGCGCCTACCGCAACCGTGATTTCTGCTGGTGGCTGGGGGTGCTGGGCGAATGGGATCAAGCGGCGATGAAGCCCGGTCGGGAACACGTGACCATTGCCGTCAGTGGTGCCCATGGCGGGCGGACCGTGGACTTTCGCGGGCTTGCCCATCGCGGCATGACCCTGGTCGGCCTGACCCAGTCGTTCGATGGCAGTGTGGCGACTTTCCAGCCGAACCTGGCCGAGAACCTGGCCCGGGGCGATGAGAACTATCTGGCGCTGCTCGATGCCGCCGATGCCTACATCGAGCGCAACGGCCTGGACCTGCCGCAAGAACCGGAAGCGCGGATAACTTTCCCCGATCCCGAGTGCGTGACCCATCCGATCCTGCAGCTGGACCTGGCCAAGGCCGGCGTGACCTCGATCATCTGGGCCACCGGTTTTGCCACCGATTACAGCTGGCTGAAGGTCAACGCCTTCGACGCCAACGGCAAGCCGCAGCACCAGCGCGGCGTATCGAGCGAGCCCGGGGTGTATTTCCTCGGTCTGCCGTGGCAGTCGCGACGGGGTTCGTCGTTTATCTGGGGCGTCTGGCACGACGCCAAATACGTGGCTGACCAGATCGCCATCCAGCGTTCCTACCTCGACTACCACGATGCGGCGCAACGGCAGGCCGAAGCGGCCCCGGTTGCCCTTGAAACCACGGTCAGTGCCTAAGCCTTTTTCTGTCAGGAGCATCAAATGTCCACGCCAACCCATACCCGCATTCGCATGTTCAACACCAAACAAACCTACCCGAACCAGAGCCTGGACAACGACCTGTGCCAAGCGGTCCGGGCCGGCAACACCGTCTATGTGCGCGGCCAGGTCGGTACTGACTTCGAAGGCAACCTGGTGGGCCTGGGTGACCCGCGTGCGCAAGCCGAGCAAGCCATGCGCAACGTCAAACAGTTGCTGGAAGAGGCCGGCAGCGACCTGAGCCACATCGTGAAAACCACCACCTACCTGATCGACCCACGCTACCGCGAACCGGTCTACCAGGAAGTGGGCAAATGGCTCAAAGGCGTGTTCCCGATTTCCACCGGGCTGGTGGTGTCGGCCCTGGGGCAGCCACAGTGGCTGATGGAGATTGATGTGATTGCGGTGATTCCCGAATAGACCGAGTGGCTGCCATCGCTGGCAAGCCAGCTCCCACAGGGATCGTCGCATCCACACATCATCTGTGGGAGCGGGCTTGCCCGCGATGAGGCCCGCCCAGACACCTCACCAAGGAGCACACCTATGACCTTTTCCATCGCCGCACGCTGCCCCGAAACCGGTCAATTCGGCATCGCGATCAGTTCTTCGAGCATCGCCGTCGGCGCCCGCTGCCCCTGGCTGTTGCCCGGTGTCGGCGCGGTGTCCACGCAAAACATCACCCTGCCGTCCCTCGGCCCGGAAGTCCTGGCCCTCATGGAGCAAGGCCTCGCGCCGGCCGAGGCGCTGGACAAGGTGCTAACCCGCAACGGTTACAGCCAGTATCGGCAGGTCACCGCCATCGACCACCTCGGCCGCACCGCGCACTTCAGTGGCGCGCAAACCCTGGGCAACCACAATGCCGTGTCAGGCGAACAATGCGTGGCGGCGGGCAACATGCTGGCCGATCGTTCGGTGATCGAGGCCATGGTCCAGGCGTTCGAGCACGGCGAAGGTCAACTCGCCGACCGCCTGCTCGCCGCGATGAAAGCGGCCATTGCCGCGGGCGGCGAAGCCGGGCCGGTGCATTCGGCGGCGATGGTCGTGGTGGGTGAACTGACCTGGCCGATCATCAACCTGCGGGTCGATTGGGCCGACGAAAACCCGATCGGTCAGTTGGAAAAGCTCTGGGACGCCTATCGCCCGCAGGTTCAGGACTACATCGACCGCGCCCTCGCTCCCGACAAATCCCCCGGCTACGGCGTCGCCGGAGACGACCGATGAACAGCAGCCGCGATTTGCTGAAAACCCTGGTGGCTTTCGACACCACCAGTCGCGAATCCAACCTGCAGCTGATCGAGTTTGTCCGCGATTACCTCGCGCGCTTCGATGTGCCTTGCGAACTGATCTACAACGAGCAGCGCAGCAAGGCCAATCTGTTCGCGACCCTCGGCCCGGCGGATCGTCCGGGCATCGTGCTGTCGGGGCATACCGACGTGGTGCCCGTGGACGGCCAGCCGTGGACCGTCGCGCCGTTCGAACTCAGCGAGCGCGACGGCAAGCTCTACGGTCGCGGCACGGCGGACATGAAAGGCTACATCGCCTGCGTGCTGGCCCTGGTTCCGGCGCTGGTAACGGCCAACCTGCGGCGGCCGGTGCACATCGCCCTGTCATACGATGAAGAAGTCGGCTGCCTCGGCGTGCGGTCCTTGCTCAAAGCCCTGGAACAGCGCCCCATCAAACCGATGCTCTGCATCATTGGCGAGCCCACCGAACTCAAACCGGTGCTTGGCCACAAGGGCAAACTGGCGATGCGTTGCGACATTCACGGCCAGGCCTGCCATTCCGCCTATGCGCCGCAGGGGGTCAATGCCATCGAATACGCCGCCGAACTGATCGGTGAACTGGGACGCATCGGCCACCGGCTCAAAGCCCCCGAGCATCACGACGCGCGCTTCGACCCACCGTTCAGTACCGTTCAAACCGGCGTCATTGCCGGCGGCAAGGCCTTGAACATCGTCCCCGCCGATTGCCGCTTCGATTTTGAAATCCGCGCCCTGCCCTCACACGATCCGAGCGAGGTGGCGCAGGCACTGAAGACCTACGCCGAGCAACAGGTATTGCCGCGCATGCGCGCCGTGAGCGAACAGAGCGAGATTCGCTTCAGCGAGTTATCGGCGTATCCCGGCCTGGCAACCGAAGCCCACAGCGAAGCCGCCGAGCTGATCGCCGGGTTTTCCGGTTCCCGAGTGTTCGGCACCGTAGCCTTCGGCACCGAGGGCGGGCTATTTGACGCCGCAGGAATACCCACCGTGGTCTGCGGGCCGGGCAGCATGGATCAGGGGCATAAACCGGACGAATTCGTCAGCCTGGAGCAATTGAACGGCTGCGATGAAATGCTGCAAAGGATGCTGCTGTCGATCAGTTGAATCACAAGCATCACAAAACCCCGTGGGAGCGGGCTTGCCCGCGATGAGGACCTGACATTCAACCTCCATGTCGACTGTCCAGTCCATTGCGAGCAAGCGCTGCGACTCTGCTACATTAGCCCCGCCCTATCAAAACAAGGAATGTTCACCCATGAAATTCGGCTACCTGATCGTCTACGTCGCCAACGTCCCCGCCTCATTGCAATTCTTCGAAACCGCGTTCGGCCTCACCACGCGATTCCTCCACGAATCCAACACCTACGGCGAACTCGAAACCGGTGAAACCGCCCTGGCTTTCGCCGCCGACGAACTGGCCGCCATGAACTTCAACGGCGGCCACATCAGCGCCCACACCAGCGTGAAACCGCTGGGCATGGAAGTCGGCCTCGTCACCGACGACGTCCCCGCCGCCCACGCCAAAGCCCTGAACGCAGGGGCCAGCGAGGTGGCCGCCCCGCTGATCAAACCCTGGGGCCAGACCGTCTCCTACGTGCGCTGCCCGGACGGAACGCTGGTGGAACTTTGCACCGCAATAAAATGAACCCCTCGCCCGCTCGCTCGCCTAACGAATTGACTATCAGGAGGTGAGCCATGCAAATCGAAACAATCTGGATCGTACTCGCCGCCGTTCTGCTGCTGATCGAGCTGTGGGCGATCAACCGGGTGCGAAAAGCCGAGGGCAAATCCAGCAACAGACTGGTGTGGATGGTGGTAATTGTGTTTGTGCCGCTGTTCGGGCTGATTGCGTGGGCAGTGGCCGGCCCCAAGCATGTGGCGCAAAACCCGCATTCATCGCAGGCCTGAAAGGTCGCTGGATGCACCGAGATCACTCTCTGGAAACTGCACGGCTTGAACGACAAAGCCCCGGTGATTCGTAACGCTGTTCAGTTAAGAGATAGAGCGAGCCAGCAGTAACCTGTGGCGAGGGAGCTTGTCGGAACGCCGCCCGGAGCAAGCTCTCTCGCCACACATACTGTGTTCGTACATAACCAAACAGCTTTGCCGATCAATCGGAGCTTTGTCTTTTCCCACAACCGAATCCACATGGAAGCCGTCGAAGACGACGGCCCCAGTCGGACGCACCTTTGATTTTGGACTTCCGAAAACCCTGTAGGAAATTACCTCTTGTGGCGAAGGGGCTTGCCCTCGTTGGGCAGCGAAGCGGCCCCAAACCCTGCCCCCGATTTCCCAAGACCCTGCGCACTGTCCGAAATGCCGCTAAAGCCCGTAAACATTGGCTATCAGCCTTGCCAAAACGCCCGCCAACGCGTCCTACAGCCCGGTTGCGAGCATGAAAATGGGCGCCTATATTCGCCTCGCCGCTGACACAAATAGTGATGGGTTTCGCAGCCCCCTGGATTGACACCAAAGAACCGTCAGGCATGATTCGGCCGCTTTTGGTTGCATTAGTTTTATGGCGGTTGTGCGTGGGAGACCTTCGGGTCTGCCGGGTTTTTGGTGGAGGTCCCCGGTCTGCGAACCCGCGCACAGCTGCCACCCATTTGTTTCGCAGCAGAAAGGTGGCAATTCTTCTTTTATCAGGATTTTCACCATGTCGAATCAACACCCACCCCGTCGCTTCACCCCCATGTCCCAATTCGCCACCCACTACCCCGTCCTGCTCATCGACAGCGACGCCCCGCTGCGCGAACTGCACAACTGCGTCAGCGAACGCCTCAACGCCGTCCTCCAATACCTGCACCTCATGGCCTGCACCAGCCTCCCCGACTCCGCCGAAAACGACATCAACACCATCACCAACATCGCCCGGATCATGATCCAGGATGTGAGCGATGTGTTTCGGGTGATTGAGCAGCGAGGGTTTGAGGTGCCGAAGGGGTAGTGACGACTTTTAGCTGCAAAACAACCCGCAGGTTCTGCGGGTTGATGGCCTGGGTCATTTCACAACCAACAGAGCCCTGACCGTTCAGGGGTTTGTTGTTTATGCCGGGGTGGTTGGGGCTAAAAACCGATCAACCATGGCGCCCCCTGTCCTCCCACCAATGAGTAATAGCGGCACACTGGATATTCGTAAAATGTCACTCAATAAAATCAAAACAAACAAAAAGGTCTAGTGAACTGTCATTAATGACAGTAGCAGCCAACAAGCATCCCCACATAGCATCTGTCATGAATCAAAACCAACTAAGTAAACCCTAACAAAAGCAAGAAACAAGTCAGGTGATCATCGTGAACGAATCAGAATTGCTTAACAATGAAGTAGAAGCTGACGTCGAAGAACATCTAAAAAAAACCGGCTCATACATTCGCCCCAAATCCCACACCGTTTCAGACTATTGGGAAGGTGCGCCAACAGGTTTAATTACTGCGACAGGGGGGATAGGAGCTGGAAAAAACCAATTCATAGCGGATGTAGAATTCAGATATCGAAAAGATGGGCAAACATGGCACATCATGATTGATAGATACAGAATGGTCGCCATGGGGTATCCACCCAAGTATCGGGCCAATATAAATATTGAATTCACGAGCGCTGGGCACTCTTCTGGAAAGCTTGTATCCCCGGATGCCATGTGGCAGGACAACGCGTGGCACAGCTACGAACGCATCATGAAGGTTTCGAGTGATTTAACTTCAGGTTTCCGGATGGGAATTGAAGTTGACTTTGATGGTCCAGACGGCGGGGGGTGGTTCTGGACGTACAAAAATTTCGCCTGATCAGGCGTTGAAGAGTCGAGTGTTGCGAGGCGCTTAAATACCTGGCGCAAATCCCTGTTTTCGAAACCCGTGTTTGAAACTTTGACTCAACAGTTTGCCCGACCAGCCGCAACCAAAAAATCCGACGCCTGAACGGGCATCGGATTTTTTATTAACCACCGTGAATGTAACGCCTGTCAGTAACCCATATCAGAAGTTCGCCGGCGTATTCGCACTGATAATCTCTGCCTCATCCGCCCCGATATTGCGGAACCGATGGGGCAAGGTCGTCGGGAAGTAATAGCCATCCCCGGCATTCAATACGCTGATCTGCCCATCCACCGTCAATTCAACCGTGCCACGCGTGACGAGCCCGCACTCCTCGCCTTCGGCGTGGACGATCGGTTCTTCCCCGGAGCTGGCGCCCGGCGCGTATTGCTCGCGCAGCAAGCGCATCTGCCGGCTCGGTACGGAGGCGCCGATCAGCAGCAGGCGCAGGCCGTTGCGGCCCAGGTCTGGCTGTTCGTTGGCGCGGAACACGTATTGATGCTCGCGCGGGGGTTGATCGAAGGTGAAGAAGTCCGCCAGGGACATGGGAATGCCTTCGAGCAGCTTTTTCAGGGAGCTGACGGAAGGACTGACGCGATTCTGTTCGATCAGGGAAATGGTGGCATTGGTGACGCCGCTACGCCGGGCCAGCTCGCGCTGGGACAGTTTGTAGCTTTCGCGTACTAATTTGAGTCGAGAACCCGTATCCATGACAGCCTTATGCAAGAACGACTTAAGGGTAATGGGGGTGGAAAACAGGCGCGGATCCTGCCGTTTTCCCTGTCCCTGAACCGTGAAAGGCGGCTATTAAATCACGTTTGTTGGTGTTGCTCAGCAGGTTCGATAAACGGTGGTCGAAAATGGCCTCGGCCTTGATGCAATACAACTGTGGAAGCGAGCCTGCTCCCACAGGTCGTTGCGGTGTTTCTGCATTTTAAAAAGCCGGCGACACCTTTTAGGGCGACCGCCGGCGAGGTAAAGCTTAGATACCGAAACGGTCGCGCAGCGAGTAGTACGCGGCGCCCATGGCGGTGAGCGGGGCCTGGAAGGTGCGGCCGCCGAACATCGGCATGTGTGGCAGCGAGGCGAACGCGTTGAAGCGTTCGGCGTCGCCACGGATCATTTCCGAGATCAGTTTGCCGGCCAGGTGCGAACAGGTGACGCCGTGGCCACTGTAGCCCTGCATGTAGTAGGCGTTTTTCTCGATACGGCCGAATTGCGGCATGCGCGACATGGTCAGCAGGAAGTTGCCGGTCCAGCGGTAGTCGATCTTCACGTCCTTCAATTGCGGGAAGGTCTTGAGGATTTTCGGGCGGATCAGTTGCTCGATGTCGTCCGGTTCGCGCGCGCCGTAGACCACGCCACCGCCGTAGAGCAAGCGGTTGTCGGCGGTCAGGCGGTAGTAGTCGAGCAGGTAGTTGCAGTCTTCGACGCAGTAGTTGTTTTTAATCAGGCTGCGCGCCTGTTGCTCCGTCAACGGCTCGGTCACGACGATCTGCGAACCGCACGGCATGCTCTTGCTGGTCACGCGGTTATCCAGGCCTTGCGGCAGGTAGGCGTTACCGGCGATCAGCAGGTACTTGGCACGGACCACGCCCTTGGCGGTGCGCACGGTGATCGGTTCGCCGTAGGTGATTTCCACCGCTGCCGATTGCTCGAAGATCTTGCCGCCCAGGCCAATGATCGCCGAGGCCTCACCGAGGGCCAGGTTCAGCGGATGAATATGGCCGCCCTGCATGTCCAGCAGGCCGCCGACGTAGGCATCGGAACCCACTTCGCGCTTGATGTCGGCCGCGTCGAGCATTTTCAGGTTCTTGTTGCCGTAGCGCTCCCAGCTTTTTTTCTGCTCGGCCAGGCCTTTGAGTTGCTTCTTGTTCATCGCGGCGAAGATGCCGCCCGGGCGGTAGTCGCACTGGATATCGTAGTGCTGTATGCGCTGACGGATGATGTCGGCGCCTTCGAAAATCATGCTGCCCAGGACTTCGGCCGTCTTGTCGCCATAGCGCTCTTCGATGACATCGACGTCGCGGCTGTAGGAGTTGACCAGTTGACCGCCGTTACGACCGCTGGCGCCGAAGCCGACCTTGGCGGCTTCCAGCACGGTGACGCTGTAACCCGCTTCGGCGAGGAACAGTGCCGAGGACAGGCCAGTGTAGCCGGCGCCGATCACGCAGACGTCGCATTCCACCAGTTCTTCGAGCACCGGGAAATCGCCGGTGAAGTTGCGGGTGGCGGCGTAGTAGCTGTTTACATGTGTTTGTTTCATAGGTTTCTCCGAGGGTCGCCGGCAACGTGCAAGCGACCGCCGCTTAAAAGGGCTTAGAGCTTGATCCAGGTCGCTTTGAGTTCGGTGTACTTGTCGAACGCATGCAGCGATTTGTCCCGACCGTTACCCGACTGCTTGAACCCGCCGAACGGCGCGGTCATGTCGCCGCCGTCGTACTGGTTGACCCAGACGCTGCCGGCGCGCAGGCCACGGGCGAAGGTGTGGGCCTTGCTCAGGTTGCTGGTCCAGACCCCGGCCGCCAGGCCGAAGATGCTGTCGTTGGCAATCGCCAGGGCTTCTTCGGCGGTGTCGAAGGTGATGAGCGACAGTACCGGGCCGAAGATCTCTTCACGGGCGATGGTCATGGCGTTGGTCACGCCGTCGAAGATCGCCGGTTCCACGTACAGGCCACCGGTCTCTTCGAGGGTGCGGCTACCGCCGGCGATCAGTTGAGCGCCCTGCTCCTTGCCGATGCCGATGTAGCGCAGCACGTTATCCAGCTGACGCTGATCGACCACGGCGCCGACGGTGGTCGAAGGATCGAGCGCATGACCCGGTTTCCAGGCTTGCAGGGCTTCGACCAGCAGCGGGATGAACTGATCGCGGATCGAACGCTCCACCAACAGGCGCGAGCCGGCGGTGCAGACTTCGCCCTGGTTGAAGGCGATGCCGCTGGCTGCCGCCTGGGCGGCTGCGCGCAGGTCCGGTGCGTCGGCAAAGACCACGTTCGGGCTCTTGCCGCCGGCTTCCAGCCAGACGCGCTTCATGTTGCTCTGCCCGGCGTAGATCATCAGTTGCTTGGCGATCGCCGTGGAACCGGTGAAGGCCAGCACGTCGACATCCATGTGCAGCGCCAGCGCCTTGCCGACGGTGTGGCCGAAGCCCGGTAGGACGTTGAACACGCCTTTGGGGATGCCCGCATCCAGCGCCAGCTGCGCGATGCGGATCGCCGTCAATGGCGACTTTTCCGAAGGCTTGAGGATGAACGAGTTGCCCGCCGCCAGGGCCGGGGCGAACTTCCAGCTGGCCATGATCAGCGGGAAGTTCCACGGCACGATGGCCGCGACCACACCCGCCGGTTCACGGGTGACCAGGCCGAGTTGATCGTGGGGCGTGGCGGCGACTTCGTCGTAGATCTTGTCGATGGCTTCGGCGGTCCAGCGGATCGCGTTGGCGGTCGCCGGAATGTCGATGCTCATGGAGTCGCTGATCGGCTTGCCCATGTCGAGGGTTTCGAGCAGCGCCAGTTCTTCCTGGTTGGCCAGGATCAGATCGGCGAAACGGATCAGGATGCGCTTGCGCTCGACCGGGGCCAGCCTGGACCAGACGCCGGACTCGAAGGTACGCCGGGCAACGGCGACGGCGGCGTTGGCATCGGCTTCGTCGGTGCTGGCGACGTTCGCCAGAAAGCGACCGTCGACCGGGCTGATGCATTCGAACGTGGCACCAGTGGCGGCCGCGCAGTACTGGCCGTCGATGAAGGCACGGCTTTCGATGGTTAGGGACTGGAAGCGTTGCTCCCAGTCGCTGCGAGTAATTGTCATTGTTGTGACTCGACGCAGGGGAATAGGTGGTCTCGGGCTGAATGCCAGCCAATCAAGGCATTGAAATGCAGTCCCCTGTGGGAGCGAGCCTGCTCGCGATAGGGGTGGATCAGTCAGCATTAGTATCGTCTGACACTCCGCTATCGCGAGCAGGCTCGCTCCCACAGGTGTTGCATTGGGTTCTGCCCGTCAGACGGTATGCAGGTACCAGTTGTACTCAAGATCGGAGATGGAGTTCTCGAACTCGGCCAGCTCGCTTTCCTTGCACGCCACGAACACGTCGATGTACATCGGGTCGATGTATTTGGCCATGACTTCGCTGTCGTCCAGCTCGCGCAGTGCGTCGCGCAGGTTGTTCGGCAGGCTCTGTTCGTTCTGCTCGTAGCTGTTGCCTTCCACCGGGGCGCCCGGCTCGATCTGATTGGTCAGACCGTGGTGCACACCCGCCAGGACCGAGGCCATCAGCAGGTACGGGTTGGCATCGGCACCGGCCACGCGGTGTTCGATGCGCACGGCGTCCGCCGAACCGGTCGGTACGCGCACCGCCACGGTACGGTTGTCGATGCCCCAGCTCGGCGAGTTCGGCACGTAGAACTGTGCGCCGAAGCGACGGTAGGAGTTGACGTTCGGGCAGAGGAACGCCATCTGCGCCGGCAGGGTCTCGAGCACACCGCCGATCGCGTGACGCAGTGCGGCGTTCTGCTCGGGATCCTCGCTGGCAAAGATGTTCTTGCCTTCTTTGTCGAGAATCGAGATGTGGACGTGCAGACCGTTGCCCGCCTGGCCCGGATAAGGCTTGGCCATGAAGGTGGTGTCCATCTCGTGGTCGTAGGCGATGTTCTTCACCAGACGCTTGAGCAGGACCGCGTAGTCGCACGCCTTGATCGGGTCGGACACGTGGTGCAGGTTCACTTCGAACTGCGCCGGGGCACTTTCCTTGACGATGGCGTCGGCCGGAATGCCCTGCTCTTTCGCGCCTTCGAGGATGTCTTGCAGGCAGTCGACGTATTCGTCGAGGTCGTCGATCAGGTACACCTGGGTCGAGATCGGACGCTTGCCGGATACCGGCGAACGTGGCGACTGCGGACGACCGTTCACGTTGTCCTGGTCGATCAGGTAGAACTCCAGTTCGAACGCGGCGCAGATGGTCAGGCCGAGGTCGTCGAACTTGCGCACTACATTGGCCAACACTTCACGCGGGTCAGCGAAGAACGGTTCGCCTTCCAGCTCGTGCATGGTCATTAACAGTTGCGCGGTCGGGCGCTTCTGCCATGGCTCGATGCTCAGGGTGCCGGGGATCGGGTAGCAGATTCGGTCAGAGTCGCCGATGTCCAGGCCCAAGCCGGTGCTTTCCACCGTCGAGCCATTGATGTCCAGCGCGAACAGCGACGCCGGCAGGTTGATGCCTTTCTCGTAAACCTTATGAAGACTGGTGCGTTCGATGCGCTTGCCGCGCACCACACCGTTCATATCCGCAATCAGAAGGTCGACGTACAAAACCTCAGGATATTTCTTAAGGAATGCGTTTGCTTCGTTGAGTTGAACGGTACGCAGAGGGACCGACATGATGCACCTATTTTTTACTGTTAATTATTATGTTCACCGCCCTTTCACGAGCCCAGTCAATCCGAAAGGCAAAGTGAAGTCAATAGCGAACACTCAGCCTTTCAGCGTTTATTTTAGGGCCTCTCAGCGGCACGGGAGTGCCATATCATCGCTCAAACGCAGGTAAATCCTGATCTTCAGACGTACGGCGTTTAGAATTTTTTACATGAGAGTTGTTAATTAAAATCAACAAGGCTAAGCTCCGGAAAAGCTCGTTCAAGTGTGAAACTTCGAGGTGATAAAAATGGCATTCAAGCCATTGATCGGCGTTACTGCATGCGTCAAACAGATTGGCCTGCACCCCTACCATGTCAGCGGCGACAAGTACTTGCGTGCTGTCAGCGTTGCGGCACTGGGGCTGCCCGTCGTCATTCCTTCCCTGGCTGAACTGACCGAAATCGATGATCTGCTGCCGCAGCTCGACGGTTTGTTGTTGACCGGCTCGCCTTCGAACGTGGAACCCTTCCACTATCAAGGCCCGGACAGCGCTCCCGGCACGGAACACGATCCCCAGCGGGATCGCACCACCCTTCCCCTGATTCGTGCGGCCATTGCGGCTGGCGTCCCGGTGCTCGGCATCTGCCGTGGCTTTCAGGAGATGAACGTGGCGTTCGGTGGCAGCCTGCATCAGAAGGTCCATGAGTTGCCCGGCTTCCTCGATCATCGCGAAGCCAACCACCCTGACCTGGCGGTGCAATACGCACCAGCGCACACAGTCGACGTGCAACCGGGCGGCGTGTTCCAGGCACTGGACCTGCCCACGCAATTCCAGGTCAATTCGATTCACAGCCAGGGCATCGACCGACTCGCCCCCGGCCTGCGCGCCGAAGCGCTCGCGCCGGACGGCTTGATCGAAGCGATTTCGGTCGAGCACAGCAAGGCCTTCGCCCTCGGCGTGCAATGGCACCCGGAATGGCAGGTTCTGTCGAATCCGCCCTACTTGAGAATTTTCCAGGCGTTTGGTGATGCGTGCCGGCAACGGGCGGCGCTGCGTCATGGGCGCTGACTGACGAACTCAAACACGATTCAACGATTTCACTGCCCCCGTGAGTCAGGCGGGCGCGCTTGTGCGCGTCGGTCCCTCACGACAACAACACACTGCAATAACAACAAGCACCACCAGGCAGCCAGGACGGCGGCGCCGAATAAACCCGAGCGGTATGGGTGAGTTCGATCAGCAAATGCAATTCCATGTGGGAGCGAGCTTGCTCGCGATAGCGATATGTCAGGCGACATCGATGTCGACTGTCCTGACCTCATCGCGAGCAAGCTCGCTCCCACAGGGTCCGCGTTCTGAGCGAAGTCCCCGATACGGGTTTGCAATCAACTATTAAGTCAGGCCGCGTTGGCCCGACGACTGAAACCTGTTGGGAGTTTCAAATGGCAAACGCCTCCAGCATCTACAGGAAGGCTCTTGAAGGTCACCAGGCACCGAAAAAGGTGTTGGTGAAAGTCGACCGCGTCACCAAGAAATTCGACGAAACCACCGCTGTGGACGATGTGTCCCTGGAAATCCATCAGGGCGAAATCTTTGCCCTGCTCGGTGGCTCCGGCTCCGGTAAATCGACGCTGCTGCGCATGCTCGCCGGCTTCGAACGGCCGACCGAAGGCCGGATCCTGCTCGACGGTGTCGACATCACCGACATGCCGCCCTACGAGCGGCCGATCAACATGATGTTTCAGTCCTACGCGTTGTTCCCACACATGACCGTGGCGCAGAACATCGCCTTCGGCCTTAAGCAGGACCGTTTGCCAGCCGCGGAAATCGACGCCCGCGTGGAAGAAATGCTGCGCCTGGTGCACATGACCCAATACGCCAAGCGCAAACCCCATCAATTGTCCGGCGGACAGCGTCAGCGCGTGGCCCTGGCCCGCTCCCTGGCCAAGCGGCCGAAGCTGCTGTTGCTCGACGAACCGATGGGCGCACTGGATAAAAAGTTGCGTTCGCAGATGCAACTGGAGCTGGTGGAAATCATCGAGCGCGTGGGCGTGACCTGCGTGATGGTGACCCACGACCAGGAAGAGGCCATGACCATGGCCCAGCGCATCGCCATCATGCACCTGGGCTGGATCGCCCAGATCGGCAGCCCGGTGGACATCTATGAAGCACCGGTCAGCCGCATGGTCTGCGAGTTCATCGGCAACGTGAACGCCTTCGAAGGCACCGTCGTCGAAGACCTGGAAGGTTACGCGATCATTCACAGCCCGGACCTGGAACAGAAGATCTACGTGGGTCACGGCGTCAGCACTTCGGTGCAAGACAAGTCGATCACCTACGCCATCCGCCCGGAAAAACTGCTGGTCAGCACCACCAAGCCAGAGGCCCGCTACAACTGGTCCAGCGGCAAGGTGCATGACATCGCCTACCTCGGCGGCCACTCGGTGTTCTACGTGGAGCTGCCTGGCGGCAAGATTGTGCAGTCGTTCATGGCCAACGCCGAACGCCGTGGCGCACGTCCGACCTGGGACGATCAGGTCTACGTGTGGTGGGAAGACGACAGCGGCGTGGTACTGCGCGCATGAGAACCTTCAATCAGCAATTCCTGCGCCTGGTGCCCAGCGGACGAAAACTCGTCATCGGGATTCCTTTCCTGTGGCTGTGCCTGTTCTTCCTGTTGCCGTTCTTCCTGGTCATGAAGATCAGCTTCTCGGAAGCGGCCCTGGCCATTCCGCCCTACTCGGAGATCTACACCTACGCCGAGCAGAAATTCCAGCTGTTGCTCAATATCGGCAACTACACCTTGCTGGGCGAAGATGAGCTGTACCTCTCCGCCTACCTGGGTTCGTTGAAGGTCGCGCTGTTCAGCACACTGATGTGCCTGGTGATCGGTTTTCCGATGGCCTACGCCATTACCAAGGCGAGCAAGGAAGCGCAAAACGTCCTGATGCTGCTGATCATGATGCCGACCTGGACCGCGATCCTGATCCGCGTCTACGCCTGGATGGGCATCCTCAGCAACAACGGTCTGCTCAACGCGTTCCTGATGTGGACCGGGCTGACGTCGCACCCGATCGAGATCCTCAACACCAATACTGCCGTCTATATAGGCGTGGTGTATGCGTATCTGCCGTTCATGATCCTGCCGCTATACGCCAACCTGGTCAAACACGACCAGAGCTTGCTGGAAGCGGCGTCGGACCTGGGTTCGAGCACCTTCAACAGCTTCTGGAAAATCACCGTGCCGCTGGCCAAGAACGGCATCATCGCCGGTTGCATGCTGGTGTTCATTCCAGTGGTCGGCGAGTTCGTGATCCCGGAACTGCTCGGCGGTCCCGAGACCCTGATGATCGGCCGCGTGCTGTGGCAAGAGTTCTTCAATAACCGCGACTGGCCGGTGGCATCCGCCCTGGCGGTGGTGATGCTGTTGATCCTGATTGTGCCGATCCTGCTGTTCAACCGCAGTCAGGCCAAAGAAATGGAGGCACGGGGATGAAGCGTTTCGGCTTTTCAAAAATGATGCTGGTGCTCGGCCTGTCGTTTATCTACCTGCCGATGCTGATTCTGGTGATCTACTCGTTCAACGCCTCGAAACTGGTGACGGTATGGGGTGGCTGGTCGTTCAAGTGGTACGCCGGCCTGCTCGACAACACCCAGTTGATGGGTTCGGTGGTGCGTTCGCTTGAGATCGCCTGCTACACCGCGCTGGCGGCCGTGGCCCTGGGCACACTGGCGGCGTTCGTCATGACCCGCGTCACCCGCTTCAAGGGTCGCACGCTGTTCGGCGGCCTGGTCACCGCACCGCTGGTGATGCCGGAAGTGATCACCGGTCTGTCGCTGTTGCTGCTGTTCGTGGCCATGGCGCAACTGATCGGTTGGCCGATGGAACGCGGCATCGTGACCATCTGGATCGCCCACACCACCTTTTGTGCCGCCTACGTGGCAGTGGTAGTCTCCGCGCGCCTTCGCGAGCTGGACCTGTCCATCGAAGAAGCGGCCATGGACCTGGGTGCGAAGCCGTTCAAGGTGTTCTTCCTGATCACCATTCCGATGATCGCGCCATCCCTGGCGGCCGGCGGCATGATGTCGTTCGCCCTGTCGCTGGATGACCTGGTACTGGCAAGCTTCGTCTCCGGCCCGGGTTCCACGACCCTGCCGATGGAAGTGTTCTCGGCGGTGCGTCTGGGCGTGAAGCCCGAGATCAACGCCGTGGCCAGCCTGATCCTGTTGGCGGTCTCGATCGTGACCTTCATGGTCTGGTACTTCAGCCGCCGTGCCGAAGCCACCCGCAAGCGGGCGATCCAGGAAGCGATGGACCAGACTGCCAGCGAATCGTGGCAGGCGCCTGAGAAGAAAATGCTGGAAGCGACGGCCTAGTGCCGCCGACTTGTAGGAGCGAGCTTGCTCGCGATGGACCCAAGGACGCCGCGTTAATTCAGGCAGCCCACGTCATCGTTGACGTCCATCGCGAGCAAGCTCGCTCCTACAGGGCACACAAGCGCCACTGCATTTTTGCTTTGTGTATTTGAATAAGAAAAGAAATGGAGTTGTACCGATGAAAATGTTTGGCAGGACTCTGCTGACACTGTCCTTATTGGGCGCGATGACCACCGGCGCCCAGGCCAATGACAAGGTACTGCGCGTCTACAACTGGTCGGATTACATTGCCCCGGACACCGTCAAGAAGTTCGAAGACGAGACCGGCATCCAGGTGACCTACGATGTGTTCGACAGTAACGAAACCCTTGAGGCACGTCTGCTGGCGGGTAAATCCGGTTACGACATCGTCGTGCCGTCCAACAGTTTCCTGGCCAAACAGATCAAGGCCGGGGTCTATCAGGAACTGGATAAATCCAAACTGTCGAACTGGAAAAACCTCAATCCGGTCCTGCTGAAGAACGCCTCCGCCAGTGACCCTGGCAACAGCCACGCGTTCCCGTACATGTGGGGCTCGATCGGTATCGGTTTCAATCCGGCCAAGGTCAAGGAAGTGCTCGGCGCCAATGCCCCGACCAATTCCTGGGACCTGCTGTTCAAACCGGAGAACGCCGCAAAGCTCAAAGCCTGCGGCATCAGTTTCCTCGATTCACCGACCGAGATGCTCCCGGCTGCCCTGCACTACCTGGGCTACCCGGTGAACGATCAGGACAAGCAACACATCGCCGAAGCCGAAGCGCTGTTCATGAAGATTCGCCCGTCGGTGGCGTATTTCCATTCGTCGAAATACATCTCGGACCTGGCCAACGGCAACATCTGCGTGGCGGTCGGCTACTCCGGCGACGTGCTGCAAGCCAAGGCCCGCGCCCTGGAAGCCGGCGACAAGGTGAAGATCGACTACAGCATCCCCAAAGAAGGGGCCGGCAGTTTCTACGACATGGTCGCCATCCCGCGTGATGCCGCCAACGTCGAGAACGCCTACCTGTTCATGAATTTCCTGATGCGCCCGGACATCATCGCCGAGATCACCAATAACGTCGGCTACAGCAACGCCAACGCGGCCGCTACGCCATTGGTGGATGAAGCGATTCGCAACGATCCGGGTTCGTATCCGTCCCAGGAAGTGATGGCGACCCTGTATGCCATTCCCGACATGCCGATCGGTGTGCAGCGGGTGATGACCCGGGGCTGGACCAAGGTGAAGCTGGGTAACTGATTCAGTGCACCTGATGCCGCTATCGCGAGCAAGCTCGCTCCCACAAGTTGGGGGTGCAGGTTGAAATCTGATTTTCCGATTGACGTTCATGCAGCGCCTTACCACCGCTGCATCACTCACCTGGCTCCTCGGTTAAGGTGAATTTCGGCGCCCTCGGGCGCCTTTTTTTGTAGCAGTGCCTACGCCGCCCCCAGCGGCAAATCCGCCAGCGCCCGGTAGCGGCCCTTATGGGATTCGAACAGGGTGAAGCGGTCGGCGCGCAGGAAAAACTCAGGTGACGAGGTGGACTCCGGCACCGGCGCCCGATAGTCGCGGGCCAGGGTCAGGTGCGGACGAAATTCCCGTGGCGCATCCTCCAGTCCAAACGGCAACAAGGCCTGTTCCAGGTCATACACCAGGCGCAACAGCGCCGGCGGTGCCTGTTCCGGCGCCAATACCAACACCCCTGCCCTGCGCCAGACATCCAGCCGATCCAGCGCCACGGTCAAACGCGCGTCGGGTGTGCGTACGGACGCGACCGCCGTGCAAATGTCCGCAATCTGCCCCACCGCCACCGCACCCAGAAACTTCAGGGTCAGATGAAAGTTCTCCACCGGCACCGGCCGCCCGCTGCGCAGTTGCAGCGCGCCACGCCACTGGGCGATGGCCTTGCGTTGCGCGGGGGCGCAATCCAGGGCAAAAAACAGCCGTTTGAACGGTTCGCGGGATTCGTCATTCATGCAGGACACCTCGGCGGGAGACCGCATGAGTGTACAACCTGTGACGTAACGACAAGCGCCCTCGCCACGGGTCTATAGTTGAGGCGAGCGATTCAACCGGAGGGGTCATGCGACAGATCATCAGCAAGGAACCATGGTGGGCCGAGCCGCCCAGGCCCGGCCAGGATGAGTTCGAACTGGAATGGGGCTGGCTGGTGCACTACAGCGAAGGCGAGCCGCGTTTCGAATTCATCAGGGTGCGGCCGACCGATGACGAGATCCGCCATCGCAAAAGCTGCAGGATCACCCCGACGGCGGAGTGACCCCGGGGCCTGCCTCAGGCCTGGACGAACAGTTCGAAACCGCCGAATACCATGCGTTGGCCATCGAACGGCATCGGATTGACGTCCGGCTTCATGCGCGAGTCCTGCATCATTTTCTCCATCCCGGCATTGCGGGTGGCCTTGTCCGGCCAGATGATCCAGCCAAACACCACGGTCTCGTCTTCCTTGAGTTTTACCGCCATCGGGAACGACGTGACCTTGCCCTCCGGCACGTCATCGCCCCAGCACTCGGCCAGGCTCAACGCACCGTTTTCCTTGAAGATCGCCGCGGCGATTTCAGCGTGTTTCTTGAATTTTTCACGATGGGCGGTGGGCACCGCCGCGATAAAACCATCGACATAAGACATGGGTCTTCTCCTTGGGTCATGGGTTGATCTGCTGATTAGTCGATTCAGTCGGGCTCCAATCGACAGACCCCACGCCTGAACCGACCGGCGGTTCAGCACTTTGTGCGAGGTTGCCTTCTATTTGCGCCGCCATGTACAAGGTCCCGGCCATGACACCGGTGGTCGGGTTCTGCACCAGCTTCACCCAGGCTTTGTCGAAGGTGTTGCCCAGGCTGCTGCGGATCAACGCTTCGCTGTCCGGCCGATCGGCGGCCTGAATCAATGCGCGAACCCCCGCCACCCCCACGGTGATCAACCCCCCGGCGAGTTTGCCGGCCGCCGCGGCCACCGCACTGGCCGCCCCGCGCGGGGCCATTTCGGCTTCCATCCGCTGGCTCGCGCGCCTGGCCACGGGGGCCATGGCGGTGTCGGTCGAACCAACGCCTTTATCGCCGCCGGCCTTGTGGATCTTGTCGACCAACGCGGCGTAGGCCGGCAAGCTGTTCAATTGTTCGGTGTGAACGATCTGATAAAGCGAAGCGTCCCGGGCCGGTGGCGGCCCAAGGGCGATGGCCGGTATTTTCTGGATACGGCCATTGAGTTGGGCCATCGGCACGCCATGGCGTTGGGAGATTTTCTGCAGTTCTTCCTTGAGAATGTCCACGTAGAAAGCCGCCGCCAGGCTGAGAATCGCATCCGGGTCGATCTCCACCGCCACCGGCGCCAGGACCTTTTCCTGATACTGCTCCAGCAGATAAGCCGCCAGGCGCTTTTCCGAGGCGTCCTGCTCGCCCTTGGCGCTGATGGTGTACCAGCTGACCTTCATCGACAGCCATTCCTGGGTCCAGTAACTGCTGAACCAGGGAATGAAGTTCTGCTCGGTCAACTCATAGACCCGCGTGCGCCAGTAATCCATGGCACCGTGGGCGTAGATTTTTGTCTGCTCGGTCGCCGATTGCGACGCCTGAATGATCTCCCGATCCACTTGTTGCCAGGTGCCGGGAGCAATCATGACTTGCGGTACTTCCACAGGCGCGCGCGGTGACATGGCGCATCCGGCCAATACCACCAGCATGGCGACGATCAACCAACGCAGGTTCAAGATCGCGGTTCCTAAAGTCGGCTCCGAGCGGGATGTTCGGTGTTCAAGAGCTCCTGAACTGAGTATAGGTGGCGGCCATTGTCCGCTCGGCGCGGACCTTGCGCCCAATGCCAGTTTCGCCGCTTGTCCGCGATAAAACCCTCAACGACACGGTCAAAAACCGACCATCACTTATGTCGATATTCACCATCGCCAGGAATTTCTTCCGCCCCGTGACCGTCAGCGTAGGATCGGTTCCACCCCAACACGAAACCCTGTAGCGGAGGGTCGAACCATGCTTATCCATCTCCTGACCTGTCTGGCCCTGACGGCCTTCACGTTGAGTGCATTCGGCTGGTTCGTCCTCTCCGAGGAGCGCGCGTCATGATCAACGAAGTCACCCTGTCCGTGAGCTTCCCGGTGTTTGGCAACAACTATTACTCGCAACCTTTCGAGTCTCGTAAAGTGTTGACCCTGGTATTCGACAAAAAATTCGAAGCCCTGCTGATTCCGGCCGCCGCCAATCACTTCAACAACGAAGTGGTCGGGCTCAATGATCAGTTCCGGTTCTTGAACGATGTGCTGGCCGAGCATCTGCAGGCGACCGAAACCGCCGCCACTGCACGCCGTCATCAGTACGTCTGAGAGGCCGCCCCAGGCCAAGTGCCCGTCAGGTCGGCGATGCTGGATCGGCCGTCATCCTTTAGCGACTTTCCTGGGCGGTGGCCGTTGCCCGGCCAATGGCGAACAGATCGCCCGCTTGCTCGATGAGTTCACGGCTATCGGCGAACATCTGTTGCCAGTCGGTGGGAAACCGCACATTCAACGGCAGTTGATCGATTCGCCACTTCGCCGGCAGCGGGTGATCGAATCGGGCAGCGACTTGCAAACCCATTTCGCTGGCCGTGAACGGTCCGCGCAACACTGTCGGCGTGCGCCCGGCGCTGTCCACTGCCTGGACAACATGAGCCTCCAGCCAGTCACCGTTGGGCATGCGCACGCGCAATGCCTGGCCAATGGCGGCGTAGCTGATATTTTGCGGCTCCAGGTAAATCCACAGCAGCGGGTCTTCCTGTCGTTCGATGCGCATCAGCAAGGTCCCGGCACCGACGTTTTCACCGGGGTTGATCATCACTTCCGCCACGCGTCCGCTCTGCGGGGCCTTGATCGGCAACGCGGCCAGGCGCGTCTTCAGCCACTGCTGCTCGGCGTTTTGTTGAATGACGTCTCGCTCAACGCTCAATGGCGCCTGATTGGCCAGTTGCTCACGGCGCTCGAACGCCAACAGATCGGCCCTGAAACCATCGAGTTCGGATTTGGCCGTCAACACTTCCCCCGGCGAAACGGCGCCACGCGACACCAGATCTTCCAGCACCTTCACGCGCGCCTGTGCCCGTCCTATGCGGGTATTGAGCAGCTGACGCTCACTGCCGCCCAATTTGGTATTGCGTACCGGTGTGGTGTTGGTCGGCAGGGCCGCCAGTTGCGATAACCGGGCCCGCCATTCGGGGTTGTCGAGATTGACCAGTGGCTGATCGACGCCGATCTGGTCACCGGCCTTGACCAACAGTTGCTCGACCCGACCGCTATCCCTCGCACGCACTTCGATGATCGGCAAGCGCAACTGAGCCGGCGCATCGATCATCAGCATGCCGTAGGCCAGCTTGCCACCCAGCCAGATCAACGGGCTGGCGACCAGAAACAGGATCAAATACCAGCGCACGCGAAACGCCGTGCGCTTGCCCGGTGCATAGAGCACGTTCAAACCCTGCTCGTGGGTCGGGCTCAGTTCCTTACGACTATCAAAACGAATCTTCATGGGGGTTCACCGTTTTGGAAAGTCTCGCCAGGCTTGCCAGTCAATGCCGGCAATCCCGAGAGGTTGCAGTTGTTCACGCCAGGCGCTGCTCTGGTGCTGCAACTGTTCGGTCGAAACACCGGCCCAGGTCTCCGTGGCATCCAGTTGCGGCTCCGTGCTTTGTGCCAGGCGAAATTGCAGGTCGGGCCAGCGCCTGGCGATTTGCTCTGCCATTCGCGCGCTGTTGTTGGGGTTACGGGTGTAAATCATCAGGCTGACCTGCCGCACTCCCGCACCGGGAAGCGCACAGGGCACGCAGGTTTGTCCGGGTTTAGGGTCAGCGAACCAGCGATGATGACTGGAAATCTCGACCGGCCATGGGCTCACCGAAGAAGCTACGCGCAAGGTTTCGAGCCAGTCTTTGAGGCGCTGATCCGGAACGGGCATGCCCAGTTGTTCGACTTCCAGGTCCAGGTGCAGGCTGCTGAAGGCAAGCCCTTTGAGTTTCGCCAGCAGATCGGTGAGCTGATGGCGTTCCGGCTGCTCGATCCAGCTCGGGTCGCCCAGCAGCAGGCTGACCTGTACCCCCTTGCCCGCCGCGTCCCGCAGCAACTGTTCCAGGCGTTGGCGGGTCGTGCCCAGGTCTTTGATCTGCGCGGCCTTGAGGCCCAGGTAAATCTTGTCCATCCCGGCGTTGCGCAGTGCGTCCAGTTCAGCCGGCCGCTGGCCGGGATCGAGCAACGCTTCGCTGTCCCAGACATAACTGGCCTGGGACCATTTCTCCGCTTGCGCCGCCTGCGCGGTCAACGACAGGACCACCAGCAGGGGCAAGCACAGGGCCTGAAGGATCGAACGCATGTCAAAACCTCGTGGCTCGTTTCAGCACCCACCAGGGCGCCATCGAGCTTTCTTCATGCCCGCGGCGGAACATTTCGTTGAGCATGGCGACCACGCTCCAGCAGCGCAGGAGCAACATGAACAGCGGGAAGAACGGCACCAGCAGGCCGAGGGTCATGTCCTGTCGAGGGCGGTCGGAGATCATCAACAACATGGCGCAGAACATCAGCAGGGTGATCGTCAGGTACAACAGATAGATCAGCGAAAACAGAAACAACAGGGTCATGCCCGGCAGGATGAAGATGGCCAGCAAGGTGTAGGTGAAGATGATGAACGGCAGCACCAACTGGAAAAAGAAGCCCGTCAACAGGATCATCAGAAAAGTTTTCCAGCCCAATAGTTTCGGGCTGATGTTGCGGTTGTGCTTCCTGATGTACAGAAAGAACAGGTCGCCATCCCAGCGCAGGCGCTGCATCAGGAACTGGCTGAGTGTCGCCGGCGCGTCGGTGTGGCCAATCGCTTCAGGCTCAAAGGGGATTCTCAGGTCATGGCGCTTGAAGTAGCTCTTGATACGCAGCGTCAGGTCCAGGTCTTCGGCGGTATGGGTGTTCCAGCCGCCGATTTTCACCAGGAAGCTGCGGCGGAAGGCGCCAAAGGCCCCGGACACGTTGTTGACCAGGTTCCATTCCGCCAGACCGATCTTCGACATGTGGATCGACAGCAGGTATTCCAGCGACTGCATCGCCGTGACCCAGGAACCCCAGACATTGCGCACCCGCAGGCTACCGGCCACCGCGGGCACCATGGGGTCTTCGAAATGCCGCACGATGGCGCTGACCATGTTGTTGTCGAAGGATGTGTCGCCATCGAGCGCCATCACGATTTCGCCACTGGCCAGCGACAGGCCGGCGTTCAAGGACGACACCCGCCCGCCCCGCTGCCATTTGGCGATCGGACGCAAATGGCGCCTGGGGTACAACTGCGGGTCGACGTTGAAACTGCGCACGGCGGCCAGCGTCGCCTGGTTCACGGTGGCGCCGTCGACCACGGGAATCATCTCGATGTGACCGCCGTAGGTCTGCTCGCACAGGCTCAAGAGCGTGGTCTGCACGTCCATTCCTTCGCTGTAGCAGGTGATGACGCACGAGACCCTGGGCTGATAAAGGCTGATCTTCGGCACGCGGGAACGCCGGCGGGCGAACCAGCGCAGCACGCCCAGCATCACCAGGATCATCATCGGCAATTCAAAAATCAGAAACGATGGAAAGAGCATGTAGAACAACCGGCTCAGACCATCCGCCCCGGCAAGCCCACCCAGTGCGTTGTAGAGTTGTTCCATCAAGGGGTTCATGGGTGTAACACCAACTCACCGGCCAAACGGGCCAGCAGCAGTTCACCGTTTTCCTGATCGAGCAGATCATCGGGCGCCGTGATGCTGACGACACGCAGGGAAAGGTCGCTGACCTCCGGCGCGGAAAACAGCTCGGCGATCCGGCTCAAGCGTTGTTTGACGCACTCCAGGCCTTTGCCATCGGTATGGGGAAGCATGATCCAGAAGAACTCTTCGGTACTTCGCGAGCAGCGGTCCGTTTCCCGCACGGTTTCCTTCAAGCGATCGGCCACGCTGTCGATGAAGGCATGACCGCGCTGTTCCCCCAGGTGCGACAACGTGCCGGCCAGGTTGACGAAGCGCAGACCGATCACCGAAAAGGTCGGCGACGGGTAGCGGCGTACGACCTGGATCTGCCAGCTCAGCAGATCATAGAAATCCTTGCCGCCCAGCAGGTTGAGTCGACCGAAGTTCTGCACCGAACGATCACTGAACTCCTGGCGGCAGCGGAACCGTCCGGCCTCGCTCAGGCGGAAATCCCTGACCTCGCGGACTCGCAGTTTATCCGGCGTATGGGACAAGCCGCAGTCCAGGCAGCGCGCCTGCACTTCGGCATCGACAAAGAACGCCTGGCATGACCGGCAACGATAGTTCTCCATCGGCCGGTCGTAGTCCGTACCGATGTGACGCAGCCGGCTCAAACAGTTGGGGCACAGCAGCACACCGTCTTTGAGAAAGGATTCCTGTGGCCCCACATGCCCACAGGTGAAGCAGTGCAACGAGGGCTGCCGGGAAATGTCCAGGGCCTGACACTCGGCGCATACGTCGATGTAATTGAGTCGGCCCGAGCCACAGTCTGAACAGAGGCGAACGCGATCGACCAGCACCCCCTCTTCGAGCCAGTCCTGCTGCACCATCAAGCCGAGCCAGACAAACGCGTTGATCTGCTCGTTGTCAGCCAGGGCGTCCAGCAAAGGGTAACGGTAATGCTGGGGCACCTCCGGGTCGCGCAACGCAAACACATGGGCGTTTTCGCGCAACCACAACCAGGACAGCACCCGGCTTTCGAAACGCTCGGGGGCGGCCCCCTGTTCAAGCAGCCTGAAGCGCTCCTGCCAGGCGCCCCAAAGCTGCTTGATTTCACTGGACTCGACAGGACACGCACCATCGCCCAACGCTTCACACCAGCCATCCTGGTCGCGGCAACAGTAAATAAGGGTATAGCGATACGGGGGGATCGAGCGTAGCTTGCGCAGCACTTTGCCCGCATAGGCCGCTGGCATGTCCAGCAGTAATACATCAAATGCGCGGGCAGCCAACAGGCTGCCCAAGTCGGAAAAGTGTTCAAGTTCTGGAAGATTCAGACTGGGCACTCTATTACCGAGTATTGCGATTCGAGGATTTGGAATGGGCATGACGCACGTCCTTTAGAGAGACAAGTGCGGTGAATTGAAGTTATCAACACTAGCACCAATGACGAAGCGCGCATGCTTTTATTCTGATTTTTTTGCAGATACACGGCAACAGCACTTCGTCACCTAACTTCCTTTGCAGCCCTTCCTCAATTAGACAATGATCACAGCCGACCAACATCGCACGACATCAAATTTTTTTACCAATGTAAATCAACAGCTTAGATAATATAGCCCGATATATTATTGTATATATTGTCAGTACTAGTAAATCGCCACCTTGATAGCGTTGCGCCATTCAATGCATTTGCAAACTCTTCCCTATCAGTGCCTTTAATTAATAAGATTGCCGGCCTACCTCACTTCAAACCAGAAGTTCAAAATTTTTTTATAGCTATTTGGCTTTTCGATATAACTAAAATTTAATAAAAGCAAAATCAGTAACAACAGCTTAACACCAACTTGGAAAACAACGAATGTTTGCCCAGTTAATTTAAACTTATTCCTTCTCCAGTTACTTTCTATTCCGAACAAACCACTCGAAGACATTCACGTAACCAGCGATGCACCGGATCGGCATCCAGTCGTGGGTGCCAGAGCATGGCCACGGTGAAAGAAGGCAATAACAATGGAAGCTCGAAACTGTGCATGCCTTAGCGCAGGTCGGCCGTGTGGCGCTCCGGCACGCTGACGATCAAATCACTGGTCCGGGCGAGCGAGAGTGCCGTCGAAAAGCCGGCGACGATGGTGGCGACCTCGCGCTCCAATCCGAGCCGTTCCAGCGCGTCATCGATCGGCCCCTTGTCCAGCCCGCGCCGGGACACGCCGATGTGACGGCCCGCAGCGAAACGCGCAGCGCTGATCGGGCCCTGACTCAACGGATGCCCCGAACGCACCACGCCGATGAAACGGTCACGGAACAGACCCTGGGTACGCAATTCGGGACCGGCGCCCTTCCCCACCACCCCCGTTTCCAGATCCACCGTGCCGTCGCGCAGTGACGTGCTGTCCTTGTCCGGTTTGTGCACGAAGCGCAGGCGCACACCGGGCGCTTGTTCGGCGATGCGCGCAATCAGCCTGGCGCCAAAATTTTCGACAAAACCTTCACTGGTGCGCAGGGTGAACGTGCGAACCAATTGCGTGAGGTCCGGTTGCTCGGCCGGACGCAGCACCGCTTCGACCTCCTGCACCAGTTGGCTCACCTGCTCTCGCAAGGCCAGTGCCCGAGGCGTGGGCACCAGACCGCGTCCGGCCCTGACCAGCAGCGGATCGCCAGTGGTTTCTCGCAATCGCGCCAGCGCCCGGCTCATCGCTGACGGACTGAGGCGCAAGCGCTTGGCGGCGCGGGCCACGCTGCCTTCTGCCAGCAGCACATCAAGGGTAATCAGCAAGTTGAAATCGGCGGTGGACATGCAATGCCTCGTGGCGGGCTCATGGGGCGTTGTATGCACGTATTAAGTGCAAAGGCTGCGTCTTCCGCCATGTTAGGCGCGGGCGTAAATTTCCGATAGCTCCAATCGGGAGTGGCCACGAGAGGGGGACCCCATGAATTCGACAACGACAATGACAGAGGGCGCACAACGCACAGGATCCGTCAGGTGGGCGCTGGCCAGCCTGTCATTGTCGATGCTGCTGTCCGCCCTCGGCACCAGCATCGCCAACGTGGGTTTACCGACGCTGGCCCAGGTGTTCGAGGCCTCCTTTCAACAGGTGCAGTGGATCGTCCTCGCGTATCTGCTGGCCATCACCACGCTGATTGTTAGCGTCGGCCGGCTCGGCGATCTGACCGGACGGCGGCGCCTGCTCCTGGGCGGGATCGGCGTTTTTACCCTGGCTTCGGCCTTGTGCGGCCTGGCACCGACCCTCGGCCTGCTGATCGGCGCGAGGGTCCTGCAAGGCCTGGGCGCGGCGATCATGATGGCCCTGACCATGGCCTTCGTCAGCGAGACCGTGTCCAAGGAAAGGACCGGCAGCGCCATGGGCTTGCTCGGGACAATGTCGGCGATTGGCACCGCAATGGGCCCTTCGCTCGGCGGCCTGCTGATCGGCGGATTCGGCTGGCGGGCGATGTTCCTGATGATGCTGCCGCTGGGCCTGGTGACGCTGCTGCTTGCGTATCGCTACTTGCCGGCCGATCAGCGCAAGGCGGACACCGTGGGCAGCGGTTTCGATCCGCTGGGTAGCCTGTTGCTGGGCCTGACACTGGGCGCTTATGCATTGGCCATGACCCTCGGCCGCGGCCACTTTGGTCCGTTGAACATCGCCCTGTTGCTGGTCACGTGCGTGGGCGTCGGCCTGTTCATTCGGGTGGAGGCCCGGGTCGCTGCGCCGCTGATTCGCCTGGGGATGTTCCGCGATCCGCAGCTGAGCGCCAGCCTGGCCATGAGTCTGCTGGTGACGACGGTGATGATGGCAACACTGGTGGTCGGGCCATTCTACCTGGCCCGGGCGCTCGGGCTGGATGCGGTCGGGGTCGGGTGGGTGTTGTCGGTCGGGCCACTGGTGGCGGCACTGGCCGGCGTGCCCGCCGGGCGCATGGCCGACCGCTTCGGCGCGCGGCGCATGACCCTGGCCGGGCTCATCGCCCTGGGGCTGGGTTGCTTCACGCTGTCGGCGCTACCAAGGACATTCGGTATCGCCGGCTACCTCGCACCCATGGTCATCATCACCCTGGGTTACGCGGTGTTCCAGACCGCCAACAATACCGTTGTCATGAGCAATGTGGCGCCGGACCGGCGGGGCCTGGTCTCTGCGTTGCTCAACCTGTCGCGCAATCTCGGGCTGATCATCGGGGCCTCGGTGCTGGGCGCGGTGTTTGCGCTGGCCTCTCATTCGGTGGACATCAATACCGCGCCTCCCGAGGCGGTTGCCAGGGGCATGGGCGTGACGTTCATGGTGGCATGGGGACTGATCGGGATTGCTTGTATGATCGCCCTGATCAGCCGCCGCAGCCATTAAGCGGTCACCGTGTGTCGCGCAGGTCCCTGTTGTGTATGCGCACGTCACTGTCGGTGCTGAAGACAGGTCGCAATGCAAACCACATCGCGTTTATCGCAGATCAGTCCAACCCGTACGTTTGAGCCGACCCTAAAGATCAAGCCCCGAAAACAACTCGAGGCTTGATGAGGATCACGCAGCATTAGGCCTTACGTCCTCCGCCGCCGCTGTGGTCCCCGCCTTTGCGTCCCGCTTCAGAGCCTTTATCCATGTCATCGGCCATATTGTCACCACGACCGCTTCCCTGCCCGCCGCTGGTCGAATGATGGGCATCGCCTGACTGGCGTCCACCGGAGGCCTGACCACCCTTCTGTCCTGGTTTGGTCATGTCCTGCTTGTCGTCAGCAAACTCGCCGCCGCGATGGGTACCTTGCCCGCCACCTGACATGCGATCAGCGTCGCGCGATTGCCCGCCCGACGCCTGGCCGCCTTTCTGGCCTGCTCGTTGTGGATCGTTGGTTACGTTGCCGCCGGAAGCCCCTGTGCCTTTCTTGGTGGCATCGGAAGCCTTGTCCCGATCACTGGCTGAATTACCGGGGTTGTTGTTTTCTGTATTGGCCATTTCTGTTCACCTCTTGAGTCGTTGGTACGAGCTCGGGCCCGTACAATTCGGAGGGCGCAGGGAATCGAAAGTTTGAACGCAAATTCGGTGTCGCGACGAGTGGATTTCGAGGGTTAGTTCCATTGAATTCAGGAACAATCGACTGGCGGACGCCGCCGCTCAAGCCCGGACCGTACGCCGCTTTTCAAGAATCGAAGGGCATTGTTGACTAGACTGGATAACGCGCGGTACGTCCTCCTGGCTGCGGACTCGGAAGGTCAATCAATGACAGAGCACATCGTACATTTTCATTGCCAGATCGATCAGGGAACGACTGAGCGCTTCAGGGATTGCTGCCTGGAAGCGATCGATCAAGGGGCCCATTCGCTGCTCTTGAATCTGTCCACCAGCGGCGGCAGTACCAACTTTGGCTTTACCCTTTATACCTTCTTGAAATCATTGCCAGTGCCACTCTGCGCGATCAATGCCGGCAACATCGAATCGATGGGCATCATCATGTTCCTGGCAGCCGGCCGTCGAATTACATCCCCCCATTCGCGATTTCTGATTCACCCGATGAACTGGTACTTCAGCCAGAAATCGGTCGACCACCAGCGGTTGAGAGAATACCTGTCGAGTCTGGACAACGACCTGGCACGCTACGTCCAGATATTTGCCCAGGAAACGGCGGAGGCCCCCACCAGGCTGGACATTTTCCACTGCCTGTCGGCGGAGGAAAAAGTCATCGCCGCCCACGAATCCATGGCTTACGGCATCGCTCACGAGATGCGGCAAATGGTGTTCGCCGACGATGTCAAACACTGGAAAGTCAGTGGTGGATGAAGCGGGCCAGGCAAACGCGACGCCGTGACGTCGCGCTCGCCTGTCACTCAGTGAGGCGCGCGGGGGATGGTTTTGAGCAGGTCTTCAGGGCTGATGTGGCCGACCACTGACTGAACGCTGCCCGGTTGCGGCAGATCCAGGATGTGGCCCTTCATCTTGCCGATCACGTGCATTTCGCAAGGTTTGCAGTCGAACTTCAGGGTCAGCACTTCATCGCCGTGCACCAGTTGCATCGGCGCGACCTTGGTGCGAACGCCGGTGACGCCCTTGGCCTGTTTCGGGCAGAGGTTGAAGGAAAAACGCAGGCAGTGCTTGGTGATCATCACCGGCACTTCGCCCGTCTCTTCGTGGGCCTCGTAGGCCGCGTCGATCAGCTTCACGCCGTGACGGTGATAGAAATCACGAGCCTTCTGGTTGTAGACGTTGGCCAGGAACGACAGGTGCGATTCCGGGTACACCGGCGGTGGAGTGGTCTCGGCTTTGCGAGCGCCCCGTGGGTGTGCGGCGATGCGCGCCACGGTCAACGCTTCGATCACTTCGCGGCGCAAGGCCTTGAGCTGCGAATTGGGGATGAACCAGGCCTGGGGTGCGTCCAGCTTGATGTCCGTGGCGTGGTATTCGGTGGTGCCCAGTTGGCCCAGCAGATCGTGCAGTTGCTCCAGGGCCTGTTCCGGTTTGTTGGCCACACCGAACGGTCCGTCCAGGTTAACGCTGGCGCTGACGCCCTCTTCACTGGTGGCGGTCAGTTCCAGGCGATCTTCACGCAGGCGCGCGACCCACGAGAGGCCGATACGGCGCTCGGCGGACGTCTTTTGCAGCGCTTGGGCCCAGTTGTGATCCAGGTTGCGGCTGAGCGGATGATTGGGGCGCAACTGATGCAAGCCTTTTGGCATCTCGTTTGGCTCGACGCGGTAGCGGTAGCGCTTCTCGCCGTCCTCTTCGAACTCACCCTTGGGCTCGGCGATGTTGGTCCGCCAGCCCACCACTTCACGCTTGACCAGCACATTGAGGCCGTCGCCGTTGGACAGCGGCTCGTGAGTGACCACCAGCAGATCACGCTTGCCGACTTTTTCCACCACGCCCACCGGCAGGCCGGTGAAGGTCGGCGAATCGAAGGCGCCGATGTCGATCTTGCGTTCGCTGACGAAGTAGTCGGTGCTGCCGCGGTGGAAGGTCTTGTCCGGATCGGGCAGGAAGAAGTGCGCGGTGCGGCCGCTGGAGGCGCGGGCCAGGTCCGGGCGGTCTTCAAGCACGTCGTCCAGGCGCTGGCGGTAATAGGCGGTGATGTTCTTCACATAACCCATGTCCTTGTAGCGCCCTTCGATCTTGAACGAGCGCACACCGGCTTCGACCAGGGCGCGGATGTTGGCGCTCTGGTTGTTGTCCTTCATCGACAGCAGGTGCTTCTCGTAGGCGATCACCCCGCCCTTTTCGTCTTTGAGGGTGTACGGCAGACGGCAGGCCTGGGAGCAATCGCCCCGGTTGGCACTGCGGCCGGTCTGCGCGTGGGAAATGTTGCACTGGCCGGAGAACGCCACGCACAGCGCGCCGTGGATGAAGAACTCGATCGCCGCATCGGTCTCGTCGGCGATGTCGCGGATTTCCTGCAGGTTCAGCTCGCGGGCCAGCACCAGCTGCGAAAAACCGGCCTGATCGAGGAACTTCGCCCGCGCCAGGGTGCGGATGTCGGTCTGGGTACTGGCGTGCAGTTCGATCGGCGGGATATCCAGTTCCATCACGCCCAGGTCCTGGACGATCAGCGCGTCGACACCGGCATCGTAGAGTTCGTGGATCAGCTTGCGCGCCGGCTCCAGCTCGTTGTCGTGCAGGATGGTGTTGATGGTGGTGAACACCCGGGCGTGGTAGCGATGGGCAAACTCCACCAGCCGGGCGATATCGCTCACCTCGTTGCAGGCATTGTGGCGGGCGCCGAAGCTTGGGCCGCCCAGATAAACGGCGTCGGCGCCATGCAAAATGGCCTCGCGGGCGATGGCTACGTCGCGGGCGGGGCTGAGCAATTCGAGATGATGCTTGGGTAGGGACATGTGTTTTTAGTCTGGCCTGTCACGATCAAGGCACGCATTGTAGCGGCGAAACGCCTGACCGGCACCCGTATGCTGCCGGGTGGTGCTCACTTGCTGACTTTCTTCAAAACACAGCAGATCAAATGTGGGAGCGGACTTGCCCGCGATGGGGGCGGTACATCCAGCATCTTGGTTGTCTGACCCACCGCCATCGCGGGCAAGCCCGCTCCCACAGGGTTGAGTGTCGCTGGAAGGGATCAGCCCTTGGCGGCCATCGCGGTGACTTCCACGCGCATGCCTTCGACTGCCAGGGCGGCCACGCCAACGGCGGCGCGTACCGGCCATGGCTTGGCGAAAAAGCGCTGGTAAACCTCGTTGAAGGCAGCCCGGTCGGCCATGTTGGTGAGGTAGATGGTCAGGTGCAGAACCCGGTCCATGGAGCTGCCGGCCCGCTCCAGCGCAACCTTCAGCGCCTGCAGGGTGCATTCGCTCTGGAGGGTGATGTCGCCCAGCTCCAGGCTGCCGTCGGCACGGGTCGGGATCTGGGTGGAGACCAGCAGGCCGCCAAAACCGGCAACGTCGGAGGAGATGGAATCGGCATCGGGGTCAGGAACGAAGGTGATGTCTTGATTGGCCATGGGAAACTCTTGCTCGAGGGGTAAAGGGTCGGTCGAAACCGGGCGGCCAGTTTACAGCGCCATCGTCTGGCCGTCCCTGAATCAGCTCGAAAACCCCGCCCCCACGCAGAGTGACCCTGCCCCGTTACACGCGGCCGCGCCCGCATTCACCGAATCAATGAATTGCACGAACGCCTGGCCAGGCAGTGGCAACGAGAAGAAATTGCCCTGGCCGACCTCATACCCTTGGGCCTTGAGGATGTCACGCTGGACGGCGGACTCGATGCCTTCGGCCACCACGGTCAACGACAGACTCTTGCCGATGCCGATGACCGACTCGCTCAGTGCCCGGCAAGACGTATCGTGCTCCAGATCGTCGACAAAACTCTTGTCCAGTTTCAGCTCGCTGATCGGCAGATGCCGCAAATACCCCAGACTGGAGTAGCCCGTGCCGAAATCATCGATGGCCAGCCGCACCCCCAACGCGTGCAGATCGCGGATGGTTTTACAGGTGCCAGGACTGTTGGAAAGCACCACGCCCTCGGTCACTTCCACGCACAGGTCGGCGGGTTGCAAACCGTATCGCTGCAATTGGCCGGCAATCAGTTCGGCCAGATCGAGGTTATGAAAGTTGATCGGCGACAGGTTGATCGAAAGCGACGCAATCGCCAATCCCTGTCGACGCCAGACGGCCAGTTGTTCGCATGCCGCTTGCAGCACCCATTGACTCAGTTCATTAATCAGCCCGCACTCCTCGGCCAGCGGTATGAATTGCCTTGGCGAGATGTCGCCCAGGGCCGGATGCGCCCAGCGAGCCAACGCCTCGACACCCACCAGCCTGCCGCTGTTGAGGTCGATCTGCGGCTGGTAGAACAACTCGAGGTTGCCGGTGGCCATGGCGTTGCGCAGCGCCGTTTCCAAAACCAATCGGTCTTGAGCGATCCGGTTCATCTTTTCGACAAAAAAGCTGAAGCTGCCGCGCTCGATGCGCTTGGCCTGATACATCGCAATGTCGGCACGGTGCAGCAAGGTCTCCATGTCACGCCCATCGCCGGGGAACAGGCTGATGCCAATGCTGGCCGAAACGACCACCGACATGCCCGCGATCGTCATCGGGCGACTCAGGAGCATCATCATCCGCTCCAGAAAAGTCGCGACCTGTGTCGCGTTCATGCGTGGCAGCACCAGGACGAATTCGTCGCCGGACAAACGCCCGACCAGGTCGGCCTCTCGCAACAGGCTGCGCAGCCGGTGCGCCGTGACGCGCAATAACTCGTCACCCGAGGCATGGCCCAACGCATCGTTGATTTGCTTGAAACGATCCAGGTCGACAAACAGCACGGCCAGCTCCGCCTGCTCTCGCGCCATTTCGCCCAAGGTGCGTTGTGCCTGGGCGAGCAGGTAACTGCGATTGGGCAGGCCGGTCAATCCATCGTAAAAGGCCATTTTTCGAATGGATTGGCGGGCTTGCTCGCGTTCGAGGGCCAACATGCACAGATGCGTGCCCGCTTTGACCAAGTGGCCATGCAAGGGGTCCGGTCCACGGCTTTCCCGGAAATACAGTGCAAAGGTCGCGGCGATGCGCCCGGCACCGTTGCGCACCGGCATCGACCAACAGGCCTGCAAACCGGACTGTTGTGCCAGGTGCTTGTAGTCCGCCCACAGCGGGTCGTTGTTGATGTCGGTCACCAGCACCGGTTCGCCCCGGTAGGCGGCCGTGCCGCAGGACCCCGTCGTGGGGCCGATGGCCAGGCCCTCGATGGCCCTGGAGTATTCGACCGGCAAGCCGGGGCTGGCCAGGGGATGCAGAATTCCTTGCGGATCAACACTAAGGATCGACACGATGACTTCGGGGGCGATGCGTTCAATTTCATGGCACAACAACGTCAGCACACTCTCCAGCGACTCCTCCTTGAGCAATGCGCCAATGACTTTGTTCTGCAGCACCTCATGCAACTTCGACTGGGTAATGTCCGTCAGCACGATCACGACGTGTTCGAGCTGGTCTTGAGCATCGAAGACGGGTGTCGAGGACACATGCACCCACAGGCGCTGTCCGCTGCGTTTGCTGATCAGTGCGCTGAACTCGTGAGGCTGGCCGCAGAGAATGGCTTCCAGCTCCGGCTCCGCTTGCGTCTCGGCCCGAGCGTCGGGCACGAAGAACAGCAAGGGTGATTGCCCGATCACCTCCTCACGGGAATACCCCAGCAAGCGGATCAGTCCGTCATTCACGTAGATAAGCTGTCGATGGGCGTCGACGATGCACGTCGCCGAATGCGTGGCATTGATCGACATCGATAGCAACCGGTGCTCGAGGTCTTGCACGCGCAGGTGCGTGACATCCTTGAGGAAGACCGCATGCAGGGTCTGGTCATGCATGACGATTGTCGAGACGGACATCACGCCCCAGCGCTCCTGACCATCCTGGCGCACGATCCGCGTATCCAGACTGCTGCCTGCCAGGTGATGGACGCCGCCGTCCGTGTGCTCGCTGGCAGAATCGTCAGGGTTCGGGTCAAGCCCCCGGGGAATCAGGGCACTGACGTTACCGCCCAGCGCCTCAATGCGCGAACAGCCCCAAAAGCGTTCGGCAGCGGCATTGAAAAACACCACGAGGCCCTGCGCATCCACGACCACCACGGCGTCGATAGCCTGCTCCAGTGTTTGCACCAAGACGCCTGGAGCCGCTTCGTCTCTTGCCAGTTCGACCCTTGTGTTCATCGCTGCCACACTTATCCGTGCAACCACCGCCTTTCATCCAGAAAAGCCTGTGGAACGCCGAAAGACCCTTCCCTGCCAGAAGGTACCCATCATCCAGGCAACAGTTGACTCCGGTTAACGAAGCGCAACGGCATCAAGAACATGGAAATCAGGATAGCCGTGAAGTGGCGACCTGACGAAAACATCGGCGTCAGGCCACCCGTTCAATCTTTTGCGCACGGCGCTTCTTCTCGGCGCCGTTGAAGCGCATCAACACGATTCGCACGAACTTGTTCCAGGCGTAACCGACCACGATCCCGCCGACGATGGCGATTACCACGGCCAGTACAGGGCTGTCATTGAGGCGACGGGCCACGGACTGGAACTGGAAGTGCGTCAGATAGATGTACAGCGTTGACGCCGCGATGGCGGCGAGCCCCCGCGCGATGAGTCCTGGCACGGGCACCGAGCGGATCCAGATCACCGCGAGCACCGCCGGCACCGCCACATCGATGTATTCGCTCATGCCAACCGCAGGCAAGCCATGCCCGTAGAACTCCAGTAAATCTCGCCCGCCCACCACAATGACCGCCACCGCGCTGGCCATCCATTTGCGCCGGGTGGAGTCGGCATAGTGAATGGCCATGCCGAGCACCATGATCGCCAGGAAGTGCTGTGGCACCCGGTTATCCAGCGCTGAAGCGTCAAACACATACAGACTGATCAACAGATCAGCCACCGCCAACAGGCAGGACGCCATGAGCAAATAACGGAACGGATTGGAAAGGATGATTTGCCTGACGCGCTCGAACGACAACACTAGCCCGATAATCACGATCATCTGCAACAGCACTTCAACGTACCAATAGGTGAAGTAGCCGATGTCATTGGGGGCAAACCAGTTGGAAATCATCAAGACAGACTGCCAGTGAAACCTGTCGAAAAGCAGCTGGGTCAACAACGTATACAGGACGGTGGGCACTGCGATAGTGGCCACGGACTTGACGAGCGTACTGGCGTTGCCGCGTTCATTGATGGCTTGAAATTGAAACCTCGCCAGGCTGAGACCGGACACGACGAACAACACCGCCGTTTCGCCGAAGAACGCCCAATCCTTAAACAGTTGAAAATGCCCGACAACGATCATCACGATGGACATGACCCGCAGCAACACGGGAACTTCCATTGCCCGAACGGCCAGCCTCGAGGGTTTGGCGGTGTTGGCCAACTCACCCAGATCACGAACCGGCAGCATTTCCCATCGTTCGGGCAAATGCCCGATCAACCGCTCAAGGACCATTGACGCCTGGACGAACGACAGCGAATCGCCGCCCAGCTCGACGAACGACAGGTTGGCGTCGATATGCGGGACGTCGAGGATTGCAGACCAGGCGTCCGCCAGCTTGAGCCCGATGGGCGACAGATTCTGGTCCGAGCCCGGGGACGCCGCTTGCGTCGAAGCGCCCGCTGCAGTCAGCACCCGCTTATCGATCTTGCCATTGGGCGTCAGTGGAATGGCGTCCAGAAACACGAACAACGCCGGCACCATGTAGTCGGGAAGTGCCTTGCTGACATGCTCGCGCAATTGAACCGACGAAACAGGCTGGGTTGAAACGCAATAGGCCACCAGCCTCACGCTGGAACGGTCATTCGCCGCCAGCATAACGCACTGCTTGATTCGAGGATGGCGCGAAATGGCGCCTTCGATTTCAGTCAGTTCGATTCGGTGCCCGCGAATCTTGACCTGACTGTCACCCCGCCCCAGAAACATGACACTGCCATCCGGAAGGTATGTGCCGAGGTCGCCGGTCTTGTAGCAAATGTCATCCGGGACACGAGTAAAGGGATTGACCACAAAACTATCCCGGGTCTTCGCCGCGTCGCCCCAGTAACCCAATGACAAATAGGGGCTGCGAATCAGGATTTCCCCCATTTCTCCAATGCCGGCCAACTGACTGGCGTCATTCACGACCAGCAGTTGTGCCCCGTCTATGCCTTTGCCCAGCGGTATCCGCGAATTGTCGGCGGTGGGATCGAGCGGGTGAAACGCCATGGCCTGTGGCGTTTCCGTCGTACCGTAGAAGTTCACGCTCTTTGCATCGGGTGCAATGACGCGCATCTGTTCGTACAAGGTATCGCTCAGGGCGTCGCCACCCCAAAACAGGTAGCGCAAATCGTTGAATCGGGTTCCATTGATCTTTGCGCCCGCTTCAATGAGCTTGCCCAGGGGCGGCGTCAAGTGAATGACCGAAATGGCATGTTCATGCAGCCATGTGGCCAAGGCCGATGGATCGATAACCAGCGACTGCGCCGGAATGACCACTTTCGCGCCGATGGACAGCGGCGTGAAGACGTCCCTGTAGACGGGGTCATGACCCAGTCCGGACAACAGGGAAAAGCAATCGTTTTCCGATAGCGAATGATGCCGGGTATGCCACTCGATGAAATGAACCAGCGGCGCATGGTGGGTGACAATCCCCTTCGGTTCACCGGTACTGCCCGATGTGAAGGTGATGTAGGCCGGATGAGCCGGGTCGACTTCCGGCAAATCATCTGGAGCAATGGCAAACGCTTGCAGGGATTCGTCAGGCGATTCGGGAATCTGCACCACTTGCGGATGAGCAGTGCCCTGCCCCGGTTGTACAGGCCCGGGATCGAAGGTCGCCCCGCCGCAAAGCAACACAAACGAGGGCTGCAGGATGCGTATGATCTGGTCGATGCGCGCAGCGGGATAGGCCATGTCGGCGACACTGAATGTCAACCCGGCCCGCGAGGCGCCGAGCATGGCGTAGACCAGGCCCGCGCAGCGATTGGAAATGATGACCACCCGGTCTGACTCGCGGGCGCCTTTTTCGATCAGAAAGCCGGCAATGCCCCGGCTTATGCGCTCAAGTTGACGATAACTGCACGATGCATCGTGGGAAATGACAGCGGTTGCATCGGGTGTACGGTTCGCGTTCTGCAAGAAATCCATGAATATCGGACGTTCGACACAATATTCCAGGGTCAGCGTTGGGTTGGGGCGAACATCCTGCATTTATTGATCCTGCTCCGCATGAAGTCGATTGCGACCCGGTACCCATGACCGCAATCGAACTGACGCCGTCATTCCTTGGTCAGCGCTCCGGGTAAGGTAGCGCCCTGCTGGAAAATCACCGTTTGCGCCGGTATCGGTGCCGGGAAGCCCGCCTCGCCGAGGGCATCCTTGATGGTGCGATTGGTGTCGAAATACACCTGCCAGTAGTTTTCGTTGTGGCAATAAGGACGCACCGCCAACACGGGCCCTACCAGATTGAACTCCAGAATCTCCACATCCACCGCCGGCTCGGCGAGCACGTTGGGAATGGACGCGATTTTCTCCTTGAGCAAGGCTGCCGCTGCCTTCCAGTCGGCGGCGCCGGACAGCTGTGCCTTGAGTTCAACACGGCGGAAGGGATTGTGGGTGAAATTCTGGATGTTGTCGCTGAAGATCTTGTTGTTGCCCACCAGGGTCAGCACGTTGTCCGGGGTGTTGATCGCCGTGGCGAACAGTCCGATCTCGGTGACCGTGCCTGTTACCCCGCCGGCGCAGATGAAATCGCCCACCTTGAACGGCCGCAGGACAATGATGAAGGCACCGGCCGCCAGGTTGGCCAGCAACCCCGACCAGGCCATGCCGATTGCCAGGCCGACTGCGGCGAGCAACGCGGCGAAGGTGGTGGTCTGCATGCCGAGGTAACCGAGGATGCCGATCACCAGGATGATGTTCAGCGTCACCGTGATCGCCGAGCCCACATAGCGCAACACCGTCGGGTCGACCTTCTGCTTGCCCAGGGCCTTTTGCACCATATGGACGGCAAAGCCGATCAGCCAGCGCCCGACGATCCAGAACGCGATGGCGGTGAGAATCTTGATCGCGAAAGCGGCCCCGTAGGCCTGGACGATGGCGATGAGGGCGTTGAACTTGGCAGTGGTGACATTAACGATAGTCTCGTCCATGGAGGGAGCTCGCGAATGAGGGTTGACCTCAAGACGCTAGCACAGCCGGTGAGCCCTGCCAGTCGAATTGCGTTACCTATGCCTGGGGTACATCGCTCTGTAGGCGCCAGCCTGCTGGCGAGGGTCGTTAACGATGACGCGTGTTGCCTGGTTAAACGCGGCGTGTTTGAGTCCATCGCGAGCAGGCTCGCTCCTACAGGTATTGCGTTACATCCCTCTGTAGGCGCCAGCCTGCTGGCGAGGGTCGTTAACGACGATGCGTGTGGCCTGGTTAAACGCGGCGTATTGGAGTCCATCGCGAGCAGGCTCGCTCCTACAGGTATTGCGTTACATCGCTCTGTAGGCGCCAGCCTGCCAGCGAGGGTCGTTAACGATGACGCGTGTGGCCTGGTTACACGCGGCGTTTTTGAGTCCATCGCGAGCAGGCTCGCTCCTACAGGTATTGCGTTACATCGCTCTGTAGGAGCCAGCCTGCTGGCGAGGGTCGTTAACGATGACGCGTGTGGCCTGGTTAAACTCGGTGTAGTCGAGTCCATCGCGAGCAGGCTCGCTCCTACAGGTATTGCGTTACATCCCTCTGTAGGCGCCGGCCTGCTGGCGAGGGTCGTCAACGATGATGCGTGTGGCCTGGTTAAACGCGGCGTGTTTGAGTCCATCGCGAGCAGGCTCGCTCCTACAGGTATTGCGTTACATCCCTCTGTAGGCGCCAGCCTGCTGGCGAGGGTCGTTAACGATGACGCGTGTGGCCTGGTTAAACGCGGCGTATTTGAGTCCATCGCGAGCAGGCTCGCTCCTACAGGTATTGCGTTACATCCCTCTGTAGGAGCCAGCCTGCTGGCGAGGGTCGTCAACGATGACGCGTGTGGCCTGGTTAAACGCGGTGTATTTGAGTCCATCACGAGCAGGCTCGCTCCTACAGGTATGGCGTTACATCCCTCTGTAGGAGCCAGCCTGAACTGGTCAAGTAACCCCGGACACCGATTACGGTGTTTATGCCGCTTTTTGCTCCATGGCTATTGGCGACAGGTAGTTGTTGTAGCTGTGGAGCCTGATTCGGTTGTATCGCATAAAGAAGCTGGTCATATCCTGCCTGGCTTCTTCAACTGTCGTGTAGCCCTTGGTGGGCACCCACTCTGATTTGAGCGTCCCGAAGAAACGCTCTGTTGGCGCATTGTCCCAGCACTGCCCCCTGCGGCTCATGCTTTGCGTTATCCCATGATCCAGCAGATCGGACTGAAAACGCTGGCTGGTGTATTGGCAGCCTTGATCCGAATGAAACATCAAGCCCGCATGTTTGCCTCGAACCTCCACTGCCATTTTCAGCGCCCTGCTAACCAGGTTGGCGTCATTGATCAGAGAAAACGCCCAGCCAACGATTCGGCGGGCGAACAGATCAATGACCACCGCCAAGTGATACCAGCGTTTCCCGACCATCAGGCTGGTAACGTCGCCACACCAGACCTGATTGATTGCTGTTGGCTCGAAGTTACGTTCGAGCAGGTTCTTGGCCACAAATGCTTCGACGCCCCTGGAGCGGTATTGATGGCGGCGGCGCTGTCTGCTAACCAGATTCGCCTCCGCCATCAGTCTTCCTGCTAGATACCTTCCAACCTTGAGCCGCTGAGCCTTCAAGCACTGGGAGATCATTCTCGCACCGGCACTTTCCCTACTTTCAGCATGCAGCTGTACGACCTTTGCCCTGAGCGCATCACGCTCGGTATTTGGTACTGAGCGGCGATGGCGCCAGTCATAGAACGCGCTGCGAGAAACGCCCAGAGCACTGCAAAGCTGGCTGGTCGGATACGAGCTTGACTCTCTCAGCTCCTCAATCAGGAAAAACGATCGGGATCCGACATCAAGAGAGCGGTAGCCTTTTTTAAGATTTCGGCCTCAGTCTCCAGGCGTTTGATCTTGGCGCGTAATTGTTGGAGTTCTCGCTGCTCGTCGCTGATCGCTTTAGTACCTGCTACGGGTTGCCCTTTCTGACGTTCTTTACGCACCTGATCAACCCAGCGGCGCAGAGCCGTAGGGCCGACATCCATCGATGCGCAGACGTCGGAAACTGAACAGTTGTCGTCAAGAACCATGCTTGCAGCACGTTGCTTGAACTCGCGGGTATAGGTCTTTCGCTCTTGCATGGAACCTCCTGATTGGGCGAATCATATCGCCCTTAAGAGGTGTCCGGGATCATTAGGCCAGTTCAGCCTGCTGGCGAGGGTCGTTAACGATGACGCGTGTGGCCTGGTTAAACGCGGCGTATTGGAGTCCATCGCGAGCAGGCTCGCTCCTACAGGTATTGCGTTACCTGTGCCTGGCTTCTGCAGGATTGCGTGAACGGCATTAAAAAGCCCGCTCAAGGCGGGCTTCGAAGGTTAAGTAGGTGGCCAGCGCTGGTCTCTGGCTTACAAGGTTTATCAGGCCTCCCACAGAACAGTCATGTAACCATGATGCAACTAAACACTGTCCTGCTTCACACGGCATAAGGGCTGGATCTCAGCGCGGAGATCTTTCTAACCGTGTACCCTTCGGAGCGCGCCCCACGCCTCCTCGCTATCCGCTTGCGCATCAGTCTGCGTTTTCACCTACAACTTCAGATTAGCAAAGCACTCAGGGAATAGGGGGCCGTTTTTAGACCGATTTCATCCTGGGAAACACCTGGCTGGATGGAAAAATGCTATCGCCCTCACCGCTCCAGCGATCAGCCGCGACAGGGTCATTCATCGGATAGCGTGTTCGGCCCGGCAAAGTGCTGTAAATATGCATGAACTGCTGCATTATCACAGCGCTCAGCCAGACAGGCCTTCGTAAACGTCAATGTTTATAAGCGTTTCGATTGGCATGCAATGTGCCGCATCCAAACACTCAAACGCCAATATCGAGCTGATCCATCAATGGATATCCTGAATTTGCTGGCCAAGAAAGCCCAGCCCCTCGCAAGCACCGTCAGCGCCGACGGGCAACTGCTCAACCTGTCCGCCAGCCTGAGCGATCAATTGGGCTATGCGCTGGAGGAACTGCTGGCGCAACCGATCGAACGCATTTTCAGCGTCGAGTCGGTGCGTGCCTTGCAGTCGCTGTTCGCCAACCCGCCTGCCGACGAACTCATCCCGAGCCTGGAGCTCACCTTGATTCGCCACAATGGCGGCCTGCTGCACGTGATCGCCAGTGGCCTGCTGGAATGGCGGACCGTGCAACCTGCGCGCCTGCACCTGGTAAAAATCCCCCTCGGATCGCTGGGCCACCGGCTGCGGGAAATGCACAACGCCAACGAAGTAATGAGCCAGATGCTGCAGAGCGCAAAGGTGGCGTACTGGTGCATCGAATTCGCCGAAGCGGTGAACATCAACAATACCCCGGACGAAATTGTCCGCCAGGTCTTTGAAAACGACTCCCACTGGCGCTTGTGCAACCGCGCCATGGCCGATGTCTACGAGATGCCGTCGGATGTCGATTTCAATCAGCAGCCCGTCCGCCTGTATTGGCCTCGCAGCCCGGCCAACGAAGCATTCGTGCGGCGCTTGATCGAGGCGGGGTTCAGCGTCGACTGCGCCCTCTCGGTGGACCGTCGCCACGATGGCTCGCCGGCCTACGTCGAAAACGATGTGCGGGCAACCATCATCAACGGGCAACTGCTGCGGATGTGGGGCAGCATTCGCGACGTCAGCCAGGAATTGCGCATGCAGCACGACGCTGAGCAGCGCATCGAAGCGTTGCGCCGGGTGTTCGATGCCGTGCCCGACGCCGTGTTGGTGATCGATGAACACCTGCAGCCGCAATGGCGCAATGCGGCGTTCGAAGACACGTTCGGCATCACCCATGGCGCCGGGATCGCACAGTTGCTGCTGGACATGGCCTTGCCCGAACGCACCTGGCACAGCCTGCCGCTACCTGATTTGCATGGGCGCGACCGGAATTTCAATGTGCACTGCTCGCGCATCCTGGTCCGTGAGGGCGTGGCGTGGCGGGTGGCGGTGTTTCGCGAATGCCAGGGGCGTCGCGTCCAGGATTTGCATCCATGAACGACTCGAACCTGCCGCCCTCGTTGCAGATGGGCATGCGCTCTTCGGTCAATGCCAGCAGTGAAGTGCTGGGTGCCTTGCTGGAAACCCCGGCACTGCACGCCTTGCTCGACAGCTTCAGCGAAGCACTGATCGTCACTGACGGCGAAGGTCGGGTGCGCTTTCTCAACCTCGCCGCCGAGCGGGTCAACCGGTTGTCGAAACAGCAAGCCATCGGGTTGTCCGAGCGCGATTTCTTCCAGCGCTCGGCCCTGAATTACGACGACTTGCTGGCCGCGCTCAATCGCGGAGGCAACAGCGCCCTGACCCGTTCCCGGGAAGGTCGGGTGCTGCTCAGCAGCACCCATGCCATCCCCACCGGGGCGTACGAAAAACCGTTCCGGATGCTGACCCAGAAAGACTTCGACGGCAGCCAGCCGCAACGGCGGGCATCACTCGGCAATCGACCGGCGGAACCGCAAGGCCTGCGCGACCCGCAGGACAACGCCCTGCACCTCTCGCCTCAACTGTCGAGCATCGCCGACACCGGCGTGCGCGCGTTCCGCCGGCGCGCGCGACTGTTGCTCCTGGGCGAGCCCGGCGTCGGCAAAACAGCCATTGCCCGACACATTCACCGTGCGGCCGGCTGGGGTGATCGACCGTTCATTCATGTCAACTGCGGGAGCATTCCCGAGAGCCTGTTCGAGTCGGAGATGTTCGGCTACGAGCGTGGCGCTTTTACCGGTGCGCTGCAGGGCGGCAAGCAAGGCTACATCGAGGCGGCCTCCGGGGGGACGCTGTTCCTCGACGAGATCGGCGAGATCCCCTTGCATGTACAGGCCAAGTTGCTGAAGTTTCTCGAAGACAGCACCATTCAATCAGTCGGCTCGCCCCTGAGCAAAACCGTGCAAGTGCAAGTGATCGCGGCCACCAACAAGGATCTGCGCCACTTGGTGAGCACCGGTGAATTTCGTGCCGATCTTTACTATCGCCTGGCCGTGCTGCCGGTGGAAATCCCGCCACTGCGCCAGCATCGCGATGACCTGCCGTTTCTCATCGACATCCTGCTCAGCCGCATCAACGGTGATCGCGAGCCTTCCCTGAGCCTGTCCGCCGGTTGCCGCAAGCGTCTGATGAGCTATGACTTCCCGGGCAACATTCGCGAACTGGTCAACATCTTCGAACGCCTGGCCGTTCTCGCCGACGACGAGGCGCAAGAGCATCATTTGCCTGCGGAGCTGCTGCAAGCGCAACGACTGAAGCCCTCCGTCGTTCAGGGCGCCACCGATCAGAGCGCCGAGCAGAACCTCAAACTTCAGGTCCAGCAGTTCGAACGCCAGGTCATCCTCGAGGCGGTGGAACTGTGCGGCAGCAAACGCAAGGCGGCGCAGCATCTGGGTATCGACATCGGTACGTTGATTCGCAAATTGCAGCGTGACTGATGTCTTGATTCCCGCAACACACAACCCTGTGGGAGCACGCTCGCGCCTACAGGGGTGATGTGGCTTCCCGCCTGAATGCTGCAAAAATGCCTACACCCATCGTTATTTTTACCCCCAAGCCATCCTCAACAAACAATAAAACCCTTTAATTTCAATGACTTGAATATCTGGCACGCCCTGTGCTCCTGCTATCGCAACCCACCGTCGTTGGGCTTTGCATCACAGCCGGCTTTCATCAGCCGAGCCGATAGTCAGGAGAAAAAACAAGAATGCTGATCACCGGGATCAAAAGCCGACCGGTCTATGACCAGTTGCAACCGCTGCCGGGCGGTACGCGGCACATCATTGCGGGGCAAGGCAGTGGCGGGCGCGCCATGTTGCGCCTGCTCGACGAAATGGCCGGCCTGGACCGGCCCATCACCTTGCTGTATTCCCGCGAGTCCTTTTCCGGGCAGGACTTTGTCGCCCAACTGCAGGAGCATCCAGGCCATCAATTGAAGCTGTACGCCAGCAACCAGGCGTTGATCGATGACCTGAACGACCTGCTCTTCGATGCGCGAATGGGCACCCGTCTGTACCTCGCCGGGTCCGAAAGTTTTCTGGGCAGCGCCATGCAAGTGGCCACCCGTTACGACCTCAACCGCGATGAAGTGCTGCGCGAACATTCCGGCACGCTGGTGCGCCGGGTCTGGTGCGTGCACTGCGACACCTATACCGAAAACGTCACCCAACGTGTCTACGACTGCCCCGGTTGCGGCCTGACGCTGGTGGTGCGCGATCACTATTCCCGCCGGCTGGCAGCGTTTCAAGCGGTCAAGGCCGATGCCGAAGTACCGGGCGAACTGCCGCCCGCCGAGGAGCTCGACACATGAGCCAGAACACTGGGACTTTGAATCTGCGCGTGGCCCGAATTGAATCGGTGACCCCGGAAATCAAGCGCTTCACCCTGGTCTCACCGACCGGCGAGCACTTGCCGGCGTTCTCCGGTGGCAGCCATGTGGTGGTGCTGATCGCCAACGACCGCAACACCTTGCGCAACCCTTACTCGCTGCTGAGTTCGCCCTACGATACCAGCAGCTACCAGATTGCCGTACGTCGCGTGGAAAGCGGTCGCGGCGGCTCGGTGGCCCTGCACGACAGCGTCAATGAAGGCGATCTGATCGAAGTCACGCCGCCGGTCAATCTGTTTCCGCTGATCAAACAGGCACGCCTGCATCTGTTCATCGCTGGCGGCGTCGGCATCACCCCGGTGATTTCCCAACTGGAGGAGTTGCGCCTGAGCAAGGTGCCGTTCGAGCTGCACTACGCGGTGCGCGGCGAAGAACATGCGCAACTTGGCAAAGAGCTGCAGGCGGCCTACGGCGACAGGGTTCACCTGTATCGCAAGGGCATCGAAGCGCGCATGGACATCGGCCGGGTCCTGGCCGATCGCCCGCTCGGCAGTCACGTGTACGCCTGCGGCCCGGACAGCATGATCGATGCCACCCTGGCCTGCGCCCGCGAATTGGGCTGGACCGACAGCCACGTGCACTTCGAACGTTTCCTGGAGCAAAGCAGCGGCGGCGAAGCCTTCAGTTTCACCCTCGGTCGCAGTGGCGCGACCATCGAGGTCTCGCCCGACCAGACCATGCTCGAAGCCGTGGAAGCCGCCGGTTACAGCATGCCTTACCTGTGCCGTGGCGGCGCCTGTGGCCACTGCGAAACCGAGGTGCTGGAGCTCGACGGCGAGCTGCTGCACACCGATGACTGGCTGTCCGACGAGGACAAAACCAGCGGCAAGAAAATCATGCCCTGCGTGTCCCGCGCCAAATGCAATCGCCTGGTCATCGACCTCTGATCGACGGAGAAAAAAAACAATGAACATCCCATTCAATCCCGACGAAACCTACCGCGACGACTACACCTTCGCCAACAGCCCGGAATGCATCGCCCGCGCGCCCTTCCCGTTTCCCGATGACAATTACATGTACTCGATGAACCTCGAGCCCCATGTCTCGGTGGGAGACGGTGCCTTCCGCGCCGCGTTCGATATCGATGAGCATTACATCAGCGAATGCCGCGACCGGGCGATCACCCTGGAGAAAGACCCGGGCATGCACTATGTCTCGGCGCCGCACATGATGGAGGCGCAATGGGATTTGCTCGAACTGATCATGGAATCCTACGCCCGGGACTACCCGCAGTACTTCAGCCTGGAGCGTGAAGGCCGCCAGTGGCACTGGACCAACCGGTTGCTGGACATTGACGACCGCTTCACTTTCGGTGACCCGGCCACCCTGCCCTACGAGCCGATGGAGTACGTGACCCGCCAGGCCCAGGGCGACTGGGTGTTGCAAGAGGAGCGCGACGGCACACTGTACTGGGGGGCGGGCATCGCCACCCAGCGCGCCGATTATTCGCTGCGATTCAACCTCGGCATGAGCTGGGAAGAATTCCACGGCCCGGTGCCGCTGGTGAAAGAAATCGGCATGCTCGACCGTGCGCTGAAGTTCCTGCTGCGCCTGCGCACCGGGCATCCGGTGCGGCGTCTGAACTGGTCGCTGACGGTCAACCCGCGCCTCGAGGTCTCGGCCGAAAGCCTGCCGGAATGGGCACCGGACCGGACCATCGTGACCGCGGAAAATGCCGGCAAACTGGTTTACCTGCGCATTGAGTTGCAACCGCTGCATCGCCTGCCGCGCAGCAACGCCATCGTCTTCCCGATCCGCACCTACCTGCTCAGCCTCGAAGACATCGCCACCAACCCGGCCTGGGCCCGGCGCATGCACCGGGTGCTGCGCGACCTGGATCAGCAACTGGTCGACTACAAGGGCTTCAGCCGTTATCGCGATGCGGCGGTGCAGTGGTTGTCGCAATACGACGACGGGCGCGACAGCGAAGTGACAAAGCAGGCTTAAGAAAAATAACGCCTTTATCCCTGCGGGAGCGAGCTCGCTCCTGCAAGGGAGCCGTGGCGAAACAAAGGTCAGAACCCAATCACTGCCATTGATAATGAGGAAATAACATGAGTGGCTCACCTAACGCGCGTGCAAGCGTCAGCGACGACCAGGATGCGGAACAGCTCCGCGCCCTCGGCTACAGTTCGGATTTCAATCGCAGCATGAGCCTGTGGGAGAACTTTTCCCTGGGCTTTACCTACCTGTCGCCGGTCGTCGGCGTCTATACCCTGTTCGGTTTGTGCCTGGCCGCCGGCGGCCCGCCAATGTTCTGGTCTTACTTGTTGATCGGCGCCGGGCAGATGCTGGTGTGCCTGATCTTCGGTGAAGTGGTATCGCAATTCCCGATTTCCGGCGGCGTGTACCCTTGGGCCCGCCGGCTGGTGGGCAAGCGCTGGGCGTGGATGGTCGGCTGGGTGTATGCCTGGGCCTTGTGCGCGACTATCGCCGGGGTCGCGGTGGGTGCCGGGCCTTATCTGGCGATCATGCTCGGCTTCAAGCCCGGTCCCGAGTCCAACATTCTCATCGCCTTGGCGATCATCCTGCTCTCCACGGCGCTGAATCTGGTGGGCACCAAACTGTTGGCGCGGGTGGCGATGTTCGGCTTTCTGTGCGAGTTGGTCGGCGCGATTCTGGTCGGCGGCTACCTGCTGATCTTCGAACGTCACCAGCCGCTCAGCGTGCTGTTCAACACCTTCAACCTCGAGGTGAATGGCTCGTACCTGCCGGCGTTCCTGGCGGCGTCGTTGGCCGGCCTGTTCCAGTACTACGGTTTCGAGGCCTGCGGCGATGTCGCCGAAGAAACGCCGAACCCGGGCAAGCGCATTCCCAAAGCCATGCGCATGACCATCTACATCGGTGGTGCGGCGGCGATGTTTGCCTGCCTGGCGCTGATCCTCTCGGTGCCGGACATGGCCAAGGTCCTGGCCGGTGAAGACACCGACCCGGTCGCCACCATCCTGGCCAATGCCTTCGGCCCGGTCGGTTCCCGCCTGGTCATGGCCGTGGTCATGGTGTCGTTCATTTCCTGCGTGTTGAGCCTGCAAGCGGCGGCCAGCCGGCTGTTGTTCGCCTACGCCCGCGACGAAATGATCGTCGGCAGTTCGCTGTTCAAGCGCCTGTCGGCCAACCATGTGCCTTCGTTCGCCCTGCTGGTCAGCGGCCTGGTGCCGGCAGCGATTGTCTGCCTGGGCATGTTCATGGCCGATGCCGTGGCCACCATCGTCGGCTTCGCCGCGATTGGTATCTACGTGGCCTTCCAGTTGATCGTGGTCGCCGCGTTGATCGCCCGGGCCAAGGGCTGGCGTCCGAACGGTCAATTCACCCTCGGCGCCTGGGGCTTGTGGGTGAACCTGGCTGCGCTGGTCTACGGCGTGTGCGCCATCGTCAACATGGTCTGGCCGCGCTCGCCCGATGCCGCGTGGTACATCAACTACTCGATGATCCTGACCACGCTGGTGGTGATGGGCGCCGGGCTGGTCTACATGCTGCTGGGCAAACCTTATGACAAGGGCACGGCGCCGGCGGGTGACGCGTGGAAGTTCTCCAAACCCAAGGCCAAAGCGACGGGAGTGGCCGGCGCAACGCTGCAACAGCCTTGAGCCCACCGACCCTCTACGACCTGTAACCGACCTGCAGGAGCTGGCTTGCCAGCTCCTACGGGTTTTGTGCCCTGCGCAATGGTGCGGCACCCACCTCTACAACGTCCTCTGACTGTTGCCGATGCCCTTGGCAATATCGATGCCCCAATCCATCGCCGCTTCCATGTCCAGCATGTGCGGCTTGGGATCAGGGTTCTCTTCAATGACCGTGCCGTCCGGCCGGTAAACACCGATGAACATCCCCAGCGAGCCGTCCCTGAGGATTTCGGCCTTGACCTCGATGCTGCATCCATTCGACAGCGTTTCCTTGTGAATCAGATGGCGCTCAGTCATTGCGGCATTCCTCTCCGTACTGGATGTGGACCCTATCCGCCATGCTAGCTCAGCCACGACAACTAGCGCTGATCCACAGGACCGGAGGCTCCCCCCTGACAGCGGCGTAATGCCTCCTATACTGAAAGCCACCTCCCCTCAGGGGTCTGCACTTCCAACAATAAAAAGCAGAGGTGGAACATGGTCTGGCAGCAAGTCTACGATCCGTTCAATAACCCGGTGCTTTCAACCCTCATGGCCGCAGTGCCAGTAGTGGTGATGCTGGCCTCCCTGGCGTTCTTCCACGTCAAGGCGCACCTGGCGGCGCTCCTCGCCCTCACCTCCGCCTTGCTGATCGCGATCTTCGCCTTTGGCATGCCCGCCAACATGGCCGGGTCGGCCGCGTTGTACGGTGCCGCCAATGGTTTGCTGCCGATTGGCTGGATCGTGCTGAACATCATCTTCCTGCACCGGCTGACCACCGAAAACGGCTCGTTCAAAGTGCTGCAGGATTCCCTGGCGAGAATCACCGACGACCGCCGCCTGCAACTGTTGCTGATCGCCTTCTGCTTCGGCGCGTTCTTCGAGGGGGCGGCCGGTTTCGGTACGCCCGTGGCGGTGACCGGGGCGATTCTGATCGGCCTGGGCTTCTCGCCGCTGGCGGCCTCCGGTCTGGCGCTGATCGCCAACACCGCGCCGGTGGCGTTCGGCGCCCTGGGCACGCCGATCATCACCCTGGCCAAAGTCACCGGGCTGGATGAAATGGAGCTGTCGATGATGGTCGGCCGGCAACTGCCGTTCTTCTCGGTGATCGTGCCGTTCTGGCTGATCTGGGCCTTCGCCGGTTGGCGCAAGATGCTGGAAATCTGGCCGGCGATCCTGGTGGCCGGGGTCACCTTTGCCGTGCCGCAGTTCCTGGTGTCCAACTATCACGGGCCCATGCTGGTGGATGTGATCGCCGCGCTGATTTCCATGGCCTGCCTGACCGGTTTCCTCAAGGTCTGGAAACCGGCCACGGTGCATACCTCCGCCGCCCTTTCCGGACGGGTCGACAACTCGAAAATCGATACCGAACACGAGACCAAACCCGAGCCGACCGCGACCTTTGCCAGCGATGCCAAGCCTGCGGTGATGCGCGCATGGATGCCGTGGATCATCCTGACCCTCTTCGTTTTCGCCTGGGGCACCCAGGGCTTCAAGAACCTGTTCGACACGCGCCCGGCCATCGATCCGGCCACTCACTCAGCCAAGCTCGACCCTCAGGGCAAACCGTTGTCTGAAGCCAATCCGCTGTTCGCGCCGGTCCTGACCTTTACCACCATCCACCAACAGATCGAGAAGGTGCCGCCGGTGGTACCGGCACCGAAAACCGAGGACGCGGTGTACAAGTTCACCTGGTTCACCGCCACCGGCAGCGGCATCCTGCTCGCGGCGATTCTCGGCGGATTGCTGATGGGTTACTCCATCCCGCAGCTGATCAGCCAGTACCTGCGAACGTTGTGGGTAGTGCGCTATTCGCTGATCACCATCACGGCCATGCTCGCCCTCGGCTTTCTCACGCGTTATTCGGGCCTGGACGCGACCATGGGCCTGGCGTTCGCGGCGACGGGGATTTTCTACCCGATGTTCGGCACCCTGCTCGGCTGGCTCGGCGTCGCCCTGACCGGGTCGGACACCGCCTCCAACGTGCTGTTCGGCGGCTTGCAACGGGTCACGTCCGAGCAACTGGGGCTCAGCCCGGTATTGATGGCCGCCGCCAACAGCTCCGGCGGGGTCATGGGCAAGATGGTCGATGCCCAGTCGATCGTGGTCGCCTCCACCGCCACCCGCTGGTACGGCCATGAAGGGGAAATCCTGCGTTACGTGTTCTTCCACTCGATCGTCCTGGCGATCCTGGTCGGCGGGCTGGTGACATTGCAGGCTTATGTGGCGCCGTTCAGCCATATGGTGGTGGGCGGCCATTGATCGCCCAAGGCCCTGGCCAGCCTCGAAATGCCCGGGCAATCGTCCGGGCTTTTCACGAAGGGAGTATCGTAAAGCGACTATGAACATTCTCTACGATGAACACGTCGATGGCGTGCTGCCGGACGTGGACAAGGCCGGGTTGTTGCAGGCGCTGCACACGCAGTGGCCGGGCCTGGAAGTGCTGCATCAGCAGGAAGAACTCAAGCCGTACGAGTGCGACGGGCTCTCGGCCTACCGTACGACGCCGATGCTGGTGGTGTTGCCCCGTGACATTGCGCAGGTCCAGGGTGTGCTGCGCCTGTGTCATGAGCGTCAGGTGCCGGTGGTCGCCCGCGGTGCCGGCACCGGTTTGTCCGGTGGGGCGCTGCCGCTGGAAAAAGGTGTGCTGCTGGTGATGGCGCGCTTCAATCAGATCCTGCACATCGACCCCGCCGCGCGCACCGCGCGGGTCCAGCCCGGCGTGCGCAACCTGGCCATTTCCCAGGCCGCCGCCCCCTACGGCCTGTACTACGCGCCGGACCCTTCCTCGCAAATCGCCTGTTCCATTGGCGGTAACGTTGCCGAAAACGCAGGCGGCGTGCATTGCCTGAAGTACGGCCTGACCGTGCACAACGTGCTGAAGGTCGACATCCTTACCGTCGACGGCGAATACCTGAGCCTGGGCTCGAACGCCCTGGACTCGCCCGGCCTTGATCTGCTGGCCTTGTTCACCGGCTCCGAAGGCATGCTCGGGGTGATCACCGAAGTCACGGTCAAACTGCTGCCCAAACCACAAACCGCGAAAGTGCTGCTGGCGGCCTTCGATTCCGTTGAGAAAGCCGGCCACGCCGTCGGCGACATCATTGCCGCCGGCATCATTCCCGGTGGCCTGGAAATGATGGACAACCTGGCCATCCGCGCCGCCGAGGACTTTATCCACGCCGGCTACCCGGTCGACGCCCAGGCCATCCTGCTGTGCGAACTCGACGGCGTTGAAGCCGACGTCCATGACGACTGCCTGCGCGTACGCCAAGTGCTGGAACAAGCCGGTGCCACCGAAGTCCGCCAGGCCAGGGACGAGGCCGAGCGCGTGCGTTTCTGGGCCGGGCGCAAGAACGCCTTCCCGGCGGTCGGCCGTCTGTCGCCGGATTACTACTGCATGGACGGCACGATTCCGCGCCGCGCGTTGCCCGGCGTGTTGCACGCCATCGCCGCGCTGTCGGCGGAATACGGCCTGCGGGTGGCCAACGTGTTTCATGCCGGCGACGGCAACATGCATCCGCTGATCCTGTTCGACGCCAATCAACCGGGCGAACTCGACCGCGCCGAGGCACTGGGTGGCAAGATTCTGGAACTGTGCGTGAAGGTCGGCGGCAGCATCACCGGGGAACACGGTGTCGGCCGCGAGAAAATCAATCAGATGTGCGCGCAATTCAACAGTGATGAACTGACCCTGTTTCACGCAATCAAGGCGGCGTTCGACCCCAGCGGCCTGCTCAACCCCGGCAAGAATATTCCGACCCTGCACCGCTGCGCCGAGTTTGGCGCCATGCACGTGCATGGCGGGCAACTGCCCTTCCCTGACCTGGAGCGTTTCTGATGCACGGCACTGGCGATTGCGACGACAGCAGCCTGCTGCTGGAGCAGGTCAATCAGGCGCTGCAAAACGCTACGCCCCTGCGCATCCAGGGCTCCAACAGCAAGGGGTTCCTGGGACGGGTGACCGCGGGTGAAATACTCGACACCCGCTCGCACCGGGGCATCGTCAGTTACGACCCGACCGAACTGGTGATCACGGCTCGTTGCGGCACGCCGTTGGCGGAGCTGTCGCAAGCACTGGACGCCGCGCAGCAGATGCTGGCGTGCGAACCGCCCGCCTTGGGCGATGGCGCCACCGTGGGCGGCATGATTGCCTGTGGCCTGTCGGGGCCACGTCGGCCCTGGTCGGGATCGGTCAGGGATTTCGTGCTCGGGACCCGGGTGATCACCGGCCACGGCAAGCATTTGCGCTTTGGCGGTGAAGTCATGAAAAACGTCGCCGGTTACGACCTGTCGCGCCTGATGACCGGTAGCTACGGCACCCTGGGGGTGATCACCGAAGTCTCGCTCAAGGTCCTGCCAAAACCCCGGCAAGCCTTGAGCATCAGCCTGGAAATGGACAGCGAACGCGCCCTGTTGCGCCTGGCTGAATGGGGCCAGCAACCCTTGCCGATCAGTGCCGCGTGCCATGACGGCCGGTGCCTGCACCTGCGACTCGAGGGCGGTGAAGGTTCGGTGGCGGCGGCCCACGACCGCTTGGGCGGGGAGTTGCTGGACGCCTCTTACTGGGCCGACCTCAATGAGCAGCGCTTGAGTTTCTTCGACGAAGACCAGCCCCTGTGGCGCCTGTCGCTGCCAAACAACACGCCAAAACTGTCGTTGCCCGGCCGTCAGTTGATCGACTGGGGCGGCGCCCAGCGCTGGCTCAAGTCCGACGCCGAAGCGGCGTTCATTCGCCAGGTCGTCGATGAGGTCGACGGCCACGTCACCTGCTACAGCCACGGGCTCACCGACAGCCCGTTCCAGCCGCTGCCCTCTGCACTGATGCGCCTGCACCAGAGCCTCAAGCAGCAACTCGATCCCCGGGGCGTCTTCAACCCCGGTCGCCTGTATGCGGAGCTTTGAGCCATGCAGACCACATTGAGCGACAGCGCCCGCCAACTGCCCCGTGCCGAGGAAGCCGACAGTATCCTGCGCACCTGCGTGCACTGCGGCTTCTGCAATGCCACCTGCCCGACCTATCAACTGCTTGGCGATGAACTGGACGGTCCACGGGGGCGCATCTACCTGATCAAACAGGTGCTGGAGGGCAACGAGGTCACGCAAAAGACCCAACAACACCTGGATCGGTGCCTGTCGTGCCGCAACTGCGAAACCACCTGCCCGTCCGGCGTCGACTACCACAACCTGCTGGACATCGGCCGCGCGGTGGTCGACGCGGCGGTGCCGCGCCCGGTCGGCCAGCGCTTGCTGCGCGAAGGTTTGCGCACGCTGGTGCCGCATCCGGAGCTGTTCAAGGGACTGGTCAGCAGCGGCCAGGTGTTTCGCGCGCTGCTGCCCGGCACACTGCAAAGCAAGCTGCCGCGCAGCGCCCCGCCAGCCAAACCACGCCCCACCACTCGCCATGCGCGACAGGTGCTGATGCTCGAGGGCTGCGTACAGCCGGGGCTCTCGCCCAACACCAACGCGGCCGCCGCGCGGGTCCTGGACCGATTGGGGATCAGCGTCACGCCGAGCCGCGAGGCCGGGTGCTGCGGTGCCGTGGACTATCACCTGGACGCTCAGGCCGCGGGTCTGGACCGCGCCCGCCACAACATCGACGCCTGGTGGCCGAGCATCGAAAAAGGCGCCGAGGCCATCGTGCAAACCGCCAGCGGCTGCGGCGCCTTCATCAAGGACTATGGCCATCTGCTGCGCAGCGACCCGGCCTATGCCGAGAAGGCCAGAACCGTCAGCGCGCTGGCCAAGGACCTGATCGAAGTGTTGCGTGACGAACCCCTTGAGCAACTCGGCATACACAGTGCCCAGCGCCTGGCGTTCCATTGCCCGTGCACGTTGCAGCACGCGCAAAAACTCGGCGGTGCGGTGGAAGCGCTGCTGACACGCCTGGGTTTCAATTTGACGACCGTGCCCGACGGCCACTTGTGCTGCGGCTCGGCGGGCACGTACTCGCTGACCCAACCGGAACTGGCGCGGCAACTGCGCGACAACAAGATGAACGCACTGGAAAGCGGCTATCCCGAGGTGATCGTCACCGCCAATATCGGCTGTCAGTCGCACCTTGATGGCGCCGGTCGAACCCCGGTCCGGCACTGGATCGAACTGGTCGAAGCCGCCCTTCCTTAACGAGCCCTGGAGAACCCCATGAAAAGCAAAGCCGTGCTGAGTCAGGCCGAAGTCGGCCAGATCCTCGCCGCCGCCCGGCAGGAGGCGCAGAACAACCAGTGGCCGGTGACCATTGCCGTGGTCGATGACGGCGGCCATCCGCTGGCCCTCGAACGCCTTGATGGCGCCTCGCCCATCAGCGCCTACATCGCCACCGAAAAGGCCCGCACCTCGGCCTTGGGCCGGCGCGAATCCAAGGGCTATGAAGACATGGTCAACGGCGGGCGCCATGCCTTTCTGTCGGCGCCCTTGCTGACGTCCCTGGAAGGCGGCGTGCCGATCATCGTCGACGGCCAGGTGATTGGCGCGGTCGGGGTGTCCGGGGTCAAGGCCGAGCAGGATGCGCAAGTGGCGAAGGTCGGGGCGCGGTGCCTGAAATGAACACGCTACCTTCGCCGCGCACATTGTGGGAGCGGGCTTGCCCGCGATGATGGCGGCAAATCCGGCATCCACGTATCAGACATACCGCTATCGCGGGCAAGCCCGCTCCCACAGGGTTCGCGTCTCCTGCCATGGCCATGTTTTCCGCCTCATTAAGTTCGTGCCCGCCAGCAGGCCCCACCAGGATCGTGTTCAATTCGCCGAAAAGGAAGCGCATCGATGACCCGTCTCACCGCGAAAGACTTTGCCCCGCCATTGCTGGAGCTCTATGACTACTACGCCCACGGCCTGATCAATCGCCGCGAGTTTCTCGACCGGGCCGCGTTGTTCGCCCTGGGTGGTTTGACCGCCAGCGCGCTGCTGGCATCCTTGAGCCCCGATTACGCCCTTGCCGAGCAGGTCGAGTTCACCGATCCGGACATCCTTGCCGAATACATCACCTACCCCTCGCCCAAAGGCCATGGCCAGGTGCGAGGCTATCGGGTGCGCCCGACGAAAAACGCCGGCAAGGCTGGAAGCGTGGTGGTGGTGCATGAGAACCGCGGGCTCAATCCCTATATCGAGGATGTTGCGCGACGGCTGGCCAAGGCCGGTTTCGTTGCGCTTGCCCCGGATGGCTTGAGCTCGGTCGGCGGCTATCCCGGCAACGACGACAAGGGCCGCGAACTACAGGCAACGGTCGATCCGGAAAAGCTCATGAATGACTTTTTCGCCGCCGTCGAGTGGCTGATGAACCAGGCCGACAGCGGCAAAGTCGGCATTACCGGCTTCTGTTACGGCGGTGGTGTGGCCAATGCCGCGGCGGTGGCCTACCCGGAACTGGGCGCTGCGGTGTCGTTTTATGGCCGACAACCGGAACCCAAAGATGTCGTGCGGATCAAGGCACCTGTGATGCTGCACTACGGTGAACTGGATACGCGCATCAACGAAGGCTGGCCTGCCTACGAAAAGGCCTTGAAAGCCGCCGGCAAGACCTATGAAGCCTTCATCTACCCCGGCTGCAATCATGGTTTCCACAACGATTCCACGCCGCGTTACGACGAAGCGGCGGCCAAACTGGCCTGGGAACGCACACTGGGGTGGTTCCACCGCTATCTGGTCTAGGCGTTGTCGCAGCGATAAGGATTACGGGTAAGTCAAGGTCACCACGTAGTTGCCCGAGGTCAGCGCCCGGCCTTTGCCGTCCACCAAGGCGTACTGCTGACGGAGCGAGCCGCCCTCTTCCCTGCTTTCGCGGATCAGCTTGACCTGGGCGGTCGAACCGTCGATTGAGCGCACTGACTGTAGCGGCGGCACCTTGCGTGTACTGCCGTCCTGGCCGGTGGCCCTGGCAGGACAGCCGTGGAAGGCGAACCCTTCAGCCGACGTCGAAACCGGGCAAGGCGCCTCAACAATGGCGCCACGCAAAGCGATAACGCCTGGCGAGGCGAAACAGGTTCCACTCAGGCTGACCAGCAGCCCCATTGCGATAGAAATACGCAGACAGCTCATCTTCACGCTCCCTTCGAAAAAGCTCATGTCCTTGACGCTGTATCGACCGGATAGCGGATTTCTGAAGATCGTACTGAGGAAGGTCCTACCGACCATCGCTCACCCCGAAGACCTGCTTCGAGGTGACCGTTCTGTTGAGGCGGCTACTTCGGTTGCGCCACGGTGCGCAGATACGGCTTCAGGGTTTTGAAACCGTCGGGGTATTTCTTCTTCGCATCCTCGTCGGAGACCGATGTCGGGATGATCACGTCTTCACCCGGACGCCAGTTTACCGGGGTGGCCACGGTGTGTTTGGCATTGAGTTGCAGCGAGTCGAGCAGGCGCAGCACTTCGTCGAAATTGCGCCCGGCGCTCATCGGGTAGATCAGCATGGCCTTGACCTTCTTGTCCGGGCCGACAATGAACACTGACCGCACCGTGGCGTTGTCCACCGCCGTGCGCGAACCGCCACTGGCGTTCGGGTGGATCATGTCGTAGAGCTTGGCCACCACCAGGTTATCGTCACCGATCAGCGGATAGTTGACGGCAGTGCCCTGGGTTTCCTCGATATCACCGACCCACTTGTTGTGGTCGCTGACCGGGTCGATGCTCAGTCCGATGACCTTGGTGTTGCGCTTGTCGAATTCCGGCTTGAGCTTGGCCAGGTAGCCCAACTCGGTGGTGCAGACAGGGGTGAAATCCTTCGGATGGGAAAACAGGATGGCCCAGCCATTGCCAATCCATTGGTGGAAGTTGATCGTGCCTTCGGTGGTTTCGGCGGTGAAATCCGGTGCTTCGTCGCCAATGCGGATGGACATTTTCGAACTCCTTGCAGTGTTGGATGGAGAAGCCGTCAGAGGGCCGACTGCGGTTCCAACGGCATGGGGAAGACGGTTGACGCGAACAGTATAGGAGAGCTTCCAGGGGGCGCCGCCCGCTACTCCACCAGTGCTATCAACAGATAACGCTGCGCATCGGTGAGCATCGGACCAAAACCGGCTCCGGCATTTTCCGCCATGTAGCGCGGGTTGCCGGTACCGGGGATGACGCAGGTCACTGCCGAATGGGACAGCACGAATTTCAGCGCCAGTTGCGGCCAGCTCTTGGCCCCGACTTGGGCGGCCCAGCCAGGCAACGGTCTGCCTTTGAGACGCTCGAGCAGGCCCCCGCCACCGAACGGCCGATTGCAGATCACCGCCACGCCCCGTTCGCGACACAACGGCAAGATGCGCTTCTCGACGCCGCGATCGCCCAGCGCGTAGTTGATTTGCAAGAAATCCAGTGGCTCGGTTTTCAGAACGGCCTCCACTTCGTCATACGCCGACGGGGTGTAATGGGTGATACCGATGTAACGAATACGCCCTTGTTCCTTCCAGTGCCGCAACGTCGGCAAGTGAATTTGCCAATCCAGCAGGTTGTGAATTTGCATCAGGTCGATGCAATCGGTCTGCAATAACGTAAACGACCGCTCCATCTGCGCAATGCCCTCTTCGCGGCCACGGGTCCACACCTTGGTCGCCAGAAATGCCGGGGACCGTGGCTCGTGGATCGACAGCAATTCGCCGGTCGTCTGCTCCGCACGACCGTACATCGGCGAGCTGTCGATCAGCGTCCCGCCCTTCTCGAACAGCGCGCGCAGCACCGCGGGCAATTGCTTGTAGGCGGCATCGGCGGGGGCCACGTCAAAGCCGCGATAAGTGCCCAACCCAACGATAGGCAATGGTTCGGCGCTGGACGGAATGGCGCGGGTCTGCATGGTCTTGCCTCCTGTTGCGGTCGACGGCGCTGATGGCGCGGCGGCCGGGCCGAACGTGAAGACCGCCGAGGCACCGGCAGCCAGCGTGAGTAGTTTCCGGCGGGTGAACCCCTCTGGATGCTGCATGAGCATGACCTCGGCAAACGGCCGGCGTGCCCCGCTGGCGATTGACTACACTCTGGCAGCGATCCAGCGTAGCCGTGTTCACCCCCGAGCCATCAATGCCGTCCACTAACGTTAGTCGAATGTCACGCAACCTGATGCTGCTTATCGTCGTCCTGGCCGCCTTGTATCTGACGCTCTGCGGGGCGCTGTATGTGTTTCAGCGCGCGCTGATCTACTACCCGCAACCCCGCGCTATCGGGACCAGTGGGACATTGCTCACGTTGCCCGTCGACGACGCGCAGCTCCAGGTTTCCGTCAGGCCCCACGACGGCCCCAACGCCCTGATCTATTTTGGTGGAAACGCCGAGGATGTTTCGCGCAACCTGCCAGAGTTCAGCCAGGCTTTCCCCGACTACGCCCTGTATTTGCTGCACTACCGAGGCTACGGCGGCAGCACTGGCTCGCCCTCGGAAGAGGCCATTGCCCGCGACGCCCTGGCCTTGTTCGACACCGTGCATGCCACGCATGGGCATGTCGCGGTGGTCGGACGCAGTCTCGGTTCGGGGGTGGCCGTGCGCCTGGCCAGCCAACGCCCGGCGGCACGCTTGGTGTTGATCACGCCTTACAACAGCCTTGAGGGCCTCGCCGCCCGGCAGTTCCGCTGGTTTCCGGTGAAGTGGCTGCTCAAGGACAAATTCGAGTCCTGGCGCTATGCCGCACGCATCACGGTGCCGACGCGGCTGATCGCGGCCGAGCATGACGAAGTGGTGCCAGGCTCAAGCACGCGGCTGCTGTACAGCCATTTCGCCCGGGGCGTGGCGTCGCTGCAGGTGATTGCAGGCACGGGACACAACTCGATCAGCGACAGCCCGGAGTATCTGAAGGCGTTGGGGGATGGTTTGTAGTGACCGAAGGTTTAACGGCCGTTGATCCGGCGACCAGGACATCGTCGCGCATGACTGCGTGTTCCATCGTTTGGCCGCTACCGAACCCTGACACCCAGGCCGTCTGAGCCCCGTACAGGCAAAAAAACAACATCCGCTACGTCCGTCGGATGCTCCTCCCCATCCGCCAAAATGCCCGCCCGCCCCGTGAACCAAGTCCCGGGGCGCCAGTCTTAGAGCGGCGCCAAATCCACCCCTCATCGTTGTCATCTCATCAGAGCTGTCCGCACCATGCGCCAAACCGCCCTTGTCTTGCGCTTTTCTTCGCTGTGCCTGTTGACCTTGCTTCCCCTGATCGCCAGTCCCGCCCACGCCAGTGCCGAGCGAGAATTGGTGGAAGCGATCAACGATTATCGAGCCCACCCCCAGCGCTGTGAGCGACGTCCAGCTCAACGCCTGTCGCCACTGGCGCTGAAATCCAGCCTGGCCCTGCCCGTGGGCTACGGCGGTGGCTTGCGCGACCGGTTGAAATCCAATGGCTATCAAGCGGTGGCCGTGCGCTCCATCCGTGTGGTCGGTGCGCAGGATGCCGAAGAGGCGTTCGATCTGTTTCAGAGCGAGCATTGCTCGGCGCTGCTGGACAGCCAGTACGCCGACATCGGTGTGAGTCGCAGCCGCAGCGAATGGCAAGTGGTCATGGCGCAACCCGTGCTGGACCGTCAGTTGAACGATACGCGATCGGTCAGCAAAGCCTTGCTCGCGCAGGTCAATGCCGCCCGTGCAAAACCACGCCTCTGCGGGCGCCAGCGCTTTGCCGCCGCACGGCCACTGTCGTGGAATGCCAGCCTTGGCGCGGCGGCGCAAGGCCATAGCAAGGCCATGGCCTACGGTAACTACTTCGCCCATCAGGACCCCGATGGCGACATGCCCGCTGACCGGGCCAGGGCTGCGGGTTACCGTGGCCGGCAAATTGGCGAAAACATCGCCGCCGGCCAAGGCTCACCGAGCAAAGCCATGGCCGGCTGGCTGGCCAGTCCCGGGCATTGCGCCAACCTGATGAACCCGATGTTCACCCAGGTCGGCGCGGCCTATGCCACGGACGCGCGCAGTGACGAGGGGGTTTACTGGACGATGGTGTTTGGGACGCCGTAAAGGAGTGCGGAAGCCGGCGTGATGGCGAAAGCACCATCAAGGCTGCCGACTGCTGATCCTCTGCTCGCTGCCTTCGAACATCGCTTCGAAGCGCGGTTTGTTGGCGGCGTAGTAGTCGGCGACGACCTTGTCGGATGAACTCTGCCGCGACTGCATCATCAGCGCTTCCAGGTCGGCCCGGGGAATCGAGTAGTGGGCGAAGAAGTACGCCACCTCGGGATATTCCTGGCTGAAACCCTTGCGGGCCATGGCGTGGATCTGCTCGGCGCCACCGAAGATCTGCTTGGGGTCATCCAGGTAACGCAGCGACCACTTGGAGAACATCCAGTGCGGGCTCCAGGCATTGACCAACGACCATTTGTCCCGCTTGAGGTTGCGGTCCAGCTCGTTAAGCATGCCGGTTTCCGAGGACGCCACCAGTTTGTAGCCGTCGAGCTTGTATTCGTCGATGGCTTTGACCGTGAGCTTGTATTGGCCATTGCCCACCTCTGAGGTGAGGATCTTGCCGTCGAATTTCGCCCTGACTTCGGGCTTGTTCAAGTCCTCGACGCTTGCCACCTCGCTGACGGGGATCGAGGTGGGCACGGCCATGCCGATTCGCCCTTCGTAAAGCACACCGAGGTCTTCGAGCCTGTCCTTGTACTTGTCGTAGAAGGCCTTGTGGGTGCTCGGCAGCCAGACCATCGGGATCAGGTCGATATTGCCGTTGGCCAACGCCTGGAACTGGATGCCGATGTCGGCCATGACCAGTTTCACCGGCTGCTTGAGATGGTCCTCCAGGGCCGTGGTGGCCAGCTTCACGGTGATCTCGGTGTCCGACCAGTTGACCCAGCCAATACGCACCGGAGCAGGTTCCGCGGCTTGCGCCAGCGCAGCGCCGGCGGCGAGCGCAACACTGATCAATCCGGCACAGATGGTTTTTCGATACGGCGAATGAGCGTTCATCAAGCGTCTTCCTGTTTTGGTTGTTATTGGCAGGTTTGTCTTAATTTGAACGGCCTTACGGTCGTGAAAAATGCGGCCTTGCGCGGCAGGTCGGTGTGACCGATCCCTTGTCCTTGTGGGCCGATCTTAGCCACGACTTTTACCCCGCGCAAGCAAAATGTACATAGGTGTCATGAAGCATTGACACACCTGTACAGTTATCCTAATTTCAAGTCGCCGAGCCTGATGAAGCCCACCTTGGAGCGCACCACCATGTCCAGCGATCCCTTGCTGCAGCCGTACACGATCAAGCACCTGACCCTCAGAAACCGCATCATCACCACCTCCCACGAACCGGCCTATCCGGTGGACGGCATGCCCAAGGACTTGTATCGCGCCTATCACGTCGAACGTGCCAGGGCCGGTGTTGCCTTGACCATGACCGCCGGCTCCGCGGCGGTCTCGCGCGACAGCCCGCCGGTGTTCAACAACGTGCTGGCCTACAAGGACGAAGTAGTCGGATGGCTCAAGGACCTGACCGACGAGTGCCATGAACACGGCGCGGCGGTGATGATCCAGTTGACCCACCTGGGCCGGCGCACCCGCTGGGACAAGGCCGACTGGCTGCCCGTGGTGTCGCCTTCCCACCACCGCGAGGCGGCGCACCGCTCCTTCCCGAAAAAAATGGAAGACTGGGACATCGAGCGAATCATCAAGGACTACGTGGACGCGGCCGAACGTATGAAAGCGGCCGGTATGGATGGCCTGGAACTGCAGGCCTACGGGCATTTGATGGACCAGTTCTGGTCACCGCTGACCAACGAACTCGACGGCCCCTACGGCGGTTCGCTGGAAAACCGCATGCGTTTTACCTTCGAAATCCTGCGGGGCATTCGCCAGCGGGTGGGCGAAGACTTCCTGCTCGGCGTGCGTTACACCGGCGACGAGCAACTGCCGGGAGGCTTCAATGCCAGCGAAGGCTTGCAGGTTTCGCACCTGCTCAAGGACAGCGGACTGGTGGACTTCCTCAATGTGGTGCGCGGCCATATCGACACCGACGCTGGTTTGACCGATGTCATCCCGATCCAGGGCATGCGCAATTCACCGCACCTGGACTTCGCCGGGGAAATTCGCTCGGCCACCGGGTTTCCGACCTTCCATGCGGCGAAGATTCCGGACGTGGCCACTGCGCGCTATGCGATTGCCTCGGGCAAGGTCGACATGGTGGGCATGACCCGGGCGCACATGACCGACCCGCACATCGTGCGCAAGATCATCGAAAAACGTGAGGAAGACATTCGCCCCTGCGTCGGCGCCAACTACTGCCTGGATCGCATCTATCAGGGCGGCGCGGCCTATTGCATCCACAACCCGGCGACCGGCCGGGAAACCACCATGCCCCACGAGATTCCCAAGGCGGCGGTCAAGCGCAAAGTCCTGGTGATCGGCAGCGGCCCTGCGGGCCTGGAAGCGGCGCGGGTCGCGGGCGAGCGCGGGCATGAAGTGACAGTGCTGGAGGCCGCCGACCAACCCGGAGGGCAAATCCGCCTGACGGCCCTCAATGAGCGACGCCGGGAAATGATCGGCATCATCGATTGGCGCATGGCCCAGTGCGAGCGTCTGGGGGTCAAGTTCCACTTCAACACCTGGGCCGAAGCCGACACGGTATTGGCCCACGAGCCAGACGTGGTGATTGTCGCCACCGGCGGCCTGCCCCACACCGAGGTGCTGACCCAGGGCAACGAGCTGGTGGTGTCGACCTGGGACATCATTTCCGGTGACATCAAGCCCGGCCGCCACGTGTTGATCTTCGACGATGCCGGTGACCATGCCGCGTTGCAGGCGGCCGAAGTCATCGCCAAAAGTGGCGCGACCGTGGAGATCGTGACGCCTGACCGTTCGTTCGCGCCGGAAGTCATGGCCATGAACCTGGTGCCGTACATGCGCAGCCTGCAGGATCTGGACGTCACCTTCACCGTGACTTACCGCGTCGAGACGGTCGAGAAACGCGATGGTCGCCTGCTCGCGACTTTCGGCAGCGATTACGGCCAGGTGCACAAGCAGCGGATCGTCGATCAGGTGGTGATCAACCACGGCACCCTGCCCCTGGACGATCTGTACTTCGAGCTTCGCCCGCATTCGAGCAACGGCGGCGCGGTGGAACAGCACGACCTCATCGCCGGCAAGGCGCAAAACATCGTCACCCACCCCCAGGGGCAATTCCAGCTGTTCCGGATTGGTGACGCCGTGGCCGCGCGCAACACCCACGCGGCGATCTACGATGCGTTGCGGCTGGTGAAGGATCTCTGATCCTGCGATTCACTTGTGGCGAGGGAGCTTGCTCCCTCGCCACAGAACCGATATCGGAATTCGCTACATCCCCCGCCGCGCAACCTCCGCACCGGCCTGCAATGCGCGCCCGACGATGGCATCGATGCCCTGCTCGGTCATCGACTGCAAAGCCGCCGCCGTCACACCCCGGTAAGCCATCAGTGCCTCGATCATTTGCCCCGGATCACGACTGGCAAGCATCTGCCCGCCTCCGACCACCACGCCTCGGGCGGCACGTTGGGCAATGTCATGGGGAATACCCGCCGCCACCGCCTGACTGGCCAGCGCCTGATGCAGCAAGGCGGGAAACGCCGGCCCGGTGCCGGACAACGCGCTGAGGTAATCAATGCAGTCTTCGTTCGGCACTTCATCCGCCGTGCCGACGCATTCGAACAACTGCTGCAGCCACTGACGATCCCTGTCGCCAAGCTTGCCGCTGCTGTACCACGGGGTGTACGACTGCCTGATCTCCACGGCTGCATTCGGCATGGCCCGCACCACCGTCTGCGCACCGGTAGCGGCGCTGATGACGGCGGCCGGGATCCCGGCCATCAGGGAAATCACCTGTTTGCCGCTGGCGTCTATCCGCAGTTCACGAAACTGCTCCGGACGAATCGACAGCACCAGCACATCGCTGAGCGCCACCAACGGTTGGTTGTCGGCCAGCACCCGCACGTCCGGTCGCAACGTGCTGCGGCCCGAGCGGTTGGAAACCAACAGCCTGGCGGGCTCGATGAAACCGCTGTCGAGCAGCGCCTCGGCAATCGCGCGGCCCAGCCAGCCAGTGCCGCCAATGATGCCCAGGGTTCTATTGTTCATCGGCCGCCGGCTCCTCGAAAGTTGCAACCAGCGGACCGAACACACCGGGCTCTTTTTCCGCGTAACCGAACTTGCCAAAGAAACGATCCAGTTCACGCCGCTTCGGTGCCTTGCCGGTAAACACGGTGACGTACTGCGGGATGCGGCGAAAACGCACCACGATGTCCTCATTGGTTTTCATCGAGATGTAGCCGATCTGCGTCAGGTAGATCGTCCGGGCCCTCGCGTCGGCGGCCTCGGTTTCGTAGCCAAAACGACGGAACATCGCGGCCAGGGCATTGATGCGCGCCTCATCGGCCAAGGCAATTTCCGCAGCGACTTCAGCCGATTGCAGCGCCCAGCTGCGCACGGCGAATTCGAACTGCGAGTCAAACAGTTCGGGGTTCAACCAGCACTCGAAGACGTTGAGGATCGCCTCGCAAATGCTCTCGGCATAACCCTCGCACTGAGCAATCAGGCCGCCACTGTTCTTGTCCCGCCAACGGGCCAGCAGCGCCGCGAGCAACTGCTCGCGATCTTCGTAGAACCAATAAAAGCTGGTGCGCGACAAATTCAGGCGCTTGGCCAGCGGCATCACCCGCACCGCGTCGACACCGGACTCCTTCAATGCATCGTAGGCAGCGTCCAGCCAGCCATCGACGGAGCCCCGCCATCCTGCGTCCTGAGCCTTGGTTTTCACCTTTCCTGTCTGCGACATCTTGGCTGGCGCCTTTACCTGGGAGTTGCGCTCAACTGTACACCGCAGCAACCGTGGCGTACATGCGCTGTACATCGCCGTACATTTTCAAGACAGCGTGGCGCTGAGTACGGAGTAGACAGCCCCGACACGCCGACACCAGCCGGCATCTCCAGGCTTTCGAGGACCTCGCCGGAGTGCGGATCGATGCGGCGCAGTTCGCTCTCTTCGGCTTCCCAGGTGACATGCCACAGGTCGCCGCGAAACCGGGCACCGGCGCAGTCACCCGGAGTGAGTCTATTTCACGATCGCTCACCACAGCGCCCCCGATCAGGCACCGGGAAAACCTTGAGCCGGTGTCGGTTTGTCTTGCCGGGCACTCTTTACCAGGCAGGCTTTTTGGTACTTGTACCGACGATACCGCCGGCCGAGACAAGACTGACTCGCCCTGTCTATGCTCAATCGAACCGCAGCGTCGCCAGGAGAATCGACATGAATGAATACCAGCCCATGAGTTGCGACCTCTATGACTATCTGGAAATCGCTTGCATGCGTGGCTATCGACTGGACATCGAGTTGAAGGACGGCGCACGCCTGGTGGCCAAGGCGCTGACCACGCGCACCTCGAGCGAGAAGGAAGAGTTCATCCTCCTCGAGACGGATGACGGTCAACAGGAGATTCGCCTGGATCAACTGCTGGCCGTCACCCCCCTCGATGCCAATGCGCAGTTCGGACGAGTGGTGTTTTCCGAAGCCGTCTGCACGTTCTAGAGTTGAATCGCCGCAAGCGACAGGCGGTGGCTTCAGGCGGCCAAAAAGGCTTGTGCCAGGCTCCCGGAAAATTGCCAACAAGGAATGAATATGTCACGAGTACAACTCACGCTGTTCTGGACCTTGGTGGCCTCGACGCACAGCGGCTTGAGCCTGGCAGACGATTCGGCAGAGCTGGCCAAAAAGGCACTCAACCCGGTCGCGGCCATGTACAGCCTTCCCGTGCAATACAACTGGGATCAGAAGCTGGGCCCGACGGGCGATGGCATGCACAGTGTCACCAATATTCAGCCGGTGCTGCCCTTTAGTCTGAATGATGACTGGAACCTGATCTCGCGCACGATCCTGCCCGTCATCGACCAGCATGGCCTGGCACCCAATGGCGCGGCCGACCAGTCGGGTATCGGTGATGTGACCCAGAGCTTTTTCTTTTCGCCGAAGAAACCCACCGACAGCGGCTGGATACTCGGTGTAGGGCCTGCGCTGCTGATTCCCACCGGTAGCGACAAGCTGCTGAGCAGCAAGCAATGGGGCCTCGGGCCGACAGCCGTCGCGCTCAAACAGTCGAATGGCTGGACCCGTGGCATTCTCGCCAACCATATCTGGGGCCTGGAAGACAGTCCGCCGGATAACAAGGACAAGGTCAACCAGACCTTCCTCCAGCCCTTCCTTTCTTACACCACCCACACCTACACCACGTTCGGGGTGAACACCGAATCGACCTACGACTGGCAAACCCGGCAGTGGTCGGTACCGATCAACTTGACCGTCACTCAACTGCTGAGAATCGGCGGCCAGCCACTGACGATCCAGGCCGGGCCACGTTATTGGCTCGACAGTCCGGAAGACGGGGCTCAAGGCTGGGGCTTTCGCGCGGCGGTGACCTTGCTGTTTCCGCGCTGAACACACACCACACGTCACCTGACTCGAACGCCCCACGCCGGCAGGTAAATGTGGGAGCGCGCCGGCTCGCTCCCACCGTGGCTCGGCTACTTGTCCGACTTGATGCTGGTCCAGACCCGAGTGCGCACCCGTTCAAGCTTTTGCGGCAACGGCTGCACGACATACAAGGTTTTCAGGGCTTCGGGGGTGGGCGTCAGGTTGGGGTTGCCGGTGATGTCCTTGTTGATCAGGGCAATCGAATCTTTGTTGGCGTTCGGATAACCGAGGAAGTCACTGATGGGCGCGATGACTTTCGGCTCCAGCAAGGTGTTGAGAAATTCGTGGGCTTCCTCGACGTTCTTCGCGCTTTTAGGAATGGCGAAGGTATCGAACCAGATCGGCGCGCCCTCCTTCGGCAAGCGCCAATCGACGACCACGCCGTTGCCCGCCTCCTTGGCGCGATTGCCGAACTGATAGAAGCTGCCGGAGTAACCGATGGCCACGCAAATGTCGCCGTTGGCGATGTCGGTCATGTACTTGGCGGAGTTGAAGTAGGTGACGTAAGGCCGGATCTTCAACATGAGGGCCTTGGCTTTTTCGTAGTCGTCCGGGTTCTGGCTGTTCGGGTCCAGCCCCAGGTAATGCAGGGCCAGGGGCAGGATTTCCGACGGCGAGTCGAGCATCGCCACGCCGCAGGATTTCCGACGGCGAGTCGAGCATCGCCACGCCGCAGGATTTGAGTTTTTTCATGTTCTCGGGCTTGAACACCAGATCCCAGCTGTCCACCGGCGCGTTCTCACCCAACGCGGCCTTGACCTTGGCCGGGTTGAAACCAATCAGCACGGTGCCGTACATGTAGGGCACGCCGTACTGGTTGCCGGGGTCGTTCTTGTCCAACAGCTTGAGCAATGCCGGGTCCTGATGGCTCCAATTGGGCAGTTTGGACTTGTCCAGCTTCTGGAACACCCCGGCCTTGATCTGGGTTTCGATGAACTGGTTCGACGGTACCACCAGGTCGTACCCGGAGTTGCCGGTCAGCAGCTTGGCTTCCAGGGACTCGTTGGTGTCGAAGGTGTCCCAGGTCACTTTGATGCCAGACTTGTCGGCGAAGTCCTTGGGCACGGACGGCAGGATGTAGTCCGCCCAGTTGTACACCCTCAACTCGCGCTGTTCGGCGTGCACGGCGCTGGCCAGCAACGTCAGCCCACAAACCGTGGCGCCCAAAATGCGTTTCATAGTGTCCATGGATCAGTTCCCCAATGTCAGCTCTGGTTTTTATGTTTTGAGACGGCAGTGGCCCGCAAATAGCCAAGGGCAAGGAAGATCAAAGATTCTGGTTATGGATTCGAGGGGCGCCGGGTCGGCAGCCTGGCTCCGATTCTTGCTGACAGGCTGGACGCTTCATAGCGTGGCATTGGCCAAAAGGGGATCGTAATGGCCATTATCGGTGGCCGCAGGGAAACGAAGGATCGTCAGAGGAGGGTTTTGTCGCGGGCAAAAAAAACGCCAGACCGATTCGGACTGGCGTTTTTTCATGATCATCCTCAACCCGCGTCTTGGCTGCCGACTGAGTTGAACCTGGATGAGCAAGGAATATGGCAGGGGCGGCTGGATTCGAACCAACGCATGGCAGGATCAAAACCTGCTGCCTTACCGCTTGGCGACGCCCCTGTATCTGCAACTTAAAGGCCCGTGAGGCCCTGTGCGAGAGTGGGCGGAAATTTATCAACTTTCTTCGCAGCTGTGAAGCCCAAACAGAAAATATTTGTTTGAAAACAGCCAGTTATTATTAAACAAGGTTAAACGCAACACCCTCGACGGTGTTTTTTGCCTTTCCAGACAGAATGACCGGGTGCGCACGTTGCGCTCGCGCACAGGCAGGCGCAGATTGATACGGCTGTGCTGAATGCCCCCTTGGGTCGTCATCAAAGCGTCGACCACCCCTGCGGATGACTGAACCTGGGCGCACTGACCTCCTCCTGTTCATTTATCAATAGGACCCGATCATGATCCTCAAGCGCGTAGGTTCGCAGCCCTCGATAAAAGCCCCTGAAGCCTTCTTCACCGGCACCGTCCGCATGGACCCGCTCAACGCCCCTCCGTCACCCGCCCGGGTTTCCGTCGTCAGCGTCACCTTTGAACCCGGCGCACGCAGCGCCTGGCATACCCATCCGCTGGGGCAGACCCTGATTGTCACTGCCGGCTGCGGCTGGACCCAGTGCGAAGGCGAACCGATCGTGGAAATCCGTGCCGGTGATGTCATCTGGTGCCCGCCTGACCACAAGCACTGGCACGGCGCCAGCGCCACCACCGCAATGACCCACATCGGCGTCCAGGAAGCGCTGGACGGTGTGAGTGTGGTCTGGATGGAAAAAGTCACGGACGAGGAATACAACGTCGGCCCGCCCGCGCAATGATGTATCACAGTGTATCCGGGCGACATCGCGATACATCCGCTTGCATCTGGCCTGCCCACCGACACAGGCCAGATACATCGCCGCGCTCAAATGCAGGCAAGGTTTGAAGGGGATCAGCCAGAACCCCTGACCAACGGCTTGCAACGGAGACATCCCCATGACGATGGCATTGCGGAACCACGAAAACGGGAAAACCCGCCGTCACCTGGTCGGCGCCTCGCTCCTCGCCCTCAGCCTGTTCGGCGTGCTCGGCACGGCCCACGCGCAGTCGAACGCCGCCGCTCAGACCGAAACCGGTGCGACCTATACGACGCCCTCTCCGTTCGGCCCGCTCAAGCATGTCACCGCCGGGCTGCTGAATGTCGCGTATGCCGAAACGGGCCCGGCCAACGGACCGGTGGTGATTCTCCTGCACGGCTGGCCATACGACATTCACAGCTATGACGAGGTCGCCCCTTTGCTGGCCGCCAAGGGCTATCGCGTGCTGATGCCCTATGCGCGGGGTTATGGCGATACGCATTTCCTGTCCGATAAAACCCTGCGCAATGGTCAACCGGCCGCGCTGGCCAGCGACGTCATCGACTTCATGGATGCGCTGAAGATCAAGCAAGCCGTGCTCGGTGGCTATGATTGGGGCGCGCGCTCGGCGGACATCGTCTCGGCGCTGTGGCCGGAACGGGTCAAGGCGTTGGTGTCGGTCAGCGGTTATCTGATCGGTAACCAGGCAGCCGGCAAGAACCCGCTACCGCCCAAGGCTGAATTGCAGTGGTGGTACCAGTTTTACTTCGCCACTGATCGCGGCCGTGCCGGTTATGAGAAAAACACCCACGATTTCGCCAAGTTGATCTGGCAAACGGCTTCGCCGAAATGGGCGTTCGATGACGCCACGTTCGACCGCAGCGCCAAGGCGCTGGAAAACCCGGACCATGTCGACATCACCGTGTTCAACTACCGCTGGCGCCTGGGGCTGGTAAAGGGTGAATCCCGTTACGAAGCCCTGGAACAAAAACTGGCCACCGCGCCGTCCATCGGAGTGCCGACCATCACCCTGGAAGGCGATGCCAACGGCGCGCCCCACCCTGCCCCCGAGGATTACGCCAAGCGTTTTACCGGCAAGTACGAATTTCGCCTGATCAACGGCGGCATCGGCCACAACCTGCCGCAGGAAGATCCGCAAGCGTTCGCCAAGGCCGTGATCGATGCCGATCATCTTTGATGATCTATACCTGTAGGAGCCAGCCTGCTGGCGATGGACTCCAGGACGCCGCATTCATCCAGGCCACACGCGTCATCGTTGACGACCATCGCTGCGATGCGGCGACCCGACAGGCCAGCTCCCACAGGAGAACGGAACTTGTAGGAGCCAGCCTGCTGGCGATGGACTCAGGTACGCCGCGTTTAACCAGGCCATACGCGTCATCGTTGACGACCATCGCTGCGATGCGGCGACCCGACAGGCCAGCTCCCACAGGAAAACGAGACTTGCAGGAGCCAGCCTGCTGGCGATGGGCCCGAGTGCGCCGCATTCATCCAGGCCAGACGCGTCATCGTTGACGACCATCGCTGCGATGCGGCGACCCGACAGGCCAGCTCCTACAAGAGAACGAGACTTGTAGGAGCCAGCCTGCTGGCGATGGACTCCAGGACGCCGCATTCATCCAGGCCAGACGCGTCATCGTTGACGACCATCGCTGCGATGCGGCGACCCGACAGGCCAGCTCCCACAGGAGAACGAGACTTGTAGGAGCCAGCCTGCTGGCGATGGACTCAGGTACGCCGCGTTTAACCAGGCCATACGCGTCATCGTTGACGACCATCGCTGGCAGGCCAGCTCCCACAGGAAAACGACCATCGCTGCGATGCGGCGACCCGACAGGCCAGCGCCTACAGGGGGACCGAGGGGATCAGTGTTTCGACATCAGCCCATGCAGCACACCCAATCTCAACCCTGGCTCGGACGGCGTCATGTGTGAGACTCCAAACACCTTGAACGCCGCCAGCATGACCACCAGACCACCCGGCAGAATGCTCAAACGATGAGCCTGTAAACCTGCCAGCTTGAGCTGCTTGACATGCCCGACTTCCAGCAGGCGCAACGACAGGCGCAAGAGGCCGCCATAGGTCACGCCGCCTTGACCGTCGTCGTTCAGCCCGTTGGCCTTGAGCACTTTGGCCAGCATCCGTGCCGTGCCTGAAGAGCCGATGACTTGCTGCCAACCCTTGGCACGGTAACGGCGCGCCACCCTTTCAAATTGCAGGGTGGCGACACGCTCGGCTTCCAGCAACGCCCGTGCGCTGATCGCGCCTCCCGGAAAGTAACGCGCGCCCACGGTGCCGCTGCCAACGGCAACGCTCTCGGTGAGTAATGGCTGTGCGCCCTGGCCCAGGATCAGTTCGGTCGAACCGCCACCGATATCCACCACCAGGCGCATGCGCTGGGTATCAGGAAGGGTATGGGCAACGCCGGCGTACACCAGTTGGGCCTCTTCGTGCCCGGAAATGACATCAATGCGAAACCCGAGGTGCCGCTCTGCGCTGGCCAGAAACAAGGGGGCGTTGTCGGCTTGGCGAACCGCGCTGGTCGCCACCGCCCGCACTCGCCCGGCCTCGAAACCCCGCAACTTTTTGCCGAAGCGCGCGAGCGCCTGCCAGCCTCGGTCCAGCGCCAGTTCGTCGAGCGCGCCGCCCTGGAAACCCTCGGCCAAACGAACGGGCTCGCGCAGGGTTTTCACTTCCTGGATCATCAATTGCTGATTGCGCGTGACCGACTGGCCGATCATCAGGCGAAACGCATTGGAGCCCAGATCAATAGCGGCAAAAAGTGAGGCATCGCCTTTCATGGTGGGGGTTCCCTGGCAAATTCGACAGCCCGCGGGCCGCTCAACGCGGAGTGCGAGGATGTTGCCACGGGCTCGGTGACAGTCAGATGACACCGGGATCATTTTCTGCTGAATCCCATCGTCACCAGGCCGTCACATCCCCAGGGCTAGCATCGGCACTTCCACCTTCGTCGGGAGTTCCCATCATGCTTTTGACCAACGACACCTTGATGCAACGCATTCATCGCGAGCTGCTCGATCACAGTGACGAAGAACTGGAACTGGAATTACTGGAGGACGGACACGACCTCAATGCGCTGTTTGACGATCACCTCAGCGACACCCCCGAAAAGCAAGAGCGGCGACGCTATTTCAGCGAGCTGTTCCGCCTGCAGGGCGAACTGGTGAAGTTGCAGAGCTGGGTCGTGAAAACCGGCCACAAGGTGGTGATCCTGTTCGAGGGCCGCGACGCCGCCGGCAAAGGGGGCGTGATCAAGCGCATTACCCAGCGCCTCAATCCTCGCGTGTGCCGGGTGGCCGCCCTGCCCGCCCCTAACGACCGCGAACGCACCCAGTGGTACTTTCAGCGATATGTCTCACACCTGCCGGCCGCGGGTGAAATCGTCCTGTTCGACCGCAGTTGGTACAACCGCGCGGGGGTTGAACAGGTCATGGGCTTTTGCAACGCCGACCAATACGAAGAGTTCTTCCGCACCGTGCCGGAGTTCGAACGCATGCTCGCCCGCTCCGGGATCCAGTTGATCAAATACTGGTTCTCGATCTCCGATCAGGAACAGCACCTGCGCTTTCTCAGCCGCATTCACGACCCGCTCAAGCAATGGAAACTCAGCCCCATGGACCTGGAGTCCCGCCGGCGCTGGGAGGCCTACACCAAGGCCAAGGAAATCATGCTCGAACGCACCCACATCGCCGAAGCGCCCTGGTGGGTGGTGCACGCCGACGACAAGAAAAAGGCCCGACTCAACTGCATCCACCACCTGCTCGGGCAAATGCCCTATGAAGAAGTGGAAATGCCGGCCATCGAACTGCCTGAACGCTTGCGCCAGGAAGACTACTCGCGCAATCCCACGCCGCCGGAAATCATCGTGCCTCAGGTCTACTAGGCGCAGCGCCACTCGGGCTCGCCCCCATAAGCCGTGCTGTTTTTTCTGCTGCCTCCCAAGGCAGCTTTTTTTGCCTGATACCTGGTCATTCATAGACGTTGCCGAGTCCGGAACGACAAGTTACAACGGCGACGACTGGCCCTCGTCCAGACCCGACAATGTCAGACCGTCCTTTATAGCGATTGCCCTCCCCCCGACTTGGTGCAAAATACAGCGCTCAGCCAAAAAACAGCCCGCGTCGCGGAACGCCGTGCAACGAGAACCGATATGAACACCCATTTTCAGAAAAGCGATGTCGCTGTGTCCAAGACCTTGTGTGATGGCCGCCATCACCGTGTCGCCCATCAGCAAGCGGCGGTGGCGGCATGATCGAGGTCACTGAAGTTTCCATCGCCCAACTGCGCGCTGCGCTGGAGTCCGGCCAGACCACGGCGGTTGAGCTGGTCCAGGCCTATCTCGCCCGGATCGATGCGTACGACGGCACCGACACGCCCACCGCCCTCAATGCGGTCGTGGTGCGCAACCCCGAAGCACTCGCTGAAGCGCAGGCCTCCGATGCCCGTCGGGCCAAGGGCCAGACGCTGGGTCCGCTTGATGGCATTCCCTATACGGCCAAGGACAGTTACCTGGTCAAGGGACTCACGGCAGCTTCGGGCAGCCCGGCCTTCAAGGACCTGATTGCCTATCGCGACGCGTTCACCATCGAGCGCCTGCGCGGTGCCGGGGCGATCTGCCTGGGCAAGACCAACATGCCACCGATGGCCAATGGCGGCATGCAGCGGGGCGTCTATGGCCGTGCTGAGAGCCCGTACAACGCCAACTACCTCACCGCGCCTTTCGCCTCGGGTTCGTCGAACGGCGCCGGCACGGCCACCGCTGCCAGCTTCGCCGCCTTCGGCCTGGCCGAAGAAACCTGGTCGAGTGGCCGTGGGCCGGCGTCGAACAACGGTTTGTGCGCCTATACGCCTTCACGCGGGGTGATTTCGGTGCGCGGCAACTGGCCGTTGACGCCGACCATGGACGTGGTCGTGCCGTTCGCCAGAACCATGGCCGACCTGCTTGAGGTCCTCGACGTGGTGGTGGCGCAAGATCCCGACACCCGTGGCGACCTGTGGCGCCTGCAACCCTGGGTGCCGATTCCAAGCGTTGCCTCGGTGCGTCCGGCTTCCTATCAGGAACTTGCCGTAAAGTCCGACTCACTGGCAGGCAAGCGTTTCGGCGTTCCGCGCATGTACATCAACGCCGATGCCGAAGCCGGCACCAGCGATGCACCGGGTATCGGCGGGCCGACCGGGCAACGCATCATCACCCGTGATTCGGTCATCGGGCTGTGGCAGCAAGCGCGCGAGGCCCTGGAAGCTGCTGGCGCCGAAGTGCTCGAAGTCGATTTCCCGCTGGTTTCCAATTGCGAAGGTGATCGTCCCGGTGCGCCGACCGTGTTCAACCGCGGCATTGTCTCCAAAGAGTTCCTGCACCACGAATTGTGGGACCTGACGGCCTGGGCCTTCGATGATTTCCTGCAGGCCAACGGTGATCCGAAACTCAACCGTCTGGTCGACGTCGACGGGCCGCTGATTTTCCCGCACGACCCGGGCACGCTGCCCAACCGTGAGGGCGACCTGGCCGCCGGCATGGACGAATACGTGAAGATGGCAGAGCGCGGCATTACGCCGTGGGACCAGATCAGCACGGTGCCTGACGGCTTGCGTGGTCTTGAACAGACCCGGCGGATCGATCTCGAGGAGTGGATGGATCGCCTGGGGCTCGACGCGGTGCTGTTCCCGACCGTCGCCGACGTGGCGCCGGCCAATGCCGATGTCGACCCGCAGTCGGCGGATATCGCCTGGAGCAACGGCGTTTGGGTGGCCAACGGCAACCTCGCCATCCGCCACCTGGGCGTGCCGACGGTTACCGTCCCAATGGGTGTGATGCCCGACATCGGCATGCCCGTCGGCCTGACCTTCGCCGGTCGTGCCTATGACGATTCGGCGCTGCTGCGTTTTGCTTCGGCGTTCGAATCGACCGGGTCCAAGCGCCTGATCCCGCCGCGCACCCCGCCGCTGTCTGGCGGCCGATAAAGGGTGTGGGAGAGCTTGCTCGCGAATACAGGGTGTCAGACGACTTAAATAGCGTCTGATACACCGCTTCGCGGGCAAGCCCGCTCCCACAGGATTATGCGTTGATCACAGACCGTGTCAGAACGGCACGGTCAGTTTCATCCAGTACGCATTGCCCTGCGCCCGGTTGCGCACTTCGGTCTCCTGCTCCCACTTCCCGGTGACGAACCATCCCTCCTTGCTGGTGTATTTGATCGATGGTCCGATGGCCAGCGCCCGGCCCTTGTTGTCTTTGACCGTCTCGCCGTTCTGGCGGTCATCGGTGGTCTGTCGGTAGTAGTAGCCACCCACGCCCAGCACCCAACCATTGCCCAGCCCCCAGCCGACGGCATAGTCGACGTGAAACTCCTGTCCCGAACGGTAGTCGGTCGCCGGGTTCTCGCGGTTGAAGTCGTACATCACCTTGGCATCGAGGTTGAGCCCGTTCGGGTCGACGTAGGACATGGCATAGACCGGCTCGATCACCCAGTAGTTACGCCCGATGTTGGCCAGGTCGCCTTTGTCATAACGACCGGTGGGGGCGATCATGTCCAGGGCGAGGATGCTGTGGAATTTCTCGCTGTGGTGAAAGCCCAGTGCCGGTCCGAAGATCACGTCCCCCAGGCCTTGTTTGCTTTGCGACTGACCGTTGAGATCGACCTTGAGGTCCACCAGCGGGACGATCGCGTGCAGCGCCACGCTGGCGCCAAACAGGGTGTAATCGCTGACCCAGATCAGCCGAGGGGTGATGGCGTTGGCGCGCACGCGAAAATCCACCGGGAGTTTCTTGCCGTCGTTGCCGCGCAGGTTGTCGGCCTCATAGTGATTGACGAAAAGTTGCCCGTAGAAGCCCGGTGGGGGCATCGCCCCGGACATGTAGTTTTCCGCGCCCAAGGGGTAAGACGTTCCTCCGCCTTCGGTGGCGTGCACCGGGACAGCGAGCGCCGCGCTGACGCTGGCCAGGGTAGAGATCACGAGCAGCTTGTTTGTTCTGCGAGTCATTCGTTTCAACCTTTATTGTTGTTATCGGTCAGGCACGCCCTGCCCGCTCGCAGGGTGTCGAGAAGGCAGGTTCCATTACTGGTTGGAGCGAGCAGGCTCGCTCCCACAGTGGGTCGAGGGCTGTGTCAGATGCGTTTGAACAACGCCGAACGCTGGGTTTTCTCACTGCCGTCGGCGGCGCTGTAGAAGCGCTCCATGAAGATGTCGCGTTCGAACAACCGCCCCTGCATCAGGCAGGTAATGGCCGAATCGATCATCACCGGCGGCCCGCACAGGTAAGCCTTGCGGTTGTTGAAGCGACCGTCGAAATGCTGCTTCGCAGCGTCATGCACGTAGCCCTTGAACCCCGTCCAGTCGGAATCCTCGACCGCCTGACTGAGCGCCGGCACATAGGTGAAGTTGGCGTGCTCCCGGGCCAGCGCCTCGAACAGTTCGTGGTTGTAGAGCTCGGCGCGGTTGCGCGCGCCCTGGAACAGCACGATCTGGCGGCTATCGCCGGCTTCCAGCAGGTCAAGAATCATCGACTGCGGGCTCGATAAACCGGAGCCGCCGGCGATGAAGATCAGGTCGCCACTTTGCGAGGTGCGCACGAAAAACTGGCCGTACGGCCCGGACAGATCCACCCTGTCGCCGACCTTCAAGTCGTCGTGAATCTTGCCCGTGGCCAGGCCGCCGTCGACCCGCCGTATATGGAGTTCAACTTCATCGGCACGGCTCGGTGGATTGGCCAGGGAAAAGGCCCGCGTGCCTTCGATGCCGGGCAATTGCAAGTTGATGTACTGCCCCGCCTGAAAGGCCATGGGCCGGTCAAGCTTGAGGTGCACGCCTTTGATGGTCGGCGACAGGTCCACCAGTGCACTGACCACCGCGCGGTAGTCCTCGACCGGATGCCCGAGGAAATCCGGGTCGGCATCGATATCGGCCTCGATCACCATGTCGCTCTGCGGAATGGCACAGCACGCCAGTACCTTGCCCTCATCGCGCTCCATATCCATCAGCGCAAAAGACGAGGCCGCGCCCAGGTCAGCTTCGCCTTCGAGCACCTGGACCTTGCAGGTGGCGCAGGTGCCGTGCCCGCAGGCAAACGGCAGCCAGACGCCCTGGCGCAAGGCGGCCTGCAGGATGGTCTGGCCCTCTTCCACTTCGATCTGCTCGCCAGTGGGTTCGATGGTTACTTGGTAGCTCATCTCCGTGTCCTCAGTTAAAGGTGCCGGCAATGCCGTTCAAGCCAGGGGTGTCGAGGTGCAGCAGGCTCTTGTGATCGATGCCGTTGGCGATCAGGCTCGCCCCAAGGTCAGGGGTGAACGGCTGATCGTTGAGGCGCCACAGGGCTTGGGCGAAATCGACCCGAGGTGCATCCGGGTGCTGAGAAATCGAAGGCTTGACCACCTGCTCGAGGAAGTCGCTGAACGGCATCGCCGGGGGCAGCGGAAAGGTAAACGGGGCGCAGAACATCAGGTGTCTTTCCCAGCACAGGTACACCAGTTGCAGGCCATGGAAATTTTCCTGGCGGTCCAGGGGTTGGGCGTCGTAGGCGCCGATGGCAGTCACGGGCATGGTCTTGTTCCTTCTTGTTTTCGGTCGACTGCAGGAGTCGGCTGCCGGCGAAGCGAACTAACGGCCACCCATACAGGTGAATGTTCAGCCGCTATCGCGAGCAGGCTCGCTCCCACAATGGTTAGGGTTTCGAGGTGGCCGGTGTGCTGTTGCGATCGTTCGGGTGCCAGTCCTGCCAGCGCCGATGCTCGGTGGAACCCAGGTATTCAAAGTTGTCCTGGCCGGGATTGATGTTGTAGTAATCGCGCACCACCGATTCGACGTCTGCACCACCGCAGTTGCCCTGCAGAATCTGATGCACCGGCAACCAGGCCTGGATGTACTTGGTTGGCTCGTATTCGAAGATGTCGCAGCAACCCTGGGAGCAGAAGTGATAGCGCTCGCCTTCGTGCTCGGCGCTGCGATGGCTGAGGGTGGTCTGGTCATCCGGCTCGCCGAACGACAGCGGGATCTGGCAGATCTGGCAGAGCATCGGCAAGGTCGGGTTGTAGAAGCGCTCGCCCTTTTCCTGCAGCGCGCGCCAGTGTTCGAAACGTGGGCGATAGATCTTGTCGAAGGTGTCCGGGTACTTTTCCGAGAGCCAGTCCAGTTCCTCGTCGGTCGGCATCCAGGTGTGGAAGTTGGTCGCCTGGCTGTACTGGTAGAAGATCGACCAGGCCTGATGGCTGACGTGATCCTTGGCGATGTTGGCTTCTTCCACGTGTTTGGGTGGGCGGATCCCATAGCGTTCCAGGTCCTTGAACAGCGCACCGCCGGCCTCTTCGAAATACACGCCCCAGGCTTCGGACCAGGACATGACTTTGTTCGGCAACATGTAGTCCATCATCATCCCCACCAGTGTCAGCAGGCGGTAGCCGCGCCAGAACCACTTGTCGATCCAGCGCTGGATGATCGGCACGTTGTCTTCGTGTTGCTCGAGCAGGAACTTGATCACTTCCAGGCCCAGGGTCATGTGCCGGGCTTCGTCGGACTGCGCGGAGAAGCCGAAGGTCACCGTGGCCATGTCGCCGTTGAACGCCGCGCCGGACATGAACGGCACGAACAGCAGGTTGGTCAGCACGTATTCGAATGAAAACGAAATCGCCGTGAGGAATTCGAATGGCCCGGCGGTGCGTGCATCTTCGAAGAACGACTTGGGCACCGAGAGGAACCACACGCGGTCGTGCATGTGAGCGAAGTCATGCAGGCCGTTGAAGTGCTTGTTGTAGTGGCTCATGGCGTGGATCTGCGTCTGCACATGACGCAGTTCGTCGATGGCCTGCATCTGGCAGGCGATTCGCGCACCGGCGCCGCTGAACTGCCGGCCGACCCGGGCGAAACCTTGATAGGCCTGGTATTCCAGTGGCGTGACCCCGGACAGGAACAGCTTCAGCGCGTTGACATAACGGGCATCCGACAGCGTGGTATGGCCGTTGTTTTGCGAGAACGCATCGAAGATCGCGTAGAGTTTTTTCTCTTTCTCGGCCTGGTACTTCCAGTAGGTGTCCATGGTCAGGCGGAACGGGTCTTCCCACTTGTCCCAGTCGGTGATCTTGATCCCTTCGAAACGCTCATGGGGGTAGATGTCCTCGTGGGTCTGGTAGCTCGGCTCCCAGTCCAGGTCACGGGTCATGCAGCGGTATTTTTCTTTGGCATTAAGGCGTTTTTTCACGGCCATGATGGCACTCCCGAATTCTTGTGATGGATCAAACGGCGGTCGGCGATGGATCAGCTGTTCCAGTACAGGGAAAAGCTGTCGTCCTCTTCCACGACGTTGCCGCCCAGGGTGATCACGTACATCAGCATTTCCTGGATATCCCAGACGCTGCCGGTCAGCTCCTCGACCGTCTCGCGGCGGATATCCAGCCGGCCCTGGGCTTCAATGCGGATCATCGAAGGCTGGTGCTGGATCTCGGCATGGGGGTTGTCCTGGACGATGGCGTCGACGATCGAGCGCGCGTAGTCGGTGTCCTGCAGGTTCATGTAAACGAGGGAAGTCATGCTTGGGCTCCTGTCAGGCCGAGTTTTTTCAGGCGCGAGTCGAATTCGCTGCACACCGTATCCAGCGCCGATGGATCGAGCCCCAGGGCCGCCAGCGCTTGCAGCGCCTCGACCGAGCGATGGCTCCAGTGATCGACCCAGCCTTGCACCAGCGCCTTGTTGGCCGCGCTTTCGTTGACCACGGTCTTGAGCAGGGCATCGACCCAGCGCTGGCTTTCGGCGAACCACAGGCGCATGAATTCGGTCAGCATGCCGACCTGGCCGGCGCCGTTGGCCGTCAGCTGTTCGTCGAGTTTGTGGAACAGCAGCGGGTACACCAGGCCGTCGCTGACCAGGTTTTGCGCCACGGTCAATTCGAACCAGTCACGCACCACCAGGGTGTCCTCGACGTAGCGGCGCATGCCCTGCCATGCCGGGTCGTTCAGCCACTGCTGTTTGGCCTGGGCCAGCAACTGGACATCGCCGTCGTCGAGCATCAGGCCGATGCGCGACAGGTACTGGGCGATGCCCAGGCGATCCATGGCCTGGAACATGTGCATCTGCGTCACACTGGTACCAAAGCCATCGGCGGCGATGTTGCTGTTGTTCATGTTGGCGCCCATCTCGGCGTGGCGCAGCGGCAACAACAGCGTGCTGATCAACTGGATATTGGCGCCGGACAGACCGGCGAGCATGTCGCGCTTTTCGCAGAACGCGTAATCGTGCTCGGCGTTTTCCTGCATCTTGGCCCGGGCCTGGACGTAAGCCCCGTAGTAGTACTGGCGCGGGTCGCTGACCGCGTACCAGTCGTTCATGACCACCGCGGTGCGGGTGGCGTCGTTGAGCAACTTGTCTGGCTGCCACAGCGGCCGGTAATGGAAGTTGGTCGCCGACTCCAGGTCGAAACTGGCTTCCTGATAGCGGCTGGCCACCTTGTCGCCAAAGCGGCGACGGGTGTGGCTGAAGGTGTTGCGGATCGTCTCGACGGTCGTCGTCTTGATCTCGACACTCATGGAGTGGACTCCTGTGGTTTTTGTTCTGTGGGTTGGTCGGCGACCTGTTCAGCGTCGCGGGTTTCGCCGTAGCGCCACTTCTGCGCATCGGCGTCGAGGGCCTCGGACATCTGCGCATCCATGTGCTGCACCCGGTTGTTTTCGCAAAACTGCTGGAACGCCTGACGCGGCAGCACCAACTCGACGAACAGGTCGGGATAGCCGATGGCGAAATCGAATTCGACGAAGGTGGCGTCAGGCTCGCTGCGTACACGGATGTAACGCGGCATCTGATCGAAGGTGCTGCCAGGTTGGCTCATGCTCGGGTACTCCCTTGGTATGGTCGGGGTACGGAGCAACAAGGGTGCCAGCCACGAAAAATCGTTCGAAATTGATTTTTTATTTGTTTAAAAACAATCAGTTAAACGAACGCACCCAGCACCGGGCAGGGTTCAATACCGGCTGCGGGGCAAGCCCCCGGCAGCGGCAAATTGATCATTTGATCAATCGCCCCCGGCCCCTTCGAGCAAATGAGCGATCATCCGGCGATTGACTTTTGGTCCGCTTTCAGGCCGCTTAGAAGAAGAAAAAGCGACCTTGCCTTGCCTGAAAAACCACGGTCGCTACGATGCCTGGAACAATCCGCCAAAAGCCTGGGCGGACCGCATCGCCACCCCAATAACTACAAATCAGGGGCGCACTGAATGATCACCACGTACAAGGCTACCCAGCACCCGCCGTCGCTCAAGGATCTGAGCGACCAGGTTCGCTTTCTCGGTAGCGAAGGGAAAATCTGGCTGGATGAACAACGCATGTTGTTGATCCAGGTTTCGATGATGGCATCGTGCAGACGCGAGTTGATCGAGATGCTCGGCGTCGAGCGCGCCAAGGGGTTTTTCCTGCGCCTGGGCTATCAGTCCGGGCTCAAGGATGCGGAGCTGGCGCGCAAGTTGCGGCCCCAGGGCAGTGATGTGGACATGTTCTTCACCGGCCCGCAATTGCACTCGCTCAAGGGCATGGTCAACGTGCGCCCGCAGACCATCGACATCGATCTGGAGAACGGCCAGTTCTACGCCGATATCGAATGGCAGGACTCCTTCGAAGTGGAAAACTGCCAGACCGAGAACCTCCACTCCGATCAGCCGGTGTGCTGGATGCTGCTCGGTTATGCCATCAGCTACAGCTCGTTTTTCCTCGGCCGGCAGATCATCTACAAGGAGGTCAGTTGCCGCGGTTGCGGCGACGAGCACTGTCGGATCATCGGCAAGCCCGCCGAACAGTGGGACGACGCCGAAGAGATCATGCACTACTTCCAGAGCGACCCGATCATCGATGAACTGCAAGCGCTGCAGGTGCAAGTGGCCAACATGCGCCAGCGCTTGCAGATCGAGGCCGGCAAGTTCTACGGCATCGGCCAGTCGGCGGTGTACCGCAGGACCTGTGCACTGATCGACAAGGTCGCCTTGGGCAAGGCCTCGGTGTTGCTGCTGGGCGAGACCGGCGTGGGCAAGGAAGTGATCGCCCGGAGCCTGCACTTGCGCAGCGAACGGGCCGGCGGGCCCTTTGTCGCGCTGAACTGCGCGGCCATCCCGCCAGACCTGATCGAAGCCGAATTGTTCGGCGTGGAAAAAGGCGCCTACACCGGTGCTCAGCAATCGCGCATGGGGCGTTTCGAGCGGGCCAATGGCGGCTCGTTGTTCCTCGATGAAATCGTCGAATTGACCCCGCGCGCGCAAGCCTCGCTGCTGCGGGTCTTGCAGGAAGAGGAGCTGGAACGGGTCGGCGATTCGCAGACCCGCAAGGTCGACGTGCGGGTCATCACCGCGACCCACGAAGACCTGGAAAACGCGGTCAAGCAAGGGCGTTTCCGGGCGGACCTGTTCTACCGCCTGAACGTGTTCCCGGTGCGCATTCCGGCCTTGCGCGAACGCCGCGAAGACATCCCGCTGTTGATCGATCACTTCCTGGAAAAACTCCACGCCAGCTACAAGAAAAAAACCCTGGGCCTGTCGGACCGGGCGCTGCAGGTGTGCCTGCACTACGACTGGCCCGGCAATATCCGCGAGCTGGAAAACCTGATGGAGCGCGGCGTGATCATCACCGACGAGAACCAGAGCATCACCGTCGACGCCCTCTTCCCGCATTCACCGCAACTGGCCGAAAGCATTGGCCTGGCCAGCGATGGACGCCTGGTCAAATCGGCGCTTGCCAGCGACCAGGACTGGATCGACACCATCATCGACAGCGGTATTGGCCTGGACGGCGTGGAGGATGCGTTGATTCAGGCAGCCATGGAACGCAGCCAGCACAACGTCTCGGAGGCGGCCCGCCTGCTGGGTCTGACCCGGCCCGCGCTGGCGTACCGCCTGAAAAAGTCCCCCTAGACTTACAACAGCGACCGCGTGTCGTTGACGAAGAAGCGGCTCTGATCAACGTCGCGGCCGCCTTCGGTGTTCGACTGGCCATTGCGCAGCGAGAAACCGACGTTCCTGAAGGTGCCCGCTGCCCGATACCCTGGGGGGTGTTCCCGGTGATTTCTTATCGTTATTCGGTTTTTCGCCGCCAACTTCCGCACGCACGAGGGCGCGCCCGATGAATGGCCATGGGTATCAAGGTTGGGAAGTGACGGATGGCGGTGTTGGCGGCTGGCGCACTGCGAAACGCTTCAAGCATTTCGAGGCGTGACAGAAGCGTGTTGTCCGACCTTGGCCAATACTGCAAAGGTTGCCCTGCAAGCCGGAGCTGAAAGATGCCGCTGACTCTTTACTACCATCCGCTGTCGTCGTACTGCCACAAAGTGCTGGTCGCGCTCTACGAACAGGCCATCGAATTCGAAAAGAAAATCATCGACCTCACCAACGAGGCGGACCGATCAGTGCTCCAGGCACTCTGGCCGCCGTGCAAGTTCCCGGTCATCCGCGATCACGCGCGCCAGCGCAACCTGGCGGAGTCGAGTGTCATCATCGAGTACCTGGACCACTTCCATGCTGGCCAGCACCCGCTGATTCCCGCTGATTGGGACACCGCGCTGGAGGTACGCCTGTGGGACCGCTTCTTCGACCTGCATGTGCAGACCCCGATGCAACAGATCGTTGCCGATCGCCTGCGTGGGACCCATGGCGACCTGACCCGCGAGCGCGCCGCGCTGATGACCGCCTACGGCATGCTCGAACGCCAGCTGGCCGGTCGTACCTGGGTGGCCAGCCCGGACTTCAGCCTGGCCGATTGCGCCGCCTGCCCGGCCCTTTTCTATGCCAGCACCTTGCTGCCGTTTCCCACGGACTGCCGGCACTTGCAGGGGTATTTCGAACGATTGACCCAGCGGCCGTCGTTCCAGCGGGTCATCGACGAAGCCCGGCCTTACTTTTCGCTCTATCCATTTGCCGAGGCCATTGCGCAGCGGTTTCGCTAGCCGCTGCCGGGCATTGGCCCGTCCCTTGCTTTGGCTGATTGTGCGCATCAGCACAATCGGCAGCGGAGGTAGTCATGGGGGCGCAAGCATGGGTGGCGGTGTTCATCCTTGCCGTGGCGGCAGTGATCGTCCTGACGACGTTATCGGCGCTGTCATTGCTGACCTCGGCAGCGTCCACGGCCATCGGCATTGCCGAACGGGTCACTACCGACATTCAGCTGCTGGCCGCTCTGGCGCTGAATCCGGCGCAGGCGATAATCATGATCGCCCTACAGGCCACAGGCCTGGCGACGATCACGCCGTTCATGCAGGCGTTGAACCTGGTCATGATCGCGGCAACCCTGTAGACGACGAATCCTGCGGTAAAACCCACGCCGCAGCGCTGCTCTCCCCGCCCCCCAAAAGCTGCCCAAACTCAGGGAATTCCCCCACTGTCGGGGCCCTTTGGCATTGGCAAACAACATGACCGACTGGCCGCCTCAGGTTGCGGCTCCGGCATTCCCGGCCTATGGTCCAAACGAAGATTTGCCACAAATGGCGCGATGACGCGCCGCTGGTTTCTGTCTTTCCAGTGCGAATTTCCACAGGAGGTGACGACATGCCAAACGACTCCCGCCCCGCCGTCCTCGAACTGATCGGCAACACGCCGCTGGTGCGTGTCAGCCGTTTCGATACCGGCCCGTGCACCCTGTTCCTCAAGCTTGAATCGCAGAACCCCGGTGGGTCGATCAAGGACCGTATTGGGCTGGCGATGATCGATACCGCCGAACGCGATGGTCGCCTGCAGCCCGGTGGCACCATCGTTGAAGCCACCGCCGGCAATACCGGTCTCGGCCTGGCCCTGGTCGGTCGCGCCAAGGGATATCGGGTGGTGCTGGTGGTGCCGGACAAAATGTCCACGGAAAAAGTCTTGCACCTCAAGGCCATGGGCGCCGAAGTGCACATCACCCGCTCCGACGTCGGCAAGGGCCATCCCGAGTACTACCAGGACGTCGCCGCGCGGCTGGCACAGGACATTCCCGACGCCTTCTTCGCCGACCAGTTCAACAACCCGGCCAACCCGCTGGCCCACGAGTGCAGCACCGCCCCGGAGATCTGGGCGCAGACCCAGCATGATGTAGACGCCATTGTGGTCGGCGTCGGTTCCGCCGGCACGCTGACCGGGCTGACGCGCTTCTTCAAACGGGTGCAGCCGGACCTGGAGATGGTGCTGGCTGACCCGGTCGGTTCAGTGATGGCCCAGTACAGCCGCGATGGCACCCTGCCGACGCCCGGCTCCTGGGCGGTGGAAGGCATCGGCGAAGACTTCATTCCGTCGATTGCCGACCTTTCCAGCGTGCGCCACGCCTATTCGATCAGCGACGAGGAAAGCTTCGATCATGCCCGGCAACTGCTGCGCGCCGAAGGCATCCTCGGCGGCTCCTCGACCGGTACGTTGCTGGCCGCGGCGCTGCGATACTGCCGCGAGCAGACCGAGCCGAAACGGGTGGTCAGCTTCGTCTGTGACACCGGCACCCGCTACCTGTCGAAGGTCTACAACGACCAGTGGATGTCCGATCAGGGCCTGCTGCAGAGCAAGCGCTACGGCGACCTGCGCGACGTGATCGCGCGGCGTTTCGAAGATGGCCGGGTGATCAGCGTCGGCCCAGATGACACCCTGCTCACCGCCTTCCAGCGCATGCGCCTGGCGGATGTGTCGCAACTGCCGGTGCTGGTCGATGGCCAGCGGCTGATCGGGGTGATCGACGAGTCCGACATTCTGCTGCGTGTGCACCAGGACGCTTCGCAATTTCGCCTGACCGTGGCCGGCGCGATGACCGACAAACTGCAAACCCTGCCGCCCGGCGCCAGCCTGGCCGAGCTGCAAGCAGAGCTCGACCGCGGCCTGGTGGCCATCATCGCCGACGCGTCGGGCTTTCATGGCCTGATTACCCGGTTCGACATGCTCAATCACTTACGGAGATCCCTAGCATGAGTCAGCACGATAAAGACGCCGCGCCACAGGGCTTCGCCACCCGGGTGATCCACGCGGGACAGGCGCCGGACCCTTCCACCGGGGCGCTGATGCCACCCATTTACGCCAACTCCACCTATTTGCAGCAAAGCCCCGGCGTGCACAAAGGCCTCGACTACGGACGCTCGCACAACCCGACGCGCTGGGCACTGGAGCGTTGCGTGGCCGATCTCGAAGGGGGCACCCAGGCCTTCGCTTTCGCGTCCGGGCTGGCAACGATCTCCACCGTGCTGGAGCTGCTCGACGCCGGCTCGCACGTGGTCTCGGGCAATGATTTGTACGGCGGGACCTTCCGCCTGTTCGACAAGGTGCGCCAGCGCAGCGCCGGGCATCGCTTCAGCTTCGTCGACTTGACCGACCTGGCGGCGTTCGAGGCGGCACTGCAAGACGATACCCGGATGGTCATGGTCGAGACGCCGAGCAATCCCCTGCTGCGCCTGTCCGACCTCGCCGCCATCGCCCGAATCTGCCGTGCACGGGGCATTATCTGCGTGGCCGACAACACCTTTGCCAGCCCGTATATCCAGCGCCCGCTGGAGCTGGGTTTCGACATCGTGCTGCACTCGACGACCAAGTACCTCAACGGCCACTCCGACGTGATTGGTGGCATCGCCGTGGTCGGGCAGAACGCCGAACTGGCCGAGCGCCTGGGCTTCCTGCAGAACGCAGTGGGCGCGATTGCCGGCCCGTTCGACGCCTTTCTCACCCTGCGCGGCGTCAAGACCCTGGCGCTGCGCATGGAACGTCACTGCAGCAATGCGCTGGAGCTGGCGCAATGGCTGGAGCGCCAACCGCAGGTTGCGCGCGTCTACTATCCGGGCCTGGCATCGCATCCGCAGCACGAACTGGCGCGACGACAAATGCGCGGTTACGGCGGGATGATTTCGCTCGACCTCAACACCGACCTGGCCGGTTCCAGGCGGTTCCTCGAAAACGTCCGGATCTTTGCCCTGGCCGAAAGCCTGGGGGGTGTGGAAAGCCTGATCGAGCACCCGGCGATCATGACCCACGCCACCATCCCCGCCGACACCCGTGCACAGTTGGGTATCGGCGATGCGCTGGTGCGCTTGTCCGTGGGGGTCGAAGATGTCGAAGACCTGCGTGGGGATCTGGCTCAGGCGCTGGCGCGGATCTGAAGTCGCCGGCAGAGGCTCGATGGAGACGCTGCCAGCGCTTCTCGCCTGCGCAAAGGGTCACGGCATATCAGGTTCAACGATCCTGAGCCAGGGCCAGCGCGCCTGATAACTTTTCGCCTTCTGCGCGAACAGCTCCGGCTTGGGATTCTTGCGATTGATACGCAGCAGGCCGTGCTCGGTGTCGGCCAGGCCGTTGGGTGCATAGAGCTCGCCGGTTTCAACATCCAGACCGATGCAGGTGCCGGCGATCAGGTAGCGATCGATTCCGTCCCTGGCCGACTGAAGCTGAGGATAGGCACCGCCAAACCGCTGGCCGTACCACAGGTGCACGCGAGCCTGGTTCCTGATCTCGACGGTGGCGTCCAGGTCCCGGAACAGGCGCTGCGCGCACTGAATGACCTCATTCTCGGCCTCCCAGGACAGATCCTCGTCGAAGTAGAAGACGTCATAGTCCTTCACACCCCATGCGGCCGGCCACTGCGCCTGATGGTTCCATACAGCCTGGAACAGGCAACCGGCCGTGAGCATGCACTCGGACAAACCCAGTGCAGGCAAACGTGCGGTCAATTGAGCGTTGATGGGGTTGGTCATTGCGATGCTGACCAGGCTTTCGACAGTCAATGTCATGTGCTTCGTCCCTTGTAAATCGCTCCAGTGCTGGCCAGCGACAATAGCGCAATTTCCCGGGACGCCGCTTCACTCGACGGTCAAATCAGCAAATCCTCATAGAACGCGCCGAAGGGACGCTCGGGATGGGCGATCTGGATTTCCAGAATCCACAGGCCGGTATTCGGGCATTGATCCAGATCCCCGAGGTCGCCACCCCGGTAGATCGCATGGGGAAAATCGCTGACCCGGTGACCCTTGATGTCCAGATTGAGCCTCCAGCCCATGGCCGTTGCCTGAGCGGCGGCATAGTCATAAAGCGCCACGCCGGACACCCGCTCGCTGCGCCAAAAGCTTTTGACCCGGTCAAACAGATCCTTGGCCGCCGCCGCACAGGCGATCATTTGCGGATCGGAACCGGTGGTGAATGTTGCGCCGGCATCCCCTTCGTGGCCCTGCCAGACCACGCCCATGTCGATGAAGAAAATGTCCTCTTCGCCCAATTGCGGGTCGCCATCGGAACGCTGCTTGAACGTCTTGAGCGTATTGGCACCGAAGCGCACCAGCAGTGGATGCCAGATTCGATCCATGCCCAGTTCGGACAACACCTGCTTGCCGAGCAACTGCGCCTCGGACTCGCGCATGCCCGGAGTGATGACGCGGGCAATCTGATCGATCGCCTTCCAGGTCATTTGCTGCGCATGGCGCATCGATTCCAGTTCGTAACGTTCGCCTACCGCTTCTTTACCGCTCAGGGCCATGGTCATGAGTCATTCCTTGTTTAAGACCGCGCATGTGATCGCTGTATACCTTTTTATATTGCGATATTCAAGATCAAGGCAGGGGTCACGACCTGGCAGCGTTAAACCGGTGAAATAGTGGCCAGCACGCCGATCAGGATCGTCAGTATCAGAAAGCCACCGAGAAAAAATGCCATCTTGCCCATAAGTCTTCCTCCCGCTTGAAAGTACGGTGCAATCACGGTGGCGACTGCCGACCGTACCGTTATTGTGGCGCGCCAGCTGAGTACGTTACAGAGGCAGAAAGCGCAGAAAAATACGGATCAGATCAAAATCCGCCCAGGAAAGGCCCTGCACGCGAGCCCGGCAAACGCACAACCTGCGGGAGCCCGCTTGCTGGCGATGGACGCCAGTGCGCCGCGTTTAACCAGGCCACACGCGTTATCGTTAACGACCATCGCTGCGATGCGGCGACCCGACAGGCCAGCTCCTACAGGTTTTGCCCTGCCGCATGTCATTAAAAACCCAAAAAAAAGCCCGCTGACCGTCACCGGGTCAGCGGGCTTTCTTTATCGCGGATCAGCTCATCCGGGCGTCCCGTTCACAACGATGGGACCTGCGGATTACAACGCCATATCCGTCGAGGCGTTCTCCTTTGGCGCCTTCGGCTTTTCAGCCTCGACAGCCGGAGCAGCAACCTGACCGATCACTGGTGGCGGAGTCAGTTCCAGCACCTTGGCGGTGTAGGCCCACTCTTGCGCCACTTTCTCGGGGCTGGCATTGAGCGCAGTGCCGTAGCTCGGCACGATCTGGTGCAGCTTCTCTTGCCAGGCCGGGGTCGCGACCTTGTCCTTGAAGACTTTCTGCAGTACCGACAGCATGATCGGTGCAGCGGTCGAAGCGCCTGGCGATGCGCCCAGCAGGCCGGCGATGGTGCCGTCCTGGGAAGCGACGATCTCGGTGCCCAGCTTCAGTACGCCACCGGCGGCTTCATCACGCTTGATGATCTGCACGCGCTGGCCCGCTTGCCACAGGCGCCAGTCTTCAGCCTTGGCGTTCGGGAAGTATTCCTTCAGGGCATTGAGGCGGTCTTCATCCGACAGCATCAACTGACCGGCCAGGTACTCCACCAGCGGGTATTCCTTGATGCCGACCTTGGTCATTGGCCACACGTTGTGCGTGGTCGTGGTGGTCAGCAGGTCCAGGTACGAACCTTCCTTGAGGAACTTGGTCGAGAAGGTCGCGAACGGGCCAAACAGGATCACGCGCTTGCCGTCCAGCACGCGGGTGTCCAGGTGCGGAACCGACATCGGCGGTGCGCCAACGGAGGCTTTGCCGTAGGCCTTGGCCAGGTGTTGCTCGGCGATGGCCGGGTTTTCGGTCACCAGGAACGAGCCACCCACCGGGAAGCCTGCGTATTCCCTGGCTTCAGGAATGCCGGACTTCTGCAGCAGGTGCAGGGCACCGCCGCCAGCGCCGATGAACACGAATTTGGCGTCGGTTTCGGATTTGCTGCCGTCTTTGAGGTTTTTGTAGCTGACGCGCCAGCTGCCATCTGCGTTCTTGGTGATGTCCTGCACTTCGCTGGACAGCTTCAAGTCGAATTTCGGCGTGGTTTGCAGGTGAGCAACGAATTGACGCGTGATTTCGCCGAAGTTCACATCGGTGCCGATCGGAGACCAGGTGGCCGCGACTTTCTGGTTCGGGTCACGCCCTTCCATCATCAGCGGAACCCACTTCTTGATCACCGCCGGGTCTTCGGAGTACTGCATGCCGGCGAACAGCGGGCTCGCTTGCAGGGCTTCATAGCGCTTTTTCAGGAACTTGATGTTGTCATCGCCCCACACAAAGCTCATGTGCGGCGTGGAGTTGATGAACGAACGCGGGTTTTTCAGCACGCCTTGCTGAACCTGCCAGGCCCAGAACTGACGGGAGATCTGGAAAGCTTCGTTGATTTCAACGGCTTTCGGGATCGAGACTTTGCCGTTCTCGTCTTCCGGGGTGTAGTTCAATTCGGCCAGGGCGGAGTGACCGGTACCGGCGTTGTTCCAGCCGTTGGAGCTCTCCAGGGCGACGCCATCGAGACGCTCGATCATTTCCATCGAGGTGCCGGGTTCCAGCTCATTGAGCCAGACGCCAAGGGTCGCACTCATGATGCCGCCACCAATCAGCAGCACGTCGACTTTCCTGGCTTCTTCGGCCTGGGCCGTCGTCATCCCCAACGACAGGGCCAGCCCCAGCAGGGCCGTGTTCACTTTTTTAAACATCTGTAGCACCTATGATAAAACGCAATCCGCCCTTCCAGCTTCACTCACGAGCCTTGGTTCTCGGCATTCAGGCAGGCTGCCGCAGGTTCTCGCGCATGACATCCGGAGGGTGGGCACACAAGGCCGACTGTATCGACCCCAGTTATATGTCCCTTCTGAACTGACTTTTTATCTTTTTTGGCTTCAGCTACTTGAGCGACAGTGATTCCGTTCGCCTGTCTCAAGGACAGGAAAACTGAATAGGTCAAACCAAGTTGGCGCGAAGAATATCACGACATGACAAACCCGCGGTTGATGGATCTGCAGGCGCCAGGCTTGCGGTGCAGGGGTGACTATACTCACTGGTCATCCGTTGAGCCTGTGAGGAACCGCCCATGAACGATAAAGACGATCTGCGCAAACACTCCTCTCAAGTCATCGACGGCGTGGAGGCCGCACCCGCCCGCGCCATGCTCCGTGCAGTGGGCTTCACCGACGAAGACTTCAAGAAACCGCAAATCGGCATTGCCTCCACCTGGGCTATGGTCACACCTTGCAACATGCACATCGACAAACTCGCGATCGAAGCCGAAAAAGGCGCGAATGCAGCCGGTGCCAAGGGCGTGATTTTCAACACCATCACCATTTCCGACGGCATCGCCAACGGCACCGAAGGCATGAAATATTCGCTGGTCTCCCGTGAGGTGATTGCCGACTCCATCGAGGTGGTGGCCGGTTGCGAAGGCTTCGACGGACTGGTGACCCTGGGCGGTTGCGACAAAAACATGCCGGGCTGCCTGATCGGCATGGCGCGGCTGAACCGGCCGTCGATCTTCGTCTATGGCGGCACCATCCGCCCCGGTGCCGGACACACCGACATCATTTCCGTGTTCGAGGCCGTGGGCCAGCACGCGCGCGGCGACATCAGCGAGATCCAGGTCAAACAGATCGAGGAAGTGGCCATTCCTGGCCCCGGTTCCTGCGGCGGCATGTACACCGCCAACACCATGGCGTCGGCCATCGAGGCGCTGGGCATGAGCCTGCCCGGTTCCAGCTCCCAGGACGCCATCGGCGGCGACAAGGCTTCGGACAGTTTCCGGGCCGGCCAGCAGGTCATGGAACTGCTCAAGCTTGACCTCAAACCGCGCGACATCATGACCCGCAAGGCCTTCGAAAATGCCATCCGCGTGGTGATCGCCCTCGCCGGCTCGACCAACGCCGTGTTGCACCTGTTGGCCATGGCCCATGCGGTCGATGTCGAACTGACCCTCGATGACTTCGTCGAGCTGGGCAAGGTTTCTCCCGTGGTCGCCGACCTGCGCCCCAGCGGCAAATACATGATGAGCGAACTGGTGGCCATCGGCGGCATTCAACCCTTGATGAAACGCATGCTGGCAGCCGGGATGCTGCATGGTGATGTGCTGACCGTCACCGGCAAGACCCTGGCCGAAAACCTCGCGCACGTCCCCGACTACCCGGCCGGCCAGGACGTGATCCTGCCCTTCGACCAACCGATCAAGAAGGACTCGCACCTGGTGATCCTGCGCGGCAATCTCTCGCCCACCGGTGCCGTGGCCAAGATCACCGGCAAGGAAGGCCTGCGCTTTGAAGGCACGGCACGGGTCTACCACGGCGAAGAAGATGCGCTGGCGGGCATCCTCAACGGTGAAGTGCAACCGGGCGAAGTGATCGTGATCCGTTACGAAGGCCCCAAGGGCGGGCCGGGCATGCGCGAAATGCTCTCGCCGACCTCGGCGGTGATGGGCAAGGGATTGGGCAAGGAGGTGGCGCTGATCACCGACGGCCGTTTCTCCGGCGGCTCACACGGTTTTGTCGTGGGGCATATCACGCCCGAAGCGTTTGACGGCGGACCGATTGCGCTGATCGAAAACGGTGACAACATCACCATCGACGCCGAAACCCGACAGATCACGGTCGATGTGTCCGATGCCGAACTGGCCGAACGCAAGAGCCGTTGGGTGCGACCGGAGTCGAAGTACACACGCGGGGTGCTGGCCAAGTACGCGAAGACCGTGTCCAGCGCCTCTGAAGGCGCCGTCACGGACAAATACCTCTAAAGCCTCCCTGTGCCCCGGATTTCCGGTTCGACCAATGACCCTGTGGGAGCTGGCTTGCCAGCGAAAGCGTCGGCTCTGCCAACATTGATGGTGAATATGCTGCAGTCTTCGCTGGCAAGTCGGATCGCCGCACCGCAGCCCCTACAAAAAGGTGTTGTCAGGCCACCCCGACCTCCACGACCCCATCATTCAACCGCACCGGCCAGACCCGCAGACGCTGTTGCGGGTACTCCAGGCAGGTGCCGTCCTCCAGGCGAAAATGCTGCTTGTAGATCGGTGACGCCACCACCAGATCGCCCTTGAGGCTGCCGACCAGACCGCGGCCGATGACATTGGCCCCCGATTGCGGGTCGTGATTGTCGATGGCGTAGAGGTTTTTGCCCTCGACGCCCGGCAGGTAGAACAGCGCCACCTGCGCGCCGTCCAGCCACACCACCACACCGGAGTCATTCACCAGATCCTGTTGGCTGCACACCGATTGCCAGACGGCTGACGCACCGGTTTCAAGGCGTTGGGTATTGGACTGAGTCATCAGACAGTCTCCTCGGTAACAGGGATCAGGTTGAGTTCGGCCGCCATGATCGGCCGGCGTTGACCACGTTCCTGAACAAAGTGAATGTCCGGGTCCGGGCGTTTATCGTTGACGAAGGTGCGGAAGCGCTTGAGCTTTTCCGGGTCCTTGAGGGCGTTGGCCCACTCGCATTCATAGCGGTTGACCACCAGCTGCATCTGCGACTCCAGTTCGGCGCCCAGGCCCAGGCTGTCGTGAAGGATCACGTCCTTGAGGTAATCCAGGCCGCCCTCCAGGCTTTCGCGCCAGACCGAGGTGCGCTGCAGTTTGTCGGCGGTGCGGATGTAGAACATCAGGAAGCGGTCGATGTAGCGGATCAGGGTCGCGTCGTCCAGGTCGGTGGCGAACAGCTCGGCGTGGCGTGGACGCATGCCTCCGTTGCCGGCGATGTAGAGGTTCCAGCCTTTCTCGGTGGCAATCACGCCGACGTCCTTGCTTTGCGCCTCGGCGCACTCGCGGGTGCAACCGGAGACGGCGAACTTGAGCTTGTGCGGCGAACGCAGGCCCTTGTAGCGATCCTCGAGGGTCAGGGCCATTTGCACGCTGTCCTGCACGCCGTAGCGGCACCAGGTGCTGCCGACGCAAGATTTCACCGTACGGGTCGATTTGCCGTAGGCGTGCCCGGTTTCGAAACCGGCTTCGATCAACTCGGCCCAGATGTCCGGCAGCTCATGCAACTGGGCGCCGAACAGGTCGATGCGCTGGCCGCCGGTGATCTTGGTGTAGAGGTCGTATTTCTTCGCGACCACGCCTATGGCAATCAGCTTGTCGGCCGTGATCTCGCCACCGGGAATGCGCGGCACCACCGAATAGGTGCCGTTCTTCTGCATGTTGGCCATGAAGGTGTCGTTGGTGTCCTGCAACGGCACCAGCGACGGGTCCATGATCGGCTGGTTCCAGCACGAGGCGAGGATCGAGCCCACGGCCGGCTTGCACACGTCGCAACCGGTGTGACCCCGGCCATGTCTGGCCAGCAGTTCGTCGAAGGTGATGAGCCCTTCCACCCGAACCAGCGCATACAGCTTCTGGCGGGTGTAGGCGAAGTGCTCGCACAGGCTCTTGTCGACACTGACGCCCCGGGCGGTCAACTCATGCTCGAACACTTGCTTGAGCAGACCGGCGCAACCGCCGCAGCCGGTACAGGCCTTGGTCTGTGACTTGAGCAGACCCAGGTCGGTGCAACCGCCGTCGATGGCCGAGCAGATGGCGCCCTTGGTCACGTTGTGGCAAGAGCAGATCGTCGCCGCTTCCGGCAAGGCGCCCGGCCCCAGGGTCGGCGCGCCTTCGGACGACGGCAGGATCAGCGCGGCCGGTTCGGACGGCAAGGCAATCGCGTTCTGCATGTATTGCAGCAGGGTGTCGTAGAAGCTGTTGTCGCCGATCAGCACCGCACCAAGCACGCGCTTGCCGGTGGCGTCCACCACCAGGCGCCGGTAGCCGGCGCTCGTCTCGTCGATGAACTGATAGCTGCGGGCACCCGGTGTATTCGCGTGGGCGTCGCCGATGGAGCCGACGTCGACGCCCAGCAGTTTGAGCTTGGTCGACATGTCGGCGCCCTGGAACGGCTCGGCCACGTCATCGCACAGCCGCGCGGCGACGCTGCGCGCCATCTGATAGCCGGGCGCGACCAGGCCGAACAGGCTGCCATTCCACGATGCGCACTCGCCGATGGCGTAGATGTTCGGGTCGCAGCTCAAGCAGGTGTCGTCGATCACCACGCCACCGCGAGGGCCGATCTCCAGCGCACATTGGCGAGCCAGCGCATCCTGGGCGCGAATACCGGCGGAGAACACCACCAGGTCGGTTTCGAGGAATTCGTCGTTGGCAAAATTCATCCGATAGCGATAGTCCTCACCGGCGCTGATCGATTGCGTGGCGCGGGACAGGTGCACGCCGACGCCCAGGCGTTCGATTTGTGCCTTGAGCGCCAGGCCACCCAGATCGTCCAGTTGCACCGGCATCAGGCGCGGGGCGAACTCCACGACGTGGGCTTCAAGGCCCAGGCGCTTGAGCGCATTGGCCGCTTCCAGACCGAGCAGGCCACCGCCGACCACGACGCCCCGCCGGGCATTGGCCGCCGCCGCTCGAATGGCATCGAGGTCTTCGAGGGTGCGATAGACCAGGCGCGAGTCGCCTTCAGCGCCTTCAATCGGCGGCACAAACGGGTAGGAGCCGGTGGCCAGGACCAGTTTGTCGTAGCTGACACACCCTTGCGCGGTGATGACCTGACGACGCTCGCGGTCGATTTCCAACACCGGCACCCCCAGGTTCAGGGTGACGCCGGGCGTCTGGTACAACGATGCATCGCTCAGCGCCAACGACTCGGCGTCGCGGCCGGAGAAGTATTCGGAAAGGTGCACACGGTCGTAAGCGCGCATCGGCTCTTCGCTGAAGACGTGCAAGCGATAGCGATCAAGGGCTCCGCGCTCGATCAACTGTTCCACACAATGATGTCCGACCATGCCGTTGCCGATCACGACCAGCGTTTGCAGCTTGTTCAACGTGGCTACATTGGAATTCATAAACGACACCTGCCAAAGCCAATCACGGTAAAAAAAAGCAAAAAAAAACGCCTGAAACCTTGCGGTTCCAGGCGTCTTTGCCTGTTCTTTTGCGGTGTTGAAACCAGACGGCTATGCCTGATCCACCGATGTAGCCCACGACCTGTGCGGCCAGTCGATCGTCGTTGACCGAGAGGGCTGTCCCTCTTTTTCAGATGGACTTGAGGGGATTAATGCAGCCTTTGTGCCAGTGGGTGACGGATGCTTTGCGCGACACGCGAAACGGGTCCATCACGCGATGGAAATGGCCTTGCGAGGTTGGGTCAGAGGCGTTCCCGGCAGGATGGAAGCGTTCCGACGGCGGGTGATACATGACGCTGAAACACCCGACAAATCGCCTCGCACTGGTGCACGTCGCCCGCCAGGGCGCTTTAAAAGTGCATCCAGGGAAGCGCTTTATGTAAACAAAACGGCCAGCTTCAGCAGGGCTGAAACTGGCCGTCAACGCGGTGCGCCCTTCGGGCCTGACCGGCGGTCTTGCGCTTAGAAAATCGAGATCGGGTAATCCACGATCAGACGGGTTTCGTTGTAATCCCCTTCCGCCTGATCGGCGTTACCGCGGTGCCAGGCTTGACGCACCCGCATCGACAAGTCTTTGGCTGGACCGGTCTGCACCACGTATTTGGCTTCGAAGTTGGTTTCGTGGTGCTTGCCGTCAGAGCCATAACCATAGGCCTGGTAGGCGCTGCCGACCGGCATGTGGGTGCCGTCGATATTGTCACCGTTCAGGTAGCGCGTCATAAAGCTCAGCCCCGGCACGCCATAGGCCGCCATGTTCAGGTCGTAACGGGCCTGCCAGGATTTTTCGCCAGGGCCGTTAAAGTCAGAGTACTGAACCGAGTTGGCCAGGAAGATAGAGTCGGCCAAATCACCCGACTTGTTATTACCAACGGCCACATAGTCAAACGGCGTGTCGCCGTGAACTTTCTGGAATGCCAGCGTGACGGTGTGAGCACTCAGGAAAGAGTACGCCGCAGCCATCGACCAGGTGGTGTTGTCGATGGCGCCGGCTTTGGACTGACCGGAATCGAGGGTGCGGTAGATATTGAAGTCCAGGTTCAGTGACTGATCGGCAGTGAACGGGATCGTGTAGTTGGCATTGCCATAGTATTGGTGCCAGACGTCTTTGAGGTCCGACGCAAACAAGCTCATGGACAAGTTATCGGTCAGCGTGTACTTGCCGCCGAGGTAGTCAATACTCTTGGCCGCCACGTTTGCATAACCGGCATACAGGTCATGGCTATTGTTGGTTGTGGTCGAACCGTTACTGGCGGTGAAGTGCCCGGCGTCGAGGTTCAACCCTTCGATTTCGCTGCTCAACAGGTTGAAACCGGTCGCCGTTTGAGGCGTGGCGCGCGTACCCGCCGTGGCCAGGACCGGGTTGTTGGGCTGCAAGTTGCCATAGTGCAGTTCAGTCTTGGAGAACCGGGCCTTGATCGACGCGCCTGCGCTGCTGAAGTCATCCTTCGGCCGCCCGTTGCTGTCGACCGGCAAGTTGCCGGAATCCGCATTGCCTTTGCCACCGTCCAGCTTCACCCCCCAATACCCGTAAGCATCCACACCAAAGCCGACGGTGCCTTGGGTGAAGCCGGAAGTGAAGTTGCCTTGTGTCACTTGCAACCAGTCCTGTTTGTCGCCCGCCGTATTTTTACCGTCACGATCAAAATAAAAGTTGCGAAGTAGGAGGTTCAAACTGCTGCCTTCAACAAACCCCTTGGCAGTCGCTTGGTCTTCCACACCAGCGGCCGACGCTAGTTGACTAACACCCAGTGAAACAGCCAGCGCCACCAAATTCCACTTCAAAGACATTGTTCGTTCCCCTGTTTTTTAATAGAACTGCCTCGTCTCTCAATGCGCAGAAAGCAGGGCATCCCCTGAAGTCGGGCCGTCAAAAGCGAACAGTCGTAAGTCAATGGCAGATAAGAAAAAAAGGCTCTAAGTCGCAATCTTTTGAATGCGCAGAGTGATACACCGTTTTATAACGGTTTATTTTTATTACATGGCAGGCCCTAAGGCGAAAAACTTATAACACTTTCGCACCGAAACATTGATCCGGTTTCCCGTGAAAGTAATTATCAATTCCTGCAACAATTCGGGCTTATACAAACAGATACCTTATCTCGCTTAGAGCGGGCTCGTTATATAGCCGAACACACCCCGGCATTTGAGCTTGACTCAAATGTCCAACACTGAAGGCACCGCAAAAAAGAAGTAGACGAACACGCCGAATCCATCGGCTAGTGCCCGCCCGTTAAAACCATTGAGTCGTTGTCGTCATCGGGCTCTCCGACCATCAATCGCGCACGCGGGTGCATCTGCACTGTGTCCGCAAAGGCGCGATTAGCCGGGTTGTGAACGGCTGGCCGCGACCATTTGGCGCATGACCGGCGGGCGACCGATTGAGCGCCACAGGGCAACAGTTTGTTAACATCCACGCGCTTTTTTTCGCCTGATACGTCAGGCACTGTGGTTTTTCAGTGGTGACACAGGAAGCTTTTTTCCATGAGTACGTTGTATACCCGTCGCACAGTCCTTCAAGGCATGGGCCTGCTGAGCCTTGGCCTGCTCGCCGGCTGTGATGACAGCAGCAAGCTGTCGTTCAAGTACGGCAAGGATCTGAGCGACAAGATCATGGGGCGTAACTTCAAGCTCAAGGACGCCCAGGGCGAGACCCGGATGCTCGGCAGCTACCGTGGCCTGATGCCGATGATCTTCTTCGGTTTCACCCAATGCCCCGCGGTGTGCCCGACGACACTGGCCCGCGCCGCCCAGGCCAAGAAACTGATGGGCCGCGACGGCGAACGCCTGCAAGTGATCTTCATCACCCTGGACCCCGAGCGCGATACCCCGCAAATGCTCGACAAATACGTCAAGGCCTTCGACCCGAGCTTCCAGGCGCTCTATGGCACCCTGGAAGAAACCGCCGCCACCGCCAAGGAGTTCGGCGTGTTTTATGAAAAGGTCCCGAGCGGCGACACCTACACCCTCTCCCACACCGCGACCAGCTACGTCTTCGACTCCAGAGGCAACTTGCGCCTCGGGCTGTCCGCGTCCCTTACCGCAAAAGAGTGCGCAGAAGACCTGCTCACCGTCATGGAGGTCTGCTGATGACTTCGTTGTACGCAAAGCGTTTTAAACAACTGGCCCTGGGCCTGTCCCTGATCGGCATGGCCTGGCAAGCATCGGCGCAAACCCTGGTCAACGACGCCTGGGTCCGCGCGACGGTGGCTGGCCAGCCTTCGACAGGGGCCTTCATGACCCTGCAGGCGGACACCGACAGCAAACTGCTGAGCGTACAGTCGCCCGTCGCCAAGACCGTGCAAATCCACCAGATGAGCATGAAAGACGACGTGATGAAAATGGGTCAGGTCGAGTCCGTCGAGCTGCCGGCCGGCAAACCGGTGAGCCTTGACCCGGGCGGCTACCACGTCATGTTGATGGACCTGAATGCCCAGGTTCAGGAAGGCAGCAAAGTGCCGCTGACCCTGGTCGTGGAAAACGCCAAGGGCGAGAAAGAAACGATCAACGTCGAAGCTGAAGCCAGGGCGCTGGGCACCATGGATCACAGCAAGATGATGGACCACAGCAAGATGCAATGATCTGCTGACCGCCTCATCCCCCGAGGCGGCTCATTGACTGGCAGGGGTTGCACTCAGCCAACCCCGATTCCCGCGCAAGCGTCCGACGTTCGGAAAAAAACCGAACTCCTGCCATCGCGCCTCCTCCAATGTGCAGACACTGGAGGAAAAGCATCATGAACGACGATGACCTGATCAACCCCGCCGAGTCAGAGGACGCCAAGCGTCGGGACGAAGCCAATCCGCCGACGCAACCGCTGACCGAAGAGCAAAAGCTTGAGGAGCAGCGGCGCAAGGTGGCCGAAATAGAGCGCAAGGTGGCCGATGGCAATTGAGCGACGGCGTCAGCCGCGGCTTTCTTGCAACAGATGATCGACCACTCGCTCAAGGCATCGCTGTGCGTCCGCGCCCTGGGCCATGGCCCGGGCATGGCAGTCCAATTGACGACGGGCACTGTTGCCCGACAGCAGCAGTGCCTGGACGGCATCGTAAACACCCGGCTCGCCAATCAGCGCTGCGGTGGGCGCCAATACCGATCGCAGCTGTTCGAGCCATTGTTCGGCGCTGATCACCTCGCCTCCTGCATCGATTACAAAACGCCCTTCGATCCCATGACGCTTGGCCTGCCACTGGTTTTCCTTGAGCAACCAGCGGGCTGTCGCATCGTATCCAGCGCCGGGGTTGGCGCTTGAAATGGCGAACGCGACCATCACTCGAAACAACGTGGCCAACAGTACCGTGTCGGCCAGACGCGGGCAGGCATCGGTCATGCGCAATTCCAGGGTGGGAAAACGACTGGCCGGGCGAATCCCCCACCATCCGTTGCCGCCGTCTTCAATCGCGCCGGTACGCCGCAGCAACGCCAGATAACGCTGGTATTCGCTGTCGTTCTGAAAATATTCAGGGATGCCCATGCGCGGCCAGCCGTCGCAAACGACCTGGCGATAACTCATGAAACCACTGTCCATGCCCTCCCAGTAGGGCGAGGAGCAACTGAGCAACAGCAACAACGGCAACCAGGGCGCCACCTCGTTCAGGACCGCCATCCGATCGATCCCGGCAGGAATTTCCACATGCACATGCAGGCCACTGAGCACGCTGCGCTGTGCCACGGATCGATATTCCTGAAACAGCTGATCGAAGTGCGGCAGCCTTGTCGCATGCTGCTCACGCCAGCGCGCCAACGGGTGACTGCCTGCGCAGAGCAGCCCCAGACCGCGTTCGGCCAGCACGCGATTCAAGCGCTCACGCACGCCGCCGAGAAAATCGGCGGCCTCGCTGGCCTGGGTAAACACAGGCGAGGCCACTTCGATTTGTCCCTGGAACATCTCGTAGGCAAATCCCTCGCCAATGGCTTCGCGACAAGCGCTCAGCAGCTCGGCGCCGGGTTCAGCGAGCATCTGGCGGGTCGTGAGGTCGGTGAGGAAATACTCTTCCTCGATGCCAAACCGGGGCGCCAGGCTCATGGTCACGCCTCGCGTCTGCGGGTAACGGTCAGCGCCACGGCCGCAATGCGTTCGGCCCGTTCATAACCAGGCTTGAGCAATTCTTCGCCGAACACGTCAGGGTCCAGTTCCCGATAGGTCCAGGCAAAGGTGTCGCCGGACAGCATGGGCAGCACGGCCTCCAGAAATGGATCGCTCCCGGCCACCATCGCCACCCCCGTGTACAGCACCAGGCTGCCGCCCACGTGCAGGCGCGGCAACGCTTCGCGAACGATGCGCAGTGACAGGGCTTCGCCCAAGGCGCCACCGCCATCGCGATAGGCGCGGTGCTGGCTGTCGTTCATATAGGGCGGGTTGGCGATGATCAGATCGAATGCACCTTCGACGCTGCCCAGCACATCGCTGTGATAGACCGTGACGTTGCTGGCCCCGGCCAACTCGGCGTTGACGGCCGACAGTCGCAGCGCTCGCGGGTTGATGTCCACGGCCAGCACTTGGGCGTCCCGTCGGGCGCGGGCGACGATCAACGCGCCGACGCCGGCACCACAACCGATGTCCACCACGCGCCGCACAGGCTCGAAACACTGCTGCAAATGCGCTTCGATCAACCGGGCAAAGCGGTAGCTGTCGGGACCGAAAAACACCGAGTCGGCCTGGGTCGTCGGGTACGCCGAATGGGCGAACAGCAATCCTTCGAGGGTTGACCAGCGCACGGTGCTGCGCCACAGCGAGCCATCCCTTTCGACGATGCCTGCCTGCTCCAGCGCCGCCAGTCCCTCCGTCGCAAACAACCGGTGATCGAACGGCATCGACCAACCGAAAACATCGCGCAGGTCCCTGGCCAGCGGTGTCGCCAGGCGCTGAAGAACCCTTTGGTGGGTCAACGGCGTCGGGGTGACGAAACGATAATGCCCGGCGAGCAGGCGCTTGCCCAACTCCAGTAAGCCTTGATCGGCGTTTTGTTGTACTGACATGTGGCGCTCCTTGAGTCAGTGCAAAGGGGTCAGCGCAGACGGGTACGCAATTCAATGAAGCGTCGGGTGGCGTAGAGCCCGGCCGGACGGCAATGACGCTGTGCCGACAGTCACGGAATCAACGACTCAAGCTGTTGCCGTGGCGATTGCTCGCTCAGAGAGTCCTGCAATGCCTTGAGTTCCGGATCATCCGCCCACCCGGCGTCGGCGTGGTTCTCGTCGTGCTTGCGACGCGGTGATGGCTGACTTTTCGGGTCTTGCCAGTCACCGGCCATCCAGTCGCGCAGCAGCTGCTTCTCGTAACCACTGAACACGCCGAACATGGCGGCGGTGCTGCCTTCGATCAAATTCCAGAAGCGACTTTCCTGTGGTGGACAATGGCGCTTGATCCAACCCTTGCGCTCCAGTGCGCCGAGAAAGTCCTCCACCTGCCCGGGCGCCGACAGCCACTCGTTCACGGTCTTGCCCTCGATCCGGCAGTAGTCGGAATGCATGTGCTGACCGAAGCTGCGTTTGCGCTCGAGCATGGCGAGCACTTCGCGATGCAAATCGAAGCCCTGTATCACCGCCGTCGAGCCTGTTCCCAGATCGTTGAGGCGATAACCCAGTGCCACGCGGCGATAGAACTCGTCCCGCCCCTCGTCAACAGGCATCAAGTCCAGCAGCGCCTGGATGGCCTTGCGTGCATGTCCGCTGCTGACGTTGTCGATGGTCACATGCAGGGTGAAATAATACGGATCAATGCCCAGCTCACGCAGTTCATAGGCGCTGATCAACAGGTGCAACGGCAGTTGCTCGTAACCGAGGTTGTAGCCGATCACCTCCGGCATGAACGCCGCGCCGCAGCGTCCCAGCGCCAGTTGAATCGCGCCTTGCAGAAAGTACTGGTCATCCAGCCCTTGCTGATCCTGCGCGTCATGGTCGGCCAGTAACTGGCGGTAAATCACCACATGGTTCTGCCGGGGGTCGCCACTGCCGAGTTCCTCGAGGTAGGTGGTCAGCAGACCGTCGAACCGTTGGTCCTGCCAGCAATCCACCACCCCCTCCAGCCAGGCGCCATCGACCTCTTTGGTCGGCGCGACCCGTTGCAGGAAATACAGCGCGTGAGCCTTGTTCTGAAAATAACGCCGTGCGCCGCCCTGCTGGCGCTCCTCGATGTACCGGGCATAGTCGCGTGCCACCTCGGCACAATGCAGTTCGGCCCATGCCGACAATTGCTCCGGCGTTTCGGGCAAGTCACATGGCAGCTCAGCGGCGCGGGCCAGTTGTTGGCGCAGGAAGGTTTCCCCCCTTGATCCGGCATCGGGAGCATTGCTGTACAACACGCCGTAGAGGTCGCGGCACTGTTCATGACTTGAATCAGTCAGTGTCGAGGACGTGCCGGACAAAAGTGTGAACACGGTCATGAGGTCATTCTCCTGGGCCATGCATTTCGACTGCCCCTGACATCAGGTGGCGATTAAACGAAACGCTGCTCGTTGAACAGGAGATTTGGCCGGCCACGAAAAATTCCATCGGCTTTCCCAGGCCATGGACCGGTGGCAATACAGAATGCTGCGCCAACACCTTCGCGCCTGCGCCCCTATCCGCGATTTGCAATACCGGCACGACGGCGCTCGGGCAAGCTGCATGAGGCTTTGCGCCAGCGACATCTCCAAGCCATTGATATAGCTTGAATTTTTAACAAGACAAGATTGGCACAGCTCATGCTCCTGTCATGGGGCAACCACAGAGATTGCCGGCAACGACCGGTCCTGACTTCCCGTGACAGCAGAGGCTGAACCATGAACGCCATTGACATTCTGAAAGCCGACCATGAACGAGTAAAAACTATCCTGACCCAACTGAACGACTCCACCGAGCGGGCGGTAAAAAAACGCGCCGAGCTGATTGCCAAACTGGAAATGGAGATCACCCTTCACACCAAGCTTGAAGAAGAAATTCTCTACCCGGCCTACAAAAAAGCCGGCGGTAAAGAACAGGAAAAAATGTACTACGAGGCGAAGGAAGAGCACCGCACGGTCGACTCCCTGGTGCTGCCTGACCTGAAGGCCACAGACCCGGCCAGCGTGGAGTTTTCCGGACGCGCCAAGGTGGTCAAGGAGTTGCTTGAGCATCACATCGAAGAAGAAGAAACGGAGATGTTTCCTCAGGCCAAAAAACTGTTGGGCAAAGAGCAACTGGATGAACTGGGGGCACAAATGGAGTCGATGAAGGCTTCTTATAAGAAGTCGCTCGGCGACGGCATGGCGGCCTGATCACTGACCGGCAATACATTGAAGCCTGACGCGGGTCCTTCGACTCCGCGCTCAGGCTTCGCCGCGCAAGGACGCTGCCAGTGTCAAGGCATTGCCCAGCGCAGCGCCGCTGGCGGTGTTGTCAAAGATGCACCAGGTCGCTTGCCCAGCGCCGGTGGCGGCCTGGAGCTCGACCGCCAGGTGTTCAAGGCAGCTTCGTTCATAGGCGCTGTAGTAAATGCGTGGCGAACCATGAAGCCGCCAGTATTGAAGTCCCTGCCATCCTCTCGGAGCGCCATCACCGCTGATACGCGACGGATCCACCACCGCTTGGGTAATGCGATGGCGCACCAGCAGTGGCTCGGCATCGGCCCAGGATTCATGACGCGGCTCCAATACCACATCCCCGAAAAACCGCTGCCTCAAAGCGACAAAAAATGCCTCGGCAAACGGTTCTGCAAACGCCAGTGACGGTGGTAGTTGCAGTAACAGGCAACCCAGACGATCGCCCAACCCGGAGCATTGCCCCAGAAATTCATCGAGTTCCTGCTCGCAGTGTTGCAAACGCCGGACGTGGGAAATCCGCTTGGGCATCTTCACGCAAAAGCGAAAGTCGGCTGGCACCGAATCGGCCCAGCGAACGTAAGTCTGTTGACGATGGGGGCGATAAAACGAGCTGTTGATTTCAACGCTGCCCAAAATCGCTGCATAGCATTGCAAGTGCGTGCCCTCGGTGGGGAACGCCGACAAATGCTCGCGGCCCAGATTCCAGCCAGCGCAGCCCACGTAAAACCGCTGAGCGTTCAATAGCGCACCTTGCCTGTATGCCTTGTCGAGCCCGATTGGCTGGATCCCTACGGTAAAGGCATGGCCGGCGCACCGCAGTTCCCTTTTTCAACTGTTCAAGACCGGCATCCGATCAATGGCTGGCGGGTTTGCGCACCTTCCGACCAGAAACTCCATTCAGGGTCTTGCGCTAACGGTATTATGGTATACCATCAGACGCACAGACACTTTTCACTCTGAAATGGAGCCGCTCATGAGTTTTGAAATCCGCAAGATCGTCAGCTACATCGAAGAAACCTTTATCGAAGGCGGCAAGGCCAGTGATAAGCCTGTGACCATGGTCGGGCTGGCCGTGGTGATGAAAAACCCTTGGGTGGGCAACGGCTTTGTCGAAGACCTGAAACCGCAAATCCGCGCCAACTGCTCCGACCTTGGCGCCATGATGGTTGAACGCCTGGTGGGCCTCATCGGCGGTGCCGAGAAGATCGAAGCCTACGGCAAGGCTGCCGTGGTCGGCGCCGATGGCGAAATCGAACACGCCTCGGCCGTGATCCACACCCTGCGCTTCGGCAACCATTACCGCGAAGCCGTGAAAGCCAAGAGCTACCTGAGCTTCACCAACAAGCGCGGCGGCCCGGGCACCTCGATCCAGATCCCGATGATGCACAAGGACGATGAAGGCCTGCGTTCGCACTACATCACCCTGGAAATGCAGATCGAAGACGCGCCGCGTGCCGACGAAATAGTCGTCGTCCTGGGTTGCGCCGATGGCGGCCGCCTGCACCCACGCATCGGCAACCGTTACATCGACCTGGAAGAACTGGCGGCTGAAAAAGCCCAGTAAGACGGTCGGTCACTACAACAAGAAGGTTTGCAGGAGCGCTCCATGATTCGGCTCACCGCTGAAACCACCCCGGCTGGAACCAGTTACCTGGCGACCGGCCAAGGCCAGCCCGTGGTCTTGATCCACGGCGTGGGCCTGAATAAAGAAATGTGGGGCGGCCAGATCGTTGGCCTGGCCTCCCAGTACCGGGTCATCGCCTACGACATGCTCGGTCATGGGGCCAGCCCGCGCCCGGAAAGCGGCACGCCCCTGCTCGGCTACGCCGACCAGTTGCTGGAGCTGCTCGATCACCTGCAATTGCCCAAGGCGGCGGTGATCGGTTTTTCCATGGGCGGGCTGGTGGCACGGGCCTTCGCCCTGCATTACCCGCAACGCTTGCAAAGCCTGGTGGTGCTCAACAGCGTGTTCAACCGTAGCGCCGAACAGCGCGCCGGTGTGATCGCCCGCACCAGCCAGGCCGCCGAGCATGGACCGGACGCCAACGCCGAAGCGGCGTTGTCGCGCTGGTTCAGCCGCGAATACCAGGCGGCCAATCCGGCGCAGATCGCCGCGATCCGCCAGACGCTGGCAGGCAATGACCCCCAGGGCTACCTGACCACCTATGAGCTGTTTGCAACCCAGGACATGTACCGCGCCGAGGACCTGCCCGGCATCCAGGTGCCGACCCTGATCGCCACCGGAGAACTGGACCCGGGGTCGACGCCGGAAATGGCCCGGCAACTGGCCGAGCGCATTCCCGGCGCGGCAGTTGCCGTCCTCGCCGAGCAGCGGCATATGATGCCCGTAGAATCGCCGCGCCTGGTCAACCAGCTGTTGCTGGAGTTTCTCGATAAAGCGCACTCCCGACCAAACCAAATCAAGGGGATCGTTGCATGACACTCGCACGCTTCCAGATGTGCATCGGCGGTGAATGGGTCGATGCCCTGTCCGGCAAGACCTTCGAAAGCCTGAACCCGGCCCTGGCCGAACCCTGGGCCGAACTGCCCGATGCCGACGAAGCCGACGTCGAGCGCGCCGTGCAGGCCGCGCAGAGCGCTTTCGACAGCCCGGCCTGGCGTGGCCTGACCGCCACCGCCCGCGGCAAACTGCTGCGGCGCCTGGGCGACTTGATCGCCGAAAACAAGGAACAACTGGCGCAGCTGGAAAGCCGCGACAACGGCAAGCTGATCCGCGAAACCCGCGGTCAGGTCGGCTATCTGCCGGAGTTCTTCCATTACACCGCAGGCCTGGCCGACAAGCTTGAAGGCGGCACCCTGCCGCTGGACAAGCCGGACCTGTTTGCCTACACCGTGCATGAAGCCATGGGCGTGGTCGCCGCGATCATCCCGTGGAACAGCCCGCTGTACCTGACCGCGATCAAACTCGCCCCGGCACTGGCGGCGGGCAACACCATCGTGATCAAACCGTCCGAACATGCCTCGGCGACCATTCTGGAGCTGGCGCGCCTGGCCCTCGAAGCCGGGATTCCGCCGGGCGTGGTCAACGTCGTCACCGGTTATGGCCCAAGCACCGGCGCCGCCCTCACCCGCCATCCGCTGATCCGCAAAATCGCCTTCACTGGCGGTGCGGCGACGGCGCGGCATGTGGTGCGCAGCAGCGCCGAAAACTTCGCCAAGCTGTCCCTGGAACTGGGCGGCAAATCACCGAACATCATTTTCGCCGACGCCGACCTCGACAGCGCGATCAACGGCGCCATCGCCGGGATCTACGCCGCCTCCGGGCAGAGCTGCGTATCGGGTTCGCGCCTGTTGGTGCAGGACGACATCTACGACGAGTTCGTGGGTCGCCTGGTGGAGCGCGCCCAGCGCATCCGCATCGGCAACCCGCAGGAAGACAGCAGCGAAATGGGCCCGATGGCCACGGCGCAGCAACTGGCGGTGGTTGAAGGCCTGGTCGCCGATGCCATTGCCGAAGGTGCAAAGCTGCGCCTGGGCGGCAAGCGTCCGCAGAATCTCGGCGAGGGCTGGTTCTATGAGCCGACCTTGTTCGAATGCGACCGCAACTCGATGAAGATCATGCAGGAAGAAGTCTTTGGCCCGGTGGCTTCGGTCATCCGTTTCAAGGACGAAGCCGAAGCCCTGGCGATCGCCAACGACTCGCAGTTCGGCCTCGCCGCCGGCATCTGGACTCGCGACCTGGGCCGTGCCCATCGCCTGGCCCGTGACGTGCGTTCGGGGATCATCTGGGTCAACACCTACCGCGCGGTCTCGGCCATGGCGCCGATCGGCGGGTTCAAGAACAGTGGCTATGGACGCGAAAGCGGCATCGATTCGGTGCTGGCCTACACCGAGCTGAAAACGGTGTGGATCAACCTGTCCCAGGCGCCAATGCCTGATCCGTTCGTGATGCGCTAGGAGTCCAGAGAAATGATCGAACCCGGCATTTACAAAGACGTCATGAGTTCGTTTCCGTCCGGCGTCACGGTGGTCACCACCCTGGACCCCGACGGCGGCATCGTCGGCATCACCGCCAGCGCATTCAGTGCGCTGTCGATCGATCCGGCGCTGGTGCTGTTCTGCCCCAACTACGCCTCGGACACCTACCCGGTGCTGCGCGACAGCAAGCAATTCGCGATTCACTTGCTGTCCGCCGACCAGACCGCCGAAGCCTATGCCTTTGCCGGCAAAGGCAAGGACAAGGCCAAAGGCATCGACTGGCACCTGAGCGAACTCGGCAACCCGTTGCTGGCCAAGGCCACGGCAATCATCGAGTGCGAACTGTGGCGTGAATACGACGGCGGCGATCACGCCATCATCGTCGGCGCAGTGAAGAACCTCATTTTGCCCGCGCAACCGGTGACGCCGATGGTCTACCACAAAGGCAAACTGGGGCCGCTGCCCGCGCTGGGCTGATGGTTCACACCCCCCTGTAGGAGCGAGCCCGCTCCGGGCGGCGCTCCGACGATGGTCGTGAACGATAACGCGTGCTGCCTGACAGCCCTTGGCGTTCTCGGGTTTTTCGCGAGCAGGCTCGCTCCTACAAGGGGCCGCGCAGATCTTTTAATTTTGTCAGGAGCCGGCATGAGCCCAGCAGCCTCATCACTGTTCCGCCAGCAGGCGTACATCAACGGCCAATGGCTGGATGCACCCGACGGCGCGCAACAGGACATCTTCAACCCGGCCACCGGTGAACTCATCGGTCGGGTGCCGAACCTCGGTGCCGAGCATGCGCGCCTGGCCATCGAAGCCGCCAACAACGCCTGGCCGGCCTGGCGTGCACTGACCGCCAAGGAACGCAGCAACACACTCAAGCGCTGGCACGCCCTGATGCTGGAAAACGCCGACGCCCTCGCTGAAATCCTCACCCTCGAACAGGGCAAGCCATTGGCCGAAGCCAAGGGTGAAATTCTCTACGCCGCCAGCTTCATCGAGTGGTTCGCTGAAGAAGCCAAACGCATCTACGGCGACACCATTCCCAGCCACAAGGGCGATGCACGCATCGTCGTCAGCAAAGAACCGATTGGCGTGGTCGCGGCCATTACACCGTGGAACTTCCCGGCGGCGATGATCACCCGCAAGGCCGGCCCGGCACTGGCCGCTGGCTGCCCGTGCATCGTCAAGCCAGCGCCGGAAACGCCGTTCTCGGCCCTGGCCATGGCCGCGTTGGCCGAACAGGCCGGTATTCCTGCGGGCATCTTCAACGTGATCACCGGCGACGCCATTGCCATCGGTGGCGAACTGACCGCCAGCCCCCGGGTGCGCAAACTGTCGTTCACTGGCTCCACGGCGATTGGCAAATTGCTGATGGCGCAGTGCGCGCCGACGTTGAAAAAGGTTTCGCTGGAACTGGGCGGGAACGCGCCGTTCATCGTCTTCGACGATGCCGACCTGGAGCGTGCCGTGGAAGGCGCGCTGATTGCCAAGTTCCGCAATGCCGGGCAGACCTGCGTCTGCGTCAACCGCTTCCTGGTGCAGGACGGCATTCATGACGCCTTTGTCGCCCGGCTGGCCGAGCGGGTTTCGCAGCTCAAGGTTGGCAGCGGTTTCGAGGCGGGCATCACTCAGGGTCCATTGATCAACGAACGCGCCGTGGCCAAGGTCGAAGACCACGTACAGGACGCACTGGCCCAGGGCGCGCGCCTGCTGTGCGGCGGCGAACGCCATGCGCTGGGCAACGGCTTCTTCCAGCCGACCGTGCTGGCCGGCGTCACCACGCAGATGAAAGTCGCCCGGGAAGAAACCTTCGGCCCGCTGGCGGCGGTGTTCCGCTTCGACAGCGAAGCCGAGGCCGTGCACATGGCCAACGACACCGAATTCGGCCTGGCCGCCTACTGCTACACCCGCGATCTGGGTCGTGCCTGGCGCATGAGCGAAGCGTTGGAATACGGCATGGTCGGGATCAACGAAGGGCTGATTTCCACCGAAGTCGCGCCGTTTGGCGGAATCAAGTCCTCAGGCCTGGGCCGTGAAGGCTCCAAGTACGGCATCGAGGACTACCTTGAACTTAAATACACCCTGATGGGTGGGCTCTAAGTCAGTTTGGCCAAACGGCAGGAGCCGCGCTGCGGCCAACAGCACAGCCTCGAGATCTGAGCGCCACAGGAGACACATGCAATGAGCAACGAGAAGTACGAGAAAGGCTTGCAGATCCGTACCCAGGTGCTGGGCGAAGCCTATGTCAATCGCTCCATCGAGAACGCCGACGACTTCACCCGCCCTCTGCAGGAAATGGTCACCGAATACTGCTGGGGTCACGTCTGGGGGCGCGAGGGCTTGTCCCTCAAGGAGCGCAGCATGATCAACCTGGCGATGATCTCGGCGCTCAACCGGCCTCACGAACTCAAGCTGCATGTGCGCGGCGCCTTGCGTAACGGCTTGAGTCGTGAGCAAATACGCGAAATTCTGCTTCAGGTCGGCATATATTGTGGTGTTCCCGCCGCCGTCGACAGTTTCCGGCTCGCCCGAGAAGCCTTCGCCGAAGCCGATGCCGAGGCCTCCAGTTAACCCCTTGGCTGTTTGATCTGACGAGCACGGAGATTGCTGCAATCGAAGTGCTTTTTTTGCATGGACAGCCACAATCAGAGCGGACCCCATGAAACGCCTGCCACTCGACGACAGCTTCAAGGTCAATCGCAACCCCGTTACCCTGCGCGAAATCGTGCTGGATAAATTGCGAAGCGCCATCATGAACTTCCAGCTTCTGCCGGGAGACCGTCTGGTCGAACGCGATCTGTGCGATCGCCTGGGCGTCAGCCGTACCTCCGTGCGCGAAGCCCTGCGTCACCTGGAATCCGAAGGCCTGGTGGAATTCGCCGACGCCAAGGGCCCACGGGTGGCGATCATCACCCTGGCCGACGCGGTCGATATCTACGAACTGCGTTGCGTGCTCGAAGGCCTGATCGTCCAGCTGTTCACCCTGCGTGCCAAGGCCAAGGACATCAAGGCCCTGGAAAAAGCCCTGGAAGAAAACCGCCAGGCCTTGAAGGAAGGTGAACTGCAACAGGTCATCGACTCCGTGCAAGGCTTCTACGACGTGTTGCTCGAAGGCTCCGGCAACCATGTCGCGGCCACCCAGTTGCGCCAGTTGCAGGCGCGCATCAGCTACTTGCGTGCCACCTCGGTGTCCCAGCAGAACCGTCGTGGCGCCAGTAACCAGGAAATGGAACGCATGGTCGAGGCGATCAAGAGCGGCGATCCGCTGGCCGCTCACCAGGCCTGCGTCGACCACGTCCGCGCCGCCGCCACCGTGGCCCTCGACTACCTCAAGCGCAAGCAGGAAGAGACCGGGGCAATCCCCGAGATCACCCAACCCATCGCCCTCAAAGAACCCCGCATAGGTCGTTGATCATGTTCAGCCCGAGCTTTTGTCCGAAGTGTGGCAGCCCTGACCTGGGTCAACAGCTGCCGCCGGGCGATACGCACGAGCGCCTGATGTGCCGCGGCTGCGGCTACATCCACTACGTCAATCCGAAAATCATCGCCGGCTGCATCATCGAGCAGGACGGCAAGTACCTGCTATGCCAGCGCGCCATTCCGCCGCGTCCGGGCACCTGGACGCTGCCGGCGGGCTTCATGGAAACCGGCGAAACCACCGAGCAGGCGGCCTTGCGCGAAGTCTGGGAAGAAAGCGGCGTACGCGCGGAAATCCTCTCGCCGTACTCGATCTTCAGCGTGCCGAAGATCAGCGAGGTGTACATCATCTTCCGCGCCATCGCCCTGGAAATCACCGGCCAGTACGGGCCGGAAACCCTCGACTATAAATTCTTCGCGCCCGAGGACATTCCCTGGGACAGCATCTATTACCCGGCGATCCGGCAGATTCTCGAGCGCTATATCGAAGAGCGGCAGGCCGGGGTCTATGGCATCTACATCGGCAACGACGATACCGGCAAGATTCACTTCATTCGCTGACCCTGCACACACCCTGTGGGAGCGAGCCTGCTCCGGGCGGCGTTCCGACGATGGTCGTCAACGATAACGCGGGGATTCTGACACCCCGCAGTGTTCTCAAATCCATCGCGAGCAGGCTCGCTCCCACAGAAAAGCACAGCGGCGTTCCGACGATGGTCGTCAACGAAAACGCGGGGGAGTCTGACACCCCGCAGTGTTCTCAAGTCCATCGCGAGCAGGCTCGCTCCCACAGAAAAGCACAGCGGCGTTCCGACGATGGTCGTCAACGATAACGCGGGGGAGTCTGACACCCCGCGGTGTTCTCAAGTCCATCGCGAGCAGGCTCGCTCCCACAGAAAAGCACTGCGGCGTTCCGACGATGGTCGTCAACGAAAACGCGGGGGAGTCTGACACCCCGCGGTGTTCTCAAGTCCATCGCGAGCAGGCTCGCTCCCACAGAAAAGCACAGCGGCGTTCCGACGATGGTCGTCAACGATAACGCGGGGGAGTCTGACACCCCGCGGTGTTCTCAAGTCCATCGCGAGCAGGCTCGCTCCCACAGAAAAGCACAGCGGCGTTCCGACGATGGTCGTCAACGAAAACGCGGGGGAGTCTGACACTCCGCAGTGTTCTCAAGTCCATCGCGAGCAGGCTCGCTCCTACGGAAAAGCAAGGCGCGCCACCCTGCTCTTCACCACTCATCAGGCCGAGCGTTAGCTCGCCTGCAGCTTTTGATCTTGATCCACCCGCCCCTTCGGGAGGCTGAGTGGAGGTGTGCATCCGGGGAGTGGCGCGTAGCGCCGTTCGACGCAGTCGAACACGCTGCATGTAGGTCGTCGCGAAGCAGACCGGAGGGCAGTGTCCCCGGATGGATACCGTAGCGAAGGAACGCCGAGCCCAAGCGAGGGGCCGGACGCTCGGGGCGAGCCTTTTTTTGCTTATCTTTTTTTTGGCGTTTGAAAAAAAAGTAAGTCGCCGTAAGGGCGAAACCGCCAGCCGCCACTACCGCAGCAACGGATATGTACCCAGTCAACCACACACAGGTCGGCTGTCAGGCCGCCGCCGCTGGCAAGCTCCTACAGTCGATCCGGGGACCACCCCTCAAACCGGCACCACCCCCTCGACAATAATCACCTCAGCCCGAGCCACACCCTCGCGGTGCCCCCTGGCCTCCTGATAAAGATCCGACCGATAACAGGCCACCGCCTGGTCATAGGAATCGAACTCGATCACCACGCTGCGTTGCGGTGTCGGCCGCCCTTCCATCGCCTCGCTGCGCCCACCACGCGCCAATATCCGTCCGCCGTATTCGGCAAACGCCTTCGGCGCCCGCTGGGTGTATTGGCTGTATTGAACGGGATCGGTGATATCCACGTGAGCAATCCAGTACGCCTTCATAGTGACCTCTCCGGTTGTTTTGTATTATGGTATACCACAATATATTTCCAACAAACACCGAGAATCCTCACATGGCCTTCAACAGCATCGAAGAAATCATCGAAGACTACCGCCAAGGCAAGATGGTGCTCCTGGTTGACGACGAAGACCGGGAAAACGAAGGCGACCTGTTGCTCGCCGCCGATCGTTGCAGCGCCGAAGCCATCAGCTTCATGGCCCGGGAAGCACGCGGGCTGATCTGTCTGACCCTGACCGACGAGCACTGCCAGCGCCTTGGCCTGGAACAGATGGTGCCGAGCAATGGCAGCGTGTTCAGCACGGCGTTCACCGTGTCGATTGAAGCCGCCGTCGGCGTGACCACCGGCATCTCCGCCGCTGATCGGGCGCGTACCGTCGCCGCCGCCGTCGCCCAAGGCGCGAGTGCCGCCGATATCGTGCAGCCGGGGCACATCTTCCCGTTGCGCGCCCGGGAAGGCGGCGTCCTGACCCGCGCCGGGCATACCGAGGCCGGTTGCGACCTGGCACGCCTGGCCGGTTTCACACCGGCCTCGGTGATCGTTGAAGTCATGAACGACGACGGCACCATGGCCCGTCGCCCGGATCTGGAAGTGTTCGCGCGCAAACACGGGATCAAGATCGGCACCATCGCCGATTTGATCCACTATCGTTTAAGTACCGAGCACACGGTCGTACGCATCGGCGAGCGCGAGCTGCCAACGGTGCATGGCACCTTCCGTCTGATCACCTTTGAGGATCGCATCGAAGGCGGTGTGCACATGGCAATGGTCATGGGTGACGTGCGTCGCGAACAACCGACGCTGGTGCGCGTGCATGTGATCGACCCGTTGCGCGACCTGGTCGGCGCCGAGTACAGCGGGCCGTCCAACTGGACGTTGTGGGCGGCGTTACAGCGAGTGGCTGAAGAAGGATGTGGCGTGGTCGTGGTGTTGGCCAATCACGAATCCTCGCAAGCGTTGCTGGAGCGCGTACCACAATTGACCCAACCGCCACGGCAGTTCAGCCGTTCGCAGTCACGGATCTATTCGGAAGTCGGCACCGGGGCGCAGATCTTGCAGAACCTTGGCGTGGGCAAGCTGCGGCATCTCGGGCCGCCGTTGAAATACGCCGGTTTGACCGGGTACGACCTGGAGGTGGTGGAGAGTATTGCGTTTACCCAGTGACCCGAGCGGAATTTGCCCCGGTGGGAGCAAGCTTGCTCGCGATAGCGGTAGGCCAATCGATACTGAAATCGACGGCCCTGCCCTCATCGCGAGCAAGCTCACTCCCCCATGGGATTGTGGCGATCAGAGGCACCGAAGTTTTCCAAAAAAGCCGATTCGGCAGATAGCCGGTAAGGCAAAATGCTTGCACAAAGTTTGGAATACCATAATATGATATTCCATAGACCGAACGATTTAGCCAAGTGCGCCCGCCAGGGAAAGCACCAATAACAGCCCTTGGCACGGTCGCCTTTAGAGGCCAGATGGACCTACTGCTCCCGATAGGCGGGCAATACAAAGCCCGCTCAAAAACACAACAAATGAGGGCGTGAAAATGGTGTTGAACAAACGTGCAACCGCAGTACTGTTCGCGGGTTTGCTGGCCACGGCCAGTCACGTGGCAATGGCGGCTGAAAGCGTCAACTTCGTCAGCTGGGGCGGCAGCACCCAGGATGCGCAGAAGCAGGCCTGGGCCGACCCGTTCAGCAAGGCCAGCGGCATCACGGTGGTCCAGGATGGCCCGACCGACTACGGCAAGCTCAAAGCCATGGTCGAAAGCGGCAACGTGCAATGGGACGTGGTCGATGTCGAAGCTGACTTCGCCTTGCGCGCCGCCTCTGAAGGCCTGCTCGAACCCCTCGATTTCAAAGTCATCGATCGCACCAAGATCGACCCGCGGTTCGTCTCCGATCACGGTGTCGGCTCGTTCTTCTTCTCCTTCGTCCTCGGCTACAACGAAGGCAAGCTCGGCGCCGCCAAACCCCAGGACTGGTCCGCGCTGTTCGAAACCAAGACCTACCCCGGCAAACGCGCCCTCTACAAATGGCCAAGCCCAGGCGTGCTGGAACTGGCGCTGCTGGCCGACGGCGTGCCGGCCGACAAGCTCTACCCGCTGGACCTGGATCGCGCCTTCAAGAAACTCGACACCATCAAGAAAGACATCGTCTGGTGGGGCGGTGGCGCGCAGTCGCAACAGTTGCTGGCCTCCGGTGAAGCGAGCATGGGTCAGTTCTGGAACGGCCGGATTCACGCCCTGCAGGAAGACGGCGCCCCGGTGGGCGTAAGCTGGAAGCAGAACCTGGTCATGGCCGACATCCTGGTCATCCCAAAAGGTTCGAAAAACAAGGACGCGGCGATGAAGTTCCTGGCCAACGCCAGCAGTGCCAAGGGCCAGGCCGACTTCTCCAACCTGACCGCCTACGCCCCGGTCAACGTCGACAGCGTGGCGCGCCTGGATTCGGTGCTCGCCCCTAACCTGCCGACGGCCTACGTTAAGGATCAGATCACTCTTGATTTCGCGTACTGGGCCAAGAACGGTCCGGCCATCGCGACACGGTGGAACGAATGGCTGGTCAAATGAAAATGACGGTAACCGCGTCCCGTCCATCCACGCCCGTCGGGAGCGCCTCCGGCGCTGCCGGCAAGGCCGCTGCGATGACGCAATCCCCGACCCTGGCACAGCGCTGGCGTGGTGCAAGCAACCTGATCCCCGCGCTGTTGTTCCTTGGCCTGTTCTTTCTCGCGCCGTTGATTGGCCTGCTGTTGCGCGGCGTGCTTGAACCGGTGCCGGGCCTGGGCAATTACGAACAGTTGTTCGCCAACTCGGCGTACGCCCGGGTGTTGCTCAACACCTTCTCGGTGGCCGGCCTGGTCACGTTGTTCAGCCTGTTGCTGGGCTTCCCGCTGGCCTGGGCGATCACCCTGGTACCGCGCGGCTGGGGCCGCTGGATTCTCAACATCGTGCTGCTGTCGATGTGGACCAGCCTCCTCGCCCGCACCTACTCCTGGCTGGTGCTGCTGCAAGCCTCCGGGGTGATCAACAAGGCGCTGATGGCCATGGGCATCATCGATCAGCCGCTGGAAATGGTGCACAACCTGACCGGCGTGGTGATCGGCATGAGCTACATCATGATCCCGTTCATCGTGCTGCCGCTGCAGGCGACCATGCAGGCGATCGACCCGATGATCTTGCAGGCCGGTTCGATCTGCGGTGCCAGCCCGTGGACCAACTTCTTCCGGGTGTTCCTGCCGCTGTGCCGGCCGGGCCTGTTCTCCGGGGGCCTGATGGTGTTCGTGATGTCGCTGGGTTACTACGTCACCCCGGCCCTGTTGGGCGGTGCGCAGAACATGATGCTGCCCGAGTTCATCATTCAGCAGGTGCAGTCGTTCCTCAACTGGGGCCTGGCGAGCGCCGGCGCCGCGTTGCTGATCGTGATTACGCTGGTGCTGTTCTACTTCTACCTGAAGCTTCAGCCGGAATCCCCGGTTGGCGCCAGTAACGCGAGGTAAGCCGTCATGCTCCTGACCCCCAATGCCATGAGCCGCCGGATGCGCTTCGGCCTGTACGCCACCACCGGGCTGATCGGTCTGTTCCTGTTGCTGCCGATCGTGTTCATCGTGCTGCTGTCGTTCGGATCGTCGCAATGGCTGGTGTTCCCGCCACCGGGCTGGACGCTGAAATGGTACGTCCAGTTCTTCTCCAACGCCGACTGGATGAACGCGGCCATGGCCAGCCTCAAGGTCGCGGTGCTGACCACGTTCTTCGCCGTGGCCCTGGGTTTGCCGACGGCGTTCGCCCTGGTGCGCGGCCGCTTTCCTGGCCGGGAAATGCTCTACGGCCTGTTCACCCTGCCGATGATCGTGCCGCTGGTGATCATCGCCGTGGCGGTGTACGCACTGTTCCTGAAACTGGGCTACACCGGGACGATGTTCGCGTTCGTGGTCAGCCATGTGATCGTCGCGTTGCCGTTCACCATCATCTCGATCATCAACTCGCTGAAGCTGTTCGACCAGTCGATCGAGGATGCCGCGGTGATCTGCGGTGCCTCGCGCCTGCAAGCGGTGTTCAAGGTCACCTTCCCGGCGATTCGTCCCGGCATGGTGGCCGGCGCCCTCTTCGCCTTCCTCGTCTCGTGGGATGAAGTGGTGTTGAGCGTGATGATGGCCAGCCCGACCCTGCAAACCCTCCCCGTGAAAATGTGGACCACCCTGCGCCAGGACCTGACGCCCGTGATCGCCGTCGCCTCGACGCTGCTGATCGGCCTCTCGGTATTGGTCATGGTGATCGCCGCCGCACTGCGCCGGCGCAACGAAATCAGCGCCTGAGCGCGCAGGAGAACGACATGAGTGCAGTGATCAAAGATAGCGCCCAGCAAAACGACCAGCCGCTGGTCAGCCTGCGCAACCTGAACAAGTACTACGGTGACTTCGCCGCCGTGGACAACATCTCGCTGGACATCAAGGACGGTGAGTTCCTGACCTTCCTCGGCTCCAGCGGCTCCGGCAAAAGCACCACCCTGTCGATGCTCGCCGGCTTCGAAACGCCAAGCAGCGGCGAGATCCTGGTCAACGGCCAGTCACTGGTCAATGTACCGCCGCACAAGCGCGATATTGGCATGGTGTTCCAGCGCTACTCGCTGTTCCCGCATCTGTCGGTGCGCGACAACATCGCCTTCCCGCTGACGATTCGCAAACTGGCCACGGCCGAACGTGAACGCCGGGTCGATGCCATGCTCAAGCTGGTGCAGCTGGAGCAATTTGCCCATCGCCGCCCTTCGCAACTCTCCGGCGGCCAGCAGCAACGGGTCGCCATCGCCCGGGCACTGGTCTACGAGCCACGCATCCTGCTGATGGACGAACCCCTCGGCGCACTGGACAAAAAACTGCGTGAAGATTTGCAGGATGAACTGCGCCAGCTGCATCGACGCCTGGGCATCACCATCGTCTACGTGACCCACGACCAGGAAGAAGCCATGCGTTTGTCCCAGCGCATCGCGATCTTCAGCCACGGCAAGATCGTTGGCCTGGGCAGCGGCTATGACCTGTACCAGAACCCGCCGAATGCCTTCGTCGCCTCGTTCCTCGGCAACTCGAACTTCCTCAAGCTCAAGGCCCAGGGCAATGCGGCGGCTTCGTTTGAAGGGCAGTCGCTGTCGATCCGCCTGACCGCCGGGCTGCAAACCCATCAGGATGTGCTGCTGATGGTGCGTCCGGAAAAAGCATTGGCCTTGAGCGTTGAGCAAGCAGCCCGGGAGCCACTGGCCGCCGGCTGGAATGAAGTCTCGGCCAAGGTCGTGGAAGTGTTGTTCCTGGGCGAAAGCCAGACCTGCAGTGTGGTGACCTCGGGTGGCACCTCGATGACCGTCAAGGCCTTGTCTGCGGCCGGAATGCCAATGAAGGCGGGCGATCCGGTGCGCGTGCGCTGGGCGACGGCGGATGCTTGTGTCTATACCGAATGGGCTGAAAGCGACCTGAACAAGGCGGCTGGGGCCCATTGATGTTTTGAGGTCCATGCCAGTGGACCGGTAATAGAGTGTCACCCTCGGGTCACCACAACGTCGGGTTGTGGTGACCTTTTTTTTTCAGTGAGTGTACCTGTCCCTTCCTTCGGTAACGGCCACTTGGGGTTCCGCTCTTACAGCGGGTCACTTTGAAAAGCGCATCGCCACCCGGGGCCAAGTAATCAAACCCTGGCGTTCGCTGGGCCCGCCGCGATGGGGCAAGATCATCAATAGCCAGAGCAACGCGAGGCGGCCTGACAGCCGACCTGATTTTCGCGGATACCGCCAATCCCCTGTGGGAGCCAGCCTGCTGGCGATGGACGTCAACGATAACGCGCCCTGTCTGAAGGATCGCGTTATCCGGGCGTTCATCGCCAGCAGGCTGGCTCCCACAAGGGGATCGCAGACAGACCTGTAATCAGATCGGCTGTCAGGCCGCCTCGCTTTGGCTTTTGAAAAAGAGACTCGCCATCAGGGCAAAACCATAAGTGGCCGTTACCGCAGGAATGGGTAGGTACTCCGAAAGCAAACAACAGGTCGGCACCAGGCTGCCTGTATTCACGAATCACCAGAACAAAAATGCCCGGCCAAAAGCCGGGCATTCCAGACAAACATCACCCAATATCAATCAGTAAAACCAAGCCCCACAACGCGGCTCAACCGCGCCTGCCCACGAGTTGCCAGGCAGTAATACAGCGGACACGTCACCACCAACCCCACCAGCCACGACAGATCCGCGCCCTCAACCAGATTGGCATAAGGCCCGACATACAGCGATGTATTGGCGAACGGCAACTGCACGATGATCCCGATGAAATACGCCACGATCGCATGCAGATTGAACCGACCATAGATCCCGCCATCCGCACGGAAGATCGAGGCAATGTCGTAGCACCCACGCTTGATCACATAGAAATCGATCAGGTTGATCGAGGCCCACGGCACCAGCACTAACAGCAACGCCAGAATCAGCCCGATGAACTGCGAGATGAAGTCCGCCGAAGCGCCGAGCGCGACCACGCAGCACCCCGCCAGCACTACGCTCGACAACACCACGCGCACCTTGATGCTCGGCGTCCACTGACTGGCGAAGGTCTGGATCGAGGTGATGATCGACAGCACCGCGCCATACAGATTCAAGGCGTTGTGACTGATGATGTTGAGCAGGAACAGCACCATCAGAATCGGCCCCAGCCAACCGGTGGATTGCTTGACCGCAGCCATCGCTTCAGTGCCTTCCGGGGTCGCTAGGACCGCCACCGCGCCGAAAGTGAACGAGAGGATCGTGCCCAGGGTCGCGCCCAGGTAGGTGGCAAAGAACGGACGAGTGATGCCGATATCCGCCGGCAGGTAGCGCGAGTAGTCCGACACGTAAGGCGAAAAGCTGATCTGCCAGATGATGCCCAGGGACACGGTGGCCAACCAGCCGGACAGGTTGAAACCGCCACGGGTGAAGAAGTCCGCCGGCAAGTCATGGGCGAAGATGTAGAGGAAACCGGCGAGCAGCGCGCTGCCCATCACCCAGGTACCAATACGATTGAGGGTATGGATGAAGCGGTAACCGATCACCCCGATGGCGGTCGCGCTGAGGGCACCGATCAGGATACTGGCAGGCACCGGGACCGAAGGCACGATGCCGACGATCGATTTGCCGGCCAACACGATGTTGGAAATGAAAAAACCGACGTAAATCAGGGCGGCAAAGAACACGATCAGCAGCGCGCCATAGCGACCGAACTGACCCCGGCTCTGCACCATTTGCGGAATGCCCATGCGCGGGCCCTGGGCCGATGCCAGGGCAATCACCAGCCCGCCGACCATGTGTCCCAGGGCAATCGCCAACAGCCCCCAGAACAAATTGAGATGGAACACTTGAACCACCATGGCACCGGTGACGATAGGCAGTGGCGCAATGTTGGTGCTGAACCATAGGGTGAACAGATCGCGGGCCTTCCCGTGGCGCTCTGCGAGTGGAACGTAGTCGACCGTGTGATTCTCGATCAACGGGTCTTGCCGGGACATCTGGGACATATGCATGAACTCGAGTTTGTCTGTTCTTATCTTTGTATGAAGCCAAACCGGGGGGACTCTCTGGTCGCCCCTCAGATGAACACCATATTATGGTATTCCAACTTTTTCACAAGACTGATCCGGTCTTTGCAATCCCATCTGATCTGCAATCCTGCCGCAAACCCCCACCCTCTGCCTAGCTGAAAGCCCTGTATTTATTGACCTCAAGACCGGAGGTGTACGTTTATCGGCCGGTAGAAAAAGCCCTTGCAAACGATGTATTACGGTATACCATCAGACCTACAAACTCATAAAAACCATGCACCACACCCGAGGACAGTCCAATGATCGATGCCGCCATCTACAAACAAGTCATGGGCTCGTTCCCGTCCGGCGTAACCGTGATCACCACGCTCGATGACGACGGGCAAATCGTCGGCCTGACAGCCAGTGCGTTCAGTTCGCTGTCCATGGATCCGGCCCTGGTGCTGTTCTGCCCCAACTACAGCTCCGACTCCTACCCGGTTCTGATCAAGAACAAACGCTTTGCCATTCATGTGCTTTCCGGCGGTCAGCAAAGCGAAGCCTATGCCTTCGCGCGCAAGGGCAAAGACAAGGCACAAGGCATCGAGTGGACATTGAGCGAGCTGGGCAATCCGATCCTGGCCAACGCCACGGCGGTCATCGAATGCGAACTGTGGCGCGAATATGAAGGGGGCGACCACGCGATCATGGTCGGCGCGGTGAAGAACCTGATCGTGCCCCGGCAGAATGCCGGACCACTGGTGTATTGCCACGGCAAGATGGGCGCCCTGCCCGTTCTCGCCTGATTCCACAATCCATGTAGGAGCGAGCCTGCTCGCGATGGGCGTCAACAACGCGGGTCGTCTGAATGCCCGTGTTGTCCGCGCGTTTTTCGCGAGCGGGCTCGCTCCTACAGATCTACGCAAATCCCTGTAGGAGCGAGCCTGCTCGCGATGGGCGTTAACGATAACGCGGGTCGTCTGAATGCCCGTGTTGCCCGCGCGTTTTTCGCGAGCGGGCTCGCTCCTACAGATCTACGCAAATCCCTGTGGGAGCGAGCCTGCTCGCGATGGGCGTCAACGATAACGCTGGCTGTCTGAATGACTGCGTTGTCCGCACGTTTTTCGCGAGCAGGCTCGCTCCTACAGATCTACGCAAATCCCTGTAGGAGCGAGCCTGCTCGCGATGGGCGTCAACGATAACGCGGGTCGTCTGAATGCCCGTGTTGTCCGCACGTTTTTCGCGAGCAGGCTCGCTCCTACAGATCTACGCAAATCCATGTAGGAGCGAGCCTGCTCGCGATGGACGTCAACGATAACGCGGGTCGTCTGAATGCCCGTGGTGCCCGCACGTTTTTCGCGAGCGGGCTCGCTCCTACAGATCTACGCAAATCCATGTAGGAGCGAGCCTGCTCGCGATGGACGTCAACGATAACGCGGGTCGTCTGAATGCCCGTGGTGCCCGCACGTTTTTCGCGAGCGGGCTCGCTCCTACAGATCTACGCAAATCCCTGTGGGAGCGGGCTTGCCCGCGATGGACGCCAACGATAACGCCGACCGTCTGAATGCCCGTGGTGCCCGCGCCGGAATACATAACCGCCCTCCTGCGTGCCCAGGGACAGATAGGCATAAGCCGAGTGACTCTTGGTAAGTGACCGTCTAAGAGAAATATTTTGCAGATATTCCGTATTATGGTATACCAATAATCAATCAGCCGAACAGCCGTACTCAGGAACGCGCTTTACACTGGCGAGAACACCGGGGAGCCCTGCGCTCATTCCAGGCAACAGGCCCGCAGTCGACAGGCCGACAACAAAAGATCCGAGGTAAGCGTCATGAAATTTTCCCTGTTCGTACACATGGAACGTTGGGACGAAAGCATCAGCCATCGCCAGCTGTTCGAAGACTTGACCGAGCTGACCCTGATGGCCGAAGCCGGTGGTTTCAGCACCGTCTGGATCGGTGAGCACCACGCCATGGAATACACCATCTCGCCGAGCCCGATGCCGCTGCTGGCCTACCTGGCGGCCAAGACCACCACCATCCACCTCGGCGCCGGCACCATCATCGCGCCGTTCTGGCACCCGATCCGGGTCGCCGGCGAATGCGCATTGCTGGACGTGATCAGCAACGGGCGCATGGAAGTGGGCCTGGCCCGTGGTGCTTACCAGGTTGAATTCGACCGCATGGCCGGTGGCATGCCAGCCTCAAGCGGCGGCCAGGCGCTACGGGAAATGGTTCCGGTGGTTCGTGCCCTGTGGCAAGGCGACTACGCCCATGACGGCGACATCTGGAAATTCCCGACCTCTACCAGCGTGCCCAAGCCAATCCAGAAGCCGAACCCGCCGATGTGGATCGCCGCCCGTGACCCGGACTCGCACAACTTCGCCGTGGCCAATGGCTGCAACGTCATGGTGACGCCGTTGATGAAAGGCGACGAAGAAGTACTGGACCTGAAGAACAAGTTCCAGACCGCGCTGGACAACAACCCGGACGTGCCACGCCCGCAACTGATGGTGTTGCGTCACACCCATGTTCACGCAGTCGATGATCCCGAAGGCTGGAAGGTCGGGGCCAAGGCGATCGCCAAGTTCTATCGCACTTTCGATGCCTGGTTCGGCAACAAGGAAACCCCGGTCAACGGCTTCCTGGCGCCAAGCCCGGAAGAGAAATTCGCCGGCCGTCCGGAGTTCGAACTGGACAGCCTGCACAAAACCGCCATGATCGGTACCCCGGAAGAGATCATTCCGCGCATCAAGTACTATCAGGAACTGGGCGTCGACGAGTTCAGCTTCTGGTGCGACAACAGCTTGCCGCACGCCGAGAAGAAGAAATCCCTGGAGCTGTTTATCAAGCACGTGGTCCCGGCGTTCCGCTGAGTCCTCTGAGTTGTGGGAGCGAGCTTGCTCGCGATGGATGTCAGCGATAACGCGTGCATTCTGAATCAACGCGGTGCCTTTGAGTTTTTCGCGAGCGGGCTCGCTCCTACAGGGTCGATTTCCATGTTCAATGGTCGTCTCCAGTCACTCGCCCTTCCCTCCGGCGCCGCGCGGGCTTACCTGCGCGGTGAATGGACCGCTTCGCACCTGCATTTCAAGCGTTTGCGCGCCAGTGTTTCGGCCAAGCAGAACGGCTTCTGGCAAATAGTTCACTGAGCACTCCCGAACAGGAATCCACGTACCTCGACGTCAGGCGATAGCCTCGCGGTTGTGGTGCATTGTGCTTCGGCCCGGTGGTTATCGGGCTGGCTGGACGCAACAGTGTCCGGCCCATGATCAGGTTTGCTCTATGAACAATAAAAACGCACTGTTGATCATCGACATGCAACAGGAGGACGGTTTCGTCCTCGAACACTTCGATTCGGTGCTGGCCAACACCGCCACACTGCTCCAAAGCGCCCGCCAGCAGCGGGTCCCCGTTATCTATACCCGCCATATCAACCAGGCCGACGGCAGTGATCTGCCACCGGGCGAACCCCGCGCCGCCGATGGCGGCCCGAGCGGCTATCGCGCCGGCACGCGGCAAGTGGAGATCATCCAAAGCCTCGCCCCGCGACCCGATGAAGCCGTCGTCGATAAAGGCCGCTACAGCGCTTTCCACCGTACCGACCTCGATGCCCGGCTCAAGGCACTGGACGTCGACACGCTGATCATCGGCGGCGTACTGACCGATGTCTGCGTATTGACCACGGTGTTCGATGCCTTTGCCCTCGGCTACCACATTCGCCTGGTCAGCGATGCGTGCACCACGACCACCGAGGCCGGGCACTATTCGGCGCTGTTGATCATGGCCAACTGGGTCTACTCCCTGGAAATCCTCACCACCGGCGAATGCCGCCGCGCCCTGGAAAACCGTGACTACGTAAGCCTGAGTCCCGAGCACCCGGACCTGTTCGCCCACCAGCCCCACGAACTGCAAAGCACCATCGCCCGCCTGCAAACCCACCTCGTCCGGACTCAGGAGTGATCGCCATGCAAGTTGAAAAAAGAAGCATCGATTTCATCCCCGAAGCCGAACGTCATGGTCAGCCGGGTTCACTGTTTTTCATCTGGTTCGGCGCCAACATGAACATCACCACCATCGCCTCGGGTGTGCTGCCGGTGGTGATGGGGCTCAACCTGTTCTGGAGCGCATTGGCAATCATTATCGGCTCACTGATCGGGGCGATATTCATGGCCTCCCACTCCGCCCAGGGACCGAAACTGGGCATCCCGCAGATGATCCAGAGCCGGGCCCAGTTCGGCGTGCTCGGGGCGGTGTTGCCGCTGTTGTTCGTGATGCTGATCTACCTGGGATTCTTCGTCAGCAACACCCTGCTCGCCGCCCAGGCGCTGGAGTCGGTCAGCCCGTTGCCCGCCAACGGCAACATCTACCTGATCGGCGCCTTGTGCTTCGTCGTCGCGCTCTACGGCTACCGCTTGATTCACCGCCTGCAGAAGCTGCTGTCGATCCTTTCGCTGCTGGTGTTCGTCGTCGCCACGCTCTTCGCCCTGCAACTGTCGATTCCGCCCGAGCAGTGGCTACCGACCGGGTTCTCGCTGTCGAAATTCCTCGTGGCCGTGAGCATTGCCGTCACCTGGCAGCTGTCGTATGCGCCGTATGTCGCCGACTATTCGCGCTACCTGCCCAGCCAAACGCCGACCGCCAAGGTGTTCTGGTACAGCTACGCCGGGACGGTCAGTGGCGGTGCGTGGATGATGATTCTCGGGGCGATCCTGAGCGTCGGCATCGGCGACTTCTCCAGTAACGTCGGCGGCCATGTCGCCGGGCTGTTCGGCAGCGGCGCGCTCCTGCTGTTCGCCTTCATCGTCTACGGCCAGGTGTCGATCAACGTCTTCAACCTGTACGGCGCTTTCATGTCGACCATCACCGTGATCGAACCCTTCGCCCGACTGAAAGTGACACCCCGGGTGCGCGGCCTGTTCATGCTGGTAATCAGCCTGGTGGCCACAGCCCTGTGCACCATCAGTCAGGATGACTTCATCACCTTCTTTCTCAACTTCATTTTCTTCATGAGCTACTTCCTGATCCCGTGGACGGCGATCAATCTGGTGGATTACTACTGCCTGCGCAAAGGTCAGTACCGGATCGATGACATCTTCGACGTCAACGGGATCTATGGCCGGGTCAACTGGACGGCCTGCGGCAGTTTTGTGCTGGCGATTGCGCTGGAGATTCCGTTCATGAACACCACGCTCTACGTCGGCCCGGTGGCCACGGCCCTCGACGGCGTCGACCTGGCCTGGCTGGTCGGGTTGCTGGTGCCGGCCTTGAGCTACTTCTGGCTGATGAAGCTCGGCAAGCGCGCGCCGGTGCTGAAGCAAGCGTCGTAATCGTTAATCTGTGGCAAGGGAGCTTGCTCCCTCGCCACAAGTCAGTGTTCGACCTTGAGTGGACAGCATTGCAGCCCCGGACAGCGATTAATGAGCTATACCCCTTAATCACCCATTGCGGTTCTTCTATGCAGGAGGTTGGCAATGAAATTCAGAAACTCACTTACCGCGCTCATGGTCATGACCAGTCTGTTCGGCTGCGCTACTTCATCAAACAAGAGCGTGTCCGTTACATTGGTTGCCACCCGGCAAAACACTGGTCAGATCGGCAATGTCGCCTTGTCCGACTGGGGCAAACAGACCGGCCTCAGCTTCTTCATCAGTGGTGTTCCAACCGGAGCGGTGCTGCCCTTGCGCCTCTATTCGTTCATCAACAAGGGCAGTTGCGCAAAACCCGGGCCCGTCGCCTACGCCATGAACGACAAGGTCGATACCGAACGCCAGGCCGTACGTGGCTGGTCGTTCAGCCGAAGCGCCCCCGTCGAATTGTCCGTGCTGCTGGCCGGTGAGTATTCCATTGTCGTGCGCACTGCGGCGACCGATGGAAATGTCGATATTTTCTGTGGGGACATCAAGCAAGGCGTTGCGCAGAAATAGCTCAAGGCCAGCACCCGCATCCCGACTGGCGAGGCGACGCCGGCAGCGGTGCGAACGCCCCCTTAACGCTCACCTGACGGCCCTTCAGCAGAACCTGCTGGCGGGCCTTTTTCATTGGAAGGCGCTATCACTCACAAAAGCTGCAGCTGGATCAGGTCGTCGTTCAGTCTGGCCACAATCTGGTCATAACCGGCCAGGGTCGCGTGCGCCGTCTGCATCGGCTGATCATGGGTGGCCGTGACGATCAGCAAATCCGCCCCCGCCGCTTCGGCCGCGAGAATGCCAACAGTGGCGTCTTCGAACACCAGGCACTCGGTGATCTCGACACCCAGTCGCCGGGCCGCCAATCGATAACCCGCCGGATCAGGTTTGCCAGCGCTGACGTCTTCGGCCGTGACCATCACCTGCGGCTCGGGAATCCCGGCGGCGGCCATGCGGCGCAACGCCAACGCTCTGGGGGCCGAGGTGACGATGGCCCATCGATGGGCCGGCAATGACTTGAGAAACCCCGCCGCACCCGCCACCTCTGCCACCCCGTCGACATCCTCGAGTTCCGCCTGGGTGATCCATGCCGCTTCGGCTTCGGCATCGACGCCGGGTAACGCCAGACGGCTGATCGTGTCGATGGCGCGGGCGCCGTGGATGGTCGGCAGGAAGGTCTCGACATCGACGCCGTGACGCTTGGCCCAGGTCGCCCAGACGCGCTCGGCGGCGGCAATGGACGTCAGTACGGTGCCGTCCATATCGAACAGTAAGGCACGGTACGGGTGATGGAAAACGCAGGTTTGAGCGGACAAGGCGGACCTTCCTGTCTAACGGAGCTGGCGGGTGTGATGGCCAATGTACAGGATCAATGCGGCGGAGGATTAGCCTGCAATGCGTTTTGTACGCAGTCGAGCAACTGCCCGAGGGCCCAGGGTTTCTTGATGAACCAAACCGCATGCCGCACGCCTGAACTTTCGGGGGTTTCATAGCCGGACATGATCATGATCGGCTTGTCCGGCCAGCGATCACCGACCAGGTTGGCCAGGTCCGCGCCATTGAGCTTGCCCGGCATGGTGATGTCGGTCAGCAGCATCCGCACATCCTGCGCATGCTGCTCCAGATACTGCGATGCAGCGTCCGCACTGGTCTGCGGCTGCACCACAAAGCCTTCGTCCTGCAGGATTTCACAGAGAAACTCCAGAATGAGCGGGTCATCCTCAACCACCAGGATCAACCCGCCAGGAAGGTGTTCGCCCGCTGTCGGTACTCGACTCATGACCGTGCCGCTCCCTGATGCTTCAATGAATTCGCGGGCTCAATGCCGCTGCCTACAGGTAGGAGCAGCGGAGTGGGCGGAAATTCATTTTTGATGCAGGCAAAGGGTGAAACCAGGCAATGGCATGGGGCATGACTTCAAGTCATAGGGTGATAAACCTGTAGGAGCGAGCCTGCTCGCGATGAGGTTTACCAGTCGATATTGATGTTGACTGACACACCGTCATCGCGAGCAAGCTCGCTCCCACAGGGTTTGCAGTTGGCCGGGGTTACTGCGACATGGCGTCCTTTTTCATCGCGTCCTTGCTCATGCTGTCCTTGGACATGGCGTCTTTCTTCATCGCATCTTTGGACATGGCATCTTTGGACATGGCATCTTTTTTCATCGCGTCCTTGGACATGGTGTCCTTGGACATTGAATCCTTGGTCATCGCGTCTTTTTTCATCGTGTCCTTGGACATGGCGTCCTTGGACATCGAGTCTTTGCTCATGCTGTCATTGCTCATCGTATCGGCGGCAAACACGCTGGCGGCGCCGACGGCCAGGCACAGGGACAGAACAACGGTGGTCAACTTTTTCATGATGAAACTCCTTGATGCATGGGGGGACAAGCGAAGTTGCCGGGCGCCTGTCAGCTGCCACCGAACCAGTTGTAGCCCTGGTCTTCCCAGTAGCCACCGCTGTAGGTGTTGCTGACGAAAATCGCCTGGATGTGTTTGGGGTTCTTGTAGCCGAGCTTGGTGGGCATGCGCAGCTTCATCGGGAAACCGTATTCGCGAGGCAGCACGGCGCCGTCATAGGTCAGCGCCAGCAGGGTTTGCGCATGCAGTGCGGTGGCCATGTCGATGCTGGTGTAGTAGTCGTCGGCGCACTTGAAGCCGACGTATTTGGCATCGGTGTCGGCGCCCACGCGTTTGAGGAAATCGCTGAAGCGCACACCACCCCAGCGGCCGATCGCGCTCCAGCCTTCGACGCAAATGTGCCGGGTGATCTGGTCGGTCTGCGCCATCGCGCGCAGCTCTTCGAGGCGCCAGCTGCGCTTGTCGGCGACCAGGCCGGTCACTTCCAGGCGATAACTCTCCTGGTCCACCGCCGGTGCCTCGTCGATGCCATAGAAGGCATTGAAAGGAAACGGCCGGGTGATCATCGATTCCGGATAGGTCGGCGCCATGGCGTTGGGGTTGAACAGCCAGCCCTGCACCCGATCGTTGAAGCGCGACATCGACGACAAGGCGGTGTCGACGCTTTCGTTGTCGGTGAGGTTGCAGCCGGACAACATGGCCACACCACCGAGGGTCAGGCCGCGCAGCAGGAACGAACGGCGCGAGCGGTCTTCGATCTGCGGGGCGAGGATTTTGCGGGCGTCGGTCAGGATGGACGACTCGTCCAGACCCGATCCTTGAATGGGCTTTTTCATACGGGCTCCTTGCGACCCACGATCATGGCCAAGAGTGTTTTTGGCACCAGCGCGACCATCACCAGATGCACCGCCACGAAAGCGACCAACAGCGCCATGGCGAAGAAGTGCACACGTCGTGCGCCTTCGTAGCCCCACAGCAGCTCACGCAACAGCGGGAACTGCACGGACTTCCACAGCACCAGCCCGGAAAGCACCAGCAGCGTGATATCGACCATCACGAACAGGTAGGCCACGCGCTGCACCTGGTTGTAATGACTGAGGTCGGCGTGACCGAGTTTGCCCCGCAACGCGGCCCACAGGTCTTGCAGCACGCCTTTGGGCGAGACCGGGAAAAAGCGCCGTTTCAGGCGCCCGCTGAACAGGTTGAACGCCAGATAGACAAGACCGTTGATCGCCAGGAACCACATGGCCGCGAAGTGCCATTGCAACGCACCACCGAGCCAGCCGCCGAGGGTGATCGACTTGGGAAAGCTGAAATCGAAGATCGGCGAGGCGTTGTAGATGCGCCAACCGCTGGTGACCATGACCAGCACCGCCAGGGCGTTGAGCCAGTGGGTCAGCCTTAGCCATCGTGGATGGCTGGCTCTGGGTGAGGCAGGTAGCGGCGACATGACGGGCTCCCGGCTGTTGTTGTTCGTTGGGGCCGAGTATGGGAGCCGCAAGGTCGCCAAATCCTCACGTAAAGTTAAATAAATCGTGATAACTACCCCACCCGATCCCTTGTAGGAGCGAGCCTGCTCGCGATGGTCGTTAACGAAAACGCGGGAAGTCTGACACCCCGCAGCGTACTCAAGTCCATCGCGAGCAGGCTCGCTCCTACAAGGTTTGTGGGAGCCGCCCATGCTGCAACTATGGTTAAATGCCGCCCCCTTCAAATGACCGACCCGACCCGATGAACCCTGAAGCCCTCGACACCCTCCGCGAACATTTGCTGACCGCCCTGGCGGCCGCCCCCGCCGAAACCCGCCGCCTGTTCCACGGCCGTGGCCGCTGCTGGCCGGGGCTGGAGCAATTGACCGTCGACTGGCTGCAAGGCGTGGTGCTGGTGGCACTGTTCAAGGAGCCGGAAGCGGCGCAGCTGGAGGCGTTGAAACAGCTTCTGCTGGCATTCACGCAGTCAGACGCCTGGGCGCAATCCGGCGCGCACACCCTGCTGCTGCAACATCGCTACCTGCTGCAAAGCACCACCGAATGGTTGCTCGGGGAAGAAATCGACGAGCTGACGATTGTCGAGGGCGGTCTGAAGTACCGGGTGGACCTGGGGCGCAAACAGAACACCGGCCTGTTTCTGGACATGCGCTACGGTCGCGATTGGGTACGGGCCAACGCCGAGGGCAAACGGGTGCTAAACCTGTTCGCCTACACCTGCGGCTTCTCCGTTGCCGCCATCGAGGGCGGCGCGACCCACGTGGTCAATCTCGACATGTCCAGCCCGGCCCTGAGCCGCGGTCGCGACAATCACCGGCTCAATGGGCATGACCTGGGCAAGGTGACCTTTCTTGGCCACGACCTGTTCAAGTCCTGGGGCAAAGTCATCGGCAAAGGCCCGTACGACCTGGTGATCATCGACCCGCCGTCGTTCCAGAAAGGCAGCTTCCTGCTGACCAAGGACTACCAGCGCGTGCTGCGCCGCCTGCCGGAATTGCTCGCTGAAAACGGCACCGTTCTGGCCTGCATGAACGACCCGGCCTTCGGTGCCGACTTCCTGATCGACGGCGTCACCCGCGAAGCGCCGAGCCTGCAATTCATCGAACGACTGGAGAATCCGCCGGAATTTCCGGATGCCGATATCGAATGCGGGCTGAAGGCGTTGGTGTTCAAACTGCAAAGCTGAAACACCGCCTTCGCCGGCGAGCCGGCGCCTGCAAAAGCGAAAGCGTCAGCGTGGCCGCAAAACCAGGGCAAACAGCTCGCCATGTCCGTTCACATTGAGCTTGTGATAGAGGTTGCGTCGATGCACCTTCACCGTCTCCGGCGAGATACCCATGTGCTGGGCGATGGCCTTGCTGGAGAAGCCCTGGAGAATCAGGCGCGCGGTTTCTATTTCCCGTGCCGACAGGCGTGCATCGAAGCGGTCCAGCAAGGTCGCCAGATCACCGGCCACCGCCTCGGCGGCCGGCCCTTGCGGCGGCAGCAGTTGCGTATGTCGACGCATGGCGGCCAGCACCCAATCGCGCACGCACAGCAGGCGACCCTGCTCTTCGAGGCTGAAGCGTGTCGAACGTCCCAGGGACAAACCGAGCACGGCGCCTTCGACGTTGAGCATGAACTGCAATTCGTCGCCGCCGACCACCGAACGGAAGTAACTCAGGTAGTACTCGCTCTGCTGGAACTGGTCGGGTGCCACCGATTCGAGGCTGTGCAAGCCATCGGCGATGCCCGCGCACACGGCCAGGTAGAACGGATCGAGCAGGTACATGCCGGCGCGGTAATCCGCCAGTTCTTCATGCTCGTCGACAGCGCCCCGCGAGTCGAAATCAATCAGCAGGCTGGGCACCCGTCCGGCCTGCATCACCGCGACCAGCGCGTTGTCCAGCGGCACCAGCAAACGCAGGGTGTCGACCAGCGCCCGCCAGAAGCCCTCCTGGCCCACGGCGCCAAACACCCGCGCCAGCCCCTGGTGCAGCGGTAACTCTTTCAACAACGCGTCCACGCACTACCCCTTTCGAGTAACCCATGATGGGAATGGGTGACGGCCACCCCGGTCGATACGCTGCAGACTCCTGATTATCACCGGCCTGCAGCAGGCCAGGAGTGCCGCATCATGAGTGGTCACCGCTCGTATTTCAATCTGGGGTTGGGCGCCTGTCTGGCGATCTCGTTGTCGGCGGTCGCCGCCGATGGCGAGACCGTGCATGTGTACAACTGGTACGACTACATCGGCCCGAACACCCTGCATGACTTCAAGCGTGACACCGGTATCCAGCCGGTCTATGACACCTTCGACAGCGCCGAAGTCCTGGAAGGAAAACTGCTGACCAGCCGCAGCGGCTACGACGTGGTGGTGGCCAGCAACTTCAGCCTGCCGACCCTGATCAAGGCCGGCGCCCTCGCCCCGCTGCCCCACGCCCGGATGCCGGATTTCACTAACATGGACGCGGATCTGATGGCGAAACTGGCCAAAAACGATCCGGGCAACCAGTACGCCGTGCCGTACCTGTGGGGCACGAACGGCATCGGCTACAACGTCGACAAGGTCCGCGCTGCCCTGGGTGACAAGGCGCCGGTGGACTCCTGGGACCTGGTGTTCAAGGAAGAGAACCTGGCCAAGCTCGGCCAGTGCGGCGTGGCGATGCTCGATTCGCCCTCGGAAATGCTGCCGGTCGCCCTGCACTACTTGGGCCTGCCGCCCAACAGCACCAACCCCGAGGACTACAACAAGGCCGAAGCGCTGCTGCTCAAGCTGCGTCCGCACATCGCTTACTTCAATTCGTCGAAATTCATCAGCGATCTGTCCAACGGCAACATCTGCGTCGCGGTGGGCTGGTCCGGCGCGATGCTGGAGGCCAAGGCCACCGCCGAACAGGCCGGCAATGGCGTGAAGATCGCCTACAGCCTGCCCAAGGAAGGCGCGCCGCTGTGGTTCGACACCCTGGTGTTGCTCAAGGATGCCCCGCATCCGCAACAGGGGCTGGCGTTCATCGACTACCTGATGCGTGCCGACGTCATTGCCCCGGTCAGCAATCACCTCAACTACCCCAACGGCAACCGCAACGCGACGGCCCTGGTGGCCGAGGCAACCCGCAACAACCCTGCGGTCTACCCGTCGGCCGAGGCCCTGGCCACCCTGTTCACCCTGCAACCCTTGCCGCCGGCTACCGAACGGGTGCGCACGCGGATCTGGAGCAAGGTCAAGAATGGGCAGTAACCACACCACTAATCCTGTGGGAGCGAGCGTGCTCGCGAAGACGTCGGGTCAGTCGACATCACTTCGCCTGATACACCGCATTCGCGAGCAGGCGCGCTCCCACAAGTGAATCACCGCTGTCAGCCAGATATTTTCCAACCCACGAATTCGAAGATGAGTAAACCGATGAAACCACGTGCCCGCGACCTCAATATCCAGTTTGGCCAACTGCAACCCGGCCCGCTCAATGCCATCACCGATGTCCCCGGCGTGCGCGTCGGCCACAGCAATGTGCGCGGCCGCAGTGCCAAGGGTCGTGACATCCTCACCGGTGTCACCGTGATCGAACCGCGTGCCGGTTCGACCAGCCTGCAACCGTGTTTTGCCGGCGTTCATGTGCTCAATGGCAATGGCGACGCGACCGGTCTGGAATGGATTCGCGAAGCGGGTCTGCTGACCAGCCCGATCGCCTTCACCAACACCCATAGCCTGGGCGTGGTGCGAGATGCGCTGATCGTGCTGGACCGTGAGCAGCAACCGGACGACGGCCGGCTCTACTGGAACATGCCGGTCGTGCTGGAGACCTTCGACGGTTTGCTCAACGACATCAACGGCTTCCATGTGCAGGTCGAGCATGTGGCCCAGGCCCTGCGTACAGCAGAAAGCGGCCCGGTGGCCGAGGGCAATGTCGGCGGTGGCAGCGGCATGATCTGCCATGAATTCAAGGGCGGCATCGGCACCGCTTCACGGCGTCTGAACAATGCCCAGGGCGGCTGGACGGTCGGCGCCATCGTCCAGGCCAACCACGGTATTCGCGGTGAGTTGCGCGTCGATGGCTACCCGGTCGGGCGCTACATGGAACAGGTCGATTCGCCGTTCCTCAAGGCGTCGCTGCCACATCCGGGCATGGGTTCGATCGTGGTGTGCCTGGCCACCGATGCGCCGTTGCTGCCACACCAATGCACACGCCTGGCGCAGCGTGCCAGCCTCGGCCTGGCCCGCACCGGCGGTGGTAACGAAGACCACAGCGGTGACATCTTCATCGCCTTTTCCACCGGCAACCCGCACGTGCCGCCCGCCGCCTACGAGAGCAAACGCGCGCCCACCACGGGCAACCTGAGCATGGTCAATAACGATCACATCAGCGAATTGTTCCTGGCGGCCACCGAAGCGGTGGAAGAAGCCATCATCAACGCCCTGCTGGCCGCCGACAGTGCCGAAGGCAATGGGCATGCCGTGCCGGGACTGGATCCGGAAACGCTGCTCGATGCCCTGCAGCAGGCCGGATGGCCGGGCGCCGGGAAAACAAAAAACTGACAATTATGGGGGTGATTCGACTAGCGGTACTTGAGGTCGAACCCCCAACTTCCTACGATGAATCTGCGCAGCCGCTTGCTTGCCCAAGCCGTTGCGCAGGTGGTGAGTGTACTGAACCCCTATCAAGCTCACCGCCTGCTTCATGCGCATCTTGAGCCTCAATGGCTCCACTTCCTCCCCATCAAAGAGCTTTGAGGCTCTTTTTTAACTGCGCGACTTCCAGACCAGAAAAAGCCCGGCAAATGGCCGGGCTCTGTGCTGCCTGAAATCCGCCCCTTGTGGAAGCGGGCCGGCCCGCGATGGACGTCAACGATAACGCCGGCTGTCTGAATGCCCGTGTTGCCCGGGCGTTTTTCGCGAGCAGGCTCGCTCCTACAGGTGCCATGCAGATCCTTGTGGGAGCGGGCTTGCCCGCGATGGACGTCGACGATAACGCCGGCTGTCTGAATGCCCGTGTTGCCCGGGCGTTTTCGCGAGCAGGCTCGCTCCTACAGGTGCCATGCAGATCCTTGTGGGAGCGGGCCTGCCCGCGATGGACGTCAACGATAACGCTGGCTGTCTGAATGCCCGTGTTGTCCGTGCGTTTTTCGCGAGCAGGCTCGCTCCTACAGGTGCCATGCAGATCCTTGTGGGAGCGGGCCTGCCCGCGATGGACGTCAACGATAACGCCGGCTGTCTGAATGCCCGTGTTGTCCGTGCGTTTTTCGCGAGCAGGCTCGCTCCTACAGGTGCCATGCAGATCCTTGTGGGAGCGGGCCTGCCCGCGATGGACGTCGACGATAACGCCGGCTGTCTGAATGCCCGTATTGTCCGTGCGTTTTTCGCGAGCAGGCTCGCTCCTACAGGTGCCATGCAATTCCTTGTGGGAGCGGGCTTGCCCGCGATGGACGTGAACGATAACGCCGGCTGTCTGAATGCCCGTGTTGCCCGTGCGCTTTTCGCGAGCAGGCTCGCTCCTACAGGTTTGATCGGGTTATCAGACCAGGCGCAAGCGCGGGCCAGTGGCCGGCACGGCGTCTTCCCCCAACCGTTTACGCACAAACTCGTTGGCCTTGCGCGTCAATTGGTCCAGATGCCGGTCACGCTGTTTTTCCGCGTCGAGCATGGCGCGCTTGCCATGTTTTTGCAGCAGGTAGGTGTGAATCTGCCGCACTTCCAGGGAGCTGTAGATTGACGCCACATCCAGCAGCGCCATCAGGCCGTCGCTGCCGTGATCGCGGGTATTCATCAGCACCTGGGTAGCGCGCACACCCACGACCTGAAAGCCCATCGCTTCGAAGTACGGCACCTTGCCCACTGCACAAGTCAGCTCGGCATGGGGATAGCGACCGACCATCTCCCGCAGCATTTTGCGCGCAACGCCCTGGCGCCGATGGCTGGCATCCACCGCCATATAAGCCACGCCGCACGCCTCGGGATCGTCCTTGACCGGCAAGTACAGCAAAAAGCCGATGACCTTGTCCGGGTCGTCCAGATCGGTGGCGACCAGCAACTCCACATCAATCCCTTTCGCCCCGTTCAACGCCTCCAGATACAGGTGCACCTCATAGCCAATCGCATACTGGTAGACGTTGTACAACAGGTTGCTGGGCGGGATCGCGACCATGCTGATGTCGGTCAGGTTATCGACCACCATCTGCAGGATCTGGCTGTTGATGTGCTCGGGACACGGGGTTTTGAAGTGGCTGATCTGGGGCATTGCGGGGGCTGACTCCGGGGGCTGGGGTGAAGCGTTGATCGCGAGGCTGCCTATCATAACGTGCCCGGGCGCATTACTCGCCTGCCAAACCGTCGAGACGGCTGAACGTCCGGCCGCGGAAACTGGCGCCGGAGCGATTACGGAGCAATGCGTCCTGAGAGAGCGGATCGCCGGGCCGTTTTTCTCCACACTCGCCTGGCCTAAGGTGGCCTCCAGACATTTAACGGAGATCACCATGAGACACCCCACCCTGCTGTCCAACATCCAGATCGGCCCCTACTCCCTCAGCCATCGCGTAGTCATGGCACCGCTGACCCGCATGCGTTCGGAGCCCGGCGACCTGCCGGGTGCGTTGATGGCCGAGTACTACTCGCAACGCGCCACCGATGGCGGCCTGATCATTTCCGAAGCGACGGTTGTGTCCACCACCGGCAACGGCTACCTCGGTTCGCCCGGCCTGTATAACGATGCACAAATTCCGGGCTGGAAGGCCATCACCGAAGCCGTCCACGCCAAGGGCGGGCGGATTTTCCTGCAGCTCTTCCATGCCGGTCGCCAGTCCCACAGCGACATGCAGCCCGACGGCGCGCCACCGGTCGCGCCTTCGCAGGTCGATTACAACGGCGTTGCCTACACCGCCAACGGCTGGGTGCCGAGCACGCCGCACCGCGCTCTCGACGAAATGGAAGTCGAGGCGCTGGTCGAAGATTTCCGCCGTGCCGCGCAACGGGGTTTGCAAGCCGGTTTCGACGGCGTGGAAATCCACGGCGCCAACGGTTACCTGATCGACCAGTTCCTGCAGGACGGTAGCAACCGCCGCACCGATGCCTACGGCGGCACCATTGCCAAGCGTGCGCGCTTCCTGATGGATATCACCCGTGCAGTGATTTCGGTATGGGGCAGCGAACGCGTGGCCGTGCGGCTCGGGCCCAGCGGCAACTTCGGCGACATGCACGACAGTGATCCCGAAGCCCTGTTCGTCTACGTCGCGCAGCAGCTGGCACCGCTGCAACTGGCCTATCTGCACTTGATCGAGCCCCGGGTACTGGGCAATTCCATCGATGAAAGCAAGGACCAGAACCCGGTGGCCGCGCAGTTGATCCGCCGGCATTACAACGGTCTGATCGTTGCCGCCGGTGGCTTCACCGCCACGTCGGCCGAGCAGATCCTCCAGGCAGGCGACGCAGACTTGGTGGCTTTCGGTCGTGACTTCATCGCCAACCCCGACTTGCCGGAGCGCATTCGCCATGACCGGCCGCTCAACGCCTACGACCGGGAGACGTTTTACGGGGGTAACGAGGTGGGATTTACTGATTATCCGGTCTATCAGCACAGCGCCTGACATTGGCGCTGGATGCAACATCGCTATCGCGAGCGGGCTCGCTCCCACATTGGGTCTGCGTCGTGCACGAATAATGTGCTCGCCAAAGACCCCTTGTGGGAGCGAGCCTGCTCGCGAATGGGGCCACCCGGTTTCCAGGCCAAACCTCTGCTTTGCAATTGCCCCTCCCCCCTCTACTCTGCGTTAACCCTCCCAGCACCGAGCACATCCCATGATGGACAGCCTCAGCGGTATCACGGCCTTCATTCAAGTGGCCGAAACCCGCAGCTTCACCGAAGCCGGGCGCCTGCTGGAAATCTCCTCGTCCGCGGTGGGCAAGAGCGTGGCGCGGATGGAGGAACGCTTGGGTGTCCGGCTCTTCCACCGCAGCACCCGCAGCGTCACCCTGACCACCGAAGGCGAGCTGTTCCTGGACCGCTGCAAACGCATCCTCAGTGAAGTGGAAGCCGCGCAAATGGAGCTGCTGGACCTGTCCGCCAATCCACGGGGCAAAGTGCGCATCAGCGTGCCGATCCAGAACGTGTTGATCATGCCGGTGCTGGCCGGGTTCATGCGCGCCTACCCGGACATCGAATTGGACGTGGACATGTCCGACCGCATGGTGGACGTGATCGAGGAAGGGTTCGATGCGGTGATCCGCACCGGCGCACCGCAAGATTCGCGGCTGATGGCGCGTAAACTGGGCGGCTATCAATTGCAGTTGGTGGCATCGCCGGAGTATCTGCGAGAGCACGGCGAGCCGACGCATCCGGACGACCTGATCGGCCACGTCTGCCTGCTGCACAAGTTTCCGGCCACCGGGATGATCGAGCGCTGGCCGCTGCGGATTGGCGAAACGCACATCGAGCCGCACCTGTCGAAGGCGTTGACCTGTACGACGATGGACCCGCTGACGTACCTGGCGATCGATGGGGTGGGGATTGCCTGCCTGCCGGACTTTTCAATCCGCCAGCCACTCGCCGACGGCAGGCTGAAGGTGGTGCTGGAGGATTACACTGACCATACCGGCAACCTGTGGATGCTCTGGCCCGCCTCGAAGCAGACCGCGCCGAGGCTGCGGGTGTTGATCGATTACTTCAAGGACAACATTCTCAAGGGCTGAACTCAGCGTTGCAGCGCCTCGGCAATCGGTGCCTTGCCGAGGCCGAAGCTGAGCATCACCGCCACCCCGAGCATGCCAATGCCTGCGCCCAACCACAGCGCCGACGGTACGCCGTGATGATCCACCATCCAGCCACCGAACAACGAACCCGAGGCAATCGCCACCTGGAACATGGTGACCAGCATCGCCGAACTCGCTTCCGGCAACTGCGGCGAAGTCAGTTGCATCCAGGTGCTCACACCCAGCGGAATCGCGCCATAGGCAATGCCCCATGCCAGCACCGCCAACACCACACCCGCTCCCTGCAACTGCGGCAACGCCAGTTGCGCGATGACCATCAGCAGCACCACCGCACCCAACGACGCCCGCAGGTGCCGGGCAACCCCGCTGGCCATGGCGAAGTTGGCCAGCATGCCGACCAGGCCGAAGCCCAACAGGATCGAGGTGATGGCGCCCGTCGAGTAGCCCGCTTCACGGCCAAGAAATGGCGCGATGTAGGTGTAGGCCGAGAAGTGCGCCGCCACCACCAGGCCCAGCAGCAACATGCTGCGCCGGGCGTTTTTGCGCGCCAGGAAGCTCAGCAGCGCGCGCACCTGCAAGCCGTCCCGGGATGGCAATGAAGGCAGGGTCAGGCCTTGGGCGATCAAGGCCAGCAGCGCTAATGCCGCGGCAACGGCAAAGGACACGCGCCAGGAGAACAAGCTGCCGAGAAAGGTGCCGAACGGCACGCCAAACACGGTGGCCAAGGTAATGCCGGCGAAGATCAACGCCGTGGCTTTGGCGGCGTTCGATTCACTGACCAGTCGCCCGGCCACGGCAATCGCCACCGCCCAGAAACCACCCAGCGCCACCCCCAACAACGCCCGTCCCAGCAGCATCACTGGCAGCGACGGCGCGATGGCCGACACCAGGTTGGCAATCAACTGCAACAGCGTCAGCAACAACAGCAACTGCCGGCGGTTCATCCGCCCAGCCCCCAACATGATTGCAGGCGCAGCGATGGCCGCGACGATCCCCGGCACGGTCACCATCAACCCGGCCACCCCGTCGGTGATGCCCAGGCTGCTGGAGATAGACGGCAGGACGCCAACGGGCAGGTATTCGGTGGTGACAAAGGCAAAGGCGCCCAATGCCACCGAATACACCGACAGCCAGTCGCGCCAGGAGGACGGCTGCCCCTGGGCGAGCGCGGGGTTGGCCGGTAATGCAGGTGAATCGTTCATGGCAAAGCTCCACTGAAATGAGTGGAGCCATGCTAGGTACCCCGCCGCCGGGGAAAAATGGGCTGCAGATCCGATCACTCTGGAGCGATGACTCCGCAATCGAACGCGCGTGCGTACGATGGCGCGGGATCAACTGATCTTGTTCAGCGGTCGGTAATCGCCAGACAAGAACACACCCACCGGATTCTTGGGCCGATACGTGCCCACCGTGGTCACCCGCTGCTGCACGCTGTCATCGATGCATTCCTGGCCGAAGGTCTTGGTGCCGACCGGCCGGAAATACCGGGCATTGAGCAAGCGGTAGGTTCCACCGAGGAAATCACTGTAGGAGTCGGTGACGTCCGGCAGGTTTTTCGGCTGCCGGGGAATTTTCATCGGGTCCAGCTCTAACCCGCAGTCCATGGCCTTGTTGGCCATCCAGCGCAGCGGAATATCCGACAGGTTGTTATCGGCATAACCGCCTCCGACGTTGGCATGGGCCCCACAGAACCACAGCTGCTCCATGACCTGATTGGGCTTGGCGATCGGGTCCCACAGCGTGCACTCGTAGTTTTCCCGATGTTCATCGATGGCCACGGCATGGAAGGCATTGCGCACAATCCCGCTGAGCTCAGTGTCGTGAAATTCGTAATATTTGTGGTTGAACCACTCGGCCGATTTGAACGGAACACCCAACGCCCCGACCGTGTCCCAGACGCCCAGGAAGTGGATCTCGATTTCCCGCGAGTAGCTTTGCCGAAAGTACTGGGCGTTTTCGGTGTCGGCGCTGGAGTCACGGGTGCGGTACAGGCTGTAGGCCTCATCGATACGATTGAGGTGTCGTTTGGTCAGCAACCCGACGTTTCGAATCAGCCCCACCAGGCTGCGCGCCGAATAAGCGCCGCGACTGAAGCCGATGATGTACACCTGATCACCGTCTTCGTAACTCTTGGCCAGGGCCAGGTAACCTTCCTTGATCTTCTTCGACAGGCCGACCCCGAATGCCCCGCCTTCAAGCTTGTCGTACCAATCGGTGCCCACACCGGCGATGTACACCGCATGCTGGACCGTGCCGTCCTTGTGCGCGGGCAGGATCGCATCATGCAATTTAACGACGTTGGTGCTCGAGTCGCCGTCGATTTCCGGCGCCTGATCCGGCAGGTTCCAGGTACCATCAAAGGCGATGATGATTTTTTTTGGCATGACTATCTCCCTTCAGTAACGGGCATTGCTTGATCGCTGCGTTGCGGCGCGACCATGCGAAACCGGATGTTGATGTCGTCGGAAACCACACCGCTGGCGAACTCCCCTTCGCCGATGTTGAAGTCACTGCGTTTAAGCGTTAACTGACCGTCGAAAATGCCGATGGCGTCCTCCACCTTTAGCAGAACCGGCACCACTACCTCCCGTGTTTGCCCACGGAGCGTGAGGTGACCGGTGATCTGATAGCGGTTGTTGCCAAGGTCTTTGGCGCCGTTCGACTCAAAAATCGCCTGCGGATAAACCGCCGTATCGAACCAGGCGGTTTTCTTCAGTTCGCTGTTGGCGTCGCTGCTGCCGGCATCGATGCTGTCGAGCTCGATGATCAACCTGGCATGGGCCGATTCGGGCCTGACCGTATCGAAATAGAGGCTGCCTTCGAACCTGGAAAAGGTGCCATACACGCTCGCCCCCATCTGGTCAAAGGTAAAGCTGATGGTACTGGCCGTGGTGTTGACATCGGCGTACTGCGCCGCCTCGGCGACGGGCTGGGCGCCCGCCGCGAAGAGGGCCGCCAGGAGGGTGAAACGAGGGAATCGAAAGTTCATGGAACGCTCCGGGCCAGAGCCTCCTCAGGGGTTGAGGTGGCCAGCGCACGCCAGCCAGCAACAGAAGGACTAAAGCAAAGAACGGCGCTTTATTCCACCTCCTACCCGTTATGGCGGATCGCCAGCATTCGCGATGCACCAGACGTCAGGCGTATTCCGAGATACCTACACCAACCGCTCAATCTTCTGATGCTTCCACACCTGTTTGTAATACAGCGTCTGCAACGCCAGCATCCCCAGGTACGCCAACGGAAACGCCATCCACACCCCCGGCAGCCCGAACCGCGCATCCAGCAGGTACGCCGCCGGCAATTGCACGCCGACCACGCACACAATGGAAATACCCACCGGCACCATCACCGTGCCACTGGCGCGCATGATGCCGCCGATGACCGCCTGGAAGCCGAACACCAGCAGGCTCCAGAGCATGATGTGCAACAGGTGTTCGGCCATGCTTCGCGTCGCCTCTTCGGTGAGGAACAGGCCCAGCAACCAGTGCGACAGCGCATAGCTCAACACCACCAGGCCGCCGGTCAGGCACAGGCTGATCATCAGCCCCGTGCGCAAAATCGAGCCGATGCGTTCGATGCGCCCTGCCCCAATCGCCTGCGCACCGAGGATCGATGCCGCGATCGCAATCGACAGCGCCGGGAACTGCACATAATTGACGATCTGCGTCACCGCGCCATACGCCGCCGTCGCCTGGGAACCGTGCTGGTTCACCAGCGCCAGGATCACCAGCTCCGACAGCGACAACACCACCATCTGCAACCCGGTCGGCAAGCCGATGCGCAGCACCTTGCCCAGGATCGCCCCGTCCAGCTTCATCGCCGCGAAAAACTCCCGGTCCGGCGCCAACGGATGCCCCCTGCGAATCAAGCGCCACGCCAGCCAGCCCATCGCCGCCAGGTTACTGACCAACCCGGCAAACGCCGCACTCTGAATCCCCATCGGCGGCAACCCCACCCAGCCGCGAATCAACGCCGGCGTCAGCGCCAACCCGATACAGGTCGAGACCACCAGCGCCAGCAGCGGCGACAAGGTATCGCTCACCCCGCGCAGCAACTGGGTGAACAGCACGAACACCAGCAGCGTCGGCATGAACCACAACATCACATGGGCATACGCCACCGCATCGTCCAGCACATCCGCCGGCGTCCCCAACCCCACCAGCGACGCCCGCGCAAACACACTCCCCACCACTGCCGCGACCAGACCGATCAACAAGCCCAACAACAAGGTCGACCCGGCGATGGCCTTCACCAAATGCTTCTCCCGTGCGCCCCAGGCCTGCCCGATCAACACCCCCGCCCCCGCGCCGAGGCCGATGATCAGGGCGATGAAGAAAAACACGATGGGGAACATGCCGGACACGGCGGCCAGGGCCTGAGTGCCGAGCATTTGGCCGATGTAAATGCTGTTGACGGTGCCGGACATGGCCTGAAGGAAATTCGACAGGACCATGGGGGCGAGAAACAGGAGGTAGGTTTTCCAGAGGGGGCGTTGGGGTTGGGTGGGGGTTTGCATGGGGTGGAGGTCCATCTCGACGGCGTGAGGGTTGATAGGGATAGCTTCGGTGAGTTACGAGCCAGGGGCAATGAACATTTGAGGGTTGGGTTTGGATTTCTGGCGTGGGGGGCGGAAGGTCTGAGGTTTCGTCGTCTTGGGTCCTACAAAAAGCTCGGAATGGCTCACCTACCGAGCGGATTCCATGCCGCTTATAGTCTGCGCCGTCGCCCAAATGGCGATTCGGGTTTAGTGACCAGACAACAGACGGACGTTGGTTTCGTTTTATCTGGGCCAAAAAAGCAGGCCGTCGTTGCGGGTCGCTGGGGTGAAAATGACCCCGGTTCTTGAACACGGCCAAGTATCTGCATAGTCTTGCCGGGCGTTTCCATCGATAGCCATTAGCGCCTATTGATCGTCGACTGGGAAGTGGGGCTGCGATCGACCTGTGTTCGAGGTATCGACCTACTGTTTATGAGGGACGACCGTTCAATGAGGAAACATGCGTTCAGCAAAGATGAACTCAAGCAAGTGGCAGTCCAGACCGATGCTGCTGATGTGCCTTCTTTATCTACTGGCTCCGAGCACCGTCGCTGCGCTGGAAACGCGTGAGACGATGACGATCCTGGCAGAGGATGCAGCCCCGCCATGGTCGGAGCATGACGGCACGGGTTACGCCAATGATGTAGTGGTCGCCGCCTTTAAGGAAATGGCGGTCGACGTTCAGCTCAAAGTCGTACCCTACGCCCGGTGCAAGTACATGGTGCTCAATGGCACGAACATCGCTTGCTTTAACATGAGTTGGTCGCCCGAATTCGAGGGCAAGATCAAACTGGCCGCGCAACCCATCTTTACGGTTAACAATGACATTTTCGAACAGGTGAACGCGCCCTTGCCCAAGCCAAGCAAAGGCACATGCACCTTGCCGCCCGGCACGGTAGTGGGCTCGGTCAGAGACTACGAGTACTCGACCCAAGCCACAGCGCTACGGTCCGCGGGAATAGTGTTTGAGAGCGCCGAATCTGATGGGCAGAACCTTCGGAAGCTCGCTGCTCGCCGCCTGTCTGCCGCCTTGATCGTGACCAGTGACCTGGAAGCAAAAGAGCAGAAGGCCAAACTGGCGGGCACAGAAGAGGCTGTTCGGTTTGCCTTCAATTGCGGGGTGGTAACCGCGACCATAGGCTTTAGCCTGACTCACCCTGACGGATTGCGGGCGTTGAAGATCTATGAGGAAGGCTATCGGCGCATACAGGCTAACGGCGTGCTCGAGCAAATCCATATCCGCCGGTTCCCCTCGCAACCTGTCGTTGATTGATGACGGGAAAATGAGGACTGATCTGTTTTTTCACTGCACTTTATAAAGCCGTCACCCCAACGCGGCCTGACCACTCCAGTTTTTGAACATGCAATGCCCCACAGAGATACACAGGAAATACTGTCTAACCGTTAAGAATAGAAGGTTCCTGCCCTGCATCGATTCGCCAAGGATTTTGAGAGGCTGCATTTGGTCGTTCTCTGCCTGTGGCGACCGGCTGAAAACGGCCAGAAGCAATGGGATGCCTAAAAAACCAGGCAATTCACGCGCCTTTCAGGCCAGCGAAAGGTCAATGGCGGCTGCCAGGAGGCATCGGACATTCGCCGCGCTGGTCGTGTCTCGAAGTGCATCGTTGATCCAGTAAAGCCAACGCGCGTGAGGTCTGCGATAATGACGACCACAGCGGCGCGATGGCATATCGAGTGCTCGTGCCACCATCCGCTACTCGGGTTTGGAGGACTCCATGCGTGACATTATTGACGGCTTTCTGCGCTTTCAGCGCGAGGTTTATCCGCAACGCGTCGAGCTTTTCAAGCAGCTCGCGACGACACAAAATCCGAAGGCGCTATTCGTCACCTGCTCAGACAGTCGTGTTGTGCCCGAACTCCTGACACAGCGCGAGCCGGGTGAACTGTTCGTGATTCGCAACGCCGGCAACATTGTGCCGTCGTATGGTCCCGAACCCGGCGGCGTCTCGGCCACCGTCGAATATGCGGTCGCAGTGCTCGGCGTACAGGACATCGTGATCTGCGGTCACTCAGACTGCGGAGCGATGGGCGCGATTTCACGCTGCACGTGTCTGGATCATCTTCCGGCAGTCGCTAACTGGCTACGTCACTCGGACGCCGCGAAAGCGATTAACGCGGCGCATGAGTTCGACACGCCACGCGCGAAACTCGATGGCCTCGTGCGCGAAAACGTGATCGCGCAACTGGCGAATCTGCGTACGCATCCATCGGTAGCCCTCGCGCTCGAGCAGGGGCGCATGAATCTGCACGGCTGGGTCTACGACATCGAGGCGGGGTGCATCGATGCGCTGGATGGCGCGACACGACAGTTCGTTTCACTTGCCGAGTCGCCGACCACCGTGGCGATCGCTGCGCGCAACGGCAAACAGATGTAATGGCGACAGACAAGTGAGGGTGGCCGCATGACTTCCGGTCCTTCGTGAATGTCTGTTTAAGACCAATAGCTGCCCTTCATGATCGGCAGCTATTGGCAACAAGCAGCACTTGCCGACATCAACCTGCAGCGAGTGTCGGCAATGGGTCGCACTACTTCGAAACCACCAGTGCCGGTGGCTGCCAGCTGCCTTCGCCAGCGGGAAGAATCGAAGGCGGTGCGGTCTTCGGCCAGTAGAGACGCATCACCAGATAGACCGTATCGTCAGGCGCCGGCAGCCAGTTGCTTTCTTTTGCCTTGCCGGGGGAGTCCTTCTGGATGTAAAGCGTCAGTGAGCCATCCGCGTTTTTCTTCATGGCCGACAGCATCGGCGAATTGATCAGGTAACGGTTGAGCGGGTTGTTGATCAGCAGTTGGCTCTTGCCGTCATACAGGGTCACCGACCAAAAGGCATTCACTGGCGGCAGCTTGCCCGCCGGGAAGGTCAGCGTGTAATTGCGCTTGCTGGTATCCAGCGTCTGGCCTTTACCGTCGGTGCGGGTATAGGGGTACATCGCCTCAACGGCGTCATTGCCGTAAAGGCCGCCCTTCGCGGCGCCGGCACGCATCAGCCAGTCGCCCTTGTAGAACGCCTGGTCGCCAAAGAATGCGCCGACGTTCCAGCCGTTGATGTTTTTCATGCCGCTGGAGAGAAACTTGTCGACCTTCTCATCGCCAGCTTTCATCCCCAACAAGACCACCGCCTTGTGTTCCAGCGAGAGGTCTTTGAATTCGAAGCGCCGGCCGGGGCCTACGCCGATGCTGGCCAGCTTCGACCGAATCGCCTTGTCGTCGGCCGATGGCGGCACATACTCCAACGCGGCCGACAGGTACTCGAAGAAATTGTCCTTGATGCCAGCCGTGGTGGCCGGTACGAAATCAATCTTCGGGGCCGCGACCGGCGCTGGTTGATGGAGGAAGGCTGAAAGTGGCTGGACCTTGTAACCCGCCTGAACCTTCTCGACATTGGGCATGTCGGCTGGATTGAACAACTGGGTCCGGATCAGCGTCAGTGAGAAGGGAGTCGTGGAGTTGAACACTTTATCGATGCCAGGCGGTGTCGCCCCTTTCCAATCGGGGCCTGCAATCAGATAGCTCCCGGGGGCACTTGCAGTTGCCCGGCTGCCGATGTAGCCGTAGTTATAGGTGTTGCCGTCGATTAGCTGCACCGAGTAGTAGCGCTTTTTGGAGACTGCCGGCACGGTGATCACGAGAGGCTCTGCGCGCAGGTCGGTCCAGAGTATCGAGTAGGGGGTGTCACTGTTTGGCGTAATGACGGCGGTATCAGCGGGTGTCGCGACCCGATGCTCGTTATGCAGTTGATTGAAGGGGGCCTTGAACTGGCTGGACTTGGTGTCCACCGCGAACTCGTTCATCACGGCGTAGTTCATGACCAGCGGCAAGCCGTAAATAAAGCCTTCCTCGGCGATCGCCTTGGTCTGCTCGAGGCTCGGCGCGGGTACGCCCTTGGCCACGTCCGCCTTGTCTGCCTGTGCGATGGGGTCGTTCTTGCCCGCACACCCCGTGAAAAGCGTTGAACCCACCACGACGAGTGCCGCAGCCATTGTCCAGCCCCGGTTAGACTTCCTGTTCATTTTCACCTCGTTTGTTCTGAGCAACGTTTTGCTGTCGACTGGCATGCACCACCCAGACCGCGCCCCAACTGAAACTCTGGCTGTCTCTTTACCTGGCGAATGAGTAACTCCTGCGGCGAAGCGCCAACTCACCCGCCCCGGGAGTGTAGATCACAATAAGCCAGCATCCCCTTGCGCAGCCAAGATCGTGCCCGTTATCCGTAAGCCTTGTCGCCAGGACCCATACGAGATGATGTTCAAATTCCGTCAGGTCACACGCACTATATAAATCCGCCCCCATTTCAGTCATTTAAGATGGCCAAGCTGGTTTACCGGCATGACATGAAAATCCCGGTCTAGTGCTGGTTTTTAAATTATGCGCGGGACTTCTAAGGAATGAGGGCTACCAGATCAGTATCGCCTACGTCGACACCACCTTGTGACAGCAAAGTAGTAGCTTGGCCTCGGTGATGAGTCTGATGATTGAAGAAATGCATGACCAAGCCATAAAAGTTCTTGTCAGCGGGAGCTCCTTTCATGCTTGTGTAATTGAGTGTGTAATCTAAATCTGACTCTGTAATGGAGCGAGACCACTCGACAATTACCTGATCGAGCCAAACGCGATATGTCGAAAGTTCTCGGATATTTGAGAGCAGTAACTGGTCGAGGCTTTGGGGGGCAGGAAGCTGTCGAATCGGCTCCAGAGCCAAGTAATTCGCTGGGTGCTGGGCAAATCGCTTTAGCCAGATTGTGTCCCCGACCACCAGGTGGTTTAACGTCCCGAGAATAGAACCAAAGAATGCTTTCCTGTCCACTGACAGCTCTTCATCTGTCAGACGTCTGGCCGCTTCATAAACCTTTGCGTTCATCCAGTCGTTATAGATCGCCATCAGGCAGATATGGTCGATGCGGCCCATCGTGTTCATCCTTTGAATGATTACTTGACAAGCGATCCACGCTCATTTGGGGCCATTCTAGAGCAGGGCTTTTTAAATCGCCCCTGATTTCGCAGGCACCTGTCCCAGAAAATGGAGACGAAAATGGGTGTCCCCATTATTTCCCTGGATCCGACGTGCGACTCATTGCAGCCCAAAGGTTCATGATGGACCGCTTTCCGTACCGCTCCCTTACGTAATCACTGACCAGATCATCCCCCGATGGTTTCTGGCAGCCGGGCGATCACCTTGATCTCGAACTGATAACCATAAAGCCACGTGACGCCCACGCCGGTCAGTGTCGGCAATCTGGTCGATGGCGGGGGTAGCATCAAACTGCGCGTGTTCATCGATTGGGTCGCTGAGTTGATGGGCAGGCGTTAAACCGTCAATTTCCGGCTGAATTTGGTTTCCATCACAATATGCGACGCGGTGTGCGCCACGCCTTTGATCATGTTGATCCGGGTCAGCTCGGCATTGAGTTCACTCAGCGTCGACGTGGCGAGATGGATGATGAAGTCGGATTCGCCCGAGACCGCATACACCGCCTGCACCGCATCCATCTTGCGAAGCGAGGTCATGACATCGGTATAACTCTTGTTGGTGCAAGAGGTCATGGTGAAACAGTTGATTGTCTGCTGGAGTCTGTTCTGGTCGATGCGCACGCTGTAACCGGTAATGACCCCGGCCTTTTCCAGGCGGGCGATGCGTTCTTGCACCGAAGAGCGTGAGACCTCGAGTTTACGTGCCAGGGATGCCGTGGGCTCGCGGGCGTTGGCCTGCAGCAGGCCAAGCAACTGCCGGTCCTTATCAGTCAGGTTAAACAACGGACCGGGATTGTGCGCATCCATCAACACTGCCTTGACCTCACTGTGATTTTCAGTTTTTTTGACTCGCCCTGTACTGCGAACGCGTTTCCTGAAACTTGTCCATCATTTTCAGGCCGGCATATACCGTTTGCGCCGCAGCCGGGCCGAGCGGGCCGCCATTCCATTCCAGGCCGTAGGCATCGAAAAGACGGTAGCGATTGGTCTCGCCGCAAATGGCTTCGGCAATGACGCGCCCGCCGATAGGCGCCGTGTTCATACCATGGCCACCAAATGATGTACATGCCCATAGCCCCTTCCCGAGAGGGCCGATGTGAGGCATCTTGTGCCGCGCATAACCCATCAGTCCCGACCAGGCTTTTTCGATCTTGATGCCGCGCAATTGCGGATACACATCGAGGATGTCTTCGGTCAGCAACTGCCCCAGGCGCTTTTCGTCCTGCAGGTTCCTGGTGGTGATACGACCGCCCCAGAGCAGTCGGTCACCTTCGACGATTCGGTAATAGTCTGAGGCCCGGCGATTATCACCCACGGCATCGGTGGTGCCTACCGCATCGGCCAGACGCTCGCCCAAGTGTTCGGTCAGTACCGCGTAGGTCGCAATGGGCAGAAAGGCACGGCGTAATTTACCGAACTCGGGGCCGCCATAACCGCCGCAGCAATACACCACGTTGGCGCAATCGACAGTGCCCCGGGCAGTGATGACTCGGTGTCGCCCGTTTCGGCTCTCGACACGGGTCATCGGCGACTGTTCGTAAATCTTTGCCCCGTTGCGTTCAATCAGCCGGCCCAGGCCCAAGCAATAGTTCAAGGGATGGAAGTGAAATCCATGGGTATCGCGCAGAGCCTGGAAATACCGCTCCGTCTTCAGCTTTTCACGCACGGCCTGGCGATCCAGGTAGTCGAGGTGGAAGTCGAAATCCGTCGCCATCCTGTCGCGCAAACGCTTGAGATTATCGCCATCCTCGTAGCGAACCACGCTCAATTTTCCAGGCGTTGGCGAGCAACCTGGCAGTTGATGACGGGCGATCATGTCGCGAACAGTGTCGACACCTTCGAGCGACAATTTGAACAGGGCGGCGGCTGTCGCTTTTCCGCAGCGCCGCTCGATGGATGACAATCCTTCGGACCAGCCCTGAAGGACGAAGCCACCGTTACGGCCGGAGGCCCCCCAGGCAACACGGCCTGCCTCGAGCAGCACCACGGACTTTCCTCGTGAGACCAACTCCCAGGCCGTGCTCAGCCCCGCCAGGCCCGCGCCGATGACGCACACATCGGCCTGGACATTGCCTGACAGCGCCGCGCGCTCAGTCGTGTCGTTCATCGTGGCGGTGTAGTAATTGTTGTTATACGTGTACATGAAGTCCCTTGTCCTTCTTCGCGGCGCAGTCATACAGGGCGCCGCGTCTGGAACGGGCGCCTGCAATGATTGGGTTTATTGCTCTGGAATTTATTGCACCCGGAGTTATTGCACCTGGGTGAGATCGGCGCCGTACCACTTCTCGGAAAGTTGCTTGAGCGTTCCGTCGGCTTTCATCTGCGCAATGGCCTTGCTCAATTCGCTATTGAACGCCTCATCGCCTTTATCCACGGCGATGGCCAGCGGTTCGTAGTAAGCGGGTTTGCCTTCCACGCGTACGATGGGATAGCCATTCTTGACGGCCGCGACGACGGTTGGAAGCGCAGACAGGGTGGCGTTCAGTCGGACCCCGTTGCCCATACGCAAATCATCCAAGGGGCCCATGCTGTCGCCATACGTCTTCACCTCGCCGGGCGTGACGTCGTAGGTGAACGCCGGCACATCGGCGGCGTCGATCTTGAGCCGGCGATTGATATAGTCCTCCGACGTGGTGCCTGCTTCGACGCCGATGATCTTGTCGTTCAGGTCCGCCGCCTTTGCCCCGGCCGCGTCCTTGTGCACGGCGAATACATAGGGCGTGTAGTAGTAGATCGCGGGGAAGTCGAGGACTCGGGAGCGCTCGGTGGTTGGCGTCATCGAACCGACCGACAAGTCCCAGCGATTCGACCAGCGCCCTGCGGTGATGATCCCGTATTCGGGGGTGACGAAGTCGACCTTGCTACCCAGGCGTCGACCGATTTCGGTGGCAACATCGATATCAAAACCTTGCAACTTGTTGTCCGGCCCCAGGAACGATTGTGGTGGCCAGTTGGCGGCCGTGGCCACTTTGATCACCTTGGTTTCATGGATGCGGTCGAGGGTCGAGCCCGCCCAGGCGGCGCCTGAGCTGATCGTGACGGCTGTGGCGATAGCCGCTGTGGTGAAGAAGCGAGTGATCGAGATCATGAGTAAGCCTCCAGGTGTTTGAGTGCAGGTCTTTGTTGTTTTTATCGATGACGTTGGACGGTGTGACGATGCTGCTCAGTGGCTGAGAATCTGTGACAGAAATTCTCGGGCGCGTTCATGCTGTGGGTTCTCAAAAAAATCATTGGGTTTGGCCTGCTCGACGATACAACCCTGATCCATGAAGATGATCCGGTCGGCGACCCGCCGGGCAAACCCCATCTCGTGGGTGACGCACACCATCGTGATGCCGTCCTGAGCCAACTCGCCCATGACATCCAGCACTTCCTTGACCATTTCGGGATCAAGTGCCGAGGTGGGTTCGTCGAACAGCAAGATGCGTGGTCGCATGCAGAGGGCCCGGGCGATGGCAACGCGTTGCTGCTGACCGCCGGAGAGCTGGCTGGGGTACTTGTCCGCCTGGTTCCCGATCCGCACTCGATCCAGGTACTCGTAGGCCAGTTGGCGAGCCTGCGACTCATCGAGCCGGCTCACCAGGCGCGGACCCAGCATCAGGTTCTCCAATACCGTCATGTGCGGAAACAGATTGAACTGTTGGAAGACCATGCCGACCTGGCGCCGGATGCTGGCCACGCAGGCGGCATTGCGGGTCAACTCGATTCCGTCGATGAACACTTTGCCTTTCTGGAAGTCTTCCAGCAGATTCAGGCAGCGAATCAACGTCGATTTTCCGGAACCCGATGGACCACAGACGACCACTATTTCGCCGCTGGAAATGTGCAGGTCGATGCCCTTGAGCACATGAAAATCGCCATACCATTTTTGCATCTCGTGAATCGATATGGCGGGATACGGGGCAGTGACTGCTGAAGCTGACGGCTGATTCATCGTAAGGCTCCTGATTCAGCGGTGGGCGCGATTGAAGTGCTTTTCCAGACGCGACTGAACGGTTTCCAGCACGATCGACAGCAGCCAATACAGCACGGCTGCGGTGATGAGCATTTCCAGGTGACGGAACTCGGCGCGTCCTTGTGTTCGCGCCAGGAACATCAGTTCCCAGACGCCGATCACGGACACCAGTGAGCTGTCCTTGAGCATCGAGATGAACTGGTTGCCAGTGGGCGGAATGATCAGGCGCATGGACTGCGGGAGAATGACCCGGGTCATTGTTTGAAATGGGTTCAGGCCAATCGCCCGGGAGGCTTCCCACTGACCCCGCGGGATGCTGCTGATCCCCGCACGGAAGATCTCCGTCATATAGGCGCCGTAGCAGAGCGAGAGCGCCAGAATCCCTGCCGGCACGGCGCCGACCACGTAGCCGAGCTGAGGAATGCCCAGGTAAATGAGATAGATCTGGATGAGCAGCGGAACACCTCGGAAAAACGAGGTGTAGAAGCTCGCGATGGCAATGGCGAAACCGTTGGAAGATAAACGCGCGGTCGCTCCCAGCAATGCCAGGACAAACGCAATGGCAATGGAAATCGCGGACACGTAGACGGTGGTGAAAACCCCTTGGGTGATCATGAAGCCGACTTTGGTCGCGATGAAGCTGTAAGAAAGATTGAAGGTGTCGAAGAATAAAAGGAACAGCACCAGCAATTCGCACCAGACCGTAATGATCTGCGCCCGCAAGGGAAACCGCCCAAGGATGAACAGATTCAGTACGGCCGTGATGGTGAAGGTCCCCCCGACGGCGATGTCACGCGCCAGAGGAGCTTTCAAGTCGAGAACGATTGGCCCCATCAACGTGGAAAGACGGCCTTCACCTACACCGCAGACCAGCGTGATGATGAAAATGACTGCAGCGACTCCCCCCATGAACAGGGCGCTGTCAGTCATGCGCGCCTTGACGATATGGTCTTTGTACATGGCTTACGCTCCTTAGGGGTGTCCCTTTGTTGTAAGCCAATTATGAGTGTGCGAAATGCCGGGCGGGACCCGGCAGAATATTGGATTTATCGGTTTTTTCCGGCATATCGGTGGTTATGACCCTGACATCTGCTCAGGACTCCCGACCATTCTGACGGCAAGGCTTTTTTAGATTACGCCCGAGCGCCATCCCGAGCGCCATAAAGGAGGACCTGGATTTTATCGAGCGCTGCAAGGCTTTTATCGACTGCGCACTCCTCCGGGTGATGACACGCGTCTGGCTAACTGAGCAGAAGCCATCGACGGGAACATCTTTCTCCGTGAGGCGATACACAGTTTCCCCATCATTGTTGGCTGGGCTTCGGTGACTCCTGTAGGTGATGCGTAATTTGCATCATCAGGTAACGAAGTCTCCGGTAGCATACCCTCAGTTATTCAGGAGCCTGGACCCATGGACACGAACACGATGCTGGCTTTTACCCTGGTCGCCGCGATTGCCATCGCCAGCCCCGGGCCTGCGACATTAATGGCGATCAACAACAGCCTCGCCCACGGACAACGCAGCACGATCTGGTCCTCGCTGGGCAATGCCACTGGCCTGTTCTGCCTGTCGGGGGCTGCAATGCTAGGGTTGGGGGCGCTGCTTGCCAGCTCCGAAGGGTTGTTCAACATGGTAAAGATTGTTGGCGCCGGGTATCTGTTCTACCTGGGGGTGAGGCAGTTGCTCAATAAGACGCCGCTGCTGGCTGATGGCATTCATGAGGGCCTGAGCCGCAGGCCCACACGGCTAAAACTGTACAGGTCGGCGTTTTTTACCGCCCTCTCCAACCCCAAGGCGACGCTGTTTTTCACGGCGTTATTCCCGCAGTTCATCGATCAAGGCGCAGCCCTGTTCCCACAATTCATGATCCTGACCGCGATTTTCATGGCGCTTTCAGTGTCGTCGTTGAGCCTGTATGCCGCGCTGGCCTCACGCGCCAAGGGCCTGCTGGTTCGCCCCGAGTTGTCCCGATGGGTTAGCCGGGTGGTGGGGGTCACATTCATCGGGTTTGGCGCTGCGATTCTCGCTATACGCCGGCAGACGGCCTGAGACTTGAGTATCGGCACCTTTGGCAGGCACTTCTCGCAGAAGACCGGACTTAGAGCAAGTCCGCAGGCTGCATCGTGAGAATGATCTTCCCGACGTTTTCGGACGACTCCATCCTGTGATGGGCATCTGCGGCGCGTGACAGGGGGAAAGTGCTGTCGACTACCGGCTCCAGGCTTCCTCCCCCTTCGAACCGTTCAAGCCAATGCTCGCGGAATCGCTTGATCATGTCGTGCTTCTCCGGCTGGGTACGGGATTTCATGACCGTGCCGATGATTTGCAGGTGACGGTAGAGAATATGCTCCAGCTCCAGGGCGACCTTCCCGCCACCGCCAAGGATGCCAACCTGGATCAGCCGCCCGCCGTTAGCGAGTGAAGCCAGGTTGCGGGCGAAGTAAGGTTCGCCGACGAAATCGATGATGACATCGACACCCCGGCCATCGGTTTTGCTGGCGATGACTTCGGCGAAATCACTGTTCTTGTAGTCGATGGCGACATCGGCACCCAAATGCTCGACGCGGGATAACTTGCTGCCATCGGTTGTCGCATAAACCGTCGCACCTGTGGCGTAAGCGAGCTGCACCGCAGCGGAGCCAACACCACCCGCGGCGGCATGAATCAAGACCGAGTCACCTGGCTTGAGTCGAGCCAGATGCATCAGCGCCTCATGAGCGGTGACAAACACCTCGGGAATCGCCGCCGCGTGCACGTAATCCAGTTGAGCAGGAATTGGCATGGCCATGCGGTAGTCAATGCGTGCCAACTCGGCATACGCCCCGCCACCCACCACGCCCATCACCCGATCCCCCACTTCGAAACCAACGACGGTATTGCCTTTTTCAATGACCTCGCCTGCGATCTCAAGCCCGATGATGGGCGAATCTCCGAAATCAGGACGCCCGTAGCCACCGGTGCGATGCGTCAGATCCGCGCGATTGACACCGGCCGCATAGACCCGCACCAGCAAGTCGGCAGGGCGTACTAGCGGGTCGGGAACATCGCTCAACTTCAGTACGTCGGGGTGGCCGAATTCTTCAATGGTGATGGCTTTCATGGTTGCTTCGCCTGCGATTGAGTGAATGTGGCATTGGCAATGGCGGACGCGGTGATGGCGGCCGGGAAACCTGCATAGAACGCCAGGTGGGTGATCGCTGCGGATATTTCGTCATGGGTGACCCCATTGCTGACCGCGCGCCGCAGGTGCGCAGGCAGCTCTTCGGAGTGACCACCGGCAATCAATGCAGCCACCGTTATCAGGCTGCGGTCACGTGGAGACAGTGCCGGATCACTCCAGATTTGCGGATAGAGCGTAGCGTCGACGAACTGCGCCAGCTTTGGGGTGAACGCTCTGGCGGCTTCACGAGGGCTGCTGAAATTGATGTTCGACATTTCGGGCGTCCTTAAATCTGGCTGATGAATTTGTTGGTCAGATAGTGTTCGATGCCTTCAATGCCGCCCTCTGAGCCATGACCGCTCTCCTTCATGCCGCCGAAGGGAAGCTCAGTAGCAACAATTCGGTATTGATTGATCCCGATCATTCCGGCCTCGAGGCCATCTGCGACGTCAATGGCGGTTCGAGCGTTAGCGGTAAAGGCGTACGCAGACAACCCGTAGGGAAGGCGGTTGGCCTCTTCCAGGCCGTCGGCCAACGTATCGAAGGGCATCAAAATCGCGATCGGGCCGAAGGGTTCTTCATGCATGACCCGAGCGTCCATGGGCACATCAGCCAAAACGGTGGGCTGGAAGAAAAAGCCTTGTCCTGGCAGGCATTCGCCACCGGCAAGCACCCGCGCGCCTTTCTCGACGGCGTCAGCCACCAGTTCTTCCATCTTTGACAATTGCCTTGGGTTGGCGAGTGGCCCGACCTGAGTATCGGGATGCAGGCCGTTGCCGATTCTCAGGGCGTTGGTTGCTGCAACAAAGTGATCAGTGAACGCCTGATAAGCACCACGCTGGATCAGGAAGCGTGTTGACGAGATACAGACTTGCCCTGTCCCCCGGAACCGATTCGCCACGCCTTCTACTGCCGCCTTTTCAATGTCGGCGTCTTCAAACACCAGCACAGGGCCGTGGCCGCCCAGTTCCAAAGTGATTGGCTTGACGCCTGCGGCTGCCCTGGTCGACAGCAGTCGCCCAATCGGTACGGAACCGGTGAAGGTCACCTTGCGAATGATCGGCGAGGCAATCAGGTGGCTGGAGACTTGATCGGGTACACCGAAAACGACTTGCAAAACGCCTTTGGGCAAGCCCGCATCATCAAGGGCGCGAGCAAGGGCCAGCGCCGTGGAAGGGCTCTCTTCACCGGGTTTGAGAATGACGCTGCAACCTGCCGCCAAAGCAGCTGACAACTTGCGAGCCGGAGTAATGGCCGGAAAATTCCAGGGCGTGAAGGCTGCGACCGGGCCGATTGGCTGGCGCTTCACCAGTTGCAACACGCCCGGGCGGTTGGCCGGCACGACGCGGCCATCGATGCGGCGGGCGCTTTCGGCGAACCATTCAAAATACTCCGCTGCACGCGTGACCTCGTCGATGCTTTCGCCAAGGGGTTTGCCCTCCTCCAGCGTCATCTGGGATGCGATGTGTGGCGCTCGCTCCAGGATAAGATCAGCGGCACGTTTGAGAATTTTTGCGCGCTGGTCTGGCACCATCTGACGCCACGTCTGGAAGCTGAGCCGGGCGACTTCAAGGGCGTGGTCAAGGTCGGCTGAAGTGGCCAGCGGCACACGTCCGATTTCACTTGCTGTGGCTGGGTTTATGACGGCTGCGGTGTCGCGCCCTTCAGCGCTGATCCACTCACCCCCAATGAAAAGATAGAGCGCGTCGTATGGTGTGTTCATCGATGTGGCCTTCACTTGATTGTCAGGAATCGGGCCGAAGCGCGCTGTGTAAACCCTCGCTTCGGTGGTTTGCGACAGAGCCGGTTCAGGCGGTCCGTGCAATCAAGTCTATGGAGGGCGACAGGTTTGATTTAGATAGCCACGAGGGAATCAATGTTGTGTGCAGAGGGAAGATCATGCGCCGTCGTTGAGTTGTGTCCTCAACAGTCAACGTCCATGATGCGGGGTCGGTGGGTGGTGGCGTTGCGCTCACGAGCACTGAACAGCCTCAGTGGATTTTCTCTGTAATTTGAGCGTTAAACCGGTAGAAAAGGACGGTAGGGATGGACAAATTTTCAAATATGTCTGTGTTCGTAAAAGTCGTTGAGATGGGCACTTTCACTGCAGTGGCCAACCATCTGGACTCGACCGTCGGCAATGTGTCCCGTGCCGTTTCTGCGCTCGAAACAATGCTCGATGCCCGCCTGCTGCAAAGGTCCACTCGCCGTCTTTCCGTGACTGACGCAGGTCGACGATTTTACGAACGCTGTACGGCAATCCTGGCCGACCTCGAAAACGCTGAAGCCGAAGCAAGTGATTCGATCCTGGAACCCAAGGGCACGCTACGGGTTCATAGCGTGCCCGGCCTTGCGCGTCATCTGGTGACCAGCGCCGTCCTTGAGTACCGCAAGGAGTTTCCGGCAGTCACGGTCGATTTGCTGCTATCCCAACGGATGCCGAACCTGCTGGAAGACCAACTGGATGTTTCAATTCTGATTGCCAGAACGCTGCCGGATTCAGCGTACGTCAGTCAAAAGATTGGGGTCAGTCATTGCGTGCTGGTCGCGTCCCCTGCCTACCTGGCACAACATGCACCGCCGGCGAAGCCTGAAGACCTCAACGATCATCAGTGCCTGTTGCTGGGAACCGTTGATTACGCACGGGATGAATGGCAACTGAGAAGCAAATCCGGCACCGCCACTTTCGTACCCACCGGGCCGAGCTTTAGCGTAAATGATATGGATGCAATGGCAGTCGCTGTTCGATCCGGAGCGGGGATTGGCTTATTGGCCGGATTCTCGGCCATCGACGATCTGCGCTCGGGACAACTCGTGCGCGTTTTGCCGGAGTACCATACCTACGAGCGCAATGTTTATGCCGTTTACACGTCCCGCCAGTTTGTCGATGCGAAGATAACCCGCTTCGTAGAAACGCTAAAAGCGCGGGTGGGTGGCCAATTGGCAGACACTGCAAGAGAGCTTATCGGTAGGTAACCGGCTTGAGACTCTCGGGAAAGTCAGACCCTGAATGACACATCAGCCGTTTAACGATTTATTTCAGCAAAGGGAGTGACTCACATGGACGTTTCCAATCAATTGCAACCCTCAGAATGTGCCGGAATGGAGGACATCAGACGCGAGATCGATGCCCTCGACCGGGCCGTTATCAAGCTGTTGGGCAAGCGTTTCAAGTACGTGCTTGCGGCTTCGAAATTCAAGACCTCTGCGGCCTCGGTGCGTGCCCGGGAGCGATTCAATGCCATGCTCGCGACCCGCCGTGAATGGGCAGAGGCCGAAGGCCTGAGCCCGGATGCAATCGAAAAGTTGTATAGCGACTTGGTTAACCACTTCATTGCCGAAGAGATGAAACACTGGTCGGCGCAATTGCCCACTACGTAATCCCGGATTGTCGGATATCCAGCCTGGCGCACCGGGCGTGTCTCCGTGGTGCACCAGGTTGTGTGAAAACGCGGGCTGCTTGATGGCGCCCGCTTCGTTGGCAATCGGGCACCTGCGGCGACGTTGGGTTTTTCGCGAGCAGGCTCGCTCCTACAGGGGTATTGACCTGGACGCGGCGTTGTCACTTCGACGCGTTGCGCGGATCGTCATGGTCATCCACATACTTTAGCCCCAGCGGCCCCGTTCCGTAGACTTGCGAGATGTACTCCCCTGATTTCGCCCAATGAAAGTGCGGCGTATTGGCCGGGAGTATCACCACACTCCCCGGACCATACGCCACCAGTTTGTCTGGATCAAAAACAGTGCCGAAGCCGATGTAGAACACACCGGACATGACGGTGTAGATACGATCTTCCGGATGGGTATGGGGCATTAACTTGATGCCGTTGGGCACTTTGACTCGCACTACATACGGTGCAGGTTTACTGGGGTCGCCGGCGATAACAGCGAGTTTCACTTCTCTCGGAAAAGCCGGAAAGTTGCGCCATTCCACGTCTTCATTATGCAAGGCACCGACTTTATCGAGTGGCAAGGGTTGTGCCTGGGCCAGGGGCATTGCCGCGCTTGCGACAAGCAGGGCGGCCAGACCCGCCGTTTTGATCATGCTTTGAATCATGGGAGGCACCTTAACTGCGCGGAAGACATCATCGTCAGGCGGACTCTATTTCTGATTGGCTTTACTGATAACGGCATGATCGCGAATTACAGTTGATACCCAATGTAATCAATGTGCCGCCGCATAGGCGTCGCCTCTTCATCATGCTCACCAACGGTGTTCTGCTCGCCCTATCAATCCCGTCGATGTTCACAATCACCTCAATGAAGTTCTCATAAAAAAACCGCGGCGTAACATGGGCTCCATACCCAACAAACAACACCCCTGGAGCACACGATCATGAAACGCCAAACCATCCTCAGCATCGCTTTTTCGATCTTCGCCGTTAACGCTTTTGCCGCGACCTCCGTTCAGCCTGTTGTCGCTGAAGGTGGCTCGGATCGTCTGATTGAAAGCCGTGTGGCTGAAGGTGGCTCGGACCGCCTGATCGAAAACCGCGTCGCAGCCGATGGTTCGGACCGCCTGCAAGGCAACACCGTCGCCGCCGATGGTTCGGATCGTCTGCAAGGCAACACCGTCGCCGCTGATGGTTCCGACCGCCTGCAAGGCAACACCGTCGCCGCCGATGGTTCTGACCGTCTGCAAGGCAACACCGTCGCCGCTGATGGCTCTGATCGCCTGCAAGGCAACACCGTCGCCGCTGATGGTTCCGACCGTCTGCAAGGCAACACCGTCGCCGCTGATGGCTCCGACCGTCTGCAAGGCAACACCGTCGCCTGAACACATCGCCTCACCGCCATACCCGCAAAAAGCCCGGCCTGATCAGCCGGGCTTTTTCGTGTTCACGGCAATTCACCCCTCTAATGTCCTTACATGAACAATTGTTCATGCCGTTATTCACAGCCCAGCATTAATGCATGTGTTAACTGGACTTGAATCGCAGCCAATGATTTGTTCGCGATCTACTGACAATTTCATCACATTTCAACCGATAGCCTTGACGATTCAGCCGCTTCGCCGACGTCACGGTGAGCGCAACGTGCGAACCATTCATGAAAAAATCGTTAGTCAGCTTTCTGAAAAGTGATCAGGGGGCGCTGTCACTTTTGCTGGGCGTGTCCGCGCTCTTGTTGCTTTTCGGGCTGGGCGCCAGAGAGCTTTGGGGCCCGGAAACCCGCTGGGCCAACATCGCCCTGCAAATGTTGCAAACTGGCGATTATTTCGACCCTTATCTCAAGGGCATGCCCTATTACGACAAGCCACTGCCCTCCTATTGGTTGATCACGGCCACGGCCCACTTGATGGGTGGCCTCGGGCACTGGTCCCTACGCCTGCCCTCGGTCTTGTCGGCGTGGCTGAGTGTCTGGCTGGTCTACCTGATCGGCGAACAGTTGTATCGCAAAGGCACGGGCCTGATCGCTGGCTGGTTTCTGGCAACGACGTTTTTTTTCGTGTTCTGGGCTCGGGTCGCCACGGCGGACATCCTCACGGTTTGCGGTGTCCTGGGTGCGGTCTGGTGGTATTGGCGCGGTCCCAACGACACGCGCCTGAGCCGCTATCTCGTATTTTTTCTGATACTGGCGCTGACCTCGCTGTTCAAGGGTTTGATCGGGTTCATTCTTCCCGGCCTGATACTGCTGCCGCACCTGCTGGGCGAAGGGCGCTGGAAAAACCATCTCAATCCACGTCTGTGCCTGGCGCTACTGGTAGCGGGCGCGTTCTACATGTTGCCGTTCCTGCTGTCGCACCGCTATGGCACGCCAACTTATGAACAGAGCGGGCTGGATCTGGTCTTTCGGGAAAACGTGGTCCGGTTCTTTCATCCTTTCGACCAATTTGGCCCGATCTACACCTATCTGCTTTATCTGCCGGTCTACACCCTGCCCTGGGCTCCCTGCTGGATACTCGGCCTGTGGGTGGCCGTGCGCAGCTGGAAGCACACCGAGCCCAACGTTCGCTGGCTGATCGGCGGCCTGGGGTTGCTGTTCCTGTTCTTCACCGCCAGTGGCAGCCGGCGCAGTTATTACGTATTGCCGCTGGTGCCGTTTGCCCAATTGCTGGCGGCCTGGTGGGTCACCCGGCGCATGGCCGAACGCGAGGCTGCCGGTAAAGTCAGCGGCCCCGGCTGGACCAAGGGCATTGCCGGCGCGGCTGTTTTTTTATGGTTGATTCTGGGCGTCGTCTACCCCTGGACCAACGGCGGAGACGGCGGTGTCATGCAGTTCACCAAGGATGTGCGTGCCGAAGCCAGCAAAACGGCGCCGTGGAACGAATGGCGCCTGGTGCTGGTAGACGTCGACAACAAGTTGCCCATGTACCTGCAAAACCACGGCTCACCGTTCTACTACGTACTGCCGGACTCGGACCTCCCAAAAACCGGTGGCAGCCCGGCGCTCATGGCGTGGTTGGAGAAGAAAAGTGGCGAGCGCTGGAATCCCGAACGGACGATCATTTTCGAACAGTACGAAGACATCAATCGGTTGCCCCTGGGTTATCTGACTGCCGATCATCAGTTGATCACCACCAGGCCCAACAACGGAGCCCGCCTGTTTCACGCCCATGAATCCGGCAGTGCCGCGTACATTCCCAAGGTGAGAACGGACGGCTGAGGCGCCATTTTTTCGCGTGCAAAACCTTCTTGGATTTTCGGGGGTAGTCGGTCGACTGCCCCATCTGGCGCCCACCTGCTTACCCCCCAGTCAGTCCCTCCCTCGCTGCGCCGCCGATCTCAGTGGCAGATATTTTTTGTTTGCTACTATTACTGAACGGCATCGAGGTCTGTGGCTTGCAAAGTCAGCTGTCACCTCCCTGGCATTGATCCACTCCTTTCCAATTGCCAGATCACAGGGAGCTGCGATGCGCCTTCCAATTCTTTATGCGTTGTCAGCGCTGCTGTTTTTGAGCGGCGCGCCCTGCATTGCGCAGACCGCGGAGACCGCCACCCCCACCGCCAACCCTGCCCCAGCCACGCCGGTCCCGGTGCCCGCGAAAGATGCCGTGTTTACCCAGGAGCAACTGGATCAGATGCTGGCGCCCATCGCGCTTTACCCGGACCCATTGCTGGCACAGGTGTTGATGGCTACTACTTACCCTGGGGAAGTCGCCGAAGCGGTCACCTGGTCGAAAGCCAGTCCGGACGCCAAGGGCGATGACGCGGTCAAGCAAGTGGCAAACCAGCCGTGGGACCCCAGTGTGCAGGCGCTGGTCGCCTTCCCCCAGGTCCTGGCGACGCTGGGACAGGACCCGGTGTGGGTTCAGCGCTTGGGTGATGCCTTCCTGGCACAACCAGACGATGTCATGGAGGGGGTGCAACGCTTGCGTCATCAGGCACAAGCCGCCGGCAACCTGCAGAGCAACCAGTATCAGAACGTGACCATCCAGAACGTGGCGGCACCCGCCCCGGCAGCGGCCCCCACGACCACAGCGTCCGCTCCGCCCCCTGCCAGCAGCAGCAGCTCCACCATCATCATTCAGCCCGCTGATCCGCAGGTGGTGTACGTCCCCACCTATAACCCGACCACCACCTACGGCACCTGGCCTTATCCAGCGTCGCCGCCAGCCTACTATCCACCGCCACCGGCCTATTACCCCGGTCAGGCGCTGATCGCCGGGCTGGCGTTCGGGACCGGTGTGGCGATCATCGGCGCGTTGTGGGGGCAATGCGACTGGGGCAATAACGACGTCGACATCAACGTCAATCGCTACAACAACATCAATGGCAACAACCGAATCACCAATAACAGCTGGCAGCACAACCCCGTGCATCGCAATGGCGTGCCCTATCGAGACACCAGGAGCCGCGAACAGTACGGCCGTCAACTGGACGGTGCCAATCAACGTGAGGCCTATCGGGGGGACAATGCCCAGCGTGCCCAGGCGCGTGACAGGGCCCGTAGTTCGATGGACAAACACGGCATCGAACGACCGGCCACCAGCAACCTCGAAGCCCGGGATCGGGCCCGCGAAGCCCAGGCGCGAGACTCGGGCAATCGGTTGCAAGCCGGGGCAGACCGGCCCAAGGCAGCCGACAGGTCCAGGGCCACCGATAGACCGCAAGCAGCTGACAGAAGCCAGGGCACGACCAGGAATACTCGGGAGAATCAGACGTCCAGGAAAGAGACGGCGCAGGTCAATCAACGCACACAGGGCAATGCACAGGCACGCCAGACCACGCAAAACCGGACGGCCGCGAAGACCGCCAGCCAGGGCAGTGCCCGCGACAATGCCTTCGCCGGCGCGCGCTCGCCGTCCCAGGCCAACCTGCAAGCCAGTCGTGGCCGGGCCAGCGAGGCATCCGTTCAGCGTCCCAGCGCTTCGCGTTCAGCCGGTCAACAGATCAGTCGGCCGTCCACTCCACCCGCGCGTCAAAGTGGGGGCCGCCGTTGAATAATCATCCTCGATTTCCGGCTCTCAAGGGCCTGCTGGGTCATGCCCTGGCGATCACGACCGGTTTGGCCTGGTCATGCCTGGTCATGGCGCAGCAGGCATTTCCAACCCCGGAAAAGGCCGCCCAGGCATTCGTCGAAGCACTGGGCACAAAACATGCCGACCAGAAACGCCTGAGCGAGTTACTGGGCAACGAATGGCGCACCTACATCCCGCGCGCAGGCGCGGAGCGCAAAGACGTGGATGCGTTTTTGAAGCAATACCGCAAGCAACACAGCATTGAAAAAACCAGCGACGGCAAGGCGATTCTGTCGGTGGGGCCTGATCACTGGACACTGCCTATTCCCTTGGTCAAAAGCGCGCAAGGTTGGCGCTTCGACATCAAGGCTGGCAACGCCGAGATCCGCGCCCGCCAAATTGGCCGCAACGAACTCGCCGCGGTGCAATCGGCGCTGGCTTATCACGACGCCCAGATGGACTACGCGTCGGTGGACCGTGACGGTGACGGCGCCCTTGAATATGCGCAGAAAATCTTCAGCACCCCGGGCCAGCACGACGGGCTCTATTGGGCGGACGACAACAGTGGTCAGATCAGCCCGCTGGGCCCTTCGTTCGGCAAGACCATTGCCGGCCAGGACTGGCATGGTTACCGCTTCCGCATCCTCGATGGCCAGGGTCCTTCGGCGCCCGGCGGTGCCTATAGCTACCTGATCGGCGACAAGATGAGCCGGGGCTTTGCACTGATCGCCTGGCCGGCGAAGTACGGCGAGAGCGGCGTGATGAGTTTCATGATCAGCCATGAAGGTCAGGTGTTCGAGAAAGACCTGGGACCGGAAGGTGAAAAGCTGGCGCAGTCGATGAAGCTGTTTGATCCGGATGACAGTTGGAAGTTGGTGCCTGCGGATGACGAGCAGCCGGATTGATTCAGGTGTCATGCGCGGCAGGTTGTTGACGGCTCTCGTGGTTGGCGATTGCACGGTGATGTGTGTGTGTGTGTGTGTGTGTGTGTACCCGGGGGCGCTTGATAAAACGAACCGGCGCCTGCCTAAAGCGCCGCCGTACAGTCATTGACTGCGTCGATAGTCACCATTGACTCAATGAAGTTCTCTTAAAAAATCCGCGGCGTAACATGGGCTCCATACCCAACAAACAACACCCCTGGAGCACACGATCATGAAACGCCAAACCATCCTCAGCATCGCTTTTTCGATCTTCGCCGTTAACGCTTTTGCCGCGACCTCTGTTCAGCCTGTTGTCGCTGAAGGTGGCTCGGATCGTCTGATTGAAAGCCGTGTGGCTGAAGGTGGCTCTGACCGACTGATCGAAAACCGCGTCGCCGCCGATGGTTCGGATCGCCTGCAAGGCAACACCGTCGCCGCTGATGGTTCCGACCGCCTACAAGGCAACACCGTCGCTGCCGATGGTTCCGACCGCCTGCAAGGCAACACCGTCGCCGCTGATGGCTCCGACCGTCTGCAAGGCAACACCGTCGCCGCTGATGGCTCCGACCGTCTGCAAGGCAACACCGTCGCCGCTGATGGCTCCGACCGTCTGCAAGGCAACACTGTCGCCGCTGATGGCTCTGATCGTCTGCAAGGCAACACCGTCGCCGCTGATGGTTCCGACCGTCTGCAAGGCAACACTGTCGCCTGAACACATCGCCTCACCGCCATACCCGCAAAAAGCCCGGCCTGATCAGCCGGGCTTTTTCATGGGCACCCGTTTTGTGCTTGATCGATTATCCTGTGCCACCCCATTCCCCCTGCCCTGTATCTGTCGGAGACACTTGTGCCCCCCTTGACCGCCCGCGAGGTTTATCAGCAATTGCGTGACGTCGCCCAAGGCATTCGTACGTTAACGCGCCTGGACGAACAAGCCGTGGCCGGCCAGGTGCTGGTAGACATCGAGGGTTGGCGCCTGACGCTGGAGGTCGAGGCGCATCAGCTGAGCCACTGCCTGCATTGCCTCAGCGCGGACGGTCGTACGCTCGCCGGTTGGCAGCGTTACGGCACCGACCCGGTGAGTCTGCTCAGCACCTGGGAGCTGGCGCAGATTGAGCGGCGGCTGGCCGAGCCTCAGTCCGCTTGATTGCGTCGCGACCACTCGTCCGTTCGGCGCGCCTGTGCTACACAAGACCTCTGTATGAACTCCGCTCCCGATGAGGTTTGCTTATGCTCCACTTTTCACGCCTTTCACAGCTGCTGACGGGAGCCCTGCTTGGCGTTCTCGCCAGTGGCACCCAGGCCGCGGCTCCCACCCCGGCACCTGATGCGTTGCAACCGCTGCTGGCCACGATCAACGAGCGCTTGAATCTTGCTGATCAGGTGGCACTGACCAAATGGGACAGTGGCAAGCCGATCCAGGATACCGCCCGGGAGACGCTGGTCATCGCCAATGCCCGCCGGCAGGCGATCGAACACAAAGTGGACCCGGAGGACGCGGCCGAGTTGATCGCCGCCCAGATCGAAGCCAACAAATTGGTGCAGTATGGCTTGCTGGCGCAGTGGCAAGCGGCGAGCAAGGCGCCTGATGTGCCGCGGCCGGACCTCAATAAAATCAGGCCACAACTGGACGAATTGCAAAACCGACTGCTGCAGCAATACGCCGATTTCGCGCCTTATCGCGTGGACCCGGACTGCCCGGCCTGGTTGGCCGCCCAGCGTTCCGGCCTGATCAAGGATGCGCTGCATGGCCAGGCGCTGATACGCGCCACCGGGGAGCTTTGTATCGCTGAGCAATGAAGCCAGCGGTATCCAGCGGGAGGGCGATGGTGCCCTTGAGATGGCCATCGCCAGCAAGCCGGTGCCTGCACAAAGTGCCTTGGTCCATTCATTGACTGCGTCGATAGTCACCATTGACTCAATGAAGTTCTCTTAAAAAATCCGCGGCGTAACATGGGCTCCATACCCAACAAACAACACCCCTGGAGCACACGATCATGAAACGCCAAACCATCCTCAGCATCGCTTTTTCGATCTTCGCCGTTAACGCTTTTGCCGCGACCTCTGTTCAGCCTGTTGTCGCTGAAGGTGGCTCGGATCGTCTGATTGAAAGCCGTGTGGCTGAAGGTGGCTCGGACCGCCTGATCGAAAACCGCGTCGCCGCCGATGGTTCGGACCGCCTGCAAGGCAACACCGTCGCCGCCGATGGCTCCGACCGTCTGCAAGGCAACACCGTCGCCGCTGATGGCTCTGATCGCCTGCAAGGCAACACCGTCGCCGCTGATGGCTCTGATCGTCTGCAAGGCAACACTGTCGCCGCTGATGGCTCTGATCGTCTGCAAGGCAACACCGTCGCCGCTGATGGCTCTGATCGTCTGCAAGGCAACACCGTCGCCGCCGATGGTTCCGACCGTCTGCAAGGCAACACCGTCGCCTGAACACATCGCCTCACCGCCATACCCGCAAAAAGCCCGGCCTGATCAGCCGGGCTTTTTCGTGGGCGATTTTTAAGCGAATCTATGGCTCTTCTCTCAGGAGCCTCGGTATGAGCAAGATTGAAACGCTGGCCAACATCCTGCTCGGCCCCTTGTTGCTCATGCAGGGTGCGCACACCCGTCGGGTCACGCCAAAGCTTCCGGAAGCCGAGGGCGAGCGCGAAGGTGTGGCGGGCTCCGGCAAAGACCTTCGTGTGCTGATTCTGGGTGATAGCGCCGCTGCCGGTGTCGGCGCATCGACTCAGACTGAAGCCCTGAGCGGTCAAGTGGTCAGCCGTCTGGCCAAGGATCATCGGGTGCTCTGGAAGCTCTGGGCGCGCTCCGGCCTGGACTCGCGGGCGCTGCTGGATCTGCTCGAACAGCACCCGCCGCACCCCTTCGATGTGGTGCTGCTGTCCATTGGCGTCAACGATGTCACCAGCACGTTGTCGGTCGATCAGTGGATCACCTTGCAACAGCAGTTGATCGATGTGCTGCGCGATAAATTCGCGGCGACGCAGATCGTCATGTCCCCGCTTCCACCCATGCACCTGTTTCCCGCATTGCCGCAGCCGCTGCGCTGGTACCTGGGCAATCGGGCGGCGCGCTTCAATACACGGCTCGCCGGGCTGGCGACTGGCAACGATCACTGTACGATGCTGACCACCCGCCTGGCGCCCGTGGCCGGTTCGATGGCACGGGATGGTTTTCATCCCGGCCCGGCGATCTACAGTGTGTGGGCGGACGATGCCGTCGAGGCCATTACCCGGCGCCGTCGAGAAACCGCATCAGGCAAGGTTTGAACAACAACAAAAAACAGGAGTTGAAAATGTCTGAACTGAAACTGCAAGCCGACGCCGCCGCGTCCCTGGACCAGTGGCACGCGATGATCCGCAGCGGCGACTTGAGTGCCCTGCCCGGGTTACTCGACCCGAACGCGATCTTCCGCTCGCCGATGGCCCATACGCCATACCCGGGCGCACCGGTGGTCTCGATGATTCTCAACACGGTGTTCAACGTCTTTCAGGACTTTGCCTACCACCGCGAATTGGCCACCGCCGACGGCTTGAATGTGGTGCTGGAATTCAGCGCCAGGGTCGGCGAGAAACAGCTCAAAGGCATCGACCTGATCCGCTTCAACGAACAGGGAAAAATCGTCGAGTTCGAGGTCATGGTTCGTCCGCTCAGTGGCTTGCAGACCCTGGGCGAGGAAATGGGACGGCGTTTGGGTGCTTACCTGGCCGCCAGTAAAGTCTGATCTTTTCAGCCATCAGTCACCGGTGGTGCCTGACCTTGCCGCCACCGTCTACATCTTTGATCGACCAAGGAAGTCCCAGATGCCTGTGAAACCCCTTCTGCTCTGCGCCGATGCGTGCCTGGCCCGGACTGCCGGGGCCCGGCGATGACGGCGATTATCCGGCCGCGTCCGTTGCTGACAGGCCTGGCCCTGTTGCTGCTGTTGGTGTTCTGGCTGTCCTTGGCCCTCGGGCCCGTCAGCCTGCCGCTGGGCGAAACCTGGCTGGCGGGTTTTAGGCTGCTCGGGCTGCCCCTGGACGGCGCCGATACCCAGCAGGCGCAGCTGATTCTCGGTCAAATCCGTCTGCCGCGCAGTTTGCTCGGCATCGCGGTCGGTTCGGTGCTGGCATTGTCCGGCGTGGCCATGCAGGGGCTGTTTCGCAACCCGCTGGCTGATCCGGGACTGGTCGGCGTGTCCGGCGGTGCGGCGCTGGGCGCGGCCCTCGCCATTGTCGGCGGCAGCCTGATCGGTGGACTGCCGCCAGCCATCGAACCTTATCTGCTGTCGGTCAGTGCGTTCGTCGGTGGCCTGATCGTCACGGCGGTGGTGTATCGCTTCGGGCGCCGCAATGGCCAGACCGACGTCGCGACCATGCTGTTGGCAGGCGTGGCCATGACGGCGATGGCCGGCGCCGGGGTCGGGCTGTTCACCTACCTGGCGGATGACGCCACGCTGCGCACCCTGACCTTCTGGAACCTGGGCAGCCTCAACGGTGCCAGTTATTCACGCTTGTGGCCGTTGCTGATCGTGGCCGTGGGCGTGGCGTTGTGGTTGCCCCGTCGCGCAGCGGCACTCAATGCGATGCTGCTGGGCGAATCGGAAGCGCGTCACCTGGGCTTCAACGTTGAGCGGGTCAAACTGGAACTGGTGTTGTGCACGGCGCTGGGTGTCGGTGCCGCCGTGGCCGCCGCGGGGTTGATCGGCTTTATCGGCCTGGTGGTTCCGCACCTGATGCGCCTGCTGGTCGGTCCAGATCATCGGGTGTTGTTGCCGGCGTCATTGCTCGCCGGTGCCAGCCTGTTGCTGCTGGCGGATCTGGTCGCCCGTTTGCTGTTGGCGCCGGCCGAATTGCCGATCGGCATCGTCACGGCACTCATCGGTGCGCCCTTCTTCCTGTACTTGCTGGTGCGAGGGCGTTCCTGATGTTGCGCGCAAACAACCTGGCAGTACGGCGCGGCAGTCGCACCGTGTTGGCGGGCATCGATGTTCAGTTGCATCCGGGCCAGGTCCTCGGCGTCCTGGGACCGAACGGCGCCGGCAAAAGCACCCTGCTCGCGGCCTTGTGCGATGAGCTCGCGGCCAGCGAGGGCACGGTCAGCCTTGACGGGCAAAAGCTGAGCGACTGGCCAGGTCAGGAGCGGGCCAGACGCCTGGCGGTGTTGCCCCAGAGTTCGAGCCTGAACTTCGCCTTTTCGGTCAATGAAGTCGTAGCCATGGGCCGTTTACCCCATGCCAGTGGCCGGGTGCGCGATGCACAAATCGTCGCCGAGGCGCTCAGCGCCGCCGACGCCTTGCACCTGGCCGGACGCAGTTATCTGGCCCTGTCCGGGGGTGAGCGCCAGCGCGTGCACCTGGCGCGGGTGCTCGCGCAATTGTGGCCGGGCGCCGAGGGGCAGACCCTGTTGCTCGATGAACCGACGTCAATGCTCGACCCGCTGCACCAACACACCACCCTGCAAGCGGTGCGCGATTTCGCCGGGCGCGGCGCGGCGGTGCTGGTGATCCTGCACGACCTCAATCTTGCCGCGCGTTATTGCGATCACCTGCTGCTGTTGCAGGAAGGTCGCCCCCACGCCTACGGCACCCCGGACGAAGTCCTGACTGCCGAAGCGCTGGAAGCGGTCTATGGCTTGCAGGTACTGATTCATCGCCACCCGGAACGTGGCCATCCTTTGATTATCGCGCGCTGATCACCCATCCTCAGGTGGTGAATCAAGGGCCCTGATAAGGAAAACCGATGCGCATTCTGTTGCTCTGCCTCTTCAGCCTGCTGGCTGCCTGCCAATCCCATCAAGCAGCAGCGCCACCGGCACCGATTGCTCCGCAAGGCCGGGATCACACCGATTTCGGGGTGATCCGTGAACTGGCCACCGGTCGCGCCCTGACCCCGCAGGAACTGGTCGAGCACTTGGCTGGCGCGCCCCGGGTGCTGGTGGGTGAACAACACGACAACCCCGATCACCACGCGCTGCAACTCTGGCTGCTGCGCGAACTGGCGGCGCAACGTCCCCAGGGCAGTCTGCTGATGGAAATGCTCAACCCCGACCAACAAGCCAGGGTCGATGCGGCGCAGGCCGCCAGCCGTGCCGGTCAGCCGCCGGCCGATCCTTATCAGGCGCTGGCCTGGCAAGCCAATTGGGATTGGGGTGTTTACGGGGCAGTGGTCAACTACGCGCTGCGTCAACCCTACCCGCTGCTGGCGGCCAACCTCGACCGGTCGCAGATCCTGCAAATCTACCAACAGCGCCCGATGCTGAGTGGCGAAGCCTCCACCACACCACAGGTTCAAGCCACGCTGCTGGACGACATCCGAGGGTCCCATTGCGGGTTGCTACCTGAAGCGCTGCTGCCGGCCATGCTCGCTGTGCAACAGCAGCGCGACCGGCGCATGGCCGAACGCCTGCTGGCCGCGCCAACCCCTGCCCTGTTGCTGGCCGGGGCGTTCCATGTGCGCAAGGACCTGGGGGTGCCGTTGCACCTCAAAGACCTCGGCGCCGCCCAGGGCAACGTGGTGTTGGTGTTGGCCGAAGCGGGCAAGACCGTGAGCGCCGAGAACGCTGATTACGTGTGGTACACGGCGGCGCAACCGGAACAGGATCATTGCGCGCAGTTGCGTCAGTGAGCGCAAATGCAAAAGGGTCGGCTGTGTGTCATTGCATGGGCTTGACGGCGCTGTCAGGTGCATGGGTCACCGAGGAAACTGCCGGAATTCTCAGTGCACTATGCTCAAGTGCGTCAGCCCAACAACGGGTCAAGGTCCTTTGCGTTGACCCGCCGATTGGATGCTTATCGCCAGAGCCTCTGCGAGGCGGCAATCGATCCCTGTCACAGCCTCCATGAGGAACACCGATGCCTTCAATTATCGTCTTCGCATGGGGGCTGGCGGCCATTACAGTGATGGTGCATGCAATCGGCCTGGCTTTGTTACTGAAGGCTCTGGCTCGGTTGGAAACGCTGCATCTACATCACCTCTGGGCCATCATTGGCAGACTGGTATGGGTGGCCTCCTACCTGATTCTGCTCCATACGCTAGAGATCTCGATCTGGGGGATGTTCTATCTGTGGCAAAAATGTCTGCCCGATATTGAAACGGCCCTCTACTTCTCCGGGGTGACTTACGCGACGATTGGTTACGGAGACGTGACGCTCGCGAAACCGTGGCGGTTGTTCGGGCCGACCGAGGGCTTGATCGGCATACTCATGTGCGGCTTATCCACGGGCTTCTTCTTCGCGGTTGTTAATCATATTTATCAGATAGCTCACTTGAAAGCTGACAACGATCACAAGTCCTGATGCGCTCTCAGCGTGCAGGGCAACGTCCCAGGCAGCGCATCTACTGCCCGCTTTCTCTCCAGCAAGCGGGTTTCATTGACCCAAGCGGGCTACTCGTTGATCTGCGCTTGTATCCGCCCGGCGCGTACAGCTTCCACCAGGGCCGCATGATCGCGCTCAATCTCATCCGCATAGGATTGGGCAAACGCCGCCAGAGCCAGGTCAAAGGTATCGCTCCCACCCAGATAACCGCTGATGCTCGCTGCGTCTCCGGACTTGGCATGTGCCCTGGCCAGTGTCCATCCGCACACCTGCGCATAGCGTTTAAGCTGCACAGCCGAGAATTTTTCCACCGGAGCGGTGTACTTCATGTCGCGCAACTGGCGGACGAAAAAATCATGCTGCTGCCGACCGCGCACCCACCCCAGGAAGATGTCGCTGGCGGACTGCATCAGCCGCTGGCCGACGACGATTCTCTGGCCCTGCCGTTGATATTGGCTCTTGCCACAATAGGGTTCCAGGACGGAGCGGCAGGCTTGCTTGAATTGCAGCAACAGCGGATGTCCGTCCTTGTCGACGAGCAACACGACATAGCACCGGGTTCCGACGCTGCCAATGCCTACCACCTTCATGGCGAAGTCTTCCAGGCGGTAACGATCCAACAGCACCCGACGCTCATCGGGCAGCGATTGTCGGTAGTCGGAAAGCCGATCATGAACGTGCGCTTCGAATTCTGCTTCAGCGACATGGAAAAGGGTCGGCCGATGTTCAATGAAGCGATAGTGACCGCTTTCCTCGCAGACAATTTTCGGAAACAGATGCTCTGCTAAATGTGCATGGGCCTTTTCGGCGATCTCCTCGCGATTCTTTCTGATGGGTCCTTTTTGAGCCATGGCGGTGATGCTGTCCACCTCCTGACGCGCGTACCAGACCTCCATAGGACTCATTCGGGAGTATTCGCGCAGGCGTTGCCGATAGGCACAAACGCATTCCAGAACGCAGTCCCTGGCCTCGGCGGCGGACAGGTGAATATCGCGTGCAGCCAAGACAAAGCTGACCGCCAGACGTTTGCAATCCCACTCCCAGGGCCCGGGCAAGGTTTCGTCGAAGTCGTTGATGTCAATGACCAGGTTACGCTCGGGGGTGGCGAACAAACCGAAGTTCAGCAGATGACAGTCGCCACAGGCCTGGACCCGGATGCCGGTGCTGGGCGTGGTCGCGAGGTCGTGGGCCATGAGTGCCGCCGAGCCCCTCATAAAGGTAAACGGACTGTGCAGCATACGGCCATAGCGAATGGGCAGGAGCTCTGGCAAGCGGCCCTTGCTCGATTGTTCGAGTATCGCGACGGGGTCGCGGCGGTTGGCGGGTTGCAGCCAGGTGGCATGACTGCTTCGCGGCACACGCTCACGCAGCGATTGACCTTCTGCAACTCGCTCGGCCCGTGATCGAAGTTCGCAAAGCATGCCGACATCGGTGTCGCTCGGCTTGGCTGTCGAAGGTTTCTTAGTCAGCGCCACCATAATTTTCACCCTGTTTTCGCCATGCCTGAGGAGGGAGAAAAACGCCAGCAAGCTGCAGGAGGTGCCCGACCCGGTAGCACAGCGCGTACAGCGAAAGTGAACACAGAATCAACTCAATGCAATGCTCCGATCAGCATAGTTGGACTATCGGCGTGTCCTGGGCAATTCAGCTTGATTCGGATCAAACGACCCTCTGCCTCCGGTCGGTTTCAGCAGGTCGTAACAGGCAGAAATTGGCCAAGAATGGTCACCGGGATGCGCCGGGAAAACGTGTTGGTTTAATGGGCATCAGAAATGACGGTGTGTGGCGACGCGATGGCTGATATCTTTCCCGCGCCCCAAATCTCGTCCAATCGACGCGGATCCCATCAAGGAAGATAAAAAAATGAAAAGATTGTTCATCGCTGCGCTAGGAATGTTATCGCTGACTCAAACATCGCCATCCTTCGCGGATAATGCTAATGGCAAAAATCTCTATCTACAGCGATGCAGCATGTGCCACGGAATGGATCTCAAAGCAACAGGACCGCTGGCTAATAAAAGCAATCCGCCTACACCTGATCTAACAACCTCCGCTTTCAAAAAACGATTACATGATTATCCGGGCGTGATTGTATCTTCGATAATACTTCGCCCAAATGGCGATTTAATTCCAAGAACCTTGCGTGAGAATGGAGTAAAGCTATCGCCGCACTCATGGAGCGTTAAGGATTTTCGCGATTTAAATCAATACATGGGTGGTGTGATTTCACAAAACCGATGACCTTTGAAGTGCCTGCTCCTGTGCTGTCACCTTCGATTGACATGACGCCAGCGTTTGACTCTGTCCCTTAACTGCCAAGGCGCTGAGGGCTCAGGAGGCCCAGTTGCTCATACAAACGAATGGCTTTGGGAGTGCACCCCGACAACCGGGCGAATTCACCTATGTTCATGTGACGCTCCTCCCTGATCCCGCTCCGGCCCGCAGTTTGCTGGCTGTGGCCGGGTGTTGTCCGGGTGCACATGGTGTTCATGCAGAGTCGGTCAGCGGCACCGCGACAGGCAGAAAGCGGCCAAATGCAGCCGTTGGTTGCTGGCGACGAGACTCCTCATTTTTGCTCGGAGGCTTTAGAGTAGCGCGGCCTATTCATAGGGATATTGTTACTTAAACCAACTTGCACCAAGAGCAATAGCAGGGAATGTATGAGAGGGCATGGAGCTTTGGCGGTGTTTCGGTTTTTGCTGGTTGTTCTGGCGCTGCTGGCGCATTCACATGTATATGCGCTGGAGCCTATTGCCGTTGATGCAAATCTCGATGGCCTGTCGCTGGTTGGTCATGCCGAATTTCAGCGCGATCCACACAATTACGAGTCGCTGAAGCAACTCGATCCCTCCGCGTGGAAGCCGCTGACACAAGCTGATCTTTATCAGGGCATCACCCGCGACGGGTTCTGGCTGCGGCTAACGCTGCACAATCCAGGCGCGGATGCACAGCCTTGGGTGCTTGTTGATGACACGTCATGGATTGATTCCATGACGGTTTTCGTGACAGCCCCGACCCCATGGCAGCAGGAAGTCGGCGATCGCCTGCCATTTTCCAGCCGCGCTCTGCCTTCGCCCCTACCTGCGATCATGCACAGCATCGCCCCTGGCGAAACACAGCAGGTTTTCGTGCGGCTGCGCTCGGTGTCTGGCGACGATATGCGATTGACCTTGCGCCTGTACCAGCCTGCTGCGTTCATGGCGGCCCTGCAGGCCTATACCGCCATCTACACAACACACTTGGGCGTATACATCACGCTGGGTGCCATCTGGCTACTGTTCGGTATCGTGCTGCGTCAGCCGACCTTTATCACCTATGCCGCCTTCGTCACGTGTACTGGCTTCGCGTGGTTCAACTTGCGCGGCCTGCTCGCGCAGCATCTTGCACCGGATACAAGTTTCTGGACGAACGAAGGCCTCGGCCTGCTGGTCAGCGGCGCGCTGTGTTTTTCCTTCCTGTTTTCCCGCAAGGCACTGCGCCTGAACTCCGTTGCTCCGATACTCGACCGCGTGGCCCTGGGCTTTGCGTTGGCGAATGCCGTGGTTGCGATCTTGTGTGCGTTGCGCGCATTGCCTCTCGATACACTTTTCCTCATGTACCGCTTCTTCAACGCCACCGCGATTATCAATGCGTACTTTGCTTTTGTCAGTTGGAGGCGTGGTACACCGCATGCAATTTGGCTGCTGATTGGCTGGGCGACCTTCGGTCTCAGTGCGCTCAGCGTCACCTGGGCCTGGTACGGTATCAAGGGCGGGCTTCCGGAAATCAACATGATCGCACCGATGACGATGACTCAGAGTGCCGCGCTGATCGAAGTCCTATGCTTCGCCATCTCTCTCGCCCTGTGGATACGTACCCAGCAGCAGGAACGTCTCGCTGCTGAGCATTCGGCAAATACAGATGGCCTTACCGGGCTGAATAACCGCAAATGCGTCGAGCGTCGTCTGGACGAGCTGATAAAACAGCCTGCTACACCGGATACACTGTGGCTCGGGATTGTTGATATCGACTTCTTCAAGACGGTCAACGACACCTATGGCCATGCTGCCGGCGATGCTGTACTGCGTAGCTTTGCCAAGATTTTACGCGCCAACTCGCGCCAGACTGATATCGTCGGCCGTTTCGGTGGAGAGGAGTTCGTCCTGGTCCTTGAGCGTATTGATCGCGAAGGCGCTGAACGCATCACCAATCACCTGCGTGAAGCCTTCGAGGCGACGCCGACCGAATTCGAAGGCCAGATCATTCCGCACACCCTCAGCCTGGGTCTCGCTGCCCATGCCGGCGAGACCGACTCGCAGCTCTGGTTCCAGCGCGCCGACGCTGCGCTCTATGAGGCCAAGCACCGTGGGCGCAACCGCGTTTGCATTGCAGGCGGATAACGCCTGATTCGTTGAGATATCTGGGCGTCTGCTTCTGGCCGATTTCTGCCTGTGGTGACAGGCAGAAATCGGCCAATAGCGGTCAGTCGCTCAAAATACTTAAAAGCCACTGATTGCTAAAGTCATCAAGATCCGAAAATAGCTCACTTGGTCGAAGGGACGGATACCTTGTTGCCCAAGCGGATTAGTTCATTGGAGAAACACAGGCCGACGATGATCAGTGCCGCTCCCGCGTAAAGGCTTTCACGCGGTACTTCATTGAGCGCCACAAACGCCAGCAGCGCGGTGAACAGTGGCTCGGTCAGTTCCAGCGCTTGCACTTGGGATGGCTTGAGATACTCGATGGCCTTGGTGGTGCAGAAGAAGCCCAGGATTGTCGGCAGCGTGGCCAGCGCCAGCAGCGCGGCGATCGCCAGCGGCGACAGCTCGCCCATAGCAAAACCATCGGCTACAGCCGGCATCAGCAGGTACAGGCTGCCAAAGAACAATAATTGTCGGGTGAAGTGCAGCCCCCCCGACACACCCATACGCTTCATGGCAACCGAAAAGGCCCCATAGCCGCAGCCGGCCACGCAGGCGAGCGCAGCGCCTTGCAGGGTAAAACCCTGCTGAAGGTCGCCGCCGAAGATCACCGAGATCCCGGCAATAGCCAGTGCGGCGCCAACGGTAGCGTTCGCGGTGATGGCCTCCTTGAGGAAAATACGCCCCAGAATAATCGAGGATATTGAAGCGCTGGCCATCAGCACCACCACCACACCTGCCGCCGCATAGTGTCGATAGGCGGACGTTTCGAAATGGAACAGCACGAAGATGCCAAGGAACGCGCAGAGAGCCGCTTGAGTCCATTTGGTCGACACCGCCGGGCGCTTGAGGAAAAACAGTAAGATCGAGAGAAGCACGCAACCCAGTACGGTCTTGATGACAGCGACACTGCTGGCGGTGAAACCATTACTCATGAGCACTTTACTGAGCACACCGATCGTTGCGTTCAGTGCCGCAGCGCAGAGTGCAAACATGACGCCTTTGCTGAAAGTAGATTGCATTGTTGACGATCCCTGTCGCTGAATTGTCGTTCGATAGAATGCCGTCCTGCATCGACGGCGCAAAGTTTGAGGATGCCCCCAAGGGAGAAGTCAGAGGGCCTGGCCCTTGGCTATGCAATTTGAATTGACGAACGTTGCAGTGTGCTGCAAAGACTGACGTATATCCGGTTTGGCTATTCCATGCCTGTTGGCAAATTGCTCGACCGCCGTTGTATCAAAACGAGTGGTCTGGATAAAGTCCAAGGCTTCGGGTTTTGAATTCAAAAACCGCGCAACGGGAGGAATACTCAGTAGCAACTTCAGCAATCGAAGTGAAATGTAATGCTTGGGAGACTTTAAGCCCAAAGGTTGTGCCGCCTGTGCCAGGAGTTCTCGCAAGTTGGGCGTTTGGTCATCAAGCGCCAGCAGTTCCTGGCCCACCATGGCAGGATCAAAAGCACACACCGCCACCAGTTCAACCAGGTAATCCACGGTAACCAGTGGCAGCCAGTGCTCGGCGGTACCAGGCACTGCTGTCAGCTTTCCCTGCACAAGGTTGCGTATCAGCTCCACCAGCGGCTGACCGTCAAGGATATGCCCCGTGCGGCTGTGGCCACAAACCGTCGCGGGGTGGACAACGGTAATCTCTCCGCCCTTGGTGGACACGACCTCCAGAGTCGCAAAATACGCCTCCAGCTTGCTCCCCTCGTAACCACCGACACGTCGGTAGACAGCAGGCCAATTCGTCAGCTCCGGATAACGAGGATCAATTCCGATGCGTTGCAAATGTTCATGATTTTTCAGCATGTAGCCTCCGATCATCACTAACCGGCTTTTTTGCTCAGCCGCCAACAGCGCCACGCGCTTCGCCCCTTCCACATTCACCGCACGAGAATGCTCCGCTGAAAGCCCCCATGCGAAGTGGGCACCTAGGTGGAATACAACTCTGGCGTGCCTTAGCACTTCTCGGTCAGCAGGACTCAGCCCGAGGTTGTCCCGTTCCAGATCGCCAGCTACGGCAAATACCCGGGTTGCGCAGCCTCCCAACTTGTCGACTTGCTCCCGCAGTGCAGCTAGTCGCTCCGGGCGACGCATCAACACCTGAATGGTGTGACCTTTTGCACTCAGGTAAGCCACCAAATGTTGACCGATGAAACCGGTACCCCCCGTGACAAAGCACTCCACGCTCATTTTCCTGTTCCTTGTTTAAGGTGAGGAACGAAGCGTAAACTATCGACCCAACTCTATGGTCAAGCGGTGTTTTGATGAAAATCGGCGAACTCGAGGCCCGCAGCGGTGCCAGCCGCCATACGCTACGTTACTACGAGCAAATCGGCCTGATCTCACCGCAGCGGCGAACTAACAACTATCGCGATTACACAGCGCAAACCCTGCAGGATCTGGACTTTATCCAGCGCGCGCAAAGCATGGGGTTTTCCCTGGGGGAAATAGGCGAGATTCTGGATGCGCAGCGGAACAAGCTGATCGATTGTGCTGACGGCGCCAAGCTAATTGAAAAGAAGATGGCAGAAATCAAACTGAAAATCGCCAACCTCCAAAGTATTTATCGGTACCTGGATGAAGAGCGTGCAAACCTCGAAGCCAGTGCTGCCAAACAACTTGAGCTTCAGCAGTTGAACAACTCTTCCAACTGAACGGTCAGCATCTAGAGATGCGGAAGCTGCAGCCTGTTTCAAATTTCAAGCTTCAAGCTTCAAGCCCTGTATGCATTTTCTAAAGCCTTCTGGCCAGGCCCTGGACAGCAAACGTCCGCCCAACAGAACTTGCGTGGTTAAACGGGCGCCCATCTATGCGGCAGCAACTCGGTAATTTGTATCCGCCCGTCGATGTCCTCTAGCCCGCCCTGAAAAGCTATGGTGTCCGGCCTTTGGCCGAGTCGGCGAAACAGAGTGACTCGTCTTCTCACTGCTACACGGGAGCATGCTAAACCTAGGTCAGATTCAACCCGCCGTCGGAGAGGAGTATCTCGCCGGTTAAATAGTCCGACTCGACCAGCATTACAACAGCTTTTGCGATGTCGTCTGGGCTAGCGGCCCTGCGCATAGGTGCACGAGTTCGCCACAACTCTTGAGCACCTGTCCACTCTGCGGTCAGCGGCGTGTCGACCAAGCCAGGCGCCACAGCGTTTACGCGTATTTCCGGCCCCAGCGATACCGCGAGCAAGCGAGTCATGTGATTAAGCGCAGCTTTGCTTACCGCATAGGGAATCGATGCACCCTTAGGACGGATACCGGCATGCGAACTGATGTTTACGACGCAACCTGCTCGACGGTCACGGGCGGCATCGCGTAATGCCGACTCGGCCAATGCGACCAGGTGGAACGGCGCCACGACATTAACCTCGTTAAGTTCGTGCCACACCGTCGAGTTGGCCGAGGCAAGATCGCAGTGCGGAATGACTCTGCTAATACCGGCGTTATTGACCAATACGTCGAGCTGCCCCCACGCGGCGATCGCCTCGTTAACAAGCCTGACCCTGTCAGCTTCGAAAGCAAGATCAGCTTGCACGTAAATAGCCTGCTTCATTTCGGCGGCCATAGTACGTCCTGCATCCGCAGAATTTCGCGAATGGAGCACCACCGCATAGCCTGCATGGCTGAGTACACGTGCAATGGCTGCGCCGATACCGGAAGTGGATCCTGTCACCAACGCGACGCGTAATACGTTATCGATTGTCGGATTGGGTTTCATATGGCTATCTCGAATTGGTTGCTAAAAAGCCATCACCGTAGCACCAAGCGGGCAACGTCGGCGTCAGGCGGTCACGATAGGCAGGTATCCATTTTCAAATCAGGTTTGCGCTTATTCTGCGGCGCAAAGCTACGCTTTTTATTGAGACGTCCGGCGGTACGTATTCCTGGACGACTTGGGCTTTAAAAGGTTTGGGGCAAGCAGTTCTCTGACGCATGGAAATCCCGGCGATAATGGCGGAGGTGCCCACGTACTTTTTAGTGAAAAACACCTCCTTTGTCACAGCTATCGGCCAGGTTTATGCGTCCGACACCACGCCTTGCGTGATGAAACCGGTTGCCACTTATGCGGCAACAACTGATCGACTTCACTCGCCCGCTGCGTCGGCAGGCGCGTGAGCACGCCCTTTAAATACGCATACGGTTCATGGATGTTAAGCCGTGCCGGCTGGTTCAAACTGATAATCGCAGCCGCACCTTTGCCGCTACGTAAAGAGCCCGCGAATAGCCAGTTTGAAAGCCAGAAAAGCCCATGACCGGATTTGATTTCCACATCAGTGAATTGCTCCGGATTTGCTAGACACATCTGCTTTGGGTCGTTTTCTGCCTCTCGCGACAGGCAAAAAGCGGCCAAAAGCGGACGCTCGGTCATGAGTTCAAAAGCCGCCATTCGCACTGATGCGACTGATTGTTTCAACGCTCGTTTGGTCCATTCACCACCGTGACTATCCCTAACGGATGCGGGGCCGAACAGGTTTCCCGCGGCTTTGGCACTCCCATTCTCTACCTGCATGGGGGCCTTGAAAGAATTGCGAAAAATCACAGGTTAAGTTTTATTAAGAAACTAAAATAGTTGCTTAATGAAACTAAAAAACATAGAGTCAAGACTACATTTCTTGCATTTGAAGTCCTATGCCACGCCAGAGAGTCAACGAGTCCCTATGTTCTGCCGCCCGCGCTCTAGAGGTTCTGGGCGATCGCTGGACGCTCCTCCTGATTCGCGAAGTCGTATTCGGCACGCGCCGTTTCGATGAGTTTGCGTTGCACCTCGGCATCGCACGCAACGTCCTGACCACGCGCCTGAATGCAATGATTGCCGCCGATATTCTGGTGCAGGCGTCGGTCCGCGACGATGCGCTTCGCAAGGCCTACCATCTAACCGAAAAGGGACGCGATCTCCTGCCCGTCCTAATCGCATTGCTACAGTGGGGCGACCGCTGGCTACAAACTCCCGATTCGATTCCGATCCAGATCGTCGAGCGCGAGTCGGGCGAAGTGATCGAGCCCATGCGACCTCGCAATCGGTCTGGCAAAGCGCTAACCCTGCGCGACCTTGACTGGGTTCCGGGCCCCGGCAGTACCGATCCACGGATTGCCCGACTAGTCGCCGCCTACGAAAAACAGCGACGCATCGAACCGCGGCCGATAGCTGCGCCAAAAAAATCGAAGAAAGAGAAATCAGCATGAGTCTTTACTTTCGGCTGTTCTGGACCTGGCTACGAGCCCGTTTTAAATCGCCGATCCAGATGGGTGAAACCATCGAGCTGGCCATGCGCGTCTGGCCAAATGACCTCGACATCAACGGCCACATGAACAACGGTCGCTACATGACGATCACTGACCTGGCCCTGGTCGAATACTTCACCCGCGCCGGATTCACCGAGGTCGCGCTACGCAAGAGATGGCGCCCCATGCTGGGCGGTAGCATCATTTCGTACCGTCGCGCCCTGAAGCCGTTCGCGGTTTATACCTTACGCTTTTCGATGAAATGCTGGGACGCGCGTTGGAACTACATGGCGTTCGAGTTTCTGCAGGATGGCAGGATGATGGCGCACGGCCACAGCAAAGGCGCGATTGTCGGCAGAGAAGGTTTCGTGAGCAGCGCGGACGTGCGCCATGCGATGGGTCTCAATCCAGCCTCGCCTGAATTTCCCGCGTCGATTTCCGCGTGGATCGAAACCGAACGCCTGATGAACATTTAGTAGGAACCGCCATGCTTGCGCAAATACTCATAACGATCAGTGCAGGACTCATCATGTTGTTAGGCCTGGTGCATCTGGCCTACACCTACTTTGGCGACAAACTCCATCCGCGTGACACCGACTTACTAGCACGACTTAAAACGACCTCCCCCGTCATCAGCCGCCAAACAAGCGTGTGGAAAGCATGGATCGGCTTCAACGCGAGCCACAGCCTGGGTGCAATTTTGTTCGGAGCGATTTTTGGATATCTGGCACTCGAGCAGCCGATGCTGCTCTTTCATTCTTATTTCCTCGGATTCACAGGTTTGATCGTGCTTGGCGCCTACCTTGTGATGGCGAAACTGTACTGGTTCACCCGCCCCTTGCAAGGCATCTCGCTGGCACTCCTGTTCTATGTCGTCGGATTTATCCTCGCAAATATTCACCTTTTCGCATGAGGCGACGGTGCTCAGTGCATGCAAATACCCTTATTGGCTCCGCCTAGCGATTCGATGACATTGCGTTTCTGGCTGGTTCTGGTGCGCCTGCTGGACTCTACGGCTACATGAGGAATGTCTGCTTTGGAGCGAAAACGGCACATTGCATTCATTGAGCCTGTGGCCACTGATCCTGAATTTCATACCAGGATGCCTTGGACGCGACTTCGATATGTCGCTGTTTGTCGGACGTAATAGACGTGTCCAGGGTGCCCAGCGCGATGGATATCCAGTCAGCGTATTCACCTCGGCTTTTCGACCAGAACAACGACGAACCGCATCGGCTGCAAAACTGACGAATTACTGATTCAGACGAGCGGTAAGCAGTCATGAGTTCTGCACCCTGGATGAAGTGCAAATCAGCGCGCGGTACGCTTCCATAGCTGGCAAACGCAGCCCCGTGAGCTTTGCGACACTGACTGCAATGGCAATGTGTAAGTGCTTTGGGGTCTGATTTGATTTCGAATCTGACTGTGCGGCAGAGACAGCTGCCTTGGTACGTGCCGGTCATTGTTTATGCAGCCTGATAGATAAACCCACCCATTTAAACGTTGAGCAGGCGTAGTGTCGAATGAAGGCTTCCAGTCGATTTCTGACTGTCACGGCCCCATAGCAGGTTAGCGAGGTGCAAAATCGCCTGTCACAGACTCAATCTTGGTTCGCACACGTTTAACGACGCTTTTTTTCATCTCTATGCAGTTTGCGCAGAGTATCCGGCGAGCTCAGGTGCGATATGCCCCGGTTGTCTGTCCGTTATCCGAGGAGGTCTTGAAGCGCACGGGGGCGGACAATTAGTCCAAAGCGATGGCAACCAGTGCTCCGCTCACCATCAGACCAGATGTCCCTCTATCAACCTTGCCACTTCGGCTGCGTGAGTAAAACCCAGATCGTGATCGGCGCCAGGGAAGACGTGTAGTTCCGCGCGGGGTAACAGTTGAGCAAGGCGCTGGCCGACGCGAACGGGGCTGATCGGATCAGAATCTCCCCAGAGGAGCAGGACTGGCATGCGCAACTCGGCCAACCGGAGCGTGAGGTCGGTCTGGTCGTCGAGAAACCAACTCGGCAGTGTCGGGTTGGCGGCAGCAAAATCCGGGCGCCAGTCATGCGCGCCCAGAGCAGACATATCCACCCCGCCAGAGGTGACGGTCAGCGTCAGGTGCGTGATCAGTTCAGGGCGCTCAAGCGCTGCACGCACAGCGACTATACCGCCCATAGACTGCGCCACCAGCGCTGTGGGCCGGTCGATTTCGGCCAGCACGCGAGCCACCAGATCATCCATGCCGGTTACGCCAGGCAAGGGCGGAGTGTCTCCAAAGCCGGGCCAGCCGATATGGACCCGCTGCGCCGGGTGGACCAGGCGCTCAGCAACCGGAAGCCAAAACCGGGTGTTACCCGAGGCTCCGGGCAGGAAGAGGAGTTTGGCGGGGGATGCGATCACAGGGTTGGCGAGATTATGGGCCAGCGACGGGGTCAAAATGCCTGACCGCTCTTCTTCAGTCACGTTTTCCGATAGCTTGATTTCTACCGTCATGGCGCTCTCCCTGAGCGACGAGTAAATGACTCAACAAGGTAGCCCATTCAGTCACCCCATGGTGAATCGGCACATGCATCAGTCGTCCTTTTTTGATGGGCTGAATACCCGCTTGCGGCCGTTCCCTGCCGATCATGGTTACAAAGCGTGCGGGTCAAATCCGATGCTATCGGTAGTCAGGTCGAATGCAAGCAGGTGTTCAAGTGGGGTGCAATTCCTCAGGCCGGTCACGGCGCCGGAAAGGTCTCCAGATACGCCAGCAGATCGTCGATTTTTTCCGGGTCGCTGATGCCCCAGAAAATCATCCGGGTGCCGGAAACCACTGCCTTTGGATCTTCGATATACGCAGCGAGTTTTTCCCGGGTCCAGACCACGCCCGATGACTTCATGGCGTCGGAGTACTGGTAGTCGGTGGTGCTTGCGGCCGCGCGTCCGACAATACCGTTGAGCTGCGGGCCAAAAAACGCCCGCGCCGATTCTCCGATCTGGTGGCAGCCGCCACACATACGCTTGAACAGTTTCCCGCCGGCCTCGGCATCGCCGGCCGCTTGGGCTTGCGCACCCGACAACCCTGCCTGAAGCAGCAAGAAGAAGGTCAGCACCGCAGCTTTGTTCATGTACCGCTCCAGATCCGGGATGACGCACGGCGAAAAGGGGCGGCCATTTCACCATGTCCAACGCTTTTATCGAAGGGTTTGTTGCGGGTGCCTGCGGGAACCGGCATAAACGCCACCCTGCAGATGAGGGCGCATTCCTGGCCGCAAATCGCTGATGGCAGTCTGACGCAGGCCTTGGCAGACTGTTGCCCTTTGCATCCCGTCCCGCACTTTTACAAGGAAAGAAAACTGATGGTCACCTGCTACCTGAAATACGTACTCGACCCCTACAAGCTCGACGCGTTCGAGCACTACGGCAAGTTGTGGATTCCACTGGTGGAGAAATTCGGTGGTCAGCATCACGGCTACTTCCTGCCGTCCGAGGGTGCCAGCAATATTGCCCTGGCGATGTTCACCTTCCCCAGTCTGGCGGCCTATGAAACCTATCGCCAACAGTCGATGAACGACCCGGCGTGCATTGCCGCGTTCAAGTACGCCGAAGAAACCCGCTGCATCCTCAGCTATGAGCGCAGTTTCTTCCGGCCGGTGTTCGGTTAGGGGACATCCGCGACTTGAAGCGCCGGGCTCAGCCCTGCTTCAAGTCCAGGCAGTAGGTGTAGTAACCCGGATCTCGTACATACCCCAAAGACTCATACAAGCGCTGTGCGGTGTGGTTGTCGGTAGCGGTTTCCAGGGTCATGCCCTTGGCGCCGCTCAACCGCGCAAAGTCGCGGGCGGTGTTCATCAATAGGGTGGCAACGCCTTTTCCGCGAGCGGCGGGTGCGCTGAACAGGTCGCCGAGCAACCAGGTGCGGTGTGCGTTGATGGAGGAAAAGGTCGGGAACATCTGCACGAAACCCAGGGCTTCGCCGCTGGCGTCCTCGGCGTAGAAGATCACCGATTCGTCGCGGGCGATGCGCTCGGCAATGAAGTCACGGGATTGCGGCAGGTTCGATGACTGACCGTAGAAGCAGCGATAGGCGTCGAATAACGGGGCGATCTTGTCGATGTGGGAAGCGTCGGCGCGCAGGGCCTGAATAGCCATGAGGGTGCTCCTTTGCGGTCTCAAGGACTCTGGAGCCTAGCAAACAATTGTCCGCACGCGGCGTGAAACTGCGCGAATGCTTCAATCCTGCTGGAGCTGGCTTGCTGGCGAAGGTTGTCGACGATAACGCGTGCGGCCTGGATAAACGCGGCGCTCTCGGGTCCATCGCCAGCAGGCTGGCTCCTACAGGGTTTTATTACACGCGCACATTACGCCCCGGCAGGGTCGACCGCTGGCTGTTTTCCCAGTTTTCGACCAGTCCCACCGGCACATCCGACGCCGGCAGCATCTTGCGTCCGCGCACCAGGTCCGACGCCCGTTCGGCGAGCATGATGGTCGGTGCGTTGAGGTTGCCATTCGGTTCGGTCGGGAACACCGAGGAGTCGATCACCCGCAGCCCGGCGACGCCATGCACGCGCAACTCGGAATCCACCACGGCCATGTCGTCCTCGCCCATGCGGCACGAACCGCAAGGGTGGTAGGTGCTCTCCAGGTTGTCACGCACGAACGCATCAAGGTCCTCATCGCTGGTCAGGTGCGCGCCGGGGGCGATTTCGCCATCGCGGAAGCGGTCCATGGCTTGCTGGCCGATGATCTCGCGGGTCAGGCGGATGCAGCGGCGGAAGCCTTCGCGGTCCTCTTCGCGCTCCAGGTAGTTGAAGCGGATTTCCGGATGCTCGTAAGGATCGGCGGAACGCACGCGAACATAGCCGCGGCTCTTCGGTTTGTTCGGCCCGGTCAGCACCATGAAACCATGGCCCTTGATCGGCTTGTTGCCGTCGTAACGCATGGCCGCCGGCAGAAAGTGGAACTGAATGTCCGGCCAGCGCAAGCCCTTGTCGGAGCGGATGAAACCACCGGCCTCGAAGTGGTTGGTGGCCCCCAGGCCATCCTTGAACAGCAGCCAGCGCAAACCGATCATCAGTTTGCTCAGCGGGTCCATTTTGCTGTTGAGCGTCACCGGTTCCTTGCAGCCGAACTGGATGTACACCTCGGCGTGATCCTGCAGGTTCTCCCCTACCCCCGGCAGGTCATGGCGCACGGCGATCCCGGCCTTGCGCAGGACCTCGGCCGGGCCGATGCCCGAACGTTGTAGCAGGTGCGGCGAGCCGATCGGCCCGGACGAGATCAGCACTTCCTTATTGCAATAGACCTGGTGGGTCTGGCCACCGTGGTCATAGCTGATGCCCACGGCGCGCTTGCCTTCAAGGATGACCTGGCGGGTCATCGCATGGGTGATCACCGTCAGGTTCGGACGGTCCATGGCCGGGCGCAGGTAGGCGTTGGCGGTGGAACAGCGCACGCCGTTTTTCACGGTCATGTGCATCGCGCCGAAGCCTTCCTGCATGTAGCCGTTGCAGTCATCGGTCTTGATGTAGCCCGCCTCGGCGCCGGCTTCGACCCAGGCCCCGTACAGCGGGTTTTTCATGTGGTTACCGTTGGTGGTGTGCAGCGGTCCGGTTTGCCCGCGATAGCTGTCACCGCCCGACTCGTAGCTCTCGGCACGCTTGAAGTACGGCAGGCAGTTTTTATAGCCCCAACCCTGGGCGCCGAGGGATTCCCACTCGTCGAAGTCATAGGCATGACCGCGGATGTACACCAGGCCGTTGATCGACGACGACCCCCCCAGCACCTTGCCCCGTGGGCAGTGGATGCGACGACCGTTGAGGTAGGTTTCCGGCTCGGTTTCGTAGCGCCAGTTGTACTTCTTGGTGTTCATCGGGATCGAGAACGCACTGGGCATCTGGATCACCACGCTGCGGTCGCTGCCGCCGAATTCCAGGACCAGCACCGAGGTGGCCGGGTCTTCGCTCAGGCGGTTGGCCAACACACAACCTGCCGAACCTGCGCCGATGATGATGTAGTCGTATTTTTGCGTAGCCATGATTATCTCCGGACCGTCGATTCGTTGAACACGGGCTTCGACGATTTGGTCAATTTTTCGCCGGTGGTGAATTGCGGGGACGTTTTCTCGATGTGCTGGATGACCGCCTCTTCGCGCTTGAGATCGATGGAGCGGCTCAGCCAGTAGTAGGCCACCCCCGATACGATCAGCCCGACCAGCCAGGCGATGTCGATGCTGCCCAGGGCCTTGGCGAGTGGGCCGACATACACTTCGCGCTGCTCGACGCCGTCGAAGATGTAGAAGAACGGAATCATCGAGATGAAGCCGATGGCGTACGCAGCGATGCCACGCAGGCCCCAGCTGCCATAGATGTTGCCGTGGGGCATGAAGAAATGCGGGATGGCGTAGCGGCCCTTGCGCACGAAGAAGTAGTCGGTGAGGTTGACCGAGGTCCAGGGCACCAGGAAGTACAGCATCACCACCAGGTAGATGCCGAGCACCGACAGGCCCTTGCCGGAACTCTGGATGCTCAGGGCCACGCCCAGTTGCAACAGGATCACAAAGGCGATGGCGAGGATCCGCGCCTTGCGGGTCGGCTCGATGTGCTTGATCGAGTCGACGCAGGTCAGCGTGGTCAGCTTGGCGCTGTAGATGTTCATCGCGATCACCGGCAGGAACGCCAGGATGGTGATCACCACGACCGCCGTGCCCATCAGCGGCGACACGGTATTGCCGACTTGTCCGAGGGCCACCAGCACGTCGGTCGAGTGCAGGTGATCGGCCAGCCAGCCCCCCACGGAAATCATCCAGGCACCGGACAACGAAGCGCCCAGGAAAACCACCGCAATCAGCTTGCCGCTGGAGGTGTTCTTCGGCAGGTAGCGCGAGTAGTCCGACACGTACGGGGCGTAAGCGATGTTGTAGCTCGCCGCGGCGGCGAATTGCGCGATGAAACCGGTCCAGTTGAACCCCAGTGGTGCCGGGGCCACTTCTCCGGCGCCGAGCGCCGGCAACGCCGCATCCGGCACCCAGCCCATCAGCACCGCCAGCGTCACCAGACCGTACAGTGGCAACGACAGGTACAGCGCCCATTTGAAGCTGCGGTGCATCCAGTCATGGCCGAGGATCGCCAGCAACGCGGCCGGTATCGTCACCGCCACCGCAATCGCCCAGGGGTGGAACCCGAATAGTGTGTGCAGGCCTTGCATCATCAACACCAGGTTGACGATGTTGAAGCCGGCGAACACGAACAGTGTCGCCAACAGCACCAGAATCACCCCGCGATAACCGAACTGCGCACGGGACTGGATCATCTGTGGCAGGCCCAGGTGCGGGCCTTGCGAGCCATGAAAGGCCATGAACAGTGTGCCGAACATGATGCCCAGCGTACCGGCCAGCGTGGTCCAGAGCGCGGTCAGGCCGACGCTTGGGCCGACGAAGCCGATGGTCATGGTGAAGAAGGTGAAGTTGCCGAGAAACCAGAACGGGCCCTGGCTCGACAGTTTGTCGGTGCGCTCGTGCTCGGGGATGAAATCGATCGAATGGCTTTCGACGACGATTTTGTCATCGAGGACCGACACGCTCGGGGCGGACTTGGCGTTAGTGTTCATGATGGACTCTTATTGTTGGAAGATCATGACGAAAAAACCGCGTTTTATCGGGTGAACGACTCCCGGGGCGCGTCCTTGCCGTTCCCGAATTTCCGATGTGCAATTGCTTTCAACTTTGGCATTGTTCCTTGTCTTGCCTGATCAGCTTCAGCCCGGCAGCGTGATCCACACAGCCTTGGTCTCGAGCAGGTAGTCGAGCTGCTCGGCGCCCAGGTCCTTGCCGAACCCGGACTGCTTGTAACCGCCGAACGGCATCGACGGGTCAAGGGTGCCGTGGGCGTTGACGTAGACCGAGCCGGCCTTCAGACGGGGAATCAGGCTGTGCACCTTGCCCAGGTCATTGGAATACAGGGCCGCCGCCAGGCCATAGGGCGAGTCATTGGCCAGTGCCAGTGCCTGCTCCACATCGTCGAAGGGTGCGGTGACCAGCACCGGACCGAAGATCTCCTCCTGGACGATGCGCATGTCATTGCGGCAATGGGCGAAAATGGTCGGCTCGACGAAGAAGCCAGGGCCCTCGACCGGTTGGCCGCCGTAGACCAGTTGGGCGCCCTCCTGCTTGCCGGTTTCGATGTACTCGGTCACACGCTGCTTTTGCAGGGCCGAGACCAGCGGACCGATGAAGCAGTCCGGGTCCATCCCCGGCGCGATCTTCAGGGTGCGGGTGTAGGCGATCAGCTCGCGCAGGAATTGGTCATAGACACTGCTGTGAATATAGGCCCGTGTACCGGCGTCGCATACCTGTCCCGAGTTGAAAAACACACCGTTGGCGACCGCCTGTGCCGCCGCCGGAATGTCGGCGTCGGCGAACACGATGACCGGTGATTTGCCACCCAGTTCCAGGGTCAGGCGCTTCATGTCGTCCAGCGCGGCGCGGCCCACGGTGCGGCCGACCGGGGTCGAGCCGGTGAAGGTCAGTTTGTCGATGCCAGGGTGGGTGGCCATGGCCGCGCCGACCACGCTGCCGCGCCCGGTGACGATGTTGATCACCCCGTCCGGGATACCCGCTTCCTGCACCAGTTCGGCAAAGCGCAGGGCCGACAGCGAAGTCAACTCGGCCGGTTTCACCACCACGGTGCAACCGGTAGCCAGGGCCGCGCCCAGTTTCCAGGCCATGGTTTGCAGCGGGAAGTTCCACGGCACGATGGCACCGACCACGCCCACCGCTTCCTTGCGGGTGTAGGCCAGGTAATTGCCCGGCAGTGACGGCTCGACGGTACGCCCGTGCAGCTTGGTGGCCCAACCGGCGAAGTAGCGCAGGGTATCGACGGTGCCCTGGATATCGACGTCCTTGGCGAAGGCGACCGACTTGCCCATGTCGATCGATTCGATTTCCGCCAGTTCGGCGGCGTTCTGTTCGATCAGGTCGGCCAGGCGTTGCATCATCCGCTCGCGTTCGGCCGGTTTGGCCTGACGCCAGGCGCCGCCGTCGAACTGGGCGCGGGCGGCTTGCACGGCACGGTCCAGATCAGCGGTGGTGCCCATGGGAATGCGCGTGATCAGGCCTTCGGTGGATGGCTCGATGACTTCGGACGTCTGGCCATCGCTGGCCTCGACCCAGGCGCCGCCGATGAACATTTTCTGGACCTTGCCAAGGAAGGTCTGGGTGGCCTCGGAGACGCCGAATTTTTGCAGGTAACTTTTGACGATCGTGTCCATTTTTATTCTCTCTGCCCGGCAGTCGGGTCCTGCCGGGTTTAGTGGTTTCGATATCAGGCTGGAGTGGCTTCGCTCTGGGCCGCACGCACCTTGCCCCGCTCGTGGAAGATGAAACCGATGCTGTTGAGCAGCAGTTGCGCGGCGAGGATCGAGGTCATGCCGGTCGGGTCGTACACCGGCGCCACTTCCACCAGGTCCATGCCGACGATGTTGCCTTGGCTGCGCTTGGCCAGGGCCTGGATGATTTCCAGCACTTCGTAGTAGAGGAAGCCGCCGTGGCTCGGGGTGCCGGTGCCAGGAGCGATGGACGGGTCGAAACCGTCGATGTCGATGGTGATGTAGTAGTTGATGTTCTGCGGGATCAGCGCCAGCACGCCTTCGACGCCCAGGCGGCGCACATCGCGTACCGAAAGGATTTTCGAGCCGGCTTCGTGGGCCGCTTCGTAGTCGTCGCGGTTGGACGAGGACACATTGCGGATGCCCATCTGGGTCATGCCGACGATGTGGTTCATTTCCGAGGCGCGGCGCAGCGGGTTGCCATGGCCGTAGCGCACGCCGTGGCGCTCGTCGACGAAATCCAGGTGCGCATCGAAGTGGATGATGTGGATCGGACCACGGCCTTCGAAGGCCTTGATCACCGGGGCGTGCACCGAGTGGTCGCCACCGAGCACCACCGGCATCACACCGGCATCGAGAATCTTGCGTACCGCGTATTCGGTGTTCTTGTTGCTGGTTTCCATATCGGTGTGGACGATGTCGGCATCCCCCACGTCGACCATGCGCACGTCGGCGGCGGTCAGGTACATCACGTCGTCTTCGTGGTCGTAGGCGCCGGCATGACCGAAGGAGAACAGCGTCGATGCTTCACGAATCCCGCGTGGTCCGAAGCGTGCGCCGGAGCGCCACTGGGTACCCATGTCATTGGGCACGCCGAGCACCGCGACGTCGGCATCCAGGGCATCCCAGTCGGTGCACACCGGGGATTTGCCAAAGGTGCAATGACCCACGAATGGCAGGTTCAGGCGACCGGATTCATAACCATTGTTCGACATGTCTAGCCTCTCCACTTCTTGTTTTCGGCCTGGCGGACTGCAAGGCGACCGCCGTTGGAAAGACTATGGGCGCAGCTTTTCGTGGAAAAAATGCTAAACATCAGATACTCATATCGGCATTACCGATGCATCCACACGCGGGAGGTCCAAGTGATTCAACTGCATGATGTCGACCTGAAACTGCTCAGGGTGTTTGCCACCATTGTCCGCTGCGGCGGCTTCTCGGCCGCGCAGGCGGCGCTGAACGCCGGCCAGTCGACCATCAGCGAACAGATGACCCATCTGGAAACCCGGCTCGGGGTCAAGCTCTGCCAGCGCGGGCGCAGCGGCTTTCGCCTGACCGAGCAAGGCGTGGCGATCCACGAAGCCACCCAGCGCCTGCTCTCGGCGGTGGAAAATTTCTGCATGGACGCCGACGTGCTCAAGCAGCACATCAGCGGCAAGCTCAACCTGGGGATCATCGACACCACCATCACCGACCCCGACTCGCCGATCCCGCGCACCACCCAGCGCTTCGTCTCCCGTGGGCACGATGTGCACCTCAACGTGTACGTCGGCACCCCCGCCGAACTGGAAGAACGCGTGCTCGACGGGCGCCTGCACCTGGCCATCGGGCACTTCCCGATCCACGTGCCGGGGTTGCTGCATTCGCCGCTGTACCAGGAAGCGCTGGGGCTGTATTGCGGGCGGCGGCATCCGCTGTTCGGCAACCAGGCCGAAGGTGAGGAATTGCTCGAAGAGATCGCCGCGAGCCGCATTGTCGTGCGCGGCTACATGCAGCAATACGACCTGGAACACCTGGGCGTCAGCAAGGCGGCGGCGACCGTGGACAACATCGAAGCCCTGGCGATTCTGATCATCTCCGGCGCCTACCTGGGCTTTCTGCCAGCGCATTTCGCCGCGCAGTGGATCAAGACCGGCGAGATGCACCAACTGGCGCCCGGCAGCTTGCAGCTGATGTCGCCGTTCGACGTGATCACTCGCCGAGGCACGGCGCCACCGCCGATTTTGCAGGCGTTTCTCGAAGACCTGGCGGCCTGTTCCCGCAAAGCGCCTGCACCCGAGAAGCATTGACGGCTCGCCAAATTCAAACAGCGCCCGCCATACTCATCGACGCAACGTTTCGCTTCATCACCGCTCAAGGCCACCTATGCGCATCCACGTCACCTTCATCGACCGCGTCGGCATCACCCAGGAAGTCCTGGCCCTGCTGGGCGGACGCAGCTTCAACCTCGACGCCGTGGAGATGGTGCCGCCGAACGTCTATATCGATGCCCCGACCCTCGGCGCCGAGGTCCTGGAGGAATTGCGCGAAGCCCTCTTCGGCGTGCGTGGCGTGCAAGCGGTGACCTTGGTCGACATCCTTCCGGGGCAACGCCGGCGCCTGCAACTGGATGCCTTGCTCGCCGCCAGTTCCGACCCGGTGCTGGCGGTGGATGAACGTGGTCATGTGCTGCTGGCCAACCCGGCGCTGATCGCCCTGTGCGGCCGCGAGCCGGCCGGTGAAGCGCTGGTCGCGCTGTTCGATGATCCCGACTTGCAACCGACGCTGATCGCCCAGGGCTTCCGCCTGCCCATGCGCGAAGTCAGCCTCGGCGGCCACACCTTGCTGCTCGACGCCATGCCGATCACCGATGCCGGCGCCCTGCTCACCCTCTATCAACCGAACCGCATCGGCGAACGCCTCTCGGCGCTGCATCACGATCACGCCGAAGGCTTCGATGCGCTGCTGGGCGAGTCACCGCCGATCCGTGCACTGAAGGCACGGGCCCAGCGGGTGGCGGCCCTGGATGCGCCGCTGTTGATCCAGGGCGAAACCGGCACCGGCAAGGAACTGGTGGCCCGCGCCTGCCACGCCATCAGCGGCCGATGCGACAAGCCTTTCCTGGCGCTCAATTGCGCGGCACTGCCGGAAAGCCTGGCCGAAAGCGAGCTGTTCGGCTACGCCCCCGGCGCCTTCACCGGCGCCCAGCGGGGCGGCAAACTCGGGCTGCTGGAACTGGCCGACCAGGGCACGGTGTTCCTCGACGAAGTGGGGGAAATGTCGCCGTACCTGCAGGCCAAGTTGTTGCGCTTTTTGAGCGATGGTTGCTTCCGTCGCGTGGGCGGCGATCGCGAGGTCAAGGTCAACGTGCGGATCCTCAGCGCCACCCACCGCAACCTGGAAAAAATGGTCAGCGAAGGTCACTTTCGCGAAGACCTGTTTTACCGTCTCAACGTGCTCAACCTGCAAGTGCCGCCGCTGCGCGAGCGCGGCCATGACATCCTGCTGATGGCCCAGCACTTCATGCAGCAAGCGTGCGCACAGATCCAGCGACCGGTCTGCCGCCTGGCACCCAGCACCTTTCCCGCCCTGCTCGGCAACCGCTGGCCGGGCAATGTGCGGCAACTGCAAAACGTGATCTTCCGCGCGGCGGCGATTTGCGAAAACCCGTTGGTCGACCTCGACGACCTCGACATTGCGCGCACGGCAGTGGAACGCCAGAACGATGGCGAAGTGGGTAGCCTGGAAGAGGCTGTCGAAGGTTTTGAAAAGAACCTGCTGGAGCAGCTGTATCGCAGCTATCCGTCCAGCCGATTGCTCGCAGCACGCTTGCAGACTTCCCACAGCGCCATCGCCATTCGCTTGCGCAAGTACGGGATTCCCAACAAGGCCTGACCGCCGGTTTCAGCAACACTGAAAATCCCTGTGGGAAGCGGGCTTGCCCACGATGAGGCCGTGTCAGTCACCATTTTCGTTACCTGACACACCGCAATCGCTGCGATGCGGCGACCCGACAAGCCCGCGCCCACAGGGTTCGAGTGCCATTCAACAATGTATACAAATCGATACGGCGTATCGAAATCAAGACAGAACGAGCTCGACCCGTCTCGCCCGGACTTCGCCCCCTGTTCCTTGCCTGCCTGTATTGATTTCAATACGCGAGACCTCCGCAAAACTGCCAAAAACCATCTCAAGCCATTGATTTATAACAATTAATCAATTCTGGCACCGCCCTTGCTATGACTCCTTCAGCCACGCTCGCCACCCAAACGAGCCTGCCCATCGTCATTCGCCACCTGCAGCGAATGAGCCAGAACAATGAGGAGTAGACATGAGCGAATTGCGTTTTACCGTCGACCACGAATGGCTGCGCACCGAAGCTGACGGCACGGTCACCGTTGGCATTACCGCTTTTGCCCAACAGGCGCTGGGGGATGTGGTGTTTGTACAGGTGCCCGAACTGGGCGGCTTCGACGCCGGCACCGAAGTGTCGGTGCTGGAGTCGGTGAAGGCCGCCAGCAGCATCGGCATGCCGCTGGACGGTGAGGTGGTGGAAGTGAATTCGGCGCTCGACGCCAACCCTGAGCTGGTCAACGAAGATCCGCTGGGCGAAGGCTGGTTCTTCCGCTTCCAGCCTGCTGACGCTTCGGCGATCGCCCGCTTGCTCGATCAAGCCGCTTACGAACGCCTGATCCAAGACCAGACCGACGCGTGAGGATTCCGTATGACCACCCTCCTCGACACCCGTAACGAATTCATCGCCCGCCATATCGGCCCGCGCGCCGGTGACGAGCAAGCGATGCTCAACAGCCTCGGCTTCGATTCCCTCGAAGCCCTGAGCGCCAGCGTGATTCCCGACAGCATCAAGGGCACCAGCGTGCTCGGCCTGGAAGACGGCCTGAGCGAAGCCGACGCCCTGGCGCTGATCAAAGGCATCGCGGCCAAGAACCAGCTGTTCAAGACCTACATCGGCCAGGGTTACTACGGCACGCACACGCCGTCGCCGATCCTGCGCAACCTGCTGGAAAACCCGGCCTGGTACACCGCCTACACCCCGTACCAGCCGGAAATTTCCCAGGGTCGCCTCGAAGCGCTGCTGAACTTCCAGACCCTGATCAGCGACCTCACCGGCCTGCCGATCGCCAACGCCTCGCTGCTCGACGAAGCCACCGCCGCCGCCGAAGCCATGACTTTCTGCAAGCGCCTGAGCAAGAACAAGGGCAGCCACCAGTTCTTCGCCTCCGTGCATTGCCACCCGCAGACCCTCGACGTGCTGCGCACCCGTGCCGAGCCGCTGGGCATCGAGGTGGTGGTCGGTGACGAGCGCGAACTGAGCGACGTGACGCCGTTCTTCGGCGCCCTGCTGCAGTACCCGGCGAGCAACGGTGATGTGTTCGACTACCGCGCATTGACCGAGCGTTTCCACGCCGCCAATGCCCTGGTGGCCGTGGCCGCCGACCTGCTGGCCCTGACCCTGCTGACCCCGCCGGGCGAATTCGGCGCCGACGTGGCCATCGGCAGCGCCCAACGCTTCGGCGTGCCGCTGGGCTTCGGTGGCCCGCACGCGGCGTACTTCTCCACCAAGGATGCGTTCAAGCGCGACATGCCGGGCCGCCTGGTCGGTGTCTCGGTGGACCGTTTCGGCAAGCCGGCCTTGCGTCTGGCGATGCAGACCCGCGAGCAACACATCCGTCGCGAGAAGGCCACGTCCAACATCTGCACCGCGCAGGTGCTGCTGGCCAACATCGCCAGCATGTACGCCGTCTACCACGGCCCGAAAGGCCTGACGCAGATCGCCAACCGCGTGCATCACCTGACCGCGATTCTGGCCAAGGGCTTGAGCGCTTTGGGCCTGAACGTTGAGCAGGAACACTTCTTCGACACGCTGACGATCAAGACCGGCGCCGACACCGCGAAACTGCACGACCAGGCGCACGCCCGGCAGATCAACCTGCGCGTGGTCGACGCCGAGCGTCTGGGCCTGTCCCTCGACGAAACCAGCACCCAGGCCGACGTCGAAACCCTGTGGGCCTTGCTGTCCAACGGCAAAACCCTGCCGGACTTCGCCGCCCTCGCCGCCGCCACTCAAGCGACGATCCCGGCCGCGCTGGTGCGTCAGTCGCCGATCCTCAGCCACCCGGTGTTCAACCGCTATCACTCGGAAACCGAGCTGATGCGCTACCTGCGCAAACTGGCGGACAAAGACCTGGCGCTCGATCGCACCATGATCCCGCTGGGCTCGTGCACCATGAAACTCAACGCCGCCAGCGAAATGATCCCGGTGACCTGGGCCGAGTTCGGCGCGCTTCACCCGTTCGCCCCAGCCGAGCAAAGCGCCGGCTACCAGCAACTGACCGATGAACTGGAAGCGATGCTCTGCGCCGCCACCGGTTACGACTCGATCTCCCTGCAGCCGAACGCCGGTTCCCAAGGCGAGTACGCTGGCCTGCTGGCCATTCGTGCCTACCACCAGAGCCGTGGCGAAGACCGCCGCGACATCTGCCTGATCCCGTCGTCGGCCCACGGCACCAACCCGGCCACCGCCAACATGGCCGGCATGCGCGTGGTGGTCACCGCCTGCGATGCCCGTGGCAACGTCGACATCGAAGACCTGCGCGCCAAGGCCATCGAGCACCGCGAACACCTCGCCGCGCTGATGATCACCTACCCGTCGACCCACGGCGTGTTCGAGGAAGGCATCCGCGAAATCTGCGGCATCATTCATGACAACGGCGGCCAGGTGTACATCGACGGCGCCAACATGAACGCCATGGTCGGCCTCTGCGCACCGGGCAAGTTCGGCGGCGACGTCTCGCACCTGAACCTGCACAAGACCTTCTGCATTCCCCACGGCGGTGGCGGCCCGGGCGTCGGCCCGATCGGCGTGAAATCGCACCTGGCGCCGTTCCTGCCAGGTCACGCGCAGATGGACCGCAAGCAAGGCGCGGTGTGCGCCGCGCCATTCGGCAGCGCGAGCATCCTGCCGATCACCTGGATGTACATCCGCATGATGGGCGGCGCCGGCCTCAAGCGCGCCTCGCAGCTGGCGATCCTCAACGCCAACTACATCTCCCGTCGCCTCGAAGAGCACTACCCGGTGCTCTACACCGGCAGCAACGGCCTGGTGGCCCACGAGTGCATCCTCGACCTGCGTCCGCTGAAAGACAGCAGCGGCATCAGCGTCGACGACGTGGCCAAGCGCCTGATCGACTTCGGCTTCCACGCCCCGACCATGTCGTTCCCGGTGGCCGGCACGCTGATGATCGAGCCAACCGAAAGCGAATCCAAAGAAGAACTGGACCGCTTCTGCGACGCCATGATCCGCATCCGCGAAGAAATCCGCGCGGTGGAAAACGGCACCCTGGACAAAGACGACAACCCGCTGAAAAACGCCCCGCACACTGCGGCGGAGCTGGTGGGCGAGTGGTCGCATCCGTATAGCCGGGAGCAGGCGGTTTATCCACTGGACACCTTGATCGACGCCAAGTACTGGCCGCCCGTAGGCCGAGTCGACAACGTCTTTGGCGACCGCAACCTGATCTGCGCCTGCCCGTCGATTGCCGAGTACGCCTGACCACAAAACATAACCCTGTAGGAGCGAGCCTGCTCGCGATGGACTCCAGAGCGCCGCTGGGCATCTGGTTCCCTGTGTCATCGTTAACGATCATCGCGAGCAGGCTCGCTCCTACAGAAGAGCAGTGCCCCCTATTCAAGAACAACCAGAGGACTTCACCATGTTCAGCAAACACGACCAGATCAAAGGCTACGACGACGAACTGCTGGCGGCGATGAACGCCGAAGACGCTCGGCAGGAACACCACATTGAATTGATCGCCTCGGAAAACTACACCAGCCAGCGGGTGATGGAAGCGCAAGGCAGCGGCCTGACCAACAAGTACGCCGAAGGTTATCCGGGCAAGCGTTACTACGGCGGCTGCGAGCACGTGGACGTGGTCGAACAACTGGCAATCGATCGCGCCAAACAACTCTTTGGCGCCGATTACGCCAACGTCCAGCCACACTCCGGCAGCCAGGCCAACGCGGCGGTTTATCTGGCCTTGCTGCAACCGGGCGACACCGTGCTGGGCATGAGCCTGGCCCACGGCGGGCACCTGACCCACGGCGCCAAGGTCAGTTTTTCCGGCAAGCTGTACAACGCCGTGCAGTACGGCATCGACACCGCCACCGGCCTGATCGATTACGACGAAGTCGAGCGTCTGGCCGTCGAGCACCAGCCGAAGATGATCATTGCCGGGTTCTCGGCTTACTCCAAGACCCTGGACTTCCCGCGTTTCCGTGAGATCGCCGACAAGGTGGGTGCCTACCTGTTCGTCGACATGGCCCACGTCGCCGGGCTGGTGGCCACCGGTCTGTATCCGAACCCGATCCCGTTTGCAGACGTGGTGACGACCACCACCCACAAGACCCTGCGCGGCCCCCGTGGCGGGCTGATTCTGGCCAGGGCCAACGCGGAACTGGAGAAAAAACTCAACGCCGCCGTGTTCCCCGGCGGTCAGGGCGGCCCGTTGATGCACGTGATCGCCGCCAAGGCCGTGTGTTTCAAGGAAGCGCTGGAGCCCGCCTTCAAAACTTATCAGGCACAAGTGATCCGCAACGCCCAGGCCATGGCGAAAGTGTTTATCGAGCGCGGTTACGACGTGGTGTCCGGCGGGACCGACAACCACCTGTTCCTGGTCAGCCTGATCCGCCAGGGCCTGACCGGCAAAGACGCCGGCGCCGCCCTCGGCCGCGCCGGCATCACCGTGAACAAGAACGCCGTGCCCAACGATCCGCAATCGCCGTTCGTGACGTCCGGCCTGCGCATTGGCACCCCGGCCATCACCAGCCGTGGTTTCAAGGAAGCCCAGAGCATCGAGCTGGCGGGCTGGATCTGCGACATCCTCGACCACCTCGGCGATGCCGATGTCGAGGCCCAGGTGGCGCGGCAGGCGGCGGCGATGTGCAGCGATTTCCCGGTGTATCGCGACTGATCGCCCGACACAAAACCCTGTAGGAGCGAGCCTGCTCGCGATGGACGTAAAGCTGATGCGTTTTCGTCAGCAAGCCCGCGTTATCGTTAGCGACCATCGCGAGCAGGCTCGCTCCTACAGGTCCGGTTCTTGTCTGACAGACCTTGGAAAAATATATGAACACACCCGTGGAATCGCCCGGCAAAAGCCCGGCCAAGGTGGAAGTCGGTACCAAGTTACGCGGCGCGGAAAAGGTCGCGCGGATTCCGGTGAAGATCATCCCTACCGATGAATTCCCGCGTAAACCGGACTGGATCCGCGTACGCATGCCGATCTCTCCCGAGGTCGAACGCATCAAGCAATTGCTGCGCAAACACAAGCTGCACAGTGTCTGTGAGGAAGCCTCGTGCCCGAACCTGGGCGAGTGTTTTTCCGGCGGCACCGCGACCTTCATGATCATGGGTGACATCTGCACCCGCCGCTGTCCGTTCTGCGACGTGGGCCACGGTCGGCCGAAACCGCTGGACGTCGATGAACCGACCAACCTCGCCGTGGCCATCGCCGAGTTGCGCCTCAAGTACGTGGTGATCACCTCGGTGGACCGCGATGACCTGCGCGACGGTGGCGCCCAGCACTTTGTCGATTGCCTGCGGGACATCCGCAAACGGTCGCCGGGCATACAACTGGAAACCCTGGTGCCGGATTATCGCGGGCGCATGGACGTGGCCCTGGCGATCACCGCCAGCGAGCCGCCCGATGTTTTCAACCACAACCTGGAGACCGTTCCGCGTCTGTACAAAGCCGCGCGGCCGGGTTCGGATTTCGAGTGGTCGCTGGACCTGCTGCAAAACTTCAAGTATCGGGTGCCGCACGTCCCGACCAAGTCCGGGCTGATGCTGGGCCTGGGCGAAACCGACGCGGAAGTCATCGAGGTCATGCAGCGCATGCGTGAACACGATATCGACATGCTCACCCTCGGCCAGTACCTGCAGCCCTCGCGCAGCCACCTGCCGGTGCAGCGTTTCGTCCACCCGGACGTGTTTGCCTGGTTCGCCGAGGAAGGCGCGCGGATGGGCTTCAAGAACGTCGCCTCCGGGCCGCTGGTGCGTTCGTCCTATCATGCCGATCAACAACTGCATGGAGGTGCGGCGGGATTCACGCCATGATGGGCTGACTTGCCATGCATTCCGGAGGCCCGGCCCGATGCCCTTTGCCGTTCGAACATTGCTCCTGTCACTGAGCCTCACCCTGCCCTGCATCGTCGGTGCCGACGAGGCGGTCAAAACCAGGCCCGAACACATGGTGTACTTGCGCACGATCGATCCGGGCATCGCGCAGGACATCCGCTACGCCAGCGCCCACAACTTCACCGGGCACCCGCTCGACGGTTATGCGGCGCCCGAGTGTCTGCTGTCGGTGAATGCGGCCAAGGCCCTGTCCCGGGTGCAAGCGGCCTTGCAGGCGCAAGGCTACGGCTTGAAGGTTTTCGACTGCTATCGACCCAGCCGCGCGGTCGCCGACATGGGGCGCTTCGCCACCGAGCCGGGCGACCCGCGCAAGACCGAGTTCTACCCACGGGTGGACAAGCAGGACTTCTGGCGCCTGGGCTATGTGGCCCGGGTGTCCAATCACTCCCGAGGCAGCACCGTCGATCTGACCATGACCGGCCCGGACGCCCTGCCCGCCGACACCTGGACGCCCACCGCCACTGCCGTCGATTGCACGGCACCGTACGACCAGCGCTGGCACGACGGCGCCGTGGACATGGGCACCGGTTTCGACTGCTTCGATGAACGCGCGCACACCGACTCAACGCAGATCAGCGCTGCGGCCAGGGCGAATCGCCAGCGACTCACCCGCGCCATGGAGAAAGAAGGCTTCAGCGGCTACTCGGCCGAGTGGTGGCATTTCACCTACAGCGGCGATGCGACGCTGAAAGACGTCATGGATTTCCCCATTACGCCGCTTGCGCTGGGGGACGTTCTCAAGACCAGCAATCAACTGATTGTGGTCACCAGCCAAAAATGGACCGACACCCACGCGACCGCGCAGCGATATGAACGACAGGGCAACCGCTTTCGCAAATACCAGGCAGCGTTTGATGTGGTGCTGGGCAAAAACGGGTTGGCCTGGGGCAAGGGCCTCGGCCCCGTTGATCAGCGCGACGGGCCCATCAAACAGGAAGGCGATGGAAAAGCGCCGGCCGGGATATTCAAACTGGGGACCGCGTTTGGCTACGACACGACGGCTGAAACCCGGCTGCCTTACGTCGCGCTGACCTCCACCATTGAATGCGTGGATGACAGCCACTCCCAACGCTACAACCAGCTCGTCGACGGCGCGACGACAACGAAAGACTGGACCAGCTCCGAACACATGCGCAGCATGGATGAGCTGTACCGAAAAGGCATCGTCATTGAACACAACACACCGGCGGCCCCGGCAGCGGGTTCGTGCATTTTCTTCCACATCTGGCGCAGCCCTGCCTCGCCGACGCAGGGCTGCACTGCCATGGATCAAGCCGATATCTCTCGGCTGTTCAGTTGGCTCGACCCAAGCCAGGCGCCCCTGCTGATTCAAATGCCCGAGGAGCAATACGAGCAATTGCGCGTCGGCTTGAACCTCCCCGGACGCTGAAGCGGGAACCGGTTCAGGCGTTTGAACGCTGCTCGGGCGAAAGCGCCCGAGCCGAGTCCCTGGCCAGCCAGTAATAGAGAATTCCCGGCACTGCCAGCCCTACGATCCAGGAAATATCCACGCCACCCAGCTGCGCAACCATCGGCCCGGAATAGAAGTGGGTATCGACGAAAGGCAGCTGGATCAGCACGCCAACCACATACACGCCGATGCCGCGCAGGTTCCAGCGGCCGTAACGCCCCGACGGATCGGACAAGGCCGGGATGTCATAGCGCTCCTTGTTGATGAAGTAGTAATCCACCAGGTTGATCGCGCTCCAGGGCGTGAAGAATGTCAGCAGGAACAGGATGAAATACTTGAAGCTGTTGAGGAACGAGTACTGCCCCAGCAGCGCGAGGGTGGTGGATGCCGCGACAATCAGCAGTACAAACAGCATGCGCTGGCCGGCGCTGATTTCCAGACGGCTGCGAAAGCCACTGATGATGGTGGCCACGCACATGAAGCTGCCATAGGCGTTGAGGGTCGACACCGTGACCTTGCCGAAGACCACGCTCAGGTACAGCAAGGAAGCCATCACCCCTGTACTGCCCAAGCCGACGATGGTCGCCACTTCATGGCCACGAAAATTCGCCCCGGCCAACGCGGCGGCAAATACCCCCAGCACCATCGACGCCTGGGCGCCGAGCACGGTGCCCAGGCCAACCGCCGTGAAGGTTTTCCAGGACGCGGTATTGCTCGGCAGGTAGCGCGAGTAGTCAGCGACGTAAGGGCCGAAGGCGATTTGCCAGGAGGCGGACAGCGACACCGCCAGCAGGAACGTGCCCCAGCCGAAGTGCCGGTTGTCCAGCAGCAGGCCGATGTCGTTGAGGGTCATCAAGCGGGTGAACAGATAGACGAACGCGATGATGCCCAGGACGCTGGCCACGCGCCCGACCAGGTGAATCACCCGATAACCGAAGATCGTCAGAAAGGCGATGCAGGCGGCGAAAATCAAGATGCCGGCGCTGTCGCTGACATTGATCAACTGGGCTATCGCCTGTCCCGACAGTACCGCGCCAGTGGCGCTGAATCCGAGGTACATCAGGCACACCAGGACAATCGGGATCGCCGCGCCGTATACCCCGAACTGCACGCGGCTGGAGATCATCTGCGGCAGCCCTAGCTTCGGCCCTTGCGCCGCATGCAGCGCCACCACGGCACCGCCAAGCACCTGGCCAATCAGCAAGCCGATCAGTGACCAGAACACATCGCCACCCAACACCACGGCCAGCGCCCCGGTGACGATCGCGGTGATCTGCAGGTTGGCGCCAAGCCACAGGGTGAACTGGCTGTAGAGACTGCCGTGGCGCTCGGCCTCGGGAATGAAATCGATCGAGCGCGTCTCGATCAGGGGACTTCGTTGTGGGCTGTCGCAGGTCTTGGTCATTGTTATTGTTCTCTTTGAAAGATAGAAAGCATTCATGCGTCACGGAGCGGGCTTGCTCGCGACATCGCCGGGTCAGCCTGCACAAATGTCAAATGTGCAGACGCCTTCGCTGGCAAGCCAGCTCCCACAGGTTTCTCGGTTGCTCACCGATTGCGCATGCATCCCCACCTCTTGCAGGAGCTGGCTTGCCAGCGAAGGCATCGTCACATCCAACATCACCGTCGCCTGACTCAACGCCATCGCGAGCAGGCTCGCTCCCACGGGGATTTGTGTTTAACGGACAGGCTGTTGTTCGTTAACGGCCACCTGCCCCACGAACGGTGCCTTGGCCCACACGATCTTGCCGCCGACCATCGTCAGCAGCACCTTGTTGCGCCCCAACGCGTCCTCCGGAACCTGCATGAAGTTTTTGTCGAGAACGATCAAGTCCGCGAATTTGCCCGCCTCCAGCGAACCGACCACGGCATCCAGTTTCAGTTGCTCGGCGGCATTCAGGGTGATGGTGCGCAGTACGTCGGCACGGGACAGTGCCGGCTCGGCGTTGAGTCTGCCCGCATAGTCGGGGCCATAACTGTGCGGGTTCTGCGGATCGCCCGAGCGGGTGACGCCGATCTTCAATGCCAGGAATTCATCGAGCGGATCGACCGGCCAATCGCTGCCATAGGCCACGCGGCCACCGGCGCGGGCGATGCTGCCCGACGGTTCCATGCGCGCGAAGCGCTCGACACCGAGGTGATCGCTGGTGCCATCGACCGTGGACGGCGCTTGCTGTGCCCACTGGAAAGACATGTTGGCGGTCACGTCCAGGGCCTTGAAGCGCCCGTAGTCCGCGGGGTCCACCGATTCGGCGTGGGTGATGGTCGGGCGGAAGGCATTGCCGGGCAATTGCTTGCGCACGTATTCGATGGCGTTGAGCGAGTCACGCACCGCGCGGTCACCGGTGGCATGCAGGTGTGGATCGAAACCGGCCTGCACCGCTTTCAATAGCAGCGGGTCCAGCACTTGCGGCGGGAAATACAATTCGCCGCGATTCTTGCCAGGCGTCCATTTCGGTGCCTTTTCCGTGCCGGCGTTGTGCAGGTAGGGCGTCAACATGGCGCCAGTGTCGGCCGGCGCATTGATGATGCCGTCCATGAACAATTTGACGTGGCGCATGTTCACACCCGGTGTGACTTTGGCCTCGCCCTGGTCATACAGGCTGGCCAGGCTCTTGGCTTCGGCAATGGTCTTGTCCGGGTCGGCCGCCGCGGCGGCCGGATCGAGCTTGATGGCCAGCAAGGCCCGAGCGGTCAACTCGCCCGATTGCTCCAGCGTGGTGAACGCCTTGGCGTTCTCCGGCCCGGACAGGGCATCGAAGAAACTGGTGATACCTTGCTGGCGCATGGCATCGAGCGCGGCGCGGCTCTGAATCAACTTCTCGGCCTCGGTGGCGGGCGGTACCACGGCGGCCATGGCATCGGCCGCGCCGTCCTCGCAGATGCCGGTCGGGTTGCCGGTACTGTCGCGCACGTATTTGCCATCGCCGGGGTTGGCCGTGTGCTTGTCGATGCCCGCCACCGCGAGGCCACGGGAGTTGACCAGCACGGTATGGAAATCGGTGGAACGCACCTGGATCGGACGCTGGGTCTTCAGTGCATCGAGGGTCGATTTGTCCGGGTCGCCATCGAGGCCGTCCATGCCCATGCGGTCCCAACTGCCGACCTCGAGCCAGACGTCGGGCCCCTTGTCCTTTTCGGCATCCAGACAGGCCTGGATGGTTTCCTGGAAGACTTTGCGGGTCATGGTCTGGTATTTCAGGTCACACAGGGTCATGGCCCGGCCGCCGTCCCCCGGGTGCATGTGCGCATCGATCAAGCCCGGCATCAGCATGCGCCCGGCCAGGTCGATCTGCTGGGTCTGGGTGCCGATGTAGGAAGCGGCCCCCTCGTCGCTGCCGACATAGACAATCCTGCCGTCCTTGACCGCCACCGCCTGCTGCACCGAATTCTTGCCGTCGACGGTGTACACGTAGCCGTTGCGCATGACCACGTCAGCGCTTGTCGAACCCTGGGTCTGGCACCCCACCAGCGCCACGCAGGAAACGGCCGTTGCACCGGCAACGGCGATAAATAGCCTGGACAATTTCAATTGCCTCACCCCTGTTTTTATAGTTTTGAAGTGGCCCGAACAGACTGCCGCGCAAGCCCTTGATATGCAGGGCATACCCTATAGAGCGCGGCAGTCGGATGGACCTCTTCAAATGAGGAGGGTCAGGTGGTTATTTGCACCATGGCGCTCACTCCCGGCGCACGATCTCCGGTGAATTTGGCGAACGCAGCACCGAGCCGAGCTCCACCTTGCTCTTCACACCCAGTTGCAGGTAGCAGTTGCGCAAGTAGGTGCGCACCGTCGCCGGGCTCAGGGAGAGAATTCTGGCGATTTCTTTGTAGGAATGACCGGCGGCAAACAGCATCGCCACGGTCCGTTCGCGAGGCGCCAGCACCGCCCCGCGTGGCTGGGTTTCCAGCGACAGGATGACGTGTTCCGCGTTGGGGGTCAGGGTCAGCGCAGAGCGCCCCAGGCGCATGACGCAAGGCGCTTTGGGTAACTGCGCAATGACTTCGGCGGGCAGTGTCGAACCGTTCCAGCCAGGCAGTTCCCGCTGGATCATGGTGCACAACCCGGCGCCGATGTAGAGCAGGCCCCCGTCCTGGCGCGCGACGCCGAAGTCGCTGGCGCCGTTGCCGGTGTCGACGCGGATCATGTCCTGCACCTGAAACCGCCACAGCTGCAACAGGTGCTCGCAGAATGCCGAAAACAACTCGGCCTCAATGTCGTTGAAACCCGGGGCCTCGGCTCCCCGATAAAGACAGACGAAAAACATCAGGCCGCTTTCCGGCAACTCAAAGGTGATGCACATCGGGTGATAGAGGTCATGGCGCCGGGCGAACGCATCCACCTCAGCATTGGGATCGGTGAAGCCACTGTCACGGATGACTGCGCCGGGGTGGCTCAAGGTGTCGTGGGAAAACTTGTCGCTACCGGCGCTTTTTTGCCAATCGCCAGCGAAGGAATCGGGCAGGTCGATGCGCCCGTGCATCCAGCTCTGCGGAGGTGCGCTGGCCACCGAGGTGGACATCTCGCCCCACCATGCCGATGCGAAAGGCACCAAGTGCCGAAATGCCTGCAGGCCATCGGCGATGAATTCGGCGGCGCCACATTCCCGTGCCAGACGTCCCAAGTGCAGTACGCATTGGTTGAACGCTCGCAGCGTGACCATCGACGTGTCGACGCCAATCTTGCTCCCCTCCTCCATCCTGTCGATCCTGTTCGCTGCATGGTTTTCGATTCGACCATGCCACAGGCGCTGCGATGGCGTCCACAGAACCCACCGCAAGGCTGTCTTCGCTGGCAAACCAGGTTTCTGCAGAGGATGGGCGTGACGGGTATTGCGCTGGCCGTCAGTCGAGCGAGCGGTCCATCCCGTACAGGTGCGGGCGCCGATCGCGATGCAGGTCATTGCGCTCGCTGATGCGCTTGTTGCGGGCCTCGGCGAGGTTCAGGGTGGCCAGCAAAATCTGCTCACCGCCCTGCTCCGCGGGCCCGGCTACCGGATAGCCATCGGCGTCGACGATCACCGAGCCCTGCACCCAGCCCACTCCGCGCTCATGGCCGTAGCGGTCACACGCGGCGATGAACAAACGGTTGACTGAGGCATTGGCCTGTACCCGCAAGACTTCCGCCGGGCGTTCGGTTTGCGGACGTGGGCCGTCGGGCCAGTTGACCGGGGCGCAGAGCAGGTCTGCGCCGGCCAATGCCGGCAGGCGCACCCACTCGGGGAATTCCAGGTCGTAGCAAATCAGCATTCCGATACGCCCGTGGTCGGTCTCAATGACCGGCGGCGCTTCACTGCCGGCAGTGAAGATCTCCTTCTCCGCATCCCACAGATGCGCCTTGCGGTACACCGCACGCACGCCCTGAGCATCGATCAGCGCCGCACTGTTGGCCAGATCATCCCCGCCCAGGTGCTCGCAGAAGCCGCCCACTATGACAAGGTTCAGTTCCCGGGCCAGCGCTTGCCACAGGCGCAGCGTCGGGCCATCGCGGGTTTCCGCCAGGGCCAGGGCCTCGCTGCGGTCGGCAAACAGGTAACCGCTCTGCACCAGTTCCGGCAGCACCACAACCTGCGCCCCTCGCAGGGCCGCCGAGCGAATGGCACGCTCGGTGAGGCTGCGGTTGTAAGCAAGATCGCCGATTTTCGGCGCCAACTGACAGCAAGCGACCACGGTACTTTTTGCAGTGTTCAACGCCCTGCCTCCTCCGTTTGATGAGCCATGGCGACAATGTCCTTCTCGCTGATCCCGTCGATGACCCGGCGCTCGGCGACCAGGTCGAGCGAACGACTGAGAAGGAAATAAGTCAGGCCGGACACCACCAGACCCACCAGCCAGGCAATGTCGACCCCTTCAAGCATGCGTGCCAGCGGGCCGACGAACACTTCCTTGTTGGCGGCGGCATCGAAGATGTAGAAAAACGGCACCATCGCGGCAAACCCGATCAGGTAGGAGGCGATGCCACGAAATTGCCAGGCGCCGTAGATACCGTTCGGTGTAAAGAAGTGCGGGATCGCGTAGCGGCCCTTGCGGACGAAGAAGTAGTCCACCAGATTGACCGCGGTCCAGGGTACGAGGAAGTACAGCAGCAAGACGAGGAAGGTGTTCAACAGTGCAATGCCGTCACCTTTGATCGACAGCACGCAGGTCAACAGGATCAGGCTGATGACGCTGATCGACAGCACCCGGGCACGGGGCGTCGGGGTGATCTTGCTGATCGAGTCGACGCCGGTCAGCAGCGTCAGCATGGCGCTATAGGTATTGAGCGCAATGATCGGCAGGAAACCCGCCACCGACACGACCACCAGCAGATTGCCCAACCCCGGCACCATCGAAGAACCGACCTGATTGAGCGCCACCAGCGCGTCCGCCGCTTTCAGTTCCTGGGCGAGCCAGGCACCGAGGCCGATCATCCAGCTACCCGACAACGAGGCGCCGATGAACACCGCCGCGATCAGTTTCGGCCGGCTGGTGTTCTTCGGCAGGTAACGGGAATAGTCGGAAACGTAAGGTGCATAGGAAATGTTGTAGCTGGCGCCGATGGCAAACAGCGTGGCGAAGGCAACCCAGTTGAAACCCAGGTCGGTAGCTGGCGTGACGCCTTCGGAACCGGCGCCGAACATCAACGCGATCGTCACCAGCGCATACAACGGCAACGTCGCCAGTAATGCCCACTTGAAGGCTTTGTGCATCAGGTCGTGGCCGTAGATCGACAGCAGCGCGCCAATGAGCACCACAGCCACGGCGACGTAAGTCGGGTTGATCCCGAACACATGCTCAAGACCGTTCATGATCAGCGAGATGTTGACCACGTTGAACCCGACGAACACGAACATCGTCGCCATCAACGCCAGGATCACCCCGCGATAACCGAACTGGGCGCGCGACTGGATCATCTGCGGCAGGCCCATTTCCGGCCCTTGCGAGCCGTGGAAGGCCATGAAAATGGTGCCGAACATGATGCCCAGGGCGCCGGCCAGCATGGTCCACAGAGCAGACAACCCGAGGCTCGGGCCGACAAAGCCGATGGAGATGGTGAAGAAATGGAAATTACCGAGAAACCAGAATGGCCCCTGACTGCTGAGCTTGGCGTGGCGTTCGCTTTCCGGAATGTAATCGATCGAGTGGCCTTCGATGGCCAACCCGCTGCCGGCCTCGGCGGCGCGCGCAGAAAGTGGGGTTCCTGACATACGATGGTTCCTATGCAGTTGATTGTTTTTATTGTGAGCGCAGCGGTCGTTTCGACGTCCAGATCAGATGAAAATCCCGAAAAAGCTGACGATGACCCTGGTTTCCCTGCAATGTATGGCGTTGGTCAGGGCGGTAAAATATCGCAGGCACACTGTTTACATAGATCTACACCTATGTGATTGAACATCGGGAGCGCCCATGCTGGGGAATGTAACGGAGCTGGATCTACGCTTGATCCGGGTATTTCTTACCGTCGTCGAGGCGGGCGGGATTTCGGCGGCACAAACCGCCCTCAACACCACGCAGCCGACCATCAGCGCACAGTTGGCGACGCTTGAGGCGCGGGTCGGATTTCGTCTGTGTGAGCGTGGACGGGGCGGATTTTCGGTGACGCCCAAGGGCGGCCAGTTTGTCGAGGCGGCCCGGCGCTTGCTCGCGGCAGCCGAAGGCTTCCGGGTTGAAGTGCAGCACATCAACCGCAAAGTCTCGGGCAACATCAACATCGGCCTGCTCGGGCAGATCGACCCGGTGGCCAACAAAAAGATCGGCCTGGCGATTGCGCGCCTGCGGGCCAGGCATGAAGGCCTGTACTTTCACTTCACCGAACTGTCGTCGTCGCTGCTGGAAGAGAAAATCATCAACAGCCACATCGACCTGGCCATCGGTTATTTCTGGCACCGCTTGCCCAATATCGACTACTTCCCCCTGTTCCAGGAAACCCAGATCGCCTACTGCGCACCGTCTCATCCGCTGTTTGGCCAGGTGGGCGCACTGACCCGTGACGATGTCAGCCACTATGACTGGGTCTGGCCGAGCCACCCCTTGCCGGAAATGCCGGCACCCACCTCCATCGAACGCCTGACGGTGCTGACCGACAGCATGGACGGCGCCGCCCTGTTGATTCTGTCGGGCCAACATTTGGGTTTTCTGCCGCAACATTACGCGGCACGGCATGAACAACTGGGGCAACTGCACCCGCTCAACCCCGAGTTGCTGCGCTATGAGGTGGGTTTCCACGCGGCGGTGCGGCATTCGTCGCGGCAGCGCGATCTGGTCAGTGCATTCCTGAACGAATTGATCGACATCTTTGGCGCGCCTTAGATCAAGGCATCAGCGCAATGCCTGTGGGAGCTGGCTTGCCAGCGAAGGCGCCATCGCGAGCAGGCTCGCTCCCAAAGAGAATGGGGTGGTTTCAGGGTCGGATATCGTTGGCCGGGACGACGTCGATCCGGGCAACAGCGCTGGTCAGGTGCGCCAGATCCTTGTTGTGCTCGGCGATGATGTCTTCAGCGGCCATATTGCCGTTGTCGACGGTGGAGTGGGCGTCGGCCGCGAGCACGACGTCGTAACCCAGTTTCAATGCCTGGCGCACGGTGGCGTTGACACAGTAATCGGTTTGCAGACCGCAGATGATCAGGCGGCTGACGTCCAGCTCCTGCAACTGGTCATGCAAGTGGGTCTGGTAGAACGAATCCGGGGTGGTCTTGCGTACGCGCAGGTCCTGGGACACGGTTTGCAATCCTTCGGCGAGTTGCCAGCCTTCGGCGTTGCGTGCCAGGGGACTGCCCTTTTCTTCATGCTGGATCAGCACCACGGGGAGCCCTTTGCTTCGGGCCTTGGCACTGAGGCCGTTGATGCTGTCGATGACGCGCTGGATCTGGAAGCACTCATACTCGCCGGAGCACAAGGCCTGCTGGACGTCGATGATTAACAGTGCAGTAGTCATGGTTCCTTCCTTGAGAAGTCAGTGGAACAGGGACGAACATAAGTCCGTCCCCGTCCAAACACAAGGCTCAATAACCCAGCGACAACCCGGTGTTACGCCGTGGATCGTTGGCGCCGTAGAAGCGGTTCTTGCCTACCGGTTTGCCATCCAGGGACGGCGCGCCGACGAGAATCGCCGCCAGGTGGTTGGCGTCCTGCGGCCCGGCAAACTTGTGCCCCCAGCTTTCGAGGATCTTCACCGTGTCCGGGCTGGTGGTGAAGGCTTCGAGGTTGGTTTCCTCCGGCAGCCATTGCTGGTGGAAACGCGGTGCATCGACCGCTTCCTGGATGTTCATGCCGTAGTCGATGACGTTGAGCATGGTCAGCAGGGTTGCGGTGATGATGCGACTGCCGCCGGGCGTGCCGACCACCATCACCACTTTGCCGTCCTTGGTGACGATGGTCGGGCTCATGGATGACAGCGGCGCCTTGCCGGGGGCGATGGCGTTGGCTTCACCCTGCACCAGGCCGTACATGTTCGGCACGCCGATCTTCGAGGTGAAGTCGTCCATTTCGTCGTTGAGAATGACCCCGGTTTTACTGGCCATGACCCCGGCACCGAACCAGTCGTTGAGGGTGTAGGTCACCGACACTGCGTTGCCCCATTTGTCGACGATGGAGTAATGGGTGGTGTTGTTGCCTTCATGGGGCGCGACCCCAGGCTTGAGCTCGCGGGACACACCGGCCTTTTGCGGATTGATGGCTTCGCGCAGTTTGGTCGCGTAATTCTTGTCCAGCAGATGGGCAATCGGGTTCTTCACGAAGTCCGGGTCGCCGAGGTAGCTGTTGCGGTCCACGTACGCGTGGCGCATCGCTTCGATCTGATAGTGCATGCCCTGGGCCGAGTGATAGCCCAGGTCTTTCATCGGGTAACCTTCGAGGATGTTCATGATCTGGCAGATCACCACGCCACCGGAGCTCGGAGGCGGGGCCGAGACCACGTGGTAGCCACGGTAGTCGCACTCGATCGGCGCCAGTTCGCGGGTCTTGTATTTGTCCAGATCGGCCTGGGTGATGATGCCCTTGTTGGCCTGGCTGGAGGTGACGATGGCGTCGGCGACCCAGCCCTTATAGAAGCCGTCGGCGCCCTTCTCGGAGATGGTCCGCAGGGTTTTGCCGAGGTCTTTCTGCACCAGCTTCTGTCCGACTTGCATCGGCTCGCCGTTGCTCAGGAAGATCGCCCCGGAATCCTTGATGTCCTTCTTGAACACGTCGGTGGCGTAGTCCAGCAAATCGACATCACCTTGTTCCAGCACGAAGCCGTCTTCGGCCAGCTTGATTGCCGGGGCGATCACTTCCTTGCGCGGTTTGGTGCCGTATTTGCTCAGGGCCAGTTCCATCCCGGACACGGTACCGGGCACGCCGACGGCCAAGTGGCCACGGGTACTCAGGTCCGGGACAACGTTGCCCTCTTTGTCGAGGTACATGTTGGCGGTGGCGGCCAGCGGGGCTTTTTCGCGGAAATCGAGGAAGGTCTTGCGTCCGTCGGCCAGTTGGATGGTCATGAAACCGCCACCGCCCAGGTTACCGGCGGCGGGATAGACCACCGCCAGCGCGTACCCCACCGCCACGGCGGCGTCGACGGCATTGCCGCCGCTCTTGAGCACGTCCACACCCACATGGCTGGCCAGATGCTGGGCAGTGACCACCATGCCGTTTTCGGCCGCGATCGGGGCTACGGAGGCGGCGTGGGCCATCAGGCAGCTGAGTGCCAATGAGGTCGCTATCAGCGATTTGGCAAAAGGTTCGTACTTCATCAGTCGGTCTCTTCTTGTTATTGAACAGGGGAACGCTTCAGGAGCCGTAGGCAAGTATGGTCGCGATTGCGTATTGCGCCTCCCCGGCGAGACAGTATCCTTAACGCCCGTTCAACCATTCGGCGCGGCCTTCGGCATGACCTACACCTGCAGCACCCTGGCGTCTCCGGTCGGCGAGTTGAAGCTGGTTGCGAACGGCTCGCGACTGGCGGCCATCCTCTGGGAAAACGACAAACCCGGCCGGGTGCGGCTCGGCCCGATGAGCGAAGCGCCTGACAATCCGATTCTGCTGCGCACGGCGCAACAACTGCGCGAATACTTCGCCGGCGGCCGCCATCATTTCGAGCTGGATCTGGAGTTTGTCGGCACGGAGTTCCAGAAAAAGGTCTGGGCAGCGCTGTTGACCATTCCGTTCGGCGAGACCCGTAGCTACAGCCAGATCGCCGAGCAGATCGGCAACCCGAGTGCGGTCCGGGCGGTGGGTGCGGCGAATGGCAAGAACCCGATTTCGATTATCGCGCCGTGCCATCGGGTGATTGGTGCGTCGGGGAAGCTGACGGGATTTGCCGGGGGGCTTGAGGCGAAGGAGAAGCTACTGACGCTGGAAGGTGCTCAATGGCTCGGAGCCGGAATGACCGCTGATCTGTTCGGGTAAACACAGTTCTCTGTGGCGAGGGAGCTCGCTCGCCACAGAAGGCCCAAGGCTTAAGCCGCGAAGATGTTTTTCATCGCCGCATACTGCAGCAGCATGATGGTCTTCGCATCGCAGATTTCGCCACGATAAAACGCCTCGATCGCTTCATCGAAGGCCCATTCCAGCACTTCCAGTTCTTCCGTCTCTTCCTCCAGCCCGCCGCCTTCGCCGACCTTCGACGCCGCATCGTATTCGGCGATGAAGAAATGCAGTTTTTCCGTCACCGAGCCCGGACTCATATAGGCCTCGAACACCGGCTGCACGTGGTGCACGCGGTAACCGGTTTCTTCTTCCGCTTCGGCACGAATGCGTTCTTGCGGCGCAGCGCCTTCCAGCAGCCCTGCCGCCACTTCGATCAGCAGACCGTCGTGGCCGTTGACGAACACCGGCAAGCGGAATTGCCGGGTCAGGACCACGGTTTTCTTCTCGCGGTTGTACAGGAGAATCGCCGCGCCATTGCCACGGTCATAGACCTCGCGGGTCTGGCGCTGCCAATCGCCGTTGTTGCGTTGATAATCGAAGGTGATTTTCCGCAGCAGGTACCAGTCGTGGGACAACACCTGTGACTCTAGGATATTGACCCGCTCGGCTGTGTTCGACATGACAACGCATCCTGTTTTATCGAGATTGCGCATCTTAGGTGAAAACGCCTGGCGTTTGATCCCTCAAACAAGCTGAGCCTTGTATTCCTTCAAATAGGCACCGGCCAGGGACTCTTTCTGTTTGTCGTCGAGCAACTTGCCGGCCATCTGGAAGAACTTCTGCTCTTCCTCTTCAAGATGGTGATGGACCTTCTCGGACAGCTTCTTCGCGGTGGCCAGCCAGGCCGGGCTGGACATCTCGGTCCCATCCAGCTCTTCCATCATTTCGTCCATTTCGTGGTGTTCGGCGATCGCGTGGCGGCTGAGGTCGACGCCGTTATCGAACTCCATCAACGGGATGTAGAAGTGCCGCTCCTCAGCGGTTTCGTGGGCCTGCAGTTCGGACTTGAGCTGTTTGTAGGCCGCAACCCGTTCCGGGGTGTCGCCGCTGGTGCGAATCAGCGCTTTGGCATAGGTACGTTGGCGTTCGTGGCTTTCGCGCAAGGCTTCGAAAATATTCACGGAGTGTCCTCATGGGCGGCGTTCTGGAATGACGCTCTCTGAGGCTAGACATCTGCGTGCGGGCTACGGTTCCACGCGTGCGGGGATAGATCAATCGCCGTGACCAAGATAGTCTGCGGCTTCACTGCCATAAGGACATAGCCATGACCCTGCGAATCGAGCTGTCGCCAAACCCCACGGAAGAAGAGCGCCAGGCCATCCTGCAGCCACTGCGCGCCTATAACGCCTCGAAGGCCGCGGGTGCCGTGCCCGAGCACATTGCATTGCTGGTGCGCGATGACAACGACGAAATCCTCGGCGGGCTCTACGCCCGGCTGTTCTACCAATGGTTGTTCATCGACCTGTTGTCGGTGCCGGAGCAGGCGCGGGGACAGGGCATGGGAACCCGGCTGATGCAGATGGCCGAAGACCTGGCGCGGGAGAGGAAATGCATCGGGCTGTGGCTCGACACGTTCGAATTCCAGGCACCGGAGTTCTACAAGAAATGCGGCTACAGCGAGATCGGGCACATTGCCGACTACCCGCCGGGGTATAAGCACTTCTTTTTTCAGAAGCGCCTGAACAACTGAATCAACACGCCTGCTGTAGGAGCGAGCCTGCTCGCGATGGACGTTAACGATAACGCGGGCAGGCTGACTTAACGCGTTGCCCTTGAGTCCATCGTCGGAACGCCGCCCGGAGCAGGCTCGCTCCTACACCGGCGTGCATCAAGTCACAGGCAGGTGGCCAACGCCGCCAACCGACGCTTGGCGACAAAGTCATCATGCTGCGCGTAGTAGCTCAACACGGTGCCCGAGGCATCGGTGGTCACGTCAACGAACGACTCCGCCGAACGCGTGTAGACGGTAGTCCCGCCCTTCTCGCTTGGCTGCAGGTAAGCCGCCGCATCGACACCGAACACCGCTTCGTCCTGCCAGGAAAACTGCACGCACTGGGCAACATCCCTGGCCGGCTTGTCCGAGTTGAGGGTTTTGTACGGAGGTTTGCTGCGGGCATCGCTCATCACCGAGCCCGCGCAACCGGCCAGCAACGTCACGGCCAGCGCTACCATCAGAATTCGCATTGCAGTCGCTCATCAGGAAAAAGCGGACTGTATCACCGTGGCACGGCGTTTCGTTCTGCTTTACTGCATTTATACCGCGACATCGCGCGACGAATCGCGCACCCTGTCGCGCCCTTCGCGTCGCATCGACCTCTATTGTGGAAGCCCAATGACACCCAACGCCGAGTTTTACAAACCCACCACTGAATACGCCGACAAGCTGATCAGTCAGATCGGTCAGACCCCCTCCTGGATCGCCAAGCGAATCGGCGTGACTGACAAGCGCATCCGTTACATCCTCGACGGCGAAAGAACCGTCAAGGGTGAAACCACACCGATCCAGATGACCTACACCGAGCAGTTTGCCCTGGAGTGCCTGGCGGCAGCGGCCAAGGCCAGCAAGAAGCAGGCTTCGCAATCCCTACCCAAGGAGTGACCATGGCGGCATCCGGGCAGCAACACGAACAGGCACTGAAGCGGTTTCTCGAAGAACGCCCCGAGCTGCGTGTGGAGCTCGACAACTTGAATCCATTGCTCGCTCAGGTAAAGGGCGAGACCCTCGCGCAGTATCGCGACGAGCGTTTACACGAAGCCTTCGAGGCCGAAGCCGAGCGTCTCGGTCTGTTTGCCTGGGAATTGACGCTGTTGTTGACCGCCGCCACACCCGAGGACTATCAGGCCCAGCGGCTGGACGTGCACAGGGAAGTCGCGGAAATGGCCGGGCTAGACTGGCAGGAATATTGCGAGTTATATGGATTAACCCCCTAACGTCTCGCTCAAGGATGCCGCTGCCGATGTTGCCTTCGTCTTCAAGTACCCACGCCAGTTCCAGACATTTGCACACTCAGAAATGGCGCGGGCGCATCGGCCTGAGCCTGGTGGCGTTGCTCTCGGTGCTGGCCGGCATGACGGACGCCATCGGTTTCATGGCCAGCGGTGACTTCGTTTCGTTCATGAGCGGCAACACCACCCGTATGGCGGTTGCCATCGGCGCTGGCGACGCGGGATTGACCTTGCGCCTGGCGCTGCTTGTCGCCACCTTCATTGTCGGTAATGCGCTGGGCATCATCGTCAGCCGGCTGGGTGGGCGCCGGGCGCTGCCGCTGTTGCTGACCATCGCCGCGTTGCTATGTGCTGCCGCCGCCTGGCCTTTTGATTCACAGCTGCCAGCCCTGCTCGCGGCCATTATTGCCATGGGCATGCTCAACGCCGCCGTGGAAGAGGTCAATGGTTTGCCGGTGGGCCTGACGTATGTCACCGGCGCCCTGTCGCGCTTCGGACGCGGACTGGGTCGCTGGATGCTCGGTGAGCGCCGTAACGGCTGGCGTGTGCAACTGATTCCGTGGACCGGCATGTTCGCCGGTGCGGTACTGGGCGCCGTGCTCGAACATCATCTGGGGCTCAAGGCGCTGTTCGCCAGCGGCCTGCTCGCTGCGGGACTGGGGTTTCTGTCGCTGAAGATCCCGCGACGCTGGCAGTTGGGGTATATGCCGCGTTGACTGCAGTCCGCTATCGCTGGCAAGCCAGCGCCCACAGTAGATCTGCGGCGAACGACGATTCTGTGATCGACGCATTACCTGTGGGAGCTGGCTTGCCAGCGATTGGCGGCAACCCGGTCCCCGCGAAAACGCCCTTCGCCGCCCCGCCGATAAAGCTTTATCATGGCCGCAGTTTCGCTGATCGAGTCCGTCATGAAGTTCGCCATCGCGCTGTTTTCCGCCGCCCATGCACCCTCCTCGCGCCGTGCCCTGCTGTTCGCCCAGGCCGCGCTGGCCGGCGGGCATGAAATTGTCCGGCTGTTTTTCTACCAGGATGGCGTGTACAACGCCTCCAGCAGCGTGGTCACGCCCCAGGACGAGCAGGACGTGCCCAAGCAATGGCGCGCCTTTGTTTCCGAGCACCAGCTGGACGGCGTGGTGTGCATCGCCGCCGCCTTGCGCCGCGGTGTGCTGAACGAAGAAGAAGCCAGGCGCTATCAACGTGAAGCCGTCGCCGTCGACGCGCCATGGGAATTGTCCGGCCTCGGTCAGTTGCATGACGCCGTTCAGGACGCCGACCGCCTGATCTGTTTCGGAGGCGCTTGAGATGGCCAAATCCTTATTGATCATCAGTCGCCAATCGCCTTGGTCCGGCCCCGGCGCGCGCGAAGCACTGGACATCGTGCTGGCCGGCGGTGCCTTCGACCTGCCCATCGGCCTGTTGTTTCTCGACGATGGCGTGTTCCAGCTCGCCGCCCGACAGGACGCCAAATCGCTGCAACAGAAAGACCTGAGCGCCAACCTGCAGGCCCTGCCGATGTTCGGCGTCGAAGCGCTGTTTTTCTGTGCCGACAGCGCCGCCGAACGTGGCCTGGCCCCTGGCGCCCTGTCGCTGGAAGAAGCCGCACCGCTGACAGCCAGCGAAATCACCGCCCTCATTGACCGTTACGACCAGGTGATCACCCTCTGATGTCGACTTTGCATGTGTTGTCTCACTCCCCGTTCAGCGACTCGCGCCTGAGCAGCTGCCTGCGCATCATCGGCGCCGCAGACGCGCTGCTGTTGTCCGGCGACGCAGCTTATGCCTTGCAGCCGGGCACAGTGCCTTTCGCGACGCTTCAAACCCGTGGCCTGAAACTCTACGTGCTGGCCGAAGATGCCCAGGCCCGGGCCATCGACGTTCCAGACTGGGCCAGGGCCATCGATTACCCGGCCTTCGTCGAGCTGTCGATCCAACACGACAAGGTCAACACGTGGCTATGAATTCCCTGACAGTCGGCGCCCGTACCATCGAGTTGGACAAGGACGGTTTTCTGGTCGAGTTGAGTGACTGGTCTGCCGACGTCGCCAGCGCCCTGGCGGCGGCCGAAGACATTGAGTTGAGCCCCGAGCACTGGGAAATTCTCGAACTGCTGCGCAGTTTCTACGCCGAATTCCAGTTGTCGCCGGCCACCCGCCCGCTGATCAAATACACCGCCTTGAAACTCGGTCCGGCCAAGGGCAACAGCCTGCACCTGAACCGACTGTTCAAAGGCACCCCCGCCAAACTCGCCGCGAAACTGGCGGGCCTGCCCAAACCGACGAATTGCTTATGACTGACTACCCAGCGCTGACCCTCGAAACGCCCGCCGAACACCCGTTCGCCCCATTCGTGCGGATTCTCGGCAAAGGCAAGCGCGGTGCCCGCGACCTGACCCGCGAGGAAGCCCGCGAAGCCATGGGCATGGTGCTCGACGACAAGGTCGAAGACACCCAGCTCGGCGCGTTCCTGATGCTGCTGCGGCACAAGGAAGAAAGCGCCGAGGAAATGGCCGGCTTCACCGAAGCCTTGCGTGAGCGCTTGCAGCCACCCTCACTGGCGGTCGATCTGGACTGGCCGACCTATGCCGGCAAGAAGCGTCATTTGCCGTGGTATTTGCTGGCGGCCAAATGCCTGGCGCAAAACGGCGTACGCATCTTCATGCACGGCGCCGGCGCCCACACGGCGGGCCGCCTGTATAGCGAACAATTGCTGGGGGCTTTGCAGATCCCGCTGTGCCGCAACTGGCAGCAGGTCGGCGAGGCGCTCGACAACGCCGGCCTGGCGTTCATGCCATTGGTGGACTGGGCGCCGCAGCTGCAACGGATGATCGACTTGCGCAACACCCTGGGCCTGCGCTCGCCGATCCATTCCCTGACGCGCATTCTCAACCCGCTAGGTGCTCGCTGCGGCCTGCAAAGCATTTTCCATCCCGGTTATCAGGCGGTGCACCGCGATGCCAGCGGCCTGCTCGGCGACACCGCGATTGTGATCAAGGGCGATGGTGGCGAAATCGAGATCAACCCGGATGCCGACAGCCACCTGTATGGCACCACGGGCGGCGAGAGCTGGGACGAGGAATGGCCACAGCTGTCGAGCCAGCGCCATGTCAAACCGGCCAGCCTCGACCCCGAGCACCTCAAAGCCGTCTGGCGAGGGGATGTGGTCGACAGCTATCCGCAGATGGCCCTGATTTCCACTATGGCCCTGGCGTTGCGCGGCTTGGGGCAGAGCCGCGAACAGGCGTTCGAAACCGCACAGCGATACTGGGATGCTCGGGACAAATCGATTTAATCGATCATAACTTCCCAACCTTTGCGCTTTTTGTTCGAACTCATGGGAATAGACTCGACTCCAACGATTATTGGTTGAGGAGTCTGAGCATGGGTTTGTTAGTCGAAGGCCGCTGGCAGGACAAATGGTACGAAAGCAGCAAGGACGGCGCGTTTCAGCGTGAACAGGCGCAGCGCCGTCACTGGGTCACGGCCGACGGCCAGGCTGGCCCCACCGGTGTCGGTGGCTTTGCGGCCGAGGCCGGTCGTTATCACCTTTATGTCTCCCTGGCCTGTCCGTGGGCCCATCGCACGCTGATCCTGCGCAAACTCAAGGGTCTCGAAAAGCTGATCGACGTATCGGTGGTCAGCTACTTGATGCTGGAAAACGGCTGGACCTTCGACAAGTCCCACGGCTCAACCGGCGACAAACTCGATCACTTCGACTTCATGCACCAGCGCTATACCGCCGATACCGCCGATTACACCGGCCGCGTCACCGTACCGGTGCTGTGGGACAAACAACAGCAACGCATCGTCAACAATGAATCGGCGGAAATCATCCGCATGTTCAATGGCGCGTTCGACGCATTGACCGGCAACGACTTGGACTTCTACCCGGCGCCACTACGCAGCGAGATCGATGCGCTGAACGAGCGGATTTATCCGGCGGTCAACAATGGCGTGTACCGTGCGGGGTTTGCCACATCGCAACAGGCTTATGAAGAAGCGTTTGATGGATTGTTCGCCGAACTGGATCGGCTGGAGCAATTGCTGGGGGCCAACCGTTACCTGACAGGGGAATACCTGACCGAAGCGGATATCCGTCTGTTCACCACAATCATTCGATTCGACGCGGTGTATTACGGGCACTTCAAGTGCAACCTGCGGCGGATTGCCGATTATCCGAACCTGTCGAACTGGCTGCGGGAGATTTATCAGTGGCCAGGGATTGCCGAGACGGTGGATTTCACCCACATCAAGCATCACTACTACGGCAGCCACAAGACCATCAACCCGACCGGTATCGTGCCTAAAGGCCCGGAACAGGACTTCACCGCGCCCCATGATCGGGAGCGGTTGAGCGGCAAAGGGGTTTGGCGCAAGGCCTGAAGCTTGTGCCGTTTTTCAGGCCCCCATCGCTAGCAGGCTAGCTCCCACACAGGTTGTGTCGTTCACAAACCCCCTGTGGGAGCTAGCCTGCTAGCGATGGGCGCGACTCGGTTTTCAGACCTGCGCCTGAGCCCCTTCGAACCACGCCAGTTTCTCGCGCAGTTGCACCACCTCACCCACGATCACCAGCGTCGGCGCATGCACCTCATGCTCCGCCACCAGCCGTGGAAGATCGGCCAATGTGCCGGTAAATACCCGCTGATTGACCGTGGTGCCCTGCTGGATCAATGCCGCCGGGGTATCCGCGTTGCGACCATGCTTGATCAACTGTTCGCAGATGATCGGCAGGCCCACCAGGCCCATGTAGAACACCAGGGTCTGTGCCGGCGCAACCAGATCGGCCCACGGCAGATCGGTGGAACCGTCCTTGAGATGCCCCGTGACGAACCGCACCGACTGCGCGTAATCACGGTGAGTCAGCGGGATCCCGGCGTACGCCGCGCAACCGCTGGCCGCCGTGATGCCCGGCACGACCTGGAACGGGATGCCTTGGGCCGCCAGTTCCTCGATCTCTTCACCGCCACGGCCAAAGATGAACGGATCGCCGCCTTTCAGCCGTACCACACGCTTGCCTTGCCTGGCCAGGTCCACCAGTTGCTGGTTGATCTGATCCTGCGGCACGGCGTGATCGGCGCGACGCTTGCCTACATAAATCCGCTCGGCATCACGCCGACACAGTTCAAGAATTGCCGGCGCCACGAGGCGGTCGTACAGCACCACATCGGCTTGCTGCATCAGGCGCAGGGCACGGAAGGTCAGCAAGTCGGGATCACCCGGCCCGGCGCCTACCAGATACACCTCACCGGTCGCCACGGGTGCTTCACCGTCGATTTTCGCTTGCAGCAAACGCTCGGCTTCGGCGCCCTGCCCGGCCAGCTGCCGGTCGGCAATCGGCCCCTGGAACACGTCCTCCCAGAATGCCCGGCGCTGTTGCACGTCCGGGAACAGGCCTTTGACCTGATTACGGAAGCGCGCGGCCAGACCGGCCAGTTGACCGTAGGTAGAGGGAATCCAGGTTTCAATCTTGGCGCGGATCAAACGCGCCAGGACTGGCGCATCGCCGCCGCTGGACACGGCAATCACCAGCGGCGAGCGGTCGACGATGGCCGGGAAGATCACGCTGCACAGGGCCGGCGCGTCCACCACATTGACCGGCACGCAACGCCGATGGGCATCGGCGGAGACTTGTGCGTTCAGCGATTCGTCATCGGTGGCGGCAATGATCAGCCCGCAACCGTCCAGGTCCGCCTCGACGTAACCACGCAGCACGCACTCGCCACCGCTGAGGGCGACCAGTTCGCTCAATTGGGTTTCGATTTCAGGTGCGACCACCCGCAGTAGCGCACCGGCATCGGCCAGCAGGCGGGATTTGCGCAAGGCAATCTCCCCCCCGCCGACGACCAACACACGACTGCCGCGAAGGTTATGGAACAGCGGCAGATAGTTCATTTAGCCGATGACCTCGAGGCCACCCATGTACGGCTTCAGCACTTCAGGCACACGGATCGAACCGTCGGCCTGCTGATAGTTCTCCAGCACCGCCACCAGGGTACGACCGACTGCCAGGCCGGAACCGTTCAGGGTGTGGACCAGTTCAGGCTTGCCGGTTTCCGGGTTGCGGAAACGTGCTTGCATGCGACGGGCCTGGAAATCGCCGCAGTTGGAGCACGACGAAATTTCACGGTACTTGTCCTGGCTCGGGATCCACACTTCCAGGTCGTAGGTCTTGACTGCACTGAAGCCCATGTCGCCGGTGCACAGCGCCAGGGTGCGGTATGGCAGCTCCAGCAACTGCAGGACTTTCTCGGCGTTGGCGGTCAGGCCTTCCAGGGCTTCCATCGAGGTCGATGGCTCGACGATCTGGACCATTTCGACTTTGTCGAACTGGTGCTGGCGGATCATGCCACGGGTGTCGCGGCCCGATGCACCGGCTTCACTGCGGAAGCATGGGGTGTGGGCAACGAACTTGATCGGCAGCAGTTTCGAATCAACGATTTCGCCGGCCACGATGTTGGTCAGGGACACTTCGGCGGTCGGGATCAGGTACAGATCGGCCTCGCCTTCGCGGGCGATCTTGAACAGGTCTTCTTCGAACTTGGGCAACTGGCCAGTGCCTTGCAGCGCCGGGGCCTGGACCAGATAAGGCGTGTAAGCCTCTTCATAGCCGTGCTCGGTGACGTGCAAGTTGATCATGAACTGGGCCAGGGCGCGGTGCAGGCGGGCAATCGGGCCACGCAGCAAGGCGAAACGGGCACCAGACAGTTTGGCGGCGGTTTCGAAGTCCAGCCAGCCGAATTTTTCGCCGAGGGCCACGTGGTCCTGAACCGGGAAATCGAATGTGGTCGGCGTACCCCAGCGGCGCACTTCGACGTTGTCGTCTTCGTCTTTGCCGACCGGCACCGACTCGTGCGGCAGGTTCGGAATACCGAGCAGAATCGAGTCCAGTTCAGTCTGGATCGCGTCCAGCTCGACCTTGCCGGCACTCAACTCGCCCGCCATGCGCTCGACGTCGGCCATCAACGGCGCGATGTCTTCACCGCGCTGCTTGGCCTGACCGATGGATTTGGAGCGCGCATTACGTTCAGCCTGCAGGGCTTCGGTGCGGGTCTGGACGGTCTTGCGCTGTTCTTCCAGCGCTTCGATGCGCGCAACATCCAGGGCAAAGCCACGGGATGCCAGGCGGTCCGCTACGTCCTGAAGGTTGCTACGTAACAGTTTGGAATCGAGCATGTCGGTCTCTCGTTATCAAAGTTTGGTCAAGGACAGGCCAGCCCAGGTGGCGAGCAGCCCGCCGAATACGCTGATGGCAGCATAGCCCAGGGCCAGCGGCACCTGCCCGCTTTCCAGCAGGCGCACCGTATCCAGTGAAAAGGATGAAAAAGTCGTCAGCCCTCCGAGGAAGCCGACGATTAGCCCGGCGCGCACCTCGAACGGCACCTCCGGGCGGATCAAAAACAGACCGTATAGAAAGCCGATCAGCAAACAGCCGACGATATTAACGGCCAGCGTCGCGGTATAGAAGTGCCGCGGCCAATTAGCGTTGATCCAGTTACCGGTGGCGAAGCGCAACAGCGTGCCGGCCATCCCGCCGACGGAAACCGCAATGATCAAGGGAACCACTATTTTCTCCGCTGCCGGGGGCTTAAACGGTCAAGTTGCGCCAAGTGATTGAGCTTCTCGCCAATCTTCAATTCCAGGCCACGTGGTACGGGCTGATAGAAGGGTTGAGGTTCGAGCTCTTCCGGAAAATAGTCTTCGCCAGCGGCGTAGGCATCCGGCTCATCGTGGGCATAACGGTATTCATCGCCATAGCCCAGTTGTTTCATCAGTTTGGTCGGGGCATTGCGCAGGTGCAGCGGCACTTCCAGGGAACCGTGTTCGGTGGCGCTGCGCATCGCGGCCTTGAAGCCCATGTACACCGCGTTGCTTTTTGGCGCGCAGGCCAGGTAGGTGATGGCCTGGGCCACCGCCAGTTCACCTTCCGGACTGCCGAGGCGCTCCTGCACCTCCCACGCCGCCAGGCACAGGCTCAGCGCACGCGGGTCGGCATTGCCGATGTCTTCGCTGGCCATGCGCACCACGCGCCGGGCCAGATACAGCGGATCACAACCGCCGTCGATCATTCGCGCGAACCAGTACAACGCGCCATCGGGGTTGGAGCCACGTACCGATTTATGCAACGCGGAGATCTGGTCATAGAACGCCTCGCCGCCCTTGTCGAAACGCCGACGGGTATCGCCCAGCAGGCTTTGCAGCAGATCGACGCCGATTTCGCTGTTGTCTTCGGCGAGGTCCGAGGCGTTTTCCAGCAGATTGAGCAGGCGCCGGCCATCGCCATCGGCCGCCGACAGTAACATCTGGAAGCCTTCATCGCTCAAGGTCAGCTGGCGCTTGCCCAGGCCACGCTCTTCGGTCAACGCACGCTGCACCAGTTTGCGCAGCGCCGCTTCGTCGAGGCTCTTGAGCACGTAGACGCGGGCACGGGAGAGCAAGGCGTTATTGAGTTCGAAAGACGGGTTTTCCGTGGTCGCGCCGATGAAAATCAGCGTGCCGTCTTCGACGTACGGCAGGAACGCATCCTGCTGCGACTTGTTGAAGCGATGAACCTCATCGACGAAGAGGATGGTGCGCTTGCCGTATTGCCCGGCCTGTTGCTTGGCGATTTCCACGGCCTGGCGGATTTCCTTGACCCCGGCCAACACCGCCGACACCGTTTCGAAGTGCGCGTCCGAGACTTCCGCCAGCAGACGCGCCAGGGTGGTTTTGCCCACGCCCGGCGGCCCCCAGAAGATCATCGAATGCAGGGCACCCTGCTCCAGGGCTTCACGCAATGGCTTGCCGCGAGCGAGCACGTGTTCCTGACCGACGTACTCGTCCAGATTGGTCGCGCGCAAACGGGCGGCCAATGGCTGGGCAATCGGGGCACTGCGAAACAGGTCCATCACTACCTCTGAAACCTCAATTGAACACCGTCCCCACTGCAGCAGCGAGCCTGCTCGCGATGGACTCAAGGCACCGCTGGGTGTCAGGCCGCCAGCGTTATCGTTAACGCCCATCGCGAGCAGGCTCGCTCCTACAAGGGGGTTGTGTCTTATTCCTGGATCACGTCCGCACCCTTGGGGATGTCGAACTTGAATTTCGAAGCCGGGATCGGCTCGTTGGCCTTCACGCCAGTGAACAGGATATTGGTGCGCTGACCGACGCTGTCAATCAGTTGCATGTCATTGACCAGGCCATTGCGGAACGACAGACGCAGGCTGTCGAACAGGGTGTCCTTGGTTTTCGGCTTCAAGGTGAAGTCGATCACGCCGCCGGCTTCCTTGGCGCTGATGTCGAAGCTCTGGCTGATCTTGGACACGTCACCGGACAGCAGCAAGGCTGGGGTCTGGGTCAGGCGCTGGTCGAGATTCTTGATGGTGGCCTGCTCCAGATCGGGGTCCCACAGGGTCACTTTCTTGCCGTCGGAGACCATGGTCTGTTCGGCTGGCGCATTGGTGTGCCAGTAGAACAATCCCGGGCGTTGCAGGGACATTTCACCGGCCGTTTCCTGCAATTGGGTGCCTGTACCATCGAGGGTCAACTGGGAGAAACGTGCGGTCAGGGTCTGGGATTTTTCCAGCAGTTGGGTCAGACGCGCCACGTCCTTTTCATCGGCGTGGGCCGAGAGCGTGGTCAAGGCCAGTACCGGCAACAGCATGCGGATAAGACGCATGGGAGTCCTCATAATATTCGTGGGAGTGCGGACGGCGCCTCAAGACGCCGTCCTTCAAAAATCAGGTCAGTCGCGCACCGGGCCGGGGGCCAGGACTTCACGCGAGCCGTTGGTGTTCATGGACGTCACGACCCCGGCCATTTCCATGGCTTCGATCATGCGCGCAGCGCGGTTGTAGCCGATTTTCAGCTTACGCTGAACCGCGGAAATGGACGCGCGACGGCTTTCCAGAACGAACTGCACCGCCTCGTCGTACAGCGCGTCAGCTTCGGGATCATCGCCGTCGCCACCACCGCTGCTGCCTTCAAAGCCGCTACCGGCCTCTTCGACACCGTTGAGAATGTCGTCGTTGTATTCCGGCGCCCCACGCAGTTTCCAGGCTTCGACCACCCGGTGTACCTCGTCATCGGAAACGAACGCACCGTGGACGCGAATCGGCAGACTGGTGCCCGGCGGCATGTACAGCATGTCACCGTGGCCCAGCAGCTGTTCGGCGCCACCCTGGTCGATGATGGTGCGCGAGTCGATCTTGCTCGATACCTGGAACGCCATGCGGGTCGGGATGTTGGCCTTGATCAGACCGGTGATCACGTCCACCGACGGACGCTGGGTCGCAAGAATCAAGTGAATACCGGCGGCACGCGCCTTCTGCGCGATACGGGCAATCAGTTCTTCAACCTTCTTGCCGACGATCATCATCATGTCGGCAAATTCGTCGACCACCACCACGATGGTCGGCAGCTTTTGCAGCAGCGGCGCTTCGTCGTGGATGCTTTCGCGCTTGTACAGCGGATCGCTCAACGGCTCGCCGGCGTCCTGGGCTTCCTTGACCTTGGCGTTGAAGCCCGACAAGTTTCGCACGCCCATCTTCGCCATCAGTTTGTAGCGCCGCTCCATCTCGGCAACGCTCCAGCGCAGGGCATTGGCGGCGTCCTTCATGTCGGTGACCACCGGGCACAGCAGGTGCGGAATGCCCTCGTAGATCGACAGCTCGAGCATTTTCGGGTCGATCATGATCAGCTTGGCGTCTTCCGGGCCGGACTTGAACAGGATCGACAGGATCATCGCGTTCACGCCCACCGACTTACCGGAACCGGTGGTACCGGCCACCAGCAGGTGAGGCATTTTCGCCAGGTCGGTGATCACCGGCTTGCCGCCGATGTCATGGCCCAGGGCCAGGGTGACTGGCGATTTGAAATTGTCGTACTCGGGCGTCGACAGCACTTCGGAGAAACGCACGATCTGGCGGTCTTCGTTGGGGATCTCGATACCGACCGTGGTCTTGCCGGGAATCACTTCCACGACCCGCACACTGGTCACGGCCAGGGAGCGCGCCAGGTCTTTGGCCAGGTTGGAGATACGGCTGACCTTGACCCCGGCCGCCGGCTGGATTTCGTAACGGGTGATCACCGGACCCGGATGGATCGAGTCCACGGTAACTTCGACGCCGAATTCCTTGAGTTTGATTTCCAGCAAGTGACCGACCGCCGCCAGGGACTCCGGTGAGTAATTGAGCTGTTTCTTTTCCGCAGGGTCGAGAATCGAGATCGGTGGCAAGGTGCCTTCCACGGCGCTGTCGACGAACAGCGGCGCCTGTTTCTCTTTCTGTACGCGCTTGCTTGGCTCGGGCGCCTTGACCGGGGCCGGCGCGATCACAGGCGGTACCTGCTTCTCGCGCTCGGACATGTGCTTGCTCAGCGCCTGCTCACGTTCGATCAGGCGCTCCTTGACCTTGGCCTGCTCGCGTTTGTCGGTGACGGTCGGCGCGACCACGTCATGCACGCGATCATCGACTTCACGCAACTGCGCGACCAGTTGCTTGCGCTCGGTACGGGCCGCCCACCAGCGATTGGCCGCGCCCTGGAACAGTTCGAAAAGGTCGAGGGTGATCTTGCCGGTGACGTCCATCACCTTGAACCAGGACAGGTCGGTGAACACCGTCAGGCCAAACAGGAACAGCGCAATGAACAGCAGCGTTCCGCCCTGGATGTTCAGGGCGTTCTTTGCCAGATCGCCGAGGCTTTCCCCCAGCGCGCCGCCAGCACCGGCCGGCAACCCGGTCGCGGCATGGAAATGGATGTGCGCCAACGCAGCGCCGGACAGCACCAGAAACACCAGGCCGATCAGCCGCCAGGAAAACAGCCAGCCGCTCCACTGCCATGGCTCGTGGCGTTGACGGAATATCTGGTAGGTCTTGATCGCCAGCAGCAGCGGGAAGACGTAGGCGAAATAACCGAGCACCATGAACAGGATATCGGCGCTGTAGGAGCCCGCCGGCCCGCCGAAATTCTGTACGTCGTCGATCTTGCTGTTGTGGCTCCACCCCGGATCGTCCTTGCCATAGGTCAACAAGGCCATCATCAGGAACAGGCACAAGGCACCAATGGCGATCAATGCACCTTCCTTGAGTCGGTAGTGCAAATGCTGGCGCCAGAGCGGAACGACGGCTGGTTTAGGTGCTGCGGTGGATTTCTTCAAAACGCTTCTTTTCCTGCGCCTATGGCGCGTCCATCTGTTGAATGACTATAAAAACTGCCAAAAAAACTGCCCAATCCAGGCAGGTAAAAAGTTAACGGGCGTAACAAGTACTACTTTTAACATTGCGCCTCGGTTTTTATAAACACGAAGTGCACTGCATATTTTGTTACAGACACTGTGACAACCACGCATTGTACGGGTTTGTTCGTTCGATGCCATGCTTGAAACCTTAGGTTGCAGCATAGTCAAAAGCACATTACGTGCGACTCAATTTGAGCACGCATTCTCTTTTGTGACAAAGGCTTATGAGGTGTTTTTATGAGCGAAGCGAAGCATCACCGCCTGATCATTCTGGGTTCCGGCCCCGCCGGTTACAGCGCAGCCGTGTATGCCGCCCGCGCCAACCTCAAACCCGTTGTCATTACCGGCATACAGGCAGGTGGCCAGCTCACCACCACCGTCGAAGTCGATAACTGGCCCGGTGATGTCGAAGGCCTCACCGGCCCTGCCCTGATGGAGCGCATGCAAAAACACGCCGAACGCTTTGACACAGAGATCGTCTACGACCACATCCACACGGCCAAGTTGCAACAGCGCCCGTTTGAACTCACGGGAGACAGCGGAACCTACACGTGCGATGCACTGATTATTGCCACCGGAGCCTCCGCGCAATACCTGGGTCTGCCCTCGGAAGAAACGTTTGCCGGCAAAGGGGTTTCGGCTTGCGCGACTTGCGACGGCTTCTTCTATCGCAATCAGGTCGTCGCCGTGATCGGTGGCGGCAATACGGCGGTTGAAGAAGCGTTGTACCTGTCCAACATTGCCAGGGAAGTGCATCTGATTCACCGTCGGGACAAGTTGCGCTCGGAGAAGATCCTTCAGGACAAACTCTTCGAGAAAGCCGCCAATGGCAATATCCGCCTGCACTGGAACCAGCATCTGGATGAAGTGTTGGGCGATGCCAGTGGCGTCACCGGTGCGCGCCTGCGTGACAGCCACACCGGAGCCACCCAGGAGCTGCCACTCGCTGGCGTGTTCATTGCCATCGGCCACAAGCCCAACACCGACCTTTTCACCGGCCAGCTGGAAATGCGTGACGGCTACCTGCTGGTCAAGGGTGGCAGCGAAGGCGACGCCACAGCGACGGCCATCGCTGGCGTATTTGCCGCCGGCGATGTGGCCGACCATGTCTATCGCCAGGCCGTCACTTCGGCCGGAGCCGGCTGCATGGCGGCACTGGACGCGGAAAAATACCTCGACGACATTCCCGTCGTTTGACGGCACACTAAGTGGCGGATCGACAATCCGCCACTACCCTCCCCTCTCTGCAAGCCCGGACGCCATGCTGACTTGGTTACAACGCAATACCCTGACGTTCCCGCCGCTGGATAAAGCCATGCGCGACCCCAATGGTCTGCTGGCCGCCGGCGGCGATCTGTCCGCCGACCGGCTGATCCGGGCGTACCGGCACGGTTGCTTTCCCTGGTTCTCGGAAGGACAGCCGATTCTCTGGTGGTCGCCGGATCCGCGCACCGTGCTTTTTCCCGACGAACTGCACGTCTCGCGCAGTCTGAACAAATTGCTGCGCCAACAACGCTATCAGGTGACCTTCGACCAGGATTTTGCCGCCGTCATCCGTGCCTGCGCAGCACCGCGCGACTACGCCGATGGCACCTGGATCACGCAAGCTATGCAGGACGCCTATCTGGAGCTGCACAAGCGCGGTTATGCGCATTCGGTGGAGGTCTGGGATCAGGGTGAACTGGTTGGCGGGCTGTACGGCCTGGCAATGGGTCGGTTGTTTTTCGGCGAGTCCATGTTCAGTCGCGCCGACAACGCCTCCAAGTATGGCTTTGCCACCTTGGTGCAACACCTGAAAGAATGGGGTTTCGTGCTGATCGATTGCCAGATGCCGACCGACCACCTGCATAGCCTCGGTGCGCGAGCGATTCCCCGCCGCGCGTTTGCCGGCTATCTGTCGCAGTACCTGGACCAGCCCAGCCGTGCGACCTGGGTTTGCTGAGCGACTTTCGCGCGCGTGGCTTACACTTAGAGACGCCCCTAATTAAAAGTTTATCCCGAGGGTTGATCATGACCGAGTTGGCGCGCTTGAAGTTCTATGCCACTCAGCCCCACTCTTGCAGTTATCTGCCAGAGGAGCAGGCTACAACCCTGTTCCTCGATCCTAGCCAGCCCATGGATGTGCATGTCTATGCGGACCTGTCGGAAATGGGTTTTCGTCGCAGTGGCGATCACCTCTATCGGCCGCATTGTCAAAACTGCAATGCGTGCGTGCCTGCACGCATCCCTGTAGGACAATTCACCCCCAACCGTCAGCAGAAGCGCATTTTCAAACGCAATGCCGACTTGCAGGTACGCCCGGCAAAACCAGGCTTCAGCGAAGAGTATTTCGACCTTTACCAGCGCTATATCGAACAGCGTCATGCCGATGGCGACATGTATCCGCCGAGTCGCGATCAATTTTCGACATTCCTGGTACGTGACCTGCCTTTCTCGCGCTTCTATGAATTTCGCCTCGACGGGCGGCTGCTGGCCATCGCTGTCACTGACCTTCTGCCGAACGGTCTGTCGGCGGTCTACACCTTCTATGAGCCTGCCGAAGACCGCCGAAGCCTGGGGCGTTTCGCGATCCTGTGGCAGATTGGCGAGGCCCGGCGCCTGGGGCTGGACGCGGTCTACCTGGGTTACTGGATCAAGAACTGCAAAAAAATGAGCTACAAGACGCAATATCGACCCATTGAACTGCTGATTAACCAGCGTTGGGTTGCCCTGAACTAGAGCACGGCCTAAACCCCTTGGCTTGAACCCCACTTTTCGGGCACAATGCACGCCGCTTTTGCCTGGCGCAGTTGCACCGGGCCATTCATTGGACACCGAGGGCTTTACTGCATGTCGAAAGAAGACAGCTTCGAAATGGAAGGCACTGTCGTCGACACCCTGCCCAACACCATGTTTCGTGTGGAGTTGGAAAATGGGCACGTCGTAACCGCGCATATTTCCGGCAAGATGCGCAAGAACTACATTCGTATTCTTACCGGTGACAAAGTGCGCGTCGAGCTGACGCCCTATGACTTGAGCAAAGGGCGCATCACTTACCGCGCTCGCTAATCAAGTCAATACAAAACGCCCGGCTATGCCGGGCGTTTTTGTATGTCCGAAATTTGAAGCCCACCGCAACCAATGTGGGAGCGAGCCTGCTCGCGAAAGCGTCGTGTCAGCCAGCATCTCTTTCACTGATATAACGCATTCGCGAGCAGGCTCGCTCCCACAGGGGGCAGACGTACATCTGACAGACAGCAAAAAGGCGCCAATCGGCGCCTTTTTGCTTTGCAGCGGTTTAACGTCAGGCCATTTCGGCCGTAGTCTCGAACTCGAAGGTCAGCTCGCCGTCCTTGATGTCGATGTGCACTACACCGCCATGTTCGGCCAGTTCGCCAAAGAGAATCTCCTCTGCCAGCGGACGCTTGATCTTGTCCTGGATCAGGCGAGCCATTGGTCGAGCACCCATTGCTGCGTCGTAACCACCGGCCGCCAGCCAGCTGCGGGCCGCATCGGAAACCTCCAACAGCACACGCTTGTCTTCCAGCTGCGCCTGAAGCTCGATGAGGAACTTGTCCACCACGCTCTTGATAACCTCGTGACTGAGGCGACCAAACTGAATGATGGTGTCCAGGCGGTTGCGGAATTCCGGCGTGAAGCTTTTCTTGATCACTTCCATCGCATCGGAAGAGTGATCCTGATAGGTGAAACCGATCGAGGCACGGGCTGCGGTCTCGGCACCGGCGTTGGTCGTCATGATGACGATCACGTTACGGAAATCCGCCTTGCGCCCGTTGTTATCGGTCAACGTACCGTGATCCATGACCTGCAGCAGCAGGTTGAAGACTTCCGGATGCGCTTTCTCGATTTCATCGAGCAACAGCACGCAGTGAGGCTGCTTGGTAATGGCTTCGGTCAGCAGACCGCCCTGATCGAACCCGACATAGCCCGGAGGCGCACCGATCAGACGCGATACGGTGTGGCGCTCCATGTACTCGGACATGTCGAAACGAACCAGCTCGACACCCAACGCCTTGGCGAGCTGACGCGCCGCTTCGGTTTTACCGACACCGGTAGGACCGGCGAACAGGAACGAACCGACAGGCTTGTCAGGCGACTTGAGTCCGGCACGGGACAGTTTGATCGCGGTCGCCAGGGAGTCGATCGCGGCATCCTGACCAAACACCGTCAATTTCAGGTCACGCTCAAGGTTACGCAGCAGTTCCTTGTCGGAACTGGTGACGTGTTTTGGCGGAATCCGCGCGATTTTCGCGACGATGTCCTCGACCTGAGCCACCTCGATGCGTTTTACGCGCTTCTCGATCGGCTGCAGGCGCTGGTAGGCACCCGCCTCGTCGATGACGTCGATGGCCTTGTCCGGCATGTGCCGGTCATTGATGTAGCGCGAGGCCAGTTCGGCAGCGGCGCGCAGGGCTTCATCACTGTATTCGATATTGTGATGGGTCTCGAAACGCCCTTTCAGGCCGCGCAGGATACCAATGGTGTCTTCCACCGAAGGCTCGGACACATCGACCTTCTGGAAGCGCCGAGCCAAGGCACGGTCCTTCTCGAAGATGCCGCGGAACTCCTGGAAGGTCGTCGAACCGATGCAACGGATATCACCCGACGACAGCAGCGGCTTGAGCAGGTTCGAAGCGTCCATGACGCCGCCGGACGCTGCACCCGCACCGATGATGGTGTGGATCTCGTCGATAAACAGGATTGCCTGTGGACGTTTTTTCAGTTCATTGAGCAACGCCTTGAAGCGCTTCTCGAAATCACCGCGATATTTGGTCCCGGCCAGCAAGGCACCCAGATCGAGGGAGTAAACCACGCTGTTGGCCAGCAGGTCCGGTACCTGGTTGTCGACAATGCGCTTGGCCAGACCTTCGGCAATCGCGGTTTTACCCACGCCCGCCTCGCCTACCAGCAGTGGATTGTTTTTGCGACGACGCGCCAGGATCTGCGCAACGCGCTCGACTTCCAGCTCACGACCGACCAACGGATCGATACGACCCTGGCGCGCGAGTTCGTTGAGGTTACTGGCATAAGCATCCAGTGGGTTGCCTGAAGAAGAAGACTCACCGCCCTCGTCGTCCTGCATATCTTGCTCGCCCTCAGAGTGATCGCCGTGCCCTGGCACCTTGGAAATGCCATGGGCGATGTAGTTGACGACATCGATACGGGCAACGCTCTGCTGTTTCAGCAGGAACACTGCCTGACTCTCTTGCTCACTGAAGATCGCGACCAGCACGTTGGCGCCAGTCACTTCACGTTTGCCCGAGCTCTGTACATGAAACACAGCACGTTGCAGTACACGCTGGAAGCCCAGGGTTGGCTGGGTTTCGCGGTCCTCGTCATGCACGGGGATCAACGGCGTGGTGGAGTCAATGAACTCCTGCAGGTCGTGCTTGAGTTTGTCGAGGTTTGCGCCGCAGGCACGCAATACGGTGGCGGCAGCCTCATTGTCCAATAGGGCCAGCAGGAGATGCTCGACGGTCATGAATTCATGACGCTTCGAACGGGCCTCCTTGAAGGCAAGATTGAGGGTGACTTCGAGCTCGCGGTTTAACATAGCTTCACCTCATACCCAAGTGTCCGGCGATTAACCGTCCTTCTCGATTTCACAGAGTAGCGGATGCTGGCTTTCCCTGGCGTACTGGTTGACCTGCATGGCCTTGGTCTCGGCGATGTCGCGGGTAAACACTCCACATACTGCCCGCCCTTCTGTATGGACGGCCAGCATGACCTTGGTCGCCAGCTCGCGATTCAGGTTAAAAAACACCTCGAGCACTTCGACGACGAAATCCATCGGTGTGTAGTCATCATTGAACAAAACCACCTTGTACATCGGCGGCGCCTGTAGAGCAGGCTTGGCCTCCTGAACAGCAATGCCTGCGGAATCGTCGTCGTGTAAATCAGGGCGATCCTGATTGAATGTTAGTCGAATCTGGCTGATTGCATGCATGGAAAGAAAGGTTCGTCAGTTGTGCAAATACAGTGGTGGGGGCAGCTATGGCCAATTTCAACTCCGACTGCCGGGTCACCTTGACTATCAGCAAAACGGTGTTACAACCAATAGAGCCCACAGTGGGTAAAAAAGGTCCGCGGAGTCAACTTTTTTCTAAAAAGCGACTGCGGATGAACTGGATGATACTCCAGTGATGGAGTCTGTTGCAGAGGGATATGTGTATGGCAGTCGGCAAGGTCAAGTGGTTCAACAACGCCAAGGGTTACGGCTTCATCAACGAGGACGGCAAGACAGAAGATCTGTTTGCCCACTACTCGGCCATCAAAATGGATGGCTATAAAACCCTGAAGGCCGGACAGGCTGTGACCTTCAACATCATCCAGGGGCCCAAGGGGCTGCATGCGGTCGAGATCAACGACGCCCTGGCCAAAACCACCACCGCGACTGCCACTACCGCCTCCACCAGCACCCACGGCACAGCTCTAAGCTGACCGCCCCGGCCATGAAAAACGCCCGGATCAATTGAGCCGGGCGTATTTTTTTGCAGCCTGGATTCGCTTACATGTGCGAGATCAGGGCATCGCCGAAGGCCGAAGACGAAAGCAGCGTGGCGCCGTCCATCAGGCGTTCGAAGTCGTAGGTCACGGTTTTGGCGGAAATCGCGCCGTTGGTGCCTTTGATGATCAGGTCAGCCGCTTCGGTCCAACCCATGTGGCGCAGCATCATTTCAGCGGACAGAATCAACGAACCCGGGTTGACCTGGTCCTTGCCGGCGTACTTCGGCGCAGTACCGTGGGTGGCTTCGAACATCGCCACGGTGTCGGACAGGTTGGCGCCTGGCGCGATACCGATACCGCCCACTTCCGCCGCCAGGGCGTCGGAGAGGTAGTCGCCGTTCAGGTTCAGGGTCGCGATGACATCGTACTCGGCCGGGCGCAGCAGGATCTGCTGGAGCATGGCATCGGCGATGGCATCCTTGACGATGACGTTCTTGCCGGTTTTAGGGTTCTTGAACTGCATCCACGGACCACCATCGAGCAGGGTCGCGCCGAACTCTTCGGCGGCCACTTCGTAGGCCCATTCCTTGAAGGCACCTTCGGTGAACTTCATGATGTTGCCTTTGTGCACGATGGTCAGCGAATCGCGGTCATTATCGACCACATATTGCAGCGCCTTGCGCGCCAGACGCTTGGTGCCCTGCAGGGAAACCGGCTTGATGCCGATACCGCAGTTTTCGTCGAAACGGATCTTGGTAACGCCCATTTCTTCTTTAAGGAATTTGATGACTTTGGTGGCCTCGGCCGAACCGGCCTTCCACTCGATACCGGCATAGATGTCTTCGGAGTTCTCGCGAAAGATCGTCATGTCGACGTCGCCAGGCTTCTTGACCGGGCTCGGCACGCCTTCGAACCAGCGCACCGGACGCAGGCAGACATAGAGATCGAGTTGTTGACGCAGCGCCACGTTCAGCGAACGAATGCCACCACCGACCGGAGTAGTCAGCGGACCCTTGATGGAAACCACGTAGTCCTTGACCGCGTCCAGGGTTTCCTGGGGCAGCCAGGTGTCCTGGTCGTAAACCTGAGTCGCTTTTTCCCCGGCGTACACTTCCATCCAGGAAATCTTGCGCTCGCCACCGTAAGCCTTCTTCACGGCAGCATCGACAACCTTGATCATGACGGGGCTGATATCAACCCCAATGCCGTCGCCTTCGATGAAGGGAATGATCGGGTTATTAGGAACATTGAGAGAATGGTCTGCATTGACGGTGATTTTGTCGCCGACGGCTGGAACCTGAATCTTCTTGTAACCCATGCTGAACTCCATTGATTGGATTGAACATCTGGCTTCATTCGAGCGTAACCCAGTTAAATCTGCGCGCAAACCCTATGTTCCATCCACGTGCCGCAAAGCTGCACAACTGGCGGCCTACAAGCCTGAAAGCAAAGGGAAAAGCGCCAAACTACAGCACGACGAATGACTCTACGCCCGACGCGCCCCTGCGACCTTTAGACCAATGGACGACAATCGTCGCGTATGAACCATCGGCAGATTGCCAGCTACCTATGTATAATGCCGCCCGCTGACCAAAGAGTCACGACGACTGAACTGCTCCATGATGAGCCTTTCCGCCGCATAAGCCGGTCTGTTACCGCAGCCCGCTTGCTTGTCGCTCTACTGATGCACCCAACATCACAGCAACGAAACCTCGATATTCGGCTCATGGATGACTTTGAACGAACGCGCTTACCCGGCGCCCTCGAGTTTCTGCGCACGCTTTAGCAAAGAAGAGAGAGTTAATCCGAATATGCCCACCCGCTCGAAGATCATCTATACCTTCACCGACGAAGCTCCCGCCCTCGCCACCTATTCACTGTTGCCTATCGTAGAGGCCTTCACCGCCTCGGCTGATATCGCCGTTGAAACCCGCGATATCTCTCTTGCAGGGCGTATCCTGGCCAGCTTCCCCGAGCAATTGGGCGACAAAGCCGTAGCCGACCACCTCGCCGAACTGGGCGCCCTGGCGATTACGCCTGAAGCGAACATCATCAAGCTGCCGAACATCAGCGCCTCGGTTCCACAACTGCAGGCCGCGATCAAAGAGCTGCAGGCCCAGGGCTACGCTCTGCCGGACTACCCGGAAACCGTGACCACCGAAGCCGACAAAGAAGCCAAGGCCCGTTACGACAAGATCAAGGGCAGCGCCGTGAACCCGGTCCTGCGCGAAGGCAACTCCGACCGTCGCGCTCCGCTGTCAGTCAAGAACTATGCGCGCAAGCACCCGCACAAAATGGGTGTCTGGGCTGCTGACTCCAAATCCCATGTCGCGCACATGACCACCGGCGATTTCTACGGCAGCGAAAAAGCTGCCCTGATCGACGCCGCTGGCGCTGTGAAAATCGAACTGATCGCTCAAGACGGCACCACCACCGTCCTGAAAGAAAAAACCACCGTGCAAGCCGGTGAGATCATCGATTGCGCGGTCATGAGCAAAAACGCTCTGCGCAGCTTCATCGCTGCCGAGATCGAAGACGCCAAAGCCAAAGGCGTGCTGCTGTCGGTTCACCTGAAAGCGACCATGATGAAGGTTTCCGACCCGATCATGTTCGGCCAGATCGTTGCCGAGTTCTATAAAGACGCACTGGCCAAGCACGCTGACGTGCTGGCGCAGATCGGCTTTAACCTGAACAACGGCATCGGCGACCTGTACGCTCGCATCAAGGCCCTGCCCGCCGAGCAACAAGCCCAGATCGAAGCAGACATTCAAGCGGTCTACGCTGTTCGCCCATCGCTGGCGATGGTCAACTCCGACAAAGGCATCACCAACCTGCACGTGCCGAGCGACGTCATCGTCGACGCCTCGATGCCAGCCATGATCCGTGACTCCGGCAAAATGTGGGGCACCGACGGCCAGCTGCACGACACCAAGGCCGTGATTCCGGATCGCTGCTACGCCACCATCTACCAGGCAGTGATCGAAGACTGCAAGGCCAATGGCGCTTTCGACCCAACCACCATGGGCAGCGTGCCGAACGTTGGCCTGATGGCGCAAAAAGCCGAAGAGTACGGCTCCCACGACAAGACGTTCCAGATCAAGACCAACGGTGTTGTCCGCGTGACCGACACCAAAGGCACCCTGCTGCTGGAACAACCGGTTGAAGCCGGCGATATCTTCCGCATGTGCCAGGCCAAAGACGCGCCGATCCAGGACTGGGTCAAACTGGCCGTCAACCGTGCCCGCGCAAGCAACACACCAGCGATCTTCTGGCTGGACCCGATGCGCGCTCACGACGGCGTAGTGATCGAGAAAGTTCAGGCTTACCTGAAGGATCACGACACGACCGGCCTGGACATCCAGATCATGGCGCCAGTCGACGCGATGAAGTACACCCTCAAGCGCACCCGCGAAGGCAAGGACACCATCTCGGTGACCGGCAACGTTTTGCGCGACTACCTGACCGACCTGTTCCCGATCATGGAACTGGGCACCAGCGCCAAGATGCTGTCGATCGTTCCGCTGATGAAGGGCGGCGGCCTGTTCGAAACCGGCGCTGGCGGTTCCGCACCGAAGCACGTTCAACAGCTGCTGGAAGAAAACTTCTTGCGCTGGGACTCGCTGGGTGAATTCCTGGCACTGGCTGCGTCCCTGGAACACCTGGGCGTGACCTACAACAATCCCAAGGCGCTGGTTCTGGCCAAGACCCTGGACCAGGCCACCGGCCAGTTCCTGGACAACAACAAGTCGCCATCGCGCAAAGTCGGCAACATCGACAACCGCGGCAGCCACTTCTACCTGGCGCTGTACTGGGCTCAAGCCCTGGCTGCCCAGACCGAAGACAAGGCCCTGCAAGCGCAGTTCGCGACCCTGGCCAAAACCCTGACCGAGAACGAAGCAACCATCGTTGCCGAGCTCAATGCCGTTCAGGGCAAACCAGTGGACATCGGCGGTTACTACCACGCCAATGCCGATCTGATCAGCAAGGCCATGCGTCCGAGCGCCACGTTCAACGCGGCGATTGCTGCGCTGGTTTAAGGCTGCAAGGAACATCACAAACCCCGGCCCCGTGCCGGGGTTTGTGTTTTTGGGATTTATGATCGACTCAAAACCCTGTGGGAGCTGGCCTGCCAGCTCCCACAGGGACAGTGTTTCAACTTTTGAAAATTGAGGGCATTTCATGGACTGGCAACCCCACATCACCGTCGCCACCATCGTAGAAGACAACGGCCGCTTCCTGATGGTCGAGGAACTCAAGCACGGACGCGTGGTGCTCAACCAGCCCGCCGGCCACCTCGACGCGAACGAAACCCTGACCGAGGCCGCCGTGCGCGAAACCCTCGAGGAAACCGGCTGGGACGTCGAGCCGACCGGCGTGCTGGGCATTTATCTCTATACCGCACCCAGCAACGGCGTGACCTACCAACGGGTCTGCTTCATCGCCAAGCCGCTCAAACACCACCCGGACTACGAGCTGGACGACGGTATCGTCGGCGCCAAGTGGTTGACCCGCGACGAATTAATCGAGCAGAGGGACAGCTGGCGCAGCGAGCTGATTATCCGCTGTATCGACGACTATCTGGACGGCAAACACTTCGGTCTCGAATTGATCCGCCCTTCTCTTTAGCCTTGCGGGCTCCAGCCTGTTAGAATCGCGTCCTTTTTCAAGACACTCATTGAATCCCTATGCGTGATCCAGCCCCTTCTGACACACAAAAGAAGCGCGTCATTGTCGGCATGTCCGGCGGCGTGGACTCTTCCGTTTCCGCCCTCCTGCTGATCGAGCAGGGTTATGAGGTGGAAGGCCTGTTCATGAAGAACTGGGAAGAAGACGATGGAACGGAATACTGCACTGCCATGGATGACCTGGCGGATGCCCAGGCTGTGTGCGACAAGATCGGAATCAAGCTGCACACCGCCAACTTCGCCGCCGAGTACTGGGACAACGTCTTCGAGCACTTCCTGGCCGAATACAAGGCCGGCCGCACGCCGAACCCGGACATCCTGTGCAACCGCGAAATCAAGTTCAAGGCGTTCCTCGACTACGCCATGATGCTGGGCGCCGACCTGATCGCCACCGGCCACTACGTGCGCCGCCGTGACATCGACGGTCGCACCGAATTGCTCAAGGGCCTGGACGCAAACAAGGACCAGAGCTACTTCCTGCACGCCGTCGGCGGCGAACAGATCGCCAAGACCCTGTTCCCGGTCGGCGAGCTGGAAAAGCCGGAAGTACGCGCGATTGCCGAGAAATACGAACTGGCAACCGCGAAGAAAAAGGACTCCACCGGGATCTGCTTTATCGGCGAACGTCGCTTCAGCGACTTCCTCAAGCAGTACCTGCCGGCACAACCGGGCGAGATCAAGACCACCGAAGGTGAAGTCATCGGCCGCCACCACGGCCTGATGTATCACACCATCGGCCAGCGCCAGGGCCTGGGCATCGGCGGCTTGAAAGACGCCAGCGACGAGCCGTGGTACGTGCTGATCAAGGACCTGGAACATAACGAACTGATCGTCGGCCAGGGCAATGACCACCCGTGGCTGTTCTCCCGCGCCCTGCTCGCTTCGGACATCTACTGGGTCAATCCGATCGACCTGAGCGAGCCGCGCAGACTGACCGCCAAGGTCCGCTATCGCCAGAGCGACCAGCCCTGCACCCTGGAAAAAACCGCCACCGGTTACCGCGCCACGTTTGACGACCCGCAACGCGCGGTCACTCCGGGCCAGTCCGTGGTGTTCTATGACGGTGAAATCTGCCTGGGTGGCGGAGTGATCGAAGTGGCGGAACCCTGGACCAGCAAGAGCACCGGCAAAGGGCAGCCCCAATGAGCCCGACCCAGGAGCAACTGACGGCACTGGGCGGCGTATTTCTCGCCGCCGTGCTGGTCGATAAAATTGCCAAGACCGGCCAGACCAACGAGGCCGGCCTGACCTGCATGCTGGGTAGCCTGCTGATCCGCGACCCCAAGGAAACCCTGGAAGTCTACGGCGGCGACGATATCAATCTGCGCGAAGGCTATCGCGCCTTGATCGGCGCCCTGGAACGCGATCCGAGCGCCCTGCAGCGCGAACCGCTGCGCTACGCGCTGGCCATGCTCGGCCTTGAGCGCCAACTGGCCAAGCGCAGCGACATGCTGGACATCATCGGCAAACGCCTGCCCCAGATTCAGTCCCAGGTCGAACACTTCGGCCCGGCCCATGAAAACGTGATCGCCGCGTGTGGCGCGCTGTACCAGGACACCCTGAGCACCTTGCGCCAACGCATCCAGGTCCACGGCGACATGCGCAACCTGCAGCAACCGAGCAACGCGTCGAAAATTCGTGCGCTATTGCTGGCCGGCATTCGCTCGGCACGCCTGTGGCGGCAGCTGGGCGGCCATCGCTGGCAGTTGGTGATCAGCCGACGCAAATTGCTGAAAGAGCTTTATCCGTTGATGCGCGCCAGCTGAGGCGCATCCGCAACACCCCTTTGTAGTCAGTAACGCGTAATACGCTGGTCAGTTGGCAACGGACCGGCGGATTTTTTCATGTATGATACGCGCCCCATTTCGTTGCCCGACTGTCCGAGAACACCCCATGCAGCTCTCTTCGCTCACTGCGGTTTCCCCTGTTGACGGCCGCTACGCCGGCAAAACCCAGGCCCTGCGCCCAATTTTCAGCGAGTACGGCCTGATCCGTGCCCGCGTCCTGGTTGAAGTACGCTGGCTCCAGCGTCTGGCCGCTCACCCTGCCATCAGCGAAGTGCCGGCGTTCTCCGCCGAAGCCAACGCGGTGCTGAACACCCTGGCGGAAAACTTCTCTCTGGAGCACGCCGAGCGTGTCAAAGAGATCGAACGCACCACCAACCACGACGTAAAAGCCATCGAATACCTGCTCAAAGAGCAAGCGGCCAAGCTGCCGGAACTGGCCAAGGTCAGCGAGTTCATCCACTTTGCCTGCACCAGCGAGGACATCAACAACCTGTCCCACGCCCTGATGCTGCGCGAAGGCCGCGATGACGTGATGCTGCCGCTGATGCGCCAGACCGCCAACGCCATCCGCGAACTGGCCATCCGTTTCGCCGACGTGCCAATGCTGTCGCGCACCCACGGTCAACCGGCTTCGCCGACTACCCTGGGCAAAGAGCTGGCGAACGTGGTTTACCGTCTGGAGCGTCAAATCGCTCAAGTCGCTGCCGTTCCGCTGCTCGGCAAGATCAACGGCGCCGTCGGCAACTACAACGCACACCTGTCGGCCTACCCTGAGATCGACTGGGAAGCCAACGCCCGCGCCTTCATCGAAGACGAACTGGGCCTGGGCTTCAACCCGTACACCACGCAAATCGAGCCGCACGACTACATCGCCGAGCTGTTTGATGCGATCGCCCGCTTCAACACCATCCTGATCGACTTCGACCGCGACATCTGGGGTTACATCTCCCTGGGCTACTTCAAGCAGCGCACCATCGCTGGCGAAATCGGTTCGTCGACCATGCCGCACAAGGTCAACCCGATCGACTTCGAAAACTCCGAAGGCAACCTGGGTATCGCCAACGCACTGTTCCAGCACCTGGCGAGCAAACTGCCAATCTCCCGCTGGCAGCGCGACCTGACCGACTCCACCGTTCTGCGTAACCTCGGTGTCGGCTTCGCCCACAGCGTGATCGCGTACGAAGCAAGCCTCAAAGGCATCAGCAAGCTGGAGCTCAACGAGCAGAAAATCGCCGCCGACCTGGACGCGTGCTGGGAAGTCCTGGCCGAGCCCATCCAGACCGTGATGCGCCGCTACAACATCGAAAACCCGTACGAGAAGCTGAAAGAATTGACCCGCGGCAAGGGCATCAGCCCTGAAGCGCTGCAGACTTTCATCGACGGCCTGGACATGCCGGCCGCCGCCAAGGCCGAACTGAAATTGCTCACCCCGGCAAACTACATCGGTAACGCTGCAGAGCAAGCTAAACGCATCTGATCGACCGCTTGACCCTTTTAAGACGCCCGGCCGCGCCGGGCGTTTTTATTCCCGTATGAAAAGTGCATTTTTTCAATAGGTTACACATGAATCCTGACATTCCTCTTCAACTTTTGGGCGGCATCACGGCACGGGAGTTCCTGCGCGACTACTGGCAGAAAAAGCCGCTGTTGATCCGTCAGGCCATCCCAGACTTCGAAAGCCCGCTCGATGCCGACGAATTGGCCGGCCTGGCGCTGGAAGAAGAAGTCGAATCGCGCCTGATCATCGAGCACGGCGAGCGCCCTTGGGAACTGCGCCGCGGCCCGTTTGCCGAGGACGAATTCAGCAAGCTGCCGGAACGCGAGTGGACCCTGCTGGTACAAGCCGTGGACCAGTTCGTTCCGGAAGTCGGCGAACTGCTGGAGCACTTCCGCTTCCTGCCGAGCTGGCGCATCGACGACGTAATGATCAGCTACGCGGCACCAGGTGGCAGCGTCGGCCCGCATTTCGACAACTACGACGTGTTCCTGCTGCAAGGCCACGGCAAGCGCAACTGGAAGATCGGCCAGATGTGCGACTCCGAAAGCCCGCTGCTGCAGCACGCGGACTTGCGCATCCTCGCCGAATTCGAAGCGACCGATGAATGGGTCCTGGAACCGGGTGACATGCTCTACCTGCCACCACGCCTGGCCCACTGCGGCGTCGCGGTCGATGACTGCCTGACTTACTCCGTCGGTTTCCGCGCACCGAGCGCCGCTGAAGTGCTGACCCACTTCACTGACTTCCTCAGCCAGTTCCTGCCTGACGAAGAGCGCTACACCGACGCCGACGCCCTGCCAGCGGTCGATCCGCACCAGATCCAGCACGACGCCCTCGACCGCCTGAAAGGCCTGCTGGCCGAACACATGAGCGATGAGCGCCTGCTGCTGACCTGGTTCGGCCAGTTCATGACCGAGCCACGCTATCCGGAATTGGTCGTCGGCCCGGAAGACGTCGAAGAGGAAGACGTCCTCAGCGCGCTCGAACAGGGCGCCGTACTGATCCGCAACCCAAGCGCACGTCTGGCCTGGTCGGAAGTCGATGATGACTTGCTGCTGTTCGCCAGCGGCCAGAGCCGTTATCTGCCGGGCAAACTGCGCGAGCTGCTGAAGATGATCTGCGCCGCCGATGCGTTGCACAGCGACAACCTTGGTCAGTGGCTGAGCGATGAAGATGGCCGCAGCCTGCTGTGCGAGCTGGTCAAGCAAGGTAGCCTGGGGTTTGCCGATGAATAAGATTCACGTACGTGTCGCAGACTGGCAGAAGGACAACGCCGAGATCCGGCGCATTCGTGAGACGGTGTTCGTCGCCGAGCAATGCGTTCCACCTGAACTTGAGTGGGATGCCGACGACGCGACTGCCGTGCACTTCCTGGCATTCGAAGGCGACTTTCCAATCGGTACCGCCCGCCTGCTGCCTGACGGTCATGTTGGCCGGGTGTCGGTACTCAAGGATTGGCGCGGCCTGAAAGTTGGCGATGCGTTGATGCAAGCGGTCATCGGCGAAGCCGAAAAACGCGGGCTAAAACAACAGATGCTCAGCGCCCAGGTCCAAGCCACGGCGTTCTATGAGCGCCTGGGCTTCAGCATGGTCAGTGAGGAGTTCCTGGAAGCAGGGATTCCGCATGTCGACATGGTTCGCCATTCGGCTTGATACCTGTGGTGAGGGGGCTTGCTCCCTCACCACAAAAGCAACACGCAAACACCACAAAACGCCTCGCCATTTTCGGATGCCGGGGCGTTTTGCTGTCTACGATTCAACTTGCCCCATTGCGGGCCGACAAAGTGGCACTATCAAGCCTTTGATTGCGGAGATAACGGATATGTCCCTACGCACCCTGCTCACCACGCTGTTGGTGACCTGCAGTTTTTCGGTCATGGCAGCCACCGAAATCGTGCCATTGAACTACCACACCAGCGCCGATATGTTGCCGGTCGCACAGGATTTCATCGGCAAGGACGGCCAGGTCAGCGCTTACGGAAATCAGCTTATAGTCAACGCTGATCAGCGCAAGATCGACGAACTTAAAGCCCTTCTTTCCCAGCTCGACACGGCGCCAAAACGCCTGCTGATCACTGTCGATACCAGTGACAACAACACCCAGGGCGACCAGGGCTATTCAGTGAACGGCGCCAAGCCCAACCAGACCCGCATCATCAGTTACAACACCGCCAGCCGTAATGGCGGCATTCAGCAAGTCCAGACCAGCGAAGGCACGCCAGCACTGATCCAGGTCGGCCAGAGCGTACCGCTCACCAGCAGCCAGACCGACTCCTACGGCGACCTGCGCAGCCAGACCGAATACCGCAACGTCACTCAGGGGTTCTATGTCACCGCCAGCGTCACCGGTGACATCGTTCACCTGTCGATCAGCACCAACCATGACCGCATGAGTCAGGAACGTCCCGATGTAGTGAACGTACAAAGTACCGACACAACTGTCACCGGACACTTGGGCGAATGGATCCTGCTGGCTGGCGTAAACGGCCAGACACAGGCCGACAAACAAGGCCTTACCCGCAGCTACTCGACTCAAGGCCGGGATGACATGACGCTACGGGTGAAAGTCGATACCTTGGACTAAGTCACCGAAAACTGACTGGCAAGTCGTATTAGACCAAAGATGTAGTGCTTAAAAAAAAGCACTACAAAGTGTTTGACGAGCTAAAAAACCGAAGGCATGATGGCCTCGCTCCCGCTAATCAGAGGCCCCGGCAAGGGCCTTCGAGTCGCCGCTTGCAACTTACCCCACGCAAGCCGATTCGTGTCTATACCGCCCACAAGGTGTGTTTGACGAGGTTGTCGACTGGAACGAAGTTGTCCCGAGGGACGGAAGCGTAATTAGGTAACCCGGCACCACACTGATGTTCGCACCAAGGCCCACGACGCCCGAATGCGCCCGCAGTTCGCCCGTACCTGCTCACTTCCCCTCGAGCCCATCGTTCATCCCGTCGCCTCCCCCGCCGAACCCGACTTGACCGCTTAAGCTTCTGGTCAGCGAGCAGCCTCTTACGCCAATTTCGGGATGCGTACGTGGCAGGAGCAGGAATTTTCCACCCCAAGACCTATGCGACGAGGTTTATCTCCATGGCACTGACACGCGAACAGCAAATTGCAGCCCTCGAAAAAGACTGGGCTGAAAACCCGCGCTGGAAAGGCGTGACACGCACTTACTCCGCTGCTGACGTCGTCCGCCTGCGTGGCTCGGTTCAACCTGAGCACACTTTTGCAAAAATGGGCGCCGAAAAGCTGTGGAACCTGGTTACCCAAGGTGCCAAGCCAGCCTTCCGTCCTGAGAAAGATTTCGTCAACTGCATGGGCGCCCTGACCGGCGGCCAGGCTGTGCAACAAGTCAAGGCCGGCATCCAGGCGATCTACCTGTCAGGCTGGCAAGTAGCTGCGGACAACAACTCCGCCGAATCGATGTACCCGGACCAGTCGCTGTACCCGGTGGATTCGGTTCCAACCGTGGTCAAGCGCATCAACAACTCGTTCCGTCGTGCCGACCAGATCCAGTGGAAAGCCGGCAAGAACCCAGGCGACGAAGGCTACATCGACTACTTCGCGCCAATCGTGGCTGACGCTGAAGCCGGTTTCGGCGGCGTACTGAACGCTTACGAACTGATGAAGAGCATGATCGAAGCGGGCGCCGCCGGCGTTCACTTCGAAGACCAACTGGCCTCCGTCAAGAAGTGCGGCCACATGGGCGGCAAGGTACTGGTTCCAACCCAGGAAGCCGTACAGAAGCTGACCGCTGCTCGTCTGGCTGCTGACGTTGCCGGTACTCCGACCATCATCCTGGCTCGTACCGACGCTAACGCTGCTGACCTGCTGACTTCCGATTGCGATCCGTACGACCAGCCATTCGTCACTGGCGAACGTACCCAGGAAGGCTTCTACAAAGTGCGCGCCGGTCTCGACCAGGCTATCGCTCGCGGCCTGGCCTACGCGCCGTATGCCGACCTGATCTGGTGCGAAACCGCCAAGCCTGATCTGGAAGAAGCTCGTCGCTTCGCCGAAGCGATCAAGAAGGAATACCCGGACCAACTGCTGTCGTACAACTGCTCGCCTTCCTTCAACTGGAAGAAAAACCTGGACGACGCGACCATCGCCAAGTTCCAGCGCGAACTGTCCGCCATGGGCTACAAGCACCAATTCATCACCCTGGCCGGCATTCACAACATGTGGCACAGCATGTTCAACCTGGCGCACGACTACGCCCGCAACGACATGACTGCCTACGTGAAACTGCAGGAGCAGGAATTCGCCGACGCCGCCAAGGGTTACACCTTCGTGGCTCACCAGCAGGAAGTGGGCACCGGCTACTTCGACGACATGACCACCGTGATCCAGGGTGGCTCGTCGTCGGTAACCGCACTGACCGGTTCGACCGAAGAAGAACAGTTCCACTGATCTGCTTCACCTGAAATACCAGCCGCCGCGGACGGGATAGAAAGCTAACCGCAGCGCTGCACATCTGACGCCCCGACTGGTTCGGGGCGTTTTTTTGCCTGCGCTCCAACGAACGCCCCCTTCTTTAGGAGCGAGCCAGCTCGCGATGACCCTGAGGACGCCGCGGCGTGTCAGCCCCCCCAGCGTCATCGTTGACCACCATCGCGAGCAGGCTCGCTCCTACAGGGGTTGGTGGCGATCTGGAAAAATACTGATCCAAAGCGGCATCAACATCGGAAAAATCCGCTAAAAAGATCACCGCCGCTACTTCAAGTAACGCGCATATAAGACAACTTAACGAACACTGACCCGTTAAACAGATTAAAAACCAACGCAAACAATATTGATTATCATTCATGCAGGGCTGTGTTCGTTACATCCCCTACAAAACATAATTGACGAAATGCCATCTAATGCCCGTAACGCAAGGGCTACAGCGCTTTTGCCGCTCGCCATGTCCTTATTCCTATAAATAATTTCGCTATAGGAATTTTACTTGCCGAGTGTTTAGCCATAAAATCAGCGGGATTGATTGCTGCGACATATCGTCACTGCGTTGTTTCTTTTCAAGCTCAGAGACCTTTGCTCTCTGTTAAGGATTACCAGCATGCCCGAAGCGACAGGACTCATGGCCCACAACTGGGGCTTTGCCATTTTCCTTCTGGGCGTAGTCGGCCTCTGTGCCTTCATGCTCGGCGTCTCCAGCCTCCTCGGGTCAAAAGCCTGGGGCCGCAGCAAAAACGAACCGTTCGAGTCCGGCATGCTACCTACAGGTGGCGCCCGCTTGCGGCTCTCTGCCAAATTCTATCTGGTCGCGATGCTCTTCGTGATCTTCGATATCGAAGCCCTCTTTCTCTTTGCATGGTCTGTGTCCGTCCGCGAAAGCGGCTGGACCGGATTCGTCGAAGCTCTCGTTTTCATAGCAATTCTGTTGGCAGGTCTTGTCTACCTATTCCGAGTGGGCGCCCTTGACTGGGCTCCGGAAGCTCGGCGCAAGCGGCAAGCGAAGCTGAAACAATGAGGCTTTGGCAATGCAATACAATCTCACCAGGATCGACCCCGATGCTCCTAACGAGCAGTATCCGATTGGCGAACGGGAAACCGTTTCCGATCCGTTAGAAGATCAAGTCCACAAAAACATTTTCATGGGCAAGCTCGAAGACGTGCTTAACGGCACGATCAACTGGGGGCGCAAGAACTCCCTGTGGCCGTATAACTTCGGCCTTTCGTGCTGCTATGTGGAAATGACCACCGCCTTCACGGCGCCCCACGACATCGCGCGCTTTGGCGCCGAGGTTATCCGGGCATCACCGCGTCAGGCGGATTTCATGGTTATCGCCGGTACCTGCTTCATCAAGATGGCGCCGATCATTCAGCGTCTCTACGAGCAAATGCTCGAACCTAAATGGGTCATCTCCATGGGTTCGTGCGCCAACTCCGGTGGCATGTACGACATCTACTCTGTCGTTCAAGGGGTGGACAAGTTCCTGCCCGTGGACGTCTACGTGCCTGGCTGCCCGCCCCGCCCTGAAGCTTTCCTGCAAGGCTTGATGCTGTTGCAGGAGTCGATTGGCCAGGAGCGTCGCCCTCTTTCCTGGGTCGTTGGCGATCAAGGCGTTTACCGCGCCGAGATGCCTTCCGAGAAGGAAAAGCGCCGCGAACAGCGTATTCAGGTAACCAACCTGCGCAGCCCCGACGAAGTCTGATCCAGATCTGCTGTTTCAAAGAAACGAGAAGCTGGCTTCATTCTTTACGTTGACCGAAAGCGATAAAAAAATCATGACTACAGGCAGTGCTCTGTACATCCCGCCTTATAAGGCAGACGACCAGGATGTGGTCGTTGAATTGAACAACCGTTTTGGCCCCGAGGCGTTCACCGCCCAGCCTACCCGCACCGGCATGCCGGTGCTTTGGGTTGCCCGTGCCAAACTCGTCGAAGTCCTGACTTTCCTGCGTAACCTGCCCAAGCCGTACGTCATGCTCTATGACCTGCACGGCGTGGACGAGCGTCTGCGCACCAAGCGTCAAGGGCTGCCGAGCGGCGCCGACTTCTCTGTGTTCTATCACTTGATGTCGATCGAACGTAACAGCGACGTCATGATCAAGGTTGCCCTCTCCGAGAGCGACCTCAGCCTGCCGACCGTCACCAGCATCTGGCCGAACGCCAACTGGTACGAGCGTGAAGTCTGGGACATGTACGGCATTGACTTCAAAGGCCACCCTCACCTGTCGCGCATCATGATGCCGCCGACCTGGGAAGGTCACCCGCTGCGCAAGGACTTCCCTGCGCGCGCCACCGAATTCGATCCGTACAGCCTGACCCTGGCCAAGCAACAGCTCGAGGAAGAAGCCGCGCGCTTCAAGCCTGAAGACTGGGGCATGAAGCGTTCCGGCCCGAACGAGGACTACATGTTCCTCAACCTCGGCCCGAACCACCCTTCGGCGCACGGTGCGTTCCGCATCATCCTGCAGCTGGACGGCGAAGAGATCGTCGACTGCGTACCGGACATCGGTTACCACCACCGTGGCGCCGAGAAGATGGCCGAGCGTCAGTCCTGGCACAGCTTCATTCCGTACACCGACCGTATCGACTACCTCGGCGGCGTGATGAACAACCTGCCGTACGTGCTCTCGGTCGAGAAGCTGGCCGGCATCAAGGTACCCGAGAAGGTCGACGTCATTCGCATCATGATGGCCGAGTTCTTCCGGATCACCAGCCACCTGCTGTTCCTGGGTACCTACATCCAGGACGTCGGCGCCATGACCCCGGTGTTCTTCACCTTCACCGACCGCCAGAAGGCGTACACGGTGATCGAAGCCATTACCGGTTTCCGTCTGCACCCGGCCTGGTACCGCATCGGTGGCGTCGCCCACGACCTGCCACGCGGCTGGGAAAAGCTGGTGAAGGATTTTGTCGAGTGGATGCCAAAGCGTCTGGACGAATACCAGAAAGCCGCCCTCGACAACAGCATTCTGCGTGGCCGTACCATCGGCGTCGCGGCCTACAACACCAAGGAAGCCCTGGAATGGGGTGTCACCGGTGCCGGCCTGCGTTCGACCGGTTGCGACTTCGACCTGCGCAAGGCGCGTCCTTACTCGGGCTACGAGAACTTCGAATTCGAAGTGCCGCTGGCCGCCAACGGCGATGCCTATGACCGCTGCATCGTGCGCGTCGAGGAGATGCGCCAGAGCATCAAGATCATCGAGCAGTGCATGCGCAACATGCCGGAAGGCCCGTACAAGGCGGATCACCCGCTGACCACGCCGCCACCCAAAGAGCGCACCCTGCAGCACATCGAGACCTTGATCACGCACTTCCTGCAAGTTTCGTGGGGCCCGGTGATGCCGGCCAACGAATCCTTCCAGATGATCGAAGCGACCAAGGGCATCAACAGTTATTACCTGACGAGCGATGGCGGCACCATGAGCTACCGCACCCGGATTCGCACCCCAAGCTTCCCGCACCTGCAGCAGATCCCTTCGGTGATCAAAGGCAGCATGGTCGCGGACTTGATCGCGTACCTGGGTAGTATCGATTTCGTTATGGCCGACGTGGACCGCTAAGCATGAACAGCACGCTTATCCAGACAGACCGTTTCGCCCTGAGCGAAACCGAGCGCTCGGCCATCGAGCACGAGCTGCATCACTACGAAGACCCGCGCGCGGCGTCGATCGAAGCCCTGAAGATCGTCCAGAAGGAACGTGGCTGGGTGCCGGATGGCGCCCTGTACGCCATCGGCGAGATCCTCGGCATTCCGGCCAGCGACGTTGAAGGCGTGGCGACGTTCTACAGCCAGATCTTCCGTCAACCGGTTGGCCGCCACATCATTCGCGTCTGCGACAGCATGGTCTGCTACATCGGCGGCCACGAGTCCGTGGTCAGCGAAATCCAGAGCAAGCTCGGCATCGGCCTGGGTCAGACCACCGCCGATGGTCGTTTCACCCTGCTGCCGGTCTGCTGCCTCGGCAACTGCGACAAGGCGCCGGCGTTGATGATCGACGACGACACGTTCGGTGATGTACAGCCAGCAGGCGTCGCCAAATTGCTCGAGGGCTACGTATGACCCTGACTTCCTTCGGCCCGGCCAACCGCATCAAGCGTTCGGCCGAGACTCACCCGCTCACCTGGCGTCTGCGTGACGACGGCGAAGCCGTCTGGCTCGACGAGTACCAGGCCAAGAACGGTTACGCCGCTGCCCGCAAGGCCTTCGCCGACATGGCCCAGGACGACATCGTCCAGACCGTGAAGGACGCCGGCCTCAAGGGTCGTGGTGGTGCAGGCTTCCCCACTGGCGTGAAGTGGGGCCTGATGCCCAAAGACGAATCCATCAACATCCGCTACCTGCTGTGCAACGCGGATGAAATGGAACCCAACACCTGGAAAGACCGCATGCTGATGGAGCAACTGCCCCATCTGCTGATCGAAGGCATGCTGATCAGTGCCCGCGCACTGAAAACCTACCGTGGCTACATCTTCCTGCGTGGCGAATACACCACCGCCGCCAAGCACCTCAACCGTGCCGTGGAAGAAGCCAAGGCCGCAGGCCTGCTGGGTAAAAACATTCTGGGCAGCGGCTTCGACTTCGAGCTGTTCGTCCACACCGGCGCCGGGCGTTACATCTGCGGTGAAGAAACCGCACTGATCAACTCCCTCGAAGGCCGCCGCGCCAACCCGCGCTCCAAGCCGCCCTTCCCGGCCGCCGTTGGCGTGTGGGGCAAACCGACCTGCGTAAACAACGTCGAAACCCTGTGCAACGTACCGGCGATCATTGCCGACGGCGTGGACTGGTACAAATCGCTGGCCCGCGAAGGCAGCGAAGACATGGGCACCAAGCTCATGGGCTTCTCCGGCAAGGTCAAGAACCCTGGCCTGTGGGAACTGCCATTCGGCGTGACCGCGCGCGAGCTGTTCGAAGACTATGCCGGTGGCATGCGCGACGGCTACAAGCTCAAGTGCTGGCAGCCGGGCGGCGCCGGTACCGGCTTCCTGTTGCCGGAGCACCTGGACGCACAAATGTACGCCGGCGGCATCGCCAAGGTGGGCACCCGTATGGGTACCGGCCTGGCCATGGCGGTCGACGACAGCGTCAACATGGTGTCCCTGCTGCGCAACATGGAGCAGTTCTTCGCTCGCGAATCCTGTGGTTTCTGCACCCCTTGCCGCGATGGCCTGCCATGGAGCGTCAAGCTCTTGATGGCTATCGAGAAAGGTCAGGGTCAGCCAGGCGACATCGAGACCCTGCTGGGTCTGGTCGGCTTCCTCGGCCCAGGCAAGACCTTCTGTGCTCACGCACCGGGCGCCGTGGAGCCGTTGGGCAGCGCAATCAAATACTTCCGTCCAGAGTTCGAAGCCGGCATCGCGCCCACCAGCGCCGCCGTCCCGCCTCTGGCAAGGCCGATCGTAGTCGGCGCGTAAATGCTTAAAAAGGCGAAGGGTCCGTGCCCTTCGTCTTTCGTTCGATGACGCCTTTAAAGGGCTGTTTGGATTCGGACGAACAACAAGATTCCATTAGCCACGCCCGCTGACACCGGGCCAACGAAGAACTTTGAACCATGGCCACTATCCACGTAGACGGCAAAGAGCTCGAAGTCGATGGGGCAGACAACCTGTTACAGGCATGTCTGTCGCTAGGCCTCGATATCCCTTATTTCTGCTGGCACCCTGCCCTGGGCAGCGTTGGCGCTTGCCGCCAGTGCGCGGTCAAGCAGTACACCGACGAGAACGACACCCGTGGTCGCATCGTCATGTCCTGCATGACCCCTGCCACCGACAACACCTGGATCTCCATCGAAGATGAAGAATCCAAGGCCTTCCGCGCCAGTGTTGTCGAATGGCTGATGACCAACCACCCTCACGACTGCCCGGTCTGTGAAGAAGGCGGTCACTGCCACCTGCAAGACATGACGGTAATGACCGGCCACAACGAGCGCCGTTACCGCTTCACCAAGCGTACCCACCAGAACCAGCAACTGGGCCCGTTCATTTCCCACGAAATGAACCGCTGCATCGCTTGCTATCGCTGCGTGCGCTTCTACAAGGACTACGCCGGCGGCACCGACCTCGGCGTGTTCGGCGCCCACGACAACGTGTACTTCGGTCGCGTTGAAGACGGCACCCTGGAAAGCGAGTTCTCCGGCAACCTCACCGAGGTCTGCCCGACCGGTGTGTTCACCGACAAGACTCACTCCGAGCGCTACAACCGCAAGTGGGACATGCAGTTCTCGCCGAGCATCTGCCATGGCTGCTCCAGCGGTTGCAACATCTCCCCGGGCGAACGCTACGGTGAGCTGCGTCGTATCGAAAACCGTTTCAACGGTTCGGTAAACCAGTACTTCCTGTGCGACCGTGGCCGTTTCGGCTATGGCTACGTCAACCGCGAGGACCGTCCGCGTCAGCCACTGCTGGCCAACGGCACCAAGCTGGGCCTCGACGAAGCCCTGGATAAAGCCGCCGACCTGCTGCGCGGCCGCAACATTGTCGGTATCGGTTCGCCCCGCGCCAGCCTCGAAAGCAACTACGCGTTGCGCGAACTGGTCGGTGCCGAGCACTTCTACTCCGGTATCGAAGCCTCCGAACTGGAGCGCATCCGCCTGGTCCTGCAAGTGCTGAAAGACAGCCCGCTGCCAGTACCGAACATGCGCGACATCGAAGACCACGACGCCGTGTTCGTCCTCGGTGAAGACCTGACCCAGACCGCTGCACGCATGGCCCTGGCCCTGCGCCAATCGGTCAAGGGCAAGGCCGAAGACATGGCCGAAGCCATGCGCGTACAGCCTTGGCTCGACGCCGCGGTGAAGAACATCGGTCAGCACGCGCTGAATCCGCTGTTCATCGCCAGCCTGGCTGAAACCAAGCTCGACGACGTGGCTGAAGAGTGCGTTCACGCCGCGCCGGACGACCTGGCCCGCATCGGTTTCGCCGTGGCTCACGCCCTCGACGCCAGCGCGCCTGCTGTTGAAGGCCTGGACGCCGAAGCCCTCGAATTGGCCAAGCGCATCGCCGACGCCCTGCTCGCGGCCAAGCGCCCACTGATCATCGCCGGTACTTCCCTGGGCTCCAAAGCCTTGATCGAAGCCGCCGCGAACATCGCCAAGGCTCTGAAACTGCGCGAGAAGAACGGTTCCATCAGCCTGATCGTGCCAGAGGCCAACAGCCTCGGCCTGGCCATGCTCGGTGGCGAATCGGTCGATGCAGCCCTGCAAGCGGTGATCGACGGCAAGGCCGACGCCATCGTCGTGCTGGAAAACGATCTGTACACCCGTACCGACAAAGCCAAGGTCGATGCCGCCCTGACCGCCGCGAAAGTGGTGATCGTGGCGGACCATCAGAAGACCGCCACCAGCGATCGTGCGCACCTGGTCTTGCCGGCTGCGAGCTTCGCCGAAGGCGACGGTACCCTGGTCAGCCAGGAAGGCCGTGCCCAGCGCTTCTTCCAGGTTTTCGACCCGCAATACATGGACGCCAGCATCCTGGTTCACGAAGGCTGGCGCTGGCTGCATGCCCTGCGTTCGACCCTGCTGAACCAGCCGATCGACTGGACGCAGCTAGACCACGTCACCGCTGCGGTCGCCTCGAGCACCCCGCAACTGGCGGCCATCGTCGACGCGGCACCGTCCGCCGCGTTCCGCATCAAGGGCCTGAAACTGGCGCGCGAACCGCTGCGTTACTCCGGTCGTACCGCCATGCGCGCCGACATCAGCGTGCACGAACCCCGTACACCGCAGGACAAAGACACCGCGTTCGCCTTCTCGATGGAAGGTTACTCGGGCTCGGTCGAACCACGTCAGCAAGTGCCATTCGCCTGGTCTCCGGGCTGGAACTCGCCGCAAGCCTGGAACAAGTTCCAGGACGAAGTCGGTGGTCACATTCGCGCTGGCGACCCGGGCACCCGCCTGATCGAAACCACCGGTGATTCGCTGAAGTGGTTCGCCAACGTTCCGCGCGCGTTCAACCCGGCCCAGGGCACCTGGCAGGTTGTGCCGTTCTTCCACCTGTTCGGCAGCGAAGAAACCTCTTCGAAAGCCGCGCCGGTTCAGGAACGCATCCCGGCGGCCTACGTTGCCCTGGCCAAGTCCGAAGCCGACCGCCTGGGTGTCAACGACGGCGCACTGCTGAGCTTGAACGTGGCTGGCCAGACCCTGCGCCTGCCACTGCGCATCAATGAAGAACTGGGCGCCGGCCTGGTGGCATTGCCAGCGGGCATCGCCGGCATTCCGCCAGCGATCTTTGGCAAATCCGTTGACGGTCTGCAGGAGGCAGCTCAATGACCTTGTTCACTCCTGAAGTGATCGACATCATCATCGCGGTCCTCAAGGCCGTGGTGATTCTGCTGGCCGTGGTGGTCTGCGGTGCACTGCTGAGCTGGGTCGAGCGTCGTTTGCTCGCCCTCTGGCAGGATCGTTACGGTCCGAACCGCGTGGGTCCGTTCGGCGCATTCCAGATCGCCGCCGACATGATCAAGATGTTCTTCAAGGAAGACTGGACGCCACCGTTCGCCGACAAGATGATCTTCACCTTGGCACCGGTCGTGGCCATGAGCGCCCTGCTGATTGCCTTCGCGATCATCCCGATCACCCCGACCTGGGGCGTGGCGGACCTGAACATCGGCATCCTGTTTTTCTTCGCCATGGCCGGTCTGTCGGTCTACGCGGTGCTGTTCGCCGGCTGGTCGAGTAACAACAAGTTCGCCCTGCTGGGCAGCTTGCGGGCTTCGGCACAAACCGTGTCGTACGAAGTGTTCATGGGCCTGTCGCTGATGGGCATCGTGATTCAGGTCGGCTCGTTCAACATGCGCGACATCGTTGATTACCAGGCCCAGCACCTGTGGTTCATCATTCCGCAGATCTTCGGTTTCCTGACCTTCTTCATCGCTGGCGTGGCCGTGACTCACCGTCACCCGTTCGACCAGCCGGAAGCGGAACAGGAACTGGCCGACGGTTACCACATTGAATACGCCGGCATGAAATGGGGCATGTTCTTCGTCGGCGAGTACATCGGCATCGTGCTGATCTCGGCGCTGCTGGTGACCTTGTTCTTCGGTGGCTGGCACGGTCCGTTCGGCATCCTGCCGCAGATCCCGTTCATCTGGTTCGCACTGAAAACCGCGTTCTTCATCATGATGTTCATCCTGTTGCGCGCTTCGATTCCGCGCCCACGGTATGACCAAGTGATGGATTTCAGCTGGAAGTTCTGCCTGCCGCTGACCCTCGTCAACATGCTGGTGACCGCTGCGATCGTGTTGCTCAACACGCCCGCCGTCGCGGCTCAGTGAGGATAGAGAATCATGAAGTACATATTTGACATCGTGCATGGCCTCTACACCCAGCTTCGCAGCCTGGTGATGATTTTCGGCCACGCCTTCCGCAAGCGCGACACGCTGCAGTACCCGGAAGAACCGGTCTACCTGCCGCCACGCTACCGTGGGCGTATCGTCCTGACCCGCGACCCCGACGGCGAAGAGCGCTGCGTAGCGTGCAACCTGTGCGCCGTGGCGTGCCCGGTCGGTTGCATTTCGCTGCAGAAAGCTGAAACCGAAGACGGTCGCTGGTACCCGGACTTCTTCCGCATCAACTTCTCGCGCTGCATTTTCTGCGGCCTCTGCGAGGAAGCCTGCCCGACCACCGCGATCCAGCTCACGCCGGATTTCGAAATGGCCGAGTTCAAACGTCAGGACCTGGTTTACGAGAAAGAAGATCTGCTGATCTCCGGCCCCGGCAAAAACCCTGATTACAACTTCTATCGTGTTGCAGGTATGGCGATTGCCGGTAAGCCAAAAGGCTCCGCGCAGAATGAAGCCGAACCGATCAACGTGAAGAGCTTGCTGCCTTAAGGAAGAAAGATGGAATTCGCTTTCTATTTCGCATCGGGTATCGCTGTGGTGTCCACGCTTCGCGTGGTCACCAACACCAACCCTGTGCACGCCCTGCTCTACCTGATCATTTCGCTGATCTCCGTGGCGATGACGTTCTTCGCCCTTGGCGCACCGTTTGCCGGTGTGCTGGAAGTGATCGCCTACGCTGGCGCCATCATGGTGCTGTTCGTGTTCGTGGTGATGATGCTGAACCTGGGCCCGGCCTCGGTTCAGCAAGAGCGCGTCTGGCTCAAGCCCGGCATATGGGGCGGCCCGGTCGCCCTCGCCGCCTTGCTGCTGGTGGAACTGCTGTATGTGCTGTTCTCCCACCAGAGCGGTCAGGCCATCGGCCACACCACCGTGGACGCCAAGGCCGTGGGCATCAGCCTGTTCGGTCCTTATCTGCTGGTGGTCGAACTCGCCTCGATGCTGCTGCTCGCCGCAGCCGTCACGGCGTTCCACTTGGGCCGCAACGAAGCCAAGGAGCAATGACGATGCCTGCTATCCCCATGGAGCATGGTCTGGCGGTCGCCGGCATCCTGTTCTGCCTCGGTCTGGTCGGCCTGATGGTCCGCCGCAATATCCTTTTCGTGCTGATGAGCCTGGAGGTCATGATGAATGCCTCCGCGCTGGCGTTCATCGTTGCCGGTAGCCGCTGGGCGCAGCCGGATGGACAGATCATGTTCATCCTGGTGATCAGCCTGGCTGCCGCCGAGGCCAGTATCGGCCTGGCGATCCTGCTGCAACTGTATCGCCGCTTCCACACGCTCGATATCGACGCTGCCAGTGAGATGCGCGGATGAACATGATCTTTCTGACTTTCGTATTTCCCCTGATCGGGTTTCTCCTGCTGTCGTTCTCCCGCGGACGCTTCTCGGAAAACCTCTCGGCACTGATCGGCGTCGGCTCCATCGGCCTGTCCGCAGTGGTCGCGGCCTACGTGATCTGGCAATTCAATGTCGCGCCACCCGAGGGTGGTCACTACACCCTGGTGCTGTGGCAATGGATGGCGGTCGAAGGCTTCAAGCCTGACTTCGCCCTGTACATCGACGGCCTGTCGATCACCATGCTCGGCGTGGTGGTGGGCGTCGGCTTCCTGATCCACCTGTTCGCGTCCTGGTACATGCGCGGTGAAGACGGTTACTCGCGCTTCTTCGCCTACACCAACCTGTTTATCGCCAGCATGCTGTTCCTGGTACTGGGCGATAACCTGTTGTTCCTGTACTTCGGCTGGGAAGGCGTGGGCCTGTGCTCGTACCTGTTGATCGGTTTCTACTACAGCAACCGCAACAACGGTAACGCGGCACTCAAGGCCTTCATCGTGACCCGAATCGGTGACGTGTTCATGGCCATCGGCCTGTTCATCCTGTTCGCTCAACTGGGCACGCTGAACATCCAGGAACTGCTGGTGCTGGCACCGCAGAAATTCCAGGCCGGCAACTTCTGGATGGTCCTGGCGACCCTGATGCTGCTGGGTGGCGCTGTCGGTAAATCCGCGCAACTGCCGCTGCAAACCTGGCTGGCGGACGCGATGGCCGGTCCTACTCCGGTTTCGGCACTGATCCACGCCGCGACCATGGTGACCGCCGGTGTCTACCTGATCGCCCGTACTCACGGCCTGTTCACCCTGGCGCCGGAAGTCCTGCACCTGGTGGGCATCGTCGGTGGCGTGACCCTGGTGCTTGCAGGTTTCGCCGCACTGGTACAGACCGACATCAAGCGTATCCTCGCCTACTCGACCATGAGCCAGATCGGCTACATGTTCCTGGCCCTGGGCGTTGGCGCCTGGGATGGCGCGATCTTCCACCTGATGACCCACGCCTTCTTCAAGGCCCTGCTGTTCCTTGCCTCCGGTGCGGTGATCGTTGCCTGCCACCACGAGCAGAACATCTTCAAGATGGGTGGCCTGTGGAAGAAACTGCCTCTGGCCTACGCCAGCTTCATCGTTGGCGGCGCGGCCCTGGCGGCCCTGCCACTGGTGACTGCGGGCTTCTACTCCAAGGACGAAATCCTCTGGGAAGCGTTCGCCAGCGGCAACCACGGTCTGCTTTACGCCGGTCTGGTCGGCGCGTTCATGACCTCGCTGTACACCTTCCGCCTGATCTTCATCACGTTCCACGGTGAAGCGAAGACCGAAGCCCACGCCGGTCACGGCATTGCTCACTGGCTGCCGCTGTCGGTGCTGATCGTCCTGTCGACTTTCGTCGGCGCGATGATCGTTCCACCGTTGCACGGCGTGCTGCCGGAAAGCGTCGGCCATGCCGGTGGCGAAGCCAAGCACAGTCTGGAACTCGCTTCGGGCGCCATCGCCCTGGCCGGTATCCTGCTGGCCGCGCTGCTGTTCCTCGGCAAGCGTCGCTTCGTGACTGCCATCGCCAACAGCGGCATCGGCCGTTTCCTGTCGGCCTGGTGGTTCGCTGCCTGGGGCTTCGACTGGATCTACGACAAACTGTTCGTCAAGCCTTACCTGGCGATCAGCCACATCCTGCGCAAAGACCCGCTCGACCAGACCATCGGTCTGATCCCGCGCATGGCCAAAGGCGGTCACACCGCCCTGAGCCGTACCGAGACCGGTCAACTGCGTTGGTATGCCGCCTCGATGGCTGCTGGTGCCGTGCTGGTAATTGGCGCCGTCGTGCTGGTAGCGGTCTGATATGAACCTTGCGAACTTGCGAAAGGAATTGAGCCCGTCATGATTCTGCCTTGGCTAATCCTGATCCCCTTCATCGGCGGCCTGCTGTGCTGGATGGGTGAGCGCTTCGGCGCCACCCTCCCCCGCTGGATTGCGCTGTTGACCATGACCCTGGAACTCGCTCTCGGCCTCTGGCTGTGGGCCCACGGTGATTATTCATTTGCCCCGGCGCCTGGCGCCGATCCGACCTGGTCGCTTGAATTCAAGCACGTCTGGATCCAGCGCTTCGGCATCAGCGTGCACCTGGCCCTCGACGGCCTGTCGCTGTTGATGATCCTGCTGACCGGCCTTCTGGGTGTCCTCTCGGTACTCTGCTCGTGGAAAGAGATCCAGCGCCACGTCGGCTTCTTCCACCTGAACCTGATGTGGATCCTGGGCGGTGTTGTCGGCGTGTTCCTGGCCCTCGATCTGTTCATGTTCTTCTTCTTCTGGGAAATGATGCTGGTGCCGATGTACTTCCTCATCGCGCTCTGGGGTCACAGTTCTTCGGACGGCAAGAAAACCCGGATCTACGCGGCGACCAAGTTCTTCATCTTCACTCAGGCTTCCGGCCTGATCATGCTGGTGGCGATCCTGGGTCTGGTACTGGTCAACTTCAACAACACCGGCGTGATGACCTTCAACTACGCCGACCTGTTGAAAACCAAAATGTCGATGACCACCGAGTACGTCCTGATGCTCGGCTTCTTCATCGCCTTCGCGGTCAAGCTGCCCGTCGTACCGTTCCACTCCTGGCTGCCTGACGCTCACGCCCAGGCGCCGACCGCAGGTTCCGTGGACCTGGCCGGTATCTTGCTGAAAACCGCTGCCTACGGCCTGCTGCGTTTCGCCCTGCCACTGTTCCCGAATGCGTCGGCCGAGTTCGCGCCGATCGCCATGACCCTGGGTCTGATCGGGATCTTCTACGGTGCGTTCCTGGCGTTCGCGCAAACCGACATCAAGCGTCTGATCGCCTTCTCGTCCGTTTCCCACATGGGCTTCGTACTGATCGGCATCTACTCCGGCAGCCAACTGGCGCTGCAGGGCGCGGTGATTCAGATGCTGGCGCACGGTCTGTCGGCCGCGGCACTCTTTATCCTCAGCGGTCAGTTGTACGAGCGCACCCACACCCGCGACATGCGTGAAATGGGTGGCCTGTGGTCGAAGATCGCCTACCTGCCGGCCATCAGCCTGTTCTTTGCAGCCGCGTCCCTGGGCTTGCCGGGTACCGGTAACTTCGTCGGCGAGTTCCTGATCCTGATCGGCACCTTCGCCAGCGCTCCATGGGTCACCGTGATCGCGACGTCCGGCCTGGTGTTCGGTTCGGTCTACTCGCTGATCATGATCCACCGTGCCTACTTCGGTCCGTCCAAATCGGACGCGGTCCTGCAGGGCATGGATGCTCGCGAACTGATCATGGTGGTCGGTCTGGCAGCGCTGCTGGTCTACATCGGCGTCTACCCGCAACCGTTCCTCGACACCTCTGCCGCGACGATGCATGGCGTGCAGCAGTGGCTCGGCACCGCCTTCACTCAACTCGCTTCGGCACGGTAAGAGCGCTATGGAATTCACGACTCAACACTTTATCGCGCTTGCGCCGTTGTTGATCACCAGCGCCACGATCATCGTGGCGATGCTGGCGATCGCCTGGCGCCGCAACCACTCGCAGACCTTCCTGATTTCCGTGGCGGGTCTGAACCTGGCGCTGCTGTCGATCCTGCCAGCCCTGAAAGTCGCGCCCCTGGCCGTGACGCCATTGCTGCAAATCGACACCTTTGCCTGCCTGTACATGGCGCTGATCCTGGTCGCCACCCTCGCCTGCGTCACCCTCGCCCACGCCTACCTCGGCGAGGGCGGTTCGGGTTACCCGGGCAACCGTGAAGAACTGTACCTGCTGATCCTGATGGCCGCCGCCGGTGGCCTGGTTCTGGTCAGCGCGCAGCACCTGGCCGGGTTGTTCATCGGTCTGGAGCTGCTGTCGGTGCCGGTCTACGGTCTGGTGGCCTACGCCTTCTTCAACAAGCGTTCGCTGGAAGCCGGCATCAAGTACATGGTGCTGTCGGCAGCCGGTTCCGCGTTCCTGTTGTTCGGTATGGCCCTGCTCTACGCTGACTCCGGCTCCCTGAGCTTCGTCGGTATCGGTCAGGCGCTGGCGGCTACCGGTCTGCCAAGTTCGCTGGCGCAACTGGGCCTGGGCATGATGCTGATCGGCTTGGCGTTCAAGCTGTCGCTGGTACCGTTCCACCTGTGGACCCCGGACGTTTACGAAGGTGCTCCAGCGCCGGTCGCAGCGTTCCTGGCAACCGCTTCAAAAGTCGCCGTGTTCGCCGTGATGGTGCGTCTGTTCCAGATCTCGCCAGCGGCAAGCAGCGGTGTGCTGAGCAACGTACTGACCATCATCGCCATCGCGTCGATCCTGTTCGGTAACCTGCTGGCCCTGACCCAGAGCAACCTCAAGCGTCTGCTGGGTTACTCGTCCATCGCCCACTTCGGTTACCTGCTGATCGCCCTGGTGGCGAGCAAAGGCATGGCCGTGGAAGCTATCGGCGTGTACCTGGTCACCTACGTGATCACCAGCCTCGGCGCCTTCGGCGTGATCACCCTGATGTCCTCGCCGTACAAAGGCCGTGACGCGGACGCCCTGTACGAATACCGCGGCCTGTTCTGGCGCCGTCCGTACCTGACTGCCGTACTGACCGTGATGATGTTGTCCCTGGCTGGTATCCCGCTGACCGCGGGCTTCATCGGCAAGTTCTACATCATCGCCACCGGTGTCGAATCCCATCAGTGGTGGCTGGTCGGCTCGCTGGTACTGGGCAGCGCCATCGGCGTGTTCTACTACCTGCGTGTGATGGTCACCCTGTACCTGATCGAACCGAACCTGCGTCGCCACGATGCGCAACTGCACTGGGAACAGAAAGCAGGCGGCGTGATGCTGCTGGCCATCGCGGTACTGGCATTCTTCCTCGGCCTGTACCCACAACCGCTGCTGAGCCTGGTTCAGCAATCGGGCCTGGCGGGTTGATCGCTTAAGCGTTATCGGTAGCAAACAGAAACGGCACCTTCGGGTGCCGTTTTTGCATTCTGGCGTTGCTGGACCGGCAGCGCTGTCCTCACCATTCCGTGCTGACCGACACAACGCCATCGCTGGCAAACCAGCGCCTGTAAGTGATCGTGAGTCAATGCCGGGACTGCGTCCGACGCTGCATCTGCAGGAGCCGGCATGCCGACGAAAGCGGTGGCACAGGCACAAACAAAAACGGCACCTTCCGGTGCCGTTCGCCTTTCGCAGTTCAGCTTTTATTTACGCGCATCCGCCCACGATTTCAGCAGTTCGTTATAGCTCACGGTCTCCCCTTTAGGCTTCTCGTTGGCCAGTTTCGGTTTCGGTGCGCCCGGTTGGTCGAACCAGTATTGCGCGTCGCGTTCCGGGTTCATCTTCGGTGCGCAGGTGGTTTGCGCTTTCGAACGTTCCAAGCGGGACATGATCGCGTCCTGATCCTTGGCCAGACCGTCCAGTGCCTGCTGCGGAGTTTTCTCGCCGCTGGCCGCTTCGGCGATGTGGCTCCACCACAACTGCGCGAGGCGAGGATAATCAGGCACGTTGGTCCCGGTCGGCGTCCATTGCACGCGGGCCGGGCTGCGGTAGAACTCGACCAGGCCACCGAGCTTCGGCGCCAGGTCGGTCATGGCTTGCGAGTTGATGTCCGACTCGCGGATTGGCGTCAGGCCGACGATGGTTTTCTTCAGTGACACGGTTTTCGACGTCACGAACTGCGCATAGAGCCAGGCGGCGAGTTTTTGCTTCTCCGGCGTGGACTTCATGAACGTCCAGGAACCCACGTCCTGATACCCCAGCTTCATGCCCTCCTCCCAGTACGGGCCGCGCGGCGACGGTGCCATGCGCCATTTCGGCGTGCCGTCGGCATTCACCACCGGCAGACCCGGCTTGGTCATGTCGGCCGTGAACGCGGTGTACCAGAAAATCTGCTGGGCGATGTTGCCCTGGGAAGGCACGGGGCCGGATTCGGAGAAGGTCATGCCCGCCGCTTCCGGTGGAGCGTAGGCCTTCATCCAGTCGACGTATTTCTGGGTGGCGAAGACCGCCGCCGGGCCGTTGGTGTCGCCACCGCGGGTCACGCTGGAGCCCACCGGATGGCAATCCTCGACGCGAATGCCCCACTCGTCCACCGGCAAACCGTTGGGCAAGCCCTTGTCGCCGCCACCGGCCATGGAGAACCAGGCATCGGTGAAACGCCAGCCCAGGGAAGGGTCTTTCTTGCCGTAGTCCATGTGCCCGTAGACACGCTTGCCGTCGATCTCCTTGACGTCTTCGCTGAAGAACTTGGCGATGTCTTCATAGGCCGACCAGTTCACCGGTACGCCCAGCTCGTAGCCGTATTTCTCCTTGAACTTGGCCTTGAGGTCCGGGCGCTCGAACCAGTCGGCGCGGAACCAGTACAGGTTGGCAAACTGCTGATCGGGCAGTTGATAGAGCTTGCCGTCCGGAGCCGTTGTGAAAGAAGTACCAATGAAGTCCTTGAGGTCCAGAGTCGGCGAAGTGAAGTTCTTGCCTTCATTGGCCATCAGGTCGGTGATGGCTTCAGTCTTGCCGTAACGGAAGTGCGTACCGATCAGGTCCGAGTCGTTCACCCAGCCGTCATAAATGCTTTTGTCCGACTGCATCACGGTCTGCAGTTTTTCCACCACATCGCCTTCTTGCAGCAGGTCGTGGGTCACCTTGATCCCGGTGATCTCGGTGAAGGCCTTGGCCAGCACCTTGGATTCATATTCGTGGGTGGTCAGGGTTTCGGAGACGACCTTGATGTCCATCCCGCGAAACGGCTCGGCGGCCTTGATAAACCACTTCAATTCCTCGAGCTGCTGATCAGCCGTCAGGGTGGACGGTTTGAACTCGCTGCCAATCCATTTCTTCGCAGCGTCTTCATAGGCATCGGCCCAGGCTGCGGCGCTCAAACCGCTGAGTGCCAGCATGGCTGCCAATGAAATGCTATGTCGCAGCTTATTGTTTTTGTCGAACATAGAGACCTCCTGTTTAAGTTTCGGAGCAACATTGCCGAGCGATTCGACTAGCCCCACCGCATCACAGCCAACAGCCACACCAGGGACGACGCGAAGGCGACCCAGATGCTCCAGTCGGTTACGCCGATGACCAGCAGATGCAGGTAGGCGCTACCGAGAAGACCGATAAACAGCCGGTCGCCACGGGTGGTGGCAATCGGCAGGAAACCACGCCGAAGAATGCTCGGCGAACGCAATTCCCAGGTCGTCATGCCCACCAGAATCAGGCCAATGACGACGAAGAACGCTGCGGTGGGAATCGTCCAACTCATCCATTCCATCATCAGCTCCTCATACCCGGCCCAGGGCAAAGCCCTTGGCCACGTGGTTGCGAACAAACCAGATCACCAGCATGCCCGGCAAAATGGTCAACACCCCCGCCGCCGCCAGCACGCCCCAGTCGATGCCTGACGCCGAGACCGTGCGGGTCATCACCGCCGCGATCGGTTTGGCGTTCACCGACGTCAGGGTGCGCGCCAGCAGCAGTTCGACCCAGGAGAACATGAAGCAGAAAAACGCCGTGACACCGATGCCGGAGCCGATCAGCGGGATGAAAATCTTCACGAAGAACTTGGGAAAACTGTAGCCATCGATATAGGCGGTTTCGTCGATTTCCTTGGGCACGCCAGACATGAACCCCTCGAGAATCCACACCGCCAGTGGCACGTTGAACAGGCAGTGCGCCAGGGCCACGGCGATGTGGGTGTCGAACAGCCCGATCGACGAATACAGCTGGAAGAACGGCAACAGGAACACCGCCGGTGGTGCCATCCGGTTGGTCAGCAGCCAGAAGAACAGGTGCTTGTCACCGAGGAAACGGTAACGCGAGAACGCATAGGCCGCCGGCAGCGCCACGCTCAGGGAGATCACCGTGTTCAGGCTCACGTAGTACAGCGAGTTGAGATAACCGGTGTACCAGCTCGGATCGGTGAAGATCACTTTATAGTTATGCAGGGTGAAATCCGCGGGAAACAGCGTCAATCCGCCGAGGATTTCGGTGTTGCTCTTGAAGGACATGTTCAGCAACCAGTAGATCGGCACCAGCAGGAACAGGATGTAGAGCAGCAACGGAATCAGCTTTCTCTTGCTCATGGCGGCCTCAGCGGTTGGCGTCAGAGTGAGTCATGGCGGTATAAAACAGCCACGACACCAACAGGATGATCAGGAAATACACCAGCGAAAACGCCGCGGCAGGGCCCAGGTCGAATTGCCCTACGGCCATCTGGGTCAATGTCTGACTGAGGAAGGTCGTGGCATTACCCGGCCCGCCGCCCGTGAGCACGAACGGTTCGGTGTAGATCATGAAACTGTCCATGAAACGCAGCATCACCGCGATCAGCAGCACGCTCTTGAGCTTGGGCAACTGAATGTGCCGGAACACCGCCCAAGCCGAAGCCCGATCAATCCGCGCCGCCTGGTAATACACGTCCGGAATCGCCCGCAGACCGGAGAAACACAACAGCGCCACCAGCGACGTCCAGTGCCAGACGTCCATCACCAACACGGTGACCCAGGCGTCCATGGTGTTCGCCGCATAGTTGTAGCTGATGCCCATGGCATTAAGGCTCGAACCCAGCAGACCGATGTCCGCGCGGCCGAAGATCTGCCAGATGGTGCCCACCACGTTCCACGGAATCAGCAACGGGATCGCCAGAATAATCAGCACCAGCGACGACCAGCGCCCCTTGGTCGGCATGGTCAGGGCGATGGCAATGCCCAGGGGAATTTCAATCAGCAATACACAGGCCGAGTAGATGAACTGGCGCAGCAGCGAGTCATGCAGGCGCGGATCGAGCAGCACTTGCCTGTACCAGTCGGCGCCGACGAAGTAGCGGCTGGACTGATCGAATATGTCCTGCACCGAGTAGTTGACCACGGTCATCATCGGGATCACCGCACTGAACGCCACCAGCAGGAACACCGGGAGCACCAGCCACCAGGCCTTGTTGTTCTGCACCTTGTTCATGGCTGCGCCTCTTCGTTGGCCATTGCTTCGTTGACGGCATGGGGCTCCAGCAGGAATTCGTCGGCGTAGACCATCAGCCACTGGCCCGGAAAACTGATGTACGCCGTGCCTTCAGGCACCGGTTTGTCTTCGGCCAGGCGTACTTTCAGCGGCGCGCCATCGAGGTTCAGGGTCATGATCTTGTAGGTGCCGAGGTCTTCGACGTGTACGACATGAGCCCGCATCGCGTCATCGAATGGCTCGTCCCACACATGGACGAACTCGGGTCGGATTCCGACTTTCAGGGTTTTCCATTCGGTCTCGGCGATGCGTCGCTGCATGGCGGCGGACAAGGGCAAATGGGTCGAAGCGAAACCGACGCCGCCCGGTTGCGGCTGCACCTCGATCAGGTTCATCCCCGGGCTGCCGATGAAGTAACCGACAAAGGTGTGGCTCGGGCGCTCGAACAATTCCCGTGGCGTGCCGAACTGCACGATCTGCCCGCCGTACATCACCGCGATCTTGTCGGCAAAGGTCGAGGCTTCCAGTTGATCGTGGGTGACATAGACCATGGTGATGTTGAACTGCTCGTGGATCTGCTTGAGCTTTCGCCGCAGCTTCCACTTCAGGTGCGGGTCGATCACGGTCAGCGGTTCATCGAAGAGAATCGCCGACACGTCATCACGCACCAGCCCACGGCCCATGGAGACTTTCTGCTTTTCGTCGGCGGTGAGGTTGCGTGCTTTTTTGCTCAGCAGGTTCTGCAGGTCGAGGACTTCAGCGATTTCCTGCACTTTGGTGTGAATCTTCGCCTCGGCCATGCCCTGATTGCGCAGCGGGAACGCCAGGTTGTCGAACACCGTCATGGTGTCGTAGACCACCGGAAACTGGAAAACCTGAGCGATGTTGCGCTTCTCCGGGGTCAGGTCATTGACCGCTTTGCCATCGAACAACACATGGCCCTGGGACGGGCTGAGCAACCCGGAAATGATGTTGAGCAAGGTCGACTTGCCGCACCCCGACGGGCCGAGCAAGGCATAGGCACCGCCCTGCTCCCAGATGTGGTCCATCTCGCGGATCGCGTAATCCTCGGGTCCGCCCGGGGTTTTGGTGTAGCTGTGGGCGAGGTTCTGCAAACGGATTTCGGCCATCAGGCAACCCTCGCGACACGCCGGCCCGGCGCCTGGACCAGCCGCCCCTGCGTATCGAACACAAACAGTTTATGGGTCGGGATGTAGATGCGGATCGGCGCATCGACGTCGTATTCGTGGACACCGGGCAAGTGCAGCACCAGCAGGAAATGCTCGTTGCGCACGTGCAGGAAGGTTTCCGAGCCGCTGATTTCCGCGACTTCGACGGTCACTGCCAATTCCAGGTCGTCGTCGTTGCTCGGCACCAGCGAGATGTGGCTGGGCCGCACGCCGAAGCGAAACTCGCCCTCGCCCACCGGCCGCAAATCGACGTTCAGCGGGAAATGCACGAAATTGGCGAAACTCACTTCATTACCGGCGATGCGCCCCGGCATCAGGTTGATCGGCGGTTCGGAAAACAGCTCGGCCGCCAGCACGGTCTGCGGCTGGTGATAGACCGCGGAAGACTTGCCGCTCTGGATCACCCGACCCTCATGAAGAATGGTCGTGGTGCCGCCGAGGGCCAGCGCTTCGTTGGGTTCGGTGGTGGCGTAGATCGCGATGGTGTGGCGGGCCTTGAACAGCTCGCGCATTTCCTGGCGCAGTTCCTCGCGCAGTTTGTAGTCGAGGTTGACCAGCGGCTCATCGAACAGAATCAGTTCGGCGTCCTTGACCAGCGCCCGGGCCATGGCCGTCCGCTGTTGCTGGCCCCCGGAGAGCTCCAGCGGATAACGCTGCAGAAACTTCTCGATGCGCAGCATCCTGGCGGTTTCCAGCACCTTGCTCTGGATCTGCTCATTGGACACGCGGGCCTGACGCAACGGCGAAGCGATGTTCTCGAACACCGTCATGGTCGGGTAGTTGATGAACTGCTGATACACCATCGACACATTGCGCAGGCGCACCGGGCGTTGGGTGACATCCACGCCATTCATCAGGATGCGCCCGGTGTCAGGCTTGTCCAGCCCGGCCATCAAGCGCATGAGACTGGTTTTGCCGGACAGCGTGCGACCCAGCAAAACGTTGAAGGAACCGGGTTCGAAACTCAGGCACGCATCGTCGATCCAGGTCTGGCCCTCGACGGTACGGCTGACATGCTCCAGGGTTAATGACATGGCTCGGCCTTTTTTATTTTTGGAGTCAAGCGACCGGAGCTACATAGCGACATTTGTGCCAAAAATCACAAGCCGTTGATTTGGCTTGAAATCCTTGAACGTGACTACCGAGTCACGTTCGTTGCTGAACACAAATGAACAATCGAAAGTGAACAATTGAACAGTTCGCCGATTGACAATGAACATTAGTGAACAACACTCTATGGGTGCTTTTTGCCTTTCCCGGGACATGAAACAGACGCAAAACCTGTGGGAGCGAGCCTGCTCGCGATGGCGTTGGATCAGGCAACATTCATGTCGCCTGATAAGCCCTTTTCGCGAGCAGGCTCGCTCCCACAAGGAAAACCTATAACAACAATAAAAGCGTAAATCAGAGGCTGACCTGTAATGGCCCTACCTGCCCTGCCGCTGTCCCACGACGCCATCATCCAGGACTCCTGGTCCCGCTGCCGCGCGTTCGGTCTCAATCATCAAAGCGCTCCGGCGTTCGATCAGTTGCCCGCCGAAGGCATCGCGCAGTTGCTCGAGAGCCAGCACTCGCTGGTGCAGACCACCCACCAGGAAGTCCTGCCGTATTACGAGAACATCCTCAGCAACTCCAATTGCCTGATCATGCTCGCCGACAATCAAGGCCAGGTGCTGACGTCATGGGGCACCCAGCGCTTCATCGAGCCGAGCCTGACCCGCGGTTTCAGTGCCGGCGCCAGTTGGCTGGAGCACTGCAGCGGGACCAACGCCATCGGCACCGCTTTGGCCTGCGAACAAGCGGTGCACATCGAACACGATGAACACTTTCTCAAGGCCAACCGCTTCATGACCGGTTCCGCCGCGCCGATTTTCGATGCCGAGCGCAAAGTGATTGCCGTGCTGGATGTCTCCAGCGACAGCTACCTGCCGCCGTCCCACACCCTGGGCATGGTCAAGATGATGAGCCAGACCGTGGAAAACCGGCTGATCCTCAACCTGTTTCACGGCCAGCATTTCCAGTTGACCTTCAACACGGGCCTGAACAACCTCGACAGCCAGTGGGCCGGCTTGCTGATTTTCGATGAAAGTGGCCAGGTGCTGTCCGCCAACCGCCGCGCTGACAACCTGCTGGGCATCCGCCTGTCGCGAGTCAGTGTGGAGAGCCTGTTCAACGTCTCGCTGCTGGAACTGCTGAATCAGCCAGAAGGCCTGCCCTTCGCCCTGCAGACTCGCGGACGCAACCGCTTCCAGTGCCTGTTGAAACGGCCGAAGCAGGCACCGATTCAGCCGCGGCTGTTTTCTGAAAGCAAAAGTGCTGACCCCAAGAGCGCCGTGGCGGACGCTAAACCCGCCACCATCAGCCTGAAGACCCTGCACTTTGGCGACAGTCGCGTGGAAAAGGCCGTGCGCCAGGCCGAGCGCTTGCTGGAGAAAGACATTCCGCTGTTGATTCACGGTGAAACCGGGGTCGGCAAGGAAGTCTTCGTCAAGGCCCTGCATCAAGCCAGCTCCCGCCATAAACAAGCGTTCATTGCCGTCAACTGTGCTGCGATCCCTGCCGAACTGGTGGAGTCCGAGCTGTTTGGTTACGAGAAAGGCGCGTTCACCGGAGCGAACCAGAAAGGCAGCATCGGCCTGATCCGCAAGGCCGACAAAGGCACGTTGTTCCTCGACGAAATCGGCGATATGCCGCTGCCGACCCAGGCACGCTTGCTACGGGTGTTGCAGGAGCGCTGCGTGCAACCGGTGGGCAGCAGTGAGTTGTTTGCGGTGGACATCCGCATCATCTCCGCGACCAACCGCTCCTTGCGCGAGCAGGTGCAATTGGGGCGTTTCCGCGAAGATTTGTACTACCGCATCGGCGGCCTGACCCTGGAGTTGCCGCCGCTGCGCGAGCGCAGCGACAAGCAGGCACTGTTCAAGCGTTTGTGGGAGCAGCATCGGGAGCCCACCCAATGGGCGGGACTTAGCGACGAAGTTCTGGAGCTGTTTAGCCGTCATCCGTGGCCCGGCAACCTGCGCCAGGTCAGCAGCGTGATGCAGGTGGCGCTGGCCATGGCCGAGGAACAACCGGTGCGGCCGGAGCATTTGCCGGATGATTTCTTCGTCGACCTGGAGATGGAGCCGGTGGAGGCGCCGGAGCCGTTGGGGGTTGATCTGAATGACGCCCAGGCGTTGAACCGGGAACTGAAGGCTGCCGGAGGGAATATTTCGCATCTGGCGCGGCGGTTGGGGGTTAGTCGCAATACGCTCTATAAGCGCTTGCGCCACCTGGAAAGCTGACTGCTGCGCAGTCAATCGCGAGCAGGCTCGCGAAGGCGCCAACCCAGTCACCGCAAAAAACCACTCACTGCGCCCATTGACCGCAGCGACCAGATTGTGACGAAATGTTTCAGCTTTTCGCCTGACTTCTTTTTATCCAGACCCTCCTCCTCCTGATCCTCACAGGATAAGCGCTTTGACCAACATCTGTTCTACCGGCCTTGATATCGGCTTTGCCTCGCTGGATTACCTGCAAATCGGCCTCTTGGGCATCGTTCAGGGCATCACCGAATTGTTGCCCGTGTCCTCCACCGCGCACATGCGCATCGTGCCCGCGCTGCTCGGCTGGCCCGATCCCGGCTCGGCGTTTTCCGCGGCCATGCAGTTGGCCGCACTGGCGGCGGTGGTCAGTTATTTCTGGCGTGACGTCAGACAAGTTGTCAGCGGCAGTGTCGGCGCGGTACGCCAACGCGATTACAACAACCAGTGGTTCATCCTCGCGGTGGCCATCGTGCTGGCGACCATTCCCATCGGTATTGCCGGCGTGGCCTTGTCCTCGACGCTCAATGCCTGCAACTCGCCGTTGCGGGGGCTGATGGTGATCGGGATTTCCTGCGTGGTCATGGCGGTTTTGCTCGCGGCCGCCGAACTCAGTTGCCGGCATCGCCGCACCGTTGGCGAAATGCGCCTGCGTGATGCACTGATCGTTGGCATTGCCCAGATCGGCGCGCTGATTCCCGGCGTGTCGCGCTCGGGGTCAACGCTGACGGCGGCGCTGTTCCTCAATTTCAAACGTGAAGAGGCAGCGCGGTTCTCCTTCCTGCTGGGGCTGCCCGCGATCGCCCTGGCCGGCTTGAAGGAGCTGTGGGTGTTGTTCCATGCTGATCTTCCCGCGCAAGCCTGGGCGCACCTGTTTTTTGGCCTGGTGATCGCCAGCATCTCGGCGTTTTTCGCCATCTGGGGCCTGATGCGCTTTCTGGAGAAGTTCTCCACCTGGCCGTTTGTCATCTACCGCGCGGTGCTCGGGATCTTCCTGATTGTCGCGGTCAGCACCGGACTCCTGAGCTAACGCCCGCCACAAAAAAACAAAACCCGCACAAGGCGGGTTTTGTTTTTTACGGATCAAGCAATCAGTCAGCCAGACGCCAGGTCGTCCCACCCTTGCCGTCTTCCAGCACCACGCCCATGGCGGTGAGCTGGTCGCGGATGCGGTCGGATTCGGCCCAGTCTTTCCCGGCACGTGCCGCCAGACGCGCAGCAATCAGCGCCTCCACTTCAGCGGCATCCACGCGCCCTTCGGCACCGGCCTGCAGGAAGTCGTCGGCCTCAAGCTGCAACACACCCAGCACGCTGGCCAGTTCTTTAAGGCGCGCCGCCAGACCGGCCGCCGCATCGAGATCGGTCTCGCGCAGGCGGTTGATCTCGCGCACCATCTCGAACAACACCGCACAGGCTTCAGGCGTGCCGAAGTCGTCGTTCATCACCGTGGTGAAGCGCTCGACGAACGCTTCGCCGCCAGCCGGAGCCACGCTCGGCAGGCCTTTCAACGCGTGGTAGAAACGCTCCAGTGCGCCTTTGGCGTCCTTGAGGTTGTCTTCCGAGTAGTTGATCGCGCTGCGGTAGTGGCTCGACACCAGCAGGTAACGCACGACTTCCGGGTGGTACTTGGCAAGCACGTCGCGAATGGTGAAGAAGTTGTTCAAGGACTTGGACATCTTCTCGCCATTGATGCGGATCATGCCGCAATGCATCCACGCGTTGGCGTAGGTCTTGCCGGTGGCCGCTTCGCTCTGGGCGATTTCGTTTTCATGGTGCGGGAACTCGAGGTCACTGCCGCCGCCATGAATGTCGAAGGTCTCACCGAGGCAGCAGGTGGACATCACCGAGCACTCGATGTGCCAGCCCGGACGCCCGGCGCCCCACGGCGATTCCCAGCTCGGCTCGCCCGGCTTGACGCCTTTCCACAGCACGAAGTCCAGCGGATCTTCCTTCGCTTCGTCGACCTCGATCCGCGCACCGATGCGCAGGTCCTCGACCTTCTTGCGCGACAGCTTGCCGTAACCCATGAACTTCGCGACGCGGTAGTACACGTCGCCATTGCCCGGGGCGTAGGCGTAACCCTTGTCGATCAGGGTCTGGATCATCGACAGCATGCCCGGGATGTGATCCGTGGCACGTGGCTCCATGTCCGGTTTGAGGATGTTGAGGCGCGCCTCGTCCTCGTGCATTGCGGCGATCATGCGCTCGGTCAGCGCGTCATACGGCTCGCCGTTCTCGCGGGCACGATTGATGATCTTGTCTTCGATGTCGGTGATGTTGCGCACATAGGTCAGGTTGTAACCGCTGAACCGCAACCAGCGGGTCACCAGGTCGAACGCGACCATGCTGCGGCCGTGGCCTATGTGGCAGTAGTCATACACGGTCATCCCGCAGACGTACATGCGCACATTGTTGCCATCCAGCGGCTTGAAGACTTCTTTGCTCTTGGTGAGCGTGTTGTAGATCGTCAGCACTTTAAATTTCCTTGACGCAGAATCACTGGCCCCACGAATCACGCAGGGTCACGGTACGGTTGAATACCGGCTGACCTGGTTTCGAATCCTTGATATCGGCAACGAAGTAACCTTCGCGCTCGAACTGGAAACGGTCTTCCGGCTGTGCATTGCCCAGCGAGGGTTCAGCACGACAACCGGTCAGCACTTGCAGTGAGTCAGGGTTGATGTTGTCCAGGAAACTCGCGCTGTCTTCGGCCTTCTCCGGGTTCGGAGAGCGGAACAGACGATCGTACAGACGTACTTCACACTCGACGCTGGCAGCGGCCGGCACCCAGTGGACCACGCCCTTGACCTTGCGGCCTTCGGGGTTCTTGCCCAGGGTGTCCGGGTCGTACGAGCAACGCAGCTCGACGATGTTGCCGTCGGCGTCCTTGATCGCTTCGTCGGCACGGATCACGTAGCTGCCGCGCAGGCGCACTTCGCCGTTTGGCTCCAGGCGCTTGTAGCCTTTTGGCGGTTCTTCCATGAAATCATCACGATCGATGTAGATCTCACGGGCGAATGGCAGCTTGCGCACGCCGAGCTCTTCTTTCTGCGGATGACGCGGCAGTTCGAGGTTGTCGACCTTGTCTTCCGGGTAGTTGGTGATCACGACCTTCAACGGACGCAGCACGCACATGGCACGCGGGGCGTTCGCGTCGAGGTCCTGACGGATGCTGAACTCGAGCATGCCGTAATCGACCACACCGTCGGAGCGGTTGGTGCCGATCATCTCGCAGAAGTTGCGGATCGATGCCGGGGTGTAGCCGCGACGGCGGAAGCCCGACAGCGTAGACATGCGCGGGTCATCCCAGCCGTTGACGTGTTTCTCGTCGACAAGCTGCTTGAGCTTGCGCTTGCTGGTGATGGTGTAGTTCAGGTTCAGGCGGCTGAACTCGTACTGGCGCGGGTTGGCCGGCACGGGCAGGTTCTCGAGGAACCACTCGTACAGCGGACGGTGGCTTTCGAACTCCAGGGTGCAGATCGAGTGGGTGATGCCTTCGATGGCGTCCGACTGACCGTGGGTGAAGTCGTAGTTCGGGTAGATGCACCACTTGTCACCGGTCTGGTGGTGGTGGGCATGACGGATGCGATACATGATCGGGTCGCGCAGGTTCATGTTCGGCGAGGCCATGTCGATCTTCGCTCGCAGCACACGTGCACCGTCCGGGAATTCGCCGGCGCGCATGCGGGCGAACCAGTCCAGGTTCTCTTCGACGCTGCGGTCGCGGAACGGGCTGTTGCGGCCTGGCTCGGTCAGGCTGCCACGGTATTCCTTGGCTTGCTCAGGGGTCAGGTCGTCGACATAGGCCTTGCCGGCCTTGATCAGCTCGACGGCCCAGCCGTGCAACTGGTCGAAATACTGCGAGGCATAGCGCACTTCACCGGACCATTCGAAGCCCAGCCATTTGACGTCGCTTTCGATTGCGTCGATGTATTCCTGGTCTTCCTTGGCCGGGTTGGTGTCGTCGAAACGCAGGTGCGTGACGCCGCCGAACTCCTGGGCCAGGCCGAAGTTCACGCAGATCGACTTGGCGTGACCGATGTGCAGGTAGCCGTTGGGCTCAGGCGGGAAACGCGTGACGATCTGCGTGTGCTTGCCCGAGTCCAGGTCTGCCTGGATGATCGGCCGCAGGAAATTGACCGGCACAGCAGGGCCGGTCTTGGCATTCGAGGTAGGGTCGACAGTGGGCTTGCTCATAGGATCCTTGAACGTACAAGTGCGTGGCCGTAATAAAGGCCGGACAAAACAAAGCCGCTATCATAGCCGATGCCGTCAAGCAGCTGACAGAGCAGGCCTGCAAACGGTCGCATTTAATGGGGCGTAAATGAAAAACAGCCTCGAAATTCGCGTCTGGCACGCTAAACTGGGCACCTTGGCCGAAAACGGCTGAACCGGTGAAGGGACCGCAATGTCCCGAAACCCACGAATTCCCTGAATGAGTAGTAATCATGACCCAAGTCAAACTGACCACCAACCATGGCGACATCGTCCTGGAACTGAACGCCGAGAAAGCCCCGATCACCGTGGCCAACTTCGTCGAATACGTCAAAGCCGGTCACTACGAAAACACTGTTTTCCACCGCGTCATCGGTAATTTCATGATCCAGGGCGGCGGTTTCGAGCCTGGCATGAAAGAAAAGAAAGACAAGCGCCCAAGCATCCAGAACGAAGCCGACAACGGTCTGCCGAACGAGAAGTACAGCGTGGCCATGGCGCGCACCATGGAGCCGCATTCGGCTTCCGCCCAGTTCTTCATCAACGTGGCTGACAACAGCTTCCTGAACCACAGCGCCAAGACCACTCAGGGCTGGGGCTACGCCGTGTTCGGCAAAGTCGTTGCAGGCACCGACATTGTCGACAAGATCAAGGGTGTTTCCACCACTATGAAGGCCGGCCACCAGGACGTACCAGCAGACGACGTGATCATCGAGAAAGCCGAGATCATTGAGTGATATTGCTGATTTCAGACTTGCATCTGGAAGAGGAGCGCCCGGACATCACCCGGGCGTTTCTGGATTTGCTCGCCGGACGCGCCCGCTCGGCGAGTGCGCTGTACATTCTGGGCGACTTTTTCGAGGCGTGGATTGGCGACGATGCCATGACGCCGTTCCAGCGCTCCATCTGCCAGGCCCTGCGCGACCTCAGCGACAGCGGCACGGCCATTTTTCTGATGCACGGCAATCGCGACTTCATGCTCGGCCAGGCCTTTTGCAAACAGGCCGGCTGCACCTTGCTGAAGGATCCGAGTGTCGTGCAACTGGCAGGCGAGCCGGTGCTATTGATGCACGGCGACAGCCTCTGCACCCGCGACGAAGCCTATATGAAGCTGCGTCGCTACCTGCGCAACCCCGTCACGTTGTTCATCCTGCGGCATCTGCCGCTGCGCACGCGGCATAAACTGGCGCGCAAGCTGCGCAGTGAAAGCCGTGCGCAAACGCGGATGAAGGCCAACGACATCGTTGACGTCACCCCCGAAGAAATTCCGCGGATCATGCAGGAATACGGGGTGAAAACCCTGATTCACGGCCACACCCATCGCCCCGCCGTGCACAAGCTGCAACTGGGCGATCAAGCCGCCCGGCGCATTGTCTTGGGGGATTGGGATCGCCAGGGGTGGGCGTTGCAAGTGGATGATCACGGGTTTGCGTTGGCACCGTTCGATTTCGCCCCGCCGCCGCAATTGGCTGCCCCCGCCAACTAAATTGCCCAACAAAAAACCTGTAGGAGCGAGCCTGCTCGCTCCTACAGGGATTGTGCTTGTATCAATGTCCGGCAGAGGCCGCCGGCCCGGCCTTGGCGGTAAAGGGGGGCTTGGCCAGCCACACGATCAGGATCAACCCCATGAACATCCAGCCCAGCAGCGTGAAATAGTCCACCGTGGACATGATGTATGCCTGGCTGATCACCATCTGATCCAGCTGCGTATAAGCCTTGGCCCCTGCCCCGCCCAATTGATGCAACGCCTCGCGGGTGGCCGGGTCGAACGGAGTGATGCTTTCCGTCAGGTAGGCATGGTGCTGGTCGGCGCGGCGGATCCAGATCCAGGTGGTCAACGACGCCGCGAAACTACCGCCCAGCGTACGCAGGAACGTCGCCAGGCCCGAGCCGTCGGCAATCTGGCTGGGCGGCAGGTCCGACAGCAGGATGGTCAGGGTCGGCATGAAGAACAGTGCCACGCCAATACCCATGAACAGCTGCACCAGGGCGATGTGCTGGAAATCCACCTCATTGGTGAAGCCGGCGCGCATGAAACAACTCAGACCGATGGCCAGGAATGCCCCGCCCGCCAGCACCCGCATGTCGAATCGCGGCGCGTATTTACCGACGAAAGGCGACAGCAGCACCGGCAGAATGCCCAACGGCGCCACGGCAAAACCGGCCCAGGTCGCGGTGTAGCCCAAGCGGGTCTGCAACCATTGCGGCAGGATCAGGTTGATCCCGAAAAATCCGGCATAGCCCAGAACCAACACGATGGTGCCAAAGCGGAAGTTGCGGTGGGCGAACAGCCGCAAGTTCACCACCGGGTGCTCATCAGTCATTTCCCAGATCACGAAAAACGCCAGGGCGACCACGGAAATCACCGAGCCGATAATGATGAAACTGGACTCGAACCAATCGGCGTCGTTGCCCTTGTCGAGGACGATCTGCAATGCGCCGACGCCGACGATCAACGCGATCAGTCCCACGTAGTCCATGGGTTGGCGGCTGGTGACCACCGGACGCTTCTTCATCTGCTGGGTGACCACCCAAGCGGCGAACAAACCGATCGGCACGTTGATGAAGAAAATCCACGGCCAGCTGTAACTGTCGGTGATCCAGCCGCCGAGGATCGGCCCGGCAATCGGTGCCACCACCGTGACCATCGCCAACAGCGCCAGCGCCATCCCCCGTTTCGCCGGAGGGTAAACCGCAATCAGCAGTGTCTGGGTCATCGGATACAACGGCCCCGCCACCACGCCTTGCAGAACGCGAAAGCCCACCAGCTCCGGCATGGAGGTGGAAACCCCGCACAGGAACGAAGCGAGCACGAACAGCAACGTCGCCCAGACAAACAACTTCACCTCACCGAAACGCCGACTGAGCCAGCCGGTCAGCGGCAAGGCAATGGCGTTGCTGACAGCAAACGAAGTGATGACCCAGGTGCCTTGCTCCGAACTCACCCCAAGGTTGCCGGAAATCGTCGGCAGCGCCACGTTGGCGATGGTGGTGTCGAGCACCTGCATAAAGGTCGCCAGCGACAGGCCGATGGTGCTGAGCACCAGGCTGGGGGGCGTGAAAGACGCGTTATTGCTCATCGCGAATCCTTTGGAGCTGAATTTTTTGCAGCGGGATTGGCGCTGCGCCTGTTACAGACGCAGCTGACCCTGTGGGAGCGAGCTTGCTCGCTCCCACAGAGGGGCGGCGTGCTGCACATAGGCGAATCAGCGTTGCGCGGTTTTGCTGACTGCCGCGCTGTTGTCGTGGATCAGTTGAGTAATCATCGCGTCGGCCTCGGCCAACTGACGGTCATAGATGTTGGTGCTGAACGAGGCCTTTTGCGGTGGCTGTTGCGCCAGCACCGGGCCACTCTGGTCATGCAGGTTCACATCGACCACGGTCGACAGGCCGACCCGCAGCGGGTGCCTGGCCAGCTCATCGGCGTTGACGTGAATCCGCACCGGCACACGCTGCACGATCTTGATCCAGTTACCGGTGGCGTTCTGTGCGGGCAACAGGGCGAACGCGCTGCCAGTACCGGCGCCAAGGCTGTCGATGGTGCCGCTGTATTTCACAGCACTGCCGTAAAGGTCGGTTTCGATTTCCACTGGCTGGCCGATGCGCATGTCACGCAACTGGGTTTCCTTGAAGTTGGCGTCGATCCACAACTGATCCAGCGGGATCACCGCCATCAGCGCCGTGCCCGGCTGCACACGCTGGCCAAGCTGCACGGTGCGCTTGGCCACGTAACCGGTGACTGGCGCGATCAAGGTGCTGCGCGAATTGTTCAGGTACGCCTGGCGCAATTGCGCGGCGGCGGCCATCACGTCCGGATGCGACGACACCACGGTGTCATCCACCAGGGCACTGGTGGTTTTGAGTCGCTGCCTGGCGTCGGCCAGAGCGTTTTGCGCCGAGGTCAGGTCATCACGGGCGTGGGACAGTTCCTCCTGGGAAATCGCCCCGCCCGCAGCGAGGTTCTTGCGGCGATTGAAGTTGTCCTGCGCTTTCTGCACTTCTGCCTGCTGGGCATTGACCTGGGCTTTCTGGCCGTCGACGTTGCTATACAGGCCGCGCACCTGACGCACGGTACGGGCCAGATTGGCCTGGGCACTTTGCAAACCGATTTCGGCATCGTTCGGGTCGAAGTTCACCAACACCTGGCCTTCGTGGACCAGATCGCCATCATCGGCACCGATGCTGACCACGGTGCCGGTCACCAGCGGAGTGATTTCCACCACGTTGCCATTCACGTAGGCGTCGTCGGTGCTTTCGCTCCAGCGACCGTAAAACTCGTGGTAGGCCCAGACGCCCGCGCCGCTCAGCGCCACCGCCACCGCGAGGATCAGCAGCATGAACTTGCGCTTGCCCGAGTTGGGATTGCCTGGAGTGTTTTCAGCAGTTTGAGTTGTATCGGCAGTGGCCATGGCAAATACCTTGAATTAGTGGCTCAGCGTGGCTGGCGATGTGTTGGCTGAAGCGATGGTGTCGGGCGTAAACCCGCCACCCAGCGCCTGCATCAGTTGGATCGACAAGTCGATCTGCTCGGCGTTCAGGTTGGCCAGCTGCCGCTGGGCCTGGAGCAGTTGCTGCTCGATGCTGAGCACGTCCAGATAGTTACCGATGCCGGAACCGTACCGCTGGACCACGGTGTTGTAAGAGTCCTGGGCGATGTCAGTGGCGTGTTGTTGGGCGGCGATTTGCCGGCCGATGTCACGCAACTGGTTGATGCTGTCGCTGACATCCCCCAACGCCTTCACCAGGCTTTTGTTGTACTGCGCCACGGCGAGGTCGTAATCGGCGTCGCGGGAGTCGAGGTCGGCGCGCAGGCGGCCGCCATCGAAGATCGGCAGTGAAATCGTTGGCCCGACGTTGAAGAAACGACTGGCCGAACCGAACATCGCGTCACCCAACAACGATTGGGCACCGGCCGCCGCACTCAGGTTCAAGTTGGGATAAAACTGGGTTTTGCCAGCGTCGATGTTTTTACTGGCTGCCTCAACCCGCCAGCGCGCCGCCACCAGGTCCGGACGACGACCGAGCAACTCGGCCGGCAGCACCGATGGCAACGCCACGGCGCTGGCCTGAAGGACTTTCGGCCGGGCGATCTCGTTACCGCGATCCGGGCCCTTGCCCAGCAGCACGGCCAGGGCGATTTTGGCGCTTTGCAGGCGTTTCTCGGCGTCAATCAGGTTCGCCTCAGAGGTGGCCTCCAGGCTTTCGGTCTGCTGGAACTGGTACTGACTGTCGATCCCGGCGCTCAGGCGGCGCTGGCTCAAATCGAGCATCTGCCGGGTGCGCTTGAGGTCTTCGGCGGACAGGTCATAGACGATGTGCGCCTGCCCCAGATCGCTGTACGCGCGGGCCACGTCGGCGGACAAGGTCAACTGTGCGGCCTGCTGATCGATTTCAGCGGCACGGGCCTGGCCCAATGCGGCTTCCCAGGCATCGCGCTGGCCACCCCAGAGGTCGAAATTGTAATTGAAACTGGCGCCGATGTTACGCAGGGTGGAGTAGTTGTCGCCCTGCCCGCTCGGGTCTTGATCACGGGCCAGACGCGAACGGGTCACGCCGGCGCTGGCATCGATAGTCGGCATCCGCGCGGCATCGGCGGCGTATGCGGCGGCGCTGGCCTGATGGGCACGGGCGTCGGCGATCTGCATGTCAGGGCTGTCGTGCAGGGCTTCGCGAATCAGGCCGTCGAGCTGAGGGTCGCCGAGGCTTGTCCACCAGTCGCTCTTCGGCCAGGCCGCCGGCGAAAGCTTCACGCCGCTGAGGGATTGCCCGGCCTTGAGGTTTTTCGCCTCGAGGCTGACACCTTCGGTATTCAGGCCGCTGTAATTGGCACAACCGGCGAGGGTCATGGCCAACAGCACCAGGCTCAAACCGGTACGCAGGGTTTTGCTGCTCATTTGTCACCTACCCGCAGCAAGGTGATCGCGTCACCGGCTGCCACCAGGATTTTCTTCAGGATCTGTTCCAGCGTGTTCAACTCTTCAGGGGTGATGCCGCCCGCCAGTTCGTTCATGGCTTCGGCACCGATGTGCGGCAACAGAGCGGCCAGTTTCTCGCCCTCTTCGGTCAGTACCAGTTGAACCTGCCGGCGATCGGCTTCGCAGCGTTGGCGGGCAAGGAAACCTTTCTGTTCCAGACGATCGAGCATTCGGGTCATCGAACCGCTGTCCAGCGACAGGTGCCGGCACAGCTCGGCCGGGGTATCGACGCCGAACTGGGCCATGATGATCAGCACCTTGAACTGCGCCGCGGTGATGCCGTGGGGCTCCATGTGGGTGTCGATGATCCGGTCCTTGAGCAGCGCGGCGCGACCGAGCAACAGGCCAAGGTGGCAATTGTGGAAATCGTCTGGGGTGAAATGTTTCATCTGAACACCAGTTAGCTGCCTAGGCAGTGAATGTATGTCGAGATGTTACTGCTTAGGCAGCGAATGTCAACGCAATAGTTAGCATGCTTTGTAATTAGTTGACTAACGGCGTCGGATATTAACGGCGAACGCGGTGACGCCTTCGCTGGCAAGCCAGCGAAGGTTGAGAGCAGGTTTTGGAGAAAACGGGACCTAGAAATCCCGCTTGTAGAAGATGTCCAGCGAACTGGCCACGCCGCCAGCGGCTTCGAGGTAGACCTTTTTGCTCAGTTTGTAACGCAAGGCAATGGTGTTCGCCGGTTCGAACACGCCCACGCCATAGCGCAGGCTGAGCTTCTCGGAAAGGTTGCCACTCGCCACCACGCTGGTGGTGTTGCCGCTGCCCTGGGTGTCGAGCTGGAAGTCCTGAATACCCAGGTTCTTGGCCAGCCCGCTAGTGACCCCGGAACTGCCCATCAGCCCCAAGCCGAGGGCCGCCTGGGCGAGCATGTTGTTGTCCTCGCCGTTGCTGCTCAGCGGACGGCCCAGCACCAGGTAGGACAGCGCCTGCTCCTGACTCATGGCCGGCTCGGAAAAAATCTGCGTGGTCGGCTGCTCGGCGCTGCCGCTCAAGCGAATGCCGGCGATCACGTCGTCGGTCTTGCGAATGGCTTCGATGTCGAGGTAAGGCTGATCGATCGGCCCAGCAAACAGTAAACGCGCACGACGCACGGTCAACCGCTGACCGTAGGCGCGATAGCGGCCGTCGTTGAGCCAGAGTTCACCCCGGGTGTCCATGTTGTCGCCGATGTGCACATGACCTTGCAGATTGGCCGTGAGGCCAAACCCGGCGAAGCTCAGTTTGTCCTCGCCGACCACCACATCGATGTCCATCAGCGTGGCCATCGGCGGCTTGCCCTGTTCGGTCTGCTGGCCGACGATCACCGTGTCACCGGAGACTTTGACCGTCGATGGCGGCAGCTCGCGAATGGTGATTTCGCCCTTGGGCACCTGCACTTTCCCGGAAACCGCGAGCTTGTCGTCCTTGATCGAGATCTTCAGGTCCGGCGCCACTTCCAGCTTGGCGTAGGGCTCAACGGTGACCGGCAACTGTGAGCCCTTGAGCGCCAGGTCCACCACCAGAGCCTGACCCCAGGCAACGCTGCCGCTCAAACTGCCCTGCCCGGTCTTGCCGCTTTTCCAGCCACCGTTCAATTGCACGGTTTCGCCGGCGATGACGGCCTGAAGTTGCAACGCCTCAATCTCCAGTGGCAGTTCCGGCCCGGAAACCTGGCCATCGCTGAGCAACAGATTGCCATTGACCTGGGGCGCCAGCAGCCCACCGGAAATCGTGCCGCTGCCGTTCAAACGGCCAGTCAGCTTTTCGACCATGGGCACAAACGGTCGCGCCACCGACAGGTCCAGGCCACTCAAGCGGAATGAACCGCTCAGGGGTTTGTTCTTGGGCAGCGGGTTGATCTGCGCCTGCACCATCAGTTCGCCGAGCTTGCCGCCGACGAAGTTGAGGTCGGTGTCGATACGTTTGGGCGTGAATTTGCTGGTGAGCTTCAGGGCCTGGTACGGAAAGTCCAGCCACTGGTCTTTCTCGCGCATGCGCAAGACGCCACCGCTGGCGTCGAGGCTGACCTGGCCGTTCGGGCCGCTGGCGGGAAGATCCAGTTGCACGTCGGCGTTGAGTCGGCCCTGCCAGGCAAAGTCTTTCGGCAACCACTGCGCGAGGCTTTCGATAGGGAACTGCTTGAGGTGATAGCGCAGTTTCGGATCAGGCATCAGACGCTGGTCTTCGCCGCACAAACTGGCCGGGCCGGACTGCCAGCAATGGGCGCCGAAGTTGATCTTGCCGTCCGCCAGCCGCTCCAGTTTTGCCGGGCCTTGCAGCCTCCAGTCCTGGCCACCGGCCTGGATATCGCCACTGGCCAGGCGTCCGCGCCAGTTGCCGTTGTCCAGGCTGCCGTCGAGACCCAGGGCCAGCTTCAGCTTCGGCCCTTGCAGGTCGAGGGTCAGTTTCTGGCTTTTGATATCGCCCTGCCCACTGGCGGTCAGGGTGCCGAGAGAGGTGTCGCCGGCCTGGATCCCGCTGCCCTTGAGGTCGATTTTCGCCCGTTGCGCGCTGTCGAGGGTGGCGTCCAGGTTCAGGCTTTGCAGCCGATTGTCGGCGAACGCCAGCTGGTTGCCTTGCAGACCTAGCTTGCCTTGGGGGGCCTTGAGCGTGCCGGCGACATCAATCCGGCCATTGAGCTGACCGCGCAATTGCGGCCAGAGCTGGGCCAGACGCGGCAGCTTGATATCGATCTGCCCGGCGAGCTTCTGTTGCAGGCTGCCCTTGCCGTTGATGCTGTTGTCGCCCAGGCGTATCTGCAGCGCATCGAGGTTCCACTGCTCGCCGCCGCCATTGGCCTTGGCCTGGATCACCGCAGGCTGGCCACGCAGTTTGCCTTTCAGATCAAGGTCGGCGCTCAGGCTGAGTTTTTCATCCTTGATTTCCCCTTGGCTGCGCAACGGGCCGGCCAGGGTGCCGGGCAATTCCGCCACCCAGTACGCCGGGTTGATCGCCGACAAATCCAGCGCGGTATCCCAGGCGATGCCATTGGCGAACTGCAGGTTCAGATGCCCTTCAGCCTTGCCCTGGCCGGCCGCGAGCTGAATCTGTTGCAGGTAGATTTTCGTCAGGTCACCCGCGAACGGACTGGTCAGGCTGAACGCCCCGGCCGGACCGTCCAGCGCGGCGTTGAAGTGGCCGAGGTACTGACCGTCCGTGTAGGAAACTTCGCCATTGAAGCTGCGCAGAGCCACTTGCGGCTCATCGATCAGCGGATAGAGGCGGTGCCACGGAAAGTCCAGCCAATCGATTTTCGCCTCGGCACTCAGGCCTTTGCCCCAGTCGACTTGCCCCGTAAGTTTTAGGTGTTGCTTGTCGCTGGCCGTCAGGTCCAGCGCGGCGATCTGCGCGCCATTGGCGTCGACCTTGCCTTGCAGCACCAGCGCAACAGGCCCTTGTTCGGCCGGTAACGTGGCCTTGCCGAGCAGCGCGTAGCCGTTTTTCAGGTCGCCGTCACCCGTGAGTTCAAGTTGATTGAGTTGCAAGGTGTCCGGCAGATCGGCGCCGGGCTTGAAACCGTCAGCGATGATGCGCACCTTGGCCGGCAGGTTCTCCACCAGCGGTTGCAGTTGGCCGGTCAGTTGGCCGTTGAGGTATCCGCTGCTGTCGGCTTTCAGGTTGAGGGTCTTGAGCAAATCACCGTCGATTTTCAGGGCCAGCGTCCAGGGCGCGGGGGGCGACAGGGTCAATTGCCCCTCAGCGCTGAGCGGCCAGTTGCCGCCCGGTTGCAGCTGCCCGGTCAAATTCAGGTTCAGATCGTCCCGCTGCAGTTTTACCGAGTCGATCTGCATCCCCTTCTCGGTCCAGTGCGCCGTCAGTTGCAGGCCCTTGAGCTGCTCGCTGCCGTTGAACCGCAAGCTGCCGACCTGCACGTCACCCAGCTCCAGCGCCACCGGTAATTTCAAATCCGGCAGGCTGATCGGCCCGCTGCTTTGTTCTTCACCGCCCGGCGGGAATTGCAGGCTGACCTGATCAGCCTTCAATTGTTCGATGCACAAGGTCATGCGCGTCAGGCACAGCGGCGACCAGGCAAAAATCACCTTGCTCAGTTCGACCTGGCTGGCGTCTTGCTGCCACACAACGCGATCGGCGCTCCATTGCCCGCCCAGCCGCCCCTGGAAGTTGTCCAGGGTCAAACTCGGCACAAAGCCAAGCGCCCACCGGCTGCCCGCCGCCGTGCCCAGCACCGTGGCCAGGGTCAGGGCGACCAGCATCAGCAGCGTCAGGATCGCCAGCAGCGATAGGTTCAAACCACGCTTCACAACTCGGGCCCCATGGAAAAGTGCAGTCGAATGCCGCCATCGTCGTCCAGCGCGTGGGCCAGGTCGAGGCGGATCGGCCCCACTGGTGATACCCAGCGCACACCGATACCGACACCGGTCTTCAGATTCGGCAGTTCAAGTGTATTGAAGGAATTGCCCTGGTCGATGAACGTGGCGACACGCCATTTTTCGGCAATGGAATATTGATACTCCGCGCTGGCGGCGACCATGTAGCGGCCCCCGATGCGGTCACCCTCATTGTTTTCCGGGGACAGGCTCTGATAGTCGTAGCCGCGCACACTCTGATCGCCACCGGCGAAGAAGCGCAGCGATGGCGGAACCGACTTATAGCCGTTGGTGGCACTGCCGCCGACTTGCACCCGACCGAGGAAGCGGTGTTTGTCGAACACCGTGGTCAAGCCCTTCACCAGCGCCGTGCCGTACACCAGGTTGTTATCCGACCCCAGACCTTCCTTGGCCACCTTGCTTTCGAATTGCAGGCGATAGCCATTGTGCGGGTCGATGCGGTTATCGCTTTTGAGGTACGAATAGCTCACGCCGGGCATCAGCAGGTTACTGAGTCCCGAGTCGTCGCCGAGCCGGTACTCCTCGCGTTGCCACTTGAGTGACACCACCCGTTGCCATCCACTGGGCAACTTGCTGTGCCATTCGGGACCGATGGTCAGGAGTTTGCTGAGGCTGTCCCTGTCCGCGATTTCTTCATTCTGATAACCACCGGCGAAACGCAGTTTGTCCGTCAGTGGCGGGTCCAGAGGAATGTCATAGAACACCCCGACGTTTTGCCGTGGCGCCGAGACCTCGGTTTCCCAGCCATAGCTGTGCCCCTGCGGGTTGACCCAATGCCGCGTCCAGTTGGCTTTGATCCGCGGGCCGACATCGGTGGAGTACCCCAGGCCAAGGCCCATGGTCCGCGGCTTGCGGGTTTCGAGCCTGACGTCCACCGGGATCACGTTGTCCCTGGACCCGGTCGGCGCCGCGTCCACTCGCACGCCCTCGAAATAACCGCTCGATTGCAGGGCTTGGTTGAGTTCGGCAATCAGCTCGGAGTCATACGGCGCGCCTGCCTTGAACGGCACCATGCGTTGCAGCAGGTCTTCGTCGAAGGGCGTATCGCCTTCGAAACTGACCTTGCCCAGGGCGTAACGCGGACCACTGTCATAGACCAGCTCGATATCGGCCACGCCGGCTCGCGGGTCCACCGACAATGTCGAACGGGTAAAACGCCCGCTGAAAAAGCCATAGCGCGAGGCCTGGTTCTGGATCAGCCGCTTGGCATCTTCATAATGGCCATGGTTGAGCACCGCACCGGTTTTCAGCGAATGGTCATTGGGCACACGAAAGGATTTGAGCGAGGCGGCCGGGCCGTCGATGCGGATGGTGACGTTGCGCAGATGCACCGGTTCGCCGGGGTCGATGTTCAGTATCAGGCGTGGTGTCTTGCCGCCCTTCACGTCGCTGTCGATCTGCGGCTGGTAATAACCCAAGGCCTGGGCGGCCTTGCGCGCCTGTTCCTCGGCACCCCGACTGAAGCGCTGCAAGGCTTCCTCGTCACGATCGCCGAGACTGCCGACATAGCCCTCTATATTGGCTTTCAGTTCATCGTTGGACGGTTTGATCCGCACATCCAATTCACTTTGGGCCAGTGCCGCGCAGCTGGAAATCAGCATCAGCACGCCACTGGTAATTCTTCCTGGAAACTTCATAGGCGCGGATGCTATCACGAGCATGCTTGATGAACATGGGAGCGTGATAGAGCCCGGTGCGCCCCAAAAGTTCGACGGTCAGGCCGTTGCGGTTTGTACGACTTGAGGATTGGCGTGAAAAAACACGTGTTCGCGGATCGGTCCTACAGCGACCTCACCAATTTCCTCATAACCCTGACGCTTATAGAACTCCAGATAACGCGGATTGCCGGTGTCGAGCACCACGCCCTGAGAATGTTCATCCACCGCGCACCAGTTGTGCACCGCTTGCAGCAGTTGTTCGCCGAAGTGCTTGCCCTGGAATTGCGGATGAATCCCCAGCAATGGCAGCAAATGCACCGAGTCGGACGGCACACAAGCCATCACCGCATCGTGATATTCAAGGTAGCGACGGGTGCAGCGAAACCCGGTGCTCAGCACCATCCGCAGGCGCCAGGCCCAACTTTCAGTGATGCCCAGGCGCCGTTGCGGCGGCGCGATCAGGGCGATGCCGATCAAGCGATCGTTGACCAGCAGGCCGATGGCCGGCAAATCCTGGAGAAAGTGTTGCTTGACCAGCTCACGTACCGTGGCGCGCACCCGCTGTTCATAACCGGGACGCTCGGCTTCGAACAGGTAGCCGAACGTCGGCTCGTGCCGGTAAGCCTGGTACAACAGGGAACGTGCTTCGCGGGAATAGCCCCTGTCGAGCATGTGAATATCGGCGATGGCGGTGGACGTTTCGGGCATGACGGTCATTCTCCCCGGCACAGCTCGAATGGCTGTGCTCTTGTTGGTAGGAGCCTTTGGGTGGCAACACAGTTCCCCCTCACAGGTATAGACCAGACTCGCCGATCAGTCAGTCAATACAAAAGCCGGCTGCACCCACTCCATCCCGACACTGGCCCGATGCCGACATGTCAGCTAGCATCGCCCTTTTGCCAGGACTGCCGACCATGAAGATCGTCTCCTTCAACATCAACGGGCTGCGTGCCCGTCCCCATCAGCTGGCGGCGCTCATCGACAAACACCAGCCCGACGTGATCGGGCTGCAGGAAACCAAGGTCCATGACGACCAATTTCCGCTCGATGAAGTCAGAGCCCTGGGCTACCACGTGTATTTCCATGGACAAAAAGGTCACTACGGCGTCGCCCTGCTGTCGCGCAAAGAACCGCTGGCGCTGCACAAAGGCTTCGCCACCGATGATGAAGATGCCCAGCGGCGCTTTATCTGGGGCACGTTCGCCGACGCCAATGACGTGCCGGTGACCATCATGAACGGCTATTTCCCTCAAGGCGAAAGTCGCGACCACCCGACCAAATTCCCGGCCAAGGAACGCTTCTACAGCGATCTGCAGCAGTTGCTGGAAAGCCAGTTCCGTAACGACCAGCCGTTGGTGGTCATGGGCGATGTGAACATTTCCCCGGAAGACTGTGACATCGGGATCGGCCCGGACAACATGAAGCGTTGGCTGAAAACCGGTAAATGCAGCTTCCTGCCGGAAGAACGCGAGTGGATGGCCCGCCTGAAAAACTGGGGCCTGGTGGACAGTTTCCGTCACCTGAACCCGCAGGTGACCGACATGTTCAGCTGGTTCGACTACCGCAGCCGCGGTTTTGAAGACGAGCCCAAGCGTGGACTGCGCATCGACTTGATCATGGCGTCCCATGGCCTGTTGCCACGGGTCAAGGATGCCGGCGTGGACTACGAACTGCGCGGCATGGAAAAACCCTCCGATCATGCGCCGATCTGGCTTGAATTGAGCTGAATACAATCTCCTGTGGGATCGCGCCTGCTCGCGATGGCGGACTGTCATCCAACTGAATATTGAATGCCAGGCCCTCATCGCGAGCAGGCTCGCTCTTACACTGGAAAACTGTCATCTCTCTGAAACCCTACTGACTTAATCTCCCGGCACCTCCTTTAGCCATTCAAGGTGCCGGCATGACGCTGCGCGGTTTATTCCTGTTGATGCTGTGCACCTGCTTGCCGCTGATGACCTCGGCCAACAGTTTGCCGGTGCCGGACCATGGCCCGATGCTCAGCATCCAGGGCTCCAACACCATCGGAGCGGCACTCGGTCCGGCGCTGGTCGAAGGACTGTTGCGCGAACAGGGGTTGCTCAAGGTGCACAGCGAAGCCCCGGACAAGGCCAACGAACTGCGAATAGTCGGTGAAACCCCGCAAGGGCGCCGGGTCGAAGTCGAACTCGCCGCCCACGGCTCCAGCACCGGCTTCAGCGCACTGAAGGCCGGCAGGGCCGATCTGGCCGCTTCATCGCGCCCGATCAAGGACAGCGAGTTGGTTGACCTCCGATCCCTGGGTGATCTGAAAAGCGCGGCCGCCGAGCAGGTCATCGCCATCGACGGCCTGGCCATTATCCTTCACCCGCAAAACCCGCTGAACCAACTCGATACCGAGCAACTGGCACGCCTCTTCAGTGGCGAGATCAAAACCTGGGAAGAACTCGGCGGCCGTGGCGGGGCCATTCATCTGTATGCGCGGGATGATCACTCCGGCACCTACGACACCTTCAAGGAACTGGTCCTCAGCCGTCGCGGGAAAACCCTGAGCGGTGCAGCGAAACGTTTCGAATCCAGCGAGCAATTGTCGGACGCGGTCAGCCTCGACCCACAAGGTATCGGCTTCATTGGCCTGCCGTACGTGCGCTCGGCCAAACCGGTGGCGATTGTCGACGGCCAATCCCAGGCCATGCTGCCGCTCAACAGCCTGATCGCCACGGAAGACTATCCCCTGTCCCGCCGCTTGTTCCTCTACCTGCCGCCCAATGGGAAAAATCCCTGGGCCGACGCGCTGGTGACGTTCGCCCAAAGCAGCCAGGGCCAGGCGATTGTCGCGGCCAACGGGTTTATCGCCCAGACCGTGCAGGCCATGACCGTCACGCCCAACGCACTGATGCCCGAGGCCTACCAGGGACTCAGTCGCCACGCCCAGCGCCTGACCGTGAACTTTCGCTTCGAAGAAGGCAGCGCCAGCCTGGACAACAAGGCGCGACAGGACCTGTCACGGGTGCTCGACTATATAAAGCAGCGCGGCAAAACCGATCGGCAGGTCACACTGGTAGGGTTTGGCGATGCCAAGAGCGACCCGGCGCGCGCTGACCTGCTGTCAAAACTGCGGGCCATGGCGGTGCGGCGGGAACTGGTGAAAAGTGGCGTGGTGCTGCGCGACGTTCGCGGGTTTGGCGCCGAAATGCCTGTGGCGGCCAATAGCGCCGATGAGGGGCGGATCAAGAATCGGCGGGTTGAAGTTTGGGTGTATTGAATTTGATGTAGATGTATTGAATGGGCCGACGCCATCGCGGGCAAGCCCGCTCCCACAAAGATCACACTAAACCTGTGGGAGCCGGGCTTGCCCGCGATGAACGATGACTCGGTGCCTGTTATTGCCCGCTGCGCATCATGTCTTTTGGCACGTACTTGCCGATTTCGAACTTGCCGATCGCCGCACGGTGCACTTCGTCCGGACCGTCGGCCAGGCGAAGGGTGCGCTGCATCGCATACATGTAGGCCAGCGGAAAATCGTTGGAGACCCCTGCCCCGCCGTGTATCTGGATCGCCCGGTCGATCACCCGCAACGCCACGTTCGGCGCCACCACCTTGATCTGTGCGATTTCGCTCTTCGCCACTTTGTTACCGACGGTGTCCATCATGTACGCCGCTTTCAACGTCAGCAGGCGTGCCATGTCGATTTCCATCCGCGAGTCGGCGATCTTGTCGATGTTGCCACCCAGTCGCGCCAGGGGTTTGCCGAACGCCGTGCGGTTCACCGAACGTTTGCACATCAATTCCAGGGCACGTTCGGCCATGCCGATCGAACGCATGCAGTGGTGAATCCGGCCCGGGCCGAGGCGACCCTGAGCGATTTCGAAGCCGCGTCCTTCACCCAGCAGGACGTTTTCGTACGGCACGCGCACGTTTTCGAACAGCACTTCGGCGTGACCGTGGGGCGCGTCGTCGTAACCGAACACCGGCAGCGGACGCACGATCTTCACGCCGGGGGTATCCACCGGAACCAGAATCATCGAGTGCTGTGCATGGCGCGGTGCATCAGGGTTGCTCAGGCCCATGAAAATCAGGATTTTGCAGCGTGGATCGCAGGCCCCGGAGGTCCACCATTTCTTGCCATTGATTACCCACTCGTCGCCATCGCGCACGGCACGGGCGGCCATGTTGGTGGCGTCGGACGATGCGACGTCCGGTTCGGTCATGGCAAATGCCGAGCGGATTTCCCCGCGCAGTAGCGGCTCGAGCCAGCGTTGCTTCTGTTCTTCGTTGGCGTAGCGCACCAGCACTTCCATGTTGCCGGTGTCGGGCGCGGAGCAATTGAACGGTTCAGGCCCCAGCAGCGAGCGCCCCATGATTTCGGCCAGGGGCGCGTATTCGAGGTTGGTCAAGCCGGCACCGAGCTCTGACTCAGGCAGAAACAAATTCCACAGGCCCTCCGCCTTGGCCTTGAGTTTGAGTTCTTCCATGATCGCGGTCGGCTGCCAGCGGTCACCCTCGGCGACCTGGCGCTCGAACACGGTTTCAGCGGGATAGACGTAGGTGTCCATGAACGCTGTCACGCGCTCACGCAGTTCCTGAACCTTGGGCGAATAAGCGAAATCCATGAGCAAGATACCTTCTTGGGGGAGGTTGTTTAGATCATGCAATCGATGCTAGAACAGCTACGAAAATTTACCTAGCCTATTCTCGGCGTGTATTAACATTCATCACCGATATATGATCGACTGATCTTCAAGGCCAGCCGCCCACACAATAAGAGAGCCGCGTAATGAATCTGAGCAAGGTCGACCTCAACCTTTTCATCGTCTTCGACGCGATCTACACCGAGGCCAACCTGACCCGCGCCGGGCAGATTGTCGGGATCACCCAACCGGCGGTATCCAACGCACTGGCCCGCCTGCGCGAAACCTTCAACGACCCTTTGTTCGTGCGCACCGCCCAGGGCATGGTGCCGACGCCGATGGCCCAGAACATCATCGGCCCGGTACGCAACGCCCTTTCCCTGCTGCGGGTATCGGTGCAGGAAAGCCGCATTTTCAACCCGTTGCAGGCGGTCAAGACCTACCGCATCAGCATGACCGACCTGACTGAGGCGGTGATCCTGCCGCCGTTGTTCCAGCGCCTGCGCCGTCTCGCCCCCACGGTGATCATCGAGAGTTTCCTGTCCAAGCGCCGCGAGACCACCAAGGAACTGGCCGCCGGTCGCCTCGATTTTGCGGTGGATGCGCCGCTCAACACCGACCCGCAAGTGCGCCACGTCAAGTTGATGGAAGACCGCTATGTATGCGCCATGCGCAAGGGGCATCCGTTGGCGGGCAAGGAAAAATTCACCCTCGATGATTATCTGGGCCTGACCCACATCCATATTTCCAGCCGTCGCAGCGGTCTGGGGCATGTCGACCTGGCCCTCGGCAAGATGGGCATCCAGCGCAAGATCGCCCTGCGCTCACAGCATTACCTGATGGCATCGCAAGTGTTACAGCAGACCGACATGGTTATGACCGTTCCGGAGCGCTTCGCCCGTCGTAACGATCTGCACGCCTTCAGCTTGCCGGTCAACGATGTGCCGCCGGTGGAAACCCACCTGTACTGGCACGAAAGCACCGACCAGGATCCGGCCAACCGCTGGATGCGCGAGCAGATGATCGAGTTGTGCCAGCAGGTGACGGCGCATGAGAAGAAGCTCGAAAAGGTGTAGGAAGTTTACCCGCGTCATCGTTCATCACGGGCAAGCCACACTCCCACAGGTCAATTTGTCATGCACTTGATTGAGTACGCCGAAAAACTTTGTGGGAGCGAGAGCCTGCTCGCGATGGGGCCGGCAGAACAGCAGTCAACCCCTGCCCCCTTGACGTAAACGTCAACCTGCCATTAGCTTAGCGCCATGACCTTTTGCGAGCGCTTCCATGAGCAGCCAGACCTACAGCATTTCCGACCTCGCCCGCGAGCTCGACATCACCACCCGGGCGATTCGCTTCTATGAGGAGCAAGGCCTGCTCAGCCCCGAGCGGCGAGGTCAGGAACGCGTCTATTCGCCCCGCGACAAGGTCAGCCTGAAGCTGATCCTGCGAGGCAAGCGTATCGGCTTCTCCCTGGCCGAATGCCGCGAACTGATCGAGCTCTACGACCCTTCCAGCGGTAACACCAAGCAGTTGCACAGCATGCTGGCGAAAATCAGCGAGCGTCGGGAACAGCTGGAACAGCAACTGCTGGACATCGAGCAGATGAAACTCGAACTCGATACGGCGGAAGAACGCTGCGTCCAGGCGCTGGAGCAGACCCTCAAAAGCCAGGAAGTCATTCAATAAAACCCGCCCCCTTGTAGGAGCGAGCCTGCTCGCGATGGTCGTTAACGATAACGCGTGTTGGCTGGATAAACGCGGTGCCTGGGAGCCCATCGCGAGCAGGCTCGCTCCTACAGGGTTCTCCGAACAATCAGCACAGGTCGAACCCCATGTCCCTCCCTACCCATGTACGCCTTGTCGAAGTCGGCCCGCGCGACGGTCTGCAAAATGAAGCCCAACCCATCAGCGTTGCCGACAAGGTACAACTGGTCGACGCGCTGACGGCTGCCGGCCTGGGCTATATAGAAGTCGGCAGTTTCGTCTCGCCCAAATGGGTACCGCAGATGGCGGGCTCTGCGGATGTCTTCGCGCAGATCCAGCGTAAACCCGGGGTGACTTACGGCGCGCTCGCCCCCAACCTTCGAGGGTTTGAAGACGCCATCGCTTCCGGGGTCAAGGAAGTCGCGGTGTTTGCGGCGGCCTCCGAAGCGTTTTCCCAACGCAACATCAATTGCTCGATCAGCGAAAGCCTGGAGCGTTTCGTGCCGATCATGGAGGCGGCCAGACAACACGGCGTGACCGTGCGTGGTTACGTGTCCTGTGTGCTGGGCTGCCCCTATGAAGGTAACGTCGCGCCGGAACAAGTCGCCCGGGTCGCGCAAGAGCTCTACGCCATGGGGTGCTACGAGGTATCCCTGGGCGACACCATCGGCACCGGCACCGCGGGCGCAACGCGCAAGATGTTCGACGTGGTTAGCGCCGTGGTGCCACGGGACAAACTGGCCGGGCACTTCCACGACACCTACGGCCAGGCCATGGCCAACATTTACGCCAGCCTGCTGGAAGGAATCTCGGTATTCGACAGCTCCATCGCCGGCCTCGGCGGCTGCCCTTACGCCAAGGGCGCCAGCGGTAACGTCGCCACGGAAGATGTGGTGTACCTGCTCAATGGGCTGGGTATCGACACGGGAATCGACCTGGACGCCTTGATCCTCGCCGGCCAGCAAATCTGCACAGTGCTGGGGCGGCCCACCGGTTCGCGCGTGGCCAAGGCACGTAGCGCTCAGTGAGGGCGCGGTTGTGTCCGGGTGTTACCGCTGCGGCTGGGCGTGGGGCAAAAGCGAGTAACACGGAAACAAATTGTCGGGGTTTACCTGAGGGAAAAACCTTACACTTTTATTAAGTCATTGATTTTAAAGGGTTTTTAAAAGTTGGCACGACACCTGCTATCTCTATGGCATAACAAGAATAAAAAAAGCGGCACAACCAATAAAAACAAGACGTAACGACTCTGACATAACAAAAACAACACGGCAGAGACGCAGCTAACAGATTTTTTTGGAGAAGATGTGCTTTTCAGGGTGCTTTTCGGAGTTACCCGCAACCGGGCAGAGAACAATAAAACTACCTTCAGGTAGCTCCCGAATCGGTTGGATCGCTCAGCGAGAAAGTAGATCAGCGCTCAAAAAAATACGTTTGCTCTTGATCCCGGATGGGGATCGACAAAAACAGCGGTAAAGGGTCACGGTCACCAAAAACAACAACAGACCGCCCCTCAATAATAAAAAAAGAGCACGCGCAACGAAAAATTAAAGGGGAGCTTCGGCTCCCCTTTGTGCTGTCTGGCATTTGTGTTTTTCACCCCTCTCCTGTGGGAGCGAGCCTGCTCGCGAAGAACGTCAACGATAACGCGTGCAATCTGGATCAACGCGGTGCCTTTGAGTTCTTCGTCGGAACGCCGCCCGGAGCAGGCTCGCTCCTACAAAAGGCCTGGTCAGCCCTGCTTGCTACGCAACTCCTCGATGCTGACCTCGCGCATCCGGAATTTCTGGATCTTGCCGGTCACCGTCATCGGAAACTCCTCAACGAACTTGAAGTAACGCGGCGTCTTGAAGTGCGCGATGCGCTCCTTGCACCAGGCTTGCAGTTCCTGCTCGGTCGCGCTGTGACCGGGGTGGAACTTGATCCAGGCAACAATCTCCTCGCCATAGCGCGAGCAAGGAATGCCGATCACCTGCACGTCGGCCACGGCCGGGTGGGTGAAGAAGAACTCCTCCAGCTCCCGTGGGTAAATATTCTCGCCGCCACGGATGATCATGTCCTTGTTGCGCCCGGCAATGCACACGTAACCCTCGTCATTCATGCTCGCCAGGTCCCCGGTATGCATCCAGCCCGCCTGGTCGATCGCTTCGGCGGTGCCTTCGGGGTTGTTCCAGTAGCCGAGCATCACGCTGTAACCGCGGGTGCACAGTTCGCCGATGGTGCCGCGCGGCACCAGGTTGCCCGCCTCATCAATGATTTTGCTTTCCAGCTGCGGCTGGGTACGGCCGACGGTGGTCACGCGCAACTCCAGGTCATCTGACGGCCCGGTCTGCAAGGACACCGGACTGGTTTCCGTCATGCCGTAGGCAATCTGCACTTCGCTCATGTGCATTTCGCTGATGACCCGCCGCATCACCTCAATCGGACAGGTCGCGCCCGCCATGATCCCGGTGCGCAGGGTCGACAGATCGAAATCGTTACGTTGAGGCTGATCGAGCATGGCGATGAACATGGTCGGCACGCCGTACAGCGCAGTGGCTTTCTCTTCGGCGACGGTGTTCAGGGTCAGCAGCGGATCGAAGGCGTCACTGGGGTAAATCATGGTGCTGCCGTGGGTGATACACCCCAGATTGCCCATCACCATGCCGAAGCAGTGGTACAACGGCACCGGAATGACCAGTCGATCGGCGGCGCTCAGGCCAAGGCTTTCACCGACCATGTAACCGTTGTTGAGAATATTGTAGTGACTGAGGGTCGCGCCTTTGGGAAACCCGGTGGTACCGGAGGTGTACTGGATATTCACCGCCTGGTCGAAATGCAGGCTGTCCTGGCGCTCGTGCAATTGCTCGACCGACACACCGGCCGCCAGATCGCTCAGCTGCGACCAGGGCAGGAAACCGACGGGTGGCTGCGCATCAAGGCTGATGACGCCGCGCAACGCCGGCAAGCGATCACTCTGCAGCTTGCCAATGGATTGCTCCGCCAGTTCCGGCACCAGGCCTTGCAACATGGCGTGGTAATTGGAGGACTTGAACGCCCCGGCACAGACCAGCCATTGGCAGCCGGATTGCTTCAACACGTATTCCAGTTCGGAACTGCGGTAGGCGGGGTTGATGTTGACCAGGATCACGCCGATTTTCGCACTGGCGATCTGACTGATGCACCACTGAGCGCAATTCGGAGCCCAGATCCCCAGGCGGTCCCCGGTCTGCAAGCCCAGCGCCAGCAGGGCTCTGGCGTGCAGGTCCGCCGCATCCGCCAATTGCCGCCAGGTGTAGCGCAGCTGCTGATGGCGCACGACCAACGCCTCACCGTCCGGGTACTGCGCGGCGGTGTTGTCGAACGCCTGGCCGATGGTCATCGCCAGCAAGGCTTTGTCCTGGGAACCGCGGGTGTAGCTGCGCTGCGGATGTGCACTGGGTTGATCCATGACGACCCCTATTATCTTTATTGTTGGTGCGCGGCATGTGTGGCGAGGGAGCAAGCTCCCTCGCCACAGAGTGCGACGCTAGTCTGTAAGAACAGCTCTACTCTCGCTCAAGTTGACGTTAACGTAAAGGGCGATTGACAGCCATTCGTCACAGGCTTACGTTAACGTAAAGGTGAGAGCTGAATCACTGCCCTCCCCACCCAACAAAAAAGCCAAAAGGTGACCCATGAGCTATCCATCCCTGAACTTCGCCCTCGGTGAAACCATCGACATGCTGCGCGATCAGGTTCAGTCCTTCGTCGCCAAAGAGATCGCCCCGCGCGCCGCTCAGATCGACATCGACAACCTGTTCCCCGCCGACCTGTGGCGCAAGTTCGGCGACATGGGCCTGCTGGGCATCACGGTGCCGGAAGAGTACGGCGGCGCCGGCCTGGGTTACCTGGCCCATGTGGTGGCCATGGAAGAAATCAGTCGTGGTTCGGCTTCGGTTGCGCTGTCCTACGGCGCGCATTCCAACCTCTGCGTCAATCAGATCAATCGCAATGGCAACCACGAGCAGAAATCCAAATACCTGCCGAAACTGATCAGCGGCGAGCACATCGGCGCCCTGGCGATGAGCGAACCGAACGCTGGCTCCGACGTGGTATCGATGAAGCTGCGCGCCGACAAACGTGGCAATCACTACGTGCTCAACGGCAGCAAGACCTGGATCACCAACGGTCCGGACGCCAACACCTACGTAATCTATGCCAAGACCGACCTGGAAAAAGGCCCCCACGGCATCACTGCCTTCATTGTCGAGCGCGACTGGAAAGGCTTCAGCCGCAGCAACAAATTCGACAAGCTCGGCATGCGCGGTTCGAACACCTGCGAACTGTTTTTCGATGACGTCGAAGTCCCGGAAGAAAACATCCTCGGCGTGCTCAATGGCGGCGTGAAAGTGCTGATGAGCGGCCTCGACTATGAGCGTGTGGTGCTCTCGGGTGGCCCGACCGGGATCATGCAGGCCTGCATGGACCTGATCGTGCCGTACATCCACGACCGCAAGCAGTTCGGCCAAAGCATCGGCGAATTCCAGCTGATCCAGGGCAAAGTCGCCGACATGTACACCCAACTCAATGCCAGCCGCGCCTACCTGTACGCCGTGGCCCAGGCCTGCGAGCGCGGCGAAACCACGCGCAAGGACGCGGCGGGCGTGATCCTCTACAGTGCCGAACGCGCCACGCAAATGGCCCTCGACGCGATCCAGATTCTCGGCGGTAACGGCTACATCAACGAATTCCCGGCCGGTCGTCTGCTGCGTGACGCCAAGCTGTACGAAATCGGCGCAGGCACCAGTGAGATCCGTCGCATGCTCATCGGCCGCGAACTGTTCAACGAAACCCGCTAAACGGAGCTGTCCATGGCTATCCTGCATACCCAGCTCAACCCCCGTTCGGCGGAGTTCGCCGCCAACAGCGCGGCGATGCTCAAACAGGTCGACGCCCTGCACACCCTGCTCGCCCAAGTAGCGCAAGGTGGCGGCCCGAAAGCGCAAGAACGCCACATCTCGCGGGGCAAGCTGCTGCCCCGTGAGCGCATCAATCGCCTGCTCGATCCAGGCTCGCCGTTTCTCGAAATCAGCCAATTGGCCGCCTACGAGGTCTATGGCGAAGACGTTCCCGCCGCTGGCGTGATTGCCGGGATCGGCCGTGTGGAAGGCGTCGAATGCATGATCGTCGCCAACGATGCCACGGTGAAAGGTGGCTCGTACTACCCGCTGACCGTGAAAAAGCACCTGCGCGCCCAGACCATCGCCCAGCAAAACCGCTTGCCGTGCATCTACCTGGTGGACTCCGGCGGCGCCAACCTGCCGCGCCAGGATGAAGTGTTTCCGGATCGCGAGCACTTCGGGCGGATCTTCTTCAACCAGGCCAACATGAGCGCCATGGGCATTCCGCAGATTGCCGTGGTCATGGGTTCCTGCACCGCTGGCGGCGCCTATGTGCCGGCGATGGCCGACGAAGCGATCATGGTCCGCGAGCAAGCGACGATCTTCCTCGCCGGCCCACCGCTGGTGAAAGCCGCGACCGGTGAAGTGGTCAGCGCCGAAGACCTCGGCGGGGCGGATGTGCACTGCAAGATCTCGGGCGTGGCCGACCATTACGCCGAAAGCGATGAACACGCCCTCGCCATAGCGCGCCGCAGTGTGGCCAACCTCAACTGGCGCAAACAGGGCGAAGTTCAACAACGCACACCGATCGTCCCGCTCTACAGCATCGACGAGTTGTACGGCGTGGTCTCGGCCGATGCCAAGCAACCGTTCGACGTGCGCGAAGTGATTGCCCGGTTGGTGGACGGCTCGGTGTTCGACGAATTCAAGGCGCTGTTCGGGACGACGCTGGTGTGCGGCTTTGCTTACCTGCACGGTTATCCGATCGCGATCCTCGCCAACAACGGGATCCTCTTCGCCGAAGCCGCGCAGAAAGGTGCGCACTTCATCGAGCTGGCGTGCCAGCGCGGCATCCCGTTGTTGTTCCTGCAAAACATCACTGGCTTCATGGTCGGTCAGAAATACGAGGCCGGCGGTATCGCCAAGCACGGCGCAAAACTGGTGACCGCCGTGGCGTGCGCCAAAGTGCCGAAATTCACGGTGATCATCGGCGGCAGCTTCGGTGCCGGTAACTATGGGATGTGCGGTCGCGCTTATGACCCACGTTTCCTGTGGATGTGGCCGAATGCGCGCATCGGCGTGATGGGTGCCGAGCAGGCGGCTGGCGTGTTGGTGCAGGTCAAGCGCGAGCAAGCCGAGCGCAGTGGCCAGGGTTTCAGTGCCGAGCAGGAAGCCGAGATCAAGCAACCGATCCTCGACCAATACGAAGAACAGGGCCACCCCTACTATTCCAGCGCCCGCTTGTGGGACGACGGTGTCATCGACCCGGCACAGACTCGCGATGTTTTGGGCCTGGCCTTGTCCGCGTCGTTGAACGCGCCAATCGAACCGAGCCGCTTCGGCGTGTTCCGGATGTGATCTTTTTGTAGGAGCGAGCCTGCTCGCGATGGACGTTAACGATAACGCGTGTGTTCTGGATAAACGCGCCGCCCTTCAGTCCATCGCGAGCAAGGCTCGCTCCTACAAAGTGCCGTGGAGAACGGAAGAATATGAGCGACTTCAACACCCTCCAATTGCTGACCGACCCTCGGGGTTTCGCCACCCTGTGGCTCAGCCGCGAAGAGAAGAACAACGCGTTCAACGCCGAGATGATCCGCGAATTGATCCTCGCGCTGGACAAGGTATCGAACGACGCCAGCCTGCGTTTTCTGCTGGTGCGTGGCCGCGGCAAGCATTTCAGCGCCGGTGCCGACCTGGCCTGGATGCAGCAATCGGCCGAACTCGATTACCACACCAACCTCGACGACGCCCGTGAACTGGCGGAGTTGATGTACAACCTCGCCAAACTGAAAGTGCCGACCCTGGCGGTGGTGCAAGGCGCGGCCTTTGGTGGCGCACTGGGCCTGATCAGTTGCTGCGACATGGCCATCGGTGCCGATGACGCGCAATTCTGCCTGTCAGAAGTCCGCATCGGCCTGGCACCGGCGGTGATCAGCCCGTTCGTGGTGCAAGCCATCGGCGAACGGGCCACCCGACGTTATGCCCTGACCGCTGAACGCTTCAGCGGGCAACGGGCGCGGGAACTCGGTTTGTTGTCGGAGAGCTATCCGCTGATCGATCTGGAGCAAAAGGTCGAACAGTGGATCGACAACCTGTTGCTCAACAGCCCCGCCGCCATGCGTGCCAGCAAGGACCTGCTGCGTGAAGTCGGCGATGGCTCGCTGAACCCGGCGTTGCGCCGCTACACCGAGAACGCCATTGCCCGCATCCGCGTCAGCCCTGAAGGCCAGGAAGGCCTGCGCGCCTTTCTGCAAAAACGTCCGCCGAGCTGGCAGTCCGAAACCACCACCAAGGAGCCCCGTTGATGAGCGCACCTGTTATCACCTCTGTGCTGGTGGCCAATCGTGGCGAAATCGCCTGCCGGGTCATGCGCACCGCCAAGGCCCTGGGCCTGACCACCGTGGCCGTGCACAGCGCCACTGACCGTGACGCCCGCCACAGCCGCGAAGCCGATATTCGCGTCGACCTCGGTGGCAGCAAAGCCGCCGACAGCTACCTGCAAATCGACAAACTGATCGCCGCCGCCAAGGCCAGCGGCGCCCAGGCCATCCACCCCGGTTACGGCTTTCTGTCGGAGAACGCAGGGTTCGCCCGCGCGATCGAAGCGGCCGGCCTGATTTTCCTCGGCCCGCCCGCGTCGGCCATCGACGCCATGGGCAGCAAGTCCGCCGCCAAAGCCTTGATGGAAACCGCAGGCGTGCCGCTGGTGCCCGGTTATCACGGCGAAGCTCAAGACTTCGAGACCTTCCGGGCGGCCTGTGAGCGCATCGGTTACCCGGTGCTGCTCAAAGCCACGGCCGGTGGTGGCGGCAAGGGCATGAAAGTGGTCGAGGACGTCAGCCAACTGGCCGAAGCCCTGGCCTCGGCCCAGCGTGAAGCGCAATCGTCGTTCGGCGATTCGCGGATGCTGGTGGAGAAATACCTGCTCAAACCGCGGCATGTGGAAATCCAGGTGTTCGCCGATCAACACGGCAACTGCCTGTACCTCAACGAACGTGACTGCTCGATTCAGCGTCGGCACCAGAAAGTCGTGGAAGAAGCGCCGGCGCCAGGCCTGAGCCCGGAACTGCGCCGCGCCATGGGCGAAGCGGCCGTGCGTTCGGCCCAGGCCATTGGTTATGTCGGCGCCGGCACCGTGGAGTTTCTGCTGGATGCGCGCGGCGAGTTCTTCTTCATGGAGATGAACACGCGCCTGCAAGTCGAACACCCGGTCACCGAAGCCATCACCGGCCTCGACCTGGTGGCTTGGCAGATTCGTGTCGCACGGGGTGAAGCACTGCCCATGACCCAGGATCAGGTTCCGCTGATCGGCCACGCCATTGAGGTGCGGCTGTACGCCGAAGACCCGGGCAATGATTTCCTGCCGGCGACCGGGCGTCTGGAGTTGTATCGTGAGTCGGCCGAAGGCCCGGGGCGTCGTGTCGACAGAGGCGTTGAGGAAGGCGATGAGGTTTCACCCTTCTACGACCCGATGCTCGGCAAGTTGATTGCCTGGGGCGAGGACCGTGAACAGGCACGCTTGCGCCTGCTGAGCATGCTCGATGAATTTGCCATTGGCGGGCTCAAGACCAACATCAACTTCCTGCGTCGAATCATTGCCCATCCGGCGTTTGCCGCGGCGGAACTGGATACCGGGTTCATTCCTCGTTACCAGGAGCAACTATTGCCGGCGCCGGCGGCGCTCAGCGACGGCTTCTGGCAAGCCGCCGCCCAGGCATTTGCCCAGAGCCAGTCTCGTTCACCGCGCGTCGATGACCCGAGTTCGCCTTGGGCCGACAGCAACGGTTTCCGCGCCGGATTGCCATCGGAAATCACCCTGCACTTGAGTTGTGAAGGCCAGGACCGCGCGCTGACGCTGGGCAACATCAACGCCCAGAGCGCGCGGCTCAAGGGTGAGCAATTGCTGACCGAGCACGACGGCGTGCGTCGTCAGCATCGGGCCATCCGCCAGGGTGAACTGGTCTATCTGCAATGGGATGGCGAGTTGCGCCGCATCGAAGCCTATGACCCGATCGGCGCCGTCGAAGCCAGTCACAGCCACCAGGGCGGGCTGACCGCCCCCATGAACGGCAGCATCGTGCGCGTACTGGTAGAGGCCGGGCAAACGGTCGAAGCCGGGGCGCAACTGGTGGTGCTCGAAGCGATGAAGATGGAGCACAGCATCCGTGCGCCACACGCCGGGGTGATCAAGGCGCTGTATTGCCAGGAAGGCGAGATGGTCAGCGAAGGCAGTGCGCTGGTCGAACTGGAAGAAGCGTGAAATGAAGATCGGTCCTGCGCTTGGCGAGGACCGATCCGGTCAGAACTTGGCTGTCGCCTGAACCACCACGCCGATGACTCGGCAGTCGTCGGTGTAGAGGGCTTTGGGATACGTCGGATTGAGCGGGACCAGGTAACGCTGCCCGCCCTCTTCGATCAGCTTGCGAAAGATCGCCTCGGTGCTGTCGGGCCATTGCGCGATCACCAGTTTGCCGGGCTCCGCAGCCACGTCCGGGTCCACCAGAATCAACATGCCTTCGCCAATGCTCAGGCCACTGGGGGCGGTCATCGCGTCGCCGGTCACCGTCAGCCAGAATGCCGAGCCTTGGGCGTGGTAGTCCGACAACTCGAAACGGTACTGCGCCCGTTCTCCGTCGCGCACTTCAGCGGTTGCCTTCCAGTCACTGACCGGGTAACGAAAGTACGGATTGTACTTTTGCGTCAGGGAGACTTCGTCGTCCTTCGCGTCCGTGGTTTCGCGAATCACCAACGCCACTTCCAGAAAGTCCATGCCGAGCGCCTTCAACACTCGATTCATGTTCTCGACACCCGGCTCGCGACGTTTATTCAGCCAATGGCCAATGCCGCCCTGGGACATCCCGAGGCGCTCGGCGAGTATTTCCTGAGTGATTTTGAGTTCACTCATCTTGGCCTTGACCAATTCGATCCATTTATCCATGGGCGGCACGATACTGGGGCAACTCCGGCCATCAAAACACAAATTGTAGTATTAAACCCATGGTCACAAATACAAATCGTACTAGGATGAGCTCACGGATCTGAATCTATCACGGAGCTTGCCATCACCATGACCCAACAACCGGCCAACGAACTGCCCGACCTGCAAATCGACACCTCCCTCACCTCGCCCCAAGGCTCCGCTGCCGCCCAACGGGCGCTGGACTACTACTTGAAGCCGGCGGTTTCTGAGAATGAGGTCGAGGAGCGCTTCTTTGATGTGAACCGCAACATCAGCAGAGAAGAGGCATTGGTCCATGCTTCCGATCTGCTGCGTTGTGCCGCAGCCATCGCCTACGAGTCAGCCAATCACCTGCAGGGCGCCAGTCGGGACCTGGCGTTTTCGGCAGTGCATATGATCGATATGGCCAAAGCCATGGTCGCCCGCTCCCTGGAGGGGCACCAGAAAGCCTAAGAGGAAGGCGCTGACAGAGGACCGGAAAGAACTTTCCGATCCCAAGACAAAAAAAGCTTGACCCACAAACGAGAATGATTATTATTGCACCATCTGGTCGCGAGATCAGTCGATGGATCAAGGGACCTCAGGTCGGACTTTTGGTCTATCTCCTCATCAGGCTAATCACGGTTTTTGACCCGGCTTATTGCCGGGTCTTTTTTTGCCCGTTTTCTGGCCTGTGGCTTCAGGCTGATCAACTCTTCAAGTGCCGCATACACGCAATGGCGCGGACGATATCAAAAGAATATCCGTTGGCATGGGCAGCCCGACATCATTGGGGCGAACCACCGAAAAATAGCACTTGAGAATCAATTCCACAGTCTCTAAGCTGCGACAGCGTCAAGGAAGACGCCCCCCCTCGTTTTACATCATCTGCCTGCCCCCCCCCCTCGTTCCTTGTCTCTGCGATGACCTGTCTTGCCGTCACCATCAGGTTGAAGCGGGTATGCAGGCGAGGATGCACCGCCCTCGCCCTCCTGACCTCAATACCCCCCGATATGCGAATCCGCCCGTAACGGGTCAGGTCGCCCACCACGTGCACCTCATGCCCACGGCGCCAAGGCGGGTTGAGGTCGGGGCTGGCTATATAGAGGGGCAGGCTGTAGGGGGAGCACTAAAGGAGGATCGCGTAGAAATGCCCCCATTCTGTCACTCGATAGCCTCAAAACAGTGCTGGTGGTAACACGGATGATCGCTACGCTGAGAAGGAGCGCTTCGTGGCGGACACGGGCCGCGGATCAGTGCATCCGCAGGAAGGGTGAAACGTTTTTTCTGCCGCTCCTAACCCCCTTCTCTTGCGTGTACAGTAGCCGCCATAAAATCTAAACAGGAACCCAACCGTGGCTAAATCCTCTCTCGACATCAGTGCCAACTTTGACAGCGGCAACATTGAAGTGCTGGACATCAGCAACCCGCTGCAGGCGCTGCTGGCCATCAAGCCCGACACCCGCAGCCAGCATTTTCAATGGTTCCACTTCAAAGCCAGTGGCCTGCATGTCGGACAGGAGCACTGGTTTCGCCTGAACAATGCCAGCAAGTCCTCTTACAACAAGGCCTGGGACGGGTACCAGGCGGTGGCGTCCTACGATCATGTGAACTGGTTTCGCATACCGACCATCTTCGAAGGCGACTGCCTGCGTTTCAGTCTTGAAGCGACCCAGACCCACGCCTGGTTCGCCTACTTCGAACCCTACAGCCGTGGCCGTCACGACTGGTTGATCGAGCAGGCGCTGACCAAGGCCGGCACAGAACTGCTGGCCACCGGCAAGAGCGTCGAAGGTCGGGACATTCAGCTGTTGCGCAAAGGCTCGGGTGCCGAAGGCCAGCGCAAGGTGTGGATGATCGCTCAGCAACATCCGGGCGAACACATGGCCGAGTGGTTCATGGAAGGCGTTATCGAACGCCTGGAAAAACACGACGACACCGAACTGAACAAACTGCTGGCCAGCGCCGACCTTTACCTGGTGCCGAACATGAATCCGGACGGTGCCTTCCATGGTCATCTGCGCACCAACGCCATGGGCCAGGACCTGAACCGCGCCTGGCAGAGCGCCAGCCCGGAAATCAGCCCCGAAGTCTTTTTCGTACAGCAACAGATGGAAAAGTACGGCGTCGACCTGTTCCTCGACATCCACGGCGATGAGGAAATCCCCTACGTGTTCACCGCCGGCTGCGAAGGCAATCCAGGCTACACACCGCGCATCGAAGAACTCGAGGAGCACTTCCGCTCCCACCTCAAGCACGTGACCAAGGACTTCCAGACCAAATACGGCTACACCCGCGACGAACCGGGCAAGGCCAACATGACCCTGGCGTGCAACGCCGTTGGCCAGAAATACGATTGCCTGTCACTGACCCTGGAAATGCCGTTCAAGGATCACGACGATCATCCGAACCCGATGACGGGGTGGTCGGGCAAGCGGTCGAAGCAGTTGGGCAAGGATGTGTTGACCACGGTGGCCGAGATGGTTGATACGCTGCGCTGATTGCTTTTTCAGATCAAAAGATCGCAGCCTGCGGCAACGCCCCAGGCGGCGATCTTTTTTCAGGTTATGACTAACCGCGATCCTTGCCCCGCAACATACTGTCCAGCACGTCATCCCGACGCACCCAGGCGTGAAACAACGCCGCCGCCAAATGCAGCAACACCGTCAAGAACAACAGATAAGCCAGATACCCGTGGGCCTTGCGCAGGAAGGCAAACACCTGGGCATTGGCCGGCAGGATCGACGGCAATTGCAACGAATTGCTGAGCATCACCGGTTCGCCCGAGGCCGAAATCATCGCCCAGCCCAGCAGCGGCAATATCAGCATCAAGGCATACAGCAGCACGTGGGAGGCCTTGGCCGCCAGCGCTTGCCAACCCGGCAAGTCCGCGGGTAACGGCGGCTGTTGCGTGGAGAACCGCACGAGCAGACGCACGATCACCAACAGCAGAATGGCGACGCCCAAGGGCTTGTGCAGGTGAATCAGCCATTCATGACGCTCGGACACCGAGGCCACCATGCCTGCGCCGATGAACAGCATGGCGATGATCATCAGCGCCATCAGCCAGTGCAGCAGTCGCGCCAAGGGAGCGAAATGGTTCGGTTGGGCGCTCATTGCTTGGCCTCCTGTTTGGCGGCGGGTAACTGGCTGACTTCGCTGGTGCGACGCAGGTAGGAATTGGCGTAACCGGCCGAACGAGCGGCGAGCAAGGGGTCGTCGGAACCTTCGATCCCGGCGGGCAATACCAACGGGTCGTAGTTGATGTCACGGCACTCGCCACTGAGCTGCGGCTGGGTGCTTTCAAGGACCAGGGTACCGGCGTTCAACACCTTGCGCCCGTCGGGCCAGGCCTTGCTCGCGTCGTTGACCGGATCGCCGGGGTTGGCCAGGATGATGTTCAACTGCCAACGCAACGGCCCTGCGGCGATGCGTTGAACCAAGTCTTTTTCCAGATAATCGCTGCCTTCCGGGGCCGTCGCGCCCGGCGCATCTTGAGCCACTGGCACCATGCTCCAGCGCACCGCCTGCCGTTGTCCAGCGGCGTTCACCAGGTAAAACGCGTTGACGCTGTTGTAGGTTTCCGTCACGTAACTGGCCGATGGCTTGGCGGTCTTGATCCAGGCAAGGAACGGTGCGGCTTCAGGGTGCGAGCCGAAGAATGCCGGCACCGCCGCCGGGTTCGGCTTGCCGGTGGCCGGGTCAGGCGACTGGGCTTGTTGCAATTGATAGAACGCCTCGGGCGTGCCCACCGGGAACACCGGCATGCTGTTCATCCCGGTGCGCCACTGCTGGCCGTTGGCCTGGGTGAAGCGCAACGCCAGGCTGCGGATGGGCACGGCACTGTCCGGCGCATAAGGATTACCCGCCGGCAAGGCGAAACGCCCGACCACCGGGGTCCGCGCTTCATTGAACACCTGTGCCGAGGAGTAACTGCGCGCTTCGCTGCTGCTCTCGAAATGGCCGATCACGCACACGCCTTTAGAGTGATTACGTCTGAATCCGGGGTGCACGCCGTTGTTGGTTTCCAGCACATTGATCAGCTTTTTCGGCGTCAGGCGTTGTGGGTCAAGGGTGCCGTTGACGTAGGCAAACGCCCCGGCCACGGCGGCGACGACCACGGCAATGCCTGCCAGGCGCATCATCAGGCTCGCGGTACTCAGGGGTGGCCGGGTGGGCGGTGTTGATCGATCTACCATGAAGGACTCCAGGGCCATCGGCCACAAGTGAGAAGAACCAGACAGACGCCCCCCCCGAGGGTTTATTCCATCGTTCGGTATTTATTTTTTCCGGCGTGGAATAACCTCGATGGCCATGCGTCTTCCTGGACACTCACCACAGCGTAGTGACTGGTCAGAACTTCATGAATGATATCGACGAACAATTGCGGGAAATTATTCCCAGGCTGCGCCGCTTCGCCGTATCGCTGACGCGAAATCCCGGCAATGCCGACGATCTGGTGCAGTCGTGCCTCGAGCGGGCACTGTCGGCCTGGGGCGACAAGCGGCCCGAGGGAGACCTGCGTGCCTGGCTGTTTTCAATTCTCTATCGGCAGTTCCTCGACGCTCACCGGCGCTCCCGACGCTATGCGCGAATGCTCGAGTTCTTCACCGGACGCGACGATGCGCAGCCCTCGACAGAGCGAACGGTGATCGCCCAATCGACACTGAACGCCTTCGATCAACTGCCCACCGAACAGCGCGCATTGCTGCTTTGGGTATCGGTGGAAGGCCTGAGCTACAAAGAGGTCGCCGAGATTCTCGATGTCCACACTGGCACGGTGATGTCCCGCCTGTCCCGGGCCCGCCAGGCCTTGCGCCAACTCAGCGATGGTGAAATCAACCGCCCTTCCCTGCGGAGACTCAAATGATCAGCATGCCCCCCAGCGAGCGAGATCTGCACGCTTATGTCGACCACCAACTCAGCGATGACGACCGACGCCTGGTGGAGACCTATCTCTCTGGCAACGCGCCCATTGCCGAGCAGGTGCGCGCCTGGCAAAAAGACGCCCAGCAACTGCGCGCAGCCCTGAGCGGCGCCCTGCAGCAACCGGCCAACCCGGACCTCGATCCTGTGATGATTCGTCAACGCCTCAAACGCCAGTCCCGTCGTCACCTGGCCAGCGCCGCTGTATTGCTGATCGCCGTCGGCATCGGCGGGGTCAGCGGCTGGCAGGCACGGGAGATGACCCTCGCCAGCGCCCCGCTGCCCATGACCGATGCCCTGCAGGCCTACCGGCTGATTGCCCAGCAAGGCATCTTGCCAGCCGACTACAAGGTCAGTGCCGACGGCGACATGCAAGGCTGGCTCGACCGCTACTTCACCCAGGCCAATCGCCTGCCCGATCTCTCGGGCGCCGGGTTCAAACCGGTCAGCGGGCGTTTGCTCAGCACCGAGCAAGGGCCGGCGGCGATGGTGGTCTACGAGGATCAAGGCGGACATAAGATCAGCTTCTACGTGCGCCCGCCGGGGCCGAAAAACTTCCTGCTGCCACGGGGCAGTCGCCGTGATGACGGCTTGCAGGCCGAGTACTGGTCAGGGGGCGGCTACAACTATGCGATGGTCAGCCCGGCGGATACGCCGGCGGCGCAGATGCTCAAACAGACAACTCAGTTCTGAGCGCCACATCAATTCCGTAGACGCTGGCCTGGCAGCGTCTGCCGGGTTTCGCCTACGCTTTCTTTTTCAGCGTTGCCCATTTAGATCTTAGCGTTGCAGTGGACCACCTGACGGCCCCGAAAAAATGTATCCACGCCCAATTGAATTGATTTTGTAGGGCCTGTATCGATTTTCTACAGAATTCCAACTCGAAATAAGTTGTACACACCGCAGTAATCCGTCCAAAAAAAACCAGCATTCCAGCGACATGACTGGAAGCAAATTCTCCCCTCTGGGTACACTATGGCGCCGCCGCGCGGGAGCCGGCCTGAAGATTATGGGGTGACATCACAGTGGCCGTTCGACCGCCCAACCGTTTGCGTCTCGCACCGCGCTGGCCATCGCTGCGCCGCCTGTTCGGCAAGGCCTCGGCTGCGCACGCCCATGGAACCGCAACAGGCCGGGTCATCCACGATTACTTTCACCGCAAGGCTCACGCGCAGGGCTACACCCTCAGTCACAGTCAACAGCGCGTGATCGACTGCATGGCGCAACACGCCACAGCACTGCTGGGCAGCGCAGCGCCCCCCCTGCCCGGCCTCTATCTGCACGGCGCCGTGGGTCGCGGCAAGAGTTGGCTGCTCGACGGCTTCTTCCAGGCTATTCCCCTGGAACAAAAACAGCGCCTGCACTTCCACGAGTTTTTTGCCCGGTTGCATCAGGGGATGTTCAGCCATCGCGATCAACCGGACGCGCTGGCGACCACCCTGGATGATTTGCTGTGCGATTGCCGAGTGCTGTGTTTCGACGAATTCCATGTCCATGACATCGGCGACGCGATGCTGATCAAGCGTCTGTTCAAAGCGCTGTTCCGTCGAGGCATTCTGCTGCTGGTCACCTCCAATTACCCACCGGAGGGTCTGTTGCCCAATCCGCTGTACCACGCGCGCTTCAAACCGGTGATCGACCTGATCAATGCGCGCATGCAGGTGATGGAGGTCGGCGGGCCACACGACTACCGCAGCCAGGCCAGAACTCACACGCATCAACTGTTTACCCAGGGTCAATACATCTGGCCCGGCACAGCGTCGCAGCGTCAGGCGTCCAACCTGCCACCCGCCAACGCGCCGGCCATTGCGCTGCCGGTCGGCCCTCGCCACCTGCCCGCTCGTTACTGTGAAGACCGTACCATCGGTTTTACCTTCACCGATCTGTGTGAGCAGCCCACGGCGGTCATGGATTACCTGGAGCTGAGCCGACGCTTCGATCACTGGATCATCGACGAATTGCCCAGCCTGGCCGACTGTTCAATCGCCGCCCAACAACGTTTCATCAATCTGGTGGACGTCTTGTACGATCAAGACAAGCATCTGGTGCTGATGGGGCAGCGTTCTTTGCGCGAAAGCCTGGACGGCGATGCCATCGACCTGGCACGTACCCGCAGCCGCTTGGGGCAGTTGGTGGAGGTCCGGGAGCCGGCCTGATCGCTCGTATTCGATTGGGCTGCTGGCGCGTTCGCGCCCACCTTTCGCCCGCGCTTGATTAAACAACTCGGTCGACTGCGGGCTCGCTCGCGAAAGCGGTCTGACCGACAACACTCATTCCCGTTATCATGCCGCCCATTCATTTGATCGATGGCGAGCCCCGTTCATGCACACCCTTGCACAATTGCGCGCCGGCACACTGGCAGGCATCACCCGTCTGGACCTCAGCTGCGGCCTGACAGAATTCCCCCGGGAAATCTTCGACCTGGCGGACTCCCTGGAAGTGCTCAACCTCAGTGGCAACGCCTTGAGCAGCCTCCCGGACGACCTGCATCGCCTGACCCGTTTGCGCGTGTTGTTCTGCTCGGACAATCTGTTCACCGAACTGCCGGCCTGCGTGGGCCAGTGCGCGGCGCTGACCATGATCGGCTTCAAGGCCAACCGCATCGAGCACGTGCCGGGCGCTGCGTTGCCACCGCTCCTGCGTTGGCTGATCCTGACCGACAACTGCATCGGCGAACTGCCGACGGAGCTGGGCGAACGCCCCTACCTGCAAAAACTGATGCTGGCGGGTAACCGACTGCAACGCTTGCCGGAAAGTTTGCGCAATTGCCATCGGCTGGAGCTGATCCGCATCGCCGCCAACCAGATCAGCCAATTACCCGAATGGCTGCTCGCGCTGCCGAGCCTGACCTGGCTGGCGTACGCCGGTAACCCACTGGAAACCGAAGCCGACGCGGCCGCCCTGGCAGCCACTGCGTGCATCCCCTGGTCGCAGTTGCGTCTGGAGCAGCTCCTGGGCGAAGGTGCTTCGGGGTTGATTCATCGGGCGGCATGGGCACGACCGGGCCACGCGGACACGCCAGTCGCGGTCAAACTCTATAAGGGCGAAATGACCAGTGATGGCTCGCCGTTGCATGAAATGAACGCCTGCATTACCGCTGGCCTTCACCCCAACCTGATCCGGGTCGAAGGCCGGGTGGTCGATCACCCGCAAGACACCGCCGGGCTGGTGATGCAACTGATCGAGCCGAGCTACCGCAACCTTGCCGCGCTGCCGAGCCTGGCGACCTGCAGCCGCGATGTCTACGCCGAAGATACCCGGTTCACGGCCGATGTCGCCTTGCGCATTGCCCGTGGTATCGCCTCGGTCGCCGAGCACTTGCACCGCCAGGGCATCACCCATGGCGACCTCTACGGCCACAATATTCTGTGGAACGCGCAGGGTGATTGCCTGTTGGGGGACTTTGGCGCGGCGTCTTTCCATGCCACGCAAGACACCCTGGAAAGCCGTGCACTGCAACGCATCGAAGTGCGAGCGTTCGGGGTTCTGCTGGGGGAATTGCTGGAGCGGATCGACTCGGGGTTGAGCGCCGAGGAGCGTCTGCGGCTGGAGGATTTGCAGCAGCGCTGCTGTCAGCCTGATGTACTGGCGCGACCGGGGTTCGACGAGGTTATTCAACTGCTGAAAGATTGATGACCGCTGCGCGGTCAATCGCGGGCAAGCCCGCTCCCACAGGGTTCAGCGTCGTACGCATTTTTTGCGAACGACACAAATACAGTGGGAGCGGGCTTGCCTGCGATGGCGGTGTCACTGGAAATACAACTTAACCCGCCAACCCGACAAACATGTCTTGCACGTCATCATGGTTATCGAGGCCTTCGAGGAAGGCTTCGACTTCAGCCATCTGCTCGTCGCTCAGGCCGCTGACCGGGTTCTTCGGCTGGTAGCCCAGCTTGGCCGACAGTACGGTGAAGCCTTGTCCCGGCAGGGCTTTTTGCACGGCGTCCAGATCCGCAGGTTCAGTCAGGAACAGGGTCGCGCCGTCATCGCCCGGCTCGAAATCCTGAGCGCCCGCTTCGATGGCGGCCATTTCCGGATCGGCGTCCGGGGTGTCCGGCGAGGCTTCGATCATGCCCACGTGGTTGAAGTCCCAGGCCACCGAACCGGAAGCGCCCAACTGGCCCTTGCGGAATGCCACGCGGATTTCAGCGACGGTACGGTTGATGTTGTCAGTCACGCATTCAACGATCAGCGGCACCTGATGCGGCGCGAAGCCTTCATACGTCACGCGATGGTATTGCACGGTTTCGCCCAACAGGCCCGCACCCTTCTTGATGGCGCGATCCAGTGTTTCCTTGGGCATCGAAGCTTTCTTGGCCTGTTCAACCACCAGGCGCAGGTGTGCGTTGGTGGCGACATCAGCGCCGTTGCGCGCAGCAATGGTGATTTCTTTCACCAGTTTGCCGAAGATCTTTCCCTTGGCGTTGGCTGCCGCTTCTTTGTGTTTAACCTTCCACTGTGCGCCCATTACTCACTCTCTTGTCTGTGGCGCCGAGACATCTATTGGCCGACGCATTGCGCAAGTTTACCCGGCCTAAAGTTGGCAATCGACCAAAAATTCCGACCTCGAATCGACATATTCACCGGCAGTTGTAGGGCGATTCTGAAACTCCTGTTTGCGATGACCATTAAGGGCTGTGGTTTCGTACCCTCTGCAGCCGTACTCCATGGCAGAAGCGCGTCCGATGCATAACGACAAGGAAAGTCCCTTCACCCTGACACTGCTTGACGACGATTTGAGCCTGCAGGTGGTGCAGTTCAGTGGCCGAGAAGCCCTCAACCAACCCTATCGATTCGAGATTGAAGTGATTGGCCTGGCTCCGGCCATGCCGCTGCAACAACTACTGCACCAAGCGGCGTTCCTGAGCCTTGGGCAGGGCCAGGGCATTCACGGCGTACTGCACAGTGTCAGTCGCGAACATCGCGGCCCGCACCGGGTCGGCTACAAACTGGTGCTGGGCCCCGCCCTGCAATCGCTGGACCGACATCGTTGCCGACGCATTTTTGAGCCGTCCAGCGTGCCCATGATCCTGCAGCAGTTGCTGGCCGAACATGAGCTACCCGATGACAGCTATCGCTTCGAACTGACCAATGACCACTATCCTCTGCGACCGTTTTGCATTCAGTACGAAGAAACCGACCTGGCCCTGCTGCAACGGCTGTGCGAGGAGGAAGGCATTCACTATCACTTCGAACACCACCGCCACGGGCATGTTCTGGTGTTCGCCGACGACAGCCTGAGTTTCCCTCAGGAACCGTTGTTGATGCCGTTCCAGAGCGACGCCCCCGCTGACAGCAACCGATGGCGAGTCAGCGAGCTGTTCCAGCGTCACGATTCACGGCCCTCTTCGCCAAGGCTGGATGCCCGAGACCGCGGTGCCATGGACACCGACGACGGCGCGGCCAATCATGTCTTTAGCCAAGCCATGGCGCCCATGGCCCGCCCCGCTCCCGAACAGCGCTACCGCGATCAACTTGCTCGCCGGCATCTGGAGCGCTTGCGATGCCGGCAAATGCAGATTCACGGCCAAAGTAATCACGGCGAACTGCGCAGCGGCTGCATCGTGCAGGTGACTGAGCACCCACTAACCGGTTTCAACGATCAATGGTTGGTGACCCAGGCGCGTCATCAGGGAGAGCAGGGGTCGATTCTGCAGCAGGGCACCTCGGGCGCGCCCAGGCGTTACCGCAATCAGTTCAGCGCGATTCCCTGGTCAACGGTGTTTCGTCCGGCGCTCGAACAGCCGAGGCCGCGTATCCCCGGTTATCAGCCAGCGCGGGTGCTGGGCCAGACCGGGCAGCAGTCGGCGCTGGATGAGCAAGGTCGCATACAGGTGAGTTTGTGGCCTGCTACGGACAATGAAACCGCAGAAGGCATCGGCCTCTGGCTGCCCGTCGCGGTGACGGGTGCCCGCATCGATCCTGGCGGTTTGCCCATGGCCGGCAGCGACGGGTGGGTCAGTTTCCTCGACAGCGATCCCGACCGCCCGGTGTTCTGCGCCAGCACGGGACACCGCTCCACGCCTCGATCCGCCCGGCGCCATGAGCCACGGAGCGATAGCCGTCTGCTGCTCGACTGGTTGATCGACCCCTCCGACGCCGGGTCCTGAGCCTCACCCCTTGTCAGCCTTGCCGGCCGCCGCCGCGAACCTGGCCAGGCGCACGTCCAGATGCCGGGGCCGCCGCCCGTGGTCCTCGGCGCACTCCTTGCGGCGAATGGCGTTGCGCACCATCAGCGAGCCAAGGTAACGAATCGGCTCCGGCGGGAAGAAGCCCAGCGGTCCGTTGACCAGTGGCGAGCGCGTCCAGGGATTGTCCAGGCCCAGGACCATCGAAGCCAGAATCTGCCCGCCCATGTGGCATGGCCCGACGCCGCTGCCGGAATATCCAAAACCGTAGAACAGGTTCCCGCTGGCACTCATCTGCCCAAAGAACGGCAGCCCTGTGACCGAGCGATCCGACGGGCCGTTCCAGGTTGCGTCGACCTTGACGTCGGCAAACGCCGGGAAGAAGTCCGTCAGACTGCTGCGAAGCAGACCGGCATAGGGCGATGGCTGATCGAACACCGGTGACAGGCGACCACCGTAAGCGAAGGTATTGCCGCCCTTGCCGAGCATGATCCGGCCGTCGGGTGTGTTGTGGTAGTAGTGCACGAAAATCCGCGAATCGAGCACGGTGACACCGCTGGTCAAACCGATTTCGTCGAGCAGATCGGGTCGTGGTTCGGTGATCAACATGTCGCTGGAGACGATCGCCACGCTGCGTTCGAACTGTGGGAATGCCCGTGCCATCCAGGCATTCATCGCCAGCACCACACGATCGGCGCGAACGCGGCCACTGGCGGTCTGGATGACGGCCGGCTTACCTTCCTCCAGCCCGGTCATGGAGGTGTTTTCATGAATCCGCACGCCAAGCTGCAAGGCCACCCGGCGCAAACCGCGCACCAGTTTGCCTGGCTGCACGCTGGCGGCGGCCGGGGAAAACCAGCCTTCCAGGTGCCTGGTGGAACCGGCCATGCGTTGTACATCGGCCAGCGGTCGCTGACTGAAGGAGTTGATACCGTTGCGCTCCAGCGCGGCGATCACCGCGTCGGTCGAGCCGACCTGAGCAAGGTTGGTCGCGGTGTAGAGGGTGCCATCGAGGCGGTAGTCGGCGTCCACCGCATACCGCTCGCAGAAGGCCCCGATCGCATGAATGCTGCGCTCGGATTCCTTGACCAGCCGCACCGCTTCTTCTGCGCCGAACAGGCGTTCAAGGGTGAAATACTTGGCCGACCATGACAGCGCACAACCACCGTTGCGGCCACTGGCGCCGGCGCCACAGATATCGGCTTCGATCAGCACCACCTCCAGGCCGGGGTTCTGCTCCTTGAGCATGATGGCGGTCCATAACCCGGTGTAGCCGCCGCCGACGATGCAGACGTCGGCGCGGATGTCGCCTTGCAGCGCCGGACAGGTTTCGGACGTCTCGGTCTTCAAGGCCTGCTCCAGCCAAAAGGGTCTCATGGGATCACTCTCCATTCGATAGTCCACACGCCAGCCTGCCGCAAACGCAGCAGGCGGCGACGGACAGGGTTCAGGTACGCAGGGATTTGACGCTTATCGGCCGGTTAGGCACGAGGGGATAGTGGGTTCGCAAACCACCGGGGCGACTGTTCCAGTGCGGGATCAACACCAGTGCGGAGAACATCGCGCAGCCAGCGAAGACAATGAACACCGTCACGGTGTCGAAATAACCAGGCAGTAACCCGCCAAGAATCGCCCCGACCGAGCCGCAACCGTTGACGAAACCGGCGGCGGTCGCACCGGCCTTGGCAGTGCCGAAGTCGATGGCGGCCGCGCCGCTGATCATCGAATCCGGTCCATAAAGCGTCAGCCCCATGACAAACAGCAGCGCCACTACCAGCAGCACACTGCCGGTGTGCAGGGCACCCATGAACAGCGCGAGCGACACGGTCAGCGCCAGCAGACTGAGCACACAGGCGGGCATACGTCGGGCGCCGAACACTTTGTCGGAGGCAAGGCCGATCATAATCGGTCCGAGCAACCCGGCCAGTTCGAACGCCGTCGGAATGATCGCCGCGCCGACCTTGCCCACCGAAGGCATCTGTTCGAAAACGATCACCGGGCCCCAGAGCAGAATCGCATAGCGCGCCGGTTTCAGCATGAAGTACGCGAGGCCGAGCACCAGCACCGTACGATTGCGCAGGATTTCCTTTAACGGCTCCAGGACGCTGATTTTGCTTTGAGCCTGTGCCTCTTCAGCGGTCAGCTCGGGCTCGGGCTCCACAGCCGGCAAACCGACGTCTTCGGGTTTGTTGCGTTGAAAAATAAAAAACAGCACGGCGACCAGCCCAACCACCGCCGCACTGGAAATGAAGGCCGCATGCCAGCTGCCGATCAGCGTATAAGCCCACCAACCGGCAAAGGGCGATGCCACCAGACCGCCAAAGGCGTAGCAGGAGCTCCACAGACCCAGCACCCGCCCGCGCTGCTCGGCGGGATAGAAACTACCGAGGTTCTTGCACAGCCCCGACCAACCGGTGGACTGCGCCAGGCCCTGAATCAACATGCAAGTGGCGAAAATCGGCAACGTGGCGAAACTGCCCATCACCAGCGCGGCGGCCGCAGAAATCAGCAAGCCGCCCAGTACCACGACCCGCGGGCCGAAGCGATCGGCCAGGATGCCCCAGGTGAATTGGCCGATGGCGTAAGCGGTCAGATAGATAGCATCGAGGTTGGCCATGGCCATTTTGTCGAGCATGAACGTCGGGTCTTCGCCAATCCCGAGTTTTGCAACAGAGAATGCTTTGCGAGTGAAGTAGAAAGCGGCGTAGGCGAGCCAGGTGATCGCGAAGATCTGCACGCGCCAACGTTTGATGGTGCCGATGTGCTTGTTCATTGTGGTTCTGACCTCAGGGTGTGAGTGTGCCGGCAGAATTGAAAGAAAACGCCTGTGTTTTTATTGTTGAGCACTGCGAAATCACCTTGTCCCTGTGGGCGATTCCGGTCAGATGAGTCCTGTTGTTGCACGCACAGGCTCATGGCACCCGCTGCTGTTCGATTGACCAGTCACCGGGGCTGAGGTGGATAAAAACAACTACTGATTAATAAGTGAAATCGATTTATCGTATTTCAAAAATAAGCTCAGCTTGTTATTGGAGATTCGCATGTCGGTTTCCCACGCCCAACTCAAAGCCTTCCATGCCGTGGCCGTGTACGGAAGCTTTACCAAAGCCGCCGAACGACTGTTTCTCACGCAACCGGCCATTTCCGATCAGGTGCGCAAACTCGAAGAGCGCTACGGTGTGCTGCTGTTCCACCGCAACAAGCGTTCAGTGCGCCTGACCGACCTGGGCGAACGCTTGCTCGGCGTCACGCAGAAACTGTTCGTGATCGAAGCCGAAGCCCAGGAACTGTTGCAAGACTCCCAGGCCTTGCAGACCGGCAGCCTGGTTCTGGCGGTGGACGCGCCGGTGCATGTGCTGCCGCAGATCGCCCGATTCTGTGAGCGTTATCCGGGGATCAGCGTGAAGATCGAAACCGGTAACACCGATGAGTCGCTATTGCGGCTCTTCAACTATCAAGCCGATCTGGCGTTACTGGGCCGTGATGTCAGTGATGAACGTCTGCTCTCGTTACCGCTGCGCAACGACCCGATGGTGGCGTTCGTGTCGCGCAATCACCCGTGGGCCGATCGTAAGTCCATCTGCCTGGCGGACCTGGACGATACGCCGCTGGTGCTGCGGGAAATCGGTTCGGTGACGCGGCAAACACTGGAAGAAGAAATGGCTGGCGCCGGCTTGCGCATCCGCTCGGCCATTCAGGTCGAAGGGCGGGAGGCGGCGCGAGAAGCGGTGGTGGTGGGAATTGGTGTCGGCGTGGTTTCGGCAGCCGAATTCGGCGCGGATTCGCGTGTGTGTGCATTGCCGATTACCGATTGCAAACGGCGGTTGACCGAGACGCTGGTGTGCTTGCGCGAGCAGAGTTCGCGGCGGGTGGTGGCGACGTTTCTGGAAATGGTGCGCGAGAGCCTGAGGTAGGCAGGTCTGGCCCCATCGCGGGCAAGCCACGCTCCCACAGGGTTTGCACCGTACATAAAACGGGTGATCAACATGAATCCTGTGGGAGCGTGGCTTGCCCGCGATAGCCACGCCACGGTTTATCGGCCTGGCACCAACTCAAAAAACGCCTGGATCAAACGCAAATCCCGGCGCCGTTCCATGCACCCCATCATGTGCCGGTTCACCAACCCCTCGCCAATGATCGGCACCGCCGTCACCCGGGGGTCGTGGCTCACCTCTACCGAAGACACCACGCCCACGCCCAACTCGGCGGCCACTGCTTCTGTCACCGCTTCGCGACTGTCCAGCTCCAGCAACACCCTTGGGTTGACTTGGGCATGGGCGCACGCCTGATCAAAGGTGCGCCGGGTGATCGAACTCGGCTCACGCAACACCATGATCACCTGATCCAGTTCCTTGAGTGGCACGCCTTTGGACCGTTGCGCCCACGGATGACCGTCGGGCACCAGTGCGCAAATGCGTGACTCGCTGAGCGCTTGCAGATGCAGCCCCTTGCGCGGCTCGACTTCGGTCAGCACCGCCACGTCGGCATGTTCGGACAACAGCGCCGCCAGGGTTTCCTGGGCATTGCCCAGGCGCAGGTTCACCGTGATTCCCGGATAACGCGCCCGCAGGCTCGCGAGCATCGGCATAACCATATGCGGGCCGTCCGCCGCCACTTCCAGGCGCCCGGTCAGCAACTGCCGGTTGGCCTCCAGCATCGCCTGTGCTTCTTCGGCCAGGCCGAACATGGCCCGGGTGATCGCCGCCAGTTTGGTGCCCTCTTCCGTCAACTCCACCCGTCGCGCGGTGCGGCGCAACAGGCTGATCTGGTAGTGCTCCTCCAGCGCCTTGATGTGCCCGGTGACCGCCGGTTGACTGATGAACAGCCGTGCGGCCGCCCGGGTAAAGCTGCCCTCGCGGGCCACGGCGTCGAAAGCACGCAACTGAAACAGATTCATGAATAAGCCTCACTGATGGCTGGCATAACAACAAACAATTTGATTGATAACACGGCAAATTGCAATTTAGGCCCCGTAGCTTCATCCCATCGATTGCGAGGACACGAGAATGAGTACTGCCGCCCCCATCCTGCTCACCCCTGGTCCACTGACCACTTCAGCACGCACCCGTCAGGCGATGATGGTCGACTGGGGTTCATGGGATGAGCGCTTCAACCAGTTGACCGCCAGCCTCTGCGAACAACTGCTGGCAATCATCAACGGGGGCGCCAGTCATCACTGCGTGCCCCTGCAAGGCAGCGGCACCTTCGCGGTCGAAGCGGCCATCGGCACGCTGGTACCGCGCGACGGCAAAGTGCTGGTACTGATCAACGGTGCCTACGGCAAACGCCTGGCGAAAATCTGCGAAGTGCTCGGCCGCTCGTTCAGCACCTTCGAAACCGCCGAAGACGAACCCACCACCGCCGCCGACGTCGAGCGTCTGCTGCGAGCCGATGACAGCATCACCCACGTTGCACTGATTCACTGCGAAACCAGCACCGGTATCCTCAACCCGCTGCCGGAAATCGCTCGGGTCGTTGCGCAACACGGCAAACGCCTGATCATCGACGCCATGAGCTCCTTTGGCGCGCTGCCGGTCGACGCGCAACAGATACCGTTCGACGCGCTGATCGCTGCTTCCGGAAAATGCCTGGAGGGCGTACCCGGGATGGGGTTCGTTTTCGCTCGCAAGGAAGCCCTGGCCAACGCTGCCGGCAACTCGCATTCGCTGGCGATGGATCTGTTTGACCAGCACTCCTACATGGCCAAGACCGGCCAATGGCGCTTCACCCCGCCGACCCACGTGGTCGCGGCGCTGCACGAAGCCCTGCTGCAATACAACGAAGAAGGCGGCCTGCCGGCCCGGCATCAGCGCTACGCCGCCAACTGCCAGGCACTGATGGAAGAGATGGGCAAACTGGGATTGCGCAGCTTCCTGCCGGCCGCCATCCAGGCGCCGATCATCACCACGTTCCACGCACCGAAAGATCCACGCTACCAGTTCAAGGAATTCTACGAACGGGTCAAGGCCAAGGGTTACATCCTCTACCCCGGCAAACTGACTCAGGTCGAAACCTTCCGCGTCGGCTGCATCGGTCACGTCACCCCGGCGCAGATGCGCGAAGCAGTGGCGGCGATTGGCGACGTGCTGCGTGAGATGGAAGTGTTAGAGATCTAAGCCATACCCCCTTCCCCACAGTAACCACATCGCCCCTATCAGCCAGTTGCCACAGGACTTGATCACCATGAACTACACCCATCCAAGCAAACTCCAGGCCGCCATCCTCGACTGGGCCGGCACCGTGGTCGATTTCGGCTCCTTCGCGCCGACGCAGATCTTTGTCGAAGCCTTCGCCGAGTTCGACGTCCAGGTGTCCATCGATGAAGCCCGTGGCCCGATGGGCATGGGCAAGTGGGACCACATCCGCACCTTGTGCAATCAGCCGGAAGTCGCCGAGCGCTACCGCAAAGTGTTTGGCCGCACGCCCACCGACGATGACGTCACCGCCATCTATCAACGCTTCATGCCGCTGCAGATCGAAAAAATCGCCGAGCATTCGGCGCTGATCCCGGGCGCCCTGGACACCATCGCCAACCTGCGCCGGCAAGGGATCAAGATCGGCTCGTGCTCCGGCTACCCGAAACAGGTCATGGACAAGGTGGTCGAACTGGCCGCCACCAACGGTTACGTGGCCGATCACGTGGTCGCCACCGACGAAGTGCCGAATGGCCGCCCATGGCCGGCACAGGCACTGGCCAACGTGATTGCCCTGGGCATCGACGATGTCGCCGCCTGCGTGAAGATCGACGACACGGTGCCGGGCATTCTCGAAGGTCGCCGCGCTGGCATGTGGACCGTGGCGCTGATCTGTTCGGGAAACGCCCTGGGCTTGGACTACGAGGGTTATCGCGCCTTGGACAGCGAAAAACTGGACAGCGAACGCACGCGTATCCATGCGCTGTTCGAAGGCTCGCGCCCGCATTACATGATCGACACCATCACCGACTTGCCGGCCGTGATCGCCGATATCAACAAGCGTCTGGCCAAAGGTGAGATGCCGCAAACCAGCTGATTGCCACGCCTCCAAATGCAGCGCCAGTGTTTGAACGGAACTGGCGCTTTTTGCTGTCAATCAGCTGAACCAGTGCTCCCGTGACCCATCGCCACAGGCAAACACGGTGAAACAGGATTACAGTAAAGCACACCGTCGAAGAAGAACGGTGGCTTGAGCTGACCTGTGAGGAACACCGTATGCCATGGAAAAATTCCGATTCGCGCTATAGCACCGTCTCGATAGCGCTGCATTGGTTGATGTTGGTCTTGCTGGCGTTGGTTTACGCCTGCATAGAATTTCGCGGGATTTTTCCCAAGGGCAGTGGCGGGCGAACACTGATCGTGGAATCGCACTTCATGCTCGGCCTGACCGTGTTCGTTCTGGTCTGGTTGCGTTTGTTTGCTCGCAGCCTGGGCCCGGCGCCGCAAATCTTCCCGGCCTCCCCTCGGTGGCAGACGGTGATGGCCAGGCTGATGCACTGGGCGCTGTACCTCTTCATGATCACCATGCCGATTCTCGGCTGGCTGGTCACCAGTGCCAAAGGCAATCAAGTGATGTTTTATGGTATCGACCTGCCCATGCTGATCGCTGAAGACAAAGCACTGGCCAAACAAATCCAGGGTTGGCATGAACTTGGCGCAACCATCGGCTATTGGCTGATTGGCCTGCACGCGTTGGCCGGGCTTTATCATCACTACGTGGTCGGCGATAACACCTTGCTGCGGATGATGCCCAAACGAGTGAGCCGCAATTCCTGAGACACGCAATACCTGAGTGTGGGAGCAGGCTTGCTCCCACACTGGTTTCTGTTGCCCTTCAGTGCTGCGAACCGAACCCTCGCAGGCCCTGCAAGCCACCGGTATGGATGAAGATCAGTCGGGTCCCGGGAGCAAACCGGCCCGCCTCGACTTGCTGTTTGAGCGCCAGCAACGCCTTACCTGTGTACAGCGGTTCCAGAGGAATGCCGCTGGCGCGCTCGGTCTTTTCGATGAATTCGAGCAACGGCGGATCGACGCGGGCAAAGCCGCCACGACTGGCGTCGAACAGTTGATAAACCGCCGTGGTTTCGCCCGCTTCTGCAACGATCCTCTCGACCGCCTGCGCGACCCCATGATCGTCGGGGACCGCCAACGCGCCGTAAACCGGATGATCCCCCGCTTCAGCCAGCACCAGGCCGGCCAGGGTCGTACCCGTTCCGCAGGCCAGCCACCAACCGTCGTAGCCGCTCCAGCCCACGCTGGCCAGTTGCGCAGAGACCTGCCCTCTCAGCGGCATGCAGCCGAGCGCGCCTGGCAAACCACCACCGCCTTCCGGTACGGGGTGCAATGTCGGGTACAGGGATTGCCACGGCTGCCAGAAACCCGCTTCGTGCCGCGCGCGATAGCCGCCATAACCGAGCCAGTGCAGCTGCATGCCGAACGCCTGCAAGTCTTTCACGGTGGGCGTTTGCTGAGGGTGTCCGCGCAGCAGGCCGACCGTGGCAAAACCCAGGCGCTTGCCGGCGGCGGCCAGTGCGTGAAGGTGATTGGAGTGCGCGCCACCGAGGCTGATGATGCCCTCGGCACCCGCCCGGTCAGCGGCGTTGAGGTGTTCGATGAGCTTGAACCATTTGTTACCGCTGATCAGCGGGTCGATCTGATCCAGGCGCAGGATGGCGACTTCGATTCTGGCGCGGCTGAGCCAGTCGAGTTGCAGTGGTTCGAGGGGGGCTTGGGGTCGCCAGTTTGCGGGAGGAGAAAGCATTGATGCCGGCCCAGGGGAAAGAGCCGGCATCTTAGCAGTTGACGGGTGACGAGGGCGTTCGCGCCCTCGTCGCAGGGCTGCTATTACAACTCAGCCGCCAACCGCGAACCCTGATTGATTGCACGCTTGGCATCCAGCTCCGCCGCGACGTCCGCGCCACCGATCAAATGCACGTTCTGCCCTGCCGCGACCAGGCCTTCCTGCAACTCGCGCAACGGGTCTTGGCCGGCGCAGATTACGATATTGTCCACTGGCAACACTTGCGGCTCGCCGGTTTCGCCGATGCGGATGTGCAAGCCTTGGTCGTCGATCTTCAGGTATTCGACACTGTTGAGCATCTGCACCTGCTTGTTCTTCAAACCGGTGCGGTGAATCCAGCCGGTGGTTTTGCCAAGGCCGTCGCCGACCTTGGACTTCTTGCGTTGCAGCAGGAACACTTCACGGGCCGGGGCATGGGGCGTGGCCTTGATCCCGGCGACACCGCCGCGCGCTTCCAGGTGCGTATCGATGCCCCATTCTTTCCAGAATTCATCGCGGTTCAGGCTGGTGGACACGCCCTGGTGAACGAGGAACTCCGACACATCGAAACCGATACCACCAGCACCAATCACCGCGACACGCTTGCCCACGGGCTTACGCTCGAGGAGCACGTCCAGGTAACTCAGGACCTTGGCGTTCTCGACGCCAGGAATCGCCGGAGTTCTTGGGGCGATGCCGGTCGCCAGGATGATTTCGTCGTAACCGCCCTCGACCAGTCTTGCCACATCCACCCGGGTGTTCAGGCACAGCTCGACGTTGGTGGTCTGCAACTTGCGGTTGAAGTAACGCAGGGTCTCGTAGAACTCTTCCTTGCCCGGTACGCGCTTGGCGACGTTGAACTGGCCGCCGATTTCGCTGGCCGAATCGAACAGCGTCACTTGATGGCCGCGCTCGGCCGCTACGGTCGCGGCGGACAATCCCGCAGGACCGGCACCGACCACGGCGATTTTCTTGATCTGCTTGACCGGCAGATAGTTGAGTTCGGTTTCGTGGCAGGCACGCGGGTTGACCAGGCAACTGGTCAACTTGCCGCCGAAGGTGTGGTCCAGGCACGCCTGGTTGCAACCGATGCAGGTGTTGATTTCGTCGGCGCGGCCTTCAGCGGCCTTGTTGACGAAGTCCGGGTCGGCGAGGAACGGCCGCGCCATCGAGACCATGTCGGCATCGCCTTCGGCCAGAATCTGCTCGGCGACTTCCGGGGTGTTGATGCGGTTGGTGGTGATCAACGGAATGTTCACCGAACCACGCAGCTTGGCCGTGACCTTGCTGAAGGCCGCACGCGGAACCTTGGTAGCGATGGTCGGAATCCGCGCTTCATGCCAGCCGATACCGGTGTTGATGAGGGTCGCACCGGCCTGCTCGATGGCCTTGGCCAACTGCACGATTTCTTCCCAGGTACTGCCGCCTTCCACCAGATCGAGCATCGACAGGCGGAAAATAATGATGAAGTTCGGCCCTACCGCTTCACGCACCCGGCGTACGATTTCCACCGGCAGGCGCATGCGGTTTTCGTAGCTGCCGCCCCAGCGGTCGGTACGGTGGTTGGTATGAGCGGCGAGGAACTGGTTAATGAAATACCCTTCGGAGCCCATGATTTCGACGCCGTCGTATTCGGCCTGTTGCGCCAGGGTCGAACAGGTGACGAAATCGCGGATCTGCTTCTCGATACCGTCCTCGTCAAGCTCTTTAGGCTTGAACGGATTGATCGGCGCTTGAATGGCGCTCGGCGCGACCTGTTTCGGGCTGTAGGCATAACGGCCGGCGTGAAGGATCTGCATGCAGATCTTGCCACCCGCCTCGTGCACCGCGCGCGTCACGATCTGGTGCTTGAGCGCCTCTTCTTCGGTGGTCAGCTTGGCGGCGCCGGAATACACCCCGCCCTCGTCGTTCGGACCAATGCCACCGGTGACCATCAAACCGACACCCCCACGGGCACGCTCGGCGAAATAGGCCGCCATGCGCTCGAACCCACCCGGTTTTTCTTCGAGGCCGGTGTGCATCGACCCCATCAGGGTACGGTTGCGCAGCGTGGTGAAACCCAGGTCCAGCGGGGCCAGCAGGTGCGGGTAATGGGCGGCGGTCATCGGAAACTCCACATCGAGCGATCACGGGAAAAATGCGGAAGCTCTCGTGGCCCCCGTCAGTCATGCTCGACAGACTAAGAGCCGAGTCGTTGTCACTCAATGACCATAACTGACAACTTATTGATCCAAATGCGCAGCACCCCTTGGCAAGCGTCGACATGGGTCATACCCTAGTCGACGAATCCTGCTCGCGGCCGTTGACTGTTTCCCCATGCGCAAACTTTTGTACCTGACCTTCTCCATGGCGCTGATTGCTGTCCTGGCGACCTACGCCATGTGGGCCGCGGATCGCCCGGCGGGGCATTACCTCTCGGACTTGCGGATCAACCTTGCCGTCGATCAGGGCACGCCTGCCGATCGCGGCAATCTGCTGGGTATCCAGCCCGAACTCTTTCCCACCGATTATCAGAGCCCTGAACGCCTGCACCGAAAACTCGCGGCCTACTTGCAGAAAGCCAAGGACCAGGGATTGCTGAACGAGAAAACCATCGTGGTCCTGCCGGAGCATGTCGGCACCTGGCTGATGGTCAGCGGTGAGAAGGATGAGCTTTACCAGGCCAGCACGTTGAAGGAAGCCATGAACTGGCTGGCCGTGAGCAACCCCTTGAAATTTGTCCGTGCCTTGATCAGCGCCGAAGGCGGCAATCGCCTGGACGATGCTCACCTGCGCATGAAAGCAAAAGGCATGGCCAAGGATTACCAGGCGTTGTTTGGCGGCCTGGCGAAAGAATTCAACGTGACACTGGTGGCAGGCTCCATTGTATTGCCCGAGCCGAGCATCATCGATGGCACCCTGAAAATCGGCCACGGTGCGCTTTACAACAGCAGCGTCGTGTTTAGCCGCGATGGCCTGCCAATCGGGCAACCGCAGCGCCAGATGCACCCGATGTTTGCCAAGCAGGATGGGATCAAGGCCAGTGGCGAGCATTCACTCAATGTGGTCGACACACCGGCCGGACGTTTGGGCGTGCTGATCGGTCGCGACAGCTGGTATCCGGAAAATTATCGCAAGCTCGACGATCTGCACGTGCAACTGGTTGCGGTTCCCGCCTATTTGGCAGGGCGCGGCACCTGGGATCAACCGTGGCGAGGATACCGGGGCTCGTCGACGCCAGCTTCTGTCAACCTCAAGCCAGGAGAGCTCAGCGAAGGCCAGGCGTGGCAGCACCTGACCCTCACGACCCAGGCACCGGCCAGTCAGGCCACCGCCGGGGTCAGCGTGTTTCTGCGCGGGCAATTCTGGGATCAGGGCAGCGCCGGACAAAGCTTCATCAGCAGCAGCGGCCAGCAGTTCATCGATGCCAACGCGCATGGTGCGCGCTTGCTGAACCTCTGGTTGTAGCGCATGAAATCCCTTCCGATGCGTCTGGGCGATCTGTCTGTGGGGTTTGTTCACAGCCTGGCCGACGCCATACGCAGCCACGGAGTCGACCCGCAACCCTTGCTCGAACAATACGGCCTCGACGCAGCGCGACTCGGCGAAGCGTGTGCCCGACTCTCGATACCCCGCTACATGCGCCTGGGCCATGGCGCAATTCAGCTGACCGATAACCCGGCACTCGGCCTGCGCATGGGCCGGTACAGTCGCTTGAGCCAGGCTGGCCTCGCCGGAGTTACCGCCTCCCAGGCGCCGACCGTGCGCGAAGCCGCACGTTGCCTGATCCGTTTTGAAGCCTTGTATGGTTCCAACTATCGCGGACAATCGAGCTTTCACGAAGACCCCCAGGGTGCCTGGCTGAGGTTCTACTCGATCAGCCCTTACAACAGCTATAACCGCTTTGTGGTCGACTCGATCATTGCCGGCTGGTTGCAGCAATTGTCCAGCGTCAGCCCTGCTCCACTGTGTGCCGAGCGCATCGAGATCGAATTCGAAGCCCCCGATTACCGCGCGGACTATGAAGTGTTGGGTGACTGCCCGATCCAGTTCGGCTGCGAACACAATCAGCTGCGCCTGGGCCTGGAGAGTCTCGCTCAGCGCAACCCTGAACATTGTCCAAGCACCTGGCGTCACTTGCTGCAACTGTGCGAGCGGGAACTGGAGCAACTGACACGCACCCGCAGCCTGCGTGAACGTATCACTCAGTTGCTGGGGCCGTTGCTCAATGGCGGCCGGGAACCCGACCTGGAAGAAGTGGCGGCACGCCTGAAGCTGCCCACCTGGACCTTGCGTCGCAGACTTGCCGAAGAAGGCACGCAATTTCGCGCAATTCTCAACGACACACGTCGCGACCTGGCCATGACCTACATTCGCGACACCGAACTGGCATTCGGAGAAATCGCCTATCTGCTGGGTTTTGCCTCAGCCGAAGCCTTTCAACGCGCATTCAAGCGCTGGAACGGTCAGACCCCCGGCGAATTTCGCCGCAGCCACCGTCAGTTAGCCTGACGCTTACAGCTCGGTCGCGTCTTCGGCTGGTTCCAGCGGGTCCAGCTCAAAGGCCTGATACTCGAGCAGCTCTTCCTGATAATCGTCCATTTTGAATCCCCCACGGCTCATTGAAAATTGTCTGAATAAATGACCAGCAACTTGAGCATAAAGTCCGCGCATGAAAGAAAAATGACGCAGCCACGACACGCCTTCGCTCTACGATAAAACGTAGCAGGCGGTCGGGCATTTATCAGCGTTTTTTTCGAGACAGACCGCAGAACGGCAGCCTGGTTTGACGTGGGTCAATCTGTGCAGCGCAATGGGAGCGGTTTTTCACTCCCGCGACGCTGCAACCCGCTATTGGCCGGTAACAGGCATCGCCGGAATCGGTTCTGTCGGCGGCGGCATGTCGCTTGAATGGGTCGGCGGCGTAATGGTTTCCGAGGACGCGGCCGGCTCTTCGCTCCGGGTCGCCGCAACTGGCGCGGTTTCCGCCGGCGCAACCGGTTCAGAGGCTGCGGGAGCGGCTTCAGCGGGCACTGGGGGCACTGGGGCCGCTACGGGTGCAGGTTCTGCTGCCGGTGCCGGGGTCGCTGCTACCGGAGCCGGAGCAGCCTTGGCTTCAGGCACTCCCAGATCGGTTTTCGGTTTTTCGGTGATGTGTGCAGCCTTCTTCGCCTCCGGTGGCAGGAACAGCTCGACCAGCGTGAAAAAACGCTCATAGAACTTGGCCGACGATACGGTTTCGCTGGCGACCTTGACCATCGAATCGTCAGACGAGCCTATTGGCATCGACACCGAACCCAACACACCGACACCAAGACTGGCGGAGTTGTTGGTCTTCTTCAATGCATAGCGGTCCTGCAGGGCATTGGCGAACATGGTCGCGTGGTGCCCCTCGCTACCATCATCGGCACACACCACACTGAAGCTGATCTCCATATGGGTCTCGCCGGTCTGCTGGAAGCTCTTGTGACCACTGACCAGTTTCGGATCACTGCTGGTGATGATATAGCCCTGGCTGAGCAACGCCCGACGGGCGGCTTCACAGGATTGCGCATCAGTCACCGGATAGTTACGGGAAAACGTACCGGAGTCGGCGAAGTTCTCATGCTCGTAGATGGTGGCTTTTTTCGACGAGCACCCGGCCGCAACGGCCAGCACCAGCGCCAGCCCGGCAACACGCATGGGAAATGATTTAAACATTGAACATCCTGAGGAAATCGGTTCGGGGCGTATTGTGCAACAGATCGATGCTTAGCGGCGCAACGATTGTGTCTTAAAACAGTTACAGGTCCGTTGATCCCGATATTAGGCAAAAGATCCCGGAAGATTGATGACAACTGCACAAACAAAAAACCCCGACCTTTCGGCCGGGGTTCTTGATAAGCGCAAAACTCAGTCGGGCATCAGAAACGCTTGATGTCCGCCTGGCTTTCCAGCTGCTTGCGGTAAGCCGCAAAGTCCTGCTGGCCAACGCGCGAAGCGAGGAAGCGACGGTATTGAGCCTTCTCTTCTTCGGTTGGCGTTGCCGCTTCGTTGACACTGTTCAGGCGCACGATCATCAGGCTGCCATCAGGCAACGTCACGCTACTGAAGGCCGGCTTGTCCTTCGCGACAGGCTTCGGCATCCGGAACAGCGCTTGCAGCACGGTTGGGTCAACCCCCTCCTGAGCGCGAGTCGCGCCGGCGGTGACTTTCCAGTTCTGTCCGTCGATCGCCTTGTCCAACGGCGTCTTGCCAGCACGCAGACTGGCGATCAGCTCGTCAGCCTTGGTCTTGGCGGCGGCACTGGCGTGCTCCTTGGTCAATTGCTCGCGGATCGGGCCGGCGACGCTTTCCAGCGGCAGCTGCGCAGGCTTGAGGTGCTCCTTGGCGCGCAACACGATCACGGTTTCCGGATCGAGCTCGATGGCAGTGCTGTTGGCACCCTCATCAAGTACTTCAGGGCTGAACGCTGCGGTCACCACGGCACGGTTGGCCGTGACACCTTCGCCACCTTCACGGCCGAACGGCTTGGAGGTGTGAACGGTCAGCTTCAGGTCCTGCGCCGGCTGAGCCAGATCTGACGCCTCGAACGAAGAGTCTTCCAGTTGCTTGGTTGCCTCGACGAAGCGCTGTTCGACCTGCTGGGCCTTCAGTTCGCGAGTCAGCTTGTCTTTCAAGCTGGCGAAGGTCGGCACTTCCGGCGCTTCCACACCCAACAGCTTGATCAGGTGGAAACCGAAGTCGGTGCGAACCGGTGCGGAAACCTGATCCTTGGCCAGTGAATACAATGCTTTTTCGAACGCTGGATCATAGACACCCGGCCCCGCGTAGCCGAGATCACCACCGTTGTTGGCCGACCCCGGATCCTGGGAGAATTCCTTGGCCAGAGCCTCGAATTTATCGCCTTTGGCCAGACGGGCCTGGATCTCTTCGATCTTGGCCTTGGCTTGCGCCTCAGTGGTCTTGTCGTTCACTTCGATCAGAATGTGCGCCGCCCGACGTTGCTCGGACAGGTTCGCGGTTTCTTTCTGATACGCCGCTTGCAGGTCTTCGTCCTTGACGCTGACCTGATCAAAGAAGGAGGACTTCTTCAACTCCAGGTAATCGATGACCACCTGATCTGGCGTCATGAATTCCTTGGCGTGTTCGTCGTAATAGGCTTTGATTTCATCGTCGGTCAACTTCACAGCCGCCGGGTCAGCCTTGATGTTCAGGGAAGCGAAATCGCGGGTCTGTTTTTCCAGACGGGCGAAAGCCAGGACCTGTGCATCAGTGACAAAACCGCTGCCCGCAACGCCGGCGCGCAATTGACCGATCAGCATTTCCTGAGCCAGCATCTGACGGAATTGCAGACGGCTGTAGCCGAGCTGACGAATAACCTGATCGAAACGCTCAGGACTGAACTTGCCATCCACCTGGAATTCAGGTGTTTGCAGGATGACTTGGTCCAACGCCGCTTCGGAGAAAGCGAATTTCGAGCTCTCTGCGCCTTGCAGCAGCAGTTTGCGGTCGATCAAGCCTTTGAGGGCCGATTCGCGCAGCATTTTTTCGTCGAGCAAGGAAGCATCGAAATCCTTGCCCAGCTGTTGCATGAGTTGACGGCGTTGCATATCAACCGCCTGGCTCAGCTCGTTCTGGCTGATTTGTTCGCCGTTGACCTTTGCCGCTTCATTGTTGTGCGTCGTGGCCTTGAAAATGGCGTCGAAACCAGTCAAAGCCATCAGTGCAACGATGACCCCGATAATGGTCTTGGCAATCCAGCCTTGTGAATTGTCCCTGATATTCTGCAGCATGCGTCCCCCATAAACGGTTGAACTTCAAAATTAGGCAACCGTGGAGCGTGGGTAGAATCCGGATAGAAGAAAGGCGCATCCGAGGATGCGCCTTCTCGTAACTGGCGGAGCGGACCGATGACTCGAGCTTGCGAGCCTCGGCGTCTCGGACCGGCACCTGCCGACTGGACTACCGCTCCGCTGCCAGGTCAGGCATGACCCCGACCCGGATAGGCAAAAACCTGAATCGAACTTAGTTGACAGCTTCTTTCAGAGCTTTACCGGCTTTGAAACCTGGTTTTTTGGCTGCTGCGATTTCCAGAGTCTTACCGGTCTGCGGGTTACGACCAATGCGAGCTGGACGATCAGTGACGGAGAAAGTACCGAAACCAACCAGAACAACAGAGTCGCCAGCCTTGAGAGCGCCAGTGACGGATTCGATTACAGCGTCCAGCGCACGGCCAGCAGCAGCTTTCGGGATATCAGCGGATGCAGCGATAGCATCAATCAGTTCCGACTTGTTCACTCTAAGTCCCCTTATATCTATTTGAGTATGATTCTAAGTTTTTTTGGTGAAAGCAAAAACGAGTGCTGAATGGCCTACAGACACTTAAGAGCCGCTTTATAACAAGGGCTCTAAAAAGCTGTCAAGGAAGCCCTTCAGGCAAATACGTACTAATGCGTGCTAATTCTTTCCTTAGAATCCGACTCGCGTTTTTCATCCTTCGCGACTATCTCCGGAGCCACATCAGGCAAGGGCTCCGGCGCGTATTGCAGCGCAATTTGCAGGACCTCGTCAATCCATTTAACCGGTTTAATCTGTAGATCTTGCTTGATATTGTCGGGAATTTCCTTCAGATCGCGCACATTCTCTTCCGGAATGATCACAGTCTTGATCCCGCCACGGTGAGCGGCCAACAGTTTTTCTTTCAGGCCACCGATTGCCAGCACCTGACCACGCAAGGTGATTTCACCGGTCATGGCGACATCCGCGCGCACAGGGATACCGGTCAGTGCCGAAACCAGCGCCGTGCACATGCCCACACCGGCGCTAGGGCCGTCCTTTGGAGTCGCCCCTTCCGGCATATGGATGTGCGTGTCACGCTTCTCGTGGAAGTCCAGGGGGATCCCCAAGCTCTTCGCGCGGCTACGGACCACGGTCAAGGCAGCCGTGATCGATTCAACCATCACATCACCGAGCGAACCGGTCTTGATCAACTGGCCTTTGCCCGGTACGACGGCGGCCTCGATGGTCAGCAACTCGCCACCCACCTGAGTCCACGCCAATCCGGTGACCTGACCGATCTGGTCTTGCTGTTCAGCGAGGCCGTAGCGGAACTTACGCACGCCCAGGAAGTGTTCCAGCATGTCTGCGGTGACCTTCACCGAGAAGCGTTTTTCCAGTGCATGCTCTTTGACCGCCTTGCGGCAAACCTTGGCAATCTGCCGCTCCAGCCCCCGTACACCGGCTTCGCGGGTGTAGTAGCGGATGATGTCGCGGATCGCTTCGGAGTCGAATTCCAGCTCGCCTTTCTTAAGGCCATTGGCCGTAATCTGCTTGGGCGAAAGGTATTTGACCGCGATGTTGATCTTCTCGTCTTCGGTGTAGCCCGGCAGACGAATCACTTCCATCCTGTCCAGCAGCGCGGGCGGAATGTTCATCGAGTTCGAGGTGCACAGGAACATCACATCGGACAGGTCGTAATCGACTTCCAGATAGTGATCGTTGAAATTGTGGTTCTGCTCGGGATCGAGCACTTCCAGCAAAGCCGACGCCGGGTCGCCACGCATATCGCTGCCCATCTTGTCGATTTCATCGAGCAGGAACAGCGGGTTGCGAACGCCCACCTTTGTCATCTTTTGAATCAATCTTCCTGGCATCGAACCGATGTAGGTACGGCGATGACCACGAATTTCCGCCTCATCACGTACGCCGCCGAGGGCCATGCGCACGAATTTACGGTTGGTGGCGTGCGCAATCGACTCCGCCAGGGAGGTTTTGCCCACCCCAGGAGGACCCACCAGGCACAACACCGGGCCACGAATTTTTTTCACGCGCTTTTGAACGGCGAGATATTCGAGAATCCGTTCTTTGACTTCTTCCAGACCGTAGTGATCGGCGTCGAGAATGTCTTCGGCGCGCGCCAGATCCAGACGCACCTTGCTCTGAGCCTTCCACGGCACCTGAACCAGCCAGTCAATGTACGAGCGCACCACGGTCGCTTCCGCGGACATTGGCGACATTTGCTTGAGCTTGTTCAGTTCGGCCGTAGCCTTGGCCAGCGCGTCTTTTGGCAGGCCAGCGGCATCGATACGCTTTTTCAGCTCTTCGATTTCGTTGTGCCCCTCGTCGCTGTCGCCGAGCTCCTTCTGAATGGCTTTCATCTGTTCATTCAGGTAGTACTCGCGCTGACTGCGCTCCATTTGCTTTTTGACACGACCGCGAATGCGTTTTTCGACTTGCAGCAGATCGATCTCGGCGTCCAGCAGCGCCAGAACGTGCTCGACCCGGGCCGACAAATCGATGATTTCGAGAATTTCCTGCTTCTGCTCGATCTTCAGGGCCATGTGCGCGGCCATGGTGTCGACCAGGCGCCCGGGCTCGTCGATGCTGTTGAGCGACGAGAGGACCTCCGCCGGGACTTTCTTGCCCAGCTGCACATATTGTTCGAACTGCGACAGCAGGCTGCGCACGAACACTTCCGACTCGCGCGCAGGCGCGTCGACTTCGTCGATCAAGGAGACTTCGGCACGGCAATGGCCGTCCACTTCACTGAAACGCTCCACGGCGCCGCGTTGCTCGCCTTCGACCAGAACCTTGACCGTGCCGTCAGGCAGCTTCAGCAACTGCAGAACGGTGGCAATCGTACCTACGCGATAAAGCGCATCTTCGCCGGGATCGTCGTCAGCAGGGTTTCTCTGTGCCAGCAGAAGGATCTGCTTGTCGCCCGTCATCGCAGCCTCAAGGGCTTCGATGGATTTCTCGCGCCCCACGAACAGCGGGATAACCATGTGCGGATAAACCACGACATCACGCAATGGCAGGAGAGGCAATTCGATGGTTGTCTTCATGATTTCGCCTCTACGGCGGCCATAAGGCCGTAAACAGATGGAAGTAAGCTTGAAACCAAGATGGGGGCTGATCTGGAAAAAAACAAGCGGATAAAAGTACGACTTAAAAGATCGCTTCTTACGGCAGCAACTGTGGGGCTCGGATACAGCGAAAAAAACAGGCAGGCGGGCTGGCATGTCGCCTTCCCAGCGGCGCAGCGATCCGACAAGCCCACCGCCACAAAAGCAAAGGGGCCCGAAGGCCCCTTCTTTGTACCGGCTGCGTGACGCTTATGCGTCTGGCGCGGCCTTGGCAGCAGGCTCACTGTTTTCATAGATATACAGTGGCTTGGACTTGCCTTCTATAACGCTTTCATCGATCACTACTTTACTCACCTCGGACTGCGAGGGGATTTCATACATAGTGTCGAGCAATACACCTTCGAGAATCGAACGCAGGCCACGAGCGCCGGTTTTGCGTTCCAGTGCGCGTTTCGCAACCGATTTCAGTGCGTCAGCCCGGAATTCCAGGTCCACGCCTTCCATCTCGAACAACTTGGCGTACTGCTTGGTCAGAGCATTTTTCGGCTCGGTGAGGATCTGCATCAAAGCAGCTTCATCGAGCTCGTCCAGTGTGGCAAGAACCGGCAGACGACCGACGAATTCCGGGATCAGACCGAACTTGACCAGATCGTCAGGCTCGACTTCACGCAGGGATTCACCGACTTTCTTGCCTTCTTCCTTGCTGCGCACTTCCGCGTTGAAACCAATGCCGCCCTTGGTGGAACGGTTTTGAATAACCTTTTCCAGACCGGAAAATGCACCACCGCAGATGAACAGGATGTTACGGGTGTCGACCTGAAGGAATTCCTGCTGTGGGTGCTTGCGACCACCTTGAGGCGGAACGGAAGCGACTGTACCTTCGATCAACTTGAGCAGGGCCTGCTGCACGCCTTCACCGGAAACGTCCCGGGTAATCGACGGGTTGTCAGACTTGCGCGAAATCTTGTCGATTTCATCGATGTAGACAATGCCCATCTGGGCTTTTTCCACGTCGTAATCGCACTTCTGCAGCAGCTTCTGAATGATGTTCTCGACATCTTCACCCACATAACCCGCCTCGGTGAGGGTGGTTGCGTCGGCGATGGTGAACGGAACGTTCAGCAAGCGGGCCAGTGTTTCGGCAAGCAGGGTTTTACCCGAGCCTGTCGGGCCGATCAGCAGGATGTTGCTCTTGCCGAGTTCGACATCGTCATTCTTTTTGTCACGCTGGTTCAGGCGCTTGTAGTGGTTGTACACCGCTACGGCCAGAATTTTTTTCGCACGCTCCTGACCAATCACATACTGATCAAGGATGCCGCTGATTTCTTTAGGCGAAGGCAATTTATGCGCGCTGCTTTCGGCCTGGGCTTCCTGCACCTCCTCACGGATGATGTCATTGCACAGGTCGACGCACTCGTCGCAGATAAAGACCGAGGGGCCGGCAATCAATTTGCGCACTTCATGCTGGCTTTTGCCACAGAAGGAGCAATAGAGCAGCTTGCCGTTGTCCTCGCCGTTGCGGGTGTCAGTCATTCGTTCGATCCAAATCCGATAGGCTTGCAACACAAGATGAAGGCTATTGCGGGCTTTTTCAAGCCCGCAGGTGATCGGACCTGCCGACCAACCTTATTTTGAGCTGCTTATTTTAAGCAGGGCGCTGGCTGATCACTTCATCGATCAACCCGTATTCACGCGCGGCTTCCGCACTCATGAAATTGTCGCGGTTTGTGTCTCGCTCGATTTCTTCAAGAGTGCGACCACTATGCTTGGCCATCAGCGTGTTGAGACGCTCACGAATAAAGAGGATTTCCTTGGCATGGATTTCGATATCCGAAGCCTGGCCCTGGAAACCGCCCAATGGCTGGTGAATCATCACACGTGAGTTCGGCAGGCAGTAACGTTTGCCAAGGGCACCAGCCGTGAGAAGAAACGCGCCCATGCTGCACGCTTGGCCAATGCAGGTGGTCGACACGTTTGGCTTGATGAACTGCATGGTGTCATAGATCGACATGCCCGCCGTCACCGACCCCCCCGGGGAGTTGATATAGAGATGGATGTCCTTGTCCGGGTTTTCCGCTTCAAGGAACAGCAGTTGCGCACAGATCAGGTTGGCCATGTAGTCCTCTACCGGACCTACCAGAAAGATCACTCGCTCCTTGAGAAGACGCGAGTAGATGTCATAGGCGCGCTCGCCACGAGCAGACTGCTCGACAACCATAGGGACCAGGCCGCCTGCGGCCTGGATATCAGAGTTCTGCTGAATATACGAATTACGGAACATGCTCTGCAGTCACTCCCAAATAGTTATGTCTTGAATACGCATAAGCCAGCACGAAGGCTGGCTTATGGTGTGCACTTCTTACCGCAAAAACAATCAGTCGGCTTGTGGAGCTTCTACCGGCTTGACCGCTTCTTCGTAAGAGACCGATTTGTCGGTCACGCTAGCTTTCTGCAGAACAGTATCCACAACTTGTTCTTCCAGCACAACCGAACGGACTTCGTTCAGTTGCTGGTCGTTCTTGTAGTACCAGGACACAACCTGCTCAGGCTCTTGGTAAGCCGAAGCCATCTCCTGAATCATCTCGCGAACGCGGGCTTCGTCAGGCTTGAGGTCGAATTGCTTGACCACTTCAGCGACGATCAGGCCCAGTACTACGCGACGCTTGGCTTGTTCTTCGAACAGCTCGGCCGGCAGTTGATCAGGCTTGATGTTGCCGCCGAACTGCTGAACAGCCTGCACGCGCAGACGGTCAACTTCGTTGGACAACAGAGCCTTAGGCACTTCGATCGGGTTGGTGGCCAGCAGACCATCCATGACCTGATTCTTGACCTTGGACTTGATCGCCTGACGCAGCTCGCGCTCCATGTTCTTGCGAACTTCGGTGCGGAAGCCTTCCAGGCCGCTTTCCTTGATGCCGAATTGAGCGAAGAACTCTTCGGTCAGCTCTGGCAGTTTTGGCTCGGAAACGGTGTTTACGGTAACGGTGAACTCAGCGGTTTTGCCTGCCAGGTCCAGGTTCTGATAGTCCTCTGGGAAGGTCAGGTTCAGAACGCGCTCTTCGCCGGCCTTGGCGCCAACCAGGCCGTCCTCGAAACCAGGGATCATGCGACCGGAGCCCAGAACCAGCTGAGTGCCCTTGGCGGAGCCGCCAGCGAACACTTCACCGTCGACCTTGCCAACGAAATCGATGTTCAGTTGGTCTTCGTTTTGAGCAGCGCGATCGGCCACTTCGAAACGGGTGTTCTGCTTGCGCAGGATGTCCAGCATCTTGTCCAGATCGGCATCAGCCACGTCAGCGCTCAGACGCTCTACGGTGATACCTTCGAAACCGGCAACGGTGAACTCAGGGAACACTTCAAAAACAGCAACGTATTCCAGGTCCTTGCCAGCTTCGAGCGACTTAGGCTCGATCGAAGGCGAACCAGCCGGGTTCAGCTTCTGCTCAACCACAGCTTCATAGAAAGAGGACTGGATCACGTCGCCTACAGCTTCCTGGCGAGCTTCAGCGCCGAAACGACGCTTGATTTCGCTCATTGGCACTTTGCCTGGACGGAAGCCAGCAATCTTGGCCTTTTGGGCAGTCTGCTGCAGACGCTTGTTGACCTGAGTCTCGATGCGCTCAGCCGGCACGGTGATGCTCATGCGGCGCTCAAGAGCAGAAGTATTTTCAACAGAAACTTGCATGGATATTCCTCGTTGCACAGACGTTAGCCGGCCGTTTCCGACCCCAGAATCAAGGGCATGCATTCTAGTGGGTCAAACTCAAGAAGTCACCCTACTGAAAACGGGTAAAAAAGCAGCTGGCAATTTATAGGTGCGAATGCACGGATGCACCTCGCCCCGGTGGCAAATACAGCCAATCACGCCAGGGCTCTGCGCCAACCCTTCTATATATAGAAGAGGCAGCCAATCATCTCCCTGACAGCCGATCTTGCGAGCAAGGCCGGCGAGCAGCGCAGCATCATCGAGAAACATAAATACGACGAAACGCCCTGCCCCTGCGACCCAGAACCTGCAGCCGCTGAATACTCGAACCGCTGAAACAAAAAAGGCGCCAGACTTTTCAATCTGGCGCCTTTCGAAATATGGGGTGGACGATGGGGATCGAACCCACGACAACGGGAGTCACAATCCCGTGCTCTACCAACTGAGCTACGCCCACCATATTGCATGACAAAGAAGCCAAACAACTTCTTTAGTCAGCCCCAAACAAGCCAAGCGGCATGACTGAAGCTTTATTTGGTGCGGATGAAGAGACTCGAACTCTTACGCCTCGCGGCGCTGGAACCTAAATCCAGTGTGTCTACCAATTCCACCACATCCGCGGGTTGAAGCTGTTAAAGCAAAGGCGCCAGACTTTTAATCTGGCGCCTTTCGAAATATGGGGTGGACGATGGGGATCGAACCCACGACAACGGGAGTCACAATCCCGTGCTCTACCAACTGAGCTACGCCCACCATATCGCGCTACTTGTGCCAAAGCTGCCTAATGGCGCACCCGGCAGGACTCGAACCTGCGACCATCCGCTTAGAAGGCGGATGCTCTATCCAGCTGAGCTACGGGCGCCTTGTTAATCTGTAACCTTGGAGGACTACAAACTAAATGCTTTCCAGCCTCGCAGAACTTTGATTCCGCTCGACCTTCTTAACCAGTGCTAGGCTGTGCCCGACAAGTGCGACGAATAGTATAGAGCCCCCCGAGGGTCGTCAAATCCTTTTTAAAAAAAATTCATTTAATTAAAGGAGTTAGGGGAATTTGCAGACCAAGCGCCTTTGCCCTCACCTCATGACATGCGAGAATGCGCTCTCTTTTTTTCCCCTCTCGATGGTTAATCACGCGCAATGACTGCACAACTAATCGACGGCAAATCGATCGCCGCCAGCCTGCGCCAGCAGATCGCCCAACGGGTCAACGAGCGTCGCCAGCAAGGCCTGCGCACGCCCGGACTCGCGGTGATCCTGGTCGGCAGCGATCCTGCCTCTCAGGTTTATGTCTCGCACAAGCGTAAAGACTGTGAAGAGGTCGGCTTCCTCTCCCAAGCTTATGACCTGCCTTCCGAAACCACTCAAGAAGCGCTGACCGATCTGATCGATCGCCTCAATGACGATCCGGCAATTGACGGTGTTCTGCTTCAACTTCCTCTACCGGAACACCTGGACGCGTCCAAGTTGCTGGAGCGCATTCGTCCGGATAAAGACGTCGACGGCTTCCACCCGTATAACGTCGGTCGCCTGGCCCAGCGCATACCGCTGCTGCGTCCGTGCACCCCTAAAGGCATCATGACCTTGCTGGAAAGCACCGGTGCCGATCTGTACGGGATGAATGCCGTGATTGTCGGCGCTTCCAATATCGTGGGTCGCCCGATGGCGATGGAATTGTTGCTGGCCGGTTGCACCGTGACCGTCACCCACCGCTTCACCAAGGACCTGGCCGGCCACATTGGTCGCGCGGATCTGGTCGTGGTGGCCGCCGGCAAGCCGGGCCTGGTCAAGGGTGAATGGATCAAGGAAGGCGCGATCGTGATCGACGTCGGCATCAACCGTCAGGAGGACGGCAAGCTGGTCGGCGATGTGGTTTACGAAACCGCCCTGCCCCGCGCTGGCTGGATCACTCCAGTGCCCGGCGGCGTCGGTCCGATGACTCGCGCATGCCTGCTGGAAAACACACTGTACGCGGCTGAAACCCTGCACAGCTGAGTCCCGTTTTCGGCGCAGACAACAACTCAAGGAACCCCGCCCATGGCGGGGTTCTTTTTGCCCGCGAATAAAGGCCGACCACCTGCCGGAAAATGACATTTTTTTCATGTTTCAAAGGACTTTAACCACTTCCCGGAACAACCATCGACAGTTATTCAGCCATACTCCAGAATGTCGCGTTTTTTACGAAATAGCCCGTTACAAAACGGCTTATCAACATTTTATGAGTCTGCCAGCGTGAAAATCCGTCTTTCCATCCTGAGCCTATTTTTTGCAGTTACAGGGACTTTCATCACGCCAATCGCCAGCGCTGGCGAAACCACCGCCGCGCCTCGAGACACCTCTCACCTGAAGATCGCTTCCGGCAGCGCATTGCTGGTCGACTTGCAGTCCAACAAAGTCATTTACGCCAGCAATCCCGACGTCGTTGTCCCCATCGCTTCGGTGAGCAAACTGATGACCGGCCTGGTGGTCGTCGAAGCCCGGCAGAACATGGACGAATACATCAACATCAACATCAGCAACACGCCGGAAATGAAAGGCGTGTTCTCCCGGGTCAAGCTCAACAGCGAGATGCCGCGCCGGGAGATGCTGCTGATCGCCTTGATGTCTTCGGAAAACCGTGCCGCCGCGAGCCTGGCGCACCATTATCCGGGTGGCTACGCGGCGTTCATCGCCGCCATGAACGCCAAGGCCAAGGCACTGGGCATGACCAATACCCATTTCGTCGAGCCGACCGGCCTCTCGCCACGCAACGTGTCCACAGCCCGCGACCTGAGCAAACTGCTGGTCGCCGCTCACAAGTACCCGCTGCTGACACAACTGAGCACCACCAAGGAAAAAACCGTGTCGTTCCGCAAACCCAACTACAGCCTGGGTTTCCGCAACACCGATCATCTGGTGGGCAAGCCGAACTGGAACATCGAACTGACGAAAACCGGTTTCACCAACGAAGCGGGTCACTGCCTGGTATTGGTGACCCATATGGCTAACCGCCCGGTAGCACTGGTGATCCTCGATGCCTATGGCAAGTACACACACTTTGCCGACGCCACTCGCATCCGCAATTGGGTCGAAACCGGCCACAGCGCAGACGTACCCTCTGTGGCCCTGCAATACAAATCCGAAAAGAACCTCAAGCATCGCCAAAGCGGCGTGGTTGAAGCGTCGAAATAACTGCACGACAGTCGAAAGCAAAAGCCCCGATCATTCGGGGCTTTTGCTTTCTGCCTTAATCATTGGGCAGCGGCATCTGGTCATCATCCGGAATCCCGTCGCCGGTACTCGGGTCTCTCCAGGGTTTCGGATGTTCGGTGGATACCACGGTTGGCCGAGCCAGAGGATCCCTCATCGGGCTATCCGGATCCATCACCGGATCCACGTCTTGCTCCGGGGTTGTCGGGACGTTTTCCGGACGTTTATCGTCAAAGCTCGAATCAGTAGACATACGCACCTCCAATGAGACCTGGCAATGAGACCTAGGGTTTCAGATCACCGAGTGGATCGTAAGGCTTTGCCGGAGCCTTGGGATTGTCGCCCGGCTTTACATCCCGTGGCGCCTTTGCCGGACCGATGGGATCGACCTGAGGGTCGGCGAGATCCGGAGAGTCGGGGTCGAACCCCAACTCGTCGCCGGATGAATGCTCAGACGAGTGCGGACCGGCGGGAGTATTGAAATGAGCCATGAACGCCTCCTGGTCGTGGCCCGAGAAACTCGGGCCTCAATCATCAGAGGCTGGCAATGCGCAGTGGTGCCATGGGGGTGACGAACGGGCTTACTGTGCGCCCAACGCTTTTTTCGCCCTGGCGGCCGCTTGCTCCTGGCCGGCCTGAGCGAGATCGCTCGCAGCCTTTAACCAGCGCTGCCGATCGACGCTGGCCGGAACCTGTGTCGGCGCCTGAATCAAAACCGCCCAGCCACCGGCATCCTTGAAAGACGACTCAAACGAACTGAAACTCATCATCGTCCTCTGACTCATGCCGGCGCGCAGCAGCACCGTCTGTTTCTGGCGGTTGTACCCGGCGAGAATGGCATAACGCGGCTCGGCCCACAGCGCAGAACCTTCAGTGAAGCGCACCATGACCGGATATCCGGCAGCGACCTGAGTCAGCAAGGCAGGCAGATTGCTGTCAAGGGGATAAACCATCATCCCGTATTCACGGGCGAGGTTTTGCATGTTCTGTTGCAATTGCGCTTCGGCACCCGGCAAACGCAACGGCTTTTCGAGCAAGCCCGGGGTAATCACAACGCCCTGCTGGGACAGCATGCTCGCCAACACTTGCGGCCCGCTTTGATTGGCTACGCCCTTATAGAACCGGCCGCCGAGCTCGACGCGCTCCGGCAGACGCTTGATCTCAGGCGCGACACTGCCCGCGCAACCTGCCAAACCAGCCACGCACCCCACAATCAGTGCCGCCGATAGAATTCGAGAAATTACCCGCACCATCATCACTCTCTTCGTTCAGACGCCAGGCAATCGCACTCCCGGCTTGGCCGTCGATCATAGGATGCCTCGCGACAGCGGTATAGCCTTAACCGGTAGTTGATTGCATTCGATAGAGCGAACTGGTTGATCCGGGTCGACCTTTGGTCAATAGCCTGCAACACCGCAGCGTCTAGACTGTCACTTGCAAGTCGTGTGTGCCCGCCGCAGGGCAAAGAGGAGGCATCGATGAGCCTGACAATGACAATCGTGATGTTGATTTCCGGCTGGCTGGCCGTTGCCACCGCCATGCTATGGGGCGTTCTGCGCATTACTCGTCGGCACCATCACCACCCTGCTCAACCCGCGCCCCTGGTGAACGCCGAAAAACCGGCCACGCGCCACGCCACTGCCCATTAACCAAAGCGTTGGGGCCCTACAAAAAAAACGGCCGCCTGGACTCTTTCGAGTGCAGGCGGCCGTTTCGTTCAGCGCCAATCAAGCTTCCGCGGAGACCCGCTTCTGCCGGGCGCGGCGTGACATCATGTTCAACACCTCGATCGCAGCCGAGAACGCCATGGCAGCGTAGACGTAGCCTTTCGGTACGTGGGCGCCGAAGCCTTCGGCGATCAGCGTCATGCCGATCATGATCAGGAAGCCCAGGGCCAGCATCACCACCGTCGGGTTGTCGTTGATGAACTTGGCCAGGGGATCAGCCGCCAGCAACATCACCAGCACCGACACCACCACCGCGATGATCATGATCGGCAAATGTTCGGTCATGCCGACAGCGGTAATGATGCTGTCGATGGAGAACACCATGTCCAGCATCAGAATCTGACCAATCGCCGCGGCAAAGCCCAGGGTCACGGTCGAGGTGGCCGACGTCGGATCTTCCGGAGCCGGGTCCATGCTGTGATGGATCTCGGTGGTAGCTTTCCACAACAGGAACAGGCCACCGGCAATCAGGATCATGTCTTTCCAGGAGAAGGCCTGGCCAAACACTTCAATCACAGGCGCCGTCAACTGGACGATGAACGCAATGGTGCTCAGCAAGCCCAGTCGCAGAATCAGCGCCATGCCGATACCGATGCGCCGTGCTTTCTGTCGATGTTGCTCAGGCAGCTTGTTGGTCAGGATCGAGATAAAGATCAGGTTATCGATGCCAAGCACGATTTCCATCACCACCAGGGTGGCCAGGGCAACCCACGCGGTGGGGCTGGCAGCTAGTTGTAAAAGGTATTCCATGGGTCAGTCCTGACTCGCTGTAAGACGGTTTAGATTTCCTGGGAGGAAGATTCGGTTTTTTCCGCGTCTTTTTCCGTTGATTCTTTTTTGCTGATCAACCCGCCAGTGGCATCGCTCAGCGCTTGTTCGGCGGCTTTATGGGTGTCGTCGATGGCCTGTTTGGCGCTTTCGGCGGCTTTGCCCATCAGTTGCTGGGCATTTTTTTCGGCCTGGTCACAGCCGGCCAGTACCAGTAAAGACGTGATCAGCAATGCCGTGGTCTTAAGCTTCATGTTGCCTCCTTCAATAGAACAAACGGCGCCGAGACGATGGCCCGTTGATAGCGACGCATTCTAGGGAGATGAACACTTCAGGAAAATTCGTATTTTCAGCGTATATACTTCGGTTTTTACGAACTGTAGATTCTCATGCTCAACTATCGACAACTGCATTACTTCTGGGTCGTGGCCAAGACCGGCAGCATCGTGCGCGCCTGCGAGCAACTGAACCTGACGCCCCAGACCATCAGCGGGCAGATCTCCCTGCTGGAACAAACCTACGGCATCGAGTTGTTTCGCAGGGTCGGTCGGCAACTGGAGCTGACCGAGGCTGGCCGGCAAACCCTGCCCTACGCTGAACAGATGTTTCAGCTGGGTGGCGAATTGGAGTTAATGCTGCGGGCGCAGCCCAACGAGCAACAGATTCTGTTCCGGGTCGGCGTGGCCGACGTGGTGCCCAAATCCATCGTCTACCGCCTGATCGCGCCCACCATGGAATTGAGCGACCCCCTGCGCATCAGCTGTCGCGAAGACAAGCTGGAGCGCCTGCTCGCCGACTTGGCGATCCAGCGCCTGGATCTGGTGATCTCCGACAGCCCGATGCCGTCGCACCTGGACATTAAAGGCTACAGCCAGAAACTCGGTGAATGCGGGATCAGTTTTTTCGCGACCGCTGAGCTGGCAGCGCTCTACGGTGGGGATTTCCCCCGCAGCCTCAATGGCGCTCCGCTGCTGATTCCAGGGCCGGAAACCGTGGTGCGCAGCCGCTTGCAACGCTGGTTCGCCGAACAACAGATCCAACCGCGCATCGTTGGCGAATTCGACGACAGCGCCTTGATGCAAGCCTTCGGACAGTCCGGTAGCGGGATTTTCATCGGCCCGAGCGTGATCGCCGATGAAGTGCGGCGCCAATACGCCGTGGAGGTGATTGGCCAGACCGACGCGGTGAGCGAGTCGTTCTATGCCATTTCGGTGGAACGCAAGGTCAAGCACCCCGGCATTGTCGCCATTACCGAAGGTGCCCGCCGCGAGTTGTTTACCGAACTGTGAAGCCTTAGGCGAAGACTTCGCGGGGTTTGAAAGTCATCAGCGCGAGAGCCAACAGGATCGACGCCAAGATAAAAGCGGCAGCCGCAAAACCCAGGCCTTGCAGGCCGACGCTATCGATCACCCGGCCGCCAATCATGGCGCCCAGGCCAATCCCCAGGTTGGCCCCGGCGATGTTCAGCGAGGCGGCAAAGGCTGGCGCCTCGGGTGCGGCTTTCATCAAACGCACATGGCTGACCAGAAACAGCGCTGCCTGAGTGATGCCCCAGATACCCATCGCCGCCGCCAGACCGAAAGGCGAATGGATGTTCGGCACCAGCGCCACCAGCCCGGCAATCATGAACGCGCAAAACATCATCGACGCGATCAGCGGATGCCGATCCACCGCACGGCCCCCCAGTGAGTTACCGATCAACCCGACCGCGCCAAAGCCCATCAGACACCAGCCAACCACCGTGCCATCGAAACCGGCCAAACGCTCGAGGATGTCCGCCAGATAGGTGTAAGCGGTGAACATGCCGCTGAACACAATGATCGACAGCAGCACGTGGCCGACCATCACTGGGCTGCGCAGAATCTTGAAATGTGAACGGAAACTGACCTGATGCTGATGCAGACTGGTTTTCGGCAGATAGATAAACAGCAGCAGCGCCTTGGCAAACGCGATGACCGCGAGGATGCCGAAAGCACTGCGCCAGCCAAATGCATCGGAGATCAGGGTGCCCACCGGAATACCGAACACGGTGGCGCAGACAATGCCGAAGCCGATTTTGGCGATGGCGCGTCCGGCGTAATCCGGCCCGACAATGTCCACGGCCGTCTCACTGGCCAGCGCCCAGAACACCGGTAAGCCCAACGCCGGAATCAAGCGAGCAACCGCCATGACCCAGATATTGGGCGCCAACGCCGCGAGGGTGTTGGCCAGGCCGAACATGATCAGCACGCTGATGAACAGCTTGCGGCGCTCGAATCGGGCGAAATACGCGGTGAGAAATGGCCCGAAGGCGGCAACGGTGAAAGCGAACAGGGTCACCAGCAAGCCCGCTTGCGGGATGCTGACCTCGAGGTCGCGGGCGATGGCCGGCAGCAGGCCGACAATGATGAACTCCGTGGTCAGCACCGTGAAACCGGCGGCGGACAACAGAAGGATGGGCAACAACCGCATGCAAAACTCCAAAAAAACGACAACACCAGCGATAGCCCGAAGGCCCACTGGCAGACATGAAAAAGAGGATGGCGAATCTTAACAGAGTGTTTCCGGATGCGGTTGCACGAACCTGCAAATCGCGTTGAACGCCAGGGCGTCAGTTCGTCACAGGCCTGAAGGATCGGTCCTGCGCTGTGATAAAGTCCGCGCCCTGAAAAACGTACACCCTGTGGTCGATGCTGTTCATTCAAGTGACAAAACCTGTGGGAGCGAGCCTGCTCGCGAAGGCGGAGCGTCAGCAAACACTAATGTTGACTGTTCCACCGTCATCGCGAGCAGGCTCGCTCCCACAAGGTTTCTACACGTTGAATGACATTACACCCCCGCGTTTCTCCTTACGGTTTCCTGCCTGCGGCCTGCCCGGCTTGTTGCTGCAAACCCGCGAAACCATGCACTTAAAAAAAATCAGAGATGCCGTTTTATGACCGCTTCATCCCCTTCTCTATGGCAACACCTCAAACGCACCAGCCTGGTCACGCAAATCATCATCGGCTTGATCGCCGGGATTGCCCTGGCCCTGTTCGCGCCGGAAGCGGCAAAGTCCACGGCGTTTATCGGCAAGGTCTTCGTCAGCGCGCTGAAAGCAGTCGCGCCGATTCTGGTGTTCGTGCTGGTCATGGCGTCCATCGCCAACCACAAGCACGGCCAGGAAACCCATATCCGGCCGATTCTGTTCTTGTATCTGCTGGGCACCTTCGCCGCCGCCGTGGTCGCGGTAGTGGCGAGCATGATGTTCCCCTCCAGCCTGGTGCTATCGACCCATGACGTCGCGGTGACCGCGCCCGGTGGTATCGGCGAGGTCCTGCAAAGCCTGTTGCTGAGCGTGGTCGACAACCCGATCAGCGCACTGATGAACGCCAACTTCATCGGCATTCTGGCCTGGGCCATCGGCATGGGCGTCGCCATTCGCCACGCCGGCGACACCACCCGCGAAGTGCTGGGCGACCTGTCCAACGGCGTCACCGTGATCGTGCGAGTGGTGATTCGCTTCGCACCGCTGGGGATCTTCGGCCTGGTGGCCTCGACCCTGGCCACCTCCGGTTTCGGTGCCCTGATCGGGTACGCACATCTGCTGGCCGTGTTGCTCGGCTGCATGCTGTTCGTGGCGCTGGTGATGAACCCCGCCATCGTGTTCTGGAAACTGCGTCGCAATCCGTATCCACTGGTGTTTATGTGCCTGCGTGAAAGCGGCATCACTGCCTTCTTCACCCGCAGCTCGGCCGCGAACATTCCGGTCAACCTGGAACTGAGCAAGCGCCTGGGCCTGCACGAAGACACCTACTCGGTGTCGATCCCGCTCGGCGCCACCATCAACATGGCCGGTGCGGCCATCACCATTACCGTACTGGCGCTGGCGGCGGTGCATACCCTGAACATTGCCGTGGACGTCCCGACCGCCATCCTGCTCAGCGTTGTCGCGGCGATCTGCGCGTGTGGCGCCTCGGGCGTGGCCGGTGGCTCCTTGCTGTTGATTCCACTGGCGTGCAGCTTGTTCGGCATTCCGAGTGAAATCGCGATGCAGGTGGTAGCGGTCGGTTTCATCATCGGCGTATTGCAGGACTCGGCGGAGACGGCTTTGAATTCATCCACTGATGTGCTGTTCACGGCGGCGGCTTGCCTGGGTGAAGAGGCAAAGGCAGAACGCCTGGCCTAACCCAAATCCCCTATGGGAGCGAGCTTCCTCGCGATGGCGGCGTCACATTCAATATCAATGTTGACTGACCCACCGCTATCGCGAGCAAGCTCGCTCCCACAGGGTTCGTGGTGTAGCGAGTACTTGCGCGCACATGAAAAAGCCCCCGCAACCCAAGGCTGCGGGGGCTTTTTTGTATCTGGACGGTTTAGAACGCGCCCATGTAGTCGCGCTTGCCCACTTCCACGCCGTTATGACGCAACAAGGCGTAAGCGGTGGTGACGTGGAAGAAGAACTGCGGCAAGCCATAGCTCAGCAGGTATGCCTGGCCACTGAAGCGCTTCTCTTTAGGGGTGCCTGGACGCGTGACGATTTCGATGCCTTCCTTGCCGTTGATCTGCTCCGGCTTGATCTCGCCGATGTAAGCCAGAACCTTGGTCAGCAGCGCTTGCAGTTCGGCGAAGGTGGTTTCGGTGTCTTCGTATTTCGGAACTTCAACTTCGGCCAGACGCGAAGAAACGCCCTTGGCGAAGTCAACGGCGATCTGCACCTGACGCACCAGCGGGAACATGTCCGGGTACAGGCGCGCTTGCAGGAATGCATTCGGGTCGATGTTCTTTTCAGTCGCGTGGGCTTCGGCCTTCTTCAGCACGTCACTCAAAGCGTTGAGCATTTGTTTGAAAACAGGAACGGAAGCGTCGTACAGGGAAATGGTCATGGCAGTCTCGTGTGATGACGGAGAGAAACGTGCGCCGATTATAGCCATGACCGCCCGCTCAGCGGCTTGTCTTTTGTTGCGTCACGATCGGCAACTCGCCTTGCCGATCAGTGGCAATCGCCGCCCATGCGGACCAACAGCGCCGAGCGGCCCGGTTTCAGATACGCATCGACTTCTCCGACCTTGCACGATGCCAGGTTTTGCAATTGTGGATTCAGTGGCTCCGGCACGAATAGCAGCCCTGGTGGCCGGTCGGCCCCTTGCAACTGATCAATCGTCAGCGGCGCAACCGGTCTGCCCATGTAGTAGACCAGGCGGATATCCGGCTCACCGATTGTGTAGGCCTTCTGGCCCGGTTGCCCTGCCGCCAGCGTGGCGACCTGCTCAAGGCCACCGACGCGGTGAGACAGCACCCGCGCCTCGACGAACGCATAAAACACCACGAACCCGGCCAGCATCACGCAGGGAACCGTGACCAGGCAGGCACGCCAGCGACCCTTCGCGTCTTCGAGCACGGCCGTCCAGTGCATGGCCAGCAGCAGCGCCATGGACGGGTAAACCGGCAGCAAATACTTGCCGTGTTTTTCGGTGAAAAAAGAGAACACCAGCAGTGGCAGCAGACTGCAACACAGCAACATGGCCGCCTCGCGGCGCGAACGGATCATTGCCCAGAACTTTCGCGGCTGCACGAAGACAATCAGCCAGAACGGGAAGAAGTCACCGGCCAGGTACAACAGATAGGCGTACCAGGCTTCGGCGCCTTGCCCGTCGATCTTCTTCACGATGTCTTCGCTGATGATCGACGCCCAGACACCCCAACCCTGATTGATGGACACGGCCAGATACCAGGAACCGCCCAGAACCACTGCAAGGAGCCAGCCCCAACCGTCACACAGATAGGCTTTGGCCCGGGCATCGCGATAGATCAAGGCATAAGCCAGAATCGGCGCCGTCACCCACAGAAGGCACACCGGCCCCTTGGTCAACAACGCGCAGCCTATGAGAACGTAGCTGAGTCGACTCCAAACGGCCCGGCCCTGCTGGAATATGAATTGCCAGGCTGCCAGCAGCGCGCCGAAACACAGCAGGGTCAGCAGCATCTCGATTTCAGAGCGGCGGGCGAACAGGCTGAATGCCCCGTTCGCGGCCAGGAACACCACCGCAAACAGCCCCACCTGGCGCCCCGCCTGCCTGAGCCCGTACAGATAAGTGCCGACACAGCACAAGGTCGCGGCCAGCGCCGAAGGCAGGCGCATGCTCCACTCGGACAAGCTGCCCAGCACGGCGGTTGAAACGAGACCGACCCAATAGAAAAACGGCGGCTTGGACAGGTACAGATCGCCGTTCATATAAGGCAGCAACCAACTCCCCGCTTCGCGCATTTCGCGGACGGTGACCGCGCGCCGGGCTTCGTTGACACTCAAAAACGGTACGCTGCCCAGGCCCCAGAAAAACAGCAGCGCAATGGCTATGGCCGCAAGCAAGGCGATATTGCGGTTCGACAAACGCGACAGACTCAGCCCCATCCAGGTTACTCCGCAGCAGTTACTTGAGCGTTTTTGGTCTTGCTGAAGCGATAGAAAAGGTTGGACTCGCTGACGACGTAGAGGTCGCCATCGGCGTCCATTGTCATACCCTCGCCTTGCGGCACCGAATGCTTAAGATCGCCCGCCTGGCTGCGCAGGGAGAGAATGCTGACGAAGTTCCCCTCGCCGTCCAGCTCGGTGATATTGGCGGACTCATCACTAAGCAACAAAAGGTGCCCGCTCTTCGGATCGAAGTAGCCCTCGGAGAGGTCTCGACTGAAGACACTGCGGTTGACCCAGGACGTCAGGTCCTTGATGCGGATCTGTAGAGGGCCGCCCATTGAAGCGAGCATGCCTGTCACCGAATACAGCTGCCGCGGATCACGCTCCTTGATGGCGAAGACACGATCATTGGCCCGGTCGTACGCCACCCCCTCAAACCCTTTGTTGTGTGGGCTCAGGTTGACGCCGATGGCGACAAATTGTGCTTGTTCGACATGGATCGGCGCAGGGGTGTCGGGCAAGGTGACGATGTCCAGTTGCTGCAATCTTTCATCGGCGATCACCACCCGTCCACCGCCAATGTAAGCGATGCCTTCGGTGTCTTCGAAGCCGATCAGCGGGTAGCGCCCGAGCAAGTCGCCGTCGCGGCTCAACACCACGATTCCCATGGGCTCGCCATTGGTGATTCCCAGCAGGCGATCACGATCGTAATCGTAAGCGATGCCGGACAGATTGGTGACACCCTCCACAGGTTTGGCCTGGATCACCGCCTTATAGTCAGGCAGCCAGATATTTTTGTCCGGTGCCTGATTGCCGTACCACTGGTTGTGCCAGTGTCCGTACAACTGCGAGAACCAGGCATCACGCACTCCTGTAGTGATAACCAGTGCCAACGCGACAACGACAACCAACAGCCCCGCTTTCCTTGCCTTGCTCATTATTATTTTTCTCAGTCCCAAGTGAAACGATAGACATGCCCAGGCTGCTCCGGATGGCATTTGCCGTTATCGGCATCGGCGCCGACGATCGACCACTCGGCACGGGACGTTTCGCCCAGTTCATGTGCAGCCTCGGGGGCGAAGCACTGGCCGAGCAACTCGTCCGGGACCAACGCATAAGCCTTGGGGTGATCGCGCAGCCATTGTGCAGCCTGCTCGACCGAGGACTCGGCCATACCGAAATGCACGATCGGCTGACGGGCGTACAACCAATGTCCCTCGCGCCAGTTGACCAGTACCAGGTCAGCACCGTGAGTCATTGACGCGGCTTGCTCCATGATGGCTACGTGTGGATTGGCGCCGTCCGTGATCGGCTCGATAAACCCACGGGCGAACCACAACACGAACCAGCCTGCCACCAGGGCCGGAAATGCCCGGCGCAGGCGCGGACGCCGCTTGAACCAGCGCTGCAGCAGCCAGGGAATCAGCGGCGCGGCCGCCAGTACCAGTCCCGGTAGCGCCGGGTAGATGTACAACTTGCGTTTGCCGGCACTGATGCAAAAGAACAGCACCACCAGCGTGACCCAACCGAGCAGCACCAGCACCCGACCGTCACGCTTTTGCAGCTGACGGCGCCAGGCCGGCACCAGCCATGGCAAGGCCAGTACCAACGGCAGCCAGTATTGCGGAATGACGTTGGTGAAGAAGTACCAGAACGGTTCCCGGTGGTCCCACGAAGCGGCGTAGCGTCCGGCGGTCTGGCGCAGGAGGATTTCCCGGGCATAGGCCACCTCGTCAGCGGAACCATTGAATACGATGGACAAGGTCAGGGGTAACAGCCAGACCGCAATCGCCGCCAGCATTACCAGCAACCCGAGCCACCATTTGCGCGCCTGGCCCGGCATGGCCACCACGCCCGACCAATCCTTGCGTACCGCATAGGCATAAGGGATCAGCATCAGCGCCGGCAGAAAGCCCACGCCTTTGGTGATCACGCCGATGCCCATGCCCGCACAGCCTACGTAGAACCAGCGCCATGCCGGCCCCAGCAACAGATGACGGGCCAGGCCGTACAGGCCCAGGGAAGTGAACAGAATCAGAAAGCTGTCGATCTGCCCGGTACGCAGGATGCTGTAAGTCTGGTAGGTCGCCAGGTACAACAGCGCGGCAATGCGCCCGATGCGCTGGTTCCACAGCCGTCGCCCCAGGTCATAGACCATCGCCGTGACGGTCACCGCGGAAAAAAGCCCGGGAATGAACAGGGCAAGGTTGGGTTTGCCGGTCAGCCAGGCGAAGAACGCCACCGTCCACATGAAGATCGGTGGTTTATCGCCGTAGATCTCCCCGGCGCGATGGGGAATCAGCCAAGAACCGTTGTGCAGCATTTCCAGGGCCACGCCGAGGAAACGTTCTTCATCGACGTTCTGCACCTGACGCAGGCCCAGACCGGCACCGACCAAAAGCAGGGCGAGCAACATCAACCCCAGGCATTCGACCCTGGGCGACAACGATCTGCGCATGACTTACTCCTTGAGGTTTTTGCTTTTTGCAATCAGTTGCAGGTTGCGCAGATAAACAATAAAGCCAAAAGCCTGGCCGGCAATGAACACCGGGTCCTGCCGGTAAATGGCATACATCAGCAGCAGGGCACTGCCGACGATACTCAGGTACCAGAAGCTGGTCGGGATCACGCTGCGTTTTTTGTATTCGCTGTACAGCCACTGCAGGACGAAACGGCCGGTGAACGCGATCTGGCCGGCAAAGCCGACCACCAACCACAAGGATTCGCGGGAAAGGTTCATTCCTGAACCTCCCGAGCCTGAGTATTCAGGCGAGTACGCTTGATCAACCACCACACCCCGAAGAGGTCGAGAATGCCGACAAGGGCGCGGTCGATATTGCCGTACTTGGACACGCCGGCGGTGCGGTGCCGGTGGTTGACGGGATGGACGACCATCTTGCCATTGTGGCGCTGGATCAGCGCTGGAATGTACCGATGCATATGATCGAAGTACGGCAGGCGCAAAAACGCCGCGCGTTGAATCAGTTTCAAGCCACAGCCAGTGTCGGGCGTGGCGTCCTTGAGCAGGCGGCTGCGCAGGCCATTGGCGAAACGCGAAGCCCAGCGCTTGCTCGCGGTGTCGCGGCGGTTGACCCGGTGCCCCGCCACCAGCTGCAAGTCGCCACTGCCACGCGGGTTACGCACCAGTGCCAACATGCCCGGGATGTCTGCCGGGTCATTCTGCCCATCGCCATCGAGCGTGGCCAGCCACTGCCCGCGAGCGGCCTGTGCCGCGTGGTACAGCGACGTGCTTTGGCCCAGCGAGCGATCATGATGCAGGATGCGTAACTGGCTCAGACCATTGTTTTTGGCCTGCTGCAGTTCGTGCAAGGTCGCATCGGTACTGCCATCGTCGACGACGATGATTTCATAAGACTCATCCGCCAGCGCCACGCGGACCTCCTCAAGCAAGGGCTTGAGATTGTTCGCTTCGTTCTTCGCAGGGATCAGTACCGATACAAAAATGTCATTGCTCATAGAGGCGCTCTTTTGCCTTGCTCTTTTATTTTCAAGGGAGAATGGTTCATAACTGATAGAACTGGCGATACCACTTCACAAACTCCCCGACGCCGGTGCCAACCGGCACCTGCGGACTGAAATCGACCCACTCTGCCAGGGCCGACACGTCGGCCCAGGTCTTGACCACATCGCCAGCCTGCAGCGGTAGATAGTTACGTTGCGCCTGCATCCCCAGCGCCGCTTCCAGGCAGTCAATGAACTCCAGCAGCGCCACTGGCTGGCCGCGACCGATATTGAACAACCGGTTGACACCTTCTCCCGCCCCGGTCGATACCGGTGGTCGTGTGCGCAATCGGGCAACGCTCTCGACGATGTCGTCGATGTACGTGAAGTCCCGTGCCATCTGGCCCTGATTATAGATATCGATCGGCCGGCCTTTGAGCATCGCCTCGGTAAACTTGAACAGCGCCATGTCCGGCCGCCCCCACGGTCCGTAAACCGTAAAGAAACGCAGCCCACTGGCCTTCAATCCGTACAGATGGCAATAACTCTCGGCCAGCAGCTCATTGGCGCGCTTGGTCGCGGCATACAAGGAAATGGGATGATCGACCGCGTCCTCGACACTGAACGGCATTTTGCTGTTGCTGCCGTACACCGAGCTGCTGGAAGCGTAGATCAAATGCGCGGGACTGTGGTGTCGGCAGGCTTCCAGCACATTGAGGAAACCCACCAGATTCGATTGCGCGTAGATATCGGGATTGTCCAGCGAATAGCGTACGCCGGCTTGTGCGGCCAGATGCACCACTTCGGTAAACGGATGATCGCGAAACAACGCCATCAACGCCGGCTTATCGACAATGTCCATTTTCTCGAAACGAAAGCCCGGCAAGCACTCCAGTTCCTTGAGTCGTGCGCGCTTGAGCGTGACGTCGTAATAGTCATTGAGGTTGTCGATGCCAACCACTTCATGGCCGTCCAGACATAGACGCCGGGCGGTGTGAAACCCAATGAATCCGGCAGCGCCGGTAATCAAAATAGTCATGCGAATCGTGTGCTATTGAGCACATCTTGTTTGGCTGATACCAACATCAACTTCATGCCTTGCTCCATCTTCCATTGCTTAAGGCCGATGACATTGTCGATGCAAGAAACGTGTAAATCCCCCACTTCAAGGACATCCTGTCCATGGCCCCGCATACGGTGCCCATCCAATTGTAAAAAAATCGTTAGTATTGCGTTAAAGCCTCATTAAACAGCCCAGATAGTTCGCAAATACTATTGCCATTGACGCACACCAATCTAAAGTGCATCCACGCAAGTGAAAACCTGAACCGGGTAAGGACGCAGAACCATGATCACCGAGCAAGAGACGACCTATGACGAGCCGCGACTCAACAGCACGGAAATCCGTATTCTGGGCTCTCTGATCGAAAAACAGGCCACCAGCCCGGAAACCTACCCGCTTACCCTCAATGCGCTGATGATCGCCTGCAACCAGAAGACCAGCCGTGAACCGGTGATGAACCTGACCCAGGGCCAGGTCGGTCAAAGCTTGCGCGCCCTTGAGGGACGCGGCTTCACCAAACTGGTGATGGGCAGCCGTGCGGATCGCTGGGAGCACAGGGTCGACAAGGCACTGGAACTGGTACCGGCTCAGGTGGTGCTGGCGGGACTGTTGTTCCTGCGTGGCCCACAAACGGTCAATGAGCTGCTGACCCGCAGCGGCCGCATGCATGACTTCGAAGATACCGACCAGGTGGTGCATCAGCTTGAACGCTTGATTGCCCGTGGCCTGGCCCTGCTGATTCCGCGCCAGGCCGGACAGCGGGAAGACCGGTATATGCATGCCTTGGGCGACCCGGCGGACATCGACGCGATTCTCGCGGCGCGGCAGAACCCGGTCGAACGTGGTGGTGGCAGCGCTGTTTCGGTTGAGCGGATCGAAGAGCTCGAGGCGCGGATTGCGGCACTGGAAGAGCGTTTGGCGCGCCTTGAGTAACCATAATTAGCTGAACAACAAATCCCGTGGCGAGGGTCATGCTGTTCAGTTCAGGACGAACACTGTACCTGTGGCGAGGGAGCTTGTCGGAACGCCGCCCGGAGCAAGCTCGCTCGCCACAAATACACCATCGCCGACTCGATCTCGGAGCCGTTCATTCCCCGTCCCAGTAATCCACCCCATCCGCCTGCCGGGCAACCGCGACAAACCCGGAGGCGTTACCCTGGGCATCGACCTTGAAGTCATCCATCACCGCATACTTGCCGGAGTCCGGATATTCGCAAATCTCCGGTGACTGCTGGGTGCTGACCGCCCCCCGGTTCCAGCACGTACAGGCGATAACCGAGCTTTTGAGCCCCCAGCTACTGACCCACGCGGGCCATGCGTTGCCGATAGCGGCCAGCGGTTTCACCGGTGGGCGCCAAGGCTTGGGGCAAGGGCTCGAGTTCGACCTGATTCAGGTTGAGAATGGGGGGATGCATGGATACCTCCTTGATCTGGTTTTAAGGCAGGCAAAAGACCTTCAACTGCGCGCAAACGCCACCGCTTGCTGAAATTGCTCATCCGTCGGCCGCACACCGGTATAAAGCACGAATTGCTCCAACGCCTGGAGCGCGATCACCTCCAGTCCGGTGATCACTTGCTTGCCCTCGGCACGACCACGCACGATCAGCGGCGTTTCCGAGGGAATCGCCACCACATCGAAGACGATATCAGCAGCCGCAATGACCTCGGTTTCGTACGCCAACTGCCCGGCCTCCGGGCCGCCATCCATACCGACCGGCGTGACATTGATCAGCATTTGCGGCCGTCTCTCCCCCAATTCCGCTTGCCATGGATAACCCAGGGACTCAGCCAGGGCCCGGCCTGCGCGCTCGTTGCGGGCCACGATCAGGCCGTTTGTGTAACCGCCATCGCGCAAGGCACTGGCCACCGCCTTGGCCATTCCGCCGCTGCCGCGCAGGGCAAAGGTGGTGTCCTTGGGCACTGCGTGGGTTTCCAGCAGCTGGGCAACCGCCATGTAATCGGTGTTATAGGCCTTGAGATGACCGTCGGTATTGACGATGGTGTTGATCGATTGAATGGCGGCGGCGGACGCGTCCAACTCATCGACCAGCGCAATGCAGGCTTCCTTGAACGGCATCGACACGCCGCAGCCGCGAATGCCCAAGGCACGAATACCGCCGACAGCGCCCGGCAAGTCGTGACTGCTGAAGGCTTTGTAGTAGAAATTCAGCCCCAGTTGTTCATACAGATGGTTGTGAAATCGCAGGCCAAAGTTACCGGGGCGTCCGGAGAGGGACATGCACAGCTGGGTGTCTCTGTTGGGGTTCATCTGCATGTGAATCTCCTTGCATTGCACTTTCAGATGGACGGGCTTGGCCAGTCCTGGGTGTTCTGATCAATCATATTCCAGGGCCTGCGCATGGTATCGGGCGACCGTAAGCAGGCCGGTACAGACCTTACACAAAATTTACCTAACGGCTGTGCTGATTATCAAAAAAGCGCTGTCTTAGAAGTATCCCCGCGACGATCCTTGGGTCTATTGCAGACGCAAGCGCCGGGGCGAAGAACCGAGGAATTATCATGATCCGTAAAATCCCCACAGTAGCCTTGCTGATCGGCGCGCTCGCTATCGCAGGACAGGCGCAAGCCCATGGTGGAGGTAATGACGCGGCGGTATTTGGAGCGATCGTCGGTACGGCCATCGTCGGCTCGGCCCTGATCAACGCCAACCGGCCGGTGTATGTCGAGCCACAACCCGTTTATGCACAGCCGGTCTACGCCCAACCCGCACCGGTGTATGTCGCACCACCGCCACCGGTTTACTACCAGCCGGCTCCGGTCTATGTGCAGCAACCGATCTACTACCGCCCGGCGCCGGTCTACTACGGACCTCCCCGTGGTTACTACGGACCTCCCCATGGTTACTACGGCCCTCCGCGTGGTTACTATGGCCCGCATTACGGTCACTACTGACACAGTCCGCAGGGGCCCGCTTGCTGGCGATGACGCGTTCAAAAACGCGATCGCCGGCCAGCAGGAACATTGAAAGGTGCGGTGACCGAGAAACGGTCATTTGCACCCACTGGCGTCAATGACCACTATCGAAAACGGTGATTGTCCGAAAAAACGCCCGCCCCGTAAGGTATCTCCATAGATCGCTGGAGGTACTGATGATGTCTCAGGTTCAGATTATGTCCGTTATCGGCAGTGCCGTTCCCGCCCCTCTCAGAGAGCTGGGATTACTCGCCTGCTGGTACCTGGTACAGGACGGCGAACAGATCAGCGGCCCGCTCACTTCGCTGCCGGCCGCCCAGGCATTGTCTGAGCGTATCGGCACTGGCCAGACGGGCAAATTCAGCGCTTAAGGCAGCTGAACCCGCGGTTTGGTTTCGATGAAGATCGCCCAGCTCGACATGAACAGCGCGGCAATCAGTGGACCGATCACAAAACCGTTGAGGCCGAAAATCGCCAGGCCGCCCAGGGTCGAGATCAGGATCAGATAGTCCGGCATCTTGGTGTCCTTGCCCACGAGGATCGGTCGCAGCACGTTGTCCACCAGTCCGATCACAAAAACCCCGAACAACCCCAATACCACGCCCTGCCAGATCGCCCCGGTGAACAGGAAAAATGCCGCCACCGGCGCCCAGACAATACCCGCCCCCACCGCTGGCAACAGGGACAGAAACGCCATCAACACGGCCCAGAGCAACGCGCTCGGGATGTCCAGAAACCAGAAAATCAAACCACCCAATGCGCCTTGTGTGATCGCCACCAGCAGATTGCCCTTCACCGTGGCCCGCACCACGCGGTTGAATTTGAGTTGCAGACGACGTTTCTGGTGTTCCTGCAGCGGTACGGCGGAGCGAACCTTGCGCGCCAGTTCGGCACCGTCCCGCAGAAAGAAGAACAGCAAGTAGAGCATGATGAAAAAACCCACCACAAAATCGAAAGTGCCCTGACCAAAACTGAAGACCTGCGTGGCGACAAACTCATTGCCCGTCACCGCGCTCTTGATGATTTTCTCCCGCAGGCCGTTCAGCTCGCCGACCCCGAACCGATCGAGCAAGTGCTGAAAGTACGGCGGCAGGCTGTGTTTGAAGTGCGTCACATAGCCTGCAATGTCCAACTCGCCGCTTTCGATTCTGTTGTAGAGCGCCGCCCCCTCCTGAACCAGCAAGGCACCAAGGATGATCACCGGCAGGATCGCGATCACCAGACAAACACTCAGCGTCAGCAACGACGTGACGTTGCGCTGCCAGCCAAACTTCAATTGCAACCGACGCTGCAATGGCGCAAACAGGATGCCGAGGATCACTGCCCAGAACACCGCGCCGTAGAACGGCAACAGAATCCAGATGAAGGCGATGCTCACCAGCCCCAACAACACCGTCAGTGACTTGTCTTGTAATGTCTCTTCGTTCATGTCCGATCCATGTCAGTCCGCCGGAACGCAATGTTGCGCCCTGATGCTTAGGCCACCATGGCTCGCGCGAGTGCCATCGTTTTTTTCATCAAGCATAGATCCAGATCAATAAACCTTCCGAGCAAGGCGTATACGCTCGGCGGCTTTTGCGATCGATCCCACCATGAACCAGATTGCTCCGGAACTGCTCGCCCCCGCCGGCACCTTGAAAAACATGCGTTATGCCTTCGCCTACGGCGCCGATGCCGTGTACGCGGGCCAGCCACGCTACAGCTTGCGCGTGCGCAATAACGAATTCGATCACGCCAACCTGGCCGTCGGCATTCGTGAAGCGCAGGCCCAGGGCAAGCGCTTCTACGTGGTGGTGAACATCGCGCCGCACAACGCCAAGCTCAAGACGTTCCTCAAGGATCTGGAACCCGTGATCGCCATGGCGCCGGACGCGTTGATCATGTCCGACCCCGGCCTGATCATGCTGGTGCGCCGGCACTTCCCGCAGATGCCGATTCACCTCTCGGTACAAGCCAATACGGTGAACTGGGCCAGTGTCGAGTTCTGGCAGCAGCAGGGCTTGAGCCGGATCATCCTCTCGCGGGAACTGTCTCTGGAAGAAATCGCCGAAATCCGCCAACAGGTTCCCGCCATGGAACTGGAGGTATTCGTGCACGGTGCGCTGTGCATGGCCTATTCGGGCCGCTGCCTGCTGTCGGGCTACCTGAACAAGCGCGACGCCAATCAAGGCAGTTGCACCAACGCCTGCCGCTGGAAGTACTCGGCGCAGGAGGCCACCGAAAACACGCTTGGCGAGATCGTCCAGCAGTTTCAGCCGGAACCGACCCTGGGTCTCGGCGCACCCACCGAGCAGGTGTTCCTGCTGCAAGAGGCCAATCGCCCCGACGAACTGATGCCCGCCTTCGAAGACGAGCATGGCACTTACATCATGAATGCCAAGGACCTGCGCGCCGTACAGCATGTCGAGCGCCTGACGCAGATGGGTGTGCACTCATTGAAAATCGAAGGCCGGACCAAATCGCATTTCTATTGTGCGCGGACCACCCAGGTCTACCGACGGGCCATCGATGATGCCGTGGCCGGCCGCGATTTCGACCGCAGCCTGATGACCGACCTCGAATCCCTTGCTCAGCGCGGCTACACCGAAGGCTTTCTGCGTCGGCATGTGCATGACGAGTACCAGAACTACCAGAACGGCAGCTCGGTGTCGGAGCAGCAACAGTTCGTCGGTGAACTGACCGGCGAGCGACGTGAGCGGTTGGCGGAAGTGAAGGTGAAGAATCGGTTTGGCCTGGGCGATCACATGGAGTTGATGACACCCAAGGGCAACTTCCACTTCGATCTGCATCAATTGCACAACATCCGGGGTGAAGCGATCGAGGTCGCGCCGGGGGATGGGCATACGGTGTACCTGCCGATTCCGGATGCGGTGGATTTGAGTTTCGGGTTGTTGATGCGGGATGTGCGCACGAGCTGATCAATCCGCGTTCACGGCTACCAGTTCGCTTAAGCAAATTCCTCGCGCAACATTGCCACGAACGCCTCTCGCGCCGGGTGCACCCCGGCGTTTTCATGCCAGTAGAACAAGTTCTCGATCGCCGTCAGCTCGGGAAACTCGTAACCCACGCACCCCGCGCCCTTGGCGTATTGATCGAACACACCCTTGGGTACCAGCGCCACGCCGGCCCCGGCGCTGACGCACCCGACAATCGCGCCGTAACTGGCCAGGCTGACAATCGGCAACGCCTGCCCTGACGCAACAACCAATGTTCCAGCGCCGCCCGATACGGACAACCCTGGGGCCACATAAAGACGGTCTTGTCATGCAGATCCCCCATGTCACGCACTGGCCCCAGCGATGTCGAGGCAATCAGCAACAGGTCTTCGCGGTACATCGGCGTGCGCTTGAGGTGCGAGCGCTCGACATCCACCGCGACGATCGCACCGTCAAGCCGATGATTTAGCGTGTCATCCAGCAACTGGCCCCAGGTGCCCGTGGTCAGTTCCAGCGCCACTTGCGGGAAGCGCTTGTGGAATTTGGCCAGCAGTCGCGGCAAGCGACCGGTGGCCGAGGACTCGATGGCGCCGATGCGCAACGGCCCGGAGGGCTCGGCCGCGGGGTCCACCGCTCGTTTCGCCTCCGCGGTCAACGCCAGGATTTTCGAGGCGTAGGCCAGAAAGGTCTGACCCGACGGACTGATGCGCAGCCCGCGCCCCTCGCGCAAAAACAACGCGACACCCAACTCCGCCTCCAGCGACTTGATCCGCGCCGTGATGTTCGACGGCACGCAATGCAGCACGTCTGCCGCACGGGCGATGCTGCCCATTTCGGCAACGGTCTTGAACATGCGAATCTGTGCCAGCTCCATACATCACCCAAAGTGAACGGTTAACACATTATAAGTCAGTTGTGGCGAATGGTTCGGGTTCAGATACTCAGAGCACCTGCCTACCGGTGCATGACCATGAAGCCGCTCACACACTCCTCCGTTTCGCCCTTGAAGATCATCCTGGCCATGGCGTTTGTCGTGACCTGCTGGGGGTATTCCCCGACCGGCATCCATATCGGCTTGCTCGCCTACGACCCCGTGCATCTGGCGCTTTTGCGTTTCCTGCTGGCATCGGTGTTCATGGCCGTGGTCGCATTGTGCAGAGGCATTCGCCTGCCCGGGCTGCGCGATGTTCCACTGCTGTTCGGGCTGGGTTTCTTTGCGGTCAGCCTGCATCACGTGGCGATCAACGTCGGCCAGCAAGGCGTCAGCGCTGGCGCTTCCAGTGTGCTGGCACAAACCACGCCGCTGTTCAGCACCTTGCTCGCGCGCTTCGCGTTCAAGGACCGGGTCAGCCTCTGGCGCTGGGGCTGCGTTTTATTAGGCCTGCTCGGCGTGTTGATTGTGGTGGCGGGCGATCATGGCCTCGGCAGCATCGACGCCCACGGCTTGCTGATCCTGCTGGCGGCGCTGTCCTGGAGTCTGTATTTCGCCCTGCAAAAGCATCACACCGGGCGTTATGACGGGTTGACCCTGGTCTGTTACACGGTCTGGTCCGGGACGTTACTGTTACTGGTTTTTCTGCCCGGCCTTGTGGAGCAGGTCGCCGTGGCGCCGCTGCGCGTGCAGCTGGCAGTGTTTGCCCTGGGGATATTCCCCAGTGCCTTGGCGTATCTGGCCTGGGCCTATGTATTGGCACATGTGGATTTGAGTCGGGCGACGATGGCGCTGTATCTGGTACCGCCGACGGCGATGGCCATTGCGTCGTTTGCACTGGGTGAAAGGCCGACGCTGATGGTTGGGGTTGGAGCGGTTGTGGTGTTGATCAGCGTGTTGGCGCTGAATCTGGAGCGGCGAGTGGTCGTTCAAGTGGCCAATGCCTGAACACTGAAGATCCCTGTGAGAACGAGCTTGCTCGCTCCCACAGAGGGGCGGCGGCACCACGATCAACTGCCGGCAGGCGAAAAACGGTCGCGACTGTTGGTCAAATGCAGCCACATCGCTGCCCGCGCCGCGTCCGGGTCCTGGCGCTTGATGGCGTTGAGAATTGCCTCATGTTCGAGGTTGGCCAGTTCGCCGAGTTTGCTCAGGTCCACTGCGCCGCGCTCGGCGGCGTTGACCCGGGTTCGCGGAATCATGGCGCTACCCAGATGCTGCATGATCTCGGTGAAGCACACATTGCCCGTGGCTTCGGCGATCAGCAGGTGGAAGCGCCGATCCGCTTCCACACAACTGTCATTGTTGGCCAGCAGACGCTGATAGTCGTCGAGCGCCTCGCGCATCTGCGCCAACTGTTGATCGCTGCGGCGAATGGCGGCCAGTGCGGCGGCCTGGGTTTCCAGGCCCATGCGCAATTCCAGAATGCTGCGCACCCCCAGCGCCGTATCGACATTCAGTCGCAAGCCCTGTTCGGGCGCACGCTCCAGCACAAAGGTGCCGATGCCGTGCCGGGTCTCCACCAGGCCGGATGCCTGCAACTTCGAAATCGCCTCCCGCACCACGGTACGACTGACACCGTGCTCCTGAACAATCGTGTTCTCCGACGGCAGCTTTGCGCCAGGCAACATCTGCCCGAGCAGGATGCTCTGGGTCAGCTTGGCCACCAGGTCATGGGCCAGGTTGTGGCTGCGCTTGCGGGCAGGTGCATCGAGATCTTCTTGCATGACACTCATCCAAAAGCAGAACTAGCGCAATCGTAGCACTGCGATCGCCTGAAAACTCAAGAAAACACCACTCAACTTGTATGACAACACTCAACAACCAGTCGAATAACCTCCAATCAATCCGCTAAAAACCACCGACCAAGGAATAAAAATAGCTGTTATAGCGCCGTTTTATTCGGGAAAAGCTATTGCAGTATAAAAAAATGCAGTTGTATGATGTCTATCAACAACGCAGCACCCAGCCGCACCCCGCATAAAAATAACGAGTGGGAGAAAACGCAGTGAAAACATCCATATCAGCCATGGACGATGGCGCCGATTCGGTGCTCAAGTCCGCCATCTCGAAAGTCAAACGTCACGTCTTGCCGCTGTTCGTGATCATGTTCATCGTCAATTACATTGACCGCGTGAACATCGGCTTCGTCCGCGCCCACATGGAACACGACCTGGGTATTGGCGCTGCCGCCTACGGCCTGGGCGCCGGTCTGTTCTTCATCGGCTACGCACTGTTCGAGGTGCCCTCCAACATCCTTCTGCAGAAAGTCGGCGCTCGCCTCTGGCTGACCCGCATCATGCTGACCTGGGGCCTGGTCGCGGCAGGCATGGCGTTTATCCAGACCGAAACCCACTTCTACGTCCTGCGTTTTCTGTTGGGTGTGGCCGAAGCCGGGTTTTTCCCTGGCGTGATCTACTACTTCACTCGTTGGTTGCCCGGTGTGGAGCGCGGCAAGGCCATCGCCATTTTCCTCAGCGGCTCGGCGGTTGCGTCGCTGATTTCCGGCCCGCTGTCCGGGTTGCTCCTGCAAATCAACGGCTTCGGGATGCACGGCTGGCAGTGGATGTACTTCATTGAAGGAATGTTTTCGGTCGGGCTGTGCGTGTTTGTCTGGTTCTGGCTTGACTCCAGGCCCCACGACGCGAAATGGCTGACCCGCGAAGAGCAGGACGCACTGGTCCAGGCCATCGATGACGAACAACTGGCCCGAGAAGCCGCGACGCCGATCAAACCGTCCCTGGGCAAACTGCTCAAGGACCGCCAGATCATCCTGTTCTGCCTGATCTACTTCTTCATTCAACTGACCATCTACGCCGCCACCTTCTGGCTGCCGAGCATCATCAAAAAAATGGGCGACTTGAGCGACGTCCAGGTCGGGATGTTCAACTCGATTCCGTGGCTGCTGTCGATTGTCGGCATGTACGCCTTTGCCTCGCTGTCGGCCAAATGGAAACACCAGCAAGCATGGGTCGCCGCCGCTCTGTTGATCGCCGCCGCCGGGATGTTCATGTCCACCACCGGCGGGCCGGTCTTCGCCTTTGTCGCAATCTGCTTCGCCGCACTGGGTTTCAAATCGGCGTCATCGCTGTTCTGGCCGATCCCCCAGGCCTATCTGGATGCCCGAATCGCCGCTGGCGTCATCGCGTTGATCAACTCGGTGGGCAACCTCGGCGGGTTCGTTGCGCCGACCACCTTCGGCCTGCTGGAAGAACGCACCGGCTCCATTCAGGGCGGCCTGTACGGCCTGGCCGCGACGTCGATCATCGCCGCGATCATCGTCTTTGCCGCACGCAACACACCCAAAGCCGCTTCCATCACCACAACGGCCAAACCGGCGGCCCACCACGCCTGATGACTTTTCAAGAACACGGCTTAAAAGGATAAGAACATGACCCTGCAAGAAACCGCCAACGCCCCGATCATCACCAGCATGCAAGTTGTTCCGGTGGCTGGCCACGATGGCATGCTGCTCAACCTGAGCGGCGCCCACGGGCCGTTTTTTACCCGCAACATCGTGATCCTCAAGGACAACGCCGGCCACACCGGCGTCGGCGAAGTACCGGGTGGCGAGCGCATTCGCCAGACCCTCGAAGACGCCCGCAGCCTGGTGGTCGGCAGCCCGATCGGCACCTACCAGAAGGTTCTCAATCAAGTGCGCCAGACCTTCGCCGACCGCGACGCCGGCGGTCGTGGCCTGCAGACCTTCGACCTGCGCATTACCATCCACGCCGTCACGGGGCTGGAGGCGGCGCTGCTCGATCTGCTCGGTCAGCATCTGGACGTACCCGTCGCCGCCCTGCTCGGCGAAGGCCAGCAGCGTGATGAAGTGAAAATGCTCGGCTATCTGTTTTATGTCGGTGACCGCCAGCAAACCGATCTTGCCTACCGTAGCGAGCCGGATGCCGACAATGACTGGTTCCAGGTGCGTCACGAAAAAGCCATGACCACCGACGCCGTGGTGCGCCTGGCCGAAGCAGCTCATTCGAAGTACGGCTTCAAGGATTTCAAGCTCAAGGGCGGCGTACTCAGCGGCGATGCTGAAATCGAAGCGGTGACGGCCCTGGCCGAACGCTTCCCTGACGCACGCATCACCCTCGATCCGAATGGTGCCTGGTCCCTCAAAGAGGCCATTCGCTTGTGCCGCGACCAGCACAAGGTACTGGCTTACGCCGAAGACCCCTGCGGCGCGGAAAACGGTTACTCGGGACGCGAAGTCATGGCTGAGTTCCGCCGCGCCACGGGCCTGAAGACCGCGACCAACATGATTGCCACCGACTGGAGGGAAATGGGCCACGCGATCCAGTTGCAATCGGTGGACATCCCGCTGGCGGACCCGCACTTCTGGACCCTGCAGGGCTCGGTGCGCGTGGCCCAGATGTGCCATGAATGGGGCCTGACCTGGGGCTCGCACTCCAACAACCATTTCGATATTTCCCTGGCGATGTTCACCCATGTCGCGGCGGCCGCACCGGGTGAAATCACGGCGATCGACACCCACTGGATCTGGCAGGACGGCCAACGCCTGACCAAAGCCCCACTGCAAATCGTCGAGGGCTGCGTGCAGGTGCCGCAGAAACCCGGGCTGGGCATCGAGCTGGATATGGATCAGGTGGTCAAGGCCCATGAACTCTACAAGGGCATGGGGCTGGGTGCGCGGGATGACAGCGTCGCGATGCAGTTTCTGATTCCGGGGTGGACATTCGATAACAAGCGGCCGAGCCTGGTGCGTTGATTTAGCGGATGCATGCCCTCCAACGACCCGCCCTGCCGCCTATGGTCGGCAGGGCCCAAAAACCATTCGGAACGGAGCAATTAACCCCCTAACATGACGCGCAACTGAATCGATGACGGACGACACCCACATGGACAGACTGAAAACTTTCGCGGTTTGCGTGGCGGCGCTCGCGGCTGGCCAATGCCTCGCACAGGATCAAATGGAGACGCTGGTGAATACCGCCGTGCGCCCGGTCATGCAAGCCCAGGGCATACCCGGAATGGCTGTGGCGGTGACCGTCAACGGCACGCCGCACTACTTCAACTACGGGGTAGCATCGAAAGAAAGCGCGCAACCGGTCACTGAAAACACCCTGTTCGAAATCGGCTCCCTGAGCAAAACCTTCACCGCCACCCTCGCCGCCTACGCCCAGGCCAGCGGCAAGTTGTCGCTGTCCGACAAGGCCAGCCAGGTGTGGCCCGCATTGCGCGGCAGTGCGTTCGATCACATCAGCGTGCTGCAACTGGGCACCTACACCGCGGGCGGCCTGCCGCTGCAATTCCCCACCGCCGCCGACTCGGCGGACAAGATGCTCGGCTATTTCAAACAATGGCAACCGACCTACGCCGCTGGTACCCACCGGCTGTATTCGAATCCGAGCCTCGGTTTATTCGGCTACCTCGCGGCCCAAAGCATGGGCCAGCCATTCGATGAACTGATGGACAACACGCTGCTGCCCAAACTCGGCCTCAAACACACCTACCTCAACGTCCCCCAGGCACAGATGAATCTATACGCGCAGGGCTACAACAAGGACGACAAGCCCGTACGCGTGGGGCCTGGCGCGCTGGACTCCGAGGCTTACGGGGTGAAAACCAGCACCTCGGACCTGATCGGCTATGTGCAAGCGAACCTGCAACCGAGCTCGCTGGAAAAACCGCTGCAACAGGCAATCGCCCTCACCCACACCGGCTACTACCGCGTCGGCGAGATGACCCAGGGCCTGGGATGGGAGCTCTATCAGTACCCGGTCACCCTGGATCAATTGCTGGCGGGCAACTCGCCACAGATGGCCATGGAGGCGCACAAGGTCCAGTGGCTCAACCCGCCTCAGCCGCAACCGGAAAACCTGCTGCTGAACAAAACCGGGTCGACCGGTGGCTTCGGCGCCTATGCCCTGTTTGTGCCGTCGAAGGACATCGGCATCGTGATCCTGGCCAACAAAAACTACCCGATTGCGGAGCGGGTCAAGATCGCTCACCAGATTTTGAGTGCACTGAGCCAGTGAACCGAGGGTAGTGCCTCTGTGGCGAGGGGGCTTGTGGGACGCCGCACCGCCCCGTTCGGCTGCGCAGCAGTCGCACAACCTGCCTATGAAGTCGATCTGGAATAACGCCAATGCCACATGTAGCGCCGCTTCATAGCTCGACGAGGGCTATGGCTGAAACCCCTCAATCATCCGGCATTTCCGCTGGTTTGGCGGGCTTGGCTGGTTTGGCCGGCTTACCGGATTTTGTGCCTTTTGCGCCCTTGGCGGTCGGCTCCGGTTCGGCTGCCGGCGCTACCGTGGGTGCTGGCGTTTCCTTCTCGGCCGCCGGCAACTGATCGACAGCGGCGAACACCTCTTTCAGCTCGACAGGTCCGGACTGTTCAAGCTTCTTTTCGCCGTCCTTGCCCACCAGAATCACCTTGGTCTTGGCTCCGGCACCCAGTTTGAGTGAACGAATCAACGCTGCCGTGTCCTGCGGCCCGAGGTCTTTGCCATCGCGCTGGCCCATCAGATTGAGCACCGTGTACAACACCAGGTTTCGCTCGGTGAACCCCTTTTTGTTATCCGGCTCTTCCAGCGACTTTTTCAGGCTGACCCACGTCGGGTCGACCGTACTGGGAGCGATGACAATCAGTGGCCGGGACCTGCCCTTGTCCATGTCCAGCGGTGAGTCGCCATCAGCGGCGAACAAGGGACCGGCAACTGCCAGCAGGGTAGCCAGGGTCAGTGACCTGATGAGCATGCGCATCTCCTTTTGATATCCACGCTCTAATGATTGCGCATCGCGGCGATCGTTCCGGGTGACGCTCCGCAAATGTTGTTCGCCTTGTCCAAAGCTTAGGTCAGGGCGGTCGAAGCGCAACAGGCCGGGCTAAACTCAAGATTCATGGAAACCCACCTGATCCGCCGTGAGGACCACTGCATGAGCGCTCAGTTGAATCACACCATTGTCTGGTGCCGCGACAAGCAACTATCGGCCAACTTCCTCGCAGACCTTCTCGGCTTGCCCGCCCCGCAGCCCTTTGGCCCGATGCTGGTCGTCAAGTTCGACAACGGCGTGTCACTGGACTTCTACGACAATGACCCGCCGATCGCGTCACAGCACTATGCGTTCTTGATTGGCGAGGATGATTTCGACGAGGTCTTTGCGCGCCTTCTGGCCCATGGTCAGCAGTGGTGGGCTGACCCTGGTAAACAACGGCCGAAGGAGATCAATGAGTTTGCGGGGGGGCGACGGGTGTATTTCGATGACCCGGACGGGCATCTGCTGGAAATATTCACCCGTGAGTGACGCTGCGCCCCGTGGCGAATCAAAACACCAGTTTGTAACCGATCAGCACCAGCATCGTCGCCAGGCAAGGGCGCAGCACTTCATCGGAGATGCGGCCGGTTAGATGGCTGCCCAGGTAAATCCCCGGCAGCGAACCGACCAGCAAGTAACCCAGTACATGCCAGTCCATGTTGCCCATGCTCGCATGGCCAAGACCGGCGACCAGGGTCAGTGGCACGGCGTGAGCGATTTCCGTGCCGACCAGGCGGCGGGTCGGCAGCAGCGGATAGAGAATGAACAGCGCCACGGTGCCCAGCGCGCCAGCGCCGATGGAGGTCAGCGCGACCATGGTGCCGAGCACCAGACCGGTAACGACCGTCAGGACATTCAACCGCGTACCGCTGGGGTTGTAGTTGCCGCCGGCACGCTTGTGGGCGAAATCGAGCAGGCGCTTCTTGAACAGGATCGCCAGCGCCGTGGCGAACAGGACAAAACCCAACGCCTGCTTGATGATGGCGTTCATCGCCTCGGGGGCGCTGTGCAAACTGCTGAGGAACCACAGGGTCAACGCCACTGCTGGCACACTGCCCAGCGTCAACCAGCCGGTGATGGCCCAGTCAATGTTGTCGTTCTTTTTATGAACCAGCACGCCACTGGATTTGGTGATGGCCGCGTACAGCAAATCGGTGCCCACCGCCGTTGCCGGGTTGATGCCGAACCACAGCAGGATCGGTGTCATCAACGACCCGCCGCCCACGCCCGTCATGCCGACGATGAAGCCGACCACCAGCCCGGCTACGACCAACCCGATATTCACTAAATCCATCGATACGTCCACAAAGACTGCAGGGAAAATCTGGCCCGCAGCATAGCGATTTTTCTTATAACCACTTATATCGATGCGATCTATCTTTATTCCCTACATGCACTATCACCCTTGTTGGAAAGTCACCGCCGTTCTATTGCACCGGCAGGAAATTCAGGAACAACAGGCTCTGGGCGTAGTTGAGGCCGATGCGCCGGTAGCGCTCGTCCAGCATCTGCGTCAGCAAATCCAGGCGCGCGACTATTTTGCCGAACTCCACGGCAAAACTCAGGTTGCTGCCCTCCTCCGAGATTTCGTTGGAAAACAGCATGGGTTCGCCGTTTTTGTTTTGCCGCTGACTCAGGATCCAGGTCGCAATCTCGATGTTGCGTGCAGCGTTGCTGACGAACGTCGGGTTGATCGCGTCCGTCATGTAGAACTCCAGGCGATTGCCGTGGGCGGTGACCAGCATGCTGCCGATGGCATAGATGAACGCACCGACCCGGTCGCCAAGGAACTCCGGACTCATGGCAAACCGTAGCGCCGCGAGGTCCTTTTTACCGCCAAGCGTTGGCAGCGGCTGCTGCTGCTCGATCGCCAAGCGTACTTGCTTGCCGGCGCTGCGCGCGTCAAGGAAGCCGGATTTTTTCAGCTCGTCGGGGTTGCGCAGGTACAGCTTGCTCATCAGCAGATAGAGGCTGTCGAGGTTGTCGCGCATGGTCAGGGTGGCCATGCGGTCGACACTGGTTTGCAGAAATTCCTGGGGTTTGCCTTCGCGCAATTGAGTCAAGAGGTCGTTACCATCCTGATGGCTGCATCCGGTGACGAGGAACGTCGACAGGCCTAGCAGCATCAGGCAACGGCGGCGGATTGAGGGGGTACTGAAAGGTAACGCTCGAGCCATGGGTTCTTGAACTTGGGCATGGGCCGGCAGAGGGGATCGCCGCAGGCTGCCCAAAAGTAGAGCGGTTGATTTCAGAAAAGTGCAGTCATGCCGTCACCAATCGATCACCGGCAAGTTGCGATCTTTTGATCTAAGCGCGGAACCCGAAAGCTATGCTGAGTGCCAATAGCAATATGGCTTGGGTGTTTACAGGAGATTTGCATGCGTACTCTCGAATTGGCCGGCGTCAGCGTACCGGTCATCGGCCAGGGCACCTGGCACATGGGCGAGGACCACTCCCGGCACAACGAAGAGGTCGCGGCGTTGCGCCTGGGGATCGAGTCGGGCATGACCCTGATCGACACCGCCGAAATGTACGCCGAGGGTGGCGCCGAGGAAGTGGTGGGCGAAGCCATCGCCGGCCGGCGCGACGAGGTGTTTCTGGTCAGCAAGGTCTACCCGCACAACGCCAGCCGCCAAGGCATTCCCCAGGCCTGCGAACGCAGTCTGCGGCGCCTGAACACCGACCATATCGATCTGTACCTGCTGCATTGGCGCGGCCAGTACCCTCTGGAGGAAACGGTCGAGGCCTTCGAGCGACTGCGCGCGGCAGGCAAGATCGGTCGCTGGGGCGTGTCCAACTTCGACGTCGATGATTTGCAGGAACTGGCCGCGCCGGCCTGCGCCACCAATCAAGTGCTCTATAACCTGGAAGAGCGCGGCATAGAATTTGATTTACTGCCCTGGTGTCAGCAGCGCAGGATGCCGGTCATGGCCTACTGCCCCATTGGCCAGGGCGGGAACATGCTGGGCAACGCCACGCTCCGGCAAGTGGCCGCCCGTCACGATGCCACGCCTGCCCAGGTGGCGCTGGCATGGCTTTTGCGCCAGGACGGGGTGATTGCCATCCCCAAGGCGGTACGGCCCGAGCATGTGCAACTCAACGCACGCGCGGCGCAGTTAGTGCTTGAACCTGGGGATCTGAAGGCGCTGGACCAAGCGTTTCGTGCGCCACAACGCAAACAGCGGTTGGCCATGGTCTGAGCCATCGCAGTCTGTCAGAGGACTTGCGCATGAGAAGCACCGATCGGCTGGACACCTTTAACCTGCAGCGCTTCATTCAGGCGCAGGACCCGGTGTTCGACCGGGCTCAGGCCGAATTGAAGGCCGGCCGCAAGCGTAGCCACTGGATGTGGTTCATCTTTCCGCAGTTTGCCGGGCTGGGTGGCAGCGACATGTCCAAACGCTTCGCGATCGGTTCGCGCGAAGAAGCCCGAGCCTATCTCGAGCACCCATTGCTGGGCGCGCGGCTGCGCACGTGCACCCAAGAGGTGCTGAACATCCAGCAGCGCTCGGTGAGGGACATCTTCGGCCATCCCGATGACCTGAAATTTCATTCGTCGATGACGCTGTTCGCCCAGGTCGCACCTGATGACAGCCTGTTCCATCAAGCCCTGAATCAATACTTCCACGGCATTCTGGATGACTGGACGTTGTCGCTGATGGACTCAAAACAGGCCCAGTTGCCCACCAATCAGGGTTGAAAAATCGTCGTCGACGAACGGAAGGATCGCGTCGGCCACAGGCTGCAATTGCTTGCTGACGTAATGCTCGTAATCGATGGGCGCGCTGCGGATCTCCAGTGGTTCAGGGCCGGCGACGGTGATTACGTAACTGATCCAGCCACCGTTCTGGTACTGGCGGGGACGCCCCTGCCGGTCGTTGTAGTCATCGGCGATACGCGCTGCCCGTACATGGGGCGGCACGTTGCGTTGATAATCATCGAGGGTTCGGCGCAGGCGCTTGCGGTAGATCAAGCGCTCGTCGAACGCTCCGGCCAGGGTCTTGCGCACATAGTCGCGCACGTAATCCTGATAGGGTTTGCGATTGAAGATGCGCAGGTACAGCTCCTGCTGGAACTGGCGGGCCAGCGGCGACCAATCAGTGCGCACGGTTTCCAGTCCTTTGTAGACCATCTCGTCCGTGCCATCGGCGCGCGTCACCAACCCCGCATAACGCTTCTTGCTGCCCTCCTCCGCTCCGCGAATGGTCGGCATCAGAAAACGTTTGTAGTGGGTTTCGAACTGCAGTTCGAGCGCGCTTTCCAGGCCATATGCCTGCCGCACATGCTCGCGCCACCACTGGTTGACGTGCTTCACCAGCGCTTCGCCGATCTGTGCCGCTTCCTGTTGGCCGTGGGCGCGGCGCAGCCAGACGAAAGTGGAATCGGTATCGCCATAAATCACCGTATGACCCTGGTCTTCGATCAACTGACGGGTGCGCAGCATGATCTCGTGCCCGCGCAGGGTGATGGACGACGCCAGGCGTGTATCGAAAAACCGGCAACCACTGGAGCCGAGCACACCGTAGAAGGCGTTCATGATGATCTTCAGTGCCTGGGACAGCGGCGCGTTGTGCTCGCGCTTGGCGGTTTCCCGGCCTTCGGCGACCCGGGCCACGATGGCGGGCAGGCAATGCCGGGTTCTGGAAAAACGTGCCCCCCGGAAACCTGGCACCGACTCGCTGTCCTCGGGATGCTTGAGCCCTTCGATCAAGCCCACCGGGTCGATGAGGAACGTGCGGATGATCGATGGGTAAAGGCTTTTGTAGTCGAACACCAGCACCGACTCGTACAGGCCCGGTTGCGAGTCCATGACAAACCCGCCGGGGCTGGCTTGCGGCGGGCGCCCACCGAGGTTTGGCGCGACGAAGCCCTGGCGGTGCATCAACGGCATGTAGAGGTGGGTGAACGCCGCCACTGAGCCGCCCATGCGATCCACCGGCAACCCGGTGACGCTGGCCCGTTCCAGCAAAAAGGTCAGCAGTTGGGTGTGGGCGAAAATTCGGGTGACCAGTTCGCAGTCCTTGAGGTTGTACCTGGCCAGCGCCGGTTTGTCCTCGGCGAACATGCGATTGATTTCGTCCATGCGCTGGTACGGATTGTCGATCGACTTGCCTTCGCCCAGCAGGGTTTGCGCGACGTTTTCCAGGCTGAACGACGGAAAACTCCAGGTCGCCGAACGCAGCGCCTCGATGCCGTCGATGATCAGCCGGCCGGCAGCGGAGGCAAAATAATGGTTGCCGTTGCCGTGTTCGCGCCACTGCATCTCTTCGCCACCACGCCCCAGCTTCAGCGGCACGCCCAGTTGCCTGGCGTGTTTATGCAACACCCGCAGATCGAACTGCACGACGTTCCAGCCAATGATCGCGTCGGGATCGTGCCGGGCGAACCAGTCGTTGAGCTTTTTCAGCAACAGGGTGCGCGAGTCGCAGTATTCGAGCTGGAAATCCACCTCGCTGTCATCGCCATTGGGTGGGCCGAGCATGTACACCTGCCGCTCGCCGCAGCCCTCCAGGGCGATGGAGTACAACTCGCCCTGGGCGGTGGTTTCGATGTCCAGGGACACCAGCTTGAGGCTTGGCCGATAGTGCGGATCGGGTTTCATCTGTGCGTCGAGCAACAGGCCCTCGGCATCCGGCGTACCGCCAAAGCGCACAGGGGCGGTGATGAACCGCTCCATCATGTAGCGTTCCGGCGGGCGTACGTCAGCTTCATACACTTCGACCCCGGCCCTGCGCAGGGCCGTTTCCAGGCGCATCAATTGTCCGTGCTGCGAGCAATACAGCCCCAGCACCGGACGGTGCTCGAAATCCCGCAAGGCCAATTCCCGCAGTTCGACATTTTTTTCGTCGTTCAGCAGTGCCTCGGCCTGCTCGCGCTGGCTGGCCGGAATAAACGCCACCGATGGCTGATGAGGCAGGCGAATGCGCCGGGGACCGTTGTCGGTCGCCAGCCAGAACTCGACTTGCGTACCGGTCGGTGTATCGCGCCAATGCCGGGTCAGGACAAAGCCCTGCGGTAAATCCACCACTGAAAACCTCAACATTGATTCAGGTTGGTGATTCTACGCCACCATGAACCTGTGGGAGTGAGCTTGCTCGCGCCGGCGGCCTGACATTCAACATGGATGTCGACTGATTTGACCTCATCGCGGGCAAGCCCGCTCCCACGGGTATTTTGCCGGGCAGGAATCCGGGGATTACCGAAGAAAAACCAGCGAATGACGTTTTTTGCCGTTTATCTGCCGCTTTCTCTCTTGCCCTGCGCGCCGGCGTCTACGATTCTTCAATAACAACGACAACACCCGAGAAACCGCCATGAAAACCGTCGCGCAACTACTCAAGTTGAAAGATCAGAAGAATCAGGAAGTGCACCAGATCAAACCTGGTCATATGGTGCTGGAAGCGCTGATGAAGATGGCAGAGAAAAACGTCGGCGCCTTGCTGGTGGTGGAGAATGACGAAGTGCTGGGCATCATCAGTGAGCGTGACTACGCACGTAAACTGGTGCTGCACGGGCGTTCTTCGGTGGGTACGCCGGTACGCGACATCATGGTTTCACCGGTAATTACCGTGGACACCCATCAAACCGTCGATACCTGCCTGGGCATCATGTCCGACAAACGCCTGCGCCACTTGCCGGTGGTGGAGGACGGCAAATTGATCGGCTTGCTGTCGATTGGCGACCTGGTCAAGGAGGCCATCGCGGAACAGGCGGAACTGATTCGTCAGCTGGAACAGTACATTCGCGGGGAATAACTCAAACACACCACCCATCCCCTGTGGGAGCGAGCTTGCTCGCTCCCGCTCTTGTTTTCCAGTGCTCAGGCCGGCCAATGCCGGGCGAACACCGGCGCCAGCGTCGGGTGTCGGTCGATGCGTTCCAGCCAGGCGTAAAACCCCGGTCGGGCAGCGCGCAAATGTTCGCGGCTGCCTGACCATCGGCTGATCACCGCCGCCAGCACATCCAGTGCTCCCGGCGTCTCGTCTCCCAGATACAGCTCGCCGGAAAACTGATCGGCAAACACCTCCCAACTCCAATGCAACCGTGCACGGGCGCCCGCTATCAGGTTTTGCCGAGACGATTCATCTGCCTCGGCCAACCAGCGTTCGGGGTAGTCGATGATACCGATGGCCGTATAGCAATTGCTGACGATGTACGCCAGACCACGGATGGCCTGATCACGATCAGCCGGGTTGTCCGGCAGCAGATTCGACTCGGGAAACGTCAGCCCGAGGTGAATCAGGATCGCCGCGCTTTCGGTGAGGACGCTGCCGTCGGGCAATTGCAGGGTCGGAATCTGCTTGAGCGGGTTGAGCTTCTCCAACGCCAAAGCGGCCTGCGAAGACGACTCGACGTCGATGAAGCGATAAGGGATCTCACACAGTTCCAGTGCCGCCTCTATGGCGGCTGCGCCCGAATTCTGATGACCGTAGAGCTGATACATAAACACCTCCTTGCGACGCTATCCAGTGTAGAAGCCGCCCTTGACCGCGCTGGAGCCATCCGACGACTGCATCATCACGCCCGCCAGGGGTATGCCGCTGGCCCTATCAATCCCGTCGATGTTCACCATCATGCCAATGAAGTTCTCATAAAAATTGTGCGGCGTAACATCTGCTCCATACCCACCCAATAAGACCCGGAGCACACCACCATGAAACGCCAGACTCTTCTCAGCATCGCTTTCTCGGTTTTTGCAGTGAACGCTTTCGCCGCTACCTCTGCTCAACCTGTCGTCGCCGAAGGCGGCTCGGATCGCTTGATTGAAAGTCGCGTGGCGGAAGGTGGCTCCGATCGCCTGATCCAGAATCGGGTGGCCGCTGATGGCTCCGACCGCCTGCAAGGCAACACCGTCGCCGCCGATGGCTCGGACCGCCTGCAAGGCAACACCGTTGCTGCCGATGGCTCGGATCGCCTGCAAGGCAACACCGTCGCTGCCGATGGCTCGGACCGCCTGCAAGGCAACACCGTTGCTGCCGATGGCTCGGATCGCCTGCAAGGCAACACCGTCGCTGCCGATGGCTCGGATCGCCTGCAAGGCAACACCGTCGCTGCCGATGGTTCCGATCGTCTGAACAGCAACCACATCGCTTGAATGAATGGCTTTACCGCAGTCCTCGACAAAAAAACCGGCCTGATCAGTCGGTTTTTTTATGCCTGGGATCATGCGTAAAACCGCCTGCGATCGTTTTGCTCTTCAACCCGCCCGCGCCATACAGCGTTGATAACGCTCATCAACCCGCTTGGCAAACCAGGCCGTGGTCAGTTTGCGAGTGATTTTCGGGCTCTGCAGGACAATTCCCGGCAACACTTGCCGAGGCAATGACCGGCCTTCGGCCCGTTCGGCCAGCGCGAAGACCCGCTGATACAACGAGCTGTTCTCGAACGCCAGGCTCTTGCCCTCTTCCAGTTGATCCCTGATCGTCGTGTTGCGCATGCCCAGTTGCTTGCCGAGGCTGCGCACGGCCACTTCGGTGCTGCCGGGCATGATCGAACCGTAATTGACCAAATCGCCATCCAGCGCCAGCGCAATGCCCGAGGCACGGCTCACGGCGTTCTGGAACGCGGCATTGCGACTGGCATACCAACCGGCGTTGAAATCGGCGAAGCGATAGAGCGGTTGCGGGTAGTTCACCGGGTATCCGAGCAAATGGGCGATACCGAAATACATGCCGCCGCGCCGAGTGAAGACTTCATGGCGGATCGACCCGTCCACCGGGTAGGGATAGGCCTTGGCGTGCTGCTCGGCAAATTCAATGCTGACCTGCATCGGCCCGCCGGTGTGTACCGGGTTGAGGCCGCCAAACAGACTTTTCCCCATGGGCACCATGCCAATGAAGTCATCGAAAATCGCGCTCAGTTCCTTTTCGCTACGCGCCGCATTGAGGCGCTCGCTGTAACTTTTGCCATTGGGCGAGCGTACCTGCAGCGCCGCACTGACCAACAGGCCGGGGATGTGGGCCTTGGCCGCTCGGCGATCGATCTCGTCGCGAGCGATTTTGCCCAGGCCAGGCACGCTCGGGTCTGCCTGAAAGGTCGACTCTTGCTCAGTGACAGCCAACACCGAGCACAGGTTTTGCGTGGTCGTCTCGATGTTCTGCGCGGCAAACGCAGCCTGGATGTCCGTGGCCCAACCCTGGCGGTCGCCGGTTTTGGCCGGCAACAGTCGCATGATGTCGGCCTTGACCTCGGCGGGTGTACGCGCCGGCGCCTGCTGCGTGCGTTGACTGCCGCAACCGGCCAGCACCAGCAATGCGACGATGCTCATGATCAATCGATGGGCTTGCATGCTGCTCCAGAAAATCCGTTATGCCGGGCTAACCATACGATCAATGGCCTGTCTGAGGCTATGACCTTGAGCAGTGGCCTTCTCCGTTGGGCAGCCAGCCTGGCCGCCCGCCACGGCTGGACCATACTTGATCCACGCCGCGAGGAGGACAGGCTCATGCACCGAAGCGATGTGTTGATCATCGGCGCCGGCCCGACCGGGCTGGTACTGGCACTCTGGCTAAGCACACTGGGCGTCCGCGTGCGGATCGTCGACAAGACATCAGCGCCCGGCACCACATCGCGGGCGCTGGCGGTGCAGGCACGTACGCTGGAGCTGTACCGCCAACTCGACCTCAGTGCCAGTGTCGTGCAGAAGGGCCATTGCGTGGAGGCCGCCAATTTCTGGGTCAAGGGTGAACCCGTGGCACGCTTGCCGCTGACCCATATCGGCGAGGGCCTGACGCCTTACGCCTTCCTCGAAATATTCCCCCAGGACGAACACGAACGGCTGCTGATCAAACGCCTCGAATCCTTTGGCATCACGGTGGAGCGCGACACCGAGCTTGAGGCTTTCGAGGAAACCGTTGACGGCATCAACGCCACGTTGCGTCTGCCCGATGGTCAACAGGAAACCTGCCAGGCCTGTTACCTGGCCGGTTGCGACGGTGCCCGTTCAGTCGTGCGCAAGGTCCTGGACACCGGATTTCCCGGCGGGACCTACCAGCAGATTTTCTATGTGGCCGATGTGCAGGCCAGCGGCCCGACGTTCAACGGCGAACTGCACGTGGACCTCGATGAGGCGGACTTTCTCGCGGTGTTCCCACTGGCAGGAAGCGGTCGCGCACGCCTGATCGGCACCGTTCGCGATGAGCGTGCCGAGCGCGCTGAAACGCTGCGATTCGAAGACGTCAGCAGCCGGGCCATCGAGCACCTGAAGGTGCAGATCGAACAGGTGAACTGGTTCTCGACCTACCGCGTGCATCATCGGGTGGCCGATCACTTCCGCACCGGACGCGCGTTCTTGTTGGGCGACGCCGCCCATGTGCACAGCCCCGCCGGTGGCCAGGGCATGAACACCGGGATTGGCGATGCCATCAACCTGGCCTGGAAACTCGCCGCCGTATTGAGCGGCGGCGCCGAGGCCAAACTGCTTGATACTTACGAAACCGAGCGCATTGCGTTCGCCCGAAAACTGGTGGCGACCACCGACCGGGTGTTCAGCTTCGTCACCGCTGAAGGCCCCATGGCCGACCTGCTGCGCACACGCCTGGCGCCCTTACTGATTCCGAAAATGGCCTCGTTCGAGAGATCCCGTGAATTCCTGTTTCGCACGGTGTCGCAGATCACCTTGAACTACCGCGGCATGCCTTTGAGCACAGGCGTCGCCGGGCATGTCCATGGTGGCGACCGCCTGCCCTGGGCACACGACGGCGAAGGGGACAATTTCGAACCGCTCAAATGCCCGAACTGGCAGGTGCATGTGTATGGCGACACCAGCGACGAAATGATCGCCTGGTGCATCGAGCATCATTTGCCGCTGCATGTGTTCGACTGGCGGCCGGCGTTTGAAACGGCAGGCCTGGGGCGTAACGGGTTTTACCTGTTACGGCCGGATACCTATGTGGCGATTGCCGAAACCTGCTCGGATCCCAAGGTGATCGAGCGGTACTTCCGGGATCACGGGATCCGGCCGTTCATTGGTTGAACCCGAAACACTCCCGGCTCCTGCGGGGCCGGGTGAGTTTCAGATCCCGGCCAATGCCAGGTCCATCGCGAAATACGTGAAGATCAGATCGGCCCCCGCCCGCTTGATCGCACCAAGACTCTCGCGCACCACGCGGTCTTCATCAATCGCCCCGGCTTGCGCGCCGAACTTGATCATCGCGTACTCGCCGCTCACCTGATACGCCGACAACGGCAAACGCGAAACCTCACGAATATCGCGAATGATGTCCAGGTACGCACCGGCCGGCTTGACCATCAGCGCATCGGCGCCTTCCTGCTCGTCGAGCAACGATTCGCGCACCGCTTCACGGCGATTCATCGGGTTCATTTGATAGCTTTTACGGTCGCCCTTGAGTGCGCTGCCACCGGCTTCGCGGAACGGTCCGTACAGCGCCGAGGCGAATTTGGTCGAATAGGCCATGATCGCCGTCTGACTGAAACCGGCCTCGTCGAGTGCCCGGCGAATGGCCTGGACCTGACCGTCCATCGCTGCCGACGGTGCAATCACATCGGCACCGGCACGGGCCGCCGCCACGGCTTGTTTGCCGAGGTTGATCAGGGTCTGGTCGTTATCGACTTCGTGATTGTGCAGAACACCGCAGTGGCCGTGGTCGGTGTACTCACAGAAACAGGTGTCGGACATGACGATCATTTCCGGCACGGCATCCTTGGCGATGCGTGACATGCGCGACACCAGACCGTCGTCGCGCCAGGTGTCGCTGCCGCTGCTGTCCAGGTGATGTGACACGCCAAAGGTCATCACCGACTTGATCCCGGCCCGGGCATAACGCTCGATCTCGCCGGCCAGTTTCGATTCGGGAATGCGCATCACACCGGGCATGCTTTTGATCGGTACAAAGTCATCGATCTCTTCTTCGACGAAAATCGGCAGCACCAGGTCGTTGAGGCTGAATTCGGTTTCCTGGAACAGACTGCGCAGGCTCGCATTGCGGCGCAGACGGCGTGGGCGAGCTTCGGGGAACTGACTGGACATGGGCATTCCTGGAAATCGGAGGGCAAGACGAAAGTCGTAAGGGGGCAAAGCTTATGCCCTGCGGGTGCCGGGCACAAACACCCAACGCTCAAGATTGCGTTACTGCAATGGCAATAATCCTTTAACAAACACCAACCCCCTGTGGGAGCGAGCTTGCTCGCGAGGGCGTCGCGCCAGTCAATACATATGTTGACTGATACTCCGCCATCGCGAGCAGGCTCGCTCCTACAGGGGTTGTGCGGTGAATCAGTTCGAAACGGGCTTGGGAATTTCCAGCCCGCGCTTGACCGCCGGCCGCGCCAGGAATTTTTCCAGCACGCGGGTGACGTTGGGGAAGTTCTGGATGCCGACCAGATCGCCAGCCTCATAGAAACCGATCAGGTTGCGCACCCAGGGAAAGGTCGCGATATCGGCAATGGTGTAGCGCTCGCCCATGATCCAGTCACGCCCTTCAAGGCGTTTGTCGAGGACGCCGAGCAGGCGTTTGCTTTCTTCGACATAGCGGTCACGGGGACGCTTGTCTTCGTAGTCCTTGCCGGCGAATTTATTGAAGAAGCCGAGTTGGCCGAACATCGGCCCGATGCCGCCCATCTGGAACATCAGCCACTGAATGGTCTCGTAGCGCGTAGCCCCTTCCCGGGCCAGCAACTGTCCACTCTTGTCAGCCAGATAAATCAGGATCGCGCCTGACTCGAATAACGGCAACGGCTGGCCGTCGGGGCCGTGAGGATCGAGGATGGCCGGGATCTTGTTGTTTGGGTTCAACGACAGGAACTGCGGCGACATTTGATCGTTGGTGTCGAACCCGACGCGGTGCGGCTCATAAGGCAAGCCGATCTCTTCGAGCATGATCGAAACCTTGACGCCGTTGGGGGTCGGCAAGGAGTACAGCTGAATCCACTCCGGGTACTGTGCGGGCCATTTTTGGGTGATGGGAAACGCAGACAAATCGATCATGGGAAGGATCCACGAGAAAATTGAAAGTAGTGATATTAATGCAGGCGTTGCGCTGTCGTTATCAATATCACTGATGTTGAAGATCAAGGGATTGCAGCCCTCGTCAGCCCCATAACCTGTACCGTATCCATAATTCAGCAACATCCTGTCGATAACCTTCGCTCCTGTCCGCTCCTGGTTGCCGGTAGATTGCTGCGCACTCCGCCGGAATCGAACCAAATGGGCATCAGCGGACTCTGAGCACCGCCCTTGTTGAAACGGACCGGCTCAACGACATGGAAAACACCCGACGCAGGAAATTCGTGGTGTAGAGGTTTGTCAGCCTTAACCGAATGTGCTGAAGAATCCTTTATTCCATGAAGAACTTTCTGAAACTCTGCCATCGCTTCAAACACCGCGCGTATCTATTCCTGCCCGCCCTGCTGGCGACCAGCGCGTTGTTTCTATCCCTGGAGTCTCGCGAAAGCCGTGCCCAACCGGCAGATGGCACCCAGACGCTGGTGTTCCTGCGTCATGCGGAAAAACCTGCCGGGGGCCTGGGCCAGCTCAATTGCCAGGGCTTGAACCGTGCGATCGATCTGGCCACCTTGCTTCCGGAAAAGTTCGGCAAGGCCAACTACGTGTTTGCCGCCAACCCGACGCGCAATGTCGAGGAAGGCGAACTGAACAATTCCTACAGCTACATCCGCCCATTGATGACCATCAGTCCCAGCGCGATCAAGCTCGGCTTGCCGGTCAACATCAATTTCTCGGCCAATGACACCAGCGACCTGGCCGATGAACTGCTTCAGAACAAGTATCACAACTCGGTCATCTACACCGCGTGGTCCCACGGCTACCTGCCGGAGTTGATCAACAAGGTCGCCGGGGAAGCGGTCGGCAAGAAACAGAAGATCACCGAAGATTGGGAGTCCAGCGACTATGACTCGCTCTTTGTGCTGACCCTGACCTGGCATAACGGCAAGGCCAGCCTGCAAAGCCACAGCTACAAGCAAGGGCTGGATAACGGGCCGCAGACCTGCCCGACCTGAGTTGAGCAGGGCCTGATCGGGCCTTTTGTGTACGCCACGGCCCCTGTGGGAGCGGGCTTGCCCGCGATGAGGCCGGCAAGACCACCGTCACCCTCGCTGACTACCGCGCTCGCGCAAATACCCCAATACCGCTTCACGATTCCCGGCAAACTCGATCCGCGCGCCCTTCTTTTCACGCTGAAAGGCATACATCGGATCGTAATACTCGGTCAGCAACCCCTCGATCCAGCCCCGGTGCAGATCCACCGCGCCGCTACGCCCCTGCTCCGCCAAGGCATCTTCCATCAGCGTCATCATGCGTCGATGGCGCTCACCCCCCAGACGCTTGTGCACATTGTTCAAACTCGCCAGCAAGCGTTCGCAAAACAGCGCAAAACCTTCCTCTGCGTGCACATGAATGAACTCGGCACACAGGTCCACCACGTAATCGCGCAGGATTCGCTCGACCCGGCCCTCCAGGCTGTCCTCGAGCCAGACCATCGGAAACTGCTGCATGCCCTGATAAAGCGGCAAAGGCAGTGCGCAACTGCCGATCGCGCGGCTCTCGTCTTCCAGCACGAATTGCTCGAGGCCCGCGGCGCGCTTCTTCAGCACATCCACCGCCAGGCGGTTTTCGAAATCGATATTGCAAGGTTGCCCCGTGGCGCGTTTGCCGAAACTGGAACCGCGATGATTGGCGTACCCTTCAAGGTCCAGCCCGTTGCTCAGTTGCAGGAGTACTTCGGTCTTGCCGGTGCCCGTCATGCCCCCCAACAACACGAAATCGCACTGGGCCACCGCTTGATCAAGGGTATCGAGCAGAAAACTGCGCATGGCCTTATAGCCACCCGCGACTCGCGGGTAGTCGATACCCGCCTCGTCCCTGAGCCATTGCTGAACGATCTGCGAGCGCAACCCGCCGCGAAAACAGTACAAAAGCCCATCGGGATGAGCCCGGGCAAAGTCGGCCCAGGCCTGGATGCGCTCGGCCTTGATTGCGCCAGACACCAGTTGATGACCCAGTTCGATGGCGGCTTGTTGACCCTGTTGCTTATAACAAGTGCCAACCCGTTGCCGCTCGTGATCGTTCATCAGCGGCAAATTGACCACACCGGGAAACGAGCCCTTGAGAAACTCGACTGGCGCACGGGCATCCATCAGCGGCCGGTCGTTGAGGAAAATATCGCGGTAATCGGTGCAGTCGGCGAACATCAGGAGACCTCGACTGCATGGCTCTGTCGCTCGACCAATTCACCGATGGGCGCAAGGTTCAGGCCCATTTGCGCAGCGGTCGCCAGAAAAGTGTCATTACCCTCGGGCGTCACGGCGATCAACAGGCCTCCGCTGGTCTGCGGGTCGCATAACACGTTTTTGTGCAACGCCTGCAATCGCCCCAGTTTGCTGGCGTAGCTGTCGTAGTTACGCAAGGTCCCGCCGGGAATGCAGCCCTGCTCAAGGTAATACTCGACCCCCGGCAGACGCGGCACGCGGTCATATTCGATAAGGGCGGTCAGCTGGCTGCCGTCGGCCATTTCCACCAGATGCCCCAATAGACCAAAACCGGTGACGTCGGTCATCGCGGTCACCCCGTCCAGCTTGCCAAAACGGCTGCCGGGTTTGTTCAGGGTGCACATCCAGTCCCGGGCCAGGCCAATGTCGGCATTGCGCAACTTGCCTTTCTTTTCGGCGGTGGTGAGGATGCCGATGCCCAAGGGCTTGGTGAGGTAAAGCAGGCAACCGGCCGTCGCCGTGTCGTTGCGCTTCATGTGACGCTTTTCCACCAGCCCGGTGACGGCCAGGCCAAAGATCGGCTCCGGTGCGTCGATGGAATGCCCGCCAGCCAACGGAATACCTGCTTCATCGCACACCGAACGGCCACCGCGAATCACTTCACGGGCAATTTCCGGCGCCAGCACATTGACCGGCCAGCCCAGAATGGCGATGGCCATCAACGGGTCGCCACCCATGGCGTAGATGTCACTGATGGCATTGGTGGCGGCGATGCGGCCGAAATCGAAGGGATCGTCGACGATCGGCATGAAAAAGTCCGTGGTCGATACCACACCGCGCTCTTCGTCGATGGCATAGACCGCCGCATCATCGCGCGAGGCGTTGCCGACCCAGAGCCTGGGGTCCAGATTCTGCGCCCCGCTGCCGGCGAGAATCACTTCCAGTACTTGGGGAGAAATCTTGCAACCGCATCCAGCGCCGTGGCTGTACTGGGTCAGGCGAATCGGCTCGCTCATGGGACACCTCGCAGGATTGGTGCCGTCGATTCTAGCAGAGCACCATTGCGGCAACGGATTGCAGCGCCAGTGGGAGCGAGCCTGCTCGCGAAGACGGGCTAGCCCGCTCCCACAGGGGTCAGTGTTACGGCAACAGGATCACCTTGTCACCGCTGCCCTGATTGACCTCGGCATAACGCTCCAGGCCCTCGGCCAATGGCGACTCGAACAGCCCCTGGGGCAACGGTAACAAGTCCTGATCGAAGAATTGACCGAACTGATCCAGCATCGCCGCGCACGCTTGTACGCCGTAGAGCAACGAGTTGATGCCGACCACCGAGCCGCCCTTGCGATACAGCGCCAGGGCCGGTAGCTGCACCATGCCATCCACCGGCGCGGCGATGATGGCGATGCGGCCAAAGGTGGCCAATGCCGCAACGGACGCCGGCAACCAGAAGCCGGTGGTGTCGAAAATCACGTCGGCGCCGCCCTTGAAGACGGCATTCACCTGAGCGTCCAGATCCTCGGGTTTGTCCAGTTGCAGCGTATGAAAACCCTGGTCCTGCAGCTCCTTGACCTGCTCGGGCCGCCGCGCTGCCGCCAATACTTGGGCCCCACGCACCTTGGCCAATGCCAGCGCGGCACTGCCCACCGCGCCGCCGCCGATCACCAGCAAACGGGTTTCGGCAGTCACCAGGCTGCGCTCCAGTGCATCCCATGCCGTGGTGTAGGGCACGCCCAGACTGGCGGCCTGGGCAAAGCTCAAATGCGTGGGCTTGAGGGCGACGCCATTGGCCGGCAGTTTGACGAATTGCGCGTGGGAGCCATCGGCGAAAAAACCCAGTTCGCGACCTGTGCCCCAGACGTGTTGACCGACCAGCGCCTGTGGGCCTTCAACGACGATGCCGGCAAAGTCGCGACCGGGAATCCGCGGCAACGTGGTGTAGGGAAAACGTCCCAGCACGTTCTTCACATCGCTGGGGTTGAGCCCGGCCGCCTTGATTTCCACCAGTACTTCATCGACGCCGGGAACGGGCGTCGCAACCTCGACGTAGCGCAGGGCCGAGAGGTCGCCGGTTTTGTCGAACTGCAATGCTTTCATGAGGGTTACCATCGAATGATCAAAGAAGGTTCAGGAGATCCAGCCGGCCACCAGCTCGCGGCCCATCGGCCAGAGCTTTTCGCCGGCCAGCATGCCGAGCAGGCCTACCAGTGCGATCGCCGGTGGTGCGGGGGAACGAAAATCCAGGGCGCCGTAGAGCAGACCGACACCCAGGCCGATCGCCAGTGAAATGAGGTAGTTCATGACAGACTCCGTGGGCCATTGGGATAGGCCCGAAAGTCTAGTGAACAGTGCCAACGAGTACCGGCCAAGTGCTTCTGAATTCCGGCCAAACACTGGTCCTGAAAGCGTCAGCCCGGATGCTGACTGGCCGAAAACTGCGACGGCGCGACACCCAGTTCCCGACGGAACATGTCGCTGAAGCTGCTGGGCGAATAACCCAGTTCACGGGCGATGGCACTGACCGGCACCCCCTGAATCAACTCGGCCACCGCCGTCGCCAGTTGTACCTGGCGCCGCCATTCGGCAAAGCCCATGCCCAGGCCGTCCTTGAACAACCGCGCCAGGGTCCGCACGCTGGCGCCGGCGTTTTCCGCGTGTTGCTCGAAAGCGATGTCCAGCGACGGCGCGGCCATGACGGTCTGGCACAGGTTCATCAGTCGCCGATCAGAATCATCCGGAAGCGGGATCTTCAGCAGTGAGCGCCGGGCCCGCTTGAGCTCCAGCAGCGCCAGCCCCACCAGTGCTTCGTAATACTCGGGCGCACCGTCGTCGCCCTGCTCCACCAGGCCGACGATCAGCTCGCGCAACAAACCGCCGACTTCGATGACCTGGACACTGGCGTCGAGTGTTGCCGCCAGCGATGGTCGCAAGTAGATGTTGCGCATCTGCAGGTCCGAGACCACGCGAATCCCGTGGGGCACGCCGGGCGGCAACCAAACCGCCCGTTGCGGCGGCACCACCAGTGCCTCGTGAGGCGTCTCGACCCACATCACGCCACTCATCGCATACAGCAACTGCCCCCAGACATGCTCATGCGGCTCGATGAACAACCCGCGCGGATAAGTGCGCGCCAGCGGTTGCACGGGGACATCGGTGTCGCTCAAATCTGGCGGTGCGGCAAGGGCCATGGGCAGCAATCATTGGGGTTGGGAAAGGCTCAATGGTAACGAGGCCTTGAATTTGCCGCCAGCGGCTGCCACCGTCCGCCAATCCAAGTGAATTTTCCGTTCGGCCCGTGATCCGTTTATGTACCACAGGGAGGAATACGGGCTATATGAACAATGCAAAACTCTTCGTCATTGAATACACCCTTCATGGCGTCCCCAAATCGTTCATTATCCGTCTGGACAAAATGGACAACGCAGAAGCCTGGCATTGGGCGAGCTGCGACGCGGGAGTCGGCCGGATACCGCGCTTTGGCCGGGAAAAGGTGCAAAAGACCAGTAAGCCGATGGCTGAGAAATTCGGCGTGGAAAACGTCAAGTGGCGGCCGGCTAACTGATGCCCGGCACGCGACAGGATTGGAGGGGGCCAAGCACATGACTCTGATCAGCAGCCCTGCGCATCTCGACTATGGTCTGGATACGCTGTTTGGCCGCATCACCAAAAGCGCCGAGTGCCAGGTTGGCCTGGAACAGGTCATGAACGACCCGACCTGCTTCGCGATTCGCGTTCCGCCGCCGCTGCCGGAAGATCTCGAGCAGGCCAAGACTGTCGTGCTCAAGGTCGAAGGACGCCGCCTGTCGGGCACCGTCCGACACACCGAACGCCTCGACGATGACAGCCTGAAACTGGACGTGGAGCCCGACTAGGCTCCACTTTCAACGTAAACGAACTATTTGGCGTGGGCGCACTTGCAGCCCTTGCTGGAACATTCTTCACCGTGCTCGTGGTGCTTGGCGCAGGCCTCGCAGCAATAGTGCTTGCCGTGGCGCGCAATCGGATGCGCGCCCAGCTTGCACGAACATTTCGGGCAATCGCAGATACTGTCACTGTTGATCATGAGCCTGACTCCTGAGGTAGTGGTCGTCGGGGCGAGAAGAACAACCCGTGTTACCAGTGTAGGCTGGTGGACCGTTATCGTCGGAACGCCGCCCGGGGCAGGCTCGCGTCCACAGTAGGTCTGGTAAACCTGCGGGTGATGGGTCGGCTGGCAGGCCGCCATCGCTGGCAGGCCAGCTCCCACAGTAGAGCGGGTACATCTGCGGGTGATGGGTCGGCTGGCAGGCCGCCTTCGCTGGCAGGCCAGCTCCCACAGTAGATTGAGTACAGCTGCAGGTGATGGGTTGGCTGTCAGGCCGCCTTCGCTGGCAGGCTAGCTCCCACAGTAAGTCGGGTGCATCTGCGGGTGATGGGTCGGCTGGCAGGCCGCCTTCGCTGGCAGGCCAGCTCCCACAGTTGAGCGGGTACATCTGCAGGTGATGGGTCGGCTGGCAGGCCGCCTTCGCTGGCAGGCCAGCTCCCACGGTAAGTCGGGTGCATCTGCGGGTGATTGGTCGGCTGTCAGGCCGCCTTCGCTGGCAGGCCAGCTCCCACAGTAAGTCGGATGCATCTGCGGGTGATGGGTCGGCTGTCAGGCCGCCTTCGCTGGCCAGCCAGCTCAGAAAAGCAAGTCGGCGTACACCCACCCGCTCCTCACCACTCATCAGGCCGAGCGTTAGCTCGCCTGCAGCTTTTGATCTTGATCCACCCGCCCCTTCGGAAGGCTGAGTGGAGGTGTTCATCCGGGGAGTGGCGCGCAGCGCCGTTCGACGCAGTCGAACACGCTGCATGTAGGTCGTCGCGAAGCAGACCGGAGGGCAGTGTCCCCGGATGGATACCGCAGCGAAGGAACGCCGAGCCCCAGCGAGGGGCCGGACGCTCGGGGCGAGCCTTTTTTTGCTTATCTTTTTTTTGGCGTTTGAAAAAAAAGTAAGTCGCCGTAAGGGCGAAACCCTAAGCCGCCGTTACCGCAGCAACGAATATGTACACAACCAACCCAAAACCTGGTCGGCCCAGAGGCCGCCAAGGTCACCCCCGACACCGCACACTACTGCGATACATGAATACCAGGGCCAACCCCAAAAGCCCCATCGCCAACACCCGACTCCCAGACAACTCGATCGCCGGATTCCCCAACCAACCGAAATTATCAATCAGCATCCCCATCCCCAACTGCCCGACAATCACCGCCACCGTCGCCACCGCAGTCCCCACCCGTGGCACCGCGCCCACCATCACCATCATGTAGACGACACCGAACAACGCCCCGCTCAGCTGCCATTTCGGCACGTCCAGCAAACTCACCGCATGCGCTGGCTCAAAAAACAGAATCAGCAACCCGGTACTCACCGCCCCCACCACGAACGTCAGCAAACTGCTGCGCAACACACCGACCGTTTCGCCGAGTCGACCATTGATAGCCGCTTGCACACTCAACACCGCACCGGCAGCCACGACCACCGCCAACAAAATAATCAGATTCATCATCAACCCCGGGCGATCAGAACAAGTGCCGCCACAATCAGCAGCAAAGCCAGCCAACGTTCACCGTTGACCTTTTTGCGAGTCGCGCCGAACCAGCCGAAATGATCGATCAAGACGCTTTTGCCGACTTGCCCGGACAGGATCGCGATCATGGTCATGGCAATACCGATATGCGGCGTGGCCAGCGTCAGCACCACCACGTAGATCGGCCCGAGAAAACCGCCGATCAATTGCCAGCGCGGCAGTTCGCCCAAGGCAGGCCCCTGTTGCCGGCCGCTGAACAACAGCAGCAAGAACAGAATCGCCGAGCCGACACCGAAAATGCTCAAGGTCGCCCACAAGTGCCCGACCTGTGCACCCAGCGGTCCAAGCAACCCGGCCTCCACGGACAGGCCCATGCCGGCCAGGATCACCAGCGGCAACAGCAACAACCGCTGCCCCGATCCGGTCGCAGGCGTTGTGTCAACGTCCGCGTGATTGATTGAAGAAGTTTGCATAAAGAGCCCCCGTGAAATGGATCAAAACGTCAGGCGGGCATTATCGATTGGCGCATCTGCGCGATAAATGGGAGCATGCCGACAACACTTTTGCGTAACACGCACAGCAGGTCGCTTATGCACGGCTTCAACGAACTCGGATTCAAGGCACTTCGGCTGTTTGTCGCGGTACTCGACCATGGCAGTTTTTCCGAAGTGGCGCGCCGTGAGGGCCTGGCGCCCTCTTCGATCTCCCGGCAGATCCAATTGATGGAGCAGGCCCTGAACCAACAATTGCTTTACCGCCACACCCGCGCCGTCACCCCCACCGAAGCGGGGCGCATGCTCGGTCATCATGCGCGGTTGGTGCTGGTGCAACTGGAGGAAGCGGAGCAAGCCCTGCAGGAACAACAAAGCGAACCCAGCGGACTGGTACGGATCAACGCGCCAGTGGTATTCGGCCAACGCCACCTGACGCCCTGGTTGGGGCAGTTGCGCGCGCGTTATCCGAAGCTGCAACTGGACATCCAGCAGACCGACAGTTACGTCGACCCGTTGCAGGAAGGCGCCGACCTGCTGTTTCGCATAGGGCCGCTGCACGACTCCAGCATGCAGGCGCGGATTCTTGCGCCCCACCGTTTCCAGGTCGCGGCAAGCCCTGCTTATCTGGAGCGCCATGGCACACCACAGCATCCCGATGAACTCGCCAGACATCAATGCCTGGCCTATAAGGGCGTCACCGGCCAGCAACGCTGGTTTTTCCGAAAGGGCCAGCAAACGTGGACGCCCTACTCGGTGAGGGGACCGATCACCGGCAACCACGCCGATACCCTGACCCAAGCCGCCGAACAGGGGCTGGGGCTGGTGATGTTTCCGTCGTGGTTGATCGGTGAAGCGGTGCGCAACGGCACGCTGGTGCCGGTGCTGGGGAACTATCAAGTGTCCAACAGCCTTGAGCCGCAGCAGATTGCCGTGCTCTGGCCCGGTAGCCGACGCCTGTCGGTGAAGGTCAGGACGGTGATCGACTTCTTTGTCGAATGCTTTGGTGCAGTGCCGTATTGGGACAGGCCGTAGCAGGCTTTCTTGTAGAAGCCTGCTTGCCGGTTCCTATAACTATTACGTGACCGAGACCGTCCCCTGTAGGCGCTGGCTTGTCGGGTCGCCGCATCGCAGCGATGGTCGTCAACGATCACGCGGGTGACCTGATTAAACGCGTCGCCCTTGAGTTCATCGCCAGCAGGCGGGCTCCTAAAGGGTCAGGGTGGCTGGTCAGATGCGGAACTGCCCGACCAGATTGCCCAAGCGCTGCCCCAGCTCCGCCAGACTGCGCGAGGTTTGCGCACCCAGCTGGGTTTCATCGGCGACGTTGTCCACCGCCACCGCGATCTGATGCACGCTGCGGTTGATCTCTTCGGCCACGGCGGTCTGTTCTTCGGCGGCGCTGGCGATCTGTGCGTTCATCGAATTGATGGTAGCAATCAACTGGGCCATGGTATCGAGCGACGCGCCCGCTTCGTTGGCCTGGGCCGAGGTGCCGTCGCCGGCTTCACTGGAACGGCGCATCGCTTCCACCGCCGACTGGGTGCCGGCCTGCAAGCGGTCGATCATGCCCTGGATTTCCTGGGTACTGATTTGCGTACGGCTGGCCAGTGCCCGTACTTCATCGGCCACCACTGCGAATCCGCGACCAGCCTCACCGGCGCGCGCCGCTTCAATGGCCGCATTGAGCGCCAGCAGGTTGGTTTGTTCGGCAATCGAACGGATCACCCCGAGCACGCTGACAATCGACGACACGTCTTTTTGCAAGCTGTCGAGGGACACACCGCTGCTACGAATGTCGTCCACCAACGCATGAATCTTCACGATGCTGCCAGCCACCACACGCTTGGCGGCCTGGCCTTCTTCGTCGGTCTGCTGGGCGGCCACTGCCGCGTTTTGCGCACTCTTGGCCACTTCCTGAGCTGCCGCCGACATTTCATTGATCGCCGTGGCGACTTGATCAGTCTCGTGACGCTGACGCTCCATGGCCTGGTCCGAACGGTGCGCCTGATCGGAAACCTGATGCACCAACCCGGTCAGCTGCGTGGTCATTTCGGTGATCTGGCGCACCAGGCCGTGGATCTTGTCGACAAAACGGTTGAACGAACCGGCCAGTTGGCCCAGCTCATCCTGGCTGGTGATGGTCAGGCGACGGGTCAGGTCGCCCTCGCCCGCCGCAATATCGTCCAGGTTGGCTTTCATCAGGTTCAGCGGACGCAGAATGGTATTGGCCAGCAGCATCCCGGCGGCGGCGATCACCAGCAGCACCACCACGGCGACGCCGACGATGCTCAGTACCACACCTTCCATGCGTTCCTGAACCTTGGCCTCAACCACCGCGACTTGCGCCTCGATGCCGTCCAGATTCACCGAAGTACCCACCGCCATGTCCCACTTCGACAGGTATTCGGTGTATCCGAGCTTGGGCACCAGCACCTGGTTGTTGCTGGGCAGCGGCGAGCTGTATTGCAGGTAGTGAGTACCGTCCTTCGCGACCTTCACCAGATCACGGTTGACGTAGACGCCGTTCGGGTCGCGGTTGTCCTTGAAGCTCTGGCCCACGCCTTCGGGGCTGTTGGCCTTGAACAGCCGCACGGTGTTGGAGTCGTAGCCGAAGAAGTAGCCTTCCTTGCCGTAGGCGATGCTCGACAGCAGCTTGATCGCCTGGGCCCGCGCCGCGTTATCGCCAGGGGCTGCCGCGTCGTAGAGCGGTTTGATCGCGGTCATGGCCACGGCAACGTAGCTTTGCAGGGTGGCCTTGGCATCGCTGAGCAGGCGTTCGCGGGTTTCTTCGACTTCGTGGCGAGCCTGTGCCTGCAGGATGAATAACGTGGTCAGGCTGATGACCAGCGCAAAGAGCAACACCGGGAGGACGGCAAGGGACAGGACTTTGGCCTTCAGGCTCATGCGCATGACGTTCACTCTTTTTTGATTTTATTGGCGTGGTTAAAGGCGTTAACGGCAGGCCAGGTCAAAAGTTGAACGCGTTCATCGGGAGCACTGGAGCCCCCCCTGTGGGAGCGAGCTGGCTCCCACAAGGGTTGCGGTTTTACAGCACCATCGCCGCCACCCAGCCAAACGCGAGCAATGGCAGGTTGTAGTGCAGGAAGGTCGGGACCACGGTGTCCCAGATGTGGTGATGCTGGCCGTCGATGTTCAAACCGGAGGTCGGGCCGAGGGTCGAGTCCGAGGCTGGCGAACCGGCGTCGCCGAGTGCGCCGGCGGTGCCGACGATGCAGACGATTGCCAGCGGGCTGAAACCCAATTGCACGCACAGCGGCACAAAGATCGCCGCCAGAATGGGCACGGTGGAAAACGACGAACCGATGCCCATGGTCACCAATAGCCCCACCAGCAACATCAACAAGGCGCCGATGCCTTTACTGTGGTCGATCCAGGACGCCGACGATTCGACCAGCGTCTGCAATTCACCGGTGGCCTTCATCACTTCGGCGAACCCTGAGGCGGCGATCATGATGAAGCCGATCATCGCCATCATCTTCATGCCTTCGGTGAACAGATCATCGGTGTCGCGCCATTTGACGATGCCCGACACCGAAAAAATCAGGAAACCCACCAGTGCACCGATGATCATCGAGTCCAGCAGCAGCTGCACAATGAAAGCGGCGGCAATCGCCACCCCGGCCACCATCAGGCTCAGCGGGTTGTACTGCACCGCGACCTGCTCGACTTGCTCGATTTTCTCCAGGTCATAGACGCGCTTCTTGCGATAACTGATAAACGCGATCAGCAGGCCCGCCACCATGCCCAGCGCCGGAATGCCCATGGCGTGGGTGACATTGATGCCCGTGATGTCCACGCCGCTGCGGGCCACGTTGGCCAGCAGGATTTCATTGAGGAAGATGTTGCCGAAGCCCACCGGCAGGAACATGTACGGCGTAATCAAGCCGAAGGTCATCACGCAGGCGATCAGCCGGCGATCCAGTTGCAGCTTGGTCAGCACATAAAGCAGCGGCGGCACCAGCAACGGGATAAAGGCGATATGAATCGGCAGAATATTCTGCGAGGCAATGGCCACCACCCACAGCAACCCGATCAGCAACCACTTGACCTGACCACCCCCGCTGGCGTGCTGGCGATCGACCATCGCCAACGCCTTGTCGGCCAGGGCATGGGCCAGGCCGGACTTGGCAATGGCCACGGCAAACGCACCGAGCAATGCGTAGGACAGCGCCACCGTCGCCCCGCCGCCGAGGCCACTGTTGAAGGCCTTGAGCGTCGCGTCGATGCCAAGACCGCCGGTCAGGCCACCCACCAGCGCACCGACGATCAGCGCGATGACCACATGCACGCGGGACAGGCTGAGTATCAGCATGATGCCGACCGCGGCAATCACTGCATTCATTTCATTACCTCGAGACAAACGGAAAGAGTCCGTCCGGCAGTCTGCGTGAGCCGCCAGCGGATAAAGGAATGGGTTTTATTAGAGGGCGCGCACTGTGCCGCAGACTCGCCCTCGTGTCAAAGCGCCCAAGCCCTGCGCAGATGTAACGGCATATGAATACCTGCAGGAGCGAGCCAGCTCGCGAAGCGCATGAGAGCACCGAGGGGTATCAGCTTTCCATCGTGATCGTTGGCGACCATCGCGAGCAGGCTCGCTTCTACAGGGAGATCGACAAGAGACGGGATAAAGAAACCAGAAACCCGGCCGTTACAGTTCAAAGTCGCAGATATTTATCGAATAAGGACGTCTCCATGTCACTCAAGCAACTGTCCATTCAATGGAAAATCACCCTGCTGGCCGGGCTTTGCCTGGCGGGCATCGTGACCCTGCTGGTGGGTCTTTCGCTGTATCGCATGGAGACCAGCTCGGAATTGGTGAAAGCCTCAAGCATGGAAATGCTGACCGAATCCGCCCAGGCACGGATCGAGTCCCAGGGTGAAAACCAGGCGCTGGGCATTCGCCAGCAGTTCATGGACGCCTATCAATATGGCAACGGTTTTTCACGCCAGGTGCTGTTTCTGCGCGATCAGGCCGAAAAGCGCTTTCTCGATGCCTTCGACTTGCGCGAAGACCTGACCCGCCAGGTCAAGGCGACACTGCAAGCCAACCCTGAACTGCTCGGCCTGGCCCTGGTGTTCGAGCCCAACGGCCTGGATGGCAAGGACGAACTGTTTGCCGGCCAGAGTGACGTCGGCAGTAATGAAAAGGGGCGTTTTGCCTTGTACTGGTCGCAACCGACGCCAGGCCAGCTGACCTCCATGCCACTGCCGGAAAAAGACATCGCCGACACCAGCACCGGCCCCAGCGGCGAAGCGGCCAACGCCTGGTTCACCTGCCCGCGCACCACCCTCAAGCCCTGCGTGATCGAGCCCTACTTCTATACGATCGACGGCCAGAACGTGCTGATGACCAGTATCGTTTTCCCGCTGATGCTTAACGGCAAGCTCATCGCCTCGCTGTCGGTGGACATCAACCTCAACAGCCTGCAAACGATCAGCCAGAACGCCAGCAAAAAGCTCTATGACGGCCAGACCAGCGTCAGCATTCTCAGCCCGGCCGGTTTGCTCGCCGGCTACAGCCCCGACGCCAGCAAACTCAGCCAGCGCCTGGAAACCGTGGACAAGACCAACGGTGCCGAGCTGGTACGCATGCTCGCCGCCAGCAGCAAGACCGCCAGCCTGCACAGTCAGCAACAGCTCAAGGTGCTGTCACCGTTCCAGCCGATTCCCGGTGGCAAAACCTGGGGCGTATTGCTCGACGTCCCGGAAAAAGTGTTGATTGGCCCCGCCGAAGCGCTGAAAAAGCAACTGGATGAAAGCAACACCGCCGGCACCCTGACGGAACTCGGATTGGGCGTTCTGGCGGCGTTGATTGGCCTGCTCCTGGTATGGCTGATGGCTCGCAGCGTGACCCGACCAATCCTCGGCGTGGCGCACATGCTCGAAGACATCGCCAGCGGCGAAGGCGACCTGACTCGACGCCTGGCCTACGACAAACAGGATGAACTGGGTCAGTTGGCCGGCTGGTTCAACCGTTTCCTCGACAAGCTGCAGCCGATCATCGCCGAGGTCAAACGCTCGGTGCAGGACGCACGCAGCACTGCGGACCAGTCCTCCGCCATCGCCACCCAGACCAGCGCCGGCATGGAGCAGCAATACCGGCAGGTGGATCAGGTCGCGACCGCTTCCCACGAAATGAGCGCCACCGCCCAGGACGTAGCCCGCAGCGCCGCACAAGCGGCACAGGCTGCGCGGGATGCCGATCAGGCGACCCGTCAGGGCCTGACCGTGATCGACCGTACCACCGCCAGCATCGACAACCTCGCCGCCGACATGAGCGCGGCAATGGTGCAAGTCGAAGGCCTGGCGGCCAACAGCGAGAAAATCGGTTCGGTGCTGGAAGTGATCCGCGCCATCGCCGAACAGACCAACCTGCTGGCGCTCAACGCGGCCATCGAAGCGGCCCGTGCCGGTGAAGCCGGCCGTGGTTTTGCCGTGGTCGCCGATGAAGTGCGTAACCTGGCGCGACGCACTCAGGAGTCGGTGGAAGAAACCCGCCTGGTGATCGAACAACTGCAAAGCGGTACTCAGGAAGTGGTCGGTTCGATGGGCAACAGCCATCGACTGGCCCAGGGCAGCGTCGATCAGGTCGGCCAGGCCGTGACCGCGCTGCGCCAGATCGGCGATGCCGTGACAGTGATCAGTGACATGAACCTGCAGATTGCCAGCGCCGCCGAAGAACAAAGCGCGGTGGCCGAGGAGATCAACAACAACGTGGCAACCATTCGTGATGTGACGGAATCGCTGTCGGGTCAGGCCAACGAGTCGGCGCGGGTGAGCCAGTCGCTCAATAGCCTGGCGAATCAGCAGCAGAGCCTGATGGATCAGTTCCGCGTCTGACCCCGCCCCCTGTAGGAGCGAGCCTGCTCGCGATGGAGTATCAGTTGCCACCTCGGTGACTGACACACCCTCGCGAGCAGGCCCGCCCACAGCGTCCCCGTCTGGTTTCAGAGGCGCTTGGGCAATTCGATCAGCACGTTCAACCCGCCCCACTCGCTCTCCTGCAGCTGCAATACCCCGCCCCACGTCTCGACGATGTCGCGGACAATCCCCAAACCCAGGCCATGCCCGTCAGTCTGCTCATCCAGCCGAGTACCGCGGCTGAACACCTGCTTGCGGCGATCTTCGGGGATCCCAGGCCCGTCGTCTTCCACACTCAGTTCAAAGCCTTCAGCGGTTTCGACCACGCTCAGTCGCACTTCGGCATCCGCCCATTTGCAAGCGTTGTCCAGCAGATTGCCGAGCAGTTCCAGCAAGTCCTCACGATCCCACGGCAACTGCAGGCCCCCGGGGGCGCGAGCGCTCAGCGTCAGGTGCTCACCATGGATCATGTTCAAGGTCGACAGCAATCCCGGCAGTTCGGCATCGCAATCAAACAATGCTCCCGGCAGTGCATCGCCGGCGAGGCGGGCACGGTTGAGTTCGCGACTGAGCCGTTGCTGCACCTGTTCCAGTTGCGCCTTGAGGGTTTTGCGCAGTTGCGGATGCGCGTCCAGCTGTGCACTTGAAGCCAGGCTCAGCAATACCGCCAACGGGGTTTTCAAGGCGTGGCCGAGGTTGCCCAGGGCATTGCGCGAACGCTTGAGGCTGTCTTCGGTATGGGCCAGCAGATGGTTGATCTGCGCCACCAGCGGCTCCAGTTCCACCGGAACCTGATCATCGAGTTGCGAGCGTTGGCCCTGCTGCAACTGAGCGATCTGTTCGCGGGCCTTTTCCAACGGGCGCAAGGCGCGCCGTACGGTGATTCGTTGCAGCAGCAGAATCAGCAACAATCCCGCCAGCCCGAGCCCCAACCCCACCTGCTGCATGCGCCGGAAGCTCTCGCGCACCGGGGTGTAGTCCTGCGCCACGCTGATGGAGATCGACTGGCCCAGGCGGCGATAGTCCGAACGCAGCACCAGCAACTGCTGCCCTTCGGGTCCCAATTGCAAGTTGCTGTCCAGGCCGGGGTGTTCGAGACGTGGCAGTTCCTGGTCCCACAACGAACGGGAACGCCAATGGCTGTCAGCAAAATCGATGCGGAAATAATGCCCGGAAAAGGGTCGTTGATAGGCCGGTGCCAGGTGCCTTTCGTCCAGCTGCAAACCTTGCGGGCCACGTACCAGCGCCACCAACAGGTTTTCACTGTCGTTGCGCAGCCCGGCTTCGAGGTAGCGCTGCAAACCCATTTCAAACAGCCACAGACTGGTCTGCGCCAACACCAGGCCGACAATCACCATCACGCTGATCAGGCCCAGACTCAAGCGGCGCTGGATCGACCTCACCGGGTTTGTCCACCGAACAGATAACCCTGGCCGCGACGGGTCTCGATCACGCTGCGCCCGAGTTTGCGCCGCAGGTGATTGACGTGGACTTCCAGCACGTTGGAGTCGCGTTCGGTTTCGCCGTCGTAGAGGTGTTCGGCGAGGTGGCTTTTGGAAAGGATCTGTTCCGGGTGCAGCATGAAATAACGCAGCAAGCGGAATTCGGCGGCGGTCAGTTGAATCTCGGCACCGTCGCGGGTCACGCACTGACGTCCCTCATCCAGCTGCAGACCCGCAGCCTTGAGGGTCGGCTGATTGACCTGGCCGTGGGAACGGCGCAGCAACGCCTGGACTCGCAAGTGCAATTCTTCGGGATGAAAGGGTTTGGTCAGGTAATCGTCGGCGCCGGCCTTGAGGCCTTCGATGCGCTCGGCCCAGGAGTCGCGGGCGGTGAGGATCAACACCGGCGTGGGCAAACCCTCGGCACGCCAGCGGGCCAACACTTCAAGCCCTGGCAACCCCGGAAGGCCGAGGTCGAGGATGATCAGGTCGTAAGGCTCGGTGCTGCCCTGATGGACCGCGTCGCGACCGTCGGCCAGCCAGTCCACCGCGTACCCTTGGCGATTGAGGCCGGCCATCAGTTCGTCGGCCAGGGGCACATGGTCTTCCACCAGGAGCAAACGCATCGATCAATCTTCCTTGTCTTTGAGTAAACGGCCCGTGGCAGCGTCGATATCGAGCTCTCGAACCACGCCTTCAGCGGTCAGCAACTCGACTTCATAAATGTAGACGTCGTGCTTCTCTTCGAGCTCGGCTTCCAGCAGTCTGGCCCCGGGATAACGGTCCAGCGCCTGCTGCAACACTTGCTCGAGCGGCAGGATGATCCCTTGCTGGCGCAAGCGCAGGGCTTCGTCCTGGTCCAGATCGCGGGCCATGACCACCGAGCAGAAAGCCAGCAACACCAGCGCCAGAATGCCCGCGCGCCGATGTAAAAAAGAAAGCAGCGTCATTTCGAATCCTGATGATCCTTGAGTCACTGGCCACCGGCCGCGTCAAATTGCAGATCCCGGTCGATGCCACGGCGTTGAGCTTCTCGAAAGGCACAATGGTACCAGCGTCGTGCAACCTCGAGGCTTTGTCCGGCTCCTGGGTGTTGCACACGGGGTCCACTTTAGCGGCCTGAACTTAATTGAAACTGAATTGCCATCATTGGGTTGCAGTGGCAAGCAGACACAAATGCAAACCTGTAGGAGCGAGCCCGCTCGCGATGGAGGATAACGATGGGGTGGGCTGTCTGAATGCTCGCGTTGTCCTCGCGTTTTTCGCGAGCAGGCTCGCTCCTACAGGATTAGCGCCGTGATGGAACCTGCTTATAATTCCCCGCTTGCCCGACATCGAGACCGGTATGACCGCCATCCACATCAAGTTCCCTTCCCTGACGCTCAAGGCCGGCCCCCGTGCCTTTGCGCGCATCCGTGAAAACGGCCTGAACGCCGTTGATGTCGGCACGCTACCGGGTGCCGCCGGTGGCCCGAAGGCGCTGGGAATCCAGGGGCTGGACCTGGCGTTGTTCGGCGAATGGCTGCCGGCGGCGCCACGGGAGCGCTCGCTGATCGGAGCATCAGTCGGGTCCTGGCGCTTCGCCAGCGCCTGCCTGCCGGATGCCGCCGAAGGCATCCGCCGCCTCGGGCATCTCTACACCGAGCAGAATTTCGCCAAAGGCGTGACCATGGCGCAGATCAGCCAGAGCTCGCGGCGCATGCTCGATGATTTGCTCGACGGCCGCGACGCCGCCCTGCTCGACAACGCCCATTACCGCTTGAACATCATGGTGGTCAAAAGCCACGGCCTGCTCGCGGACGATCATCGCGGCCGCCTGGGCCTGGGCCTGTCGTCGGTGATCGCCGACAACCTGCGCGGCCGCGCGCGCCTGTCGCGGCACTTCGAACGCGTGATCATCCACGATCCGCGCCTGGCTCCGCCGGTCAACACGCTGAACGATTTCCCGTCGCGCTTCGTCGCGCTGAACGCCGGCAATCTGCGCCAGGCCCTGCTCGCCTCGGGGTCGATTCCGATGGTGATGGAAGGCGTGCGCGACCTGCCGGGTGCAGGTGCCGGGACCTTCCGCGATGGCGGCCTGCTGGACTACCACCTCGACCTGCCCTACAGCGGCGACGACATCGTGCTCTACCCGCATTTCACCGATCGGGTGATTCCGGGCTGGTTCGACAAGACCCTGCCATGGCGCCGCGCCTGCCCTGCGCGCCTGCAAAATGTGCTGTTGCTGGCACCGTCCAGGGAATACCTGTCGCGTTTGCCCTACGGCAAACTGCCGGATCGTAATGACTTCAAACGCTTCATGGGGGACGCCCCGAGCCGGCAGAAATACTGGCGCGCGGCGATGGACGAAAGCCGTCGCCTGGGTGATGAATTCCTTGAACTGGCCGCCAACGGTCGCCTCGGTGAGCGCTTGCTGACCCTTTAGTCAGGACAAGCTGTTAAACTCGCCGCCTGCCCCTATCGCCACGGCGATCGCCACCTGAACAGAGCTGAAAACACTGTGGAAATCTTCAAAGAATTTACCTTCGAATCCGCCCACCGCCTGCCCCACGTCCCGGACGGCCACAAGTGCGGCCGCCTGCACGGCCATTCGTTCAAAGTGGCGATTCACCTGAGTGGCGACATTGATCCGCACACCGGCTGGATTCGTGATTTTTCGGAGATCAAGGCGATCTTCAAGCCGCTGTATGAGCGTCTGGACCACAACTACCTGAACGACATTCCTGGCCTGGAAAACCCGACCAGCGAAGTGTTGGCCAAATTCATCTGGGCCGAACTCAAGCCCCTGCTGCCGGAACTCAGTGCGATTCGTATCCACGAGACCTGCACCAGCGGTTGCATCTATCGCGGCGAGTAAACCAGCCCCTACAGGGGAAATGCGTTTCGTCAGTGATACAAAAGACAGCCTCCAAGGCTGTTTTTTTATGCCTATGCTTTTTGGCGTTTACACGCCAAGAGGACACGCCCAATGACAGACTGGCCACTGGCTCAGAGCTACCGCTTCAATGGTCACTCCGTTCGCTACGCGGTAAGGGGCGACGGCCCGCCGTTGGTGTTCGTGCATGGCACGCCCTTCTCTTCTTATGTCTGGCACCGGATTGCACCGCACTTCATCACCTCGCACCGGGTGCATTACTTCGATCTGTTGGGCTATGGGCAATCCGAGAAGGTCGACGGCGATGTGTCGCTGGGGGTGCAAAATCAACTCTTGGCGCAGCTGCTGGAACATTGGGGGCTGGATCGTCCCGACATAGTGGCCCATGATTTTGGCGGCGCGACTGCCCTGCGCGCCCACCTGTTGAACGGCAAGGAGTACCGCAGCCTGACACTGATCGACCCGGTGGCGCTGACACCCTGGGGTTCGCCGTTCGTGCAGCATGTTCGCCAGCATGAGGCCGCGTTCAGCGGGCTGCCCGACTACATTCAGCGCGCCATCGTACCGACCTATATTCGCGGGGCGATCAAGCGCGATATCCCTGATGACGAACTCGACCCTTACGTGCAACCGTGGGTGGGCGACCCTGGGCAAGCGGCGTTTTATCGGCAGATCGCCCAGATGGACGAGCGCTACACCCGCGAGGCCGAGGGCTTGTATCCGACGATCCGCTGCCCGGTGCAGATTCTCTGGGGTGAAGACGATCAATGGATCCCCATCGAACGCGGGCGCGCCCTGCAACAGATGATTCCGGGGGCACAGTTCCATGCCATTCCCAACGCCGGTCATCTGGTCCAGGAAGACGCACCCGAAGCCATTGTCGCCGCACTGATGCGCTTTTTGCCGCAGCCCCCGTCCTCCTGAAGGAATGGCCCTTGCGGGAGCGAGCTTGCCAGCAATGATGGCATCAACCACGCCACGCAATTGACTGATCCAGCGCAATCGCAAGCACGCTCGCCCGACATTTGCACAGGCAAGATCAATGACGCTGGCAGGGATTGCCTCCGTCGCGCTAACGTAGGGTCATTGTCTATCGAAAAGGACGCTCCTGATGCACATCATCAACGCCCGGCTGCGTCACCAGGAAGGCCTGCATGAGTTGCACCTGGAAAACGGCCTGATCAGCCACATCGCCCGGCAAACCGAGGCCCCGACCCTGGGCCCCGACGATCTGGATGCCGGTGGCAACCTGGTGGTACCGCCCTTCGTCGAGCCGCACATCCACCTCGACGCCACCCTGACCGCCGGCGAGCCGCGATGGAACATGAGCGGCACGTTGTTCGAGGGCATCGAATGCTGGGGCGAACGCAAGGCGACCATCACCCAGGAAGACACCAAGACCCGCGCCAAGAAAACCATCCAGGCCCTCGCCGCCCATGGCATCCAGCATGTACGCACCCACGTCGATGTCACCGATCCGCAACTGACCGCCCTTAAAGCCATGCTCGAAGTGCGCGAGGAAAGCCGTGATCTGATCGACCTGCAAATCGTCGCATTCCCCCAGGAGGGCATCGAGTCGTACCGCAACGGCCGGGATCTGATGGAAGAAGCGATCCACATGGGCGCCGACGTGGTCGGCGGCATTCCGCATTTCGAATACACCCGCGATCAAGGCGTGAGTTCGGTGAAGTTCCTCATGGACCTGGCCGAGCGCACCGGTTGCCTGGTGGATGTGCATTGCGACGAAACCGACGACCCGCACTCGCGCTTTCTCGAGGTGCTGGCTGAAGAAGCCCGCAGCCGCGACATGGGCTCGCGCGTGACCGCCAGCCACACCACGGCCATGGGCTCCTACGACAATGCCTACTGCGCCAAACTGTTCCGCCTGCTCGGGCATTCCGGGATCAGTTTTGTCTCCTGCCCCACCGAAAGCATTCATCTGCAAGGGCGCTTCGATAACTTCCCGAAACGCCGTGGCGTGACCCGGGTCAACGAGTTGCTCGAAGCGGGCATGAACGTGTGTTTCGGCCAGGACTCGATCGTCGACCCGTGGTATCCGCTGGGCAACGGCAACATCCTGCGGGTCCTCGAAGCGGGCCTGCACATCTGCCACATGCTCGGTTACCGCAACCTGCAAAGCGCGCTGGACCTGGTCACCGACAACAGCGCCAAGGCCATGGCCCTGGGTAATCGTTACGGGTTGGAGCCGGGGCGGCCGGCGAACTTGCTGATCTTGTCGGCCGAGAGCGATTACGAGGTGATCCGCAGCCAGGGCCTGCCGCTGTATTCGGTTCGTGGCGGCAAGGTGCTGATGAAGCGCACGATGCCGGTGGTGGAGTTCGGTAGTCCGGATTGAGATTTGTATTGGCCGGACGGGCACTGTCGTCGGAACGCCGCCCGGTGCGAGCTGGCGCCGGGCGGCGTTCCGACGATGACGCAGGCCCAGTCAACTCACCAACCGAGCCGTGCCAAACAGGCTCACCCGACTCAACGCCCCCCGCTCTTCCTCCAGCAGAATCGGCGCCGTCCCACCCGGCATCGTCACCTTCACCTCCCCCGCATCGACCCAACCAACCCGCCATGCCGCACACGCCACCGCACTGGCACTGGTACCCGAGGACGCCGTCGGCCCCTCCCCGCGCTCGAACACACGCGCGGCGATGTGCCCTGGGGACAGCCGCATCGCCCATTGCAGATTGATACCCGCCGGGCAAGGCCGCCCGGCACCGGTCGGCATGGCATAGGCAATACGCGTCAGCCCTTCGCCCAACGCCGGCTCGCGCATTTGCTCATTGCCCGGCAACGCGTCCGCGCTGTCGACCAGGGTCACGCAATGCGGATTGCCGAGCCGCACGAACTGGCTGCGTGACCAGGCGCCATTGAGTGCTGACAGTTGTTGAACGTGGCTGAGTTCGCGCCCGTTCAACAGCACCGTGTCCATGCCCGCCGCGCTGACCGCCGCCGGCCCGAACCCAGGTTGGCCCAAGTCAAGCCAGAAACCCTGGACACCCTCGACTTGCGCGGCTTTCACGGACGTCTGGCCCGGTGAAGGCGTGTCGGATTTGTCGTGGTGAACCCTGAGCACGCAAGGGTCATCGCTGGGTAAAAACCCCTGGTCGCTGAGCGCCTGGGAGAAAATCGTCAGCCCGTTGCCACTGCGCTCGGCCAGTGTGCCGTCGGTGTTGACGATCAGCAGATCAAACGGCGGCGACGACTGGAACGGGCCGACCAACAGACCATCGCTGCAATGGTCTTTGCTACCAGGTGGTTGCGTACCCGGGGCCCAGCCACAGTACGCCGCAATGGCCGCCAACGCCCAGACCTCGCGGGTTTGCGCGGCGTGGCCGGCCTGATCGGGTACGGCGATACCCTGTTGGCGCAACGCCTCGGGCGCCACAACGATATAGATATTGCCCCGTGCATCGTACATCCGCGCCATGGCGCCCTCCCTGCTGGAATGATTGGACTGCCTCAACATATCGCGAAACACACTCTGGCTGTGCAAGGATGTCAGCCTGTTTGAGCGCAAGCCTGGCGGACACTGATCGAACCCTTGCAGGCGGATCACTGTCCCTTGGAATCGCGACGTTTTTTTTGGCCAAGGATCGATATGACCAACCTCAACACCCAGACCTCATTCGTGCCGGGGCGACTGGAACAAATGTCCACGCGCATCGCCTTTTTCATCGCCGGGTTCGGCATCGCCGCGTGGGCGCCACTGGTGCCGTATGCCAAGGCCCGGGCCGGGCTGGATGAAGGCACGCTCGGTCTGTTGCTCCTGTGTCTGGGCGTGGGCTCGATTCTGGCGATGCCCATGGCCGGAATGCTCGCCTCGCGTTTTGGCTGTCGCAAAGTGGCCACCGGCGGCACCTTGCTGATCTGTCTGGCGCTGCCACTGCTGGCAACGGTGTCATCGATTCCGGCCCTGATCGCGGCGTTGTTCATCTTCGGTGCCGGACTCGGCACGGTGGATTCCACGGTGAACCTGCAAGCAGTGATCGTCGAACGGGCCAGCGGCAAGAACATGATGTCGGGTTTTCATGGCCTGTTCAGCCTCGGCGGGATCGTCGGAGCGGCCGGCGTCAGCGGGCTGCTCGGTCTCGGGATTTCACCGCTGGGCGCAACGTTGGTGGTGATCGTGATTCTGCTGATCGCCCTGGCCAAAGCCGCGCCGCATCTGCTGCCCTATGGCAGCGACAGCTCGGGACCGGCGTTTGCCGTTCCCCACGGCATCGTGCTGTTCATCGGCGTGATGTGTTTCATCGTATTCCTCGCCGAAGGCGCGGCCCTCGACTGGAGCGCGGTGTTCCTGGCCCAGGAGCGTGGAATCGACAAGGCCTATGCCGGATTGGGTTACGCGGCGTTTGCCCTGACCATGACGGCGGGACGATTGACCGGTGATTCGATCGTGCGTCGCCTTGGCGCCACACGGGTCATTGTATTCGGCGGACTGACGGCCGCGGCCGGTCTGTTTCTGGCGACATTCGCACCGGGCTGGGAGTCGGCACTGCTGGGGTATGCGTTGCTGGGCGCAGGCTGTTCGAACATTGTGCCGGTGCTGTACACCGCAGTGGGCAAGCAGACGGTCATGCCGCAAAGCATCGCCGTACCGGCCATCACCACCCTCGGTTACGCCGGCATTCTCGCGGGGCCTGCGGTGATCGGCTTCATCGCCCATGGCAGCAGTTTGAGCTTTGCCTTTGGCTTGATGGCGGTGCTGCTGGTGGCGGTGGCCATTGGCGGGAAGGTGTTGAAGGCCTGAAAAGCATCGCTGGCAAGCCCGCTACGGTTGAGCCATGTCGTTCATAAACGCTTCCCGTTAACGTGCGGGGGCGCGATGGCAAAGCGCTATATCCGCTTGCCAAGCCCTCGCCAGTCGGGAAAGCTGATTGCGGCACAGAGCCAAAGGATTTTGGCAGGCATCCAAAAGCAGCCATCGCCGGGCTGTTGCAAAGTACTGGTGTGCTGTCACCGGCTTTTTCGAAGGAACCCAGAATGTTCACCTCCCTTGCGTTGCGAAACAGAAAACCGCTTGCCCGGCTCGCCCTGGCGATCACCCTGGGCACCCTCAGCCTGCCTTATTGGGCAGGCAATGCCCAGGCCCACGGCGGTCACGCCGAAATGGTGCCGCTGCAGGCGGGCCTTGAGGAGTTTGGCGCCACGGTCAAATGGGACGACTATTCCAACCTGTTCACCATTGCCAAGGACGGGGTCTACCTCAAGGTCAAGCCGAACAGCAAAGTGGCCATGCTCAACGGCAAGCCCATGGCGCTGACGGTGCCGGTGGTGTTCAAGGGCAAGACCGCCTTCATGTCCAAGGACTTCATCAACCAGGTGTTCCAGTCCGGCCTGGACAAAACCTTTGTCGTCGAAACCCGCCCTAACCCGCTCAATCCCCTGAGCGCGGACGAAATCACCTCGGCGGTGGACATCGTCAAGAAGTCCGAGCATTACCAGCCTGGTTTGCGCTTCACCGAAGTCTCGGTCAAGGAGCCGCCGAAAGATCAGGTGTGGAACTTCGTCTACACCGGGCAGAAGGTCGACCAGCCGCGCCAGGCCAATATCGTGGTGCTGGACGGCAAGCACGTGATCGAAGCGCTGGTCGATCTCGACAGCAAGGAACTGAAATCCTGGAAGCCGATTGAAGGTGCCCATGGCATGGTGCTGCTGGACGACTTCGCCACGGTGCAATCCGCCGTCGAGACCAGCCCGGAATACGCAGAAGCCCTGGCCAAGCGCGGCATCACCGATGTGAAAAAGGTCGTCGCGACACCGTTGACCGTCGGCTACTTCGACGGCAAGGACGGCCTGGCCCAGGACAAGCGCCTGCTGAAAATCGTCAGCTACCTCAATACCGATGACGGCAACTATTGGGCGCATCCGATCGAAGGCCTGGTGGCGATTGTCGATCTGGAGCAGAAGAAACTCATCAAGATCGAAGACGAAGCGCTTATCCCGGTGCCGATGAAGCCGACGCCGTATGACGGTCGCGGACGCAAGGGCGTGGCGGTCAAGCCGCTGGAAATCACCGAGCCCGAGGGCAAGAACTACACCATCACCGGCAACAGCATTCACTGGCAGAACTGGGATTTCCATGTTCGCCTCGACTCGCGGGTCGGGCCGATCCTGTCCACCGTCACCTATGACGACAAGGGCAAGAAACGCAAAATCATGTACGAGGGTTCGCTGGGCGGCATGATCGTGCCGTATGGCGATCCGGATGTCGGCTGGTACTTCAAGGCCTACCTGGATTCGGGCGACTACGGCATGGGCACCCTGACCTCGCCGATCGCCCGGGGCAAAGACGCCCCGGAAAACGCCGTGCTGCTGGACGCCACCATCGCCGACTACACCGGCGCCCCGACGGCGATCCCGCGCGCCATGGCGGTGTTCGAACGCTACGCCGGCCCCGAGTACAAACACCAGGAAATGGGCCAGCCCAACCTCAGTACCGAACGCCGGGAACTGGTGGTGCGCTGGATCAGCACGGTCGGCAACTATGACTACATCTTCGACTGGGTCTTCCAGCAGAACGGCACCATCGGCATCGACGCCGGCGCCACCGGCATCGAAGCGGTCAAGGGTGTGAAATCCAAGACCATGCACGAGGACACCGCCAAGGAAGACACCCGTTACGGCACCCTGCTCGATCACAACATCGTCGGCACCACCCACCAGCACATCTACAACTTCCGCCTCGACATGGACGTGGACGGTGAAAGCAACTCGCTGGTGGAGGTGAATCCGGTCATTGCCCCGAACGACCGTGGCGGACCGCGCACCAGCACCATGCAGACCGAAACCAAAGTGGTCAGCACCGAGCAACAGGCGGCGCAGAAATTCGACCCGTCGACCGTTCGCCTGCTGACCAACTTCAGCAAGGAAAACAAGGTCGGCAACCCGGTGTCCTATCAGTTGATTCCCTATGCCGGCGGCACACACCCGGTGGCCAAGGGCGCCAACTTCGGCAAGGACGAATGGCTGTATCACCGCCTGAGCTTCATGGACAAGCAACTGTGGGTGACGCAATACAACCCGGAGGAGAAATACCCGGAAGGCAAGTACCCGAATCGCTCGGATAAAGACTCGGGCCTGGGGCAGTTCACCCAGGACAACCACTCCATCGAAAACACCGACGATGTCGTGTGGCTGACCACTGGCACCACCCACATCGCCCGCGCCGAAGAGTGGCCGATCATGCCGACCGAGTGGGTGCACGTGCTGCTCAAGCCGTGGAACTTCTTCGATGAAACGCCGACGCTGAACCTCAACGCACCCAAATAACGTACATCCCCGCTGTAGGAGCGAGCCTGCTCGCGATGGTGTGTCAGGCGACATCTATGTTGCTGATACTCCATCGCGAGCAGGCTCGCTCCTACAGGGTTACATCGGTCCGTTCATTGGCTGACCACAATCTTCCCCAGCATCTGCGGATGCAGTGCACAGAAATACTCATACTCCCCCGGTGTATTGAACACCCAGGAATAGCTGTCACCGGTATCCAGCGCCCCGGAGCGAAACAGCTTGTGGGTTTCCGCCACCGTGTGTGGAATTTCGTCGTCATTCACCCAGGTCACTTTGGTGCCCACCGCCACGTTCAAATCCTTGGGCCCGAACATGAACGCCTTGATATCGACTTTCACCTCCTGAGCCCACACCGGCATCGACAGCAACACGCAAACAACAGCCAACAATCGCGCTTTCATTCCAATGCCCTCCGCTAAACCAGTGTCGAATCGATCAGCGCCAAGGGGTGCTCACCCTGCGTCGCTCGCACATCGGTGATCCCCAGGTAATTGCGCAATTGATCCGCCGGCACCGTCATCGGTCCCGGAGCCGGCGCCGTGCCCGGTGCCGGTTGTGGATAGGCGGTGCCGCGCGCGGTGTGGAAGGTGATGTTGCCCTCGACCTTCTGGATGACCTGATGGATGTGCCCGTTCAGCACCGTCACCGAACCGTACTTGCGCAGCATGGCAATCGCCTGATCGCCGTCCTCGGTGCCCCAGCCCCACGGCTGATAGAGGGTCCACAATGGAATATGGGTGAACACGACAATCGGTGTGCTGCTGCTCACCGCACGCAAGTCATCGGCCAGCCAGGCCAGTTGATCGGCGCCGAGGGTCGCTTCATGGCCAGCCTGGAAGTTGAAGACATTCACCAGCGCGATGAAATGCACGCCGTGGTCGTCGAAGCTGTACCAGCCATTGCCTTTGGTGCCCTTGCCGTAACGCTCCAGATAGAGCTTGCCGCCGCCCTCGTCGAGGGTGTCGTGCTCGCCCGGCACATAGTGCACGGTGGACGGCAGCGCCTTGAGCAATTGTGCGGCGGTGTCGAACTCTGCGGGTTTGGACAGGTGGGTAATATCGCCGGTATGCAGGATCAGCGATGGCCGCTTGGGCAGCGCGATGACCTTGTCAATCGCCACTTGCAAGGTCTTCACCGGATCGGGATTGGCCTCTTTGTTGAAACCGATGTGCGAGTCGCTGATCTGCACGAAGTGGAAGGTGCTGGCCAGCGCCTTGGGGTCGGAGACATTCCCCGTGTCATCCAGAGCGAAGGCCCGGGGAATGCCGCCGCTCAAGGCCCAGATGACCCCCGCCCCGGCCCACGCCGAGCACTTGAGCAGTGTCCGGCGGTCGGGGTTTAACGGGGCGTCGGTGCGCAGTGGGTGTTTTGCTTGAATGTCCATCGGTATTCCCTCGCTGGAGAACTACAGTGATGTAGCTGACACGAGGTAAAACCGGGCAGGACCGGGATTTATTCCCCGTCGAAAAAATAAATTTTTCCGGGAATAAAAGGCCACGCACCGCAGTTATAGGGGTGGGACAGTGCGGGAACCACTATGAAGCGATTTGAGGAACTGTTTGCGCCGCACCTGGATGCCGCTTACAACCTCGCGCGCTGGCTCACGGGCAATGACAGCGCCGCGCACGATGTCGTACAGGAAAGCGCCCTGCGCGCCTTGCGGTTTGCGCACCGCTTCGTCGACGGCAACGCCAAGGCCTGGTTTCTGACCATCGTGCGCAACGAAAGCTACACCTGGCTCAAGGCCTCGGCCGGACGGCATTGGGTCGCTTTCGACGACGAATCCGATGAAAACGAGGCTGCGATGAGCCACAGCCAGACCCCGGAACTGCTGGCCATCCACACCGAAAATGCGGCGCTGGTCCAGCAAGCCCTGTGCGCCCTGCCACCGGCGTTTCGTGAGGTGATCATTCTGAAAGAACTCGAAGACCTGGCTTACAAGGACATCGCCCTGGTGGTCGACGTCCCCATCGGTACCGTCATGTCGAGGCTGGCCAGGGCTCGCGCCATGCTCAAGCTCGAACTATTGAAGTTGCACGCCCATGAATGAATTCGACTGCACGGTTTGCCAGACGCTGGTGCATGGCTATCTGGACAAGGAACTTGATCCCGAGACAGCGGCGAATGTGGCCGGGCATCTGGCCGAGTGCGCCGCCTGCGCGCGGTTACATGATCAGGCGCAGCTGCTGAAGGTCAGCGTCAGGCACAAGGCGCCGTACTACGCGGCGCCGGCGTCACTGATTGCCCGCGTGACCACCCCTGAGGCGCCAGCGCCCGGGGCCCTGGAGCGCTGGCGAAAATGGTTTGCACCGGCTTTTTCAGCGGCGGCGCTGGCTTTGGCGATGGTGCTGTATGTGGCGACACCCGGCAGCGAGCAGCCGTTGATGGACGAGGCGGTTTCCAGTCACGTTCGCTCGTTGATGGGCGAGCATCTGAACGATGTGGTGTCGTCCGACCGCCACACCGTCAAGCCCTGGTTCACCGGCAAACTCGACTTCTCGCCACCGGTGTTCGATTACGCGGCGCAAGGCTTTCCCCTGTTGGGCGGGCGCCTGGATTATCTGCAACACCAGACCACGGCGGCCCTGAGCTATGGCCGGGCCAAGCACATCATCAATCTGTTTATCCTGCCCGCGCCCGCGCCCGAGGCCGACGAGCCGCGCCAGAGTCAGACGATCCGCGGCTTCAATGTCGTGTCCTGGCAAGCCAACCACATGCGCTTCGTCATGGTTTCCGATCTGGAGAAAGGCGAGCTGGAGGCGTTTAGCGAATTGCTCAAACCCTAGGACTTCCAAGCATCGAACGCTGCGATCTGATCAAGGACCTCAAGCATGCAGCTTGCGATACTCCCCCGGCGCAATACCGAAGCGTGACTTGAACGCCGTGGAGAAGTAGCTCGAATCGGAAAAACCCCATGAGTACCCCAGCACCGACAACTTTTGCTCCTTGCCCGATTGGCGCAGGGATTCGGCGCACAGGTCCAGGCGACGATTCTTGATGTAGCGCGCCACCACCAGGCCCTTCTTGGCAAACATCCGGTACAGCCCGCGAGTGGACATGCCCACTTCTCGCGCCAGCCATTCCGGGCACAGCTCTTCGGAGCGGATGTGCTGGTCGATAAAACTCAGGGTCTTGCGGAAGGTGCGTTCATGCAGATCCGTGCAGTCGTCGGCCTGACTGATCGCCGGGCGCAGCAGGCTGACAATCGCTTCCAGGGTCGCTTCGCTTTCCTGACGACTGAGGTTTGGCTGGCGGGTGGCATCAAGGATCAACCGGTGCGACAGCATCGCGATGGGCGATGTCGCGGCAATGCGGTGACCGCACTTGACCTGGTTGAAGCGCAGGGTCTGCTCGACCAATGGGTAGGGCAGGATCAGCGACAACTGTCGGGAGTTTTCGCTGTAGGTGAAGTCGCTTGGGCGCGATGCATCGATCAGTGTGATGTCGCCGGCGGACAGCAACACTTTGTCGTCGCCCTGGGCCATACCCGCCGAGCCATCGAGCTGGAACACTGCGAAGTACTTGCCGCCCTCGCCCGCCGCGACTTCCTGCGGCGTGCGGTACAGGCGCGCCTGACAGGCATCGACAAAACTGAGCTTGAGGGCATCGCTGCGGTATTCCCGGATCTGCCCGGTAAACCCGCTGCCCAGCGGTTGTGCATTGAAGGCGCCACAGATCTGGTTGATCTGATGGATCCACTGATCGAACCCATCCTGGCGCTGTGCAATTATTGAAGAAATCATGTCAGGCCTCACGCAGGCTTATTTTTATTGTCTACGTCAATCCACACGACATCGGGGTGCTACGCCTCTCCTGAACAACCCTGCTCCCTGCACCATGACGTGCTACTTGAGTCCGCCAAAACGCCGGTAAAAGCTTTCCCCCACATCCGGCAACGGGCCGTCGGCCGTTTCCAGCGCAGCGTTCAGCCACTCCTCGGCCTTGGCGTAAATCAAACGGTAAATGTTGCGGCACAACTGCCGCGCCGCCCGACCTTCCCAATCACCGGGCAACAACTCGTCCGGCAGTTGCGGATCGCGCAACAGCAATTTTCGGTATTCATGAATTAGCAGAATCCGTGCCAGGAAACAGTCCGCCGGCTGCAGGTTCTCCTGCTCGCGAAGCGCTTGCCAGAGCGGCCGGAACAATTGAATGAACTCACTGTAATGGGTCGCCAGCTCCTCGATGTTCCAGCTCTCGCGCACCTGCAGGCGCAGGGCCTTGGAGGCCAGCACGTCCTGGGCAGTGGTTTCGAAGACGATGGTTTCTTCCTGGGCGCCGAGGTCGATCAGGGTCGCGTTGACATCGGTGCGGTCGCTGCGCGGACACGCCAGCACCGCCGGAGAAATCGCACCAAAACCTTGCCACTCCAGTTCTTCACGCACTTGTTTGCGCTTGTCCTGGGTCAGCTGCGACAGCATCACCAGGCACCAGGAACCGTCCCAGGCCGGCATGCTGGTGCTATAGACCCGTTTGAACGCCTTGTCGAAACGCCGGCGACCGGTGCCGGTCAGGCTGTAGTAACTGCGACGCCCGACTTTTTCGGCGGTCAGCCAGCCTTCCTTGGTCAGGCGGAAAATCGACGTGCGGATCAGCCGTTCGTTGATGCCGATCGGTTCGAGCAACTGAATCAGGCTGCCCAGCCACACCGTCCCGCCATGAGGCTCGATGGCATCGCCGTACAACGTGATGATCAAGGAGCTGGCGCGGATCGGCGTCTGCTCCTGGAAGCGGGTAATCAAGTGATTCAAAGGTGTCAGGGACGACATGGGCGTACCGAGCGAAAAAAGAAAACGAATATACCGAAAGTCCGCCTGTTAATCGCAAATCCCTCTGTAGGAGCGAGCTCGCTCGCGATGGACGTCAACGATGACGCGCTCTGTCTGAAGACCCGTGTTGTCCTGGCGTTTTTCGCGAGCAAGCTCGCTCCTACAAGGGGATTTGTGTTCACGACGTGCCCTTTGGCCGCAGACCACTGTCGCTGATGCGCGGGCGATCCGGCTCCGGCTCGCTCAGCGGTTCGCAGACCTGCATCTGTTCCAGGCAGCGCCGGGCCAACTGCTGATACTCGCGGGTGCCTGCCTGTTTCCACGCCACTTCCTGATCGCTGAGGCTGCGCTTGACGCTGGCCGGGGCGCCCATCACCAGCGACTGCTCGGGGCATTCGAAACCGGCCTTGACGAACGCCGCCGCCGAGACGAATGAACGCGGGCCGATCTGCGCGTTGTCCATCACCACCGCATTCATGCCCACCAGTGCGTCGGCGCCGATCCGGCAACCATGCAGCACGGCACCGTGGCCGATGTGGCCATTGCGCTCGACCACGGTGTCACTGTCGGGAAAACCGTGCATCACGCAGGTGTCCTGCAGATTGGCGCCCTCCTCCAGGACGATCCGGCCAAAGTCGCCACGCAGGCTCGCGAGCGGCCCGACGTAGCAATGAGGACCGACGATCACATCACCGATCAACACGGCAGACGGATGCACATAGGCACTGGGGTCAACCACCGGGGTCAGGCCATCAAGGCTGTAGCAGGTCATGGAAGGTTCCTTCACAAAGCGATGCAAATAATGACTCATTTTGTATCACATCACTTTTACCAGCACAAAGACAAAAAACCGTATCACTTGAAAAGGGCGGTCAGCGCGGTGACTCGCCTGCCGCCACCACCCGATCAGCAGCCAATAAAATCGCGACATTCAGGCATATCAGCGTCCACTCCCGGCAGACATGCAATGACTGAAGCAACGACAAAAGGACACATTAAATCTATTTTTGTATTGCGTTTGCGTATCACGTTGCAGGTATACTCGGGCAAAACCGGTTCCTGCGACCGATCCAATAACAAGCCGGCATCACCGCCGAGCGTGCACCGTGAGGGCATCCGCCATGCCTCTAACCCTTGCCGTCGAACTGATCGAGCCCGGCGTCCGCCTGATTACCCTGCAGCGCCCGCAATCCCTGAACGCCCTGACCACCCAATTGCTGGGTGAGCTGGCCGACGAACTGAGCGCCGCACAAGCCGACCCCCAGACCCGCGCCGTGGTCCTCACCGGTAGCCGCAAGGCCTTCGCCGCTGGCGCCGACATCAAGGAAATGGCCGAACGCGACCTGGTCGGCATCCTCGACGATCCCCGCCAGGCTTCGTGGCAGGCGATCACCCGCTTCAGCAAACCACTGATCGCCGCCGTCAATGGCTTCGCCCTCGGCGGTGGCTGCGAACTGGCGATGCACGCCGACATCATCATTGCCGGTGAGGACGCCCGCTTCGGTCAGCCGGAAATCAACCTCGGGATCATGCCCGGCGCCGGTGGCACCCAACGCCTGCTGCGTGCCGTCGGCAAATCCATGGCCATGCAGATGGTCCTGACCGGCGAGCCGATCGATGCGCGCCAGGCCCAGCGCGCCGGGCTGGTCAGCGAAGTGACGCAACCGGAACTCACCGTTGAGCGCGCCCTGCAAATCGCCCGCAGCATTGCCGGCAAAGCCCCGCTGGCGGTGCGCCTGGCCAAGGAAGCGCTGCTCAAGGCCATGGACACCGACCTGGCCACCGGCCTGCGCTTCGAGCGCCATGCCTTCACCGTGCTGGCCGGCACCCGCGACCGCGAGGAAGGCATTGCCGCCTTCCAGGAAAAACGCACGCCGACCTTCACCGGCCAGTGATCACCCCGCCCCTTTTAAAAAAGAACGATCTCTCAGAGAGCGCCAAGACCATGAACTTCGAACACATTCTGTTTTCCATCGAGGCCGGCGTTGCCCTGCTCAGCCTCAATCGCCCGGACCAGCTCAACAGCTTCAACACGCAGATGCACGGCGAAGTGAAGGAAGCGCTCAAGCAAGTCCGGCAGAACCCGGACGTGCGCGTGCTGCTGCTGACCGGCGAAGGTCGTGGCTTCTGTGCCGGACAAGACCTCAGCGACCGCAATGTCGCACCGGGCAGCGCCGTGCCGGACCTGGGCGAATCCATCGAGAAGTTCTACAACCCGCTGATCCGCCAACTGCGCGACCTGCCGATGCCGGTGATCTGCGCGGTCAATGGCGTGGCGGCCGGCGCCGGCGCCAACATTCCGCTGGCCTGCGACCTGGTACTGGCGGCACGCTCGGCCAGTTTCATCCAGGCGTTCTGCAAGATCGGCCTGATCCCTGACTCTGGCGGCACCTGGACCCTGCCACGCCTGGTCGGCATGGCCCGCGCCAAGGCCCTCGCCCTGCTCGGCAATCGCCTGACCGCCGAACAGGCCGAGCAGTGGGGGCTGATCTACCGCTGCGTGGAAGACGCTGAATTGCGCGACGAAGCGCTGAAGCTCGCGCAACACCTGGCCACGCAACCGACCTACGGTCTGGCCCTGATCAAGCGCAGCCTCAACGCCAGCCTGAGCAACAGCTTCGACGAACAGCTCGAACTGGAGCGCGATCTGCAACGCCTGGCCGGACGCAGCGAGGACTATCGCGAAGGCGTGAGTGCCTTCATGGAAAAACGCACCCCAAGCTTCAAGGGACGCTGAGCCATGACCGCACTGAACGTCAACGCACGCATCGCGGTGATCGGTGCCGGCGCCATGGGCGCCGGGATTGCACAGGTCGCGGCGCAGGCCGGTCACCCGGTGTTGCTGCTGGACAACCGCCCCGGCGCCGCAGCCCAGGCCATCGAAGGCATCGACCGGCAACTGGGCAAACGGGTCGAGAACGGCAAACTCTCGGCCGAATCCCGCAGCGCCACGATTGCCCGTCTGCACGCAGTAGAAGCCATTGAAGCGCTGGCCGATTGCGAGCTGATCATCGAGGCCATCGTCGAGAACCTTGAGGTCAAACGCGCGCTGTTCCGGCAGCTGGAAGGCATCTGCGCCGAAAACTGCATCCTGGCCAGCAACACGTCGTCGCTGTCGATCACCAGCATCGCCGCGCAACTTGATCACCCAAATCGCCTGCTCGGCCTGCACTTCTTCAACCCGGCGCCGGTCATGGCGCTGGTGGAAATCGTTTCCGGCCTGGCCAGCGATCCAACCCTGGCCGAGTGCCTGTACGAGACAGCCAAAGCCTGGGGCAAAAAACCGGTGCACACCCGTTCCACGCCGGGCTTCATCGTCAACCGCGTGGCCCGGCCGTTCTACGCCGAGAGCCTGCGCCTGTTGCAGGAAGGCGCCGCCGATTGCCCGACCCTGGATGCGCTGATGCGCGAGGCCGGCGGTTTTGCCATGGGTGCGTTCGAACTGACTGACCTGATCGGCCACGACGTCAACTATGCCGTGACCTGCTCGGTGTTCGATGCCTATTACCAGGACACCCGTTTCCTGCCTTCACTGATCCAGAAGGAGCTGGTGGACGGCGGACGCCTGGGACGCAAAAGCGGCCAGGGTTTCTACAGCTACGCCCAAGGCGCCGAACGTGCGCAAGCCGCTCAAATCAGCAGCGAAGAAACGGTCGAGGTTTGCGCTGCTGAAGGCGACCTCGGCATTGCCCAAGGTTTGCTGGCGCGTTTGCGCGAACAAGGCGTCGAGATCATCCAGCGTGATGGCCTGGGCCTGCTGCGGGTCGGTGACGCGGTGCTGGCCTTGAGCGACGGGCGCATGGCCTGTCAGCGCGCCCGGGAAGACGGACTGCGCAACCTGATCCTGCTGGATCTGGTCCTCGATTACAGCAAGGCCCAACGCATCGCCATCAGCTGCGCGGCGGGCATCGATCCACTGGCCCTCGAACAAGGCGTCGCCCTGCTGCAACGGGCCGGTTTCAAGGTCAGCCTGCTCAGCGACAGCCCGGCACTGGCGGTCCTGCGCACGGTGGCGATGCTGGCCAACGAGGCGGCGGATGCGCTGCTGCAAGGCGTGGCCTCGGCGGCCGACATCGATCTGGCCATGCGTGCCGGGGTCAATTACCCGCAAGGGCCGCTGGCCTGGGCCGATGCCATTGGCCTGGCACACATCGTTACCGTGCTCGACAACCTGCAAGCCGCCTACGGCGAAGAACGCTATCGCCCATCGCTGCTGTTGCGCCGTCGGGTCGCCGAAGGGAGAAACCTCCATGACTAATCATGAAGCCATGACCCTGGCCAGCGATTGCGCCCAGGCCCTGTTCCTGCGTGACAGCGCCAGCCAGGCCATGGGCATGCGCCTGCTGTCCGCCGGCCCCGGCTGCGCCCGGGTGGGCATGACCGTGCGCGCCGACATGCTCCAGGGCCACGGCACCTGCCACGGCGGCTACCTGTTCGCCCTCGCCGACTCGGCGTTCGCCTTTGCCTGCAACAGCTACAACGAAGCCACCGTGGCCATCGGTTGCAGCATCGACTACATCGCCCCGGCGCGCCTGGGCGACACGTTGAACGCCGATTGCACCGAGCAGAGCCGCTCGGGTCGCACCGGCAACTACGACGTACGCATTGAAAACCAACAGGGCCAGTTGATCGCCCTGTTCCATGGCAAATCCTACAAAGTGCGCGGCCCGGTGCTGACGCAGGAGAACCCGAATGAATGACGCCCTGATCATCGATGCGGTACGGACCCCGATCGGTCGCTACGCCGGAGTCTTGAGCAGCGTGCGCGCCGACGACCTCGGCGCGGTGCCGCTGCGCGAACTACTGCGGCGTCACCCGCAAGTGGACTGGAGCAGTGTCGATGACGTGATCTACGGCTGCGCCAACCAGGCCGGCGAAGACAATCGCAACGTCGCGCGCATGTCGGCGCTGTTGGCCGGGTTGCCGGTCGGCGTGCCCGGCACCACCCTCAATCGCCTGTGCGGTTCCGGGCTGGATGCGGTCGGCACGGCGGCGCGCGCCATTCGCAGTGGCGAGGCCGGGTTGATGCTGGTCGGCGGCGTCGAATCGATGTCCCGCGCACCGCTGGTGATGGGCAAGGCCGAGCAGGCGTTTTCCCGCCAGGCGGAGATTTTCGATACCACCATCGGCTGGCGCTTCGTCAATCCGCTGATGAAAAAGGCCTTCGGCATCGACTCCATGCCGGAAACCGCGGAGAACGTGGCCGAACAGTTCAACATCTCCCGCGCCGACCAGGACGCCTTCGCCCTGCGCAGCCAGCAACGGGCCGCTGCCGCCCAGGCCAACGGGCGTCTGGCCAGGGAAATCGTCGCGGTAGAAATCCCCCAGCGCAAAGGCCCGGCCAAAGTGGTCGAGCAGGATGAACACCCGCGCGGCGACACTACCCTTGAGCAGTTGGCCAAACTCGGCACGCCGTTCCGCGAAGGCGGCAGCATCACCGCCGGCAACGCTTCCGGGGTCAACGACGGTGCCTGCGCGCTGTTACTGGCCAGCCCGGAAGTCGCCAAGCGTCACGGGCTGACCGCTCGCGGCCGGGTGGTGGCGATGGCCACTGCCGGGGTCGAGCCACGCATCATGGGCATCGGTCCGGTGCCGGCGACGCGCAAGGTGCTGGAACTGGCCAACCTGAGCCTGGCGGACATGGACGTCATCGAACTCAACGAAGCCTTTGCCGCACAAGGCCTGGCGGTGCTGCGCGAACTGGGCTTGAGCGACACCGATCCACGGGTCAACCCCAACGGTGGCGCGATTGCCCTCGGCCATCCACTGGGCATGAGCGGCGCGCGCCTGGTGACCACGGCCCTGCATGAGCTTGAGGAACGGAGTGGCCGCTATGCCCTGTGCACCATGTGCATCGGCGTCGGCCAGGGGATCGCGCTGATCATCGAGCGACTCTCCCGTTAAAGAACCGCGATTCCCGGGGAGCCGAGAGGTATCCTTGGGTCATGCACTCAAAGCCCCTGTGCAAAGGGGCTGGAACACAAAAACAATTCGAGTGAAGTCATGAACATGCCAATTGCCCAATCCGTGCTTGATCCTGTGCTGGACCCGCTGGAAACCGCCAGCATCGACGAGTTGCGTCAACATCAGCTGGATCGCCTGCGCTGGAGCCTCAAGCACGCCTACGAGAACGTGCCGCTGTACCGCCAGCGTTTCGATGCCCTGGGCGTGCACCCGGACGACATCCAGTCTCTCGAAGACCTGGCGAAATTCCCGTTCACCACCAAGTCCGACCTGCGTGACAACTACCCGTACGGCATGTTCGCCGTGCCAATGCATGACATCGTTCGCCTGCACGCCTCCAGCGGCACCACCGGCAAACCGACCGTCGTCGGCTACACCCAGAACGACATCGACACCTGGGCCAACGTGGTCGCCCGCTCGATTCGCGCCGCTGGCGGACGTCGTGGCGACAAGGTGCATATTTCCTATGGCTACGGCCTGTTCACCGGCGGCCTCGGCGCGCATTACGGTGCCGAACGCCTGGGTTGCACGGTGATCCCGATGTCCGGCGGCCAGACCGAGAAACAAGTGCAACTGATCAAGGATTTCCAGCCGGACATCATCATGGTCACGCCGTCCTACATGCTCAACATCGCCGATGAAATCGAGCGCCAGGGCATCGACCCGCACAAACTGGCCCTGCGCCTGGGCATCTTCGGCGCCGAGCCATGGACCGCCGAACTGCGCAGCGCCATCGAAACACGCCTGGGCATCACCGCCCTGGACATCTACGGCCTCTCGGAAATCATGGGCCCGGGTGTCGCCATGGAATGCGCCGAGTCCAAGGACGGCCCGACCATCTGGGAAGACCACTTCTACCCGGAAATCATCGACCCGGTTACCGGCGAGGTGCTGCCGGACGGTCAAATGGGCGAACTGGTGTTCACCTCCCTGAGCAAAGAAGCCCTGCCGATGATCCGCTACCGCACCCGCGACCTGACGCGCCTGCTGCCGGGCACCGCAAGGCCGATGCGACGCATCGACAAAATCACCGGACGCAGCGATGACATGCTGATCATCCGTGGGGTCAACGTGTTCCCGACGCAGATCGAAGAGCAGGTGCTGAAAGTCAAACAGCTTGCCGAGTGCTATGAGATCCATCTGTATCGCAATGGCAACCTGGACAGCGTCGATGTCCATGTCGAGTTGAAGGCCGAACATCAGCACTTGAGCGATGAACAGCAGAAGGCTGTTTGCGGGGAGCTGAGCAAGCACATCAAGACCTATATCGGGATCAGTTCGCGGATTGTTTTGCAGCCTTTCCACTCGATCAAACGTTCAGAGGGCAAGGCTTGCCACGTGATGGACAAGCGCCCGAAAGCATGACTGCTGCACCCCTTATGGCCCCGCTTTTGCGGGGCTTTTTTTTGGGTTTTTTTTGGTGTACGTCCATCAGCTTTTCCGTAGGAGCGAGCCTGCTCGCGAAAAACGTCATGACAACGCGGGCATTCAGACAGCCCGCGTCATCTTTATCCACCATCGCGAGCGGGCTCGCTCCCACAGGGTTTGCGTTGTCTCTGTAGGAGCGAGCCTGCTCGCGAAAAACGCCGGGACAACGCGGGCATTCAGACAGCCCGCGTCATCGTTACCCACCATCGCGAGAGGCTCGCTCCTACAGGGTTTGCATTGTCTCCGTAGGAGCGAGCCTGCTCGCGAAAAACGCCGGGACAACGCGGGCATTCAGACAGCCCGCGTCATCGTTACCCACCATCGCGAGCGGGCTCGCTCCCACAGGGTTTGCGTTGTCTCTGTGGGAGCGAGCCTGCTCGCGAAAAACGTCAGGACAACGCGGGCATTCAGACAGCCCGCGTCATCGTTACCCACCATCGCGAGCGGGCTCGCTCCTACAGGGTTTGCATTGTCTCCGTAGGAGCGAGCCTGCTCGCGAAAAACGTCAGGACAACGCGGGCATTCAGACAACCCACGTCATCGTTACCCACCATCGCGAGCGGGCTCGCTCCCACAGGGTTTGCGTTGTCTCTGTAGGAGCGAGCCTGCTCGCGAAAAACGCCGGGGCAACGCGGGCATTCAGACAGCCCGCGTCATCGTTACCCACCATCGCGAGCGGGCTCGCACACAGGGTTTGCGTTGTCTCTGTAGGAGCGAGCCTGCTCGCGAAAAACGCCGGGACAACGCGGGCATTCAGACAGCCCGCGTCATCGTTACCCACCATCGCGAGCGGGCTCGCTCCTACAGGGTTTGCGTTGTCTCTGTAGGAGCGAGCCTGCTCGCGAAAAACGCCGGGACAACGCGGGCATTCAGATAGCCCGCGTCATCGTTATCCACCATCGCGAGCAGGCTCGCTCCTACAGGGGGCGCATTACGTTCTTCCAAATGGTTCGCCTGAACGGCGAAACCGCCAGCCGCCGTTACCGAAGAAATGGATATACCCCCAAAACCAAGCTTCCCTCCACCAAAGCGATACAAAAAACAAATACGACACGTCATTTTCAGTTTGATATTAATTTCTGTATCGCTTATAAAGTTCTCCATGCCCTCGAACAGATTCACGGCGGGAGACCCCCAATGTACGCACAGCTCGTAGAAACAGGCGTAAAGCGCATCAAAGACCTGTCGGAAATGTCCGATCAGGAACGCGCCTTTCAGGAAAAAATCGATTCAGAAATCAAGATCGAAGCCAAGAACTGGATGCCAGATGCCTACCGGCAAACCCTGATCCGGCAGATTTCCCAGCACGCCCACTCCGAAATCGTCGGCATGCTGCCCGAAGGCAACTGGGTCACCCGCGCGCCGACGCTCAAACGCAAACTGCAATTGATGGCCAAGATTCAGGACGAAGCCGGTCACGGCCTGTATCTGTACAGCGCCATGGAAACCCTGGGCGCCGACCGCGATGAGGAAATCGCCAAGCTGCACAGCGGCAAGGCCAAGTATTCGAGCATCTTCAACTACCCGACGCTGAACTGGGCCGACATGGGCGCAGTGGGCTGGCTGGTGGATGGCGCGGCGATCGTTAACCAGGTGGTTTTGCAGCGCACCTCCTACGGCCCCTACTCCCGGGCCATGGTGCGTATCTGCAAGGAAGAGAGCTTCCACCAGCGCCAGGGCTACGAAATCCTCCTGACCATGATGCGTCACGGCAATCAGGCACAAAAAGACATGGTCCAGGATGCGATCAACCGCCTGTGGTGGCCGTCGCTGATGATGTTCGGTCCAAGCGACGAACACTCGCCCAACAGCGCCCAGTCCATGGCCTGGAAAATCAAGCGCCAGAGCAACGACGAACTGCGCCAGCGCTTCATCGACCAGACCATCCCGCAACTCGAGCTGCTGGGCTGCACCTGCCCCGATCCGGACCTGAAGTGGAACGCCGAGCGCGGCCACTACGATTTCGGCGAGATCCAGTGGAGCGAATTCTACGAAGTGCTCAAGGGCAACGGCCCGTGCAACCAGGAACGCGTCGCCACCCGCCGCAAGGCGATTGAAGACGGTGCCTGGGTTCGTGAAGCCGCCGTCGCCCACGCCCGCAAAAAACAAAACAAGAACGCCGCCTGATTCGGCCACCTGATGTGGAGTAATTGAAATGTCCGAGTGGACCCTCTTTGAAGTCTTCGTGCGCAGCAAGCACGGCCTCAACCACAAGCACGTCGGCAGCGTGCATGCCGCCGACACCACCATGGCCATCGAGAACGCGCGCGAGCTCTACACCCGTCGCAGCGAAGGCGTCAGCCTGTGGGTCGTGCCATCGGCGCTGATCACCGCCTCCTCCCCGGATGAAAAAGACCCGCTGTTCGATCCGTCGGACGACAAGGTTTACCGCCACGCCAGCTTCTACGAGCTGCCGGCCGAAGTCGGGCACATGTGAGGTCGACCATGAATAACAAGACCGATCTGATCGAATACCTGCTGCGCCTCGGCGACAGCGCCCTGATCCAGGGCCAGCGTCTGTGCCAATGGTGTGGCAAGGCCCCGGCCCTGGAAGAAGAGCTTGCGCTAATGAACGTCGGCCTCGACCTGGTGGGCCAGGCGCGCAACTGGCTGGACTATGCCGCCGAATTGCTCAACGACGGTCGCGACGCCGACGACCTGGCGTTCCGTCGCGACGAGCGCGCCTACCGCAACCTGCTGCTGGTGGAGCAACCCAACGGCGATTACGCGGTGACGATCCTCAAGCAGTTCCTGTATGACGCCTGGCACCTGCAAGTGCTGAGCGGCCTGAGCCAGTCCAGCGATGAACGCATCGCCGGGATCGCCGCCAAAGCCGTGAAGGAAGTCACCTATCATCTGCGCCGCTCCGGCGAGTGGGTCGAACGCCTGGGTGACGGTACCGAGGAAAGCCACAAACGCATGCTGGCAGCGATCCCCGAGGTCTGGCGTTTCACCGTCGAACTGACCAGCGCCGACGACAGCGAACAACGCCTGCACGCGGCCGGCATCACCCCGGACACCGCGCAAGTCGCCGCCGCCTGGCAAGCCAAGGTCAACGAAATCTTCGCCAGCGCCACCCTGCCCGTGCCTGCCGCGCCCAGCTATTTCTACCTCAATGCACGCAAGGGCCTGCACACCGAACACTTGGGCATCCTGCTGGCCGAGATGCAATTCCTGCCACGAGCGTACCCCGATGCAACCTGGTGAGCTGATCGCCAGTGACCTCGGCGCCCGGCCGGCACAACCGACCGACCTGGCTGCTGCGTGGGCGATCCTCGCCGAGGTCTTGGACCCGGAAGTGCCGGTGGTCAGCGTGGTCGACCTGGGCATCGTCCGCGATCTCGATTGGCAGGCCGGGCATCTGCACGTGGTGGTCACGCCGACCTACTCCGGATGCCCGGCCACCGAAGTGATCGAAGGTGATATTCGCCAGGCGCTGGAACAGGCCGGTTTCCAGGCGCCGCAACTCGAGCGCCGGTTGACCCCGGCCTGGACCACCGACTGGATCACTGACAGCGGCCGCGAACGCCTGCGCGCCTATGGCATCGCCCCGCCCGAAGGCAGTACCAGCAAGCGCAGCCTGCTCGGTGAAAGCCCGGTGATCCTCTGTCCGCAATGCGGCAGCGCCCACACCGAAGTGCTCAGCGAGTTCGGTTCCACCGCGTGCAAGGCGCTGTATCGCTGCGTCGATTGCCGGGAACCGTTCGACTATTTCAAGTGCATCTGAGCGGCAATCGGCCGTCCCAGCTGGAGAACAACAATGAGTAAATTTCACAGCCTGACCATCAAGGACGTGCGCACCGAGACCCGTGACGCGGTGTCCATCGCCTTCGAGATTCCGCAACACCTGCAGGACAGTTTTCACTTCACCCAGGGCCAGCACCTGGTGATGCGCACCCATCTGGACGGCGAAGAAGTGCGTCGCTCGTACTCGATCTGCACCGGGGTCAACGACGGTGAACTGCGTGTCGCCATCAAGCGCGTGGCTGGCGGGCGCTTTTCCGCCTTTGCCAACGAACAGTTGAAGGCCGGGCACAGTCTGGAAGTGATGCCGCCTGCCGGGCATTTCTGCGTCGAACTCGATCCGGCGCGCCACGGCCACTACCTGGCGGTCGCGGCGGGCAGCGGCATCACGCCGATCCTGTCGATCATCAAGACCACCCTGGAAACCGAGCCGCACAGCCGCGTCACCCTGCTGTACGGCAACCGTTCAAGCTCCGGCGCCTTGTTCCGCGAACAGCTTGAAGATTTGAAGAACCGTTACCTGCAACGGTTGAACCTGATCTTCGTGTTCAGCCGCGAGCAGCAGGATGTCGACCTGTACAACGGCCGGATCAACGCCGAGAAATGCGAGCAATTGTTCAGCCGCTGGATCGATGTCAAAGCCCTCGACGCCGCCTTCATCTGCGGCCCGCAGGAAATGACCGAGACCGTACGCGACAACCTCAAGACCAAGGGCATGGCGCCTGAACGCATCCACTTCGAACTGTTCGCCGCCGCTGGCAGCCAGCAAAAACGTCAGGCCCGCGAAGCCGCGCGCCAGGTCGACGCCGCCGTCAGCCAGATCACCGTGATCAGCGACGGCCGCGCCCTGGCCTTCGACCTGCCACGCAACAGCCAGAGCATCCTCGACGCCGGCAACGCCCAAGGCGCCGAACTGCCTTACTCGTGCAAGGCCGGCGTGTGCTCGACCTGCAAATGCAAGGTCATCGAGGGCGAAGTGGAAATGGACAGCAACCACGCCCTGGAAGACTACGAAGTGGCCGCCGGCTATGTGCTGTCGTGCCAGGCGTTTCCGGTGAGCGACAAGGTGGTGCTGGATTTCGATCAGCTCTAACCCCCCAACCGCCCCCCTGTAGGAGCGAGCCTGCTCGCGAAGAACCTGAGAGCAACGCGTGTATCCAGACTCCACGCGTCATCGTTCACGGCCATCGCGAGCAGGCTCGCTCCCACAGTTGTTCAGTGATCAACCCGAATACACCGTTACACCCAAAACAAAAACAACAAAGGAGCTCGCGTCATGACCCCCCAGGAAATAGAACTCATCGGCCAGCACCCGGATTTCATCCAGCTGGTTCGTCGCAAACAGAAACTGTACTGGTCACTGAGCCTGGCCATGCTGGTGATCTATTACGGCTTTGTGCTGCTGGTGGCTTTCTCCCCTTCTACCCTCGGCCAATCCCTCAACGGCGGCGTGACCAGCGTGGGCATGCTGGTGGGTGTAGTGATCGTGGTGCTGGCCTTTGCACTGACCGGTTTCTATGTCTATCGCGCCAACCACGTGATCGATCCGCTGAATGAAAAACTCAAGCAGGAGTGCGCCCGATGAGCCGTCTTCTCGCGATGTTCCTGCTGCCGCTGGCGGTGGTCACTGATTTTGCCGTGGCCGCCGACGGCGCGTCCCGGCCAATGAACTGGAACGCCATCGGCATGTTCCTGGTGTTCGTGCTGTTCACCTTCGGCGTGACGCGCTGGGCGGCACGGCGTACTCGCTCCGCCAGCGATTTCTACACCGCCGGCGGTGGCATGACCGGCTTTCAGAACGGTCTGGCGATTGCCGGCGACATGATCTCGGCGGCGTCCTTCCTCGGCATCTCCGCGATGATGTTCCTCAATGGTTATGACGGTTTGCTGTACGCCCTGGGCGTATTGGCGGGCTGGCCGATCATTCTGTTTTTGATCGCCGAGCGCCTGCGCAACCTCGGCAAATACACCTTTGCCGACGTGGTTTCCTATCGCCTGGAACAAACCCCGGTGCGCCTTACTTCGGCGTTCGGCACCCTCACGGTGGCGTTGATGTACCTGGTGGCACAAATGGTCGGCGCCGGCAAACTGATCGAATTGCTGTTCGGCATCGATTACCTCTACGCGGTCATGCTGGTCGGCGTGCTGATGGTGTTCTACGTGACCTTCGGCGGCATGCTCGCCACCACTTGGGTACAAATCATCAAAGCCGTGATGCTGCTGTTCGGCACCACGTTCATGGCGTTCATGGTGCTCAAGCATTTTGGTTTCAGCACCGAAGCGATGTTCGCCGGCGCCACCGCCGTGCATGCCAAGGGCAACGCCATCATGGCGCCCGGCGGGCTGCTGTCGAACCCGATCGATGCGATCTCGCTGGGGCTGGGCATGATGTTCGGCACCGCCGGCCTGCCGCATATCCTGATGCGCTTCTTCACCGTCAGCGATGCCAAGGAAGCGCGTAAAAGCGTGTTCTACGCCACCGGTTTCATCGGCTATTTCTACTTGCTGCTGATCATCGTCGGCTTCGGCGCGATCGTCATGGTCGGCACCGACCCGGCGTTCCGTGACGCCAGCGGCGCGATCATCGGCGGCGGCAACATGATCGCCGTACACCTGGCGCAAGCCGTGGGCGGCAACCTGTTCCTCGGCTTCATCTCGGCCGTGGCCTTCGCCACCATTCTGGCGGTGGTCGCGGGGCTGGCATTGTCCGGCGCATCGGCGGTGTCCCACGATTTGTATGCCTGCGTGATGCGCAAGGGTCAGGCCACCGAGCAGCAGGAAATTCGCGTGTCGCGCATTGCCACGCTGTGCATCGGCGTTCTGGCAATCATCCTCGGTCTGTTGTTCGAGTCGCAGAACATTGCGTTCCTGTCCGGGCTGGTCCTGGCCATCGCCGCGTCGGTGAACTTCCCGGTGCTGTTCCTCTCGATGTACTGGAAAGGCCTGACCACCCGTGGCGCAGTGACCGGCAGTCTGGCGGGGCTGGTCTCGGCGATTGTCCTGCTGATCCTGAGCCCGGCGGTATGGGTCAACGTGCTGCATCACGACAAGGCCCTGTTCCCTTACTCCAACCCGGCGCTGTTTTCCATGAGCCTGGCCTTCTTCAGTGCCTGGGTGTTTTCGGTCACCGACACCTCGCCCCGTGCCGCCCTTGAACGCGGCCGTTACTTGGCGCAGTTCATCCGTTCAATGACCGGAATCGGTGCCTCCGGCGCCAGCAATCACTAAACGACAATCGATCTGATGGCAGGGAACAAAAATAATGAAGCCCGCGCGTACCGCCTCCTACGAATCACTGTTTTCGCTGGCCGCCGCATTGAGTCTGCCCATGGTCGCCACCAGCGCCATGGCCGACTTCATCGACGATAGCAAGGCCCGCATTGAAATGCGCAACCACTACATCAATCGCGATTTCCGTCAGGACAACGCACCACAATCCAAGGCTGAAGAATGGGCCCAGGGGTTCACCGCGCGCATCGAGTCCGGGTTCACCGAAGGCACATTCGGCTTCGGTCTCGACGCGTTGGGGGAGTTGGGGCTGAAACTCGATTCCAGCCCGGATCGCCGGGGTACCGGGTTGCTGCCCTACGGCCCGAACAGCCACGAACCGGCGGACGAGTACAGCCAACTGGGGCTGACCGGAAAGCTGCGAGTTTCCAAAAGTGTGCTGAAGCTCGGCACCCTGCAACCCTTGTTGCCGGTGGCGACCTACAACGACACCCGCCTGCTGGCGTCGACCTTCGAGGGCGGCCTGCTCACCAGCCAGGAAATCAGTGGCCTGACAGTGAACACCGGACGCCTGACCAAGACCAATCTGCGGGATTCCTCCAGCAACGATGACATCGGCTACGGCACCGCCACCAGTGATCACTTCGACTTTGCCGGCGGCAGCTACGCCTTCAGCCCGCAACTGAACCTGAGCTACTACTACGGCAAGCTCGATCAGATTTATCGCCAGCAGTTCGTCGGGCTGGTGCACACCCAACCGCTGGGCAACGGCTTCAACCTGCGCAGCGACCTGCGCTATTTCGACAGCCGGGGTGACGGCGCCGAGCGGGCCGGGCGTATCGACAATCGCAATTTCAACAGCATGTTCACCGTGTCCCACGGTGCCCACAAGGTCAGTGCCACGTACCAGCAGTTGTCTGGCGACAGCGCCTTTCCGTTCCTCAACGGCGGCGACCCGTACGTGGTCAACCTGGTGACCTACAACACCTACACCCGCGCGGACGAGGACTCCTGGCAGCTGCGTTACGACTATGACTTCGCGGCGCAAGGCATCCCCGGCCTGACCTTCATGACGCGCTACACCGACGGTCGCCACGTCAAGGCCGGCAGCGTCGACAACGGTCGCGAGCGGGAGCGCGACACCGACATCAGTTACGTCATTCAGAGCGGCGTGTTCAAGGACGTCAGCCTGCGCTGGCGCAACGTGACCTTCCGTTCCGGCAATGGCTTGAAAACCGCCATCGATGAGAACCGGCTGATTGTCGGTTACACCCTGGCGCTTTGGTAATCCCTGAAAAGCGCGGTTGCGGCCGCGCCAACACCTTTCATAATCTGGAGCAATCGTGATGTCCTCTTCACCTGCACTGCACGCCCCCACCCTGCAAAGTTTCATCGCCGGCCGCTGGATCGGCCAACACGGCGCCCAGGTGCTGCGCAGCGCTATCGACGGCCATGAAATCGCCCGTACCCACGAAGAGCGCCCGGACTTCGCCGAAGCCATCGAACATGGCCGTCGCCAGGGTGTCAGCGGCCTGATGGCGCTGGACTTCCAGCAGCGTGCCCAGCGCCTCAAGGCCCTGGCCCTGTACCTGGCCGAACGCAAGGAACAGCTCTACGCGATCTCCCACCACAGCGGCGCCACCCGCGCCGACAGCTGGATCGACATCGAAGGCGGCAACAGCACGCTCTTCACCTACGCCGGCCTCGGTTCGCGGGAACTGCCGTCGGGCAACGTCGTCCATGAAGGCCCGGCCCTGCAGCTGAGCAAAATGGGCACCTTCGCCGGCACCCACATCCTCGTGCCTCGGGGCGGCGTGGCGGTGCACATCAACGCCTTCAACTTCCCGATCTGGGGCATGCTGGAAAAATTCGCCCCGAGCTTCCTCGCCGGCATGCCATGCATCGTCAAACCGGCCAGCGCCACCAGCTACCTGACCGAAGCCGTGGTGCGTCTGATGGACGAATCCGGCTTGCTGCCAGCGGGTAGCCTGCAACTGATCATCGGCGGTACCGGCGATCTGCTCGACCGCCTGCAAGGCCAGGACGTGGTGACCTTCACCGGTTCCGCCGACACCGCGGCCAAGCTACGGGTCAACCCGAACCTGATTCGCAACTCGGTGCCGTTCACCGCCGAAGCCGACTCGCTGAACTGCGCGATCCTGGCCCCGGATGTCACCCCGGACGACGAAGAGTTCGAGCTGTTCATCAAGGAAGTCGCCCGGGAAATGACCACCAAGGCCGGGCAGAAATGCACCGCCATTCGCCGTGCCATCGTCCCGGCCAAACACATCGATGCCGTGGCCACCCGCCTGCGCGATCGCCTGGCCAAAGTGGTGGTCGGCGACCCGTCGGTGGAAGGTGTGCGCATGGGTGCGCTGGCGTCCCACGATCAACAGAAAGACGTGGCCGAGCGCCTGGAAGCGCTGTTGCAGAGCAGCGACATGCTGTTCGGCGCCCGCGATGGCTTCGAACCGCGCGGCGAGAACGTGAGTCAAGGTGCGTTCTTCGCCCCGACCCTGTTGCAGGCTCGCGACCCGCACGCCGAAGGCGGCGCCCACGATATCGAAGCCTTTGGTCCAGTCAGCACCTTGATGGCCTATGACGATCTCGACGAAGCCCTGGCCCTGGCCGCACGCGGCAAAGGCAGCCTGGTGGCCAGCCTGGTAACCAAGGATCCGCAGATTGCCGCCAAGGCGATTCCGGTGGCCGCTGCATTGCACGGACGCTTGCTGGTGCTGGATCGCCACTGCGCAGGTGAATCCACCGGTCACGGCTCGCCGCTGCCGCAACTCAAGCATGGCGGCCCCGGTCGTGCCGGTGGCGGTGAAGAACTGGGCGGCCTGCGTGCGGTAAAGCACTACCTGCAACGCGCGGCGGTACAAGGTTCGCCCACCATGCTCGCGGCGGTGACCGGTGAATACGTGCGTGGCGCCAACGTGATCGAAACCGACGTACACCCGTTCCGCCGCTACTTCCAGGACCTGCAGATCGGCGAGTCGCTGCTGACTCACCGCCGTACCGTCACCGAAGCAGATCTGGTGAACTTCGGCTGCCTGTCGGGGGATCACTTCTACATGCACTTCGACGACATCGCCGCCAAGGAATCGCAGTTCGGCAAGCGCATCGCCCACGGTTATTTCGTGCTGTCGGCCGCCGCCGGTCTGTTCGTATCCCCAGGCGTCGGCCCGGTACTGGCCAACTACGGCCTGGACACCTTGCGCTTCATCAACCCGGTGGGCATCGGCGACACCATCCAGGCACGCCTGACCTGCAAACGCAAAATCGACCAGGGCAAAAAGAGCCCGCAAGGCGTCCCGCAAGGGGTGGTGGCGTGGGACGTGGAAGTCACCAACCAGTTGGGTGAACTGGTGGCCAGCTATGACATTCTCACCTTGGTCGTAAAACGCGAGGACTGATGCAACACCTGTAGGAGCGAGCTCGCTCGCGATGGACGTGAATAATGGCGCGCGCTTTCTGGATGAACGCGGTGCTCTCAGGTTCTTCGCGAGCAAGCTCGCTCCTACATTGGCTCTGCGTTGTAGTCAGTGCTTGCGCAACCACTCAATAAACAACGCGAACAACTCCGACTGCGACCCCACTTCCAGTTTCAGGTACAGATTCTTGCGGTGCATGCGCACGGTTTCCGGGGAGATACCCATCTGGCTGGCGGTGGATTTCACCGAGTGGCCGCGTAGCACCATGTGCGCCACTTCCCGCTCACGCTCGGTCAGCACGTCGCAGCCGAATTGCTCGAATGCCGACTGCACCCGGTGCTTGAGATCATCACGCAGGCCTTGATCGTTATTGCTCTGGATTTCGTGACTGCGCAGCAGGCCACGCTGACTGAACTCGCTGACAAATTCGCGCACCAGCGGTTCGACGGCGCGCAGCAGGTTCAGCTGATCGACCCGCAGGCATTCACCCCCGAAACCCTGAAAGAGGCTGACGGATATCTTGGTGTCGTTGCCCGTATCGACGATGTAGTAACTGTCTTCCGAACAACCCGCCTTCAGGTAATAGGACTTGTAGTAGTCACTGTCGAAGAAGTTGTCCGGGGCGATTTCCTCCAGGTGATAGAAGCCTTGCGCCAGGCCATGCTCCACCGCCAGGCAAAACGGGTCGAGCAGGTAGCCCCCGGAAAAATAGCGGTCGAGAATCGAGACCTGGTACTCCTGGGCAATACCGCGCTGGTGCAGCAACCGGGGCGCGCGATCCTTGCGCTCCAGGCTGATCATCATCGACTCGATGGACACCAGCTGCGCCAAGGCGGACGCCAGGTATTGCAGGGCGTCAGGCTCGTCGACATGGGCGAATGCCTCGCGCATGCCCCCATGCCATTTGTGCAACGCCCCGAAGGGCATTGCGATCAGTGTGTCGTCGTTTGGTTTGCTCATGCCCCGCAGTCTAGCGGGTGTGCAAGCCCTTGGTAAAAACCTGACTGAAAGACTCATTGGCCGAAATACTGGCCGCTCTGCTCCAGCTCGGCCGCCACTTCGAGGATGCACACCCGCAGGATCTCGACAATTTCGTCGACCTGGTCATAGGTGAGAATCAACGGCGGCGACATGACATTGAGGTGCATGATCGGCCGCACCAGCAAGCCCCTGGCCTGTGCCCGCACATGGATTTTTTCGCCGATGTTGATCTCGTCGGCGAACAACGCCTTGGTGCGTTTGTCGGCGACGAACTCCACGCAGGCCATCAGTTTCTGGCAACGCACATCCCCCACCAACGGCAAATCCTTGAGCGTGGCCAGGCGCTGTTCCAGATAGCCGCCGACATCGTCGACATGGGCCAGCAGGTTTTCCCGCTCGATGATTTCAATGTTCTTCAGCGCCGCCGTGCAGCACACCGGATGACCGCTGTAGGTGAAGCCGTGGGTGAAGCAGCGACCCTTGCCGGGTTCGGCGATGACTGTCCAGATACGGTCGGAAAAGATGCACGCGCCCAGTGGCAGATAGGCGGAGGTCAGGCCCTTGGCGGTGGTGATGATGTCGGGTTGCACATCGAACACGTCCAGGGAGGCGAAAAACTTGCCCAGGCGCCCGAACGAAGTGACCACTTCGTCGGCAACGAACAGGATGTCGTAGCGCTGGCACACCTCCCACATGCGCTTGAGGTAACCCTTGGGCGGAATGATCACCCCGCCCGAGCCCATGATCGGCTCGGCGAAAAAGCCGGCGACCTTGTCCACGCCGATCGACAGGATCTTGTCTTCGAACTCCTTGACCAGGAACTCGAGGAACTGCGCTTCGTCCATGCCGTCCGGGGCGCGGTACGGGTTGGGGTTGGACACATGATGGATCAGCGGGTTGGCGTAATCGAACTCCGGCACCCGGTCGGCGGCCTTGTTGCCGATCGACATGGTCAAGGTGGTCGAGCCGTGATAGGCGTTGAAGCGCGCGATGATGTGTTTCTTTTCCGGCTTGCCGCGACAGTTCTGGTAGTACTGGATCAGCCGGTACGCCGTGTCCACCGCCGTGGAACCGCCCGTGGTGAGGAACACATGGTCGAGGTCACCGGGGGCGAGGCTGGCGAGTTTTTCGCACAACTCGATCGCCACGTTGTTCGACATGTCGGAAAACGGGTTGGAATACGCCAGTTGCCGCACTTGATCGGCAATGGCCAGGGCCATTTCTTCACGGCCCAGACCGATGTTGGTGCACCACATGCCGCCGACGGCATCGAGAAAACGGTTGCCTTGGGTGTCATATATATAGGCGCCGTCGCCGGCGACGATGTTCAGCGAGCCCTGCTCGGCATGCTCGTCGAAGACGTGATAGCCATGCATGTGATGGGCCTTGTCGGCCTTGACCAGTTCAGCCGCTTCGACGGTCGAGAACACTTTTTTAGTTGGGGTAGCCATACAAGAACCTCAAACGAAACGATTGGACGATCAAATCCCGCTTTTCACGGTGCTCCAGACGCGTGTCATGGCTCGCATGTCTTTCGCGTCCTGGGTTTTCTGCGGAAACAACCGTTGACGAACATCTTCATCGGGATAAATCGCCGGATTGTTTCGCACGCTGGCATTGAGCAATGGCGTGGCCGCCGCGTTGCTGTTGGCGTAATTGATGAAGTCGCTCACGTCCGCCATCACCTGCGGCTGCATCAGGTATTGCAGAAACTTGTGGGCGTTGGCGACGTGGGGTGCATCTGCCGGGATGTACATATTGTCGAACCAGATCAGCGAGCCTTCCCTGGGAATGAAGTACGCCAGGTTGATCTGCTTCTTGGCTTCTTCGGCACGGGCCATGGCCGTCGCGTAGTCACCGGACCAGGTCATGGCCATGCACACGTCGCCATTGGGCAGACTGGTGAGGTAATTGACCGAGTCGAACTTGCGGATGTACGGCCTGACCGACAACAGCAAGTCTTGGGCGGCTTTCAGGTCTGCCGGGGCCGCGCTTCTCGGGTCGCGTCCCAGGTATTTCAAGGCCATGGGAATGACTTCGGTGGGGGCATCGAGCAGGGTCACGCCGCAGTCGGCGAAGCGCGAAACGATCTTCGGATCGAAGATCATCGCCAGCGAGCCGATCGGCGCGTCCGGCATGCGCTCCTTGATCTTGTCGACGTTGTACGTGACGCCGTTGCTGCCCCAGGTGTAGGGCGCCGAGTAGGCAGTGCCCGGATCGAACCCTTGCAGGTCATGCAGGACTTTCGGGTCAAGATTGCTCCAGCCCGGCAGCAACTTTTTATCCAGCGGCTGGAAAACCTTGGCCTGGATCAGCGGCGGTGCGAGGGAGGCGTTGAGCACGATCAGGTCATAACCGGAGTGGCCGGTGAGCAACTTGGCCTGCACGGTTTCATAGGAATCGAACGTGTCGTAGATGACTTTGATGCCGGTGGACTTTTCAAAGTCCGACAGGGTTTTTTCACCGATGTAATCCGCCCAGTTGTAGAGCCGCAGCGTATGGCTGTCGTCCACTTCGGCGGCCTGGGCGTTGATGATCAACGGAAGAGCAAACAGACTGGAAATCACCCTCAGTGTCTTGCGCATTGCACATTCACCTTATCAAGCGAGTTCGGCTCTGGATGAGCGGTGAACCTACTATTGGGCGATTCGCCAGGCGGCACCATACCCCGAATGGGTGTGTGCGGACCGACTGGCACTGCCGGGCAAGTCACGGCACATGGCAAAAAGCATCAGGTGGGTTGACCCGTTTTGTCATAGCTGCGGGGTTTGCCTGACGCTTAAAGTGGCGGCCGAACCGACTCTGCAAGAGCCATCCATGACCGACCTGATCAAACATGAACAACGCGATGGCGTACTGACGCTGACCATCGACCGCCCCGACAAGCTCAACGCGTTGACCAACGGCATGTACATGCGGCTGGCCGACCTGTTGTTCGCCGCGGACGAGGACGACTCGGTCGGCGTGGTCATCCTGACCGGTGGCCCGACCTGTTTTTCCAGCGGCAATGACCTGGTGGATTTCCTGCAGCAGCCACCCACGCACCTGGACAGCCCGGCGTTCCGCCTGATGCGCGCCGTGACCCATCTGCAAAAACCGCTGATCGCGGCCGTGTGCGGAGCCGCCATCGGCATTGGCACCACCGTGCTGCTGCATTGCGATCAGGTGCTGGTCACCCGCAATGCCAAGCTGCGCATGCCGTTCGTCAACCTGGGCTTGTGCCCGGAGTTCGGTGCCAGCCTGCTGCTGCCGCGCCTGCTCGGTCAGGCCCGCGCCGCACGCCTGTTGCTGTTGGGCGACAGTCTGGACGGCAGCGAAGCGGTGGCATGGGGCCTGGCCAACGAGGTGTTCGACGACGGGGCGCAATGCCTGGCGGCGGCCACCCGTCTGGCCCATCGACTGTTGGCAATGCCTCAGCAAGCCCTGCGGCAATCGCGACAACTGATGAAACAGGCCGGCATGGCCGAACTGCAAGCCACCCTGCGTGAAGAGAACCTGCTGTTCATCGAACGCCTCAATAGCGACGAAGCGAAAACGGCCTTGAACGCCCTGCTCAATCGCAGTACTGATAAGAATTCACCGAAAGGAAACCAGCCATGAACACTCCGGAAGTCTACGTCGTCAGCGCCGCCCGTACCGCCATCGGCACCTTTGGCGGTTCACTCAAGGACGTGCCGCCGGCCGACCTGGCCACCACCGCCGTGAAGGCCGCCCTGCAACGGGCCGCCGTGGACCCGGCGCTGGTCGGTCATCTGGTCATGGGCAACGTGATCCCGACCGAAAACCGTGACGCCTACATCTCCCGGGTCGCCGCGATGAACGCCGGGATCCCGAAAGAAACCCCGGCCTACAACGTCAACCGTCTCTGCGGTTCCGGCCTGCAAGCGATCATCAGCGCGGCGCAGACGCTGCTGCTGGGCGATGCCGAAATCGCCATCGGTGCCGGCGCCGAATCCATGAGCCGCGGCCCGTACCTGCTGCCTTCGGCCCGTTGGGGCGCGCGCATGGGCAACGTCCAGGCCATCGATTACATGCTGGGCATCCTGCATGACCCGTTCCACAACATCCACATGGGCATCACCGCCGAGAACATCGCCGAACGCAACGGCATCACTCGCGAAATGCAGGATGCCCTGGCGCTGGAAGACCAGAAACGCGCCGCCCATGCGATTGCCAACGGTTATTTCAGCGAGCAGATCGCGACCGTGGAAATCCAGGATCGCAAGGGCACCAAGCTGTTCAGCGTCGACGAGCACCCACGCGCCACGTCGCTGGAACAGTTGGCCGCAATGAAGCCGGCGTTCAAGAAAGAGGGTTCGGTCACCGCCGGCAACGCTTCGGGCTTGAACGACGGCGCGGCGGCGCTGGTCATGGCCACCGGCAACGCGGTCCAGGCTAACAACCTGCGCCCTCTGGCGCGTCTGGTCAGCTACGCCCACGCCGGCGTCGAGCCTGAACTGATGGGCCTGGGACCGATCCCGGCCACGCGCCTGGCACTCAAGCGCGCCGGCCTGACCGTCGCGGACCTGGACGTGATCGAAGCCAACATCGCCTTCGCCGCACAAGCCTGCGCGGTCAGCCAGGAACTGGACCTCGATCCGGCCAAGGTCAACCCGAACGGTTCGGGTATCGCCCTGGGTCACCCGGTAGGCGCGACCGGCGCCATCATCGCCACCAAGGCCATCCACGAACTGCACCGCATCAACGGCCGTTACGCCCTGGTGACCATGTGCATCGGTGGCGGCCAAGGGATTGCGGCGATTTTCGAACGCGTCTAAGCAATAGGTCCAAAAAAGGCCGGTGATCGCGCAGATCACCGGCCTTTTTTCATTCCAGTAAACCCACAGGGTCCTCCAGCGCACACAAAACCTTCTTTATTTCCACTGGACAAACCACCTGACGACCGGCCGCAAAAACCATTTGCCACAAAATATTACATACGTCATATTACGTGCGTAATTAAACGCCGCTTCCGACAGGTAATTCTCCATGACCGGCATGCCCCCCGTTGAACCCGACCTTGCTGTCCCGGTGAACACCCCCAGGCCTCCCCTGCTCAAGCGCCTGCTCCTGCCGACGCTGGGTGTGGCGGCGCTGGTAGTGGCCGGTGTGTACGCCGCGCATTGGTGGACAGCCGGCCGTTTCATCGAAGCAACCGACGATGCCTACATTGGCGGCGATGTGACGGTGATCGGGCCGAAAGTGGCGGGTTACATCGACGAAGTGCTGGTGACCGACAACCAGAAGGTCAAGGCCGGCGATGTGCTGATTCGTCTCGACTCCCGCGATTACCGCGCCAACCTGGCCAAGGCCGAAGGCGCGGTAGCGGCCGAGGAAGCCTTGCTCGCCAACCTCGACGCCACCGAACAACTGCAGCAAGCCGTCATCGGCCAGGCCCGCGCCGGCATCGACGCCGCCGGCGCCGAAACCGCCCGTTCGCGGGATGACGACGCGCGCTACAAAAAACTGGTCAGCACCAGCGCCGTTTCCGTGGAAAGCGCGCAGAGGGCCAACGCCACCTTCAAGACCGCCCAGGCCCAAAGCAATCGCGCCCAGGCTGAGTTGCTGGCCGCTCAGCGGCAGTTGAACGTGATCGCCACCCAGAAACAGCAGGCCCGCGCCGCGCTGATCCAGGCCAGGGCCGAACGTGATCTGGCGCAGTTGAACGTGGGCTATACCGAACTGCGCGCACCCGTCGACGGCGTGATCGGCAATCGCCGGGCACGGCTCGGCGCTTATGCCCAGGCCGGTTCGCAACTGCTGTCGGTCGTGCCCTCCAGCGGCTTGTGGGTCGATGCCAATTTCAAGGAAGACCAATTGGCACGCATGACGCCCGGCCAGCGAGTCGTGATTCATGCCGACGTGCTCTCGGGTCAGGAATTCCACGGTCACCTGGACAGCCTCGCGCCGGCCAGCGGCGCTCAGTTCAGCGTGCTACCGCCGGAAAACGCCACCGGCAACTTCACCAAGATCGTGCAACGGGTGCCGGTGCGCATTCACCTCGATCCGGCTGACGGCGTGCTCGGCCACCTGCGCCCCGGCCTGTCGGTGACCGCCGAAGTGGACACCCGCAAGGAGCCTGAAGCGCCAGCCGTGGCCAGCGCGCCATGAGCCGCGCCCTCGCCGCCCCGGCGCAACCGTTCAATGCGGCGAACATGGCGACGGCGACCAAGGTCTTCGCCTTCGCCAGCATGTGCATCGGCATGTTCATTGCGTTGCTGGACATCCAGATCGTCTCGGCGTCGCTGCGTGACATTGGTGGCGGACTCTCGGCCGGTACTGACGAAACCGCCTGGGTGCAAACCAGTTACCTGATCGCCGAAATCATCGTCATTCCACTGTCGGGCTGGCTCTCCCGAGTGTTCTCCACACGCTGGCTGTTTTGCGCCTCGGCGGTGGGCTTCACCCTGACCAGCCTGTTGTGCGGCGCGGCATGGAACATCCAGAGCATGATCGCCTTCCGCGCCCTGCAAGGGTTTCTCGGCGGATCGATGATCCCGATGGTGTTCACCACGGCCTTCGTGTTCTTCAGCGGCAAGCAACGGGTCATCGCCGCCGCGACCATCGGCGCTGTGGCTTCCCTGGCGCCGACCCTGGGCCCGGTCATCGGTGGCTGGATCACCGACATTTCGTCGTGGCACTGGCTGTTCTACATCAACCTGGTGCCAGGGATTTTCGTTGCAGTGGCGGTGCCGATGCTGGTGAAGATCGACCAGCCGGAACTGTCGCTGCTCAAAGGCGCCGACTATACAAGCATGGTCTTTCTCGCCCTGTTCCTCGGTTGCCTGGAATACACCCTCGAAGAAGGCCCGCGCTGGAACTGGTTCTGTGACCGCACGATTCTGACCACCGCCTGGATCAGCGGCCTGGCAGGCCTGGCGTTTATTGGCCGGACCTTGCACGTGGCCAACCCGATCGTCGATCTGCGCGCCCTGAAGGACCGCAACTTCGCCCTCGGCTGCTTCTTCTCGTTCGTCACCGGCATCGGCCTGTTCGCCACCATTTACCTGACGCCGCTGTTTCTCGGTCGGGTGCGTGGCTACGGCGCGCTGGACATTGGTCTGGCGGTTTTCTCCACCGGCGTGTTCCAGATCATGGCGATTCCGCTGTATGCCTTTCTGGCCAACCGCGTCGACCTGCGCTGGATCATGATGGCCGGCCTTGGGCTGTTCGCCTTGTCGATGTGGGATTTCAGCCCGATCACCCATGACTGGGGCGCCAGGGAATTGATGCTGCCGCAAGCCCTGCGCGGGATTGCCCAGCAACTGGCGGTGCCGCCCGCGGTGACCTTGACCCTGGGCGGGTTGGCACCGGCGCGACTGAAACATGCTTCGGGGTTGTTCAACCTGATGCGTAACCTGGGCGGCGCGATTGGCATCGCCGCCTGTGCGACCATTCTCAACGACCGCACCAACCTGCACTTCACAAGGCTGGCGGAGAACCTCAACAGCACCAACGAGGCCCTCAACCAGTGGCTGTCGCAGGTCGCAAACAACTTCGCCGCCCTGGGACAGAGCGGCGATGTCGGGGTCACTGCCAGCCTGCATCAGCTCTGGCTGTTGACCTATCGCGAAGCCCAGACGCAAACCTATGGCGACGCGTTTCTGATGATCGGGGTCTGCTTCGTCATCGCCACGGCGATGGTGCCCTTGATGCGCAAGGTGCAACCACCGGCCGCGCCGAGTGCCGATGCCCATTGAGGCGCATCGGCAGCGACTTGAGGATCAGGCCTGAGGGGTTTTGCGGAAGCCTACCGCCAGGCGGTTCCAGCTGTTGATGGTGCTGATGGCCACGGTCAGGTCGACCATTTCCTTGGGTGTGAACTGGGCGCTGACCACTTCGTAGTCTTCATCCGGCGCGTGGGTCAGGCTGAGTTGGGTCAGGGATTCGGTCCAGAGCAGCGCAGCGCGTTCGCGATCGGTGAAGAACGGCGCCTCACGCCAGGCGGTCACGGCGAACAGGCGACGCGGGGTTTCACCCCCCTTGATCGCATCGGCGGTGTGCATGTCGATGCAGAAGGCGCAGCCATTGATTTGCGAAGCACGCAGCTTGACCAGCTCGATCAGGGGCTTCTCCAGCGGCAGCTTGGAAACCGCGGTTTCCAGGGCGATCATCGCTTTGAGGGCGTCAGGGCTGGCGGTATAGAAATCGGTACGTGGTTGCATGGGATGTGCTCCAGGGCAAGTGGGTGTGTGACTACGTTAGTGCCCGAAGCGCTTTGGACAAATAGCCAATGTTCCAGAAGTCGAGGAGGCCACTTGCGCGAGAAGAAAGGTCGACCTCCCCGCGAACCCTGCAACGCCCCTTCATACCCGATTACGCAACCAATGCAAAAAACCCGTTTTCTGCACAACCGGCGGCACGTCCTGAGTCAGTGTCTGCGCTTTGTGCAAACGGAAATCCAGCAGGTTTTTCATCGCATCGTTGATGTCGTGACGGGCATCCAGACAAGGTTTGAGGTACTCCTTCTCGATGCGGTAAAGCGCGCACGGGGTTTTCGCCGCAAACGCGGCGGGCACCGAACTGTCTTCCAGGATGCCCGCCTCGCCGATCACTTCGCCCGGTCCCATGCGCCCGGATTCGAAAGGCGTACCGTGGCGGCTCAAGGTGACCGTCACCACCCCGGATTCAATGATGAACAAATGATCACTGACCTCCCCCGCCGCCAATATCGTCTCGCCGGCACGAAAGGTTTGCAGGCTCATGTTCTGGCTGAAGGTTTCTTTCTCTTCCTGACGCAAGGTAGAGAAGATCGGTGAACTGTCGAGCAGCGCCCGTGGCCGCGAGAGGTTGGTCGGCGTGCAGGATTCCTCGCCCGAGAGCAAGTTGACCCCGGACGCCTGCAAATGCCGGTACGCCAGATCGTAGAGTTGATTGCGTACCTCGCGCTGCTCGTTCATCGAGGCGACAAACCCGATGATTTCGAATTCCACGCCAGTGCTGGAGGAGTTTTTCAGTGCCACTTTGGCTGGCGGCGTGGTCAACAGCATGCGGCAGCCCTGCATCGCCCGCTCAAGGGCATCGATCACCCTGTTCGGCCGGACATGGGGGCTCACCTGCAAACTGATCGAAATGCCGAAAATGTCGCTGGGCCGGCTGAAGTTGACGATCTTGGCCTTGGCCGCCAGCGAATTGGGAATCACCGCCATGCAGCCCAGGGACGTCTGCAGGCGCGTGGCGCGCCAATCGATGTCGATGACCCGGCCTTCGGTGCCGTCGATGGAGATCCAGTCATCCAGTTGATAGGGTTTGGTGGTGTTGAGGACGATCCCGGAAAATACGTCGCTGAGGGTGCTCTGCAAGGCCAGGCCGACAATGATCGCCAGCGCGCCGGATGTGGCCAGGACGCCCTTGACCGGCAGATCAAGCACGTACGCCAGGGCCGCGATGACCGCGACCAGGAAAATCACCGCGCCGAGCAGGTCCTGCAACAGTCGCCCGGTATGCCCGACCCGTTGCATCATCGCCGCGCCAATCAACACGGTCAGGGTGCGCGCACCGAACAGCCACCAACCGATCTGCAACCCTGTCGCCGCCAGATGCAACGGCACGTTGTCGGCCCACGGCGCCGGCTCCATCGGATTCAAGCCTTCGTTGAACAGCAGAAGACTGAACAATGAAAAAATCACGACCCGCACCAACAGCTTCCAGCCATTGCGATTGGCACTGACTAAACGCCACAGCCCGAGATCGATCAGAACCAGCACCATGGCGCAAATCAGCGGATGTTCGGTAAGAAAAGACAACATCAAGCAACTCCAGCCCGGAACAATGAACGCAAGATCGCATTGGCCACAGTGTAGGAGCAATTGATTTAGCTGGAGCCTGACGTGCACAAACCTGCAGCAACGTGCTTGCCCGTTGCCACAGGTTATGGGGGTTGCCGGATGTACGTGCCCATGCTCAGCGCGATGTCGCGGGTCTTCCCGTCAACCGTGCATGCGACCGAAGCGGCCGGACTGGAAGTCGGCGAAAGCCTGGTGGATCTCCTGTTCGGTGTTCATCACGAACGGACCGTGACCGACGATGGGCTCGTCAATCGGCTCACCGCTGAGCAACAACACCACTGCATCGGCACTCGCTTGCAGGGTGAGCTGGTTGCCCTGGCGCTCGAACAGGACCAACTGCCCTTCGCCCACCGACTCCTCACCATTGACCTGAACCGTGCCGCGCAAGATCACCAACGCCGTGTTACGACCTTCATGCAGGTCAAGCGTGAGCGCCTGGCCGCCATTGAGACGCAGATCCCAGACGTCGATCGGCGTAAAGGTGCGCGCCGGGCCTGTTTGCCCATCGAACTCACCGGCAATCAAGCGCAGGCGGCCTGCGTTGTTTTTCAGGGCGATGCTTGGGATATCAGCGTCGAGAAGGGTCTGGTATCCGGGATCGGCCATTTTGTCCCTGGCCGGCAGGTTGACCCACAACTGCACCATCTCCAGGGTGCCGCCGCTTTTGGCAAAACCTTCGGAATGGAACTCTTCGTGGAGAATGCCGGAAGCAGCGGTCATCCATTGCACATCACCCGCGCCGATCTTGCCGCCACTGCCAGTGGAATCGCGGTGTTCCAGTTCGCCCTTGTAGACGATGGTCACGGTTTCGAAACCCCGGTGCGGGTGCTGACCCACGCCACGTCGCTCGGTGGTCGGGGTGAATTCAGCCGGCCCCGCGTGATCCAGCAGCAGAAACGGGCTGATGTGTTTGGCCAGGTTGTCGTAGGAAAACAGCGTACGGACCGGAAAACCGTCGCCGACCCAGTGCATATGCGGGCTGGTGTAGATACCGATGATGTTTTTCATGGTGTCTCCTGAAGAGGTGAGTGAAACCATGGACATAGCTTAAAAATATCGCCAATGAAGCGCTAGACGGTGAAAAACAGCTTGATCGTTCTACTAGCAGAACGATGATGACTCATCTGACGCCCACGCCGCCAGATCAGTCCCCGCGCTACAGCAGACTGTCCGATTCATGATTTCCGGTAAACATTGCTTTGCCATTGCAGCGGTTTTTCCCAGGGAAGCGAATACGGATACTCGCGCCCATTCCCACTGCAACCTCTGGAGTCTTTCATGTCTATCCCCGCATTCGGCCTGGGTACTTTTCGCTTGCAAGGCCAGGTGGTCATCGATTCGGTGCGCACCGGCCTCGAACTGGGCTACCGGGTCATCGACACCGCGCAAATCTACGAGAACGAAGCCGAGGTTGGCGAGGCCATCGCCGCCAGTGGGATCGCCCGTGACGAACTGTTCATCACCAGCAAGATCTGGGTGGCCAACTTCGCCAGGGATCGCCTCATCGACAGTCTCAAGGAGAGCCTGCGCAAACTGCGCACCGACTACCTGGACCTGACGCTCATCCACTGGCCGTCGCCGGAAGATCAGGTACCGGTGGAGGAATTCATGGGCGCCCTGCTCGAAGCCAGGCAACTGGGCCTGACCCGGCAGATCGGGGTGTCGAACTTCACCATCGACCTGATGAAACAAGCCATCGCCGCCATCGGCGCCGAGCACATCGCTACTAACCAGATCGAACTGCACCCCTATCTGCAAAACCGCAAAGTGGTCGAGTTTGCGCAGCGCCAGGGCATCCAGATCACCTCGTACATGACCCTGGCTTACGGCGAAGTGCTCAAGGACCCGGTCATCCGGCAGATAGCCGAGCGCCTGCAGGCGACCCCGGCACAGGTCACCCTGGCCTGGGCCATGCAATCGGGTTACGCGGTGATTCCTTCGTCCACGAAACGCGCCAACCTTGAAAGCAACCTGAAGGCCCGCGAACTGATTCTCAGCGAAGCCGACATGGCCTTGATCGCCAGTCTGGATCGCGGCCATCGCCTGACCAGCCCCAAAGGCATCGCGCCACACTGGGACTAAGCGTCAGCCCTGCTCAAGGCCTTGTTCCAGGCGCCTCATGGCTTGCTGCAGCTGATCGACGGCGACGTCGATCAGTGACGCGTTGCCCTCGCCACACGCACGTTCCAGCTGTTCGCAGCACTCGACCAGATTCATGGCCCGGACCATCAACGCTCCGCCCTTGATCCGGTGCGCCAGCTCCTGCAAGCCATGGTGATTGCCGCTGGCATGCTCCTGCAGCAGGCGTTCACGATCATCGCGATTGGTCACCGCCAGATCGCGCAACAACTGGGTAATCAGCTCATGATCGGCGCCCACGTAGCGCTCCAGTCCGCTCAAGTCGATCTCGCCGGATGACGGCGCTTTGACCGGCGCGGCCGGCTCGCTCAAAAACCTTGCGGCCAACCAGGCGCTCAGATCCTCCAACCGAATCGGCTTGAACAGGCAATCGTCCATCCCCGCCTCGATACAGCGAATTTTCTCCTCGGGTTGCGCATTGGCCGTTAACCCCAGGATCACCATCGGCGACAATCCCTGGCACCGCTCCTCGTCGCGAATCGCCCCCGCCAACTCATAACCACTGACCACCGGCATGTTGCAGTCGGTGATGACCAGGTCGAATTCGTACTCGCTCCACTGCTCAAGACCTTGCTGGCCATCCTCGGCCTCCAGCACCTGATGCCCCAGCCAGCTCAACTGCCGCGAGAGCAACACGCGATTGGCCGGGTAATCGTCGACCACCAATATCGTCAGCGGTCGTGTCGGTGCTTGCACGGCGCGGTCCTCCAACGCGCTGGCCGGCAGCGGTTGCAACGCAACCAGTTCAAGGTTGATGTCGACACGGGTACCGCCCCCGAGGGTGCTTTCGAGCTGCAAGCGGCCGCCCATCATTTCGCACAAGGTGCGGCTGATCACCAGCCCCAGCCCGGAACCCTGCCGACCCGATTGCTGACCATTGCCGGCCTGCACGAAGGGACTGAACAAGCGCTGCTGATCGAAGGCGCTGATGCCGATGCCGCTGTCCTGCACTTGCACGCTGACCGCCAGACGCTGCGATGACAACTGATCCACCCGCAGTTTCAGACTGACCTCGCCTTCAGGGGTGAACTTGATCGCATTACTCAACAGATTGGACAGCACTTGCTTGAAACGCGTGGGATCGATCAGCACATCACAGTCGCTCTGTGGGTCGAGCTCAACCCGCCATTGCAGGTTTTTCTGCCGCGCCAGGCCTTCGAAGATCCGACACACCGACAGCACCAACGCCTGCAATCGGGTGCGCTCCGGCGTCAGCGACAGATGCCCGGACTCGATCCGGGCGATGTCCAGAATGTCACCGATCAATGCCAGCAATTGTTGGCCGGCATTGGATGCCACTTCGATGGCCGAACGGTCGGTGACACCTTCATCCGCCCGTTTCAGCGCCAGTTCGAGCATGCCGATCAGGGCGTTCATGGGCGTGCGGATTTCATGGCTCATGGTGGCCAGAAACGTGGTCTTGGCCCGGTTGGCGTCGTCCGCGGCGTCCTTGGCGTCCTGCAGTTGCGCCAGCAATTGTTGACGCTGCCGGATCTGCCGACGCTGCCAGACGATCCCTGCCAAAGCGATCAAGAGCAAGACGCCAGCGGCGGCGAACGCCTGGAAAATGGTCTGCCGATGCCGCAGCCAATAGCTCTGCTCGACCATCAGGTCATTGCGCCAGGGCAGTATCAGCTCGTCGATTTCTTCAGGGGGGATACTCAGCAGCGCCTTGTCCAGGATCGAATGCAACTCGGTGGCTTCGCGACTGGTGGCCAGGGTACTGCGAGCGGGGTCGGTGCCCACCGTGCTGGTCACTTGCAGACGATCGCGGTATTGCCGGGAAATCTGGTAGCGGGCGCCGATCAAGGAGTTGATGCTGCCATCGGCCTTGCCCTGGGCGACCATTTCCATGGCCTCCGCCGACAAGGGCGCATCCACACAGCGGATCAACGGGAAGTGCTCCCGAATGTACTCGCTGGCGATGTTGCCCTGGGTCAGCGCTAGGGTTTTTCCGGCCATCTCATCCAGGGTTTTGGGGCTGCCCGGTGCTACCCGTGTCACCAGCACCGAAGGACTGGTCAGGAATGGCCGGGTAAAGAGCAGCGCCTCTTCCCGTCGAGAACTGAGGCCGATCCCCGCCAGCATGTCGACCTGGCCGCTCTTGATGCCCTCTAACATCTCGCTCACCGAATGCATGACGTGGATGTCGAACTGCATGCCGGTGCGCAGGCCGATTTTCGCCAGGACATCGACACCGATGCCACGAAACCGGCCCTCGCTGTCAGTGAACGTGATCGGCGGGATGTTCGCATTGATCGCCACATTCACACGCGGGTGCCGGTCGAGCCAACGCTGCTCGGCCACGCTCAATTGCAGTGACTGAGTACCCGGCATGGACACACCCCCCGCCCCCCAGCGCCGCAAAATATTCATCTGCTCATTGGTGGCAATCATCGCCAACGCCTGGTTGACGATGCGCAGTAACGGACGGTTGTTGCGGCTCATCGCAAAAGCGAAGCGGCCGGACTCCATGCGCGAGAAGTCGGCCAACTGCACGTTGTTGAGGTAGTTCTTGCTGATCAGGTAATGGGCGCTGATCGCATCGCCCAGATACGCATCCGCCTGACCGAAGGCCACGGCACCCACTGCCGCCAGCGTCGAGGGATAGAGCTGAACGTTCGCGTCGGGGTAGAACTGCTGCACGCTGTGTTCGGGCAAATAGTGGTACAGCATCGCCAGTCGCTTGCGGGCCAGCGCCGGGTCCGTTATCTGAGGCGCATCGGTCTGGGTCACCAGCACCGGTTGATCGACGGCATAGGCACTGGACATCTGTAACTGCGGGTCCTGAGCCTCATAACGATTGGCCGTGCCCAACAGGTCCGCATGCCCCTCCTTGAGCGCCCGGACTGCTTCCTCCCGGGACGCGTAGCGCTGAACGTCGATCTGCACCTGCAACAGTTGTTGGAGCACACCGGCATAGTCCGCCGTCACCCCTTCCAGCGCATGGCCGGTGGTGGTGATGTCGAAGGGCGGATAATCCGGAGCCGAGACGGCCAGCACCAGCCGCCCCTTTTGCTGCAGCCAGCGCGAATCGGCCGCTGACAGCTTGACGCTGTCACCCTCCACGCTTGAGCGCCCGAGCAGGGTCAGCGTTTGCGGCTGCGCGCAGGCACTCGATGCCCACAGGCATAGTCCCAGTAGCAAAAGGATGCTCAGGTCGCGCGGGCGTCGAATAATGTTCATTCAGATCAGGTGATTGCGCCGGGCAAGATCGCGCAGGTGCACCGGTGAATCGACATTGAGCTTTTCCGTCAAACGGGTTTTGTAGGTGCTGACGGTCTTGTGGCTCAAATGCATGATTTCGGCGATAGCCTTGTTACTCATCCCCCTGGCCAGGTGCTGGAAGATCGACAGCTCGCGGTCCGACAGATTGGCGATCATCTGTTTTTCGCTGCGTTGCAATGCGGTCAACGACACTGAACTGGAGGGTAACCGGGTGAAATAGGTATAACCGGACATCACGGCGTGCACGGCCTTATGCAAATGCTGCAGGTCATTGGTCTTGGCGACGAAGGCAGAGGCGCCGGCACGCATGCACCGGTCCTGGAAAAACTCCGGCTCCTGGGACGTGAAGACCACGATCCGGCACGGCACCTCACCGGCCTTGATCCTGGCCAGCACATCCAGCCCGTCGAGGGACGGAATGTTCAGGTCCAATACCACCAGTTCCGGTCGGTGCTCACGGATCATCGGCAGCACTTCGTTACCGCTGGCCGCTTCATAAATGCGCTTGTACCCCTCTTGCTTGAGTACGATTTTGAGTGCGCCGCGAATCACCGGGTGATCGTCCACTATCAGCACTGACTTCATGGCTACTCCCTGTGCAACAACACGACGATTAGGCACTGATTACCCATGAGCAAAGCTCGAATTGGACGCAGTAGCTGCGCATAGACTGTTGCATGAAAAGCCTCTGCGAACTACCTGACAGAAATGACAGTGCCGACAAACGGTAGGCGCGGATCAATGATCGCCATCAGGCGCTGGATCGTCCCCGGATCCGGCAGCGAGGCATGGCTCACCTGAATTTTCTGCTGCTCGCAGGCTGGGACAGGTGGCAGTTGCGCCTGCTGGCCGTCGTAGATCAACACGCGATCCAACTGCCGGTTGTCGAGGCAGTAATCCAACAGATCCAGCTTCCCGCCCGGTAGCGCGGCATTGATGACCAACAGGTCGAAGGGCTCGCCACCGTATTCCACCAGGCTCAGCAACTCGTCGAGATTTTGCACTGGCGCTATCCGAAAATAATTGAGTTGGTTGAACCAGCGCTCGATTCTCAGCCGATTGAAGTGTTGCTCGTCAGCGATCAGGATGCGTAAGGACTTGTTCGACAACGTGCGCCCCCAGAAAGGTGTCAGATGAGTGAGGGCGCAAGGCTACGGAAGACCTATCGAGCTTTCTGTAGGACTTTTCCTAAATCCCGTACCCCGTTGGCTGCGCGTTCTCCCGCAGGCACCGGACTTGCCCGGCGCCTGCGGTTGACAGCCTTATTGCCAGCCGAATCGCCGGATGTAGAACCCCTTCACCGCCTGGGTCAGGCCCATGTACGCCAGCAGAATCACCGGCAGGAATACAAAGTACAGCGATGGCAGCGCCTGCAGTTTGAAGTAGTGCGCCAGAGGTCCCATCGGCAGGAAAATGCCCACCGCCATGATGACCGCGGTCATCACCATCAACGGCATCGCCGCGCGGCTTTGCAGGAACGGGATCTTCGGCGTGCGGATCATGTGCACGATCAGCGTCTGGGTCAGCAGCCCGACCACGAACCAGCCCGACTGGAACAGGGTTTGATGGTCCGGGGTGTTCGCGTCGAACACGTACCACATCAACGCAAAGGTGGTGATGTCGAAGATCGAGCTGATCGGCCCGAAAAACAGCATGAACCGCCCGACGTCGGCGGGTTGCCAACGCTGTGGTTTTTTCAGCATGTCCGCGTCGACGTTATCGAACGGAATGGCAATCTGCGAGATGTCGTAGAGCAGGTTCTGCACCAGCAGGTGCATCGGCAACATCGGCAGGAACGGAATGAATGCACTGGCCACCAGCACCGAGAACACGTTGCCGAAGTTCGAACTGGCCGTCATCTTGATGTACTTGAGCATGTTGGCGAAGGTCCGCCGACCTTCCAGTACGCCCTCCTCCAGCACCATCAGGCTCTTTTCCAGGAGGATGATGTCCGCCGCCTCCTTGGCGATGTCCACGGCACTGTCCACCGAAATCCCGATGTCGGCGGTGCGCAGGGCCGGCGCATCGTTGATGCCGTCGCCCATGAAGCCGACCACATGGCCATTGCCCTTGAGCAAACGGACGATGCGCTCCTTGTGCGATGGCGTGAGTTTGGCAAACACATTGGTGTGCTCCACCGCCACCGCCAGTTCCGCGTCGCTCATGCGCTCAACGTCATTGCCCATGAGCAGGCCTTGTTGCTCCAGGCCGACTTCACGGCAGATCTTCGCGGTGACCAGTTCGTTGTCGCCGGTCAGCACTTTCACCGCCACACCGTGGGCGGCCAACGCCTTGAGCGCGGGCGCGGTACTTTCTTTCGGCGGGTCGAGGAAGGCGACGTAGCCGATCAGCGTCAGGTCCCGTTCATCCGCCAGGCTGTAGGCGTCACGCCCTTCAACCATCGGCCGCGCGGCCACGGCAACCACCCGCAGCCCTTCAGCGTTGAAGGTCGCGGTCACTTGGCGAATCCGCGCCAGCAGTTCCTCGCTCAGCGCTTCGTCAATCTCGCCATGGCGCACCCGCGAGCAGACCGCCAGCACCTCTTCGACCGCCCCTTTACAGATCAGCAAGTGTGGCTGGTCACGCTCGGCCACCACCACCGACATGCGCCGGCGATTGAAATCGAACGGGATCTCGTCAACCTTGCGAAACGCCGTGCCGACTTTCAGTTCGCGGTGGATTTCCACGTGTTCAAGCACCGCCACATCCAGCAGATTTTTCAGGCCGGTCTGGTAGTAGCTGTTCAGGTACGCCATTTCCAGCACATCGTCGGAGTCGTTGCCCCAGACATCGACATTGCGCGCCAGGAAGATTTTGTCCTGGGTCAGGGTGCCGGTCTTGTCGCTGCACAGCACGTCCATGGCACCGAAGTTCTGGATGGCGTCGAGGCGTTTGACGATGACTTTCTTGCGCGACAGGAACACCGCACCCTTGGCCAGGGTCGAGGTGACGATCATCGGCAGCATTTCCGGGGTCAGGCCCACGGCGATCGACAGTGCGAACAACAGCGCTTCGGTCCAGTCGCCCTTGGTGAAGCCGTTGATGAACAACACCAGCGGCGCCATCACGAACATGAAGCGGATCAACAGCCAACTGACTTTGTTGACCCCGGTCTGGAACGAGGTCGGTGCCCGGTCGGTGGCGCCGACCCGCTGCGCCAGTGCGCCGAAATAAGTACTGTTGCCCGTGGTCAGGATCACCGCCATGGCCGTGCCCGACACCACGTTGGTGCCCATGAACAGAATGTTGTCCAGGTCCAGCGGGTTGCAGGTGTCGTTGTCCTGTTGGCGTGGAAACTTCTCCACCGGCATCGATTCACCGGTCATGGCCGCCTGGCTGACGAACAAGTCCTTGGCGCTCAGCACCCGGCAATCGGCGGGAATCATGTCACCCGCCGAGAGCACGATCAGATCGCCTGGCACCAGTTGCTTGATCGGCAGTTCGATGCGCTGGGCACCGTGGTCTTCCAGGTCCCGCCGCAGCACAGTGGCGGTGTTGCTCACCATGGCCTTGAGGGCGTCGGCGGCCTGGTTGGATTTGGTTTCCTGCCAGAAGCGCAGCAAGGTCGAGAGCACCACCATCGAGAAAATCACGGTGGCGGCCTTCATGTCTTCGGTCAGCCAGGAGATCACCGCCAGCAGGGTCAGCAGCAGGTTGAACGGGTTTTTGTAGCAGTGCCACAGGTGAACCCACCATGGCAGCGGTTGTTCGTGTTCGACTTCGTTGAGGCCGACCTGCTCACGCACGGCTTCGGCTTCGAGTTCGCTCAGGCCGTCGGTGTGGCTGCCGAGGCTCTCCAGCAAGTGGCCGGTATCGCTGATCGCGGCGTTGACCAGGGTTTGTGCCAGGGTGGGCGGGACCTCACGGCTGACCGTGGTGTCGGTGAAATTTTCCAGCAGTGCCAGGCGACGGAAGTGCCGGGCAATGTGGCGGGTGCGCAGGAATCCGGCAAAGAATTCCTTGAGCAGGGTCAGGTTCATGGCAGTTCCCCCAGGGTCGGCCAGGAAACCGTCGAGCAGGCGTGTCGATGCGCCGCGAAGACGACACAAAGTCGAACATCACGCACGGTTCAGCGTCGATGAGAGGACGTCGGGAATCCAGCCTGGGCCGGCCGGAATCGGGATGCCGCTGCTCGCTTTACGGCGAGACAACGGCATAAAAAAATGCGCGTTATCTTGCCGTGAAGGTGCCGGTTATCGAAACCGGCCGACTACTGTCACTCGAACAAGTACCCACTGTGGGTCTCCGCTATTGATGAAAACGCGCGAAGCTTACGCCCCGGTTTTTGGAGAGTAAACCTGTTACAGAATCTTGCAGGGGGAATCGTGGGGTTCTTCAGGAAGGGTTCAGTTTACAATCGTTGCAGCGCTTTTGAGGGCCCTGTTACGCAGCGGCTGCAGGCTGTTTTTTCATGATAAGGACGGGGCAACGGGCCGATCAATGCGCATCCCATTGCCGCATGCGCACCCGGCAGTGCTTCATCGCATTGACGATGTGCTTTTCGACCATGGCCTTGGAAATACCCAGGTGCTCGGCGATCTGCGGGTGTGTCAGTCCTTCGATCTTGCGCAGCAGGAAGCTCTCGCGGCACAGCTGTGGCAGTTCGGCCAATGCGCGCTGGAGCATGTCGATGCGTTGGCCATGGTCGAGGCTGTTGAGGGGCGATGGACTGACACAGCGTTCTTCGCTGTCCAGCACTTCCAGCGATTCGACCTGGCGCAAGGCATTGCGCCGATGATTATCGATCACCAGATTCAGCGCGGTGCGATAGAGAAACGCCCGCGGCTGCTCGATCGGCGTGTCACTGGAGCGTTCCAGGACACGCAGGTAAGCGTCATGCACCACATCTTCGGCCACCTGACGGTTGCCGAGCTTGGCGTTCAGGAAACACACCAGCTCGCGATAGTAGTTTTCCAACATGACTCCCGTCCGCACGGGTGCGGTTTCTGTCCTTGAGCGACTTGATCGGACACTGATGCAGGCAGTGGCACGATAGTGGCAATTTGAGGTGCGTAATTTATAGTAATTCTCATATAGATTTAAAGTAATGCTTTGCCCTGCTCGGAAATAGTCGTGGCCCCACGCACCTGAAGGTTGTTTTTCGCCCCCGCTCCGCCGTTTTCTGTAGGAGCGAGCCTGCTCGCGAAAAACGTCAACGATTACGCGAGACAACCTGGCGATACGCGGCGCCCAGACGTCCATCGCGAGCAGGCTCGCTCCTACAGGTTGTTTTTCGCCCCCCGCTCCGCCGTTTTCTGTAGGAGCGAGCCTGCTCGCGAAAAACGTCAACGATTACGCGAGACAACCTGACGATACGCGGCGCCCAGACGTCCATCGCGAGCAGGCTCGCTCCTACAGGTTGTTTTTCGCTCCCGCTCCGCCGTTTTCTGTTGGAGCGAGCCTGCTCGCGAAAAACGTCAACGATTACGCGAGACAACCTGACGATACGCGGCGCCCAGACGTCCATCGCGAGCAGGCTCGCTCCTACAGGTTGTTTTTCACCCCCCGCTCCGCCGTTTTCTGTAGGAGCGAGCCTGCTCGCGAAAAACGCCAACGATTACGCGAGACAACCTGACGATACGCGGCGCCCAGACGTCCATCGCGAGCAGGCTGAACTGGTCAAGTAACCCCGGACACCGATTACGGTGTTTATGCCGCTTTTTGCTCCATGGCTATTGGCGACAGGTAGTTGTTGTAGCTGTGGAGCCTGATTCGGTTGTATCGCATAAAGAAGCTGGTCATATCCTGCCTGGCTTCTTCAACTGTCGTGTAGCCCTTGGTGGGCACCCACTCTGATTTGAGCGTCCCGAAGAAACGCTCTGTTGGCGCATTGTCCCAGCACTGCCCCCTGCGGCTCATGCTTTGCGTTATCCCATGATCCAGCAGATCGGACTGAAAACGCTGGCTGGTGTATTGGCAGCCTTGATCCGAATGAAACATCAAGCCCGCATGTTTGCCTCGAACCTCCACTGCCATTTTCAGCGCCCTGCTAACCAGGTTGGCGTCATTGATCAGAGAAAACGCCCAGCCAACGATTCGGCGGGCGAACAGATCAATGACCACCGCCAAGTGATACCAGCGTTTCCCGACCATCAGGCTGGTAACGTCGCCACACCAGACCTGATTGATTGCTGTTGGCTCGAAGTTACGTTCGAGCAGGTTCTTGGCCACAAATGCTTCGACGCCCCTGGAGCGGTATTGATGGCGGCGGCGCTGTCTGCTAACCAGATTCGCCTCCGCCATCAGTCTTCCTGCTAGATACCTTCCAACCTTGAGCCGCTGAGCCTTCAAGCACTGGGAGATCATTCTCGCACCGGCACTTTCCCTACTTTCAGCATGCAGCTGTACGACCTTTGCCCTGAGCGCATCACGCTCGGTATTTGGTACTGAGCGGCGATGGCGCCAGTCATAGAACGCGCTGCGAGAAACGCCCAGAGCACTGCAAAGCTGGCTGGTCGGATACGAGCTTGACTCTCTCAGCTCCTCAATCAGGAAAAACGATCGGGATCCGACATCAAGAGAGCGGTAGCCTTTTTTAAGATTTCGGCCTCAGTCTCCAGGCGTTTGATCTTGGCGCGTAATTGTTGGAGTTCTCGCTGCTCGTCGCTGATCGCTTTAGTACCTGCTACGGGTTGCCCTTTCTGACGTTCTTTACGCACCTGATCAACCCAGCGGCGCAGAGCCGTAGGGCCGACATCCATCGATGCGCAGACGTCGGAAACTGAACAGTTGTCGTCAAGAACCATGCTTGCAGCACGTTGCTTGAACTCGCGGGTATAGGTCTTTCGCTCTTGCATGGAACCTCCTGATTGGGCGAATCATATCGCCCTTAAGAGGTGTCCGGGATCATTAGGCCAGTTCAGGCTCGCTCCTACAGGTTGTTTTCGCCCCGCCTGAACCTAAAAACCTCAGCCATTCATCATTCTGAAATTTCTTTTCCGGTTTCGCGCCCACGCCCCGTCTTAATAATAATTCCCATTAACAAAAACTCCGCACGACCCTTTTCAGGAGCACAGGCAAGTAATGCGATCCCTTTCACGCCGCACACCTCTCGCGCTGGCCGTTCAGCGCCCGACCCTGCATCGAACCCTGCTGACCGGCATTCTGCTGACCGCCACCTTGCTGGGGAGCTCGATGGCCAATGCGCAACCGGTAAAAGTCAGTATTGCCGTGCAACCACTGTCCAGCGCTCTGACGGAACTGGGCATGCAGACCAACCTGCAGATCCTGTACAGCCCCGATCAAGTGGCCGGCCTCAAATCCCGCGCGGTGTCCGGGTCGCTGGAGCCTTCCGCGGCATTGGCCGAAATGCTCAAGGGCAGCGGTATTTCGTTCCAGATCAATGGCAACAGCGTCACGCTGACGTCCGGCGGTGCCTCCAGCCTGCAACTGGGCGCGACCACCATTTCCGGCCAGGCCCTGGGGCTGGTCACCGAAGACACCGGCTCCTACACCACCGGCGCGACCACCACCGCCACCAAGCTGCCGCTGACCATTCGGGAAACCCCACAGACGGTCACCGTGATCACCCGCCAGCAAATGGACGATCAGGGTTCAAAGAGCGTCGGTGATGTGCTGCGCAATACCCCGGGGGTCTCGGCGCAAAAGTACGACAGTGACCGTACCGAGTTCTCCGCTCGCGGCTTTGCGATCACCAACTTTCAGTACGACGGCGTCAACATCCCTTACGACGGCGTCTACGGTGAAAACCCGAACAACAGCGACGACGCCGCCAGCCTGGATCGGGTCGAAGTCATCAAAGGCTCGACCGGCCTGATGACCGGCGCGGGCGACCCGTCGGCCACCGTTAACCTGGTACGCAAGAAGCCGACCAAGGACTTCAAGGCGTCGATCAGCGCCACCGCTGGTTCCTGGGACAACTACCGCACCGAAGGCGACATCTCCGGTTCGTTGACCGATTCGGGCAACGTGCGTGGTCGCTTCGTCGGTGCCTATCAGGACAAGGATTCGTACATCGACCACTACAGCCAGAAAAAAGACCTGTTCTACGGCATCCTCGAAGCCGACCTGAGCGACGACACCTTGCTGACCTTCGGCGTCGACAAGTCCAGCGCCACCCCGCGCGGCAGTTCCTGGACCGGCAACGCGGTGTACTTCACCGATGGCGGCCGTACCGATTTCCCGCGCAGTTTCAACCCGGGTGCCGACTGGAGCCGTCGGGATTTCGACAGCACCACCTACTTCGCCGCCCTGGAACAGGCACTGGCCAACGATTGGAAACTCAAGCTCAGCCTCGACCAGAAAACCACCGACCACGACACCCGCCTGGCCTCGGCCAGCGGTGGCAGCCCGGACCGCGCCACCGGTGAAGGCATGTTCCTTTACTGGGGCCGCTGGGAAGGTCATCGGGTGCAGAACACCGCAGACGTCAACGTGACCGGCCCGTTTACATTGGGCGGTCGTGAGCATGAACTGGTGGCAGGTTTCATGACCTCCCACTCCCGTCAGACCGGTGCGACCTACGACACCAGCGCCTTCGAACTGGTCCCGGGCAGCATCTATGACTGGAACGGCGACCTGGCGTACCAGGACTTCCCGAAAAACGGCAAATACGAGCGCACCCAGAGCCAGAACGGCATTTACCTGGCCACGCGCCTGCGCCCGACCGACGACCTGTCGTTCATCCTCGGCGGCCGCCTGAGTACCTTCAAGTACAACGAAGATTACCGCTACAACGCTGACGCCGGTCAGGCCGACACCCATGCCGGCTATAAGGAACACGGGGTCGTCACGCCTTATGCCGGTGTGGTCTACGACCTGAACGACACCTACTCGGTCTATGCCAGTTACACCAACATCTATCAGCCACAAATCAACAAAGACGCCAGCGGCAAGACCCTGGACCCGGTCGAAGGCGACAGCTATGAAACCGGTCTGAAAGCGGCCTACCTCGATGGCCGACTCAACGCCAGCCTGGCCCTGTTCCGCATCGAGCAGGACAACGTCGCCCAATACGTCATCACCGACACGAACACCGGCCAGGACATCTACAAACCGACCTCCGGCGCGACCACCAAGGGTGTCGAACTGGAACTGGCCGGCGAACTGGCCGAAGGCTGGAACGTCTCGGCCGGCTACACCTACGCCCGTACCCGCGACAAGGACGAACAGCGCATCTACGGCTTTCCGCTGGCCACCACCAAACCGGAACACGTCGTGCGCACCTTCACCACCTATCGCCTGCCCGGCGTACTGGACCAGGTCACCGTCGGCGGCGGCATCAGCTGGCAGAGCGCGTTCTACGGCCAGAGCTCCAGCCCTACCGAAGGCGCCACTTCGCTCAAACAAGGCGGCTACACCCTGGTGGACCTGATGACCCGCTATCAGTACGACGATCACCTGAGCTTCACCGTCAACGCCAACAACGTGTTCGACAAGCGCTACCTGACAGGCCTGGGCAACTTCGGCACCACGTTCGACGGCGAACCGCGCAACCTGCAACTGACCGCGAAGTACAACTTCTGAGCGGGTGAACCGAAATGAAAAATGCCCGCATTGTGAGATGCGGGCATTTTTTGTCGTCTGCGATGCCGACATCGCGAGCAGGCTCGCTCCCATAGGGATGCAGGATGGCCACAAACGGTGCAGTCGCTTGGGTTAACGGTGGGAACAAGCTCCCACGGGTGAATCATCCTTTCAAATGACGGTGGCTTTGCACCGCCGAACCCAGTACCACCGCCCCCGCCGCAATCGCCACCCAGAATCCGCTGCGCGCCCCGAAGGCATCCACCAGCCACCCCGAACTGGCGGCGCCGATTGCCACGCCGATGCTTAACCCGGTGACCAGCCAGGTCAGGCCTTCGGTGAGTTTGGCCGGCGGCACGATTTGCTCCACCAGGGCCATGGCGACGATCAGCGTCGGCGCAAAAAACAGCCCGGCGACGAACACCGCCAGCGACAGCCCGAGAATGTTCACCGCCAGCAGCAGCGGCAAGGTGGTCACCGCTGTCGCCACTCCGCCGTACAGGAACAATCGCGGCAGCGGCACGCTCGAGCGCAATGCGCCGAACGCCAGTCCGGCCAGGCACGAACCAATGGCATACACCGACAACACGACGCTCGCCGCCGCCGGTTGCCCCTGTTGCTGGGCGAAGGCCACGCTGACCACATCCACCACGCCAACGATGGTGCCCATGGCGACCATCAACAGCATCAGCAACTGAATGTCCCTTGAACGGATGATCGACCCCTGGTGATGTTCTTCATGGGGATGCAGCGCGGGCTCGGTGTCGCGTTGCAACACAAACGCGGTCACGCCGATCGCCAGCATCAGTGCCGCTGCCAAGGGCCCGGCCTCGGGGAACGCCACCACGCACAGCCCGACCGACAAGGGCGGCCCGACAATGAAGCAGACTTCGTCCAGCACCGATTCCAGGGCATAGGCCGTTTGCAGTTGCGGCTGACCGCGATAGACCTCGGTCCAGCGCGCCCGCACCATCGCCGACATGCTCGGCATGCAACCGGCCAGCGCGGCGAACACGAACAGCGTCCAGTGCGGCGCCTGCAAGCGGGTGCAGAGCAACACCATCAACAGCGCCCCGCCCCCGACCAACGCCGACACCGGCAAGATCCGCCGCTGGCCAAAACGGTCCACCAGCCGCGACACCTGCGGCGCACAAAACGCCGTGGCCAGGGCAAATGTCGCCGCCACCGCCCCGGCCAACCCATAGCCGCCCTGCAACTGCGAGAGCATGGTGATCAGACCGATGCCGGTCATGGAAATCGGCATGCGCGCGATCATTCCGGCTAGCACGAAGGCGCGGCTGCCTGGGGCGTTGAACAGTTCGCGGTAGGGGTTCGCCATGGGGTCCGGCCTCGATAGGGGCCTGCAAAGTGCCACAACGGCGGATTGAGGGGGAAGCGGCAATTTGTTGCTTGAATGTGAAGGTCACAGACACCCTGCTCTCCCATCGAATGAACTCCAGGGCGTTCGGGCCAGTCAGTTGCATAGGAGCTCAACTCCCGGAGTTTCACGGTTATGCCTGATCATCACCCGGAACGACAAAGCCCCATCGACGCCCACGGCATCATCGGTGACATGCGCAGCGCCGCGCTGGTCAACGACAAGGGCAGCGTGGATTTTTTCTGCTGGCCGGAGTTCGACAGTCCGTCGATTTTCTGTTCGCTGCTGGACACCCCCGAGGCCGGTATTTTCCAGCTGTCCCCGGATTTGCCCGATGCGCGTCGCGAGCAGATTTACCTGCCAGAAACCAACGTGCTGCAAACCCGTTGGCTCAGTGACCGCGCTGTTGTTGAAATCACCGATCTGCTGCCCATCGGCGACACCGAAGATGATTTGCCGATGCTGATGCGTCGGGTGCGGGTGGTCAGTGGCCGGGCGACGTTTCGCCTGCGCTGCGCCGTACGCCATGACTACGCCCGCGCCAAGACCCTCGCACGACTGGACGGCAAGGACGTGATTTTCAGCGCCGCCGGTCAACCGTCACTGCGGCTGTCCACGGACCAACCGCTAAGGATCGACGGCAACGTGGCGGTCACCGAATTCACCCTCGAACAGGATCAGGCCGCCGGGTTTCTGCTCGGCGCCATCGACGATCCGCGCTTCAGGGAGGGCGCCGCCGATCTGTGTCTGGAGCGCACCCTGAAGTTCTGGCGCGACTGGATCAGGCAGTCCAGCTATCGCGGGCGCTGGCGGGAAATGGTCAATCGCTCGGCACTGGCGATGAAGCTGCTCACCTCGCGCAAACACGGCGCCATCCTCGCCGCCGCGACCTTCGGCCTGCCGGAAAGCGTTGGCGGCGAACGCAACTGGGACTATCGCTACACCTGGATCCGCGACGCCTCGTTCACCGTTTACGCCTTCATGCGCCTGGGTTTCGTCGACGAGGCCAACGCCTACATGCGCTGGTTGCGCGGGCGGGTCAGTGACTGTCGGGGCCACGCGATGAAACTCAATATCCTGTATGGCATCGACGGCCGTCAGGAACTGCCGGAAATCGAACTCACACACCTGTCCGGCCATGGAGGTGCAACTCCGGTGCGCATCGGCAATCTGGCGTATGCGCAGGTGCAACTGGATATCTTCGGCGAGCTGATGGACGCGGTGTACCTGGTCAACAAGTACGGCGAAGCCATTTCCCACGAAGGGTGGAAGCACACGGTAGAAGTGGTCGATCAGGTCTGCGAAACCTGGCAGCAGGGCGATGTCGGCATCTGGGAAATGCGCGGCGAGCAGCATCATTTCCTGCACTCGCGCCTGATGTGCTGGGTGGCGCTGGACCGGGCGATCCGCCTCGCCTCGAAACGCTCCCTGCCCGCCCCGTTCGCCCGTTGGGACCAGACGCGGCAGGCCATCTATTCCGATATCTGGGAAAATTTCTGGCACGAGGAACGCGGGCATTTCGTCCAGCACATCGGCAGCACCGCCCTCGACGGCTCGATGCTGCTGATGCCATTGGTGCGTTTCGTCAGCGCCAAGGACCCACGCTGGCTGGCCACCCTCGATGCCATCGAAAAGAACCTGGTGCGCGACGGCATGGTTTATCGCTATCACAATGACGACAACCCCATCGACGGCCTGCCCGGCACCGAAGGCGCCTTCGCCGCGTGCTCGTTCTGGTACGTCGAATGCCTGGCCCGGGCCGGCCGCGTGGAAAAGGCCCATCTGGAATTCGAACAGCTGCTGCGCTACGCCAACCCGCTGGGGTTATACGCGGAAGAATTCGACAGCCAGGCGCGGCACATGGGCAACACGCCGCAAGCGCTGACGCACCTGGCATTGATCAGCGCGGCGTGTTTTCTGGATCGGAAGTTGAGTGGGGAGAAGAGTGTTTGGCAGCCTTGAACGGACTGACTACAGTGGCAACGCCAGCATCCCGTTCAAGGCAGCACTGGATCTGTCCCGGCATTGACGGAAAACCGCTCACGATAGGCTTGTGGTGTCACGCCCATGGCGCGCAGAAAGCTGCGACGCAGGGTTTCCTCGCTGCCGAACCCGCATTGCACGGCAACCCGTTTGATCGGCACGCCGGTGTCGCTGAGCAGCCGTCGCGCGGTCTCGACGCGGATCTGCTCGATGGCCCGTGCCGGGGTCTGGCCGGTGTCGGCGCGGTAGTGGCGCACGAAACTGCGCTCGCTCATGCCGGCCTGCTGGGCCAGGGTCGGAATGCCGAGGTCCTTGGTCAGGTTTTCGCTGATCCAGGCGTGAAGCTCGTCGAACCGGTTGCCTTCTTTTTGCAAGGACAGGGTCACGCTGAATTGCGACTGACCGCCGGGCCGCTTGAGGAACACCACCAGTTGCCGGGCAACTTCCAGGGCCATGCCACGGCCGAGGTCTTGCTCGACCATGGCCAGCGCCAGGTCGATGCCGGCGGTGACCCCGGCCGAGGTCCAGACCGGACCGTCGTTGATGAAAATCGGATTGGGTTCGACCTGCAATTGCGGATGCTGCTGCGCCAGCTGCTCGCAACGGGTCCAGTGCGTCACCACACGCCGCCCATCGAGCCAGCCACTGGCCGCGAGCAAAAACGCCCCGGTGCATACGGATGAAACCCGCCGACACCCCGCTGCATGCTCGCGCACCCACGCCACCAGCGGCAGATCTTCAGCCGCCGCATAAACGCCCCAGCCGCCGGCGATGATCAAGGTGTCGCTGCCCTGCTCCGGCAACGGTCCGGCCAGCAAGGCCAACCCCGCCGACGACATCACCGCCCCGCCGCCGCTGGCGATCACCGTCGGCGCATAGGGCGGCGGCAAGCCTTGCTGACGGGCGATGTCGTTGGCCGAAGCGAAGACCTGCAACGGCCCGGTGACGTCCAGCAATTGCACGTTGGTGAAGGCGAGCACATGAATGGTCTTGGGCATGATTGGCGTAATTCGTGGGGTAATTGGCGTATGCGCCAAATCCTACGAGCCTACAGTGAAGCCGTCCACCCACTTCATGAGAAATACACCATGACCTTGCAGATCGGTTTTCTGTTGTTTCCACAGGTTCAGCAACTCGACCTGACCGGCCCTTACGACGTGCTGGCCTCGCTGCCGGATGTGAAGGTGCATTTGATCTGGAAGGACCTGATGCCGATCACCGCCAGCACCGGTCTGATGTTGAAACCGACCGTCACCTTTGACGACTGCCCCGCGCTGGATGTGATCTGCATTCCGGGCGGCAGTGGCGTCGGGCCTTTGATGGAGGATGAGCAGACCCTGGATTTCATCAGGACCCAGGCTGCCAACGCGCGGTATGTCACCTCGGTCTGCACCGGTTCGCTGGTGCTCGGTGCGGCAGGCCTGCTCAAGGGCAAGCGTGCAACCACCCACTGGGCCTATCACGAACTGTTGGCACCGCTGGGGGCGATTGCGGTGAAAGACCGGGTGGTGCGCGACGGCAATTTGCTGACCGGTGGTGGAATCACCGCCGGCATCGATTTCGCCCTGACCCTGGCGGCGGAGTTGTTCGATAAGGACACCGCCGAACTGGTGCAATTGCAGCTCGAATACGCCCCGGCGCCGCCGTTCGCCGCAGGTAGTCCGGAAACGGCGCCCGCCAGCGTATTGGAAGAAGCCCGCAAACGCGCTGCCGGTTCATTGAAGCTGCGCGCAGAAATCACCGAACGTGCTGCGGCGAAACTGGATCGACGCTGACAGAAATGGCTGCGGGAACCGGGTCCCCGCAGCCAGTACATTTCTTGCGCCCATAAAAAAACCCGCCGAGGCGGGTTCTTCCAAGACCATTACGACTCCCTGTCGTCAGCATTCCATGCAGGCCGATCATCCGTGATCCTGAGCACTCCCTGTGCTTCAGTGGATGGGGCCAGAATACGCATGGGATCCAATCTGCGATAGAGGACATATCTACTAACACTTGTAGGACATTCGCTATAGTCGACCTTCCGAAATCCCTGAGATACGTCGGAAATCGAGCAAGGAGGCCGCGAGTGACGCGACCGGGGGCGGACGTGCAGCTATCCGGGTGCCATCACTCCACCTGGCGTTCGTGGTCCTTGCCGATAAGAAACTGCTCGATGTTGCTCATTTGCTCGTCCCAACCACGACTGTCCATGCGGAACGCCTTGAGTCGGCGAGTTTGGGGAATGTGGTCGAATCCCGACTCGGACACCTTCAGCAACGTGCCGTTTTCCATGTCTTCGAGCTCGAATTTCACCAGGGTGGTGGGCTCCTGGGAGTAATCGAAGCCCGGCTCCACGGCGTATGGATGCCAGCGAAACGAAAACAGCCGCTCCGGCTCGACCCGTTCGACCAACACATTCCACAACACATGTTCATAACCCGGGTACGTCACCTGCCCCTGGGTCCACTCGCCGGCGACAAAACGCCTTCCGTCCAGCCCCACGCCAAACCATTTCCCGAATTGCTCGGCATGGGCTATGACGCGCCAGACCTGTGAACGCGGCGCCTTGAGCAGGATCTTCCTTTCGATGCGATCTGATGCTGGGTTCATAAGTCACCTCCTGTACTGAACAACAGTAGGCCTGTAAGACCACTTGTCCAACCCTAAAGTTGTGTGGCGATCAACGTTGCCTGAAGTATTCGGCTGTATTCGTGGCGATAAGTTCTGCTTTGACGGTGGCGATTGGCGTCGATCGAACCTGCTAACGTTGACCGCCACAACGCAGCATTCAGCCATGTCATCGGGAGGCACCATGAATAAACTGCAGGGCAGCTGCCTATGCAAAGCCATCCAATACGAAGTCGACAGCCTCGACATGCCCATCAGCCATTGTCACTGCCATACCTGCCGCAAGGCACACGCGGCGGCTTTTGCGTCGACTGCCGGAGTGATGCGCGAGCATTTTCGCTGGATCAAGGGCCAGGATCGGCTGAGCAGCCATGAGTCCTCGCCGGGCAAGTGGCGGCATTTCTGTTCGGTCTGTGGCTCGCATTTGATGGCGGAACGTTTGGTCCAACCCCACGTGATCGTTCGTGTCGCGACACTGGATGACGATCCGGAAATGACGCCTCAGGCGCACATCTGGACGTCCCACGACGCGCCCTGGCTTGCCTATGACGCGGTCAAAAAACACCCTGAATGGCAGACGTAGAGGGCTGGAGATTGCACTGCGCTAAACTGCACCGCTCTTTTCCCTGTCATAGCGAGCTTCTGACATGCATCCACGCTTTCTTCTGGCGCTGGCCCCCTTGATGTTGACCCCCATGGCCCATGCCGTGGACTGCGACAACGCCTCCGACCAGGCGACGATGAACCAGTGCGCGTCGCAACAGCACGCCGCGGCTGACAAGGAGCTGAATGCGCTCTACCAGCAAATCACCGCTCGACTGAAGGCCAATCCCGACAGCAAGAAACTGTTGGTGGGCGCACAGCGTTCGTGGATTGCGTTTAGGGATGCCGAGTGCAAGTTTTCGGCGTCAGGGGTGGAAGGCGGGAGTGTCTATCCGCTGGTCTACGGCAACTGCATCACGCAATTGACCAAGGCGCGGGTCGAGACGTTCAAGACGTATCTGAAGTGTCAGGAAGGGGATTTGGGGTGTCCGGTGCCGGGGATTTGATTCTGCCTATTTTGGCTGTGTTTGTGGGGGCCCCATCGCGAGCAAGCTCGCTCCCACAGGGTTCAGCGGCGTACACAAATGTGTGATCCACCGAAATCCTTGCAGGAGCTGACTTGCCAGCGAAGGCAGCTCAGGCGACGTGATTACCGCACAAACACCTGCGCCGTGGTAATCGCCATATCCCCGCCTGGCATCTTGATGCTGCCGATCTGCTTCAGGCTGTCGGCATCGAAGATCGCCACATCGTTGAAGGTCCCGGCCAGGTAGATCTTGCTCCCGTCCTTGTTGAAGGAAATGCAGTAGTAAGAGTGATCCAGCGTGGCGGACTGGAGCATTTTCTTCTCCTTGATGTCGTACTTGGCCAGGCGGTTAAGCACGCCAAACATCAGGTTCGGGTCCTTGGGCGAGCGCATGCCACTGAAGTAGATTTCCGTCAGGGGACCGAAGTCAGTGGTTTCGGTCTTGCCGGTTTTCAGGTCGATGCTGAACAGGCCATACAGGTATTCGGCAGTGGCCGGGTCCTGTTTCTTGTCCTTGAATTTCGCGGCGGTGTAGAGCAGCGAGAAGTCATGGCGATAGGTCTGCTGGTTCCACACGTAGAGCACGTCCGGGGCGCTGTAGTTCGGGCGCTTCCAGTGGCGGCTCGGGATCAGCACGTCGAATTTGCCGGTCTGCACGTTGACCTTGTAGACATCCGCCCCCGCCACGTACAGCGTGCCGTCGTCACCGCTCTGCATGATGGTCAGCTGTCGCGGCGCCGGGAAGCTGCGCACCGGTTTGGCGTCCATGCCGGCGTCGGTCTTGTACACGTCGAGCCGCGGCTGCTGCACTTCGTAGCGGTCGTTGAGCATCAACGTCGGGTTGGCGACGGTGAACAGTTCCTTGCCGTCGTGGCTGAGGGTAAAGGCGAACATCGACCGCGCTTTCTCCCCCGGCTTCTGGGTGATGCTGGCATGGAACACCTGCTTGCAGCTGTCCAGTTCGACGCCGTAGACATCCGCATAGTGGTTGTTCAGCACATAGGCGGTCTTGCGGTCCGGCGACAGTTGCACGGTGCCGGGACCGAAGGCGTCGGGCATCTTGCAGGTCTTGTACAAAGTGTCCGTGGACAAGTCGATCACATGCAGGTTGTTCGGGTAATTGGTGGTCAACATGTATTCGTGACCGTCTTGCAATGCGGTGTTTTCATCGGCCAGAACACTGAGCGAACAGGTGCTCAGGAGGGCGAAAGCGGCCAGGCCGCAGGCTTTGATGCTGTGCATGCTGGAATCCTTCTTCTTATCTGATCACTTGTCTTTGGGGAAGACCGTGCCGAGGTTGCGCCAGTTTTCGTTGGACGCCTGGGCATCCTTGTTCCAGTCCGGATAGGTGCTCATCATGTCGGGCACTTGGGCCGGCCACCAGCACGGATCGGAGCAGCCATACAGGTCGGCTTCCATCGGCTGGCAAAGGGACGACACACCGCCAAACGCATCGATTTCCCAACCCGGGTCGGTGGTCGAGGCGCAGCCCGCCACGGAGCTCATCGCCACCACTTCTTCGATGCGGTTTTCGTCCGCGGCCTGATCCAGCTTCAACGCTTTGTTATTGATTGCCTTGAAATGTTTCATATCAGTGAGCCTTGCGCGGAGTGATGTAGCTGCTGATGAACGCAGGGTTATGAGCCATGATCCGGGTGTAGACCTCGATGCCGAAGTCGACCCAGTCACGCATCAGTTCGCAGTAGTGATAGGTCGGATGGGTCGGGTCGCCGTAGCGGGCGTAGCTTTCGTGGTAGCAGCCACCGGAACACAGATTACGGATCTGGCAGTCTTCGCAGCCGGTGTTGGTCCGGTCGAGGCGCTGGGACAGGAAGTCGTTCAACTCCACCTGTTTCACGCCGCTGTGTACGTTGCCGAAGGTCGGCAGGCTCGAACCGGTAAAGCGGTGGCACAGGTTCAACTCACCCTTGTGATCAACCGCCAGCATCTTCAGGCCCGCGCCGCAGGGCAGGGCTTTTTTGTGGCCTTCGTGGATGTCGGTGATCAGCTGATGCAGGTTGGAGAAGCCGATGTTGCGGTGCTCCAGCGCCGCTTCCAGGTAACGTCGACCGAGCTTCTTCATGTTGGCGAAGACTTCGATCAGTTCGTCGCTGGTCAGGTTGAAGGTGCTGATGTCGCCTGAGGTGACGGGGGCGAAACCGACTTCGGCAAAACCCAGCTCGTTGAACAGGTGATCCCAGATGGTTTCGACATCGGTGACGCCAGTGGTCAGGGTCACCCGCGCCCCGACCGGACGGCTGTTGTAGCGCGACAGCAGCATTTCGGCCTTGCGCCGCACCACGTCGTAGGTGCCCTGCCCGCCCACGGTGATGCGGTTGCGGTCGTGCACGGTTTTCGGCCCGTCGATACTCACCGAGAGCCCGAACCGGTGGGCGTTGAGGTAGTCCACGGTTTCTTCGGTGAGCAGCGTGGCGTTGGTGGTCATCACGAACTCGACGAACTTGCCGGCCTCGCGAAAACGCTTTTCACAGTAATCGACCATGTACTCGATCAGCTTGCGATTGCTCAGCGGCTCTCCGCCGAAGAACACCACGGTGAAACGCTCTTCATCCGGGGATTCGCGCAGCAGCATCTCCACCGAAGCAATGGCGGTCTCGACGTCCATTTTCTTGCCGGCCGAGGGCTTGTCCAGGTCTTCCTTGTAGCAGTAGGTGCAGCTCAGGTTGCAGCCGGTGTTGACGTTGAGCACCACGGTGTTGATCGCCGTGCGCTCGACCCGTTTGGTGGCGATGTCCGGGGTCAGCGGCGAGCCGTCGCTGACCAGTTCCAGGGCCATCAGCTCGCGCAGGGTTTCGGTGACTTCTTCACCGTTGAAACGCGTAGCCAGCCGCTCGATCAGGTCGTCCGACGAGCAGCCGGGGCCGCGCAAGGTATCGATGATGGTGCCCGTCAGTTCATCGCTGGCGAACAGCGAACTGCTGGGGATGTGGAACAGCATGCGGTCGGCATCAACGTGCACTTCGTGCAAGTTGCGTTCGACCAGATTCAAGATAGCGCCCATGGCAAACCTCCTGTGCAAGCCCCGTTCTGCGGGGCTTGCGGTCATTCCGAAAAGTGTCTGAAGCCTTTGCTGTCAGTGCAGCTCACGTTTCAACATCACGGAATGGGTGGGTTGTTCCAGCGTTGCACGGTCACGATCATGTGGCCTTCGCCGGTCAGGGATTTCCCTGCGTCGTCGACGGCGGCGATCACCTTGAGGTTGCCGGCATTGTTGGTGGACATTTTGCGCGCCGGATTCGGTCCGGCATCGCCCGGTGTGAACACGCCCGCGTCGGCCTGCATGGTGCCGGCGAACTTGACGTCTTCGTCTTCCCTGGCGCGGTCGTCGAAGGCCTCGACCTTCCACTGCGCCGGGAACACGCCGATCCGATACGGCTTGCCATCGGCGCCCTTGCCCCAGGCTTCGGCGTCGAATCGGCCCTGGACTTTCGGCGTCGAACCGCCGCCCTCGCCGATCCGCGCCACCGAGAACTCAGGCACGACTTTGACTTCGGCGATCTGGTTGTACACCGACAAGCTCGGGCCTTTCAACGTACCGACGGTGACCACGCGCAGACCCGGCTGGGCATTGGCGGCGGCCTTGAGTTTGACCTTGATCCGCTGCGGGCTCTGCTCGATGACTTCGAGTACTTCCACGCCTTTGCCGAAATTCGGCTTGCCACTCAGACCGCTGCCGACCAGGGTGACTTCGCTTTCGCTGCCGGCCTTCAGATAACCCGGCTGCACCGCCAGCAAACGGGCGGAACCCTGTTTGGCGGCGACGAAGTCCAGGCCACGCTCATCGTGCTCGGCCTCGAACATCCGGCCCTGCATCGCATTGCCTTGGACGGCGAACACCTGGCGCATGGTCACGCCGTCGATGGTCACGTTGCCGCGCCATTCGTAGCCGGTGTAGAGAATCGCGCTGCCGTCGCCGTTGAACGGGGTGCCGTCGGCGTATTGGCCTTTGACGCTGACCTTGAAGGTGTCGCTGCCGTCGGCGCTGACGCTCATCACACCCGCCAGTTCACCCTTGCCCGGCAAATGACCGCTGAAGCTCCAGTCGCCCACCAGTGCATCGGACTTCGGCGCCACGCTCTGCCATTTCTTCCAGGCCGGGTTGTCCAGCGGATAGCGCTTGGCCAACAGCGGCACCATGTCTTTGCGAGCGATATCGAACCAGTCGCGATCGCGGGCCAGGGCCTGGTATTCCAGGGACGGCCACTGGCCGAGGTGGAAGTTCACCAGACGCTCCCATTCCTGGGCCGGACGTCGTTGCAGGGCGACCCGCGCACCGGAGTGGCAGCGACCGCACATCTGGCTGGTCTGCTCGTCGAACTTCTCGGCGGTGTTGAGCCGGCGTTCCAGTGCATAACGCACGCCGTCGGTCTCGCTCGGTGCCAGGCCCTGGGTGTCGGCCAGGTACTTGACCAGCGTGCGGCGATCTTCATCGCTGATCTGCAAACCGTGCATGGTCTGCATCCGGGCGATGCTCATCAACCAGCCCTCCGGCGTCTTGCGCTGGTGGCTGATGCGACTCAGCGCGTTATCGGCTTCTGGGGTGTGACAGCCCTGACAGGTTTCCTTGAGGACGGTCTGGGCATCTCGGGCTGCCAGGCTGTGCGGCGAATGCAGGGCCACGCAAGCGGCCACGGCCAGCAGGCTGGCGCTCATGCCTGATCGGATTCTTCTCTTCATCAACGTCGAACCTCGCACGGTGCTTTATTATTGTTGTGGCTTATCGTTTTTATGGTTTCTGCCGTCGGCGGCGCACCGCAGACGGAGGCAAGAGAAACGTCTGCAATGAGCAATACACGGAGCGTGCCAGCTTCCCGATAATCTTTTTAATCAACTAGTTACGGGTTAATCACCGCATTGCGCCGGCATTTGCACCAAGCCCCGGCGTCCAGTTTCGCGACAGCTGTTGCAATCTGAGACAAGCATAGATGCCCATGCCGGCAATCACCTCTCGACACACCTCCTGACATATTCAGTAACGTCTATCGAAGCGCAATCGCTCAAGCCTGGCTTCAACTCGTCGATAAACGACTTACGACCAATGATCAGGGAAGACGACATGGCAATCTCTTTAAACTCTGTCTTTATCCAGCCATCAGCCGCTGAGTTGAGCAAAACTGCGCAACCATTGACAAAGACATCGCTCAGCGAAGACCTCCAAAAGACGGCGGTCAACCTCAATCCGTCGGCTGTTTACCATCCCAGCGATGAAGCCCAGACAATCAGCCCGACCATGGAAGTCATCGAGACCTGGATTGGCCGTTCCCAGGCAGCTGACTTCCCGCAAATTGCCGAACAGCACAAAAATGCGCACGAATCGCTGAAACTGGCGTTCGAAGACTTCAAGTCGGCCTTGAGTTACGCTTTTCCGGATCTTGCCAACAAGAAATTCGGCTTTACCGTTGAAGCCGATGGCAACCTCAAAGTGCTGAACTCCGCCAACGAGCTGAGTGCTTCAGACATGGATCAACTGAACTCACTGCTCAATGCCTCAAGCTCACTGAAAATGGCGGCGAACGGCTACCGGGACACGTCCATCGAGTTGGTCGCGGCCGATGCAGGCTGGGGAGGCAGCCATTTGGGCAAGTACAACCTGACCAAAGACAACTTCGCCAACACTATTGATATGGCGGCCCTGTTTCTGCCAAAGGGCAACGCGCCAAGCGCTGAAGCCATCGACGGCTATTTCTCACACCAGTTATGGCGTAAAGGTGAACTGGGGACGCCGCAGACGGATGCCGCAATCGTGGCTGCACGCGATGCCAAAAGAATCAATGAGAAGGTCTGATTACCAATAGCCCTCCCCGGACACGCCCTGGCCTCATCGCTGGCCGGGGCTGACCAATCCGTCGCTTGCGTCTCAGCCGACGTCGCGATTTGCGACAATTCCCCCGCTGCCGCCCGTCCCGGGCTTTATCCAACTCCCGCCAACAGTGGGCCATAAGGCCTTCCCGGGCAGTTGGCACAGCCATTGCGAAAGTCTCGTTCTCACGAACAACAAGAGGCTTTGCCATGTCCCTCCCAAATCTACTCCCCGCCACTTCGGCCTTCATCCAGCGCGCACCGCGCATGTTGATCGGCGGCGATTGGGTCGAGGCCGCCGACGGCCAGACCATGCCCCTGCACAACCCGGCCTCTGGCGAAGTGCTTTGTGTGGTGCCACGGGCCACGCCGGAAGATGTCGACCGCGCCGTGCTCGCCGCGCGTCACGCGTTCGATGATTCGGCCTGGAGCCGTACCCGCCCACGGGAGCGGCAGAACCTGTTGTGGAAACTCGCCGACCTGATGCAGCGCGACGCCGAGCTGCTGGCGCAGCTGGAGTGCCTGAACAATGGCAAAAGCGCTGCCGTCGCACAGGTGATGGACGTGCAGTTGGCCATCGACTTCCTGCGCTACATGGCCGGTTGGGCGACCAAGATCGAAGGCTCCAGCGTCGAGGTGTCGTTGCCGCTGATGCCCAACGATCAGTTCCACAGCTTTATCCGTCGCGAAGCGGTGGGTGTGGTCGGAGCCATCGTTGCCTGGAACTTCCCGTTGCTGCTGGCCTGCTGGAAACTCGGCCCGGCCCTGGCCACCGGTTGCACCGTGGTGCTCAAACCTGCCGATGAAACGCCACTGACCGCATTGAAGCTGGCGGAGCTGGTACTGGAAGCCGGTTATCCCGAAGGCGTGTTCAATGTGGTCACCGGCACGGGCATCACCGCCGGCTCCGCACTGACCCACAACCCGCTGGTGGACAAGCTGACCTTTACCGGCTCCACCGCCGTGGGCCAGCAGATCGGCAAGATCGCCATGGACTCGATGACCCGGGTCACCCTCGAATTGGGCGGCAAGTCGCCAACCATCGTCATGGCCGATGCCGACCTGCCAAGCGCCGCCGCCGGCGCCGCCAGCGCGATTTTCTTCAATCAGGGCCAGGTGTGCTGCGCAGGGTCTCGCCTGTATGTGCAGCGCAAGCATTTCGACAATGTGGTGGCGGACATCGCCGGCATCGCCAATGCCATGAAACTCGGCAACGGCCTGGACCCGAGCGTCGACATGGGGCCGCTGATCTCTGCGCGTCAGCAGGCGCGGGTGTATGGCTATATCGAAAAAGGCCGGGAAAGCGGTGCGACCATTGCCTGCGGCGGCGAGCAATTCGGGCCGGGTTTTTTCGTCAAGCCAACGGTAATCGTCGACGTCGATCAGAAGCACTCACTGGTGCAGGAAGAAATCTTCGGCCCGGTGCTGGTGGCGATTCCGTTCGATGACGAAGCCGATGCGCTGCGCATGGCCAACGACAGCCCTTACGGCTTGGGCGCGAGTATCTGGTCGAATGACCTGGCGGCGGTGCACCGGATGATTCCGCGGATCAAGTCCGGTTCTGTGTGGGTCAACTGCCATAGCGCGCTGGACCCGGCGTTGCCGTTCGGCGGTTACAAGATGTCGGGGGTCGGGCGCGAGATGGGTTATGCGGCGATCGAGCATTACACGGAGTTGAAGTCGGTGTTGATCAAGCTGTAACAGCGGGGCCCTTTCGGCCGCCATCGCGGGCAAGCCCGCTCCCACAGGTTTTGTGGCGTTGCTGAATTCTTCGGCATCTCACCAATCACTGTGGGAGCGGGCTTGCCCGCGATGGGGCCGGTCCAGACGGCACAAATTTCAGGGTTTGAAGCCTTGAGCCAATAACCAACTGCGAACCATCCTCCCCTGCTCCACCGTCAGCCCGGCCAGCGCCTGCTCGGCCGGCTCGGTGCGCAACCGCCGTATCAATGGTGCCAGCTCAATCCCCTGTACATGCCAGATTCCCAACGGCTGATCCGCCGTGATCACCACTTCGGCCTCATCGACAAACCCGTCGCGCAACACCGGCGCCCGCTCGATCCGCAGCGCACTGAAATCCGCCTCGGCATGGGCGATCTCGGCATCCGGCCACTGTCGACGCGCCTCCCAGAACGGCTGGCTCAACCAGCGCTGCTCATCGGCATAGAAATCCCGACCGATCCGTGCGAAACGCAAAAACAGCTGTTCCACTCGTTGCTGGTGAAAACGCCGGGCCAGCGCAGCCCGTTCGGGTTTGCACAACAGGGTGTTGATCACCGTCGGCGCTTGCAATGCCGACGACAGCGATTGAAAGATGCCATTGCCCGACAGCGGATCCACCGCCATCGCCGCATCGCCGACCCGTATCCAGTGATCGCCACACACCTGCGGGCTCAGGATGGCTGTGCTGCTGCGGGCGTGCAGGTTCAGATCAACCTCCGCTTCGCCGGCAAAAAATGCCCGAGCCACGGCCGAATCCCGACGCCGCTGGCGACAGTACGCCAGCAACTGCGCCTTGCCCGGCAACCCGGCGCTGGCCACGTCCACCGTCCATTGCCAGTAGCACTGGCCGTCGGCCCGCCGCGCCATCCACGCCCAGCCGTCCTCAAGGCTTTCCACGGCGCTGGCGGTGTCGCCCGGGTTGCCTTGCCAGCGGTTGAGCAGGCTGACCGTCTCCGGCCCGCGCAGGCCCTTGCCGAGCGCCGGTGCCTGACGCCCACGGGCTTCGACCAGAAAGTCTGCGCTCAGGCTTTCGCGGCCTTCGATGTCGATGCGATGCCCATCGGGGAATGACTGCACGCCCAGCACCCGGCCTTCGATCAACAGCACGCCAGCCGCGCGCAAGTCTTGGCGCAGGCCGCGATCGAAGGTCGGGCGATCCAGCAGGAATTCGATGTTTTGTGCGTGTTGCTGGCCGTTCCAGTTGACCTGCCGTTGAGAAGGCAGCGCCGCTTCCTCCAAAGCGTGATGCAGTCCCGCACCGCGCAGGGCCTCCAGCACCCGCACGGATACGCCTTCCAGCGCGGCAAACCGGCGCCACTCGCTGACCAGGGTGACGGCATAGCCGAGGCGCCGCAGCCCCAGTGCCACCGCCGCACCGGCCGGGCCCGCGCCTAAGACCACAATCGCGGTCATGGCCCGAGGCGCCGTTCAGGCCCGCGATAGCGAGCGTTGTGCTGCAGATAGTCGATCACCTGTTCATTGCTCGCCTCGGGGTGGGCCACCAGGAACGCAGCGATATGCCCGCTCAACGCCGCGCAACCGAGACTGGCGCCCGACTGCCCCGGATAAGTGCCGTGCACGCAGGCGGCAAAGTCTGCCTGCGTGGTGTTGAGCCACGACCATTCGAGTTCGGCGCAGCGCGCATCGCCGGTCACGCGCAACACTTGTGGATAATTCGCCGGGAACACGCCCTCGCCCTGGGCCGGACTGGACGCGCAAAGCAATACGCCCTTCGCCACCGCCGCCGCGCACGCGCCACGTAACAGACTGCGATCCTGACGCAGGCCGAGACTCAAATTGATCAGCCGCACATCCCGGGCCACCAGCCAGTCGATCGCCGTGGCAATTTGTAAGGCACTGGTCACCCCACGCTGATCGAACACCTGGGCCACGCAGAACAATGCCGATGGCGCACGGCGGCCGATGGCTTCGATGACCGCGCTGCCGTGGCCCAAGGGATCGCCGTGCAAATCGCTCTCGGTGAGTCCGTCCTCCACCAGCGCAAAGCGCCGCCCGGCGATAACTTGCACCTGCTGCGCCGCCGAGTGACCGCTGTCCACCACGCCAATACGCAACTCAGGCTTCATGCAGCACCGCTTTGGAAATTAATACGCCGTCGAGCAATTCAAAGCGCAGGTCGGCATCGGCCAGGGTGGAAGGACGATGGCTGATCAGTATCCGTGTGCGCCCGGCGAACAGGCGGTCGATAGCCTCGATCACTTCGCGCTCGGTGGCTTCGTCCACCGCCGAGGTGGCTTCGTCGAGCACCAGGATCAGAGGGTCCTGCAACAGCGCACGGGCAATGGCGATGCGTTGTTTTTGCCCACCGGACAACTGCTGCCCGCGCTCACCCAGCGGGCTGTCGAGGCCTTCGGGCAAGGAGGCGATCAGGCTATCGAGTTGTGCCAGCCGGGCCACTTCGGCAATCGCTTCGCGGCTGGCATCCGGCACCGCATAGGCCAGGTTGTCGGCCAGGCTGCCGCGAAACAGCACGATGTCCTGACTGACCACGGCGATACGCCGACGCAGCTGGAACAGATCCAGTTCTCGCAGGTCCACTTCGCCGAGCAATACCCGACCGGATTGCGGGTCATGGTGGCGTTGCAGCAGGTCGATCAAGGTCGATTTGCCAACGCCGGAGCCGCCGCTCAAGGCGACTTTCAAACCGTAGGGTATGGATGCCTGGATGCCGCGCAGGGTGGTCGATCGACCCGGATGGCTGAAGTGCACGTCATCGAAACGCAGATCGCCAGAGGCCGGCAGCGGCTGTGGCGTCGCGGGTGTCAGTACGGTCGGCTGTTCGCCGCGCAGTTCCATCACGCGCCCGAGGCTGACGGTCATTCGCTGAATGGCGACATAGAGCCCGAGCAGGCTCTGCACCGGCCCGACGGCCATGCCCAGGTAGGTCGAAAACGCTATCAGCGCGCCCAGTTGCCAAGTGCCCTGCACCACCCAGTATCCGCCGATCAGAAAGGCGCAGGCGCGGGACAGGGACGTCAGCGTGCCCGGTACGGCCTGGGTGAAAAACTCGGTGACTTGCAGGCGCAGCAACTGGCTCATGTAGCCCTGGCCGAGGTTTTCCAGGCGCCGCGCTTCGCGCTGCTGCTGACCGGCGGACTGGATGAATTTCATCACCGGCAGCGTTTCGACCATGAACGAGGACATGTCTGCCGAGCGCTCGCGTAACTGCCGCACATCACGCTCGACCTTGCGTCGCATCCAGCGCAGCCAGAGCACGTCCAGGGGAATCAGCACCAGCGCCAGCAGCGACAGTTTCCACGACAGGGTCAGCAGCATCGCCAGCGCCACTACCAGGCCAATCACGCTGGACACCGCCGAGAACAGCGAGTCCACGGCAAAACGCTGGATCTCCGCCACGTCGCCATCGAGGCGCGACATCAGGTCACCGATGCGCCGCTGGCCGTAGAAGCTGGGTGACAGGGTCTGCAAATGCCGATAGAGGTCATCACGCAGCGCAAACAGCATGCGCCCGGACAGCCGCGTGTGCAGATAACGGTTGATCCCGGACAACGCCGTGCCGAGCAAGCCGGCGACGATCATCAGCCCGGCGATCAGCACCAGCATCGGGAAATTGCGCGCGAGCAACCCGTCGTCGATCAACAGCTTGGTCAGCCACGGTTGCACCAGCACCAACGCCGAAGCACAGACCGACAAGCCGAGCAGCCCGGCGATCGCCAGCCGATGGGGCCGCACGAAACTGTAGAGCCAGCGCAGCGCTGATTGCAGAGCTTCGGGGTTCTGGCTGTCGATCAGCCGAACGATCAGGCGCTGCATCACGAGCGCAACTGTTTGAGCTTGCGATACAGGGTCGCGCGGCTGATGCCCAAGGCGTCGGCGGCGGCCGAGACGTTGCCCTGATGGCTATCCAGGGACTGGCGAATCATCTCCAGTTCGTTTTCGCGAATACTCCCGGACTGCGGTCGTTCGCTGGCGCTCAGGTCGTCAAGCATGCTGTCGGGCAAGTGATCGAGGGTCAGCACGGTTTCCCCTGGCTCACGCATGGCCAATGCAGTACGCAGGACCATCTCCAGTTGGCGGATGTTGCCCGGCCAGTGGTAACCGCCGAGCAAACGACTCAAGTCGTCATGCAGCACCACCGTGGGCGCATCGAGTCTGGCCAGCAAACGGCTGACCAGCGCGCTGAAGTCATCGCGCTCGCGCAGGGCCGGGAGCATCACGCTGATGCCGTTGACCCGGTAGAACAGGTCTTCGCGAAAATGTTGTTCTTCCACCAGACGCTTGAGGTCGCGGTGGGTGGCGCAGATCAATGCGATGTCGATGTCCTGTTCTTCGCCAGCGCCCAACGGGGCGACCTTGCGATCCTGCAACACGCGCAACAAACGCGCTTGCAGTGCCAGCGGCATGTCACCGATTTCGTCGAGGAACAGCGTGCCGCCATGGGCCTGTTGCAAACGACCGATCATGCCACCGCGCCGCGAACCGGTGAACGCGCCTTCGCGGTAGCCGAACAGTTCGGACTCGATCAGACCTTCAGGAATGGCCGCGCAGTTTACCGCCACGAAGGGCTTTTCGGCGCGACTGCCAGCCATGTGCAGGGCGCGGGCGATGACCTCTTTACCGGTGCCGGTTTCGCCCAACAGCAACACCGGCAGTTCGTTGGCCAGGCCTTGGCGGGCCATGCGCAACGCCCGGGCGTAACGCACGTTGTTGCCGGCCAGTGATTCGAGGTCCGGCTGGGTCTTGGCGGGTTTTGCGACGCTGCGCGGCGGGGTGCTGACGTTGATCGAACGCTGCGGCGCACGCAGGGTTTTGTAGAAGAACTCGCCTTTGGCGGTCTGCAGGCTGCCAACGCCACCCTGATGCAGCCGCGCCAACAGTTGCAGGCCATCGACGCCGAGAAACTCTTCGCACCGCCGACCAACCAGCGCCGAGCGCTCGGCACGCAGCAACTGGCAGGCCTGGGCACTGACCGCGAGGATCTGCCCGCCGAGGCTGACGGCCAACAAACCCTGCCAGGGAGATTCGAGGTACTGCCGACGGCTGTGGAAGGCCAGGACGATTTCGTCCGGATAGCTGGCGTTGAACACCCGGCTTTCGATCTGGCTGACGGCCATGGCCAGCAACGCGGTGCTGTCGTGGGCGCGGCCCAGTGGACCTTCGCGGGTCAGGTCGAGGACGCCGAGAATGTCGCCCTGGGGGCAATGGATCGGCACCGAGGTGCAAGAGAAATCACTGAGGCGATCCAGGTAATGTTCGCCGCAATCGATCAGGGTCGGCCGGGCTTCCACCAGCGCCGTACCGAGGGCATTGGTACCGCGTACGGCTTCGCTCCAGCAGGCACCGAGGGTGATGTCTTGCAGACCGCTGCCCTTGAGACGATCGGCGCGTCCTTCGACCGCAAGAATGGTCGCCTCGGAGTTGGCGAGTATGATCAGCCCTTCCTTGCCCTGGCGGTCGGCCAGGTAATCGATCGCCGGCAGTGCCGCATCGATCAGCAGCCGGTTGCTTGCCAGCAACACATCCAGGCTCGCCGTCGATTCCAGAGCCAGTTCATGCTTGGCGTTGAAATGCACGCCATGGCTGAGGCTGCGTCGCCACGAGGCATCGATTTCGGCGCGCAGGACGCCATCGGGTACTTCGCCTTCCAGATGCAGTTTTTCCCGGGCCAGCCGGGCTTCGCGGTGCAATTTGGGGGAGTTTGTTTTTATGAGTGTCATCAAGCGCTCCGGGTCGGTCCGCCCTGCGCCTTGGTAAAACGGCGCCCTGCCGCAATCTTTACGTTAACGTAAGGGCTATGGCAAGTGCCGCAGGGCGTTTGTGTTTCGACAGGTGGATCGCGATGGCTTTCAGACGTGAGGATCACCCGGCGGTTTGCTCGGCGCGGCGTATTGCGGCTTCAAGTGACCGTCCTGATCAAGTAGCCAGGCGTCCATGATCTGCCGTACCACGGGACCGGCGACGCGGCCACCGGCCTCGCCGTTTTCGATCATCACCGAAATGACAATCTTGGGGTGTTCCGCCGGTGCGAAACCGACGAACAAGGCGTTGTCGCGGTTGCGCTCCAGGGTCTTCGCGCGGTTGTAACGCTCACCCTGCTTGATTGCCACCACTTGCGCGGTGCCGCTCTTGCCGGCGATGCGGTACTGCACCCCCACTGCGGCTGCCCGGGCAATGCCTCGGGCATCGTGCATGACCATCTGCATGCCATGGTTGACCTGCTCCCAGTCACGGGGATCCTTGAGCAGGATATTCGGTATCGGGTGCTCATCCACCGGTGCGACACCGTCCACAGTCCGGGCCAGGTGCGGGCGATTCCACACCCCTTTGTTGGCGATCAGCGCGGTGGCTTGGGCCAGTTGCAGCGGCGTGACTTGCATGTAGCCCTGGCCAATGCCGAGGATCACCGTCTCACCCGGGAACCAAGGCTGGCGGCGCGTGGCGCGCTTCCAGGCCTGGGACGGCATCAATCCGGGAGACTCTTCGTACATGTCCAGCGAGACCTTTTCACCGAGACCGAACATCGCCATATAGTCGTGCAGGCGATCGATGCCCAGCTTGTGGGCCAGATCGTAGAAATAGGTATCGTTGGAACGCATGATCGCCGCGTCCATGTCCACCCATCCGTCACCGCTGTGGTTCCAGTTGCGGTATTTGTGATCGAAGTCCGGCAGTTGGTAGTAGCCCGGATCGAAGACTCGGGTCTGCGGCGTGACCACGCCCGCATCGAGGCCTGCGATCGCGACTTCCGGCTTGATAGTCGAGCCCGGCGCATAGAGGCCGCGCAGCACGCGGTTGAACAGCGGCCGGTCGATAGAATCGTGCAGCGCCGCGTACTCCTTGAAGCTGATGCCGGTGACGAACAGATTCGGGTCGAAGCTGGGCTTGCTGACCATGGCCAGCACTTCACCCGTCGACGGATCAAGCGCAACCACCGAACCACGGCGGTCACCCAGGGCTTGCTCGGCGGCTTCCTGAAGTTTGACGTCTAGACTCAGGACGATGTTTTTACCCGGAACCGGGTCGGTGTGCTTGAGCACTCGCAACACGCGCCCTTGAGCGTTGGTTTCAACTTCTTCGTAACCGACATGGCCATGCAGTTCCGACTCGTAGAATTTCTCGACCCCGGTTTTGCCGATGGATTGAGTGCCACGGTATTCGACCGAGTCCAGGGCCTTGGATTCTTTCTCGTTGATACGACCGACGTAGCCGATTGAATGAGCGAAGTGTTCAGCGAATGGATAGTGGCGTACGAACTGCGGTTCGACATCGATGCCAGGCAAGCGGAATTCGTTGACCGCGAGCACCGCAATCTGTTCTTCGCTGAGTTCATAGAACAGCGTGACCGGTACGAACGGATGCCGCGCCTGCTTCATCGCTTTGTCGAACAGCGCGCGGTCTTCGGCAGGCAAGTGCAGCAGGTTGATCACTTCGTCCAGTTCTTGCTTGACGTCCGAAGCGCGCTCGCGGGTGATGGTCAGGTTGTAACTGGGCCGATTGTCCGCCAGAACCACGCCATTGCGGTCATAGATCAACCCGCGAGTCGGGGTGATCGGCAGGACGTGGACACGGTTGTTTTCAGAGATCGTGGAGTGATAGTCGAATTCGACCACTTGCAGGACATACATGCGCACCACCAGCGCGCAGGTAATGGCGACGACAAACAAGGCGCAGGCGATCAGCCTTTTGTTGACCAGGCGCGTCTCATTTTCGTGGTCCTTGATCGGTATCGGTTCGGGCATTTCTGGACCAACTCTTTGAAGAGGAAGTGCCGATCCGTGGGCTTGAAATCAGTCCGTTAAAAAACGAGCTGCACCATAACAAAAACTGCCCGGTCACTTTAGTGCGATTTCCTCTAAGGGCAGTCGTCGAGCGTCGCAAAGTGATCTCGGTTGCCGCTGACTCGTGCGTCTTAATCAAGACAGATATTCCCATTCGTGCATTTTTCTTGCTGATTAGCCCGTGAATACTGGGTGAATGTCATTCCGTTCTGTTTTTTGGGAGTTATACATGCATCCACGATTTCAACGATTGCTTGGGCCGAATGGGTTTTCCATCGGACTGGAACTGCCACTCGAAAATGATTGGTCCAGCGGCGGTCAACGGCTGCGGATGGCCGAAGGTCGACCTTTTGGCGTACCGGACCTGAGGCAGCACGCGGCCATGGCGCGCCTGGCCGACAAGTCGGGTTTTCGTGCCCTTTGGGTTCGTGATGTGCCGATTTATGACCCCCATTTCGGTGATGCGGCACAGGTTTTCGAAACCTTTTCCTATCTCGGGTACCTGGCCGGCATTACCGAAAACATCATGCTGGGTACGGCGGCGGTTGTATTGCCGCTACGTCAGCCTTGGCTGACGTTGAAATCGGCTAACAGTGTCGATGAGTTGAGTGACGGGCGCCTGCTGCTGGGCGTGGCCAGTGGTGACCGCCCGATGGAGTATCCGTTGTTTGGCGTGGATTACGATCGGCGCGGTGAAATCTTCCGCGATACCGTTGAATTGCTGCGCAGCCAAGGGGAAGGTCATTTACCCGAGGGGGCTCGCTTGCTTCCCGAGCGAGGTGAGTCAGCACCGTTGCTCGTTGCGGGTCTTGGCCAACAATCTCCAGCGTGGATTGGTCAACACATGGACGGTTGGCTCGCCTATCCAGGCACGCCAGACGAACATCGTCGCAGAGTCGGGTTGTGGCGCGAGGTTGGCGGCAACAAACCTTATGTCAGCTTCATTCACCTGGATCTCGCAGACAATCCCCACGCCCCCATGGGACGAGTACGGTTCGGCGGCACTTGTGGGCGGTTGGCGTTGATTGACGAACTTCAGGCATTGCGCGAAGCCGGGGTACAGCATGTTGGCCTGCATCTACGGCGCAGTGAACGACCCATCGCGCAGATTATTGAAGAGATTGCAGAATACGTGTTGCCAAAGTTTCACTAGCGCTTCGGGATGAAAAAGGGATAGCCATCAGACTGTCCCTTTTTTACGGCACTTTCCTGCGGACAAAAACAAAACCCCTACCTGCATGCGCAGATAGGGGTTTTGGAATTTAATCTTGACGATGACCTACTCTCACATGGGGAAACCCCACACTACCATCGGCGATGCATCGTTTCACTGCTGAGTTCGGGATGGGATCAGGTGGTTCCAATGCTCTATGGTCGTCAAGAAATTCGGGTACCGAACCGTCTTTCGACGCTTCAGCAAATTGGGTATGCGATAGTTTGTGCGGCTTTTGTGAATCGTTGCGAACTTTCGGTTCATTGCGTCTTCACACACCGCAATCTGGCCTTTCGACGCAAATTGCTTGGGTGTTATATGGTCAAGCCTCACGGGCAATTAGTATTGGTTAGCTCAACGCCTCACAGCGCTTACACACCCAACCTATCAACGTCGTAGTCTTCGACGGCCCTTCAGGGGACTCAAGGTCCCAGTGAGATCTCATCTTGAGGCTAGTTTCCCGCTTAGATGCTTTCAGCGGTTATCTATTCCGAACATAGCTACCCGGCAATGCCACTGGCGTGACAACCGGAACACCAGAGGTTCGTCCACTCCGGTCCTCTCGTACTAGGAGCAGCCCCTCTCAAATCTCAAACGTCCACGGCAGATAGGGACCGAACTGTCTCACGACGTTCTAAACCCAGCTCGCGTACCACTTTAAATGGCGAACAGCCATACCCTTGGGACCGGCTTCAGCCCCAGGATGTGATGAGCCGACATCGAGGTGCCAAACACCGCCGTCGATATGAACTCTTGGGCGGTATCAGCCTGTTATCCCCGGAGTACCTTTTATCCGTTGAGCGATGGCCCTTCCATACAGAACCACCGGATCACTAAGACCTACTTTCGTACCTGCTCGACGTGTCTGTCTCGCAGTCAAGCGCGCTTTTGCCTTTATACTCTACGACCGATTTCCGACCGGTCTGAGCGCACCTTCGTACTCCTCCGTTACTCTTTAGGAGGAGACCGCCCCAGTCAAACTACCCACCATACACTGTCCTCGATCCGGATAACGGACCTGAGTTAGAACCTCAAAGTTGCCAGGGTGGTATTTCAAGGATGGCTCCACGCGAACTGGCGTCCACGCTTCAAAGCCTCCCACCTATCCTACACAAGCAAATTCAAAGTCCAGTGCAAAGCTATAGTAAAGGTTCACGGGGTCTTTCCGTCTAGCCGCGGATACACTGCATCTTCACAGCGATTTCAATTTCACTGAGTCTCGGGTGGAGACAGCGCCGCCATCGTTACGCCATTCGTGCAGGTCGGAACTTACCCGACAAGGAATTTCGCTACCTTAGGACCGTTATAGTTACGGCCGCCGTTTACCGGGGCTTCGATCAAGAGCTTCGCGTTAGCTAACCCCATCAATTAACCTTCCGGCACCGGGCAGGCGTCACACCCTATACGTCCACTTTCGTGTTTGCAGAGTGCTGTGTTTTTAATAAACAGTCGCAGCGGCCTGGTATCTTCGACCGGCGTGGGCTTACGCAGCAAGTGCTTCACCCTCACCGGCGCACCTTCTCCCGAAGTTACGGTGCCATTTTGCCTAGTTCCTTCACCCGAGTTCTCTCAAGCGCCTTGGTATTCTCTACCCAACCACCTGTGTCGGTTTGGGGTACGGTTCCTGGTTACCTGAAGCTTAGAAGCTTTTCTTGGAAGCATGGCATCAACCACTTCGTGTTCTAAAAGAACACTCGTCATCAGCTCTCGGCCTTAGAATCCCGGATTTACCTAAGATTCCAGCCTACCACCTTAAACTTGGACAACCAACGCCAAGCTGGCCTAGCCTTCTCCGTCCCTCCATCGCAATAACCAGAAGTACAGGAATATTAACCTGTTTTCCATCGACTACGCTTTTCAGCCTCGCCTTAGGGACCGACTAACCCTGCGTCGATTAACGTTGCGCAGGAAACCTTGGTCTTTCGGCGTGGGTGTTTTTCACACCCATTGTCGTTACTCATGTCAGCATTCGCACTTCTGATACCTCCAGCAAGCTTCTCAACTCACCTTCACAGGCTTACAGAACGCTCCTCTACCGCATCACCTAAGTGATACCCGTAGCTTCGGTGTATGGTTTGAGCCCCGTTACATCTTCCGCGCAGGCCGACTCGACTAGTGAGCTATTACGCTTTCTTTAAAGGGTGGCTGCTTCTAAGCCAACCTCCTAGCTGTCTAAGCCTTCCCACATCGTTTCCCACTTAACCATAACTTTGGGACCTTAGCTGACGGTCTGGGTTGTTTCCCTTTTCACGACGGACGTTAGCACCCGCCGTGTGTCTCCCATGCTCGGCACTTGTAGGTATTCGGAGTTTGCATCGGTTTGGTAAGTCGGGATGACCCCCTAGCCGAAACAGTGCTCTACCCCCTACAGTGATACATGAGGCGCTACCTAAATAGCTTTCGAGGAGAACCAGCTATCTCCGAGCTTGATTAGCCTTTCACTCCGATCCACAGGTCATCCGCTAACTTTTCAACGGTAGTCGGTTCGGTCCTCCAGTCAGTGTTACCTAACCTTCAACCTGCCCATGGATAGATCGCCCGGTTTCGGGTCTATTCCCAGCGACTAGACGCCCTATTAAGACTCGCTTTCGCTACGCCTCCCCTATTCGGTTAAGCTCGCCACTGAAAATAAGTCGCTGACCCATTATACAAAAGGTACGCAGTCACAGAACAAAGTCTGCTCCCACTGCTTGTACGCATACGGTTTCAGGATCTATTTCACTCCCCTCTCCGGGGTTCTTTTCGCCTTTCCCTCACGGTACTAGTTCACTATCGGTCAGTCAGTAGTATTTAGCCTTGGAGGATGGTCCCCCCATATTCAGACAAAGTTTCTCGTGCTCCGTCCTACTCGATTTCATGACCAAGAGATTTTCGCGTACAGGGCTATCACCCACTATGGCCGCACTTTCCAGAGCGTTCCGCTAATCTCAAAGCCACTTAAGGGCTAGTCCCCGTTCGCTCGCCACTACTAAGGGAATCTCGGTTGATTTCTTTTCCTCAGGGTACTTAGATGTTTCAGTTCCCCTGGTTCGCCTCTTAAGCCTATGTATTCAGCTTAAGATAACCATCTTATGATGGCTGGGTTCCCCCATTCAGACATCTCCGGATCAAAGTCTGTTTGCCGACTCCCCGAAGCTTTTCGCAGGCTACCACGTCTTTCATCGCCTCTGACTGCCAAGGCATCCACCGTATGCGCTTCTTCACTTGACCATATAACCCCAAGCAATCTGGTTATACTGTGAAGACGACATTCGCCGAAAATTCGCGCTACTCAATTAAGAGCAACTCACAAATTTTACCTTAGCCTGATCCGTTACCAGTGAAAGTAACGTTCAGTCTATCTTTCTATCACATACCCAAATTTTTAAAGAACGATCTAGTCAAAGACTAGAAATCAACATTCACCATCCTTCGACGGAATGCTCATTTCTAAGCTTTCAAACTTCAGAAGCAGTAGTGGTGGAGCCAAACGGGATCGAACCGTTGACCTCCTGCGTGCAAGGCAGGCGCTCTCCCAGCTGAGCTATGGCCCCGTATCTCTACAGGTGTCCCACACAAAATTGGTGGGTCTGGGCAGATTCGAACTGCCGACCTCACCCTTATCAGGGGTGCGCTCTAACCAACTGAGCTACAGACCCAATTTCGGGCTGCTTCTATCGTCTTCTTCAATGAATCAAGCAATTCGTGTGGGAACTTATGGAGTAGCTGAGTCGTCGATTAAGGAGGTGATCCAGCCGCAGGTTCCCCTACGGCTACCTTGTTACGACTTCACCCCAGTCATGAATCACACCGTGGTAACCGTCCTCCCGAAGGTTAGACTAGCTACTTCTGGTGCAACCCACTCCCATGGTGTGACGGGCGGTGTGTACAAGGCCCGGGAACGTATTCACCGCGACATTCTGATTCGCGATTACTAGCGATTCCGACTTCACGCAGTCGAGTTGCAGACTGCGATCCGGACTACGATCGGTTTTGTGGGATTAGCTCCACCTCGCGGCTTGGCAACCCTCTGTACCGACCATTGTAGCACGTGTGTAGCCCAGGCCGTAAGGGCCATGATGACTTGACGTCATCCCCACCTTCCTCCGGTTTGTCACCGGCAGTCTCCTTAGAGTGCCCACCATTACGTGCTGGTAACTAAGGACAAGGGTTGCGCTCGTTACGGGACTTAACCCAACATCTCACGACACGAGCTGACGACAGCCATGCAGCACCTGTCTCAATGTTCCCGAAGGCACCAATCCATCTCTGGAAAGTTCATTGGATGTCAAGGCCTGGTAAGGTTCTTCGCGTTGCTTCGAATTAAACCACATGCTCCACCGCTTGTGCGGGCCCCCGTCAATTCATTTGAGTTTTAACCTTGCGGCCGTACTCCCCAGGCGGTCAACTTAATGCGTTAGCTGCGCCACTAAGAGCTCAAGGCTCCCAACGGCTAGTTGACATCGTTTACGGCGTGGACTACCAGGGTATCTAATCCTGTTTGCTCCCCACGCTTTCGCACCTCAGTGTCAGTATCAGTCCAGGTGGTCGCCTTCGCCACTGGTGTTCCTTCCTATATCTACGCATTTCACCGCTACACAGGAAATTCCACCACCCTCTACCATACTCTAGCTTGTCAGTTTTGAATGCAGTTCCCAGGTTGAGCCCGGGGCTTTCACATCCAACTTAACAAACCACCTACGCGCGCTTTACGCCCAGTAATTCCGATTAACGCTTGCACCCTCTGTATTACCGCGGCTGCTGGCACAGAGTTAGCCGGTGCTTATTCTGTCGGTAACGTCAAAATTGCAGAGTATTAATCTACAACCCTTCCTCCCAACTTAAAGTGCTTTACAATCCGAAGACCTTCTTCACACACGCGGCATGGCTGGATCAGGCTTTCGCCCATTGTCCAATATTCCCCACTGCTGCCTCCCGTAGGAGTCTGGACCGTGTCTCAGTTCCAGTGTGACTGATCATCCTCTCAGACCAGTTACGGATCGTCGCCTTGGTGAGCCATTACCTCACCAACTAGCTAATCCGACCTAGGCTCATCTGATAGCGCAAGGCCCGAAGGTCCCCTGCTTTCTCCCGTAGGACGTATGCGGTATTAGCGTCCCTTTCGAGACGTTGTCCCCCACTACCAGGCAGATTCCTAGGCATTACTCACCCGTCCGCCGCTGAATCAGGGAGCAAGCTCCCTTCATCCGCTCGACTTGCATGTGTTAGGCCTGCCGCCAGCGTTCAATCTGAGCCATGATCAAACTCTTCAGTTCAAACATCTTTGGGTTTTGAGAAAACCCTAAACTTGGCTCAGCAATCGTTGGTTACATCTTTGATTTCTCGCGGAGTAACTTGTGATGCTGATAATCTGTTGACTAGCAGTCTGACTCCACAAGCACCCACACGAATTGCTTGATTCAGTTGTTAAAGAGCGGTTGGTTAAGATCTTTCGTCTCAACCGAGGCGCGAATTCTACAGCAGCCTCATTTGCTGTCAAGTGATTATTTTCAGAAGTTTTCAAGGATTCCTTAACAACTTCAACCACTTGCGCCTTCGATCTCTCGTCAGCGGGAGGCGAATTCTACAGCGTTACTCGCTGCTGTCAACACCTCTTTTTCAACTTCCTTTCGACTTCGATGACCTGAAGCAACCTGCTGCCGAAAACTGCGTAACTCATTGTTTATCAAGGAGTTTTCCGTTTCGACTGCGCCGGAAGTGGGGCGAATTATAGGCTTCCAGAATCTGCCGTCAAGCACTGATTTGGGTTTTCTATCAGACAGACAAAATCACCGCTTATATATAGACGTGCCTGCAACGATTGCGCAGTATATTGCCCATTACCAAGAACAATACCCCAAGCTCTCTACCTTCGGACGATGCCACTCAATGAATGATCAGCCTCGCAGCCTTGCCTCGACCTTGTTTTCGGTCGGCCTGCTATTAATAGCCATGGCATCGATCCAGTCCGGAGCCTCCCTGGCCAAAAGCATGTTCCCTATTGTCGGCGCACAGGGAACCACCACTCTGCGCCTGATCTTTGCCAGCGTAATCATGCTGCTGTTGCTCCGACCATGGCGGGCGAAGCTCACGGCAAAATCTCTGCGCACTGTCATCGTCTATGGCATGGCGCTGGGCGGAATGAACTTCCTCTTCTATATGTCTTTGCGCACGGTTCCGCTAGGGATCGCGGTGGCGCTGGAGTTCACCGGGCCATTGGCGGTTGCCATCTACGCTTCACGCCGAGCTATCGACTTTTTATGGATCGCCCTGGCAGCTGTCGGTCTCCTGCTATTGATTCCCACAGGAGCAACCACAGCGAGCATCGATCTGGTGGGTGCCGGTTATGCATTGGGGGCCGGTGCCTGCTGGGCGCTGTACATTCTTTTCGGCCAAAAGGCCGGTGCCGACAATGGTGTGCAAACCGCCGCGCTGGGGGTAATGATTGCTGCGCTGTTCGTAGCCCCCATCGGGATTGTTCATGCGGGTGCCGCGCTGCTGACCCCCTCACTGATCCCGATCGCCCTCGGCGTCGCCATTCTCTCCACCGCACTGCCTTACACCTTGGAGATGGTCGCCCTCACTCGCATGCCGGCCAGGACTTTCGGCACATTAATGAGTATTGAACCCGCTATTGGCGCCCTTTCAGGGTTGCTGTTCCTCCACGAGTACTTGTCGCTGTCACAGTGGATGGCCATCCTGTGCATCATACTGGCTTCCGTCGGTGCCACCATGACGATGGGCAGTACCGCAAAGCCCGCTGTTGCGGCAGATTGATACAGGAATTGACGAGACTCTGGTATTTACCGCTCAATTAGGCCATGTTTAGGCCCGCAACCCAGTGACAAACATGGACTTTTCAAGACAGGGATATCAGAACGCTTCATGCGAAAGCGATTACAGCCGAACCCGGGCAAAAGACCCGGGACGCTACAAGGACAGCAATGAAACGAATTTTGATACTGATCGCCGTACTTGCAGTTGCGGGCTGCGCGGCGACATCCCAAACCCAGATAAAACACGGCAAGAAAGGACTGCATATCAACTGTTCCGGGCTGTCGTCTTCCTGGGACAAGTGTTATGCGAGTGCCGCGAACTCATGCGCCCCCAAAGGCTACAAAGTCATCGCCAAGTCAGGGGATGTCGTGGAAGAACCGGGGGATTACCCTTTTGGCCTCAATCCGGCCGGGTATACAAGCCGCAGCATGATCGTCATCTGCAAATAGCTTGAAGCCGCCGTGTCAGGCTCTCGGACTTGCAATCTGGCGGCTGGTCTCATCATAACTGGACTTCAGCACCCTGCGCTGCAGCTCCGGAGTAACGAGCATCCGAGCCACCACCAACGCCCCGATGCATTGCGACAGAATGGCCCAAGCCAGGCTGTCGCTCTCTAGCACCTGCGCCCAGCTTTCCTGAAGCTGGCAGATCCAGTGCTCTGCCTGCTGCCGTATCACTACGTCGGAACGGGCGATCTCGGCACCCAGGACCGGTAATGCACAACCGGTTTCCGGATGATCGACGTGGGACATGCTCAAGTAATGCTTCAAGCATCGCTCGAGTTTATCCCGGTCCTGATCAGCCCCCAGTCGTTCCAGGCTTTGACGCAACTCACGCTCGACAATGGACGCGAACAGCTCGTCCTTCGACGAGAAATGGTTGTAGAACGCGCCCCCGCTCAAACCGATCGCTTTCATCAAGCCGTCCACGCCCACACTGGAAAAACCAGACTTCTTGGCCGACACCGAGCTGCTTTGCAGCAGTTTTTCCTTGGTTTCCAGCTTGTGATTGGCCGAGTAACGCATTGCCTTCCCCCTGAGTTGATCGCCTTGACGCTGGCCCGATCGTAGCATAACGTTCGTTCAGTTAACGATCGTTTATCAAAGGGCTACCCATGAATAACAAGAAGGTCGTACTGGTTGTAGGGGCAGGTGATGCCACAGGTGGCGCCATCGCCAAACGCTTTGCACAGGAAGGTTTCATCGCCTGCGTCACACGGCGCAGTGCGGAAAAACTCCAGCCGCTGGTAGATTCCATCAAGGCCAATGGTGACGAGGCCCATGGTTTTGCCTGCGATGCACGCAAGGAAGATGACGTGATCGCACTGGTCGAGCAGATCGAAAGCGAAATTGGCCCCATCGAGGCGTTCGTGTTCAACATCGGCGCCAACGTGCCTTGCAGTATTCTCGAAGAAACCGCCCGCAAGTATTTCAAGATTTGGGAAATGGCCTGTTTCTCAGGGTTTCTCAATGCCCGTGAAGTGGCCAAACGCATGGCCAAACGGGAACGGGGCACGATCCTCTTCACCGGAGCCACTGCTGGAATGCGTGGTGCCGCAGGCTTTGCCGCATTTGCAGGTGCCAAGCACGGGATTCGTGCATTGGCGCAAAGCATGGCTCGCGAACTAGGGCCGATGAACATCCATGTCGCCCACATCATCGTCGACGGCGCCATCGATACCGATTTCATCCGCGACAACTTCCCCGAAAAGTACGCGACCAAGGACCAGGACGGCATCCTCAATCCCGATCACATTGCCGAGAACTACTGGTACCTGCACAGCCAGCCACGCGACGCCTGGACCTTTGAACTGGACCTGCGCCCCTGGAACGAACGCTGGTAAGCCCTCCCGAATAACAATAAGCAGAGAGCATCAACCATGAGCAAAACCGTGGAATTCTATTTTGACCTGGGCAGCCCGGCCACCTATCTGGCATACACGCAACTGCCAAAGATCTGTGAGCGAACCGGCAGCCAGCTGACCTATATTCCGATCCTGCTCGGCGGCGTATTCAAAGCCACCGGCAACGCCTCGCCAGCGACCGTCCCGGCCAAGGGCCGCTACATGTTTCAGGACCTCGACCGTTATGCCAAACGCTACGGCGTGCCACTGAAATTCAACCCGCATTTCCCGATCAACACCTTGATGCTCATGCGCGCCGTCACCGGCATGCAGCTGCGCCATCCAGAGCGCTTTGCCACCTTCATCGATTGCCTGTTCAAGGCGCTTTGGGTCGACGGTCGCAGCCTCGACGAACCGGCCACGGTTGCGGCAGTGCTGACCGAGAACGGCTTTGACCCCAACGAAGTGCTGACCCTGACCGCCGATGAGCACATCAAGGCCGCGCTCAAGGACAACACTTAGAAAGCGGTGCAACGTGGCGTTTTCGGCGCACCCAGCATGTTTGTCGATAATCAGCTGTTCTTCGGCCAGGACCGTCTGGACTTCGTCGTGGAAGCCCTGGGTTAAATGTCGATGACCAACCGCCCTTGCGCCGCTCCCGACAGGAGCAGCTCATGGGCGGCCTCGGCGGATTCCAGGTTGAACCGGTGCGGATCGAGAATGGGCACCACACTGCCCGCTTCTATCAGCCGCGCCGCCTCCTGAAGGATACGGCCATGGTGCTCACGCCCCTTCCCTGTCAACAACGGTAACAAGGTGAACACGCCGGAATAGGTTGCTCCGCGAAAGGACAGCGGTGCCAGGCTGTGCTGCCCCCAACCGAGGCAACTCACCACATGACCGTGATAGACCCGCGCCGCCTTGAATGACGCATCCAGGGTTTCACCGCCGACCGTGTCATAGACAATGTCAAAACCCTCCCCGTCGGTGTGCTCAGCCACATAGGCCTCCACCGACGTCTTGCGGTAATCAATGAAGGTCGCGCCCAAGCCTTCGATGATTTCCTGCTGTCCCATCGACCCGGTGGCGAACACCTTGGCACCGAACGCGCGGGCGATTTGCACCGCCACATGACCGACACCTCCCGCACCACCGTGAATCAGCACTTTCTGACCCGCACGCACCCGAGCGCGGTCAACCAATCCCTCCCATGCCGTAATCAACACCAACGGCAATCCCGCCGCTTCGCGCATGCTCAGATTGACCGGCTTGCGCGCCAGCAGACGCGCATCGACCACCGCGTACTCAGCCAGTGAACCCTGGACACCGCCGATCCCCGTCGCCATGGCATACACCTCGTCGCCGGGCAGCCAATCACTGACGTCCTCGCCTGAGGCTTCGATGGTGCCCGCCAGATCCATACCCAGTACCGCTGGCAGTGACTGGCGCGCGTGGGTGGCCTGCCCCGATCGGATTTTCCCGTCCAACGGATTTACCCCGCTGGCAGCGACCCGCACCAGTACCTGTCCGGCTCCGGGCACCGGTCGCTGAATCGAAGCCAGGCGCAGGGGGGCATTAGCAGAGTCAACCATCAGCGCGCGCATATGCAGTGAGTCATTCATTTCGGCTATTCCCGTCAAAGGTGGTGGTAGAGCCATCTTCCAGCACGCTACTCATGCCGATAAGACGCCAAATAGCTATAGTGACCATGCCCATTTGGCATCAATGAGAAATCCCGTGGACAAACTCAATGCAATGGCCATTTTCGTCCGGGTGGTCGAACGCGGCAGCTTTTCCGCCGTCGCCCGGGAAATGCAGACCAGCCAGCCGACCATCAGTAAAGTACTGCGCGCCCTGGAAACCGAACTGGGTGGAAAGCTGATCACACGCAGTACCCGTCGTTTATCCCTGACCGATGAAGGCCAGCGCTACTACAGCGAATGCCGACAAATCCTCGCCGCCGTCGATGCAGCCGAGCACAGTTTCCAATCCGGCAGAGAAATGATCGCCGGTCACCTGCGCATCGGCTCGTCGGTCAGCTTTGGGCGCTTGCAGATTGCTCCGCGCCTGCCGGCATTCCTCAAGCGATATCCAGAGATTGAAATCGACCTGCAACTGAATGACCAGAACCAGGACCTGGTCAGTGAAGGTCTGGATGTGACGTTCAGGATCGGGCAATTGAATGACAGTGGCCTGATCGCTCGTCACATCGGCACCACCCACCGGGTAACCGTCGTAACTCCCGCCTACCTCAAGCAACACGGTCAACCACAAACACCGCAGCAATTGAGCGAACACAACTGCCTGCTATTCAACCTGCTGAACAGTCAGAACCTGTGGGTTTACGAGCGCGACGAACAGCTTCACGAGGTGCGGATCAAGGGCAACGCCCAAAGCAATAACTCCGAGGCGATCCGCGAGATGGTGCTGGGAGGCTTGGGGATTGCGTTATCGCCGGTCTGGCTGTTCAGCGAGGATCTGAAAGCCGGCAGAGTGACAGCGATTCTGCGCGAGTACACCGCGCAATCACTGCCAATACATGCGGTGTCCCCGGCGAATCGTCGCCAATCCGCCAGGGTCAGAGCCTTTGTCGACTACATGAGCCAGGCACTACAAGCAGCGCCCGAACTGCAGGCGGTCAAATAGCCGCGGTACGGGTGTTCAACCACTCCAGTGCCGCACCGTCGAGCAACGGGCTCAAGCGCTTGCGCACTTCGGCGTGGTAAGCATTGAACCACTGTTTTTCTTCTTCCGACAGCAGCGACGGCTCCAGGCAACGGGTGTCGATCGGGCACAGGGTCAAGGTTTCGAACTTCAGGAATTCGCCGAATTCGCTGGTGCCCGCTTCGCGGTTCATCGCCAGGTTTTCGATCCGCACACCCCAGCGGCCTGGGCGGTAAGTGCCTGGTTCGATAGAGGTGATCATGCCCGGTTGCATCGCGGTTTGCGGTGCGGGTGCGGCCTGGTAGGCAATGACTTGCGGACCCTCGTGAACGTTGAGGAAGTAGCCAACGCCGTGACCGGTGCCATGGCCGTAATCGACGCTTTCGGCCCAGATCGGCGCACGGGCAATCGAGTCCAGCAGCGGCGACAGGATGCCTTTCGGGAATTGCGCACGGGACAAGGCAATCACGCCTTTGAGCACACGGGTGCAATCGCGCTTCTGCTCGGCCGTCGGTGTACCGACCGGGACCATCCGCGTGATGTCCGTGGTGCCCCCCAGGTACTGGCCGCCGGAATCGATCAGCAGCAGACCATCACCTTCGATCACCGCGTGTTCTTCTTCGGTGGCGTGGTAATGCGGCATGGCGCCATTGGCGTTGAACGCGGCGATGGTGTTGAAGCTCAGCGACACATAACCCGGACGGCGCTCACGGGCGGCGGTCAGTTTCTCGTCGATGGTCAGCTCGGTGATGCGTTCGCTGCCCGTGAGTGCCGAGTCCAGCCAGGTGAAGAATTCGCAGAGCGCCGCGCCATCCTGCTCCATGGCCTGACGGATGTGCTCGGCGTCAGCCAGGCTTTTTTGCGACTTGGCCAGGGTGGTCGGGTTCAAGCCTTCGATCAACTTGACGCCGCTGTCGAGGTTATCCAGCAATCCCGCCGTGACTCGCGCCGGGTCGACCAGCAAGCTCGCCCCTTTCGGTACTGCGCGAAGCGCGTCGGCCACTTCACTGTAATCGCGCAGGGTCACGCCGTCCTGTTCAAGGACCGCACGCAGCTCGGCATCGACCTTGCTCAGCGCCACGAACAGGGTTGCCTGCTGCTGGCTGATCAAGGCGAAGGAAACGAACACCGGATTGAACGACACATCGCCGCCGCGCAGGTTGAACAGCCAGGCGATGTCATCGAGGGTGGCGATGAAATGCAAGTCAGCGCCGCGCGCCAGCAGGGTTTCCCGCAGTTTGGCGAGTTTTTCGCCACGGCTGACGGTCGCCTGCGGAGGCAAGTGCTGATAGATCGGTGCATTCGGCAGGCTCGGGCGGTCGCTCCAGACCTCGCTCAACAGATCGATATCCGTGCGCAGACGAGCGCCACGCTCCTCCAGCTTGCCGCTCAACGTACGTGCGGAGGCCACGGCCATCACCGCACCATCGACCGCGACCACACCGCCTTCCGGGGTTTGCTCGGCCAGCCAGTCCAGCGGCCCCGGTTGACCCGGTTGCAGCTTGACCAGTTCGATGCCGCTGCCCTTGAGTTCCTTGGTCGCCTGCTCCCAGTAACGGCTGTCGGCCCAGACGCCAGCAAAGTCCGCAGTCACGATCAGGGTGCCGACCGAGCCATGGAAGCCCGACAACCACTGCCGCCCCTGCCAGTAACCCGGCAGGTATTCGGACAGGTGCGGGTCCGCCGACGGCACCAGCAGGGCGTGAATGCCCTCGCGGCTCATCAGTTCACGGGTTTGCGCCAGGCGCTGGGGCACCGATCCATTGATCGAAGACTGCGTACTCATCATGACTCCTGCTAACCACTCATCATTATTGTTTAGCGCCGATCGGTGTCGGCGCTTCGAGGCACTACTGCCAGAATGCCGGAGCACTGGCGCAGGCCGTTTTAATCAGTTGTACCGCTTGATCGATATCCTGCTCGGTGGTGAAACGCCCCAGGCTCAAGCGAATGGTGCGACTCGCCAAACGCGCGTCATGCCCCAGGGCCAGCAGCACATGGGACGGAGCATTGCTTGCGGAATTGCAGGCCGAGGTCGCGGAAAACGCGATCGACGCGAGCAACGCCGCCGAATTGAACTCGCCCTCACTGAAGGTCAGGCTCAGGGTATGAGGGATGCGCCGGGTCGGGCTGCCATTAAGGCGCACGCCGGGAATACCCAGCAATTGACCGAGCAGGCGTTCACGCAGTCGCACGATCAAGGCTTTTTCGTCATCGAACGCAGCTGCCGCCAGGGCGAACGCCGCGCCCATGGCGGCAATCTGGTGAGTGGCCAGGGTCCCGGAACGCAGGCCGCCTTCGTGACCACCCCCGTGAATCTGCGCCTGTAAACGCTGGTGCGCGCGCGGCCCGACATACAACGCACCAATGCCTTTGGGGCCATAGAGTTTGTGCGCCGAGAACGACATCAGATCCACCGGCCATTGCGCCAGATCGATCTGCACTTTGCCCGCACCCTGCGCCGCATCGACATGAAACAAGGCGTCGCGATCGCGCACCACCTGGCCGATGGCCGGGATGTCGTTGACCGTGCCCAGCTCGTTGTTGACCAGCATCAGCGACACCAGGAAGGTGTCCTCGCGCATGGCTTCGCTGACGGCTTGCGCGGTGATCAGGCCGTCGGCGTCAGGCACCAGATAAGTCACTGCCACACCCGCGTCCTGCAATTGTCTTGCGGTATCGAGGATGGCCTTGTGTTCGATCTGGCTGGTGATGATGTGGCCGCCGGCAACGCCGCGGGCCTGGGAAACGCCCTTGAGGGCAAGGTTGTTCGATTCGGTTGCGCCGGAAGTCCAGACGATCTGTTCAGGCGTGGCGCCGACCAGTTCGGCGACCTGGCGCCGTGCCTGCTCGACCGTTTGCCGGGCCTGTTGGCCGAATGCGTGGGAGCTGGATGCCGGGTTGCCAAAGTTGCCGCTGAAACCCAGACACTCGACCATGACCTTGATGACCCGCTCATCCACCGGCGTGGTGGCGGCATAGTCGAAATACAACGGACGTTTATTCATAAAAGACTCGCAGAGCGTGTTCCGGGATCAGGAGGCTCGTCACTGTAAACATCAACACGCAGCCTCGTGAGCGGCGCCCGGTTTCAGAACGTTACCAATACCTGATCGGATGCTGTTAAAGAAGTACCACTTCATTAAAAGTGCGTAGGAACGCTCCTGAAAAGCGAGCTTAACAGGCATCGGGCGACCGGTTGAAGCAATGCGTCAGCGAAAGCTTTCGAGCAACAGCGGATACAGCGAAGCCACCAGCAACGCGGCCATGCCCCAGTTGAACAGGCGCAACCAGCGACGGTCCTTCAGGACGTTGCGCAACAGCGTGCCGCACGCAGCCCAAACGCCAACGCTCGGCAGGTTGATCAGGGCGAATACCGCGGCAATCACGATGACATTGGTGAAATAACCCTGCATCGGCGTGTAGGTACTGATGGCACCAATGGCCATGATCCAGGCTTTGGGGTTGACCCATTGGAACGCAGCGGCGCCGAGGTAGCTGATGGGTTTCCCCCCAGCCTGTTCGCCGTCCGAGACCGGCCCGGAATGGGCGATTTTCCACGCCAGATACAGCAAATACGCGGCACCGACATAACGCAGCACGGTGTAGAGCAATGGATACGTCTGAAACACCGCGCCCAGGCCAAAGCCCACCGCCACGACCAGCACGAAAAATCCGCAGGTAATGCCGAGCATGTGAGGAATGGTGCGGTTAAAGCCGAAGTTCACGCCGGATGCCAACAACATCGTGTTGTTTGGGCCAGGCGTGATTGAAGTGACAAGGGCGAACAGGGCGAAGCCCAGCAGCAGATCAAGCGAGAGTGTCATGGGAGGCAGTCCATCAGGGTCAATCAGGTAACGACCCTATCGCACACCCCGGGGGAAACCCACGGACAGTTGGGTAAAACTTCCGGCAGTACAGTTTTCGCTTAGCTCGGGCGACCGTGCAGCTGTACAGCGCGTCCGGCGTTCATCTCACCCTGCTTGTCGAAGCCGAACGATTTTTGCGGTTCGCCGAGCAATTCAGCTTTTTTCGCTTGGTATTCATCGAAGGACAGACCCCGGCGATTCAACGCCTCCAGCGCAAGCTCCCTGGATTCTTCAGCGGTGTAAGGGCGCAACTCCGGCGAAGTCTGGCTGGCGCATCCGGCGAGAACGGAGACGGTCAGCAACAACAACGTGGCGATCAGAGGTTTCATGTTCAGGCGTCCTGGCATCTGGGTTCGGGGCAATGAACACAGGCTACTCGCGCCTTTGGCCGGGTAAAAATCATCGTGCTCGATAGTCGCTATCGAGTTTTCCTGATGGTGCCAGACCGCAGGCGCCGTCTCGGGGGCGTGTCGACCTGAACTTCGCGCTGTTCCAGGTGCCGTCATCGCTGGCAACCCAGCTCTACAGGGCCCCTTATATATCCAAATGATCTATAAATATCAATCAACGATCTTTTGAGGAATAACAAATTGCCTTTATAACAACGGCATCCGCTGACGCACTGTTGCTCATGCAACTGTTCGCCAGGCAACAGTCAATCAACAAACAGCCCTTAGAAATCAACAGCGCGGCCTGATCAACTCGCCGCAAGCCCCGTAAAACGTGGCTTCGAGGGATTGGTACAGCTCTTGCTCAATGGGGAAAAGCCCAGTGATGACTCACTGCTCCCACAGCAACTGTTTAAAAAGGAACTGATCATGTCGCGTCCATTGAAAGTCGTTGCCGTCTCCGGCGGCACCTGGCGTCCCTCCCGCACCCTGGTGCTGACCCAAGCGCTGTTGGCGCAGCTGGCCGAGCAACTGCCGATCGAGAGCAAGTTGATCGAACTGGGTGACATCGCCCGGCCATTGGGCGCGGCGCTGTCTCGCCAGGAACTGAGTGAGGACGTCGAAGCCGAACTGCAAGCGATTGAAAACGCCGATCTGCTGATTGTCGCCGCGCCGGTTTATCGCGGTTCCTACCCTGGCCTGCTCAAGCACCTGTTCGACCTGATCGATCTGAATGCACTGGTCAACACCCCGGTACTGCTGGCCGCCACCGGTGGCAGCGAACGTCATGCGCTGGTGCTCGATCATCAGCTGCGCCCCCTGTTCAGTTTTTTCCAGGCGTTGACCTTGCCGATTGGCGTCTATGCCACCGAAGCCGATTTCTCCAATTACCAGATCACCAGCGAACTGCTCAGGGCCCGCATTCAATTGGCTGCAGAACGCGCGGCGCCGTTGTTCGGCGTGCACCCCAACAATCTGCTGAAAATCGCTTAAGGAACTCGTCATGGATGTTTTCTGGTTTCTGCCGACCCACGGCGACGGGCATTACCTGGGCACCACTCAGGGCGCACGCCCGGTCACCCTCAACTACCTGAAACAAGTGGCACAGGCCGCGGACAGCCTCGGCTACCACGGCGTATTGATCCCCACCGGGCGTTCCTGCGAAGACTCATGGGTGATCGCTTCAGCCTTGGTGCCGCTCACCGAGCGCCTGCGTTATCTGGTGGCGATCCGCCCGGGCATTATCTCGCCCACCGTATCGGCGCGCATGGCCGCCACCCTGGATCGGCTATCCGGTGGCCGCTTGCTGATCAACGTCGTGACCGGCGGCGATCCCGACGAAAACCGTGGCGACGGCAGCTTCCTCGATCACAGCGAACGCTATGAAGTCACCGACGAGTTCCTGAAAATCTGGCGCCGGGTATTGCAAGGCGAATCGGTGGACTTCGAAGGCAAACACCTGCGGGTCCAGAACGCCAAGGCGCTGTATCCACCGGTGCAGAAACCTTATCCGCCGCTGTACTTCGGCGGCTCGTCCGATGCCGCACACGACCTGGCCGCCGAGCAAGTCGATGTCTACCTGACCTGGGGCGAACCACCGGCCGCCGTGGCGCAGAAACTCGCCGATGTCCGTGAACGTGCCGCCCGTCACGGGCGCACCGTGAAGTTCGGGATTCGTTTGCATGTGATCGTCCGCGAAACCGCTGAAGAAGCGTGGAAAGCCGCAGACAAACTGATCGAACACATCAGCGACGAAACCATTGCCGCCGCACAGAAGTCGTTCTCGCGCTTCGACTCCGAGGGTCAACGGCGCATGGCCGCGCTGCATGACGGGCGGCGCGACAACCTGGAGATCTCGCCCAATCTGTGGGCCGGTGTCGGCCTGGTGCGTGGCGGTGCCGGGACGGCGCTGGTCGGCGACCCACAGCAGGTCGCCGCGCGCATCAAGGAGTACGCGGACCTGGGGATCGAGAGTTTCATCTTCTCTGGCTACCCGCATCTCGAAGAAGCGTATCGCTTTGCCGAACTGGTCTTCCCGCTGCTGCCCGAGCCGTACGCGAGTCTCGCCGGGCGTGGCGTCACCAATCTCACCGGGCCGTTTGGCGAAATGATCGCCAATGATGTGCTGCCGACCAAAACCAAGGCCTGACCCACGCACTACCTGCAGGAGCGAGCCTGCTCGCGCTGGTCGTCAACGATGACGCTGTCATTCAGACATCCCGTGTAATCGTTGTCCTCCATCACGAGCAGGCTCGCGCCTACAGGGGATCTGCGTCTTTTTAAAAGGAAAACAGCGTGACTGCCAAGCCGCAAAGCGCCCTGATCCCCCCATTGCAGACCGCCCGTCAATTGGCCGCCGAATTTGCCCTGACCGCCGTCGAGCGCGACGAACGCGGCGGTACACCCAAGGCCGAGCGTGATGCGCTGCGCCACAGCGGGCTGCTCGCGTTAAGCATTCCCACCCGGTTCGGCGGCCTCGGCGCCAACTGGAGCGAAACCCTGACCATCGTGCGGGAGTTCGCCAAGGTCGACAGTTCAATTGCCCATGTGTTCGGCTTCCATCACCTGATGCTCGCCACCGTGCGCCTGTTCGCCCGCCCCGAACAATGGCAGCCATGGTTTGAACAAACGGCGCGCAAGAACTGGTTCTGGGGCAATGCCCTCAACCCGCTGGACACCCGCACCGTGGTGAAAAAACTCGATGGCTGGCGCGAGTTTTCCGGCAAGAAAAGCTTCTGCTCCGGCGCCAGCGATTCGGAGATGCTGATCGCTTCGGCGGTGGACGAAAGTGCCGGCGGCAAACTGTTGATCGCCGCCATCCCCAGCGGTCGCAGCGGCATCACCTTGCACAATGACTGGAACAACATGGGCCAGCGCCAGACCGACAGCGGCAGCGCCACCTTTGAACGGGTGCGGGTCGAAGAATCAGAACTGCTGCTCGATCCAGGTCCGTTGAGCACGCCGTTCGCTTGCCTGCGCCCACTGATTGCCCAGCTGACGTTCACCCATATGTTCCTCGGCATTGCCGAAGGCGCCTTCGAAGAAGCGCGCCAATACACGCTGACCGAAACCCGTCCATGGCACAAATCCAGTGCCCGGGAAGTGAGTCAGGACCCTTATGTACTCGGCCACTACGGTGAATTCTGGGTGGCTCTCGAAGGTGTCCGACTGTTGGTGGAACGCGCGGCTGATTTGCTCGACAAGGCTTGGGCGAAAGGCCCGAACCTGAGCGCCGGAGAGCGCGGACATCTGGCCACCGCCATCGCCACGGCCAAGGTCGCCGCCACGCGCAATGGCCTGGAACTGTGCAGCCGCTTGTTCGAAGTCACCGGCGCACGCTCGACCCATGCCTCGCTGCGCCTGGACCGCCACTGGCGCAACCTGCGCACGCAAACCCTGCACGACCCGGTGGATTACAAACTCCATGAACTGGGTGACTGGGCGCTGAACCAGGCCCTGCCGATTCCGACTTTCTATTCATAGCTTCCCAACCAAGGAGCGTGCCCCATGCAATTGCTGACCTTACCGCCCTCGCCCGCTCTGGCCACGTCGATCCGCGCCACGGCCCAGGTGTTCGAAGACCCGAAATCCCAGGCCTTGCTCGCCCACTTGCAACAAGTCGCCCCGAGCGAAGCCAGTGTGTTGATCATTGGCGAAACCGGCACCGGCAAAGAGCTGGTGGCGCGCCATATCCACAACCTCAGTGCCCGGCGCAACCGGCCGTTTGTGGCCGTGAACTGTGGTGCGTTCTCTGAATCACTGGTCGAGGCCGAGCTGTTCGGCCATGAAAAAGGCGCTTTCACCGGCGCCCTCAGCGCCAAGGCCGGCTGGTTCGAGGAGGCGGACGGCGGCACCCTGTTCCTCGATGAAATCGGTGATTTGCCGATGGCCATTCAGGTCAAGTTGTTGCGGGTGCTTCAGGAACGTGAAGTGGTGCGCCTGGGTTCGCGCAAGAGCATTCCCATTGACGTGCGGGTGCTGGCAGCGACCAACGTGCAACTGGAGAAAGCCATCAACGCCGGCCATTTCCGCGAGGATCTGTACTACCGGCTGGACGTGGTCAGCCTGGAGCTGAGCCCGCTGCGTGATCGCCCCGGCGATATCCTGCCCCTGACCCGTCACTTCATCGACGCCTACAGTCAGCGTCTCGGTTACGGCAGCATCACCATCAGCAAAGAAGCCGAACTGAAACTGCGCAGCTACAGTTGGCCGGGCAACATCCGTGAGCTGGAAAACGTCATTCACCACACCCTGCTGATTTGCCGCAACGGCATCATCGAACGTGATGACCTGCGCCTGTCCAACATGCGTATCGAACGCCAGGACGATCACCACACCCAGGTCGACGATTGCGCCGAAGCCCTGCTCGACCGGGCGTTTCAAAAGCTGTTCGAGGAACAGGCCGGTGCGCTGCACGAAAAAGTCGAGGACGCCTTGCTGCGGGCGGCCTATCGCTTCAGCCACTACAACCAGGTGCACACCGCCGCGCTGCTGGGCCTGAGCCGCAACGTGACCCGCACGCGCCTGATCAAGATCGGCGAACTGGCGGTGAACAAGCGACGACCGACGGAAAACGTGCAGGGCGAGCGCTTGATGCAGTTGTCCATTTAGCAGTCGCTCGGGAACGTGGCTATTGGCATCCGGGTCAGACCTGAAATAGCGGCTCGGCCATCGCGGGCAAGCCACGCTCCCACAGGGTTTGGGTCGTTTGCACATTTCGTGAACGACCCAAAAAGCTGTGGGAGCGCGGCTTGCCCGCGATGGCGTCCTTGCCCTCAATAGATAATCAGAACCCCGGCGCAATCTGCCCCTTGTAGCGCGTCAAAATGAACTGCCGAACCTCATCGGAGTTCAACGCCTTGGCCAGTTTCTGCACGCCTGGGTCGTTGATGTTGTCTGGTCGCGCCACCAGGAATTCGACGTACAGACTCTTGCCCTTCTCGACGATCAACGCACTGTTGGTGTCGATCCCCGCTTCCAGCGCGTAGTTGGCGAATACGAACGCCAGGTCCACCTGGCTCACCGAACGCGCGAGCAGCGCACCTTCCAGCTCACGGATTTTCAGGTGCTTGGGGTTTTCGGCAATGTCCCGTTGCGTCGCCAGGGTGTTGCTCGGGTCCTTGAGCTTGATCAGCCCCGCTTCGTGCAGCAGCACCAGGGCGCGACCAGTGTTCACCGGGTCGTTGGGGATCGACACGGTGGCGCCGTCCTTGAGCTCTGAAATGTTTTTGATCTTGGTCGAATAAGCCCCGAACGGTTCGATGTGCACACCGACCACCGGCACCAGGTCGGTGTGGCGGGTCTTGTTGTAGTCATCGAGAAACGGCCGGTACTGGTAGTAGTTGGCGTCGAGGTTCTTCAGCGCCAGCTGCTGGTTGGGCTGGATGAAATCGGTGAAGACCTTGATGTCCAGGTCCACGCCTTCCTTGGCCAGGGTCGGTTTGACGAATTCGAGGATTTCCGCGTGCGGCACCGGCGTGGCGCCGACGGTCAGTTTTTCGTTGGCGTGAACGCTCAGTGAAATCAGGGCAGCCAGAACGGCCAGGTTCTTTTTCATGTTGTGCTCCTAGGCAGATTGAGTGGCCGTCGTGGGGCGGACGTGGGGCCGATTTTTGGTTTTGAACAGAATGTTTATCGGTGGCTGTAGCGCGCCACCAGTCGGTCGCCGCTCATTTGCAGGGCCTGGACCAGGATCAACAGCAGCACCACGGTGACCACCATCACGTCGGTCTGGAACCGCTGGTAGCCATAGCGGATCGCCAGGTCACCCAGACCACCGCCGCCGATCACCCCGGCCATCGCGGTGTAATCCACCAGCACGATGGCAGTGACCGTCACCGCCGCCAGCAGCCCTCCCCGCGCCTCGGGCAGTAAAGTGAAGCGGATGATTTGCCAAGTGTTGGCGCCCATGGCCTGGGTCGCCTCCACCACACCGCGATCGACTTCGCGCAATGCGGTTTCCACCAGCCGCGCGAAGAATGGCGTGCAACCGACCACCAGCGGCGGAATGGTCCCCGGCACGCCCAGGGACGTGCCCACCAGTAAGGTGGTCAGGGGAATCAGCACGATCAGCAAAATGATGAACGGCAGCGAACGCAGCATGTTCACGATCACCGACAGCACCCGGTAAACCCCGACAGCTTCATGCAACTGGCGCTTGCCGGTGAGGAACAGCAGTACCCCCAGCGGCAGACCCAGCAACACGGTGAAACCAAGGGCCGCACCGAGCATGCTCAGGGTGTCGAGACAGGCCTGGCCGATGTCGGCCCAATAAATGTTCTTGAACAATTCAGCCATGGTCACGACCAGTCATGACGCGGCGGTCTCACGCCGTTGAGCAGCCAGTTGCCGACCACGTGGTATTTCCAGCGCACCGGATCGTGCAAGGTATGCACCCGCGCGTTACGCCAGTGGCGGTCGAAATTGTGTTTCTTCAGGGTCGAACGAGTACCGCCCAGTTCAAACAGCTTGTTAGTCGCTTCAATGGCGATCTCGGTGGTCAGCACCTTGGCTCTGGCCACGGCCAGGGACGCCAGGGCCACGTTGTCCTCATCCGGTGCCGGGCGCGCCGCGTCCAGTGCCCGTCCTGCCCGTTCCAGCAAGGCTTCGGCGGCCTCCAGACGAATGTCCAGGCCACCGACCTGAATGATGGTCAGCGGATCTTCGCTGGCCCTTTCCACACCCGCGTCGATCCATGGCCGGGCGAATTGCCGGACAAAAGCTATGGTGTCGCGCAGGGCGGCGCGGGCAATGCCGGCATCAATGGCGGCGGTGGTCAACTGGGCGAACGGGCCGGCCAGGGTCGGGCTTTCATAAGAACGATAAGTCGGGAACAGGTTGAACGCCGAGACGTGCAGATCTTCGGCCAGCACGGTGCCGCTGGAGGTGGTGCGCTGGCCGATGCTGTCCCAGTCGTCGACGATCACCAGCCCTTGAGTGCCTCGCTGGACAAACGCCAACTGGCCATTCTGCTCTTCATCCAGCGCCAGCACCGCGAGCCAGTGCGCATACAACGACCCCGTGCAATAACCCTTGCGTCCGTTGATCACATGGCCGTCGCCGTAACGGCGGATGGTCGCCTGAATGTCCTGCACATTCTTGCCGCCGGTTTCCGACAAGGCGTTGGCGAACCGATGCCCCTGCAGTGCCAACTCAAAGAAATGCGCCTGCTGCTCCGGCGTGCCTTGCAGACGAATGTCTTCCAGCAGGCAGTAGTGGTTTTGCGGGATCTGCCCCAGGGATGGATCGGCCGCCGAGATGATCGCGATCACCTGCGCCAGCACCGCGGAGGACACCTGCGCTCCGCCAAATTCCTTGGGCACCGTAATGCCCCACAGGCCGCTATTGGAGAACAGATCGACGATATCGGCGGGCACCTGGCGGGTGCGATCACGTTCGGCGTCCTGCTCCAGCAGAATCGCGGCGACATGCTCGGCCACGCGCAGGGCTTCGGCTTCGCTGGCGATCCGGTGGGCGGCCGGCGGGTTGATCGGATAAACGGCAGATTCAGACATACAAGACTCTCGATACCAGTGTTTACCGAAGGTCATTGCAGCTTCTGTGCCTGACTGCAAGAGCCCGTGTTTTCGGGCACTTCAACGGGTTCTGGCGGGTTCGACAATGCCGAAGTCAAGGCAATCTGTTGCTTCACTGTTGATTGCCGGACAGTGGCGCTGCTGCCGAGCGCTGTGATCTTTTTGTGAACTTGGCGAGTGCTGAAGATCAAACACAAGACATCGCCTTTTTCGTCAGGACCTACACTGGGAGTCCTGCCGAACAGCAGCGAAACGAGATCTTCCATCTACAACAAATCAGGGAGAACGATCATGAGCGTCAAACCCATTCCAGAGGGCTATCACAGCATCACCCCGTACCTGGGCATCAAAAAAGCGGCCGAAGCCATCGATTTTTACAAGAAAGCCTTCGGCGCCATTGAGGTCATGCGCCTGTCCATGCCCGACGGCGGCATCGGCCATGCCGAACTGCGCATCGGTGACTGCCCGATCATGCTCGGTACACCGTGCGATCAAGGCCCGTTGAGCAATCCGGACCAGTCGCCGTCCGTGGGACTGCATTTGTATGTGACCGATGTGGACAAGTCGTATCAGCAGGCTATCGCGGCTGGCGGCATTGTGGTGTCGGAGGTCAAGGATCAGTTTTATGGCGACCGTTCAGGGACGTTGAAAGACCCCTATGGCCATCTGTGGTTTTTGGCCTCGCGCAAGGAAGATCTGACCCAGGAACAGATCGAACAGCGGGCGAAAGAGATGTTTCAGCAGGGTTAGTGATTTCATGTGTGGCGTGGGGGCAACAAGTCTCCCGAAAGAAACGCCCCTCGAAATACGAAACATTTTCTTTCATATCCCTCTTCGGGATTTCCCATGTTCATCCGTCTTATCTAGATGCAGTCCTGTCGCGCCGGTAAAAGCCGCGTCCGGACCCGGATCGACCTCATCGCTGCGAAGCCCGTGGCAGAGGCCTTCTCATCGAACCAAGACCCTTGATCATGTCGAAGAAATCCCGTTCCAAAATCTGGTTTCTGGTCCACAGCTGGCTGGCGCTGCCGATCTGGTTTTTTGTCCTGATCGTCTGTGTGACCGGCACCCTGGCGGTGGTCAGTCAGGAAATTCTCTGGCTGGCCAACCCGCCCATGCGCGCCAGCCAGCCCTCGGACGATGCACCACGGCTCAACTACGACCAGATTGTCGCCGCCATCAAGAAGGCCGAGCCCGACACACTGATCGAAAGCATCAGCCGGCCCGACGAGTCGCACTTTGCCCTGGACGTGGAAGTCAGCTACCCCGACGGGCGTTCGGCGACGGTCTACGTCAATCCGTACACCGGCGCCATTCAAGGCACGGCCCCGCCCTTTGACTTCAAGGCCTTTACCCGAGCGCTGCATGGCTGGTGGCTGGTGCCGTTCACCCATGGCTACAGTTGGGGCTGGTACCTGGTGTCGTTCCTCAGCCTGCCGATGCTGGCGTCCCTGGTGACCGGGCTGGTGGTGTACAAGCGTTTCTGGAAAGGCTTTTTTCGTCCGACCCTGCGGATTCGTCACGGGGCGCGAATTTTCTGGGGCGATTTTCACCGCCTCAGCGGCATCTGGTCGATCTGGTTCATCGCGGTGATTTCCGTCACCAGTACCTGGTTCCTGATCCAGGCGTTCTTGTTCGATAACCGGATCTCGATCTCCACCGAACCGGTCGCCGCCGTGGTACCCCGTGAAAGCGTACCGCTCAGCGCCGATGGTTCGCCGGCACCGATGATCAGCCTGGAGACCGCGATCCGCCAGGCCAGGGCGCGTATTCCCGGACTCGACGAGGGTTTTGTCAGCCTGCCCGACAATGCCTACAGCTATCTGTCGGTGGGCGGTCGCAGCGGGTATCCGTTGATGTACCAGACCGCGGACATCAACCCCTATACCGGCGACGTCGCCGCCACACGCCTGCTCTCGGACCGCTCGGGCCTGGAGTGGGTGACCGAGTCCATGCGGCCGCTGCACACCGGAGATTTTGGCGGGATCTGGATCAAGCTGATCTGGTTTTTCTTCGGCCTGCTGCTGAGCATGATGGTGCTCAGCGGCCTGTTGATCTGGACCAAGCGAACCGCCCTGGCCACGGCCAATGCCCTCAAGCGCAACCACAAAACGTCGCGCAGCCAGACGGCTGCGACCATCCGCCATGAGTCCACGCAGGTCAGCCAATGAACCCGGTCGCCGCTGAAAAACCGCGTTCGCCGTTGAGCCGTTTCTGGCACAAGTGGCGCTTTCACATCAACGTTCTGCTGTTGCTGGTGCCGCTGGGTTTCATGCCCGAGTATTTCGCCGACGCTGCGCTGTCCCGGGGTGACACCGGCCTGGGCGAACGGGACATCGGCGAAGTCACCGTCGGTCCATGGAGCCTGCGCCTGGCCGAGTTGCATAACGAGGCCCCGCAGCTCGATGGCCCGGCCGGCTACATGAAGAGTTTCAACGCGGCGCTGTGCGCCAGCTGCCGCGAACAGGTCAAGGCGACTTACCTGCGCATCGGTAAACCGCGCAGCCTGCGCGCCGCCGGGGTGATTTTCGTCGGCACGCCGTACCGCATGAGCGCGATGTTGCCGATCCCGGCCAGAACCAGGGCCGACGCGGAACTGTGGATCACCATGGAAGGTTGGGACGGCGCGATGCACCAGGCATCCATTCCTCTGAGCCAGGCCTCCCCCGCCACCCTCGCCTGGCTGAGCACACAAAGAGGTACACCATGATCGACCCTATTCGCCAGGTGAGCGCCGCACTGCTGATGTTCAGCGCCAGCGCCCTGGCCCATAACCCGATATGCGAATGCAAAGCCATCGACGCCGGGCAGATCAAGTGCACGGGCGGTTTTTCCGATGGCAGCGGCGCGCCTGGCGTGACCCTGGATGTGATCGGTTACGACGAAACCATTCTCGTGTCGGGCAAGCTCGGCGCCGATTCGACCCTGACCTTCAAGAAGCCGGAAACCGAGTTTTATGTGCTGTTCGACGTGGGGCCCGGCCATGTGGTCGAAATCGATCAGGCGGACATTGCAACCCCATGAGCCGCCTAACCACGCCGATCGTGCGCCGGGCCGGGTCTGAACCTGGAAAAGCCCGCTGACCGCACTCTCGATCAGCTTTCTATGCCGGCAGTACCAAGCCTTTGTGCATGGGGATGGCACACAGACCCGCGACCGTGAAGCGCCGGGAACAGGGCCGATAGCCCAGATGCCGGTAGAACCCTTCGCCGGTTCTGGTGCTATAGAGACGCGCCTGCTGCTGGCCCTGATTGATCAACCAGCCCTCGAGGTCTTGCACCAGCGCTTGCCCGGCGCCGCGACGAAACCACTCCGGTTGTACATAACAGAACACCACCTTGCCGTTGCTGGCGGCCATGGCGACACCCACGGGTTTGTCCTGCAACAGGGCAATATTCAGGTACAGCCGTCGGTCGCTCAACCAGGGCTGGATGTGTTCGATGGTTTTGTTGTGGGTCCAGGTGGCGACGGTCAGCGGATTGTTGCGATGGTCGAGTGCACAACCGACGCGGATGGAGCGATCGATGATCCGGCTGATGATACCGGCGTCGGCCGGGGTGGCCTTGCGGATCTGTATGGATGCTTCCATGGCGCTTTGCCCTCAATCCATTGAGTGTGGCCAACCATAGTCCCGCGAGTTCCGGGCGGCCAATGGAGAGAAATTACTTTTGATGTGCGACAAACAACCTATGGGGCGGACTTGCCCGCGATGGCGGCGAAACAGCCAACATTGAGATTCAATGTAAGGGCCTCATCGCGGGCAAGCCCGCTCCCACAGGGTCTTATAGTGTTGATCAGACCGGTTGCAACGGCATCGTCAACTCAACCCGCAACCCGTCCGGTCGACTGTCGAAACGCAGGGTGCAGCCGCAGCGCTGGACGATGGCCTGAACAATCGCCAGGCCAAGGCCGCAGCCGGTGCTTTGACCGTTGCGCCAGAAGCGTTGGGTCAAGTGCTGCAGATCGTCTTGAGCAATGCCCGGCCCGTGATCCCGCACCACGAACTGCACGCGATCGCCGCTGGTTTGCAAACTCAACTCCACCGGACCTTCGCCAGAGGTATGGCGCAGGGCGTTGTCCAGCAGGTTGCGCAACGCCGCGATCGACAGCACGGCGGGCATCTGCACCGGGGCGTGCGAAAACCTGGCCGGCACCTCGAACCGGATACGCTCGCGATCACCGCCGGCCGCATCTTGTATCGCCAGTTTCGCCACTTGCTCGGCGCTGCATTGCACGCCGTCATCGAACGACAGACTGCCTTCAACCCGTGCCAGCAACAGCAATTGCTCCAGGGTCCGGTGCAGGCGGTCGGCCCCCTCTTCGGCCCGGGCCAGGGACTGATCCCGCGCGGCACCCTCGGTCATGCGCGCCACCTGCAGGTGGGTCTTGATCGCGGTCAAAGGGCTGCGCAACTCGTGAGCCGCATCGCCGGTCAGTCGGCGCTCACGCTCGATGGTCTTGCCGATTCGCTGGAACAACTGATTCTGCGTATCCAGCAAGGGTTGCAGTTCGCTGGGCAAAGGCTGGACCTGCAAGGGCTCGAGCGAATCAGGGCTGCGCCGCATTAGCGCATCGCGCATGCGATTGAGCGGCGCGAGCCCTTGGCCGATCCCCAGCCACAGCAGGCACAGGCAAACGAGCAGCGCTACGCCCACCGGCACGGAAGCGGCCAGCAGGATCGACATGTTCAACGCCTCGCGCTCGATCTGCCGGTCGGCGGTGGTGATCCGCAGATCGCCACGGGCCAAGGTGAAACTGCGCCACGGCGCACCATCGATCATCTGATCGTGGAAGCCCATTTTCTCCGCTTCCAGGGTTTGTCCCGGATCACTGTGGCTACGGGCAAGAATTTCCCCGCGCAACGAACTGACCTGACAGGCCATGCCACCGGGGATATTCAGTTGTTCGGCGCTGAAATGGGTGCCCTCGCCCTTGCTCGGCACGGGCGGCAATTGCTCCATCAACCCGGCCACCATCCGCGCCGAGGCCACCAGCCGCTGGTCGAGGGAAAACATCATTTGATTGCGCAGGTCGCTGAGCATCCAGGCCGCAGCCAGCGCCCAGATCAGCGCAAACGCGGCACCGAGCGTCAGGCTCAGGCGCAAACGCAAACTCATCACTTCTGTGGTTCTCCACCATCAGCCGGTCCCAGGCGATAGCCCAGGCCGCGCACGGTCTCGACAATGCCATTGCCGAGTTTGCGCCGCAGGTGATGGATGTGGACATTGAGGGCGTTGCTTTCCAGCTCGTCGTTGAACCCGTAGACGCTGTCCTTGAGCTGCTCGGTCGACAATACGCGGCCACGGTTGTGCAACAGGGCCTGCAACAGCGACTGTTCACGACGCGACAGGTCCACCGGCTGGCCGGCGAGCGTGGTCTCGCGACTGCTCGGGTCATAGGTCAGGGCACCGTGTTCGATCAGGTTGACGCTGCGTCCCGCCACCCGACGCAACAAGGTGTGCAGGCGTGCAGCCAGTTCACGCAGGTCAAAAGGTTTGAGCAGGTAGTCGTCGGCACCGGCCTGCAGGCCGTCGACGCGGTCCGTGACCGAGTCCCGGGCCGTGAGGATCAACACTGGCAACTCCAGGCCGTTGTGACGCAGTTGCTGCAATAACTTCAGACCGTCCTCGTCAGGCAACCCGAGGTCGAGCACCATCACATCGAATTCCGCGACCTTGAGCATCGCCCGGGCGGCGGAAGCCGTGGCCACATGCTCCACGGTCAAGCCCTGGGCGGAAAGGCCGGCGACGATGCCGCTGGCGATCAACTCATCGTCTTCGCAAACCAGAACGTGCATGAAAAGCCTCGCAGAAATAAAGCGGATTAGGCCGGCGACCGATTAAGCGGACATTATGCCGCAAGTGCTGCCGCCACAAGGCTGCCAGGGTTAATCATCGGTTAATCGCTACCGCCCATTGTGCTTTTCACTTGTACAGAACCAAGGCTTATTCATGCGTCGTCTGTTTTTACTTTTTTTTCTCCTGCTCTCGGGTCTGGCCCAGGCGGGAACCAATCCGTTTGAGACCAAACCCGACTTTCTTCCGGTCGGCAAAGCTTTCACTTTCACCTCTGAACGCCTGGAATCCGGTGAAACCCAACTGTTCTGGCAGATTGCCGATGGCTATTACCTGTATCAAAAGCGCCTGAAATTCGATGGCTTGCCTACTGAACAGCATCCAGCGCTGCCGGAAGGCGAAGCTCACAGCGACGAGTTTTTCGGTGATCAGCAGGTCTATCGCCAGGGCCTGGAACTGAAGATTCCCGCCGGTGCCAGCGGCCAGGTCAAGGTGGGTTTCCAGGGCTGTGCCGATGCCGGTTTGTGTTATCCGCCGCAAACGCAAGTTGTCGACCTGGGTGGCACAGCGGCCAGCGTCGCGACAGACGAAGCCGCGGATCAAGCCTTGGCCAATGGCCTGCAGCAGCGGGCACTCGGCTGGAGCCTTCTGGTGTTCTTCGGCCTGGGCCTGCTGCTGGCCTTTACCCCGTGCTCGCTGCCCATGTTGCCGATCCTGGCCGGGCTGATCGTCGGCAGCGGCGCCTCGCCCAAGCGCGGTTTTGCCCTGGCCAGTAGTTATGTGGTGAGCATGGCGCTGATCTATGCGGCGATGGGCGTGCTCGCGGCGCTGCTCGGTGCGAACCTGCAGGCACTGTTACAGAACCCGTGGCTGCTCGGCAGTTTCGCGGCGATTTTCGTCCTGCTGGCGTTGCCGATGTTCGGTTTCTTCGAACTGCAGCTGCCGGTGGCCGTACGCGATCGCCTGGAAAACGTTTCGCGCAATCAGCGTGGTGGCAGTCTGGTCGGCGCCGGTGTACTGGGGGCCTTGTCGGGCCTGCTGGTCGGCCCGTGCATGACCGCTCCGCTGGCCGGCGCCCTGCTCTACATCGCACAAAGCGGTAACGCGCTGCATGGCGGGTTGATCCTGTTTGCCATGGGCATCGGCATCGGCGTGCCACTGTTGCTGCTGGTGACCGTCGGTAATCGCTTCCTGCCCAAACCTGGCGCCTGGATGAACCTGCTCAAAGGCATCTTCGGCTTCCTGTTCCTCGCCACCGCGTTGCTGATGCTGCGCCCAGTGCTGGATGAGTCGCTGTGGGTCGGCTTGTGTGGGGCGTTGCTGTTGATTGCGGCGTATAGCGCCTGGAAACAGTCGGAAGGTTTTGGCCGTGTCGCTCATCTGTTCGGCGCCAGTTCGCTGCTGCTCGGGTTGTGGGGCAGTCTGTTGATGATCGGTGCGGCGGGTGGCGCGGATGATCTGTTCAAGCCATTGCAGGTCTATAGCGGCGCCACAAACCCGGTCGGCCACGACGCCTTCACCACCATCAAGGACCCCGCCGAACTGCAACGGCAACTCGACGCGGCGCAGGCTCAGGGCCAGTGGGTGCTGCTGGATTATTATGCGGACTGGTGCGTGTCGTGCAAGGTCATGGAAAAACAGGTGTTCGCCAAAGCTGACGTGCTCCAAGCCCTGAGCGACGTACGCTTGCTCCGCCTGGACGTCACCGCCGACAATGCCGCCAGTCGCGAACTGCTCGGCCGCTATAAAGTGCCGGGACCGCCGAGCCTGCTATGGATCGGTGCCGATGGCAACGAGCGTCGCAGCCAGCGCATCACTGGCGAGGTCGATGCCACCACTTTCCTGCAACGCTGGACCACCACCCGAGACGCCCGTTAATGCTGACATTCACCCTCGGCACCTTTGCCATCGCGCTTAACCATCTACTGCTGATCAGTGCATTGGCACTGGCGACATTCGTCGGCTGGCGGGTGGCCAAGCGCGGTGGCGAAAACCCCGAGTCGGTGCTGTTCAGTCTGTTCCTGATCGGCATGCTCGCGGCGCGGATCAGTTTCGTCGCCGTTTACTGGATGCACTATCGCAACGATCCCTGGCAGATCATCGACCTGCGCGACGGCGGTTTCCTCGCCTGGCCGGGAGTGATCGCGCTGGTACTTGCCACGCTGTACCGCGCCTGGCGCCGTCCGGGATTGCGTCGCCCGTTGGGCTTTGGCGTGGCGAGTGGCCTGGCCTTCTGGCTGCTGGCGACGTTCTCCTTGAGTATCTACGAACAAGGCACGCGCCTGCCGGACATCACCCTGCGCAACGCCGCCGGTGAAACCGTGCAACTGGCCGACTACAAGGGCGGTCCACTGGTCATCAATCTCTGGGCCACCTGGTGTCCACCGTGTCGCCGGGAAATGCCTGTGCTCGAAAGCGCCCAGCAACAACGCCCGGACCTGACCTTCCTGTTCGTCAACCAGGCGGAAAGCATGCAAAGTGTCAGCACCTTTCTGGAAACCCAGGGCCTTAGCCTGTCCAACGTGCTGTTCGACGGCAGCGGCCGTTTGGGCCATGCCGTCGGCTCCATGGCGTTGCCGACTACGCTGTTCTATAGCCCTGAGGGTCGCCTGCTGGGCAGCCATCTGGGCGAGTTGTCGCAAGCCAGCCTGGCTCGCGCACTGGAAAATTTCGATACCGCTCCTGCCACCTCTTCAAGGAAACTGCCATGCCCCGCCTCCGCCACCTGCTGACCCTGAGCCTGGGTGCCGCCCTGCTGCACCTGCCATCGGTGCAGGCCGAAGAGCTGCCCGAGGCGATCAAGAAGATCGAAGCCAAAGGCGCGAAAATTGTCGGCCAGTTCGACGCTCCCGATGGCCTGCGCGGTTATGCGGCGCAATATCAAAACCGCGGCATGGCGCTGTACCTGACACCGGATGGCAAGCATGTGCTGCTGGGCAATCTGTACGACGCCGAGGGCAATGACCTGAGCAGCGCGCCGTTGCAAAAACTGGTCTACGGGCCAATGTCCAAGGAGGTCTGGGGCAAGTTCGAGGCGAGCAGCTGGATCGGCGACGGCGACAAGAATGCCCCGCGCATCGTCTACCTGTTCAGCGATCCGAACTGCCCCTACTGCAACCTGTTCTGGGAACAGGCGCGGCCATGGGTCAAGGCTGGCAAGGTGCAGTTGCGCCACATCATGGTCGGTATCATTCGCGAAGACAGTCCGGGCAAGTCCGCCGCACTGCTCGCCGCCAAAGACCCGCAAAAAGCCCTGGCGGACCACGAAGCCGCTGGCAAGGGCAGTTCGCTCAAGGCGTTGAAAGATGTACCACCGGCGATTCAAGCGAAACTCGCGGCGAACATGCAGTTGATGGAAGACCTGGAGTTGCAAGCCACGCCGGCGATCTTCTACATGGATGACAAGGGCGAGCTGCAACAGCAGCAAGGTGCGCCGTCGCCGGACAAACTGGTGAAGATTCTCGGACCCAAGTGACCTCATCAGCCCCATCGCGAGCAAGCTCGCAATGGGGCCATTACAACCGACTAGTGTCTCTCGGCTAAAAACCCGAGCAACACTTCAGTGACGAACTGCGGATTTTCCAGATTGGAAATATGCCCCGCGTCCGGCACCCACACACAAGGGCAACCTATCAGCTCGGCCATTTCCCGCGCTTCGCCGGGTGGACGTGGCTTGTCCTGATCGCCACAGATCACCAGCGTCGTCGCGGCGTTCAATTCGCCCAGGCGTGGCAACAGATCCTCTCGGCCAAAGGTGATCCGCCCCATCGGCACGATGCTTTCGCGCAGGCGTTCAGGCGGCAACGCGGCGAGTTTGGCGCGGAAGTCCCGGTACAGTGCCGACTGCGGATCGATGCCCGGACGGAAAAAGATCGGCACCACGATGTCGAGCAATTGCGGCGATATTTCGCCGCTTTCCTCGATCGTCTTGAACAGCGAAAAATAGTATTGCCGGGTCGGCTCCGGCTCGACGCCGACATAGGTGTCCATCAGCACCAGGCCGTTGAGGCGTTGCGCAGACGACAACGCCAACCGCACGCCCCACATGCCACCGACCGAAAGCCCCACCAGCGTGAAGCGTTCTATTTCCAGATGATCGATCAACGCCAGCGCCTGACGGGCGATATCATCCAGCGACCGTGTGCCCTCCGGAAGCCGCCCGGATTCACCATGGCCCCACAAGTCCAGCGCAATCACCCGATACTGTTGCGACAACGCAGCAATCTGCGGCGCCCACATGTTCTGGTCCCACAGGTAACTGCCGGCCAGCAGCACCGCCGGGCCAGTGCCTTGATCAATATAGTGAAGGGCTTGTCCGTCTATGGTCAGGAAGGGCATCGGATGACTCCGCTTGAAAAATGGAGCCGGAAGGCTCAGCTGCTGACGACCGGCAGTCAATCGCGAAAATGTACGCGATTGTACAGCGCCTTGCGATCCAGTTTGCCATGGGGCGGGCTCACGATAATCGTCGACAGTTCAACGATGTAACGCATTCCGGGGCGGGAAATTCAAGCGGGGTCGGTCAATTCGCGAACTGCGGCGCGCTCTGAGTCGCCGGGACCGGCAACACCGCAATTTTGTACGGATCGAATATCCTCAGCATCTGACCGTTATCCCGCAGCCCTTGCAACAACTTGCCGAATGCCTCGCTGCTGATGGGCGAGGCCGGACGCAGGATCGCGTAATGGTGATAGACCTGATCGATGCGCTCGGACACCAGAAATTGATCGGCGACCTTGTTGTTGCGCAAAAAATAGTCGCTGAGATAGGAACGCGTGACCAGGGCGATGTCGGCGCGCCCGCGCAGCACCATCAGCAAGTTGCTGTCATGGGAATACGTCAGCGTAGCGTTGTAGTTCTGCGCGAGGAATTTGGGATCGGCATTGAAGCCGGCAAATTCGTAGTGATAGCCGCTGAACATCGCCAGACGCTTGCCTGTCAGGTCGGCAAAGTAGTTTTGCTGGCGCACTGGCTGACCTTCATGCTGGCGCTGCGCGACAAAAATCTCGGCGTCTTCCAGGCCCATGTCGACACTGGTGTGGGGGATGTCCTTCCAGCCCCAGTCGGGGTTTTCGAAGATCGCCATATCGACCCGCCCTTGTTTGAAATCACCGAAACGCCGGGGAATGGAGGTGGGCACCAGGACGAACTGATAGTCGTTTTGCAGGGCGTTGAGCGCCTCGACCAATTGCGGCAGCAAACCGGTGTCGGCACCGGACTCCGGGCGCACGGTGTAGGGCGGAAAGTGCGCCGCACCGATACGCACCAACTGTGCAGCCTGGGACGGCAGGATCCATAACGCAACAAGCGCCATCAGCAAAAGCCGCGAAGCCGTCCGAATTGGCGAAGACATCAAAACTACCACTCCAAAAAAGTACTGCATCAATGCATTCAAGCTAGGCGGTTTAACCCAATTAGCCAGTTTCCTGCCGACCAATGCAATCTAATTATTTTTCCCCCAGCACCAGAATCAGCGCCTCGTCGGCCAGTTGATCAAGGCTCATGCTGCCACCGGCGCGAAACCAGGTGGTGGTCCAGGACAGTGCCCCGGTGAGAAAGCGTCGCGTGACAAACACATCACCGCGAATGAGACCGGCACTCTTCGCTTCCCCCAGTACCTGCAACCAGATGTCTTCGTAAATATCGCGCAACGCCAGGACCTTGGCCTGACCGTCCTCGGACAGTGAGCGCCATTCGTAGACCAGCACCGCCATGGCCTCGCCACTACCGCCCATGATCGACTGCAATTCACAACGGATCAGCGCCAGCACCCGCTCGCGCACGTTGCTGGCGTCGGCGATGGCTGCACGCATCAGCGCGGTGTTGTAGCGAATGGTCTCCTCCATCACCGCCCGCAGGATTTCTTCCTTGCTTTTGAAGTGATGAAAAATGCTCCCTGACTGAATGCCCACGGCACCGGCCAGATCACGCACCGTGGTGCGTTCGTAGCCTTTATTGCGAAACAGGTGAGCCGCCACTTGCAGGAGCTTGCCGCGGGCACTGTCCGGATCGGTCAATTGGCCGTTTTCGACCAGTTCGTGCATGACCCTCAGGGCTTTTTGCTCGTCCACCCGTTTTCTCCTACAGTCGAGATCACCGCTAAAACAGCGGGGTTGCGCGGGCAATTTAAGCTGCTGCCCGCAACCAAGCAAGCGCTCGGGCAGAAGTTATTTTAGCCGTTTACAAACCAAGCGCTTGCTTGGTAGTCTCAAGGCACTTCTGTCGGAGGTGGTTATGGAGTTGACTGCGCCAAAAACGATCCGCATCGGTTGCGCCAGCGCGTTCTGGGGCGACACCTCGACCGCCGCCGCGCAACTGGTGGAAGCTGGGCGCCTGGACTATCTGGTCTTCGACTACCTGGCGGAAATCACCCTGTCGATCATGGCCGGCGCACGGATGAAAGATCCCCAGGCCGGCTATGCCAGCGACTTTATCGAAGTGCTCAGTCCGCTGCTCAGCCAACTCTGCGAACAAAAGATCCGGGTTATCAGCAACGCCGGCGGGGTCAATCCACAGGCCTGCGCCACCGCGCTGCAAGCGGCGTGCGACAAAGCCGGCGTTGCACTGAAGATCGCCGTCCTGCTGGGCGATGACCTGCAACCGCAGTTCAAACAGCTGGGTTCTCGCGGCATCCATGAGATGTTCAGCGGCGCGCCCCTGCCGCCCCTGTGCGTCTCGACCAACGCTTACCTTGGCGCACCGGGCATTGTCGAAGCCCTGCACCTGGGAGCGGACATCGTGATCACCGGGCGCGTGGTCGACAGCGCGGTGGTCAGCGCCGCGCTGGTGCATGAGTTCGGCTGGTCGTGGCATGACTACGACAAACTGGCCCAGGCGGCCCTGGCCGGCCACATCATCGAATGCGGCGCCCAGTGTACCGGCGGCAACTTCACCGATTGGCGCGACGTGCCCGACTACGAACACATCGGATTTCCCATCGTCGAAGTCAGCGCCGACAGCCAGTTCATCGTCAGCAAACCCGAAGGCTCTGGCGGGCTGGTCACCCCGCTGACGGTGGGCGAGCAAATGCTTTATGAAATCGGCGACCCAAGGGCCTATCTGCTGCCCGACGTGGTCTGCGATTTCACCCGGGTCAAACTCGTGCAGCAAGGCAAAAACGCGGTGCAGGTGCACGGTGCGAAGGGATTGCCGCCGACCGATCAATACAAAGTCAGCGCCACCTACCCGGATGGTTTTCGCTGCACCGCCAGTTGCCTGATCGCCGGCATCGATGCGGTCGACAAGGCTCGGCGGGTCAGCGAAGCGATCATCAACAAGACCTCGGAGATCTTCAGCCAGCGCGGCTGGGCGCCCTATAGCGAGGTCAACATCGAACTGCTCGGCAGCGAGGCCACTTACGGCCCCCATGGCCAGCGTCGCGACAGTCGCGAAGTGGTGATCAAACTCGCCGTGCGCCACCCGAATAAACAGGCATTGATCGTGTTCTCCCGGGAAATCGCCCAGGCCGCCACCGGCATGGCACCGGGCCTGACCGGGATTGTCGGCGGCCGCCCCACCGTGTACCCGCTGATCCGCTTGTTCTCGTTCCTGATCGACAAAACCGCCTGCACGCTGGAAATTGATCTCATGGGCCAGCGCCATCCATGCGCCCTGCCCGCCGTCGATCTGCTCGACAGCGCCGACTTGCCCGTGCCGCTCGAACCACCCAAACCTGCGGGCATGGCCGACGCCAGCGTGGCGCTGGTCAAACTGGCGGTGGCCCGTTCGGGCGACAAGGGCAACCACAGCAACATCGGCGTGATGGCCCGCGACCCCGAGTACCTGCCCTGGATCGCCGAAGCCTTGACCCCGGCGGTGCTCGTCGACTGGATGAGCCATGTGCTGGACCCGATCCATGGCCGTGTCGAGCGCTGGTATCTACCCGCCACCCACAGCCTGAACTTCCTCCTGGAAAACGCCCTCGGGGGCGGCGGTGTCGCCAGTCTGCGGATCGACCCACAAGGCAAGGCGTTCGCCCAGCAACTGCTGGAAATCCAGATTCCGGTGCCGCAGCGCATCGCCGACCAGGTCAACTAGAGGGCTGCCGCCATGGCCTACGATTCGATTTTCAAAGCCGATTTGTTTGCAGGTTTTACCGTCATCGTCACCGGTGGCGGCAGTGGCATTGGCCGTTGCACCGCCCACGAACTGGCCGCCCTCGGCGCGCACGTGCTGCTGGTCGGACGCAAGGCCGACAAGTTGAAAACCGTCGCTACCGAAATTACCGAAGACGGCGGCAGGGCCGACTGGAGCACTTGCGACATTCGCGAGGAAGATGCAGTGACGCACCTGGTTGGCGAACTGATCCGCAAGCACGGCCCGATCCACGGTCTGGTCAACAATGCCGGCGGGCAGTACCCGTCGCCCTTGGCTTCGATCAATCAGAAGGGGTTCGAAACGGTGATGCGCACCAATCTGGTCGGCGGTTTCCTGATGGCCCGGGAAGTGTTCAACCAGTCCATGAGCAAGCACGGCGGCGCCATCGTCAATATGCTCGCCGACATGTGGGGCGGCATGCCGGGCATGGGCCACTCGGGCGCCGCGCGTTCCGGCATGGACAACCTGACCAAGACCGCGGCGTTCGAGTGGGGTTACGCCGGGGTGCGGGTCAACGCCGTGGCACCGGGCTGGATCGCGTCCAGTGGCATGGACACCTATGAAGGCGCGTTCAAGGCGGTGATCCCGACCTTGCGCGAACACGTGCCGCTCAAGCGGATCGGCACCGAGTCGGAGGTCAGCGCGGCCATCGTTTTCCTGCTCAGCCCGGCGGCGGCGTTCATCAGTGGCAGTACCCTGCGCATCGATGGCGCCGCGAGTCTCGGTGGCCGCGCATGGCCGATTCACAAGGCGACCAACAGTGAGTCGTACAACGGCTTTCACCGTGCGTACCTTCCAGACGTGCTCAAGGATAAGGAATAACCCATGCCGGTGATTCAGTCGCAACTCGATCCCCACAGCGAACAGTTCGCCCGCAATCGCGCGGCCATGCTGGTGGGGATCGAGCAGGTCCGCGAACTCGAGCAGAACCTGTTGAACAAGGCGGCCGAGGCCAAGCCCAAGTTCGACAAGCGCGGACAATTGCTGCCCCGCGAACGCCTCAATCTGCTGCTGGACCCCGGCGCGCCCTTCCTCGAACTGGCGAGCCTGGCCGGTTACAAACTGCACGATGACAAGGATGGCAGCTCGGCCGGTGGCGGCCTGATCGCCGGCATCGGTTATGTGTCCGGCGTGCGCACTCTGGTGGTGGCGAACAACAGTGCGATCAAGGGCGGGACCATTTCCCCCAGCGGTTTGAAAAAGTCCCTGCGCCTGCAACAGATCGCCATGGAAAACAAACTGCCGGTGATCACCCTGGCCGAAAGCGGTGGCGCCAACCTCAACTACGCGGCGGATATTTTCGTCGAAGGCGCGCGCAGCTTTGCCAATCAGGCGCGGATGTCAGCCATGGGCCTGCCGCAGATCACCGTGGTGCATGGCTCGGCAACGGCGGGCGGTGCTTATCAACCCGGATTGTCGGATTACGTGGTGGTAGTACGGGGCAAGGCCAAGCTGTTTCTCGCCGGCCCGCCTCTGCTCAAGGCGGCGACTGGTGAAGTGGCGACCGACGAAGCGCTAGGCGGCGCCGAGATGCACGCGCAAATCGCCGGCACCGCTGAATACCTGGCGGAAAACGATGCCGACGGTGTGCGTCAGGTGCGCGAGATCGTCAGCCTGTTGCCGTGGAACGACCGGTTGCCTGCGCTACCGGAACGTCACTGGGAAGAACCGCTCTACCCCATCGACGAATTGCTTGGCCTGATCCCGGATGATCCGAAAAAGCCCTACGACGTCCGCGAGATCATCGCCCGTATCGCCGACGGTTCGAACTTCCTCGAGTTCAAGGGCGAGTTCGACCAGCAAACCGTCTGCGGCCAACTGAAAATCCAGGGCCGCGCCTGCGGCTTCATCGGCAACAACGGCCCGATCACGCCCCAGGGCGCGAGCAAGGCTGCACAGTTCATCCAGCTGTGCGACCAGAGCCAGACGCCGCTGCTGTTTTTTCATAACACCACGGGATTCATGGTCGGCACCGAATCGGAGCAGCAAGGCGTGATCAAGCATGGCGCAAAAATGATTCAAGCGGTGGCCAACGCCCGGGTGCCGAAACTGACGATCGTCGTCGGCGGTTCCTATGGCGCCGGCAACTATGCGATGTGCGGCCGCGGCCTCGACCCGCGCTTCATCTTCGCCTGGCCCAATAGCCGCACGGCGGTGATGGGCGGTGCCCAGGCCGGCAAAGTGCTGCGCATCGTCACCGAGGCCAAACAGGCCAAGGACGGCCAGGTGCCCGATCCGAAAATGCTCGACATGCTGGAACAGGTCACCGCGCAGAAACTCGACAGTCAGTCCACGGCGCTCTACGGCAGTGCCAGTCTATGGGACGACGGCCTGATCGATCCGCGCGATACCCGGACCTTGCTCGGTTACTTGCTGGATATCTGTCACGAGGCCGAGGTACGGCCGCTGCACGCCAACAGTTTTGGTGTCGCACGGTTCTAGGCCGGCGACCAAAGGGAGAACAATAAAAATGATTTTCACCCAGGAACACGAAGCCCTGCGCCGCACCGTCCGCCAATTCGTCGACAACGAGATCAATCCCCACGTCGAAGAATGGGAAAAGGCCGGACGCTTTCCGATCCACGAGATTTTCCGCAAGGCTGGCGACCTTGGCCTGCTGGGGATATCCAAACCGGAAAAATTCGGCGGCATGGGCCTGGACTACAGCTACTCGATCGTCGCCGCCGAAGAATTCGGCACCATTCATTGCGGTGGCATTCCCATGTCCATCGGCGTGCAGACCGACATGTGCACCCCGGCCCTGGCGCGTTTCGGCTCCGATGAATTGCGCGACGAATTCCTCCGTCCCGCGATCAGCGGCGAGCAAGTCGGCTGCATCGGCGTCTCCGAAGTCGGTGCCGGTTCCGACGTGGCCGGGTTGAAGACCACCGCGCGAAAGGACGGCGACGATTACGTGATCAACGGCAGCAAGATGTGGATTACCAATTCGCCGTGCGCCGATTTCATCTGTTTACTGGCCAATACGTCGGACGACAAACCGCACATCAACAAATCACTGATCATGGTGCCGATGAACACGCCGGGGATCAGCCTCAGCTCGCACCTGGACAAACTCGGCATGCGCAGTTCGGAAACCGCCCAGGTGTTTTTCGACAACGTGCGTGTGCCGCAACGCAATCGCATCGGCCATGAAGGCGCCGGGTTCATGATGCAGATGCTGCAGTTCCAGGAGGAACGCCTGTTCGGCGCGGCGAACATGATCAAGGGGCTGGAGTACTGCGTCGACAGCACGATCGAGTACTGCAAGGAGCGCAAGACCTTCGGCAGTGCATTGATCGACAACCAGGTCATTCACTTTCGCCTGGCCGAACTGCAAACCGAAATCGAATGCCTGCGAGCGCTGGTCTATCAGGCCACCGAGCAATACATCAAGGGTCATGACGTCACTCGCCTCGCGTCCATGGCCAAGCTCAAGGCCGGCCGGTTGGGCCGCGAAGTCAGCGACAGCTGCCTGCAATACTGGGGCGGCATGGGCTTCATGTGGGACAACCCGGTGGCCCGCGCCTACCGCGATGTACGGCTGGTGTCGATCGGCGGCGGTGCTGACGAAATCATGCTGGGGATCATCTGCAAACTCATGGGCATCCTGCCGGGGAAAAAGAAATGAGCACCTTGCCGGTTTGCCAAACCTTGCTGCTGGAGCCGCATAACGGCGTGCTGCACATCACCCTCAATCGCCCGGACAGCCGCAACGCCATGAGCTTGCAGATGGTCAGCGAACTGCGCGCGGTGCTGGCCGCGGTACGCGATGACCGGACGACCCGCGCCCTGGTCATTGGCGGGGCCGGCGGGCATTTCTGTGCAGGCGGCGACATCAAGGACATGGCCAATGCCCGCGCCCAGGGCCAGGATGCTTACCGCGATTTGAACCGCGCCTTCGGTGCCTTGCTCGAAGAAACCCAGCATGCGCCACAAGTGGTGATCACCGTGTTGCAAGGCGCAGTGCTGGGCGGCGGTTTCGGCCTGGCCTGTGTCAGTGACATCGCCCTGGCCGATCATCAGGCGCAATTCGGCCTGCCGGAAACCAGCCTCGGCCTGCTGCCGGCCCAGATCGCGCCGTTCGTGGTCCAGCGCATTGGTTTGACCCAGGCCCGGCGACTGGCCCTGACGGCGGCGCGATTCGATGGGACCCAGGCGCGGCGGATGGGGCTGGTGCATTTTGTCGAGCACGATCCACAAGCACTGGCCGAACGCCTCGATGAGGTGTTGGCCCATGTGCTGTGTTGTGCGCCGGGGGCGAATGCGGCGACCAAAAAACTGTTGCTGGCGAGTGCTCCACAACCCTCGGATGAGCTGCTGAACGAAGCCGCGCAGTGGTTCAGCGAGGCGGTGACCGGGGCCGAAGGTATCGAGGGAACGATGGCCTTTGTGCAGAAGCGTAAACCGGGGTGGGCCTCCTGAAAAACATCGCTGGCAAGCCAGCTCCCACGGTGGATTTGTGCCACACACAACCCTGTGGGAGCTGGCTTGCCAGCGAAGAGGCCAGCACTTTCACCGCAAAACCAAGGGAAAAACCCATGCCCGCACTCAAAAAAATCCTCATCGCCAACCGCGGTGAAATCGCCTGCCGCATCCAGCGCACCGCCCAGGCCCTGGGCTACCGCACCGTCGCCGTGTTCAGCGATGCCGACGCCGATGCGCTGCATGTGCGGATGGCCGACGAAGCGGTGAACATCGGCCCGGCTCCGGTGCAACAGTCTTATCTGAACATCCCGGCCATCATCGAGGCCGCCCGGCTCACCGGCGCGGATGCGATCCATCCCGGCTACGGCTTTCTCTCGGAAAACGCCGGTTTCGCCCTCGCCTGCCAGCACGCCGGCATCACCTTCATCGGCCCCAGCCCCGAGGCGATTGAGTTGATGGGCAGCAAACGCCTGTCGAAGATCGCCATGCTCGAGGCCGGTGTGCCGTGCATCAAAGGCTATCAAGGTGCCGAACAGGACGACGCGACCCTGAGCCGCGAAGCCGAACGCATCGGCTATCCGCTGATGATCAAGGCCAGCGCTGGCGGTGGCGGACGCGGCATGCGCCTGGTACAAGCGGCCAGCAACTTGCCGGAGCAGCTTCGCACCGCGCGCTCCGAAGCCCTGCACGGTTTTGGCAGCGAAGAACTGATCCTCGAACAGGCCCTGATCGAACCACGGCATGTCGAAGTTCAATTGTTCGGCGATCAGCACGGCAACCTGATCTACCTCGGCGAACGGGATTGTTCGATTCAACGCCGCCATCAGAAGGTCATCGAGGAAGCCCCCTGCCCGGTCATGACCACCGAGCTGCGCCAGGCCATGGGTGAAGCGGCGCTCAAGGCAGGGCGCGCGGTGAATTACGTAGGTGCCGGAACGGTGGAGTTCCTGCTGGATGCGCGCGGACAGTTTTTCTTTCTGGAAATGAACACGCGGCTGCAGGTGGAGCATCCGGTGACGGAGCTGATCACTGGGCTTGATCTGGTGGCCTGGCAACTGAATATCGCCGAGGGGCAGCCTTTGCCGCTGCGTCAGGAACAGGTGCAACTCAACGGCCACGCCATGGAAGTCCGGCTGTATGCCGAGGACCCGGCCCAGGGTTTTCTGCCGCAGACCGGGCGCGTCGAAGCTTGGGAACCCGCCGCGCAAAACGGTGCACGGATCGACCATGGCCTGATCGAAGGCCAACAGATCAGCCCTTTCTATGACCCCATGCTGGGCAAGATCATCGCCCATGGCGCCACCCGCGAGGAAGCCCGGCGCAAGTTACTGCGAGCGGTGCAGGACACCGTGCTGCTGGGGGTGCAGAGCAATCAGCGTTTGCTCGCCAGCCTGCTGGATCATCCACAATTCATCAGCGGCGAATTCAGCACCGGGTTCATCGCGCAGCATTTCGCCGACCATTCCTGCCTGCACCCACATGTCCCCGGCGCCGAGGAACTGGCAATTGCCGCGGCGCTGTTCTATCAGGCCTCTGCTCAATCGCATCGCGCTCCGCTGGTCGGTTGGCGCAACAACGCCAGTGTGCCGCTCCAGTATTGTCTGGGTTTGGAGGATCAGACGTGGTCGGTGGAGCTGAAGGCTATGCCGGGCAAGGCCTACCGGATTCAGACCGCGACCCGCGGCCTGGATCTGATCATCATCGAGTGCGACGGGCGCTGGGCCACTTTGGAAATCGACGGCATCCGCAAGCGCCATGCCTACCGAATGGAGGCCGGGCAACTATGCCTGTTCACCTGTCCGGGTAGCTTGATCCTGACAGACCGGACCCAGGCGCTGGTCAGCAGTCTGGCCAGCGTCAGTTCCGGCACCTTAAAGGCGCCAATGGACGGAGCGATCGTCGATGTGCTGGTCCGTGAAGGCAGCCCGGTGAGCAAAGGCCAATTGCTGGTGGTGCTGGAGGCCATGAAGATGGAGCATCCGCTCAAGTCGGGCATCGACGGCGTCCTCAAGCGCTTGCAGGTGCAGGTGGGCGATCAGGTGAAAAACCGACAGATTCTGTTGGAGGTCGAATAAGCCGCTAGGCGGATCCGCCGGGTTTGGCTACGCTCAAGCCCTATCAGGACGCGGATACCAGGAACCCTGCAATGCCTCACTGGCTGGTCATTGATCTGGAAGCCACCACCGATGAAGGTGGCTGGCCCATCACGGAAATGGAAATCATCGAAATCGGCGCCAGCCTGGTGGACCGCAAGGGCCGGGAGCTGGACCACTTCCAGCGCTTCGTCAAGCCGGCACGGCGTCCGTTACTGACATCGTTTTGCCGGGAACTGACCCACATAACCCAGGCCAATATTGATGCCGCGCAGCCATTGGACGAGGTATGGGCATCGTTCGAGCGTTGGCTCGGCCAACATCGCACGCACCTTGAAGGCTGGGCCAGTTGGGGCGATTACGATCGCAAACAGCTGCTTCAGGAATGGCAGCGCCTGCACATCGACAGTGCACTGGCCAAGGTGCACCACATGAACCTCAAGCAGCGCTTTGCCAAGGTCCGACGCCTGGAGCGCCCACTGGGGCTCAATGGTGCCCTGCAACTGGCGGGTTTGCAGTTCACCGGCCAGCAACACCGGGCGCTGGAAGATGCGCGCAATACCGCACGGCTGCTGCCACTGGTTCTTCCCCTTTAGAGAGGTGACTCGGCGTTGGGCGTTGTGCATACTGGCCGGCCCTTTTTAGCCCTTTTCGAGGAATCGCCCATGTTTAAAGTCAACGAGTACTTCGACGGCAACGTCAAGTCGATCGCCTTTGACAACGCTGAAGGTCAGGCGACCATCGGTGTCATGGCTCCGGGTGACTACGACTTCGGTACCAGCCAGCGTGAAATCATGCACGTGGTGTCCGGCGCGTTGACCATTCAACTGCCGGATAGCACCGAATGGGAAACTTTCAACGCCGGCGACCAGTTCAACGTTCCGGCCAACAGCAAGTTCAAGGTGAAAGTGGCCGTCACCACTGCTTACCTGTGCGAATACCGCGGCTAAACCCCGGGTTTCACAGCAGCAAAATAATGCCCGTGTCCAAGGACACGGGCATTATTTATTGAGCGCCGTTACTCGAGGATGGTCACCGGCATACCGACTTGCAGCCGGCCATTGCCGTCATTGACCAGATTCTGGCCGAACATCGCGCCATCGGCTTCGGACCGGTACTTCTGCAGGGAGGCCAGGGGTTCGCGATCTGCGCTGCGCTCGCCGGTCTGCGGATCGATGGTGGTCAAAATGCAACGCGCGCACGACTTGACCACCCGGAACTCGACATCACCAATGCGAATGCGCTTCCAGCTATCCTCGGCATACGCCTCGCTGCCTTCGATCACCAGATTCGGCCGAAAACGCAGCATTTCCAGCTCACGTCCGACTTTTTGCGACAGGTCTTCCAGCGATGCCTGGCCGATCAGCAGCAGCGGATACCCATCGGCAAACGCCACCTGATCGTCGTCCTTGCCATAACCGGCCTCGGTCATGCGCGCACGCTCCAATGGCACTTGTACCAGGCGGGTCGGTTTGCCAATGAATTGGCTGACCCATGCGCCCGCTTCATCGCCGGCATCGGGCACACGCAGGGTGTCGCGCCAGATGGTGACGCCACGCAGTTCGGCGTCGCTTGCGGGCAAGGCGATATCGATCGGTGAGTGGTCGGGGGCGCTGAGGGTCAGGCCGCCTTCAGCATTCCACAACGCTGACAATTGGCTCATTTGCGCCACCGCACGCTGGGTCAGAAAGCGCCCACTGGCCTCGTCGACCAGCATCCAGCGTCGATCTCCGTCCAGCCCCAGTTTGTCGAGGCTGACCTGCTGCAAAGGCTCACCCTTGCCAGATTTCAACGGATAACGATAAAGCGCGCTCAGACGCAACATGACCTGCTCCCTGGGAGGTAAAAACGCCACCCTATACGAGCTTGATCGCTGAATCAAAGGCCAAAAAACAGTGGGAGCGGCTCGCCGGATAAAGCGACGTCACAGACTCAGCCGGCTCCTACAGGTTGTTTGCGGGCGTGTTCAGGCCGGCACGGCGTCGAGCATCAGGCGCTGGCGCACCACGTCGACGAGTTTGTCGGGCTGGAACTTGGAGAGGAAATTATCGCAGCCAACCTTCTTGACCATGGAGTCATTGAAGCTGCCGGACAAAGACGTGTGCAACACCACATACAGGCCTCGCAAACGTGGATCGTTGCGGATCTCGGTGGTCAGGCGATAGCCGTCCATTTCCGGCATTTCCGCATCGGTGAAAACCATCAACAGTTTGTCGGTCATGTTGACGCCGGTATCGGCCCAGCCCTTGAGCATGTTCAGCGCCTTCAAGCCATCGCTGGCAATGTGCATCTTTACGCCCAACTGCCCCAGCGTGTCACGCAACTGCGTCAGGGCCACATTCGAGTCATCCACCAGCAACACTTCACGACCACGGGCACGCTCCAGCACCGGATCGTCGAGCTTGTCGCGGGATACCTTGGCGTTGTAAGGGACGATTTCCGCCAGGACTTTTTCAACGTCGATGATTTCCACCAACTGATCATCGACCTTGCTGATGGCGGTCAGGTAATGCTGACGACCGGCGCTGGTCGGCGGCGGCAGAATGGCTTCCCAGTTCATATTGACGATACGGTCCACACCCCCCACCAGGAATGCCTGTACCGAACGGTTGTACTCGGTGACGATGATCGTGCTGTTCGGGCCTGGCACCAGTGGACGCATGCCGATGGCCTGGGACAGGTCAATCACCGGCAGGGTCTGGCCACGCAGGTTGACCACGCCACAAACGAACGGGTGACGCTGAGGCATCAGGGTCAGCTTCGGCAGCTGCAAGACTTCCTGCACTTTAAAGACGTTGATCGCAAACAATTGCCGTCCGGCCAGCCGGAACATGAGAATTTCCAGGCGATTCTCACCCACCAGTTGCGTACGTTGGTCTACCGTATCGAGAATGCCGGCCATTCAATGACTCCTGGGCTTGTTCTGATGAATTCACTATTAGAAGGTTATCGGCTGTTTTTGCCGGAGCTTGACCCCTTGCAAAATGCCACGCACAGGCATTGATGTCACATTAACATCATGCTTTACTGGCGTTGTGATTTCATCTGCTACACTCCTGCAACGCGACCACAGCTTTCGCGTTCGGTTCCTTTGCGTAAGGGATTCCCCTAGCATCAATCAGGTAAAACCTGATATTCGCAATATCCAATAGCCATTAATGTGACGCCATTCTCATTGCATGAATGGAGTCAGGCTTGTGTGTGCGATTGCAGGTAAGTGGCCAGCCACCCTTTCGATTACTACTGCCCGCACTCCAGCCGGCTGTAGCGCGATCCCACGACCAAACGGTTACGTCGGGACGCTGTCCGTCCTGATCGACACGCGCGACATCCCCTCATTAGTCATGACGTTGTGGAGATAAGCATGCCGAACAATCGCAATGAATGGGCACAGCGGATCCCTGAATTTCTCGTCGAAGCTGAAACACTCCTGGCCAAGACCGAGGAATGCCTGAGTCATTTGCAACTGATCAGCAATGACAAGGACGCGATCGACTGCATGCTCAGTACCCTCCTCAAGCTGGCCAACAAGGCCGATGCCCTGGCGCTGGCCGCTGTTTCGGAATTCTCCTTACACATACACGGCTTGCTCAATCATGCGCAGAATCATATGGATCTGCATGACGAGGCCCTGAGCGCGCTGAAAGACTGCCTGACACTGATTGCCTGGCAACTCGAACTCATCGACCAGAAAACCGGCCAGCTCAGCCTTGATGAAAGTGAACAGACCACCCTGATTGAAGCGTTTGCCTGTCAGGTTGGACAAAGTCAGTTTCGGCCACCGATTAACTCCAAACCCTTCACAATCATTTCCTATGCTGAACAGAGTTAAAACGACAGAACGACCCGTATTTCTTTTTTCCCGATGACGACTCAGTAACTTGAGCAAACACACATCGCAACTGGCTATTGCATATTTAAGCGACAACCCCCAACAAATAACTAATCTCCTCGACAGCCGACAGCCTAGGGTTTTGCCTGATATTAAATGACAAAAACCTATAGACAAACGGCCCCCCCTGCGCCGACGAAACAGCCTCCTTTTTGCTGGCTGGAGCCAGGGTTTGGACTCGTGTTTCTTGACTCCAACGACATCTATCGCGTACGCGACCAACGGTATCTTAAGTGGTATTATGCCGCCCAATAGTTTGCGTCAAGTAATGGCACCGTGATTGCAGACGGTCGTAATCCGATCAAGTTCCAGACTGGATTCTTAGTCAGAATACGCCCCGTTGAAGTCGATGCCTGATACTAAAAAACATAGACCCGTCAGCTTGCATGACCAGTCTGCCCGCAGCGAACATCCATTGGCTCCATCCGCTATGCACGCCAGCCTCAAGTCCATCGCCAAGTGGCCACCTTCCAGAGAAAATGCAAGTCGGTTCACCCTTGCTCTGTGCGCCGCCTCGACGCTCGGCAATCTGCTGATCTACAGCCTGTCCGCGCATCTGCCACCAGGTTTGCTGGTGCTCAACATAGCGGCATTGGGCTGCGTCTGGATGCAGTATCACCTGTCGCGCAAGTCGATCAAATTTCAGCCTCAGGAGTTGGCCGACCGCTTGCTGCAGGTTCAGGAAAACGAGCGTCATCGACTGAGCCGGGAACTGCATGACGACATCGGTCAGTTGCTGACGGCAGCAAAGCTTCAAAGTGACTGGCTCAGGCGCCGAATGCCGGAAGAACTGCAGGGACAATGCTCGGTGCTCTGCGATACGCTGGACGAAACCCTGACCAAAGTTCGCGATGTATCGGCCATCCTCAATCCCCGACAACTGACCAGCCTTGGGCTGGAAGCCAGCCTGCGTGCACATTTGCTCAAGACGCTGACCAATACGTCGGTACACTGGAGCCTTGAATGCCATCAACGCCTGACGGGCATCCCGGAAGAGATGGCAGTGGCCGCTTTTCGAATCACTCAGGAAGCGATCACCAACATACTGCGACATGCCGAAGCGAAAAACCTTCTGGTCTGCCTCCAGCGCTTGCCGCAAGGCCTGTCGCTGCTGATCAGTGACGACGGCCTGGGGTTTGCGCCGGCTACAGATCCCGGTCGCGAGGGGCAACGTGGTATGGCCGGGATGTCGGAACGGATCGCTCAGTTGGGTGGCACACTGACCGTGACCAGCGAACCGGGCAAAGGCACTCAAATCGAAGCTCTCCTCCCTTGGGCACCTCGCGCGCTCGAACGGGCCAGTACGAAAAAGGTTATACATTGACTTGTAACTTACTTCTGGTGGATGACCACTCGCTGATCAGGGCTGGCGTACGCGCCCTGGTGCTCGACCTTCCTGGCTACGCGGTCATTGGCGAGGCCGATGACGGCTCGCAATTGCTCGCGATGGTCGAGCATCTGTCCCCGGATATCGTGCTGCTGGACATTTCCATGAAGCAAACCGGCGGCGTTGAAGCCTTGCAGCAGCTCAAGCGGATACGCCCACAGGCCAAGGTGCTGATCCTGTCGATGCACACCGACCCGGCATTGATCATGCAGGCGCTGGAATCGGGTGCCCATGGCTACCTGCTCAAGGACACCACAGCCACTGAGCTGGAACAGGCGCTGGAGGCGTTGCGAAACAACGAACGTTACCTGAGCCCGGCCATCGCCCATACGGTTATCAACCAGGCGCTGACCCGAACCCAGAAAAACCAGACTGAATCCGCTGATTCGCACAACCTGACGCCCCGTCAGCTGGAAATCCTTCGTTTGATTGTTCGGGGAAAATCCACCCGGGAAATCGCCAACGGCCTGGGCCTGAGCGTCAAGACAGTTGAAACCCATCGCTCGCAGATCATGAAACGCTTGCAGATCTTCGATGTGGCAGGCCTTGTTTTATTCGCCGTGCGCGAGCAGATCATCAGTCTGGACGATTAACGCTGGCGCCCAACAACGGCGAATGCTCGGGTAAATGCACCCTTAGCGCCCCCGGTCGAGCCGAGAATCGCAGGTTGTCACCTTCCAGCGGCTCGCCATCGAGGTTGATGTGCAGGCCTTCGGAGGCCTTGATCTCGACCCAAGGCAGGCGTGCCCGCACGAACATGTTGTCGATACCAAAGCCATCGGCCAGCAGGTTTTTCAAGGTGCCCACCAGTTCCTGCGGTGCCGGCAAAATGCTGATATCGAGCAGACCGTCGTCCGCCAGCGCTTGCGGACATAACACATGGCCACCTCCCGCTTGCCGGCCGTTACCGATGCCCAACGCCAACAGCTCGCCACTCCAGTGAAAATCCGGCCCGTGCAACTCGCCATAAGCCGCGTGCAACTCACTGAAACGTGACAGACCCGTGAAGAGATACGCAGCGCCACCGAGGACTTTTTTCAGCTCCTCCGAGGTATTGGCGGTGACCTGGCTGCCGAAACCGCCCGTGGCCATGTTCAAGAACACTTGCCCGCCCACGTCCCCCAGATCGATGGCGCTGGGCGCACGCTCCAGAAGTTCCAGTGCCTGATCCGGCTCCAGTGGAATACCGGCGGCGCGGGCAAAATCATTGGCGGTTCCCAGAGGCATCAGCACCAGGCTGGCCCCGGTCGAATGCGCCGCCATGGCCTCGGCAATATCACGCAACGTGCCATCGCCACCGCCAGCAATGATTTGCCGGTAGCCCGCGGTCAGTGCTTCATCCACCAGCCGCTGTGCGTCACCGGCCTCCCAGGTCACCCGGACAGCCAGTTCCCAACCCTGCTCGCGCTTGCTTTCGACGGCAGCACGCACTGCCTCGTTGAGCGCCTGTTTACCATGCAATATCAACAGCGCCTTGCGTTCGCTCATCGGTGTCACTCCCGGGATTGATTGGCCTATGGGAGATGTTGACCGCGACGCTACCGATAAAAGTCGCAAGAAATTGAATTATTTCCAGTCGAGTCGACTTGAGCCCTATGTAGCAGGATTTTTCTTACAAAACGTGAGGAATCGGCTCAATTGACCAGAAAGTGTGATTGGTCCACTTTGGTGCCTTCGGTTTTTAGTGATCAGCAGCACAAACACAAGGACGTGCCATGCAGAGCCATCACTCCAGCCTATCGGTGTTTCCGGTCGCACCACTCGCAGAGAAACAGGCCAACCAGCCGGCTGAAATCAAAAACAGCATGAAACTCAACGGAGAAGTTGATATGGAACCTCGCGTCACTGAACTGGAAACACGCCTCAAGTGCATCCGAAGGGACATGGAAGACATTCGCAGTGACCTCAAATCCATCAAGCACCGACTCGCCTATTCGGCTGGCGGAACAGCCGTAGTCCTCGGGCTTCTCGGCTGGATCGCCAATAGTCGTTTCGAGCAGCTCGTGACACTGCTTCTGGCGAATTAAAGCCTCATCAACGCAAAACCCGGTTCGATCAACCGGGCTTGCAAGACGAAGATTGTTCACCGGGTCAGCCCAGGACTTCGCTCAACGGTATGAAGTACACACTGTCACCTACGACAAGCGTACGATCCTCGAGCACCTCAACCAGTCCATCGGCCCAGGCGGCGCTGCGCAACACCCCGGAACTCTGGTTCCTATAGATGATCGCCCGACCATTATCCAGGCGACCGCGCAAATACTCGCGTCGATTGCCGGCTTTGAGCCAGTCAAATCCTGCCTGTACCTGCACTTTCAACGGCTCGACTTCCTTTACCCCCTGACGACGCAGGAGATAGGGCCGTGTCAGCAAGGCAAAGGTCACCAGGGTTGATGCCGGATTGCCGGGCAAGCCAATGACCGGAACGCCACGGAAATGCCCGAATGTCAGTGGTTTGCCGGGTTTGATGGCGAGTTTCCACAATGCCAACTCACCCTCTTCCCGCAAGGCAATGCCCAAAAAGTCCGCCTCACCTACCGATACGCCCCCCGTCGAGAGAATCAGATCGACATCCTGCAACTCGCCAAGGCGCGCGCGCGTGGTGGTCAGGTCATCCGGCAGAATCCCGGCATCGATCACTTCGCAACCCAAACGCTGTAACCAACTGCAGAGCAACACACGGTTGCTGTTATAGATCTGGCCAGGCCCTAGCGCCTGCCCTGGTTCAATCAATTCGTCCCCGGTGGAAAGAACCGCGACACGAACCTTACGAATCACGTCCAGCTCGGCACACCCCAGCGAAGCCGCCAGGCCTTGCTCGATCGGCCCCAGACGAGTCCCCGCCGGCAAAATCAGTTCACCGATGGTGGTTTCCTGGCCTTGTGGACGGATGTTTTGCCCAACGGTCATGGTTTCGGCGAAATGTATTCGCTCATCTGCCTGGATGACCGCGTTTTCCTGCATCTCGACGCAGTCAGCACCCGCCGGTACAGGGGCTCCCGTGAAGATTCTGGCACAGGTACCCGGCTGCAATGGCTCGGGTGCCTGCCCGGCAAATATCTTCTGACTGACAACCAACGGCTCACCCGTCCAGTCAGCCAGGCGCAAGGCATAACCGTCCATGGCGCTGTTGGGCCACGGGGGCAAATCAAGGGTCGACACCAAATCGTCCGCCAGCACACGGCCTTGCACCTGCGCCAACGGCAAGCGTTCACGCTCATGAATCCGGGAGTTGTCAGCCAATTCCAGCAGGCGTGCCAGCGCCACCTCGACCGGCATCAGGCTGCCGGTCTTGCCCGGTTTACCCACGGGATTCACAGGGTGCCGCCTGTTTCAAATGAGCCACGAAATTACAGGGGCGATGGCGCGAGTCCAGTTGTTCGGAAAGAATGCCATCCCAACCCGTGCGCACCGCATTGGTCGAGCCTGGCAGGCAGCAGACCAGTGTCCCGTTCGCCAGACCGGCCAGGGCGCGGGACTGAACAGTGGAGGTGCCGATGTCCGCCACCGAAATCTGCCGGAACAACTCACCGAAGCCATCGACTTGTTTATCGAGCAGGCAGCTCACCGCTTCCGGGGTGCTGTCGCGACCGGTAAAACCGGTGCCGCCAGTGATCAGCACGACCTGCACCACATCATCGGCAATCCAGTTGGCGACTTGCGCGCGAATTTTGTAGAGGTCATCTTTAAGCAATACCCGGGAGGCCAGGTTATGGCCGGCAGCCGTCAAGCGGTCGACGAAGACCTGGCCTGAGGTATCGGTTTCCAGGGTACGGGTATCGCTGACAGTCAGCACCGCAATGTTGAGCGGCGCGAAAGGTACATCAGCCTTGGCTTTCATAGGCTCGTCCAGTTGTAGGAGAAACAGCCCGGTGTTATATCACAGCGCCTCATTTTTTCGCCGCCCTCCCATGTCTGATGGAGAACCGCCATGACTTCGAATCAGTTGCCGCCCTGCTCCATTCTGCTCCTGGCAGGCGGTCGCGGCCAGCGCATGGGAGGGCAGGATAAAGGGTTGCTGGACTGGCACGGTGAACCGCTGATTGCACATCTGCATCGCAAGACACGGCCACTGAGCGATGACCTGATCATCTCCTGCAACCGGAACCCGGAAAAATACGCGCCTTATGCCGACCAACTGGTGCATGACGACGAAGGTGACTTTCCCGGGCCGTTGGCCGGCATTCGTGCGGGATTGAAAGCCGCTCGCCATACACATCTGCTGGTCTTGCCGTGTGATGTTCCACGCATCGATGCCGCCCTGCTCAACAGCATGCGCGGAACCGCCAACCAGCATCCCGACAAGCCGTTGATGCTGCGCCATGGCGAGCACTGGGAACCTCTACTGTGCGTCATTCCCGTGGCACTTCGCGCTGACTTCGAAAGCGCCTGGAACGACGGCGAGCGCAGCCCGGGCCGACTTATGCGCAAACTGGGCGCTACCGCATTGCAGTGTCCTGATAATGATCCACGTCTGGCCAATCTCAACACACCGGAACTGTTAAGCGCGTACAACACTGTGTCAGACTGAACCTATCAAGGAACTTGCACGTTCTGCATACGTCTCAAGCTCAGTAACCAAAAGAATTCATTTTCGGAGATACACCCATGACTCAACGGATCCTGGCCACTTTCATGCTCGCATTGGGTCTAGCCACCCTGGCCGGTTGCGCGTCACCTGCAGTAATCACCTTGAACGACGGTCGCGAAATCCAGGCCGTCGACACGCCACACTATGACAAGGATTCGGGCTTCTACGAATTCGAACAACTGGATGGCAAACAGACCCGCATCAATAAGGATCAGGTTCGTACCGTTAAAGAGTTGTAATTCGCGCAGCGGACACCGGATACAAGAATGCCCCGACTCGTCGGGGCATTTTTTCGTCTGCATCAAATTCATGAAGCCGAACCGGATTGACGCGATTACGGATTCGGTTCGTTGCTCAGCTTATCCGCGCGTGACAGGGCTTGCGTAGCTTCGGTAACGCATTTCGTGTTATCCCCGGCAAGCTTGGACGCTTCGGCACTGGCCAACAACCGCCTGATTTCCATGGTGGTGTTTTCAGAGGTGGCTGGCAGGCTCGTGACTTTGTCCTTGAGCTCCTGAAGCTTGGCGGTGCATAGATTGTTGTCTGCGGCGAATGCAGGAGAGGCCAACATTGCAGCGCAAATGAATATTCCAGCGAAAGCGGTACGTTTCATCGGGGTTTCCTTGCACGATAGGTCTCGGTGCTACCGGGCGATCCGGCTGCTATGCCGAGGTCGTTGAAAGCCAAGATCGCGAGGCCTTATCAACTGACTGTAGAGCGGCCCTTAAATTCGATATTTTTTGCAGGCACGGCTAAATAAAACGCCCTGGTTCATCACCATTGAAGGGTAATGGCGCTCTCGAACTCTCGATCCTGCCCCGTGACCGGATCGACAAATTTCAGTCCTTGGGCCAGCAGCTTCAAAGGATTGGCGTAGTCATCCTCGACATCCTTGAGCACCCGGGGATAAAACGGATCATTGCAAATGCTCGCACCCAGCGCCGTCATGTGTACCCGCAGCTGATGCTTCTTGCCTGTCACCGGGTAAAGTCCATAACGCCAGAGATCCCCGTTTTTCTCCCTGACCTCGACGGCTGTCTCGGTATTGCTGGCGCCCGGCCCTTCCTGCATGCGGAAAAAAGGCTCGCCATCGACAAGACGGCTCTTGTGCACCAAGGGAAATGAGAGATCAGGCAATGCCCCGGCAATGGCCTCGTACCGTTTCTCGATCTGCCGCGCAGGAAACAACGACTGATACGCCGATCGGCTCTGCGGGTTGGCAGAAAACAACACAAGCCCCGCGGTATGCCGGTCAATTCGATGCAAGGGCACCAGGTGCGGGTTATCCAGGCGACGAATCAGCCGTCTGAGCAAGGTCTGCTCCACATACTCCCCCGCCGGAGTCACAGGCAGAAAGTGCGGCTTGTCTGCCACGACCAGATGCTCATCCGCGTACAAAATCGACTCGACCACCGGGATCGTTTTTTCGTCCGGTATTTCGCGAAAATAGTGAATTCTCAGGCCTTCCCTGTAAGGCAGATCAACGGTGATCGGCGCACCTTGCCCGTCGAGGACGCGGCCGCGGGCAATTCGATCCAGCCATTGTTCACGCCCGATGGCACTGAAGTGCTCGCACAGGCAGTCGAGCACGGTCTGCCACGGGCCGGGGGGCAAATAGAGCGTGCTCGCCTGGTGGTGTGCAGCCGAAAAAGTTGAAGTGGACATACGAAAGCTCTAACCCTCAATGCAGGGCGACATTATCCGACAGAGAAAGGAGTGAGCCTAGAAGAGATTCTCAAGCAGGAATCTGCTTGCGCGCTGCGGCTTCTGTGTATTCCTTGAGCCAGCGCAGCACATCGACCGCTTCCCAGCGCGCCGGGTCATAAAGCGCATACAACAAACCCTGGTAGCCCACGACGTCCAGTTGCCGGTGATAGCCAGCGCGCTGAAACAAGGCTTCGATTTCTGCAAAACAGGTATTGAAATGCAGTTTGTTGAAGGGTGTTTTGCCTTCCGTCACCAGACCATCAAGACGCAGTTCGAGAACCGCTTCGCGTACTACGTCCACCGACATCCGGTTCACGCTGCTTTTCAATTGTTCGACATTGACCACGATTCATCCCTCTCACGCCCGGGCTCGCCTGCTCAAACCCTGAAGTCAGGGGTAACAAGGTCGGCAACCCGGATAACTGTATGCGCATACAGTATCCGAATCGCATTGATTAAGCCAAGGGGATCATTCGCGAAGATCGACAGGCGGGAACAGGCCATCGCAAAAAACGTTTATCGCAGGAACGCCACCACGTCATCGGCACTGAACGGCCAGCCTAGCTCCGCGCCGTTATCGACCCGCCGTAAAACAGGAATGCGCAGGCTGTAGGCTTCGAACCAGGTCTCGTCCTCAGCGATATCCACCAGTTCCACCAGCAAGCCGCGCTCAACAAATTCCATCAGCATGGCTTCGGCCACTTCACAGAGATGGCACCCGAGGGTGCCGAACAACTGACATTCAGGAAGCATGAGCGCTCAACCTAAAAAATGAAGTGCTTATTCTAGGCCTGCCCCGAAAAGCCGTCGAGCCATTGAATCCTCTGCCTTGAAACGTGAATTTCAGCAGTCTCAATCCTGACTGACGGCACCAATCTTGTGTACCGACAAGTCTGCACCGTAATACTCCTCCTCCTGGCTCAACCGCAGACCATGGAGCGCCTTGATCACGCCATACACCGCAAAACCACCGGTCAATGCCACGCCAACGCCCAACGCGGTTCCGATCAACTGGCTGATCAGGCTCACCCCACCCAACCCACCCAGTGCACCCTGACCGAAAATGCCGCAAGCAATACCGCCCCACGCGCCACACAGGCCATGCAGGGGCCAGACACCCAGCACATCGTCGATATGCCACTTGCTTTGAGCGGCAGTGAAACACCAGACGAACAACGCACCGGCAATCGCACCGGTCACCAGCGCGCCCACCGGGTGCATCAGGTCGGAACCGGCACAGATTGCCACCAGCCCGGCCAATGGGCCGTTGTGCAGAAAGCCAGGGTCATTGCGCCCGACGATCAATGCCGCCACGGTGCCGCCAACCAAGGCCATCAATGAGTTCACCGCCACCAATCCACTGACACCTTGCAGGGTTTGGGCGCTCATGACGTTGAAACCGAACCAGCCGACGATCAGGATCCATGAACCCAACGCCAGAAAGGGAATGCTCGAAGGCGCGAACGCCACCAGGCGTCCTTCGCGATAACGGCCATTACGCGGCCCCAGCAACAGCACCGCCGCGAGCGCCAGCCAACCGCCCATGGCATGGACCACCACAGAGCCGGCAAAATCATGGAAACCTGCGCCAAAACGTTCCAGCAACCAGGCCTGCAAGCCAAAGTTGCCGTTCCAGATCATGCCCTCGAAAAAGGGATAGACGAACGCTACGATCAAGGCGGTCGCGCACAACTGCGGGACGAACCGGGCGCGTTCGGCAATGCCCCCGGAAATGATCGCCGGGATCGCCGCCGCAAAGGTCAGCAGAAAGAAAAACTTCACCAGGCCATAGCCGTGATCGGCATTGATCACCGCGGCCGGTTGCATGAAAGTGACGCCGTAGGAAATCCAATAGCCTATAAAGAAGTAAGCCAGGGTTGAAACGGCGAAGTCGCTGAGGATCTTCGACAACGCGTTAACCTGGTTTTTTTGGCGAACCGTTCCGACTTCAAGAAAGGCAAAACCGGCATGCATGGCCAGTACCATGACGGCGCCGATCAGTATGAACAATGTATTGGAGCTATGGACCAGACTGTCCACAGCACTTTGCAGATTTTCCATGGATTTGGCAGACCTTTAAGGCTGAAAAAAGCACCAAAGCAGTTCGTGCGGGCAATCCATGCACCAAGTTGTGACCTTCCCGCTTCGAGCAGGTCACCCCAATGAACCGATTTGGCGCACAGGGTTCGTCATGGCCAACGATGACCGGGACAATTTCACGGGTTTTGATTGTTTGAGTTAAGGTTTTACTGAAATCATGCCCAGCGACAGCGCAACGGCGCAGACTGACGCACCACGACATAGCAAAAGTTGTACCAGTCATTTGTACTGAACCTTCACCCAAGGCTCATACTCGAACGTTTCAGAAGCCACTTATGGAGATCACCCATGGCCAGCATCAAGGCAAAGACTGCTCAAGAAATCCTGATGAGCGATTTTCAGACTCTGGTCAACGACACCGAACGGTTGCTCGAACACACCGCCACCCTGGCCGGTGATCAGGCCGACGAGCTGCGCGACCAGATCCACGACAGTCTGCTGCGTGCCCGCGAAACCTTGCGACTGACCGAAGACTCCCTGCGTGACCGCGGCAAGGCAGCCGTCACTGCCACCGAGGACTATGTCCAGGCCAACCCATGGCAATCGGTCGGGATCGCGGCCGGGGTCGGCTTCCTGATTGGCCTGCTGGCGACGCGGCGCTGATATGGCAATCGGTGAATCCGGTTCGTCCGAGACGGGGCAAAGCTCCTCACCGCGGCGCCTGGGCGCTGCATTCCTGGGCCTGCTGCACAGCCATGTCGAGCTGTTCGGCATCGAACTGCAGGAACAAAAAGCCCGCACCGTAAGCCTGTTGCTGTTTGCCGGGTTGGCGCTGGTGTTTGCATTGCTGTTGCTGGTGGGGTTGTCGACGCTGGTGCTGATCCTGTTCTGGGACACCTATCGGCTGCCGGCCATCATTGGGCTCTGTGTGTTTTACGCCCTCGCCGCCCTCTTCTGTGGCCTGCGCCTGAAAGCGGCGATCTTCGATGAGTCCTCTCCCTTCCACGGCACTCTGGAAGAGTTGGCCAATGACCGGGAGCGCCTGCTGCCATGAGCCTGCCTGAACTGCCTCGAAACAGCACGCGCACAGAGATGCGCAAGGCGCTGATTCGCCTGCGCATGGAAATGCATCGTCAGGAAATCCGCCACGAGTCCGCGCAACTGCTACAACCCCTGAACCGTGTGCGCGGGATGACGCAAAGCCTGCAGGACGGCTTCGGCATCAAGCACGCTCCGCTCTGGGGCGTAGCCGCCGTAACTTTGCTCGGTTTCCTGACCGGCAAGGGCGCAAAAAACGGCGGGGGTCTGAGCAGCCTGACCCGGCTGGTTCGGCTTGGCACCACATTGGTGCCCCTGATCAAGCTGATCTTGCAAGGCTCATCGCGTAAACAGTAAACCATCGCTATCTGGCTGCATTCTTGCAACACGCACGGGCTGAGCCTCTTTATAGAGGGGTTCAGCCCTGTTCGCCCACCCGGTGATCAGGCTCATTCCAAAAACAAGATCTGCTAAGGAGGCCTCGTGATCGACGGGCAACCGCTCGCTTGCTTTCAACCGTTCATCGATACCGCTACGGGCCGTATCGCGGGTGTTGAGGCACTGGGTCGACTGCGGCAAGCCGACGGTCAATTGGCGTCAGTGGGTCCGCTGTTCGCCGACCCGCGTACAAACGCCATCATCCTGCGTCGGCTGGATCGCCAATTGCGCGATGACGCCTTGAGACGTCTGCATGAAGCGCCTTCCGACTGGTTCTTGAGCCTGAACATTTCACCCCGCTGGATCAGCCGCCTGCGTCCGGACCAGCCGCTGCCGAGCCTCAAGCAACTGAGCAGTCAGGGGATCGATCCACGGCGAATCGTCTTCGAGATCACGGAACTGGGGGGCGATATCCAGCGTCTGGCCCAAGTGGTGACGCGTTACCGTCAGGCCGGCGCACGGATCGCCATCGACGATTTCGGTGCCGGCTACTCCCAACTCGATCGCGTTCTGGCGTTGCAGCCAGACATTCTCAAGCTCGACATGCGCCTGTTCCAGGCGGCGGCGCTGGGTGGGCCCAGCACTGACGTGGTCAAGGCCCTGGCCTTGATGGCCGAGAAAACCGGTTGCTGGATCATCGCCGAAGGCGTGGAAACCGAAGCCCAACTGAATTTTGCCCTGGAATGCGGCTCACGCTACGTGCAGGGTTTTCTGTTTGCCGGGGCGCAAGAGGACTTCTTCGCCACCGACGCCTTTGTCGAGCGCTTTGCACAACTGCGCCAGCGTTATGTTCAGCAAAAGCTGGCCGAGCGTGGTCGTTTGATGAACATGCGCCAGCAACTCGGCGAATTGATGGCGATCCTGCAAGCCTGGGCACAAAACCGCGCCCCGCTCAGTGCCCTGCCCCAACTGGATGCCTTTCCCTGGCTGTTGCGCTTCTATCAATGCGACCGGCACGGAACCCAACTGACGCCAAACCTTGAATGGCGCAATAACGGCTGGGTCGCCGATGACCGTTATCTGGGCCACAACTGGTCGTGGCGCCCCTATTTCTATCATCTGTTGGCCGAGGGCTGGGATGAGCGTCGACTGACCCTTTCCAACACTTACCGCGACGCCACCAGCAATCAGTACTGCCTCACCGCCGGGCAATTTTTCGACAATGGCGAACGCTTGCTGCTGATCGATATCGATGCCGTCGGGCTCTAGGAGCCGGGACCGCCCGGCGATGGCGATAGCTGACTCGACGTTGCAGCGCCCGATGCACCACCATCGCCGGCCAGTCTTGCACCTGCAGGTAGGCGTGTTTTTCCCTTGCAGGTCCTGATGCGAACCGGGAAGCTAAAGCAATCAGTCACCTGACGGAGAGAACCAGCCTTGGATTGGCACACCCTGCTTACCCGTGAACGCCTTGGAAAACCGCTGCACAGTCCGGAAGAACTCGGGCGCAGCCCCTTTCACAAAGACCATGACCGCATCATTTTTTCGGGTGCGTTTCGCCGCCTCGGGCGCAAAACCCAGGTTCATCCGGTTTCGAGCAACGACCATATCCACACCCGTCTGACCCATTCCCTTGAAGTGAGCTGCGTCGGTCGATCACTGGGCATGCGTGTCGGCGAAACCATCCGCGGCGCCCTGCCCGACTGGTGCGAACCCAGTGACCTCGGGATGGTGGTGCAATCAGCCTGCCTGGCACATGACATCGGCAATCCGCCGTTCGGGCATTCCGGTGAAGATGCGATTCGGCACTGGTTCCTGCAAGCCGCCGGCCGTGGCTGGCTGGACGCGATGAGCGAAGCGGAACGAAGTGACTTCCTCAATTTCGAAGGTAACGCCCAAGGTTTCCGAGTACTGACGCAGCTTGAGTATCACCAGTTCGACGGTGGGACGCGTCTGACCTACGCGACCCTCGGCACCTACCTGAAGTATCCATGGACGGCCCGGCACGCCGACTCGCTGGGTTACAAAAAACACAAATTCGGTTGCTATCAGAGCGAGCTGCCGCTACTGGAACAGATCGCTCACAAACTCGGCCTGCCGCAACTCGAAGAGCAACGCTGGGCGCGTCACCCGCTGGTGTATCTGATGGAAGCCGCCGATGACATTTGCTACGCGTTGATCGATCTCGAAGACGGCCTGGAAATGGAGCTGCTGGAATACACCGAGGTCGAGTCCCTGTTGCTGAATCTGGTGGGCGATGATCTGCCGGAAACCTATCGCCAGCTTGGTCCGCAGGATTCTCGCCGGCGCAAACTGGCGATCCTGCGAGGCAAAGCCATCGAGCATTTGACCAATGCGGCGGCCCGGGCCTTTGTCGAGCAACAGGACGCGCTGCTGGCCGGCACCCTGCACGGCGACTTGGTAGAGCACATGCACGGCCCCGCCAAACGCTGCGTTCTCAACGCCAAGGACATGGCGCGCAAGAAAATCTTCCAGGACAAGCGCAAGACCCTGCACGAAATTGGCGCCTACACCACGCTGGAAATCCTGCTCAACGCTTTCTGCGGCGCGGCACTTGAGCAACACGGCGGTCGGACGCCATCGTTCAAGAGTCGGCGGGTTCTCGACCTGCTGGGCAACAATGCACCCGACCCCAACGGCCCGTTACACGCGTCGTTCCTGCGCATGATCGACTTCATCGCCGGTATGACCGACAGCTATGCCAGCGACATGGCACTGGAAATGACCGGCAGCTCTAGCCACTGACAGGAACAGGGACATCAGCCATTACGCCCCCCTTAATGGCTGATGTCCCCCGAAAACTGCAAGTGCGCTCAAGGTTCGCGGAAATCCCCTACAGCTCCTGTCGAGTGAACTGATCGATTTATCCGCGTTTCCCACGGAACAATCACGCCTACTTTGTTCGATAGAAAAAGCGTGAATAATATGATCAAAGACAATCTGCGCATCTTGTTGGTGGAAGATCACCCGTTTCAGCTCAGAGCCACTCAGTACCTGCTCGAGAGTTACGGCTTCACCCAGCTCACCACCACTGACTGTGCCCAAGGTGCATTGCAACTAATGCTCACCGCCACACAACCGTTCGATATTCTTTTGTGCGACCAGTGCCTTCCCGATCTCTGCGGCCTTGATCTGGTCAAATTTGCCAGTCATCGAGGGATGATAAAACAGGCAATACTTCTAAGTAGCCTGACACCCGCTGAACTGGACCAACTTAAACACATGGCAAACACCCATGGACTCCCGTTGCTGGGCTACTTGATCAAGCCTTTGAAACAATACGAATTCAGAAAATTATTGACCCTGATCCCATAACAAAAAACCCAAAAAAACCAGCGCTGAATATTACAACTAAACCTCAACAACGTTTATTGATCCTTATAAAAAACCTAGTTGACACGTAGGCCCATTCCTTTTTGCATGTAGGAACATTCCTATAATGGTGCTACGACTACCTCAGTTCATACGTCACCTCAACTATCTGAGCTAAGGTGCGCGCTTTATTTGAGCTTGCATGGAATTTTATTATGAACTCCGTTTTTATTGTCGACGATCACCCTGTCATCCGACTTGCCGTCCGTATGCTACTGGAACACGAAGGCTACGAAGTCGTTGGCGAAACTGATAATGGGGTCGACGCCATGCAGATGGTTCGCGAATGCATGCCCGACCTGGTCATTCTCGACATCAGCATTCCCAAGCTGGATGGCCTGGAAGTACTGGCCCGCTTCAACGCAATGAGCACCCCACTTAAAACATTGGTATTAACGGCACAATGCCCGACACTTTTCGGTATTCGCTGCATGCAGTCCGGTGCTTCTGGATATGTCTGCAAACAGGAAGACCTGAGCGAACTGATCAGCGCCATTAAAGCAGTATTGTCAGGTTACAACTATTTCCCAAGTGAAGCGCTCAACCCGGTTCGCGGCGATGAAGCGCGTTACGCCGAACTCGAACTGTTCAAGTCAGTAAACGATAGGGAACTGATGGTATTGCAACTTTTTGCCCAAGGCCGCACCAACAAGGAGATCGCCAAAGGCATGTTTTTGAGCAACAAAACTGTCAGCACTTATAAAAAACGTCTCATGCAAAAGCTCAAGGCCAAATCCCTGGTTGAACTTATCGAAATGGCAAAACGTAACGCTTTGGTGTGAGAAACAGGATGCTCAGTCGTTTAAAGGATTTTCTGATACTCACGACAGCAGGCTTATGCTTGAGCACCTCATTGCTCGCGGCGCAGGACGGTGAGGATTATGTCTTGCTCAGCCGCATGACGGCCGGAAATCTGGAAGTCCAACTGGATCCATCGCAACGACAATGGGTCAGGAACAAACGTGAATTGGTTCTGGGTACCTCAGCACCGGATTATCCACCGTTCGACCTGACCCTCAGCGGCCACGACTATGAAGGCTTCACTGCCGATTATGCGGGCATACTCGGCAAGGCCACGGGCTTGCCCATCAAGGTTCAACGCTTCTCATCCCGGGGAGCCGCAATCGAAGCACTCAAAAACGGCGAGGTTGACTTGCTCGGCACCGCCAATGGATTCGAAGCAAGCAATGCCGACATCGTATTGTCCATGCCCTACGCGGTGGACCAACCGGTCCTGGTGACACGCGAAGGCGAAACCCGATCACTGACCGACGGCCTTGCCGGTCTGCGCCTGAGCATGGTGTATCACTATCTGCCGCTGGAGGAGGTCAAGGCCCTCTACCCGAAGGCGATCATTACATCCCATCCCTCCTATCAGAATGCGATCAACGCCGTAGCCTTCGACCAGGCGGACGTGTTTCTCGGCGATACCATTTCGACCCATTACATGATCAACAAGGGCTACCTGAACAACATCCGCATGGCCAACTTCGGCAAACACGAAGCCCACGGATTCAGTTTTGCGGTGCACAAGAACAACCCGGAACTGCTCGGCATCATCAATACGACGCTCATGGCGATCCCTGTCAGCGAACGAGAAAACATCGCCAAGCGTTGGAGCGCCGGCAGCGACATCCTGCTCACCGATCACAAGCTGGAGCTCAGTTACGGCGAAGAACGCTGGCTGGCGCAACACCCGGTGGTCCGCGTAGTCGTCAATGAAGCACTTGCGCCACTGACGTTTTTCGACAGTGACGGCAACTTCCGCGGCGTTGCCGCCGACTTGCTTGAACTCATCAGGCTGCGCACCGGTCTGCGCTTCGAGATCCAGCGCAGCCGAAGCGACAGCGACATGATTCAGCGGATCAGAGACAACCAGGCCGATCTGATCGCCGCACTGCTGCCCAGCGCAAAACGGGAAAGGCTGCTGAATTTCAGTCGACCCTATCTGCAAAACTCCAATGTCCTGTTGACGCGCAAAGCTGCAGACAGCCCTGCCAATCTTACGCAGCTTCATGACAAGCGCGTGGCCATCGCCCAAGGCAATCCACTGATAGATTTTTTGCGTACCGAGTTCCCGCAGATAAAACTCATCAAAATGCCGGACACGTTCAGTGCCGTGGAAATGCTTGCCGAGGGCCAGGCAGAAGGTGCAGTGAGCTCTCTGGTGATCGCCAACTACTTCATCTCATCGCGGCTCTTCGAGCACAGCCTCCAAATCAGCACCACCATCGGCACAGAGCAAGCGGCATTCTCTCTGGCCACCGGCCGCAACGCCAAGGAACTCAATGACATCCTCAACAAGGCGCTGTTGAGCATCTCGCCGGAGGAACTGGGGATTATCAACAGCCGCTGGCGTGGTTATTCAGCGTCCTCACAAAGCACCTGGCGCACCTATCATCGGGTGTTCTATCAAATCGTCATCGGCGCAGGCGTGCTGTTGTTAATTTCCATGGCCTGGAACGCAAACATGCGGCGCCAGATCAATCAACGCAAAGCGGCCGAGCGTGCATTGAACGATCAATTCGAATTCATGCGTTCACTGGTCAACGGCACGCCACATCCGATTTATGTACGTGATCGCCAGGGCCTGCTCCAAAGCTGCAATGACAGCTACTTGCAAGCCTTCAGTGCAAAACGCGAAGACGTCATTGGCAAAAGTGTCATTCAAGGCACTATGAGCAACGCCTTCGAAGCCCGGGAATATCAGGCCGATTATCAGCGCGTCGTGGCCGAGGGCATACCCCTGATTCTCGATCGTGAACTGCACATCGGTGGACGCCGGTTGACGATCTATCACTGGATTCTCCCCTACCGTGACTCTTGCGGTGAAGTGCAAGGCATCATCGGTGGCTGGATCGACATCAGCGAACGGCGGCAACTGTTCGATGATCTGCGTTGTGCGAAAGAGCGCGCCGACGAAGCCAACCGGGCCAAAAGCACATTCCTGGCCACCATGAGCCACGAGATCCGCACCCCGATGAATGCAGTGATCGGCATGCTCGAATTGACGCTCAAGCGTATCGAACAGGATCACCCGGATCGTCCAGCCATCGATGTGGCGTACAACTCGGCAAAAGACTTGCTGGAATTGATCGGCGACATTCTCGACATCGCCCGCATCGAATCGGGGCACTTGAGCCTGAGCCCGGAGCGTGTCAATCCGCAGGAAATCGTCGCGTCAGTAGCACGTAACTTCGATGGGCTGGCCCACCAGAAAGGACTCGAATTGCGGCTGGAGTTCAACCCGGCCAACCCACCGATCGACGTCCTGCTGGACCCGTTGCGTTTCAAGCAAGTGCTGTCCAACCTGGTCAGCAACGCCATCAAGTTTACCGAGCACGGTCAAGTCAGGATTATCGTCAATCTGCAGCCGTCCGCCGAGCCGGGCCAGGTACGAATGCAATTGCAAGTCGAGGACAGCGGTATCGGAATCAGCGAACAGGATCAGCAACGCCTGTTCGAGCCTTTCGCTCAGGCCGATAACGCCGGACAGTCCGCCAGGGGCGGCACCGGGCTTGGCCTGGTGATCAGCCGCGGTTTGTGCGAAAGGATGGGGGGCTGCCTGCAGTTACGCAGTCAGCCGGGGCTGGGCACTCAAGTGGGCATTACCTTGCACCTGCCCACATTGCCACGTGAACCTGGGCCGAAAATGGTTGAAACAGAAACACCCGCGACATTAACTCCCTTGAATGTACTGGTAGTCGATGATCACGCGGCCAATCGCCTGCTCATGTGTCAGCAGCTGGAGTTTCTGGGCCATCGATTCAGCGTCGCTGAGGATGGTCAGGCAGGATTCGAGGTATGGAAAGCCGGCACCTTCGATCTGGTCATTGCCGATTGCAACATGCCAGTCATGAATGGTTACGAGCTAGCCCGCGCCATTCGCCGCCAGGAATGCCAAACGCAACAACGCCCGTGCACCGTACTGGGATTTACGGCCAATGCACAGCCGGAAGAGATTCAACGTTGCAAACAAGCCGGGATGGACGATTGCCTGTTCAAACCGCTGACCCTGACGGCCTTGAGTCAATGGGTTGAGGGCATGGAGCCCATGGACCTCGCCCCCGTTTTCAGCCTGCAAGGATTCGAGCTGATGACGGGAGGCAATCCCGCACTGAACCGACGATTGTTGACCGAACTGATCAATAGCAATGGTCTGGACCGACAAAGCTTGCTGGCGTTATCCGGGTCCACGGATCCGCAGGTTTTTCTCGATATCGCCCACAAGATCAAAGGTGCCGCCCGAATCGTTCAAGCCTCCCGATTGATCGACACCTGCGAAGCGCTCGAAGCGGCCTGCCGCAGCCTGTTCGAGCCAGGCAGGACGGCCGAATGCTGCAAGGCCATCGAGAGCGCCATGCTCGAATTGGACCAGGCATTGCTGCAGCAAATTGGGCAAAACGACGGAAGCAAAATCACGGAGCCTTAACTATGCTTGGACGCTGAGCAGTGCGTTAACCATCATGGAGTGAACTGCATGCCCAACCCACTGCGCCCGGATCAACGGCGGTTTCCCCTGCACGTTCATATCAGTGTGATGTTCACCCTGCTGTTGTTGCTGACCGGGGTGGTGTTGGGCATTTTCAATTACCGTCAAACCACGCAGATCATTCTTTCCAGCAGCGAAAAACTCTTCAATCGCATCGAGCAGGATGTCCGCCTGGATCTGCAGGCTACCTACGAGCCGATTCGCCATCTGCTCAGCTTGTTGGTGCTCAACCCCGCCGTGCAAGGTTCCGACCTTCAGCAACGACTGGCGCTGCTCAAACCCTTCAGTCAGTCGCTGCGGGATAACCCGGATCTGGCATCCCTGTATCTGGGCTATGGCAATGGTGATTTTTTCATGGTTCGCCCGCTGCGCGCCCCTCAGCTGAAAATGCTGCTCAACGCCCCGGAAGCAGCGGCTTACCAAGTGTGGAGCATCGAGAGAGACACCCGCGGTCAGGCTCATTCCCAATCGTTGTTTTTCGATCAGGACCTGACCCTCATCGGTCGTCACGAAGACCCCGCCGACACCTACGACCCACGTAGCCGCGCCTGGTTTTCCAGCGCCAGCCGCGACAGCACCCAGATCACCACCGAACCCTATGTTTTTTTCTCTACCCACAACGTCGGCACCACGCTGGCCCTGCGCAGCGGCGACCATGCCGTGATGGGCGCCGACCTGACCCTGGAGGAACTCAGCGCCACCCTGGCCAAACATGTAGTGACGCCCGCCACCGAGATCGTGCTGTTCGATGCCCAAGGCAATGCCATCGCGTATCCCGACAGCAGTCGTCTGATCGTCGACGACCAAACGGCGCGTCTGATCAAGGCCGCCGACCTGAGCCCCAGCCTCGGCGCTCTGCTCAACAGCCCCCCCGCGGGCAATCGTTTGAATGTCGGCGGTCGCCAATGGATCGTGGCCCGCAGCAACATGCAGGAAGGCGGTCCCCAAGGTCTGCAGTTGGCACTGCTGGTGCCGGAAGACGAATTGCTGACCGATGCCTACCGCATGCGCTGGCAAGGTGCGCTGATTACTCTGGCGACACTACTGTTGTGCGTTCCTCTGGGATGGCTGACGTCGAGGGTGTTGGTCAAACCCCTGCGCGCGTTGGTACAGGAAGCGGATGCGATTCGCAGCTTCGACTTCAATTTCCCGGTTTCCCGTCGCTCCCCGGTGCTGGAAGTCGATCAACTGAGCGTGTCGATGGCGCGCATGAAAGACACGCTGGCAAGCTTCTTCCAGATCACCGACAGCCTGAGCGCCGAGACCCGTTTTGCGCCGCTGATGGAGCGGGTGTTATTTGAAACCGTAAAAATCGGCCAGGCCCAGGCCGGTCTGATTTACCTGCGCGAAGGAGACGGTGATCGCATGGAGCCCCAGGGTCTGGTCATCAATGACACCGCTGAAACGCTGTCGTCATTCGATATCCACGGGCATGATCTTCAAGACCCGAAAACTCCAGCCTGGATGCAACAGCTTTCGACCGCCGACAATGTCGTCAGCCATTTCGGCTTCGAACAAGCGGGGGATTTGCAAAAAGTGTTGCTCGCACTGGCTTGCCCTCGGGTTCATCTGATCGGTATCCGCTTGCACAATCGTCATAACGAAACCGTGGGCCTGCTGGTGTTTTTATTGGCCGACAGCGGTAACCAGAGTGACCTGGAAAAACTCCGGCCCGACCGTATCGCGTTTCTGCAGGCGGTGTCCGGTGCGGCAGCCGTGAGTATTGAAAGCCAGCGCCTGCAAGCCCGACAAAAAAACCTGCTGGATGCCTTCATTAAACTGCTGGCCGGCGCGATTGACGCCAAAAGCCCCTACACCGGAGGGCATTGCCAGCGAGTACCGGCCCTGGCACTGATGATTGCCCAGGCTGCCGCGGCCAGTCAGGATCCAGCCTTCAGCGGTTATCGCCCCACCGAGGATGAATGGGAGGCGCTGCACATTGCAGCCTGGTTGCATGACTGTGGCAAGGTCACCACACCTGAATACGTCGTCGATAAAGCCACGAAACTGGAAACGTTGAACGACCGCATCCACGAAATCCGCACCCGTTTCGAAGTGCTCAAGCGCGATGCCTGGGTCCGCTATTGGCAAGCCGTTGCAATGGGGGGGGACGAGCAAGACCTGTCGCTATTGCGCGATGCCACGCTGACGGCGCTCGATGATGATTTCGCCTTTATTGCCCGGTGCAACCTTGGCGGTGAAGCGATGGCAGAAGCCGACCTGCAACGACTACGCAGCATTGGACAACGCACCTGGACCCGAACCCTGGATGACCGGTTGGGCGTTTCCTGGGAAGAGAACCGGCGGCAGGAACGCACCCCGGCACCGACATTGCCAGTCAGCGAACCGCTGCTGGCGGACAAACCCGAGCATTTGTTCGAACGCATCGACGCCGAACTCATTGGCCCGGACAATCCCTTGGGATTCAAGCTCGATGTGCCGCGCTACAAATACAATCGCGGCGAGCTCTACAACCTGAGCATTCCCCGAGGCACCCTGACGAACGAAGAGCGCTACATCATCAATCATCACATGGTGCAGACGATCCTGATGCTCAACCACCTGCCCTTCCCCGGCCACCTGCGCAACGTTCCGGAAATCGCCGGAGGCCATCATGAAAAAATGGACGGCACCGGTTATCCCAAACGCTTGAAGCGCGAAGACATGAGCCTGCCGGCGCGGATGATGGCGATTGCCGATATTTTCGAGGCGCTGACCGCTGCCGACCGCCCCTACAAGAAAGCCAAATCCCTGAGCGAAGCGCTGGGCATCATGGCCAACATGTGCCGGGACGCTCACCTCGATCCGGAATTATTCGGGTTGTTCATCAACGACCACATCTATCTGCGGTACGCCGAGCGTTTTCTCAACCCACGGCAAATCGATGCGGTCGATGCGTCAAGCCTGCTGATCAAGGCAGGCTTGCGGGTTTGATCAGCAATCGGTCAGGCGCAGGAAAATCGCTGCCAGTTTCTCGATGCCGGCCTGATCCTCTGCGGTGAAACGCGCCAGTTTCGGGCTGTCGAGGTCCAGTACGCCGATCAAACGACCGTCCTTGATCAGCGGCACGACCAGTTCGCTGTTCGATGCGCTGTCACAGGCGATATGCCCTGCAAACGCATGCACGTCTTCGACCCGTTGACTCTGCAAGGTCGCTGCCGCCGTTCCGCAAACGCCGCGGCCGAACGGGATCCGCACGCAAGCGATCTGCCCCTGAAACGGGCCCAGCACCAGCTCTTCATTGCGATTGAGATAGAAGCCGGCCCAGTTCAGGTTATCGAGCTGATTGAACAGGAAGGCCGAAAACTGTGCGGCATTGGCGATGAAGTCCCGCTCGTCCGCCAGCAACGACTCAAGCTGCGCGCGCAGCATGCCATAGCCTTCGAGGCCCTGGCCGCTCTTGTGTATATCGATCATGCCTTGTGCTCCAACAGTTTCAGCCCAACCCAATAGCGGGCAAATTGATACGCGCAACGTCCGTTACGATTCCCGCGCCCGGTGGCCCAACGCACCGCAAGGATGTCCAGTTGCTCGTCGCGTTGCCACTTGAGGCCGGCCTTGTCCGCCAGTTGGCCGATCCAGTGTTCGACCACGTTGAGGAAATGCTCCTGGGTGAACGGATAGAACGACAGCCACAGTCCGAAGCGGTCCGAGAGCGCGATCTTGTCTTCCACCGCCTCGCTGGGATGCAGTTCGCCGTCGACTCGCTTCCAGTTTTCGTTATCGCTTTCCTTTTCCGGCACCAGGTGGCGACGGTTGGACGTGGCGTATAGCAAAACATTATCCGGTGCTTGCTCAAGCGAACCGTCGAGTACGCTCTTGAGTACGCGGTAATCACCTTCGCCCGACTCAAACGACAGGTCATCACAGAACAACACGAAACGTTGCGGCAGTTTGGCGATTTGTTCGACGACTCGCGGCAAATCGGCCAGGTGATCGCGCTCGATTTCGATCAGACGCAAACCCGCCTTGGCGTGCTCGGCCAGCAAGGCGCGAATCAGCGAGGATTTACCGGTACCGCGCGAGCCCCAGAGCAATGCGTGGTTGGCCGGCATGCCATCAAGGAACTGTTGGGTATTGCGCCCCAGTTGCTCCACTTGGCGATCGACGCCGATCAGGTCGGAAAGACGCATGTCGAGACTGACTTCCAGGGGCAACAGAAAGCCGCTGCGACCCTCACGCTGCCAGCGCGCCGCCAGGCTCTGAGTCCAGTCGATGGCATGCCGAGGGGTGGGCAACAGTGGCTCGATACGAGCCAGAACGGCATCGGCGCGTTCAAGAAAAGCATTCAATCGGGAATCCACGTCTTTTCCTCGGGCACGTTCACAGTAATGATGGCGATACAGCGACGAAACATGGTGGTCGATGAGCGGTTAGCCCCGTGTGCAAGGGCTCGCCAGGCACATCGGAATCCATGCATGATCGACTATGCTTGAGCAGCGAAGGGAAACGGAAGTGGTTCAACACCCCATGGACATTAAATTCACCAACCGACTGTCTTACAAACAGGCGCGGCTTACCGTGCTGGTCGGTTTCATTCTGGGCATGCTGCTCAGCCTGCTGCAAATAGGCATCGATTATGCCAGTGAAGACGCTTCCATCAACCGCGAAATACAGTCTTTACTGGAAATCAGCCACAACCCCGCGTCCCGCATCGCCTATAACATTGATGCCGAACTGGCTCAGGAACTGACACTGGGCCTGCTGCGCTCACCCGCAATCATCGGCGCGAAACTGACGGACAACAACGGCAACGTGCTGGCCAACGTCAAACGCCCGGGCTTGCAAAGCGGCTATCGGGTGCTCAGCGACTTCCTGTTTGGTGCCGATCGCCAGTTCGAAGACCGCTTGTATCTGGATCACTTGCCGAACGAATCCCTTGGCACGCTGCAACTGGACGTCGACACTTACTCCTTCGGCTACCGTTTCCTGCGTCGGGCCGAGGTGACCCTGCTTAATGGCTTCGCCCGCAGTCTGATCCTGTCGGGCATCCTGCTGGCGCTGTTCTACGTGATGCTGACCAAACCATTGGTGCGCCTGATCCACGAACTCAGTGGCCGCGATTCGCGCAGTATGGAGCCGACGTCACTGGAATGTCCGGCGGGGCACGCCGACGATGAAATCGGCGTACTGGTGAAAGTGGCCAACCAGCAGTTTGAAAATGTCGCCACCGAAATCCAGCAGCGGCGCAACGCCGAAAACCGCCTGACCGACTATCTCGGCCAATTGGAAAACATCGTCTCGGCCCGCACGGCGGAACTCAAGGCGATCAATGCGCGGCTCAGCCAGTCCAACCAGGAACTGGAAACCGCTCGCAGCACTGCCCTGGACATGGCTGAAGCACGCTCGGCGTTCCTGGCCAACATGAGTCATGAAATTCGCACGCCCCTCAATGGCCTGCTGGGAATGATCGCGCTGTCCCTCGATGGCCCGTTGAATCCCGAGCAACAGCAACAACTGTCCATCGCCCATGACTCGGGCAAGGTTTTGGTGGAGTTGCTCAACGATATCCTTGATCTGTCGAAGTTCGATGCCGGTCAGTTGGAACTCGAACACATCCCGTTCGACCTCGCCTCGCTGATCGAAGACACCGCCAACCTGCTGTCGCAGAACGCCGCGCCGAGTGTCGAACTGACCTGCCTGATCGAACCGCAGTTTCCGGCGCTGGTGCTCGGCGATCCGACCCGGGTCCGGCAAATCGTCAGCAACTTGCTGTCCAATGCGCTCAAATTCACCCGATTCGGCCGCGTCGATGTGCGTCTGTCGACCTCTGACGACGGCGTCAGAATCGAGGTCTGCGATACGGGCATCGGTATCCCGCAGGACGCACAAGTCAAGATTTTCCAGCCCTTCACTCAAGCCGGTGCCGGCATCACCCGGCAATTTGGCGGCACCGGGTTGGGGCTGGCCCTGACCTACAATCTCTGCGAAGCCATGCAGGGCCGCCTCACCATCAGTTCGGAAGCGGGTTTCGGCAGCCAGTTCTGCGCAGAATTGCCACTCCCCCGTCACACCCGGGCACTCGCCATCCCGGCGCTGCAAGGCAGAGTGGTTGCAATCACTGCGGCCAGCAGCGGTTTGGCGGAATTGCTCGGCAGCTTGTTGCCAGGATGGGGGGTTGAATATCATCAGTGCGCCATCGATGACCCATTGACCGGATTGGCGCCCGATGTGCTGATTACCGATTGCCCCGAATGCCTGTTCAACCTGCGTCCCACTTTCACCGCGCCAATTTTACTGGTGACCGCTTACGGCAGTTTCATGCCCAGCGATCAGGTCAGCGCCCTCGCCCCCCTGCAACAACAGGCACGCCCCTTGGCACGCAACGCACTGCACCAGACCTTACGACGAATCCTTCAACCGGATACCAGCATCGTCAATGCCCCCCATATCGACACCCACTCACCGCAACGACGCGGACGGGTGCTGCTGGTTGAGGACAACCCGGTCAACCAACTGGTGGCCAAAGGCATGCTCGGGAAACTCGGCTGCGATGTCACCGTCGCTGCCCACGGTGCCGAGGCGCTGGATCAACTGGAGTACAAGGAATTCGATCTGGTGCTGATGGACTGCAACATGCCGGTGATGGACGGCTATGAAGCCAGCCGGCAAATCCGCCGCAGCGGACGCTGGCCACAACTTCCCATCGTCGCCCTGACCGCCAACGCCATGTCCGAGGAACGCGAACGATGTCGTGCTGCAGGTATGAGCGACTACCTGGCCAAACCCTTCAGCCGGGAAGAACTGGCTGCCCTGCTCGACGTGTGGATCCCCCTTACGACAGTGTCTTGATTTGCCCCAACAGATGATCGAGGCCATCGCGCAGCTGATTCAATCGATCCAGATCCACACCGCTGTCGCAAAGCAGGCGAGCCTTCAGTGGCCCGACCCGATCGCGCAGCGCCAGGCCGGTTGGCGACAGGCTCAGGTGCACCTCACGCTCATCCCGCGCCGAGCGCTGACGCTGCACAAGTTGCAACTGCTCCAGGCGCTTGAGCAGCGGAGTCAGCGTGCCCGAATCCAGGGCCAGGCGCTCGCCCAGCGCTTTGACCGTCGGCTGTTCGGGTGCTTTTTCCTGCCATTCCCACAACACCAGCATGACCAGATATTGCGGATAAGTCAGACCCAACTGATCGAGCATCGGCTTGTAAGCACGAATCACTGCACGGGAAGCGGCGTATAGCTTGAAGCAGAGCTGGCTGTCGAGATTCAGCGAATCGACTGACAAGCTGTTCATTTGAGCAAGGCTTCAATCTCGCGGCTCAGGTCCTGCGGCTTGGTCGCCGGAGCGAAACGCTTGACCAACTGGCCGTCCTTGCCGATCAGGAACTTGGTGAAATTCCACTTGATGCCCTGAGAGCCGAGCACGCCCGGCGCGCGTTTTTTCAACTGGACGAACAGTGGGTGAGCACCGGCACCGTTGACGTCGATTTTCTTGAACAGCGGGAAACTCACGCCGTAGTTGAGCTCACAGAACTCGCTGATCGCTCCTTCGTTGCCCGGCTCCTGCTTGCCGAATTGATTGCAGGGAAAGCCCAGCACGACCAGGCCTTGATCCTTGTAGGTCTGCCACAGCTCTTCAAGGCCTTTGTACTGAGGCGTGAAACCGCACTTGCTCGCGGTGTTGACCACCAGCACGGCTTTACCGGCGAAATCCGCCAAGGTCTTTTGCTCGCCCTTGATGGTGGTGCAAGGGATGCTCAGCAGGTTATCGCTCATGTTCGAGGTACCGATTGAAGGGAAGTGAACATAAAGTAGCGAGCAATTGAATTGTGTGCAATTTAATTAATCAATCGACGCTGCTCGTTCGGTAGAACCCGAACCTGCAGGCGCTGGCTTGTCAGCGCCTGCAGGGCATCCCCACGCCCCGGTTCAGTCTCGAGGGACGAGGTCCAGGCACACCGAATTGATGCAATAACGCAGGCCGGTCGGTGGCGGGCCATCTGGAAATACGTGTCCCAGGTGCGCATCGCATCTGGCGCAGACCACTTCAGTGCGGATCATGCCGTGGCTGACGTCACGAATCTCGATCATGGCGCTGTCGGCGATCGGTGCGTAGAAGCTTGGCCAACCGCAGCCGGAATCGAATTTGGTCCTGGAGTCGAACAACGGTTCGTTGCAGCAGATGCAGTGGTAGACACCGTCGGTCCTGGTGTCGTTGTACTTGCCGGAGAACGGGCGCTCGGTGCCCTTGAGCCGGCATACGTTGTACTGCTCCGGATCGAGCATGGCTTTCCATTCTTCCAGGGTTTTTTCCAACTTTTCCATCGTCACACCTCAGCAGCTGAAAAAGCCCGATCTGTATCTTTTCCACGGATCGGGCGGCACGTATGATTGCGCCTCGTCAAACGCCAGTCTGGCAGCCAGACCACGCGCATTCAAACGGATTTATGGGTGCTGCCTCTCAAGGCTTCAGACCTGTGATTACGCAGGATTCCCAGTACGGTTGGTCATTCGCCGCCTGGATCGTTCATTTTCGGGAACACATCGCCATGCAGGTCAGCAAATCGAACAAGCTCGCCAACGTCTGCTACGACATTCGCGGCCCAGTGCTCAAGCACGCCAAACGCCTGGAAGAGGAAGGCCATCGCATCCTCAAGCTGAACATCGGCAACCCGGCGCCCTTTGGTTTCGAAGCGCCGGACGAAATCCTCCAGGACGTCATCCGCAACCTGCCCACCGCCCAGGGTTACAGCGATTCCAAAGGCCTGTTCAGCGCACGCAAGGCCGTCATGCAGTACTACCAACAGAAGCAGGTGGAAGGTGTCGGCATTGAAGACATCTACCTGGGCAACGGCGTTTCCGAACTGATCGTGATGTCGATGCAGGCCCTGCTCAACAATGGTGACGAAGTGCTGGTCCCGGCGCCGGACTACCCGCTGTGGACCGCCGCGGTCAGCCTGTCGGGCGGAAGCCCGGTGCACTATCTGTGCGACGAGCAGGCCAACTGGTGGCCGGACCTGGCCGATATCAAGGCCAAGATCACCCCGAATACCAAGGCGCTGGTGATCATCAACCCGAACAACCCCACCGGTGCGGTGTACTCGAAAGAAGTGCTGCTGGGCATGCTGGAACTGGCCCGCCAGCATAATCTGGTGGTGTTCTCCGACGAGATCTACGACAAGATCCTGTACGACGACGCCGTGCACATCTGCACGGCGTCCCTGGCGCCAGACCTGCTGTGCCTGACCTTCAACGGTCTGTCCAAGTCCTATCGGGTGGCCGGCTTCCGTTCCGGCTGGATCGCCATATCCGGCCCCAAACACCATGCCCAGAGCTACATCGAAGGCATCGATATGCTGGCCAACATGCGCCTGTGCGCCAACGTGCCGAGCCAGCATGCGATCCAGACCGCACTGGGGGGATATCAGAGCATCAACGATCTGGTGTTGCCGCCAGGACGCCTGCTGGAGCAGCGCAACCGCACCTGGGAACTGCTCAACGACATTCCGGGCGTGAGCTGCGTCAAGCCAATGGGCGCGCTGTATGCGTTCCCGCGCATTGATCCGAAAGTCTGCCCGATTCACAACGACGAGAAATTTGTCCTCGACCTGCTGCTCTCCGAGAAGCTGCTGGTGGTGCAAGGCACGGCCTTCAACTGGCCATGGCCTGACCATTTCCGCGTTGTCACCCTGCCGCGCGTGGATGATCTGGACATGGCCATCGGGCGCATTGGCAACTTCCTGAAGTCCTATCGCCAATAAGCGAATTTTCACCGTGCGACGCCCTGACGGGTCGCACGGTGATTCATTCAGCAACATATGCTTGCGTCCTGCGGCTCACCGACGTATCAACCCCACACCTGTACCCACTTGCCGGCCTACGACTAGCGGCTACGGGGCTCGGGGCGTCCAATGACCTACAAACTCTTCCTGCCGAACCATCGGAAATGCCCTTCAAGCAGCTAAGCTGATGCCGTAAGACACAGTTTGAAATAGTCACTTGGTTGAATACCCCGGTGCAGCACCTTATATACCCCGCAGTACGCTACATCTTTAGCAAAAGGAGATTTCTACAACCATGATGCGCATCCTGCTGTTTTTGGCCACTAACCTGGCGGTCGTGCTGATTGCCAGCATCACCCTGAGCCTTTTCGGCTTCAACGGGTTCATGGCGGCCAACGGGGTTGATCTCAACCTCAATCAGCTGCTGATTTTCTGTGCGGTCTTTGGTTTCGCCGGTTCCCTGTTCTCGCTGTTCATCTCCAAGTGGATGGCGAAGATGAGCACCAGCACCCAGATCATTACCCAGCCACGCACTCGTCACGAACAATGGCTACTGCAAACCGTCGAGCAATTGTCCCGCGAAGCCGGGATCAAGATGCCCGAAGTCGGGATTTTCCCAGCCTACGAAGCGAACGCCTTCGCCACCGGCTGGAACAAGAACGACGCTCTGGTCGCGGTCAGCCAGGGTTTGCTCGAACGATTCTCGCCCGATGAAGTGAAAGCCGTACTGGCCCACGAAATCGGCCACGTGGCCAATGGCGACATGGTCACGCTGGCACTGATCCAGGGCGTGGTGAACACCTTCGTAATGTTCTTCGCACGGATTATCGGTAACTTCGTCGACAAGGTGATCTTCAAGAACGAAGAAGGTCAGGGCATCGCCTACTACGTGGCGACCATCTTCGCCGAACTGGTGCTGGGTATCCTCGCCAGCGCCATCGTCATGTGGTTCTCGCGCAAACGCGAGTTCCGCGCCGACGAAGCCGGTGCACAACTTGCCGGTACGGCTGCGATGATCGGCGCCCTGCAACGCTTGCGTGCGGAACAGGGGCTGCCCGTGCACATGCCGGACACCCTGAATGCTTTCGGCATCAACGGTGGCATCAAACAGGGCTTCGCCCGCATGTTCATGAGCCACCCGCCGCTGGAAGAGCGTATCGATGCGCTGGCTCGTCGCCGGGGCTAAGAGACTCCGTGGCAAACAAGAAGGCCCGCAGTGATGCGGGCCTTTTTTTGGGTCTTCACGGATTACCGGGTGGACACCCGATACACCCGCTCCTCAAGCCGGGTAACCCCCGCCTCCAGAAATTTCCCGCTCTCGCTCAGCACATCCTGATCCTCCAGGATTTTTAGCGACCATGCCTGGCCAAACATTCGCTGCACTTCGTCATCCAGCACGGCAAACGGTGGGCCGTCCATTTGAGCCTGGTCATAATCGAGGGTGATCAAAAGCCCATGGCAATCCTTGGGCAGGATCCGCTTCAAATGCGTGGCATATTGCTCGCGCATTGATGGCGGAAGCGCAATCAATGCGGCCCGGTCATAAAGCGCAGAGCAATCAGCCACATCGCCGGCTGTCAGCTCGAAGAAGTCACCGCACCAAAGCTCGATAGAGCCTGCGCGATAAACCTTGAACGGCCCCTGCTCGCTCACAGCGGGGTCAAAGTGATGCTCGCTGAAAAAGTCCTCGATGGCTTTTTCCGACAGTTCGACGCCCAGAACCTCGTGCCCCTGATGAGCGAGCCACAACACATCCAGACTCTTCCCACACAAGGGCACCAGAACGCGACTGCCCTCTTCCAGGCCCAACGCTGGCCAGAACCGTTGAAGATAAGGATTCACTTGCGGCAAGTGAAAGCCGATCTGATTCGACGCCCACTTCTTGTGCCAAAACTCCGGCTGCATAAGTAACCCCAAAAATTCGATCAAAACACCCTAAAACTTATATTAGATTTAGATCAATGATCTGACAGAAGATGGTGCCATCTTAACTCTCCGGAGCTCGTTCATGTTCCCCAGCCTGTACATATCCCATGGTTCCCCGATGCTCGCCCTGGAACCCGGTGCCAGCGGGCCTGCCCTGGCTCGCCTGGCGGCCGAGTTGCCAAAACCCAAAGCCATCGTGATTGTTTCCGCGCACTGGGAAAGCAATGAACTGTTGGTCAGCGGTAATCCACGACCTGATACCTGGCATGATTTCGGCGGTTTCCCTAAAGCCTTGTTTGAAGTCGAGTACCCGGCACCCGGCGATCCACAGCTGGCAGCCGAAGTCGTCGAACTGTTGAAGGCCAGTAATCTTCCCGCCCGCATCGATTCCAACCGACCTTTCGATCATGGTGTCTGGGTTCCGCTGTCATTGATGTATCCGCAGGCGGACATCCCGATTGTTCAGGTTTCACTGCCAACCCGTGGCGGCCCTGCCCTGCAGGCCCACGTCGGACAGGCGCTGAGCAGCCTGCGCCAGCACGGCGTACTGCTGATCGGCTCCGGCAGCATCACCCATAACCTGCGAGAACTGGATTGGCATGCCGGCCCTGAGAGCGTGGAGCCGTGGGCACAGGCGTTCCGGGACTGGATGGTCGAAAAGCTTGCGGCCAACGACGAGGCAGCCCTGAACGATTATCGCCAACGGGCACCCAATGCCGTGCGCAATCATCCCAGCGATGAACACCTGCTGCCGCTGTACTTTGCCCGCTCGGCCGGAGGGGATTTCAGCATCGCCCACCAAGGATTCACGATGGGTGCACTGGGCATGGACATCTATCGTTTCGGCTGACCGGTACACCAAGTCGCCCTGCCATCCGGACAAAAAAAATCCCCGAACCAGTCGGGGATTTTTTATGTGCGATCAATCAGCCCGAAAGCGGATCAATCTTCGCGGTAGCGACGCAGCTTCAACTGCTTACCGGCAACGCGAGTGTCCTTCAGCTTGGTCAGCAGACGCTCCAGACCATCTTCCGGCAGCTCAACGAGGCTGAAGCTGTCACGAACCTGGATGCGACCGATGGCTTCACGAGCCAGGCCACCTTCATTGAGGATGGCGCCCAGCAGGTTCTTGGCCGCGATACCATCACGCGCGCCCAGCGCGGTACGGCAACGAGCACGACCTTCGGCCAGAGGCATTGGTGCGCGACGCTCGCGGTCACCACGCTCAGGACGATCACCGGAACGCTCTGGACGATCGCCACGCGGTGCGTTGTTCGGCACCAGTGGACGCTCTTTCTCGATAGCGGCCAGGTTCAGCGCTTGACCGTTGGTAGCCTTGCGCAGCAGGGCTGCGGCCAAGGCACGCGGGCTGCAACCGATATCGGCAGTCAGGCGATCCAGCAGTTCACCATGGGTCGATTCAGCTTCAGCCACCAGCGGCGACAGGCTGTTGGTCAGTTTCTTGATGCGCGCATCCAGAACGGCTTGAGCGTCCGGCAGGCGAACTTCGGCAACTTTCTGACCGGTTACACGCTCGATGACCTGCAGCATGCGGCGCTCACGTGGAGTCACCAGCAACAGCGCACGACCTTCGCGACCGGCACGGCCGGTACGGCCGATACGGTGAACGTAGGACTCTGGATCGTACGGCATGTCAACGTTGAACACGTGAGTGATGCGCGGAACGTCCAGGCCACGAGCAGCAACGTCGGTCGCCACAACGATGTCCAGACGGCCATCCTTGAGGGAGTCGATCACGCGCTCACGCTGGTTCTGGGCAATGTCACCGTTCAGCGCAGCGGCTTTGTAGCCTTTGGCTTCCAGGGCGCTGGCCAGGTCCAGGGTCGCTTGCTTGGTACGCACGAACATGATCAGCGCATCGAAATCTTCCACTTCCAGCAAGCTGAGAACGGCAGAAGTCTTCTGGTCAGCGTGAACCAACAGGTGAGCCTGTTCGATCGCGGTAACGGTCTGGGTCTTGGTCTGGATCTTCACGTGTTGCGGATCGCGCAGGTGGCGTTCGGCAATGGCACGGATCGATTGCGGCAAGGTGGCCGAGAACAATACGGTCTGACGGGTTGCAGGCAGAGCCTTGAAGATAACTTCCAGGTCGTCCATGAAGCCCAGCTTGAGCATTTCGTCGGCTTCGTCGAGAACCAGATGGTTCACGGTCGCCAATACTTTTTCGTCACGACGCAGGTGGTCGCACAGACGGCCCGGAGTGGCGACAACGATCTGTGCGCCATTACGGATTGCTTTCAGCTGTGGGCCCATCGGCGCGCCGCCGTAGACAGCCACAACAGTCACGCCCGGCATTTGCTTGGCGTAGGTTTCGAAAGCGGTTGCAACTTGTAGCGCCAACTCACGAGTTGGGGCCAGGATCAGGGCTTGCGGCTCGCGCTTTGCAGGATCGATGCGATGCAGGATCGGCAGGGCGAACGCGGCGGTTTTACCCGTACCGGTTTGCGCCTGACCAATCATGTCGTGACCGGCCATGATGATCGGGATCGATTGCTGCTGAATAGCCGATGGCTCTTCGTAGCCAGTCGCGGTGACGGCTGCAAGAATATTCGGATTAAGATTAAAAGCGGCGAAGCCGCCGGTTTCCTGGGTCATGGGTCTGCCTCTAAGTGCATCCGCAAAGACCCATGCTCCAAAGCTGCGCGTGCCGTGTTGAGACTCAAGAGTCGCCCTGGCAGCTTTGTCGGCGGGGATTTGCGAAAACGAATGAATGAAAAGAATCGTCAAGGAAGAGTCCGCGATGCGGACGTGCAGCCGAAGCTGACTTCGGGGAATTGCTCTACCTAAACGCGGCCCGGCTAAAGGCCGGCGCGTACTATACCGGAATTTGCTGAAAAAGGGAGCTTTTTTTATCGCAAAACTCCTGTGCACGGCGTTCTGTCACAGGCTTTGCGGATAATCAGGCGAGCGTCTATTTTTCAAAGGCCCGGCCATGCGGGCGCTGGCGCTAAAACGGTTCATCTTGAACAGGCAGACCGTCGGTCTGACTCCCCTTCCCGCCCGAGGAAATGCACCATGAAAGAGCTCAACACCAGCCGCGTGAGCCGTGAAAAGCGTGGTCATGTCCTGATGATCGGCCTGGATCGGGTCGCCAAACGCAACGCCTTCGATCTCGACTTGCTCAACGAATTGAGCCTGGCGTACGGCGAGTTCGAGGCTGACACCGAAGCGCGGGTGGCGGTGGTCTTCGGTCATGGCGAGCATTTCACCGCCGGACTGGACCTGGTCAATGCCAGCGCCACGTTGACCGAAGGCTGGCAGGCACCACCCGGCGGCTGCGATCCGTGGGGCGTGTTCGCCGGTCCGAGGGTCAACAAACCGGTGATTGTCGCCGCTCAGGGCTACTGCCTGACGATTGGCATCGAGTTGATGCTGGCCGCCGATATCAACCTGTGCGCCAGCAACACCCGTTTTGCGCAAATGGAGGTGCAACGCGGCATTTTCCCCTTTGGAGGCGCCACCCTGCGCCTGCATCAAGTCGCCGGCTGGGGGAACGCGATGCGCTGGATGCTGACCGGGGATGAGTTCGATGCCCATGATGCCTTGCATCTGGGGCTGGTGCAGGAAGTCATGGCCAGCGAGGATTTGCTGCCACGGGCAATCGAGCTGGCCGAGCGAATTGCCCGGCAGGCGCCACTCGGGGTTCAGGCGACATTGATGTCGGCCCGGCAGGCGCGTTATGAAGGGGAAACGGTGGCCGCGCAAGGGTTGCCGGCGCTGGTGAAGAAGCTGATGAGCAGCGAGGATGCCCGGGAGGGTGTTTTGTCGTTGGTGGAGCGGCGCCCCGGAGTCTTCAAAGGCATGTGAAATGTGTGTTGGCCTCCATGGCCCCATCGCGAGCAAGCTCGCGACGGGGTCCGCCCAGACAACAATCAGCTCGCCGGCCGAATTGCCTTGATCAACGGCTGCAACGAATACCCCAACCGCGGCGCCAGCCCTTCGGCCCGCGCGATCAGGCCGTCCATGTCCAGTTGCTGATCCAGCTCCGAAGGCACGATCAGGATCACATTGCCCTCCTTCACCGGCAATTCCCAGTAATGCCGATGGTAGAGCCCGCGCAGCAACGCGGCGCCCAATGGTTTGCCATCATCGGTAGCCCATTGATTGATCACCAGCCAGCCGCCCGGATTCAGGCGTTTCTGGCAATTTTCCAGGAAAGTCCAGGCCAGGTGTCCGACTCCGGGACCGACGTCGGTATACAGGTCGACAAAAATCAGGTCCGCCGGCTCCGCAGTGTCGAGCAACTCCAGCGCATCACCCACGCGAATGTACAGGCGCGGATCGTCATCGAGCCCGAGGTATTCGATGGCCAGACGCGGCACGTCAGGGCGCAACTCGATGGCTTCGACGTCCTCCAGCGGCAGGAACTTGAGGCACGCCTGGGTCAGCGTCCCGGCACCGAGGCCGAGAAACAGTGCGCTTTCCGGTTGTTCGTGGCATAGCGCACCGATCAGCATCGCCCGGGTGTAGTCGTATTCGAGCCAGCTCGGATCGGCCGTGAAGACGCAGCTTTGTTCGATGGCATCACCGAACTCGAGAAAGCGGTAATCGGCCACTTCCAGCACGCGAATCACGCCAAATTCGTCCTGCACCTCGGCGAGCAGATGCTCGACGCGCTCCTCAGTCATTTCGTCTCCTGATCGTCACCGGGCCCGGCAACGCAATAACACCGCCAACAGGGTGGGGCAAAGGCGCGATTGTCCGCGAAGCGACGGGAACAGGTCACGCACTAATTGCTGATAACATGGCTGTCCGAGCGTAAAACATTAGAGACTGCGATGAGCCAACCCTGGAGCCCTGACAGCTGGCGCGCCCTGCCGATCCAGCAACAACCCCAATACCCCGACGCGGCGCATTTGCTGCAAGTCGAGCAAACCCTGTCCAGCTATCCGCCGCTGGTGTTTGCCGGTGAAGCCCGGGAGTTGCGCCGTCAGTTTGCCGAAGTGACCCAGGGCCGGGCGTTTCTGTTGCAGGGCGGCGACTGCGCCGAAAGCTTCGCCGAGTTCTCCGCCGCGAAAATCCGCGACACCTTCAAGGTGCTGCTGCAAATGGCGATTGTCATGACCTTTGCCGCCGGCTGCCCGGTGGTCAAGGTCGGGCGCATGGCCGGGCAATTCGCCAAGCCGCGCTCGGCCAACGACGAAACCATCGACGGCGTGACCCTGCCCGCCTACCGTGGCGACATCGTCAACGGCATCGGTTTCGATGAAAAAAGCCGCGTACCGGACCCGGAGCGCCTGCTGCAGTCCTACCACCAGTCCACCGCCACGCTGAACCTGCTGCGCGCCTTTGCCCAGGGCGGCTTTGCCGATCTGCATCAGGTACACAAGTGGAACCTGGACTTCATCGCCAACTCGGCCCTGGCGGAAAAATACAGCCACCTGGCCGACCGCATCGATGAAACCCTGGCCTTCATGCGCGCCTGCGGCATGGACAGTTCGCCGCAACTGCGCGAGACCAGTTTTTTCACCGCCCACGAAGCGCTACTGCTGAACTACGAAGAAGCCTTCGTGCGTCGCGACAGCCTGACCAACGACTACTACGACTGCTCGGCGCACATGCTGTGGATCGGCGACCGCACCCGTCAGCTCGACGGTGCCCATGTCGAGTTCCTGCGCGGGGTGAACAACCCGATCGGGGTCAAGGTCGGTCCGAGCATGAACCCTGAAGACTTGATTCGCCTGATCGATGTGCTCAACCCGGACAACGATCCAGGCCGCCTGAACCTGATCGCACGCATGGGCGCGAACAAGGTCGGCGATCACTTGCCGCAGCTCATCCGCGCCGTACAGCGTGAAGGCAAGCAAGTGCTGTGGAGTTGCGACCCGATGCACGGCAACACCATCAAGGCCAGCAGCGGCTACAAGACCCGTGACTTCGCGCAGATTCTTGGCGAAGTGAAGCAGTTCTTCCAGGTGCACGAAGCCGAGGGCAGCTACGCCGGCGGCATCCACATCGAGATGACCGGGCAGAACGTCACCGAATGCATCGGCGGTGCGCGGCCGATTACCGAAGACGGCTTGTCGGATCGTTACCACACCCATTGCGACCCGCGGATGAATGCCGATCAGTCGCTGGAATTGGCGTTTTTGATTGCAGAGACTTTGAAGCAGGTTCGGCGCTAACTCGCATCGCCCCCATCGCTGGCAAGCCAGCTGCCACAGGATTTACGTCGTTGGGCAATAATGTGCACGACGCAACCTCTGTGGGAGCTGGCTTGCCAGCGATACCCTCAGATCAAACCCCGCAAATGCTGGCCAATGCCACCCGCAACCTGTCCGCACTCGCCCGGGGACAATTCAACTGAACCTGCGCCAGCCCCAACCATTGCGCCATCTGTCGCAGATTGGCCGCCAACGCCAGCATCCCTTCGTCATCCAGACCCGGTTCTTCCTCATGCACCGCGTGCACCGCCAGTCGACCGACCGCCCGTTCGGCGCGCAGATCAACCCGCGCGGCAATCCGTTCGTTGTGCAGGAACGGCAGGACGTAATAGCCGTAAATTCGCTTGTCCTGCGGCGTATAGATCTCCAGCCGATAGCGAAAGTCGAACAGGCGTTCGGTACGACTGCGTTCCCAGATCAGTGAATCGAAAGGTGAAAGCAAGGCACTGGCCTCGACCTTGCGCGGTACCTTGGGCTCAGGCAGGCAATAGGCCAGTTGGCGCCAGCCCTGGACGTCGCAGGTGAGCAATTCACCGGCCTCGACCAACTCCGCCAGACGTGGACGGCTGTCAGCGGGATTCAGGCGAAAGTAGTCGCGCAGATCCTTTTCCGTGCCGACGCCCAATGCTGTCATGGCATGCAACAGCAATCCGCGCTGGGCTTGCGCCTCATCAACCCGTGGCTGCGCAAGAATCGCCGAGGGGATCACCCGCTCCGGCAAATCATAAAGCCGTTCGAACCCACGCCGGCCGGCCACGGTCACTTCACCGGTGGCGAACAGCCATTCCAATGCATGCTTTTCCGCACTCCAGTCCCACCACGGACCCGCGCGCTCCTGGCGGGTCGACAGACTTCCGGCCCCCAGCGCGCCCTGCGCCTCGACGGAGGCCAGCACCCGACGGATGACGTCCTGCTGCTCACGACCAAAACGCGCCAGTTGTTGATAAATGTCTTCGCCACGACTCGCTCGCTGCATGCGCCAGCGCATCAACGGGTACATCGACAGGGGCAGTAAAGAGGCCTCGTGGCCCCAGTATTCGAACAATGTTCGACGCCGGCCCTGACTCCAGGCAGCCTGGTCGAGCACGTCGCAAGTGTAGTTTCCAAGGCGGGAAAACAGCGGAAGGTAGTGCGAACGCACCAAGGCATTGACTGAGTCGATCTGCAGAACGCCCAGTCGCTCGATCAGGCGGTTGAGCTGAAGCGGCTTGATCGTCGCTGGCGGCTGACGCCCGTTGAACCCTTGGGCAGCCAGCGCCAGACGCCGAGCCTGTTTGAGGGTAAAGGACAACGTTGCGGGCATGAGCATCTCCTTGTCTGCTCGCAACCTACCTCACCGGTAAGTGGTTTGTGTAGCGTGGCACTCATCATTTATGCATCGGGTCTTTCCAGAATGGCTGGACCGACTCGAATTCGACATCCGCACGACTCATGCCGATATCTTTCAGCGCTTCATCGCTCAGACTCGCCAGCATTTCGCGCTCCTTGTGCAGTTCGTACCAGCGACTGAATTTGTGCAGCAGATCGGATACCAGGTGGATCGAGTGTTTTTCTACCGCTGGGTATTCATGTTGACCTTTCATCTTGTTGCCCTCCGTTTTGGATAGCTCCAGTCTCGCGCCAGGACTAAGATCAATCCAACGAATGTTTCTGATGTCACATATCTCGGAGATTGATGAATGTCTACCTACCCGAGCATCGACACCGAAGTGCTGCGCACCTTCGTCGCCATCGCCGACCAGGGCGGTTTTACCCGTGCCGGAGAATTGGTCAACCGCACCCAGTCGGCCGTGAGCATGCAGATGAAGCGGCTGGAAGAAGACGTTTTGCAGCGCCAGCTGTTCCAGCGCGACGGCCGGCAGGTTCGGCTGACGGCGGAAGGCCAGGTATTGCTCGGTTATGCCCGGCGCATCCTCAAGCTGCACAGCGAAGTCTTCAACACCTTGCGCGAACCCCACATGGTCGGCACGGTACGGATCGGTACTCCGGACGATTACGTGATGCGTTTTCTGCCGGGGATACTGCGCCGGTTTGCCCAGTCCTATCCGCTGATCCAGATCGAAGTGCACTGCGAGTCGTCCAAACAATTGCTGATGCGCCAGGACCTCGACCTGTCCATCGTGACTCGCGAACCGGGCAGCGAGATCGGTCAGCTACTGCGCAAGGAACGCTTGGTCTGGGCCGAGGCGCAATGCTACAGCGCCCACGAGCAGACGCCGCTGCCACTGGCGATGTTCAACAGTGATTGCTTCTGCCGCCTGTGGGCCTGTAACGCCCTCGATGTCATGGGCCGCGATTATCGCGTGGCGTACAACAGCGACAGCCTGTCGGCGATCATGGCAGTGGTCAGCGCCGGTCTGGCCGTGACCGCGCAACTGGAAAGCCTGATCACCGCAGACATGCGCATCCTCGGTGAGGCCGAAGACCTGCCGAGCCTGCCCGAGGCCAGCATCATGCTGGTGCGCAACCTGCACAACCCGTCCCCGATTACCGAATGCCTCGCCGAGCACATCGTCGAAGGCTTCAAACCTTAAAGGCGAGCATCACCGCGCAGCACACCAGAAAGCCGCAGAACAATCCGCGCAGCAACCGCTCGGGCATGGCATGGGCGATCCTCACACCCCAACTGATGCTCATCAGGCCACCGAGCGCCAGTGGCACGCCAATCATCCAGTGCACCTGATGGTGTACGGCATAGGTGACCAGCGTGACGCCGGTGCTTGGCAATGCCAGCGCCAGCGACAAGCCCTGCGCCACCACTTGCGTGGTACCGAACAGACTGGTCAATACCGGCGTAGCCACGACCGCCCCGCCTACACCAAACAACCCGCCCATGGTTCCGGACGCCGCGCCGAGCACACCCAGCCACGGCCACGAATAGTTCATCTGCGCCGAGGCCGGCGCGCTGGCGGTGAACATGCGCACCAGGTTGTAGGCCGACAGGGCGACCAAAAACGCGACAAAACCAATCCGCATGGTTTGCGCATCAACGCCCACGGCCCAAATCGAACCGATCCAGGCGAAACAGAACCCCATCGAAGCCAATGGCAACGCGTGGCGCAACTCGATGCGGTTGCGTTGGTGATAACGCCACAGTGCCAACATGACATTCGGCACGACCATGACCAACGCCGTCCCTTGGGCAATCTGCTGATCGAGACCGCACAACGCACCCAGCAAGGGAATGGCAATCAAACCTCCGCCGATGCCGAAAATCCCGCCAAGGGTTCCCAGGGCTGCGCCGAAGACCAGATACATCAGAAACTCAATCACAGCCGTTTTTCCCTTTAGGTGAGGCGATTCATCCTACGCAGTTGGTTCTGGCTCGGAAACGCACAGCAACGCACAATGGCTATGCCAATTTCGCACAAGCATTGACCACACATGAATCCGAATCAATTGACTGATCAACTGGGCCTGTTTCTGGACGTGCTGGAAACCGGGAGCTTTTCTGCGGCGTCCCGCCGTCATCCGCTGACGCCTTCGGCGGTGGCCCGGCGCATCGATAGCCTGGAAAGCGCCGTCGGCAGTCAGTTATTCATTCGCAGCACCCACGCGGTGCGCGCCACGCCGGCGGGGCTGGCCTTTGCAGAACGCGCACGGCGGATCGTCGCTGAGTTACGCCTGGCCAGGGCGGAAGCCGTGTCCCTCAGCAGTGCGCCGGAAGGTTTGATTCGGGTCGATGCGCCGGCCGCGTTCGGTCGCCGGCATCTGGCCCCGGTGATCGCCGATTTCTTGATGCTTTATCCCGGCCTCGATGTGCAATTGCACCTGATTGACAGTTTTGTCGACATGCAAGGCTTGAACCTGGGCAAGGTCGATCTGGTACTGCGTGCCGGGCAGATGGCCGACACCCGGCTGGTGGCCACGCCGCTGGCGAGCATGATGCGCATCGCCTGCGCCAGTCCCGACTACTTGCAGCGCCGGGGCGTACCCACCGATCCGGCTCAGTTGATTGATCATGACGGCCTCGATTGGGATGGCCTGGCTCCCCCCTTCGCCTGGCGATTCGAGCGAGACGGCCAAATGCAATTGCACCGCCCTTCCCGGGTGCGCATGAGCGCCAACAATGCCGAGGCACTGGTCTGCGGTGCATTGGCCGGACTGGGTATTGCGCATTTGCCGACCTGGCTGGCCAGTGAATACCTGCTGCGCGGCGAACTGTTGCCCTTGTTCTGTGAGAGTGGCCTGCCGAAACCCGAGAGCTCCGGGATCTATGCCTTGCGCCTGGAACAGCAACCCAATTCCCGTAGCCGCTTGCTGCTGGAATACCTGAAAAGCCGTTTCAGCCCGATACCGCCGTGGGACCTAGTGCTGCAAACCCACCTGGGCCGCCACTAGTCGAGAATTGTGTAGCGCATTAAAGATTCGCCCGCTAGATTCTGAAGATCACTGATCAAGGCTTTGACATGACCACCGAGCGCGACACCCCGGATACCTGCGACGACCTGCTGCTGGACAATCAGGCCTGCTTCGCCCTTCACTCCACTTCGCTGATGATGACCAAGGTCTACAAGCCTCTGTTGCAGGCGTTGGGCCTGACCTACCCGCAGTACCTGGCGATGTTGGTGCTGTGGGAACAGGACGGTTTGACCGTAGGCGAAATCAGCGCACGCTTGCTGACCGATCCTGGCTCTCTCACGCCGCTGCTCAAACGCCTGGAGACCGAAGGTCTGCTCAGTCGCACCCGCAGCCGTGAAGATGAGCGCGTGGTGATCGTCGAACTCACCGCCAAGGGCCGCGCCTTGCGCGACAAAGCCCGTGACATCCCCCAATGCATCCTCGGCGCGAGCGGCATGACGCTGGAGCGACTGCAGACACTGCAAGCGGAGCTGCAAGCGCTGCGTCGTCACCTGCAGGAAAGCCTGATTTGAATTCGCATCACCCGTTTGTGGAAACCTGAATCCTGTGGGAGCCGGGCTTGCCCGCGATTGCGGTATGTCAGCGCCATTGATGTCGACTGACAGGGCGCTATCGCGGGCAGGCCGCGCTCCCACAAGAATCGCCTGCGTATTTGAAATCCCGGCCACATAAATTTTTTTTGCGACCCGCCTTTCCCCCTCTCGCGTCTCTAAATCAAGCCTTCCAGCCAATTCGGTCGCATCGACGCGATCTCTGGATAGATTTTTCTTAAAGATTTATCTTGCGCACTAACTATTAGCGCGATACATTCATTTCGCACTTACTTAGCGCGCAAACATTTAGCGCATAAAAACAAACCTGGACGAGGCTTTCACCATGCAAACTCTCTACACCGCAATCGCAACTTCCACTGGTGGCCGTGATGGTCGTGCGGTTTCCAGTGACAACATCCTCGACGTCAAACTCGCCACCCCGAAAGAACTCGGCGGTGCGGGCGGCGCAGCAACTAACCCTGAGCAATTGTTCGCAGCCGGCTACTCCGCCTGCTTCATCGGCGCTCTGAAATTCGTCGCCAGCCAGACCAAACGCAGCATCCCGAACGACGCATCGATCACCGCCCACGTCGGTATCGGTCAGATCCCTGGCGGCTTCGGTCTGGACATCGACTTGCATATCAGCCTGCCGGGCCTTGAACAAGCCGACGCGCAATCCCTGGTCGACGCGGCCCACCAGGTCTGCCCGTACTCCAACGCCACCCGCGGCAACGTCGATGTGCGTCTGCACGTCACCGTCTAACCGCTGATTGCCCAGGCCCGAACAGGAAATGAACATGAACACTTTCAGCAAAGTCTTGACCGGTACCCTTCTCGCCCTGTCCATCCAGAGTGCATTTGCCGGCGACGTCGAACACAACACCCAGGCATTCCTCGATGTGCTCAATGCCGGCACCGGCAAACCGATGGAGCAAATGACACCTGCCCAAGCGCGCGCCGTATTGGTGGGTGCGCAGGCCGGGGTGAAGCTGACGCTGCCAAAAGCCGATGTCAGCCAGAAGACGATTCAGGTCGACGGCCAGCCGCTGAACCTGACCATTGTCCGGCCGGCCGGGGTCAAGGGTGAGCTGCCGGTGTTCATGTTCTTCCACGGTGGTGGCTGGGTACTGGGCGACTTCCCGACCCACGAACGACTGGTGCGTGACCTGGTTGTCGGTTCGGGCGCAGCGGCGGTTTTCGTCAACTACACACCGTCGCCGGAAGCGCACTACCCGGTGGCGATCAACCAGGCCTACGCCGCAACCCAGTGGGTGGCCGAGCACGGCAAAGAGATCCATGTCGACGGCAAACGCCTGGCCGTGGCCGGCAATAGCGTCGGCGGCAACATGGCGGCCGTGGTTGCACTGATGGCCAAAGACAAGGGCACACCGGCGATCAGGTTCCAGGTGCTGCTGTGGCCGGTGACCGACGCCAACTTCGAGACGGGTTCGTACAACCAGTTCGCCGAGGGGCACTTCCTCAGCAAAAACATGATGAAGTGGTTCTGGGACAACTACACCACCGACGCCAATCAACGTAACGAGATCTACGCCTCGCCGCTGCGGGCCACTACCGCGCAACTCAAGGGCCTGCCACCGGCCCTGGTGCAGACCGCCAGCGCCGATGTCCTGCGCGATGAAGGCGAAGCCTATGCACGTAAACTCGACGAAGCCGGCGTGCCGGTGACCTCGGTTCGCTACAACGGCATGATCCACGACTACGGTTTGCTTAACGTGGTCAGTCAGGTGCCAGCGGTGCGTTCGGCGATGCTGCAGGCTTCGCAAGAACTCAAAGAGCACCTGAAATAAAAAATTGAGCCTCAAACTGCACACACAAAAAAGCCCGACTCAATGGTCGGGCTTTTTCATTCCTGAAGCTGTGCTTATTTGGCACGGCCTTTGTAGGAACCGCCTTCGCGGGTATCGATCTCGATCATGTCGCCGATTTCGATGAAGTCAGCAACCGACAGCTCGGTACCGTTCTTCAGTTTGGCAGGCTTCATCACCTTGCCGGAAGTGTCACCGCGAGCGGAACCTTCGGTGTAGTCAACCTGACGCACGATGGTGGTCGGCAGCTCTACGGAAACCAGACGGCCTTCGAAGAACACGGCTTCGCAAACGTCGGTCATGCCTTCTTCGATGAACGGCAGTACGCTTTCGATGTCTTCAGCGTTCAGCTCGTACATGGTGTAGTCGGTGGTGTCCATGAACGTGTAGGAGTCGCCGCTGATGAAGGACAGGGTCGCTTCTTTGCGGTCGAGGATCACGTCGTCCAGTTTGTCGTCGGCGCTGTAAACGGTCTCGGTCTTGTAACCGGTCAGCAGGTTTTTCAGCTTGGTCTTCATGATCGCGCTGTTACGACCCGACTTGGTGAATTCAGCTTTCTGAACCAGCCAAGGATCGTTGTCGATACGGATCACGGTACCGGGTTTGAGTTCTTTACCAGTTTTCATTGCGAATATCCGAATTTGGATGGGATTTACAAAAATCTAGGCCGCGTATCATATCCAATTTACATAAAACTGTACCAGCGCCGTGGCAAGATCAGCCTGCAAGGCTTGTTCCAGACACCACGCCTGGGCGTGCTTTTCCAGCTCTGGCCAGTGTTTGCGGGTCGATTGCCAGTGGTCGGTCATTCTTTCACCGGCATTCCACGCCCGCCAGAGACCGCTGATCGCCTCGCCAGCCGGCCCGGAAAGGCCCTTCACATAGAGCCTGAGGAAGGCTTCCAGCTTGTCCAGATGGATATCTTCGTCCTGCTGATAGATGTGCCAGAGCATCGGTCGACCCGCCCACTGCGCGCGGACAAACGAGTCCTCACCGCGCACGGCATTGAAATCGCAGCTCCACAGCAACGGGTCGTATTGGTCCTGTCGGACGAACGGCAGCACTTGCACGGTCAAGGCGTCGCGCACATGCACGGCACCCGCCGCCAGCCCTTGCACACCGAGCCAACGCTCAACATCGCCGAGAATCCGCCCTTCCGGCACCAACAGATGCGTGGGCGTCACGTCGCCAGCCATCGCGTCGAGCCAACTGGCCAGGCCGGTATTTTCGTAGGCGAACAGCGAGATCAGTTGCGCGCCAGGTGCGCGATCGATCCCCAGCCCTTGAAGGAAAAGTCGCTGCGCTGCCGGGCTCTGTTGAAATTGCTCACGCCGTTCAAGAAGATCGCTTTCACGCAGCAAGCCACCGGTGCCCTTGTGGAACCCGGGGAAGAAAAAGAACTTCTGCACCTGCTTGTACTTCACCGACGGCAAGCCATGACAGCCGACGATCCAGTCCTCGGCGCTCAAATAGTCGAGGTTCATCCACAGCGGCGTTTTTTCCCGTTCGACCATCGCCTCCATGTAAGCACCCGGCAACTGGCAGGCGAACGCGGCGATCACCACATCGGCGGCTTCAGTGGGCTGCCAGTCGGCCATCCACTGCCGCACCTCAACACCTTGCTGCCATTGCTGCAACGCGTGGATGTCGATGTCCGGGCAGAGGCGCTCGAAGGCGCGCAGATCATCGACCCACAACCGCACCGCCTGCGAATGCTCGGCAACCAGTTGCCGGGCCAGACGCCAGGTCACGCCGATGTCGCCGAAGTTGTCGACGACGGTACAAAAAATATCCCAGCGGGTTTTCATTTCAGGCATTCCAGGCTCCCGTTGGAAAAAGCACCGATTGTCCGCATAAATTACCCCGCGCAGAAGGGCCGACGGCGATTAATCTTCGTGCGACAATCGCCACTCGCCCGCGACCACCGCCAGGAGGCAGCCATGCCCTACCGTCCCAACCCGCGCCGCCCATTGCCGATCCAGCTCAACACCTTGCAATTGAGCGGCAGCATCGCCCTCGGTTTGTGGCTGGGGTTCATTGCCATTGCGCTGACCTGCTGGCTCGCTTCTCGCTTTTTGTTCAGCGAGCAATTGGCGCCCGTGGCCCAGGCCGTGCAGCAACTGACAAACCCGCCTGCTGCGGCACAACCGGTACCGGATATTCCTCCACAGAGCCCGCTGTTCGAGCAATACGAAGAGAACCTACGCAAGAACGAGCAAGCACAACGGCTTGATCAGGCTCGCAGCAGCAGTCGCAATCTGTCGAATCCCAAGTGCCAGTTCTGGCTGCAACAGGACCACACCGCACCGAGCGAAAAAAGTCGCGCCAACGTTTTGCAATTCTGCGATTGACCATGAACAAACAAACTGTCCACCAACTGATTCTCGACAAGTTGCGCGTTGATCTCGACATCGCGGAACGCGCCGCGCAGACCGCATACGAAACCGCGACCCATGAAGAAAACATCGCCGAGAACAAGTACGACACACTGGGACTGGAGGCGTCCTATCTGGCTGCCGGCCAGGCCAAACGGGTCGAGGAGATCAGGCAGTCACTGGCACTTTGCCAGAACCTGATACTGCGTTCTTATGATGAGCAGCGCGGGATCGAGGTCGGCGCACTGCTCGGCCTTGAAGACGAAAAGGGTCGCGAGCAATGGCTGTTTCTGGCACCTGATGCGGCAGGCTTGAAGGTCGACCTGGTGGGGCAACTGATCACGGTCATCACCCCGCGCTCGCCGCTGGGCAAAAGCCTGCTGGGCAAGTTCAAGGGCGATGAAGTGGAGATTCTGGTGGCGGGTACTCGGCAACAGTTTGCTGTCACCGAAGTGGTCTAGCGGCGCCCACTGATCAATGGACCGGCAGTTCGACGCCGTCGAACAGCTCTTCCAGCTCCTGCTTGTTGTGGCACTGGATGGCCTTGGCCATGACTTCGCGAGTCAGGTGCGGAGCGAACTTCTCGATGAAGTCGCACATGAAGCCACGCAGGAAAGTGCCGCGACGGAACCCGATCTTGGTGATGCTGGATTCGAATAGCTCGCTGGCGTCGAGGACCACCAGGTCGTTGTCGAGTTTGGTATCGACTGCCATTTTCGCCACGATGCCCACGCCCAGTCCAAGGCGAACATAGGTCTTGATCACGTCGGCGTCGGCTGCGGTGAACACCACTTTCGGCGTCAGGCCACGATGGCTGAAGGCTTCGTCGAGCTTCGAACGGCCGGTGAAACCAAACACGTAAGTCACGATCGGGTATTCGGCCAGGGCTTCGAGGGTCAGCTTCGACAGCTTGGTAAGCGGGTGTCCCTGAGGCACGACCACGCAGCGGTTCCAGCGATAGCACGGCATCATTACCAGATCGCCAAACAGCTCCAGCGCTTCGGTGGCAATGGCGAAATCCACGGTGCCGTCAGCGGCCATTTCGGCGATCTGCATCGGCGAACCCTGGTGCATGTGCAGGGCCACGTCCGGGTATTGCTTGATGAAATTGCTGATCACCGGCGGCAATGCATAACGCGCCTGGGTGTGGGTGGTGGCGATCGACAGGGTGCCTTTCTTCTCGTTGGAGAATTCCTGGGCGATCTGCTTGATGCTTTCGACCTTGCGCAGAATCTCGCCAGCCGTGGTAATGATGCGCTCGCCAGCCGGGGTCACGCGGGTCAGGTGCTTGCCGCTGCGGGCGAAGACCTCGACGCCCAATTCGTCTTCCAGCAGTCGGATCTGTTTACTGATGCCCGGTTGCGAGGTGTACAGGCTTTGGGCGGTAGCGGAAACGTTGAGGTCGTGGTGCGCCACTTCCCAGATGTAGCGCAATTGTTGAAGCTTCATATGAATCCCTCAAAGCAGATAGACGCCACGGGCATCAGCGACGTTATATAACTATATTAATGGTTTGAAGAATAAATCTAGAACTTTTTATCAAACTGGCACTATTGGTGCTCTAGCGATCCCCTTGGCGACGGCGCTCCACCAGCGGCACCAGATAGACCGGTACGCGGGACAGTTGCAGGACGCGCGCCGCGGTCCGACCCAGCGGCGTTTCCGCGCCAGCCCCATGGCTGTGGCTACCCAGGATCAACAAATCCACCGAGAGTTTCTGCGCCTGGTCGAGAATCACCTGCGACGGATCACCCTGCAGCACCCGCACAGCACGAATCAGCTCCAGATCCTGTGCGCCCTCCCCCCCCAATTCTTCACGAAAACTGTCGAGCACCCGCTGCTCGATATTGGCAATGACCGTGTTCAGGCCCTGACTGTGAAATTCGTTCAACGCTTGCTCATCAAGGTAACTCTGAAGCACCGACTCAGCGAACAGCCCCATGGGTTCAACCGCGTGCACCACGTAGAGATCGGCATTGAAGGTCCGTGCCAATGCCAAGGCATGCTGCATCACTAGCGGTGCGTACAGGCCGAGGTCAGTGGCATACAGCATCGAATGAATCATATGACCTCCTCGAGTGCCAACATGGCGCAGACTTGAATCAGCTTAGCAGTGCCTTGGCGAGTACGACGCCCCGCGCAACACGTTGATCGGCGGGCTTAAACCTTTTGTTCGTTGCTTATGCCATGGGGGACATGACCGGTGGCGACGACTTCGCGGGCCAGTTCGCAATGACCGGCCTGATCGTCGAAAAACACGTCGGCGGCGAAGGCCTCGAGAAAGGCCGATTTGGTCAGGCCGCCGAGAAACAGCGATTCGTCCAGGCGAATGTCCCATTCGCGCAAGGTGCGGATCACCCGCTCATGGGCCGGCGCCGACCGCGCCGTCACCAGGGCCGTGCGGATAGGACAGGCATCGTCCGGGAACTCGCGCTGCAACAGATTGAGGGCGGCGAGGAAGCCTTTGAACGGCCCACCGCGCAACGGCTCGCGGGCCGCCTCGCGTTCGCTGGCCTGGAACGCTTCCAGACCAGCGGCCTGATAGACGCGCTCCGACTCGTCGGAAAACAGCACCGCATCACCGTCAAAGGCGATGCGCAATTCATCACTGGCCGCACGGCTGGCGCCTCCCGACAGAATGGTCGCCGCGGCAAAGCCGGCGTCCAGCGCATTGCGCACGTCCTCGGCATGGGTCGACAAAAACAAATCGCAACCAAACGCCTTGAGGTACGGATAGGGACTACGACCGCCGACAAACGCTGCGCGGGAAATCGCCAGTCCATAGTGATGGATCGAGTTGAACACCCGCAGGCCGGTGTCGGCACTGTTGCGCGACACCAGGATCACCTCGACCCGGGCACGGCCGAGGCTGGCATTGAGATTGAGGAGTTTTTGCACCAGCGGGAAGGCATCGCCGGGTTCGAGGATCTCGTCCTCATGTTCGATCTGATACTGCCGGTAAGCTTCGACGCCACTCGACAGGTAGACCTTGTGGCTTTCACTCAGGTCGAACAACGCTCGCGAGGAAATCGCCAGCACCAGCTTGTCGTCAATTGCCTTCGGCATGCCCTTCCCCCATTGGTTGGTCGACTCAGGTGTTGCGTCGATCGATAAAACTCAGACTGCGATACAACGCCTCGATGCGCGGCAGCTCACACCCCGCCGCTTTGGCCGCCGCCAGTGGACGGGTGTAAATGGCCGCCAGCTCCAGCGGGCGCTTGTGCAGGAAGTCGTGATACATGCTGGGCCAGTAATCGGGCATTCTCTCGGTGACCATGAACAAATGTTCGGCATAGCCCGCCGGAATATCGTGACCGCAAGCGGTGGCGCCCAGGACCACTTCGGCCATCAGTGCCCTGATCAACTCGCGGCTGTCGGCATCGGCCATCAACGGCGTAGTGCTCGCCCCCAGTAAAACCGACAAACCGTTATAGGGAACATTCCAGACCAGTTTTTGCCAGCGCGCCTGATGCAGATTCGCCATCGCCTGGGAATCGATACCGGCGGCACGGAACAGTCCGACACCTTCCTCGACAATCGCCGCACGCGCCGTCGCATCGGCCGCAGGACCGCTGTGGAAGCCGACATGCACCGCGCCGAGCGCCTGATGGGTAATGACGCCGGGGCCTTCGCGATGAACGCAGATGTAACAGAGGCCACCGAGTACATGCAGCGAATCGGGAAGCCGTTCACGCAGGCTGTCTTCGACGTCCAGGCCATTTTGCAGCAGCAATACTTTGGCATTCGGTGCCGCGGCTTGAAGAATGGCGGGTGCCAGGTCCGCATTGCTGGTGGTTTTCGTCCCGACCAGCAGCCAGTCGCACGGCGGCATGTCTTCGGCCGTCGAATAGGCCTGCACCGGACTCAACGTCATGGCACCGTAGGGCGCACTGTCTACGTGCAGCCCGCGCTCGGCCACTGTGGAAAACTCGCTGCGCAGCAGGAAATGCACATCGAAACCGGCACGCGCCAGCATCACCCCGTAGAACCCGCCGATTGCACCGGTCCCGATAATGCCGATTGTCGGCTTAGCAACCGCCCCCATCATGGCAACTCCTCTGCTGTTCGGCTCAATGCCTTGCGCACCGCTCGATTGAGCTCGTTGTCTGTCAGGCGCGAATTCAATGCTCCAAAAAACTCACCGTCGCGCACGACAAACAGCGCCGGCAAATGAAAGACCTGATAACGCTCGACCACCCCGCCATTGTTTCCGGCGTCGATCCAGCACAGGCGATCGACGGCCAGATCGAGAGAGGGCAATCGCTCACGGGCAAAACGACAACTGGAACAGCCCACGCTGGTGAAAATGACCAGCGATACACCGCTCATCGTCAGCAGCCGTTGGTCGGCGTCGAAATCGGTCAGTTCCAATTCGACCACTATACTGGGGGAAACGCTGTCAGATGGCCGACACATGGAGTCCGTGTTCATGGGACGATTCATTCCTCATCCTGATGAAGTGCCCGTCGAATTAACGTTGCTGACACCTGAGTGTATTTCACGGCAACAATTGCACACTACCAGCCTCGGGGGCATGGCTTGCAATTATCATCGCGCCTGGCGCCATGGTACGGCGCTGGAAGTGCGCATGCCGACCCTGAACCCCGACATGCGGATTCCAGGCTACGTGGCCTGGTGCCTGCGACGCAAACATGGCTATCTGGTGGGTATTGCCTTCGTGGACGAGCAGACGTTGTTCAGCGCCCGGATGGGCGAGCAGGTATGCCAGATCGAGCGCTTCTGCCGCCAGCACGACGCACACAGCGACCTGCAGGAAGTTCAGGCGCTGGCCCTCGAGTGGGTTCAGGAGCATGCCGACGAGTTCTCCGATGACACGGTTCACAGAGCATTTGCGCAATCAATGCTCGATTAAACCGCCCCCTGCCCATTGTCGAGCCACGGTGTAACGCGCTAAGGTTCCGCTCCCCGACGCGCTTAATTTGCTGTGCTCCGCCGCGCGGGTTCGCTGGCGGCCGGCACCCGTGACCTGACGAGTAAACGATGGCTGATTTACCGATCAACGACCTAAACGTCGCCTCCAACGAGACTCTGATCACCCCCGATCAGCTCAAGCGCGATATCCCCCTGAGCGACGCCGCCCTGCGCACCGTCACCAAGGGCCGCGAAGTCATTCGCAACATTCTTGATGGCACCGACCATCGCCTGTTCGTGGTCATCGGGCCTTGCTCGATCCACGACATCAAGGCAGCGCACGAATACGCCGAGCGCCTCAAGGCACTTGCCGCGGAAGTGTCCGATACCCTGTATCTGGTCATGCGCGTGTACTTCGAGAAGCCACGCACCACCGTCGGCTGGAAAGGCCTGATCAACGACCCGTACCTGGATGACTCGTTCAAGATCCAGGACGGTCTGCACATTGGTCGCCAACTGCTGCTGGACCTGGCCGAAATGGGCCTGCCTACCGCCACCGAAGCCCTCGACCCGATCTCCCCGCAATACTTGCAGGACCTGATCAGTTGGTCGGCCATCGGCGCGCGCACCACAGAATCCCAGACTCACCGCGAAATGGCCTCCGGCCTGTCCTCGGCCGTCGGCTTCAAGAACGGCACCGATGGCGGCCTGACCGTGGCGATCAACGCCTTGCAATCGGTTTCCAGCCCGCACCGTTTCCTGGGTATCAACCAGGAAGGTGGCGTGTCGATCGTGACCACCAAGGGCAATGCCTACGGTCACGTGGTCCTGCGCGGTGGCAACGGCAAGCCGAACTACGATTCGGTCAGCGTCGCCCTCTGCGAACAGGCGCTGGACAAAGCGAAGATCAAGCCAAACATCATGGTCGATTGCAGCCACGCCAACTCCAACAAGGACCCGGCCCTGCAACCGCTGGTGATGGAAAACGTCGCCAACCAGATCCTCGAAGGCAACAAGTCGATCATTGGTCTGATGGTCGAAAGCCATCTGAACTGGGGTTGCCAGGCCATTCCTAAAGACCTCGCCGACCTGAAATATGGCGTGTCGATCACCGATGCCTGCATCGACTGGTCGGCCACCGAAACGACCTTGCGCAGCATGCACGCCAAGCTCAAGGATGTGCTGCCTAAACGCGATCGCTCCTGATCGCGCCATTGGCTGCAGACAAAAAAACGCCGGGCTGAACCCGGCGTTTTTTTATGCGTTCGTTTTTTTCAAGCTTACTGGCTCAGCTTGGCGGCATGCCGCTGGTGACGCTCCATGTAGCGCTCGACGTAGGAGCACGATGGAATGACGGTGTAGCCCATTTCCTCGGCGTACTGCAGCGCCTGTTCGGTCAACGCCGCCGCAATGCCACGACCACGCAATGCGTTGGGCACAAAGGTGCGATAGATATCCAGGGTCTGTTTCCCCAGATCCATATAGGTCAGGTAGGCACGATGACCGTCCACATTGGTCTCGAACTGATGACCAGCCTGGTCATGGTGGATGGACAACGCCTCGCTCATCACTACTCCTCGCGGGTCTTGGATTTCGACCCCTACCTTACCGATGTTTTTCCGGCGAAGAAACATCTACGCCACCCCGTGCCTGAATGGACACCGAGAAGAGCTACACCGATCTCGCGCAACCGAGCACGTACAAATAGTAGGCACCATTGGCAAAAATGCTCAAGGTGCACTCGTCATCATGCTGGTTGGCGGGTGCCGCTCCGGGTGACGCAGGGCTGGCTCGACCGAAGATCGCCCCAAGGTCGATAGCCTGAACATTGCCGGATGTTGAGACTTAAGACGAACGCCCTTTGTTAAAGTCACCTGAAGATAGAGAAAGATATGAGAGACGCCACCCAAGATCCGAACAAAAGTGTAGACGAATCCATCTAGACACTCTTCAGCCAAGACAGAGGAAAAGTGCTACGAGAGCGGTAAGCTTTTCCTCATTGGATCGCTCAGCTCGGGCATTGCAGCTGTATATTTTTTAAACAGAGCAGTTAAAAGTTGCTCGAAAAAGAATCAACGCCTACAATTTTTTTGGCTTCTTGCTTTACGTCAGTTTACTTACGACTAGTAATGGGTAGTATGTACGCCGGCTAATTCCTCACTGTGAGGAGATAGCTAATTTAATGGAAAGTCCTTGAAGGGGAACACGATGAACAACGTTCTGAAATTCTCTGCTCTGGCCTTGGCCGCAGTTCTGGCTACCGGTTGCAGCAGCGCATCGAAAGAAACCGAAGCACGTCTGACTGCTACTGAAGACGCAGCAGCTCGCTCCCAAGCTCGTGCAGACGAAGCTTACCGTAAAGCTGATGAAGCTCTGGCTGCTGCTCAAAAAGCACAACAGACTGCTGACGAAGCTAACGAGCGTGCTCTGCGCATGCTGGACAAAGCTAGCCGCAAGTAATAATCCTTCGGGATTATTATCAAGCCGACCCATTTTTGGGTCGGCTTTTTTATTGCCCGGCGTTTGTCGCAAGCAATAAAAAACCCGCCGACGCGGCCTGCGTCGGCGGGTCCTTTTCCAGGCTTATTGCATCGGGTCGAGCGGAGCGCTTGTGACCATCGGCGCGGAAGTGCTCGGCACGGCGATTTCCACCGGCAGGCCGTCTTCAGCGGCAACGACGTCACGCACCACATCCCAGTTCATGCGCAGATTGTTGGTAATGTCTTCACGCTTGAGCATCGCGTTGATGACCGCCGTGTGCTTGTCGACCACCGAAGGGTTGCCATTGTCATCCAGCGGGGTGTGCGCTTCGAGGTACACCTTGCCGCCACTGACGCCGAACTTGTACGGGTCATTGATAATCCGCACCGACGTACCGACCGGCACCATGCTCGCCATTTCCAGCACGTTGTTGTTGAACATGCGGAAGCAGCCGTGGCTGGTGCGCATGCCGATGCCGAACTTCTTGTTCGAGCCGTGAATCAGGTAGCCCGGAGTGCCCAGGCTGAATTTGAACGGCCCCAGCGGGTTATCCGGGCCCGCCGGCACCACGTTCGGCAACGGATCACCATCGGCGGCGTGCTCAGCCTTGATCGACGCTGGAGGCGTCCAGGTCGGGTTAGGCGTTTTCGCGGTGATGGTGGTGTGGGCGATGGGTGAGCCCCAGCCCTCACGCCCGATACCCAGCGGGAAGGTGTACACCACGTTCTTGCCTTTCGGGTAGTAGTAGAGGCGGTATTCGGCCAGGTTGATCACAATGCCTTCACGCGGACCCGGCGGCAGGATGAAACGGGTCGGCAGGATGACTTCGGTACCGGCACCCGGCAGCCAGGCGTCGACGCCCGGGTTGGCCGCGACCATTTCCGTGTAGCCCAGGTCGTAGGTGGTACCAAGGTCGGCGAAGGTGTCTTCGTACTTGGCCTTGATGACTTGCACCTGGCCGACGATATCTTCACCGGGCGGTGGTAGTGGCAGCTCCAATGCTGCAACAGGACCCGCCACACAGAGGGCGGCAAGTGTCAGGCAGCGGGTGACGGCAGGAAAGCGCGGCAACATCCGGAAAATCCTTCGCATGATCAACAGAGGGTATAAGGACGCGATTGTACACCGACGCCCGTTATTTCGGGGAGTTGGCCGATAGCTTGCTATCGTTAATGATTTACAGCTCGAACCGCAACTCTGGCCAGATCGGCGAAGTGCCGCGCTTTTGCGACTCGAGAATCGCTCGACACAAGGAGCACAGGCGCTGGTCCTGAAACACCCGGCGATCGACACTCGACCAGCGTGGCTGCGCCGGCAACAGGCTGCCGCACAAGGTACGGTCCGCCGAGCCGCCCAACTCCAGCTGACGCGCCACCAGATGCACCCGCACTTCCTGGCAGGCGAACAGATCCAGCTGTTCGTCAGGCTCGATCAGTTGATAGGCAAAAAGTGACCAGGCGGGACGCGGCATCGGGGGCTCCAAATCGGGGGCGCCACCTTAGCCGAAAGCCCGCGCCTAGAAAAGAGTCATAACAGCGGTTTTAGGGTAGGCCAGACATTCTCCAGCAACTTGTCCTGGGCCCCGGCCGCCGGGTGTATACCGTCGGCCTGCATCAAGTCCGGATGACCGCCCACGCCGTCGAGGAAAAACGGTACCAGCGGGATGTTTTTCTCGGTGGCCAGATTGCTGTAGACCTCGGCGAAGGCATCGGTGTAGCGCTTGCCATAATTGGGCGGCAGCTGCATGCCGAGCAACAGCACCTTGGCACCGCTGGCACGGGAGCTGTCGATCATTGAGGCAAGATTTTGTTGCAATTGAGTAGGCGGCATTCCGCGCAGACCATCGTTACCCCCAAGTTCGAGGATCACCAACTCCGGCTTATGCTCTGCAAGCAGCGCTGGCAGGCGTGCCTGGCCTCCGGCACTGGTGTCGCCACTGATGGACGCATTGAACACCGTGTCGTCAAAACCTTCGCGCTTGAGCCGCTGTTCAAGCAGCGACACCCACCCCACCCGGGTATCCAGGCCGAAACCGGCGCTGATACTATCGCCAACGATCAGGACTGTACCCGCCGCTGCGTTCTGGGCCATGCACATCAAGGCCAGGCCAGCACTCAAAAACCACACACGCATCGGATTCTCCATGGGCGCAAGCATTCTCACCGCGAAGAACCTCAGCAAAGTGGTACCCAGCGCGGAAGGTGAACTGACTATCCTGCACGAACTCAGCCTGGAACTGAACAAGGGTGACAGCCTGGCCATCGTCGGTGCCTCCGGCTCCGGCAAATCCACCCTCCTCGGCCTGCTCGCCGGACTCGACCTGCCGAGCAGTGGTGAAGTCACCCTCGCCGGGCAAAGCCTGAGCCACCTCGACGAAGACCAGCGCGCCCGCATTCGTGCCGAGCACGTGGGTTTCGTCTTCCAGTCATTTCAGTTGCTCGACAGCCTCAATGCCCTGGAAAACGTCATGTTGCCGCTGGAACTCGACGGCCGCAAAGATGCCCGCGAACGCGCCACCGAATTGCTCGAGCGCGTGGGCCTTGGCCAGCGCCTGACCCACTCGCCACGCCAGCTCTCCGGCGGCGAACAGCAGCGCGTGGCGATTGCCCGTGCGTTTGCCGCCGAACCAGACGTGCTGTTTGCCGATGAACCGACCGGCAACCTCGACAGCCACACTGGCGAGCGCATCAGCGACTTGCTGTTCGAACTCAACAAGGAACGCGGCACGACCCTGGTGCTGGTGACCCACGACGAACGCCTGGCACACCGTTGCCGGCGCCTGATCCGCCTCGAAGCCGGCCTGCTGGTCGCCCCCCTGGAGCCTTGATGGCACGCTTGCCGTTTGTGCGCCTGTTCAGCCTCGCCATTCGCCAATTAATGCGCGATGCCCGCGCCGGCGAATTGCGCGTATTGTTTTTCGCCTTGGTGGTGGCCGTGGCCGCGAGCACTGCCATCGGTTATTTTGGCGCCCGCCTGAACGGCGCCATGATGTTGCGCGCCACCGAGTTTCTCGGCGCCGACCTGCTGCTCGAAGGCAGCTCACCGGCGCGCCCGGAGCAGATAAGAAGCGGCACCGATCTGGGCCTCGAACATGCGCAAGTGGTGGAGTTTTCCAGCGTCATCGCCACCGACAATGGTATTCAGTTGTCGAGTATCAAGGCGGCGGATAGTGTCTACCCATTGCGCGGCGAACTGAAAAGCGCCCCTGCCCCATTCGCCCCGGAAACGTCCGGAGGCGGGCCGAAACCCGGCGAAGCCTGGGTCGAATCACGATTGCTGACCGCGTTGAACCTGAAGATCGGCGACAGCATCGATGTCGGCATGAAACCCCTGACCCTGGCGCGGGTACTGACCTATGAACCCGACCGTGCCGGCAACTTCTACAGCCTGACGCCACGGGTGCTGATCAATCTCGACGACCTTGCGGCAACCGGCGTGGTGCAGCCCGGCAGTCGGGTCAGTTATCGCGAGCTCTGGCGTGGCAATGCCCGGGCACTGGAAACCTATCGCCAACTGATCAAGCCTGGCCTGGCAGCCAACCAGCGCATCCAGGATGCCCGCGATGGCAACCGGCAGATCGGCGGTGCGCTCGGCAAGGCCGAACGTTATCTGAACATGGCCAGTCTGGTGGCGGTCTTGCTCGCCGGAGTGGCGGTGGCATTGTCGGCGACACGCTTCGCCACCCGCCGCTTCGATGCCAGCGCGCTGCTGCGCTGCCTGGGCCTGTCCCGGCGCGAAACCATGGTGCTGTTCAGTTTGCAATTGACCGTACTCGGATTGCTCGCGAGCATCAGCGGCGCCGCGATCGGCTGGCTGGCGCAACTGGGGTTATTTGCCTTGCTGCATGACTTGTTGCCCAGCGACGTGCCACCGGGCGGCCTGTTCCCGGCCTTTGCCGGAATCGGTACCGGGCTGGTGGCATTGGCCGGGTTTGCCTTGCCGCCATTGGCGGCGCTGGGGCGGGTGCCACCGTTGCGGGTGTTGCGTCGCGACATGCTGCCCATTCCATCCAGCACCTGGATGGTTTACGGCGCGGCGTTGGCCGCATTGGGTCTGATCATGTGGCGCCTGAGCCTGGATCTGCTGCTGACGTTTGCCCTGCTGGGCGGCGGCATGATTGCCGCGCTGGTGTTGGGTGGCCTGCTGTTACTGCTGCTGAAAAGCCTGCGACGCATGCTCGCCCGAGCCTCCCTGCCGTGGCGCCTCGGTCTGGGCCAATTGTTGCGTCACCCGCTGGCGGCCGCAGGCCAGTCCCTGGCGTTCGGCTTGATCCTGCTGTCGATGGCGTTGATTGCGCTGCTTCGCGGCGAATTGCTGGACACCTGGCAAAACCAGTTACCCAAAAATGCGCCGAACTATTTCGCGCTGAACATCCTGCCCGCGGAGAAACAGGCCTTTACCGATCGCCTGATCTCGCTGTCGGCGCAATCGGCCCCGCTCTACCCGGTCGTGCCGGGTCGGCTGATCAGCATCAACGGTGAACCGGTGCAGCAAATCGTCAGCAAGGATTCGGCCGGTGATCGGGCGATCCAGCGTGACCTGAGCCTGACCTGGTCGGCGGACCTGCCGGCAGGCAACAAGCTCACCGCGGGCAACTGGTGGCAAGACCAGATTCCGGACGAGGTGCCTGGCGTATCGGTGGAAGGCAAGGTCGCCGAAAGCCTGAAGCTCAAGCTCGGCGACCACATGGTGTTCAGCGTCGGCGGGGTCAACCGCGAGGCGAAGGTCACCAGCCTGCGGGAAATCAACTGGGACAACTTCCAGCCGAATTTCTTCATGATCTTCCAGCCCGGCACCCTCAAGGATCTGCCGGCGACCTATCTGACCAGCTTCTATCTGTCAGCGGGCCACGATCAGCAGATTGTCGATCTGTCCCGCAGCTTTCCGGCGGTGACCATCCTGCAGGTCGAAGCGTTGCTGGAGCAACTGCGCAGCATCCTCGCCCAAGTCACGCTGGCGGTGGAATACGTGTTGTTGTTCGTGCTGGCGGCTGGCATGGCGGTGTTGTTTTCCGGCCTGCAGGCGACGCTGGATGAACGCATTCGTCAGGGCGCGCTGCTGCGGGCGCTGGGAGCGGAACGCCAGTTGCTGGTCAAGGCGCGGCGGATCGAATTTGGTTTGCTGGGCGCCGTCAGCGGATTACTGGCCGCGCTGGGGTCGGAAGTCGTGAGTCTGGTGCTCTACCGGTTCGCCTTTGACCTGCCTTGGCATCCGCACCCATGGCTGTTGCTGCTGCCAATGATCGGAGCCGTGCTGATCGGCGGCGCCGGCGTGTTCGGCACTCGTCGCGCCTTGAACGCCAGCCCCCTGACAGTCCTGCGCGAGGGTTGATCCATCAACCCTCCTCCCCTCCATGAAGATGCCGTTATCCGAGTGTTTCATCCTGTTTTCGGTATGAAATCTCATTGATCCACCACAGCACTTCCCCACTGGGGGTCTGCACAACGGCCTCGTCCCCCACCTCTTTCTTCAACAACGCACGGGCCATGGGGGAATCTATCGAGATGTAATCGTTGCGACCGTAGATCTCGTCATACCCCACGACCCTGAATTTCTTGATATCCCCGGCCTCGTTTTCGATCTCGACCCAAGCCCCGAAGAACACCTTTCCTTCCTGCTCGGGTGAATACTCGACAACCCGTACATCCTCGAGACGTTTGCGAAGGTATCGGACTCGCCGATCAATTTCCCGAAGCAGCTTTTTGTTGTACTGATAATCCGCGTTTTCACTGCGGTCGCCGAGCGATGCCGCCCAGGTGACCTTGCGCGTCGTGTCGGGGCGCTTTTCTCGCCAAAGGAAATCAAGCTCCTGCTTCAAAGCCTCATGACCTTCCTTCGTGATGATGTTGGTGCTCAAGACGGGCCTCTCACTTACGGTTATCCGGGCACGATTGTGTAGCGCCCTGTCCACAGGTTCACAGCGAAAACGCCAGCATCCCGGCGCGTTCGTATCATAACTTCAGCCAGCAGCATTCAGGTAAACCGCATCAGGGATGAACCTTAGACGCTCTTGGCTATACAGGTTGTGTGTCGCTTATACGGCCCACACCGGGAGCCAATGACACGGAGAAGAGTGACGACCATTGTCAGTCGGTTTTTTTCAGCCTATCTTATACAAAACCTATACAAGAAGCGCCGACATGTATAATAAACAGCCGTGGCCACTCACACTGTACTTTGACGGTGAATGCCCGCTCTGCGCTCGGGAAATCAGGTTCCTGAGCCGGCGCGCCATTGACGCCCGACTGCTGTTTGTTGACATCAGTGACGAAGCGTTTGACGCAAAGGCCCTGGGGTTCACTGTCGAGCAAATGCAGTCCTCCCTTCATGCCAAATTCGCCGATGGCCGCTGGATGACAGGCCTGGACGCCACCCTCTGGAGCTGGCGAGCAGCCGGCCTGGGAATTTGGGCCACGCCACTGACATGGCGCGCGATCCGCCCGTTGCTGGCCGTCGGGTATTGGCTGTTCTGCCGCTTACGCCCCCATTTGGCCTGGTTGCCTCATCCGGATGGAAGCCGTCGCTGTCGTGACAACCGCTGTGCGTTGCCGGAGCCAAAAGCAGCACCTGTCGAGGAGACGGCCTTGAACACAAAACAGACCTGGAACGCTTCACCCTGTCATTCGCCCGGCGACAAACCCGGGCCACAGGGGCTTTGACCAAACCCGCGTAAAACCTTGAGTGACCAGCACTCCCCTGTTGCCAGGGGTGTCCCTTTCCTGAAAGGCCGTATGGCTGAGAAAAATCAAAGTGAACCCATCATTAGCCGAGCACTACCGTGAAATTCTCGTCGGCGTCGGCGAGAACCCTGAGCGAGAAGGATTGCTGGACACACCCAAGCGCGCAGCCAAAGCGATGCAATACCTGTGCAACGGCTACACGACGCGCCTGGAGGACGTGATCAACGGCGCCCTGTTCGAATCACAGAACGATGAGATGGTCATTGTGCGCGACATCGAGCTGTATTCACTGTGCGAGCATCACATGCTGCCCTTTATCGGCAAGGCCCATGTGGCCTACCTCCCTACGGGGCGAGTGCTGGGCCTGTCGAAGGTGGCACGAGTGGTCGACATGTTCGCCCGCCGCCTGCAGATACAGGAAAACCTGACCCGGCAAATTGCCGACGCCATCCAGCACATCACCGATGCCGCCGGGGTGGCCGTGGTTATCGAAGCAAAGCACATGTGCATGATGATGCGGGGCGTAGAGAAGCAAAACTCGGTGATGACCTCATCGGTCATGCTCGGCGCCTTTCGCGAGTCGTCCACGACGCGCCAGGAGTTCTTGCAACTGATTGGGCGCCGCCCTTGATTCCCGGCCGGGTATCACCCCTGTCTGCGGGCGAGGCCTGGCCATGAACTGTTATCCCTGATTGACCGCTTGGCCCCTGCCGATAGCGGCAATTTCTTTGCTTGTGACGGCGAACGCCTACCCGGGTAGGCAAGGAGTGCACCTTGAATCTGCAAGCGTTGACCCAGCGGGCCTTGAAGGGTGAAGTCCGTGAACTGGAGCTGCTGTCGCTGGAGGGCGGTTTTTATCTGGCTCGCGTCAGACTGGATCACGGCCAGTTCACTCTGCTGGATGATGCAGCGAAGCCGATGCACCTGCGCTCTGTCAGTCATCTGCGTGAAATGCTGCAGCTTGTCCCGCCCTTTCCCTGCGTGCTGGTGCAGCAATGTGTCCACGATGAGATGTGCGGCGTACGTGAAGGCCCCATCGAGTCGATGCGCATTCCTTTTTCACTGGCTACGCCCTGGTGAACCTGTGACCCCGGCCCCTGCCTCATGAAAAACACTCGTCGGCTGTGCCTGGTCCTGGGCGACCAGTTATCGTTTGATCTGGCCTCATTGAAAGGGCTGGATAGCAAGCTCGATGCGGTGTTGCTGGTAGAGGTGATGGAGGAAGCCAGCCACGTCCCTCATCACCCGCAAAAAATCACACTCATTTTCAGTGCCATGCGCCATTTTGCCGAGGCGTTGCGCCAGCGTGGCATCCATGTGCAATACGTTGCCCTCGATGATCCGCACAACACCGGCTCAGTGCCCGGCGAGCTACGGCGCTGGCAGTCACTGTTGCAGCCGCACGAACTGCACCTGACAGCGTGCGGTGACTGGCGTCTGGAGCAGTCGCTCAAGGATGCCGGGTTACCGATTCAGTGGCATGCCGATACACGCTTTCTCTGTTCCCGTGACGAGTTCTCGGCGTGGGCGAACGGCAAAAAGCAGCTGCGCATGGAGTTTTTCTACCGGGAAATGCGGCGCAAGAGTGGCCTGTTGATCAATGGCGATGGTACGCCGGTGGGCGGCGCCTGGAACTTTGATGCAGAAAACCGCAAGGCCTTGCCCAAAGGCGTAAAACCGCCGTACCCGGCACGCTTTGGCGCAGACTCGATCACTCGAGACGTGATGGCACTGGTGGGCAAGCATTTCTCTCACCACTACGGTTCCCTGGATACCTTCGACTATCCCGTGACCCACGCCGAGGCACAGGTGCTGTGGGACTACTTTCTAGACTATGGCCTGGCCGCCTTCGGCGACTATCAGGATGCCATGGCCAGCGACGAACCCTTTCTGTTCCATGCCCGCATCAGCGCTGCGCTCAATATCGGCCTGCTGGACCTGCGTCAGCTGTGCAGTGATGTGGAGGCCGCCTATTGGTCAGGCAGCATTGCGCTGAATGCGGCCGAAGGATTTATCCGGCAACTGATCGGCTGGCGCGAATACGTGCGTGGCGTCTACTGGCTGAAAATGCCGGACTACGCCGACGGCAATCTATTCGGCAACAGCAGGCCGCTGCCGGCGTTCTACTGGACCGGCGACACGCAGATGAACTGCATGCGCCAGGCGATCGGCCAAAGCCTGAAACAGGCCTATGCCCATCACATCCAGAGGCTGATGGTTACCGGCAACTTTGCGCTCATCGCCGGCGTGGCCCCGAGCCAGATTTGCGACTGGTACCTGGCGATCTACATGGATGCCTTCGACTGGGTCGAACTCCCCAATACACTGGGCATGGTGATGCACGCCGATGGCGGATATCTGGGCTCGAAACCTTACTGCGCCAGCGGACAATACATAAAACGCATGTCTGACTACTGCCGTGACTGCGCGTACAAGGTGAGTGAAAGCACAAGCGAGGATGCCTGCCCCTTCAACTCGCTCTACTGGCATTTCCTGATGCGTCATCGCGACCTTTTGCGCGGCAATCAACGCATGGCCATGGTTTACAAAAACCTCGAACGCATGCCGGATGCCAAGCAGCAGGCACTCTGGCAACGCGGCCAGGCCCTGCTCGCCAGACTGGACGCAGGGGAATCGCTTTGAGTGAATCGGGATCGGACGAGCCTGTCGCATCATCCGCGATGCGATACCTCGGCGCCCGACGTTCCCGCCTCAGAACTTCAGCGACGAGTGATAAGCCCTTGGCGGGCCACACGGGTCAGTTGCCTGATCACGTCGACCGCCTCGGCGGCGCTGGGCGATTGAATCACCGCCAGATCGAAACTGTCGCTGGCAAACCGGGCCAGGGACTCTCCGTCTTCGACGAACTGGATCAGAAACGCTGCGGGTCCACCGGTACGGCGTGGCCAGCCATCGAGATAACGCAAGAGCGTCGGCTGGTGTTTACCGCCAAGCAGGATTTTTGGATTGCGCTGGGTGAGATGTGCCGTAATCGGCGCGGGGCGTACAACGGGGCTTAGTGCATTCATCGTGTCGTGTCTCTGCCTCAAAATTCTGCATGGCAGGTGAGAGGCAACACCGAACCAGCGCTTTAGCGGTATTTCGAAGCCTGTTTCAAGCTTCTGACAGCGACTCAATGAGTCACCTGGCGCCCCGCAAGTAGCTGTTTAAATCGGCGCATGGGCAACATCCTATTGAAGCTGACCGGACAGTGTCAAGAATGACGCGCAACAAAAAGGCCCGCTCGAAGCGGGCCTTATTCGTTGAGCCAGAGCGGTCAGCCGGCGATGGCGCGGTCGGCTGACAGCTTGCCGGCGCCTTCGATCATCACGGCGATGCTGCCACCCAACAACGCCAGGGCGAACTCATAACCGTTGTTAGCCATAAACAGACCGTTGTGGATATGCACCGAGAAGATGGCGACCAGCGACAGAAAGGTCAGGCCCAGTGCCGCCGGACGAACCAACAACCCGATGATCAAGGCCAGGCCGGCGAAAAACTCAGTGCCGCCCGCCAGTGTCGCCATCAGATAGCCCGGCGCCAGACCGATGCTTTCCATGTACTGTGCAGTGCCGGCCAGGCCATAACCGCCAAACGCGCCGAAGAGTTTCTGCGAGCCGTGGGCAGCGAAGATGATGCCGACAAAAATTCGCAGAACGGTCAGGCCGTAGCCAGCGCGGGTAGACAGAACCTTGTTAATCAGTGTGCTCATGCTGCGTCATCCTTAGAGAGTATGGGTGGGTTGGCCGCTATATTAATCAGTAAATTTCATGTTAAAAGCGCAAAAAATCCGCCATAACAATCAGCTTATTCGATCACTTTCGTAGGGCAACCTTCTGCCCCTGGGGCTCCAACGACTCCCGCTCCCGATCGAACGCCAAGTAATACTTGTTCACACTATTAACATAGCTGACAGGTCCCATCCCCACCTGCTCCATGGCAATGCGTTCAACCTGAAAAAACCATTGATTCGGATTCAACCCTCGACGCCGCGCCTCGGCGCGCATCCCCTGGACCCGCTCCGGACCGATGTTGTAGGCCGCCAGTACAAACGCCATGCGCTCACGTTCGTTGAGTTTCGGGCTGGAGAAGAACTTGCGGCGAATCATCGCCAGGTACTTGGCGCTGGCCTGCACGTTCGCATCCAGATCCTGAATATTGTTGACCCCTACCCGCTGAGCCGCGGACGGCGTGATCTGCATCAGGCCCGTCGGCCCGCCACCACCTCGAGACGAGGGCTGCAAGGCGGACTCCTTGAACGCCAGTGCCGCCAGGTTCAGCCAGTCGATGCCTTGGGCATCCGCGTGTTTCTGCAGCACCGGTCGAAGCTGTTCCAGGCGCTGCCGGTGAGCCTTGGCCAATGGATCGTGCACTTGATACAGGCGCCGATAGATCCGCAGGAAAGCGACATCCTGGTCCGACGGCTTCTTGTAAGTGGTCAGGAAGCGATCGATGCTGGCCCGCAACATCGACGCATCGCGGCGCACGAACCAGAACTCCTCGCCGGGATTGCGGATGTGCACCTGACGATCGAAACGCAACTTCGGCAGAATTTTGCCCCAACGTTCGGCGATCGGTTGTTCGACGATGGTCAGGTGAAAAATCCCGCCCTGAACCATTTCCAGCACATCCTCGACCGCCAGGGTCGGATCGACCCATTCGATCTTCACTGGCGGCAGTTTGTGCAAGGCGAGTTTCTGATTGATCTGGCTGACGGCGTCCCCGGCGGCGCTGCCGGTGGGCAAGGCCAGGGTTTTACCCGAGAGTTGTTCGAGACGGGTGTAGCTGCGCTCGCCTTTTCTGCCGACCAGTACCAGCGGAATACCGCTGGCAATCGGTTGACTTGTGCTGACGGCTTGGCCCGCTTGCATATCGAGTAGTTCCCCTGGAGCCACCACATCCCCTTCGCCACGCTGCAACGCGCCGAGCAATTGATCCTTGGCTTTGGGAATGATCTTCAGGGTGATTGCCTGACCGTCACGGGCATACCCATTGAGGTATTGCTCGAAGGCGCGCAAGCGATGGTACTCGACGCCGATGGCCTGGCCCTGGACTTCGCCGGAGCTGTTGCGGCTCTGGTTGACCAGCACCCGCAGGACGCGACTGCTGCGGATTTCCGTCAGGTCACGCACCTTACCCGCCGGAGCGGCTTGCAGCGGCCCGGGCAGACGCGCAACCGCCGGCATCGGCAGTAGCAGCGAACAACACAGCAGTAGCAAAACCGAGGAACGCTTCATCCACTCTCCGGAAAGAATTCGGGTTGATCCCATGAGTTTTTTCATGAAATCAAACGAAAAAAACAGAGCGCCTGAAGCGCTGGCAACGGGCGAAAGACTGGCACAGTGATAGCACACTAACCACTCCATCCTGGCTCGCGGCATCAAAAGACAGCTTTAACTCGTTGTAGTTCTTGGCTTTTCTTATAAATCGACAGCTCTGATATGCTTTCCGGCCTTTGGTCCGAGGTAGCACCATGCAACTCATCGATATCGGCGTCAACCTGACCAACCCCAGTTTCGCCGACAAACACCAGGCTGTACTCGAGCGCGCCTACGCCGCCGGCGTCTGCCAATTGGTGCTCACCGGCACCAGCGTCGAGGGCAGCGAACAGGCGCTGGAGTTGTGCCAACAACTGGATGAAAGCGCTCAACGGCTGTTCGCCACCGCCGGTATTCACCCCCATTCGGCCAGCGACTGGAATGCAGACAGCGCCCGGCGTCTGCGCAGTTTGCTCAAGGAACCGAACGTGGTTGCCGTGGGCGAATGCGGACTGGACTTCAATCGCGACTTCTCTCCGCGCCCGCAGCAGGAAAAAGTCCTCGAGGAGCATCTGGCGCTGGCAGTCGAATTGCAATTGCCCGTGTTCCTTCACGAGCGCGACGCCAGCCAGCGTTTGCTGGACATCCTGCGCGACTTCCGCGATCAACTACCCGCCGCCGTGGTGCATTGCTTCACCGGCGAACGCAAGGCGCTGTTCAGTTACCTCGACCTGGACTTGCACATCGGTATCACCGGCTGGATCTGCGACGAACGCCGAGGCACTCATTTGCATCCGCTGGTGAAAGAGATCAAGCGCGGACGCCTGATGCTGGAAAGCGATGCCCCCTATCTACTGCCACGCAGCCTGCGACCCAAGCCAAAGAACGGTCGCAATGAACCGGCCTATCTGACGGAAGTGCTGCGCGAAGTGGCGTTGCATCGCGCAGAGAGCCTGAAAGATTTGGCCGCCCACACGACCGCCTGTGCACGGGCGTTCTATGGTCTGCCTTCCATCCCGGAATAAAACACACCTCCGGTGGGAACAAGTTTGCCCACAGGGTAAAGGGGTGACCCATTGACGCATGTCAACATTCGTCAACCTGCATAGCGGCACAATACTGGCACCTTGCCAATGCTGTTTCCGCTATCAGAGAAAACCTCCATGGGTGCCTGGCTTAGCAATATTTCGCTGAAATACAAATTCTGGGCGGTCAATGCCGTCGCCTTCGTCACCACGCTGCTGCTGGTGCTGTACGCCGTGCAGCTCGAACAGCAAGCCCGGATTCAGACCGCCCAGGCATCGGCCCAGGCCCAGGCTCGATTGCTCAGCGCCTGGCCCGTGGGGCAGCCACTCCCGAAAGCGGACAATGTACTGACCTCCGATCGCGGGCATGCCCCGCAGCTCAACGGGCAGCCTGTGCTGGAACTGACCGATGCCAAGGGCTGGGTCGAGATCGACAGCATGCCGTTGTTCGGTGACAACCTGCTCATTGGCGCCGAGGTATTGACTCGAGCTGATGGTCAGCAGGTCGCGGTGATTGCCCATGGCCCGAGCCTCAGCCAGGTATTCAGCGAGCGTTTTGCCAACTACGCGGTCGCCGTGTTCATCCTGATGCTGGCGATGCTTGGCGCTTCGCAACTGCTGATCCGCTTCCTGCTCAGCCAGCTCAACACCTTGAAAGACGTGATGCTCCACGTCGAAAAAACCGGCGACCTCTCGGCCCGTGTCCCACTGGCGTGCAGCGACGAAGTCGGGCAAATGGCCAATGCCTTCAACGCCATGCAGGCCGGCTATCAACGGGTGGTCAACACCGTCGCCAATACCGCCCGGCAACTGGATGACGGCGCCGCGCGGCTGGCGTCGAGCATGAATGACGTGCGCCAGGGCATGCTCGGCCAGCAAAGCGAAACCGATCAGGCCGCCACGGCGATCAATGAAATGACCGCCACCGTCTACCATATCGCCCAGCACGCGGGCGCCACCCGTGACCTCTCGCAATCGGCCGACACCCTGGCCGGCAGCGGGCATGAAGTAGTGATGCGCGTGCAGAAGTCGATTGCCGGGTTGTCGACCGGGGTGCAGCAGACCGCCGAAATGATTCAGCGCCTGGCCGAGGACAGTCAAAAAATCAATGGTGTGGTCAATGTGATTCACAGCATTGCCGAGCAGACCAACCTGCTGGCGTTAAACGCTGCGATTGAGGCGGCCCGGGCCGGTGAAATGGGTCGTGGATTTGCCGTGGTCGCCGATGAGGTACGCAACCTGGCCAAACGCGTGCAGACCTCCACGGACGAAATCACCGTGATGGTGTCCGCGCTGCAGGCCGGGACCCGGGATGCCGTGGACTTCATGCAGGAAAGCTCGTTCAAGGCCGACGACTGCGTGCAACAGGCGCAGGAAGCCGGCGCGGCGCTGGCGGAAATCACCGGCGCGGTGGCGCAAATGCGTGAAAGCAATACGCAGATCGCGGTGGCGGCCGAGCAGCAGAGTCAGGTGGCGGAGGAGATGAACCGGGCGGTGGTGAGCATTCGCGATGTCACCGAGAACACGGTGCGGCAAACCGTCAATTCGGCAACGACCAGCAATGACCTGGCGGCGTTGGCCGGGGAGTTGAGCAGGGCCATAGGGCAACTCAAGCTCTAAGGGACTCATCGCGAGCAGGCTCGCTCCCACAGGGAATAATCAGCGGCCACAGGTTGTGGTCTGACAGAACGCCATTGTGGGAGTGAACTGGCTCGCGAAGAGGCTGGCCCGCTCAGCATCAATATTGACCATGACCTCTATCACCTCCATAGCCAACCTTGATTCGCCGCCCGCATCAGCCAGACCTATCCTTTATTCATGTGTTCAACATGGATCGAGGATAAACATCATGGGTAAACGTCACCCCAACCTTCCCGCCTGGCAATGGCGCGCCTACCCGAACAATCATCAGCATCCGACCAATCTGGTGTTACACCTGATTGCCGTGCCGCTGTTCATCCTGGGGTTCCTGTTGATTGTTACCGGGGTGTTCGGCTTGAGTTTCGTGAACATCGCCATCGGCGTGATCGGCCTGTTGGCCGCGCTGGCCTTGCAACGTCACGGTCACAGCCTGGAGGCGCAAGCGTCCGAGCCGTTCAGTGATCGCAAGGATGCCGTCTCGCGCCTGCTGGTCGAGCAGTTCCTGACATTCCCACGGTTTTTCTTCAGCGGCGGCTGGTGGCGCGCCTGGCGGGAGCGCCACCGCCGTCATTGATCAGGCGAACACCGTCACGGTCTGCCGGCTCATGGCAATCAACCGCCCCCGCGCATCCCACAGGTTCGCGGCGGCATGGCCGTAGCCGTCGGCGGCGTGTTCGGTTTCGACGAGGTATTTGCACCAGTCCAGGGTGCTCAATTCGAGCAACGGCTGCACGAACTCGATGGTCCAGGTCAGGGTGCTGCCCATCGCCGGCTTCTTCAGAAACGGCATCAGCGCCGGCGGCCAGGCGTCGACCAGTGCCAGGATGTGCGACTCCGTGACCGCCTCTTCCTTCACATCGCCACGCAAGCGCACCCAGCCGCCCATCTCACGGGATGTGTTGCCAGTGAAGGGCAGCCCGCCGACACTCCAGCGCATCGCCAGGTGCCGCATGAATTCCGGGGTCACGCCCTTGACGTAGGGCAGCTCCTGGCAGTCATCCCAGTGTTTCATTTCCGGGGCCGGTTGCGCCGTCACCGCCACTTCCGAAGGCCGCGAGGCGCCGAAACTGCCCTGGATCAAAGTCACCACCTGCCCCTTCTGCATCGCCCGGCCCAGCACCTGGCTGACGGCTTTGCCTTCACGCAACACATCGACTTCGAAACTGACCGGCACCTCCGGTTCGACCGGACCTACGAAGGTGATCGCCAGCGAACGCACCTGCCGATCCGCTGGCACCCTGGCGCGCATGGCTTCGTATTGCAAGGCAGCCACCAGACCACCGAAGCTGGCTCGCCCCTGTGCCCACTCAGCCGGAATCGACAACGCCAGGGGCTGGCGGCGGACGGCGTCAAGCAAATCGGAAAAACGCATGCAAACCTCAAGGGCAGGAAAAGGATCAGAGAATCTTAACCAGCCGGCGCGTCGGCCACAGTGATGATTACCGCCAAAGTGCACGACAGATAAGCCGTGCAGGAGGGCCGGGGAACAGTCAGGATTTGAAGCAGGCCTTGCTGAACTTGTCCAGGACACGATCAGCACGGTGCTCTGCCTTGACCATGGTGGTTTTCCAGACCGCGACACAAGGATGCAAATCCGCCTCCTGCTCGGCCCTGACCAGCCATTGCCAGCAATCGTGCCAATCGCCCAATGCCGCCTGGGCCGATCTCAGCCTGGGCAACGCCGCCTTCGGCAAACGGTCCAGCTCGGGGTAAGCTTCGATGCCATAGCGCACTCGCTTGATCAGCAGGCGCAAACGATGGCGGTCGTGGGCAGGATCGTGCAGCGCCTCGTCGAGTTTCTTCCACTGCTTGGCCAGGCGCGTGACGATACGCTTGCGCAGGCCCTTGAGCAGATCCTGACGCTGGGCGGCCCGCAGGAAGCGCGGAAAGGCATCGAGAATTATCAGCAGTTGGTTGAGCTCGGGGCTTGCGGCCACTGCGGGATAGGCTTCGTCCATCTGCGCCATGCGTCGCTGAGCCGCTTCGGGTTGATCGTGCTGGAGCAAATACGCCGCCAGCACTTCGCGATCACGCAAGGGGGTGGTCAGGTCGCCGACCGCGGACGCTGCCGCTTCCAGCTGTTCGACACCGGGCAAGCCACGCAAGGGGCGTAACAGGCTGCGCATGCGGCGCACCGTGGTACGCAGATCGTGCAGCGCTTCCGGATCGGTGCGGGCACTCAGGCGAGCCTGACAGGCCAGCAGACGAACCTCCAGCCCTAAAACCTGCGCCACCAACCGATCAATCAAGTCAGACATCGCTTGCTCCTTGAATCGAACTTCCCCAATGACCTTACATCATGCCTCAACGCCCCGCCCGTGACTCACGAATATAGAACCGGGCCTTCTCAGCCTTTTTGGTGCAACCTTCGAATCCTTCGAATTGCTGCTGGGTCTTGGCGGCGGTCAACAGCGACAAGGCCTTGGAGTAACTGACGGTCCCGGCGAAACCCTCGGCTTTGGCCAAGTCCAGTTCATGCCACGCCGCATCGAGGTTGCTGCCACAACTATCGCGGTACGCGGTTTTTCCGGCGCAACCGGCCAGTGCCAGGGCAATCAAAGGCACACAAATCCAGGCTTTCATCACTCACACCTCAACGATAGGTAAACAATTGTGCAGGTAGGACGGCCTGGGGCATGAAAAGTGCCGTCCATCGCCACAGCAAACTATAGCGTTCGAGAGAATAACCATCTGCCGCCATGGAGTATCGAAATAACGACGCGTTGACCCATCGAGCGACCTTAACGATTGAAGCACGCCCCTCGATGGGTGCATTGTTGAACCATTGAAAACGAGGGCGATTCATGAAGAAGCGTGTCGCACTGGTACTGGGCTCAGGTGGAGCCCGCGGCTATGCCCATATTGGCGTTATTGAAGAGATCGAGCGGCGTGGCTACGACATCGCCTGCGTCGCCGGTTGCTCCATGGGCGCGGTGGTGGGTGGCATTTATGCCGCTGGCAAACTCAAGGAGTATCGCGACTGGATCGAGAGCCTGGATTACCTCGACGTATTGCGTCTGGTGGACGTCAGTTTTCGCCTGGGGGCGATTCGTGGAGAAAAGGTCTTCGGACGGATCCGCAAGATTGTCGGCGAGATCAATATCGAAGAGCTGCGCATCCCCTACACGGCGGTGGCCACCGACCTGACCAACCAGCAGGAAATCTGGTTCCAGGAAGGTTGCCTGCACCAGGCCATGCGGGCTTCGGCGGCAATTCCCAGCCTGTTTACCCCGGTGATGCAAGGCAATCGCATGCTGGTGGATGGCGGCATTCTCAACCCGCTGCCGATCGTGCCAGTGGTGTCGAGCCATTGCGATTTGATCATCGCGGTTAACCTCAACTCCACCAACCAGCGCCATTACCAACTGCCGGTGATCCAGCGGCCCGCCGCGTTCAAAAGCCGCTTCGACAGCCTGATCAATTCCCTCGGTTCGAAGTTGCCGTTCCGGCGCAAGCAGGCCGAACAATTGTTGCTGCTGGAAAAAGAAGCGTTGATGGCCGAAGCGGCCGAGATCAACCCCTGGATCGAATCCGCCGAACCCGAAGCCCAGCAACCGGCTGCTGCGCCGGAACGCGACGGAGCACCGAAGTCAGCCACCGGTTCATTCATCATCGACAACGTCGGGCCGGCGTCGTTGCTGGATTTGATCAACCAGAGTTTCGAGGTGATGCAGACGTCCCTGGCGCAGTACAAGATTGCCGGGTACCCGCCGGACATCCTGATCAACGTGCCGAAGCGGGTGTGCCGGTTTTTCGAGTTTTACAAGGCGCCGGAGCTGATCGCGCTGGGACGGGAGATTGCGCGGGATACGCTGGATCGGTATGAGAGCGAGCGCGAGTCCTGAGATTTCTCGAGTCGACGCAATGGCCTCATCGCTGGCAAGCCAGCTCCCACAAGTTCAGTGGCCTTCACAAATGTTGTGTTCAGCTCAAGCCTGTGGGAGCCGGGCTTGCCCGCGATGGGGCCCGATCAGCCAGAACCTGCCTGAAGACCACCCTCACTCAACAACCGATACCCCACTCCCGCCTCAGTCACGATGAACCGCGGCTGGGTCGGATCATCCGCCAGCTTCTGCCGCAAATGCCCAACCACGATTCGCAAATAGTGGCTGTCCTCGGTGTGGGTCGGTCCCCAAATGTCCTTGAGCAATTGCTGCTGGGTGATGACCCGCCCCGGATGCCGCGCCAGTTGCGCCAGCACCGCGTACTCCTTACGGGTCAGCGCAACTTCGGCGCCCTCGAGCAATACCCGGCGATAGGCCAGGTCCACGGTGAGTGGACCGAAGGTCAGTGCCGCTTGCTGAGCTTCACCCGCCGGCGCCTGGCGTAACAACGCACGTATTCGCGCCAGAAACTCCTGAATGCCGAACGGCTTGGTCACGTAGTCGTTGGCGCCGCCATCCAGCGCTTCGACTTTCTGCCCTTCGCCGGCGCGTACCGAGAGCACCAGCACCGGCACCGTCGACCACTCGCGGAATTCGCGCAGCACTTGTTGGCCATCCATGTCCGGCAGCCCAAGGTCGAGCACCAACAGGTCCGGTTTGTTCAAGGCTGCCTGGGCCAGGCCTTCGGTGCCAGTGCCGGCCTCCAGCACTTTGTAGCCCTGGGAAGCGAGGCTGATACGCAGGAATTTGCGGATCTGCGGTTCATCGTCGATGACCAAAATGGTCGTGGTCTGGCTCATGGTTTCCGGTCGCGACATAGAGAGTTCCAAAGAGTATCAGGCTTCACTTTCAGCGCTCACTTTCAAAGGCAGGCTGTTCCTGCAACGGCAAGTGCAAGGTAATGCAGGTGCCACGCCCTTCGATGCCGTCGGCGACGCTGATACGACCGCCATGGGCGCCCACCATGCCCTGACAGATCGCCAGCCCCAGCCCCGTGCCCTGCCCGCCGCGATCACCGCGCGCGGCGGTGTAGAACATGTCGAAAATCTTCGATCGCTCAGCTTCGGGAATGCCCGGTCCTTCATCGCTTACCGAGAAAAACAGCTCTTGGTCAGCGACACCGGCGCGCAATTGCAGACGGCCATGCAACGGCGAAAACCGCGCGGCGTTTTCCAGCACGTTGATCAGTGCCTGTTCGATCAGTGCGGCGTGGACATACAGCAGCGGCAACTCGGCCGGCATCTCGACACTGACCTGCAACGGCGCCAGCACTGCACGCAGGCGATTGAGTGAACTGCCGACAATGTCGGCCGGCGACACCCAGTCCCGCGCCAGCTTCAAGGCACCGTGACCGAGGCGAGTCATGTCCAGCAGGTTTTGAATATAACGGTCCAGGCGCTCGGCTTCATCGCGGGTGCCTTCGAGCAATTCGCGGCGATCCTCCAGCGGGATCGCTTCTCCGAGGGCCAACAAGCTGTCGATGCTGCCGCGCATGGAAGTCAGGGGCGTGCGTAAATCGTGGGACACCGAGGCCAGCAAGGCGCTGCGCAGTTGTTCGGTCTCGCCGTGCAGCCGTGCGGCTTCCAGATCATCGGCCAATTGCGCGCGAGCCAGAGCCTGGGCCAACGGTTGACTCAACGCGGTCAACAAACGCCGACGCTGGCCGCTCAAGGTCTGGCCTTCCTTGGCGCACACGCCGAGCAGCGCCAGCGGTCCATCCTCCACCGACAATGGCCACCACCACCAGCGCCCAAACGGCAGCGTACCGGTGCCGGCACCCGCCGGTTGATCGTGTTGCCAGGCCCAATCGGCGGCGGCGCGTTCGGCCTCGGTAAACTCCAGCGGACCACCGGTTTCGACTTTCCAGCCGCTTTGACCGTCGCGATTGAGCAGGCACAGTTGCAGGTCACTCCAGCCGTTGAGGTGCTGGGCGGCGGCGCTGATCACGGCCTGACGGTCAGTGGCGGCGGTGAGTTTGCGTGACAGGTCGAGCAACTCGGTGGTTTCTTCCTGGGTATCGCGCAAGGCCTGCAACTGTCGGCGCTGGCGCGCCGCGAGGTTGCCCGTGAGGGCCGCCATCAGCAGGAAGAACAATAAGGTGAGCACGTCTTCTTCGCGCTGGATGCTGAAGGAAAAATTCGGCGGAATGAACAGGAAGTCATAGGTCAGAAACGACAACGCAGCACAGGCCAGCGCCGGCCCGAGACTGCTGCGCACCGCCACCAGCAACACGGCGGCGAGGAACACCAGCGAGATATTGGGCAATGGCAGGACACTCGCCACGGCCCATGCCAACGCACTGGCCAAAATCGTTGCCACGACAGCGAGCGCATAGTCGAACCAGACCAGCGCATGCGCCGGATGTTGTCGGGGCGGATTTTTTTCTTCGTCACTGTCGAGGACGTTGATTTCCAACCCTCGCGCATCGCGCAACAAGCGTGCCGCCAGACCACCACCCAACAACCGCCGACGCAGTCGCGGCCGGGACTGGCCGACCAGTACCAGGCTGGCACGGCGCTCAGCCGCATGCTGGATCAGGGTTTTCGCAACCTCGCCGGCACGCAGCAGCACCACTTCGCCGCCCAGGCGTTCGGCCAGTTGCTGGGCGCTTTGCAGGCAAAGGCGTGATTGCTCGTCACGCACGCTGCCGTTGTCCACATGCACCAGGCTCCAGGGCAGATGCCGTCGCTGGGCGACGCGGCTGGCGTGGCGCACCAGGCGCTCGGCCTGGGCATCGCCGTCAACGCCCACCAGCAGGCGCCCCCGTACGGCCGGCGCGGCTTGACCCAGTTGGCGATACCCCTGGGCCAGATCGTTATCGACCTGGGCCGCCGCGGTTTGCATCGCCAGTTCACGCAGGGCAGTGAGGTTGGTCTGGGTGAAAAATGCGTCGATGGCGGCTCGCGCCTGCTCCGGCACGTAGACCTTGCCGTCGCGCAGACGCTCGAGCAGTTCCCGTGGCGGCAGGTCGATCAACAGCAGCTCGTAGGCCTCTTGCAGCACCCAGTCCGGCAAGGTCTCGCGAACCTGCACGCCGGTAATGCCGCGCACCTGATCGTTGAGGCTTTCCAGGTGCTGGACGTTGACCGTGGTGAACACGTCGATGCCGGCAGCGAGCAATTCCTGAATGTCCTGCCAGCGTTTAGCGTGGCGACTGCCGGGGGCGTTGCTGTGGGCCAGTTCGTCGACCAGCACCAGCTTCGGTTTGGCCGCGAGCAGACCGTCGAGGTCCATCTCTTCGAGCATCACGCCCCGGTACTCCGAGCGCACCAGCGGTTGTTGCGGCAAGCCGCCGAGCAACGCTTCGGTTTCGGCGCGACCATGGGTTTCGACGACGCCGGCAATGACTTTCACGCCCTGGCGCAGTTGGGTGTGCGCTGCTTGCAACATGGCGTAGGTCTTGCCGACACCGGGTGCTGCACCGAGGAAAACCTTGAGTCGGCCACGGCCATCCCGGGGCAGGTCTGCTAACAGCGCGTCGGCGCGGCCGGAGTCGCTCATGTTTGAAGCTCTCTTTTTTCAGGTGTTGATGTGGTGATTGTTCAGCTGCCATCGCTAGCAGGCTAGCTCCCACAGGGATTGCTGACTTCCTGTGGGAGCTAGCCTGCTAGCGATTGACGCCGCCACCGATCTACAGTTTTTCCAACGCCATATTCAGCGCCAACACATTCACCACCGGCGGCCCCACCAGCGGCTGCTCGATGTGCGCATTCATCAATTGCTCAAGCGTAGACACCGGGACGTTGCGCGCTGCCGCGACACGCGCCAGTTGATAGGCAATCGCCGCCGGTGGCAAGTGTGGATCGAGACCACTGCCGGAGGTGGTAATCAGCGCCAACGGCACCGGGCCCTGACCGGGTATGAGCAGTTTATTGGCATCGTCGATCACCCGAGTGGCCAGCGCCGGGTTGCTCGGCGACAGGTTGCTGGCACTGCTCGACACGGTGGCAAATGCACCGGCCGATGGCCGTGGGTGGAACCAGGCGTCGCCGACGAAATCCTGGGCGATCAGCGCAGAGCCCCGGACCTTGCCCTGGGCATCGCGCACCAGGCTGCCATTGGCCTGATCCGGGAATGCAACCTGGGCCACGCCAGTGACCACCAAGGGGTAAGCCACGCCGGTGATCAGGGTCATCAAAACCAACAGGCTCAAGGCCGGACGTATCATTGTGGACATTTCAAAATCCTCGAATTCGCAGGAAAACCTGTAGGAGCGAGCTTGCTCGCGATGGATCTGAAGGCGCCGCGCTTTGTCAGAAAGGGCGCGTTATCGTTGACCACCATCGCGAGCGGGCTCGCTCCTACAGTAGGGGGTGCCAGATCAAACCAGATGCAACGCCGTCAACAGCATGTCGATCGCCTTGATGCCCACGAACGGCACCAGGATTCCGCCCAGCCCGTAGATCAGCAGATTGCGTCGCAACAATGCCGCGGCACTGGCCGCCTGGACTCGTACACCGCGCAACGCCAGCGGAATCAGCACCACGATGATCAAGGCGTTGAACACGATCGCCGAGAGAATCGCGCTCTGCGGGCTGCTCAGGTGCATCACGTTCAACACGCCCAGTTGCGGGTAGATCGCGGCAAACAGCGCCGGCAAAATCGCGAAGTACTTGGCCACGTCGTTGGCGATGGAGAAGGTCGTCAGCGCACCGCGGGTCACCAGCAATTCCTTACCGATCTGCACCACGTCCAGCAGCTTGGTCGGGTCGCTGTCGAGGTCGACCATGTTCGCCGCTTCACGGGCGGCTTGCGTGCCGTCGTTCATCGCCATACCGACATCCGCCTGGGCCAGGGCCGGGGCGTCGTTGGCGCCGTCGCCGCACATGGCGACCAGGCGGCCATCGTTCTGCTCGTGACGAATGCGCGCCAGTTTTTTCTCCGGCGTGGCTTCGGCCAGCACGTCATCCACGCCCGCTTCGGCGGCAATCGCCGCAGCGGTCAGCGGGTTGTCGCCGGTCACCATGACCGTGCGAATCCCCAGTTTGCGCAGCTCGGCGAAACGCTCGCGGATGCCGGGCTTGACCACGTCCTTAAGGTGGATCGCGCCGAGCAGTTTGCCGTCGGCACAGACCAGCAACGGGGTGCCGCCGCTCTGGGCGATCTTGTCGATTTCCCGCGACAGGGACGGGGCGAGCTCGGCGCGTTTCTGGCCAACGAACGCGAGCAGCGAATCCACCGCCCCCTTGCGGTACACGCGACCTTGATAGTCGACACCCGACAGGCGCGTTTCGGCGCTGAACGGCACGCCGGTGAGCAACTCAGCCCTCGGTTCGGGTTGTGGATGCAGGGCACGCAGGAATTCGACTATGGATTTGCCTTCGGCGGTGTCATCGGCCAGCGAGGCGAACAACGCACCTTCGGCCAGCTCTTTCGAGCTGACGCCCGGGGCGGCGTATACCGCCGTGCAACGACGGTTACCGAAGGTGATGGTGCCGGTCTTGTCCAGCAAAAGGACGTGCACGTCCCCCGCCGCTTCCACGGCGCGACCGGACTTGGCAATCACGTTCAGACGCACCAGGCGATCCATCCCGGCAATACCAATGGCCGACAACAGACCGCCGATGGTGGTCGGAATCAGCGTGACCAATAACGCCACCAGGAACACCAGCGGCAGGCTGCCGTTGGCGAAGTGGGCGAACGGCTGCAAGGTGACGACCACCAGCAGGAAGATCAGGGTCAGGCCGATCAGGAGAATGTCGAGGGCCACTTCGTTCGGGGTTTTCTGGCGTTTTGCGCCTTCGACCAGAGCGATCATGCGGTCCAGGGTCGATTCGCCCGGGTTGGCGGTGATCTTCACCAACAGCCAGTCAGACACCAGCCGTGTGTTGCCGGTGACGGCCGAGCGGTCGCCGCCGGACTCGCGGATCACCGGCGCGGACTCACCGGTAATCGCCGCCTCGTTGACCGCGGCGATGCCTTCGACCACCTCGCCGTCACCGGGGATCATCTCCCCCGCTTCGACGCGCACCACATCGCCCTTGCGCAGGCTGGTGGCCGGCACCACTTGAAAGGTGCCATTGCTGGTTTTACGGCGAGCGCTGAGGCCTTCACTGCCGGCCTTGAGACTGTCGGCGCGCGCCTTGCCACGACCTTCGGCCAGAGCTTCGGCAAAGTTGGCGAACAGTACGGTGAACCACAGCCACACGGCGATTTGCGCGGCGACGAAGGTCGGCACCGCCGTGTCTGGAATGAAGCACAGCACGGTGGTCAGGATCGCCGTCAGTTCGACCACCAGCATCACGGGCGCACGCTGCAACTGGCGTGGGTCGAGCTTGACGAAGGCTTGCACCAGCGCCGGGCGCCAGAGCGCCGAGATTGCGGTTTTCGGTTGCTCCGGCGCTTTCGCGGCGACGGTTTTGGTTACGGGCATATTCATCAAATAGTCCTCAGAAACCCATGCTCAAGTGTTCAGCGATTGGACCCAGCGCCAAGGTCGGCAGGAAGGTCAAACCACCTACCAGCAAAATGGTCACGGTCAGCAGGGTCACGAACAGTGGGCCGTGGGTCGGGAAGCTGTTCTGGCTGATCGGTGCGGTTTTCTTCATCGCCAGGCTGCCGGCCAGGGCCAGTACCGGGAGGATGTAGCCGAAGCGACCGATCAACATGCCCAGGCCCAGCATCAGGTTATGAAATGGCGTGTTGGCGCTAAAGCCACCGAACGCGGAACCGTTGTTGGCGCTGGCCGAGGTGTAGGCATAAAGCAACTGACTGAAACCGTGGGCACCCGGGTTGCTCACTGCTGCTACCGGGCCTGGCAGGCTGGCGGCAATCGCGCCGAGCACCAGCACGCCGATCGGCATGACCATCAAAGTCACCACCAACAGCTGCACTTCCCTGGCCTGCAGTTTCTTGCCGAGGTACTCCGGGGTGCGCCCAATCATCAGGCCCGCCAGGAATACCGCGATCAACACGTTAAGCAACATGCCGTAGAGCCCGGCGCCCACACCGCCGAAGATCACTTCGCCGACCATCATGTTGACCAGCGCGACCATGCCACTCAGCGGGTTAAGGCTGTCGTGCATGCCGTTGACCGAGCCGTTGGACGCGGCAGTGGTGGTCACCGACCACAGCACAGTGGCGGTGGTGCCGAAGCGCGCTTCCTTGCCTTCCAGCGGTGCGGTCTGCTCGACGGCGACGTTGTTCAGGGTCGGGTTCGGTTGGTATTCAGCCCACAGCGAGGTGGCGCCGCCGATCAGGAACAGCGCCAACATGCAGGCGATGATCGCGCGGCTCTGACGCAGGTCTTTCACGTAGTGGCCGAAGGTAAACACCAGCGCTACCGGGATCAGGATGATCGACGCCAGCTCGAACAGATTGCTCCACGCCGTCGGGTTCTCGAACGGATGCGCCGAGTTGACGCCGAAGAAGCCACCACCGTTGGTACCCAATTGTTTGATCGCAATCTGGCTGGCAGCAGGACCGAGCGGGATCACCTGATCGACGCCTTGCATGGTCACGGCATTCACATACTGCGCGAAGGTTTGCGGCACACCCTGCCAGACAAGGTACAGCGCCAGCAGCAAGCACATCGGCAACAAGCCGTAGAGGGTGGCGCGGGTCATGTCGACCCAGAAGTTACCGAGGCTTTTGGTCGACTTGCGGCCAATGCCACGGCACAGCGCAACCAGCACGGCCAGGCCGGTGGCGGCGCTGACGAAGTTCTGCACGGTGAGGCCGACCATCTGGCTCAGGTAGCTCAACGACGCTTCGCCGCTGTAGGACTGCCAGTTGGTGTTGGTCATGAAGCTGATGGCGGTGTTGAACGCCAACGTCCACTCCTGACCCGGCAGGTTTTGCGGGTTGAGCGGCAGATGGTCCTGGAACACCAGGATCAAGAACAGCAGCAAGAAGCCTGCGAGGTTGAAGGCGAGCAAGGCCAGTGCGTACTTCTGCCAGCTCTGTTCGGCCTGCGGATCGACCCCCGCCACCCGATAACAGCCACGCTCGACCGGGCCGAGGATCGGCGTCAACCAGGTGCGCTGACCTTCCATGACCTTGTAGTAGAAGCGTCCGAGAAACGGCGCCGGGACCAATACCAAGGCAAAAAACGCGAGGATCAGCCAATAGTCATAACTGTGCATAGCCGCTCCTAGTTCCGGTCCGCGCGCAACAGCGCAACCAACAGATAAATGAACAGCCCCACTGCCAGCAGCAGTGACACCCCGTCCAGAACGCTCATGGAAATTCTCCGTGTTACGGCGCATTGCCGCGTGTGGAGTCATTGTCGACAGGGAGGCTGTAAAGGAACGAGATCGAGGGGTGTGGCGGGGCATAAAGAAAGTGTAAAGAGTGGGTTTATGGCTTTGTTACAGCGGTGTTCTGTCGGGCCTTATCGCGAGCAAGCTTGCCCGCGATGGCGGCATGACTGACGACGACGCTCTCATCTGGAGCAAAAAATACCGGCATACAGAGCCGAACATCCCCGATACGACAGCTTTCATCGCTTTACGACGGCAAATCACGAAATGGCACGCCCACTGCACACGCCCTCCCCCCGAGCTGTCCAATCCGTTGAGGGAGCAAACGCATGAACACACAACTCAAACCCACGCTGGGCACCCTGCACTTGTGGGGCATTGCGGTCGGGCTGGTCATTTCCGGTGAATACTTCGGCTGGAGTTATGGCTGGGGCGTGGCCGGGACGTTGGGCTTTCTGGTGACCTCATTCATGGTCGCCACCATGTACACCTGCTTCATTTTCAGCTTCACCGAGTTGACCACGGCGATTCCCCATGCCGGTGGTCCGTTTGCCTACAGTCGCCGAGCCTTCGGCGAGAAAGGCGGATTGATCGCCGGGCTGGCGACGCTGATCGAGTTCGTCTTTGCCCCGCCGGCCATCGCCCTGGCCATTGGCGCCTATCTCAACGTGCAATTTCCAGCCCTCGACCCGAAACACGCCGCGGTCGGCGCGTACATCGTCTTCATGGGCCTGAACATCCTTGGAGTGAAACTCGCGGCGACCTTCGAACTGGTGGTCTGTGTGCTGGCGGTCGCGGAACTGCTGGTGTTCATGGGTGTGGTCGCGCCGGCGTTCAGCTTCAGCAACTTCGCCCTCAATGGCTGGGCCGGTTCCAATGTGTTCGGCGCACCGGCGATTGCCGGGATGTTCGCGGCGATTCCTTTCGCCATCTGGTTCTTCCTGGCCATCGAAGGCGCAGCCATGGCCGCCGAAGAGGCCAAGGACCCGAAACGCACGATTCCCAAGGCCTACATCAGCGGGATCCTGACCCTGGTGTTACTGGCGATGGGGGTGATGTTCTTCGCCGGTGGCGTCGGCGACTGGCGCACCCTGTCGAACATCAACGACCCGCTGCCACAGGCAATGAAAACCGTGGTCGGCGAAAGCTCGGGCTGGCTGCACATGCTGGTGTGGATCGGCCTGTTCGGGCTGGTGGCGAGTTTCCACGGGATTATCCTCGGCTATTCGCGGCAATTTTTTGCACTGGCCCGCGCCGGTTACCTACCCGCCTCCCTGGCCAAACTGTCGCGTTTCCAGACACCGCACCGGGCGATCATCGCCGGCGGCGTGATCGGCATTGCAGCGATCTATAGCGATGGCCTGATCAACCTTGGCGGCATGACCCTGACGGCGGCGATGATCACCATGGCCGTGTTCGGCGCCATCGTGATGTACATCATGAGCATGCTCAGCCTGTTCAAATTACGCAAAACCGAGCCGAACCTGGAGCGCACCTTCCGCGCCCCGTGCTACCCACTGGTGCCGTTCATTGCATTGGTGCTCGCTGTGGTTTGCCTGGTGGCGATGGCGTGGTTCAACATGTTGATCGGGCTGATCTTCCTCGCATTCATGGCGGTGGGGTTCGTGTACTTCATGCTCACCGGGCAGTTACGTGCCGATGCGCCGGCGGATGCGATGTTGACCGGGCGTTAAAACAATCACGGTGCAGCTGACCTATCAGGCATAGAATGGAACCACTGCGAAAGTCATTCACTCAAAGTGGTATGCACGCACGGTTGTCGAACCTCGCCAACCGGCCTGCCTTCAAGGAGAGTCCTATGCCCTGGTATGCCTGGTTGATACTGGTAATAGCCATCGGCTCCATCGTTGGCGGTTTGATGATGCTGCGTGACACCGCCAACAAGGTCGATCTGACCGAAGAGCAACGTCGACGCGTAGCCGAGCGTAATGCGGAAGCGGACGCCAAGGATGCGCAGGACCGCTGAAAAAACCTGCTGTATCCGCGGGGTTTGTTTTTCATCGGGTAGGAGCGAGCTTGCTCGCGATGGTCGTTAACGATGACGCGTGTTTGCAGGCTAAACGCGGGCGTTCTTGAGTCCATCGTCGGAACGCCGCCCGGAGCAAGCTCGCTCCTACAGGGTGCGGGGCTATTTTTCCCAATCAGCCTTGGCAATGTGCAAGCCATGCAGCCCCTTGTAGGCCGCACGCTCAGGCTGGCTCCACCCCTCCAGCAACGATTCCTCCAACCGATAAATCTCCACGCCCAACGGACGACAAACGCTGAGCGGATCCTGCGCGTCAGGCCCCCACATGGCCAACGACAAGTCTCCGCCTGGACAGGTCGACAGTGCACACAGGAGGTCGATTTCGGCGAAAAATTCCAGGTAATCGCCCTTCTTGGCCGGACACGCTTTCATGAAGTACATGTCGTCGTGGTTCAGCCCCGTGCACTGGAAAATATTCAACACATCGTGCACATCGAACTCGGTCAGGCCGTGGGGCAGCACGGCGCGGGTCAGGTTGGAGTGGCAGTGGTGGTGAAAATCCTCGCCGGTGAGCATTTTGTTCACATAGGGATCGCAGCGGGTGCCGAGCAAATCGTGCAGTCGACCGCCATGTTCATCAATCCCGTAGCCCGCCAGGCTGTCATCGGTGATAGTCACCAGCGGCCGCAGAAACGGCAGGTTCGACCAGAGCCGGTCATGGGTGCTGACGTGTGCGCCTTGTAGCTGCCGGGTGCGCGACGCCCACAAGCGCTCGCGCGGGTCGTTGGCATTCCAGACGTTGAAATCACCCACTTGCGGCCCGACCGGTGTCGTCACGCGAAACACATGGCCGGCCGGGACTTTCCAGGCGCGGCCGGTGCGAATCGGTACTTCGAAGGACTCGATCAGCGTGCGTCCCTCCTTCTTATCACGCACCCGCTCATAAAAGGCTTTATCCACCTGCAAGGCGGAGCCTTTGCTGACTTGATAGGCCGCCGGATAGTCTTTGTACATGGCACGAATCCTCGATCAGTGATGGGACGAAGGCGCAAGCATTTGCAACAGCTGGTGTTCGGAATCGTCGAGATACAGGCCCATGGCCTCCTCGGCCGCACGCTTGTTGCCTTCGACCAGAAGTTCATGGATCTGCCGGTCGCGGGCCAGCCATGGCGCCTGAAAACGCGACTCATCGGGCGCGGTGCAAAACACCAGGCGCAATTGAGCCACGACATTGGTAAAGAACTCATCGAACAGCGGGCTGCGCAGCAACCCGACAATGTGTTGATGAAATTGCAGACTGTGGGTGCCGACGGCGCGCCAGTCCTCGCGCTCCCGCGCCAACTCTGTGGCTTCCAGGGCTTGGAGCATCCGGTCGGACTGATAGTCACGCAGGGGGTGACTGGCACTGATGGCTTGCAGTTCCAGCGTGCGCCGGACCTTGAACAGGTCCCGCACATCATCACTGCCCAACTTGCGCACCATGACGCCTTTGTTGCGCACATAGCGGGTCAAGCCATCCTGACCAAGACGATGCAAGGCTTCACGGATGGTGTTACGCGAGGCGTTATAGGCAGAGACCAGGTCGTTTTCCACCAGCGCCATGCCAGGCAGCAAGCGTCCACCGATGATGTCGGCGCGCAACTCCAATGTGATGTGGTCAGCCAGTGACAGTCCGCTGTTCATACTCATTGCCTCAGGATTGTTCAACAATCGTCAGCCAACAGGTAATCACTATTCGTGCCATCAGGTGCAATGCATCACGATCGGTTAGTCGCATCTGCATGCTTTTTAGAAATAGAAGTACAGTCACCATGCAATTTTCAAGGGTTAATATGGCGCATTGATGTGGAGATATCAGATGCGTTATTCGCAGGACCATAAAGCCCAGACCCACCAACGCATCATCAAGGAAGCTTCAGCGCGCTTTCGCCGTGACGGCATCGGCGCAACCGGCCTGCAACCTCTGATGAAAGCGCTGGGCTTGACTCACGGTGGCTTCTACTCGCACTTCAAGTCCAAGGATGAATTGGTGGAAAAGGCCTTACAGGCGGCAGGGGATGAGGCTGATGTCGTTTGTGCAGAGCTGTTCGCTCAGGATCGACCGCTGGATGCCTTCATCGATGCCTACCTGTCGCAACGGCACCAGACTTGCCCAGATCAAGGCTGCCCATTGCCCACGATGTCATCGGAGCTCGGCATGCGCGGGCAGCCGAGTCCGACTTCAGATGCGGTGCTCAATGCGCGACTTCGACAAATCCAGAACACCCTTGAAGGGGACGATACGGAAAAACGCAGCATTGTCATCATGTCCACGCTGGTCGGGGCGTTGCTGCTTTCGCGCTGTGTCGAGAATCCCGAGCTGGCCCGGCAGATTCTCGACGTAACCCGCGCGTCACTTAAACAATCACAAGGCTAACCTTCCCAGCGCTTGAACAACACGCTGGCATTGACCCCACCAAACCCGAAACCGTTGGACAGCGCATATTCGATGGCCATCGGCCGAGCCTGACCATGGACGATGTCCACGCCATCGGCAGCGGGGTCAGGATTGTCGAAATTCAGAGTCGCCGGTACGATCTGATCACGGATCGCCAGCAGCGTGAAAATCGCCTCGACTCCGCCTGCTGCGCCGAGCAAATGCCCGATCGCCGACTTGGTCGATGTCACGGCAATTTTGTTATCCGTTCCAAACAATGCCTTGATCGCCGCCAATTCCCCCAAATCGCCAACCGGCGTCGAGGTCGCGTGGGCATTCAAGTGCTGGACCTGCTCTGGCGCAACACCGGCCTGCGCCAATGCCAACGACATGGCGCGGCGCGCGCCGTTGCCATCCTCAGGCCCTGCAGTCAGGTGATAGGCGTCTGCACTGGTGCCGTAACCGACCAGCTCCGCCAAGGGTTGAGCCCCCCGCGCCAAGGCGTGTTCCAGAGACTCGATCACCAGCAGGCCGGCGCCCTCGCCCATGACAAAACCATCGCGCCCACTGTCGAACGGCCGTGAGGCACGCTCCGGGGTGTCGTTGTAACCGCTGGACAAGGCCCGAGCAGCTGCAAAACCGGCGAGACTGACCCGATCGATCGCCGCCTCTGCTCCACCACACACAGCGATGTCGGCCTCACCACAACGAATCAAACGCGCCGCATCGCCGATTGCTTGAACCCCGGCAGCACAGGCTGTCACGGGCGCCCCCAACGGCCCTTTGAAACCGTGTTGAATTGATACATGTCCCGCTGCCAGATTGACCAGAAACGACGGGATAGTGAACGGTGACAAACGTCGCGGGCCACGGGTGTCAGTGGTGCGCACCGCATCGGCTATCGCACCGAAACCACCGATGCCGGAACCGATGATGGTTGCCGTGCGCTCCTGGGCAGTAGCGGTTTGCGCTTGCCAACCGGCCTGTTCAATCGCCTGCCGCGCCGCTTCCATGGCGAACAAAATGAAGCGATCCATTTTTTTCTGCTCTTTGGGCGCGGTTGCCCGATCCGGATCAAAACCGGCCTCGGCATCCTCCGCCAGCGTTGGCACCGCAGCGCCGACCTTGGCAGGCAAATCGGCAACCACCTCATCGGGCAATTTCCGCAATCCGGAGCGTCCCGCCAACAGACGCGACCAGACAGCTTCGACCCCGCTACCCAGCGGGGACACCAGGCCCATGCCCGTTACAACTACTCGACGATTACTCATTACGCAAATACCTCATGCCGATTAGTGGCGCTTCATTTATAACGCGCGGCGGCCTGGCTTCTGGACAGATTCGGCGCCATCGCATGACGCGCCGCTACATACGACTCCCACTCAGAGAGATTCGGCAAGGAAGGGATGGTGATCAACTCACCTTGATCCAGACCCGACAGCGCAGCATCGACCATCTCTCCTGCTTCCATGACCATATCAGCGGGAATTTGGGTCGCATCGATACCGGAACGCTCCCAGATCTCGGTGCGAGTGACGCCCGGCAACACAGCCTGGACCTTAACCCCGGTGCCGTCGAGTTCGGCATTCAATGACTGGGTCAGGCTCAACACATAGGCCTTGCTGGCGCTGTAGGTCGCGTTGAAACGCTCGGGAAACAAAGCCACGACCGAGGCAATATTAATGATCGTGCCCCGACCCGCCTTGGCAAAACTGGCGGCCGCTGCCGATGCCAAGCGCGTGACGGTAGTGACATTCAGCTGGATCAATCGCTCCAACTGATCGGTATCGGCATTGGCCAGCAAACCGTCCGCCGCAACACCGGCGTTATTCAGCAACAGATTGATACTCGAATCGCTGCGCAGACGCTGCTCGAGTTTCAGCACATCCTCCTTTTGCGTCAGATCTGCCTTCAACACTTCGACCTGAACCCCATGCTCGGCGCGCAACTGGCTCGCCGCTTCTTCCAGCCGCTGCAGATCACGAGCAACCAACAACAAATCAAAACCACGCGCCGCCAGACGCTGTGCGTAAACCGCCCCGATACCGGAGGAAGCGCCGGTGACGAGGGCCGTACCTTGGGATTGGGTGGAAGTCATGACTGTGCTCCTGGAAATGATTGAGAAAAGGTCAGCGCATTAACCTCAACGCGCCTCGACGGGTATTTATTATATGCATAATTTAAACGCCATATGATAGTCGTAATTTTTAGGCGGCGGACGGAAGGCGCAGCTTTGCGAACGCCAGAGCGCAAAAAGGCCGGTCAATGACCGGCCCCCTTGGCGTTGAATGTTTAGCTTAGTTCACTTCCAGCTTATCGCGATTACGATCCAGAATTGCCTTGCCGATTCCTTTCACTTCGAGCAACTCGTCCACCGAAGCAAACGGTCCATTGATATCACGATACGCAACGATCGCCTGAGCCTTCGCCTCGCCGATTCCGGAGAGTTCCTTTTGCAATGTGGAAGCATCGGCAACATTTAGATCGATTCTGCCCGATTGTGCAGTTGGAGAAACCTCCATCACCATGGGGGCATTATTGCTCTCCGGCTTCGCAGCGGGAGCCGCAGTTGCAGCGATAGAGGCAGTGGTCAGAAGGGCAAAAACCAGGGAGTTGAAGTAGCCAGTACGCATAAATGACGCTCCATGACATCAATTGAGAAAACAGCTTTCCGAAGCTGTCTCCCAAACTTAGGTGATGTCTGGAGCCTGTCAAAAATGTGTCCATTGCAGGATGTGAAACAATCAAGATTTGATCCCCATCCCATTACTACATCCCCAATCGCGGCTGCAACCAATCGAATTTACGGACCCTCAAATCAGCCTGCACAACACTAATGAAGCGCCCACTGAATTGCCTTGGAAAACGCTTCAGTCGGAATAACATAACTACGATGATAACGATGTACTGAAGCTTGGTCCGGACAAGACACCCCCCGGACAAACAAGATCTGCGCACCACCAGCCTCGATAAAACTGGCATATCCCCGAAAATTGAAATCCGGGCAATCATTTATCAGAGCAACGATGCGCGCTCCGGCGTTACAGAAAATCGCGTTTGTAAGGGCCGAGCTACAAGAACCAGCCACAATTGTGGCAGATTGAAATGCATCGACTTGTTCGGCGAAACTCATCGTTTCCGGGTAGATTGTTGTGAATCCTAAGTCGTGTAATATTTTTTCTAACTCGACTTCATTCACCAACTGTCGACTGCTGAAGCCACGCCTAGACAGAAACAAGCGTGTCGACTTTTCAGAAAATACAAAATTTTCCCTTTCCAGTCCTTCAATAATCTTTGCTTTCAATTGTGAGAAAATATCACTTGGCCAAACCGTGTCATAAGCAACTCCCTCTTCGACATCCAATGGAAAAAAAGCGGGAACCGGCGCGACAGCCAGCCTGGAAAATTCGACGATTGTATTAACTGGCAAGACAACAACAGGCCGCTTCTTTGAATTAAGCAGAGAGAGCGAATCCAGATGTGACTGGGGCATGTTCGCATCCACCACAATTGAAAAACTCTCGTCACAGAAATCACTGTCGAACGCCAGCATTCTGGGCAAATACTCAAGAAACCAATGTCCATAATTGCCGCTTTGAACACCAAACATTTTTAATCCGTTGTCAAGCACCTCGGGTTGTTTATTTGGCCACTGCACCAACGCTTCCTCCCCATTTCTGGAGAGCATAATTTTTTCTTTATCGTACATATCACCCAATCCCGAGCGGTAAAAAACGGGATGCGTAATACCATCTAAAACAACCTGTCGATTACTGACGACGACATTGCATTTAGAAATACCGACCGTCTTTTCCATGAGCGCAATGTAAAATGGTGGTGCTAACAAATCACCCTCTTCAGACGTAAGCGGCGAGCCTTCCTCAAGGAAGCTCAAGGATAGTTCCGCTATGGGGCGTGATGGAAAAATCTCGTAGTATGAATAATCGAATTCAATACAATGACTCTTGACCGAACGCATGGGCAAAATATGCGTTCCGAGCGTTGCCTTTTTGACCTTGCTTTCACCAATTAAACGTAATGCTTGAGACACCATCCCCTTATTAAAATACCGTCGAGACAGTTTTATCAAAGCATGTCCTGCCAACTCATATCCACGCTGGTTAGCCAAGGAATAGTTTCTATAAGCAAGATCGCTATCCCCTCGCCCTTCTGCAATTTCCCCTGCCTTCGTCAGAGCGTACGAATACAAATTATCCGCATCCAAAATTCCAGGACGTTGCGACAACTCCTGAAAAATACGCTGTGCACTCAAAAAACGCCCTGCCAAACAAAAACATATGCCGGCTATTTTCAAATAGAGTGGTGCGGGAATATGACTCTTGGATAGTCGAAGAAGTTTTATTGATTGTCGAAAACGCTTTAGCGACGCGCTATGTATGGCTTGATACGCCATGAAAAATTCATTTTGAACAGTACCGGACAGGTTATCGTCTAAATAGGGGCCCAACACAAGTTCAACAATCGACAGCGATTCACGACCTTCATGAATGCCAGAATGCATAAAATGTAATAAAGGATTTACACATGCCTCTTTAACATCAGGATAGGAATCATAATAGTAGTTCGTCGAAAAAAAGGGTGAGGGATCAAGGCCGGCAGCGGCACCTTCCAGAACATAATGTTCTAGAAGGGTAATATTCAACCATTGCACACCCGGCAATTGTGCCAAGTAGTACTCGCTATCGAATAATGGATGAGGGTTACTATCCTTGCTGAACCCTTTGCTAACAAAATCAACGACAGACTCACCTGAACTACCTGCATCGCCTTGATAGCAACGCGACCAGTAACCAACGTCAAAATACGGTAAGACAATCTCAAGTCGAGAATCAATATTATCAACAGCATTTCTTGTTCGAGGAACCGAAAGCTTTGCAAGCAGTCGGCGCAGGCACGATTTGCTGATAGAAAGACAGTTAGCAAACAAAGATTTCACCGTCATTCACCTCAAGAAGTAGCAGAAAGGTAATGATTGAGCAGCTCAATCCGAGGGCGCATCTGCCCCTCATAACTGAACTCCCTCAAGATGGCACGCCTACCGTTTTGCCCAAGTTCCATCAATGCCTCTCGATCGGACAGATAGCCGTTAATCAATTGACTGATTGAATCAGGATCCCTGTCAATAATCTTCATCTCATGCTCTTTAAAAATATCACTGCCATCGAGATGAAAATTCATGCCTTTAAAATCGGTCAGGAAGACAGCAACTCCTTTCAATCCGGCTTCTACTACAGCGGTTGTTGGAAAACCATCAAACGATTCCGGCTGGGAAGGATCCAACGCACTAAGATGGATATTGGGAGACAATATCAAGTCCATATTTGTGTAAAAACCATCAAAGAAATCTGCGGATTGCGTCCCATAGAACGTGACATTACGAATATCACCGAGCTCAATGGTATTTTTATCAAAGCCACCAACGACGTGAAAACGGATGTCTGGTGAATTCGCAAAATTTTTGACGATATCGACAAATACGTCATACCCCTTTTCAGCGCCGGTCGCCGAATATTTTTGAGCAACAAAACAAACATCGAGTGGCTTATCCAGGCTCTTCGCCGTCGGCACATGATCGTCCAAGGTATAAATATTTGGAATGATGCCGCCGTATATATGCTGAATGCGGTCCGGCTCACAAAAACCACCCTCGACCAGATATCGATAGGAGACGTTCTGAGTTGTAATAATTTTTGACAACTTTGGGTTATCACAAAGCCTGTGAAGTTTCTGATCCGAAACCCCGTCATTCAAATTGAACCCACCACCCGGATAAAGGGTAAACAAAAGATGCTCGGCAGATGGCAGACCTATCTGAGTATAAAAATAATCAGCCAGGTTCAAGAAGACGCAATAAGCGACTTTGGAGTCGCCAATAAAGTCAGTATCAAAATACCTGATTCGATTCGACGCCAGCCCGCTGACTTTTCTGAATTGATCTACCTGTGCATGAAACGGCAGTGGCTCCCCGTATTTTGACAAGTTATCCGGTAGCACCTGTATTGAGCACTCATCAATCTCTTCGAGATAGCTCTTGAACTCCCCATAACGAAAAGAAGAGACCTTGGACGGAAAGGACGAATCCAACAGCAGGATCTGCGACTCGCAAGGCAGATCTATATTGACTTTTTTTGCTTCGGCGATAGTCATTACTGCTTCCGAAACCAAACCTTCAAAAACTGGAGGTATCTCGGATAACTCTGAAAAGGCTTTACCCGCTTTCTCGAACCGACCAAGCCTGAATATGCAAAGAGCGAGTGCCGTTTTGATTTGATTCGATTCCGGCAAAAGCTCCAGAAACTCACCTAGAACGGAGTGCATCTCTGAAAATTTAATTGAATTCCGATATCGATTAATGAGTAACGCGACCGCTGATTCTTCAATTAATTGGCGATGCAACTCGATCAATTCAGGCGTTGCTACCCCAGCCTTATACCACGCCAGTCCACGCCTTATCGTATCCAGATCCGGCGCACTCAGAGTCAACATCAAGTTCAATTTTACAGCCATGCTGTTCAACGGATCAAACTCAAGAGCCTTTTGAATTCGAAGTCCGGCATCAGCACTGGTAATTGAAAACGGCCAACGCCCCTCTGCAAAACCATATTCGATGTAATGGGAAAGGGGATCGGCATTGGCGGCAGCAATGTCAGGATACCTTTCCAAGTAGAAATCCTTATCAAGCAATTCCTTGCATGCCAGTTTAACCGCGTCGAACTTCTGAGGTTCTTTTTTGAAAATCTTGAAAAGATAATCATGGGCAACAGACTTCAAATACTTGATCATTTTATTTACTAAATTTCGCATTCTAAAATCCCCATGAGCCGAGAAAACCTGGCCCCCCTCCCCTTTTAGCCAGTTCACTGGCATGCCTCAGCGAATCAGCACAACCCTCAAAATTTTGATCAAATAAACCAAAAGCCCACCCTGAGAAAGGGTGAGCTTTTCAACACTATAAACTCAACTGCGTAATTAAATAAAATTACATGCCAAAATAAGCGGTCGCGACAGAAGCAGGATCTCCGTCCATTTTGATTTTTCCGTGCTCCAGCCAGATAACCCTATTACAGGTGTTCAGGACGAGCTCACGTGAATGCGTCGCCACCACCAGTATCTTGGTAGAGTTGAGAATATCAGTCATCCGCGCCTCTGCTTTATGCTGGAAATTTGCATCGCCTACAGACAACCATTCATCCATCAGAAGAATCTCTGGAGAAATAATGGTAGAGACGGAAAATGCCAAGCGCAGATGCATACCTGAAGAATAAGTCCGCGTAGGCATATCGATGAAATCACCCAGTTCGGAGAACTCTACGACTTCGTCAAATCTACGTTCGATTTCAGACTTGCTGATCCCTAAGAGAGCTGCTCGATAATAGATATTTTCTCGCCCTGTCGCCTCCGGATCGATGCCAAGCGAGATATCAATTAACGAACCAATATCACCTTCGATACTGGCAACACCTGAAGTGGGCACAAAAACCCCGGACAACAGGCGTAATAAAGTGCTCTTACCCGCTCCGTTATGCCCTAGCAAGCCAACCCTATCGCCGTCCTTGAAGGAAAAATTGATATCCTCCAAAGCGCGAACGACGACGTGCCCCCGCTCATCTGCTGACAACTTTCCGCCCGTAGCGACCTGAATAAGCCGCTTTTTTAGAGAGCGTCCATTAGCATTGTAAATGGGAAATTCGGCAGTGACGTTATTAAAATCAATAGAAGCCATACAATTTTCCATCAAAGCCAGTAAGGGATACGGCGCATATACCGATTATATATAACAATTGCAACCAACCAACCGATCACTGCCATGGCGATCGAAAAGATCCAGCTCTCTGCAGCAGGCGTAGTACCCAATACCGGCCCACGAGTAATTTCCAGCAAATGATAAATCGGGTTCAAATTGAGCAAGTAGGCCGCATGCCGTGAAGGAAGCAACGACGGCGCCCACATAATGGGGGTCAGGTAAAATACGACTTGGGTAGCGTTTACAATGATCTGCGTGATGTCACGGAACCTGGTGCTTAATACCCCAAGAACCAGAGAAATCCAGAGCAGATTTATAGACAGTAGAATGATGCCCGGTACAAACAGCAGCATCGTCAGGGTCAGTGGCTTTCCAACAATCAAGAAGACAATCGGTATGATGACAATATTATGCCCCAACACAATAAAATTGCGCCAGAAACAGCGAAGCACATGAACAAAAAGAGGAATATTTAACTGCTTGATAATCGCTTCAGCAGAAGTAAATGCTACACAACCTTCAGTCACGTTGGACGAGATGAACCCCCAAAGGACGATCCCCAAAGCGAGAAATGGCAAGTATTCCTGCATCGGCGTATTAAAAATCTGGCCAAATACCAAACCAATAGAGGCAATCATTACCCCCATACTGACGGTCAGCCAAAACGCGCCTAATCGAGAACGCCTGTATCGCTGCTTAATATCCGCCCATCCCAGCATGCCGACGAGTGGATAGCGCTTTGCTGACGAAACAATGTCGGCCAGCGCGTTAAATATTGAATTACTTGTCATTAATTACGCCACACTTAGTTAAAATCAACCCTGGTCGGGTATCTCCCGGACCAGGTATCTCATCAATCGACGAATATTCAATAAACATCAAACACACGCTCTCGAACATTCAAGAATGGGAGAGTCTGGACAATACCCGCTGCCAAACCCCGAGAGCTCTTGATTTCTGTTGACTCATCACCGCAACGACTTTTGGACGAAGCACATCGATCTCCCCCAGTTCCTTCTGGAACCACCGGTCATCCATGCCATAATCCTCAACAATGACTTTTTGATGAGCTGAACTGTTAAGGAGCTTGTTCAGTTTCAACATTCCAATCAACTGATAGGGTTTCCCCAGCCACTGATTATAATTCCAGTATAAAAGCGCCTTTTCGATATCAAGATGAACATCGGAAGTGATCGCCTTGAACTTGATCAAATCAGAAAATCCATCTTCCAACTGTTTCGCAGTCACATCATCAAAAAACTCATCGGCTATCAGATAATGCTCATTCATGGTACGAATCGAATTGGAAACGGTTTGACTGCTTGCGTTCTCACCAGGCATCAATCGAAAGGTAATCAATTCCCGATCGGATATATGGATCGGATAGTGTTTGACCAAACGAATCCACATTTCCAAATCTGGTAACTGCCGCAGCCGATTACTGTACATGCCCAGATGATCGTAACAACTCTTGCGAATCAGCATTGTTGGATGGCAGATACAATTTCCCAATTCGAAGAAACGCCTCAACCAAGCACCCTGCGAACGATTTTCTTGGTCGAATACGTCCGATGCCTTACCCATGGAGTTGCCGTCTTTATCGACAAAACGCGCCCTGCCGAAACAGGCACCAACCTGAGGATTGTCTCGCAGGAACTTGACTTGATAAGCAAGTTTATCGGTATCGCACCAGTAGTCATCCGAATTGATGAGTGCGATAAATTCACCCGATGAACGCCCAATTAGCTCGTTGGTAACAACACCAGCTCCTCGGTTCACTTCATTAGGGAAAAACTTGATCCTCTCATCCTTGATTGAGGCGACCACCTCTCGGGTCGAGTCCGCAGAGCCGTCATCCGAAATCAAGAATTCGAAATCCACATCCACTTGCCCGAGCACGCTTCTGATTGCTTGTTCAACAAAACTGGCGTGATTATAAGTCGCCATGATGACGGATACTGTAGGTTTTTTCATACGGAACGACTCCGTTTAACGACCCTGGCAAGTAGATTCATGACTGCAACGGGAACAAGCAATTTGATTGCCATTATAAAAACGGGTGGCATTAAGCTCACAAGTATCGGAATTACACGAAACACTGGTTTCCCAACGGACTCGGCAACGTGCCCGAGTTGGGAGACTGTAATCACATGACGTAAATGACTGGAGAGTCGCTCGAAGTCTTCGTGAAAAACATTATCTGTCAACGCATCGTATGCGGGCAGAATGGCCAACTGCGCTTTCAACTTATCGATGTGCGGGGTTTGTGTCCAAACGCCACCACCGTGAAGACGATAGACAGACATTGGCTCTTCCAAAAATCCAATCAAGCTGGTTTTGGCCAAAACAATATTGGTGATCCAATCATATGATTTGATATCAAACAACCCTTCGGGGAGTCGACTCAAGGCACTCCGCCTGTACATACAGGTTGAAAAATTACCTACAACATTATCGGCTATCAATTCTCTGGCAGAGATAAACCGATGCACGGTGGAAGCCGGAACTCTAGGTGAAAGGTGTGCACGATCCTCTTCATAAACATAATAATTGACAGAGCATACATCTGACTCCCAATGCGCTGTCAGAAAGTCTACCTGGCGTTGCAGCTTGCAGGGACTGATCCAGTAGTCGTCCCCTTCAAGCACCGCCACAAATTCCGAAGTACAAGCTTCAAAACCGCGCTTGTAGTTTTTCGTGATACCTAAATTTTCACTATAGTCCAGGTATTTGAATGTAAAGCGTGGATCAGTGCCTTCATATTCTTGAATAATCGAAAGCGTGCTATCGGAAGATTTATCATCCGCCACGACCAATTCGATCGGCCCATCAAATACCTGCCCAAACAAGGAATTCAGCGCTTGGCGAATATGTTTTTCGTGGTTGTATGCAACCAACAGAACCGATATGCCAACCGCCTCTTTAAGCACTGGTCACCCCTTCTTCTGATTTTGGCTTTTTAGGGATAAAAATTTCCGCTTCGCCGTCAATTACCAACTGACCTTTGACAGTGCAGTAAGTTCTGAATGTCACCACTCGCTTACGGGTGCACACTGCTTTTACACAAACAGTGGCTACAACTGTGTCCTGAAGATAAACGGGTGCTTTAAAAACGAGATTCTGCGAAATATAAACACAACCCGGACCTGGCAGCCGCGTTCCAAACATTGCAGAAAAGAAACCAGCCGAAAACAGACCATGCGCAATACGCGCCTTGAATCTCGAGTTTTGTGCGTACTCGTCACTCATGTGGACGGGATTATTATCTCCCGACAATCCGGCATACGCTTTAACATCGGCGTCCGTTACTGTATGAGAATATGAAACCTGCATACCGATTTCAATTTGTTCGATCGCCAACTCAGTCGGGAATAAATGAATTGTTGTCATTTACGCATCGCCTCTCGCGTGAGAGGGCGAGCCGGATTCCCCACGACTGTAATGCCTGGAGGAACACTCTTGGTCACCACAGCGCCCATACCAACGATCGCACCACGTCCGATGGTCAACGGCCGCGAAGCCTTGCCCTGAATAATAGAAGCCCCTGTACCAATATAGGCGTGATCTTCAATAACAACATTACCATTACATTTGACACCTGGTGCAAACGTAACAAAATCACCAATTACACAATCATGGGCAACATAAGAATAGATATTCGCATGAAAGTGCTTGCCAATTTTCGCATTTGAAGTGACCGTCACAAATGGCGAAAGCACCGCGCCTTCCGCGATCTCGTTGCCATCAAGGATCACAGCATTTCCAGCGATGACCGAGAACGGTTTCGCCCCCTGACTTTCACAGACGGCAGATATACGCTCCCTCGCGTCGGATGCCCCAATTGCAATACTGAATAGTCTTTCGCCCGACAAGGATAGAAAACGATCTAGCGAAATAACGGGATAACCATTAATGGTGTCCTCTCCGATTTCGCCCTCGACAACAAAATATAGTTCCGCGCTATCGCTCGCAAGGAGGTCGTCTACCATAGCCTTGGCGAGGGGGATTACTTCACGGCCATATCCACCAGCGCCGATGATCCCAAAATATTTTTTCATACAGCCTCCTGCAAACCAATACAATTCAATATCTAATCGAGCGCTTGATAATCCGGCATACCATGTCGATTTCTTCACGCGATAGCGTATGGTAAAGCGGCAGGCACATAATACGCCGTGAAACATCTTCCGAGATTGGGGAGCGTTGCTCGTGGACGTAAGGCAATTCAGAAAGCGAAGGGTAAAAATAACGACGAGGATAAATATTGTTCAGATTCAGCTCTGCCATGACGTGCAGGAGCGTCTTTTCATCATCGAATATGACCGGAAAATAAGAATGGTTGTAATCAGTATTTTCGGCAATTTTCTGGAATCGAATAGGCAGATCCGTGAGCTCGGACTTGTAGTGCTCGCACAACTCTTTACGAACTTTAAGAATCTCTTCAACATACTTGAGATTCGTCAAGCCCATGGCAGCATGCACCTCGGAATTTTTGCCATTCACGCCTACCCCACCGAACTCTGTGAGCGACGAATGACCAAAATTTCGCATCATTGCCATCTTTTTCAGTATTTCAGGATTGGACGTGGTTACAGCGCCCCCTTCAATAGTATGAAAAAGCTTGGTGGCATGAAAACTACAGGTCGCGATATCGCCATAGGCCAATAGCGAGCGCTTCTTATATTGAGTACCGAACGCGTGAGCAGCATCATAAATAACGCGCAACTGATGTTTTTGTGCAATTTTTTCAATCGCTTCAACATCACATGGATTGCCGAATACATGGGTTGCCAAAATAGCGGAAGTGCGCGACGTAATGGCTTGCTCGATCTTTTCCGGGTCGATATTCAGAGTATCTGGGCAAATATCAACCATAACAGGTTCGCAACGCTCCCAGACGATACTGGAAGTAGTAGCAACATAACTAAACGGCGTGGTGATGATTTCACCCTGCAAATCGAGCGCTCGAATTGCAATTTGAAGCGCGATCGTACCATTACTGAGAAACAGCAGATGGTCAACGTTAAGCTTTTCCTTGAGTTTTAATTCAAGCTCGTTCACCAACGGCCCATTATTGGTAAACCATTCACGTTCCCAAACCCCTTGTAGATAAGTCTGAAACTCACCAAAGGGAGGGATAAACGGCTTCGTAACTGTAATATTCATGAACGCCCCGACAAGCAAAACGACTACTTAGTTCTGTAAAAAATGATTGTATTTCAATACTACGAAGAGCTGAATATCTCTCCAACGAACAAGCCGTGAGCCCTGACAGCTGGAAAATCGACTCCATTTCCGAGGCAAACAGGGCATCTTAAACGCCGACGAGGATGCCGTAAATACCACCGAAGCATACCGCCACCCCCATGCCTGGCACGATCGAAAGGCCTCAGGGATCAAGGCTGCGCTGCTGATAAATCCAGTCCACAATCTCTCCGTCGGGCGAGTAGCCACTCACCGTTTCCCTGAGAAGCTGGCGAACGCGCGAGTAGTCATCTTCCTCTACGGCAACCAGTAACTCACTCAGGCGTGTCTTCAGCACATCCCACGGCACGTGATCTTCATCCGCACTCATGATCATTGGGTGAGGAGTGGCGGAAACATTGTCACCTATCAGTAACTCCTCATAGAGCTTCTCACCCGGACGAAGACCGGTGAACTCGATAGCGATGTCTCCCTGAGGACTTCTATCCGATCGAACGCTCAATCCCGACAAATGGATCATTTTCTCTGCCAGTTCGACAATCCTCACCGGCTCACCCATATCGAGAACGAAAACGTCTCCCCCCTGCCCCATCGAGCCCGCCTGGATAACCAATTGGGCTGCCTCGGGAATTGTCATGAAGTATCGAGTGATCTTCGGATGAGTGACCGTCAAGGGCCCACCCGACTTGATCTGACTGTGAAACAGGGGTATCACGGAGCCTGACGAGCCGAGCACATTGCCAAAACGCACCATCGTGAAACGAGTTTTATTCACCCGCGAAATGTTGCCTTTATCGCCAAACAGCACTGGTGCGACTTCACGACTCAATGCCTGCAAAATCAGTTCCGCGAGGCGCTTTGTACTTCCCATTACATTCGTTGGGCGGACCGCCTTGTCGGTGGAAATCAAAACGAAATTCGAGACCCCCGTTTGCAGAGCCGCCTGCGCAGTATTTAAGGTTCCAATGACGTTATTAAGCACGCCCTCGGCGATGTTATGTTCCACCATCGGTACATGTTTATAAGCCGCTGCGTGATAAACCGTGTCAACTTTCCAGGTCTTCATTACATCCTGAAGTTTATGAGGATGACGGATAGAACCCAGGATCGGAAGCAAGCGAATCGAGATGGACTCACGATCTATTCGACGCTCGAGCTCAGACAGAATACTGTAGAGGTTGAATTCACCATGATCGAACAACAACAGCGCCGTGGGGCCTAATGAAAAAATCTGACGGCAAAGCTCTGAACCGATCGAACCACCGGCCCCCGTCACCATTACAACCTTGCCTTTTATACAATGGGTCAGCAAATCCGGTCGAGCCGGTACGGAATCACGCCCCAGGAGATCAGCAATATCAACCTCCTGAATATCGTCCACTTTCACTCGTCCGCTGGCCAGATCGGTGAAATTTGGAACACTCCTGATATGCAGCGGAAAGCCTTCAAGGAAGTTGAGAATTTCGCGACGACGTGCTCGCGTTGACGAAGGAAGTGCGAGAAGTATTTCCTGGGCCCCCGTCACATCAATCATTTGCTGTATATGCTTTGGCTTATAAACCTGAAGCCCGGAAATGGACCGGTCCGCAATACTGGCATCATCATCAATAAAAGCGACCGGCCGCATTACCCGCCCCATACGCAAAGCAGCGACCAGTTGATTACCAGCAACGCCCGCCCCATAAACAGCAACTTTAGTTAAACCATCATCACGATTTGTAAAGGGCACGTGTTGGGCAGCCGAGAACCAATCCCCCATGAAATACTGGCGCATGCACAGACGCAATCCGCCAATAATCACAAGACTCAACCACCAGTAATTGAAAATTATGGAACGAGGTACCACACTGGCATGATTGCTGTACCAGTAAACGACCACAGCAAGTATCAGTGACGAAAGGCTTACAGCCTTCACAATTACAATAAGGGCATCATTTCCAAAATACCGCATCACCGCGCGGTACATTCCGATCCGTATGAAAAGCGGAATGGCAACAATTGGCGCACTAACGAAAAGCCACGCATGCACCCGGATCGGGTTGTACATGTCGTCAATGCCCAACCGGACGATGAACGCTAACCAGAGTGCCAGCCAAACCAGCACAACGTCGGTACCAACCTGTAGCAGACGTTTCTGCCTGCGTGGCAACCCTAGAAGAAATGAACGTAATTTATCCATTGATTCGCTCGATCACCGCTCTGCTCCCTGAAGCTATTAACAACCTCATTGTAGCTCTTTTTTTCGGCGAAATACGACCGCTGAACGGAAGGCGGACAGGCGAAAAACGGGCAGTTGGCAGTGCCTGCCCTGCCACTCGCCACCAAGCCGCCATTGCTGTTAAACTCGTGCAAAGCCCACCCACATTAATTACTGTGACTTGCCTAAACACGTACCCCTCAGATCGTACGCACCTCTCATTTATTAGAGTAGATGCTTTACTTGACCGAGGCGCGAGAGATTTCAATCATGGTAGAACAAATGAAGGATATCTTCCGCTTGGACTCCGACCCATCGGCGATAGCTGAGCACTCGATAGAGAGCAAAAAAGTCGCAATACTTGTTTGCACTTACAATGGAGAGCGATTTCTCAGGGAACAACTGGAATCATTCATTAATCAAACTCATAAAAACTGGTCGATCCATGTCTCGGATGACGGGTCGACAGACGCGACACTGGAGATTCTTGAAGAGTACAAGAAACAACTAGGCGATGAAAAAATCGTCATATTGCAAGGCCCTCGCCAAGGCTTTGCAAAAAATTTTCTGTCATTGATTAAAAATCGAGAAATTGTCGCTGACTACTTCGCATTTAGCGATCAGGACGACATTTGGCTCGAAGACAAACTGAGTCGCAGCATCGCTCAAATACCTCAAACCCCCACCAGCAAGCCCCACCTGTACTGTTCAAGAACAAAGTTGGTCAACACTGATCTTGCGCCACTGGGATTTTCTCCATTATTCAAAAAGCGTCCCTGTTTTGAAAATTCATTGGTTCAAAGTATCGCAGGCGCCAATACAATGATGATTAATAATGCGGCTCGCGACCTAATGTGCCGTATCGCCGATGACGCCTTGGTCGTAGCACATGACTGGCTTGCGTATCTGTTGGTGACCGGGTGTGGCGGCCAAGTTGTCTTTGATCAAAACCCCACACTGCTTTATCGACAGCACGAGGGCAACCTGATTGGAGCGAATGCAACCTACAAGAATCAGGTCAATCGTATCTTGAAAATGCTAAGCGGGCGTTTCAGTGAGTGGAGCACTCAAAACCTGATAGTCCTGAACTCCATCCGAATGGAGCTCACAGAAGACAATAGACGTACCCTTGAGCGCTTCGAAGCCGCCCGCAATAGTGGGTTGCTATCAAGGCTTTATCTGATGAAGAAAAGTGGAGTTCATCGGCAAACACTCAAAGGCAACATCAGCCTGGTTGCCGCCGCGATACTCAATAAAATATAGACACATCCGTAACGCAACAAAACACCCATCAGACAACATTTTCGGAGTAGTTTTCGCGACTCTTGGTCAGCCTGCTACTCCTGCCTCAAACTTCCATGCCAGCATTGCCAGCGGAACAAACGCTATCAGACAACCCGCCCCGCCCCCAAGCCAACCTGCCCCCACCAGCAATGCAATCGGCAACAACCAAACAAGGTTTATCAATACAACAAGCGAAGTTACCACCAGATGGCTTTGGTATCGACGTGAGGCGTGCTGATAGGCGTGACTCCTATGAGCCTGATAAACCTTTTCGCCACGAAGCAGCCTCCTCATCAGAGTCCAGGTCGCATCTACGATGAAAACACCAAGAAGTATTATCCAGCACCAAAAGAGCTCAGGTCGAACCCAGGCAGACTCTAACGCTAATGCACCCAGAATGAATCCCAGGAAACCACTGCCGGCGTCCCCCATGAAGATTCGCGCTGGAGGAAAGTTCCAGCACAAGAAACCTGCAACAGCCCCGATCAGGACCAGCGGTCCCCATATCAGGCTTGTAGCATCAAACCACCAGTAAACCAGACACATCCCCAAACACGCACTGATGGCCTCCGTGCTCGCCAAACCATCGATGCCATCCATAAAGTTGTAGAGATTGAGCATCCAAACCAGATAGAACGCGGCCAGTACGCTACCTATCACCGATAGATCGACTCTTTCACCAAACAATTGGATGGGTGCAAGGCCGTTGAGCCAGTACAACGCCCAAGCTGCGGCTATGAAGTGACCGAGGAGCCGCCACTTGGCGTCGATATGCCCGTGATCGTCCGCGAAACCAATGATTGCGACAAGCAGCCCGCCACCCAGCACACCTAGTAACGACGCGCCTTCCAAGTACCCCATCCCACCCAACACAGGGAGTGCCACCGAACAGGCCGCGACAATGGCGACGCCCCCGCCCCGGGGGGTTGGCACAGAATGAGAACTCCGTTCATTCGGGATATCCATCAGGCTTTTGGCCAATGCGTAACGACGCAGTACCAGGGTCAACCCACAGGAGATCGCAAAAACCACACCCAACAACCACCAGACAATCATCTGTTTTTTAAATCCCGGTAATAATCTGCAGTTTGGCGGAGCGCCTTCTCGACAGAGACAGGCGGAACCCAGCCGAGTACATGCCTGGTTTTACTGATATCGACTTGCAACGAGGCACACAGGCGCTGGGCAACACCTTGCTTTCCAAAACATGACGCCACAGCCTTCAGCAGCCACACCGGCAACGGCAAGAGCCGTGCTTTTTTACCAAGAGCATTTGCCATGTTTTCGAGCAATTGGGTGGTGGACATATCTGCGTCATCACTGACAAGAAAGGTTTGCCCGGCCGCCGCAGGATGGTCAATGCAAGTGACCAGCAGGTCCACAAGATTACCAATTGCTACCAGACTTCGCCGATTACCAATCGCCCCGAAGGGCAGCACCACTCCCCTGTCGAGCCAGCGCATCATACTCAGGAAGTTCGCCTTGACACCTGGTCCATACACAAGCGGCGGGCGAATAATGACCACCTCCATCCCTGTCTCTCGAGCGATGTCTCTCAGCGCTATCTCCGCCTCCATCTTCGAGATTCCGTAAGGATCCATCGGCTGAGGTTTCAAATCCGCATCAAACGGTTTGCCTGGCTCTGTTGACTCACCATTGACTTTAATCGAGCTGATAAAAATGAAGCGCTTTACTCCGGCAGCCGCAGCACTTCGTGCAAGCCTGACAGTACCGTCGACATTGATACGTCGAAACTCGGCAAGGGCATCGACTGCCTTGTCATTCATTACATGAACGCGAGCTGCGGCGTGAACAACCACCTCAACACCCATCATTGAAGTGATCGTGACTGCCCCACCCAAGTCGAAGGGCACGACCTGACAAAGGCCGTCCAGTCGCGTTCTGCCACGTGAAGCGGCTACTGGAGTGTACCGGCGATCAAGAAGCAGCCTGTAAACAACAGCCTCCCCGACAAACCCACTCGCCCCCGTCACCAGTACTCGCGAGACGCTCATTTGGTTTTTCTTCCAATAACAGCGGTTGCCAAACATATAAAAAAGAAAAACATCTTGTCACGAAACCTGCGCCGACACTTACAGGCATTTAAAGACAACGCAAGTAACTCTTTTCGACCTAACTTGAACCACTGACTAACAAATAGCACCTCTGACACTCCCACAAGACTCGCTATCAACTTGACTTGGGAGAACCACCAACCATCATGAATGGTTTTATAACGAGCAATCAGCGGATTGATACCTGTATTGGCCCCAACCTGATTCCGCTCGTGCTGCCGGTACTGCATTGAGGAATAAGGATCGATTAGCCATTTATAGCCATGACTGCGCGAAAAAGCATAGCAGTACCAATCATGCAAACTGACATCCTGAACAGCCTGCCAGTTTTCAACAATTGAGGTCTTTAACACTTCAGCCAAATGATGGCTAAAGACATATGTGCAACCTGGCCCCGCCGCCTCAAACAAATAGTCCCACTCAACCTGAGCCTGAGCTTTATCAAGAAGGTGCGTTCTTCCGTTCGACCAGAATGCCGTCACATTACTGGAGTAGGCATCAACATCTTGTCCGCGTAACATTTCGGTTGCTCTCTTCAGCTTATCCGAATGCCACACGTCATCTTGGTCAGCGAACGCGATGAAGTCATAAACTTCGAAGTTTACGTCGCGCATCAAACGAAAAAAATTCCGGGAAGCACCACCAAAACGCCCCACCGCCGGCAACACGGTTACATTTGAGTGTAAGGCCGCGAAAGACTCGCACCACGCCTCAGTACCATCGTTGGAGGTATCGATGCTGATATGGATACTGACATCTACGCCAGACTGGCAGAGGATCGAAGCCAACTGCTCTTCGATCCACTGCATGCCGTTGTAGGCAGCCAGCAAAACTGCAACCTTGGGTTGTTTTAATGGCATGCCATTCCTGCTTGCAACTAATAATCACGGAAGGGAGCATTGCTCCCCGATCAACGTGAAGGTGAAACCAGCAGTTTCTGCAGGTACTGGCCGTAGCCGGTCTTTTTCAATGCGTCAGCCTGACTGGCAAGCTGCTGTGCTGTGATCCAGCCATTGTTGTACGCAATTTCTTCGAGGCAAGCGACTTTCAATCCCTGGCGCTTCTCGATGGTGTGCACGAAGTGACTGGCCTCCAGCAAAGAATCATGAGTCCCGGTGTCCAGCCACGCAAACCCGCGCCCAAGCATTTCTACATTGAGGGTTTTCTTCTCCAGGTAAGCACGATTGACATCTGTAATCTCCAGCTCACCACGCTCTGAAGGCTTGATGTTTTTGGCAATCTCGACAACATCATTGTCGTAGAAGTACAGACCGGTCACCGCATAGTTGGATTTTGGCTTCAGCGGTTTCTCTTCAATACTTAGCGCCCGACCGGTTTTGTCGAATTCAACAACACCGAAGCGCTCCGGATCGGAGACGTGGTAGCCGAATACAGTCGCGCCATGCTGTTGAGTGCTGGCTGATCGCAAATTGTCAGAAAAATGCTGACCATAGAAAATGTTGTCACCAAGGATCAAACAACAAGGATTCTTACCAATAAACTCCTCACCAATGATAAACGCCTGAGCGAGGCCGTCCGGACTGGGCTGTTCGGCATAGGTCAACTTGACCCCATACTGACTGCCATCGCCCAGCAGCTTACGGAAGCACGGCAAGTCTTCAGGAGTCGAAATGATCAGAATTTCCTGCATACCCGCCAGCATCAGCACCGACAACGGGTAGAAAATCATCGGCTTATCGTAGATCGGCAACATCTGTTTGGAGACGCCCAGAGTTAGCGGATGCAGGCGTGTACCCGAACCGCCAGCGAGGATGATGCCTTTACGATTTGTCGTGGTCATTTGTTTAGAACTTCCCTAAGCATTCGATTTACACCACTTTGCCAATCCGGCAAGTGTAAAGAAAAATTTTCGCGTAACTTCTGAGTATTTAGACGCGAGTTCAGCGGTCGTTGGGCAGGTGTCGGGTAAGCAGTCGTGTCGATTGGATTGACTGCTGTTACGGCAAGTTGCTCGCCATTGGCCTGGGCGAATGCAATCACATGGCTTGCATAGCCGTGCCAGGACACTTCACCACTGGCTGCCAGGTGATACAAACCTGAAAGTTCGGGCTGCTGCAGCGCCTGCCGAATGGCCAGAGCGGTAACATCAGCTATCAAATCAGCCCCTGTCGGGGCTCCGATCTGATCTGCAATAACATTCAGCGTATCCCTGTCTTTCGCCAGACGCAGCATCGTCTTGGCAAAGTTGTTGCCGCGCGCACCGTAGACCCAGCTCGTGCGGAGGATCAAATGCCTGCAGCCCGATGCATGGATTGCTCGCTCACCTGCCAGCTTGCTCGCACCGTACTGATTCACCGGGCCGACAGCATCCGTCTCCAGCCACGGCACAGAACCGCTACCACTGAAGACGTAGTCGGTTGAATAGTGAACCAGCCAGGCATTGAGAGTGGCTGCTTCTTCGGCCAGCATCTGGACCGCCTGGCCGTTCACAAGGAAGGCCAGCTTGGTGTCTGATTCAGCCTTGTCGACTGCGGTGTAGGCCGCTGCGTTGACGATGACATCAGGCTTGATCTGGCGGATCGTCGCGCGTAAAGCATCTAGATCGGACAAGTCGCCGCACAACCCGTCAACAGGCTGACGATCCAGTGCAATCAGCTCACCTAACGGTCCGAGGGAGCGCTGCAGCTCCCAACCTACCTGGCCATTCTTACCCAGCAGAAGGATTTTCATGCCTTGTTCGAGCGATCCGCGTAATTTTGGTCGATCCACTGCTGATAGCTGCCGCTCTTCACGTGGGCGACCCATTCAGCGTTATTGAGGTACCACTCGACGGTCTTGCGAATACCGGTTTCGAAGGTTTCTTCCGGAGCCCAGCCCAGCTCACGCTGAATTTTGCTGGCATCAATGGCGTAACGCTGGTCGTGCCCAGGTCGATCCTGAACATAAGTAATCAGACTCGCATGGGGGCGATAAGCCGAGTCAGGACACAGCTCGTCTAGCAGCGCGCAAAGGGTGTGCACTACTTCGATGTTCTGTTTCTCGTTATGGCCGCCGATATTGTAAGTCTCACCGACAACACCCTCAGTCACCACCTTGTAGAGTGCCCGGGCATGATCTTCGACGTAGAGCCAGTCGCGAACCTGATTACCCTTGCCATAAACCGGCAATGGCTTGCCTTCCAATGCGTTGAGAATGATCAGGGGTATCAATTTCTCGGGGAAGTGGCATGGCCCGTAATTGTTAGAACAGTTGGTGACCAGCGTCGGCAGGCCATAAGTGCGGGCCCAAGCGCGAACCAAATGATCTGAGCTAGCCTTGCTGGCCGAATAGGGTGAGCTTGGCTGATATGGGGTTGTTTCGGTGAAAAGGTCTTCCGGACCGTCAAGGTCTCCGTAAACCTCATCAGTCGAAATATGATGGAATCGGAAGCTGGCCTTGCGCACTTCATCCAGCGAGGCCCAGTACTGGCGCGCCGCCTCCAACAGGGTGTAGGTGCCAATGATGTTGGTCTGGATAAATTCAGACGGCCCGGATATCGACCGATCAACGTGGGATTCTGCGGCCAGGTGCATGATGGCATCCGGTTGATGTTCACGCAGCACGCGATCAATCTGATCACGGTCACAGATGTCGACACGCTCGAACACGTAACGTGAGTTCTGGCTGACTTCAGCCAAAGACTCAAGATTACCGGCATAAGTCAGCTTATCGACGTTAACGACAGAATCAGACGTGCCGCAAATGATGTGCCGAATGACTGCCGAGCCGATAAATCCGGCACCGCCGGTTACTAGAATTTTCACGCGAGACCATACCCTTGAGTTACTGACAGAGCCGCCTTCCGAACACTGTCTAATCCATGAATACAAAAGCCATAAAACTTGAGGCCTCTGTTAGCACTGTTCCGACTCGACGTTGGAAAATGCCATTATCGAACAAGGCAAGCATTTTACAGTTTAATGAACGGTTTACTAATGGATATAGACAAGCAGTGGCGCAAATTCGACAGATATCTCCTGCTCGTCGCAATCAGACAAGTCGCTTGCGCGAAGCTCTGAAAGATCGCCCCAGGAACCAGCTTAGCAGCGGCCCGACTACCATGCCGATCAATAGTGCGAGAACCATCATCAGAGAGACCGGCAACTCCGGTCCAGCCCAGCCTAGAAACAGCAGTGACACCGACTGCTGGTTTTCGAGTACGAAGGCCAGGATCGCCAGCACCAGCAACAGTATGAAGATACCAAGAAGCACTCTTTTTAAATTACGCATGAGCGACTCCTTGAGGAGCGACGACAGTCAAAGGACTTCCTCTTCATCCTCGTTTACACGATCACGCAATTCTTTTCCCGGCTTGAAATGCGGAACGAACTTGCCGTCGAGGCTGACGGACTGACCGGTTTTTGGATTGCGACCTACTCGCGGCGCGCGGTAGTGCAGGGAGAAGCTGCCAAAACCACGGATCTCGATACGATCCCCCGTGGCCAGACATTGGGACATTTGCTCAAGCATGGTCTTGATAGCCAGCTCCACATCCTTCGATGAGAGCAGCCCTTGATGGGTGACAATTCGTTCGATCAACTCCGACTTCGTCATATTTTTCCCTTCTTTTTCAAGCAGCTAGATCAGCGCTTCAAAGGTTTTAGCACGCCCGGATGATTTTGAACAGCCCGAGTTTTAACATCCCCCCACCCACTACAAATTCCCGATTTCAGGGCATTGCCACACTTACACGCCGTCGCACGCTCATCTGCAGATGACCAGCATGGTGCGAGTCAGATAACCCGCCGGATTGAAGCCAAAGGGAAACTCATCTTCTTCCTTGACATCATCGGACCTGGCCACAACCTTATAGCCTGCTGCCTTGCACTCCTTGGCCGCTCGCTTATGACACTTGTCCCACCCCGAGCCCAATCCCGAACAATCAATCTCAATACCACTGACCCCACGCACAGCGCGAGTCTTGGCGTTAGTCGTACAACCCGCCAATGTCAGAATTGCTATTGCGACAATGAGCTTGTTCATTCACTTCCTTATGCCAGGCACTCTGCCCGACTGTCGTTCGACTCAGTCTAAAGACTAGCTGCAAATAAACGATTGATCCGATTAAAGAAAGAGACAGCTGTTGGCCACATTGGTTTCCCCCCGACCCACACCGCCATCACTCCTGGTAAATTCCAGGCACAAAAAAGGGCGACCGAAGTCGCCCTTTTTTACAGAAAGTCAGAACTTAGTTCTGTTTTTCCGCCTGTGCAGCACGCAGCAGGTCACCCAGAGTGGTGGCTACTGGAGCATCCGTAGCTACTGGCTTGTCGCGCAGGCTCTGGATAGCTTCTTTCTCGTCTTCAACGTCTTTCGACTTGATCGAGAGCTGGATTACGCGGCTCTTACGATCAACGCTGATGATCTTGGCTTCTACTTCTTCGCCTTCTTTCAGAACGTTACGCGCGTCTTCAACGCGGTCACGGCTGATTTCGGAGGCTTTCAGAGTCGCTTCGATATCGTCGGCCAGAGTGATGATGGCGCCTTTGGCGTCAACTTCTTTCACGATGCCCTTAACGATTGCGCCTTTGTCGTTCTCTTGAACGTACTCGGAGAACGGATCGCTTTCCAGCTGCTTGATACCCAGGGAGATGCGCTCGCGCTCTGGGTCAACCGACAGGATAACGGTGTCCAGCTCGTCGCCTTTCTTGAAGCGGCGTACGGCTTCTTCGCCCACTTCGTTCCAGGAGATGTCGGACAGGTGAACCAGGCCGTCGATGCCGCCGTCCAGACCAATGAAGATACCGAAATCGGTGATCGACTTGATGGTGCCGGAGATTTTATCGCCCTTGTTGAACTGGCCAGAGAAATCTTCCCATGGGTTAGATTTGCACTGCTTGATGCCCAGGGAGATACGACGACGCTCTTCGTCGATGTCCAGAACCATAACTTCCACTTCGTCGCCGACTTGTACGACTTTCGAAGGGTGGATGTTCTTGTTGGTCCAGTCCATTTCGGAAACGTGTACCAGACCTTCAACGCCTTCTTCCAGCTCAGCGAAGCAGCCGTAGTCGGTCAGGTTGGTTACACGAGCGGTGACGCGAGTGCTTTCTGGGTAACGGGCTTTGATAGCAACCCATGGATCTTCGCCCAGTTGCTTGAGGCCCAGGGAAACACGATTGCGCTCGCGATCGTATTTCAGAACCTTGACATCGATCTCGTCGCCAACGTTGACGATTTCGGAAGGATGCTTGATACGCTTCCAAGCCATGTCGGTAATGTGCAGCAGGCCATCGACGCCACCCAGATCGACGAATGCGCCGTAATCGGTGAGGTTCTTGACGATACCTTTGACTTGCTGGCCTTCCTGCAGGGATTCCAGCAGAGCTTCACGCTCGGCGGAGTTCTCGGCTTCGAGGACGCTGCGACGGGAAACGACAACGTTGTTGCGCTTCTGGTCCAGCTTGATGACCTTGAATTCCAGCTCTTTGCCTTCCAGGTGCGTGGTGTCGCGCACTGGACGGACGTCAACCAGAGAACCTGGCAGGAACGCACGGATGCCGTTAACGTCGACTGTGAAGCCGCCTTTAACCTTACCGTTGATAACGCCCTTGACCACTTCTTCGGCTGCGAAGGCTGCTTCCAGAACAATCCAGCATTCAGCGCGCTTGGCTTTTTCACGGGACAGCTTGGTTTCACCAAAGCCGTCTTCAACCGAGTCCAGAGCAACGTGAACTTCGTCACCGACGTTGATGTTCAGTTCGCCAGCGTCGTTGTAGAACTGCTCAAGCGGGATGAGTGCTTCAGACTTCAGGCCAGCGTGAACGGTTACCCAGCGAGCTTGGTAATCGATATCAACGATAACACCGGTGATGATGGAGCCTGCCTGAAGGTTCAGGGTTTTTAGGCTTTCTTCAAAGAGTTCCGCAAAGCTTTCGCTCATTTTAATTCCTGTTGATGAGGGCGAAGAATACGCCCATCTCCACACCCCAGACGATGTGGGTTAGTTTCATTTAAAAGAAGCGCCGCAGGACTATGACTGGTCCCCCGCGGCCTTCTTGGTCACCCGGCGATATCGCGAATGGCGATCTCGCTCATGATGCGTTCCAGCACCTGATCGATGGACAATTCCGTGGAATCCAGCTGAATGGCGTCAGCCGCCGGCTTGAGCGGGGCTACCGCTCGCTGGGTGTCACGCTCATCGCGTGCACGTATCTCATCTAGCAGACTCGACAGACTAACACCATCGACTTTGCCCTTCAACTGCAAGTATCGACGGCGCGCACGCTCCTCGGCACTGGCGGTCAGGAAAATCTTCAGCGGTGCATCCGGAAATACCACCGTACCCATGTCTCGACCGTCGGCCACCAGACCCGGCGCTTCCAGGAATGCGCGCTGGCGCTGCAACAATGCTTCGCGAACCGCAGGCAATGCAGCCACCTGGGAGGCACCGGACCCGACACTCTCCGTACGGATCACATCGCTGACTTCGTCACCTTCCAGAATGATGCGCTGCAACTGACCGTCGGTCGCCGCAATGAATTGCACATCCAGATGAGCGGCGAGTTTTTTCAGCAATTCTTCATTGGTCAGGTCGACGCCGTGGTTATGCGCAGCGAAGGCCAGCAAACGGTACAACGCACCGGAATCCAGCAGATTCCAGCCAAGGCGTTTGGCCAGTATCCCGGCGACGGTGCCTTTTCCGGAGCCGCTAGGCCCATCAATGGTGATGACCGGTGCAATGCTGTTCACGACTGGGCCTCTTGGGCAACGCGGATGCCGACCTGTGCGCACAGCGCGAGGAAGTTGGGGAACGACGTCGCGACGTTGGCGCAATCATGGATACGGATGGGCGCACTGGCACGCAGCGAGGCAACACTGAAGGCCATGGCAATCCGGTGATCGCCGTGACCGTGCACTTCGCCGCCGCCGATCTGGCCGCCATCGATGATGATGCCGTCCGGGGTCGGTTCGCATTTGACGCCCAGCGCCAGCAAGCCATCGGCCATGACCTGAATGCGGTCCGACTCCTTCACCCGTAGCTCTTCGGCGCCGCGCAGCACGGTGCGCCCTTCAGCGCAGGCGGCCGCCACGAAGAGCACCGGAAATTCGTCGATGGCCAATGGAACCAGCGCTTCCGGTATCTCGATACCTTTGAGTTTAGCTGCACGTACGCGCAGGTCAGCTACTGGCTCGCCGCCCACTTCACGCTGGTTTTCCAGGGTGATGTCGGCGCCCATCAAACGCAGGATGTCGATCACGCCGGTACGGGTCGGATTGATGCCGACATGCTCGAGCACCAGCTCGGAACCTTCGGCGATCGAAGCCGCCACCAGGAAAAACGCCGACGACGAGATATCACCGGGTACTTCGATGTGGGTGGCGGTCAGCTTGTTGCCGGACTCCACCGATGCAGTCGCGCCATTGACGGTCACCGGATAGCCGAAACCACGCAGCATGCGCTCGGTGTGGTCACGGGTCGGAGCAGGCTCGGTAACGGTGGTCTTGCCTTCCGCGTACAGACCCGCCAGCAGCAGACAGGACTTCACCTGAGCACTGGCCATCGGCATGGTGTAAGTCAGGCCTTTAAGTTTGTGACCACCACGAATGATCATCGGTGGGCGACCTTCAGCGGCGGTCTCGATCACGGCGCCCATTTCACGCAGCGGATTGGCCACGCGATTCATCGGACGCTTGGACAGCGAGGCGTCGCCGGTCAGGGTGCTGTCGAAATCTTGCGCAGCCAGCAGGCCGGACAACAGACGCATCGAAGTACCGGAGTTACCCAGATAGATCGGACCAGGCGCCGGCTTCAGACCATGCAGGCCGACGCCGTGAATGGTCACGCGGCCGTGGTGCGGCCCCTCGATCACGACACCCATGTCGCGGAAAGCCTGAAGGGTCGCCAGGGCGTCTTCGCCCTCGAGGAAACCTTCCACTTCAGTCACGCCTTCGGCCAGGGAGCCCAGCATGATCGAACGGTGGGAAATCGATTTGTCACCTGGTACGCGAATCCGACCGGACAGGCGGCCACCAGGTTGAGCCAGGAAAATCAGATCGTTGGAATTCATAGCGTCCACATAGGCCCGACGGGCCAGGATTTTACTGAAATGCTCGCGGGCAACCCGGGCGCGAGTGAATACGCCCAACAATTGGTGCCCATCCCCTGCATCGACCGCGTCGCGCAAGGCGTCGAGGTCGCTGCGAAATGTATCGAGTGTGCGCAGAACAGCTTCCCGGTTGGCGAGGAAGATGTCGTGCCACATGACCGGGTCGCTCCCGGCGATTCTTGTGAAATCGCGGAAACCGCCCGCAGCGTAGCGGAAGATCTCAAGATTTTCATTGCGCTTGGCCAACGAGTCGACCAAACCGAATGCCAGCAAGTGCGGCAGATGACTGGTCGCCGCCAACACTTCGTCGTGGCGCTCGACCTGCATGTGCTCGACATCGGCACCCAATTCCCGCCACAAACGGTCGACCACCGCCAACGCTGCCGGATCGGTTTGATCCAGCGGCGTCAGAATCACCTTGTGGCGTCGAAACAGCTCGGCATTGGAGGCTTCCACCCCGCTCTGCTCGGAACCGGCTATCGGATGCCCCGGAACGAAACGCGGCGGCATACCGCCAAATGCTTCGGTCGCGGCTCGCACCACATTGCCCTTGGCGCTGCCGACGTCGGTCAGGATCGCCGACCCCAGCTTCATCTCAGCCAGTCGGGCGAGCAGTTTTTCCATGGCGAGGATCGGCACCGCCAACTGAATAACGTCCGCCCCTTGGCAGGCCAGTGCCAGGTCATCTTCGCAACGATCCACCACACCCAACTCAACCGCCAGCTTGCGCGATTGCGGATCGAGATCGACGCCGACTACTTCTCGGCACAGGCCGCTTTCACGCAAGCCCTTGGCAAACGAACCGCCGATCAACCCCAGGCCGACCACCACCAGGCGCCCGATCACAGGTTCAGCAGATGGCCGTGCAGTGACATCAACCACGAGCCAGAACCTTGGCCAGCGCCTCGAGGAAGCGGCTATTTTCAGCCGGCAGACCGATGGTGACGCGCAAGTGATTCGGCATGCCGTAGTTAGCCACCGGACGCACGATCACACCTTCACGCAGCAACCCCTGGAAAACCGGGGCCGCCACTCGACCGAGATCGACACAAATGAAATTGCCCTTGGAGGGAATCCAGCTCAGCCCCAGATCGCGGAAGCCCGCTTCCAGCTGCTGCATGCCAGTCTCATTGAGTCGACGACTTTCGGCCAGGTACTCGGCGTCTTGCAGGGCGGCGCAAGCAGCAGCCAGGGCCAGGCTGTTGACGTTGAACGGCTGGCGCACACGGTTCAGCACATCGGCGACCACCGCGGTGGACAAGCCATAGCCGACGCGCAGCGCCGCCAGGCCATAGGCCTTGGAGAAAGTCCGCGAAACCAGCAGGTTCGGGTAAGCCGCCAGGAAATCCAGGCCGTCCGGCAGATCGCTGCCTTCGGCGTACTCGATGTAGGCCTCGTCCAGCACGACCAGCACGTGCTCCGGCACGTCTTGCAGGAATTCGTCCAGCGCCTCGGTGTCGAACCAGGTTCCGGTCGGGTTGTTCGGGTTGGCGATGAACACCACGCGAGTGTTGGCGTCGATCGCTGCCAACATGGCCGGCAGATCATGCCCCCAGTCTTTGGCCGGAATCACTTTGGCCTGGGCGCCGACAGCCTGGGTCACGATCGGATAGACCGCAAACGCGTGCTCGCTGAACACCGCATTCAGGCCCGGCGCCAGGTAAGCGCGCGCGACCAGCTCCAGAATGTCATTGGAGCCGTTGCCCAGGGTCACTTGACTCAGCTCGACGCGGCACTGCTCGGCCAGCAGGGTCTTGAGCGCGAAACCGTTGCCATCCGGGTAGCGGGTCAGCTCCGCGAGCGCATCGCGGATGGCTGCCAGCGCCTTGGGGCTGGCGCCCAGCGGGTTTTCGTTGCTTGCCAGTTTGACGATGCTGGCCGGATCGAGGTCCAGCTCGCGCGCCAGTTCGTCCACGGGCTTGCCCGGAACGTAAGGCGAAAGTTGTTGCACGCCCGGCTGTGCCAGAGCTAGGAAATCACCACTCATTTGCTACCGCCCTTAGAGAACTGCTTTCGGGTAGGAACCCAGCACTTTGAGTGCCACTGCTTCCTGACTGATCTTTTCCAGCACACCTTTGATCAGCGGATCACGGTGGTGGCCGACGAAGTCGATGAAGAACACATAGGTCCATTTGCCACTGCGCGACGGACGGGTCTCGATTCGCGTCAGGTCGATGCCATTGTCGTGGAATGGCACCAGCAACTCGTGAAGCGCGCCAGGCTTGTTGCTCATGGAGACGATGATCGAGGTCTTGTCGTCGCCAGTCGGCGGCACTTCCTGGTTGCCGATCATGAGGAACCGCGTGGAGTTATCCGGACGGTCTTCGATTTTCTCGGCCAGTCGGGTCAACCCGTACAAGCCGGCCGCCATATCACCGGCAATCGCCGCCGAGTTCCACTCACCCTTGACCCGCTTGGCCGCCTCGGCGTTGCTGGACACCGCCACGCGTTCGACATTCGGGTAATGGGCGTCCAGCCACTTGCGGCACTGGGCCAGGGACTGAGCGTGGGAGTAGATGCGACTGATGCTGTCGGTCTTGGTGTTCTCACCGACCAACAGGTGATGGTGGATGCGCAGCTCGACTTCGCCGCAGATCACCATGTCATGTTCAAGGAAGCTGTCCAGCGTGTGGTTGACCGCGCCTTCGGTGGAGTTCTCCACCGGGACCACGCCAAAGTTCACCGCACCGGCCGCCACTTCCCGGAACACTTCATCGATCGCTGCCATCGGCTTGCTGATCACGGCATGGCCGAAGTGCTTCATGGCAGCCGCCTGGGTGAAGGTACCTTCAGGGCCGAGATAGGCCACTTTCAGCGGCTGCTCGAGGGCCAGGCACGAGGACATGATTTCGCGGAACAACCGCGCCATTTCTTCGTTACCCAGCGGCCCCTGGTTACGCTCCATGACACGCTTGAGCACCTGAGCTTCGCGCTCAGGACGATAGAACACCGGCACTTCGCCTTCGGCCAGCGAGGCCATCTTTACTCGCGCGACTTCCTGGGCGCAGCGTGCACGCTCACTGATCAACTCCAGGACCTTTTCGTCCAGGGCATCAATGCGCAGGCGCAGTGCCTTGAGTTCTTGCTCAGACATTAGCCGTGTTCCTTCTCGAACTCTGCCATGTACGAAATCAGCGCATTGATCGCGTTGATGTCGACGGCGTTATAGATGGAGGCGCGCATACCGCCCACGGAGCGGTGCCCCTTGAGGTTCAACAGACCACGCTCGTCGGCGCCGGCCAGGAACGGCTTGTCGAGACGGTCGTCCGCCAGGCGAAACGGCACGTTCATCCAGGAACGGTCCGACTTGTTGATCGGGTTGCTGTACAGGCCGCTGGCATCGATGAAGTCGTACAGCGTGCGCTGCTTCACTTCGTTGAGCTTGCCGATGGCTTCGACACCGCCCTGCTCTTTCAGCCACTCGAACACCAGGCCGGACAGGTACCAGGCCAGGGTTGGCGGGGTGTTGTACATCGAACCGTTATCAGCCGCGACCTTGTAGTCGAGCATGGTCGGGCACAGGGAACGGGCGCGACCCAGCAGGTCTTCGCGAACGATGTTCACCACGATGCCGCTCGGGCCGATGTTTTTCTGGGCACCGGCGTAGATCATGCCGAAGCGCGAGACGTCGATCGGACGGGAAAGAATGTCCGAGGACATGTCGGCCACCAGCGGAACATCACCGGTTTCCGGAACCCACTGGAACTCCAGACCGCCAATGGTTTCGTTCGGCGCGTAGTGAACGTAGGCCGCGTCTTTCGACAGCTTCCACTCGTTCTGCCCGGGAATGGCGAAATAGTCGTAAGGCTTGGCGGTAGCGGCAACATTGACGTGGCCGTAGCGCGAGGCTTCTTCAATGGCTTTCTGCGACCAGATACCGGTATCGATATAGTCGGCAGAGCCGCTTTCCGGCAACAGGTTCAGAGGAATCTGAGCAAATTGCTGGCTGGCGCCACCTTGCAGAAACAGCACTTTATAGTTCGAGGGGATATCCAGCAGATCACGCAGATCCTGCTCGGCTTTGGTGGCAATGGACACGAACTCATCACTGCGATGACTCATCTCCATGACCGACAGGCCCTTGCCGTGCCAATCGAGAAGTTCACCCTGGGCGCGCTGCAGGACAGCTTCGGGAAGCGCCGCAGGACCGGCACAGAAGTTATAGGCTCTCTTGCTCACATCCAATCTCGCTCTGATTTGGTGGTATCACGCAATAAATCACATTGTCAGCCAACACCGGGTCCCTGCTGAAACAGATGTGTGGGAGCGAGCCTGCTCGCGATTGCATCACCGCGATACTTCAGACGTACCGTGGCGCCTGCATCGCGAGCAGGCTCGCTCCCACAAGGGATCTCCAGAGGTGTCGATATTTCATTACGGACAAACAACAAGGGGGCGAATTTTCATCCGCCCCCTGCTTACCCGCTTACTCTTGAGGTTCTTCGTCAGCGGCGGCGTCGAGTTGCTGGTCTTCGACAACGTCGTCGATCACGACCTCACCGTCGAACTCCGCACCCTCTTCACCTTCCAGCTCTTCACCCTCGACCTCCGACGGCTCCTGGACCCGCTCCAGACCAACCAGGGTTTCATCCTTGGCCAGTTTGATCAGGGTTACGCCCTGGGTGTTACGACCCAGGCTGGAGACTTCGTCGACACGGGTACGTACCAGGGTGCCCTGGTCGGAAATCAGCATGATCTCCTCGCCATCGAGCACCTGAACCGCACCGACCAGACGGCCGTTACGCTCGTTGCTGACCATAGCGATAACGCCTTGGCCGCCACGCTTGTACTCAGGGAACTCGGTGATCGCCGTACGCTTGCCGAAGCCACGCTCGGAAGCGGTGAGGATCTGGCTGCCTTCTTCAGGGATCAGCATGGAAATCAGCTTCTGGCCTTCCGGCAGACGCATGCCGCGCACACCGCGGGCGGTACGGCCCATGGCGCGAACGTCGGATTCCTTGAAGCGAGTCACCTTGCCGCCGTCGGAGAACAGCATGACTTCACGCTCGCCATCGGTAATGGCGGCGGAAATCAGCACGTCGCCCTCATCCAGCTCCAGCGCGATCAAACCGACGCTGCGTTGACGGCTGAAGGATTCCAGCGGGGTCTTCTTCACGGTGCCGTTTGCGGTGGCCATGAAGATGTAGTGACCTTCGGTGTACTCCTCGACCGGCAGCATGGTGGTGATGTATTCACCGTCATCCAGCGGCAGCAGGTTGACCAGCGGACGACCACGGGCAGCACGGGACGCCTCGGGGATTTCGTAGGTCTTGAGCCAGTACACCTTGCCCTTGCTGGAGAACAGCAACAGCGTGGTGTGGCTGTTGGCCACCAGCAGGTGAGCAATGTAGTCCTCATCCTTGACGCCGGTCGCCGACTTGCCTTTACCGCCACGACGCTGGGCCTGGTACGCAGCCAGCGGCTGGGTCTTGGCATAGCCACCGTGGGAAATGGTCACGACGCGTTCTTCTTCCGGGATCATGTCACCCAGGGTCAGGTCGAGACGGGCATCCAGAATCTCGGTGCGACGTACATCGCCGTATTCGGCGCGGATCACTTCCAGCTCTTCGCGGATCACTTCCATCAGGCGCGTGGCGCTGTTGAGGATGCGGATCAGCTCGCCGATCTGGTTGAGGATCTCTTGATACTCGGCCAGCAGCTTTTCATGTTCCAGACCGGTCAGACGGTGCAGACGCAGTTCCAGAATGGCTTGCGCCTGTTCTGGCGACAGGAAGTACTTGCCATCGCGCAGACCGTATTGCGGATCGAGGTTTTCCGGACGGCACGAGTCGGCGCCGGCACGCTCGACCATCGCGACCACGGCAGAGGATTCCCAAGGGGTGCTGACCAGCGCTTCCTTGGCTTCCGACGGGGTTGGCGAGGCCTTGATCAGGGCGATGACCGGGTCGATGTTCGACAGGGCGACCGCTTGACCTTCAAGGATGTGACCGCGCTCGCGCGCCTTGCGCAGTTCGAACACGGTGCGGCGGGTAACGACTTCGCGACGGTGACGAACGAAGGCTTCCAGCAGGTCCTTGAGGTTCAGGATCCGTGGGCGGCCATCGATCAGCGCAACGATGTTGATGCCGAACACCGCTTGCAGCTGGGTCTGGGCGTAGAGGTTGTTGAGAATCACCTCCGGCACTTCACCACGACGCAACTCGATCACGACGCGCATACCGTCCTTGTCGGACTCGTCGCGCAGTTCGGTGATGCCTTCGAGTTTCTTCTCTTTCACCAGCTCGGCGATCTTCTCGATCAGACGGGCCTTGTTCAGCTGGTACGGGAGTTCGGTGATGACGATCTGCTGACGGCCACCGACCTTGTCGATGTCTTCGATCATCGAGCGGGCGCGCATGTAAATACGGCCGCGACCGGTGCGGTAGGCTTCGATGATGCCGGCGCGACCGTTGATGATCGCTGCCGTCGGGAAGTCCGGACCGGGAATGTATTGCATCAACTCATCGACGGTCAGCTCAGGGTTGTCGATGAGGGCCAGGCAACCGTCGATGACTTCACCGAGGTTGTGCGGCGGAATGTTGGTCGCCATGCCCACGGCAATACCGCTGGAGCCGTTGACCAGCAGGTTGGGAATACGGGTCGGCATGACCGCCGGGATCATTTCGGTGCCGTCGTAGTTCGGCACCCAGTCCACGGTTTCTTTATGCAGGTCGGCCAGCAGCTCGTGCGCCAGCTTGGTCATGCGCACTTCGGTGTATCGCATGGCCGCGGCGTTGTCGCCGTCCACCGAACCGAAGTTGCCCTGGCCGTCTACCAGCAGGTAGCGCAGGGAGAATGGCTGCGCCATCCGAACGATGGTGTCGTACACCGCGGTATCACCGTGAGGGTGATACTTACCGATCACGTCACCGACAACACGGGCAGATTTCTTGTACGGCTTGTTGAAGTCGTTGCCCAGCTCGCTCATCGCGAACAGCACGCGCCGGTGCACGGGCTTCAAGCCATCGCGCGCATCCGGCAGTGCCCGCCCGACAATTACGCTCATCGCGTAGTCGAGATAGGACTGCTTCAGCTCGTCTTCGATATTGACCGGGAGGATTTCTTTGGCCAGTTCGCCCATGAGAAGCCTGATTCCTTTTTCTGGTGAAACTTCGTCACATCCATATGGGACGAACGAAGCTCGCCGCTGCAGGCTCATTGCCATGCACCGACTTACGACAAATCAACGAGTTATGCCATGGATCTGCGCAGTAAAGGTCACCCCTTGGGGCAACCTTGGAAACCGCCGGATGTTATCACAAGAGCCGCCACGCACCTATCCCCCAGATGCGCATGGAGCATAGTTAGTTGACCGGTGACAGGCTTGAAGGGGATCAGAGAAGCTTAGAGCCGCTTTGAATGAGGAATTTGGGGCGGGATCTGGCTGATTCATTGGCATATAGGGCCTCATCGCTGGCAAGCCAGCTCCCCACAGGTTTTGTGAACACTCCAGAACCCTGTGGGAGCGGGCTTGCCCGCGATGGCGATTATTCAGACAGACAGAATCATCAATGCAGGCGCTTACGACACATCAACTGCGTCATTTTCGCCGTATCCGGGCGCTCGACGATGCCTTTTTCGGTGACGATGGCGTCGATCAAGTCAGCCGGTGTGACATCGAACACCGGATTGAACGCATCGACATCCGCCCCGACCCGTTTGCCACCGACTTCCAGCAACTCACGACCATCACGCTCTTCAATCGGAATGTCGTCGCCACTGGCCAGGCTCATGTCGATGGTCGAACTCGGCGCCACCACCATGAACCGTACACCGTGGTGCATGGCGTTGACCGCCAGCTGATAAGTGCCGATCTTGTTCGCCACGTCGCCATTGGCGGTGATCCGGTCCGCGCCGACGATCACCCAGGTAATACCCTTGGTTTTCATGATGTGCGCAGCAGCGGAATCGGCATTGAGGGTGACGGGGATGCCTTCGTTGGCCAACTCCCACGCCGTTAATCGCGAACCCTGCAACCATGGGCGCGTTTCATCGGCGTAAACACGCTCGACCATGCCTTCAATGAACGCCCCGCGAATCACACCCAACGCGGTACCGAAGCCGCCGGTGGCCAGCGCGCCGGTATTGCAATGGGTCAGGATTGCCTGAGCGTTGCCCTGATGCTTGCGGATCAGGTCCACACCCAGTTGCGCCATGGTGAGGTTGGCTTCGCGATCACTTTCGTGGATTGCGATGGCCTCGGCCTCCAGGACAGAGAGCGGATCGGCGTGATTCTTCAGCCGATCGAGCCGTTCCTGCATGCGACCCAGCGCCCAGAACAGATTGACAGCGGTCGGCCGGGAATCGGCGAGCAGAGCAAAATCCTCCGCCAGCGCCGCCTGCCAGTCCCCGCCCTCGGCAAACCGCGCGCGAGCCGCCAGCACAACGCCATAAGCGGCACTGATACCGATCGCCGGCGCACCGCGCACCACCATCGAGCGAATGGCCTCGGCCACGCCAGCCGCGCTGGTGTAGGCGATCCAGGTCTCCTCGAACGGCAAAATACGCTGATCCAGCAGATACAGGGCGCCATCACGCCAATCGATGGCCTTCACTTTCTCCGCAGCCAACAGTCGATCGCGCATCCCTCACCCCGCACTCATGAACAAAAGCCGCCGATTATAGCGATCCCCCCGCGAAGACGCTCGGGTATACTTCGCCATCCTTTACAAAAGCACTGGAACCGACCCTCGATGCCGAACACTGCCGCTGCGCTCGACCTGTTATTACTGCCGACCTGGCTGGTACCCGTCGAACCCGCTGGCGTTGTCCTCAAGGACCATGCCCTGGGCATCCGCGACGGACGCATTGTCTTCATCGGCCCACGTTCCGCCGCCCTGAAGCTTAATGCAAGCGAAGTGCGAGAACTGCCGGACATCTTGCTCAGCCCCGGCCTGATCAATGCTCACGGACATGCGGCGATGACCCTGTTCCGCGGCCTGGCCGATGACCTGCCGCTCATGACCTGGCTGGAAAACCACATCTGGCCAGCGGAAGCCAAATGGGTCGACGAGGAGTTTGTCCGCGACGGCACGGATCTGGCCATCGCCGAGCAGATCAAAGGTGGCATCACCTGCTTCTCTGACATGTATTTCTTCCCGAAGGTTGCCACCGAGCGCGTGCATAAGAGCGGCATTCGCGCACAGATCGCGATCCCGATTCTCGATTTCCCCATTCCCGGCGCCAGCACGGCGGACGAAGCCATTCGTCAGGGCATCGAGTTGTTCGGCGACCTCAAGCACCATGACCGCATCAAAGTCACCTTCGGCCCCCATGCCCCCTATACCGTGGGCGACGAAAACCTGGAAAAAATCCGCGTGATCGCCGAAGAACTTGACGCTTCGATCCACATGCACGTGCATGAAACCGCGTTCGAGGTGCAGCAGTCGATCGAGCAGCGCGGAGAACGTCCGCTGGCTCGCCTCGCGCGACTGGGCCTGCTCGGGCCGCGCTTCCAGGCCGTTCACATGACCCAGATCAGCGAGGAAGACCTGGCCCTGCTGGTAGAAAGCAACACCAGCGTGATTCATTGCCCGGAGTCGAACCTGAAGCTGGCCAGCGGTTTCTGCCCGGTGGAACGCCTGTGGCAGGCTGGCGTGAATGTCGCGGTCGGCACCGACGGCTCGGCCAGCAATAACGACCTGGACCTGCTCGGTGAAACCCGCACCGCCGCCCTGCTGGCCAAGGCGGTCGCCGGCTCGGCCACCGCGCTGGATGCCCATCGCGCCCTGCGCATGGCCACGCTCAACGGTGCACGCGCCCTGGGGATCGAAGCCGAGGTCGGCTCACTGGAACTCGGCAAAGCCGCGGACATGGTGGCATTCGACCTCTCCGGGCTGGCCCAACAACCAGTCTACGACCCTGTTTCGCAGCTTATCTATGCCACCGGCCGGGACAGCGTGAAACACCTTTGGGTCGCCGGCCAGCAACTGCTGGACGACCGGCGCCTGACCCGCCTGGATGAACAACAGTTGATCGCTACCGCCAAGGCCTGGGGCCAGCGCATCAGCGGTCGCAATGAATCGTAAGCTCCCCGGAACGAAAACCGGGGCAACAGGATTTTTCAAGTTTTAGAGGACTTAAACCATGAGCAACGTCGACTACGCCGAAATCGCCAAATTCGAAGCCCTGGCGCACCGCTGGTGGGATCGTGAAAGCGAATTCAAACCCCTGCACGACATCAACCCGCTGCGAGTCAACTGGATTGACGAACGCGTCAACCTGGCCGGCAAGAAAGTCCTCGATGTCGGCTGCGGCGGTGGCATTCTCAGCGAAGCCATGGCCCAGCGGGGCGCTACGGTGACGGGCATCGACATGGGCGAAGCGCCGCTGGCGGTCGCGCAGTTGCATCAACTGGAGTCCGGCGTGAACGTCGAATACCGGCAGATCACCGCCGAAGCCCTGGCCGAGGAAATGCCGGAGCAATTCGACGTAGTCACTTGCCTGGAGATGCTCGAACACGTGCCGGACCCCTCCTCGGTCATCCGTGCCTGCTTCCGCATGGTCAAACCCGGCGGCCAGGTGTTCTTCTCCACCATCAACCGCAACCCGAAGGCCTACCTGTTCGCCATTGTCGGCGCCGAATACATCATGAAGCTGCTGCCGCGCGGCACCCACGACTTCAAGAAATTCATCCGCCCTTCCGAGCTTGGCGCCTGGAGCCGCATGGCTGGCCTGACGGTCAAGGACATCATCGGCCTGACCTATAACCCGCTGACCAAGCACTACAAACTGGCAGCCGACGTTGACGTCAACTACATGATCCAGACCCTGCGCGAGGAGTAAGCCGATGCGTATCAGAGCAGTTCTATTCGACATGGACGGCACCCTGCTCGACACCGCGCCGGACTTCATTGCGATCTGTCAGGCGATGCGTGCCGATCGCGGCTTGCCGCCGATCAACGACAAACATATTCGCGATGAGATTTCCGGTGGCGCCAAGGCGATGGTCGCCGTGACCTTCTCCATGGACCCTGAGTCCCCAGGCTTCGAAGAGCTGCGCCTGGAATTCCTTGAGCGCTACCTCGTGGGTTGTGCCGTGCACAGCAAGCTATTCGACGGCATGGGCGAACTGCTGGCCGACATCGAGAGCGCCAACCTGATCTGGGGCGTGGTCACCAACAAGCCACTGCGTTTCGCCGAACCGATCATGCAGCAGCTCGGGCTGGCCGAGCGTTCGGCCCTGCTGATCTGTCCGGACCACGTGAAGAACAGCAAACCGGACCCCGAGCCACTGATCCTCGCCTGCAAGATGCTCGACCTCGACCCGGCCAGCGTCTTGTTTGTCGGCGATGATTTGCGCGATATCGAATCGGGCCGCGATGCGGGTACCAGGACGGCAGCGGTGACGTTCGGCTACATCCACCCGGACGACAACCCGCGGCACTGGGGCGCGGACGTGGTGGTCGATCATCCGCTGGAGTTGCGCAAGGTGCTCGATAGCGCCCTTTGTAGCTGCTGACCAAACATGCCTTGGTGGTGAGGGAGCTAGCTCCCTCACCACAGGTTCGGTCTCCGCTTCTTGTTGAATTTGCTGTGAGGTTTTTATGTTCGATTATTCCGCTCGCCCTGATTTGCTCAAGGACCGGGTCATCCTGGTCACCGGCGCCGGTCGTGGCATAGGCGCCGCCGCCGCGAAAGCCTATGCAGCCCATGGCGCTACCGTACTGTTGCTGGGCAAGACCGAAGCCAATCTGACTCAGGTCTACGACGAAATCGAAGCGGCTGGCCATCCGCAACCCGCGGTGATCCCGTTCAATCTGGAAACCGCCCTGCCCCATCAATACGATGAGCTGGCGGCGATGATCGAAAGCGAATTCGGCCACCTCGATGGCCTGCTGCACAACGCGTCAATCATCGGCCCACGCACGCCGATCGAACAACTGTCCGGCGAAAACTTCATGCGGGTCATGCAAGTCAACGTCAACGCCATGTTCATGCTGACCAGCACACTGTTGCCACTGCTCAAGCTGTCCCGGGACGCCTCGGTGGTATTCACCTCCAGCAGCGTCGGCCGCAAGGGCCGTGCGTACTGGGGCGCTTACGGTGTCTCGAAGTTCGCCACCGAAGGCCTGATGCAAACGCTGGCCGATGAAGTCGATACCGTGGCCCCCGTACGCTCCAACAGCATCAATCCGGGCGCCACCCGGACCAGCATGCGCGCCCAGGCGTATCCGGGGGAAAACCCGCTGAACAACCCGACGCCCGAGGAAATCATGCCGGTCTACCTCTACCTGATGGGTCCGGACAGCACAGGTATCAACGGCCAGGCATTCAACGCCCAGTAATACCGTGCGTCGCTTTTGTGCCGCGCCGACTTCCCGTCGCGGCACTCACGGTTCAGCGGTTTTTCAGTCAAACAAATGCCGCACAAGTGTCCTCCGCCGTTTCCGCTGCAGTTAACACATTGATTTTTAAATGTTTTTCATTTAATCGAACGCTCTGGCATGACTTTCGCTGTACCTTTGTTCAAACAGGCAGTGTGAAAGCAGGCAAGCGGGGCTTAACTCGACGGGTTACAAAACCGCGATAAAGCAGATTAGACTTGTAAGAGATGTCCTACGGGACTGACGGACCAGTATGACGCGCAGCCCAAAGCCGCTCTCACCCAGCTTGTAAGACAGCCTTACTGCTCAGGGGCGCACACCATATGAAATCACCTTCCCAGACCAACGCAATTGACTTCGATAGCGCCAAATTGCAACGCCTGGGTTTTGGTCAGCAGCAAACCACCCTGGAAAGACCTCCCAGTCTTGCGCAACTGCGCCAGCAACTGAGCCTGCAACTGCAAACCAGTCTTGAGCCACAACGCATTCTCGGACTGTTTTACCGCGAAATTCAGCGACTCGTTCCACTCGATTCCTTGAGCTACCAGCACAACAGCAGCGACTTGCGCCTGGAGTTCGGCCAACGCGGTCATCACTCCATCAGTTACAACCTCAGTCATGAAGGCGAACACCTGGGTGAACTGGTGTTTCGCCGCAATCAACGCTTCACCGAGCCAGAACAGGGCAACCTCGAATCGCTGCTGGCCTCGCTGCTTTATCCGATGCGCAACGCCTTGCTTTACCGTGCCGCCACCCGGAGCGCATTGCGCGATCCACTGACCGACACCGGCAACCGTATCGCCATGGACCAGACGCTGCAGCGGGAAATCGAACTGTCTCGGCGCCATCTGCAACCGCTGTCGCTATTGATGCTGGACATCGATCACTTCAAGCAGATCAACGACACCCACGGGCACAGTGCCGGCGATGACGTGCTCAAGGCCGTTGCCGCGTCGATCAAGGGCCAGTTGCGTAACGTAGACATGGTGTTTCGCTATGGCGGGGAAGAGTTCCTGATCCTGCTGTCGAACACCGCCCGGGAAGCAGCGGCCATGGTTGGCGAACGACTGCGGTTGGCGGCGCAAACCGAGGACTTTTTGGCTGATGGCCGTCTGGTCGGGCTGACCGTCAGCATCGGCTGCTCGACCCTGTTGCCCGGCGAGTCTGTGGAGAGCCTGTTGCGCAGGGCCGACAATGCGCTTTATGTGGCCAAGCGCGAAGGGCGTAACCGTTTGACGATGGCGGGCTGAGCCTTCACTTCAATGGCAGCGAAAGACCGATGTAGGAGCGAGCTTGCTCGCGATAGCGTTGTCACACTCAGCTTCTTTATTGAATATTAAGCCGCCATCGCGAGCAAGCTGGCTCCCACAGTCATTCAGATCAGCTCTCGGCCAGTGCCAATCGCTCACGGGCTACCGGCGTTCTTTCCGCGTGTTCCAGCTGCATGCAGCGCTCCAGGAACAGGAACATGTAGTCGTAGCTCTTGCACACAGCCTGGCGCAATTCCGTCTGCAGGGATTTGCTCGGATTCATGCCTGCCAGTGTGCAGATGATTTCCAGCGCTTCCCATGGATGAGCATCGTCATACTGAGCATGCATCTTCAGCCACTTCATCGCTCGCTTGCGCTCTTCCTCGGGAAACGACGCCGCATAGACGCCATTGGAACAGACCAGCGCCGACCACTCCCCGGTTGCGCCTTCAATGGCATAGTTGGTGGCCGCAATGGCCACGATCAGCGAGTCCGAGGAACTGGTGTGCCAGCACCAATGGCTCAAGGCGTGAAGTTCAGGGGCTACCTGTTGCGCCTGCAGATCTTCCAGAGTGACGCCGTGAGCACGGCTCCAGTTCACCCAGTAATCGGCGTGATTCAATTCGACGCGAATGTTACGCATCAACCAGCGACGCGCCATGTCCTCGCCTGGGTGGCGGGCAAAACGGGTCTTGGTCAGGTTTTGTGCCATGTATAACGCGAACTGTTCAACCACCGGCCAGCCACCTATCAGGTACTGGCGCATGGTCTTTGCACTGAGCGTGTTGTCACGCATGCGCTGATACAGTTCGTGTTCGACGACCCGGCGCTTGCTCTCGCTGCAGTCCTGGACCAATCGTTGAGCCCAGGCGGGATAACTTGCAGCTTCCATGAGTGGTCCGGTTCGGTTGAATGTGTCGATCACTGTCGAGCTCCTTTTGATTGTGATTGTTGGGATCAGCAAGAGATTTCAACGGAACGTGCCAGGCGCCCTGAACAACAAAGGCTGAGGCCTGGCGGGACGACTTTGCAAACTATCGCAGGTAAACAGTTGCGGGCGCTCGATGAGATACCCTTGAGCGTAATCCACCCCGATCTCTAGCAATGCCTGCTCGATCTGAGGCGTCTCGACAAACTCGGCAATCGTACGCTTACCCATGACATGACCGATATGATTGATCACCTCGACCATGGCGCGGTTAATCGGGTCGTCCAGCATATCCTTTACGAAACTCCCGTCGATCTTCAGGAAGTCTACAGGCAAATGTTTCAAGTAAGCGAATGAGGACATACCGGCGCAAAAATCGTCCAGCGAAAAATGGCAGCCTAAGCCTTTGAGTTCATTAATGAATCTGATCGCGCTGCCCAAATTTGAAATGGCGCTGGTTTCAGTAATTTCAAAACAAATCATTTCGGCCGGTATTGAATAAGTAACGAACTGTTCACGCAGGAAGTCCAGAAAAGCCTCATCTCCGATGGTGGTGCCTGACAGATTGATCGCACACATGGCCAAAGGCCCCTGACGCTTTTCGGCACGACATTGGGCAATGATCTTGAATACGTTTTGCACGACCCAGCGATCAATCAAGTTCATCAGACCATAACGCTCGGCCGCCGGAATAAAGCTGTCGGGCAAGATCATGCGCCCGGCCTCGTCATGCAGACGCAGCAGAATCTCAATGTGTCCGCTGCCCGCTTCAGTACGGCCAAGCGGCGCGATTTCCTGGGCATACAGGCAGAAGCGATCTTCTTCCAAGGCCATGTGCAAGCGCTGCACCCAAGCCATTTCGCCGAAACGCAGGGACAGTTCCGAATCATCGGGATGATAGAGCTGAACCCGGTTACGACCTTTTTCCTTGGCCATGTAGCAGGCCATGTCGGCAGCGCGCAACGAGGCCTCGAGTGTGGACGGATGTTGCGCAACATGAACCAGTCCGATACTGACGGTGGTCACGAAAGGTCGACCTTTCCAGACAAAGTGCAGATCCTGTACGGTCTGGCGCAGACTCTCGGCAATTTTTTCCGCCACCTCCAACCCACAATTTTCCAGCAGGATGCCGAACTCGTCGCCGCCCAGCCGAGCGAGGGTATCGCCTTCGCGTAATCCTGATTGCAGCAGCGCGCAGATATGCCGCAGCAATTCGTCTCCCGCCGCATGGCCACAGGTATCGTTGACCAGCTTGAATTGATCCAGATCGAGAAACATCAGGGCGTGACGCCCGGTCTGCCGCGCCAGCGAGTGTAGCGCCTGCTCCAGGCGATACTCGAACTCGCGACGGTTGGCGAGCCCGGTCAATGCGTCATGGGTAGCCTGCCAGGACAGATTGGCGATGTATTGCCGTTCCTGGGTCATGTCGTGCAGCACCAGTACGGCACCGCTGACGTTGCCGGCATTGCGGATCGGCGCGCCAACCAGCGTGACCGACACCGTGCTGCCATCGAGGCGTTGAATCAATTTGGAATGTTCACTGCCACCGCTGAGCTGACCGCTCAGAATTCGCTCGATCAACGTGAATCCGTCGGTGTGGGCATTCTCGTCCAGCAGATTGAACAGCGCCGCCAGCGGCAAACCCGTCGCCTGCTCGGCCTTCCAGTGGGTCAATGTCTCGGCCGCCGGGTTCATGTAGGCAATTGCGCCGTCGACATCCGTGGTGATCACCGCGTCGCCAATCGATTGCAGGGTGATCTGCGCCCGGTCTTTCTCGAGCTGCAAGGCATCGGCGAAGGCATGACGTTGTTTGAGCAACTTGTGGGTGCGCATCAAGGCCAGCGCAATCAGGCCAAGGGCGGTGGCGAGGTTGGTCACCAGTAACAGCCGGAGAATGACCCGAGATCCCTCTCCCAATGCGTCACTGAAAGCTTTCGCTGCCGGAGTCACTTCAACATTGATTGCAAATATCTGCGCCTTCCAGTTCTTGATGTCGGCCTCGGAGGCCGGACCAGCGGCAATGTGCCGGTGCATGTCCTGCGCAACATCATCAAGCTTGACCAGATACGAATCACCCACCGTCCAGAGGTCGATAGCCTTCTCGAGGTAACTGAAATGGCGGAAATTGAGGTACAGCCAGATCAGACTGGGAACGTCATCCGGGTGGTTGCCACCCTTGAGAATCGCCAGGCGCGCCGCTTCGATATTCGGCGGTTGATGATCCAGCGCTACCCGCAACTCGTGACCGCCCTGAGGCACGGCCATCGCGTCCTGGTATTTGCGGAAAATCGACTCGTCACGACTGTCCGCGTAGAGATTGAGGTAGTAGATGGCGTCTTTTTGGCCTTTGGACCACAAGCTTTCACCGGCGACATAGCCGCGAACCGCCGACAGCACATATAGGCTAACGCCACCCAATAGGGCTTGAAACACCACAACGGCGATAAATGGCCAGACGATGCCCAACAACCGTGGCGTTCCGAGTGTCCGCGTTTGATTCATGAGGTCCCTTGCATTAGCACTGCTTGCTCGTCTTCCGGACGAAATCGCTACAGCTAGACTAGGGGGCGATCCCGCTTCCGGCAAGCCAGACACGGTACAACATGCACTACATATGTACCGCATCCGCAGTGAACAAAACTTTGAGACTGGCGACTCTCATCCATTAAAGAGTCGCTTTCCCATGCAAACTGCAACTGCTGCGCCCACCCCGGCTCAACGGCATACCGGCCAACAGGCCGAGTACGAGACAATACTGAGCGCGTTACAAGCCGTCAGGACGAGAGCCTCCGACCTGCATGGATTCTACCTGTCCCCCTCTGCGGACTCGTCCTTGACACTTGAGTACGAGCGCACGAAAACGCTTTTGCGCACGTTCTTCGAAGACACCAGTGACAACGCCTTGTCTGTGCATCTTCGACCACTTAAAGGACTCCTGACGGAAGTCAGTGGTATCGGCGATCAGTGTGTATTTTTGACGAGCCACAATGATGGCACCGTCGATACACATACGATCAAGGATGTAACAAAGTCCACTGGCGACATTCGCGCCTTTCAGCGAGCGCTTGTGGGCATAGGTGGATACATACGCAGCGACAGGGTCTTGCCCCTGCCGCAGGTCTTGAAGTATTACGGCCTCGCCTTGCCTGCTGAACAAAACACGGACTCCCTGACCCGACTGATTGAACAGGTGGAGGAGAAACGCGCCATTCACCGATTGAACCTGGAACAGGGACTGCAAATCAGTGAACTGATAGAACAGCACCAGCACATCTTGATGCTCAATGTCGTCAGCGAAATCGTCACAAAAGAAGCCCGCTCCGTCATCGACATCCTGGCCAGAGAAGTCACACCACCGATGACACCACACCAACTGGCCACCCAACCCACCGCCTGCCTTGGGCGCTTGCTCGACACCCCAAAAGCACGTGACCTGGGCCAACGCCTGCTGAAAACACTCAATTGGTACGGCAGCCGTTCCGATGAAAAAACAGTGCCTGAGATCGGCGCAAAACTGCTGCTGGAGGCGTTGCGACTGTGGTACTTCCTAACGCTTACCGATGCGTCACACAGCATTGCCCGCTATCAATTGCAACATCGCGCCAACCACGGCAAAAGCTACCCCGATATCCTCAAGCACTTCCGGCAACACCTGGAAGATTCACTTCGTACGCGATCGCCGATCGAAACAGCGCTGCTGGGCAGGCTCTGCCAAGCCAGGTTTCCAGTTGAATTCCAGGTGCGCGACATTCCCCCCGACTTGCCCTATGCCACCTCTATCGTCTGGGTCAATTTCGTTCACGGCGCCCATCTCGCTCATGCACTGGACCCAACCCTGCTGCAACGACTGACCTTCCAGCAAATCACCGATCTACCATTAAAAAAAAGCCAGAACGCCAGTAAAGCCCTGCTCCAGTTAATCGCCCTGACGCGTGTTCCAGCGGCGCTGACCTGCGCGCAAGCGATCGATGCAGTGGAACCGAGCGCGCAAACTGGCGATGTTCAGGAAAGCAGACTGAAAGCCTTGCAAGCGCTGGAAGACCACCAGGTGCAGTTGAACGAGGCAATTGTCCAACTCGATATCTCCGCTCCAAAACGGCTGAAGCTGGCGGAACAACAGCTGAAACTGGCATTCGCCACCGGCGTTAGCCCGGACCCGCTGAGCATCCGCGTGATGCGCCACCTCTATCAGTCGGGCAAGCGCGTTGAGCGCAACATCGTGGATACCCCTGAGCTGCCGCAGAAAACCTGGCCCTTGCTGGACGTGTACGCCTCAGGCGGCTTGAACGCTGATGGCAAGTGGTACATCACTGACGACGGCAAGACCGCGAGGGATTGGATCAGACTGTCCACGGACCGCACGTTTGAATCGGGCCCGGTAGATTCCGATGCTCGCTCTGTCACTTTACTTCCACGCAACCGAACCCTGCCTGATATTGCCGTTCTATTCGACGAGCAATTCAAAAGCTACCTCGCCAAATCAAAAGCAGCCTACGAACTGCTGATCAAAAGCCTGCTGGTCACATTGCCGTGGGCCGATCGCAAGGCGCTGGAACATGGTGAAGTCAGGGTACTCAGCCTCAGGGATGAAACCGGGCGCAAGGCCGATGAAGAAACTGCAGCACACACCCTGCCGCTCAGGGCACGCATGGGGTTTGTGCTGCAAGCCACTTACAAAAACGCCGTGCGCTTCTACGAGTGCCTGCCCCGTGCCGGCGTCATAAGACCGCGCGCCGATGTGACAACCGCCCATGTCGGTGGCGACCGTGGTCATTATTTTTCCGTCAACCGCCTTGTCGAGGAGGACTATGCCTCCTACATCGCCATACGCAAACACCGCCTGCCATTCGACCAGGATGCCCATGCAACCGGCTCGCCGCCGAAATCAGGAGCCACCTGCCTCGCGATTCTTGACCCACTCGGCGACGCCCTCCCCCCTTCTCGAACGCCGTCGGCAGATCACGACATTTCTCCCAACCTCACGCTGACATCCCCTCGCACGCAACAAATCGCGTCCTTCATTGCTACACACCTGCTTTACCTGGATGAAAAGGAGGTGCGTCGAGAGGCTTGGGGAGTGACCCCATACGAACGCCATCTCGAGGAAAAACACTGGCTTCACAGCGTCAAGGGGTTCCTGCCATTCTGGGGGAGCATCGAAGACCTTCAATCGGACAAATTCGGTGATCGCGTTCTCGGCGCAATCGGCCTGGTGCTCGATATCCTGTCATTTGCAGTTCCCTTGGGTAAGTTCGCCGCAGGCAGCATCAGGCTGGCCGCACGAGCTGGCGGATTGGGGATTCGCTCGACATTGCCGCGAATGGTGAAGCTGTCCGGCAAACTGTTGACTTCGAGCTTGAAGAACCTCAACCCCCTGGACGGTTCAGTGGATCTGCTGCGGCTCGTTGGCAGGGGCGTAAAAGGCGCCGGACGTGCAGTCGTCTTCCTGGAAAGACGGGCAGTGTTCCAATTAAAAAAACTCGCCGGCAAGGCCGATAGCTACGACTTGGTCAGCAGCCTGCCTCAGGCCACCGAACCGGGACGCTGGAAACCGCTGATGGATGCCGACGAGCTGGGTATTGTCAAAGGCATCGAAGATGTGCCGGTTCGAAAGATCGACGGCCACCACTACCTGGTTGACCCGCTGTCCACCCGCCCCTATGGACCTCGACTCACTCCGCAGAACCATGAACTTTCACTCGGTCGCTCAAGCTACGACACCGTGAAGAAAACCGACGAGCTGGTTTTCTTTGAACTCCCGGAACAGGCACACGTTCGTTACCAGTTCGACATCGATGGGCGCACGACAGTCTTCATCGACGACGTCCCGTACCGTCTGGACGGCGAAGAACTGCGCCGCGTCGAGATGATCGATGACAGCAGCGCATTGACGTTAGTCCCCTGCCGGCCACGCCGCGCGCCAAACAACGGCAGCGAATGCCTCAATAGTTTTGTGACAGGGACACCCGCCTCGACACCGGAAGTCGGCTCGTTCGACGAAACCAAAGGTTACGCGCCCTGGTTTGGCGACCGGGTGTCCGAAGCGGTTAGCCGACCCGGTCATGACGGCCAGTTTGTAACCCATGAGGGCAATCTTTATCAGATCATCGACAACATCCCGACGCTGTACAGAGGCGACATCACCACACTTGGCTTTACCAAGAAGTGGCTGGTGCCTCGCCACGAGATGCCGGCCACCCTGATGTTCCGCAAAGGTATTTATGGCCGTATCGAGGTCAAGGGGGTTTACGAGGGCGCCGATGACCCGCACCGGATCGGGGCCATTCTGGTGCCGTCCAAAGATGAATCGAGTACTTATGTCTTCAGCCGAATCAATACCGACAAGTATTACTTTGCGACAGTGCCCAAAGGGCAAAGCCTGAGCGAGCCGCTGACATTGAAACGCCTGTTGAAGGCTGACATGGCTGAAGGCACCTTGGGTGCGGAACTGCTAACGGTGTACACCGGGTCATTGAGCGCCAACAACATCGCACGCATGCACAGTAAAGAAGCCCTTGAGCTCGCGATGAAAACCATGGACGAAATCGCCATTCCGATCGGAACGGCCCCTAACCCTCCGGGCAACATGAAATTCCTGAAGGTCGACACCAGTCCCGGAGAAGCACTGATGTTCGATCATTCAACCCGAATGATCGTCACTCGACTGCCTGAAGGCGCCACGACATGGAGCAGGAGCAAGGATGCTCCGGAAGACTTGCGTCAGAGCACCGCCAGTATCTTCGATACGCTGTTCATGTCGCCGACGATCGACGCCAGCAAGGCCAACAGCGCACTAAGGATCAACCAGACCATGCAGAAGCTGCACCAGTTGACCCCCAAGCGCCAACGCTCCTTCAATCCGAGAAACATTGCCTATGCCGAGGTCATGACCAGCAGTGGGCAACGGGAAATCTACGTCAGCGTTTCCGGCGCCCAGCGAGCGACCGGGCACTTGCCGCTGTTCAAACAGAATCTTGGAGCGGATTCGGTTCGGGTCGGCGAATCAACCTACTTCAACATCGACATGAATCAGAACTTTCCCTACACCTCTCTCGAAGTGACCGATGAAGGCAAGTTGCTGGCCGTGCCGACGACCATCAAGGACATCGGCACCTACAAGCCAGTGCAGTCGAAAAAACCGACGTCACTGGACAGCGAAAGCAAGTTGATCCAAGTGATTCGGGAAAAGTACCCCGACCCCAAGGCGATCAAGTCCGTCAATATCGCCACGACGATGCCCCCGTGCGAATCGTGCTCGATCGTGATGAAAAATTTCGGTTATGACGGCGGGGAAAACGCGCTCCAGGTGCTGTGGAGTTAACCTACAACCGCTGCAAATGCCCATATAGCTTGGCATACAGGCCGCCATCAGCGATTAACTGCTGATGGTCGCCATCCTCGGCGATTTTCCCGCCGTCGAACACCAGCACCCTGTCGGCTTGTTTCACCGCCGACAGCCGGTGGGCGATGATCAGCGTGGTGCGGTTACTCAGGAACCGTGCCATCGCCTGATGCAGGTTGTATTCGGTGGCAGCATCCAGCGCTGAAGTGGCCTCGTCGAGGATCACCACTTTCGGCTCGGCCAACACCATCCGCGCGATCGCCAGGCGTTGCCGCTGGCCACCGGACAAACGCACGCCGGAGCGTCCGACGATGCTGTCCAGGCCATTGGGCAAGTCACGAATCGTGGCGTGCAACTGCGCGATTTCCAGCGCATGCCAGCAAGCCTCGTCACTGCGTTCACGGCCCATGGTCAGGTTGGCGCGCACGGTGTCGTTGAACAGCGCCGGGTGTTGCAGGACCACGGCGACATTCTCCCGGACAGTCTCCAGACCGATCTCTTGCTGAGTCGAACCGCCGAAACGAATGGTGCCGGCCAGTGGCGTGTACAAGCCCAGCAGCAGTTGCACCAGGGTGCTCTTGCCACCCCCGCTGGCGCCGACGATCGCGACTTTCTCGCCGGGGGCGATGGACAGGTTCATCTGGTTCAGCACCAGTTCATCGCCGTAGCCAAAACTCAAGCCCTGAACCTCGATGCCCACCGTCTCGCGGCCGTTGAACGGATCGACCCCTTTCGGGTACTCCGGCTCATCGGCGCGGGACAGCAGTTCGTTGATTCGCGACAGGGCACCGCCCGCAGCGTAATAGGCGTATTGCAGGTTCAGCAGTTGTTCAACCGGCCCGATCATGAACCACAGGTAGCTGAAGACCGCGAGCATCTGGCCGATGGACAGGTCGGAAAACAGCACCGTCAGCATTGCCGCGGCACGAAAAATATCGATGCCGAACTGGAACAGCAAGCCGCTGGCCCGGTTTGAGGCATCGGTTTTCCACTGGGAGCTCACCGCGTAATCACGGACTTCCCTGGCCCGCAGCCCCAGTCGACCTAGGAAGAAACCCTGACGGTTGCCAGCACGCACTTCCTGGATCGCATCGAGGGTTTCGGTCAGCGCCTGGGTGAAGCGCGAAGTGCTGTCGTTCTCGAGCTTTTTCAGGTGCTTGACCCGCTTGCCCAACTGCACCGTGGCGTAGATCACCAACGGGTTGAACAACAGGATCAGCAGCGCCAGTTTCCAGTGCATCCACATCAGAATGCCCGCGGTCCCCACCAGCGTCAGCAAGGCCACGAGGAAACGGCTGAGGGTTTCTCCGACGAACTTGTCCAGGGTGTCCAGGTCGGTGACCAGGTGCGTGGTCACCGTGCCGCTGCCCAGGCTTTCGTATTCCCCCAGCGAAATACGCTTGAGGCGCTCGATCAGCCGGATGCGAATGCGGTAGACGATGTCCTTGGCCAGCGCCGCGAACAACCGCGCCTGCACCACGTTGAACAGTAAGGCGGCACAGCGCAGCGTCAGGGTCACCAGCAGCATCAGGCCGATATAACCCGCAGCCTTCTGCCAGGCATCCGGCAGCGCGTGGTTCATGATTTTCAGCGCAGCGTCACCATGCCCCAGCAACACTTCGTCCACCAGCAATGGCAAGAGCAAGGGGATGGGCACACTGCAAAGCGTCGCCAGCACGGCCACGCCGTTGGCGATCCACAAGGACTTTTTGTGATGAAGCGCCAGACGACGAATTTCCGCCCAGCTCAACCGATCGACACGTTTTACCGTCGCGCTATCGTCGGGCAGATCATGCACAGGCAGCGCGCTCCAGCCAGCGGCCGAGCAGCGGGGAAAGTACACTGAGCGGCTGGTAACCATTGGTCAGCAGCGCCAATTGACCATTTCGCTCAGCCAGCAAGGTCGGGAAACCGGCAATGCCCAGGTCCTGGACCCACGTGAAATCGGCAGCCGTAGCGGCGTGCATATCGGCACGGTCGAAAGCGGCGGCGAACTCGATGCGCGGCAGGCCGGCACGCTCCGCCAGCTCAACCAGAACGCTGGCGTGGGTGACATCGCGACCTTCGGCATAAAACGCCTGCTGAATCAGGCCGAGCAGTTTCCACGCACAATCCGGCGCCAGGCTGCGCGCCGTCACTAGCGCCCGACAGGCGGGCTCGGTGTCGTAGACGAATCCATCCGGCAAGGCCCCTTCCAGTTTGAACGGCTGGCCGGTGGCCTCGGTGACCGCCTGCCAATGCTCGAGGATGTAACGCCGCGTGGTCGGTTCAAGCGCCGCGCCACTGCCGGTACGCAAACCGCCCACCACCAGGTGCACGTCCACTCCTGCTGCCTGCGCCTGCTCGACCAGCGCGTTGGCCACCGGGGCAAAGCCCCAGCACCAGGAACACATCGGGTCCATCAAGTAGAGCAGGCGACATGCAGACATGATTCAAGCCTCAGAGGTGATTTGCTTGTAGTTGTAGCCGATCGGGTGAGGCATGTTGCGAGCCTTGGCCAGCTCGATCTGTTTTTGCCGATCGATGGCGCTGCGACGGGTTTTCTCGCTCAGTTTGTCCCAGCAATGCGGGCAACTGATACCGGCCACGTAATGTTCGGATGCACGGTCTTCGACGCTGACCGGCGTACGACAGGCGTGGCACTGATCGTAGTCGCCTTCGCTCAGATCGTGGCGAACGGTCACGCGATTGTCGAACACGAAGCAGTCGCCCTGCCATTTGGTTTCTTCCTGCGGCACCTCTTCGAGGTACTTCAGGATGCCGCCCTTGAGGTGATAGACCTCATCGAAGCCTTCGCTGAGCATATAGCTCGAGGCCTTTTCACAACGAATGCCGCCGGTGCAGAACATCGCGACCTTCTTGTGCACGGCCGGGTCGAAGTTGGCTTTGATGTAGTCGGGGAATTCGCGAAAACTGGTGGTTTTCGGGTCGATCGCGCCTTCAAAGGTACCGATCGACACTTCATAGTCGTTTCGGGTATCGATCAATAACACTTCCGGATCGCTGATCAGCGCGTTCCAGTCCTGCGGATCAACGTAAGTGCCGACCTTTTTGTTCGGGTCCACGCCTTCCACGCCGAGGGTGACGATTTCTTTCTTGAGTTTGACCTTGGTGCGGTAGAACGGCTGCTCGTCGCAATACGACTCTTTATGGTCGATGTCGTCCATGCGCGGGTCGTTCTTGAGCCAGGCCATGAGCCCGTCGATGCCTTCGCGGCTGCCGGACACGGTGCCGTTGATGCCTTCATTGGCGATCAGCAGGGTGCCTTTGATGCCGTTGTCGACCATCGCCTTGAGCAGGGGCTCGCGCAGGTCGACGTAATTTTCCAGGGTGACGAACTTATACAGTGCCGCCACGACAATCTGTTGTGTCATGGGTGATTCTCCAGGTGGCTACCCTCGTAAGGGGTGAACCGGATACGAAAAAAAACGCGCCGGGTGAGCGGCGCGTTGCATATTCTAACAAAAACCGTGTGATTTAGGACGGCGAGATGACGTTGTGGCGAGGGAGCCTGCTCCCTCGCCACAACAGCCCATCAGCCCATCACTTTAATGACTGCCACCTGCACAAGTCGGCGAAGCCGGAGCCGCGTCGATCTGTGCCCACTCTTCTGGCGTGTAGGTATGCAGCGCCAACGCGTGGAACTCGCCCATCAACTCGCCCAGCGTGGCATAGACCTTCTGGTGACGCTTGACGCGATTGAGCCCGGCAAACTGCTCACTGACCACGACAGCCTTGTAATGGGTCTGCAACCCGCGGCTGTGCATATGGCTTTCATCCAGCACCTGCAGATGCTGGGGCTGCAGCAGCCCCAGCGTCGATTCGATGCGTTGTTGCATGGTCATACCAGACTCCGCTTAAGGCTTTTTCTTGGCTGGAGCGGTCGCGTCTTTCGGCGTCAGCTCGGCGGTCATGTCAGCCAGCAGCTTGTTGACCACCGGCACTGCGCTTTCCAGCTTGGCTTGAGTCATCTGCGCCGATTGCTGGGTCAGCTGCGGCATTTTTTCCAGGACTTTCTTGCCCAGTGGCGACTGGTAGAACGCTACCAGGTCCTTGAGTTCGGACTCGGAGAAGTTGCTGGTGTAGAGCTTGACCATGTCCGGCTTGAGCTTGTTCCAGCCAATGGCTTGGTCCAGGGCGGCGTTAGCCTTGGCCTGGTAGGTTTCGAGTACGGCTTTTTTCGATTCCGGGGCTTTGGTTTGCTCGAAGCGTTGAGCGAACATCTGCTGAACTTGCATGTACACCGGAGTGCCCAATTTGTCAGCGTGCGCCAGGGTCAGGAAGGCCTCGGCACTGGCGTTGTGGCTGGCGGTATCGGCAAAAACCTGGCCGCTGGCGCAAACCAGTGCAACCGCGGTACAGATGGCACGAAGACGAGTCATCGAGTTTCCTTTTCTAGCAGGCGAGGTAAAACCCCAAGGACGACCATTCTGCGCCTAAAAAAGTGTGTCACTCAACCCCAAGCCTTGTCGCGCCTGATTTAGAGGGGTTCAATGGGCACAATCCCGACTGATGGAACCACGGCCGTCGATCACGGCCTAAACTGCGCAATCGAACTGACAGGAGTGTGACCGATGAGCCGTATCGAAACCGACAGCCTTGGCCAGGTTGAAGTCCCGGATGAAGCCTACTGGGGCGCTCAGACGCAACGCTCACTGGTTAACTTTGCCATTGGCACCGAACGCATGCCGCTGGCCGTGCTCCATGGCCTGGCGCTGATCAAGAAAGCGGCCGCCCGGGTCAACGACCGTAATGGCGATTTGCCCGCCGACATCGCCCGATTGATCGAACAAGCAGCCGATGAAGTGCTCGATGGCAGCCATGACGATCAGTTTCCCCTGGTGGTCTGGCAAACCGGTAGCGGTACCCAGAGCAACATGAACGTCAACGAAGTGATCGCCGGGCGCGCCAACGAGCTGGCCGGCAACCCGCGCGGCGGAAAGTCGCCTGTGCACCCCAACGATCACGTCAATCGCTCCCAGAGCTCCAACGACTGCTTCCCCACCGCCATGCACATTGCTGCGGCCCAGGCCGTGCAACATCATCTGCTGCCGGCGATCAACGAATTGTCGGGCGGCCTGGCCGAGCTGGCGGCGCGCCACATGAAGCTGGTCAAGACCGGCCGCACGCACATGATGGACGCGACGCCGATTACCTTCGGCCAGGAAATCTCGGCATTCATCGCGCAACTGGATTACGCCGAACGAGCGATCCGCAGCGCGCTGCCGGCGGTTTGCGAACTGGCCCAGGGCGGTACCGCGGTGGGTACCGGGTTGAATTCGCCCCACGGTTTCGGTGAGGCCATCGCAGCAGAGCTGGCCGCGCTTTCCGGCCTGCCGTTCGTCACCGCGCCCAACAAATTCGCCGCGCTGGCCGGCCACGAGCCGCTGACCACGCTGTCCGGCGCGTTGAAAACCCTCGCCGTGACGCTGATGAAAATCGCCAACGACTTGCGCCTGCTGGGTTCGGGGCCACGTGCAGGATTGGCCGAGGTAAAACTGCCGGCCAACGAACCGGGGAGCTCGATCATGCCCGGCAAGGTCAACCCGACCCAATGCGAAGCGTTGTCGATGCTGGCCTGTCAGGTGCTGGGCAACGACGTCACCATCGGTTTCGCCGCGAGTCAGGGGCATTTGCAACTGAACGTGTTCAAACCGGTGATCATCCACAACTTGCTGCAATCGATCCGTCTGTTGGGCGACGGCTGCAGCAACTTCCAGCAGCATTGCATCGCCGGCCTGGAGCCGGATGCCGAGAAAATGGCGGAACACCTGGAACAGGGGTTGATGCTGGTGACCGCGCTGAACCCGCACATCGGCTATGACAAATCGGCGGAAATTGCCAAGAAAGCCTACGCGCAAGGGCTGACCCTGCGTGAGGCAGCCATTGAGCTGGGGTACCTGACTGATGAACAGTTCGACGCATGGGTGCGGCCGGAGAATATGCTGGAGGCTGGCGCCAAGGGCTGATTTTTGTAGCGCCTGACCGTTCGCCATCGCGAGCAAGCTCGCTCCCACAGGTTTTGTGTCGTTCACGGAAATGGTGACCACCGCAAAACCTGTGGGAGCGTGACTTGCCCGCGATGAACGATAACGCGAATTAGCTCGCTGCCATCCGCACTTTCCGGGCCTTGAGTCCCGCAATCAGAGAAGGCCCCAACGCCACCAACGCCGACCCCAGCACCACCAGCACCGCCCCGCCATAGCCCAGGCCATTGATCGTCTCGGCATGCACGTACTCGGGCCACCACAAGGCCGCCAGGGCCACGGCACCGAAGGTCACCAGAGGTGTAATCGCCAGGGTCGCACTGACCCGGGATGCTTCCCAATGGGCCAACGCTTCGGCAAAGGCGCCGTAGGCAATCAGGGTGTTCATACAGCAGGCCAGCAGCAGCCAGCCTTGCAGTGGGTTCAATTGCAGCGCTTCGAGCGGATGCACCCAAGGCGTCAGCAATAATCCGCAGAACAGGTAGATCACCATCATCACCTGCAACGAATTCCACACCGTGAGCAACTGCTTTTGCCCCAGCGCATAAAAGGTCCAGACCGTGGACGCCAGCAGCACCATCAGCACGCCGGCGGTGTAATCGGTCAAGGAGGTCAGCAGCTCACTCAAGCGTTGATTGAAAAACAGGGCAAAACCGACCAGCAGCACCAGCAAGCCAATCCCCTGCCCCAGGCTGAAGCGCTCCTTGAACACGAACACACTGGCGATCAGCAACATAATCGGCCCCATCTGCACCACCAGTTGCGCGGTGCCGGGGCTGAGCAGGTTCAGGCCCATCAAATACAACACGTAGTTGCCCACCAGACCGAGCACCGCCATCAACACCAGCCAGCCACCGCGCGGGCCGAGCGCTCGGCGACTGGGCAAACGCCGGGTCGTCGCCAGGTAGATGAACAGGCAGCCACCGGACACCATCAGGCGAAACCAGGTCACCGTGACCGGGTCCATCACCAGCAATACCTGCTTGAGCTTGATCGGCAGGATTCCCCACAGCAACGCGGTCAGCAAGGCCAGGAACAGACCGTAAACCCAGCGACCCGATGAAATGTGCATGTGATCCCCAGCGCGAACGTTCAAGAACCCTCATTCTAGGCGCACCCTCGTGTGACACACAGGGACAGTTTGCGTCTGGCCGCTAATGAAACTGTGCAGGTCGCATCATGGATTTGACGGCCAGCCCAGGCTGTTTAACGCACGGCCTCGAACAATCCGGTAGCCCCCATCCCGCCGCCCACGCACATGGTGACGATGCCGTAACGCAGGTTACGTCGCTGCAACTCACGAACGAGGTGACCCACCTGACGCGATCCGGTCATACCGAAGGGATGGCCGATGGAAATCGAGCCGCCATTGACGTTGTATTTGTCGTTATCGATTTCCAGGCGATTACGCGCGTACAGGCACTGCGAGGCGAACGCTTCATTGAGCTCCCACAGGTCGATGTCGGCGATCCGCAGGCCTTTTGCCTTGAGCAGCTTGGGCACCGAAAACACCGGGCCAATGCCCATTTCATCCGGCGCGCATCCGGCCACGGCAAAACCCCGGAAGAACGCTTTCGGCTTGAGCCCCAGTTCAAGGGCCTTTTCCAGGCTCATTACCAAGGTCATGGACGCTCCGTCGGACAACTGTGAAGAGTTGCCGGCCGTCACCGAGCCGTCCTCGGCAAACACCGGGTTCAGAGCAGCCAGACTTTGCAGCGAGGTGTCGGGTCGGTTGCAGTCATCGCGATCCACCACCCCCTCAACGATCTGCACCTGACCGGTGGCCTTGTCTTCAACGCGATATTTCACTGCCATCGGCGCGATTTCATCGTCGAACAGCCCGGCGGCCTGGGCCTGAGCCGTACGTTTTTGGCTTTGCAGGGCATACAGGTCCTGCTCTTCGCGGCTGACGCTGTAACGGCGAGCGACGATTTCCGCAGTCTGGCCCATTGGAAAATAGATACCCGGCACCTGCTCCTTGAGCAGCGGATTGATCAGGTTGTCCGTGTTGACGCTTTTCATGGTCAGGCTGATCGACTCGACGCCACCGGCCACGATGATATCGCTGCAGCCCGAAGCGATCTGGTTGGCGGCGATGGCGATCGCCTGCAAGCCCGACGAACAGAAGCGGTTGAGGGTCATGCCGGCGGTGCCGATACCCAGTTGCGACAGCACGGCGACATTGCGACCGATGTTGTAGCCCTGGGCACCTTCGTTGGAACCGGCGCCGACGATGCAGTCCTCGACGCTGGCCGGGTCGATACCCGTGCGTTTCAACAAGGCGTTGACACAGTGAGCCGCCATGTCGTCGGGACGGGTCATGTTGAATTTGCCGCGAAAGGATTTGGCCAGGCCAGTCCGCACGCTGTCGACGATCACCACTTCACGCATGGCATACCTCATTGTTGTTGTCGGTTGAGAGTGACCCGAGCATAAGCTCACTCAATTACCGACCGCGACAATCATTCACCTCGCGTATGCGTAACCATCGGTTCATTTCTTGCCTTTCTGTGCCTTGCGTTCATGTTTGTCGGACTTTTCGAATGCTTGCTCCAGTGCCAGGTTGATGGTGCGCAAGACCTTCACTCGCGCCCAGCGCTTGTCATTGGCTTCCACCAGGGTCCAGGGCGAAATCTCGGTACTAGTGCGGTCGACCATGTCGCCGACGGCGCCGCGGTAGTCATCCCATTTATCGCGATTGCGCCAGTCATCCTCGGTGATCTTGAAGCGCTTGAAGGGAATATTCTCGCGCGCCTGGAAACGCTCCATTTGTGTTTGCTTATCGATGGCCAACCAGAACTTGACCACGATCACGCCGGCATCGGCGATCTGCTCTTCGAAATCGTTGATTTCGCTGTAGGCGCGCAACCAGTCGGCCGGGCTACAGAAGCCTTCAACGCGCTCCACCAGCACCCGGCCATACCAGGAACGGTCGAACACGGTGAATTTGCCTCTGGCTGGAAGATGCCGCCAGAAACGCCAGAGATACGGCTGCGCCCGCTCTTCTTCGGTCGGCGCGGCAATCGGCACAATGTTGTACTGGCGCGGATCGAGCGCCGCGGCGACCCGGCGGATCGCCCCGCCCTTGCCCGCCGCGTCATTGCCTTCGAACACCGCTACCAGTGCGTGGCGTCGCATGCGCTTGTCACGCATCAACCCGGAAAACCGTGCCTGCTCGGTGATCAGTTGCTCTTCATATTCCTCTTTGTCCAGGTGCAACGTCAGGTCAAGACTATCGAGCAAGTTCACATGATCGACGCTGACGGGCAATGGCGCGGCGCTGACTTTGTCGGGGTGAATCGTCGGCCGGTTCAGGGCGCCTTGCAGGCCTTCGAGCAAAATCCTGCCCACCGCCAGGCTGCGATAGCGCGGGTCCATCCCGGCGATCACATGCCATGGCGCGTAATCACGGCTGGTGCGACGCAGAACGCGCTCGCCATATTTCACAAACTTGTCGTAAGTCTGCGATTGCTGCCAGTCCAGTGGACTGATGCGCCAGCTGTGCAGCGGGTCATCGGCCAAGGCCTTGAGACGATCCTTCATTTGCTTCTTGGAGAGGTGGAACCAGAACTTGAAGATCAAGGCGCCTTCATCGCACAGCATCTTTTCCAGGCGCTCGGCACCATTGATGCCTTGATCCAGTCGAGCGTTCTTGAACGCGCCGTGCACCCGCCCCTGCAGCATCTGGCTGTACCAGTTGCCAAAGAAGACCCCCATGCGCCCCTTGGCCGGGAGCATCCGCCAGTAGCGCCAGGCCGGTGGTCGCGCCAGTTCTTCGTCGGTTTGCTGATCGAAGGTGCGAACCTCGATCAGACGCGGGTCCATCCATTCGTTGAGTAATTTGACCGTCTCGCCCTTGCCGGCGCCTTCAACACCGTTGATTAAAATGATCACCGGAAAACGCTTTTGCTGCTGCAACTCGAATTGCGCTTCGAGCAAGGCTTCACGCAGGGCCGGCACTTCGGTGTCATAGGTTTCTTTGTCGATCACGTGATCGATTTCAGCAGATTCGAACATGAATGACTCCCTTCCAGATGTGAGCAAGACTAGCGGATTGGACTAGAGGCCAACCGAGAATTTCCGCGCGATCCATTTTTGTGGCGAGGGGGCTTGCCCCTCGCCACAAAACAGCGATTTTCCCTGACAGCCGTAACGCGGCAATTGCCATGGATCAAGCACCCCGCCCACGATCGGCTAGAATGGCCGCCTTGCCGTTGCCGAGCCTGCCATGAAACCTGTAATGCCCCACGCCCAACTCGACTGGGACGACCAAGGTCGCCCGTATTCGCGAGTGTTCGACGATGTGTATTTCTCCGACAAGTCGGGGCTGGACGAAACCCGCTATGTGTTCATCGAACAGAACCGCCTGGCGGAACGCTTCGCCGCGTTGCCCCAGGGCGGTCGCCTGGTGATTGGCGAGACCGGTTTCGGCACCGGGCTGAATTTTTTGTGTGCCTGGCAGGTGTTCGAGCAACACGCGGCGACTGATGCCCGATTGCATTTTGTCAGTGTCGAAAAATACCCCTTGAGCCCGGCCGATCTGCAACGGGCCCTGGCACTGTGGCCAGAGCTCAAACCCCTTGCCGATCAATTGCTGGGGCAATACGTTGCGATCCATCAAGGGTTCCAGCGCCTGACACTGGCCAATGGCCGGGTGACCCTGACGCTGCTCATCGGCGATGCACTGGAGCAGTTGCCGCAACTGGACGCCCGGATCGACGCCTGGTTTCTCGATGGCTTTGCTCCGGCTAAAAACCCCGACATGTGGACCGCTGAACTGTTCGCTGAACTGGCACGCCTGGCCGCCCCGGGCTCGACCATCAGCACCTTCACCAGCACCGGTTGGGTCCGCCGCCTGCTCAATGCCGCCGGCTTTAAAATGAAACGCACACCCGGCATCGGCCACAAGTGGGAAATCCTGCGCGGCGAGTTCCTTGGCTGGCCCCACGAGGTTGCCGCTCCGGCGCCGGACAAGCCCTGGTTTGCCCGACCTGCCGCGCTGACCGGTGAACGCCGCGCCCTGGTGATCGGTGCCGGGCTGGCCGGTTGCGCCAGTGCCGCCAGTCTCGCTGCACGGGGCTGGCAGGTGAGCGTGCTGGAGCGACACAAGGATGTCGCACAGGAGGCTTCGGGCAACCCGCAAGGCGTGCTTTACCTCAAGCTATCGGCCCATGGCACGACGCTGTCGCAAATGATCGTCAGTGGTTTCGGCTACACCCGGCGCCAGCTCGAGCACTTGCAGAGAAGCACCGACTGGGACGATTGCGGCGTGCTGCAACTGGCGTTCAACGCCAAGGAAGCCGAACGTCAGTTGCAACTGGCCGAGGCCTTTCCCGCGGACCTGCTGCACCTGCTGGATCAGCCCCAGGCCCAAGCCCTGGCCGGTATCGGTCTGGCGCAGGGCGGCCTGTACTACCCGGAAGGTGGCTGGGTCCATCCGCCGGCGCTGTGCCAATGGCAGATGGCGCATCCGCAGATTCAATTGCTCGCGCATCACGATGCCCTGGAATTGCGCAGGGTCGATGGCGAGTGGCAGGCCTGGGACGGCGAGCAGTTGCTTGCCTGTGCACCGGTGGTGGTGCTGGCCGGCGCTGCCGAGATCCAGCGCTTCCCCCAAACCGCCGGACTGCCGCTCAAGCGCATTCGCGGACAAATCACTCGCCTGCCGCAAACCCCGCAGAGCCATGCGCTGAACACGGTGGTCTGTGCCGAAGGCTATGTTGCCCCGGCGCGTCTGGGCGAACACACCCTGGGCGCCAGTTTCGACTTCAAGAGCGATGACCTGACGCCGACCACAGCCGAGCACTTGGGCAATCTGACCATGCTCGAAGAGATCTCCCACGATCTGGTCACGCGTCTGCAGATCGACAAACTGGACCCCGAAAGGCTTCAGGGTCGCGCCGCCTTTCGCTGCACCAGCCCCGACTATCTGCCGATCGTCGGCCCCCTGGCAGACAGCGATGCATTTACCCAGGCCTATGCCGCGCTGAGCAAGGACGCCCGACAGGTGCCGGACGTCGAATGCCCGTGGCTGGACGGCTTGTACATCAATAGCGGCCACGGCTCGCGCGGCTTGATCACCGCTCCGCTGTCCGGGGAACTGCTGGCGGCCTGGCTGGATGACGAACCCCTGCCACTGCCCAGAAGCGTGGCTGAAGCCTGCCATCCCAACCGGTTTGCCTTGCGGCGCCTGATTCGCCGAACCAACGCCTGACGCAGCCCCTTGCGGTCGGATGACGTTCAGCCAAACGGCGGCCCATCCGGCCCTTATAACTTATCGGTCTAAAACTCCAGGGATTCAGCCGGGTCAGTTTTTGAGTACCCGCCGCTTTGGCGCGGTAATCGAATGACCCTCCCCAACGGAAAAACCGGTAAGGAATTTATGTGCGGATTAGCTGGCGAGTTACGTTTTGACAATCAACCTGCAGACCTCGCAGCGGTTGAACGAATCACCCATCACCTGGCGCCTCGCGGCCCCGACGCCTGGGGTTTTCACAGTCAAGGGCCGATAGCCCTGGGCCATCGCCGCCTGAAAATCATGGACCTGTCGAACGGTTCGGCGCAGCCGATGATCGATCATCAACTGGGCCTGTCCCTGGCCTTCAACGGCGCGATCTACAACTTCCCCGAACTGCGTATCGAACTGGAAAGCCTCGGCTACGCCTTCTATTCCGGTGGCGACACCGAAGTGCTGCTCAAGGGCTTTCACGCCTGGGGCGAGGCATTGCTGCCCAAACTCAACGGCATGTTTGCCTTCGCCATTTGGGAGCGCGACACCCGACGCCTGTTCATCGCCCGTGACCGGCTCGGGGTGAAACCGCTGTACCTGTCGCGCACCGGCCAGCGCCTGCGCTTTGCCTCGTCCCTGCCGGCGTTGCTAAAGGGCGGCGACATCAACCCGATCCTCGATCCGGTCGCGCTCAATCACTATCTGAACTTCCACGCCGTGGTACCGGCACCGCGAACCTTGCTGGCGGGCATCGAAAAACTGCCGCCGGCCACCTGGATGCGTGTCGAAGCCAATGGCAGCACCGAGCAGAAAACCTGGTGGACCCTGCCCTACGGCCCACACGCCGATGAGATGAATCTGACGCTCGAAGACTGGATCGACCGGGTGCTCGACAGCACGCGTGACGCCGTGGCGATCCGTCAGCGTGCGGCGGTAGACGTTGGCGTGTTGCTGTCCGGCGGTGTCGATTCGAGCCTGCTGGTCGGTCTGTTGCGTGAAGTCGGCGTGGAAAACCTGTCCACGTTCTCCATCGGTTTCCAGGACGCCGGCGGTGAGCGTGGCGACGAGTTCCAGTATTCAGATCTGATCGCCAAACACTACGGCACTCGCCACCATCAACTGCGTATCGACGAAAAAGAAATCATCGAGCAGTTGCCCGCCGCGTTCCGCGCCATGAGCGAACCGATGGTCAGTCATGACTGCATCGCCTTCTATCTGCTGTCACGGGAAGTGGCCAAGCACTGCAAAGTGGTGCAAAGCGGCCAGGGCGCCGACGAACTGTTCGCCGGCTATCACTGGTACCCGCAGGTGGACGGCGCACGCGACCCGTATGCCGCCTATCGCGAGGCGTTTTTCGACCGCAGCTACGACGAATACGCCGCCACTGTTCAGCCCAAATGGCTGACGGCCAACGACGCTGCGGGCGACTTCGTGAAGGAACATTTCGCACAGCCCGGTGCGGACGCAGCGGTGGACAAAGCCCTGCGCCTGGACAGCACGGTGATGCTGGTGGATGACCCGGTCAAACGCGTCGACAACATGACCATGGCCTGGGGCCTGGAAGCGCGCACGCCGTTTCTCGACTATCGCCTGGTGGAGTTGTCGGCCCGGGTGCCGGGTCAATACAAATTGCCGGATGGCGGCAAGCAAGTATTGAAGGAAGCCGCGCGCCGGGTGATTCCGAGCGAGGTGATCGACCGCAAGAAAGGTTACTTCCCGGTACCGGGTCTCAAGCATTTGCAAGGCGACACGCTGAACTGGGTCCGCGAACTGCTGCTCGATCCCAGTCAGGATCGCGGTCTGTTCAAGCCCGCCATGCTCGACCGCCTGCTGACCGATCCGCAGGGGCAGTTGACCCCGCTGCGCGGCTCCAAGCTGTGGCAACTGGCGGCCCTGAACCTGTGGCTCAGCGAACAAGGAATCTGATCGATGAAACCTCACGCCACGGCCATCAACCAACGCTTGTTGCGCGGCCAGACACCCTCGTACGAACGCTTGCAGGCACGTCTGGCCGAAGACGGCAGCGAGTTGGGGGGCGCGCCAATCGCCCTGCATTGCGGCTGGGGGAGGTTGCTGATCGGCCACACCTTTGCCGATGCGGCCAGCCTTGCCCAAGAGTTACTCAACGAGCAGCCCGGCGAACGCGATATCGCCCTGTACGTCGCCGCGCCGCAACAAGTGCTGGGACTGGAACCGACCCAGTTATTTCTCGATCCCTCCGACACCTTGCGCCTGTGGTTCAGCGATTACCGTCAGGCCACCCGGGTATTTCGCGGCTTTCGCATCCGCCGTGCCCAAAGTGAAGCGGACTGGAGCGCGATCAATCAGCTGTACCAGGCGCGGGGCATGCTGCCGATCGATGCCACGTTGCTGACGCCACGGGGCTCGGGCGGGCCGGTGTACTGGCTGGCCGAAGACGAGGACAGCGGCGCGGTGATTGGCAGCGTCATGGGCCTCAATCATCACAAGGCCTTCAATGATCCGGAAAACGGCAGCAGCCTCTGGTGCCTGGCGGTCGATCCGCATTGCTCGCGACCGGGGGTCGGCGAAGTGCTGGTACGGCACCTGATCGAACACTTCATGAGTCGTGGCCTGAGTTACCTCGACCTGTCGGTGCTGCACGACAATCGGCAGGCGAAGAACCTCTACGCCAAGCTCGGTTTTCGCAACCTCTCGACGTTCGCCATCAAGCGCAAGAACGGGATCAATCAGCCGTTGTTCCTCGGCCCGGGCCCCGAGGCGCCGTTCAATCCCTATGCGCGGATCATCGTCGAAGAAGCCCATCGACGCGGCATTGACGTGCAAGTCGATGACGCCGATGCCGGGATGTTCACCCTCAGCCACGGCGGGCGCCGGGTGCGCTGTCGCGAGTCACTCAGCGATCTGACCAGCGCCATCAGCATGAGCCTGTGCCAGGACAAAAGCCTGACCCACAAAGTGCTCAAGAACGCGGGCCTGAACCTGCCGGCGCAACAATTGGCGAGCAACGCCGATGACAACCTGGCGTTTCTCGACGAGCACCACAGGGTGGTGGTCAAGCCGCTGGACGGCGAACAAGGGCAAGGTGTGGCGGTGGATTTGCAGACCATCGAAGACGTCCAGCACGCCATCGAAGCCGCTCGCCGCTTCGACAGTCGCGTGCTGCTGGAAAGCTTCCACGAAGGCCTTGATCTAAGGATTCTGGTGATTGGCTTTGAAGTGGTCGCCGCCGCGATTCGTCGACCGGCCGAAGTGGTTGGCGATGGACAGCATTCCATCGGCGCGTTGATCGAAGCCCAGAGCCGACGCCGACAGGCCGCCACGGACGGTGAAAGCAAAATCCCGCTGGATGCGGAAACGCAACGCACCTTGCAGGCCGCCGGTTACGACTACAGCAGCATTCTGCCGGCGGGCGAGCACTTGTTCGTAAGGCGAACGGCAAATCTTCACACCGGCGGGATTCTCGAAGACGTCACCGCGATCCTGCACCCGACACTGGCGGATGCCGCCGTGCGTGCCGCGCGGGCGCTGGATATTCCCGTGGTTGGCCTCGACCTGATGGTGAGTGCCGCCGATCAACCGGAGTATGTGTTCATCGAAGCCAATGAGCGGGCCGGACTGGCCAACCATGAGCCACAGCCGACGGCTGAACGCTTTGTGGATCTGTTGTTTCCCCATAGTCAGCCGGTTGCATGACGTTGATGCATTGCCAGCACCATCGCCTTCGCGAGCAAGCTCGCTCGCACATTTGCCTGCACTCCCCTGCTCGAAAAAGGGTCCTGACAGACACCGACTCACTCCCTCATCGAAACCATCGATGTGCTCAACCCCATCAGGAGTTTCCATGACCATCAAATACCCGGAACCCGATCTGACCTACCTGCAAAAAGTCCTGCTGGAAATGCTCGCCATTCCCAGCCCCACCGGGTTCACCGACACCATCGTGCGCTATGTCGCCGAACGCCTTGAAGAGCTGGGCATTCCCTTCGAAATGACCCGCCGCGGCACCATTCGCGCCACGCTCAAGGGCAAGAAGAACAGCCCGGATCGCGCCGTTTCCGCGCACTTGGACACCATTGGCGCGGCCGTACGCGCCGTCAAGGACAACGGGCGCCTGACCCTCGCCCCGGTGGGATGCTGGTCGAGCCGTTTCGCCGAAGGCAGTCGCGTCAGCCTGTTTACCGACAACGGAGTAATCCGTGGCAGCGTATTGCCGTTGATGGCGTCGGGACATGCGTTCAACACGGCGGTGGATGAAATGCCGATCAGTTGGGATCACATCGAATTGCGCCTGGATGCCTACTGCACCACCCGCGCCGATTGCGATTCGCTGGGCATCAGTGTCGGCGATTTCGTCGCCTTCGACCCGCTGCCGGAGTTCACTGAAAGCGGCCACATCAGCGCTCGCCACCTCGACGACAAGGCCGGTGTGGCGGCGCTGCTGGCGGCGTTGAAAGCGATCGTCGACAGCGGTGAGGAATTGCTGATCGACTGTCATCCACTGTTCACCATCACCGAGGAAACCGGCAGCGGCGCGGCGGCTGCATTGCCTTGGGACGTCAGCGAGTTCGTCGGCATCGACATCGCACCGGTCGCCCCCGGCCAGCACTCCAGCGAACATGCGGTGAGCGTGGCGATGCAGGATTCCGGCGGGCCGTATGACTATCACTTGTCACGGCACCTGCTGCGCCTGGCCAGTGACAACGAGTTGCCGGTACGCCGCGATCTGTTCCGTTACTACTTCAGCGATGCTCACTCGGCCGTGACCGCCGGCCATGACATCCGCACCGCCCTGCTTGCTTTCGGCTGCGACGCCACCCACGGCTACGAACGCACCCACATCGACAGCCTCGCGGCCCTCAGTCGCCTGCTCGGCGCCTATATCCTCAGCCCGCCGGTGTTCGCCAGCGATGCGCAACCGGCCAAGGGTTCGCTGGACCGCTTCAGTCACCAGATCGAACACGAAACGCAGATGGAAAGCGACACGCGAGTGCCGTCCGTGGATAGCCTCCTGGGCCAACGCAACAATAGCTAAGCCGGTATTTCGCTGACCGGTCTACCGTCATCGCCAGCAGGCTGGCTCCCACTGGGTTCTGCACTTTACTGTGGGGCCAGCGTGCTGGCGATGGCGCCTGACCCGACAACGCAGGACCGAGGCTAGCCCCGGCCCGTGATTCACCGTAGCATCGCGCCATTGATTTAACCGAGGTGCCTATGCTGATCCCCCACGACCAACTGGAAGTCGACACCCTGACCCGCCTGATCGAAGATTTCGTCACCCGTGACGGTACCGACAACGGTGATGACACCCCGCTTGAAACCCGCGTGCTGCGAGTGCGTCAGGCATTGACCAAGGGGCAGGCATTGATTGTCTTCGACCCGGAAAGCGAGCAATGCCAGCTGATGCTCAAGCACGACGTACCCAAGCACCTATTCGACTGATTTTTTGGGCCGGGGCAGTTTGCGCTGGATGCGCTCGTAGATTTCGCATCGGTACACTTTGACGTTGCGCGGAGCCTCGACGCCGAAGCGCACTTCACCGCCGTTGATGCCAACGACGCGTATCGAAATGCTGTCACCGATGGAAATCAACTCGCCTACAACACGGCTGAGTACAAGCATGGCCTTCGTCCTTCAAGGTTACCGGACCTTGAAGATGCCCGGCGTACCGCAGCGCTTCAAGGCAACAGTGGCAATCCAGACCGAAGCTACAAGCACAGACCCACAGCACTGAAAGAAACGTCTGACAAATCGATCAGGCACTTCCTTCACGACGCGGTAAAACGCGGGCCAAACAGGATGACGCTCGCCCCGATCACACACAATGCCACGCCGATCCAGTCCGAACCGAGTGGACGAATCCGCTCGACCACCGCCAGCCAGCCAATCGATGCAATGATGTAAATGCCCCCGTAGGCGGCATAGGCGCGACCGGCGTAGACCGCTTCGACACGGGTCAGCAACACCGCGAACAAGGTCAGGCTGAGCAGCGCCGGCACGATCCACCAAGCGCTTTTGCCCTGGCGCAACCACATCCAGAAGGCAAAACAGCCAGCGATTTCAAACAGCGCGGCGAGGAAAAACCACAGGTAGTTGAGCATGCGAACGCCTCGCGAGGATGACCGATGGCGGCCACCCTAACGAGGCTGTTCCGTGGGGGCAAGTTCAGCCTGCGGTTTGTTTGGCCTTGGCGCGCATCTTGTCGGCCATCAGGGTCATTTCGTTGTAGAGCAGTTGCGGGTTTTTCTGCTTGAGCGCCCAAGCCATGCGGCCCTGCTCATGGGGCAGGATCATGAACTCGCCGGCGGCGACCTGCTGATAGATGTAGTCAGCGATGTCTGCCGCGCTGATCGGCGAGCTTTCCAGCAGTTTGCCGACCTGGGCTTTCATCGCCGGGGTCGGGCCGCGGAACGAGTCCAGCAGATTGGTCTGGAAGAACGATGGGCAAACCACGTGCACGCCGACTTCCTGCTGGGCCAATTCAATCAGCAGACTTTCGGACAGTGCCACCACGCCAGCCTTGGCCACGTTGTAGTTGCTCATGGCCGGACCTTGCATCAACGCGGCCATCGACGCGATGTTGATGATCTTGCCCTTGCTTTGCTCCAGCAGCGGCAGGAAGGCCTTGCACCCCTTGACCACGCCCATCAGGTTGATCGCGATTTGCCAGTCCCAGTCTTCCAGGGACAGTTCACTGAAGAACCCACCGGACGCCACGCCGGCGTTGTTGACGATGACATCGATACCACCCAGTTTCACTTCGCAGGCCTGGGCGAAGGCGGTCAACTGGCTGTAATCGCGCACATCGCAGCGCTGGATGAAACCGTCGCCGCCGGCTTCGCGAACCAACTTCAGGGTTTCCTGCAGGCCCGGCTCGCTGACGTCCGACAAGGCCAGCTGCCAGCCTTCGCGCGCCCAGCGCAGCGCGATTTCGCGACCCAGGCCGGAGCCCGCACCAGTGATCATCATGCGATTTTGCATAGCAAACAGCCTTGTTGTTCGGGGGAAGATGCAGCGAGTGTAGCGAAGGATATTGCCCGACCCACGCTCCATCAGATTGCTGAATGCCCCGAGCAAACCGCAGGCGCGTCCGACCCAACTAACACAATTAACCCCGAAACAGCACATTGTTCGAAAAACATCGAAAAAACTTGGAATTTATAGCGTGCGCGGCAGTCCGATTTTTTAAGCAGCTAGAATTAATTTCATTCCCGCTGACCGTTAACGATCAGGTCATTCCCGAATACATCCAACAAGGAAACAGTCATGGGCACAATTCTTATCGTAATTCTGATCTTGTTACTGATCGGTGGCTTGCCGGTCTTCCCACACTCCAGAAGTTGGGGTTATGGGCCATCGGGCATCATCGGCGTCGTGTTGGTCGTGCTGCTGATCCTGCTCTTGCTCGGCAAAATATGAAGATCTGACCGGCAAAAAAAAGTAGGAGCGAGCCTGCTCGCGATGGACTTGATGACGACGCGCTTATCCAGAAAATACGCGTCGTCGTTAACGTCCATCGCGAGCAGGCTCGCTCCTACAGGTGTTTGTTTCTCTATTGCCGCTTTACTTAGTCCGGCTTGCCGTCAACCACACCGGCGGTGTTGTCGAGCAGGCTCTTGGTGGCCGTCTGCAGGAACGACTCAAGCTTCAGCTTCAGTGCCGCTTCATCGGACGACTCCGGAATCAACTCACCTTTAGGATTCGCGCCCAGCTCGTACCGGTAGAGTTTCGGCGACATTTCCTTCGGCAATACCAATACGCGATCGGCGGTGAGCAAGGCGACGGTCTGATCGCTGCCCGATGGCTTGATCACGCCAAAACCCTTGTCGCCTTCCGGCAGGTTGAGCAGGTCGCGCCCCCAGCACTGATGGCGCACTTCACCACCCAGTCGACCCATGATCGTCGGCACTATGTCAATTTGAGTCCCGACGGTGTGGTCACGCTGGCCGAATTTTTCCTGAATGCCCGGTGCAATCATCAGCATCGGGACGTTGAAACGCCCCAGATCCATTTCGGTGATCTGCTGTTCGTTGCCAAAACCGTGGTCACCGACGATCACAAACAGGGTTTCGTTGAAGTACGGCTCCTTGCGTGCCTTCTCGAAGAACTGACCCAGCGCCCAGTCGGAGTAACGCATGGCGGTCAAGTGCTCATTCAGGTTGCCGCGATCGGTCACTCGCTCAACGGGCAATGGCGACGGCAAGGCGTAAGGTGTGTGGTTGGACAGGGTTTGCAGCAAGGCATAGAACGGTTTTTTATCCTTGCCATCACGAGCCTTCAGCTCTTCCAGGCCACGGTTGAACATGTCCTGGTCAGACACACCCCAGGTCGGGTCGGAGAACACCGGGTTAACGAAGTCGTTACGCCCGATGAAGTTGGTCATGCCCTGGTTGCTGAAGAAACCTGACTGGTTATCCCAGGCGAAGTCACCATTGTAGACATACACGTCATCGTAATGACGGGCACTGAGCAATTGCGGCAGACCAGACAGCTTGTGACTGCCTTCCGGCGTTTGCATCAGGTATTCGAAACCCGGCAGGTTCGGGAAGCACGCCATGGTGGCGAACATACCCTGGTGGGTGTGGGTGCCGTTGGAGAAGAAGCGGTCGAACAACAGACCCTCCTTCGACAGTTTGTCGAGGTATGGCGTGATGTTGCCCGGTGCACCCAATGCCCCCACCGAGTGACCGGCCATGCTTTCCATCAGGATCACGACGACGTTCTTGATCGGCAGGGTCTTGTCTGCCGGAGGCGTATAAACGCGACGTACGGCAGCGGTATCGCCATCCACCAGTTTTTCGTCCTTCATCACCAGCATGTCACGCACGGTCTGCTGTGCCTCGGGATGTGGCAATGTCGCTTTCCAAATGTTGCTGCGCTCGTCGGACATCCGGCTCTTGGCGGCGGCAATCAGTTGCAGGGTACCGTTAAGGCCCAACTGGTTGGCGAAGTTCGAGTCGGTGGTGTAGACGTCACCCCAACGCAGCGGTGGGCCCTGACGCAAGGTGCCACGGGCAGCGACCACGCAGATCAGCAGGCAGACCACGAAAACCGCCATTCGCGCATACCACGGGGCAACCTGACGCGTACCAATGCTGCCGCCGCTGAAGGGGCCACGAGGACGGGTCGCACGATCAGCCCCCTTGAATGCCAGGCTGAGGATCCAGGTGCCTACGGCCCAGGCCAGCAGGTAGCGAACGACCGGAAAACCGTACCAGAGCATGCTCATCACGGTTTTCGGATCTTCTTTTACATATTGGAAAACCAGGCCGTTGAGGCGCTGGTGGAACTCACGGTAGAAATCCATCTCCATGAGGCCCAGGAACAGGGCGATGCTCGAAGCAACCGTCAACCAGAAGCGGAACAGCCCGCGCGCCGCCATGGTACGGACGCTAAACAACGCGAGCAGCAACGGAACGCTGAGGTAAACCACCAGGCGCAAATCGAAACGCAGGCCGTTGGCGAATGCTTCGAGAAATGTCGAGGCTGGAGTGGAGAGGATCATCTCGCGGTTGTAGACCAGCAGCGCGACGCGCAGTGCGGAAAACATCACCATCATGACCAAAGCACACAGCAGTGTATAAGCCAGATGCGATTTGACGGTCGGTTGCAGCAGGCGATTTGAAGCTCGCTGCTGATTCAGGGCGTCCGGGATTGCCATGTCGTAGTAGGACCCATTGGAAGTTGAAGTTTCAAAAATACAGCTGCGCCCTGCCCTCTGTTGACCAAATCCTGGCCCGGGGTTTGCGCGATGCGCAAATGTTGCACGATCAACCGCAGCATTGCCATTGATAAGTGTTCGTCGATGCAGACGCGCGCGAATTGTCTTGGAGGCGTTGTGAAAATTTCGTGCAACGCATATCTGGAAACAAAATAAAGCCCTGCCCTGCAAATGCGGCAACGCCCCGAACCGGTCGGGGCGTTGCTCAAGCCTTGCTCAACAGCGCAATGCGATTACTTCTCGGCGCGTGCCTTGAGGTTTTTCAAGGTATTGAACGGCGCATCGACCACAAACTTGTTGGCCACCATCGACGGAACACTACCGCCCGGCTCGGTGTGAACCTGATAGGTCACTTCAACCTGATCGCCCTTGGGAACGAACTTCCAGAAACCATCGATCTTGGCCACCCGGACCAGACCTTTTTCCTCAGGCAGGTATTTCGGCACACCTTCGAGCTTGCGGGTCAGGCTGCCATCGGCACCTTCAATAATGGTGACGTGCATCACCGAATCACGCGGGGTGACTGGCCAAGGCGTATTGAACTGGGTGTAGGTCCAGAGCTGATTGCCTTCCTGCTTGAGCAACTTCTGGGTCTTGCATTCGTGAATCCAGGCGCAGGCGCCGGGGACGTCATCCTGTAGTGCGCGCAGTTTGGCCATGGTGGTCTTCATCAGGGTGACGCCCTGGTAGGCCTTGTAGTCGGAACCTGGCACTTCACTCAGGGATACCTTGATGCCGTCTTCGTTCTTGGCAACTTTCCAGTCTTCGGCCTGAGCGACCGAGGTGGCCAATACAGCTGTCAAACCACACAGCAGAGCAATACGATGCAGCGAACCCATAGTCTTATTCCTTATTGTTGAAGTTCAGTTCGTCGGGCTTGCACCTCCGATCACCTTCCGGTTTTTCGGAGGTGCGAGCCCACACATCACGCAGCCGTCATTTGCTCCCACCAGCCGATCAGCCTGATCGCGTCTTCACGGCTATTGCCGCACACCTCGATATCAGCCTCGAACGCCGAACAGACTGCCGGGCGCTCTGGCTGGCCGAAAATAGTGCACAGGTTTTCGGCAGACAATTGCAGGCATCGTTCCCCCGCGGCTTTTCCGTTGGGCATGCCGGGGATGGGTGAGCTGATGGATGGGGCAATGCAACAGGCGCCACAGCCTTCACGGCATTTCATGACGACAAGCTCCTCGCGACGGGCAATGTGTTAAAGGACGTGGCACAGAGTAACCGCTAAAACAGTTGTTTGAAATTGGCGAACCACGGGTTTTTGCCTGCAACCGGGCGTGACCGGGCAGTCTCCGACAAAACGCCTGGTTGGCGGGTCATCAGCAGGGAAGAATTAATGCTTGAACTCGAATTCCAGCGCCGCGCCTTCGACTTCACGACGTTCTTCGTTGCGCAGCTGCAATTGCATTTCGTTGCTGATCAACCTTCCGTTGAGCTGGAACTGACTGCTTTTGTCACCGAACATTTGCGGCAGTACCGGATCTCGCCTCGGTAATGGCACGGTGCCCACCGGCTTCAGCTCCTCGACCATGCCCTTGGGCAAACTCAAATCCAGGTCGACTGAAGGCAGCGGGGTTTTCGCCACCTCGCTGGCCGGTTTCGACTTGGCCGCAATCGGAGGACGCTTTTTGACCGGCGCGGCTTTCTTTTTGACCGGGGCGGCTTTGGTGGCTGGAGCGGTTTTTTTCGAGGTAGTGCTTGCTGCCGGTTTTTCCTGAACAGAAGCGGCCATCACGGAGAGCGGCTGAGCGCTCAATAACAGACAAATCATCAGCCAGGTGGCGGGAAAAATCGGTTTCATGGACCCAACGGCGCAACTGCGCTAACGACAGAGGGGCCATATGCTCGCTTGTTGCAATCAACATGACAAGCGCAGACAGGCATTACCTGCCCGCCTCCGTCACAGACCACCGGCCATTTCCTGGCAGAGCTGGGTGGCGAGCATGCCAAGGGTCATCAAGGCACGTTCAGCTTCACGATTCCACGGGATGCCGCAGTTCAAACGAATGCAATGATTGAATTGCTCGGTATTACTGAAAATCAGCCCCGGCGCGATGCTGATGCCCTGCTGCAGCGCCCGCACGTGCAATTCCTGGGTATTGACCCGACCCGGCAGGCTCACCCACAAAATGAAACCGCCGGTTGGCCGCGTCATCTGGGTGCCTTCGGGGAAATACTGCTGCACGGCCAGCTGGAAGGCGCTGAGGTTCTTGCGGTATTCCTGACGGATGTAACGCAAATGACGGTCGTATCCACCGTTTTCCAAGTAGGCAGCAATACCCATTTGCGTAACGCTGCAGGCGGAATGGGTGCTGAACGTCTGCAAACGCTGGATTTCCTGCTGGTACTTGCCGGCAATCATCCAGCCGATCCGTACACCCGGCGACAGGGTCTTGGAGAAACTCGAGCAATAGATCACCCGGTCCAGGCGGTCATAGGCCTTGAGCGCTTTGGTGCGCCCCTGCTCGAACATCAACTCGCCGTAAATATCGTCCTCGACAATCTGGATATCGAAGTCAGATGCCAGGCGCAGCAGTTGTTTCTGCCGCTCCTCGGGCATGGTGCCCCCCAGCGGGTTGCTTAAACGAGTGGTCAGCACCAAGGCCTTGATCGACCACTGGTTGGCCGCCAATTGCAAGGCTTCGAGGCTCATGCCGGTGGATGGGTCGCTGGGAATTTCGATGACCTTGAGGCCCAGCAGATCAGCCAATTGCAGCAAACCATAGTAGGTCGGCGACTCGGCTGCGATCAGGTCACCCGGTCGGGTCAGCACTCGCAGGGACATTTGCAAGGCATCGACACAGCCGTGGGTGATCACCACTTCCGACGGATCGACCACCACGCCCGCATCACGCATGCGAATCGCCACTTGTCGGCGCAACGGTTCAAAACCCGGGCTGAACATATAGCTGAACGCACGCGGACTGTGAAAACGGGTGACTTTGGCCAGTTGCTGATGCAGTGCCCGCACCGGCAAATAATCGACGCTCGGTACTGCGGCGCCCAACGGAAAGACGCCTTCACGGCGGGATTCGACCAGCACCTGCTGGATGATGCTGCTGCGAGTGACCAGCCCAGGACGTTCAACCCTGGCGATATCCGGTGTCGGTGCGGTCAGGGCCGGGGTCTGGTGCACGTAGTAGCCCGATTGCGGCCGGGCACGGATCAGCCCCTGATCCTCGAGGTTGGCATAGGCCTGCAGCACTGTCGCATGGCTGACATTGAGCTGCGAGCTCATCTTGCGCACCGAAGGCACACGCTCGCCGGGTTGATAGACACCTCGACGGATATCTTCGGCCAGTTGCTGAGCAATACGTTGGTAGAGCAGGAGATTGGTCATGACGCAGCACTCGATTTCACGGGCATTTTATTCTTGTGTGAAACAATACCGGAACAGTTTAGAAGTGTACGGGGACAGTTGCCACAATAGTCGACAGGACAGTGCAGTGTCAGCAAGAACTGTACTGTTCTGAGCACTATTTGGCAGGCGAAAAAAAACCCGGCGCTGACTGGCAGGCCGGGTTTCCAGTGACGCAACCCTTAGCGGGCGGCGCCCATCTGGCCTTTTTCATCGGAGAACACAATTTCCACCCGACGGTTCTGGGCACGACCCCGCTCGGAAGCGTTAACGTCCACAGGGTATTCATCACCGTAGCCTTCAACCTGAATACGTTTGTCGTCGATCCCAAGATCCGTCAAAACGTCCGCCACCGATTGCGCACGGTCGCGGGACAGCTTGAGGTTTTCCTGTTTGCCGCCGGTGCTGTCGGTGTAGCCTTCGATCCGCACCACACGCTTGGGGTTGAGCTGCAGGAACTGGACGACTTTCAGCACGACGCGGTTCGCCGAGTTTTTCAATTCTGCTTCGCCGGTGTCGAACAGCACGTCGCCCAGGGTCATGACCAAACCACGGTCGGTCTGGGTGGTGGCCGTCGCAACGATTTGCTCTTCGATCCATTTGCCCTGCTGCTGCACGCTGAGCAGTTTGGATTCACGCAAGGCCAGTTGCAGGCGCTGCCGCTCCAGTTCGAGCTTTGCCGCGCGCTCTTCGTTAAGCACCTGATCGGTGTGTTCCCGAGCGATCTCGCTGTAACGCTGGCTCAGATAAGCGTAATGCACCACGTCCGACCCGCTGCCCCAGTAGCTGGACAAACGATCGGCGCGCGCCAGGGACTCACCGGCGCGGATCACGTCCTTGGGGGCGATACGCAGCACGTTGGAATCTTCCTTGACCTTCTGGAAGTTGGCGCCCGCCTCCTGCAATGCCGCTTCGCCGTGCTGGCCGGCGCAGCCATAAAGGCTCGCGCAACCCGCCAGGATCAGACCACCGAGGGCCTTGGTCTTGAGGCTCATTGGGAGTCCCCCACTTGCTTGCGCAGACGGGCGATGCGGGTATTGAGCACGCTCAACTGCTCCTCGCTCTTGAGGGTCAGGACCCGGGCCTCAGCCAGACGCGCGTCCAGCTCGGCCTGTTCGGCCCGCATGCGTGCGTTTCTGAAGGATTGGTCGGCCATGTTGCCCTTGGCCCGGTTGAACTTGTCTTCGGCCAGTTTCATTTCAGGCACTTCGTCGGCAGTGGCGCCAACAGCCTTGGCTTGTTCGAGTGCCTGTGCAGTCAGGCGCATTTGTTCATTCGGCGCAGGATCGGCTGCACAACCCGCCAGAGCCAGAACGGCCAGGGCAGCGAAAAGAGGTCGAATACTCACTAAAAATCCCTACTGTTTTGGGCTACTGACAGGTGGCGTCTGCCGTTGAGAAAGTTGAGCATTCCAACGCTCGATATTGCGCAACAGCACGGCCTCCGTCAGTCCGGACGCGGGCAATTCTGTCATCTTTTTGGCCAACTGTCCGCGCAACCACGGATCGTTGCAGGCGGAGTCATGGGAAATGGCCAGAAACAGTCCCGGCCTGTCTACCGGCTGCACGCGAGCCACCAGGTCATTGGACATTCCCAATGTCTGCGCCATCGCCACGCCCGAGTAGCGTCCGGCCAGGACATATTCCACCTCGCCCAACAGCAGTTTCTGGAAGGCCTGGGTCAGGTTGGACGTACGCGTCAGGGTCAATTGCTGCTCGGCGAAAGTGGCGAATGCCGGGGTCAGTCGGGACTTTTCCGACAAGGCGCCAGTATGCCCCGGCAGGTCCTGCACCTTGCTATAGACCAGTGACGAATCCTTGCGGGTCCAGACCAGATAATCGTTTTCCAGCAACGGCGGGTGAATGTAATCCAGGGTTTCCAGTTCGCTGACCGTCAACGAGGCATCAGCCAGCATGTCCATGCGTCCACTGCGCACTTCGTCCAGGGCCTGGGAGCGTTTTCCGGCGTACAACAGTTCAACCTTGATCCCTAACTGCCCCGCCACTAGCTGCAACAAATCGGCACTGGCGCCGATCAGATGCCTGGGATCCTGCGGGTCTTGCCACAGGAAAGGGGGCGCATCCGGACTGCCGGTCACCACCAGGCGATCGCACTTGCCGGCTGCAGTGGACAGCGCTGGAAATAGCGTCAACCCAAGAAGCAATGACCAGCCACATAGGCGGCTCAAATCCATGGCGAAACACTCCCGTTGAGACCGTTTATAACCTGTAGGCGCGAGCCGGCTCGCTCCTACAGAAAAAAAGGCAAAAAAAAGCCCGACCAGAAGGCCGGGCTCTTTATAAGTGAAGCAGCCGGATTAGACCAGCTTCTCCAGCTCAGGGATGGCTTCGAACAAGTCCGCCACCAGGCCGTAATCGGCCACCTGGAAGATCGGCGCTTCTTCGTCCTTGTTGATCGCAACGATCACTTTGGAGTCTTTCATGCCGGCCAGGTGCTGGATCGCGCCGGAGATACCGACGGCAATGTACAGCTGTGGAGCAACGATCTTGCCGGTCTGACCGACCTGCATGTCGTTGGGTACGAAACCTGCGTCGACTGCGGCGCGGGAAGCACCGACGGCAGCGCCCAGCTTGTCGGCCAGGGCGTACAGGTGTTTGAAGTTGTCACCGTTCTGCATGCCACGGCCGCCGGAAATGACGATCTTGGCAGCGGTCAGTTCCGGACGATCGGACTTGGCCAGTTCTTCGCCAACGAAGCTGGAGATGCCAGCGTCGTGGGCAGCGGCAACGGCTTCTACAGCAGCCGAACCACCTTCAGCGGCAACCGGGTCGAAACCGGTGGCACGCACGGTGATCACCTTCACTGACGCGTTCGACTGAACGGTAGCGATGGCGTTACCGGCATAGATCGGACGCTTGAAGGTGTCAGCGCTTTCGACCGAGATGATCTCGGAGATCTGGTCAACGTCCAGCGCAGCGGCGACGCGCGGCAGGATGTTTTTGCCGTTGGAAGTGGCGGCAGCCAGGATGTGGCTGTAGCCCTTGCCCAGCTCGGCAACCAGAGGCGCAACGTTTTCCGGCAGCTGGTGAGCGTAGGCAGCGTTGTCGGCCACCAGCACTTTAGCCACGCCAGCGACTTTCGCAGCGGCTTCAGCCACGGCGCCAGCGCCCTGGCCTGCAACCAGCACGTGGATATCGCCGCCGATTTTGGCAGCGGCAGCCACGGTGTTCAGCGTGGCCGGGGCCAGCACTTTGTTGTCGTGTTCAGCAATAACCAAGATAGTCATTTAGATTACCTTCGCTTCGTTTTTCAGTTTCTCGACCAGTTCAGCCACCGACTTGACCTTGATACCCGCGCTGCGTGCAGCAGGCGCTTCGACTTTCACGGTCTTGTTGGTGGAGGCGGTGGAAACGCCCAAAGCGTCCGGAGTCAGCACTTCGAGAGGCTTCTTCTTGGCTTTCATGATGTTTGGCAGGGACGCGTAGCGCGGCTCGTTCAAACGCAGGTCGGTGGTGACGATGGCCGGCAGTTTCAGGGAAACGGTCTGCGCGCCGCCATCGATTTCGCGAGTCACGGCAACGCTGTCGCCGCTGATTTCGACTTTCGAAGCGAACGTGCCCTGACCGTAACCGCTCAATGCGGCAAGCATCTGGCCAGTCTGGTTGTTGTCGCTGTCAATGGCTTGTTTGCCAAGGATCATCAGCTGAGGCTGTTCCTTGTCGACAACAGCCTTCAGCAGTTTGGCAACGGCCAGGGAAGTCAGATCTTCGGCGGATTCGACGAGGATGGCGCGGTCAGCACCCAGAGCCAGCGCAGTGCGCAGTTGCTCTTGAGCGGTGGACGGGCCGACGGAGACGACGACGATTTCAGTCGCGACGCCTTTCTCTTTCAGGCGTACCGCTTCTTCCACTGCGATTTCGCAGAACGGGTTCATCGACATCTTGACGTTGGCAAGATCGACGCCGGAATTGTCCGCCTTGACGCGGACCTTGACGTTGTAATCCACAACGCGTTTGACAGCTACAAGAACCTTCATGGATTCCTCGTTACTCTCCGGTGAAAAGGAAGTCGCCTAGGCGAACCTGGCGGTTGATGCTCATCGGGCGCAAGGGCACCTCTAAAAACGCCGGCAAACGTGTCAAGTGACCATCGCTCATAATGTTGATGACCGTTCGTCAGTCGTGACTCACGAGTCATTCATTATCGCGGCGTGTAAACTGCGCGCCAAACCTGCGCGGCTCATCACTTTCCAGTGCCATCGCCCTGTCTTTAGAGGTGCTCTTGAAACCAACAGTCAGCCTACGGCGAGCGCAAAACCGCCCGTATCTTGACCGGAACACCTATTCCGGTCAATACGGCAAAATAGCCGTTCATAAGCCGCGTGACTTTGATTTCTCTGGCTTTGAGCCAATTCAAACAAACGTTTGTATTGGACGCTGAGAGTGGTGTAGATATAATGCGCCACCCAAAGAGAAAGGTGGTTACTCGATTGTCCTCTCCCGGCGTTGCGCAGGGATTCAGGGATGCGACACCCAACCTCCCAATTAGAAAAAAAACTGTTGAGCCTTGAGTAGGAGATAACCTGTGGAACGCGAATACATGGAATTCGACGTCGTCATCGTCGGTGCCGGCCCCGCTGGTCTTTCCGCTGCCTGCCGATTGAAGCAGAAGGCCGCCGAAGCCGGTAAGGAAATCAGCGTCTGCGTGGTCGAAAAAGGCTCCGAGGTCGGTGCTCACATCTTGTCTGGTGCCGTGTTCGAACCACGGGCCCTGAACGAATTGTTCCCGGACTGGAAAGCACTCGGCGCGCCGCTGAACACGCCGGTCACCCGCGATGACATCTTCGTGCTGAAAAACGCCGAAAGCGCGCAGAAAATCCCTGACTTCTTTGTGCCCAAGACCATGCACAACGAAGGCAACTACATCATCTCCCTGGGCAACCTGTGCCGCTGGCTGGCCCAGCAGGCCGAGAACCTGGGCGTGGAAATCTACCCGGGCTTCGCCGCCCAGGAAGCGCTGTTCGACGAGAACGGCGTGGTTCGCGGGATCATCACCGGCGACCTGGGCGTTGACCGCGAAGGTCACCCGAAGGAAGGCCTGTACACCCCGGGCATGGAACTGCGTGGCAAGTACACGCTGTTCGCCGAAGGTTGCCGCGGTCACATCGGCAAGCAGCTGATCAAGCGTTTCAACCTCGACAGCGATGCAGACGCCCAGCACTACGGCATCGGCCTGAAAGAAATCTGGGAAGTCGACCCGGCCAAGCATCAGCCAGGCCTGGTGGTCCACACCGCCGGTTGGCCGATGGACATCATGGGCACCGAGAACACCGGTGGCTCGTTCCTTTATCACCTGGAAAACAACCAGGTGGTGGTCGGCCTGATCGTCGACCTGTCCTACAGCAACACCTACCTGTCGCCGTTCGACGAGTTCCAGCGCCTCAAGCATCACCCGGTGCTCAAACAGTACCTGGAAGGCGGCAAGCGCATCAGCTACGGTGCGCGCGCCATCTGCAAGGGCGGCTTGAATTCGCTGCCGAAAATGGTCTTCAAGGGCGGCGCGCTGATCGGTTGCGACCTCGGCACCCTGAACTTCGCCAAGATCAAAGGCAGCCACACCGCGATGAAGTCCGGCATGCTGGCCGCCGAATCCGTGGCCGACGCGCTGTTCGCTGACCTGGACGGCACTGCAGAACTGACCAGTTACGTCGACGCGTTCAAGAAGAGCTGGCTCTACGACGAACTGTTCGCCAGCCGCAACTTCGGCCCGGCGATCCACAAGTTCGGCGCTATCGTCGGTGGCGGTTTCAACTGGCTCGACCAGAATATCTTCGGCGGCAAACTGCCGTTCACCCTGCACGACACCAAGCCGGACTACGCGTGCCTCAAGCTTGCGGCCGACTGCAAGAAGATCGACTACCCGAAACCGGACGGCAAGATCAGCTTCGACAAACTCAGCTCGGTGTTCATCTCCGGTACCAACCATGAAGAAGAACAGCCGTGCCACCTGAAGCTGACCGATCCGAGCATCCCGATCAACAAGAACCTGCCGCTGTACGATGAGCCAGCCCAGCGTTATTGCCCGGCCGGCGTGTACGAAGTGATTACCAAGGAAGATGGCGAGAAGCGCTTCCAGATCAACGCCCAGAACTGCGTTCACTGCAAGACCTGCGACATCAAGGACCCTTCGCAGAACATCACCTGGGTGACGCCGGAAGGCGCTGGCGGCCCGACTTACCCGAACATGTAAGCCGCACGCCTGAACAACGAGGCTCCCGAATGGGGGCCTTTTTGTTGCCTGAAATTTCGCGCAATGACTCCAGTACACAGCTTGTATTCAGACACTACGCGTCAGCGCTATCGACCTTCGCGAGCAAGCTCGCTCCTACAGGTCACGTGTCAGACTTTAGCGCCTAGGTCGTTCGACAACCGCGCCGTGACCCCTTTGATCAGGGGAATCAACTCGGCCATTTTTTCCAGCGACATATACGGCACGGTACTGGCGATGCTGATGCCGGCGACGATGCGCTTGCTGGCATCACGAATCGGTGCCGCCACGCAACGGATCGACGGTTCGTTGTCCTCCAGGTCGAACGCATAACCTCCGGCCACATACTCGATCATGCGCTGCTGAAATTGCTCCCAGGACTGCTCCGGGTGCTGCGGCCAGAACTGATTTTTCCCACCTGCTGGCAAACTGACTTCGTACAACCGTTGCCACTCTTGTGGCGTGTCGTCGAGCATCAGTGCCTTACCGATGCCGGTACGCGCCAACGGCATGCGATGGCCGACCCGCGAGCGCATTTCCGGGCCGTTGCGTCCCGGATTCTTGTGCAGGTACAGCACTTCGTCGCCTTCTCGGATCGCCAGGTGAATGGTGTCACCGGTCAACGCCGACAACTCATCCAGATACGGCCCGGCCAGGGTGACCAACGGCAGTTCTTCGCGCGCCTGAAACCCCAATTCGATCAGCTTCGGCCCCAGCAGGTAACCGACTTGCGGCACCACCCGCAGATAACGTTCGTCGACCAGGCAACTGGCCAGTCGATGAGTGGTGCTGCGCGTGGTCCCGATCAACCGGGCGATTTCCTTGAGGTCGCGCGCGCCACTGGCCACGGCCTGAACCACACCCAAACCTCGAAGCAGTGTCTGGGTGCCGGTTGGCGCGGCGTCCTTGGCGATTTTTGGGGCGTCTTCCTGCATATCCAGCCTTTACCGTTGAGCGAGTGAACGGGCGGCATTATGGTCGCCCTCCTGCTGCGACTACAACTTGATACGCTCGACCTTGCCCACCAGCAAAATGTAGGAAAGTGCACCCAGCAATGCCAGAACCGAGATGTAGGTGATCGCCGGGGCAAAGGACTCACCGCTGGCGAGGAAACCGATGACGATTGGCGTGGCGATGGCCGACAAGTTGCCGATGAAGTTGAACACGCCACCGGTCAGTCCCAGCAAACGTGCCGGCGCCAGCGTGGAAACGAGCGACCAGGTGATCGAAGCCAGACCGTTGCCGAAGAACGCCAGGGCGAGGAAGGCAATCACCAGCGGCGTCGACTCGACGAAGTTGGCGCCGATGATCGAAGTGGAAATCAGCAGGCCACTGATGATCGGCAATTTGCGAGCGAAACCGACCGTGTACCCGCGCCGGATCAGGAAATCCGAAAAGAATCCGGAACACAGCACACCGACGAACGCCGCGAGAAACGGCAGCGATGCCAGTAAGCCGGATTTGATGAAGTCCATCCCACGGTATTTCACCAGGTAGGTCGGGAACCACGTCAGGAAAAACCACAGCGTCGAGTTGAGGCAGAACTGGCCCAGGTAGATGCCCCAGAGTTTGCGCTTGCTCAGGACGATCCCCAGGTCAGCCCAGCTGAATTTCGCTTTGACCCTGGCTTGCTCGGCCTGGATATCCACCAACCCGCCGCCTTCGCGGATCAGGTCGATTTCGGCCTCGTTGGCGCCTTTGAAGTCACGCGGTTCGCGATACACCGCGTACCAGATCACCGCCCAGAGAATGCCTACCGCGCCGGTGGTGACAAACACCATGTGCCAGCCGAATTCGTGCTGAAGCCAGGCCAGTAACGGCGTCAGGAATGCCAGGCCGACAAACTGCCCAGAGGTATAGAAACCGATGGCCGTGGCGCGCTCGCGTTCCGGGAACCACGTGGTGACGACGCGGCTGTTGATCGGATAGGCCGGCGCTTCCAGGGCACCGACGGCCATGCGCAAGACGAACAGCGCGATGAAGCTGCCGGCGAAGCCAAGCATCACTGTGGCAATCGACCATAGCAGCAAGGCAGCGGTGTAGAGAATGCGCGGCGGAACACGGTCCACCAGCCAGCCACCGGGGATCTGCATGGCGGCGTAGGTCCAGCCGAAGGCCGAGAAAATCAGGCCGACGTGAATCGGGTCGATGCCCAGTTCGCTGGTCAGCGCCGGGGCAGCGATCGACAGGTTGCTGCGGTCCAGGTAATTGATCACCACGGTGATGAACAGCAGGACCATGATAAAAAAACGCTTGCGGCTGGGCGTCACCAACGTCGCCTGCCCGGTGAGGGTTTGCGGTTGCATGAGGAGTGCCTCTTCTTATGGTTATTGAGGACGATCTAAAACCTTGCACTGAATCCTGTGGGAGCTGGCTTGCCAGCGAAGGCGGCGGCACATCCGGCATTGATGTGACCGACAGGACGCTATCGCGGGCAAGCCCGCTCCCACAGGTTATGTGTCAGGAGAAACTCACCACTCGGCAAAACTGCCATCGGCATGGCGCCAGATCGGGTTGCGCCAGCGGTGCCCGATGGCTGCGCGTTCGATCACGTACTCCTCGTTGATCTCAATACCCAGGCCCGGGCCGTTGGGGATTTTCACGAAGCCTTTGTCGTAGTCGAACACCCGCGGATCTTTGACGTAATCCAGCAGGTCGTTGCTCTCGTTGTAATGGATGCCCAGGCTCTGTTCCTGAATGAACGCGTTGTAGCAGGCCGCGTCCAGTTGCAGGCAAGCGGCCAGCGCAATCGGGCCCAGCGGACAATGCAGCGCCAGCGCCACGTCGTAGGCTTCGGCCATGTTGGCGATCTTGCGGGTTTCGGTGATGCCACCGGCGTGGGATGCATCGGGCTGGATGATGTCGACGTAGCCTTCGCTGAGCACGCGTTTGAAATCCCAACGGGAAAACAACCGTTCGCCCAGGGCAATCGGCGTGCTGGTCAGCGGCGCCAACTCCTTCAGCGCTTCATAGTTTTCACTGAGCACCGGCTCTTCGATGAACATCAGTTTGTACGGGTCGAGCTCTTTCATGAGCACCTTGGCCATGGGCTTGTGCACCCGGCCATGGAAGTCGACGCCTATGCCGACGTTCGGGCCCACCGCGTCACGCACGGCAGCGACGTTGGCCAGGGCCAGGTCGACTTTCTCGAAGGTGTCGAGGAACTGCAGCTCTTCGGTGCCATTCATTTTCACCGCGGTGAAACCGCGCCCCACCGCTTCTTTCGCTGCCCGCGCGGTATCCGCCGGACGGTCGCCGCCGATCCACGAATAGACACGAATCTTGTCGCGCACCTGGCCGCCCAGCAGATCACTGACCGACACACCCAACGCCTTGCCCTTGATGTCCCACAACGCCTGATCGATGCCGGCCAGTGCGCTCATGTGGATCGCGCCGCCACGGTAGAATCCGCCGCGATAGAGCACGGTCCAGATGTCTTCGATGTTGCGTGGGTCTTTGCCGATCAGGTAGTCGGACAATTCCTCGACGGCGGCCGCCACGGTGTGGGCGCGGCCTTCGACCACGGGCTCGCCCCAACCGGTGACGCCCTCGTCGGTTTCGACCTTGAGGAAGCACCAGCGCGGCGGAACGATGAAGGTGGTCAGTTTGGTGATTTTCATCTTCTTGTCTCTCTTATTCAGATGCAGCGCACGCAGCGCCAAAGGTCTTAGCGAAGGGATTTCCAGGCAGCGACGTAGGCCTTGGCATTGGTCGACACTTGCGCAGGGGTCATGCCTGGCTTGAACAACCCGGAGCCGAGGCCGAAGCCTTTCACGCCGGCATCGATGAACACCTGCATGTTGTCCGGGGTGATGCCACCGACCGGTGCCAGAATCGTTCCCGCCGGCAACACCGCGAGCCATGCCTTGACGACCGCCGGCCCCATCTGTTCGGCCGGAAACATCTTCAGGATGTCCGCCCCTTCGGCCAGTGCCGCAAAGGCTTCGGTCGGCGTGGCGACACCCGGCGACAGGTACAGCCCCGCAGCCTTCGCGGCGCGCAATACCTTGGGATCGCTGTGGGGCATCACGATCACCTGACCGCCCGCCGCTTTCACTTGCTCGACCTGTTCCGGTGTCAGCACCGTGCCGGCACCGATCAGGCAATCAGCGGGCAAGGTGCTGCGCAGGATACGGATGCTTTCGTACGGCTCCGGGGAGTTGAGCGGTACCTCGATGACGCGAAATCCGGCTGCGTACAGGACTTCGCCGATGGCCGCCGCTTCTTGCGGACGCAAGCCGCGCAGGATCGCGATCAGACCGTTTTGCGCCAGTGCTTGTTTGAGCATGTTCAGAGCTCCAGTCAGGTTTAACGGGATGGGTTGGGCGTGATCAGTCCGGCGGCCAGCGCCAGTTGCCACAGCCCGCGTTCGGTGGCCTGTTCGACCAGCGCCACTCGGGCAAACCCGCAAGCGTCCAGGGCCCGGCTGTAGCGCGTACAGAGTTGGGCGTTGCCGATGAGGATGATCGATGGCAGGTGCACACTGTTGCGCCGATGTCGCAGGACGCTGGCGAGGGCCGACAGTTCATGGCCGATCAACAGGCCGGACAGGTAGTCCGGTTGTGCGGTGGCGCTCAGCGCCCCCGTCAGACCGAGGCTGCGAGCGCTGAACATGGTCGAGAGCACACCGGTTTCGCCGTCCGCCGACAATGCCACCTGCACGCCGCGATCAAACGCTTCGTCATCGAACGACCCGCCGCGTTGCTGGGTACGCCCCAGAATGCTGTGTTCGCTGAGCACGGCGAAGACTTCGCCGGTCATGAAAGTGTCGAAATGGACGATGCAGCCGTCGGCCACTTCCACCCATTTCGAATGACTGCCCGGCAGGCCGATCAATAGATCGGCGCCCGCCTCGTTCGACAGGGTTTGCAGCACGCCGAGCACTTGGGTTTCTTCGCCGCGCATCACGTTGGGCAAGCGCGAGCGCTGGATCACACCCGGCACGATGTGCACGTCGACACCACGAAGACTGCGTACGGTTTGCAAGGCGGTGCCGAGGGTGGCGACGTTTGCCGGCGTATCGCGGTAGGCCGCTTCACACCAGCCCTGGGCGCTGCCGACCATGCCACAGGCAATCACCGGCAGGCCGGGCTGTTCGTCGAGCCAGTCGCCGCATGCCTGGTCAAAGGCCAATTCAAAACCGTCGGTGCATTCCCGGCCGGCAATGACGCGCGGCGCCTTGGGCAGCTGCATGATCCCCGACGACAGCGAACGCTGTTCGAGCACTTGGCCACCTTCGGCCAGTTTGTAAGCACGTAATGAGGTTGTCCCCCAATCGAGCGCGATCAATTGCGCCAGCATCGCTTCACCTGTTTTGTTTTTGGCAGTGAGTGAGCTGGACTATAAGCCCGGACGGCGCAAAATCTCAATATATAAATATCAATCCCATATATTGGGAGAAGACAAAAAAATCGCAGCGTTCGCGAGCCCCTGGAATGCAGGAGCTCGCTTGTCTGCGATGGTCGTCAACGATAATGCGTGAAGCCTGACACCCCGTGGTGCATTCGATTTCTTCGCGAGCAGGCTCGCTCCTACGGGGGTTGGGCGTTTATTGACCTTCGGCGAACTCGCGAAGCACTTTGCCGTCCATGCGGTAGCGAACCCACTCCTCCTGTGGCTGCGCGCCCAGGGATTTGTAGAAATCGATGGCTGGGGTGTTCCACTCTAGAACGCTCCATTCGAAGCGCCCGCAATCGTTGGCACAGGCAATTTTCGCCAAATGCCGCAGCAGGGTTTTGCCGGCACCGCCACCCCGCTGTTCCGGGGTGATGTAGAGGTCTTCGAGGTACAGGCAGTTGCTGCCCAGCCATGTGGAATAGCTGAAGAAGAACACCGCGAAACCGATCGGCAACCCGTCGCGCAGGCAGATCAGGCCATGGGCGGTCGCCCCTTCGCTGAACAAGCTGCGCTCGATGTCGGCGACGCTGGCAATGACTTCGTGGCGGGCACGTTCGTAGTCGGCCAATTCCGTGATGAACGCGAGGATTTGTGGCGCGTCACTGGGGGTTGCCGGGCGGATTTCGATCGTCATGGACGCGCCTTGTCAAAAGTTGAAAACGCCATACTAAGGCGGCGCGCGATTTGTGGCGAGGGAGCTTGCTCCCCTGCCACAGAACACCGTCGCCACAGGTTGTTACTCCGGCTAGGGCTAACCCTTGCATCGCGAACCTCGCACCTAAGATAGACGCCTTGCGTGATAGATAGATGACCTGCCAATTTATCGGGTGAAGGAACCACGTCATGTCTACCGCAACACCCCCTGTCTCCAGCAAGTTGTTCGGCCTGTTTTGCCTGGCCAGCTACCTGCTGTCGCTGTCTTACGGTTCGACCTTTTTGCTGTCGCTGTTGATCGGCTCTCGCGGTGGCAATGAGCAGGATGCCGGCAGCGTGATTTCGGCAGCGATGCTCAGCACTTTCGCCGCCGTAATCGTTTCCGGTCACTTGTCCGACTGGCTCGGCGCGGCCCGTTCGGTGGCGCTGTTCGGCCTGTTGCTGGTCGCCGCCAGCCTTGGTTTTGCCCTGACGCCAGGCTTCGGCCATCTGCTGCTGATTTTCGGGTTGTTGCTGGGGTTGGGTTGGGGCGTGTTCTACACCCTCGGGCCGATCATCGTCGCCAGCCTGGTGACGCCGGCGCAGCGAGCCAAGTATTTCGCCCTCCTGTCGGGCAGCATGATGACCGGCATCGGCAGCGGTCCGTTGCTCGGTCGCGCCGCGAGCGCCCTCGGCTATCCGGTAACGGCGGCGTTTTACCTGGCGGCGCTGGCGAGTCTTGTGGGGGTACTGCTGTTCTGGCGTCTGGACCGACACCTGAAAACGGCCGCGGCGCAATCGACCGTCGTATCGCGGATTTCCTGGCACGCCGCGGCCCGGGTGCTGTCGTCCAGAGCGGTGTTTCCGATCATCATGGTGGGCCTCGGTGGCTGCGTGTTCGGCGGATTGTCGAGCTTTCAAACCAGCTACGCGGCGCAGCGCTCGCTCGACTATTCGTTGTTCTTTCTCGGCTTCATGAGCGCGGCGATCAGCGGCCGCCTGCTGATCGCCGGATTCGTGGTCAAGCGCGATCCACTGCGTGCGTCCTGCCTGCTTTCGGGGCTGATGCTGGCCTCGATCCTGATGTTCGGGTTCGTGGTCGACAACGGCTTCAACTACGTGCTCGCCGCCGTGATGCCCGGGGTCGGTTACGGCCTGACCTATTCAGTGATCAACGGCCTGGCCGCCAATGAGGCGCCGAGCGGCACCACCGCGCAATCCTTGCTGCTGTTCAGCCTGTCGTACTTCATCGGCGTATTCGGCTTTCCATTGCTGGCCGGGAAAATCATCGTCGAACACGGCATGGCCACGCTGCTGCTCACCGTAATGGCGGTTGCATCGCTCAATTGGTTGATCACCGTCGGGCGCCTGCTCTGGCGTCGAATGAGCATGGCCAAGGCGTTGCAGCGCGCCTGAGCCGTCCGTCGCCCATCAGGCACCCATCGAGATCCGGGGCGGACTAATCAGGTAGGACTCTATTTATTGGAGACAACACCATGAGCCTGTCCCGGTTGACCGCCCTCGCCCTCACCGCGCTGCTGTCCTCTACCGCCTTCGCCGGGACCACCGGCCCCACTAACCCTGTGGAGAAACCCAAGGCCCCGGCCATCCAGAGCGCCCCTGGCATCAACACCGACGGTGCGGGAATCGACAACCGTTTGCCGCCTTCCACGGGGACCGATCCACGCACCCAGGGCAACGACCCCGGGCGCCAGGGCGGATTCGACTTGCCGGACACCGAAACACCCGGTAACACCGGCGGCGGTCTGGGCTCAAGCACCAGCGGTGACTCGGGCAAAGCCGGCGGAATCAGCCAATAGCTGCCCCCCCTGAAAGCAGGATTGCTGTCCCACTTTCGGGGTGCGGATCAGCTATCGCGAATCGCCTTCAGGAGCCGGCTTGCCAACGATGGCGGCAGATCAACGGCTAGAGCCATCGCCCATCAACGCATCCACTTCAGCCGCCCCTGGCGAAGTAGCAGGCCCCCAGCGAGTCACCGCCAAAGCCGCCGCCGCATTCGCCCGCCGTGCTGCATCAAACGCCGACAATCCCTGGGCCAGCCCCGCCACGAACACCCCGGCATGGGCATCGCCCGCACCATTGCTGTCCACCGCGTCGACCTTGAAGCCCGGCACATGCCGACGCTCAGAACCCTGGCTGATCCAGCAGCCTTGCGGCCCATCGCGCACGACCATCAACACCGTGGCCGGTAGATGCGCCGCCAGGCACGTCAGCGCGTCGGAGATGTCCGACGCCCCCGTGAATCTCTGCGCCTCGACCGCGTTGCTGGTCCACAGGTCGATGCGTGGCAACAACGCCTGCATCAGCGGTGCATCCGGTGAATCCACCAAGGGCCCCGGATCGAATACCACGTTGATAGCGCTCGGCAACGCCAGCACCCAGTCCACCAGCGCCTGTGCCTTGCCGACGTGCAGCAGGCTGTAGCCACTGACGTAGACATAATCACCCGCCTCGGCCGACACGCTTGCCAGGTCTTCGGCCGTCAGTTCGCCTTCCGCACCGATGTAGGAGACAAAACTGCGCTCGGCCGACGCGTCGGTGATGGCGACACACAATCCGGTATCACGCTCGGCGCGCTGAGCGATGCCGATCTGGATGCCCTCCGCGTTCATCGCCTCGCGCGCCAAGTCACCGAAGCGCCCGGTGCCATGCCGACCCAGGTAAACCACCGGCAGACCATTGCGACGGGCGGCGGCCATCACATTGAAACCGCCACCGGCTTCGAAACGGGCCGATTGCGCGAGCACATCGCCACCTGCTTGCGGCAATTTATCCACGGCCATGACCAGGTCGATGATGACCTGGCCGGTGTGCAACAACTTAGGCATGGGCATTCTCGATCAATGCGGCGCGACGATCCTTCGCCCCGCCGAGTACCCGATAAATCCCACCAGCGACCACGAAGGTCACGATCCAGCCGAGGCCGTTATGGCCCAGCCACGAATCGGACAGAAAGCCTTTGAACCAGACGTTTTCTGCGGTAGTGCCAATGGTGGTGAAACTGAAACCGAGCACAATGGCGATGGCCCAGGCACCGAAGGCTCGCCATTCGACGCCGCCGCGATACCAGTAGGCGCTGCTCGGGCTGACATCCAGCAAGTCCTTGGGGCTGTAGTAGTGACGATGGATCAGGTCGACCACGAAGATCCCGACCCACGCGGTGATCGGCACTGCCAGCAGGGAAATGAAGGTGATGAACGGACCATAGAAACTGTCGGCGATCAGCATGAAGTAGATCGAACCGGCGAAGATCGCAACGATGTCGACCACGACCGCATAGACACGCTTGACCTTCAAGCCGAGGGTCAGCGTGGTCAGGCCGGCGGAATACACCGAGAGGTTATTCGACAGCAGCAGCCCGCCGAATGCGGTGATCAGGTACGGCACGGCCATCCAGGTCGGCAGCATGTCGCGAATCGCGATGATCGGATCGGTGGCCTGGGCCAGGTCGTTATTGCCCACCGACAGCAGGCCGCCGAGGGTGATCAGCAGCACCAGCGGAATGCCCGCGCCGAATGCCGCCGACGCCACCAGGCGCACAGCCTTGACGCTGCGGTGCTGATAGCGCGACATGTCGGCACCGGCATTGGCCCAACCGATCCCGGTGCCCGCCGCCATGGTGCCAACGCCGATGATCATGGCGCTGAGCGGCGCAGGCGTGGCATTGAATACCGCGCTCCAGTCGATGGTGGCGCAGAGGAACCCGCCGACCAGAATGTTCAGCGCGCCGAACACGTAGGTCGCCCATTTCTGGATCACCAACAGCGTGGCGTGACCGAGGCCGGACACCGACAGGGTCAGCAACACGAAAATCGCGATGAACAGCAGCGTCAACAGCGGTGCGCTTTTCGCTTCCACCGGCGAGCCGAACAGAATCGAACACAATGACAACAGCACGAACGCGGCAGTGGTGGTGTTGACCGTTTCCCAACCCAGGCGCGACATCAGTGAGACCAGGGTCGGGCCAATGTTGCCGCGTACGCCGAAGATCGCGCGCGACAGGGTCAGGCTAGGTGCCCGGCCTCGACGGCCGGCGATGGAGATGATCCCGACCACCGCGAAAGAACCGGCGGCACCGAGGATCGCGACGATGATCGCCTGCCAGATCGCCAAGCCGCGAAACGCTACGAGGGTTGCGCCCAAAGGCAGGCCGAGGATGGAAATGTTGGCGGCGAACCAGACCCAGAACAGTTGCAAGGGATGACCCTTGCACTCGGCTTCCGGCACAGGTTCGATGCCACGGGTTTCCAGTTGTCCGGCATTTTGCCCCGCGTTTGATGAACTCATGAAAAAATGCTCCTGTTGCCTTTGTTGTGGTTGTGGGCAATACGGAAGTCGATACAACAGCCCGGCCATCCTGGCCTTGTTGGTGCGCACTATTGCGGTTTATCAAATTGATTCGGTGGTGCGCCCATCGCGGGCAAGCCCGCTCCCACAGGGTCACAGCGATCCTGTGGGAGCGGGCTTGCCCGCGATGGCGTCAGCGCAATCAACGCAAAGCCAATAGTCCCTGCACCAGTGGCTTTAGCTCTAGATCGTTGACAGCCTTGACTGTGTCGATCAACGCGACAGGCCAAGTCTCAAGGCCCAGGCTGGCCCCGAGCATCGCGCCGAGAATCGCTGCGATGGTGTCGGTGTCGCCCCCCAGGCTGGCGGCCATGCACAGCGCTTCGAAGGCATTCATCTCGCCGATGGCCACTTGCTGCGCCAGGGCAAACGCTACCACCACCGATTCCTGTGATGCCACCGAAGTGCCAATCACGTCGTACAGCAGGTCGGCCAACAACGCCTTGTCGCTGTCGATGCTGATGCTGCGCGCCCAACTGATGCGCGAGGCAATGCGTCCGCCGGCAACCCAATGGCCATGGCTTTCGGCTTGCTGGGCGACTTGCTGGCCAAGGTTCAGCGCTTCCCCCAAATCCATGCCGTTGATCCCGGCCGAAACCACCGCCGCCACCGCCGCCGCGCTCGAAATACCCAGCGTGGTGTTATGGGTCACCTGGCAGGCCTGTACCACGGCATCGATAAAACGCGCGGGATCTGCGACGTCGGCCGCGATACCGACCGGGGTGATGCGCATCGCCGCACCGTTCGTGGTGCCGTAACGCCCCGCCTCTTCCGGCGAATGACCGGCCAGGATCATTTCAATCGCACGTTTGGTCGACGGCCCGAGCAAATCCTGGGAGCCCTTGGCCTGCATTTGGGCTTCCCATTCGATCAAGCGCCGGGCGAGCAACGCCGGTTCGATCCTGCCCTTGCCGTCGATCAGCAACTGGCCGACCAGGATCGCCTGTTCGGTGTCGTCAGTGATCGAGCCCCTGGGCATGTTGGGGGCAATCGGTTGCAAGGGGCCGGCGTCTTGCAGGTCAGTGATTTCGCCGAAGCGCGCCTTGATTTCGGGGCGGCTCAGGGATTGGGTCGGCATGCCCAGCGCATCACCCAGGGCCAAGCCATAGAATGCGCCAAGTGCACGGTTGAGCGCCGTCATTGCGCCGTTCCAAACTGCAGGTGAAGACGAAAGTGCACAGGGTCGAGCAAACTTTCCACCTGTTCCATGAAACGGTTTTGCCGGTCGTACGTGGTGCGCAAGGCTTTCAGGAATACCGTACCGACCGGGCGGCCCAACAGTTCCGCGTCTTCGGCGTTCAGCGGTTCGGCACCGATCCATTGATCGCCGCGTTCACCGATATAGCCATAGGCCGCCAGGGTGATGGTCAGGGAGTTGTCGATCAGACCGACACGCGGCAGGCTTTCCAGACCTCCGGTGGCGGGCATCAAGGAGCGTTCGAGGGAGACCAGCGTGCCGTCGTTGGAACGGCGGCGTCGGTCGAGCGTAATGAACTGGTCGATGCCGAAGCGCGACAGCAGGTCAGGACGGGTCACCGCCTCCAACCGCAGCACTTCGGTGTTGACCAGCGCGCCGCTGTCGGCCAGGGCCTGGGCCCAGCCGTTGCGCTGGTCGAGCACCATACCGTCGAAGGTGACGATGGAGCCTACCCCGCTTTGCGTCGCAATGTAGTTGCGCCGTTTCAACTCGGCCAGGGCTTCACGCAAAGTACCTCGGCTGACTTTGAATTCTTGAGCCAACTGATGCTCGCCCGGCAGATGAAAGCCGTCCTCCATGAGGCCGCTTTCAATGCGCCGGATGAGTTCGTCGACCACCCGTTGTTTCTTGTCGAATCGTACCTGTCTAATCATGTACAAATTGATACCCGAAACGGGTTGGGACGGGCAAGAAATATTTAAGGGAGGTGACAGAAGGATGCGATTGTTCGCGAGAGCGGGAGTGAGTCAGTCATGCAGCCATCGTGGGCAAGCCACGCTCCCACAGATTACGCAAAAACCTGTGGGAGCGTGGCTTGCCCGCGATGGCGCTCGTGAGAGCAGCGAAAATCTCAGCGTTGTTTCAGACGGTCAATCACCACCGCCAACAGCAGAATCGAACCCCGAATCACATACTGGTAAAACGTATCGATATTCTTCAGGTTCATCGCATTCTCGATGATTGCCAGAATCAACACCCCGGCAATCACGTGCCGGATCATGCCGATCCCGCCACTCAACGAAACCCCGCCCAGCACACACGCCGAGATCACCGTCAGCTCGAAGCCCTGGCCGATCATCGGCTGACCCGAGGTCATGCGCGAAGCCAGAATCACACCGGCCAACGCGCCGATCAGGCCATGCACGGCGAAGATAATGATCTTGGTCCGGTCAACGTTGACCCCGGCCAGCAGCGCCGCTTCCTGGTTACCGCCGATGGCCATGGTGTTGCGGCCATAGGTGGTGTAGTTGAGCAACCAACCGAAGAACAGGAAGCAGACGATGGTAATCAGGATCGGCACCGGTACACCGAACAGTTGGCCATTGCCGAACACGAAGAATGATTCCTGGGACACGCCCACCGCTTTGCCGTTGGCGAAGATGTAGGCCAGGCCGCGCACGATCTGCATGGTGGCCAGCGTCGTGATCAACGCATTGACCCGCAGCTTGGCAATCACGATCCCGTTGATCAGCCCGACGATCAGCCCCATGACCAGTGCCGCACAGACACCGAGAAACACGCTGTTGGTGTCGCGCATCACCACGGCGGCGACTACCCCGGCACAGGCGATCACCGAGCCCACCGACAAGTCGAAATGCCCGGACGCCAGGCAGTACAACATGGTGCAGGCGGCAATCCCGGTAGTGGAAATCGCCAGGCCCAGGCCACGCATGTTCAGCGGCGATAGGAAATTGTCGATCAGCAAGGTGCAGAGCACGAAGATCCCCACCGCCGCCAGCAGCATCACCCAGTCATCGAGAAAGCGTCGCAGGTCCAGAGGCTTGCGCACGGTCGGCAGGGTTTCGTTTTGGGTTGTCATCATAGTCACCTCTCAGTTCGCCACGCCGTCAGCGCGTTGGCGCGGCAAAGCCAGTTGCAGCAAGTTGGATTCGTTGGCCTGTTCGCGGCTCAGTTCGCCGCGCATGGCGCCTTCGCACAGCACCAGGATGCGGTCCGAAATGCCCATCACTTCCATCAGGTCGCTGGACACCACGATCACCGAAATACCGTCGGCGGCCAGGTTGTGGATGATCTGGTAGATCTCGGCCTTGGCGCCGATGTCGATACCGCGAGTGGGCTCGTCGAGCAGCAGCACTTTCATCGGCATCGACAGCCAGCGACCGAGAATGGCCTTCTGCTGGTTGCCGCCGGATAGAAACTTGATCTGTTGTCCGGCATGCGGCGTTTTTACTTTCAGTGCCTTGATCTGCTTGTCGGCGTTGCCCTTTTCCCACAGCCCGCGCAACAGGCAGCCAAACGTGGAATGGGCGCCGCGCGCACTGATGTTGATGTTTTCGGCGACGCTGGAGAGCGGCATGATGCCCTCCTTCTTGCGATCCTCCGGGCACAGCAGAATCCCGGCGGCGATGGCGTCGCGGGGTGAACGCAACTTCAATTCGTGGCCGCGCAGTTCAAGGCGTCCGGCGGTGTTTCGCGTAAGCCCGCTGAGCATGCGGAACAGCTCGGTACGGCCGGCGCCCACCAGACCGAACAGCCCAAGAATCTCGCCTTTGTGTGCCTCGAAACTCACCGGTTCGCGCAAGCCTGGCCCGAGCAGGCCGTCGACTTTAAGTGCCACCGCGCCACGCTGGCGGGGACGGTAATCGTAGATGTCCTGGATGTCGCGACCGACCATACACGTGACCAATTGATCGTGGGTCAGCTCGCTCATGTCCTCGAAGGTGCGTACGTAGCGACCATCCTTGAACACCGTCACCGCGTTGCAGATACGGAACACTTCTTCCATGCGATGGGAGACGTACAGCACCACTTTGCCCTCGTCGCGCAGGCGAGCGATGATCGCCATCAAGCGGTCGATCTCCCGCGCCGACAGGCTGCTGGTCGGCTCATCGAAGGCAATCACATGGGCGCCACGGGACAAGGCCTTGGCGATTTCCACCAGTTGCCGTTGCCCGAGGGACAGGCGTCCGACTTTTTCTTGGGGGTCGATTTCATCGGCCAGTCCCTTGAGGCAGGCCAGCGCTTGCTGGCGCAGGGTACGGCGATTGATCAAGCCGAAACTGGCTGGCAAATGCCCAAGGAACAGGTTTTCCGCCACGCTCATTTCCGGCACCAGGTGCAGCTCCTGGTGGATCACCGCCACCCCGCTGCCGATGCTGTCGGCGGTGGACTTGAAGACCATTGCCTGCTTGCCGATCTGCAAGTCGCCGCTGCTCGGGGTATAGGCGCCACCGAGGATTTTCAGCAGGGTCGACTTGCCGGCGCCGTTCTCGCCCATCAGGGCATGAACCTGCCCCGGATGGGCGACGAAGCTGATGCCATCCAGCGCCTTCACGCCGGGAAAGGTTTTGCCAATCCCGTTGAAGCGCAAGCTGCCACCGCCACTAAAGGAACGGCCGGTGCGTTGTTGTATTTGTGTTTGCGCGTGCATAACCACCTCATGACACAGATCAGGCAACCCCGTTGCCGGGGCTGCCGATGAAATCAACCCGCCCTCAGTTCCACAGACCGATCTTTTCCAGCTCCTGCTTGAAGTTGTCGCGGGTGATCAGCGTCACGTCATCCATGGCCGTGTATTTCGCCGGTTCTTTGCCGGTGGTGACCCACTCGTACATCATGCTGGCGGTGTTGTAGCCCTCGATGTGCGGGCTTGGCAGCATCGAGCCATAGAAGCCACTGTCGGGTTTCTTCAATTCACCGATGGCATCGGTGCCGTTGATGCCGATGCCGATCACATTCTTCGCCGCGAAGCCGGCAGCTTCCGTGGCGCGCACGCCGCCGAGCACGGTGTTGTCGTTCATGCCGCCGATGATCAGGTTCTTCGCCGCGCCCGGCAGCTTCACCAGCGCCGAGTTGGTGGCGTCCATGCTGCCCGGCACGTCGAGGGTTTTCAGCGCCGAGAACAAGATGTGATCCTTCGGCATGCCGGCGTCTTCCAGCGCCTTGACCGAACCGTCGGTGCGTTTCTTGCCGGTGTCGAGTTCGTTGTAGGTGTTGATCACGGCGTAGGTGTCTTTCCAGTCCCAACCGCGCTTTTTCGCTTCGGTGGCCATGGCGCCGCCCTGCTTCTGGCCGACTTCGAACGCTGCCATGCCAAGGTACGGAACCTCTTCCATGAATTTGCCACTGGCATCGACGAAGCGGTCATCGACGGCGATCACTTTCAAGCCGTTGAGCTTGGCCTTGGCCATGATCGCAGGGCCGAGGGACACATCGGGCGGGCAGATCACAAAGCCCTTGGCGCCGTTGGCGGCCAGGCTGTCGATGGCCGACAGGGTCTTCTCGCCATCAGGCACGGCAATCTTGATCAGGGTGAAGCCCTTCTCCTTACCGGCCTTTTCGGCGAAGGCCCATTCGGTCTGGAACCACGGCTCTTCCGCTTGTTTGACCAGAAACCCGATTTTCACTTCCTCGGCCGCCAGCAGCGTACTGCTCAGGCTGACCGCAGTGACCGCCAGAGCGGCACAGCACAGGGAACGGATTGCACGACGACGATTCATAGGTTTTGACTCCTTGTTATTTTTGTTGAGCATTCTTCGAAAGCGTTCTTTTCAACCAATGGCGCGGTGAAACCTTATCGCTAAATAGTCATATCGTATGATGATTGAATTTCAGGCGCAGTACTGCGCCTGAAATCCTCAGGTTTCAGTCGTGGTACATGACCGAGCGCCCACCATCGATGGTGATGCACGACGCGTTGATGAACGGCGCTTCATCGCTGGCCAGGAACACCGCTGTCATGGCGACTTCTACCGGCTGACCGACTCGTTTTGGCGGGTGCAGATCAAAGGCGCGCTGACGCTCGGCGTGGGGATCGGCAAAGCCGTTCCAGTAGTCGACGTTCAATTGGGTTTCGATGTAACCCGGAGCAATGGCATTGACGCGAATGCCCTTGGGCGCATATTCGATGCCCAGGGCACGGGTCAGGCCGAGCAAGCCGTGCTTGGCCACCGGGTACGGGAAGCAACCGGGAATGATGTGGCTGGAATGGGTCGAGGCAATGTTGATAATGCTGCCGATGCCCTGCTCGATCATCTGCGGCAAAACGGCCTTGCAGCCGAACCAGGCGCCGTCGAGGTCGATGGCAAAGCAGCGACGCCAGTCTTCCTCGGTCATTTGCAGCGGGTCGCGGAACACATTGACCCCGGCACAGTTGACCAGCACGTCGATCCGGCCGTGACGTTCCACCGCCAGCCTGGCCATGGCGTGCAAATCCTGCTGGTGCGAGACATCGACCTTGATCGCCACCACATCGGCACCTTTTTCCCGCCAGTGCGCCGCAACCTTTTCGACTTTATCCCCCTGAATATCGCTGATGATCAGCCTGGCTTGCTGAGATGCGAAGCTGGCGACGATCGCTTCGCCAATACCCTGAGCCGCGCCGGTGAGCAACACGACTTTGTTTTTCAAGCGCTCGCCCTTCGGCGGTTCGGGTACCGGTGGCAAGGAAAGAGGTTCAGCCATGGATCAAGACTCCTGTTCGAAAGCACGACGAAAACCGGGCATCCGTGGATGTCCGGTCAAAAGGCGTTGAGGCAAGAACAGGCACGCAAAAAACGTTTCAGCTTTGAAACGCTCTGAAGCACTGACTCCGCACGGGAAGACGGTGGAATATCGCTGCATCACTTCACCTGTTTTGTTTTTCTTAAGTGTGAGTGCATGTAACTGGTGAGGCCGACTATAAACCTGGCCCAGGATAAATCTCAATATATATATTTACATCCCATATTTTGGGATTTATCCCGCAAAACGAGTGCAATGCTTTCCGGGGACGTCCACACGAATCGACAACACGGCCCCATCCAGCGAATGCCCGAGCGGGCTCGCGGCACTGGTGATGTACAGGGTTTTAAGATCGGTATCGCCGAACACGCAACTGGTGGGGCGGCTGACTGGCAGCTCAATCACCCGATCGACTTTGCCGTCCGGGCTGAGCCTGAGCAGGCAGCTGCCGTCCCACCGGGCGTTCCAGATAAAACCTTGCGCGTCCATCGCCGATCCGTCCGGACCGCCGCGCCCATGGGCTGCAAACCAGGTCTGCGCCGGTTCGAGGTTGCCGTCGGTGCGAATGAAATGTTGATACAGCGTGCCATCGAGGCTGTCGCCGAAATACAGGGTGGTGACGTCATCGCTCCACAACAACGTATTGGGAATGCCCAAACCGCGAAGCAGGGGCGTCACCCGGGCGTCGCGGTCAATGCGAAACAGCCCGCCGGTACGCCGCACGATGGGCAGGTCTTCGCCTTGTTCGCCGATATTGTTTTGCATGGTGCCGAGCCATAGCCGACCGAGGGCATCGCAACGCGCTTCGTTGGCGCGGTTGCCCGGTTGCGGGTCGGCGACGCAGAGCAACGTCAGCCGCGGCTCCAGGCCGGGCGAATCCAGATCAAGTCGATAGATGCCACTGCTCAAGGTCACCAGTGCATCGCCGCGCTCACACGGAATGAACGCTGACACGTGCTCCGGCATCTGCCAGATCTGCACGTTGGCGCCAATCAGCCGCAACGCTTGCTTGCCGGCGATGTCCACCCAGTACAGTGCCTGGGTCGGCGCATCCCAGAATGGGCCTTCACCGAGTTGCGCCCGGTGTCCGGTCACCGCTGTCCACGTCATGAAACCTCCTGCTTTCTTATTCTTTTCAGGTCGGAGCCGGTTTGCCGGCGCCCACAGGTTCTTCGTTTTCAGCTGGCTTTTTTGTCGGCCATGACCTGCGGGTAGTAGCGCTTGATCGCCAGGTCAGCGTTGTCGATCAGGGTCATGCAGGCCCAGACACCGCGCGCGGCATCGCGGGCGGCGATGGCTTGGGCCATGTCTTTATGAATGGGCAAGGTGCGACGCAGTTCGTCGGGGTCGGCGGCGGACACTTCGAAACACACCGCCAGCAAGGCACCGAGGGCCGGCACCATTTGCTCGATGAATTGATTGTGGCTCGCGGCGAGGATGCACTCATGGAAGAGCTGGTCGGCGCGGTTGTAGTCGATGCCACTGTCCACGGCGCGTTCGAGCGCGTTGCAAGCCAGTAAAATCGCCTCGACCTGCTCGCCCGTCGCCCGCTCACAGGCCCAGCGCACGGCCATGGGTTCGATGGTGCGGCGCAGGTCGAGCAAGTCATCGACGAAGTTTTCCGGCAAGCCGCTGCGCGACAGCCAGCCGACGACTTGCGGATCGAACAGGTTCCAGCGCCGTACCGGCAACACACGGGTGCCGACCTTCGGCCCGACTTCGAGCAGGCCTTTGGCAACCAGGGTTTTGATGGCTTCGCGGATGACGGTACGACTGACGCCGAGCTGCTCGCCGAGGTCAGCTTCGACCTTGATGGTTTCGCCGGGCTTCACTTGGCCGGTAGCGATCCAGCAACCCAGCCAATCGACGGTCGACGCATGAAAACTGCTGGACATGGATATCCCCAAAGCCATTCGCTAAGGTGGCCACGCTAATCATCATATGATTGACTGTCAAATTGATTTTTTGAACACACGCAAACCCTTTTGGGAGCGAGCTTGCTCCCATAGGGTTATGTGTCAGGGCTCAAGACCGATGCGGAAAAACTCACCCCCACTCCACACGCCCAACCAACGCTGCCCATCGATCTCGCGACTGACTGCCAGCTCAACCAGTTGGTAAAACACATTGCGATGGATCAGCGCTTCAAGGTTCGTGCGCACATGCACGTAAGGCGCCGGTTCCTGGGTGAGTGGATCGACCACCACACGAATCGGGTGTTCAGCACCGGCGTCGGTGGTTTCGTCGACGTTGGTGGTGAAGCGCAGGACCTGCGCCTCGCCCTCGCCCTCGACGTCCACGGCGATGGCCACGAAGGGCGCGTCATCAACCTTGATGCCGACCTTCTCAACCGGCGTAATGAGGAAATAATCATCGCCATCGCGACGAATGATGGTGGAGAAGAGTTTGACCATCGGCTTGCGCCCGATCGGCGTGCCCAGGTAATACCAGGTGCCGTCGCGGGCGATGCGCATGTCGATGTCGCCGCAGAAGTCGGGATTCCACAGGTGGACCGGCGGCAAGCCTTTGGTTTTGGGGATTTGCCCCAACAGGTCGTTGGCTTTTTGCGGGCCACTCATGGCGATCTCCTTTGATTTACTGGTCGCTGAGCCCCAGCAGACTACGAGCGTATTGCTCCAGCGGCGGGCCCATCAGGTCTTCCGGCTTTTTGTCGTGGAACGTCAGTAAACCGCCACGACTCTTGATACGTGCAGTATCAATCAAATACTGGGTGCTGGTCTCGATCAACATGATCTGAATCACGCCGCTGTCGATTCCGAGGCGATCCAGCGCCTCTTGATCCAGCCATTCATCCGAGTTGCCAATGCGGTCATCCGACTTGGCGAAACGGGTGTAGAGCAGGTAATGGGCGCCAACGGCACGGGCTTCGCTCATGGCCTGGTCCAGACCTTCCGGCGTACGAGCGCGGCGAACCATCGGGAAGTATTCGACAAAGCCATCAAAGGCGACTTCGGCGATCACGTTAGGTCGCGGGTAGACGGCACTGCCCGGCGGTACGAATGCGCCCTGGGCAATATAGACGAACGAGTCCGGCTGAATGCGCAGGTTATTCACGCGGCGGCTGTCGCTGTGGTCCAGCAGACCGGCGTCGCTCATGTGGTAACGAGTCCCTTCGGCCATATCGCTGACATTCATGCAGCCGCCAAGCGCCAAAACGGCCAGCAGCAAAACCAGGCTACGCATCCTATCCTCCAGAGGCCGGTGTCGGAAAACCGGCGAATGGCCATGGGATGCAGCTTTTGCGCCACCTCACGGACATCGTCACCTGATCCAACGCAATCGCGGGCAAGCCACGCTCCCACAAGGTTTTACGCAGATGCTTGTGGGAGCGTGGCTTACCCGCGATGAGGCCGGTTCAGCCGCCGATAATCTTCATGACTGTGGCACCACCGGAAAACGCCACCTCCTGCTTGTCGCCCAAGGCTTTCACCAAAAGCCGCTGGAGCGCCGGCAGCGCTTGATGACGCGGTTTGTCCAACAGATCGCCGACGTAGTGGCGATTGCTCGAGGACAAACAGCCATGCAACCAGCCGGTGGAGGACAGGCGCAGCCTGGAACAGGTGCGACAGAACGGCACGCTTTCGTTGGCGATTACACCGAAATGGCCCATCCCCGGAATCTCGTAACGCACGGCCGTGGCATCGAGTGGGGCATCGGCCTGGAGATATTCGTAGCGTTCGCCGATCAGGCTCAACAACTGCTGAAGGCTGACAAACTGCTGCAGGAAGGCATTGGAGTCGCTGGCCAGGTGGCCCATTCGCATCAATTCGATGAAGCGCAGCTCATAGCCACGCTCCAGGCAGTACTCGAGCAGTGGCATCACCTGGTCAAGGTTCTGGCCACGCAACGGCACCATGTTGACCTTGATCTTCATGCCGGCGGCGCTGGCCTGGTCCATGCCGTCGAGTACCGTCGCCAGATCGCCGCCACGGGCAATGCCGCGAAAGGCGCTGGCGTCGAGCGTATCGAGGGAAACGTTGATGCGGCGAATGCCGGCATTGACCAGCAATGGCAGCTTTTTCGCCAGCAGTTGGCCATTGGTGGTCAGGCTGATGTCTTCCAGGCCCATCTGCCCGATGGCGGTCATGAAGGCTTCGAGTTTGGGGCTGACCAGCGGCTCGCCGCCGGTGATGCGCAAGCGCTCGATGCCTGCCGCTTCAATCAGATAGGCCACGCCGCGCGCCATGGCTTCGGCCGACAGTTCATCCTGCGCAGCCACCAGCCGCTTGCCGTTAGGCACGCAGTAGGTACAAGCGTAATTGCAGGCTGAGGTCAGACTGATTCGCAAATTACGAAAACGCCTGCCTTGACGGTCAACGATCATGGATCACTCCGGCGGAAGAAAATCGAACCGCTAAAACTTGACTCACAAATCAAGTTTTAGCAAGCCCTATGCCTGAGTATATTCCTGCGGTATCGCACCATGTAACGAATTCATGGCGTCATAAGGCAACTGAATGGCTCAGCTGCTCGGGGCGTCGGTGTCGCGCTTGCGCTTGTTGCCCATGCGAACGCCGATGTCCATCAGGAACTGGAAGAAGCCTTCCTGATCTTCCAGCACATTACTCCAGAACGGCGAGTGATACAGGGCCACGGCACCGTGCACCAGCGCCCAGGATGCGCAGTAATGAAAGTAAGGCGGCACGTCTTCCAGCTTGCCTTCGCTGATCCGGCCCTTGATCAGCAAGGTCAGGCGTTCGAAATTCGAGGCGCGGATCTTGTGCAACTCCTCGATCATCTCCGGAACCTGGTTGCCCTTGACCACCTTTTCTTCCAGGCGATCGAACAGACGATAGCGTTGCGGGTCACGCATGCGGAATTCGAAATAGGCGCGCGACAGGGCTTCCTTGTCCTTGTCGACGTCGGCCGAATGCAGCAGTTCATTCAGATCGCGCTCGTAGTCGAGCATCAGCCGCAGATAAATCTCGGCCTTGGATTTGAAATGCTTATAGATCGTGCCTTTGCCGATACCGACGGCATCAGCAATCATCTCGACGGTGACACTGTCTTCACCTTGTTCGAGGAACAGCTTGAGCGCGGTATCGAGAATTTCCTGCTCGCGGCGGCGAAACTCACGGACCTTACGAGGTTCTTTATGCATAAGAAAAGGTCTGTAGGGGTCAAAATTCGAAGCCGCGTATTATGCCTAACTTACGCAAAAATGCACGGATCATCCGACCATGTCTGTGTTTCCTGATGAATTCGGACAGGGTCTGCGCCTGATGAGAACGCTTCCGAAGCGGGCGTATTCCAAAATTGTTTAAAAACTGTGTCCGGTAAACTGGACTGGGCGCAATAGTGATCAATACTTGAACTGTCGGCGGGGCATCTCCCCCAAGTGTCACGCCGATATTGGTACCAACGGACCGCGTGCCATTGTTTTACTCCTAATGGTCTTAACCCGGATTCACCCCCCAGAACCCGGGTTTTTTTTGCCTGCGATTTAACCCTGTAGGAGCGAGCCTGCTCGCGAAAGCGGCTTCGAACCTTAAACTGATTTCACATGCGCCAGCGGGAACAATCGCTTGAAGTTCTCGGTGGTCTGCTCGGCAAATCGCTCGTAGGGTTCACCGCGCAGCATGGCCAGAAACTCTGCCACTTCTCGCACATACTGCGGCAGGTTCGGCTTGCCACGATAGGGAATCGGCGCCAGATACGGCGAGTCGGTTTCGACCAGCAACCGATCGGCCGGGACTTTGCTGGCCACATCACGCAACGCATCGGCATTGCGGAAAGTGACAATACCGGACAGGGAAATGTAATAACCCATGTCCAGGGCTGCCTTGGCCATGTCCCAGTCTTCGGTGAAGCAATGCAGAACGCCCGCCTGGGGCAGCGCCGCTTCACGCAGCAAGTCGAGGGTATCTGCACGGGCACCACGGGTATGGATGATCACCGGTTTGCCGGTTTGTTGCGCCGCTTGCAGGTGCAGTCGAAAAGACGCCTGCTGCAATTCGGCGGCTTCGGGTTCGTAGTGGTAGTCCAGACCGGTTTCACCAATCGCCACGACGCGCGGGTGATTGAGTTCCTGCAACAGCCAGTCCAGCGCAGGCGCCGCTCCCGGCTGCACATCCAGCGGATGCACGCCAACCGAGCAGTCGACGTCGTCATAACGCTCGGCCAGCGCTTTGACATCAGCCGCGTTATCGACGCTGACGCCGATACACAGAAAGTGCCCAACCCCGCGTTGACGCGCGGCATCCAGAGCTGCGTCCAGGGATCCGTCGTGGGCTGCCAGGTCAAGGCGATCAAGGTGGCAATGGGAATCTACGAGCATAAAGAGGGCTGCAACTTACATCGTATGAGTGGGAAGGCCGGACTCGAGGGCTCCGGCCAGATGGATTTCGATTCGACTGCGGGCAGTGTTTTCACCATGGTTGAACTGTACGCCAACCCCGGTGGCCTGGTAACGCCTTACCGCTGACAGGTAGCGTCCAGGTTACCTCTGGGCAGGCAGGGACGCCCACTGCACCAGCAGCGCCTCCAGCAGCAGCACCCGGTTGAGGTTGGCCTTGCTCAGTACTTTCTGGCGCTGGGCAAGGATCCAGTCCTGGATATTCAGGACCTTGTCCTGCGCGGTCTTCTGCGCCAGGTATTGAATCACCTTGCGCATGTCCGGCAGTCCCAGCCCCTCTTCGTCCTGGGTCAGCTGATAGCGCAGGATCAGGCTCGACCAATCGCAGAACCAGTCAAACAACAGTAATAACGGGATTGCATTCCAGCCTTCGGCCAGTTGGGTCGGCGATTGCTGCTGCTTGAGCAGCTTCTTCACGCCATCAACCACTTGCGCACGTTGTTCGCGCACACCTTGAGCCTGCAGATTGACCGCGGCCAATGGCGAACCGGCCGCCAGGGTCAGCAATTCAACACGCTCTTCTTGCGAGCAATCCGGCAACGCGTTTGCCAGCCAGGCCAGACTCATGGCTTCGCTCGGTAGCGGGCAAGCCTGCTGCACGCAGCGACTCTTGATGGTCGGCAGCAAACGGCTCGGCTGGTGGCTGACCAGCAGCAATACGGTGTCGCCAGACGGCTCTTCAAGGCTTTTGAGCAAGGCGTTGGCAGCGTTGATGTTCATTGATTCGACGGGCTCGATCAGCACCACCTTGCGTCCGCCCAGCTGCGCGGTCTGGACCACGAAGCTGACCAGGTCACGTACCTGATCGACTTTGATGGCCTTGTCGGCCTCTTCCGGTTCGAGAATGTAGTTGTCGGGGTGACTGCCGGCCTTGAGCAACAGGCAGGATTTGCATTCACCGCAAGCACCCTGCGCAGTGGGATGCTGGCACAACAGACTGGCCATCAGGCGCTCGGCCAGCGCTCGCTTGCCGATCCCGGCCGGACCGTGCAACAGATAGGCGTGGGCGTGATGCGTACGACCGGCCAACTGGTGCCAGAGGCTGTCCTGCCACGGATAGGCTTCAGCCACGGGTCAGCTCCAGCAGACGCGGCAGCAAGGCATCGAGGGACTGCTGAACCTGCGCCAGCGGTTGTGCGGCGTCGACCAACACATAACGTTCCGGCTCCGCTGCCGCGCGCTTGAGGAAGGCACTGCGCACCGCATCGAAAAAGGTTCGGCCTTCGAGCTCGAAGCGATCGAGACGACCCCGCGCACTGGCACGGGCCAGGCCCACTTCCACCGGCAGGTCGAAAATCAGTGTCAGGTCGGGACGCAGATCGCCCTGCACGAAGGTTTCCAGTGTCGCGATACGCTCGAGCGACAAGCCGCGGCCACCGCCCTGATAGGCGTAGGTCGAATCGGTAAAACGATCACAGAGCACCACAGCACCCCGAGCCAGCGCAGGTCGGATCACCTCGGCCAGATGCTGGGCCCGCGCGGCGAAGACCAGCAGCAATTCGGTGTCCGGGTTCATCAGCTCTTCAACTGGTGCCAACAGCACTTCGCGGATACGCTCGGCCAGTGGCGTACCGCCCGGCTCGCGAGTCAGCACGACCTCAATACCGGCGGCGCGCAGGCGCTCGGCCAGGTATTCGCGATTGGTGCTCTTGCCGGCGCCTTCCGGGCCTTCCAGCGTAATAAACAAGCCAGTCACAGGCAGTCCTTAGTCAGAGTCATTGCGGGCTTTGCGGGGCGGCTGGGTCCGGCTCGGGAGCAGTCGCTGGCGCAGGTGCGGGATCTTGCGCCGGCACTGGCGACAGGGCTTCCGGGGCCGGATCGGGTGAAGCAGCAGGAATCGCCTGGCCTTCCGCGGCCGGGGTCTCCTGCGTGTCGGGTACGGTGGCGGGCGCCGGGCTGGAGCGGTAATCGGCACGACGCTTGAGCTGGAACTCGCGCACGGCGTTGTTGTGGGCATCCAGGTCATCGGAGAACACGTGGCTGCCATCGCCACGAGCGACAAAATACAGGCTGTTGCCAGCCACCGGATTCAACGCCGCATGGATCGCCTCACGGCCGACCATGGCGATCGGGGTCGGCGGCAGGCCGGCAATCACATAGGTGTTGTACGGCGTTGGCTCCTTGAGATGGGCACGGGTCAATTTGCCGCTGTACCGATCACCAAGGCCGTAGATCACCGTAGGGTCGGTCTGCAGCAACATGCCGATCGCCATCCGCCGGACAAACACACCCGCAATCTGACCACGTTCCTGTGGCACGCCGGTTTCCTTTTCCACCAGCGAGGCCATGATCAACGCCTGATAGGGCTCGGTGTAGGGCGCATCAGGGGCACGCCGCTCCCATTCCTTGGCGAGTACTTCATTGAGACGGTCATAGGCTGTTTTCAGCAGTTCTGCGTCGGACATTCCACGAACGAAGCGATAGGTGTCAGGGAAGAATCGTCCCTCAGGGAAAATTCCTCCATGGCCGAGCTTATCCATGACCTGGGTGTCGCTCAGGCCGTCCAGGGTGTGATCGAGTTTCTCTTCCTTGGCCAAGGCGGCGCGAACCTGATGGAAGTTCCAGCCTTCGACCAGGGTTACGCTGTATTGCACCATTTCGCCCCGCTTCCACAGGTCGATCAGACCTTCTACGGTCATGCCGGGAAGCATGCGGTATTCGCCGCTGTGCAAGGGCTGTTTCGGTAGATTGAAACGCCAGTACAGGCGCAGCCAGAAAGCGTCCTTGATGACGCCATCGGCTTCGAGTCGGTAGAAGGTGCGGGTCGGCGTGGTGCCCTTGGGCACCTCCAGCAGTTCTTCCTGAGCGATATTCAGCGGCTGCACCAGCGCCGAATGAACTTTCCAGGCAGAAGCGCCCAACATCAGCCCTGCCAGAACCAGTCCGGTTTCCAGCAGCAGCAAGAATTTACGTCTCACGTATCAAGCATCCAATAGCGCACGGGCAATGATTTGGAGTTTACGGGTGAGCGGCCCAACCGGCCAGCTCAGTGCGGCATAGGCATGCACGGGCCAAATACCATACACGCTGTTGCAGACAAAGACTTCGTCAGCCCATTGCAGCTGTTCGAGGGTGATATCGGTGATTTGCGTGGGAATGCCCAATGACTCGGCTTGAAACAATATCTCGGCACGCATCACACCTTCCACGCCGCAACGTTTCAGATCGGCCGTGATCAACTCGCCATTGCGTACGAGGAACAGGTTACTGAACACACCTTCGATCACGCGCCCCGCCTGATCGAGCATCAGGCCTTCGGCATGTTCGGTGTCTCGCCATTCGGCGCGGGCGATCACCTGTTCGAGGCGGTTCAAGTGCTTGAGACCGGCGAGCAATGGCTGAATGGAAAGTCGTGTCGTGCAGGGGAACAGACGAACACCCTGCTCAGCATGGGCGGCTGGATAAACGGCTGGAGGATTACCCGACAGGATACGTCGGGCCTGGGCTGAAGGATCGAAAGCGTAGCCACGCAAGCCATCGCCGCGAGTGACGATCAGCTTGAGCACACCTTCGTCCAGCTCCCTGGCGTAGGCCAGCAGCTCCGTGGCCATCGCATCACGATCAAGGTTGATCGCCAACCGCTGGCACCCCTTCGCCAAACGCTGCAGATGGCGATCCAGTAAAACCGGAAGGCCATCCCGCACGGCAATGGTCTCGAACAGACCATCACCATAAGCCAGGCCGCGATCCTTCAGCGACAAAGCGTCAGCCGGCTGACCGTCGACCCAGCTGTCCATCAGCCTGCGAACCGGCGGAATACCAGCGAGCCGTTGGTACCGCCAAAACCGAAGGAGTTGGAGAGGACGACATCGATATCCATATTGCGCGCGGTGTGCGGCACAAAATCGAGATCGCAACCTTCGTCCGGTTCATCGAGGTTGATGGTCGGTGGCGCCACCTGACTGTTGATCGCCAGCACGCTGAAGATCGCCTCGACCGCGCCCGCCGCACCCAGCAGGTGACCGGTCATGGATTTGGTCGAACTGACGGCCAGCTTGTAGGCGTGATCGCCGAACACCGAACGGATCGCATTGGCTTCCGCCAGGTCGCCAGCAGGCGTCGAGGTGCCATGGGCGTTGATGTACTGCACTTGATCGCCATTGATCCTGGCGTCGCGCAAGGCATTGGTGATGCAGCGCGCAGCACCGGCGCCATCAGCCGGAGGCGAGGTCATGTGATAGGCATCGCCACTGGTGCCGAAACCGATCAGTTCGGCATAGATGGTCGCGCCGCGGGCCTTGGCGTGTTCCAGCTCTTCAAGAACCAGCGCACCGGCACCATCGGAAAGCACGAAGCCATCACGGCCCTTATCCCATGGGCGGCTGGCGCGGGCCGGCTCGTCATTGCGGGTCGACAAGGCGCGAGAGGCACCAAAGCCGCCCATACCCAGGCCACAGGCCGCCATTTCGGAGCCGCCGGCAATCATCACGTCAGCTTCGTCGTACATGATGTTGCGTGCAGCCATGCCAATGCAGTGCGTACCCGTGGTACAAGCGGTGGCGATGGCGTAGTTAGGTCCCTGTGCACCCAAGTGGATCGACAGGAAACCGGAAATCATATTGATGATCGAGCCAGGCACGAAAAACGGCGAAATCCGTCGTGGGCCGGAATCATGCAGGGTACGGCTGGTTTCTTCGATATTGGTCAGTCCGCCAATGCCCGAGCCCATGGCGACGCCAATGCGCTCACGGTTGGCATCGGTGACTTCCAGGCCGGCATTGCGTACCGCCTGAAAACCTGCGGCCAGGCCGTACTGAATGAACAAGTCGAGCTTGCGGGCTTCCTTGACCGACAGGTATTCCTCGACATTGAAACCCTTTACCGAGCCGCCAAAACGGGTGGAATAGGCAGAAAGGTCGGTGTGTTCGATCAGACCAATGCCACTGCGGCCAGCCAGAATGCCCTGCCAGCTGCTTGGCACATCCGTGCCCAGTGGCGACAACATACCCATACCGGTGACTACGACGCGTCTACGCGACACAGCACTCTCCTTTTTTGAAATGACGACTTTGCATCAGGCCTAAAGAAAAAACCGCACGCCGTGATAGCAGTGCGGTTTTTCCATGACAGCAAGCAACGATTACAAACTATTACGCCTGGTGGCTAGTAACGTAGTCGATTGCAGCTTGTACAGTAGTGATCTTCTCAGCTTCTTCGTCAGGGATTTCGGTCTCGAATTCCTCTTCCAGAGCCATCACCAGCTCAACGGTGTCAAGGGAGTCAGCACCCAGGTCTTCAACGAAGGAGGCAGTGTTGATCACTTCTTCTTCTTTAACGCCCAGTTGCTCGGCAACGATTTTCTTGACGCGCTCTTCGATGGTGCTCATACCTTGTTTTCACTCCTAATGGACAAATTCAGGCAGCTGGCCAGTGGGTAAGTGTATAGAAAGACTTTTCAGCTTTTCAACTGAAAGCTTCACTCCTCAAACCCTGCAGCCCTCTGCCTATAAATAGATTGCAGCTTTATAACGGATTTTAGACAGCTCGTATGACATTTTTTTGAAGCAATCCGTCACATTTAACTCATGTACATCCCGCCGTTCACCGGGATTGTAGCCCCAGTAACGTATGCCGCACCGTCGGACGCAAGAAAAGCGACCACAGACGCGATCTCTTGTGCTTGCCCCAGACGACCCAGCGGAATCTGCGCCTGCAAGGCTTCACGCTGCGCCTCGGGCAGTTCGCGGGTCATATCGGTATCGATGAACCCTGGGGCCACCGAGTTTACCGTAATCGAACGCGAACCGACTTCACGCGCCAGTGCACGACTGAAACCTTCCAGACCGGCCTTGGCGGCAGCGTAGTTTACTTGGCCTGCGTTGCCCATGGCACCCACAACCGAGCCAATACTGATAATTCGTCCCCAACGGGCCTTGGTCATGCCACGCAAAACGCCCTTGGACAGGCGGAACAGACTGTTCAGGTTGGTATCGACAACGTCATGCCACTCGTCGTCTTTCATGCGCATCATCAGGTTATCGCGGGTGATGCCGGCATTATTGACCAGAATCGCCGGCGCACCGAACTGCTCCTGAATGCTCGCCAGGACAGCCGCCACGGACTCGTCGCTGGTGACATTGAGTTCCAGGCCAGTGCCCTGAATGCCATTTTCCTTCAAGGTGGCGGCAATGCGCTCGGCACCCGAAGCGGAGGTCGCGGTGCCCACAACGATGGCGCCCTGACGACCCAGTTCCAGGGCGATAGCCTGGCCGATACCGCGGCTTGCACCAGTGACCAGTGCAACTTTACCTTGCAGACTCATGCAAGCTTCTCCTGATTCAGGCCAGCGCTGCACGAGCGGCAGCGAAAGCGTCTGGGGTATTGAGGTTGGAAGTCGATACGCCTTCGGCGCAGCGTTTGTTCAGACCGGCCAGCACTTTGCCCGGGCCGCATTCGACCAATTGAGTTGCCCCCTTGGCCGCCAGTGCCTGGACCGATTCGACCCAGCGCACAGGCTTGTAGAGCTGTTCAAGCAGATCGCGCTTGAGGGTTTGCAGATCGGCCGGCACCTCGGCACTGACGTTCTGCACCACCGGAATCTGCGGCGCCTGCCAGTCGATCGCCGCGATCGACTCAGCGAAACGCTCGGCGGCCGGTCGCATCAGCTCGCAATGGGACGGCACACTGACCGGCAGTGGCATGGCGCGCTTGGCACCACGGGCCTTGCAGCCTTCGATGGCGCGTTCGACCGCCGCCTTGGCACCGGCGATAACCACCTGGCCCGGGGAGTTGAAGTTGACCGCGCTGACCACTTCGCCTTGTGCCGCTTCAGCACAGGCCGCCACTACGTCAGCATCGTCCAGCCCGAGGATGGCGGCCATGCCACCCTGCCCGGCCGGAACGGCTTCCTGCATCAGTTGGCCACGACGCTCGACCAGCTTCACTGCATCGCCCAGGCTCAGGCTGCCCGCCGCGACCAGCGCGCTGTATTCACCCAGGCTGTGACCGGCCACGTAGGCTGGACGCGCACCACCTTCAGCCAGCCACAGACGCCACAGGGCGATCGAGGCGGTCAGAATGGCCGGCTGGGTCTTATCGGTTTGATTGAGTTGCTCTTCCGGCCCTTGCTGGGTCAGTGCCCACAGGTCGTAACCCAGAGCATCGGAAGCTTCTTTGAATGTTTCGAGGACAACCGGATGTTGCGCGCCCAACTCGGCCAACATGCCGAGGGACTGCGAACCCTGTCCCGGAAAGACGAATGCGAGGGAAGCAGACATGTAACAAGCCCCTAATGATCTTGTCGTCGGAGAATTGACGTCCCTCTTGGGGGACGCAAGAAACTGACAGTTGGATGGCCAATTGAACTGAGCGGTCACATTTAAGCATTGTCCGACGAAAACGCCTAAAGCAACAAATCCGCAAGACGACCGTGAAGCCGTTCAGGCAGGTTTTCCTGAATCTCGATCAGGGCACGCTGAATGGCACTCTGAAAGCCCTGCACTCCGGCAGAACCGTGACTTTTCACCACAATCCCCTGCAACCCCAAAAAGCTTGCGCCATTATGCCGCGCCGGAGCCAGATCCGCCTGCAGGCGCTTCATCAACGGCAGCGCCAATGCACCGACCATTCGCGACATCAGGGTTTTCTTGAACAATGCCTCGATGCGTCCGGCAATCATGGTGGCCAGGCCTTCGCTGGATTTGAGCAGGATATTGCCGACAAAGCCATCACACACCACGACATCCGCCTCACCACGGTACAAGCCGTCACCCTCAATGAAACCGATGTAATTGATGCCACGGGCATTCTGCAACAACGTTGCCGCCAGTTTGACCTGCTGGTTGCCCTTGATGTCTTCAGTGCCGATATTCAGCAGCGCTACACGCGGGCGAACAATACCGAGGGTTTCTGCCGCGACAGACCCCATCACCGCGAACTGCAACAAGTGCTCGGCACTGCAATCGACATTCGCACCCAGGTCGAGTAACTGGCAATACCCTTTCTGCGTCGGAATCGCCGCGATCATGGCGGGCCGATCAATGCCAGGCAAGGTCTTGAGCACAAACCGCGACAACGCCATCAACGCACCGGTGTTGCCGGCACTGACACAGGCCTGGACCTTGCCATCACGCAGCAACTCAAGCGCCACGCGCATCGAGGAATCAGGCTTGCCGCGCAGGGCCTGGGCCGGTTTTTCGTCCATGGTGATGAATTCGGACGCAGGTGTAATCGACAGGCGAGCGCGATCCACAGCCGAATGGCCAGCGATCAGTTCTTCAAGGAGGGAGGCTTGACCGACGAGGGTCAGGTGTAGCGAGGGTGTAGCAGACAGGCAAGCAAGGCTGCCCTGGACAATGCTGCGGGGACCGAAGTCCCCGCCCATTGCGTCAATCGCGATGACTTGAGCGGACAAGTGATTACTCGTCAGCGCCCTTGTCGATCACTTTACGGCCACGGTATACGCCTTCTGGCGATACGTGGTGACGCAGGTGAACTTCACCAGTGGTTTTTTCTACAGACAGAGTGCTAGCCTCAAGAGCGTCGTGCGAACGGCGCATGTCACGGGCAGAGCGGGATTTTTTGTTCTGCTGAACAGCCATAATTGATTAACTCCTAAACGTTTGGGTCACGCTTTAACTGCGCCAATACACTGAACGGGTTGGACCGCGTTACCTCGTCCTCGCTCGGTTCGGGCTCATCTGCTCCCGCCGGCTGCTGGCATTCTTCCGGATGATGAGCAGGCACAATGGGCAAGGCGAGCAGAAGCTCCTCCTCGATCAGTGACTGCAGATCCAATGGATCTTCGCCCAGTTCCAGCACGTCATAACCTTTCGGCAACGACTGGGTATTCGCACCCTCCTTCACCACAGCATAACTGCATTCGCTATGGATCGGCAGGGTGACCAGCTCAAGACAACGCTGGCAAACCATTTTGACTTCAGTGTCGATAAAGCTGTGGATGACCACAGATTTACGTTCATCTCGTTCAAAAACGAATTTAGCCTGCACCGTACCGACATTGTCGGAAAGCGGGTCGCAGAGTCTCTCCAAATCGGCCAGCAGCATTTCACCTTGAAGGGTGGTGCCACGGTCAGCCAATTTGCGCGGGTCAACGTGAGGTGGAATCGGGTCATTCAACATAGGCGCAGCATTATAGGGATGCCCCCGCCCATGTCAAAGGAAATTCAGCCCTGTCCGTCACTTGGAAGGCTCGCTAGAATTCCCGCCTGCCTTTTGGAGTTGCCCATGCTGCCTTTATTACTCGCTTCCAGCTCGGTCTATCGCCGGGAATTGCTGGCCCGCCTGCTACTGCCGTTTACCTGTAGCTCGCCGGATATCGACGAAAGCCATCGCCCGGGCGAGACCGCCGTTGATCTGGTCAAGCGCCTCGCCGAGGAAAAAGCCCGCGCACTGACCGGCCGTCACAGCGCTCACTTGATCATTGGCTCCGACCAGGTCGCCGTGCTCGGGGACAGCATCATCGGCAAGCCCCACACCTTCGAAAAGGCCCGCGAACAACTGCTGGCCGCCAGCGGTGCCAGCGTGACCTTCCTGACGGGCCTGGCACTGCTCAATAGCCAGACCGGTCACTGCCAGGTCGATTGCATACCGTTCACCGTGCACATGCGCACCCTCGACAGCGCGCGCATCGAGCGCTACCTGCGCGCCGAACAACCCTACGACTGCGCTGGCAGCTTCAAGGCCGAGGGCCTGGGCGTGAGCCTGTTCCAAAGCACCGAAGGCCCGGACGCCACCAGCCTGATCGGATTACCGCTGATCCGCCTTGTCGACATGCTGCTGACTGAAGGCGTGCAAATTCCCTGAGCCACAAAAAACCGGCCAAACAGGCCGGTTTTTTTGAGCATCCAAAAGATCAACGCAGCGATGGACCATTGAAACCCATCCACATCGCCAAATGCTCAGCGACGCTGGCGCCGAGCTTTTTCGAGAAGCGATCGAACGGCGACTCCTGAACCGTGAAGTCCACCAGCTCTTTTTCGCCGATCACATCCCGGGCTACCGAACTGGCATTGCCCAGGCCATCGATCAGCCCCAGTGGCAATGCTTGCTCGCCAGACCAGACCAGACCGGAGAACAGCTCAGGATGCTCTTTATCCTTCAGGCGATCACCCCGCCCCTGCTTGACGCTGTTGATGAACTGATTGTGAGTGGTATCGAGCACACCCTGCCAAAACGCCGTCTCTTCCGGTTTTTGCGGCTGGAACGGATCAAGGAACGACTTGTGCTCGCCAGAAGTGTAGGTGCGACGCTCGACCCCCAGCTTCTCCATGGTACCGACAAAGCCGTAACCGGCCGCCGTGACGCCGATGGAACCCACCAGGCTCGCTTTGTCGGCGTAGATCTGATCGGCCGCACTGGCAATGTAATACGCGCCGGAAGCCCCCAGATCCGAAATCACCGCATAGAGCTTGGTATCCGGATGCAGGCCACGCAGACGGCGAATCTCGTCATAGACGTAACCTGACTGCACCGGACTGCCACCCGGACTGTTGATTCGCAGGATCACGCCCTTGACCTTATCGTCCTCGAAGGCCGCTCGCAGGCTTCCAACGATATTGTCGGCGCTGGCCGGCTCCTTGTCGGCGATCATGCCCGTCACGTCGATCAACGCGGTGTAATGGGCACTGCGGGTGGCGGCTTTTTCCATGTCCATCAGCGGCGTGAACAGGGCCAGCGCACCAAACAGGTACACAAACGTCAGCAACTTGAAGAAAATCCCCCAGCGACGGGACCGACGCTGTTCCTGCACGCTGGCCAGCAGCGTCTTTTCCAGCAGCTTCCAGCTTTTCTCGTCACCGCTCTCTGCGCTCGACTTGGCGGGCGCTTTCCATTCGTCGGTCATGCCATCTACCCCAGCAACAACGTATTAAGCCCGCTGACTCAGCCAGGCATGCAATTCTGAAAAGCGATCAACCGCCAGCCGCGGCCCGAACAGCTTCAGCGCCTCGATCGATTGAGCACCGTAGCTGACCGCCACCGAATCCATCCCGGCATTGCGCGCCATCTGCAGATCGAACGACGAGTCGCCAACCATCAGCGCCTGCGCGGGAGCCACCTGACAATGAGCCAGGATCTGCTCAAGCATCAGCGGATGCGGCTTGCTGGCGGTCTCGTCAGCCGCACGGGTGATGTCGAAATAATCTTCCCAGCCATGGGATTTCAGTACCCGGTCCAGCCCGCGACGGGCCTTGCCGGTCGCCACAGCCAGATGATAGCCCTCGGCACGAAACGCTTCGAGCGACTCGACCACACCTTCGAACAACGGCGAAGGCACAGCTTCCGATGCGATGTAGTGATCCGCATAATGCTGACGAAAGGCTATCAGCTCGGCATCGCCGATTTCGGGATACAAGGTGCGGATCGCTTCCGGCAGACCAAGCCCGATGATGCCTTTGACGGCGAAATCATCACGCAACGGAAAGCCGGTTCGCTCCGATGCCACATGCATCGCTTCGACAATCCGACCAATGGAATCGGCGAGCGTGCCATCCCAATCGAAAATCAGCAGCTTGTAATCAGATGGGCGCACTCAATCGCTCCACGGTCTTGGCCCACATTTCATCGACCGGCGCCTGCAACTTGAGTTCACCGCCATCGGGCAGCGGCACGGTCAGCATGTAGGCGTGCAGGAACAGGCGCTTGCCGCCCAGGTCGCGAATTTCCTTACTGAAATCGTCATCGCCGTACTTGGTATCGCCGGCTATGCAGTGCCCGGCGTGCAACGTGTGGACGCGGATCTGGTGAGTGCGGCCGGTGATCGGCTTGGCTTCGATCAGGGTGGCAAAGTCGCCAAAGCGACGCAGGACCTTGAACACGGTCACAGACTCCTTGCCCTCCTCCTCGTCGACCTCGACCATGCGCTCGCCGGAGCGCAGATTGCTCTTGCCGAGCGCCGCACGGACTTGCTTGATCGAGCTCGCCCAGTTGCCACGAACCAGCGCCATGTAGCGCTTATCGACACCATCACCGCGCAATGCGGTGTGCAAGTGACGCAACATGCTGCGCTTCTTGGCGATCATCAGCAGCCCGGAAGTGTCACGGTCAAGACGGTGGACCAGTTCCAGCTCCTTGCAGTCGGGGCGCAACTGACGAAAGGCTTCGATGACGCCGTAATTCAAGCCACTACCGCCGTGAACAGCGATGCCAGCAGGCTTGTTGATCACGATCAGCGCCTTGTCTTCATAGACAATCGAGGCTTCGAGTCGCTGCAGCAGGCCTTGGGCCAGCGGCACCGGTTCGTCGCGCTCAGGCACGCGAACCGGCGGCACGCGCACGATATCGCCCGCCTGCAGCTTGTATTCGGGCTTGATCCGCCCCTTGTTCACCCGCACTTCGCCCTTGCGCAAAATGCGGTAAATCAGGGTCTTGGGCACGCCTTTGAGCCGAGCGAGAAGGAAGTTATCAATACGTTGGCCGGCATATTCCGGCGAGACCTCAAGCAGTTGTACGCTTGGGGTCGAGGGGGCTGTAGTCGTCATGCCGCGGATGATAACAATTTTTTATGGAATTGAAGCACTTAATCATTGCTGCTATAGTCGCGAACGCCGCCAAAAGCGGCCTGGACAGCGGACCAACGGTCAAAAACCGACCCTGACCAACGCAATTCACCAGGACGCGAGGCCGTCCTACGGGGCTTTCGCTGCGTAACGGTGGAGTTTGCAGTTGTAACAAGCGCAGGTGACATGAGGCCTGAATCAAACCGCAAAGCAGAGTTTTCACTCGTCTTGCGAGCCAATATTCATGGCCAGTTCACAAAGTGCAGTCAGCTGCGAATGACCCCGAGCGAATGCTTCGGAAACAACGCCTAAATTAGCCATGATGCGTGACCTCCCCTATCGGAGCTCACGGTAAATGCCAACCCGCTGCGGATTCTGCGCGCGGCAGCACCCGAATTATCAGGGATACGTGTAGGGTGGAGATGCACAACCGCTGGACTGTGTAGCAATAGGCTTTATCAAGACGCTTCATCTCGTCCACAGCCGCTGGTTGATTCCTCCTCCTGACTGAGTGCTTAAGTAGCCACAGCAAGCAGGACGCGTACGTCGCGACATCGGCCCAATTGGTCGGGGTTCGCTAGACACTGGAGTGTCCAACCACTCCTGACGCACCTGACACCGACCATGAGAAGTCGTGTGTGCCGAACGCCGTTTCCGGCAGCCCGGAAACCGACGGTACTACATGAAAAGAATGCTGATTAACGCAACTCAACCCGAAGAGTTGCGTGTTGCACTGGTAGATGGCCAGCGCCTCTACGACCTGGACATCGAATCCGGTGCACGCGAGCAGAAGAAGGCCAACATCTATAAAGGCCGGATTACTCGCATCGAACCAAGCCTTGAGGCTGCCTTTGTCGATTTCGGCTCCGAGCGCCACGGCTTCCTGCCACTCAAAGAAATCTCCCGCGAATACTTCAAGAAAGCCCCTGAAGGCCGCGTCAACATCAAGGACGTCCTGAGCGAAGGCCAGGAAGTCATCGTTCAGGTCGAAAAAGAAGAACGTGGCAACAAGGGCGCCGCCCTGACCACGTTCATCAGCCTGGCCGGTCGTTACCTGGTACTGATGCCGAACAACCCGCGTGCCGGCGGTATCTCCCGTCGCATCGAAGGCGAAGAGCGCAACGAATTGCGCGAAGCCCTGAACGGCCTGGTTGCCCCGGCCGACATGGGTCTGATCGTGCGCACTGCCGGCCTGGGCCGCAGCAGTGAAGAAATGCAGTGGGACCTCGACTACCTGCTGCAACTCTGGACCGCCATCAAAGAAGCCTCGCTGGATCGCTCCGCGCCATTCCTGATCTATCAGGAAAGCAACGTGATCATCCGCGCCATCCGTGACTACCTGCGCCAGGACATCGGCGAAGTGCTGATCGACAGCGTCGAAGCCCAGGACGAAGCCCTGACCTTCATCCGTCAGGTGATGCCGCAGTACGCCAGCAAGATCAAGCTGTACGAAGACAGCGTTCCGCTGTTCAACCGCTTCCAGATCGAAAGCCAGATCGAAACCGCATTCCAGCGCGTCGTCGAACTGCCTTCCGGCGGCTCCATCGTTATCGATCCGACCGAAGCCCTGGTGTCCATCGACATCAACTCGGCGCGCGCCACCAAAGGCAGCGACATCGAAGAAACCGCCCTGCAGACCAACCTCGAAGCCGCCGAAGAAATCGCCCGCCAGTTGCGCCTGCGTGACATTGGCGGCCTGATCGTCATCGACTTCATCGACATGACCCCTGCCAAGAACCAGCGCGCCGTGGAAGAAAAAGTCCGCGAATGCCTGGAAGCCGACCGCGCTCGCGTGCAAGTCGGTCGCATCTCGCGCTTCGGCCTGCTGGAAATGTCCCGTCAGCGCCTGCGTCCTTCCCTGGGCGAAAGCAGTGGCATCGTCTGCCCGCGTTGCAACGGCACCGGCATCATCCGTGATGTTGAATCGCTGTCGCTGGCGATCCTGCGCCTGATCGAAGAAGAAGCACTGAAAGACCGCACCGCCGAAGTTCGCGCCCAGGTGCCGATCCCGGTCGCCGCGTTCCTGCTCAACGAAAAACGCAACTCGATCACCAAGATCGAACTGCGCACCCGCGCCCGCATCGTTATTCTGCCGAACGATCACCTCGAAACGCCGCACTTCGAAGTTCAGCGTCTGCGTGATGACAGCCCTGAAGCCGCGATCAACCAGTCCAGCTACGAAATCGCTGCTGCCGCTGCCGAAGTGGAAGAAGTCCAGCCAGCCGCAGCGACCCGCACCCTGGTTCGCCAGGAAGCCGCGGTCAAGACTGCGCCAGCCCGTGCCAACGCACCGGTTCCGACCGAAGTCGTTGCCGCTCCGGTTGCCGCTCCAGTCGCTGCTCCAGAGCCAAGCCTGTTCAAGGGCCTGGTGAAGTCGCTGGTCAGCCTGTTCGCCTCCAAGGAAGAGCCTGCTGCCCCGGCCGTGGTCGAGAAACCGGCTGCCACCGAGCGTCCGGCTCGCAGCAATGAAGAACAACGTCGCAACGGTCGCCAGCAGAGCCGCAACCGTAACGGTCGCCGCGATGAAGAACGCAAGCCACGCGAAGAACGTGCACCGCGTGAAGAGCGCGCACCACGTGAGCCACGCGAAGAGCGTCAACCACGCGAAGCCCGTGAAGAAACACCAGCCGTAGCACGTGAAGAACGCGCACCGCGTGCTCCACGAGAAGAACGTGCACCTCGCGCACCGCGTGAAGACCGTAAGCCACGTGGCGAACGCGAAGAGCGCGTTCGTGAACTGCGTGAGCCTCTGGATGCTGCTCCGGCTGCCCCGGCTGCTGCGGCGACCGCTGAAGAGCGCCCGGCCCGTCCGCCACGCGAAGAACGTGCTCCACGCCCACCGCGTGAAGAGCGTCAACCCCGTGCCGAACAAGCCGCTGCCATCGCCGAAGAAGAGCTGACCACCAACGAAGAGCAACTGCAGGAAGAAGGTCAGGATGGCGCCGAAGGCGATCGTCCGCGCCGCCGTTCCCGTGGCCAGCGTCGTCGCAGCAACCGTCGCGAGCGTCAACGCGATGCCAACGGCAATGTGATCGAAGGTTCGGAAGAATCCGAATCCGGCGAAAGCAATGAAGTACCAAGCACCGCCGACCTCGCCGCCGGCCTGGCTGTTACCGCAGCCGTTGCCAGCACCGTGATCAGCGCCCCGGCCGAAGCACAGGCCAACGAGCAAGCCGAACGCGCCACTGCCGCCACCCTGGAAACCGCTCCAGTCGAAGCGCCAGTCGTTGAAGCGACTACCCCGGTCGAAGCTACCGCATCGCCGGAAGTCGAAGTGACACAAGCACCACACGTAGAGCCTGTGGTTGAAGCGCCTGTCGTGGTTGCAGAGCCGGTTGTCGAAACCGCCACTGAAACCGTGACCGAAGCCGTTCGTGAAGCTCGCGAAGAGCAAACCGCGTTCAACTGGGTTGCCGAGCCAGCCGTAACCGAAACTCCAGCGCCAGTCGTTGAAGCTCCGGCGATTGAAGCTCCGGTAGCCGATGCAGTGACCTCCGAGCCGGTCGTCGCAGCAGCCGAGCCTGCTCCTGTCGTGGAAACGCCGGTAGTTGCCGAAGTGCCTGCACCAGTGGTTGCTGCCGCTCCGGCCAACGCCCTGACACCAAGTGGCCGCGCACCGAACGACCCGCGTGAAGTGCGTCGTCGCAAGCGTGAAGAAGAGCGCCTGCAGAAGGAAGCCGAATTGGCTGCCGCTGCTTCTCCAGCTGAAGCAGTCGTTGCTGAAGTGGCCGAGGCAGCACCTGCCCCGACTGCAGAAGTTGATGCCGAGCCAGCTCAATCCGCAATCCACGAAGCACCACGCTCCGTTCAGGAAGCGATTGAGCAACACGAACAAGCCCTGGAAAAAGAACACGAGCCTAAACCTCTCGTCTGATTCCATCGGCTAATGAAAAGCCCCGCCAGGTGACCCTGGCGGGGCTTTTTTATAGCTAAAACAATCACACCGATTCCCTGCTTAACATCCGGAAATTGATGCAGGCTGACCCACCGCTATCGCGAGAAAGCTCCCTAACACAAGGGGTCTGCGATTACTTGAAGAGCAAGCTCCCCGGCACATCCACATCCCACAACACCCCGGGATCCCCCACAGCCACCTCAACCACGCGCCCGTTGGCAAATAGCGGCTTGGCGCCACGATCTCCCGATAGCGCCATCAATCCCGCCGCGAAATCACGTCCGAACCCGACCGGATGCCCATACTCTCCGTTTTGCACCGGCACGCTGACGCTGTCGTGACTGATACCCGCCAGGACTTTTTCAATGCTGGACGGGAGGATGAACGGCATGTCACCCAATACCATCAACCAGCCATCGAGTTGGGCACAGGCAGAAACTCCCGCAGCAATGCTGTCACCCATGCCGATGGACTCGGTCAACACAATTTCGCAGCCATAGGCCTGGGCCATGCGAATCACTTGAGGTCGATCAGCGGTGGTCACCAGGACGCGCTTGCCCCCATTGGCCGGAAGATTCACCAGCACGTGCTCGATAACCGAACGAACCGCGCCATCGCGGCCGGTGCAATCGGCCAGTAACTTGTCCTTGTCGGCACCGGCGAGCTGACGAAACCGACTGCCCTGCCCCGCTGCCAGCACAATGACGCCGATGGACTCGCTCATACGCGCTCCCGTAGCGGCTTCTTCTGTTTCAGCTCCACGCCATTTTTAATGGCCACGATTTCAGCCATCAGCGACAAGGCGATTTCCGCCGGGCTATGACTGCCGATATGCAAACCGATCGGACCGTGCAGCCGCTCGATGGACTGTTGCGACAAGCCCAACTGCGCCAGATTGTCCCGGCGCTTCTGACTGTTGACCCGTGAGCCCAGCGCGCCGACATAAAACGCCCTGGAGTCGAGGGCCGTGAGCAGGGCCATGTCATCCAGGCGTGGATCGTGAGTCAAGGCCACGATGGCCGTGCGCTCGTCGGTCTGGATACTCAGCACCGCCTCGTCGGGCATGCCGGAGACGAAACGACCATGCTGCTCTTCCCAGCCATGGACGAACTCGGTCCGCGGATCGCAAATCAGCACTTCGAAATCCAGCAGCCGCGCCATTTCGGCAACGTAGCGCGACAATTGCCCCGCGCCGATCAACAACAAGCGCCAGCGGGGGCCATAGATCGCGCGCAAAGTCTGCTCGTCAAACACCAATACATCCGTTTTACCGGCCGGCTGCAAAACCACTTCACCGGTTGCGATATCAAGGCAACGCGCCACGATTTCGTGGGCTTCGCAACGCGCCAGCAGTTCAGCGACCCACGCCGGATCACCGACACGCTCCTCGGTTAATCGCAACGTGCCGCCGCAGGGCAAGCCAAAACGTGCCGCCTCTTCGCGGGTCACGCCGTAGGTGATCAATTGCACCGGCGGCCCGTCTGCCGGAATCCGACCATCGTGCAACCGGGCGATCAGGTCGTCCTCGACACAACCACCCGACACCGAACCGATCACCACGCCATCTTCACGCAAGGCCAGCATGGCCCCGGGTGCCCGGGGCGCGGTGCCCCAGGTCTGGACCACGCTGTACAACACCACCCGCTGACCGGCGCGGCGCCATTCCAGGACACTGCGCAGGACATTCAGATCAGCGCTGTCCATCAGGCTTCAGCCTTTTGCCAGCCCTGCAACTGATAGCGAACCGGCAGGCTGCGGATGCGCTTGCCGGTGGCAGCGAAGATCGCGTTACACAGCGCCGGCGCAATCGGCGGCACGCCGGGTTCGCCGACGCCGCCCAACGGGACATTGCCCGGCGGCGTGACCAGATGCACCGCGACCTCCTTCGGCGCCAGGGACATGCGCGCCACTTCGTACATGTGGAAGTTATCCTGCTGGACCTTGCCATCCTTGAAGCTGATCTCACCCAGCACCGCATTGCCAAGGCCCATCACGCAGGCGCCTTCAAACTGTGAGCGAATCCGCTCGGGGTTGATCTGCGGCCCGCAATCCACGGCAATGTCAGCCTTGTGCACAATCAACGTGCCATCATCTTTGACCTCGACTTCGATCACCGCCGCCACGTATGTGACGAAGCTGTAATGCACCGCCAGGCCCAGGCCGCGCCCCTTCGGCAGCTCGCGCCCCCAACCGGCGGCTTTGGCGGCAGTTTCCAGCACCGTGCGCAAACGTCCGGTGTCGATCGGGTAACGCTCCGGTGATTCACCGTAGTTCCACTCTTCACTCAAGGTGCGCGGATCGATCTGACGGTCCGGACCGAGCAATTTGATCTGGTACTTCAGCGGGTCCTGCCCGGCCTTGTGCGCCAATTCATCGACGAAGCTCTGGATCGCAAAGCCGTGGGGAATGTTCGATACCGAGCGATACCATCCCACCCGGGTGTGTACCGCCGCTTCGGGGTTTTCCAGGCGTACGTTGGGGATCGCGTAAGCCATGTTGGTAAAGCCCATGCCCAACTCGAATGCCGCCTCGTGGTTCATGCCCGGCGCGAATAGTGCGGTGATGCTCGGCGCTACCGTGCGATGCAACCAGCCGGATGGCAGGCCATCCTTGTTCAGGCTGGCCTTCAGGTATTCAGCGGACACGGTGTGGAAATAGGAGCAGTGGATGTCGTCTTCGCGGGTCCATTGCACGCGCACGGCTTTGCCAGGGAACTCCTTGGCAAGAATCGCCGCCTCGATAATGAAATCGGGCTTCGACTTGCGGCCGAAACCGCCACCCAACAAGGTGACATTGAAGGTGACATTGTCGAACGGCAGGCCGAGACGTTCGCTGATCCGCTCACGGGTGACCTGTGGCGCCTGACTCGGGCCCCAGGCTTCGCACACACCGTCCTTGTAGCGGGCGATGGCGACCATTGGCTCCATCGGTGACTGCGATAGATGCGGCAAGTAGTAGGAGGCTTCCAGCGTGCTGTTGGCGCCGCTCATGGCTTCATCGATGTTGCCCGTGTTGCGCACCACTTTGCCGGGTTTGAGCGAGGCGGCTTCCAGCTCCTTGCGGTAGGCGATCGAGTCGTAACTGGCATTGGCGCCGTCATCCCATTCGATTTTCAGCGCTTCACGTCCCTTGATCGCCGCCCAGGTGTTACTGGCCACCACCGCCACCCCACCCAGCGGTTGGAACTCTGATGGCAGTGGACGGCTTTCGATCTGCACGACCTTGAGCACACCGGGGACTTTCATCGCGGCGCTGGCATCGAACGTTTTGACCTTGCCACCGTACACCGCTGGACGGGCGATGGTGGCGAACAACATGCCGTCGACATGCACGTCGGCACCATACACCGCGCGACCGTTGACGATGTCGTCGCCGTCGATGGCCCTGGTGCCTTCCTTGCCGATGTAGCGGAACTCCGAAGGTTGCTTGAGTCGCAGACTGTCACGCGCCGGCACGGCCAAGGCGCCGGCAGCGGCGGCCAGGGCGCCATAATCCAGCTCGCGACCGGAAGGTTTGTGGATGACTTTATGCAGTTGCGCATGACATTCACTGACCGGCACTTTCCACTGCTCGGCAGCCGCCTGCTCCAGCATGGTCCGTGCGGCGGCACCGCAGCGGCGCATGGGTTCGTACCAGTGGCGCATGCTGCGCGAACCGTCGGTGTCCTGGTTGCCGAAACGCACTTCGTCGCCCGGCGCCTGCTTGACTTTGACCCGCGCCCAATCGGCTTCGAGTTCGTCGGCCACGACCATGGTCAGGCTGGTGCGAACACCCTGGCCCATTTCCGAACGGTTGCAGATAACCGTCACCGTGCCGTCGGTGGCGATGCTGAGATAAACCTTGGGATCGTCGACCCAGCCATGGGGCATGCCATCGGCGCCGAACTTCTTCTGCGCCTCTTCGGCGAACGCGTCTTGCCAGCCCCAGCTGGCGGCCACCACCAGCGCACCCGCAGCGCCGACGCCTTTGAGGAAACCACGCCGACTGAGGTTGCTCAGGGCGAAATCATTCGGTAACTGGCTCATGCCTTGGCCCCCTTCAAGTGAGTGGATGCCTGGCGGATGGCGGTCTTGATGCGGTTGTAGGTGCCGCAGCGGCAAATGTTGCCGACCATCGCCTCTTCGATCTGTTCGTCGCTGGGGTTCGGGTTGGTTTTAAGCAATGCGGTAGCAGACATGATTTGCCCGCCCTGACAGTAACCGCACTGGGCTACGGCCGTATCGAGCCAGGCTTGCTGCACGACTTGGCCGACCGGGTCGGCATGCAGGTTGTCGATCGTGGTGACGTTCTGCCCCACTACCGAGCCGATTGGCGTGATACAGCTGCGTGCAGGGGCGCCTTCGATGTGAATGGTGCAGGCACCGCACAAGCCCATGCCGCAGCCGAATTTGGTGCCGTTGTAGCCGGCCACGTCGCGGATCGCCCAGAGCAGCGGCATGTCCTCGGTGACGTCGAGTTGATGGTCTTGACCATTGAGTTTCAGGGTAATCATGGGCACGCCCGCATAGTATTGGGTTATGGGGTCGAGCAATCTGCCGCTTTAGCCAAGCGGTTCGGTCATCGCAGATCGACTCAGGCTAATGGGCTCTCTTGTGCGAACGAACACGTCTGCACCGGGCCTTTGGATGGAGCAAATGCTGGTATCGTTAGGTGGCTAAGTTAACCCAGTATTAACAAAAAAGCCCTGCACAACGGAAGTTGTACAGAGCTTTGAGATCAGTCAGGAGAGCTTAGCTTCAATACTGATTGGGCTCCATTTCCAGATTGACATGAAAACGTTCTGAAATGTCTTTCTGGATACGCTGTGCCAGGTCGAGCAATTGCAGCCCGGTGGCACCGCCATAATTGACCAACACCAATGCCTGCAATTTATGCACGCCTGCATCGTTCTCGCGAAACCCTTTCCACCCTGCCCGTTCGATCAGCCAGCCTGCCGCCAGCTTCATCTGACCGTCCGGTTGCGCGTAGGCCACCAGATCCGGGTATTCGCCCTTGAGCTGCGCGACCAGCGCGGCCGGCACCAGCGGATTCTTGAAGAAACTGCCAGCATTGCCGAGCACCGCCGGGTCCGGGAGCTTCTCATTGCGAATACTGCAAATGGCCTGGCTAACGTCAGTGGCGGTCGGCTGATCGATGCCCTGCTCGGTCAGCCGCTGACGCACGGGGCCGTATTCCAGGTGCAGATGTGCGGTGCGGTCGAGCGTAAAACGTACCCGAAGGATCAACCAGCGCCCCGGTTGCTGCTTGAAGACGCTGTCGCGGTAAGCGAAGTCGCATTCTTCCAGGCTGAAGTCGCGCAGCTCTCCGCTGTGGCGATCGAGCGCCGTCAGGCCGGCAAACACGTCCTTGATCTCGACGCCATAAGCACCGATGTTCTGCATCGGTGCCGCGCCGACGGTGCCGGGAATCAGGCTCAGGTTTTCCAGACCGGACAACCCCTGCGCCAGTGTGTACTGCACGAACGGATGCCAGGGCTCGCCAGCCTCGGCTTCAAGCACGACTTTGCTGCCATCGTCGCTTAGCACACGAACCCCGCGAGTGGCCATGCGCAGCACCAGCGACGACACGTCTGCCGTCAACAGCAAGTTGCTGCCACCACCGATGACCAGCAGGGGCACATCATGGTCCCGGGCATAAGCCAGAGCGTCACGCACGTCGGCGTCGCTATGGGCCTCGGCAAACAGACGGGCCTGAACATCCACGCCAAAGCTGTTGTACGGTTTGAGCGAAACCTGTTGCCGCACCTGCAGACTCATAACCGTCCCTTCAATTCGATCACCAGCAGATCACTGGCGCGCTCGATCAAATCCAGTACCCGCTCGAAGCCCTGGTCACTGTCGTGATAGGGATCCGGCACCTCATCGATGCCCGACTGATAGCGACGCAGGAACAGATCCAGCTCTGCTTTACCCTTGACCGGTTGCATGGACTCGAGATCGCGCAGATTGCTTTTATCCATCGCCAGGATCAGGTCGTAGGTGGCGAAATCGGCGCGGGTCACTTGTTGGGCGCGCTGGGCGGACAAATCATAACCTCGCAGCTTGGCAGCCGCCTGACTACGCTTGTCCGGCGCCTGGCCGACGTGCCATTCACCGGTGCCGGCGGAGGCGACTTCTATCTGGTCGGCCAGCCCCGCCTCACGCAATTTATGCCGCAGCACGCCTTCGGCCGTGGGTGAACGACAGATGTTGCCCAGGCATACAAACAAAACACGCATCAGGCCTCCAGCAGGCGACGAACGCGCTCAAGGTCTTCAATGGTATCGACGCCGGCCGGCGGTGCGATCAGCGCATCGGCAACGTGAATCCGCACGCCGTGCCACATCGCACGCAGTTGTTCCAGGCTCTCGGTGTTTTCCAGCCAGCATGGCCCCCAGCTGACAAAGTCATGCAGGAAACCGGCGCGGTACGCATAAATACCGATGTGGCGGCGGTAAGGCACGCCTTGCGGCAATTGCTCGCGGCTCTTGGCGAAAGCATCCCGTGCCCACGGTAGCGTGGCGCGACTGAAGGTCAGGGCCAGGCCATTGAGATCACTGACAACCTTGACCACGTTGGGATTGAACAGGGTTTCAACATCGTCGATCGGCTCGGCCAGGGTGGCCATGCGCGCTTCGGTGTGGATAGCCAGATTGGCGGCGACCTGATCGATCACGCTCGGCGGGATCAACGGCTCATCGCCCTGGACGTTGACAACGATGGCATCGGGCGCCAGGCCCAGTTTCGCCGCGACTTCTGCCAGGCGATCGGTACCGGAGTTGTGGTCTTCGCGAGTCAGCACCACCTCAGCGCCAAAACCCTGGCAAGCCTCGACAATACGGGCGTCATCAGTGGCAACCACCACACGCTGGGCGCTGCTTTTGCTGGCCTGCTCCCAAACGTGTTGAATCATCGGCTTGCCGGCGATCAACAGCAGTGGCTTGCCCGGCAGGCGCGTAGAGGCGTATCGCGAAGGAATGACAACGGTAAAGGCTGCGGTCATTTGTCCAGACGCTCATCGGTCGTGAGGGTGCGAGCTTCGGTTTCGAGCATCACCGGAATACCGTCCCGGATCGGATAAGCCAGGCCGGCGCCCTTGCTGATCAGCTCGGTCTTGTCGGCGCTGAGCTTGAGCGGGCCTTTGCAGACCGGGCAGGCGAGGATGTCGAGCAATTTGGTGTCCATGAGCATTCCCTGGATAAAACGGTTTAAGGCAAAAGTCGAGCCGGCAACAGGCGCATCAACTGCGTATCGAACCAGGCCACGAAGGCCGGCGACGGCACAGCATCGACCGCCAGGTACCACCAATCGGCAGCGGCGAAGGCACGGCACTTCACCGCGTCCTTTTCGGTCATTACCAATGGCAATGACGGAGTGAAATTCAAGGCCTGCACGCTATATTCGGCATGGTCGGCGAAGGCATGCGGCACGGGTTGCCAGTGTAGCGTTTCGAGGGTCTTGAAGAAACGCTGCGGATTGCCGATCCCGGCCACCGCGTGCAGCGCCTGGCCTTTTGGAAAGTGATCGAGGGGACGACGCTCACCGCTTTGCAGATTGACCAGCGCGGTGGGTTGCAACCGGAAAGCGAACCCCCCGTCTGGATCAGCCATGGCGCCGTTATAGAGCACCGCATCGACGCTTTGCAGGCGCTCGACCGGTTCTCGCAGCGGCCCGGCCGGCAGGCAACGCTGGTTGCCCAGGCCACGGTCAGCGTCGATAAGCACCAGCTCCAGATCCCGAGCCAGCCGGTAATGCTGCATGCCGTCATCGGACAAAATCAGATCCAGCGGCTCGCTCGCCAGCAAGGATTTGACGGCATTGCTGCGATTGGGGTCGATCATCAACGGCACACCGGTGCGCTGGACGATCAACAATGGCTCGTCACCTGCAATGTCTGCGGCTTGATCCGCCTCGACCCGCCATGGCCAGTGCGCCGGCCTGGCGCCGTAACCACGACTGACCACACCCACCCGCAAACCACTGCGCTGGCAATGCTGGATCATCCACAAAATCAGCGGTGTCTTGCCGGTGCCGCCCACGGTGATGTTGCCGACCACGATCAACGGCACGGGTGGCTGATAGATATCACCTTCGCCCGCCAGAAAGCGCTTGCGCTTGTTGTTGACCACGCGTCGATACAACCACTCCAGCGGCTGCAGAAGTTTCAGGGCCGGATGACCCCGATACCAGGCGGCAAGCAGGCGATCGGACATGGCCATCAGGGTGCGGGCGGCGCCGCCTCGATGGTGGTCATGCGCAAGTGACTGAAACCAAGCTTGCCGGCGGCGTCCATGGCGGTGATCACCGCCTGATGCTGGGTTTTGCCGTCGGCGCTGATGGACAGCGGCCGGCTGGTATCGCCGCCTGACTCTTTCTGCAACGCTTCCATCAGGGTCGCCAGGTCGCTTTTCGGCAAGACCTGGTTATTCACCGAAAACACGCCTTCGGCACTGATGGCGATGTCCAGCTGCCGGGTCTGGTCTTCAGCCGGCGAGCCGCTGACCGCTTCCGGCAGGTCGACGCGCAATTGGGTTTCACGGGTAAAGGTCGTGGTCACCACGAAAAACAGCAGCAGGACAAACACCACGTCGATCAGCGACACGAGGTTGATGTCCACCGTTTCCCGTGGTTTGCGGCGGAATTTCACGCTTTGCTCCCGGCCAGATCCACATCACGGTCGCCCTGCACCACCTCGACCAGTTTGATCGCTTCCTGCTCCATGCCCACGACGAGCTCATCGATACGCCGTTGCAGGAAACGATGGAAGAACACCGATGGGATACCTACGATCAGCCCCGACGCCGTAGTGATCAATGCCTTGGAAATACCGCCGGCCAACACCCCTGGGTTGGTCGCCATGCCCGTGCCCATGAACGAACTGAAGATATCGATCATGCCCAGCACAGTACCCAGCAGGCCCAGCAGCGGCGCCATGGCGGCAATGGTACCGAGGGCGTTGATGTAGCGTTCCAGCTCGTGGACAACCCGGGCGGCGGCTTCTTCAATGCACTCTTTCATGATCTCGCGGCCATGCTTGGAGTTCGCCAGACCTGCCGCCAGGATCTCGCCCAACGGCGAATTGGCGCGCAGTTCCTTGAGTTTTTCCTTATTGAGCTGCTTGTCCTTGATCCAGACCCAGACCTGCCCGAGCAAGTGCTCCGGGGTGACGCGACTGGCACGCAGGGTCCAAAGGCGCTCAGCGACAATCGCCATTGCCGCGATGGAACTCAGGATGATCGGTATCATCATCCAACCGCCGGATTTAACCAATTCCCACACAGTGACAGTCCCCTCGAAAAAGTGCGCCACTCTAACATAGGGGGTCGACGCACCGAAGACCGTGATGTCGCATTCGGTCGGGCATTCATGACGCCCGGTTATTTGGCCAGGGGTGGTGGATCGCGCCAGAAGCGCCGTTCCAGACGCATTGAGCGCGGCGCCTCGAAACGCCCGAGCTGGAGATGAATGGCACCTTGATCCGCACTGTCGTAGATCGCCATGCCGTACTTTTGATAGCGTGCCAGGACGGTCGGGTGTGGATGGCCGAACGAATTGCCCTGGCCACGTGAGATCAGCACCGCTTTGGGCCGCAACCGGTCGAGCAGCGCCATGGAAGACGAACTGCGGCTGCCATGGTGCGGCGATTGCAGCCAGTCGGTGGGTATGGCCAACGGACTCTCGAGCAACGCTCGCTCGGCGGCCATGTCGATGTCGCCGGTCAGCAGCATTCGCTCACCGCTGGCTTCAATCTGCAGCACGCAGGATTTGGGATTGCTTTCACGGGCGTGCGCCCATTGCCACAGTTCAAAGTTCACGCCGTCCCAGGTCCATCGCCGACCGCTCTCGCAGCCCGCCGCTTGCCATTCATTCGGCAAGTCTGCGGGTTCACCACCGAGTACGTGCTTCACCGGTAGCCCCTGGGCGACCGCCCGCGCCCCGCCGGCATGATCGGCATGGGCGTGGCTTATCAGCATCAGATCAATACCGTCCACGCCCAGCTTGCGTAACGTTGGCAAGACCACGCGCTCGCCAAGATCGTTATCACCGAATCGGGGACCCGTGTCATACAGCAGCGTGTGGTGGCGAGTGCGCACCAGGATCGCCAGACCTTGGCCGACGTCCAGTTGCCAGATGTCGGCAACGCCTTCCGGTATTTCTGAACGCGGCGGAAAAATCAGCAACAGCAGCAGCGGCCAGCCCAGCGGGCGTAACGGTACGCCTCGCGGCAGCAACAAGAGAAAGGCTCCCAAGGCACCCAGCCCCCAGACCCACAGCGGGATCGCCGCGGGCACCCATGCCGGAACCAGGCCAGCCATCCACGCCAGGCCCCTGAACAACCAATCGATCAAGCCGCCGGCGAGCCATAACAGGCCCTCACCCACATACGGCACCGGCAATAACAGCGTCCCGAGCAAAGCAGGTGGCAACACCAGCAGGCTGATCCACGGCACGGCCAGCAAGTTGACCAGCGGTCCACTGAGACTGATCGGCAACCCCAACACCAGTAAAAGCGGGCCCAGGCCGATGGCGATCAGCCATTGCGCGCGCGTCCAGGTTTGCCACCATCGCCACGGCCCCAAACGACCGCTGAAAGTGAAAATCAACACCGCGACCGCCGCAAAGGACAACCAGAATCCCGGTTGCAAACTTGCCAGCGGATCCAGCAATAACACGCCATTGAGCGCAAGCAACAGCGGCCACCAAGCACCGAGATGACGAAAACGCAGGCGCCATAACAACACCAGACCGATCATCAAACAGGCACGCCGCACCGGCACCTCGAACCCGGCCAACAACCCGTATCCGAGGGCTGCTGCGAATGCCAGACCACAGGCCCAGGGCAACCACGGCAGACGGTTCGGCCACAGGCCATAGCGGGCGAGTCCGGCAATCAACAGATACACCACCCCCGCCAGCAGACCGATGTGCTGCCCGGAAATCACCAAGAGATGCACAGTGCCGGTGTCTTGCAACACCTGCCAGTCCTGACGGCTGAGTCCGCTACCATCCCCCAGCACCAACGCCGTCAGAACGCCCGTCCGGCCCTGGGCATCCACGGCCTGCAACCGCTGCCGGATGGCGTCGCGCCAAGCCCAACGTGCCTCGCTCAATAGCTCGCCGTCCTTGACCGTCCCGGTCGCACCGATTCGTTGCGCCAACAGCCAGGCGTCGTAATCAAAGGCATGTGGATTCAGCAGCCCGGCGGGACGTTTCAGCTTGACCGCCACTCGCCAGCGCTCGCCGCTCTTCACTGGCGGTCCGCCATACCAGGCCAGACGCATGAGTGGCGGCACGGTGCCGTGGCGCGACCGCGCGCCGGCCAATTCGAAACGCACCACTGCCTCGGTATGCTGCGGCAACCCCACCACCCGCCCTTCGACCCAGCGCGTTTCGCCATCGAGGCGCGATGGCAATCGATCATCTAGCGCCCATTGGGCCTGCAGGCAGGCCCAACTCAAACCGAACAGGAAAAACGCCACTGGATAAGTCCTGAACGGCAACAGCATCAAACCGATAACCGGCAACAACGTGCATAACCAGACCGGCGGCAATGCCGGTAAAAAACGCAACGCCAGCAGACCCAGCGCCAACGCAACCATCCCTGTGCGCATAAGCTCGTCCTAAAGAGTCCAGCCCCTAGGCATAGCCGGCCCGTCGCACCGCCGTCGTTATTAATTGTCACAAACTCTGAATGGGCGCCTCATAGAATCCAGACATACTTGCCGCCTTAACCGACCGAGAAGCCTTATGCCCCGGCGCTTATTCAAACGCTACATGCCAGACCCGACCAGCATCAGGGAACACAAATCCTTACGCTTTCTCGGCACTCTGCTGCATGACCCTAACCTCTGGCACCTCAATCGCCACTCCGTAGCCCGGGCGATGGCGGTTGGCCTGTTCGCCGCGTTCCTGCCGATCCCGTTGCAGATGCTGGTGGCCGCCATACTCGCGATCATCGTGCGCGGCAATATGCCGATTGCCGTCAGCCTGGTCTGGCTGACCAACCCGATCACCATGCCAGCGGTGTTCTACTGCACTTACCAGGCCGGCGCCTGGTTGTTGGACGTTCCTCCCCGCCAGCTGCCGGATGCGTTGACCTGGGAGTGGATCAGCGGCGAGTTATCGACCTTGTGGCAGCCGTTTTTGCTGGGATCGGTGGTGACGGGACTGACCCTCGGGGCGCTCGCCTATTGCCTGGTGATGATGTATTGGCGCTGGTGGGTGGCGCGGCAATGGAAACGGCGCAAGAAAAGTCGAATGTGAGAAAGCAAAACGGCCTCCCGAGTGGAGGCCGTTTTTTTATCGCATCTGGATCGACAGCTTATTGGCTTGGCGCCACTCAGGTGCGCATCCCGCGGCCGCTGACCAGCAATCGCGCGCAACCGATGTACAGCACGACGGTCGCCACCAGCATGAAGGTAATCGCAATGCTGATGCGGATATCCGACACGCCGAGGATGCCGTAGCGGAACGCATTGACCATGTGCAGCACCGGGTTGGCCAGGGACACGGTCTGCCAGAACGGCGGCAGCAACGAGATCGAGTAGAACACCCCGCCCAGATAGGTCAGCGGCGTCAGCACGAAGGTCGGAATGATCGATATGTCATCGAAGTTGCGCGCAAACACCGCGTTGATGAAGCCCAGCAGCGAGAAGATCGTCGCCGTCAGCACCACCACCAGAACGGTCACACCCAGGTGATGCACCTGCAAATCAGTGAAGAACAGCGACAGCAGCGTCACGATGACGCCAACCATCAGCCCGCGCAGTACACCGCCCAGGGTAAAGCCAATCAGAATGGTGTGGGGCGAGACCGGCGACACCATCAGTTCTTCAATGGAACGCTGAAACTTGCTGCCGAAGAAACTCGACACCACGTTGCCGTAGGAGTTGGTGATCACCGACATCATGATCAGCCCCGGCACGATGTACTCCATGTAGGTAAAACCACCCATGTCGCCGATCTGCCGGCCGATCAGGTTACCGAAGATCACGAAGTACAGAACCATGGTGATCGCCGGCGGCAGCAGGGTCTGCGGCCAGATCCGGGTAAAACGCCGGACCTCACGGTAAACGATGGTGTTCAGGGCAACGAGGTTGGGCTGCAGCTCGGAACTCATACCGCCACCTTCGACAGATTTTTCTCCACCAGGGACACGAACAACTCCTCGAGGCGATTGGTTTTGTTACGCAGGCTCAGCACTTCGATGTTCAGCTGTGCGAGTTGAGTGAACAACGCAGTGATACCCATGCTCTTGTCGACCTGGACCTCCAGGGTGTGGTCGTCGAGCAACCGTGACGGATAGCCGATCAGCTGCGGTGGCACGCTCAGACTGTTCTTCAAGTCCAGCAGGAAGGTTTCGACGTGCAATTGGCCGAGCAACTGCTTCATGCTGGTGTTTTCGACGATGGTGCCGTGGTCGATGATGCCGATGTTGCGGCACAACTGCTCAGCCTCTTCCAGATAGTGCGTGGTGAGGATGATGGTGATGCCCTTTTTGTTCAGCTCGGTGAGAAAGGTCCACATCGAGCGACGCAGTTCGATGTCCACGCCGGCGGTCGGTTCGTCGAGGATCAACAGGCGTGGCTCGTGGACCAGCGCACGGGCAATCATCAGTCGGCGCTTCATGCCGCCGGACAGTGAACGCGACGGCACATCGCGCTTGTCCCACAGACCGAGCTGGGTCAGATACTGCTCGGCGCGTTCCTTGGCGATTTTCGCTGGAATGCCGTAGTAACCGGCCTGGGTCACGACGATGTCGAAGGTCTTTTCAAACTGGTTGAAGTTGAACTCCTGGGGTACCACGCCGATGGAGCGCTTGAGCCCCGCCGGATCCTTGTCCAGGTCGTGACCGAAGATATTCACCGTGCCGCTGGTCTTGTTCACCAGGGTGGAGAGAATGCCGATGGTCGTGGATTTGCCGGCGCCATTGGGGCCGAGCAAGGCGAAAAAGTCACCTTCAGCGACATCCAGATCGATACCACTCAAGGCCTGGAAACCGTTGCCGTAGGTTTTGGTTAGCTGCCGGATGGACAGAGCGGAACTCATATCGGATTTACGCACCAAGAAGGGAAGAGAGGAATAAATAGGGGCGGGCGGCGGACAACTCAACCACGACGCACCGGCACAATGGTGCTTGTCGCCGCCACACAAGTACAGTCAAGTGTGTCGATAGTGAGTATTAAGTCAACGCGGTCATCACCGCCCGTTGATAAGCCGGACGCTGTTTCAGCCGTGCGTACCAGGCCTCCAGATGAGGCATGGGCGCACGCTCGATCGGCATTTCGAACCAGGCATAAATGAAACTGCCCAAGGGAATGTCGCCCATGCCGATCTCATCGCCGGACAGGTAAGGCCGTGTTGCCAGTGCCTGATCGGCCATCGTCAGCAGTGCTTCGCACTCCTTGATTGCCGCCTTGATGGCGGACCAGTCCTGCTGGTCTGCCGGGGTGCGCAAGACGCCCCAGAACACCGTGCGGAACGGTCCGGCAAAACTGGAAGTGGCCCAGTCCATCCACTTGTCGGCCGTTGCGCGGGCTTGCAGGTCGGCCGGATACCAGGCGCTGCCCGCGGCGTGACGGGCCATCAGGTAACGGACGATGGCATTGGATTCCCACAACACGAAGCCATCATCTTCAATCACCGGGACGCGGCCGTTGGGGTTCATCGCGCGGTACTCAGGGGTGTCAACGACACCAAAGGCACCGCCGGCATCGATGGCTTCATAGGCCAGGCCCAGCTCTTCGGCGGCCCACAACGGCTTTCTGACATTCGATGAATTTTTCCGACCCCAGATCTTCAGCATGACCGCCTCTCAATGGATGAATGCGCAGGCAGCATACGCCGGATCAGGCGCGACTCAAATCGCTCTGCATGTCCCCCAGCAACGCTGGAAGTTGCTCGTCGAACAAGTGCGGATAACACTTTTCAAGGTGGGCGAAGAAAAACGTTTCGGGCACGTCGGCGAACTGACCGTGGTCAATCAGATACTCCATCAATTTCTCGCCATCGCGATTGAATGGGTGGAAAACACTGTCGTTGATTCCGTCGAATTCCAGCGGCGCGACATTGAACAGCTCACACAGACCCTGGTTGAAGGCCGGGGTGGCTTTGACCCAGCGACCGTTCAGGTAAAGCTCGGTATAGCCATGCATGGCAAACACGTCGCTCTTGAGCAATTCGAGCAGACGCGGCGTCGATAAATGATTGCGTACGTCCGCTAGGCCGATCCGCGCAGGAATCCCGCAGTGCCGCGCACACCCGGCCAACAGCGTGGCTTTGGGCACGCAATAACTCTCACCGGTGGACAGTGCATGACTGCCGCGCAAGGTCTGGGGGTTACGGCTAAACGTGTAAGGGTTGTAACGCACGGCTTCACGGACGGCGTAATAGAGGTTGATCGCCTGCTCGAGTGGGTCGCGAGTGTTGCCACGATGCTTTTCGGCGAACTCCACCACCGAGGGATGGTCACTATCGATGAAGCGGCCGGGACTCAGATACTCGTGCATGAGGGCAATCTCCAGGGGAAGCCCCGAGTCTAGCGAGCGATCAAGCACAAAGATAACGACGTTTCGGCCAAACATGGACGCTATGTCGCTCGTTCAATGAACGATTTTTCACGACCTGTCGTTCATCAGGCCTACAAAATCATCCATGGTTTCCCCACGTTTTCAATCACAACGCTGTGCCCCCCCTGTTTTGCGGATGCCGTCTAAGCTCTGAGGGTTGGCTCGCCCTGGTTTCACGGAGGATTAAATATGCTGCTGTTGTGGATACTGGTTCTGATTGTCGGGATAGCTTATCTGGCCCACCGTCGCATTTCGCCGCTGCCTGCACTGGGCATCGTGGCCGTCTATCTGGTGGCAATGGGCGCTTTGAGCCGTGCACCAGGCTGGCTGTTGCTGATTTTCTGGGTGTTGCTCGCGGTCGTGGCGGCCCCCTTGTTGCTGCCCGAACTGCGTCGCAAATCCTTCAGTGCGCCCCTGTTCAAATGGTTCCAGAAAACCCTGCCGCCCATGTCTCAAACCGAGCGCGAAGCCATCGAGGCCGGGACGGTGTGGTGGGATGGCGAATTGTTCAGCGGCCGCCCGGACTGGAACAAACTGCTGGCCTATCCCAAAGCGCAGTTGAGCGAAGAAGAACAGGCCTTTATTGACGGCCCGACCAATGAACTCTGCGCGATGGTCAGTGATTGGGAGCTCGGTCAGACCCTGGATCTGCCGGCCGAAGCCTGGGCCTTCATCAAGGAAAACGGCTTCTTCGCCCTGATCATTCCCAAGGAATTTGGCGGCAAGGGATTCTCGGCCCATGCCCACTCCCAAGTGGCGATGAAACTGGCCTCCCACAGCGGCGACCTCGCTTCCACCGTGATGGTCCCCAACTCCCTCGGCCCGGCCGAACTGTTGCTGCATTACGGCACCGACGAACAACGCAATCATTACTTGCCACGCCTGGCGCGCGGCGAAGAAATCCCCTGTTTTGCCCTGACCGGTCCCCTGGCCGGCTCCGACGCGGGCGGCATGCCCGATACCGGGGTGATCTGCAAAGGCGAATGGGAAGGCAAGGAAACCCTCGGCCTGCGCCTGAATTGGGAAAAGCGCTATATCACACTGGGCCCGGTGGCCACCCTGCTCGGCCTGGCGTTCAAGGCCTACGACCCCGACCATTTATTGGGTGACAAGGAAGACCTGGGCATCAGCCTGGCGCTGATACCGACGGATACCGCCGGTGTGGAAATCGGCCGCCGTCACCTGCCGCTCGGCGCGGCGTTCATGAATGGCCCGAACTCAGGCAAGGATGTATTCGTGCCGCTGGAATACCTCATCGGTGGCCAGGAAATGCTCGGCAAGGGCTGGATGATGCTGATGAATTGCCTGTCGGTCGGGCGCTCGATCTCCCTGCCAGCGGTCGGTACCGGCATGGCCAAGTTCACCAGTCTTGTGACCGGCCAATACGCGCGGATTCGCGAGCAGTTCAACGTTCCGATTGCCGCCTTCGAAGGTATCCAGGAAGCCATGGGGCGCATCGCCGGCAACGCCTGGATGATGGACGCGGCGCGAATGCTGACGACCAATGCGGTGGATTTGGGCGAAAAACCGTCCGTGCTGTCGGCCATTCTCAAATATCACCTCACCGAACGCGGTCGCGAGTGCATCACCCACGCCATGGATGTTCATGGCGGCAAGGCAATCATCATGGGGCCAAGGAATTATCTCGGTCGGATCTGGAATGGCGCGCCGATCTGCATCACCGTGGAAGGGGCGAACATTCTGTCGCGCAACCTGATGATCTTCGGCCAGGGCGCGATTCGCTGCCATCCGTTCGTCCTCAAGGAAATGGCGCTCGCCAGCCGCGAAGACAAGGATCAGGCACTGATCGAATTCGACGGCCTGCTGCTCAAGCACATCGGTTTTGCCGTGAGCAACGCAGCCAGCACCCTGGTGTTGAACCTCGGTTTCGGGCATCTGGAACACATGCCCGGCGACAAGCTCAGCCAGGGTTATTTCCGCGCGCTCAACCGACAGGCCGCTGCGTTCGCGCTGCTGGCCGACCTCAGCATGATGTTGCTGGGCGGTGAACTGAAACGACGCGAACGCCTCTCGGCACGACTGGGTGACGTGCTCAGCAACCTGTACCTGGCCAGTGCCGCGCTCAAGCGTTACAGCGACCTCGACTCACCGGAACACATGACGCCGCTGTTGACCTGGGCCATGGAGGAAAGCCTGGGGCAGGCCGAACGGGCCATGGATGAATTGCTGAATAACTTCCCGAACAAGGTGCTGGGCTGCCTGCTGCGGGTAATCGTGTTCCCGTTCGGCCGCCGTCACAAAGGGCCATCGGACAAACTCGGTGCCGAAGTGGCAGCGGTGATCGGCCGTGCCAAAGGCGATCCGACCCTGGAAGAGTTGCTCCTGGGTTGCTACCGCCCGCAATCGGCCGACGACCCGGTCGGCGCATTGCAGCACGCCAGCGATCTGTTGAGCGCGGCGCAACCTCTTCAAAAGAAACTGCACACGGCGCTCAAGAGCGGCCAGGTCAAACCGGTCGCCGGGGAACACATCATCGATACGGCACTCGAGGCTGGCGTGTTGCAACCCGTGGAGGCTCACACCCTGCGTGAAGCCGAAGCGGCGCGACGCAAGGTGATTGATGTCGATGATTTCGACAAGGACGAGCTGGCGCTGGCCGCAGGGAAGGTCCGCTGATCCCGCAACCCCTCTCTACCCAGTGAAAAAAGGGCGCAGGGGCTTTATACTCCCGCGCCCGTTTTGCTCTTGAGGACTTATCTCGTGTCCAACATCGTTGCCGATCATCTCGTTTTGCTCGACCACTTGCGCAGCATCCTGGTCGCCGTAGGTGAGGCCGACCAGGTTCCCGAAGAAAGCCATGCCTTGTTCCTGGAGCGCTTCGACGAATTGCGTGCGTTGCTGCCGGTCGACCCGATCGAAAGCCAATACCTGGGCCAGGACATTCTCTGTCAGGTGATCACGCGCTACCCGCAAATCGCCCACCTGGTCCCGCGCGACTTGCTGTGGTACTTCGCCGGCGATTGCCTGCATTACATGCCCGACGATGAAATCGACCTGTACCAGGCCCTGGAAGAACGTCGTTTCGAAGCCGAACAGAACGACGAACCTTTCGACTGGAACCAGGAAAAACAGCTGCTGGCGTTGTCGAATGAAGACAGCAAGCACTGATCCGCGATCAGCCATACAAAGGCCCGCCTGTTCAACCATGCGGGCCTTTTTAATGCGTTAAAACAAGCCGTCACTCTCAGGCAATTCATACTCCGAAACCGCCGTAGTCAGCTTGCCCGGCTTACCGGGTTTGCCCAACGTCGGCTCTTTCTCCATGCACTCCACCAGGTAATCGATCAACACCCGTAGCTTGGGAGGCAGGTAGCGAGTGGGCGAATGCAGCAACCAGGCGCCGCCGTGGTAGGACGCCAGGAAGGTCCAGTCTGGCAACACTTGCACCATCAAGCCCTTCTCCAAGGCACGGCGCGCCGTAAAGTACGGCAGGCTGCCAATACCGATGTGCTGCAAAACGGCGCCAAAACGGACACCCGTGTGGTTGGCGGCGTATCGCCCGCGCACACCCACGGTGACTGATTTGCTGCCTTTCTTGAACTTCCAGCGCGCATCGCTCGGGGTTTCACCCAGGTAGATGCAGCTGTGGTTGAGCAAATCATGGGGATGAGTTGGCGTTCCGTGTTCAGCCAGATACTGCGGCGTCGCGCAAAGCAAATGGTCAATCGTCAGTAACTGCCGCCCCACCAGACCCGCAGGGGGCCGATCGGTGATGCGAATCGCCAGGTCGACGTGATCGTCGATCAAATCCACCTGACGATCCTCAAGCAACAACTCAACATCCACTTTGGGATAGCGGCGCAGAAACTCCGGTATATGCGGGTGAATCACGATACGGCCCACCGCTTTCGGCACACTGAGACGCACCACGCCCTCAGGCTCATCCGTAAACTGACCACTGATTTCCATCACTGAACGAGCGGCATTGACCATCTCCCGGCAACGCTTGAACACCTCTTCGCCACCGTCACTCAAACGCAATTTGCGCGTGGTGCGTTGTAGCAAGCGAGTGGCCAGCGCCTTCTCCAGGCGCGAAATGCTACGGCTCACCGCCGAAGGTGAAGTGCCCAATTGCCGGGCCGCCTCGGAGAAGCTGCCGGTCTCGACGACCTTGACGAAAATCGCCATTTCACCGAGCAACGGCAGCGGAAGATTTATGCTCAAAACGCAACAGTCCTTTGATATTTGAACGGATTATCACGCAATTCGAGGCTTCATATAATAAAAAGTGGAAACATTTATACGAGCATTGAATATGACGCTTCGCCTTTTTTTCCATAGGGATGACCTCAAGGCCAATGTGGAAGTCCTGGAATGCACGCCCCACGAGAACGAATTCGCCGTGGTGCTGCGCGCAACGCTGTTTCACCCTCAGGGTGGCGGGCAGCCCTGCGACACCGGATGGATAGGCGAAAGCCAGGTACTGCGCGTGGTTCAGGATCCCGACCGGATCATTCACTTTGTCGACCAACCGATTACACCTGGCATGGCTCCGATCCAGGTGGACGAGCAACGTCGTCAGTTCAATACGCGAATGCATACCGCCGGCCACCTGATCGGCCACTTTGTTCAGGCCATGGGCTGGATGCCGACCAAGGCCCATCATTGGCCAGGCGAAGGACGTGTGCAGTTCAAACCCGCAGAGTCGGCAAAAGACGTTGATGCCCCCACGGTTCAGCACGGCATCGAACAATGGATCGCCCGCGATCTGCCGCGCCTGACATCGCTACGCGAAGGCGCCCGGGAGATCGGTTTCGGTGAACTGCCCGCCTATGGCTGCGGCGGCACCCACGTACGCAGCCTGAAGGATCTGGGCACAGTCACAATCGCATCCCTTTCACAGAAGAAAGGGATTCTGTCGGTTCACTACCACGTGGACTGACGCCGGGGCGCCTGTATTCGCAGGCCTCGTTGATTCTCTGATAGATGGACCTAAGACATGATGCTTGACGTCGAGCGTCTCGATGAGGCGTGCATAAAAAAACTGGCCAACGAAGAAGTCCTCGCCATCCGCGTCAAAGGCTGGATACCCCGGCCGCTGGCCATCCAGATCGGTGAAAAGATTCTCGCACCAGGCTTTGAAGGCTATATCAACGCACCGAGCATCGGACGCATCGGCATGGCGTTCTATGAAGCGGAAAACCGGCCGCAGTTGATCGAGGATTACTTTGAGCGGGCCACCCGCAACATCGCAGAGTTACGCAACCGTTGCGCGCCCTATGCCTGCCCGGTCGACACGCTGCGTTGCATGCTCGATGAATCATGGCCGGCCGGCGCACACCTGGAAAGCCTCTACGGCCGCAAGATGTACGTTGGCCTGTCGCGGGTGGTGAAACCAGACGTGTGCTTTCTGGCCCACCACGACATTTTCGCCAAGGACGCCCCCGACAGCTTTCAGGCCAGAAGCCTGGCAGCGCAGTTCGCCTGCAATATTTACCTGAGCATGCCCACTGCGGGTGGCGCGCTGCAGATATGGAACCACGATGTTTCCCCGGAACGGTTCGACGAAATGCGCGGCGACAGCTATGGCATCGACCCTGCTCTTCTGGGCACGCCAACCCTGGAAATTCGCCCCGAGCCTGGGGATTTCATCATGTTCAACTCACGACGCATGCATTCAGTAACACCGGGCGTGGCGGATCCGCGTTTGAGCCTTTCATTCTTTGTCGGCTACCGCGGCAATGCTTCCCCCCTGACCTTTTGGAGTTGAAATGTATTCGAACTACCTGAGCGAGTTTCTGGCGCTGGCGATGATCCACTTTCTGGCGGTGGTCGCTCCCGGCCCTGACTTCGCCGTGACGATTCGCCAGAGTGTGCGTTTCGGCCGGATGATCGGGATTTGCACAGCACTGGGGATCGGCGCGGGAATTTCAGTACACGTGCTGTACACCTTGTTGGGCGTCGGCGCGCTGATGCACACCACTCCCTGGCTGTTGACGGTGGCCAAGGTCGTGGGCGGCGCCTACATTCTCTACCTCGGTGTCAGCCTGTTGCGCAGCAAACCGAAAACCGTGGCGGAGGGCAGTAACGACGCCAACGAACCGTTCGTCGAGCAAACGATGCTGAAAGCCTTCACCACCGGTTTTCTGACCAACGCCTCAAACCCCAAAGCCACTCTGTTTTTCCTGGCGATTTTTACCACCCTCATCAGCGCCACGACCCCACTGAAGATTCAGGCGCTGTACGGAGTCTGGATGTGTTTCGTAAACGCATTGTGGTTTGTCATCGTTGCACTGTTCTTTTCCAGTGCACGGGTGCGATTGTTGTTCATGCGCATGGGACACTGGTTTGAACGCACCATGGGGGTGGTCCTGATCCTGTTTGCCGGCAGGCTGATTCTGTCGATGTAAAATCCCGACCACGCAAAAGGCCCGCTCAGTCAGACTGGCGGGCCTTTTTTCTATCTCGCAGATAAATCACGCACACACAAAAACGCCGCTCAATGAGCGGCGTTTTCGTTAAATATGGAGCGGGAAACGAGACTCGAACTCGCGACCCCGACCTTGGCAAGGTCGTGCTCTACCAACTGAGCTATTCCCGCAAATGGCGTCCCCTAGGGGACTCGAACCCCTGTTACCGCCGTGAAAGGGCGGTGTCCTAGGCCACTAGACGAAGGGGACACGCTACCCGGAACACATGGTGTGTGTTTCGGTGCCCAGACCCGCATCCGAAGACTTGGTTCTGGTTTCACTCAGCCCTGCCCGAAAGCAACGCTGTTTAAAATTGGAGCGGGAAACGAGACTCGAACTCGCGACCCCGACCTTGGCAAGGTCGTGCTCTACCAACTGAGCTATTCCCGCATTGGCGTCCCCTAGGGGACTCGAACCCCTGTTACCGCCGTGAAAGGGCGGTGTCCTAGGCCACTAGACGAAGGGGACACGCTACAACATTCACTCCCTGCTTCGTTTCGCTGTGTGCTTTACGCTGCAAGTGGCGCGCATTCTATGGATGGATTGGAAGGTCGTCAACCCCCTGATATAAATTTATTTAAATCAATGACTTCGCCCTGCTTTTCGGCACCAATCCGGATTTTCCGCCGCCCGGTGTTTGGCGCCTATATTCTGACACTCGCCAAGACGTTATAGTCAACGGCATGAATGATGGCAATTTGCTCAGGAGGTGCCAGTATTCATATAAGCAGGGTCAGACCGATACAGGTTGAGCCACGCCGATCCAACTCGTCGAGCGGCCCTAGGCGCTTAAATGCCAAGCCACTAAACTCGGACGCGAACCCTATTAAGAGGTCTTACCGGTGACACCACTCATGATCACCCTGTTCGTAGTAGCAGGGATCGCACTATTGATCGCCATTGGCTACATCAACCATGTGGTGGAAAACAACAAGGTGGAAAGGGCCCGTACCAAGATTGAACTCAATGATCGCCTGCGTCGTTGCGGCGAGATCACCGAGACCTTCCCCGGCCAGTTTATGACACCGGCGCTCAAGCTGCTGTTGACTCGCCTGGAAATGAACGTCTGCCAGCGCCTGCTGAATCTGGAAAAAACCAGTTCCAATCTCAAGGTACGGATTGCCGAGCTGGAGGTACTGATGGCCTTGGGCGAAGGGATACCCGTCAACAACCCGCCGGCACCGATCCTGACCGAAGCCAAGGCCAAGGACGTGCGTTTCCTGCTCGAAGCCCTGCACGGCCAGATCACCCGCGCGACGCAGGATGGCTTCCTGCCGCCCACTGAGGCCAAGCGCTGGATCCGCGAGGTGCGCCACATTCTGGTGTTGCTGCACATTGAATTCTTCAACAACCTCGGTCAGCACTCCCTGCAACAGAACCAGCCTGGCCAAGCGCGCCTGGCATTCGAACGCGGCGTGCAATACCTGCGCAAACAGCAGGAACCACAGGTCTATGCCGAACAACTGGAATACCTGGAAAAACTCCTGGCCCGCGCCAACGACCAGGTCATGGACCGCATCGCGCCGGTAGAAGGCGAAGTGAACCAATTGACCGAAGGCCTCAAAGACGTCGAGGCGGATGCGGACTGGAAGAAAAAAGTGATTTACGACTGATCACCGAGCAATCGCAAAAAAGCCACCGTGACAGGTGGCTTTTTTTTGGTTCGCAATCTTGGGGAACATGCAGGACGCAATACCGGAGCTGGCTTGCCAGCGATGACATCAAGTGCGCCGCGCTTAACCTGTTCATACGCGTAATCGTTAACGACCATCGCGGCGATGCGGCGACCCGACAAGCCAGCGCCTACAGGAAAACGCGTATACCCGCCAAACAGTACAGCGCAACCCCGCGCAGACGTGACCGCTGGGAGTTGGTCAGGCCACCCTCAGAGCCTGAAATGCCCCACCATCCCCTTCAGCTCAACCCCCAGCTGCGCCAGCTCGATACTGGACGCCGCATTCCCCTGCATCGCCAACGAAGACTGATCCGCACTGGCACGAATACTCGTGACACTGCGGTTGATCTCCTCGGCCACGGAACTCTGCTCCTCGGCAGCGGCGGCGATCTGCTGGTTCATCTGCTGAATCAAGGACACCGCCGTGGCAATGCTGCCGAGCGCACTCTCGGTCTGCAGCGCATCGCTCACCGCCAGCTTCACCAGCTCGCCACTGCTCTGAATCTGTTGCACCGATGCCTGTGCTGCCGTGCGTAAAGCGCTGACCAGCCGTTCTATCTCTTCGGTCGATTGTTGGGTGCGCTTGGCCAGCGCCCGCACTTCATCGGCCACCACCGCAAACCCCCTGCCCTGCTCCCCGGCTCGCGCCGCCTCGATGGCAGCGTTGAGCGCCAGCAGGTTGGTCTGCTCGGCCACACTCTTGATGACACTGAGCACAGTGCCGATGTTCTGGATTTCCGCACTCAGGCTTTCGATGCTGGAACTGGCCGAGGTGGCCGAGTCCGCCAATTGCTCGATCCGCGCCATGCTCTGGCGCACCACCTGTTGCCCACTTTCAACCTTGCCGTCCGCCGTTTGCGCGGCTTGCGCAGCCTCCTCCGCGTTGCGTGCGACGTCGTGCACGGTAGCGGTCATCTGATTCATGGCCGTGGCGACCTGCTCGGTTTCTTCCTTTTGGCTGCTGACTTCGAGGTTGGTCTGCTCAGTCACGGCGGACAGTGATTGCGCTGACGTTGCCAGTTGCTCGATCCCGGCCTGCAAGCCGCTGACGATATGGCTCAGCCCTGCCCCCATCTGCTGCATGGCCTGCATCAATTGACCGATCTCGTCGCGGCGAGTCACCTCGACCGTGGCGCTCAAATCCCCCGAGGCGATCTGCTGCGCCACACGAATCACACTGCGCAGCGGGCCCACGATCAAGCGGGTAATCACCCAGGCCGCCACCAGCCCGACCAGCAACGCCAGTGCCGAGGAACCGATGATCAGCAGCGAGTTCTTTTTCAGTTCGGTCTGCATGGACCGATCTTCGGCCGCATAGGCCTGGTCCACTCGCTCCACCACTTGGTCAGCCCGTTGATGCAGCTGCTGGTAGACGGTCTTTTCCTGCTCCAGCAGTCCGGTGTACTCAGCGAGCTTGTCACTGAAACTGGCGATGTGACCGGTCACTTCATTGAGCACGGTACGGTAGCCGTCATCCTTGACCGTGGTTTTAAGCTGCTCGGCCTGGGTCAGTGCTTGACTGGCCTGTTCGATCTTGCCCTGCCCCGCGCTGTCGTCACCCTTGCGGCTCTGGTCCAGACGCACACGGGCTTCATTCATGGCTTGCAGCATCAAGCGCGACACCTGGCTGACTTGATTGGCTTGTTCGATGAACTGCGCACCGTCCTTGCCTTCGGAGTCCTTCAAGGTATAGGCGCCGTCATCGGCGAGACCGGACTGCAGCACATCAAGATTGTTGGCCACGCTGGACACCGACCAACTGGCCATTTCCAGCGCCAGGTCCTTGGCCTGACTGAGCGAAACGAACTCGTCGAAAGCCTTGCGGTAAGCCCCCAGGGACTGCTCGACGTCCGTCATGACCGGCACATTGGCCGCCGACTGCGCCTTGAGCTGGGTGGCCAGGGCGATCAGCCCATCGACCCCTTCGTGCAAGGCATCGGCGGTTTTCGGATTACCGCGCAAGGCGTATTCCTGCTCCAGCAGTCGCACCTTCAACAAACCGCTGTTGAGCAATGACATTTGCTTGAGCCCGTCGAAACGATGACTAATGGTTTGCAGGGACCAGACGCCGATACCCGCAACCAGGGCGGTCAACAACAGCACCAGCACAAACCCGATACCCAGTTTTTTTGCCATCCCGAGGTTGGCAAAACGTCCTTGCACGGCCGAAATCATTGCACTTAGTCCCCTGCCAGAATCAATAGACGCAGATTCGCAACGGGCCTGTAGCAACACAAGTCTCTGGCGTCGGAATAATGGCAAAAAGCTACGCCCACGTCGTTTTCAGAACGCTTGAGGTCGATCCGGAGCGGTGGACTGAAAAAAAGCGCGGGCTTGCGGATCACAGGCAAAGGCCACATTGATGCGTTGCCAGTCATTGGCCGCACCGCTGGGGCTGAAGGCCGTCTTCGATGAGAGCAAGACACCAAAGCGCTGCGCCTGGGTCCGCACATGAGCGTAGTCGGACATCCGTGATCGCGCCCAGATGAACAGGCCACCGACGGGCTTGCCGAACACCTCCCAGTCAGCGTCTTCGAGCAACTGTAACGCCGCCAGCCCGACACCATTCAAGCGCTGGCGCTGGCGTTGCACCAATTTACGGTATGCGCCGTTGGCCAACAGACAGGCCAGCACCGATTCACCAAACAGCGACGCTCCCATGCTGCTGATCATCTTGACCTGCGCCAGTCGCGCAATCGCCTCGGCACCCGCCACCACAAAGCCGACCCGCAGAGAACTGCTGAGGGTCTTGGAGTAACTGCCGACGTAGATCACACCGTCATCCAGCGCAGCCAGCCGAACACCGGGGCCACAGTGCAGGTCCGCATAGACATCATCCTCGATGACCAGCACGCCATGCTTGTTCGCCAACTGCAGCACTTGCAGCGCCACTTTTGGCGCCAGGCTGCTGCCCGTCGGGTTGTGGCAGAAACTATTGATGAACACTCCACGCGGCTGATGCTTGAGCAACAGCGTCTCCAGCACTGTGGCGTCCGGACCACAGGGGGTTCGCGGCATTTCGAGCAAGTTCACCCCGTGCAGCCTGAGCAAATCGAACAGCAAGGGATAACCGGGACTTTCCACCACTGCACAATCGCCCGGCTTGAAGAAGGTTCGCACGATCAGGTCCAAGCCCTGACTGGCACCCGCGGTGGTCAGGATTCGACTGTCGTCCACCTTGATATCCAGTTTGTTCAGGCGCTTGAGGATCTGTTGGCGCAGGAATGGCAAGCCCAGCGGCGTGCTGTAGTTGAACAACCCGGCCATGTCGGTACGACTGACCTCGCGGATTGCGTAACTCAGGTCGTCCGTCTCGCGCCAGCTTTCGGGCAGTCCACCGCAACCCAGTTTCAACGCGCTCAATAACGAGCCTTGATTGATTTGTGTCCCTTCGAACCGCGATGTGTCCTGCTGCCCCTGACCGGCCGACTGCGCAGCGGCGACGAAAAAAACGCTGCCATGACGCGATACCAGTACACCTTGCGCCACCAGACGTTCACAGGCCTCCATGACACTTGATTGACTGAGCAGATTGATTCGCGCGATTTGCCGCACCGAAGGCAAACGTATACCCGGCGGCACACCGTTACAACGCAGCCAACAGGTCAGCGCATCGACAATTTGCTGCACAATCGGCACCAAAGCCTGTCGATCGATTCTCAACTCCATGAGCAAGCAAACTCCTGTTCGTTTTGCAGGAGCAGTTAATCACAGGAGCGCGCGATGGAATGTGCGACAACGCCGCCAAAATCCTCGGTTCTAACGATTTGAAACATATCGCCCGGCCTTTGGCGGAACCTGAGGCCAATGAAAAACCGGTGGGCAAACTCGCTCGCAATCAGGATGCGCCAGGCAGCACAAATGTCGACTGACACTTCCTGGTCGCGAGCAGGCTCGCTTCCACCGGTTCGGAGTGGTGTGTTGAAAAAAATCCGGCCTTAAAAAGCCGTGACGCCGCCATCCACGGCCAACGAGTGCCCGGTGGTGAACGCCGCGCCGTCGCTGCACAGGTACAACACCGCACTGGCGATTTCCTCGACCTTGCCAATGCGACCGACCGGGTGCATGGCATTGGCGAACTCGCCTTTCTTTGGATCGGCCTCATAAGCGCGACGGAACATGTCGGTGTCGATCACCGCCGGGCACACCGCGTTGACCCGGATCTTTTTCTTGGCGTATTCAATGGCCGCCGATTTGGTCAGGCCGATCACCGCGTGTTTCGATGCCGCGTAGATGCTCATCTTAGGCGCCGCCCCGAGGCCCGCCACCGAGGCAGTGTTGACGATCGCACCGCCCCCCTGGGCCAGCAGCAACGGCAACTGGTATTTCATGCACAGCCAGACGCCTTTGACATTGACGCCCATGATCGCGTCGAACTCGTCGATCGTGCCTTCTGCCAGTTTGCCCTTCTCGATCTCGATACCGGCATTGTTGAAGGCATAGTCGAGACGGCCGTAGGTATTCACGACCTCATCCATCAGGTTTTTCACATCGCTTTCCACGGTGACGTTGCAGCGCACGAACGTCGCTTCGCCGCCCGCCGTACGAATGAGCGCCACGGTGCCCTCGCCCCCCGCCGTGTCCATATCGGCCACCACCACCTTCAAGCCTTCGGCGGCGAATGCCTGGGCGGTCGCGCGGCCGATACCATTGGCCGCGCCCGTGACGACGGCGACCTTGCCGGAAAAGGTCATGCTCATTGTTATGTCCTCGAAGAGAGAGATGTGCGGGAGATCGTGTTTGCCCAGTCTAGCCATAGCGGCCCCGGGCACGGCAGCACTATCAAGAGGCCGGTTGCCAGACCATGAGTTGCAGTGATGGAACTGCCGTACCAACTATCACTGCACTGGATCGGCCTGCATTCGCCGCATCAGCCGAACTTGCGGCAATGGTCATGTGGGGCTATCAACAAGGCTTCATTCATCTTGAGTGCCTGTCATGACTACCCAGACCAATCGCCAGTTCCTGCTCGCCAAACGCCCCGTAGGCGCGGCAACCCGCGAGACGTTCACCTATCAGGAAGTACCGGTCGGCGAGCCGGCTGCGGGTCAGATCCTGGTCAAAAACGAATACCTGTCCCTCGACCCGGCCATGCGTGGCTGGATGAACGAAGGCAAGTCCTACATCCCGCCGGTGGGCCTGGGTGAAGTCATGCGCGCCCTGGGCGTGGGCAAGGTCATCGCCTCGAACAATCCCGGATTTGCGGTTGGGGACTACGTCAACGGTGCGCTGGGTGTGCAGGATTACTTCCTCGGCGAACCGCGCGGTTTCTACAAGGTCGATCCGAAACTGGCACCGCTGCCGCGTTACCTGTCCGCCCTGGGCATGACCGGCATGACCGCTTACTTCGCCCTGCTCGACGTCGGCGCCCCGAAGGCCGGTGACACCGTGGTGTTGTCAGGCGCGGCTGGCGCGGTGGGCAGCATTGCCGGGCAAATCGCCAAGATCAAAGGTTGCCGGGTGGTCGGCATCGCCGGCGGTGCGGATAAATGCCAGTTCCTGATCGATGAACTGGGATTCGACGGCGCTATCGACTACAAGAACGAAGACGTCATCGCCGGGCTCAAACGCGAATGCCCGAAAGGCGTCGACGTGTATTTCGATAACGTCGGTGGCGACATTCTCGACGCGGTGCTGAGCCGCTTGAACCTGAAGGCGCGGGTGGTGATCTGCGGCGCCATCAGCCAGTACAACAACAAGGAAGCGGTCAAAGGCCCGGCGAACTACCTGTCGCTGCTGGTCAATCGCGCGCGCATGGAAGGCTTTGTGGTGATGGACTACGCCGCACAGTTCGCCGCCGCCGGACAGGAAATGGCCGGCTGGATGGCCAAGGGGCAGCTCAAGAGCAAGGAAGACATCGTCGAAGGACTGGAAACGTTCCCGGAGACGCTGATGAAGTTGTTCAGCGGGGAGAATTTCGGGAAATTGGTGCTGAAGGTTTAACCCAGCGCTTGAAATGAGCTCAAAACAACGGTGGGAGCGAGCTTGCTCGCTCCCACAGCTTCAGCGGTATTAGGCGAGTTCGGCCACAACCGAAGCCAACGCCTTCGCCGGATCAGCCGCCTGGCTGATCGGACGGCCGATCACCAGGTAGTCGGAACCGGCATCCAATGCCTGGCGCGGGGTCAGGATGCGGCGCTGATCGTCCTGGGAACTGCCCGCCGGGCGAATGCCCGGTGTCACCAGCTTCAACGACGGATGTGCCGACTTCAGGGCTTGGGCCTCCAGCGCCGAGCACACCAGACCGTCCATCCCGGCTTTTTCCGCCAGCGCGGCCAGGCGCAGGACCTGCTCCTGCGGCTCGATATCCAGGCCGATACCCGCCAGATCCTCACGTTCCATGCTGGTCAGCACGGTCACGCCGATCAACAGCGGTTGCGGGCCACTGCGCTTGTCCAGCACTTCACGGCAGGCCGCCATCATGCGCAGGCCACCGGAGCAATGCACGTTGACCATCCACACGCCCATCTCCGCAGCGGCCTTGACGGCCATGGCGGTGGTGTTGGGAATATCGTGGAACTTGAGGTCCAGGAACACGTCGAAACCCTTGTCGCGCAGGGTGCCGACGATTTCCGATGCACAGCTGGTGAACAGCTCTTTACCGACTTTGACCCGGCACAGTTTCGGGTCCAACTGATCGGCCAGCTTCAGTGCGGCGTCACGGGTAGGGAAATCCAGGGCGACGATGATAGGAGTCTGGCAGGCGGACATGAGTGGGCTCTCAGGCAAGTCGAAATCGGCGCGCATTGTAGCGGAAGCAGCGCCACTGCGGGACCCGATGATCGGTAAATCGTCGAGAACGCTCACGCAATCCTAGCCGCTGGCCCAATTGTGTCGAGCCCGGTACATACACGACACGTCCACAACACCCTTGCCCGCTACCCTCGGCAGCCGCAACACGTCCTTACAGCACTTCCCGCCCCCGGGCCGGACGCCTATGCTGGAGCCACAACCTCGCCGCCTATCTTTGTGGTTGGCAGCCTACACGGCAGATAATCGCACGCATGCACAGCACCCAAGCCCCCTTGAACGACGATCAAAAAGCGCCCGGCGACGACAAACGCTGGAGCATTCGCGCCCTGATCGTCGACGATGACGTCCCGATCCGCGAACTGATGATCGATTACCTGGCCCGGTTCAACATCCATGCCAGCGGCGTCACCGATGGCGCCGCCATGCGCCTGGCGATGCAAGCGGAACATTTTGATGTGGTGGTGCTCGACCTGATGCTGCCCGGCGAAGACGGTCTGTCGCTGTGCCGCTGGCTACGTGCCGAGTCAGACATCCCGATTCTGATGCTCACCGCCCGCTGCGAACCCACCGACCGGATCATCGGCCTGGAACTGGGTGCCGACGACTACATGGCCAAACCGTTCGAACCCCGGGAACTGGTGGCGCGCATCCAGACCATCCTGCGCCGGGTGCGTGACGACCGCACCGAACAACGGGCCAATATCCGTTTCGACAACTGGCGCTTGAACAGCGTGCTGCGCCAATTGATCGCGGCCGATGGCTTGGTCGTTCCGCTGTCCAACGCCGAGTTCCGCCTGTTGTGGGTGTTCATCGAACGCCCGCGCCGGGTCCTGAGCCGTGAACAGCTGCTGGACGCCGCTCGCGGCCGTTCGATCGAAGCCTTCGATCGCAGTATTGACCTGCTGGTGTCGCGACTGCGGCAAAAACTGGGCGACGATCCCAAAGCGCCGCAACTGATCAAGACCGTGCGCGGCGAGGGTTATCTGTTCGACGCCAGAGACATCGGCTGATGCGCGGGCGCTTCGATACGCTATTCGGCCGCCTGTTCGGCGTGCTGTTGGTGGCGATCATCCTGGCGCACCTGCTGGCTTTTGCCTGGTTTCACTACTACAGTCCGCCGCCGCCCCCACCGCCGCCGGCCTTTTCCGAAGATTTCGGCGGACAACGTCCGGCACCAGACCCGCGTTTCGAAAAACGACCACCGCGGCCGTGGTTCGGCGGGCCGTTGGTGCCGCTGACCTTTCAGTTGATCTCGCTGATCGTTGCCGCCTGGTATGGCGCCAAATTGTTGAGCCGCCCCATCCAGCGCCTCAGTGACGCGGCCGAACGCTTGAGCGAGAACCTCGACAGCCCGCCGCTGGAAGAGTCCGGCCCCCTGGAAGCGCGCCAGGCGGCACAGACCTTCAACAAAATGCAGCGGCGCATCATTGAGCAAATGAAACAGCGCTCGCGCATGCTCGGCGCGGTATCCCACGACCTGCGCACCCCGCTGTCACGGCTCAAGCTGCGACTGGAACAGATCGACGACGATAAGTTGCAAGGCCAGATGCGTCAGGACCTGGACGACATGATCAGCATGCTCGACGCCACCCTCACCTACCTGCATGAACAACGCACCAGCGAAGCACCGCAATGGATGGACGTGCAGGCGCTGATTGAGTCCCTGAGCGAAAACGCCCAGGACCAGGGCGCCGACGTCCAGGCCAGCGGTCATTGCGCGCCGCTGCAGGTGCAGCCGATGGCCTTGCGCTCATGCATCAACAACCTGATGGACAACGCCCTGCGTTACGCCGGGCAAGCGCTGATCAGCCTCGAGGACCACCGTGAACAGTTGATCATCCGGGTCATCGACCATGGGCCGGGAATCGCAGCGGAGAAACGCGAAGCGGTGTTCGAACCGTTCTTTCGCCTGGAAGGTTCGCGCAATCGCAATTCCGGCGGCGTGGGCCTGGGCATGACCATCGCCCGCGAGGCCGCGGAACGGATGGGAGGGCAGCTTAGCCTGGAGGAGACCCCGGGCGGCGGCCTGACCGCGGTCATTCGCCTGCCGCGGACTTGAAGATTCGAGCGGCTCCCACTGGGTTCAGTGATCCACCTTCAGAGTTCAGTGTTGGCCTGATGCTTGTGCATGTGTACTGACCGCTACAAACCCCACATACCCACGACAACTTGCCCCTTGAGTCTGCATAAACCGGTACACCCACCGGTTTTCCATTCCAGGGAGTGAGTCCAATGATTGGTAGCGTCAGCAATTACACGAGCTACACCGGTACCAGCAGTACCACCACCAGCAACGCCCGTTCGCAACAGTTCCAGAAAGAACTGCTCGCCAAACTCGACACCAACACTGACGGCTCGGTGGGTCAGGATGAGCTCAAGAGTGCGCTGTCGCAGAAAAGCAATGACGGCCTGCTGGTCAGCCTGAGCAAGAATTTTTCCAATCTGGACAGCGACAACAGTGGCAGTCTGAGCAGCGAAGAGATGGCCGCCATGGCCCCTCCACCACCACCGGATAAGTCGACGGATCAGGCGCCGAACACAGAACTGGCCGATGCCGTGATCAGTGCCCTGGATGCCGACGGCAACGGCACCATCAGTAGCGACGAACTGAGCAACGGCCTGAACAGCGCGGGCAGCAGCGCCGACAGCAGCCAGATTTTCTCGGCCCTGGACAAGAATCAGGACGGCACCGTCAGCAAGGACGAATTGGCTGCCAGCCTGACTCCACAGCCGCCACAGCAAGCGTCCAGTGATGAACTGTTCAGCAGCCTCGACGCCGACAGCGATGGCAGCGTCAGCGGCAGCGAACTCACCAGTGCATTACAGGCCGGTCATTCATCGACCAGCAGTGACACCAGCGCCGCCTTGCTCAAGGCGTTGGACAGCGACAGCAGTGGCGGCGTCAGCAGCGATGAACTCAAGGCCGTCCTGCAAGCCGGCCGCGAGCAAACCAGCGACAGCACCACGGCTCAATCGACCACCAGCGAGGCGCTGAACAAAATGATTGCCAACCTGAGCAAGCAGTATTCGCTCGACAAGGTGGCGAGCGTGGGCAAATACCTGAACGTCGCGACCTGAAGTTCTATCCGAAACAAAAGTGGGAGCTATCGCCGCCAGGCTAGCTCCCACAGGTTTTCGGCTGGGCCGCTAACTCAGCGCTTGCGCAGAATCACGCTGCCGATCGAGTAACCGGCGCCGAACGAGCTGAGCACGGCCAATGAACCGGCGGGCAGATCGTCCTGGTTCTTGTGGAATGCAATCACGGAACCTGCGGAGCTGGTGTTGGCGTAAGTGTCGAGAATCACCGGCGCTTCCTGTTCGGTCGCATCACGACCGAGCAATTTCTTGACGATCAAGTGGTTCATGCTCAGGTTGGCCTGGTGCAGCCAGAAGCGCTTCACGTCGCTGACGTTCAGCTTGTTCTCTTCCAGGTGAGCCGCAACCAGTTCGGCCACCATCGGGCAAACGTCGCGGAATACCTTGCGGCCTTCCTGGACGAACAGTTTGTCCCTGGCACCGATGCCCTCTTCCGCAGCGCGGTTGAGGAAGCCGAAGTTGTTGCGGATGTTGTTGGAGAACTTGGTCAGCAGCTTGGTGCTGACAATGTCGAACTGGTAGGGAGAAGTGGCCAGGTCGGCACGTTCGATGATCACGGCGGTCGCGGCATCGCCGAAAATGAAGTGACTGTCGCGGTCGCGGAAATTGAGGTGACCGGTGCAGACTTCCGGGTTGACCATCAGGATCGCCCGGGCCTGGCCCACCTGAATGCTGTTGGCGGCGGTCTGGATGCCGAACGTGGCGGAAGAACACGCCACGTTCATGTCGAAACCGAAGCCCTGGATGCCCAGCGCTTCCTGAACTTCGATGGCAATCGCCGGGTAAGCGCGCTGCAGGTTGGAGCAGGCGACGATCACGCCGTCGATGTCCGCCGCTGTTTTACCGGCACGTTGCAACGCTTGTTCGGCAGCGCCGATGGCCATCTGGCACAGCACCGACCATTCGTCATTCGAGCGCTCCGGCAGGCGTGGCGCCATACGCTGTGGATCGAGGATACCCTCCTTGTCCATGACAAAGCGGCTCTTGATGCCTGAGGCTTTTTCGATAAACGCGGCACTGGACTCGGTCAATGCTTCGACTTCACCACGCGCGATGGCGTCAGCGTTGTCGGCGTTGAATTGCGCCACATAGGTATTGAAAGACTGCACCAGCTCTTCGTTGGAGATGCTGTTGGCCGGTGTGTACAGGCCGGTGCCGCTGATGACGACGTTATGCATGGTCGTGTCTCTATCTGTTCAGGCAGAAAGTATTGGCACCGTCGTACCAACACACAAAGGGATTGTTCCAGTCACAGGAAGCAAACCTGGCATCGCTTTATTCCGTACCGCCCGAACCTTAAAGGCTCAAAACCGCGGGGCCGGCGTTTATAGGCGCGAAGTTTGCCATAAACCTTGGGTTTTGGCCCCTTTTTGCTGGATCAGGAACCACTGACACAACACTTGACCTGTGGGAGCGGGCTTGCCCGCGAAGACGGCGGCACAGGCAACATCATCGCCACTGACAAGCCGCTTTCGCGGGCAAGCCCGCTCCCACAGGTATTCGGTTCTATGGCTCGACCTGGCTCCACTGCTTGCTCAAGCGTTTGTCGGAAATCGGCACCTTGGTTCCCAACTGCTGGGCGAACAGCGAAACCCGGTATTCCTCCAGCCACCAGCGATACAGCTCCAGTTGCGGATCGCGCTTGCCCTCCTGGGCGTGCTTGTTGGCGCGGGTCTGGTATTGCGTCCACAGGCCGGACAATTCGCCGCTCCAGACCCGATCCCGCTGCACCTGAGCGCCGATTTTCTCGAAACGTTGCTCGACCGCTTTCAGATATCGCGGCAACTCCTTGAGCCACTGCATCGGCGTTTCCCGGACAAACCCCGGATACACCAGATGGCTGAGCTGCTGCTTGATGTCGTTGAGGGCCACGGCTTGCGCCAGGTCGATCTTGCCCTTGAAGCGCTTTTGCAGACCATGCCAGAGCTTGAGGATTTCCAGGGTCAGCCTGGCCAGACGCTCGGCATGCTCGGTCCAGGCCCCACGCTTGCGCTCGGCCAGCGACGCCAGCGCGGCGCCGTCACGGGGCAACGGGTCTTCGCCTTCGAGAATGCAGCTGTCGAGACTGGCCAGCAGGATGTCTTCCACCAGGCTGTCGACACGCCCCATGTCGCGGTACATCAACCCCAGTTCAGTCAGCCCCGGCAACTTGCCGCGAAGGAACTTCGCCGGTTCCGCCAGTTGCTGCATCAACAAACGCTGCAAGGCCCGGCGATGCTGGAACTCGGCTTCGGCCGGCGTCGAGAAACGCCCTTCCTTGACCGTGCCCGCCTCCTCCACCAACGCCGGATAAACCGTCATCGACAGCCCGGCGATCTTCTGCTGGGTTTTCTCCGCGACCGCGGCAAACACCTTCGGCTCGACCGGTTGCTGGCTTTTCGCCGATTGCGGGACGGCCAACGCGGCCTGGCTGGCTTCGGCGAAACGCGCGGTGAGCTCGGCCAGATCACGGCCTTCACCGAGGAACTTGCCCTGGGCGTCGACGATTTCCAGGTTCATGCGCAAATGGCTTTCGACCTGCTGCGCCGCCTCGGCCCAGGCTTCATCACTGACCCGGGCACCGGTCATGCGCAGCAGCTCGCGGCCCAACGCCTGAGGCAAAGAGCCCTCGGCGAAGGTCATGCGCTGCAAGGCCGCCTTGATGAAGTCCGGCACCGGCACGAAATTCTTGCGCAACGCCTTGGGCAGGTTACGCACCAGGGCAATGCATTTGGCTTCGATCACACCCGGCACCAGCCACTCCAGGCGTTCCGGTGGCAGCATCGGCAACAGCGGCGCCGGCACACGCAGGGTCACGCCGTCGCGCGGATGGTTCGGCTCGAAGTGATAACTCAGCGCCAGTTCCAGATCTCCGATGTGCAGGGTGTCCGGATAATGCTGGGCGGTGACTTCACTGGCCTCGCGGGCCAGCACGTCCTCTTCGCGCATGATCAGCAGCTGCGGGTTTTTCTGGCTGTTGATGCGGTACCAGCTGTCGAAGGTCGCGGTCTGATGAATCTCCGCCGGCAGTCGCGCGTCATAGAACGCGAACAGGGTTTCTTCATCGGCGAGGATATCGCGACGGCGGGCCTTGGCTTCCAGTTCGTCGAGCTGTTCCAGCAACTGCTTGTTCGCCGTCAGGCACTTGGCCTTGGACTGAATCTCGCCGCGCACCAGCGCTTCACGGATAAACAGTTCACGGGACACCACCGGGTCGACCGGGCCGTAATGCACCGGCCGGCGACCGACCACGATCAGCCCGAACAGGGTGATCTGTTCGAACGCCACGACCTGGCCGCGCTTTTTCTCCCAATGGGGTTCGAAGTGGTTTTTCTTGATCAGGTGCCCGGCCAGCGGCTCGATCCAGTCGGCATCGATCTTCGCCACCATGCGCGCATAGAGCTTGGTGGTTTCCACCAGTTCAGCGGCCATCAACCATTGCGGGCGCTTCTTGCCGATACCCGACGACGGATGAATCCAGAAACGCCGCTGACGGGCGCCCAGGTAGTCGCCGTCTTCGGTTTTCTGGCCGATCTGGCTGAGCAGGCCGACCAGCACGGCTTTGTGCAGTTTCGGGTAATCCGCCGGCTCTTTGTTGAGGCTCAACTGCATGTCGCGGCAGATCAGACTCAACTGACGATGGGAATCCCGCCATTCGCGCAGACGCAGGTAATTCAGGAAATTCTTGCGACACCAGTTACGCAGCGGGCTGGCGGTCAGTGCCTGGCGCTGCTCTTCGAAACCACGCCACAGATTGACCAGCCCGGCGAAGTCCGAGTCGGCGTCTTTCCATTGCGCGTGGGCCTGATCCGCCGCTTGCTGGCGCTCCGGTGGACGTTCGCGCGGGTCCTGGATCGACATGGCGCTGGCGACGATCAGCACTTCCTGCAAACTGCCGAGCTTGGCCGCTTCGAGCAACATGCGACCCATGCGCGGGTCCACCGGCAGCCGCGCCAGTTGCCGTCCAAGCGGCGTCAGCTGGCTGTTGCGGTCCACCGCCGAGAGTTCTTGCAGCAGGTTGTAGCCGTCGCTGATGGCCTTGCCATCCGGCGGTTCGATAAACGGAAACGCGGTGACCTCGCCGAGGCGCAGGTGCAGCATCTGCAAAATGACCGCCGCGAGGTTGGTCCGCAGGATCTCCGGATCGGTAAATTCCGGACGCCCGAGAAAATCTTCTTCGCTGTACAGGCGCACGCAGATACCCGGCTCGACCCGTCCGCAACGGCCCTTGCGCTGGTTGGCGCTGGCCTGGGAAATGGCTTCGATGGGCAGGCGCTGGACCTTGGCGCGATAGCTGTAGCGGCTGATGCGCGCGGTGCCGCTGTCGATCACGTAGCGAATGCCCGGCACCGTCAGCGAGGTTTCCGCAACGTTGGTGGCCAGGACCACGCGACGGCCAGGGTGCGACTGGAAAATCCGCTGCTGCTCGGCCGGTGACAGGCGTGCGTACAGCGGCAGAATCTCGGTGTGCTTGAGCTGGGCCTTGCGCAGCATGTCGGCGGCATCGCGAATTTCGCGCTCACCGGGCAAAAACACCAGCACGTCGCCAGGACTGCGGCGTTCACTGCGTTCGAAGGCGGCGATTTCATCGAGGGTGGCGAGGATCGCCTGATCCACGGTCAAGTCATCCTCGACGCGGTTGCCCTCTTCGTCTTGCTCCAGGGTCAGCGGGCGGTACCAGGTGTCCACCGGGAAGGTACGGCCAGACACCTCGACAATCGGCGCATCGTCGAAGTGTTTGGAGAAACGCTCCAGGTCGATGGTCGCCGAGGTGATGATGACTTTCAGGTCGGGACGACGCGGCAGCAGGGTTTTCAGGTAACCGAGCAGGAAGTCGATGTTGAGACTGCGTTCGTGGGCTTCGTCGACGATGATCGTGTCGTAGCGTTCCAGATAACGGTCGTTCTGGGTTTCCGCCAGCAGGATGCCGTCGGTCATCAGTTTGATCAGGGTATTGGAATCGCTCTGATCCTCGAACCGCACCTGATAACCGACCAGCGCCCCCAGTGGCGTGCCCAATTCCTCGGCGACGCGGCTGGCCACACTGCGCGCTGCGATTCGGCGCGGTTGGGTATGGCCGATCAAGCCATGCTGGCCACGACCGATTTCCAGGCAGATCTTCGGCAGCTGGGTGGTTTTACCCGAGCCGGTTTCGCCGGCAATGATCAGCACCTGATGCTTGAGCAATGCCTCCTTGATTTCGTCACGCTTGGCGGCGATCGGCAGGCTGTCGTCGTAACGAATCACCGGCAGGCTGGCCTTGCGCGCCAGCACCTGATCACAGGACGCCTGCATGCGGGTCACCCACTGGGCCAGCTTGGCCTCGTCGGGTTTCTTGCGCAGCTCAAGCAACTGCCGCCGCAGCCGGTGGCGGCCGGCGAGCATGGCGTGATCAAGGTTTTTCAGCAATTTGTCGATGGAGGGCGATTCGTCGGTCATCAGGTACGCAATTCAGTCGTCTAGTGGCGCAGGGCGGGGATTGTCGCAGATTTTACGACCGCTGCGCGGCCGATCGCGAGCAAGCTCGCTCCCACTGTAGGTCGCAGCGAGCACACAAATGGCGGCACCACGATCAAATGTGGGAGCGAGCTTGCTCGCGACAGCGTTGGACCCGACAACGCGCTTACAGATCAGTCATTCGTTATCCAGGCCTTTGCGCCGATACGGAAACACATCGATCACCTTGCCGGCGCGAATGGCCTCTTGCAGGCTTTTCCAGTAATCGGCGTTGTACAACTCGCCATGCAGTTGATTGAACAGCTTGCGCTGCCCCGAATCGGCAAACAAAAACGGCGGAAACTCTTCAGGGAACACGTCCAGCGGCCCGATCGAGTACCAGGGTTCAGAGGCCATTTCGTCCTCGGGCGTGCGCGGCGCCGGAATATGGCGGAAGTTGGCCTCGGTGAGGAAACAGATCTCGTCGTAGTCGTAAAACACCACGCGACCGTGACGGGTGACACCGAAGTTTTTCAGCAGCATGTCGCCGGGGAAGATGTTGGCCGCCGCCAGTTGCTTGATCGCCAGACCGTAATCTTCCAGGGCCTCGCGTACTTGCGCCTCGTTAGCGTTTTCCAGGTACAGGTTCAGCGGGGTCATTCGTCGTTCGGTCCAGCAGTGACGGATCAGCACCGTGTCACCATCCACCGACACTGTCGACGGCGCCACCTCCAGCAGCTCTTCCAGGCACGCCGGCTCGAACTTGCTCAGGGGGAAACGGAAGTCGGCGAACTCCTGGGTATCGGCCATGCGCCCGACGCGGTCGACGCTTTTCACCAACCGGTACTTCTCGATCACCGTGGCACGGTCGACGTTTTTCGACGGTGAGAAACGGTCCTTGATGATCTTGAACACCGTGTTGAAGCCCGGCAGGGTGAACACGCTCATGACCATGCCGCGCACGCCCGGGGCCATGATGAACTGGTCGTCGGTGTTGGCCAGGTGGTTGATCAGCGCCCGATAGAACTCGGACTTGCCGTGCTTGTAGAAACCGATCGAGGTGTACAGCTCGGCAATGTGCTTGCCCGGCAAGATGCGCTTGAGGAAGCCGATGAACTCCGCCGGCACCGGTACATCGACCATGAAGTACGAACGGGTGAACGAGAAGATGATCGACACGTCCGCCTCGTCGGTGATCAGCGCATCGATCTGGATACCATGGCCCTCGCGATGCAGCAGCGGAATCGCCAGTGGCCATTGTTCATCGGCGGTGTAGATGCGTCCCACCAGGTACGCGCCTTTGTTGCGGTACAGCACCGAGGAAAACAGTTCGACGCTCAGTTCCGGGTCCTTGCATACCCAGTCCGGCAGGTTCTCGCGCAGTTGCGCCTCAAGGCGGCGCAGGTCGCCAGGCAAATCGGCGTATTCCTCGCTGAAGCAGTAGTCGGCAAAGATGCTTGCCAGCATGCCCGACAACTGGCCATGGGGTTTATAGGTACGGGTTTGCGCGGCGCGGGCCCGGCGCAGGCTCGGCCGGGTGGTGTGGATGAACATGCAGCCGTCGCTGATCAGGTCATGGCTGAACAGCCCGCAGAAAATCGAGTTGTACCAGGTCTCGGACAGCTCATCGTCGAAACGCAGGTCGATCAGGCTGATGTAGGCGCTTTTCACCAGCGGCCAGGAGCTCACGTCCAGCGTGTCGGTATCAAATGCCGTGCGCAGGCGCTCTACGGTTTCGCTGACTTTGTCTTCGTACAGATTGATCCGCGCCGCCGAGGCCGACTGCGTCTCCTGCCACTGAGCCTGCTCGAAACGGGCCCGGGCGCCATCGGTGATCTGGCGAAAATGCTCGCGGTAATCGTCAAAGCCATCGAGGATCATTCGGGCGATGTCGGCGGCTGGCCATTGCTGCGGCATGGTGAGACCTCTGCGGGAATTCGGGAAGCCAGAGCTTAGCCACTGAAGCGGGTACAGGAGAAGCGTAATTTCGGCCGCCACCTGGACAATTGGTTGGGTCAGCAATGTTTTTTCGTTTTTTTTAACTCGACCGTTTAGTCAGGAAAAAATCGCCGCACACCTCAATGGCCTGATGAATCGACTCATCCGCAACCCTCGCACCGAGCGGCTTGTCGGTCCAATCAAGCCATCCGCTCATCCACGCCAACCTCTGCTCTTCATCGCCCTCCTCTCTGCGCTCGGCCTGAAACGGCACGAAGGTCGGCCTTACCAAAATAGTGGCACTTTGATATATACGCCACCTTCACCCGCCTAAAAACAAGATCTTCGGTCAACGAGGACTACCTCTCCTAATACACCAAAGGAATAATTTCATGCCGTTAAGGAATCTTCGCATTGGTTTGCGTGCAAGTTTGAGTTTCGCCGTTCTGGCCAGCCTTCTGGTGCTGGTCGGACTGTTCGGAGTCGGTCAGATGGCGACCCTTCGTGAAAGCACGAGGGTTCTTGAAGAAGTGTGGATGCCGAGCAGCGAGAGCATCCACGACAGCGCGGCCAACATTGCGACCATCCGCCTGGAATCGTTGCGGATGAGGACCAGCAGCCGCCGCGAGGTCCAGGAAACGAGCAAGGGCATCATCAGCGCTCAACGCCAGGAGTTGCTCCAGCGCCTCGACGATTATGCGGCCCTGCTGTCCAGCGATCAGGAACGAGGCATGCTCGACAGTCTGAAGGCGGCCGTCGCCAAGTACCTGTCACTCGTCGACCAGATTATTGTCCACATCGACGCCGGCCATGACAGCCGGACTTACGATCACCTCAACGTTGAAATGAACGTGCTGGGCAGCCTTTTGGATAAAACCCTGGAGTCGATGATCAGTCTCAATCAGCAGGGAGCCGATGCCGCCGCCAATGCCGCCACGTCGTTGTACCAGCGCGCACAATGGATCGTCAGCACGATCATCGTCATCGCATTGATTGCCACCCTGCTGCTGGCCTGGGCATTGACCCGCAGCATCACCACGCCGATCAATCAGGCATTGAACGTCGCGCGCCGAATTGCCTCGGGCGACCTCAGCGGCAAGATTGTCAGCGATGGCAAGGACGAAGCTACGCAGTTGCTCGATGCCCTGGCCGACATGCAGGGCAACCTGCGCTCGACCATCCACGGCATCAGCGAATCGGCCCAGCAACTGGCTTCTGCGGCCGAGGAAATGAGTTCGGTGATGGAGCAAAGTACCCGCAGCCTGCAACAACAGAATGACCAGATCGAAATGGCTGCCACCGCCGTCACCCAGATGAGCACGGCGGTGGATGAAGTCGCCGCCAATGCCGTGTCCAGCGCTGAAGCTTCGCAAGCGTCGAACGAGGACAGCAAGCACGGGCACGTTCAGGTCAGCGAAACCATCACCTCGATTCAGGGCCTTGTCAGCGAAGTGATCAGCGCATCGGAACAGGCCCAGGGCCTGGCCGATCAGGCGCAGGACATCAGCAAGGTACTGGAAGTGATCCGCGGCATCGCCGGGCAGACTAACCTGCTGGCACTCAACGCCGCCATCGAAGCGGCGCGGGCCGGTGAAGCCGGACGCGGGTTCGCCGTGGTGGCCGACGAGGTGCGTTCGCTGGCGCAACGCACGCAGAACTCCACCGAAGAAATCGAGCTGATGATCACCAACATCCAGCAAGGCACCGGGACCACGGTCAGTGCTTTGCAAAGCAGCGCCGAGCATGCGAACCAGACCTTGCGTCGGGCCAACAGCGCCGGCAATGCGCTGGAGAAAATCACTGCGTCGATTTCGCAGATCAACGAGCGCAACCTGGTGATTGCCAGCGCTGCCGAACAGCAGGCGCTGGTGGCCCGGGAAGTCGATCATAACCTGGTGAACATCCGCGATCTTTCGACCCAGACCGCCGCTGGCGCCACCCAGACCTCGGCCGCCAGTCATGAATTGTCGCGACTGGCCGTCGACCTTAACGGCCTGGTGACACGCTTTGTAATTTGATGCCGGTTTTTCGGTTGCCACCGGCAAGGCGCTCGGCAACACTCTCGTCCCGATCAAGAAGGAGTGTGCCGTGAGCCCTGCCGATATCGTTCGTTTACTGTCGCTGGCGGCCATCTGGGGTGCGAGCTTTCTGTTCATGCGCATCATTGCCCCGGTGATTGGCAGCCTTCCTACCACTTTTTTCCGCGTATCGATAGCCGCCGCCGGACTGCTGGTGATTCTCGGCCTGATGCGCATCAGCTGGGACTTCAAAGGCAAGCTCAAGACCGTGATGCTGCTCGGCGTGATCAACTCCGGGATTCCGGCGACGCTCTATTCGGTGGCGGCACTGGTGCTACCGGCCGGCTATTCGTCGATTTTCAATGCCACCACACCGTTGATGGGCGTGTTGATCGGCGGCCTGTTCTTCAGTGAAAAACTCACCGCTGCCAAGCTTGGCGGGGTTTTTCTCGGACTGCTCGGCGTGGGCGTGCTGACCCGCGCCGGCCCGGTGGCGTTCGACCTGCAATTGCTGATGGGCGCCCTCGCCTGCCTGCTCGCCACCACTTGCTACGGCTTTGCGGGGTTTCTGGCCCGCCGCTGGCTCGATCACGCCGGTGGTCTCGACAGCCGTTTGTCGGCACTGGGCAGCATGCTCGGCGCGACGTTGTTCCTGCTGCCCCTGTTCGGCTACAGCGTGATCAGCCAGCCGCCGGCGAGCTGGGGCGGCTGGAGTGTCTGGCTGTCCTTGCTGGGGTTGGGACTGGGCTGCACGGCGCTTGCCTACATCATTTACTTCCGCCTGCTGAGCTCGATTGGCCCGGTGAAATCGATGACCACGACCTTCCTGATCCCGCTGTTCGGCGTGTTGTGGGGTGCGCTGTTTCTCGACGAGCCGCTGTCGATGGCGCACATCTATGGCGGGGTCTTGATTGCGGCGGCGTTGTGGTTGGTGTTGAAACCGACGGTGGTGAAGGCAGCCCAGGTGACCGCCCGATAAATCGCTGGCGTTTTCAAGGACGTCTTCGCTGGCAAGCCAGCGGATTGCCCGCCAGTGACGGGATGGGCTGTTTTTGATCGGGTCACGGCGACCCTGGATATTCGCCATCATGCCAACTCCCTCTCTGCCTGCGCGGCCAGCTCGGCCTCGCGTTGGGCGATGGCGGCTTCCAGTTCCGGGGAGCGTTTGGCCCATTGTTCGGGAGGCAGGGGTTTTGACCATTCGATGATCTCGGGGTAGAGCAGGTCTGGCGGCGGGTACAGTTTTTTCCTTTGCAGGTAGGTGGCGAGTGGAGCATTGAAGATAAATACGCCGAATACTCCTTCCCACAGCAGTGTTAAAAACCAGCCGCGCTCTTTGGCTTTATCGTTCAGGTAATCGATGTAATAGCGCAGGTTGGCACCAGAGTTAAGTGCTGCGGCCTCAGGCGCAGCTTCCGGACCAATTTCCATGTAGCTGCGCATGCACTCCCACAAAGCCATCGCCGTAGTACCGCCGCCGCAGTTGAAGCCCAATGAATAGTGCTTGTTGTCTTCCCGAGCCTGCGGGTCGGGTTTTCAAAACCAATGATCAACAAACCCATGGTGGCTCGACCAGCCTGACTGACCGACGACTGCTGGGTGGCGGCGGCGGTCACGGTTTCCCACGGTACGATCCAGTATTCGCCATCGTCGCGCGGGACGCAGACTTCTCGGCGTTGGCGGTTGAAGCGCACGGGGAGCGGGACTTCGCGGAAGAGGCCTTGGATTATAAAAATAGCTGGGATGCCAGTGATCACCCCTCCCCCGATAAGAGTAAAGGTGCTCAGTTCAGGTGAAATATTTCTGAGTCCATAAGCCAGAGACAAAAACAACATCACCCCCGGCCACAACACCATCACGGCAGAACCAACGCTGTAGTTGCCAATATCCAAAAACACCTCGTTTTTGCGCCAGATAACGTTGAGCACATCGGAAGGTTTTCTACCTGTGGGGATGGGCAACGGCGCCAGATAGTCATTGCGCGAAAGCAGCCGTTTTTTCGTGGTGCCTGCCGGGGGCGTGCTCATCGTTTGCCTTTGGGTTGCAGGTAAATCGCACCTGGGTGCCCCTCGCCGAGCGGATAGTTCGGTACCCGATCCAGTTCCGGCGTCGGTTCCGCCCACAGCGCGGTCACGCCCGTTGAGTCATTCAGGGTGAAGGCCAGCCCCCGCTCGCCGCCGATGAAGTGTTGGGCGCCGAGCATGGCGGTCAATGGCGTGCGATAGCGCACACGCAGGGAAACCGTGGCGGGTTGGGAGCTCAAGACATTGCTCAGTGTGTTGAACGGGCCGCTGAGGCGCAGGCCCTGGATATGGGTCATCACGCCAACTCCCGCTCCGCCTGCGCGGCCAGTTCCGCCTCACGCTCGGCGATGGCGGCCTCCAGTTCCGGGGAGCGTTTGGCCCACTGCTCGGGAGGCAAGGGTTTTGACCATTCGATGATGTCGGGATAGGGCAAATCGGGGGGTGGCGATAATTTCCACTCCTGCAACATCATCGCCAGCGGACCGCCTAGAAATATGGCCCCGATGACCAGCCATAGCGCCTTGCCCACTTCCTGCGCGACCAGGTATCGCCTGATGCCATCCAGATATTCACAGCTAATACCCCAAACGACGTTTCTACCCCGCAGCTTTTCTCGCCCGCCTTCAAAGTCATTTGTGACTGGCAGAGCCTGCGGCCCTATCTCCATATAGCTGCGCATGCACTCCCACAACGCCATCGCCGTGGTCCCGCCGCCGCAGTTGAAGCCCAATGAATAGTGCTTGTTGTCTTCCCGAGCCTGCGGGTCCGGGTTTTCGAAACCAATGATCAACAAACCCATGGTGGCGCGACCGGCCTGACTGACCGACGACTGCTGGGTGGCGGCGGCGGTCACGGTTTCCCACGGGACGATCCAGTACTCGCCATCGTCGCGCGGGACACAGACTTCTCGGCGTTGGCGGTTGAAGCGCACGGGGAGAGGGACTTCGCGGAAGAGGCCTTGGATTATAAAAATGGCTGGGATACCAGTGATCACCCCTCCGCCGATAAGAGTAAAGGTACTCAGTTCAGGTGAAATATTTCTGAGTCCATAAGCCAGAGATAAAAACAACATCACCCCCGGCCACAACACCATCACGGCAGAACCAACGCTGTAGTTGCCAATATCCAAAAACACCTCGTTTTTGCGCCAGATAACGTTGAGCACATCGGAAGGTTTTCTACCTGTGGGGATGGGCAATGGCGCCAGATAGTCATTGCGCGAAAGCAGCCGTTTTTTCGTGGTACCTGCCGGGGGCGTGCTCATCGTTTGCCCTTGGGTTGCAGGTACATCGCACCGGGATGGTCCTCGCCGAGCGGGTAATTCGGCACCCGATCCAGTTCAGGCGTCGGGTCCGCCCATAGGGCTGTCACGCCCGTTGAGTGATTCAGGGTAAAGGCCAGCCCTCGCTCGCCGCCGATGAAGTGTTGGGCGCCGAGCATGGCGGTCAATGGCGTGCGATAGCGCACACGCAGGGAAACCGTGGCGGGTTGGGAGCTCAGGACATTGCTCAGTGTGTTGAACGGGCCGCTGAGGCGCAGGCCCTGCCCTTCCTTGAACGGTATCCACTGGCAGGCGCTGCTGGCCAGCCAGTGCGGTGTCAGGTCACGCCAGGGACGCAGTGACTTGAAATGATCGCGCCGGCCGGTTTTGATCTGTTCACGGTAGTTCAGGCTGTCCAGCGGATCACCGACCATGCTCAGTTCCAGGTAGACACTGCCGGGTTCGGCACCTGGCAAGTCGAGGGTCAGGTGATTGATGGAACTGTAATACTCGAGGCGGGAAGGGCCATTACCATGGTTGGACTTCAAGTTGCTTTCCATGCTGATCCGAGGCGCATACAGGATGAAGTAGAGCCGGTCGAGCTCATCCTGCTGGGCTTTGGGCGGGATTGGCTGCAGATCGTTGGCCCGCGCCTTTGACCAGCAGCAGTTGTTCAGGAAGTTTTGCAGCGGGGTTTTCTGCAGGATACTGGTGATCAGGTACAGCACGCCCAGTATGAGAATCAGCCAGTTCAACGGTCCCATGTACAGCGTGTAACGCAAGATGGCGACATCGACGGTAATTGACCCTGCCAGGGCACGAGCGGTGTAGCCAAACCCTAATAACGCCTGGGTGCCGAAAGTCGCTATTTGTCCACCGACCACGGTTTGGCGCATCTCCAGCCACGGGTCGACTCGGTTTTGAGCGTTCTCTATTTGTATTTGTAAGGATTTGAACTCTGCTCCTGCTGCAACAAATGAAAACCCACCAATCACCCCACCAAACAGAGTCAGTGTCGGCGCGCTTCCAACCCGGCCATCAGGCAGACGCAGGGACATTTCTCTAACCCTCAACCCCTTCCTAACCTGATTATCAACCACCGCCACCAACGCCGCTCCCGCATACAACGTCGCCGAAATCGTGTCATTGACCCGCCGGCTGTCCATCCCCTCCAACACCCCGGCCTGACTCAAATAGTTATTCGCATTGACCACGTTCAACAACAACGCCGCCAACGGCACCACCCCACCACTGTTGGCCACCACCGGCGATTGGATGATCCGCCCCACCTGCCCCGCGCCAATGGCCTTGCCGGTTGCCCTGGCCCATTGGCCCAGCGCTTCGGCCTGTTGGCCCAACAGCTTCGCCACTGGCCGGCCCGCCTCGGTGACAATCTGCAAGCGCGTGTCGTTGCCCAGGCGCGCGGCGACAAAGATGCCCATCCAGGAACGGCCGAGGCCGCTGTCCCCCTTGAGCAGCAACAGCGCCGCCGCCAACCGGTTGACCAGCACGCTCCATTGGCTGCCGACGTCCCGCGCCATGTTGGCGATGTCGCGCAGGGTCGGCTCGCTCAACGGCGCCAGTGCCTGATGGGTCGCGCTGAGGTTGTCGGAGGCCAGGGCGGCCAGCAGTTCGCTCAGGCGCGAAGTGCTGTTCACGGCCGCATCGATGGAGGGTGTCCAGGCGTTGAAGAGTTGCTTCAGGGCGCCGCCGTCAGGGGCGCGGATGTAGTCGGCGTATTGTTCGGCCCCCTGGGCGCGGATGCACTGGGCGGTCAGGCAGCCGGTGGCCAGTTCGGTCAGCCAGCGGCGCGTCTCTAGGTCGTCGTAATCCACGAACCAGGTGCCGCTGTGTGAGCGCTTGAGGTACAGGCCCCGGTCGGCAAACAGCGCGGTGTGACGTTGCTCCAGATGTTGGTAGTGCCCTGCGGCGGTCTGGGTGAACCAGGTGTTCATCGCCTCGAGGTCGATGTATTTGCCGACCTTGGCACTGAAGAGATGGTTATTGAGGTTGGCGTGCTTTTCGGCGCGGTATTCGCGGACGACGAATTCTGCTTCGGTGTACAGGTCCTCCGGAATAAAGGCCCGCACCGGGGCGACGATGGCGGCGATACGTGCATCGCGAGCAGCGGCTTCGGGCGGTGTGGGTTGGCCGCCGTACTGACGGGCTCGGGTTTCCGCCTTGAGCTCTTCGTCCAGCCGATGCTGGGTGTCGAGCATGACCTGGCCCTGTGCAGGCGTGAGCTTGAGCTCATGCGCCTTGTAGCGGTAGCTGATGGACCCGGCCAGTTCGGCGCCGTCCTCGCTGATCAGGCTGCGCACGAACCCGCCGATGCTCAGGCGCAGAGTATTCTCGCCCAGCCATTTTTCGTGGTTCGCCTCCAGCCATTCCTGTTCGTGATTGATGTCACGCAGCACACCGAGGTCGTCGTCGAGACAGGCGAAAACGGCGAACAGCCCCTCGGTTTGTGCATTGGCGCCGTCCAGCCAATCCTGAGTGCCCTGCCCGTCCCACGGCTCGGCGCTCCACTGCCCTGGCGGCTGGTCGCTGACCTCGGGGTGTCGGGCCAGGACGCGCTCGCGCTCGCGGGCACGGTGCATGGCGTCGGTGTAGGCCTTGATGTTGCCTGGCGTCGGGTCCTTCATCACGGCGTCGCCCAACGCGTCGGTGTCCTCGGCACCCCGTTTCAGGTCCGCTTTCAGGGCGCGGGCGAAGGTGTCGGGAAGCAGTTCAGCCATCACCTCGGCGGCTTGTTCCAGCGGCGGGCAATGTTTGGCTTGCAGTTCGTTGGCCACGGTACGCAGGGCGATATGGCGCATGTGTTCATGGCGCTTGGCGCTGCTGTCACTCAGCGCCTTGCAGTGCTCGGGGTTCAACGGGAATTCACTGTAGAGCATCCAGGCATCGTGGATTTTTTCCAACGCCAACCCCGACAGGGGCGCGTCGAGCAGCAGGGTTTCATCCTCGTCCAGTGCCTGTTCCTTGAACTGGCCAGAGCGCGAGACGCCATAGCGCTTGAGCGGACCTTGGTCCTGCCACAGATAAACAAACCCGGCACGCAGGCGTCGCACCGCCATGGGCCGGCCTTGGGTGGACACGCCGGGGGCGCAGCAAGGGTTTTCCGCCTTTTCCTCGGCCAGGGCATAACGCACGGGCACGACGAAAAGCTCCGCCTGGCTGGCGGGGCACGGCATCAGCGTATTGTTGATATCGACGTGAGGCTGCGCCTTGGCGGCGCGCTCGGCCTGGGCGGCTCGATCAAGGCGGGCGAGTTTCTCTGCGCTCATAGGGAGAACTCCTTGTCGATGAGCTGCCGACGCATCAGTTCGGCGTTCAGGTTATCCAGCCGTTGCCTGGGCGATAGGCCGGGCTCGGTCAACATGTTTCGGTAAGTAGCGTGAGCCGGTGCATCGGGAAAGTCAGAGCCAAGCACAGCGTGGAAGTGAGCCCAGAGCAGGACCTCATCGATGGCGCTGTAACCGTGACGGCCGGCATGCTGCTGGCACTGCGACGCCGACTGTTGCAATGCCTCGTCGTCCAGCCCTTGCAGGTATTCGGGAAAGTAATGCTGACCGTGTTCGATCAACTGCTGAGCGAACTGCTGACGCTGGGCGCTGCCCAAGTGCTCCAGCTGATGCGCGGACAGCAACAGCCAGGGCTCATGCGCATAGAGTGCAGCGGGTTGATCGGGATTTTCCTGGTGGATCTCCAGTTCCGGGAGCCGGATCAGTCGCACAGGTCCCATCAAGCGATCACGTTCGAAAGCGGGCAGCGAGATTAGCCACAAGGCCGCGATTCGAGGGTCGTAGTAACGGAACAAGACCGTGACATCCCCTTCGACACGCACGTGAATCAGGCTGCGTAAATGTCCAAGCACGACCTCTTCCTGCGCCTCTGACTCCAGCCAGATGCCGCAGGTCGTGCTCCACTCCTGGAAAAAGCGCTGGGCCAGCGGGCTATCGGGAGAAACAGGCACCAGGGCCGGCCCGACTTCCTCCAATGGGCCATAAGCGGTGTTGCGGTAGAGTGACCGGAACGTCGTGCTCCCTAGCTCAAACAGACGCTCGGGCAGACGTTCAATGCGGGTTCGATCCAGCAGCAGATAAGCCTGACTCATGTCGGGTTCTCCGCCAGTTTTTGACACACGGCGCAAATCGGTGCGGCCATCTGAGCCGCCTGAGCCAATGCCCGTTTTTGCGCGGCCAGTGATAGCGCAAGCTGTTGCGACGCTACGGGGAGTAACGAGCCAGCCGCCTGCGGTGCTATCCCGGGTACCGGCACCCCGCCTTCCACAAGGGCTACGCTGCTGAAAATCCCGGCGGAGTTGATGATCAGGTGATGGCCGCCAGCCGTGAGCGTCAGGCTGGCCCCCGCATCAATCACCACGTTGTTGGCGGTGACACGGGCCTGCGACCCGCCCTGAATCACCCAGGCGCCTTCTGCGGTCGTGCTGCTGTTGCCGGTGATGTTGACCAGCTCATCGCCGCCGATCACCGTATTGCGCGCGCCTTGGGTGGTGCGCGACTCGTCGCCCTTGATCAGGCAGGTGCTGTGATTATCCACCTGCTCGAAACGGTCGTGGCCAATCCGGGTGTCGCTGTCATTGAGAACCCATTGCTCGAAGTCACGCTGCGCCCGCAGGTAGATTTTTTCCTGCCCGGCGCGGTCTTCGATCGACAACTCGTTGTACCCCCCGGTGTGCGGGGAGCTGTGGCTGCGCAATACGGTTTTGGTCTTGTGCTCGGGCAGCGGGTAAGGCGCCGAGTTGACCTTGTTCATCACGCAACCGGTAATGAGCGGATGGTCGGGATTGCCCTCCAGGAAGGTGACGACCACTTCCATTCCGACACGCGGAATGGTCACAGAGCCAAAATTTTCACCTGCCCAGTTGCTGGAGACCCGCAGCCAGCAACTGCTTCTTTCACTGTTGAGCCCGGCCCGGTCCCAATGGAACTCGACTTTGACCCGGCCATACTCATCGCAATAGATCTCCTCGCTGGCAGGTCCGGTCACACGGGCGGTCTGACTCACCAGTGGCATTTTTCGCGTACGCATTGGCGGTCGGTAAAACACATCCCATGGAATGACGCTGAAGCTGTTGCGATAGCCCTGGGTAAAGCCGTCCCCGGACTGGACGTCGCTGGTGATCGCCTCTTCCAGAGACTGTGGCTGTTTTCCAGCGTGCGCAACGCTGAGCAACAGCCACAGACCGTTGCAGCGTTCACGCGGATGCTCGGTCAGGGTAAAAAAGTGACCACTGCGCAGCGTCGCCTGATCGCTCTGGCCCTCGAACAACCGGTAATCAACACGGTGCCGCTCCAGGGCCTGGCGAGCGAGTTGATCACCATGCTTTTCATTCTTGATCAGTACCGGGTAGCGATAGTCTTCAAGCTCGGGACTGAACTCGGCAGCGAAGCAGCTTTCCTGCATCACACTCGGGCGCTGGAAGTCATAGTGCCTGCGCGTGGTGGTGCTGGTGCGGGTGCGATACCTCATGGAGAACTGGTTGACCACGGGGTGATTCGCCACCATGCCGGAGTCTTGTCGATAGGGTGTATCGGCCAGTGTCGGGAACCAGGTCTGATCGTCGGTGAACACCAGCAAATGACCGTCCGGCGAATGCTGGAAATGCCACGCGATACCGTCCTCGGCGCACAGCCGCTGAACAAATTCGTAATTATTTTCCCCGTATTGAGTGCAGTATTCGCGCTCCGGGCTGGTGCTGACATGGAAGGCGAACGCATCGGCCTGAATGCCGTGCCCCTTGAGCACCTGAGCGATGATTTGCGGCACCGTCTGCTTCTGGAAAATTCGTTGGTCGTGGCTGAACTGCAAGTAGTGCAGCGCCGGGACGAGGCACAGGTGGTAATGGGTCAGACGCTTGCCGGTTTCACCGACGACCACCTCTTCGATATGGCCATGAAGACCTTCGCCGTTGAGACCGAACTGAAGGAACGCGGGCTGACCGAGCAGACTCTCCGGATCGACATTCGGATTTTCGCTGACCAGTTCAACCTGGATCGCGTACAAGGCGCTGATGGCCTCTACACCGTCAAAGGCGAGGACTTTGAAATCATTACGAACAGCGGGAATGTGCAGCGCGAAATGCGCCGTATTGGCCGACCTGAACATACGCTTATCCCTTATCAAGCGCGATGTGCAAACCGTCCCTGGTTGTGCACGCAAAAAATTGGCGGGCACGTTAACAACGGGGCAAACAGATTGATGTAGGAAGGGTCTTGGAATGCGGTCAGACCGTTCCGTCTTGCTAGAGGCTGAGTCAATTCATGAGGGGGGGAATGATCTGGACTGGCCAAGTCACGGCATAACAGGCCCGGCGCAACACGCCGGGCCTGTCCAGCCTTACGCCGTCTTACGGAAGACAAACACCAGACCAACAATGATCAGCAACATGCCGAGCAGGCTCAGCAGTGCCAAACGGTTGCCGAAGAACAGATAGTCCATCACCGCGGTCACCGCCGGCACCAGGTAAAACAGACTGGTGACGTTCACCAGATTGCCCCGGGCGATCAAGCGGTAGAGCAACAACGTCGCCAATACCGAGACCACCAGGCCCATCCACAGCACCGGCACGATAAAACCGCTGCCGTGCTCGAAGTGGAACGGCTGGAACGGCACGAATATCCCGCACAACAGCAGCCCGGCGAGGTACTGCACCGGCAACGTGCCGAGGGGATTGTCGGTGATGCGTTTTTGCATGATCGAGCCGAACGTCATGCTCACCAGAGCCAATAACCCGAAGAGCATCCCGGCCAGCGACATGCCGGCCAGGCCGATGCCCTGGTAGACCACCATGATCAACCCGGCCAGACCGAGCGACAGGCCGAACATCCGGCTAGCCGATCGCTGACGCTCCATGATCACCACGGTGAGAATGGGTTGCACGCCCATGATGGTCGCCATCACCCCTGGGGTGACTTTCAGGTCCAGGGCCAGCAGATAGAAAATCTGATAAGCCCCCAGCAACACCACCCCGGTGGCCATGGCATACAGCATCGGTTTGCCACCTTTGGGCAGCTTCAGCTTGAGCAAGGGCACCAGCAGGATCAAGCCGCACAAGGCAATGACAAAGCGGATGAACAGAAAGGCAAAGGGCGACGCGTGAGCCAGCCCCCATTTGGAGAAGATCGCCCCACTGCTCCACAGCAGGACAAACAGACTCGTGGAAGCCGCCGCGAGCGCGGACTTTTTCGAAAGGACAAACATGAATACCACCTGTAGTCAGGCAAGAAGCCAACTCAGCCGTAGCTGAAATTCAGTCGTGTTTTTTTCAGGCAGGCACCGGGGAGCAGCAGAAAACGCTGATCAGCCCGAAACGCCAACACCTGGCGGCGAGACCACCGCGCACACTGGCGTGCGACTGACAGGAGGAGGGTAATGACTGATCTGCCCCGGCTGCTGATTCCCGCACGGCACGACGCCAGCGTTGACCGCTGAATCGACTACCGCGTTGATGAGGGATGCAGGCATGGGCTGATCTTTTCTTGAGGGAGGAAAAAGTGAGTCCTGAAACTCACCGTGCGCCGACTATAACCAGCGTGAGACATGAATTGCAATAAGTTGCGTTGAAGGTCGACCCGTCGATGTTGTCGCCCGAATCTCTTGGATTTTCCACCAGAACTGGCGAAACAAGCCATCTCTGCGGGAGCCGGCTTACCGGCTCCAGCAGGTTTATTCAGCCAAACAACCAATAACCCAACAATGTCAGCACCACCACCGCCAACACCGGGCGCAGCACTCGGTAGGCCTTGGGGTTGCGACGCTTCCACTGCTTGATCCCACCGCTGAGTTTGTCACTGAAGTGCTTGCTCCAGGCATAGGCCTGGTTGATCCCGCCGACGCGCTCGTCGTCGAGGTTCTGTGGCGCGGTTGCACGCCCCAGCAGGCCGCTGACCCAGCGATTGATACGGGTCATCAGGCGGTTGCTCAGCGGTCGTTCGATGTCGCAGAACAGAATAACCCGTGTCTTCTCGGTTTCGTTCTTGACCCAGTGCACGTAGGTTTCATCGAACATCACGTCTTCACCGTCGCGCCAGGCGTACACCTGACCATCAACGAAAATGCGGCAATCGTCGGAGTTCGGCGTGGACAGGCCGAGGTGATAACGCAGCGAACCGGCGAACGGGTCGCGATGGGGGTTGAGGTGGCTGCCGCCCGGCAACAACGCAAACATCGCGCCCTTGACGTTGGGAATGCGGCTGACCAGCTCCACGGTTTTCGGACACAGGAGCTCGGCCGACGGCAAGGGTTTGTCGTACCACTTGAGGTAGAAACGCTTCCAGCCTTTCTTGAAAAACGAGCCGAAACCAGCGTCGTTGTTCTTCTCGGCAGCGCGAATGTAGCCCTCGTCGAACAGGTGCATCGCTTCGTCGCGAATGACTTCCCAATTGTCCTTGAGCACATCCAGTTCAGGGAACTTGCTGCGATCCAGGTAGGGTTTCGACGGTACGCCGGAGAACAGGTACATCAGGGCGTTGTAGGGTGCGAACAGCGCCGAATGATTGACGAACTGTCGCAGCACCGGCAACCGTGCCTTGCCACGCAAATGCACATAGAGGGTGCTGCCCAGAAAAAGCAGCAACAATGACGCTTTCGCGGCAAAGGAAAAGGTCATCAACAACTCCTTGGAAATAGACACTGTTGCACAACGCCATCCACCCGGCGCGGCAGTCGGCATGATAAACACTACCGACCTCAGTAAACACCCGCGGGATTCGACATTCAGTGTTGAGGATTGCGCAATAAATGCTTATTAACACAAGGCTCTTGAACATTCGCTGACCTGAATCAGCCTCCCGCGGTGCAAGGGCACGCGTCCCTGCGGCAGCACCATCCGGCACCCGGGTGTTACTGCTGAGTCTCCTGCTCGGTGAACAGATCGCTGAACAGCATGCTCGACAGGTAACGCTCCCCGGAGTCCGGCAGGATCACCACAATGGTCTTGCCCTGCATTTCCGGGGTTTCGGCCAGCCGGACCGCCACCGCCATCGCGGCCCCGCAGGAAATGCCGCACAAAATCCCCTCTTCCTGCATCAAGCGCAGGGCCATGGCCTTGGACTCCTCGTCGCTAACCAGCTCCACCCGGTCGACGATCGACAGGTCCAGGTTCTTCGGCACAAAACCGGCACCGATGCCCTGGATCTTGTGCGGGCTCGGCTTGATCTCTTCACCGGCCATCGCCTGGCTGATCACCGGCGATACCGCGGGTTCCACCGCGACCGAAATGATCGGTTTGCCCTGGGTATTCTTGATATACCGCGAAACGCCGGTAATGGTTCCGCCGGTTCCGACGCCTGCCACCAACACATCGACAGCCCCGTCGGTATCGTTCCAGATTTCCGGGCCGGTGGTTTTTTCGTGGATGGCCGGGTTGGCCGGGTTTTCGAATTGCGCCGGCATGAAATATTTCGACGGATCGCTGGCCACAATTTCGCCAGCCTTTTCGATCGCGCCTTTCATGCCCTTGGCCGGTTCAGTCAGTACCAGTTCGGCCCCCAGGGCCTTGAGCACCTTGCGTCGCTCGATACTCATGGACGCCGGCATGGTCAGCATCAATTTATAGCCACGTGCGGCGGCGACGAAGGCCAGGCCGATGCCTGTATTACCGGAGGTCGGTTCGACAATGGTCATGCCAGGCTTGAGTTTGCCGGTGCTTTCGGCGTCCCAGATCATGTTCGCGCCGATGCGGCACTTGACCGAATAACCGGGGTTGCGCCCTTCGATCTTGGCCAGGATGGTCACACCGCGCGGGGCGATACGGTTGATCTGTACCAGCGGCGTATTGCCGATGGAATGGGCGTTGTCAGCGAAAATGCGGCTCATGACTGGGTCCTTACTACAGCATTTGATAAGCGCACAAAGGTATGCCTGTTGGTCGTGGGCGTCCAGTCAGGCGAACGTCCGCGGGCCGGCGCAGTCAATCGCTATAGTTCGCCAGAGAATTGCCATCATGAAACGTCGATACAGCTGGCCCCTATGGACCTTCGCAGGCCTCGTCGTACTGTTGGTTGCCCTGCACATCGCCCTGCCCTACCTGGTGCGCAATTACCTTAACGACAAGTTGGCGGACATGGGCGAATACCGTGGGCAAGTCACTGACGTGGACCTGGCCTTATGGCGCGGCGCCTACAAAATCAACGGCCTGAAAATCGTCAAAGTCGACGGCAAGGTGCCAGTACCGTTCGTCAATGCGCCGCTGATCGACCTCTCGGTCAGTTGGCATTCGCTGTGGTACGACCATGCGGTGGTGGCACAGGTGCAGTTCATCAACCCCGAGGTGAACTTCGTCGATGGCGGTGCCAACAAACAGAACTCCCAGACGGGCCGGGGCACCGACTGGCGCGCCCAACTGGGCAAATTGCTGCCGATCACGCTGAATGAAGTGCGAATCGATGACGGCAAGATCAGCTTCCGCAACTTCAATTCCAAACCCCCGGTGAATATGAACGCCACCAAGGTCAACGCCAGCATCTACAACCTGACCAACGTGGTGGATACCGAAGGCAAACGCGACGCCCGCTTCGAAGGGAAAGCCCTGTTGCTGGGGCATGCGCCACTGGAAACCACCGCGACCTTCGACCCGTTGAGCAATTTCGAAGACTTCGAGTTTCGCCTGCGAGCCAAGGACATCGAACTCAAGCGCATGAACGACTTCGCTTCGGCCTACGGCAAGTTCGATTTCAATGGCGGCCATGGCGACGTGGTCATTGAAGCACAGGCCAAAAAGGCCAAATTGACGGGCTATATCAAACCGCTGCTCAGGGATGTCGACGTGTTCAACTGGCAGCAGGATGTGGAAAACAAGGACAAAGGGATTTTCCGCTCCATCTGGGAGGCCATCGTCGGAGGCTCCGAGACCGTGCTGAAAAACCAGGGCAAGAACCAGTTTGCCACCCGGGTTGAACTCAGTGGCAACGTACATCAACAAGATGTCAGCGCGTTCCAGGCGTTTTTGCAGATTTTACGTAATGGATTCATTCAGGCATTCAATGCCCGCTACGAACGACCGAAGCCGGATGCCGGTTAATATCCAGATGGACATGCCCGGTAACCGCCGCGACCCAGTCAGGATGTGACGCTCCATTCAGAGACTGAATAAGCCGTCTGCGTTCACAGTCGACCGGGCACCGCGTTATAGTCGGGGTTGACCCATTTTATTGCGCCCCGCCCTGCCTCGTTCAGGTCGGCGTTACCGTTCGAGGATTAGCAGATGAAGTTCGAAGGCACCCAGGCCTACGTCGCCACCGATGACCTGAAGCTGGCGGTCAATGCCGCCATCACCCTGGAGCGGCCGTTGCTGGTCAAGGGCGAACCGGGCACCGGCAAGACCATGCTCGCCGAGCAACTGGCCGAATCCTTTGGCGCCAAGCTGATCACCTGGCACATCAAGTCCACCACCAAGGCCCATCAAGGCCTGTACGAGTACGACGCGGTCAGCCGCTTGCGTGATTCGCAACTGGGCAACGAAAAAGTCCACGACGTACGCAACTACCTGAAAAAGGGCAAGCTCTGGGAAGCCTTCGAATCCGAAGAGCGGGTGATCCTGCTGATCGACGAAATCGACAAGGCCGACATCGAGTTCCCTAACGACCTGCTGCAAGAACTCGACAAGATGGAGTTCTACGTTTACGAAATCGACGAGACGATCAAGGCTAAGAAACGCCCGATCATCATCATTACCTCCAACAACGAAAAAGAACTGCCGGACGCCTTCCTGCGCCGCTGCTTCTTCCACTACATCGCGTTCCCCGACCGCGTCACGCTGCAGAAAATCGTCGACGTGCACTACCCGGACATCAAGAAAGACCTGGTCAGCGAAGCCCTCGACGTGTTCTTCGACGTGCGCAAGGTACCGGGCCTGAAGAAGAAGCCATCGACCTCCGAACTGGTGGACTGGCTGAAACTGCTGATGGCCGACAATATCGGTGAAGCCGTGCTGCGCGAACGCGATCCGACCAAGGCCATCCCGCCGCTGGCCGGCGCCTTGGTGAAAAACGAACAGGACGTGCAACTGCTTGAGCGCCTGGCGTTCATGAGCCGTCGCGGCAGTCGTTGATCATCTGGGGCAAATGCCATGCTGCTCAATCTGTTCAATGAAATGCGCGCAGCCAAGGTCCCGGTCTCGGTGCGCGAGCTGCTGGACCTGATCAACGCGCTGAAACAGCGCGTGACCTTCGCCGACATGGACGAGTTCTATTACTTGTCCCGGGCGATCCTGGTAAAGGACGAAAAGCATTTCGACAAGTTCGACCGGGCCTTCGGGGCGTACTTCAACGGCCTGGAAAAACTCGACGACCATTTGCAGGCCCTGATCCCCGAAGACTGGCTGCGCAAGGAATTCGAACGTTCCCTGACCGATGAAGAGCGGGCGGCGATTCAGTCCCTTGGCGGTCTGGACAAGCTGATCGAAGAGTTCAAGAAGCGCCTGGAAGAGCAAAAGGAACGCCATGCCGGCGGCAACAAGTGGATCGGCACTGGCGGCACCAGCCCGTTCGGCTCCGGCGGGTTCAACCCGGAAGGCATTCGGGTCGGCGATGCCGGCAAGCGCCAGGGCAAGGCGGTCAAGGTCTGGGACCAGCGCGAATACAAGAACCTCGACGATTCGGTGGAACTGGGTACGCGCAATATCAAGGTGGCCCTGCGCCGCCTGCGCAAGTTTGCCCGCCAGGGGGCGGCCGAAGAACTGGACATCGACGGCACCATCGATCACACCGCCAAGGACGCCGGCCTGCTGAACATCCAGATGCGACCCGAGCGACGCAACACGGTGAAGTTGTTGCTGCTGTTCGACATCGGCGGTTCGATGGACGCCCATGTGAAGATCTGCGAAGAACTGTTCTCGGCCTGCAAGACCGAGTTCAAGCATCTGGAGTATTACTATTTCCACAACTTCATTTATGAATCGGTGTGGAAGAACAACATGCGCCGCACTTCCGAGCGTACGTCGACCCAGGACGTGCTGCACAAGTACGGTGCCGACTACAAAGTGATCTTCATCGGTGACGCCGCCATGGCGCCCTACGAAATCACCCAGCCCGGCGGCAGCGTCGAGCACTGGAACGAAGAAGCTGGCTACGTGTGGATGCAGCGGTTCAAGGAGAAGTACAAAAAGCTCATCTGGATCAACCCGTATCCGAAAGACACCTGGGGCTACACCTCCTCGACCAACATTGTGCGGGACTTGATCGAGGACCAGATGTATCCACTGACCCTTCGCGGGTTGGAGGAAGGAATGCGGTTTCTGTCCAAGTAATCCCACTGCCCTGTAGGAGCTGGCTTGCCAGCTCCTACCTGGGTCAACTGAACCGGCGCAGGTAATCGATGTGCTCGCGGTGCGCCACGTCCTGCACCACCGGCCGCAACCGCACCTGCGCCCCCGGCAGGCACTGCGCCAGCCGCGCCAGCGCCAATGGCGTCAACGCCCCCAATCGTGGATAGCCGCCAATGGTCTGCCGATCATTGAGCAGCACGATCGGCTGCCCGTCCGGTGGCACCTGAACGGCGCCCAGCGGGATGCCTTCTGAAATCATCGGCTTGCCCTGGTACTGCAACGCCGTGCCCAGCAGGCGAATGCCCATCCGGTCGGCGCGACTGTCCAGGCGCCATGGGTTGTTGAACGCGTCGAACAGGCTCTGGCCGCTGAACTCGCCGACTTGCGCCCCCAACACCAGGTCCAGCGGCGCCTCCAGCTGCAGATCCGGTCGCAGGTCCGCCGGCAACTGCCGCAGCAGCATCACCGAGTTGCCCGAATAACCGAGCGAGTCATCCTTGCCCAACGGGCGGCCCATGCCATCCAGGCCACCGAGTGCTTCGCGCACCACCGTCGCGCTGCTCCCCAACACCTTCGGCGCATCAAACCCGCCCGGCGCGGCCAGATAGGCCCGGGCACCGAGCAACGGCTGGGTGAATTGCAGTCGTTGACCTTTGTGCAATCTGAAACTGCGCCACGGCGCTAGCGCCTCACCGTCCACCTGCGCGCCAAGATCGGCCCCGGCCAGCGCCAGCACGCAATCATCCTCGGCCACCACGGTGAACCCGCCGAGGGTGATTTCGATCACCGGTGCATCCAGCCGGTTGCCCAGCAGCCAGTTGGCCCAGGACAGCGAACGCCAATCCAGCCCACCGCCCTGGGTCACGCCCAGGTGCCGCACGCCAAAGCGCCCGGCGTCCTGCAACAGGCACAGCGGCGTACTGGCTTCAATCGTCAGACGGCTCATGCCTGGCCCTCCAATGGCGTGTCATCACCGCTCAGGTTAATGAACTCGGCGTGATCCACCGCTTCGAAACGCACGGTATCGCCCGGCTGCATCAGGCTGTAGCCGTCGCGGTGACGATCGAACAACTTGGCCGGCGTGCGACCGATCAGGTTCCAGCCCCCCGGCGACACCACCGGGTAGGCGGCGGTCTGCCGTTCAGCGATGCCAACACTGCCAGCGGCAACTTTCTTGCGCGGGGTGTCCAGGCGCGGCGCAGCCAGCACCTCTTCCACCAGCCCCATGAAAGCGAAGCCCGGCGCGAAACCCAGGGCAAACACCTGATACTCACGCTGGCTGTGCCGACGGATCACCTGCGCCACCGTCAACCCGCTGCGCTGTGACAACAGACTCAGCTCCGGACCGACGCTCAAGTCGTACCAGACTGGCAGCACATGGCAGGAGCCACGGGTACGGGCGTTGGGCGACAGATCGATCAAGGCTTCGGCAATCACCTCCCGTGCCTGGGCCGGACTCAACGCGACAAGGTCGTAATGCACCATCAGCGTGGTGTAGGACGGCACCAGATCGATCAGATGTTCACCGAAAGCGCTGCGCAGATTTTCGCTGGCGGCGAGCATCCACGGCATGTTGGCTTCGGCGATTTCATCGAACAGACGCACCATCAGACAATCCAGCGCGACCACTTCCACCCGCAGTTTCATGACGCGCTCTGCTGATTCAAGGCCTCGCGGATGCGCCGCACGGCGGCCACCGAACTGGCGTTGTCGCCGTGTACGCACAGGGTGTTGGCCTGCAAGTGCAAGGCGCTGCCGTCGCTGGCGGTGAGGGGGTCGCCACGGGCAATGATCAGCGCCTGCTCGATGATTCTCTCCGGCTCATGGTGCACGGCGCCCGGCAGTTGCCGTGATACCAGCATCCCGGCGCTGTCGTAGGCGCGATCGGCAAAGGCTTCGAACCACAGGGTCACGCCGTATTCATCGCCCATCTGCTGCGCGGTGCTGTTGTCGCGGGTGGCCATTAACATCAACGGCAAGCTGCGGTCATAACTGGCCACGGCCTGCAACACCGCACGCAATTGCGCCGGGTTGGCCATCATGTCGTTGTACATCGCGCCGTGGGGTTTGACGTAACTGACCCGACCGCCCTGGGCCCGGCAAATGCCATCGAGGGCGCCGATCTGGTAATGCAGAATGTCCTGGAGTTCCTGGGCGGCGTAAGCCATGGAGCGGCGGCCGAAGCCCACCAGGTCCTGGTAGGCGGGATGGGCGCCAATCTGTACGCCGTGGCTGAGGGCCAGGCTGACGGTCTTGCGCATGATGCTCGGGTCGCCGGCGTGGAAACCGCAGGCGATGTTGGCGCAATCGATAAAGGGCATGACCTCGGCGTCGAGCCCCATGGTCCAGTTGCCGAAGCTCTCGCCGATGTCACAGTTCAATAGCAGGCGGCTCACGGTGAACACTCCTGTAGGCATTTTTCTTTTTAGCTGCGGGACATATCTGTAAGACAGGTCCGCAGATTATCAGTTACTGGGCGTCGAGTTGCTTGCCACGGGTTTCCGGCAAACTCAGGGCCGCGAGGATCACCACGCCGTAGGAAACCGCCGCAAAGGCACCGATTCCCACACTCAGCGGTACTTTCTGGCTGAGCAAACCGATCAGCAGCGGGAACAACGCCGCCAGCGCCCGGCCGATGTTGTAGCAAAAGCCCTGGCCTGAACCGCGAATCCGCGTCGGAAACAACTCGGTCAGGAACGCGCCCATGCCGCTGAAGATGCCTGAGGCGAAGAAACCCAGCGGAAAGCCCAGCCAGAGCATCACACCGTTGCTGACCGGCAGTTGGGTGTAGAGCAGCACTATGGTGAACGAGCCGACCGCGAACAGGATGAAGTTCTTTTTGCGGCCGAGGATGTCGGTCAAGTAGGCACTGATGACGTACCCCACGTAGGACCCGACGATCACCATCGCCAGATAACCGCTCGTATTGAGTACGCTCAAACCGCGTTCGTTCTTCAGGAAGGTCGGCAACCAGGACGTGATCGCGTAGTAGCCACCCAACGCGCCGGTGGTCAGCAGTGAAGCGCGAAACGTGGTGAAGAGCATGCCGGGCGCGAAGATCTCGTAGAACTTCGACGGGTTGCTCGGCTCCTGCCTGGCTTTGGCCTCGCGGTAGATTTCCGGGTCCTTGACCAGGCGACGGACGAAGATCACGAAAATCGCCGGCACGATGCCGAGAATGAACAGTGCGCGCCAGGCATCCTCTGCTGGCAACACCGAGAACAACAGCGCATAGAGAATGGCCGTCAGCCCCCAACCCAGTGCCCAGCCGGATTGCACCATGCCGACGGCCTTGCCGCGATCCTGGGCCCGGATCACTTCACCCATCAGGACTGCGCCAGCCGTCCACTCGCCACCGAAACCGAAGCCCATCAGGGTGCGGGCGATCAACAGCTGTTCGTAGTTCTGGGCAAAACCGCAGAGGAAGGTGAAGAAGGCAAACCACAACACCGTCAGTTGCAGGGTACGCACTCGGCCGATGCGGTCGGAGAGAATGCCGGCCACCCAACCGCCGATGGCCGAAGCGATCAGCGTGCTGGTGTGAATCAGCCCGGCCTGCCCGGTGGTGATGCCCCACATGGCAATCAGGGTCGGCACGACGAAGCTGAGCATCTGGGTGTCCATGCCGTCCAGGCCATAGCCGATCTTGCAGCTCCAGAAGGTGCGACGTTCTTGCTGATTGATGTTGCGATACCAATCGAAAGGTCCGGGGCGAACCGTGGTTTTCGGGATGAAGGAGGTGTCGGGCGCACTCATGGCGAATCTCCGCGCTGATTTTATTGGTATTGTTCTGAGCCCCGACGACGCCTATCGTGGGAACCGGATGCATCGATTTTTGGGCCGCTTGCCCTGCTGCGTCCAACTAATAAAAACCCGCCCTAGACATAAGAAATCTTTATCCCCCGAGCCGCCCCCATGAACCTGAAGTTTCTCGAGACCTTCGTCTGGGTCGCCCGCCTCAAGAGCTTTCGCCTGACCGCCGAAAAACTCTTCACCACCCAGGCGTCGATCTCCAGCCGCATCGCCGTGCTCGAAAGTGAGCTTGGCGTGAAGCTGTTTCTGCGCGATTCCCGTGGTGTCAGCCTGACGCCCGAAGGCTTGAAGGTGCTCGATTATGCCGAGCAGATGATGGACACCATGCAGGCGCTGCGGCAGTCGATCGAGAACCGTTCGAGCAAGGCCGGGCGCGTGCGCATCGGCGTGATGGACACGGTCATCCACACCTGGCTCAGCCCGTTGGTGGCACAGATGACCGATCACTATCCGCTGGTGGAAATCGAGCTGGTGGCCGATACCTCGCTGAACCTCTGCGATCAGCTGCAAACAGGTTTTCTCGACTTGATCCTGCAAACCGATCTGTTACGCCAGGAAAGCGTCCGCAGCCTGGAATTGGCCAGCCATCCCATGGGCTGGATCGTCGCCAGCAATTCCCTCTACAACCGTGAGTATTCAGGCGTCGCCGATCTGGCGAATGAACGGATCATCACCTACTCGAAAAACTCCCATCCGCACCAGGAAGTGCTCGCGCTGATGCAGGCCAATGGCGTCACGGCGCCGCGGCTCAATTGCGTGAACTCGGTATCGGCGATCACCCGATTGTTGCGCGATGGCTTCGGGATTGGTGCGTTGCCGCCAGTGCTGGTGGCTGAGGAACTGGCGCGCGGGGAGTTGACCTTGCTGGCCATCGAGCAACGTCCACCGAATCTGCAGGTGGTGGTGTCGTGGCGGGTGGGCGCGGAGTGGGTCGAGGAGATTGTGGCGTTATGTCAGCAGGTGCTGGAGGGGTATGCGCGCAGGGTGGGAGAAAGCTACATCGTACTGGCGGACTAGCGAACCGTGTGGCGAGGGAGCAAGCGCCCTCGCCACACGGGCCTTGTTCACAAGCCCCGTAGATCCCGCTCTTCGATCGGCCGGCTCTGGCGCAAGCGCTTGCCGCCCAGCACCACCCAGTCTATCAGTCGGAACAGGCACTCCAGGCCGAACGACAGCAACATCGCGCCGCTCATGCCCCAGATCATCGCTTCCGGCGTCAACAGGATCTGGTAGCTGTAGCCATTCCAGGTTTCCTTGCGAATGTCGGGATCGGCGGCCAGCACCACTTGCAGGAAACGGATGTACCAAGGCCCCTGCATCGCCTGGAACTGCTTGTCCAGCGCCAGTTGGCGGGTCAGCAGGTTGCTCAGGCTGTCGGCGTCACTGCGGAAAATCGGGTCTTCGCTGGCACGATAATGGGCCACCAGGGCCTGCATATCCCCTTTGAAGAACTGATTGGCCGTCCCCTGAAATCCGCTCAGGCTGGCCTGCGCTTCGATCAGATGGGCCTCGACCCGTTTGGCGTAATCATTGATGAACCCCGGCACCTGGACACCGATCAACAGGCCCGCCGCGAACAACACCAGCCGTAGGTAACTGAGCAACATGGGGATGAATCCTTATTCGGTCCTGCCCTGGCTGACGCATTCGCCGCGTCGCCACAGGCTCCATTGGCCCGGTTCGTAGCGGGTCCAGGTTTCGTTTTCGGTCAAGGGTTCGGTGGCGATCACCGTCACCACGTCGTTGGGGGTGGTTTCGGCCTGAAAGTCGACGATGACATCGACGTCCTTCAGGCGCGCCGGGCCGAACGGGGCTCGGCGGGTGATCTGCGCCAGCTTGGTGGAGCAATAGCAGAACAGCCAGTCGCCGTCGCTGAGCAGGCAGTTGAACACGCCTTTGCTGCGATATTCGGCACACGCGGCCACCAGGTCGGGCAGCAGTTCCTCGACCTCGACCGGCTCGGGGAATGCCGCACGCACGCGGTTGAGCAAATCGCAGAACGCCGCTTCGCTGTCGGTATCGCCCACCGGACGATAGAAACTGGCGCCGGGATTAAAGTCCGCCAGTTGACCGTTATGGGCGAAACACCAGTTACGGCCCCACAACTCGCGTACGAAAGGGTGGGTATTGGAGAGGCAGACCTTGCCGACGTTGGCCTGGCGGATATGCCCGATCACGACCTCGCTCTTGATCGGGTAGCGCTGAACCAGGTTCGCGACTTCCGACTCGCAGCTCGCCGCCGGGTCCTGGAACAAACGCAAGCCCCGGCCTTCATAGAAGGCGATGCCCCAGCCGTCGCGATGCGGACCGGTACGGCCGCCACGCTGCATCAACCCGGTGAAGCTGAACACAATATCGGTCGGCACATTGGCGCTCATGCCCAATAATTCACACATGCTCGGACTCTCGCTTCAAGCCAGGGGCGACGTTACAGACGGGGTTCGACCCGCATACGCTGGGGATTGCTCGGAACAGGGGGGCGACCATAGCGATCGTCGCCAGCGCCGCCGAAGGCACGCTCCTCTTCCGGTTCCTCGGCAAGCGCGGCCGCTTTGGCGGCGGCGGCCCTTTCCTTGCGCGCATTGGAGGCGCGCTCGATCGGGAAGCGAATCGCCACGAACACCAGGTAAATGCCAAACGCGATCATGCCGTACATGAACAGATCGGAGATCGCCCGCCACGCGTTGTTGCCGACCTTGAACAACAGATCAAGGGCCGTAATGGCGATGGCCGGGGCGACCTTTTCCTTCACGGGGTCGATGATGGTCGGGGAAAACAGCAGCACCGCCACCAGCAACCGCAGCGGCTCACGCAGCCAACGCCACATCCAGCGGGTGATGCGCATCCACACCAACAGGCAGCCCAAAGCGGCAAAGGCGTAGAGGCCCCAAGCGATCAGATAGTCGTTCTCGGTCATGGTGTCCATGGCAAGGCAGGCAAAGAGGCGCTTATGATAACGGCTTTTCGTCCTTGAGGCTGCATCAATGGCAGCCGGTCGGGACACAGGACCTGTGGGAGCGAGCTTGCTCGCGATGAGGCCAGCACATCCAGCATCCATACTGACTGTCAGAACGCTATCGTCGGAACGCCCTCCGGAGCAAACTCGCTCCCACAGGTTCAAAACCTATTCCGTTTACAGTTCGAGAGTCCTCCATGCCGCTATCCGCCACCCTTTGCGACGCTCCGGTTGCCCACAAGGCCGAAGGTTCCGACCCATACGCCTGGCTGCAAGAGCGCGACACCGATGCCGTGCTCGACTATCTCAAGGCTGAAAACAGCTATCAGGAAGCGCAAACCGCCGATCAGGCCGGGCTGCGTGAATCCCTGTTCGAAGAGATCAAGGGCCGGATTCTCGAAACCGACCTGTCCCTGCCCTCCCCGTGGGGACCTTACCTGTATTACACGCGCACCACGGCGGGTGACGAATACGCCCGCCACTACCGCTGCCCGCGCCCGGCCGACGACAGCCTGCAACTCGATGAAAGCCGGGAACAATTGCTGCTTGACCCGAACCTGTTGGCCAATGGCGGCTTTTTCTCCCTGGGGGCATTCAGCATCAGCCCGGACCACCAGCGCCTGGCCTACAGCGTCGACTCAACGGGCGATGAAATTTACACGCTGTTCGTGAAGGAATTGTCCGACGGACGCGTCAGCGAACTGGAGTTCCAGGACTGCGACGGCAGCATGACCTGGGCCAACGACAGCCTGACCCTGTTTTTCGGCGAGCTGGACGACACCCATCGTCCGCACAAGCTGTACCGCTATCGCCTCGACGGCACGGCGGCCGAAGAAGTGTTTCATGAGCCGGACGGCCGCTTCTTCATGCACTGCTACCGCTCGAGTTCCGAGCAGCAATTGCTGCTGTCCCTGGGCAGCAAGACCACCAGCGAAGTCTGGGTGCTGGATGCCAACCAGCCGCAGCAAGCCTTTGCCTGCATCGCGCCACGGGTCGAGGATCACGAGTACGACGTCGACCACGGCGCGCGCGACGGCCAATGGACCTGGTTCATCCGCAGCAACCGCGACGGCATCAACTTCGCCCTGTACACCGCGGTTGACAGTGGTGTGGCACCGAGCGAAGCCGATTGGCAGAGCCTGATCCCCCATAGCGACAGCGTGATGATCGACGGCATGAGCCTGAACGCCGGGGCCATGACGCTCAGCCTGCGCGAAGGCGGCTTGCCGATCATCGAAGTGCACCCGCAAGACCTGCCGAGCTACCGCGTGCAACTACCGGACGCGGCCTACAGCCTGCACGTGCAAAACAGCCTGGAGTTCGTCAGCGAGCGGATTCGGCTGCGCTACGAAGCGTTGAACCGTCCGGCGCAAATCCGCCAGTTGGAATTGAACACGGGCGAACAACAAGTTCTCAAGCAAACCCCGGTGCTCGGCCCGTTCGACGCCGACGCCTATGTCAGCCAGCGCCTGTGGGCCACCGCGCCTGACGGTACGCAGGTGCCGATCAGCCTGGTGGTCAAACGCGAAGCGCTCGGCAAACCGGTGCCGTTGTATCTGTACGGCTACGGCGCCTATGGCGAAAGCCTCGATCCGTGGTTCTCCCACGCCCGCCTGAGCCTGCTCGATCGCGGCATGGCGTTTGCCATCGCACACGTGCGCGGCGGTGGCGAACTGGGCGAAGCCTGGTACCGCGCCGGCAAGCAGGAACACAAACACAACACGTTCAGTGACTTCATCGCCTGCGCCGAACACTTGATCGCCAATGGCTTCACCAGTGCCGCGCAACTGGCAATCAGCGGTGGCAGCGCCGGTGGCCTGCTGATCGGCGCGGTGCTCAACCAGCGTCCGGAGTTGTTCGGCGCGGCGATTGCCGAAGTGCCGTTCGTCGACGTACTCAACACCATGCTCGACCCGGACCTGCCGCTGACCGTCACTGAATACGACGAATGGGGCAACCCTGAAGAACCGGACGTCTATGATCGGATCAAGGCCTACGCCCCGTACGAAAACGTCTCTGCGCAAGCGTATCCGGCGACCCTGGTGATTGCCGGCTACAACGACAGCCGCGTGCAGTACTGGGAAGCGGCCAAGTGGGTGGCCAAATTGCGCGCGACCAAAACCGATACAAACCCCCTGCTGCTCAAGACCGAACTGGGCGCCGGGCACGGCGGGATGAGCGGCCGATATCAGGGATTGCGTGACACAGCACTCGAATACGCATTTTTGTTCAGGGTTTTGGGGATCGCCTGAGGAACTTGTCCCGACGAACCGGTCTCAAGACCAGCACACCGGACCCGATACAACGAAGATCACCCTGGGTGAAATCTGAACCTGGACACAACAAAAAGACCGCACGACATGTCAGAACCGACCTTGCTCAACAATGAAATCCGCGACTGGCTGATGGACTGCGGCCTGTTCAACCAATTGCTGCCAGCGGACTTTGCCGCCGCCTCGGGCTATTTCAGCATCAGCACCATTGCCCAGGGCGAAGAGATTTTCCATGAGGGCGATGCCGGCAGCTTCATGTGCATCATCCACACCGGGCAAGTGGCGGTACAGAAAACCAACGGCGACGGACAACTGGTGACCATCGCGACCCTGCGCAGCGGACGCTCCTTCGGCGAAATGGCGGTGCTTGACGGCGAACGTCGCTCGGCCAGTTGCGTGGCCGCGAGCAACTGTCAGTTGCTCAACCTGGGCAAGGACTCCCTGGAAAAGATGCTCAACGACGCGCCAAAAATCGCCGCCAAGATCATCCGGGCCCTCGCCGTTTCGCTCTCCAAACGCTTGCGCATGGCCGACGGGCAGCTGCTTTTACAGCAAGTCTAACCCCCGGGCGATTTGGTTTTCGGCGGGTTTGGTTCAATCCCGGGCACCGGTTGATCCTTGGTCGGCGGGCTGGGCATCTCGATTGGCACCAATGGCGGACCACCGCTGCCGGGGCCGACTTTCGGCATGGGCGCCGGGCTGATTTGCGGATAAGGCGTGGGCGTCGCGGTACCCGGCGAGCCGGGCAGCGGGACGGGAGTGACGGGAGTGGTTTGCAGCGGTTGGGCCTGCACTGCAGTAATCGAGAGCGCGGCCAGGGCAATGACCGTTAGAATGGTGCGCTTCATCAATGGCTCCGTTGGCCTTGTTGTCATGTGCAGGCTACTCCCAACTACGGGTGTTTGCCCTCCCCGTCTTGCCAATTCTTCTCAAGAGAGCCCTATGAAACGTTTCGTTCTGCTCGACACCGCGCCAATCCCTGAAAATGGCGGAGCCCTGTGCCTGTTCGAGTACGGCGAGGATTTCGTCATCAAGATCCAGGGGGGTGACGGCGGGCAGTTGATGAACACGCGCATGCACGGCTCCGAGGATGCGCTGGCCGAAATCCCCTGCCGCAAGGTCGCCGGGCGCCCGAACTCACGGGTGCTGATTGGCGGCCTGGGCATGGGTTTTACCCTCGCCTCGGCGCTCAAGCACCTGGGCAAGACCGCTGAAGTGGTGGTCGCTGAACTGGTGCCCGGCGTGGTCGAATGGAATCGCGGGCCGTTGGGCGAAAAGTCCGGCAACCCGCTGCTCGACCCGCGCACGGTCATCCGCCTGGAAGACGTGGCCAAAGTGCTGCAAGCCGAGCCGCAGGGCTTCGATGCGATCATGCTCGATGTCGACAACGGCCCCGAAGGCCTGACTCAGAGGGCCAACAGCTGGCTGTACTCCGCTGGCGGCTTGAGCGCCTGCGCCAAGGCCCTGCGGCCCAAGGGTGTGCTGGCGGTCTGGTCGGCCAGCGCGGACCGGCAATTTTCCGACAAGCTGAAAAAGGCCGGTTTCAAGGCCGAGGAAGTGCAAGTCTTCGCCCATGGCAACAAGGGCACCCGGCACACCATCTGGATTGCCGAGAAGCTCAAGGGCTAAGCTAAACTTACGTCATAACCGTCATTAGTCTTTTACAAAGGTGAACCCATGAGTTCGTCCACCCCGACCAATACCTCGAAGCTGGATCGCATCCTCGCCGACAACCAGCGCGACAAGGAAATGGGTTACCGCGACAAGGCCCTGAAGATGTACCCGCACGTATGCGGCCGCTGCGCCCGTGAATTCTCCGGCAAGCGCTTGAGCGAACTGACCGTGCACCACCGTGACCATAACCACGACAACAACCCTCAGGATGGTTCGAACTGGGAATTGTTGTGCCTGTATTGCCACGACAATGAGCACTCGCGCTACACCGATCAGCAGTATTTCGGCGAAGGCTCGCTGAGCACGCCGAAAATCGCCAAGGCCACCCATAACCCGTTTGCCGCTTTGGCGGGATTGATGAAAAAAGAAGACTGACCCCCCCTGCAGGAGCGAGCGGGCTCGCTCCTGCAGGTATCGTGTCAATAACCCGGCAAAATCTGACAGCAGCCGGCGACAACCTGCCGCTAACGGCAAAAAAATTCCCGCCCTTTCCCAAGCTGCAATGTGTCCCGTCCGTTACAAAGCGCCCATCACATGGCCACCACCCCATGATGGCACTGTTCTTGCCATGTATCAGGTTCAATACATTGAGCGCCAAAAAAGCCCCTGAGCGCTCACGTTGCCTCTGAACCGCGTCATACATGGACAGGCCCGTTTTATGAACGTCACTTCTACCTTCGACAGCGCCGCTATCTTGGCCTACAACAACACGTCCGAGGCGAAGACCCGATCCGTCGCCCCTGACAGCGAGCAGACGGCCAGCAAAACAAGGAATGAAGATTCGCTAAGCCTCTCTAAAACAGCCGCCGATTACAGCGGCTCGATTGCCAACAATGCACCGTTTTTTCCGGTGCGTGCTGGCATGAACGCTGATGCCCTGGTGCTGGGTGTCACCCGACCGGGCGCGGTTTCCAGCTCAGCGGGCAAGACATTCGAAGAAGTGGCCACCGATGCGCGCAAACGCATGGATCAGAAATACGCGCAGATGAACGCCGGCGACAAGCCCTACAGCGGCAGCGTCGAAGACCGCAATGCGCTGATGGGTGACCTGGATCGCCGTTCACTCAATGCCGTCGCGACGAATGAAGGCGGACTGTTTTCGAAGGACGAACAGGAGGCGGCCAGAGGGCTGATGCAACAGCAGGCTCGACTGGCGTCTGGCCACTACAGCGGCCCCGATGATCAGAAGAAAAACTGGAAAGACCCTTTCGCCAATGACCCGGTCGGTCGGGCCAAGGCGGCGCTGAACTTCCTCGAAAACATGAGCCCCGAAGAAAAGAACACACCGCAGTGGCTGTCTCAGCACATGACGTTGGCAGACGCATTGAATCAGTATGCCAATGGCAGCAAGGACTCCGCGGACGATGGAAAGAAAACCGGCCACTTCCATAACCTTGCTGAAATTCTCGCCGGCGTCGATAGCGACCCGGGAGCCAGCAAAAACCCACAGAACGAACAGATCAACAATGCCGGGAATGCCATGATGGACAGGATCAAGGCGCTGACGCCGGCGACACAATGAGCCTGTCGCCGAATCAGCGGCCCGTCCCCAAACCCCGTATAATCGCGCTTTTTTCCTGAAAGGCGCTTCGCTCGTGGCAGACAAACGGTACAGCTGCATTGGTTTGTATAACCCCAAATCACCGGAGAACGTCGGTTCGGTGATGCGCGCCGCTGGCTGCTACGGTGTGGCGTCGGTGTTCTACACCGGCAAGCGCTATGAGCGTGCCGCCGATTTCGTCACCGACACCAAGCGCGTGCATTACGACATCCCGCTGATCGGCATCGACGACCTGAAAAAAATCCTGCCCCTCAATTGTGTTCCCGTCGCCGTGGAACTGGTTGAAGGCGCCCGCCCGCTGCCCGAATACACCCACCCGGACCGCGCACTGTACATCTTCGGTCCGGAAGACGGCTCGCTGGATAAAGAGATTCGCGACTGGTGCGAAGACGTGGTCTACATCCCGACCACCGGTTGCATGAACCTGGCCGCTACGGTCAACGTTGTGCTTTACGACCGCATGGCCAAGGGGCTCAATACCCGTTCGGGGCCAAAATTCCGCTGAATCGCCGCACATCCGATGGAACGAGCTGACGGCCCTGGCAGTCAGCTTAACTATCCATACTGATCCTGCCTGGAGACAGATCATGAGCGAACTCAAACGCGTTGAGCGTATCGAATCCACCCCGTTACAGACGCACACCGAGCAGAATGTGCAGGGCTGGGAGCGCATCGGTTCCCTGGCCGGTGGCGTGGTGATGGTCGGCAAGGGCCTGCGTCGCGGCGGCATCTTCGGCTTGATTCAAGTGGCCATCGGCGGCGTCGCCCTGGCCCGCGGCATCACCGGCCACAGCTCGGCGAAAAGCCTGCTGGAGAAAAGCCGCCAGGACATGGACAACGTGCGAGCGAAGATTCAGCGTGCCGGTGAGGACTTGAGTCGGCTGAAGGCGAATGCCGAAGCGGCGACGAAAACGGCGACCGTGACCGGAAATGACGCCTTGAAGTCGCCGGAAACCGGGGTTTGATTCGAAACAGGCGGTGAGGCTTATGGCCTCTTCGCTGGCAAGCCAGCTCCCAAAGTTGATCGGTTTCGCTCACAACCGGTGTGACTGACAAGAATCCGCTGTAGGAGCTGGCTTGCCAGCGAGGGCGGATTTACTGGATCAGCGCGGTATCCAACACTTTGGAAGACTCGCCCAGCACGCTCTCGCTGAGCTGCACGAACGCCTTGGTGTCAACGCTCTCCAACCGCATCGCCCCACGCAATACGTCATCCAGCGACCGCTTGTTGCGTGTCTTCAGGCGAATTTCGCGATCCAGTTCCTGCATCAACACCACCGCTTTTGAAACCTGCGCCGGGCTGACCTGCTCGCCACGCAAGGTCGTGACGTTCTGGCTGTCCTTGCTCAACCGCTCCTGCAGGCTCTGATAACGCTCGTCACTCATACCACCGGCACGGCGTACCAGTTCGATGGCGTAGTACTCGGCAAACCCTTCGCCGATCCAGTCACTGCGCTGCGTATCGTTGATCCGTCCGAACACCTGGGCCAATTCACGCACCAAGGCACTGGAGCCGCTCTCGCTGACCAATGGCAAACGGCTGTTCAGGTAGATCGACTCGTGCGCCGCCGAGCCACCGCGCCACATCGGATCGTTGGCGCCGACAATCAGCAGTTTGGTGGGATGACGTGGGTACACGGCTTGCACTTGCGGCCAGACAAACGTCAGCAACGTCAGCACATCCATGCGGCGCATGCCCTGGCCTCGGGGTGAGGCCACGGTGACTTCGGTTTCCCCGAGTCGAGTGCGACGGCTGCCGAGGTGCCCGGCAAGCATCCAGCCAGTAGGCCGGTCGAACCGTCGGGAAACATTGTCGATGCGGAACTTGTTCTTGCCGATCCGCGGCCAGGCGGTTTCTACGCTTTTCCAACCGCTGGGCAACTCGAACTCGAGGCGTGAAATCAGCTCGATGCCATCCTGTTGATCGAGTTTGGCGGCGGGCACCAGGTCATCGCCTCGCATCAGCGCCCAGGACGGGGTCATGCGCGTATCAAAACTGCCGCTCTTGCGCCCGTGACTGATGCGTACACGATAGGTCAGGCTGGCCTTGTCGGCTGCGGGGCGCCACACGCCACGGGCTTGCTTGCCGGGCGTGAGCTGCCATTGGCCGTCGGCCTTGAAATCGCTGTAGTAGCTGCCGTCGCCGAGGTCGAAATCCAGGCTGCGTACCGCCGAGCCCTGGGCCAGGGTCAGTCTCACCTCAGCCTGATCACTTTGGGGCAACAGGCGCACGTGGTAATCCAGATCGATTTTCTTGCCTGCCGCCCACGCTGGCGAGCTCAGGGTCAGTAACCCAATGATCAACGCCCGCCGCCATCGCACAGCCATACAGTCCCCTAGTGTGGCGAGCGAGCCTGCTCGCGCCGGGCTGCGAAACAGCCCCGTTTTTTTGTTATCACTGCCCATGTTGTGAGCGCTACGCACTCAAGCGGGAGCAAGCTCCCTCGCCACGATCAACCGGCACGGAAAATCAGGTGATCCTCCCAATCCTCTTCGGCCACGCTGCCTTCGGCAAGCATGCGCCCGGACTGGGAAATGCGTTCGTGATGCACCGCGTCGCGATCCCCGCACACCAGGTGATGCCACAGCGGCAGGTCCTTGCCTTCGCTGACCAGCCGGTAACCGCAGGTCGGCGGCAGCCATTTGAACTCGTCCGCCTTGCCCGGCGTGAGCTGGATGCAGTCCGGCACGAAGTCACGGCGGTTGGGATAGTCAGTGCACTGGCAGGTTTTCAGGTCCAGCAGTTTGCAGGCGATGCGCGTGTAATAGACGCTATTGTCGTCTTCATCTTCGAGCTTTTGCAGGCAGCACAGGCCGCAGCCGTCGCACAGCGATTCCCATTCCTCGTGATCCAGTTGATCGAGGGTTTTGCGTATCCAGAACGGTTCGACTTTGGCGGCCATGGCTCAAGCATCAACATCAGGTGGTGAAAAGGCCGCCAGTCTAGTGCCGCAAGGCCCGTCGGCCAAGCGTTGGCGACTGTCGGTAGAACGCGCTTGTCAGTTTTTGCGCCGCCAAGTAGGGTTTTGCCTCGCCCCACACATTAAAACCTAGCAAGGAATCTGTTGATGAGTGCCAACCCACGCGTAGCCGACTATGCCATCCACCCTCAATTCACCCATCGCTGGTCGCCGCGCGCCTTCACCGGCGAAGCCATTCCCGAAGAAACGCTGCTGAGCTTTTTCGAAGCCGCGCGCTGGGCACCGTCGGCGTACAACTCGCAGCCTTGGCGCTTTCTCTACGCACGCCGGGATACGCCGAACTGGGAGCGTTATCTGGGTCTGCTGAACGAATTCAACCGCAGTTGGGCGCAACATGCCTCGGCTCTGGTGATCGTGGTATCGAAAACCACTTTCGCCGTGCCCGGCGCCACCGAAGAAACCCCGGCCCTGTGGCACACCTTTGACACCGGTGCGGCCTGGGGTCATCTGGCGCTGCAGGCAAGCATCAGCGGCTGGCATACCCACGGCATGGCCGGCTTCGATCAAGCGCTGACGCGCAAAGAGTTGAAGATTCCTGAAGGCTACGCCCTGCACGCCGCCGTGGCGATCGGCAAACTGGGCGACAAGTCGACATTGGCCGACTACCTGCAAGCCCGCGAAGAACCGAGCCCGCGCCGACCATTGAGCGAGCTGGCGGCTGAAGGCGACTTCACCCTCTAAGAACGGCGCCCCCCTGTGGGAGCGAGCCTGCTCGCGATGGCGGTTTCACCGTAAACAATGTGTTGAACGTGAAACCGCATCGTCGGAACGCCGCCCGGAGCTAGCTCGACGCCTACAGGTTTAAAGGGAATTCAATACCCGCGGTTGAAATCCACTTCCCCGCGTAACGCCTCACCGGCCTGATAAGCCCGCAAGTTCTCGACAAACAGCTTCACCATCAACGATGGCGAGGTCGGTGCCGAGCTGTGACCGGTCAGCAGCAAGCCCCAAGCCGTCCAGAAAGGATGACGTTGCGGCAATGGTTCCTGACGGCAGACGTCGATCACGGCGCCCACCAGGTGCCCTTCTTTCAAGGCTTCCACCAGGTCCGCATCGACTACTGCCACACCGCGCCCGACGTTGATGAACAAACCGGTCGGCTTGAACTGTTTGAACAACGCGGCGTTGTAAATATCGTGGGTATTCGGTGTATTGGGCAGCAGATTGACCACGTAATCGACTTTACCGACCAGACGCGGTAAATCGTCGAGCGAGCCGACTTCGACAAACGGCGCCTGCTCGCGGGCCGAACTGGCGATACCGTACAGTTCGACGCCAAAGGGTTGAAGAAACTGCGCCACGGTCTGGCCGATGTCACCGGTGCCGACAATCAATACCTTGCGTCCCGCCAGGCTTTGCCCATGGCGACTGTCCCACTTGCGCTCGACCTGGCTGACCAACCGCGCCAGCACTTCCCGTTCGTGCCCAAGCATGTAGGTGAGTACGTATTCAGCCATGACCTGACCAAAAATCCCCACCGCACGTGTCAGGCGATAGTGCCTTGGCAAACCGTCGGCCAACAGCGGCGTGATGCCGGCCCAAGTCGATTGCAGCCATTGCGGCTGATGGCCTTGACGCAGCAGCGTCGCCAGCAGGTCGGGCTGTCCGAGCCAGACCGGGCAGTCGGCCGCCTGGCAGGCCAGCTCGGCGGAATCACCGCTGGTCAGCACTTCCAGGTCGGGCGCTGCTTCACGCAACAGTTGGGCGTACACAGGGTGGTCGTGTTCAGCAATCAGAACGCGCATGCTTCAACCTTTCAAAAAAACGCTGCAGACGACCGCCGACAGAGTTTCGCTCCCTCGGCATGGCCATCGCCAAAATCATTCCAGTGGGTCACAAAGGCTCTGAACAGAGCCTGTCCGCCGATTACATAGGGTCGTTGCGGCGCAACAACTCTTCCGGCAAGTGCTCGATGTACTCATCCTCGGCCGGCGGCATTTGCAGGTGATAGCCTTGTTTTTCGAGGTTTTCAAGCACAACGGTGATGTCCTCGCGCGACAGTTTGCGCTCCGGGCTCAGCACCAGGTCGAAGGCATGGATGGCTTTGCCGAAGGCAACCATCAAGGGCTCGGGCACGCGCTCCAGAGCATCGCTCTTGAGCACATACAGGTACATTTCGTTTCTTTTCGAACTGCGGTAGATGGAGCAAATACGTTTCAAGGCTGTTCTCCGGCGGTGGCCAGGCTGTCGAGCAGCGCCTGGCCCATCAATTCGCGGCGCCAGCCACGCAACGAATCAGGCAATTGGTAGGGACCATTGGGGAAGCCGCTTTTCAGCAGCGCTTCCAGGGTTTTCTTGCGCAGCATCAGTTCCGGCGCGATGTTCAGGCGCTCGGCCTCGGCCTGGCCGATGGCTTTCATTTGCTTGAGCAACACGGCGGCGTCCACCGGCAACGGCTCCGGCACAGCGAGCGGCCATTGATCCGGCGACACACTGCCAGAGCGCTTGATCAGATCAAGCAGAAATTCGCCGTCCTGACGCACGGTACGCGGGTGCATGTCTTCGATTTTCGCCAACGCGCCGAGGTTGTCCGGCTGCGTCCGGGCCAGTGGCCACAGCGAATGCTCGCGGATGATCCGGTTACGCGGCAGGTCACGGGCGCGGGCTTCTTTCTCACGCCAGGCGCAGAGCTCGCGCAGTACGGCAAGTTGGGCGCGGGACAGTTTCCAGGCCAGCTTGGCGTCGCGATAGACCTCGTACGGGTCGATTTCGCGGCGCAGGTTGGCCACCAGTTCGGCACCGTCTTCCAGGACCCAGGCGTATTTGTCGTCGGAAAGCTTCGGCCGAAGCTTCACGAACACTTCGGCCAGGTGCACGGCATCTTCGGCGGCGTAGCTGATCTGGGTTTCGGAAAGCGGGCGTTGCAACCAGTCGGAACGGGTCTCGCCCTTGGGCAGGTCGATACCGAGCACTTCCTGCACCAGACGCGAATACCCCATGGAGAAACCCAGGTTCAGGTAAGCGGCAGCCAGCTGGGTATCGAACAATGGCGTTGGCAGGCTACCCGTCAGGCGCAGCAGGACCTCGAGGTCTTCGCTGCATGCATGGACGACCTTGACCACCGCCGGGTTCTCCAGCAATGCGGCCAAGGGCTGCCAGTTGTCGATGGTCAGCGGATCGATCAGGTAAGCACGTACGCCATCGCCCACCTGCAACAGGCCCGCGATGGGATAGAAGGTGTCGACCCGCATGAATTCGGTGTCGAGGGCAACGTATGGCAACTGCTGCCACTCGGTGCAAAACCGACCGAGGCTATCGTTGTCGCGAATCCAGTGAATATCGATGGCCACACGGCTCTCCCTTGAAGAATGGCGCGCAGTATATATCGCGCCCGGCGATTTCCGCGCATCCACTGAACAAGAGCCTTGGCGAAAACACCTGACGGATAGAAAGAATAGTCCGACAGCGAGGGGCTAGCCGGCCTTGCGCAGTACATAAACCCGCATTGGCGCGAAGCCTGGCAGGAAGTCCTGATGGCTGAGTACGCAGAAACCCGCTTGCTTGAACTCGGCTTCCAGTTCGGTCTTGTTGACCAGCGGACGGGCTGCATGCCCCTCCTCGTCTGAACGTCGCCCCTTGAACCGTCCACTGACCCGTACGGCGACAATCACGGTATCGCGACCGACCCGGTGAAACTCGTGCAGCAGCGCCAAACGATGCTCAGAGCAGGCAATGTGCTGAAACAGATGCATGCAGGAAATGCAGTCGACCGCATTTTCCGACAAGCCGATGTTGAACGCTGAGCTTTGAAAGGTCCTTATCCGCTTCAACAGACTCTGCGGATGGTGGGTCCGGGCATGATCGAGAATGTCCTGGGACGGATCGGAGGCAAGGATCACCCGATTCCCATGCTCGGCCAGCACTCTCCAGAAGCGCCCGACGCCACAGGCCACGTCGAGGATCAGGCCTGGCTCGCCAGCGACCTTGAGCGCATTGCGTACCAGTCGCTCTTCACGCCAGAACGCCAGACGCTCGACCAAGCCCTGCGCCCGCGGCTGCAGACAGACGCGGGCGTGTTCCTGATCGTAGCGCCGGGCGAACTCGAGTTCGATGGCGGATGGGGGCTGAGCGGACATGTGCAATGACTCTTGATCGTAGTTTTAGCGGTCGCTATATGAAAAAAAAGGTCCAGTTACTCTTTGGCCAACACTCCGTCTTTCACCGCGCCACGGCATCCGGCAAACATATCCAGACCCTGGTCATAGGTCTTGCTGTTGACCTGTAGCAGACCCAACATCGAATGGAACAGGTTGTCCTGGCTCAGTGGTTTTTCACGACCCTGTTGCAGGCAATGGGTGTCTACCGAGAACGACTTCTGGTAGCTGTCGGAGAACCAGGCCAGCATCGCAACATGCTTCTGTTGTTCCGGCGCTAACATGTAAGGCGTGCCGTGGAGGAACAAATTGTATTCGCCCAGGGATTCGCCGTGATCCGACAAATAGAGCATTGCGGTATCGACTTTCTGCTGATTGCTGCGCAGCAGATCAATCAAGGTCGACAACACATGGTCGGTATACACCAGCGTGTTGTCATAGCCATTGACGATACTTTCACGGCTGCAGTTGTTCAGTGCATTGCTTTCACAGACGGGTGTGAAGCGTTCGAATTCTTTCGGATAACGCTTGTAGTATTCCGGACCGTGGCTACCCATCTGGTGCAGGACCAATACCGTGTCTTTGCTCAAGGTATCGATGAAGTGCTGCAAACCTTGCAGCAGGATTTCATCCCGGCATTCGCTGTTGGCGCACAACACCGGGTCTTTCAGGTTACTGACGTCATCGAGCGTGACCCGATCGCAAGTACCTTTACAACCGGATTGGTTGTCGCGCCAGATCACATCCAGCCCCGCATGCTTGAGTACGTCCAGCAGGCCCTCTTCATTCTTCGCCTTGCTGGCTTTGTAATCATTGCGCCCCATGTTCGAGAACATGCACGGCACCGAGACTGCGGTTTCAGTCCCGCAGGAATGCACATTGGTAAATGCAATCAGACCCGCTTCTTTATTAAGCTTGGGGGTCGTGTCGCGGTTGTACCCAAGAATGCCGAAGTTCTCCGCCCGGGCACTTTCGCCCACCACCAGAACAGTCAGGGATTTACGGTTGTGGGTTTGCCAGGCCGGATTTCGCTGGGCATCTTCACCGATTTTGATAAAGGGTTGATGGGCGGACACGACCTGCTCACGCAAGTAACCGAACGAAGCACCGATGTAGTTGCTCGGCACCACCATCAGGCGCAACTCATGGTGATTGCGAAACAACGACGACAGGCCTTGATAGTTGACCAGCGCAACACCACCGATAACCGCGACCGACGCCACACTCACCAACACCTTGCTGAGCAGTTCGCGGTGCCAGCGACGGTAGCTGATGGGGGTTTTCCACAAAAGGACCGACGGCAAAACACCCAGCAGCACTATATAAACCAGTAACTTTATCGACAGTAAGTCACGCACTTCCGTGGCATTCGTCTCAGCGAAATTGCGGAACATGCCGGCGTCAATCAAGACACCATACTGACTCATGAAATAAGCGACGCCTGCACTGACCATGAACAGCAGGGTCAGAATCGGCTTAAGGACAGGGCGGAAAGCCAGCAAGGTCAGGATAATATTGAAGGCCGCGAGAATCATCGCCCCGAAGGCAACTCGCATGACGATGCCCTTGCCGTCAGCCGCGGTAATGTCGAACAGGTGCTGCCACAAAACAAAATTGAAGGCGACCAACAAAAAGGCACTGGCTATCAATGTCACCCACTCAGGGCGCACGGCTTTTATCTTCAACATGGGGGATCGGCTGTTCCTGAAAAGAAAGGCCTCGGCAAATGAGAAAATGTTCCGTTTGCCGCGACGGCCTGAACTGTAGGCCGTCGACCATCAATTTTTTGTGAAAAAGAAGCCAATTAATGGTTGGCTTCAGGTGACAGACAGAAACTTTCGGACTATTTGAGAACTGTTCAGCTTTCATTCAGCTCTGTTCAGGCCGGGGTCAACCGCCATCGCCTGTCACCTTCGCCGGTCGCGCCGATGAACCGTCGATATCGACGGCCGCTCGCCCCCATTGGTTCAACGTCGCCGCCAGCATTATTTAACTTCTAAATACACCTCCGGACTTTCTGATTTGCGGCCTGCAGATCGCACGCGCCTAATCGGCCCACTGCCAATCAAGGTCCGCGTATGGAAAACGTTCGCTCAAGCTCCCGTTCCGCCCTGTGGCTGATGCTCGGCATCATGTTCATCGCCCTCAATCTGCGCCCCTCCATGGCCGCTGTGGGCCCGCTGTTGACGGCCATTCGCGGCGACATCCCGCTGAGCTTCACGCTGGCGTCGTTGCTGACCATGCTGCCGGTGATGGCCATGGGGCTGGCCATGTTTGTCGGGCTCGGTGTCAGTCAACGCCTCGGCGAACAACGCACCGTGGTGCTGTCATTGTTGATCATCGGCCTGGCCACGGTGTCGCGTTTGTTCGTCGATTCGGCAGCCGAACTGATTCTCAGCGCGGTACTCGCCGGCATCGGTATCGCGCTGATCCAGGCACTGATGCCGGTGCTGATCAAATCCCGCTTCAGCGACAATGCTGCCTTGTACATGGGCTTCTACGTCACGTCGATCATGGGCGGCGCCGCCCTCGCCGCCTCTTTCGCGCCATGGCTGATGACCCGCACCGGCAGTTGGCGCCTGGGCCTCGCCGGCTGGGCGTTGCTGACCGTGCCGGCACTGCTGTTCTGGTGCGCCCAACGCGCCGGGATGCCGACACAGCCAGCCCGGTTATCGAGCAACAGGTCCTTTTTCAGAAACCCTCGTGCCTGGTTACTCGCCATTTTCTTTGGCCTGGGCACGGCTTCCTACACCTGTGTCCTGGCCTGGCTGGCGCCGTATTACGTAGAAACAGGCTGGAGCGAACAGGACGCCGGTTTACTGCTGGGATTTCTAACGGCCATGGAGGTGTTGTCCGGCCTGCTGACGCCCGCCCTCGCCAGCCGCAGCCGCGACCGACGGAGGGTATTGGGGGTGTTGCTGGTGCTGATCATGGCCGGTTTCTGCGGGCTGATACTCAGTCCGCATCACTTGAGCCTTCTGTGGCCGTGTCTGCTGGGGCTGGGTATTGGCGGATTGTTTCCGATGAGCCTGATCGTGTCGCTGGATCATCTGGATGATCCTCGGCGCGCCGGTGGCCTGACTGCGTTCGTGCAAGGCATCGGTTATTTGATCGCCGGGCTCTCGCCGCTGGTGGCCGGGATGATTCGAGATCAGTTCGCAGGCTTCGACTGGGCCTGGTGGACGCTCACCGCCGTCATGGCGCTGATGCTGCTGATGGTCTGGCGCTTCAATCCACTGCACTACAGTCGACACTTTGATTGACTCGGAGGCCACCATGAAACACACCGGATTCGCTACTGCTCACGCTGGCATGCTGCTTTGGGCGGTGTTGATCGCCGCGTCGTTTTCCGCTGCGGCGCAGGTCAGCCAGGCCATAGACCCGATCCTGCTCACCGGTTTGCGCCTGTTGTTTTGCGCACTGGCATTTCTCCCCCTGGTGCTGTTCAAGGGCGATAGCGTGATGACCGCTCGCGGGTTGTTTGGCCACTGCGTAATCGGCTTGTTGCTGGCGGTGTATTTCGGTTCGCTGTTCGAGGCGCTGCGTTATACCTCGGCCGTCAACACCGGAACGATGTTTACCCTGGTGCCGCTGCTGACCTTGGGTTTCGAGGCAATGCTCATGCCCGACAGCCACTTCAAACAACGACTGTGGCCAATGCTGATCGCCGCTTCCGGCGCCGCGCTCCTGGTGATGAAAGGCACTGGCCCCGGCGAGTTGCCTTCGCTGTACGCGCTGTCGGTGTATGGCGTCGGTTGCCTGGCAATGGCGCTCTACTCGCCCCTCAGCCAGCGACTCAAAACCCGTAGCCTCAAGGGGCGCGGCCCCGTGGCCATGACTTTCTGGAACATGCTGTTCGGCGCGCTGTTCCTGTTGACGTTCTGTGGGTTCAGCGGCGGCTGGCGTTCAACGTCATTGCTGACGACGACGGATGTCTACTGGCTGATGTACCTGGCACTGTTTGCCACCCTGGCGACATTCTGGTTATTGCATCGAGCCATTGGCGTGATCGCTCCGTCCTCGGTCATTGCCTACATTTATCTGAGCACACTGTTCATTACCCTGTTTCACTGGCTCTGGGGGCGTCAGTCACCGTTGCCCCTGGAAACACTGGGCGCAGTGATGGTCGGGGCAGGCATGCTTGCCTTATTAAGGTCCAGCCGACGCACGACACCTGTAAGCGCTGGCCGTTGAATACTTGCCGGACGTTCTCCTTGCTCTTTCGTTGCGCTAGGATCGCTCGCACAGGTTTGCGCACCCGCAGCGCCCGACGAGCCGCGAGAGACAAGGAATGCTCAACAGTAACGTGCTAAGAAAGCTCGACATGCAGGACCTCATGGTGTTCGTCGCCGTATACGAGCAAAACAGCGTCACCGGGGTTTCCGAGGCCTTGTGTGTCAGCCAGTCCACTGTCAGCTATTGCCTGAAAAAACTGCGCGCCGGGTTCGCCGACGAGCTGTTCATCAATACCCGTAGCGGCATGCGCCCCACATTCAAGGCCAGCCACATGTACCCTCATGTGCTGAAGATCCTCGAAAGCATCAATCTGTGTCACGCCGGGGCACCCGCGTTCAATCCAGCCTTGCAACCGGCGACCTTCAACATTTGCGCACCGGAGTATTTCGAGCAGTTGATCCTGCCGCGCCTGTTGAAGAACTTCGCTTTCGCCGACCTTCCGGTGATGATCAACATGCACAAGTTCGAAACCGATATCCCGGCCGAGGCACTGCGCGATGGCAGCCTTGATCTGGTGATTGGTTTCGGCCCGAACTTTCATCGCAGCCACGGCGACTTGAATGCGCGCACGCTGCTGAAAGATGATCTGGTCTGCGTCTTCGACGCCTGCGCCACACCAGTGGAACCGCGCTTGAGCCTGCAAGCGTTCGTCCAGCGTCGCCATGTGTTCCCGACACCATGGACGTCCACCACCAATATGGTCGATGGCTGGCTGGCACAGCAGGCGCGGAAACGACACATTGTGGCGCGGGCCAATAGCTACAGCGCGGCACTGAAAATGATCACAGGCACTGACCTCATCCTGACTTTGCCCCGGCGCATCCAGCGACTGCTGGCCGATGAAGCAGCCTTCAATCACCGTGAAGCGCCGGAGGGTCTACCGGGCTTCACGCTCGACATGCAGTGGAGTCAAAGGGTCGATCAGGACAGAGCCAACGCCTGGTTGCGCGAACAAGTGATCAGGGCCTGCACCGATCCGCAAGGGGCCTGAAACTCAGACGCCAATGGCGGTCTTCGCGTAGGACTCGCGGTCGATGTCGAGGATTTCCACACATAACTGGACTTCAACGCCCGCCGGCCATTCGCACAGATCTTTCACGACGGTGAGCAGGCTTTCGGACAGTTGCTGCTTGATCTGCGGCGAGCGCCCGCTCAGCAGTGCCAGCTTCACATGCACGAACGCCCGCTCGGCCATGGCAGTACCGACCTTGAATGTCTCGACCTTCACCGCGCGACTCTTGATGTCGAACTCGGCCCCGAACTGACCGGACGCCACCAGCGCATTGTTAAGCCGAATCAATGCCACATCGGCGTTCAGCTCGGGCAGGTTGGCGGTGTATTCCAGGTGCAGATGAGGCATGACGTTACTCCTGTAGGTCGGCGCAAAGGACTTAGATATAACACAGAGCTGCCTTGCTCACTGCGGTAGCGACAACAAATTGCGTTCGCCCATGAACGACTCCAGGCGCGAGCGCAACCAGCGTTCGGCGGGGTCGGTGTCGGCATGACTGAGCCAAACCATGGACAGCTCCAGGGTCGGCGTGTTGAACGGAAAGGGTTCCTTGAACAACTGCCCGGTCGCTGCCATGGCCTGCGCTGCGTAATCGGGCAGGCTGGTAATCAGATCGGTCCCGGCGAGCAATGCAGGCAAGGAGCTGTACTGCGGCACCGAAAGCACCACTTGGCGCGTGCGACCGATTTGCGCCAGCCACTCATCGGCGAAGCCACTGACGTTGGCGACGGGGGACACCAGCACATGGGGACGCGAGCAGTATTCATCGAGGGTCAGAGGCGTATCGGAGGCATCGGCACGCAACACGCAGGGTTGAATGTGCCGCAGCAACTTGCGTTTGGCATTGGCCGGCAGGCCACGCGTCTGAGTGATACCGACCGTGACATCGCCGGACGCCAGCAAATCGGGAATTCGCCAGGAATCGACATTCTGCACCACGAACACCACTTTCGGCGCTTCCTGGCGCAAGGCGCGCAGAAGCGACGGCAGCAGACCGAACTCGACATCGTCCGACATGCCGATCCGAAAGGTCATGGTGCTGCTACCGGGGTCAAAATCGTGGGTCAGACTCAACGCCACCGACAACGAATCCAGCGCTGGCGACAGGTATCGAAAGATCTCTTCAGCCCGCGCGGTCGGTTCCATGCGATGACCGACACGGATGAACAACGGATCGTTGAACATCGCACGCAAGCGGTTGAGCGCCGAACTGATGGTTGGCTGGCCGAGAAACAGCTTCTTCGCCACCTTGGTGACGTTGCGTTCGATCATCAGCGTTTCAAACACCACCATCAGATTGATGTCGGCCTTGCGTAGTTCGTTGCGATTCATCCATTGCCCCTGCGCCCATACACTGTCGACAGTTTAGGGAGATGTCACAATCGGCGTCTATGCGACTAGAGAGAATCACCTGACTACTTGCGTTAAATGTAAAGGCCTTCACGGTTTTGTCTTACAGTCCGGGTTAAATCGCCCGGCTGAAACGAAGCTGCCCTGCATGGGCAGCTTCATATTTGACGCCTAGATCTCCTTGACCGGCGTCTGTTCGCATGTGCCTTTGATCAAACCGATGGCATGCAGACAATCCGACTTGTTGATGTAAGCCTCCCCGCTGGCAATCGTTTCATGATTACCCGCCTTCAAACGCCAGCGCCATTGGCCTTTGCCAGTCAGAACGGTGCCACGGGTTTGCCTGTAAATCTCAAAATACATACTCGCTCCTTGCGGTTATTAATGACGACAGGAAACTGACCTGCGCCGACAGAGTAGAGGAGCGATCCGGGATATAAAGGCAAACAAAAGCCAGTAAATATTGCGAAGAAACGTGTGACCTTCTATCGGTAAAAATCACACGGATACGGGGAATAACAACGACCAGGCTCGGTAAACTTTCAGACGTCTAAATGGCTTATTCATACAGAAAAACAGCGACCCTGCCCAGGCACCCACTTCTCTGTCAGTTTTCAACCATCACTTCGAAGGAGTACCTGTTTTTGCCCGCACTCTTTGCTTTATACATTGCATGATCGGCATGCTGGATCAGAGTCCCAATGTCGTTGCCGTCGCGTGGAAACATGCTCACGCCCATGCTGGCATGGACGTTCACCCCTTTTCCATCGATCAAAAGCGGCAGCTGAAAGCAGACATGCAGCTTTTCCAGTAACGCGACTATTTTCCGAGGATCCTGGACATCCTCAAAGAACATCACGAATTCGTCCCCTCCCAAGCGTGCGACGTTGTCGCGGGCCTCACTGACTGAACCGAGCAGCTTGGCCACCGCCTGCAGGACCTGATCGCCAAAGCGGTGACCCCACTGATCATTCACCTCCTTGAAATGATCCAGATCGACAAACAGCAAAGCCATTTTCTGACCGCTCTGTCGCGCACTGATCAAGGCCTGTTCCAGACGTTCGAAGCACATCCGCCGATTGGGCAGCCCCGTCAGCGAATCATGGCGGGCCAGGTGTTCGAACGCGGCGCGGCTGTGGGTGAGGTCTTCGAGCTGGGTGAGAATTTCCTGTTTCATCGCACGGAAACTGCGCGCCAATACACCCAACTCGTCTTGGCGAGGCGGCAGCTCACTGATCTTCCGTTCCCGGGAAAACAACTCGACCGCTTCGGTCATGTTGCGCAGCGGACGAATCAGCGCCCGGGACACAATGAACGCTACCAGCAGTGCCAGCAGACTGAAAAACACGGCAATTTGAGCGATATAGCCACCGGCACGCGAGGCTTGCGCCAGCACATGACTCTGCAGTTGCCCCAGGCCTAGAATAATAAAAGGCTCAGATGTTTTGCTGTTGTTGGCAAGCCGCACAAAAGCCGCAACCAAACCATCTTGTTGATTTTGTTCGACGCTACGACTGATCAAGCTATTGGGGCCGCTCGTATCGAGAAGCCGGGACACTTCAGAAAACTCATCTTGCAGAAACAGCCGGCGGCCCTGGTCGAAACCGAACGTCCGCCGATGATCGGGATGAATCAATAAATCGCCCCAACGATTACTGAGATAGACCTGATATTCATCCGGCAAATCGCTTTGCAGTTGGCTGAACAACTGGTCGAGATCGACATTGATGACCAGCAGGGCGAACACTTTCCCGTCGGCGTCCGCCACAGGCGTCGAAACGTGCAACGTCGGTTTGCCCAACCCGGAATGCGCGCCTTGCTCGCGATTGATGACAATAGGCGAAATGCGTACATCGCCCGGAGCCAACTTCAACGCCTCGAACACATAGGCAAAATGCCCCTTCTCTTGCAGATCGGCACCGCTGACCCTGACGATATGATTGCCGTCCCGATCCTGGCGAACCCATTCCAGTCCATGGTCGGAGGCGCTGATCAAACGAATCTGCATGTAGTCAGGATGCGCCAGCAACATCGCGCGGAACAAGGCGGCCAGATCATCCTGCACGTGACTACGTTGCGCGGGGTCGTTGATACTCGCCAACTGGCGAACCTGCGGACCATGAGTCAACACAGCGGCATCCAGAGAGATATTGTGCAAACTGCTCTGAAGATTACGCCCGAGCACTTGAACCGCGGTTTGCAAATCGCGCTCGGCTGCCTGAAGCAGTAACTCGCGACTGCTGTTATAGATGTAGTACCCCGCGAGAGCCGTGGGCAACATGCCAAAAACAGCCATCAAGCAGCCAAGTTTAAAGGCGATGCCGAACCTCATCGCAGCTCCAACGGCGGACGTTCGCCCGACACGATACGTTGCCAAAGCTCGGCGCGGCGTTTGTCGTCCTCAACGGGACGCAGCCAGATCAAGGTGTGTGTGGAACCGCCCTCGTTCGGCTCCTGCAGTGTATTTGGGAGCCCCTGACGTTCAGTGAGGAGGATGCTGACCTCAGGTTCGAGCATGTAATTGATCCAGACGCTGGCCAGTACCGGATCGCGCGCACCACGACTGATTGCCCAGCAGTCGAGCCAGGCCAGCGCACCTTCACGCGGGATCGCATAACCCACATCGATCCCCGCGTCTCGTAGCTGCTTGAGTTGCTGACGCCCGTAGTTGGCAAACAAAAGTGCCACGTTATGCGAACGAAAAAGCTCGGCAGCCTCCTCCGGTAGCGAATAGAACGTCAGGACATTGCGGCGCAGAGCAACCAACTGCTCGGACACACGGGCAAAATCGGCAACCTTTATCCGAAACGGATCGCCGCCCAAAGACAGGCTGGCCAGGGAAAAATTATGGTTGCTTGTATTGAATGCCAGCACACTGCCCTGAAACTTCGGGTCCCACATGCTGGTGATCGAGTCGGGTGGCTGACTGAACTGCTTTCGATCATAGATCAGTCCCATGTCTGACCAGACATAGGGAATGGCGTAGATGCGACCGTCGACCACTACATCGGGGATTCTTGAATAATCGCGAAACCGCGGGAGCTGACGAGAAGTATTGGCAATCCGCTCCGGGCGAAGCGGTTGAAGTAAGCCTTGGTCGGCGTAGTAGTGGACCTCCGCCGTATTGGCAGCAATCACATCGAAATCACCGCCCCGGTTTTCCATCATCTTGCTTCGAAGCACTTCATCGCTACCCACCATGGTGACTTCGACTTTAACGCCATGGCGTTTTTCGAAGGCAGCAACGATGTCACCGTCGGCATACCCAGGCCAGGCAAGCACACGCAATGTTGGCGTATCAGCCTTGACCTGCAGTGATAGCAAAAAGATGAAAGGTATTACCCACAATGGGCACCGGTAACTCATGAAGACTGCCCAGAAGATGCAATATGGCCACTATACATAGGGCAATGTGCCGATGCTTGGCAACCTATTCGAACAGGCCGCGCCTTCGGTCGGAAACGCCGGGCTGATCACGACTGCCTATTGAGCTTGAAACCGGATCGCAACCTGTAAGCGCCCCTCAGGAACGCTCCTGCCCAGTTGCGCCTCAGATGCTGAACAATGACCCGCTTACGGCGGATTCACCCACACATTGCGCTCATGCCGGGCACACAGCAAAAAAAAACCGCCTCCTTGTGAGAGGCGGGATTTCTTGGCTTTCACCTACATCCCTCACCGAGTCGTGATGGAGTTGGAATGGTTAAGCCAAACCGGTGATACCCAGACTATGGATATCGGTGACTCCTGCGACACCTACCAGACCGGTGAGTTTAATCACTGTGTCGTTAGGGTCATACATGCCGGCATATTCGTGTGCATTGACGTAGATGTAGGTATTGCCGTCGTACTGAAACACGTACGTGGCGTTGTGGTTTCCGCCAAAACTAGCAATGAGATCAAGAGCCATATTAACCCCGTTTAAGCCCTGGCCAGTCGGAACACCAAGGGTATCCGCATCCATAACGTCAGATGATCCAAATGTACCGGCAAATGTTGTATCACCCGCGAAAATAGGAACGCCGGTCCAACTGATCGTGTCACTGCCTGATGCACGGTAGTCGGTGATGGTGTCCATTGAATACAGGGTTGAGTCACTGGGAGCGAATACAAACGTATCATTACCACCACCGCCAGTCAGAGTGTCGGCACCAGCACCACCAGCGATGGTGTCGGCGTAAGCCGAACCGGTCACCGTCTGGTTACCATTACTCCCTGTCAGTGTCACACCGGTGTTGCCGGTGAAGCCCGTTGTGAAGTTCTGGCCATTTGCAGCCAGAATGGTGTCGCTGATGCTGTAAGTGTGCCCATTGGGATTAAAGCCATTCAATGCAATCAAGCCCTGCGCATCGCCGACGCCAAGACCAATTGCATCCGCAGACAGCTTGTTGGCCACCTCGCCGCTGAAGGTGCTGTTCAGCAGGTTGGTCGCAGTGTCGACCAGGGTGACGCTTTTACCGTTGAGGTTAAAACCGGTCAACGCCGCCAAGTGGCTCGCGGTAAGGGCGTCGACTTCAGCATCGGCCGACAACTTATTGGCCACTTCACCGCTGAAGGTGCTGTTCAGCAGGTTGGTCGCGGTGTCGGCCAGGGTGATGGTCTTGCCATTGGCGTTGTAACCGGTCAGGCCGACCAAGGCCATGGCGTTCAGATTGGACAGTTCGGCATTGGCCGACAGCTTGTTGGCCACTTCGCCGCTGAAGGTGCTGTTCAACAGGTTGGTCGCGGTGTCGACCAGGGTGATGCTCTTGCCATTGGCGTTGTAACCGGTCAGGCCGACCAAGGCCATGGCATTCAGATTGGACAGCTCGGCATCGGCCGACAACTTGTTGGCCACTTCGCCGCTGAAGGTGCTGTTCAACAGGTTGGTCGCGGTGTCGACCAGGGTGATGCTCTTGCCATTGGCGTTGTAACCGGTCAGGCCGACCAAGGCCATGGCATTCAGATCGGACAGCTCGGCATCGGCCGACAGCTTGTTGGCCACTTCGCCGCTGAAGGTGCTGTTCAGCAGGTTGGTCGCGGTGTCGACCAGGGTGATGCTTTTACCGTTCAGGTCAAAACCGGTCAACGCCGCCAATTGGCTCGCGGTAACGGTGTCGACTTCAGCATCGGCCGACAACTTATTGGCCGCTTCACCGCTAAAGGTACTGTTCAGCAGGTTGGTCGCGGTGTCGACCAGGGTGATGCTCTTGCCATTGGCGTTGTAACCGGTCAGGCCGGCCAATGCCATGGCATTCAGATTGGACAGCTCGGCATCGGCCGACAGCTTGTTGGCCACTTCGCCGCTGAAGGTGCTGCTCAACAGGTTGGTCGCGGTGTCGACCAGGGTGATGCTCTTGCCATTGGCGTTGTAACCGGTCAGGCCGACCAAGGCCATGGCATTCAGATTGGACAGCTCGGCATCGGCCGACAGCTTGTTGGCCACTTCGCCGCTGAAGGTGCTGTTCAACAGGTTGGTCGCGGTGTCGACCAGGGTGATGCTCTTGCCATTGGCGTTGTAACCGGTCAGGCCGACCAAGGCCATGGCATTCAGATTGGACAGCTCGGCATCGGCCGACAGTTTGTTGGCCACTTCGCCGCTGAAGGTGCTGTTCAGCAGGTTGGTCGCGGTGTCGACCAAGGTGATGCTTTTACCGTTGAGGTCAAAACCGGTCAACGCCGCCAATTGGCTCGCGGTAACGGTGTCGACTTCAGCATCGGCCGACAACTTATTGGCCACTTCGCCGCTGAAGGTGCTGTTCAACAGGTTGGTCGCGGTGTCGACCAGGGTGATGCTCTTGCCATTGGCGTTGTAACCGGTCAGGCCGATCAATGCCATGGCATTCAGATTGGACAGTTCGGCATCGGCCGACAGCTTGTTGGCCACTTCGCCGCTGAAGGTGCTGTTCAACAGGTTGGTCGCGGTGTCGACCAGGGTGATGCTCTTGCCATTGGCGTTGTAACCGGTCAGGCCGACCAAGGCCATGGCATTCAGATTGGACAGCTCGGCATCGGCCGACAGTTTATTGGCCACTTCGCCGCTGAAGGTGCTGTTCAACAGGTTGGTCGCGGTGTCGACCAGGGTGACGCTTTTGCCGTTGAGGCCAAACCCGGTCAACGCTGCCAATTGGCTCGCGGTAACGGCGTCGACTTCAGCATCGGCCGACAACTTATTGGCCACCTCACCGCTAAAGGTACTGTTCAGCAGGTTGGTCGCGGTGTCGACCAGGGTGATGCTTTTACCGTTCTGGTCAAAACCGGTCAACGCCGCCAATTGGCTCGCGGTAAGGGCGTCGACTTCAGCATCGGCCGACAACTTATTGGCCACTTCACCGCTGAAGGTGCTGTTCAGCAGGTTGGTCGAGGTGTCGACCAGGGTGATGCTCTTGCCATTGGCGTTGTAACCGGTCAGGCCGACCAAGGCCATGGCATTCAGATTGGACAGCTCGGCATCGGCCGACAGCTTGTTGGCCACTTCGCCGCTGAAGGTGCTGTTCAACAGGTTGGTCGCGGTGTCGACCAGGGTGATGCTCTTGCCATTGGCGTTGTAACCGGTCAGGCCGACCAAGGCCATGGCATTCAGATTGGACAGCTCGGCATCGGCGGACAGTTTATTGGCCACTTCGCCGCTGAAGGTGCTGTTCAACAGGTTGGTCGCGGTGTCGACCAGGGTGACGCTTTTACCGTTGAGGCCAAACCCGGTCAACGCCGCCAATTGGCTCGCGGTAACGGCGTCGATTTCGGCATCGGCCGACAACTTATTGGCCACTTCACCGCTAAAGGTACTGTTCAGCAGGTTGGTCGCGGTGTCGACCAGGGTGATGCTCTTGCCATTGGCGCTGTAACCCGCCAGGGCCGTCAGCTTCATGGCATTGGCATTGCTCAGTTCGGCATTAGCGGACAACTTGATAGTTGCCGCTCCCGCGATGCTATCGATTGTTGCAATTGAGACTTTTGTCGCTGCTGTAACACCACCACGAACGAATGTTGCTTCACCATTCGCCGAGACTGAAAAAGTGATATCGCCAGTTGCCGTACCTGCAAATGTAACAACCCCGTCAACGTCACTAACAGTAAAGGTCGCACCACCCGTACTGCCACCTGGAGTGGCAGTCGTCACATCATCAATTGCCTGGGTAACCGGGTTGTCCAATGCGGTCGGGTTAGTCTGGGCCGCCATAACCTTGGTATTGATGCTAGTGAACAATGTTGTCAGGTTAGTTGCAGCGCTGACTTTGCCAGCAACGGCGGTCAGGTAGGTCGCCAGGTCACCCATTTCGCCCGGAGCATTTGCACTCAGATTGATAATGCTATCGAAAGCCTTCGACAGCAGATTAATCAAAGCAGGGGACAAGTCAGCAGCGGTGGCCGGGACCAATTGGATGACAGCTTTAGCAGCCGTCAGGGAGTCAGGAGTGTTATTGACAGAGGCGACGACTTGGCCAGCCAATGTGAGATCATTAAGACCTTTGTCCGCAAACGCTAAGCCTGCTGTAGCCTTATTGCTCAAAGTAGCTGCGTCGAGCACGCCTTGGGTCGAAGAGTTCTCCTTGGCGCCATTGATCACGGCGGCCAGGAACACATCGCGACCTACGCTGTTGTTGGTTAATTGACTCTGCCAATAAGCAAGACCTTCGGCATCAGGTGCTCGACCCAACGTCGCTTGATAAATTTTGCTGATGAAATCGGCATTAGTCAGTGTCGACGGGTATTTGGCGAGACCTTCAGGCTGCTCCGACATCCAGTTTCTGGAGATATCTTCCAGGCTCAGGCTGCCCTTATCAAGTTGATCAACCCAATAAGCCAAGCCAGCGGAATCAGGCGCACGATTGAAGAAAGAAACGTACAACTCTGCCAATTTAGTCTGAGTAATGGTCATGCTTATCCCTATGATGTTCGCCATCGAACGATGGAACTCCGTAATCCATTGACCAGCCCGAAAGGTTCGCGCGGCCGCTCAACACCCTGGTCAAAAAAAGCCACAAACTCCAAACATTTCATGGCCTTATCTACACAAATAACGACAGCTACTCGAAGAGAGTCTCTTCTTAACTTCGATTATTTGACCTATTCAAAATGAAAAACAATCGATAACACGGGTTTACGTCGCTAACTGCGTACTTTTTTATAATGAACAATAGCAAAAAGCCACTGATTTTTTTAAACACGAAAAACTCCCAATCTCGTGTAAGAAAACACCACGGTGACGCCTCTCAGGGTCAGCCTTAGATATAAACGACATCTTCGCTCGGTATCCACTGGAGGATGCAGGCAAGATCACGCCACGGGAAGTGCTGGGGATCGGCACGAAGACAGCTGTCCTTATGGAGGAACGGCAAGTTGGCATCACTGGCTTTTTGTCCGTTGCCACAAGTCGTACAGCACAGATAGACACCACTTAGATGCCATTGACGGAAAAACTCCAACACCTGGTTATCCAGCCCTAGCTGTCGTTGCGGTGGCTGCTTATCAGCCAACTCGAAACCGTCATTCATTACGTTAACGCCCCCAGAATTGCGCCGCCAGCAGTTGAAGGCGCTCGGCCAGTTGGGCGACATGGGCAGCAGTCGTGCGACTCTGGTTACCGGCAAGCACATTGCTCTGAGTGGCTTGACTGATACCTGTCAGGTTGCACTGGATACTGTCACCCACCGAGCTCTGCTCTTCCACGGCGGCGGCTATTTGCACACTCATGTCGCTGATTTCACCGACTCGCTGGGTGATTCCATCCAGCGCCCGGGCGGCAAACTGTGCCTGTTCAACACTGGTTTCGGCCTTGCTGTGGCTACGTTGCATCGCGACCACGGCGTCACCCGTGGAGCGCCGCAAGGTATCAATGGTTCCCTGGATTTCCGCGGTGGATTGCTGGGTGCGCGAAGCCAGCCCGCGCACTTCGTCGGCGACCACGGCGAAACCGCGCCCGGCCTCGCCGGCGCGAGCGGCCTCGATAGCGGCGTTGAGGGCGAGCAGGTTTGTTTGTTCGGCGATGCTTTGGATGACCTCGAGGACGCGGTTGATTTCCTGGCTATGTTGTTCCAATTGGTAAACCACCGCGCTGGTCTGCTGCACCTCGCTGGCGAGGCTATCGATGTGTTGGCAGGTTTGCTCGACCAGTTCTCGACCTCGGTCGGTTTCTTGATTGGCCAGGCTCGCTGCGTTGGCGGTGAGCTGAGCGTTGCGCGCCACTTCCTGCACACTGCTAGCCATCTGGGTTATGGCGCTGGCCACCTGGGCAGTTTCCCCTTGCTGCAGTAAGGTCACGCTGTTGTTATTGTCCACTGCGGCGACGAGTTCTTCGGCTTCTTTGTTCAACTGATGGGCCGAATCGGCAATGCGCCCAACGACTGCCCGCGTCTCGGCTTCGAGCATTTGCAAGGTGAAATCGATCTGTCCAAATTGGTCGCGACGGCCGGTGTACAGCATCTGGCTTAGTGGATTATTGGCGATATTTGTGGCTTTTCGGGCAAGGACGTCGAGGGGACGCAGGCTATAGCGCAGCATGCCGCCGATCAGCAAGCTCAATAGCGGCGCTGCGATAGCTGCATGGTTCCAGGATAGGGCGCCCACCCAGCCTAAAACGATAAAACCGAGCAGATTCAGCGCAGTGCCAGCAAGTGCCAAGCGCATGCCAACGGACAGTCGCGACGGAGACAGGCAGTGTGTTTTTTTACCGCTGCGCAACTGCGCATAGAGATGTTCGGCGGCGTCTACCAGTGCTTTCGGTGGGCACGTACGAACCGATTGGTATTCCACTGTTTCACCATTGCGCTGCATCGGCGTGGCGTAGGCGCTGACCCAGTAGTGATCACCATTCTTACAGCGATTTTTTACAAGGCCCATCCACGAGCGTCCGGCCTTGAGGGTTTGCCAAAGATGTTCAAAAGCTTCTGGCGGCATATCCGGGTGACGCACGATGTTGTGATTGACGCCGAGCAACTCGGCCTCACTGAAACCGCTGATATTGATGAAATCCGGATTGACGTATGTGATGGCGCCCTTCGGGTTGGTTGTTGAAAGAATGTTCGCATTGACGCTGAACTCGACAGCACGACCACTGACCGGAAGATTGATTTTCATTATTTGCCTCCTTAGCTGATGGATAACGCTGGGTGCCTGCCGTGCTTACAGCAATGGACATCCGAGCCCCTCGAAACAGTCTTCTCCGCTGAACAACCGTTGCATCTGCGCAGCAGGTCGTGGTCGGCTAAACCAGTAGCCTTGGGCGTAGTGGCAGCCTTCACCGACCACAAAGTCGAGTTGTGCCGGGCTCTCGATGCCCTCGGCCACGACTTCCAGGCCAAGACTACGGCCGAGGCCGATGATCGCCTGGCTGATCGAGCTCTGTTTGTTGTCGTACGGGATGCCGCCGATGAAACTTTTATCCAGCTTGAGGATGTGCAGTGGAAAGCGTGTGAGATAACCGAGCGAGGAGTAACCGGTGCCAAAATCGTCCAGCGCCAACAAGACGCCCAGGCTGGCCAATTCGTTCAGACAGGCCAATGTGTCCAGATCGTCATGCATCAGTTGGCTTTCAGTAATCTCCAGGATCAGGCTGGCAGGTGGCAGGCCGCTTTCACGCAGGATGTCGATCACTCGGAGGATGAAGTCGGCCTGTTGCAACTGGAGGCTGGAAATGTTCACCGAACAGCGCAGATGGCCATGTCCGGCCAGTTGCCACAGGCGGGTCTGTTGGCAGGCCTGGCGCAATACCCATTCGCCGACGCGGATGATTTCCCCCGACTCTTCCAGCGCCGGGATGAACTCCAGTGGCGAGATCAAGCGTTCGCCATGGCGCCACCGTACCAGCGCTTCGACCCCGGACATGAGGGGCGTCCCCTGCTCAAGACGATAGATCGGTTGGTAATGCAGTTCGAATTCATTGTGTTGCAGCGCCTGGCCCAGAGCGGACTCCAGTTCCAGATGGTGCTGTGCGGTGTCTTGCAACGCTTCGCTGTAATGGGCGAACCGTGCCTTGCCGGCAGACTTGGCTCTGTAGAGGGCAAGGTCGGCGGCCTGCAAGACATCCAGCGCTTTGCCGTGATCGTGCAATGGGGCGATGCCAATACTGGCGCTGACCACCAGGACACGACCGTCCAGGTGCAGGGGTTGATGCAGGTTGTCGAGAATGCGTTGGGATATTTGCTCGGCGTCGCGTTCGCAGGAGAGTTCATGAAGCAATACGATGAACTCATCTCCGCCGAAGCGGAACAGCTGATCGCTGGGGCGCAGAGCGTCTCTCAAGCGCTGTGCCACTTCTACCAGCACGCGATCACCGACGTTGTGACCGAGGCTATCGTTGATCAACTTGAAGCGGTCGAGGTCGATGAACAGCAGCGCCTCGTGAGCCCCTCCCTTGCGCCGCTTCATGAAGGTTTTCTGCATTTGCTCGTCAAGGCGCATACGGTTGGCAAGGCCGGTCAGCGGATCATGGTGGGCGGCGTGATTGAGCCGCTGCTCAGCGTCCTTGCGTGCACTGATATCCGACTGTGAGCCAGCCATGCGTAGCTGGCCTGTTGTCGTGACTTCGGCGACCCCTCGAACCAGTACCCAAATATAGCCACCGTTTTTTTGACGGATGCGGTACTCGTGATGGACAGAAGATGTCTGCCCTTTTATATGGGCATCGATGGCTTGGCGAAAATCCGGCAGGTCGTCCGGATGCACGCGACCGAACCAACTGGCACTGCTCTCGCCGATGCTATCGCGGTTGAGGTCGAGCATGCTGGCCCAGCGCTCTGAAACGTACAGGCGATCCTGATCGACATGCCAATCCCAGATTCCATCGTTGGCACCGCGTAGCGCACGTGCAAAGCGAGCCTCACTATCCTCCAGAGCCTTGTGCTGAGCCGCGCTGTAGGTGTCGATGGCCAAGGTCATGTCGAAGAACACCGCCTTCAACAGACTCGAATAGAGCGTGGCGTTTTGGCTGTCGCCGAATACGCTTTTAAGCATGTCATCCAAGTAAAGACGGTAGCTACCGAGGTACCACTTCAACTCCAGGCCGACTTGTTGGTGAATCACTCCGATGCGCAGACGACCGTTGACGTAGGTGTCATCGAAGGGCCCGCCCCACAAACACTGGTAATACTCGACCTGGCTGTGCTTCAAACGTGCGGTGACCTCCGGCGCACGAAGTAACGCGGACGGCGTGGAGAAGTTCGTCAGGTGACGGTACAAATGATCGACGAAAGCCTGTTGAGCCGGGGCCATGTGCTGAGCTGCTGCACCGAGTCGCTCGGCATCTTCGGCACTCCAGTCGAGAAAGCGAAAGCGTTCGACAATTTCCTCGTGATCGAGACGAATACGCCTGAGCAACTCCTCCAGATCTTTTGTCACCTTCATTCGCAGACCCCTGTGTTGTAGAGATTCCTTTCTGTTAACAAAAAAAAACGCCGCGACAACGAGTTCTGGTCAAGAACTGGTGTCACGGCGCTTCGTCTTTCAGGCCCATTGTCCTGCTCGGCAAAGCCGGTTCCCGCATTGGGCGGAACCTACTAATGGCATATTTACATCATTCTGGATTGTCTGACAGTTTATCCAGCAATGCAACCAAGCGCCGCCGTAGCAGCCCCAGCTCGCGAGATTTGAAGGCGTGTCGAGTCTGCTCCAAAACCTCGGTAGCATCCAACAAAGCAGCCTGCACCAGGCCAGCCGAGGTCAATTGCGCCTCACCGAGCCAGCGGCAAAACGGCACGGCACTGCAATCACCCGGAGCGCTCAGCACCTCGCAATCTGGTGCTATATGAACCAGCAATTGGCGCAATTGATCGGCTAGTTCAAGGTCGTTGCAGATAATTCGGTTTGTCTGGCTGGAATCGTTCATCAACTGCATCCCCAAAAGGTTGATGCGCTGTTTACAACACAGTCCTTGGCGTTTTATTGATTCAAATCAATGGCGAAACCGATCCCATGGATTTTCCACCTGCCATGAAACTCATCGCTATTACTTCCGGTCTCGGATGCCTGGAGGGAAGCCCGCAGAATTCGTAAAAATAGGATAGGGTCAGTGGCATCTCGGTGACTGGATCAACTCGGCGTAGGCGGCAACAAGACATCAGCCTTTGATCGAAAAACACTGGGCCATCCAGGGTAATGGGCCGAGTTTTTTTCAGAACCACAGAAACGAAAAAGCCCTGAATAATCAGGGCTTTTTCGTAAAGGTATGGCGGAGAGATAGGGATTCGAACCCTAGGTACCGGTGAAGGTACAACGGATTTCGAATCCGTCCCATTCGGCCACTCTGGCATCTCTCCAACGGCGCGCATCATAACAACACTTTCGCCGGAAGCGAACCCCCTAAGCGAAATTTTTCCGTGCTATCAGATGCTTGCGTCGATTAAAGCGGTACACCCAGACGATTGGCGACTTCTTCGTAGGCTTCGATGACGTCACCGAGGCCCTGACGGAAGCGGTCCTTGTCCATTTTCTTGCCGGTCGCCTTGTCCCACAGACGGCAGCCGTCCGGGCTGAATTCGTCGCCCAGGACGATGGTGCCGTCGTGGAACACGCCGAATTCGAGTTTGAAGTCGACCAGCAGCAGGCCTGCGTCGTCGAACAACTTGCTCAGCACTTCGTTGACCTTGAGCGACAGTTCTTTCATCCGAACCAGTTGCTCAGCCGTCCCCCAACCGAACGCCACGACGTGGGATTCGTTGATGAACGGGTCGCCCTTGGCGTCGTCCTTCAGGAACAGTTCGAAGGTGTAAGGGTTGAGCTTCATGCCCTCTTCCACGCCCAGACGCTTGACCAGGCTGCCAGCGGCGTAGTTACGCACGACGCACTCGACCGGGATCATGTCCAGCTTCTTGACCAGGCACTCGTTGTCGCCCAGCAGTTTGTCGAACTGGGTCGGCACGCCGGCTGCTTCGAGTTTCTGCATGATGAAGGCGTTGAACTTGTTGTTCACCATGCCTTTGCGATCGAGCTGTTCGATGCGCTTGCCGTCGAACGCCGAAGTGTCGTTGCGAAACAGCAGGATCAAACGGTTAGCGTCGTCGGTCTTGTAAACCGACTTGGCTTTGCCGCGGTAGAGTTCTTCACGTTTTTCCATGATGGGCTCCGCTTGGTAAGTAGATGGGCTAGGCGATGTGTCGCCAGTCGAGCCCTGAATCTTGATCGGCCAGTTGCAGCCAGTCCGGGTCGCACCCAAGGGTGTCGACAAAACATTGCCGGGCCAGCTGCGGCAAGTTGTTCTTGCTGCTCAGGTGGGCCAGGACCAGGTGTTGCAGGTCTTTCCAGCCCAACTCGGCCACCAGAAATGCCGCCTGATGGTTGTTCAAATGTCCCAGTTCGCCGCCAACCCGCTGCTTAAGAAAGTACGGATAGTGACCGCGAGCCAGCATGTCACGGCAGTGGTTGGCCTCGATCATCAATGCATCGAGATCCCGATAGCCATCCAGCACCTTGTTGCAGTACGAGCCCAGGTCGGTCAACAGGCCAAAGCGTCGCTGACCGTCGCTGAACACGTATTGCGTCGGTTCCTGCGCATCATGGGCCACGGCAATGACACCGATGCTCAAGTCGCCGACTTGCAGTTGTTCTCCATCCGCCAGGAAACCCGCGGGTTCAATCGGCTTGCGCATCCCGCGCAAGGTCCCGCGACTGAGGTAGACAGGCAGATTGTAGCGCCGAGACAGCAAACCCACGCCATGCACGTGGTCGGCATGTTCGTGGGTCACGAGTATCGCGCTCAGTTGCGCAGGGTTCACACCCAGGCGCAGCAGGCGTTTTTCGGTTTCCCGCAGGGAGAAACCACAATCCACCAGCACGTACGTGTCAGCACTGGCTATCAGCGTGCCGTTCCCCTGGCTACCGCTGCCGAGAACGGCAAAACGCATGTGATCAGCCCAGGTTGTCCTGAATCACGCTCAACACTTTGCGCGCTACATCAGCAGGCGCCACAGTATTGATGTTTTTCTCGACGGTGACCTGAACACTGTCGCCCACCTTGCTCAGGCGAACCTGATAACGCTCGGCACGGGCTTCAAGCTGTTCCTTGTCTGGCTTGCTGCCGAACAGACCACTGAAGAAACCTGGCTTGTCATCCTTCTTCTCGGCTTTTTCCGCCAGGTTGATGTAGTACAGGCCCAGGCTGCGGTTAATGTCTTCAACGCGCCATTCGCCCTGTTCCAATGCACGACCGACACTCGCCCAGGCACGATCCAGGTCCGAACCGACGTTCAGGACAGGGTTGCCGCTGCCATCAACGCTCAGGCTGACACGGCTTGGCGTTTCGAAGTCACGGGAGGCCAGCATGGAGACCGAACCGCCCTTCTCCGAGATGCGGCTCATGCTCGCGAGCATGTCGTCGACCAGTGCCGCGTCCAGGCCAGTATTGACCGAACGGTTGGTGAAGGCGACATCGGCGGTGCTGCCGGCAGGACGCTCGGCAGTGACCACGTAGACTTCACTGGTGTTACGTTGCACGCCCGGTTCGATACGCACACGGGCACGGATTTCGCTGTCAGTGCCGACACCGGCTGCGCTCAGGCGCTTGGCCATGGCGGCGGACAGTTCGTCAGCGTGTTGCCAGGTCGTGGTGAACTCGCCGGTCTGCGGGCGCTGCTCGTCCAGACGGAAACCGTTGTCCTGGAAGAACTGTACGGCCACTGGCCAGGCTTCGGCCGGCGGATTTTGTGCCAGGATCCAGTGCGAGTCACCGCTCTTCTGCAGGGAGTAGGCGCTGGCATCGGCAATGGCCGACAACGGTTGCGGCCGAGGCACGATGTATTCGCCCTTGACGGTGTCGTCCGCTACGTTACGCGGGATCGGCAACAGCGGATCCAGACGCTTGGCGGTGCTGACATCCGGCGGCAGTTGCATCGGTGCAGTCTGTTGCGCTTGCAGGTAATCGCTACCACGGTCACGGAAATAACCTTCCGGGCCCCAGACCCATCCACAGCCACTGGTGCTGGAGATGATCAAGGCAAGTGCGGAAAGTCCGGCCAATCGCTTCATGCGTAATGCTTCCTCAATTAAACCAGAACGCCGGACTGGCGCATGGCCTGCCGCAGCGGTTCGTGACATTCGGCGCTGAGCCAGGTGAGCGGCAGACGGATGCCTTCCGGCATCAGGCCCATCTCATGCAGCGCCCATTTCACAGGGATAGGGTTGGATTCGATAAACAGGGTTTTATTGAGCGGCATCAGCTTTTCATGGATGGCGCGCGCCTTGTCGGCCTCGCCATTCAGCGCGGCGATGCACAGGTCGGCCATTTCGCGCGGTGCAACGTTGGCAGTGACCGAAATATTGCCCTTGCCGCCCAGCAGGATCAGCTCGACTGCGGTGGCATCGTCACCGGAGAGCACCAGGAAATCGCTGCTGACACCGTCGATGATGGCTTTGGCACGCTTGAGGTCGCCGGTGGCTTCCTTGATACCGATGATGTTCTTGACGGTCGACAGACGGATCACGGTTTCAGCCTGCATGTCGCAAGCGGTACGTCCGGGCACGTTATAGAGGATCTGCGGGATATCGACGGCTTCGGCGATCGCCTTGAAGTGCTGGTACAAGCCTTCCTGGGTCGGCTTGTTGTAGTAGGGAGTGACCAGCAGGCAGGCATCGGCGCCGGCGGTCTTCGCGTTGGTGGTCAGCTCGATGGCTTCACGGGTCGAGTTGGCGCCGGTACCGGCGATCACCGGAATGCGGCCATTGACCTGCTTCACTACGCGACTGATGACTTCGATGTGTTCGCTCACATCAAGAGTGGCCGACTCACCTGTCGTGCCGACCGCCACGATGGCGTGGGTGCCGTTTTGCAGGTGAAAGTCCACCAGTTTGCTCAGACTGTCCCAGTCGAGACGACCCTGTGCATCCATGGGTGTGACCAGTGCCACCATACTGCCCGCAATCATGCAACCGCTCCTGCCGGAAAAAGAGAGCGGTAATGGTACTGGCGCCAAGATGCTTGTACAAGCGAAGTACTGCGCTGCCGCCATTCCCCTGAGCGTCGCTTTTCGCTACCCTTCAGACTTTGATCGATACTGACAAGCTCATACGTCGGGTTTAAGCCTCCATTTTCGGCATCACAAGCCCCCATCCAGCGTTGCGGCCCCTCGCTCTTGCCATTGTGGAGCACGTTGCAACCTGTGCCTCGGGCTTTCTGAATTCGCATCCGCTGGCTCGCCCTGCTAAAACAAGCCGACAGAAGTATTGACCGCTCATCGCTTTAGGAATGCTGCATGTCCACCCCCACAGTTCGCGAACAATTCCTTGTCATCAGTGCCCTTGGCGCCAACCCCATGGAGCTGACTAACGTCCTGTGCCGCGCCAGCCATGAAAATCGCTGCGCCGTGGTTACCTCACGCCTGACACGCCACGGCGAGTGCAGTGCGCTTATCCTCGAAGTCTCCGGCAGCTGGGACGCCCTGGCACGCCTGGAAGGCAGCCTGCCCGTGCTGGCGAAACGGCACGCGTTCACCGTCAATGTAGTGCGCAGCGCAGCCCTGGAGAATCGTCCACAGGCTCTGCCTTACGTTGCATACGTCAGCTCGGCCTACCGATCGGACATCGTCAACGAGTTGTGCCAGTTCTTCATGGACCACAACGTCGAGCTGGAAAACCTGACTTGCGACACCTATCAGGCTCCGCAGACCGGCGGCACCATGCTCAACGCCACGTTTACCGTGACCTTGCCGGCCGGTGTGCAGATCAGTTGGTTGCGCGATCAATTCCTCGACTTCGCCGACGCGCTGAACCTGGATGCCCTGATTGAACCGTGGCGCCCACAAAACCCAATGTAAGGAAGCTTTCATGGCCGTTGCTATCGACCAACCGGTTGCCGATTTCGAAGCACCCGCCACCAGCGGGCAGACCGTCAGCCTCGCGGCCCTCAAAGGCAAGCAGGTGGTGATCTACTTCTATCCGAAGGACAGCACACCAGGCTGCACCACTCAGGGCCAGGGCTTTCGCGATCAGCTCGAAGCCTTCAAAGCCGCCAACACCGAGGTGTTCGGCGTGTCGCGCGACAGCCTGAAATCCCACGAAAACTTCAAGGCCAAGCAAGCATTCACCTTCGAGCTGATCAGCGACAAGGAAGAAGCGCTTTGCCAGCAGTTCGACGTGATCAAGCTGAAAAAGCTCTACGGCAAGGAATACATGGGCGTGGATCGCAGCACGTTCCTGATCGACAAGGCCGGCGTGCTGCGTCAGGAATGGCGTGGCGTGAAGGTGCCGGGGCATGTTGATGCGGTTTTAGCCGCTGCCCAGGCGCTGAACAAGGCTTGATTGTTTGACGCCTGCGCCGGCGCTCTCACTGGTCAGCCAGCGAAAGCGCCTTGGCGCCAACAGACAATTCGGTCATTAAAGCAGAGGCGCCACCACAGGCTCCTTGCGCGGCCAGGCATCCAGCACAGCCTTGAACAGGGTCGCCAGGGGAATCGCAAAGAACACCCCCCAGAAGCCCCACAGGCCACCAAACAACAGCACCGCGCAAATAATCGCCACCGGGTGCAGGTTGACCGCCTCCGAAAACAACAAAGGCACCAGCACGTTTCCGTCCAGGACCTGGATGATGCCGTAGACCGCCATCAAATAGATGAACTGATCGCTCCAGCCCCACTGGAACAGCGCAATCAGCAGCACCGGCACAGTGACCACCACGGCCCCGACATAGGGCACCACCACCGAGATGCCCACCAGCAGCGCCAGCAACGCCGCGTAGTTGAGCCCCAGCACGACGAAACCGATGTAGGTCGCGCCACCGCAGATGAAGATTTCGATGACCTTGCCGCGAATGTAGTTGGCGATTTGCCGGTTCATCTCATGGGCGACACGGGTGATCAACGCGCGCTCACGAGGCAAGTAACCGCGCACCCACAAACCAATCATCTCCCGGTCCTTGAGAAAGAAAAACACCAGAATCGGCACCAACACCAGATAGATCATGATATTGACCAGCAGCGGCAGGCTCGACAGCGAGAACGTCAGCGCCCACTGGCCGAACTTGCCGATCTCGCCCCGCGCCACTTCAATCGCCTGCAGCACCTGTTCGTCAGATACCAGATGCGGATAGCGTTCCGGTAGCAGCAACAACAGTGACTGCCACTTGGCGAGCATTCCCGGCAACTCGTTGAACAGCGTGATCAACTGATGCCAGAGCAACGGCACCACGACCACGATGAACACCAGCAGCACTCCCATGAACAACGCAAAGACCAACCCCACCGCAACCCCACCAGGTATACGAAGGCGTTCGAGGGTCACCACCAGGCCCTGCATCAAGTAGGCCAGCACCATCCCGGCCAGCACTGGCGCAAGCATGCCGCCCAGCGTGAGCACGGCGGTGAACGCCAGGAACAACAGGACGGCCAGAACCACGGCTTCTTCGTCGGAGAAGTAGCGCTGAATCCAGTCGCGTAACACCTTGAACATTAGAAATCCTTAAGAACAAACACAGCAGGTTTCAGGCTTTTTTCAACCAGTATCGGTAAACGCCCGCTTCATCCTCTTCGCGAAGCAACGTATGACCGGCCAATCGGACAAAGGTGCGGAAGTCGCGCTGTGAACCCGCATCAGTGGCAATCACCTTGAGCACTGCGCCACTGGCCATCCGGTTGAGTTCCATCTTGGCTTTGAGCAACGGCAATGGGCAATTCAAGCCACTGGCGTCCAGTTCAACGTCATGGGCTACAGCGTCGGTCATTGCATCACTCCTGGTCAGGTGGTTGAGCTGCCTAGAATATCTGGTCGCGGCGCTGGTGTCCGGCTACAGTAAGGTCTTTGTCGACTAAGGCTTTGTGCATGACTTTTTTGCGCCCTACCCTGCTGACGCTTGCTTGCCTGCTTGCCTCGCCAGGCTTCGCCGACGACCTGCCGTCACTCGGCGACGCCAGCTCTGCCATTGTCTCGCCGCAGCAGGAATACCAGTTGGGCCGTGCATGGCTGGCACTGTTGCGCAGCCAGGTGTCGCAGCTCAACGACCCGCAGCTCAAGGACTATGTGGAATCCAGCGTTTACCGACTGGTCGAGACCAGCCAGGTCAATGACCGGCGCCTGGAGTTCATCCTGATCAACAGTCCCCAGCTCAACGCCTTCGCCGCCCCGGGCGGGATTGTCGGGGTGAACGGCGGCCTGTTCCTCAACGCCCAGACCGAAGGTGAATACGCCTCGGTACTGGCTCACGAATTGGCTCACTTGTCACAACGTCACTTTGCCCGTGGCGTCGAAGCCCAGCAGCGCATGCAAGTCCCCATGATGGCCGCCCTGCTGGCGGGTATCGTGATTGCTGCGGCCGGTGCCGGCGACGCCGGTATCGCGGCCATTGCGGGTACGCAGGCGGCAGCGATTCAGGAACAGCGCCGGTTTTCGCGCCAGAACGAGCAGGAAGCCGACCGTATCGGCATCCTCAATCTGGAAAAAGCCGGCTACGACCCGCGCTCGATGCCGACCATGTTCGAGCGTTTGGGGCGTCAGTACCGTTATGACGCCAAGCCACCGGAATTCCTGCTGACTCACCCGGTCACCGAATCACGGATCGCCGACACCCGCAACCGCGCCGAACAAGCGCCAAAGGGTGGTATCGAAGACAGCCTTCGCTATCAACTGATTCGCGCACGGGTCCAGTTGTTCTATGAAGAAACCCCGGGCTTGGGTGCCAAGCGTTTCCGCGCCGAGCTGGATGAAAATCCAAAAAGCGATGTCGCTCGCTACGGCTTGGCCATCGCCCAGATCAAGGGCGGCCAATTGAACGAAGCACGGGAAAATCTCAAGCCACTGCTGGCCAAGTCGCCGAACGAGCTCATCTATAACCTCGCTCAGGTCGATCTGGACATCACCAACAACCGCCTGCCGGACGCTCAATCCCGAGTTGACCGCATGCTGACGCAGTACCCAGGCAATTACCCGCTGAATCAGGTGCGCGTCGACCTGTTGCTGAAACAGAACCGTGCCGCCGATGCCGAAAAGGCACTCGAAGGCCTGCTCAAGTCGCGGCCGGATGATCCGGACGTGTGGTATCAGGTTGCCGAGACGCGCGGTCTGTCAGGCAACATCATCGGTCTGCATCAGGCACGTGCCGAGTATTTCGCGCTTGTAGGCGACTATAAACAGGCCATCCAGCAACTGGATTTTGCCAAGCGCAAGGCTGGCAGCAACTTCCCGCTGTCGTCACGCATCGATGCGCGCCAGCGTGAGCTGATGGAGCAAGAACGCATGATCAAGGACATGATGGGCTGAGTGCCCGAAAAATTTCAGGCACAAAAAAACCGCCTCTTTCGAGGCGGTTTTTCATTCAGCTTACAACCGGATTATTCAGCCAGTTTGAAGGTGATGAAGCTGGCGCGACCTTGACGCAGAACCCGCATCGACACCGAACGGTTCTTCGGCAACGACTTGGCGATCTCCGTGAATTGCTTGGTCGATTCGATGGCCTGATTGTTCAGGTGAGTAATGACGTCTCCTGGCTGCAAGCCAATCATCGAAGCAGGACCATCCTGGACTTCCTTGATCACCACGCCGCCTTTGAGGTCGAAGGTTTTTTTCTGCTCATCCGTCAGCTCAACCACGGAAACACCCAGGCGATTACTGCTGCGCTCGATGCTGGATTTAGGCAGGCTGTCCAGCTCTTTGCCTTCCTCAGGAATGGCACCGACAGTCAGCTCGACGTTCTGGCGCTTACCGTCGCGAATCACCTCCAGCTTAGCCTTGGAGCCAGCTTTCAATGCGCCCACAAGGTGCGGCAGATCGGCAGACATGACGATCGGTTGACCGTTCATGCTCAGGATAACGTCACCGACTTGCAGACCACCCTTGGCAGCGGGGCCGTCGTCCTGGATCTGAGCAACCAGCGCACCGGCCGGTTTTTCCAGACCGAACGACTCGGCCAGATCCTTGTTCACTTCCTGAATCACGACACCCAACCAGCCGCGGCTCACTTTGCCGCCGCTTTTCAGCTGATTGGAAACGTCCATGGCCACATCGATAGGGATTGCGAACGAAACGCCCATGAAGCCGCCGGAACGGGTATAGATCTGCGAGTTGATCCCGACCACTTCACCGTTGAGGTTGAACAGCGGACCACCGGAGTTGCCCGGATTGATCGGCACGTCGGTCTGGATGAACGGCACGTAGTTTTCGTTTGGCAGGCTACGACCGACGGCGCTGACGATACCTTGGGTCACGGTATGGTCAAAGCCGAATGGCGAACCGATTGCCACGACCCACTGGCCAGCCTTCAAATCCTGGGATTTGCCCAGTTTCAAGACCGGCAGATCCTTGCCTTCGATTTTCAGCAGCGCCACGTCGGAACGCGGGTCGGTGCCGACCAGTTTGGCTTTCATTTCGCTGCGGTCGGACAGACGCACGAGAATTTCGTCGGCATCGGCGATCACATGATTGTTGGTGAGGATGTAGCCATCAGGTGAAATGATGAAACCCGAACCCAGGGATTGGGCTTCACGCTGACGATCGCCACGCGGTGAACGAGGCTGCTGCGGCATGCCCCGCTCGAAGAACTCGCGTAGCGCCGGCGGCAAGCCTTCCAGGTCAGGCATATCCTGGATCGACACTTTGCGGTCCGGCAGTTTTTGCGTGGTACTGATGTTGACCACCGCAGGCGATGCCTGTTCGACCAGCTGCGTGAAATCAGGCAATTCGACCGCTTGAGCAGCGACCGCCTGACCGAGCACCAGCACGGTGGCAAAAATGGAGAGGTAAGACTTCAAGCGTGGTATCGACATACGGCTCCCGTTACGACGAGCATGGTTAAGCGATATGGATCAAGGAACACCGAGAAAGATACGCCGGTATTTTTGTTCCGGGAACAACAAACAAGGCCAGAGCCGAGGGGTTCTGACTTAAAAAAAATTCACTGGATTTTGCAAATTGAAATGTTCACGAAACATTTCGATCTCGGCTCACTGCTTGGTTGCGGCGGCGTCACTGCGCATGGAAAGCGCAATCCGCTCAGCAGTGCCGACCGGAATTTCGCCGACTACCGTGACCATCATTCCGCCTTGCGGGGTGGTCAGGCTTCGGGAAACGGCAACGGTGGGTCCCAACTGCGTGCGGGTGTCAGTCACTGTCGCGCCGTTCAACGGCTCCAGGAACACCGAAAAACGCGCCAGACCATCGTCATACATCAAGCTGTTGACCTGGGTTTTGGTTTCCTGATCCTTGCGGGCCGAGCTGCTGACCAACTCGAAACCGGGAGGCAACCAGTCCGAATGCCAAGTTTGCGCCGCCTTCACAGAGGAAGCCTTGTCACTCTCGAGATTGACCGCCTTGCAATCTGCGCCTGGCTGCAACTCGGCGTCAGAAGGGACATCGACGGTATCCAGTTGCGTAAACTGGAATCGCTCAAGCAAGTGTCCTTTGTCATTCAGTAGCAATGACTTGAGAGGAAGGCCGGTTTCTTTATCCAGATGCAGTTCAAAACCATAGCGGTGTTGATCGCGTGGCGTCAGTGAAACGATCACCGCCGGTCGACCGGCCACGCGCGACTTGCCGATGACAGCAAGGTCATACCAATTCTTGAGCTTTTGAGGATCGAGGGCTCGAGCGGGAGAATTCGGGGAATCCCCAAGCCCGGCTATCAGGATGCCGCTGACGCATTGAGTATGCCCGTCAATGCGGACAACTTCCTGCGCGGAGCCATCCTGCTGGAGCAGGCGTTCATGGACCTTGCCCTCCTGGACGCGGTGCCAGATCTTATGGGTAGAAAAACTACCGTTACGCTCGTAGACAAAAGTACCCTGAAAGCTGTGCTGCTGCTCGGCCTGACCAAGACGGGTCAACCAGTCCTGAGCTTCATCGGCATGGGCTGGAACAATGAACCAGCCACTAAGCAGAAGCGTAAGTAGAGGTATGGCGCGCATGATCCTCCTTAACGGTTTTCCAGGCTTGCTGCACGAGCGTAAGGCAGAGCGCTCTCGGTACCTTTCATTGCAGCCTGTTGAGCATGTTGGCGCAAGTAGCCCGGCAGACGCTGATCGTGCCAGCCTGGTTGACCTTGCAATACGCCATTGGCCATGGGACCAGTAGCTTCCGAACTCTCATTGTAGCCTGCCAAAACGGCTGGGCCTTTAACTTGAGGAGCAATCAGGTTCTGTTGACTGGATTGCTGAGCCAGTTCGACGCCAGCGATCTCGTCCTGGTTGTACAGACGAACACCGGCCAGTACGGCAAGGGTTACCGAAGCCGCTACAGCCAGACGACCCAGGCTGCGCCATGGTCCGCGGGAGGCTTTAGCCGGCACGGCTTCATCAGCCAGAGCAGCAGATACGGCCGCAGCAATATCCAGGCGTGGAAGCAGCAGATCCTTGTGCATCACTGCCCGAGCGATTTGATAACGAGCCCAAGTATCACGGGTTTCAACATCGTCAAAGGCATTCAGTACCCGACGCAATTCCAACTCGTCCGCTTCGTTATCCATCACTGCGGACAGCGATTCCTGCAGGGCTTCACGACTCATGGCGTTCCTCTCTTGGCTGTCGCCGCTGTCTTCAGTTTTCCTGCAACAACGGCTGCAGGGCTTTATCGATGGCCTCCCGAGCGCGGAAAATCCGGGAGCGCACGGTACCGACCGGGCATTGCATGACGCTAGCAATGTCCTCGTAACTCAGACCATCGAATTCACGTAAAGTTAAAGCCGTACGCAAATCTTCTGGCAGTTGCTGAATGGTTCGATGGACGGTGCCTTCGATCTCATCCCGCAGCAAAGCTCGTTCTGGCGACTCGAGATCCTTGAGGCCATGATCGCCATCGTAGAACTCTGCGTCCTCGGAACTGACATCGCTATCCGGCGGCCGACGGCCGCGTGAAACCAGATAGTTTTTCGCCGTGTTAATGGCGATGCGGTAAAGCCACGTGTAAAACGCGCTGTCCCCGCGAAAATTTCCAAGTGCACGGTACGCCTTGATAAAGGCTTCCTGTGCCACATCCTGGGCTTCATGGGTGTCGTGCACAAAACGCACGATCAACCCGAGAATTTTGTGCTGGTATTTCAGCACTAGCAGATCGAAAGCACGCTTGTCGCCACGCTGAACGCGCTCGACCAGTTGCTGATCCTCTTCCTGGGTTAGCATGAACACTCCTCGATAAGCTCGAAGGAGGCTTGCATAACTAAACGACCGGACTTGCAAACATAGACTCGGGCTTTTCGCAAAAGTTCTCCCCCTCCAGGCAAGTTTCCTGCGGGCTCTCATTCGGCACGCACGAAAAGCGCAGCGCGAGATGGCCCGGCTGCGCAAATAATCTTGTCATCGGATTCGCTGGCAAGGACCCAACCGCGGTTCCTGCGCTGAAGCCGACACTGTCCCTTGAATCGGGCAACCGTCTATTGATCTTGGGCCTTTGGCAAAAGTTCCAAATATTTATAGCCGTGCCGAACCGACATTGTGCGACTGTGAATAGAAAAAGACTGTTAAATCCGCGATACAGTTCACTTGTCGCCGAATCGACGAAAAAAACATCCGACGAAGCGTCAGGTCTTTTCTGTCACGGTAGTTTCACAATGCCATATAGGCTCGGGTATTGTGCCGCTCCCCCTCTCTATATACTAGTGGGCTGCGCGGCTGCCTGACTCGCCTGTCCAGATGTCTGGCGCCTACCCCGACCCGGGTCGCTTTGAGCGGAATCCTGAAATGAGCCAACAGTTTCAACACGATGTTCTGGTAATTGGCAGCGGCGCTGCCGGCTTGAGCCTTGCGCTGACCTTGCCCGGTCATTTGCGCATCGCCGTACTGAGCAAAGGCGACCTCGCCAATGGTTCGACCTTCTGGGCGCAAGGCGGTGTTGCCGCGGTCCTCGACGACACCGACACCGTCGAGTCCCACGTCGATGACACCCTTAATGCTGGCGGTGGCCTGTGCCATGAGGACGCCGTGCGCTTTACCGTCGAACACAGTAAAGAAGCGATTCAATGGCTGATCGATCAGGGCGTGCCATTTACCCGCGATGAACAGTCAGGCACTGAAGATGGCGGATTCGAGTTTCACCTGACTCGCGAAGGCGGTCACAGCCACCGGCGCATCATCCATGCGGCCGATGCCACGGGCGCTGCGATTTTCAGGACGCTGCTCGCCCAGGCCAAGCAACGGCCGAACATCGAGTTGCTCGAGCAACGGGTAGCCGTCGATCTGATCACCGAAAAACGCCTGGGCCTCGAAGGCGATCGCTGCCTGGGTGCCTACGTGCTCAATCGCGGTACCGGCGAAGTCGACACCTACGGCGCACGCTTCGTGATTCTTGCCTCCGGCGGCGCGGCCAAAGTCTACCTCTATACCAGCAACCCTGACGGCGCCTGCGGTGACGGCATCGCCATGGCCTGGCGTTCCGGCTGCCGGGTGGCGAACCTGGAGTTCAACCAGTTCCACCCCACGTGCCTATATCACCCGCAAGCCAAGAGTTTCCTGATCACCGAAGCCCTGCGCGGCGAAGGTGCACACCTGAAACTGCCCAATGGCGAGCGTTTCATGCAGCGCTTCGATCCACGGGCCGAACTGGCACCACGGGACATCGTCGCCCGGGCCATCGACCATGAAATGAAAAGGCTTGGTATCGATTGTGTCTATCTGGACATCAGCCACAAGTCCGAAGATTTCATCAAGACGCACTTCCCCACCGTGTACGAGCGCTGCCTCGAGTTTTCCATCGATATCACCAAACAGCCCATTCCGGTAGTTCCCGCGGCGCACTACACCTGTGGCGGCGTGATGGTCGACCAGCAAGGTCGCACCGACGTGCCAGGGCTGTATGCGATTGGCGAAACCAGCTTTACCGGCCTGCATGGCGCCAACCGCATGGCCAGTAACTCGCTGCTGGAGTGCTTTGTGTATGCGCGCTCAGCGGCGGCGGACATCCTGGAACAATTGCCGAACGTTTCGGCCCCCGCCGCCCTGCCGGTCTGGGACGCGAGCCAGGTGACCGACTCCGATGAGGACGTGATCATTGCGCACAACTGGGATGAACTGCGGCGATTCATGTGGGATTACGTGGGTATCGTGCGCACCAACAAGCGCCTGCAACGGGCCCAGCACCGGGTGCGTCTGCTGCTGGATGAAATCGACGAGTTCTACAGCAACTACAAGGTCAGCCGGGACTTGATCGAGTTGCGCAACCTGGCCCAGGTGGCCGAGTTGATGATTCGCTCAGCCATGGAACGCAAGGAAAGTCGTGGCCTGCACTACACGCTGGACTATCCGAAGATGCTGCCGGTCGCGCTGGACACTATTCTGGTGCCGTCCACCTACGCCGGCTGAACTTGAGTCGAACCCGCAGGCGTCGGTGCAGATCCGCCGCCTGCGAATCCCGGGGCACGCAAACAGACCGGATGCGCCGCTCGCCCCGCAGACGAACCCGCAGCAGCACCACTAATGGCAGCGCGATACTGTCCGGACGAAGCTGCACCGCTTGCCATCCCGCCGCCCGGCTCCACAACTGCCAGCCATCGGCATCGCGACGCAAGCCGCGAAAGGCCTGCGCGTGGGTCAGCAGAATCTGGCGTGGCAATGCCCAAAAGGCGTGCAGCAGGCAGCAAAAGGCGCCGAGCAGACTGGCCCAAAGCGGAATAGCGAGAAAATAAAGCGAACCCAGCGCGAACAGCTGGGCCAACAGATACGCCGCCAGCAACTGCCGTGAGGCATGCCAGCGGCATTCGAAACCGTTACTTGGGCTGAACACGGTCCAGAATCATGCGGACCATGCGTTGAAGCTCCGGGTCTTCCGATTCGGCGCGCTCCATGAACCAGCCGAACATGTCCTGATCTTCGCATTCGAGCAACCTGACGTAGCAGTCGCGATCAACCTCGTTGAGGTGCGGATAAACCTCTCTTACAAACGGCACCAGCAACACGTCAAGCTCAAGCATGCCGCGGCGGCTGTGCCAGTAGAGGCGATTCAGTTCAACATCTTCGACCATGGAGCGCTCCTCAAATAGGCCGCAAGTATACAGCCCAACGCCCCGTAGAACAGTCGGCTTTGGTCGGGCACCGACGAACCTTTGTGAACTACCCATTTCAACAGCGCCCCCTTATCATGTCCGCCAGATTCTTTACCCTGCGATGACCCATGGCCGATTCTGCTTTTTTCTGCACGCTGTCTCATGAAGGTGTTCTGGCGGTCCGCGGCGCGGATGCCGGCAAGTTCCTGCAAGGTCAATTGACCTGCAACCTCAATTACCTGAGCGATACCCAGGCCAGCCTCGGCGCGCGTTGCACGCAGAAGGGCCGGATGCAGTCGAGTTTCCGCATTCTGCTCGAAGGTGACGGCGTGCTCATGGCCATGGCCAGCGAATTGCTGGAACCGCAACTGGCCGACCTGAAAAAGTACGCCGTGTTTTCCAAGTCCAAACTGACCGACGAAAGCGCTGCCTGGGTCCGCTTCGGCATCGATCATGGCGATGCCGCGCTCGGCAGCCTCGGCCTTGAACTGCCAGCGGAAACCGACCGGGTGGTGCGCAGTGACGGGCTGATCGCCATTCGTGTTTCACCCGATCGCGCCGAACTCTGGGTCAGCGCCGATCAAGCCGAGGCCATCAAGGGCAAGCTGTCCGCCCTGCTTGCCGAAGGCGACCTGAATCAATGGCTGCTGGGCCAGATCCGCGCAGGGATCGGCCAGGTGATGCCGGGCACCCGCGAGCTGTTCATCCCGCAGATGCTCAACCTGCAGGCTGTCGGAGGCGTGAGCTTCAAGAAAGGTTGCTACACCGGCCAGGAAATCGTCGCGCGGATGCAGTACCTGGGCAAACTCAAGCGCCGCCTGTATCGCCTGCAACTGGACGCCAGCGAACGGCCTGAACCTGGCACCCAGCTGTTTTCTCCGAGCCATGGCAGTTCAATCGGCGAAGTGGTACTGGCCGCCCATGGCGAACAACAGATCGAACTGCTGGCGGTGCTGCAAGCCGAAGCAGCGGAGGCCGGCGACCTTCACGTCGGCGCGGTCGACGGCCCTGCCTTGCACTTGCTCGATCTGCCTTATCAACTGGACCGCGACCGCGAAATCCAGCGTTAACCGCAGTACTTTTTTGCAACACCAAGAGAACAGAAATGAGTGAGTTGGCGGAAAAGGTCCAAAGGGATTTGGTTGAGGCCATCGATAACGATGACCTGGTTCTGCCAACACTTCCGGAAGTGGCACTGCAGATTCGCAAGGCGGCAGAGGACCCTGAAGTCAGTATCAGCGCCCTGAGCAAAGTCATTGGCCGCGATACGGCGCTGTCGGCGCGCCTGATCAAAGTGGTCAATAGCCCGCTGCTGCGCGCGACCCAGGAAGTTACCGAGTTGCACACGGCCGTCACTCGCCTGGGGATCAACTACAGCAGTAACCTGGCCATCGGCCTGGTCATGGAGCAGATCTTCCATGCCCGCTCCGAGGTGGTGGAACAGAAAATGCGCGAAGTCTGGCGCAAGAGCCTAGAAATCGCCGGTGTCAGCTATGCGTTGTGTCGCCACTGCACCCAGCTCAAGCCCGATCAGGCAGCCCTTGGCGGGCTGGTGCATCAAATCGGCGTCCTGCCAATCCTGACTTACGCCGAAGATCACTATGATCTGTTGTCCGACCCGATCAGCCTCAACCATGTGATCGACCATATCCATCCGCTGCTCGGCGACAAATTGCTCAGGGTCTGGGAGTTTCCGGACATGTTGGTGCAGGTGCCGAGGCTCTACCTGAACTTCAAGCGACGGTCTGATCAGATCGATTATGTTGATCTGGTGCAGGTGGCCAGCCTGTACTGCTGCAAAGACACCGACCACCCGTTTGCCTGCATCGACCCCTTCAGCGTGCCAGCCTTCAACAAGCTTGGGATCGATTACGACAACAAGACCCTGTGCGCCGATCTGGAAGAATCACGCTCGATGTTTTATTAAGCATCAATGCAATTCCTGTGGCGAGGGAGCTAGCTTCCTCGCCACACATGCTTGACTCACTCCCCGGCAATAAAACTCACCCGCACTTTCAACCCCGCGTGCTCACCATCATGCAGGCTGATCTGCGCCAGGTGCGCGCGGCAGATCTCGCCGACAATCGCCAGGCCCAACCCGGACCCGGCCACTTGCTGGTTACGTCGGTAAAAACGTTCGAACACGCGATCACGCTCATCGAGCGGAATGCCCGGCCCATCGTCCTCAACCTCCAGCACCGCCGGGGCCGAGACTCGCAAAATCACGTTGCCGCCCGGTGGCGTATGGGCCAGCGCGTTATCCACCAGGTTGCTCAACAGTTCGTTGAGCAAGGTCGGCTCACCCCGCATCCACACCGGTTCGTCCGCTTCCAGCGCCAGCGCCACGCCGCGCTTGTGGGCCAGTGGCGCCATGGCCATACCCAGGTCACGCGCCAGTTGACTGAGATCGAGCAGCTGCGCGCCGCCCTCGGCAATCGCCCGGGCGCCATTTTCGACCCTCGCCAGGGAGAGCAATTGATTGGCCAGATGGGTCAAGCGATCGGTGCCCTGGGCGGCGGTTTCCAGCGTACTGCGCCAGGTTTGCGGTTCGCTTGAACGCAGGCCCAGTTCGAGCCGCGCCTTGAGCGCCGCCAAGGGGGTACGCAGTTCGTGGGCGGCATCGGCGATGAATTGCGCCTGACGCTCGAACTGCCCGCGCAGGCGTTCGGTAAAGTGATTGAGCGCACGCACCAGCGGCCACAACTCATGCTGCACTTCCACCAATGGCAATGGCCGCAAGTCATCCGGCTGGCGTTCTTCCACCGCCGAGCGCAAGCGCTCCAGCGGGCGTAGCGCGGCACTGACCGCAAACCACACCACCATCAGCGCACCAATGGCCAGCATGCCAAGACGCAGCAACGTGTCGGTCGCCAGGCTGCGGGCCATGCTGACGCGCGCCTCGTCGGTTTCCGCCACGCGAATTTCCGCCATGCCATTCATGTTCGGTTCGCTGACCGGTTTGAGCAGACTCACCACGCGTACGTTCTGCCCTCGATAAGTCGCATTGTAGAAACGCGCCAACGCCGGATAGTCATCGGTGCGCGGTGTCCCCGGTGGAGGTGGCGGAAGGTTTTCGTAACCGGAAATCAGCTTCTGATTGATATCGTTGACCAGGTAAAAAATCCGCCCGGCACTGTCGTAAGCGAACGTGTCGAGCGCCACGTAAGGCACATCGGCGCTCAGCGTGCCGTCGCGCTGGGTCACGCCCGCCGCGATGGTCCGGGCCGAAGCGAGCAATGTCCGGTCATAAGCGGTGTCGGCCGCTTCGCGACCATTCCAGTAGGCACTCAAACCACTGGCCAGCATCAACACCACCAACAACAGCGCCAGGTTCCACAGCAACCGCCAGCGCAGGCTGCTGGGCTTATGCATCGCGACTTTCCAGCAAATAACCGAGGCCACGGAAGGTCACGATGGCAACCGGCTGACCGTCGAGCTTCTTGCGCAAGCGATGTACGTAGATTTCGATGGCGTCGGGGCTGGCTTCCTCGTCGAGGCCAAATACCTGGGAGGCCAATTGCTCCTTGCTCATCACCCGGCCGGGACGGGCGATCAAGGCTTCGAGCACCGCTTGTTCACGGGAGGTCAGGGTCAGCAGATCTTCGCCAAGGGTGAAACGGCGCGTGTCCAGGTCATAGGCCAGCACGCCGCAACGTTGCAGGCGCTCGCCACCGAGCACGCTACGCCGCAGCAGTGCCTTGACCCGGGCTTCGAGCTCGGTGAGTTCGAAAGGTTTGGCCAGGTAGTCGTCGGCCCCCAGATTCAGCCCATGGACCCGATCCTTGACGTCGCTGCGCGCGGTCAACATCAACACCGGCAGGTTCTTGCCCCGCCCGCGCAAACGCGCCAACACCTCGAAACCATCCATGCGCGGCAAGCCGACATCGAGGATCGCCATGGCGTATTCCTCGCTGCCCAGCGCCAGGTCGGCGGCCACGCCGTCGTGCAGCACATCCACGGTCAACCCGGTGCTCTTGAGCGCCTGGGCGACACTTTCGGCGAGCTGCAGATGGTCTTCGACGAGCAGGACACGCATGGATCTTTACCTCATTCAGGGATGGTCGACGCCATTCTTTGGCGCGGAGTTTACAGCGGCGTCCGCCACTGTGAAGCCTGAAAAACCGTGAAAGTCAGCTGAAAGGTTAACGAAAGGTTAGCCCGTTACAGTCCAGCCACGGACAGTTTCGACTGCCGTCGCTGCTGCCACACAGCGATACGAAAAACGCCTCGAAGCGTTTTCGACAAATAAAAACAATAAACGGAGTCATTCATCCATGCAGTCCTTGCAGACCCAGGCTATCGCGCCTGCCCGCCTCTCCCGTTTCAGCCACACTGCGCTTGCCAGCGCTGCCGCCCTGGCCGGTTTTTCACCGTTGAGCCAGGCCGCCTTCATCGAAGACAGCTCGGCCACTTTCGAAACCCGCAACATGTACTTCAACCGCGACTTTCGCGACGGTACCAGCGCCCAACAATCCAAGCGTGACGAGTGGGCCCAGGGTTTCATGCTCAATCTGAAATCCGGTTACACCGACGGCACCGTGGGGTTCGGTGTCGACGCACTGGGCATGATGGGGGTCAAGCTCGACTCAAGCCCGGACCGTACGGGGACCGGCCTGTTGCCGACCGACGATGGGCGCGCCGTCAACGAATACTCCAAGCTCGGCCTGACCGGAAAAATGAAGATCTCCGCCAGCGAGCTGAAAGTCGGCACCTTGATTCCGGAACTGCCCATCCTCAAGCCCAACGACGGGCGCATCCTGCCGCAGACCTTCGAGGGCGGCATGCTGACCTCCAGGGAAATCAAGAACCTGACCTTCACCGGCGGGCGCCTGGACAAGGCCAAGGATCGCGACAGCACCGACTTCGAGGACATTGCCCTCAACAACAAGAACAGCCGCTTCGCCGGCACGGTGGCCGGCAAACACTTCGATTTTGGCGGCGTGGACTACAAGTTCACCGACAAGATCACCGGCAGCTACCACTTCGCCCAACTCGATGACGTCTACAACCAGCACTTTCTCGGGCTGGTCGCTTCCAAGCCGTTCGGCCCCGGCACCTTTGCCAGCGACCTGCGGTTTGCCATCAGTGGCGACCAGGGCCAGGCCCGTGGCGGCAAGATCGACAACAAGTCCCTCAACGGACTGGTGAGTTACGCCTTGAGCGGGCACAAGTTCAGCGCCGGCTACCAGCACATGTCCGGCGACAGCGCGTTCCCCTATGTGGATGGCAGCGACCCGTACCTGGTCAACTTCGTGCAGATCAACGACTTTGCCGGCGCCGAAGAACGCTCCTGGCAGGCGCGTTATGACTTTGACTTTGTCACCCTCGGCATCCCTGGCCTCAGCTTCATGAGCCGTTACGTGAGCGGTGACAACATCAAGCTCAAGAACGGTGACGAAGGCAAGGAATGGGAACGCAACAGCGAGATTAAATATGTTGTACAAAGCGGCGCACTCAAGGATGTCGCCGTCCGCCTGCGCAATGCCACCTACCGTTCCAACTACTCCGCTCGCGATGCCGATGAAGTGCGTCTGCTGGTGAGCTATAGCGTTGCCCTTTGGTAATTCAGTAAGTCCATAACAACAACTCCCAAGGAGACTTGAATGAACCTGTCAATGCGTAAAATCGCCCTCGCCGCCAGCGTCCTGCTGTTCACCGGCCAGGCGCTCGCCGAGCCCAAACGCCCCGAATGCATCGCCCCGGCCTCGCCAGGGGGTGGTTTCGACCTGACCTGCAAACTGGCGCAAAGCGCGCTGGTCAACGAAAAATTGCTGACCAAACCGATGCGCGTGACCTACATGCCCGGCGGCGTCGGCGCGGTGGCGTACAACGCGGTCGTCGCCCAGCGTCCGGCCGATGCCGGCACCCTGGTGGCCTGGTCCAGCGGTTCGCTGTTGAACCTGGCGCAAGGCAAGTTCGGGCGTTTCGATGAAACCAACGTGCGCTGGCTCGCCGCCGTGGGTACCAGCTATGGCGCCATCGCGGTGAAAAGCGATTCGCCCTACAAGACCCTGGACGATCTGGTGCAGGCGTTGAAGAAAGATCCGAGCAAAGTCGTGATCGGTTCCGGCGGCACCGTTGGCAGCCAGGACTGGATGCAGACCGCACTGATCGCAAAGGCCGCCGGCATCAATCCGCGTGACCTGCGTTACGTCGCCCTCGAAGGAGGCGGTGAAATCGCGACCGCCCTGCTCGGCGGCCACATCCAGGTCGGCAGCACCGACATTTCCGACTCCATGCCGCACATCCAGAGCGGCGATATGCGCTTGCTGGCGGTGTTCGCCGACAAGCGTCTCGACGAGCCGGAAATGAAAGACATCCCGACCGCCAGGGAACAAGGCTACGACATCGTCTGGCCGGTGGTTCGCGGTTTCTACCTCGGGCCGAAAGTCAGCGATGAAGATTACGCCTGGTGGAAAGCGGCCTTTGACAAGCTGCTGGCGTCCGAAGAGTTCGCCAAGTTGCGCGATCAACGTGAACTGTTCCCGTTCGCCATGACCGGCCCCGAGCTCGACACCTACGTGAAGAAACAGGTGGCGGACTACAAGGTGCTGGCCAAAGAGTTCGGCCTGATTCAGTGATCGTCTCTGTCTAGCTAGCGGCTGCGGCTCCGGTTTGCGGGGCCGCGGCACAGGAGTTCCCCATGCTCTTACAACGCATTTTTGCATCGGTGCTGTTGCTGGCCTGTGTTGGCTTGGCGCTGATGGCCTGGCCGTATCAAGCGGCTTTTTCCTACGAACCGGTGGGTCCTCGGGCCTTTCCACTGCTGATGCTTGGCCTGATGAGTGCGGCGCTGCTGTACATGGTTTTTCGCCCGGCACCGATCAAGCACAGCGCTGACGAGCCGCCACTGGACCGCGCGACCCTGAACAAAATCGGCCTCTGCGTGGTGCTGTTACTGGTCTTCGCCGGCACCTTCGAACCCCTCGGTTTCATCGTCGCCAGCATCCTCACCGGCGTGCCGATGGCGCGCCTGTATGGCGGCCGCTGGCTGCCCAGTGTCGTGATCATCAGCCTGATGGCCGTCGGCCTCTACCTGCTGTTCGACAAGTTGATGGACGTGCCGCTGCCCCTTGGCGTGCTCGACGTTCTGGAGAACTGATATGGATACTCTTGGCTATTTGGGTCAGGGTTTCGGCGTGGCGCTGAGCCCGTACAACCTGGTGACCGCCCTCTGCGGCACCCTGATCGGCACGGTCGTGGGCCTGTTGCCGGGTCTGGGGCCGATCAACGGCGTGGCGCTGCTGATCCCGATCGCATTCGCCCTCGGCCTGCCACCGGAGTCGGCACTGATCTTGTTGGCGGCGGTGTACCTGGGCTGCGAATACGGCGGCCGGATCAGCTCGATCCTGCTGAACATCCCTGGCGAAGCCTCCACCGTGATGACCACCCTCGACGGCTATCCGATGGCCCGCAAAGGCCTGGCCGGTGTGGCCTTGTCGCTCTCGGCGTGGAGCTCGTTCATCGGTGCCTTCATCGCCACCTGCGGCATGGTGCTGTTCGCCCCGCTGCTGGCGAAATGGGCGATTGCCTTCGGACCGGCGGAATATTTCGTACTGATGGTGTTCGCGATTGTCTGTCTCGGCGGCATGGCCGGTGATCGTCCGCTCAAGACCTTCATCGCGGCGCTGATCGGCCTGTTCCTGTCGACCGTCGGCATCGACGCCAATAGCGGCGTGTACCGTTTCACCGGCGATAACATCCACCTGACCGACGGCATTCAATTCGTGGTGCTGGTGCTGGGCCTGTTCTCCATCAGCGAAATCCTCCTGCTGCTGGAAAAGACCCATCACGGTCAGGAAGCGGTGAAAGCCACCGGACGGATGATGTTCAACTTCAAGGAAGCGGCATCGGTGTTCGTGGTGAACATTCGTTGCGGCGTACTCGGCTTCATCATGGGCGTGTTGCCAGGTGCCGGTGCGACCCTGGCCAGTGCCGTGGCCTACATGACCGAGAAACGCATCGCGGGCGCCAAGGGTACGTTCGGCCAAGGCGATATGCGCGGCCTGGCCGCACCGGAAACCGCCATTGGCGGCGCAGCCTGTGGCGCACTGGTGCCGATGTTGACCCTCGGTGTGCCCGGCTCGGGCACCACGGCGGTGATGATCGGCGCACTCTCGCTGTACAACATCACGCCGGGGCCGCTGTTGTTCCAACAGCAACCCGACATCGTCTGGGGCCTGATTGCCTCGTTGTTCATCGCCAACGTCATGCTGGTCATCCTCAACATCCCGATGATCCGCATTTTCACGCGCATCCTCGCCGTGCCGAACTGGGCACTGGTACCGGTGATCGCCATCATTACCGGGATCGGCGTCTACGCGGTGCACGCGACCACGTTCGACCTGTTCCTGATGATCGGCATCGGCATCTTCGGCTACATCCTGCGCAAACTGGATTTCCCGTTGTCGCCCCTGCTCCTGGGCTTCATCCTCGGCGGCTTGATGGAGCAGAACCTGCGTCGTGCCCTGTCGATTTCCAACGGAGCGCTGGAAATCCTCTGGTCGAGCCCAATCACTTTCGGTTGCTGGGTCCTGACGGCGATCATGCTGTTGATGCCGATCATCCGTATCTGGCGTAAACGTTCGGCCGCGCAACGCGCCATCGCCGATGTCTGATCGGTTGCCCCTCAAAAACGGGTGGGGTACACCGCTGGTCGGCCTGCTGGGCGGTTACCTCGCCAGCCAGGTCGGCTGGCCGCTGCCATGGATGGTCGGCTCGTTGCTGGCGATCATCCTGGTGCGCTGCCTGACCTCCTGGCAATTGGCGGAAATCCCTGGCGGCCGCAAGTGCGGCCAGTGGATCGTCGGTATCGGCATCGGCCTGCACTTCACCCCGGTGGTGATGGAGCAGGTGCTCAGTCATTTCGGGCTGATCTTCTTTGGCGCATTGGTCACCAGCCTGTCCGCGGTGGTCGGGGTCTGGTTGATGCGGCGCACCGGTGAAGATCGAGCCACCGCATTCTTCTCCAGCATGCCCGGTGGCTCCGGGGAGATGGTCAACCTCGGCGCACGCAATGGCGCGGTACTCAGCCGCGTTGCCGCCGGACAAAGCCTGCGGGTACTGGTCGTCGTGCTTTGTGTACCGGCGGCGTTCAAGTATTTGTTGGGCGACGGCGCACCGGTCTCCCAAGCCACCGCCGTGGACTGGCGCTGGCTGGCCTTGCTGTTCCCGGCAGGCGCGTTGGCGGCGTGGCTCTGGGAACGCCTGCGTCAACCCAACCCTTGGCTGTTCGGCCCGTTATTGGTGAGCGCGGCAGTGAGCATTGGTTGGGATTTGCACATCGGCCTGCCCCAGGGTGGCAGTCAGATCGGTCAGTGGCTGATCGGCAGCGGCCTGGGTTGTCACTTCAATCGGGAGTTTTTCCGACGCGCGCCATCGTTCATGGGCCGCACCCTGATCGGCACGGTGCTGACCATGCTGATCGCCACGGCGGCGGCATTGGGCTTGAGTGCGCTGACCCGTCTGGATCTGCGTTCACTGACCCTGGGCATGATGCCTGGCGGAATTGCCGAGATGAGCCTGACGGCGGAAACCCTGCAACTGTCGGTGCCACTGGTGACGGCGATGCAGGTGATGCGGCTGTTGTTTGTGCTGTTTCTGGCGGAGCCGTTGTTCCAGTATTGGAACCGCAAGCCCGAGTGATACCGAGTCACTGTGGCGAGGAAGCTTGCTCCCTCGCCCAAAATGCCCTCAGCCTTCCTGAACCGGCGGCAGACGCCACTCGATCGGCGTCTCGCCGTTCTGTTCCAGGAACTTGTTGGTCCGACTGAAGTGCCCGCACCCGAGGAAGCCACGATAAGCCGACAACGGTGACGGGTGTACCGACGTCAGGACCAAATGCTTGGTCGCATCGATCAGCTTCTGCTTGCTCTGGGCATGGGCGCCCCACAGCATGAACACCAGATGCGGCTGCTGCTGGCTGACGACTTCAATGATCCGGTCGGTAAAAAACTGCCAGCCCTTGTCCTTGTGCGCATTGGCATTGGCGCGCTCGACCGTCATGGTGGTGTTGAGCATCAACACGCCCTGATCGGCCCAGCTCTGCAGATAGCCGTGGTTGGGGATGTCGATGTTCAGGTCACGCTTCAACTCTTTATAGATGTTCACCAGCGATGGCGGCGCCGGGACACCCGGTTGCACCGAAAAGCACAAACCGTGCGCCTGGCCCGGACCGTGGTAGGGGTCCTGGCCGAGGATGACGACCTTGACCTTGTCCAACGGCGTCGAGTTGAGCGCGTTGAAAATCATCGGGCCCGGTGGATAGATTTCCTTGCCGGCCGCCCGCTCCTCTTGCAGGAATTTTCGCAACTCCGCCATGTAGGGCTGGTCGAACTCAGCACGCAGCGCCTCCTTCCAGCTCGGTTCGAGTTTGATACGGTCGTCAGCAGTCATGGTCATATCCGGTAAAAACAATGGGGCGAACCCTAAGAAGGCCCACCACGCTTGTCAATTGATCTGACGCAGATCCGGCACTTTCCCACACAACGATCATACTTAACCCTCAAATTCCCGATCGAGGTCACGATGAATCTGCACTTCGAAGAACTCACCGGCACCGACGGCGCGCGCATCGGTATCGCCAGCCTGGATGCCGAAAAGTCGCTGAACGCCCTGTCCTTGCCGATGATCAAGGCCTTGCGCGTTCAACTGGACGCCTGGGCCAACGAGCCGCAAATCGTCTGCGTATTGTTGCGCGGTAACGGCGCCAAGGCTTTTTGCGCCGGCGGCGAAGTGCGCAGCCTGGTCGAAGCCTGTCGCGCCCATCCCGGCGAAGTGCCACCCCTGGCCGCGCAGTTCTTTGCCGCGGAGTATCGCCTGGACTTCAGCCTGCACACCTACCCCAAACCCTTGATCTGCTGGGGCCATGGCTATGTGCTTGGCGGCGGCATGGGCCTGCTGCAAGGGGCGAGCATTCGCATTGTCACGCCAAGCAGTCGCCTGGCGATGCCGGAGATCAGTATTGGCCTGTACCCGGATGTCGGAGCCAGTTGGTTCCTGTCACGCCTGCCCGGCAAGCTCGGCTTGTTCCTTGGCCTGACCGGCGCCCACATGAACGCGCGTGATGCGATCGATCTGGACCTGGCCGACCGTTTCCTGCTCGATGAACAGCAAGAGGCACTGATCGAAGGCTTGTTGCAATTGAACTGGCAGGAACAGACGCCGAGGCAGCTCAACAGCCTGCTCAAGGCCTTGCAGCAGCAAGCCGTTGCGAAGATGCCCGAAGCCCAATGGTTGCCGCGGCGCCAGCGTATCGATGAGCTGTTGGATGTTAGTGATGTGGGGTGCGCCTGGAAGGCCATCAGCACGCTGCGCGATCACTCGGATCTGCTGCTCAGCCGCGCGGCGCGGACCCTGAGCGAAGGTTCGCCGCTGACTGCGCACCTGGTATGGGAACAAATCATCCGTGCGCGGCATATGTCACTGGCTCAAGTCTTCCAGATGGAATACACCCTGAGCCTCAATTGCTGTCGGCATCCGGAATTCAGCGAAGGCGTGCGTGCACGGTTGATCGACAAGGATCAAAAGCCTCACTGGCACTGGCCCGATATCAACAACGTACCGAAGGCCGTGGTGGAGGCGCATTTCCACAAGGTTTGGGAGGGTCGCCATCCGTTGGCGGATTTGTCGGAGTATTAAACAAAACTGTGGGGGGCGAGCTTGCTCGCGATGGTGGGTCTGTCACCGCGGTGGCGACTGATCCTCCATCGCGAGCAGGCTCGCTCCTACAGGGAATTTCGTTTAAGCCGCCGGATTAACGGTGGTCACCCCGGCCGTCGTGATTGCCCCGACCGTTATGGTCGCCTCGGTCGTCGTGATTGTGGTTGCGGCCGCCACCACGGTGATCATTGTCCCAATTGCCGCGGTTACGGCCGTCCCAGCCGCGATTCTGATACGCCCGGTAGTCGGCCCGCGACGGCTGGTAGTACCGCGGAGCCGGTTGATAGATCCGCGGTTGCGAGTAATAGCGCGGGGTTGGCTGGTAGTACCGCGCAGGCGGGGCGTAATACCGTGCCGGTGGCGAATAGTAACCACCGCCATTGGAATAATAGGAACTGCCGCCGGCGTAATAGGTCGGTGCTGGCGAGCTATAGACCTCGGAACTGTAGTAACCGGCTCCTCCATCGGGATAAGCCACGCATCCACCCACGGACAATCCCAACACTGCAATCAGTAGAATTCGGCGCAGCTTTTTTTGATAGAGCATGGCGGCCTCCTGGACCGCGGGTGAGCCACACCAGCGACGCTGGCAGGCGACAGTCGATGATTCGGTGACTGTCGAAACATCTGACATCAAATTCCGGATCTGGTGCGATCTAGTAACAACTTGAAACATCTCGCCGGTGAAAGGTTTTTCATCTATTCAGCCGCTGATTAATGGTGACCTGCGTGGTATCCGCCGCGGTAATAACGCGCCCCATGCCCGCCCCAATAGTAATAGCGATAGCCACCATAGAAACGTGGGCCTGCGTAGTAGTAACCGGGGCCGTAATAGTAGGAATAAGGCGCGTAGCCAGGATAGTAATAAGGCGCGGGATACACCTCGTAGGGGCCGGCGTAGTAATAACAGCCGCAAAGCCCCAGACCGAGCACAACGACCAGCAACACACGACGAAACATGGCGGCCTCCTGAAAGACCCGCCGTCGGGACAAACCGACTGACACCTGTTTTGACTCGCAATCCGCGTCCGAGTGCAGTGCCCTGCCGGCCTTCGGATCAGTGGCCGGCACGTCCCATTGCGGTGCGCGCACGCACCATCACAAGGCAGCCCTTCCCACTGCCGGCCCACGCACCTCACGCCTGAGCCCCATTCCAGAGCGCTTCAAGCGACTTGGCACGGCTCTCGCTTTAACAACAGCGTGCAGGAGTCACTACAGGTTCGCGGCACCACAATTTGCAATGGCTGACTAGGGTTCCGGCTCGCAATCGCGAGTGACTGGTCCGAGAGTTGGCGACCTCCAGTTGAGGTTACACGGCGGGACAAAAGCCCGGGAGACAAGCCACCGTTCGCGGTGCCGCTGCCTTCCTGTCCGTCCTTGACCAACTGGAGAACCACCATGTCCCAGCTTCGTTTACCCGCCTTGCTCGCCGCCGCCTTCGCCGCCCTCGTGAGCCTCTCTTCCCAAGCTGCGCAGAAAGACCACTTCAGCGTCTGCTGGACCATCTATGCCGGCTGGATGCCCTGGGAATACGCCGGCAGCCAAGGCATCGTCGACAAATGGGCGAAGAAGTACGGCATCAAGATCGATGTGGTGCAGCTCAATGACTATGTCGAATCGATCAACCAATACACCGCCGGCCAGTTCGACGGTTGCACCATGACCAACATGGATGCGCTGACCATTCCCGCCGCCGGTGGCGTCGACAGCACCGCGCTGATCGTCAGCGACTTCTCCAACGGCAATGACGGCATCGTGCTCAAGGGCGAAGGCAAGAAAGTCGCCGACCTCAAGGGCATGGACGTCAACCTCGTCGAACTGTCGGTGTCCCATTACCTGCTGGCCCGTGCCCTGGATTCGGTGGACCTCACCGAGAAAGATCTGAAAGTGGTCAACACCTCTGACGCCGATATCTCGGCGGCCTTCAACACCGATCAGGTCAATGCCGTGACCACCTGGAACCCGATGCTCTCGGACATCAAGGCCAAGCCTGCGGTGACCGAAGTGTTCAACTCCAGCCAGATCCCCGGCGAAATCATGGACATGATGGTGGTCAACTCCCAGACCCTCAAAGACAACCCGGCCCTGGGCAAAGCCCTGACCGGCGCCTGGTTCGAAGTCGTCGAACTGATGAACGCGAAAAACGCCGCGAGCAAAAGCGCGCTGGAACACATGGCCAAAGCCTCGGGCACTGACCTGGCCGGTTTCCAGGCTCAGCTGGACACCACCAAGTTGTTCGCCACGCCTCAAGAAGCCCTGGCGTTCAGCACCAGCAAGCAATTGCCGGAAACCATGCGCAGGGTCGCCGAGTTCTCCTTCCAGCACGGCTTGCTGGGTGAAGGCGCCAAGGACACCAGCGCGGTCGGCATGGCCTTCGCCAACGGCGTGACCAGCGGCGACAAGGGCAACCTCAAGCTGCGCTTCGATCCGAGCTACGTGCAGATGGCCGCCGACGCCAAGCTGTAAGAAGAGGACTTGGCCATGCGCCTGATCAATCGCCACCCGGATCGCCCGAGTCGCCTGTTGTTGGTGATCCTGCCGTTCGCCCTGGTGCTGTTCGCCTATTTCATGGGCTCGGCCGAGCGGCTGACGGACAACCCCAACGACAAGTAGCTGCCCAGCGCCGTGCAGATGACCGATGCGGTCAAACGCCTGGCCTTCGTCGCCGACAGCCGCACCGGTGAATACGTACTGTGGCAGGACACCGCCTCCAGCCTGCGCCGCCTGGCCATCGGCCTGGGCATCAGCGCGCTGGCCGGGCTGTGCCTGGGCATGGCCGCTGGCACCCTGCCGTTGTTCGGCGCGCCGCTGTCGCCATTGCTGACGGTGCTGTCGATGGTGCCGCCGCTGGCGATCCTGCCGATCCTGTTCATCGTCTTCGGCCTGGGGGAATTGTCGAAGGTGATGCTGATCGTGATCGGCATCACCCCTGCCCTGGCCCGAGACCTGGAGCAGCGCGCCCGGGACATTCCCGTGGAGTTGCTGATCAAGGCCCAGACCCTCGGCGCCTCGACCTGGACCCTGATGCTGCGAGTGGTGCTACCGCAGTTGCTGCCGCGCCTGTTGATCTCGCTGCGGCTGATGCTCGGTTCGGCGTGGCTGTTCCTGATTGCCGCCGAAGCCATCGCCTCCACCGACGGCCTCGGTTACCGGATCTTCCTGGTGCGCCGCTACCTGGCCATGGATGTGATTCTGCCCTACGTGGTGTGGATCACCCTGCTCGCCTGGCTGATGGATTGGGCGCTCAAATACCTGACCCGTCGCGCGTTTCCCTGGTACGAGGGGGCTGCCAAATGAGCTTCATCACAGTGAAAAACGTCTGGCAGCAATACGCCGACCAGGTGGTGCTCGAAGGCCTGAACCTGAACATCAATGAGGGTGAGTTCTGCACCCTGGTCGGCGCGTCCGGTTGCGGCAAGTCGACCTTCCTGCGCCTGTTGCTGGGTCAGGAACGCGCCAGTCGCGGCGAGATCCTGCTCGACGGCCAGCCCCTGGCCGGTGAACCGGACGCCAGCCGTGGCGTGGTGTTTCAGCGCTATTCGGTGTTCCCGCACCTGAGCGTACTGGACAACGTCGCCCTCGGCCTCGAACTGCCGCGCTCGCCGCTGTTTGGGCGTTTGTTCGGCAGCGCCAAAAAAGAGGCCCGTGAACAGGCTTCGGTGCTGCTGCACAAAGTCGGCCTCGGGCACTCGCTGGACAAGTACCCGGCGCAGCTTTCCGGTGGCATGCAGCAACGCTTGGCCATCGCTCAGGCGTTGGTCATGAAGCCGCGTGTGTTGCTGCTCGATGAGCCCTTCGGCGCCCTCGATCCGGGCATCCGCAAAGACATGCACGCCTTGTTGCTGGAGCTGTGGCGCGAGACCCGACTGACGGTGTTCATGGTCACCCATGACCTGTCCGAAGGCTTCAGCCTCGGCACGCGCCTGCTGGTGTTCGACAAGGTCCGCGTCGACCCGCACGCCCCCGGCGCCTATGGCGCGCGCATCACCTACGACATCCCTTTGAACAGCGACCGCCGCGCCCAACGTGCCGCCGTCGACGCCCTGCCGATGCCACTGGCAGGCACGCTTCGTATCGCTTAGAGGAAATCTGAAAATGACTGATTCGACTCAACTGTTCCCGCCCTTCGCCGAAGAAATGCTCCCCGGCGGCGGCCATCGTTCCTTCGTCTTGAAGCGCGGCCAACTGCTGCGCCTGACCGACCTGCGCGGCGGCGCCAACGTCAGCCTGACACTGCTCAACGCCAATGAAAAAACCGAACGCCTGAACTTGCCCGACAGCCTCAAATGCCAGCACACCGCCAAGCTCACCACCGGCCATTGCCTGTACTCGGACATGGGCCGCGTATTGGCCGCCATCACCGCCGACACCTGCGGCTGGAGCGACAGCCTCGGCGGCGTACTGTGCGCTGAAGAAGTCGCGCAAAAATATGGCGCCGGCCGCTATCAGGAACTGCGCAACGGCTTCTTCCGCAACGGCACCGACAACCTGCTGGTGGAACTGGGCAAGTGGGGGCTGGGCCTGTCGGACTTGCTGATGACCCTCAATCTGTTCAGCCGGGTGAACGTCGACGATGCCGGGCGTTTCCACTTCGTCGAAGGCCATTCGAAGGCCGGCGATTACATCGAGCTGTACGCGCCGATGGACACCCTGGTGGTGCTCACCGCCCTGCAACACCCGATGGACCCGTCGCCGGACTATGCACCCAAACCGCTGAAACTCAGCTGGATGAACGCCGACGCCAGCGTCGCCGAACACTGCCGCACCTCGCGCCCGGAAAACGAGCGCGGCTTCATCAACACTGACCGTCTGTTCGCCTGAGGATCGCTGCCATGTCACTCGCTATCGCCACCGCCGCTACCACCAACCGGCAGCCAGAAACTGCGATCTACCGCGCCACCATCCCCGCCGGCGAACCCTGGCTGATGGAGGTCAAGGCTGGACAGACCCTGCGCATCCTTGACCTGGAAGGCAACCAGGCCGTCGACACCCTGTTCTACAGCGTCGCCAACCCGAAAGAACGCTACGACGTGCAACGCACCTTGCGTCGGCAGAACAGCGTCTACCTGAGCACCGGCAGCGTGCTGTATTCCAACCTCGGCAAGCCGATGCTGACCCTCGTCGCCGACACCTGCGGCCGTCACGACACCCTCGGCGGCGCCTGCGCCCAAGAGAGCAACACCGTGCGTTACGCCCTGGAAAAGCGCTACATGCACAGCTGCCGCGACAACTACCTGCGCGCCTGCGTGCACGACGGGCGCCTGGGCAAGGGCGACATCGGGCCGAACATCAACTTCTTCATGAACGTGCCGGTCACCGCTGACGGCGGCCTGACCTTCGAGGACGGGATTTCCGCGCCCGGCAAATACGTCGACCTGCGCGCCGAGATGGACGTGATCGTGCTGATCTCCAACTGCCCGCAACTGAACAACCCGTGCAACGCCTACAACCCGACGCCTGCGGAGCTACTGGTATGGAACTGAAACTCAACCGTTTGCGCCGCTGGTTGTTTGCCCTGTCCCAGGCCCGTTCGGGGCAGTGCACCAAACCTAAAGAACACCACCAGCCACTGTAGGAGCGAGCCTGCTCGCGAAAAACCAGAGGCCACCGCTGGGCATCTGGTGCTACGCGTCATCGTTCACGTCCATCGCGAGCAGGCTCGCTCCTACAGGGGTCAGCGTTGAAGAAAAAAGATTTTTCCGTCGGGGACGACCCCGGCGCTTATCGAAAACTGCGGGACGGCCCGCATCCCCTTCAGGGGTTATGCCATGTTCGAAAAAGTCCTGATTGCCAACCGTGGCGCCATTGCCTGCCGCATCCTGCGTACCTTGCGCGACCTGCAAGTCCAGGGCGTTGCCGTTTACTCCGAAGCCGATGCCGCCAGCCTGCACATCCTGCACGCCGATGAAGCCCACAGCCTCGGTGAAGGCGCGGCCTCCGGCACTTATCTGGCGGTCGACAAAATCCTCGCCATCGCCAAGGTCACTGGCGCCACGGCGATTCATCCCGGCTACGGATTTCTGTCGGAAAACGCCGCGTTCGCCGAAGCCTGCGAAAGCGCCGGCATTGCGTTTATCGGCCCGACGCCAGAGCAGCTGCGCGTGTTTGGCCTCAAACACACCGCCCGCGCCCTGGCCAAACAACACGGTGTGCCGATGCTCGAAGGCACCGAGTTGCTAGACAGCCTCGACGCGGCCCTGATCGCTGGCGAGCAGGTCGGCTACCCGGTCATGCTCAAAAGCACCGCCGGCGGTGGCGGCATCGGCATGCGCGTGTGCCGCAGCGCGGCCGAGTTGAGCGAATCCTTCGAGGCCGTGAAGCGCCTTGGCCAAAACAACTTCAGCGATGCTGGCGTGTTCATCGAGAAGTACATTCAGCGCGCCCGGCACCTGGAAGTGCAGGTGTTCGGCGATGGCCGTGGCGAGGTGATTGCCCTCGGTGTGCGCGATTGCTCGGTGCAACGGCGCAACCAGAAAGTCCTCGAAGAAACCCCGGCGCCGAACCTGCCCGAAGGCATGGCCGATGAGCTCTGCGCAGCGGCGATCAAACTGGCCAAAGCGGTGAATTACCGCAGTGCCGGCACCGTCGAGTTTGTGTTCGACAGCGATGCCCAGCGCTTCTATTTCCTGGAAGTGAACACCCGCCTGCAGGTGGAGCACGGTGTTACCGAACAGGTGTGGGGTGTGGATCTGGTGCGCTGGATGGTGCAACTGGCGGCCGGTGATTTGCCGCCACTGCACGCCTTGCGTCAGGGATTAAGGCCGGTAGGTCATGCGATTCAGGCGCGCTTGTATGCGGAAGATCCGGGCCGGGATTTTCAACCCAGTCCTGGCTTGCTGACGGCTGTGAATTTTCCCGCCGCCAACGGCATCCAACTGCGCATCGACACCTGGGTCGAGGCCGGTTGCGAGATCCCGCCGTACTTCGACCCGATGATCGCCAAGGTCATCAGCTGGGCACCGACACGCGAACAGGCCCGCGCCGATCTGCATCAGGCCTTGGGCGACAGCCTGCTCTACGGCGTGGAGACCAACCGCGATTACCTGCGGCAGATTCTGCTCGATGCGCCCTTCGCCAGCGGCCAGCCATGGACCCGCTGCCTGGAAGGCCTGGTGTATCAGGCCAACACCTTCGAAGTGCTGAGCGCCGGTACCCAGACCAGCGTTCAGGACTATCCGGGGCGCCTCGGCTATTGGGCAGTCGGCGTACCGCCGTCGGGGCCGATGGACAGTCGCGCGCTGCGCCTGGGCAACCGTCTGCTCGGTAACGATGAGGGTGCGGCAGCCCTGGAAATCACCATGAGCGGGCCATTGTTGCGCTTCAATTGCGACGCGGTGGTGGCAGTGACCGGGGCAGTGATTCCCCTGACGCTGAACGGTGAATCGGTGCCAATGAATACGGCGCTCCTGGTTCCGGCCGGCGCGGCCTTGAGTCTCGGCACCATGGCCGGGGCCGGCGCGCGCAGCTACCTGTGCCTGCGTGGTGGCCTGCAAGTACCGGATTATCTGGGCAGCAAAAGCACCTTCACCCTCGGCCAGTTCGGCGGCCATGGCGGTCGCGCCTTGCGGGCGGGTGATGTGTTGCATGTACCGGCGTTGAATGACCGCCGCGTCGGTGCGCAACTGCCTGAAACTCAAATCAGCGAGCTGCCTGCCGTGCGGCAGATCCGGGTGATCTACGGTCCCCATGGTGCCCCGGAATACTTCACCGAAAACTACATCGGCACCTTCTTCGCGACGCAGTGGGAAGTGCATTTCAACTCAAGCCGAACCGGCGTGCGACTGATCGGGCCGAAGCCCGAATGGGTGCGTGCCGACGGCGGTGAAGCCGGCCTGCATCCCTCCAACATCCATGACAATCCGTATGCCATCGGCGCCGTGGATTTCACCGGCGACATGCCGGTGATCCTCGGTCCGGACGGCCCGAGCCTGGGCGGGTTTGTCTGCCCGGTGACGGTGATCGAGGCGGATCTGTGGCAGTTGGGGCAGCTCAAGGCCGGGGACAAGGTGCAGTTTGTGCCGGTCGATATCAAAACTGCCCGCCACCTCGTGTTGAAATGGGATCAATGTGGGAGCGAGCTTGCCAGCGAAAGCGGTGTATCAGATACATCAATGTTGCCTGACAGGGCCCCATCGCTGGCAAGCCAGCTCCCACAGGGGGTTGTGTCGCCTGTGGTTTTGGACATTGGGCAGGACGATACGCAGTTGGTGGCGCGCCTGTCCGGTGATACTCACCTGCTGCTGGAAATCGGTGCGCCGGAACTGGACCTGGTCCTGCGTTTCCGCGCCCACGCCCTGATGCAGGCACTGGAAAGCAAACGCCTGCACGGCGTGATCGACCTGACACCGGGCATCCGCTCGCTGCAAGTGCACTACCAGCCCGAACAACTGCCGCTGGCCGATCTGCTCGGTATCGTCGCCGGCGAATGGGACGCCGTGTGCGCGGCCAAAGACTTGCAAGTGCCGTCGCGCATCGTCCATCTGCCACTGTCCTGGGACGACCCGGCGTGCCAGTTGGCGATCGAGAAATACATGACCACCGTGCGCAAGGACGCGCCCTGGTGCCCGAGCAATCTGGAGTTCATCCGGCGCATCAACGACCTGCCGAACCTCGATGAAGTGCAGCGCACGGTGTTCGATGCCAGCTATCTGGTGATGGGCCTGGGCGATGTGTACCTCGGTGCACCGGTCGCCACCCCGCTCGATCCGCGCCATCGCCTGGTGACCACCAAGTACAACCCGGCCCGTACCTGGACCGCCGAGAACTCGGTGGGCATCGGTGGCGCCTACATGTGCGTGTACGGCATGGAAGGCCCCGGCGGATATCAGTTCGTCGGGCGCACGCTGCAGATGTGGAATCGCTACCGCGAAGTCGCCGCGTTCGACGGCAAACCGTGGCTGCTGCGGTTCTTCGACCAGATCCGTTTCTACCCGGTGAGTGCCGATGAACTGCTGCGCATCCGTCGGGATTTTCCCCTCGGGCGTTTCGACCTGAACATCGAACACAGTCAGTTGAACCTTGCCGACTACCAGGCGTTTCTGGCCCGGGAAGCCGAAACCATCGCGGCGTTTCGCAGCCAACAACAGGGCGCTTTCAATGCCGAGCGCGAACGCTGGATCGCCAGCGGCCAGGCGCATTTCGACAGCGAAGAGCTGGTCGCGCAAACCACCGAAGACGCACCGCTGGCCAGCGGTCAGCAGAGCGTCGACAGCCACATCGCCGGCAACCTCTGGCAGGTCCAGGTGGACACCGGCACGCGGGTCGAGGCCGGTGATGTGCTGGTGATTCTGGAGTCGATGAAGATGGAAATCCCGCTGCTCGCGCCGATGGCCGGCGTGGTGCGGGAGATTCGCGTGCAGCCGGGTTCGGCGGTGCGTGCCGGACAACGCGTCGTGGTGCTGGAACTCGACTGAACCCATTTGAAAAGGACCAACGTCATGAACATCGATCTGCAACTCGACGCCCTGCGCAACGCTTACCGCGACGGCAGCACCACGCCCCGGCAACTGCTGCTGAGCCTGCGAGACAAAGCCGCAGCGCTGAACCCGGACTATCACCTGTTCATCCACTTGCTAAGTGTGGAAGAACTGGAACCCTACCTCGCCGCCCTCGACGGTCGCGACATCGACAGCCTGCCGCTGTACGGCGTGCCGTTCGCGATCAAGGACAACATCGATCTGGCGGGCATTGCGACCACGGCGGCCTGCCCGGCTTTCGCTTATGTGCCGCAGCGCTCGGCGACCATCGTCGAGCAACTGCTGGCGCTGGGCGCGGTGCCACTGGGCAAGACCAACCTTGACCAGTTCGCCACCGGCCTCAATGGCAGTCGTTCGCCTTACGGCGCATGCCCGAACAGCGTGTTGCCGGAGTATCCGGCGGGTGGCTCCAGTGCCGGATCGTCGCTGGCCGTGGCGCTCGGTGTGGCGAGCTTTGCCTTGGGCACCGACACGGCGGGATCGGGGCGCGTGCCGGCGGCACTGAACAATCTGGTGGGGCTCAAAGCGACCAAGGGGCTGATCTCTACCGCTGGCGTGGTGCCCGCCTGCCGCACCCTCGATTGCGTGACCACTTTTACCGCCACCGCACGGGAAGCCAGCCAACTGCTGGCGCTCACTGCGCATCTCGACCCACGGGACGAGTACAGCCGCAGTAACCCGTTGTGGAATGATGGCTCGGCCTTCGGGACGCTGCGTCCATTGCGTTTCGGTGTGCCACGATCCCAGGACCTGGAGTTTTTCGGCTGTACGCAAGGGCCGCAGTTGTTCGCCGAGGCCATCGAGCAACTCGAGGCCCTGGGCGGTGAAGCCGTGGAGCTCGATCTGTCGCCCTTTCTCGAAGCCGCGCGTCTGCTTTACGAAGGCCCGTGGGTGGCCGAGCGCTACAGCGTGGCCGGCGAACTGATGGAGCAGAATCCCGAGGCCGTGCTGCCGGTGATCCGCGCCGTTCTGGCCAAGGCTCCAGCGGTCAGCGGGGTGCAAACCTTCCGCGCCCAGTATCGGCTGCAAGCGTTGAAGGCCCTGTGCGACAAGGCATTGGAAGGTCTTGATTGCGTGCTCACACCGACCATCGGCCGCCCCGTCACGCGGGCGGAGCTTGAAGCCGAACCGGTGCTGCGCAACTCGGAACTCGGTTACTACACCAACTTCATGAACCTGCTCGATTACGCCGCCGTCGCCGTGCCCAGCGGTTTCATGAGCAATGGCCTGCCGTGGGGCGTGACGCTGTTCGGGCGGGCGTTCACCGACCAGTACCTGTTGAGCGTGGCGGCTGGCCTGCAGCGCCAGCAAGGTTCAACCGACCCGGCACCGACGACAGCGGCCCGGAACGACCGCGCGCGGCTGGTGGTCTGCGGGGCGCACCTTGATGGCCTGGCACTGAACTGGCAATTGAAGCGTCGTGGGGCCCGGCGGGTCGAAACCACCCAGAGTTCGCCTGATTATCAACTGTATGCATTGGCCGGCGGCCCGCCGTTTCGTCCAGGCATGGTTCGGGTGAACGAGGGCGGCGTGGCGATTGCCGTAGAAGTGTGGGAATTGCCGAGCAGTGAATTGGGCTCGTTCCTGACCGCCATTCCGGCGCCGCTGGGCCTGGGCAAAGTACAACTGGCGGATGGTCGCTGGGAGAGCGGATTTATCTGCGAGGCCTATGGGTTGGAGGGTGCGGTGGACATCAGCCATTTCGGCGGGTGGCGGGCCTATCTGAAAAGCCTCTTCTGACAGTGATCCTGTGGGAGATTCTATGTTTGGGGGGAACCCCCAAACATAGAGTTTGGTTGGTACTCACTTTGGTTTTTCATCAAGGCAAACACCACTCTGGCCAGTTTGCGAGCCAGAATCACCAAGGCCTGGGTACCTTTGAGGCCTCGGTCCAGGTAACGCTGATAGAACGGTCTCCAGGTTGGCGAGCGGCTGGCTGCCATTGCGCTGTTGTGAAATAAGCGCCGGAACTCCGAATCGCCCCGTTTGGACAAGTAGCGTTTCTGATCTTTCTTGCCTGATTGTCTCACTCGCGGATCCATTCCCAGGAAGGCGATGAAGCCATCGCTGTCGGAAAACTCTCCGCGCATGAAAGCTGTTACCGCCGCTGTGGCCGTCAGGACGCCTATGCCTTCAACGGCTTGGCAGCGTTTTACCTGAGCGTCCATACCCGCTTCGCTAACGATGTTCTTCAGCGCCTTCTGAATGCCTTTTTCAATCTGCTCTACACAGCGCAGGTATTCACCCAGCGCCTCTTCGAGCAAGGGTTCGTCCCTCCAGCTTTGCTTGATTGCCACCCGATGTCGAACAAGCTCAGCCCGGCGTCGCAGCAAGCTTTTGAGCTGCGTGTAAGCCTTGGGAGGCGGACTCCAGACCCTGAGCTTGTCGGACTCCTTGCCCAAATAACGCGCCAGCAAGACCGCGTCCAGAGCATCTGTTTTTGCCCGGACACCTATCCCATCGCGGTATTTATTAAGGCGGCTGCCATCAATGACGTAAACGTCATGACCCAGTTCATGAGCGATTTCCGCCGTGTCGAGGTGGTAGGTGTTGGTCGCTTCAAGCGCCAGTGCACAGTTGTCTGGCAATAACTTAAGCCACTTTTTCAGTGCTGATCGTTCATTGGCGACGATCAAAGTGCTCTCTTCGTCGCACCGATAGACAACGATCTCATCCTTCGCCACATCCACACCAACGACCACCTGCGAATCAAGGATTGTCATGGCCCACCCTCCGAGCTAGGGTTTAGAAACTTGTCGGGGTTCACCGTTGCGCTGGCTTGTCGCTATCGTCGGTCCGAGCCGATGCATTCCTTATCGGCGCATTAGGTGAAGGGGTGGGACGATGTCTCCCACGGTCTGTACTGGCTAGAGTCAGATGACGAGCTTTAGTCCCACCCACCCCTTCAAGTCTAAACATACAAGCGAGCTTGCTCGCGATGGCGTCAGCACACCCTTCACCGGTGTCGACTGATACGGCGCTATCGCGAGCAAGCTCGCTCCCACGAGGTTCGGGCAAGATTTACGACCATTCGTGGCACACATGGAGCAGTTATTTCCCGGCAGTGCCATTAGAATGCCTGCCATCGGATTACCGCCAACGGAATGTGTCATGCCGCTTCGCTCGCCGCTGTATTCTCAACGCTCGTTGATTCTCACGCTGATTGCGTTGCTGGGCGCCGGCTTCCTGGCCACTTCGTTTCTCAGTTACCACGCTTCGCGAACGTCAATCCGCGACAGCATCGTCAACACTGAATTGCCACTGACTTCGGACACGGTCTACTCGGAAATCCAGAAAGACCTGGTCCGACCGATCCTGATTTCCTCGATGATGTCCCGCGACACCTTCATGCGCGACTGGGTGGTCAACGGCGAACGCGACCCCACGCCGATGACCCGCTACCTCAACGAGGTCATGACCCATTACGGCGCCTACACGGCGTTTTTCATCTCCGACGCCAGCCTGACCTACTACCACGCCAAGGGCGTACTGAAACAGGTCAAGGTGACCGAGCCCCGCGATGCCTGGTACTTTCGTGTGCGCGACATGAAGGATCCCTACGAGATCAACGTCGATCCCGACCTGGCCAACAAAGACAACCTGACCGTCTTCATCAACTACAAGGTCTACGACTACAACAACCGGTTCATCGGCGCGGCCGGTGTCGGCCTGACCGTCGATGCGGTGATCAAGCTGATCGACAAGTACCAGCAGCACTACCAGCGCAGCGTGTATTTCGTCGACACCTTCGGACGCGTGGTGCTGACCGGTGCAGAGGGTGGCCCACAAGGCGCCCGGGTCGGACAATCGCTGAGTGAAATAGACAGCATGAAGAACCTGGTCAGCCAGTTGCCCAAGCCCCACAGCGGCAGCTACGAGTACTCCGGCGCGGGCCAGGGGCATTTTCTCAATGTGCGGTTCATCCCGGAGCTGAACTGGTATTTGTTCGTCGACAAACTCGAAGACGGCGACCTCGGTGACATCCGTCGCTCGCTCTACCTCAACCTGCTGATCTGCCTGATCGTCACGCTGATCGTGCTCGCACTGCTCAACCGGGCACTCAAACGCTATCAGGACAAGATCCAGGCCCAGGCCACCCTCGACAGCCTGACCGAATTGCCCAACCGTCGCGGCTTCGACCTGCTGGCCGCACAAGCGATGCAGGAAGCCCAGCGCGAACCCAAACCGCTGACCGCGTTGCTGCTGGACCTGGACCACTTCAAGGTGTTGAACGACACCTACGGCCACCTGGCCGGTGACCAGGTGCTGATCGGCTTCGCACGGGACCTGGAGAGCTGCCTGCGCCAATCCGACATCGTCTGCCGCTGGGGCGGCGAAGAGTTTATCGTGCTGCTCAAGGACACCGACGGTGAGTCCGGTCTGATGATCGCCGAGAAAATCCGCCAGCATGTGGCACACCAGCGCTACGCCTACAACGGCAGTAGCCTGCATGTGACGGTCAGCATCGGCCTGACCACCCTGCGGGTCGACGACACCTTGCACACCCTGCTGTCGCGGGCCGATCATGCGATGTATCGGGCCAAACAATCCGGCCGCAACCGTACGTGCGTGGAAATGCCTCAATCCGTCTATGCCTAACGACTCATGAATCAACCAGACCTCTGCCCGGCCTGTGGTGCGCCCAATGACTGCACCCTGGCCGATCCGCGAACCGCTGACCGGGCGTGCTGGTGCTATGGCGTCAGCATCGACCCGGCGATACTCCAGGCATTGCCGCTCGAGCTGCGCAACGCGTCCTGCCTGTGCCCGCGCTGCGCCGCAGTCGAGGCGCAGTTGCAAGCGGCGCCCCGGCCAATCGAGTAAGATGCGCGGCCCCTTTTTCGCCGATCCTTAGCCATGCGCGTCGACCGCTTCCTCAGCAATCTGCCTTGCTTCAACCGTCAGCAGGTGCGCCTGTTACTGGTGGAAAAACGCGTGAGGATTGACGGAAAAATCACCCGCGACCCCCACGCCGAAGTCCGTGAATTCAGCCGCGTCGAGGTCGACGACCAAGTGCTGCAGGCCGGTAAACCGGTCCGCCACTTCATGCTGCACAAGCCCGCCGGTTGCGTCAGCGCCACCCGTGACCCGCAGCACCCGACCGTGCTCGACCTGATCCATGAGCCGGACAAGGATGACCTGCACATCGCCGGTCGACTGGATTTCAACACCACCGGCCTGATGCTGATCACCAACGACGGCAGTTGGTCGCGGCGCCTGACCCAACCGCAGACCAAACTGCCAAAGGTCTATTACGTCGAAACCGAACAGACCATCGGCCCCGAATACGCGCTCAAATTCAGCGAAGGCCTGTACTTCGCCTTCGAAGACCTCACCACCCAACCGGCCGGGCTGGAGCTGCTGGGGCCGAAGTCCGCGCGCCTGAGCATCGTCGAGGGACGCTATCACCAGGTGAAGCGTATGTTCGGACACTTCGACAACAAAGTGCTGCGCCTGCATCGCGAACGCATGGGGCCTCTGGTGCTCGATGAGGCGCTGAAACCGGGTGAATACCGCCCGCTGAGCGTTGATGAGATCGAAATGATCTAAGCCGCCTACCGCTGAGCAGAAGTTGTCGAACAATTTGCCAAAGGCACTTGCGCGATCGCTTCTCCCCTGCTTGAATCAGGTCGTCAGCCGAAATGTGACTGACGAGTCACAACGTACTTCTAAGAAACTTTTTGCCGGTAGAGAACCTTCAGGTTCCGCTTCCCCCGGCAAACTGCCCGCCAATAATAATACCCGTCGACCTGCCGTACCGGATCGACATGGGCCTCTCAAATTCCAGGCGTATGCCTACCTGTCACAAAGCTCGTGCAATCTCTTTTGCGCGCATACCCGCTTGCCAGGAGTCTTATGACATGAGGCCAGAAATCGCTGTGCTGGATATACAGGGTCAGTATCGGGTTTACACGGAGTTCTATCGCGCAGACGCCGCAGAGAAGACCATTATTCTGGTCAACGGCTCGATGGCCACGACTGCGTCGTTTGCACAAACCGTGAAAAACCTCCACCCGCAGTTCAATGTGGTCTGCTACGACCAGCCCTACGCGGGCAAGTCAAAAGCCCACAACCTGCATGAGAAATTGCTGACCAAGGAAGTCGAAGGGCAGATCCTCCTGGAGCTGATCGACCACTTCGCCGCCGAGCACGTGCTGTCGTTTTCCTGGGGTGGCGCCGCGACACTGGTCGCACTCGCCCACCAGCCACGACGCATCGAAAAAGCCGTGATCAGCTCGTTCTCGCCGGAGATCAACGCGCACATGCTCGACTACCTCGAGCGCGGTGTGGACTATCTCGGCAGCCGCGATGGCGACCGGGTCGGCAACCTGGTGAACAGCACCATCGGCAAACATTTGCCGACGCTGTTCAAGCGCTTCAACTACCGGCACGTCAGCAGCCTGGCCGATCATGAATACGGGCAGATGCATTTCCACATCAGCGACCTGCTGCACAGCGATCGCCAGTGCTTCTTCAAGGCCGCGCAGCAAATCAACGTGCCGGTGCTGTTCATGAACGGCGAATGGGACGAATACACCGCCGCCGAAGGCGCCCGGTTGTTCGCCGACCATGTGCAGCAGGCCACCTTCACGACGCTTGAAGCCACCGGCCACTTTCTCGACATGGAACACAAAGCCGCCTGCCGGGACAGCCGCAACGCACTGCTTGGGTTCCTGAAACCGGCACAGCACGAAAGCCGACCGCGTTACCACTACGTCCAGGACCACCATGCATTGGCAATCTGAAACAGAGTCATCGCGAGCAAGTTTCGCCCCGCAGCGTTAAACGCATTCCTGCACGTGCGAGGCTTGCCCGCGATAGACCGCCATGCGCTTCAACTGCGTTAAACCCGCCCCACGTAAAGAAAAACTTCAAATCCCCAGCTGTATCTGGTACAAAGTCACCGCTCTGAGCGGGTGTCGCATAATGGCATTACTCCAGCTTAACAAGCTGATAACGAGGGTTCTTATTGGACACCCCCGCTTTGGTGCACCGAGTAAGCGCGTAATGCGGGTATAGTTTAGTGGCAAAACGAAAGCTTCCCAAGCTTTAGTTGAGGGTTCGATTCCCTCTACCCGCTCCACTTTAGCTTCCATGGAAATCCACCGAGTTCCATAAGCTGCTGTCAGCAAAGGATTTTTTGCCCGACAGCGATCCAATGAGATCCACCCAAATCCACCCGCTGCTGGACCGAATTAGTCCATCCAGTAGTCCATCAAAGCGGTCGGGTTCGAGTCCGGATTGTTGCTGGGGCCGAGCGGGCCATGGAATGAGCATCTGACTCCTGACGTGTTCAGGAGCAGACATGGCACTCACTGACATGGTCGTCCGGCAGGCCAAGGCCACCGGCAAGGACTACACCCTCCCTGACTTCGACGGTCTGTCGTTGGCCGTCTCAGAATGCGGCACCAAGACCTGGCACTTCCGCTACACCTGGCTGGGCAAGCAGAAGCGGATGTCGCTCGGGATCTATCCGGAGATCAGCCTGCGCGAGGCCCGCGAGCTTCGCGACCAGGCTCGCTCGCTGGTGGCCAAGGGCGTCAATCCGCAACGGCAGCGTGCGAAGGACCGGCGACTGGCCGTTCAAGCAGAGCAGAACACCTTCGAGGCGGTGTACGAGAAGTGGCTCGCATTCCGTGCGCAGGGTCGTCTCAAGAAGGGACGCCAGACCACGCTCTCGATGATTCCGCGCATCTTCGAGAAGGACATCCTGCCGAGCCTGCGCAAGCGGTCGATCTACGACGTCACCCGCACCGATCTGCTTGAGGTCGTCGGTCGCATCGAGAAGCGCGGAGCGCCGTCCGTCGCCGAGAAGGTGCGTACCTGGTTCAACCAGCTCTTCCGGTACGCCCTGGTGATCGTTCCGGGGTTGGAACAGAACCCGGCTTCCGACCTGGATGTGGTCGCCATGCCGCAGCCTCCTGTGCGCCACAACCCCTTCCTGCGTATGCCCGAGTTGCCCGAGCTCCTTCGGGTTCTGCGCAAGTACCCCGGGCGGTTGCAGACACAACTCGGCCTGCGGATGTTGCTGCTGACAGGCGTGCGTACCGGAGAGCTGCGTCTGGCGACGCCGGACCAATTTCGCCTCGATGAGGGTCTCTGGGTCATCCCGCCGGACGTGGTGAAGCAGTTGGAACTGAAGATGCAGAAGGATAACATCCGGTCGGAGGACATCCCGCCGTACATCGTGCCGCTGTCCGTACAGGCGGTCGAGATCGTCCGACACATGCTCGATCGGTTCAAGCCGGCGCAGAAGTACTTGTTCCCAGGAGCCAAGAGTCTGAAGCAGCGCATCAGCGAGAACACGCTCAATGCGGCGTTGAAGCGTCTGGGGTACGAAGGACGGCTGACCGGGCACGGCATCCGAGCCACCCTTTCGACGGCTCTCCACGAACTGGGCTATCCCGAGAAGTGGGTCGATGCGCAGCTCTCCCACGTCGACCCGAACCAGGTCCGGGCGACCTACAACCACGCCAAGTACGTGGAGCAGCGTCGGCGCATGATGCAGGACTGGGCCGATCGGCTGGATCTGTTCGAGCTTGGGCAGGTCGAAGCGGCCAGCACCCTCCTGACCATCCAACTGGAAGGCTTTCCCGTGGTCGCCGGTGAGCAGGATGGACAGCCCTCGCCGACGGTGAAGGCGGCGCCCACACTCGTGGTGTCCCAGCCCCAGGGCGCGATGACGCTGACGACGGTGCCGACGCAGCGCCTGTCCGCGGTACGAGCGCCCAGGCCTCAGGAGCCGGCCATCTCGAACGTCCAGCGCGAGCGCATGATCCTGCTGGACATCCTGGAGGCTCCGCACAATCTGTCCGTCGCCGATTATGCCAAGCTGGCCGGCAAGTCGCGTCGCTGGATCACCTACGAGATCACGGCCGGCAACCTGCTGTCGATCAGCCTGGGCAACCGAGGGCAACGGGTGCCGGACTGGCAACTCGACCCTCTCAAGCGCCGGCTGGTCCGGGCCATCCTCAAGCAGACGCCCCGCGGCGTGGATTCGTGGCGCATCTATCACGCCTTGACGCGACCGCATGACGTGTTTGGAGGGTTGTCTTCGATCGAGGCCTTGACGCCGGATAACCTCGACGTTGCTGTGCTCGCGGTACACGACGCGATGAACGAGGCGGAGGACCTTTACGGCGTGGCGACTACACGACTGCCCGAGCTCGTCTAGCGAAACGCGAGATGGCAGGGGCTGCGCGGCTGGCGGAGGTAGGCCTGAGCAAACTCGTCCCGATCCAGTACGCCCCCTCCGCCAGGGGGCGCATCACGATGCCCCAGTCACGAGCCTGAAGGATGCGAGTGCGGGAGGCAATCCCTACGCCGTAGCCGGCCGCCACCAGCAAGGCCATCAGCTCGAAGGAACCCGACGTGCACGACACGCGGGTCTGGTCCCCTGCGAGCAGCGCCTCGATCTGTTGGCTGAGTGCCTCACAGACACGCGGATACGACTAGATCATGGGATAGCGCAACAGTTCCGTCAAAGAGACCGCGGCATGCGCCAGCAAAGGCGACCGTCGAGGTACGGCCGCGGCCAGTTCATCCCGCCAAAGCAGCTGGCTGTCCAGGGTAAGCGAAGTCGGGCCGGATATTGCGATACCAAGATCGTAATGGCCGTCCTCCAATCCCTGGATGAGGTCTTCCTGCCGGACCTCCGTCGCCAGGATGGGGGGCTCAGGCTCTTCCGCACGCTGTAACGCGAGCAGAGTCGCCAGTTGTGGCGACAGTACTCCCTCCGAGACCGCGAGCCTGAGTGTCGAAGGTTGGCTGGAGACGCCCATGAATGCCCTCTCAAGAGTTCGGGGCTAAAAAACGAACTTCCATCATACCAAGGGTTAAATTTAACGTGGTTTAAATCACGGTGACACTCGACGCTTCTGCCGATGCAGAAGCGTACAGTTCAACGAGGCCGTCCCGCCGGCTCGACCACCTACGAAGCCGCGCCCCCGTTAGCTTTTGGCCTGGGGATCCGCGCTGCGCGGACAGAACTCGGAATAGCTCAAGAAGAGCTGGCGTCCTTGGCAGGAATTGAACGATCGCACATGGGCAAGATCGAGCGTGGGGAGCATATGCCCACGTTGGCGCTAATCCTCAGAATTGCTGCTGCTCTGAACAGTAGTGCCGCTGATCTAATGGCAGCGACAGAGAAGAACCTACGATCGAGACCAAATACGTAGCAGGTGTAGGCGTCGGGCTTCGCCCGTCATTCGTCCATCTGGGCATGTAGACGCGCAATGAAACGGTCCAGGGGCGGGGTTGGAGAGGTATCAGTACAGCCACTTGGTCGTAGAAGGTACGTGGTGTGAATGACGTTCGGAGCCTTGAGGGGACGAGTCACGATGTCAGATCGATTGCAAACTCCGATTCGCGCCGCGTTCGCGAACCCAACTCCATAACCTGCTGCGACCAGCGTCAGCATCATGTCCATCGAAGCAACATACTCGACGATGCCCGGTTTGCTTGTCGCAGTGTGCAGCAATCGGTTCAACTCGCCATTGCACTGTCCGAAAAGACGCGGATCCGCCATTACCAATGGATAGCGTAGCAGAGCCTCCAGAGGGATCTGCGGGTGAACGAGCAACGGATGTCGTGTCGATACGGCCACAACCAGTGAGTCGATCCAGATCGGTTCCGCTTCAACGCCATCCCCTACATCGGCGGTGCATGCAAACCCCACATTGAACGCGCCCGAGCGCAGCCCGTGCAACTGCTCGACCAGCGGAGCCTCGGTCAAACGTATCTCTATTTTCGGATCTTCTTCGCGACAGCGTGCGAGAAAGGTGGTCAAGCGCGGATCAATGCAGCCGCACGGGACAGCTATACGAAAAACGCCCAGATAGCCAGAAGAAACCGCCCTCGCGTTTTCACGGGCCACGTCCAGGCTCGAGAACAGTCGAGTCACATCCTGGAGAAACACTGTCCCTGCCTGGGTCAGGCGTGTCCCGCGTCGGTCGCGATCGAACAACAGAACACCCATTTCGTTTTCGAGTTCCTTGATGATGCGCGACAGTGGGGATTGCTCGATATGCAGCCTTTCAGCGGCCCGCGTAAAGTGCAACTCCTCTGCCAGGACCACGAAGCAGCGAAGGTGACGCAATTCCATGGCTTGTCCTCCCTCAGAACTGAGGCGGAGCCGCTTCGCCTCACGTGGACTGGTTCAAGCAGGTACGGCTAAAGGCTCCCTTGTAGGGGGTTGGGAGCAATGGAACAGAAAGTGCACTTAAGCCCTACCATCGCCGCTCCGTACCTTCTTCCCGGGCATCCGCCTCGATAAAACAGTTGCGCATGTCGGCTTCCTGGCTGATTTCGGTCAGCAGGTCATGTCCGGTCTCGTCCAGCTCGTCGTCGCTCCGATACGGGATGGTCAGCTCGTAGTGGCCAGCCTCCAGCCGCTTCACGCAGTAGGGCTCCAGGCAATAGCGCTCGATGTTCTCCGTTGCCCACTTTCGGCCGCGCACGAACTTGCTGTTATTCACCACTGCCAGGCGCAGCGTGACGGTGGTCACCCGCTCGACGGCGGACAGCTCTGCCGGCGATGACGACAAGGCGGTGAGCTGCTGATCGCGTGACCGGGCGCACTTCTGATATGCGCCGATCTTGACGCCCCGGTGCCGTAGGTAGCTGTACAGCGTGCTCTTGGAGATATGCAGCTCGAGCCGCTCAAACGCAGGCTGGTTCAATCAGTGTTGAAGCAGCTACCTCAGGGCATCGACGCCTGGGACATCTACCATGCCCTCTTGCGCTCCTACGACGCCCTGGGAGCACACACAGTCATTGAGGCAGTGTCCCCGACGCACCTGCACCTGGCTGCACGGCTGGTTGCCGCGCAGTGCATGGAGACAAGCGATCCTATAGTGCCTTTCGAATTTCCGGGGCGATTCAACCATCGCTGAGCCGCTTAGTGTTGGCTGATTACTACCGTCCTCGTAAGTTCGTCAAGATCGATAATCGCCCGACTCACATAGAACTCAGCACCACTTTTGGCGTGTAACTTTCCGAGTTGCAACTGGCTGCGTACGAAATTGAAGTTTCCGCGGATCTTGTCAAGAGTAGCGCGGTGCTCAGCCAGCATGTACAGCAGTTGGTCGAAGCGCGCCTCAATGTTCTAATCAAGCATATGCATCTGTTCGGGCGACATCAGAAACTGTTCCTTGTCCACCATCGGATAATGGCGTAACTGATAGTCGAACAGGAGTCTGGCCAAAGCACGGCTCTGACCAGTGAGCAACGCAACAAATGAATCGGGCTGCAAACCTTGCTGCTCGCGGAGGTAGGCTAAATCAGCAGCCTGCTGCAGGTCTCGGACGTGAACCAGGAGTTGCCGCACCAGGTCTGGGTAGTTCTTTTTCTGCTCAGGCGGCATGCCATTGAGCTGATTGAACACTTGCTGCACGCCCTGGAAGGGTTTCGCCAATTCGGCGGGTTCACCAAGCAGTGAGATACCAGTCTGCATCGTCCACAGGTAGTTGGATAACGAGTTAAGCAGACGCGGGTCCGGTGCTCGATCCTGCGGGTTGAAATAGAGCATGACGCTTGCCAAGAAAAGCTGTCCATTGCTATTAAGCCCGCTCAACTACAAGGCAGCGTGCTCATCAGCCCGCACCGGTGAGATCAACAGAAACAGCTCGCAGAGCAGTAATCTTGCTCGCATAGCCTCTTACCTTTTTACTTTATTGTTATTTCCGGGCACTTCCGATTGCTGATTGAAAGATCTTACACAATTTCAGATCAGCCATGCCCCATTCACTTTACGATACTGGCCATGGCTGCTACATCGAACAGCTTCAGTTTCGCAGAGCAGGGGGGGGGGAAGCATATGGACATGTAAACCTCTTCCTAAACGCTATTAACACTTGCCAGCACGCTCATAATGATCTTGCAGCGGCGCTAACAACTCTTCACTTAACTTGCGGCTAGCCTCAGTCGCCCTGTCAGGAAAATCCGGAACAGTGGGGGAGGAGGCGAATAGTGGAAACCCGCTATGCGACTCATCCTTTGTCAATCTCCTAGTTTCAGGCATTAACCTCGTCGGTGGCCCTCCCACTATGAGTGGCATCGCTACGTCTAGCGTCGCACCTTGCTCGCCGGTTCACCACCAATGCCGAAGCGGTTCTTTGGCATTTCGGTGATGATCACCCGCACCCGCTCGATGGGTGTGTCCAGCGAGCGTGACATTGCCTCGCTGACTTCGCGGATCCCTTCTGCTCGCGCGGAGACCTGCGAGGTTATACAACTGGGCAATGGGCATGGCCTCATTCCTTACAGTCAGCGGCCGACCATAGGCCGGCCGCACAGGTTTTAGATGAAGCGCGCGGTAACCGAGCCAAGCCCCTGATAACGCACGCTGATATTGTCTCCCGGTGCCACTGCCACTGCCGCAGTGATGCCGCCGGTCATGATGAACGTACCCGCCGGTATGTACTCACCACGCTCGGCCAGCAGGTTGGCCAGTATCGCCACGCTGGACAACGGATGGCCGAGCACAGCGGCACCGGCACCGACTTCCACCACCTCGCCGTTCTTCTCCATCACCACACCAAGGGTGCGCAGATCGACCTCTTCAAGACAGGCCATCCGGCCTCCGGCAATAAAGCGGGTCGACGAAGCGTTATCGGCCACCACGCTGGTCAGGTCGAACTTGAAGTTCTCGTAGCGCGAGTCGAGCACTTCCACCGTTGGGATCACGTAGTCGATCGCCGCAATCACGTCATTGATATGGCAACCAGGGCTGCTACGGTGCTTTGGTGACCACGGATATCTCCGCCTCAATCTTCGGGTGGATCAGCTTCGAGCAGTCCACCACGCCACCGTCCGGCATGCTGAAGTAATCGGCAAGAAAACCGTATATCGGCGTTTCCACACCCATCTGCGCCATCTTCGCCCAGGAGGTCAGGTCCATCATCAGGCCGACGATCTTGTTGCCGCGGGCCTCCTTACGCCGGCGGATATCCCACTGCACGTCGTAGGCGTCGGCGAAGGTCAGCTCCGGATAGTCGTTGGTCACCTTGGGAATGTCGTGGACCTCAAGCTCGGCCTTCTCGATGTGCTCGACCAGGGCCAGTACCTCTTGGCGGCTCAGGGTACGGTTCATGCCCGTGTCCCCTTTCCGGCGGCCAGCAGGTCCAGGGCGACATCGACGATCATGTCCTCCTGGCCACCAACCATACGGCGCTTGCCCAGTTCGACCAGGATGTCTACAGCCTTCAGGCCGTACTTAGCCGCCGCTACTTCCGAGTGGAGCAGGAAGCTGGAGTAGACCCCGGCATACCCAAGGGCTAGGGTTTCGCGATCCACACGCACCGGGCGATCCTGCAATGGCCGGACGATGTCGTCGGCGGCGTCCATCAGGGTATACAGATCGGTGCCGTGCTCCCAACCCAGGCGCTCGGCAGCGGCGATAAAGACTTCGAGAGGGGCATTACCGGCACCGGCACCCATTCCGGCCAGGCTGGCGTCGATGCGATCACAGCCCTCCTCCACCGCGACGATGGAGTTGGCTACGCCGAGAGACAGATTATGGTGGGCGTGCATGCCGGTCTGGGTTTCCGGCTGGAGTACGTCCTTGAGTGCACGGAAGCGATCACGAATATCCTGCATGCTCATGGCACCGCCGGAGTCGACCACGTACAGGCAGATGGCACCGTAGCTTTCCATCAGCTTGGCTTGCTCGGCCAGGCCTTTGGGCGTTTGCATGTGGCTCATCATCAGGAAGCCGACGGTATCCATGCCAAGCTTGCGGGCGTGCTCGATATGCTGGCGAGACACGTCCGCCTCGGTGCAGTGAGTCGCCACCCGCACGATACGCGCGCCCGCCTGGTAGGCGTTGTCCAGGTCATGGGTGCTGCCAATACCGGGCAGCAGCAGGGTGGCGATTTGGGCATGGCTGATCACTTCGGCTACCGCCTCGATCCACTCCAGGTCGGTGTGGGCACCAAAGCCGTAGTTGAAGCTGGAGCCCTGCAGGCCGTCGCCGTGAGCCACTTCGATGGAGTCCACCTTGGCCGCGTCGAGTGCGCGGGCTATGTCCTGCACGTTCTTAATCGAGTACTGGTGGCGGATGGCGTGGCTACCGTCGCGCAGGGTCACGTCGGAGATGTAGAGTTTCTTGCCGGGATTGAAGGCCATGGCGGTGCTCCTTAGGCACTGAGCAGCGACTGGGCCATACGCTCGGCGGTGGCCAGCGCAGCGGAAGTCATGATGTCGAGGTTACCGGCGTAGGCCGGCAGGTAGTGGCCGGCACCTTCAATTTCGAGGAACACCGTGGTCTTCAGCCCGGAGAGGTTGCCCAGGCCGGGAATGTTCAGCGGTGCCGATTCGGGGATCACATCGAACTGCACCTGCTGCTTGAGACGGTAGCCCGGTACATAGGCCTGCACCGCATGCACCATCTCCTCCACCGAGGCGGCCACCTTATCCTGGTCGGCGAGGTCGGACAGCACGTAGACGGTGTCGCGCATGATCAGCGGCGGCTCGGCCGGGTTCATAATGATGATCGCCTTGCCCTTGCGCGCACCGCCGATCACTTCGATGGCCTTGGAAGTGGTCTCGGTGAACTCGTCGATGTTGGCGCGGGTGCCGGGACCGGCGGACTTGCTGCTGATCGAGGCGACGATCTCGGCGTAATGCACCTTGGCTACGCGGGAGACGGCGGCGACCATGGGAATGGTCGCCTGGCCGCCGCAGGTAACCATGTTGACGTTGGTCTCGTGCAGATTGGCTTCGAGGTTGACCACCGGCACACAGTAGGGGCCAATGGCCGCCGGGGTCAGGTCGATGATGCGCAGGTCAGGCTCGAGGCCACGCAGGAACACGTCGTTCTTGATGTGAGCCGAGGCGCTGGTGGCATCGAAGACGAAGTCGATATCCTGGAACACCGGCAAACGGGTCAGACCCTCAACGCCTTCATGGGTGGTGGCCACGCCCATGCGCGCTGCGCGGGCCAGGCCGTCCGAGTTGGGGTCGATACCGACCATGGCACCCATTTCCAGATGATTGCCATTGCGCAGGATCTTGATCATCAGGTCGGTGCCGATGTTGCCGGAACCGATGATGGCGACTTTGAGTTTCTTGCTCATGGAAAAATCCTCAGACAAAGCGCACGGAAGCGCTGCCGATGCCGCCGATATCGACGCGCATCACATCGCCGGACTTGACCGGCTCCAATGGCACCAGAGATCCGGAGAGGATCACTTCACCGGCTTTCAGGGGAATACCGAAACGGCCCAGGGTGTTGGCCAGCCAGGCCACGCAATTGACCGGCGAGCCCAGCGCCGCCGCACCGGCACCGGTGCTGATGACATGGCCGTTCTTCTCCACCACCATGCCGCAGGTGACCAGATCGACCTGGCGTGGCGAGACCGCCCGGTCGCCAAGAACGAACAGACCGCAGGAAGCGTTATCCGCCACGGTGTCCTCGATCTTAATTTTCCAGTCGCGGATGCGCGAATCGACGATCTCGAAACAGGGCATCACACACTCGGTGGCGGCCAGCACGTCGGCGTTGGTCACCCCAGGGCCCATCAGGTCTTTCTTGAGGATAAAGGCGATCTCGCCCTCGGCCTTGGGCTGCATCAGCAGCTTGCTGATTGGCATGGCTTCGCCGCTGTAGAACACCATGGCATCGGTCAGGTAACCGAAGTCCGGCTGGTGTACGTTAAGCATGTTCTGCACCGCCTTGCTGGTCACACCAATCTTCTTGCCGATGATCTTCTCGCCAGCGGCCAGGCGGTGTTCGAGCATGCGCAGGGAAATCTGGTAGGCATCCTCGATAGACAAATCATGGCGGCTGGTCAGCGGTGCCACGGCCTCGCGGTTGAGCATGGCCTGGTACAGTTCGTCGCCGAGCTGCTGAATCAATTCTTGGTTCATGTGTGCTGTTCCTGTTGGGTGGACGCGATGATTTCGCGACCGATTTCCGGGCTGTTCCGGGGGGTGTTCATGAGCACCTCACAACTTCACGCAGATGTTTTTCACTTCGGTGTAGAACTCCAGCGAATCCACCCCGCCTTCACGGTCGATGCCCGACTGCTTGCTACCGCCAAAAGCGGTACGCAGGTCGCGCAGGAACCAGCTGTTGACCCAGACGACACCAGCCTCGACCTGCCCGGCGACGCAGCGCGCGCGAGCTGTTGTCGGTTCAGATAGCAGACGCCAGACCGTAGGGCAGGCTGTTGGCCAACTCGATCGTTTCTTCCTCGGTATCGAACGGGCGGATGTGGCAACACGGACCGAAAATCTCCTCGGTGACCAACGCCGAATCGTCCGCCAAGTCAGTCCAGATGGTCGGTTGCACCCACGCCCCACAACCGCTGCTATCGAACCGTCGTTCTCCGTTTCAGATTTGGCGGTGGCTACACATTCAAAAAGCCTTACATATACGCTACGCAAAAAGCCAATATCGTGCCAAGTGGCTAGCCCCTCCCGCAGGGAAACATAAGCCAATGTTCTATAAGACCTTTTACTCAGAATTACACGCAAATGAATAAAGGAGCGCTCTTCAGTGCTCGCTATAAGGCGTTAAAGCAGGTGAGAAATGGGGGGTGAAATTCATAATTTTATGAAACCCAGATCAGTGGCTCTACTCCAGCCTCATCAAATTCTGAAGCTGATATATGCTGCTATCGACCGAAGTCTTGTAAGGGCAAGTGTCCTCCGGCAAAACTAGGGAGCCTCCCAGGCTTGTCTGGCAAGGAGGATATTCAGTTGTTCGAGCAGATTGTCGGCAGCTCGCACTGGATTGCGATGACGTTGCGCAGCCATTGAGTAGCTGGATCACGATGAAGTCGAGCGTGCCAAAACAGATCGATAGAAAGTCTTGGTAGCGGCACCGGGTGTTCCGAGTAACCTAAAGCAAGAGGAAAGAGATTAGGCTGGATCAGGACCTCGGGTACCGTGGCGATCAGATCGGAGCTTTTCAATAGGTATTCCAAGCTAGCGTACTGTGGAATACGCAGCTTAGCTTTTCTTTTTATCCCCTGCTTCTCAATGATTTCATCGACCTTGGAGTACTCCGCTCCGGCAGTCGTGACACTCAAAAAACGAAGACAGCCAAAACGATGAATACTAGAGCATTACACGCCGAGTTGACGCGACTGATACGGAATAAACTCTAAGGAGACACGTCCAAGATGGTCTTCCAATTACTATGATGGCCGATGCTGCCAAGAGGAACTCGCAGCATCGGCCATGCCTCAATCAGACAAGTGATTGTTTGGAACCTACTTTTACCTTAACTAGCCGGACTCAATTTAGAGCTCTTCTTTACCAACGCAGTTGCCGGCAACAGAAACCTCGCAAGAGCGGGCAAGAGAATCAACGCGCCAACCATATTCACCACGAACATGAATGCGAGCAGTATTCCCATATCGGCCTGGAACTTGATCGGCGAAAAGCCCCAAGTAGCGACTGCCAAGCCCAGAGTAACACCAGTGAGCACAACCACTTTTCCGGTGAATAGCAGTGCATGATAGTAAGCCTCCGACAGGCTCATGCCCTGCCTCAGACGAGCCATCGTCACTGTTAGCACGTACAGGGCATAGTCGATGCCAATGCCAACTCCAAGCGCAATTACTGGCAGCGTGGCGACCTTGACACCAATACCGAGCGCCACCATCAGTGCTTCACAAAGCATCGAAGTCAACAGTAGGGGCAAGATCGCACAGACGACGGCACGCCAAGATCCAAAGGTCACAAAAGCGAGCCCTACAACGGCAGCATAAACGAGCAACAACATTCGCCCATTGGCTTGTCGGACCACAATATTAGTGGCTGCCTCGATGCCCGAGTTTCCTGCCGCCTGGATGAACTTAACTGTTTCCGTATCGTTACGGAGCGCAAAATCCTCTATTTTTGCGACTACCCGTTGCAAGGTCTCGGCTTTGTGATCCTCGAGATAGATATAGACCGAAAGCATATCGCACGCTTGACTATACAGTTCACGCGGCGTACGCATTAAAACGGCGTTGATCATCCCTTGGGAACGCGGAACATCAAACCAGGCGAAACTTCCCTCGTTCATCCCGACAGTTGCACGGCGCGAAAATGCAGCAAGTGAGTTGGTGGCGGACACACCCTGCAACTGCTGCAATTCCCACTCCAGCACATCCACCTTCTGCAAAGTGGAGTATGCCGAATACCAGCCAGCACCCGATACACGAAAACCGACATCCTCATAGGCAACGTCCAACTCGGAAAGAATATCAAATCGATTATTGATCAGTCCTTTCTTGATCCCAAGATCACCGAAGTCCGTTCCAGGCTGAGCGCCACGCTGATTAGCGATTTTTGGATCTGCATCCCTTATCCGCCAGGCCGCCGTATATTTAATGGTGTTGTCCCAGCGAATCCTAAAGTCGCCATCGTTTTCCACTTCAAATGCGTGGGCGGTGCCAAATGGAATGGCAGCGCCAATTATAAGAGTGGCGATTGCGGCGGAGAGCCCCTCGATTTTTAGCGATGCTGCGCAAGGCCACTGACGGCATGCGTGACTGGCCTGATAATTGCCATTAGACATATATATCTCTTTTATTCTATTTATGAGATGTGGAGCGTGAAGCACAAGAAAATCCCCGACCCACAGCCGGGGCTTTCATCCTCTATGTGACAGATTCAGTTACGAAAGAAATCAATCACCAGCCGATTAAAGGCATCGGCATGTTCCCATTGAGCCCAATGACCACAACGTGAAAACACATGCAACTGTGCATCAGGCATGAAGTTGATAAGTTTCAGACCATTGTCCAGTGGTACAAAACGATCGTCCCGCCCCCATGTGACCAAAGTTTTATTGGGGATCTTGTGCACCTGATCGACTACATCCCATGCAGTTACCGGAGTCATCTTAGAACTCGCAACAAAATTCTTAAGATGTTCAGGACGAGAACGTATGTTATTCCAGCGATCTTGCCGCAACTCCTCCGTAATAGCAGAGGGGTCGAATACGAATACATTCAACATCTCAGCAAAGTTGGCCGGCGTTGGATCACTGTATAGTCGAAACATATGCCTGAGGCCTTCCTGAGGATTCGGCTGAAGCAGGCTCTTACCCATCCCGGCAGGCCCCATCAGAACCAACCGATCAAGTCGGTCCGGGAATTCGAGCGCAAAATTCAGTGCCGTAGCTCCACCCATGGAATTACCCACTAAGTGAGCTTTCTCGATGGACAAGCCATCCATGAGCCCCTTGACCGCACGAGCATTCAACAAGCCCCGCTGAGTATCGGTAACGACTTCGTCCGTTTTATTGAAGCCGGGACAATCAAGCAAGATCACTCGAAAACCAGCATCAGCCAGAGGCTCGATATTCTTGTAGTAATTGCTCCATCCGCTCGCACCAGGGCCACCACCATGCAGCATGATCACGGCTTCGCCTTGCCCGGCCTCGTTGTAATGAAGACGAAAATTACTCAGCCCTGGTTCGTCAATGACTAGGTAGTTGCTAGTTCCAGCTTCAGTGTATTTTGGCATAGGTCCATCCATTCAATGAGCCTGCCGGCCCTAAATTTAACTGCCCCTCATATATCGAGGGTATTTAGTTTCCGCTCCTACGTGGGGAGCGGTAATTAGCATCCGTTGCAGCACCATGCACACAGGCCAATAAAGATAAGCGAGCAAATATTTTCACCTACTGAGGAGCCAAACCTTTAGAACTATGCGGCCTAAAGGTCAGAGATCCGTTTCACTCAGAGCAGCAACCCGCTATCGAAAAACCTTACAGATGCGCGACGTACAAGCATCAATGCCAATATCGCGCCAAGTAATCAGGATCACGCCCAAGCATAAACATAAGCTATTGTTTTATATTGCTTTTTTAAAAAAAAAGAGAAAAGAGGTAAGAGCGAGCGCTCCCAGGAGCTTGAGATCAGGTGCTAACGTAGACAAGGAATGCAGCAATATTCATAATTTTATGAAACCAAGATCAGTGCCATTGATTCCATATCATCTAATTCTGAAGCCAGGCCTACATGTCATCCACTGCAGCGCCTCAAGAGCGACCAACTGAGGTACCACCTTCAGAGCACTCACCCCGGCTGTGCTGATGCGGCCAAAGGCCTCACGGCACAAGCGCCTAGACAAACTGTCTGGAGGCGCGACTGACAATGCATAGACCACCTATCCGGCATACCAAGAAGCCATCGAAGGCTTTGAGCAACACACCATCAAGACGGTACGACGGGTTTATGGAGCGCTTTCGGATCAACAGCGCATTTTGTTCGCGCAGGTGCTCGATCTGCCCGTCCTTGGCGGTTATTTCCTTGTCCTTCGAAGACATCTGCTCATGCAGCGACAGCAGAAGCTGCTTCAGCAAAATAGGGTTGTCTGGAAAGGTTTCGGGCACGGAAATCATGCCGTGGATTATTCCGGCCCAGGTCACGAAACGCGGCGTCAAAACCTGGTGGGCGGTTGCGCCAGAGGTCATCCATCCAGCAGCTAGTTCAGTTTCTGAACCGTTAGTACGATGGACTTCCTCTTGATCGTCTGGTGATGTTTTGAACCGCTCATCAAGGCGCTTGAGCCACAAACAGAAGCCGTCGCGCTCCCACTACAAAAGTTTCACCCGGTTACGTGACTTGTTGAGACAGACGAACAGTACCGGGTCGAACACAGCTACTTTGATGTCCAGCTCGACCAGGGCGACCAGGCCGTCGATGGATTTCCGAAAATCCACCGGCTTTTGGGGTAGAGGTAGACTTTTTCGACTTTTGCGTCGGGGCGCATCATAACGGCTGGCTCCAGAAAGAAATTGGTGCACAGCATTGGCTGGCCTGGGGATTATTTGTAGATGAGGTTTAGGAGCGCTTACGTACGGCGGATGTCCCCCTGCCTCCAGATTTTTCAGTATCCAAATGACAAACGCCCCAAACTAAGTCGGGGCGTTTGTTGTTTGCTTTACCGGGATTCAATAGAGGGGTTCACACAACCGATTATGCCCGCCCAAGGATGTTCCTCATCGCCACGATCAGCTGCTCAAGACTTTTCTGAGATGCGTCTTTCGCTCGAAACGCGATAAACATGTCCGGCCGTACGAGCAATGCGCCACTTTCGTCTATCTCGGATATATTGGCGTACTCACCATAGGTATCCACGAACGCCTGGCCCGGGCCGATTACGCATACCTTTAGATCAATCCCAAGAGACTGCGAAACCCGTTCGGCCTCGTGCTTCCAGGCAATTCCGGAAAGCCCTGTCAACAGGGTGAAGCGGCCTTTCCCACACAAGTCCAGGGTAGAGATCCGCCGCTGATTCTCGGTAAGCCAAACATGCGGTAAATGCGCACCAGGGCGTGTACTCGACTGATAGAAAAACTCTTTATCACGAACAAACCCCGGATCAGGCGTGCCGTCGGGGAACACCGCGCGGGAAACATAGCGTTGATTCAGCTCGACACCGTGCCCGCCGCCAAGCCCGATGATGGTCGCATCCATGGCCTTACGAAGTGCAGCGCGCCGCTTCGCCCCCTCCTCACTTGCATCCTTGAGACGCACCAGAGCTTCCGCCATTTCCGCCTCTGTCGGAACCGGTGGAAGACAGAGCGCCTCGAAAACAGGAGGAAATTTGGAAAGACTCTTATAGGCTCGCTCGACGATCTGTTTCGCCACGGGCGACCGTTCCGCGTCGTAAGAGTCCAACAATGTCGGCGCAGCCTTGCCTTTGAGCACCAGAGCAATCTTCCAGGATAGATTGTAAGCATCCTGGACGGACGTATTGAGCCCAAGCCCCCCCATCGGCGTATGACGATGAACGGCATCGCCCATGCAGAAGACTCGCCCGGCGGTGTTGCGCACGGCATATTGCTGATTGATCGTCCAGGTTGAAATAGGGCCAACCTCAACCGGAATTTCATCCGTACCGATTATCTCATGGATAATTTTTTTGGCTTCTTCCTTGGTGATCTCGGGCGTGCCTTTTGACTTTTCATACCCCCAAACACACATCCACTTATTCCAGGGCCGAATCATTCGCAGTGCTGCGACGCCGACACCATTGATCCCGCTGCCAGCGCGGAACATCCAGTACATGTCGCCTTTACGATGTTCACACAGCGATGATAAATCAGCGCTGAACTCAATGTTTATCGACCCGGAATCACCGATGCCCATCTGCCCTTCAAACGGCAAACCGGCGTTTTGCGCAACTAACGAGCGAGCCCCATCCGCACCAATGATATATTTCGCACGCACCTCATACTCGACGCCACTTACGTGATCAAACAGTCGCGCGGTTACACCGTCTTGGTCTTCAAAATGACCCAGGTATTCCGTCAGGAAGCGGACGTCCGCACCGCGCAGAGCAGCCTCACTTACCAACAGCGGCTCAAAATACAACTGCGGCAAATCACAGTATCTTGTTGGGCTGGCCAGTTCGTGCTCTGCGTGCGCCTGAGGATGAGATGCCCACGCTGGAATTCGTCCAAACTCCTCGCCTGCTAAACTGGCGGCATAAACATGCTCACCCATATATTCCTTTGGCACCGAAAGCGACTTCGCCGACTCTTCCAAGCCAAGATCACGCAGAATTTCCATCGTGCGCTGGTTAGTAATGTGCGACCTAGGACCTGGTGAAGTGGAGCGCCGTCTATTAATCATCAGACTGCGGACACCCAGACCCGCCAACAGAGCAGCCGACATAGCACCGGCCGGACCAGCACCCACGATAAGAACATCAGTTTCCGCAGAATTCGACATAACGATTTTCCTGTTGTTTTTATTTAATTTTGACAATCACAAGTTGCAAAAATAATTAAAGCACCGACGTTAACCCGCTTAAGGAGATTGGGCCGACATGCAAATAATCAACTTTTACTTATGACCACGAATCAATATTCAGACCGAACCAGACTCAAGCCTGCGAGTTATCCACAAACAACTCATACCTTTCGCAGAAAACCTAGATCAGCCAACAAACTGCAGTTAAGCGATTTCTAGACTGAATGAAAGAACATACGTGTCAGAATGAGGCCCGTTGGCAGCACGCGCTGTTCGTCCAGTTGGATTTCTCACTAGCCCCGGGGGGGATGCCTATGTCCCCAATCGCTTAACTGGCTATAACGCCTGACCTCCCAGGTGGCATCATCAATAACCAACCCGCCGAAGCCAAACTCCAGGAGGAAGCCAGAAGGTGTTTTTGCGTAAAACGAGAACATTCCATCATTGGGATGATGGCCAAACTCCATTTCAATTGGAACTCCCGCTGCGACACAACGATCATAGGCAAGCCCGACATCATTCATGTTGGCAAACTCAACCATGATGTGATGGATGATCTTGGAAACAGGGAACGGAACTTCTGCCGTTGCAACCGAATGATGGCGTCCCGTGGCAGAATGGAAGAACTTCACCTCCATTTCTTTGCCAAGCACCACTTCACCACTGATGTAGTCACTGAGTTTTACCCCAAGGATGCACTCGTAAAAATCAGTGGTGGCCCCACCGGACTTATCCACCGCGACAAAGTGACCAACGCCCAGCCGTCCCGTCACAAAAGGCCCGCACAAGACCTTCGAGCGAAATACATCCGACAGCGCTGCGCGCCGGGCACCAAAATAAAACTCATGGAACATGCCATTATCATCACTGCACGAGAATACGCATTCGACCCTGCGCACACTTGCCAACTCGGCCGAGGCGTCACGCACTTCTACACCGTGCTCTCGTAAACCTGCAACATAACCCAACAGGGCCTCTTCCGTGTCGAACTCCCAGCCAGCGGCGATCATGTCATCGGCATTATTCGACTGCAGCAGAATACGCTGTTCAAAGCTATCCATTCGCAGGCCAAGACTGACACCCGCTTCACGAGCGCCAACCTGCAGACCAACAACATCTACAGCGAACCGCTCCCACGCATCGAGATCACTCACCCCTAAAACGATATATCCGAGATTTGAAATCATTGTTATCACATCTCCGCTCTCATATAGCTTTAATAGGCAGCAATGTCGAAGAAACCTCACACCTGCCTTGCAGGGCTCTTAGCCAATACCGTGCCAAGTTGACTAAGCGGCCTCTCACAGGGAAAGACAACATACTGTTTTATAAGGATTTTCATTCTAAAAAGCGCCCGAAAGCCTAGTTCCGGACGGCAGTACCCTCCCTCGGAGGCCGCCAGGAGGTGCCGAAATGCACTTGCCAGGGAGGGCAAGCTTCACCATATTATGAAGCCCCATCGCAACTATTTAATAAATTTATTAAATATACGAGAGCCCTATCTATTCCTACCTAACCTGAGCTATCACCATGAAATCTAAAATAAAATTCGTGAAGACCGCACCATCATTACCGACTGTCGCTCCCTGAAATCCATCTTTTGGGTCCAGCTTCACCCCTTCCCCCTGCGAAGGAGGCATCTGGCTAGGCGACAGCCGATCCATGCACCCAGCAAGCAGTGAGACTGAAGGGCATATGGGCTCGTCAGCAGATGCCAGAATGCACCTACTCAGGCGGGCAGGATTCACCATATTCTGAACCCCATCAGCACAAATTAATAAAATTATTAAAACCTACGAGAACCTTATCCATTCCTACCTGACCTGAGCCATCACCATGAAATCTAATAAAAATAGTAACAGTGAAGACCGCTCCATCGTTGCCGACCTTGCACTTCCCGAAGTACATGCTTTAGTTTCCAAACTGCACTTTTCTCCCAACGAAGGGCGTATCTGGCTGGACGAAAGCCGATGCGTGCTCCTACAAATGGAAACACTGAAAGACATATACAAGGACTTACAGGCCTATTCTGGCCCAGACTACACGCGGGAATTTCTGACTCGTATCGGATTCACCACCGGTCAACGCGATGCAGAAATGATTGTAAAAAAGGAAGGTTTATCCTCTATTGAAAAGCAGATTTACGCAGGTGGTGTCTTGCACGCTTTGCAAGGATTTGTAACATCGATGCAAATTGGATCGTCGGCACTAAATGCGTTCGATATGAAGAACACGGACTATCGTGCAGAAGCCTACTGGCAGAACTCCATCGAAGCTGAAATTCATTTAGCTATGAACGGTGTCAGCTCAAATGCGGTGTGTTGGTTTTCCGTTGCGTATTGTTCAGGGTATCTAAGCACATGCGCTGGAAAACCTATCGTCGTGGAAGAGCTCGAATGCCAAGCGATGGGACACCCTCATTGCCGCATCCAAGCGAAGCCCGCCGAAATTTGGGCACCCAATCAGTCGGAGCAATCTCAGATCGCCACGCACCCTATTCCCGATGATGATCAGGGAGGCGAGCTCGTCATTGGTTCATCGGCAGTGTTCAAGGTGCTCCGTCATAAAACAGCTTGTGTGGCGGAGACCGATGCGACAGTTCTTTTACTTGGAGAAAGCGGGAGCGGCAAGAGTCTTATTGCCCGTGAGATCCACCGTTTGAGCAGCCGCGCTGGCCAGGCCTTCGTTGAAGTGAACTGTGCCGCTATACCAGATCAATTAATCGAGTCGGAGCTGTTTGGCGTCGAGCGCGGAGCCTTTACAGGTGCTACCACTACGCGAGAGGGACGTTTCGAGGCAGCTCATCAAGGGACTCTCTTCCTTGACGAAATTGCCACTCTAAGCATGACCGCTCAAAGTAAACTTCTCCGTGTACTTCAGAATGGTGAACTAGAACGTCTCGGCAGCAATCGGACAATCCACACCAGTGTCCGACTGATTGCCGCAACGAATGTTGATCTGAGAGAAGCCGTCCAAGATGGCCACTTTCGACAGGATCTTTACTATCGACTGAACGTCTTTCCCATCCAAATTCCCCCTCTGCGGGAACGCCGCGATGACATTCAACTCATTACCAGAGCACTCATTTCCCGATTTTCTAAGCGCCACGCACGTAAGTTAAAAGGCATATCATATGCCGCCATGCAGGTACTTATTCACCATGACTGGCCGGGCAACATTCGAGAGCTGGAGAATGTGATCGAGAGAGCCATAATCATGGCTCAAGACGTCGACTTTTTGGACACTCACCATTTAACGACGATTGAAGGCACCCTCACCACACAAGACTTCCTAAGCCTCAACCAGAAAGGTGATCTAACCTTGAGTAGTGAGCTGATGCGGAACGCGGCTGAGAATGCTAACCCTAAAGCTCTCTCATTAGATGAAATTGCCGAGCAGATGGTACATCAAGGGCCTGTTAACTTGGACCAAGTGCAAGACGCCATCACCCGAGCAGCCGTCAAGCATAGCGGTGGCAATATTTCCCGGGCGGCTGCCCTTCTTGGGATAACTCGAGCTCGACTTGATTACCGCGTCAAAAAGGTCACATAGCTATTCATACGAGTCAGAGTTGAGGACGGTACGAAACAAATCAAGCATTCGTAACCGTCCTGCTCAATGCCTTACTTGGCACCCATTTGTTCGACCGCAAAAAACGTTTACTGCGCCAAGTGACGCTTTACGTCCCTGCCCCTCTCACGTGCGAAAGTGCCCTACCGCGTCGTTGAGATGCTCGCCGACCTCCTGTAGCTCTTGACTGGCGTGCTGCAGCTCAGCAAGGGCGCGTGCGCCATCCTCAACTACGTCGCGCACCCGCTCCATACTCCGACCAACTTGCTCGGCCACGGCGCTCTGCTGTTCGGCGGCAGTGGCGATCTGCTGGTTCATCGCCTCAATGCTGGAAACTAAGCTCTCCATCAACCCTCCCTCTGGAGGGGTTTTGCGTTTTACAGTGGCGTCGTTGGCTGGCAGTTCCACGGCAGCAGCGCCTCGTAGTCCTCAACGCTGTTGGCCAGCTGCAGGCGCTCGACGACATAGCGCAGCCAGGCGTAGGGCAACTGGCCATTGGTCTTGGGGGGGGGCGACCAGGCTGTAGAGCTGGGCGCTAGCAGTCGCTCCTTTCGGCGTGTCGCTGAACAGCCAGTTCTTACGACCGGTAACAAAGGGCCCGGATGGGCCGCTCGGCTGCATTGTTATCGATCGGCAGATGGCCGGCCTCGATGTAGCGTTCAAGTCCGCTCCAGTTGCTCGCAAGGTAGTTCACTGCTTTGCCCAGGGCTTTCTGCGCCGTAACCTGCGGCTGGGTTTTCTTCAGCTAGGTCTTGAGCTGATCGAGGAGCGGTGGGCTGTGCTGCTGGCGGCCCCGGTAGCGCTGTTCATCGCTGACATCCTTGAGTTCGCGCTCGACGCCGTAGAGCTTGTTGATCATCATCCCCAACGCGATATCAGCACGCCCGGTTTGCCCTTGAGTTGCACCTTTTGCGTTTCGACGAACTTGCGCCGCGCATGCGCCTTATGCGGAGTACTGGATAAGTCTCATTATTCAGAGAGTGGTTTTGGCCGGTTCTGAAGGGCCACCGTACCTGTCTGCGGCTTATCCGCCTCGTTCTCGACCCGGTGGTCGAGTGGGCGAACTCCACATAATCTCGATTGACGGCTCAGGAGTGGCCGGCTTGTCGGAGAGCGGCAGTGCAACTGCCATTGCGAACCCAGGAGCGGGCTTGTCGGAACGCCTCACCGCCCGAATGACGAACGAAGCCCGTGCCAGGCAGCACGCAGGCAGCATCACCGGCAAGCGCGCTACCGCGGATCATCGATCCGAGTGTCGTTCCGCGACGGCCGGCATGAGCAACCTCAGGACGAACCGCTCCACCTCCTGCCCGACCAGCCCATGCTCCCCAGGCCGCCCCAGCATAAGGGCCTCGCTGAGGGCGCCGAAGATGAACGTGCCCACCGCCCTGCCCTGCACGCCGCTGTCACCGCGGCCTGCGGACTGCTCGACGACCATGGATACATGCCGACCGATACGCTGCTGCATGCCTTGCAGGCGCAGCAGCACCCGCTCGCTCACGCCGCGCAGCTCGCGCGCCTGCAGCAGGATTAACGCGCTCCTGCGCAGGCGCGGCTCGAACAGGGTGCGCTGGACGCCCTGCCCGAGCGCGCCGGCCATCTCCGCGATGCTCGGCAGGCGCTCCACCTCGGTCTTGTCGACCGGGAGCACGTCCCAGGGAAACCAGGCGCGGTCGACGACGGCCTCCAGCAGTTCGGACTTGCCCTTGAAGTGCCAGTAGATCGAGCCCCGGCTGAGGCCGGCGGCGTCGGCGATCGCCTCTAATTTCGCGGCGGCGAAGCCCTGATCGCTGAACACGCACTCGGCGGCATCCAGCAGGCGTTGCCGTGTCCGCTCCATCTGGATCTTGGTCCGTCTCATCGCAAGGCACTCCGTGGCGGCATCATTCGCTTCCCCCCCCAAGGGCCTTGTACAGCGCGATCAGGTTTTGGCTGCGCGCCAGGCGCGTGTCGACCAGTTCCTGCTGCGAGGCGTACAGGTTGCGCTGGGCGTCCAGGCTGTTCAGGTAGGTGTCCACGCCGGTCTCGTAGCGTAGCCGGGCCAGGTCGTGGCTACGGGCATTGGCCTTGACCAGCAGTTCCTGGGCGGTGACCTGGCTGTCCAGCTTGCCGCGCGCGACCAGGCCGTCAGCCACTTCGCGGAATGCCTGCTGGATGGCCTTCTGGTAATTGGCCACCTCGATCAAGGTCTGCACCTTGGCCACGTCGAGGTTGGCCTGGTTGCGCCCCCAGTTGAAGATCGGCACGTTGATCGAGGGCACGAAGCTCCAGGCGCCCTGCCCACCGGCGAACAGGTCGCCCAGCTGTCCGCTGGCCGAACCGGCCGAGGCGGTCATGCTGATGTTCGGGAAGAACGCCGCCCGGGCGGCGCCGACGTTGGCGTTGGCGGCCTTGAGCGCATGCTCGGCGGCGAGGATGTCCGGACGCCGGGTCAGCACCTGAGACGGCAGGCCGGCCGGCAGCGCGGTGTCGAGCTCCGGCGTGTCCGAAGCTGCCAGGGCCAGCTGCACGGGCGCCAGCGGCTTGCCCACCAGCAACACCAGTGCGTTGCGGTCCTGCTCCACCAGGCGGTGGTAGCGGGCTTGGCTGGCCTGGGCCGAACGTACGGTGCTCTCCGCCTGGCTCAGGTCCAGTTCGGTCGCCACGTCCTCCTGGTAGCTGCTGCGGATGGTCAGGTAGCTCTGGTGTTGGCTTTCAAGGGTCTGGTCGCTCAATGCCAGCGACTGCAGGTCCGCCTGCAACTGGTAGTAGGCGTTGGCGACTTCGGCTACCAGGGCGATCTGCGCACTGCGCTGCGCCTCGACGGTCTGCAGGTAGGCCTCTAGCGCCTGCTCGTTCAGGCTGCGCACGCGACCGAAGAAATCCACCTCGTACGAGGCGAAACCGACACCGGCATCATACCGGTGACTGGTCTGCGTGCGACCGTCAAGGGACAGGTCCGCCGGCGTGCGCTGGTGGGTGCCGGACAAATTGGCGTCGATCGACGGCAGCAGGTCGGCACGCCGAATGCGGTACTGCGCCTGCGCCTTCTCGATGTTGAGCAGCGACACCCGTAGGTCGCGGTTATTGGCCAGCGCCTCGCCGATCAGCCCCTTGAGCTGGTCGTCCTTGAAGAAGCTCATCCAGGGCAGCACCGCCTGCGCGTCGGCGGGAGCGCCGCTCCAGCTGTCGGCCACCGGCGCCGGCGGGCGCTGGTAGTCCGGAATCAACGAGCAGCCACCCAGCAGCCCGACGGCCAGGGCCAGGGCGGTTTTCAGTTTGCCGTGGTTCATGCTTGCTCTCCTTGGGCCTGACCATCGGCTTGGCGCGCTTTGCGGATGAACAGGTTGGTGATCACCACGAAGAACAACGGCACGAAGAACACCGCCAGGAAGGTCGCGGTCAGCATGCCGCCCACCACGCCGGTGCCGATGGAATGCTGGCTACCCGAGCCCGGGCCAGTGGAGATCGCCAGGGGCAGTACACCAAGCACGAAGGCCAGGGAGGTCATGATGATCGGGCGCAGACGCTGACGCGCCGCTTCCGCCGCTGCCTGCAGCAGGGGCATGCCTTGCTCGTGCAACGCCTTGGCGAACTCGACGATCAGGATGGCGTTCTTCGCCGACAAGCCAACGGTGGTCAAAAGGCCAACCTGGAAGAACACGTCGTTGGCCAGGCCCCGGCCCAAGGTCGCCAGCACCGCGCCGATAACGCCCAGCGGCACGACCATGATCACCGCCAACGGTACCGACCAGCTCTCATAGAGGGCTGCCAGGCACAGGAACACAATCAGTACCGACACCGCGTACAGGGCCGGCGCCTGGGAGCCGGACAGGCGTTCCTCGTAAGACATGCCGGTGTACTGCAGGCCAATTCCCTCGGGCAGTTTGGCGACGATTCGCGCCACTGCCTGCATGGCGTCACCTGAGCTGTAGCCTGGCGCGGGCTCGCCCTGGATCTGCACTGCGGAGACGCCGTTGAAACGCTCGAGCTTCGGCGAGCCGTAGGTCCAGTAGCCGTTGGCGAAGGATGAGAACTTGACCATCTCCCCCTCGGCGTTGCGCACATACCACTTATCGAAATCTTCCGGCGCGATGCGCGAGCTGATTTCACCCTGCACGTAGACCTTCTTCACCCTGCCCCGATCGACGAAGTCGTTGACGTAGGCCGAGCCCCAGGCCGTGCTCATGGTGTTGTTGATATCGGCGATGCTCACCTGCAGTGCGCGGGCTTTTTCCTTGTCGATAACGATTTGATACTGCGGCTCGTCGCTCAAGCCGTTAGGACGCACATTGGTCAGCACAGGATCTGCGGCTGCCATCTGCAGGAACTGGTTGCGTGCCTCGATCAGCTTCTCGTGCCCCAGGCCCGCTCGGTCTTGCAGGTAGAAGTCGAAGCCCATTGCATTCCCCATTTCCAAGATCGCCGGCGGCACGATGGCGATGACGGTACCATCCTTGATCTGTGCGCCACGTGCTTGCAGGCGCTGGGCCAAAGCGAATATCTCGGTGCCGCGCGGGTCGCTACGCTCTTCCCAGCGCTTGAGATTGACGAACAGCATCCCCGAGCTCTGGCCACGGCCGGCGAAGTTAAAGCCATTCACGGTGTAGGCGCTGTCGACCACCCCATGCTCGTCCTCGAGCAGGTAGTCGCGGATCTCATTGAGTACCACCTGAGTGCGCTCGGCACTGGTGTTGGTGGGCATCTGGACCTGGACGAACAGGGTGCCCTGGTCCTCCGGTGGCAGGAACGAGGTCGGGATCTTCGGGAACAGCCAGCACAGGGCGACCACAATCAACCCGTAGATGGCCAAGAACAGCGCCTTGCGCTTGGCAATGCCGAGCACCCCGACCTTGTAGCGGTCCGCGTTGCGGTCGAAGGTACGGTTGAACCAGCCAAAGAAGCCTTTCTTCTTGTGGTGGTCGTGCCCGATCGGCTTGAGCAGGGTCGCGCACAGCGCCGGGGTGAAGATCATTGCGACCAGCACCGACAGCGCCATCGCCGAGACGATGGTGATGGAGAACTGTCGGTATATGATGCCGGTCGCGCCGCCGAAGAAGGCCATCGGCACGAACACCGCCGAGAGCACCATGGCGATGCCCACCAGCGCACCTTGGATCTGGCCCATGGACTTGCGCGTGGCTTCGCGGGGGGACAGTTTGTCCTCGACCATCACCCGCTCGACGTTTTCCACCACGACGATGGCATCGTCCACCAGCAGGCCGATCGCCAGGACCATGCCGAACATGGTCAGGATGTTGATGGTGAAGCCGAACGCCGCCAGTACACCGAAGGTGCCCAGAAGTACCACCGGCACAGCCAGGGTCGGGATCAGGGTGGCGCGCAGGTTCTGCATGAACAGGTACATCACCAGGAACACCAGGACGATGCCTTCGAACAGCGTCTTGACCACTTCGTGGATCGAGGCGCCCACCGCCGGCGAGGTGTCGTACGGGTAGGCGACCTTGACCCCCGGTGGCAGGAACGGCTTGAGCTCGTCCACGGTGTCGCGCACCCGCTGCACGGTGTCGAGCAGGTTGGCGCCGGTGGCCAGGCGCAGGGCGATGGCCGCGGCGGGCTTGCCGTTGTGGGTGCCGCTGATGGAGAAGTCCTCGGCGCCCAGGCCGACGGTGGCGACATCCTTAAGGCGAACCTGGGAACCGTCCGGGTTGACTTTGAGCAGGATCTCGAGGAATTCGTCGGCTGTCTTCATCCGCGACATGCCCAGCACGGTGGCGTTGAGCTGCACGTCCTGGTGCGTCGGCAGGCCGCCTAGCGAGCCGGACGAAACCTGGACGTTCTCCGACCTGACCGCGTCGATCACGTCCTGGGGTGTCAGCTGGTAGCCGAGCAGTTTCTGCGGATCGGTCCAGATGCGCATGGCGTATTGCGCCCCCAGCATCTGGTAGTCGCCCACGCCCTTGACCCGGGTGATCGGATCCTTGAGGTTGGAGACGATGTAGTTGCCGAGATCGAAGTTGTCCATCTTGCCGTCTTCGGAGTACAGGCCGACCACCAGCATGAAGTTAATCTGGTACTTGGCCACGCGCAGGCCCTGACGCTGCACCTCCTCGGGCAGCAGCGGGGTCGCCAGCTGCAGCTTGTTCTGCACTTGCACCTGGGCGATGTCCGGGTCGGTGCCCTGGTCGAAGGTGACGATGATGCTCATGCTGCCATCGCTGTTGCTTTCAGCGGAGATGTAGCGCAGCCCGTCGAGGTTGTTCAGTTGCTGCTCGATCACCTGCACCACGGTGTCCTGGACGGTCTGCGCCGAGGCACCGGGGTAGACCACGGTGATGCTCACTGCGGGGGCGGCAATGTTGGGGTACTGGTTGACCGGGAGCTTCAGGATGCTGAAGACGCCGGCCAGCATGATCACGATGGCGATCACCCAGGCAAAGATGGGCCTGTTAATGAAAAACGATGACATGGGGATTTACCGAGTAGTGGGGGCGATGCCGGGGCTGCGCTATTACTGGGAACTGACGATGGACTGCACGGGGGCGACGTTGCCGGCGGCCACGGGCTTGACGACGATCCCGGGGCGCACGCTCTGCACGCCTTCGGTGACGACCCGCTCGCCGGCCCTCAGGCCCGACTCGACCAGCCATTGGTTGCCCACGGTGCGGGTGGCCTTGATATGGCGCAGCTCGATCTTGTCGCCCTCGCCCACCACCCAGCTGGTCGCCTCGCCCTTGGGGTCGCGGGTCACGCCCTGCTGCGGCACCAGGACCGCCTGCTGGCGCACGCCTTCGGCCAGCGTGCCGTGGACGAACATACCCGGCATCAGCAGGCCGTCGGGGTTGGGGAACTGTGCCCGCAGGGTCACCGCGCCGGTACCCGGGTCGACGGTCACCTCGGAGAATTTCAGGGTGCCCGGCTGTGCATAGGGCGTGCCGTCTTCCAGGGTCAGGTCGACCTTGACCTGGTCGGGGCCGACCGTGGCCAGGTGCCCGGCATTCAGCTCGCGGCGCAACCGCAGCACCTCGGTGGAGGCCTGGGTGACATCCACGTAGATCGGGTCGAGCTGGTTGATCGAGGCCAGTTCCAGGCTCTGCTGGGCGCTGACCAGGGCGCCCTCGGTGACATTCGAACGGCTGATGCGCCCGTCGATCGGTGCCAGCACGCGGGTGTACTCCAGATTGATGCGCGCCGTCTTCAGTTCGGCCTCGGCCTGCTTCCAGCTGGCCTGGGCATCGTCGAACTGCTGGCGGCTGATGGCCTTGGTGTCCAGCAGGCGCTGGTAGCGCTGGGCCAGGTTGCGCGCGGTGTCGCGGCCGGCCTCGGCCTTGTCGACCGCCGCCTGGTAGAGCGCCGGCTCGATCTGGTAGAGCTGCTGCCCCTTGCGCACCACGGTGCCTTCGGTGAACAGGCGCTTCTGGATGATCCCGCTGACCTGAGGACGCACCTCGGCCACGCGGTAGGCCGTGGTACGGCCCGGCAGGTCGCTGGTCAGCAGTACGTCCCGGGCCTTGAGCTCGACCACGCCCACTTCAGGTGGCGCGGCCGCCACGGTCTGTTCAGTCTTTTCGCACGCCGACAGCAGAAGCATTGCCGACAACAAGGCGCCGAAGCTCTGCATGGTTATGATTTTCATCTTCTCTCCCCCTGGACACGGCGCCAGACAACTGCTTGCGGCGGTGTGTGACTACCCCTGACAGCCCTCTGGCGAATCGACATGTACCGCAATGCGGTTAATAGAACCACAATATGATACATTTGTGATTACAAAAAATAAACAGCCTCTGCCCAGCCAGCGACGAACCTGTACACTCCGCTGTCAGCCCAAAGGCCCGCGGCACGGCCGTTTCCGAGGAATGTGATGAGTGTTGATAAAGACAACCTGATGGAAGAGCCACGCAGTGGCGGGATCCAGGTCATTGCGCGGGCCAGCGCGGTCATGCGCAGCCTGGCGGTGCAGCCCCAGGGCCTGAGCCTGGCCGCCATCGCCCAGGCCGTGGGGCTGCCGCGCTCGACCGTGCAGCGCATCATCGGCGCGCTGGAAACAGAGGACCTGGTCGAGGCCCTGCCGGGCAGCGGCTATCGCCTGGGGCCGGGCCTGCACCAGCTGATCCACCAGGCCCACGGCGACATCATCTCCTTCGTACGCGACTCGCTGGAGCAGCTAGGCGAATCGTTGGGCGAAACCGTGGCGCTGTCGTGCATCCGCGGGCAGCAGAGCAACGTCATCATTCGTGCGATCAGCGAGCATGAACTGCGGGTGGTGATTCCCCTGGGCCGCTCACTGCCCATGCACGCCACTTCGGACGGCAAGGTGCTGCTGTCCACCCTCAGTGACGAGGAAATCGGCCGCTGGATCGCCGCGGACCCTGAGAAACTCACCGGCAGGACCCTGGACCTGCCGGGGTTGCTCGCGCAGATGCCAGGCATCCGCCGCGACGGCATCGCGGTGGATGTCGAGGAGCACGCCCCGGGAGTGAGCGCGATCAGCGCTCTGCTGCCGACCTTCATGGGGCCCCATGCGGTGACGGTAGTGGCGCCGACGGCGCGGTTCGAGGCCCGGCAGGCGGAGTTTCGCCAGGCGCTGGAGACATTCAGGGAAGACTTCAAGCGGGCTCGGGGATGAGCTAACCCGCTCTACATGGAACAAGACATGACTTGACCTCGTTTGCGGGCACTAGAGTGTCCTCCTGCTTAGAGGAGTAGTGCCCAGGAAATCTGAGCCGATCAGATGCTCGGTCCTCGCTGTTTCATGACGTCCCACGAAGAGGTCATTGCGTCGAACCGGATGATGACAGCGACAGGTAAGGGTTGTTCGGCGGCGTGTCGTTGAACAGGGTCCGCGGGTCTTGAAGCAGGTAGCCGTGAAGTCTCCGCGACTTCCTTGGCCCGGTCACTTCGCACGTCCAGATGTTCAGACCACTGACCTGCTTGCGATGCAGTTGCAGCTTCTCGAACCGTTTCTGCACCCACTGCCAATCGGCCAACTGGTCTTGCCTGGCCAGGGAAGCAGTCTTGGGATGTTCCTGGGCGTAGCGCTGGAACACACCGGGACTGACCAGGTAGGCCGTATCGGCGACCGTATGCACCAGTGCCTTGGCGTCATTGATGATGAGCTTGCGCGCCTCGATGCGCCGGCGCAGCCAGACGATGAAGTGCTCGCCTGATGGGGGTTCCTCCGGGCCTGGAGTAGTAAGTCCCGGCACCATCGAGCCGGATAGCGCAACCGGCTCGGAGGGGCCTTCCGGAGCCGGAGGGGGCGATTCGGTGGCAGATGAGGGGATGGCCGGTGTCCTGTCGGACGTGCCGAGCAGATCCAGGAGTGCGTCGATGCCATCGTCGGCTGGTGACGCCATTTGGGGCGGAGACTCCGGTGAAGAGGGTTCGGCCGGCGGCAGGGACACAGGCGCGGCGGAAGCATCTCCCTCTTCCTGGATGACCGTTACCGTGCCGGCGAACGGTGCGGGCCGCTCGCCTCCCTCCCAGATCAATGCAGGCGCAAGGCGCAACAGGGTGAAGCCGTGCGACCAGCCGGTCTCGCTGGCGATGGTCGCGCGCCAGATCGCTTTGCCGTCGGGCGTGGGTTGCAACATGCAGTGGTCCTGCAGCACGTTGAAGACGGCGGTGTTGTTGGCGGGGACGCCGTCGATACCCTGGGACAGCAGGTGCGCACGCAACTTGTCCGAAACGGTCTTGCTCACCAGCCACAACGCGTCCTGGGTGAGCCAGCCGTCCGAGGCCTGGGGCTGATTGAGCTTCAGCTCTTCCTTCAGCAGGTAGCGCAAGCCTTCGAGCAGCTTGCGTTGTAGCGCATGCTTCGGCGCGACCATCGCCTTGACCGGGTCGCCGCCCAGGGCCTGGGCGACCGAGGCACGGTCGGCCTGGATGACCAGTTCGCCGAGCACGCCGGCATGCTCGTACTGCCCGGCCAGCACGAAAAGCAACGCCGACCACAGCAGCGGGTAGCCGCTGAGCCAGTCGAGAATCTCACGGTCGAGCAGGCGGGCGTAGAGCAGTCCGGCGGCGGCGCTGTGCAGGCGGTACTCGCGGTCCGGGCGATAGCGGAAGCGGTAGCGCTGCTGCAAAGGACCGTGCCAAGGGTGCCAGATGCTGCCATCCGCCAGTTCGACGTGCAGGTCGACCGTGATCTTGCCGATGTCGTGCAGGAGCGCGGCGTAGGCCGTGGCGGCGGTCCAGGCTTCGGATTGCGCGGCCTGGTCTTCAGGCGTGGTGCCGCTGGGGAGCAGGTAGGACTGCCTCAGCTTGAGCGCGTAGGCGACGATCTCCAGGCCGTGGTCCAGCATGCCGCCCGGATAAGCGTGGTGGTGGTTCTCGGAGGCCGGGAACTGCTGGGCCAGCTCGGCGTAGCGCTCCAGTGGGGCGAGGTAGAGCGTGGCGAACTGCCGGCGCGAGAGCGATGTGCGCTGCCAGATGTGTTCCAGCAGTTTCTGCCGGCGCGGCGTGGCCAGCAGCGATGCGGCCGACTCCGGCCGCATCGACCCTTTCGGAGTTTCGATGGCGGAGGTGGGCGGTGTGCCGGCGATGGGTAGTACCCGTTTGCGCTGGAACAGCGAGAGCATGGTGAACCCCGGATGACGGGCTGCTCGGGGCGCCTTTTGGCCTTTTCAGGATAGGGCCTTTCCCCTTGGCGCCCTTCCTTTGCCCCTTCCCAGCCCTTTGGCCTTTGTCGGAAGCCTTTGGGTATAGGGCCGCTGCTTCGCGGGTGCCACGATGAATGCGGCATGGGGCAATCCCGGCAAGTGGGTCGCTGCGGGACGTTCGTCAGCTCTGACCCAAGCCGGTGTCGAGGGCGGCGGATTGCGCGGCGAAGTCGTCGGGACGGCGCTTGCGGAAGGTTTCGAGATTGGCGAGCTTCCAGCGCAGGGCCGGCAGTTGAGCGGCGTGTGGGCATTGCACCAGCGACCAGTCCGGCTCTGCGCGCGCCAGCCCGCTCAGAAACTGCTTGTGCGCCGCGCTCAGTCGCTGTGGCAGCTCGCGCCGTAGCCTGGCGCGAGCGTCGAGCAGTGTCTCCAGGGAGCAGTCCACTTCGGTCATGCCGACAAAGGCCCGCTCGTACTCACCGGCGATGTCCTTGTCGTTGCCGAACAGCACTTCGTGGGGCGGCCGGTTGTGGCCCGCCAGATAGATCACGAAGCACTCGACCATGCCGTCGCTGATGTCCCCCGATTCGTAGAGCTGCCACACGTCGAACAGGTCGCGGGGGTGCTGCCGATCCAGCGCGGCCACCAGCTTGCTGGCGTACAGCTCGTCCGGTGCCAGAACCGGCAGCTCGAACTCGACGCCGAACAGATCGCTGGTCTTGGCGCTCAGCGGCCGCCGCTCGACGGGCAGCACGCTGCCGCGGAACACGACGTTGACCTCAATCTTCACCTGGCTGGCGTCGTTCTCGACGATCAGCTTGGTGTCTCCCAGGTCCTTGGCGCGAACCAGGCGTGTCTGCACGCCCAGTGGTGCAACGCGCGCGGCGATGGCGGCCAGCTCCTGGTTGATGGCTTGCAGCGCTTTGTCGCGCGGCGTCTGCCACGGGAGGTACACCACGTCGATGTCCACCGACAGGCGCGGCATGTCCCGCACGAAGAGGTTGATGGCCGTGCCGCCCTTCATGGCGAAGATGTCGTTGGCGAACACGTCGGGCGCGACGGCCAGCAGCAGGCGAACGGTGTCCGCGTAGGTCTTATCCATGAGGTCTCAGGCTCAGCAAAGTGCCGTCATCGAGCCGGCTCATCCAGCGCGTGTTGCTGCCGGTGCGAACCGGGTACTGCTCCAGCAGGGCATCGACATCCACGATGCTGGTCTCGCGCGCCCAGGTGAGGAACAGGCGCACGGCCTTCACGCTGGCGCAGCAGGACAGCAGTTGCCCGAGCACGTCCTTGCGGGGGGAACGCAGTCCATCGAAGAGGTTGCGGGCCTCTTCGAGGCTCTGCTTGACGCCGGCTTCGTACAGCAGCTCCAGAACGGCACGCTCGGGGGCTGCCACCCGCAGATCCTCGGGCAGGCCAGGCGGCGTGGCCAGGGTCTTGCTGGCCAGCGCCGTGTCCGGCCAGTCGAACAGGCGGGCGTGGACATAGCGAGCCGGAAAGCGCGAAGTGAACCAGGCCGGCAACGCGAAGCGACCGTCGCCCCACAGCACCAGCGCCTCCCGGCTGCCCAGGTTGTGCCGCACACCCTGCAGGGCCAGGGCGCTCTTGCCGCCGACGTGCAGGCCGGGCACGCGCTGTTGCAGGAACTTCAGCGCACCGTAGACCCCGAACTCATCTTTCGGGAAGGCATAGACGCCATGGGCCAGGCGCACGAGCCACCCACCGTCGGCATAGTGAGCGGCGAGCTGGGGCGACACCCCGAACTGGCTCAGGGTGGCAAGGTCGAACGGCGCCCCACGGGGGAGTCCCGCCTGCAGTCGCTTGATTACCTGGTGCCGAGAATTTCCATCCATATTATAAAAATAACACAGAATCCAATCAACGCCTAGAGTCATTGCAAGAACGCGCATGGAAAGTAGCATAAGGCTTGATTTATCGTGCAGAATCTAATCGACCTACGACCCGAGCCAACCCGGCTCTGCCGGCCGCAACCCGCCCTCCTGATCGCGGTCTATGCTGGAGGGCAGGTCACGACCGGCCGCTCCGCGAGGTGAGGCACCACTGAAGCCGAGGCATATGAGCATGACCACCAACACGCACAACGGGCGCTGGAGCCACCGGCTGGGCCGGGGGGCTGGCCGTGCCTGGCGTGGATACCTGCGCCGCGAGCAGCGTGTCGCCGGCTGGCTGGTGACGCGCGGGGTGACCGCGGGCGCGGCGACGGCGGTGCTCTGGATCGTCAAGCTCGCCGTGCTCGGTGCGCTGCTCTACTCCGCGCTCTGGCTGGCCCTGCTGCTTGCCTTTGCGGTGACTGCTGCATGGCTCGTGCAGCACGACGACCCTGATCAAGAGGAACCGCAACCCGAGTGGAGGGAAGGCCCCAACGGCTTCGGGCTTTATGACAAGAGCGACTGGCGCATCGACCCGCATGTGACCGACGACGACTGAACGGCGGTCACTTCTTCGATACGGCGCTCATTGCCATACCAGCGCCACGCCCCCCAGCGCCCTTGGCGTCCGAGGTGGCGGTGGACAACCCCTGCACGATATTTCCCGTGCGAACGCCTGCCCAAGCCAATGCCATGACCCAAAACGTCGGCAGCACGATGAACATCATCGCCATGACGAAGTTAAGGAGCATGTCGCCAAAGGCGTTGTTCAAACCGATCAACGGATCGAAGTTCGTGTGCGGCCTGTCCGCGCCAAACCCCCAGCCGTAGAGCGCGTCCAGAATCGTGCTGTCGATCCAGCGCGCGAGCTGGAACCAGAAGTCCACGAAGAACAGCGCGAACTGGACGCAGCTCACCGTCATCACCGTCTTCAGGTCGTAGGTTCCGATCAGCAGCACTAGCGGGATGCAGATGACGAGCGCCATCTTGAGCATCGTCAGCACCATCGGCAGCGCCTGGCGCACCACGTCCATCGCCGGAAAGAAGCCCAGCGAGCCGACGGTCAGCCCCAGGTCGCTCGCGCCGCGCGTGACGATGTTCGGTAGCGTCTTGTCGATCTGGCCGCCGTAGTCGGTGTAGACGGCGCCCTGGTTCATCTTCTGCTGCCGCGGTGAGACGACGGCGCGGATCACCGAGTCATTGGCCTCGCTCTGCGACAGGAAGCCCACCCAGCGCCCGATGCGGGTCAGCAGGTCCGGGTCGACCTGTGCCAGCAGCCGGCTGCGCAGTCCCTGGCCGCCATCGGCCCACCACTGTCGGCAGGACGGATAGCCGCCGCCGCTGTCCACCTGTGCCAGCCCTGCATCGCGGGTCGCGTCGTAGGGCCAGGCCGTGCGTGGGGTCTTGGAGCGATAGGTGTCATAGAAGCCGGGCGTGTCGAGGAAGTAACTCGACCCGATCCAGGTCACGTCGTTCATCTGCTCGTCGGAGAGCGTCGGTCGGTTCATGAACAGCTTGGCGCGCGATGGCCCGTAGCAGTCGTGCGTGAAATCGGCGACCTCCTGTGCCAGCACCGAATCGTCGATGCGCGTGGCATCCACATCCATGCGAATCTGACGCAGGTCCGTGCCGCAGGGAATCGCCGCCACCGCGGCGCCGGTGACCGCCTTCGAGATGGCGTGCATGAAGAACCACCACACCGGCACCAGCGCGCTCTGGTTGTCGAGCGTGGTGTAGACGTTGGCCCAGCCCGTGTCGTTGGGCAGCGGGACGCTGACCTGACATTGCGCGGAGTGCGTGGTGTCGAACTTGATCGTGGCGAGATCCACCGGGATGAACGGGATGCCGGCGAACATGATGACCACGATCGCTACCCACACCCGGTTCTCGATGCGCATCGACGACAGCACGCCCTTGTTGCCCTCGTCCGCACCTTCGCTGCGGGCCTTGAGCCATTCCTGGATCACGATGGCCACGAACGGCAGCGCGAACACGCCGCTGGCCACGAGGATGCTCCAGATGCCGTTGTTGACCACCCAAGCCACCAGGGTCAGGTAATACTCCAGGTAGTCCGTCGTGTAGAGCGTCATGCCTGCCTCCCGGTCTCAGCCGTCCCGCAACAGTTGGCTGGCTTCCAGCGCGACCACGGCGATCACGGCCGCGGTCTCCGTGCGCAGCAAGCGCTGATGCGTCTCGCGGGACGGCTCCCGCCGCAGCAGGCGCCGGCGCATCCACCACCAGCCATAGGCCGTCGCTCCGTAGAGGCACAGCCGCCACACGAAGAAGTGGCCGGCGTGCGCTTGCAGCCAGTGCTGCCAGCCGTCGACGTCGCCGACCACGTGGATGCCGGCGATGTTCACCGCCACCGCGGCGGCCACCACCAGCAAGGTCCACAGCAGTGCCACGCCGACGCGGCGGTTGAACAGCCAGGTCAGCCGGCTCATGGCGTACCGCTCCGCGGCTTCTGGACTTCCCGCAGCCGGTCGCGCGTGGTGTCGCCCTCGAAGATGCCGCGCGAGCCAGCGGCGCGGGTGCTGTGGCGCTGGACGATCGCCATCGCCGAGTTGCCGGCCAGCGTGCGCCGCAGCTCAAGCTCAGTCTTGAGGTTGTTGATCTCCTGCTCCAGCGCGCTGTTCTCCTGGTCGACCGCCTGCACGGCCAGTTCGTTGGCGGCGACGTTCGGCTCCTTCTTGCCGGTCAGCAACGTGCGTTGCAGCAGCAAGGCCTTCTCCAGCACGCTGGACAGCGCCGCCTCCGACGCCAGGCGCTTGCCCATTACGTCCTGGTCGGGTTCATCACGCAGGGCCTCGATCACGCCGCGGGTGATCGGCAGCGAGCTGCTGCCGGCCGCGTCGAGATTGGCCGGCGTCGTCGGCCGGGCGCCCGTCACCAGCTCCTGCAGCACCTGCAGCTTGGTCTCGTACTCTTCCTGGATCACTGGCGTGAGCCCGACGCCAGGCGTGGTCTGGGTCTTCGTGCAGTTTTCGCAGGTGCGTTGCTCGCGTTCGCCCAGCACGCGGTTCGCAAAGACCGCGGCCGCGCCAGGCGACGACCAGGTCTGGCAGGTCAGGCGGTTGCCGCAGGCGCTGCGCGCGATCGACGAGGTATCGGTGGCGCTGCGCCCGTTGAGCAGGTTGTAGCCCGCGCGCGTCACATCGCCGACCACCTTGATCGAACTCTGACCGGAGCCGCCCGCGTTGCCGCCGCCGACCCATGGCACGCCGTTGTTCCCTTTGTTGGACTCGGCCTGCTCGATGGCGGAGACGGCATCGGTGCTGCTGACCGCATCCCGCAGCGCCATCCCTTCGGCAAGCTGGTCCCAGCCGGCTTGGCCGCCGGCCATGTCCGCCATCCGATTGGCGATGGCCCGGCAGGTCATCTTCGAGCGGTCGAAGTCCAGGCGCGCCTGGAGGATGCCGTTGGTCAGCAGGTTGTAGAGCCCGGGGTCGGCGCGCTGGATGATCAGCGCCGGCAGCGAGGCCACGGCGCTGGTGGCGTTCTGGATCACATTGCTCATGATCGTCTGGAAGCCGTTGGTGATGCCGTTGAGCTGGTTCTGCAGTGTCGTGGTGATGCTCATGTCGCCGCAGATCAGGTTGCTGTTCCAGCCGATCCCCACGCCGATGCTCTGCATGTTGCCGGCACCACCCATCGACACGGCCCGGCCGCCGCCGATGCTGTAGAGCACGTCGTCGCCGATCACGCTGCCGCTGACGTTCACGCCATTGGGATCGATGCGGGTCTGCGCCCAGGCGACGCCGACGACCAGCGTGATGGCGGCCACGAGCAGCGTGGCCCGCAGGTGCGACTTCGAGCGGCGCAGGAAGTCAGGGAGGGATGCGTTCATCGTGGGTTCCTCACATGAAATCGACGCTGCCGAGGAAGACCTGGCCACGGCGCCGGCAGCAGGAGTAAGGCCGCCACAAGGCCCAGGCGTAGTCGCCCTGCTGGGCCTGCACGCGGGTGCGGCTGTGCGGGAAGACCACGCAAGTGTTCGAGAGCGTGGGCGTCAGCTCCTGCCACTTGCCCGTCGATGCGTCGGTCTCCATCAACGCGCCGGCCGGCCAATACCCGTCGCGGGCGTTGGCCAGCAGGGGCTGGTACACGTGAATCTGGTTGCGGCGCGTCACGATGTCGCCCGCGCGCTGCGCGACCACGGCGCCGCTCTGGTGGTCGTCGGTCTGGTGCAGGAAGCCACCGCGGGGATATACGTTGCCCCAGAGGTTCAGGCCGGTGCGCGTACCGATTTCGCGCCGACCGGGGATGAGCGCTTCGGGGTAGAGCGCTTCCGGGATGTTGTAGCGCCAGGCCAGCGTGTCGAGCGTGCTCAGCAGATACGGCATGAAGGCCGTGCCCGCGCCTTCGCAGGTGTAGCCGGAGGCGCTGGCGAACTGGCTGAACACCATCCCGGCCGGATGGCCGATGACATCGGCGTTCTTGAACTTGGCGAGGTTGTTCTCGTTGTCATGGTTGGTCGTGCCGTCACCGCCAGCCTTGGCAGTCGGGTTGGGCATGCTCATCGCCCTGACTTCCAGCCACGGGTTTTCGCCGGTGTTCGAGTAGCTCGACACCACCGCATCGGGGACGTAGTGGCGCACCTTGACGGAGGTGCGAACCGAGCAGCCGAATGGCGTGCAGTACAGCCAGTAGCAGATTCCGACTACGCGGTATTCGAGGCAGTCGGGGGACAGCGCCGACGAGACGATGGTGGCGGTGTCCAGGGCGAACGTCGACGTGGCCGCGCTCAGCAGCAGCGAGGCGACGGCGGCGCGCAGGCGCCGGGAAGCCAGCAGGAGGCTCATGGCTGCGTGCTCCGGTAGGCGTTGATGCGCGCGACGGCGCGGGGCACGTCGGGCTCGCCGTAGACCACGTAGCGTCGATCGACCACCACGGCGGGAATCTTGGCGATGCCCAGCCCCCAGGCATCCGCGACACCTTGGTAGGCATGGCCGATGCGGCGTTGCAGGGCCTCGTCGCGGTCATGAAGCCGTTGCCGCACCAGGGTCGCGGCCTGTTGGGGGGCGGCCGGCAGGTGCGCCGCGAGTTCGCCCTCGATGCGCGTGGCTTGGTCCAGCTCGATGACCCGCACGCCGGCCGGGGCCTGCACCGGATGACGGCTGTCGGTGACGACGAGCACATCGGCGGCCGCCACGATGGGACCGAGCAGCGCGGCGCACAGTCCAGCGGCCAGCCGGGCGGCCAGGGGGCGCCGCGAGGCGGCAGGAAGGTTGAGGGAATGAGCCGGCATGTCGCGCCTCCGCGGAGTCGATGCAGACTCGTAGTCGAGCGCAACGCAGATCAGAGAACGACAAAGAAACCGAAACCGGTCAGTCCCGATTTCCTGTGCACCGGCGAAAGGAAACGGGAGCCAAGGGCTCCCGTGGTGATGAAATGAATGTGCGTGGGGTTCTGCTACAACAAGCCGGCTTCGGCGAACGAGTACGGGCTGCCCTTGCCGACGATGAAGTGATCCAGCACCCGGACATCGACGGTGGCCAGCGCGCTCTTCAGCCGCTCGGTGATCGCACGATCAGCGGCCGAGGGCTCGGTGTTCCCCGAGGGGTGCTGATGCGCCAGGATCAGCGCCGAAGCGTTGAGCGCCAGCGCACGCTGGACCACCACCCTCGGATACACCGAAGTCTGGTCGACCGTGCCCTTGAACAGCGGCTCAAAGGCGAGCACCTGGTGCTGGTTGTCGAGAAACACGACGGCGAAGATTTCGTTCGGCTCCGCGACCAGTTTCAGGCGCAGGTAGTCGCGCACGGCGGCGGGACTGCCCAGCGCCGGACCGGCCTTGAACACGCGGTTCTCCAGCAGGGTGATGGCCTGCTGGATGATCCAGTCTTCGTGCTGGGCGGCGATCAGGGTGAGCGACTCCGGGCGGGAGTCGGCGATGACAAGAGACATGGCGAACCTCCAATGGATGAGATCGGAGGGCGCCTGCCCCTGGAGGGCAAACCCTCCTGGGGACGATGGGGATGGAACAGGTGACGAGCGGGCATCCACCACCGCGGATGCGGTAGCTGTTCGCGTCTAGGGATGCGATGCGAACGGGTTTCGATCAACGCGGACAAGCCGCGCCGCAGCCTTGAAGATCGATGGCTACCTGGGCATGTCACCGGCAACGCCGGCGGGCATGTCTGGGGAATGGGCGGGTTCCGCTACGGTCGTGCTGCCGGCGGTGAGCAGGTCGATGGCCGACAGCAAGGCATCGCCTTCGACGGGGCCGTGCAGCAGGAGGGTCTTGCCGGACTCGCGGTCGCGCAGTTGCAGGGCCGGCGTGGCCGCGATGCCCTGCTGTGCGGCTTCCACCGCCTGGGCATGGATGACGGCATCCGGACGCTCGCTGTCGAGACAACCCTGCATGGCTGCCGTGAGGTCGGGATAGCGCAGGCCCTCCGGCAGGCCCTGGCCGTCGCCACGGGTGTTCGAGTAGAGCCACGCCACGGCCTGCCAAAACGTGGCATGTCCACCAGTCTCGCCCGCGCACTCGACCAGGCGTGCCCCGGCAGTCGCGGCCGGCTCGTGCATGGACAGCGGCAGGTGGTGCCACTGCCAGTTCACCTCGGGATGGGCGTCGATCCAGCGCTTGAGCGCGGGGAAGTAGGCCCGGCAGTACGGACACTCCAGGTCGGCGTACCCGACCACCGTGAAGCGCGCATCGGCACGGCCATACAGCCAGGGCGGGCCAGCCGGTTTCGACGCTTCGGACCGGGCGGCGGCCGAAGACATGGGCTCGGTTGCCGGATGCGGCGCGCGCGGCAGCATCCACGAGGCAACCGCAATCGTCACTACGATCAGCAAACCGATCCAGGGATGACGGCGGGCGAATGAAGGCATGCGCATCGTGTTGCTCCCGTCAGGCCAACGTGTCCAGCGCCAGAGGTTCGATGCCCCGCGCACGGTCGATCTTCTCGGCCACGCGGAAGGCGGCATCCAGTTCGCTGATGCCGTGCTGCTGCATCAACTGGAAGCGTTCGGCCTTCTCCTCGGGCTCGGTCATCGCCATCGCCAGGTAGAGGCTGGGTGGCACGGCGCGGAACAGCACCTCCATCGACTTGGACAGGATGACGCCCTCGCTGAACTTGCCGGCCTCCTTGCGGGCCGAGAGCATCAGCGCCTTCTGCGAAGCGTTGAGTTCGCGGAAGCGCGCGATCTTCTCGACTTCATCGGGCGGCATCGACAGGCAGATCCACCACTCGATCATGTTGAGCATGGGCTCGGCCGCTTTCGGCAAGTCGTCCAGGTTCTGCGTGGCGAGCCAGAACCAGGCGCCGAGCTTGCGCCACATCTTGGTGATCTTGACCACGTAGGGCGCGAGCAGCGGGTTCTTCGTGATGATGTGGCCTTCGTCCGTCACGTTGATGATCGGGCGGCCCAGGAACTGGTCGCGTTCAGCGATGTTGTTGACGGTGTTGATGAGTGAGATGTAGGCAATCGAGAGTTGGGCGTTGTAGCCCTCGCGCGCGAAGGTGGCCAGGTCCACGATGGTGATGTCCGCCTCGGGCCACGGCGTGCCGGACCGGTCGAACATCTCGCCGTCCACGCCCTGGCAGAACATATCCATGGCGTCGGCCATCTCCAGCAGTCGTGCGCGGCGCATCTCCGGCAGCGTGGCGTCGCGGGCGCGCTCGCGCAGCGCGTCGCGCACATCGCGCGTGAGCACCGTGCATCTGTCCGCCACGCAATGCTGGGCCGCGTCGAGAATGCACTGGCGGATCAGGCTGCGGTCGGCGCGCGTCATGCGCGCTTCTTCCTTGTCCTCGCCGCCGGTGATCATCAGTCGTGCAGTGATCTCCAGCTCGCCCAGCACGTCGCGCTGCTCATCGCCTTCCACGGCCATGCCGGCATCGGGCTGGCCTTCGTCGAGCGCATCGGCGTCCAGCGTCTGTACCTGGCTCGGCGTATCGACCAGGCGCCAGGCGTCGGCGAACGGAGCCAGACTGACGCCCGCGCCCGGCGCGAGCTTCACGCGATGCACGGTGAGGCCCAGCCGTGCCGCGAAGTCGCCGAACAGGCCGAAGCTGTTGCCCGCCTCGACGATGAACAGGCGCGGCCGATAGATCGCCGTCACCTGGTTCAGGATGTTGTTGAGCGTCGCGCTCTTGCCCGAACCCGTGGGGCCGAACAGGAACAGATGCGCGTTCATCTGCCGGTCGAGGCGGTTCAACGGATCGAAGGTGATCGGACCGCCGCCGCGGTTGAAGAACGTGATGCCCGGATGCCCCGTGCCCTGGCTGCGGCCCCAGACAGGCGCCAGGTTCGCCGCATGTTGCGCGAACATGAGCTGGGTGTACCACTGGCGCTTGTCGGCAGCCGGATCGAACACGCATGGCAGCCAGCGCAGATAGCTGTTCAGCGGCGCCACCTCGTCCTCTTCGCGTACCGGTTGCAGGCCGGCGTTGAGCATCACGTTGACGAGCTGCAGGCCGCGCGCATCGAGCTGGGCCAGGTCGCGGCCGCGAAGGTAGAACGCCAGCGCGCCACGGTAGAGCTTGTGCGCGCTGCCGATCAGGCCGCGCGCCTGCTGCACGTCCTGCCGGGTCTGCTCCGAGGCCAGGGTCTCGCCGACGGCCTTCCTGGCGAGGTGGTTGAGGTGCGCCTCCAGCACGTCCTGGGGTGTGGCGACGAGCGTCAGGCACATCACCGTGTCCTCGGGCATCTGGTCGAACAGCGCGTTCATGGCGTCGCCGCCTTTGCGCGTCTCGCCCGTCAGATGGCCCGTCCCGGGTGGCGTGCGCAGGCGATCCATCACGATCACCCGATGCGGCATGCCGTCGAAGAACCACAGGCCGTTGGGCACGTCCGAACGGGGCTGGCCGAAGAACAGGCGCTGCGCGAAGTCGGTACCGCTGGCGAGTTCGATCTCGCCCTCCTCCCGCTCTTCCGGGTAGCGGGTCAGCGCGTAGAAGCGTTCGCGGTCTTCGGCAGCGGCGCCGAGCATGATCGGATTCGGGTTGAACCAGCGCAGCAGCCAGGCGTGGATGTCCGCCGCGCCGAGCCGTCGGGCCTTCACGCCGGCATTCGCCAGCCCGCCGACGAGGCGGTCGCAGATCGTGGTTAGCGCCTGCTCGGGCGACTGGCCGCGCCGCGGGGCCGGGGCCGCGGACGTGCGGCGGTAGACCACCATGCGCACGCGCCGCACCTGGCCGCGCCACGGCAGGCGCGTCACCGTGGTGTCCTCGAACAGGCCACCCGGCTTGGCGATGGCCCGCAGGTGATGGGCGAAGAAGCGCAGGTAGAAGTCGCTGAACGCGCTGCCCTGCGCACGTGGCTGCAGATAGTTCGCCAGGGAGCGCAGATAGTTGTCCCAGTCGGCCTCGTCCTGGGCGTAGAGCTGCACCACCCAGGGGTTGTCGTCCAACTCGTCGAAGGAGTCCTGCAGGGCGTTCTCCAGCGCATCGCGCGCCTGCCATAGCCAGGCCATCTCGCGGCCCTCGGTGCCGACCGGCGCCAGCTCGAAGAAGGCCGCCACCGACTGGCCATCTTCCAGCAACATGCACTTGCTGCCGGGCAGGTACTCGACCCAGGGCAGCAAGTCCGCGAACGACGGCGCGACTCCATAGAGCGCATCGTGGTCGGCCTGGGTGGCCGGCCTGCGCCGGCCCCGGTCGAGCGCGCTGCCCGGCTCGGCGATACCCTGTGCTGCCAGCGCCGTTACGTGCCGTGCCCAGGCATCATCGGTCGCATCTACGGCGTCAGCAGGCGATGCGTCGCCCTTGCGTGACCACGGCAGCGACCAGGCCATCAGTAGTCCTCCACGCGCTCGCCCGGCATCGCGTACTGCACGCGCTGGTAGAGCGGGAACACCGTGCTGTAGCCGGGCACCGGCACCAGGTCGGTGCCCGCCAGGTGCGGGAACACGTACATCACCAGGTCGGGGTTCGGCAGGCGGTGGAACTGGCGGTGAATCTCGTTCTGCGCGGTACGGGTGTAGCGCGCCTGCATGTCCGGCGCTGCCTGCACATCCGCCTCGGTCAGTGGCCGGCGCAGGCCCTGGCGCGCATCGAGCAGTTGCCGGGCGGCTTGGCCGCCGCCCGCGCTGCCGCCGGTCTCCTGATGCCAGATGTCGAGCATGGTGCTGTCGCCGTGCGGCAGCAGCTTCTCCTTGCTGGTGGCGCAGCCGCCGAGCAGGGTGGCCGCCAGCAGCACGGCGGCCGCGTCAATCCAGATCCGAGGCATGGGCTTCTCCGGTGCGGTGGTGGACCCGACGCCCCTTGGCGTCGTAGTCGATGTCGAGCGGTTGCTCCAGATGCACGGCCACCCTGGCGCCGGGCTGCACGTAGACCGCCGCGAAGGCCTGGCCGTAGAGCTTGTTGACCCAATCGGCCATGTCGCGCACACCGCCCGCGAGGATGCGGCCCATCACTTCATTGCCGCTGATGCCGACGGTGCCCAGCGAGCCGTTGCTATTGGCGACCACGGCCACGCTGCCGTTGTCGGAGTTGATGAGCGAGGCCGCGCCGGCGCCGGCCGCGGTGATGAGCGCCTGGCTGCCCAGGTACTGCTGGGCGTTGCTGCGCCGCTCGCCGCTGACGCAGGGAATGCCGTAGGGGTCGCTGATCCAGCCCAGGCCGCCTTGGATGCTTGCGCCGTTGTGACCCGAGTTGCCGCCGCTGTTACCGCCCTTGCTGCTGTCCTCCGGCACCGTGTGGATGGTGCCGTCCTGGAACACGAACGTGACCGAGCGGATTTGCCCGCGCACGCACGAGAGCGTCCAGTCGCCCGAGGCCGTGCCGCTGACCACGGCGCCGGCCACGTCGGGGATGTCGATGCCGTTGGCCGTGAGGTTGTCCGGGCCGATCAGCACCTTGAACGGGTACGGGTCGTTGACGGTTCCATCGATCGGCACGCGCCCGATCAGCGCCGTCATGGCAATCGACCCCATGAGCGTCGAGTTCGACGGCACCGAGTAGACAGCCTTCGTGGATGCGCCCACGGCGCGGCTGCCGACGTCGGCGACGGATTCCACTGCGGCCGACAGGCTTTTCTGGGCCGGCCCGAAGCTCAGGGGAAAGCTCGGCTCCTTGCTGCCGTTCTTGGCGTCGACCTTGGCATCGTCGGGCTCGACCCACTGCGTGCCACCGACGCCGCGGTTCAAGCGCTTGCCGTCACCCTCTTCCAGCCCCAGTCCGACGGGCAGGTCGGAAGGGCCACCCTTGCTGGCAAGGCCGTCCAGTTGCCGCTGCAGATCCTGCAGCAGCCCCTGGGTCTGCTGCCTGTCGCTGGCCACCTGGTTGCGCTCCTGCTCCAGGCGGTTGCGTTCGCCTTCCAGCGCGCTCTGGATGCGTTGGTCGATCGCGCTTTCCCTTGCACGCAGGCGCTCGTTCTCGGCCTTGTGCTGCTTGTTGTCGCCGAGCGCGCTCTGCAGCTCGGTGCGCAACTGCTTCACCTGGGCCACCAGCGTGGCGACGGTATCGCGTGGCGTGTCGCCTGCGATCCCCAGGGCTTTCATCTCCTCGGGTGTGAGCGTACTGGCCGCGCCCTTGGGGGCGGGTTGGCCGCCGGGGGCGCCGGAGAACAGTTTGATGCCGACGAACACCAGCAGCAGCGCCATCGGGATCAGCAGCCACTTGAGCAGCGGATTACTCTTCATCGCGCGCTCCTCCGGTCGAGCCGGCCGCGGCGGCCGGCGGCAGGTTCACGGTGGCGTCGATCTGGCTCAGCGCCGGCAGCAGTGACTCGGCCAGGCCGTGGCCGCGCGTGACCAGGTAGAGCACCGTGGTGTCGGACGGGTTGCCGGCCGGGCCCAGGTTCGGATGCTGGAAGGTCGCCGCCACGAAGTTCCCCTGCAGGGCGCGCGGGTCGAGGTCGAGCCAGCGCGCGGCGGTGTTGGTGAGTCGCACGGCCGTCACCCACAGGTCTTCCAGGCGCCACGCGGCCAGTGCCCGCGCGTGCACCGGCAGCGTCGGCAGCAAGGTGTCCAGCGCGAGGTCGCGGCGCAGGTTTACGCGCCCGATGCCGGCGACCGGCTCGACGGTGCGCAGCGGTGCGTACAGGTTCTGCGCGGCATGGCGCGTCAGCACGACCGGTACCGACGTTTCGCGCCGGGGAGCAGGCTTGTCTACGGGCGCGTCGGCCTGCTCGTCCGCGCCGCTTGCTGCACCGCCGCCGTAGCGCTTCGCCGGGGCTTCCGCTTCCACGATGTGCACCGGCTCCAGCGGCGCCTGGCCGTCCTTCGCCGGCTCGGCGGCGATGTCGAGCAGGATCAGCGCGCCGGATTCCATGTCCTGCAGTTGCAGCCGCGTGGGCGGAATCGGCTCGCTCGCCCGCAGGTAGATCGCGCCGCCCGCACTCTGCACACGCAGGTGGTCGCCGACGCTGGCCGGCACGCCGACGCGCACATTGCGGTCGATGAAGACCACGCGCTCCTGGCCGACCACCAGCGGCACCGGCAGGGGCAGGCGCTCCCAGCGCAGGATTTCCACGGCCTGGCTGGCCGGCACGAAACCGAGGATCAGCAGGACGCCGGCCAGGGCCGACAAGGCAACGGGCTTCATGGGGAGTCTCCCTGCAGGTGGCCGGAGGCGTTGGCGGGCGCGCCGGCCTGGGTCGGCGTCGGCGTCGGCGGCGGTTCGATGCGCTGGGGTGCGCTGGCGTAGCAGTCCAGCGCCAGGCCGAAGGGGTTGCGCTCGGGGTCGATGTCCAGCCGGACGACCTTGATGGGGTAGCGCACCAGAGCGCGCTTGACCTGCTCGGAGCCGTAGTATTCGTCCGCGCTCACGTCGAGCGTGACGATCCAATCGCGGTCGGAAACCACCTTGACGCGCGTGGCCGGATCATCGCCGTAGCCGCGGCCGGGAATCTCATAGATGCCGCGCACGCGCTGACGCAGCTCGCCACTGGCGCGCCGGTACTCGTAGTCCTGTTGCAGAAAGGCCCGGCAGCTCGGCGTCAGGTAGGCCGACAGCGCGCGCAGGTTGCGCGGGTAGTCTTCTTCGCCGTTCGTGGGCCAGCGCTGTACCTGCTGCCAGATGTAGAACGAGAAGGCATACACGCTCTCGGGCGGCACGTCCCACCACTTGCGCGTGCTGCCCGAGCGCAGGTCCGGCGGCACATGGATGGTCAGACTCTTCGGCGCACTCCACCAACCGAAGCCGAGCAGCAGCGCCACCACGAACAACGCGCCGGCCCCCAGACGCAGCATCTTCACGTGCGCCTGCAGGTGCGCAACCTCGTTCTTGAAACGGCTCATGGCGCACCTCGATCGGTGTTGCGCCGGGTAGTCCAGTAGCCCGAGCGGGTGATGAGGCGCTGCCCGCTCAGGTACGCCGCCAGCGCCGGGTGCCGCAGGGCCAACCGCCACTGGAGCTGCCGGTACAGCCAGGTGTCGGGCCGGCCGCGCTTCTGCGCGCGCAGGAAGCCGCCGCCGACAAAGACGCCCAACGCGATGCCGGCGACGATCAGCGTGGGCACCATGGCGATGCTGTGCGTGAGCCAGGCCAGCGGCAGGCCGAGCACGAACCCGGCTGCGGCCGACAGGCCGGCGCAGATCCACAACTCATCGGCGGTCAGCCCGCGCACGACCACCGGCTGGCGGTTCAGCCGGTGCGGCAGGAAGGTCACCAGTGTGTCGCGCGGGGTCTCCGAAGGGACGTCCATCGCTTGCCGCCCTCACAGCACGCCGGTTGCCTTGGTGAGCAGCCAGATGCCGACCACCAGCAGGATCGCGCCCACGGCGACCGTCAGGCCGAACTGGCCCCAGGTGGCGCGGCCGGTGTGGATCTCCGAGTAGCGCGTGTAGGCGTGATAGCAGACACCGACGAACATCGAGGCGACCACGAGCAGCGCGATCAGCAGCACGATGTCGTAGCCGTAGTTCTGCAAGGTCTGCAGGATGCCGCTGCCCTGGCCGCGCGATGGGTCTTCCATGGTCGGCAGGCCCTGCGCGAAGGCCGACAGCGGCAGGCCCGCGAGCGCCAGCGGCAGCAGCGGTGCGGCGATGCGGGACGGAATGCGATGGGGTGTCGATGGCGTGTTCATGGCGTATGGCCTTTCGTGACGGTCAGGAGAGGAGGAAGAAGGTCAGCACCAGGTACATCGCCACGAAGCGCACGACGACAGCGAGGAACTGACGTTCACTGATGCGGTGCTCGGCCCAGCCGACGTAGGCAGTGCGCATGGCCCACACGCCCCACAGCAGCAACACGGCGAACACGAAAGCCAGCACCACGGCAGAGACGGCCGAAGGCGCAAAGCCGCCGTTGGCCTGGAAGGCGGCGACCTGATCGGCAGAGGGCGTCATGGCGATGGCTCCTCGTCGTCGGCGCGGTCGCGGCGGACGTAATCGCCGGCCAGCGGGACCGGATCGCGCGGCTGGGCGCGCTGGGGCACGAGGTAGTCCTGCAGGCCGGCGCGAACGCGCTTCAGGTCGGCACGCAGCCGGGCGTAGTCGAAGTGGTAGCGGGCACGTTCCTGCGGAGCGGTACTGGCGGCGTGCTCGGCGAGGCGGTCGATCAGGTCGAGTTGGCGGGTGAGCGCCGCGAGCTGCTCACGCTCCGAGGCGAGGCTGTCGGCAGCGACGGCAGGCTGCAGCGCCAAGAACGACACAGCCAACACCACGGCAAGCGCAGGCCATGCGGATGTGCGGCGGTTGGTCTGTCCCATCGTGCCATTCCCCGTTGAAGCGGATGGCCAGATGCTGTGGCGCGCTCTCGCTTTGCGCCGCAGGGAATGGGAACTACGGCACGACCGGATTTGTTGGTCGCGCTGGCCGGCATTCGCGCAATGCCTGGTGGATTTCTTGTTGGCTAGCGCCTACCACCTTTTGGTAGAATTAAGCAAACTTGGCAATCCAAAGTCACGAAAGACCAAACCAGATGGTTTTCAGATGAGTGAAGTCGAGAGCGAGATCCTCACGCTTGAGGAGGTCGCGGCCTACCTCAAAGCCGGAAAACGGACGGTCTATCGCCTTGCCCAGAAAGGTGAGATCCCGGCGTTCAAGCTTGGAGGTACTTGGCGCTTTCGCCGCTCAGAGCTGGATCGCTGGATCGCCGACAGCATCAGCAAGAAGCCGGCGGGGGCGGAATGAGCCAGGGCCTGGCGAGCCCCCGTAACGCGCTCGGGGAGAAACAAGGGGAGGATTGCCGTTGACAACACCGCAGCTTCTGACGCCGCACCAGAGCCAGTACTTTGCTTGGCTGCTGACCAGGCGTGCAGCAGGCGACTCCGTGGAGTCGCTGGCTTCGACCTTGGTCGATTCGCAAGTCGATCTGAATCCCCATCAAGTCGAGGCCGCGCTCTTCGCTTGCCGCAACCCCCTTTCACGCGGCGTGATCCTCGCCGACGAGGTCGGTCTGGGCAAGACCATCGAAGCCGGCTTGGTCCTTTTCCAACGCTGGGCCGAACGGCGGCGGAAGGTCCTCATCATCGTTCCGGCGAACCTGCGCAAGCAGTGGCACCAGGAGCTGCAGGACAAGTTCGGCCTACAAGGGCTGATCCTCGAAGCCCAAAGCTACAACGCAATCCGAAAACAGGAGCGGCAGAACCCGTTCCTGTTCGCGTCCGGTCCGATCATCTGTTCCTATCAGTTCGCGAAGGCTAAGGCTGACGATGTCAAGGGCATCGACTGGGACTTGGTCGTCCTCGACGAAGCCCATCGCCTCCGTAACGTCTACAAGACCAGCAACGTCATCGCCAAGACCCTCAAGGAGGCGCTGTCGCGCGTTCACTCCAAGGTGCTCCTGACCGCGACGCCGTTGCAGAACTCATTGCTCGAACTCTATGGGCTGGTCAGCTTCATCGATGACCGCGTGTTCGGAGAAGCGACCATCTTCATGGTGGAGACCAAGGCACGCGCCGACATCAACACCCAGGAAGTTCAGGCCAAGGCCGCTGCCGCCATGCGCTGGTGCAAGCACGCTTCCGATCATGCGGCGAACGTAGGCACCAAGCTCTGGAAGTACCTGCTGGTGCCCCATGACGAAGTCAGCGAGTCGAAACGGATCACGGATTACCTGCGCTTTGAGGTCAAGGCGTAATTGAGTTGCCCTCGATCGACTTCGGTGAGCAAGAGCGATACCGGCAAGGCACCCAGGCGGCGCGAAATCGCCGCTTCACGGGCATGATGAACCGGCAGGGAAGAGGAACAAGAAATGCAGAAGCCCGCCGCACAGCAGAAGACCGTCTTAGAGACGATTCTGGACTGGTCAAAGGATCGTCCTCTCTGGCAGCGTGACGCCCTGCGCCGCATCATCGCAAACGGCCGTCTGACGGAGGCCGATATCGGCGAACTCATGGACCTTTGCAAACAGGGCAAAGGTGCCCCCGCAGGCGCGCTGAAAGCGGTACCGCTGGAGAAGGCCCACCTTCCGGCCAACCCCGGTCAGACCGCCGCGGTATCGCTTCTGTCGATCGCCGACGTGACCGGCGTGAACAACCTTGCCGCCGGCCAGACCCTCGGCTTCGAGCCGAATGGAATCACGATCATCTACGGCGACAACGGTGCGGGCAAGTCCGGCTACGCACGAATCCTGAAGCGCGCATGTCGTGCAAGGCATGCCGGAAAGATCGAACCCAATGTGTATGCCGATCAGCCCCCGAAGCGCGTCGGCGCGAGCATCGCGTACGGGGTCGGCGGTGTGCCGCAGCCGGTCGAACAGTGGCAGAACGGCGCAAATCCGCATGCAACGCTGTCAGCGGTGAGCGTGTTCGATAGCGACTGCGCCTCCGTGCATATCCGCGAGAAGAACGAAGTTGCATTCCGCCCCTTTGGCCTGGACGTACCGGATGAGCTTGCTGCAGCCTGCCAGGCGGTGAAGGATGCCCTCGCAGCTGAGCAGAAGCAGCTTGAGAAGGCCCGCAATCCGATCTTTGCGGCACCGAACTGGAAGGCCACCACGGCCGTGGGGAAGGCGCTTGCCGCGCTGAACGCCAACACAGACGCAAAGAAGATCGAAGCCCTGGCGGCGCTCTCGGCAGACGAAAGCGCCCGTCTCGAGCGCCTGCGGGAAGACCTGTCGAAGAATCCGACCAAGGCAGCGGCGGAACAGACCGTCAAAGCAGACAACGTCATGCGGCTGATTGCCGCAGTGAACAGCTTTGCAGCCAAAACCACCGATGAGGAGCTGCTGGCAGCCGCTGCCCTCGCGAGGGACGCACGGTCGAAACGGGACGCTGCACGTCTTGCCGCGGAGAAGGCCTTCACGGGCGAACCCCTTGCCGGCGTCGGCGGCGAGACGTGGCGGGCGCTTTGGGATTCCGCCCGACGCTACTCGACGGAGATCGCCTACCCCGGACAGCCGTTCCCGCCGTCGGCCGAAGACGCGCATTGCATGCTTTGCCAGCAGCCATTGGAAGCTGAGGCACGTGCACGGATGGCACGCTTCGAGGATTTCATCCAGAAGGACACAGAACAGCTGGCACGCGAGGCAGAGAAGGCAGCTCAGACCGCACGGCAGACCATAGCTGCCGGGGCAATCGGCACACGGGCGGTGAAGGCTAGTCTTGACGAGCTGGGCCTCCAGAATGAGGTGCCGCAGCAGCAGACGCGCCGCTTCATCGCCGCAGCCCGGCTGCGGCGCCACGTTCTGCTCAAAGCCCTGGGCGGAAACGGCGAGGTACAGCTTCCGCCCGTTCCACTGTCGCCGCTGCCTGATCTCGGCCAGCTTCAGACCACGATCCGCAACTACGCCGCCGAGCTGCGCAAGTCCGCTGACGCGGATGAACGCAAGAAGCTCGAAGCCGATTTCGCCGAGCTGAGCGACCGGGCGCTGCTCGCCGGCATGCTGCCGGTCGTCACTGACGAAATACAGCGGCTGAAGACAATCCAGTTTCTGACCGAGTGTGCGGGCGACACGGCGACGAACACCATCACCAAGATGGGCAACGACATTGCCGACACCGTGATTACGCCTCGGCTGCGCGACAGATTTCAGGAAGAGATTGTCAGGCTTGCGGCCTCGAAGGTTCGCGTCGAAATCGTGCGCTCCGGCGGCAAGTACGGCTCACCGCAGTATCAGGTGCGCCTCTTCGCCAAGCCGGATGCCAAGGTCCACGAAATCCTGAGCGAAGGGGAAAAGACCTGCGTGGCGCTGGCCGCCTTCATGACCGAGCTTGCCACCGCAATGCACCGCTCTGCTCTGGTCTTCGATGACCCGGTGTCCTCGTTGGACCATCGCTGGCGAGGGCAGGTGGCCAAGCGTCTAGTGGAAGAAGCGGAGAACCGCCAGGTCATCGTCTTCACGCATGATCTGGTGTTCGTGAACGATCTGAACGACCACGCGACGAAGACCGGGCGGGCAGTGCGGCTCACGACGCTCAGTCGTGGCGCCGCGGGAGCCGGTATGGTGGCCGACGGCCTGCCCTGGAAGGCCCAGAGCGTCGAAGATCGCATCGACAAGCTGGAGAAGGCGGCACGTGCGGCAAAGCTGCTGCATGACAACAACCAGGAAGACGAGTACGCGGTCGAGGTGGCAAAGCTCTACAACTCGCTGCGCGCCACATGGGAGCGCGGCCTGGAGGACATCGCTTTCGTCCGCGTTATTCAACGCCACAGGGACTACATCAACGCCAAGGACCTGAAGAAGGTCAGTGCGCTCACCGAGGCTGACTGCGATGCTTTCGCCGCCGGATTCAAGAAGTGCTGCGACGTTGTTGACGCACACGATCCATCCAGCGGTAGGAATGCTGCGCCGCCACCACCCACTGATCTCTTTCAGGACATCCAGGCTTTGAAGGACTGGACCGCGTCTCTGCGAGACAGGCAGAAGAGGATTGCTTGAAACGTATTCGTTCTCGCCAATGCTGGCGTACTTGACGAAGCAGAGAACCGAAACTATGGCATCGTTCATCTGACCTGGCGCAGGGCTGCAGCTACAGATACTTCTTGAACGTCGCCGCCGCAATGCACACCGCCACGCCGAGCAATGCGGCGCTGGGCAGCAGGATCAGCAGCGGGTTCACGCTGACCGGCAGTGCCAGGTAAGTCACCCACGGCAGTACGGCCAGCGGGATCAGGCTGGCCCTGGCTCGGTGATAGATGAACCCCGACTCGCGTCCCGCGCCGAAGCGGCGGATGTCCCGGCGCACCAGGCCGTCCACCAGCCCGACGAAGGCGGCCATCAGGAACAGCGGCAGGGTCAGGCACAGCACCAGCAGCCGCACGAGGAAGACCAGCGTCGTGTAGGCCGCCGCGATCAGGTAGCTCTCCACGTTCACGTAGACCAAGCCGATGTAGTAGCGGAAATCCTTGGTCGGGCGATGGCTGCCGGCGCTGGCCTGCGCCGAGGCGTCGCGTATCCAATCCAGCAGACCGCTTTTCACGAACAGCCAGTCGTAGCCCTGCTCGACCAGCCGGTGCGCGGTGCGCCCCGGCTCCTGCACCAGCGCGCTGCGCGTGAAATGCGTGGAGAGCTGATCCAGCTCGTAGTGCAGCATGCCCTGCGCGTGGCGCCAGCCCTGCTCGGGCCAGCAGAAGTGCATGCCGACGCATTCGATCAGGATGCACAGCAGCAGCGCGCCGCACAGCGCGCCGAAGAAGCGGAACGGCAGCGTGACCAGGCCGGCGATCAGGCCTTGCTGTCGTTGCTGCTGGCGCTGGGCCGCGACGGCCGGATCGCTCATGCTTCGGCCTCTTCGGCCGCGGCCATCTGCTTGAAGTCGTCCAGCAGGTCGTCGGGCAGCGCCTTGTCCTGCAGGCCGGGGATGCCTTGGTTCTCCCACCAGTCTCCTGCCTCGACGTAGTGCTGCCGCATGTAGCCGGCCAGCTCCTGCAGATCCTTCGGCATGGCTTCGTCGGGGTCCGGTGCCGGTAGCGGCATGCGGACCTTCCAGAGGTTGCCGCCCTCGATCAGCGCGAAGCACTGCCCCTTGGGCAGCGCCACCACATGCGCCGGCTCGATCAGCGGCACGCTGTTGCTGCTGATGCGGTCCTGGGTGTTGGACGTGAACGCGGTATTGCCGTGCGGGTCGGAGCTGTCGGTGGCGCCGCTCATCAGTGCCGTGGCGTACACCTCGACCTTGGGCAGTTGTCGCGTCAACAGTTCGGCGGTGGCGGTCTCGCGCACGCGCAGCATGAACAGGTTGTTGAAGTTGCCGACCACCTGGCCGGCCTTGGCACGATTGCCGATGCGCGCCTCGATGTCGCTCAAGGTCTGCGTGTAGGCCGTCACCTGCACGCCGGCACCGCCGCCCTTGTTGACCATCGGAATGAACTCGTCGCCCATGAGTTCATTGAATTCGTCGGCGTGGACGTTGATCGGAATCTTGGCGCCCACCGCGGCGCCGGGCAGCCCGTCGTCGATGCCAAACTTGTAGATGTGGCCGGCAACCGAGACCAGGTCGCTGAACATCGAGTTGCCCACCGCCGCCGCGACTTCGGCGTCGGACAGTGCATCCAGCCCCACATAGACCACCGCGCGTTTGCGGATGACCTGCATCCAGTCGAAGATCGGCCGCGGGTCGGACAGGTCGGAATAGTTCGGTGCGAGCAGTTGCGCGATCTTGCCGGTGGTGAGCTTCTCCAAGAGCGGCAGCAGCGAAGCGACGATCTTGTCGAAGTACGTCCGGTCGTAGCGCACGGCGCTGCGCAGGCCGTCGAGCACCGGGTCATAGACGCGCACCTGGGACAGGTACTGTTCGAGCGCCACCACGCGCTTCTCGCGCCCGATCATGTTGCGCGGGATGTTCTTGTCGTTCAGCTTCGCTTCGAGCTGGACGATGACCTCCCAGGCCTTCGGCTCGTTCTTGGCGAAGTAGTGCTGGGCGTACTCGATGAACAGCGCGTCGATGTTGATGACGTGGCGCTGGATCAGCAGGTAGTCGGGGCGCTGCCCCAGCTCCACCAAGGCACGCGCGATGATGTTGACGAAGCGCCAGGCGAACTCGCGGAACGCGGCGCTGTTGCCTTCGCCCGAGAGCTGTCCGGCGATGCGCGTGGCCACCTCGGAGATCCGCCCGAACCGGCCCACGGCGTTGTAGCGCGCCGAGATGTCCGGCCAGCCCAGATGGAACACGTAGAACTCGCCTTCGCGCCCGGCGCGCTTGGCCTCGACGTACATGCGCTTCAACAGGTCCGCATCGCCCTTGGGGTCGAAGACGATCACCACCTCGTGCTCGCCGCGGACCTTGCGGCGGATGTCCTGGGTGATGAACAGCTCGGCCAGCCGCGTCTTGCCCACGCGCGTGGTGCCCAGCACCAGGGTGTGGCCGACGCGCTCGCCCAGCGGCAGGGTGACGTCGACCTCGTGCGGCTCGATGCCGTGCAGGCGCGGCATTCCGCCGACCGGCGGCAGCGGCCGCGCCGGGTTGAGCGGGCTGTCCCAGGCCAGCACGCGCGCCAGCTTCGAGACGGGAAACGGCGCGAACTCAAGCCGCTCCTCCAGCCGCCGGGCGGCCCGGTAGATCGCCGTCGGCTCGACGTAGCGGCGGAACTCCGGCCGGTAGGTCTGCATCAGCCGGTGCGTGTGTCGCTGCTCCCAGCGAAAGCCACGGCCGACGAACAGCCGTTGCTGGCTCACCGGCACGTCGCGGCTGGTCATCACGTAGCGCGGCAGGCGGCGGATGTTGCGGCGATAGCGCAGGATCGCCCAGGCATCGTGCAGACGAATCGCGCCGAAGGTCAGGAAGGCCAGCGCCGAGCCCAGGCCGAGCAGCGGGTTCAGCGCGAGCGACCACGGTGCCACCAGGCACAGAATCGCGGCGCTGGTGCAGACCGCCACGGTATGAAGCTCCACCGCTGGCCGCAGCAGAACCTCGACCGCATGCGGTTGGGCCATCTGCGCACCTACTGCTCGACGCCGGTGGACGTGACGAGCACCGGGTAGTGGCGCAGGCCCAGGCGCTGGGCCAGGTCGTCGCCGGAGGCCGGCGAGAGGGTCAGGCCGGGAGCCAGCCTACGCAGCGCCGTCAGCGCGGCCATCGACTCCACGTTGACCACCAGGCCCACGGCCTGCAGCTCGCGCAGCACCGCCTGCCGCTGCCGCAGCCAGGCGCGCGAACGCTCGTCGTCGCCGATCAGGAACAGCGCCGTCAGGCCCGGCGCCCGGATGACGCGGCGCTGCACCTCGCCCGGCGACAGTTGCGTCGAGCGCACCGGCAGCATGGCGGCTTCGGCGTCGGCCGCGTTGCCCACGCGAGGGGCCGGCATCGGGGCCGGCGGCGCGGCCTGATCCGGCTGGGGATTCAGCGACTGGTAGTACGGCAGCGCGGAGTCACCGCCGCGGTCTTCGACGACGATCAGCGGCGCGGAGGCGGTCTGGTCGAAGACGGTGGTCGTGGACAGCAGCCCGATGGCGGCGATGAGGACGATGTGGTTCATGGCGTGGTGGCCTGGAGGGTTGGAACGGGAACGCCGGAGTCGAGCACGCGGGTCAGGTGCCGATGCACACTGCGCCGGTAGCGCGCCGCGGGTGCCCCGCCGGCGGGCCGGTGGTAGCGGCCGATGGCAAGCAGCCAGTCCTCGCCCGGCGTGTGCTGTTCGCGCAGGATTTCCGCAGCGATGGCGAGGTTGCGGTACGGGTCCAGCAGCTCGCAGGGCTGCGTGTAGCGATGCGTGTGGTAGCCGAGATTGACCTGGCCGAGGCCGGCGTCGATGCGATTGGCCTGCGTGTGGGCGAGCGCACGGTGCAGCCCCGCGCAGGCCTCGGCGCGGGTGGCATAGCGCTGTGGCGAGCCGGCGACGTTGAGCGTCCACGGCCACGGGATCAGGCGCCCGCGCAGCATGGCGCCGCTCTCCTGCAAGGCCACCGCGTACAGCACCGCCGCCGGCACGTCTGCACGATGCGCCGCCATTTGATAGGCCGGCGGCGGCACTTCCCGCGCCAGGGCGGCCAACGCCCAGCCGCCGGTGGCGAGCAGCAGCGCGGCGCTGGTGCAGCGGATAGCGACGCGGGATGGCCGACGCTTCCGGCCCGGAGTACCTATTGCCGCTGCCATTGGCCGTTCACCTCGCGCACCACGGCCGGCAGATCGCCGGGCAGGCCCAGCGACAGCCAGCGCCCCGCATCGTGGTTGAGCGTGATGGTGCGGGCGCGCACCCTGGCCGGGTCGATGCCCGCCTGGGTGGCCCACTGCCGGATGCGCGCGTCGTCCTGACGGCTGCCGACCATGTAGAGATCGAAGGCTGTGCCGGCCGCTTGCAACTGCTGCACGCGCTGCGCGCACGGTGCGCAGTCGGCCTTGACGAAGATCGCCAGGCGCCCGGAGCCGGTGTTGCCGGCACCCTGCGCCTTGGCGCCGGGCAGGCTCACGCGCGGCTGGCCAGGAAACAGGCGCTGCCAGGCCGCGTCGTAGGCCCGCTGGTAGGCCAGCGTCTTGCCGACGCGCCGGGCCTCGGCCTGCACCTGCAACTCCGCGTAGCGCCTGCGCTCCTCCTCGCTGCGGGCCTCGATGCCCAGCGCGGTGAGCGGATCGAGCTGGGGCGAATAGACTCCGAGCGGCCCCTGCATCAGTTGCCGGTAACGCGCCCACTCCTCGGGGTGAAGCCCCCACTCCCGCGCCTGCCTCTCGTCGAGCGCGGCATCCGCGCCCGGCTGCACCTGGGTGGGCACCATGCGGGAGTTCGTCACCGGGGCCGGCTGGGCGGATGCGCCGAAAGCGGCGAACAGGACGACGGCAGCGAGCAACGAACGCAGGATCATGGCGACCTCCTACGGCACCGCGATGCGCTGCGTCTGGCCGTTCACCTGAAACACGCCCGCCTGCGCCTCGATGGACTGCAATTGCCAGTCGCCCTCGGCATCGCCCTCGCGCAGCAGCCGGGCGCCCGCGAGCGAGGCCGCGGCGGTGGAGGTGATCGACAGAAAGCGCTCGCCTCCCCGCAGCTCCACGCCGAGCACCCGGAACGGCGGCTCCGGCACCTTGGGTTTCGTCGCAACCGGAGCGCGCGGACGAGCGGCGGAGGCCACCTGCCGGGCCTTCTCCAGGCGGGTTTCGATTGCGTTCACGCGCGCCTGCAGCGTCTGCAGGTCGATGGCCAAGGCCCTCGCCTCCTCGGCCTCTTCGAGGCGCGTCATCCGTTCGTCCAGCGCCTGCCGCGCGGTGGCGAATTCGGCCTGGCCGATCGGCGCCGGCCGGCGCTTGTCCGCATCGGCCTGTTGTTCGAGATCGGCCACGCGCAGGCCCAGCGCCTTGACCTGCGCATCCTGTGCGCTGCCCTGGGTCTGTTCGGCGAGCCGCGACAGGCCGACGTTGTTGATGACTGCCACGGCACTGATGAGCAGCAGCCAGAAGGCCGCCGCGATCTTGAGCCAGCGCGTGCGGGAATGGCGCTCGGATGGCGCTTGGGGAAAGGTCATGGCTGCATCTCCTCGGGCCGGTCGGCGTCCGGCACGGGCGTGGCGGTGCCGGGCGGGTCAGCGGAAAGGAAGGTAGGAGCACCGTGCCGGCTGAAGCAGACCTGGCGGGTCAAGTCATCGACCGACAGCTCCCAGGCGGGGCCGGCAAGGGTCAGCAAGGCATCGCGCAGCATCAGCGGGCCCAGGCGCAGATGTGCGGCAGGCAGCGGCAGCGCGTAGAGCGTAGCGGCCTCGGCCGCATTGCAGAGCCGATAGCCGGAACGCAGCAACACGTGGCGCATGGCATCGCCCACGCTGGCATCGAGCATGGGCGGAATCGAGACCTCCACCGCCTGCTGCAAGAGATCACGCTGCGCGGGCTCCGGCACCAGCTCGACCAGGGTGTAGCGGCCGTAGCGGGCCACCGGAACGAAACCCGGCTCCGGCGCGACGGCGGTCGGCGATGCGGACGGCACCGCTGGCGCAGACGGCGCGGCGGTCGTGGCGCAGCCGGCGGCCAACAGGCTGCCGGCCAGCAAGCCAGCGGCGAGGGCCAGGCGGTGAACAGCGCGGATGGATGGTTGCATGGAGGGCGCTTCCCTGGAACACGGAGCGCTCACCATCGCCGCCGCTTGGCCTGCGGGCAGCAAACAAAACGCACTGACGCCCGCCCGAATACATGGCGGGCGGCGCCATGGACTGTCATACGCCCAAGAAAAACGGCCCCGAAGGGCCGTGGAAAGAAGCCGGCGACCCCGAGGGGCCGCCGGCATGAGCACATGGATCAGACCGTGACAAGCTGCCGTGCCAGTGCCACCTCCACCGAGTCGCCGTCCTGGTTCAGGACATCGAGTCCGGACTCGGGCACGTCGCCCGACGTGCTCTGCGACACCATGATCTTCCGGGCCATCAACCCCAGGCAGGTCATCTGCGAGGAGTTGGCGTAGCCGAGGTAGATCACGCGCACCGGCTGCTTCTGGCCGATGCGCCATGAGCGCCGGGCGGCCTGCTGCAACGAATACACGTTGTAGCCGGACTGGAGGAACACGATGGTCGGGAACTCCAGCAAGTCCAGGCCGGTTTTCACCAGCTCGGGATTGGTGATGAGCACGTCGATGCCGCGGTCCAACTGCTCGGCGATCCAGTCTTCGCGGCGGGAGGCATCCACGCTCGCGCGCAGTACCGCCACCTTGAAGCCTTCCTGCTCCAGCAGCACCTTCAAACGCGACGTGGTGTCGCGCGTGCCGGTGTAGACCGAATAGACCAGGGTCTTGCGCCCTTCTGCCTTCTCCTGCTTGCAGATCTCGATCAGCTCGCGTTCCTTGGGCATCACCTCCAGCTCGTTGAACTGAGCCGGAACGAACGCCAAGGTGTTGCGCGTGCGCGGATGCACCACGGTTTCCGACCGGAAGCAGCAGTCCGGCCAGGCCAGCAGCACGTTGAGGACTACACCGAGCAGCGTCGTGTCGCGCTTCGCCAGGGCCTGCTTCAGCTCCTGGGTCAGCCGACCCGCCAGATCGCGGTAGGCCGCGGCCTGCGCCGTGTCCATCGCGACTTCGCGGAACTCCTCGTCATAGGGCGGCAGCACGTTGCCACCGATGTCCTTCAACTTGAGGAAGACCGTGAACGGCAGGACGCAACGCAGCACGCCCTTCGGACCGAAACCCGGCGCCTTGACCGTGCGCACCGATACCTTGGTGCCCTTGGCCGTCTTGTGCGCCGTGCCAGTGCTCTCGGAATAGATGTCCTTCAAGACACCGTGATCGCGCATGAACGCCATCGCGGCCGACGTCATGTTGCCGCTCTTCGTCGGCCGGTAGCCGTCTTCGATCATCCGCCCCGGCAGGGCTCGGAACAGCAGGTGGAACAGGTCGTCGCCGTAGCCGCCCATCAGTGTGCCGGTGAGCAGCAGCGTCTTGCGCGCCTTGGCCGCCAACACCCCCATGGCCTGGCCCTGTGCGGAGCCGCCGTTCTTGTACTCGTGTGCCTCGTCGGCGATGAGCAGGTCGAACGTGCCTTGGGGAAGCTGCCTCTTGATGAACTCGGACGGCTGGTAGCCGCCCTCGCCGAAGCCGAACTCCATGTTGGCCATCGCACGTTCCATCCGATGGGCTTGCCGGTCCGAGAAGACCAGCTCGCCGTTGCCATCCATCAGGTTGATGAACTCGTGGATGTTGTCCCCGAGCATCGACGCGAGGAAGGCGTCACCGAACTTTTGCATCAGCTTCTGCGCGGTGACTTCCCCGATGGTTGGAATACGCTTCAGTGCCTTGAGCACGGTCGAGGACTGGTCGCTGGCGGACAGGCCTCTCGGACGGATCAACGACCACAGCGGTGCACGGCAGTGGCTGCACTTGCGTCGGGACTCCTCGGCTTCCAGCTCGACCGGGTTGATCGGCTCGCCGTCGAGGTCGGTGATGACATGCCCGCAATCCGGGCAGGCCCCCACGTCGCCGTGAGGCATGCGCCGCCGAACGAAGACAGGCTTCCAGTGGAACCCCATCCGCATCCGCACGCGGCCCAGGACGAAGAACTCCTGGCCCTGGGCCGGCACGCCCAACTGCTCGCGCAGTTTCAGCAGCTTGACCAGCGTGTCCGGGCCATTGAGCACCCAGACCTTGGCGCCGGCCACCGTCTCCTGGATTTCGCGCCGCCACTTGTAGACCAGGTGGGGTGGCGAGAGCACCAGGGTGCGGCGGTAGCCTTCGGCGTTGAGCACGGCGGCGGTGGCAATACCCACCGTCGTCTTGCCGCAGCCCATCTCGCCATTGACGATCGCGGCGCGTTCGCCGCGATCGACCAACAGCTCGGTGACGGCATGGACCACATCGGCTTGCGCCGGGAACAGCTTGCGCTTGAGCGCGGCGAGGATCAGTTGCCGATGCACCCGCACCTGGCCGGTGTAGACCGGAGGATTGGCGCGGTTGAGCGAATCGAGCAACTCGTCGCCGAACTCCGATAAGAAGTCCTGCAGGCTGAGCGTGAGGGGTGAAGCGGCCGCTTCGAGCAGGTCGCCCTGCACAGCGGTTTCGGGAATGGTTTCGAGATCGAGGGACATGGTGATGCTCCAAAGCAAATGGGGCATGCACCTCCCTCACGGGGCGGCGACATGCCCCTGGGGGGAAAGAAAGAAGCGGCGCGAGACCGCTGGATGGGGATCAGTATTCGCTGGGCAGCAGCAGCGTGGTGACGCTGCGATCCCATTCGGTGATGATCCAGAGCTTCAGGTTGGGCGTGACCTGGTAGGACGAGAACAGACGATCCTCGCCGGACTTCAGCGCGGCGTCGTTCTGCCGCCGATCGCTGTCGCTCAGGTCGCCCCATTCGCCATGAAGATGGCGGCGCAGGTACGGCGTGGGGTTGAGCCGGCCCTGTCGGACCAGCTCGTCGACGCCGGCGGTCATGACCACCTGCCCGGGCGAAAAGCGTGCTTGTGACGCGAGGTTGAGGACTGCGAGTGCCATGGTGGCTTCTCCTTCTGGAAGAAGGGGCCACGGCACCCCATCGGGGCGACGTGACCCCGGTGGGTGGATGAAAGCGACGGCGAACCGTCAGGGAACAGCGATCAGCGGATGGTCAGCACTTCGCCCCACGTGGGCGAGCCCAGCGTCAAGTCCCATGCACGAATGACCGGCACGAACTTGTCGGTGAGGATGCGCGTCTCGGCCACGGAGCCGTCGTCGCGTTCGGTGTATTCCGTCTGGAGGGTCTTCTCCTTGTGGGTATCACCTTTGACGACGAGCACGCGCCCGCTCTTGGACTTCACTACGCCGGAGATCGCGCCTGCGGCCAGAGCCAGGGCGAGATGCCAGTGCGACAAGGCCCGCGCGGGCGGACGCAGCGATTGCTGCGCGGCGCCCAGGTGGGTATCGAGCGCCGGCCAGAGTCCTTGCAGCCGGCCGACTTCATCGGCGAACTGCTCGGGCTCCATCGTCACGCGATAGAAGTGCTCCGGCTCGGCCGGGCTGGCAGGGACGGTGTACGGCAGGAACGGCCATTCGAGCGGCAGTTCCTCGGCTTCGGCGTCACCCTGTCCGATCTGCAGCAGCAGACCGCGCACGGCTTTGACCGACTCCGACGCCTGGTCGCGTTGACGAATCCTGCGACCGAAGATCACTACCTGCTTGAACTGCGTTTCCACCGCACGGTAGATGCGCAGGTCGGCGAAGTGGCGCGTCAGCCATCCGACCAGCTCGGCGTCGAGCACGTAGTGCGGCACGATGAAGACCAGCACGCCACCGTACTGCAGCAGCGGCAGCGCGCGCTGATAGAACAACTTTTCCAGCCGCGCACGGCCCTGGCCCTGATAGCCGATGTTGCCGTTCACGTCCTTGCTCAGGTCGCCATACGGCGGGTTCAGCCACAGCAGCCCGAAGGACTGGCGCGAGATCAGCGTGTCCATCAGGTCACCGTGGATGCAGCGATCGACCAGTTGCCGTGCGTGGCGGGCACGCTCGGCGTCGTACTCGACGGCGAAGGCCTGGACCTGCTCGCGCCCGAGGGCGTGGGCGGCTTCGGCGATCGCCACGCCTTCGCCGGCGCAGGGATCGAGGAGGGACATGGCGCCGGGACACGGCGCCAGTGCGGACAAGGCCCGCTCCAGCGTCGGCTCGTCGGTGGGGAAGTAGCCGTTACGAATGAAATTGCGCGCCAGGCGCGGAAACATGAGTGCCATGGATTTCTCCTGATGATGGATGAGGGAAGGCGGGCACGCGCGGCGCGCATGCCCGTGGGATGGCTCACGCCACACGCCGAAGCGGTGCGTTCGCGGCCAGTTCGTACTGCGCGGCGCCAAGGGTGCCGTTGCGGATCAGCTCGCCCAGCGCCTTCGTCAGCGCCGGGACATCGAGGGCCAGCCGATGGCCTTCCAGCGGCCCGAGGGCCAAGGGAAGACCGGTCAGCATCCGTCGTGTCTGCAACAGCTCCAGCACGGTGTCGCGCCAGTGGTCGAGCAGTGGCAGCGGGCAGGTGTCCTGCACCAGCGTCCACAGCCGGTCGAGCCGGTGAGCGGAATCCCTGGGCAGAAGCGCCAGCGCGCTGGCGTTGGCCTTGTCTGGCTTCACGCAGCGACGATCGAACAGCCACACATTCGTCAGCGAACCGAACAGCGTTCGCCGATAGGCGCGGGTGATGCGCTTTTCCAGGTTCTCGACGTTGCCGACGAAGACCGGGATGGATGCGCCCCGCTCGGTGATGACGTGGAATTGGTCCAGCCCCTGTTCATCCCGGCTGAGGGTCAGGCGGGCGAGGAACTCCTGAACGGCGGTGTCGCGCGCCCAGATCGAGAGAAAGACGAGATTGCCCTGCTCGTCACCGACGCAACCGTCGGCCATGAGGTCGGGGCATTCGTCGATGCGGTACAGCGGTTTCGCGGAAGAAGGTGCAGGCATGGTGATGTCCTCTTGGAAAAGAAGGAGCAACCACAGCCCGCGGGGCCGTGCTCGCCCCGGTTGGGTGAAGGAAGATGCGTGCCGCTAGACGGTGCGTCCTGCGTGGAAGCGGTGAACCCGCTCGCGCCACTCGGAGCTTTGCACCGGCGCCATGTCGAGATAGCGCAGCGGGCACGAGTAGTAGTACGGATGCGCGGACTCATCGAGGGACTTGTAGCCCCAATCGCCGCCCGAGCTTTCCAGCAGGTGGCAGCCGATGTAGCAGACGGACTCACCGGCCGCGAGGCCCATGACGCCCGCCTGCCTGGCGGTGACGCGAACCACGGTCCACAGAACGTCGCCGTCCAGCGTGTGGTCGATGACTTCGCAGCAAGCGCGTTCGGACGCCTGCGGAGCGATCAGCTCGCGGATCAACTGATCGCGCGTCTGACGCACGAAGGTCCAGCCCATGAAGGTCTCCTTGAAGAAATGGCCGGAGCCCTCCCCATCGGGCGAGAACCCCGGCGGGTGGCGGAATGCCGCGCAAGGCGGCGGATGGATCAGGCAGCTTTGAGGTGCCAGTCCTGGGACAACGGAGCGAACTCGTAGCCAAGCTTGTCGAGACGGTCGCGCTGCTGACGCAGCACACGACGATCCACGGTCGCATCGAGCTTCACGGTCTCGCCCAGGGGCCACAAGGCGCCGAACAGCGCCGCGTCGTCTGCCTCGGCCGAGGCCGCAGCGGACACGGGAGCCGGTTCGCTGCCGAACGGCGTGGTATCGACCAGGGAATCGCGCGGACTGCGCGGCTTCGCCTTCGGCTTGGCCGGGGGCGTTGCCGGCACGGGCGCCTGCTCTTCCTCGTCGATCGGATCGACTTCCTGCGGACTCAGCCGGCGGGCTTCGTCGCGGCTCAGGGCGTCGATGTTGGACAGCGTCATCCCGCCCAGATGGGCGCGGATCTCGATGACCATGCGGCCGTTGGCGTTGTACGTGGAGGGGCGAATCTCGACGATGACGAAATCACCGTCGTACTTGCCCTCGTGGTACTGATCGAGTTCGGCGTTCTTCACGACGAACTCGCCGATCGAGGTCGCCAGTCGGCCGACGTTGAAGTCACCGTTGCGGCCGTGGATGGTCTTGATGGCCAGTTGGCCGGGGATGGTGATCATGAAGGTCTCCCTGCGGACGAAGAGAAGACAAGGCCCCGGGGATGGGGCCTTGCGGATCAGAACGACTCTGCAACGGCCAATGCGGGGGCATCGGCAGCGTCGTCGGCAGCATCGGCGACGGGCTTGGAAGGCTCCGGTGCCGGGGCTTGCTGCGCGGCGGGCGCGTCGGACGTCACAGGGACTTCCGGGGCGCGCTCGTCGGTCTCGGTCGGCTTGGGTTCGGCCTTGTAGACGAGCTTGCCGTCGACCTTGATCCAACTGACGAACAGCAGGCGGGCCTTGAGGCTCACACCCTGCTCGCCGGCACGCTCCCCCTTGGAGTAGGTGAAGGTGTCGGTCCACAGGTCGCTCAGGCGGAAGCCGATCATCACCTTCTTCTCGGCGTCGACCGCCTGAATGCAGCGGCGTACCAGGTGCTGCGCTTCCGATCCCGATACGCGCGTGTCGAAACGCACATACGAGACGTCATCGCTGGGACCGTTCAAGGCCGCGATGTCGCAGGCCAGGAACGCATCGCCTTTCTTGGGCTTCACTTCGCGGATGCGATTGAGATACCCGAGGCCGGTGATGTGCAGATCGAAGTAGGACTTTTCGTTGGAAGTGGTCATGGTGAATCTCCCGGGAACAATGAGGCGGAGACACACCCGACCCAAGGCGGGGAAGGTGTGGAACCCCCGCGTGGGTTGATGGAACAGCTTGGTGGCATCGCCATCGAGAACCGATGGCCGTTCGCGCATGGATGCCGGTGCGAACTGGAGGGTGATCAACGCGGTCGGAACCGCGTCGCAGCCTTGAAGATCGTGGCTGCCTGGGCATGTCGCTGACGGACGTCAGCGGAACATGGCCGGAAGCGTCGCGGCGAGACGGCGCGCAGGCGAGCGGCAATCGGCACTCGCGGCTGTCCGCATTGCCGGGAAGAAAGAGGCCCCCGGAGCGGGGACCAGGGATGGGCGGTCAGTTGCCGCTGGGCGTGGGAGGAACCGCCTGCATCGACAGGTGTGTCGCGGTGGCGGACACGTCGAGGTCGTCATCGCTGTGCAGGATGCGCGCAAACACGCCCTCCTGCGGATCGAAGAACTCGCCGAAGTCGTCGCCACCGAACTCGGCGCGCGCCAGCTCCCACCAGTCATCGAACGCATCGACATCCGGGTTGCAGCCGGCGGCATAGGCGATGGTCTTCTGGCGACCATCGGGTCGGCGCTCGCCGCGCTCGGCCAGGAAGTACACGCCGTGATCCTTGACCAGGATGACGCGGCATTGATTCGCCACCGCTTCGGCGAGCACGGGCCGCAGCTCCGTGCCTTTGAATCGAACAGTCATGGGTGTGGTCTCCAGGGAGGCAGGAAGAGGCTTCCCGCCGCAAGGGCGGGAAGCTGCTGGGAGGTCAGTGCCGGACAGCCTTGCGACTCGACAGGCACTGCACGCGGATGCGTCTCCAGCTTCCGTCGTCGATCAGCCGTTCCAGCGTCTCGCCGAGGGTGTCGAAGAACACCTCATCGACCCGTTCAATCAGCTCGCCGTCGCGGCGCAGCTCCACCGCGTAGAGGTCGAGGCCACGCTCATACAGCACGGTGACGCAACCCTGGAACTTCATCGTGGCGACGGTGAAGCCGATGGCCGGTGGCGAGCGGATGATGTCGGTGGGCAGCGGATCGACCCAGGTGATGTCCCGCGCACCGGCATCCACCAGCATGTGGGTGATGCTCCGGAAGCCGTCGGGAGCGGGCAACTGCTCCAGTTGGTCGACCAGTTCCTGCAGCTCGGGGCAGCGCGGCTCGGGGATCGGCAGCTTCGCCGGTGCGGACCCGAGCACGAACCGCTTCACCGTGTAGGGCTGGCCGTCGGCGGTGAACTCGGTTTGCTCCTCGGGCGTGTCCGCCCGCTGACCGTCGAAGCGGCGTCTGACATAGGGTTCGATCTGCACCTTGGCGCCCTCGTGGGGCACTTCGGTCACGAGGGTGCGATCGAGCACCGCGAACTCGGCCCGTCCCGTCTTGACGACGATGGCCTCGTCGGTGGTGGCGATGACCTTGCCCTCGAAAGGCTTCGGGTCGATGTGAAAGCCCAGCGTCGAAACCTTGGGCTGGCCGTCGAAGATGTTGAACTTGAACGAACGGACGTTGGAAGGCACATGACCGACGACGAGTGTCGGCATCTGTGCGCGGATGGCTTGGGTATCCATGGGGAGACTCCTTGTGGCAACCAAGGGACTCCCGCCCGCAAAGGAGGTCTGTCCCTTGAGGGTGAGGTGGATGGACGCGGGTGCGCCCGGAGAACGAAGCAACCAGCACGGCGAACCGCGCCGCAGTCTTGAAAGTCTCGACTGCCTGGGCATGCTGCCGGCAACGCCAGCGAACATGCTGGCCAGCGTGCAGCACATGGCGGCGGCCGTCCGTTGGGAATCGGCAATGCGCCGGCACCGCGTTCCGCGAAAAAGAAGAGCCCCGACGTGGGGGCTCGAATGGGTTGCGGGTTACTCGTCGTCGTAGAGCGTCAGCCCGTCCAGCACGGGCGCGTCGGCATCGAACACCAACATGCGAACGTCAGCGAGCGCAGCCAGGTGCAACACTTCCACGAGGGACTCCGGCACGCCCTTGGCCCGGTGCTCCTGCCGCAGCTCTTCGGCGGTGATGCCCTCGACATGCTGCAGGTTCGCATCCGTCCAGGGCGTGGCGATCAGCTTCACGCCGACCGCCGGGCTGTAGGGAATGCGGAAGGCCACGAACAAAAAACCGCTCGGCGTGGCGATGTCCGCCAGTTCGGCGAGGAAGCGGCCGGCCTCCTCGGTGATGTGCGCCGAACTGATTTCCCAAGCACGGCTGTAGAAGCCGGTCTCGAAGCGCAGGCGGCGTACCACCTCGCGCGCGGCTTCCTCGGAGTAGGTATCGCCGACGTGCAGCGGCTGGCCGGCTTCTTCGGCCATGACGGCGTAGACGAGGTTTCGGGCGATACCGTGGCTGGGGCACTGCGCGTCCAGCTCGGGCGGCACGTTCTGGCCCTCGGTGATCAGCGCGAAGTCGTCGCAGAAGACGCAAGCATGGCGCTCGACCTGGCTGTCCGGCAGGTGCGACTGCGAGACGTGCAGCGGCAGATAGCTCAGCGGGCAGTCGTCGTCGTAGGAAATCGCCAGCAGCCGCTGCACGGACAGGCCATCGTAGCCGCGGACGAAGGTTTTTTTGGAGTGAGACATGGGATTCCTCCAGCAGAGGATGGCCGAGGCAATCCCCTGCCGGGGATTGAACCCCAGCGAGTGGATGAAGTGGCAACCGGTCAGCCGGCCGCGGCGTCGGGCCGCCCTGGTGGCGGGCGGTGCAGGTCAGTGGAAAATGGTGATTCGGGACATGGCCGCTCCTGCGAAAGGAAGGAGGGAAATGGCCCCGAACGGGGACGCATGTCCCTCGTGGGGTGGGATGACAGGACGGTGGGTTGCGAGGCGCGGCTCACCAGCCGTTGTAGTGCAGCGTGAGGTCAGCGATGACCTGACGCCGTTCCAGATCGAGGCCGCCGAAGTCGGACAGCCCCTCGAAGCCGCAACGCTTGAGCATCGCGCCGCCCTCGCGGGAGTTGTAGAAGCTCACCATCGCGGACACGAACATGCGTTGACCGTTGCTCAGCACACCCAGGGCGTCGTTGAGCATCAGCATGTTGGGCCGCAGGTCCCACTTGGTGGTGGCACGCTGCAGACCTTCGCGTGTGCCGTCGCCGAACCACTCGTGGCCGGCGATCTGCGCGCCGCGCTTCCAGGCCTCGAAGAAGGCTTGCGGTGCAGTGTCGAAGTGCGCCTGTTCCAGCGCCATCTGATCGAGCACGTCTTCGGGTAAAGACAGATTCATGAGAGAACTCCTTGAAGGGTGGGAATCAGGGGTGAGCGCGCTGTGTCCAGGCATGGGTATCCAGGGCGCGCTGTGCTGCGAGGTGGTTCGGGAAATACTCGACGGACTCCCGCGATACCGGGCCTTCGTCGTCTTGTGTGCCGATGTAGTGGCCGGCCGCACTGCGCAGCACCTGTAGCGGCAAACGCTTGCCGGTCCAGGTCAGCGCCAGCGCACCACTGCGCGCTGCGGTTGCAGAGGAAGATGCGGAAGGTTCAGACATGCCGTGCTCCTTGCTGGGTCGGGGAGCACGCATCCCGCAGGGGATGGGGTTCCCCTCGGGTGGTTGAGAAAAGTGCATCGTCGCCAGGCCGGCGAGCGTCCGCGGTGGGCGATGCGAAGCGGACTGGATCGGTCAACGCGGCGAACCGCGTTGCAGTCTTGAAGACCGAGACTGCCAGGGCATGCCGCTGACGACTGTCAGCAACGCATGGCGTGAGGATGGGCGCGAAGCATGGCTGCCGTCGCAGGGAAAACCGAATCGCGGACGGCCCGCTTTAGGGCAGGCCCACGTCACGGGACAAGGCAAGGACCAGGGCGCCGAAGACCACGCGGGCCTTCGGCTGGAGAGGAAGGAGAACCACCTGTGGGCTGCGTCAGCGCGGGCCGTCGTCAAAGCCGTTCGCTGCGTCAGCAAGCGCACCCGGCCCGTTTCGTGGCTGGGGCCGGAAACCTCTGGCGTGCATCCACACACAAAGGGAGCCCGTTGTTCCGCCGGCGGGCACCGGCCAGGAATACCCTCGGCCCAAGGGGCCTCCTCACGGCTCGCGCGGCGGCAAGGCGTCAGGAAGCCCCTCGTGGCCGAGGCAAGGCACACCGATCAAGGGAATGGCGGCAGGCGCGATTCGTGGAGCAATGACCTTCTCGCCCCGTCGCCCGATGGCGGGCAGACGGGGCGCGCACACCGTTGCAGAAGGAGACGCGCGCTTTGGAGTCCCGCGCGGTGCGGGACGTTTGCCTCGCCGCCAGTGAAGTGGCCGACGCGGCAGGGGAAGCGAGGATCAGGACGCCTTGGAGGCAGCGCGCCGCTTGCGCGGTGCGCTGCGCCGGCCCGTCGGGGACTCGATCGGCAACGTGCCCTTGCAGTCCGGGTAGCGCGAACAGGACCAGAACGCGCCGCTCTTGCCCGTGCGCTGCTGCATCGGTGCGGCGCACTGCGGGCAGGCCGGCGCCGGCAGCAGCTTGAGCGAGAGCGTCGCGCCGCGGTACTGCTGCACGAGCTGACCGACCCACACGGACTGCTTCTCGATGAAGGTGTCCAACGCCATCTGGCCGGCCTCGATCATGTCCAGCGCCTGCTCCCACACCGCCGTGGTGCCGGGGTCGGCGATAGCCGAGGGCACCGCGTCGATGAGCGTGAATGCTGCGTCGGAAGCGCGGACGGCACGGCCTTTCTTGACCAGGTAGCCGCGACCGATCAGACCGTTGATGATGTTGGCGCGTGTCGCCTCGGTGCCGATGCCGGTGGTATCTCGCAGCTTCTGTTTCAGCCGGGGGTCAGTCACGAACTTGGCGACGGTCTTCATGGCCTTGATCAGCTCGCCCTGCGTGTAGGGTTTGGGCGGCAGGGTCTTCAGTGCCTTGAGATCCACCTTTCCGACCGGGCAGGACAGGCCCGCATGCAGGGCGGGCAGCACCTGGCTGCGCTGCGCATCCTCGCCATCGGCATCGTCCGGCCCCGGCGTCGCCAGCACCTCGCGCCAGCCGGTGACGGCGATCTGGTTGCCCACGGCCGCCAGCGACTGACTGCCGCACGAGAACTGCGCCACCGTGCGGTCGAACTCATGGTGCGGGAGGAACTGCGCGAGGTAGTGGGCGCGGATCAGCCGGTAGACGGCCAGTTCCTTCTCGTTCATGGCCGACAGGTTGGCGGGCTCCAGCGTCGGGATGATGCCGTGGTGAGCCGACACCTTGCCGTCGTTCCACGCACGCGAGCGCTGGTTGCGGTCGAGGCGGTCGATCAGAGGGCGCAGGCCGGGATCGGTCTTGACCAAACTGTCCAGCACCGTCGGCACTTCGACCAGCATGTTCTCGGGCAAGTAGCCCGAGTCCGAGCGCGGATACGTTGTCGCCTTGTGCGTCTCGTACAGCGACTGGGCAATGTCCAGCGTCTCCTGCACGTCGAGGCCCAACTGCTTGGAGCACACCTCCTGCAGCGTGCCCAGGTCGAACGGCAGCGGCGGCCCTTCGCGCACGCGCTCGGTTTCTACCGACAGCACCTGGGCGCTGCCGGCGGCGCGCATGCGGTCGGCGGCCTGCTGGGCGACCGGCTGTTGCAAGCAACGGCCAGCATCGTCGATACAACCCTGCGGCGGCGTCCAGCTTGCGATGAAGGATTGGCCGGCATGGGACAGCGTGACCTCGATCGCCCAGAACGGCACCGAGACGAAACGTGCGATCTCGCGATCAAGATCCACCACCAGCTTCAGCGTCGGCGTCTGCACCCGGCCCACCGACAGCACGCCGGTGTAGCCGGCCTGGCGACCTAGAAGCGTAAACAACCGGCTTAGGTTCATGCCGATCAACCAGTCGGCACGCGAACGGGCCAGGGCCGAGTAGTACAGCGGCAGCGTCTCCGCCGAGGGCTTGAGCGCACCCAGTGCCTTGCGGATCGACGCATCGTTAAGCGCCGACAGCCACAGGCGCTGAATCGGCCCGCGGTAGCCGCATAGGTCGATGATCTCGCGGGCGATCATCTCGCCCTCGCGGTCGGCGTCGGTCGCAATCACCAGCTCGCCCGCCTTGGCGACGAGCTGCTGCACGACCTTGAATTGCGCTGCGGTCGCCGCCTTAGGCTCGACACGCCAACGCTCAGGAAGAATGGGCAGTTGCTCGATGGCCCAGCGCTTGTATTGATCGCCGTAGCCTTCGGGCGGAACCGCCTCCACCAGATGACCGATGCACCAGGTCACGACGACACCGGCGCCGCTGTAGCAGCCGTTGCCGCGTTGACCGGCACCCAGCACACGGGCGATGTCCTTGCCTTGGGACGGCTTCTCGCACAGGAACACGCGCATGAAGCCTCCTTGGAAATGTGCGGTTCATCGGATGGGCGTCAGCTTGGCGGGGCCAGGAGATGCCGGCAGCAAGGAAGGCGATTGATGCAGACACCGCTTTGTGATCGGCCGGCGGTCCGTTGCCGCAGCGGTGCGCATAGACCGCAGGAGCTGGCACAGCAAGAGCGTCGTTTCGGTAGGGCGGCTGGAACTCCGTGTACGACCTTGGAGCTATCCCCTGGGATAGCTCGCTGGTGCACGCGGGCGTATGACGGTTGCTACAGCCGCCCTCGGGGGAACGGCGATGGGCGAATTACTGTCCGCCGGCGGGCTTGGCGCTGAGCGCCACCGACTCGATGCGGTACGGCAGGATGCCCACGCGCCGGGCCTCGACCTTGAACGTCACGCGCTCGTTCTCGTCGGCGTCCTCCCATTCGTCGCGCACGGTGCGGCCCTCGACCAGCACCCGCATGCCTTTCTGGTACAGCGTCTTCCAGTGCTCGGCGTCTCTGTGCCACAGCTCCACCGGCGCCCAGAAGCCGCCGCGATCTTCGTACTCGCCGTCCTTCTTCGGGATCGGGTTGTCGAAGTAGACGTTCAGGCGAAGCAGCCGGCGCGGCTCGTCGTTGCCGTTCGGAAATTCGCGGTAGTCCGGCGCAGAACCGATGTTGCCCTCGCCGAGGAAGTGCGTGCTCATGGTGACTCCTTGGTGGTGGGTGGAACGGATGCGGTATGCCCGTGGACGCGCCGCAGGTAAGCCGCTTCGGCCTGCGCGGCCTTGTTGGCGCATTCCAGGGCTTGGCGAGCGATGCTGTGGGTCAGGCTGATCTGCATGTTCAGCACGATGCGCTGCAGTTCCATCGCGTACAGCTCGTCGATCAGCGAGGCCGGCGTCGCGGGGTTGGCCAGCAGGGCCTCCCACAACGCCACGCCCATGGAGGAACGGTCGAGGTTGCGCCAGCGCAGGAAGGTCGTCCCTGCGCCAGTGGCCTGCTGGGCCAGTTGCACGTGGAGCAGGCTGAAGGGGTAGGCGCGCGCCTGGGGCAGCACGCGCCGCTGCGCCAGGCCAATCACGTCGTCGCGCAGCGCTGCGCACTGGCTGGCCCAGGTCTCCAGACTCCCCTTACCCTTAAAAGGCTGTAAAAGGCCTTTTAGGTAGCCTGCGTGTTCCAGCCGCTGGAAGTCCGCCTGTTCCAGCGCCACGAAGCGCGTGGAGTGGCTGATGGGGATCGATGCTGTCATGCGCCAGCACCCTCATCGCCCGCCGCACCATCGGCTGCGCCACCCGTGGGAGCCGGCGCATCGGGCTCGATGGCGGGCGCTGCAGGCGGCGTTCCGGGCTTGGTCGTCCGCCGCGCGATCGGTGGCGCGAAGCGCGAGCGGCGCGTTCCTTCCAGCACGTCCTGCGGCAGCTCGCTGAACTTCTCCAGCGCCGCTCGCGCCGCGGCGTTCTTCGCCACGAAGTCGTCGCGCGTCGTACCCGAGTAGCGGTACTGCTGGGCCAGCGCGAACAGGCTGCGCAGCGCGTGCGCGCCATCATCGAGCCATCGCTCCAAGGTGCTGCGGTCGATCAGCGCCGTGTGGTGCGCCAGGATGAGCTTGCGTGCCAGGTCGTCGTAGTCGGCCAGCAGGTACACCGCCATGAAGCCGAGCTGGGCGTTCACGAACAGCGGCAGCTTCACCGGCTGTACGTTCATGTTCTCGCCCAGCGACAGCGCCGCTGGCACGTCGGCCAAGGCCTGATCCACCTGTTCGCGCAGGGTCTGCAGACGGGTCTTGGTGGCGGCGAGCTTGTCCTCGATCCGCAACATCCACCAGTCCGAGTACGGGTCGTCCTGCTCGGCGCCGCGCTTCATCTTGTTCATGGCGCCGATGAAGCCGTTGAGACCGATGATGCCGGGGCGCCCCTCGGTCGGCGCGCGGCCGTGCCAGATGCGCGAAGCGTGGTGCGTGTGCAGCGTCAGCGACATCGCGCTGCGCAGCGATCCGAGATTCAGTTGCAGGGGTTCTGTGCGTTCGTTGGCCATGGGAGCGACTCGCGGTGAAGGGGCGAGTCGCCAGCATCGGCATCGGCCGGAAGGCTGTCAGTCAACAAACCGCAGCCCATGCGCGCCCGGTTTGTTCCGCACGGAAGGCTGTGTGTGCCGGCTATCCCCTGGGGATAGCTCGGCGGAGTCGTTCGCGGCTCGCGCGGAGGTGAGACCGCGTCGCGGGGCTATGCCTCGCGAGGTCGGTACCAGGCGGCCCGTTGCCCCTCCACCTCACGGTAGCGAAGCTCGAACAGGCGGCACTCGTGCACCACCTGCCGCCAACTGCGGCAGCCGTACTTGGCTGGAAGCTGCTCGGGATGCCGGTCCGCGATCCAGCGGCCAGCGGCGGCGATGGGTGTCCAGCCCTCGACGGCCAACTGCGCGGCGGCTTCGCGCAGCGCGCGAACGATGCCGGCGGCCGACCAGTCCACTTTGCCGTCCAGCGCGATGCCATTGACCACCAGGTCGTGGAACACGTCCGACTGGACGAATTCCGCTGCCAGGCGCCGCGTCTGATCCATGTGCTCGGCCCAGCCGCGCAGCTGCTCGAAGTGCTGATCGATGCGCGTGTAAGCGGAACCGAGTTCGTCCTGTGCAGCGCGACACCCGTCCACGGTCCTTAGATCGTGCTGGTCGATGAAGTGGTGCACCAATGTGTTGCGCAGCGATACCTGGTCTTTGAGGTCGGCCTGGGTTTGGCGTAGTCCTGCGCAGACAGGCTCAGTTGCACGCGCGTGCGAAAGGAGATCACGTCGCCGGGAAGATCGTCTTCGCGTTTCTCGCCGCCATTTCCATCGGTGACGACGTACGAACCAAACAGTTGTCCGATCAACGTGCCCAGGGTCTTGGTCGCGGCATCTTCAATCCGCGCTGCGCGAATGGCCTCCAGCGAATGCGCCGGGCCTGAAATCTCGTGGTGGGCCACGATGGCTTTCATGAGGCGCTCGTATTATTGAAGGCGCAACAGGCATCTGCCCAGCAAGAGCTGAACGTCTCGCTGTAGTGGTTGCAGTGCGTTTGTGAAGGGCAAAGTCGTCAAGTCCATCGTTGGCCGGGCTCGTGCGTGGCTGTCCTCGTTTGATTCACAGGCGACAGTTTCGCCTGTCGTTCGGCGGGCAGCAATCGAGCACGACGGAAGGGTGTCTGTTCCAGCTATCCCTGGGGATAGTCAACATCAGCGATCACGCAAGGCTTCTCGGAGCTGTGCTAGATAGGCGCGTGCCACCTCGGGGTCAGCCGCACGGGATGCTGGCGGTGACGATGACGCAGGTGGCGGGGGCGCTGGCGGCGTCGATGCACTTTCTCCGGCCCAGGCCTTGAACTCTCCGCGGATCGCCTTCTGGATGATGCCAAACAGGTAGCCGGCCGGGTTGCGTACCGCGCTGTTGTGGCAGCGTGCCGCCCACTCGTCGAGAACGGCCTGCCTCTGCGCCTCGTCCACCTGCTGCAGTGCCACCAGCGCGCCGGCCTGCTGCTCGTCCTTCAAGCGCAGGAAACGCTCGGGCAGCCGCAGGTTCTGCAAGGCCCTCGCGCGCGGTACTGTACGTACTTCATTTATACGATCATTACGTACTGTACGGTCCTCCTTCGGAATCCGAAGAGAGCCGTCCGGTGCGGGTTTCGGCCCTGCTTCGGATTCCGAAGACGGGCGCGCAGCATTCCGAAGAAGGGCTTCCTGACCTTCTTCGGATTCGTGGTCCGCACCCTCCTGTGGATAACCTGGCGTCGCCCAGCTATGCCGCGCCATGCGCTGCGCCAGCACTTGCAAGCGGGTCGGCAGCGTGCGGCCGCTGAGCAGCGGGTCTTCGGCAATCTCCTTGAGCGTGTTCATGCCCACGATTTGTACCGCCTTGGCGGCATGGGTCAGCGCCTGGCTGACCAGGCCAAGGTAGTCGGCATCGAGCTGCATCGCCTCGAAGGGCGACAGCGGCTCGTCGTGCAGCACGTAGAGGTTGCCCTGGATGCGGCCGGTCTGCGGGTCGCGCCGTCGTCGCACCAGGCTCAGCCAGCGCGTCAGCCGCAACAGCGTCAGGGCGCGCGCCACGGTCTCGTGCGAGGCCTGCGCCGCGCAGGGCATCGAGGCCAGGTAGGGGCGCAATTGGTCGTAGGTGGGAAAGGCGGTCACGCCGTCGTCGTTGAGCTGCAGGCGGAACACCTGCCAGGCGTTTCGCTCCAGTGGCGTCAGGCGCCGGTCGAGGAACAGCCTGCGCGGGACGCTCTCATGGCGGTTGCCGCTGTAGAGGAAACCGTCGGCGGCCGGCGCCGTCCCCTGCGCCGACTGCAGGTGCTGCAGGGCCTCGTCGAAAAGCGCGGACAGCGCAACGGGGCCTTCGCGCCGTGGTGCGCCACCCGTGGTCATGGCCTACACCAGCCCCTGGTCGATCCAGTTGCGTATCGCCGCCCACACCACCGACATCGGCAGGCTCAGCGCCTCGGCCAGGTCCATGGTCACCGCCAGCATCGCCATGTCGTCGGTCAGGGCGATATGGCGCTCGACGACGCCGGCCTTCCAGCGCTCCCACAAGGCCACGTCTTGCGCCTCGTCGAGCACCGGATGCCGGCCCTTGCGCTTGGGCAGCCCGAGGATGTCGCGGCGCAGCGCCACTTCCTGATGCGTGAGGCCGTAGAACTTGCTGACCATCTCCGTGCTCGCCCCCAGGCGCAGCATGCGGTCCACCGTGGCGATCTCCCGCTCCACGTCGTGCACCTGGCTCAGCAGCCGCTTCAACACTTCACGGTTCACCGACACCGAACACCACGACACCGTGGCGTTCACCAGCATGCTCACGAGTTCGGGGTGCTTCAGCGCATCCAGCTCCTCCTCGCCGAAGCCCATGGCCTTGCAGCGGCGCAACTGGCCGTTGCGTAGGTCATGCAGGGCCTGGGCGATCACGGCCTGGTTGAGCGGGTGCGGTGCTGACATGCGGGAGCCTCCTGCGCTCAGGATTCCTGGCCCGCTTCGCCGGCTTGCAGGTCCAGCAGCCGGCGCGCCAGGCGCAGCAGACGGAACAGCTTCACCAGCGCAGCATCGCTCAGGCGTGTGGCCGAGCCGCCATGGCCATGCAGCAGCGCCGCCAGCTCGTCGGCCAGCCGCGCGCGGTCCAATCCGTTCGCGGAGGGCGGAGCCGCACTCAGCGCATGCAGCAGGGTCAACACCGCCCGCGCGAACGCCGGCAGCGCCTTCGCTTGGCCCACGGCCGGCGCCATGCAGACGAAGCCGATGCCGCCGTCGCTGGCCTCGATGTGCTCGGCTACCGCGGCTTCCCCGGCGATCTCGCGCGCGAACTGCGCGATGTGCACGCGCAGGCGATCCGGCACGTCCAGCCCCGGCTCGATGTACCAGACGTCCGAGATGGGATAGAGCCCGCCGGCCTGCACGGGGATCGCACGCAGCGCATTGGCCTCGAAGTCGGGCAGCTTGTCGCTGAGCTGGTCCGCGACCATCCGCTGGATGGACTGCAGGCGCTCGGTGGTCGGTGCCGGCGTCACGATGTGCCCTTGCAGGCGCTCGTCGCGTTGCCCGTGCTGTTCCTCCGGAGCTTCGAGCGGTGCAGGCGGTGTTGCTGCTGGCGCCGGAGGCGCGACCGGAGTGGTGTCGCGCGGCACAGACGAGGCGGGTGGCTGCCGAGGCGCGGAGACCGGCAAGGGCGGTGTAGCAGGCACGACAGGCGCCGCCGGTTCGCTGATCAGCGCACACTGGCGGCGTTCGCTGTCGTTGATCTCCAGCGCCAGCGTGTCGTAGTCCGCCTCCAGCAGCTCGGCCATCTGGCCCACGAGCTCGTCCTGCACCCGCTGCGGCGAGAAGTCGTCCGGCTGAGTGTCGAACTGCGTCAGCACGTCCTGAAACAAGGTGGCGAAGTCCACGGCCACGGTGCGGCCCAGCGCACGCCGCTCCCAGGTGCGCTCGCACGCCTTGCGCAGCACCGCGAGCCGGTCCACCTGATGCCGGCCCAATCCGCCGTACAACAGCGCCGGGATCGCCGGAAGCAGATAGCGTACCGCATCGTTCATGCGGCTGATGTGTGACTGCTGCACCGGGTAGCCGTCGGCAGTCAGCCGCCGCGCGAGTTCGCTCTGCGACAGTGCCTGGCCGCTTTCCTGCTCGTAGAACTCGCGCGCCTTCTCGATGCCCAATGCCCGCTCAATGAAGGTCAGCCCGCCGCGCAGCTCGTTCTCGGCCAGATGCCCGGTCAGCGCCACGATTTCGCCGCGCGCCGGCCACGGGCGGAACAGGCACGCAATGCGGAAGAAGCGTTCCTCCTTGGTCTCGCTCCACAACTCGCGCAGGATCGCGAGCCGCGTGTTGCCGCCGTTGCGAATGATGTAGTGCGCCTCGCCCGGTCTGCGCGTGATCGCGGGGGGCGCGTCCAGCCCGCGTTCGCGGATGGACGCCTTGATCTCCGCATAGGCCGGGTTGCGCGTCACGCGCGGGTCGTGGTCGTAGGGCCGCAACTGGTCCAGCGTCACCACCATCGGCGTGTCGGCGATGGGGTCGCTCAAGGTCGCGGCCGAAGGGCTGCTGTGCTCGAAGCCGGTGGCCAGCAGCTTGGCAGCCATGTCCTGCGGCGTCAGCTCAGCCACGACCGTTCTCCTGCGCCTGCCGGTCGGCGCGGCGAAGCTGCGCGCGGGCATGGCGGTCGGCACGGTGGTCGCTCGCAGTCGAGCTGGTGTAGATCGACGCGCAGCCTGGTTTCGTGAATTTCAGGTGCCCACCGGACGTGCGCACCACGCGCCAGCCTTCGCCCAGCGCGAACTCGATCAGTGCGCGCAGCCGTTCACGGCCGCGCGCCAGTTCATGCGCGCTCGCCATGACCGGCCCCTCCCGCATCGGCCCGGCCGGTGACCAGCGCGAAGCGCTCCCGCCACGCGGGGAACAGCTCGCCGGCCAGCGTGCGCATGGTGTCCAGCGCCGCGGGCGCCGTGCGCCCCGCCAGCTGCCGGTACTCCACCCGGTGCACCGGCAATCCTCGTGTCGCAGCGCGCGGATAGGCTTCGATGGCCGGCACGTCGGTGCCCAGCACCTGCACGCCGGCCTGTTCCTGGAACACCTGTCGCAGCGCCTGCTGGACCAACCGGGCGTTCGACGACACCGGATGCACACGGTTGATGAGCAGGCGCAGCGGCGGCGGCTCGATGCCCAGGTGCCGATACGGCGCGATGTCCTCGATCAGTTGCAGCGTGCCGCGCCGCAGTTCGTGCGCCGCGAGGATCTCCGGCGTCACCGGCGACAGCGCCAGGTCGGACGCCAGCACCGCCATCTCCAGCAGCACGCTGCGCGCGCCCTGGGTGTCGATCAGAAGCAAGTCATAGTGCGTGCGGAAGACGGGAAGCAAATGACGCAGTCGCAGGCGCCCATCCGGTGCGTGCAGCAGCAGCGTGTTCAGTTCGCCGCGGTCGTCGTTGGAGAGCACCAGGTCCAGGCCCGCGATCGCAGTGCGCGACACCAGTTGCTCGATGCGCCGCTCGTTGAAGGCCAGCATCTCGTAGATGCCGCCGGGCGCGCACACGTCCAGTGTGAAGTAGCTCGACAGCGTGGGCTGCACGTCCAGGTCCAGCAGCAGCACACGCAGCCCGGCATCGGCGATGAAGCCGCCCAGGTTGGCCGCCGTCGTGGTCTTGCCCACGCCGCCCTTGGTCGAAATGATGGACACCACCTGCATGAGCTTCTCCCCGTCGAATGGCATGAACCGAGAAGAAGCGTCAGGCGCGTTCTTTGAGGCGATCAGCGATCCACTGTTCGATCTCCACCGAGTCCCAGCCCACCGCGCGCACGCCCAGGCGCAGCGCCTTGGGGAACTTGCCTTCCTTCATCAGACTGTAGATGTGCGCGCGCTTGAAGCCGGTCTTGGCTTCGACCTCGGCGCGGCGCAGGATGCGGTGTTCAGTCGGTGCCGCCGTGGCTGTGGTCTGCGAAGACATGAGGGTCACTCCTTAACGCTCAATCGCGCTGAATGGCGTGACTCGAATTAAGAACGCCGCGTTGAGGAAAGACACCGCAAATGCGGTATCCGCGACCGCAGATACGGTCTTGAAAATTTCAGGAAACCGCAGATTGAAGCTTGCGGCGAGCTTGGGCGAACTTGGCCTGCAGCGTTCGCTCGGTGATGCCCATGAGGTGTCCATGATGGGCGATCAACGCACTGGCAATGGCTTCCTGGCTGTTGAAGCTGGAGTACGGGGTGCCGGATGGTGAGCGTCCGAGCATCAACGTCAGCATGGCGCCGATGATGTGCAGGTAGGTGGCCTCGGCCCTGTCACTCAGCGGGCAGAGCGTGCATGCGGGTGGCGCCTGATCGTGCTTCTTCCGCTGCTCTTGCAGAGCACGCAGTTGGCTGCGGCATTGTTCCAGCTGCGACTTGAGCGCCTCGCGCTCCACCAGCAGCGCATTCCCTGCCTCCAACGTAATCACGGGATGGGCGATCCGTTCGCCGCGGGAGAATAAAAAGGCCGGTCGTTGGCCCGAATAATGGTTGAGCATCCATCGTTTGAGATCGACATGCCGGATCGTCAAGTCCGGAGAGTCCCAGAGGGACTTGTCGTCGATCGTGATGCCGTTCTGTCCATAGGGTAGTTCACCATGGTAGATCGCATCGTAGATTCGGTCGATGTAGAGCCGAAGTTCGTCGCAACGAGGGCAGTTCAACGTCACCGCCAAGTGTCGGGAGTCAATGATGGCTGCCACGATTTCGTGTTGGAACCTCAGCAATCCTGCCCATCGGATGGCCGCTTCAATGGGGCGGTAATACACTTGGGACAACGAGTTCCCTTTCATGCATCGTCCTCCTTGCTTGAGCTATTGCGCCAAGGGCTCCCCCCAGAACCGGTCAGTCGAAAGGATGGCTGGCGTACCTCCAAACGGGGGCGCCCAGCCCCACTCAAGACGTACCATGCGCACTGCTCACGAGCTGAGTTCAACCCGCCCGCCACGCAGGCTGATGAGCTGCCACCTGGTACTGGCACCAACAGAGCCGCGGTCGGCCATGTCATGCCGGTGTCACGCCCCCAAGATCTCCGCGTGGCTTCGACCTTTGCAAGACCTGCTCGGTATCTGGTGTTCGCACTGCGGTCTATGCGGACGAAATGTTTCGCGAGGCGGACTCTGGAAGAGTCAGAACCCTGGCGATGGCGCTTCCAGCAGACCGTGTCGGTCTGTTGATAGACGAAAATGGAATGGCGCTGCGCCTACGGCGAGGGCGGCTGCCGTGCCCGCTTCCGCTCCTCCACAGTCCTGGGTCGAAGGCGCAGGACAGAGCGCGGACTCCACCCGAACGGGTGGCCCTGAGATGAGGCATTGCTGGATGTGGATGGCCTGTAGCAGTCGTCAATGGAGCAGCGTCTGGCCTTCTTCTGGACGATGGGGGCGAAGTAGTCCATCATGTCGTCCAGCCGCTTGCGGCAAACGGGAAGAACTCTCTCTAACTCAACCAGTTAGGCGTCAGGTTCGATTCCCTTCGCCCGCTCCACCTCCCTCCAGTATTTCCGGGCCTTCAAGCCGACTTTCTCTCCGCGTTCGAACCTTCAAGCCCACCTCGATCCACCCCTCCATCACTCCCCGCTTTCCCCCTACCAACTCAACCGAAGCCGAACCATAGCCCCAGCTCATTCTGGCGCTGGATTGTGTCCTCAGCATCCTGCTTGCGGGATATGCCGGAACCAAGCCTCGGACCGCCACGTTCTCCCGGAACGGAGTGCAGATCAAAACCACTGAACGCTGAAAGCGACTCGGGCTATCTGAAGACCCAAATTGAGTACGCGAAAGCTTCTACGAGACCGAGGGCGATTCAAGTGGGTGACCTACGGGCCTGGGCGGTACATATATCGCGCACCCAACACAATGCAGGGCTTGCTGACGACGACGCTGCTTATTGGCGTACATCGCGGCATCTGCAGACGCAAGCAACTCCCCCAGAGGCTTCAGCTCATTTGGCGAACAACGAACAGCACCGATACTTAAGCCGATAGGATAACGACAGCGTTCACTACCATTGAATTCGTCGACCAGTGCTTGCACACGAGCAGAGAGCGCATCCGGGGAATCCCCCGCCTCGACAGCCAGGACTACAAACTCATCACCGCCGATCCTGGCGACAATGTCACTCACTCTAAATGCAGATTTGAGCACCTGCGCAGCAGCCATGATCGCCAGGTCGCCCGCCTCATGGCCGTGGATATCATTAAGTTTTTTCAGACCGTCGAGATCAACAAAAAACAGCAAGCAGGATTGATCATTACGGCGAGCAGAGCGCATTAGCTGGTCAGCCAAAAGAAAAAAGCTGCGGCGATTGTGCAAACCGGTCAGTTCATCCGTCAGCGACAGTCGGCGCACATCATCTTCGACTTTTTGTCGCTGCGATATTTCGTCCGTGAGTTTGCTGTTCACCGCTTCGAGGGCACGAGTTCGTTCGAACACCCGCAACTCAAGGGATGCATTCAGCGCAGCCAGTTCCGCCTGAGCATTCCCTCTCGACTTATCGAGCTGACAAAGATGCCTCGCCGTTCGCAGGATTACCGCAACGAGCATGGCTATGCTCAGCGTCGCCATCAAGGCCAGGCTGAACCGCTTGTCGTAGTAGCCCAACCTTTCTCCGACCAGCAGAGCACCTCCGATGCCGAGAATGACCACCGGGATACTGGCGAGCAAACTTCTGGCAACCTCGCCACCCGCTGTGTCGCTTATCAGTAACTCGACAAATTCGGAACGCTCCTGGATAACCAGCAGTCCGGTATTGAACAGGATCAGCGCAATAGCCGTATGGATGGCCATGGAGCTATAGAGGCCCACCGAGTAAAGCGCGCTGACATCGAACAAATAGCCCACAAACGCCATCAGGCTAATAAATAGCGCTGATGAAGCGAATATTTGCGGCAGTAATGGTCTGCCCTCAAGCAGCAGGCCAAAGCCGGAAAGCAGAAAACACAGCGCTGTCGCCGGCGCCATTCGCCCCGGAAAAAGAACAGGTTGAGTGCGCTGAAGCTCGAAAGGAAGGAGCAAATCAATAGCGAGATCAACCGACATGACATATTCAACGAGGGTCAGTCCTCCAACCAGTATCGTCAAGACAGCGCCAAGCCGTCTGATCCAGTTTCCGGCCAGGGACACTCTAAACGTAGCGCACCACAGTCCCACACCGAGGACAGTGAAGGTGAAGGCGGTATTGACCACCATTGCAGTCCAGCCAGGAAGCACGGCCTTTAGCGAAGGCACATCAAGCAGCCAGCCAACCAGCACAACCAAGCCGATTATCATCACAGTGACGGCGGCCAGCCGAGCATAGGTTATGAACTGACGCAGCCTTTTTACTTGGCTGAGTTCCGGCTCCGCCGTCATCGTCATCCCCATTAGTGTGTAGTTGAATGCGGCCATTATGCTGGTATGCATTCAGCCCCGCCAATGTGTTGAGGCTGTTGATGTCGACGCCGAATTGACCGAGTGCTGACGCAAGACTGGCCCACCTCCAGATCGGAACAAATTCAGCCAAGTCAGTTGTTAGAAAGGAACAGACCGGGTCAGTGACATCCCGGCATGCGTGTCGGCACTGAAACTGCGCTGGCCAGGGTGATTGCGGTGTTCGGCGTGGCGAAGCCGCACTGCGTTTATCTGTTCGCGAACCGCCGCGCCACTCGTATGAACGTGCTGGTGCATGACGGGATTGGCGTCTGGCTGCTCGCAGGTTGAATCAAGGCAAGTTTCACTGGCCAGGCATTCGACAAGGCTGCGAGATGGAGCTGGATACTGAGCAACATAATCACCGAGGCTCAGCGAGGCTGAAATTTCAGCCTCGCACGCCAATACATTGATCCTATTTTTGGCTGAGCGCCGCTATCGATACTCCCGAAGCGACGAAGGTGAGTCCTGCCCCGACGTTCAAGCCATTCACCAATCGTGGCCTCTGACGCAAAAACCGGGAGAGTGCAGTAGCAAATACGCCCATGAGTGCGAATCCCACTGCCGTAAGTACGGCGAACCATATGCCATACACCAGCATCTGCACGCTCACTGAGCCGCGTTGTGGATCGACGAACTGCGGGATGAATGCAAGTACGAAAAAACCAGGCTTTGGATTGAGTGCTGCCGAGAGTAATCCTGTGAGAAAAATGCTCGGCAGAGATTGTCGAGTCGCTGGCCGGAAGCTAATCAGGCTGCGAGAGCGTAGTACTTTGATGCCTAGCCAAAGCAAATAGCCGGCGCCGATAAGCTTGACGACCCAGAAGGCTACTGCGGAGGTTTGCATAAGCAAAGTCAGTCCTAGCGAAGCAGTTGCCACATGAAAGAGAATTCCCGCCCCAGATGCCATGCCCGATACGATAGCGGCCATCCTGCCCTGGCTGAGTCCTCGGCCTACGGCCAGCAGATTGTCCGGGCCTGGTGCGAGCACCAATAGCAAGCAGGCGGCAGTATAGGCAAGCCAGATATTGATCGGAAACACGGCATTCTCCTTGGGCCTCAACGAGGCATCCATCCTCATGTGGCGAAAGAATGTGCCCACACCGGGCTGCAAAGTCAAAGCCGCCGGATTTGAGAAGATGTTACTGGCAGCAAGCGCCGGCGCTCCATGAGAGGCGGATAACCGCCGCACCGGCGAACAGACATTCAAACGGCTACGAGGTCGAGAATCCGAAACGGATAAGCAGTCATTCAAAGCAATGAATCAATGTCGACCAGCCTCCTCAACCCATGAGCTGGATCAGTTGAGTTCAAACCTGGGTCGCTATACTGGCTACCGCCCGACATCGACTCAAGGTTTTCCCCATGACTCCTTCGCCCAGCGACCAACGAGATGTAGTGATTATCGGTGGGGGTCAGTCAGCCTTGGCGGTAGCGTATTTCCTGCGCCGAACTCAACTTTCGTTCGTTATCCTCGACGCAGAGGAAGAGCCCGGTGGTGCCTGGCGGCATGGCTGGAATTCGCTGCGTTTATTCTCTCCGTCCACCTGGAGTTCGATCCCAGGCTGGATGATGCCTCCTGTGCAGGAGGGGTATCCAACGCGAAATCATGTAATCGACTACCTCAACCAATATGAGCAGCGCTACCAGTTTCCTGTTAAGCGTCCGGTTCGGGTCACCGCTGTGGAGCGTACTGAAATTGGCTTACGAGTACGTTCCGACGACCGGTATTGGGATGCCAGGGTTGTCATCAGCGCCACCGGCACCTGGAGCAGTCCGTATATCCCTCACTACCCTGATGCCGAGTTATTCGCCGGTCGGCAATTGCACTCCGCGAACTATGTTGATGCACAAGCCTTTGCTGGCAAGAAGGTTTTGGTGGTGGGTGGTGGCAATTCAGGAGCGCAGATTTTGGCAGAAGTATCCAAGGTCGCCGAGACCACTTGGGTAACCCCTGCCGAGCCGGTGTTTTTGCCTGACGACGTGGATGGACGGGTACTGTTCGAGCGCGCCACCCAGCGCTTGAAGGCCCAACAGGAGGGGCGTGTGATTGACCAGCCCGTCGGCGGGTTGGGGGACATTGTCATGGTGCCGCCGGTGCTGGAAGCCCGTGAGCGTGATGCTCTCAAGTCTGTACGCCCCTTTGAACGCTTCACTCGCGACGGTGTGATGTGGGCCGATGGATCTGAATCCGCAGTGGATGTGGTGATCTGGTGTACCGGGTTCAGGCCCGCACTTCAGCATCTTGATTCGTTGGGGGTGATCGACACTGAAGGTCGCGTTGAGGTCGACGGCACTCGCTCGATCCAGGAACCAAGACTATGGCTGGTGGGCTATGGCGAGTGGACAGGTTCGGCTTCCGCCACACTGATTGGTGTAACACGCACAGCACGCAGCACAGTCAATGAGATCGCGACCTATCTTGGCGATCCGTCCGTGGCCTAGTGCGCCTACCCCCCAGGAGTAGAGGACATGAATGAAATGATCGCGCGCTGGCCGGAGCGCAATCCCCGCCTGTTTTTAGCGGTAGCAGCGCTTGTCTGGTTCGGATTGTATGAAGCCCTGATACCTGTTTCAGAGGCTTTGGTCGCAGCGCTTCCGGTTGATCGCAACAGCCACTTGGGAGGTGCCTTGCAGTTTTTTTTCTACGACACGCCCAAGGTGCTGATGCTGTTGACCGGCATCGTGTTCCTGATGGGCATGATCAATTCCCACTTCACGCCTGAACGCACCCGCGCAATCTTGGCGGGTCGAAGCGAGGGCACGGCCAATGTCATGGCGGCCACTCTCGGTGTGTTTACCCCGTTTTGCTCGTGCTCGGCCGTTCCTCTGTTTATAGGTTTTGTTCAAGCCGGAGTGCCCCTGGGGGTGACGTTCTCTTTCCTCATCTCTGCGCCCATGGTGAATGAGGTAGCGCTGACACTGCTGCTTGGCCTGTTCGGCTGGAAAGTTGCATTGCTGTACCTCAGCCTGGGGTTGTTTATTGCGATTGTTGCCGGCTGGGTCATTGGGCGCCTGAAAATGGAGGCCTATCTGGAAGACTGGGTCCGTGATATGCCCAAGATCCAGGCAACCGCCGGGGACACGAGTATGCCGCTGTATGAGCGGATAAATGCCGGGTTCAGCAGCGTGCGTGAAATCGTCGGAAAAGTGTGGCCTTACATCCTTGCCGGTATTGCCATTGGCGCAGGCATTCACGGGTATGTGCCTGAGGATTTCATGGCCAGTTTCATGGGCAAGGAAGCCTGGTGGTCAGTGCCACTCGCGGTTCTTATCGGCATCCCCATGTATACCAATGCCGCAGGCATCATCCCCATTGTTCAGGCACTGCTCGCAAAGGGCGCAGCGCTGGGCACGGTGCTGGCCTTTATGATGAGTGTCATCGCTCTATCCCTCCCGGAGATGGTGATCTTGCGCAAGGTGCTGAAAGTTCGCCTGATAGCCACCTTCATTGGCGTTGTCGCCGTCGGCATTCTCATCGTTGGTTACGTCTTCAACTCCGCGTTGTAATCCACCTACCGAGGTTTTTATGAAAGACATCAAGGTTCTGGGCACCGGTTGTGCAAAATGTAAATCGACAGTAGCCATCATCGAACAGGTGGCGAGTGCGAAAGGCGTCCCCGTAAAACTGGAAAAAATCGAAGACATGCAACAGATCGTCAGCTACGGGGTCATGTCCACCCCGAGTGTCGTGATTGATGGAAAGGTTGTTCACTCGGGGGGCATCCCGAGCCGTGACAAGGTTGAAGAGTGGCTCAGCGCGTAGATGGGTAGCCTCTGGACGTCCAGACACGCTCGGTGATGAGAGGCCTGAGCAGTACCCAATGCTGAATATCGTGGTGCAGAGCAAAGCCTGAAAATCAACTACGCAATGGCTGCGTCGCGCACCCCATCGCTATAAACGCTGCGCGCAACACAACAGTGGCTCAACGACATTGATAGCAGGCCCACTACACGACAGCAGTTCGAGGCTAGCGTCAGGGCGCCTTGTTTTCGATCAGACAATTACCGCCATCCACCACCAGCACTTCACCGGTGATATAGCTGGCTTCCGGAGACGCCAGAAACGCCACAGCAGCGGCAACCTCTTCTGGACGACCGGCGCGGCCGATCGGAGTGTAGGTACCGGCGCGGCTTTCTTCCTCGGTCAATGCCCCCGTATCAATCCAGCCTGGGGCAACGCTGTTGACGGTGATGCCCTGTTTACCGACTTCCAGCGCCAGGCCCATATTCATCCCCAGCATCGCTGCCTTGGCCGCACTGTAAGCCGACTCACCTGGATTGCTGCCGCGTGTACCGGTCGTCGAGCTGATGTGGACGATGCGTCCGTAACCGCGTGTCTTCATCCCAGGCAAAACCGCACGAGTCAGCAGAAAAGCGCTGGTCAGGTTGCGCGCCAGAGACAGATTCCAGGTCGCCAAATCCATGTCCGCCACTTCGACGAAGGGTTCCGGGCTGCCAACCATAGCCATACCGGCGTTATTGACCAAAATGTCGATATGGCCGAACTGCTCATGAGCCCAATCGGCAAGCTCCTTGACCTGCAATTCGTCAGTCAGGTCGGCTGTCATCGCCCGAGCGTCTATACCCTCAGCCTGCAACTCGGCGACACGTTGCTGGATCCGCGCACTGCTGGCAGTGATCAATACACGCACGCCTTCGCGGCCCAAACGTCTGGCGATCGCCAGACCAATACCACTTTCACTGCCCGCACCGCTGACCAGCGCGACTTGACCTTGCCACATGGGAATCGTCATCTCTCATCTCTTTTTGATCACACAATTTAAAGCACCATAGCAAAAGGGCCGATGAACGCCGGTTGTTCGAGTACTTGTGATGACAACAATGAAGGCGGTGATGGCGTTCGAACAAGGCTTGCAACAGGACTGCGAATCAGCGCCGCATCCTGTCGGCCGATCACCCCCTTTTGTGAGCAGCTACAGCCGGTGTTGTGAGCCGCGTTATTTATTGGCCTCGACTGCGCTCAAACCACTGCCAGGTATCTTCGAGAGATTGTTCAAAGCAATCCAGAATGGCCTGGATGTCCTTCTCGGTTGAAATGAGCGGGGGGCAAAAAGCAATCGAGTCGCCCATGCTGCGAACGATCATCCCGAGATCCTGCGCACGTGACGCCAAGTAGCGACCCAGCCGACCCACAGTCTCAAACGGCGCTTTGGTATCCCTGTCGGCGACCAGCTCAACTGCCGCTATAAGCCCCACACCACGGACCTCCCCTACCAGCGGATGTCCGATAAAGCGCCGAAGCCCATGGCGAAGCACCTCTCCCATATTGGCTGCATGCTCAACCAGATTGTCTTCCTGAATGATCTTCAGGTTTTCAAGCGCGACCGCCGTTGCGACGGGGTGTCCGCCTCCGGTGAACCCATGACCCAATGTGCCCAGTGCGTGGCTCTGATCAGCGATGCCTTGATACACCAGGTCGTTGATCAAAATGGCTGCAATCGGCTGGTAGGACGAAGACAGTTGCTTGGACATCACCATAACGTCTGGTTTGATCCCGAACGTCTCGCTCCCGAACAGGTTGCCGGTACGACCAAAACCGCAGATCACCTCATCAGCCACAATGAGGATGTCGTGCTTGCGGCACACTTTCTGGATTTTTTCCCAATAGGTTTCAGGCGGCACAATCACACCACCCGCGCCCATCAACGGTTCCCCGTAGAAGGCCGCGATGGTTTCGGGGCCCTCTTTTTGAATCAGATCATCCAGCTCCTGAGCGAGACGATCCGCAAATTGCTCCTCGGTTTCACCCGGCTTTGCGAACCGGTAGAAGTGAGGACAACTGACGTGGAGAAAACCAGGAAGAGGCACGTCAAAACCTCGCTGGTTCGCAGGTATCCCGGTAAGGCTTGCGCTGACGGCGGTGATGCCATGGTATGCATTCATCCGACTGATGAATTTCTTTTTGGCCGGTTTGCCTAAAGCGTTGTTGCGGTACCACAGAAGCTTCACAACCGTGTCATTGGCTTCAGAGCCGGAGTTGGTGAAAAACACCTTACTCATTGGCACTGGCGATAGTTCAACCAGCTTTTCTGCCAGCTCGATGCTCGGCGCATGCGCCTTGCTGGTGAACAAGTGATAGAACGGCAGTGTTCGCAGCTGCTTTTCTGCAGCCTCTATCAAACGCTGATTGCTGAAGCCCAGCGCGACACTCCACAACCCCGACATGGCCTCGATGTACTGCTTGCCCTGGTTATCGAAAACGTGAACACCTTCGCCACGCTCGATGATCAATGGGCCAGCCGACTCATGAAGGCGGGCATCCGTGTAAGGATGCATGTGGTATTTAACGTCTTTCTGTTCAAGCGTGAGGTTTGTCTTGTTCATGGTATGAGCCCACAGTCTGGAAGAGAGCGTTATGCCAACTCGTCGAAGCATTCGCTGATGATGTTCAGGCCTTGCTGCGACTGAGCATCGGCCCAGGGGGCCGTGCATCGATAAATGTGCGGGGCGGCTCTCTGCCGCAGAGCCGCCGCTTCAATCCCAATCAGGCTTGCTGACGGAAAAGAACCGCGTTTTGAACGGACATCTCGCTCCCCATTACAGCTTGATCCAGGTGGCTTTCAGCTCGGTGTACTTGTCAAACGCGTGGAGCGATTTGTCGCGACCGTTCCCCGACTGCTTGAATCCACCAAAGGGGGCGGTCATGTCGCCGCCATCGTATTGATTGATCCATACACTGCCCGCCCGCAAGGCTTTGGCCGTGAGGTGTGCCTTGGAAATATCCGCGGTCCAGATCGCAGCGGCCAAACCGTATGGGGAGTCGTTGGCGATCGAGATCGCTTCCTCGACCGAATCGAACGTGATGACCGACAGAACCGGCCCAAAGATTTCTTCCCGAGCGATTCTCATCGCGTTGCTGACACCATCGAAAATGGTGGGCTGTACGTAAGTCCCACCCGTTTCCTGAAGCACGCGCTCGCCACCGATGACCAATTTGGCACCGTCCTTGTGACCGGCCTCGATGTAGGCCAACACGTTGTTCATCTGCTGCGTGTCGACCAGGGCTCCCACGTTTGTTTCAGGATCAAGCGGATTGCCGGGCGTCCAACCTTTCAGTGCTTCGATGACCATCGGAAGGAATGTGTCTTTTATCGAACGCTCGACGAGAAGACGGGAACCGGCGGTACAAACCTCTCCCTGATTGAAGGCGATCGCACCTGCTGCGGATTCCGCCGCGGTTTGAAGATCGGCAGCGTCGGCGAAAACGATGTTGGGACTCTTGCCGCCGGCCTCCAGCCATACGCGCTTCATGTTGGATTCGCCGGAGTAGATCAAGAGTTGCTTGGCCACTCTGGTCGAGCCCGTGAAGACGATGGTATCGACGTCCATATGCAGGGCGAGCGCCTTGCCTACCGTGTGGCCATAGCCCGGCAGTACGTTCAGGACGCCCGCAGGAATGCCGGCATCGATTGCCAGTTGGGCAATACGAATGGCGCTGAGAGGCGACTTCTCCGATGGTTTGAGAATCACCGAGTTGCCCGCTGCAAGTGCAGGGCCCAACTTCCAGCACGCCATCATCAACGGGAAGTTCCACGGCACGATCGCGGCGACAACGCCGATCGGCTCGCGAGTGACCAGGCCTAACTGGTCGTGGGGTGTCGCGGCGACTTCGTCGTAAATCTTGTCAATCGCCTCACCACTCCAACGGATGGCATCAGCTGAGCAAGGAAGATCGACATTCAGTGCATCCGAAATGGGCTTGCCCATGTCGAGTGTTTCCAGGAGCGCCAGCTCCTCGGCGTTCTGATCCAGCAGATCAGCAAAACGGAGCATCGCCTGCTTCCTGGAAACGGGCGACAAACGAGACCAGACACCGGCGTCAAATGTGGCGCGGGCGACTTTTACTGCGTGATCCGCATCGGCGGCATCGCAGCTGGCAACGTTGGCGAGAAAGCGCCCGTCGACCGGACTGACGCACTCAAAAACAGCTTCTGCCGCAGCGCTCACATACGCGCCATTCACGAACGCGCGCCCTTCAATCTTCAGCTGTGCAGATTTGGTTTCCCAATCGCTCAAAGTTAACGGTTGCATGGTTGTCCTCAGGTTTCACGATTGATGGCCCAGGTCGAGCTCGCTGAATTCGTAGGCTGGGTCAGGGTTGAATGGGTGTTTCAGATAGCGGTTAAAAAATCCTGAAGCAGCAGGCGACAGTTGGCTCGATTACCGGCCTCCTTCTCCTGAATCTCCGCGCGCATGCGCTCTGGCAGATCTCCGGCGGAGGCTAGAAACCGCTTCCCCTCCTCGGTATTGCGCCAGTAGTGCGTCCATGTATCGAACATCTGTGCGTCAATTTCCGGATGGAACTGCACCCCCATGGACTTGCCTTTGCGGTAGGCCTGGGGAGCCAGATCGGTTTTCGCCAACAAGGTTGAGCCGGGGGGCGGCGTGAAGGCGTCAAAGTGGAAATTGAGCCAGGGGCCCTTGTGCGCCCACTGCGCCTGAAGCGTTTGAACTTCAGTCCAACCGATCTCTGCGGTGGAGTTTCGATAGACCTGACCGCCCAGCGCGCGGGCGAGCAACTGGCTGCCAAAGCAGATTCCAAGCGTCGGCACGCCTCGCGCCTGAACAGACTTCAGCCATTTGAGCTCGGCGTCCAACCAGGGCAATCGATGGTCATAGGCCGATTCAGGGCTGCCCATCACAACAACGATGTCGAGCGCTTCAGGCGCTGGCAGGGCCTGGCTGATGGATACAATTTCCAGATCCATACCCTGCTCGCTAAAGAGCTCGGGCAGGCTGCCAGGGACATCAGTATCGGAATGAACAATTGCAATGGCGCGCGGCGACTTCATAAGCAAATCCTGATCGAATCTTAATACTTATGAAACCATATCTTAAAGTAAATTAGATGCCAAGCAGCTTTTTTACGCCCTCTCCAGGTGGTTTTCCACTCTAAACAGCCAAATTCTTATGCGATTCGTGCCATGCAATGGCAAAAACGAGCCCAATAGCACCCCGAAAAACGAAAATTCCTCTTGAAAGATATGAAACCATATTTTAAATTGAATTCGTAATGCGACTCCGGCGAGATACCAGACCCACGCAGGTAACGGCCCGCACCGCCCGTCAACCGTCGTAGTTGACCCGTGCGAATCGCGAGCAGCTCGCCTCTTCTAATAACGATCGAAGGTGTCCAAATGTCTTCCAGTCTCCCTACTACGCTCGAAGCTGCGCCCTACCTGGATGTGGCCAACCCTTCCTTTTCAATGCGCTCGAAGGAAGTGATTGATGCGCGAGAAAAAAGCTGGTTTGCACGGACGCCTTATGGCATCGCAGTGCTTCGCTACGACGAAGTCAACGCGCTGATTCGAGACCAGCGTCTTCGCCAGGGGAGCTACGCATGGCCTGCGCACAATAAGGCAACAGGAAGTTTTGCCGACTGGTGGATTCGGATGCTGCTGAGTCGCGAAGGCGCCGATCACTCCCGCCTTCGCCGCCTTGCGAACCCTGCTTTTGCACCGAAGCTCGTACGCAAGCTCACGCCTGTATTTCAGGACATGGCCAACGAAATCATTGATGGATTCTCGAAGAAAGGCACCTGCGAATTCGTCGCCGACTTTTCTGAGCCATACGCCACTCAAGTCATCTGCGCCCTCCTCGGCTTACCGCGCAGTGAGTGGCGAGGCCTGGCTCAGTTGGCGGTGGACATGGGCCTGGCGCTGGGCGTGACGTTCAAGCAGGACGAAGCAAAGATCAACGCCGCAACCGACAAACTGTTCGGTTATGCCGCCATGGCGGTTGAAGCCCTGAAGAAGAACGGCCTGGGCGATGACTTTCTCAGCATGCTGGTCAAAGCCAACGAAGAAGACAAAACCGCGCTGAGCGATCAAGAACTGTACGACATGATCGTTCTCGCCATTTTCGGCGGTATCGACACCACACGTAACCAGATCGCTTTGGCCATGGACATGTTCGTCCAGCACCCGGACCAGTGGAAACTGCTGGGTGAAGATCCTGAGCTGGCAAGGGCTGCTGTCGAAGAAGTCATGCGCGTGCGCCCGACCGTGACATGGGTGACCCGCGAAGCGCTGGAGGATTTCAACTTTCAAGGACTGGATATCAAAAAGGGCACGACGGTTCACCTGTTCAGCCAGGCGGCCGGTACCGATCCGACCGTCTTCGAAAATCCCGGGTTCGATATCACGGCCAAACGCCAGGCGCACTTCGGTTTTGGCGCAGGCGCTCACCACTGCATCGGTCACTTCATTGCTCGCGGCGACATGACAGAAGCCTTGGCGCTGCTTGCACAACGCATCAAAAACCCTCGCTTCAATGGCGAAGTGCAATGGCTGCCGGATAGCGGAAACACGGGTCCTATTGCGATGCCTATGGCGTTCGATCCAGAGGTCTGATCATGAGCACTCCAACCATTGCGATCATCGGGTCGGGCCCCTCGGGCTGCTTCATGGCTCAAGCACTTCGACGTGAATGGCCGGACGCAGAGATCACGCTGATTGAACGACTGCCGGTTCCATACGGTTTGGTCCGCTACGGTGTTGCGCCCGACCACCCCGGCACGAAGGCAGTGACCCGGCAATTCGAAAGAATGTTTGAACGCGAGAAAATCCGGTTTCTGGGTAACGTTCATGTTGGCACCGAACTACCGCTGGCAGATCTGCGCGCCGCTTACGACATCGTGGTGGTTGCGACGGGCCTGTATGGCGATCGGAAACTGGGCGTACCGGGGGATGCGTTGAATCACATCTACGGCGCCGGACAGGTCACTCGATTCCTGAACGACCACCCGGACGAAGAAGCGTTTTTGCCACGCTTTGGCGCCCGCCCAATCATCGTGGGCAACGGCAACGTTGCCATCGACGTGCTACGACTGCTGGTCAAAAAGGGCGAAGAGTTTCATGGCTCCGACTTGTCCCACGAAGCACTGACACACCTGGCGAGCAGCCCGATAGAACACATCGATGTCGTAGGTCGATCTCCAGCTGCATTGGCAAAATTCGACACAGTGATGATCAAAGAGCTCGCCAAACTTGCCAATGTGCAATTCGAGTTTAACGACGAGCTCGATCTCGAATCGATTGATGACCCGCTTGCCAAGGCCAAAATTGAGGCACTGCTCGGGCTTGCCAAGGCCAAGATAGAAACACTGCTCGCGCTGGCCAGATCAGAAGCCGAACCGGACACCAGCAAAAAATCGGTGACATTCCATTTTGGCTGGGCGCCCGTTCGCGTGGCCGGTGTCGACCATGTTGCAGGCCTGGTGCTTAAAGGCACGCAAAACCCTGACCACCAGCAAAGCATTCCCGCGACAAGCATCATCACTGCGATTGGATTTGAAGAACGTCCGGAACTCGACCTCTGCCGCACGGATTTATCACGCCCGGGCTCCGATTTGTCTAACGGCTTTCTGGATGACGGCCTGTATTGCACCGGCTGGTTCCGCCGAGGCCCCACGGGCACGATCCCGGACAATCGAGCGGATGCCAAACACGTGGCCGACAACATCGTACAGGCCGTGAAGTCGGGCGCCCTGGGCCTTGGAAAACCAGGTTACTCGGCGATAGCAGAGGCGATCAAAAGCACGACTGTTTGCTACGAAGACTGGAAGCGCATCGATACGGCCGAACTCAAAAATGCCCCTTATGGCCGCGCGCGCCGAAAATTCCGCAACAAGGTTGCCATGTTGGCCGCAGCCCAGTCCCATCAAGCAGGAGAAAACAATAAATGAACATTCAAGTCCTCTACGGCACAGAAACCGGTAACGCTGAAATGGTCGCCGACGATATCGTCGATGCACTCAGCGCAGACGTGAGCATCGAAAGCACCGACATGTCTAAATTCTCAGTCACCGATCTGTCGCCAGACGTGTTCTATTTCATCGTGTGCTCGACCTATGGCGACGGCGAACTTCCGCATTCTGCTCAGCCTTTCTTCGAAGCGCTCAACAGTGAACAACCCAACCTCTGCGGTCTCAAGTTCGCGCTATTTGGCCTGGGTGACAGCTTCTACGAAACCTTCAACCGCGGCAGCGAGATCGTTGCACAGACGCTGACTCGGCTGGGAGCCAAACAGGTGGGGGAACGAGGGGTGCATGACGCCAGCGCAGGACAACTTCCCGGTGACATTGCAATGCCTTGGGCTAAAGCGGTTCTATCAGGACTGTGAACGCTACGACCGGCACAATGGCGACTTCGTGAACCAGCGCCTTCACGGCGCTGCCTGAATCACCTTCGTCATGTGCAGCCCTACGATTCATGAGGTGAAATATGTCTCAGCAGCCATTGCGGATTTGTATTCTGGAAAACGGACGAACACCCGACGACTTGATCGATGAGTTTGGGTCGTACCCGAAAATGATCGACAAGTGGCTATCCCCTTATCTTCCGCAAGCCACGTTCACCTACCTGTCGCCAGTGCGTGGAGAAAAGCTTCCGGCCCCGGGTGACTTCGATGGTTTTATCCTCACCGGGTCGAAACACAGCACCTACGAGCGAAGTCCCTGGATGGTTGGCCTGATCGCACTCCTTCAGCAGTTGAGACAGAAACGAATTCCGGTTTTCGGGATTTGCTTTGGCCACCAAATCATGGCGGATGCGTACGGCGGCCTGAACGCAAAATCAAGCAAGGGATGGGGCGTCGGCGCTCATCAATACAACTATGAGACGCCCGACCTTCCAGGAAGCACTGCCTCATTTGTCTTCCATCAAGATCAGGTTCAGAAGGTTCCGCCAGAAGCCACTCGTATAGGTGGATCAGCTCACTGTGAAAATGGTGTCTTCGCCTATTCCTTTCCGGCGATCTCCGTTCAGTACCATCCTGAGTTTTCAGCGGAATACATTCAGGCGCTGGCAAAAAAATTTCACGGCGACCTTCTAAGCGACTCTGTGTCGGCCAACGCCCTGGACTCCATTGCCCATTTACCCGTCGATGCGTCTCCTGTAGCGAAATGGGTCGCTGACTTCTTTCGCACCCATCGTACGCCGTAAGCATCACCCAACCGATTAACCTCTGGGCCTGTATGTATAGGCCCTTTTTTTTGCCATCCCCCTTCATAAGCGCCTGATCTCACGCCGTAATGGTCGCTATTTATGCGTTTTACCTTATAAGAAACCAAAAAAACCGCACAAAACAGCCTTACAAATCGGCGATTTCAAAATTTAACGCTTGAAAGATATAAAACCATATTTTAAATTAAATGCGTCCCTGCCAGGTGCCATGTGCCAGCCGTCAGAGCAGGAATACAAAAAGAATGTGCTGCTGCCATGCCTTGCCCATGCAGCGCCAGGAGAACTCGAATGACTGCGTTAGACCTGCACAGAGAATTCAACACCAGCTCCCAAGCGTCCCAGGAACTGGCTAAACGCATCAAAGATGCCGGCGTCGAATACCTCTACTACCAAGTTGTCACCCTCTCTGGTCGCGTCATTGCCAAGGTCGTGCCGGCGAAACATCTGCTGCGCAACCTTGAGAAAGGCGTGCAATTCCATCGCACTGCCGTCTCGGATCTTCAAACGACCCGTACTGGCGAACTGCTCGGCGGGGGCGCACAAGCGGCTGAGTTCACCGCCATCCCGGACATTGATAGCTTCAACATTCTTCCTTGGGACAAATCCATTGGTTCGTTCTTCTGCCGTATGTACGAGCCGGATCACCGCCTCGAAAACGGCGGCGCCCCACTGGGTACCGATGCTCGTGGACACTTGATCCGTTCGCATGAAGCGTTCATCAAGGAAACCGGTTTCCGTATGAAATCGGGCTGCGAGCCAGAAATGACCTGGTTCGGTGACAAGCTGGAAGTTCAAGTGCGCCCAGGTGCAAGCCCGGCCTACCACATGGGCAACCTCGAGCTGATGCGCCCTATCTACAAACGCGTCATGGAATATGCGATCTCCATGGGCCTGGACATGATCGAAGGCGATTACGAGGACCCAGGTCAGCTCGAACTCAACTGGATGTTTGACTCCTGTGAACTGACTGCAGACCGACTGATGACCTATCGCTTGATCTGTCGCCAGGTCGCGAGCGAGTTCGGTGTGAAGGCGAGTTTCATGCCGAAGCCGAGCACCGGCAGCATGGGTAACGGCTGCCACCATAACGTCAGCTTGTGGAAAGGCGACCGTAACGTTCTGGCTGAACCCGGTCGACGTGAACTGCACCTGACTGAAACAGGCATGCATGCCTTGGGTGGCATGCTCGCTCACGCTCCTGGCTCCATGATGATCATGGCGTCGACCGTGAACTCCTATAAACGCTTCTGGGATATCGGCCAATTCGCTCCAACTCGAATCAACTGGGGCATGGACAACAAAACCTGCACCGTGCGCCTGTCCGCAAACGGTCGTCTGGAGTACAAGCTTCCCGATGCCAGCGTGAACCCCTACCTCTCGCACACCGTGCTTCTGGCCGGCATGCTGGACGGTCTTCGTAACAAGACAAGCCCAGGCCCGTCCGAGTCCAAGGACAGCTATGTCGACGGCGGCGAGTCGGTGGGGATTCCTCTCACCTTGGGTGACGCCGTTGCAGCATTTGATCGCGATGAAGTCGTACGCAACGCATTCCCTGCAGAATTATCCAGTCTCTATCGCGAACTGAAGGCCGATGAATGGGCTCGCTCTTGCGGCGTAGTGACCGACTGGGAACGCAAAATGTACCTGGACTACCTGCCATGATCGACAAAGCCCACCAAGCACCAGAATTGCGAATGATTTGTGCAGACCTCCCTGCTCCACCGCTTTTCTGGAGAGACGACAAAGGATTCCGACACGGCTACGAATCCGATCTGGGCAGGCTGCTGGCCCAAACATTGGGCCTGCCTTTTCAGTTCGCCTATCAGAACTGGGCCGATTTTTATCCCGCGTTACAGGCTGGGGAAGGCGACGTCATTTTGTGCGGTCAGGGCATTTCCGCTCATCGCAAAACATTGGCCGACTTCACTGAGCCGTACGCGGTATTCGATGAAGCCGTGATGATTCGACGTGGCTCAAATCTGCGATCCCCGTCCGATCTGAAAGGCAAGAAAGTCGGTGCGATTGCCCAAAGCTTGAACATGGCACTGGCCGAAACGTTCACCGGCTGCATCTGCGTGCCTTTCGGCGGGGATAGCGACGATGTTTTGGGTGACATGGTCAGCGCGCTACGCGACGGAATTATCGATGCATTCGTAGATGACGACGTCGCGCTGGTTCCGCTTGCCGAGGAAGCGGATCTGGAAATCGGGTTCAGTGTTCCCACTCAAAACAAATGGGGCATTGCGGTCAAAAAGGGAAATGAGGCTTGGCTCGCGCACGTCAATGAGGCCCTTGCGACGATCAAATCGAACGGCCAACTGGAACAGCTTTGGCGCAAATGGATGCCTTCGCTGAGCTACCCCTTCGGGACCCGTTGAGAAACAGCACTCACCCTGTATCTCAGCTTGTCTACTCGGCGTTACCACCCGAGTTTTTTGGCCGCACCTGTCGAGGGGGCGGCCTTTTTTTTAAAATTTAATTTGAGAGGTTTTAGCGCGAAGTGCCGGCTGAGTCTGGTAAATTGAGGCCATGAGACACAACCATTTGGGAGGATTGGCAAGTCAATTGAGCTCGCTTGAGCAACATTCACTGCCGATGGATGATGAACAACAACTCCAGCGCAAGAACAGCCTCGTTCATGAGGTTGCGACAAGAAGGCCGGACAGAAGAAGTCGTTCGCAGATTAATTGAAGTGATCGACCTGGGCCTTTTCGCCGAAGGCGAGCAATTGCCGAGCGAAAACGAGCTGGCCATGCAGTTCGGGGTAGCGACCGTCACACTGCGTGAAGCCTTGGCCTATCTTCGCGAACGCCGTGTCATCGAGACAAGGAGAGGTCGTAACGGCGGAAGTTTCGTATGCCCCGCCGTTGAACTCCCGGAAGTTCATTTGCGTACCCGCCTTGCTGATATGAGCGCGCTGGAACTACGCGATCTCTGCGACGAACATGTTGCCATCTCGGGGGCCGCGGCTCGACTCGCCGCCAAGCGCTCCTCATCGGAGCATCATGCCAAGTTACAGCACTACATTGATGCGCTAGGCGATGCGACAACCCGAACAGAACGGCGTCGTGCCGATGCGCGATTCCATATAGAGATTGCCGTTGCCGCGCAGTCAGTCAGACTGACCCACGCAGAAATGAGCCTTCAGGCAGAAATCGGCGAGCTGATGTGGATCCCCGGAGAAGGCTCCATAACCCCCGAAGCGGCCCAATCAGAACACCGAGCGATTACCGATGCGATCATGGCAAATGATCCCAATCTTGCAGGCGCATTGGCAGAAGCGCATGTCACGCGCGGCATCAAAAGGCTCATAGATCTGAGATTAGATCTTTTATCCGAAATAGCCTAGAAAATGGCATGCGCCTTGCTCCTTCTCCCGTAAGCGGCTTTTTGATGCGAAGTGGGTGGAAGCTACTCACGGCATCAAGCTGAAACTGCGTTACGAGAATGCAACAGGGGCCCAACATCATGCCAGTACCACTTTTTCGCACCGACGCAGACGACTGCGCCGCTAGCATCAATGCTTCGATCGGTAACGTTTTCGACCAGTTGACGATCCTGGCAAACGAAGTCGTGGAGATTTGGCGACGTGAGGCTGCGCTGGGCAAGAAGCCCTCATCCAAAGACCTGGCCGTGCTCAAACCAAAAATTGATGCACAGCTCCAAGGCTCCAAATCATGCATTCACGGCACTGGCGTTGTGCTTGAGCCGGGAGAGCTGGAAGACTGCGAGATGTACCTTGAGTGGTGGAGAATGGGGACCGCGGGCAAGGTCGTACCCATGACCCTCAACTTCAATCGACGCAGCGAAAGCTTCTACAACTATCAGAGCATGCAGTGGTTTGCCCGCCCGAAAAATACAGGAAGCAATGTTGTCATAGGCCCTTACGTCGATCTTTACGGGGCCGATACGTACATATTGACCTTCTCCCTGCCTATCCACGTTGATGGTCGTTTCGTGGGTATCGCCGGTGCGGACATCGCCTTGCACAAGTTCGAACGAATTCTGCTTTCCAGCCTGATCAAAATGGAAAACGAAGCCCTGATCGTATCCGAGGAAGGTCGTGTCATCGCCGCCAACACTGCCAATTGGACGGTTGGCGATATGGCTCATCACGCAATGAATCGCCAGGAAACAGGTTGTCGGGTTATTGAACTCGGCGAAGCCGCTGCGCACTGGTCGCTGGTGCAGCGCCCCTGCAAGCGCAAACACCGAGGCGCGGCATAAGCCCGACGCATTTCGTCGTAGAGAGGCTTATGCCTCTCTACGCAGCCCGAAACCCTTTTCGCCCGCTCACACCCCACCTCTTCCAAATCATTCAACGCCTCGATCAAGCGCATGGTTGGCCCCATCGCTCATCGAGACATGCTCCAGCGCCGCCGGATCCACGCCATCCAGACAACCGATGTTGTAGCCACATTGGGTCGGGTCGGAGCGCCTCACGTTATGCGTGTAAATACCGCATCGAGAACAGAAGTAATGGCACGAGACGCCCGTATGGAAACGATAGGCCGTCAGAAAATCCGCACCCTGGGTGATGCGTATACCGGATAGCGCTACAGTCCCCATCACTGCGCCTTTGCGCCTGCAGAGCGAACAGTTGCATCGTTTGGGGTCGACCACCCCATCAGGAAGATCCAGCTCAAACACCACCGCACCGCAATGGCAGGATGCAGTATGGGTCGGCTGGATTATGGTTTTACCAATGCGTTTTATCATCGCGAAACACCGGCGCAAGCGACCTGCTCATTCAGGCTCACTCACCACTCACTGAGACATTCGACAGCATTGACTGGATCTGCTGAGTGGCCTCCTGCGTTCTTGAAGCGAGCTTTTTTACTTCATCAGCCACAACAGAAAATCCACGCCCCGAATCCCCTGCCCTCGCCGCTTCAATGGCGGCATTAAGCGCAAGCATGGTTGTTTGATCTGCAATGGCCTTTATCACTCCAAGAGCAGTGGAAATCTGAGCATAGGTTGCCTGCATGGCCGCCTGCTCCCGCTGACGTGACTCGATGGCATGCCGCTCGGAAGAAATGTCTCGAACGGCGCCTATCAGCCTGCAGACCTTGCCGTCCGCCCCCGTCATGGCCCGCCCCCGCTCTCGATACCAAACCATACCCCGCTGCTTATGCCTCATTTGATACTCAACGACGTAATGGTCGGCGCTTTGCGGAGCCCGTACGTATTCTTCGATAATCTTCAGCATCCTGGGGAGATCGTCGGGATCAACGATCTGGTTATACGTTTCCCAGCCATCGAGAAACTCCGAATCTGAATAGCCAACCAGCTCCTTGAACTGACGAGACCAACGAAGCTCATTGGAGGGATGTTCCAGGTCTCCGTCAACGATCTTGAGATCCCAACAGCCTTCCGTGAGCGTCTGTTTGACAAGCTCCCACACTTGCGCCTCGCCACTCAGTGCAGTCAATTCTCTATTGATCGACTCGAAGGCCAGGTTTTTCTCAGCTGAATATTGATTCAGGCAAGCGACCTCACTTGTCAGGGCGCTGATTTTATCCGCGCTGGCGGTTGCGTTCCGCGCCCCGATCTCCTGCACCTGCTTCAGGCTCTCAACCTGGTCCTCCAGCGCTTTTATCCGCTCGGCCAGAGCGAACACATTTGAATGCGTCGTAGCATGACCATTTTTCAACAACTGCAAACTGTCCGGGGTCAGAGGCTCTTGCCCCAGCAGTGCATGCAGGGCGCGATCCACCTCATTAAATTCTGCACTCAATGAACCTTTGAACCACATCACGTTGCTCCTTTGCTGCGCAACTCAGCCATAGTTTTCGGGTGCCTCCGACCTTCAAGCTGACCTCGGCACGCTAGAGACAGCCAACAATTGGAATGACCTCAGAAACAAAAAAAACGCCCTTCTTAAAGAGCGTTTTGATTACGTCGGAAACTATGCGGTGGTTCTTCGAACCGCGCCGGTTACAACAGCCCCCCTCGATGGAATTGCGTCTCCGTAAATGGCCGCGCTGCGTAAATGAGGGCGGGCAATCCACATGTAGAGGAAGCCGACCGCGATGACAGCGAAGGAAGACAACACAACAATCCAGTTGTCATACCAAAGTGCATTGGGAGTGCGTGGCCAGCCGATGTTCACCATAGCCGCAACCCCATAGACGAGCGCGCCAACGTTGGTGATCAAACCAAGCGATCCAAGCTGGTACTCGCCGCTTGGTTTCCAGCCTTTCAAGCGAGCTCGCAGAGCAGCAAGAACGACCATCTGGAACGCGATATAGATGCCAACCGCCGAGAAGGAAATAATCTTCAACAGCGCATCAGCGGAAATCATCGAGCCGACGACAATCACACCAGGCAAAAGCGCCGACAACAACAAGGCATAAGGCGGGACATGACGCTCATGAGAAAACCTGGAAAGCAGGCCGCTGGCAAAAATCATCTTGTCGCGAGCGTACGCATAGATCAGTCGACTGGCCGCAGCTTGCAAGCTCATCACGCAAGAGAGGAAGGAGATCAGCACGACGCACAGCACTGCAGAGGATCCCACTGGACCAAACGCATTGGCCAGAATGGCGGACACCGGATCAGCAAGAGTGCCATTGATAACCGCGCCAATATCGACCACGGACATAATCAGGGCAAAGCAGACGAAGGTTGCTGCAACACCGCCAATGTAAATCGTGCGACGCATCGATTTAGGGATACGCAGACCGGGCTCCGGGACTTCCTCGGCGACATCGCCACAGGCCTCGAATCCGTAGTATTGGAACACACCGATAAGGCTAGCGGCCAGGAATGCCGCGGTGTATGAGCCCGTACTCTCCGAACCGAACGTATTGAAGAAAATGCTCATATCGTGGTGACGCTCAAACACCAACAGGTACACGCCTACTACCAACGCCCCCATTATTTCGGCGAAGAACCCGATCAGCGCTGCCTGCGCCAAGACCTTGGTGCCCATCATGTTGATGGCTGTCGCAATAGCCAGGATCACCAATGCACAGATTACGTTTGCACCCACCGTAGGCTCGAACCCGACAACTGAAGCGGTGTATGGCGCTGCGCCATAAGCCACCCCTGCAATGGTCGAGAACATCGCCATCACGTAAACCCACCCTGTCATCCATGCCCACTTGCGACCCCAAAGGCGACGCGCCCAGGGGTATACACCTCCTGCGAGCGGGAATTGGGAGACGATCTCACCAAACACGAGCGCCACCAGAAGCTGGCCAACACCGGCGATGAGCAACGCCCAAATCATCGGAGGGCCGCCCAGCATCAGAGATGAGGCGAACAGGGTGTAAATGCCGACGACCGGCGAGAGATAAGTGAAGCCCAACGCAAAGTTCGCCCAAAGGCTCATATCGCGTTTGAATTCTGACTGGTATCCCAGGGATGCAAGACGCTCGGCGTCTGCGTCAACCGGGGAATTCACGGGATGATTCGTCATGGTGCAACCTCGTATTTTTGTGTTCTCGGCAGCGACGTAGAAGGGGGGGCCATCTAGCATTTTTTTGCTCTTGTAAACGCGAACGCTCATCGCAGGACTAGAAATACCTCCAAATACATTTGAAGTCAAAGGAAAATGTTTTATCCATGGCCGGCCGGCAAAAATCCCTGTAAACGCTGGCCACAAACCCGATATACCTAACAATCAATCAACCAACACACGAAAAAATCGGCCAGATATGATCAAAAAAACGGCAGATATCGTTGACAATACATATGGATTAGAATTTTATAGGATGCAGCGCCAGGCATGCAGCCGGCCTTGACCCATCAGGAGGCTTCTCATGCGTGAAATAATCGGTGCATTCGAGATCGGAGTGATGCCGGCCCCAGAGATGGAGGAGCCGATCAGTGAATCCAAAACAGATCAACGAAACGTTTGGCCACTGCTCGCCGCATTGTTCGTTCAGGTTTTTGCCTGTCTGAGTCTGGCTCGTTAAGGATCCGGGCACGCCCAAGCGCTTTCCTGGCTCAAAAAAAGCCGCTATCACTAGCGGCTTTATTATTTATACGAACGCCCTGGCCTCCGCTGGATCGACCTTCGGCGCGGCGAAGAACGCCCGCTCACCGATTTGCTCTTTTACCTTGCTTACGATGTAGGCGCCGATAGGAATGGCCGAAGTGGCGGCTGGTGAAGGTGCGTTACACACATTCACGCTCCTCTTCGTATTGACGAACAAGAAGTCATCAATCAGCTTACCGCTGTTCGAAACAGCCTGGGCACGAACCCCAGCGGGGTACGGTGTCAGATCCTCTTTATTGATCGACGGGCAGTATTTCTGCACTTGCTTGAGATAGCCGCTCTTGAACAGAGAATTCCTCATCTCTATCAGGCCAGGTTTGAAGTTTGCCTTCAAAACCTTCAAGACCCCGAGCGAAGTGAAGATTTCAAACATGTCCCCCAGGGAGAAATCAGTTTTCTTGTACCCCTCGCGCTTGAGCGCCAATACAGCGTTCGGCCCGACGGTGACAGTGCCGTCAATCATACGAGTCAGGTGCACACCCAAAAATGGCATGGACGGATCAGGGATGGGGTAGATCAAGTGATTGACGATCTGATTGTGCTGCTTGGGCAACAGGTAGTATTCGCCCCTGAAAGGACAAATCTGGAACTCGGGTTCGAGCCCCAGCATCCTGACGACCCGATCAGCCATCAGGCCTGAGCATGAAATCAGAAAACGGGCCTGGTAAATGCCGGTCGACGTCGTGACCACGACCTCGTCCGCTCGCTCATCGAGGGCCGTCACTTCAGAGTTGTAGCGAATGACGCCACCCGCTTTCGTAAACTCTGCAGCCATCTGTCGAGTGACTTCGGCGTAATTCACGATGCCACTGGAAGGGACGAAGATTCCCGCCAACCCGACAATATTCGGTTCTCTTTCCCGAAGCTCGGCAGCTGAAAGCCATTCACGCTCAAGGCCATTGGCCTCAGTGCGCTCCCAAAGGGCTTTCATTCGTTCCTTCTCAATTTCATTCGTCGCCACAAGCATTTTGCCGCAGGCGTCATAACGAATTCCGTGCTGATCACAGAAGGCTTTCGTTGCCCGGTTTCCTTCCAGGCAAAACTTGGCTTTCAGACTGCCAGGCGTGTAGTAAACACCCGCATGGATCACCCCACTGTTATGACCGGTCTGATGCTGGGCAGGACCCGATTCTTTTTCCAGCAACAGAATTTTTGCATCCGGGTATTCAGATGCCATTTGCATGGCTGTAGACATTCCCACGATGCCGCCACCAATGATTACAAAGTCGTACACAGCTATCACCTCACAAGGATGGCGGACAGGGAACGGGCCGCAGTCGCCTGCGGCCCCTCCGTCAATTAGTTGGATGTCTGGCCGTGGTGGTGACCCACCTTCGGATAGCTGAAGTAGCCGCGTTGACGCATCAGTTCGCGACGAAGGCCTGGATGCGCTGCGAAGCGGTCGCGTCCGTGAAGCCAGAACAAGTTGTTGATCAACACGAACGAACCCACCGCAACGGGAATGGACAACTTCGCCTGACTGGTTTCCAGCGACTCACCGAGTTCGAAAAGCCAGGTACCCTCTTCGAAGTTTTCAGGCTGAACAAATTGATCGATGTAGCGCATGGTCGGACGCCCCTCACCATCCGTATCAAAGATGGAATGGAACACGTCCTCTTTGACGTTCTTGCTAGGTGGAGCTGTCCAGCGCAGGGAGCGGCGAGCCAATGGATGCTTGTAGAACTTATTCAAATCAGCCCAATCGTCGAGGTGCAACAGCAAGGAGTTGCCACCTTCCATATTTTGCTCGTCGATCTTCATCATCAGGACGTAGTCAGTGATCTGATTCACGAACGTTCCGTCGTTGTGCAGCTCCATCACACGATGTGGCGCACGCAGGTAGCTGTCCGAGTTATCAACGTTCTCTACGACGAAGCGCGCATAAAACTGCCCGCTCATCGCATCGAAATTAGAACGCCCAAGCAGGTGCGCCACGGCGGTTGAAAACTTAACCATGTCTTCTGCCTGGGAGACATCGTTCAGCCCTTCCGGCTTTACCAACAGACCACCCGTTTCCCGATCCATCAGCGTGTTGACCAAAACCGGACGCAGCGTCTCGCCACAAATTCCGTCCAGGATTTTGCCAATCTGAAAGCGCAAAAACGACTTGTACTCAAGTGCCTGAACTGGCCATTGGGACACGGCAGAGAGAAACGCGTCGACGGTGACCTTGGGGAATGTGAGCTCCAGGAAACGCTTGGACTGAGCAGAAGGCTTGAGAGAGAAACCCACGCACTCAGCGGGCTGTTGCATTACCGGAGCGTTGATCTGAGAGAAGGCGTTCATTGCTATGTCCTGGCGTAGTGAGTGTGGGCGCTTTCCAGGGCGTCTGGTGAAGCGACGGTCAAAAAATATCGCCACTAAATAAAAATGTCTACATTTTTAAAATACGTAGATATAAAATGATTTAGTAGCCATTCGGCGGGCCTTTTGAAAAGTGGGTATCATTAGGAAAATTTGACGATGAGTGGTCGCTATGGAAGAGCTTGAGCCAAAGCAGAAATCTACTTTCGATGGTTACGAAAGGCTCAAGAAGGACATTATTCGTGGCGTATTTCCGGCTGGACAGAAGCTGCTGATGAGCGCCCTGAAAGATCGATATGGTCTTGGGGTTGGCCCACTCAGAGAGGCTTTGTCTCAGCTCGTCGCGGAACACCTGGTCATTGCGATTAACCAGAAAGGCTATCGGGTAGCCCCCATGTCGTTGGAGGAAATGCGCGACATCTACGACGCGCGCGCCAACCTGGAGGCCATGATCCTCACGCTCGCGATCGAACGAGGCGATGACTCGTGGGAAGCCTCGATCCTGGCGCGAACTCACACGCTATCGAAAGTCATGGAGCTCAGAACGCAGGAGCAAATGCTCGAGATATGGGACTCTCGACATAAGGCGTTTCATAGTGCGATAGCCTCCGGGTGCGGATCCAAGCACCTGCTGCAACTAAGATCGCAACTGCTGGACCAGGCTGAGAGGTACAGGCACCTGTGGCTCAAAAGCACTGTCTTTTCCGAAGAGGCACTTCGTCAAAAAAGGGTCGAGCATGCAACCCTCGTTGACGCAATCCTTGCTCGCGATGCGGTAAAGGCGAGCGCCCTGATGAGGGAACATCTGATGACACCTGTTCCTATCATTTCTGAAATAATTAAAAACTCGATGCCGGCGTTACACGCGTAATCCACAAATGAAAGGGGCCTTTGAACAAGCCCTTTTGCATTCAAACTACCTTGGCCGAATGCATAGACCTCAAGGACGCGCGATGATATTTCAACACAGGCCAGTGACGGCGGCTGACATCAAAACCATCTGCAGCTTTCCCCTTAACGCTCAGGAACTGTTTTATATGTTCCCGAAAGCTCAATACCCTCTGACGGAAGCCCAGCTGTCTAACGCGATTACTCAACGATTCGACTCGACGATTGTCGAGGCCGGGAACAGCGTCGTTGGCTTTGCTAACTTTTATCGGGCTGAGACGGGTGGGGTTTGCTGTATCGGCAATGTCATTGTTGCCCAGCAGGCACGAGGTCAAGGTGTGGCGACCTTCATCGTGGAGACGATGACGGCTCTGGCGTTCGAGCGCTATGACGCCACAGAGGTGCAGATCTCGTGTTTCAATGAAAACACCGCTGGCTTGTTGCTTTATCCAAAACTCGGCTTTTTGCCCTTTGCTGTCGAAGAGAGAACCTCTCTGGATGGTCGCAGATTAGCGCTCATCCATATGACCCGCAGCCGAGCGGGCCGACCAGAATAGTCACCTTGAAAGCCCGCTCATGATCGGGTTCAGGTGCTTCAGCACTGAATGGCAGGCGAACGCGTGACCCACTGACTGGCCGAAGAACGCGAATGGCCGATGATGTTGCTGGTTGGTGTTTAGCGTTGAACTGACCTTGCCGGCCCCGGCACTCGTATTGTTTGCGTATAGATCCGCGCACGCCCGTAAAGAAGCCATCGTGCTGCGTTGAGCCCGCTGGCAGATACCTTATGCTCCGGGCTCACCTTCCGCCCCCCGAGATCAACATGCAAAATTCAGAGTTGGGAATCATGATCATTTCATTGATCGGGTTGTTCGGCTTTGCTTCGTTTGTTTTTGAATACTTGAGCGCCCGTCGCTCGAAGAGAAGTAAACCGCAGTGATGTTTCCAGACGATCAAAAAAAGGGGGCAGATGCATCATCTACCCCCTTTCTTTCATCAGCGCGTCGCCACCAGAAACAACCGCGGAAACGGCAGCAGCACCCAACCATCGGCCTGCGCCGGATAAGCCTGCTCGACGGCGGCAAGATACAGCGCCAGATATTCAGCCCGTTCCGCCTCATCCAGTGGATCGAGAAACGGTCGCAAACCACTGCCCTTGAACCACTCGACCACGCCCGAGGCACCGCCTGCGAGTGGATGATGATAAGTGGTGCGCCACACATCGACCCGAGCGCAGTGAGGTTTGAGCATTGAGTAGTAGCCGCTGGCATCGGCCATCTGCGTGCGTTGCCCGGCCGCGCCGGTCAGTTTGGTAGCCCAAGGGCCACTCGCCGCCACCTCGCGCATCAAGCGATGCGAGGGTTCATTGAGATTGTCCGGCATCTGGATCGCCAGGCTGCCACCCGGTGCAAGTTTGCTCACCAATGAAGGCAGCAACGTGGCGTGATCAGGCAGCCACTGCAACACCGCATTGGCGAAAATAACATCGAATGGGCCAGTTTCGTTCCAGCGATCAATGTCCGCGATATCGAATCGCACCTGCGGTAAACGCTTGCGGGCGGCCTCGATCATGTCGGTTGAACTGTCCAGACCGCGCACCGTAGCGTTGGCAAAGCGCTCCACCAGCAACTCGGTCGAGTTACCGGGACCACATCCGATATCGATCGCCGAGCGCACATCACCGGCGGGAATGGCCGCCAGCAGGTCACGGGCGGGACGGGTGCGTTCATCTTCAAAAGCGACGTACTGTTTGGCGGACCAACTCATTGCGTTCTCCTGTCGGTGCGTTGTCCTTGGACCGCTACGATACCGCGACAGGCGAGACCAAAGGTTTCAGAACACAGCCTTTTGCGCCGCACCGTCACTCCCGCCGCATTTTCTTCCCGCCCCCACTGCCTGAAATTCACGCGCCCTCAGATAAAGAACACGGCCATGAAATTCGCAAAAAATCGCCCAGAAACTTGCCCTGTGGACCAGCAGTCCCAAGACGTTCATCGGGGCGATCATTCTGATTTTCCTGTGGGCGCTGAGCGGGCGGCACTGGGTCACCCGCGTGATCGAACGATCTAACGACTGGCTTGCAATGCCCTGGCCATCTGCAGGTGATGTTGCAACTTGGGCAATGTCTCTTCAGCGAACGCCTTGATCTCAGGCACATCCGTGGTTTGCGCTTCCTGCTGAAGCTGTGCGATGGCTTCTTCGGTGGACTTCACCTGACTGGCCGCATAGGCCTCATCGAAGTTCGCGCCGTCCATGACTTGCGGCATCAAGGCCTTGGCCTTATCGGCCACCTGCTCACGCGGGGCCACCGGCAAATCCAGCTGTTTGGCGATTTTCGCCAGGTGTTGGTTGGCGGTGGTGCGGTCGTTGATCACGACGATGGTGTAGTCCTTGACCTCTTTGGATTCCGACTTCTGATGCGCCAGACGACTGGTTTCGATATCGGCGATACCCTGGGCCGACGCATCGTTGATGAACTCGGCGGGGGACTGGGCGAAGGCACTGCTGGCACACAGGCCCAGTAACGTGGCGAAACCGGTGTTGCGTATTTGGGTGGCCATCCGCTTCATGGTCGCGCCCTCCTCAGTAAACATTCAAACGGGAGCTTTCGCCCCCGCTTCTCAATCAAAACCACCTTCATCCACTACTTGGATTTTTGTCCGGGCTTGCGGCCCATGTCGGGTTTCGCTGGCTCTTTATCGACAGTCGTGGTGGTGGTTTTCCCACCCTTGCGACCGGCTTCAGACGCCTTGGTTCGATCGTTGGCGAAATTTCCCGAGTTCGAGTTTTTTGAGTTAGGCATGATTCTCTACCTCTTGGTGATGATCGCGGCGAGCTGACGCCCGCATAAAATCTGAATGGGCGCGATGCAAAAGGTTTAGAAAAAAACGTCGACGCCACGACGAACGGTGAGCGCGATTCAGACGAGCCGCAGGTGATGCTCGCGCTTGGCGGTGTACATCGCCTCATCGGCGTGCCTGAACAACTGCTTCTCTTCCGTGCCGTGCTCGGGGTATTGGGCAACGCCGATGCTTGGTTGAATGTTGAAGCTATGGCCGTCCAGGCGCAGGGGTTGAGCCAGGACCTGACGGATTTTCACGGCCACGCCGTCGGCATCTCCCGAAGCGTGAATGCTGTGTAACAACACCACAAACTCATCGCCGCCAATACGCGCCACCGTGTCGGTTTCACGCACACAGCCCTTGAGCCGATTGGCCACGGTTTGCAGCAACATGTCGCCAACCGCATGCCCGTGGGTGTCGTTGACCTCCTTGAAACGGTCAAGATCGACATACAGCAAAGCCAAGCGTCCGCAGTCCTCACGCGCCGCTTCCAATGCAGCCTTGAGCCGGTCGCGCAGCAATTCGCGGTTAGGCAGTTGCGTCAGTTGGTCGTACTGGGCCATGCGCTGCAGGCGCGCGTGCAATTGCTTGCGCTCGATCGCAGTCGCGACCTGCGCGCAGACGTACTGCAACAACTCTTTGTCCTGCTCGGTGTAGTGCTCACTGCCCGGCATGCTTTTGACGATCAGTGCGCCAATGGTGCCGTTTTGCGAGTTCAGCGGCACGCCGAGCCAGCACGGCGTGTTCTGTGCGCTCTCTTGCCTCTCGAACCCCGCAGGTCGATCGTCCTGATCCGGAGTCAGCAGGATCGGCTGGCCGCTGCGGACCACCTCGGCACACAGGCGCCCGGTCATCGTGCAGGGCTGCTCGGGTTCGTGGGCATCAACGTGATAGGGGAAACTCAGCTCGGCACCGTGATCGTCATACAACGCCACGGAAAAATTCAGCGCTGGCAACCATTCGCCAATGATCAGATGAATACGCTTGAACAGCGCCAATAGATCTTCCGCTGCATGCGCCGCCTCGGAAATCGCATACAGCGCTGCTTGCCGGGACTCGGCTTGCTTGCGCTCGGTGATGTCACGCGCCACGGCAATACGCAATTGATCGACCTCCGACCAGCGTGCCGACCAGAGGATGTGCACCACCCGGCCATCCTTGCGCATATAGCGGTTTTCGAAATTGAGCTTGGACTCACCACCCATGATCTCCCGCGCGGCATCGAGGGTGCGCTGACGATCGGCCGGGTGAACCAGGTCGATCATCGGCCGGCCAATCAATTCTTCAGGGCTGTAGCCGAAAATGTGCTCGCAGGCCGCACTGACAAAAACGAAGCGACCTTGTTTGTCGACCGCGCAAACGGCGTCCAGCAAGAGGTCGATGTAGCTCGCCAGCGGCGCGGAATTTCTGGTGGTCATGGCGCTTAATGCATGTCCGGACAATGCGGCAAAAAAAGAACATCCCTGACTATTAGAACCTGTGTCACCGAGGCCTCCCTGTACGCGGCTTCAAGCCTTGTTCGTCACCAGGCCCGGCACGGCATGCACCAGGGCGTTGATGGCGAAACCGATGAACATTAACCCGCAAAGCCGGGTGATGGCCAGTTCATGGCGCTGATACAAGGTGCGCACCCGCCGCGCACCGACGACGCCAATGAGAATAGCGTAGGCGATAAGCCCCCCCACGAAACTCAGCAGGATCAGCCACGGCAACATCGACCAGGTCAGCAACTCGGCTCGGCTCGACAACAAGGCGGTAAACGTGGCCACGGCCACCGGGTAAGCCTTCGGATTGGTCAGGCCAAACAGGATGCCATGCCAGAACGGCTGCCGCGCCGGCCCTTGCGGCGCCTGGGCACTGCTGCGACGCGCCCGCACCGCACGCCAGCCGAGCCAGAACAGATAGAGACCGCTGAGCACGCCCAGCACATCGAACGCCGTGCTGCCGATTTCCCGCGCCCCGACAATCGCCACCAGCGCAGTGCCACACCAGACCACGTCCCCCAGCAAATGCCCGCAGAGGAACCCCGCCCCGGCCCTTCGCCCATGGGCCGCGCCAATGCCGAATACGGCCAGCACGCCGGGGCCTGGCGTAATCCCGTAAATAAAACCCGAGGCAAGAACAGCCATTAACAGCGACGGGGTCATGGGAAGTCCTTTTGAACTGTTTGGTGAATGGGCGCCAGTCTATATCAGCTCATTGGGCATTAATTGACTGATCGTCGAAGAACTTCATCAGCGTTTTATCCCCTCTGCGATTCGTTGATTCAACCAGTTCAACGCCTGATCCCCGCCGCGCCGCTGGTGCCACGCCAACACAAAGGTAAACGACGGAATATGAAACGGTGGAGGCACGACGATCAGCGACGCCTCGTCGAGGTCGCGCAAGCCACGGGAGGCAACGGTCAAAATCAAATCCGTGCCACTGATCAACTGCGGGGCGACATTCCAGTGCGGCAGGCTGACCGCCACGCGCCGCCGTTCATGCAGAGCGGTCAGGGCACGCTCGATCTCCGGCGTGCCACTGCCGCGCATTTCCAGCAAAACGTGGGGGCGCGCCAGATAGGTTGGCAGGTCGAGCGTTGCGTCGGCCGACAAACTGTCACGATCCACCAGGCAGGCGTAGTGCTCTTCGAACAGCGCAGTGCTGCGTAGCTCGTTGGGCATCTCCGGAAACACACCAATGGCGATATCGATATCACCGTTGAGTATCCCGTCGAGCATGCCTTCGCGGCTGGCGTGACTGATTTGCAGATCGATGCCCGGAGCTTCACTTCGCAACGTGCGGATCAAGCCAGGCAGGACGATGGCGGCACCGTAATCGGACATGGCCAGGCGAAAGGTGCGCCGGGTGGTCGCCGGATCAAAGGCATTGGGCGCCAGCAGCGATTGCACCTGGGCCAGGGCTTCGGTCAACGGCGCCATCAGCTCCAGCGCGCGCGAGGTCGGCACCAGGCCGGCGCCTGCCCGCACCAGCAGCGGATCGCCCAGCAGATCGCGCAAACGCGCCAGGGCATGGCTGACGGCCGGCTGACTCAGGTGCAGACGTTCAGCCGCCCGGGTGACGTGTTGCTCGCTGAGCAAGGCGTCGAGAATCACCAGTAAATTGAGATCGATGCGGCGCAGATCATTCATTTGATGCATGTTCTGGATAGCAAAACGGAATTTAAATCTGCGCGACGAATACCCTAGAGTCCAGCAAAACCTGCTGGAGAATGATCATGAGTACGTTGCATGGGATCGGCCTGTTATTGCTGGCCGTGATTGCCGGGGCGGTGGTGCCTTTTCAGAGTGCGGTCAACGCGAACCTTGGACGGGGCCTGGGACACCCGTTATGGGCCACCTTGGCCTCGTTGCTGGTGAGTATCCTGGTGTTGCTGCCGATCATGCTGGCGATGCGCGTGCCGTTGCCATCAGTGGCGTTCATCAGCAAGGCGCCCCTTTGGATGTGGGCTGGCGGTGCGTTCGGGGTGTGTTTCATTTCCCTGGCCCTGGTGCTGCTGCCCAAACTCGGCGCCTCGGGGTTCATGGCGTTGGCGCTGGCCGGGCAAGTGGTCGCGTCATTGGTGCTGGATCACTTCGGGTGGTTTGGGTTGGTGCAGCGGCAGGCGAGCTTGCCAAGGGTATTGGGCGTCGTGATGCTGATTGGCGGTGTGGTGTTGATTCAATTAAGCGCAGCGCCGAGCAAAGCTTTAGCCGCCGCGAGTTGAGGGGGCAATCCCCAAGCGCTTGATGCTCAGCCGCACGGCCCGGGGCTCCCTATACATGAATGGCAACAAACTATTGCAGGGTGATCAGTCGCGCTCCATTCGTCCTGGACCTGTTGCCTCAGTATATTCATGCCGCAATTTCCCCGGCCAACAAAAAAATACTACGAGCCCTCCATGAAGAGCAGCACCACCCTCCTCGTCACCTGCAGCACGGTTTTTCTCGCGCAATTGGGCATGAGCATTTATCTACCGGCTCTTCCGGAAATTGCCCGGGGTCTGTCCGCTGAAGCTTCGCAGGTGTCGTGGGGATTGGCCGCGTATCTGATCGGCATGGCATTGCCCATGTTGTTCTGGGGCAGTATGGCCCAGCGTGTCGGGCGCAAACCGGTATTGCTCGCTGCACTGGGCATTTATGGCGCTGGGAATCTCGCCTTGCCTGTTAGCTCGACGCTGGAGTCGTTTCTGATCCTGCGCATGCTCCAAGGCGTTGGCGCCAGCGGGATTTCGGTGATGGCCAGGGTATTGATTCGCGACAGTTTCCGGGGTGACCTGTTGGCCAAAGCGCTGTCCTGGCTCTCGATTTCCTTTGTGGTGGCGCTGGGAATCGGCCAGTACCTGGGGTCGATTATCCAGATCGTACTAGGCTGGCCGGCGATCTTTTACCTGTTGGGTGGCGTGAGCCTGGCGATGGCGCTGATTGTGTCGCGTATTACATTCCCGACGCTGTCTGAGGAAAGCGTTCAGCGATCCGCCTGGCCCAGTTATTGGCGAATTCTGCGCCATCGATCTTTTCTGCTTCCGGCACTGACCGGCGGATTGGGGTACGGGGTGATTATCGCCTTTAACACCGCTGCGCCACTGATTCTACAAGGCCCTTTCAACTGGTCTGCCGTGGAATATGGATTGCTGGGTTGGGCTATCAGCGCGGCCTATTTTCTGGGGGCGGTGGCAGTCAACCGTTTGGTGCTGCGCATCGGTCAGCGGCGTTTGATGACGGCGGGTGTAGGGCTGGTGTTGGCCGGTAGCACGCTGATGTTGCTGGGCAGCATCGCAGGCACTCCAATTGCGTTGCTATTTTGGTTGCCGTATTGCATTGCAGTGTTCGGACAGTCGTTGAATTACCCGATCAGTCTGTCGCTGGCCAACGACGGTTCACCCATTGGTGGTGCCTATGCAATGGCGCTGAGCGGTTTCATTCATCAACTGATGGCCGCCATCATCGGCGGGATTGTCAGCCTGACCGCCAGCCCGCAGCCCTGGCCGCTGTCATTGTCATGCACATTGCTGGCCTTGGGCGCGATGCTTTGCGTGGTGCTCGCGCCCGGCCGCCAAAACGTCTAGAACGCGCTGCGGAAAATCTCTTCGATCTGCCGCTGATCCGCCGCTCGGGGGTTGGTCACGCCGCATGCATCTTTCAGGGCGTTGCTGGCCAGGGTCGGGATGTCGTTGAGCCGGACGCCGAGCTCACGCAAACCGGCGGGGATGTCCACATCAAGTGCAAGGCGGCGGATGGCCTCGATAGCCGCCTGGGCGCCCTCTTCCGGGCTGAATCCGCGAATGTCGGCGCCCATGGCGTGGGCCACGTCGGTCAGGCGAACGGCGCAGACCTGGGCATTGAAGCTTTGCACGTGGGGTAACAGCACTGCGTTGCACACGCCATGGGGCAAGTCGTAGAAGCCACCCAACTGGTGAGCCATGGCATGCACGAAGCCCAGGGACGCATTGTTGAACGCCATGCCGGCCAAAAACTGCGCGTACGCCATGCCTTCCCGCGCCCCCAGGTTTTCACCGTCCTCCACCACCAGGCGCAGGTTATGGCTGATCAGGGTGATGGCCTTCAGAGCGCAGGCATCGGTGATCGGAGTGGCAGCGGTGGACACGTAGGCTTCGATGGCGTGGGTCAGGGCATCCATGCCGGTGGCGGCCGTCAGGCCCTTGGGCATGGCGATCATCAGGTCCGGATCGTTGACCGACAGCAGCGGCGTGACGTTGCGATCGACAATGGCCATTTTCACGTGCCGCGATTCGTCGGTGATGATGCAGAACCGGGTCATTTCGCTGGCCGTGCCGGCCGTGGTGTTGATGGCAATCAACGGCAGTTGCGGTTTAGTGGACCGATCGACGCCCTCGTAGTCGCGAATCTGCCCGCCGTTGGTCGCGCACAGGGCGATCCCCTTGGCACAGTCGTGGGGCGAGCCCCCGCCCAGGGACACCACGAAGTCACACCGGGTCTCCTTGAGCAGACCCAGGCCGTGCTCGACGTTGGCGATGCTGGGGTTGGGTTTGGCCCCGTCGAAGATCACCGAATCGATGTCCTGCAGCGCCAGTTTCCCGGCAATCATGCTCGCCACGCCGGCCTTGGCCAGCCCGGCGTCGGTAACGATGAACGCTTTGCGAAAACCGTATTGGCGGATGGCGTCCATGGCTTCGTCCAGGCAACCGATGCCCATGATGTTCACGGCGGGGATAAAAAACGTACTAATCATGTGCGAGTCTCCTGACGAGGGGCAGACCGGCAGCACCGATCCTCTGAATGCGCCAAGAATCGACCCGTCGCCACGACGGCATGTTGATCTGGCTCAACGTCCGGTCGTGATAAAGTCGCCGCCCATCAGACCTTTTGCTTCGAGACGACAAACGCAATGACCGATTTACAGGATGTCGACGCCCAACTTGAAGACTGTAACGCCTTGCGCTCAAGCGCTGCGTTCGCCGGCTTGCTGGTGGGCAACGGCGCCAGCCGCGCCGTGTGGGACGATTTCGGCTACGACTCGCTGTTCGAGAACGCCCGCACCGTCGAAGAAAAGCCCCTGAGCCAATCGGAATTGAGTGTGTTCGATGCGCTGCAAACCCGCAGTTTCGAACAAGTGCTCAGCGCGCTGAAAACCACCAGCCGGGTCAACAAGGCCCTGGCCGTCAGCTCCGCCGCCCCGCGCAATCGTTACTATGCGATCAAGGAAGCCTTGATCAACACCGTGCACGCGGTGCATATCCCGTGGCGGTTGGTCCAGGCGTCGACCCTGGGCTCGATCAATCAGGAACTGGCCCGCTACCGCACGGTATTCACCACCAACTACGATCTGCTCAATTACTGGGCGATCCAGCACTCGCCGCAGGCGATCACCGATCTGTTCCAGGGTGACGAGCCCGGCTTCGACCTCAGCGCCACCGCCACCGACAAAACCCGCTTGCTGTACCTGCACGGTGGCCTGCACCTGGTGCGCAATCAGGACGGCACGGCGCGCAAGCTGATGTCGACCGAGGGCACATTGCTGGGTAATTTCGCGATCAACAATACGATCAAGACCCTCGACGACGTGCCGCTGTTCATCAACGAAGGGCCGAGCACGGACAAGCTCAAGACCATTCGCAGCTCGGATTATCTGTCGTTCTGCTACGACCAGTTACTGAGTCATGGCGAGGGCTTGTGCATTTTCGGCCATGCCTTGGGTGAGCAGGACAGCCACATTGTGCACGCCTTGCGTCAGGCGAAACCGCAGCGGGTGGCGATCTCGATCTATCCGCGCAGCAAGGCGTTTATCCAGCATCAGAAGCGCTATTACGCGAAGGTGTTTGAGGGGACGGGTATTGAGTTGCGCTTTTTTGACTCGAAGACCCATGCACTGGGTAGCCCGAAGCTGACCGTTCCGGTCGAAGTCTGAGGCCGGCACTTGATCGGTGGCGAGGGAGCAAGCGCCCTCGCCACCGATCAAGTGCCAGGGCTCATTCCTCGTTGCTGTGCACCACCACCAGCAACTGCGCCTGAACCTCTCCCACTGACCGTATCCGGTGCGGTTTTTGCGCGTTGAAGTGCAGCGCGTCACCGCGATCGAGCAGCACTCGCTCGTTCATGAAGTCCACTTCCACCTGTCCCTCGTGGACGAACAGAAACTCCTCCCCGGTGTGTTCCTTGAAGGCTTTGTCGGTGAATTCGGCGGGCGGATAAATGATGAATGGCAGCAGGCTGCGTTCACTGACCTGATGGGCCAGCACCGCGTAGCCGGGACTTTGATCGTTGGCCGCCAGGGACTGGCGCTCATGGCTGCGCACCAGGCTGTAGCTGTCGAGGCTGACCTTGTCCTCGGAAAACAACTCCTCGACCTTCACGTTCAACGCCTTGGCCAGTTTCAGGGCAGCCGCGATCGACGGCGTGTTCAGCCCGCGCTCGACTTTCGACAGATAGCTCTTGGTCATACCGGATTTTTCGGCCAAGGCTTCAAGTGTCACGCCAAGTTTTTTTCTGAGTAATTTCAAACGGATAGACATGTGGAGCGATTAATCCATCAAGGAGCCGACGATTTGTCCTTGCCAATGACACAATGTGTCATATAGCCTCTTTAGTGTCATCTGCATGAATCACCCCAAAGGACACCGATATGGCCAAGACCTTAGCACTGCCCAAAGAGCAACTGGTCAAGCAAGCGCTGATCCAGATGCAAAACACCCTCGCGGATAATACGTGGACCGACCGGCAAAAGCTGGCCCTGACGTGCCGCATTCTGTTCGAGAGCGGCCATGATTCCGGACTGGCCGGGCAAATCACCGCCCGCGGCCCGCAGCCAGGCACCTATTACACTCAACAACTGGGCCTGGGTTTTGACGAAATCACCGCGAGCAACCTGTTGCTGGTCAATGAAGACCTGGACGTGCTTGCCGGCCATGGCATGCCCAATCCGGCCAACCGTTTCCACAGTTGGGTGTACCGCGCCCGGCCGGATGTGAACTGCATCATTCACACCCACCCGACCCACGTTGCGGCCTTGTCGATGCTGGAAGTGCCGCTGCAGATTTCACACATGGACCTCTGCCCGCTCTACGACGACTGCGCGTTTCTCGAAGGCTGGCCTGGTGTGCCGGTCGGTAATGAAGAGGGCGAGTTGATTGCCGGGGCCCTGGGCGACAAAAGGGCGATCCTGCTTTCCCATCACGGCCAGTTGTCCACCGGCGGCACCATCGAGGAAGCCTGTGTGATTGCCCAACTGATCGAACGCGCCGCCAGGCTGCAACTGCTGGCGATGAGCGCCGGGACCATCAAGCCGATCATCCCCGAGCTGGGCCGTGAAGCCCATGACTGGATCGCCCGGCCCAAACGACACGCCGCCGCTTTCAACTACTACGCCCGGCAGAACCTGCGTCAACACGCCGATTGCCTGAACTGAACCCCGACCTTTTATCACGGAGAGACACCATGTCGAGCACAACCATTCACGGCATCATCGGCTACACCATCACGCCTTTCACCGCCCAGGGTGAAAGTGTCGACCTCGACGCGCTCGGGCGCTCCATCGACCGTTTGATCGACAGCGGCGTGCATGCCATCGCACCACTGGGCAGCACCGGGGAAGGCGCCTACCTGAGCGACGCAGAGTGGGATCAAGTCGCCGAATTCAGTATCAGACACGTGGCCAAACGCGTGCCGACCATTGTCAGCGTGTCCGATCTGACCACTGCCAAAGCAGTACGCCGCGCACGTTTCGCCGAAGCCCAGGGTGCCGATGCGGTGATGGTGTTGCCAACCGCCTACTGGAAACTCAGCGAAGCGGAAATCCTCGCCCACTACCGCGCCATCGGCGACAGCATCGGTGTGCCGATCATGCTCTACAACAACCCGGCCACCAGCGGCACCGACATGTCGGTGGACCTGATTTTGCGCATCGTCAAAGGCGTGGAAAACGTGACCATGGTCAAGGAGAGCACCGGCGACATCCAGCGCATGCATCAACTGCAACGCCTGGGCGAAGGTCAGGTGCCGTTTTACAACGGTTGCAACCCGTTGGCGCTGGAAGCGTTTGCCGCCGGGGCCAAGGGCTGGTGCACGGCGGCAACAAACCTGATCCCGCAGCTCAACCTCGACTTGTATCAGGCGGTGCTGGAAAACGACTTGAGCAAGGCGCGCGAGCTGTTCTATCGCCAGTTGCCCTTGCTGGACTTCATTCTCAAGGGTGGCCTGCCGGCGACCATCAAGGCTGGGTTGCGTGCCACCGGGCTGGAATCGGGCGATCCGCGGTTACCGGTTTTTCCGTTGAGTGAGGCTGGACGCGATCAGCTCCAGGGGCTGTTGAACACTCTGCGCTGACTTCCAACCTCATAAAACCACTGTGGGAGCGAGCTTGCCCGCTCCGACAAGTGCCTCAAAGCACCGGCAATGTCTTGTCCTTGATCACCTTGGTTGGCCCGTTGGCCTTCACACTGGCGATGCCTTTTTCCAGAGCGGTCGCAGAAGAAAAGGCCTCGCTGGTGCCGATGATCTCGTGGTTAGCGGCCTTGAGGTTGAAATAAGGGTGGCCATCCCTGGTGGTTTTTTTCTCGTAACGCTCATCCATCGGGCTGTTGGCCTGCACCGCCGCGATGCCTTTATCGGCTGCGGCGCGCGTGCTGTAGTGCTCGCTGGTCAGAATGGTCTCGGCATTGGCCGCCTTCAGTACAAACCTGAATTGACCGCTGATGCTTTTGCTCACTTCGTACCATCCGGACATGCTCTTTCTCCTTTGGCGATTGAGAGGTTGCGCGCTTCAGAGTAAAGACCAGCCCGGCAAATCTGTCGCCTGAGCCGGCCCCATCGTCGGAACGCCGCCCGGGAGCGAACCTGCTCCGGGCGGCGTTCCGACGATGGGGCCGGCAAGTACGCCGAAAAACCTATATCACTGAGCGTTTCACCACCGACAATTCAGGCGTCGCCACCCGCCGCTGACTCAGATACCGCGTACAACTCACGCGCAAGAACGAGGCGAAATTCACCACCTCGCCGCGGTAGTCCATCACCTCTTCATACAGCTTGGCGATCAACTGATTGGTGGTCATGCCGTCGACCTCGGCAATTTCGCTGAGGATGTCCCAGAACTGATTCTCCAGCCGCAGGGTGGTGACCACTCCGCAGATGCGCAGCGAGCGGGAGCGCGATTCGTAGAGAATCGGGTCAGCTTTGACGTAGAGCTCGCACATGGAAAGGTCCCTCGTTACAGCGTGATTTTGGTGCCCAGCAACCCAAGGAAACCCGCCAGCCAGTTCGGGTGGGCAGGCCAGGCCGGCGCGGTGGCCAGATTGCCTTGAACGTGGCCGTCCGTCACCGGAATATCGATATACGTACCGCCGGCCAGGCGCACTTCCGGCGCGCAGGCCGGGTAAGCGCTGCACTCACGGCCTTCGAGAATCCCTGCCGCCGCCAGCAACTGCGCGCCGTGGCACACGGCGGCAATCGGTTTGCCGGCCTTGTCGAAATCCCGTACCAGCTCCAGGACTTTTTCGTTCAGCCGCAGGTACTCCGGCGCACGACCACCGGGCACCAGCAGCGCGTCGTAGTCCGCTGCCGCGACCTTGGCGAAGTCGAAGTTCAGGGCAAACAGGTGACCGGGCTTTTCGCTGTAGGTCTGGTCGCCTTCGAAGTCATGGATCGCAGTGCGCACGGTCTGGCCGGCGGTTTTGTCCGGGCACACCGCGTGTACCGTATGACCCACCATCAACAACGCCTGGAAAGGCACCATCACTTCGTAGTCTTCGACGTAATCGCCAACCAGCATCAGAATTTTTTTAGCCGCCATGGGGAGGACTCCTCTGGAAAACGTGGGCTTGCAGGAGTATTCAAGGTAGTCCTTATCCGGCGGGTCGGGTAATAACCTGCTACTACCTGATGGACCGCGTTACCGTTCTTCGCGGGCTTGCCCGCGAAGGCGTCCTCAAACTGTACGGATAACTCTGCACCTAGCTGTAACAGCGCGCTCCCCGCCAATTATGGCTAGATGAAGGCACCCCCACCCACCTCGATTCTGGTTGCCATCATGTCCTCCCGCGAAAACACCGGCATGGCCCTTGGCCTGCTCGGCGTTGTGATCTTCAGCCTCACCCTGCCCTTCACGCGAATCGTCGTGCAAGAGCTCCACCCACTGCTCAACGGCTTGGGCCGGGCCCTGTTCGCGGCGATTCCCGCGGCACTGCTGTTGCTCTGGCGTCGTGAGAAATGGCCGACCTGGAAGCAGGTCAAAGGCCTGACCCTGGTGATTGCCGGGGTGATCCTGGGCTTCCCGGTGTTGTCGGCCTGGGCCATGCAAACCTTGCCGGCGTCCCATGGCGCCCTGGTCAATGGCCTGCAGCCCCTGTGCGTGGCGTTGTACGCGGCATGGCTGTCCCATGAACGACCGTCGAAGGCGTTCTGGGCCTGCGCCGCACTGGGCAGTGCGTTGGTGTTGGGGTATGCGCTGATCAGCGGTGCCGGGAGCATTCAGGCCGGCGATTTGCTGATGCTCGGAGCGATTGCCGTGGGCGGCCTGGGGTATGCCGAAGGGGGACGCCTGGCCAAGGAAATGGGCGGCTGGCAGGTGATCTGCTGGGCGCTGGTGCTGTCGACGCCCGTGTTGATCGGGCCGGTGGTGTACCTGGCGCTGCAACATCAAGGCGATATCTCGGCGAAAACCTGGTGGGCTTTCGGCTATGTCTCGCTGTTTTCGCAGTTCATCGGGTTCTTTGCCTGGTACGCCGGGCTGGCCATGGGCGGAATTGCGCGGGTCAGTCAGATCCAGTTGCTGCAGATCTTCTTCACCATCGCCTTCTCGGCGCTGTTCTTCGGCGAACACGTCGAGCCGATCACCTGGCTGTTTGCCGCCGGAGTGATCGTGACGGTGATGTTGGGACGCAAGACCGCCATCAAACCCGCGCGAATTGCCGCCGCATAAACCCTGTGGGAGCCAGCTTGCTGGCGATGGCGTCCTCAGGATCGCCATCGCCAGCAAGCCGGCTCCTGCATGGGATCAGAGGTAGCCGTCCGCCCGCAGCAGGGTTTCCAGGCAATGCTCGCTGATGTGGTAGAAATCCTTCAGCTCCTGGATCTTCACCAACAGCTGGGCCGGGTCCACCGGCTCGGCGCGTTTGACCGCCAGGATCATCTTGTTCTTGTTGGTATGGTCCAGTGAGATGAACTCGAACACCTTGGTCTCATAACCGCAGGCTTCGAGGAACAGCGCACGCAGACTGTCGGTCACCATCTCAGCCTGCTGGCCCAGGTGCAAACCGTACTGCAGCATCGGTTTGAGCAATGCCGGGCTCTGGATTTGCAGGCGAATCTGTTTATGGCAGCACGGCGAGCACATGATGATCGACGCGCCGGAACGGATACCGGTGTGAATCGCGTAGTCGGTTGCGATGTCACAGGCGTGCAGCGCGATCATGACGTCCAGCTCGCTCGGCGCCACGCTGCGCACGTCACCACACTTGAAGACCAGCCCCGGATGCTCAAGCTTGGCCGCGGCGGCATTGCAGAGGGTGACCATGTCCTCACGCAACTCGACACCGGTCACTTCGCCCTCGGCGTTCAAGGTATTGCGCAGGTAATCGTGAATGGCAAAGGTCAGGTAACCCTTGCCCGAACCGAAGTCCGCCACGCGCACGGGCTTGTCCAGCGCCAAGGGTGACGAGGTCAGGGCGTGGCTGAACACTTCGATGAATTTGTTGATCTGCTTCCACTTGCGCGACATCGCCGGGATCAGCTCATGCTGCTTGTTGGTCACGCCAAGGTCGGCGAGAAACGGTCGGCTCAGGTCGAGGAAGCGGTTTTTCTCGCGGTTGTGCTCGGCGGACGGCACTTCACGCAATTGGTGGGGTTTGCTCTTAAACAGTGAAGGCTTGCCCTTTTTGCTGTATTCGAGCTGGGCTTCATCGGTCAACGACAGTAAATGCGCATTCTTGAACGACGCGGGAAGCAGTTCGGCAATGCTTGCCACCCCTTCGGCCAGCGGCAGGTTCTTGGTGATGTCGCGGGTTTTGTAGCGATAGACGAAGGACAGGCAAGGCTGCGACTTGACGGTGACCGGCTTGATGATGATCCGCTGCAGCTCCGCCTCTTCGCCGACGTATTTGGCCAGCACCAGTTTGATGAAGGCATTCTGATCGAGGCTCGATTGCAGCAAATCGATGAATTGAGCGTGATGATCCGGCACGAGGCTGGCGGGAGTGGCGGTGACAGACATGAAAAACGGCCTCGGGCGATACGAATCGGGGGGAATGCCGGGTATTTTAGGGGGGCCGGGGGTTTTGGGCACGGGGTTATTTTGTGGCAGGTCTTGGTCACGCCACCCAAGACCTGAATAAATGCCTTTAAAGCGTCACGGCTCAACCAGGCGAAGCTTACGGTTACTCGGCGAATTGATCACGTATTTGACGATCAGCCCGACCGGTACCGCCCAGGTAAGACCGTTGAGCGGGTCAGTCACCACCGCGACGGTTTCAGAACTCGCGGCGATGTCCAGGCGCCGACGATCATGGCTCGATTTGAGCTCCCCATAAGCATGACTGACCAGTCTTTCCGCCACATGCATGGGCACATCGACACTTTGCAAATGCTTGACGGCACGACAGAACAACACCTGGTCATCGAGCAATCCGTCGCTTTCATGTCGAATCAGAAAGGCCTGGGCCATGGCCAGCAGATCCTCATTCAATTCCGGGTTTTCATCGACTTCGTTCATGCTCACGGCTCCTGTTGCGTGTCCGTCGATGTTTCACTGACTGCAACAGGCCGGGCGGCACGGCGCAAGTCCGGCCCGGCGCAAGGTAAACGAACCGCCGGGTTGGGCATTCCACTGGGGGAAAGTTCATGGGTCATTTCGAACTCGGCGCGAACCGACCAGCCGCACGCTTCGGACGTACATTGCAAATAGGCGACCCGCAGAAAAATATGACGGCCCTCGCTGGTTCGAATACGCATCCGGCTCAAGCAGTGCGGACACACCATCTTGTAAGTACTCATGCCTGCATCCCGGTGGTCATCTGGTGGTAATCGAGATTGTCAAACGCAATACTGCTGGAAGCGTTGCTCGCCAGGATCCGCCCTTGCGAATGGCGCCTGCCGGACAAAGGGAAGTGCAATGGGCAGAAGCGTATTGGGTAAGAACTAAACCCGTAGGAAATCACCTTGCTACCATTAGGAAGTTTCGACATCGTATTCTTCTGATTCATAGTTGACGATTGATTACTCACAAGAAAAAAAGTACTCATTACGCATAAGTTAGGCACTCAAAAAGCATATGTCAAAAGGAAGAGGCTCAAATTGCGTAGCAAAAAATCACAGGCTGTTCTGACGCGCCTGAAGCAAATTACCGGTACTAAAAGCGATGCATCATTATCCTCCGCCCTAAAGATCAGTCCGCAAACCCTCAGTAGCTGGAAAGGTCGCGATAGCACACCATACTCATTATGCGTAGATATCGCACAAACCCGTGGCATCTCTCTTGATTGGCTACTGCTCGGTGAAGGGCCGGTATTACGGCCTGTTCCCGGGCAGTCATCCGAGGAAAATCAAGACAATTCGAACCGGGAAAATACAATTCTCGCGTTATGGCGATTGCTCAATGAAGAGGATCGCCACGCCATTCAACATGCACTGGAGGAAAAGCGACGCCTGCGTGATATGGAACTTCAACTAGCGGAAATGGCCGCCATCCTTAAGACACTTCAACCATCGAAAGAAACATAAAGTCATATCTAAACAGAAGTGCGGTTACTTCAAGGCGCGCCATAGCACAATGATATTTCCTTCATTTCGTATGATCAGTACGCATAACAACACGCTCACCACTGAATGCCATGGACTCACAGGTACAGAGGTTATAAGTACATCCATCCCGGCCACGCAAAACAGCCCGCCACACAGGCTGGTCAACAGTCCGTCGCGCCAACGGTGTCGCATTTCATCACGCTGATAACAGGCCAGCCTGAATGCACTCAACAAATGAGCAATGCCGGTTATGAGGGCAAGTGCAACGGCGTCATCCCCCATCATCCTCGCCCTCTCAAATGCCGAACGATTTCCCCCAGGGCGGCACCGTCAATCCACAGCATGAGCTTGATGCTGATGGGAATGACGACCAGCGCACAAAGAAACGCCGTCACACCCGCTGTCAGGAATGGGGTCAACGGCAGTGCCACCGGCGTGAAGAGATAACCGACGCCCGCCGACAGCAACCAGGAGCCGATACGCTGCCACGCCTTGAAATTGGTGCGCGTCGTGGTCACCAGCCACGCCCCGAGCGATGCGCCGAACAGCACCTCGCCATCAATCGCGGGCAGAGTCGCGATACCCAAGCCCAACAGCAGTCCACCGACACTGTTGTAGGTCGAGTCAGTCAGGCTCATGGGGGCCTCGCCATTCAACCTCGCCCACGCGGATGGCGCCCGCCTCAATGGCTTTGAGCAAGGCAGCGCTACGAGACCTGACCGCAAACTTGCGGCGAATATTGGAGAAGTGGAAGTTGACCGTGGATTCCGAACAATTCTGAATCCTGGCGATTTCCCACGAGGTTTTACCTTTGAAGCACCACATCAGGGTTTGTGTTTCTTTGGCCGTCAGTTGCACCGGCAGAGCCTGCGCGCCGCCGCGGGCGCCAGCCAAAGAGTCGAGCATTTGATGCATTGACATAGGAACTCTCTCTTATCAGAACGCCCGTCGTGCGGCGTTCACTGTTAGGAGAGATGTTGAAGACTGGCCTGAACCCGGACAACCGACGGTCATTGTCCCTGGAAGCGCTACAAAAGATCGTGATCAAAATGCCTAGCCAAGCACTACCAGGCGATTGGGCAACTCATTGCGCACATGGGTCACCGGCACATGAACCTTGAGTAACTCGCCGCACGCCTCGACGCAGTTGACGAACCCCTGCAACGTCTGTCCTTGCCGCACTTGTTGGGTGAACGTCGCGACAATCGCGTCCCAGTTCTTGTCGTCCAGGCGACTGGAGATCCCTTCATCTACCAGGATTTCTACATAGCGCTCGGCCTCACAGACGAATATCAACATACCAGTGCGGCCTACCGTGTGGTGCAGGTTTTGCTCCAGGAACTGTCGCCGCGCCAGGTTGGAAGCACGCCAGTGCCGCACCGTGCGCGGGATGAGGTGGGTGGTGATTTTCGGCAGGCGGAACACCAGGCACAGGACGATGAAACTGATCCATTGCACCAGCAGCAGGCTGTGCAGGGTCAACCACCCCGTCAGGTAATGCACGATACCCGGCACCACCAGCGCCAGCAGACTGGCCCAGAGCAGCGGGATGTACGCATAGTCGTCGGCGCGGGCCGCGAGCACGGTCACCAGCTCCGCGTCGGTGTCGCGCTCGACCCGGGCAATGGCCTCGGCCACTTTGCGTTGTTCATGTTCAGTGAGTAATGCCATGTCTTGAAGATGCCTGTTCGCTATTGTTTTTATCACCAGCCGCCCGACGAACCACCGCCCCCGAAACTGCCCCCGCCGCCGCTGAAGCCACCGCCGCCACCGCCGCCGAAACCTCCACCGCCGAAACCGCCTCCGGAGCCGCCCGAACCCCCACGGCCGGCGGGAAGGATACCGAGCATCTGGCAGACAAACACAGTCAGGATGAACAGCAGCACCAAAAACACGAAGATACCCGGATGCCGCGAGACGAAATCGCCCTCCGGATCGCCTCTGGATTCATAGGCGGTCGATGGCTCGTCCAGGGCGTTGCCACCCAGCACCACCAACATCGCCGCCACCCCGTCGCTGATACCTTTGCTGAAGTGACCGGCCTTGAAGGACGGGGTGATGACCTGATGGATGATCACCGAGCTCTGCGCATCGGTCAGGCGATCTTCCAGGCCATAACCGACTTCGATGCGCAGTTTGCGCTCATCACGGGCCACGATCAGCAAGGCTCCGTTGTTCTTGTCCTTCTGCCCGATCCCCCAGTAGCGCCCCAGTTGATAGCCGAAATCGGCGATGTCGGTGCCCTGCAAGTCCGGCACCGTGACCACGACCACCTGCTCGCCGGTGGCTTTTTCATGAGCCTGAAGCTGCTGCGTCAGTTGCTCGCGCACCGCTGGCTCAATCATCTGGGCGTTATCCACCACCCGGCCGGTCAGCTGCGGAAACTTCAATTCGGCCTGGGCCGCCAGGGCAACCAACCAGACCAACAGCATCAGGCCTATCTTCAACGCTCGCATTGGCAACCTCGACAGCACCGACGGCAATTCAGAATTTGACCTCGGGCGCCTTCTCCGAACCCGGCGTGGCTTCGAAGGTCTCGCGAATCGGCAGATTGCTGTACATCACGCTGTGCCACAGGCGTCCGGGGAACGTGCGGATTTCGGTGTTGTACTTCTGCACCGCGAGAATGAAATCGCGGCGGGCGACGGCGATGCGGTTCTCGGTACCTTCAAGTTGCGATTGCAGGGCCAGGAAGTTCTGGTTGGCCTTGAGGTCCGGGTAGCGCTCGGAGACCACCATCAACCGGCTCAACGCACCACTGAGCTGATCCTGGGCCTGTTGGTATTGCTTGAGTTTTGCCGGGTCGTCCAGGGTCGAAGCATCGACCTGGATCGACGTGGCCTTGGCCCGGGCTTCGATCACGGCGGTCAGGGTTGCCTCTTCGTGCTTGGCGTAGCCCTTGACGGTCTCCACCAGATTGGGAATCAGGTCGGCACGGCGCTGATACTGGTTTTGCACCTGGCCCCAGGCAGCCTTGGCCTGTTCATCGAGGGTCGGAATATTGTCGATGCCGCAGGCAGTCAGCAATGTGGCCAGCACCAGCAGCGTGGCGACCTGCAAGCGAGAACGGTAGGTTGGACTGACATTCATCAGGATGATGCTCCGTTGTACATTTAGTGAAAAAACCGACCGTGAAACCTTCTGAGTCGGCTCTTGGGGCATAATCGCCCGCGCCTCTGGATTGCAACGGGCCGATGGGCTAAAAAGAGCCCCTGCGCAAAGACACATCCGATTCGGCTGCCGTATTTTGGCTGTCGTTTATCGAGTCTGCACCCGAACAACAATAGTCGCTCCCTAAATTTTGGCTGGCCGGCGTGTGTATTCGCCGTTTGGGCCCTTGAGAAAACTATTCATGAAGAAGCTGTGTTTGCTGGGCCTGCTCGTCAGCCTGGCCAGTCATAACGTATTGGCCGCCACGACACCCGCACCCCTGGAGAACAAGGACGCCTTCATCAGCAAACTGATGAAGCAAATGACCCTCGATGAAAAAATCGGCCAGTTACGCCTGATCAGCATCGGCCCGGAAATGCCCCGGGAGCTGATCCGCAAGGAAATCGCGGCCGGCAAGATCGGTGGTACGTTCAACTCGATCACCCGCCCGGAAAACCGCCCGATGCAGGACGCGGCGATGCGCAGCCGGCTGAAGATCCCGATGTTCTTCGCCTATGACGTGATCCACGGCCACCGCACCATTTTCCCGATCCCGCTGGCCCTGGCCTCGAGCTGGGACATGGATGCCATCGGCCTGTCCGGGCGCATCGCCGCCAAGGAAGCCGCGGCTGACAGCCTCGACATCACCTTCGCGCCGATGGTCGACATCTCCCGCGACCCGCGCTGGGGTCGCACGTCCGAAGGCTTCGGCGAAGACACTTATCTCGTCTCGCGGATTGCCGGCGTGATGGTCAAGGCGTTCCAGGGCGCCGGCGCGAATGCCGCCGACAGCATCATGGCCAGCGTCAAGCACTTCGCCTTGTACGGCGCGGTCGAGGGCGGTCGCGACTACAACGTGGTCGACATGAGCCCGGTCAAGATGTACCAGGATTACCTGCCGCCCTACCGCGCCGCCATTGACGCCGGCGCTGGCGGGGTGATGGTCGCGCTGAACTCGATCAACGGCGTGCCGGCCACCGCCAACACCTGGCTGATGAATGACCTGCTGCGCAAGGAGTGGGGCTTCAAGGGGCTGGCGGTCAGTGACCACGGCGCGATTTTCGAACTGATCAAGCACGGCGTGGCCGCTGACGGTCGCGAAGCGGCGAAGCTGGCGATCAAGGCCGGCATCCACATGAGCATGAACGACACGCTCTATGGCAAAGAGCTGCCGGGGCTGTTGAAGTCTGGCGAGATCAAGCAAAGCGATATCGACAACGCCGTACGTGCCGTACTGGGCGCCAAGTACGACATGGGCCTGTTCAAGGACCCGTACCTGCGCATCGGCAAGGCCGAGGATGACCCGGCCGACACCTACGCCGACAGTCGCCTGCACCGCGCCGAAGCCCGCGATGTGGCGCGTCGCAGCCTGGTGCTGCTGAAGAACCGGAACGAGACCCTGCCGCTGAAGAAAACCGCGAAAATCGCGCTGGTCGGTCCGCTGGCCAAGGCGCCGATCGACATGATGGGCAGTTGGGCCGCCGCCGGGAAACCCGCGCAATCGGTGACCCTGTTCGACGGCATGAACGCCGCCGTCGCCGACAAGGCAACGCTGATCTACGCCCGTGGCGCCAACATCACCAACGACAAGAAAGTCCTCGATTACCTGAACTTCCTCAACTTCGATGCACCGGAAGTGGTGGATGACCCGCGCCCGGCCCATGAGCTGATCGACGAAGCGGTCAAGGCCGCCAAGGATGCCGATGTCGTGGTGGCCGCCGTGGGTGAATCCCGGGGCATGTCCCACGAATCCTCGAGCCGCACCGACATCAATATCCCGGAAAACCAGCGTGAGCTGATCCGTGCCTTGAAAGCCACCGGCAAACCGCTGGTGCTGGTGTTGATGAACGGCCGTCCGCTGTCGATTCTCGAAGAGAAGGAACAGGCTGACGCGATCCTGGAAACCTGGTTCAGCGGCACCGAAGGCGGCAACGCCATCGCCGACGTGCTGTTCGGCGACTACAACCCGTCCGGCAAACTGCCGATCACCTTCCCGCGTTCGGTGGGGCAGATTCCGACCTACTACAACCACCTGACCATTGGCCGGCCGTTCACGCCGGGCAAACCGGGCAACTACACCTCGCAGTATTTCGATGACACCACCGGCCCCCTGTACCCGTTCGGCTATGGCCTGAGCTACACCGACTTCAGCCTGAGCGAGATGGCCCTGTCATCGACCACGCTGAACAAGACCGGCAAGCTCGACGCCAGCGTCACGGTGAAAAACACTGGCCAGCGTGATGGCGAAACCGTGGTGCAGCTGTACATCCAGGACGTGACCGGCTCAATGATCCGGCCGATCAAGGAACTGAAGAACTTCCAGAAAGTGATGCTCAAGGCCGGCGAACAGAAGGTCGTGCACTTCACCATCACCGAGGACGACCTGAAGTTCTTCAACGCCCAGCTCAAGTACGCGGCGGAACCGGGCAAGTTCAACGTGCAGATCGGCCTGGATTCCGAGGACGTGACGCAGCAGAGCTTTGAACTGCTGTAATCCTTAGAGCTGCATGAAGTACCTGTGGGAGCGAGTTCGCTCCCACAGTGGTTTTGGGTGTAGCACCTATCCCCGCCGATCCAGCAGATTCACCACCAGCCGATCCACCCATCCCCATACCCTCTGCTTCACCCGCCGCCACAGCGGTCGGCGCTTCCACGACTCCAGGCTCACTTCCTGGCTCAAGGCGAAGTCGTTTTCGAAACTCGCCTTCACCGCCCGGGTCAGTCCGGCGTCCAGTGATTCAAGGTTGGCTTCGAGGTTGAAACGCAAATTCCAGTGATCGAAATTGCACGAGCCGATGCTTACCCAGTCATCGATCAGAACCATTTTCAAATGCAGGAAGCAGGGCTGGTACTCAAAAATCCTCACCCCGGACTTGAGCAGTCGCGGGTAGTAGCGATGCCCGGCATAGCGCACGGAAGGGTGATCGGTGCGCGGCCCGGTCAGCAGCAGCCGCACATCGACACCGCGGCTGGCCGCGCGACGCAATGAACGCCGGACTCTCCAGGTCGGCAGAAAATAAGGGGTGGCGAGCCAGACTCGCTTGTGCCCGCTGTTCAAGGCACGAACTAGCGAATGCAGGATGTCCCGATGCTGACGGGCGTCGGCATAGGCGACCCGGCCCATGCCCTCACCCGTGGAGGGCACCCGCGGCAAGCGCGGCAGGCCGAAGTGCGAGGCGGGTTTCCAGGCGCGGCGATGGCGGTTGGCGATCCATTGCCGATCGAACAGCAACTGCCAGTCAAGGACCAGCGGCCCCGTGATTTCCACCATCACCTCGTGCCACTCACTGACATCCTCGCCCGGCGTCCAGAATTCATCGGTGACACCGGTGCCGCCGACCACCGCCAGGCTCTGGTCCACCAGCAACAGCTTGCGGTGATCGCGGTAGAAATTACCGACCCAACGCCGCCAGCTCAGGCGATTGTAGAAACGCAGCTCGACCCCGGCGGCCATCAGGCGCTGACGCAGGTTCAACGTGAAGGCCAGGCTGCCGTAATCATCGAACAGGCAACGCACCCGCACACCGCGCCCGGCGGCCTGGACCAACGCCTGAACCATCGCCTCGGCGCAGGCACCCGCCTCCACCAGGTACAACTCCAGTTCGACTTGCTCTTCGGCACGGGCAATCGCCACCAGCATGCGCGGAAAAAACTGCGGGCCGTCGATCAGCAGTTCGAAGTGGTTGCCTTCACGCCAGGGAAAGACGGGGCCGGCCATGTCAGCGCGCCGTGAAGATCAGGACGGCACCCACCGGCACCGACAGGCTGATCGCCGACAGCCCGGCGAGCTTGCGCAACGCTTCCAGGCCGGGGGCCAGGTCGAAGTCTTCGGCATTGATCACCACCGGCTCCAGCGTCACCACCTGAAAGCGCCGGTCATCGAGACGGGTCGCCAGCAACTCGGTGTTGTAGGTGTGTTGCTGGCCATGCAGGTTGACGGTGAGCGGCAAGCGCAGTTCCAGCTGCGCACCGGGGGCAAGATCGTTGATCGGGCGCAGATCGATCTGCGTGGTGATCAGCGCTTCGGGAAACTTGTCGATCTCGAACAGCTCTTTGCGCATGCGCTCGTCGCGCAACGGAATGCCGCTGTTGATCGATTCAAGCTCGACCTCCACCTCAGCCACCCCTTTGGGATCGACCTTGCCGTGCAACACCAGAAAGCGCTGCACTTCGGAAACATTGGCGTTTTTGGTGCTGACGAACGACAGCCGCGAAGACTCGCCGTCCAGGTACCAGTTGGCCTGGGCCGACAACGAAGCGCCGGCCAACAGCAGGATGGAGAAGCTTTTGATGATGGAACGCTTGAACATAGTGACTCGTGGGGCAGATAAACCTGTGCTGAACCTTAACTGCCCTGACACAGGTTGCAAACATTAATGCCAAAGAGCCTGAATTAAAGGCACGCGTCTGTGGCAAGCCCCCTCGCCCAAAAAAAGCGTCGATTCAGTCAAGGCGACAGCCCTGACGCTCACCGATCCACACGGAACTGTTGCTGCGTCCCAAACCGCTGACGGTAACGCGCTTGCTGGCGGCGTCATCGGTAAAGCCGCTGATGGGCAGCCACTGTTTCACGTAGCCACGGCAGTACTCGGCGCCGTTGTTCATCACGTAGCGGCACGAGCAATATTCCTTGGCGGTGTAGGCGCTGATGATGTCCGGGAACGCCGACAGCGCCACCCGCTCCCGCCAGATCCAGCCGGACAAGACGATCAGCACAATCAACAGCAAGGTGCTGAACGGCCGGCGACGAACGAAGCTGCGTCGGTTCATGGCTGCACCTTGCCGCCAAAGGCCTTGAGCGCGAGTTTGAGTAATTGGTTGTGTTGGTAACTGTCGTCGCGGTCATCGCCGTAGCGCACGATCACCAGGTTTTCGCTGGGGATCACGTACATCGCCTGCCCCCAGTGTCCTAGCGCGGCGAAGGTGTCCGCGGGTGCGTCGGGCCAGGGCCGGGGCGCGCCCTCCACGTCGCGGTTGAGCCACCAGTGGCCGCCGGGCACGGCGTCGTCCTGCCTGGCGTGATAGCGGGCGAAGGGTTCGCGGTTGAAGGCCACCCAATCCTTGGGCAGCAACTGGCGCTCGCCCCAGCGCCCGTCGCGGGCCATCAACAGACCGACCCGCGCCAGATCCCGCGCGGTGAGGTAGGCGTAAGACGAGGCGACGAAGACACCCGTGGCGTCGGTTTCCCAGATGGCATGGCGAATGCCCAGGGGATCAAACAGCGCGGTCCACGGATAGTCTGCATAGCGGGCCGGACCGACGATGCCCTTCAGCGCAGCGGACAACAGACCGCTGTCACCGCTGGAGTAACGAAACACCTGACCCGGCGCGGCGTACGCGTCCTGATCGACGGTAAACGCCGCCATGTCGCGGTGCCCACGGGTGTAGAGCATCGCTACCACCGAGGATTTCAATGGCGCGTATTCGTAGTCTTCCTGCCAGTCCAGGCCCGAGGCCCAGTGCAGCAGGTCGGCCATGGTCATGTCAGGGTGTTTTTTCAGTGGCGGGTAGAACTTCGCCACCGGGTCCTGCAGATTGAACCGGCCTTCGCCGTAGGCCACGCCCAGCACCGTGGCCATCAGGCTCTTGCTGATGGACCAGGTCAGGTGTGGCGTTGCGGCGGTGGTCGGGCCAGCGTAACGCTCGAAGATCAACTGGCCATCGCGAATCACCAGCAAGGCATCGGTGCGGACACCCTGGCGAGTGGTGTCGTTGCGCGGTGGGAAGGCGTAATTCTCAAACGTCCGAAGCGCCGGCCCGGTGACGCTCGGGCCGGGTGACCACTGTTCGCCAGGCCAGTTTTCCGCGTGGACCGCGAGACTGAACAGCAGCACTACAAACAACGACAGGCCTTTGGGCATGGCGGGTGCTCGTGGGGATTAACCTTCTGAGCCTAGTCGAGGTTGATGACAGTTTTGAAAATTGCATTGCCGGAACGATGGCTATCGCGAGCGAGCTCGCTCCCACACGTTTTTTGGGTGAATGAAATATTGTTCATGGCACAAAACCTGTGGGAGCGAGCTTGCTCGCGATGGGGCCAGTCAGATCGCCGCCAATGCTTTGGCAAGACGCTTGCCACGTGCCCCCGCCGCCAGATCCATCACCGCCTGATCGCGCTGCCACATCGCCGCCCACTGTGGCGGGCCTTCGGCCAGCGCTTGATTGATTTCAGCCTTGAGCCCCTCGAACTGCGCAAACAAGCCGCCGAGCAACACATGCCCGCACGGATTGTTCGGTGCCTGGCGGCTGACTTCCGCGCACCCGGCCTGCAGCGCCAGCAAGCGCAGTTGCAAGGCTTGCGGCCAATCACTGTCCTGGCCGACGCCGTACAGCCACGCCGTCATGGCGCTCAACACATAGATGTCTTCCAGGGTTCGGAACGGTTTGACGTAGGCGCCCCAACCGTCCCCGGCCAGCAACTCGCACAAAGCGTTGTCCAGAAACACCCGGCCATGGCTGACGTCCGGCATCAACGGGATCGCCGCCAGTTTTTCCACTCGCACGCCCGGTTCACCGGGATACACCACCGCCAGGCTCAGACACGGATCGTCGCCGGGGGCCTCACTGCGCGCAGCGATCAACAGCCAGTCGGCGGCATCGCCAGCGGTGACAAAGTCCTTGCGCCCGCTCAAGCGCAAATCGTGCAGACGGGTTTGCATGTCCGCCACTCGCAGGCTGCGCTGCTCAGTGGCGCATAACGCGCCGAGGCTCGACGGCGCGCTCGGCCACAACATGCGCAAGGCGGCTTGATACCCCACCAGAAATGCCAGCCCCGGGGTCGCCATCATCCGCCCCCCCGCCACCGCCAAATCAAAGGGTGTGACCGTGCCCAAGAGGTGCAACAAGGTCGCGAAGCCCTCACCCAGGTCCGGGTTGGCGGGCAAGCGATCGCGGCGAATCAACAGGGTTTGCCAGGGCATAAGAGGCTCCTTGTGGGCTGTCATATAAGCATCACCAAAGCTTAACGGCGATGACACCGGCGCTACATAGCCTGACTTTGCACAACACGGCTGCATAAAGAAAGTCGACCGGCTGCACCCAAAGACGAGTGAACAGCCCGCACGGAGATTCGCCATGACTCAGATCGCCCGCATCAGCGACACCGGCAACGAACGCCGCCTGCAAGCCGAACGCCTGGTCGGCATCGAGGCTCTGCAGGAAGCCCAGGCCCTGCGCTTCAACGTGTTCAGCGGCGAATTCAACGCCACACTCAAGGGCGCGGAACTGGGTCTGGACATGGATGACTACGATGTTCACTGCGCCCACATCGGCGTACGTGACCTCAACACCGGGCGCCTGGTGGCCACCACTCGTTTGCTCGATCACACCGCCGCCAGCAGCCTGGGCAGGTTTTACAGCGAAGAAGAATTCAGCCTGCACGGCCTGATCCATCTGCAAGGCCCAATCCTGGAAATCGGCCGCACCTGCGTCGATCCGGCCTACCGCAACGGCGGCACCATCGCCGTGCTCTGGAGCGAACTGGCCGAAGTGCTGAACCAGGGTGGCTACAGCTACTTGATGGGGTGCGCGAGCATTCCGATGCAGGACGGCGGGATTCAGGCCCACGCGATCATGCAGCGCCTGCGCGAACGCTACCTGTGCACCGAGCACCTGCGGGCCGAACCGAAGAAGCCACTGCCGACCCTCGATATTCCATCGAACGTGATCGCCGAAATGCCGCCGCTGCTCAAGGCCTACATGCGCCTGGGCGCAAAAATCTGCGGCGAGCCATGCTGGGACGAAGACTTCCAGGTTGCCGATGTGTTCATCCTGCTCAAGCGCGATGAGCTCTGCCCGCGTTACGCCAAACACTTCAAGGCGGCTGTGTGATGCGTCGGTTGCGCGTGTACGCGCGAATCGCGCGGGTGCTGCTGGTGGTCGGGCTCGGCCTGAGCATGGCCACCGTGTTCGGGGTGTTCGAGCGCCTGGGCATGGCGCACTCGATGGAGCGCCGTCAGCGCTGGTCGCGTTTTTTCATGGCGCGCCTGAGCAACGCCCTGCCCTTCGACGTGACGGTGCAAGGGGAACTGCCGAAGACGTCGATGCTCTGGGTCAGCAACCATGTGTCCTGGACCGACATCCCGTTGCTGGGGATGCTCACGCCGTTGTCGTTCCTGTCCAAGGCCGAAGTGCGGACCTGGCCGGTGGCGGGTTGGCTGGCGGCCAAGGCCGGCAGTCTGTTCATCCGTCGCGGTTCGGGCGACAGCCAGTTGATCCGCAAACAGATGACTCGCCACCTGGAGCAGGCACACCCGCTGCTGATGTTCCCGGAAGGCACCACCACCGATGGCCGTTCGCTGCGCACCTTTCACGGTCGCTTGTTGTCGGCGGCGATTGATTCCGAAGTGAAGCTGCAACCGGTGGCGATTCGTTATGTGCGTGACGGTGAGCCTTGCATGCTGGCGCCGTTCATTGGCGAAGATGATTTGCTGTCGCACCTGATGCGTTTGTTTGCCAACGACCGGGGGCAAGTGGAAATCCATCTGCTCAAGCCGATCGCTTGCGAAGGTCGCGAACGCGCGGCGCTGGCGTTCGAGGCACAGCAGGCGGTGCAGAAGGCATTGTTCGGGGCGATTCCGGAAACACAACCGGTCCCGATGCGCCCCGCCATCGCGGCCTGAACACATCCCCCCCTGTGGGAGCTGGCTTGCCAGCTCCCACAGTGATCTATGTTGTCGGATGGTTCTGCGCAAACGCCTGAAGCTGCGGATAGAACAACCGGAAGTCCTCGCTCAACGGCTCGTACAACATCCGCAACTCCTGCATCGCGGCGGCCAGTTCCTCAGGCCGGGTCAACCGCCGGGAAATCCCCCTCAGCACCTGCTCCAGCACCTCAAACTCCCGGTAAGACCCCAACCAGTCATTGGCCACCATGTGCGGTGCGATTTTCGCCAGCCGTTCGGGCAACTGCCGTTCACTGGACAACACCCGGTATACGTCCGAGGTGAAATGCTCCAGCGGCCGATCTGCGTACAGCACCCAGTCTCGCGCCAGGCAGTGGTCAAAAAACACGTCGAGGACGATCCCGGCATAGCGCCTGCGCGTCAGGGAAAACCGCGACAACGAAGCATCCACCAACGGGTGGCGATCGGTGAACACGTCGATGCTGCGATGCAGTTGGATGGCCGTTTCGATCTCCGGATCGAACTGCCCTTGCAGCCGTCCCTTGACGAAATCGCCATACAGACTGCCGAGCAGTTGACCGGGACGCTGGCCACCGAGGTGAAGATGTGCGAGATAGTTCATGGTCGCAGCTTAGCACTGCCCCTTGTATCGACACACCAACGTATCGTTATAACTCGATATGCCGAAATGTGAGCGGGTCAGACCCAAATCATATTTGTATATCGCGAAATACCGATTTAAAGTTCGCCCCATCGCGATATAGCGTTTTAATCATCACGAGCCCACACCCATGACCCTCAATCTCGACGAAATAATAAAAGCCCTGGCGCACCCGGTACGGCGAGAAATCCTGCACTGGCTCAAAGACCCGGACGTCGAATTTCCAGACCAGACCCACAGCAACGAGCACGGCGTTTGCGCCGGGCAGATCGATCAACGTTGCGGCTTGTCGCAGTCCACGGTGTCCGCGCACCTGGCGACCCTGCAACGCGCCGGCCTGATCAGCAGCCGCAAAGTCGGCCAGTGGCATTTCTTCAAACGCAACGAGGAAACCATCCAGGAGTTCCTCAAGACCTTCAGCAAAGAGCTCTGACCCTTAAAGTCAGCCAAAAGGGAATTCACCAATGCCTCTCTCGCTACTCATCCTGGCCTTGAGCGCCTTCGCCATCGGCACCACGGAGTTCGTCATCATGGGCTTGCTGCCCAACGTGGCGGCCGACCTCGGTGTGTCGATCCCCGGTGCCGGCTGGCTGGTGACCGGGTACGCCCTGGGCGTGGCCATCGGCGCGCCGTTCATGGCGCTGGCCACCGCCAAACTGCCGCGCAAGGCTGCGCTGGTGGCGTTGATGGGCATATTCATTATCGGCAACCTGCTGTGCGCGGTGGCCAGTGACTACAACGTGCTGATGCTCGCCCGTGTGGTGACAGCGCTGTGCCACGGTGCCTTCTTCGGCATTGGCTCGGTGGTGGCGGCGGGCCTGGTGCCGGCGAACAAACGTGCATCGGCCGTGGCTTTGATGTTCACCGGCCTGACCCTGGCCAACGTCCTCGGCGTGCCGCTGGGCACCGCGCTCGGTCAGGAAGCCGGCTGGCGCTCGACCTTCTGGGCGGTGACGGTCATCGGTGTGATCGCGCTGATCGGCCTGATTCGTTTTCTGCCGGCCAAGCGCGATGAAGAAACACTCGACATGCGCGCCGAACTGCGTGCCCTCAAAGGCGCCGGCATCTGGTTGTCCCTGAGCATGACCGTGCTGTTCGCCGCCTCGGTGTTCACCCTCTTTACCTACGTCGCGCCGCTGCTGGGCGAAGTCACCGGCGTCTCGCCCCGTGGCGTGACCTGGAGCCTGATGCTGATCGGCCTGGGCCTGACCGTCGGCAACATCATCGGCGGCAAACTGGCGGACAAAGGCCTGGCCGCGACGCTGATCGGCGTCTTCATCGCCATGGCCGTGGTCTCCACCGTACTGACCTGGACCAGCGTCGCGCTGATCCCCACCGAAATCACCCTGTTCCTCTGGGCCACCGCGTGTTTCGCCGCCGTGCCGGCCCTGCAAGTCAACGTGGTGACCTACGGCAAGGCCGCGCCGAACCTGGTGTCGACCCTGAACATCGGCGCATTCAACGTCGGCAACGCACTCGGCGCCTGGATCGGCGGCAGCGTGATTGCCCACGGCTTCGGCCTGACCAGCGTGCCACTCGCCGCAGCGGCACTGGCGGTGCTCGCCCTGCTGGCCACCCTGATCACTTTCCGCCAGAGCGGCAATCCCGAACTGGCTCCTGCGACTAACTGATTAACCATTACCTCACGAGGGTTTTAACGAATGACGACTATTTTCGATCCGATCAAACTGGGCGACCTGGAACTGTCCAACCGCATCATCATGGCCCCGTTGACCCGCTGCCGCGCCGACGAAGGCCGAGTGCCGAACGCGCTGATGGCCGAGTACTACGTACAACGCGCCTCTGCCGGCCTGATCCTCAGCGAGGCCACTTCGGTCACGCCGATGGGCGTCGGCTACCCGGACACCCCGGGCATCTGGTCCAACGATCAGGTACGCGGCTGGACCAACGTCACCAAAGCGATCCATGGCGCCGGCGGCAAGATCTTCCTGCAACTGTGGCACGTTGGCCGGATCTCCCATGAGTCGTACCTGAACGGCGAAAAACCGGTCGCGCCAAGCGCCATCCAGCCAAAGGGTCACGTCAGCCTGGTTCGCCCATTGTCCGACTACCCGACCCCGCGCGCCCTGGAAACCGCTGAAATCGCCGACATCGTCGACGCCTACCGCGTCGGTGCCGAGAACGCCAAGGCCGCCGGTTTCGACGGCGTGGAAATCCACGGCGCCAACGGCTACCTGCTCGACCAGTTCCTGCAAAGCAGCACCAACCAGCGCACCGACCACTACGGCGGCTCCCTGGAAAACCGTGCACGCCTGTTGCTGGAAGTGACCGACGCCGCGATCGAAGTCTGGGGTCCTGGCCGCGTCGGTGTACACCTGTCGCCACGTGCCGACTCCCATGACATGGGCGACGACAACCTGGCCGAGACCTTCACCTACGTGGCCCGTGAACTGGGCAAGCGCGGCATCGCCTTTATCTGCTCGCGCGAGAAAGAAGGCGCCGACAGCCTCGGCCCACAAATCAAGGAAGCCTTCGGCGGCCCATACATCATCAACGAACGCTTCACCAAGGACAGCGCCAACGCCTGGCTGGCCGCCGGCAAGGCTGACGCCGTCGCTTTCGGCGTACCGTTCATTGCCAACCCGGACCTGCCGGCACGCCTGAAGGCCGACGCGCCGCTCAACGAAGCGCGTCCGGAACTGTTCTACGCCAAGGGCCCGGTCGGCTACATCGACTACCCGACGCTGTAATCGTCACCCGCTGAAATGCCAAAGCCCCGACTTGAGAGAGTTGGGGCTTTTTGTTGCCCTTGACAGCAACCCGACCCGGATGCTCAAGGTGTCCTCAGTCCCAGGACAGCGGACACCTTGCCGTCTGCACCCTCTTGTGCCAGTGCGCCTTTTGTTTGGTTTCGTTTAATTACGAAACCGCAATATCGGATGACGCCGTAGGACCTTGTAGGCAAACTCCGAATCTTGCGTTTGGGCACTTTGATGCCTTGTTGCGCTTTTCTTTGACGGGATAGGCTCCGGACGTCGCTGACCCATTCAGCGATCGGGCTTGGAAACCCGTCGAAATTGAACGCAACAGTTTGCCCGTCACGATATTGAGTCATGGCGGCTGTGCGCGGGACGTCTTCGGGCGTGCCGGTTTCCTAATTTCCCGGTTTTCCAACCTGCGCACAGCTGCCACCCATTCGCTTGGAAACGAATGCGACAGCCCTTCAAATTAGGAACTTCACCATGGCTAAAACAAATCCAATCGATCCCTCAGAACTCAAAACCATCGGCTTAACCCCTTTCATTTACTGCTCGAACCAGGCGCTGTTTCATGTCAGCCGTGGCGTGCCCCTCGCCGACGCGTTAGCCCAGGCCTCCAATCTGCTCTTCCTGGTCAAGGAGCTCGCCGTCGACGCCGCCTACGCCAAAGACACCGACCGCCACGCCTGGGCCGCCCATTACCTGACAGCGATGAGCAAAGCGGTGATCGATGATGTGGCGAAGGTGCTGGATCGAGAGGCTGATCGTGAGCGCACGGGCGTAACGCCATAAGGACGGCTCATGGGCGTAAAAAAGCCGCGTACGAACGCGGCTTTTTCAGCTGCGAAATTGCGCTCCACTTGATTGCCCGCTTGCATTCGAACTGACCCTTCACTTGCATTGGTTCTGACCAGCGATTGCATCGGATTTGACCAGCACGCGTTGTAACCATGATCGGCAGAGAACGGCCGATTCTGTTGAAAAAGTCGGCCATGGTTTCCACGGCGGAAAAGTACGCGCTTGAGATTGAAATCTTTACTTTGAACAGAGGATTCCGGGCTCAGATTTCGCGTAGCTGCGCGCAAAAAAGGCATTTTCAGCAGCCAGTACGAGGGCAGTCTGGAAGGACCGACTTTTTCAACAGAATCGGCCAAAAGCGGTCAGTGACAATATTTGTAAAGGCTACCGTGACAACCGTTCAGCTTAGAAAGCAGAAGTACATCTGTCTGAAGTGGCGAAACAGCTGCCAAAACCATCGGGTAAAAAAAGCCGCCAAAAATGGCAGCAAGATAAGCGCGCGAGGTGTTGCTGGCACTGGAGGAAACCCAAAATGCGTTCAGCGACTACGGCAAGCGCCACCAACGACTATAGTCATTGGTGGGCCAGAGCAAATCCTGCCGTTCTGCTGCAGACCTGGTCCTCAATCCAATACCGCGAAGACACGGCGAACTTCCTCGTGCTTCGTGATGCGGAACGTGAACGTCTCGCTGCCGAAAACACTCAGGCTCAGGCTGCGATCGAGGCATCGTCGCCATTTATAATCCCTTGACGGAGGATGGAGTCATCCCACCGGGCAAGTCGTATCCCCCTGAGTAGACCCCAACCACCCATCTATCAGGGCTCAGGCTATGAACACTTCAGCATTGGATCACGCAAAAGAAACGAATGACGACCTGGTTCAGGGGCCGCTGCCGGCCGGCACTGTCGCGCCCGACTTCACTCTGTACGCAACCCCTGATCAGCCGTTGTCGCTACGCGAGTTAAAGGGAAATCCGGTGATACTGTCGTTTTATCCTGCTGACTGGAGTGCGGTTTGTGGCGACCAACTGACCTTGTACAACCAGTTGCTACCTACATTCAGAGAATACGGTGCGACGCTTCTGGGTATCTCGGTTGATAGCGCCTGGTGTCATCAGGCCTTTGCCAAAGATCGGAGTTTCCACTTCAGCCTGCTGGCCGATTTCGAGCCCAAAGGGGCTGTGGCGCGACAGTATGGAGCGTACGACTCCCACCTGGGGGTTTGTAAGCGAGCGCTGTTCGTGATTGACAAGGAGGGGGTGGTCGCCTGGAGCTACGTCTCCCCGATGGCAATCAATCCCGGGGCGGACGGCATTCTGGATGCGCTGGATGCTCTGGCGAATTCATCACAAAGCACGCCAACCTAAAATTAACAGGTGATCCCATGGCCACTCTCAAAGTCCCGGTAAGTGCCAGCGACCATCGCCAGGGAAGTGCGCATGCCAAGGTCACACTGGTGGAATTTGGCGACTATCAATGTCCCTATTGCGGTGAAGCGTATTGGATGGTCAAGAATCTGCAACAGCATTTTCGCGATGATTTGCTGTTCGTATTCCGAAATTTTCCACTGACCACTGCTCACCCGCATGCGATGGCTGCAGCTGTCACCGCTGAGTTTGCCGGGAGTCGAGGATTCTTCTGGGAGGCTCACGACGAATTGTATGAAAACCAGGATCGATTGGGCCTGCCACTGTTTCGGGCCATCGCTCTAAAACACGGCCTCTCCGACGAAGAACTCTATCTTGCCATGCAAGACGGTACCTACGAATCCAAAATAAAATCCGATTTTAATGGCGGCGTACGCAGCGGCGTGAATGGCACCCCAGCGTTTTACATTGACGGGCTTCGCTATGACGGGGTTCCAGAGTTCACCGAGATGAGTCAGATGATTGAGCTTTCGTTAATGCGTGGGTGAAATCACTAGGCAGCGACATCGGTCTGGCATCACCCACACCGGAGCCGAGGACGAACCAGCGTTAGTTTCCTTCTACATAAAGGAGGTGCACACGGAGCCAGCAGCGAATGAAGTCTTTGAAGTATTATGAAAAAAATCGACACGCCACATAGTTAGAGTTGTTTTTTGATCTGATTTTTGTTGTTGCAATTGGCAAGGTTACGCATACGCTCGGACATGTTCATCAAGGCCACTTTGAACATGGGCAATTATGGACATTTTTACTGCTTTTTGTTCCATTATGGTGGGTCTGGTCTAGTCATACGATTTACTCCAACAGGTTTGATACAGACAGTAATCTTCACCGTTTGGCAACATTATTTATAATGTTGCTGCTCATTGTGCTGTCCGCACGGATTGGGGAAGAACTGGAAGTAAACTATCCGCTTGTTATTGCCTGCTATTTTGGCATACGTGCCATCATCAGTATTATGTACATTACGTCCATAAGCAATCTCGATCACCGTAGCGAATTCTCCTCCAGGCTTGGCTTCGCCCTGTTAGTTAGCGCAGTTGTTAGTCTTTCATCCATTCTTTTTGACCCACCCATGCGTTATCTTGTAGCTTACATTGGGATATTTCTTGATATTCTGCTTCCTGTGTTTTCTTGGAGTAAACTAAAGCCATTGCCAGCCCATACAGAACACTTGGTTGAACGACTAGGCTTGCTCACCCTCATCTTATTGGGCGAGTCAGTGATTAGCCTTTCTGGAGGGTTATCTGACATTCAATGGGATCGTTACAATGTAACGGCGGCAATCACCGGATTTATCATGATTTGCAGTATCTGGTGGATCTATTTTGATAGCTTTTACCTGCTGAGCAAAAATGAAAGCAGTATGAGTGGGCACTCCTTAATTTACTCGCACCTTTTTCTATTTCTGGGGCTAGCACTCCTCGCAAACTTGATCAAACATGCGATCCTGAATGACATTGCGATACGCGATTTCCAGATTGTGTCAATTATCGGCATGGCCTTATTTTTCCTAGGCAAGCAATATGGCTACTTCATAGCCGTACCTAAAATAAGAAAATACATACTACAAAACACCTTGATCGTGTTTTCTTTAGGTGGGCTGGTTATATTCCTACCCCGCGTCGAGTACATATTGGTCGGCCTGACAGCAACCATGATCTGTTATGTTTTCCTGAATTTCAGATATCGTTGAATCTTTATTGTTAGGCCATAGGTTGGGGGGGAGCGCCCTCGAAACCCCGCAGACAAGGTCGAGCAACCCGCTGAACGATTTGGCTAATCTGTTGCATCGACCGGATGAATCCACAGTCGATCTCTGCCGCTCATATCCACGCATCGTGCTGGTCAAATCCGATGCAAATGGGTGGGCAAGTCCGTGCTATTAGCCATTAGCCGAACGAAAGTCTGAGGTCGGCGATGACATTCAATTTTCGGTCGATTAACCCACCACCATCGCGAGCAAGCTCGCTCCTGCAGAGTGCGGTGTTTTGCTGCGGTTTTATGCCAAGTGCACCCACTGCCCACAGAATCGACACAAAATTCCTACAAATTACGTAGCTGACCACCTGTCATCCGGGTGAACGTACGTATATAAAAGCACCCCATTAGCGCAAAGCGGGTGAAGAACTGTTCATCTGAAGCTTCAATGGTTGACACACGCGGAACCGATTAAGCATTTTGTTTCAATTACGCAGGCTGGGGCTCAGGCGCAGCATGTCCAACCCTGTATCGACCCAGCGTTCGGCTTCGGTGTGCAGTTCGAAGCTGTCGGGGGCCAATAGCCACTGGTACAGGATGCCATCGATATAGGCGTGCAAACTGATGGCCGCCCGGGCGGTGTCGAGGTTTTCCGGCAACTGCCCACGATTCACCGCATTTCTCAGCGCCACGCCGATCCGCACATTGCAGTCGAGGCTGGCGGACACGCGTTGCTGACGCAGGTCGCACATTTCATCGGTGAATTCGCACTTATGAAAAAGAATCTCATTGATGCGTCGGGTTTTCGGGTCCAGGGCAATCTGATGAAACAAATGAATCAACAAATTGCGCATGCAGCCCAGTGGATCAGGTTCGGCCTCGTTCTCGCTGGCCTTGGCCATTTCATCCAGTGGCTCATGCAAGGTATCCAGCATGGCCTGAACCAGGTCCGCCTTGTTGCTGAAATGCCAATAGATGGCGCCGCGAGTGACGCCGGCCAGGGCCGCGATGTCGGCCAGCGTCGTGCGCGCCACGCCCCTTTCATAGAAGGCTTTCTCGGCCGCCTCGAGTATCTGGCTGCGCGTTTCTTGAGCTTCCTCTTTGGTACGACGGACCATGGCAGTACAACCTCAATCAGGATGCTTCAGCGATGTTTGACGATCAGCTGAATAAAAGTAGGGCGAGCGCTCTTGGGTATCGTCCCCGGGCCAACAATTCGAACCTTTAAACGGCGTCTGTAACGGTGCGGGTACAGTGCCAAGGTGTTTACAAACAACCATGAACGTAAGTATATTCCTTAGCAAGCTACTTACCCACCCGGTATCCATTTTTAACCTTCCATCTTTTCTTGTGCGTGTCTTGCGCGCCTGACCCGAGGATTTTCATGCAATTCAAGCCAGCTGTTACCGCTCTGGTCGCCGCCATCGCCCTGGCATCATTGCTCAGCGGATGTAAAAAGGAAGAGGCACCCCCGGCTGCACCACCGCCTCAGGTCGGCGTCGTTACCCTGCAAACGCAAACGTTTACGCTCACCTCGGAATTGCCAGGGCGCACCAGTGCGTTCCGCATCGCTGAAGTCCGTCCACAGGTCAACGGCATCATTCTCAAGCGTCTGTTCAAGGAAGGCAGCGATGTCAAAGCCGGCCAGCAGCTGTATCAGATCGATCCGTCGATCTATGAAGCGACGCTCAAAAGCGCAGAAGCCAACCTGCGTTCGACCAAATCGATCTCCGACCGCTACAGGCAACTGGTTGATGAGCAGGCCGTAAGCCGTCAGGAATACGACACCGCCGTGGCCAACCGCCTGCAATCGGAAGCCGCGCTGCAAAGCGCCCAGATCAATGTTCGCTACACCAAGGTTTACGCGCCGTTGACCGGCCGTATCGGTCGTTCGTCGGTGACCGAGGGCGCGCTGGTCAGCAACGGTCAACTCGAAGCCATGGCCGTGATTCAGCAACTGGACCCGATCTACGTCGACGTGACGCAATCCTCGGTCGAACTGCTTGAACTGCGCCGCGAACTGGAAAGCGGTCGCCTGCAAAAGGCTGGCGACAATGCCGCCAAGGTCAAGCTGACCCTTGAGGACGGCAGCCAGTACAAGCTGGACGGCAAGCTGGAATTCTCCGAAGTCTCGGTTGACCAGACCACCGGTTCCGTGACCCTTCGCGCCGTGTTCCCCAACCCTGAGCATACGCTGCTGCCGGGCATGTTCGTGCACGCCCAATTGCAGGCCGGCGTAAACAGTGCGGCAATTCTGGCGCCGCAACAGGGCGTGACTCGCGACCTCAAAGGCAGCCCGACCGCGCTGGTCGTCGGCCCCGACAACAAGGTCGAACTGCGCCAGCTCAAGGCCAGCCGCACCGTCGGCAATCAATGGCTGGTCGAAGACGGTCTGAAGGCCGGCGATCGGTTGATCACCGAAGGTCTGCAATACGTCAAACCTGGCGTGGTAGTCAAAGCCAGCGAAGCGACCAACGTTGCCGCAAAGAACCCGGCCCCCGCTCAGGCAGCTGACAAAGCCGCCGGCGGCAAAGGGGAGTAACTCATGTCAAAATTTTTCATCGACCGTCCGATTTTCGCCTGGGTGATTGCCCTGGTGATCATGCTGGTCGGGGCACTCTCAATCCTCAAATTGCCGATCAACCAGTACCCGAGCATCGCGCCTCCGGCGATCGCCATTTCCGTGACCTACCCGGGCGCTTCCGCGCAGACCGTGCAGGACACCGTGGTGCAAGTGATCGAGCAACAGCTCAACGGTATCGACAACCTGCGTTATGTGTCTTCGGAAAGTAACTCCGACGGCACCATGACCATCACCGCGACCTTCGAGCAAGGCACCAACTCCGATACCGCGCAGGTTCAGGTCCAGAACAAACTGAACCTGGCCACCCCGCTGCTGCCGCAAGAAGTGCAGCAGCAAGGTATCCGCGTGACCAAGGCGGTGAAAAACTTCCTGCTGGTGATTGGCGTGGTCTCGCGCGACGGCAGCATGACCAAGGACGACCTGTCGAACTACATCGTGTCGAACATGCAGGACCCGATCTCCCGGACCGCCGGTGTCGGTGACTTCCAGGTATTCGGTTCGCAATACGCCATGCGCATCTGGCTCGACCCGGCCAAGTTGAACAACTACAACCTGACCCCGATCGACGTCAAAACGGCGATTGCCGCGCAAAACGTGCAGATTTCGTCCGGCCAGCTCGGCGGCCTGCCTGCCCTGCCCGACACGCAGCTGAACGCCACGATCATCGGCAAGACCCGCCTGCAGACCGCCGAGCAGTTCAATAAAATCCTGCTCAAGGTCAACAAGGACGGTTCCCAGGTTCGCCTCAAGGATGTCGCCGAAGTCGGTCTGGGTGGCGAGAACTACAGCATCAACGCCCAGTTCAACGGCGCTCCGGCTTCCGGCCTGGCGGTGAAACTGGCCAACGGTGCCAACGCCCTCGATACAGCCAAAGCCCTGCGCAAGACCATCGACAACCTCAAGCCGTTCTTCCCGCAAGGGATGGAAGTGGTGTTCCCGTACGACACCACCCCGGTGGTGACCGAGTCGATCAAGGGTGTGGTTGAAACCCTGGTCGAAGCGATCGTGCTGGTGTTCCTGGTGATGTTCCTGTTCCTGCAAAACTTCCGCGCCACCGTCATCACCACGATGACCGTGCCGGTGGTGTTGCTCGGTACGTTCGGCATCCTCGCGGCGGCCGGTTTCAGCATCAACACCCTGACCATGTTCGGTATGGTCCTGGCCATTGGCTTGCTGGTGGACGATGCCATCGTCGTGGTGGAGAACGTCGAACGGGTCATGAGCGAGGAAGGCCTGTCACCCAAGGAAGCCACCAAGAAATCCATGGGGCAGATCCAGGGCGCCCTGGTCGGTATCGCCCTGGTGCTCTCGGCGGTACTGCTGCCGATGGCGTTCTTCAGCGGCTCCACCGGTGTGATCTACAAGCAGTTTTCGATCACCATCGTCTCGGCCATGGCCCTGTCGGTACTGGTTGCCCTGATCTTCACCCCGGCGCTCTGCGCCACCATGCTCAAGGCGATTCCCAAAGGCGAGCACGGCACGCCAAAACGCGGCTTCTTCGGCTGGTTCAACCGCAACTTCGACCGTGGCGTACGCCGTTACGAGCGTGGCGTGGGCAGCATGCTCGCGAACAAGGCCCCGTACCTGCTGGCTTACCTGCTGATCGTCGTCGGCATGATCTGGCTGTTCACCCGTATTCCAACGGCGTTCCTGCCGGAAGAAGACCAGGGCGTGTTGTTCGCCCAGGTGCAGACGCCTGCCGGCTCGACCGCCCAGCGCACCCAGGTGGTGGTGGACGAAATGCGTGAATTCCTGCTGCGTCCGGGCAAGGATGGCGGTGAAGGCGACGCGGTGAACTCGGTGTTTACCGTGACCGGTTTCAACTTCGCCGGTCGCGGCCAGAGTTCGGGCATGGCGTTCATCATGCTCAGACCCTGGCATGAACGTAACGCCGACAACAACGTGTTCAAGGTCGCGGCCCGCGCCCAGCAGCACTTCTTCACGTTCCGCGATGCCATGGTGTTCGCTTTCGCGCCCCCGGCCGTACTGGAACTGGGTAACGCCACCGGTTTCGACGTGTTCCTGCAAGATCGCGCCGGTATCGGTCACGAAAAGCTGATGCAAGCCCGCAACCAGTTCCTCGGCATGGCCGCGCAAAGCAAAGTGTTGTCGCAAGTGCGTCCGAACGGCCTGAACGACGAACCGCAATATCAATTGGAAATCGATGACGAGAAGGCCAGTGCCCTGGGCATCACCATCGCCGACATCAACAACACCCTGTCGATTGCCCTGGGCAGTAGCTACGTCAACGACTTCATCGACCGCGGTCGGGTGAAGAAGGTGTACGTGCAAGGCCAGCCGGGGTCACGCATGAGCCCGGAGGACCTGAAGAAGTGGTACGTGCGTAACAGCGCCGGCACCATGGTTCCGTTCTCGGCGTTCGCCAAGGGCGAGTGGATCTACGGCTCGCCGAAACTGGCCCGTTACAACGGCGTTGAAGCGATGGAGATCCTCGGTGCCCCGGCGCCGGGTTATTCCACCGGTGAAGCCATGGCCGAAGTCGAAGCCATAGCCCAGAAACTGCCGGCGGGTGTCGGTATCTCCTGGACCGGCCTGTCCTACGAGGAACGTTTGTCCGGTTCGCAAGCGCCAGCGCTGTACGCGTTGTCGCTGCTGATGGTGTTCCTGTGTCTGGCCGCGTTGTATGAAAGCTGGTCGATTCCGATCGCGGTGATGTTGGTGGTGCCGCTGGGGATCATCGGTGCGCTGATGGCCACCAGCCTGCGCGGTCTGTCCAACGACGTGTACTTCCAGGTGGGTCTGCTGACGACCATCGGTCTGGCGGCGAAAAACGCCATTCTGATCGTCGAATTCGCCAAGGAACTCCACGAACAGGGACGCAGCCTGCGTGATGCGGCGATCGAAGCCTGCCGCATGCGTCTGCGACCGATCATCATGACCTCGCTCGCCTTCGTTCTCGGTGTGGTACCACTGGCTATTTCCACGGGTGCGGGTTCCGGTAGCCAGCATGCAATCGGTACCGGGGTGATTGGCGGTATGATCACGGCCACTGTGCTGGCGATCTTCTGGGTCCCACTGTTCTTCGTCACCGTGTCGTCCATAGGCCAGCGTAAAAACGCCGACCAGGACGACGCCACTGAAACTCCTAAAGAGGCTGGCTAATGAGCAAGTCGCTACTCTCCCTGGCAGTCGCCGCCTTCGTACTGGGTGGCTGCTCGCTGATACCTGATTATCAGCAGCCGCAAGCGCCAGTGGCGGATCAATACCCGCAGGGGCCGGCGTATTCGCCAGCCCAGGCGCCTGCCCAGGCCGCCGCGGAACAAGGCTGGAAGCAGTTTTTCCACGATCCGGCACTGCAGCAGTTGATCCAGGTCGCCCTGGAAAACAACCGAGACCTGCGTGTCGCGGCCCTGAACATCGACGCCTTCGCGGCTCAATACCGCATCCAGCGCGCCGACCTGTTCCCGGCCGTTTCAGCCAATGGCAGCGGCAGCCGCCAACGCGTTCCGGCCGACTCCTCACAAACCGGTCAGGCGGGCATCAACAGCTCCTACTCGGCAACGGTCGGTATCAGCGCGTATGAGCTCGACCTGTTCGGTCGGGTGCGCAGCCTGAGCGAAGAAGCCTTGCAGAGATACTTCGCCACCGAAGAAGGCCGCCGCAGCACCCAGATCAGCCTGGTGGCCAGCGTGGCCAACGCCTACCTGACCTGGCAGGCCGACAAGGAACTGCTGAAGGTCACCCAGGACACCCTCGGCGCGTTCGAGGAGAGCTACAAGCTCACCGCCCGCAGCAACGAAGTGGGGGTCGCTTCGGCCCTGGACCTGGCGCAGTCACGCACCTCGGTGGAAAACGCCCGTGCGCAATTGGCCAAGTACACCCGCCAGGTCGCCCAGGATGAAAACAGCCTGGTGCTGCTGCTTGGCACCGGTATCCCGGCCAACCTGCCCGCCGCCAGACCGTTGTCTGAAAAGCTGCTGGCCGACGTACCGCCGGGCCTGCCGTCGGACTTGCTGCAACGTCGTCCGGACATCCTTCAGGCCGAATACAACCTCAAGGCCGCCAACGCCAACATCGGCGCCGCACGGGCCGCGTTCTTCCCGAGCATCAGCCTGACGGCCAACGCCGGGACCCTGAGCCCGGACCTGTCCGGTCTGTTCAAGGGCGGTTCGGGCACCTGGCTGTTCCAGCCGCAGATCAACCTGCCGATCTTCAACGCCGGCAGCCTGCGCGCCAGCCTGGATTATTCGAAGATCCAGAAAGACATCGGTGTGGCGAACTACGAGAAGTCCATTCAAACGGCCTTCCAGGAAGTCGCCGATGGCCTGGCCGCCCGCCAGACCTATGTTCAGCAGTTGCAGGCACAGCAAGACTTCGTCAGTGCCAACCAGGACTACTACCGCCTGGCCGAGCGCCGCTACCGCATCGGTGTCGACAGCAACCTGACCTTCCTCGATGCCCAGCGTCAGCTGTTCAGCGCCCAACAAGCGCTGGTCACCGATCGTCTGGCGCAACTGGTCAGCCAGGTCAATCTGTACAAGGCACTGGGTGGTGGCTGGAACGAACAGACGGCGAAGAACGAGCCGTTGAAGGAAGAAGCGCCGAAGATGAAGTATTTCTGATAGCGCCCCGAATGACAGGAAGCCCACCTTTTGGTGGGCTTTTTGTTGGCGGCGAGAAAAGTTTTGTCGTCAGGCAGTGCCCATCGTCGGAACGTCGCCCGGAGCAAGCTCACTGCCACAGTGTCTCTGTGGAGCTCGACTTTGTGAGCTCACGCTAAACCTGTGGGAGCGGGCTTGCCCGCGATGAGGCCAGCACACTCACCGCATATCCAGACTTAATCTTGCGTTCGATTATCGCCCAGAACCCGCTTTCACAGATTGAACCATCCAGTACATTCCAAGCACCATCCGAACCACAAAACCAATAACAACAGGTTCGACACCATGCCCCCGCGCCCTGCCCTGTCCGGCTGATACCCAGGTTCCACCCCGAATTGACCGAGTTTTTTTGTCTGCACCCAGCGGGTTGCGGCATGCCCCCATTCATCCACAAGAATTAGAGAGACCCGAGCCCATGACGCCTTCCAACGCGCCGTATTTCGTACCCAGCCTGATCGCCATCGCCCTGGCCAGCGCGACCCTGCCTGCCCAGGCCGAAGAGTCGGGCTTTGTCGAAGGCGCCAAGGTCAACCTGAACCTGCGCAACTTCTACATCAACCGCAACTTCACCAACCCGACCAAGGCTCAAGGCAAGGCTGAGGAGTGGACGCAGAGTTTCATCCTCGATGCCAAATCCGGGTTCACCCAGGGCACCGTCGGCTTCGGCATGGATGTGCTGGGGCTGTACTCGGTGAAACTCGACGGCGGCAAAGGCACCGGTGGCACGCAGTTGCTGCCGCTGGACCACGATGGTCGCCCGGCGGACAACTTCGGTCGCACCAACGTGGCGTTCAAGGCCAAGCTGTCGCAAACCGAGGCTAAGGTGGGCGACTGGATGCCCGTGCTGCCGATCCTGCGTTCGGATGACGGGCGCTCTCTGCCGCAAACCTTCCGCGGCGGCCAGATCACCTCGAAGGAAATCGACGGCCTGACGCTCTACGGCGGCCAGTTCCGGCAGAACAGCCCACGTGACGACAGCAGCATGAGCGACATGTCGATGACCGGCAAAGCGGCGTTCACCTCTGATCGATTCAACTTCCAGGGCGGCGAATACCAGTTCAACGAAAAACGCACCCAGATCGGTGTGTGGAACGCTGAACTCAAGGACATCTACAGCCAGCAATTCATCAACCTGGTGCACAGCCAGCCATTGGGTGACTGGACCCTGGGCGCCAACCTCGGTTTCTTCTACGGCAAGGATGACGGTAGCGCCCGCGCCGGCCAGCTGGATAACAAAACCCTGTTTGGCCTGTTCTCGGCCAAGTACGGCGGCAACACCTTTTACGTCGGCCTGCAGAAACTCACCGGCGACAGTCCGTGGATGCGGGTCAACGGCACCAGCGGTGGCACCCTGGCCAACGACAGTTACAACTCCAGCTATGACAACGCCCGGGAAAAATCCTGGCAAGTGCGTCACGACTACAACTTCGTCGCCCTCGGCGTGCCGGGCCTGACCCTGATGAACCGCTACATCAGCGGCGATAACGTGCATACCGGCAACATCACCGACGGCAAGGAATGGGGACGTGAAAGTGAACTGGGCTACACCGTGCAGAGCGGTGCGCTGAAGAACCTGAACCTGAAATGGCGTAACTCGACCATGCGCCGTGATTACAGCAACAACGAGTTCGATGAGAACCGCCTGATCATCAGCTATCCGATCAGCCTGTTGTAGGAGCATGGCTTGCCAGCGATGGCGATCTCATCGACGCCATCGCTGGCAGGCCAGCTCCCACAGGGATCTTCAGTGACCACAGAATTGGCGTTCACATCGGACCACTGTGGGAGCTGGCCTGCCAGCGATAGCATCAGCTCAGGCACCGAAAACCACCAGGATCACTCCCGCGATTCAATCCCCAATTCATCCCAGACCGACTCGGCCAGGTGGAACGTGGCATTGGCTGCCGGAATACCGCAGTAAATCGCGCTCTGCATGATCACTTCCTTGATCTCGCCACGGCTGACGCCATTGTTGGCGGCGGCGCGCAGGTGCAGCTTGAGCTCCCCCTCGCGGTTCATGCCAATCAGCATGGCGATGGTGATCAGGCTGCGGGTGTGGCGCGGCAGGCCCGGGCGGGTCCAGATGTCGCCCCAGGCGTGGCGGGTGATCATTTCCTGAAACTCCGAGTTGAACTCGGTCAACGCGGTCAGACTGCGGTCGACGTGGGCGTCGCCCAGTACCGCGCGACGGACTTTCATGCCCTCGTCGTAACGTTGTTTTTCGTCCACGACAGTCCCCTTAATGAGCCAACAAAAACGCCAGAACCCGCTCGCTGAACGCGGCGCCGGCCTGAACGTTGGACAAATGCGCGGCATAGAACTCGGCGTACTCGGCGCCGGCCACATGCTCCTGAATGAAGTGCCCACCGGACGGCGGCGTTACCGCGTCTTCGGTGCCGGCGATCACCAACAGTGGCACCTTGATCGAGCCCAATTGATCGCGGAAATCGGCATCGCGTACCGCCGCGCAGTTGGCTGCATAGCCTTCGGGTGAAGTGGCCGCCAGCATGTCGGTGATCTGCTTGGCCGCCGTCGGGTTGGCGGCGGAGAAGTCCGGAGTGAACCAGCGAGCAATCGACGCATCGCGCAGGGCAACCATGGCCGCAGGGCCGTCACGCAGCACGGTTTCGATGCGCGGATTCCACACCGACAGTTCGCCGATTTTCGCCGCGGTGTTGCACACCACTAGCGAATTCAAGCGTTCGCCGGCATTGATCCCCAGCCACTGGCCGATCAAGCCGCCCATGGACAAGCCACAGAAATGCGCACGCTCGATGTGCAAGGCATCAAGCAGCGCGAGCACGTCGTGGCCCAGTTGCTCGATGCTGTAGGGGCCCGGCGTCACCAGCGACTGGCCGTGGCCACGGGTATCGAAACGCAATACGCGGAAATGCTCGGTGAAGGCCGCCATTTGCGCGTCCCACATGTGCAGGTCGGTACCCAGGGAGTTGGACAGCACCAGCACCGGCGCATTGGCCGGGCCGTCGAGTTGGTAATGCAATTCGCCCTCGGCGAGTTGTACGAAAGCCACAGCAATCTCCTTCAGGCAGTCAATGCAGAATGTTCAGCCACCGCTCGCTCGACCCAGGTACGGGCCTGACCGAGGTAATGGGCGGGGTCCAACAGATGATCGAGTTCAGCCGCCGACAGCTCGGCGGTCACTTGCGGCTCGTCGCCGAGCACCGCGCGCAGGTGCCGGTGTTCGGCCACCGCGCGTTTGCAGCATTGCTCCAACAGATGATGCGCCGTATCGCGCCCCACCCGTTGTGCGAGGACGATGCTCACCGCTTCGGCAAGCACCAGGCCTTGGGTCAGGTCGAGGTTGCGGGCCATGCGCCCGGCGTCCACTTCCAGGCCCTGGGTCACCAACAGCGCTTGTTTCAGGCTGCCGGACACCAGGCAGCAAATCTCCGGCAGGGTTTCCCATTCGGCATGCCACAGCCCCAGGCTGCGCTCGTGTTCCTGCGGCATGGCGCTGAACAGCGTCGAGAGCAGGCCCGGCACGCGAGTCGCGGCGCCGATCAGCACCGCCGCGCCCACGGGGTTGCGCTTATGCGGCATGGTCGAGGAACCGCCCTTGCCGGGAGCCGAGGGCTCGAACACTTCGGCGGCTTCGGTCTGCATCAACAGGCTGATGTCACGCCCGAGCTTGCCGAGACTGCCAGCGATCAATCCCAGCACCGAACCGAACTCCACCAGACGATCACGCTGGGTGTGCCAGGGTTGATCGGGCAAGGTCAGGCGCAGTTCCTCGGCCAAGGCCTGGGCAATCGGCATCGCCTGCTCACCGAGTGCCGCGAGGGTTCCCGAAGCGCCACCGAATTGCAGCACCAGCAAACGCGGTTTGAGTTCGAGCAAACGCTGGCGACTACGGGTGACTGCACCCAGCCAGCCGGCGATCTTCATGCCCAGGGTGACCGGCGTTGCGTGTTGCAACCAGGTGCGCCCGGCCAGTGGCGTGGCCGCATATCGTTGGGCTTGGGTGGCGAGCGTCTGGCCCAGTTGCGCCAGATCGCTGTCGATCAGTTGCAGTGCGCGACGCAATTGCAGGACCAGACCGCTGTCCATCACGTCCTGACTGGTGGCGCCCAAGTGCACATAGCGCTCGGCCTGGGCATCGTTCGCCGCGATCTGTTTGCCCAAGGCCTTGACCAACGGAATCGCCGAATTACCCGCCGTGGCAATGGCTTCGCCGAGAGCCGCAAAATCGTAATGCCCGGCCTGGCAGGCTGCCTCGATCGGCGCCACCGCCGTGTGCGGAATCAGACCGACCCGAGCTTCGGCCCTGGCCAGCGCCGCTTCAAAATCGAGCATGGCCTGAACCCGGCCCTGATCGCAGAACACTTCACGCATCTCGCGGGCAGTGAAATAGGCATCGAACAATTGATTGCCCGGTCGCTCGTTCATAAACAGTCCTTGGAAGCGCGGGCCACTCGGGCCCGCGGGTATGGATCAAAGGTCATGATGCAGGTACTTCGCTTGCTTGGGCAGGCGCAGGCTGAACAGGAGCGCGATCGCCATCATCACGGTCACGTACCAGTAGAAGGAGTTTTCCATGCCCCCCGCTTTAAGGCTCAAGGCCACATATTCCGCCGAACCGCCGAAGATCGCATTCGCCACCGCATACGCCAGGCCGACGCCCAGTGCCCGGACTTCCGGCGGGAACATCTCGGCTTTCACCAGGCCGCTGATCGAGGTGTAGAAACTGACGATCGCCAGCGCCACGGTAATCAGCACAAAGGCCAGGAACGGACTGCTGATGCTTTTCAGGCTCAGCAGGATCGGCACGGTGAACAGCGTACCGAGGGCGCCGAACCAAAGCATCGAGTTACGACGGCCGATCTTGTCGGCGAGCATGCCGAACAGCGGCTGCATGCACATATAAAGGAACAGTGCGCCCGTCATGATGTAGCTGGCGGTCTTGGCCGGCATGCCGGCGGTGTTCACCAGGTACTTCTGCATGTAGGTGGTGAAGGTGTAGAAAATCAGCGAGCCACCGGCGGTGTAGCCGAGCACGGTGATGAACGCGGCTTTATGGTCGCGGAACAGCGCGCTGATGCTGCCGGCGTCCTTGTTTTCACGCATTTCCTTGCTGGTGGTTTCTTTCAGCGTACGACGCAGGAACAACGAAATCAGCGCGGCCACCGCACCGACCACGAACGGGATCCGCCAGCCATAGGCACGCAGGTCATCTTCGGTGAGGAACTGTTGCAGGACCACCACCAGCGACACCGCCAGCAATTGCCCGCCAATCAGCGTCACGTACTGGAATGAAGCGAAGAAACCACGCTGACCCTTGAGCGCGACTTCGCTCATGTAGGTGGCGGTGGTGCCGTATTCGCCGCCCACCGACAGGCCCTGGAGCAGACGGGCGAACAGCAGCATGATCGGCGCCCAGACGCCGATGCTGTTGTAGGTCGGCAGGCAAGCGATGAGCAATGAGCCGAAGCACATCATCAGAATCGAGATCAGCATCGAATTCTTGCGCCCGTGCTTGTCCGCAACCCGGCCAAAAATCCACCCACCTATCGGCCGCATCAGGAACCCGGCGGCAAACACACCGGCGGTGTTGACCAACTGCACCGTAGGGTTATCGGACGGAAAGAAGGCAGGCGCGAAATAGATCGCACAGAAGGCGTAGACGTAGAAGTCGAACCATTCAACCAGGTTGCCGGACGAGGCGCCGACAATGGCGAAGATCCGCTTGTTGCGCTCTTCGCCGGTGTATAGCGGTTCTGAAACAGTAGTCGTTGTCATTGTTTTTCACTCAATGGGGACAGTGTGAGTCTAGACACACTTTGCAACAGCCCCGTTCCGCAGAAGCATTAGCGACGTCGCTCCCTATAGGGTGCTGCGCTCTCAATAGTCGAAGAACACCGTCTCCGCCTCAGTGCCTTGCAAAATCACATTCCACTGATAGACACCGGTCGCATCCTGCTTCGCCAGCAAGGTGTCGCGGCGTTCGACCGGCACGCACTCGAGCAGCGGGTCCGACCCATTGGCCGGTTCGCCGTCGAAATAGATCCTCGTCAGCAAGTGCTTCACCAGTCCGCGTGCGAACACCAACACCACCAGGTGTGGCGCCTGGGTCGTGCCCTTGAGGCCTTCCACCGTACCCGGTTTGATGGTGGTGAAACGGAACCGACCTTCAGCATCCACCGGTATCCGGCCAAAACCTTCGAAGTTCGGGTCCAGGGGTTTGTCCTGGTCGTCTTCCGGGTGGTCGTATTTGCCGGCGGCGTTGGCCTGCCAGACTTCCAGCATCGCATCGTTGACAACGTCGCCGTTACCATCGAGCACCTGCCCGGTGATGGCCACGCGCTCACCCAGGGTCTGTTCGACGGTCAGGTTTTCACGGTTCAGCCAGGTCAAGCCGATGTGGTAGTAAGGTCCGACGGTATGGGATGTGGTCGCAGTCAGCGTCATCTTATTTCTCCATCGGCGTGGCATCGCGGCCGCGCAAAACGATGTCCCAGCGATAACCGAGGGCGTAGGAAGGGATGGTTTTTTCCAGGTCGAAGCTGGCGATCAAGCGTTCTTTGGCACTGGTGTCGGGCACGCAGTTGTAGATCGGGTCGTACGCCAGCAGCGGGTCGCCCGGGAAATACATTTGCGTGACCAGGCGCGTCAGAATGCTCGGCCCGAACAGCGAAAAATGGATGTGCGCCGGGCGCCAGGCATTGTGGTGGTTGCCCCACGGATAGGCACCAGGCTTGATGGTCTGGAACTGGTACCAGCCATCAGCGTCGGTGACGGTGCGGCCAGTACCGGTGAAATTCGGGTCCAGCGGCGCGTCGTGCAGATCGCGGGCATGGTTGTAGCGACCGGCAGCATTGGCCTGCCAGATTTCCACCAGAATCCCCGGCACCGGCAGACCATTCTCATCCAGCACGCGGCCGTGGATGATGATGCGCTCACCCAGCGGCTCGCCCTCATGCTGAGCCGTCAGGTCATTGTCCTGCTCGTGGATGCGCTCGGCGCCGATGGTCGGCCCGGTGATTTCCGACAGCGAATGAGGCAAGAACACCAGAGGCTTGGACGGCGAGCGCAGGTTGGTGGATTGGTAAGTCGGGTGCAGGTAAGGCGGCTGAGTGCCTTCCTGCGGGCGACGGTAACCAGGCTTGTCAGTCATGAAGCATTCCTCTGTTGTTCTTGTCTTCGAAGCGGGTCAGACGCGCTCGATTGCCAACGCCAGCCCTTGGCCAACGCCGACGCACATGGTCGCCAGGCCTTTCTTGCCACCGGTTTTTTCCAGTTGATGCAGAGCCGTCAAGACCAAGCGCGCTCCACTCATGCCCAACGGATGCCCCAAGGCAATGGCGCCACCGTTCGGGTTGACCTGAGGCGCGTCGTCCGCGATGCCCAGCTCGCGCAGCACCGCCAAACCCTGGCTGGCGAAGGCTTCGTTGAGTTCGATCACGTCGAAATCGCTGACAGCCACGCCCAGGCGTTCGGTCAGTTTGCGTACCGCCGGCACCGGGCCGATGCCCATCACCCGAGGCGCAACACCGGCACTGGCCATGCCCAGCACTTTGGCACGAGCGGTCAGGCCGTGTTTTTTCACGGCTTCGGCCGACGCCAGGATCAGCGCAGCTGCACCGTCGTTCACGCCCGAAGCGTTACCGGCGGTCACGGTTTTGTCGGGGCCGTTGACCGGTTTGAGTTTGGTCAGGGCTTCGAGGGTGGTATCGGCGCGAGGATGCTCATCCTGGCTGACCACGGTTTCACCCTTCTTGTGGGCAATGCGCACTTCGACGATTTCTTCGGCGAAAAAGCCTGCGGCCTGGGCCACGGCGGTGCGTTGCTGGCTGCGCAGGGCGAAAGCGTCCTGATCGGCGCGGGAGACCTTGTAGTCGTCAGCCACGTTGTCAGCGGTCTGCGGCATCGCATCCACACCGTACTGGGCTTTCATCAACGGGTTGATGAAACGCCAGCCAATGGTGGTGTCTTCGAGCTTCATGTTGCGCGAGAACGCGGCATCGGCCTTGCCCATCACGAACGGCGCGCGGGACATCGACTCGACACCACCAGCAATCGCCAACTCCATTTCACCGCTGGCAATGGCGCGGAATGCGGTGCCAATGGCGTCCATACCCGAAGCGCAAAGGCGATTGAGGGTCACGCCCGGAATGGTTTCCGGCAGCCCCGCCAGCAGCAGCGCCATGCGCGCCACGTTGCGGTTGTCTTCACCGGCCTGGTTGGCGCAGCCGAGGAACACCTCGTCCACCGCATTCCAGTCCACCGACGGATTACGCTCCATCAAAGCCTTGATTGGCACGGCGGCCAGGTCGTCGGCGCGAACCGCCGACAGACCACCGCCGAAACGGCCGATGGGGGTACGAATCGCGTCGCAGATATAAACGTCACGCATTATGCTTCTCCTGGGGCTTGGCCGTGGGCCGCTGCAGTAAGGGCTTCGAGGTCACGCAGTGCCGTCAGTTCGACTCCGGTCGGGTCGGCAGTGCTATCGATGTGATCGGCAAAACAGCCATTGGGGCGGGCTTCCGTTTGTTATCGACCGACAGTGAAAAAGGCGCCGATGCGCAGCGCCGGGATCACTGAAGATTAAGCCTCTGAAAAACGCCAAACAATCCGATAATCGAATGAGCGTTCGCCTATCGAACACATTGTTATCTCACTACCGATCATCGCTCAGGTCGCATCCGCATGACTGACCAGGCCCTTGATCACCACCGCCGTCGTGGCGAGCGCCGCCGGAATCACCAGCGCGGTCAGCACTTGCTCGAAGTTCCAGCCCAGGCCCAACAGCGTTGCCCCCATCCACGCCCCCAGGATGGCGCCGAAGCGGCCAATGCCGAGCATCCACGACACGCCGGTGGCACGTCCCTGAGTCGGATAGAACCGCGCCGCCAGCGAAGGCATTGCCGATTGCGCACCGTTGACGCACATCCCGGCGATCAGCACCAGGGTCGCCAATATCGTGATGTTGCCCAGGCTCTGCCCTACCGCGTAGGCAAACACCCCGGCCAACAGGTAGAAAGTGCCGATGACCTTGTGCGGATTGAACCGGTCCATCGCCCAACCCACGCCCACGGCACTCAATACGCCACCGAATTGGAACAGCGCACCGATGAACGCCGCTTGCTCCATGCTGGCGCCACTGTCACGCATCAGGGTCGGCAGCCAACTGGTCAGCAAGTACACGATCACCAGGCCCATGAAATAGGTCAGCCACAACAACAGCGTGCCGACGCTGTAGGTGCCGGAGAAGATCACCGCAAACACGTTGCGCGCCTTCACGGTTTTCTGTTCCGGCACACTGAAACTGGAAGCCTGGGCAACCACTGTCGGGTCAATCGGCGCCAGCGCCTTGCGCACTTTGTCGGTGCCACGGTTGCGCACGACGAGATAGCGCGCCGATTCCGGCAGCCACAGCAGCAACACGACGCCGAGGATCAACGGCAGGACCCCACCGATCAGCAACAAGCTGTGCCAGCCGAACGTCGGGATCAACTTGGCGGAAATAAATCCGCCCCCGGCCATGCCAAGGTTGAAACCGCAGAACATGCTGGTCACCAGCAAGGATTTCTTGCGTTCCGGGGTGTATTCCGACAGCAGTGTGGTGGCGTTGGGCATGCCCGCACCCAATCCCAGGCCAGTCAGGAAACGCAACACGAGCAACTGGTCGACATTGGTGCTGTAGGCCGAGGCCAGGCTGAACGCACCGAACAACAACACCGCCCCCACCAGTACGACTTTTCGCCCGAAGCGGTCAGCCAAAGGACCGGAGCCCAGCGCGCCGAACACCATGCCGATCAGTGCCGCACTCATCACCGGGCCGAGACTGGCGCGATCGATGCCCCAGTCCTGAGACAGGGCCGGCGCGATGAACCCCATGGCGGCCGTGTCGAGGCCATCGAGGAAGACAATCAGAAAACACAGGATCACCACTCGCCACTGATAGCGCGAAATGGGTTGAGCGTTGATGAAGGACTGCACGTCGAGGCAGTTACCTACAGCAGACTGAGGCTGGTTCATTATTTTTATTCCACGCAAAAAACGCAGTCGAACAGGGGCCAGCCGTGGCTGACGCTGTGACAGGGAAAAGGGGTGTCGGGATCAGGCAATTCGGGCCTGACAAGAAAAACAGTGGGAACGGCTGCAGGTCGGGAACATGCGCATGAGGGGTGCCTCTTCTCATTATTATGGGGTCGTCGTCCGGCGCCGAATCGGTACCGACAGCGCCGGATGACGCTGCCGCGACATTAATGAGCCAAGGGAAAGAGCGTCAATTCACCGAACGCGACTCTGTGCGTTTATCGAACAGCTTAGCTAAACAGCTGGGTACTGAGGTCGCGGCTGGCACTCAACAGGCCGGGCAGGAAGCGCTGTTCCAGTTCGTTGCGACTCACCCGTCCGGCGTGGGTGCTGACGTTCAGGGCCGCAACGACCTGACCGGACGCGTCGTACACCGGAACGGCAATCGAGCGCAGGCCCTGCTCCAGTTCCTGATCGACGATGCACCAACCCTGTTGCCGCACTTCCTGCAAGCACTCCAGCAGTGCTTCGGGGGTGTGGATGGTTCGACTGGTCTTGGCTTGCAGTTCCGCGTGGTCGAGGTACTCACCCAGCGACGTATCATCCAGGGCGGCCAGCAGGATCCTGCCCATCGACGTGCAATAGGCCGGCAAGCGCCCGCCCACCGAGAGGTCAACCGAAATCAGGCGCTGGGTGGTTGCCGAGCGGGCGATGTACAAGATGTCATCGCCTTCCAGGGTCGCCATGTTGCAGGCTTCGTGCAGTTGCTCGCTCATGCGGTCCAGATACGGCTGGGCAGAGACCGCCAGCGGCGTGGAGGAAACATAGGCATGCCCGAGGGTCAGCACTTTGGGTAGCAGGGAATAAGTCCGGCCATCGGTGGTGGCATAACCGAGCTTGATCAGCGTATGCAAGCAACGGCGCACGGCAGCACGGGGAATTTCCGTGCGATGACTGATCTGGGCGATGGTCAGGTGCCGCTTGCGTTCCTGGAACGCTTGCACGACGGCCAGTCCACGCGCCAGGGACGTCATGAAATCCGGGTCGCCGGTCAGGGCCTGGATCCGTTTGGCGGGTGAAGCGACAATCGGCGGAGCCACTGAAGCGAAAGAGTTGCGCAATTGATCGTTCATTTAAGGTCCTTATCCACACGGATCGGTGACTACTACAAGCGGCTACTGGCCTGCTGCACCAGCCCACCCCATCAACATTGGGCGATTATCGAACTATCGGCCGATAATCGCAATCGACGCTGTGCACAATCCCGCCGCTCACTGACCGGGCGGCACGGCTTTCCTGAGATGTTGTTACTCTGGAATCCGTGCGGACTTTACGATTCGATGTAGTTACCCAAGTTGCTCGACTTAATGGCGTCAGAAAGACATCGCAGCCAAGTGGCATCAGACACCTATCTAGTTAGCCGAAAGTTAGGGGTAACAAACCAATCACACATCAAGATCGACTTTTAACTCATTGGCGATAGTGTTCTGTGATTCGCTCGCTATAATGCAATTCAGTCGCCAAGCGGTTTTTTACTTGCCCAACCGACTACGCGGTGGCGCGATATTCCATCGCCGCCACCCACAGCAAGCGCCTGACGCTGCCTGCATTTGCATCGCCAACGCGCTCGCTGAACAGGAAACTGATGCTACGTCAGCCGTTCTTCTCTGGTGCCGTGGCCGCCTGCAACATGGAAGTATAGATCCCGCTGCCGTAAACGATGCCTTCAAGGGCGTCGTCATTTCGATGAGTGTGGTCAATACATTGAGCAGCGCGTTTTCACCAGAATTTATCTCAACTCAATCAGGTAGCACTGTGACGAAAGACGAACTGCGCGCGGAACTTGAGCGCCAGGAACAACGTTACAAGGAAGTTTACGGCGGGGAAGTCACCACCTACGCCGCCCAGCCCGAACCGGAACGCAAACCCTGGCGTAAACGCGCCACCGTTCAGGATCAGGCATTCACCCAGGAACTGCAGAAGATGGAAAAGGAACTCAAGGCCGAAGAGCCATGACTGCTTCGGCCTGAGTCCTTTCAAGGGTCTGCATTTACACCCGTTAAAAGCGGGATGTATTGATGTTGCCTTTTGCGCCTGCTACAAGCGGGCAGCGACCACCTTGACCATCGGACGAGGTAAAAGGCTCACATCTGACCCTCCTCTCAGAAATTTCATACAAGCATTCAGCACGCTCCTCTCAGGAACTGAAACCCTTGCAGCACAAGGCTTTTCAAATAAATTCAATGACTTGCAAGGCCTGAAAAATCACGGATTTTTCGGGTACTGATGCAAAATAAATCGTTGAAGAATGTTACCGATGAGCAGCTAGTGCATCGATTCACAGTCTTTTCTGGCATAATCGCGCCCCCTTATGACCGGGTCAGAAAACCTTCATGATCGATTTATTCAGCGGACTGGATGCTTGGGTGCTTGTGAGCCTCTTGCTCGCCCTGGCTTTTGTCCTCGCCTTCGAGTTCATCAATGGATTTCATGACACCGCTAACGCGGTCGCCACTGTTATCTACACCAAAGCGATGCCGCCGCACTTGGCAGTGTTCTTTTCCGGTGTGTTCAATTTCCTCGGCGTACTGCTGGGCGGCGTTGGCGTGGCGTATGCCATCGTTCACCTGCTTCCGGTGGAACTGCTGATCAATGTGAACACCGGCCACGGCCTGGCAATGGTGTTCTCGTTGCTCGCCGCCGCCATCACCTGGAACCTGGGCACCTGGTACTTCGGCATCCCCGCTTCCAGCTCTCACACATTGATCGGCTCGATCCTCGGCGTGGGCCTGGCCAACGCACTGATCAACGATATCCCCCTGGCTGACGGGGTGAATTGGCAGAAAGCGATCGATATCGCAGCATCGCTGGTGTTCTCGCCGATGGCGGGCTTCCTGATCGCCGCGCTGATACTGATCGGCCTCAAGTGGTGGCGCCCACTGTCGAAGATGCACAAGACACCGGAACAGCGCCGCAAGATCGACGACAAGAAACATCCGCCGTTCTGGAACCGCCTGGTACTGGTGATTTCGGCGATGGCCGTGAGCTTCGTGCACGGTTCCAACGATGGCCAGAAAGGTATTGGTCTGATCATGTTGGTATTGATCGGTATCGTACCGGCGCAGTTCGTACTCGACCTGACCAGCACCACATACCAGATCGAGCGGACCCGTGACGCGACCCTGCACTTGAGCCAGTTTTACCAGCGCAATAACGAAACCCTGGGTGAATTCCTGGCCCTGGGCAAAAGTGTGGAAGGTGATCTGCCGGAGAAATTCCGTTGCAACCCGCAACAGACCGAACCGACCATCGCCGCCCTGCTCGGCACCCTCAAGGGTGTAGCCGACTATCACTCGCTGACATCGGAACAGCGGATCGAAGTACGTCGCTACCTGCTCTGCCTGGACGACACGGCGAAGAAAGTCAGCAAGTTGCCAGGCCTGGCGGCACGTGAAAAAGCTGACCTGGACAAGCTGCGCAAAGACCTGACCACCACGACCGAATACGCCCCGTTCTGGGTGATTCTGGCGGTCGCACTGGCCCTCGGCATGGGTACCATGATCGGCTGGAAACGCGTGGTACTGACCATCGGCGAGAAGATCGGCAAGCAGGGCATGACCTACTCCCAGGGCATGTCGGCACAGATCACCACCGCGAGCCTGATCGGCCTGGCCAACATCTTCAGCCTGCCGGTGTCCACGACTCACGTCTTGTCTTCAGGTGTGGCCGGTACCATGGTCGCCAACAAAAGCGGCCTCCAGGGCGGCACCGTCAGAAACATCCTGCTGGCCTGGGTTCTGACCCTGCCAGCCACGGTGGGCCTGTCGGCCGGGCTGTTCTGGCTGGCCTCGAAGGCACTCGGCAGCTGATACGCAGCCGAACGAACAAGGCGCGCTCCGCAAGGACCGCGCCTTTTTTATTGACATGCAATTCTGCAGAAACAGCAATCCTCCTGTGGGAGCGAACCCTGCATTGTCGATCAGTTTTTCGCAGACAAAAAAAAGGGCAACCGAAGTTGCCCAAAATGCCTTGCGTGCTCATTACATCAAGAAAGACTTACGGTTTTTTCCGCTTGTGCGAGTCCTTCCAGATAAAAAATCCGAATCCTGCAAAGAACACCAACATGAGGCTGACGGTCAGCACTCCGGCGATCACCACGTTGTCGAAAAACATGACGCGTCTCCTGCAGTTGCCTTGTTGCGATGGGATTAAGTTATCCAAACAGGCAGGAGAGAATATTGATCGGGGTCAATGTCGCCCGATTACGGGCGCTGGACCGGGAGTAAAGGAGGGGGAAACTGACCTGCATCAATTAATGCAGCGGGTTTAGCGCTTTTTCGGTTTGTTTTTTGGCTTTTTCTTCGCTTTCCCCAAAGGCATGGCCTGCTCGAACGCCTGGCGCACTTCATTCAAGCGCTTGTCGTTGAGGTCATGGATGCGCTTGGCGCGTTCGGCGTTGAGGTCGATCAGCTTGTCGTCTTGGCTCATGGGGTTAAGTGCATCGCTTGAATTGAGATTGCGCTGCCGTATCGATTGGCAGGGTTTTGCCAATAATGCGGTCTGATGACCTCGCTGACCAGTCGCGAACTCAAATCTCGATATCGACCCACAAACCTTGACGTGGCTGATCCACCATCAGCGGCGCCACGGGCACGGTGTTATCGGCGTTCAATTCATCACCCGGGATCGCCAGGTGCGCCTCGGGGTCATCATCGGCTTCACGACGGCGTCGTTCGCGCTCCTGCCGCCGCCGCTGTTCCTCGCGCAACAGCAATGTGGCTTCGTCGGAGTCGCGATTTTTCAGGTCAATGGTGCTGTCGCTGGAGCTCTCCTGCGCAGGCACCACAGGTGCAATGTCAGGGCGCGGACGGACCGGGTCATGCTGTGAAGTGATCGGCACGGCACTCAAGGGGAGTATCGGTGGCAGCATATTTAGTGGTCTCCTGTCAGCAGGCTGTCGGCTGCGGGGGTGGCGACTTGAGCCATCGGTCGCAAACTGTGACTCAGTTGGCACTCGTGAATGCCGTACCACCCGCAAAAAATGCATCCGGTTCAACTGGCGGCCTGGAGCTTAAAGCTTGCCGCCGCTCCTATTCTTTTGGCCCTCAAGCCCTCATTCCGTTAAGATAGCCCGCTTTTTCAAGGTGGGAGTCAGGCAGCATGGCGCAGCAGTATCAACCGGGGCAACGCTGGATCAGTGACAGCGAAGCCGAGCTGGGTTTGGGCACCGTTCTGGCACAGGACGGCCGCTTGTTGACCGTGCTCTACCCGGCCACTGGCGACACCCGCCAGTACGCGCTACGGAATGCGCCCCTCACCCGCGTGCGGTTCTCGCCGGGTGACACCATCACTCACTTCGAAGGCTGGAAACTGACCGTTCGCGAAGTCGACGATGTCGATGGCCTGCTGGTTTACCACGGCCTCAACGCGCAGAACGAAGTGGTCACCCTGCCGGAAACCCAACTGTCGAACTTCATCCAGTTCCGTCTGGCCAGCGACCGACTGTTCGCCGGGCAGATCGACCCGCTGCCCTGGTTTTCCCTGCGTTACCACACCCTGGAACACACCAGCCGCCAGTTGCAGTCCGCGCTGTGGGGCCTGGGTGGCGTGCGTGCGCAACCGATCGCACACCAGTTGCACATCGCCCGCGAAGTCGCCGACCGTATCGCTCCACGGGTTCTGCTGGCCGACGAAGTGGGCCTGGGCAAGACCATCGAAGCCGGTCTGGTGATCCATCGCCAACTGCTGTCGGGTCGCGCCAATCGCGTGCTGATCCTGGTGCCGGAGAACCTTCAGCACCAGTGGCTGGTGGAAATGCGTCGTCGCTTCAACCTGCAGGTCGCGCTGTTCGACGAAGAACGCTTCATCGAAAGCGATGCCAGCAACCCGTTCGAAGACACTCAGCTCGCACTGGTGGCCCTCGAATGGCTGGTTGAGGATGAAAAAGCCCAGGACGCACTGTTCGCAGCGGGTTGGGATTTGTTAGTGGTCGACGAAGCGCACCACCTGGTGTGGCACGAAGATCAGGTCAGCCCTGAATATTCGCTGGTCGAGCAACTGGCCGAAACCATCCCTGGCGTACTGCTGCTGACCGCGACCCCGGAACAACTGGGCCAGGACAGCCACTTCGCCCGTCTGCGCCTGCTCGATCCGAACCGTTTCCATGACCTGCACGCCTTCCGCGCCGAGAGCGAAAACTATCGCCCGGTGGCCGAGGCCGTTCAGGAATTGCTGGACCAGGGGCGTCTGTCGCCTGAAGCGCACAAGACCATCCACGGTTTCCTCGGCAACGAAGGCGAAGCCCTGCTGACAGCCGTCAACGATGGCGATACCGAAGCCAGCGCCCGCCTCGTGCGCGAACTGCTCGACCGCCACGGCACTGGCCGCGTGCTGTTCCGCAACACCCGCGCCGCCGTACAGGGTTTCCCGGAACGCAAACTGCACCCGTACCCGCTGCCGTGCCCGGACGAGTACCTCGAGTTGCCATTGGGCGATCACGCCGAGCTCTACCCGGAAGTCAGCTTCCAGGCGCAGCCGGACGCCAACGAAGAAGATCGCTGGTGGAAATTCGATCCCCGCGTCGAATGGTTGATCGACACCCTCAAGATGCTCAAACGCACCAAGGTACTGGTGATCTGTGCTCACGCCGAAACCGCCATGGACCTGGAGGACGCGCTGCGCGTGCGCTCCGGCATCCCGGCCACGGTGTTCCATGAGGGCATGAACATCCTCGAGCGTGACCGCGCCGCCGCTTACTTCGCCGACGAAGAGTTTGGTGCGCAAGTGCTGATCTGCTCGGAAATCGGCAGTGAGGGTCGCAACTTCCAGTTCTCCCATCACCTGGTGCTGTTCGATCTGCCGTCCCACCCGGACCTGCTGGAACAACGTATCGGCCGACTGGACCGGATCGGTCAGAAACACGTCATTGAGCTGCACGTGCCGTACCTGGAAACCAGCCCGCAAGAGCGCCTGTTTCAGTGGTACCACGAAGCGCTGAACGCGTTCCTCAACACCTGCCCGACCGGCAACGCCCTGCAACATCAGTTCGGCCCGCGCCTGCTGCCTTTGCTGGAAGAGGCCGATGATGGCGAGTGGCAAGCGCTGATCGACGAAGCCCGCACCGAACGCGAACGTCTGGAAGCCGAACTGCATACTGGCCGCGACCGCCTGCTGGAACTCAATTCCGGCGGCGCCGGCGAAGGCGATGCCTTGGTCGAAGCCATCCTTGAGCAAGACGATCAATTCGCCCTGCCGATCTATATGGAAACCCTGTTCGACGCATTCGGCATCGACAGCGAAGACCATTCGGAAAACGCACTGATCCTCAAGCCGAGCGAGAAAATGCTCGACGCCAGCTTCCCGCTGGGCGACGACGAAGGCGTGACCATCACCTACGACCGCAACCAGGCGCTGTCCCGCGAAGACATGCAGTTCATCACCTGGGAGCACCCGATGGTGCAGGGCGGCATGGATCTGGTTTTGTCCGGTTCCATGGGCAATACCGCCGTGGCGCTGATCAAGAACAAGGCACTCAAGCCTGGCACCGTGTTGCTGGAACTGCTGTATGTCAGTGAAGTGGTTGCCCCGCGCTCACTGCAACTGGGCCGTTACCTGCCGCCGGCCGCCCTGCGTTGCCTGCTCGACCCGAACGGCAACGACCTGTCGGCCCGGGTGTCGTTCGAAACGCTGAACGATCAACTGGAAAGCGTACCGCGCGCCAGCGCCAACAAGTTCATCCAGGCCCAGCGCGATCAGCTGACCCCACGGATCAACGCTGGCGAAGAAAAGATCACCCCGCGTCACGCCGAACGTGTAGCCGAGGCGCAACGTCGTCTGGCGGCCGATACCGATGAAGAACTGGCACGCCTGACCGCCTTGCAAGCGGTCAATCCGACCGTACGCGACAGCGAACTGGTTGCCCTGCGCAAACAACGCGAGCAAGGCCTGGCCATGCTCGAAAAGGCTGCGCTGCGACTGGAAGCGATTCGGGTGTTGGTGGCAGGTTAAGCCCCCTGCTCCACCGCTATAAATGAAAAGGCCCGCAGCGATGCGGGCCTTTTTATTTCCTGTAATGAATCGGCTGCTGCTGATGGGTTCTTCGCGAGCAAGCGCTCACAGGCTTGGGCTGTTTAAAGTTTCTGTGTTCGACTCGAACACAGCGAGCTTGCTCACGAAAGCGATTATGCAGTCGCTGCAACCCCATCTGGCTCTACCACAGCAATCAACCCCTCCTTCATCCGCTTGGCATCGCGCACAAAACACCGCGCAGCCAGGAACAAAAACACCATGGTGAAAAACAGCGCCACCGGGATCAGGTACATCGCATCATGCAGGCCGACAGCCTTGAACGCTTCGGTCATCTGTTCGGCACCGGCGGCAAGCATCGCTGTATGGGCGAAGTGATCGGACAACGCGCCCACCACCACCGGCCCCAGGCCACCGCCCAACAGGTACAAGCCGGCAAAGAACAGCGCCATGGCCGTCGCCCGCAGACGCGGCTCGACCACGTCCTGAATCGCCGTGTACACGCAGGTGTAAAAGTTATAGGCGAACAACCAGCCCAGACTGAACACCGCCACGAACACGCCAATCTCGATCCGTCCCGAATGCAGCGCCCAGGCCGTGCACAGGGTCGATATGATCAGGCTGATCGCAGCAAACAGCAGACGTCCGTTGGCGACCCGTTGATGGATCTTGTCCGCGACCCAGCCACCCAGCGTCAGGCCCACCAGGCCGGTCACACCGACAATCACTCCGGTCGCCACGGCGGCCTCCTGCAAAGGCATCAGAAAGTAACGCTGAAGCATCGGCACCAGAAACGAGTTGCAGGCATAAGTTGCGAAGTTGAAACACAGCCCGGCCATCACCAGCCACAGAAAAGTCGGCACCGCCAAAACCCGGCGGATAGGTCGGTCGACGCGCTCTTGCGAGACTTGTACGCTCTCGGCAGCCCCCCGCTTCGGCTCCTTGATGAAAAACATGAACACCGCCAGGATCAGTCCCGGTACGGCAGCGATGAAGAAAGGTGCCCGCCAGCTGTCGAACGCCTTGACCATCGCCCCGATGGTAAAGAACGCCAGCAACAAGCCCAAAGGCAGGCCGAGCATGAAAATACCCATGGCCCGCGCCCGTCGGTGAGCGGGAAACAAATCGCCGATCAACGAGTTGGCGGCGGGCGCGTAACTGGCCTCACCGATGCCGATACCCATGCGCACGACCAGGAAACTCCAGAAACTGCCTACCATGCCGTTGACCGCGGTCAACCCGCTCCACACGGCCAGCCCCCAGCCCATCAACTTGCTGCGCGAACCGGTATCGGCCATCCGCCCCAGTGGCAGGCCGGCTATCGCGTAGACAAGGGTGAAGGCGGTGCCGATGATCCCCAACTGAAAGTCGCTGAGGTGCCATTCCATGCGGATCGGCTCAATGATGATGGCCGGGATCGTGCGGTCGAAAAAATTGAACAGATTGGCCAGGAACAGCAGGAACAGAATGCGCCAGGCATTCGCCGCTTGGGTCGAGTTCTGCATGGGTCCGTCTCTTTTATTGTTATGGGGCTTCACTGCCAGCGCATCCGAGCCCGGAACTTGCAATCTAGTCAGGCCCGCGAATGCTGTCTGTCATTATTCGCAAGGCTGATACCCACCCATGGTGGCGGGCGCAGCCCATGCAACAATTTATTTCCAATCGCTCTAAAGCCCATTCCAAAAAGGTTGGGCCCATTTAGCCACCATGGCTTGCGCTTCGTGCATGCCCTCTATACTTCAGTGCATTCGCCAGCGTCGATTGCGCAGGCCAGGGTGATTAACGACGGGGCATGCTATGGACTGGCTTGGTCTGCATTTCATTACCGAGCTACCAGTGAACGGGCAGGTCATACTTAACTGCATGCATGACCCCTTTCTGGTGTTACTGGCTTATCTGGTCGCCTGTGCCGGCAGTTTTGCCACACTGGACATGGCCGAACGGGTTGCCCACGCGGAAAACCTCTCCTCCCAACGACTGTGGCGCTGGGTCGGTGCCGGCTGCCTGGCCGGCGGAATATGGGCCATGCACTTTATCGGCATGCTGGCGTTCCAGGTGCCGGTCGATGTTCATTTCCAACTGCCCGTCACCTTGTTGTCCCTGTTGATCGCCCTGCTCACCTCCTGGCTGGTGATGTACACCCTCAGTCGCCCCTCCCTGAGCTTTTGGCAATGCCTGAAAGCCTCCGTCTGGATCGGCATGGGCATCGCGACCATGCATTACGTGGGCATGGGCGCCATGCAGTCGCAAGCGAAGGTCTATTACCAGCCAGTGTTGTTTGGGCTCTCCATCCTGATTGCGATTGGCGCCAGCCTGGCGGCGCTGTTACTGGCCAGCCATTTGCGCAACGGCACCGGGATGTTTCATCAGTTGTTCAAATACAGCGCGAGCCTGGTTATAGGGGCCGGCATCATCAGCATGCACTTTACGGGTATGGCGGCTTTCAATCTGTTGCTACCCGGCGGCACCGTCCTGCCGCAACCAGGGGAACACAACCACCTGCAATTGGGGGTGACTGTCGCAGTCATGACGCTGCTCATCATTGGCAGCTGCATCAGCGCGGCCCTGGCGGACAAGAAACTGCAAAAAAAGGATCATGACCTGCAACGGGTGAACTCGCTGCTCAGCCAACTCGACCAGGCACGCGTTTCCCTGCAACAGGTCGCGCACTACGACGCCTTGACCAGCCTGATCAACCGACGCGGTTTCAATCAGATCTTCGCCGAGAAGCTCATCGAGAAAACCCATGAAGGTGGCATGCTTGCCGTCCTGTTCCTCGACATTGACCATTTCAAGCGGATCAACGACAGCCTGGGCCATGATGCGGGCGACGAACTGCTCAAGGTACTGGCCAGCCACATCAAGGCCTCGGTGCGCAGCCACGAAGATGTCGTGGCGCGATTCGGTGGCGATGAATTCTGCATCCTCATCGATCTGCACGATCGGGACGAAGCCCGACAAATGGCACAACGCATCATGCTGAAAATGAAGGACCCCATCGAGCTGGCCGGGCGGCGCATGGTCATGACGACCAGCATCGGTATCAGCCTGTTTCCGGAGGATGGAAAAACCTGCGAAGAACTGCTGAAAAATGCCGATTTGGCGCTGTATCAGTCCAAGGGCAGCGGTCGCAACGGCTTGAATTTTTTCAGCGCCAATCTCAAGGCCCGGGCCACGCTGGAACTGCAACTGGAAGAAGAACTGCGCCATGCCCTGCGCGAAGACACCGGCCTGATGCTCTATTACCAGCCAATCTACGACCTGAAAACCGGCCAGGCCAGCAAACTGGAAGCGTTGATTCGCTGGCAGCATCCTGTCCACGGTTTCCTCGCACCGGATCGTTTCATTGCCCTCGCCGAGTCCAATGGCCTGATCACCGAACTGGACAAATGGGTGCTGCGCAAGGCCTGCCAGGACCTCGGCGAATTGTCACGACAGGGCTGCGATGAACTGAAGATTGCCGTGAATTGCTCGCCCCTGAGCCTGGTTCGCGAGGAACTGGCCGGGGAAATCGAACAGGCCTTGCGCAGCGCCGCAGTGGCGCCAAGGCGGCTGGAACTGGAGGTGACTGAAAATGCATTGATGGGCAACATCACCGAAACGCTGGTATTGCTGCAGCAGATTCGCGCCCTCGGCGTGTCGCTGTCGATCGATGACTTCGGCACCGGTTACTCGTCCCTGGCCTACCTCAAGCGCTTGCCACTCAACACGCTGAAGATCGATCGATCGTTCATTATCGACATCCCCAAATCCGCCCAGGACATGGAGATCGTCCAGGCCATTATCGTCATGGCCCACACGCTGCATCTGGACGTGGTCACCGAGGGCGTCGAAACGTTCGAGCAATACCAGTTTCTCGAACGCCACGGCTGTGACTTTGTTCAGGGGTACCTGCTAAGCCGCCCGGTGCCCCTCAATGATTTACGCCCGGTGCTGGACGAGATCAACCAGCGCAAGCACGCATACACCGTTACGCCGTTGAGTCTGGTTCACGGTACAACTGCACTAATGTAGACGGGTCATGTTCCAGGAAGCCCTGGCTCCCATGCAATCGCATCAATTGCGCGGCCAGACCGCTGATCGGCGTTGCCGAGCCTTGCTCACGGGAAAACTTCACCGCGGTATCCAGATCCTTGAGCAGGGTTCGCACGTGCCATTTGACTGGTTCGAAACGGCTTTCGGCCATTTGCGGGCCGAGAATCTGCAAAGGTTTTGAGTCGGCAAAACCACCGGCCAGCGCCTCGGCGATCAGGCTCGCATCAACACCGGAGCGCTCCGCCAGCGCCACCACTTCAGCAATAACCAGCGCGTTGCAGGCCACGATCATTTGATTGCAGGCCTTGGTCACCTGCCCCGCCCCGACGGCCCCCATGTGCGTCACGCGCTGGCCAAGGCTCAACAAGACAGGTTTGACCCGATCAAGCGCCGCCGCCTCGCCGCCCACCATGATCGCGAGGCTTCCGGCCTCGGCTCCGACCACGCCGCCGGAGACCGGCGCATCCAGCCAACCCATACCGGTTTTACTGACAAGCTCCGAGGCCATTTCCCGCGTTGCAGTCGGTTCCAGGCTGGAAAAATCCACCAGCAACTGACCGCTTTTCGCCCCTTCGACAATCCCCGCCGCACCGAAAACCACCTCACGGACGACCGGGGTATCGGCCAGGCACAACATCACCACATCAGCGTGTTGGCATAGCTCGGCAGGCGTGGCGACCTGGCGCGCCCCAGCCTGGACCAGCGGCGCGCACTTGGCCGGATTGCGGTTCCACACCGTCAGCGGAAAACCCGCCGCAAGCAGGCGCTTGCACATAGGCAGGCCCATCAGGCCGACCCCGGCAAATCCCAACGAAGGTAGCGTTGACATCATTTGGCCTCCTTTTGATTAAAGAACGTTGAATATTGGCCGATTCATCATGACTTAGGAAAGGATTCCCCCGAGCGACATTCAGGCCATGGCTCTGAAGCTTGGGACAAATACGCGCTGATAAAAGACGCGAGTTCTCATTCCGTGACGGTTCGACGACAGCGAGTCGCCCGACCACCAGCCCAGGTACATGGCGAACAATGACTTCTAAAAACAATCCGGCCCCTGTGGTATCCGACCTGACGTTGAGCCCTGCGGCGAACAGCCCCGCCCCAATGCCGTCGAAGCCATTGCTCCCGTCCCGCCCGCTGGCGACCCAGCAATACCTGTATTTCACCGAAACCAATACTGACCGTATCCTCGACAACCTCGATGGCCTGCGCGACATGGTGTTCCCGCGCCCGTCGCATCTGGAAGGCGATAACGAACAGCACAACGATCAGGAATTCCCGTCGGTATGCCTGATCGGCCTGGGTCGTTGCGGCTCGAACATCGCGCTGGATGTCGCGGAGCTGGTGTACAACGCCCGCAAGTTCTATCTCAACGAATTCAACAACGAAGATCGCCTGTCGCCGGACAAGCGCTTTGCCGAAAAGGGCTACAGCCCGGCCCAATGGATTCGCAACAACCTGCGCCTGGGGCCGAACAAAGCCACCAAACCGGTGTTCCTGGTAGAACCGCTGGTCATGCTGGGCGACCTGGACAAAGACATCGCCGGCCGTATCCGTTTCTCGCGCAAGGGCGAAAAAAGCGGGTTCCTGCGCGACTACAGCAAAATGAAAATCATGGACTTGTCGGAAGTCCACGCCGGTGGCGCTGGTAACGCGCCGATCCTCGGCCAGTACCTGGCCAAGATCATCCTCAACAAGGACACCCAGCGTTTCTCCAGCCCGGACTGGAAAATGATTCACTCGTACCTGATCGACAGCTGCGGCATCAAGGCCAACCAGTCGCGCCTGTATTTCTCGATTTTCAGTGCCGGCGGCGGTACCGGTTCGGGCATGGCTTCGGAGTTCGGCCTGGCCCAGCAGCACTCGTACATGAACAAGACGTTCGACACCAAGCCGATGGACGAGCACGACGGCAAGAGTGGTCATTCCTTCGTCTTCGAACCGATCTTCACCAGCGGCATCTGCGTGTTGCCGAACATTTCCGATCATCGCAGCGAAATGTCTGAAGCCTTGCATATCAACGCCGGTCGCCTGTTGTGCAAATACCTGTCGGAAGAGTGGGACTTCTCCTACAACTTCGCCAACGAGGACAGCAGCGAAGCCAGCGTCATGGGCCGTATCCGCCCATGGAATGCCATGATGCTGATCTCCAACGACATCATGCGTTACGCCGAAGAGAGCGATGACGGCAATATCCAGAACATTGATGTCAATGCCATGGAAAAGCACGCCAACCAATACATCTCACAACAGATTTTCAACATTCTGACGGCACAAGCGGTAACGACCGACTACGACCAGAACTATTTCCGTCGTGCCGGCATCGACATCGGCGAGACCATTCGCCTCGATGCCAACGACCTGTTCATGAGCCTGGCCGGCCCGGTGGCCATCGCCTACGCCGAATCCGTGGTGCCGGAATCCCCGCCGCCGACCAGCGACAAATTCAAGGTGTTCGAGAAAGAGCCGCAGCGCCTGAACATCGACGACCTGTTCTTCCGCTCCATCGACCTGCCGCACTTCAACAAGGTCACACAGGCCATCGAAGGCATCAGCCTGTTGCCCATTGAGTCCAAGCGCTATCGGGCATCGCTGGAGCAGTACAAGAACTCGGGGTATGACGCGGCCGCGCTGCACGACCTGCACTTCTTCAAGAATTGCTCGTCGGTGGTGTCGATCGTTTCCCTGCCGAAGGACTACAAGCTGTCCTACATGGACCTGAACCGGTTGAAGACCCACCTCAACAGCCTGTTCCCCAACACCACGCTCAAGCGCTATGCGCTGGTGATCGGCGCCTCGGCCAACCTGTCCCTGACCACGCTGATCGCCAAGAGCCCATGCCTGTCGGACGACTTCCTGACGCTGATCGTTGCATTCATCAAGCGTTGCTTTGCAAAAAACCCGTACCGCTTCGATGAGACCCTCGACAACTCGATACTGGACTTCATCATCCATGATCACTTCGACGAAGGCTTGATCGACGACCTGCTCAACGAGTTCGAGAACCCGGCCAAGATCCTCGATACCAACTGGTACGCGATCAAGCCGATGTATGAGAAAAAGTATCGTGAACTGATCAACGACAAGGACAAGTTCGTCTCGATCAACGACATTCGCCTGTCCCGGGACTGCGTGAAAAAAGCCATCAAATACCTGCGCGAGATCTACCGCCACCGCATCGGCAAGACCAAGGTCATTTCGCTGAATAACCACACGGGTAAAACCACTTACTAAGACCGGCGCATACCGCGTCGTGGCTAATCGCGAGCAGGCTCGCTCCCACAGTATCCGAGCCAACGGAAACCTGTGGGAGCGAGCCTGCTCGCGATGACGGCCTTGCACGTCACACAAATCTCAACATCCAGAAACAATTGAGCAGCCATTCGGCTGCTCACTTAACTGTTCCCGTTACGTTTACGTCACCGTGAGGCTGTGGCCTTTCTCTACGGCAACGTGCCATCACGCTACTCGCCTACACACTTTTAACCGACACCGCCACGCACCAAACAAGTGCGGGCATTTATGACTTTGCCCTTTCCTGGATCATTATCCACGGCGAAACGACCACCGCCCACAACTCGGGATCACGTTCAAACAGATCCAGCGCCCGCGTTTCAGACAGCTTGGCGAGCTGATCGGCAGCCAGCCAGGCAGCCACTTTCTCCCCCTCATCGGTGGCCACGGCTTCGGCGGCGGCGATCAAATCCAGACCGGGGTCGACCCACAATAGGGCACCCTTGGCGAAGAACGGCTCCAACTCCTTCCAGGTAATAGATGCAGTTTCACCAAGCAGCTTGGCATAGAGGGTGCTAGGTTCTTGAGTCATGGGTCCTGTCCGGATAAGAAATCGACGCAATGATAACGTCGGTGATCCTGATAGAAAAACCCAGTTGCACATTGAGTCACCGAATGAAAAGAGCAGGAATGCCAAGGAATGAACGGAATCTGGCTATAAGCACTCCAAAGTCCCGCCGCAATTCTGTCTTTTTCTTTCAAAAAAGCGACACCCCAAAGTTTTGCCCCCCGCCGCCAGCTTCCCAGGCTGACAATCGGCGCTCTACACTGTACCGGTACAGTTGCCGAGGGGCATTTTCCGGGGGATGTCGTGGATATCTGACCCGGTTCTGCCGCCAACGGCGCCAGGACTATAAAAAATACAACAGTAAGAGTGGAGCACTATGACTAAGGCTACTAAGCAGATTTCCAAACTGTTTGCCGCTATGGTTCTGGCCGGGGTTGCCAGCCATTCGTTCGCAGCTGATACCATCAAGATCGGCATCGCCGGCCCTAAAACCGGCCCTGTAGCCCAATACGGCGACATGCAGTTCAGTGGCGCCAAAATGGCCATCGAGCAAATCAACGCCAAGGGCGGCGTCGACGGCAAGAAACTCGAAGCCGTTGAATACGATGACGCCTGTGATCCAAAACAAGCGGTCGCGGTCGCGAACAAAGTCGTCAACGACGGCGTGAAGTTCGTGGTTGGCCACCTGTGCTCCAGCTCCACTCAACCGGCTTCGGACATCTACGAAGACGAAGGCGTGATCATGATCACCCCGGCTGCCACCAGCCCGGACATCACCGCCCGTGGTTACAAAATGGTGTTCCGCACCATCGGTCTGGACAGCGCCCAGGGCCCTGCCGCCGGTAACTACATTGCCGATCACGTAAAACCGAAAATCGTTGCTGTGCTGCACGACAAACAGCAATACGGTGAAGGCATCGCCACCGCCGTGAAACAGACCCTCGAGAAGAAAGGCGTCAAGGTTGCCGTATTCGAAGGCATCAACGCCGGCGACAAAGACTTCTCTTCGATGATCTCCAAGCTCAAGCAAGCCAACGTCGACTTCGTCTACTACGGCGGCTACCACCCGGAGCTGGGTCTGATCCTGCGTCAATCCCAGGAAAAAGGCCTGAAGGCCAAGTTCATGGGTCCGGAAGGCGTGGGTAACGACTCCATTTCGCAGATCGCCAAGGACGCTTCCGAAGGCCTGCTGGTGACCCTGCCTAAATCCTTCGACCAGGACCCGGCAAACGTTGCCCTGGCTGATGCGTTCAAGGCCAAGAAAGAAGATCCAAGCGGTCCGTTCGTGTTCCCGGCCTACTCGGCTGTTGAAGTCATTGCCGGTGGTATCGCTGCCGCCAAGAGCGAAGACACTGCCAAAGTGGCTGCTGCCATCCACGCAGGCTCTTTCAAGACTCCAACTGGCGACCTGAGCTTCGACGCCAAGGGCGACCTGAAAGACTTCAAGTTCGTGGTTTACGAGTGGCACTTCGGTAAACCTAAAACTGAAGTTTCGCCTCAGTAAGGCCTTGCCTGACTGACTGCCAACAAAGCCCACGGCGTGCCGTGGGCTTTGTTTTACGAACGTATTGGGCCGTGCTGGCGTGATCCGCTAGTCTCCCCACCTGAAAATCTCAAAACCGTCATCAGCGGTTCGCTGGCAAACCTCGAATTCGAAGTGGATGCAGATCCATGGGGCTCGAGCGGGAAAATGACTCCACCAGTGAAATGCGTATCAGGTTTTTAGGAGCGCTGTAATGCCTGACATCTATCACTTCTTCCAACAGCTGGTTAATGGTCTGACCATTGGCAGCACGTATGCCCTGATCGCCATCGGCTATACGATGGTTTACGGCATCATTGGAATGATCAACTTCGCCCACGGCGAGGTGTACATGATCGGTTCCTACGTGGCGTTCATCGCCATCGCCGGACTGACCATGCTGGGACTCGACAGTGTTCCACTGTTGATGACCGCCGCTTTCCTCGCGACCATTGTCGTGACCAGTGCCTACGGTTACAGCATCGAACGGATCGCTTACCGCCCACTTCGCGGCAGCAACCGTCTGATCCCGCTGATTTCCGCCATCGGCATGTCGATATTCCTGCAGAACACGGTTCTGTTGGCGCAAGACTCCAAGGACAAATCCATTCCCAACCTGATTCCGGGCAACTTCTCCATCGGGCCAGGTGGCGCACATGAAGTGCTGATTTCCTACATGCAAATCGTGGTGTTCGTGGTGACCCTGGTCGCCATGCTCGGCCTGACGCTGTTCATCTCCCGCTCTCGCCTGGGTCGCGCCTGCCGTGCCTGCGCCGAAGACATCAAGATGGCCAACCTGCTGGGTATCAACACCAACAACATCATCGCCCTGACCTTCGTCATCGGTGCCGCGCTGGCGGCCGTCGCGGCCGTGCTGCTGAGCATGCAATACGGCGTGATCAACCCGAACGCCGGTTTCCTGGTCGGCCTCAAGGCCTTCACCGCTGCGGTATTGGGCGGTATCGGCAGCATTCCGGGCGCCATGCTCGGCGGGCTGGTCCTGGGCGTGGCGGAAGCCTTCGGTGCCGATATCTTCGGCGACCAGTACAAGGACGTCGTGGCGTTCGGCCTATTGGTTCTGGTGTTGTTGTTCCGGCCAACCGGCCTGCTGGGCCGTCCGGAGGTTGAGAAAGTATGACTAGGAATCTTAAACAGGCGCTGTTCAGCGCCTTGCTGGTGTGGGCCGTGGCCTACCCGGTACTCGGTCTGAAGCTGACCATCGTTGGCATCAACCTCGAAGTCCATGGCACCAGCAACGCCACGCTGATCACCATCGCCGTGTGCTCGGTGCTGATGTTCCTGCGCGTGATCTTCGACCGGGAAATCAGCTCGGCCTGGCGTTCCTCGCCCGGCGTGCCGCTGATTCCGGCCAAGGCCAGTAATTTCCTGACCCTGCCGACCACCCAGCGCTGGATCATCATTGCGCTGATCGCCGGTGCGCTGGTCTGGCCGTTCTTCGGCTCTCGCGGCGCGGTGGACATCGCGACCCTGGTGCTGATCTACGTGATGCTCGGCCTCGGCCTGAACATCGTGGTCGGCCTGGCCGGCCTGCTCGACCTCGGTTACGTCGGCTTCTACGCCGTCGGTGCCTACAGCTATGCGCTGCTGTCGCACTACTACGGCCTGAGCTTCTGGATCTGCCTGCCAATCGCCGGCCTGATGTCCGCCACCTTCGGCTTCCTGCTCGGTTTCCCGGTACTGCGTCTGCGCGGTGACTACCTGGCGATCGTGACCCTGGGCTTTGGTGAAATCATCCGTCTGTTCCTGCGTAACCTGACCGGCCTCACTGGCGGTCCGAACGGCATCAGCAACATCGAGAAACCGACGTTCTTCGGCCTGACCTTCGAACGTAAAGCCGCCGAAGGGATGCAGACCTTCCACGAGTACTTCGGCCTGGAATACAACTCGATCAACAAGGTGATCTTCCTTTACCTGGTTGCGTTGCTCCTGGCTTTGGGTGCGCTGTTCGTCATCAACCGCTTGCTGCGCATGCCGCTGGGCCGCGCGTGGGAAGCCTTGCGTGAAGACGAAATCGCCTGCCGGGCACTGGGCCTCAACCCGACCGTGATCAAGCTTTCAGCCTTTACCCTGGGCGCCAGCTTCGCCGGTTTTGCCGGCAGCTTCTTCGCTGCCCGTCAGGGCCTGGTAACGCCGGAATCCTTCACCTTCATCGAGTCGGCGATCATTCTCGCCATCGTCGTGCTGGGTGGCATGGGCTCGCAGCTGGGCGTGATCCTCGCGGCGGTGGTCATGATCCTGTTGCCGGAAATGATGCGTGAGTTCAGTGAGTACCGCATGTTGATGTTCGGTGCCTTGATGGTACTGATGATGATCTGGCGCCCTCAGGGTCTGCTGCCCATGCAACGTCCTCACATGGAGCTGCGCAAATGAGCCGCGAGATCCTGAAAGTAGAAAACCTGAGCATGCGCTTCGGCGGCTTGCTGGCGGTCAACGGCGTAGCCTTGAGCGTGAAAGAGAAACAAGTGGTCGCCCTGATCGGCCCCAACGGCGCCGGCAAGACCACCGTGTTCAACTGCCTGACCGGCTTCTACAAGCCAAGCGGCGGCAGCATCCTGCTGGACGGCGAGCCGATCGAGGGCCTGCCGGGCCACAAGATCGCCCTCAAAGGCGTGGTGCGTACCTTCCAGAACGTGCGGTTGTTCAAGGACATGACTGCGGTCGAGAACCTCTTGATCGCCCAGCATCGTCACCTGAACACCAACTTCCTGTCCGGCCTGTTCAAGACCCCGTCGTTCCGCAAAAGCGAACGCGAGGCCATGGATTTCGCCGAATACTGGCTGGAAAAAGTTCATCTCAAGGAGTTCGCCAACCGTCCGGCCGGTACCCTGGCCTACGGTCAGCAACGTCGCCTGGAAATCGCTCGCTGCATGATGACCCGCCCGCGGATCCTCATGCTCGACGAGCCCGCAGCCGGCCTGAACCCGAAGGAAACCGAAGACCTCAAGGCGCTGATCAGCGTGCTGCGTGAAGAGCACAACGTCACCGTGCTGCTGATCGAACACGACATGAAACTGGTCATGAGCATTTCCGACCACATCGTCGTGATCAACCAGGGCACGCCTCTGGCCGACGGCACGCCGGAACAGATCCGCGACAATCCTGAAGTGATCAAAGCCTACCTGGGGGAAGCGTAAATGCTGCAGTTCGAAAACGTTTCCACCTTCTATGGCAAGATCCAGGCCCTGCACAGCGTCAACGTGGAAATCCGTCAGGGCGAAATCGTCACGCTGATCGGCGCCAACGGCGCGGGCAAATCCACCCTGCTGATGACCCTCTGCGGCTCGCCGCAAGCCCACAGCGGCAGCATCCGTTACTTGGGTGAAGAGCTCGTGGGGCAAACCTCGGCGCAGATCATGCGCAAGAGCATCGCCGTGGTGCCGGAAGGTCGCCGGGTGTTCTCGCGCCTGACCGTGGAAGAAAACCTCTCCATGGGTGGTTTCTTTACCGCGAAGGGCGATTATCAGGAACAAATGGACAAGGTCCTCGGACTTTTCCCACGCCTGAAAGAGCGCTTTAGCCAACGCGGCGGCACCATGTCCGGCGGCGAACAGCAAATGCTTGCCATCGGCCGTGCGCTGATGAGCAAACCCAAGCTGCTGCTGCTCGACGAGCCATCGTTGGGCCTGGCACCGATTATCATCCAGCAGATCTTCGACATCATCGAACAGTTGCGCAAGGACGGTGTGACGGTGTTCCTGGTCGAGCAAAACGCCAACCAGGCGCTGAAAATCGCTGACCGTGCCTACGTGCTGGAAAACGGCCGGGTCGTGATGCAAGGCACCGGTGAAGCCTTGCTGACCGACCCGAAAGTGCGCGAAGCGTACCTCGGCGGCTAAGCGATTGCGGTAACCAGAAAACGGCCTTTGCGGGCCGTTTTTTTATGCCTGCCAACCTCTAGAACCATGAAGATCCACTGTAGGAGCGAGCTTGCTCGCGAAGAACCTGAGAGTGCAGCGCTCATCGAAACATTCCTCGTCATGGTTGACGACCATCGTCGGAACACCGCCCGAAACAAGCTCGCGCCTACAGTCGATCCAACGCCTCCCCACTGCGTTTGAACCAGCCAATCAGATAATCCGACAACACTTGCGTACGCTTGGGCAGCCCACCCTGATACGGATGCACCAGGTACATCGGCATGCTCCGGGTCTGGTAATCGCGCAGGAGCCAGCGCAAACGTCCGTCAGCCAATTCCGCCGGCAGCAAGTAGGACGGCAAACGCGCGATACCCGCCCCGGCCAGGGCGGCCTTCTTCAACAAGTTGTAATGGTTGCTGGCAAACGGCCCGGACACACGTACCCGCAACAATTCGTGTTGCTGGTGATACAGCCATTCTTCGCGACCGCTGTAGTGGCTGTTGAGCAGGCAACGATGATCGGCCAATGCCTGAGGCGTCAGCGGCTCGCCATATTGTTCGAGATACGCAGGGCTGGCGCAGGTCATCTCGTGCCACGCCAACAGCGGGCGTGCCACCAGACGCTGATCGTTAGCCACCTCCGAGCGAACCGCGAGGTCATAGCCATCACGAGATAAATCGCGATAGTTATTGCTCAGGTCCAACTCGATCTGCACTTCTGGGTACTGGCTGGAGAACTCCAGCAACAGACCGTCGAAGAAGGTTTCCCCGAGGGAAACCGGAACCGTCATGCGCACCGGCCCGGCCATGTCGTCCTTCAGTCGCGCCAATGCCTGACGCGCCCGCTCGACCTGCACCACCAGCGCCTGCGCCTGCGGCAGCAAGGCAGCGCCCGCAGCCGTCAGGCTCAAGCGCCGTGTAGTGCGCTGCAGCAAGACCACGGAAAACTGCGCTTCCAGCTGACTGATACGCTTGGACAATTGCCCCTTGCTGCAACCCAATTGTTGCGCCGCCAAAGTAAAGCTCCCCGCCTCGACCAGTACCGCGAACGCCGCGAGATCATCCATTTCACTCATGGATTGTTTCCATTTGAAAACCAAAGGTTGCCTATTAGCGCGCTTATCAACGTAAAAAACCACTCTAAACTGAGGTCTCATTCAACCCAATCGAGGATCAGCACCATGAAAATTCTTTTGATCGGCGCAGGCGGCACCATCGGTTCAGCGGTCGACAAGGAACTGTCTCAACGCCATGAGATCGTTCGTATCGGCCGCAAGAGCGGTGATTTTCAGGTGGACATCAGCGACAGCGCGTCGATTCGCAAACTGTTCGAGCAGACCGGAAAATTCGACGCGCTGATCTGCGCCGCCGGTAACGTGACCTTCGCACCGCTGGCCGATATGACGGAAGAGAGTTTCGCCCTCGGCCTCAAAGACAAACTGATGGGTCAGGTCAATCTGCTGTTGATCGGTCGCGAGTACGCCAATGACGGCGCCTCGTTCACCTTCACCACTGGCGTGCTCAGCCACGACCCGATACGTAGCGGCGCGTCGGCAGCGCTGGTCAACGGTGCACTGGACAGTTTCGTCCGCGCCGCCGCCATCGAACTGCCACGCGGCCTGCGAGTGAATTCGATCAGCCCGAACGTGCTCGTCGAAGCCATGGGCAAATACGCGCCGTACTTCCGTGGCTTCAAACCGGTTCCTGCGGCGGATGTCGCACTGGCCTACGCGAAAAGCGTGGAAGGCCTGCAGACAGGCCAGACCATTCACGTGGGCTAAAGCCTTGTGATGAACGGTCAGGCTGAGTAACGTGGCGGCACTTGTCAGGAGACCCCAAGATGCGTGTTGCCCGTTCCCTCGTCCTCGTTGCCTTGCTTCCGCTGTTCGCCGCGTGCCAGTTACTCGATGGCTCGCGTGAAAGCGCCTCCCATGTCGGCCAGACCCGCCTGCAGGGCCAGTTGAGCGCAGCCGATGGCAAGCTGTTGTTCCAGCCTTGCGGCGAACAGCGTCGTTATGTAGTCAACGACACGGGCGGCACCAGCGTCCTGCAACAGGCTGCCAGCCTGGCCGACGCCCAGGGCAAGCTGTTCGCCGACGTGCGCGGGCGAATCGTTCCCGGCAGCGGCGACGGTCAGTTCGACCTGGAAACGCTGTACCGCGTCGAGCGTTCGGGCAACGCCTGTGACGACCCCAACTTCAAACGGCTGATCCTGCGCGCGGCCGGCCATTCTCCGGAGTGGAACGTCAACGTCAGCGGCAAGGGCATGGTCATCGGCCGTGCAGGCCAGCCTCCCCTCGCCGTCCCCTACGTAGAAGAACAACTGGGCGATGGCCGCTTCAATCTCAGCACCGAAGCCAACAATCAGCACATCGAACTGTGGGTCGCGCCACAACGCTGCGTCGACGCCAGCACCGGCAGTATTCAGCACATGAGTGCCGAGTTGCGCATCGACGGGCAGGTTCAACGTGGTTGCGGGTATTTCGGCGGATCGCGCAACGACTGATCGTTTTTGCCTCACGGGACCGGGCGTTTGAGGCTTATAATCGCCCGCTTCAAACGCCCTGGCGCAGTTGTGCGCCCCGCGAACCGGATCCCGTCATGTTACGAATCACCGAACTCAAGTTGCCGATCGACCATCCCGATGAAGACCTGCGCCCTGCCATTGTGCAGCGCCTGGGCATCGCCAGCGATGACCTGCTCGACTTCACCTTGTTCAAGCGCAGCTACGATGCGCGCAAAAAATCTTCCGAGCTGTGCTTCATCTACACCATCGACCTCACGTTGCGCGATGAAGCCTCGGTTCTGCACAAGTTCGCCGATGACCGTAACGTCAACGTGGCACCGGATGTCAGTTACAAAATGGTCGGCCAGGCGCCGGCTGATCTGAGCGCACGCCCGATCGTCGTCGGCTTCGGCCCCTGCGGGATTTTTGCCGGGCTGCTGCTGGCACAGATGGGTTTCAAGCCGATCATCCTCGAACGCGGTACCGAAGTGCGCCAGCGCACCAAGGACACCTGGGGCCTGTGGCGTAAAAACGTGCTCAACCCCGAATCCAACGTGCAGTTCGGTGAAGGCGGTGCGGGAACGTTCTCCGACGGCAAGCTCTACAGCCAGATCAAGGACCCGAAATTCCTCGGTCGCAAGGTCCTGCACGAATTCGTCAAGGCCGGTGCACCGGAAGAAATCCTCTACGTCAGCAAACCGCACATCGGTACGTTCCGTCTGACAGGCGTTGTGGAAAACATGCGTGAGCAGATTCGCGCCCTAGGTGGCGAAGTACGCTTCCAGCAACGGGTCACCGACGTGCTGATCGACGACGGCCAACTGGTTGGCGTCGAACTCAATGGTGGCGAGCAAATCCACTCCAGGCACGTGATTCTGGCCCTCGGCCACAGTGCCCGCGACACCTTCCGCATGCTGCACGGCCGCGGCGTGTTCATGGAAGCCAAACCGTTCTCGGTGGGCTTCCGTATCGAGCACCCGCAATCGCTGATCGATCGCGCACGCCTTGGCAAGTACGCCGGCCACCCGAAACTCGGCGCCGCCGATTACAAACTGGTGCACCACGCCAAGAACGGCCGCTCGGTCTACAGCTTCTGCATGTGCCCAGGCGGAACGGTAGTGGCGGCGACATCTGAGCCGAATCGCGTCGTCACCAACGGCATGAGCCAATACTCGCGCAACGAGCGCAACGCCAACTCCGGGATCGTCGTAGGCATCACCCCGGAAGTTGATTATCCGGGCGGCCCGCTGGCGGGTATCGAGTTGCAGGAACGCCTGGAGTCCCACGCTTTTGTGCTGGGCGGCAGCAACTACGAGGCCCCGGCGCAACTGGTCGGCGACTTCATTGCCGGCAAGCCGTCCACCGCGCTGGGCACTGTCGAGCCGTCCTACAAGCCGGGCGTTGCCTTGGGCGACCTGGCCCTGGCCCTGCCGGAATTCGCCATCGAAGCGATTCGCGAAGCCTTGCCGGCGTTCGAGAAGCAGATCCGTGGTTACTCGCTGCATGACGCGGTGTTGACCGGGATCGAAACCCGTACTTCGTCGCCGCTACGCATTACCCGTAACGAGTCGATGCAGAGCCTGAACGTGAAGGGCTTGTTCCCGGCCGGTGAAGGTGCAGGGTATGCGGGGGGGATTCTGTCGGCGGGTGTCGATGGCATTCGCATCGCCGAAGCCGTGGCGCGGGATATTCTCGGCCTGCAAGCCTAGAACAACACCCTGTGGGAGCTCGCTCCCACAGGGTGCTTGGGATATTTGAAAGACCTCAGATATTGGCGCGCAGAATGCTGGCCGGCAACGGCTCACCCCGCTCGACCGTCGCCGCAACCGCCGCGATCAAACCGGTCAGCTCATACCCCTGGGCCTTGAGCCAGGCTTGATTGTAGTAAGTCGTGGCGTAGCGTTCGCCGCCATCACACAATATCGCCACGATTGACCCCGCCTCCCCCGCCACCGTCATCTGCTGCGCTGCCATCAAGGCGCCAATCAGGTTGGTCCCGCTCGATCCGCCCACATGACGCCCCAAACGCTCGGCCAGGTAATGCATGGCGGCCAGCGACAGCGCATCCGGAACCTTGACCATCGCATCGATCACCTTGGGCAGGAACGACGCCTCCACCCGTGGCCGGCCAATTCCTTCTATCCGCGAGCCATGGTCAAGACTCAGGCTGGCATCGCCGCTTTGGTAGTAATCGAAAAACACCGAGCGCTCGGCATCGGCACACAGCACGCGGGTGCAATGCTGACGATAACGCACGTAACGCCCCAGGGTCGCCGTGGTGCCACCGGTGCCGGGGCTGGAAATCAGCCAGCTCGGCTCCGGGTGCTGCTCGAAACGCATCTGCTGGAAAATCGACTCGGCGATGTTGTTGTTCGCCCGCCAGTCGGTGGCGCGCTCGGCGTAAGTGAACTGATCGATGAAGTGCCCATCGTGCTCACGGGCCAGGCGTTCGGACTCGGCATAGATCTGCGTCGGATCATCCACCAGATGGCTCTGGCCACCGTAGAACGCGATCTGTGCGATTTTTTCCCTGGAGGTGGTCGCCGGCATCACCGCAATGAACGGCAAACCCAGCATGCGGGCGAAGTATGCCTCGGAAATCGCCGTCGAGCCGCTGGACGCCTCGATCACCGGCGCGCCGGGCTTGAGCCAGCCATTACACAACGCATAGAGAAACAGAGAACGAGCCAAGCGGTGTTTGAGGCTGCCAGTGGGATGACTGGATTCGTCCTTGAAGTACAACTCGATGCCCGGAAACCCCGGCAGCGGCAAAGGGATCAGGTGGGTGTCGGCGCTGCGCTGGAAGTCGGCTTCAATGATCCGGATGGCTTCGCGGGCCCACTGTCGGTTGTCGCTCATGGTGGTTTTCTCGTGGAATCGGGCAGGAGTCGGCCATGTCACAAGCCTCAGCCATCAGCTTAGGAAAAATCCTACATCACGCACAGGTACAGCTGAGCTTCAATACGCCCGGCAACTGCTAGGCTCAAGTTCTTGCGGGACAATCGCGTTGTAACGACATATAACAAAAAAGAATATAACTTTTGTTTTAACAACTAACCGTACGGGTTAGGGTGTCCCACCTTTTGAATTCACCGATGGAGAGCGACCTTGCCTCTGCGTAGCACTTTCACGCGTTTCTTTCAGTTGGAAGCTGCCAGCGGTCTGTTACTGATCGCTGCGGCTGTCCTCGCTTTAGTCATCAACAACTCCCCGCTGTCGTGGCTGTACAACGGCCTGCTGGACACCCCCGTGGTTGCCCAGGTCGGCGCCTTGAAAATCGCCAAGCCGCTGCTGCTTTGGATCAATGACGGCCTGATGGCGCTGTTCTTCCTGCTGATCGGTCTGGAAGTGAAGCGCGAAGTACTCGACGGGCAATTGTCCAAACCCTCACAGATCGTCCTGCCCGGCGCGGCCGCCATTGGCGGCATGGTGGTGCCGGCGCTGATCTACTGGTTCCTCAACCGTGACAATCCACCGGCCTTGAACGGCTGGGCGATCCCGACCGCCACCGATATCGCCTTCGCGCTGGGCGTACTGGCACTGCTGGGCAAACGCGTCCCGGTCTCGTTGAAACTGTTCCTCATGACCCTGGCGATCATCGACGACCTCGGCGCGATCATCATCATTGCCATTTTCTACTCCGGTGCGCTGTCGACCCTGTCCCTGGCACTGGCCGCCGCCTGTATTGCGGCGTTGATCGCGATGAACCGACTCGGCGTGGTCAAGCTCGGGCCGTACATGATCATCGGCCTGATCCTTTGGGTCTGTGTGCTCAAGAGCGGCGTGCACGCCACGCTGGCCGGCGTGACTCTGGCGTTCTGCATCCCACTGCGCACGAAAAATGCCGAACCCTCGCCGCTGCTGACCCTGGAGCACGCGCTGCATCCGTGGGTAGCGTACGGCATCCTGCCGCTGTTCGCCTTTGCCAACGCCGGCCTGTCCCTGAGCGGCGTCACCGTCGACAGCTTCACCCACGACGTGCCGATGGGCATTGCGGTCGGCCTGCTGCTCGGCAAAACCCTCGGTGTGTTCGGCTTGACCTGGCTGGCAGTGAAAACAGGCATCGCCGCCCTGCCCCAGGGCGCCAATTGGGGTCAGGTGCTGGGTGTGGCAATTCTCTGTGGCATCGGTTTCACCATGAGCCTGTTCGTCGGCTCCCTGGCCTTCGAACCGGGCGCCAGCGACTATGCGGGCATGGATCGAATGGGGATTTTGACCGGTTCGATATTGGCGGCGTTGATCGGTTATGCGGTGACGGCCATGGCGAGTCGCAAGCACGCTACGTTGCCTTCCTGAACATCAGAGGCCACTTTCCAGGCCGTCAAAGCGTGGCCCTGAAGCCACAACCTGTCCCGGCCAAGTGTCATCCGTAATTGCTTGCGCAACAAAAAACCCCGACCAGCTCACCTGATCGGGGTTTTCTTTTGACCTTATTCCGGCTTAGTGCGAAACGCGGCTGGTCCCGCCAACGGTGGAAATGCGAACACGCTCACCCACACGGAACACTTCGTTTGGCTGAACTTCCTGGACGTAGGCGCGCATGCTGCCGTCGTCTTCGCGCACGGTGATCTCGACACCCTGGGTACGCGTCAGGCCTTCTTCGGCTGCCGAACCCACCAGGCCGCCGGCGACTGCGCCGATGACTGCAGCGACGATGCTGCCCTTGCCGCCACCGATGGCGCTGCCGCCAACGCCGCCGACAGCTGCACCGGCGAGGCCGCCGATTGGGGTCTTGGTGCCTTCGATTTTCACCGGACGCAGGGATTCGATGGTGCCCATGCGGACGGTCTGCACGCGACGTGCTTCGTCACGGGAGTAGGAGTCACCGGTCAGGCTCGATTGGCAGCCGGTGAGCAACATCGCCATCGTGGAAAAGGAAGCAACCAGCAGAACAGACTTACGCATAGCATCAACTCCAAAGGACGGGTAATCATTTAACTCCGCAGCTTGACGCCTGTCACGGCATCGCCCGGATAAAAATGTTCTGATTCAGGCCTTGTACAGGCATTCTCACGAATTAATCACACGGTAGTGGCAAATTTCTCGATCTGCGCGACTGAACCAGGATTTTCATGGATTACTTTATCATTGTCGTCACTACGGTTGCCGGTCTGTATTTCCACTGGTGGCTGTACGTAAGGATCAAACGCTGGATGGACCGCGATCTGGCGCTGGCACTGGCTGGCAAGGACGAACGGAAAAAGGCGTTCATGCTCCAGCAACTGGCGAGCGCTCACGCGCAAAAGATCAAACGCCGAGACCTGCCGCAATGGCTGGAGGCCGCTGCGGCAGGCTATCCCGACCAGTAGGCGCTTAAGGTGCCAGACGCTCAAGAAGCCAGTCGGCACCCTGCAGGCGATAGTTGAGGCGGTCGTGCAGGCGGCTTGGGCGGCCTTGCCAGAACTCGATGCGCTGCGGCACCAGACGGTAACCGCCCCAATGTTCCGGGCAATGCGGCTGGGTGTCGCTGAATCGTTGCTCGGTATCTTTGAGCAGCGCTTCCAGCTCCGCGCGATCGGCAATCACCCGGCTTTGGGGCGACGCCCAGGCACCGAGGCGGCTGCCCAATGGGCGAACCTGATAGTAAGCGTCGGACTCTTCAGGCGTGACCTTCTCCACCCGCCCCTCGATGCGCACCTGACGCTCCAGGGTTGGCCAGAAAAAAGTCATGGCCGCGAATGGGTTCTCGGCCAGGTGCTGACCCTTTGCACTGTCGTAATTGGTGAAGAAGGTGAAGCCCTGGGCGTCCAGGCCCTTGAGCAACAGGATACGGCAATGCGGTCGGCCGTCCTGATCGACAGTGGCCAAGGTCATGGCGTTTGCCTCCACCGGTGCCTGTTCGGTTTTCACCGCATCAGCGAACCACTGGTGGAACAGCGCAAACGGCTCGGCCGGAGCTTGCGCCTCGGTCAGGCCATCACGGGTGTAGTCGCGGCGCATATCAGCCAGAGCCTTGGTCATGGCGTTTTCCTTTTGGTTAACGAATCACTTCTTTGTGGTATCGGCGTCAGCGACTTTTTTCGTGTCGGCAGCGGCTTTGGCCGGTGCAGTCTTTTTCGCTGGAGTCGCTGTTTTAGCTGGCGTCTTCTTGGCGGCGGCTTTCTTGGCCGGCGCTTTTTTCGTCGCTGGAACCGCAGCTTTCTTGGCCGCAGGTGCCGGGGTCACTGGCTTGGCAACTGGCTTGACGTCTTGCGCCGCAACCATCGTCACTGGCGCCGGGGCCGGCATGTTGTACTTGCTCAGCAGTGCAACCATGGTGTTCTGCGGAGTGACCAGCAGCTCTACACGACGGTTCAAGGCGCGACCTTCAACGCTGTCATTGGCGGCACGCGGGGCTTCACCACCCATGCCACGCAGCATCAGGCGATCACGCTGCAGACCACTGAGACGGAAGATCGCAGCCACGGCCTGTGCACGCTCCTGACTCAACTTCACGTTGGCCGGTGCGGCACCCGAGGTGTCACTGTGGCCTAGCACCAGTACGGCAGTCTTCGAATCGACTTCAAGGATTTTCGCCACGCGGGTGAAAGGGCCAAGGGTCACTGGCAGCAGCATCGCCGGGCGATCCGGGTTGAACGAGCCTTCGACCGGCGCTGTCACCACCAGCACGTTTTCACGACGTTCGAGTTGCAGGTTACTGCCCTTGATCGCTTCGCGCAGGCGCGGTTCGTAGTCATCGAGCCAGGCCTGGGTCACTTTCGGGTCCGGCATCGGCACGACTTTGGCGGTGCTCTGGTCCTTGCCACCGAACGGCCACCACCACTTGCCACCGGAATCGGCGTCAGCCTTGGCCACAGCGACAGGCTTGGCTTCAGGTTTTACTTCCGGTTTGGCTGCAGATTTGTCACTGCTGTCATCGGAACCAAACGGCCAGTACCAATGGCTGCTGCTTTCAGTCTTGGCCACCGGAGCGCTGACGGCAGGCTTCAGGGGCGCCGGAGCAGGCTCTTTGGCTGCGACTTTGTCGGAGGAACCGAACGGCCACCAGCTACCGCCGTCTGCATCATTTTTAGGAGTCTGTGCACAACCGGTTATAGCGAAGCACAGTGCCAAAGCGAGAGTTGGTTTGGATGACATTGGATATCCACAAAAATGAAGTCATAAAAATCAGGCCGGGTTGGCCCGCATAAACAGATGATTCGAAACTGAAAAGGCTTTCGGGTTCCAACTCCGGAACCCTTGGGCATGATTTACAGACAAGTGGCCAGTACCCGCACAAGCTTTTGTGCGCGCGGATCCATCAAGACGTACGGCCCCAGTGTATTTGTCACAAAACCGAAGGCGACATCGTGCTCCGGGTCAGCAAAACCGATGGAACCGCCCGCGCCCGGATGGCCGAACGCTCGCGGGCCGAGGCCGAACGTCGCGTTGGGCACGTCCGGTTGATCGAGCATGCACCCCAGACCGAAACGGGTCCGGGTCAGTAATGTCTTGTCCTCGCCAAGGCTGTGCTCGCGGGTCAGTTCGTCGAGCATTTCGCCTTCCAGCAAGCTGCCATCGAGCAGACCGGCATAGAACCCGGCCAGGCTACGGGCATTGCCGTGACCATTGGCAGCGGGTTGTTGCATGCGCCGCCATTCCGGCTTGTTGGTGCTGGTCATGATCGAAGGCGGGTTGGTAAACGCCCGGGTGGTCATGGCCGTGGGTTCGCGCATGGTCACTTGCAGAAGGCGCTGGGCAGCGGCATCGCCGACATTGCCCTTGCCACGGGCGATATGCGCCACGCGATGAAACTCTTCGTCGGCCAGACCGACGTGGAAATCCAGCCCCAAAGGCTTGGCGACCCGCGCCACGATGGACTCACCCGGCCCGCGCCCATCGGCACGGCGCAACAATTCACCGACCAGCCAGCCATAAGTGATCGCCGCATACCCATGCCCCTGTCCCGGCGTCCACCACGGTGTTTCAGCAGCCAGGGCGTCGACCATGGTTTGCCAGTCGTAAAGGGCTTCGGGTGCCAGCAATTCCCGTAGCGCCGGCAGACCGGCCTGGTGGCAGAGCAGTTGGCGCAACGTCACGGACGCTTTGCCGGCGGCGGCAAACTCGGGCCAATAACGCGCAACCGGCGCATCCAGTTGCAGCTTGCCTTCGGCGACCAGTTGCAGGGCAGTGACGGCAGTAAAGGTTTTAGTGCAGGAAAACAGGTTGGCGATGGTGTCGCTGTGCCAGGCTTGCGCGCCGTCCTTGTCGCTGGTGCCGGCCCAGAGGTCGACGACGGTTTCGCCGCCGATCTGGATGCACAGCGCTGCGCCACGCTCCTGCGGATCGTCGAACAATGCCGCGAAGGCCTCGCGTACCGCTTCGAACTTGAGCTCGTAATAACCCTGAATCTGCACCCGCAACTCCCCCGGACAAGCGTTCTACAAAGTGGCCCGCATTGTTCCAGCCCTTGAGGGATTTGGGAACAGGGTCGGGCCGGGCGGTCAATCGCCCCTGGAAGTGATCAGATTTTTCCGGCGTCCTTACAGACGCCATCGCGAGCCTGCTCGCTCCCACAGGGACCTATGAAACGATTGAGATCCAATGTGGGGCGAGCCTGCTCGCGATGAACGATGACACGGTGTGTCAGGACTCAGTGCCCCTTGCCAGAATGCCCGCCGGCAGCCTTGCCCGGCCCTTTACCGGCCTCGGCCTTGCGTCCGCCTTCGGCGTCGTGTTTCTGTTTATCGGCCTCGGCGCCCGCCTTTTCAGCCTCTTTGCCTAATTGATCGACGGCCGCCAGGTTGCTCTTGCGCACGCTGTCGACAAAGCCCTGAAATGGCAGGTCGGTAATCCCCACCAGACCGAAATGACCGTTTTCGCCATCCAACAGACGCCCGGTCACGGGTTGGTCGAGGTATTGGAACCAGTGCACACCGACGATCGACGGCTCGCTCAGCGCTTGCTTGAGGAAGTTCGCGTAGGCCGGGCCCCGGTCCTCTTCCTTCGCCAGTTGCGTTACGCCGCCCCAGAACGGGCCACGGTCCGTCGAACCGAAGTTGAATTCGGTAATCAGCACTGGCTTGTCGAGGCTGTTCAGTTGCGCGAAGTCATAACCGTCCTGGGGTTTCAGGGTGTACATGTTGAAGCTCAGCACATCGCAGTATTGAGCGCAGGACTCCACGGCTTCTGGCGTGCTGATGGCAAAGCGGCCACCGAGCAGCATCTGGTTCGGTGCGTGCCATTTGAGCGAATCAGAGATCGTCTTGAAGTAGGTGTCGGCGAAGACCTTCTGGAAGTATTTGAAGTCGGCCTCGATTTCCGGATGGTCGGCGCTTGGCAGCGGCGGCTCGAAACCGGGGTCTTCCATCAGTTCCCATGCCGGCAAATCAATGCCCCAGGCTTTCGACAGGCCTTCCTGGTTGCGGTATTTATCGCGCAGCTGCTTGAGAAACGCGCGTTTGGCCGGCACGTCGGTGGTCATTTTCAACGTACCGTAGGCCAGGGCGTAGCGGGCCTTCGGATCGTCGCCGGGGCCGGCCCAGGCCAGTTCATTGTCGGCGTAGAAGCCGATCAGCCAAGGATCGTCGCGGTGATCGCGAGCGGCGATGGCCACGGCGCGCTCGGTGGCCATGGCGAAACGCGGGTCGAACGGATCGGGCATACCGCCCCACCAGTCCGTTCCCGTGCTGATGCTCGCGTAATCGCCGACGATCGATAGCGGCAAGGTGTATGGCACACGATCGGCGTTGCCCAGTGCCGGCGCACTCCAGTTGCCAATGGTGTTGAAGCCCCAGGCTTGCAGACGGTCGAGGGTATGACCGGCCCAGCGCTTTTCATCGAAGGTCGCTTTGCAGGGCTCGGCAGGTTTTTGCTCGGCCGCGTTCGCGACTGTCGCGTCTGCGGCGTCGGTCTTGGCCGCTTCGGCAATCCCGGATTCGGCCGTCGAAGGAACAACCGGTGGCTCGGCGGCCTTCTCCGCCGTGGCCTCTGCCGCATCAGCCTTGGCCGCTGCGGCGACGCCGGCCTTGGTATCGCTGCCCAGAGCACAAGGGTCGCCATACAGGCGCTGTAAATTGGCACCATAAAAGTCGTACCAGCGCCCGACGTTGAAGCCCCGGCCCTGATCAACGCCGTTGCCGCCACGGGTGTCACCTTCACCGAAGTGACTGGCCAGGGGCTCACCGGCCTTGGGCAGGGACTGGAACATCCATTCACGACCGGCGATATAAGTCTGATTGACGTCCGGGGTAACCGTGTTGACCCCCAGCGAATAGAACGGATGCCCTTCCGGGGTCACCAGGTACCAGCGACCGTCGCGTTTCTCCGTGCGGAAGAAACCGCTGGCCTTGAAGGCCGGACCGTTGGTCCAACCTCCGAATTTGTCCAGGGGCGACTTCTCACGTTCCGCCAGCCAGGTTTTCAGTTGTTGCTGTTCCTTGGCCGCGGCGCCTTTGAGTTGCTCATCGCTGCTGACCTTTTCCGGCCATTTGGCCCGGGTCGATTGACCGTAGGCATCCACCAAGGCGCCATACACGGTCTGGGTCACGGCCTCGGCGTCCTGCACACCGAAGCGCTCCACAAGAATGCTCTGGGCCACTTTCGGCTGGTCCATCGACACACTCACCGCCACCACTTGGCCACGATCCAGCTCACCAGCGCTGCTGGCCAGCAGGATGCGCTGACCGTCGACCGTCATCGGCATGGGCGGCCCAGCCTTCATGCCCAGGCTCAACGGCGATGTCGGCTGCAACGGCACCAACAGGGTCTGCGCCGGGCCGGCCGGCAGATCGACACGGCTGACCAGCGTCTTGCCATCGTTGCTCTGGATGGTCACGTACAGGGTCAGCGCCCAATTCATGGCGTTCTGCACCCGCAGGCTCATGAAACCCGACTGCGACCAGTCCCAGCCCCCCGTCTGCGGGGTCAACCGCAAGGTCGGGCGAGCGACCGGGTTGAACGTCACCCGCCGCAGCACTTCACCTTCGGCGGTTTGCTCGGCGTTGGATTGCGGCAGGTTGGCGTCCTGAGTGGTCACCTGGACCACATCGGCGGGGCGCACAAAGTTGAACAGCGTCTGCTGGGTGGCGGGTGCCGCCAGCAAGGGCGATGCGAACAACAGGGCAAAAACGGCAGGTAACGATTGGCGCAGCGAACGGCGAATCATGAGAACGGAATTCTCCCTAACGACCCGGATGGGCCAGTGGAAAAGCAATGGCAGAGAGATAGACAACACGATGGGCAGATTTGCCCACCGATGTCTCAGGAAATTTCGCGACGAAATGGCGGCAACGCATTGAGGATCGCCTTGCCATAGCGCTGGGTGACCAGACGCCGGTCAAGCAGGGTGATGGTGCCGCGATCTTCCTCGGTGCGCAGCAGGCGACCGCAGGCCTGGACCAGTTTCAGCGAGGCGTCCGGTACGGAGATTTCCATGAACGGATTGCCGCCACGGGCTTCGATCCATTCGGCCAACGCCGCCTCGACCGGGTCATCCGGCACCGAGAACGGAATTTTGGCGATCACCACGTGCTCGCAATAGGCGCCGGGCAAGTCGACCCCCTCGGCAAAACTCGCCAGGCCGAACAACACGCTGGAGTCCCCGCCATCCACCCGCGCCTTGTGCTTGTTCAGGGTTTCCTGCTTCGACAGGTTGCCTTGAATGAACACTTGCTTGCGCCAGTCGCGGTCCAGGCCGTCGAACACGTCCTGCATCTGCTTGCGAGAGGAAAACAGCACCAGGGTGCCGCGGGAACCTTCGACCAGATCAGGCAAATCGCGAATGATCGCGGCGGTGTGCGCCGCCGCATCACGGGGGTCGGCATTCAGATTCGGCACCCGCAGCACGCCGGCATCGGCGTGATGAAACGGGCTGGGCACCACGGCAGTCACGGCTTTCTTCGGTAGGCCGGCGCGCATGCGAAAGCGATCGAAGGTGCCGAGGGCGGTCAAGGTAGCCGAGGTCACGAGCGCACCGTAGGCCACGTTCCACAGGTTGCGTCGCAGCATTTCCGCCGCGAGGATCGGGCTGGCGTTGACTTCGATGTCGAACAGCGAGCCGCTTTCGGCCAGGGTCAGCCAGCGGGCCATCGGTGGGTTGTCTTCCGGGTCTTCAACGGTGAAGGCGGTCCACAACTCCCAGTTGCCCGAAGAACGGGACAACAGGCTGCCGAACAGTGGATACCACTCTTCAGCCTGGTTGCTGGCGATACCGATGTTGACTTCGCCGTCCATGCCTTCCTTGAGCAAATCGGTCAGGCGGGTGAACAGGTCGGTCAGGCGGGCGAAGCCTTTTTTCAGCTCGATGCCCATTTCGCGCATGTGTTCGGGAATCACCCCGCCGACGAAACGGTGACGCGGTCGTTCACGGCCTTCAACGTCTTCGCCGGGTTTGAAATCGGCGACTTGCTCGCAGGCGGTGAACATAAACTGCTGCTGGGTCTTGATCTCCCGCGCCAGCTCCGGCACCTGTTCGATCAACTTGCCCAGATCACCGGGCAACGGGTGTTGGGCGAGCAACTTGGTGAGATTCTTGGCGGTGGTTTCCAGCCAGTCGGCGGTCGAGCGCAGGCGCGTGTAGTGGGCGAAGTGGCCGATGGCCTTGTCCGGCAGGTGATGGCCTTCGTCGAATACGTAAATGGTGTCTCGCGGGTCGGGCAGCACCGCGCCACCGCCCAGGGCCAGGTCGGCCAGGACCATGTCGTGGTTGGTGACAATCACATCGACCTTGCCCATGCCTTCGCGGGCCTTATAGAAGGCGCACTGGCCGAAGTTCGGGCAATGACGGTTGGTGCACTGGCTGTGATCGGTGGTCAGGCGCGCCCAGTCGGCGTCTTCCAGTGCGGTGGACCAGCTGTCGCGATCGCCGTCCCATTTATTGCCGGCGAGTTTTTCGATCATGCTGGTAAACAGCTTCTGACTGGCCTCATCGACCTCGATCTTGAAGCCTTCTTCTTCGAACAATTGCGCCGTGGCGGTTTGCGCGTGGCCTTCCTGGAGCAACATGTCGAGCTTGGACAGGCACATATAGCGCCCGCGCCCCTTGGCCAGCGCGAAACTGAAATTCAGCCCGCTGTTGCGCATCAGATCAGGCAAATCCTTGTAGACGATCTGCTCTTGCAGGGCGACGGTGGCCGTGGCGATCACCAGGCGCTTGCCGGCCGCTTTCGCCGTCGGGATGGCGGCCAGGCTGTAAGCGACGGTCTTGCCGGTACCGGTGCCGGCTTCCACCGCGACAATCGCGGGCTCGCCGCTACGCCGGCCTTCGTCGTCGGTGTCGATATCCCCGAGGACCTTGGCCACTTCGGCAATCATCAGGCGTTGGCCGTAGCGCGGCTTGAGGCTCTTGGCTTCGAGAAAACGCGAATAGGCGCCCTGGATCGTGGTTTTGAGTTCAGTGCTGATCATGGATTGTCGGGCGCAAAAAACGCTGGATAAATTTTCAGTGGTTCGGAACGACGGCTATCATACCCCGCTAATTAATCCCGCGCAGAACGGAGTACCCCAATGACCGCTTTTAGCCTTGTTTATAGCCTGCATGTCCTCGCCGCACTGGTGTGGGTCGGCGGCATGTTTTTCGCCTGGATGGTCTTGCGCCCTGCGGCTGTGAACGCACTGGAGGGCCCTGCCCGACTGAAATTGTGGGTAGAAGTGTTTCAAGGTTTTTTCCGCTGGGTCTGGGTCGCGGTCTTACTGCTGCCCGTCAGCGGTGTGGGCATGCTGCATATGCACTTCAACGGATTTGAAACCGCTCCGCGCTATGTGCAGGTGATGATGGGCTTGTATGTGGTGATGACGGCGCTGTTCATCCGGATTCAGGCGCTGATGCTGCCTGAGTTGCGTACGGCGGTCATTGCCCAGGATTGGCCGGCGGGGGCTGCGGTGCTCGGGAAGATTCGGCGCCTGGTGGGGATCAATCTGATTGTCGGGCTGGTGCTGGTGGCGATTGCTGCGGCGCGGCCGATGTTCTAAAAGCATCGCGAGCAAGCTCGCTCCCACAGGTACGGAGCAATCCTGTGGGAGCGAGCTTGCTCGCGAAGACCATCGATCAGACGACACACACTTCAGAAATTGCTTACAACCGCTGAACCGTCACCGAGCCCGCCGCCCCCGCAGGCCCCGGCTGGCCATCGGCGCCAGGTTTGCCGCTTTTGCCGCCATCGGCCTTGTAGATGAAGCAACCCTTGGCCTTACCGCCCGCTCCCGGCTTGCCGCCGGGGCCAGCCAAGCCACCGGCTCCGCCAGCGACCTGAACCTTGATTTGTTCGGCGGGGTATTCGCGCGGCACTGCCAGCTTGACCAACGCCCCCGGTGCCCCGGGCTGGCCATTACTGCCATCGCTGCCATCGGCACCGCGCCCCGCCTGCCCCCAGGTGCAGCCTGGAGGCTGGCCATTGGCCCCGTCGAGGCCGACGAATCCCGGCGCTCCCGCACCACCGCGAGCATCCACCAACAATTGCGGCGCCTTCAGTGCCTTGATCTGCAAATTCAGATTACGCCCGGAGCGGGCCGCCTTCTGGTAAGTGCCGGGGGCGCCGCGAGCGGTGATCTGGCTGCCCTCGGCCAACTCGGCACGACTGACTTTCAGCTCCAACGCCTGTTCGCTGGGCACGATAGCGATCCGCGCATCACGGCCCAGGTGCAATTCGCCGACGGTGACCTCGGTTACATTCGACGGGATGAGCAATGTGCCGTAATCAGCCACTTCCAGGCGATCCAGCTGCAAGGTGCTGGCGGTGTTGGGCAAGCGCATCAGCGAGTTGGTTTCAACACTCACCACCTGTGCGCAGGCCAGTGGACTGATGAGTACGGCGAGCAGACAGAGTTTACGCATGGGAAGCCTTCGGTGCAGTCGGAGCGGGAATGGTTTGCAGGTGGAAAACGCCGAAAAAGAGGATGTTCAAGCGATCACGCCAGGGATGGGCGCGCCCCCTGAGGCTGCGGAAGCAGAAGACAATCTCCAGCAGGTGGAGCCCTGCCAGCAGGCTGCCGGCCAGGTTGACCAGCAGGTGCAGCGGATGGATGAACGGCGTGAGCAGATTGACCAGCACCACCGACCAGAACAGCAGGGTCAACAGCTTCCCCAGCCCCCAGAACACCTTCATACGCTCCCCCGAACAGAATTATTATTTGCACGCACAGTAACGGCTTCCACGCGGGATAAGCCAGAGGGCAACCAAAAATTCTTCATGAAGATCGCCGACTGGCTGTCGGGACGACCTGAAAAGTCACCCGACAGCTCTATTTCGAGGTTCAGCGATTGATGTGCAGCTCCACGCGACGGTTTTTCGCGCGGCCTTCATCGGTTTCGTTATCGGCCACAGGCTGGCTTTCGCCTTTGCCTTCGCTGGTGAGTTTGTTCGGCGCCACGCCCTGGCTTAGCAGGTATTCGGCGACACTGCTGGCGCGCCGCTGCGAGAGTGCCTGGTTATAGGCATCCGATCCGACGCTGTCGGTGAAGCCAACCACCTTGATGCTGACCACATCGGCGTCTTCCAGCTTGCCCATGATCGAGTCCAACTGACTCTTCGCGGTGGGTGTCAGCTCGGACTGGTTAAAAGCGAACAGCACATCACCGGCATCACTCAGGGTAATGACCTCCGATTGCGCCGGTTCGGCAGGCTTCACACTGACCGGGTACTGGGGCAGCGGGCAACCGCGATGATCGACAGGGGTGTTGGCCGGTGTATCAGGGCAGCGATCACGGCGGTCGAAAACGCCATCGCCGTCTTCGTCGCCATCCTGGGCATAGCAAATCAAACCACCGGTCAAAATACCGAGCGCCGCTCCACCGGCCGCCCATCCGCCACTTTCGACAGCGCCAAGGCCTCCGCCGACCAGTCCGCCAATGACGCTGCAAATCGGCCAGGTACGTTGATTGAGGGGAGCAGTGCCATCACTGTGAGTGGCGCAACCGGTCAACAGGCTGCCAAGTAGCAGAACCGGCAAGACGGTCCGTGTGAATTGGGTCATTTTGAGAAGCTCCTGTGTCACCGGTCAATGCCGGTTACACAGGAGTAAAGACCGGCATCCGCGACTGCACAAGCCGCGGATGCGAGGGACTTAGCGCTGGATTTTGATTTCCGTGCGACGGTTCTGTGCACGGCCGTCGGCGGTTTTGTTATCGGCAACCGGCTGGCTTTCACCGGCACCGGAAACAGACACGAAGTTGCTCCGCGGCACGCCTTGCTGGATGAGGTACTCAACCACCGAGTGGGCGCGTTTGTCCGACAGTTTCTGGTTGTAGCTATCGCTGCCCACGCTGTCAGTATGACCGGTAACGGTCATCCGTGCGGTTGGGGCTTCCGCTTTCAAGCGAGTGGCGATCTTGTCGAGCACCTGCTTGTCAGACGCAGTAAGTGTCGCTTTGTCGAACTGGAAGTGAACATCGCGGATGACAATCGTTTCTTCCTTGACCACCACGACCTCTTCGACCACTGGTGCTGGTGCTGGTGGTGGGCAACCATCGGCATCGACTTTCACGCCTCGAGGCGTGCCCGGGCACTTGTCGCGGTTATCCGGCACACCATCGCCGTCTTCGTCGCCATCCCCGTGAACCCAGCAATAGGCCGCTGCCGTACCACCGACAATCAGCGCGCCATAACCGGCCCAGGAGGAGCTCTCGGTTGCACCGAGACCCGCGCCCACGACACCACCGACGGCCGCACAGGTCGGCCAGTCGGTTTTCTGCAAACCTGCGCAACCAGTCAACACACTGGTTAGCAGAACCAGGGGTAATGCTGTCCGAACTATGCTCATCTAGTTTTCTCCTGAAGGATCGGCTTAGAACCGATTCAGGGAGTAAAGACCGGAGTTTTAATCTCCGCCAGCAATAGGCCATTGCTGTTTTTTCCACTGTTCAGCACTGATCGCCGGTTTTGCGTCAAAGCCGCTCTAGGCTCGGACTCACAGGCAAGCTAGTCTTGGCAGATCTGATTGAGGATCTTTGATGATTGCAGGTAACTCTTCGCGCACGCCGCAGCAGGCGCTGGCCGCTTTGCTGGATCTTTACTCCCCTTCGCGCCTGTTGCTGATCGGCGCCAGTGAGTTCCCCGCGCTGGAAGCTTTCAAGCTCGCGCACCCGGACAGCTGCGTGGCGCACGCGGCACCCGGGCCGTTGCCTGCCGAGCTGGCGGCGCGCCGGTTTGACCTGGCGCTGGTGGTCGATTGCCTTGAGCACCTGCCCAAGCGTGACGGCCTGAATTTGCTCGGTGGTATCCGCAACCTCAATGCCAGTCGCATTGCGGTGCTGGCGGACCTGCCCGCCAGCGGCTGGCAAGAAACGGATTTTTTCTCCCTGGCGCTGCAGGCCAGCGAACGCTTCCAGCGTGACGATCAAGTGCTGACGCTGTTCACCTATGACCTGCTTGACTACAAACAAGTCCCCGACTGGCTCAACTCGCGGTTCTGGGCCAATCCGGAAAACTTCGGGAAATATTGGTGGTAATGCAATGAGTACATCCATTTGCCCTTGCGGCAGCGGCACCCTGCTCGATGCCTGCTGCGGTCATTACCATGCCGGCCACCCGGCTCCGTGCGCCGAAGCCCTGATGCGCTCGCGCTACAGTGCCTACGTGCTGGGTCTGATCGATTATCTGGTGGCCACCACCCTGCCCGCGCAGCAAGCCGGCCTTGATCGGCAATCGATCAGCGACTGGAGCGCGCAAAGCACCTGGCTGGGTCTTGAGGTGGAAAGCTCGGAAGTCTTTGGCGGTCAGCCCGAACACGCTTTCGTGACCTTCACCGCGCGCTGGCACGACGGCAGCGGTGAACACAGTCACCGTGAGCGTTCGTCGTTCGTTCAGAACGCCGACCGCTGGTATTTCATCGATCCGACCGTGCCCCTCGAAGTCGGACGTAACGACGCCTGTCCCTGCGCCAGCGGGCAGAAGTTCAAGAAGTGCTGTTCGGGTTATTTCGGCCGTTGATGTGAATCCAGGGAGCTAGACTGGGCATCAAAGGAGTCCCACCATGCTCAGTCGACGACGCACACTTCAAACACTCATTCTGCTGTTGTTTCTGGGGCTCGGCGGCTGCGCGTCGTGGTTCAGCGACGACGAACCGGACCCCGAGGTGCATCTGGTCAGGGTTGAAGTCGTGCGAGCCAAACTGTTGGAACAGCGCTTTGTGCTGCATTTCCGGATCGATAACCCCAACGACAGCGACCTGACGGTGCGTGGCCTGGCATACCGCATTCATCTTGGCGACATCCTGCTGGCCGAGGGCGAGCATGAACACTGGATCACCGTCGGCCCCAAACGCAGCGGCTTTTACAAGGTACCGATCCGCACCAACCTGTGGCCGAAAGTGAGGGATCTGGTCAAACAACTGAAAAGTCCCAAGCATCCCATCCCCTATCGACTGGAAGGCGAAATGGAAACCGGTTTATTCATCGCCCACTACGTGCACCTGGCGCGTAATGGCGTGATAATCCCCGCCGATCTAATTCCGGAGTAACCCCGATGACCCAGCAACCCCATGTACATGGCCCAGACTGCAACCACGATCACGACCACCATGATCACGACCATGGCCATGTCCACGGCCCGAACTGCGGCCACGCCCACCAGGAACCGGTGCGCAACGCCCTGAAAGACGTTGGCCGCAATGACCCTTGCCCGTGTGGCAATGGCAAGAAGTTCAAGAAGTGCCACGGCGCTTGATGGGTTAGACCCATTTCCCTTGAGGAGTCGGCTTGCTGGCGATCAATGCGACGCGTTTTGTCATACGCACCGCTTCGCTGGCAAGCCAGCTCCTACAGGTTTTCAATCGGCCATCAATATCTGCGCCGAATTGACCACCGTCGCATACTCGCCATGCAAATTCCCCAGCGACATCCCGTGTACCTCTTCAGCTGAACGGGCATGCCCAAAAAAGTCGACCTTGTCGAAGGTAAAGCACGCGTCCTCCGCCACCCACGTATCGAACCCCAGATTGCCTGCGGTACGCGCCGTGGACTCCACGGAGTTGTGGGTCGCCACGCCGACGATGATCAATTGTTCGACTCCCGCTTCTCGCAAAAACGCCTCCAGCCCCGTCGAGCAAAACGCATCCGGCACCTGTTTTTGAATCAGTCGCTCGCTTGGCAATGGCTGAAACCGCTCCTGAAATTCGACGCCCGATTGTTGTGGCCAGAACACCGAGTCCTCCGAGCGGGACAGGTGTTGCACATGAATGATCGGCCGCCCACTGCGACGCCAGTGGCCCAAGAGCGCCAGCATGCGATCTTCGGCCTGAGGATTGTTACGCCGGCCGAGTCTGGGGTGAAGGATGCCTTTTTGCTGATCGATGATGATCAGTGTCGCGTTTTTCTCAAGCTCCATGCTCGCTCTTCTCACGCCAGGTCAGTTGATTTCCTGCACTTCAACATCGGCCCCGGCCAGTGGCAAGCCATCGAATGCAAACGGGATCTCGGACAAAACCTGAAATAACCTTGCCGCCCGCTTGCGCGGCCACCTCCTGCTCACTAACGTAGCGCCTTTACTGACGTTACCGCCCCGCAGGAGCTTTGCCATGGCCTCGCCAGCCCTTACACATTTTCTACCCCGGTTCGGCGTTGCCGCAGCAGTTGCAGGTGTTTTGAGCCTGACCGGCTGTCAGAGCTTCAACGCACAGGACACCGTCCCGCCGACTTCCGGCGTACAGCCGCTCAAAGGCCTGGCGCAGAACGTTTCGGTGCGTCGCAATGCCATGGGCATGCCGCTAATCGAAAGCAGCAGCTTCCACGACGCACTGTTCACCCTCGGCTATGTGCACGCCAGCGACCGCATCACGCAAATGGTCACCTTGCGTTTGCTGGCCCAGGGCCGTCTGGCCGAGATGCACGGTTCGGACCTGCTGGACGCCGACCGCTACATGCGCGCGGTCAATCTGAAGAAAAGCGCCGGCGAGCTCTATAAGGCATCGTCGCCACGCCTCAAGCGCTTCTTCGAAGTCTATGCCCGCGGGGTCAACGCTTACCTGTTCCGCTACCGCGACAAGCTGCCGGCGGACCTCGCCGCCAGCGGCTATAAGCCTGAATACTGGCAACCGGAAGACTCGGCGCTGATTTTCTGCCTGCTCAACTTCAGTCAGTCAGCCAACCTGCCCGAAGAGATCTCCGCGCTGGTGCTGGCCCAAACGGTATCCACCGACAAACTGCCATGGCTGACCCCTTCCGCCCCCGATGAACAATTGCCAGTGGCCGAAAGCGAAAAGCTGCAAGGCATCAAACTCAACGGGCAAGTACCGGGACTGGCTGAAATCAGCAAAGCCACGAGCCAGCTCGCCGAGCTGAATCTGCTCGGCGCCACGTCATCGAACAACTGGGCCATTGCCCCGCAACGCAGCCGCAGCGGCAAGAGCCTGCTGGCCAGCGACAGCCATGGGCCGATGGGCGTGCCATCGTTGTTCAGCTATGTGCAGATTCGCGCACCGAAATACCAGGCATCCGGCGTGACCATCCCCGGGTTGCCGATGGTGCTCGGCGGGTTCAACGGCAAGGTCGCGTGGAGCACGACCAGCGTCATGGGTGACAACCAGGACCTGTTCCTGGAAAAAATCAAACGCCAGGGCAACGGCCTGGTCTACGAAAACGGCGGCAAATGGCAGCCGGCGGTGGTGCGCAACGAAACCTATTTCGTCAAAGGCCAGCGGCCGATTCGCGAAGCGGTGTACGAAACCCGCCATGGCTCCCTGCTCAACAGCGCTCAGGGGCTTGCCCAGGGCAGCGGCTTCGGCCTGGCCTTGCAGACGCCGAGCTTCACCGATGACAAAACCCTGGACGCGTTTTTTGACCTGTCCCGCGCGCAGAATGTCGAGAAGGCGTCGGACGCCAGCCGAGAGATCCGCGCCATTGCGCTGAACCTGGTGTTTGCCGATGCCAGCAACATTGGCTGGCAAGTCACCGGTCGCTACCCGAACCGTCGCGAAGGCGAAGGCCTGTTGCCCTCACCAGGCTGGGAAGGTCGCTACGATTGGGATGGCTACGCCGACCCGATGCTGCACCCCTACGATCAAGACCCGGCCCAGGGCTGGCTCGGCACCGCGAACCAACGGGTCATCCCCCATGGCTACGGCATGCAGCTGTCCAATTCCTGGTCGGCGCCGGAACGTGGCGAACGTCTGGCTGAGCTGGCCGGGGTGGGCAAGCATGACACCCGCAGCCTGATCGCCATGCAGTACGACCAGACCACCACCTTCGCCGCCAAATTAAAGAAAATGTTCGCAGCGCCGGGCATGTCCCAACCGCTCAAACAAGCCATCGCGGCGTTGCCCGCAGCGGATGGAGCCAAGGCACGCGAAGCGTTCACCCGCTTGATGACGTTCGATGGCAAACTCAGCCCGACCTCCGCCGATGCGGCGATCTACGAGCTGTTCCTGCAGGAAAGCGCCAAGCAGATTTTCCTTGATGAACTGGGGCCAGAAAGCAGTCCGGCATGGAAGGCCTTTATCGCCAACGGCAAGTTGTCCTATGCCGCGCAGGCCGATCACCTGCTGGGCCGCGAAGACAGCCCGTTTTGGGATGACGTGCGCACCGCGCAGAAAGAAGACAAACCGGCGATCCTGGCGCGCAGCCTGGCAGCCGCGATCAGCGCCGGGGACAGCCAGCTGGGCGGCGACCACAAAGCCTGGCAGTGGGGCAAACTGCACCGCTACGAATGGAAGAATGCCACTGGCCAGACCGTGCGCGGTCCGTTGCCGGCCGGCGGCGATCACACCACGCTTAACACGGCTGCGTTCGCCTGGGGCCAGGACTTCAACACCACGCTGGCGCCTGCCATGCGCTTTATCGTCGACTTCGGCCAGGCTGAACCTCTGATGGGCCAGAATGCCACCGGCCAGTCCGGTAACCCGGCCAGCCCGAATTACCTGAACAGCATCGAGCCGTGGCTGAAAGGTCAGTATCAGAGCTTGCCGATGCAGCCGCAGAACTTTGACAAGGTGTACGGAACCAAGCGATTGACCCTGACACCAGGCAAGTAAACCCATTCCCTGAGGCGAGGGAGCTTGCTCCCGCCGGGCTGCGAAACGGCCCTTGAATCTGTCCACGCGGCCCATCCGTCAAACGTCACTGTCGCGTTTACGGCTGCTGCGCAGTCGAGCGACAGCAAGCGCTCTCGCCATAGGGCTTCGCCACATTCGACCTAAAAAAGTGCAGGCTTCCCACGTCGCCCAATTTCGTGCACTAATCCCTTGCGGCAATTTCCTGAACACCTTTTAAAACGCTTGTTCGGCACTCTGGTTCGGAAATTGCTACTTTCATTAAGTCTTACGCTCACCAGTAACAATAATTCTGCGCCACAAGCGCTCATATTGGTTCTTAGGGATTGAATAATGAAAAAAGCATTGCTGACCCTTTCTGCACTGGCATTGTGCGTTGCCGCTGGCTCCGCGCTGGCAAAGGAATACAAGGAATTGCGTTTTGGCGTTGACCCTTCCTACGCACCGTTCGAGTCGAAAGCGGCCGACGGCAGCCTGGTCGGTTTCGACATCGATCTGGGGAACGCAATCTGCGCCGAGCTGAAGGTCAAGTGCAAATGGGTCGAGAGCGATTTCGACGGCATGATTCCTGGCCTGAAGGCCAATAAATTCGACGGCGTGATCTCTTCGATGACCGTCACTCCGGCCCGCGAAAAAGTCATCGACTTCTCCAGCGAGCTGTTCTCCGGCCCAACCGCTTACGTGTCCAAGAAAGGTTCTGGCATCACGGCAGACGTCGCGTCGCTCAAAGGCAAAACCGTCGGCTACGAGCAAGGCACCATTCAGGAAGCCTATGCCAAAGCCGTTCTGGACAAGGCTGGCGTGAAAACCCAGGCCTATCAGAACCAGGACCAGGTGTACTCCGACCTGACTTCCGGTCGTCTCGACGCCGGGATCCAGGACATGCTGCAAGCCGAACTGGGCTTCCTGAAGTCGCCAAACGGCGCCGATTACGAAATCAGCAAGCCGGTCGACAGCGAACTGCTGCCAGCCAAGACAGCGGTCGGTATTAAGAAAGGTAACACCGAGCTGAAAGCCCTTTTGGATAAAGGTATCAAAGCGTTACACGATGATGGCACCTACGCCACCATTCAGAAGAAACACTTTGGCGATCTGAATCTGTACAGCGGCAAATAATGCCCGGCGCCCATTTCGCGATGGGCGCTTTTTTCTTCCGATCAGGTTGCTGATTTATGTTTGAAAACCTCCTACAAAATCTGGGGCTCTCAGCCTTCAGCCTCAAGGGCTTCGGTCCGTTGCTGATGGAAGGCACCTGGATGACCATCAAATTATCGGCGATGTCGCTGCTGGTGGCCGTATTGCTCGGCCTGCTCGGCGCCAGTGCCAAACTGTCAAAAGTCAAACTGCTGCGCTTGCCTGCCCAGTGCTACACCACGCTGATTCGCGGGGTGCCGGATCTGGTGCTGATGCTCCTGATTTTCTACAGCCTGCAAACCTGGCTGACATCGCTCACCGACTACATGGAATGGGAATACATCGAGATCAACCCGTTCAGCGCCGGTGTTTTGACCCTGGGCTTCATTTACGGCGCGTACTTCACCGAAACGTTCCGCGGCGCGATCCTCGCCGTGCCTCGCGGCCAGGTTGAAGCCGCCACCGCCTACGGTCTCAAACGCGGCCAGCGTTTCCGCATCGTGGTGTTCCCACAGATGATGCGCTACGCCCTGCCGGGTATCGGCAACAACTGGATGGTCATGCTCAAGGCCACCGCGCTGGTATCGATCATAGGCCTGGCCGACCTGGTCAAGGCCGCGCAGGACGCCGGTAAAAGCAGCTACCAGCTGTTCTATTTCCTGGTACTCGCCGCCTTGATCTACCTGGCGATCACCAGTGCCTCCAACTTCATTCTGCGCTGGCTGGAACGCCGCTACGCCGCGGGTACACGGGAGGCCGTGCGATGATCGAACTCCTTCAGGAATACTGGAAAGCCTTTCTCTACACCGACGGCCAGAACATCACCGGCCTGGCCATGACCCTCTGGCTGCTCAGCGCGTCGATCTTCTTCGGTTTCATCGTATCGATTCCATTGTCCATCGCCCGGGTCTCGCCGCACTCCTACATTCGCTGGCCGGTGCAGTTCTACACCTACCTGTTCCGTGGCACACCACTCTATATCCAGCTGCTGATCTGCTACACCGGTATCTACAGCCTGGCCGCCGTGCGTGCGCAACCGCTGCTGGACAGTTTTTTCCGCGACGCAATGAACTGCACCATCCTGGCCTTCGCCCTGAATACTTGCGCCTATACCACGGAGATTTTCGCCGGGGCGATTCGCAGCATGAACCACGGTGAAGTCGAAGCGGCCAAGGCTTACGGCCTGACAGGCTGGAAGCTGTATGCCTACGTGATCATGCCTTCGGCCCTGCGTCGCTCGTTGCCCTACTACAGCAACGAAGTGATTCTGATGCTGCACTCGACCACCGTGGCGTTCACCGCGACCATCCCGGACATCCTGAAAGTCGCACGGGACGCCAACTCGGCGACCTTCCTGACCTTCCAGTCGTTCGGCATCGCCGCCCTGATCTACCTGACCGTCACCTTTGCGCTGGTCGGCCTGTTCCGTCTCGCCGAACGCCGATGGCTGGCCTTCCTCGGGCCGACCCACTAGGACTTCTCGCACATGCGCCACCAGATACATGACTTGCTGTCCCCGCTGCCGGGGACCGCACGACAGATCCACAGTTTTCACTTCGGGCCGCAACCGGCCAACGGCAAGATCTACATCCAGTCCTCCCTTCACGCCGATGAAATGCCCGGCATGCTGGTGGCCTGGCACCTCAAGCAACGCCTGGCGGAGCTGGAAGCCGCCGGCCGCCTGCGCAGCGAAATCGTCCTGGTTCCGGTGGCCAATCCGGTCGGCCTGGAGCAAGTGCTGATGGATGTACCGCTGGGCCGCTACGAACTGGAAAGCGGTCAGAACTTCAACCGCTGGTTCATCGATCTGAGCGAAGAGGTCGGCAACGAGATCGAGGGCCGACTGGGCGATGACCCGCAGCACAACCTCGAACTGATTCGTGACAGTTTGCGTAATGCACTTGCCCGGCAGACGGCCAGCACCCAGTTGCAATGCCAGCGCCTGACCCTGCAGCGGCTGGCCTGCGATGCCGACATGGTGCTGGACCTGCATTGCGATTTCGAAGCCGTCGCGCACCTGTACACCACTCCGGATGCATGGCCCCAGGTCGAGCCTCTGGCCCGCTACATCGGTGCCGAGGCCAGCCTGTTGGCCACTGACTCCGGCGGGCAGTCGTTCGACGAATGCTTCACCTTGCTCTGGTGGCAGTTGAAAGAGCGCTTCGGCGAACATTTCGACATTCCGGCCGGCAGCTTTTCGGTGACCGTCGAACTGCGCGGCCAGGGTGACGTCAACCACCCGCTGGCCAGCCTGGACAGTCAGGCGCTGATCGATTACCTGATTCATTTCGGCGCGATCACCGGTGAGCCGGCGCCCATGCCCGAGCTGCCCTACCCGGCCACACCGCTGGCTGCTGTCGAACCCGTGGCCACGCCCGCCGGCGGCTTGCTGGTGTTCACTGCGCTGCCAGGGGAATACCTGGAAGCCGGGCAATTGATCGCTGAAATCATTGACCCGATCGCGGATCGCGTCACCCCCGTTCATTGCACCGCCGCCGGGTTGATGTACGCCCGCTCGCTGCGCCGCATGGCCACTGCCGGCATGGTAATCGCCCATGTCGCGGGCACCGAAGCCTATCGCAGCGGCTACCTACTTTCGCCTTGAGGATGCCTGTTCCATGTACAAACTGACCATCGAAGGCCTGCATAAAAGCTACGGCGATCATCAGGTGCTCAAAGGCGTTTCGCTCAAGGCCAACACCGGCGACGTCATCAGCCTGATCGGCGCCAGCGGCTCGGGTAAAAGTACCTTTCTGCGCTGCATCAACTTTCTCGAACAACCCAACGACGGCGCCATGAGCCTCGACGGCCAGGCGATCCGCATGATCAAGGATCGACACGGCATGCATGTCGCCGATCCCGATGAGCTGCAACGGATCCGTACCCGCCTGGCCATGGTGTTCCAGCACTTCAACCTGTGGAGCCACATGACCGTGCTGGAAAACATCACCATGGCCCCGCGCCGGGTGCTGGGGTGCAGCAAGCAGGAAGCCGAAGACCGCGCACGACGCTATCTGGACAAGGTTGGCCTGGCAGCGCGGGTGGCGGACCAGTATCCGGCATTCCTCTCAGGCGGCCAGCAACAGCGGGTGGCCATTGCCAGGGCGCTGGCCATGGAGCCGGAGGTCATGCTGTTCGATGAGCCGACTTCGGCGCTCGACCCGGAGCTGGTGGGGGAGGTGCTACGCGTAATCCAGGGCCTGGCCGAAGAAGGCCGGACCATGATCATGGTGACCCACGAAATGAGCTTCGCCCGCAAGGTCTCGAGCCAGGTGCTGTTCCTGCATCAGGGCCTGGTGGAAGAGGAAGGCGCGCCGGAAGACGTGCTGGGCAATCCGAAGAGTGAGCGATTGAAGCAATTCCTCAGCGGTAACCTGAAATAAACGCCGAACGAAAAAAGGGGAGCCGCATTCCCGGCTCCCCTCACTCAAACATCAAGCACTCGCATCGTGCTCAAGCCTGAAACGGCCATTGGTCACTTCCAGACCGTCTGCATCTATCCCACTGAAGTTTCCGGCAAACTGCGCATCTCCACCCACGGTCAAATCAAGTGCGCCTCGATACAACTCGGCTTCGGAGTTGCCCGTCACATGGATAACCATGGGGGACCGCTCACTAAGCCCCAGACTGAAGCTGCCACTCTGGATTCCAACCGGCAGATAGACATAAAACGCTGTCCCCTTCCCGTTATCAGCCTCGATACAGTGGATGCCTGGCCGATCATGGAAGTAGAGTCCGTGCGTCACGCGAAACGGCAGGGGATCGCCGGCCGTGCTCACATCGGCACTTAAATGCCCCGATCGATTTGTACTCATCTGAATGTCCTTTTCATAGGCGGAATAACTGCCCGCCGCCGACCTTTTCCAAAAAGTCGCAGAACGAGCAACGCCGGAATAAAAACACGGCCGGATCGGAAATAGGTTTCGACGGCGATTACAGTTATTGCCGGATATGAGTCGATCAACACTGGAGCGAACTTCGCCCGCGCCGACGCACAAGCAGCAGCGCTTTCGATGCGTTGGCTGGTGACCATGAAGTCCGCCGGGACAACAACTGTAGGATCTTTGTCATCGGCGACAACGAAATATGGCCAGTCAGCTGAAGTCTTCACAGACCTCAGCTGACTGACCATTCATTTTTCTGCGCAGACGGTCAGGCCACAGGGGCGGGAGGCGGCTCATCCGGCAGGGTGGGCTCACCGGGCTCGGTGGGCTGTTCGTTGGGGGTATCGGGATCAGGTTGGCCGGGGATGCCTCCTGCCATGCTGATCGGAGGGTGTGCCAACAAGGACCAGGCCAAGACGCCAACCTGATTGGGCTCAAGACTTGCCAGTTCGGCACTTATTCGCGGGTCGATCTTCATAAAGCACTCCTGAGCGATGGTCCGGTCCGCGTTGCGCGAATCAGAGCAGTACACTCCATAGAGTGTACGCTCGCCCAGGAATTCCCACGGTTCGTCAGACGGCTGACTCAGGTCCGCGGCAGGGTCACGCCACGCTGGCCCTGATACTTGCCGCCACGGTCCTTGTAAGACACTTCACACTCTTCGTCAGACTCAAGGAACAGCATCTGTGCCACGCCTTCATTGGCGTAGATTTTCGCCGGCAGGTTGGTGGTGTTGGAAAATTCCAGGGTCACGTGACCTTCCCACTCAGGCTCGAGCGGCGTGACGTTGACGATGATGCCGCAACGCGCGTAGGTACTTTTACCCAGGCAAATGGTCAGCACATTACGTGGAATGCGGAAGTATTCGACGGTGCTGGCCAGGGCGAAGGAGTTCGGTGGAATGATGCATACGTCGCTATGGATGTCGACGAAGCTGCCAGCATCGAAGTTTTTCGGGTCGACGATAGCCGAATTGATGTTGGTGAACACCTTGAAATGATTGGTGCAACGCACATCGTAGCCGTAGCTGGACACACCATAGGAGATCACACGGCTATCGTCGCTGCCGCGCACCTGACGCTCCACGAAGGGCTCGATCATGCCGTGCTCTTGCGCCATGCGGCGAATCCACTTGTCCGATTTGATGCTCATGGCGGGTGTCCTGAATAGCGAGGTGGAAAAAATCTGTCCGGCATCTTACCGGGGCACGCCCTTGGGTTCAAAGACCGGGGCACAATTCTCGACAATCATCCGAAATCACTGGCCCCTTGAAACAATCGGATGCACCGTCGATCACGAAAACAAAGAAACCTTCGCAAGAAACATTGGCACGTTCCGGAAAAAGGGTTAAGGTGACGTCACTGTGCTGCTTGTGTCACTGAGAATCTCTACACGATATGTTGAATTTCGATCCAACCATCTACAAGAATTTTTCCTGCTCTTTGCACTCAGTCTCGGCCAGGGTTCTTCCTGAGTCGCAGTTATCTTTGTTCAAGGAGTTACACCATGTCTAATCGCCAAACCGGTACCGTTAAGTGGTTCAACGATGAAAAAGGCTTCGGCTTCATCACTCCACAATCCGGTGACGACCTGTTCGTTCACTTCAAAGCTATCCAATCCGACGGCTTCAAAAGCCTGAAAGAAGGCCAACAGGTTTCTTTCATCGCTACCCGCGGTCAGAAAGGCATGCAAGCTGAAGAAGTTCAAGTTATCTAACTTGTACTTGCTTTAGTAAAAAGCCCCGCCCTCAACAGCGGGGCTTTTTTGTGCCTGCGTGTTTTTCCAGGCATAGAAAAACGCAGCCGAAGCTGCGTTTTTCAGCACTTACCAAGTCACGCCAAACCCTGCGGTGTAACGGGTCTTACTCAAGTCAGCCTCATCGGAACCACTGACAATATCCCTCTCGGCCTTCAGGTTCAGCGACGCCCAATCGGTCACTTTATAGCGCAGCCCCATCTCGGCATCGAGCGCGTAGTCGGCCACGCCCGACAACGGCTTGGCCACCTCACCATTGGTGAAGAACTCCACCTTCTTGCCAATCAGGTAACGGTTGTAATCCCACTTCATGGCCAAGGAATAGAAATTCTCCTTGCTGCCGTCGCGGAACTCATAATCGGTGCGATTGACCAGCGACCCCAGGGAAAATGCACCCAATTCGTCATCCCAGAACTGATAGCCAGGACCGGTACCCACGGTACGCTGGCGAGACAGGTCTTCTACCTTGTCGCGCTTGTAAACCAGACGACCTTCCCAGAACCATTTATCGGTGATGAAGCGGTCGAGGGAGTATTCAGCTCTCCAGTTGTCCGTAGTGACAACGTCATCCTGGAACTCGCGGTTGTATTCGCCTTCCGCGATGTGCCGCCAACGGCCATGGCGGGCAGTGGTCTTGAAGTCGATGTCGTAATCATCGGTATCTTTGTCCGCACGCTGGTAATCCAGAGCCGCGTCGATATTGCCCTTCCATACCAAGTCTTCGACCACCGGCTTGGGTTTGAGGATTTGTTGGACACTGGCCAGCTCGACTGTCTTGGGAGCTTCGCCATTGGCCAAAATGACCTTGCCATCCTCCGCAGCATGCAACGACTTGGCCTTCTCGCCGGTGTAGGCGTCCTGCTTGACCAACAGTTCCTGATCACTTTCCAGGGTTTTGACCTGCTTCCAGTCAATGGGGACCGCGCCGGCGTATTCGGTCTGGATCAACAGCTTGCCACCATCGAACAGAATGATCTTGCCACTCAACTTGTCACCGTTCTTCAACCACACGGTATCCGCGAGCAAGGGGGTAGAAGCACTGACGATGGCGAGACACAACACGGTTCTGGAGAACATAAGCAAATACAGGCTCAGGTACGCGAAAAGAATTGACCCTATTCGCAGGAATAAGGCCCTGGCTAGGACTGACCCCGACCCTATCTATTGAGTTCATTTCTCAATGGACGATCAAGGATTTACTCTACAGACGGTACTGCGAACTTTTTCAGGAACCCCGGACGTGATCGAACCAACCAATGGCACCGAGAGTGCGGCACAAATCCGACGCACGGCGCTCTACCTGACACTCGCACAAGTGCCGGAGGGCAAAGTGGTGAGTTATGGCCAATTGGCCGAACTGGCCGGACTGGGGCGCGCCGCCCGCTGGGTCGGGCGGACACTGAGCCAGTTGCCCGGCGACAGCAAATTACCCTGGCACCGCGTACTCGCCGCCGGCGGGCGCATCAGCTTGCCCGCGGGCAGTCCATCCGGGGACGAACAACGCGCCCGATTGCGCATGGAGGGCATCAGTATCCTGAACAATCGTGTTGATATTCGGCGCCATGGCTGGCGCCCGGTAGAGCACAGCGGTTAGAGTGCGCGCTTTGTTTCCGTATTTCTTGAGGCAGACTCCAGCCCATGCCCCGTAAAACCTGGCGCGCCGCGCTCGCCGCATATGCCAGCCCCTCGACGCTTGTACTGTTACTGCTGGGTTTCGCCGCCGGCCTGCCGTACATGCTGGTATTCTCGACTCTTTCGGTCTGGCTACGCGAAGCCGGTGTGGCTCGCGAAACCATCGGCTACGCAAGCCTGATCGGTCTGGCCTATGCCTTCAAATGGGTCTGGTCGCCTCTGCTAGACCAATGGCGTCTGCCCCTGCTGGGCAAGCTCGGTCGACGACGCTCCTGGCTTGTTTTGTCGCAATCACTGGTGATCCTCGGCCTGATCGGGATGGGCTTTTGCGACCCGCAAAAACACCTTTCCTGGCTGATCGCCATCGCGGTCATTGTCGCATTCGCCTCGGCAACGCAAGACATCGCCGTGGACGCCTACCGCCTGGAGATCGCCGAAGACAGTCGCCAGGCCGCCCTCGCCGCCAGTTACATGTCCGGCTATCGGATTGCCGCTTTGCTGGCGACGGCAGGTGCCCTGTTCTTCGCCGAAGGGTTCGGCTCCACCGGTTTCAACTATCAGCACTCCGCCTGGACCGGCACCTACGTGCTGTTCGGCGCCCTGATGATCCCGGCGCTGCTGACCTCCCTCTTCATGCGCGAACCATCGGTCCCGCTGCGCACCCAACTGCAGGCCGGGCGTTATAGCTTCGCGCATCAACTGGCTTCAGTGTTCGTACTGATCGTACTGCTGGTGTCCGTCCCGGCGATGTTCACCCAGCTCTACAACACCGACTTTGCCAGCGTGCTCTTCCATGGCGTGAGCCTGCTCGATCTGCTGCTCGAAGACCGCGCGTTCCTTCGGGCAATTCTCTATACCACGCTGACTGCGCTGTGCCTGTCGACCATGGGCCGCCGTGGCCTGGCGCCAGTGCTGACGCCGGTCAACGACTTCATTCTGCGTTACCGCTGGCAAGCCCTGCTGCTGCTTGGGCTGATCGCCACCTATCGGATGTCCGATACGGTCATGGGTGTGATGGCCAACGTCTTCTACATCGACCAGGGCTTCACCAAAGATCAGATTGCCAGCGTCAGCAAAATTTTCGGTCTGATCATGACGCTGGTGGGCGCCGGCATGGGCGGCCTGCTGATCGTGCGTTTCGGCATCTTGCCGATCCTGTTCATCGGTGGCGCCGCATCGGCGGGAACCAACCTGTTGTTCCTGATGCTCGCGGACATGGGCCCCAACCTGAACATGCTGATCGTCACCATTTCACTGGATAACTTCAGCTCCGGCATGGCGACTTCAGCCTTCGTCGCTTACCTGTCGAGCCTGACCAACCTGAAGTTCTCAGCCACCCAATATGCCCTGCTCAGCTCGATCATGCTCTTGCTGCCACGCCTGATCGGCGGCTACTCAGGCGTCATGGTGGAGAAATTCGGCTACCACAACTTCTTCCTGATCACCGCCATGCTGGGCGTTCCGACCCTGGTATTGATCGCCCTGCACTGGTTCCAGGAGAGCCGCCGCGCAGGACCGACACCGACGCCGGAACCGGTTCCGACCCAGGTCGCGGAGGAATCGTAAGAAACACGCAGGAAACCTTGCAGAGGGCGCAGAGATTCCCGCCCTCCTGCCACACCGCCGGCCGCACTTCTGTACGACAGCGGATCTCGCCCGTACAATGCTCCGTCATTTCTCGTCATCAGCAACCGACAACGGCCAACCATGCGCACCAGTCAATTTTTGCTCGCCACACAGAAAGAAACGCCTTCCGATGCGGTCGTGATCAGCCACCAGCTGATGCTGCGCGCCGGCATGATCCGCAAACTCGCCTCGGGCCTGTATACCTGGCTGCCGATGGGCTTGCGAGTAATGCGCAAGGTCGAAGCCGTCGTTCGTGAAGAAATGAACGCTGCCGGCTCGCTTGAAGTGTTGATGCCGAGCACTCAACCGGCAGAGCTGTGGCAGGAATCCGGTCGCTGGGAGGAGTACGGCCCTGAATTGCTGCGCTTCAAGGATCGCCACGGTCGTGACTTCTGTGCCGGCCCGACCCACGAAGAAGTCATCACCGATCTGATGCGCAACGAGCTGAGCAGCTACAAACAGCTGCCGATCAACCTCTACCAGATCCAGACCAAATTCCGTGACGAAATCCGCCCACGCTTCGGTTTGATGCGCGGCCGCGAATTCATCATGAAGGACGCCTATTCGTTCCACGCTGACCAGCCATCGCTGCAGATCACCTACGACCGCATGCATCAGGCGTACTGCAACGTGTTCACCCGCCTGGGCCTGAAATTCCGCCCGGTTGAAGCCGATAACGGCTCCATCGGCGGTGCCGGCTCCCATGAATTCCACGTACTGGCCGAGTCCGGCGAAGACGATATCGTCTTCAGCAACGGTTCCGACTACGCCGCGAACATCGAGAAAGCCGAAGCCGTACCGCGCGAAACCTCCCGCGCAGCACCGACTGAAGAACTGCGCCTGGTCGACACCCCGAACGCCAAGACCATCGCGCAGCTGGTCGAAGGCTTCAACCTGCCGATCGAGAAGACCATCAAGACCCTGGTGGTTCACGCTGAAGAGAAAGGCAAGCTGATTGCCCTGATCATCCGTGGCGACCACGAACTGAACGAAATCAAGGCTGCTAACCAACCGGGCGTTGCCAGCCCGCTGGTCATGGCTTCCGAAACCGAACTGCGCGACGCCATCGGCGCCGGCGCCGGCTCCCTCGGCCCGCTGAACCTGCCGCTGCCAATGATCATCGACCGCTCGGTCGAGCTGATGAGCGACTTCGGCATCGGTGCGAACATCGACGACAAGCACTATTTCGGCGTGAACTGGGAACGCGACCTGCCGGTTCCGACCGTTGCCGACCTGCGTAACGTCGTCAGCGGCGACCCAAGCCCGGATGGCAAAGGCACCCTGGAAATCAAGCGCGGCATCGAAGTCGGGCATATCTTCCAGCTGGGCAACAAGTACAGCAAAGCGATGAAGTGCGAAGTGCTGGGCGAGAACGGTAAGCCGATCACCCTGGAAATGGGCTGCTACGGCATTGGCGTGTCCCGCGTGGTTGCGGCTGCCATCGAGCAGAACAACGACGAAAAAGGGATTATCTGGAGTGACGCGCTCGCGCCGTTCCAGATCGCCCTGGTACCACTGCGCTATGAAACCGACCTGGTTCGCGAAGCTACCGACAAGCTGTATGCAGAACTGACTGCAGCCGGCTTCGAAGTACTGCTGGACGACCGCGACAAGAAAACCAGCCCGGGCATCAAGTTCGCGGACATGGAGCTGATCGGCATTCCTCACCGGATCGTGGTCAGTGACCGCGGCCTCGCCGAAGGCAACCTGGAATACAAGAGCCGTACCGAGGCCGAGCCGCAAGCGCTGCCGGTCGCTGACGTACTGTCTTTCCTGCAGGCCCGTATCCGCCGCTGAAACCAGATAGAGACGTCATGTTCAAGCGAAACACCTTAGGCCTCGGTGGTGCCGCCCTGTGCGGCACCCTGCTGGTCAGCGGCTGTGCCAATCACATGTCACAACGCAGCGAGCACGAGGAACGTGTCGAGCGCAAATTGCTCGATCACAGCCTGCAGATCGATGTCGGTGAGCCCAAGGTGCTTGAGCTCCCGCAACGCCGGGTAAAGATCCACGAGCAGAAGACCTTCGAAGTCACCGAGTTCGAAGTCACCCGTCATTACGATCGCTATACGCCTTATCAACCCTGGCGGGAGATCTACGAGATCCCGCTGGGTGCAGTGGCGGTGGTGGGCGGCGTGGGCGCGAACGTGGTTAACGTGTTTGCCCTGGGCAATCTTCCCGACAGCATGACCAAGGACTGGCTCAGCTACGGTTTCGCGGGACTCAACCCGTTCATGAACGTCCAATCCAACGGTCGTGCGCAACAGAACCTGGCCGGTATCGATGAAGTCCAGCGCGACAAGCGCAAGGAATACTCGAGCCTGCCGTGGAGCGAGCGCCCGGTCGAGGTCAAGGCCGGCAAGGAAACCTTCGAGCTGACCACCGACAAAAACGGCGTCTTGCGCCTGAATCTGCTGGACAGCCCGTTCGCCGAATATGACCTCAATCATCTGGGCAAGCTGCAGATCAGCGTCGATGACTCAAAGGGCGATGTGCATAGCGATTCTTCCCTCGCGCTCAGCAGCACGCTGCGCGGCAAATTGCTCGAAGCTCATGGCCTGATTTACGACGACCTCGAAGACGACGAAGTGAGCCAATGGGTACACCGGGTCAAACGCCTGTCGGAACTGGGGCTGGAGGAAGAAGCCAGTGAACTGGAACAAAGCCTGATTGAACTGACCCGTAACGATCCTGAACTGCAGACCGAATTCCTCAAGTCACTGACCAAGGATGCCGGACGACTGGTAGCAGATCCGGGGCCGAACTAAACGCTCAGAGCATCGCGGGCAAATCGAATCGCCCGCGAAGGCGTCTGACAGGTACCTTGGGACTACCGCTCAAACAATTCCATCTGCTCGAACCCGCCGCGCAAATCCTCCAGCCTCACTCCCACACCCAACAATCGCACCGGCTTACCGCCGCGATTGAACGCCTGGGTCAGCATCAACTGATAACTGCCCAAATCCCGCCCTGCCCCGGCCTGCTCCAGTGTGGTTTGGGTAAAGTCATGAAACTTCACTTTGACGAACGGCTTGCCTGGCCGATAGCTGCTGTCGATTCGCTCCATGCGGGTTTTCAGGGTTTCCAGCAGTTCTGGCAACTTATCCAGGCAACTCCGCAAATCGGGCAGATCGACATCGTAGGTATTTTCGACACTGATCGACTGTCGGCGACTGTCGTTATGCACCAGGCGTTCGTCAATCCCACGGGCCAGACTCCAGAGTCGCTCACCAAAACTGCCGAATTCCCGCACCAGCGCCAACTTTTCCCACTCGCGCAATTGCAGACAATCGGCAATTCCGAGTTTGGCCAACTTATCCGCAGTGACCTTGCCGACCCCGTGCAACTTGTTCACCGGCAAGCCGCTGACAAAGTCTTCGATCTGATCCGGCGTGATGACAAACAAACCGTTGGGTTTTTTCCAGTCGCTGGCGATTTTGGCCAAAAATTTGTTCGGCGCCACGCCTGCTGAAACGGTGATATGCAACTGATTGGACACTCGTCGGCGAATATCCTGGGCAATTCGCGTGGCACTGCCACCGAAATGCGCGCTGTCCGACACATCGAGATAGGCCTCATCCAGGGAAAGCGGCTCGATGATGTCGGTGTAATCGCTAAAAATCGTGTGAATTTCCTTGGATGCTTCTCTGTAGGCATCCATTCGCGGCCTGACGATGGTCAGGTCCGGGCACAGCTTCAACGCATGCCCGGAGGACATCGCCGAGCGCACACCGTAAGCCCGCGCTTCGTAATTACAGGTCGCGATCACTCCACGCCGATCCGCCGACCCACCGACCGCCAGGGGTTTACCGGCCAGGCGCGGGTCGTCACGCATCTCGATGGCGGCGTAGAAACAGTCACAATCGACGTGGATGATTTTTCGCTGGGTCATATCAACGCGGTGTTCAGGGTGAAGAAACGGCGTCATGCCGTGTCAGACGGGCAGTATCTCACTGACACCTGTATATAGCACCAGTAGTCGGAATGTTCTTTTCCAATCGTAGGAAAGCCACCGACAAATTTATTTTTTCAATCGAATTACTTACGCCAATAGAGCTGAAAGCCTTGCCGCGCCTGCCTTCCAGCCCTGCCACATACCGTCAAAAGCAAGCTAAGCGATTGAACAGAAACAGGTTTTATCGAAATTTATGATTGACACGCTGACGTATCTCTATAGAATGCCGATCCACAGACGCGGGATGGAGCAGTCTGGTAGCTCGTCGGGCTCATAACCCGAAGGTCGTCGGTTCAAATCCGGCTCCCGCAACCAAACATCAAAAAAGGCTACTCGAAAGAGTGGCCTTTTTTGTGCGTGCCTGTTTTGTGCAGAAGGCGCACCATAAGGGCACGCATCAGCGCCACGGCAAACCAGAAATCGTTCTGATTCCGAAACTTAAGCCTCACCTGCGACCGTTCGCCGCGTTTTTGCGTTTATTTGACCTGGTTCAGGATTAACGGTTGACACCCCGGCGTATCTCTATAGAATGCCGCCACACAGACGCGGGATGGAGCAGTCTGGTAGCTCGTCGGGCTCATAACCCGAAGGTCGTCGGTTCAAATCCGGCTCCCGCAACCAAACATCAAAAAAGGCTACTCGAAAGAGTGGCCTTTTTTGTATCTGTTGAAAAAACCCTTTCGCAACAATGATCTGTCACTGTGTAGTGAGCCGTCCGGGGCCACCGATGCGCTGAGTTCCGACTATGCTCAATCGCAGACTTGGCCCTCTACGACTGATGACGTGCCGTCGCCGAGAGCCGGTGATAGGCGTTAATATTTGTGATTATTTTTTTCTACAGGGATTGGTAACTTGGCTGGATACCCCCATCCTGTCGCGCACAATCCAAGAGGTGATTGATGCGCGCCAACTCGTCTGATTCACAAGACACCGTCACAGCGACACAACCGATCAAGGCGGAGCGCCTGCGCCTGCTCGATCTGGTCAGCAAATACCGTCAGCCCATCGGCTTGGCGGTGACCCTGCTGCTGTTCGCGATCGCGCTGATTGCCTGCCGTCATTTGTTGAGCGAGCTCGATCTGGACGCTCTGCACGACTCGATCCTCGACGTTCCCAAACCCGCATTGCTGGGCGCTCTTGGCGCTACCGTGGTGGGTTTCATCATTTTGCTGGGTTACGAATGGTCGGCCAGTCGCTACGCCGGCGTGAACCTGGCGCCGCGAACCCTGGCACTGGGAGGCTTCACCGCATTCGCCATTGGTAATGCCATCGGCCTTTCGATGCTGTCGGGCGGTTCGGTTCGCTACCGTCTATATGCGCGTCACGGTCTGGGGGCCTCCGAGGTCGCCCACATGACCTTGTTCGCCAGCCTCTCGCTAGGGTGCGCCCTGCCACCGCTCGCCGCGCTGGCGACGCTCAGCGACCTGCCAGCGGCCTCCGGTGCATTGGGTCTATCCGAAATCTTGCTGGGTGCCGTAGCCACTGCCGTATTACTACTGTTTTCGGTACTGGCCATCGGCATCTACCGTCGTCGCTTGCCGGAACAACCTTACGCGGACAACCTGATGGTCAAGGTCGGGCGTCGCACCTTGCGCCTGCCGGGGCGTCGCCTGACCTTCCTGCAATTGATCATCACAGCCCTGGACGTTGCCGCCGCCGCCACCGTGCTTTACTTGCTGCTGCCGGAAGCACCGCCCTTCGGCGCCTTTCTGCTGGTCTACCTGCTGGCCCTGGCCGCTGGCGTACTCAGCCACGTGCCGGGTGGTGTCGGTGTATTCGAGGCGATTTTGCTGGCCGCGTTTTCCGACAAACTCGGAGCCGCGCCACTGGCCGCCGCCCTGCTGCTGTATCGCCTGATCTACGTCGTACTGCCGATGCTGGTGGCCTGCCTGTTGTTGCTGATCAACGAAGGTCAGCGCGTATTCCAGACGCGCCAGTCCCTAAGGGCGGCATCGGGCCTGGCTGCGCCGATTCTGGCGGTGCTGGTGTTCCTGTCCGGCGTGGTGCTGTTGTTTTCAGGCGCCACGCCGGAAATCGACACCCGACTGGAACACATCGGTTTTCTGATTCCCCATCGACTGGTCGATGCCTCGCACTTTGGCGCCAGCCTGATCGGCGTGCTATGCCTGTTGCTGGCCCAGGGCCTGCGTCGTCGACTGTCGGCCGCGTGGATGCTGACCACTATTCTGTTGCTGGTGGGCGCCCTGCTTTCGCTGCTCAAGGGCTTCGACTGGGAAGAAGCCTGCCTGATGACCCTGACCGCCGCTTTGCTGGGGGTTTTCCGGCGTTCGTTCTATCGCCCCAGCCGCCTGACGGAGGTGCCGTTCTCACCACTCTATCTGGTGGCCAGCCTGTGCGTGTTGGGCGCCTCGATGTGGCTGCTGCTGTTTGCCTATCAGGACGTTCCGTACAGCCATCAACTCTGGTGGCAGTTCACCCTCGATGCCGACGCACCCCGCGGCTTGCGCTCGTTGCTCGGTGCCGCCGTGCTGCTGGTTGTGGTGTCCCTGACTTGGCTGCTGCGCACTGCGCGCCCGGTCATCCACCTGCCGACCCCCGATGAACTGGAGCGCGCCAGCAAGATTCTGATGGCCTCGGCGCAACCCGATGGCGGCCTGGCGCTGACCGGCGACAAGGCACTGCTGTTTCACCCCAACGACGAGGCGTTCCTGATGTACGCCCGCCGTGGCCGCAGCCTGGTGGCGCTGTATGACCCGATCGGTCCGGGCCAGCAACGAGCGGAAATGATCTGGCAGTTCCGTGACCTGTGCGACATCCACCACGCCCGCCCCGTGTTTTATCAAGTGCGCGCGGAGAACCTGCCGTACTACATGGACATCGGCCTGACTGCGATAAAACTTGGCGAAGAAGCCCGTGTGGATCTGCATCGCTTCGATCTCGAAGCCAAAGGCAAAGAGATGAAGGACCTGCGCTACACCTGGAACCGTGGCACACGCGACGGCCTGTCGCTGGAGATCTTCGAGCCGGGCCAGGCGCCGATGGATGAGCTTAAGGTGATATCCGATGCCTGGCTGACCGGCAAGAATGTACGCGAGAAAGGCTTTTCCCTTGGCCGCTTCAGCGATGACTACCTCAAGCATTTCCGCATTGCGGTGATTCGTTTCGAAGGACGCCCGGTGGCATTCGCCAACCTGCTAGAGACCTATAGCCATGACCTGGCCAGCCTCGACCTGATGCGCGCGCACCCGGACGCACCCAAACTGACCATGGAATTCATGATGGTCGGCCTGATTCAGCATTATAAAAATCATGGATATGCGCGCTTCAGCCTGGGCATGGTGCCATTGTCAGGGTTACAACCCCGTCGCGGCGCCCCGTTGACCCAGCGCCTGGGCTCGATGGTTTTCCGCCGTGGTGAGCAGCTCTACAACTTCCAAGGCTTGCGCCGCTTCAAAGACAAGTTCCAGCCAGACTGGGAACCCCGTTATATGGCCGTGCCCGCCGGACTCGATCCGCTGGTTGCCCTGGCCGATACTGCTGCCCTGATCGCGGGCGGCTTGACTGGATTGGTGAAACGCTGATGATTCAACGCTCCTTGCGGTACGTCCTGGGCACACTGGTGGTGCTGGCCCTGATTCTCGGTGGTGGCTACTGGTACCTGAAACGTCCGGCACCGGAACCGACCCTCGAACTGTTGACCCCGGCCGATGGCGCGGCGATGACCCGCGTCATTCCCGGGACCACGCCACACGCCCAGGTGCTGGTGGCGGTCACCGAGGAACAGAAGCTCAGCGACAAACAATTGATGACCCTGAGCCGCAGCGGCTCAGCGCAGATTGTTCAAGTGATCCTGCCCAAGGACTGCCTGCTGCAAAGCCGCGCCCTGCAGTCGGGCTTGAGAGAACTCAAAGGCCCGGCAACCCTGGTCAGCGGCATCGGCCCCGGTGCGGTACTCGCCTGGCGCTGGTTGTCCGAACAGAAAAACGACAAGGCCCAGGCTGTCTCGGTCGACCTGGCCCTGGAAAAGGGTGGCTGCACGCACCTGCTGCCAAAAAGCGCCTCCCACGGCCATTGGCTGGTGGCGTGGAACGACAACCCGGATGACACCAGTGCCGGCTTCGTGCGCGACCAGCCCAACGCCGAAACCAGCATCAGCGACTACGACATCAACCTGCCGCAAGTGCTGAACAACGAACTGCGCAAGATCTTGGTCGGTGGCGACAAGGCCTCGGGCGGCCTGCAGATTCCTGTGGTTGAAGTGCCGGCCGGCCAGGCCAAGGACACCGTGACCCTGTTCCTGTCCGGAGATGGTGGCTGGCGTGACCTCGACCGCGACGTGGCGGGCGAAATGGCGAAGATCGGCTACCCCGTGGTCGGCATCGATACCCTGCGCTACTACTGGCAGCACAAAAGCCCTGAGCAAAGCGCCCTGGACCTTGCCGAGCTGATGCAGCACTACCGGCAGAAATGGGGCACCAAGCGCTTCATCCTCACCGGCTACTCGTTTGGTGCCGATGTGTTGCCTGCGATCTACAACCGCCTGGCGGAGTCCGAGCAGCAGCGCGTCGACGCGATCATCCTGCTGGCCTTCGCCCGCACCGGCAGCTTTGAGATCGAAGTCGAAGGCTGGCTTGGCAACGCCGGCAAGGAAGCCGCCACCGGCCCGGAAATGGCCAAGTTGCCTGCCGCCAAAGTGGTGTGCATCTACGGTGAAGAAGAAGTCGACGAAAGCGGCTGCACCGACAAGACCGCCGTGGGCGAAGCCATCAAACTGCCTGGCGGTCACCACTTCGACGAGAACTACCCAGCCCTGGCCAAGCGCCTGGTGGACATCATCATAAAACGCCAGGCCAAGGAAGAGGCGACGGCGCAGGAGTGATGTAAGCCGAGCAAACAAAAAAGCCCCTACCGCTGCATAAGCGTGGGGGCTTTTTCATTTCAGCAGGTACTACTTATCCTGTGTGGGAGCGAGGCTGCTCGCTCCCACAGGGTATCCGCGCAAGGTTCATTCAATTGCCAGACAACAAAAAGCCCCCGATACCGCAAGGCACCGGGGGCTTTTGATTCAGGCTTACATCTCGACCTGAGTACCCAGCTCGATCACCCGGTTCAGCGGCAGATTGAAGAAGCGCAGGTTGCCGTTGGCGTTTTTCAACATAAAGGCGAACAGCGCCTCACGCCAGCGGGCCATGCCTTCGATTTTAGAGGCGATGACCGTCTCACGACTGAGGAAGTAGGTCGTGCGCATCGGACTGAAGTCCAGCTCATCCAGATGGCACAACTTCAGCGCTTGCGGTACGTCCGGCTCGTCAGTGAAACCGAAGTGCAGGATCACGCGGAAGAAACCCTCACCATAGGCGTCGACCTCGAACCGTCGTGATGAGGGCACACGCGGGATGTCCTCATACACCACCGTCAGCAGCACCACTTGCTCGTGCAGCACCTGGTTATGCAACAGATTGTGCAACAACGCGTGAGGCACGGCGTCTGGCCGCGCCGTGAGGAATACGGCGGTGCCCTGAACACGATGCGGTGGTTGTACGGCGATACTGCTGATGAAAATCGGCAGCGGCAGGCCGCCCTCGTCCAGCCGATCCACCAGCAACTCTTTGCCGCGCTTCCAGGTGGTCATCAGGACAAACAACACGATCCCCGCCAGAACCGGGAAGGCACCACCCTGAATGATTTTTGGCACGTTGGCGGCAAAAAACAGGCCGTCCACCAGCAGAAAGCCCACCAGGATTGGCACCGCCAGCACGGGTGGCCATTTCCACAACAACAGCATCACAGCGGAGACCAGAATACTGGTGATCAGCATGGTTCCGGTTACCGCCACGCCATAGGCCGAGGCCAACGCGCCGGAGGATTCAAAGCCAAGCACCAGCAGGATCACGCCAACCATCAGCGCCCAGTTCACCGCACCAATGTAGATCTGCCCCTGCTCGGCACTGGAGGTGTGCTGAATGTGCATGCGCGGGATATATCCCAGTTGAATCGCCTGACGAGTCAACGAGAACGCGCCAGAGATCACTGCTTGCGAAGCAATCACCGTGGCCAGGGTCGCCAACACCACCAGCGGGATCAACGCCCAGCTCGGCGCCAACAGGTAGAACGGGTTGCGCGCTGCGTCCGGGTTTTCCAGCAGCAAGGCGCCCTGGCCAAAGTAGTTGAGCACCAGCGCCGGCAGCACCAGGGCGAACCAGGCACGAGCGATCGGCTTGCGGCCGAAGTGGCCCATGTCAGCGTACAACGCTTCGGCACCGGTCAAGGCCAGCACCACAGCGCCCAGGATGGCAACACCCATGCCCGGATGCACCATGAAGAACCGCACGCCCCACATCGGGTTCAGCGCGCTAAGGACTTCCGGGTGCTGCACAATACCGTTGGCGCCAAGCACACCCAGCACCACGAACCACAGCACCATGACTGGGCCGAACAGCTTGCCGATTCGGTCTGTACCGTGCTTCTGGATCAGAAACAACGCCACGAGCACGAGCAGTGCCAAGGGCACCACCCAGCGATCCAGGCCCTCGAATGCCAATTCCATACCCTCCACCGCCGACAACACGGAAATCGCCGGGGTGATCATACTGTCGCCATAAAACAGCGCCGCGCCGATCAGTCCCAGAATCACCAGCACTGATCGCAGCTTCGGATAGGGCGATGAGGCGCGACGAGCAAGCGCCGTCAGCGCCATGATCCCGCCTTCGCCCTGGTTGTCTGCCCGCAGAATAAACAGCACGTACTTGATCGAAACAACCCAGACCAGCGACCAAAAAATCAGCGCCAGAATCCCAAATACACCGTCATGATTGACCGGAACTCCATAGTGGCCTGTAAACACCTCTTTGAGGGTGTACAGCGGGCTCGTGCCGATATCGCCATATACCACCCCAACCGCCGCGACCAGCATGCCGATCGGCTTTGCCGTCGAATGCCCGGCGCCCGCAGCCTGACTACTTGCCTGACCCATCCACCACTCCTACTACCCAGACCCGGGCTTCTTTTGAAGAAGCACTATGCTTTGTCGTGCAGCATGCGCTGTTTTACTTCGCGTTACAGACGTTTTGATGACTGTAAAAATTCGGTAAAGCCTAACGGCGCGAAGCATAGCGCAGCACTCGTCGTATTTCCCTGCATAAAGCTGGTCAAGTGCGCTTGCCATCGCTAGAATTGCGCACTTTTTGATCAGAGGCGCGATAAAGCGTCCATCTGTCGCCTTGCCGATCATGGCTGGAGGCGTCACAAAATACCGAGGTTAGACATGTCCACCACTCCTGCGCCGGCCAATCCCAAGGTTGGCTTCGTATCCCTGGGTTGCCCGAAAGCACTGGTCGACTCCGAGCGCATCCTTACCCAGCTGCGCATGGAAGGCTATGACGTCGTGTCCACTTATCAGGATGCGGACGTAGTGGTCGTCAATACCTGTGGCTTCATCGATTCGGCCAAGGCGGAATCCCTGGAAGTGATCGGCGAAGCCATCAAGGAAAACGGCAAGGTCATCGTGACCGGTTGCATGGGCGTCGAAGAAGGCAATATCCGCAACGTGCACCCGAGCGTGCTGGCCGTGACAGGCCCGCAGCAGTACGAGCAAGTGGTCAACGCCGTGCATGACGTCGTGCCTCCGAGACAGGATCACAACCCGCTGATCGACCTGGTACCGCCTCAAGGGATCAAACTGACCCCGCGCCACTACGCCTACCTGAAGATTTCCGAAGGCTGCAACCACAGCTGCAGCTTCTGCATCATCCCGTCGATGCGCGGCAAACTGGTCAGCCGTCCAGTGGGTGATGTGCTCGACGAAGCCCAGCGCCTGGTCAAATCCGGCGTCAAGGAGCTGCTGGTGATCTCCCAGGACACCAGCGCCTACGGCGTCGACGTGAAATACCGCACCGGATTCTGGAACGGCGCGCCGGTGAAAACCCGCATGACCGAACTCTGCGAGGCCCTCAGCACCCTGGGCGTCTGGGTTCGTCTGCACTACGTCTACCCGTACCCGCACGTCGATGAGTTGATCCCGCTGATGGCCGACGGCAAGATCCTGCCGTACCTGGACATCCCGTTCCAGCACGCCAGCCCGAAAGTCCTCAAGGCAATGAAACGCCCGGCGTTCGAAGACAAAACCCTGGCGCGTATCAAGAACTGGCGCGAGATCTGCCCGGACCTGATCATCCGTTCGACCTTCATCGTCGGCTTCCCCGGCGAAACCGAAGAAGACTTCCAATACCTGCTGAACTGGCTGACCGAAGCGCAGCTCGACCGCGTCGGCTGCTTCCAGTATTCGCCGGTCGAAGGCGCTCCCGCCAACGATCTGGATCTGGAAGTCGTCCCGGACGAGGTCAAACAGGATCGCTGGGAGCGCTTCATGGCGCACCAGCAGGCGATCAGCTCGGCGCGCCTGCAACTGCGCATCGGCCGTGAAATCGAAGTGCTGGTCGATGAGGTCGACGAGCAAGGCGCAGTCGGCCGCTGCTTCTTCGATGCCCCGGAAATTGATGGCAACGTGTTCATCGACAACGGCAGCAACCTGAAGCCGGGCGACAAGGTCTGGTGCAAAGTGACCGACGCCGACGAATATGACCTGTGGGCTGAACAGATCTAAGCGCCAAAAATACGAAAAGCCCCGCTCTCTTGACGAGATGCGGGGCTTTTTTACGGCTATCGTTTTATGAAGAACGGATTTCTCTTCCCTCACAACCGGTTGAAAAAAGAAGGAGCAGTCAGGCATGCGCCAACATTCGGTCATCCATACGCCGAAACTGAGCGACTACGAAGAACTGACACGGGTTTGGGAGGCTTCGGTACGGGCCACCCATGACTTTCTGCCAGAGAGCTACATCGAATTGCTGAAAAACCTGGTGCTGACCCGCTACCTCGACGCGGTCATGCTGATCTGCACCAAAGACCCACGCCAGCGCATTACCGGATTCGCCGGGGTCGCGGCAGGCAAGATCGAAATGCTTTTCATCGACCCCGCACACCGCGGCCAGGGCTTGGGCAAGCAGTTGCTGCGCTACGCCATGGAGCACCTGAATGCCGATGAACTGGACGTCAACGAACAGAACCCGCAAGCCCTCGGTTTTTACTTTAAACAGGGCTTCGAAGTCATTGGACGCTCTGAAGTCGACGGCATGGGGCAGCCGTATCCGCTGTTGCATATGCGGATGCGCCAAAACCAGCAGCGCTCACGACTTGGCTGACACCACACGGAACGACAAGCCAGCGCCTACAAAAAGCCCCTGCGGCAAAATGGTTCCGGGATTAACCGGCGCCAGGCAGGTACAATGCCCACCCCTTTTTTGTTACGGCCTTGTCATGACTGACCCGATTCGACTCTCCAAACGCCTCATCGAACTCGTCGGCTGCTCCCGTCGGGAGGCTGAGCTGTTCATCGAGGGCGGCTGGGTCACCGTCGACGGCGAAGTCATCGATGAACCGCAATTCAAGGTTGGCGACCAGAAAGTCGAACTCGACAAGGATGCCAAGGCTAGCGCGCCGGAGCCGGTGACCCTTCTGCTCAACGTGCCTGCCGGCATGGATGCGCAAACCGCCATGGCGACCATTAGCGCCGAAACCCTGAGCGAGGAGCACCGCTACGGCAAACGCCCGCTCAAGGGTCACTTCCTGCGCCTGACCGCCAGCACCGACCTGCAAGCCAATGCCAGCGGCTTGCTGGTGTTCACCCAGGACTGGAAGATCCTGCGCAAACTCACCGCCGACGCGAGCAAGATCGAGCAGGAATACGTGGTCGAGGTCGAGGGCGACATGGTTGACCACGGCCTCAATCGCTTGCAGCACGGCCTGACCTACAAGGGCAAGGAGCTGCCACCGGTGAAGGCCAGTTGGCAGAACGAAAACCGCCTGCGGTTCGCCATGAAGAACCCGCAACCAGGCGTGATCGCCCTGTTCTGCCAGGCTGTCGGCCTGAAGGTCGTGGCCATCCGCCGCATCCGTATCGGCGGTGTGTCCATCGGCAAAGTGCCCTTGGGGCAATGGCGCTACCTGACCGGCAAAGAGAAGTTCTAAGACGCTCACGCCGCCCTACATTTCGGCATCGCTGTTTTCTGCGACGCCCATAGCTGAATTATCAGGATTGCTCACATGATTCATAACGACGTACTGCGCAGCGTGCGCTACATGCTGGACATCAGCGACAAGAAAGTCATCGAGATCATCAAGCTCGGCGGCATGGACGTGGCCCTGGCCGACCTGGTGAGCTACCTCGACAAGAAAGAGGAAGACGAAGAAGGCTTCGTACGCTGCCCGGACGAAGTCATGGCGCATTTCCTCGATGGCCTGGTGATCTTCAAGCGCGGCAAGGACGAAAGCCGTCCACCGCAGCCAATCGAAGTGCCAGTGACCAACAACATCATCCTGAAAAAGCTGCGCGTGGCCTTCGAACTGAAAGAAGACGACATGCACGCGATTCTCAAGGCCGCCGAGTTCCCGGTGTCCAAACCTGAGTTGAGCGCCCTGTTCCGCAAGTTCGGCCACACCAACTATCGCCCGTGCGGCGACCAGTTGCTGCGCAATTTCCTTAAGGGGCTCACTCTTCGAGTGAGAGCCTGAAGCAGCTGCAAGCTACAAGCCGCAAGCGGACAGGGCCCGGCTTGTAGCTTGTAGCTTGTAGCTTGTAGCCGGGCCGTATACCCCCCCATTCCGCACAAAAATAGTGGCTCCGCTTCCAGCGGTTGACGACTAGGGTGTTAAGACCTTCAGTTCTCAGGACTCGCCATGCACCCCTACTTTTCCCTGCAAGGCCGCACCGCACTGGTGACCGGCGGCACTCGCGGTATCGGCAAAATGATCGCCAAGGCCTATGTCGAGGCGGGCGCTACCGTTTACGTCTGCGCCCGAGATGCCGAAGCCTGCCTGCAAACGGCTGATGAGCTCGGCGCACTTGGCCGCTGTCACGCCGTCGCCGCCAACCTGGCCACGGAAGAAGGCGTGCAGCAACTGGCCGCACGCTTGAGCGAGCAGATCGGCCACCTCGATATTCTGGTGAACAACGCAGGTACGACCTGGGGCGCGCCACTGGAGAGTTACCCGGTCAAGGGCTGGGAAAAGGTCATGCAGCTCAATGTGACGTCGGTGTTCAATTGCATCCAGCAATTTCTGCCACTGTTGCGCAAGGCCGGCTCACCGGCGAATCCGGCCCGGATCATCAACATCGGTTCGGTTGCAGGAATTTCGTCCTTCGGTGAACAAGCCTATGCCTACGGACCGAGCAAGGCGGCCCTGCATCAACTGTCACGCATTCTGGCGCGGGAGCTGGTGAGCCAGCACATCAACGTCAACGTGATCGCACCGGGACGTTTTCCGAGCAAGATGACCCGGCACATCGGCAACGATGAGCAGGCATTGGCCGAAGATACCGCGTTGATTCCAATGAAGCGCTGGGGCCGGGAGGAAGAGATGGCGGCGCTGGCGATCAGTCTGGCGAGTACGGCGGGGGCTTACATGACTGGCAATATCATTCCGTTGGATGGGGGGTTCAGTCTCTGAAATTTGCGGCGTGGCCATCGCGGGCAAGCCACGCTCCCATAGGGTTCTTGAGCGAACACACAAGGCGCGCCCACTCCAATAACAGTGGGAGTGTGGCTTGCCCGCGATAGCAGACTCACAGTCTGCACCGATGCACGGGTTGATCGGGTTATCATTCCCGCCCCCATTCCGCTTCGATCCCACACCATGACCTACAGCGTTTCTCCCATCGGCTTCGTGCGTTCCTGCTTCAAGGAGAAGTTCGCCATCCCGCGCCAGCCGCAACTGGCACCGGCCGCACGCGGCGTGCTGGAGCTGGTGGCGCCATTCGATCAGGGCGATGCGGTGCAGGGTTTGGAACAGGTCAGCCACGTCTGGCTGCTGTTCCTGTTTCATCAAGCCCTGGAAGATAAACCACGACTGAAGGTCCGCCCGCCTCGCCTCGGCGGCAACAAATCCATGGGTGTGTTCGCCACCCGCGCGACCCACCGACCCAACGGCATTGGCCAGTCCGTAGTCAAACTGGACAAGGTCGAAGCCAATCGCTTGTGGATATCCGGCATAGACCTGCTGGACGGCACGCCGATTCTCGACATCAAGCCCTACGTGCCTTATGCCGACGTTATCGAGAACGCCACCAACACCATCGCCAGCGCCGCGCCACAGCTGATTCCTGTGCAATGGACGGACACCGCCCTGCAACAGGCCCATGGGCACGCTCAGCGCCTTCAGGAGCCCCTGGTCGAGCTGATCGAACAGTGCCTGGCGCAAGACCCTCGCCCGGCCTATCAGACGCCGGTACCGGAACGGGAGTACGGCGCGCAGTTCTGGGACCTGGACGTGCGTTGGCATTACCCGACACCGGAGCTGATCCGCGTGATCGAAGTCATTCCAGCAAAAGCTTGAACGCCGGAAACGAAAAAGCCCGCATGACCTTACCAGGCCATGCGGGCTTTTCAGATACGCTGCAAAACTACTGTAGGAGCGCGCCTACAGGTGACCTACGGTCACTTCTCGACGAACGCACGCTCGATCAGGTAGTCACCCGGTTCGCGCATCCGCGGCGACACTTTCAGGCCGAAGCTGTTCAGCACTTCGCTGGTCTCGTCGAGCATGCTCGGGCTGCCGCACAGCATGGCGCGGTCGTCCTGCGGGTTGATTGGCGGCAGACCGATGTCGCGGAACAGCTTGCCACTGCGCATCAGGTCGGTCAGGCGGCCTTCGTTCTCGAACGGCTCGCGGGTCACGGTCGGGTAGTAGATCAACTTCTCACGCAGCGCTTCGCCGAAGAACTCGTTCTGCGGCAAGTGCTCGGTGATGAATTCGCGGTACGCGACTTCATTGACGTAACGTACGCCGTGGCACAGGATCACTTTTTCGAAACGCTCGTAGGTTTCCGGATCCTGGATGACGCTCATGAACGGCGCCAGACCGGTACCGGTGCTGAGCAGGTACAGATGTTTGCCAGGCTTCAAGTCATCCAGCACCAGCGTGCCGGTAGGCTTCTTGCTGATGATGATCTCGTCGCCTTCCTTCAGGTGTTGCAACTGCGAAGTCAGCGGACCATCCGGTACCTTGATGCTGAAGAACTCGAGATGCTCTTCCCAGTTCGGGCTGGCAATCGAGTAAGCGCGCATAAGCGGGCGGCCATTGGGCTGTTGCAGGCCGATCATCACGAACTGACCGTTCTCGAAGCGCAGGCCCGGATCGCGGGTGCACTTGAAGCTGAACAGAGTGTCGTTCCAGTGGTGAACACTGAGGACACGCTCGTGGTTCATGTTGCTCATGTACGTGGGACTCCTGGAGATTGGTCTGCGCCCTGCCCTGCGAAAAAGAGCTGGCTTCGCGCAATTGCATCGCATTCTAAAGGCAGCGACAATATCTGTTAAATGGATTATTAAGATAAGGGTTATCGGTTATATAGATATGCGATTTACTCTCCGTCAACTTCAAGTATTTGTCGCCGTCGCCCAGCAGGAAAGCGTGTCCCGCGCTGCGGGCTTGCTCAATCTCTCGCAATCGGCGGCGAGCACCTCGATCACCGAGCTTGAGCGCCAATGCAGCTGCCAGCTGTTCGACCGCGCCGGCAAACGGCTGAGCCTCAATGCCCTTGGCAAGCAGCTGCTGCCGCAAGCCGTCGCCCTGCTGGATCAGGCCAAGGAAATCGAAGACCTGCTCAACGGCAAGTCCGGCTTCGGCTCTCTGGCGGTGGGCGCGACCCTCACCATCGGCAATTACCTGGCCACTTTGCTGATCGGCAGCTTCATGCAACGCCACCCGGAAAGCCAGGTAAAGCTGCACGTACAGAACACTGCCAATATTGTGCAACAAGTGGCCCACTACGAAATTGACCTGGGTCTAATCGAAGGCGACTGCAGCCATCCGGACATCGAAGTGCAGAGCTGGGTCGAGGATGAGCTGGTGGTGTTTTGCGCACCGCAGCATCCCTTGGCCAAACGCGGCACGGCGACCATGGATGAGTTGAGTCACGAAGCCTGGATTCTGCGCGAACAAGGCTCGGGCACGCGATTGACCTTCGATCAGGCGATGCGTCATCACCGAAGTTCGCTCAACATCCGTCTTGAGCTGGAACACACCGAAGCGATAAAACGCGCAGTGGAGTCTGGCCTGGGGATTGGTTGCATCTCGCGACTGGCGCTACGGGACGCATTCCGGCGCGGCAGCCTGGTGCCGGTGGAGACACCGGATCTGGACCTGGCGAGGCAGTTTTATTTCATCTGGCACAAACAGAAATACCAGACGTCGGCGATGCGTGAGTTTCTCGATCTCTGCCGCGCCTTCACCGCCGGGGTTCAGCGCAGCGACGAGATCGTGCTGCCGACAATCGCTTAAAGCAGAATCACGGCCCACACCAGCGCGATCATGCTCAACGCCACCAATTGCGCGGCACTGCCCATGTCTTTGGCGTTTTTCGACAACGGGTGCAATTCAAGGGAAATGCGGTCGATGGCTGCTTCCACTGCCGAATTGAGCAACTCGACTATCAAGGCCAGCAGGCAGACCGCAATCAGCAATGCCTGCTCGACACGGCTGACATTCAGGAAGAACGACAGCGGAATCAGGATGACGTTAAGCAACACCAACTGGCGAAAAGCGGCTTCGCCGGTGAAAGCTGCGCGCAGGCCGTCAAGGGAATAGCCGGAGGCGTTGAGGATGCGTTTCAGGCCGGTCTGGCCTTTGAAAGGTGACATAGAGTATGCAACTGACCAAAAAAGAGGTGGGAAAGCTAGATGAGCCAAAGTCAAAAAAGCGTGAAGACGCTGCTTCTTAATGGCTCGGAATTGACTCAAGTTGTTGCAGAAGCAGCGCGGCCTGGGTTCGGGTCCGGACATTCAGTTTACGGAAAATCGCGGTTACGTGGGCTTTGATGGTCGCCTCGGAAACGCTCAGTTCGTAAGCGATCTGCTTGTTCAGCAGTCCTTCACAGACCATGGTCAACACGCGAAACTGCTGCGGCGTCAGGCTCGCAAGGCCTTCACTGGCCGCTTTAGCCGCTTCGGAAACACTGACGGCTTCGAACGCTTGCGGTGGCCAGTAAACATCGCCATCGAGGACCGCCCGCACGGCTTTCTGGATCACGCCCAGGTCGCTGGACTTGGGAATGAAGCCACTGGCGCCAAATTCACGGGACTTGACCATGATCGTAGCCTCTTCCTGGGCCGAGACCATGACCACAGGAATCTGCGGATACTGACCGCGCAGCAGCACCAACCCGGAAAAACCGTATGCCCCCGGCATGTTCAGATCCAGCAGTACAAGATCCCAATCGGCCTTTTCGGTCAGACGGGTTTCCAGCTCCGCAATGCTCGCTACTTCGACAAGACGGACATCCGGGCCAAGACCCAGAGTCAACGCTTGGTGCAAGGCGGAACGAAAAAGCGGGTGGTCATCGGCTATCAGGATTTCGTATGTGGCCATTTTTCAAATCATCCTGTTCTTCAAACAGCTCAAGGTGCAGCCACGGAGCTGCACCAAAGGGCACGCTAAACGCCAGTCACGTGGATCTCACGTGAAAAAATGGCGTATCAAACCTTGGCCGCGCCCCAATCGGCGCCAAGCATGCCCAGCGTAGCCGGGGTGGTCAAGGTGCATGGCCCGGACAGTTCTTTGCAGTATGGGCGACAATTAGCTCATTGAGGCGGCGTTACCCTGCACGAATGGCATCAACTCAGCGTGCGCCGCTGTTTCAACGTTCATTTCAAGCTGCCGCTTGGCATCGAGGTAATGCTGGCTAAAGACGTCGAAATAAGCGTCCAGCGCCGACGCCGCCTGCGCATCGCCGGCAAGATCGAGGCACAACGCCGCCACTTCCGCAGTGCACAGATGCTCACTGCGTGTAGAGCGACGCAACTGATAGCGGGAGAGTTTTTCCGGCAGCAGGCTGAGGATCGGCAATGCGTCGAAGTAGGGGCTTTTACGAAAAATCTTGCGGGCTTCGGTCCAGGTCGCGTCGAGCAATATGAACAGCGGCCGCTTGGTGCTATCAGGCGTCACACCATGGGTCACCCGCTCAGGCGCGACGTATTCGCCCGGGAACACCAGGTAGGGTTGCCATTGCGGGTCGGATAGCAATGCCAGCAGCTTTGGGTCGACCTCGGTGCGCGACCAGATAAACGCGTGATTGTCCCGCACCACATCGGCGATAAGCCAGCCGGTATTACTTGGCTTGAACACTTCCTTGTTGGTCATGATCAGGCACACGCCGGAGCGGGTTTCGACCTGCGGGCGCCAGGCACACAGGCAATGGCTCTCGATCACACGACAATCGCGGCAACGGGTTGCCCGCCAGCCACGGGCCTGAATCGGCTTGATGCCTTCCTCTTCACGTTGATCGCGCAGCCGGGCTACGGCGTTGGGAGCATGGCTCATCGAAGGTAACGCCGACAAAATGGGGAAATTGACACGAACAACTCTCGGCAGGGCAATAAAGGCCGACAGTTTAACAGAGCGCTGAGCGCAAACCTGTACCGTCCCGACCACCTCCCCTATAATTCGCCACCACTGAACGCACAGTCATGTGACTGGTCGAAGCACTCAGTCACTGAATCAGGAGAGTTTCATGCTGCGCCTTATCGTTCCCACCGCTGCCATTCTGCTGGCGTCGTCATTCAGCGCCCAGGCTGCATCCTTGAGTGAACAGAATCTGAACAAAGAGCTGCAAAACGTCGCCGCGCAAAGCAGTGTTGGTACTCCACGAGCAATCAATGAAGACATTCTTGATCAGGGCTATACCGTCGAAGGAACGACATTGATCAACCACCTGAGCGTGCAAAGCAGCCACGCCACCAAGATGCGCGCCGATCCAAAAGCCGTGTATTTCCAACTCGGTGCGTCGGTATGCAACAACCCGTCGTTCCGCAAGCTGATGGCCAAAGGCGCAACCATGCGTTACGACTTCACCGAAGTGAAGTCCAACCGTTCGGTCGGCTCGGCCAGCTACCGGGAATCGGATTGCCCGAAAGCACCTCAGAAGAAAAAGTAATCAGTGGGACTTGGCGCGCCGCTGTTCATCTTCGGCGCGCAGCTCCGCCAGTAACGCCTGCAGGTAACGAGAGTGCGGCTCTGCTCCCTCAAGCCGTCGACAGCACTCCTCTTCGAGACTCAAATGATGGGTCTCGGCTGACGACTTCAGCAATCGATACAAATTCGTATCGATCTCTATTTCCAGAATGACTCTGGCCATGGCTCCCGCCTCCTTGCTCCTCGCTCTTGTTAAGCGACAAATCCTTAAACCGCTCGTACCGTGCGCCCTACCCTTGACGCCAAGTTGTTGTGATACACCTGTCATTCAGTTAATCAGAATGCAGCCCCCCGGGCGCGCCTTCAGACGAGTGGTGAAACCACCTTGTAAATCGTCAATAAGCGGTTGCCAGGAAAGACTTTGCGGCGCAATGATCAAGACAGCGCAAATCATCGCGAGGGTCTAGATTTCAGGTTAGCCACGTTCAATTTTTCAGGGCTGGAAAGGGGCCGTCCGTTACGTACCAAGCTTTGCGAATGTTTCTTTCACCCAAGGAAAAAACAGAGCCTGTATGGATGATCCGCCAACCATTCGGATCAAGTGGGTCGCCCAGGCATGGGTCTGGGCAGACAGCGACACACGAGGTGTCGTGGCATTGACGAATGCGTTGTCGATGTCGAGGGCTCTGTGCAGAAGGAGAAGTTGAATGCCTTACCAACCGAATGACCTCTTGAGCCGTCATTTTGAAGAAAGCGGCCACGACCTCATCAGCAAGGTCGAAGAACAACTCAACCTGGTTTCACCCAACAGCCCGAACATCCCGATCTATCGCGACATGATCCTGACCGTGCTGCGCATGGCCCAGGAAGACCACAACCGCTGGAATGCCAAGATCACCCTTCAAACCTTGCGCGAACTGGAGCAGGCCTTCCGCGTACTGGAGCAGTTCAAGGGACGGCGTAAAGTCACGGTTTTCGGTTCGGCCCGCACCCCCGTTGAACATCCGCTGTACGGAATGGCCCGTGAACTCGGCGCCGCTCTGGCCCGCTCAGACCTGATGGTTATCACTGGCGCCGGTGGCGGTATCATGGCCGCGGCCCATGAAGGGGCCGGCCTCACGCACAGCCTGGGCTTCAACATCACCCTGCCCTTCGAACAACACGCCAACCCGACGGTCAGCGGCACCACCAATCTGCTGCCCTTCCACTTTTTCTTCACGCGCAAACTGTTCTTTGTCAAGGAAGCCGATGCGCTGGTGCTATGCCCCGGTGGCTTCGGCACGCTGGATGAAGCACTGGAAGTACTGACACTGATCCAGACCGGAAAAACGCCTTTGGTACCGGTCGTGTTGCTGGATGCCCCGGGCGGCAAATTCTGGCAGGTCGCGTTGGACTTCATTCATCAGCAATTGGCGGAGAACCGCTACATCCTGCCCACCGACATGAAACTGGTGAAATTGGTCTACTGCGTCGATGAAGCGGTGGAGCACATCAACCAGTTCTACAGCAACTTCCACTCCAGCCGCTGGCTCAAGCGTCAATTTCTGATTCGCATGAATCACACACTCAGTGACCCGGCGCTCGAACACATGCAGGTGGCATTTGCCGACCTGTGCCTCAGCGACCACTTCCATCAACATGTCTACGGCGGCGAAGAACACGACGAAGCGCAGTTCAGCCACTTGGCGCGATTGGCCTTCAATTTCAACGCCCGTGATCATGGCCGGCTGCGAGAACTGGTGGACTACATCAATCTGCCGGAAAACTGGGCGCAGCCCCAACCTCAGGCGCAACAGCACACTCGTGAGCCATCAAAGGTTACATGAGGCATAAAAAACGGCCCGCTATCGAAATAGCGAGCCGTTTCAGTTAATCGTCCATCCCTCGACCACTGAACAAGCGGCCGATCATTTCCATGGAGAAGCCCCGATACGCCAGGAACCTGCCTTGTTTGGCACGTTCCCGGTTGTCGATCGGTAGATGCCCGGAGAACTTGCGCTGCCAGGTGTCAGCCAACCGCTCTTGCCAGTCTATCCCGCTTACGCGCAAGGCGAGTTCAATGTCACTGCGCTGCAGGCCCCGCTGGTTTAACTCTTCACGAATACGCAGAGGGCCATAGCCGGAACGGGCACGATAGGCAACGAAGCTTTCAAGGTATCGGGATTCGGACAACAAACCCTCTTCCGTCAATCGGTCGAGGGCTGTCTCGATCATTTCAGGGAGAGCGCCGCGCTGACGCAGCTTACGCGTCAGCTCGACCCGACCGTGCTCACGACGTGCGAGCAGGTCCATGGCAGTTCGCCGCACCGCGACGAGGGTATCGAGTACGGCAGTCATCGGTTCTTATCAGATGTCAGCGTCAGCCAGGTCATCTTCAGTCTCTTTGACTGGCGAAGCTTTGACGTCCGGCGCTGGCGTCAGCAGTTTGTCGCGCAGTTGTTTTTCAAGGGTCGCTGCAATTTCCGGGTTATCCGCCAGGAACTTGGCCGAGTTGGCTTTGCCCTGACCGATCTTGGTGCCGTTGTAGGCATACCAGGCACCGGATTTTTCAACGAAACCGTGCAGAACACCCAAGTCGATCATCTCGCCATTGAGGTAGATACCTTTGCCATAAAGAATCTGGAACTCGGCCTGACGGAACGGCGAAGCCACCTTGTTCTTCACAACCTTGACGCGGGTCTCGCTACCGACGACTTCATCACCTTCTTTCACCGCGCCAGTACGACGGATATCCAGACGAACCGAAGCGTAGAACTTCAGCGCGTTACCACCGGTGGTGGTTTCCGGGCTGCCGAACATCACGCCGATTTTCATACGGATCTGGTTGATGAAGATCACCAGGCAGTTGGCGTTCTTGATGTTACCGGTGATCTTACGCAGCGCCTGGGACATCAGACGGGCTTGCAGGCCAACGTGCATGTCGCCCATTTCGCCTTCGATTTCAGCCTTTGGCACCAGCGCCGCCACGGAGTCGACGATGATCACGTCAACCGCGTTGGAACGCACCAGCATGTCGGTGATTTCCAGGGCTTGCTCGCCGGTGTCCGGCTGGGAAACCAGCAGGTCGTCAACGTTGACACCCAACTTGCCGGCGTATTCAGGATCGAGAGCGTGTTCAGCATCGACGAATGCACAAGTCGCGCCGGCTTTTTGAGCCTGGGCAATGACGGACAAGGTCAGAGTAGTTTTACCGGAAGACTCAGGACCGTAGATTTCAACAATACGGCCTTTTGGCAGACCGCCAATGCCCAGTGCGATGTCCAGACCCAGAGAGCCAGTGGAAATGGATGGGATCGCCTGACGGTCCTGATCGCCCATACGCATTACGGCACCCTTGCCGAATTGACGTTCGATCTGACCCAGGGCCGCAGCCAAGGCTTTCTTCTTGTTGTCGTCCATTAAAGTCCTCACGTAATCAATAAGGCCTGACGGCCAACACCTGTATAAGTAGACAGTATTATTCCACAGCGTTCGAGGATCGCCTACCCCTGATTTGAGATTTCTCCGGCGGCATGTCGCAGCAGCCCCTCTAGCGCGGCCTTCACCGTTTGTCGGCGAACTTCGTCGCGATTACCCGGGAAGTGCTGTAACTCACTGAACACCTGCTCGCCGACGCCCCAGGCCAGCCATACGGTGCCGACCGGCTTACTTGGCGAACCGCCGTCCGGGCCGGCGACGCCGCTGACTGCTACGGCAAAACGCGCATGGCTTCTTTCCTGCGCGCCGCGGACCATGGCTTCGACGACCTCTCGACTGACCGCCCCCACCGTTGAAAACAACTCGGCAGGGACATTCAACTGCTGGGTCTTCTGACGGTTGGAGTAAGTGACGTAACCCGCCTCGAACCATGCCGAACTGCCCGGAATCCGGGTTATCGCCTCGGAAATTCCGCCGCCCGTACAGGACTCTGCTGCGGTGACATGGGCGTTGAGAACCTGCAAGCGTCTACCGAGCTCGGCGGCCAGCTGTGTGATTTCTTTCACAGTCATCTCCTGATCAGGCGGAATGAGGCCTACCGTACACGAGCGGATCACGCTTGCAAGTTACAGGATCGATCAAAATGTTAGCGCGCGGGCGCTCTGATATAAGCCTGACACGTCTGCAAGGCAATCAATCCGCGGTCGCTGGCATGGACGTCACGATCACATCGACGACTGACAGAGCACTTCCTGTTTATTTATCGACGGGATTCATTATTGGTCGGGCCGAGAGTCTCGGGGTGGCATTTTACAAACGCCGATCCGCTTGGCCGCCCACCGTTCATAAAGACCGATCGCCACGTCCGCCCCGGCCATCGCAGTGAGGCCACCGAAGGCGCCGGCGACCCAGATCGACAGGCCGGCGGCATACAACAGCATGATTGCCGATACCCCGCCGACCATGCAGGCCCCGGAGCGCAGGACCAGCCGCCGCAGCAACGCCCAACCACGGGCGCCATCCTTGTCGGCGCGCCACATCTCACCGGACAGCCCACCCACCAACGCAAGGACGACGACCAGCCAGATCGGAATGTCCAGCAACGCTGGCGGCTCAATGGTCATGTCATGCCTCCTGGAGTAATCGATGGGGTGTAAGTGCGCTTAACCATGTCCGTTGCTGAGTCTTACATCACGCAGGCAGAAAACTTCGTTGGAACCGATTAACAGACCGGGGAGATCGAATTTATGCGTCAGTGCATATTTTGTCAATGTTAAAGTGCATTCCAACCGTACATAAAATGCACAAACGCATTCTCACTCATGCAAACAAGGGCGTTCGCGCTTTTGCCGCAGGTGAAAAAAACCCGCCTGATGGCGGGTTTTATCTGACAGTGACGGGAGGTTATCGGGCGTACATGCCCCACCAGAAGACGTGACCGAGGATGACGATTTGCTCTTCCTGCATTTCCTGGAAGCTGTAGTCCTCGTCCGGGTGTTCATCGCGATTGAAACTGCGCAGGCGAATTCCGGTAGGCAGGCGATAAAGCTGTTTCACCCGCAGTTGACCGTTGTGGTTGATGGCATAGAGGTCGCCATCAACGATGTCGCCAATCCTGCACTTGCCGGCGTTAACCCCAACCGTGGCCCCGTCGCGCAGTACCGGCAGCATGCTGTTACCACGCACGGTTACGCATTTGGCCTGGTCGAACTGCACACCGTTATGGCGCAAGCTGCGCTTGCCAAAGCGTAGGCTGGCGCGTTCGCTCTCTTCGATGACGAATCTTCCCGATCCCGCCGCCAATTCAACCTCGCGAAGAAAGGGGACCGACACCTCGTCGTCATCGACAGGGGTATCGTCGTCCCACAGACTTATATCCTTGAGTTCAGCATGCGATCGACCGCGCCCGGCATTGGCTGTCGGCGTGATGTCCACGCGACCACGCAACTGATCGGTGCTCACGGCGAAGTACTCGGCGATCTTCGAGATGTGTTTATCCGATGGGTCGACGATCTTCTCGCTGAGAATCCGCGAGAGCGTGGATTGGGGCACGCCAGTGCGACGGTGAAGCTCCGTGGGGGAGATTCCGTGCTGGTCGAGCAGTGCTCTTAAGACGGTAGAAACGTTGCGTTTTTGCATACTCTGCATAGTGCTTGTTCTTTGCATGGAAAACAAATGCTGATTTGCATGCCTCATGCATAGATCAGCAGAAGCAAGCCGCGTGGCGTTCGTGCCTGCGTCCGGCGGACCGCCCATGTTAATCTTGCGCCCATTGCGGAAAAGCCGGGCCGATGCCCACCTTTGCCCCACACCTTTCAATGAGTTTTCCGATTCCCGATGAATAAAGCCCTGTCCGACCTGTCCTCCCACACGCCGATGATGCAGCAGTACTGGCGCCTGAAGAACCAGCACCCTGATCAGTTGATGTTCTACCGCATGGGCGACTTCTACGAGATCTTCTACGAAGACGCGAAGAAGGCCGCCAAGTTGCTGGACATCACCCTCACTGCCCGCGGGCAATCGGCCGGGCAAGCGATTCCGATGTGCGGTATTCCTTACCACGCGGCCGAAGGCTATTTGGCGAAACTGGTGAAGCTTGGCGAGTCGGTGGTGATCTGTGAACAGGTTGGCGACCCGGCGACCAGCAAAGGGCCGGTGGATCGCCAAGTGGTGCGGATCATCACGCCGGGGACAGTGAGCGATGAGGCGTTGCTGGACGAGCGTCGGGACAACCTGATCGCCGCGGTATTGGGTGACGAGCGTCTGTTCGGCTTGGCGGTGCTGGACATCACCAGCGGCAACTTCAGCGTGCTGGAAATCAAAGGTTGGGAAAACCTGTTGGCGGAACTCGAGCGGGTCAATCCGGTGGAGCTTCTGATCCCGGATGACTGGCCGAAAGACCTGCCGGCGGAAAAACGCCGTGGGGTGCGTCGCCGCGCGCCGTGGGATTTCGAGCGCGATTCGGCACTGAAAAGTCTTTGCCAGCAATTCGCTACCCAAGACCTGAAAGGTTTCGGTTGTGAAAACCTAACCCTGGCCATCGGCGCCGCCGGTTGCCTGCTGGCTTACGCGAAAGAAACCCAACGCACCGCATTGCCTCACTTGCGCAGCTTGCGTCATGAACGCCTGGACGACACTGTCGTACTCGACGGCGCGAGCCGCCGCAACCTGGAGCTGGATACCAACCTGGCCGGCGGCCGTGACAACACCTTGCAGTCGGTGGTCGACCGTTGCCAGACGGCCATGGGCAGTCGTCTTCTGACCCGCTGGCTGAACCGTCCTCTGCGCGATCTGACCGTATTGCTGGCTCGCCAGACATCGATCACCTGCCTGCTCGATGGCTACCGATTCGAGAAACTGCAACCGCAGCTCAAGGAAATCGGTGACATCGAACGAATTCTCGCGCGAATCGGCCTGCGCAATGCTCGCCCCCGCGATCTCGCACGCCTGCGTGACGCCCTCGGTGCACTGCCGGCACTGCAAGTGGCGATGACTGAGCTCGAAGCCCCGCACATTATTCAACTGGCCAGGACCACCAGCACCTACCCCGAACTGGCGGCGCTGCTGGATAAAGCCATCATCGACAATCCACCGGCGGTGATCCGTGACGGCGGCGTGTTGAAGACCGGTTACGACAGTGAACTCGACGAACTGCAATCGCTCAGCGAAAACGCCGGGCAGTTCCTGATTGACCTCGAAGCCCGAGAAAAAGCCCGCACCGGCCTCTCGCACCTGAAGGTTGGCTACAACCGCATTCACGGTTACTTCATCGAACTGCCAAGCAAGCAGGCCGAATCAGCACCGGCTGACTACATCCGCCGCCAGACGCTCAAAGGCGCCGAACGCTTCATCACACCAGAACTGAAGGCCTTCGAAGACAAGGCGCTGTCGGCCAAGAGCCGTGCCCTTGCCCGGGAAAAAATGCTCTACGAAGCGCTACTGGAAGATTTGATCGCACAGTTGCCACCGCTGCAGGACACCGCTGCGGCGCTAGCCGAGCTAGACGTTCTGAGCAACCTGGCCGAGCGTGCGCTGAACCTCGACCTGAACTGCCCGCGCTTCGTCAGCGAGCCGTGCATGCGCATCACGCAGGGCCGTCACCCGGTAGTCGAACAAGTCCTGACCACCCCGTTCGTCGCCAACGACCTGAACCTGGACGACAGCACGCGGATGCTGGTGATTACCGGTCCGAACATGGGCGGTAAATCCACCTACATGCGGCAAACCGCGCTGATCGTGCTGTTGGCACACATCGGCAGCTTCGTACCGGCGGCCAGTTGCGAGCTGTCCCTGGTCGACCGGATCTTCACCCGGATCGGTTCCAGTGATGACCTGGCCGGCGGGCGCTCGACTTTCATGGTCGAAATGAGCGAAACCGCCAACATCCTGCACAACGCCACCGAGCGCAGCCTGGTGCTGATGGACGAAGTCGGACGCGGCACCAGTACATTCGACGGTCTGTCCCTGGCGTGGGCGGCAGCGGAGCGCCTGGCGCATTTGCGGGCTTACACGCTGTTCGCCACCCATTACTTTGAGTTGACGGTCCTGCCGGAAGCCCAACCGCTGGTGGCCAACGTGCACCTCAACGCCACCGAGCATAACGAGCGCATCGTGTTCCTGCACCACGTTCTGCCAGGGCCTGCCAGCCAAAGCTACGGCCTGGCTGTTGCGCAGCTGGCCGGCGTCCCAAGCGAAGTGATTGTGCGTGCCCGCGAGCATTTAAGCCGACTGGAAGATACCGCCCTGCCTCACGAGGCGCCCAAGCCAGTCAAAGGCAAACCGGCCGCGCCACAGCAAAGCGATATGTTCGCCAGCCTGCCACATCCCGTGCTGGATGAACTGGCCAAACTCGACCTGGACGACATGACACCACGTCGTGCACTCGAAATGCTCTATACACTGAAGACACGGATCTAACGCATAGGCTTGCAAGCTGTTAGAATCTCGCGCGGTTTGGGATGCTGCTGGCTATAGCCTGGCCTGCAGACTATCGCTCCCGAACCTTGCGACCCCCACGTGAAGGGGCGCAGCAAGCCGCGCCTGAGGAGAAAATTAGAAATGACCTTCGTCGTCACCGACAACTGCATCAAGTGCAAGTACACCGACTGCGTAGAAGTGTGTCCGGTGGACTGCTTTTACGAAGGCCCGAATTTCCTGGTGATTCACCCGGATGAGTGCATCGACTGCGCACTGTGCGAACCAGAATGCCCTGCCGTGGCCATCTTCTCCGAAGATGAAGTCCCGGAGGAGATGCAGGAGTTCATTCAGCTCAACGTTGAGCTGGCTGAAATCTGGCCCAACATCACCGAAAAGAAAGAATCGTTGCCCGATGCCGAAGAGTGGGATGGTGTCAAAGGCAAGATCAAAGATCTCGAACGCTGATTTTACCCGCGCTCACGAAAAGGCCCCTTGCGGGCCTTTTTGCTTTTTCATGGGCAAAAAAAGGGGCGGTTTGACCCGCCCGCTTTTTTTCCCTATTCCCTGTGTTCCTTTTCATCGTCCTGATGAATCGCTTCCTGCGATGTCCCTTCCCTTCGTCCTTGAAGGGTGTGTCTGTCCGTCGACACAACCCGAATACTAGAGCGTTCCGTGGCAAGAGCAATCGGGGCCTGGCTCCCCAACCGCTTGTCACACGCCGTAAATGTATAAAAATTTACTTATTTTTCAGTTAGATAAAATTCTCGCCTGAAATTCTGAGCAACTATCACCCTGTAAAAATAACGAACACTTACGAAAGAGTAAGCGAAGACTTACAACGCGAGACTACGAACCAGATGAGCACCCTGCGCTTAGATTATTTTTCCATGGCAACAAAAAGCCCCGAACCAGTCGGGGCTTTTTGTTAGCTGCTACACAAGGCTGTTACTGAAACAGCGACTCGCTAGACAAGCCATTTTTCTCCAGGATCTCCCGAAGACGCTTCAGGCCTTCAACCTGAATTTGTCTGACCCGTTCCCGGGTGAGGCCAATTTCCAGGCCTACGTCTTCAAGGGTGCTGCTCTCATGACCTCGCAGGCCGAAGCGACGAACTACCACTTCGCGTTGCTTATCGGTCAACTCGGAAAGCCATTGATCAATGCTCTGGGACAGGTCGTCATCCTGCAACAACTCGCATGGATCGGTTGGGCGATCATCGGTAAGGGTATCCAGCAGGGTTTTATCCGAATCCGGGCCCAGCGAGACGTCGACTGAGGAAACTCGCTCGTTCAGGCCGAGCATGCGCTTGACCTCGCCTACCGGTTTTTCCAGCAGATTGGCGATTTCTTCAGGTGAGGGTTCATGGTCGAGTTTTTGCGTCAGCTCCCGTGCGGCCCGCAGGTACACGTTGAGCTCTTTGACCACATGGATCGGCAACCGGATGGTCCGGGTCTGATTCATGATCGCGCGTTCGATGGTTTGACGAATCCACCAGGTCGCGTAGGTCGAGAAGCGGAAGCCACGTTCAGGATCAAACTTCTCCACCGCCCGGATCAACCCCAGGTTGCCCTCTTCGATCAGATCAAGCAGCGACAGACCACGATTGACGTAACGTCGGGCGATTTTCACCACCAGTCGCAAGTTACTTTCAATCATGCGCTTGCGCCCGGCCGGATCGCCACTTTGCGACAGGCGCGCAAAATGCACTTCTTCTTCAGGGGACAACAGCGGGGAAAAACCGATTTCATTGAGGTACAGCTGCGTGGCATCGAGCGCCCGCGTGTAGTCAATGTACTTGTGTTGCTTTAGCGAAGTGGAGTGTTTGGATTTGGCACGAACGGAAGGTGGAGCCGCCCCTTCATCATTCGACATCGAATCCGCACCGATGCCGGTCTCCATCAGGAGAACCTCATCGTCGATGTCAAACTCCGGCACTTCTTTACTGAGAGCCATTGTTATAGTCCTTTGGTGAGTTCGACCTCAAGCTCAAGCGGCGCCTTTATCCTTGGCAACGCTGGAGCCTGTCCCCTCTACGATGGAACAGGCTGGTAAGCGATCAACGGCGTGGCAGGAATTGCAGCGGATCTACAGGTTTACCTTGACGGCGAATCTCAAAATGCAGTTTCACCCGGTCCGTACCCGTTGACCCCATTTCGGCAATTGTCTGTCCGACCTTGACCTGCTGCCCCTCCCGAACCAACAGCCTGCGGTTATGTCCGTAGGCACTGACGTAGGTTTCGCTGTGTTTGATGATCACTAATTCGCCGTAGCCCCTTAAGCCACTCCCGGCGTATACCACCGTCCCATCAGACGCAGCTAAAACAGGCTGTCCCAAATCCCCGGCGATATCAATTCCTTTATTCAAACTACCGTTTGAAGAGAATTTTCCAATTAAAATGCCATTAGATGGCCATCCCCAGCCGGTCGGGGCCGGACCGGCAGGAGGCATCGGAGCGGGTGCTGGCTTGTTGGCGACGGACGGTACAACCGCAGTCGCAGTGCTGGTCGAACCGTTTACCGGACGACGGAAAACCGTGGTTTTACTCGAGGACGAAGGCGTTGAATTCGACGAACTGACCGTCGTCGACGTTGAATCACTACGCCCGTCGAAGCGAATCGTCTGACCCGGATGGATCGTATAGGGCTCAGCAATGTTGTTTCGTGCCGCCAGGGCCTTGTAGTCCCAGCCGTAACGAAAGGCAATGGAAAACAGCGTGTCCTTGGGGCGGACGACATACTGCCCCGTCGTTACCGCCGGACGCTGGGCGACGGCATTGTTGCGATCGACCACGCGTACATCGCTGGATTTGTTGCTGGAACAACCGACCAGCAAGGTGCTCAAGACAAGGCCAGTCACCAGGCGCTGAAAGCTCGTTGTACCCATACGCTGCGCAATGACTGTGAGACTCACCCGCCGCTCCCTTTGTGGTGGCTGAAAATATGATTTGCCGTGGTCCGGCATGAAATGTCGCAAGTATAACGGGCCGTGCACGCTTTACCTTTAATGAAGCGAAATGGCTTCGCGCACACGTTTGCTGCTAGACAAAACAACCCGTTTAACCGATCGACGCCGCTGTAAGACAAAGGCAATCGAAGAGAATTCAGAACGCTGAAACAAATGATCAGGCCAGTGGTCCGTTGAGCAACGGAACGAAGCGAACCGATCCCAGAACACGTCTGGAAAAGCCCTGTTCTTCCCTGATGATCAGCATCAATTGTTGAACCTCGCCCGACCCGACCGGGATCACCAGACGCCCTCCCGGCGCCAGTTGATCGAGCAGTGCCTGAGGCACATCGGTCGCCACGGCGGTCACGATAATACCGTTGTAGGGCGCCAGCGCCGGCCAACCCTCCCAGCCATCGCCCCAGCGAAACACCACATTGCGCAGGTTCAATTCGACCAGGCGCTCCTTGGCCCGGTCCTGCAGCACCTTGATGCGCTCGACGGAAAACACTCGCTCGACCAGTTGCGACAAAACGGCCGTCTGATAACCCGACCCCGTGCCGATTTCCAGCACTTTGTCCAACGGACCTGCTTCCAGCAGCAGCTCGCTCATGCGCGCCACCATATAAGGCTGGGAAATGGTCTGGTTATGTCCAATCGGCAGCGCCGTGTCTTCATAAGCACGGTGCGCCAGCGCTTCGTCGACGAACAGGTGACGCGGTGTACGGCGGATGACTTCCAGCACCCTGGCGTTCGACAACCCCTCCTCATACAAACGCTGGATAAGCCGTTCACGGGTCCGTTGCGACGTCATCCCGATGCCGCGCCGCAGCATATCGTCGTGCTCACGAGACATCAGCGCAGCCCCTCCAGCCAGCCATCGAGACTTCTAAAGGCGTCATTGAAGGTGCGATCCAGTTGCAGCGGAGTAATGGACACATAGCCCTGCATGACCGCATGGAAATCAGTGCCCGGGCCACCGTCCTCGGCATCTCCGGCAGCCGCGATCCAGTACCCGGCCTTGCCTCGCGGATCGACCACCTGCATCGGTGCCGCCGCGCGAGCGCGATGGCCCAGACGGGTCAACTGGATGCCGCGTATGTGATCCAGCGGCAAATTCGGAATATTCACGTTCAATACCGTACGCGGAGGAAGATCGAGCTCAGCGTGGGCTTCGACCAGTTTGCGCGCAAAGTACGCCGCCGTAGGAAGGTTCTCGACTTGTCGTGAAACCAACGAAAAGGCGAATGAAGGACGCGCCAGGAAACGCCCTTCGAGCGCCGCCGCCACGGTTCCGGAATACAGGACATCGTCCCCCAGATTGGCGCCCAGGTTGATCCCGGAAACCACCATGTCCGCTTCACGTTCCAGCAAGCCGTTCAGGCCCAAGTGCACACAATCGGTCGGTGTGCCGTTAACGCTGATAAAGCCATTGGCCAGCGTCTGTGGGTGCAACGGACGGTCGAGCGTCAGCGAGCTGCTGGCGCCGCTTTTGTCCTGGTCCGGGGCGATAACCACACATTCGGTGTAATCCGCCAGCGCAGCATAAAGCGCGGCGAGACCGGGTGCGGCTACCCCATCGTCGTTAGAAATCAGAATACGCATGGGCTGTCCGTCTGCCCCACCGGCACCAGATCAACAAGTTCGCGCACCAATACAGTGGCGAAGCATCCGGCCGGCAGGACGAATTCCAGTTGCAGAATGTCAGGCTCGGGATAATGCCACGTCAACCCGGCTATGGGCAGTCGCAGGATGCGACGTTCGTGGCTCATTCCGGCGTTAATCAACCAATCGCGAAGGTCGGCTTCGCGTGCGGCGATTGCCTGCTCCAATTCATGGACAGCGCCCGTGGCCGGCGAGTCACCTTCACCCCACTGCGGGCCGGTCGGATGCAGATCGAGAATCGCCAGACGAGGGTCGCTGCACTCGGCCTCACCGGCCGGAAAGAAGCTGCGGCTATCGGTGAATGCCAGCAAGTCACCCACTTGGGCGCGCTGCCAGGTGCCATCGGCAACACGGGCTGCCAACACCTGGTTGAACAGAAAGCTACGGGCTGTGGAAAGCAGGCGCGAACGAACGTTGCGCTGCTCCGGCAACGCCCTGCGCGCAGCCCAGGCGCGGGCATCGACCACATTGCCGCCGTCGTGCCCGAAGCGCTGCGCCCCGAAATAGTTGGGGATGCCTTGTTGGGCGATCAACTGCAGGCGCTCTTCAATGGCGGCCTTGTCGCCGGCGAACTGCGTCAGGCGCAAAGTAAAGCCATTGGCCGAGTGGGCGCCGCGTTGCAGCTTGCGCTTGTGCCGACTGGTCTTGAGGATTTTCAGCGTGTCGTTTTCTGCCGCCGACAGATCCGGATCGGCCTTGCCCGGCAGTTGAACGCTGAACCACTGGCGGGTCAGCGCCTGGCGATCCTTGAGCCCGGCATAACTGACAGTGCGCAATGAAACGCCGGCTGCCTTGGCGATTCGCCGCGCCGCTTCTTCAGTGTTCAGACCGCGTTTTTCCACCCAGATCCACAGGTGTTCACCGTCACCGCTCAGCGGAATATCAAGGACTTCGTCGACCTGAAAATCTTCCGCGATGGCTTTCAGGACTGCAGTGCCGAGGGCTTCACCATAGGCCCGCGGGCCGAGCAATTGCAGTTCGTTCATGCGCGCAGCAACAAGGCAACGGAGTGCACCGCAATGCCTTCTTCGCGACCGACAAAGCCAAGCTTTTCGGTAGTGGTAGCTTTAACGTTCACTTGATCCAACTCAACTTGAAGATCCGCGGCAATCAGTGCGCGCATCGATTCGATATGCGGGGCCATTTTTGGCGCTTGGGCGACAATGGTGTTATCGACGTTGCCGACTTTCCAGCCCTTGGCGTGGATCAATGCGACGACATGACGCAACAGCCCACGGCTGTCGGTGCCCTTGAATTGCGGGTCGGTGTCCGGGAAATGTTTGCCGATGTCGCCCAGCGCAGCCGCGCCGAGCAAGGCATCGCTCAAGGCGTGCAGCAGGACGTCACCGTCGGAGTGAGCGAGCAGCCCGAAGCCATGTGCAATACGCACGCCGCCCAGAGTGATGAAATCGCCTTCAGCGAAACGGTGCACATCATAGCCGTGGCCAATACGCATAAAAAAACGCCCCGAATTTTGTCAGGGCGTGATTCTACCTGCATTAGGCACCTAGAGCATGCGCGTGATGCCGCAAGTGATCATCGATGAAACTGGCGATGAAGAAATAGCTGTGGTCATAGCCGGGTTGCAGACGCAAGGTCAGCGGATGACCCGCCAGTTTGGTCGCCTGCTGCAAGGCTTCCGGCTTGAGCTGGGTGGCCAGAAAATCATCGCGATCTCCTTGGTCTACCAGCAGCGGCAGCTTCTCGTCGGCCTCGGCAATCAATGCGCAGGCATCCCACTCGCGCCATTTCGAGCGATCTTCCCCGAGGTATCGGGAAAATGCTTTCTGGCCCCAAGGGCAGTCCATCGGATTGTTGATCGGCGAAAACGCTGACACCGAGAGATAGCGCCCAGGATTGCGCAAGGCACAGACCAACGCACCGTGCCCGCCCATGGAGTGACCGCTAATGCCACGTTTGTCGGACGCCGGGAAATGGGCTTCGACCAACGCCGGCAATTCCTGCACGACATAGTCATGCATCCGATAGTGGCGCGACCACGGTTCCTGCGTGGCATTCAGATAAAACCCGGCGCCGAGACCGAAGTCCCAGGCGCCGTCCGGATCGCCCGGTACGTCCGGACCACGGGGACTGGTGTCCGGTGCAACGATGATCAAACCCAGCTCGGCCGCCATGCGCATCGCGCCGGCCTTCTGCATGAAGTTCTCGTCGGTGCAGGTCAGGCCGGACAGCCAATACAGCACCGGCAGTTGGCCACCCTGCTCCGCCTGCGGCGGCAGGTACACGGCAAACACCATGTCGCAGCCGAGCACGTCGGAGCGATGCCGATAACGCTTGTGCCAGCCGCCGAAGCTTTTCTGGCAGGAAATATTTTCCAAACTCATGGGAATCCTCCCAGCAGCAAGCCGCAAGCTTGTAGCTGCAAGTCGAGGCGCGCTCTCTTGCAGCTTATGGCTTGCAGCTTGCTGCCGCTTCTTAGAAATGGATGACGGTGCGGATGCTTTTTCCTTCATGCATCAGGTCGAAAGCCTTGTTGATATCTTCCAGGCCCATGGTGTGGGTGATGAAAGTGTCCAACGGGATTTCGCCGGTTTCAGCCATTTCCACGTAGCTTGGCAATTCGGTACGACCGCGTACGCCACCGAACGCCGAACCGCGCCAGACGCGACCGGTGACCAACTGGAACGGACGGGTGGAGATTTCCTGACCGGCACCGGCGACACCGATGATGACCGACTCGCCCCAACCCTTGTGGCAGCACTCCAGTGCGGCACGCATCAATTGGACATTGCCGATGCATTCGAAGGAGAAGTCGACGCCACCATCGGTCATGTCGACGATGACTTCCTGGATCGGACGGTCGAAGTCTTTCGGGTTCACGCAGTCGGTTGCACCCAGCTGTTTGGCGATCTCGAATTTGGCCGGGTTGATGTCGATGGCGATGATACGAGCAGCCTTGGCTTTGACTGCGCCGATGACAGCCGACAGGCCGATGCCGCCAAGGCCGAAAATGGCCACGGTATCACCGGGTTTCACCTTGGCAGTATTGAGGACTGCGCCGATGCCGGTGGTGACACCGCAACCCAGCAGGCAGACTTTTTCCAGTGGTGCTTCTTTAGCGATCTTGGCGACGGAGATTTCCGGCAGCACGGTGTACTCGGAGAAGGTCGAAGTGCCCATGTAGTGGAAAATCGTTTCGCCCTTGTAGGAAAAACGCGAAGTGCCATCCGGCATCAGGCCTTTGCCCTGAGTCGCGCGAATCGCCTGGCAGAGATTGGTTTTGCCCGACAGACAGAATTTGCACTGACGGCATTCCGGGGTGTACAGCGGGATCACATGGTCACCGACGGCAACGGAGGTCACGCCTTCGCCGATCGCCTCGACAATCGCACCACCTTCATGACCGAGGATCGACGGAAAGATACCTTCCGGGTCGGCACCGGACAGGGTGTAGGCATCGGTATGGCAAACACCGGACGCCACCACACGCAGCAGCACTTCACCGGCCTTGGGCATGGCGACATCGACTTCAACGATCTCCAGAGGTTTCTTGGCCTCGAAGGCAACGGCAGCGCGCGACTTGATCATGGTGATTCTCCAGTGAATAAAAACGAGTCAGGGAGTGTATTACAGCGCCTTACGGTGAATAATCCAGACAAAAGCAAAACATTATTGCCACACAGGGATAATCCGGGATGTCCGACAATCGCTGGGAAGGAATCGACGAATTTGTCGCGGTCGCCGAATGCAGTCAGTTCACCGCTGCCGCCGAACGCCTGGGGGTTTCTTCCTCCCACATCAGTCGACAAATTGTACGCCTGGAAGAACGCCTGCAAACCCGATTGCTTTATCGCAGTACGCGCCGGGTCGCACTGACCGAAGCCGGGCAAACTTTTTTGCAGCATTGCCAGCGTTTACAGGACGGTCGTGAGGAGGCGTTGCGCGCGGTCGGCGACTTGACCAGCGAACCCAAGGGCATGCTGCGCATGACCTGCGCCGTGGCATACGGGGAACGCTTTATCGTGCCGCTGGTGACGAGATTCATGGGGCTCTATCCGCAACTGCGGATCGACATCGAACTGAGCAACCGGCAACTCGATCTGGTGCATGAAGGCCTGGACCTGGCCATCCGCCTGGGTCGCCTGCAGGACTCGCGACTGGTCGCCACCCGCCTCGCACCACGACGCATGTTTCTTTGCGCGTCACCTTCCTACCTGGAGCGCTATGGCCGGCCCCACAGTTTGTCGGAGTTGAGCCGTCACAATTGCCTGATCGGCAGTTCCGATCTCTGGCAACTCGAACAGAACGGGCGGGAATTTTCCCAACGAGTCCAGGGAAACTGGCGTTGCAACAGTGGGCAAGCGGTGCTGGATGCGGCACTTCAGGGCGTAGGGTTATGCCAGCTGCCGGATTATTACGTGCTGGAACATCTGAAAAGCGGTGCACTGATTTCGCTATTGGAGGCGCATCAGCCGCCGAATACGGCCGTGTGGGCGCTTTATCCACAGCAACGGCATCTGTCGCCCAAGGTGCGCAAACTGGTCGATTATCTGAAGGAAGGATTGGCGGAAAGACCCGAATACCGGGGTTAGGGATCGTCTAGCCTCGGTTAGCCCAGCGCTGACGCAACCATTCCAGATCTTCGGGGCGCGTGACCTTGAGGTTATCGGCGCGCCCTTCGATCAGGCGCGGCGCCATCCCCGCCCACTCCATGGCCGAAGCTTCGTCGGTGATGATGGCGTCGGCCACCAGGCTGTCCGCCAGCGCGCGATGCAATGCGCCAAGACGGAACATTTGCGGCGTATAGGCTTGCCAGATCACGCTGCGATCCACGGTTTCAACCACACGACCCTGCTTGTCGACCCGCTTCAAGGTATCCCGTGCCGGCACCGCCAGCAGTCCACCCACCGGATCATCCGCCAGATCGCCCAGCAACTTGTCCAGATCATCGCGACTCAGATTGGGCCGTGCGGCATCGTGCACCAACACCCAATCCTCGTCATCCGCACCCAACGCATGCAAATGCAACAGCGCATTGAGTACCGATCCGGAACGTTCAGCACCGCCATCAACGCGTTGAATGCGCCGATCGGAAGCACACGCCAGGTTCGGCCAATAAGGATCGTCAACCGCAAGACTGACCACCAATCCCTTAAGAGATGGGTGATCAAGGAAACAGCCGAGGCTGTGTTCGAGAATAGTGCGCCCGCCCAATTGCAAGTATTGCTTGGGACGGTCCGCGGCCATACGGGCACCGACGCCCGCGGCAGGAATCACGGCCCAGAAGGCCGGTAGAGACAAATTCATTGTGCCAACTGGTAAAGGGTTTCACCGTCCTTGACCATGCCCAGCTCATGGCGAGCCCGCTCTTCAACGGTCTCCATGCCCTTTTTCAACTCGCTGACTTCAGCGTCCATCACCCGATTGCGCTCCAGCAAAGACTCGTTCTCAGCGTGCTGATCCGCGATCTGCTGAGTCAGTTCGGCCACTTGCGCCAGGCTGCCATTACCCACCCACAGGCGGTACTGCAGGCCAGCCAGCAGCAGGAGCAAGACGAGGAACAACCAATTGGGACTGCGCATCGAATATCAGGTATCCAGTGAAAAAAGACAGCCATACCAAAACATGAAGCTACTGATAGCACGAAGCCTGGATGAACCAGGCTTGTGCTAATAAGGCATCAGATTAGTGCTAAAAACGTCGCCGTAGCGATTTTTCCGACACAATCCGGTGTCTTTTTTTTGTAGCGATTAGCCGCGGAATTCGCTGCGGCCGTTGTACTTGGCTTTGCCGTTCAACTGCTCTTCGATACGCAGCAGTTGGTTGTACTTGGAAACGCGATCGGAACGGCACAGGGAGCCGGTCTTGATCTGGCCAACCGAGGTGCCCACAGCCAGGTCGGCAATGGTCGAATCTTCAGTTTCGCCGGAACGGTGCGAGATCACCGCGGTGTAACCAGCGGCCTTGGCCATCTGGATGGCTTCCAGGGTTTCGGTCAGGGTGCCGATCTGGTTGAACTTGATCAGGATCGAGTTGGCGATCTTCTTGTCGATGCCTTCTTTCAGGATCTTGGTGTTGGTCACGAACAGGTCGTCGCCTACCAGTTGGGTCTTCTCGCCGATCTTGTCGGTGAGGATTTTCCAGCCAGCCCAGTCGGACTCGTCCAGGCCGTCTTCGATGGAGATGATTGGGTAACGCTCGGTCAGACCTTTGAGGTAATCAGCGAAACCTTCAGCGGTGAAGACCTGGCCTTCGCCGGACAGGTTGTATTTACCGTCTTCGTAGAATTCGCTGGCCGCGCAGTCCAGGGCCAGGGTCACATCGGTGCCCAGCTTGTAACCGGCATTGGCCACGGCTTCGGAGATCACTTTCAAAGCGTCTTCGTTGGAAGCCAGGTTAGGCGCGAAACCACCTTCGTCACCGACCGCAGTGCTCAGGCCACGGGCTTTCAGCACGGCTTTGAGGTGATGGAAAATCTCGGTGCCCATGCGCAGACCTTCCGAGAAAGTCTTGGCGCCAACTGGCTGAACCATGAATTCCTGGATGTCGACGTTGTTGTCGGCGTGCTCGCCACCGTTGATGATGTTCATCATCGGGACCGGCATCGAGTAGACACCCGGGGTGCCGTTCAGGTTGGCGATGTGAGCGTACAGCGGCAGATCCTGGTCCTGTGCAGCTGCCTTGGCGGCGGCCAGGGAAACGGCGAGGATCGCGTTGGCGCCCAGGGTTGCCTTGTTTTCAGTACCGTCGAGCTTGATCATCGCCAGATCCAGCGCTTTCTGGTCGCTTGGGTCAGTGCCTTTCAACAGGTCACGGATCGGACCGTTGATGTTGGCAACGGCCTTGAGTACGCCCTTGCCCAGGTAACGGCTCTTGTCGCCATCACGCAGCTCGAGCGCTTCACGCGAGCCAGTGGAAGCACCGGACGGCGCGCAGGCGCTGCCGATGATGCCGTTGTCGAGAAGCACATCCGCTTCCACGGTGGGATTGCCACGGGAGTCGAGAACTTCACGACCTTTGATGTCGACGATTTTAGCCATTGTTGTAAACACTCCAAAGTTGACGAAAACGACGCAGCTGTAGGAAATCTTTGATCGTCGGCAAGCGATGTGCAGCGGGCAGACTTGCAGACGATAAAGCTCAGACCCGAGGGCCTGAGCGTTAAATCGTGCGGTACTTTACCGGAGAATTGAGGATTACGCGGTTTCTACCGTCGGAAAACTCTTCACCAATTCGTCCAGCGCCTTGAGCTGGGCCAGGAATGGCTCCAGTTTATCCAGACGCAGGGCGCAAGGGCCGTCGCACTTGGCGTTGTCCGGGTCCGGGTGGGCTTCCAGGAACAGGCCAGCCAGGGACTGACTCATGCCTGCCTTGGCCAGATCGGTGACTTGGGCGCGACGACCACCGGCGGAATCGGCGCGACCACCCGGCATCTGCAGGGCGTGGGTTACGTCGAAGAACACCGGATATTCGAACTGCTTCATGATGCCGAAGCCGAGCATGTCGACGACCAGGTTGTTGTAGCCAAAACTCGAACCGCGCTCGCAGAGGATCAACTGATCATTACCGGCCTCCACGCACTTGTTCAGGATGTGTTTCATTTCCTGAGGCGCGAGGAATTGAGCTTTCTTGATGTTGATCACGGCACCGGTCTTGGCCATCGCGACCACCAGGTCGGTCTGGCGCGACAGGAAGGCCGGCAGCTGAATGATGTCGCAAACTTCAGCAACGACCGCGGCCTGATCCGGCTCATGGACATCGGTGATGACCGGCACGCCAAAGGCCTGCTTGATGTCCTGGAAAATCCGCATGCCCTCTTCCAGGCCGGGGCCTCGGTAAGAGGTCACGGAGGAGCGGTTAGCCTTGTCGAAACTGGCCTTGAACACGTAAGGGATACCGAGTTTCTCGGTAACCTTCACGTATTCTTCGCAGACCTGCATCGCCATGTCGCGGCTTTCCAGCACGTTCATGCCACCGAACAGCACCATTGGCTTGTCGTTGGCAATCTCGATATCACCTACACGGATGATCTTCTGCGCCATAAGGTTCAAGCCTTCTTCTGGTGTTGAGCCAAGGCGGCCTTGACGAAACCACTGAACAACGGGTGACCGTCGCGAGGTGTCGAGGTGAACTCAGGGTGGAACTGGCAGGCGACGAACCACGGATGATCCGGTGCTTCAACCACCTCGACCAGCGCGCCATCACCGGAACGACCGGAGATTTTCAGGCCGGCTTCGATGATTTGCGGCAGCAGGTTGTTGTTCACTTCATAGCGGTGACGGTGACGCTCGACGATCACGTCCTTGCCGTAGCAATCGTGAACCAGGGAACCCGGTTCCAGTAGGCAGTCTTGCGCGCCGAGGCGCATGGTGCCGCCCAGATCGGACGCTTCGGTACGGATTTCGACGGCACCGGTGGCATCTTCCCACTCGGTGATCAGGCCCACGACCGGGTGGCCGCTGGCGCGATCGAATTCGGTGGAGTTGGCGTCTTTCCAGCCCATGACGTTACGAGCGAACTCGATCACGGCCACCTGCATGCCCAGGCAGATACCCAGGTATGGCACTTTGTTTTCGCGAGCGTATTGAACGGCAGTGATCTTGCCTTCCACGCCACGCAGGCCGAAACCACCCGGCACCAGGATTGCGTCGACACCTTCGAGCAGCGCGGTGCCCTGGTTTTCGATGTCTTCGGAATCGATGTAGCGCAGGTTGACCTTGGTACGGTTGCTGATGCCGGCATGACTCATCGCTTCGATCAGCGATTTGTAGGCGTCCAGCAGCTCCATGTACTTGCCGACCATCGCGATGGTGACTTCGTGCTCCGGGTTCAGCTTGGCGTCAACCACGGCGTCCCACTCGGACAGATCGGCGCCGCCGCATTGCAGGCCGAAACGCTCGACGACGAAATCGTCCAGACCCTGGGAGTGCAGAATGCCCGGGATCTTGTAGATGGTGTCGGCGTCTTCCAGCGCGATCACCGCACGCTCTTCAACGTTGGTGAATTGCGCGATCTTGCGACGGGAAGACAGATCGATCGGATGATCGGAACGGCAAACCAGCACGTCAGGTTGCAGGCCGATGGAGCGCAGCTCCTTGACCGAGTGCTGGGTTGGCTTGGTTTTGGTTTCGCCGGCAGTGGCGATGTACGGCACCAGCGTCAGGTGCATCAGCATCGCGCGCTTGGCGCCGACTTCGAAACGCAACTGGCGGATGGCTTCGAGGAACGGTTGGGATTCGATGTCACCCACGGTGCCGCCAATCTCGACCATCGCCACGTCGGCATCGCCGGCGCCCTTGATGATGCGGCGCTTGATTTCGTCGGTGATGTGCGGGATGACCTGGATGGTCGCCCCCAGGTAGTCACCACGGCGCTCTTTGCGCAGCACGTGTTCGTAAACGCGTCCAGTGGTGAAGTTGTTATTCTGGGTCATGGTCGTGCGGATGAACCGCTCGTAATGGCCCAGGTCCAGGTCGGTCTCGGCGCCGTCGTGGGTGACGAACACCTCACCGTGCTGGAACGGGCTCATGGTGCCCGGGTCGACGTTGATGTACGGGTCCAGCTTCAGCATGGTGACCTTAAGTCCCCGCGCCTCCAGGATGGCCGCCAATGATGCCGATGCAATGCCTTTCCCCAATGAAGAAACAACACCGCCCGTGACGAATATGTAGCGCGTCATGAAAAACCCTAGAAGTCTGCGTTAAAGCGGTCCGAGCCGCCGGGGAAAGCGAAGGAAGGCCGAAGCCCCCGATCACCTGCATTAATCACAGTGCACCTTTCAAAAAAACCGCCGCGTTGGGACAGACCGGAAGATGAAACACCGGTACGTTGCTCGCTACACATTTTTTGGAATCGCCCAGCAAAGACTGCTTGGTAATCGGCAACTCCTGCAATTCAGGCGAATCCACAGAAGTTGTATCAAGAAGGGAGCGTAGTCTACCGGAAAGCCCCTTTCATCTCAAACCTTGATCCTCGTCAGGCGGCTGCCAATGTAAATTCCAGCTTCCCGCCGCCGCGCCATCGAGCCCCGGCAGGTTCGCTACCGCCAGCAATTGCTGACCTTTGAACAGCAGCGGCAATCTGCCGCGCACGAACAACGGTACAGCGCATTCGTTAAGCAAACGCTTCAGATCGCGATGCCCCCGACCTGGCAAATCCATCACTTCTCCACCTTCACGATAGCGGATATGCAGCGGACCCTCCGGGATTGCCCCGGTGATTTTCAGCACTCCATTTTCGGGCAAGGCCAGAGGAGACGCTGGGTCCAGCCATGCCCCGACAGCGGGGCAAGCGCGCAACCAGTGGCCGGTCAGCCACCAGATGCGGCCGCCAGACCGATGCAATTCGCCATCGGCCAACCGCCAGACCGGACGGGCATCACCCGCCGCATCGCGTAAATCTTGCCAACCCGACCAATGGTCGGTGTCCGGTAGCCCTGTCAGCGACTCGAGCCAATGGCCAAGCGCATTGCGTTGACGCGCGGCGGAGAGTTTCTGCAGTGCTGCCAACTCCAGCGATGGCAACTTGAGCCACTTGAAAGGACTGTCCGTGCTGGCGTCGAGCAGATCCATTTGTGCCAGGTCGTCGAGCAATCCCTGCGCCTCGCTCAGATGCGCAGCGCTGCGGGCCATGGTCGCGGCGGCCTGCGGCCACCGCGCGGTCAATGCGGGGAACACTTGATGACGCAGGTAATTGCGCGAGAAATGTCGATCCTGGTTGGAAGGATCCTCGATCCAGCTCAATTGATGCTTGGCCGCATAGGCTTCCAGATCGGCGCGAGTCGCCTCCAGCAGGGGCCGCAACAGATAGCCGTTACCCAGCCGACGCTGGCGAGGCATTCCCGACAGACCTCGCACCCCGGCCCCACGCAACAAACGGAAAAGCAGGGTTTCGGCCTGATCATCACGATGCTGACCGGTCAACAGAACGTCGTTGACCCCGGTAACCTCGACGAACGCGCCATAACGGGCATCCCGGGCCGCACGCTCAAGACTGGCGCCGGGCTGCACTTGCACACGGACAACCCGCAACGGTACGCCCAGCGCCGCGCACAACGACCGACAATGGTCCGGCCAGGCTTCAGCCACAGCCTGAAGACCATGATGAACATGAATGGCACTTAATGGCGGCAGGGATTCGGTTTTCGCGAGTGTTGCGAGAAGGTGCAGCAGGACAGTGGAGTCAAGCCCCCCGGAGAAGGCGATGCGCCAGGTTTTGGCGTTGCGCCAGGGCGCGAGATTCAGGAGAAGTCTGGTTGGCAGATCACTATTGGACTGGCTCATATCCTTCATTCACACAAATCAAATGTGGGAGCGAGCTTGCTCGCGATAGCGGTATAACAGGCGACGGATTGGTCGAATGTTAAGCCCCATCGCGAGCTGGCTCGCCCCCACAGGGTAGAGCGAACAGCGCGGTCAGATCAGAGACCGTAGCTCATCAGACGCTCGTAACGACGGGCCAGCAGCGCCTTGTGGTCGAGCTTCTTCAGCATCCCCAGTTGCGAGCTCAGCTCGGCACGGATATTTGCAGCTGCCGCCGCTGGATCACGGTGCGCACCGCCCAAAGGCTCGCTGATCACTTTGTCCACGATGCCCAGGCCTTTCAGGCGCTCGGCGGTGATACCCATGGCTTCAGCGGCGTCCGGTGCTTTCTCGGCGGTTTTCCACAGAATCGAAGCGCAACCTTCCGGAGAGATCACCGCATAGGTCGAGTACTGCAGCATGTTCAAATGATCGCAAACGCCGATCGCCAAAGCACCACCGGAACCACCTTCACCGATCACGGTGGCGATGATTGGGGTTTTCAGGCGAGCCATGACCCGCAGGTTCCAGGCAATGGCTTCGCTCTGGTTGCGCTCTTCAGCGTCGATGCCAGGGTAAGCGCCCGGCGTGTCGATGAAGGTCAGGATCGGCATCTTGAAGCGTTCGGCCATTTCCATCAGGCGGCAGGCCTTGCGGTAGCCTTCCGGACGCGGCATGCCGAAGTTGCGGCGAACCTTTTCGCGCACTTCGCGGCCTTTCTGGTGACCGATCACCATCACTGGCTGGTCATCCAGGCGGGCGATACCGCCTACGATGGCGGCGTCGTCGGAGAAGTGGCGGTCACCGTGCAACTCATCGAACTCGGTGAAGATGTGTTCGATGTAGTCCAGGGTGTAAGGGCGACGCGGGTGACGCGCCAGACGCGCGATCTGCCAGCTGGTCAGCTTGCCGAAGATATCTTCGGTCAGCGTGCTGCTTTTGTCCTGCAGGCGGGAGATCTCATCGCCGATATTCAGCGAATTGTCATTACCGACCAAGCGCAACTCTTCGATCTTGGCTTGCAGGTCGGCGATCGGCTGTTCGAAATCTAGAAAATTCGGGTTCATAGGCGTCCGTCTTGGGTCGACGTCCAAGAGAGCTTGGGCCGGCCGGTTGTCTATTCGCGCCCTACCTTAAGGGACAGGCGCGTTCAGGTCGAGATTAAAAATTCAGGTCAAGGCCAGGGCCATCCAACAGCACTGACCGTCAACGGTATTGGAGGAAGACGTTGTCTCGCCCGAACTGGTCACGCAGGGCTTGAATCAACGCATCCGCCGGATCGATTCGCCAGCCTTCACCGAACTGCAGCAAGGCTTTCGCATCGGGACTGGTGTAGTCCATGGTGATCGGGCACGCACCACGGTGGCGCTTGAGCAGCTCACCCAGCCAGCGTAGCTGATCACCTTTCAAATCTTTGGCGTGCAACTTCAGGCGCAGGCTCTCAGCCAGGTTGGTACGCGCATCTTCCATGCTCATCACCCGCTTCACCCGCAACCTCAGGCCGCCGGAGAAATCATCGTTGCTGACTTCGCCTTCGACTACCACCATTGCATCAGTCTGCAACAGCGATTGCGCGGAATGGAACGCATCGGCAAACAACGATGCCTCGATCCGCCCGGAACGGTCATCAAGGGTGATGAACCCCATTTTGTCGCCCTTTTTGTTCTTCATCACCCGTAGGGCGATGATCATGCCGGCGACCGTCTGGGTATCGCGCGCAGGCTTGAGATCGATGATGCGCTGACGGGCGAAACGGCGTATTTCACCTTCGTATTCGTCGATCGGGTGACCGGTCAGGTACAGGCCCAGGGTATCTTTTTCCCCTTTCAACCGCTCCTTGAGGGTCAGCTCCTTGGCTCTGCGATGGTTGGCGTAAACATCGGCATCTTCTTCGACGAACAGACCGCCAAACAGGTCGGCATGGCCACTGTCGTGGGTACGGGCAGTCTGCTCGGCAGCCTTGATCGCCTCTTCCATCGCGGTCAGCAGGACGGCACGGTTACGGTCGATATTGGCTTGATAAGCCTTCGGCTCATCGTGGAAGTACGGGCCAAGACGATCCAGCGCTCCGCTGCGGATCAAGCCGTCGAGGGTGCGTTTGTTGATGCGCTTGAGGTCGACCCGGGCGCAGAAATCGAACAGATCCTTGAACGGCCCCTCCAGGCGCGCTTCGGTGATCGCTTCGACCGGCCCCTCGCCCACGCCCTTGATCGCGCCCAATCCGTAAATGATCCGGCCTTCGTCGTTCACCGTGAACTTGAACTCTGAAGTGTTCACATCCGGTGCGTCGAGGCGCAGCTTCATCGTGCGCACTTCCTCGATCAAGGTCACGACCTTGTCGGTGTTGTGCATATCCGCCGAAAGCACCGCCGCCATGAACGGCGCCGGGTAGTGCGTTTTGAGCCATGCCGTCTGGTACGAGACCAGACCATAAGCCGCGGAGTGGGATTTGTTGAAGCCGTAACCGGCGAATTTTTCCACCAGGTCGAAGATGTTACCGGCGAGGTCGGCATCGATATTGTTGGTGGCGCAACCTTCAATGAAGCCGCCACGCTGCTTGGCCATTTCTTCGGGCTTTTTCTTACCCATCGCCCGACGCAGCATGTCTGCACCGCCGAGGGTGTAGCCGGCCATGACCTGGGCAATCTGCATCACCTGTTCCTGATACAGGATGATGCCGTAAGTCGGCGCCAATACGGGCTTGAGCCCTTCGTACTGGTAATCCGAGTGCGGGTATGCCAGTTCGGCACGACCGTGTTTACGGTTGATGAAGTCGTCCACCATGCCCGATTGCAGCGGGCCAGGACGGAACAGGGCCACCAGTGCGATCAAGTCTTCCAGGCAGTCGGGCTTGAGCTTCTTGATCAGCTCTTTCATGCCACGGGATTCGAGCTGGAACACCGCCGTGGTTTCGGCTTTTTGCAGCAGCGTGTAGGTCGGCTTGTCGTCCAGCGGGATAAACGCGATATCCAGCGGCGGCTCGTTGACCTTGGCGCGGTCGCGGTTGATGGTTTTCAGGGCCCAGTCGATGATCGTCAAGGTCCGCAGGCCCAGGAAGTCGAACTTCACCAGCCCGGCGGCTTCAACGTCGTCCTTGTCGAACTGGGTCACCAGGCCATCGCCCGCTTCATCGCAATAGATCGGCGAGAAATCGGTCAATTTGGTCGGAGCGATCACCACACCACCGGCGTGCTTGCCGACGTTACGCACAACGCCTTCGAGCTTGCGGGCCATCTCCCAGATTTCAGCGGCTTCTTCATCGACCTTGATGAAGTCACGCAGAATTTCTTCCTGTTCGTAGGCCTTTTCCAGGGTCATGCCGACTTCGAACGGAATCATCTTCGACAGACGATCCGCCAGGCCATAAGACTTGCCCTGCACCCGCGCCACGTCACGCACCACCGCCTTTGCCGCCATCGAACCGAAGGTGATGATCTGGCTTACCGCGTTGCGGCCGTATTTTTCGGCCACATAGTCGATCACCCGATCGCGCCCGTCCATGCAGAAGTCGACGTCGAAGTCGGGCATGGAGACCCGTTCCGGGTTAAGGAAACGTTCGAACAGCAGGTCATATTCCAGCGGGTCGAGGTCGGTGATCTTCTGTACATAAGCCACCAGCGATCCGGCACCCGATCCACGGCCTGGCCCCACCGGCACACCGTTGTTCTTGGCCCATTGGATAAAGTCCATCACGATCAGGAAATAACCGGGGAATCCCATCTGGATGATGATATCCAGCTCGAAATTCAGCCGGTCGACATAGACCTGACGCTTGGCCTCGTAGTCTTCAGTGGTGTCCTTGGGCAGCAGGACCGCGAGACGCTCCTCAAGGCCATCGAACGAGACTTTGCGGAAATACTCGTCGATGGTCATGCCATCGGGAATCGGGAAGTTGGGCAGGAAGTGCGTGCCCAGCTTGACTTCGATGTTGCAGCGTTTGGCGATCTCGACCGTGTTTTCCAGCGCTTCGGGAATATCGCTGAACAGCTCGGCCATTTCCTCGGCGCTTTTAAGGTACTGCTGATCGCTGTAATTCTTCGAACGCCGCGGATCGTCCAGCGCGCGGCCCTCACCGATGCAAACGCGAGTTTCGTGGGCGGCGAAGTCTTCCTGCTTGATGAAGCGCACATCGTTGGTCGCCACCAGCGGCGCACCGATTTTCTCGGCCAGCGCCACGGCACCGTGCAGTTGCTCTTCGTCGTTGGGGCGATTGGTACGCTGGATTTCCAGATAGAAGCGGTCCGGGAACACCTCCATCCATTCGCGCGCCAAGGTTTCGGCTTCGTCCGGGTTGCCACTGAGCATCGCCTGGCCGATCTCGCCTTCTTTCGCCGCCGACAGCATGATCAAGCCTGCGCTGGCTTCAGCGACCCACTCGCGCTCGATGATGATCGAACCGTTGCGCTGGCCGTCGATAAAGCCGCGGGAAATCAGCTCGGTGAGGTTGCGATAACCTTCGGCGTTCATCACCAGCAGGCTGATCCGGCTCAGCGGATTGTCCGGATCCTTGTTCGACAACCACAGGTCGGCGCCACAGATCGGCTTGATTCCCGCGCCCATGGCGGCTTTATAGAATTTGACCAGGGAACACATGTTGTTCTGATCGGTGACCGCAACGGCAGGCATGTTCATGCCGACCAGGGTCTTGACCAGCGGCTTGATCCGCACCAGACCGTCGACCAGGGAATATTCAGTGTGCAGGCGTAGATGAACGAATGAAGCCGGCATAGTGATCCTGTCTAGAAACTAGAAACGTGAAGACAACAAGGCCCGGATTGTACCGGGCCTTGGCAAAAAAAATCAGCCTTGCCGCTAACTCTCGATCAGGCGTTCCCGCGCCTCATACGCCAGGCGCACCGGGGCAAACGAGCGCCGATGGATCGGGGTCGGCCCCAGACGAGCGAGCGCTTCAAGATGGACTGGCGTCGGGTAACCTTTATGCCCGCCAATGCCGTAGCCGGGATAAATCAATTCGAACGCAGCCATTTCACGGTCACGACTGACCTTGGCCAGAATCGATGCAGCCGCGATGGCCGGCACCTTGCCATCACCCTGCACCACCGCTTCGGCGCGCATCGGCAATTTTGGGCAACGATTACCGTCGATCATCGCGAGTTTCGGCTGTATATGCAGCCCTGCTACCGCGCGCTGCATGGCCAGCATGGTGGCATGGAGTATGTTCAGCTCGTCGATCTCTTCGACTTCCGCGCGGGCGATGCACCAGCTCAGGGCTTTCTCGCAGATTTCATCGTAGAGTTTTTCCCGGCGAGCTTCGGTGAGCTTCTTCGAGTCATTCAAGCCGAGAATCGGACGGTTCGGATCAAGGATCACAGCCGCAGTCACCACGGCGCCACAGAGCGGGCCGCGACCGACCTCGTCGACGCCGGCAACCAACTCTTCCACTTCAGCGACCAAGGTGAAATCCAGCCCCATCTGCATGCTTGTTTTACTCATTGTGCTTGGCCGATCAAATTCAGCACCGCATCCGCCGCCTGATTAGAGGCATCCAGACGCAAGGTACGGTGGATTTCGTCAAAGCCGCGAGTTTGCTCTTCCCCACCCTCGATCAGCGGCGACAGGGTCTGGGCCAGCGCTTCGACCGTTGCATCGTCTTGCAGCAACTCGGGCACCAGCAGTCGCTGGGCCAGCAGGTTCGGCAAGGAGACGTAGGGGCTTTTCACCATCCGCTTGAGAATCCAGAACGTCAGCGGCGCCAAGCGATAAGCGACCACCATTGGGCGTTTGTACAACAGGGCTTCAAGCGTTGCCGTTCCGGACGCGATCAGCACTGCGTTACACGCGGCCAAGGCCAGGTGGGACTTGCCATCGAGCAAGGTCAGCGGCAGATCGCGGCCGACCAACAGCTCTTCAAGCTGCGCGCGACGCTGCGGGTTGGCACACGGCAAGACAAACCGCACGCCAGGACGCAGTGCCCGCAGGCGCTGGGCCGTGTCGAGAAACAATGCACCCAGACGGCCTACTTCGCCGCCGCGACTGCCGGGCATCAGCGCGACCAACGGCCCGTCAGGCAATCCAAGCTCGGCCCGCGCTGCGGCACGGTCGGCCTCGAGCGGAATGGCATCGGCCAGGGTGTGCCCGACAAACCGCACTGGCACGCCCTTCTCTTCATAGAACTTTGCTTCAAACGGAAACAGCGTCAGCATCAGGTCGCAACCTTCACGAATCTTCAGCACACGCTTCTGTCGCCAAGCCCAGACCGACGGACTGACGTAATGCACGGTCTTGATCCCGGCCTGACGCAGCTTGAGTTCGATATTGAGATTGAAATCCGGGGCATCGATTCCGATGAACACGTCCGGCTTTGCGGCAATCAGGTCTGCGACCAGTTTCTTGCGACGTGCCAGCAATTCGCGCAATCGGCCAAGGACCTCCACCAGGCCCATGACCGACAGGCGCTCCATCGGGAAGTATGAGGTCAAACCTTCAGCCTGCATCAGCGGACCACCGACACCGATGAATTCGATTGCCGGGTGTTGAGCCCTGAGCGCACGCATCAGCCCCGCGCCCAGAATGTCACCGGAAGCCTCACCCGCCACCAGCGCAATACGCAGATTGGCCATGATTAGCGGGTGATGCCGCGCGTCGAAGACTGGATGGAGTCACGGAACACCGCAACTTCCGGGAATTGCTCCGAAGGTTCGGCCAGTTCGGCGAGTGCTTGCTCAACCGTCAAGCCCTGGCGATAGACCACCTTGTAGGCACGACGCAGGGCGTGGATCGCATCTTCGCTGAAACCGCGACGGCGCATGCCTTCGAAGTTCATGCTACGGGCTTCGGCCGGATTGCCGAACACCGTAACGAACGCGGGAACGTCCTTGCCGATGGCGGTCCCCATGCCGGAAAAGCTGTGGGCACCAATGTGGCAATACTGGTGAACCAGGGTGAACCCGGACAGGATCGCCCAGTCTTCAACGTGCACATGACCGGCAAGTGCGGTGTTGTTGACCAGAATGCAGTGGTTTCCGATGACGCTGTCGTGACCGATGTGGGCATAGGCCATGATCAGGTTGTGATCGCCCAGGGTGGTTTCCGAACGATCCTGAATGGTTCCACGGTGAATGGTCACGCCTTCGCGAATGACATTGTGGTCACCGATCACCAGGCGAGTTTCTTCGCCCTTGTACTTCAGATCAGGCGTGTCTTCACCTACCGAGGAGAACTGATAGATGCGGTTGTGCTTACCGATTCGGGTTGGGCCCTTAAGAATCACATGCGGCCCGATAACCGTCCCCTCGCCGATCTCCACACCTGCGCCGATGATCGACCACGGCCCGACCTCGACACCGTCAGCCAGGACGGCCGTCGGATCGATGATTGCGCGAGGGTCAATCAAACTCATAGTTTACGTTCCGCGCAGATGATTTCAGCTGAGCAGACTGGCTTGCCGTCGACCGAAGCCTGGCACTCGAACTTCCAGATCTGACGCTTGCAGCTGATGAACTTGGCTTCAAGAATCAACTGATCACCCGGCAACACCGGCTGGCGGAAGCGTAGCTTGTCGGAACCGACGAAGTAATAAAGGGTGCCATCGGCCGGTTTCACGTCGAGCATCTTGAAACCAAGGATCCCGGCAGCCTGAGCCATCGCTTCGATGATCAGTACGCCCGGCATGATCGGATGCGCCGGAAAGTGACCATTGAAGAAAGGTTCGTTGATGCTGACATTCTTGTAGGCGCGAATGCGCTTGCCTTCCACATCCAGATCCACGACCCGGTCCACCAGCAGGAACGGGTAACGGTGAGGCAGGTATTCGCGAATCTCGTTGATGTCCATCATTTCGGGGGGAAGCCTATGTAAAGATTGGGAGCGCGCGACTTACGCGCACTCCTCTAGCAAATCAAGGACACAGTCTAGCGGCTGCGCACATTTGATATGGAAATGGTATCAGCCATCTGAAGAAGCATTACCGTCAGGGGTCACTTCCCCTACTTGCTTTTCCAGCTGTCGCAAACGCCGTGCGATGTCATCGAGCTGACGGATACGGGCCGCGCTTTTGCGCCACTCGGCCGCTGGCTGCATTGCCGTACCGGAAGAATAGGAACCTGACTCGGTGATCGAGTGAGTCACCATGGTCATCCCGGTAATGAAAACGTTGTCGCAAATATCGATATGTCCCACCAGCCCTACGCCACCGGCGAGCATGCAATGCTTGCCGATCTTGGTGCTGCCGGAAATTCCCACGCACGCGGCCATGGCCGTGTGATCACCAATCTGGACGTTGTGGGCGATCTGAATCTGGTTGTCGAGCTTAACGCCATTACCGATGATGGTATCGGCGAGCGCGCCGCGGTCGATGGCAGTATTCACGCCAATTTCCACGTCGTCACCGACCAGAACGCCACCGATCTGGGCAATTTTCTGCCAGATACCCTTTTCGTTGGCAAAACCAAAGCCTTCGCCACCGAGTACGGCACCCGACTGGATGACCACTCGTTTGCCGATGCGCACGTCGTGATACAGCGTGACACGCGGAGCGAGCCAGCCACCTTCGCCAATGACGCTACGAGCACCGATGAAACAGTGCGCGCCAACGGTAGTCCCCGCGGCAACTTGCGCACCGCTCTCGATGACTACAAACGCTCCGATACTCGCCGCCGGATCGACCACCGCGTCCGCCGCAATGACTGCGGTCGGATGAATACCGGCCGCCGCCTTGGGTTTGGGATCGAACAGGTGAGAAATGCGCGCGTAGGCAGCGTATGGATCAGGCACCACCAACACATTACCGACAAACCCCTCAGCATCAGAGGCTTTCAGCAACAAGGCTGCAGCCTGGCTGCCTGCCAGGTATTTACGGTATTGGGGATTTGCGAGAAAGCTCAACTGAGTTGGGCCAGCCTCCTGCAAGGTGGCTAGCCCAGTAATTGCCTTCTCCGCGTCGCCACGTAATGTGGCACCGAGGAACTCGGCCAGTTGGCCGAGTTTGATAGTCGCAGTCATGGATTACTTCAGCTGATTCATGCGCTCGATAACCTGGCGCGTGATGTCGTACTGAGGCTTGACATCAATCACTGCGCCACGCTCGAAGACCAGGTCAAAAGCACCTTTCTTGATGACTTCTTCCACAGCGCTGTCCAGTTTCGGCTTGAGCTGTTTCAGCATTTCACGGTCGGCAACGGCTTTGGCTTCGTTCAGTTCCTTGGACTGGAACTGGAAGTCACGAGCCTTTTGCTTGAATTCAAGCTCCAGACGCTCACGCTCGCCTTGCTGCATTTTGTCGCCACCGGCCATCAGACGATCCTGAATACCCTTGGCACTGCTTTCCAGTGTCTTGAGCTTGGTCAGTTGAGGACCGAATTTTTTCTCGGCATCCACGGCGTACTTCTTGGCCGCATCGGATTCCAGCAGGGCCATCTGATAGTTCAGAACGGCGATTTTCATGTCGGCAAAAGCCGGGCCTGCTACCAGTACGGAAGCCAGGAGAACCAATTGAGTCAACTTACGCACGATGCACTCCTACAAAATCCATTGTCGTTATCTTGGGTCAGACGCTTAGAACGTCTGGCCGAGGGAGAATTGGAACACTTGAGTCTCGGCATTGCTGTCCGGCTTTTTAACTGGCATCGCTAACGCGAAGCTCAACGGACCAAGGGCGGTCACCCAAGTCACACCAACACCCACAGAACTGGCCATATTGCTCAGGCTGACGTCGTTACATTGAGTGTTGGACTTCGAGCCATCGGCATTGGTGCTCTGCTTGCAGGTCGAATCGAACACGTTACCCACATCCCAGAATACCGAGGTACGCAACGAACGCTGGTCTTTCACGAACGGCAACGGGAACAGAAGTTCTACACCACCCTGAATCAGGACGTTACCACCAAACGGCAATGGATCCTGGTCTGGATCGACTGCTGTTCCCGGGTTCACGCCCCGGCTCGGGGTACTGCGAGGCCCCAAAGTGCTGTCCTTGAAGCCACGAACCGAGTTGAAACCACCAGCATAGTAGTTTTCATAGAACGGCAAGCCATCAGTGGAACCATAACCATCGCCATAACCCAGTTCGGTGTGCAGGCGCATGGTGTAGTTTTCAGACAACGGCTGGAACAATTGACCGCGGTAATCCAGTTTAAAGAACGACAAATCGCTGCCCGGGGTTGTCGCTTCCGCAGTCAGGCTTTGGGAATGACCACGGGTCGCCAGTACGCCTTTGTTCAATGTGGACTCGGACCAACCGGCCGAGGCCTTGAAGTTCAGATACTGATCACCTTGCTGGTTAACGAAGTCGAAAATTTCGTCGACGGTGTAAAGACCCGTCTTGATCTTGTCTTGTTGCGCAGTCAATCCGAAGGTCAGACGCGACGTCTCGCTGATTGGATAACCGACGCTGACGCCCGCTCCCAGGCTGTCAACGGCGTAGCTGGCTACGTTGACATCAAGGTCTTTGTAGTCGGTGGTGCGATAGAAGGCGTTGTAACCCAGGCTCACACCATCAGCGGTCCAGTACGGGTCGACATAACCGAAGTTATAGCGACTTTGATATTGGCTGCGAGTCAAGCCGATGCTGACCTTGTTACCCGTACCCAGGAAGTTGTTCTGGGTAATCGAACCACCAAGGATCAAACCGGCACTCTGGGCAAAACCGACGCTGGCGGTAATCGAACCGGACGCTTGTTCTTCAACGCTGTAGTTCACATCCACCTGGTCATCGACGCCAGGTACGGCCGGCGTCTCAACGTTGACTTCCTTGAAGAAGCCCAGTCGCTCCAGACGTGTCTTGGATTGGTCGATCAGGTAAGTCGACGCCCAACCGCCTTCCATCTGGCGCATTTCACGGCGCAGCACTTCGTCCTCGGACTTGGTGTTGCCACGGAAGTTGATGCGGTTGACGTAAGCACGCTTGCCCGGATCCACAGCGAAGGTGATGTCTACGGTGTGGTCTTCATCATGAGGCTGCGGTACGCCGTTGACGTTGGCGAAGGTGTAACCCTCGTTACCCAGACGACGGGTGATCAGCTCGGACGTCGTGGTCATCAGCTTGCGCGAGAACACCTGGCCTTTCTGCACCAGGAGCAGGGACTTGACCTGATCCTCTGGAACCTTCAGGTCACCGCTCAACTTGACGTCGCGAACGGTGTACTTGTCGCCTTCGTTGATGTTGACGGTGATATAGACGTGCTTTTTGTCCGGAGTGATGGACACCTGGGTCGAAGCGATATCCATGTTGATATAGCCACGGTCCAGGTAGTAGGAACGCAGACGCTCCAGGTCACCGGACAGTTTTTCACGAGCATACTTGTCGTCGTTCTTGAAGAACGACAACCAGTTGGTTGTCTTGAGTTCGAACAGGTCGATCAGGTCTTCATCCGGGAAGACCGTGTTGCCCACCACGTTGATGTGCTGGATAGCCGCCACGGTGCCTTCGTTGATGTTGACCTTCAAACCGACGCGGTTGCGCGGTTGAGGTACCACTTCGGTGTCGACGGTGGCGGAGTAGCGACCCTGAGCGACGTACTGGCGCTGCAGCTCGTTACGTACACCTTCAAGGGTCGCACGCTGGAAGATCTCGCCTTCGGCCAGACCGGACTGCTTGAGGCCCTTCATCAGGTCCTCAGTGGAAATCGCCTTGTTACCTTCGATCTCGATACTGGCGACCGAAGGACGCTCGACTACAGTAATAACCAGGACGTTGCCATCGCGGCCCAGCTGGATATCTTGAAAGAAACCGGTTTTGAACAACGCACGAGTGGATTCCACCAGGCGATGATCATCCGCCTGTTCACCGACGTTCAACGGCAAAGCACCAAAGACGCTACCCGCGGAGACCCGCTGGAGGCCATTGACGCGAATATCAGAGATAGTGAAGGACTCGGCGTGAACTTCGGCGATCATCAATACGGTGAGAACCGCAGTTAGCAGCAGACGTTTCATGAAGTCCTTTCTTATTCCAACTGGCAATAAACAAACTGCCGCAAAATGCGGCAGATTCGCAATTCAGCGACGTTACAGACGACCCAGATCATTGACCAGAGCAAGCAACATCACTCCGACCACCAAACTGATACCGATCTGTATCCCCCAACCTTGCACCCGATCCGACAAGGGACGACCACGCGCCCACTCAATCAGATAAAACAACAAATGCCCCCCATCCAGCACAGGAATGGGCAGCAAATTCAGAACTCCCAGGCTAATACTCAGATAAGCAAGGAAATTCAGGAAATCAGCAACACCCGACTGGGCCGAAGCGCCCGCCACTTTAGCAATGGTTATCGGTCCACTCAAGTTTTTTACCGAGAGCTCGCCGAACAACATTTTCTTCAGCGAATCCAGGGTCAGCAGGCTCATGGTCCAAGTACGCCGCGCCCCCTCCCCAATCGCGGCCACCGGACCGTAACTGACCTCCCGAATCATCTCCGGCGGCCAGTCGACAGGCTTGACCCCAGCCCCCAGGTAACCGCTCGGTGCCTTCCTGTCGCCACGCGCAGCCAGTGTCACAGGGACGTCGATTTGAGCACCCTCGCGCTCGACCCGCAGCATGATTTTGGTATCAGGATGCATACGAACGGTGTCGACCACTTGCTGCCAGTCATCCAGCGCCTTGCTGTCCAGCGCCAGCAGTCGGTCACCGGTTTTCAGGCCAGCAGCCTGCGCCGGGCCCTTTGGATCAAGTTCAGCCAGGACCGGCGGCAACGCCGGACGCCAGGGACGGATACCCAGCGATCGAATCGGATCCGGCTCATCAGCCCCCTTGAGCCATTTATCAAGGGCCAGCTCACGCGGAGAATCGACCGTGGAGCCTTGTTCACGAACCAACACTTGCAGGGAACCGCTTTCCCCGAGTCGACGGACCAACTGCAAATTCACCGCCGCCCAACCGGAAGTCGGCTCACCGTCGATGGAAACAATTTCCTGACCCGGGTTCAAACCGGCCTTGGCGGCGATACTGCCAGACTCTACAGCCCCGATGACCGGGCGCACCTGCTCGCTGCCGAGCATGGCCAGCACCCAGAAAAACACCAGGGCCAACAGGAAGTTGGCAATCGGCCCAGCCGCTACGATGGCAATACGCTGACGGACGGATTTTCGATTGAAGGATTGGTCGAGTTGATCGACAGGGACTTCGCCTTCACGCTCGTCAAGCATCTTGACGTAGCCACCCAGCGGGATGGCAGCCAAAACGAACTCAGTACCTTTTTTGTCGTGCCAGCGCAGCAGTGGCATTCCGAAGCCAACGGAGAAGCGCAGCACTTTGACCCCACAGCGACGCGCGACCCAGAAATGGCCGAACTCGTGGAAGGTAACCAGCACGCCCAAAGCTACCAGGGTGCCGACAATCATATAGAGCGCGCTCATCTATTTTCTCCGCATTCCTATCCGCTGCTGCATGGGCCAACGCATTGCACACTTATCGTCCGTGACGACTCAACCATCGTTCGGCCAGCACACGCGCCTTCGCGTCTGCCGTGAACACTGCCGCGAGATCATCCACTGCTACCACAGGCTCGAGATTCAAGGTTTCCTCGATGATACTCGCGATTTCCGGGTAGCGAACCCGTCCGTCGAGAAAGGCCGCAACCGCGACCTCATTGGCCGCATTCAACATGGCCGGTGCACTGTTGCCTGCCTCGGCCGCCAGGCGGGCCAGGCGCAGGCAAGGAAAACGCTCCTCATCGGGCGCCTGGAAGTCCAGACGCGCGATGGCAAACAGATCGAGCGGCGCCACGCCCGAATCGATCCGTTCCGGCCAGGCAAGCGCATGGGCGATTGGCGTGCGCATGTCAGGGTTACCCAATTGAGCCAACACCGAGCCATCGATATAGTCGACTAGCGAATGAATGACGCTCTGCGGGTGAATCACCACTTCGACCTGGGAAGGCTTGGCATCGAACAGCCAGCAGGCCTCGATCAGTTCGAGCCCTTTATTCATCATGCTGGCCGAGTCGACCGAAATCTTGCGCCCCATGGACCAATTCGGATGAGCACAGGCCTGCTCGGGGGTAACATGTGCCAGCTCAGCCATGGGTGTCTGCCGGAACGGGCCACCCGATGCCGTCAGCAGAATCCGACGCACACCGACCGCCCCCAGACCTCGGGCAAAATCCTGCGGCATGCACTGGAAAATCGCGTTGTGCTCACTATCGATCGGCAGTAACACCGAGCCACTTTTGCGCACAGCCTGCATGAACAACGCACCGGACATTACCAGTGCTTCCTTGTTGGCCAAGAGGATTTTTTTGCCAGCCTCGACTGCAGCCAAGGTCGGACGCAAACCCGCCGCACCGACAATGGCCGCCATGACCGCATCGACTTCCGGGTCGGCGGCGACCTGACACAGACCTTCCTCCCCCACCAAAACCCGGGTCGAAAGACCTGCCGCACGCAGATCATCCTGCAACACTCGAGCAGCCGCCGCTTCAGGCACTACAGCGAATCGCGGAGTATGACGCACGCACAGTGCCAGCAGCTCACTCAATCGTGTGAAGCCGCTCAAGGCGTAAGCTTGGTAGCGCGCAGGATGGCGAGCGATGACATCAAGGGTGCTCAGACCGATCGAACCCGTCGCCCCCAACACGGTAATCTGCTGTGGGCGGCTCACGGTGCAGCCATCCACAACAGTACGGCAAATACAGGGATCGCGGCGGTCAGACTGTCGATCCGATCCAGTACGCCGCCGTGTCCCGGCAGTAGATTACTGCTGTCCTTGATCCCTGACTGGCGCTTGAACATGCTTTCGGTAAGGTCGCCCACGACTGAAATAAACACGATCAACGCCGCGCCGATCAGCCCCTTGAACAGCTCGGCAACCGTCCAGTCACGGAAAAACCCGACCAGAACAGTGATGATCAGGCTCAGCGCCAAACCACCGTAAACGCCTTCCCAACTTTTGCCCGGGCTGACTAGCGGAGCCAGCTTGCGCTTGCCGAACGCCCGACCGGAAAAATACGCGCCGATATCAGCCCCCCAGACCAGCACCATCACCGCCATGATCAACCAGTTCCCCAGGGGCTCCTGCTTGATAAGGACCAGGCCTTGCCAGGCCGGCAGCAGAATCAGCAGTCCGATCACCAGCTTGCAGGCCGCACTGGCCCAGTGATCGCTGGAGCGTGGATACGTCAGCACCAGATAGGTCGCAATGCCCCACCAGAGCACCGAAGCCCCCAGTATCCAGGGCGCGAGCCCCGGCAACAGGTGCATGACAAACAGCATCAGCGCGACGGCTGCGGCATAAGCAACGCGCATCGACTGCTCATTGAAACCCGCCAGGCGAGCCCACTCCCAGCCCCCCAGGGTCACTACCAATCCGATGAACAGCGCGAAGGCAGACCCCTCGAGAAGGAAGAAACCGCACAGGGCAATCGGCAGCAGGATCAGCGCGGTGATGATTCGTTGTTTGAGCATTAAACCCGGGCTCCAGCCTCGACCTGCTCGCTCGTTTTACCGAAGCGACGCTGGCGAGATGCGAAATCGGCCAGCGCGTTACGCATGGCGTCGTGTTTGAAGTCCGGCCAGAACAGGTCGGAGAAGTACAATTCGGCATAGGCCAGCTGCCACAGCAAAAAATTGCTGATGCGGTGTTCGCCACCGGTACGGATGCACAAGTCCGGTAACGGCAGATCACCGGTAGCCAGACAGGTTTGCAGTAATTCCGGGGTGATGTCTTCGGGTCGCAGGTGCCCCGCCTGAACTTCCCGAGCCAGGCGCTGCGCCGCCTGCGCGATATCCCACTGACCGCCGTAATTGGCGGCGATCTGCAGAACGAAGCGATTGGCGCCTGCGGTCATATTCTCGGCTTCACGCATCGCAGCCTGAAGCTCCGGGTGGAAACGCGAACGGTCGCCAATGATGCGCAAGCTGATGTTGTTGTCGTTGAGGCGCTTGGCCTCACGACGCAATGCCTTGAAGAACAGATCCATCAAGGCACTGACCTCATCGGCCGGGCGCTGCCAGTTCTCACTGGAAAACGCGAACAAGGTCAGTACTTCGACCCCCGCCTCGGCGCACACCTCGATGACCGCACGAACCGCATCCACACCCGCTTTATGCCCGGCGATACCCGGCATAAAGCGTTTTTTCGCCCAGCGATTATTACCATCCATGATGATCGCGACATGGCGCGGCACCGCAGGCGGTGCAATCTGCTTGGTCTTTTCCATGAAAACGTGACCCTTATACGGCCATCAGGTCTTTTTCTTTCTGCGCCAAATCCGCATCGATTTTAGCCACGAACTTTTTGGTCAGATCGTCGATTTCGCCAGTGGCGCGACGCTCTTCGTCTTCACTGATTTCCTTTTCCTTGACCAGATCCTTGAGCTGGCTGTTCGCGTCACGACGGATGTTGCGCACCGCAACACGGGCGTCTTCAGCAACATCGCGAGCCTGTTTGGTGAAGCCCTTACGGGTTTCCTCAGTCAGGGCAGGCATGGAAATCAGCAGCAACTCACCGAGGTTGGTCGGATTGAGGTTCAGACCAGCGCTACCGATCGCCTTGTCCACAGCACCCAGCATATTGCGCTCGAAGGCAACGACTTGCAGGGTGCGAGCGTCTTTGACAGTGATGTTCGCAACTTGCTTGATCGGCGTGTCGGAGCCGTAATACGGCACCATGACACCTTCCAGAATGCTTGGATGCGCCTGGCCGGTACGAATACGACCGAAGTTGTGCGCCAGCGATTCCACGGATTTCTGCATGCGCTCTTGAGCGTCTTTCTTGATTTCGTTGATCATTGTTGGCCTTCCTCGATCAGGGTCCCTTCAGCGCCACCGTGCACGATGTTCAGCAGGGCGCCGGGCTTGTTCATGTTAAATACGCGCAACGGCATCTTGTGGTCGCGGCACAGGCAAATGGCCGTCAGATCCATCACGCCCAGCTTGCGATCCAGTACTTCATCGTAGGTCAGATGATCGAACTTCTCGGCATGCGGGTCTTTGAATGGGTCAGCGGTGTAGACGCCATCGACCTTGGTCGCCTTAAGCACGACATCGGCATCGATTTCAATTGCACGCAGGCAGGCTGCCGAATCCGTGGTAAAGAACGGGTTGCCGGTACCGGCTGCGAAAATCACGACATCCTTGGAGTTCAGGTGACGCATGGCCTTGCGGCGATCATAGTGATCGGTCACGCCAACCATGGAAATGGCCGACATCACAATGGCCGAGATATTGGCACGTTCGAGCGCATCGCGCATCGCCAAGGCGTTCATCACAGTGGCCAGCATGCCCATGTGGTCGCCAGTGACCCGATCCATCCCAGCCTTGCTCAGCGCTTCGCCACGGAACAGATTACCGCCGCCGATCACCAGACCGACCTGAACACCGATGCCGACCAGTTGGCCAACTTCCAGCGCCATGCGATCCAGAACTTTCGGATCGATCCCGAACTCTTCCGAGCCCATCAGGGCCTCGCCGCTAAGCTTGAGTAGAATGCGTTTATAGCGAGCCTGATAACCACTGCCCTGCTGAGCCATTGCGAATCTCTCCTGCGGCGTATTTTAAAAATTCTTTGCGAGCTGTTTTCAGCTGGCGTTCACTCTAGCTTGGCGCTGCTTCAGCGCCATCGGAACATGGCTTTGTAAGTCAGTTCCAAAAGGAAACCAATTAAAAATTGGTGCCCCATCTGAAAAGAGGCTGCGCGCGTGAGCGGGCAGCCTCTTCAGGGCGACAGTTAAAAAACCGTCTTATTGCTTGGAAGCAGCCGCAACCTGAGCAGCAACTTCTTCAGCGAAGTTGTCAACTGGCTTCTCGATGCCTTCGCCGACCTTGAAGTAGGTGAAGGAAACGATTTCTGCGCCAGCTTTCTTGGCCAGGGCACCAACGGTGATTTCCGGGTTCATGACGAAAGCTTGCTCGACCAGGCTGGCTTCGGCCAGGAACTTGGTGATACGGCCAGCGATCATCTTCTCGACGATTTCTGCTGGTTTGCCTTTCATCTTGTCTTCGTTCAGGGTCATGAAAACACCCTTCTCGCGCTCGATGGCCTCTGGCGAAACCTGCGATGGCAGCAGGAACTCAGGGTTGCTTGCCGCCACGTGCATGGCGATCTCTTTGGCCAGCTGTACATCGCCGCCCTTGAGAACAACAGCAACACCGATCTTGTTACCGTGCAGGTAGGTGCCGACAACGTCACCCTCTACGCGTACCAGACGACGGATGTTGACGTTTTCGCCAACTTTGGCAACCAGGGCTTCACGAGCCAATTCCTGAGCGGCGATCAGCGGAGCTGCGTCGGTCAGTTTTTCGTCGAAAGCTTTTTCTACGCTGGCAGCAACGAAGTTCTTGAAGTCGTCTTGCAGGGCCAGGAAGTCGGTCTGCGAGTTAACTTCCAGCAGAACGGCGGACTTGTCGTCAGCCTTGATGGCGATTGCGCCTTCAGCGGCAACGTTGCCAGCTTTTTTGGCAGCCTTGATGGCGCCCGAAGCACGCATGTCATCAATGGCTTTTTCGATGTCGCCGCCAGCCTTGGTCAAGGCCTTTTTGCAGTCCATCATGCCTTCGCCAGTACGCTCGCGCAGTTCTTTGACCAACGCTGCAGTAATCTCTGCCATTTCAAAATTCCTCTTGGATAGGTTATCAACCATTCCACCCGATCGAACGGGCGTTCAATTCTTCCCGAACCACCCTTGTTAGCTGCCGCACGTTACAGATGAAGCAGAGGGCGCCAACAAATGGTTTCCGAGGTGGCAAAAAGGGGGCCAAGCCCCCTTTTTGCTTACTGAGTCAACGCCAGGGGCGTTAATTACTCAGCTGCAGCTACCGGAGCTTCTTCAACGAAAACTTCGGTGCCGCCAGAAACGTTGTTGCGACCACGGATAACAGCGTCAGCCATCGAACCCATGTACAGCTGGATAGCGCGGATTGCGTCATCGTTGCCTGGGATGATGTAGTCAACGCCTTCCGGGCTGCTGTTGGTATCGACTACGCCGATAACCGGGATGCCCAGCTTGTTGGCTTCGGTGATCGCGATGCGCTCGTGATCAACGTCGATAACGAACAGAGCGTCTGGCAGACCGCCCATGTCCTTGATACCACCCAGGGAACGATCCAGCTTTTCCAGGTCACGGGAGCGCATCAGCGCTTCTTTCTTGGTCAGCTTGGCGAAAGTACCGTCTTCGGCTTGTACTTCAAGGTCACGCAGACGCTTGATGGAAGCACGGATGGTTTTGAAGTTGGTCAGCATGCCGCCCAACCAGCGGTGATCGACGTACGGCGAACCGCAACGTGCTGCTTCTTCAGCAACGATCTTGCCAGCGGAACGCTTGGTGCCGACGAACAGAATCTTGTTTTTGCCCTGGGCCAGGCGCTCTACGAAAGTCAGAGCTTCGTTGAACATTGGCAGGGTTTTTTCAAGGTTGATGATGTGGATCTTGTTACGCGCGCCGAAAATGTATTTACCCATTTTCGGGTTCCAGTAACGGGTCTGGTGACCGAAGTGCACACCGGCCTTCAGCATATCGCGCATGTTGACTTGGGACATGATAGTTCCTTAATAAGTCGGGTTTGGCCTCCACGTATCCCAATGACCAACCAGCAGCATCAGCTGAAGGCACCCAGGTCATCGTGTCGACACGTGTGTGGATTTAGGCTTTTCGGGGCATCCCCGGAAAGCGGCGCATTTTATATCACAAGGGAGGAAAAAACGAAACCCGGATTCTGAAATCCTGGCGACCACACAGTTCCCGCCCTTGGAATCGGCCCACAATGCACCATTGTATGGAGAGAAGCGATTCACAGAGCGGCGGATTTGCCCCGATCGTCTGTTAGAATTGCGTTTTTCAGGGCGGCGAAGTTCGATTGCGCAACGCCCTTTTCGTTGAGAAAGCGCCATCGAGCGCAGAGAGAGCCTGTATGACCGTCACCCTCAAAACCCCCGAGGACATCGCAAAAATGCGCGTCGCCGGCAAACTGGCCGCCGATGTGCTGGAAATGATTGCCGAATACGTCAAGCCGGGTGTGACCACCGATCAACTGAACCAGATCTGCCACGACTATATTGTCAACGAGCAGAAAGCCATCCCTGCCCCGCTCAACTACAAGGGCTACCCGAAGTCGATTTGCACATCGATCAACCACGTGGTCTGCCACGGCATCCCGAACGACAAGCCGCTGAAGGATGGCGACACCCTGAACATCGATGTCACCGTTATCAAGGACGGCTACCACGGCGACACCAGCCGCATGTTCCACGTCGGCACCGTGCCGGTCTGGGCCGAGCGTCTGTCACAAGTGACCCAGGAATGCATGTACAAGGCGATTGAAATCGTCAAGCCCGGTTGCCGCCTCGGCGACATCGGTGAAATCATCCAGAAACACGCTGAAAAGAACGGTTTCTCGGTGGTTCGCGAATTCTGTGGTCACGGCATCGGTAAAGTTTTCCACGAAGAGCCACAGATCCTGCACTACGGCCGCGCGGGCACCGGCATGGAACTGCAAGCCGGCATGACCTTCACCATCGAGCCGATGATCAACCAGGGCAAGGCTGACACCAAGGTCCTGGGTGACGGCTGGACCGCGATCACCAAGGATCGCAAGCTGTCGGCACAGTGGGAACACACGCTGCTGGTGACCGAGACCGGTTACGAGATCTTTACCTTGCGCAGCGATGACACCATCCCGCGCGTTTCGGCCTGATCCGCCCCGCTCCATTCCCAGCCTTACAGAAAGGAAAGCCAATCGATGCCGCAGGTGGATCCAGAACTCTTCGATCGCGGCCAGTTCCAGGCTGAACTGGCCCTGAAGGCAAGCCCGATCGCGGCTTTCAAGAAGGCGATCCGCCAGGCCCGCGAGGTGCTCGACGGGCGCTTTCGCAGCGGCCGGGACATTCGCCGGTTGATCGAGGATCGTGCCTGGTTCGTCGATAACATCCTGCAAAAGGCCTGGGAACAGTTCGACTGGAGTGAAGACGCCGACATCGCACTGGTTGCAGTCGGCGGCTATGGTCGGGGCGAATTGCACCCCTACTCCGACATCGATCTGCTGATCCTGCTGGACAGCGCCGATCATGAAATTTTCCGTGACTCCATCGAGCGTTTTCTGACGCTGCTGTGGGACATCGGCCTGGAAGTCGGTCAGAGCGTTCGCTCGGTCGACGAATGTGCCCAGGAGGCCCGCGCCGACCTGACGATCATCACCAACCTGATGGAAAGCCGCACCATCGCCGGCCCCGAGCGCTTGCGCCAACGCATGCTCGACGTCACCAGCACCGCACACATGTGGCCGAGCAAGGATTTCTTCCTGGCCAAGCGGGCCGAACAGAAGGCCCGTCACCACAAGTACAACGACACCGAATACAACCTGGAACCCAACGTCAAAGGCTCGCCGGGCGGACTGCGGGATATTCAGACGATTCTGTGGGTGGCTCGTCGCGAGTACGGCACCCTGAACCTGCGCGCACTGGCCGGCGAAGGCTTCCTGGTCGAGAGCGAAAACGCCCTGCTGGCGTCTTCCCAGGAATTCCTGTGGAAGGTGCGTTACGCCCTGCACATGCTCGCCGGCCGCTCGGAAGACCGCCTGCTGTTCGATCACCAGCGCACCATTGCCAAGCTGCTGGGGTTCGAAGGCGACGATGCCAAGCAAGCCATCGAAAACTTCATGCAGCAGTATTACCGGGTGGTGATGAGCATTGCCCAGCTCAGCGACCTGATCATCCAGCACTTCGAGGAGGTCATCCTCGCACCGGATGATCAAGCGCCGCCGCAGCCGATCAACTCGCGATTCCAGCTCCACGATGGCTACATCGAGGCGCGCAACGACAACGTGTTCCGTCGCACCCCGTTTGCCATGCTGGAGATCTTCGTGCTGATGGCCCAGCAGCCGGAAATCAAGGGCGTGCGCGCCGACACCATTCGTCTGCTGCGCGAAAACCGTCACCTGATCGACGACGATTTCCGCAACGACATTCGCAACACCAGCCTGTTCATCGAGTTGTTCAAGTGCAAGATCGGCATCCATCGCAACCTGCGACGGATGAACCGTTACGGCATCCTCGGGCGTTATCTGCCGGAATTCGGCTTCATCGTCGGGCAGATGCAACACGACCTGTTTCATATTTATACGGTCGACGCCCACACGTTGAACCTGATCAAACACCTGCGTAAGTTGCAATACACGCAAGTGTCGGAAAAATTCCCGCTGGCCAGCAAGCTCATGGGCAAACTGCCCAAACCCGAGCTGATCTACCTGGCCGGGCTGTACCACGACATCGGCAAGGGCCGGCATGGCGATCACTCGGATATCGGCGCCGTGGATGCCGAAGCTTTTTGCCAGCGCCACCAACTCCCCCTGTGGGACAGTCGCCTGATCGTCTGGCTGGTGCAGAATCATCTGGTGATGTCGACCACCGCCCAGCGCAAGGACTTGTCCGACCCGCAGGTGATCCACGATTTCGCACAGATCGTCGGTGACGAAACCCGCCTCGACTACCTGTACGTGCTGACCGTCGCCGACATCAACGCCACCAACCCGACGCTGTGGAACTCCTGGCGCGCCAGCCTCCTGCGCCAGCTTTACACGGAAACCAAGCGCGCCCTTCGTCGCGGCCTGGAAAACCCGGTCGATCGCGAGGAGCAGATCCGCCAGACCCAGAGCGCCGCCCTGGATATTCTGGTGCGCGGCGGCACCGATCCGGACGACGTCGAGCAATTGTGGGCGCAATTAGGCGATGACTATTTCCTGCGCCACACCGCTGGCGACGTGGCCTGGCACAGCGATGCGATCCTCCAGCAGCCAGCCGATGGCGGGCCACTGGTGCTGATCAAGGAGACCACTCAGCGCGAGTTCGAGGGTGGCACGCAAATCTTCATCTACGCACCCGACCAGCACGACTTCTTCGCCGTGACCGTGGCCGCGATGGACCAGCTCAACCTGAACATCCATGACGCCCGGGTCATCACCTCCAGCAGCCAGTTCACCCTCGACACCTACATTGTGCTCGACGCGGATGGCGACTCGATCGGCGATAATCCGACACGGGTCAAGGAGATCCGCGAAGGCCTGACCGAAGCCCTGCGAAACCCGGCCGACTACCCGACCATCATCCAGCGCCGGGTACCGCGCCAGCTCAAGCATTTTGCCTTCGCGCCGCAGGTCACGATCCATAACGATGCACAGCGCCCGGTCACCGTACTTGAACTGACCGCGCCCGACCGCCCCGGCCTGCTGGCGCGAATCGGTACGATCTTCCTGGAGTTCGACCTGTCGCTGCAAAACGCCAAGATTGCGACCCTGGGCGAACGGGTGGAAGACGTCTTCTTCATCACCGACGCCCACAACCAGCCCTTGTCCGATCCGCAGCTGTGCAGCCGTTTACAGGATGCAATCGTCGAGCAGTTGAGCGTCAATCAGGAACCCGATATCAAACTGTCGCGTATCAGCATTTGAATAACAAATTTCCCGAATGGAGCCCGCCCCTGTAGGAGCTGGCTTGCCAGCGATGGACAAAAGGCGTCGCGTTTATCCTGTAGAAACGCGTCATCGTTAACGCCCATCGCTGGCAAGCCAGCGCCTGCAAAGGGTCGGCCAGCCGCCACACCGAACGAGATCTACCGATGAACAACGCTCTGACCCAGCTCCAGCCCTACCCTTTCGAAAAGCTCCGCGCCCTGCTCGGCAGCGTCACGCCAAACCCGGAAAAGCGCGCTATCGCGCTGTCCATCGGCGAGCCGAAACACCGCTCGCCAAGCTTTGTCGCCGAAGCGCTGGCAAGCAATCTGGATCAGATGGCCGTGTACCCGACCACTCTCGGCATCCCGGCCCTGCGCGAAGCCATTGCGGCATGGTGCGAACGTCGCTTCAACGTCCCGAACGGTTGGCTCGACCCGGCGCGCAACGTGCTGCCGGTCAATGGCACCCGTGAAGCGCTGTTCGCCTTCACCCAGACCGTGGTCAACCGTGGCGACGATGCGCTGGTGGTCAGCCCGAACCCGTTTTATCAGATCTACGAAGGCGCAGCGTTCCTCGCCGGTGCCAAGCCGCATTACCTGCCATGCCTGGATGAAAACGGTTTCAACCCGGACTTCGATGCCGTTTCACCGGACATCTGGAAACGCTGCCAGATCCTGTTCCTGTGCTCGCCAGGCAACCCGACCGGCGCGCTGATCCCGGTCGACACCCTGAAAAAACTGATCGCCCTGGCCGATGAATACGACTTCGTGATCGCTGCCGACGAGTGCTACAGCGAACTGTACTTCGACGAACAAACCCCGCCGGCCGGCCTGCTCAGTGCCTGCGTGGAACTGGGCCGCAAGGACTTCAAGCGTTGCGTGGTATTCCACAGCCTGTCCAAGCGCTCGAACCTGCCAGGCCTGCGTTCGGGTTTTGTCGCCGGTGATGCGGACATCCTCAAAGGCTTCCTGCTGTATCGCACCTACCACGGCTGCGCGATGCCAGTGCAAACCCAACTGGCCAGCGTCGCTGCGTGGAACGACGAAGTGCACGTGCGCGCCAACCGTGCCCTGTACCGCGAGAAGTATGACGCAGTGCTGGAAATCCTCAGCCCGGTCATGGACGTGCAGCGCCCGGATGGCGGTTTTTACCTGTGGCCGAATGTAGCCGGTGACGACGCTGCCTTCTGCCGCGACCTGTTCGAACAGGAGCACGTGACCGTGGTGCCGGGTTCTTACCTGTCGCGGGATGTCGATGGCGTCAACCCGGGCGCAGGCCGTGTGCGCATGGCACTGGTCGCACCACTGGCCGAATGCGTCGAAGCCGCGGAACGTATCCGTGACTTCGTCCAGCGTCGTAAATAGCACGCGTCCTCTGTAGGGGCGAACTTGCTCCTACAAGGGTTACTTGACCTGTCCGAGTTTCGCTTCACTCAGGTCCAGCTCACTCAACACCTCACGCAAGACGTCATCACCAATCTGGTGATGACGGCTGAGGCTATACAACTCCAGGCGTTGCGCCCGCAGCGCCTTCAAGCGCAGACGCCGCTCCAGCAAATCCATCTGAAACGCCAGCGCCTGGGCTTCAGCCGAATCGTTGTATACCTCCAGTTGATGCCGATATTCGGACATGATCCGCGCCTTGAGCTCTGCCGATAAGGCGGATTCAGCGGCGTCATGAGGGTTGACCTCTTCGACTTCGAGCGCATGAATAGCCGCCTCGGCGGTTTTGCGCCAGGCATCGCGCACTTCATTTCTACGCTTGTCGTCAGGGCTTTTTTCGATCCCGCGCAGCAGCAACGGCAAGGCAATGCAGGCCGCGATCAGCGACAACAGAATGACCCCGGCCGCGATGAAGATCAGCAGGTCACGCTCAGGGAACTCGCTGCGGCCCATGAGCATCGGCACCGACAGCACACCCGCCAATGTCACCGCGCCGCGAACGCCACCGACCGTCAGCAACCAACAGGAACGCGCGCTGGGCACCCGGGTGATCTGATCCGCGCCACGCCAGCGCCGCAGCAAAATGGACAGGCGCCAGATGCTCTGCACCCAGACAAACCGCAACACCAGCAGCACCAGGAAAATCGCCAGGACATCCAGACAACGGTAAAGCAACGTTGGCCATAGTGATGTTTCGTGGCTGGCCACGGCTTTGATGATGTCCGGTAACTGCAGACCCAACAGCAGGAAGATCAAGCCGTTGAAGGCAAACTCCAGCAAGGACCAGACGCTGCGATTGAGCAAGCGGGTATTGGTCTGGCGCGGAAGCAGGTCAAGCCAGCTCTGCATCATCCCCGCCGCCACCGCCGACAGAATGCCCGACACCCCCACCCGCTCGGCCAGCACGTAGGCGGCAAACGGCAACAGCAACATGAAAACCACATGCGTGGCCGGATCATCCCAACCGCGGGCGACCATCCATGAGCGCAAGCGGCCCACCAGCCAGCTCAATGCCACGCCCGTGGCCAGGCCTCCAATTGCCACCAGCACGAAAGTGACACTGGCATTGGCCAGCGAGAACACGCCTGTCACGGCGGCCACCAAGGCAAACTTGAAGGTCACCAGACCCGACGCATCGTTCATCAGCGCCTCGCCCTGCAGCATGTGCATCAATGGCGTCGGCAAGCGGTTCTGGGAGATCGCCGATACCGCCACGGCATCGGTCGGCGATAGCACCGCCGCCAGTGCAAACGCCACGGCCAGCGGAATGCTCGGCAACAACCAATGAATGAAATACCCCGCACCGACTACCGTGAACAACACCAGGCCCACCGCCAGCGTCAAAATCGGCCCACGCAAGCGCCAGAACTCACGCTTGGGCATGCGCCAGCCATCGGAAAACAACAGCGGTGGCAGGAACAGAAACAGAAACAGCTCAGGATCAAGGGTGACGTGCAGCCCGAGTGTCGGCCAGGCAAGCAAGGCACCGGCGCCAATCTGCACCAATGGCAACGGCAACGGGATCACCCGTCCGATCAGGCGTGAAACGCCGACCAACATCAGCATGATCAAGACGGTGTAGGCGGTTTGCATAACGCAGGGTTCCCGGACAAACGACAGCATTGAAGTGCCATATTAGCCGCTTAGACTGTGCACTGACCTTTGCACCAATGTCGCACGCGGTCCTGCAGGAACGAGCTCGCTCGCGAGGGTCGCCAACAATGGCGCTACCAAACTGACACCCCGTGGTGTTCTCGAGTTCATCGCGAGCGGGCTCGCTCCTACAGGGTTTCATGCAGGTGATAAAGACAAACCCGACCACAGCCGACGCGAAACCGTCCGGTCATGGCATAATCCCGAACCTTTTATTTCCGGCACCTGTAAAGGGGGCGATTCCTTGACCGTTTCAAGTAAAACGTTGCACCTTTTCGGCATCAAAGCCTGCGACACCATGAAAAAGGCGCGCACCTGGCTTGATGAACACGCTGTCAGCTATGACTTCCATGATTACAAGGCGGTCGGTATCGACCGTGAACACCTGACCCAATGGTGCAACGAGCACGGCTGGGAAGTGGTGTTGAACCGTGCAGGCACGACCTTTCGCAAGCTCGACGACGAACGCAAAGCCGATCTCGACCAGTCGAAAGCCATCGAGCTGATGCTCGCACAACCTTCGATGATCAAGCGCCCGGTGCTCGATCTCGGTGACCGAACCCTGATTGGCTTCAAGCCAGATATCTACGCGGCAGCACTCAAGTAGGCAGCCCGTTCCAATTTGCTAGAGGTATCAACATGTCCACTACCCCGTTCAGCCTGGCCTTTGGTGTCGGCACTCAAAACCGTCAAGGCGCATGGCTGGAAGTGTTTTACGCGCAGCCATTGCTTAATCCGTCCGCCGAACTGATCGCTGCCATCGCCCCGGTTCTGGGCTACACCGAAGGCAACCAGGCCATCGCCTTCACCACCGCACAGGCTTCGCAACTGGCTGAAGCGGTCAAAGGCGTCGACGCTGCCCAGGCCGCCCTGCTGACCCGTCTGGCCGAGAGCCACAAGCCGCTGGTTGCGACCATCCTGGCCGAAGACGCCCAACTGACTTCCACGCCTGAGGCTTACCTCAAGCTGCACCTGCTGTCCCATCGCCTGGTCAAGCCCCATGGCCTGAACCTGGCCGGTGTGTTCCCGCTGCTGCCAAACGTGGCGTGGACCAGCCAGGGTGCGATCGACCTGGCCGAACTGGCCGAGCATCAACTCGAAGCCCGCCTGCGCGGCGAGTTGCTGGAAGTGTTCTCGGTGGACAAGTTCCCGAAAATGACTGACTACGTCGTACCGGCCGGCGTGCGTATCGCTGACGCGGCACGTCTGCGCCTGGGCGCTTACGTTGGCGAAGGCACCACCGTCATGCACGAAGGTTTCGTCAACTTCAACGCCGGCACCGAAGGTCCGGGCATGATCGAAGGCCGTGTATCGGCTGGTGTATTCGTCGGCAAAGGCTCTGACCTGGGCGGCGGTTGCTCGACCATGGGCACCCTGTCCGGCGGCGGCAACATCGTGATCAAGGTGGGCGAAGGCTGCCTGATCGGCGCCAACGCCGGTATCGGCATCCCGTTGGGCGACCGCAACACCGTTGAATCGGGCCTGTACGTGACCGCTGGCACCAAAGTGGCGCTGCTGGACGAGAAAAACCAGCTGGTCAAAGTGGTCAAGGCCCGTGAACTGGCGGGTCAGCCTGACCTGCTGTTCCGCCGCAATTCGGAAACCGGTGCCGTGGAGTGCAAAACCCACAAATCGGCGATCGAACTGAACGAAGCGCTGCACGCTCACAACTAAGCGTCATACAAGTTCACCTGTAGGAGCGAGCCTGCTCGCGATGGACGTCAACGATAACGCGGGGCATCAGATAGCCCGTGTCGTCCACGCGATCATCGCGAGCAGGCTCGCTCCTACAGGAGTCTGGCGTACACCCGCCCAAGTTCACCAGGGCTCAAAAGCATGATGATTCCCTCTCCCTGGCGCGCCGACTTTCCGGCCATCGCCGCGCTGCAACGGCAAGACCAGACCTATCTGGACAGCGCCGCCACCACGCAAAAACCTCAAGCCCTGCTCGATGCCCTCACGCATTACTACGCCAACGGCGCGGCCAACGTGCATCGGGCGCAACACCTGCCGGGCGCCCACGCCACCCAGGCCTTCGAGGACAGCCGCAGCAAAGTCGCCCAGTGGCTCAATGCCGGGGACCGCGGGCAAATTATCTTCACCCACGGCGCGACGTCTGCGCTGAATCTCCTGGCCTATGGCCTGGAACACCTATTCAATCCGGGCGATGAAATGGTCATCAGCGCCCTGGAGCATCACGCCAACCTGCTGCCATGGCAGCAACTGGCCAAGCGTCGCGCATTGAAACTGGTGATCCTGCCGCTGAACGGAGACGGCCTGATCGACCTCGAAGCCGCGGCGCAATTGATCGGCCCGCGCACTCGCCTGATGGCGGTCAGCCAGTTGTCCAACGTGCTCGGCGCCTGGCAACCATTGCCCGCACTCTTGGCGATGGCCAAGGCGCACAACGCCCTGACCGTGATCGACGGTGCCCAAGGCGTGGTCCATGGTCGACATGACGTCCAGGCACTGGGTTGCGACTTCTATGTGTTTTCCAGCCACAAGCTCTATGGCCCTGATGGCCTGGGCGTGCTGTTCGGGCGCAATGAAGCCCTGCAACAGCTTCAGCCCTGGCAGTTCGGCGGCGAGATGGTGTTGGACGCCAACTACCACGACGCACGCTTTCGCCCTGCACCGCTGGGATTCGAGGCGGGCACACCGCCGATTGCCAGTGTGATCGGCCTGGGCGCGACCCTGGATTATCTCGCCGGGCTCGATCAGGACGCCGTATCCGCCCATGAAGCGGCACTGCATGACTATCTGCTCAAAGGCCTTGAGGCGCGCAACGGCATTCACCTGCTGGGCAAGCCGCAAGTGGCATTGGCCAGTTTCACCGTCCAGGGTGTGCATAACTCCGATCTGGCCCATTTGCTGACCGAGCAAGGCATCGCCGTTCGCGCCGGTCATCATTGCGCCATGCCGTTGCTGAAAAGCCTTCAACTGGCCGGAGCGATTCGGGTGTCGCTGGCGCTGTATAACGATTCCGAAGATCTGGAGCGGTTCTTTGAAGCACTGGACCAGGCACTGGAGTTGCTGCGATGAGTTTGCCCGTCGATGCCGTGACCGCCCTGCACGCCTTTCAGAATGCGCCCGGCTGGGAACAACGGGCACGCCTGTTGATGCAATGGGGCGAACGCCTGCCAGCGTTGAGCGATGAGGATAAAGTCGACGCCAACCGCGTGCACGGCTGTGAAAGCCAGGTATGGCTGGTGGGCGAGTTGCGCGACGGCCATTGGCAGTTCAGTGCCAACAGCGATGCGCGGTTGATTCGCGGATTGGTGGCGCTGCTGCTGGCACGGGTCAACGGCTTGTCGGCGGTTGAATTGCAACAGGTGGACTTGCCGGACTGGTTCAATCAGTTGGGCTTGAGTCGCCAGCTTTCCCCCTCGCGCAGCAATGGCTTGAATGCAGTTTTACAGCGCATGCGTGACTTGGCAGGTTAATAGCCATCGCGAGCTGGCTCGCTCCCACCGGGGATTTGTATTCGACGCCTATCCAATGTGGGAGCGAGCCTGCTCGCGATGAGGCCATCAGCAACAACCATCAAACCTCAGGTTTGACCCGATCCGCCGGCCGCCGCACGCCCGCCACAATCTTGTCCACAGCCTTGGTCGCCGCGACCATGCCGAACGTCGCCGTCACCATCATCACCGCGCCAAACCCGCCGGCACAGTCGAGCTTCACGCCGTCGCCGACAAAACTCTTCTGCAGGCAGATGCTGCCGTCCGGTTTCGGGTAGCGCAGCTGCTCGGTGGAAAAAACGCAGGGGACGCTGTAATGGCGGGTCACGGTGCGCGAGAAGCCATAGTCGCGACGCAGGGTCGAGCGCACTTTCGAAGCCAATGGGTCATTGAAGGTGCGGTTGAGGTCGCAGACCTGGATCAGTGTCGGATCAATCTGCCCGCCCGCGCCGCCGGTGGTGATGATCTGGATCTTGCGGCGCTTGCACCAGGCGATCAGCGCCGCCTTCGCATTGACGCTGTCGATGCAGTCGATCACGCAGTCGATGTTCGGCGTGATGTACTCGGCCATGGTCTCGCGGGTCACGAAATCCGCCACCGCGTGCACGGTGCAGTCCGGGTTGATCCCGCGCAGGCGCTCGGCCATCACTTCGACCTTGGGCTTGCCGACGGTGCTGTCCAGCGCATGCAACTGACGGTTGGCATTGCTGACGCAGACGTCATCCAGGTCAAACAGCGAAATCTCGCCCACGCCGCAGCGCGCCATGGCTTCCGCCGCCCAGGAACCTACGCCACCGACGCCGACGATCGCCACATGGGCCGCGCGCAGGCGCTCAAGGCCTTCGATGCCATACAAACGGGCAATACCAGCAAACCGCGGATCTTCTGTACTCATGACCATTACCCCAAAAACCGGCGCGCATTATAGAGGGTGTCCGGCCTTCTAATAAGATTTAACTTTCAAGCTACAAGTGTAAGAACTTATGTGAAAGCACATTGCCCAATGTCGGGCATTTCCCTGTCCGATGTACGTTCAGCGATCTGCCGGTGTAGGATGCGCGCCCCTTGGCGGTAGCCAACCGTTCCTTCGTTCCACAGCCTTTGGAACCCGAAATAGCTATGTCATCGCGTAAATTTGGACTCAATCTGGTGGTGGTGCTCGCCATCGCTGCCTTGTTTACCGGCTTCTGGGCGCTGATCAATCGCCCGGTCACCGCTCCCAACTGGCCTGAACAGATTTCAGGCTTCTCCTATTCGCCGTTCCAGCAGGGCCAATTCCCACAGAAGGACCAGTACCCCACTGACGACCAAATGCGGCGTGATCTGGAGATCATGAGCAAGCTGACGGACAACATCCGTATTTACTCGGTCGACGGCACGCTGGAGGACATCCCCAAGCTCGCGGAAGAATTCGGCCTGCGGGTGACCCTGGGGATCTGGATCAGCCCGGACCAGGAGCGCAACGAGCGAGAAATCGCCCGGGCTATCGAACTGGCCAACACCTCGCGCAGCGTCGTACGCGTGGTTGTAGGCAACGAGGCGATTTTCCGTAAGGAAATTACCGCACAGGAACTCAGCGTAATGCTGGACCGCGTTCGCGCCGCCGTGAAGGTGCCGGTCACCACGTCCGAGCAGTGGCACGTCTGGGAAGAACACCCCGAACTGGCCAAGCACGTCGACCTGATCGCCGCCCACGTTCTTCCTTATTGGGAATTTATCCCGGTGGACAAGGCCCAGCAATTCGTTCTGGACCGCGCCCGCGACCTGAAAAAGCTGTTCCCGAAAAAGCCGCTGCTGCTGTCTGAAGTGGGCTGGCCGAGCAACGGCCGCATGCGCGGCGGCGCCGACGCGTCGCCGGCAGACCAGGCGATCTACTTGCGTAACCTGGTCAACAAACTCAACCGCCAAGGCTTTAACTACTTCGTGATCGAGGCCTTTGACCAGCCTTGGAAGGCCAGCGACGAAGGTTCGGTGGGAGCGTATTGGGGCGTGTTCAACGCCGCGCGCCAGCAGAAATTCAACTTCGAAGGCCCGGTCGTCGCCATTCCGCAATGGCGCGTACTGGCCATCGGCTCGGTGGTGCTGGCACTGCTGTCGCTGACCCTGCTGATGATCGACGGCTCGGCCCTGCGCCAACGCGGCCGTACCTTCCTGACGTTCATCGCGTTCCTCTGCGGTTCGGTGCTGGTGTGGATCGGTTATGACTACAGCCAGCAATACAGCACCTGGTTCAGCCTGACGGTGGGCTTCCTGCTTGCCCTCGGTGCGCTCGGGGTGTTCATCGTGCTGCTCACCGAGGCCCATGAACTGGCCGAGGCGGTGTGGATTCACAAGCGCCGCCGGGAATTCCTGCCGGTGGTCGGTGATTCGAACTACCGCCCCAAAGTGTCGATTCACGTGCCGTGCTACAACGAGCCGCCCGAGATGGTCAAACAGACCCTCGATGCCCTGGCCAACCTCGATTATCCGGACTTCGAAGTCCTGATCATCGACAACAACACCAAGGACCCGGCGGTCTGGGAACCGGTGCGCGACTACTGCGAAACCCTCGGCCCGCGCTTCAAGTTCTTCCATGTCGCGCCATTGGCCGGTTTCAAGGGCGGCGCGCTGAATTACCTGATTCCGCATACCGCCAAGGACGCCGAAGTCATCGCGGTCATCGACTCCGACTACTGCGTGCACCCGAACTGGCTAAAGCACATGGTGCCGCACTTCGCCGATCCGAAAATCGCCGTGGTGCAATCGCCGCAGGACTATCGCGACCAGAACGAAAGCACCTTCAAGAAGCTCTGCTACGCGGAATACAAAGGCTTCTTCCACATCGGTATGGTCACCCGCAACGACCGTGATGCGATCATCCAGCACGGCACCATGACCATGACCCGTCGCTCGGTGCTCGAAGAACTGGGCTGGGCCGACTGGTGCATCTGTGAGGACGCCGAGCTGGGTCTGCGGGTGTTCGAAAAAGGTTTGTCGGCGGCGTACTACCACGACAGTTACGGCAAGGGCCTGATGCCCGATACCTTTATCGACTTCAAGAAACAGCGGTTCCGCTGGGCCTACGGTGCCATTCAGATCATTAAGCGCCACACCGCCAGCCTGCTGCGCGGCAAGGACACCGAACTGACCCGTGGCCAGCGTTACCACTTCCTCGCGGGCTGGTTGCCGTGGGTGGCGGACGGCATGAACATCTTCTTCACCGTCGGTGCACTGCTGTGGTCGGCGGCGATGATCATCGTGCCGCAACGGGTCGATCCGCCACTGCTGATCTTCGCAATCCCGCCTCTGGCACTGTTCGTGTTCAAGGTTGGCAAGATCATCTTCCTCTACCGCCGCGCGGTGGGCGTGAACCTGAAAGACGCGTTCTGCGCGGCCCTGGCCGGGCTGGCGTTGTCGCACACCATCGCCAAAGCGGTGCTGTACGGCTTCTTCACCAGCAGCATTCCGTTCTTCCGCACCCCGAAGAATGCCGATAACCACGGTTTCTGGGTGGCGATTTCGGAGGCTCGCGAAGAGGTGTTCATCATGCTCTTGCTATGGGGCGCGGCGCTGGGGATCTTCCTGGTCAACGGCATGCCGAGCAATGACATGCGCTTCTGGGTCACCATGTTGCTGGTGCAATCGCTGCCCTACCTGGCGGCGCTGATCATGGCGTTCCTGTCGTCACTGCCCAAACCCGTGGCCGAGACGGCAACGGCACCTGCGGTCTAAATCTTCGCGGATGCACTAAACGGCGGCCTATGGTCGCCGTTTTGCTTTAAGATAACCGCCATTTTGCAGGGCTTGGCTGAAGGGCCAGACCCAATACCTGTAGGAGCGAGCCTGCTCGCGAGAAACGCAAGGGCAACGCGGTCATTCAGATCGCACGCGTTACCGTTATCGTCCATCGCGAGCAAGCTCGCTCCTACACATTTACAGAATCCGGAGTTTTCACATGACGGCCCACGCCGACCTTTCGCCGACCCTTCAACTCGCCATCGACCTGATCCGCCGTCCATCCGTGACGCCGGTCGACGCCGATTGCCAGAAGCAGATGATGCAGCGCCTGGGCGATTCCGGTTTTGCGCTCGAGCCGATGCGCATCGAGGATGTGGATAACTTCTGGGCCACCCACGGTCAACACGACGGTCCCGTACTGTGCTTCGCCGGTCACACCGACGTCGTACCGACCGGCCCGGTGACCGCCTGGCAGATCGAACCGTTCAACGCAGTGATCGACGAACACGGCATGCTCTGCGGCCGTGGCGCGGCGGACATGAAGGGCAGCCTCGCCGCCATGACCGTAGCCGCCGAACGCTTTGTCGCCGACTACCCGGATCACAAGGGCAAGGTCGCGTTCCTGATCACCAGCGACGAAGAAGGCCCGGCGCACCACGGCACCAAAGCCGTGGTCGAGCGCCTGGCGGCGCGCAAGGAGCGTCTGGACTGGTGCATCGTCGGCGAGCCGTCGAGCACCACCCTGGTCGGTGACGTGGTCAAGAACGGCCGTCGTGGCTCCCTCGGCGCCAAGCTGACCGTCCGCGGCCTGCAGGGCCACGTCGCCTATCCGCATCTGGCGAAGAACCCGATCCACCTCGCTGCCCCGGCCCTGGCCGAACTGGCCGCCGAGCACTGGGACCACGGCAACGACTTCTTCCCGCCGACCAGTTTCCAGATTTCCAACGTCAACTCCGGCACCGGTGCGACCAACGTCATCCCGGGCGATCTGGTCGCGGTGTTCAACTTCCGCTTCTCCACCGAATCCACCGTCGAAGGCCTGCAGAAGCGCGTTGCCGACATCCTCGACAAACATGGCCTGGACTGGCACATCGACTGGGCGCTGTCCGGCTTGCCATTCCTCACCGAACCGGGCGCGCTGCTCGACGCCGTTTCGTCCAGCATCAAGGACATCACCGGTCGCGAGACCAAGGCGTCCACCAGCGGCGGCACCTCCGACGGGCGCTTCATCGCCACCATGGGCACGCAAGTGGTTGAGCTGGGGCCGGTCAACGCGACCATCCACCAGGTCAACGAGCGGGTGCTGGCGGCTGATCTCGACGTGCTGACCGAAATCTATTACCAGACCCTGATCAAGTTGCTCGCCTGATGCTGGCCTGCCCGATTTGCAGCGAACCGCTCAACGCGGTGGACAACGGCGTGGCCTGCCCCGCCGGGCATCGTTTTGACCGCGCACGCCAGGGTTACTTGAACCTGCTGCCGGTGCAGCACAAGAACAGCCGCGATCCTGGGGATAACCAGGCAATGGTTGAAGCCCGCCGCGACTTTCTGAACGCTGGCCACTACGCGCCCGTGGCCAGGCGCCTGGCGGAGCTGGCGGCCAGTTATGCGCCGCAGCGCTGGCTGGACATCGGTTGTGGCGAGGGTTACTACACCGCGCAAATCGCCGATGCCTTGCCGGACGCCGACGGTTACGCGCTGGACATTTCCCGGGAAGCGGTCAAACGCGCCTGCAAACGCAATCCGCAGCTGACCTGGTTGATCGCCAGCATGGCCCGCGTACCCTTGGCCTCCGGCAGTTGCCAGTTTCTGGCCAGTGTCTTCAGCCCGCTGGACTGGCAGGAGGCCAAACGCCTGCTCAGCCCTGGTGGTGGACTGATGAAAGTCGGACCGACCAGCGGACACCTGATGGAATTGCGTGAGCGGCTGTATGACGAAGTCCGCGAATACATTGACGACAAACATCTGGACCTGGTGCCTGAAGGCATGGCGCTGGCGCACAGTGAAACCCTGGAGTTCCGGCTGACGCTAACCAGCGGCCAGGACCGCGCGAACCTGCTGGCCATGACGCCCCATGGTTGGCGCGCCAGCGCTGAACGTCGGGCCGCGGTCATCGAACAGGCCGAGCCGTTCGAGGTCACCGTGTCAATGCGCTACGATTATTTCGTTCTTCAATAACTTCAAACATTTTTGGTCTTGGGCAACGGCTCAAGGCCGGCTAAATCCGCGAATGGATTTTTCAGACACGCAGTGAGGACATCCATGCGCCAACCCGATATCGAGATTTACCTGAAAGACGCCGACGTCGACCACAAGGCCATCTCCGCCTGGCTCGGCGCGGCATTAGGCCCGTGCAGCGACTGGGTTCAAAAAGGCCAGACCTACAAGTGCAAGGCCGGCAATGTGCCGGTGACCTGGTTGCCGAAAGCCGTAGGAAAATGGAACAGCCTGTACCTGGAAAGCGACCAGACCCCATGGGAAGACGACATTGCCTGCGCACGCGCCGCATTTGCCGCGCTGAACGTTGAAGTGCGTTGCGCACCGGGGAGCTGGGTCGAGGAGGAAGGCGAGGAGACGGCCGATCGCTGGATTCGCATCAGCGCCGACGGTGAAGAAGAGATCACCTGGAAGACCGCTTAAAGCCTGAACACCGCACCTGTAGGAGCGAGCTTGCTCGCGATGGTCGTCAACGATAACGCGCCATTTCCAGAAAGCGCGGCGTCCTTGAGATCTTCGCGAGCAAGCTCGCTCCTACGGTGGTTTTGAGATGAGCTGAAGTTGGGGTTACAACCCCACCACATCCTCAGCCTGCAACCCCTTCTGCCCTTCCACCACCGCGTATTCAACCTGCTGGCCTTCGGTCAGCGAACGATGCCCTTCGCCACGAATGGCCCGGTAGTGCACGAATACGTCCACCCCGTCCGCGCGCTGGATAAAACCGTAGCCCTTGGCGTCGTTGAACCACTTCACGTTGCCGGTTTCACGTGTTGCCATCTGTTCATACTCCTTTTTTATTATGGATCGGGCTTTTCGCAGGAAAGCCTCGGGAACATTGCTAGCACTGGTCGTGCCATTGTCTGGCCAGCGCGGGCTCGCCGAGTATATGACAGCCGTAAAAACTCTCAACTCACTTTACTTAGCCGCTTTTTTGCCGATTTTCAGCGAATACGGCACACTATCGACCGCCCGAGCATTTGCTTGGTTTTTATTCACTCACGCAGAAGCCGTATGACCCGTTCCCCGTTCCGCCGTCTTGTGTTTGGCACCCTGCGCCGACTGTTGTACCTCTGGGTTCGCTCGGAGACGATCAACCAGTCGTCGTTCACCCTTGACCTGGACCGCAGTCGCCCGGTGTTCTACGTGCTGCAAAATCCTTCGCTGACCGACCTCGCCGTGGTCGACACCGAATGCACCAAGGCCGGCCTGCCGCGCCCGGTACTGCCAGTCTCGGTGGGCAACCTGCTGGAACCCGCTGCGTTCTTCTACCTGACACCGGACCCCGACTGGCTCGGCCGCCAGGACAAGCGCGGCGCGCCACCCACCTTGACTCGCCTGGTCAGCGCCCTGAGCCAGAATGCGGCCGAAGACGCACAAATCATTCCGGTCAGCGTGTTCTGGGGCCAGTCGCCGGACAGCGAATCCAGTCCGTGGAAACTCTTGTTCGCCGACAGTTGGGCCGTCACCGGGCGCCTGCGTCGCTTGCTCAGCATCATCGTGCTGGGGCGCAAGACCCGCGTGCAGTTCTCCGCACCGATCCACCTGCGCGAACTGATCGACCATAACAAGGGTCACGAGCGCACGGTACGCATGGCCCAGCGCATCCTGCGGGTGCACTTCCGCAACTTGAAAGCCGCCGTGATCGGCCCGGACATTTCCCACCGCCGGAATCTGGTCAAAGGCTTGCTCAACCAACCCCTGGTCAAACAGGCGATCATCGAAGAGGCCGAGCGCGAAAACATCTCCCTGGAAAAAGCCAAGGCCCAGGCCCTGCGTTATGGCAACGAAATCGCCTCGGACTACACCTACACCGCGATCCGCTTCCTGGAAGTGGTACTGAGCTGGTTCTGGAACAAGATCTACGACGGCATCAAGGTCAATCACATCGAAGGTGTGCAAAAAGTCGCCCAGGGCCACGAAGTGATCTATGTGCCGTGCCACCGCAGCCACATCGACTACCTGCTGCTCTCCTATCTGCTGTTTCGCAACGGCCTGACCCCGCCGCACATCGCCGCCGGGATCAACCTCAACATGCCGGTCATCGGCGGCCTGCTGCGACGTGGCGGCGCGTTTTTCATGCGCCGTACCTTCAAAGGCAACCCGCTCTACACCTCGGTGTTCAACGAATACCTGCACACCCTGTTCACCAAGGGTTTCCCGGTGGAGTACTTCGTCGAAGGCGGGCGCTCACGCACCGGTCGCATGCTGCAACCGAAAACCGGAATGCTCGCGATCACCTTGCGCAGCTTCCTGCGTTCGTCGCGCATGCCCATCGTGTTCATACCGGTGTACATCGGCTACGAACGTGTACTGGAAGGCCGGACCTACCTCGGAGAATTGCGCGGCGCGAGCAAGAAGAAAGAATCGATCTTCGATATTTTCAAAGTCATCGGCGCGCTCAAGCAGCGCTTCGGTCAGGTCGCGGTGAACTTCGGCGAACCGATCAAACTGGCGCAATTCCTCGACAGCGAACAGCCGGGCTGGCGCAAGCAGGAACTCGGCCCTCAGTTCAAACCCGCCTGGCTCAACGAAACCACCAACCGCCTCGGCGAGAAAGTTGCGCAACATCTGAACGAAGCCGCCGCGATCAATCCGGTCAACCTGGTCGCTTTGGCGCTGCTGTCCACCAGCCGCCTGGCGCTGGACGATCGCGCCATGGCACGGGTGCTCGACCTGTATCTGGCGCTGCTGCGCAAGGTTCCTTACTCCCCGCACACCACGCTGCCGGACGGCGACGGCCGGGCCTTGATCGAGCATGTAAAGGACATGGATCTGCTCTCGGAGCAGAGCGATGCCTTGGGCAAGATCCTGTATCTGGACGAGCAGAACGCTGTCCTGATGACCTATTACCGCAACAACGTGCTGCACATCTTCGCGCTGCCGGCCCTGCTGGCAAGCTTCTTCCAGAGCGCCTCGCGCATGAGTCGCGAACAGATCCTGCGCTACACCCGCGCGCTGTACCCGTACCTGCAGGCGGAGCTGTTCATTCGCTGGTCGCTGGACGAACTGGACGCGGTGATCGATCAATGGCTCGAGGCGTTCGTCGAGCAAGGGCTGCTGCGTTTCGAAAACGACGTGTACTTGCGTCCGGCACCGAGTTCGCGGCATTTCGTGCTGCTGACACTGCTGTCCAAGAGCATTGCCCAGACCTTGCAGCGCTTCTACATGACCGTGTCCCTGCTGCTCAACAGCGGCCAGAACAGTATCAGCGCCGAAGAACTGGAAGACCTGTGCACGGTCATGGCCCAGCGCCTGTCGATCCTCCACGGCCTGAACGCCCCGGAGTTCTTCGACAAGAGCCTGTTCCGCCACTTCATTCAGACCCTGCTCGACCTCGACGTGCTCAAACGCGACGCAGCCGGCAAGCTGGGCTATCACGAACTGCTCGGCGAACTGGCCGAAGGCGCAGCCAAGCGGGTGTTGCCGGCGGAGATTCGTTTGTCGATTCGTCAGGTGGCCTTGCATCGCAGTGAAGATGCGGAGGAGTTGGCTACGCCGCTCTGATCCAGATCGCAGAAGCAAGGACGCTTCTCATCTACCGCCTGTTGAATCGCTGGTCCACCTCGTTCAACGGTGAGCCACCGTAGCAATACTCCGTACACCTGAGCGTCAACGCCAGACACTCCATCAAATGTCTGTAACACCTTGCCGGGCGATATTGCCGGAAGTTTCCGCTAAATTGTCGCTGGCGCCGAGCTTCTTCGGGCGTCAACGACATTGGATTCCACTCATGAAAAAACTTTCGCTTCTGGGGCTGACGGCTCTGCTTGGAGCTTGCCAATCGATACAACCTGCCGCCAAGACCAGCCTGGACGGTGAAGTCTTCTACTTGCAACGCATCGCCCTGCCCCCTGACGCCACCTTGAGCGTGAGCTTGCAGGACGTGTCGCTGGCCGATGCGCCGGCTGCAGTCCTCGACGAACAGAAAGGCCAAATCAAAGGTCAGGTGCCTCTCCCCTTTCATCTGAGTTACGATCCGGCGCAGGTTAAACCGGGTCATCGCTATTCAGTCAGTGCGCGCATCGAAGTCGATGGCAAGTTACTGTTCATCACCACCGAAAATCATGCCGTGCAGCTTGATGGCAGCGATCCACAACCTTTGAAAATCCGCGTCAACGCCGTCCGCTAACTCCCATTTTTGAAAGGAAGCTGCCATGCTCCGCCCCACTCTCCGCTTCGCCGGCCTGTGCGCTGGCTTGATGATCTGCGCCAACGCCATGGCACTGTCCCTCAGCGACCTCTCGCAAAAAGACGCCACCGGCGGCCTCAAGGATGCGCTGACCCAAGGCGCGCAATTGGCCGTGAAACAACTGGGCACACCAGGGGGTTTCAGTAACAACCCGGACGTGAAAATCGAACTGCCAGGCAAACTGGGCAAGGTCGCCAGCAAAATGAAGCAGTTCGGCATGGGTGATCAGGTCGATCAACTGGAGGCCAGCATGAACAAAGCGGCGGAAACCGCCGTGGTCCAGGCCCAGCCGATCCTCGTGGATGCAGTAAAGAAAATGACCGTGGAAGACGCCAAGGGCATTCTCAGTGGCGGCAACGACTCGGCCACCCAGTACCTGAACAAAACCAGCCGCGAACAGATCCGCGCCAAGTTCCTGCCTATCGTCAAGCAAGCCACCGACCATGTCGGCCTGGCCCAACAGTACAACTCGTTCGCCGGCCAGGCCGCGACCATGGGCGTGATCGACACCAAGAACGCCAACATCGAAAGCTATGTCACCGAACAGGCATTGAACGGCCTGTTCGAAATGATCGGCAAACAGGAAGAAACCATCCGCCAGAACCCGGCAGCCGCGGCGACCAGCCTGGCGAAGAAGGTGTTTGGTACGCTCTAAGCCGAAACAAAAATGCTGTGGGGGGAGGTACATCCAAGGGAAATTGGTCGGCTGGCAGGCCGCCACCGCACTATATCGAAGTGCGGAGGGCCGGGGTCTACACCGGCAACGACGATACCGGCAAGATCTACTCCATTCACCAGAGCCCCTGTAGGAGCGAGCCTGCTCCGGGCGGCGTTCCGACGATGGTCGTCAACGATGACGCGGGCTTCCTGAATACCCGCGTTGCCCTGACGTTCATCGCGAGCAGGCTCGCTCCTACAGAGAGCACAGCGGCGTACACCCACCCGCTCTTCACCACTCATCAGGCCGAGCGTTAGCTCGCCTGCAGCTTTTGATCTTGATCCACCCGCCCCTTCGGGAGGCTGAGTGGAGGTGTTCATCCGGGGAGTGGCGCGCAGCGCCGTTCGACGCAGTCGAACACGCTGCATGTAGGTCGTCGCGAAGCAGACCGGAGGGCAGTGTCCCCGGATGGATACCGCAACGAAGGAACGCCGAGCCCCAGCGAGGGGCCGGACGCTCGGGGCGAGCCTTTTTTTGCTTATCTTTTTTTTTGGCGTTTCCGGTTTGAAAAAAAGTAAGTCGCCGTAAGGGCGAAACCGCCAGCCGCCACTACCGCAGCAACGGATATGTACTCAATCCACCAAGAGCCTGGTCGGCCCGAAGGCCGCCAAGCCCAAAGATCAAGCCGACTCCTTCCTGACCCGGAACCAGGCCGCATACAACGCCGGCAAAAACAGTAACGTCAGCGCCGTCGCCACGATCAACCCGCCCATGATCGCCACCGCCATTGGTCCGAAGAACACACTTCGTGACAGCGGAATCATCGCCAGCACCGCCGCCAGCGCGGTCAATACAATCGGCCGGAACCGCCGCACCGTCGCCTCGATAATCGCCTGCCATGGCTTGAGACCGGCAGCGATGTCCTGCTCGATTTGATCCACCAGAATCACCGAGTTACGCATGATCATCCCTGACAACGCGATCGTCCCGAGCATCGCGACAAAACCAAACGGCTGACGGAACACCATCAGGAACAGGGTCACCCCGATCAGACCCAACGGCGCGGTCAGAAACACCATCGCCGTGCGGGAGAAACTGCGCAGTTGCAGCATCAGCAACGTCAGTACGACCACAATGAACAACGGTACGCCAGCCTTCACCGAGTTCTGCCCGCGTGCCGAGTCCTCCACCGTGCCCCCGACATCCAGCAAATACCCGTCCGGCAACTCGGCGCGGATCGGTTCCAGGGTCGGCAAGATCTGCTGCACCAGGGTCGCCGGTTGTTCCTTGCCATAAATGTCGGCGCGAACCGTCACGTTGGGCAAGCGGTTACGGTGCCAGATCACGCCTTCCTCAAAGCCGTACTCCAACGTTGCGATCTGCGACAGCGCCACGCTACGACCGTTATCGGTCGGCACCGCCAGGCTTGGCAGCAGCGACAGTTCGCTGCGTTCACGCAAGGTGCCGCGCAGCAGGATTTCGATCAACTCGTTGTCTTCACGGTACTGGCTGACGCTGGAGCCGGTCAGCGAACTTTGCAGGAACTTCGACAGGTTCGCCGTGCTCACGCCCAGTGCCCGCGCGCGGTCCTGATCGACGTTCAGGTACACGACTTTGCTCGGTTCTTCCCAGTCCAGGTGGACGTTGGCCACGTGCGGGTTTTCGCGAACCTTGGCCGCGACCTTGCGGGCCAGTGCGCGGACCTCCTCGATGTGCTCGCCCGTCACCCGGAACTGCACCGGATAACCGACCGGCGGGCCATTCTCCAGGCGCGTGACCCGCGAGCGCAGGGCCGGGAATTGTTCGTTGAGGGTTTCGATCAGCCAGGTGCGCAGCGCTTCACGCTCTTCGATGGTCTTGGCCAGGACCACGAACTGGGCGAAGCTCGCCGCGGGAAGTTGCTGATCCAGCGGCAGGTAAAAACGCGGCGAACCGGTGCCGATGTAGGCCACGTAGTTATCGATTCCGGCTTTGTCTTTGAGCAGCGCCTCCAGGCGTTTGACCTCCTTGGCCGTGTTGCTCAGGGAAGCGCCTTCAGCCAGTTTCAGGTCGACCATCAACTCCAGTCGGCCGGAGGCTGGAAAGAACTGCTGAGGCACAAAGCGGAACAGCACGATGGAGGCAATGAACAACAGCACAGTCAAAGCGATAACGGTTTTGCGCCAGCGCACACACCACTCCACCAGACGCCTGACGCGCTGATAGAACGGTGTGCCATAAGGGTCGGGCTGGCCTGCGCCGTGTTTGGCCGCGTGAATTTTCGCCAGGTCCGGCAGGAGTTTTTCCCCGAGATAAGGCACGAACACCACAGCAGCCACCCAGGAGGCGAGCAGTGCGATCGTCACCACCTGGAAGATCGAGCGGGTGTATTCGCCCGTGCCCGATTGCGCGGTGGCTATCGGCAAGAACCCGGCGGCGGTGATCAGCGTTCCGGTCAGCATCGGGAACGCGGTACTGGTCCAGGCATAGCTGGCGGCTTTTATGCGATCGAAGCCCTGCTCCATTTTGATCGCCATCATTTCCACGGCGATGATCGCGTCGTCCACCAGCAAACCCAGCGCCAGCACCAGCGCGCCGAGGGAAATCTTGTGCAGGCCGATGCCCAAGTAATACATGCAGGCGAAGGTCATTGCCAACACCAACGGGATCGCCAGGGCGACCACCATGCCCGTGCGCACACCGAGGGAGAAAAAGCTCACCAGCAGCACAATCGCCAACGCTTCCACCAGCACCTGGACGAACTCGCCGACGCCGGTTTTCACTGCCGCAGGCTGGTCGGACACCTTGCGCAGTTGCATGCCAACCGGGAGGTTTTTCTGAATGCGGGCGAACTCGACTTCCAAGGCCTTGCCCAGCACCAGAATGTCGCCGCCATCCTTCATGGCCACGGCCAGACCAAGGGCATCCTGCGCCATGAAGCGCATGCGCGGTGCGGGAGGATCGTTGAAGCCACGGCGTACGTCAGCCACATCGGAGATGCGGAAGGTGCGATCACCGACGCGAATCGGAAAGTTTTTTATCTCATCGACTGTCTGAAAATTCCCCGACACCCGTAGCTGCAATCGTTCGCTGCTGGTTTCAAAGAATCCGGCGGTGGATACCGCGTTCTGTTCTTCAAGCGCCTGTTGCACCGCCGCCAACGGCAAGCCAAGGGTGGCGAGTTTGACGTTGGAAAGCTCAATCCAGATTTTTTCGTCCTGCAACCCGAGCAGGTCGACCTTGCCCACATCCTTGACCCGCTGCAGCTGGATTTGAATACGGTCGGCGTAATCCTTGAGCACGGCGTAGTCGAAACCCTCGCCGGTCAGTGCATAGATATTGCCGAAGGTGGTACCGAACTCATCGTTGAAGAAGGGCCCCTGGATGCCCGGTGGCAGAGTGTGGCGGATGTCGCTGACCTTCTTGCGTACCTGATACCAGAGGTCCGGGATTTCCACCGAGTGCATGGAATCACGCGCGATGAACGTCACCTGGGATTCACCCGGCCGGGAGAACGACACGATGCGTTCGTACTCGCCGGTTTCCATCAATTTCTTTTCGATGCGCTCGGTCACCTGGCGCGAGACTTCCTGCGCCGTTGCCCCCGGCCAGTTGGTACGGATCACCATGGCCTTGAAGGTAAACGGCGGGTCTTCGCTTTGCCCCAGCTTGGTGTAGGAAAGAGCACCAACGACTGCCAGCAACAGCATCAGGAACAGTACGATCTGGCGGTTACGCAACGCCCATTCAGAAAGATTGAAGCCCATCGGGGATTACTCCTTGTCCGCCAGATTGACTACGCGGTTGGAGTGATCCACCGGGCGTACCTGCTGCCCGTCGAGAAGCACATGAACACCAGCGGCCACGACCCAGTCGCTGGCATTGAGACCTTCGAGCACCGGCACGGTTTTCTCTCCGAAGGCTCCGACCCGCACCGGGGTCTTCTTCAACGTACTGTTGGCGCTGACCACCCAGACGTAGGTCACGCCGTTTTCCGCGGTCAACGCCGAAAGCGGCACGGACAGTGGAATCACCTCGGCGGTCTGCACGAACACCCTGGCGCTCTGGCCCAGTTCGGCGGGGACCTTGCCGCCCGTGAAGGCAATGCGAGCGGCAAAGGTGCGGGATTTTGGATCGGCGGCTGGCGACAGTTCGCGGATGTGCCCGGCGAAGCGTTGATCCGGTTGCGTCCACAGCTCCACCGAAACCGGTTGCCCGACCTTGAAGCGGCCGAAGCTCTGCTCCGGCAGGCTGATCAACACTTCACGCTCGCCATCGGTGGCCAGGGTAAACACCGTTTGCCCGGCGGCCACTACCTGCCCGACTTCGACGGCACGCTTGGCCACCACGCCGTCCTGCGGTGCACGCAACACGGCATAGCTGGCCTGATTGGTCGAAACGTTGAACTCGGCTTTGATCTGCTTGAGGCGTGCTTCGCCGGATCGATAGAGGTTTTCGGCGTTGTCGTACTGCGAACGACTGACCAACTGACGGTCCATCAGGGTCTTGTAGCGATCGCGTTCGGAACGTACCAGGTTGAGGTTGGCTTCGGCGGCGGCGACCTGGGCGCGCGTGGCCTCCAGTTGCAGGCGAACGTCCTGGGGATCGAGCTCCGCCAGCGGTTGATCGGCCTTGACGCGCTGCCCCTCTTCGACCAGTCGTCGGCTGACTTTGCCGCCAATCCGGAACGCCAGGTCGGGCTCATAGCGGGCGCGGACTTCACCGGGATAGCTTTCCATCGCCTGGGCCGAAGGCTCTGGCTGAACCACCATGGCCGGCCGAATGCTGACTTGAGGCGCCTCTTCGTGACCGCACGCAGACAATAAAAACGCCAGACTGACTGGCAACGCGAGGGGCAAGACATAGCGGAACATGGTGAAGGACCTTTCGCTAATGGTGCTTGGAATAATTATACTGACCGGTATGTTATTAATAGCAAACTGACCAGTCCAGTAATAAAAGCGAATATGCCGAACAATCTTTCAGCACCCAACGGCCCAGGCCGCCCCAAGGATCTGGCCAAACGCCGGGCGATCCTCGATGCCGCGAAAACGCTGTTTTTGAGCAAGGGCTACGCCAGCACCAGCATGGACGCCGTGGCAACGGAGGCCGGTGTGTCGAAGCTGACGGTCTACAGCCACTTCAACGACAAGGAGACACTGTTCTCCGCCGCCGTGATGGCCAAGTGCGAGGAGCAACTGCCTCCGCTGTTCTTTGAGTTGCCGGAAGGCGTGGCGGTGGAAACAGTGCTGCTGAATATCGCACGCGGGTTTCATCAGCTGATCAACAGCGACGAGTCGGTGAACCTGCACCGATTGATGATGGCCCTGGGCAGCCAGGACCCGAAGCTCTCGCAGATTTTCTTCGAGGCCGGGCCACAGCGCATGCTGCAGGGCATGGAGCGGTTGCTCAGCCGGATCAACGAGAGTGGCGTGCTGAGCATCGACAAACCGCACAATGCGGCCGAGCACTTTTTCTGCCTGCTCAAGGGTGCGGGTAATTTTCGTTTGCTGTATGGCTGCGGTGAACCGCCGGTTGGCGAGGCGGCGGAGAGCCATGTGCGGGAAGTGGTAGGGTTGTTTATGCGGGCTTATCGGCCTGACCCGGCCTGAAGGATTTGTCGTGTCATGGCCGACGCCATCGCGAGCAAGCTCGCTCCCACAGAGTTAGTGAAGAACCTGTGGGAGCGAGCCTGCTCGCGATGGGGGCAACTCGGTCTTAAGGCTTGAGCGCCTTCTTCGGATAAATGTCATACCGACTGGATTTGCCATCCAGCGCATGACTGGGCTTGGGCCCTTCAATGCACGGCGCCTTGCGCGGTCGCTTGACCACCACCCGATGGCTGGCCAGCGCCAACGCCGCCTCAAGCAGTGCCGGCGCGTCCGGGTCATCGCCCACCAGCGGCCGGAACAGGCGCATTTCCTTCTTCACCAACGCCGTTTTCTCACGATGCGGGAACATCGGGTCGAGGTAGATCACCTGCGGCGGCTCGCCCTCCCAGTTGCGCATCACCTCGATCGAGTTGCCCTTGAGCAAACGCATGCGCGCCACGATCGGCGCCACGTCGAAATCTTCCGCGCCGCGGGCCAGGCCATCTTCAAGCAAGGCACCGATCAACGGTTGACGCTCGATCAGGCTCATCTCGCACCCCAGGCTGGCCAGTACGAACGCATCTTTGCCCAACCCTGCCGTGGCATCCAATACACGGGGACGCACGCCCTGAGCGATGCCAACGGCCTTGGCGATCATTTGCCCGCTGCCACCACCGAATAACCGACGATGGGCCGCGCCGCCCTCGACAAAGTCAACGCGCACCGGCCCCGGCGCATCCGGTCCCAATTGTTGCAGCTGCAAACCCTGCTCGCCCACCTGCAAGGCAAACTCACCGTCGGCCATCTGCAATGGCAGGCCCAGGCGCTCGGCCCACTGCTCGGCTTGCGGCTCGAACGCCGCGTCCAGGGCCTCGACATGGATGCGGCAGGCCGCAGGTTGATCATTCATCAGAAAACACGCTCAAAAAATTAATGATCGGCAAAAACTGCCGATAACAAAACTATCGAGCATTTTGCCAGAGCTGAGCGTCGACCGAGAGAAATGTCAGACATTCAACCCACAATCACAGGTTTTATCTCGCCTTACGGCAATTACAACCTGCGAAATACCCAGGCACTGAGCGGTGTCAGTCACATCTGGCAGGATTTCTTTGCCCGTGCGCTGGCCGATCAGTCGGGTGATGCGCTGCCGCAATCTCTCAACTTTCCACCGGTCGATCTCGAAAGCCCGGTTGAGCCTACCGTTGGCAGCGACCTGCTGGCACACATCGTTTCCCAGCGCGAATGTGATGTGAAGGACAACGAAGTTCGTCCGCCAGAGCCTCTGTTCCTGCCGATCGCCGAATTCGAAATGGACCTGGCCGACAAGCCGTTCCCACCGTTCCCGCCGGAAGAAATCGCCGCCCAGCAGAAACAACAGGACTTCGAAAGCGGCTGGGTACGCCCGATCGTGCTGACTGCCGGTCAACCTGAGCCAGAAGCCGGCCCGGCGCCGCAGCCACGTCCACTGCATCTGCCAATCGCCGAGTTCGAACTCGATCTGCTGGACAAGCCTTTCCCGCCCTTCTCCCCCGAAGAACTGATCGAACAGCAGAAGCAACTCGACTTCGATAACGGCTGGGCACGCCCGATCATCCTGCAGAACCTGCGTCTGGCCGCCTGACCCTCAGCTCACTGCGCGGCTCAGCCCTTGAACAATGAATTGGCCTGCTGGAACGGCATGGAGCGCGATGTGAAGCCGAACGTGCCTGCATCGCGGATCTCCTGGGCGGCGCGGAAGAACTCGCCATAGGCTGCCAATGCAAGCGCCGAGCCGACGCTGATGCGTTTGACGCCCATCTCACTCAACTGCTCGACCGTTAGCTTCAGGCCACCAGACATCAACACGTTGACCGGTTTCGGCGCCACGGCGCGGACCACCGCCAATACGTCTTCAGCGCTGCGCAGGCCCGGCGCATAGAGCACGTCGGCACCGGCCTCGGCAAACGCCTGCAAGCGGCGAATGGTATCGGCCAGATCCGGATTGCCGTGCAGAAAGTTCTCGGCCCGCGCGGTCAGCGTGAACGGATAAGGCAAACCGCGTGCGGCGGCGACGGCCGCTTCGATGCGCGCCACGGCATGTTCGAAGCAGTAGATCGGGCCTTCTTCACGCCCGGTGGCGTCTTCAATCGAACCACCGACCGCCCCCACTTGCGCCGCCCGCACAATGCTCTTCGCGCATTCGGCCGGGCTGTCGGCAAAGCCGTTTTCCAGATCGACCGCCACCGGCAAATCGCTGGCCGCGACAATCGCCTGAACGTTCAACAGGGTTTCGTCGAGGGTCAGCCCGCCGTCGGGACGCGCCCTGGAAAAGGCATAACCGGCGCTGGTGGTCGCCAACGCCTCGAAACCCAGGCTGGCGAGCATTTTCGCCGAACCGGCGTCCCACGGATTGGGAATCACAAAGGCGCCTTTGCGCTCGTGCAGGGCTTTGAAGGCTTGGGCTCGAAGGGTTTGCGCGTCCATTGGCAGGCTCCTGAAAAGGCGAACGAATCCGCTTCAGAGCAAGCCTAGTTGCTCGGCGGCGGGCTCTCTGTATAGCTCAGGCAGCGGCGGCAAGCCAGGCAGACGCAGCATCAATCTGGCGTGGAAGCGCTGCGCCAGTTTCGCCGCCAGCACGTTGTCGGCGGTGTGCAGGAAGATGTAAGGCGTGCGCCCCTCTTCGATCCACAGGGCGATTTTCTCCACCCAGGGCAGCAGAAACGGATCGTTGGCTTCAAGCTGTGGATGGCCGATGAAACGCACCTGAGGACATTGCGTGAATGCCGCCGGACGCGGTGGAACCCGTGGCTTCTTCGATTGGGCGTGGAGCACCGAAGGGTCGGTCGAGGTGCAGCTGAACAGCGCGCGCGGATCGAGACAAATGCGCTCGACGCCGCGATCCCGCAACAGGCGATTGAGCTCACGTTCGCTATCCCCCTTGGCGAAGAATTCGTCATGCCGCACTTCCACGGCCAACGGCCGCTCAAGGGCATCGATAAATCCCGCCAACTCGGGCAAGCGTTGTGGCGTAAAGCTTTTCGATAGCTGCAACCACAGTGGCGACACTCGGGCGCCGAGCGGGCTGAGCAATTGCGTGAAGGTTTCGGCGGCGGTCAGTTGCTCACGCAGGTCACCGCCGTGACTGATGTCACCGGGGAACTTGGCGGTGAAACGAAAGTGTTCGGGCAGGGTTTCGGCCCAGCGCTGCACGGTGGTGACAGCCGGGCTTGCGTAGAAGGTAGTGTTGCCTTCCACGGCGTTGAACACTTGGGAGTAAAGACTCAGAAATTCGGCGGGTTTGGCGTCTGGCGGGTACAAATACTCGCGCCAGGCGTTTTCACTCCAGGACGGGCAACCCAGGTAGTAAGGCAGCACCATCAGATGTACAGGTCGAGACCCAGCACTTCGCCATCCCAATCGACGAAACCGGCGGTGCTCAGGTAGCTGGCCAGGGCCATCGCCACACTTTTGCTCATGGCACGGTGGTAAATCATGTCCTGCTGACGGGCGGGGAGATTGCTCAATTTTTGCGCCGAGGCTTTGGCGGCTCGGGCGGCCATCTGCTCTTCGGACGGAAACTCCAGCTCGCCGTCGATATCGACGGACTCGTCTTCCACCACAGGGCCTTTGCGAGGCTTGCGCTTGATGGGGTAGGACTGAGAAGAAAGGCCGTCTATACGCATAATTGTATGCTCGGTATCAGTGATGGCAGTTTAGTGGCGCATCGCCCACTTCGCAAACCGCCGAGTGATAACTAGAACACATAAAGAGCAAAAGGTTTAAAAGCGGGGGTTAGAAACTGACGATTGGCTGTGTTCCTGAAATCGCCATCGCGAGCAGGCTCGCTCCTACAAGGATTGATGTTGCTCACAAAGTGTATGAGCGAGACTGACTCCTGTGGGAGCGAGCCTGCTCGCGATGGGACCACCTCGATCCAGCCAGTTACCGCGCCTTGGGCGTCGCCACCTTGTCGCGCAGATAAACCGGCTGCGCCTCATCGGCCACTATTGCCTCGCCACGCGCCCAGGCAAACCGTGCCAGCGTCAGCAAGTCTTCGGCGTGGGGCAGCATGCCGGCGTCCTGACCGCTCAGGTGGACGCCGATGCGCTCGGCATAGCCCCAACCGGTGCCCGCGCCGAACCATTCGCCACTGGCGTCAGCCGGCAACGCTGCCGCTTCCGGGGCCAATACCGCCTCAGCCCCGACCAGTCGCATCTCCCCCGCCGTTTCGCGGTAGCAGCCCCAATACACCTCGTCCATCCGCGCATCGATGGCCGCCGCGACCTGGCTGACGCCCTGTTCGCGATACGCACGCTGGGCCAGTACGGCCAGGTTCGACACTGGCAACACCGGGCGATCCAGCGCGAACGCCAGGCCCTGCACCACACCGATGGCAATACGCACGCCGGTGAATGCGCCCGGTCCGCGACCGAAAGCGATGGCGTCGACCGCTTGCAGCGTGGTCCCGGCATCGGCCAGCAACTGCTGGATCATGGGCAACAGCTTCTGCGCATGCAGGCGCGGGATCACCTCGTAATGACTCGTGACTTTGCCGTCGTGCAGCAAGGCAACGGAGCAAGCTTCAGTCGCGGTGTCCAGGGCCAGCAAGGTGCTCATCGATGTATCCGTAAGAGAGGTCAGAAAAAAGTGCGTCAGTATAAACAACTACGGCCCGCAAGCGGGCCGTAGAAGATGAAGCCGATCAGACTTTTCAGCTCAGCGCTTCAAGCACCTTGCCGGTGATCGCTTCTACCGAGCCAACGCCAGCGATGTGGCTGTACTTCGGCTTGCCATTGGTTTTGGCGGACAGCTGCTGGTAGAAGTCCACCAACGGCTTGGTTTGCGAATGGTAGACCGACAGGCGATGACGCACGGTTTCTTCAGTGTCGTCCTTGCGCTGCACCAGTGGCTCACCGGTGACGTCGTCCTTGTCGGCGACTTTCGGCGGGTTGTAGACGGTGTGGTACACACGGCCGCTGGCCTCGTGCACACGACGACCGGCAATACGCTGAACGATCTCTTCGTCGTCGACAGCGATTTCAACCACGTGATCCAGCTCCACGCCGGCTTCCACCAGGGCTTCAGCCTGGGGAATGGTGCGCGGGAAACCGTCGAACAGGAAACCGTTGACGCAGTCGGACTGGGCAATGCGGTCCTTGACCAGTGCGATGATCAGGTCATCGGACACCAGTCCGCCAGCATCCATGATGCTCTTGGCTTTGATGCCCAGCTCGGTGCCGGCCTTGACCGCGGCGCGCAGCATGTCGCCGGTGGAGATTTGCGGAATACCGAATTTCTCGGTGATGAACTTAGCCTGAGTACCTTTACCGGCCCCGGGAGCTCCCAGCAGAATGACGCGCATCGATGTGCTCCTCAATTTTTTATATGGATAACGTCAGATTCGCCTCATGGGGCCAATCTCAAAAACAGGGTCGTGACCGCCCAAACGGTCAAAGGCTGCTCAAGATACACAGCAGGCTGCGCCCACACAAGCCGCCAAAAGTCGGAGAAACCGCTGTCTCCTGCGACCTTTTGGCGCGGTTCCCCTAGTCGCAACCCCATCATTAACTGTCGCCTGGCCGCACCTTCGCGCCTGCCCGACTCCACGGCAAAAAATCTTAGCCTGTATTACGCAAACCGGCGGCAATCCCTGCCACGGACACCAGCAATGCCTGTTCTACCGGGCTGCCCTGCGCCACATCCTGTTGTCGCGAGCGTGCCAACAACTCCGCCTGCAATAGATGAAGCGGGTCAAGGTAGGTATTGCGCAAACGGATGAATTCAAGGGTGTCAGGGCTATGTGCCAGTAGCTGCGACTGTCCCGTCAGCCCCAGGACGATCGCGCATGCCTGCGACAATAGGTCGCGCAAGTGCGCACCCAATGGCAGCAATTGAGGCTCCACCAGGCGCTCATCGTAGGACCGGGCGATCTCTGCGTCGGCCTTGGCCAGGACCATTTCCAGCATATCGATGCGCGTACGGAAGAACGGCCACTGCTCGCGCATTTGCCCCAGCAGTTCACCTTCACCGCGCTCCAGTGCCTTGCTCAATGCCGCTTCCCAACCCAGCCAGGCCGGCAGCATCAGGCGCGTCTGGGTCCAGCCGAAGATCCACGGGATCGCCCGCAGGCTCTCGATACCGCCGGCCCGGCGCTTGGCTGGACGGCTGCCCAACGGCAAGCGTCCGAGCTCCTGTTCCGGAGTGGACTGGCGGAAATACTCGACAAACTGCGGGTTTTCCCGCACCACGGCGCGATAAGCGCTGACACCGTCCGCCGCCAATTCGTCCATTAAATGCCGCCACTCGGGCGTCGGTGGCGGTGGCGGCAACAAGGTCGCCTCGAGCACCGCCGCCAGGTACAGATTGAGGTTTTGTTCGGCGATGTCCGGCAGGCCGAATTTGAATCGAATCATTTCCCCCTGCTCGGTGGTGCGGAAACGCCCCGCGACCGAACCCGGTGGCTGCGACAGAATGGCCGCGTGCGCCGGGCCGCCACCACGGCCCACGGTGCCGCCGCGACCGTGGAACAAGAGCAACTCCACTTGCTGCTCGCGGCAGATATCCACCAACCGCTCCTGCGCCCGATATTGCGCCCATGCCGCCGCCGTGGTGCCGGCGTCCTTGGCTGAGTCGGAATAGCCGATCATCACTTCCTGCGGCCCTTGCAGGCGCGAGCGATAGCCCGGCAGCAGCAGAAGTTTCTCGATCACCGGCCCGGCGTTGTCCAGGTCAGCGAGGGTTTCGAACAACGGCACCACGCGCATCGGCCTCAATACGCCAGACTCTTTGAGCAGCAGTTGCACGGCGAGCACATCGGATGCGGCACCGGCCATGGAGATCACGTACGAGCCGAGGGATGCCCCTGGCGCTGCGGCGATTTCGCGACAGGTCGCCAGCACTTCGGCGGTGTCGGCGGACGGTTTGTAGTGAGGCGGCAGCAAGGGCCGACGGTTGTTCAGTTCACGCATCAGGAAGGCAATGCGTTCTTCTTCGCTCCAGTCTTCGTAGCGCCCCAGGCCCAGGTAATCGGTGATTTCGGTCATGGCGGCACTGTGGCGCGACGAGTCCTGGCGCACATCGAGACGCACCAGGAACAGGCCGAAGGTGACCGCCCGGCGCAAGCAATCGAGCAACGGACCGTCGGCGATCACACCCATGCCGCATTGATGCAGCGAGTGGTAGCACAGCTCCAGCGGATCGAGCAGTTCCCGATTGTTCTGCAGAACGTCGGCCGGTGCGGGCACAGGGGTTGTCAACGCGGTGTGAGCCCAGTTACGCGTCGCACGCAGGCGATCGCGCAATTGCTTGAGTACCGCGCGATAGGGTTCCGCACTGTCGCCGGCCTTGGCTTTCAACTCATCACTGGCCTGCTGCATCGAAAGCTCGGCGGCGAGCTGATCAACGTCGCGCAGGTACAAATCCGCTGCCATCCAGCGCGCCAACAGCAACACTTCGCGAGTGACGGTGGCCGTCACGTTCGGATTGCCGTCGCGGTCGCCGCCCATCCAGGAGGCAAAGCGAATCGGCGCGGCTTCCAGAGGCAAACGCAGGCCCGTGGCGGCATGCAGGGCCTGATCGGCCTTGCGCAAGTAATTGGGGATGGCTTGCCACAGCGAATGCTCGATCACCGCGAAGCCCCATTTGGCTTCATCGACCGGTGTCGGGCGTGTACGGCGGATCTCTTCGGTGTGCCACGCCTCGGCGATCAGGCGTTGCAATGTCGACTTGATTTGCTCGCGCTCGGCGCCGGTCAGGTCGCGATGGTCCAGGGCCGCCAGTTGCGCGGCGATGGCATCGTACTTCTGGATCAGTGTGCGACGCGCAACCTCGGTCGGGTGTGCCGTGAGGACAAGCTCGATTTCCAGCCGGCCCAATTGCCGGGCCAGGGACTCGGCGCCATGACCTTCGGCACGCAGGCGGGCAAGCAGCTCCGGCAGCACACGCGCTTCGAACGGTGCCGGCCTGGATTCTTCGCGACGGTGAATCAGCTGATATTGCTCGGCGATGTTGGCCAGGTTGAGGAACTGATTGAACGCCCGCGCCACCGGCAGCAACTCGTCCTCGGTCAGTTGGTTGAGGCTCGCGCTCAGCTCGGCGTCCATGGAACCGCGGCGATCGGCCTTGGCCCCCTTGCGGATCTGCTCGATCTTGTCGAGGAAGCCGTCCCCGTATTGGTCACGAATGGTGTTGCCCAACAGCTCACCCAACAGGTGAACATCCTCGCGCAAGCGTGCATCAATATCGGTCATCAGCAGTTCTCCAGCGAACAATCCGGGCGGCCATGAGCTTAAAGAGTGCCGCTCCAGAGCGCTTCTTACAAGCAAGACGACGAAGGGACTTTAAACCTTGAGCGTTAAAGCTAGTCTGAATGATGAGCCGTACTGCGGCTGTCACCGGCCAAAGCCGGACACTCACCCGGCCTGCCACGAGCAGGAGCGCAATGAGGTCATTATGAAAATCCGCGAACTGGCCCAGCATTGGGAAGAAAATGCCAAGGGTCGCCTGACCCAGACGGGCTACACGATTCATCTGGACGTGGAAGCCGCCGCACGCCTGGCGGCCATTACCGAGATGTACCCCAAACGGCAGCCCGAGGAGCTGCTCGGTGAACTGATCGGCGCCGCTTTGGAAGAACTGGAAAAGAGCTTTCCCTATGTGAAGGGCTCGACCGTGGTGGCCACTGATGAAGAAGGTGATCCACTGTACGAGGACGTCGGCCCGACCCCTCGTTTTCTCGCCTTGTCCCGTCGTCACTTGCATGACTTGTCAGCAGGCAACGACAAGCAAAAACACTGATTCTGCCTACGAATGATCCCCCTGTAGGAGCGAGCCTGCTCGCGATGGTCGTCAACGAAACGCGTGATACCTGACGTCGAAGTCCATCGTCGGAACGCCGCCCGGAGCAGGCTCGCTCCTACAAACGCGAGCCCCCCCGCCCCTGATTAATTTCTCTGAACTTTTGAAAAGCGCCTCGGGTCAACCCTGTAACCACGCCTGGGACGGCCGTATCAAATCCCCTCGAAACCGAAGCTCGCGGCTCCTTTGCCCAGGATGGATTTTTTAGTTGTTCAGGAGTTAGCCCAATGGAGTTGAAGATCATGAAAACCGCTAGTGGCAAATCATCATCCACCCCTCTGCATGGCCTGAAAATGGCAGCCCTCGCCCTCGGCGGCAGTCTCGTACTGACCGGTTGCGCCGGTAACCCTCCCACCGAGCAATTTGCCGTCACCGAGTCAGCGGTCAATAACGCTGTCAGCGCGGGCGGCACTGAATTCGCCGCAGTGGAAATGAAGTCTGCGCAAGACAAGCTCAAACAAGCCGAAATCGCCATGCACGACAAAAAATACGAGCAGGCGAAAACCCTGGCCGAGCAAGCCGAATGGGACGCTCGCGTGGCGGAACGCAAGGCGCAGGCGATGAAAGCCGAACAAGCGGTGAAGGACTCTCGCCAAGGGGTTCAGGAACTGCGTCAGGAAAGCCAGCGCACCGTTCAGTAACGGCGCGGCATGACGTATTTCTTACTCGACTAAAAGGACGAAACCATGATTTCCAAGTGCATGAATGCCAAACAATTGATGATCCCTGCCCTGCTGGCCGCCAGTGTTGCCCTGGCGGCGTGCTCCACACCGCCCAACGCCAACCTTGAACAGGCCCGCACCAACTATTCCGGACTGCAAGCCAACCCGCAGGCGAGCAAAGTCGCGGCGCTGGAAACCAAGGATGCCAGTGATTATCTGGATAAGGCCGACAAGGCCTATCTGGACAAGGAAGACCCAGCCAAAGTCGATCAACTGGCCTATCTGACCAACCAGCGTGTGGAAGTGGCAAAACAGACCATCGCCCTGCGTACTGCGGAAGCCAACCTTAAAAACGCTTCTGCGCAACGTGCCCAGGCCCGCCTGGATGCGCGTGACCAGCAGATCAAGCAATTGCAGGACAGCCTCAACGCCCGGCAAACCGATCGCGGCACACTGGTGACCTTCGGTGACGTGCTGTTTGCCACCGACAAGGCCGAGCTGAAATCCAATGGCCTGATGAACATCAACAAACTGGCGCAATACCTCCAGGAAAACCCCGACCGCAAAGTGATCGTCGAGGGCTACACCGACAGCACCGGTACGGCAACGCACAACCAGTCACTGTCGGAACGACGCGCGAACTCCGTGCGCATGGCGCTGGTGAAAATGGGCGTCGACCCGACCCGCGTCGTCGCCCAGGGTTATGGCAAGGAATACCCGGTCGCGGATAACACCAGCGTGTCGGGACGGGCACAGAATCGTCGGGTGGAAGTGACGATTTCCAACGATAACCAACCGGTGATTCCGCGCTCGGCGGTGAGTGCCAACACCCAGTAAACACCACTGTGGGAGCGAGCCTGCTCGCGATGAGGCCCGGACATTCAACATCTGTGTTGACTGTCACGCCGCCATCGCGAGCAGGCTCGCTCCCACATTTATTTTCTGTTCAGGGTTGCAGCTTCTGCGGCGTTTCCTGGCCCATGCAACGCACGGCTTTTTTCTTGCTGTCGATCAGCACCCCGGTCAGGCCTTTCTGCTCGGTGTCGAACAGCACCAGCACGCCATCGATGCACTGCGCCACCTGGGCAGCCGGTTCCAGGGAGACTTTGTAGTCCTCACCCGGCACGGTCTTGAGCATGGTGAATTCGTTGAGCAGCAACGCATCCTCAGGCTTGGCGAAGTGCAGGTAGCCGTACCACCACAGGGCACCGACAGTGCCGAGGATGCTGCAAATACCGGTGATGATCAGCGGGATGGCGTTACGTTCTTCACTCATTGCGGACTCTCTGGTGGTTCATCTTCAGAATGTTCGGGCGCCGGGTAATTAGGGATTTCACCCAGGCGGCGCAAACCGTTGAAATGCTGTGGATCGTCAAGATAACGCAGCATGACTTTGCGCCAGACCGGGTCGGCGAACGTCTGCACATGACCGCCACGGGTCAGTTGCAGCACCCGCGGCGGCGGCGCAGCTTGATACAGACGGATGCCGTTGGAAAGAGGCACGATCGGATCGTCGATGCTGTGGTAGATCAATTTCGGCACGCCATTGAGCTGCGCCATGGAGCTGATCGCGCTGTCACCGTCCGGTACAAGCCAGGACAGCGGCACCTGAAAGGCCCAGGTCAGCCATGAGTGGCTCAGGGCAAACTGACCGACACTGCGATAACTGGCGGGCACGCCATCGAGCACAAACGCCTTGAGTTGTTTCTGCCGCTCGGGGTGTTGCACGAGGTAATGGACCGCCATCGAACCGCCGAGGCTCTGACCGAGGAGGATCAATGGCTTGCCCTTGACCTCCGGGGCCTGGTCAAGCCATTTGAATGCGGCGTCGATGTCCTGGTAGATCGCCGGCAGGCTAGGCTCGCCTTCGGACAGGCCATAACCGCGATAGTCCACCAGCAACACTTGGTAACCATGCTCCGGCAACCAATAGCTGCCACCCAGATGCATGGGCAGGTTTCCACCATTGCCGTGCAGGTGCAGCACCGTACCCTTGACCTCGACGCCCTGCTTGGCCGGCAACCACCAGGCATGCAGGCGCAGGCCGTCGGCAGTGGTCAGGGTGACGTCACGGTATTCGAGCCCGGCTTTTTCCGGGGTGAACAACTGGCCGGGTTCAGGGTAGAACAGCAGCGAACTGCAACCGCTCAGGGCCAGTAGAAGGCAGATGACGCCGAGGATTCTCATCCGTTGAAACCTCGCAAAAAAAGAAGAAGGCCGAACCCTGTGGGAGCGAGCCTGCTCGCGATGGCGGTGCATCAGGCAACATTAATGTTGAATGTAAAACCGCTATCGCGAGCAGGCTCGCTCCCACAATGGTCCATGGCTTACCGCTACAGGATGTTGGAGTAATCCGCCTCGATCCGGTCCAGGCTCAGGTGATTGAGGAAGTTGGAGAAGCACATCCACGCCGACAACGCATTCATGTCACGGAACTGCTCCGGCAAGTACTTGGGCGGTACCACCAGCCCTTCATCCACCAACTGCCGCAGCGTGCGCATGTCTTCCAGCGTGGTCTTGCCGCAAAACAGCAACGGGATCTGCTCCAGTTTGCCTTTGCGCACGGCCAACTGAATGTAGTTGTAAATCATGATGAAGCCCTTGAGGTAGGACAAGTCTTTGGTAAATGGCAGACCTGTCGGCACCGAGCCTCGGAAAACGCGACTGGTGTTGCTGTAGCTTTCCGCCATTTCGAAACCCTGCTCGCGGAAGAACTCGAACACCTGCAGGAAGTCGGCACCCTCCTCCACCATATGAATGGCGCGGGTACGGTTGGTCAGTTTTCGCAGGCGACTCGGATAGGACGCGAAGGTGATGATTTCCATAAGGATCGCCAGGCCTTCCTGGGTCACCGTCGACGAGGGCGGGCCCTTGGCCAGGAAAGTGCAGATCGGCTGGTTCAGGCCATTGAGCGTGGTGCCGACGTGCACCAGCCCTTCATGGACTTCCAGGGCGCGCACATCACGCTGGTTGAACATCGCGTCGGTGCGGATCTTGATGTAGTCGGCGCCGGCCGCCGCATCGGCGACGATCCCGTCGGACTCGAACACCCGGATGGTCTCCTCGGCCTCACCGAACACCTTGTTCAAGCGATGCTGCAGCATTTCCACCGCATCCTTGGCCGTCAGCGTCTTCGGTTCATCCTTGAGGTCGCCACGGCCGTCGATGTTGTTCAGGTAATCGGAGAGCATCAGCCCCAGATCGGACAGCGTCGGGTCACCGGCGTGGAACGCATCGGACGCGGCACCGTACAACTCCTGGGAAATCAGGCCGAAATCCTCGGTGCCGCGCGCTTCGAGCATGCGCACCACCATCCGGTATTCCTTGCACATGCGCCGCATGATCTGGCCGACCGGGTTGAACTGGCCGAGCTGGCGGGTGATGTCGCGCTCGATGTTCTGGAACTCCAGCTTCACTTTGCTGGAGTCGAAGGACAGCGGCCGATTCAGGTAATAGTCGCGGTCCACCTCTGGCAATTCCTTGCCCTTGGCCTTGAGGAAACGCTGACGGATGTTGTCGTCCCACTTGACCGCATCGAGGACGCGGATCGGCGTCTGCGCCAGCACAATGCGATCGGACAAAATGCGTATCGACTGCTGGTAATCGTCCACCCGAAACTCCTGTTGAATGCGTTGTGTGCTGGGTTTATTTGGCCTTGGCCTGACGCTGATAACGCACCACTTCGACGAACACATCGGAGTTGGCCGGGTCGTCGAGGTAAGCGGACACCTGGCCCATGTTGCTGTTGATCAACACACCATCGCCTTCGATCGTTTGAAAGCCATCGCCGCTCAGGGCCTTTTGCTGCAATGCCTGGTTGATCTGCTCGAGGTCGAGGTTGTAGACCACCAGTTCATGTTTGTCGGTCAGTTCGAAGCCGGCAATCGTGAAATGCCCGCCGAACTGCGCGGGCACTTTCGCCGACAGATACCAGCGATTGCCATGTCGCGACACCGTAAAAGGATAGGCTTCGCGCTCCTTGGGCTTGGCGCGAAAGTAGCTGACCGCCTGATACTGATTTTCACCGACGCGCGTCAACTCCAGATTCAGCGGCTCACCCCAGGCGTTGGTGCTGGTCCATTTGCCGAGCAATCCTTTGGGCGCGGGCTCGTTCGTGGGCAGCGGCTCCTTGAAGGTCACCAGGCAGCCACTGAGCAGCAGGAACGACAAGGCGATCACGACGACACGCCAGTCTTTCATTCGACACTCCCTATGAACACACCGCCGGCCTCAAGTGAACACCGGACCTTATGGCAGCGAGCTTGCTCGCGATGAAGGCGTGTCAGGCAACACAGGTGCTGAATGTTAAGCCGACATCACGAGCAAGCTCACTCCCACAGGGTCAAAAAGCATCAACAGGATCTACGCCGACGCCAGCACCAGATGCATATAACGCGTCAGGATGCCGAGCATTTCCTCTTCGGCCACCGGTTCGGCGTCGTTGAGCAGGCCCTGATATTCCATCCGTCCGATTATAGCCGTCAACACTTTGGCATCCTGTTGCGGCTCACGGGAACCCAATACCTGAAACAGCTGGCAGGAGCCCTGCAGGAGAATCTGTTGGTGCGAGCGCACCAACTCGGCCAGGCGCGGGTTCAGCAGCGCTTCCTGGCGGAACGCCTGCTCGGCCATCAGATGTTCGCGACGGGTGACCAATTGCCGGTGCACATAATCCGCCATCAGCCGTGCGATATCGTCCGCCAGCCTGGAACGGGCCTGCGGGCTGCCATCGCCGCTGTCGACCATTTCGCGCAGCAGGCCTTCGTTATTTACCCACAACTTGGCCATGTAGGCCGCGCTGCGCTCCACGTATTGGGCGAAGGTATCGGTGAGCAGGTCATCGATATCCTTGAAGTAGTAAGTGGTCGCCGACAACGGCACATTGGCCTCGGCGGCCACAGCGCGGTGGCGCACGGCCCGCACGCCATCGCGCACGACAATGCGCATCGCCGCATCGAGAATGTCCTGTCGACGCTGCTCGCTGCCCTGCCGGCTGGCCTTGCGGCCCTGGTACTGAACACTTTCAGCGACCGCAGTGGCGATACCCGCTGCACCTTCTTGAGCCATTGCACGATTCACGACAGGTCTTTCCTCTCAGATGAAAGCAACAAACTGATACGTTTGTACCAGACAGGCAATAAAAAACCGCCTGAAGAGGCGGTTTTTTAGTTAAAACACTTACGCTTGCGGCCGCATGTGCGGGAACAGGATCACGTCGCGGATCGACGGGGAGTTGGTCAGCAGCATCACCAGACGGTCGATGCCGATACCTTCGCCCGCCGTTGGCGGCATGCCATATTCCAGCGCGCGAACGAAGTCGGCGTCGAAGTGCATGGCTTCGTCATCGCCGGCGTCCTTGTCGGCCACCTGGGCCATGAAGCGTTCGGCCTGGTCTTCCGCGTCGTTCAACTCGGAGTAGGCGTTGGCGATTTCACGGCCGCCAATGAACAGCTCGAAACGGTCGGTGACGTTCGGGTTCTCGTCGTTACGACGCGCCAGCGGCGACACTTCGAACGGGTACTGGGTGATGAAGTGCGGCTGTTCCAGCTTGTGCTCGACCAGCTCTTCGAAAATCATCACCTGCAGCTTGCCCAGACCTTCGAAGCCCAGCACCTTGGCGCCAGCCTTCTTGGCGATGTCGCGGGCCTTGTCGATGTCGTTCAGGTCGTCAGCGGTCAGCTCAGGGTTGTACTTGAGGATCGAGTCGAACACCGACAGACGCACGAACGGCTCGCCGAAGTGGAACACCTTGTCGCCGTACGGCACGTCGGTGCTGCCCAGAACCAGCTGCGCCAGTTCACGGAACAGTTCTTCGGTCAGGTCCATGTTGTCTTCGTAGTCGGCGTAGGCCTGGTAGAACTCCAACATGGTGAACTCAGGGTTGTGACGAGTCGAAACACCTTCGTTGCGGAAGTTGCGGTTGATCTCGAACACTTTTTCAAAACCACCGACCACCAGACGCTTGAGGTACAGCTCAGGCGCGATACGCAGGAACATTTCCATGTCCAGCGCGTTGTGGTGGGTTTCGAACGGCTTGGCTGCCGCGCCGCCCGGAATGGTTTGCAGCATCGGCGTTTCCACTTCCAGGAAGTCACGCTTCATCAAGAAGCTGCGGATGTGGGCGATGACTTGCGAACGCACGCGGAAAGTCTGGCGTACGTCTTCGTTGACGATCAGGTCAACGTAGCGCTGACGGTAGCGTTGCTCGGTGTCGGTCAGGCCGTGGTGCTTGTCCGGCAGCGGGCGCAGGGATTTGGTCAGCAGGCGCACGCTGGTCATTTCGACGTACAGGTCGCCCTTGCCGGAACGGGCCAGGGTACCTTCGGCGGCAATGATGTCGCCCATGTCCCAGGTTTTCACCGCGGCCAGGGTTTCTTCGGACAGGGTCTTGCGGTTGACGTAGACCTGGATGCGACCGGTCATGTCCTGGATCACCATGAACGAGCCACGGTTGAGCATGATGCGACCGGCAACCTTGACCGGAATCGCAGCCTCTGCCAGCTCTTCCTTGGTCTTGTCCGCGTACTGTTTCTGCAAGTCATTGCAGTAGTTTTCGCGGCGGAAGTCGTTCGGGAAGGCATTGCCCTTGGCACGCTCGGCAGCAAGCTTTTCCTTGCGCAGGGCGATCAGGGAGTTTTCTTCCTGTTGCAGGGCTTGCGGGTCGAGTTCTAGGTCGCTCATGTCTTTAGATATTCCATCACGGGTTCGTTGCCCCCGGCCTGCGGCCGGGGATCGCCAGCAGGCTGGCTCCTACAGGGATCGCGTTGAATCAGCCGATCCTGTGTTACGTCTTTTACAGCCCGGATTTCAGGCTGGCTTCCAGGTATTCGTCGATGTCGCCATCGAGCACCTTGTCGCAGTCGCTGCGTTCGATGTTGGTGCGCAGATCCTTGATCCGCGAGGCATCCAGCACATACGAACGAATCTGGTGACCCCAGCCGATATCGGACTTGGTGTCTTCCAGGGCCTGGGAGGCCGCGTTGCGTTTCTGCATTTCCTGCTCGTACAACTTGGCCCGCAGCATTTTCATGGCGGTGTCCTTGTTGGCGTGCTGGGAACGTTCGTTCTGGCAGCTGACCACGGTGTTGGTCGGTACGTGGGTGATACGTACGGCCGAGTCGGTGGTGTTTACGTGCTGACCACCGGCACCGGAGGAACGATAGGTATCGATCCGCAGGTCCGCCGGGTTGATCTCGATTTCCACCTTGTCATCGATCTCGGGGGAAACGAACACCGCAGAGAACGATGTGTGACGACGGTTGCCGGAGTCGAACGGGCTCTTGCGCACCAGGCGGTGTACGCCGATCTCGGTACGCAGCCAGCCAAAGGCGTATTCGCCCTTGATGTGCACGGTAGCGCCCTTGATCCCGGCGACTTCACCGGCGGACAACTCCATGATGGTCGCGTCGAAACCGCGTTTGTCGGCCCAGCGCAGGTACATGCGCAACAGGATGTTGGCCCAGTCCTGGGCTTCGGTACCGCCGGAGCCGGCCTGGATGTCCAGGTAGGCGTTGTTCGGGTCCATTTCGTGGCTGAACATGCGGCGGAATTCAAGCTTGGCGAGGTTTTCCTCGAGACGGGCCAGTTCGGCGACAACATCGCCGACCGCGCCTTCGTCGTTTTCTTCGACGGCCATGTCCAGCAGGTCGCGGCAATCGGCCAGACCGGCGTTCAGTTCGTCCAGGGTTTCGACGATCTGAGCCAGCGCAGAGCGCTCGCGGCCCAGCTCCTGGGCGTATTCAGGTTTGTTCCAGACATTCGGATCTTCAAGCTCGCGATTGACCTCGGTCAGACGCTCATGCTTTTGATCGTAGTCAAAGATACCCCCGAATGGTTTCGGAGCGCTCGGACAGGTCCTTGATGGTGTTCAGGATCGGGTTGATTTCCATGGCGGGCAGCACTCGTTGGCGAACTTTTGAAAGCCGGCGAGTATAACGGCAAACGGCTGGAAACGGCAGTCCGCTTGGCCGAAAAGGCAGGGTTTAGGGGGAAATGTTGATCAGTTAAAACACCAAGCCTGCGGGAGCGAGCTCGCGCCGGGCGGCGTTCCGACGATGGCGGTATAACCTTCAACATCGATGTTGACTGACACGCCGCTTTCGCGAGAAAGCTCGCTCCCACAAGGAATGCGTTGATTAGCAGAATAGGCGGATCACCCGATCCCCACCTGATTACGCCCATTGTTCTTCGCCTGGTACAGCCCCTTGTCCGCCGCCGAAATCAATTCGCGGCAATTGCTGCCTGCTGTCGGGGTGATGGTCGACAGGCCGATGCTGATGGTCAGGCTTGAGCCTTCGGTTGGGGAAATGTGCGGGATCTTCAGGGCTTGCACGGTCATGCGCAGTTTTTCCGCCACCAGCCGTGCACCGCCCGGGGAGGTGTTGGGCAGGACCAGGGCGAATTCTTCGCCGCCGTAACGGGCCGGCAGGTCCGAAGGCCGGGCACTGGCATCGCGGATCGCCGTGGCGACCTTGCGCAAGGCTTCGTCGCCTTCCAGGTGGCCGAAGGTGTCATTGAAGGTCTTGAAGTAATCCACGTCGATCATCAGCAGTGACATTTGGCTCTGCTCGCGCAGGGAGCGGCGCCATTCAAGCTCTATGTATTCATCGAAATGCCGACGGTTCGACAGACCGGTCAGGCCGTCGGAGTTCATCAGGCGTTGCAGCACCAGGTTGGTGTCGAGCAACTGCTGCTGACTGACGCGCAGGGCACGATAGGCCGCGTCCCGCTGCAACAGGGTCATGTAGGAACGCGAGTGATAGCGAATGCGCGCGACCAGCTCGATGTTGTCCGGCAGCTTGACCAGGTAATCGTTGGCCCCGGCCGCGAACGCGGCGCTCTTGATCAACGGGTCTTCCTTGGTCGACAGGACGATGATCGGGATGTCCTTGGTCGCCGGATGATTGCGGTACTCGCGCACCAGACTCAGGCCGTCCAGCCCGGGCATTACCAGGTCCTGAAGGATCACGGTCGGCTTGATGCGAATCGCATGGGCAATCGCCTGATGCGGGTCGGCGCAGAAATGGAAGTCGATGTTGTCTTCATTCGACAACCCGCGCCGCACCGCCTCGCCGATCATTGCCTGGTCATCCACCAACAACACCATGGCGGCGTTTTCGTCAGTCTTGAAGTCGTCGAGCTGTAAGTCATTCATCTGCGTTCACCTGAATACTGCTTGGGCCAGGATTGCTGTGAAAAGTTGTCATTTGGGGAAAATCTCCAGCAATCGTGGCGCTATCTTTTCCAGCGGACGGATTTCCACAGCGGCGTCGATGGCCGCGGCCGCCTTCGGCATGCCATACACCGCGCTGCTTTGTTGGTCCTGAGCGATGGTCAAGTAGCCCCGTTGGCGCATGAGTTTAAGCCCCTGTGCACCATCACGCCCCATGCCGGTGAGCAACACCCCCACCGCATCGCCATTCCAGTAGTTGGCCACACTCTCGAAAAACACATCGATAGAAGGCCGATAGATTTCATTGACCGGCTCGGCGGTGTAAGCCAGCGTGCCGTTCTTCAACAAACGAATATGGTGATTGGTGCCAGCCAGCAGAACCGTGCCGCTTTGCGGCGTGTCGCCTTCCATGGCCAGGCGCACCTTGAGCCCACTGGCGCTGCCGAGCCATTCGGCCATGCCGGCGGCGAACACCTGGTCGACGTGTTGCACCAGCACGATGGCGGCGGAAAAATCCTTCGGCAGGCCTTTGAGCAAGACTTCCAGCGCCGCCGGTCCGCCCGCTGAAGAGCCGATGGCGATCAGGCGCTTGGTCGAAGCAGAACTGCGCGCCGGACTTGGCGCCGGACGTTCCCGAGCGCGTTTATCGCCGATCAGCCAGCCGATGTTCATGATCTTGCGCAGCAAGGGCGCCGCCGCTTCCTGGGCGTTGCCGGCACCGAGGGTCGGAGTATCGACCACATCCAGAGCCCCATGGCCCATGGCTTCGAACACCCGGTGCACGTTCTGCTGGCGATCCACGGTCACGATGACAATGGCACAGGGCGTCTCGGCCATGATCCGGCGGGTGGCTTCCACCCCGTCCATCACTGGCATGATCAGGTCCATCAAAATCAAATCCGGTGTCTGCCCGGCAGCCTTTTGCACGGCTTCCTCGCCGTTGGCGGCCACCCAGATCACCTGGTGCGCCGGCTCGAAGGCCAGCGCCCGGCGCAGCGCTTCCACGGCCATGGGCATGTCGTTGACGATGGCGATTTTCATGCCCGCGCTCCTCCTATGAGCTCAACCACTGCATCGAGCAGGGCGTCGTCATGAAAACTGGCTTTGGCTAGATAATAGTCGGCTCCAGCGTCCAGTCCACGGCGACGATCCTCTTCACGATCCTTGTAGGACACCACCATCACCGGCAGCGATTGCAATCGATTGTCCCGGCGCAACAAAGTCACCAGTTCGATGCCGTCCATGCGCGGCATATCAATGTCGGTAATCAGCAGATCGAAATCCTCTGAACGCAGCGCATTCCAGCCGTCCATGCCGTCGACCGCCACGGCCACGTCATAACCCCGATTAAGCAACAGCTTGCGCTGCAGCTCACGCACGGTCAGGGAGTCGTCGACCACCAGAATCCGCTTGCGGGCCACCTCGACGGCCTGGTCGCCCTGTCGGGCAATGCGCTCCAGGCGCCCGGTATTGAGCAGTTTGTCCACCGAGCGCAGCATGTCTTCGACATCGACGATCAGTACCACCGATCCGTCGTCGAGCAAAGCCCCGGCAGAAATGTCCTGGACCTTGCCCAGACGTTCATCCAGCGGCAACACCACCAGGGTCCGCTCGCCGATAAAGCGCTCAACCGCCACGCCGTAGATCGTATCGCGCTCGCGGATCACCACCACCTTCAGGGTCGGCTGGTGGCCTTGATTGACCGGACGCTGCAAAAGCTGACTGGCCGCCACCAGGCCGACATGCCGGCCCTCGTACCAAAAATGCTGACGCCCCTCGACCTGCACAATGTCAGCCGCCTCCAGATCGCACATGCGTTCGATGTGGGCCAGGGGAAAGGCATAGGCCTCGCCGCCCACTTCCACCACCAGGCTGCGCACCACCGACAGGGTCAGCGGCACTTCGAGATGGAAGCGACTGCCCTCGCCCGCCGTCTGCTCCAGCACCACGGCGCCACGCAACTGGCGCACCATGTGCTGCACCGCATCCAGACCCACTCCGCGTCCGGAGACTTCAGTGACCGTGTCGCGCAGGCTGAAACCCGGCAGGAACAGGAAGGTCAGCAGCTCCTCTTCGCTGAGTTGGGCAGCGGTTTGCGCCGGGGACAACTGGCGCTCGATGATACTGCTGCGGACCTTCTCAAGGTCGACGCCGTTGCCGTCATCGCTCAGTTCCAGCACCAGCAAGCCCGCCTGATGGGACGCGCGCAACCGGATCAGGCCCTCCGCCGGCTTGCCCGCCAACAGCCGTTGCTCAGGGGTTTCAATACCGTGATCGACCGCATTGCGCAGCAGGTGCGTCAGCGGCGCTTCGAGTTTTTCCAACACGTCGCGGTCAACCTGGGTCTTCTCACCCTCGATTTCCAGGCGCACCTGTTTTCCGAGACTGCGACCGAGGTCGCGGACCATCCGCACCTGACCGTTCAAGACATCGGCGAACGGACGCATGCGACAGGCCAGCGCGGTGTCGTACAACACCTGCGCGCGTTGACTGGCCTGCCAGACGAACTCATCCAGCTCGGCGTTTTTTTCCACCAGCAATTGCTGGGACTCCGCCAACAGTCGCCGTGCATCTTCGAGGGCTTCCTGGGCCTCGAGACTCAGGGCGTGCTCCTTGAGGTGGACGTTGAGGTTTTCCAGAGCGCGCAGGCCATTGTTCTGCATGCGCTTGAGACGCTGCATGGTGGCCAGATGCGGTTTGAGGCGCAGGGTTTCCACCAGGGATTTGCTCGACAGATCGAGCAGGCTGTTCAGGCGTTCGGCCGTGACCCGCAGTACGCGCTCACCGTTCTCGGTGGTGCGCCTGGTCTTTTTCGGCGCTTCGGGCAGCGGCTCGACGACAGGTGCCGGCTCTTCGAGCCAGGCCAGCGGCGGTTCGAGCTGGAGTTCCGCCATCAACGGCGAGGCGGGGGCCGAGACCCGAACGGCAGCAGTCGCAGCCGCAGCCGGATCGAGCAGGCCCCCCATCAAGGCGACATAGGCCTCGATATCTTCCGGCGCCGGAGCATTGTTAGGCGTCGCGATGCGCATCAGCAAATCGGTGCCTTGCAGCAACGCGTCGATGTGTTCGGGTCGCAGCAGCAGGCGGCCTTCCTGGGCGCTGACCAGGCAATCTTCCATGACGTGGGCAACGCTGACGCCTGCATCCACGCCGACGATACGTGCCGCTCCCTTGAGCGAGTGCGCCGCGCGCATGCACGACTCGAGTTGATCGGCCTGGGTGGGATTGCGCTCCAGGGCCAGCAGCCCCGCATTCAGCACTTGGGTCTGGGCCTCGGCTTCCAGGCTGAACAGTTCCAGCAACGAGGTGTCGCGCATCTGCTCGGGGGTCATGTGAGGCTCCGGGTCACGGCGGACAATAGCTGCTCTTCATCCAGCCAACGCAGGCTGCGACCTTTGAATTGCAACACGCCGCGAGTGTATTTGGCACTGGCCTGAGTGCCGGAGCGCGAGGCGGCATCGAGGATCTGCTCGTCGATGGCATGAATGCCGTCCACTTCATCCACCGGCACCACCACGGGCCCGCCATGGGCGGCGATGATCAACATGCGCGGCATGACCCGTGTGCCGGAGGCGACATTGCTGATGCCATCGAGCCCCAACAATTCGACCAGCGAGAGGCATGCCACCAGCGCACCGCGCACGTTCGCCACGCCGAGCAAGGCGCCGGAGCGCTGGTGCGGCAACGAGTGAATCGCTTGCGACGGCGCGACTTCCACCAAACAGCGGGTGGCCAGGCCCAACCATTCTTCGCCGAGGCGGAACATCAATAGCGAGCGGGTTTTCACCTCACTCTCCACGGTGTTGGACACCTGCACGCGGTCATCCTGCTGCAGCGCATAACGATCCAGCAGGCGCGTGGCGGCGGTCGAATACACCGCGCAATTGCGGCAATGAATGTGTTCGCTCAGCAGCGGGCAGGACTTGTCGCCATGGATACCGATGCGGTTCCAGCAATCATCGATGGCCTGGGCATCTTCATGGGTGACGCTAAAGGTGTCGGAGGCGATCATCGTTTACGCTCACGGTCAGCGGTGCGCTCGCTGCGGGCGGCGCGCTCCTGCAATCGTCTGGCCCCCACGGTGTCGCCCTGGGATTGCAGCAAGGCTGCCAGCTGCAACAACGCGGCGGGATGTTGCGGTTCGAGGTACAACGCCTTGCGATAAAAGCCCTGGGCTTCCAGGACATTGCCCGCCACATCGCTGAGCAACCCGAGCCAGTAAAACACCTGGGCCACCGGCTCATGACTGCGCAGGTAACTTTCGCACGCGGCACGGGCTTCGGCACTCTTGCCTTCGTTGGCCAGCGAGGCGATGTTCGCCAACAGCGTGGCCACATCGACGCCGGCTTTTTTGGCCACAGGGGTTTCTGGCGCTACAGGCGCGAACGGGCGCCTGTTCATGGGCGCAGGCACCATGTTGCGCAACGGTCGCGGCACGGGCAATGGCGCAGGCAATGATGCTGGAACAAAGGCCAGTGCCGGTTCAGGTTCCAAAGCCTTGTGACGACTGAAGGCAAAGGACTGTGGAATGCCGATGGAGCGCATGCCGAAACGCCCCAGCAGGCTACCTTCGGCCGGGCCGATAAACAGCACACCGTCGACGTGGGTCAGACGCTTGAGGACTTCGAACACCTGCTGTTGCGTTGCCTGATCGAAATAGATCAACAGGTTGCGGCAGAACACGAAGTCGTAAGGAGGCTCGTTGGCGAGCAACGCCGGATCGAGCACGTTGCCGACCTGCAGGCGCACTTGGTCCAGCACCCGGTCACTGAGGCGAAAACCGTCGTTCTGCGCCGTGAAATGCCGGTCGCGGAAGGCGATATCCTGACCGCGAAACGAATTCTTGCCATACAGCGCACGCCGGGCCTTTTCCACCGACAGCGGGCTGACGTCCATGCCTTCGACCTTGAACTGATGCGGCTGGAATCCGGCGTCCAGCAGCGCCATGGCAATCGAGTACGGCTCTTCACCGGTTGAGCATGGCAGGCTCAGAATCCGCAGTGCCCGCAGATTGTTGATTTCGGCCAGACGTTTGCTCGCCAGTTTCGCCAGGGTGGCAAAGGATTCCGGGTAACGGAAAAACCAGGTTTCAGGAACGATCACCGCTTCGATCAGCGCCTGCTGTTCATCTCGTGAACCCTGCAGGATTCGCCAGTATTCGTCGGCGGTGAACGCATTGGACACGGTGCTGCGCTGGCGAACGGCACGCTCGATGATGGCGGGCCCCACGGAGGTCACATCGAGGCCGATGCGCTCCTTGAGGAAATCGAAAAACCGCGGGTCGCCGCTCATGGCCGCTCCTCAAGCAGCGCCAGGTCCAGCGGTGGCGACGGGAACAGCAGCGCGCGCACCTGATCGTCCAGCAAGTCGGCGACCCGTACCCATTGCAGTAGACCCTGCGCATCTTCGCGCACAGGTCCCAGGTAGCGGGCCTGGCGATTGTCGAGGCCGTAGGGCTGAAAATCCGTCGGGTTATATCGCACGGTGTCGGTGGCCTGCTCCAGAATCAAGCCGAGCAATTTCGTCTCTGCGCCGTCATTCGCGCAGTAATGAACCAGCACCAGCCGAGTGCTGGTTCGAGCCTGGGCAGGCGTGCCAAACGCCAGGGCGCACAGGTCGATCACCGGTACCACCGCGCCACGATAGGCGAAAACCCCGGCGACCCAGTGCGGCGCGTGGGCAATCGGCTTCAAGGGCTGGCGCGCCAGCACCTCCGCGACTTCGGTGGCTTGCAAGGCATAGCGCTCGCTGCCGATGCGGAAAACCAGAAACAACGCATGCAACGCCTGCTTCACGGCAGTGCGTTTGGCCGTGAGTTCGCTCATCAGACTTTGAATCGCGAGACGCCGCTACGCAGCCCTACGGCCACCTGACTCAGCTCGTCGATGGCAAAACTGGCCTGGCGCAGGGATTCAACGGTCTGACTGCTGGCGTCGCCCAATTGCACCAGGGCGTGGTTGATCTGCTCGGCGCCGGTGGCCTGGGCCTGCATGCCCTCATTGACCATCAACACGCGCGGCGCCAGTGCCTGAACCTGATGGATGATTTGCGACAGCTGCTCGCCGACCTGCTGCACCTCGGACATGCCGCGGCGCACTTCCTCGGAGAACTTGTCCATGCCCATCACACCGGCCGATACCGCCGACTGAATCTCGCGCACCATCTGCTCGATGTCATAGGTGGCGACAGCGGTCTGGTCCGCCAGACGCCGTACCTCGGTGGCCACTACGGCGAAACCGCGCCCGTATTCCCCGGCCTTCTCGGCTTCGATCGCCGCGTTGAGCGACAGCAGGTTGGTCTGGTCGGCGACCTTGACGATGGTGACCACCACCTGATTGATGTTGCCGGCCTTCTCGTTGAGGATCGCCAGTTTGGCGTTGACCAGATCGGCCGCGCCCATCACCGAATGCATGGTTTCCTCCATGCGCGCCAGCCCCTGCTGCCCGGAACCGGCGGCCACCGAGGCTTGATCGGCAGCGCTGGAGACCTCGGTCATGGTGCGCACCAGGTCACGGGACGTGGCGGCGATTTCACGGGAGGTCGCGCCGATTTCGGTGGTGGTGGCAGCGGTTTCGGTGGCGGTGGCCTGCTGTTGCCTGGACGTGGCGGCGATCTCGGTGACTGACGTGGTGACCTGCACCGACGAGCGCTGGGCCTGGGACACGAGCGAAGTCAGTTCGCTCATCATGTCGTTGAAGCCGGTTTCCACCGCGCCAAATTCGTCCTTGCGCTCCAGGTTCAGGCGATTGCTGAGGTCACCGGTGCGCATCACTTCAAGGATGCTGACGATGCGGTTCATCGGCGCCATGATCGCGCGCATCAACAGCAGACCGCAGAGGCCGGCCGCCAGTATGGCGACCAGCAGAGAGACGCCCATGCTGATTTTTGCCGTGACCACCGCGTCATCGATGGCCGCCATGTCGTTGTCCGCCACCGCCTTGTTTTCTCTGATGATGTCATTGAGTTTCATGCGGCCTGCGGTCCAGGCCGGAGTCAGTTGCTCGTTGAACAACTTGATGGCTTCAGCTTCCTGGTTGCGCTTGTGCAAATCGAGGACGGCGGCATGGATGCGGTTGAATTCTTCGTGCCTTTGTTCAAAGGCCGCAAATTCAATTTTGTCTTCATTCGAGGTGACGGTGCCGCGATAGTTGGCTAGCTGCTCCTCCAGGCGCGTCTCGAAAACCTTGAAATCGGCGGCATCTTCGGCGCTGACGCCCTGCCCTTCTTTCAATAAGAGCATTTCCTGTGTCTGAAGGTAGGTGTCGACCCAGGCGCTGCGAATCATCGAGCTGAAATAGACCCCCGGCAAAGCGTCATCACGCACGCTGGCTTCGCTGTCCTCGATCTTCAACAACCGTGAATAAGAGACGACGACCATCAACAGCATGATGGCGATAATTACTGCAAAACTCGCCAAAATGCGTTGGCGCAACGTCCAGTTCTTCACAATCAGTCCTCAGGGGCCATTATCAAATGCTGGGGGAGTATAGCCGAGGGCGGTGTTTCATTTATAAGACGCTTGTGCGCCACCTCTCATCTCGCCATAAAAGGCAGGACAGGCTCTGGAACGGGACTTTCCGCATTGTTCAGGATACTGGCCAGTGGCGTTTCGGAAGAAAGGGGCCGTGATTCGGCCATGAGCGACGTCATCGCGGCTGGAACGGCGTCGCCAGCATGCCCGCGCCTACAGGGCCGGGGACGCTGGCTTGCCAGCGAATACCTGTGGAAGGTCTACATCGAAGCCTGGCGAACCTGTTTCTCCAATTCCGCCTTCAGCCCCGGCTCAAGCTTGAGCTGTCGCGCCAGTTCATCGAGATAGGACTTTTCCATGAAGCTCTCCTCATCCACCAGCATCACACTGGCGATGTACATCTCGGCGGCCATTTCCGGGGTGCTGGCGGCGCGGGCGACATCCGCCGGGTCCAGGGGTTTGTTGAGTTCGGCGTGCAACCAGTGCGCAAGCGCCTGATCGCTGTCCAGCCTGGTGAACTCGCCCTCGATCAACTCGCGTTCGCGCTCGTCGATATGACCGTCGGCCTTGGCCGCCGCCACCAGGGCCTTGAGAATCGCCTGGCTGTGTTGCTCGACTTGCGCTGTCGGTAAACGGTCGAGGGTTTGCGGTTCACGTTTCGGTGCCGTGCCCTGCCCAGCCTGCCAGTTGCCATATGCCTTATAAGCCAGTACGCCCAGCGCCGCGAGACCACCGTACACAGCCACCTTGCCTCCGACTTTGCGGGCTTTCTTGCTACCCAGCAGCAACCCCATGGCGCCTGCGGCCAGCGCACCGCCGCCAGCGCCCGAAAGCAGCCCGCCCAAGCCACCGGAAGCCTTGTTCTGCGCGCCGCCTGCCTTGTTCTGCAACAAGTCCTGGCCAGATTTGAGTAGCTGATCGAGCAATCCACGGGTATTCATTTTCCGCCTCCAAAAAAGGTGTAACCGGATTTTGAGGCCCCAGCCTAGTTCGAAAGTGCCCGACGGCTGCCAGGGAGAGTGCTTCCAGATGTTGCCTTGCTGCTGTCACTGAAGCTTGAAGCATGCAGTAAGTTTCGGTTTTTTAGATATACACTCGGACAAATCGATAAAAACCGCTCACCGGGTACGTTTCCCATGATGACCTTGCGTCAGATCCGCCATTTCATCGCCGTGGCCGAGACCGGCTCGATCTCCGCCGCCGCACAAGCCGCCTTCATCTCCCAGTCCACCCTGACCCTGGCCATCCAGCAGTTGGAGGAGGAAATCGGCGTCAGCCTGTTCAGCCGTCACGCCAAAGGCATGACCCTGACCCACCAGGGCCATCAATTCCTGCGCCAGGCGCACCTGATCCTGGCCACCGTGGACAACGCCAAACGCAGCCTGCAACAAAGCACCGACCAGGTCGCCGGGCAGTTGATCATCGGGGTGACCAGCCTGGTGGCCGGTTATTACCTGGCGGACTTGCTCACCCGCTTCCAGCGCGCCTACCCCAACGTCGAAATCCGCGTGATGGAAGACGAACGCCCGTACATCGAACATTTGCTGGTCAGCGGCGAGATCGATGTCGGCGTACTGATTCTTTCCAACCTCGAAGACCGCCACGCCCTGCAAACCGAGGTACTGACCCATTCGCCCCATCGGCTCTGGCTACCGGCCCAGCATCCGCTGCTGGAGCACGACAGCATCAACCTGGCCGATGTCGCCCGCGAACCCTTGATTCAACTGAACGTCGATGAAATGGACCACAACGCCCAACGCATGTGGTCGGCAGCCTCGCTGCAACCGCGCATCACCTTGCGCAGCGCCTCGACCGAAGCCGTGCGAAGCCTGGTAGCCGCGGGCCTGGGCGTATCCATTCAGCCAGACATGACCTACCGCCCATGGTCGCTGGAAGGCGACATCATCGAAGCGCGGCCGATTGCCGACCTCAGCCAGACCCTCGACGTCGGCCTCGCGTGGCGACGGGGTACGGCGCGCCCGGCGCTGGTGGACCCGTTCCTGACCGTCGCCCGCGAGCAACCCCACGGCGGACGCAAGCCATCTATTTAATCGAACGCCACCTTCAGTATTTAGTATTTGTCGACCTCGGGTCCGCGCACTAGTCTTGCTTCATCTATAAGACGGCCGGCCCCAGTCACAGGGAGCAGCATGGCCACACAAGAAAAGAGAATCCGAAAAATGGCTGGCGCGCAGACCCCGTTGTTTACCGCCTTGTTGATCGATGGCGAATTGGTCGCGGGCCAGGGCGTTGCCGAGCCGATTCTCAACCCGGCCACAGGCGAAGTCCTGACGCAAATCGCCGAAGCCAGCACCGAACAAGTCGAAGCCGCCATCCTCGCCGCCCACCGCGCCTTCGCCAGTTGGTCGCGGACCACTCCGCAGCAGCGCTCGAACCTGTTGCTGGACATCGCCAACGCCATTGAAAAAAACGCCGACCTGCTCGCCCGCCTCGAATCCCTGAACTGCGGCAAACCGTTGCACCTGGCCCGCCAGGATGACTTGAGCGCGACGGTCGACGTGTTCCGTTTCTTCGCCGGTGCCGTGCGCTGCCAGACCGGACAACTCAGCGGCGAATACCTGCCGGGCTACACCAGCATGGTGCGGCGCGATCCCATCGGGGTCGTGGCGTCCATTGCGCCGTGGAACTACCCGATCATGATGGCCGCCTGGAAAATCGCCCCCGCCCTGGCCGCCGGTAACACGCTGGTGTTCAAACCGTCCGAACACACGCCGCTGTCGATCCTGGCCCTGGCGCCAGCGCTGGCAGAGATTCTGCCGCGCGGCGTGATCAACATCATCTGCGGTGGCGGTGAAGGCGTCGGCAGCCATTTAGTCAGCCACCCGAAAGTGCGCATGGTGTCGCTGACCGGCGATATCGTCACCGGGCAAAAAATCCTCCAGGCCGCAGCAAAAACCCTCAAGCGTACCCACCTCGAACTCGGTGGCAAGGCCCCGGTGATCGTTTGCAACGATGCCGACATTCAGGCGGTGGTCGACGGTGTGCGCGCCTACGGCTACTACAACGCCGGCCAGGACTGCACCGCCGCCTGCCGGATTTACGCGCAGAAGGGGATTCACGATCGCTTGGTGGCCGAACTCGGCGCGGCGGTCAGCAGCCTGCGGTTTGCCGGCAAACGCGATGCCGACAACGAACTCGGCCCGCTGATCAGCACTCGCCAACGCGACCGCGTGGCCAGTTTCGTCGAACGCGCCCTCGGTCAACCGCACATCGAACGGGTGACCGGTGCCGCCGTGCATTCCGGCGCCGGCTTCTATTACCAGCCGACCCTGCTGGCTGGTTGCAAACAGGGCGACGAAATCGTTCAGCGCGAAGTGTTCGGGCCGGTGGTCACCGTGACCCGCTTCGATGAGCTGGAGCAAGCGGTGGACTGGGCCAACGATTCGGAATACGGCCTGGCGTCGTCGGTCTGGACCCAGAACCTCGACAAGGCGATGCAAGTCGCCGCGCGATTGCAGTACGGCTGCACCTGGATCAACAGCCATTTCATGCTGGTCAGCGAGATGCCCCATGGTGGCCTGAAGCGTTCCGGCTACGGCAAGGACCTGTCCAGTGATTCGCTCCAGGACTACAGCGTGGTGCGGCACATCATGGCCCGGCATGGCCGGGAGTTTTGAGCCGCACGCTGCACCTCAGGTGCAGGCCTGCGTTTTTCTTGCGGCTTGACGCTTGAAACTTGCAGCTACGCTAACAACAACAATTAGCAGTACGCATTACCGAACCCACTGCCCCGACCATAATTTGAAAAAGAGGGATTTCCCATGTTCGTGCACAAGACCGCACTGCTCAGTGCAATCACCACCGCGCTGCTGGCCAGTGCCAGTGTCCAGGCCGCAGAGCCGCTGAAAGCTGTCGGGGCCGGCGAAGGCCAATTGGATATCGTGGCCTGGCCTGGCTACATCGAACGTGGCGAAAGTGACAAGGCCTACGACTGGGTGACGGGTTTCGAGAAAGAAACCGGCTGCAAGGTCAACGTGAAGACCGCCGCGACGTCCGACGAGATGGTCAGCCTGATGGCCAAGGGCGGTTACGACCTGGTCACCGCGTCCGGCGACGCCTCGCTGCGCCTGATCGTCGGCAAGCGTGTTCAGCCGATCAACACCTCGTTGATCCCGAACTGGAAGAACATCGACCCGCGCCTGAAAGATGCGCCTTGGTACGTGGTCAACAAGCAGACCTACGGCACCCCGTATCAATGGGGTCCGAACGTGCTGATGTACAACACCAACGTATTCAAGACCGCACCCGACAGCTGGGGCGTGGTGTTCAATGCGCAAAACCTGCCGGACGGCAAACCGAACAAGGGCCGCGTGCAGGCCTATGACGGCCCGATCTACATCGCCGACGCGGCGCTGTACCTCAAAAGCACCCAACCGGAACTGGGCATCCAGAACCCCTATGAACTGACCGAAGCGCAATACAAGGCGGTGCTCGATCTGTTGCGCGCCCAGCAGCCGCTGATTCACCGCTACTGGCACGACACCACCGTACAAATGAGCGACTTCAAAAACGAAGGCGTGGTCGCGTCCGGTGCCTGGCCGTATCAGGTCAACGGTCTGGTGAACGAGAAACAACCGATCGCGTCGACCATCCCTAAAGAAGGCGCCACCGGTTGGGCCGACACCACCATGATGCATACCGAGGCCAAACACCCGAACTGCGCCTACAAGTGGATGGACTGGTCGCTGCAACCAAAAGTCCAGGGTGACGTGGCGGCATGGTTCGGTTCGTTGCCAGCGGTGCCTGCGGCGTGCAAGGAGAGCGAACTGCTCGGCGCCGAAGGCTGCAAAACCAACGGTTTCGACCAGTTCGACAAGATCGCCTTCTGGAAAACCCCGCAGGCTGAAGGTGGCAAATTCGTGCCGTACAGCCGCTGGACCCAGGACTACATCGCGATCATGGGCGGCCGCTAATTCTTGAAGTGAAGTAGATCCCTGTGGGAGCGGGCTTGCCCGCGATGGCGGAGCGTCAGGCAACACCCTATTGACTGTGCTGGCGCCATCGCTGGCAAGCCAGCTCCCACAGTTGATTACCTCTGTTGCCACTGCCGAGCAAGGCAGCCGGCTGTAGTTGACCGTTACTCGTTTTTTCAGAAGTCCAGGCAGGGCCGCTGCGACGGCCCGCGCCTTTTTGGAGCACCGCACCATGACGCTTGCAGTCCAGTTCACCAACGTTTCCCGTCAGTTCGGCGAAGTGAAAGCCGTTGACCGGGTTTCCATCGACATCCAGGACGGCGAGTTCTTCTCCATGCTGGGGCCTTCCGGCTCGGGCAAAACCACCTGTCTGCGCCTGATCGCCGGTTTCGAACAACCGAGCGCGGGCTCTATCCGTATTCATGGCGAAGAAGCCGCCGGGCTCCCGCCGTACCAGCGCGATGTGAACACCGTGTTCCAGGATTACGCGCTGTTCCCGCACATGAACGTTCGCGACAACGTCGCCTACGGCTTGAAGGTCAAAGGCGTCGGCAAGGACGAACGCCTCAAACGCGCCGAAGAAGCCCTCGACATGGTCGCCCTCGGCGGCTATGGCGAGCGCAAACCGGTGCAGCTCTCCGGTGGCCAGCGCCAGCGCGTAG